>NZ_OMKA01000021.1 GCF_900299525.1 Aquimarina sp. Aq78 | reverse complement strand
CTATCAATACAAAGATCATTTAGGTAATATACGTTTAAGCTATAACAAGGGCGGTAACAAGACTTTTTTAAATGATACTTTTGATAGTAGTACCGATGGCTGGGGTGGCGGAGGCGTATCTGCAGTCAATGGTCGTTTAGGTGTTAAAGTACGGTATATGTACAGTGGTACTAATAAAAAGATTACACACTCTTTTAGTGCTGGTGAAACTGTGAAGATACGACTGAAACTGGATGCTAATGGCAAAGGATATAAGATGCGTGTACTGGTCAATGAGATTGATGCTGCTAATGCAAGTACAGGATGGTATTCTGCTGGAGATGCACCCGAAGGTAATTTTGAAGCTACCTACCAGATCAAACAAGATGCTTCTAAGTTAAATATCAAACTGGGATTAACCAGTAGTATAGCCGCAGAAGAAGAAATCTATCTGGATGATATTAGTGTAGTACAAGAAACCGAAGAAGGGATCATCGTACAGCAAGAGAAGAATTATTATCCTTTTGGGCTCCAACATAGAGGGTACAACTTCGCTATAAATGGGAGTAAGCATGACTATGGTTTTGGAGGCAAAGAAGAACAAGATGAACTAGGACTTGGTTGGATAGATGTTACTGCTAGAAACTATGATCCTGCTCTTGGTAGATGGATGAATCTTGATCCATTAGCAGAAAAGATGCGTAGACACTCCCCTTATAATTATGCATTTGATAATCCGATATATTTTATCGATTATGATGGTATGGCTCCTAATGATTTTTATCGACATAAAAAAACAGGAAAAGTAGTATGGATTGATGGTAGTAGTCGTGTAAAAGGTTTTCAACACTTAGGATATCATGTAGGTTCTACTGATGTTGATGGAAATAGAACTCATATGAACGGAGATACCAGACAGATATCGGTCAATGGGAAAGTTGTGAATAGTTTTGGTTTTAATGGATCTCGAAATAGTAGAGGAAAAGGTACAGGTATTGATAGTTGGGGTCGTGAAAAAAGAGGTGATTTTCTAAGACCTACAAGTAATGGGAAAGCGATAGGGCAATTAAACATATCTGATTTACCAATAAGTGGAGTTCGTAATTTTAAGAATAAGGCTCTTGCTTTTATAAAAGATATTATAGGAATTTTAAATAAAGAAAATAAAATTGGAGATAATGTATCAGAAAACTCATCTTCGAATTCAAATAGTTCTACCACAGAATCCGATTCTTCCTCTAGTACAATGAGTGCTGAAAATACGGCAGGAGAGGAAGAAGCGCAAGAGAATGAGCAAGATACAACTAATACAACAGTAACATCATACAAGGATAAACCTGTAACAAGTACTAAATTTTTTCCTAGTAGAAAGGAAGCAGAAAAAGATTCTGTCAAAAAAGCAAACGATCCAAATACAAAATCTGTAATAATAAATGATTTTTAAATTATGAAGTTTAGTATATCTATAATTCTCCTATTTCTATTTATTCTCTCATGCAATACAAAGAAAGGAGACAATAAAACTAATACGATAAAAAATGAAAACATCTTAAAAGATGGGGTCTCTAAGGGATATGATAAAAACGGAAACCTCATAACTATCCATAATTTTAGGCAAGGAAAATTTGTGGATACTTCTACTTTTTATAGGGTCAATGGTTCTGTTAGAATGAGGCAAATTTGGATTGACAGCACTTATCATAAAGAAATTTTATATAATAAATCAGGTATTATCAAGGCAATGGGGAATATGAATGATGATGATTTAAAAATCGGTAAATGGTCTTTTTTTAAAGAAGGTAAACTGGATTTTATCCGAGAGTATAAAATCATAAGAGGAAAACAATACCTTAATCAATCTTGGAATATTGATAAAGAAGGAGATACTATTTTTGAGGGGAGTAAATTTTTTAGCATTCAAATCTTAAATGATAGTATAATTAAAGATCAGAAACCTCTTATGGCGGTTGCTTATTTACAGGCTCAATTATTTAAAGGAAAATCTTCTGAAATATTTGTTTGTTTACCTAATGGAGAAAAAATAGAGTTCGATGAAGATTTTTCAAATGAACGAGAAATAAAACTGGACACATTTTATAATCTCCAACATGATATTAAAAATCAAATAAATTTTTCTAAAGATATAAGTAAACCTTATAGTGCAGCTTTTGGTAAATGGTTTAAGACGACTACTGGCAAAAAAAATATTAGAGGATTTATAGAAGAATATTATAAAGAGAAAGATTCTGTAAAATCAACAAAAATGTATTTTGATATACCTATTTATATAAAGGATAAATAATAAGATGAAAAACAGTTACAGGGGTAATGGGTCAAACTGGTGCTTTTGAAAAAAAGTGTGTTTTTAAGGCTGACTATCAATAACTTACAAAACAAACAAGCCTCTTTATTGAGGCTTGTTTATGTTGTTTACACTACTTAAAATTGCTTAGAACCTATTAAATAAGGGTTTTGTA
>NZ_OMKA01000013.1 GCF_900299525.1 Aquimarina sp. Aq78 | reverse complement strand
ATCGTTAGTTACACTAGCCACTGCACAATTATCTGATGTAGTTGGTGTACCTAAAGCAACACCACTCGCGGTACATAAACCGGCATCAACATTTACATTTACGGTTGCCGGACAACTGATCGTTGGATCAATGTTATCCGTCACTGTTACGGTTTGTGTACAGGTAGCTGTATTTCCTGAACTATCCGTTACTGTCCAGGTTACCGTCGTATCTCCTAATGGGAAAACTCCCGGTGCATCATTGGTTGTACTGGCTACTGCACAATTATCTCCTGTAGTCGGAGTACCTAAAGTAACACCACTCGCAGTACATAGACCAGCATCAACATTGACATTTACGGTTGCTGGACAACTGATCGTTGGATCGATGTTATCCGTCACGGTTACCATTTGAGTACAGGTAGCTGTATTTCCAGAACTGTCCGTTACTGTCCAGGTGATTGTCGTATCTCCTAATGGGAAAACTCCGGGTGCATCGTTTGTTACACTGGCTACAGCACAATTATCTCCTGTAGTTGGCGTACCTAAAGTAACACCACTCGCAGTACATAGACCGGCATCAACATTGACATTTACTGTGGCTGGACAACTGATTGTTGGATCTATATTATCGGTTACGGTTACCGTTTGTGTACAGGTAGCTGTGTTTCCAGAACTATCCGTTACTGTCCAGGTTACTGTTGTATCTCCTAATGGGAAAACTCCCGGTGCATCATTGGTTGTACTGGCTACAGCACAATTATCTGAAGTTGTCGGTGTACCTAAAGCAACACTACTCGCAGTACATAGACCGGCATCAACATTTACGTTTACGGTTGCTGGACAACTGATCGTTGGATCAATGTTATCGGTTACGGTTACGGTTTGTGTACAGGTAGCTGTATTCCCAGAACTGTCCGTTACTGTCCAGGTGACTGTCGTATCTCCTATCGGGAAAACTCCTGGTGCATCATTGGTTGTACTGGCTACAGCACAATTATCTCCTGTAGTAGGAGTACCTAAAGCAACACTACTCGCAGTACATAGACCGGCATCAACATTTACGTTTACGGTTGCTGGACAACTGATCGTTGGATCAATGTTATCGGTTACGGTTACG
>NZ_OMKA01000031.1 GCF_900299525.1 Aquimarina sp. Aq78 | reverse complement strand
CTCTTTATTGAGGCTTGTTTATGTTGTTTACACTACTTAAAATTGCTTAGAACCTATTAAATAAGGGTTTTGTATCTCTACGTAGGTCAAATTGGTGCTTGGTTATATTTGCAAACTAAACAAATGAAATATTAGCTATATTTACGACGCCACTGGAGCAAAATTAAAAAAGATTGCAACAGAGGGAAGTTCTTTAATAGGATGGAGCGTAAAGAAAATACCCAGTGGGTATTTTTAGCGAACAGGCCAGCTGGCGCGAGGAAAGTATGCCGGTAATTATGTGTATAAGAATGGTAATCTGGAGTTTTTTAATACCTCAGAAGGGTAATGTCCCAAACTGGTGTTTTTGAAAAAAAGTGTGTTTTTAAGACTGATTATCAATAACTTACAAAACAAACAAGTCTCTTTATTGAGGCTTGTTTATGTTGTTTACACTACTTAAAATTGCTTAGAACCTATTAAATAAGGGTTTTGTATCTCTACGTAGGTCAAATTGGTGCTTGGTTATATTTGCAATTATGAATTGTAAAAATTGTAACCAATCAAATTGTATAAAGCGAGGTAAAAGAAATGGAAAACAGCGCTATTCCTGTAGAGATTGTCATACTTCATTTCAAAACTCATACTCTTATCAAGCATATCAAACCACAACAAATACTTTGATTAAAAGTTTGCTCAAAGAAAGCTGTGGTGTTTTGAGTATTGCTAGAATTATAGGCATTTCAAAAAATACAGTATTATCCAGGATGCTAAAAATTAGCCTACAAATTAAAGCTCCATGTTTTAATAGGTTAGGTTGCAAATTTGAAGTCGATGAGCTGTGGAGCTTTATCGGTAGTAAAAACAATGTAACCTGGATTACCTATGCTATAGAAAGAGATACCAAAAATGTTGTTGATTTTTTTGTAGGTAGAAAAACAAAAGATACTATCAGGCCATTGGTTGATAAATTAATGTTATTGCAACCCAAGAGTATTTATACCGACCGATTAAATATTTATCCGGGATTGATCCCTAAAGAAATTCATAAGGTGTTTCGGTATTGTACCAACAGGATAGAGCGTAAGAATCTGACCTTACGTACTCATATTAAAAGATTATCAAGAAGAACAATTTGTTTTTCGAGAAACAAAAGATATCTCATAGCACATTTACGAATCTATTTTTGGGGATAGTTTTCTTAAATTATAAAAAAAACTCTCGTTAATGTGATGCGTTGGTCTGTAACTCCATAATCTTTTTATCAAAAATTGGTTTTTTTAAGAAATACCATTTTAGTCTAAAACCAAATTCTACATACTCAAAACCTGCTGCTGTAGCCGAAGCAATATTACTATACTTGCCATAGAGGTCTGCTTTAAATCGTTCTGAAAACCGGTATCCAAATTTTCCTTCTGCTCTAAAAGTAGATGAACCTGGGTCATCTTCTACAAATTGTCGCCCCAAAGCTGCACTTGCATTATAGAACCATTTTTTCTGGGGATCACTTACTACTTCTGCGAATAACTCTCCTAAATTAAATCGTGCAGGACTAAAATAGATTGTAGGTACCTGATTCTTAAAAGAAAGATATTGATAGTTAAGACCTACTTTTATAATAGGTCTTTGTAATACCGTATAATACAAAGATGTAAAAAGCAGATTTCTGCTATTATCATCGGTTTGAGAAGTATAGATATACTGAGTGTACCATCCTAAATTAAAATTAGTGCCCAGGTTATAATTCAAAAAGTAATTATTCATTACAATCTCACGATTTAATAAATCGGCATTAAAGTTTTGTAACTCCCTTTTATATCCAACATCTAAGTTTTGAAGTTTAAAAGGTTTTATTTTTACTATCGCCTCGGCAACTAATTCTGTATATTCGGTTGTAAATCCATCGGCATTAGTGATCCCTATTTTGGATTGTAGAGAAACTCTTCCATTAAATTTATATACTCCGCCTAGCCAAAAATCATGAGACGTAGCTTCATTTTTGGTTACCGTATTTTTAGTAGTTCTATAATCATATTGAATCTCTGATTTGAATTTGGCAGATAATGGAATCTCGGTCTTTACCGTAATATTTACTGCTTCATTATCTCCATTGTCAAAAGTGAATGCTGTTTTTTCTTCTATAAAAGGCGTGTGTGATTTCTTTAACGTCTTTATTAGCTTCTCTGCATCCTGTTGCTTTGGGTAATATTCTAATGTTTTAAAAGCATATGCATAGGACTTCATATCCTCTCCCACTGCTCTATATGCATTTGCTATTCCTAAATTACCATCAAAAGATCCTTTATCTTTTTCTAAAATCGCATCGTATTTTTGAAGACTGGTTTTAAAATTACTGGTATACATACCATGAGTCGCTTGTAGAGCCAGCACTCGCGAGTTATCTGGATATAATTGTTGTAATTGATCTATATCTTCTTTTGCTGCAGCAAACTTTCTATTCCATAATAATGCTTGTATATATCGCTCTCGTGTAGATAGATAGAGTTCTTTATCCTCTTTAATTTTTTTTACTTTATGCATTGCCATACCTGCTATAGCTAGTGCTTTTTTCTCTTTATGTCTTTTATGAGCTACCAGAGCCAGGCCATTTAACGATACAATACTATCTTTAGGATTAACTGCCAAAGCGGTATATGTCTTTTCTGCGTTATCCAGATTATCTGTCATTAGATATAGATTTGCTTTGTTTAACTGAGTATCCTTATCATTAGGGAAATCAATCAGATTTTGATCTAATAATGCAATTGCTTCATCATATTTTTTGTCTTGTGCTATGGTATTGGCATACCCCAAACGAATATATTTTCGAGATAGTAAGGCATTAGGGTTTCCATTTTGTAGTTGTAATGCATTGTTGACCAGCTTCAATGCATTTTCATATTTTTTGAGATTAGAAAGTGTATTTGCGTATCCCAGTACCGCAGGAAAGCTTGTGCTATCTTCCTTAATCAATTTTTCATAAAATGTTTCGGCCTTGGTAAATTGGCTATTCCAGAGTAGCGACTCGGCATAATTTAGTTTAATTTCAAAATCATCTGGATATTCTTTTTTTAGTCCTGTAAAAATTGATACTGCTTGTTGTGAATCTCCTAATAACCCCACCGCTCTTCCATAACATAAACGTGCTGTTTTGTTATCGGGATATTGTTTTAGAATCGTATCAAAAAAAGATTTTGCCTTATCATATTTACCGGTTTCTAAATACGTAAACCCTTCTTGCATATCTTGTGCAAATAAAAATGAAAATGAAAACAAAAATATAAGGCTAATAAAAAATGACTTTAAGTGCATTATTTTGTGTAATAGTTGATTAACATCGTTAAAGTAAGAATAACTAAAAAAACAGCAGTCAAAAACTTAATAAGTTTTATAAAAATAATATCTCTACCCTGGATTCATTTAAGAAAAAATGTATCGGCATTAACATAATTTTATATTATTAAGGATAAAAACAGGGGAAAAACCCCCTTTTTTTAACACTAAAATTACCCAAAAACTCTTTTTTTCTTTAACATTTGTAGTATTTACCCTTCTTTTTTTAATCAAAAAATGTTAAAATTTCAGCAAAAAATGACGATTTATCGACAAAATACACTGTTTTTGGAATATGCGTAAATATTTTGAGGTTTTACCATAATAAAATTTCAAAAACACATATTACTTTTACAACGAGTTGATAACTAGTACTTATGATCAATTCGAGATTAAAGTAAATTCGTCAAAATGTAAAATAGTCTTCAAAAATCCCCAGAAGAATGTTTAACATGTTTTAAAAGATTAAGGTCTAAAAAAATAATAAAGACCATTAGTAAAAAACCAATACTTCTACTACCCCAGAAGTATGTCCCAAAATCTAAAAAAAATGACGAAAATTACCGGAATTATTATCCCATGCTATAATGAATATAATAGATTACCTCAAAAAAAGTTTTGTGATTTTTTAAGCAAAAATTCAAATTACCACTTATGTTTTGTGAATGATGGCAGTTCTGACGATACTTTAAAAATGTTGTGCGAACTGAAAGAATTTGATCCACAAAGGATAGCAGTACTTGATCTAGAACATAATCAAGGTAAAGCTACCGCAGTACAAACAGGAGCAAACTACCTGGCAGATATAGACATTATAGAAAATATTGCTTTTCTTGATGCCGACCTTTCTACATCATTAGAAGAAATGGACAACTTGGTAAAGAAACTAAATAGTGATCCAAAACTAACCATGGTTTTTGGTTCCAGAAAAGCAGCAGAATCAAACAATATTGACAGAAATATAATTAGAAAACTCTTATCAAACTTTGTTGGATTCTTTATCCGATTTATTCTTCAGCTTCCTATTAAAGATACACAGTGTGGAGCAAAAGTATTTAAGAAAAGTATTATCGAGAATGTATATAGCCAACGATTTATCAGCAGATGGTTATTTGATATTGAAATTTTTCTTCGATTAAAAAAACACGTAGGGTTAAAAGATCTATTAAACTGTATTAGTGAAGAACCACTAGATAGCTGGATTGAAGTAGAAGGTTCTAAAATAACACTAAAAGATTCTTTCCTTATCCCAATCAACCTATTAATGATTTGGTTTAGCTATTTCAAAATCAGAACAAATAGCAAAAGTGCTTCAGATATTTTCAACCTAAAAACAGATTACTATATGGTAAGATAACTACTTTCTTCTTTAACAAATTGAATTCAAAATATATTTTAACTATCAAAAAACGTCTGTATTAGTTACAATACAAACGACCAGTATATACTATGAAAAAGATCATTATCCTTTTGATAATTCTCCTAGCGAATACCACGTATGCCCAACAATCTTTTGATTGTAATGAGGGAAAATTTTATCAGGTAATTTCTGGAGCATTACGATCATACGACCCGATAACAGGAACATACTCAGACCCTCTTCATACGCATACAGCATACAATGCGGGAGGATACAATCCTGTAGATAACTTCTTATATGCGATTAGAAATAGTGATAAGCATTTACTACGTATCGGAACAGACATCGTAGTAGATCTAGGTGCTGTTGCCCAAAATGGAGGTGTTTCATTTGGTGGCGGTTATGCTGCCGATGTAGACAGCGAAGGGAACTTATGGGTTTTTCAAAATGCACTTGATAAACAATCATTTCATAAAATTACCAATCTTCAAAGTTATGATGGTTCGTCATCTCCAACATTTGAGATCGTAGTATCTGATCAGGCTTCGCCAAGCACTTGTGCAGATATCGTATTTATAGATGGTAATCTATATGGCGGTAGTAAAGGAAACGTTTATAAATGGGATCTTACTACTGCTACACCCGCTTTTAGCTATAAGACCGTTACAGATTTACCTAGTCATACATTTGGTGCTTGTTATACCGATACCAGTAACCGATTATACGTATCTAGTAATAAAGGTGGATTGTATTTAGTAAATGATTATGAGTTAGCTTCTCCTTATGCCACATTATTAAATAATACCGAAGTAACAAATTCTAATGATGGTTTTAAATGTGCAGTTGGAGTATCTCCTATAGATGCTGATAAAGATGAAGTTTTGGATCCTTTTGATAAGGATACCGATGGTGATGGAATCCCTGATGTGGTAGAAGGTGGTGGAATTGATCCATATGGTGATGATGATTCTGATGGAATTTTTAATTACCTGGATCCAGATTTTGGGAATACCTGTAATAGTGGAGTGTCTTTGGCTTTTGATACTGATCGTGATGGAGTTCCTAATGTATTGGACCTTGATAGTGATAACGACGGGATATTTGATATCGTTGAAGCCGGATTAGGAAGCTATGATACCAATGGAGATGGTTTTTTTAATTCTGAAGACACCAATTTTGTAGATTCTGATCTTGACGGAATCGCTGATATCGTAGACGTTGATCAAACCGGAGTTGCATTCTACCCTACAGATACCGATGGTGATTTAATTTATGATCCATATGATGTTGATGCAGATCAGGACGGTATTATTGATCTTATTGAAGGACAGAACAGTGCAAGTTTTATAGCTCTTTCTGGTTCAGATCAGGATAGAGATGGTATGGATGATTCCTTTGATCCAGATCAAGGGGGTACGCCTCAAGGATATATAAATACTGATGGTACTGATAACCCTGACTTTATGGACACCGATTCTAATAATGACGGAACTTTGGATACTGTAGATGGGTACGATACTAACAATGATGGTACTGCTGATACAGTTGCCGCAGGAAATGATTTTGATCAGGATGGCTTAGATGATAATTTTGATTTAAAAGAAACCGTATTTGATTCTGATAATGGAAATCAAACTCCAAGTAGCTTTCCTGTATTAAGTGTTGGCCAGCGATACCAATATCCAGGAACATATAATAGTAACGGAACTCCTGATTATTTAGGAACAAACGAAACACTCGCTTCTGATTACCTCACACGAATTGATAACGCATTACCAGAAGGAAATTCTGTACCAAACCTTAATCCGAATTATATTTACTCGGGATACGACACCAATGTTATCATAGAAAGTACAACGAATGTTTCTGTAACATTTATTGGTGAAAACACAAATTATAAAAATACATTAGGTTTTTATACCTATGATATAAATAGCCCTTCTACTGCGACTCCTAGCCCAGAAGATATAACTATTGTATTCCCTAATGCATCTAAAACAGGTAGCGATGGTGAATTAAATGCTGGTAATACTGTAAACATAGGTAGTTTTGCAGCAGATACTGGTATTGGCTGGGTATTACTTGTAGACGGTTGGAATGGTAGCACTGTAGACTCTGGATTATGGCAAATCTATTCTAATCCTGATTACAACCCAGAATGTGATGAAGCCCTACGACCACATAACATCTTGCTTGCTGATACAGCAAATGAGAGTATCGTACTTGGATTTGAAGATATTAGGAGAGACTACCCGGGAGCAGATCACGACTTTAATGATGTTCTTTTTCACATCAAAGCCGATCAATACTCATCGCTAAAAACTACAAATATCCCAGAATTAACAGAAGAAGGTGTTGTAACTTCTGGAAACGACGGAGGATTAGAAAGTAATGGTGATCTGGCAAGTTTAATTGCCAAAAGAAACTTTTTAAGATCAAAAACGAACAACGTATACAATCAAAAGAAATTACAAAAACGTTTCGCTCCGGGTCAAAAATCATACAAGTCTGGTAATAACCAAGATTTAAGTATTTATTTCCCAACAACTGGTGCCACAGGAACAGAAACATCTTTTGTTTCTAGCCCAGACGATCTAATCGGTATAACCAATGCTACAGCGGTATTTTCGATAGATTACTACAATCAAAATAAGAGAGTTGGAGCAGCCCTTGCTATGGCAACCAAAGGATCTATTTATGATCATTCTAAAACGATTTGTGATAGACTTAATGGCTCTGTACTGGAAGATATAAGAACATTAACAATTCGAAATCATACTTTGGTAAATACTAAAATCAGAAGAGTTACTGGGGAAATCGAACAAGCCTTACATTTCTCTGTGAGAATAGATGAGTTTCAAAATGAATTATATAGCTTATGGAATATCGATCAATATCCAGAAGGTGACTACCTTAACTTCCAGATTTGGGGTGGTTCTATCCCACAGGTAGCAACTATCGCAAATACTATTATCGATAAATTGATCGAACAAAAATCATTAGGTAAAACTTTTATTCCTAATAACATCCCATCTGTATTCGTACAAAAAGGATTTTATAGAGACGGTAAACTTATTCTGGATATTGTAAATAAATCAGAAGTAAGTCAGTTCAATTTCAGAGGAAACAAAAGAGTTACCGAGTTATCTAAAGAAGAACTAATTACCAAAACCATATCCTTATCTGGTAAATACCAGGAAACTATCACTGTAGAAACCGGATACTTATTTGATATTGGGTTTGCTATTACTGGTGATAATCCCAATACAGCAGATGTATTATACCTGGCAGATGGCCCATGGGGTATCGATTTTCTGGAGCAGGGAGCTACTGTATTTAATTTTGAAATTGTAAAAAATAAAAACAGTGAAACTCAAAAAGGGCATTATCAAGTAGAACGAGATGCCAAAGTAAGCGGTAACCTTAAGGAAACTATGAACCTGTTTAGAAATATCCTTGGTGGTGATCTAACATTAAATGTTTCTGAGTATGATGCCGTTGAGTTTGAATTATACACCGATAGAGATGTAGAAGTAATTTTGGTAACCAAAGATCTTGTAAACTGGAATGACAGGCTTAGATATACTATAAAAGCAAGTGATACAAAACAAACGTATACCATTCCCTTTTCAGATTTTTCGAGTAAAGCAAAACAAAGTGTTTCTATCGATGAATTAAGAAGTGTTGTATTTTCGATTCAGGGAGATTATCAAAGCTTTGCTCTTTTCAATCTCGAAGTTGCCAAACTCGCTTTTACCAAGGAAAAAGAAAATACAGACACTATCGATGAGGAAGATAGCGATGCTACAATTATTAATAATGATGATATCGAAGACATTACTCTGGCTACAGATAATACTACTGTTATACATAATTCTCCTAATCCGTTCAGAACACAAACAACTATCAAAATGCCTACGGTAAACCAAAAAATTACAATTTCTGTAATTGATATGTTGGGTAGAGTTGTGCAAAAAGAAGAGTTAGGAAGTGCAACAGCCTCATCAGACACTTTTACGTTTACTGCTAAGAATTTACAGCAAGGAGTGTATAAGTACATTATTAGAGGGGATGATTTTAAGAAAAGATACGAGGGAAGTTTTTTAATACAATAACAATAGTCAATAAAGCTACTATACTACCTAAAAATAGGTGGTATAGTGGTTTTATCAAAAAGAGAATATTTTTAGTATAAAATGTAAAGGTTGGAAAATTAAAAACTAACTTTATGAATATGATTCTTAATACTGCTTTAAAGAAATTAAGTGCTGAACAAAAATTTATGATCAGCGTTATCATTGTTAATGGCGGAAACTATCTATACAATTTGATATTAGGTAGAATTTTAGGTCCAGAACAATTTGCAGATGCAGCATTATTAATTACTTTTCTTTTGGTTTTATCATTTATAGCGATGACATTTCAGCTATCAACTGCCAAGTTTTCTGTTCTTTTTGAGGATTCAATATTTAAAAGTTTTATCAATATTATTTATAAATATTCAAGTATTGTTGGAGTTATCTTTGGCGCTCTCTTACTTATTTTTTCCAAACAACTTCAAGTACTTTTTAATACTCAATCCTCTGTTATGTTTACCATTTTTGGGATTGGCGTACCTATTTATTTCATAATGAGTGTAAACAGAGGAGTGTTTCAGGGTAGTAAAAAGTTTGACAGTCTTGCAATCACCTATCAGGGAGAGATGTTAAGCAGGTTGGTTATTACTCTTATTTTGATATATACCTTAGGTTTACAGTCTTCTATTTTGGTAGCTTTGGGTATTGCTATTTCTTTTTTGTTTGGGTTGTTACCTTTTCGTTCTCAAGATATAGAGATCACAAAAAAGCATAAACTACCACCTGCAGAATCTAAATATATCATTAAGTTTTTCTTGCTAACAGCTTTCTATGAGTTTACCCAAATCATAATCAACAATAGTGACATCCTAATGGTTAAACATTATTTTGAAACCTATGAGGCAGGTCTGTATGCATCATTAGCATTGATTGGCAGAGTGGTTTATTTTGTGGCCTGGATGTTTGTGATGTTACTATTACCCAAGGTAGTAGAAAAACAAAAAGAAGGAGAGCCTCATGCTCCTATATTATTTAAATATGTATTCTATATCACACTACTTTCGGCATCAATTGTTCTGGGATGTTACCTATTTCCCGAATTCGTGATCAATATCATGTTTGGCTCAGAATACTTAAGTGTTGCGCCACTACTGTGGAAATATGCAATTGCAACTTCGCTTTTTGCTATTTCTAACATTTTTGCCTATTATTTTTTATCCTTAGATCAATATATACCTGTTATATTATCGGCGTTACTTGGGGTTTTGCAAGTGGTACTTATCATATTCTTTCACGACACATTATCTGATATTGTTATTATGCAAATAATAGCAATGGCTATTCTTCTCATATTTCAAATCTTCTTTTTTTTAAGCTATCTAAAAAAAGCTCAACGAACAATTAAATCAATTCATCGATAGATATTTGCACCTCAACAGATTTAGCGTAGAGATGCAAAAAAATTGATCCATCTTTGAAATATTAATAACCATTAAAACCAGAAGTTATGGCTTTAAGAATTACTAAAAACCAAGGAATTTTTGAAATTAAAGGAAGTATTGTAGCAGAAAACACCAAATCGCTACAGCATCATTTTGAGAAGCTATTATCTAATTCTGATAAAGTGATATTGTGTATTGATAAGGTTAAAAAAATTGATGCTTCAGGTGTTACGGTATTGACCAAGTTATTCAGAAATGCTATGGAAAGCAACAAGATTTTTTACATCATTGGAAAAGAAAACAAAAAAATAAGTAATGCTTTTGGTAAAGTAAGTTACATACTAAGAAGTGATTTCGTATAACATATAACACTCCCCCAAATATAAAACATCATGAAACTACAAATAATAAATACCTCAGGAACATTTGAAGTCATAGGAAACTTTACTTTGGATAATACAGAAGTAGTAAAAAATCATTTTGACTACTTATTAGATCATTATGAAGAAGTAGTCATGTCTTTAAAAAAAGTAAAAAAAATCGACAAAAAAGCAATAAAAGTTTTAAAAGAAATCTATGCAAAAGCCAATAGAAGAAGTAAAATACTTTTTGTTTTAGGCAAAGAAAATAATGTAATAGCAAATGCTTTCAAAAAAAATAAAGCAGATCATATTTTTAGAGAAAATTACTAACCTCTAGTTATATAAGTCTAGTATCTGTAACATTTACAAAACTCTTTCTAATCGACAACATTATAGTTATTCTTCTTACGTTTCAGTTGTTTTTGTTGTCAGGTTATTATAAATTGTAGTTTATTAGAGCATGTTTAAACAGAATACAAACTGAAGATGACTAGTTTAAGGTTTTGGCAATGGTTCAAAACATAGGTTTATCGAGATAAATACTCTTTTTTGAATCGAAGCCAAGTTCTTGAAGTATTCTTTTTCAGGAAGTAAGGTGTTTAAACATACTCTTATATCAAAAAAGTAAAGACGTACCCCATTCGTCCTAAAATCTTGAAACCTGTTAACCAACAAGATTTCTACTCGATTTTAATTCGTCTCTGTCTGTTTCTAAAAAAGAATACAAAATTCAACAGATGAAATTAGCAATTGTAACAGCATATCCACCTAGTAAAGTAACTTTAAATGAATATGCATATCACCTGGTAAAACATTTTAGACAGCATACCGAGGTATCCGAACTTATTTTATTAACCGATGTATCTCCTAAAGATGCTGATACAGTTTTTGAAGAAAAAGGATGTAATGTAGTCGTTAAGCAATGTTGGAAATTTAATAGCTATAGTAACATCTTCTCTGTTATGAAAGCTATTAGACAAACTCGTCCAGATGCGATATTGTTCAATCTTCAGTTTATGAAATTCGGAGATAAAAAAATAGCTGCAGCACTTGGTTTATTATTACCCAAGCGTTGTGTCTTTAACAAAATACCAACTATAGTTCTGTTACACAATATTATGGAGCAAGTAGATCTGGAAAGCTCCGGGTTTACAAAAAATAAAGTTTTACAAAAAATCTATAACGGGATAGGAACAACACTTACCCGGTTTATTTTATCTGCTGATATCGTTGCTGTTACTATTGACAAGTATGTACATATTTTAAAAGCGAAATATAAAACTGAAAATGTAGTACAGATTCCTCATGGAACTTTTGAAATACCCGAAGAACCAAAATACACGCTTCCAGAAGGTCCATTGCAGATTATGACTTTTGGTAAATTTGGCACCTACAAAAAAGTAGAAATCATGATTGAAGCGGTAGAAAAAATACGATCAAGAACAAATATTGATTTAGAGATTGTAATTGCTGGGACCGATAATCCTAATGTTATTGGATATCTACAATCGATGAAAGAAAAATATACAGATGTACCTCAACTCACTTTTACTGGTTATGTAGAAGAGGCAGATGTACCTCGAATCTTTGCAGAAAGTGCAATGGTCGTGTTTCCTTATACCTCTACAACAGGTAGTTCTGGTGTATTACATCAAGCAGGAAGTTATGGTAAAGCAGTGGTTATGCCAGATTTAGGAGATCTAAGTTTATTAGTAAAAGACGAAGGATACCAAGGAGAATTCTTTAATCCAGAAAGTGTAGATAGCCTGGCCGATGCTATCGAAAAAATAGTCTTGGACCCTGCATATCGTACTGCTTTAGGACAAGCAAATTATAAAGCAGCAACTGCCTTACCAATGAGTAAAATTACAGCAATGTATATAGAGCAGTTTAATGCTATTAAAAAAAATAACGCACGTAAAATTGAAAAGACATATAAAGGGGCTTCTTTATAAAAATATTTCTGCTTCTATATTGGCAGGATTGCCCCAAACTTAATGATTTGTCGTAACTGTAAAAACACTTGTATCTCGTGCAAGTGTTTTTTACTTACTTATAAACTCAAAGGCAGGTTTCTTATTTCCATCGCGATCAATAAACCCAAAGTATTTTTGTTTATGTTTTCGCCAAGGTAATTTACCTACCACGCCACTAGGTACTTCATCAAAATCATATAAAGTCCAGGAGAGATAATGGATGTTATCTTGTTTAATGATCTCTTGAAATTGTTTATAATAATTAGCTTGCCCTTTTTCTGATGGACCGAAAGGACTCCAAAGTCCCCTGCTAGAAGACAGCCCAAATTCTTGTAAAACCATAGGTTTCTCAATTTTAGCACCCATTGCAGTATACGCTTCAGGAAAAGTATTGATATCCAGATAATAATGAAAAGAAATAATATCTACTTCATTCTGTAGTAAACTAGCAGATGCTGTATCAGACCACCCGATAGTAATCAAATGATTAGGATCGAATTGTTTGATTTGGCGAGTCATTTCTTTTAGCCAGGCCAATACATTTTCTTTTCCTCTACTATCAAAATCCAGATTAGGTTCGTTCTTTATATCCCAGGCCAGGATCGCTTTATGATGTGTAAAAGTACTTACAATTTGTTCTGCATGGCGATGGGTTAATGTCCAATCCAATACAGAGTAATCCCCATAAAAGTCAAATAATGTAACAATAACTTTAAGGTTTTTGGCTTCTGCCTTATCTAATACTTCTTTAAGTTTTTCTAATTTTTCTGTTTTCACCTTAGCTTTTCCAAAAACTTCATAGGGTATAAAAATTCGTATCGTATTTAAGCCTGCATTCTTAATAACATCAAAATCGGCACCAATGACATTAATGTCATAATCATCACCAAACATATCCCATGGTGTTTTCTGCGGATAGTAATTAATTCCTTTGATCTGGTATTCTTTATCTTCTACAAATATTTTTTCTCCTATAACTTTAATCGAGTTATTCGTTTGCATTACAGGATCTGATGAATAATTTTTCTCTTTTACCATATGGCGTATTCGCCAAAAACCATCTTCTAACATTAACATCACCTGATAGTCTGATTGCAACTCTGTTTCTAATAGTAGTTCATGATCTCGATAAACTCTTTGATATTCTTTTACACCTGTATCTGTTATAACTGCTAATTGGCCATCTGCGCTATAAAAATCTAATGCTACATTATGAGTAGTGGTGGTGCTATGTATAGCAATATCTTTTTCCTTGTTGGATACTAATGATGTAACAATATGTTTGCGTGCACTTTTAGTATAGTAATCCTCTATTCCCTCTTGCTTATTAGTTTGGTATGCTGCATTACGTATATACCATGCATTAAGGTAATCCTGTTCTATATCTTGTAGCGTCTGTTTTTCTATAGGTCGCCCGGGGTTAATCGTGTCTTTCCATTTTAATTTGGGCAAATACACTTGCTCTTTATGCAAAGCCAGATGTAGCATCGAACTTCGATCTGCTCCTGTAGTAAGATAAGATAATGTCTGGCTGATACCAAAGAGTATTAATATAATGGCTCCAACAAAAGAAATGATGATGAGTGATCTATATATGTTTCTATTCCAACCCATCATCTTAGTTTTATATTCTTAAATTCTTTTTGTACTCCTAAGGCTTTGATCTGTATATCATAGTTCCCCGAAGCATAAAACCCATCCTGTAAAAGGAATCTAACAAGTCCTTGTGAAGAAGTCTTAATTTTAGTTTCTATTTTTTGATTATCCTTAAAAACATCAATCTTTACTATAGTTCCATCAGAGGTCAATTGTTCCATAAAACTTACCAGAGGTCCAATAGTAATCTCTCTATTATCGTTGTCAAATTTTACTTCAAAATCATCCAAAACCTGGGTATATGCTATAGTTAATGTATTGCTCTCTGCCATGCCCGGCACATAGGCTTTAATCTGCCACGTATCTTTATGATCGGGATGTAAAATTTTACCTACTGCCTGGCCATTAACAGTACTTCCTTGTGTATGCAATAGTAAGCCTTTTGCATCTTTAATTATAAATTTAACAAGGGAGCCATCACTTACTATATTGCCATATTCATCTTTTATAATAGAAGTAATAAACTCTGTAATTTGATTACCATCTGCATATGCATGTTTTCGATTACTTCTAATCTCAAAATTTTCTGGTAACGAAGGATATACCTCAACAGAAAACTCCTTAGAAACCGTCCCGCCAACTTTCGAAAACAATAATATTCGTCCTGATTGATCGTAAGAGAATATGTTTACCCAACCTATCATATCTTTGCTTTGTAATATGCTTTCTTTTTCTATATCTAAAAATTGATGTCTAATCAATACTGCTGTACTATCCGGCAATGGATTATCATAAGAATCAGTAGGAACGATAATTTGCATTGTATAATCTTCTCCTCCTGCTATGATACTAGGAGGCCCAATATAGGATTCTAAATGCACTTTTGTTTTGGTATTAGATATAATGCGTATTTCACCTTCATATAAACTCCCTGACTCACCAAGTAAGGTATACGATACTAACCCTTTTTTCTTTGCCATAAACTCTGGAACGACAAAATGAGCTGTATTCTGTTTATCAGAATCGATAACATTGCTTCCAAAAGAGGAATGTATAAAAAGTTGAGTCCGAACAGGTATACTAAGTTTAAAATCTAACACAATAGTATTTCCTGCTTCAAACACTCTTTCTTTGGTTAATAACACTGCAGAAACCTCATCTGTTTTTTCTAGAACAGTCGTAAAAGCTATACTTATGGTACAAATTAATGACCCTAGCAGTAATAGAATAATATATTTCTTTCTTAGCTTCATTAATTTGGTGCTCCGATATACGTATTAATTTCAAATTTAATATAACTAAACCCTTTTCCTTCTATTGGTAAAAATTGTGCTGATTGGTGTTCAACTTTTCTACTGGGAACCACTTTATCACTAATTAAAGTATTTAATAGTCCATTTACAAAAACGTTCTTCAAATCTTTATTAATAGTATTTACTCCTGATAAATCCAACAACTGATAATCAAAATATTGTTTACGTTGTGGGCGAATACCTTCTGGTAAATATTGATGATCTACCCATACTAGTTCATGATCCTTATTGTAATAAGAAACTAATAGTAAAGGAATAGTAACCTCTTCTAGTCCAGAGTTAAATAAAACTCCTTCTACATGATCATTATTTATAGAAAGTTCATTAATTGCAACTCCTTTATATAAATCTACTGTTGTTACATTTCCTGCACATTGCAAGTTGAATTTAGCAGGTTTTTCATCAAATTTCATCGCTGTAAACTGATCAGGGTCAAAAGTTTTAGGCTTATGGTCCTCTTTATCTATCCAGGCAATTCCTTCAAAATTAATACGGAAACTAGTAATTTCCTTAGGCATTAATTTATGTTTCATTTGATGTTTGGCATTATATCTTGCTAATTTTTCATCATTACTATTATATAATGTGCCAGTGATTACAACATCTGCTGGTATATTATCGATATTTTGTATTTCGCCTATAAGGCTATATTGATCACTACATTCAATAATTTTTGCCGATAATACCTCTAATACAGGTTGTTTAAGAACATCTTCGTGGTAGGTCTGTTCAGAACTAACTCTACGTCTTCCATGATTATAAAAAGCAGTGATGTTTTCTGCAAATAATTGATCCGGAGGAATATCCAAATCATATGGTAATGGCTTTACAAACCACTTTTTGCCATATTTTACCAACTTATGATAAAATATTTTTTCTATTTTTTCTAATGGAGTGATCCAATAAGTAATTACTTTAGCTTTGGCCGTACTATCAGTTTGTGCAATAATGTCTACATTAATCTCATTTAATTTGGCATATGAGCTTAATAATCCATCTGTTACAGCAACCTCTAACATATATTGATCCATAGTTTTATTACTTTTCGGATCCAGATAAGAATATGCTCGTTCAAATTCTTTAAAATCCAATGCATCATAATATGATTCTGTTACATTAACAGGGTGTATCTGTTTTACATTTTTTATGTATATCAAATAAAAACCATATCCCGTAAAAATCAACATTAGGAATCCCCATAGATAAGATGCTTTAAAAATTGATTTTTGAAATTCCTTATAGTGTATTCCAAACTTAAAATATACTGGAAAACTTTTATACCTTGATTTTAATGCATGAACCCATATCAATTGTATATTAATAATAAATGCCAATAACACAGTGCATAATGGAATTAAACCCCACATTAATTTTTGAAACGTGGGAACATCTTCTTTGGGTAAAATACTGGATAACGGAGGAACATTTAATTTTTCCCAAACCATAATCCCGTTTTCTAATTGTCGCAGCCTCTGCCAGCCACAGAAATATAAGATAGGGTCATAAAACTTATCATTAGAAAACACATACTTTAAATTATATTTCTCGGGAACAGTAAGAAATTGTTGCAGAGAGCCAATGCCTTCTACTCCTCTAAATTTTGAATTTTCTAAACGTTCTACCGCTCTGGTTGTTAACTCTGGTAATCTCCTGGCAGAATGATAATTGCCATCAACCGTCATTGCTTTAGTTTGAGCAGAAAGCCATGCCATCTGATCTCCAAATCCCAAAGGAAGATACCTCCATTGATCATGTTGATCCTGGCTTAAAAAATTTAAGATAGGAAGCATTTTAATTTTTTGCGGTTGTGAAGGCCTAAAGTATCCCAGGCTCATCGTAAAAAATGTTGTAAAAACAAGAACTCCTGTAAATAATCCTCCCAAAATCCTATGATATACGCCTCCGTATTTTTCTTGAATTTTTTGTTTTAAATCTCCTTCTATAAATCGATAACTAAATTCACCAAACATAGGCAAGGCCATAATAGAGGCCCATAATGTAAACCTGTCTAGCGTTAGGATATTAAAAGCATTTTCGCCCAACATTATTCTGGGGATTGGAGTTGTCCCTCCTGTTCCCAAGATCGTTAAAAGCGTTATCGACAACCCAAAAAACAAATACCGCTTACTGTAGAATCGATACCATATATAAGGTAATAAGAATAACAAAATCCCCCATGGGATCAAAAAGAACACTAACCCTGATGAAGTGACTTCGAAAAAATTATCTCTCGATCCATGTGGTATGGGTACTTGAGTAATCGGATTATTCTTAGTATTAATCCAATACGGAAGAATACAAACAATAATTAATAGTAATGATCCAAAACCAAAACCTACAATTCTTTTAAAAAGAGAAAGAAAGCTTTGTAAAAACATCAAAAACCTAATTTCTTTATATGAACCTGCTTTTTCTCTGGAAACATCCATGATTACCATACCTATAAGCGGAAAAATAAAGAATACCATCCCAAAAATTGGGGTTACATGATGAGAAGTCACTGTAACCGCTAAAAGGCTCAAAGCATTTAATAAATATTTATATTTCCCAATTTTAAGCCATAGATAAATTTCGGGTAACGCATGCAATAGGATTGAAAGCCCTATAATGCTTGGTAATTGTCCAAAAATATGTAGCGTCTCTATAAAAGCAGAAGAAAACACTGCAAGTATAGCTGTATATCCTGCAACCTTTCTATTAGAGGTAAGTACTAAGGCAAAACGGTATATTCCTGTTATAAAAAGAATGATGGCTATAATAGCCACGGTAAACAAACCAAATTTAAGCCCACCAATATAAGAGAACAATCCAATACTTTGATGTACTAATGGTGGATATCCCATTACTGTAAAACCTGTATACCAACTATAGTTCCAGGGTTCAAACCAATTATTGGCGTAATGATTTCCAAAAAACAAATGAATTAACGCATCATATGTAGACTCTAGCGTAAAAAAAATAGTCGCACCATGAAAAACCACTCCGATGAGTAATGCACTTATCAAATACTTATTTGTGGTTTTATCCATAAAGACCCGCCATAGTTTTCGAATTAAATATACAACAAAGGTTTCGGTTTAGAACAAGTCTGAAAAGAATGCAAATTAAAAATTAGCAGTTTATGGTTCTGGTTAACTACAAATCAGACTTCTATAGAAACCCACGACCTACTCAAAGCAATCTCACACCTCAAAACATTGGTTTTCAAGAATCAGAGCTTTCTAATATATGTATAGACGAATGGTATGTCTTTCGATAAAAACCATTCACCGATAGCAATATTCTACTCATCGAAATACCTTCTTGTAGAGTGCATATCGTGGCTACTTTTGGAATATAAACCTCAAAAAACTACCATTATGAAAACGGGAATTATCATACCATGCTATAACGAAGAAAACAGGTTAAATGTAACTGCTTTTTTAAACTTTATACAAAAAGAAAACGATTTCCACTTATGCTTTGTAAACGATGGAAGTAAAGATAATACTGTAGGTGTATTAAAGAACATTCAATCTCATAATCCTCTTAAAGTAAGTGTTATTGATATCAAAAAGAATTCTGGAAAAGCAGCAGCAGTAAGAGCAGGTGCCAGATATCTACATAGTAGAGGAGATATAGAATTCATTGGTTTTATCGATGCCGATTTATCTACAGATTTTGAAGATTTTGATGGGCTTTTAAAAACATTAAAAACCAATAGAAACTTAAGTTTTGTTTTTGGTTCAAGAGCTAAAAACGCTTCAGATGATATCCAAAAAGATGGTATTAGAGCAATGATCTCAAAACTTATTAATATTCTTATTGTATTCATTTTGGGATTGTCTATTCAAGATACACAATGTGGAGCCAAAGTATTTAAAGCAGATCTGGTTCCGGTAATTTTTAATAAAAGCTTTTTTAGCAGATGGTTATTTGATGTAGAAATGTTTATAAAAATGAAAGAGCATTTCGGTAAAACCGAAATCATGAATAAAATTTATGAGCAACCACTTAAAAGATGGGTTCATATGGAAGATTCTAAATTAGGATTAAAAGATTCGTTAGAAATTCCTTACCGATTATTATCTATATGGTTTAATTATAATGTACTACAATCTTTACAGGTTTCATTTTCTAAAGAAATCACTGAGCCTGCAATAGAAGTATACGGAATGGCTACCCCGGCTTTAGCAGCCTAAGGCATAAGATAACCTTACAAAATTTGACTCGAAGTTACCCCTAAATATATCTATGAATAGAGAGAGTATTACTTTATAAAAGTATACTCTCTCTTTCTAATTTTGTATCAACTAATAGGACTATTTAGTGAATTTTACAATTGTATATTCTCTATTCACCGTATCTCCTGTTTTACTTTCAACAGTTTCTGTTTTATCAATAATTTCTATTGATCTAAACGGTATTTTATTTGCCAAAATTTTAACTTTATTAGCATCATACAATTCAAACCTTGAATCTACAAAAGGTAGTGTTTTCATAAAACTCATGCTAGCAAATGCTATAGAACACACCCCGTCTTTTTTTAAAACTCTATAGATTTCTGCTAATAAAAAGAGTGGTTTTCCCCAAAAATAAATTGTGTTTATCGACATTATTTTATCAAAATAATGATCTAAAAAAGGAATCGTATTCCCATCATAAAGTGAAAATTTAGATTGGTTTTTTTTTACTAACTTTTTGTTGAGCTTCTCAGATTGAACTTTCATAGATTCTGATATTTCTAAACCAAAATATGATATGTCGTTTGCTTGCTTTAGAATTTCATTAAGATGAATGGCATTACCATGTCCTAGTTCTAAAACATGGTTCTCTTTTTCAAGCTTTAAACTCTCAATCGTATTAAGGATCATCCCTAAATTAGACTGGTTCATTTTTTTTGCGATTTCCAAACCAGAACCCCCACTAGGGCAACTTAATTGAGATGCTATTGCTTTCAATTCTTTTTCGGTCATGGTCATAGCCTTTTCTAATAAAAATCAATTGATAGTATACACTGCACAATGCCAGGTAAATTGATATGCTACATTATTATATGTTCCCGGTTTTTTATCTTCGTGTGTTGCTTCAATCACATATCGGGTTTTAAAAGGCAAACTAAATGTTATCATTCCATTCTTATCGGTCTTTATTTTTTTTGACCAGTCCTCTTTTATGAATACTGTAACTTCTGCTTCTGCCAGAGGCTTGTCTTTAAAAAGTATTTGAAGTTTAGCCTGTTTAGATGTTGTAGAAAGATCAACTATTACTATGCTTTCTGGATTTACGGCAGCCGTTTTATGTACCGTATTTTTTCCTACTTCTATCTTAGTAACCGAATGATATTGTGGTCTAAAAATGCCATAATCATATTGAGTATAATCTAAAACCTTATACTTCTTATTATCTAAGATAATAGAATATATCCCTTCTGATTTTGGAATAAAATTAGCTACATGATGAGATGATTTTGCTTGGGTTTCTAATTTTACCTTATTCCCTTGTTGATCCACAACCCAAAGTGTAAAATGTTGTGCATTTTGAAATACTTCACCGTCTGTTTTTTCTATTACTCCACTAGCAAACTCTCCAAAATAGATACGTATTTCGTGTTCTTGATTTATAGCTCCATTAGGATTGGTTTCTATCCAAAAGAAGTGTGCAAAAGTTTTTGTAGTACATAATAGTAGTATAATTACTAATCCTGTTATTTTTCTCATTCTCTATTGCTTTATACTTTGATTAAAATTGTAAAACACTCCTAAACCATGTTGTTCAGGAGTGTTTCTTCTCACAAAGATTAGATTAGTTAGTTACTTTAAAAATTCCTTTAAGTGCTAATCCTTGTATTTTAGCGCCTTTGGTTGCAGTAGCTGTTTTTGGATCTACAATATATACATGTGTTTCTGTTCCTGCATAGCTACTAAGGTATGCTTTACCATCTTCTACATACATTGGAGATGTATATCGATTTGCATGGGTTGGTATTCCTTGTACATCGGTAACGGTTTTATTTTCTAAATCAATAATAACCAGTTTGAAAAAATCTCCTTTTTCTTTAAATACACCCCAAGGTCCAACGGTATCATCCATAATAATTCTGGCGATCGCTTTACCATTTCCTATATAATCCATCCAGAATAATTTTCCTCCATTAGGTGCAGATTCTACATCAAAGAAATAATTTTTATCAAACTCTGTAGCTCCATTTTTAATTCTTAAAATACCTGAAGGTTTTGTCGCAGAAGTAAAACCAGCGCTTAATGCTGAAGTTGAAAACGAATAAATATCTCCATTTTCGGTTTTTTCAATCCCCGTGCTATGACCGTTAACTCCTATTGGACTAGTTCTATCATCATAGATTATTTTTTCTAATTCGAATTCGGGATATTTAAAAACTGCCACATAAGCTCTATCCACATCTGGTGTTATATAAGAACCATCGGCCATCCATTTATGATAAGAAACAAACAATTTTCCATCTCTTAAAACCATACCTGTTACCCAAGGAATCGTCCCTGGATTTTTTGCAGTACCATCACCTTTATCAATATCAATAGGATGTTCTACTATTTTTTCTAATTTACCTGTTTCTGCATTTATGATATGAAATCGCTTATCAGATAATCCACTATAAGTAAGCTCTACTGCCAATAGCGTTTTATCATCTATAGCAGAATAGTTATCTAAAGTTGATTGAAATGCAAAGTTTGCTTTTTCTATCAATTTACCGTCTTGATCTAAACCATAGGCTATGCATTTGTCATCATCTGAATACCCTGCAGTAAAAACCGTATTTTTTACGTTATGAAAAAACCTCCAACCTTTTAATGGTGTTCCTTGTCCTTCTACAGAGATTTCACCAGTAGTAAGTGATGCTAATGATGGTAATTCTAAAATATAGTCTACCGGAGATGCATCTCCAACAGGGAATGCCTGAAACCCAACTACATATTTAGAAACAGAAGTTGGGGTAGGATCTATAAGTCCTCCATCATCATCACTACTACAAGAAGTAGTTAATATTGATACTGCTATTAGCAACATCAAATATTTAATATAATTTATTATTTTCATTTTGGTGTGATTTATAATTATTACTAGTTTTTATTTGTTAAATAGTATCTTAATTTTATATAGAAAGCTCTTCCGGGTTGTTGTATTTCAAAATTGTCATACACTTTCTCGTCTGTTATATTTCTTGCTTGCACAGATATATTATAAGTTCCCTTTTTAAAAGAATACCCTAGTTGTACATTATGCGAAAGTTGCTCTGGTATAATATCCCTATCATTAGGATCTCCTTCTATAAAAGAGGTAAGTGGATAATCGTGTACATAGTAAGAACCCCAGGAGAATGTTATTTGGTCGTTTGTAGAAAAAACATCTTTTAAGTTACATCCAATTCTGGCATTACCAAATAGATAAGGAATATTAGCAATCCGTTGGTTTTTCAGAAAATCAACGCCAGAATTATCTCCCACATTGCGATCTATAATATTTTGATAGGTTGCGTTAAGGTCAAGAAATAGAATATCATTATATAATGTTCTAATCTCTCCTTCTATTCCTGTGCTTCTGGCTGCTGCAGTATTGTAAAACCTTGAGAAAATCCCTTCAGATCGAATTGCGACAAAATTCTCTGATTCTCTAAGAAAAACATTAGTATCAAAACGCAATTTGAACTTATTAATATCTGTGTTTAAAAGAACTCCAAGATTTGCATTATAGCTTTCTTCTGGTAATAATTCGGGGTTTGATTTCAATAGAAACCCATCTCCAAATACCTCATAGCCATCAGGAATCCTAAATGTTTTCTCAAACGAACCTTTTATCTGGACATGATCAGAAAATTTATAGGTAGATGCAAAACCATATCCTAGTTCTTCAAATGTATTCTCTACTTCAGTAAAACGATCTGCTTCTACAGTAGTAAATGAATCTTCAATAATACCTTCTGAGTTTAGCAAATATCCTTTAGCGAATAGCGTAGTACTCCAGGTATTATCAAACAAGCCCAAATTGTACGATACCCCAAATATATTTTTGTCTATAATATGAGGATCATTAAAAGGTATTCTTCCAACTCTAGCAGGATCTTCACCTTTTCTTTTAACATAATTCTTGGTGAAATTAATATTTAACTTACTCTTGTCATTGATTTTGTAACTTCCAAAAGCATTAATTAAATGTGTGTTATCCTTAAACTCAAATAAGGTTTTACTAAATTCGAGCTCTCCTAAGTTTTGGTCTCCCCTTTCAATAAAATTACCAAACCAATCATATTTTCGAGCAGAAGTATCAACTACTTTGTCATTATTTTGACCAATAGAGGCATATAATTTTACTTTCAATTTTTCCTTGATCAGATTTGCTTTTTCAAAAGTGACAGAAGCTTTAATTACATTATTCTCTGTAAACACTTCGCCAAAGGGATTCTGGGGATCAATGGGGTGTTGAATCTCATTTTTATTGGCAGATGCAGTAATACCAACCAATAATTTATCAGCAAATTTTTTGTCAACAAAACCAGTTTCCAGACTGATCATTTGAGAATTATATGCGTCATGAAATCGCTTTACATTATCGCGTCTAATCCCTGTATCGTTCCCCAGTTCATCCCTTATTTCAATACCATCTATCTTATAGTCATTATCAGAATAATTATAAAAAGAAGAAACTTTTACAGCAAGGCCTTTATTACTATAATATTGTCCATTTATAGTAGCACGATGTGTATTAAAAGAACCTGTATCATAGGAAACATCCAGGAAATCATTTTTGCGTTGGTTTGTAATGATGTTTACTGCTCCTCCCAAAGCATCTGCTCCTAAATATATAGGAACAACACCTTTATAAACCTCTGCTCTCTCTACCAATGTAGCGGGAAAATTATTTAAGGATAATGAGCTTCCAAAATTTTCTAAAGGAATACCATCAATAAAGAACTTAACTTGTTTGCCGGATAAACCGTTTAATGAAAAATCAAAACCAGAACCCAAACCTCCTCTTTGTCTTACATTAACACCAGGAATAGTCATTAAAATTGAATTGATATCTACACTTATATTTTTAAGCCCCTTGGTTTGTATAACTTCAACTTCAAATGCTTTTTCTCTTGTATTTTGAGCGTTAGATTTTCCCTTTATAATTACATCACTTAATTCTTTTATATCTTCTTGTAACACAATAGTAAGAGATGTAATCTTTGAATTACGTACTACTATCTTCTTTATATATTTCTTAAAACCTACAAAACTAGCTTGTAAAGTATATGATCCCGGAGGTATTTCTAAACTGAATTTACCATCAAAATCACTTACTGTTCCTCTATTCTTTAGTTCTAAAATCTGTATAGATGTTTCGGGAATCGGATTAGAACCTTGATCCAAAACTACACCTGTTATCCTACTCTGAGCATTACAGACCATTGCGTATAAAAACAGAAAAAGAAGACAACTGTTTTTTCTTAAAATAATCACTGACATTACAATTTTTTTTAAACAATCTAGTTTAGACTTTATATTATTATTTATATTTGGTCTAAATAAATTTAATTGCAAAATTAGTATCTAGGGAAAGAGAAAAATGACGCATCATGGATAAAAAAAGACGCAATAAAGAGTCTTCAAAAACAACAAACTCAAATAATCAACATAAATGCACATTACATACTGTTATAGAACTAATTAATAACCAAGAACACTGTGGTATACTTACAAAAAAATTTCAATTCCTACCCGAATATGGAGATGGTTATTTAGAGTATAACCATTTTGATGGGTTACATATAGCAGTTTTTGATGTATCCTTAAACAAAGATTTTAATGTTTATGGGACACATATGGTAAATGCCTTAGAACTTTCTTATCTAATTGATGGTGAACAAATCATTAAAATTGATGGAAAAAATTATGACTTGATTTATGAAAGCCAGGAAAGTTATCTCGTGTATATATCCCAAACTTCTGGTTCCATTAAATATCACAAAAACAAATACTTTAAAGAGATTAAAATCAGGATGAGTCCAGATTTTATCAAAAAACATAAACTCGACTCAGAGTATGGAATTCGTGAAAAATATGAACTAGAAAAACAGGATAAAGAGTTTACAAAACCTCTATGTACCAAAACTCAGGAAATACTTGCAGAGTTATTAACCGACACTCGACAAGGCCTATTAAAACGTTTGTTTCTAGAATCAAAAGTACTAGAGTTACTCTCCCTACAATTAGACATACAAAAGAATTCTAAAACTGAAATCTCAAACACCGATAACCTAATTAAAAAGCTATATGAAGTTCAGTTTATTATAAATTCTGATTTGACAATTCAATATTCTGTTCACGAATTAACACGTATGGTTGGCCTCAATGATTTTATACTTAAAAAAGAATTTAAACGCGTTTTTGGTACAACAATCTTTGAATATGCTTTAAATTTGAGAATGACAAAAGCAAAAAAATTATTACAACATGGAAAAAAACCGATATATGAGATTTCAGAATTAGTAGGCTATAAAAATTCTACTCATTTTACTGCCGCTTTTAAAAAACTCGAAGGTATTACACCTAAAAAGTATAGGCAAAGAGGGTTAGAAACAATACGGTAAAAACAAATTTGTATTACATATGTTCATACATCCCAAAAAAATTGACCGACTAACTTATCTGATTATTTCCCAGGATATCATTATATTCTTCATGAAATAAAACACCTAAGACTAATTCTTCTAATCCATCCAAAATTTCTGGAGTCAACTTAAAATTAATTTCTGCTTTTGGAGTATTACATTTTATAGTTTTATAAAAGTTTTTATTATCGCAGTTTTCACATTCACATCCTTTTCTGGCAGAACGAATAACGGCAAGAAATTTTTTTATTTCTTTATTATTCATCAAAACGGCAATATCACCTATTTGCAATTGTATTTTTTGCTTTACCTCTTCTTCTTCTTCATTATTTTTTTTCACCGTATAAGCGGCACCAATACTATTACAATATAATGGATCTAAAATATACATATCTATCAAATTTCGATATTCAAATTTATTGCATTATTTTTATTTAGAATAATTAAAAATAATATATTTTTGTAGAAATATTTAATTATAACCATTATGAAAAAAATAGGCTTATTCTATGGATCAGATACAGGATGTACTGATGATATCACCAAAGATTTTGTTTCTCTTTGGGGTAGTGAAGAATTAGATGTGCGAGAAATTGATGATGTATCTAAAGAAGATTTTGATCAATTTAGAGTCCTGATTTTAGGATTGTCAACATGGTATGACGGAGATCTACAAAGTGATTGGGAGGCCTTTTTTGATGATTTTAAAGAAATTGATTTTACCGGTAAAGTAGTAGCTATCTATGGTTTGGGAGATCAAATAGGATATGGAGAATACTTTGTAGATGGTATTGGAATACTAGCCAAAGTCGTATTAGAAAACGGAGGAGAAATTATTGGACATTGGCCCATAGAAGGATATCGATTTACAGACTCTGTAGCTATCATAGAAGAAAAAGAAGATTATTTTTACGGTCTTGCATTAGATCATGATAATGAATCTCAATTAAGTGATGAACGCTTAGAAAAATGGATTCATCAGTTAAAGTTAGAATTACAACCTTATTTAGTTTTGGAAGAAGCTGTTTTAAGCTAATTAATTTTAGATTTCTACTTTTACTTTTCTAGATTGTGCATTTATGAGGATTTCCATTTTACGAAGGTCAAATGTACTAATCTTCATACATGCCTCTACCCATAAATCTGTGATTCTTAGCAGTTCTTCTTTTTGTAATGGAAAAACATTTTTCTTGCTTTTTACATGATGGTATTCAAAGTTAAATCTTTCGGCTACTTTTTTCACAAAACTGTGTAAAGATACTATTGCTTCTCCTTTTTCTGCCAACTCTTCTATTAACCCCAATGATTGCAAATATCTTGCTTTATGAATCTTATCGCTTTTTAAAATTGTATTAGCATCTCCTACACTAAGCTTTCTCGACAACAAACTATAGGCCCCCATCCCCGGAAATAGATTAAATTTGTTTTCTGGTAAGCAAAACTGTGTTTTTTCTTCTGCAATAATATAATCATGAGCTAATGCACATTCAAATCCACCACCATATGCATTTCCCTCTACCAATGCGATCGTTAATATAGGCAGGTCAAAAGAAGTATACATATTGTAAATAGCATCAATACATAAATGTGCATACGTTTTTAGATTATCTATATTTTTAGATTGTATATTTTCTAAGAAAAACTGAAGATCTCCTCCCATATTATAAATTCCTTTATGTTCTGAAGCCGAAACAATGAATTTAAGGGGACGATCAGGGTGTGAAAAATAATCCTTTACCCAAGATGTAAATTCTTTAAATTCTTTCAGCCCTTTTAAACAAAAATTAGGCATTCCTGTATCTTTGATTTTCCATAATAAAAGCTCATGGCTTCTAAAATATTCTACTGTAATACAATCAAATTGTCGCATGATATTAAGGTTTTTGAAGAGATATTGAATTCTTTGTGATATTATTCTGTTTTTTTGTTTTCTTCAACCAAAACGGCTTATCAAAGAACAATTTTTGGATTCCGAGTGTTAGCATTATATAAACAGGAATCAAAATCAAAACACCTGCAATATCAAATTGCTGATATCCTAAACCTCCCATTCCCCAGCAAATAACCACCCATTGAATGATGTATATCGTGGTTACTCGTTTACTACAGTAGTATAAAAACTCAAAAACTCTATTTGTTTTTATATAGGTCACCAATATATTCGCCAACCACATTAAAACTAAATTGAATCCTGCCAAATAAATAGTTCCGCCTGGTCCTAAATGGAAATAATCTCCAAAGTGATACTCAAAATTATAAAAACACAACCCTCCGCCAGTCAACATCAAAAGGACACCTGCAACAAACATTCTTTTAAATATATATGCATTACTTTTATTTTTCTCTTTGTACCACATTCCAAAGAACACTCCAATGAGTATAAAAGAAAACCAAGGAAATACAGCAAAATATACATTCCACTCTGCTCCCCACATTAGATCTAAGATATAATCCACACTTCCTATTCCTAATCGGAAACCGTGTACCTCCTTGGTTACTACAGCTATTGTAAATGCAATAATTAATGGTACATATTTGTTTTTCGAAAATTTGTTTATAATTCCCATAAATAATAAAGAAACTCCTGCAAGTTGTAATATATCACCTGTAAGCAGCATATAAATCATGTTATCTACGGTAACAGGAGCTGTCCAGCCATAAGCTTCTATAAAGGCATCGGGCATTGTGCCTATTAAAACTGGTAAAACAAATTTTAGAAAGTTCATGATATACCCAGCAGCCAGAATATATAATGCCCGTTTTACAGACAAAACTATACTTTGATTTCTGGATAAGGTAAATGACACTCCCATTGCAATTAAAAACATTGGAGTTCCCTTTCCTATAAAATGAACTACTCCTCCTAACCAAGTATTTGATTGTGTAGATATATCACCATATATCCATAAGGTATGTACTATGATTACCATCAATACACTTACTCCCCTTGCGAGATCTATGGCTAAAATTCTATTGTTATTCCTCATTTATCTTTACGTTTATACTTCTTTTTGTACCCGTTTTATTAATTCGTCTCGTATCCATGCTTCGGATCTATAATCACTTGCTTTTTTACCTCCATCAATATGGTTCCAGCCTGGATACATAATTAAGTATTTAAATTTGTCCGATAATTTTCTGGCCGTTTTAATATCAGCCCAAAGTTCTTTCCATAATAGTAATTGAATTTGCCATAAACTCTCGCTATTTATACTATCACCCATTAATCCATACACAGGTTTTTCATCATCCAGTTCTACCTGTAGGGTTCCAAAAATTTTATCCCAAATAGAAAAAGTCTCTCCATAGTTTGTGTCTAAGTACTTATGATTTTTTGCGTGATGTACCCTATGTAAAGAAGGAGTTATAAAAATCCACTCTAACCAAGGCTGTCTACCGATTAACTTTTCACTCACATGTTCATAAAGTCCATATAGATTTGCTATTAACTCTATGATAAAAATCATAAATGGGTCAAATCCTAGTAGAGGAAGCCATAATATGGTATGTGGCATATGTAAAAAAATAAGAAATGATCCTCGCACTGCAACTGTTAGCTTCATTTCTTCTGCGGTATGATGCACCCCATGGATACACCAAAAGAATCGAATTTTGTGTCCTATAAAATGCAATATATAAAACATGAAATCATATAAAAGATAGGCTAGTATCCATATATACCATTCATATCCCAGGGTAAATAAGCGATATTCATACCCCCACATCATTATTCCCAAAATCACAATCTTACCAAAAAAAATGTATGGAATAGATTCTAATATATAGGATACTATATTTACTACACCCTCTTTATGGCTTTCTATTTTCCTGGTTATAAACAGAATAGTCCATTCTATGACAACAAGAATTATAATAATAATTCCAGAAATACTCTGAAACTTATCTAACCATATTTGAATTGTTTCGTTCATATCTTGTTAGAAAAAATAGATTAAACTGATCTTCTTTTATATGTTACTTATAGCGTGGGAATGCTTACTCTACTTTTACAATACTCTGCTATAGGGTTTATAAGGGTTCCTACTAGTTGTAAGCTCTCTATAGGGTCTGCAAGGCTCAACATTTGTTTTGTATTGCTTAGTTGTAACCTATTGAGGCAACATCTGTCAAATTCTGGTGCAAAAAGATCATATTTCTTGAACTGTGGTTCTAATTCAGGATGTTTTCGTTGATATGTGTTTATACAATCAGCAACTAACTCCCAGAATAACGTTTCAGGGTATTCACAATATTCTTCAAGTATATCCCCCATAAACCTAAAAAAGCAATCAAATACATCTGTGAAAATCGAAAGTATTTTCATCTTATCAGAAGTTTTGGTATACAGGCGTTTTACTTCTTCAGGTAAGGTTAATTCTGAATTAAAAACAATTACTTCTTCAGTAATATCTTTCATTAATATCTTTACAGGAGTATGATTCTCCATCACCATAATCAGATTTTCTCCATGTGGCATAAAAACCAACTCATAAGTATAAAAACAGTGTAATAAAGGAGCCAGGTAACACTGCAGGTATTTCTTTAACCAAGTTGTGGTATCAAACGGAGAAGCCTGTATCAATTCGGCTAACAATGAAGTATTATCATTATCAATATGTAAAAAGGCAGCCATGGTCATCACTTGCTGACCTTCTCTAATTTTAGATCCGGGAGCTTCTCTCCATAAGGCTGAAAGCATTTTATTATGAGGATTTGTTTTACCCAAAATCTCATAATTAAGGTTTCTATATCCAACTGTAGCAACTTCGCCCAACATTGTAAAACCTGTTTTTTTAAGGTATTTATCATCTCTAAACAACTCGGTTATCCAAGTGGTTATATGCGGAGTACTTTGCATATAATATGGAGAAAGACCTCGCATAAACCCCATGTTTAAAATAGATAATGCTGTTTTGGTATATAATTTATCAGGAGTAGTTTTATTATATAACGTTCTTATCGACTGTTGCGCAGAATACTGATCTTCTCCTTTTCCCAGAAACACGAGATCCATATTTGCAATATCTGCAGCAAAAATGTGAATGATCTTATTATGCCATTGCCAGGGGTGAACGGGTATAAAAACATAGGATTCCATATCCAACCCTAAGTCTTCTAATGTATTATTAAATTTGGCTATGGTAGCGACACCAAGTTCTCGCCGCATTAGTGACTTATATTCAAATCCTTTTACCGCGGTAAATGTCGCTTTATCCTGATGACCTGCCAGCCATATAATCTGAAACGAATTATCGGTTTCGGGTGCATATTTAATGTAATCTTCGGCATCAAAACCTATTCGCCCATTATTAGCCACAAAACAAGGATGTCCTTCGGTCATTGCATGTTCTATTACCTGAAAACTACATTGTGCTAATTCTTTTGAAGAGCATTTTTTATTATGATATTTATATGCCGCACCAGATAAGGTACTGGTAATTTCTTCGAGATAGGTAGGTAACATATCATCAGGAATCCCCAAAGCATATTTAAATTCTAAAATAAAATGTATAGCATCTACAGTTACCAGATTTCCATTTTGTCTTTTAACAAGACTATTCTCATCAATATGCCAATGATCAAGGCTTCGTTTTTTGGCTTTAAATTCGTAGGTAATTCCTGGTGTATCAGAGATCAGAATATAATGCCCCCAATATTTTTCCTGATACTGAGGTTTTGGTCGTAAGAGTAATTCGTGTGTAAATTCGCTAATTGCTTTTTTAACAAGGGCTCGATTTACTTTTTTCCAAACATCGAGTCTTAGATGATCAAGATTAACTTCTGGTTGGTTTACCATATCTAACTTAGTCATTGGTTTTGGTTTTATGTACTATATTTTTCTCTTCTTCTAGTATGAGAGCTTTCTCATAATCTTTCTTATCACAAAAAGCTAGTGCTGCTGTTTTATGAGGTAATTCAACTTCTTTATGATATTTAAATCCCGCCCTTTTATTAAGTGTATGAATTTTTTCATTTCTCACATCTGGTTCTACAACAATACGATCCGTTTGAGGGTCACTAAACAGATATTCGAGAATAGTAGAAAACACATACCAGGTAAAATTTGGAATCTTTTTTTTGACAGGGCTAACCAAAATATGCATCCCACAATCTCCTTTCTCTGCCTTATAATATGCTGAAATAGGATCTTTTAAAGCATGATAACGTTCCATTAAAAAGATTGGTTGATTATTTAGTATACCTATGAAAGCATCATGATGATCTGATTCGATTATTTCTTGATATGCAAGTCTTACTTCTTCTAAAGTATGCTCTTGCATTCCCCAATAAGTAGCATAAGATCTGGTGACCCAATCGTAAATAGTTTCGGTATCTTTTTCTATATCCAAAAGACGTAAATGTATATCTCCAAGACCTTTAATAGTTTTAGAAAAAATAGTGGTTGGTATGATTACAGCGTTATTCATAAAAAGGAATCTTATACTTGAGAGCTGGGTTTTTCTTTTCTAAAAGTGGCAATAGGATTTTGTAATCGTCCTGCAAACTGAAGTAATGCAACAGGATCATCCAGATCAATCATCTGTTTATTATTATTTAATTGTAACCTGTTAAGGCACGATAGATGAAATTCTGGCGCAAAAAGATCGTATTGTTTAAATTTGGTTTCCTTTTCTGGATAACGTTCCTGATAATGTTGAATATTTTCTGCTACTAATCCCCAGAAATTCTCTTCAGAATATCCTGCGTGTTCAACCAGGATATGGGACATAAATCTAAAAAAGCCATCAAAAACATCTGTAAAAATAGATAGTAATTTTACATCCTCGGGAACCGGAGCGTACATACGTTTCAGATGCTCTGGCAATTTAACTTCTGGGCTAAGAATACAAGCTTCCTCGGTAATATCTTTCATTAATATTTTTACCGGTATGTTATTTTCTAATACCATAATGATATTTTCGCCGTGAGGCATAAACACCAAATCAAAATGATAAAAACAGTGTATTAGCGGACTTAGATATGCCTTAAAATAATCGTGTAACCATTCTGATATAGATAATCCAGAGGCAGCAATAATTTTGGGTAGTAATGCTTCGCCGGTTTGATCAATATGCAGAAAAGCAGCCATTGTCATTGGTTTTTGTCCTTCGTCGATCATACCCATCGGGCTTTCTCTCCATAATGACGCCAGCATTTTATTATAATCATTATGGGGTCCGAACTCTTTGAAATATGGATTTACATAGCTAACAGAACCTATTTCTCCCAGCATTTTAAATCCTGTTTCTATGATGTATGGATCATTATATAATAATTCTTCTAGCCAAACTGCCATTTTTGGGGCTGTACCCAAATAATATAAAGGCAATCCTCTCATAAATCCCATATTTAAGATAGAGAGGGCTGTTTTGGTATAGAACTTATGGGGATTCGAAATATTAAATAACGTACGTATCGATTGTTGAGCGAGATATTGATCCGGACCATAACCCAAACAAATCAGATTTCCTTTGGCAATTTCTGGAGAGAATATATTAGCCAATTTATTAAACCATTGCCAGGGATGCATCGGAATGAAGTAGTACTCATCTGGATCAAAACCCTTATTTTTTATTACTGTATTAAATGATGAAATTGTATCTGTATCTAATTCTTGTTGAATTAAGACTTCATATGGTAAATCCTCGATAGCAGCATATACGGCACTACTTTTATGACCTGCTAACCATATGAGGTAAAAAGAATTTCCGGCTTCGGGAGCATACGATCTATAGTCACTACTATCAAATCCTATTCGGCCATTATTAGCCACAAAACCAGGATGGCCTTCCATCATTGATTGCTCAATAGTCTGAAAATCTGCAGAGACCAAATCTATTGCTAAAGGGTTTCTTTTTACATGTTTAAAAGCACTTCCATACAAGGTGCTAATAATTTCTTCGAGATATACCGGCATTGTAGTAGTATCAATCCCTAATTTTTCTCTAAACTCTTTGATAAACAAAATAGCATCTAGCATTACCGATTTTCCGCATTCATATTTCTGAATAGAAACTTCGCTAATCCATAAATGATTTAGAGCCAATTGTTTTCCTCGAAATTTATATTGAATCTCGGGATTATCGGCTTCCAGAGTATACATATTCCAACCATCTCTTAGTTTTTCTACTATTTTGGCTTGTATAAGTAGCTCATGGCTAAATTCACATATTGCTTTTTTGATTAGTAAAGTATTTACTTTAACCCATAACTCTGGTTGTATATGGGATACCGATTGTTGGGGCGAAACGGCGTTGTCTAACGTATTCATTGCACTTCGTTTATGGATTTGTGGAAATAATTTAAGTTGATTATGTTTTTGTCTGGTTAAGAAAGCGAGTTGTGCCGTTTTATGCGGAAGTTCAACAATCGTGTCAAGCTGAAATCCTACACGTTCGCAAATCGCAAACATCTTTTTATTTCTTATATCGGGTTCTACTATAATTCGATGTACTTTTTCATCTCGAAAAACAAAATTCATGATCGTATCAAACATATACCATGTGAAGTTTTCAATTTTACCTTCGGATGATGGCGCTACTATAATATGAATCCCGCAATCATTACTCTGAGCCGGATAATATTTCCCGATAAGATCTTGTTGTGGATGATAACGTTCTAATACAAAAACAGGTTGTTCTTTATATACACCAACAAAAATATCATAATGATCTGGTAGTATTAATTTAGCATATTCGGCTTTTACTTTATCTACCGAACTCTGTTGCATACCCCAGAACACGGCATAATCCCGATTTACCCAATCGTGTAATACAGCACTATCTGTTTCAATATTAAAATGCCGTATATGTATATCTCCAAAGCCCATATAAGACGATGAAAACTCATATCCTTCTTTTGCAGGTGTTATTAAACTTGTGTGTTCTTGAACTGACATATAAAATCTTTATGTTTTTGCTAGGTCTTTTACTCGTGTTCTAAATGTTGTTCTGTGAAATATGAAATAGTACATTCCGAGTGTGATCAAAAAACCTGCTAATGCTACTCTAAACGGAATTTGTAATCCATGATGATCCACCAAAATTCCAACCGAAAAAGAAGCTAGTAATACTCCCAGATTCTGAAAAAAATGCACTTTACTGTAATCAATGGCATAAGAATTCGGAGAGCTGAATTCAAACAATAACACATCAAAACGCACTACTCCCTGAAAAATCGCCCAGCCATAAATAATTCTTCCCAATATTACAATCGTCTCAACAGGAAGCCCTTGAAGTATTAACCCTATCATTCCCAGGAATAATGCAGATATGATACTCTTATTTTTATATTTCGGAATATGCTTTGTATTAATCCAAAGAGCAATTAATGCTACAAAACCAGGTATAGCATATATGCATCCAGAAATTAATTTACCATCATAATCAGAAAGGCCTTCCCAGTATAGTGAGAAAAAAGGACGGATTAGAAAATCACTAAAATATAAGATCATTGTTACCAACCCAATCTTAAGGATAAAACCTTGGGGGATAATTTTATCCTTAGCATCAAGAGTAGATTGAGTTTCAATAATTTTATTCGTATCATATTTTTTACTGCGCAGTACATACATACTTATTCCCATTTGCATAAAATCTCCAGCAGCCATCACCAGAAAAATATAACTCGCATCAACAAGATCTACCGTTAATCCGCCAATTACAGCTCCCAAAATCCCTCCCAGATGTACAACAACAGAGAGTAACCCTATGGTACTTGTATGTTCTTTTTTGGTAATAATTTTTAAGATATAGGGATATACCAAAAGATAACTTCCTTTAAATATCACCATAACCAAGGATATGATCCAGAAGTTAATATAAGAGGTTGTCCAATAACAGTATAATGCTAATATTCCTGCAATACATTGGGTATACACCAAAATATTAAGCTCTGCCATTTTTTTGGATATGTAAGCCCAAAACGGAAATGCAATCATCACCATAAAACAAATAGCTGCAAAATAATATCCTACATATTTGGGATCTGTAACCCCAAATCGAGTTTCAAAAAACTGTGGATAAAAAGGGTGTAGCAAATAATCGCTTACTACCGCTACCAGAGTCATGAGGATAAGAATTTTTTTTAAAGTCATTGTAGGATTACAATTATAAACCTCACAGGCTTGTGCCGAACTTAATTTCAGCACCCTATAAGGTTTGTGGTTTACCTTAAAACAGGTTCTTCTTTATTAATTTCTTCTTCCTGAGTTACTTCAAATTGCTGAAAAGCAATACGTTTTTCTATCGGATAATATTCTTTTCCTGTTAGTTCTTTAATAATAAAAGAATTGCGATAACATGCCATTCCTAAATCTGGAGTTACGAACCCGTGAGTATGTAATTCTACATTTTGCACATAGATATCCTTACCTTTCTTATCAATACTATAATTGCGATGTACAGCGTATCTGTTTTTATCATCCCATTTAATATGATCTGCTATACCGTCTACAAATTCTGGTTTCTGATAGGTATAACCAGTTGCTAATATTAGCGCTTCTGTTTGATGGCGGTATCGTTTATTTTGTTCAATTTGGTGTAATTCAAGATCAAAAGTGTTTTGATTTTCATTATACTCTGCTGTGGTCAATTCAGAATTAGTACGCAATGATATCTTAACATCATTAGTCAATTGCTTGGTATAGATCAGGTCATAGATATCTGCGATTAGATCTTGGTTAATTCCTTTAAAAAGATGTTTTTGATTTTGAATTAAATGATCCTTTTTATCCTGTGGTAGATTATAGAAATAATCCACATACTCTGGAGAAGTCATCTCGAGGGTCAATTTAGAATATTCTAATGGAAAAAATCTTGGAGATCTGGTAATCCAGTTTAATTGATATCCTTTTGTTTCAACATCTTGCAAAAGATCATAAAAAATCTCTGCTGCACTTTGCCCGCTACCTAATATGGTTATAGATTTTTTTGATTGTACTACTGTTTTACTCTTTAGATATGATGAAGAATGAAACGCTTTTCCTTCTAATTGTCTGCAACATTCTGGAACATAAGGTTGAGTTCCTGTTCCTAAAACCAGTTTTCTTGCTTTGTATATTTTTAATTCATCGGTCTGTGTACATTTTGAGGTAACAACATAATACTCTTCTTTTTCATTGTACTGTATATGCGTTACTTCAGTATTAAAAAACAAGTTAGGCAATTTTTGTATCACCCATTGGCAATATTGATTGTACTCATTACGAAGTAGTAAGAAATTTTCTTTTATATAAAAAGAATACATACGTCCTTGTTTTTTGATATAATTCAAAAAACTAAATGGGCTGGTAGGGTCTGCCAGAGTCACCAGGTCTGCCATAAACGGAATCTGTAATGTGGTATCCTGAAGCAACATCCCAGGATGCCAATCAAACTTAGAGTTTTTGTCTAGAAAAACTCCTTCCAACTCATTAATAGGTTCGGTCAAACAAGCTAATCCCAGATTAAAAGGACCAATACCTACCGCTACAAAATCTATTATTTTAGTATCACTCATCATTATATTGTTTTAATTATTTGTGGCATAGATTAGTCCCTGTTCTTTGATCATTTTAATGACCTCTATCAGGTCATCTTTTGTAGTTCTCGGGTTTAACAAGGTGAATTTTAAGTAAGTCTTACTATTTAGTTTGGTACTTGCAACAGAAGCTTTACCAGCATTAAAAAGTGTATTTTTAATATACAGATTCGCTGCATCCAATATTTTTTCATCGGATACTCCAGGAATTTTAAATCGAAACACAAGAGTACTTAGCTCTGGTTGATGTGCTACTTCAAAATAAATATCGTCTTTAATGATATGATAAACTTCACGGGCCAGGTAATGTACTTTTTCCAGAAATCCTCCCAAAGTTTTAGTTCCGGTTACTTTTAAAGTAAACCATAATTTTAAAGCATCAAATCGTCGGGTAGTCTGAATAGATTTCTCAATCAAATTTGGATATTCTTCATCCCGATTTTCTATAGGATTAAGGTAATCTGCGTAGTAAGAAATATATTTAAAATATTTTGTGTCTCTAACCAGAAAAGCACTAGAGCATACCGGTTGAAATAAGGTTTTATGAAAATCAATAGTCATAGAATCAGCATATTCTACCCCTTTAAACATATGTTTATGGGTATCGGTCAGGACATAACATCCTCCATATGCTCCATCTACATGAAACCAGATATTATATTCTTTTGCAATTTTAGATATGGTTTGTAAAGGATCAAAACTTCCAAAATCTGTTGTTCCTGCTGTAGCTACTATTGCTATTGGTATATTACCTTGTTGTTTTTCTTTTTCTATAGCTTGTACCAGAGCATTTCCCTTCATCTTCATCTTATCATCGGTATCTATAGGTATTACAGAATCATACCCCATTCCTAATAAAGCTGCATTTTTTTTGATACTGAAATGTGCTTTATCTGAACAAAAAATACGAAACTTACTTACCTCATCAGACCACCCATTCTCTTTTAGGTTGATTCCATAATGTGTAAATGCATAATGATCTCGTGCCATCAAAAGTGCCTTGAAATTAGACTGTGTACCACCACTGGTAAAAACACCATCTGATTCTGCAGGAAAATTCATTTCGTTACAAATCCAACGAATCATCTCTTTTTCTATTAATGTAGCAGATGTACTTTGATCCCAGGTTTCGATAGCTGTATTAACAGATGAAGCTATTAAATCCCCGACTAATGCAGGTAATAAAACAGGACAATTAAGATGTGCTACGTAATGAGGATGATGAAAAGAAATTGCATGATCAAGAAATACATCTTTGATTTCTCGTAATGCCTGATCTAATGTTAAATTGACATGTGAATTTACAGAAATACCTTCTTTACGGGACTTTAGCATTTCTGCGGATTCTCCGCTATAGAAACAATCATTATCCAAAAAGGTTTTAATATATTGAACAGTTTTTTGTATATACTCTTCGTATTCGTGTTTAGAATGAGCATCAAAAAGGTAGTCAACCGCGAGGTCAGGTTTAAGAGTAATTTGGGTTTCCGACAGCATAGTTATTTTTATTTGGTCTAAATAAATTTTAATGCAAAACTAACTATCATTTGAAGTAACTAAATGACGGGAACTGGATAAAAAATGACGTGAATATTTAACTAGGTGTTACTTAATACATACCTAATATTATTTTAAAATTTTATAGATAAATACTGAAGTGGTTTAACCATTTAAACTCTAATAATTATGAGTTAAACACTAAACGATTTAATAAAGAATTAATTACCTTATACTATATCATACTTAGATAGAAAACAAATAAATGATTGATTTTAAGTGCTTTACAAACAACAATACAAACATTGATATTCATTTACCCTTATTTAAAAAATCTAAATCACTTTATTTTAAGTAATCAGAAATTTCAACATACTCAACATCCTCTCTATCTTCATAAAAATCTTTCAAAACAGCTCGATGAGCTCCTCCTACAATAACCAAAAGTCTATCATCCTTTTGTGTTTGCATATCAATATTAGCCATAATATGAAAATTGCGTTCCCACCATTTTGAAACAAACTTTACTCCAATATAAGTTGAATCAGAAACAAACTGAGCAGTTCCTTTTAAATATTGATTCTTATTTTTTAAATCTTCTTCATTTGAATTTTTATAAGCAAAATACTCTAATAATGTTGCTGTTTTTAAACGCTTAGAATCTTGTTTATCATTTTCTTTAATACTTGATAGAAAAGTTTCAAACTTTTGTTTTTCATACTTTTCTGCATATTTAGACAACGGTCCAAAAGGAAGTGGCATTTTTTGATCTATGCAATAGAGTTTTTGATGCCCTAACTCTTTGGCAAGGCGAAAACCTAATTGATCAATTTCATTAATGGTTAAAGTATATATATCTTTAAGATATTCTTTATAATCATCATTGAGCTTATCCTCTTTTCTGTAAGGATACTCAACCATAATTTTTGTTGGTTTATATGTTTTAAGTGCCTCTATTAACAAACGAATTTCTTTTTGCCTCTTATCAGACCTAAAATCATCAAGATCCATTGATGAATAATCTGAAGTAGTAGCAAAATGGAATGTACCTAATAAAGCAATGTTGGGTAATTCTACTTTTTCTTTAGATGATTCTGATTGTTTGGTGTTCTCACATGACAGAAACAATACAATAATAGAAAGTAATATTACAAAAAACGGAGTTTTAAGATTCATCAGTAACATGTTTATAGTAAAGATGTTAATTTACTTAAGTTGTTACAGAAAATATCTTTTCATGATGAATAACAATCAAAGAATGATACGTAATGGTCATTTTTTGAAAGAAAAATTCTGAGTATTCCTTAAAACCCAAGTGAAACTTCTCGCAAAATGCTCCTTATCTACTTCTTATAAATGAGTAAATAATTATCAAAGCATTTTTTGAGAGTTCACTTAGATATTCAAGAATAAGAGTTAGAGTTTATGCAATACCCCTTTTTTGATTAAACCGATATATGGTTATTTTTTTGATTTCACTATACTCTCGATCGGTTTCCCCGCATTTTCAACAGGGTATTCATTTCCCATAACCGCTGCAACTGTTGCAGCTATTTGGTTACTGTACAATTGTTCGGTATTTTTTACTTCTCCCAAAGCAGTTATTCCTTTTCCGAAAGCAACAATCCATACTTGTCCTGCATTTTTTATCTTTGTTCCGTGGCTTTTCCAGGTGTCCAGAGGCTCTGTTCCTCTACCATGATCTGTAGAGATAATAAAGACGGTATTGTCTTTATAATATGAATCCTGTTGGGTAAACTCCCATAATTCTTTGATCATACCATCTGTGTTATGAGCCGCTTTTAGATAAGCTTCATAGTCACCGTCATGAGCAAAATCATCTGTTTCACCATATGCGATATAGACTAAATCAGGATGGTTTTTCTTCATATATTCTAGCGTATAGTGATGAGTAAAAGCATCTAAACGAACCGTACTCCAAGGGCTTGGAGTCTGATCCTGTAACTGGTTTAAAAACACTTCTCGTTGACTCAGATTGTTCCCTTTGGCGGTCTCAAAACCTGCATTAACAGGAACTCCTGAACGATCTTCGTTTACGATATACGGAAATACATCCCAACTTCCAAAAGCTGCTACTTTTCCTTTATAATTTGGTAGATTATTTGTTATTTCCAATACCGTTTTATTTGGGTTGTTTATCTTTTTATTGCTGTTGATATTCTTATCATCGGCAACCCCAGTTAGGATCTCATTGTATCCCGGATATGAAAACCACATCATATTCGTTAGATTGACTTTACTTCCTGCATTTCTATTTCCATGTAGTTGTCCCATGGAAGCAATATTCTTCCAAAAAAATGGCATTAGGGCCTCTCTTCGGTCTTTTGCTTCTGATCTCCAAAAATCTGTTTTTAGCTTCGTCGTATCATTTACATACGTCTTATTTGTTACTAATAGTGAATCAGCACCAGTATAAAGTTCTTGCCAACGTAATCCATCCAAAGTGATTAAAATTACTTTTGGCGAATTTTCTTTTTGCGCATTACCATTAACTGCAAACAAATGCATAGCAAAAACGACTATAAAGATTATATTTTTTTTCATTCGTTATTTTCTTAAATGTTAGTCTAAATTACAATATCACCTAATTAAAATCTAGTGATCACTAGTTCTCCCACCAGCCTTTTATATTGATATCGTTGCCTCCCATCTGGGAAATTGCCTGCTCATAATTTTCATTATTAAGTGTTTGCTCGCTATCAGGATATAAGAAACGTACAGGTACGCGATCACCGTTTACATTATCTGGTCCCGGAACAACTACAGAAGGTAATCCTGTTCTTCTAAAATCATACCAGGCTTCAAGACCAACCAAAAATGATGCTAACCATTTCTGAGTTATTATTGTTTCTAACTTATCATCATATGTTACGCCAGTTTGTGCAAGATAAGCAGTAACATCCTGATTAACATTCCAGTACTCAAAAGATAATCTCACACCATCTTCATATAATGTTTTGGCATCGGCCGTAACCCAGCCTCGTTGTGCAGCCTCTGCAAGTATGAAATGTACTTCGGCTGCTTGTATGATTGCTGCTTTTACACTATTTGGAGAATCATAAAAAAATGATTGATTTATTCTTGATACATTACTTGCACCCCCATTAAAAGTTGATGCATTATCTTCGCTCAATCCATTAGTTAATCCTACAAAAAGACCTGGATCATCATCAGGGTTATCTGTGGGCTGAAACCACTTTGATAGACGTTGGTCGTTAAATTGTTTTAAAATGTTCTCACTGGTTTCACTAAGTCGGTGTTCATCAAACCCACCGATTCGACCTGTGCTTATAGGCCATGAATCTATTTGTGTCGTTGCTGGGTATGATACCGCTGCATTATCTGCATTGGTTGTTATAAAAATACCGGTATCTACTATCTCTTTCATCTCTGAAGAAACATCTACTTTGTTCGAAATTCTTAAAAGATAACGAAGTCTTAAAGAGTTTGCCAGTTTCCTCCATTTTTCAAGGTCGCCTCCATACAAAACATCACCGCCAAGAATAGGCTGTCCGATTGCCAATTGTTGTTCTGCATTTTTTAAATCCAGAAGAATTGCAGTATAAATATCTTGTTGATTATCATACTTGGGAGTGAAGTTTCCGTCTTGACCATCTATCGCTTCCGAAAAAGGAATACTTCCCCAATTATCTGTTAGAATAGAAAAGACATAAGATCTAAGGATTAACGCCATTCCTTCGTAACTTGTGTTTTTGGTTTCTTCTTGCAATGAAGTTTTTAAAATAAGGTCAATTTCTGGAAGAATCCCGTAATATTCATTCCATAGTCCAGATTCTGAGCCCCATTCATAACGGTCAAAACCTGTAAAATTGATCTTTGCTGTTAACTGACCTACAATATTTCCTCTATCCCATCCAGATTGTGCTGCTCTATTAGCAACAGTAGAGATAACTGTAGATAATAACAAATCTGAACTTACTTCTTCAGGTTGATTGGGATTAGCATTCGTTTCTTCAAAATCATTAGTACATGATAGCACTGATATCAATATCGTTATTCCTAATATTATATATTTTTTCATCTTTTTTACTTTAGAAAGTTACATTTAGATTAATTCCATAGCTTCTTGAGCTTGGCAATGCCATATCTTCAACTCCTGGCACAATAGTACCTCCATTGAAAGAAATGGTCTCTGGATCAAAATGAGGGTTTTCTGTCCATAATGCTAGATTTCTACCTACCAATGATAATGACAGGCTCTTGATGATAGTCTTTTCAAGAATTTTTTGAGGGAAGTTATATCCCAAACGCACTTCTCGTAGTTTTAGAAAAGAGGCATCAAATATTCCTATTTCTTCGTTTCCACGATTATAACGCCACCAATAATAATCTCGTCCAGAAAGCACTACATCATTTGGTCTATAGCTTCCATCTGCATTTTGGATAACACCTTGTGAGACGATTCCTGTTTCTCTTCCAACAGCTGTAAAATCCATCATTCCCGAAGTACCACCGATCAGGGTTGTTCTAGACATGATTTCCCCGCCTTGTCTCCAATCAAATAAGAAACCAAAATTAAACCCTTTATAACTAAATGTATTCTGCCAACCTACAGTAAAATCCGGATTGTAATTTCCTAATTTTTTTAAGTTTGGATCTCGTACAGAAAAGCCATCTTCATTATGTACAACCTGGCCAAAAAATTGACTATTAGGATCATCTACTGTTACCAGACCTGTACCATAAATATCTCCCATTCTACCTCCAACCTGAGCTAGTACATTAACATAATTAGAGGATATCTCATACGTATCTAAATTATCGATCAAGGATTTTACTTCGCCACGTGCACTGGTAAAGTTAACATTGGTTTCCCATGTAAATCCACTTTTGCTTTTTATAGGTTTGGCGTTTAATACGACTTCAAAACCAGTATTTTCGATTTCACCTGCATTAATAATCCTTGATTCAAATCCAGAAGTATTAGACACAGGTAAAGTCAGGATTTGATTCTTTACTGTAGATTTATAATATGTAACATCAAAACCTAAACGGTTATTAAAAAAACGGATATCTGCTCCAACTTCGGTTGATGAAGCTTCTTCTGGTTTCAAGTTTTCATTGCGCAATATATCTGACGCATTTACACGTTGAAAATTACCAAAGGGCTCATTAAACGAGAATGTGTTTCTAAGTGCATAAGGATCGGTGTCATTACCAACAACAGCCCAGCCACCACGAAGTTTTACAAAAGAGAATAGCTCTGGTAATTCTACCATATCAGATACTATAGCACTAAGACCAACAGATGGATAGAAATATGAGTTATTACCCTTAGGTAATGTACTCGACCAATCATTTCTTCCTGTAATATCTAGAAAGAGAAAGTTTTTATATGAAAAATTGGCAAATGCGTATAATGAATTGATTTTACGCTTATCATTAAATTGTGTTTTTGACAATGGTTCTGCCGAATTTTCGAAATTGTAAATTCCAGGGACTGATAATGAGTTTGCACTAATTCGTTTATATCTATTTTCTTCTTCTCTGGTATTACCTCCTACGGATAATCCCATTGTAAAATCTTCATTTAGCGCTTTATTATATTGCAGGAGAAAATCGGTGTTTTGCTCTTTGAAGTAAATATCATCTTCTCGATATTGTCCTTTTGCAAATCGCTGTGTACTATAGGCTCGTCTACTGGCACGTAGCTCACTAAAATAGTCAACACCTGTACGTAGCATAAGGGATAGATCAGGTGTGATATTTACATCTACCCTTGCATTTCCAAAAACACGGTTTTTATCAAATCCATTTGTGTTTTCATTCAATGTAAAAAATGGATTATCATGCCAATTGTAATTGTAGTTAAACTGCTGTCTCCCTTCGAGGCCAGGTTGCCAGTAATTGCGAAGTGAATTCATATTAATCTGGCGTCCAAACCAAACCCATAAATACATGATATTCTCTGTACCGTAAGAGTTGTTTGGTCGATTATTACTTTTGCTATTGACGTAGTTTACAGATGAAGAAACTTTTAACCATTTTGTTAAATTATAAGAACCATTTAGCGCATACGTTCTTCTGTCATAATCTGTATTTGGCAGAATGCCCTCACTTTCCAAATTTGTTAAGGAAAGTCTTAGATTCCCAAACTCATTTCCTCCTGTTAAAGCCAGGTTTGTTGTTATTGTCGATCCTGTTTTAAAAAAGTCTTCAATATTATCAGGATTAGATTTCCATGGTGTTAGGATAATATCATCTGCAAAAGTACCATCAGGATTTCTTGGTCTTACTGCAAAATCTCCTGCTCTAAAACCACTTGTTGTTGGACTATCATGCTGAGCAATCAATTGGCCATTTAGGCGTGGTCCCCAACTCTCATCAATATTATCATTTATACCGCCTCCAAATCCATCAAGAAATGCAAATTCTCCTCCGGCACCCTGGCCGTATTGATTTTGATATTTTGGTATTCTTAATGCATTTTCAAAGGTTACATTTTGCGTAAAACTAATCCCAAGTCCTTTTGTTCTTTCGGCAGACTTAGTAGTAATTAAAACCACCCCGTTTAATCCTCGAGATCCATAAAGAGCAGTTGCATTAGGTCCTTTAAGAATAGAAATAGACTTAACATCATCTGGATTAATATCCTGTGCTCCATTACCATAATCAGTTTCAAGGTTTCCTTCGGCCCGATTACTAACAGTACGGTTACTTATCGGGATACCATCTACTACAAACAAAGGAGAGTTATTACCCGGGATAAGAGAACCTTCTCCACGTATTGTAATTAACGAAGTTGACCCTACACCTGATCCTCCTCCTGTTATTTGAACTCCGGCTGCACGACCTGCTAATGAATTAGTAACATTAGTTTCTCTTGCAGTTGTAAGTTGATCTCCCTGCACTTCTTGTACCGCATAACCTAATCGTTTTTTTTCTTTCTCTATACCCAAAGCTGTGACTACAACTTCATCCAAAGCTTCTGCTGAAGCAACAAGTTCAATGCTTCCTAAATTTTTAATTTCCCCTGGATGTATAGTAATTGAAATCACCTTATCCTCAAAACCAAGATAAGAAATAGCAATACTATATTGCCCTTCCTGAATTCCGATGATTTCAAAATTACCATCAAAATCTGTTACTACCCCCTTTTGAATTTCCTGAAGCATAACATTTGCTCCGGGAAGCGGGGTTTGACCGTCTGTAATTATTCCCTTAATACTAGATTCCTGACCGCTGACTACCGTAGAAAAAAAGTAAAATAATACTGAAAAAAGTGTTAATGAACTTTTCATTTGTTAAGTTTAAATTTTACTAATACTAAATTTACTGGTCAAAATTGTACATAAATTTTAATATTAGTAAAATAGAAACATTATTTAATCATTACTATAATAATGACAAATCGTAAACCTAACGTTAAAAAGATTAACTTAATTTAACCTCTGTTTCTAGTTTTAAGAAATGAGCTACTCTTTTTGAAAAAATTACTATAAAAAGAAATGATTGATAAGGAAAAACATGTATTAGAACTAAAATCTATATTTGAAAATTATACCCTTGCAACCAAAGAGTTCTGGGTGTTAATTGAATCGATTTTATATTTTTAATTCTAACAAAAATGAAGGCTATTAAGAAATGAGGAAATTGTAACAGTACCAACATTTTGTATTTAAAAGAATTTTTAAAACAAACTTATGATTATCGTCTATTCTTATGCCTTCTTACGTCTACAACATTAAAAATCTTAGCAACATCTTTTAGATGCACTTCGATATCATCATAGTATTCATTTAAAGAATGGAGGGTTAACATTCTTTTTTCAACATCATGCTCTATAATTCTTTTTAAAAGAATACCCTCTTCTTTATGCACGATTACAAAATCCCATTTATTAATATGTAATTTACTACTCCAAAAATCCTGTCTAACATCTCTGCAAAGGATAAGGTCACCTTCTAGATAACTTTCATAACTACCGTTATCCATCGAATCTCCTTTTACTTCAAAAAACACATAATTACCTTTATATTGTCTATCTGCTAAATATGGCATTTTTGGTAATTCTCCTACGTAACCTTCATTTTCAAAACCGCTTAAATATCCCGCATATGCATATTGGTTTACCAAAGGAATCATCATAACATTAATAGAATTCGATTTGATCTGTTCTGTATCTCTAGTAGATTCCATATCATGAATCATTTCGGCTGCATCATTGTTAAGTTTAATATTTTGAACTACAGCCAATAATTCTAAAGGCGGAACTTTTAAAACGTCTGATATTTTTAGAAAAGCTTCTAAAGTAATAGCCGTTTTTCCTTTCATATAATTGAAAAGAGTTCCTTTCTTAATTCCCGTCTCTTCAATCAAATCCTTGATTAACTTGCCTTTTTCGTCTGCTATTTCCTTAATCTTTTGTAAATCCATGCTTAAAAAGTTAACATTATAAACTTTATAGTTTAAAAACATATTAATACACATCAATAAAACCAAAATACTAAACCCAAAGCTTGTTTGGTTCAATATTTTGAACTATATTTGTATTAACCATAATCAAATATACAAAAAAATGAACAAAAAAGCATTTTCACCTGTATTAAGTACTATAAAATTGAATTACCCCCTATACTACCACTCTATAGAAGTTGAAAATTTTGAATTCTAAGAAAAGTTAAAAATTTGTCATAGATCAAAATCGAAGTGTATTAAAAACAGTAATCATAAAAGAAAAACTTAGTTATGGGTATTATTATTAAACACATTAAAACTATAGAACGAATAGATCAACTCACTCGTTTACAAGCCACAGGGTCACCAGAACAATTAGCATCTCGTCTGGGGATTTCAAAAACAAAACTCTACCGTATTATAGATCTCATGAAAGAATTAAATGCTCCTATTAGCTATGATGTTTCTACACAAAGTTATGTATATGTAGAAGAGGTAGGTTTTAAGTTCGGATTCTACTTAAAAGAACAAAATTCAAATACCAGATCTCATCTAACACCTGTTTTGTGATTTATGAGTCTTAAATTTAAGAATGAATATATAACTTTCGATTTTCAGTGTATTTCAATACTATATAATTAAACTCTTTTTTTAGCTTTTTTCAACTTATCTTTTTTTAGTTTATAAATATTTAGTTTTTGATGACAGTTCGTTAATTTCTGTCATGATTATTTCACTTTTAGGAAAAGTACTGTCTCTTATCTAGAGTAGTTGCAAACCTTCTGATTTTAAGCAATAACCATCCTGTTTTCTCTTCTTTTTTATGGTTAAACCCTTACTTTAATCCCCAAAAACATCAGTGTAAACTCCTAAAAAACACGGGTTTATACCTATAGGAAATGTTTTAGTTTAAAGGTATCTTAGTACAAGAGTACATTCATACTCAATATACCAACTTACACACACAAATCGAAAAGTAAATAGCAATGCTAATAAATTTCAACTATTTCTTTAAACCGGGGTTTTACGGATTTACTACTAAGAGAGTTATATCATTAAGTATGATTATACTCTTTTTATATTTCTCGAATCAGTCATCATGCGTTTTAGCATCCTGTCCTGTAGTGAAATTTAATACCTCTAATATTAATACTATTGCTTTGAAAGAATTTCAACCTCTTGCTGTAGCAATTGAAACGGCAAAACTCAATACTTGTAAGATTGAAATTACTAGTTTTACCGGAGAATCAATTACTGTAGCCTTTTCGGGACTTCCTGCTAATCAACCATCAACATACAAAAATTTTATAGCTATTTGGGAATCATCTGTTATTCCCTGGACAGTAGCGCCTTTAAAGATGATAGAAATAGGAGTTAATACCCAAAGTGGTACCGTTACTATAGATGATCTTACTATTACGTATAACAGCTATGTGGTGGGATATGGAGTAGGTTCTGGAACAGGAAATATTTGTGCCAGCGCAATTCTAGGTGCAGGAGGTATCAAGGCACCGCTCTCTAATGTACATATTGGAATTGAAAATTTAGGGCAAACTTCATTATCAGTTTTCTATCAAACTCTTTCTGGCTACCTGCCCAAAAAAAATGGGAATTGGGTTGGATTATGGAAAGGCTACGCTTCGCCATATAACCTACCTCCTGATGCTCTTATTAAAACAAAAATAGATAGTTACTCTAATCAAGGGATTGTAGCGCTAAACAACCTATCACTAGGTAGAGATACAGAATATACCTTAATATATTTCATGGGGGCAGATAATACCACTGCTGCAGCCATATTAAATTTTAACACAAGTGATCCGGCATCGGATAAATAGATACATTTTTAAAACCTAAAATTAACATTTAAATCTAAACAATTATGAGTACTGCAACATTAGAAAAACAAGGAAAATCAACAACGGTATTAACTACAAAAATTGAGATTACCACCATTACGGCCAATTCTCTTGACATTGCTTACGATACTCTTTCGGGGAATCAACCTAATACTTTTGGGAACCAAGTAGTATTATGGCAGAACAGTAACGAGATCCCTTTTGGCACTCCGCCACTTGAAAGAAAAGTAATCCCAAGTAACACCCAGGCAGGAACTTTAAACTTTGATGGTCTAGATCTTAATAACAATAGTTACATTGTTGGGTATGCTGTTGGCCCAACATTAAACGAACCTGCACAGACATATGGAAACATTTGTTCTTCTTCATTTATTCCTGCAGCTGGACAACCAAGTCCATCTAACAATTTTGAAGGAACAATCGTTAACGTAAAACCTGGTACAACTAGTGTATCTTTTGGTTTGGAGAATTTCCCAAATCAGATCGATCTTAAAGGAAATGGTGCCTGGGCAGCTATCTGGCAAGCAGGAGCTCCTTCATACTACGCTCGTCCGTTATCTGCAGTTCAGATCACGAGTAATAATGGTGGAGCCTTTAATAATATAAGTATCGGTAGAGGTCTTACCTATACTATCGCTATTTTCATGAGCGGATATAGCGCAACAGCAAATAGTAATCAAGAAACTATGGCTGCTGCCTATACGTTTACTAATTAATAGTTCAGGTCAATCATTATCTCCTTTACACTATGATCAGGAGTAAGCATTAATTTGTGTATTCAGAGAAGTAAAGGTCTATGCATGTATAGGCCTTTACTCACCTGAATTTCAGAAACATTACCCCGATCATCATCAATGCTTTTTTGTCTAAAAACAAACTAGTAGTGCTCTTATATTCTCTTAAAACAAGGAAAGGCTTATTGCTTTTATCCATCTTAATTAGTTAGACATGACAGTTTTCTCTAAGAAGTTTATCAATCAGTTATACATCGCTGAAAATGCAACAGGTGATCGTGGTTTTATTGCTTTTGTTACTCCAGAAGGTATTGATCCTCCCGATGGCACTATTTACCTAAAAGATGCTCTGAGTAATACATATTATAATGGAAATTTTGTGTTTTCTGCACAGGCACCTTCTATTGAAAATGATGCAGATGCTCAAATTTTTGTAAAAAACATAAACGAGTTAATTTCCTCTAGTTCTGCCAATAGAGCGATGATATGGCTTGAACAGATTGACATCAATGAAATCGACAAATCTAACACATCACTCATGGGACTTAGTGCAGACGGTTCTAGTTTAAATACAGGATTACAAGCACCTCTTACCCCAAGTTTAAACCTTACGATACAAAATGGAATGGATCTCATCTTAGATGATGCCTCCAGTGTAATTACTCTTAATGGTAACCCAGGTAATCTGGTCATTAATTTTTCAGGAACTTCGTCTCCAAAAACTATCCCTACCAAAATAGGATACATCGATTTCTCGGGAGAGTTACGTGGTTGTATACGCTTTTCTAATTTTTTTATCAATAGACTTTCTCTTTTAAATGATCTAAAATGGGGGTTTCAATACTTATTCCCAGAAGAAGAAGGAGATGAAGACTCACTATCAGAATGGTTACCACTGGCTCAAAGTACTCCTGCAGGAGATTATCTTGGTTTTAGTGTTGTTATTGATCCATCAGATGTTACTAATGAAACCTTTGACCCCTGCCCTAATGATGATTCTTCTGTATGTAATATCAATACTGCATACAACTCAAGAAGGACTTATTTTAACTTTACCGGCAAAAACAGCGATCAAAGAGATACTACTTTATACTCTTATTTCACTTCCAATTACGGAAATGAAATAGCACTGTTACCTAAACAAGAAGCTAACAATATATATAACGCTCGTCTGGTAATTTCTACAGGTACTATTAACGATAATAGTAATACCGAACAATTTCATTTTACTCCCGAAGGAGATTTTGAAATTGAATTTCAAAAAGAAACAACCACTGGTGAATATTATATGATGTGCGGCCTACAGGGTACAGAATTTTTCACTCTGAGTCAAAAAGGAGACACCATTCGTTTTATTTCTAAAAATGCAGCATTGGCACCTAAATTTCCTTTTGAAGCAGCTTCATCTGTAAAAGCGCCAGAGTCACCAACCGCACCTTTATTAACTCATACAAAAGAAACTTCCTGGGCAACTATACTAAACACTTCTGGTAATACGGTTACCTATGTATCTCAACCAAAAGGTTCGGCTCTTTTTGGAGAAGGTAATTCCTCATATAAATACCAGGATTTATTTGTTCATAATAATTTGGGGTTTACATATACCGCAGATAACACAACCTTATTTCCGATAGTTCCATACCTGGGATTAACCGTAGGAAATGGAGTCACTTCTTTTTCTGAATCAGATACAGAAACATTTGAAAGTCAAATCATCAGTCAAACTCGTAGAGGTAACATCGGAAAAGCAAGCACTAATACATCATTACTATCTGCAAAACAAATGGTAAATAAAAACGGAGTAACTCCCATTACTTCTACCACTCCGTCAGGGCTTTTGGCCACTACAACACAAAGCGGAGGGCAAACCCTATGGAACGAAGTTTTCCTAGGCCAAAATACAGATCATAACGAAAAGTATAAACTAGAATTTTTAAATCCTGAAAACGAACTGGTCGAGGCACTACAAACCAGTGACCTCTTTCTAGTCACTGCAAATTCAAAATACTTAGGAGCATTAGGTGAAGAAGACCCTCTAACGGCTACATTTAATAACATCATGAGTATTGATAGTTGGCAATTACAAGCCAATGTAGGACAAGGAAGTGAATACAACAACTATAAAAACATCATGATCATTAAAGGGCGTAAAGGTAAATTATACGACCCTAATCCTGACTCAGAAATAAGTGCTAAAGAAAGCCTTGTTGCTAATCCAAAAAAATGGACGCAACGGGATCAATTTGGTTCTCCATCTACCATTAATTCTGAAGGGATTCAACAAGAACCAGATACCGATCAATTGATCATACTATCACAATGGCTACAATCTTATTTCAAAGAAACATATGAACAGTCTGACAACGAATATTTCTCTAAATTTAATGAAATCGCTACCGATGAAAACTGGACGGGTATTCTGGTATTGCGAATGGATATTAAAGAAATACCAACGAATCTCCAGGGCATCATGGCTGGGATTACTAATCCCGAAGCATTTAATGCACATCATTTTGCAGTAGAAATAAGCCCTGTGAAAAAAGGAGATACCAAAAATACAGGAGCCGTTGTTGATCAACCCAGTACTATGTTTGGTTTGATTTATTATGTAGACCCAGACTTTGATGATACACTCAATCCGCCAGAAACCATCTCACCGACTACTGCAGATACTTATGACTTTAGGCTACTATCGTTAAAAGTTTTATTCGAAAATACTGCAGTAAAAAACTTCGAAAGTTATTCTCAACTAACCATCAATAAACTTTTTGATAGTGAAGTATTAAGTATGGGAAATCCCAAAAATATTTTCAAAAATATTTTACTCAAAGGTAGTTTTCAGATTAATAATGGCAATGCAGTATATAGCATGGGTAGTGTTGAAGATAACATCTTCCTGTTTGATAGCAATATCTATAATAAAATAGAGATCACTAATGTACTATTAACTACACGAGACTCCCCTAAAGAAGGATATGATGAGTCCTGGTTTAGTATGCAGGGATTCATTGATTATAAAATTATTGAGAATACAAGTGATTCAGAGAATATAACCAATTTTGACATTTTCTCTTTTGGAAGTCCTGATAATGACAATCTCACTCCAAGAAGTGGTCTTAATTTCAGCAATCTGGGGATTTCTATGGTTTATGAAATTGCAAATCCACAACAAAATAAATCTCTGAATTTTGATGCAGGAGAAATCACCTTTGATATCACCACCAGTACAGCCAGAAGCGAAAGTTTGTTTATCAATTTTGCACTGGACCTAAAGGGTTTAATTATCGGAAACAGTGAAAAAAGCCCTCAGGACAAAGGATTCTTAACTGTAATCTCCGATGTTAGATTGTCTGGGGTTGATAACTCTACCTGGTATGGTTTGGATTTTAAACTAAATATGGGGACTCCCGGGGAATTGGCAGGCAAGGTAAGTTTAGACTCTTTTCTGCTATTAAGCTGGACACCCGATAGCACAGGAGATAATTACAATGCCAATATTGGCATTTCTCTACCCGGTACAGGAGGAGGAGCAAAATTGATTAGTTTACAATCTGTACTCAAACTCTCTATAGGACAGCTTCGATTGGCATTTGACGAGAGTCAGAAATCATTCCTTCTTATGTTTACCCAAATCGCTTTGAAATTTTTAGGCTTACTTAAAATTCCGCCTAATGGCTCTTCTTTGTTTTACCTATTTGGCAATCCTAATTCTGGAGGAAAATCATCTGGATTAGGCTGGTATGCCATGTATAATAAAGATGATCCCAGCACTATAAAAAGTCTAAAAAGTAATAAGAAAACAGCAACACTAGTAGAATAGTGTAGACACGACATTTATAATCAACATATCATAATTCTGTAAAGAATTACACAAATCATAAAAATATTTTAAGATGGGCGACTTCAATGATCTTTTAACCAAATTAATGCAGGGGCAGGAAGCTAGTGAGTCTACTACCAGCGCATCAATAAAGGACATGCTTACACTTATAAAAAGTAAGGATGAGCTACGATTTTATGTAGACGGTACTCCAAATTTTGGGCATCAGGCCACTACAGTAAATATTATGAAAAGAATAGTTGATGCTACAGACTATTCTAAAAATATTCTAATGATCTATTCTGGAGCAGATACTCCAGACAAATTGGCTATATTACTTACCGATCTTATTCCAAAAGATATATTGACAACTAGTATAACCTACGGTAAAGCCACCATTACTTTTTTAGAATATAAAGACACAAAGCTAAATCTGGAGCAAATCGATTTTGGATTTACTGGCGGAGCCGATAACAGTGAAGTAAATTATGCAGATCTTTTTAATGTCACCTATTTTTTAAGACTACAACCCTATTTATGGGAAAAAGCACCTAATCAAATAGAACGTAAAGATAAAGATCCATATGACTTAACAAAAGAATCAGCTTCATTTGCAGAATTAGCGTTCAAATTCCCTGTTGATTCCTTAACAACCGTTCCAGAAACCTTATGGACATGGTATGCCAAAAATCAAACCTATAATCCCGATTTAAAAATAAGATCTATAAATGCCGAGTCGATTTATAATGCCCATACTACTAAAAAAGAACTTCGACTTTGGCCAATATATGGTTTGCATCAGTTTTCTAGTCCTGCAGAAATGACTTTAAACTTAATCCTTTCTGCTTTTACCGCACAAATGAGTAGCAATACACCCATCACGCTTTTTATACTTAGTGATATTGCCAAAATACAAGAAAAATATCAGGAAATGCCTTTCGATTATGCCTCGGCATTTGCGGATGATCTCAAGAACAAGAAAGTAACCTTACCAAAATTAAAAGCAAAAATCCAAGAAGTTTACATCGATAATGATATGTTTGGGGCTTATGCTCAATTAAGTTTAGATAATTTTATTCTTAAACTGGGACAACAAGTAAAACCATTAATGGATGGAGGATATACATTATCATTAGTAGAAGGTTACAAAAATGGGAGCTATGTAAAAATTGATGACCTAACCAGTACACTTACCGGGGCAGGAAATAAAGAAATCGTGGCTATCACTCTCGGACCAGTCCCTCAGGAAGTTTATAATTATTACTATGCCAATTCGGGATTACCCGGAGTTTTTGAAGGTCAAGGATCATCCAGTTTACCAATTAGTTTGGGACGACCCTTTCTACAAATTCCAAAAACAGGAGAAGAAGACAGGGCTAATTATCCTTCGACCTTATCTGCTGTAAATTATTCACCCGTTGCAGAAGCAGCAAAAACTGCTTCATTAAACATCAGAAATCAAACTTTTAATACCTATCTAAAAAAAACAAACCCAGGTAAACCCGAAGAATACTACAATGCATTAGCTGTTTCGGGAACATTTATGGTTAATTCATATGCAGAATCTAATGATGTACATACCTATTTCACGAATTTAGGAGTCTATTATCAACAAGATATTCATGATAAATTAATGCTTGGTCTGGTAGGAGTAAAATTAGTCTTACCTATTGTTACTTTATTAGCATCTTCAAAAGCTCGTACCAAAACCAGTTCTGATACTGATCTAATGGTTTTAGAAGAAGAGGCACTTACATTAGAAGGTGTATATAATAAACTTATCAATAATTATAATAATGGTGGTGTAAATATCCTAAATGCATTACCAGACACATATTTATCATCTTTTTTCAAACTCGTAACAGGTAATTTGTTTTTTATTACCGTAGCCAAAGATGATATTACAAAAGAAAAAGACGGGGATACGGTAACACAGGTTACCTTATCCAAAGGAACAACAACTGCCTTTGGTCCTGATTTTAATATTACATTAAATTTTACCAGTCCCGAAGAATCGGTTGTGACAGAGATTGAAACGGAAATAGATCAAAGTTGGAATATCGACGGAATCCCTTGGATAGGTTTCGAAAAACCTGGTTTCAGTTTAAAAATTAACGAAGCCGGAAGTGCGGTAGAAGGAGGTTTGAAGGGGAATATTATTGGATCTGGAAAAGATGCCAATAATGATCCTATACTACTGGAAACAATGATTAAATACCCTGAAGAAGAGAACACCTGGCTTATTACTGGTGGTTTTAGCAGTCCTCTTAGTGTATCCAGTTTTTTCCAGATGGCCGGAGGTATTAATCTGGTTCAAGTACTTCAACCTCCTTTGAATGGAATCGCAGGTTTTGGTTTAAAAGACATTCAACTAAACTATAACAATCAAACTCATGCATTTGATTATATGTCATATGCAATGAGTACGGATACACCGTGGGAATTGTCTGCAAACCCTCCTTTCCAAATTAATCCTAGCGTAGATGTACAGATCTATAATGTACAGGACGTAGCGAACAGAAAAATTGAATTTACGGTAACCGGTGATTTTACAATAGGCGAAGGAACGGTTAGTGTTTTAGGTACCTATCCCGATTTTAAAGTCCACGGAGGTCTAAGTGATGGTGTAATCCAGCTTAGTGACCTACTGAAATTATTTGGAGCTGGACCATTGGATTTAGAAACCGCCGTGACCTTATTGGACTTTGACCTAAAACCAAATGAAAAATACTATCAGTTAAATACCATTCTTGAAGCTGATAAACCATTAGTTATAGGACCTCTTTTTACGATTAATAAACTAACAGTTAATATAATTCACAACACAGGTAATAATGAAGTTAGTATCGGAGGTGAATTTGTAGTGTTACCCGAAAGTATGAAAATTGGGCTATCGCTACAATCTTCCTATGCTACTGGAAATGGTTGGACATTTACAGGAATACAGACTTCTGGGGCTCTAGAAATTGGCCAGTTACTTACTTTCTATATTGCACCAGCCTGGAAGCCTAATGATGGATTTGATTATGCTATTGATGGCCTTGGTTTTAAAATCCAATCAAAAACCAAATATTGGGAGTTTAGCGGTAAAACCGCTAAACCCTGGGAGATTAATTTCCTTGATCTTAGTGTAGAAGGTAACGCTATGGTAGCGTATGGTAAAAAAGATGAAGAAACACAAGTAGGATACTACGGTAATATTAATGCTGATGTTACCTGGTTGGGTATCAATTTTCAGGCATTTTATGATTTCGATCCTGGTGTAAAGTCCTTTGGGATTATCTGGGAATTCTTAAAAGGTGAAGTAACAAACACTGGCACCGCAGCAAAACCTCATTATATCGCAGAATTAAGCTTTACCGAGTCTACAACTATCGGTAGTATGGTAGAAAAAATGGTGTCCTGGGCAACAGGAACTCAGTTTGGATTAGCTGCTCCCTGGAATCTTCTCGATAAGATACCACTTAACAACCTGAGTTTAAAATATGATTTCACATCAAAACAGGTTGGATTCAGACTGGGGATAGGCAAGATTCAACTAGGGTTTGCCGAAATAAAGTATATCAATGTTACATATAAATCAAATCAACCTAAGCCAGAAGATAATGGTGTAATGGTAGCTTTAGAAGGGAGTTTCTGGCCGCGAGAAGGCAAGAAGTCTAATGATCCTTTAGAGTGGGATGCTGCCAAACCAGAAACCACGCCTTCTCCTTCGGGACAAGGAAACAAATATTTGGATTTACGTTTACTGGCATTAGGGCAACATGTTACGATTCCTGGTTTTCAAAGTGTCGAAAAAGTACAGGAAGCTATAAAAATTATGAGAGAAGATCTTCCGTCAACTGAGCCAGGAGAAATTCCCGGTATCAATTTTGATGCTAACAGTAACTGGCTGGTAGGAATGGATTTTGGAGTACTTAAGCTTGAGGAAGATAAAAAATCTACATCGGCAGTGGCATTGGCAAATGGATCTGAAGCTAGTAGCAGTGGTTACTTTATCACCATGCAGATCGTTTTTAATGATCCTAATTTATATGCGCTACGCCTGGCTCTCGAAGGAGAACCCGCTCGTATTTTTAAAGGTTTGGATTTTCAGATTTTATACAAAAAGATCAGTGATACCATAGGGCTGTATAAAGCAGAAATCGCTTTACCCACAGTAATGCGAAAAATACAATTAGGCCAGGTTAACCTTACATTACCAATTTTTGGTATAGAATTGTTCACCAATGGTGATTTTCAAGTAGATATAGGGTTCCCGTGGAAAGAAGATTTTTCCCGATCATTTACCTTCCAAACCCTGATTTGGACACCGATAGGTATCCCGATCCCTGTTATGGGTTCTGCCGGAGTTTATTTTGGTAAACTTAGTAGTGCTACAACCAATAAAGTACCTGATGCTACTAATGGTACCTTTAACCCTGTTTTGGTATTTGGTTTCGGTATACAGTTTGGATTTGGTTATGATTTTGATGCTGGTATTTTAAAAGCAGGATTTAGCCTTACTGCAGTAGCGATTTTAGAAGGGGTTCTGGCCAAGTTTAATCCGTATCAATTAACGACTACCTCTTCATCTAATGATGCCCAGGTAGCAGAAGCATATTATTTCTGGTTTAGAGGTACAGTAGGTGTTATCGGAAAACTATATGGTACTATTGATTTTGCCATTATTAAGGCTGATCTTAATATTGATATCAGGTTACTGGCTCAATTAACCTTCTCTCCTTACGAGCCTATTGTAATTCAGTTATCAGCTTCGGTAAGTGTTTCACTAAGTGTAAGTATAAATCTGGGGTTATTCAAGATAAAAATGCACTTCAGTTTCTCTGCAAGCATCAGTCAAAGCATTACGATCAAAGCAATAGCAAGCAATCCGCCTTGGCAAACTGCCACTTCTGGTATTGCTTTAAAAGCGTATGCGCAGAACGAATTACAAAACGCAAAACAACTTCGTATCGCTTTACATAACCCACTTACAGTAGCATTGACTCAGGTAACACCAAATTGGTCTAACCTGGAAAAAGCAGCAGCAGTTGTGCCGCTAACAGGATATTTGGGACTAGGACTTACTATGGCCGGTGATAAAGCTACTCAATTAAGCGAGCAACAAGCATGTTATATCTCTATGCTCTTCTTAGAATCGATGACACCACCACAAGAAGATCGTGTAGATGGATATCAAAAAGCTTTTAAAGACACCGCAGATTCTTCTTTTGAATTACTAAGTAAAGAAATTTTCAGGTGGACAGTCGCTGCACTTCAGAATGGACCTATCACTAGTGAACAAGTAGATAATACTCCTGTTACCAGCTCACAATTAACACAATTATTAGCTTATTTTAGTGATCCTTCCAACCCTAGTCCAATCCCAACAGAGGCTATAGATTCTTTTATGACAGATCAGTTTAATTTGCTTATTCAAGAACAACCACAGCAAGAAACAGATGTCAACGCCACATTTTTCCCAATGGCATTATCATTAGAATTATCGACACCAGATTATGGTGCCGATTATAAAGGAGTGACCTATGATTTTGAAAGTTATAATACTATTTCTTCTACATATATAAGTGATCTTAGAAAATACTTTGATCAATTAGCAATCCAGATGCAAGAGAAAGATCCTGCAACTTTTGCAGCTTTTGCAGAAGGAGAAGATATTTCTGTAGGTAATTTTGTATTTAGTGACTATTTCTTATTGATTGCCAAACAAATGGTTCAGAATGCGCAGGATTCTTTAAAAGATTTTAAATATTATACCAATAGCGGAGATAGTCCAGACAGTATTGTAAAATGGATTAATGATAATGGTGATCTCTCGGGTGATATGGCGTATACTATTGCCGAACTTTTTAATGATAATTCTGGAATAGCATTGAATTCTGGTAAGACCATGTATATCCCCAATAGCACATACACAGTACAACAAGGTGACACCTTTGACAGTGTTGCTAATCAAGCTATTTATGGAAATAGTTTTGACGGAAATAGCCTCGCAACGCTAAACGAAGAAACTCAAAACATTTTACAAGAAGGTATTGCTATTAGTTTTACCTATAACAATTATACATATGATTACACCACCTTACCTTCTCAATCTCTAACCCAAGTAGTTAAAGCTATCAATGTTATTGTGCCAGACGGAAACAAAATTACCATCGACATTTTGATTACTGATGGTGGTATTGCTTCTATAGCGAACTTATTACTTCCTGTTGCTACATTGCGTATTCCTTTAATTACATATATTACTATTGAAGGAGATAGCCTGAGAAGTATTGCTTCCAAATTCAATGTCACTCCAGAAGATCTTGCTAATTCTGACGATAAAGATCATAATAACGATAAGATTCCAGATCTATTTGATTCTGCTACATTGGATATGGCAAATCTAGAGCAGTTTAAAGTAGGAGAATTACTTAAAGAAATTCAGGCTACTCAGGGCATACAACACTTATCTGGTATGACTTCTCGATATTACCTGGCGGGTCTTAAACTTCCGGTAGATGGAGTTACTCCAAACTATAAAGGTATGTGGGTAGAAGATAATAAAGGTGTTTTATCATACGGGGATCTTGAATCTGCAGGACTATATGCACTAGATGGTCAGCAGTTTCCTATCCCCACTCTTACAGAAGGTAATAATTTCGAAATTACCTTTAGCAAAAAATCAGACACTCTAAAATGGTTAGCGTTTAATGGTAGTGATCCTTCTAAAATGGTGATCACTATTAAACCCGATAGTGATGATGCAACTCGTATAAATAAGGTTGCTGAATATGCTACCAAAAACAAACTAAACACAGGTCTTAGTTTCTTAGGCGTTAATGATTTGTTTACGAATAGTGAAGCTAGCTATCCATATACATCAGAGATTGTTTGGAATGCCGCTTCTTCTATTAACCTACCGTATGGAGGTACTCCTACTGGTGTGCCGGCATTAAGTTTATGGCCATTACCAGATACGTTACTGCAACTACCGGATCTAAGCACCCGAGCGGTTAATCCAAGAATGGAGTTTTTAACAGGCCAATATGATGAGGTATCTAAAAAAATGATCAATCATGATGTTGCATACTATGGGCTTGGATCTCTGGTAGAAGTTACTATAAAGAAAGTACCTGTAGTTTCTGATAGTCCATCCACACAAACCACGTATGAAGTGGTTGGGGCAAACAGTAATAATGCTAATATTCTTGAAAAAATAGTTAGCGAAATTGGGGATAATAATTCGTTAATTGCCAGTTTGATCCCTGCTTATGCAGTTGATTCTAATGGAAGTACACCAAACGGTATCCAGACAGATGCACAAAATGCACTCACTATGGGATTAGCCCAAGTAAACCTTTCTACGGAAACCAGACCTGATATGGCTTTTGATCTCATGCTAAAAAGTGCAGCAATTACTGAAGATCAAAAAATGCTACTCCTCAATACGCAAACAGACTTCTTACGTTTACTATGGCAAGCCAGCATCACCAGAAACGGAGGCTATTATTTATACTACTATAATGCAGATAGTAAACAAGGACTTCCGGATCGTATTTTTGATGATAACGGTGAGGCGACATTATCATTTATTGTAATGTATAGCAAACCTTCTGAAGAAAGTCTTCAAAATACAATAACTTCGTATATGAATGTTTTTGCTAATGGAGAGGCTATTAATAAAGATAATTCTGTACTCTTTGCGCAATCAAATCCTAATATTATAAAATTAGCATCTTCCAATACACAAACACTACGTGAACTGGCCTATGCTTACTACGGAAATATTGCAGATGTAGCTACCGATAATCAGGAGTTGACCCTTAGATCAGGAATTAAACTAAATATCAATGAAGGCATTTATGAAGTTGGAGTTGGTGGTAATACGCTTCAGGAAATTGCTACTCGTTTTGAGACTACTGTTGCTGCCATACAGGAAATCAATAAACAGAAATCAGGTAGCGAATTACCAGACCAGCTGAACTTATTTGATTCTATTTTCTTACCACAACTTACGATCACGATAGGTACCAGCCCTGGCGGCACTACCTTCACTTCATTATCCGATTTTTATGGCGAGAATATTTCCTCTATAGCCAATTACAATCAGGGTGTTGTTGGGGTTTTCGCAGATAGTCAAAACATTACAAGTGCCGGTGGTCCAAAAATCAGAACAGCTACCGTTGCAGCAGGCACTACTTCTATAGATGCGATACGACCAATACCGGCTCCTATTCCCGATAATCCAAAAACAGCAGGTTTTGGAGAACTATTTTTACAAAATGTCTATAGTTCACTAACCTACCAGGTGGTAGCTAATGATTATTTTAACAGTAGTAATATTGGTTTACCTTCTGGTCCGACAACAGACGCAGAAGATACAGAGAGTACCGATAAAATCCAGGTTCCAAAAACACTGACAGCTGATGATACCTGGGACTATCAGGTAAGTATACCTTATACTCGTTTTAGTAAAGAGATAGTCGCTTCAGAAAATGATCTGCCAGATGGAAACGACAGTCCATATTTAGGATTAGGCGATATTCTGCAAGTCAATTTTGCATGGCAGGATATTTATGGTAACAGTATTATAAGCGAGTTATCAGATCCATCTGCAACCAGTAAGGAACCATTAAATGAACCTCCTGTATTAACAGGATATACAGATGCTATTCTTGGCCTTAACCAGTGGCCTTCAATCAGTTCTTCCTGGTTAGTAACCGGAGCAGAAGGACAAGCTAAACTGGATATGGGGTTAAATTTTGACCCTAGTTATTATCAGGGACTAATCTCTACAACAGCAAAAAGCAGTACTACTATACTGGGTCAATATACTGTAACTGTAGATGAAACCAGTGCTATAGACAAAACTAATTATACAATTGATCAAAATGTCAATATCGAGTCGATTGTCCTTAATGCCGATAAAAAATCAGTTACCATTACAGTTGATAACATTCCCGAAAATGTAGAAATCACAGTTACCGTAAGTAATGTTAAAGCAGATTTAACAAATCCTAGCGATACCGATGTTCTTGTATTTAACGGTTGGTCTAAATTTAGCGCTGATAATGATACCGATCTGGCTACCTCTACAGTAATAGAGCAAGCCACAAGAGATCTACAAACCTATACTCAGATTTGGTATCAGTTAACAGATCCTAATGGTATTGCTTTTCAATTAGAATCTACATTAGCTTCTGATCCTTTTGTACTAAGTAAAGATGATGTGAACAGCCTGGTTCAAGAATGGATTGCTTCTATTTATCTATTCCTAGCCAATCGTAGTTTGGGTGAAATTGCTACTGCAACACCAGATAATGATCATACCATATCTTTCGACATAGATGCTGCACAGGTAAATACCGATCAAATATTCAGGTTAGAATTAAGTTTTACCATCGAGCGTATCGGAGGTTCTATTTCTGGTGATTTTGAAACTACCGGAGGCATTAAGTCTGCCAGTACCAGTATTCCGCCTTTATCAAAAGCAGAAGCAGGAAAAACAACAGGTTTAGAAGACTTTGCTGCTGGTTTCGAAACTGCTTTATCTAAAAATGATGTATATCAACTTAAAGTTACTTCTGGTGTAGATCGTGATGAGAATCTAAGTAATGTCGGGGGTACAGAAATATGGGCTACTCGATTAGGTCTTGATTCGACTACCAGTATTGGATATGAAATCAACGATACCAGTAACCCGGTGATTTTTGCGCCAAAACCAATATCTAATAAGCTCGAGACAAAAGATCACATTCCTATCTATTATTTTAACCCTAAGACGGGGATAGATTTCTCTACTCCTTCTACCTATACTGATTTTAAAAATATTGATATGGATCTTTGGGGTAAACAGATCTTTTCGAGTATTGATGATGTATTAACTCCAGAATTTACAGCTGCTATTCAATTAGTTGATAATTTCGGAAGCACAACATTCCTTACTGATATGTTGGCCAATAAAAAACGACTGGCAGAAATCCTTAAGCTATCAATGGTGCCCGTTTTTGCAGGGCAGACAGCAGATACATCTAATATTCAGGAAACCTTTTTACAGCAATTATTAGTTAAACTTAGTAATGCGTATACCACTCGTGCCGGAATTCAGTTTGCTGCCACGGTACAGGCAGATACCATTCCCGAAGGTACAGATACTCCTCAACTATACGGAAATATCAATCTGAACTTTATCTTTATGGGAGTAGAATTAGATCAGGAAGAAGCTACTATAGTGTATCTTTTCTTCTCTAATTTTATGAGTAAAGAAGAAGCAGAAAAAATAGGCAATTATACCGTTTCGGATGACATAAATGTTTTAAATGCTTCATTACTTAGCGAGAATAATCGAATTGTGCATTTAAAATTAAGTGCCGATGCTGTAATCGACAAAACTATAGTAACTATAACAGATACATTGTTTGATGAAGTTGGAAACGTTATTACACCTCCACTAAGTCATACTGTACAGAAAAACGTTGATGGCGGTAACTTCAGCTCATCCTTTAGTCTAAGTTCACCAAAATTGGCATTAAGTGAAAGTAAAGACGCCAAGCTGCCCTTCCTGCTTTCTTCTCCAGATATTATTAGAGGTACCGAAAATGAAGTATTATCCTATGTAGATTTGGGTATTACCTATGCTGGCTTTGCTATCGAGCATCAAATTAGTTCGGTTCCGGGAATCGAGGATTATAAAGCTTCTTCATGGTTAAGTTTTATTTCAAAAAGCAAAACCCATCCATTAGAAACTTCATTAGGTAATTTTAAAGTTCCTTTGATCTTAAGGTCCTTCCCTACTGCACCTGCAATGGTTAAACAAGAAGGTTCTTATCCTTATACTACCAATACAAATACGGTAGATGACATCCTAAATTGGAACTACCAGATCACCTATTCTCAAACCTTCCATTATCCTCAGGATCAGGTTGATTTTGAGATTCTATTTAATGTTCAGGAGAATATGGCTAAAGCTCTTGGCAGTTTTGAAGATGCATTTGCACAGATGGCCGAGTTTATTTCTGTTTTCCCTAACATCAATCAGGTATTTAATGATACATTGATCAAGATCGATGCTACGACTACAGATGCTTCTCAGTTCGAGTCTGCAGCAGTAGCCTTATCGTCTTATAATAAAATGGTTTCCAGAATGGCAGATGCTGCAGAAACCAGTAATGGCTTTGCTCTTAATACCTTTAATGAGCTATTAAAACAAGGCTATACTGCAGATCCATATTCTTTTTATATCAAAGAAAACTCTACAACAATAGAAACCAATACAGGAGTATTATTAGTTAATATTTTTGGTGCAGTACCAGAAGGAATAGGTATCCCAATTGTGAATATACCTGATTACAATGCAATTTCTATTGATCCTCAGGATGGAGCCAGTTATAGTTATTATTATACTTCTAAAGATACAGGCAAAATCCTTGAAGCTTCTATTGGGCAATCTATAGCAAATCGTGAAGTACTTATTCCTACGATGAATATCTTAAACAGACAGGATGCTGATACCACTGCAAACCTGAAGCGTAATGTAGAATTGGTACCCGGTAAACCATCTGCAGATGATTTTGTATATACGACAGGTAATATTGGGTTTTCAAATGCTTTTCATCCAACAATAGATAGTAGCAAACCACTCAATATTGCAACGATAAACAATCCGTCCAGCCCGAATGTTGGAACATTAGAACAACAGCTTACCATTTTATTTGATACGTTATTAGCAGAAAACTCCCAGGATACTATTAGTATTTTGATGAATGCTAATTATAGCTATCAGGCAAACAGCAAGCTAAGTGATATTTTTCTTCCAGTAATTATGCAACCATTACAAGCAATACAAGTACTAGGTGATGGATCGGATAAAGCACTCAAACAAATGATTTCTGATTGGGCAAATAGCATTAAAGAATGGTATAGTACAAATCAAGTAGATAATACCGAAGCATCACTTTGGTTTGATCTTACTATATTTTCTAATCTAACTGCACAACCTAAACCATTAATTCGATTAAGAACATTAACATTATCACTAGATTATATTACGGATATGTAATACATATGTAAAAACAGGCGAGCCAACCAAAACCCCATACGACTAGTCGTATGGGGTTTTCATCTTGCAGGTATGCATGGCCGTGACCTAAAGGGTCCGATACGCTCTTATACCAGTTCTACATGTATCTGCTATGTAAGGTGAATACCAGCAATACATCAACGTAAAATCATTAATCATTGAGACAATTAGAATATTAAAATATCGTATTTTTATGACCTAGGAATTAGGAAAGAGCTTTACACAGGATATATTATTATGCACTTTTTTTAATATCATTCCAAGTAACCAATTCGATATTGTTCTTTTTAAGTTTCGACCTATTTTGCTCACTTGTAAAGAAGTCAAAATCGATTTGCCTCCATTCAGAACCAAAATTTGGATGGTTAACGGTTACTCCTTTCATTTCGTTATCATCAAATGCAGGATGAATTAAAATAAGGTTCAATCCACTTGTCAAATTTTCTAAAATTGAATCGTAATAATCGTTTAGTTTATTAGTCTCGAAATATTCAAGTTCTCCAACATAAGTTCTGTCAATTAGAAAATCTCCTTCTTTAATATTTAATTCAGGATTTAGTCCAACCATTTTCATCAATTGTTTATTTATTAAAACAGGAAGATCATATTTTTTCCCTAAGTTTCTATAGATGTCAAAAAACTCAGGACTTGCACCAATGCTATACATATGCGAATCAATGTGCGTTGGTTTTAATCCAAATTTAATTGCTTTTTCTATTTGTGCTTCCAACTCATTTTTAACATCTTCGGCAGATGCATTTTTTTTAAGTTGTTCTCTTTTTTTGTAGAAATGACCATTCTCGTCAACCAAACTTGGAACTTCAGAAACAGGTAAAACAGGTCCAAATCTATAATTTTCCCATTCACAGGTTAGTGTCAAGTGAATTCCATTATCAAATTGTGGGTTATTTTTTGCAAATATACCCATTTCATAAAACCACGGACACGGAACCATTATGCTATATGAATTCACAAAGCCTTTCTCTAGTGATTGAATTGTTGCTATATTTTCAGAATGCGAAAGTCCCGCATCGTCTGCATGGATTATCAACAATTTTGCATTTTCCTGAAACCCTAGTTTTTGTGCTAAATTCATTCTTGATGGATGTTTTTACTCTTTTGTATTTTGATTGTTCATAACGGATTTGTATATGCTTTGTAGCGTATTTCACGCACTAAAATATAGTAAATTAAAAGCAAATAAAATGATAACAAATATTTTCGTAAACCAGCAATTAGTAGCTATGAAGTATATACTATGTTGGCTAAAGTACGAAACACACCAACTGGAATAATCTCAATTATTTTTTCGACTCAGATTAAGCACAACAACTTCGTCTAAATCTCAAAAACTCATCAGGCATAGCCATAGTTCTGTTTTATTTTTATAACAAAATATAGTGTTTAAAAAAGATGCATTTTATTAGGTGAATTCAGGCGTAGGTGTTATTAATTAGTAACGCTACGCCAAACCAAAGTATACACAAGTTAAAGCAATGGTGTTAAAAAAACCATGTACAGCAATAACAAACCACAAATCGTATTTACGCAAGTAGAATATCAGAGCTATGAGTGCTCCGGTAAACCAGGTAACAAGTTGTCCTGTAATGCCTTGTTGCCAATGCATGAAACCAAAAAAACCAGTAACTAGGACAATATTAAGCACTATACTGATTTTGCTTTCTCCAAAGAATTTTACAAATTGTTGCATAAAATAACCGCGAAAGATTATTTCTTCTCCAAATCCCGCAGTAGCCCACACTATTAATAAAGTAAGTAATAAGGCAGGAAGATTTCCTTTTAATTCATCAAAACTTGAATAATCTATAGGAACTCCAGTTAGTTTTGTAATTACAGGAACCAATGCAAAGAAATAAAAAATAAAGAGCCCTAGTGCAACTAATGGAGCAAGTATGAAAATGTTTTTGGTTGTGAATTTTTCGCGTTGAAACCCAAGTTCTGAAAATGCTTTTCCTTTGTATTCTATGTAATTTGCTATGATGATTACTATTGAAGCAATAATATTTGGAAGGAAACTTAAATTAATTGGTCCAAACCATAAAAAGCAGATGATTGCAAAGGTAATTGAAGGAATTAATATTTGTCGTAAGGTGATTTTGTTCATTGTTTTTTGATTTTAAATTCTAAACGAAATAATGAACAAAATCTCTGAAATCTCCTTTAAACACTTATGTTTTTACTGAATGGTCGAAATTTATAACTGAATAGTCGGTAGTTTTTAGCATCTTTTATTGAAACCAATCCATAAATGCTTTTCGCTTGTAACGACTGATATTGATTTCAGCAATCGTATCCTTTTTAATGAAAGCTTTTAACCGAATACGCAACTTGCCATTTTCAATCTTTTCAATTAAGTCTATAGTATCTTTGTGAATGATAATTTGCCGATTGGCTCTAAAAAACAATTGATCGTTTATTTTTTCTTCGAGCTCATTCAATGTAAAATCGGTATTAATTGTTGTGCCGTCATTTTGAACAGTATACACAATTTTGTTTTCGCTGTAAAAGCACGCAATATTTTCGTAGGTAAGTTTCGTCATTTTCGTGCCGCTGTCAATAGTAATTTTAGCTTCTCTTATAGATAACTTATATAAATTGTATATGTCTTGAGCATACAATAAACCTATGAAAATAAAACATAATAATAAAGTAATTAGTAAACCAATTAATAAATAATAGAACACTGTCTGTCCACCTACAACTTTATCTATAATAATATTTATAGGGATATACATGATTGTAATACATCCTAGAGTAGAAACCATAAACCTTGCGATAGTAACAATTTCTACCTTTTTAGAGAAATATTTTTTCTTATAAAATCTAAAATTGAGATCTGCTATGATTCCAACGAGAATAGATAAAACAATAGTTGACAGAAAACCTTCTATGGGGAATCTATACGATTCACTATCCAGAAAATTATCACTCGCTGCTAAATGATTTGTTACTAAAGAAAAAATGATCAATATAATTGCTTTCTGAGACCAACGCCATGCAGCGCTACTGATACATGTATGCCATACTGTTTTTACTGTATTCTTGGTTGGTTGTGTGGTACTCATGAATTAGAAGTTCTTTTTTTATCAGATTCAAAAGTAAAGAATAATTTCTCTATAGAATTTTCGCCAAGAATATTGCTGCGCCATTATAAATATACAAGAACCAATCGATTAATCACTAATTAGCTATGATCACATATATAGTGTTGTAGATAGTTTTTATCCAATTATTTCGTCGTGACGTTTCCTTAAATTTTTCCAATTCATATTCGTTGTTGGATTTAAAAAGTTTTTATATGCAATAGACATTTGTCTTGCCGCTTCTTTAGGAGTAACTCTTCCAGTAGCCGTCCCCATTCCGGGACAAAGTACTTTTTCAATTTTAACCTTGTTATTTTTGTTATAGTTTGCAACAGCAGTAAGCATTGCGAAAAAAGAATTATAAACATTATCCGTTTTGGAAATATCTGTAGGTACTCTCATTGTTGGCGTGTGTGCTAAGAAAGGGTGATGTTCGTTTTCAGTAAGTACTATTATTGAAGTTCCGACAGGCTGTTCTCCATAAAATTCTTTTTGTATTCTTTTTTGAACATTATATTGGATTTTCATTCCAAAATAATTTCGAATAGCCAAATCTATTCCGCCATCCATTAAACCAAATGAATTTGCAGGACTAACCAAGCAGTCAAATTTCCTAACATATTCGAAATTTCCATTTACAATTTGAATTTCAGGAAATTCTTTAAAAGATTCTTTCCATTCAGTGCATAATTCTTCTTGAAGATCAATTAATGTTATTTCGAATAATTTCGGAGATGTCGACATTAGTTTATTTTTATTTCACTTAGGTAATTATCTACAACGTCTCTTGTATGGTGCGTTTGCATCCCGAAGGGTGCATATGCATTATACAAATTGTTAGGTGATGTTTTTAATAATCAGTCATTTTTATCATCATGGAGTTAAATTTTTTAAGAGATATTTCTGTTCCATTATCATCAAAATACTTCCAGCTGTCTTTTCTAACGCCTTTAGTGTTTTGATATTGATCATTAAACTCTAAGTCCTCGATTTTTGGGCTACCGTATATTCCCTTTGCTTTTAGTCTTCCATTTGTATACCAATAATTCCATAAACCCTTTTTATGATAAAAATATGTATTTTCATTATGATAATTAAATATATAGGTTTCATATTTCCCTTCAGATTCCTTTGCTCCATCATTATAATAGTATATCCATTTTCCAGTTTTTTGGCCTGCTTTTAAGTCACCTTTTCCCGCAACATTCCCGTTTGAGTGATATTCCACGTTTGGATTTTCTTCTACAAATCGACCTTGAGTATATTTTATTTGTTTTTCTATTTGTCCATTGGAATGAAATTTTGTGATAGTACTATCTTTTTTACCATTAATGTAGAACTCTTCTTTTTTTATTTGACCATTTTCGTATATTTCTAATTGTCTTCCATTAGGTTCATCATCTAAAAACCTCTGAATCTTAACAAGTTTACCATTATCATTCCATTTCTTCAATTCCCCAATTCGTACAGAAGATTCAAAATTTACAAAGTTTTTATATTGATGTTGAGATTCAAACACTAAAACCCCTTTTTTATTCCAGAATCTTTCGTAACCATTTTGTTCTCCTTTTAAGAAATCGTATTCACTTTCTTTACTTTCATCCAAACGAAACTGAATGGATTTCCCATCAAGCTTACCATTTCTTACTTCAAATATACTAGCGACTTTAGTTGTGTCTTCCTCAAAACAGCTAATCCACCTTCCATCTTTTGGAAATTGGCCATATCCGCTTGGAGGGAACTTATAAGGAGTATTATTATGGATATCCACAGATTCGTATTTCCAATAATTTTCTCCATTAAAAGAGATTTGCTGAATCTGATTTTTTTGAGCAATCAAACTTAAGCTTGTAAATATTAATATGATTGTATTCGATATTTTCATTGGTAATAGCACCTAACGGTTTGTGCATGAAACGTAGCGTATAAAAAGACGCTAATTTTTCGGATTAGCCACAAGCCAAATCTTTTGTATTTTGTTTTATCTTTTTTATTCTAAAGCCAAATCAAAAGATTTGACGGACTCCGTTTAAAGCTCTGAACTTTGGGTTAAGTACCAAAACCCGTATTAATTACAGTCATTGTTGTGCTTTCGCTATTTTTCCATCAAACTCAACCATTTTTTAATTCCGATTGTTGCTGGAAATTCAGTTTCTATTGGTGATATTCTTTTTCCAATATGGGTTTCAATATCAATTATTAAATTATCGAGTCGAATTCTTTTATTTAGATTCTTTTCGTAAATATCATAACCATAATGATTTTTCAATTTTTCAAAATCAACTTTATGCATTTTGAATAAGTCTTTAAAATTCAAAACGGTTTTAAGTTTTCTAATGTGAATGTTAATGTATTCAACAATATTGTCACTATCAGTTAAAGCTAATTCTTCTCCACAATCACATTTTATAAAACCTACTTGACCATATCTAGAACCAGTATGTTCGTATATTTCGTTTAAATAGTTTCTACAAGAAGGGCAGAACAAAGGGAATTTCTTAACATCTAATTGTACTCCCCATTCATTTCCTCTAACTATTAATTCCATTTTAAAATTTTAAAATTTCAAACACTATTTTAACTTCCCCATAATACCTTCACCGGTTTCATTGTCAATTAAACTTTTTTCTAATCCGCACCATTGGGTAGTTTTATTTCAATTCTTTCTCATAGAGATTATTAACTGATAATGGCAACTCTTTTGTTCCAACTTTCTTAAATCCTATTTTTTCGTAGTAACTACAAAGTTTTGAGTTTTTGGAGTCAGCATCAAGTCTTAAATAATTACAGTTATCCTTTTTAGCAATACCCCCTATTTGATTAATTATTTTAGTTCCAATTCCTTTTCCATTATATTTTTCTTTGACTACTAATGAATGAATATATTTTGCTTTTTTATTTTGTTCTCCCCAGTATAACAAGTCTTCATTCAGTATTCTAACCATACCTAAATTTTCCTCGTTTTGGTTATCGATAAAAAAGAACTCGTTATTTAGAATACCTTTTTCAACCCATTTAACCTTTTCTATAGGTGGATTTTTCCAATACTGCCAATGGTCAATATTCATTTTATTGATTTTTTCAGCAGTCTTTTTAAATAAGTCTAGGACTATATTTTTGTCTTTAATCTCAATCCGCTTAAATATAATATTCATTAATCAAAATTATTTTTCAAATTACCGCCAATGAATAGCTGTATATTTAGCTTAGCGGTGTTGGACAAATCTAGTAGATTTTTGATTAACGTAAAATTATTTACTACTACTTGAGTATATATTTTCTATTGTTTTCGTATTACTATGCCTCGATAAGATTTGGATATACCCAAATGGCACGGATTTGCACCTTAAATCCACCCATCTGGATGAAACTATTCGATTCATCAAAAATCCCTTAGATTTGTGAATGCATATTGCATATAAAGGACATATGTCTTTTGTATAATCGTTGTGAAGAATTGAGATGAATAATATTAAAACAATAGTTTTTGATTTATATAATACTTTGATTGAAATAAAAGAATCAAATCATTTCTTTTTGAAACTATTTAAAACTTCTCAGAACGGTTTCGATATGGATGTTTCGGCATACCTACAGCTCATGATGAAAAATGATCTTAACCAATTAAGGGATATTTTACCTCCTGAATTTAGCACATTATATGATAAAAAACTACCTGAGTTAGAACGAGAATTAAACTCTATCGTTATTTATGAAGAGGTTTTTAATGTTCTTAAAGACTTAAAAAAAGACTTTCGGATTTTCTTGATTTCAAATTTAGCATCACCATATAAGGAGCCAGTTTTTTATAATAATCTTGATCAGTATTTTGAGAAAATGGTTTTTTCCTGTGATCATGGGTTTTTAAAACCCGATAAAGAGATTTTTGAAGAAATAGAAAAATTGACAAGTCACAAACCAAATGAAATATTAATGGTTGGAGATTCTTTTAAATCAGATATTGTAGGAGCAAAAAACATGGAATGGAATTATTTGAGAATTAATCGTTACACTCCTATTTCAAAAGAGTATGAAATAAAAAACCTGAACGAAATTAAAAAGCACATAACAATGCATGAAAAGTATTAAAACGCATTTCATACGAAATATTGAGGCACATGCTTCCCATCAAAGTACAAATCTAACCTATAAAAGATAGTATCCATAAGCTAAAAAATGAACTACGCAAAGAATAGAATAGAGCTTGAAGAAAATGGATATTCTGTTTTAGCCAACTTATATTCAGAAAATGAAATAAGTCAAATTTTGACTTGTATAAAAAACACTGAACAAGAAGGGAATTCTTTTCTAAAAACAAAGGATTTGTTTGCAATTCGACAGCTAACAAAAAATGTTCCTGGATTAACCGAGTTACTGTTTAATGCAAAACTGACTACATTAATTTCTGACCTTTCTGAATCTGACTATTTCTTAACTAAAGCTATCTATTTTGACAAACCAAGTGAATCGAATTGGTTTGTAGGGTATCATCAGGATTTGAGTATCTCGGTAGACAAAAAAGTGGATTTAGAAAATTATGTGAATTGGACTTTTAAAAAAGACCAATACGGCGTTCAACCGCCAATTAAAATTTTACAAGATACCATCACAATCCGAATTCATTTAGACGATACAGACAAAAATAATGGAGCCCTAAAAGTAATTCCAAAATCACATCTAAAGGGAATAATTCGGCCAGATTCAAAAGATTGGGAAATTGAAAAAGAGCATATCTGTGAAGTTAAAAAAGGCGGAGTAATGTTAATGAAACCCCTAACTTTACACGCATCAAATAGAACAACTAACAGACAGAAAAGAAGAGTAATCCATTTAGAGTTAAATAAGCATAAGTTGGCTGAACCGTTGAAATGGTTGGAATATTGGAATGAAAAGACATATACTTATAACGATATCTAATAATTTAAACAAATGAGTCTGAAATCGATCATTCTTTTAATTACAATTCTAATTTTTGCATCTTTCAGCTCCGAAAAGAAGAGTTTTGAAGGTATCATAACTTACAAAGTTGAAATAAAATTTAAAAAAGACAACGTTCAATATCGAGAATATTTTGAGCAAAAGTTTGGAGATACATTAAAGGTATATTATAACAAAAACGGTGATATTTTTAAAGAATATCTCAATACAGGAGAAAGAGGTTATGATTTCAATTTATATCTAAACTCGAATAATTACTATTATGCGAAATGGAAAAATTTAGATACTATTTATCATTATAATGTTTCAGAACAAGCTTTAGAATTTGTCAATAAAACAAGTGGGAAATCAGAACAAATTTTAGGAAAGCCCTGTGATTATATTCAAATTGAAGGATTTGAACCAAATGGAAAACAAAAAGTAATACAAAAATATTCTTATAGTGGCTTTCCGTATTTAGAACCTGAACTTTTTAAAAACTTCGAAGATTTTTACACCTACGATTTGATTAAAGAAGCAAAATCACCTTTTATGAAAATGGAACTTGATTTAGGAGATTATATTGTAACATATACCGCTATTCAAATTGAATCAAAAAAATTAAATCAAAGTATATTCTTAATACCAAATGACATTCCTAAAAAAGAATATTAATCCGGTATAACTTATAAAACTAGAGTAGCGTAGTCATAGATCAAAGGCTTTTTCTATTGACAATAGTTCTAAATTTTATATGTTTAACAAGAAATAAAAATAACACAGAATAATCAATTGATTCAGGTATATTAGCCTTGCTTTGATTCGTATATTTAGCGTTAATAACAATTAAAATGATACATCCTTTACGACAACATATTGAAGAAATAATCAGCCTAACTGATGAAGAATTCGATTTCGTTTTGAGTCATTTTGAGCAAATCAAAAGACGTAAACATCAATATATCGTTCAGGAAGGAGAAATTGTTAACAAAGAATACTGGATCATAAAAGGGTGCTTAAAAAGCTATTTTATAGATCATACAGGAAAAGAACATATACTACAATTCGGGATGGAGAATTGGTGGATTACAGATTACGAATCATTTGTAAAACAAACCAAGTCCAAAACCTCTATAGACTGTATAGAAGATAGTGAGTTACTCTATATAACTTTTGAAAATAGAGAAAAACTAACGGCCAAAATGCATAAAATGGAACGTTTTTGGGCAAAAAAAAGTAAAATTGGTCGAATTGCGCTTCAGAATAGAATCTTATCATTACTAAAAAATTCGTCTAAAGAACGATATGAATTACTTCTCGAACACTATCCAAAACTTTTTCAACGTGTTCCCAAAAAAATGATTGCTGCATATTTAGGGGTTTCCAGAGAAACGCTTAGCAGATTAAACTCTTAATTTTATTTCTTTTACTTCATTTATACGCTTCAACCCGAATTATACATTAGAACTTCGTTATGAGACTTGAAAGTACCATAAAATATGGCATTTTCTTAGTTTTGGCATAGCATCGCTACGGTTAAACTGAAAAATGTAGTGCAACGGGTATATTTTGAAGTAGCTTCAAGAGGTAATAGATTTTCTAATGTATAATTCGGGTTAAAGTGATATGTATCACTTTAAAGAAGTGACAATCCTCCTTCGTAATAGTCTCATTCTACAACACCTTTGTATCACAATTAATTTAATAAAAAAGTCATGCCATACATTAACATTAAAGTTACCGATGAACAAGTAACGACAGACCAAAAACGTCAATTAATAGAAGGTGCCACACAACTCGTTGTTGACATACTGAGCAAAAACCCAAAAACAACTCATGTGGTTATTGAAGAAATACCCATCGAAAATTGGGGAGTGAACGGGAAACAGTATTTAGGAACTAAAAAATAAAGAAAATGAAAAACAAAACAGTAATTATTACAGGAGCATCTACAGGAATTGGTAAAGAAATTGCAAAATACTTTATAGCAAGAGAAAGTAATGTTATAATGAATTCTTCTAACGAAGAAAACTTAAAAAACGCTTATGAAGAACTCGGTTCTCCTTCGAATGCAATCTACCTGGTCGGGGATATAAGCAAACAAGAGACAGGACGAAAACTCGTAAGTCTGGCAATAGAAAAATTCAATACTGTAGATGTTTTAATTAATAATGCAGGAGTATTTTCTCCAAAACCTTTTTTAGATGTTGAAGAAAGAGATTTAGATCATTATTGGAATGTAAACCTAAAAGGAACCTATTTTACATCGCAAGCGGTGATTCCTCATATGATAAAACAACAAAATGGTTCAATTATAAACATCGGAACCGTCTTAGTAGACCATGCCATTGATGGATTCCCAGCAACAGCTCCTCTAACAAGTAAAGGTGCCATACATGCTTTAACCAGGCAACTTGCTGCCGAATTTGGTAAAGATAATATCAAAGTAAACACAATCGCTCCGGGAATAATTAGAAGCCCATTACAAGGTAAAATCGGAATTGAAGATGCTGATAGTTTAGCAGGATTGCATTTATTAAACCGAATTGGAGAAGCCAATGAAATTGCAGAAGCAGCATATTATTTGGCTACATCAAATTTTGTAACCGGAGAAACGATTAATGTGGCAGGAGGACATACAGTTGGACACGCCATCTAAAAAAATAAATTATGTATCAAGAAAATATAAAAGAAATCGAAAGTCTAATTACCAATTACTTTGAGGGAATTTTTTACGGAGATATAACCAAACTTGAATCTTGTTTTCATAAAAACGTATATATCTATGGAGATATCAAAGGTGTTGATTATTTAAAAAGCGTGAAAGAATATATCGAAGGAGTTAAAAGTAGACAAAGCCCTAGAGATTTAAACGAGAATCTAAAAATGAAAATTATAGGAATAGATATTATGGGTAAAATTGCCATGGCAAAATTACACGTCCCCATGCTAGGTTATAATTATTACGACTATTTATCATTAACCAAAATCAATAATGATTGGAAAATTGTAAATAAGCTATTCACTCATGTGCAATAAATAAAGTATTACCATTTTAACCTGTTGTGTATTTTGATATTTTTGAATTCCAAATTTGTCAATTCGAGTGCTTCGACCATGGGAAGAAGTGTATCGAGAAAGGATTTGGGATCAAAAAAGATGAAGAGTTTCTTATAGCGGATAAAGTCTATTAGAGCTATGAATTCTAATAAACTCTTTGAAGGGTTAAAAAATAACCTCATATTTGCGTCATAATTTTGAACCAAAAAACAAGTTTTAAGCCTATGTTATTATTTTTTACATATAAAAAGGACGCTGTAAAGCCGTTTTTAAATCAAGAATATAGGTAGTAAACTATACATAAGATATAAAAAACATAAGCGTCCAATATATTGGACGCTTTTTTTTATCATCTTTTTTTGTATATCTATTTTATCAAACAAAATGGTATTTGAGAGATAAACATCAGAACAGCAATTGGTTACCAAACAGGCTAATATTCGTTAAAAAACGGACAGGGATTCCCATGCTTAAAATCAACATAAAATACTGAATATCAATAAATTAAATTTAGAATTTTAGTTGCATAATTTAAAAATAGATTACATATTTGCACCGCAGTTCGTAAATTGCAAAACCATGAATAGTTAATCTTTAATAACCGAAGTAATATGATTTTTACAGACATATATTGCAACACTCCAAAAGAACCAAGTTCTTTTAAGAGTATGCTTCGGGACTTCACCAATACATAATTTCCATTATATATGAGAAGAAGTCCGAAGCCATAAAGTTTCGGATTTTTTATTTTTCCTTTTAATCAGACTACATTGTCACACTAAGTCCTTTGGTAAACTCAGGACAGGCTTTGTCGAAGTGTAATTGAAATCTCAATAAAATCTCTCGAAACATTTTATCAAGTTTATGTCAGTAATGAAAATTCATTACATCACTCATTATTGACAAATATCAAAACCTATACTAATGGGAAAGAAACTAAGCGGAAAAGACCTAATTAAATTAGGCTTTCCAAAGAATAATAGTATTAATGTGACTTTGGGTCAGATTAATCGATATCAAAAGAGAGTAAAAAAAGAACACATATTAATTGAAGCCAAAAAAGTATTGCTTAATCCAGAAGCATATCATGGTGATGGTATCTGGGGAAAGATAGCAGAGAGTTTATTAAAACCTGTAGAGGTCAAAAAGCATGCATTGAAAACAACTCGCTCTCCTTTTCAGATTTATGGTGAAAACGAAATTGATGAACAAGCAAAATATCAATTGTTTGATGCCTTAAAATTACCGGTTGCAACTGCAGGAGCTTTAATGCCAGATGCACATACTGGGTATGGCCTTCCTATTGGTGGTGTACTGGCAACAAAGAATGCTGTGATTCCTTATGGAGTTGGAGTAGATATTGGGTGTAGAATGTGTTTAACGATCTATCCAATAGCAATCTCTTACCTCAAAGGAAAAAAGCATCAGCTTGAGAATATACTTTCTGAACATACCAAGTTCGGAATGTATGAAACTCATAAGATAAAGCATGATCATGATATCTTCGAACGAGATGAATTTAAAACCATTCCGTTAGTCAAAAGATTGAAAGACAAAGCTTATAAACAATTAGGGACTTCGGGTGGTGGCAATCACTTTGTAGAATTTGGAGTAGTAACTATTACAGATACATCGAATGAATGGGGATTGAAGACTGGTGAATATTTAGGAGTGTTATCACATAGTGGTTCAAGAGGGTTGGGAGCCAATATAGCCAAGCACTATACTTATTTAGCTACTAAACAATGTCCGTTGCCAAAACATGTACAACAATTGGCATGGTTAGATTTAAATACTCACGATGGTCAGGAATATTGGTTGGCTATGAATCTTGCGGGTGATTATGCACAAGCTTGTCACGATGATATTCATGCCAGGATAGGAAAGTTATTAGGGTCTAAACCCATAGCAAAAATTGAAAATCATCACAACTTTGCCTGGAAACAAGAGGTTAATGGTGAAGAGTGTATAGTGCATAGAAAAGGAGCTACACCGGCCGCCAAAGGTGAATTGGGAATAATTCCTGGTTCTATGACGGCCCCGGGATACATCGTAAGAGGATTAGGAAACGAAGCAAGTTTACAATCTGCATCACATGGGGCTGGTCGCTTGCACTCTAGAAGAAAATGTAAAGAGAAATTTACAAAAAGTGAAATCAAAAAGCAGTTAAAAGCACATGATGTAACTCTTATAGGAGGAGGAATTGATGAGGCACCAATGGCATACAAAAACATTGAAAAAGTAATGGCCAATCAACAAGAACTCGTAGAAATTCTTGGAACATTTACGCCAAAAATTGTTCGAATGGATAAATAAAAGTTAGGGCGTTACCCAAAGGGTCGGGCTTTCGGCAGTCGCTCTCTGCGAGGAGCTTCAACAAAGCCTCAATCCCTAACGCAAAATTAAGACCTCACAGGTTTTAAAAACCTGTGAGGTCTGTAAAAAATAAAAAAATGAATCAAAAGATTATACAAATAACAGCAGGAAGAGGCCCGGCAGAATGTTGCTGGGTCGTAGCCCAGGTGCTTAAGTATTTTTTGGATGACATACGATATACAGGAATAACCTATAGCATCATGCAGAGAGTAAAAGGTATAGAAAACGGCACATTGCAATCTGCAACAATAAAGCTGCAAGGCAATGAAATAAACTCTTTGTTAAACTCGTGGTTGGGCACTGTACAATGGATAGGAACCTCAACTTTTCGAAAATATCATAAACGAAAAAATTGGTTCGTAGGTATCTATGAATTAGATCTTAAGCCGATAGAAAAAATAGCAGAAAAAGATATTGTATTTAAAACCATGCGAAGTTCGGGGCCAGGGGGCCAGCATGTGAATAAGGTAAATTCTGCAGTTAGAGCAACACACAAGCTTACAGATACAAGTGTAGTGGTAATGGATAGTCGTTCACAACATCAAAATCGAAAAATTGCTGTCGAACGATTAAAAACCAAAGTAGTTGAAGTCCAGTTAGAACAATTAAAAAAATCGATGGTAGACGAATGGGAAAATCACTTGAATGTTCAACGTGGTAATCCGATTAGAGTATTTAAAGGAACTGATTTCAAAAAGAAAAGAGAGACAAAAACCTTTAAAAACAAACGAAATCAATTAAAAAATGATTTATACAATCAATTAAAGAATTAGAAAATGAGTAATTTACTAGACAAATATTTATTTCAGGCATTAGACGCCTATCCTTATAACTTAGAGGAAGCCGTAGAGTCTTTGAACTACGCATTGTCTTATGATGAAAAAAATCCAATTGCATTAAGTCTTTTGGGTCAGATATATGCAGAAAATTTGAAGAATTATGAGGTTGCAAAAGAGTATTATCAGCATGCTTTAGCAGAGGATATGTATGCATTAGATGTATATCCAAAGTATATCAATGTCTTACTTTGGAATGAAGATTATGAGGAAGCCGAAAAACTAATCGACTTTGCCCTTACCGTAAAAGGAACAGATAAGGCAATGCTATATCTAAAAAAAGGGATTCTTTTTGAGCAAAAAAAGGACTATAAAAAAGCAATAAAATGTCTGAAGTTGGCAAAAGAGAATGCCTACAATAATCATTTCATCAATGACATAAAAGAAGAGGAAGAACGAATTAAAAATAAAATGCCAAAGAAGAAAAAATCTAAGGATAAGTCTTCTTCTAAAAAATCAAAGAAGAAATCATAAAGCACATCACTCTAGCTTTTGCTGGGGTGATGTATTGAAAATAAAAAAAATGAAAACAACAAATACAATTATAGTCATAGATCTAGAAGCTACCTGCTGGAATGGACCTATTCCTGCAGGCCAGGTCAATGAAATCATAGAAATAGGAATCTGCCTTTTGGATACTCAAACGGGAAGCATTTCTAAAAATAAAGGGATACTCATTACACCCGAGCAATCAGAAGTAAGTCCTTTTTGCACAGAACTCACTACGATCACTCAAAAATTAGTAGATCGAGAAGGTGTTTCTTTTGAAGCTGCCTGCGAAATGCTAAGAACTCAATACAAGGGTCATGAATACACCTGGGCAAGTTACGGGCAGTATGATCTAAACATGATGAAGAAACAATGTGCTAACAGAGGAATGAAATATCCTTTATCACAAAATCATATCAATGTGAAAGCGCTTTTTTCTGAAACTAAAGGATTACGAAGAAAGGTTGGGATGAAAGGGGCATTAGGAATTTTAGAAATCCCTCTGGAAGGAACGCACCACAGAGGAGTCGATGATGCCAAAAATATTGCTAAAATCTTACATTGGTGTATTCAACAAGATAATGATTTTGAATGATTAGTTTTTTCGTTCATAAAAAAAGCCAGTTACTTTCATTACTGCTTTTTATTATTTAAAACCGCGTTAGGACCTGATATCTTCTTCCTACTTCATCATCAATCTTAAAATAAATAGCCTGCTACAAACTTCATTTATTGTTACTTTTTATAATTATCATCCATAAATTTTGGAATATTACTTACCAGTTATCACATCTTTTTCTCTAAAATATCCTTTTTTACCATTAGGTAATGTGGCCATTACCCATTTTCCATCATCTGTTTTTTTCACCAAATCAAGTTCCATACCTCCAGGAAATTTGCCTAATTCTCCTGAACCCTCAGACGGATTTTCATAAGCTATTTTCCGCTTACTCCTTGGGCCTTTTATCTTTATTCGTTCGGTTAGTATTTTTTCGATATCAGATGCTTCCAAAAGTCTGTGTGGCTCTATTGTGATGCCCATATAAGCAAGAATCTCTGTAAGTTCTATATTCTCTTCTGCTCTTTTCAATCCACTTACATATGCTTTATTTTCAGAATCCATATTAACAGCCGTGCTATATAACTCTTTTGCTTTTTTATAATTACCCGCAACCTCATTTAACACTCCTATATTATAAACTAGTTGGGGATTATAAGGATCTACCTGATAAATAGCATCGTACATTTGATGAGCTTTATCAATTTCTTTTAATTTCACATATTTTTTTGCATCCTTAACCCGGTGTTTGAGTTTTTTATGTTTCACATTTTCAAAGACGAATGTATGTAAATTATAATACGGAGCGATATAATTTGCCAATCTGTATCCAATATTCTCGCAAGCATATTCTGCTATCTTATCCGGGCTCATCACTGCATCATATCTTGGTTTGGTATTTGATTTTGTGCTATCATGACTTGAAGAACGCCCGTTGGTTTGCCCTAAAACTTCCCCTGTTTCTACAGAGAGTATTTTCATTCGAGCTTCGGCCGAACATGTTCTTGTAAGCGAATATGTTCTAATTAATTTGCCTTCATCATTTCGATATGAATTTTCGCTCCTTTCATCTTTACTAGAATAAGAAACATTGCCTGTTATAATAGCATCGACTCCAAGTTTTTTCCCTATCTCAACCGCTTTTGAATCACTAATATCTCCTAATCCCAATTCCTGTTCATTAAGAATTTTTTCTAATTCTTCTCGCTCAACTATTGCATATATATCTGTACGCCCACCATTCATATAGGAATCCCCAGTTTTTCCTCTATATTCTTTTAACAGCGCTGCAGAAAGGTAATCTGCCATTTTACTTCCAATATCTACTCCTGCGGTTTTATATTCTTCATTACTTACATTTTCGAAATCTAGTATCGCTACTCTTTTTACATCACCTATATCTTTTTCTGGAGGGTTGAGTAACGAAGCTTTTAATGTAGTTTTAAAAAGTTGCGCCGAACATATATTAATCCCAAGCACTAGAATCTGTAACAGGAATAGATTCTTGATTTTTTTGTTTGCCTTCATGATTTGTGATTTTTGTGTACTCTTATTAGTTACACGTTATTTATAGATAAATGTATAACCCTTGTACTTGAATAGCTTGCGGAAATGCGCAACAGGAATATTTTTAAAAAAAGATTATACCAGTTTTGATGTGAAATGGTATTAAATCAACCCTATATCTTTTACAATACTAATAAGATGAGGAAGAGTATCGGCTTCAAAGAGTATTTTAAGATCCTGCAATCGATACTCTATACTTCTTTTACTACCAGAAGGGATGTTGTTTGCCTTAAAATGCTCAGAAATCTGTTTTTGATTAAGGCCTTTGGCTAATAATCCAAGGATTAATTTATCAGATGTGCTTACCTCTGATATGTTACTCGAGTTGCGAAGTAATGCTACAATATCCTCGGAGTAATACGAGGTACCTTGTAAAATTGATTTTATAGCCTTGCCCATGTCTTCTGCTTCTCGTCTTCCTTTTGAGATGTACCCATTAATCCTATATTCATCAATTAGTTTCTTAATCACTCCTACACGGTTTTCTATAGAAAAGACAATAATATCGAGGTTGGGTTGTATTTTTCTGACTTCCCGGATAAGATCCTCGCCAGAATATAATTTTCTTAGTTTATGATCTTCTCTAAAGGATAAATCTGTAATTAAAAGATCAAACGGAACGTTTTTAAGTAAAGAAGATTTTAGTTTAAGTAATGCATTATCGCAATAATCAGCAGTTTCAATGTGGGGGATATCAAGTTCTGTTAAGGTACTTTGTAGTCCTCTACTTATACTTTGTTGGTCTTCTGCGATCAGTATTTTTTTAAACATTACTACGCTCTATTTTTGAAATACTATAGTGGCTCTAAATCCTTGTTTAGGGCTTGTTTCAAAAGTAAACTTCCCTTTGATATTTTCTATGCGATTTTCCGCATTTACCAATCCATTAGTTTTTATAGCGTTAATATTGCACCCTTTTCCATTATCTATATACTTGATCACTCTTTTCTTTTCGCTGTCTTTTGCCATCAATGTTATCCTTTTACAATCGCTATGTTTTTTGGCATTGATAAAAAGCTCCTGCAATACTCTGTATACTGCTATTTTTTTATAATCAGGTATCGCAGTCCATTCAAATTCTGATACGTTAGTGATTACGCTTACATCACCAGTATTGTATTGTTGTATCAGGTTCATGAGTTCTCCATCAAAATCATCTACATCTATGGTTGCTGTTTCTATCGAAATATCTCTTGCTCTCAGATATATATTCTGCAACTTGTTTCCCAACAGTTCTTTTGTAGAAACAATAGGAATGTCTTCAGTTTTCTCTACAAAACTGGTTAAGTGAGAGATATCATTAGCCAATTCGTCATGAATCCTTTTAGAAATTCTTTTTTCGGTTTCATAGACTTCTATTTCTTTTTCTTTACTGTATTTCTGAACCAGATAATATCTAAAAAAAGCAATGGTAAGTAATAATATGATTCCAGCTAACAGATATATAATTTTTTGAGTTCTCTGCATAGAAACTTCTAGTCGTTGCTTCGCCATCATCACTTTCAGTTTTTTAATTTCTTCAGATTTTACCTGATCATCATAACGTATCTTGGCAAACTGCGTTTTTACCCGTAACTCCTGTTTCTTAAGGCTATCGCTTAATGTAATATACCTGTTTTTAATAACAACATCATTGGGTTGGGTTCTCATCAAAAACCGAAGTGCATCTAATTCTCCTTTTGGGTTTTTGATCCTCTTAGAAATTTGGATTGCTTTTTGAAACCAGGATATGGCTTTATTCCTATTCTTTTGCAAAAAATATTCTCCCAGATGGGTATAGCTGGCAACCAAACCTGGTTGATCATTATGTTTGATCCTGATATCAAGAGCTTTTCTAAACTCATCTTCTACATCTACAGCATCTTTACGCCATCTGGCATATGCTAGATTATCTGAAACTCTGGCTCGTTGTTTTGGTATCTTAATTATCAGAGAGTCTTTTAAGATATCTTTAAACAACTCAATTGCCTTTTGATATTCTTGAGTATCTATATATACAGTACCTAAATTATTTTTATAACTTATCTTATTTGCTGATGAAGGTCCTATATCTATAGATTTGTTATAATAGTGAATTGCATCCTCAAAATTTAAAAGTTTTCGACTATTAGTTGCTAACAAATTATATGCTGAAGCCATATACTTGATATTTTTTCCTTCAGCTAAAAATTGTAAAGCTTCTGTAACAGTTTCTTTACTACCAAAAAAGTCACTATTATTTTTTTGTATGTATGCCATATTCAATAACTTTTTCCCTATTTCAAGACTATCTTTTAACATCTTAAAATTGTTCTTAGATTGATTATAATAATAAAAAGCACTATCAGGAATAAATCGTATGGCATCAAGATAATAGGCTTTTAGGTAATTAGCTTTCCCTATGTAGTACAGATTATCGATTTTCTTTGCCTGCACCAGTAACATATCATTATAATATATCAAACTATCGTATTGTCTTTGCGAATAGTGAAGTACGCTTTTTCTATATAGCACTTTAGCATATAAGGTATCGTTTTGTTGTGCTGTTAACTGTCGATATGCTTTATCGATTGCCTGTTGTCTGTTACCTATCGTTTGTGCTTTATCTTTTGATACATCATAATAATAAACAATACTGTCTAAATACACATCGCCAAGATTAGGGCTTGTGGTGTACTTATTATGACAGGAAAATAAAAAGGGGGTAAGGAAAAGGATAAAAGCCTTATAATTCACTTTTCTTTGATTTATCACTAAAGATATAAAAGAAAAGCTGCATATAAAATGCAACCTTTCTTTTTCACAGATTTTATTCCTCATCATCCGGTTCTTCTATTACATCTTCGTCATCACCTTCTGTAGCATTGATATTTTCTAATTCTTCAATATCAGCCAGACTATCTTTTGTACAGGAAATAATCCCAAGGTTTAATACCATTAACATTGCAAATAAAAATTTAATTGAATTTCTCATCTTTTGAAACATTTAATTGTTAGAAAAAATGAGAGGCCTCTCATATGATTGATAACACTACGTTATCTTGTAACTACGAGAACAAAGTAAATGCAGAGATCATATTTTGGGATTGTCAAAGCTTGGACTTGTTGTGGACAATTTTTGGACACCAATAAATACAGTACTTAAGAGATGTCTAATTAATTTGTAATTTTACTTTATGAGTCAAAAGGTTATCAAAAAAATAGCATTATTGGTTTTTGAGAAAGCTAAAAAAGAACTTAGCAATCCTACAAAAAATGCGATTTGCAATCATATTTCGGAGGCTCTAGATAAAAATCCTGATATAAAAGGTAGCGTTGATGCCAAAACCATCAAGCGGGTATATGAAAAATTTATAGAAGGAAAAGAAAGAGGAAACCCCACCGAGGTCACTACTAATTATTTAATACAGTATTTAGGCTATAGAAACTATTCTGATTTTATAGACAAATCAACAAATTCATTAGAAAAAATAGATGCTGTAAAAGACGAGATTAAAACACCAAAAAAGAAAGTATTTAAAAAAATAACTCTAATAATTTCTACAGTATTCGTATTAATAATTGTCTTTATTTTTTCCTTTTTTGGAAGAGTGCACATCACTTCTGAACAAGATAAAGAAATTGTTGTTTTTGTAATCAATAAGGATAACCAAACCGAATTAGGAAGACTTACCAAGAAAAATCAATATCAATTTAATACCTGGTTATCTAAAGGAAAGACAGAGTTGTACTATTATTCATTAGAAGAACAAGATGGAAAGGAATATCCCGGTGCAGAAATTATAGAAGTACTGCCTTTCTGGAAATCAATGGCTCCCGTTATCTTATCAAAAATCTGAATTAAACAATATGAAGCACTTATATCTCACACTTGGTATACTCCTGATTTCCATAAATATATCAGCTCAAAACAAAGAGCAAATCAAACTTCTCGCCACAGAGCTTCACACCGATTATTATATCGAAAAAACATATCCAAAAGATCTTTTTGCAAACTATGTAGCTTCAGATAGCTTGTTCTCCATATTTCCCGACATGATCCGAAGTTTTGAATTTTCTCCTAATGACGATCTAAAGTTATATACCGCAACATGTGATCTAAGGGTAAAAAAAATAGAAAAAGAATATAAAAAGGATGAGGGTTTTTCTAATTTTTGGAAAGAAAACCTGAAAGCATGTTATGGTAAGTATGTACAATCATCACCAGAAATCAGGTTTGCTTTTGAGCTTCAGAGTACTACTACTATCTATCATATCAATGAGGTTGAGGTATATGTATACCATGCTAAAATTCCCTTAAGTACCGATCATGATTATTTTAATCATAAAAAAGACGAAAGAGAAAAACTCATTATTGATATTACTAAAATTGGTCAGGAACAAGTTTTGCAATTAAACCAGGCTCATGCGGTTAAAGATGGTGGACTTGCATTAAATCTAAGGTTATTTTCTTCAGAACATTGGAACGGTAGTTTTGAAAGAGTTAAAGTATTATTACATATCAATTTTAAGTTTACCAACGGGCAAATAATACAATCAGAGCCGTTTATGGTTGAAATGTAATATTAGGGTTGCGGATTGCCGCAAAAAGTTAGTATTGGAAACATTATTTTTATTGTAATTCAATCACAATATCAACTTAAATACGTTACCAATGAAACTTAAAGCGATACTACTTTTATTTTTCTCAATTACATTTCATTTATCATTTACTGTATATGCCCAAAACGAAGAAATTCTAGTGGCTCAGAAACCAACAACTGTAGTATCTAAGAGCTCTAGAACTCTTGGGATTAATTATAAACTAAGCGGAGATAAATCGAAACTAATTCTCCTGTCTGATGATCAAGTAGAAATATGGAATACAAACTCCAGAAGGATTCTACTGAAAAAAGAACATGAATCAGTAAGAAAAATAACCAATTTTGAAATTAACTATTCAGGAAACATATATGCACTGTTTAAAAGTAATCCGAAAATTAAAAAAAACCATATTATCGAATTCTATCGAATCAGGGAGCATAAACCATTTTTATCATTAGATTCAAAATCTAACAATTTGGTAGATGCTTTTACCAAAATAAGATTTAATAAACAAGGAGATAAGTTTGCGGTGATTCATAAAGAACATGGAATCGAAATTTACCAAAGTAATGAAGGGGACTTTTCCGTTTTAAAGCATTTGAAACCAAATACTTCCTTTTTTATGAGTATCCTAGATTTTGAATTTTCGAATGATGATACCCATTTCTTTATATATTCGGGTAGTGATATCAAATATGATGAACCGGTTGTGTATCAAAAATGGAACCTCAATTCATTTGAATTAGAAGAAAAAGTTGTTTCAAAAGATTTTGGAATCGATACCTGGGGTATCAACCAGGTATACTCCAATATGGGACATAAAATAGCTACTCCTGGGTGGAATCTTGAAAAAGGGTTGTTTGTTAACTGTAAATATATGCAATCTCTTTCGAGATCAAAACGAGTAGGAAATATCAACCCCAATGATAAGTCTTATTTAGAGGTATATTCTACTACAAGCGATAAAACGATCAACTTGCTAAGTCATAAGTACATATTTAATGAAGCTATTATTGCAGATTCAGAAACAGTGATTACTTCGGATGAGAGAAGAAATATCCATGTTTGGAATATAAAAACAGGACAACTCATCAATAGCCTAAAGACCAATGATATTATCAAAAAAGAAGATTTTGATCTATCATTTATGAAGAAAACATCCCGAATCAATATCATGAGAGTTGACCCATATAAGAAAGAGGTTTATTATAGTATTTCTTCATTAAAAGTGATACACGTTTGGAATTATGAATACAATACCGATGAAATTTTTCAATCGAATATAGTCAAAGTCGAATCTCCCTTTTTTACCTCTGATTCTACAATTATCTATAAAAAAGGAATGTATTTAGAACATTTTGATTTCAAAAATCAAAAAGCGATAGGTTTAAAAAAAGAAAACAATAAAAGAAAACTCTTCAGTTTTATATATAGTCGAACAGGTAATAAAGGTATTACCAAAACTAATGGTTCTTTAAAATTATGGAGTGCCAAACCACTTGCTGTAACAGATTCTATACAAATACCCGAATCTCCTTTTTATCCCTATTACATAAATAAAGATTTAAATTATCTGGCTCTAGTGGTATCAAAAGATATAAAAAACATGTTCTCTTCTCTAGAAGAAAACCCAAATAAGCCACCTGATTATGATAAAATGGGGGCAAATTTGCTAAAACACTTTTTGAATAAAATGATTAAACTTGATGGAAGCAAGGTAGATCCTCAACGTGTTAAAATCAAACTGTATCAAATTAAGGACTCCTCGTTTACTCCAATACGAGAAATCATTGTTCCAGGATATTTGATACAAAAAATTGATTTTGTACCAAAAACAAGTCAAATGCTAATTTGTACTTTTAATCTCCCAGTTTCATATCAGCTGGAGCACTATACTACTTTTATAAATTACATCTATGATATCGATCATAATACTTTAAAAGCGCTACCAAAAGAAGTTGACGGAATTACTAAAATAATCCCATCTACAAATACTATTTTTTCGTTAAAGCATAATGATAATAATCTGAATGAAGTCAAAATTATAAACCTGAATACCCAAAAAATTATAAAACAATTTACTTTTACTCAAAAAGGTATACGGAATAATGGAAAGTTCGATTTTATTAACAAAAATAAGGTATTCATATACGGAAAAAAGAATAATTTTATAGTAGATCTTACAACAAGAAAACATAGAATTGCAAAAGGTTCTATTAACAATTTTGATCGTAATGACGATCAAAAACTACTTGTAGCTGCAAACGGGAGTCTTGCTTTTTATAACGGCACTTTTAAAAATAAACTCTACAACAAATACTACCACATTGATAATCATAGCAGTATTACCATTCTTCCTAATAATTATTATTCAATTAAAGGAAAAGGATATGAATTGGTATCCTTGTTTAAAAACAACAAAATATACGGTTTTGAGCAATTCGATCTAAAATACCATAGACCCGATTTGGTTATAGCATCTATAAAAGAGACCATAAGCGATAGCATCTATAGTACCAAAGAGCTTTATGAGTTAGCCTATAAAAAAAGGCTACAACGAATTGGCAAAAAAGAAGAAGAATTACAATACGATAATGTACCAGAGCTTACCATTACAAATAAGTCTCTATTACCCAACAAAACAGATAACCAGGTAATCCATATTGATGTAAAGGCAACGGATCGTAAATATCAATTAAAAAATCTTCAAATTAGCGTTAATGGTGTTTTGATCAGAAATCCGGATTATGAGTTAAAAGAAAAATCATTTTCTAAAACTGTCCCATTGGTTTTATCTAATAAAAAAAACAAAATCTTGATATCTGTAATTAATGAACAAGGAACATCCTCTGACCAGGAGGAAATACATATAGAATATGTGGGGCAACCGATCTCTTCAGATTTGTATATCGTTTCGTTAGGAGTTTCAGAATATCAGCATCTAAAAAACACTCCTAACTCTTCAAAAGATGCTCAAAAAATAGCAGAAGCTTTTAAGCAAATTAATAAGACCACAATAAAATCATTAAGCTTAATCAATGAGCAGGTAACCCAAAATAATTTAAAACAAATTTCTGAATTTTTGTCACAAGCTAAAGAAAACGATGTGATTTTATTTTTTGTTTCTGGTCATGCAATTCAAGCAAAAAGTGAATATTTCTTTTGCACAAGTACTTCAAAAATTGACAATATTACCACCACTGGTATTACTTATACCGATTTTGATGATCTTCTTGGAAATACACGATCCAGAAACAGGCTACTCATATTAAATACATGTTATTCTGGTGAAGTTTTTGAAGCCAATACTATAAAAGAGATAGAAGCTGTTAATCTAATGAGAAAAGTTTTTGAGGATCTGAAATTAACCAATGGTACTACGGTTATTTCTGCTTCAGAAGGAACTAATAAATATTATGAAAGTAATACTAAAGGAAATGGGATAATAACGCTTGCGATTTTAGATATACTTAATTTGAAGGAAAAAATTACAGTTCAGGAATTTTGTAAAGACATCATTCAATTTTGTACAGCAAAAAGTAATGAAGATCCTTTTGAGAGTAAACTCAACAAAAACATTCCATTAATCAGACACAACAATATATATAATAACTTCAGGATGTGGTAAGCTCTGAAGAGTAGATTACGAACTAAAATATCGTAGGTATTGATTAAACATCCGTGCGTAGACTATAATCTTAATAAAAAAAACGGCACATAAATTAGATGTGCCGTTTTCTTAAAAACAATTATAATTAACGTAAATAATGGATAAGAAATTTTCGTCAGTTTGAGTGCCAAATCTCTGGTTTGATGTATCGAAAACAAGAAAATTTATAGCTAAAAAGTGCTTCTCGATACTAAATTCTCACAGAATTTCACTCGAAGTGACGTATCTGTCCTTAAACATTATTCACGCATAATTACATCTAAATCTTTATCAAAAAAATCATTTAATTAGTTGTAAAATTCCAAACTCTACCAATAGCAACTCCTTGTTTATCATCTTTGGCTACAACCCTCCAATAATATGTAGTATTTGGAGATACACTTACATCAAAGTTTGATACCGAAAAATCCTGAGCTAGTAGTATAGGCGGATTTGTAGTTCCGAAATATAAATCATACAATAATGGATCACCATCACTATCAGTAGAATCCCAATCTAATGTTATGGTATTTCCTGATACTGCATCTCCGGGTTTAGGAGATGTGACTGATGGTGAAAAAGGAATATGATTTATTCCTGCATTGGGTTCTGTAAAAAATGTATGAACCTCAGAATACTCACTTTCACTCTGTTTACTATCAATTGCTTTCACTCTCCAATAATATGTAATTCCTTTTTCAAGATTGAATGCTCTGGTCGTTTCTGAAGTTATTATCGAAAATAAGATATTATCAAATGTATCATTCGTAGCAATATCGATTTGATAAGCGATAGCATCTCCATTACCATCTAATGAGGCTTCCCAATCAAATGTTAGCTTAAAATTGGTACAAACCTGGTTATTAGCAGGAAATATCAAATTTGGTATAGTTGGAGTTTCATTTACTGGTTCAGGTTTTGGACCTTCATCTGAAAATTCTTCACGACTACATGATAGTAGTACACATAAACCTAGTAGTATAAAATATAATATGTTTTTCATTGTATTTATTTTTAAATAATAATGCTCTCCTATCAAAAAATAGGAGAGCGTATTCTATTTGATTTATTCTTTTATGATTTTAAATGTTTTTGAAGTTCCTTCTTTTATCGTCACAAAATATATCCCGGCAGGTAAGTTTTCCATAGGCAGCACTGCTTTACTACCTGCAACAGCATATCTTCTTGTCGATACACTTACTCCTAATGCATTATGAATCTCCACTGCTATTGTATCAATCCCTATATTAGGAAGCGTAAGTGTCACTCCTGCTCTGGTAGGGTTAGGATATGCGGTAACATCTGCAAAGGCATCAATAGTTTTAGATAATTTACCTTCACATTCTCTACTAGAAGAAACCTCAACCGTGTCTCCACTTTGCGCTTCTACCGTGAAGTTCTTGGTATTATATTCTCCTATAATAGCATCATTAATTTTAACCGTAAAAGGAGCTGTACCTGTCTCTATATCAACAAATACTTCTTTTGCGTTACTTCCGTTTGTATTTACCGTTGTCTTACCGTTTAATATCGGAGCTTCCTCTATAACCAATTCAAAACACTGCTCACAATTGGTAAATCCAGCTATAGCAACACATACAGGATAGGTTCCTGATGCCAGATCTGCTACAGTAAGGTCAGACGTGAAGGTATAGGTTTGACTATTTATCGTTGCGATATAATTCTGAGCCTGACCGGCATTTATACTAATGATTCCATTGTTTTTATCTGTACAGGTTTCACCAAAAGCTCGTACCTGTAAATTGTCTGCAGGAAGATTCGCTAGTGGACAAGCCTCTACAACAGTTAAGGTTTGTATTACATCGGTTGCTGCGTTCCAATTAACATCTCCTGCTTGTGAAGCGGTAATCGTTGTGGTTCCAATACCTACTATAGATATTACACTTCCAGAAACTGTAGCCACGGCAGGGTTTGAACTGGTATATGTAACTCCCAATCCAGAAGTAGCGGTTGCATTTAGGCTAAAAGTAGGAGCTTCAACACTCACATCTGCCAAAGGAGCAAAAGTAATCGTTTGATTTCCTTTGTTCACATTAAGCACCTGTGGTACATCTATAGCAGCTGCATAAGTAGTATTACCTGTCTGTGATGCTGTGATAGTGGTAGTTCCTACTCCAACAATAGTTACAGTATTTCCTGATATGGTAGCTACCGCTGTATTCGAACTCACAAAAGTTATCGGATTACCAGAAGCACCTCCTGTTGCCGCTAATACAAAAGCTGCATCTCCAAAAGAACGATCAGTTAATGTACCAAAAGTAATTACTTGCGGAATCAGATTGGTAATGGTTAATGTACCTGGTATAAAGGTTAGATTATAATTACCTCCTACACTCAGACTTCCTTGATTAATCGCATAATCTCCTAAGGTTTCTCCTGTTACCCTTGTAAGGTTTCCAGTTACGGTATCAGAAAATTGTAACCCACCAGAGGTAATTCGATAGGTAAGTGTAGGATCTGCCGCACCAATTACTTTTACATGACTATCTGCTGTGATCGTAATAGCACGTTGACCAATCGTTAAGTCATTACTTATATAGCTTAAAGAGTAGTTACTATTAAGCGCGACAGTTCCTTGGTTAATTGTATAGGCACCTACAGCTTCCCCTGTTGCACGTGTTATACTTCCTGAGAAGGTATCACTAAACTGTAAAGCTCCATTGGTAATTTGATATGTTAACGTTGGGTCTGCATCTCCATAAGTTTTATGTTGTACATCTGCCGTTACTTGGATAGCACGAGGAGTAATATTTAAGTTCTCAGACCTAAATTCAATATCATAATTTCCATTAACTACAACAGTTCCCTGTCTAATCGGATAGAATCCTACATCTTCTCCAGGGTCACGAATTAAAGATCCGGTTAAAACATCCCCATTTACAAGCGAACCAAGATATACTGCAGCAGTCAACGTAGGATCTGCATCTCCATAAACCTTTGATTTAGGGTCTGCAATTACACCAATCCGTCGAGGAGTGATCGTTACATCATTACCAATGTAACTCAACGTATAATTACTGTTTAACGCTAAACTTCCTTGGTTGATAGCATAGGCTCCAACATTTTCACCGGTTATTCTTTCTAAATTTCCTGTAAAAGCATCGCTTCCTGTTAAACTACCATTCGTAATTTGATAGGTTAATGCAGGATCTGCATCTCCATAGGTTTTAGTTTGTGCATCAGCTGTAACTTCGATAGTTCTTTGACCAATAGTCAAATCATTACTCACGAAGGTCAATGCATAGTTAGAGTCTACTACTAATGTTCCTTGGTTTATTGCATACGTTCCTACATTTTCTCCTGAAACTCTTGCTAAGCTACCGGTAAATGCATCACTTCCTATTGCGCTTCCTGTAGTGACTGTATACGTTAATGCGGGATCCGAGTCTCCATAAATTTTTGATTTTGCTATGGCGGTTACGATTACATCGGCAGGAGCAATACTAAAATTATCACTTATATAAGTTATATTATAATTTGAATCTAAAGCTAAATCTCCTTGATTAATAGCATATGTTCCTATAGTTTCTCCAGCAACTCTTGTTAAATTTCCTGTAAAGGCATCACTTCCTACTAAACTTCCGCTAGTGATTTGATAGGTGAATGCTGGATCAATATCTCCATAGGTTTTAGATTTGGCATCTGCTGTAATCTCAATAGCTCTCTGACCAATCGTTAGGTCATCACTTACATAACTTAACGTATAGTTACTACCTGTACTTAATGTACCTTGATTAATCACATACGTACCTAAATTTTCTCCTGTTACCCTAGTTAAACTTCCTGTAAAGGCATCACTAAACTGTAAGGCACCGTTGGTAACTTGATAGCTTAATACAGGGTCGGTATCGCCATAGACTTTTGATTGTGCATCTGCAGTTACTTGGATATCACGAGAGCGAATATTTAATCTTGCAGACGGAGCATTCATAAATGATACACTATAAGAAGATTGGCCTCCATTAGTAGATGTAAATTGGGTTCTTAAGCCTCTAATTTGATATCCTCCTACATTTTCTCCAAGATCTCTCGAACTACCTGTAACAACAACTGCATCATCATAAGCTAGTGAGCCTATCGTAATTGCAAAAGGTACACTAAAAGCAGGATCCGGATTTCCATAAATCTTCTGGATAGCACTAGGTATGATTCTAATAAAACGATAATCAATATATAAGTTACCATTAACAAAGCTAAGATCATAGTTTGCTCCTAAGGTTAAAGTTCCTTGATTAATGACATAGTTTCCTTGTGCCTGTCCTGTTACTCGAGCTATCGCACCTGCAAAAGTATCACTTCCTGCTAAGCTACCCGAGGTAATTTGATAAGTTAATGCAGGGTCAGCATCTCCATACGTTTTTGTTTTTGCATCGGCAGTTACTTCTATTGTTCTTGTAGTAATCGTAAGATCATTACTTATAAAGCTAATTGCATAATTTGCATCTACTGCCAACGTACCTTGCCGAATCGCATAGGTACCTGCATTTTCTCCTGAAGCTCTTGTTAAAACTCCTCTAAAAGTATCGCTACCCGCTAATGATCCTGAAGTAATTTGATAGGTTAATGCTGGATCAGCATTTCCATAAATTTTTGATTTGGCATCTACAGTGATTTCAATAGCTCTGGCGGTTATTTCAAAATCGTTTGCTACAAAGTTTATCGTATAATTTGCTGTAGTAAGGGCTAAGGTTCCTTGATTAATAGCATAAGTTCCTACATTTTCTCCTGAAACTCTTTCTAAACTACCAGACAATGCAAATGCACTGTGATTGTATGCTTTTTCTGCTCCATTTACAGGTAGCGGCGTTACTGTATATGCTAATGTAGGATCTGCATCTCCAAATGTTTTAGTCTGATTTACATCTCCTGTTATAGTAACTTCTAGAGGAACAATTTCTACAGGCGCTGCTGTAAATACATATTTATAGTTAGGATGATACTCATAAGGATCAGCTACATCAAAAATACGTGCTCCATTAGGATAAATCCCTACATCTCTTGCTACAAATCCAGGAATTGTATTATCATAATAATCTACTCTATATGGTAATCCACTTGGTGTTAATGTATTGATATCATCTCCATTAACAAATCCTGTAGCCATTACAGGAACTGTTCCTGATGTGTCAATAATTAAGCCATACTCAACAGTAGTTACCACTGGAAACACACTTAAATCTTTCCTCTTTACTGTTAATACTTGATCTATATTGGTAGCTGCATTATAGTTTATATTCCCTGCTTGACTTGCTGTAATGGTTGCACTTCCTGCTCCTACAATAGTTACCGTATTTCCTGAAACCGTTGCTACCGAAGTATTTGAACTTATATATGTAATATCGAAACCTGATGAAGCTGTCGCGGTTAAATTAAAGCTAGCATCTCCATACGTTACCGTTGTTAAAGCATCAAAACTTATCGTTTGGTCCGCTTTTGTAATCTCAAAATCAGCACTGGTATATGTAATACCATAATTAACACCTGCTGTTAAAGTTCCCTTATTGATAGTATACGTTCCTACATCTTCTCCATTGGCTCTTGCTAAATTTCCAGTGATGGCATCACTTCCTATTAAACTTCCACTTGTAACTTGATAAGTTAAGGTTGGATCGGCATCACCATATACTTTGCTTTTTGCCTCTGCAATTAAAGTAAGTGCTATCCGGCTAATACTAAAGTTTTCTGATCCACTTCCTTGATATGTTGTATCAAAAGGACTTACTGTTGCTGTTATCGTATAATCACCGGCATTAGTTGGTGCTACAGGTGACGGCCCGTAAGCATTATCATCAGCATCAGTTCCACTATACACAAAAGTATAACCAGGAGTTATCACCACGTCATCACTATCTGTAACGTTAATAATGGTTACTCCTTGTCCGCTTCCGTTATATGTTTTACTTAAATCTGAAGTATCAAAATTAAAGGTTACTCTTTCTTTAAGAGTAATTCTAAGAGTTTCGCTCCCAGTTCCTGTAAAATTAGGATCTGCAGCATCTACTTCGGCTATGACTCTGTATTGCCCTCCATTGGTTGGGGGTGTACTTTGTTTAGTATAGAATGTCCCATTAATTCCTTCATAGGTGATATCTACTACTGGTGTTGGTGTAGCCGCTACGCCAGGGCTTGTTTCTATGCTACTAACCGTTACTGATTTTGGAGTACCAGTATAAGGCTGTGTTAACCCTGCAAGATTGATAGTTACTATTGTTTTATCGGTTATCGTTAAGGTACCAGTATACTCAGAGTTATAGTTCATTGCAAAACTTGTTCTTACTCTAACAGGGTACGTTCCTACGGCTACTTGCGGGGCTTCAGAATATAAAGTTCCGGCACCTGGGTCAATATCATAATTAACAATTATAGGTAAGCTTTCTCCTAATTCTCCTGTAGCAGTAACCTCAAAAGTTTTTGGGGTACCATCATACTTTTTCACTTGTGCATTCGATGCTGTAAAAGTAACAATACCGGATTGGTAAATGGTAAAACTACCTGTAGCTGTCCCAAAATAATTAGGATCAGTAGCATCAATACTACCCGTTACCGTATAGGTCCCTGCATTGGTTGGTGGCGTTATAGAAGGCCCATACGAACCACCAAGCTGATCATTACCAGCATATACCATATTTACTGTTGGTGCTGGTGCAGGTGGATTTGCTGTACCCGTAACCACCATATTAGAAACGGTTACTGGAATAAATGGGCTACCCGTATAATATCTGTTTCTTACTTTAAAAGGATCTAACGTAATTGTTACTTGTTCCTTATCAGCAATAGTAAATGTTCCTGTATTCGTTTGGATCGTATAGTTACTGGTACCCAATATATCGCCTCCTTCACCAAATGGATCTAAATCTGGAGTTAGGATACAAATACCTGTAGTACAAACTCCTGAAGGATCAAAACTTGCAGGTGCCTGAGCGGTTTGATCTATAGAAATCACATAGGTACCCACAGTTTCTCCTGGTTCTCTTTTTAAAGGCACCCACATTTTATCTCCAAAAGCTAAAACCCCACCTGTAAGCGCAGACGTTAATGTTGGATCGGCACTACCCAATGCTTTGGTAGCATCAACAGGGGTAATATCGACCATTTTCGGGGCAGCAGTTACTGTAATTGCTATACTCGCTGGTACAATATTATAATTTACATCAGCAGGAATAAACCTGGCGTAAATTGTACGCGGCCCTGCATATGTTAATGCTGTAACACCTGCTGTAATTCTACCTGAATAAACCTTATAAAATGATGAATAATTTTCATAATACTCAAAAGTACCTGGTGTGTTTGCTACTGCATTTAAATAGCTGGCATCTAAAGGTACATTGATAAGGATACTTGATGATACTGGACTCCAGGTGATTACTGGATTTATTCTGTTAATCGTAACCGGAAAATCTTTGGAATCTGCTCCGTAAACTCCATTTGCAGCAGCACTTACACGTACTGTAGTATCCCCAGCGTTTCCGATAGTAAACATGTCACCACTAATACTACTCGTGGTCGGATCATCTACTAAACTAAAACTAACAACTCCACTAGAACTTGCATTTCCACTTAAAGTGACATCTGCTCCACCAAAAATTAAACTTGGTGTCGTAAAGTTAATCGTTAAGGTAGTTTGTGAAAAGGTATATCCTGTTGACTGATAATTATAAATTCCATCTTGTAGTGCATATCCATTTATTGTAAAATAATAGGTTGTATTTTCTGTAAGTCCTGTAATGGATAGATTAGGAGTATTAGAAGTTCCTGCATATATTACCTGCTCTCCACTAATATACACAGCATTTGCAACAGGTAACATATTTCCTGAGCCTATAGGTGTAAATGTATTAGAAGTATTCATTTTTATCACATAGCCGGTTATATCTACCGCACTAGCATCGGTTGCAGCTGCTGTAAAACTATCTAGTTGTAATGACTCTTTTACTACATTAGATACGACAACAGTACTCGCTAAATTAGTAGTAATTGCTTCCGTTTTTTGTGTAAATGAATATCCCGTTTGCTGAAAATAAATATTGGTATCACATTGTTTGTATGCGTATATGGTAACGTAATACTCTGTATTTTCTGTAAGTCCACTAACAGCTACATTAGGGGTGTTAGAAGTTCCTGCATACACTACTTGTTGTCCACTAGCGTACACTGCATTGGCAGTTGGTAATGAAACACTAGTTGTTAATGGTGTAAATGTGTTTGTTGTATTCATCACAACTACATATCCTGTAGGGTCATTCCCAAAAGTATCTGCTACAGGTGCATCAAAACTATCTATAGATAATGCGTTCATTTTTACTGAAGAAATCACTTCGTTACTTACTGTATTGGTTGTAATTCCGCACGTTGTATCAGAATGACTTGTTCCTGTAGTTTCGAAAAAATAAGTCCCATCGGCACAAGAGTTATATCCATATGCTTTAAAATAATACGTAGTATTTGGATTTAAGCTCGTTATAGCTACAGATGAATTTGCCAAAGTCGAAGAAGCAACTACTTGTTGCCCACTACCAGAATATACTGCATTGGCAGTTGGTAATGTGTTTCCATCTGTTGGTGCGGTAAAAGAATTTGTTGTGTTGATATATACTAAAACGCCACTAACAGTTGCCGGTTTTGTTTGCTGTACCTGAACCGAAGCCTCTGTTTTAGCAGCATTATTAGCGGTTAAGTTTATTTGACCATCTGTTGGACTACCACATGTCGTAGAAGAAGCTGTAGCTCCTGTGTTTTCAATATAAAAATTACTTAAACACTCATTATACCCATATACTTTCACAAAATACTCTGTAGATGCATTTAATCCAGTAATAGTAATATCAGGGTTATTAGCTGTTCCTGCATATACTATTTGTTCTCCAGAACCATTATATATAGTATTTGTAGATGGTAAAGTTGAAACTGTTCCTAAATTAGTAAAACTATTAACGGTATTTACTTTAATGATATATCCTTCTGCATCGAGAGCAGCATCAAAACTACTTAAATTTATAGTGCTATTGGTTTCATTTCCAAAGGTGATGTTTGCTACAGGAGCTGTTGGAGCAACACAAGTTTGTACAGGGATACTACTACCAGCATTGTTATAAAAATAAAAATCGCCATCGCATAATGTGTACGCATATGCTTTTACATAATATTCAGTTTCATTAGTCAATCCTGTAATACTAATATTTGGATTTGCCGATGTACCTGAATACACTACTTGTTCTCCTGTACCACTATACGCAGTATCCGCAGTTGGTAGTACATCAAAATTATCCATTTGATCTGTAAAACTATTCGTATCACTAATTTTTACCATATATCCTGTCGCTCCTCCGGCGGGTACTGTGATTGCATTCAGGCTAATTGCATTCTTCGAAGAAGTTGATGAAATAGCAGTTACTGAATTAGGATCCTGGCAAAATGTAGTACTATTAGAACGTACCGTAATACGCGCATCAAATATTGGTTGTGCATTATACAAACCATCATTCCCTCTTACCTCGATAGAATAATAATAGTTAGTTCCTGTATAATCTAATAAATAACGTGACGTCACCGAATTTACAAGTTTTACTTGACTCACCATTGTACCATTATGACCTCCATTACGAGTTACTAACCATACATCAGGAGTTGTAAATGCTCCTGCTGGACTTGAAAACACTTTTGCTCCTTGATAACTGTGATACAAATAACGGTCTGTCCCTGAAGTAGGGGTTATATGCCAAATATCAATTGGATCAGGGCTACCAAAAAAAGGATTATTGGCAGTTTCTCCCCAAAGGCTTTCTCTGTCAAAAATCTCTTGAATTCCTGCATCGCCAAAAGCATTATTGGGTTCGGTTTCTACAAGGTTTTGCGCAAAAATGCCGCTAACTCCTATAAACAACAGGAGCAATAGACACCATGCTTTTCGTAAAAAAAATGTTCGTTGATAATATTGTTTCATAGTAAAAGGGGGTTTATTAAGGTTTAAAAGTGTTACAGATAACTACATATCTAGATCGTGTCGTAGACATACATTCCCAGACAGGTATCCAGTTTAATTTTTGCTATATCTTTAAGAATTGAAAATAGATTTTACCACGTACGGGTAAAAACTTTCTATAGAAGTCATTAAAGACTGTTGAGCATACTGAAGAAGTAATTTTTTTCATAAGCTTGGGGCTTTAGTTACTAATTAATTATTTGCTGTATCATGTTCTGATAGCAGACCATAATATTCTGTTGGTCTATAAGTAGTACAGCTAAGTTTTAGGATACCCTATTTTTAGTTGCATTTTTTTTATTTTTTTTGCGTTACCCTATTGGCAGGGCTTTTACACGAGAAAGAAATTAGGCTAATAGCGTTCATAATATATAGGTTTAAAGATTTGGGATTGGGTTCGACAAAAGTATATTAGGCAGTAGTTTTTAAAGAAAAAAGCACCCCTACAAACACCCCTACAAAAGATTACCAGTACAAATTGTTATTTGTATCGCATAAAAAAACCACTCAATTTCTTGAGTGGTTTCTGCAAAAGTCAATTTGTTGATGAATTCAGAGTATTCTGTTCTATAATTCCAAACCTGACTAATTGCAGCCCCTTGTTTTTAAATTTTAACAACAACTCTCTACTAGTACATCTTGTACAGATACAGTCATTTATAGCAAAGAGAGTTATTTTATCTATTGTTTACTAATTCTTATTGTTTTGGATCTACCTTGTAGCATAATAAAGTATATTCCCGCGGGTAAAGATTGCATTGATACTTCTACTTTATTTCCTTCGATAATATACACTTCAGAAGAAACGGTTACTCCTAATGCATTATGAATATCAATAGTAACCGTATCAGTATTTATATGCGGTAAATTGAGTGTAATATAATCTTGAGTTGGATTAGGGTATGCTGCAATATCTCCCGATCCACCAACGGTGGTTGATAATTTTCCCTGACAGGCAATACTGGAAGACACCTCTATAATCCCTCCGTTTTTAGCATCGACCACAAAACTATTAGTACTATATTCGCCAACTACTTTATCATTAATAGTGACCGTATATGGTGCTGTACCTGATTCAATTTCGACAAACACCTGGTTATTAAAATCATCTATAGTTGCTTTTCCTACTAACACAGGAGCTTCTTCAATCACAAATTCATAGCATTTTTCACAATCGGTAATCCCATCAATGGCAATACATATCGGATAAGTACCAGGAGGTAAATTTTCAATAATAAGACTAGAATTAAACGGGTAAGCTTCTCCGTTAAGAGTCGCTATATAGTTTGAATTCTCTATAGTATTGATACTTAGGACACCATTATTTTTATCTACACAAGTTTCACTGGAAGTCTGAAGCTGAAAATTATGATCTGGCAATTCATCAATAGGGCAAGGTGAAATTACAGTCACTGTAACTGTTTGTTCTGAAACATTACCATTAACATCGGTAACGGTTAGGGTCACGACAGTGCCTCTTGCATCATTAATCCCAAAAATGGTTTGTGAAGCCTCAATCGTATCGATACCACAATTATCAAAAGCACCCGTTATAGGGGCAAAGGCAACATAATCGTTGGTTGTAGACCATGTGGAACTATCTGCATTACGTCCCGGAACAGTAATAGCTGCTGTACCATCACTATTTTCTATTCCCTGAGTTTTATCATTTCCTCCAGAATCAAAGGTACTTGTACCATGGATTTCGATACGATTTGTACCTTCAAATAGTTTGATTTGTGACGTGGTCCCTTGAGTATCGTTATCATAATATCTTACATCGTCAAAATCAATAATCGTTATTCTGTTAGGGGCTGTGCCAATCGTAGTATAGCGTATTGTACCTCCTACTTCTGGGTTAAGATCAGTCCAGTCAAAAGCGATCAGGTTGTTAGGTGTACTAGTATCTGGTAACGATTGACCGCTGCAACATCCATCTTCATTCTCATCAGAAAAAGTGATGAATCCATTAGATGAAATATAAAACTCGGTGTATCGATTACCATAAAAGCCAAACTCAAAACCAATTGGTGCCAGGGATAATTCATCATCTTCCAAAGTAACAACAGTACCACTAGCGCTAATATCTATACGATCAAATGTTCCCGTAGTTTCTAACGTATAATCGCGAGCAAAAGGATCTTCTCCCAAAAGATCTTGAGCAGCTATCGTTACTGTATCGGTATACTCTACTATCGTTAAAGTTAAATCTTTGGTACTAAACACAGGTGCTGAAGTATCATTTACAGTAACGTCAAAACTACACCGAGTTGTGATTCCGTTTGCATCGGTAATTTCTAATACATTATTGGTCGTTCCTATCGGAAACAGGCTTCCGCTTGGCATGCCCGAGATCAAAGTTCCGCATCCAGAGTAGTTAATGACCGCCCCACATGCTCCAGGGTCAGTATCAACTATCATATCAGTAGGACAAGCTATATCAACAGTTACAACAACATCGCAACTTACCAGGTTTCCAAAATTATCGTGAACAGTTAATGTAACTGTGTTATCTCCAATATCTGCACAAGTGAAGGAAGATTTACTTAAAAATGTTTGAAAATTACAATTATCAGAAAATGTCCCTAAATCATTTGCGGTAATTCTTGCTTCTCCTTTTCCATCTAAAAATAGGGTAAATGGTGCTACACAATTCACTGTCGGAGGAATTGGATCGTTGATCACAACAGTTATATTTTGAACACTCTGATTTCCATAACTATCGGTAGCTGTAATGGTAATTCCTATCCCCCCAGGTACACTACAATCAAAAACAGTTTGACTTATCGTTACGTCTTGTACTTCACAATTATCAGTTGTAGTCATCCCCAAATCCGCTGGTGTTAAGGTAAAGGTATTGGTAGCGGGATCCAGGTCAAACGGAATTGATAAATCTGCTGTGATATTAATTTGTGGTCCTGTAGTATCTTCTACAATAACAGTAACATCTATCGAAACTGAGTTATTTTGATCATCTGCCGCAATTAGCTGTATGGTATTACTACCAATATCAGTACAATCAAAATCAGTTTGGCTTAAACTAAGGTTTGCTGTACCACAATTATCGGTTACAGTAAGTCCAAAATCTTGCGGAGCTACAGTGACATTACCGGTTTGATCCAAACTTATGGTAAGCGATGTAGTAGCTGTCGGAGAAAGATCGCCACGTACCCATACTCTGTGAATTGTATTGGCGGTATTCTGTGCAAAATCATCTACCTCCCAACGATTACCTCCACCTTTAATTCCCCAGTGAAATAGGCCACCTCTCCAAAAGGGAAAATTAGTGAGTGCCAAATCTCCTTGATTAGTAAATGTATTAAAGGCTTGTGCAGGAATATTAGCGGTATGACTTGCTAAAGCTGTAAAATTGGTAGAATTATTTATTCCTGAAAAAGAACCGGCACCTGTTTTTACATAGCTTAATACATTGGTATAGCTTGTTTTAAAATCGATGATACGATTATGGGCTGTTGTAGCTCCATAAAACCGAATTTCTTCAAAATCGATATCGGCTGCCAAGGCATTGCCCATATGACCCCAATTAACAGTCCCAGCTTCGTTATCACCTAGCGTAGAAGAGGCCAATAAAGGTAAATCGGTATTTCGTATGGTTAAATTAGAATTATCACCTGCTATATGTACATAGTTAAGGATCATTAACCATCCACCACCATCGGTATCATTATCGAGTTCTCCCTGAAAAGTAGCTCCATTAAAATTGAAGTAATACCTTCCGCTAGGAACTACACCTACTGTGGTTTGTAATAAATTTCGAAATGGATTGGCCATAGTACCGTCTCCGGCACTACCAAATACAGGTGGTGTAGTATCCTGTCCCGGGCCACATTGTGCTTGAGTATTAAAAATGGGTATCGTAAAAATCCATAAAAATAGTAGTAGTTTTTTCATAATAAGGGGTTTATTAAAATTAATATTCTTTCTAATAAGGAAATCTGTATCTATATGTTCTTATTTGTATTCCATCTCTGATGTATGCTTACTCTTATCTATAATCATACTTCCATCCAAAAATATTTTTTATAGATCATCACTAGTTTTGATAAAAATGAAAATGAACTTTTTTTGGTGATTGCAGTATTCATAAAATATGTTGCCTTTTTCATAATGATTAAAGAGTATATATTTTTATTAAAACAGTACTCATAAATTTTCTGTATACTATCTAATACAGCAAAGTCTTTCAATACCCTATTTTTAGTTGCAATTTTTTTTGAAGAATATCAGAAAGCATTATAGTGGTAGTCATTTTGAGAATAGGGATATATAAAAAGTAGATCTATCATTAATAGATCGAACAATTTTGAAGTTTGAGCGAGACAAAAGTATATCTAAGCTTATATTCTACATGAAAAAACACCTCTACAATTACCCCTACAAAAAAAACAAAACACCCTAAAATCCAGCATTTTAAAAAACAACACTATTATAAAGCCTGTAGATTTCCTCTTTTTTTAATAGTTTTGATTATCTTATTACTTTCAAGACCTCATGCCCGAAAAAAAGAAATCTGTTTGTGAAGAAAAGAATTTTGATTCTTTGTTCAATGCCCATTTTGAATCGGCAAGAAACTACCTGTATTATAAATGTGGTGATATACAGCAAGCAGAAGATATTACACAAGATGCGTTTGTAAAATTGTGGAAACGATGTGCCGATATTATCTTCGAAACAGCCAAATCCTTAATTTTTACCATGTGCAATAATGCACTGCTAAATCAATTTGCGCATCAAAAAGTAGTATTGCGTTATGAAGCCATACCGCGAGATGATAAAAATAACGAAAGTCCGGATTTTATAATGGAGACTAATGAGTTTAAAGATAAACTTGAACGTGCTATCGCTAACCTGTCTGCCAAAGAACGTGAGGTGTTTTTATTAAGCAGAATAGATAAAAAAACATATAAAGAAATAGCTGAGATTACTAATATTACAGTAAAAGCAGTCGAAAGGAGAATGAGTAATGCTTTTATTTCGCTTAGGAAACTACTAGGAAATGATTTTAATATTTAAAAAATAGGGTAATCATGTAGTTGCCTGTATTATAATTATAAAGGAGAACTATTCTTGTAATACAATCGCTACAAATTTAACTTTTAAATACAGAAAGTTGTACTCTTTCTAAATGTTATGGAAAAATACGAATCAGATAAAACATTTTTAGCACGATGGGTTGCCGGTGAATTGAGTGAAGAAGAATTATCTGAGTTCAAAAAATCAAAAGTATACCAAGGATTTAATCGTATCAATAATGAAGCGCAAAAATTTAAAGCGCCTCTAGTTGACAAGAGAGAATCGCTTATAAAAACAAAAGAAAAAATAACCTTTGGTAAGAAAAAGAAACTTCCAAACATAACTTGGTATGCTGTTGCAGCTTCTATAGCGATTGTATTAGGAGTTTTTGGAGTATTTAATGCTACCAAAAGCTATACTACTTCTTATGGAGAAAAACTTGCTGTCACTTTACCAGATGGTTCCAAAATACAGCTCAACGCAGATTCAGAACTTAAACATAAACGTTTTTTCTGGATCAACAACCGCAACGTTAGTTTAAAAGGTGAAGGGTATTTTGAAGTTGAAAAAGGAGAAGGCTTTACTGTAGAAACTACATATGGTACAATTTCTGTTCTTGGTACCAAGTTTAATATTAAAACAAGATCTAAAGCTTTTGAATTAAATTGTTTTGAAGGTGTTGTTCGCTTCGACAAATACGCCACAGAAGAGCATCGTATCCTAAAAAAAGATGATAGGGTTATTATTTCTGAAGATGAATTAATAGATCAAAAAAACAAAGAAACCCTTCCTAATTGGATGAATGGCATCAGTGTTTTCAAAGAAGCTCCTTTACAGGAAGTTTTGGATGAGATACGCATGCAATATAATGTTACTTTTCAGGACGAAGAAACTGACCTATCTCGATTATTTACAGGAAGTTTTTTACACGGTGATATAGAAAAAGCATTAAAATCGACACTAGCTCCAATGGGTATTTCTTATACTCTTTCTAAAGACAAAACAGTTGTATTTTTACAATAATTGCACAAACAATATCGATGAACCAACGATTACTATTTGTATTTATATTTCTTATTACCTCGGTATGTTATACTCAGGAAAAATTAACAATTGCATATACCGATATTCCTTTAAAACAAGTATTGGTCGATGTAGAATCAAAAACGCCTATACTTTTTTCGTATGCACAGGAAGTTGTAATCGCTAAAACGATTACACTACCTCAACAAGAAATAACAATTGATGGCCTATTATCTCACTTAGCAGTGCAAACAGGACTTATTTTTGAAAAAGTATCTTCTCAACAGGTTATTATTACGAAAAAAAGGATGATTTGTGGTTATGTTGTTGATTCGATCACCAAAGAAACACTTCCTTTTGCTACGGTAACCATTACTCCTGATCATGGTACTATAACCGATGATAATGGGTATTTTAGTTTTGAAAACATCAATCAGAATACAGAAAATATACAAATAAGTTTTATCGGTTATAGCGAAAAAAACATCACGCTTACAATTGGAGATCCCTGTACAACAATTGCTCTTGATCCTCAATCTTCTACGCTTGATGAAGTCGTTGTATTAGGGTATGTTACTTCTGGAATTGACAGAAACAAGGATGGTTCGGTAAGTGTAGATACAGAAAAACTAGACATTTTACCCGGGTTGGTAAGTCCGGATATAGCACAGAGTATCCAGCTAATTCCAGGTATTTCGACCTTAGATGAGTCTGCAACAGGTATTCAAATTCGTGGTGGATCACCCGATCAAAATTTGGTGTTATATGATGATATCAAATTATACAATACAGGATACTTTTACGGTATGTTCTCTCTGTTTAATCCTTTTGCAACCAAAAAAGCAACCATTTTCAGATCTGGTACCAGTGCTAGTTACGGTGATCGTATTTCTGGTATTATCGATATTTCCAGCGGAGAGCTTATTCCCAAAAAAACAGAAGGTGGCTTTGAGATTGACGGCCTTTCTGTAAACGGATATGTAAAGGTTCCTTTATCAGAAAAAACTGCCGTATATGCTTTTGCAAGAAGGTCGTATTCTGATGTTGTAGAAACTCCTACTTATACCAGTTATGAAGATAAAATATTTACAAACTTTGGGGTAGCTAGAGATCGTAATGGAAATGTATTAAACCTTGAAACAGATGACGATTATAATCCCGAAACAAGTAATAATGACTTTTCTTTTACAGATGTTACTACCAAACTTATACTAAAACCTAATACTAAAAATAGTATCTCTATTAGTGGATTGTACACCAGAAATCATTTGGATTTTGATTTCTCGGGAGGCGAAGAATTTGTTGTGGATTCATTAATAACACAAAACAAAGGGTTAAGCCTGAATTGGAAACATAAAACAAGCGAAAAACAACAAGAAAAAGTCACTGCATATTTTTCTGAATACAATTCTTTTTATCAAAATGATGAACTAAAAGACGAAACCGGGAATGGCGTATTAGATCTGGAAGAAATTAATATTCGCAAAAATGATATTATAGATCTGGGCGTAAAATTGATTTCTACTTCTACCATTAAAGAAACTCAACAGCTTACCTTGGGATATGAGCTTTCGTATACTGATTTAAATGTGACTATTAGTAAAGAAAAACCTATTGATGCCGAAATAGAAAACTCGAGGCAAGATGATAGTAATCTTAAAAATGCTGTATTTGGTGAATACACCTTCAATTTTAAAAATACGGGGTTTATAAATACCGGAGTTCGGTTTGTGCATTATAGTTCTTTGGGTGAATTTTTAATCGAACCTCGTATAAACTTGGAATACCCTTTAAGTGATCGTTTTAGGGCAAAAATGGCTATCGAAAGAAGAAATCAACCGATTTCTCAATTGGTAGAATTTAATCATACCGAACTGCGTTTAGAGAATCAATTATGGCGTTTATCAGATGATGAACAATTTCCTTTGTTAAGCAGTAATCAAGTTTCGGGAGGGATATTGTATCATTATAAAAGTTTAAATATTGATGTTGATGCATATTACAAAGAATTAGATGGATTAACTACATTTACCAGCGGGTTTAGTAATCCTTTGGAAAACTTAGAAGAAGGAAAAAGTACAATAAAAGGTTTAGATTTTTTGTTAAAATACAGATGGCATAATTACAAAATCTGGGCTGGATATACGTATAATGATATTAAGTTTCAGTTTCCTAATTTACAAGATACTCCATTTAAATTTCCGGGAAATAATGATATTACACATCATTTCAGAATTTCGAATACCTTAAAGTTCAAAAAATGGCAATTCTCTCTGGGGTGGCAATATAGAACCGGAAAACCCAGCACTCCGGTAAATAGTTACGAAATTAAAATTGATGCCGATGGCGAAAATGCAGGAGTAGTACATTTTGGAGCTGTTAATAGTGGTAGATTACCCGATTTTCATAGGTTGGATGCTTCTGTATTGTATGATTTTAAGATTAAATCAGGTAACAAAAAACTAAATGGGCAGTTAGGATTATCATTCTTGAATATTTACAACCGGGTAAAACCTTTAAACTTAATATATAAAGCAGAACGAAAGCCTTTAGATGATGGCGGAATTCCTGTTGAAGGTACAACCGGATCAACACCAGAAGAACTTGAATTAATCTTAGAACAGGTAATTCAACGATTTTCTTTAGGTTTTACACCAAATGCTGTATTGAGGCTATCTTTCTAACCAGAGTTCGATGTAAGAAAGTCCCGTCAATTCGAGTGATTCGACGAAGGAGAATTGTATCGAGAATAGTGATTTTCCTTCAAAAAAAGCTATTCTCGATACAGTTTTTCTTCATTTCATTCCGAAAAACCACTCGAATTGACGCTTCTATAAACATTTTAGCTTACGTCGAACTAAGGTTCTAAATATTAAATCATCATAAAGCTTCAAGATACTCAAGAATAGGAGCTCCTTTGGGTGCATTAATCTTTTTACGTAAACGATAGCGACTCATAATTACACTCTCTTCAGAAATGGCAAGCATATTAGCAATCTGATTTGTATCTAATCCTAACTTTTCCATAGCCACCAGGCGTTCTTCAGATTTGGTAAGATCATACCCTTTATCTTTTATGGCACTAAAAAAACTAGGGTGTACAGTCGTGAATTTCTTTCTAAAAATATACCAATCTTCTTTGGTCAAAATTCTGGTAGAGGTTAATTCTTCCAGATTTTTGATAGATTGTTGCTCTCCAAACTCAGATTTTAGTTCTTCCAGTTCTTTCGTTAATGCTTCCTGAGCATTACTTTTTTCTATCAACTGTTTTGTGAAATCTGCCAATTCCTGTTTGTTCTTTTCTAATTCGGCAGTAACCATTAACGCCCTGTTTTTATAGATTCTTCTAATTAAATATCCTATAATTATTCCTCCCAAAACAGTAATGATCAACAGTATAAAATACAACTGTTTTTTGGCACTTTCAGATTCGGTTTTTAATCTCAATTCACTCTTTTCTTTAGTAAACTGTAAACTATCGGCCAGTTTTTCCTGATCAAAAGTATACCTAAGTTCTAACGCCTGTATCTTTTTAATACTTTCGATATTAAAAACAGAATCAGAATACTTTTTATAAGACCGATAATCTTCTAGAGCTTGTTTATAGTCCCCAAGCTTGTTGTAGATAAAACTTCTTCTGCGATATGATTTTGCTATTCTCGATTTAGCATCTTCTTCTTTGGCTATAGTTATAGCTTCATTAATATAATTTAATGCTGTTTTGTATGCTTTTAATTGCATATAACTTGAAGCAATATTATAATTTACACGCTGTAAAGAGAGTCTCTGATTTGTTTTTGTATCATATGCCAGGTTCTCTAGGTACATATCTATAGCTTTTTGGTACTCCTTTTGTGTATGAAACCAGGACGCCAGATTAGAGTTAACTCTATACGTGTTTTCTTTGTCTTTTAATTTTATAAAACTAGCTTTGGCCTTTTGGTAGCAATACAATGCAGAATCCATCTGTTTCGACTGCCTGTAGGCTACTCCCATCATATTATAACCTATAGCTACTCCTTTTTCTTCCTGCTGCTGTTCTTTGATTACAATTGTTTTCTTAAAGTATTGAATTGATTTTTTATACTCCTTCTGATCTCTATACACCATAGCCATATTATGGTAGATATCACCAATATTTGATAAGTCCTGTATCTTTTCATAAAAAGCTCTCGACTTCAAATAGTAACTTACCGCTTCGGGATAATTGCCTTTACGTTTGTTTACGACTCCCAATGATTTATAAACAGTGGCTAATTGTTGCACCTGATCTTTGCTGTCATTTTTTTGCAATAAGGTTAACGCTTGTGTCAAATGTTTTTCGGCATCACTAAAATCATGCGCTAACTGATATGTGCCTAACGCTATAAGGGCTTCTATTTTTGTAGCATCTTTGTCTGCAAGTTTAGCCTCTTGATATAATCGAATTAAGAGTGTATCTTTTTCTTGTGAAAAAGAATATAATGATGCAATTAGTGCTATAAGCAAAATTAAAAAACGACGCATATTGTGATAAAAGTATCGAATAAATTAAGATTATATCATGCTTTGATCAAAAAAACAATATCATTGCTCAAGAGGAATGTAGAAATACCATTTTCTCATATGCTTACTACAGAAATTCTTTTCATCAGATTATTTAACTAATTTTGAAACCAATTCATTTCGCACATTAGAATGACAAAATTACGGCCTATTATGTTTGTAGGAACAGGATCAGATGTTGGGAAGAGCATTCTTGTTACTGGTATTTGTAGACTCCTGAAACAAAAAGGATATGCTCCCGCCCCATTTAAGGCGCAAAACATGTCACTTAATAGTTTTGTAACTCCTGATGGATTAGAGATAGGGAGGGCGCAAGCTGTACAGGCCGAAGCATGCAAAATTGATTGCACTACAGACATGAATCCGATCTTATTAAAACCTTCTGGGGCTAATAAGTCCCAAATCGTTTTGCATGGCAAACCTATTGGTGATCAAACTATTAAAGAGTACTTCTTAGGAAATAATAAACAACAACTTTTTGAAGAAGCCAAAACCGCATTTCTTCGACTTCAGGAAAAATATAATCCTATTGTTTTAGAGGGAGCAGGAAGCATTAGCGAGCTTAATCTAAAACATCGGGATATTGTAAACATGCGTATGGCACAAGCTGCGGGAGCAGATGTATATCTTATTGCCGATATTGATAAAGGAGGTGTTTTTGCAAGTGTATATGGCTCAATAGCACTTCTGGAACCCTGGGAAAAGAAACTGGTCAAAGGAGTGATTATCAACAAATTCAGAGGAGATATTTCTTTATTTGAAGATGGAAAAAAGACATTAGAAAAACTAGCCGGAATTCCTGTTTTAGGAGTTGTACCTTATGCCAGTGACATTTATATTGAAGAAGAAGATTCTGTAGCCTTACAGAAAAAGGAGAAAACCATAGTGAATGGATTAGTGAATATCGTAGTGATCCTATTACCCTATATTTCTAATTATACCGATTTTAATGTACTAGAAAAGGATGCAAGAACACATCTCTTTTATTCTAATGATCCCAAAAGTATATCTGAAGCTGATATTATTATACTTCCTGGTAGTAAAAATACGATTCAGGATCTTATATTTCTTAGAGAAAAAGGTATTGCTAAGGTGATATTAGATGCGCATAAATCACAAAAAGACATTATTGGTATTTGCGGTGGATATCAGATGCTAGGAAAAATGATAGAAGATCCCTTGGGAGTCGAAAGTGATATTAAAACGCTTCCCGGGTTAGGTATTTTACCAATAACCACGCAGTTGACTTCAGAGAAGACTACTACGCAATGCAGCTTTACTTTTAAAGCGTATCCTGAAACCATTTCGGGATATGAAATCCATATGGGAGAAACTACTGTTGAAGATCATCAACCCTTAAATTATATCGATGGCCAACCAGAAGGATATATCCAGGGGAATTGTTGGGGAACCTATATTCATGGAATTCTGGATCACTCGGCTGTCATTGAAGACCTCTTGCAAAATTTCACCAACACAAAAACAACTTTTGATTATAAAGCCTATAAAGAAGAGAATTATGATAAGTTAGCTGCTTTATTAGAAAAAAGCATTGATATAGACTCTATTATTTCTGAAATGCATACCATATTATGATATACGGACACGGTGATGACGGCTATCGCTACGCAATACCATTTAAAGCAAATTTTAGTTCTAACATTTGGCATGATGGGACTTCAGAGCAGTTACTCTCATATCTTAGAGAGCAGCTACCTCTTATTGCTAATTACCCAACTCCAAATGCAGATGTATTAACGCAACAAGTAGCAGATCATCATGGATTAAATTCATCACAAGTAGTAATAACTAACGGAGCTACAGAAGCTTTTTATAGTATAACTCCTCTTTTTTCTGGTAAAAAAGCAGCCATAGGTATTCCTACCTTTTCTGAGTATGAAGATGCTTGTTTAAGGAGTAATATGAAAATCAAGCACTTTGATCGTTCTGAAGTACTAAATACCTCTTTTCAGGAAGATCTCGTATTTCTCTGTAATCCCAACAATCCCGATGGTTTTTGCAATACGGTTTTAGAAATAGAGAAATTAATCGTTGAATTTCCTGATACAACATTTGTTGTCGATGAAGCCTATATTGAGTTTACTCATAAGATCAAATCTTGTGTCGAGCTTCTCGAAAAATTTGCCAATCTTATTATCGTAAAATCACTAACCAAATTATTCTCGATACCAGGATTGAGGTTAGGATACATATTGTGTAGTGCAGAAATAGGAAAAAAACTACAGCATGCTAAAATACCGTGGAGTGTCAATACCATGGCAATTGAAGCAGGAAAATACATATTTAAAAACTATAAGGCTTTATACCCGGATATGGCAACACTTCTAGGATATAGTAGTCAGTTACAACAACAAATTGATACATTAGATGGATTTACTGTCACCTCATCAAATACCAATTATTTTGTAGTAAAACTAGAAACAACCAGTGCTCCTCTTCTCAAAGATTATTTAGCACACACTCATCAATTGTTAATCAGAGATGCTTCGAATTTCAGAGGTTTGAGTAGTCATTACATTCGTATTGCCAGTCAGAACCCCGAGAAAAATGAACTATTAATTCACGCTTTACAGCAATGGAGTACGCTACAGTAATTGTTCCTTTAGTGATTGGGTATATTCTCGATTTGATATTGGGAGATCCCAGGTGGCTTCCTCATCCCATACGATTATTCGGGAATAGTATTGCTTTTGGTGAAAAGAAACTAAACACAAATCCTTTTGCTTTTATAAAGGGAATGGTGCTTACCATTGGATTACTCGCAATCACAATTGCATTTTTTTACTATACTCAAAAACTCATTTCTCCATATATCATTGCCTATTATACGTTCACCTCTGTATTTGTGTTCTATGCCTTAGCAAATAAAAGTTTAATAGATGAAGGCCGAGCTGTTTTTACAGCTTTACAAGAAGGAATAGAGCAAGGTAGAAAACGACTGTCATGGATTGTAGGTCGGGAAACAGACCAATTAAATCCACAACAAATAAAAACAGCAGTATTCGAAACATTATCAGAGAATCTTAGTGATGGAGTTATTGCTCCTCTTTTCTACTATGCATTATTTGGAGTGGCCGGTGCTATGGGATACAAAATGATCAATACTCTTGATTCTATGATTGGTTACAAAAATGAGAGGTATATAAATTTTGGGAAATTTGCTGCAAAACTAGACGATGTGGTTAACTATATCCCGGCTAGAATTACGGCATTCTTAATGTTACTGGTAACTGGCAAACTTCATAAAATCTCTTTTGTAGTAAAATATGGTAAACAACATTCCAGTCCTAATGCCGGATATCCCGAAGCTGCGCTGGCTGCGATTCTGGATTGTAAATTTGGCGGACCTAATTACTATCACGGAAAACTAATTGAAAAACCTTTTATAGGAACGAATGATCGAATCCTGAAAGATCAGGAAATAAAAACGGTAGCAAGAATCAATCAAAAAGTAACCTTTACATTTGTCCTTTTAATTTGTGTGGTTTACTATTTTTTATAATGCCCAAAAGATATATCATTACCGGAGCACCGGGAACAGGAAAAACAAGTTTAATCCAGGCTTTACAAGCTAATGGACATCAGTGTTTTTCTGAAATTTCGAGAAAAATAATACTTGAACAACAACACATAAAAAGTGACAAAACTCCTTGGGGAGACCTTCCTGCATTTGCTAATTTAGTATATCAAGAAACGATTAGAGAACTACAGCTTCCTATTGAAAAAAATATATTTGTAGATCGAGGACTGCCTGATATTATTGCCTATCTAAAAGCCAAATCTCATCCTATTCCAAAACACCTATTGGACTTCCCCTTCAAAACACATTATGCGTCTACTGTATTTTTAATGTCTCCTTGGGAAGAAATCTATATCAACGATCCCCAACGTCCTCAATCTTATCAGGAAGCATTACATATTCATCAATGTCTTGTACAAGTCTATCAAAGGTTTAACTTTACAATAGAAGTAGTTCCTAAAACAACTTTAACAAAACGTGTAGATTTTATCCAATCATTTATTTAAACAAAAAAAGTATCTTCGCTGCTGATTTACGGTTCTTTTGGAAGCAAAAGATGAAAAGGGAATTTGGTGAAAATCCAAAACTGTTCCCGCAACTGTAATACGTATCTAAAATTATAATCCATAGGCCACTGTAGTACAACTATGGGAAGGCGATTATAATTATGTAAAGTCAGGAGACCTGCCATAAATCAAAATATAATATTAACTCTCGGGTAAAGGGTTGGTCTTGAATAGTTTTATGAATGTACATAAAGCACTCCTATTTTTGACTTCTCTTCCTGTTTTTAATTTCTTTTAATTATGGGAAAAAATCTAAGTAAAGTAAACACCACCTTTCAATTTTGTGATGGAGGGTCTTGCAAAAAAGCAAAAGGTGAAATCGCTATACGTGAAGCCAGAGCATATCTTCGTAACAAAGGGCTTTGGGATGCTACTCATACTATAAAAACGAGATGTAATGGTCGTTGTGAAGATGCACCAACCTGGATTGTACAACCTGGCAATTTTTGGTATAAAAACCTGACTCCTGATAAAGCTGTTTCAATTCTAAAATCTCATTTAGAAGAAGATCAACCGGTAGAAGAATACTTATTATATAAAGAAGGGTGGTCGGTCTTACTAACCGAAAATGAAAAAACCATTGCTCCTATTACTTTTAAAGATAAAACAGATACAGAATTGGGAGAAGCCTTAGTAGCTCGATCTTTTGCCTCTGATCAACACCTTTATCCTTTATTTAAGTACTTATTTCAAGAACCTAAACCTATTGCTGTGCAACAATACGATGCAGCTTCAATTGAAATAAAATCGTCTCACCTGGTAGATTACACCGATGATTATGAAGTAAAAATTACTGGAGAAGACCTTCATTTACAATTAACTATCGCCGGAATTCCAAAAGATATTTCAGATGAGATAGCTGATCGTAAAGTAAGTGTTGCAGAAGTGATCTGGCTTAAAAAATCTACTATCTTTACCAAGGCAATACGCCTGAAAAATAAAAAAGGAAAACACCTGGTCACATTTTGGATAAAAGAAGAGGATACAGTCACCTGGGAGCATATTCTTACTATTTATCTGGGGATGTCACCAAACCACATTAGAATTAGTGAAGAAGTCTAAACATATAAGTATATTAGGTTGTGGATGGTTAGGATTACCATTGGCAATAGATCGAATTGCCAACGGAGATACGGTAAAAGGGTCTACCACTACAGAAAGTAAAATCGAAAAGTTAAAAGCAGAAGGTATTATACCTCATTTTTTTACACTTGGAAAGTCTTCAGAAAAAGAATATATAGATTTTGTATCCGGAAGCGAAATTGTCATTATCAATTTTCCTCCTAAACGAATCTCTAATATTATAGAAATATACCAAAATCAAATAAAAAGTATACTTCCCTTTATTTCTGAAACTCAAAAAATAATCTTTATCAGCTCTACTTCGGTATATCAAAATACTAATGGAGAGGTAACTGAAACATTGAATATTGCGCCAGAAAAAGAATCAGGAAAAGCAGTTGCCGCTGTAGAGCGACTATTGCAAGAACAATTTGAAAATAGAGTGAGCATTATTCGACTATCTGGTCTTATTGGTGATGATCGATTACCAGGTCGATTTCTTGCTAATAAAAAAGAAGTGCAAAATGGAGATGTTCCTATTAATGTAATCCATAGAGAAGATTGTATTGGGTTAATTAATGCGGTTATCGAAAAAGAAGCTTGGGGAGAAATTATAAATGGTTGCGCAGATCAACATCCGATACGAAAAGAATACTATACACTTGCTGCACAAAAAATAGGGCTTACCCCTCCTACTTTTATCAAACAAGAAAAGCAAGCATATAAGATTATCTCTAATACCAAAAGTAAAACACTTTTAGGGTATTCTTATATCCATCCTGATCCTTTAAAATTAATATGAAACAAGCATTAAATGATTGCTAAAAATTTAAACGTTTAAAAATGAATGTTGTAGCCATAGTAGGTGCTGGTCCGGGAGATCCAGAATTATTAACCGTAAAAGCATCTCGCCTTATCAAAGAAGCAGATGTGATTCTTCATGACAATCTCGTTTCAGATACTATTTTAGCGATCAATACTATTGGAGAAAAAGTATATGTAGGGCGTAAATTTGGAGATACTTCTGATCAAATAGAACGTCAACAAAAGATCAATGAATTACTCTATACGCATTATGAGAAAGGTAAAAAAGTAGTTCGTCTTAAATCTGGTGATCCTTATGTCTACGGAAGAGCAGCTGAGGAAGCACGATATCTAACAGAAAAAAATGTTCCTTTTGAGGTGATTCCAGGAATTTCTGCAGCACTGGCAGCCGCAAATATTTTTAATATTCCCATTACCGAAAGAAATAAATCCAATGCCATGCTGATATGCACGGCGCATACAGCTGATTATTCTTTTGAGCAACTCACTGGGATTGCGCATATGCTTAAAGCTGGAAATACCATCTCAATATATATGGGACTTAAAAGCCTGCATAGGATTATTCCTAAGCTTTTAGAAGTTTGCGAAGACGATACTATCCCTGTTAATGCAGCATCTAATGTATCAAGATTAAATCAGGAAATTATAACAGGCACACTAGGTAGTATACAAGAACAGATCAAAAACAGTACATTGCAAATGCCTGTGGTGTTACTTATTGGGGCTAATCCAATTCGGTAAATTAATGTTTGGTATTCCTCTACAGACTGGAATCCATTTTTAACTATAGTCGATAATTCAATTTATAAATAAAAACAATGAAATGAGCCATAGCAATTGAGTTGATACCAACTGAGATGTTCAATGGCGAATTCCATCTGACAACTAAAAAATAATAAAAAAGAACAGATGAAAGAAGGAATATTACTTTGTGGGCACGGAAGCCGTAGAGAAGCTGCCATCACTTCTTTTAAACGATTAGTAAGTATCCTAAAAGAACGTTATGAGAGTGACTATGAAGTAGATTATGGGTTTTTAGAATTTAACCATCCTACTTACGAAGCTGCTGTAGAGCGCATGTATCTAAACGGAATTCGAAAAATATATGCACTCCCGGTTATTTTATTTGCCGGATCTCATGCAAAAAATGATATCCCATATGAATTGAACACCATTCAAAGTTATCATAAGGATTTAACCATTGCTATGGGAAAGCATATAGGTGTCAATTCCTTTTTGCTGGATCTTGCAGTAAAGCGAATTGAAGAGACAGAAGCTACCTTATCTAAACTAGATCGAAAAGAAACCTGCCTGGTGGTTGTGGGTAGAGGGACAACTGACCCCGATGCCAATAGCGATGTCTGTAAGCTAACTAGTATGCTCTGGGAAGGAATGGGATTTGGATTTGCTACAACAGCATACAGCGGAACAGCCTATCCCAAAGTTGATGAATCGTTACAAATGATTGAAAAATTAGGATTTAAACGAACAATCGTTATTCCTTTTTTCTTTTTTACAGGAGTATTACTAGAACGTATTTATGGTCATGTCACAGATATGAATACATCTTCTACCCTAGAATATATCTACACAGACCCTTTTGGTACCGATGAATTATTGATGAAAGCATTTGACGAACGCTTAGAAGAAGCTAAAACAGGTACTGCTCATATGAACTGCCAACTTTGTAAATATCGAAAGCAAGTAGTAGGGTTTGAACAGGATTATGGTAAAGAACAAGTAGGTCATCACTTAAACGTAAAAGGTATCCTTTTTGAAGAAGATGAGAAACCAGGTGAAGTAAAAAACTCATTAGGTAGCAAAATCAAGAAGGTATTGGGAATCTAGATCTTTGAAATTCATTCCTATAATTCTATTGAAAATAACACTCCAAACTTAGCATACATACAATACAAGCCTTATTTGATAGTATTAATTCGCCACTACTTTACTTTATTTACTCTAGTATTGTTTTGAAATAACTCCATTCACTTTTGTCTCTTACCAGATCTTACTTATCTCATTAGACACTAATTATCAGTATTCTAAATAAAAACATTCTTCCCTTCTACATGAATCATTATATGCAATTATAGTGCTATTCATATTATAAAAATATTTGTGAAATATAATTTGTTAGTTAAGGCTAACTTTTTTAGTTTTATATAGCTAATATATTATACATTTACACATGGACTACGTTATTGAACTATTAGAAATGAAGAAACGGCAGTTAAACCGTGAAGTCATGAATCAAAATCTTCTGCAGAAAGATATTAGAAAAGGAATTTCAGAATTATCAAAAATCACAGAAATAACCAAAGCAATAAAAGTTTTAAAATCAAAAAGATACAAATACAAAAATTAAAACATGAAGATCACACAACAATTACCAGACCTACCGTATGATAAAAAATCACTTGAACCCATAATCACAGAAGAAACTTTTGATTACCATTATGGAAAACATCATGCAGCATATGTAAACAATTTAAATATATTGATAAAAGACACTCCATTAGTAGACGTCACGGTACAAGAAATAATTCAATACGGGTCTCAACATAATGATACTCTGGTTTTCAATAACGCTGCACAACACTGGAATCATAGTTTCTTCTGGCATTGTTTATCTCCATATGAAGGAAAAAGACCACATGGGAAGGTCAAAAAACTTATCGAAAGAGATTTCGAAACATTCGAAAAATTTAAAGAACAATTCTCTACCAGTGCCATTAAATTATTTGGTGCAGGCTGGACCTGGCTTGTACAAAACCAGGAAGGGAAATTAGAAATTCTGTCCCTGAAAGATGCTCAAACCCCTATAATTGAAAATAAAACTCCTATCCTAACACTTGATGTATGGGAACATGCATATTATATAGATTATCGTAATGCACGTCCAAAATTTGTAGAGAGTTTTTGGGAAGTTGTAAACTGGAGTTTTGCTAATGAAAATCTAAAATAAGATGAGCGAATTATGCACTAATCAAATTGAAAATTATTGGAAGGCCAAAATAACAACTTCTAACATTTTGTTTAATAAAGGTAAACTCGACCAAGCATTATTAGGATATAAAGACGCTCTATACCGGGCCGAAATACTAAATATAAATCAGTCAGATTGTATTCGGGATAATATTCCATTTATACAGATATATATCATTTCTTGCAATAACATTGCTAATACCTATAAAGAATTGAAACAGTATGAAGAGGCTGAAAACACACTTAAAAGAGTCGTTTACTACCTTTTACATTTATCCAGTAATAACGACTTAAACATAAATGAAATTAAAGCAGAATTAAAAAGAGCTACCATTGCTTATGTAAATTTTGTAAAGGAAAATGGAGGAGACAGAAAACAACAGGAAACATTATTTACTGTACTAAGAGAACAATTAATAGAAAGTCATTAATTTATTACTAAAGCGTGGGTTCGTTAACGAACTCACGCCTTAGTAATACGCAAAAACAGTAATTTCTGTTATGCTATTTATCTATTAAAACCGATAGCCAACACGTAAATGCAAATTTATAGCAGCTTCGCCTTTATCTTTTGAGAATCCAGCATTTTTAGAAAAATAATGAATATACCCAACTCCTACTCCAGCTTCATAATTAAAATGTTTTCCTATGTTTCTTCTAATTCCCCAGGTTGGGACTACAGATAGATCTGTCACTATTTTGGTATCTTCTTTATTATCTAAAACAATTAGCAAATCAGAATGATGCAAACTAGTTTTTAGAGAAAAGAAATTACCACTATTCCCATCTATATGTTTTGACTTGCTTTCGCGCTTAGACAAATTATAGTACCACCGTGGTTCTAGAGTAACTACAGTAGTTAATAAAAAGCCTGTGTCTGGATAAAAATTGCTTTTTCCATTATTAGCATCAAAACCTAACTCACTTCTCAATGCTATTTGATTTGATAGTTTTAACTCATTGTATATCCAGAACCCTGCAAATCCAGTCTGTATTCCAAATGTTGATTGCTCTACACTAGCATTTTGAGATCTCACAAATAACGTGAATGCACAAAAGCCCAAAGTCAAGATGATTTTTTTCATTGTATTAAAGGTTTATAAATTCAATAGCAAATCAATGAATTTATAAGGGCTTTGGTTGACCGATAGATGCAGTGGTGCTCTTTTTCTAAAAAAAGGTACTATCTTATAAAAATTGCTTTTTATACACCGAAGGAGAGAGTCCTGTTTCTTTTTTAAAAATCCTATTAAAACTAGTTCTTGACTTAAAACCACACTCACATGCAATCCCGAATAGACTATAATTGTCATACAAATCTGACTGCATTTTTTCTTTTACTATGTTAATTCGATACGTATTAATTAAATCATAGAATGTAGTCTTCATGTATTGATTTAACAACATAGATAGTTTTTTATCTGTTGTAGAAATTTGATTCGCTAATTTCCCTAAAGTTAAATCTTCATCTAAATAGGGACGATTTGTTGCCAAAATGAGTTCTAATTTACTTTTTAATATTTCGAATTCTTCTTTCTTAAAACTTGGTAAAGCATTATCTTTTGGTTTATTGGTAGTGAATTGGGCTTCTTCTAATACAAAATCTGGCAATAACACTTTAGATTGATTCACCCCATAATATCCTAAATATGAAACCAGAATGACCATAGTTATTACAGAAACAAAATCCGCATTCCAATCAAAATCACCATAAAAGGATTCGTAAATTTTGAGCATTACATCAATGCTAATAACACACAGTGCACCCTGTAGCATAGCCCTTATCCAATTAAAATCATATCGAGTTAAGTTTGAATAGTTAGATTTCATCAATCTCCTATATTTTGATAATAATCGCAGTGAAATAATAAGGTAGAATATCAAATGTAAATCTCCTATTCTTATAAAAAAATATATAAAATCTGATAGTATATAAGACAATCTATCTATATTAAACATCCCATACAACAATGTTGGAACAGCAATAAAAACAATATATAATGCTGCCGGAATAAAATGTGGAAGCGCATTCTTTACCAGATTTTCTTCTTTTAAGAATAATGATTTTATATATAAAAGTAATAATGGGCCTACCACCAAAACAGTGATATCATTGGGAATAAAACAGGTTCTAAACAACCAAAGAATATCATGTAACAGTGCATAAAAACATAGAATAACACATCCCAGAAAAGCAAAAAATACAATTAGTATTTTTTGCGACAATTGTTTCTTCTTTGACTTTATCAATAGCAATAACAGTATTGCTATAACAATAACACCACCAACTAAAATAAAATCTACAAGAAGCTTCATTACTTATTTTTGAACAGTACTGGTTTTTAATTAAGACTGTTAAAAACAAAATAATGTTGCAATTTTTATCTACTGAGGCCTTGCATAGGTCTTGTCTATACCTTATCAAGGTGCTCCCTATGATAAACAAGGTGATTGATTGGATCAAAATACTAGCTCGAGCTGTCGAAGTGCTACTTCTAAACAGCTAACAAGTTACTTCGAAGGGCTCCCAAAGTAGTTAGAAGGATTAAAAAGGTAGTTCGAACTACCTTTTTTGGGGTCGTTACCTCTAAAAACATCGCAAAAAACCTTTAAATGACCACTTTTACTCCTTATTATACGGCTTCAAAGCGTTAATCTATCACTTCGAAGCATTAAAGGATCAGCTCGAAGAATTAATGTAATACTTCGAACTACCTTTGGCTGGGTTTGACCCCATATCGATATGGGGCACTCCCTTCTTGACAAGAGGGTGTTATAAGTGTATTCACTCGTTGTTTTTATTTATGTTTTCAGAAGGTTTATTTTGATCTGGACACCCATTTTTTTATAATTTCTTTTTCTTTTCCAGCGCTATAGTATTTTATTTGTTTTCCCTGTATTACTTCTCCAAAGGCAATGTCATTTTTGGGATATCTACTTTTGTATCCTTCTAATTGATCAGATGTCATTTCGACCATAGGACGATTTACTAATCCTGCATTGATTGCTTTTTGAACATTAAAATAATACATTCCTACAGGTTTTGACCTCCATAAAGGCATTATTTTATAGGGAAGAATCCCATTTTTTATAAGAAAATCTCCATCAACCCAATGTAGTTTTTCTGGCATACTTGTAGCATGAATGAGACAGGACACATAATCTTTAAAAGGGGTTGGATTAGAAGCGACATTGAATGCGCCATATATTTTTGATTCTGTACAATGAACGATAAAGTTTGCCAAACTTTTTACATCTGTAACCTGCATGTGATGATCATGAACATTTGGTAATAGTATTTCTCCTCCTCTATAAAATCTAACCGGCCAAAAAGGCTCTTCATTTGGGTTACCTGGATGAGTAACTCTAGAACTTTTCATCCCATGAGATCTATATATCGTAAAATTATCTATCCGTTCTCTAATCGCTTCTTCAGCAAATGTTTTCCTTATGGCATATCTAAAATCTTCGCCTATTGTTTTTGGGAATTTTGGCAGAGGATTTAAGGGCTCTGATTCTTCAATAAACTTTTTATCCCATTTGTCATAAACCGAAATAGTAGATATGTAGTGATAATTGCCAAATTGCCCTTTAAACTCTTCAAGGAAATCTGAAACAGCTTTTGGAGACTTTTGCCATGTATCTACAACAACATCCCAATAGGTTTCTTTATGTTTTTTATCAATATTTTTAAGTCCTTCTTTATTTTCTTTTTCCCGGTCACAAATGATAACAGGTAAATATTTAAAAAGTTCGGGATTGGTTTTCCCTCTGTTCAATAATGTTACTTCATAGCCTGAGGCCAAAAATGTTTCGACAATAGTAGGGCCCAAAAATCCTCTACCTCCCAGAATAAGCACTTTTTTATTGATATCACCAAACATTTTAAATCCCGAAGCAGCTATTGGGTTTAAAAAAGTAATGGTTGAAGCTATCCCCAAAGTTTTAATAAAATCTCTTTTATCCATGTAATTCATCTTATGTTAGAATACAAATATGGGGGCAAGTAAGAGAATAACGGAACTTCTTAATTAATCAGTACTTATTTCTTTTTTGAATTGCCCGGGAGTTTTTCCCGTATGTTTTTTAAAATGGTGAAAGAAAGCCGATTTAGAGTTAAACCCACACTCATAGCCTATGCCTTCTAAGGTTAAATTTAATTCATCTCCCTCTTTTATTCTGTCTATAGCATACGCCACTCTTTTGGTATTGATCAAATCATAAAAAGTAGTATTCATTTCAGAATTTATGATTTGAGAAAGATGATGCTTAGGAATATTTACAGATTCTGACAAAACAGCTAATGAAAAATCGGGATGTAAATATGTTTTATTTTCCTTGAAAAAACGATTAATAGAATCTATAAACATAATTATCTCATCGTTTTTAAGCGGACTATGTTTATATTTCTTTTTTTCAATTGCAGCATCAAAAGGTACTTCAGGATGGTATACCATACCATATTTCAACCCGTAAAACCCGATCACAGTTACGAGAATAACATACCGTAAAACATCCCAAACTTCAAAATATGCTACTCCCACCAAAAGTTCTATTGCTAATCTTATAAGACTAATTCCTATACTTATAAGGAATAAAATTGCAATAATTCTAACCCAGGAGAGCTCAAGCATACTACTATCAGCCTTATGGGTCTTAAAAAACTTATCTGTTTTATAATAGGAATATAGTATGTACAATGGATAAAGAGTTAAAGAAATCAGTTTTGCAATTAGAATTATTATTTCCCATAACAATTCTGACTCCTGCCTAATAAAAAAACTGAAAAAAGTAAAAATTACAAATGGCAAAAAATGTAGAAGGTTGGCTTTAGTAATATATTGATTAAATAAGGATTTGGTATAAAACAGAAAAAAGGGACCGTGCAAAAAGCTAATTGTTGCTATTAATATCCCGGTTATATCGGTTAGGTATTTGCTTTTACCTATCCCTAATAATAAATGGACAGAAAACACTAAAAACCAAGTCAATAAAATTAGATCAGATGATTTTCTTTTCTTTTTCAATACAATGAGTATCGCAAATAAAATACTTTGAATAGATCCAATTCCTAAAATTACGACTAATACATTAGACATTTTTATTATAGATTTTGGCCTAAGTTACTAGGTATTATTAAAAATTAGAGAAAGATAATATGATTTCACCTTTAATTTCAAGAAATTTTTAACTCTAATAACTTAGTACAACATTTCTTTATGTCTATTTTCAGAATTATAATAGGTTTTTACACATCCTTATCAAGTTTTACTTTTACTTTTTCTTGTTTAGATCAGATACATCACATATCATATCCGAAAAAATCCCAAAGTAAGCTGATCTATCTAGTTCCTCCACAGATAAGATTCCAGAACGTTGTGAAATAACGAATTTTATTTTTTCCATGGTACAGCGTGGTTCAATGACAAATTTGATCCAACCACTTACTTCAAAATCTTTTTGCGAGTCAATGATGAGTTTCTGGGTATAGGTGGTATTACGTTTTACAAAGTTTACCTGTCTGTCACTAAAAGGATCATAACTCTCTAATGCCTTTGGGAATTCTATAATTGAATCTTTCATAGCAAGGTCCTTAGTTTCACTTAATGAAAGAGCGAAACGACCCATAAAATTACCATTGGAGTGCGGAGATACAAAAAAGGACTTATCATATAGATCAATCGAAACAATGAGGCTGTACTCATCCTTATCTATGGTATCGATTTTTAACGCTAACGCATAAGGATCATCCATTTTGCTAACAGTTGCTGTTTTGAGCGGATCAATTTGGAAAGTTTCTTTCTCTATATTTCCTTCCTGATTGTTTTTAGTACAACCAGCACTTAATAGTACTATAAATACGATTATAAATTTGTTCATTTTTTGATTGTTTTAATTTGTTCTTTATTATGATGATAAGGATACGCGTACTTATGATTTTCCTTATATTATTTTTATTTTTAGTAAAGCTAAATCGAACTACAATTAAAAGTGTCAAAAAAGTGTCAAAGAAGTGTCAACTACTGTAAAATCTCATAAGATTGTATGTTATTTGTAACGCATGGAGAACAAAAAGATATATGTATTAGGAATTTTATCTGGGATTATCTTTCTCATTATGGGGTTCTCTAACATAAAAGAGCAAACAGATGAGTTTTCAGAACTAGTGAAAATTGCATTACGTGATGTTGGAAATCAATTATTGTTGACCAATCAAGATAGTACTTCTTTGGTTTTACCTATAGTGGCATTAGAAAAATCAAAGTATCAACTTTCTTTTGAAAATTCGCTTTCATTTGATCCCAGTGATTTGGTTTCTATTGTAAAAAAAAGTTTTCAAAAAGCTGGATTGCCAGAGCAATATCGTGTTGAAGTATTACAATGTTTTGATAAAGAAGTTCCATATAGCTTTCTAATAAGGGATGATATTGCTAGAGATATTATTCCTTGTGGCGGAAGGTTTTTACCCAAAGGTTGCTATACTATCGAAGTACGATTTACCGAAACTCAGTCCAGTGATTTCGGCAAACAAACGTTAATCTATGGGTTGCTTTTTATTGTGTTTACACTCCTTTTGTTGATTTTATATAGAAGAAAGAAACTTTATGTTAATGATGAAAGTGACACAAGCTATATATCCATAGGCAGCTTTCAGTTTTATCCTGAACAACATAAATTGATTAAACAAACTGTCGAAGTTAGTCTTTCAAAAAAAGAATGTGAACTGCTAGAGATTTTTGTAGCGCATCCTAATCAAATTGTTAAGCGAGATGAATTGATTAAAAAAGTATGGGAAGACAATGGCGTAATCGTAGGAAGAAGTCTAGACACATATATTTCTAAACTGCGTAAAAAGTTAAAAGACGACGAGGCGATTAAACTAATAAACATTCATGGTATAGGATATAAGTTAGAGATAAAATCTTAAGCATTATTATTTCACTTTTTAAACGTAAGTTAGATGTAATAAAACATTCGAACTGACCTAGTTTTCTTATATCTAACTTACGTTTTATAAAATCTATTTCCTGAATTGTTTACAACTGCCTTTTATGCTGATCGCTTTAATCCGACAATATTTTGATAAAGAAACCTTGTATTTGTACCAGGTCAATAACATCCACTTCTGATAAATTTGTTGTAGCCTCAATTCTAAGTACATTGTCTATATCTTCGAGATCAATTGACCATTTAATAATATCTGAATGATTGTTAAGTACTGGTTTTAATGATTTAACTTTTTTCTTTGATTTAATATCTGTTCGAAATATTAGTAATTCCATATTGAAATTTAATGTTATTCTGATTCTGGTTTTGAAGTGTCCTCTTGCACTTGACTTGATTGTCGTTCGATATATTGTTTGTAATATTCATCACCTTCTTCTTTCCAAAACTTATCATAGTATTTCCATTTTGAAAAATCAGTTTTCGAATCTTTTTTACAGTCATCACTTGAGTTTTTAGATGATTTTTTACTACTACCACTACCACAACCTCCAAGAAATATTTTTAGCAATATAAATACTCCCACAGCTTGCCAATAGGTAAGAGTTGTTAGTCCAAAAATCTCGGGCATAAGCCAATTCCATAACCACATAATGACAAAGCCGAATAAAATGGCTAATCCTGTTATTGCAATTGCACCAAAAATGATTATTCCTACAATCTCTATTGGTGACTTTTTTCTGAATTTATGAGTGAAAAAATTTGTCATGATATATTTTTATTTTTATTAATCTCTACTTCTATTTTTTTATATAATACTGCAATTGCTCTATGTCTTCTAGACATTAATGTTCCTATAGAAATTCCTGTTTTAGTCGAAATCTCTCTATATGTATACCCTTCAAAGTCTACAGCTATAATAATATCTTTATATGCTGGTTTTAGCTGTTCGATGCATTTTTTTAATACTACTATCATTTGATCCGAAGTGTAATTGTCGGTTGATTGGTGTAGTACCTCAGCCAGCTCTACTAAATCTTCATCAGCGTCTACCGAATTCGTTTTTTTTGTAGTTCGCATTACATCAATGATTTTGTTTTTTACAGATCTGTAAACAAAACCAGCTACATTATTTATTGGAGCATATCGATCTGCTCCCGAAAATAATTTTAAAGCAACATCCTGGATGATATCTTCAGCATCCCGATTGGCTGTGTCACTTATTTTGGTTTTCACATACCTCTTGAGAGATTCATATTCTCTTCCAAAAAAATCGGTTAGTTTTTTACTGTTTTCTGATTCCAAATTCATTAAAACCTTTTATGAAGGGTCTTCAATTAGAAAGACGACACTTTTTTAATCTATTGCATTTTTCAATATATATTTTAAAAAAAAATAAAATTTATGGTGGAGTGTTTCTTTTTATTAGCTACTATATAAGCAGTGCTGTAGAAAAAAGAGTTTAGACTAAAAGATAAGAATCCGTGTTTTAAACACTTAATTTATTTAATACATCGTATAGAAAAAGCATATGTTGGATGTTGTGAAGCTTTTCTGATTTTATTATTACTTTTTTCCAAAATATACGTCCAAATAAAATGTTCCTCTTCTTTAGAATCTGACCAAAACAATGTGTTTTCTCTAAAATTATTTGGATGTTCCTCATTATTTCCTATTCCCGAAGGCCTTATAGAAAATCCACTATTGTTTGAATTTATTTCTCCTTTCCAAAACTGTTTATCTTTATAATTGCCTGCTACATTATCTTTTGAAAAATTAAATAGTTTTTCCCAATCCTTATTATTTGGTAATCTCCACCCTTGGGGGCATACCATACATGCAGTTTCGAAATCGTATAATAACCCATACAGTTGAACATTACTTGAATCATTATCAGGAAAAAAATATTTTACATTGTTCCCATTTATATCTCGTCTAGCTTTAAGGTTTTCGGTCATCCAAAAAGTTTCCCCATACTTCATTATTGAATATTGATTCCCATCAATATCAATCAATTTTGTTGTTTCACTTTTGCAACTAATGATCATACAAAAAAGGAATATTCTATAAAATAATTTATTCATATGTTAGTTTTTCTAATGAAATACAACAGTTTTAACAGTCACTTGTTTTAGTGATATCTATTTTTTGTTGGCAAATGTTTTATTTTTATCCGAGCCATAAAATTTATTGAAAATTACGCTCGCAGTTAGGTCTCCAGTCACATTAACCGCTGTTCTAAACATTCCTAAAATTCTATCTATACCAATAATAATAATCAGTCCATCTATTGGAATTCCTGCGCTCTGTAGCACGGATGCAAGAATGATGACACCTCCTCCTGGAATAGCAGGCGTTCCGATAGACGCGGCTACAACTGTAGTGGTTATTAATATTAAGTTTATCACCGACAGCTCAATGCCATAAGCTTGTGCCATGAATAAAGTGGTTACACATTGAAATAGAGCGGTACCATCCATATTTATCGTTGCCCCAACAGGAATAACAAAGTCACTAATATTAGAGGACACCCCTAATTTTTCATCTGCTGTTTTCATAGATACCGGCATAACAGCTGCAGAACTAGCAGTAGAAAATGCTAATAGCTGAGGTTCACGGATCAAGTTTAAAAATTTCAAGGGATTCTTACGTGTGAAAGCGAATACCATTATTAAATAGAATATCATTAAGAAGGTCAAACCCAGAATAACGACTATCATATAGTAACCCAAACCAAGAAATATTTCAATGCCAATTTTGGATAACAAGGCTGCTATTAAGCCAAATACAGCATATGGGACGAGCATCATCGCCCAAGAGACTACAATCATGCAAATCTTCTGAATCGCTTCGACAAAACGAATGATAGGCCTTGCCGTGTCATGATTGAGCTGGGTAATCGCAACACCAATTATTATGGTAAATATTACTACACCAAGCATTTCTCCCATTAAGATAGATTCCAGTGGATTATTTGGGATGAGCTTAGAAATAGTATCTGGAATGTTTTCGATCAGGTTCGTTTGTTCATTGGCTTCAATTAGTTTTTCTCCGCTGTTTGGAAATCCTCCCAGCTTGAAAACATATTGCCCGGGTTTCATGATGAATGTGACAATCAAACCAATAGTGATAGCGATGACTGTAGTGAAAACAAAATACAATAACAGCTTTATTCCAAAGGCTTTAAGATTATCAGATGTGTTCCCTACAATTCCCGAAATAATAGAAGCAAATATTAGGGGGATCATAATCATTTGAACTAACCTCATAAATATTTGACCTGGTAAATCGAGCCAATTGGCTAATGACAAGCTAAAATTCTCTGTAACAAGCCCAGTAGACGGGTTGATTACGATGCCAACCCCAGCACCTAAAATCAATCCAATAATTACCTTAAGCCATAAACGACCTTTTATAAGGCGATCCAAATAGACTGACAAATTATTAAGAGGTCTGATTTCTAGCATGGTGTGATTTATAAAATATTTGTCAACGGCAGTTTGTGGTATAGTAAAGCAAGATATTACCAAGCTATCAACGACTCTGTATTGATTTTATATCTTTTTCTTTCTATAATTTCTACTCCATAGCAAATATACAAGAACCTTCGATTAATCATGTTACTGCTATGATCATATACTTGGTGTTGTATACTAGTTATTGTATAGCATTAATCAGATTTTCCTTCGCTAACTTTAAAATTTCATGTAATTCCTTTAGAGATATTTCTGCTGCATTATTAAAATCCACTAGAACATGGTCATATTTTTTAGGGTATTTTTCTTGAATGGCATCCCTAACAAATTTTACCGCAGGCCTTAAATGACGATATTCTCCATCAATAACAATAGATGATTCATAGAGTGCACAGAATAAACTATAGGTGTTATTAGATTCACATACTCTATTATCGTTTTTATTCCAACCTTCTGTAGACCCAAGTAGTTTAATCGTGTTCTCTATAATTTTCACTTCAATTTCACTAGGTTTAAACCAGTTTCCTTGTAGTTGTGCATCTTGAAAGTTAAATTCTTTAATGACCATGGGGAGTATTTTTGTCTCGTCTTCAAAATTCCCCGCATAATAACCATCTGTATATTGAATAAGAGTTGCTATTCGTTTAGGCTTATTGGGCCAGGAAATCTCTACGAATCTTTGAACTGTATCGTTTTTGATAACTATGAATTCCATTGGAGGTTTTCCATATGGAGCGAGAATGATGCTAGTTAAAGCTCTACCATCCTTGATGATGTTATATCTACCTTGATGCACTTTTCCGTTCTCATCTGTGTAGGTTCCAAACCAAAGCTGTTCTTTCTGTGCAAAAATAGTACTAGAGAAGAAAAACAGAAATAGTAAAAAAAGGAAGTTTGAATAAAATGGCGATTTGTTGTTTTTGATTGATGCTTGCATGACGTTTATATTTAACTGGTTAAATATAAGAGTACAATTACATCAAAACGTTACAGTTCAACAAGATAAGTCGACTTTAGCAAGATAATGTGGATACACCAAAGCAAATGTTATTTTTGCAATACGCTCATCGTGATGTTTTGTGCTGCTCATATTTTGTGTTTATAATTTTGTTTAGTGCATTACCCTTGATTAAAAACTTATTCTTGTCATTGTTGTAAAAATTAGTAGCAATGTTAATATTCCAACAGCAGTTGTAAATATTCCTACTTTTTTTGATTTTGTCCATCCCGATAATGAAATCATAATCGTTATAGAAAAGAGTCCAATCATAAAAGTCAGTAATCCAATTATTCTAGGAATTAAAAAATCCTTTGTAACAACACCCTTTAAATAACCTCCTGGTGTAGTCATCATTGAGATTTGCATCATTGCAAATACAGTGACGAGAAAACAACCAGCAGATAACGTTGCAGACTTTAAAATTTTATTAGTTAGTTTATCTTTCTTGTCAGAAACTAATAGATTAGCAACTACGGTAATAGAAAAACCACTCAATAAAGAGCTTATCAGAATAGTTTGGTTAGCTAAAGTATTCCAATATTCTAATGTTATTTGCATATTCGGTTTGATATTTTTGTTTACTATTATTGGTAACGGTTTTGTCTAAAAGCACTTGCTTTTAAGTAGCAATATACCTATTTAAACACAAAAAGCAGTTCGAGTTTGTACCCGAACCGCTATTGCTTTTATATCTTGTTTTGCGTTTGCTTTTTTCTTTAATTAGTTTGGGGAATGTAACCCCATTTTATTTCCTTCTGAATCAAGAAACATTGCGAAATATCCACTTTCATCGGCATGAGGTGTTTTAGGAACAATGATTTTACCGCTATTTTTCTCGACTTTATCAAGAATTACCTGAAGGTTGTCTCCACCATTTAGATATATAGTCACCCCATCTGCCGAAGGTTGGAAACCTTCTCCTTTCATAATAACACCAGTAACCATCTGTTCTTCATATGGAAATATGCCCATTTCCATACCTGGCATTTCCATTTTCTCAATGTTAATATCCAAAATTGCCTGATAAAATTCGATTGCTCGTGAAATGTCTGTTGCTGGAATTTCAAAAATTGAAATATAATTTTTCATGCTATTTGCACTTTGATTTATGGTTGAATCACTTTTCTGCCTTTCTAATTCGGGTTTATCTGTGCTATTACAAGCAGCAAAGCCCAAGATTAATATTGCAGTAAAAAGACTACATATTGTTCTTCTCATGTTTATTAATTAAATGTAGAGGTAAAGTTAAACTGTAAATGAGAAACAAAATTGTAAAAATGCGACAGATTTAATTCATTTGTAGAAAATTGAAGAAAGCGTCATGCTTTCATTTCCTAAAAACTCTTTTGGGCTAATTCCTGTAAATTCCTTGAAGTCTTTGATAAAATGCGCCTGGTCATAGTATTCACTTTCATAAGCAATATTAGTAAGGCTTTCTCCTTCTTCGTTAAGCAACATTTTTAGAGCGCTTTGTAACCGAATTACTTTACCTAACTGTTTCGGGCTGATCCCTATTTGTTTTACGAACATTCTTTCTAGTTGTCTTCTTTTGGATACATCCTTTTTAAGAATGTCACGTATAGATGTACTCCCTTTTGTTGATAAGAGAGTATCTATGGTTGTTTTAACAATATTGTCGACCGTGATCTGTTCACTGAGTTTATTCTGAAGAAAAAGTTCGATGATCTCTATTCTTTGTTTTGTATCTGTTGCTTGAATTATGTCTTGTTCTAATTTTTTGGCGGTTTTTTCTCCAAATAACATTTCTATTGGCGTTTCCTTGTTTGCCAATGTTTTGATTGGTGCAGTTACAAAATTGGCAAAACCATAAGGATAAAAACGAATTGCAAATGTGTTAACATATCCTGTTGGCTCTATATAAAAAGGGTCAATGATCTGTCCTAGCACCATTGAACGAGGTTGTATAATAAAATTATCTTCTGTAGTATATCGTTTTATATCATCTCCAAGTATAAATGCCATTTCGATTGTGCCATCAGGAATTATTCGTTGTCTTTGGGTATCCTCTGCTGCAGGAACTTCCAAAGTCCAATAACAACTAATTAGCGATTCTAAATCTGGATGAGGCTGAAAAGTTTGATAATTCATGAACTATTTCTTTTTCTTAAGTGAAACACAACGTCTCGGCTATGGTTAGTAAGGAAATTAAAAGTAGTAACCTTTTGGTTAAGTACTTAGCCAAAACTTTTTATTTTGTTTTATCTTTTTCTTTATAAAGTCGGCCGAACGACTACAACTACCAAAATAGAAAATAAAAAGGATAGTTGTAAATCAAAAAATTTGGTGACTTTACAAATAGACAAGAACCTTTTGATTAAACACTAATTGCCCTATTTGCTATATATAGCGTTGTAGGTAGTTTTTATTTTAAAATAATTCTTTCGGAACCCCATTTAATAATTTCAAATTCTCTTTTTTGACGAATCGCCTCATTTTTTTCCCATGGCCACTTAGTGAATTCAAAATCAACTATCAACTTGTTCTTTTTTAATTCCATTGCGTAAATTTTTTTTATTGACTCACCAACAGGACAAGACATGTTGTTACTATATTTTAATTCGCCATTTTCACTAAAACTAATTCTTTCTCCATAGAACTTTTGTTTTTTCTGTCGGATGATTTGAAGTGTATCAAGGTCAGCATAATCATTTTTAATCTTATCTCTTGGCAATAAAACAACTGTATCTTTATCAAACCATCGTAATGCATGCCAGTCGTTTTTTTTCAAGATATTCAAAGAGTCCGTTTCTTGGGCTTGACAGAATAGAGAAATCAAAAGAAGTACAAATGCTGTTTTTTTCATAAATCTGGTATTTTGATTCAATCCGTTAATTACCTGTAACGTTTAAGCTATAGCTAGTACAGGAATTAAAAGTAGTAAACTTTTGATTAAGTACTTAGTCAAAAGTTTTTATTTTGTTTTTACCTTTTCATTTATAAGGCCAAAATAGATCATTTCGTTATCGCGTAATATTCTATTTGGCGGACTTCATTTTAAACACTAAACTTTGGATTAAGCACCAAACCCCGTATTAATTATAGCCATTGTTGCAGGTAGTTTTTTAATCAATAATTATGCATGTCTAATTCATCAAAGTCTTTTATTTCAGACAGTTTGATTAGATTTTCTATTTCAATATTACTCCAAGTTTCCTTAAATATCTCATCTCCGCTTTCCGCATCCTCATTGGTATTTTCTCTAATTAGTTTCTTTTTTGTCAAGAAGTTAATGCTTGTTTCTCTATTTGTGATTGGACCACGATTACTACTAGAATCATATCCAATTAATTCAAAATTAGATTTTTGAAATCTGAAGGTGTAATCCCAATATCCGTATCTGCCGTGTCCATAATGCACATGCAATTTTTTATTTTTAATTTCAATCCATAATTCAGGTGGGAAATAAACTCCACCATCTTCATTTTCGGATGAAAAACAATTGTAATTTTTATCGGTAAGTTGATAACCATTCGCATTTTTAAATAACACAATTATTCCACGCCTATTTCTGTTAACTGTTTTGTCAAACCGATTTATAACCACATTACTTGTATCAGTTTTCTTAATTACAAGTACGCAGTCATCTTTTCCATCTTTATTAAGGTCTCCAAAATATTTGTCAAACTCTACATATCCTTTTGGAATAAATTCAGATGGTTCATTGTTTTGCGCGTTACAACCAAAATTCATCAATATAATTAGGGATAATATTTTTAAAAATTCATTCATTCGGTTTTAACTTCTGGCGGTTGGTTCAAATTACCTACAACAATGTTATAAAGGATATATGTTCTTTATATTCCATGTATGTTTATTTACAAATCTACTGGTTTTTACCTGATCTACGACATTAACCTGTTAGCCTAAAAGAAGATATACTTACTCTGTTAATCCTTCACCTTCCATATACAACTCCTCTAATTGTTCTTTAACCTCATCAGATGGATTTGCCCACATCCCTCGTTGTATGGCTTCCAACAAGCGTTCGCTCATATCTTTTAGTGCCCAGGGATTATTTTGGGTAATAAATTCTTTGTTCTCTGGAGTTAACAAATAGCTTTCTGTAATTCCTTCATACATAAAATCATCAATTAGATTTGTCGTGGCATCATAGGCAAACAGATAATCTAAAGTGGCAGCCATCTCAAAAGCTCCTTTATATCCATGCCGCTGTACTCCAGCAATCCATTTGGGATTAATTACTCGTGATCGGTATACTTTTAGCAATTCTTCTTTCAGTGTTTTTACCTTGGGCGTTTCTGGTCGGGAATGATCTCCAAAATAGATTTCAGCTTCATTACCTTTTACGGTTTTTACGGCATTGGCCAATCCCCCGTGAAATTGATAGTAATCATCACTATCCAAAATATCATGCTCTCTGTTATCCTGATTTTGCATTACAATTTGCATCGCTTGTAATCGATATTGAAACGATTCATGTGCAGAAACTCCTTTTTTAGAATTTCCATAGGCATATCCACTCCAATTGATATATACGTTGGCAAGATCTTCCTGGGTTTGCCAGTTCTTCTCATCGATTACTGCTTGCAGTCCTGCTCCGTATGCTCCCGGTTTAGAACCAAACACACGATATAAAGCGCGTTGTGAGGCTTCCTCTTGTGGTAATCCTTGCTCTTGCCACTGTGATTGTTCTGCCAAAAATCGTTTTCGAATCGGATTATCTTCTATAGGTTCATCCAGATTTGCCAAACGCGTTACCACCGCATTAAACAGATTGATCACATCTGGAAATGCGTCTCTAAAAAACCCTGAGATCCGTAATGTAACATCCACTCTGGGTCTTCCTAATGTTATTAAGGGAATTACCTCAAAATCAGTAACTCTGCGATTGGCATTTTTCCATAACGGGCGTACTCCCATTAATGCAAATGCTTGTGCAATATCATCTCCCCCTGTACGCATGGTAGAGGTTCCCCATACCGAAACTCCAATGGTTTCGGGGTAATCACCATTTTCCTGCAAATATCGATCAATAATGAGCTGTGCGCTTTTCTCTCCCAAACGGTAGGCTGTTTCGGTAGGAATGGTACGTACATCTACAGAATAAAAATTTCTTCCGGTAGGCAACAAATCCAATCGACCTCGTGTTGGTGCTCCCGATGGCCCAGAGGGAACATAGCATCCATTAAGACCTCCTAATAAATACTGAAGTTCGTCTGTAGTTTGTTGTACTGCAACTAAAGTAGTAGATTTTATATATCGTACTATTTGATTCAAGAAAGGATACTCTTCGGCGAGGATGTCTTTTTCTAAATATGCAATTAATTGCCTTTTTGCAATACCTTCTAATTGTTGAATCACGTGCCCTGCCGTTTTACAAAAAACACCTTCGATAGTCAATTCCATCGATTCTGTATAAGCAACCTCAAGAATGTTTTTAGTGATTCCTAAATCTTTGGCTAGTGCTTGTGTAATTCCTTCCTGTTGATATCCTGGTACGCGATGCAATGCTATTAACAAATCAATGAGCTGTTCATCTACAGGGGCTTTCCCAAAAATATGGAGTCCATCTCTGATTTGTGCTTCTTTTAATTCACACAAATACCCATCTAATTTGACTAATAATTCATCTACATCGTCTGAGGCGATTCCCAAATCCACATTTAATTTGGTTTGGGTAACCAGGTCAGCTATTTCCTTTTCTAATACACGTGATCGTTTGGGATCTAAGGTAGCTGCTTCATAATATTCATCTACCAAATGCTCCAGCTTCATTAGACTACCGTAACTTTCTGCACGGGTCATCGGCGGAATTAAATGATCTATGATCACTGCCTGATTGCGTCGTTTTGCCTGTGTTCCTTCTCCTGGGTCATTAATGATAAACGGGTAAAAATGTGGTAATGCTCCAAATACAGCTGCAGGAAAGCAAGTTTCGGGATCTAGTGATACACTTTTTCCGGGTAACCACTCCAGGTTTCCGTGTTTTCCTAAATGGATCACTGCATCTGCCTGATAGTTTTGTTGTAACCAAAAATAATAGGCGAGATATTGATAGGTTGGTGGCAGATCAGGAGAATGGTAGATTGCCTGTGGGTCCTGATTATACCCTCGGGATGGTTGAATACTCACAAAGATATTCCCCAATAAAAATCCAGATACTATAAATCCATCGCCGGTATAATACGGATCATTTTCTGGTTTCCCCCATTGCGCTGTTACCTTATCTTGTAATGTAGAAGATAATGCCGAAAAACATATATCAAAATCTGCTCGATCAAAAGTCAATGCATGCGGCCGGGTCATCGTGGTCGTAACATCATTAGTGGTTACCTGTGTAATCCAATGCATTAGCTCTGTACCACTCTTTGGTAATTGCTCTCCTACATTATACCCTTCCGCTTTAAGCGTATCTAATAAAACAATACAACTTTCGGGTGTATCGAGACCTACTCCGTTTGCAAGACGGCTGTCCTTATTGGGGTAATTTGGTAAAATAACCGCTACCTTTTTATCTATATTCTTTTTATACTGTAATGCTGCCCATCGCTGAGCTAATTCTGCCATAAAATCGCAGGCAGGAATATGAGCTTCATATTTTAAAATAGAGCTATCGGTAAGTACATCTTTACTAATTTCTTTTTTAAACGAAACCGCACGACCGATAATTCTTCCGTCAATTTCGGGTAAGGCGATATTCATAGCAATATCTGTAGGAGGTAACCCAAAGAGTCCTTCTTCCCATACTTGCTTATTAGCAGTAGAAAATATGGCTTGCAAAACGGGAATATTAAGTTTTTCGAAGATAAACGCCGAACCATCCATGGGTTTGATCGTAAACCCTGTAGTATTAATAATGGTATGCACATCACGCTTCCCGTTATGCGTCATTAATGCTTGTACCTGATCTAACAATTTAGGATCTCGCAAGTTGCTGGCAAAAACCACAAACGCATTTATTCCTCGTTCCTGAAGCGCTGTACTCATCACATGCAACGGCTCCATATTATCAGATAGAAAATGGGTACGATATCCCAATAATGCCACATTAGGTCTAGAGGCATCTATAGTATTTTCTAAAACTTCTTGAGTAGTCATTCCTAACGCTGTAGTATATAAAAACACGTCTGCAATACCTATAGCAGGTACAATCGGAAGTTGTATATCAAAGAAATGAGTTCGTAAATAATTGAATAAAGCAACAGCATTTTCTTTTCCTCCTTCTTGTAAATATTGTCGACACTGATGTACAATTTGTATATCGACAGATGACAATTGCATTAGCTCAAAATCAGGTTCATGAGCCGGTAAAAACAATATCGTATTACCTGTTTGCTCTTGTAAACTCACTAGAGACTCTACCAAATACTTGTAGTAACTGATTCCTCCAAGCATACTACAAACTATAACTTTGGCTTTACTCAATACTTCTTCGAGATAGGTATCTATTGTCAATTCTTGTTTGAGATATACCAGGTTGGTCATTCGTAAACTAGGCAATTTATCTCCTTCGGCTTCGTGTAGCTCCTTATACGCCTCATTTAAGGTATGAATTTCGGTATCTCCGGCACTCAGAAATACAATATCTCCTGGTTGCTGATCGATATAAAAGATACCATCATCATTGGGGTTCCACCCTCCAGGTATGGTTGCGATTAGATGCATAAGTCTATAGGTTCTTCTAACGCTGCCCAGTACAAATGAATGTAGCTGGCATATACGTTTTGATATTGATATATTTTTGTGGCAACTTCTTTTTCTCTTGCCGAGAATACTTGCCCTACAGTGGGTATGATATCATCATTCATTACTTTGGAATAATGAAATTCATGCCCCCAAATTTCTAAATCATTACACACTACTTTTCGATATCCTAAAGATAATTTTTTGTTTTGCATAGAAGTACTAAACGGAAATATCCCTACCATATCATATTCTTTACCTTCTTCATCAATAATGGTATTTCCCAGATACATCATCCCACCACATTCTGCCAGGATTTTTACTCCTCGATCTGCTGCTTTTTTTAACTGATTTCGCATTGCGATATTATCAGATAACATTTCAAGATATAATTCAGGATACCCTCCTGCCAGATATATCATATCTGCTTCAGGGAGTTTCTGATCATGAATCGGACTAAAATATAGGATTTCTCCAATAGCTTCTAGCCATTTTAGATTTTGAAGATAGGTAAATGTAAATGCTTCATCTTTTGCTATAGCTATCCTATATTTTTTTTCTGAAGTTATACTAGCCGAAGTTTCTTGATCTATTTTAGGAACTGCTTTTGCACATTCTAAAAGTGTTGGTAACGATATATGTGTTGCAATATGTGAGGCTGCTTTTTCAATAACATTTTCAAAAGTACCATCGATATGTAATCCCAAATGACGTGAGGGAATTGCAATTTCTTCATTCGGCGGAATGTATCCTAAAGATGGAATCCCTACAGTATCACATGCTTCTTTAAGGAAGGCATAATGTGATACTGTTTTTATAAAATTAAAAATAACACCTGCGATCTTAACTTCGGGGTCAAAAGTTTTTAACCCGTGTAAGATTGGAGCAATCGTATATGCCATAGCACTTGCATTAACCACCAAAATTACCGGAATATCCAACAATTTAGCTATCGCTGCCGAGCTTCCCTGATCCTTTACTGCACCATCAAACAATCCCATTACTCCTTCTACAATACTGATATCGGCAGACGCGCTATACCGTTCAAAAACAGTATTCACATGTTCCTCGGGCATCATTACTGTATCTAAATTCACGGCTGATTTTCGAGCAGCAGTACTGTGATGAATCGTATCAATATAGTCGGGTCCGCATTTAAAAGTTTGCACAGTATTTCCCTGGTTACTAAACCAACGAGACATCCCTAGTGTAAGTGTTGTTTTTCCCGAATTACTCCACGGAGCAGCTATTAAAAATGCTTTGGACATATGGTTTTGTTTAGATCACCGTGCTTTTAGAAATCAGAAACTGTAGTATAATTCAACTTTAGCTGTTGTGCTAATTGCTTGGCCTTACCTAATCTTACAAACCCTGTTTCGGTATCAATAACAGTAGCTTTTTGAATCCTCGCCAGGTATTTTTTATACGCGGTGATTGCATATTGAAATGGATTTTCTGCTCCTGCATTTATTTTTCCATCTGTAAAAACAAACAATTGTACTGTTTGTGTATTTACAGATCGCAGCAATTCATATACTTTAAAAAAAGCAGCTCCCAAATTCGTCTTTCCTCCTGTTTTTAATTGGTGATTTATATTTGAAATTTCCTGGGTATTGGCCGTAAATTCCTGGATAATTTTTGCTGTAGTATCCTGTAAGCCAACTATAGCATACTGGATTTTTTGCAGAGGATATGACATAATTGTTTTCTCTATGATTCCTTTTAAATATGCCATTTGCTGATCTAGTGCCATAGACGCACTGGTATCAACCAAAAATATAATTCGTGCTATAGCTTTCTGTGTTGCTTGTTTATATACCGTTGTAAATTTCCCCGTCTTCAGGTATTGTTGTACAGATTGCAATACTGATATTTCTTGTTGTCGTTCTGCCGGGTGTGATACCGAATATAATTTCTGTGCGGTATCTAATAGGATTTCCTGTTTTTTGGTCGCTTTTGAAGCCGAAAATTTCAATCCTTGTTGTACAGCTTTCGGCAATTGAAATGCTGTATTATTTTGTCCGTTTTGAGGTACACTTTCTTCCTGGGGTGTATGGTTCTCTGTATCAGATGAGTTTTCTTTATTTTGATCTGTTGGAGGTGTATACTCTTTTGCACGATGTTGTAATACAAAAGGTGTTATACTATCTACCATCGCTGCAGTTACCTGTTTCTCATCATAAAATGCTGCATATGCTCTTGCTGTTTTTAAAAGTAAGATATCTGCACGCATTCCTTCTACCTGATTGGCAATAGTTAATGCTGCACACTGCTCTTGTATCGATTCTGGAATAATTACATCATTAAGTCTCTTTTGGGCCAAAATCACCTGATGCTTAACCCGCTGTTCTTCTTCTTGAAATTGTTTATAAAATGCTATTGGATCACTATCAAAACTAAGACGCTGCATTGCAATTTTTGTACGTGTCTTCATTTCTTTAGGAGTCTCGATGGTAACACTTAATCCAAATCGATCTAATAACTGTGGTCGTAAGGATCCTTCTTCGGGATTCATTGTTCCTACCAGACAAAAACGACTATCCATCCATTGCGAGATTCCTTCACGTTCCAAATGATACCCTCCTGTTGCCGAAGCGTCTAATAATACATCCATCAGGTAATCATTGAGGAGATTTACTTCATCGATATACAAAAATCCGTGATGTGCCTGTGCTAGTAATCCTTTATCTACAATCGTAGTTTTCTGGTTAATCAATGCCTCTAGATTAATACTCCCTAATACCCGGTCTTCGGTAGCACCAATAGGTAAGTTAACAAATGGAAAATCTTCTCCCATCAACTGACTCAGCCCTCTTACCATAGTGGTTTTGGCAGTACCTTTATCACCGGTTGCCAACACTCCTCCTATACTTGGATCTACCAGATTGAGTAACAAACATAATTTTAGATCTTCCTGATCGGGGATGGCAGTAAAAGGATAGGTATATTTTGGTTTCATCTGTATTTTTGTATGATTGGTAAAAATACGGAATTCTACAATGTAGCTAAGATCTATTTATTTAATATTTCTTATCCCTTCATAGACTACAATACTCACTGCATTGGCTAAGTTTAAACTTCTTACCTTATCACTGTAAATTGGTATTTTATAGAGTTGATCCGGATATTTTTCTGTTATAGTTTTTGGCAAACCAGTAGATTCTTTTCCAAAGACAAAAAATAGATCATCTTCATAAGGTATAGAACAGTAGTCTTTTTCTGCATGGCTCGATAGATATACCATGTTTTTACCTTTATTTACAGCATAAAACTCATCTATACTATCATACATATGTACCGAGATGTGTTTCCAATAATCCAACCCAGCTCTTTTTAATCTCGAATCACTTAATTCAAATCCAAATGGTTTCACCAAATGTAGATTTGATCCCGATGCTAAACTAAGTCTACCAATATTACCCGTATTCATGGGAATTTCTGGTTCTACAAGTACAATATTATATGCCATTCTTTATTATGTCTACGCTCTTCAATCGTTTATAAGCAATATATGCCAGTAACTAGTATACTTAAGGTTATTCAAAAAGTACACTTTGTAATACGAGAAGCCCTACTAGTATAGAAATGATACCAATAACACCATTCATCCATTTAAATATAGACATATTACGCTCTATAAAACGGCTCATGGTAAAGATCAGTACATAACTATATACTGCCATAGAAAAGATAATCCCAATAGATTCTACTATTAATATCAGGATGGCATCAGAGATAGTATCTGCACTAATAATTAGTGCCGAGGTTAGCGCACCTCCTGTACCTGCCAATCCATGTAGCATCCCTATCCAAAACGACCTGTTAATAGGATTCATAGCAATTTCTTCACCTCTTTTTCCATGTAGATGAATAGGATTACTAGCCGCATGCTCATGTGCTTCTATTTTTTTATGATCTGCCATCATCTCATTAATCTTATGATTTCTTCGAATGGCCATTACGCCTAACCAAATCATAATTGGACCGACAGAAAATTCTGCCCAGAAAGAGATACTCTCTACAAAAGCATGTAAGGCTGCTCTAAATACCAAAGCAATCCCTCCAAACATCAGCAAAGTTACCGAATGTCCTAATGCCCATTGAGATGCTGTAAAGGCAGTCTTAAAAGACACTTTCTTTTTTTGAATGGCATTCTCTGCCGCAAGTACCGATACTGCAGACATATGATCCGGTTCAAAAGAATGTAAAACCCCTGCTATCAAAGGGCGGGCAAGATTCATGATGTTCATATAGTATATGATATGTGAGTTCCATCGTTATTAATCAAATACATAGCAATCGTTACATTTGGTGCTATTTTCTGACAATGATAATGGCATTCTTGTATTAGTTTTTGATAAAAATTTTCCTGAGCTGTAAAAGTAAAAATTTCCCGAAGACGTCCTGCCATATTTAATGCTAAAACTTTGTTAGCAATTTCCTCTGGGTATCCTGCAGATATAGCCAGTTGATATATAAAATCTTTATCCCATGTTGTTTTTCCACTATGTGTATTCGTTCTGCCTTGTGCTAATTTTGCTGCTTTTCCTAACATAATCCCCATAGATACCTTGGTTATTTGAGGAGATTGATGAATTTTTTCGAAAGTTTCCTGTATCCAGTTTCCGTAATGTATACAGGATACTTCTGAAATACTAGGAAATATAGACCTCAACATTTTCTCACTACGCGCTCCAGAATTTATTAATAGTTCTGTCATACCATTTGCTACGGCAACATCAATCCCTTGTTGAATACTAGCAATATAAGAAGCGGCAGAAAACGGAGTAACAATACCGGTAGTTCCTAATATTGAAATTCCATGCAATATCCCTAAACGGCTATTCAATGTTCTTTTAGCAAGCTCTTCTCCGTTTTTTACAGATATGGTAATGGTTACTCCATGTTTCTCGAGATAATGGTCTGATACTATCTTTTTACAAACAATACGCATCATATCTCTGGGGACTGGATTAATTGCTGGTTCTCCAACAGGTATTTCTAATCCCGGTAAGGTAACTAGTCCCACTCCTTTTCCTCTTTTAAAAAGAATATCTCCAGTATCATTAAGAGATACAGTAGCCATGATCTCTGCATTATGGGTTACATCAGGATCATCACCCGCATCTTTTATTGTTGAATATGTAGCTTCCTTTTGTGTTAATTTATTGAGTTGAACTCGAAATGTAGCGATTTCACCTATAGGCAATTGCACTTGAGTCTCAGTAATTTCCTGTTGGGTGACTAAACTCCATAATGCAGCTTTAACGCAGGCCGTGGCGCAGGCTCCTGTGGTATACCCTTTTCGTAATGGTTTATCTGGTATGTCTTGTAATTCGCTCAATACTTATTGATTGTTGGTTTGATCCGATTCTCTTTTCATAAACCATTGTCTTTTCTCTTGGCGTGTCCCTTTGGGTCAGGCTATTCGTTACAACTCCTCGCATTGTCTATCCTTCGACAAGCTCAGGTCAGGCCTTCGACAGGCTCAGCAAGACAATACTGCGGGGTTTTCACTACTATCCTTCACGCAAAACACAGCTATTAAAGAAATCTTTAATTCATCTCTATCTACTTATTATTTCAATTAACGCAGCTTTGGTATCGATACAAAGATATCGATTAGAAACTTTTGGTTTTTTGAGAATGACTATCGGGATATGTAAGGCTTGAGCCGCAGCTATTTTTTCTTCCAGTTTTCCATTACTTCCACTTTCTTTAGTAAAAATTACAGCTGGAGATAGTTTGGCAAACAACTCCGTTTCGGCTGCTTTAGATTGAGGGTATCCAAATAATAACTTTGTTTTTGGAAATCCCGCCTCATCGGCAATCGCCCTGGAGCTATCTCGATCTAAAATACGAAACCAGGTGAGGTGTTCTTCCCAGTAAGGTCGTAATTTTGTAATGGTTTGCACTCCCGAAAGTGCTAATAATGAACTATAGTTGTTTTTATTAAAATAACGTATCGCCTCTTCAAAACTATCTACATAAGATACTTTTTGATCCAGTATTCTGGGAGAGAACTGTCTTTGAAAACGTATCAAAGGTAGTGTGATCGAAATATCAGAAATCATTTGATGCAATTGTACCGCAAAAGGGTGAGAAGCATTAACAATATGTGTAATCCCATGTTTCTTACAAAAAGTTTCTAATAGAGAACGTGTCAATACTCCATGAATCGGAGTTCCTTTTCCTTCATAATTCACTTTTGTTTTGGTTGAATAGTAATACGGATATTCTAGTTCATCCAATATTTTGGCGACTTGTTTCCCTTCCGTAGTGCCTCCAAAAACGAGTATCATGAAGATTGAATTTCTTTTCCTTTTTTTCTAAAGATATGATGCCATTTATCATCATATAACCACGATCTGTTTTTACGGGCACCTACGGCTTCACCCACTACAATAAGAACAGTGCGAGTTAGCTTATTTTTTTTGATGATAGTAGTTAGTTCAGAAAGGGTACCCGTCCATACTTCTTCATCTTCCCAACTTACACGGTATAGTATCGCTAATGGTGTATTTTCTGGATAATGTTCCAGAAGTTGTGCTTGTATTTTTTTAGCTATACCAACACTTAAAAAAATACACATGGTAGCTCTTAATTTTGCCATATCAGCAATTTTTTCGTGCTCTGGCATTGGTGTATTTCCCTCTCCTCGGGTAAGAATAATAGTTTGTGCCACTTCGGGAATAGTAAATTCTGATTTGAGATATGCAGCAGCTGCCTGAAATGAGGAAATTCCCGGAACGATATAATAATCGTATCCTTTTTCGTCAAAAATAGTCATCTGCTCCTGTATCGCTCCATATATAGAAGGATCTCCAGAATGCAAGCGCACAACAGATTTCCCTTGTTCATAATATTGATCAATGATCATTATTTGCTCTTCTAAGGTCATCGATGCAGAATTACGCACCAATGCGCCTTCTTTTGCCATATGCGTCAAAGCTTCTGGCACCAAACTCCCGGCATATAAAATACAATCAGCATTTTCTAGAATATACTGCCCTTTTAAGGTCAATAATTCTGGATCTCCCGATCCAGCACCCACAATTGCAATACTTGCTTTACGCTCATATCTGGCCGACAAGCTTAATGCGTAGGTAAATTTCTTACCAGACGGCGTGAGCGCTTTTGTTTTTTCAACCAGCCACGTTGATTGACCTGCTGTTAATGCCGCAGCGGCTTCAGAAACGCCATAAACACCTACTTTTTCCTTTACAACTTCTGAAGGGTTGGCAACTGTAATAGTATTAAGTTCTTCACCAGTATAGGTAATAAAAGGAATATTATAATACGCTGCAAAATCAAGATATGCTTGTTCCTCATTCTTAATAGTTGCAGATCCAATAGCGTAGATACTTTCTATCGCGATATGCTGTTCTTCTAATGCAGATTCTAATCCTTTCAAAAGTAGTTGAGGCTCTATACCTTTTGCGCACCCACTACCTAATGCCACACAAGGAGGGTAGAAAGAAAAAAGAGGAGTCTCTGTTGTGATAAGCTCATAACCCACATATAGTATTAATTCATAGTCGCTATGTTCAAAATCTTTCTGATCATAATAAATGTCTACAAAATCCGGACAGGTTTTCTCCAGGTGTTGAACTCCTTTATTCTTAACTTTTAGCACTAATGCTGTAGGTTTTCTATTCACAAACAAGGATATAATCTCATTTGTAGAAATAGAACTTTTCATTTTCCATTCATAGGCTTCTGCCAACGTATCCAGTGCCCATAGGTTTTGCAAATCACTAGATGTAGATAACACAGCTTGTGCATTAAGAATTCTACTGATTTGAGTTGTGAGTGTATTGGCTTTACCAATATGACCGCTAAGTACGGCTTGTACAAATTTACCCTGATCATCAACATTAATCACAGCAGGGTCACTTGTCTTATCTTTAATATGTGCAGCGATACTACGCACGCAAATCCCTAATGCCCCTACAAAAATCCATGCATCATAGTTATGAAATGAATCTTCTATCAATTCTGATACCGAATTGATTTGCTTTATATCTTTACTAACCTCTACTGTTCTTGTTGTAAACAGCTTAGAGCGGTAAAATTCTTTTTGCAAGGTTTTAGCAATAGACAATCCCTGATCTGTAAAACAGAGTATTGCAACTTTTATGGTGTGTTCTGACATGTATTTTTTGAAAAAGCTATTAAATTCTCCTACGATACAAAGATATTAGGTTATTAACGTCTTAAAAAATGTTTATTAAGATTATAAATACTTGTCATGCAAAAAACCAAAAATCAACAACCGGTTTTTTATCCCATAAGAGGAGTAATTCTTCTATTTCTTTTTTCCCTGTTGGAGATGCTACTACAATAATGATCTGAGCATCCTCGAGTGTTTTAATATCATCATAATGCTCTAATCGTACCCCGTAAATATCCTTTCCTATTTTTCTCTCATTATCACATACCCAATGAAATCTATCAGTATAAGATTGTAAGAGTTTGGCCATATCTTTACCGTTTTTCCCTGCGCCCCATAGTACTAAAGGTCGCGTTTTATCTCTATCCAATTCATAGAAAAAGCGTAGTTTAAGGTCAAAATATCTATTGTCTTTGTATTCCTCCCAGGTACGTGAAATTCTATCAGATCGATCCCTCCAGTGATGCAGAATTTTATCAATCCCTACAACAGTTAAACCTAATCTGTAAAATCTGAAACAGAGGTCGTAATCTTCTGGGTATATAATTGGATCAAAAGCACCTGCAGCATCAAAATCTTCTTTGTGTAGTAACCAACAATGAGACGGGATAACACATTCTCTATAAATCTCTTGATAGTGAGTACTTGTTCTGGCAACTTCATTAAGCCATTTTTCGTATTTAAGAAACCCATCACCCACAACACCTTCGTCTACAAAATGCTCAGTTCCTCCTGCAATCACAGTTCCTTTTCCGTATTTACTCCATTCTTCTACAAGTACTTCTATTTTATACGCTGGCATTTTATCATCAGAATCCATTCTGTTGATCAATGTTCCTTTGGTTTCGGCATATCCCACTTGTAATGTTGGGATTAATTTAGGTCTATCACTATTAAAAAATCGGATTCTCGAGTCTTTTGTAGCATATTCCTGCAAAATTTTTGGGCTATCATCTGATGAGTGATCATTTACAGCAATAAGTTCCCAATTTTGATATGTTTGTGCCAGAATAGAATCTAAGCAATCCCGCAAATAAGGGGCCGTATCTTTAACAGCCATTATAATAGTAACTAGTGGTTGATTTGTCATTGCTTTAAAGGTTTTTTCCAGGAATTCGGCAGCTTTTTTGTTATTTCAATGTTTTGGAATTCTTTACTAGAACGCGCCCCATGAGTCTTTACCCATTTGGCCATTTCTAAAAGCCCAGTTTCTAAATCTATATGTTTTTTGGGATTAAAAACAGTATCAAATTTTGAATGATTAGCATAGGCATGAGTCACTTCCTCCCGTTTTTCTAGTTGTTCTATAGCTAGTTCTGATTGCATTGCATTACTTACTGCTATTGCCAATTCTTTTACAGAGTATACTGCATCATTTCCTATATTAAAAACCGTATTATGTGCTTCAGGTATCGTTACCGAACTAGCAATATAAGGTGCAATATCATCGATATGCGTAAAAGCTCTTGTTTGCTTACCATCTCCAAAAATGGTTAACGGTTTATTTTCAAGAATCTGATTCATAAATATCCCAACGACATTACGATATTTATCTCCTATATTTTGGTGTCTTCCGTATACATTATGAGGTCTGAAAATAATATAATCCATACCAAACATCTTCTGTGCATTTATCAGATCTAATTCTACTGCGTACTTTGCTATTCCATAAGGATCTTCTGGTTGCGGAAATTGTGTTTCTACCAATGGCAATGTATTTGTTCCATAGACTGCAATAGAAGAGGTAAAAACAAAACATTTCACTTCATGAACTACCGATGCGTTAATCAAATTAACACTACCAATCAGGTTATTCTGGTAGTTGAAATTTCTAATAAAATGACTTAATCCTTCAGCTGCATAAGCAGCCAAATGATAGACATAGGTGAACTTATACTTATCAAAAAGAGTATTTATTAAGGTAACATCTAGTATCGAACCTTCATAAAATAGTGCTGCTGAGTTTATATTTTCTTTATCTCCTCCGGAAAGATCATCTAAAACTATAACCTGGTGATTTTGTTTTAGTAAATGATTGACCACATGCGAACCTATAAATCCCGCTCCGCCAGTTACAAGTGAAGTTATTTTCACGCGTTGAAATTTTTTAATGCTCGTTTTATTTGGCAAACCTACATAAATTGATCATATATGGGACAGATTTTGTTTAAAATGAATTATTTTCAAGATTTATAATAGAGCTTGATACAAACTTGTTGTTGTTTACACTCTCTATATAACAGGCTTTACAAACAGACCCTAATGATTCTAAAGCCTATAACGATAATCCAATATCAGAAATGGTGTTATGCGGGTATTTGGAAGTGATTCGATCAAGTCTTCTGTGTCTGATCCTGAACAATAACCTTCATTCGATAATGGAATGTTTTTAGTATCTATAACTTCTACAATAAGATTATTTGTAAGTAATTTTTCAGAAGAAATAGTACTTATAACACTGCTAGTTTCTTCTACCTCTGTTTCTATTTCTATTTTTTTGATGTCAAGTTTGAACATATCACCATCCTTTCTAAAAGAATATAGAACAGCGGCACCAATCATCAGTAAACTAAGTAGTTTATTTTTTTTCATAATCATGTTCTTTTCCTAATACTTAGTTACAAAAGTATACACTATATGAAGTGAAGAACACACTGGAAACCGTGAATTTGATTAAAAACGAGCAAACCAGATACTGAATAAAAAATTGGGTCCCTATTTGATTTTAGATCTTAATTTTATTGCTTTAAGCAACGTAATTGGATTGTATTCATCAAGTGACAGTTTGGATTCTTCTACGATAGTATACCCTATTTTGTTGCAACCTGCTTTAAAAGCTTGTACCGAACTTTCTTTGACAGCATTGATTACTATACAGGTTTCAAGTTGTAAAATTGGAGCAATCTTCAGAAAAAGTTCTTCTAATTTACCGCCGTGACCACCAATAAAAATTGCTTCAGGCTTTGTAAACTGAGTAAGATCGTGTTCAAAAAAATCTCCCATTACTACCTGAATACCAGGAACCCCAAAACATTTCTGATTTTCTATCATAATTGCTTCACATTCTGGCCTTTTTTCGAAAGCAACTACAGCTATATCTGGGTTCTTTAATTTAGCTTCTATACTAACAGATCCAGTACAAAAGCCGATATCCCATACTATATCAACATTAAGAATATCTAAATAATGCAAGGCCATTAATCGAATAGGCATTTTGGTAATCATCTTAGGCCTGCCAGGTAAGCCTTTAAAATCAGCATCCTTTATCCCAAAATCAATTTGACGATGCGCTGTTTTTTTTAGTATAACACAATTCAGTGAATGAAACTTCATTGTTGAAGCTTCCAATAAAGATAATTTCTGAAATTTTTCCCGTTCTCCTTCTATGTCTTCCCCTACAATAATTTTATAATTATCATATCCATACTCCAAAAGTCTTTTTGCAATGGTAGCTGGAGTTTTTTCTGCATCTGTAAGCACTCCTATACTTTCTTTTTGTTGGATTAAGATAGTATCTAATGCTTTCCAGCTTCTTCCATGCACACTTACGGTTTCTAACTGGTTACTATTCAAATGCATTGCATTAGCCAATAATTGAATCGAACTAAAATAGGGAGTTGTTATGATTTTTGCATCTGGATATTTATTTTTTAATGTATTCGAAAATCCATAAAACAGTGGATTTCCGGAAGCAAAAACAATAATTGGTACTGTCGCTTTTTCATATGCCTCGAATACCTGAGACATCGGAGATTGAATAGCTATCCATTGATGGTTTTTGGGAAGATAGTCTTTCACCAATTCATAATGACGTTTTCCTCCACTAAAAACAAGGGTATCCAGAATACTTTGTTGTTGTTCTGTTGTAAAATCCGGGGTTTTATTTCCGATACCTATAATATGGAAGATCATAGTGCTATTGATGTTGTATATATTCTTATTGAATCAACAAAGCTACGAAGTTAAAGTTTATAGAAATCAAAATATTTATCACTCCTCTCTAAAACCATATCCTTTCTCTCATTTACAATTGTTTAGTGTTAGAGCAAAAAATATTCAGTTATTATAAATGAAAACACATCACTTTCAATTTGATCCAACAGCAAAAAAACTATATTTGCGCCCGATAAATGGTTTTTCACCTATGGTGAAAATTAAAAGGGAATTTGGTGAGACTCCAAAACTGTTCCCGCAACTGTAAGATTCACAAAAAAGTAGTACCATAAAACCACTGTAGCAAAGGCTATGGGAAGGAGGTAATTACCGAATTAAGTCAGGAGACCTGCCATAAAATCTAAATAATTATTAACTCTCGGGTAAAGAGTGAAAATAATAATAACTGTCTTTAACCTAAAAGGTAGTCTTTATTTATTTCTGCATTTTTCCCTGCTTAATCTCTATTTAAAAAATGAAAAAATTAGTATTATGCAGTGTCTTATTGTTATGGGGTTTCATGACCTATGCACAATCAAACATTACAATTACTGGAACTGTAAAAAGTCAAATTTCTGGAAAAGGAATTTCTAATGTATCTGTTTATATACAACAGACAAATCACGAAACAATTACAGATGAAGAAGGAAAATATTCAATCTCATTAGAAAAAGGGAATTACAATATTTCGTTCTCTGCCGTTAGCTATCAACAAATTACTAAAAATATTATTTTGGATAGTGAATCTCTCATTTTAAATGTAGCCCTTAAAAAAAACATTACTGGATTAGAAGAGGTATTTATTAATGGAGGAAACAATAAAACCAATAAGGAAATACTAAATGTTAACAAATTAGGAATTAAAAATATAGACATCCCTGTAACTACCAACAGTATTAATGGAGAGATTATGCAACAACGTAATGTTTTTGATATAGGAGATGCGGTTAAAAGTGTTACAGGTGTAAGGCCTATAAATAGGTATGGAGGTTTCCAAACTTTTAGAATTAGAGGATTTAATAATTTTGTTATGCTAGTTGATGGTGTTAGAGATGAACGGCACAACATATCTACCAGTGCACCTTCAACGAATCTAGCAAATGTGGAAAGAATAGAAGTACTTAAAGGCCCTGCGGGGGTTTTATATGGTCATTCGGCATTAGGAGGAATTATAAATATAGTCCGCAAAAAACCTACACATAAACAAAAAGCTAATTTTAAAGCCACTTATGGTAGTTATGACACTTATAATCTTGAAGGTGGTATTGGTGGTCCAGTTTCAGATAAATTACGTTATAGAGTAGATATAGGAATGACACGTACCAAAGGGTGGAGAGATTATGGTATCGCGACCAATAATGGATCTTTAATGTTAGATTATACCCCTTCGACAAATGATAAATTAGCCTTTTACTTTCAGGCTAATAAAGATGTATATGATACTGATACGGGAATTCCTGTAAATGAAGACAGCTCTGTTATCCCAGGAATGGATCCAGAGACCAGATACAACGATCCGCAAGATTATTTAAAACACAAACGTCTTGATTATCAAATAAAATACTCACATGATTTTAATTCTAATTTGAAATTATCTAATCTCTTATCGTATTCAAATGACGATATAAACTATCTTTCTACAGAGTTTTTAGAGTTAAATCCAACTAAAGATTCTATCTCCAGAGCTTTCCCGTTTTATTTTAATCATCAGACCAAAACCCTACAAAATCAATTAGATTTAAGTTATAAATTCAAAACAAATGTGATAGAACATAAGGTATTACTAGGAAATTCTGTCAGTATTTTAGACCGCAAGACTTTTAGAGGAGAAGTAATCGGTCCAGGAACTTTTACAACTATTTCTGTACAAAATCCTACTTTAAACCAAGGGTATATTGAAACAATAGATAATAAAGTTGATATAAAAAAAGAGGTAGTATACGCATTTTATTTACAAGATTGGATTAAATTTTCTGATAAATTTAAAGCGCTAATAGGACTGCGTTATGATACATTTACCGGAACTTATTATAGAGATATCATTGATAATAACAGGGCCTTAATTACTTCTGGAGTTCGTACAGAAATCCCTTCATCTTCTTTCTCATATCGGGCAGGTATTGTTTACCAACCGGTTAAAGATATGATTAGCATTTTTGCTTCATATTCAAACTATTTTAAACCATCAAGAAGAGTAACTCCGGATGGAAAAGTATTTGACACTGAAACAGGTTTTCAAAATGAATTAGGAGTCAAGTTTCAAAAAAATGATCTGTTTACTGCTACACTTTCAGCTTATTTTATGTTAAAAAATAATATCGTAGAAAAAACAAGTGTCGATGATTACCAGCAAATAGGTTCTGCAGATTCTAAAGGGATAGAATTAGATATTGAATCAAAACCTTTTGAAGGATTTTATATTAAAGCAGGATATGCTTTCGTAGATGCCAAAATTAGAGATTATAATAAAACGTTACAGACTATACCAGCAGGAAACAGGTTACCATATGCTCCTAAAAATTCTATTAATTTTTGGGGAAATTATGAATTTCAAAAAGGGTATTTGCAAGGTTTGGGAGCTGGATTAGGGCTAAATTACGTAGATAAAAACTATACCAATTCAAGCAATACATATACATTACCATCGTATACGACCATAGATGGAACTCTTTATTATCAAGCAAAAAAAGTTAGAATAGGATTAAACATAAATAATATTGGCGATACACTTTATTTTACCGATGCGATCTATTCAAATCAGTTTTTTCCTGGCCAGGGAAGAAATTATAAATTAAGTTTGGCATATAAGTTTTAAACAAACTTAAAAGGAGAATGTATCGATGTAATCTAACTATCGGTACATTTTCCATTACTTTAATAAAATCTACAATTTATCCACTGAAATATTGTAAAAACAGATGAAAAAGATTATTTCTTTACATCATTGGCTTGGCACTTTTTTTTGTGCTTTATTTTTAATTTGGTTTTTATCGGGCTTTGTTATGATGTATCAAAGTTTTCCAAATCTAAGTGAAACTGAAAGAATAGAAATGCTTTCTAGTTCTGTAAATACTGAGGTATTATCCCCTAAAACTGTTTTTAAAAATGATACTATTGACGAGATATCCCAACTTAGACTGAATTATGTTCTCAATAGACCTGTTTTTCATTTGATTACAGATCAGGGGGGAATTTTTTCCAAATATGCAGATAATGGACAAAAAGTAATCCTAACAAAAGAGATAGCGCTAAAAATCGCAACAAAAAACACAGGAATAATAGCTAATTCTACTATCCAAATATTAGCAGAGCTAGACCAATGGATTCCAAGAACAAAGTATTTGCCACATATGCCCATTTTTAAAATTGAATTTGAGGATGAAAACAATACGTTGGTTTATATCTCATCAGTAACGGGAGAGCTACTTGCTATGAATACCAGTTCTGAAAGATTTTGGTCGTGGTTGGGTGCTATTCCTCATTGGATTTATTTTAAGGATATTAGAATTCATAATACATTATGGACACAACTGGTAACATGGTTAGCCGCATTAGGATTCATCATGGTAATTACGGGTATAATTACAGGGTTAGTGAGATACAAAAAGAAACCAAATGCCAAGTTTAAAAGATTCAAAAACAAATGGTACAATTATCATTATTATTTTGGATTGGTTTTTGGGGTATTTGTATGTACCTGGATTTTTAGCGGATGGATGAGTATGACCCCTTTTGGATGGACTCCTAGTACACAATTACAAAAAGAAGAAATTCTAAAATGGCAAATGCAAAAACATACTATAAATTACTATAATGAGGATAGTTGGAGTAGTTTTCTAAATCTGTTAGAACAAAAGAAATTTAAAGAAATAAGTTTCATTTTTTTTCAAAATAATGTTTACGCCCAGGTTTTTTTTCAAAATACAAGTTCTTTATATAGTTTATATAACGCTAACCCTTCTTTAAGCATAGATAACTATCAAAAAGTTGTAAATTCTTTTTCTCCCGAAAATGAAGTGAAAGAAAGTATTCTCCTAAAAGAATATGACAATTATTATTATAGTCGACATAATGATAAAGATTTACCCATAATTAGAATTAAAACCATTAAAGATATAACCTATTATATCAACCCAAAAACAACTAGAGTGGTATATAAATGTGCTACAAAAAACAAAATTCAACGCTGGATTTATCACGGTTTACATAGTTTAGATTTCTCATTTCTGGCATGGAACAGGCCTTTATGGGATATTGTTCTTTTTATTTTATTAACAGGAGGTACAGTACTTAGTTTTTCGGCAACTGGATTAGGGGTTAAATTCATTAAAAGAAAAAATAGAAAAAGGGTAAAAAGGAAGGAGAAGAAATCTAAAAAATAAAGTTTTACGGTAGAATATTATTAATATATCTATTACTTTTCAATTTGGTTGTAGTAATTTCTGTGTAATAAAAATGATAAAATTCACAAACCTCAACCAGAGCAATTTTTTTACTAAAAACGAAGTGTAGTAACATCCCCAATTATTTATATTTTTCTTCAATCACCACTTCTTTTTGAAGTTTCTTACGATCCCATTTTTTTAGTTCTAATTCGGGTTGGTTATAAAACATATCGGTATACCCAAAGCACAAATACCCTATTAATTGGTTTTTTTCTGGAGCTCCAAGTACTTGTTTTACTTTTTCTGGATCCAAAATACTCACCCATCCCATTCCTATATTTAAGGACCGTGCCATGAGCCACATATTTTGTATCGCACAAACCACACTGTATTTACCCATATTAGGCATACTTGTTTGTCCCAAAACAGGGCCTTCTGCAGGTTTATAAAACACTGCCATATTTAAAGGGGATTCTAAAATTCCTTCTAGTTTAAGCTTGATGTATTCTTTTTGCTTTTCGTCTGTAAATTGTTGTGCAGCACGTGCTGTTTCTTCAGAAAAAGTTTCTTTTACAGCTTGCTTCGTTTTTTGATCCCGGATCAATACAAATTCCCAGGGCTGTGAAAACCCTACCGAAGGAGCTGCCAATGCGGCTTCTATGATCCTATCAATTGACTCCTTAGATATGGGAGTATTTAAAAATCGATTCCCTCGGACATCCCTGCGATGCGCGATTATCTCTTCGAGCAATGCTTGTTCTTTATCATCAAATATACGTTGCGGATGCTCTTTCATTTGTTTTTATAATTTAGCTTCTTCTAGAGTAAATGCTGCATTAATTATGGCCGCTGCAAAATTACTACCTCCCCGTTTTTCGGTAATTAACGCATATGGAATATGAGATATTGTTTTTAATCGTTCTTTAGACTCAATTACATTGATAAACCCTACTGGTGCTCCAACAACTCCTGTTGGAGATAATATTCCGGCTTGAATCTGATCTGCAATCTCAATTAATGCTGTCGGTGCATTTCCGATAACAAATAATGCATCGGGATATTTTTTTGCAGCAAGTTTTATTCCCGCCTGTGTCCGTGTTAATCCTTCTTTTTCGGCAAGCTGAAGAGATTCTTTGTCGTTTAGCAAACAAATTACCTGATTGCCATATTTAGTGGTATACGCTTTTGTAACTCCTGCAGCTACCATAGTTACATCGGTAACGATAGTTCCTCCATTTTTAAGATAATCATGCCAGGTAGCAATTGCCTGTTTAGAAGTTTCCAGGTAATTTATATATTCAAAATCACCAGAAGTATGAATACATCGTATAGCCGCCCATAAAGTGTCTTTTGCTAATGTATTTGGCGGAATATTATTTAATATCTCATTAAAACTAGCTTGTTGTATTTCTACACCAGTTTCTGGTTTTCTGTTTAAATATCCTCTTGGAGTAATGAGATGATCTTTATATCTAAAGGTCTGACTATTTCCTATCAACACCACACAAAACATATCAACTTCATTGACATCTAAATCTCCTAAAGTGGTAATTTTTATCTCTTCTTCTACTCTCCCTAATTGCTTACATATTGCTACAGGGGTTGTTGCAGAGCGGTATTGCAGATAGATATTTTTTAAGGTCTGAAGCTGCCAATACCGTTTTTTACTTTTTGGATTATATAATCCTGTCACAAAATCTCCCATAGCCGCAGCATGGATACGTTTCTCGATTGTGGTCCATGGAGTCATCAAATCAGATAATGAGATACAACAAAAATCATGTCCTAATACAGCTCCTAATTTACTGCCGGCAGTAATAAAGGCCGAAATTCCCGGTACTGTCTCTACAGGAATATCTAATTTTTGTTCTGCAACTTTTTGGTATACAATAGATGCCATTGCATATATACTGGCATCGCCCGAGCCAATAACAACAACCTGTTCTCCTTCTAAGGCATGTTGTATTGCAATTTCTGCTCTTTTTTCTTCTTCGCTTAATTCTTTACCTATACATAAGGCATCAGGACGTACTAAATGTTGTATAAATTGAAAATAATAGTGATATCCTATGATTACTGAAGCTTCTGAAATTGCCTGTGTAGCCATCGGAATGATATAATCTGAATGCCCGGGACCTAGCCCTACAACTTTGATCATTGTTTGATAATTAATAAAGAGAAATATGGAATTTCTCTATTGGTCAGAGTGGTTAAATCTGTTGTTATATATTCTTGATTGGTTCCTAAACGTTCACAATAATAACATTTCCAATCTTTCTGTACTAATTCTAACTGAAAATCATTCCATCCAGAGCGTATTTTCATTAATATCACGGTATCAAATTCTAAAAAATATTTAGAGATTTCTTCAATATTTTTTGCTCTTGGAACGATCGCAATTTTATCGTTAAGTAAACTTAATGGTATTTGATGTTGCGATGCTCCCAACGAAAAAGAATTGATTCCCGGTACCAAAGATACTGGTAATTGCAACTCTTGAAGCTCTGCTAATATATACGAAAAAGAAGCATATAAGCTAATATCACCTTCGCATACAATCGCTGTTTTTTTTCCAGAACGACAGGCTTCTTCAATGTCTTTTACCGTTGCTGCATATGTTTCTGAAGCCTTTTTGCGGTCATATGACATATTTAGGAAAAAACCTTTCAGTTCTTTATGCTCTAATCCGTGATATTGTAAAATAGGATACACAAAGCTCTTTTTTTGATCTTTTGTAATAGACCCCGGATAAAAGATAAGATCGACTTCTTTTAATATTCGTAATGCTTTAAGCGTAAGAAGTTCTGGATCTCCAGGTCCTAAAGCTATTCCATAAATTGTATGCAAAACCGTTATATTCTTTTCTTTTTTCTTTTATATAAAAACAACTGCCATTTTTCTTCTGCAACCCCGGCTTTATCCATTTCTGCTCTAGCCATGGTGAAGAGTAAGTCTGATAATCTATTAATATATGCAACCACATATTCTTCTACAGATTCTGGATCTTCGTGCATTAAGGTAACTAATCTACGTTCACCTCTTCTGATTTGCGTTCTGCACACGTGACATAATGCTGAAATTTCATTCCCTCCAGGTAATAAAAAATAGTCAGACGGAGAACTAATATTGGCTTCCATCTCATCCATCCATTGTTCACAAAAATCCGCCCCGTCTTTAGGTTTGGGGTTAGGATTTTCTTTTTTAGAATCCGATGGCCTTGCGAGATGTGACATCATATCCATAAGATCTTTTTGAATTTTATGAAGATTTGGCTGCCACTCATGGTCATTACCTATTTTTGCACGTAGTAATCCAATAGTAGAATTCGCTTCGTCTAAAGCTCCATTACATTCTATACGTGCTGAATCTTTAAATTCTCTTTTTCCTCCAAAGACTCCAGTCTTACCTGTATCTCCTTTACGTGTGTATATTTTCAAGGGATTAAAATTTTAAATTAATACTGAAATCATGCAAATGAATAGTTATACTCCTTCTCCTACCATCAATTTTTCTTCTAATACCTCTTGAATCTTTTGCTCTTCAAGTTCTTCTCCTATAATCACTAATCGAGTTGCCTTGATTTCTCCATCGATCCATTTTCTATCAAAATAGTTTTCAAATCGATCTGCTACTCCCTGAACAATCATACGCATTGGTTTACCAGGCACATGGATAATTCCTTTAATCCTGTAGATATGGTGTTCTGCTACTAGTGTCTTTAAATTTTTGATTAGAGTTTCTGGAGTATGAGGTACTTTAATTTCTATCACAATAGAATTAATCGAGTCATCATGATCGTGGTCGTGATGATGATGTCCATCCTCATCATGGTGATGATGATGGTGTTCTTCGTGGTGAGAATGCTTATCATCTACATGATCTTCGGCTTTAGCATCAATTCCTAATAATACATCGGCAGGGATATTACCTTTTACTGCGGAAATCAACTTGATGTTGCCACCAACACGATTCTGGATAATATCTCTGACTTGATTATATTCTTCTGTATTGATTAAATCTGATTTGGTCATTATAATCAAATCTGCACAAGACAGCTGATCTTCAAATAACTCTTCGATAGAAGATTCGTGATCCAGATTTTCATCATCTAATCGTTGAGACTGTACTTTATCACGGTCACATATTTCTCCGGTGGCCTGTCCTACACAATCGACAACAGTAATCACAGCATCTACAGTGATTTGTGGTTTCAAATCAGGCCAGTTAAAAGCTTTTAATAATGGTTTAGGCAATGCTAACCCTGAAGTTTCTATAATAATATGATCAATATCCTGTTTACGCTCCATCAATTGAAGCATGGTGGGTAAAAATTCCTCCTGTACCGTGCAACAAAGACACCCATTACTCAATTCTAATATATTCTCTTCTTCACATCCACAATCATTACCTTTCAGAATTTCTCCATCCATTCCTAATTCTCCAAATTCATTAACGATTATTGCTAATCGTCTGCCGTTTGCATTTTTAGCAATTTGATGTATCAAAGTCGTTTTACCAGATCCCAGAAATCCTGTAATAATCGTTACAGGTATTTTTTGTGTGTTTAAAGCCATATGTTCTTATCAAAAATGATTCTAAGCAAAACTATCTATTATAGCTTAAAGGAAAAAACAAATTATGATATGTTTGTGTAAGATTATCATTAGATACTGAATTTCACAAAAACCAGAATGTTATAAAATAATTAACATTATCATTTTATAACATTCTGGTTTTTGATTTCATATTTAAAAGAATTTTACTCCACCAGTTTTAATATCATACATTCCGCCAATTATTTTTATTTCTCCATTGTTTTCCATCTCGGCGAGTACCTCACTTGAAGAGCGAATATTATCAATAGTCATGATTACATTTTTTTCTGCTACCTCATTTACAAAATCGATATTTTTTGAGTTTCTCAATGCATCATCTTTTGGTTCTTTAACTGCTTCAACTGCTGGTTCTATTTTGTTTATTAAGGTGGTTAAATTTCCAAGTCTGGCATGATCACATGCTCCTTTAACGGCACCACAGGCAGTATGTCCCAAGATCACCAATAGTTTTGTTCCTGCTAATTTACAAGCAAATTCCATACTACCTAAGATATCCTCGTTTACAAAATTTCCTGCGATTCGTATACTAAAAACATCGCCCAGACCCTGATCAAAAATTAATTCTGACGATACCCGAGAATCGATACAACTCAATATAGTTGCGAAAGGAAATTGACCATTGGCAGTCTGGGTTACCTGTTGTAATAAATTTCGATCTGCCTTCAAATTATTTTGAAAACGTTGATTTCCTTCTACAAGGGTCTTTAATGCACTGTTTGGTGTCATTGCATCTTGCGTTTCTTTTGTATGTGCTTTCATCATAATTATTTTTTATTAGCCAGTATAAGCACTGGCACATTTGTTTTATTTATAGTTTGTTGAGCTTTATCATTGAGACCAATTGATTTGCTTAACTTTTGTTTGGTTTCTCTTTTTACACAAAGCAGTCCCAATTTATTTTTTTCAATGTATTTTGAGACACTACCACTATTATCCATTCCTTCTTCAAATTCAAAGATTACTGTATTTGCTACATTAGATTGTTCTTTAGGTTTTGAAAAAGTTATTGGCTTTTTAAGCTGGGAATCTGTTTTCTTAATTTTAAACAGCTTAAAAGGTTTATGAGTACGTTTTTTTAAATCCTGAATAATTTCAACTTCATTATTTAACGATATATCATCAAGAAAACCAAGAGACACATCATGATAAGAAGTAAGGTTTTTATCACTTCCTGAAATAAGAATCTCACCTTTGTGATGTTTCAATAAATAAGATGTCAATCCATCTCCCAAAAAATTCACCATTTTAGGTTTTCGTTTACCAATAACAACAACATCTGGCTGTGTTTTGGTAATGTGATTTTGTATTTCAGTAATAACATTTCCAAAAGTAAAACTGTAAATGATAGGAATATTTTCTATATCGGATATAGTATCGACCAATTTTCGCATTGCCTTTTTTGAAGCAATTCTTTCTTCGCCTAATGTTCTCATTACGGCTATTTGGTTATCATATCGAACAACCTGCAAAGGTGGTTTTACATAAAAAACCTCAATTCCTGCATCTATAACCTTTGCCAAGTTTACAGCATTACGTAAAGCCGTGTATGAGGACTTGGTTTGATCAATTAATACCAATAGCCTGTATTTTGATTCTAACATACTATTTTTCATAAGTTTGTATTTTAAGCGCTTTTAGGGCGTAGTTTAAAGAATTGAATAAAGCTATCTGGATTTTCTATAGTACCTCTTTCCGAAATAAGTTGGATATCGATATTCCTATTTCTTGCTTTTTCGGAAAAGTCTTCAAGAATTTCGACAATATCGTTGTCTAAATACCTTGTTTTTCGAACATCAAGTTCTAAATAAGTATCTCTTGGAAGGCTGTCTAGTTCTTTAAGAATAGCTCCTTTATTGAAGAATGTTACTTCTTCTGCTAATGTCATCTTTATTTTATGCTTGCCGTTACTTTTATCTTCGATATGTAAGAAATGTGAATTCTGAAAACTCTTAATCAAAATAACTACAACACCTACTGATAAACCTAGTCCTATCCCTACCAAAAGGTCTGTAAATACAATACCAGTAACCGTAACTATAAACGGAACAAATTGTTTCCAACCTAATCGATACATAGTTTTAAATAATCCTGGTTTTGCAAGTTTATACCCAACGATAAGAAGAATTGCAGCTAATACAGATAATGGAATCTTATTTAAAAGTTTTGGTATTAAAATTACAGAAATCAACAACAAAAATCCATGTAAGATTGCCGCCATTTTAGACTTACCTCCTGATTGGATGTTTGCCGAACTACGAACAATCACTTGGGTAATCGGTAACCCTCCTATAAGTCCAGAAATAATGTTTCCTGTACCCTGCGCCAGTAATTCGCGATTGGTAGGTGTTACTCGTTTACGAGGATCTAGTTTATCGGTTGCCTCTACGCACAATAAGGTTTCTAAACTGGCCACTAAAGCAATAGTAAACGCAGTTACCCATATTTGCGGGTTGGTAATGACTCCAAAATTTGGAAAACTAAATTGTGCTAAAAACGAAGATGCATCCTCTGGTACAGGCACACTTACAAGATGTTCTGAAGAGATTCCCCAGGTACTATTTCCTGCTGTTACTACAAAGTATATAATCCCAACAGCAACTGCTACCAAAGGCCCTTGAATAAGCTTAAATACTTTTCCTTTTTTCGAAAGTACATTACTCCATAAAAGAAGAATCCCAAGACCGATAACTGCTATTAAGGTAGCTCCAGGACTAATCGCATTAATTGCGCTTAAAATCCCTGAAAACGTATTTTCTCCATCTATCTGGAAGAATGCAAAATCACCTTCTGGATTTGCGTCATACCCAAAGAAATGAGGGATTTGTTTAAGTATGATAATGATACCTATTCCTGTAAGCATTCCTTTAATGACAGATGATGGAAAATAATATCCAATAATTCCTGCTTTCAGAAAACCAAATGCCAATTGTATCACACCGCCCAAAACGACTGCCAAAAGGAAGTTTTGATAACCTCCCAATGCACCAATAGCGGTTAATACAATTGCTGCAAGCCCAGCTGCTGGGCCACTAACACCTATTTGAGATCCACTCATGGCTCCCACTACGATACCTCCTACGATACCTGAAATCAGACCAGAAAACAGAGGAGCTCCACTGGCTAAAGCGATACCTAAACATAAAGGTAAGGCCACAAAAAATACGACAATACTGGCTGGAATATCAGCCTTAAAGTTTTTAAATAAATTTGGATTATTCATAGCTATTTTGGTTTGAAAAATGCCATACCCCATTGGGCAAAAAAACATTGATCAATTAATAATGTTATTATGTAAATTGATGAGTTCCATAGTAATGGAACCTGATTAAAATGCGGTAAGAATTCAGGTTAAGTAGAATCCTAATTTAATTACACCTGTTCGGGAGGTGGGATGGGAATTTCGAGAGCAAAATCATAATGAGGTTGTAGTACCTGATAACAAAAACATTCTGAAGCATAGATAAAATGACGATCTTGAGAATTTAAAATTTTAAATTCATTTTTTCCATCCTTACAATCATCTTCTTGTTTTTCTTCTTCATCAGAATCTTCCTCAGAATCTTCTTCCCAATCTATCTCAACTAATTCGATATCATCATTAGCAAAAAGTTCAATAGTTCTTACTATTGGCTGTAACAGCATACTCACAAACACAACGATAAATGAGCTATACTTTATAAAACTAAATATGTTATTACAGAATAACCTCATCACACCACAGTTTTTTGTACTAAATCAGTATAAAATCTCACTACATTATTTTTTCCTTCTTCAACATCGGTTAAGGAAGGAAGATGTTGAGAAAAATAGCGTTGATGATGTGCTCCCTCAATCACTGTTGAAATGAGCATATGTGGAAACTCAAATTTTGGATTTATCTCCAAAACCATATCGCTCACTCTTTGTACAACTCTTTTATAAGTTTTATAGAATCCTTTTTTATTTTCTTCGTCTATATCTTTGGTATAATAAGCTTTAGCAGATTCTGAAATGATAATTTTATTAAGTAGCACTTCATTAATAAAAGTAAAAGAGTTGTCTTCTTTTACTTCCTCTGTAAGCAAGGTTATAGCGGTGTTCAATCTATCTTTTGCAGAGGTAATGTTTGTCGTTGCAAAAACCAATTTGTACTCAATCCAACTCCAATACCAATTGATCAAGTATACCAACAATGCATGTTTACTTTCAAAATAACGATAAATCGAACTTTCATTAGACCCTATAGCAACTCCCAGCTTTCTAAATGTGAAAGACTCAAAGCCTAAATCATTTATCATCTCGATACTAGTATGCACAATTTTCTTCCCCAGATCAGAGGATTCAGGGTTTTTAGTGTATAACTCCGGATTAATTGTTATATGTATAGGTAAACCTTCCATTTAGAAAAACAAAGATATGAAAGTATTACTATTAAATAAAAGTAGTTTAACTATTTTTTGTGAAGGTATTGGTTCTGGCAGTATCTCTGATCTAAATTAACATACAGCTTTTAGTTCATTATACATTGGATCTTTTTCGATCATTTTTAATAATTTCTTTTTGGCTTCGAATTTCTTTTTTCTGGTATATCCTTCAGAATGCCCTATGATTTTCGAAATTTCTTTCATTGATCGTCCTTCAAAAAAGAGAGATAATAGTTTCTTATTCTCTGTACTTAATTTTTGAAAGTGTTTTCTATAGAGATGTTCGCGTTCTTGATTTTCAATATCTGTTATTAAGGGTTCACTTGTCTCTTCTTCAAAACGATACCACCCATCATCGAGAATTAGTTTTTTCTTTTTCTTTAATCGATTTCTCCACAGGTTTTTGCAAATCCCATAGAAATAGGTTTTTATCGGTACTCTTAGTTCTAAAAGACCTGATCGTAACTTCTGATATAGCACAACTAATGCATCCTGAAAAACATCTTCTACATCTTCAGGATTTCCATTATTGCGAAGAATATATCCCTGAATGTATCGTATATTTTCTTTATAAAAACATGTTAGTATTTTCTCATCCCCATTAATGATTCCAGCTATGATTATTTGATCGTTATCCATCATTATAGTGAGTTTGTATCTTTTAGGATTTAGGTAATACCGTTTATCTTTTAAATTTACCGGGATAAAATGTTCTTTTTCAGTAAATTAAAACAACAAATGGTATAAGCTCATTATCATGTATCGCTCACTTGCTTTTATGATACAAACATAAATTGACTACGTCATATGTCAATACAGATTTCTGTAATGTGATCTGTTTTTTTTGCAAAAAAATATATTAGACTGCTTTTGAAGATGTATCGTATTTTTTTCTTTATCTGTTAGAAATCAGATAATGTTTAAGGTCTCTATAATATTCCTAAATCCTTTACAATAGCTACCAGATGAGTGGTGTTTTTGGCTTTAAAGTCATCAAAAAGTTTGCTTACTCTTTTGTCGATAGCACTTTCACCGTTTGGAGATATGTTTTGTTTTTTAAGCTTGGTTCTGATTTCTTTTTTAGTAAATCCTTTTGATAATTCTTCTAACAGTATCATATCCAAATCATCTAAATGAATCATCGTATTAGCAGCAGAATTATTAGCTAATTCTGGTGGCCATACCGTATTACCTTGATACACACCATCCACGCACGCTACTAATTCTTTTATCGCATGCTGACCTTTACAGACATATCCATTGATGTTAAGTTTTTCGAATAGCATATTGATTTTGTCTGGTCTGTTTTCCTGAGAATATACAATCACTTTGATATCTGGTTGTATGCTTCTGATATCTTTTATGAGTTCGATACCTGAGGTTCTGGTTTGGATCTTATGATCTTCTCTAAACGAAAGGTCTGTGATCAATAATTCAAATACTTCCTGGTCATTATGTGCTTTTCTAAATTTGAGATAGGCATCATCACAATATTTAGCTTCCTCAATATTGTGGATTCCAATTTTATCATTTAGTACTTTTATAATGCCTTGATTCGCAATTTCATAGTCTTCTGCCACCAATACTTTCATAAACATCTTGCTAACTTTTTAATTAGGGATTTGTATTTCGGCTTTAAAGCCTTTGCCTTTTTCTGAGTCAAAGATAAGTGTTCCTCGTATAGCTCGAATACGGTTTTCTGTATTTCGAAGTCCATTTTTGGATTGTACATGTTCTTCTGTGACCCCCACACCATTATCAGAATAGCTAATTGTGAGTGTATCATTAGGGTTAGAAAACCTCAATTTAACCAGGCTGGCTTGACTATGTTTCTGCATATTGGTCATCAATTCCTGTAGTACTCTGTATACCGTTATTTTTATGGTTTTATCCATCTCATCCCAATCGATCCTATCAAACCCTATGGCAATTAACTGAATCCCGTTTTGGGTATAGTTTTTTAGCATATTATTCAATTCTTCTGGATAGGTCTCCCCAGTTTCGAATTCATTGTTTTCACGTGAGATATCGCGTGCTTTGAGATAAGTGGTATTGAGTTTATCTTTAATTTGGGAGTCATGGGGATCATTTTGATATTGCATCATTACCTGAAAAATATCATTCCCCAGCTCATCATGCAATTGTTTAGAAATACGAGTTTCTGTTTCGTAACTGGCTTCAAACTGTACTATTTTATTTTGATGTGCTAGATATCTAGTCCGTTGTTTAAAAAAGTATAAAGCAAAACTGATTCCTGTAAGTAGTAATAAAATCCCCAGAAGATAGATTGTATTTTTATTTTCAACTTCAATGATTTGCTGTTCTTTTTGGTCTGTTTCGAATCGAATTCTAGCAAACTTATCTCTGTACATTCTTTCTTCTTTTACTAAACTATCATTGAGTTGTATATATTTATTTGCATATTCTAAACCCTGATTACCGCCCGATATTTCTGACAATAATTTATAACTCTGTAATAATTCTTCATTATTTTGTAATTCTAATGATGCATCACGCGATCGTTCTGCATATAACTTAGCGATACTATCTTTTTGTATAAATTGATAGTATTCTGCCAGATGTAAGGTATTGGTTGCAATACCAGATTGATCATCTATACTATCTCTTATTTTTAATGTTTTATAAAAAAGATCAGGAACATCCGTGGTATCCTTGGATAAAAAATTAACATAAGCTAAATTATCTAACAACCTAGAATGTCGTTTAGGATTTTCACTTAGAAACTTTGTATATGACAATCCTTTATGATAATATTCCTTTGCTTTTTCATATTTTTTTTCAGATTTATATGTTGTCCCAATATTATTAAAAGATGTTAAAATCTGTGATACCTCTTTATCAGTTCCTTTAGCATATTCAATAGCTTTTAGATAGTAATCAATAGCATCATTATATTGTTCTTGGTGCTTTGCTATAATTCCTAAATTAGTATAACACAAAGGAATGTACCGATCATTCTCGGCTTCTTCAAAACTTTTTATTGCTTTAATAGTTAAAGATTCACTTTTAGTATAATCTTTTGCCTTTCTTAAAATATGAGCTAAGTCAATTAGTACTTTACCATAATCGAACGAAATAGTATTCAAATTCTTTCCATTTTTTAACATTAAAGCATATATTTTTTCAGCTTCGTGAAAATTTTTAAAAGCAACATCAGGTTTAGAGTTTCTATAATAAATCCCTAAACAAAAATATGATTTTGCCATATTTAAGGAATCTTCAATTGTATGGGCCAAACTTAAGGCCTCTTCATTCATTAATTTATAACTCCTTAAATCTTTTAAATCATAATACTCATAAGAAATGTTTTGAAGTCTACTTATTTTAAAAGAATCGTTATCAAGTGTAGCGCAAATACCATACGCCTTTTCTAAACTATTTTTTCTTTGCAGATATGTTCTATTCTTATCATTAGCTTTTTCAATATAAGAATCAATTTGATCAGATATAATCTTTATATCCTTATCCGTTTGATTTTGATCATCACAAGAAACCAAACAAAGAAAAAGTGATATACAAATGATATTGAAAAAACTTCGAAGCATGAATCGTATTTTATCTATAAACCTGAGTTCGATGTAAGATTTTAGTTTAAAAAAGCCGTCAAATTGAGTGGTTTTTCATAATGAAATGGAGAAAAATTGTATCGAAATTAGGCTTTCCATGAAAATTTACTTGTCTTCGATACAATTTTCTGTCGAAAATCACTCTGACTGACGTAAATTTTCTTACGTCGAATTCAGGTTATAAAAATAACGATACTTTGTAGAAATAAAGAGTAAGTGCCTACTAAATTGATTAGGAATTAGGGATTTGTATTTCGGCTTTAAAGCCTTTGCCTTTTTCTGAGTCAAAGATAAGTGTTCCTCGTATAGCCCGAATACGGTTTTCTGTATTTCGAAGTCCATTTTTGGATTGCATATGCTCTTCTGTTACCCCTACACCATTATCAGAATAGTTAATCGTGAGTGTATCATTAGGGTTAGAAAACCTTAATTTAACCAGGCTGGCTTGACTATGTTTCTGCATATTGGTCATCAATTCCTGTAGTACTCTGTATACCGTTATTTTTATGGTTTTATCCATCTCATCCCAATCGATCCTATCAAACCCTATGGCAATTAACTGAATCCCATTTTGGGTATAGTTTTGTAGCATATTATTCAATTCTTCTGGATAGGCCTCCCCAGTCTCGAACTCATTGTTTTCACGCGAGATATCACGTGCTTTGAGATAGGTAGTATTGAGTTTATCTTTAATGTGGGAATCATGCGGATCATTTTGATATTGCATCATTATCTGAAAAATATCATTCCCTAACTCATCATGCAATTGTTTAGAAATACGAGTTTCAGTTTCGTAACTGGCTTCAAACTGTATTATTTTATTTTGTTGATTAAGGTAATGCATTTGTTGTCTAAAAAAATAGACTATAAATCCAATCCCTGTAACCAATAGTAATATCCCAAGCAGGTAAATCGTATTTTCGTTACGAACCTCTGATATTTTTCTGTTTTTTTCTGCGTTCTCCTTTAGTAAGTTTTCATTCTCGAATCGGGTAGGCGCATAGATTTCCCGCGTCTTTTTTCGAAGTTGCATGAGTTTAAGACTAGCTTCTTTAAAACGTTGATGGTTTTCTAAAGACTCTGGATCCAGTTCGGTAATCAAAGTCAGCACTTCTAACAACCCTTCGTAGTCGCCAAAATCTTTTATACTTTGGTAGGCCTCATAAGCATGATATTTTGCTTTTCCTAAGTCTTTATTTCTATAATATTTAGCAAGATGTATGCTACTATTAAATAAACCAACTACGTTGTTTTTTTGTGACCTTATTTTATGCGCTTCCAATAGCATAGTTTCACTTTCTACATTCTTAGGATTTTGAAGAAATTTTATATAGCCCAGATTATTTAGAATTTGCGCATACCGTGTTTGTTTTTTTATTACACCCTCATTTTTTAGTAAAGATTGTAAAATACCGATACTTTTCTGATATTTTTTTTGCTCTGCCAAAATATTTGCTCGAGTGTTTTTAAAAATAGGTAGATTGCCTATTCCTATTTTCTTTTTTGCAATAGAATCTTTAATCACATCCATGATTTTATTATTCCATAAAAGAGCTTGATTATAATTTCCCAGTTCTTTAAATGTTATAGAAATATTTTGATGTAGTCCAGCCATTGTTCGATAATCAGAAGAATTCTCTAAGAATTTCAAACCATCTGTAGCGGTTGTTTTACCAGCATTATGATCTCCTAAACCAATCTGAATACTAGACATTGCCTTTAAGCATTTCCCTGCATTGATACTATCCTTAAGGTTTCTGTGAACCTTAAAAGATTGATTATAATACCTAAAAGCCTCCAAATAGTTATCAAGTTTTTTATTATAAAGTCCTAATCTATACAATGCTTTTCCTATATAAACACTATCCATATTCTGTTGAGCAAGCTGCAATAACACATAAGATTGTTCAATCGCTTTTTCAGGGCCTTTATATTTATTAAGCAGTTTGGTATACAAAGAGAGGCCTTTAAATTGTAACGAATCAATTTCCAGCTTCCTGGCTCCTTGTAAAAAATTATCCATAGCTTCAAATTTTTTCTCTTTAGCATTGGATTTCTTGAAAGCAATATCATAATAGGTATGTAAAGAATCGATCTGTTTGATTATCTGAGAAGAAGTCGAATCATTGGTAACATTATAATTACAAGAATTGAAGAGAATACCTGTTACTATACATAAAAAGAAGAGGGACGTAAACGTATACCGTTTCATCCCTCAAAAGTACTAAATTATAATGATTAAGATTAAATCTCATCATCTTCTAATACCTCATCATCTCCACTAGTACTTAATACCTCAGTTTGTAAGGTTTCGTTTTCTTTAACGCTATCATCCGGCGTACAAGAAACAATGTTGACTCCTAGGAGTATAGCTAATAGTATGTATCTTAAAGTTTTCATGTGTTAAATTTTTTGTTTTTCCAAAGTTTAGGGTACGCCCATAGGTATCAACCCCAGATCAGTATGTTGCTACATACCTATTGCCTATGGGAAATTATCGATCGGTTTTTGGGAAAGTGTGATCCTATACAGTCGCGATACCCTACTTTCCCCTTTTGGGTAGCGGCAAACTGTAGTCTGGATGTTTTCGGTGGGTCAGTTTTCGGTATTTTCTATGCAATCCAGTTGTATACCCAACAATTTGTTAAGCATACATATACTGTGGATATTGATTTTTTAGATATACTTGGTTTTCAGGTTCTTTATCCCAAAAACTATATATAGCTCTAAAAAAATCCTACATTGTTATAGAAAATACTGGTTGGTAATGTCGGTAACAGTTAGAGTATGTAATTAACTCATAAGAGATTTTACATCGTTAGATACTAGATTGATTATCCTACTCGGTTGATCATATTTGCACTTGCCAATATGGTGTGTTCATTGCTCGAATGGAAATCAATGTTTTTCTTACTATTGTTTAGTTTATCCCGGGAGACAAACTCAATCACTTATACGAATTATCATGTACTCTTATAAAGTTTACGAAACGAATTCTTTACAAGGAGTGTAACTGCCTTTGATTACTACTTCACGGAAGTTTTTACTTATAAATTGAAGTGTTCCTTCCAGTCTTTCGCCACCTAATGATTCGGTAATCACTTTTGGAAGAGGGTTAACAACCGAAGTATATAAGCCCATTCCAAGGACACATCCGAATGCATCGGTAAACAGATGGTTTCTGTCCTCCTGCCCTTTTTTAGAATTTTGATTATACTTCATTGTTTTATTTTTTGGTTATTAATTAGTATACAAATGTTCAGCATGAATACGTATTCTTTTTGCGTAGTCAATTAGTATTATTTTTCTAAAACTGAACAAATAATATAGTGTTTGTATTGAGATACAAAGATACGAATATTTTTAGGATCCTGCAACTATTTTTCAATATTAAATTATTGATTATCAGTAGTTTATATTTAAAATTAAACAAAGAAATCCCTGTCCGTTTTACAACAGATTTTGGTTATTTGGGCAATCGTCTAACTACCTGATACTTGCTTTCCAACCACTTATTCTCTATGTGCTAATTAGCTTTTATACATTCGTTTAAAATTTTACTTATTTTCTTTTAGATTGTTTTATAACATATTACTATTTAAGTCTGTTTTCATACTATTGCTTTCCATCGGTTTTATCATTTCGACCAGATTTTATGTTTTTGATATAGTTTTCATCAAAAAAATTGCAATAAAAAAAGCGTCCAATTTCTTGGACGCTTGCTATTTTATATTGTTTTCTAATTTATATCACTTCAAAAAATGATTAAAATAGTTACATAGCGTCCTCTCCTGTAGAGATTCCTTATTAATCCATCGATAATCACCTAGATTAAACCGCAATTTTAATGCCATATGTATACTATTCTGTTTCATTTTGTTATATAAAAGATAACGATTTTAGTAGTATTTTCCAAAATTAGTGCGCAAATATATGTATTTGAACATGAATTCGATACTGATAATGATCAAAATTAGTAAAGTATCTTATTCTATTCTAATGAAGACGGGTAAATGATCAGAGAGTAATAGGTTGTTCCTTCTTCTATCATCAATATTAGAATAACTATTCACTACTATATTTTTGATCAGGATGTAATCTATTCTCGAGATAATCTTTTTTTCAGAATTGAAACCATTAAAAGTTCCTATTGGCCCGTATGGACTAGTTTTACTACTCTCAAATGAATCTTCTAATTTGGTTTTCAATATTTGAATAGGTCTTGTATTTGGTAAACAGTTTAAATCGCCAATTACTGCAATACGTTCATTTTCTATTTTCATTTTTTTAATTAGTCTAAGTACTAATTTAGAAGAATTCTCCCTTGCTATCTCTCCAAGGTGGTCATAATGACAATTGAAGACATGAATAGTATCCCTAGTAGATTTATCTCTAAATTGACCATAGGTCACAATTCGCTCCATTGAGGCATCCCAACCAATAGATACTGTATCTGTTTTTTCTGAAAGCCAAAATGTTTTAGTTTCTATCAACTCAATAGTATTGATATTAAAAAACAGAGCAGCATATTCTCCTGCTTGGTGTCCATCCCCTCTACCTACACCTACAAAACTATAATTTGTTAACATAGTGTCTACATATTTTACCTGATCGTTTAATCCTTCCTGAATTCCTAAAATATCGGGAGAATAGTATTGTATCATCTGTACGACTTCTTGCTTTCTATTCTCCCACCAATTTTCGTTATCGTTAGGGTTGTTATATCTTATGTTGTAAGACATTACAGATTTTTGAGCATTGAGACTCAAAGTAACTAGTGTTAATAGAACAATCAATTTTAAATTTTTCATCATCTATTTTTGTTTGATTATTATCAACGCTAGGCTCTATAATAATTTAGTGTTGTTGATTTAAAAATAATACCTTTTAAAAGCTTCTATCCCGGCGTAATCTGTCAATCCTAATTGATGGTATTTTTTTGCAGTATCTTTATTGCGCTCTTCTGCTCTTACCCAAAACTCTCTGGCATCATCTCCTTGAAACATCACATTATCTTTTTGAGATTGATGAAAAAATATTGCTTTTCGTTTTTTTAGTACTTCATCAGGACTTAGAGGAACAGCCATTTCGATATCATGAATATCCCATTCCTGCCATGCCCCACGATACAACCATACCCAACAGTCTTTCATACACTCTTCTTTTTTGATATCTTCTATTACTTTAAACAGTATATCTAAGCAGACTTTATGAGTCCCATGAGGGTCTGCCAAATCTCCTGCAGCATATATTTGATGTGGTTTTATATCTCTTATTAACTTTGTAAGAATGGCTATATCTTTCTGATCATATGGCTTTTTCTTTACCGTTCCGGTCTCATAAAATGGTAAATCCAAAAAACTCACATGGGTATCAGGTAATCCCAGGAAACGAGTTGCTCCTAATGATTCTACTCTTCTTATTAATCCTTTAAGCGTTCTAATTGCTATAGCATCAATTGTATTTTCTTTTTTCTTTTTAAGTTCGGCAATGATAGCATCAATATTTACACTTCCTACATTTTCTAATGACATACTTTTAACAACCTCTGCATATTTAATAGCTTCTTCGTCAGATACTGCAATATTCCCCGAGGTTTGATATGCCACGTGTACCTCATGCTTTTGTTCGATCAAGCGAAGAAAAGTACCTCCCATTGAAATGACATCGTCATCAGGATGTGGACTAAGGATTAAAACTCTTTTTTTATGAGGTATGTTACGTTCTGGTCGGTTAGTATCATCTGCATTTGGCTTACCACCAGGCCATCCAGTAATAGTGGCCTGTAATTTATTGAACATACTGATATTAAGACCATAGGCCAACCCTTTTTCAGCCAACAATCCAGACATTCCGTTATCATTATAATCTTTATCTGTAAGTTTCAGTATTGGTTTTTGTACTTTCTGACTTAACCATGCAATTGACTTATTCTTGATTTTCTCATCCCATATACAAGACTCTACTAACCAAGGAGTTTTAATTCTAGTCAATTCTCCTGCTGCTTCCTGATCTAATACAAAAGTGGTATTTTTATGTTCTTGTAGATACGACGCAGGAATATCAGATTTTATCGCTCCTTCTACTGCTTCTTTTACAACGGGTGCCTTTTTATGGCCTAAGGCCATAATCACTATTCGTTTAGCTTTCTTTATGGTTCCTATTCCCATGGTAATGGCCCTTTTCGGCACATTTGCTATACCAAAAAAAGCTTCAGCAGCGTCAGATCTGGTTACATGATTTAATGTGATAATTCGTGTTCCTGAATTTGGATGTGAACCAGGTTCGTTAAATCCAATATGCCCCGTTCTTCCTATTCCTAATAACTGAAAATCTAAACCTCCTACTGCATTTATTTTTAGTTCATAATCCATACAGTATTGATGAAGGTCTTTTTGTGAAACCATACCATCTGGTATATGGATATTTTCTGGTAAGATATCTATATGATTAAATAGGTGTTCATACATGAAGTAATGATAGCTTTGCACATTAGTTCTTTCCATAGGATAGTATTCATCCAAATTAAATACTATCACGTTTGCAAAGCTTAGATTTTCCTCTTTATGAAGTCGAACTAATTCTTCGTAAACTTTAATAGGAGATGAGCCAGTAGCTAATCCCAAAACACAATAGTTTTGTTTTGCTTGTTTTTCTTTTATTAACGTGGCTATTTCTTGCGCAATTACTATAGACGCATACTCCGAGTTTTTGAATATAACATTGTGAATTTTTTCAAACTTAGTGTTCTCATAAATTCCGGCTTCTTTGTAGCTAATGTCTTTAAAACTCTTTAATTCAACTTTAGTAATCATAATAATTTGTAATTGATACTAGATTTTATAATAAAAACAATTGTATTTACTCTTATCAATATTGAATATAATGATAGTATGTCAACACAACTTAAAGTCTATGTAATGAAATCTATTATGTAATAAATTTAAAATTTCTTGTTATCCCTGAACTATACTTTTATGCTTATACACCAACGCTTCATCATCATTATAACTCATTAAAGAAGTCATTATCTATTAACCTGGCTGCACCTATCAAAGCTGCACTCTCCCTAAGTGTACTTTTGTAAATAGGTATGGTTATATCGAGTTTTTTAAATGTTTGGATTAAACCTTCTATAAAAAATACCCAGGCGTTACTAATATTACCTCCAATTACTATTGCCTCTGCTTCAAAACTTTGTAACCAAGGAGCTAAAAAAATTGCCAAATTCTCTGAAAACTCTTTAAAAATTTGTGCAGTTATAGTATTTTCTTTTTCAAATCTAATCAGTTCTTTAACTCCTGTTATTTCTTTATTTGTAAGTTCTTTATATCGTTTTTTAAACCATACAGTAGAAAAACTAGTGTCTGCAATGTCATTTCCGAATGGCAAATGATACAACTCCCCATATGGTGGAACTCCTTTTCCTTCTAATACAGGAATCCCTTTATGTAAAAAAGTAGCTCCCAGACCTGTTCCTAATGTAATTGCAATCGTTTTATTATAAGGAACCAATTCTCCTACCCAAGCTTCTCCTATTCCAAAACAGGCTGCATCATTATAAAACCGGACAGAAACAGAGGGTTTCAAGTTCAATTTCCTGATAATGTAATCTTTAAGATTAAGATTGCTTAGCATCACAAATTTGTTTTCTCCTTTGTCGGGAAAAACTCCTCTCTCATAATCAAAAGGACCAGGCATAGCTATGCCAATTCCTTTCAGTTTTTTATTTCCTAAATTATCAATAGCCATTTCTATAATCCCAATCCAGCTATCTAATATTAGATCCAAACTGGAAGCATTACTTATTTTCATTGTATAGATATTCTGTACTTGGTTCGGTACATTTTTATCTATACTAGCTACAGTGATATGACTACCTCCAATATCTACTCCTAGAACCATTTTTATATTTTTAAAGTGTGTTTTTTACTTTGTATCCAACCAAACCGTAGAAAATTAAATATCCATAGCATATTACAGGTATAAAAAAAGATAATTTAATTCCTATATAATCTGCTACTACACCTTGTAATAATGGTATTAATGCTCCTCCAACTATCATCATTACCAATAATGAGGATGCCTGACTTGTATACTTTCCCAAATCTTTTATCGCTAGAGTAAATATGTTTGACCATAAGATTGAGTTAAATGCTCCTATTGCAATTGCACTCCAAAAAGCGATCTCCCCATTACACAAGATCATGACCAATAATAATACTATAATTATTCCCACAAATAAGGTTAATACTTTTGACGGTTTAGTGCCTCCTATTAGAAAAAACAAATAGTTACTAATTAGAAAAACCACAAATAACCATATCTTGGAGAATGATAAAAATTGTAGTGAAAATGTACCAGCCTCAATCTTTATTGCAGTAATAAAATAAAGAACAAAAAAGAAAAGCACCGATAACAAAGCCATTAGGAGGTATTTTTTTCTTGTGCTAGTGATTCCACTCATAGACACCGATCCCAAAAATCTTCCAATCATAGCACCTCCCCAATAGTACGATAAAAATACTCCTGCCTCGGCTTCTTTCATTCCCATAACGGTTTCCAAGCCAAAGAAATTTATTAAAAAACTTCCAATAGATACTTCGCCACCCACGTAAAAAAAGATAGCAAACATTCCCAAAACAACATGCCTAAATTTTAATACTCCAAGTCCTTTTTCAATTTTTTCGTTATTGATAAAAGATGGTAGCTTCACAAATTTTATGATAATGGCTAATACAAAAAACAGGCTTCCATATATTAGATATGGCATCTTTAAAGAATCTACTGTGATTTCGCCATCAGAGAATACCTTATATAGAAGTATTGCACCTACAATTGGAGCTAATGTAGTACCAAAAGAGTTGAACCCCTGTGCCAGATTAAGTCTACTTGGTGCAGTTTCTGGTTTCCCTAGTATAGCCGCATATGGGTTGGCTGTAATTTGTAAAATTGTTACTCCCGAAGCAAGAACAAACAAAGCTCCCAAAAATATAGCATATCGTTGATAACTAGCTGCAGGGTAAAAAAGGCAGCAACCAATTCCACACAATATAAGTCCTATAATAATTCCGTTTTTATATCCTATTTTAGAAATGGGATCTCCTATACTTACTGAAGTAATAAAATAAATAAGAGAAATGATAAAAAAGGCTCCAAAAAAAGCAAACTGTATTAATGCAGCCTGAAAATAACTAAGTTCGAAAACTGCCTTTAAATGAGGAATTAACACATCATTCATAACCGTAATAAACCCCCATAAAAAAAACAAAAAAATAATCGCAAAAAAGGGTTTATTGTAATTGTTTTGTCTTTCTGATTTTGTGGGTTTGTAACTTGACAATATTGGCATACTATTGATAATTGTTGTTTATAAAATGGGTTATGAAAAAACTCGATAAAACCCTATGCTGTTTTAATTGACAAAATCTTATCTAAATAAGTTCTTAGATTTTTCAAATTCACTTATTCATTTTTCTGTTTTTATCGTACTAATTAATGTTTCCTCAACCGATCATTTTCAAACAATTCATTAAGTTATAGAGCAAAAAAAACTTCTTTAAAAACCCTCCTTTTATATAGGAGGGCTAGTTATTGCTATCAAAAAAATCACACTATGAGAAATACATTCAAACCAATAGTTTTATTCTTGTTTAGCCCACCATAAAGGAGTATGTACAGTATCATCTCCTCCCAAATGATTAACAGCTTGTTGATATCCATTTGGTACATTATTAGGGAAATCAGAAGGATATTTTAGCCTTTGTCCATAAAACTTCACACTATTAGTCATGAAATTACCACTATTTAATGCTGGTAAATCTGGTAATAGATTTTCAACGGCCGGGTTTTCAAAGAATGGTAAACCTAATCTTCTATGATCACTCCATGCTTCTAGGGGTAACCATGGTGTTTGGGCAATATACTTTTGTGTAATAATTTTGGTTAATAGGTCATTTTTTACAGTACCAGATTTGTAAATTGTGTTCTCTGGATAGTTAACACTAACTGATCCCGGGGTACTTGTATAGCCATCGATATAATTCATCGAGATACTTGTAGGTGGCTCTATAACATGTCCCCAACTTACAGAGGTTCCCACTCTATTATAATCTTGAGAACTTAAATATGAGCTTACATGTGAAGAAACATTTAAATGAGTAAAACTCTCGTTAATTCCTTGTTCATAAGCTGCCTGACCACTCATTGGGACGTTCCACCCTCTTACAGCAGCCTCGGCAATTAAGAAATAAGACTCCCATGAAGCAAAAAATATACGTTCGGCAGCACTATCTCTATACTTATTCGATAAACGTGGTAATGTACCCGCATATCGTAATCCATTTTTTGAACCTTTAGCTCCCCAATCACCGGTAGTCGGAGCATTCCAGGTAAATGCAGCATCTATTTCAACAACAACATTGTCTGTATCATCAAGTAAATCTCTCTTAGTTGTAGTTGCAGCATCAGACCAAGAAGGGTATGTATTAAAATCTGGATCATCAAAATCTCCAGGGATTTTATACATCGCATACGCTCTCGGGTCTATACTACTGTGTAATCCATCAAACCAAAAACCCGCAGAAGGATCATTGGTCATTGTTGTAAAATGATCTTCAAATTTTAATCCGATATAATTAGCTGGTTTTATATTCGTATGTTTATCTACTGGCAATAAATCCTGAGATGTTATACCTCCTAAACCGATCATTAAATTATTAAGAGTCGGAGATAAATACTGGTTGTTCCATTGTCTAGTCATTACTCCAGTATAAGAATTCCACCCATCTACTTCCTGAACCTCAAAATTATCTGCTAAAGATGCTATATACACGTCACTCACCGCATCTTCAAACTCCTGTTGTGCTTTAGAAGGATCTACTTCAGATAATCTCATCGCCAAACGCATTCTTAATGAATTAGCATATTTCCTCCATTTGGTATAATCATATCCATACGCAGGGTCAAGTTTCTCTAATCCACTTGGATTAATAATTGAGACATCTAATTCTGCTGCGGCCTCTTTCAGCTCAGACAAAAGGTAATAATACACATCTTTTACACTATTATATTCGGGGTTTTCTCCTTGAAAACCCTGAATAGGGATAGGTCCAAAATTGTCACTCATTTCACTCATAACATACGCTCTCCAAATTCTTGCGACTTGCTTCAAATTAGCAGTATATTCTTTGTCTATTCCAGAATTGATATGAACATCTGCTATTTTAATTCCAGAATTAATATCATTTAACCATTTAGAAACATATCTGTTATAATAGTCACTAGTCCATCCATCATTTTGAAATCCTTCAGATAATGTTCCAATTCTATCCATTCGTCCTGCATCTTTCCAATACAATACAAAAACTCGTTCTGCAATATGTGGGTCTTGTTGCGCTTCTCCAATAGAATTATTTATAAAATATTCTATCTGCACTTGATCTTCATTAGCTGCTATAGGGTCTACATTGATTTCTTCAAAATCTGAACATGAAAACATCAACAAGCTCAAAAGCAAAGCTGTTTTTTTTAATATTTTTTTCATCTGTTTAAATTTATTTTTTTCTAATTATCAGATGGAATTCACCATTAAACATTTCAGTTAGGAAGTAACTTGATTGTTCTGGTTCATTTCATAATTATATTCAACTACATTAATTTTTTAAAAACTTACCGATACATTCAAAATTATACTACGTGTTGTTGGAGATGAAAGGCTTTCAAAACCTGTAGCATTAGTTGAGGTTGCATAAACTGATTCTGGATCAACACCATTTAAATGACTTTTAATCATCCAAACATTGTTAGCAGAAATTCCTAATGTCATCTTTTGAATTTCTATTTTTTCTAGCCATTTAGATGGAAGAGAATACCTTAAGTTTACATTTCTTAATCGAATATTCGTAGCATCATAAATATTAGCTTCATTTATCCCTAAATTACCAGATCTACCTGTAATTGCTGTCCAATAATTCTCAGGAGAAACAGCTACTGTATTTGTTGTAAAATTACCACTACCATCATCTACTACTCCATCAACCAAAATATCTTCTCTCTCCCCATTTACTACTGTAACAGCAGCACTACCGGTTTCTTGTAGCGCTAGATTCGTTCCTGAAAAGATTTCTCCTCCTAAACGAGCATCTATCAAGAATCCAAGGGATATATTTTTATAAGTAAATGTGTTGGAAAATCCAATCATAGCATCTGGTTGTTGATTTCCCAAATTGAAGCTCTCTTCGGTTGCCAAAGGCAATCCATCTCCATCAACAATTATTTTACCAAAATTTACATCAGATGGATCTTCTACTCTTCTATATTTGGTTCCCCATATTTCGCCATAACCTCCTCCTTTAAATGCTAGGATCGATAAATTATCAAATCCTCCCAAACGATATTTTGTGACCTCATCTGTGAGTTCCTGTATCGTATTTTTATTGGTTGAATAATTAAGATTAGTATCCCATGAAAATCCTTTCAGGTTATCAAGTATTTTTCCACTTATCCCTAATTCATACCCTTCATTTTGTATATCACCTGCATTAATAATTTCAGAATTAAAACCACTTAATGGATCTAGAGGAAGCTCTATTAATTGATTAGTAGCATTAGATTTATACCACGCAAAATCAATAGCTAAGCGACTATTAAAAAATCGCCCTTCAAACCCAACTTCTAACGTTTTAATCAATTCATTTTTTACATCAGAGTTAAATAAGACATCACCACTAGTAGCCGTTGTATTATCATTGGGATCGCTCCCTATTGTATAAAAATTGTAGAGTTTATATGCATCTAGATCATTTCCTACTGAAGCATATGAAGCTCTAATTTTACTAAAATTTAACCACTCTGGTAGTTCATTAAACATTTCTGTAAACACTAAAGAGGTACTTATAGATGGATAGAAAAATGATCGATTCGCTTTGCTTAATGTAGAGGACCAATCATTACGACCAGTTGCTTCAATAAAGAAATAACCTCCATAATTTAGTTGTAATGAACCATATAGAGAATTAATCTTTTTTTCACTAAAAATTTGTTCTATAGTCGCATTATTTATTCCATTATTTAATGAAAATAAATTTGGAACTTCAAGATCTCCAGAATTAGAACTTAATCCACTAACTCTATTTGACATTAAATTTCCTCCTAAAGTCAATACACCGCCAAACTCTCCAACAATATTATTCTTTGAAGCCGTAAGTAAAGCACTATAATTTTTTTCTATAAATGTATTTTTTCCTAAAGAATATCTCCCAGTAGTAGAAAGAGGACTACCAGAATACAATTTAGACTCTGTATTAGTAGTATACAAATCGGCGCCTGCTTTAATCTCAGCACTTAACCATTCGGTCATTTCATACTTTAATGAGCCATTTAATAAAAAGCGATCCCTCGAATCTTCACTTAAATTCTTCTCTGTTAACCAATATGGGTTTACTGCATTAGTATCCAAATACCATCTCATAGTATTTGATTGATCTGTATGCATTTCAAATTCTGCAATATTCAATGATCTTGGCAATAGAGCTACCGTACGATAGGGGTTACTGATATTTGTTCCATTTAACGGCCTGTTTTCTGCTTTTAAGTTGGTATATTGTACTTTAACATCTGTAGTCCATTTATTTTCTTTACCAAATTTAGATACTGCTCTTGTTAATAAGTTTAGTCTTTCGAGAGTAGCTCCCGGGATATTACTATCATCATTTAAAAAGTTTATCGAAGAATAAACCGATGTAGCATCAGTAACCTGCTGCTGAAATGAAATACTATACGTCTGATTAAATCCTCCGTTATAATAATGGTCTAAATTATCATGCGCTTTTAACGCAACTTGTTTCCCTTCCCAATCCTCTACTGATTGTCCTTCAATTTTTGGTCCCCAACTTGAAACCGATTGGTTTTCAAAAATTCCATTCCCTCCTTGTCCGAAAGAGTTTTGAATTTCTGGTTTTAAAAATATACTTTGAAATCCTGTAGTTGCAGAAAATGTTATCCCTAATCCTTGTCTTGATTTTCCCGTCTTCGTTGTAATTAGTATTACACCATTCCCGGCACGTGACCCGTACAATGCTGCGGCAGCTCCTCCTTTTAACACAGAAATGCTTTCTATATCTTCTGGGTTTAAATCTCCTAAACCATTTCCTAAATCTTGTGAGGGGTTAAAAAAATCATTTTCGGTAGCTCCTGTAAAATTGTTCATTGGTATTCCGTCAACTACAATTAATGGTTGGTTGTCTCCTGTAAGAGAGCTATTTCCTCTTAATACAATTTTTGAAGAACCTGCTGGGCCATTACTCCCTCTTACAATTTGAAGTCCGGCTACTTTACCAGAAATTGAGTTTGCCAAATTATTCTCTCTTGCTTCTAACACATCAGCACCTTTTACTTCTTGCACAGAATACCCTAGAGATTTTCTCGCTCTTTTAATTCCCAAAGCTGTAACAACAACTTCGCCTAATTGCTCAGTATCTCCAATTAATGATACTTTAATTTCGGATTGCCCATTTATAGGTATTTCCTTTTCTTCAAATCCAAGAGAAGAAAATATTAATATACCCGATGGATCCGAAACTACAACAGTATAATTCCCATCAAAATCTGTTGATGTACCATTAGATGTTCCTTTTTCAATTACATTCACCCCAACTAGTGGTACCCCGTCTTCACCCGTTACAATACCAGAAACGGTTTTTTTACTTTGTGCTAATGTTATATTACTTGACAAACACAACGCAATTGTTAAAAAAATCAGTAATTTATCAATCATACTATCTTCTTTTAGTTAATTTATTTCTATATCGACAGTACAAATGTTACTTTAATGCTAATTTTTATATAAATTTTTCGATCAATGACAACTCAAAAAGGGTAGATAACATCGAATTGATTCATAAAATTTTGTAGATATTGACAAATCAACCGTTTTCAAATCATACCATTTTCATGTTATAGTTTCTCATGCAGTTATTTCTATATTTAATATGATCATTATCCAATGATATAAAAACCAAATTGAATTAATATTTTTCATGTTTTATATCAAATAGTAAGTTAGTTTATCTTTACTATGAAGTGCAAAAAGTACTTTAATTGATCAAAAACAATTATTTTTTGCCAGAATCAAAAAAGTTTAAATCTCTTCTATTTCAAAACAAACTGTAATCTTCCTTTGCTAATTAATTCCTGATGTGAGATAAAATAATCCTGATACTCTTTATCATTTACCATAACTGCATCTATAAAAGCTTCTTTTTCAAGGGTAGTAGAGGTGATTACGATCTCATCATTTTTATAATATTCTGTATCTAAATGAATTGTAATTTTTTCAAACTTTGGAGTACAAAACGTATATATGGGTTGGGCAGGTGAAACTGGATATATCCCCATCATCGAAAATATAGCCCAAGTAGACATGGTACCTGTGTCATCATTTCCTGGCAACCCATCCGGAGTATTTTTATAATGCATTTCCAAGAGTTCATTGACTATTTTTTGTGTTCTCCATTCTTCCCCTTTTATATAATTAAACAAGAAAGGATATGCTATATCTGGCTCATTAGCCATGTCGTATTGCTTATTGTCAAAAACCTTCTGTAATTGTTCTAAAAATGGTTGATCACCTCCCATAAGTTTTTTTAATCCCGAGATATCGTGTGGAACCATAAAAGTATATTGCCAGGCATTTCCTTCTATAAATCCAGGATTTTTTACAAAATTAGCTCCGGTATCAGGGTTATATGGAGATAACCAGTTTCCATCATCATTTTTAGGTCGTAATAAATTGAATTCTTTATCAAAAAGATTCCTGTATGTTAATGATCGGTTTGAAAAACGTAAGTGATCTTCTTCTTTTCCCAGTTCTTTAGCTAGCTGTGCTATAGCAAAATCTGTAATATTATATTCTTGTGTGGTAGATACTGATCCACTATTAGTTGTTTTTGTGGTGAGATATCCTTTTTCGATATAGTCTTTGATACCAGGACGCAGTGGGTTATTCTGTAATTGATCTGCACTTTTAAGCATAGCTTTATATGCTTTTTCAACATCAAAATCCTTAATTCCCCTGAGATACGTATCAGCAATTATGATTCCTGCCGGATCTCCAACCATGGTTGTTGTTTCTGTAGCATTTAACTCCCACTTGGGTAACCACCCTGTTTCATCATAAATCTGCAACATACTCTTGATCATATCTGATTGTTGTTTTGGGTATACCAAGCTCATTAACTGATGTAAATTCCTATAGGTATCCCATAGTGAAAAAACAGTATATCTGGTTCCTTTTGTTTTTAAAGTTTCCCTGGTTTTCATTTTAGGGTATTCTCCATTTATATCATTCAAGGTATTTGGATGTATAAGTGTATGATATAGGGCCGTATAGAATTTTATTTTATCCTCTTTTTTCCCTCCTTCTACTTCAATTTTTGACAAGTATTGATTCCAGTTTTCCTTGGTTTCTTGTCGAATTTGATCAAAAGTTTTACCTGAAGTTTCTTTTTCTAAATTTTCTCTGGCATTCTCAATACTTACATACGAGATTCCTACTTTCATTTCTACTTGTGTAGAGGCTTCAAAATGATACTTCATATATCCTCCAATACTATCTCCTACTACCTCTTTTGTGTATCCTTTCTTTATTCTTTCTTTTCCATTATACCCCATCCACTGTGCTTCAACTCCCTTGTATTTCTTTGGTTTTTTCCACACTCCAAATTCGTCTGCTGGTCTTGAAAATCGAGCTACGAAATATACCGGATATGCTTCTTCTGGTTTATAATAACAAAATGATCCTACAGAACGTATTCCTTCTATTTCTGTTGAAGATACTATTTTGATCATTCCTCCCTGTTCATTCGTAAGCCCTAATCCCAGATTGAGTACTATATTAGATTCTCCTCTTGGGAAAGTATATTTGCTTATTCCTGTTCTGGTTGTAGCTGTTGTCTCTACTTTAATATTATATTTATCCAATACATTAGAATAGTAACCTACTTTTGCAATTTCATTAGAATAAGTGCTCCCATATAAAGAATGGTCGGTTTGGATTACTCCTGTGGTTGGCATTGCGAGGATCACCCCTAATTCTGGACATCCTACCCCACTAAGGTTTACATGACTAAAACCTGTTAAATAATTATTTTCGTGAACATAAGGTGTAGAAAACCAACGACTATCTTTTTCTAAAGGAAGATTTTGTTGTCCTGCTACATTAAAAGGGGAGACACTTGCCATTCCTCTTACTGCAATCGGTCCTGGATTGGTTGTTCCAAAGTTTGAGGTTCCGATAAACGGATTTACATACTCTGTAAAATCAATTGACAACTTTTTAGATGTATTATTTTCTTTTGTATTTTCTACTTTAGTCTTCTCTTGGCAAGAGAAAAACAATACTATAATTATTACCCATAGCTTCAAAAAATACGTCTTTTTAAAAACAATACTATTCATCTTCTCTAATCTTTATATAACGCCTTCGAGATGTAATCCATGAAGGTCTCTTTTATAATTAAAACTATTCCTTACTTAAAGAATATGGCACTTCTTCACTTGAGTTTGCCCAATCTTTATTTGGGGTATTAGCCATTTTGAAATCTAAATATCCGCCTTGCTGAATTACTTCATAATTCAAATAACTATTCTGATATGCTTTTCCGTTTAATGAAACGGACTGGATATAAACATTTTCTTGATTATTTTCTAGAGCATTGATTACAAATTCATTTCCATTTTCTAATGTAATTACAGCTTTCTTAAACAATGGACTTCCTATTACATATTGGTTTACTCCCGGGGTAACCGGATAAAACCCTAATGCACTAAAAACATACCAGGCAGAGGTTTGTCCATTATCCTCATCTCCACAATACCCATCTGGTGTTGCCGAATATAGCTTAGTTAACACTTCACGTATTTTTTCTTGAGTTTTATACGCAGCATTAGCATAATTATAGAGGTAAATCATATGTTGGATAGGTTGATTACCATGAGCATAGTTCCCCATATTTACAATTTGCATTTCTCTAATTTCATGAATTGTAAACCCGTAGTAAGAAGCGTCGAATTCGGGCGGCATATTAAACACATGATCCAGCTGCTTTTCGAATTCAGGTTTCCCTCCCATTAGCTCAATCAAACCTTCTATGTCATGAAAAACAGACCATGTATAATGCAAACTATTACCTTCAGTAAAGGCATCTCCCCATTTTAAAGGGTTAAAAGGAGATTGAAAACTACCATCTTCATTCTTTCCTCTCATCAGTTTGGTAGTAGGATCAAACAAATTTTTATAATTTTTGGATCGTTCATAGAATGTTTTTGCGATCTCTTTTTTTCCTAATTTTTCTGCCATTTTAGCAATGGTAAAATCGGCATATGCATATTCTAATGTTCTTGCTGCATTTTCATTGATGTTAACATCATAAGGAACATATCCAAGTTTATTATAATATGTTATTCCTTCTCTTCCTACAGAACGTATTTCCTTACCATTAGACAATGGACGTCCTTCTGATGTTGTTGCATTTTTTAGGATCGCTTCGAATAAAGTTTCTATGTCTATGTTAGGAATTTCTTTTAAAAATGCGTCTGCTATTATTGGTGTTGAATTAGAGCCAATCATACAATCTCTATGTCCAGGGCTAGCCCATTCGGGAAGCCATCCCGATTCTTTATATGTATTGGCCAACCCTTCCATTATATGACTATTCAATTCTGGGTACATCATATTGAAAAATGGGAATACTGCTCTAAAGGTATCCCAAAATCCATTATCCGTAAACATATAACCTGGTAGCACTTTCCCATTATATGGACTATAGTGTACCACCTCGTTCTTTTCATTGAATTCATAGAATTTCCTTGGAAAAAGTAACACTCTATATAGACAGGAATAAAAAGTTTTAATATGATCTAAATTATCATCTTCTATCTTAATTCTGCTTAACTCTTTTTCCCAAGCCTTTTTGGCCTTTATTTGAGTTTGTTGGAATGTATCGTTTCCTATTTCCCGGTTTAAATTTAATTGTGCTTGTTCTGGACTAATAAAGGATGATGCTACTTTTACATGTATCATTTCTCCTTTTTTAGTTTCAAAACCTATTATAGCACCCACATGCTCCCCTTCATTTTCTTTTGAATTTTCTACTAATTTCCAGCCATCTCCCCAGGTATGATTTATTTCAAAATCTTTATCAAATTCGGCTACAAAATAATTATAAAAATTATCTGGAACACCTCCACTATTATTTCTACAATACCCAATTATCTTACGTTCTTCTGGAATAATTTTCACCATAGAACCTTTAAAAAAGGCATCCAGCAAAATATAGGATTGTTCAGCTTCGGGAAATGTAAATTTAAAATGTGCTGCTCGCTCTGTAGGTGTAACTTCGGTTACCACATCATAATCTGCTAAATACACCTTGTAATGATATGGTTTTACGGTTTCTGCTTTATGAGAAAACCAGGAGGCTCTTTCATCTTCTTTATACTTGAGATCTCCTGTTACAGCCATCACTGAAAATGCTGCGTAATCGTTGATCCAAGGGCTTGGTTGATGCGTTTGTTTTATTCCTCTTATTTTGTTCTCATCATATTTATAAGTCCATCCATCTCCCATTTTTGAAGTCATGGGTGTCCAGAAATTCATTGCCCAGGGAGTTGCAATTGCAGGGTAGGTATTACCATTAGATAAGTCAAAAGCTGAGTCGGTTCCCATTAATGGGTTCACATAATCTACCAAACTTTGTGTTAGAACGGTTTCTTTACTCTCTGTCTTTTCTATATTTTGTTCTTTACAGGATAGTATTGATATCACCATCAAACAACTCCATATTAGTCTACCTTTCATCTTTTACTTCTTTTTATGTATTAACCTGCTATATCACCTATTGTTAATTCAATTCTACAGCATTTCCATGACCTCTATACAACTTCAATTCTCCTTCTAATTCTACTTCCAAAACAGTTACATAGGTATTTAAGTTTTCATTTTTAGGGACTTCTATTCTTACAATTCCCGGAATATTGTTCCAGGACGCTCCTCCGTTTCGAACAAAAGTTAATTCTTGTTCTTTTCCGACTACTTTAATTGATTTTATTTTATTCTGAATTCCTTTTAAAGAGATATAATTTTTAGGCTCATCAAACAGGCATAAATACAATTTTGTAGTATCCTTACTTAGTAGTGTAGGGCCATAAAAGTGACCATATGGCAATCCTGCTTTAGTGCCAAAAACAACTTTTTTATGAGTATTAATCCAATTTCCTAGTACTTCTAATCGTTCTTCTTGTTCTTTAGGAATTGTTCCGTCTGGTTTCATTCCAATATTAAGCAGTAAGTTTCCTCCTGAAGCTATTACCTCAACAAAGGTTCTTATAATCTGGGAGAAAGGCTTATAGTTCGTATCCGAAGGAAAATACCCCCAATTATCATTCATGGTCATACAAAATTCCCAAGGACCTTTTGGCCTTACCACAGGAATCCCTTGTTCTGGAGTACTATAATCTCCATATGTTTTTAAGCGAGAATTTACAATAGTTTTAGGGTTCCAGGATAGTAATGAGTCTTTTAATGATTGCGCTCTCCATTCTTCACTTGATTTTTCCCAATCTCCATCAAACCAATATAAATCTGGTTGATATCGATTACTTAGTTCTTTTAATTGTCCTTTGTAAAATCTAACAAAACGTTCCCATCTTGTTAGGTTCTCCAATCCTTTTTGAGGGTAATCATTTTTAGTATCAGGCCTTGGGAATACAACATCATAATCAGGGTGTGACCAATCACATAAAGAATAGTATAATCCTACTTTTAATCCTTCATTCCTAAGTGCTTCTACATAAGGAGCTATTAAATCTCTATTAGCAGGTGTTTTTTCTTTAACATTTAGATCACTGTATTTGGTATCCCATAAAGCTATTCCATCATGGTGTTTGGTAGTCATTACAGAATATCTCGCTCCAATTTTCTTAAACAGTTTAGCCCATTTTACAGGGTCATATTGTTTAGCTGTAAATCCATTGCCCTGCTTCATATACTCTTCATATGAGATTTTTTTGTGATATAATGACCAGGATTCTGCTATTCCATTCACGCCATAATATCCCCAGTGAATGAATATTCCTAGTTTGGCATCTTCAAACCAGGATAATCGTTCTTTTTCTGTTGGCTTTTCGTTTTGTGCAACTATCAGATTTCCTGTAATCAACAAAACAAGCATGCAAATCGTTCTTATATATTTCATCTGATTCACCTTAAAATATCAATTAATTAAAATTTCATCTATAAATAACCAGGTATCTCCTCCTCTTGGGTTTTCTTTTAAATTTGCTATTTTCACTTTAATAAATCTTGCAACATGCTTTTCTAAATTAATTTTAAAGTCTTTTAATTCAATAATAGAATTAGCCGCATAGGATCGTTTTACTTCTCCTACTTTTTTAAAGTCTTTTCCGTCTATTCCTGTAAAAACTTCTATTGCTACCGGGAAATATATTCCCGGGCCTTGATGTTCCATTGATCCAACAATTACCTGATTTATGGTATCTTCTTTTTTAAGATCTATGATCACTTCCATATCATCCTTTAACCATGCCTGCCATTGCCCATCCTGAAAATTTTTGGTTCCTCTTAGAGTATTTACCAATGTAGATTTTCCTGTTCCCGTATATCGATCACTATAAGGAATAGTATACACTACATTACTGACTACTCCTTTATGAAATACAATGGTGTCCTGAAATACTTTACCAATCGGTTTGTTCTCTTTAAATATTGATGCCTTAACTATTGTAGTTTGGGTTAATATAATTGGTTTCTCATATTTAACAGGAGTATCCTCTAATCTATTATTATTCAATACATATCGTATATCTGCATTAATGTATTCGCTTTGTAGTGTTAATGAAACTGATTTCTTTTCTAAATTTGTTTCGACTTCTGGTCGTATTAAATAAGAGCTTTTAGCATAATTAATTCCTAAATATTCATACCGTTGAAACATACTGGTAATTCTTTTTGAAAAATCATCCCAATTTTTTTGATTTTTAGCACTCCATACTGCTTCTGACAAGGCTGCTAATCTTGGGTAAATCATATACTGGGAGTGTTCTTCTGTGGAGATATACTCTGACCATAAGTTTGCTTGCCCACCAAGCACATGCTCAGCTTCTTCTTCTGTCATTGAATCTACTACAGGATCAAATTGATATACTTTACTTAATGGTGTGTATCCACCTATTGCTAATGGTTCTTCATTTTGTGGTCCTTGATAATGATCAAAATAGCAATGAGTTCCAGGTGTCATGACTACATCATGTCCTTGTGCTGCAGCTTCTAGTCCTCCTTTTACGCCTCTCCAACTCATTACAGTAGCATCAGGAGCTAATCCTCCTTCCAAAATCTCATCCCAACCTACTAATTTCTTACCATGAGAATTTATAAATTTCTCCATTCGTTTTACAAAATAGCTCTGTAATTCTTCTTCGTTTTGCAATCCTTTTTCTGTTATTCGTTTCTGGCAATGCTGGCATTTCTCCCAATTAGTTTTAGTCGCCTCATCCCCACCTATGTGTATATATTTTGAAGGAAATATTTCCATAACCTCAACTAATACATCTTCTAAAAAAGTAAACGTACTTTCTTTTCCTGCACAATATATATCTGTAATTGGCCAAACTCCACCTGAGGGTACTCCTATTGGATTTTCAAAACATGATAAATGTGGGTATGCGGCAATCGCACTAGATATGTGAGCGGGCATTTCTATTTCGGGTATAACCTCTACATTTCTAGATTGTGCATATTGAACTATTTCTTTTAATTCTTCTTGAGTCAAAAAACCTCCATAAGTACCTTTATCTTCTGATTTCACAGGTAGTCTGGCATTCCAATGTAAATTCTCCTGATCTACTCTCCATGCCCCTATCTCGGTGAGTTTTGGGTATTTTTTTATTTCTATTCGCCATCCCTGATCATCAACCAGATGCAGGTGTAACACATTCATCTTATGCATAGCTAAACCATCAATTACCTCCTTGATGTATTCTTTATCAAAAAAATGACGAGAGATATCTAACATTAATCCTCTCCATTTAAAACGAGGGGTATCTTTAATTTCTACATTCGGAATTTCCCAGGTTTTATTTTCTAATTTAGCTTTGCTTTCTATCTCGGGAGGTAATAATTGACGTATTGTTTGTATTGCATATGAAAAACCTGATGGACTATTTGCCTTGATTTCTATACGATTGTTATCTATCTTAAGCTCATATGCTTCTGGTTTACTGGTTTTGTCAATTGTAAAGACTACATAATTCTTTTTGGGCTGTTCTTCTGTTATCATTAAATCCCATCCTGCTGCTGTTTTAAAGTTCTCTTTTAAGGCATGAATCGGTTCTTTGGATATATTATTTGAAATAAAAAACTTAGTATTTTCATTAAATTCGAATACTCCAGGATTAATTTTAATCATTTCTGGTTTAGGAATGATTTTAATATCCTCCTCTGTATATATTCTCTTTTCATTGGTTTTACAACCTAATACCAATAGAATGGCTATGAATATTGTGAGTTGTTTCATCATAATATGGTTTTTGTGTTGATTTAATCTGAACACCTTGTTATACTTATCTTTAATCGACCTGGGCTAGTATTATCTAAAACCACCTTCATTTCTAATTTTCCCAAGCCATTTTAAACGGAGCATCTTCTAATCTATTTCCTTTTTCTATATCATTTACGGCATAATTAAAACCTGACCTAAGGCTGTACCCACCATATTCTCCATTTTTATTTAATGCAATAAATCCAACCTGAAGGTATTCAAGATCTTTATGGTTTTTATGTACTTTATAAATTCTCTCTACTATTTCTTTACATGCTTCTGCAGGGGATTTCCCTTGACGCATTAATTCTACTACCATAGCACTTCCTGCAGTACGTATCACAGCTTCACCTAAACCTGTTGCTGCAGCTGCTCCAACTTCATTATCCAGAAATAAACCGGCTCCAATTATTGGAGAATCTCCCACTCTTCCATGCATTTTCCAGGCCGCACCACTGGTTGTACACGCTCCTGATATATTTCCATCCTCATCTAGAGCCAGCATACTTATCGTATCATGGTTTTCGATATTTATTACCGGCTTATAATCAGATTTTTGTAACCATTCTTCGTATGCTTTTTTGGTTTCTGGAGTTAATAAGTTTTCTTTTTCAAACCCTTGATTTAATGCAAATTGCAATGCTCCCTGACCGGTTAACATAACATGTGGTGTTTCTTCCATTACTTTTCGAGCTACAGAAATAGGGTGTTTGATATGTTGCAAAAAAGATACGGCTCCGCAATTGCTATTATGATCCATTATACAAGCATCCAAAGTGACATTACCTTCTCTATCAGGAAACCCTCCTATCCCAACACTTTGGTTTTTTGGATCTGCTTCTGTTACCCGTACTCCTTGTTCTACTGCATCCAATGCATTCCCTCCTTTACTTAATATTTTCCATGCCTCATCATTGGCTGCAATACCATGATTCCAGGTCGAAATAACTATGGGTTTTACACTCTTTTTAATTTCTTTTTCTTCCTTAATGACAGCTGTTTCTCCTTCTTTTTCATTTGTTTTACAACCAAAAGTTGTTAGTATTAAAAAAAGTGATACGTAGCAATACTTAGTGTTAATTCTCATAATCAATATATTTTATTTACTTCTGGTAAGGATGAGTTTTTAAAGGCTTCATCATTTGGAGAATTACTCATTTCAAATTCGAGAAATCCTCCATTTACAATTTCTTTATGTGTTATATACATACGATCAAGTAGCTCTCCATTTAATCTTATGTTCTTTATATATCTATTCTCTTTAGATAGGTTTTTAGCCGTAATTAAAAATGTTTTCCCTTCTGGAAGCTGTATTTTGGTTTGTTTAAATATCGGTGCTGTAATATGATACACTCCTTGTGCAGGGTTTACAGGATAAAGCCCAAGGGAACTAAATATGTACCAGGATGACATCTGTCCACAATCTTCGTTCCCGCAATGTCCATTGGGTTCATTTTTGTACTGCCCTTCTAAAATCTTATGGGTTAATTCTTGAGTTTTTGAAGGTTGATTTACGTAATTGTATAGATACGCTACATGGTGACTTGGTTCATTACCATGTGCATATTGCCCTATCATTCCTGTACTAAAAATGGGTAGTTTATCTCCTGGTTTGGGATCATAAGAAAACATAGAATCTAACTTTTGTGTAAATCGTTCTTTTCCTCCTGTTTTTTTAATCAACCCATGTATATCTTGCGGTACAAACCAATAGTATTGCCAGGCGTTACTTTCACAATAAAAAGGTGTATATTCTTTTGGACTAAAGGGTGCTATAAATTTTCCTAAAGTATCTCTGGGTTGAATCCAGTTATTTTTATCATTGTATAAACTTTTCCAATTCTCAGAACGTTTCATAAAATATGCATACTCCTCTTCTTTCCCTAAATCTTTTGCAAACATGGCTATACACCAGTCATCATAGGCATACTCCAGCGTTTTAGAAACAGACCAATTTTCATGATGTTCTCCTACTGGGATATACCCTAAATTCTTATAAATATCTATTTGCCTATCATCTACCATAGCACTTTCTTTGCATGCTTTATAAGCTAATTTGGCATCAAATTGAAAACCTTTGAAATATGCATCAACAATAACCGGAACGGCATGATATCCTATCATCATATTGGTTTCATTCCCTTGCATGGACCATACTGGTAACACTCCTGTCTCCTTATAATGCGCCAGTATGGATTGGATCATATCAGGAACTCTTTCTTGCTGAATTATTGTATATAAAGGGTGTGCTGCTCTAAAGGTATCCCATAACGAAAATGTATCATAACGATTAAATCCTTTGACATTTACAATAGAATCGTTTGCTCCTTTATAATTTCCGTCAGGATCACTTAATAATGTTGGGGCCAACATAGATTGATACATCATTGTATAAAAAATACTCTTCTTATCCTTATCTGTAGTCGTAATGTGAATCTTTTGTAATTCACGTTCCCAAATGGCTTGCGCTTTTCTAATATAGTGATCAAAATCGAAGTCAGGAGCTTCTGTATTTAGTGATTCTTGAGCTCCCTTAATACTAGCTGTAGACAACCCGGTTTTAATGATAACCTGTTCATTTTCTTCTGTGTTATAATGCAGTATAATTTTTGTATTTGTTCCTTGAACGGGAAGTGTAGTTAGTTCTTCATTTTTAAACACTTGATATGTCGTAAAAGGCTTTGAAAACTGCATTACAAAATAGACTCGTTGATCTTTTGCCCATCCAGTAGACATCCGATATCCCTGAATCGTTTTGTCATCTACTTTTTCAATGTAAGTATCAGTAGGTTTATCCCAGTTTATAGCATATCCCAGATCCACATGTATTGCTGTTGCAGTATCTTTAGGAAAGGTATATCTATGTATACCTACTCTATTGGTTGCTGTAAGTTCTGCTTTAATCCCATAATCTAATAAATCTACAGTATAATATCCTGGTGTAGCAAATTCTTTATCATGACTGTATGTAGAGAATGGTTTATAGTTGTTTTCTTTTATTTTTTTTGAAAACCTGCTATTTGTGGGCATTACCAAAATATCATATAAATCTCCAGCTCCGGTCCCGGTAAGATGTGTATGAGAAAAACCGCTAATGATAGAGTCTTTATAGTAGTATCCTGCAATTCTATCCCATCCGGGAATTCCTATATCCGGACTCAACTGTACCATCCCAAATGGGAGTGTTGCTCCCGGGTATGTATTGCCGGGACCATCTGTTCCTATAAATGTATTCACATAAGAAGTTAATGATTGTTCGGGTAGGTTTACTGAAACCTTCTCTTGATTGCAAGACCAAAACAATAGTAAAAGAATAATATGTGAATAGAATATTTTTTTCATTTTTGGTATGAATAAGACCTCACAGATTTTGATAACCTATTAAGTTCGTATATCGGATTACTTTTTTGATTTTCTAATTGCCTCTAATTGCTCTTCTGTTATCGCATTTCCATCAAAAAATGAAATCCCTGACGCTCCATTATCTTTTGCTAATTGTATAGCTTTTGATACATCATCTGCACTCATAGGAGGAAGATATATTCCTGTATGCAATTTAGTTTGCTTTCCTTGCAGATCATTAACTCCTTGTTTGGTAGCAAAACCAATCCAATCTACCTCTTCGTTATAAAAGTTGTGATAAATCATAGGTAATACTTCATCTACATCCCATTTATCCCATCGTTGTCTAACCATATGATCTGCCATTTCGGGATATGGAAACACAGCTGCGGTTAACTTTTTATCATATTTATGAGCAATTTCATAAGCCTCATCGACCACTCTTTTTATCTGGTTTAATCTAAATTGTTTCCACTCTATATCTATCGCAACATTTTTAGCTTCTTTTGGGTTTTTATGATGTTCTTCTTCAAAAGTTTTTATACATACATCACAATAACAAAAATCAAATTCTGGCAGCTCTTCATCTTGTACTAAGTTATATTTTGGTAATAACCCTATAGGCAAATAGATATCTGGATATCGAATATAATCGAGATGTACACTGGTTATACCTTCAACCTTTGCCAGTTCTTCTACTAATCCCAAAATATGTGCTCTGGATTCTTCTCTGGTAGGACATAACCACTGATAATAATCTACATATGGCCGGGTATCGTGACACGATTTACCTTCTCTACTCACGGCATACCACTCTGGATGTTTTAAGGCTACTTCATCCCCAGGCCGATTCATAGTAAACATCCAGGCATGAACTTCTAAACCAGCTTGTGTAGCTAAAGGTGCTATTTTTTTTAAAACTTCGGGGTTAGCCAAAGTATTTATCAATACTGCGTCTATGCCATTTTCTTTATATTTTTTGAACTCTTCTCTATATTCATCATTTGATTTTGAGGGGTTCGCAGTAATCCAGGTCCAGTATTTAAATGATGTTGTCTTTACTTCTTCTACAACTTCTTTTACGATTTCTTCCTCTTTTTCAGTTTTACAGCTAACACTAATAAATACAGTACATAAGAGTATAATTTTGAGCATCTTCATATCAATCTTCTTTTTGGATAATTTTACCATCTTCTTTAATAATAAACAGGTGTTTTGTATCTGGGCTTACAACTGTTATATTCCAACCTGTTTGATGATTTTCTATGGTTTTAACAACTTTATTTCCATCAACCAACAGATCATTGGCTTCTAGTTCTTTAAAAGTTTTTGCCCAGCGGGTATTCTTTTTAAAATATTCCTTTTGTTTTCTATATAATTGATACAACAATCGTTTTACTTTTTCATCTTCAGGAATTCTAAAATCATCATTTTCTCCTACTTCTTTTGAGGAAAAATATACATATCCCCAATCTTCGGGTTGGTGCATATTAATTACACCGATAGGAGACCAAACCCAATTGTATTCTGGTTTAAATTTTCCATTATCATCTCGCTTTCTGGAGTATTTATTATTCTGAAGTTCAAAATCCCAATTCACTCTGGAAAAATTAACTCTCCAAAACTTATCTTTTGGAATATTTTTGTGATAATATGAGGTTCTAAACACTTTAAACGGAATAGCTATTTCTAGTACCCATCCTTTATCGGTATCATTTGGGTTATTTATGGTTCCGTTTACTTTGACTGAAGATTTAAATCCATTAGCATCCCAATCGTTTAATACTGGGGTTCCTTCTCTATATGGTTTTGTAATAAACAAATCCCACAGTGTATTTAATGCATTAACTTCAAATTCATAATAATTATGAGTGTCATTATCGGGATCGATAAAAATTTCGAAATCATTATTGTAAAAAATAATAGTGTCTCTTTGTTTAAGGTTACCCCATACATGAGGTTCTTTCATTTCTGCCAAAAAGTAGAAATACTCATCATCCCAAAGCATTTTTACAGTAGTTTTATATTTTGGGATTTTGCTTCCTTCAATATCTATAAAAAACTCTGTGGATTTTGCTTTACCCCAGGAAGATTCTAAGGCAGATCCATCTATATCTATCGATTCTTTGGTATAATGCGCGATATAAGATTTTGGGGATATCTCATTTTCAACACTTTGCCCATAAACAATAGTTGCTTTACTCAAAATTAATACTATGATACAAAGTATTTTATTGATTCTATTTTGAAAAAGTTTCAATTTCATTTTAACCTACTTTATAATGAATTTTCTTTAGTAAACTTAATAATTTCACTTATCCTTCCAAAAGCCAATGCAACCACGGTATCTGCTGCTCCATAATAAATAGCTACTTTATCTTGCTTGATATCTTGTAGAGTTGCACAAGGAAATATCACATTAGGAACATCTCCTATTTGTTCATAAGTCACAGAAGGTGTTAAAAGGTATGGTTTTGTCCTGTACTTTACCTTATCCGGGCTACTCTTGTCCAAAATAGCAGCTCCCATAGCATATCTGAATCCATTACATGTATTTATTACCCCATGATAAAACATCAACCACCCTTCACCTGTAAGGAAAGGCACAGAACCTGCTCCTATCTTAGTGCATTGCCAGGCACTGTCTTCAAAAGGGGTTGCCTGCATTACGTTTCTATGTTCTCCCCAATATTTCATATCCGGACTATAACTAATAAATATATCACCAAAAGCGGTATGCCCATTATCACTTGGGCGGCTTAACATTGCATATTTACCATTGATCTTTTCTGGAAATAATACTCCATTTCTATTGAAGGGTAAAAATGCATTTTCACATTGAAAAAATTCTTTGAAGTTAAAAGTATAAGCAATTCCAATAGTGGGGCCATAATACCCATTACACCATGTAATCCAATATCTGTCTTCAATAAAAGTAACTCGAGGATCATACTTGTAATCAGAATCTATCATTTCTGTATTTCCTGCTTCCATGATAATAGGCTCTTCATTAATTTTCCAATCAATCCCGTTATGACTAAATCCTGCAAAAATATTCATCTGCACAGCTTTATTGTCACATCTAAACACTCCTGCATAACCATCATTATATGGCACAACAGCACTATTAAATATACTATTAGAAGTGGGTATAGCGTCTCTAGAGATTATGGGATTTGCAGAATACCTCCAAATAGCATCAGTGCATCCTTCAGGTTTATCCTGCCATGGTATTTCTTTTTTCATCGTATTTCTAGTATACATATTACTACTTTTCAAAAAATATTATTTTGTCTTAAGTTTATCATACCATGTTCTCTTTAATATTACCGATGTAATAATCATTAATACTATCGCAAAAGCCAAGCTATAATATTCTTTTATAATTAAATACATAGGCACCAGAACAAAGGTCATTTGCCAAATAATCCCAATACCGCAATTAAACATATCTCTCCAGAAGTTTTTATTAGGTAAAAAATCAGGATCTTCTTTTTGTATTGCATCAATAACTGGTTTCCACCATCCCCAGGGCTTAGTGGTTCTATAAAAGTTTTTTAACACCTCTATATCATCTCGTTTTCCTAATATTACTCCTAAAAAGCATCCAATAAAAGACATCAATAGGATACCTGGAAATAAGTAAATGGCGGTTGTATCCGGAAAAATTCCAGGTACTATTGTTGCTGCAATAAGTCCTGCCAGCATTCCTCCAAAATACCCATAAGAATTAAATCTCCACCATACCCACTTTAAAACATTTGCTGCTGCATATCCTCCATACAAAGCTGAGGTTAACCATATAGTTAATTCATTAATAGATGATGCAAAAAAACCACCAATCACCCCTACTAATACGATGAGAATAGATGATAAATAACTATACTTAATATATGTTTTATTTGATGCTTTTGGGTTGATATATTTCTTGTAAATGTCATTAACTATATATGCTGGCGCAGCGTTTATAAATGCTGCAAACGTTCCCATAAAAGCGGCTAATAAACCTGCCAGCAATAACCCTTTAAAACCTATTGGAACAAAGCGATGAATGGCCACTGGTAATATAGTTTCAAAATCTACATCTATACCTGCTTGTTGTAATTCTGGTCCTAAATATACCAAACCGAGTACAGCAAAACCTGTGATCATTAAATACCTGGGGACGAAAAGAACAATAATTGTAAAAGCACTCATTTTGGAGGCCTCGGCTTCATTTTTAGTAGACAAAACACGTTGCATATCATAGCTGGGAACAGGGCCTGCAAGGCTGGCAAAAATGCCTTTAAAGATCATCATCATAAATAGGAAACCAAACAAAGAAAACCCATCTTTCTCTATCTTTTCGTTTACACTATCGATATATCCGGTCCAATCCAAATCCAATTTCATATCAAAAAATAAATTATTCCAGTTTTCTGGCGTGGCGATGGCAATTTGTTCTGCTGTAACAGTGGTAAAAGCAATATATCCAATAACCAAACATGAAATGGTCATAATTATAAACTGAATGACTTCTGTTCCTACTACACTATACATTCCTCCTTTTAAAGTGTATAGAGTAGTTATGCCAATAATTACCAAAGCATAAGATTGCTCTGAAGCTATTACAAGAAATCCAAGGTCTATAGATAAGTCCCAAGGAAAAAATACAATTGCAAATTTACCAATTCCTTCAAAAAAGTAGGCTATAAAACCTAAAGTGCTAATAACAGCAAATATTGTTACTATGATATGAGATAATTTAGCACCCATAGCAGATCCAAATCTATAGGTTATCCACTGTGCTCCTGTCATCACATTTGACCTTCGTAACCACGCAGCCATAAAAATCATAATAAAAACCTGATTCCATACGGGCCATAACCATGGAAGCCAGGCACTTTTCATACCATAAACAAAAAGAATAGTAACGGTCCACATGGTACCAGAAACATCAAACATCCCTGAAGCATTTGACAGCCCGAGATAATACCAGGGGATTTCATTTCCGCCCAGGAAATACGATTTCATATCTTTTGATGCTTTCTTAGCAACATAAAATCCAAAAAGAAGAGTAATAATAATATAACATAGAATTATTACAATATCTACGGTAGCTAGGTTCATTTAGAGTTGGTTATTTCTGTACACCCCAGTTTTTGTTAGGAGATGCTCCCATTACGAAATGCAATGTTCCTCCTTCTGTTATTTCCTGATGTGTAATATATGATCGATTAAATTCTTTTCCGTTTAAGGTTGCAGATTGGATGTATATATTTTTATCTGAAACGTTCTTGGCTTCTATACTAAAACTAAGATCATCTGATAATTTTAAAGTAGCTTTCTCAAAAATCGGACTTCCAATTTGGTATTCTCCTGATGCAGGGTTCATTGGATAAATTCCTAAAGAACTAAAGACATACCAAGCCGACATTTGCCCACAATCCTCATTACCACTTAATCCATTAGGTGTTGTATTATATTGAGTTTTTAATATTTGACTTACCCAATATTGAGTTTTCCAGGGGGCATTAGCTTTATTAAACATATAGGCAATATGATGACTAGGTTCATTACCATGTGCATATTGTCCTATAAGACCTGTAATATCTGCAGAAATATTATCTCCGGTAATTTCAGAATCTTCAGTAAATAGTTGTTCGAGCTTTGCTACAAAGGTAGTTTGATCTCCAAATAATTGTATCAATCTCTCAACATCATGAGGCACAAACCAACTATGTTGCCACGCATTTCCTTCTGTATAATCGGCATGCACTCTATGAGCAGAAAATTTGGGATCAAATGGCTCGTGCCATTTTTTGCCATCCTCGGATTTTCCTCTCATAAATCCAGTCTTTGCATCAAAGAGATGTACAAATGCTTTGGATCGTTTTAGAAAATACTCATAATCCTCTTCTTTCCCTAGAGTTTTAGCAACTTGTGCAACGCACCAGTCATTATAGGCATATTCTAATGTAATAGTAACAGATTCGTCTAGCAAATTATACGGGATGTAACCGTATTTTTTATAATACTCCAACCCCCTTTCATCTTGCATCATAGTGGTTTTCATCGCTTCATATGCTTTTTCGATATCAAAGCCTTTGATGCCTTTTAGATATGCTTCGGCAATCACAGAAACAGAGTGATACCCGGTCATAGTATTGGTTTCATTAGCATATAAAGTCCATACAGGTAATATCTTATTATTTTCATAATATGCTAACATAGAATTTACGATATCAGAAACTTTATTTGGCTCTAAGAATATTAGTAATGGGTGCTCTGCTCTAAAGGTATCCCAAAGAGAAAGTGTAGAGTATGCAGTATAATTCTTTGTAAAAACAATACTATCATTTTCTTTTCTAAACGCTCCATCCTTATCACTATACGTTACCGGTGCTACTTGAGCATGGTATAATGCGGTATAAAAAATGGTTTTTAACGAATCGTTTTTAGTATCTACTTCTATTTTAGATAGTACATTTTGCCAAGATGCATTGGCTTTTTCTACGGTTTTATCAAATTCAAATTTATTTTTATATTCAGAAATATTGTTTTTTGCATTTTCAACACTGACCGAAGAAACTCCTACTTTTACCTGTAATTGATTTTTATTTCCCTCGTTAAAAAACAACTGCGCCGATGACTTTACACCTTTAATAGAATTAACATTTTCAGTTTTTTTGGTATCGGTATACAAATCATAGTTATTGATGGCTTTAGAGAATTTCATCACAAAAAATACTTTTTGATTTTTTGCCCATCCAGTACTATTTCTATATCCTGAAACTGTAAATTTATCTTCAATATGTATTTGTGATTCTAAAGTTTTATCCCAATTAATAGCATACCCTAAATCTAATACTACAGATTGTGTGTCTCCCTCTTTATATTCGTATCTATGAAAAGCTGTTCTAACGGTAGAAGTTAATTCTGCATTAATATTAAAATCTTCTAAAAACACATTATAATATCCAGGTACAGCTTTTTCTTTATCGTGAGAATATTTAGACTTAAAAGGTATTTCGTCTCTTGTATTGAAAGAAGTAGATAAATCTACTTTTTTATTAATTGGCATCAATCTAATATCATTAAGATCTCCAATCCCTGTACCACTAAGGTGTAAATGACTAAAACCTATAGTTAAAGAATCTGAATAGTGGTACCCAGAGCACCAATCCCATTCTGAAATACCATTATCCGGGCTTACCTGTACCATACCAAATGGTACTGTTGCTCCTGGATAAGTATGACCATGCCCCCCTGTACCAATAAAAGGGTTTACAAACTCAATTACAGTACTACTTTCTGCTTTTATACTACCCTCATTATCATGTTCTTTCTTACACGAAAAAGTAATCAATATTGCTATTACTACTAATTTAATATTGCGAAGTATTTTCATCTATTTACATTTATTTTTTTATCATTGTTCTACAGGAAGAGCAAGTAATGACATAAATATTTACAAAACTTATGGTTAAAAGAATAATTTTAGATCAATAACAAAGCAACTTAGTTAAACGTCATAAAATTTGGGGAAATATGCTGCAAAAAATAAAAAACGTACTTAATATAACATCTGGGAATAATTATACTATAACGGCAAAACATCATGTTATATTCTGGCTCGTATATTTTCTATTTACCACCTTTAAATGGGGTAGTTACTTTAACGATTATGCCTATTCTTTAAAAACCACTATTCTAGGGTTTATTATACATATGTCTTTAAGTTATTTCAACATATATTACTTAATGCCAAAATTCGTAGACAAACGTAAGTATTTGATATACATATTCTTATTACTCACATCTCTTTTCACAATGGTCCTGGCAAAATTTTATTTTACTTATTTTCTTGTTAACCATAATGTTTGGCCAGAAGGTCCTGAAGTAACCAATGAATTGACCTTAAATTATACTATAGAAATGATGCTGGGGGAGCTTTATGTTGTGTCTTTTGTTTCTGCTATTAAAGTAACCTTGGATAAGCTTAGAGAACATAAAAAATTAATTGAGATAGAAAAATTACAATTAGAAACAGAATTACGCTTTCTTAGGGCTCAAATGTCTCCTCATTTCTTTTTTAATACTTTAAATAACATATACTCTCTTTCTGTAGAAAAATCAGACAAAACTCCAAAAACTATATTAAAGTTATCTGAATTAATGCGGTATTTATTGCATGAGACTAATCAAAAAAGACAATGTCTTAGTAAAGAAATTATATGTCTTCAAAACTATTTAGATTTAGAAAGAATCAGGTACGGAGATTCTCTAAAAATAAATGTGACTGTTTCTGGGGAAATCGAAGGTAAAAAAATTGCACCTATGCTACTTTTATCATTTGTAGAAAATGCATTTAAGCACGGTGCTAATAAAAATGTTGGAGAAATCGAAATTAATATCTCTTTTAACATAATAGAGGGCTTTCTGTATTTTAAAATTACTAATCCAATTCCTGCAAAAAATAATAAAAACAAAATTGATTCCTTTTCTGGGGGTATTGGAATAGGAAACGTAAAAAAGAGGCTTGAGTTAGGTTATAAACCTGATGAATATAATCTAATCATTAGTGAAAATAACAATCAATATATTGTTGAATTAAAAATTAAAGTATAATGGATTTAAAATGTGTTATAATAGATGATGAACCATTGGCTATTAATGTTATAAAAAACTATGTTGATCAAACAAAAGGATTGATTTTTTTAGCCTCATTCAACGACGCAACCGAGAGTATTGATTATTTAAGAAATAATGAGATAGATCTTCTTTTTTTAGACATTAATATGCCTCTTTTAGATGGGTTAAATCTATTAAAAAGTATACATCAAAAACCACTCACTATAATCACTACTGCCCATGAAGAATTTGCAGTAGAAAGTTATGAATTGGAGGTAGTAGACTATTTGGTAAAACCAATCTCTTTTCATAGGTTCATTATGGGCATAAACAAAGCTTTCAAAATAAAAGGTTATCAAGAAAAAGATAATGTTACAACTCCTTCTAAAAGAGCTTATATCTTTTTGAAAATCGATAAAAAAAAGATACAAAAAATATATCTGGATGAAATATTATCTATCGAAAGCCTTGGTGATTATATTAAAGTAAATACGTTATCAAGTAACTATATTGTGCATCAAACTTTAAGCAATTTCACAGATGATTTACCCTCTGATAAGTTTATTAGAATTCACAGATCTTATACCATATCAATTGATAAAATAGAATCTATTGAAGGTAATAGTATAGAGATTGCAAATAATCGATATCCAATTGGAAGAAGTTATTTAAATGAGGTAAGAAGTGTTATTTTTAAAATGTAATGACTCGATTAAATCTCATATATAAAATGGTAAAACACGGTCATTTTTTATGCCCTAACCTTAATTACTTAAAATTTTATTTATAGTACTCTGCATCATTTTTTAAAGTTGTCGTCTTAAGAGGTGAATACAAATTCTAAAATGATGCAAAACAATAATTTACCCATAGCAATAATAGGTGCTGGCCCAGTAGGGTTAGCTGCAGCTGCACATTTATTAACACATAATCTTCCTTTCATTGTATTTGAAGCAGGAAGCTCTGTTGGACAAAATATGCTCTCCTGGAGTCATGTTCGTGTGTTTTCTCCCTGGAAATATAACATAGATCGAGCTGCGAAAGAATTATTACAACAAACCGATTGGATAGCTCCTGATGAAAATGAATTACCAACAGGACAAGAGTTGGTAGAGCAATATTTTCGTCCATTAGCAAATTTACCTCAGATTAAATCACACATTCATTTGAACAGTAAAGTACTTTCTATTGGAAGAAAAGGTCTGGATAAAATGAAAACCTCGGGGAGAGAAGACAAACCATTCTCGATTAAAGTAGAAAAAAATGGCACTACTAATTATTATGAAGCAAAAGCGGTTATTGACGCTACAGGAACCTGGAATCAACCCAATCCAATTGGTTCTGGTGGTGTATTTGCCGAAGGAGAACAAGAACTAAATGAGCATATTTTTTATGGAATTCCTAATGTCAAGAAAGATCATTTAGAACAGTACAAAAACAAAAATATAGTTGTTGTAGGAGGAGGGCATTCTGCTATTAATGCTTTATTAGATTTAGCAGATATTCAAAAAGATTATCCACAAACACAACTCAACTGGGTATTGAGAAAAGATACTATGAAAAAAGTGTATGGCGGCAAACAAGAGGATGCGCTAGAAGCGAGAGGTGCTCTTGGTGTTCGTATTGAACAATTGGTCAATAGCGGAAAACTAAACGTCTATACTCCTTTTCACATCTTAAAACTAACCAAAAAAGAAAATGGTATACAAATTATCGGTGATCTAAATGGCGAAATAGAAACCATTAACCAAATAGACGAAATAATAAGTAATACAGGTTCACGACCTAATTTAGAAATGATTCGTGAGGTACGAACAGACTTAGATGCCTCACTAGAATCAGTTTTTGATCTTGCAGAATTAATTGATCCAAATATTCATAGTTGTGGAACAGTGAGACCACACGGAGAAAAAGAGCTCCGCCATCCAGAAAAAGATTTTTACATCGTAGGGTCTAAAAGTTATGGTAGAGCACCTACTTTTTTAATGACAACGGGTTATGAACAAGTACGATCGGTTATCTCTTATTTGGCAGGTGATAAAGAAGCTGCAGAACGAGTAGAACTTAATTTACCAGAAACTGGAGTATGTAGTACCGATTTTGCAACCAATGAAAAAGAGGGTACTACTGGTAATTGCTGTTCTGCAGAATCAGCTTTGGAAGGAATAGAATCTACAAGTTCGAATTGCGGAACATCAGGATGCAATTAAAAAAAATGTGCATCATTATAAAAGTTTTCCGTCTTAAAGAATGAAAACAATACATAACAAAATAGAAATATTAAAATTTATAATTATGAAAACGAGAAATACAAACAATCAAGTAGAAACAGTACAACAAGCTAGCGGATGCTGTGAATCTACATCGGTACAAGTACAATCTGCACAAAACTCTTGTTGTGAGCAACCTACCGATGGATCATCATGTTGTGATAAAAATGAGAGTAAAGAAATAAATATTGAAAAAACAGGATGTTGCTAACCAAAAGCCCGCCTATTCGCAAAGAACAAAGCTCCTCATTTCGAGGGGCTTTGCGTGCTAGTGGGGTCATGGCTTTTGCAGGGTTAGGTGATGCCGTTTTATATCCCGTACTTCCCATTTATGGTAAAGAATTAGGGTTTTCAGTATTTTTTATTGGTGTGTTGTTATCGGTAAACCGTTTCGTAAGAATTATTGCAAACACATCTATTGCAAATTGGGTACACCAAATCGGAATTCGAAAAATGCTAATCATCACTGCAACGCTTGCCACACTAACCACTTTTATATATGGATTGAAATTAGGTTTAATTTCTTTTTTAATGGCAAGAATTTTTTGGGGACTAAGTTATTCTGGATTAAAAATATCTACGTTAAGCTATGCTTCACAAGCTAAAGAAAAATCTGGTTTAGCGTTCGGATTATCGCAAAGCATCAAATCATTAGGAGCATTATTTGTACTATGGTTTGGCCCAATAGTCATAGGTGAATTTGGTATTCAAAATGGGCTATTTAGCATAGCTTTAATCAGTTTGTTAGGTATACTTTTAGCGTATTCATTACCAAAAATTGAACCCGAAGCAAAAAACGAAGTAGTAAAAACAAGCCTCACTTTTTATCCAAATGACATCAACTTGTTGGTATTTATAGTATCTGTTTCAATAGATGGTATTTTGGTAGTATCTCTATCACATTTATTATCTGGAAACATGGTCAATTCAAGTGAATTACTTGTTTATGTGGCGTTTTATTTGTTATTAAAACGATTGTTTGCTTTGTTGTTTTCTATAATTGGAGGAGTTCTCGCCATACGTTTTCGACCATTATTCTTATTTTCAATTTCAATTAGTATTTGTCTATTAGCAATGGCATTGATTGCATTCGATAATACTATTTTGGGCATTATTCTAGCTTTTTTATTTAATACAATTGTGGTTACTTTTTCGCCTCTTATTGCTATAAATAACCAACAAAATAAAGATAATTCCTTACAGGCAATTTCTAGTGTAAGCACATGGTGGGATATAGGTGCTGCCGTTGGTGCATTTATCGGAATCTACGCCATTGAGTTTATTGGAATACAAAACCTATATTTATCTTTGTGTATAACAGGAACAATTTTATTCATCAATTTCTCTATAAAAAATGCAAAGTCAAGTCCTTCAACTATATAATCCATTATTAGGCTACGTTAAAAAGCGTGTTCGCAATCAGGAAGACGCCGAAGATTTAACCCAAGATGTATTTTTGAAATTATCCAAATCAAATAGTAATGGTGTCGAAAATCTTAAAAGTTGGGTATATACCATAGCCAAAAATACGATCACCGATTATTATCGTAAAAAACAATTACAAACAAATACTATTGAAGAAGATACCTTCTTCGATTATGACACCGATAATGATGCTGGGATAGCGCTTGGTAAATGTGTACATTCTTTTGTCAATCAATTACCAGAAGAGTATCGAGAATTAATGATCTTATCCGAGATAAAAGAAATACCGCAAAAAGAGATCGCCGAACAGCTTAATATGAACTATGTTACGGTACGCTCTAAAATTCAACGTGGAAGAAAAAAACTTAAAGAATTGTTTGAAGGTTGTTGTACTATTTTACAAGGCGGAAAAGGAAGTATTTTGGATTTCGACTCAAAAACCGGATGTAATAAAAAATCATCTTGTTAATACTAACCATTTGCATCATTTCTCATGTACTGCGTCTATAGAGGTAAATCAATTATATGAATTTATTTGATACACTATACGGTAATTATGAACATCACTTTACTAAGAGTAACCCCGGCATGTTAGCATCTATGTACCTAAATCATGGCGATGCGTTTTCCACTTTTGCAACCATTGCTACATATACCAAAGGGGAAGAATGGATAAATAAGTTAGTGGTATATTCTACCAAATAAAAACAGCTATAGATGAAAGTGTATGATACTCTTGTAATTGGCGGTGGGCAAGCAGGGCTTTCGGTAGCTTATTTTTTACGTCGACAAAAATTAGACTATCTAATTCTGGATGACAAAGATAAATCCGGAGGTTCTTGGTTACAAACCTGGGATAACCTCAAATTATTTTCGCCAACAGAATATAGCTCATTGTCTGGTTGGGCTATGCCAAAAAGTAAACATGAGTATCCAACCAAAAAAGAGTTCATCTATTATCTGGATGCTTATGAGAAACGTTATGAGTTTCCGATTTTGCGAAATACAAAAGTAATTTCGGTAATTAAAAACGATGATCTTTTCATAGTCGAAACTAATCAAGGAATTTTTCATAGTACAACCATGGTCAGTGCGACAGGTACAGCACAACAACCTTTTATTCCACAATACCCAAATCAGGAATTGTTTCAAGGAAAACAACTGCACTCTTTACACTATAAAAACTCTGAAGACCTTGTTGGTAAAAAAGTATTGATCATTGGTGGAGGAAATTCTGGCGCACAAATTTTAGCTGAAGTTTCAAAAATAGCACAAACACAATGGGTAACATTAGAAGAACCTCATTTTTTACCGGATGATATAGACGGGCGTTATCTATTTAACGCCGCTACTCAACAATTTTTAGGAAAACCCAAGCAAGAAAAAGACAAAAGCGTTAATATTTCTTTGTCAAATATTGTTATGGTAGAAAGCGTAAAAGAAGCCCGAACCAGAGATGTATTGCATGCCAAACGTCCTTTCGCTTCCTTTTATGAAAAAGGAGTTATTTGGGAAAACGGAACCAAAGAAGAATTTGATACTGTGATTTGGTGCACCGGTTTTAAAGCAAATTTAGATCATTTACAATCCCTTAATATCATCGAAAACAATCGTATTAAAACCCAATACACACGTTCGACAAAGGAACCTATGCTTTGGCTGGTTGGTTATGGTAGTTGGACCGGTTTTGCATCAGCCACCATTTATGGTGTAGGTAAAACAGCAAGACAAACCGTTAAAGAAATATCGGCAGTTATACATAAAAAGTAAATTTTTGCATCATTTTAAAATTGCTTCGTCTCAGTAATTAAGAACAAATGTTAATTTTAAAATGATAACAATGAAATTAAATTTAAAATCTACGGTATTAACAGCTCTACTAAGCTTCTTTACATTATTTAGTACAAATGTAATAGCTCAATCTTCGTGTTGCGGTAGTAAAAAACATGATAAAGCTACCTGTACAAAGAATCACAAAGACGATAAAAAATCTGCTTCTTGTATAGCAGCATCAGATACAGCTAAAACTACATCTGGCTGCTCACCCTCAAGTTGTCGTGGAGCAAAAACTAAGTTTGGAGAAGCAAAAATTATTTCTAATTTAAGGAATAATCTTATTGCGCTTAAGTCTGAAATGGAACAATCTAAAAAACCAGTGTTTGAGACACGCTCATATGACATTCACCAAATTGTAGGTAAATCAGATGACGAGAGTTTAAAAATTATTGCCAGAGAACTTAACATTATAGAGAAAGATTTTGCTAACAAAACTCAATTTATGCCTTTAGTTTTTACACTTCCTGAAAATAAGGCAAAACAAATTACATATTTAGATAATAGAATAGAAGTACTTAAAAAACTACTATAGTCCAATTAAGAGAGTCCTCGACGTATCTGACGAGGATTCTTTTGACACTCGATTTCAAATGAATTATAGAAAAATCATAAGTCTATCCATAGCAATAAGTTTTATTGTCTTATTAAGTACAGGAGTTCTATCGTATTTTAAAGAATATTCAAGAGTAGTAGCTACGTTGCACACTATATTCGGATTGTTATTTTCTTTAGGGATAGTATTTCATTTAAAAAATAATTTTCGTTCCATAAAAATATATACCAAAGGAAAACCCATCGTATTAATATTATTCATCAGTTTTTTGTTTTTTATAGGAGCGTCTTACCAAGTAACACCCTTTACAGAATTGATGGATTTTGGTGCTACACAAAAGGCAATCTCTAAAAAAGAATTGAATCTTACTAGCTACCAAATTGTAGAAATGAATATGGCTAATGATATTCAATTAACAATCGATTTATTGCGTTCAGAACATTATTGGCATCCACAAATGGCGGTATGGTTAGAAGATGAGAATAGTAATTATATTGAAACATTATTTGTATCAAAAGCAACTGCAAAAGGCTTGTTTTTTGGAGGGCGTAGTAAAGATAATTTCAAAAATTTTGATGAAAATAAAGATGCTTCTGGAGATTATAGACGCGTAAATGCCTTACCAGTTTGGTCGTACAAACGCGATGTACAGTATCCCGATGGTTTATATGTTCCACCAAGCAACAATCCTTTACCCGATGCCATAACAGGAGCTACTATTCTTGATAACTTTAAACTATTATCTTCTGTTAAAAACTTATCAAAGTTCAAACTAAAAATTGAAATCAATGTCGCTTTTGATGATAATGAATACTACTCTGAATATGACTTCCCTGAGGATGGAACTTTTCATAACGGAACAGGCCAATTAGGACAACCATCTATTATTTTTGAAACATTTATTGATATGAATGATGACAAGAAATACTATTTAATGGAACTCATTGGTCATGGACATCATTCTGGGCAAGACGGAAATGTTAATTCTGATTTGTCTACATTAACTACGGCAAAACGTATTGTTGAACGTATTGTTGTCGGGGTTATACAAAAACCTTGACATCATAAGAAACATTCGTAAACAAATAAGTGTAAGTACTTCATTTTTATCCAAAAAAAGCATGATTTCCATCTGTTTTTTTAGAGAATATATGTTAAGTAGCAAAACAGACTGGAGGAAATAATTCCTCCAGTTTGTCTATTGTTTTATACTTTTTTCCATTTTCCAGAAGCACCTCCTTCAACTGCACCTGCTCCAGCCATTGCTCCATTAAATTGGCCAACTGGTGTCCCATTGCTAATAAAAAAGTTTACTTGTAAAATACCGCCGCCGGAAGCAAAACTTTGAACGTGGAATGAAGTTACATTTTTAAAGAAAGCATTCCAATTATCATACGCTGTGTACATAAAACCAATAGAAGACCCTCCTACTGCTCCAGCACCCCAAAATGATTCGTCAAACTTCCAGTTTTCATAACCTCCTGACGTAGGCTCAACGGTAACGTTACCGTAAATACCTGCAAAAATTAATGAAGCCTTTGCTCCAAGTGGTGCTGGTACCGACCCCTCTAATTTAGTCAAAAAGTTTTCTGCGCCATCTTTATCTACAAAATCAATCTTGTTGAACGCATTTCGAGTTGCTTCCTTTATAGCTGCATTAGAAGGATGAAATTTATTCTTTTCTGCTGTTAAAGTGTCCATTTTATTATATTTAATTATTCCTACTCTTTTGGCTTTTCGGTAACGCCCCGTTTTTTTAGTGATTCAGATCTCCACTACTTTTGAGTTGTAATATTACAATTCAAAAGTAGCACATGACTTTCTCTAATTTATATGTAAAAACCCTTGTTTTATGGGTGTTTTTCCTTATTTTGATTTAGATGTTTTCTAATTTTCGTGTGGGTGTGATTCAAGATGGAAAGATTTGGGAGTCTGTTCATTTAAGAAATCAATTCGGTCAGCTCCTATATAATCCAAATAGTACTTCAAGGATTGAATCAAATGTTATTGACTATATGAGGCAAATGTGAAAAAGGACTTCAATTTCTTAAAACCCTTGTCATTTCTAGTACTGGAAACAGGACTCCCTTCGACTCGTTCCTTGTTCAGGATAAACTTCTCGTCCTGTCGAGTCCTAATTAAAATGTTGCCAACAAAAAAAGCCTCACATTTCTGTGAAGGAACATGATTATGAATCCAAAATTTTTGCCAAAGTTTATTCCTTATAAATATCTTAAGATTTAAGAATCCAATTAATTACTATATTTGGCAAATGAGAATGAACATTTGGAAAAATATAATTACTCTTTTTTTTCTATCCGCTTTTCTATTTCTTAGAATTGTTAATGTACATGCTATTTCTCATTTTTCTGATGACGATGATCAAATACATTGTGAGTTGTGTGAAATTATCGCAGTATCATATAAACTCACTCCTTTTACAGATAATACATTTGTAGAAGTAGAACAAAAACCTGCGATAGATTTCCAAGAGTACAAAACCAATTTTTGTTACGAAACATCGCAATACTGTATTACACTACCTAAAAGCATCTACAATAAACCTCCACCCAAATATTTAGGGTAGTTGCGTTTTATTTTTGAAAATTTTCTTTTTGCATGTTGATACTTATAACTATATGGTTTTATAAACCATATCATAGTTTATACAAAAGATCAAATACCCTTTCCTGTTAGCCAGAAAATTTTCTCCAAACATTTTTAATATTTAATTTTTTTTAATCATGAGAAAATTACCAGTTACTGTATTGAGTGGTTTCCTCGGTGCAGGCAAGACTACATTGCTTAACCATATTCTACATAATAAAGAAGGGTTAAAAGTTGCCGTGATTGTCAATGATATGAGTGAGGTCAATATAGATAGCCAGCTCGTACAAAATGAAAACACCCTTTCTCGAACAGAGGAACGCCTCGTAGAAATGAGCAATGGCTGTATTTGCTGCACCCTTCGAGAAGACCTGATGATTGAAGTCGAAAAATTAGCTAAGGAAAACAGGTTTGACTATCTAATTATTGAGAGTACAGGTATTTCAGAACCTATTCCTGTGGCTCAGACCTTTAGTTTTGCCAGTGAAGACGGTAGTATCGACCTAAGTCGCTTCAGTTATGTCGATACTATGGTTACTGTAGTAGATGCATATAATTTTTTGAAAGATTTTTCCAGTGCCCAATATCTATCGGATAGACAACTTACTAATATTGAAAACGATGACCGTACGATTGTAAATTTACTTACCGATCAAATAGAATTTGCAAACGTGATTTTACTCAATAAAGTAGATCTGATTACCGAACAAGAATCAAAAAATGTGTATGATATTCTCCATAAATTAAATCCAGGAGCCAGAATATTTTCTACCAAAAATTCACAAATAGCATTACAGGAAATTATCAATACAGGGTTGTTTAACTTTGAAGAAGCTGAAAATTCTGCAGGTTGGATACGAGAACTTGAAAATGAACACACACCTGAAACCGAAGAATATGGTATTGGTTCCTTCGTATTCCGTAATAAAAAACCGTTTCATCCAGAACGGTTCCTTGACTATGTTTCTAACCATTTCCCTTCAAACATTATTCGAAGTAAAGGTCTGTTTTGGTTGGCATCTCGCAGTAATCAAGCCTTAATCTGGAGTACAGCAGGAGGTTCTACAAAAATTGACCCTGCTGGAGTATGGTGGGCGTCTATGTCATTTGCAGAACGAATCAACTACCCTTCCTTTCTGGATAACCAAAAATCAATAGAGTCAGATTGGATAATCCCTTTCGGAGATCGAAAGATAGAACTGGTCTTTATTGGGCAGCATCTCGATGTTACCACGATAACCCAGCAACTTGAAAAATGCTTGCTTACCGATGAGGAGATACTAGGCTGGAAAACAGGAGAATTCTCTAATATCGACAATTGGCCCATCCCAAGCTATCAAGATTCAAACGTATAAATAATAGTATTATGATCAATATTAACAATCTTACAAAGAAATACAGTGAACACGTTGCTCTGAACCAATTGAACCTTCAAATCAAAGAAGGTGAAATATATTGCCTTCTAGGAGCTAATGGTGCCGGAAAGACTACAACAATCAACCTCTTACTAGGTTTTACGACACCAACCTCGGGCAATGCCTCTATTAACCAAATAGACGTACAGGAAAATCCCAAGGCAACCAAGCGTTTCCTAGCTTACATCCCAGAGAATCTGATGCTTTACCCAAGCTTAACTGCTTTGGAAAATCTCGATTATTTTTCTGGAATAGCAGGAAAGAAGCTTTCGACAAAAGAATTAAAAGGTTTTTTGGAAGAAGCGGGACTACAAACGGAAGCCTTTGACAAACGTATCGCCGCGTTTTCTAAAGGTATGCGTCAAAAAGTAGGAGTCGCTATCGCCTTGGCCAAAGATGCCAAAGTCCTGCTGTTGGATGAACCCACTTCTGGTCTTGATCCCAAGGCCAGCAATGAGTTCGGATTGCTGTTGCGTAAGTTAAAGTCAAAGGGTATAGCCACTCTGATGGCAACACACGACCTTTTTCATGCCAAGGAAGTAGCCACTCATATAGGTATCATGAAAGATGGCAAATTACGGCAACAATTTGTGTCAGACGATATTTCCCTTGCCGAGTTAGAAAAGGTATATCTCGATACCATGGACTATAAAGAAATATTATCATGATAACAAAAACTTTTCTTAAGGAAACCAAGGAATTGTTGCGTGACGGTCGCGTTCGCATCTCTTTAATTATCGTATTCTTTTTATTAAGTGTGGCGGTATGGATCAGTGCTCAACAATACCAAAATGTAAACGCACAGTACTCGACTGCTAAAACGGCAGAACGTGAGGTTTGGGACAATCAAGGTAAAAAGAACCCACATTCTGCAGCACATTATGGTACTTATGCCTTTAAACCTAAATATCCTCTTTCATTAGTAGACCAAGGTGTAGATAAATATACAGGTACCTCTATTTTTCTGGAAGCTCATAAACGCAACGAAGCACAATTCAGCGCAGCAGCAGATCAAACAGGTCTCGCTCGCTTTGGAGATTTGACACCAGATTTTATGTTACTTTTCATCATTCCCCTGCTCATTGTTCTTCTGGGTTATAACGGTTTCACCAAAGAACGTGAAATGGGTACCTTAACATTGCTCAAGAGTCAGGGCATTTCCCAATGGAAATGGATCTGGGGAAAATGGATGGCACTTTTCTTTCCTATATTGTTGATTACGGCTATTCTGTTCTTGGTGGCAGGTATCCTATTATCCAATTTGCAAGATTTTGGGGTGTTCAAATGGGAATCATTGTTCTCATTGTTTGTGGTATATGTAGTTTACTATATTATCTTTATCAACTTGGTACTGTTGATTTCTATCAAAACTAAAAAATCAGGTATCTCGCTCGTAGTGTCCCTATGTATTTGGATCATCGCCTGTTTGGCAGCACCAAAAGCGGCGAGTAACTTTGCCGAAAACAAGTATCCTTACCCAACACGACAAGAATTTACTGCCAATGTCTTAAAAGACAAAAAATCCGGGCTCGATGGTCATAATCCCTGGAACAAGGAGGCCAAACTTCTAGAGGAAAGAATATTGAAAGAATACGGTGTGGATAGCTTATCTAAGCTTCCCTTTAACTATGATGCCTATAGAATGCAAAAAGGCGAGGAACACCAGGCAAAGATCTATCTAAAACACTATAATCATCTCAAGAATCAATATGAGCAGCAGTCGGATGTATACAGGAATTTGGCACTTCTCTCCCCTTATCTTCCTACCCGATTTTTGAGTATGGCCATTGCCCAGACCGATTATGCCACACATTGGGATTTTTCCGATGCTGCAGAGGACTATCGCATCGCTACTCAAGAATTTTTGAATGGTAATTTTGCTAAAAACTCAGAATATGGCAATTGGGGATACCAAGCAGATGCCGAAACCTGGGAACAGCTACCTGACTTTGACTACACTCCTCCTCAACTTGGAACCATTCTAGAGCAAAACACTTCCAACCTTATGGTCATAGGACTTTGGTTCTTAGGCTCTTTTGGATTTCTTTTTTTCATTCCTAAAAATTTATAAGTATGTTCAGTTACAATTTTAAATATGAATTAAAGCTGTTGCTCCGTAGCCGATGGATACAGCTCTTGAGTTTGATATTATTGCTTCTCTTCGGTTTTTCTGTCTTTAATGGAAAACAAAAAGTAGACAAGCGTAAAAATGTCATTGTAAAGGCACAAGAAGAATTACGGGAAAGTGATGCCGAAATGTTAAAACTTCTCGACTCGGTACAACGTGGGATGGAAGTAAGTGCTTCTCGGTGGACTCTACCCACAAGCCCAATGGCTGTAGGAAATTATCATCCCCGTGTAGCCACCATGGATCCCCAGCCTATGGCATTTGTATCAACGGGCCAGGCAGATCTTTTTACTCATTTTGTAAAACCAACGGCAACAGGCGATGATTTTGCCCTAAATTTTACCGAAATGACCAGTCCTGTGCAATTGTTGTTCGGCAGTTTTGACTTGGCGTTTGTGATTGTCTATCTACTTCCTCTTTTGATCATTGCTTTTTCCTATAACGTGCTTTCTGCCGAGAAAGAAAGTGGTGCCCTCCGATTACTGGCCGCACAACCCATTGGTATTCCCAATTGGGTAATGCAAAAACTGGGATTGCGTTTCTTCTGGATGTCGGTTTTGGTCATTGCAGCTTTAATGCTTGTTTTTCTTATTATCGGTATTGACATCCTAAGTCAAAGGAATCTAGTTTTAGGGCTACTTACTTTGGTATTGGGATATATGCTCTTTTGGTTTACTTTAGCTTTTTTGGTCAACCTATGGGTAGGCAGTTCGGCCAAAAATGCGGTAGCTATGCTCGGGCTTTGGGTATTGTTTGTGTTACTGGTTCCTTCTGTATTAAATCAACTAGGAAGTACCCTTTATCCTATGCCATCGCGTACCCTTATGGTCAATGAGATGCGTGAAGTGAAAGCAGAAATCACCAAAAAACAGGACGAAATCCTTGACAATTATCTACGTGACCACCCAGAGTATGCGATTAATGACACTTCTCAAAGGAGGTCTTTTTGGCACAGGTATATGGCTTCGCAACAGTTGGTCAAAGAAGAATTAGAACCCGTAGTAAGCTCTTTTGAGAACCAATTGAGAAAACAACAAGACTGGATGGATAAATTCAAATGGATATCTCCGGCAATCACTGTTCAGGAGTCATTCAACCATTTGGCAGGAACTTCTACAGAAGACTACGAAAGTTACCGAAAACAGGTCATGGCCTTTGCAGGAAATTGGCGGGAATATTTTGTACCCCTTCTTTACAATAATAAAGAGTTTACACAAAAGGACTATACTACATTACCAAAGTTTCAATATAGCCCAGCCTCATATCAATTGGTTCCAGTCGCTTTAACGCTTTATCTGATATCTGCCGTCCTTTTTGGCTTTGGAATTTTCAGCTCCAAGCGTCTAAAAACAAAAGGCATACTCAATTAAGAAAATAATGTTCAATTTTTAAATACAACAATAATAATGATTACTAAAGAAGAAGTACAAAAAGCACAAATGGAATGGGGCAACGGAGTTGTCGAGATCGGTGCTAAAAAAGATCAAAGAGAGGAATGTGAGCGTTTTACAAGCAATTTTCTGGATGAACGCTATGCTTTTGATAAAAAAAAGGTCCTGTTCAAGCCTACCAAAACATCGATCATTCAATTTAGACCTGATAAGGAAGGAGCACTTTCGTATTTTATTGCAGGAAACGATCAATATCCAGAGGATGGAGGTTTTGCTATTCAACCCTGGACCAAGGTACGTTTTGAAAACGAGGTTATGATACTCGAAGAAAAAAGAGCTTTGGCCATGGGCAACTATTACTTTACTGACCTAGATGGGCAAGAGGTCAAGGTTGAATATACCTTTGGCTATACTCTTGATTCTTCTGGGAAATTAAAGATAGACGTTCATCATTCCTCTTTACCTTATAATCCTGGGGCATCGGTATGATTTTTTTCGGTAAACGGCAAGAAAAAACCCTTTTTCTGGTTTGCCCTATGGATTTTATAGAACCCGTGATCAGGGAAAGGTATAAAGGGAATTCTTTTTTTTACACCGCCCTGGGGGTTGTTCTTGAGTTTGATGAGCCTACTCAATATAACCTTTATAAACTAATAAGGAAAGAGGGAATAGATTATATCACATTGGTTGCCAAGGCTGATGGGGATTTCTACCAAGGGGCATTGCTCGATTGGCAAACGCCAATGCTCCTTCCTGTAGAGCGATCTTTGGCGCAATTGAAAACTGGTATTGCTCCCAGGATAGAACGACAGAAAGGCGCTTTCTTAAAATCGAGAATGATTATAGGCGAACACCTAGACCAGCAAAGAGAACGTCTTCTTAATACTAAAGTTTTAGGGGTAGGATTGCTACGTAATGGGATAGGTGTAGATAATCTTGTTTATGAACCTTCCAATAAAAGCTTTACAACTACTGGAGATGTTTTAAATAGAGCAAAATTATTTGATGGGATGATGACTAATTAAAAAACGATATGAAATGAAAAACTCATGTTTTTAGTCTTTTTCCTTTGGATGAAGATTCTCTTTGCTATACAAAACGAGATAGACAACTTCCTGCTTCCAAATACCTATCATTATTTCGATGATAGGTATTGGATATTGATGAGAAATTAGATAAACCCGACTTTTTTGAACTTAAGTCATTGAAAATAGAAAATCTAAAACTGAAATTTAAAATCAATGAAAATAAAGCTTAAACAAAATAATATCATATCGCAATGAACCGAAGGCATTTTTTTAGAAACGGAACGCTTACTGCCCTTGGTGCAGCAATATTATCTCCATATGAGTCTATTAAGGCCGCTCAATGGGATCGGGTTCGGAAAAACAAAAAGGCCAAAAACATCATCATGCTCGTTAGTGATGGTATGAGTACAGGTACCTTGAATATGACGGATCTCTATCTTGATCGAAAAACTGGAAAAGGCAGTAATTGGTTACAACTTTATAAAGAAAACAAAGTATCACGTGCTTTGATGGATATGGCCTCTGCCAGCTCCATCGTAACTGATTCTGCTGCGGCAAGTTCGTCTTGGGGCGGTGGGGCACGAATCAGAAACGGAGGTATTAATATTGGTGTTAATGGCGAACCTCACCTTCCTATTTGGCAAAAATTCAAGATGGCAGGTAAAAAAGCCGGGTGTGTTACTACTGTACCCATAACCCATGCTACACCGGCCGGTTTTTGTATCAACCAAAAATCAAGGAATGACCAAGCCTTGATTGCCGAAAAATATCTCGAACAGGGTTTTGACCTGTTAATGGGAGGCGGGAATAATTACTTTTCAACAGAAAAGCGGAAGGACAAAAAAGATATGTACCAAGCCTTTATGGAGAAGGGCTACCATGTAGTTCAAAACCGTAATGAAATGTTAATGGCTCCAAATAACAAGCCTCTTTTGGGTGTTTTTACCGATAATGGGCTTCCTTATACCAAAGATAGGGAGAGTAACCGGGAACTCTTAGAAAGTGTCCCTACTCTTGCAGAAATGACACAAAAGGCGATAAATGCCTTAAAGGAACATCAAGAAGGTTTTGTGTTACAGGTAGAAGCAGGAAAAGTAGATTGGGCGGCCCACGGTAACGATATTGCTGGACTGATCTATGACCAAGTAGCCTTTGACGATGCAATTAAAGTGGCTATCGATTTTGCGGAACGGGATACCGAAACTCTGGTCATCATTACCACTGACCATGGCAATGCCAACCCCGGGGTGATTTATGGATCCAATGCCAACCAACAGTTTGATTCCATTCAAAACTACAAACATACCAATGAATGGATCCTGAATGGGATAGGGAAAGAAACGTCGCCAAATCAAGTTCGAGAACGCGTGGAGTATGCCAATGGATTTGGTTTATCTAATGAAGATGCCAAACTATTATTGAGCTATTATGACACTCTTAATAGGGAAGAAGGCCTGTACAATCCTAAAAGTTTACCGTTTAGAGTTTTGGCTGAAATCCAAAAAAAGCACAATTCTGTAGGCTGGATCAGTATGCACCACTCCGCAGATTATGTAGAATTGGCGCTATTTGGTCCGGGAAACCATTTATTGAAACCTTTTATAAAAAATACAGACCTACACTATCTTATGTTAGAGGCAGCAGAGGTTGAGAATACATTTTAAGGCAAAAAACAAATCATCAATAAGGTAACTTCTAATACAGTTTTAATCATGTTTAACCGAATCGCTCTTTATGTTTTTCTTTTGATGCTTTCAGTTTCCTGTAAAGATCAAGTGCAAAAAAAAGACGCCCCATCTATAATTGATCGAGAAAAGATTGATGTGGCCTTTGGCAAACATGTTTCTGCGATAATGTTGAATCATTTATATATAGTTCTGGATAGTCTCTCATATTCTAGTTTAACAAAGGACACTGAATGGAGCAAAATTTATGGAGCATTAGATAAAGGGCTTCCTTCTTTTGCACCAATAGATAATGATACACCTATGTGCTATCTAAGAGGACATAAACATTATATTGAAATTTTAGGGCCTAACAATATATTCAACGAACCTGTTGGGAAAAGTGGCATAGGTTTTACTCTAGAGAATGATGATGAACATTTTCATTTAGGCGTTAAACCAAAGCTAAAAGTAGAAAACACTCGGTTTCTTAATGCTACAAAAACTGTAGATATGGAATTAAGTAAACAAAAGGAAACTTGGTTCAAAGCATTTTATACCCCTAGCCCTGGTACTGCTTTACATACCTGGTATGCTTTTTATAATCCTATTTTTCTTGATAGTCTTTACCAAAAGCATCATCCTTTTTATTCGCGTGAAGCATTTTTAAAGCCTAACTACGTAAACCAAAAGCTTTTTAACGGTATAAAATCGATTGCAATGACTTGTACAACTGATGATTACATCCGTATTACACAAGAATTATATCATCTGGGATGCAAACTATTAGAAAAAGATGGCCACATGCTTAGTATTGATGGAGGAGATATAATTATAAAAATTACGACATCTAATGAGGTTGAATATAGCCAAATCACCCAGATACGATGTCATTTAAATAGATCTGACGATAGTGTAACTAATCTGGGAAATGTCATCATCGTCAACAAAGGGAAAGAATCTATATGGAATTTTGATAATCTTCATAAAAATAACTTTTAAAATCAGATAAAAATGAAAACTTACTATTTAACAACCCTAATCCTATCCTTATCTATTACATTAATAGGGTGTAAACAACAAAAGAAAAATGTTACAGAAGAAGAAATTGCAAACCCATCTGTTGAAGAGTCTATAGAAATTCAACAATCGATCACCATAGAAAAATTAGAAAACTCTCCGGTCTACAAAGATGCTACGCTTACTTTGGGTTTACCCGAAACCGTAAAAATCTCTCAGGGAGGTGATATGGATTTTGCGTTTAATTTAGAGAATTATGAATTAGGTGCTCAAACCCAGGGGCCAAATTCTCTAAAGTTGGCAAATTCGGGCAAAGGACAACATATTCATTTTATTTTGGATAATCAGCCCTACTCAGCGCATTACGAACCGCGTTTTAAAAAAGAAATCCCCGATGGTGTGCATCATTTGGTTGCTTTTTTAAGCCGTTCGTACCATGAATCGGTTAAAAATACAAACTCGGTGGTGGTTAGAAAACTTATGGTTGGTACCAATCCCCAAGATTCTCTAGGGTTAGATATGAAAGCTCCAACCCTTATCTACAGTCGTCCTAAGGGAGAATATAGCGGTAAGGATGCTGAGAATTTATTACTTGATTTTTTTGTGTTGAACACCACTCTTTCTGAAGATGGGCATAAAGTTCGTGCTACTATTAATGGTCAAGAATTTATCATTACAGAATGGGCCCCACAGATTATCAAAGGGCTTCCAATGGGAGAAGTTAGTATTCAATTAGAATTGTTGGATGAAACCGGAGCACTGATTCCTGGTCCTTTCAATGAAGTTACTCGTACTGTGCTATTAAAAGAATAATAACACGGCTACCTGTTGGAGAATGGGTAAATCATTGATATTCCTAGTTTAGAAATGCAAAATTATCGCATTTGAATAAAGACCTATTTACGTTTCTTAAACGTCGAGACTTTTAATGGTAATGAAAAACGTTATCATTTATTTTTTTACAGTTACCAAAAAGTGAAACAATGTAATTAAATAATCACATGGAAAATCCAACCCTTGAATTTCTACCTAAGCGTGTTATGTCTAAATACATACAACATCAAGTGTTAACCAAGCCGTTTGATGATTTGAAATATGATCAATTTGAATCGGTAATTAACACCCAAATGATAAAAGAGGCTAGTGTTGAACAACAGGAATTTCTATATGTTTATACAGAAAAATGCATTATAGAGCCTACTTTTGGGTGGGCTCTTTCAGAAAATTTTCGGTTGATTGCAGAATCTTACCCTTATGCTCAATTTGTGCTTAACCAGTTCAAACCAACTATTACAAAAACTCATTATTTTCGGCAAAAGAGAGTACAGCTAAACAAGGCTGTTTTGTTATCAGAAAATTACACGAACTATTTTCATTTTCTAAATGATTTTGTTGGACGATTAGCACTACTTGATCGTTTAAACGTATCACGAGACATTCCTGTTATTGTATCTGAAGAATTAAGATCAAGTATTTTCTTTCAGCAATTTAACATGTTATGCCCAAAATTCTTCAATCGTAATTGGACATTTCAGGCTAAAAATGAATATTATGAAATTGAAGATGCTACTTATTTTGTTCAAAATATAACCTGCAAACATGAAAATTTTCGCCCATTGCTTGATGAATTGTCTTACGAAGAAAACACTGTTGCTTCTCCTGATAAAATATTTATTACCCGCCGAGGAGTCTACGGAAGAGGTTTAGTAAATTCCTTAGAAATTGAAAGCATTGCTCAAAACAATAATTTTAAAATAATCGACGCTCAGAACTTTACCATTGCAGAACAAGTTAAGTTATTTACCAATGCTACTCATATTATCGGATTACATGGTGCTGGGTTGATGAATATGATATATTGCAAAAATAAGCATGTTAAAATACTTGAATTATTTCCAGGAAACTTTTATAAAGCCGTTTACTATTGGTTGGCATCACAATTTTCACACAGTTATAGTTGTATCAGGGGTTTACCAACTACAGATAATGAGCAGACCATTACTTCAACATCTATCATTTTTAAGAGTAATTTTTATATGCCTCCGGATGTTTTCTTGAATAAATTAATGACATGGCTTAAATAATAATTTTGACAGGAAAGACTTAACCAAGTCTAAAAAACCAAGACTGTAAACACTACAAGAGATTGGTTTAGACCATTTACTTAAGTTACTATTTTTTTTAATTTATCAACCTACCCGTCGCCTCTTTCAATATATAATTACAGTGATCTACATCATCTGTATTAAGTTCAAGAATACCAGTAACCTCTACAATTTGATCTGTTTTATACTTTGGTTTTTGTTTAAAAACAACTTCAACAATACTTTCTGGACCTGCTGCACCACAAAAAAAACAGGAAGACTTAGGGTTTTTAGAAATCAAATAAAATTCATCTTCTTCAATAGAAAAATCTAAAAAGTAACCCTTAATTTGAATTTGAGCACCTTGGTATGACTTTATAATAGGCCCGAATCTTGGTTTTAGAAAGATATCATCATACTTTGCACTGTAAACATTATAAAATTTTACATCGGCCAAATCGCGCCAAGTTAATTTTTCTTGAGAAAATAGATTGAATTTAGTTACTGTAAAAAACAGGATTAGAAAGACTATTTTATGCATCAGATATTGTTTTAGAAACATTTAATTTAAATAAAGGTAATGAGGCCAGAATTGCTGCCAGGAAGGTGGTTAGAATCACTAGTATTAATATGAGTAGTTCTTTATTGGTAGGAAAGCTAAATACAAAATGGTATCCATATATATTTTCTGTAAAAACTGAAAAAAACCAGATACTTATTCTCCCTAAAAACCACCCTAAAATGGATCCTAATAGGGATAAAAAAAGTGCTTCCAGAAAGACCAATTTTATCAACTGAAAAGTGTTGGCCCCATAGGTACGTAACAAGGCCAACTCTTGTTTTCTTTCTCTTACCGTTTTTATTAAGTTAATAAATATACTAAGGCCAGCTACCAGCAGTATTGCAATAGCAATACCATTAATTGTACGAAATCCAATTCCTAAAAACCTCATTAATCGCTCGATTTCAAATTTGGGGAGTGCCGCTTGCATTGTTGTTTTTTCATTAATAAATCTAGACATTTGCAAAGCCCCAAAAGGATTTCTAAATTTAACTAGTAAAGAGGTTATTTCTCTTGGTTCTTCGTGCTCTTCTTCATGATGATTGTGTTCATCGTTATGTTCATGTACTTCCCAAATACTTTGCAAATTAGTAATGATAAGGTGATCAATAATCGCTCCTGTTGGTTTTAATACTCCAGTAACGATAAAAGGTTTCTCATCATGAGTTTCTAATCCATTTTCGGCTAAACCATGGGCACTGGTAAAAGTATCTCCTATTTGTAGATTAATTTTTTCTGCTACATCATTTCCAATAACTACCTCAAAAGGGTTTTCATATAACCTCCCTTCTTGCAAAGTTGCATCATACTTAGCCAAATACTCATTTGACGTACCTAAAACTCTATATCCTCTATAATTATCTCCATAAGAAACAGGTATCATTTCTTTAACCATAGGATTTCTAGCAATTTTTAAGGCTTCGTCTAATGGTATATTACCAGTAGGGTCATCAATGTGTAAAACAGAAGACAACACAAGTTGTAGCGGACTTCCTTTAGCACCAATAACCATATCAAATGGTTTAGTATTATTTTCTAAATGTTGGTTAAGTTGATTTCTTACTTGCAAAACAAAAGTTGCTAGCGAAATACTTAACAACAATAGCAAAATACTCAAAATAGTATTCAAAGGTTTAGAAATCAGATTTTTGTAAGCCAGGTATAACAATTTTATAAAATTATATGATTATCAAAATGTGATTTCACTCTTTTATCATGAGTTATGATCACTAAATTACTTTTACAGATTTGAGCTTCTTTTTTCAGTAGAGAAATAACTTTTTCACAATTCGTATCATCCAGGTTAGATGTAGGTTCATCTGCTAATATAACTTTAGGTTTATGTATAACCCCTAAGGCAATCGAGAGTCGCTGTTGTTGTCCTTCACTTAATTGATACACTCTTTTGCTTTGAAGATCTGAGAGTCCTAACTGCGTGATTAATTCTTCTCTTCGATAACGATCACTTTTCTTTTTGGAAAGTCGCTCACGTAGTGTTAAATTCTCAAGTAAGGATAAAGATTTGATAAAATAAGCGCGTTGAAAAATTAGCCCAATATTTTGTCCTATGAAACAGTCTAATTGCTTTCGCGTAAGTTTATTTAAACAAGTATTGGCAATAAAAACATCTCCTTCTTTAGGAGGTAAAAGACCTGCCAAAAGATGTAATAATGTCGTTTTACCAACACCTGAAGGTCCTAAAATCAATATATCTTCTTTCGCAGGCAAATCAATATCTGGAAAACAAAAAGTACGATTTTTTGTATCGCTATAGGCAAACTGAAGAGATTTGGTTCGTATCATAAAATGATTTTTCCAAAAATAAGTAAATATTACTAAAGCAACAAAGTTGCATTTACAAAATAATACTATCTTTGCCTAACATAAATAAATACATTTTCTTTTGAACATATCTCACATACGTAATAACTCAGATACTATAGGAATTGTAGCAAGTAGCTTATGTTTGGCACATTGCTTAATCACTCCATTTCTTTTTATCGCTCATACTGGTTCGGTGCTGCTACAAGATGTACATCCCACTTGGTGGAAGTCTTTAGACATTATTTTTTTAGGATTTTCTTTTATAGCGGTCCATAGATCTGTTAAAACCACTTCAAAACCCAAAATGAAATATGCTTTTTGGATAAGTTGGCTACTGTTATTCGGTATTGTTCTAAATGAAAAATTTCCCTTAATTTATTTACCAGAAGCGCTCATTTTTGTAGCATCTCTATTATTAGTGGTTTTACATTTCTACAATCTAAAATACTGTCAATGCAAACAAAAATGCTGTAAAACCAATTAGTACCAGTAAAATGAATAGAAAGAAAATAGAATTGATAGGAGACGCACATATTTCTAATACTATAGAAACTCCTTTGCGAGAGGATGCCTTTGAAAAATCGGATAATGAAAAAATCAAAAACATTCAACATCACTTCTCTGAAATAATGAAAGAGTTGGGACTCGATTTAACAGATGATAGTCTTTCAGGAACTCCGTACAGAGTAGCCAAGATGTATGTAAAAGAACTTTTTTATGGTTTAAGCCCTAAAAATCGCCCAAAAATTTCAACTTTTGATAATAAGTATGGGTATCAAAAAATGTTAGTAGAACATAATATTACTATTGATTCTTCCTGTGAGCATCATTTTTTGCCAATAGTTGGTACTGCACATGTAGGGTATATTCCAAAAAACAAGGTAATAGGATTGTCAAAAATTAACAGGCTAGTCGATTATTATTCACATCGCCCTCAAGTTCAAGAAAGATTATGCCTGCAAATCCTAAAAGACTTACAACAAACTTTAGAAACCAAGGATGTTATTGTCGTAGTAAATGCTAAACACTTATGTGTTTCCTCCAGAGGAATTAAAGATAAAAGTAGTTTTACCACTACGATTGAGTATGGAGGTCAATTTACAGAACCTTCTCTACGAAATGAGTTTTTGGGAATTATTAAAAAAAATAATGAGTAATCTTTTTCATTGGTTAATACATCCTTCGATTTCAAACTTTCCCTATAACACCGTGAAATAGCAGTATAGAATTTTCTAGATGTAACATAGATAAAAGATCCAATATATAGTATACTTGTATTTAGCTCCCTTGGGTACTCTACCTAAAATGTTGCCAATAAAAAAAGCCTCACATTTCTGTGAAGCTTTTTCTTCGTAGCGGGAACAGGACTCGAACCTGTGACCTTCGGGTTATGAGCCCGACGAGCTGCCTACTGCTCTATCCCGCGATGTATATTATGTAAATCAGAAATCTGATTTGTAAATGTCATTTTATAAAGAACTCTCGACTACTTAGATCTTTAAAATCCTTTGTTGCAATCGGAGTGCAAATATACAACCATTTTTAATTTAAACAACACTATTTTTATTAAAAAAAAGTAAAAATATTATAACCGCCTTGAAGTAAGCTATTTATCGTTATTGTTCGAGATTCAATACCTCAAAAGATACTAATTCCTGATCCTCAAATCGTGGATGCAACTCTATAGGATTACAACATACTTCACAGTCTTCAACATATGCCTGATACGGTACAGAAGGATCCAGAAGCATTGATATTTCCTCCCAACAATATGGACATTGAAAATAGTGTTCGAACATAAACTAAATATAATACCTCTTATTCTTTTGTGTGATCAAGAGTTTGATTTTAACAGTTTTTATTAATAAACCTTATAAAACCATCAAAAAGGTACTTATATAAGTGGGGGGTACTTACTATAGTGGGGGTATCTTGTTGCAATACAACACATACCCACCTCTGAAGTCCCCGAGAGGTACTTCAAACAGAAGACAAGCCTAGTAAAAAGAGAGGTGGTACCGAGCTCTGAGAGAGGACCATCCTCTGTTTGAAGTAGGGGGTCCCTACTTCTATAAGTGGGAGGGGGTACTTATGAAGTACCCCCTCTATATTAAAAACTCTTAATTTTTTAGCATTAGAGAAGAGATCATAACTTAGTATTTGGATAAAAATACCTGCTATAGTATAATGACTAGACAAGAAAAACTTATATCTATAATTACTTCTCGATACAATTTTTCTTCAAAAAATTACTCGAAGTAACCTTAGTTCTTCGGCAGGCTCAGAGTGATCCGTTTTCGTATCACATTGCTTGTTATATCATTAGCTCGAAGGTAGCGCGTTAAAATTCTATATTAAGTAGTTGTCCTGTTAACTGTAATAGCTGAAGTTCTGCAATTTTAGCATCGTATTTTGCCGAATTCTTATTGGTTTCTGCCAAAATCAGGTTGATCTGCGCTTGCCTGAATTCTATAGAGGTAATTTGCCCCAGTTTAAAACGCTCTTGCGAACGCTCAAAATTATTTTGATTCGTGATTACATTCTGCTGCTGAATCTCAAATACATTCAAACGGTTCTCATAATTTCCTAGTGCATTGGCAATATCTCTTTTTACCTCTTTCTCTATTTGGCTTTTTATAATTTCCTGGTTATCCAACGCTATTTTAGCATTTTTTACTCTTGTGATCGTATTGCCCCCATCAAAGAGGTTCCATGTAAGACTTACTCCCGCCCCTAGTGTGTAGGTATCTGAAACATTACCAGGAAAGAATGCTGAAGGTGGATTTCGATTTTCATTCCAGCCATATGATCCTGTTAATCCTATGCTAGGTAAATATCCAGATTTACTTACTTTGATATCATAATCGCTAATTCGAATATTACTTTCATTTTGTAAAAGCGTTATGTTATTCTCTGTCGATTTTGATAGATACTCCTCTAACTCCAGTTTTGGGATAAATTTTATAATCGTATCTACCTCAAATTCATATGTTAAGTCATTATCCAAAATTACATTCAGATCTCTTTTTGTATTTATTAATTGTTGCCTTGTATTTAGTAAATTAATACTATCATTAGCAACATCAACTTCTGCATTAAGTACATTAAGTTTTGTATTCTGACCGTACTCAAACTGGTAATTAGATCTTAAAATACGTTCTTTCGAAATACGAAGTGTTTCTTCGAGAATCTCTTTATTTTCAGACAACCTGGCTACTTCATAATATACAGAGAATAATTGCAAAATCGTAGTTTCTATAGTCTCCCTCGCCTGTAATTCTGTAAGATTATATTGCTCTTTTAATCTCTTATAATTATAAAAACGCCCCAAACCATCAAATAACGTATAATTAAGATTTAACCCTGCATTATACCGTTGCGTTTCTGCATCTTCAATTTCAATATCAGAACGAGGCTCTCCCGTATTGGGGTTTATCGCTCCTCCAAAAGATGTTGTGCTACTGGCAGATTGATAATTCGCTCCTGCATTACCAGTTAACGTAGGTAGATATCCAGAATTAAGAACTCCTTTATTGTTTTTTGCTACCGCTATGTTATTGGTAGCAATTAATATCCCAAAGTTATTTTCTAAGGTAAGTCGTATAGCTTCCTGCTTTGTTAATTGCTGACTGATTACATTTCCAGAAATCAAAAACAGAAAGAACACTAATTTTAGTATGCTACTACTCTTGCAATTCATGATGCTCTTCATTCTCTTCTTTTTGTTCTTTAATGGCGCGTTCTACTTCTTCTTTGGTAATCTTGTTTCCGGTAACTAACCACTTGATTCCTACTTTCACATTGTTACTAAACGATAAAAATAACGGTAACAGTAGTAGGGTTAATACGGTCGCAAAACCGATCCCATAAGCAATAGAAATAGCCATAGGTTTTAAAAATTGCGCTTGCCTGCTCTTTTCTAATAATAGAGGAGCTAACCCGGCAATAGTAGTAAGTGAGGTAAGAAAAATAGCCCGAAAACGTGATCTTCCTGCCTGATAAATTGATTCATCAAAACTCAACCCCTCTCGAAGATTACTATTAAACTTGCCAATAAGTACCAAGCCATCATTAACCATAATTCCTATAAGAGCAATAATACCCAACATGGATAATATATTGATAGGAAAATTATGCGCCCAATGTCCTAAAGCCACTGCTGGTAAACTTAATGGAATAAGTAACAGAAGTAATAATGGTTGACTATAGCTTCTAAACGTAAATGCAATGGTTATATAAATCAATGCAAGTACGGTAAGCCCCACAGGTCTTAAAGATCCCAAAAGCTTACCTGCTTCTCTATTTTGTCCTTCATAAGATGGTGTTACCGTTGGATATTTAGAAATAATCTCTGGCATAGTCACCGTACGAATTTCTTGTAATATATCTGTTGCACTGGTAGTTTCTGCATCTTTTAAATCTGCAGAAATCTGTATTTCACGACGCCCTTCGAGATGGTTAACTGCTACATCACCTCTTTCTATGCTATACGTTGCAATTTCATTAAGTGGTACTCGTTCTCCACTAATTGTAGTAATACGCATGTCATCAAGATTAGATATCGAAGAACGATTATCCCGATCATATCGAACCCAAACTCTAATTTCATCCTGCCCACGTTGGAAACGTTGTGCCTGCACCCCGAAAAATCCTGCACGAACCTGCGTCATAATATCCCGAAGGTTTAACCCCAGTAAATATGCGTTTTCTTTTAATTCTATGCGAATCTCTTTAATTCCTGCAGGGTCATTATCTGTAACATCTTTCAGTAATGAATTATTAACTAATGCTCCTTTTAACTCAGCTTTAGCAGCTTTCAGCTCTGCTATATTATTCCCTAATAATGAAACTGAAACCGGTCTTCCTCCAAAGTTACCTCCACTACCATACACAAGGCTTTCTACACCAGCTACTTCTCCCATTTTTTTACTAATAAGATCGGTAACCATAGCCGACCCTACCGCATCGGGACGTTCTTCTCCTGGTAGTAAATTAACGACTAGTGAAGCCGAAGACGATCCGGGACCTATATTGGTAATCACATTTTTGAATAATTTCTTACCCGCATATTCAGGCCCTTTTAAATACTGTTCTGTTAGTTCTTCATTAGTTTCCCAGGCTTTTTCTGCTATCAAAGAGATGATACTATCCGTTATCTTTTCATTGGTTCCGTTGGGCATTGCCAGATTGATTGATATTCGATCACTTGCTATCTGAGGGAAAAAAGAAGTTCGAACGATTCCTCCTCCTACGGTACCTATAGTTAGAACAAGAAGGACAATAAAAAGCGAAAACGTAAAGAGTTTATTTTGCAATGAAAAGCGTAATGCCGGGCTATAAATTTTATCTCGCAACCATCGCATAATAGCATCTCCAAACGTATTGATATATCGTAATTTTGCAAATAGTTGTCCAATCCCCGTTTTAGGTTTTGAATCTTGTGGCTTAAGCGCTTTGGAATGTGCTAAATGGGCCGGTAGAATAATCAAAGCTTCGATCAAAGAAACTGTTAATGTGAGAATTACAACTACAGAAACTTCTCCAAAAAATTCTCCTATACGACCATCTAAAAACAGGAAAATACCAAAAGCAAGTATTGTAGTAATAATAGCAGAGATAATGGGTGGTATTACTTCCATAGTGCCATCTATGGCAGCCTGTACCGGGGTTTTTCCTTTTTCGTAATGTTGATAGATATTTTCTGCGATTACAATACCATCATCTACCAGAATCCCAATTACGATGATCATTCCGAAAAGGGATAATACATTTATAGTTACATCAAATGTTCCTGCAAAAATAAACATCCCCAAAAAGGCTACAGGAAGCCCAAAAGCAACCCAAAATGCCAAACGTGTATTAAGAAATAAGGATAAAAAAGTGAGTACCAGCAACATTCCGATAATAGCATTTTCTGTAAGAAGTTCTGTACGTTGTACCAATGTAATAGATCGGTCACTAATCACATTAAGTTGTACGTTATTATACTTCTGATTAAATTCTGCTATATACTCTTTTGCTTTTTCTGCTGAAGAAATAAGGTCTTCTGTATTTGTGCTTGTGATTTCGACATTAACAGCCAAATCTCCATTAAAATAGGTAGCATTCGCGGTTTCTGAAAAACGATCACGTATCTCTGCTACATCTTTAAGGCGTATCACACTTCCTGAAGCATCTGCACGTACGATCAGGTTAGAAAGCTCATTACCGTAATACGAACGATTATTTGCTCTGATTAGATATTCTTCTGCGTCTGTTTTTATGGTCCCTCCAGTAGTTAGAATATTGGCTCTACTTACTGCTTGCGCTACTTCACTAAAACTAAGGTTATATGCTAATAGGTTTTTTTCATTTATGGCTATTTCAATTTCTTCTGCAGGATAGCCACTCACAGAAATTTGGGAAATCCCTTCTATCCCACGAAGATCATTTTCTACCTGTCTTGCAATCTCTTTGAGAGTAACCAATGGTATATTATCTCCGCTTATAGAAAAATTGATGGTCGGTCGAATTGCTTCTTGTTTTGCGACTACCAAAGGTTCCATACCCGTTGGAAATGATGGTACTCGATCTACTGCATTTTTTACTTCTAACAGCATGAAATCGATGTTCTTTCCTTTTTCGATTTCAACATTTATAGTTCCATTATTTTCTCTCGAAGTTGAGGTTACACGCTCTACTCCATCCAGCCCTTTTAAGTTATCCTCTATCTTAAGTACAATCCCTTCTTCTACTTCTAATGGTGAAGCTCCTGGGTATATAATATTTACAGTGATATTTTTGGAATCAATTAGTGGAAAAAAAGAAGATTTTAGAGATAGTGCTCCTACAACTCCAAATGCAAAAAATGCAAGTACAATCACATTTACCGCTACGTGATATTTAATAAAAAAAGCAATAATTTTACGCATCACTATTGTTTTTTAGCTGTACTAGCAGAACTATCACTATGCACATTATTATTTTCTTTCTTTTCCTGGTAGATCTTAATCAGCATTCCTGCATATGCTCCCGGAACACTTTTGGATAAAATTATGGTCTCTTCAGGAATTCCCTTAAGCACTACTTTTTTATCAGAAAAATATACTGGTTGCACATCTATAATATCAAGAATACTATCTCTTACCACAAAAATCTTATCACCTTCCTGAAGCAGTCCTCTTTCAATTTCGATAGCATTTTCTTCTTTCTTAGCATCAAGATTGGCTTCGAGGTACATACCTTCTCTAAGAGAAGGATCTGCTACTTCGATAAAAGTTGTGATGGTCTGGGTGGCCTGATTAACACTACTATTAATTCTGGACACCTTTCCTGTATATGTCTTTGTTTTATTAAGGTTAGAAAGTTCTACCGATTCTCCAACACGAAGCAGGTCTCCATATTCCTTCCCGATAGCAACCTGCATTTCATATACTTTGGTATCGATGTACTCTCCTAATTTTTGCCCCTGGCGAATTAAAGTTCCCTCGGTGACCAGAGCTTCGGTAAGCACCCCATTAAAAGGGGCTGAGATGGTATATTTTGCCAATCGCTGCTCCAGGTTTTTTACATTGTAATAGGTGGTATAAATATTTCTTCCTGTTATAAAATATTTTTCTTTTTCTGAAGTAACTTCTGGCAGTTTTGGTGTGGCTTTACTCATGTCAAAGGTATTGAGATATCCTTGCCATTTTTCATAAATATCTGGATAATCCAGTCGCAAATCCGGCATAATAGAGGTTACCAGATTGTACAAATTACTCTTGGCAGATTGCACACTAGCATAATATTCTGATGCATCAATTCTTATCAATGCTTGCCCTCTTTGATATTTTTGGCCGGTTTTAAATAAGTGAGTTCCTCCTTTAAAAATCCCCTGAACCTCTGCGTACAGTTCTAATCTTCTTTTTGCAGTTAAATTACCATTTGCTGCAATTTGTATAGGAATAGTTTTGTTTTTTACCGTATCTACAAAAACAGTTTTTATCACTTTTGCAGGTTTGGGCCTAAATCTTTTTTTACTGTCTATTATCGTTCTGGCACCAAAATAAGCTGCCACAATCAAAAGTATCCCAAGGATTGAAAGTATAATTTTTCTCATAGTATATCTGTAACCACACTTTTTGTAGAATCGCTACAAAACTATCAACCACACCTTTGGGATGCAGTTAAAGAACTCATAAAAGTTAATACGAGAGATTTTTACACTATAAATAGGCTTAACGATAGAGTTATGATAATAAAAGTAGTAGAGAAAATAAACAACTCGTTATACATCGTTTAATGCATCCATTTCTTCTTGTAATGTTTCCCAATCTTCCATTAGAGAAGACAGGAGATCTTTTTTTGCCTGGTAATTATCAAAAAAGTTGGGCTGCGCAATAGTTTGATCGTAATTGATCGCCAGTTCTACATCAATTTCTTTAATTTCTCTTTCGAGTTTATTGATTTTAGATTCTATATTACTCAACTTATTACTAAGTGATTTCACTTTTTTCTGATCCTGATAGGATTGCTTTGCCGTTTCTTTGGTATCAGAAGCTATTTTCTCTTGTTTATCTTTCTTTTCTATATCCCTAAGATCATTAATTCTTTTTTCTTCTAAATAGAAATTTATATCTCCTAGATATTCTTTTATCTTTTTATTCTTAAATTCATAAACGGTATTACTTAATCCTTGTAGAAAATCTCTATCATGTGATACCAAAATCAGAGTTCCATCAAAATTTTTCAAAGCTTCTTTTAATACATTTTTAGATTTGATGTCCAGGTGGTTTGTTGGTTCATCCATCACCAATACATTAAAAGGCTGTAAGAGCATCTTACATAGTGCTAATCGGTTTCTCTCTCCTCCAGAAAGTACTTTTACCTTTTTATCCACTTCATCACCTCTAAACAAGAAGGATCCTAACATATCACGAACCTTGGTTCGTGTTTTTTCATCGGCTGCATGAATCATAGTGTCATGAACAGTCAATTCTCCATCCAGATATTCTGACTGATTCTGAGCAAAATATCCTATCTGAACATTATGACCTAACTTAAACTCTCCTGTATATGCAATTTCATCAATGATAATCTTAGCCAATGTTGATTTACCCTGACCATTCTGACCTACAAATGCTATTTTAGATCCTCTCTCTACCAGTAAATCAATATCTTTAAGGATTTCTTTATCACCATAACTTTTGCCTACACTATCGGCTTCAATAACTACTTTTCCTGGTTGTACATGTATAGGAAAACTAATATTCATTACTGCATTATCATCTTCATCTACTTCTATTCTATCAATCTTATCCAATTTCTTAATTAAAGATTGTGCCATAGAAGCTTTAGAAGCTTTGGCTCTAAACTTCTCGATCAGCTTTTCGGTCTGTTCTATCTGCTTAGATTGATTCTTTTGTGTAGCCAGTTGTTGCTCTCTTATTTCTTTACGAAGCACCAAATATTTAGAATAAGGTTTGTTATAATCATAGATACGTCCCAAAGAGATTTCTATAGTTCTGTTGGTTACATTATCCAGAAACATTTTATCATGCGAAACAATAACTACTACTCCGGCATAATTTTTTAAAAAATTCTCTAGCCAGATAATTGATTCTATATCCAAGTGGTTTGTGGGCTCATCTAATAGTAAAATATCGTTGTTCTGTAATAACAACTTTGCTAGTTCGATTCTCATACGCCATCCACCAGAGAATGTATCTGTAAGCTTATTAAAATCTTCACGAGCAAATCCAAGGCCTTGTAAAACCCTTTCTGTTTCTCCTTGATAGTTATACCCACCCAGGATTTCATAATGATGTGTAAGATCGCTTAAATCGGTAATTAGCTGGTTGTAGTTTTCACTTTCATAATCTGTGCGTTCTGCCAGCTGAGCATTGATTGCATCAATATCTCGTTCTGCTTTCTTAATTTCTATAAACGCTTCATAGGCTTCGTCTAGGACTGTACGTCCTAATACAAAATCTATATCTTGCTTTAAAAAACCAATCTTCACCTCTTTATCCATAGCAATCTGACCAGAATCTGGTTCTTGCTCTTTAGACAAAATCTTAAGCATGGTAGACTTTCCTGCACCATTCTTTCCTATCAACCCAACTCGATCTCCTGCATTTAATCTGAAGCTTATTTCTTCAAAAAGGTACTCCCCTCCAAACGAAATCGATAAGTTATGTATGTTTAACATCTGCTTTTGAATATTTTGTGCAAAGATGATTAATTTTGCGTTAGAATAAAAACGCTAATGAACTTCTTAAAAGGAACAAAAATTTATAGTATTATAACTGGTAGTTGCCCCGTATGCCAGGAAGAAAGTATGTACAAGGAATCTAACCCGTATAAATTAAGTCAAACCTTAAAAATGCAGGAACGCTGTAGTCATTGTGGCACTAAATATAAAATAGAGCCTTCTTTTTTTTATGGAGCTATGTATGTAAGTTATCCTGTAGGGATTGCTTTTGCAGTAGCAGCTTTTGTGATTAGTAACCTCATTTTTAAGTTGGGTCTAATTCCGACTTTTCTTATAATTTCTGGAACAATGATTGCTTTTTTACCTGTTATTTTAAGATTGTCCCGAAATATCTGGATTAACTTTTTTATGCATTACAAAAAAGAAGAACATTCTTCATAGGTTACTATACCGGTTACAATCTATTTCCTTATCCAAAGAAATTCCTTTTTCTATATGGTTGTATAACACCTTTGCCATAGTAGGGGCCAGAAGTATCCCTCTACTACCCATACCATTTAAAATATGCATATTAGCATACTTGTTATGTGTCCCTATCAAAGGTCTTCGATCTCTTACCGTAGGCCGTATCCCCGCTACCTGATCTACCACCTCATAGGGTGCTTTTAAAAACTTTTCCAGTTTCTTTTGTAATTCTTCTCTGGCAATACTTGTTATTTCTGGAGATGTATCCTGATTGTTATACGTTGCACCTACTTTATACAAATCATCCCCCAGAGGAATAATAAAAATTGAAGATTTTATCGCTTCCTGCAGTTTAAGCTCTTTAGACTTAATAATTATATACTCGCCTTTATTACCATATAGTGGTAACTCATTAAAAAATGGATTCTTCTTTATTCCAAAACCTTCAGAAAATACAATATGCTTACATTTTATATCTTTATATTGAATACAATCTTCTTCTATGATTATTTTATCATACTCAAAAGATTCATTGTTTAGAGTATTGTTTTCTTTAAGGTTTTTTGCATAGGCAGACAGCATATTGCCAATATTAATCTTTCCCGTATGTTTTACTTTTCCATAATGAAATGGGATATCTAAAGCTGGATTCGTATTTCGAATTAATTCTGAAGAAAGGAACTTTCCTAAAACTGGTTTATCACAAGCTTCAAACCAATTGTTTTGCTCCTCAACAGCATTAAATCTGCGTAATATTGGGAGTTCTGAAACCAACGTTTTTTTGAGTTTGGTTTCTACATTTTTATAAAAAGAGACAGCTGTTTCAATTTGCTCAGAGGCTTGCCAAGCCATGGTAAAACGCTTTAAAATTATAGGATTATACAGACCTCCTGCTACTCTTGATGATTTCTGTGAAGAGTCTTCATAAACCATATATGATTTATTATGATTTTCTAATTCTTCAACAAAAGATAACCCCGATAACCCCAATCCTACAACAATATAATCTAATACCATTCACTTCTGAATTTATGCAATTAAAAATATTCAATGTCAATAACTTAATAATAAAACGTGAGTATGAAATAAGAATCCGATTAATAAAAAATCGTCAGATAAAGTGATTTTATTACCTCGAACTCATGTTAGCATAGTTCAAAAATAACAAAACGCCCAACTAAAGTTGGGCGTTTTATTTATTATTTATTGAAGAATACTAAAGTCATTAATAACTCCACATATCCATTTCAAAATTTCGGATACTCTCTTTAATTCTTTCACTTTCAAGTAGTTGCATTAAGGCGTTATCAATAACGTAATCCTTAATTTCGCGGTCACCCTGAATATTATCTTCTTTGTAAATCACAGAATTAAAGCGTCTTGCATTAAGAATATGATCATATGTAAACGGCATGGATGTATTTTTTCTATTAAATGCCATTGCATTATGAAATATTTCTCTAGCATCAGGATACCATATCCAGAATAATGCAACCATATCTGGCTCATCATCATCGATAAAGTTAACATCGGGAGCTACAGGTGCTAATCCAAGCAATCTGTATCTTAATTCTCCTAATCTTTTATCAAAATACCAATATCCTCTTATTTTGTATTCTGAAATATCTGCAGAAGTAATATCTCTTCTATTAATGTATTGAGGATCTACTTGTTCTCCTGCATTATATTGCTCAAATCCTAAATCGGTAGTATCTATTTTAGACATTGTAGATTGAAGATCTTCAAAAGTACGTGTCTCAGTAAAATATGAATCTGAATAAATATTCTTGATTTTTCCATTTTTGATATTCGTTACCAATACATCATATAAAGAACGACGATTAGCACCAATATTAAACGTATCAATAGGATAGTACAATGGGAAATTTATTCGCTCATCAAGGTCAATAGTTTCCCAAGTTGTTTTTGCCCACAATACATCACGTTTATCTACATATCCGTACTCTAAAGGACGATCATTGTCATATAAAATCTGTTCTTGAGTTTTCTTTCCTATCTCATCAGGATTGTTGGCATTTAAAACATTTGCCTGTCCGAAAGAAAGAGAAGAAATCAATAGACCAAAAACGGTTAATACAAAATTTCTCAAATTCATAACTACGTAAGTTTATTTTTTAATTCGTTAACTCAATAATAACCGGAGATATTTTTTTCAACTTATATCCAGAGCTATTAGCCAACCGCGCTTTTATATCAATAATCTGAACAGAAGAACCTCTTTTTGCTTTACGCAAAGCTGATTTTGCTTTAGAATTAAGTCTACCTCCAGGAACACTTACTGTTGGCTGTCCTTCTACTTTAAATTTAAATCCAGTAACTTTTAATTTAATATCAAAGTCAAAATCTGGTAGAATTGCACCTACAGATGAAATTTCTAAGGCATTTCTTGCCATTTTGATTGCTCCATCTTCACCACGTACTGTTCCTACAGGTCTTGGTATACCTTTAATTCTAAATTTCTTACTATCACTTACTGTAGTACCATTTGCTAGTTTACCACTAACTTTGATATTAACTTCACGAGCTTTTACAGCAGTAACATTCATCATATATTTTCCTGCTCCTCCAATTTTTCTTAGTCCAGGGGCAGAAGCATTTACAGCTGGTACACCAGGAATAGAAATTGTCATTGGGTTATTAACTCCACGATATACCACATTCATTTTATCTGCAGAAATCACAGCAGAATTTGGTCTAGGGATAACAGTATATGAACTCTTAATAGGGATTGTTACAGTAGAATCTCCTTCTTTAAATTGAAGTTCTCCAGCCACATCTCTTTCTCCAACATTTCCTGCTGGAAAATCTAACATGATTTGTCCGTTTGTAACTTCTGTTTGCTCTTTACCATTAACCATTACTTTGGTTGGCTTAAGCGTAGCATCAAAACGTCCAAGAACGATTCTTCCTTTAAAACTCTCTCCACTAAAGAAGGCAGTTTTATCTGCAACTACGATTGCTTCATAGTTACTAAAAGAAAGTTCAGAAGCTTGTTGTCCAGCTAATAAAGCTGAAAGCACTTTACTTTCTGTTGTTTTAACATCAGCTTGCATTTGAGTAAGCTTAGTTAAAGAAGCAACTAAAGGAAATCCTTCAAAACTATAATTTAACCATTTTTTATTTACTCCAGATCTGTCTTTTACATCACTAGTAGAAAAGGTTTTAATCACATCATCAGCAACAGAAGCATCAACTTCTTTCACTTCTTTGATTGCTGCAGATACACCATCTCTATACTTTGCAATTTTATCTAAAAACTCCTGAGCTCCGGCAGTAACTTTACCACCTTCAAAAAACTTTTGATCTAGCTTATCTGGCCTATCCATAGTTTCATAATCAGTAGGATCATCTCTATCGTCAACCAATTCGGCTTTAAGTTGATCTAGATATGCATTAAATTCATTAGATAACACACTAATCTGATCTGCTTTTTCTTTTAATGGGGTATATTTTTCTGGCTGTTCTGAAACCTTTTCGGCCAGACCTGCCATAAATCCAGTATTTCGTTGGGTAGCTAACTCATTTGATTCTGTCAATTTTTCTGACATCAAACCAAATGCAGTTAATACTTCTTTTGACATATTTAATGCCATCATCGCGATGAAAACCAAGTACATCAGGTTAATCATCTTCTGCCTTGGGGATAATTTTCCTCCTGCCATATTCTTCTTAGATTTTGGTAGTTATTATACTATATTTTGATTAATAAAAATGTTAACTTCTGTTCATTGCAGTTAACATACCACCATATACTCCATTAAGAGAAGAAAGGTTACTAGTAAGGCTCTCCATCTGATCTTTAAGTCTAGCCGCATTATCAGCTATAGCTTGGTTAGCTTCTGCTTGACGTGAAGAAGATTCTAACTGAACTTTATATAAGCTATTTAAAGACTCAAGATGCGACGCAGCACTTGCCATCTCTTCACTATATTTTTTAGTTCCTGCAATAGCATCTGTCGTAGGGCCAAGGTTTCTTGCTGCTCCTTCAAAATTACGGATACTTTCACCAAGACTACTCATAAGGCCAGTATCAAGTCTAGCTTCCTTAAGCATATCATCTAATTTTTGAGATAATAATCCTTCTGGAGTTTCTTTTTCTTTTTTATCTTTTTTGTTCCCTCCTGCTAATTCAGGATATACTAGAGACCAATCTAGATCACTATCTACAGGTTCGAATGCAGAAACAGTAAATACTAATGCTTCAGTAATCAAACCAATGATAAGCATTTCGTTACCAAATGTCCAGTGCATAATTTTAAAAAGTGCACCTAATATTACAACGGCTGCTCCCAGACCGTAGACCATGTTCATTAATTTCTTGCTTGCTTTTGAATTTGCCATAATAAATTTGTTTTGTTTTTTTTAAATCTTAAGTTTTAAAAAAGGGTTAGTAATTAAGTTGATAGAAAATTTTGGGACTTAGTTTTGATTTTGAGTATTAGCTTCTCCAGTCGATTCAGTACCCATGTAGTCCTGAACTGTTCTAAATCCGATAAAACTCCTCGCAGAATCTGCGTATTCGTAATCTCTGGTACTTACCTGTAGGAAGTAAGCAACATCTTTCCAGGATCCTCCACGAACAACTTTACGTTTATTTTCATCATCATTGACATTTGGATTCATTGATGATACATACTCGTAAGCTGCGGGATCATAAGACGACTGTACCCACTCAGAAACATTACCGGCCATGTTATATAGGTTATAATCATTAGGGTCGAATGTTTTGGCTTCTACAGTATATAAAAAGTTATCTGCTGCGTAATTTCCTCTAAGAGGCTTAAAGTTTGCTAAGAAGCAACCTCTATCATTTAACGCATATGGGCCTCCCCATGGATACGTAGCTGACTCAAGGCCTCCTCTAGCGGCATACTCCCATTCTGCTTCTGTAGGCAGTCTGAAGTAATTCACGAATTCTTTACCTTTTTTCTTTTGAAAGGTATTTTTCTCAATAGTTCTCCAACGACAGAAGGCTCTAGCTTGTTCCCAAGAAACACCAACCACCGGGTAGTCATCGTATGCACTATGCCAAAAATAATCATTGTGCATAGGCTCATTATATGAATAATTAAAATCCTTGATCCAAACTGTAGTATCAGGATATACTTTTATAACTTCTTCTTTTACAAAATCTTTTCTTCCACCTTTTCTAGCACGTGCTGCAGCCTGGATATCCATCCATGTAAATCTGAATTCGAATTTACTTACATCTAAAGTACGTCTACCATTATAAGATTCTTCAAGAGGAATATACATAGTATCCATAACTTCGGCATAAAACTCATCGGGATAATCATCTACATCCCATTCGATATCCATATCTTTATTAAGTCTTCTACCTTCGTAGCCAGTTTCTCCTGTACCACTATAGTTATCGTACATATATTTTTCGTAGACAGACATATTCTCGGTATCAGCATCTAGGAATGCAAATTCTCCAATACCATCATCTCCTGGGGCTTTGCCTAATTCATCAGCCATTATCGCAAGTCTCATTCTAATAACAGAATCGCGAACCCAAGTTACAAATTGTCTATACTCGCTATTGGTAATTTCGGTTTCATCCATGTAGAAAGAACGAACCGTAACCATCCTTGTAGGGGCATTTGCAAGTGCTGCTTTATCATCGTCCGACTTACCCATAATGAACGAACCTCCGGGGATGAGGGCCATGCCATATGGTTTCTGCGGGTGCCATTTTTTTCCTTGTGCTCCTACCAGTTCTCCTCGGTTTCCACCACCACAACTGTAGAGCATTGCTAAAATAGCAAAGAGTGATACAAATTTCTTCATAACGTGTTTTAGGTTAAGATCTTCTAGATTTAAGGACGTAAACCTATTTATTTATTTCCAGAAAAACAATTTTTTTCTAAAAAAAACCTTAAATCGACCTAATAAAAATGTTAAACTTCGTTTTTTTGTTTTGCCTTATACCATCTTTCAGGTATTTCTTGATTACAAGCTCGCTCATAATCGTTGTATGTGCAAGGTAATAACGTATGTCTTTTCAATTTATTATTACCAGACGAAATAAATGGTATTTCTATCCACCATCTTCCGGTCATAACACTCTTATAAAAAGACAAAATTTCGTCTTCTATTGGCACATTATAATGTAGTGTAGTTTTTAAATTTTTAATATTAACTTCATTAGATCTGTAATTGATTCCTTCTACAAAATACCAGATCATCTGAGCGATCAATAAAGAGGCCGTTTCTTCGTTTTTGAAATTTTTAAATTCATAAATCCCAAAACTTTTTACCTTATCACTAATCCCTGCATATCTCGAAATCGCACAAATTTCGCGACCATCAAAACCATTAGGAGAAGCAGTATGCCCACTTAAACTTGTAGAATTCACAACTCCTAAATCTACAGAAACAATATCGGCATCTCGCATAATGGGCTCCACAATAGTTACATCTGAAATAACTTCTCCCAAACGATACGCATCAAAATATAATTTCTCTATCAAATCAATTTCTTCCTGAGTATTAAAATATGTTTGATATCCTATATTACTATAGTTAAACAAATTATACGGTTGTTCTACAATAATCTTACCTACAAACGAAGTATTAGCAATAGGTTTAGAAGAATTTCCTAAATCAAATTTACTATCCACATTAACCAAATTCACCATTCGCTCTAAAATATCGAATGATCTATATTGTGCATAGACTAGATCTTGACTACCTCCTATAATGATGGGGATAATATTTTTTACAAGTAATGCAGATAATACCTCTTGCACTAAGTAGTAAGTGTCACTAACTTCGTTACCTGGAGCAATATCTCCAAGATCTACCATGTTAGTGCTCCAGTTTCCGGGATAAAGCTCGTACAATGATTTACGAATAGTATCAAAACTTAAGCTTTCACCTAAAAAATTAATGTCATTTCTATTTTCTCGAATACCGAGAATAGCGACATCTATTTTTTTCAGATCCGGTACTCCATCAGCTGTTGTATGAATTTTAATTTGATTTCCTAATGCATGTTCAGAAAGCAACTTAGTATGAGCGGCAACTAAATCACTAACTGGTACAAGAAATTCGAAAGACATATATTGGTTTATTTCTTTTTAGTGGTCTTTTTTGTAGTTTTCTTTTTTGCTGCAGTTTTTTTCTTGGGAGCATTTTTCTCTATAAGATCTTTTACTTTATCCAGCGTCAACTTTGTAGCATCAACAGTTTTAGGTAGTTCAATTTTAACTTTGCCTTTTATAATATTACTGCGACCCCATCTGGCTTTTTCAACCCGAATTCCTTCTTCTTCCCAATTATGAATAACCTTATCAATTTCTTTTTGTTTCTTTTCCTCTATAAGTGACACAATATCATCATCAGATAGATTATCAAAATCATACTTTTTATTTACATTGATAAACATTCCGTTCCACTTAATAAAGGGCCCGAATCGACCTTTACCTTTTTGAACAGGAAGGGTTTCATATACATATATAGGAGCATCGGCTTTTTCTTTAGCATCAATTAATTCGATAGCTCTATCTAGAGAAGTACCTAATGGATCTTCTCCTTTTTCTAAGGAAACAAATTTTTCGCCAAAACGGACATAAGGCCCAAAACGACCATTATTAACTACAATAGTTTCTCCTTTATATTCACCAAGTTCTTTTGGCAACTGAAACAAATCCATTGCTTCTTCAAAAGTAACACCACTTAATGTCTGACCAGGAAGCAAACTAGCAAATTTTGGCTTATCTTCATCATCGGCAGTACCAATCTGAACCATTGGTCCAAATTTACCTAATCGCACACTAACTACTTTACCAGTAGTCGGATCTTCTCCCAGAATACGCTCTCCTACTTCTCGTTCTGCATTCTGTGATACATCCTCTACTCTTGGATGAAACTCTTGATAAAATTCTTTCATCACATGAGTCCAATCTTCCTGACCCTCTGCTATTTCATCAAAATCCCGCTCTACTTTTGCTGTAAAATTATAATCAAGAATTGAAGCAAAATGATTTACCAGAAAATCATTTACTACCATCCCTACATCGGTTGGAATCAATTTTCCTTTATCACTACCAACTTTTTCAGATAGTTTTTTCTCATTGACAGAATCTCCAGAGAGAATCATCTGAATATAATTACGAACCTCTCCTTCTTTAGATCCTTTTTCTACATAATTCCTATTTTGAATTGTAGAAATCGTAGGAGCATATGTTGATGGTCTTCCTATTCCTAGTTCTTCTAGTTTTTTAACCAATGAGGCTTCTGTATATCGTCCTGGTGCTCTTGTAAATCTTTCTGTTGCAGAAATATAATTATTAAACAAGCTTTCTTGCACTTTCATTGCAGGAAGGATTCCTTCTTGCTCTTCATCCTCGTCATCATTACCTTCTAAATATACTTTCAGAAAGCCTTCAAACTTTATAACCTCGCCATTGGCAGTAAATTGCTCTTTATGTGTATTAGCATCAATCTTTACATTAGTTCTTTCTAATCTGGCATCACTCATTTGCGAAGCAATAGCTCGTTTCCAAATCAATTCATATAAACGCTGTTGATCATAATCGACATTTACACTATGTCTAGAAAAATCTGTAGGACGTATCGCTTCGTGAGCTTCTTGTGCTCCTTTAGATTTTCCTTTATATTGTCTTGGATTACTATACTCATTACCGTAGGCTGAATCAATTTCTGCCTTTGCACCATTTTGAGCTTCTGTAGATAGATTAACACTATCTGTTCTCATATATGTAATCAAACCTGCTTCATACAATCGTTGCGCCATCGTCATCGTTTTACTCACAGAGAAGTACAATTTTCTCGAGGCTTCCTGTTGCAAAGTTGATGTTGTAAATGGCGGAGCTGGTGATTTTTTTGCTGGTTTTGTAGAAAGATCTGCCACCTTAAACGATGCACCAAGGTTCTTCTTCAAAAATGTCTCTGCCTCTTCTTTTGTTTTAAAATTTTTAGGAAGCTTAGCTTTAAAAGATTTACCCGCTTGATTAGAAAACTCTGCATCAATTCTATATGAAGCTTCTGGTTTAAAACCTAAAATATCACGCTCTCGTTCTACTATCAATCGTACTGAAACTGATTGCACTCTTCCCGCAGACAACCCTCCTTTTACTTTTCTCCATAATACAGGAGACAGCTCATATCCAACCAAACGGTCCAAAACACGTCTGGCTTGTTGTGCATTTACAAGGTTATAATCTATAGATCGAGGATTCTCTATCGCTTTAAGAATAGCATTTTTAGTGATCTCATGAAAAACGATACGACGCGTTCTATCTTTATCTAATTTAAGAGTCTCTGCAAGGTGCCATGCAATAGCCTCTCCCTCTCGGTCCTCATCACTTGCCAACCATACCATATCAGCATTCTTAGAAAGATCTTTCAGCTTTTTTACGACATCCTTCTTATCTTTGGAGACGATATACTTGGGCTTAAAATCCCCTTCGACATCAACCCCTAATTCTTTGGAAGGTAAATCTGCAATATGTCCAAAACTGGATGCAACTGTATAATCTTTTCCAAGAAACTTCTCTATTGTTTTGGCCTTAGCAGGCGACTCCACAATCACTAAATTCTTAGCCATAGTCCTTTAATTTCTGACGACAAAAGTATATCAATTTTTTGATATCAAGATTCTTTATCAAAAAAATTAGTTTAAAAAAAACCTGCCAATCAGCAGGTTTCTTATTTTTTATTTCACAAATAATGTTTCTTCGTTTTCAAATTCGTCATCTTCAAAACCTAATGCATCCTTATATATAAAGTAGATTGGCATAAAAACAAAAGAGGCTGTAAAAAATATTCCCACAAAGCATAATACCATACCAACTAGTTGAGATAAAATAGACGCTACTATTATTAAACCGAATGAGATACCCCAAATTTTATTACCCAGTTTAAAGCTAGCTTTTATAAGATCTGAAGCGCTATACTCGGGATGAAAGGCAAATATAACTCCTAATAATTGTAAAGGAACCATTACATAAAAAATCGGAAGGTAGCATAACATTGCAGCCAAAATCGCTATTCCAAATGTTGCTATTGCTAATGCAAACACTTTTCCTAAATATTTCCCCTTAAGAAACATAAAATATGAAGATGTCTCTGGCAAACCTAAATCTACCTGTTTACAGACCCTATAAAAATGTGCTGTAATCCCAAATTGAAGTGCAGAAGCAATCATAGTTATAATCAAAACCAATATAATAAACAAAAACATTAGACCTACAGATAGCTCTTCACTAGGATACCCGTAGTCACCATATCCGCCATAACTACTTTCGAATCCTGACAAACCTGCAAGAGCAATAATAGGAATATACATCACAAAAAATAAAGGAAGCATAATCAATAGCGAAATAAGCAAGTGTACAAACCCCTGAAGCCATACTTTTTTAAAAAGCTCAATACTTTTATTAAAAATATCACCAAAATCCAAAGGCTTACTGTTTTCTATTTTCTCAAAGAGTTTATTTGTCATTACATCTACATTTATGGGTTGAAAGTTATCAAATATAGATTTTTTAGAAAATAATCCCCTGCCACTTTGTCATAAATCGTATTAAAAAGTATCTTTGCACACTATTTGACCCCAATCGATAAGGAATTATTTTTATGGAGAAGATTATTGACGAAAGTATACAGGGACAGTCACTTGCTCTTGATCAGAACAAAGAAAATAAACGTAAGCTTTTTATAGAAAGTTACGGTTGCCAGATGAATTTTAGTGATAGTGAAATTGTCGCTTCCATTCTGGCTAAACAAGGTTTTAATACCACACAGAATCTTGAAGATGCTGATTTGGTATTAGTAAACACGTGTTCTATTAGAGAAAAAGCTGAGCAAACAGTTAGAAAAAGACTAGAAAAGTATAATGCCGTAAAAAGAATCAACCCAAAAATGAAAGTTGGGGTTCTTGGTTGTATGGCAGAGCGTCTAAAAAGCAAATTCCTAGAAGAAGAAAAAATAGTTGATCTTGTCGTTGGACCTGACGCTTATAAAGATCTACCCAACCTGATCGAAGAAGTAGATACAGGACGCAACGCTGTTAATGTTGTCCTCTCTAAAGAAGAAACTTATGGTGATATTGCACCTGTTCGCTTACAAAGCAATGGAGTATCTGCCTTTGTATCTATTACCCGTGGTTGCGACAATATGTGTACATTTTGCGTAGTACCATTTACCAGAGGCAGAGAACGTAGTCGGGACCCCCAAAGTATCTTAAAAGAAATAGATGATCTGGTATCTAAAAATTTTAAAGAAATCACTTTATTAGGGCAAAATGTAGATAGCTATTTATGGTATGGTGGTGGTCTGAAAAAAGATTTTGGCAACGCTAGTGACTTTCAAAAAGCTACAGCAGTAGATTTTACCAAATTACTGGATATGGCAGCCGAGAGATATCCAAAATTACGCATTCGTTTTTCTACATCTAATCCTCAGGATATGACATTAGATGTGATAGAGATTATGGCAAAACATAAAAATATTTGTAAGCATATCCATCTTCCTATACAAAGCGGAAGTGATCGTATTCTTAAGGAAATGAATCGCTTACACACTCGACAAGAGTATATGGATCTGATTGATAATATTAAAAAAATAATCCCAGATTGCGCAATTACCCAAGATATGATTATCGGTTTCCCTACAGAAACAGAAGAGGATCATCAAGATACATTATCTCTATTAGAATATGTAAAATATGAACATGGATATATGTATGCTTATTCTGAAAGACCAGGGACACTTGCCGAGCGTAAATTAGAAGATGATATTCCTGAAGATGTAAAAAAACGAAGACTGGCAGAAGTTATTGCATTACAACGAACACACTGTGCATATAGACATCAGAGCTATCTAGGGCAAACTTTTGAAGTATTAATTGAAAAAGAATCTAAAAAATCTGATCAACATTGGAGCGGGAGAACTACAAAAAATATTGTAGCTATATTTCCAAAAGGAGAATATCAAATTGGTGATTTTGTAATGGTTCGTATAGATGAGTGCACCAGCGCAACTTTACTTGGTGAAGCGATTGGATATTCTGAGAATAATTAATTACAACTGTAGACATACAATTAAAACAAAAAAAAACAAACTCCATAAATGGAATCAATTCAAGCCATAAAACAACGATTCGGAATCATAGGAAACGATCCTAAGTTAAACCGTGCCGTGGAAAAAGCGATCCAGGTAGCCCCAACCGATATTTCGGTTTTAGTGACCGGAGAAAGTGGTGTAGGTAAAGAAAGTATTCCTAAAATCATACACTCTCTATCTCATCGTAAACATGGTAAATACATTGCCGTAAACTGTGGAGCAATACCAGAAGGTACAATAGACAGCGAACTTTTTGGGCATGAAAAAGGAGCTTTTACAGGAGCTACACAAACTCGAAATGGTTATTTTGAAGTAGCCGATGGCGGAACTATATTTCTAGACGAAGTAGGAGAATTACCGCTAACTACACAAGTACGTTTATTAAGAGTATTAGAGAATGGTGAATTTATTAAAGTAGGATCATCAAAAGTTCAAAAAACAGATGTTCGTATTGTAGCGGCTACCAACGTTAATATGTTTGAAGCCATTAAAAAAGGCAAGTTTAGAGAAGATCTCTACTATCGTCTTAGTACAGTAGAAATCCTTTTACCCCCACTAAGAAATCGCAAAGAAGATATTCATTTACTATTTAGAAAATTTGCTTCTGACTTTGCTACCAAATACAAGATGCCTACAATTCGTCTAAGTGAAGATGCAGTTATCCTGCTAGAAAAACATCGATGGAGTGGTAATATCAGGCAATTGCGCAACATTGCAGAGCAAATTTCAGTCCTTGAACAAAACAGAACAATAACAGGAGCTACATTACATGGGTATTTACCAAATATCGGAAGTAATTTACCCGCAGTAATTTCTGCAGATAAAAAAGAAAGTGATTTCAGTAACGAAAGAGAGATATTGTATAAAGTGCTTTTTGATATGAAAAGTGATCTTAATGATCTCAAAAAACTAACCATGGAGCTAATGCAAAGTGGTAATACGCAACAAGTACAAAAAGATAACGAAGGGTTAATTCAGAAAATTTACCAAGAGAAGAAAGAAGAAACACATTTTGAAGAGCCTACAAGACCGGCAACAACGTCTGAAGTGCTCGAAATACCATCTCAAATTGCAATCCAGAGACAAGAAGATGATAAATATCATTTTGCTGAAGAAATCGAAGAAGAAGAAACATTATCATTGCATGATAAAGAACTGGAATTGATTAAAAAGTCTTTAGAACGTCATAGAGGTAAACGCAAAGCAGCAGCAGAAGAATTAGGGATTAGTGAACGCACCTTGTACAGAAAAATAAAACAATACGATTTATAACATTGATGAGAACATTAAAACATATAGCAGCGATACTAATTGTAATAATTTTGTTTCAGGGATGTGGAGCATATTCCTTTACCGGAACAAATATTTCTCCCGACACAAAGACATTTCAAGTTAATTTTTTCCAAAATCAATCCCCGAGAATTTTTCCTGGAGCCGATCAAACCTTTACCAATCAGCTACAAGATTTAATCCTTAATCAAACTAATCTTAGCCTATCCACTTCTGGAGGAGATATTATATACGAAGGAGAAATCGTACAAGATTATGTTTCTCCAAATACAGCAACATCAAATATAACAGCTGCTCAAAACCGGTTAACTATCGCAGTAAACATGAGGTTTTATGACACAAAAGACCCTACTCAAGATCTGGAACAACGTTTTTCTTTTTTCTTTGATTACCCCGCTTCTTCATCAGAAAATACAATAAGAGATCAGGCTTTGGATGTAATTTTTGAAAGGATCACACAAGATATGTTTAACGCCACGCTTGCCAGGTGGTAAAAACAATAGCTATTATTATCAAAAAGTTGAATAATAAATAATTAGTACGAATTGAATATTAAAGAGTTTTCATATTTGCTTCAAAATCCTGCCCAATTAAATAAGGAGCAGGCAAAATCCCTTGAAAAAATAACAAGGACATTTCCTTATTTTCAGTCGGCAAGATCATTGGTATTAAAATCCCTGAAGGATGAGGAAAGTTTTAGATATAATCAGGAATTAAAAACCACTGCAGCATATACTACAGATCGCAGTGTGTTATTTGATTTTATTACTTCTGATCTTTTTAAAGAAAGTAATAATCCCGAAGAAGTAAAAAAGAAACATAAGTCCGACATAAAAGTTATCGATCCTGAAGAGATTAAAACACTCCCCAGAATGGATATGAATGATGCTGTAAGAATGAAAATGGAAGAAGCAGAAGATGTTTTGGATCCTACTTTGTTTTCTAAAAGAAAAGAAATCAGTTCTTACAAACAAGTCGAAATTACTGAGTCTGCAACTCCTGATTTAACAGAAAAAGATCAATCAAAAAACACTCAAGACAAAAACAAAACTCCAGAAGAAGCTTTACAAATTGACAAACCTCTGGATTTTAATAAAAAAGAAACGCATTCTTTTGCTGAATGGTTAAAATTAACCTCTTTAAATCCAATAGATAGAGATTCTAACCAGGAAATCAAGGCTCCAATTCCTGAAATTGAAGAAAAAAAGCACGTCAAATCATTAGATCAAAAACATAAATTCGATCTAATTGATGAGTTTATCACTAATAATCCTAAGATACAACCTGCTAACAAAAATACTCCTGCACGCAATCTAGCTAAGGGAAACCTGGTTCCTTCAGACGAATTAATGACAGAAACTTTGGCCAGAGTATATTTGGTTCAAAAAAATTATAAAAAAGCAATTCAGGCTTATAACATATTAATTTTGAAAAATCCCGAAAAAAGTGGTTTCTTTGCAGACCAAATTCGAGCGATAAAAAAATTACAAGAAAATAAATAACAATATAATGACAACGTTTTCAATATTTTTAATACTAATCGTTATCGTATCTTTTTTACTGGTAATAGTAATTATGGTACAGAACCCTAAAGGAGGTGGATTATCTTCTTCTTTTGGTGGTGGTGGAACACAACAACTAGGTGGTGTAAAAAAGACTACAGATTTCTTAGACAAGAGTACCTGGACTTTAGCTACTCTATTACTGGTACTAATCCTACTATCTAATATAGATTTAATGGGTGGAAGTTCTATTCCAGAATCAAAAGTTAACACTGAAGATGTTCAGGTGGAAACTCCTGTAACTCCTCCAGCAACAGGAAAAGATGACAAACAATAACATCTTTTTAAAAAAACAATAACAAAAATGTCGACTTGTCATATAGTCGGCATTTTTTGTTTCAATTTGTCAGTATCACCCCACTGGCATAATTTCTGAAATAAGAAGCATCGAAGATTTCATTTTAATTTTAACAAAAAAAACAACAAATCATAATGGGAGTAAACATCAAACCTCTTTCAGACCGCGTGGTTGTAGAGCCACTTCCCGCAGAGACGCAGACAGCATCAGGATTATTTATTCCTGACTCAGCCCAGGAAAAACAACAAAAAGGTAAAGTAGCTGCTGTAGGTGGCGGTAAAAAAGATCACGACATGACTGTTAAAGTTGGTGATACCGTACTTTACGGTAAATATTCTGGTACCGAATTAAAATTAGATGGAAAGGATTATTTAATCATGCGTGAGGATGATATCCTTGCTATCGTATAAGAAAGTATCAATTTAAAAATCACAAAAAAACAAATCCACTACTTTATTCAATAAATTTCATTAAGATATTCTGGAAATTTTGAATGTTGAGATTTGGATTTTAATTTTTTAAAAAATTAATTATGGCAAAAGACATAAAATTTGACATAGAAGCACGTGACGGTATCAAACGTGGTGTAGATGCATTAGCTAATGCGGTAAAAGTAACTTTAGGGCCTAAAGGGCGTAATGTAATTATCAGCAAATCTTTCGGAGCTCCTACAGTAACCAAAGATGGTGTTTCTGTAGCTAAAGAAGTTGAACTTGAGGATGCTCTTGAGAATATGGGAGCACAAATGGTAAAAGAAGTAGCTTCTAAGACTAATGATCTTGCAGGAGATGGTACTACTACAGCAACAGTACTAGCACAAGCTATCGTAAAAGAAGGACTTAAAAATGTAGCAGCTGGTGCAAATCCAATGGATCTTAAGCGTGGTATTGATAAAGCTGTAAAAGCGATCACAGAAGATCTTTCAAAACAAACAAAAGAAGTAGGTGACTCTTCTGATAAAATCAAACAAGTAGCAGCTATTTCTGCTAACAATGATGAAACTATTGGAGACCTTATTGCCAAAGCTTTTGAGAAAGTTGGCAAAGAAGGAGTAATCACAGTAGAAGAAGCAAAAGGAACAGATACCACTGTAGATATCGTAGAAGGAATGCAATTTGACAGAGGATATCTTTCTCCATACTTTGTGACCAACAGCGAAAAAATGACAGCTGATCTGGAAACACCATACATCTTACTTTATGACAAGAAGATTTCTGCTATGAAAGACCTTCTTCCTGTCTTAGAGCCTGTTGCTCAAACTGGAAAACCACTTTTAATCATCGCAGAAGATGTAGATGGAGAAGCATTAGCAACACTTGTAGTAAATAAACTACGTGGAGCACTTAAAATTGCAGCTGTAAAAGCTCCAGGTTTTGGAGACAGACGTAAAGCAATGTTAGAAGATATTGCTATCCTAACAGGAGGTACTGTAATTTCTGAAGAGCGCGGTTTTACATTAGAAAATACCACTATTGAACACTTAGGTACTGCTGAAAAAGTGGCTATTGATAAGGATAACACTACTGTAGTTAATGGTGCTGGCGGAGAAGATTTAATCAAAAACAGAGTAAATCAAATCAAAGCACAAATAGAAACTACTACTTCTGATTATGACAAAGAGAAGCTACAAGAGCGTTTAGCAAAGTTAGCTGGTGGTGTTGCCGTACTATATGTAGGTGCTGCTTCTGAAGTAGAGATGAAAGAAAAGAAAGATCGTGTAGATGATGCACTTCATGCTACTCGTGCTGCTGTAGAAGAAGGTATTGTTGCCGGTGGTGGCGTTGCCTTGGTAAGAGCTAAAGCTGTGTTAGACAAAGTAAAAACCGAGAATGCTGATGAGGCTACAGGTGTACAAATTGTAAACCGTGCAATCGAATCACCACTTAGAACTATTGTAGAAAATGCTGGAGGCGAAGGATCTGTAGTAATTTCTAAAGTTCTTGAAGGTAAAGATAATTTTGGATATGATGCCAAATCTGAAGATTATGTAGACATGCTAAAAGCAGGGATCATCGATCCTAAAAAAGTAACACGTATAGCTCTTGAAAATGCAGCTTCTGTATCAGGTATGATCCTTACTACAGAATGTGCACTAATAGACATTAAAGAAGATGTTCCAGCCGGAGGCGCAATGCCACCAATGGGCGGAGGTATGCCAGGAATGATGTAGTCGTCCGACAACAGCAAAAATATTTAGCAAGTTTTTGAATATAATTTGTTAAGAATACAAAACCCTATTCTGAAAATTCAGGATGGGGTTTTCTTTTATCCAAAAGGCAGTCTTTAAACTTATCTAACACTAAGAATATTGTTTCATAATACCTTCTACCAACTCTGCCGTCTTTTTATGTTTCTCCTTAGCTAATAATTGCTTTGGTGGAGCCATCCTAACTTCACAATCTACTAGTGAACATGATTCGCAAGTAACTCCTACTTTTTCTTTTAATATTTTTGTATCATTAACAAAATTGATTTTTTTCTCTAGAGTAGAAGACTTTAAAAATCCAATTCCAATACTACGGTAATAGTCTTTTCTAAAAGGATCCTTTGTTGCCGAAGTAAATACCAGGTATTGCTGGTCTGTATCTACATAATCAGAGATTTGGATATTAAACGCGTAATCCAAATCTTCAGTAGCTGTATGCTGTAAAATCTTTATAGCCATCCATCGTCTACAGTAATGTTCATTTACCTCATTAGCATGAGGTTGCTGTTGATGTGTGATGTGCAGTTCTTTAACCAAATTAAACTTCTCTGCTCCCAGTTTATGAGTAAACCGAAGAAAGAATACATTTTGCATACCAAAATCTTTTGGCAATACATTAGTAAGACGTTGATAAAAGGATTCCGGAGAAGCGTTGTACAATTTCATAATCTTGTGAAAAGCTTTCTCAGAAAATCGTTTCATTAAAAATAACTCTTTAAGATGTTCTTTCAAATGAGCTCTGGGAATAATTAAGGCACCAGCAAAGTATGACGCGTAAAAATTATGCAGTACTTCTTCAAAATTATCATACTTTATCCATGAAAAGGTATAAGGTCTTTCGATAATTTCCAGATATTGATACCCCAGCTCCTTAGCATAAATAAAAGTTTTTTGAGCCTCATCTACTCGATCTGATAACAGAAGTGTTTTAGTAGATGGTACAAATACCGATCTCAGGTTATCCAATTCTTCCTGTTTAGGAATCCCGGCAGCATTAATCGTATATCCATATTCTTCTTTAAGAATATCTTCTAAATCAGCCGAAGTAATTTTTCCGCTTAAATCCAACTGATATGAGTTTGCACATCGTACAACCTTATCTTCAAGATCCTTAAAAAAGTTATTATGTGCCTCTTGATAAGATCGCAATGAAGCCAGATAAAAACCTTCTCTGCTCATATTATAATGCTGTGCAATTTCAATAATCGTACTTATAAATGCATTAACTTTTGATGGTGCATTCGCTATAATATCAATTAAATCGCTTTGCTGTATCCCGAACAATTCTAACGGAATCTCATCTAATATACCAGATTGCAAAATTTCACCAATAGGTGCCAGGTTTTTATCCAATTTTAGAGAAACCAAATTATCATAAGGAACATCAAATGTCTCAGCAAGTTTGATAATTTTATCTGTCTTAGGGTACTTTTTTCCTTTTTCTATTTCGTTTAAATACGATTTAGAAAGTCCACATAACTTCGATAGTCCAAAAAGAGACAAATCCTTATCTGTTCGTATCTGCTTGATTTTCAGGCCAAAAATCAATCTAATATATTCTTCTGCTATTGCCATAAGTTCAAAAGTAACCATTTTTGCGTAATTCTCGAAAAAACAAAAAGTTCACATTTAGCGAACGTTCGCTTGTTTTGTAAAAAACTTTTTTATAATATTGTTCACTCAAACGATATTAGTCATGGAAGCCCATAATGGGCATTAAGAAAAATCATCATTGACAGGCGCATTATATCAATAGATTAACCAGTCATTTAAATTTTTAAACAGATGGAAATTCAAACAAACCTTAGTCAGAAAATTAGCTTCACCAAAGAAGTTAAAAACTACCATCCCGAAATATTGACCGATGGAGCCCTGATCTTTTTAGAAGCCTTACAAAATCGTTTTAATGAAAGACGATTAGTCCTTTTAAAAAACCGCGAAAGCCAACAACAACTATTTGACCTGGGAACTCACCCTTCTTTTCCAGAAAACACCAAGGAAATTCGCAATAGCGAATGGGCAGCTGCACCGATCCCTATGGACCTACAAGATCGAAGAGTCGAAATCACAGGACCTGTTGACAGAAAAATGGTAATTAACGCCTTAAATTCTGGCGCCAAAACATTTATGGCCGACTTCGAGGACAGCAATGCCCCCCTTTGGGAAAACTGTCTTCAAGGGCAAAAAAACTTGAAAGATGCGGTTAACAAAACTATTTCGTTTTATAACCCAAAAAGAGACAAAACCTATAAGCTCAATGAAAAAACAGCTACATTAATTGTAAGACCCAGAGGTTTACATCTTACCGAAAAACATCTTTTAACAAAAGGAGAAGAGATATCCGCTTCTCTATTTGATTTTGCTTTGTATCTGTTTCATAACAATGAACAGCTTAAAGAAAACGGTACTGGACCTTATTATTACATTCCTAAACTAGAGCATTTTACCGAAGCTATATGGTGGAATGATGTGATTGATTTTTCTGAAGAATATTTAGGCATGGAACACGGAACAGTAAAAGTGACTGTTTTGGTAGAAACTATTACAGCAAGTTTTCAGCTCGATGAAATTATCTATGCATTAAAAGATCATATTGTTGGATTGAATTGCGGGAGATGGGATTATATTTTCAGTTACATTAAAAAATTAAGAAATCATCCAGGCTTCGTAGTTCCAGATCGTGCTCAAGTAACAATGACCAGCCCTTTTATGGATGCATATAGCAAGCTGGTAATTCAAAGATGTCACAAAAGAAATATCCTGGCCATAGGTGGTATGGCTGCACAAATCCCGATTAAAGAAGACGAGGACAGAAATGCAATTGCTTATACCAAAGTACAAGCCGATAAAGAACGAGAAGTAAAAAACGGTCATGACGGTACATGGGTAGCACATCCAGGGCTGGTAGCATTGGCAATGCGTGTATTTGACACTCATATGCCAAACCCTAATCAAATGGATGTTAAACGTGATGATATAAACATTACCGAAAATGATCTTTTAGCGATCCCAAAAGGTACTATTACCGAAAAAGGAATACGTCAAAATATTAATGTAGGAATTCATTATATCGCAACCTGGTTAGGAGGTAATGGAGCAGTAGCATTATACCACCTAATGGAAGATGCAGCTACTGCAGAAATTAGCAGAACTCAAATATGGCAATGGTTACAACAGGAAGTGACTTTAGATGACGGCAGGACACTCAATAACTCGTTATTTAATACTCTTTTTAAAGATGAACTTCAGGTAATTAAAAAGCAGGTAGGAAGTTCACTCTTCGAAACCGAGAATTATCAAAATGCCATCCAGATTTTCGAAAAACTGGTAACATCTGATGAGTTTGAGGAATTCCTCACTAATAGAGCATATCAATACATATAAAATAAATCAATATATAGTAAAATCAATAAGTCATGAACACAGAACAAAGAATAGAAGAATTGATTATCGATTGGACTACAAATCCAAGATGGAAAAATGTAGAACGTCCGTATACTGCCGAAGAAGTAGTAAAATTACAAGGATCATACAAAATCGAACATAGCGTAGCCAAACAAGGTTCGGAAAAACTATGGATGAAACTAAAAACACAGGGGTTTATAGCGGGATTAGGTGCGCTAACAGGTAATCAGGCAGTACAGGAAGTAGAAGCTGGATTAGAAGCTATATATTTAAGCGGATGGCAGGTAGCTGCCGATGCTAATCTTGCAGGACAAATGTATCCAGATCAATCTCTATATCCTGTTAATAGTGTTCCCCAAGTAGTAAAGAGAATCAATAACGCTTTGCTAAGAGCAGATCAAATACAAGTAGTAAATGGCGAAGAAAACAAAAAGGATTATTTAGTTCCTATCGTAGCAGATGCCGAAGCTGGTTTTGGAGGAAACCTAAATGCTTTTGAATTGATGAAATCTATGATTGAGTCGGGTGCCAGTGGAGTTCATTTTGAGGATCAATTAAGTTCTGCAAAAAAGTGTGGACATCTTGGCGGAAAAGTATTAGTCCCTACTCAAGAGGCAATCAACAAATTAGTAGCAGCTCGTCTTGCTGCAGATGTAATGGGAGTACCAGCGGTTATTATTGCACGTACCGATGCCGATGCAGCTAATTTATTAACCAGTGATGTAGACGAGCGTGACAGAAAGTTTGTTACAGGAGAACGTACAGATGAAGGTTTCTTTCATGTAAATAACGGAATAGAGCAAGGTATAGACAGAGGGCTATCATATGCGCCATATGCAGATCTAATCTGGATGGAAACCAGTAATCCAGATTTAGAACAAGCTCGTAAATTTGCTGAAGCTATCCATGCTAAATATCCAGATCAAATGCTGGCGTATAATTGTTCTCCTTCTTTTAACTGGGCCGCAAAGCTTTCTGTTTCAGAAATGGAAACATTTAGAGAAGAGTTAGCTGCTATGGGATATAAATTTCAATTTATTACTCTTGCAGGATTTCATGCATTAAACACAAGTATGTTTGAATTATCTAAAGCATATAAAGAAAGAGGAATGGCAGGCTATTCTGAATTACAAGAAAGGGAATTTGCACTACAAAAAGATGGATTTCGCGCAGTAAAACATCAAGGGTTTGTAGGCACTACTTACTTTGACGCTGTACAAAATACAGTAACTGCAGGTAAAGCTTCGACTGTTGCTATGGAAGGTAGTACAGAAGTCGAGCAGTTTTAAATATAAAGCATGATTTTTCCGATTTTTACAATTATTATGCTCTAAAAACGGCATTCATTAAGGTGAGTGTCGTTTTTTTTTAGTCATTACCCACCTCAAGTATTAATCACATTTCCATCTAAAATCTGATATTTTATACTTTGTATTTCCTTTAAAATTATAGTGCCACCATTCTGTTCTTATAGTCTTAAAGCCATGCTTCTCCATAGCCTCCCTTAATAGCTTACGATGTCCAAGTACCGTTTGTGAAAGCGAGCTGTAAGAATGATGTGCTTTTTTTCCAAAATGGTCAAAATCTGTACCCATATCAACATGCCCACCTGCTGATCTGACTAAAGTAATATCTACAGCTGCTCCTCTATTATGTACTGATCCTCCCTTAGGATCTGCAACATACCCAGGATTAGGAAAAATCTTCCACATTTTTTTCTGCACACTATATGGACGATAGCAGTCGAAGAATTGTATTCTATACCCTTGAGCAAGTAAATCATTGTTCACCTTTATCAGTGCTTCTGCTACATCTTTTCTAACAAAGCATTTGGCACAAGAATATACTTTTTCTTTTAAAAAATTATCAGAAGTAGCATATTTCATGTCCAAAATAAATTCATTAGACATGCTTTCTATGTTTACAAAATCTTTATCATTCGAAGTGACTTCTATACTCGGTCCCCCGATAAGCATTACTATCGAATCTTTTTTTCTGAGCATACTCTGTTCTACTTTTTTTCCTCGTAACTGTAGTGCTTTAGATTTTTCTATAAGAGCAATCGTCCGGACTGTAGGTCCAGGGACTATCTTTGCTTCACTACAGGAAAAAAAGAGTACAGAAAAAATCAACAAGATTAATTTTTTCTCAATCATATCCTTTTTGTTTTATCCCAATTACAATACTAATCCAGTACGTTTTTAATATCTCAAATTTCCCTCAAAATTAAGTTTATTAACGTACTTGATTTCTTTAAATATAATCAATATTTCTATTATAAGTATTTTCTTACTTCTCTATAGACAAAATATTTTTTATATTTTATATTACAACAACACGAATTAACCTGTTATTTAAACGTCTTTTCTACACTTCCGCAGACAAGCATCTCTTTTCCATAATATGGATTTCTAACCTCTTTAGAATCAGATAACCAATACCCTCCTTTTCCATCAAATGCCATAGGACAAAACTGCTTATACACTTCTCCCGATGTAATTTCAGCGTTACCAACTAGTTTTTCTACCTCACTAGTTAGTGTAACAAAAAAATCACGTTGTTTTTTAATGTCTTTGGTTAGTGAAATGAGTTTTGAAACTGCTTTAAGCTGCATATTCTCTTCTGAGTCTTCAATAACAGCTTCTAATTTTTTTGTTTCTGCTTGTACAACACCACTCTTAGAATTTACCAGAGCAGCCTTTACAGATAAATACAAATCATATATTTTTTGAATTTTCACATCAGAAAACTTAACTTCTGATCTAGAATCTGTCTTATTATAATCGACAGTTTCATTTACACCTTCATCAATAATAACCGATTCGGGCTTCTTGTCTTTATTACAAGATATGGCCGCTAGCGCCATAAACACTAATACTACAAAAAATCTTCCTGTTGTTTTCAAAACACTATATATGTAATTATACACTAAAAATTAATCTAGTTTCTTTACTGTTAAAGCACCAAAAATACTCTATATATAAAACAATCACCAATGCATTTTTATTTTTTGAAAGATTTTTTAACAAAACAATACCATTCTAAATAAGAGGCTTTTATAATTTTTTTAGATATTTTTGCCGGGAAAAATTGTACAGGAATGCTTTTTGAAGATTTAAAACCCCAGATCACTCATATACTTAAAGATAATGATGAATCTGTCACAGATAGATTGTATATGATTTGCAAACTACTTAAAGAAAATATAGACCACTATGATTGGGTTGGTTTTTATTTTAAAAACGAGGATAAAGAAGAGTTAAAACTACGCACATATGTTGGCGAAAAAACAGATCACGATATCATTCCCTTTGGAAAAGGAATCTGTGGTCAGGTTGCTATTTCTAATGAGAATTTTGTGGTTCCGGATGTGCAAGCACAAAATAATTATATCGCATGCAGTCTAACTGTTAAATCCGAAATTGTAATCCCTCTATTCAAGAACGGAGAAAATATCGGCCAGATTGATATTGACTCTGAGAGCTCAGATCCATTTACAGAAAAAGATGAGCGATTTTTAGAATTTGTAAATCAAGAAGTTGCTAAAATCCTTTAATTATTGTTCCTTCGTTGGTGCAAATATTAAATCATTTTACATATGAAAATCTTAGTCACGGGGGGATTGGGGTTTATTGGTTCTCACACCGTTGTAGAGTTACAAAACAAAGGGTATGAAGTTGTTATTATTGACAATTGTTCGAATTCATCACCCGATGTGATTAAAGGAATTTGTGAAATCACAGGAAAAGATCTTGTTTTTGAAAAATTTGATCTTAGAGAAAAGGATAAGGTTCAAGAGTTCTTTAAACGTCATAATGACATAGAAGGGGTTATTCATTTTGCAGCATCAAAAGCCGTAGGTGAAAGCGTAGAAAAACCTTTATTATACTATGAGAATAATTTATCGACTCTGGTGTATATCCTTCAACAATTAGCTGATAAAGCATCGGCTAGTTTTATTTTTAGTTCTTCCTGCACTGTATATGGCCAAGCAGATGAGTTACCAATCACAGAAAATGCTCCGGTTAAAACAGCAGAATCTCCTTACGGAAACACAAAACAGATTGGAGAAGAGATTATAAGAGACACCTGTAAAGTACACCCAGCCTTAAAAGCTATTGCTTTACGTTATTTTAATCCAATTGGAGCGCATCCTTCGGCAGAAATCGGAGAACTACCTATTGGAGTTCCTCAAAACCTGATTCCTTTTATTACACAAACCGCAATAGGGCTAAGAGAGCAATTGTCTGTGTTTGGTGATGATTACCCTACATCAGACGGAACCTGTATTAGAGACTATATACATGTCGTAGATCTTGCAAAAGCTCATGTAGTAGCCTTACAGCGATTGCTAGAAGGTAAGAATGCATCTAATTACGAAGTGTTTAATGTGGGCACTGGAACAGGAAGTTCTGTTCTTGAAGTGATACAATCTTTTGAAAAAGTATCTAAGGAAAAATTAAATTATAAAATTGTAGAAAGAAGAGAAGGCGATATCACAGCAGCCTATGCAGATACCACTAAAGCAAATAATGAACTAGGGTGGAAAGCAAAAAGTAGTTTAGACGATTCTCTTACTTCTGCCTGGAAATGGGAACAAAAGGTTAGAAGTTAGAAACAAAAATTAGAACTGATACAATAAAAAATCCTGAAGAATAGTTCTTCAGGATTTTTTATTGTATTATATCAATCTACTATATCTTCTAGTAGAATTTAGATCTCTTATCTTCTATTTCTGCAGCTTCTTTAAGTGCTTCAAAAACTTTAGTATTAACTGCTCCTGTTTGAGTTTTAGAAACTTGTGATGCATAGCTCATATATGTATCTAAACCACTGGCTGGTGTTTTCTTAGTTACTTCTATAACATACACTCCATTATTACCAACAATAGGACCGGACATCTTTCCTGATTCTAACGCAAAGGCTGTTCCTACTACTTTTGGTTCAGTTCCCGCTCCACTAATAGTTGGAGTTTTCATAGTCAATGCAGAAGCAACTTTTACAGTTTGCCCTTGACTTTGAGCGATTGCATCAAGTGCACTACCAGAAATTTTACTTTTTAATTTTTCTGCCTTCTTTTCTTTAACCAAGATTGGTTTTATGGTTAAACCCGCATCTTCAACTTTCATTGATCCCTCATCTTCTTTTTCAGTTAATTGAACTACTGCATAACCTTCAGGAATATCAAAGCGTTTTATTTCACCAACTTTAGACTCCTCGTTAAAAGCCCATTGCACAATTGCTCTTCTAGCTCCTAACCCAGGAATGTTTTCATCTAGTTCTTTGATTTTATTTACTGGTCGTACAGCTAATTCATTTTCTTTAGAAACTTCCTCAAAATCTTTATCTCTAGCTGAAATCTGAAATTTGGTTGTTTCAGTAAAAATAGCATTGATAGTTTTTTCACTTGGTTCAACTTTTTGAGCTACTGTAGCTACTTTTATAGCTTTCTGCTCATTTTTTTGATCTTCTATATTTATAATATGATATCCAAATTGTGTTTCTATAATTCCCTGATCTCCAGTTTTATTTTCGAAACAATAATCATTAAAAGCAGGAACCATTCTGCCTGGTGAGAAATACCCAAGATCTCCTCCTTTATCTTTACTAGAAGTATCTGCAGAGAATTGTGTTGCCAGCGCTGAGAATTTTGTATTATCCGCCTGGGTTACTGCAATAATACTATCTGCTAAGGTCTTTGCTTCTTCTTTGGTTCGTTTTGTATCACCGGCAGTACCTAATCCAGCCCAAGAAACCAAAATATGACTTGCTTTAACCGAGTCTGGTATTTGCTTTTGTGCAACTACTTTTGAAATTTTAATATAATCTCCATCTTTATAAGGACCATATACATCTCCTATACCAAGGTTATAAATTGTATCTGCCTCTGTAGTTGGTAAATCTTTTTTAAACTTAAATCCCCCATCAAACTTTACCGCAGAATTTTGATTTACAAACTCTTCTGCGTCTTTTACATCAATATTTTTGAATCCCAAAATCGAGTCATTCGTTTTGGTTGCTTCATTAAACTCTACTTTATCATCTAATAATGCAGCTACTTCTGCTTTTACCTGATTCTCATCTTCTTCGCTAGGAACTTCATTAAACAACACATAACGTATACTTCTTGAAGCTTCTGCTTTATATTGATCTTTATGAGCATCGATATACGCTTTAATTTCTGCATCAGTCACTTCTACTTCTGTATCTTCAATACTAGAAAACGGAAGCTGTACATATTTGATATCCACATTGTCGTTTTCCATTTTATAAGCCAGCTCTCCTTCTTTAAGTGTAGATCCAACTCCAGCTTTGATCATATTAAGATAAGTTTGCTCTCTAGCACCTTTACTTACAGAAACTTCAAAATCTAACCATTGTTGATATGCTTGTGGCGAAGTAGCTTTTACATTAGCTACATACTCTTGCATTTTGGCTTTATCAAAAACTCCTGCTTCATTTAGAAACGTAGGGTTACTTGCTAATGATTCTTCTAACAATTGGTTTACCTGATCTTCTCCTACTCTAATATTTAGCTCTTCGAATTGCTCTTCAAAAACTGTTTCTCTCAATTCTTGATTCCATACATAATTTACTGCCTGGATGCTTGATGTTCCTCCTCCAAAACTTCTTGATGCTAGTTCTACTTTTCTAGCAAACTCAGTTCGATCAATATCTTTTCCGTTTATTGTTGCAATCGTATTTTCAGCTTTCTGGGAAATGGCTCCTCCATTACGAATCAAATCTGCTAAAACAAAAGAGAAAAGTGCTAGTGCAATGATTACGATTAGAAAAACCGAACGCTGTCTGATTTTATTTAAAACTGCCATGGTATTTTATAATTTATTCAAAATATAGTGGGCGAAAGTACCATTTTATTGTAATAATACCAATTAAAAAACTGAAAGTCTTATGAAGTTTTAACTCTTTCGGTTCTTAATATACAATAGTCCGGTTTTTACGTACTTTTATTACTTTAAAAAATTTGGTTTTTTTGTCTTAAAACACCTAAAACTATCAAAAGCTGAGCTGTCGCATACGTAGTCATAATCCATATGTTACTCATAGGCAAAGGCTGGTAAAACATTGTAACCGCTAAAATGCTGTCAGAAACCATAAAAAATAAAGAGCCTATAAAAACCATGAGATAACTCACCTGAGAGACACGCTTCTCTCTTAGATACGATGCATTTGACATTAACAAAATAACTACCATATACACCATCACCGGGATTAACATATCTCCTAGCCCTGGATATAACAAATAAAACAAGCCCACACCATAAGCAACTGTTAGTATAAGAAAAACTTTATTTTTTTTATGCTTATTATGTTTTTTAAGAAAGACCAAAATATACATTACATGTGCCAACAAAAACATAACTAAACCTGCAATAAAGAAAAGTTGAGATTGTATGACAAATAAAAGCAGTACATCTCCGGCCAAAGAAAACAACAAGGCCAATATCATTAATCTAAATATAGAAATACCAAGGCCTTTTCTATGTATTAAAAAAAAGGTGATTAATGAACCCAGAATTGAAGGCTTTGTAATGCCTCTAAGGTTCGAATATGCATCATTACTACTACAAACCAAGTCACATATCACAATAATGATATAAACTATAATAAATACTACAATCCCCTGATTTCGTGTTTTTGTGCTCATCGCAACTGTATTATTAATCCTCTGGTATCACATGCAATTCTACAATCTCAATTTTAGTATTAGAAGTTTCTATAATTTTAATTTTGAAACCGTCTATTTTTACCTCTTCACCTTGCTGAGGGATTTCTTCGGTATGGTTTACAATCATCCCTCCCAATGTTTCATAGTTTTCATCTTCCGGAAGGTCTAATTTATAAGACTCGTTGATATGATCTACTTCTATTCTTGCAGAAAATCGATAGTCATTTTCTGATAATTGTTCTTCGATAAGCGCTATAGAATCATGCTCGTCTTCAATCTCACCAAAAAGCTCTTCTACAATATCTTCTACAGTAATAATACCACTGGTGCCTCCATACTCATCGATCACTACAGCTATACTTTTATGTTTTTTGGTCAGAAGATTCAGTACATCTTTAACAAACATTGTTTCAGGAACAAAAACCACTGGTAGAAGAATTGCCCTTAACGATTTAGGTTTTTTAAATAATTCAAAAGAATGTACATACCCAATAATATCGTCTACAGTATTATTATAAACAATTATTTTTGACAGACCTGTATCTATAAATAAGGTACTTACTTCTTCTATTGATTGTAATTTTTCTACTCCTATTATCTCTGTTCTGGGAACCATTACCTCTCTTGACTTAACATCTGAAAAATCCAAAGCATTCTGAAAAATCTGGATTTCGCTATCAATTTCATCATGCTCTTCGATAGTTTCCATTTGCTCATTTATATAATCCCCCAGTTCTGTTTTACTAAAAGCAAGTTGAACTTGATCTCCGTCTGTTTTCAAAAATTTTTTCAGCACAAAATCAGAAACCCAAATTACAAATGATGAAATAGGTGTAAATACAACATAAAAGATATATGCTGGAAACGAAAAGGCTTTAAGCAATGTATTAGAATAAATCTGAAAGAACACTTTGGGTAAAAATTCTGCCGTAATTAGAATCACTAAAGTTGAAATAGTTGTTTGTAGTAACAAAGTAATACTGCCTGCTATTTCAGGAAAATATCCTGCTATAACTTTCATCAATATTTCGCCCATATAAAACCCATATATAACCAATGCTACATTATTACCAACGAGCATTGTTGCAATAAATTTGGAAGGTTTTTTTGTTAAGCGAGCCAGGATATTTGAGATAAATCCTCCTTGTTTTTTCTCAATCTCTATATGTATTTTATTAGAAGAAACATAGGCTATTTCCATTCCTGAAAAAAAAGCTGAAAGAATAAGAGAAAGAATAATAACAATGATATGTAATTCCATGAATTAGTCTTTGTTATTGGCATCAAATCGTTTTCTAAAGTTTCTTTTAAAGAAAAACATAAAAATTGCAGCGATTGCAAAGAAAATATAAAGTATACTTCTTCCGCCTTCTTGTCCCCACTCTACATATGCTTCGTAAATAAAAAAACACATAATAGCCAAGTAGGCATATTCAAAAAATCTAAATACTTTCATCATAGTACTGGATTACTCCTCTATAAACATTACCCCATCATTTATTCTTGAATTCAAGATAGTAAAATCCTGATTAGCATCAAAACCATCTGCTTCATTAATTGTCCCATCTGGCAAATAACTTTTATAGGGTTGATCTGTGAATATCCAATTAATATTTTGATCCCAATATAACTGCTTGGCTTGTAAATGGGTACTATCAGCAGTTCGTATATCTACATTACCTCTCATATCGATTAGCCCTGTTTGCTGGTAAGAAATTGCATAATCTGAAGTAACTACACTTACCTTTCCTTCTTTATCAATGATATCTAACACGATACCTTCTGGGAATTCATGATACACAAAAGATTTGTTAGAATAATCTAATATTTTTGATGTTTTAAGTATTGCTGTAAGCCTTCCTGAATCTGTATATTTAAGATTTATCTCATACCCCTCTGCAATAGGAGCGTCTTCTATACCTATATCTCCCAGATCATTTTTTGATGTTGATTGACATGAAAAAAACATTGTCACAGCAAATGCTGTGACAATGTTCATTATTGTATATATTTTTTTATTCTGCATTATAGCTTTGGCACTCTAACCGTTTCACCAATCCAGCATCCAATACTTATAGATTTTTTTTCTGGGTTATTAAAGATATCAGTTTTTGTTGGTGCTTTAGCATGATAGTTAGCTGCAAACTTATTTGCGGTAGATCTTAAACTTGGATCTACTTTCCCTGCTCTTCTAGCATAGTTTTCTGCCAACCAATATACCGCTCTTTTGCTAAACACATCAGCTCCACAACTATTTGCACTACTTGCTATCATACTTGCAATTCTAAGATAACAAACTCCCATAGATGGTCTATGCTTAAGCGTTTTTCTATAATAGGATCTAGCTTTACCCTTTGCTCCCTGCTTTTTAAGCATTTCTGCAATTTTGAAATATACTTTAGCTTTATCTCTAGGTTTTTCTTCCATTTCTGCAGCTTGGTCATAGTATTTCCTTGCTGTAGTCATTTTTCTATCTTTTTGCGCTAAGATCCCTAAATAATATGCTGTTTTTGCTGATGGCTCAGCTTTATGTAAAGCCTCAACCAGTTTAAAGAATAATGGATCTCCTGTACAGTCTTTTCCCGACATTCTTCCTGCAGCACCTTTTAACCAGCTAACATCTGTTTTTTTAGACTCAAACTGCCCAGTATAAAGAGGTATTAGATTTTTACAATCAGCCAACTCTCCAAGTTTCTGATTAATCCCTGCTTTTACTTTACTAAAAGCAGTTAAGTTGATTCCAGAATTTTTTAGTTTTCTTTTTTCTTTAGACGACAATGTAGTTCCTGCTTCTTCCTTTTCTGTAAGTCCTGCAATTATTCCTGCCAATCTACTTTCTTCATTTTCTATCTTTTCTGTAATATCATCATATAGATCAAAAACTCCTTGAAGTTCTTTTTTTCCTTCACCATGAAGATCTACAAAAAGAGAGAAATAGGTATATAATTTCTTAGGTCTTTTAAAGTTTTTCTTATCTTTTGTATATGCTTTATCAAACTCTAAAAACTGATTTTCTTTGGTTCCGATTTTATTATCATACATTAACTGACCTATATCAGAATGCATATCACCAATTTTAGTTTTTGCCGGGAAATACTGAAAACGTTCCTTCCACAGTTTAATTATTTCATTTGCAAGACCAGATTTCTCTGCAGCAGAAGCTTTTTTATACTTAGCTACTAACAATTTTTGTCCAAATTGATATGTTGCAACGCTGTATGTAGGACATTCTTTTCTCACTTTCCACAGAGGCTCCTCTGCAGCAGTATAATTCTTCACCTTAGCATGCTCATAAGCGATGGATGCTGTAGTTGCACAGTCTGTAGCCTGAGCACTTACTTTCGTAGTACTTAAAACTAATCCTGTTGCTATTATAAATAAAACTTTAGTATTCATAGCTGTAGTAATTATTGTATTTAATTAAATTTTATTTTTCTGAACCATTTATCATTTAATGATAAACTTAAAGAGATATTAAAAAACTCTTCTTTAACCAGCCCAAAATTTGTTGTTCCCCGTTGACCATACTCAAAACCTATATTAGTATTCGAGAATAATCTACCAACTGGTAGGCCTACTCCAAAAGATATGCCAAACTCATTAATCGAACCGTTATTAATATTTAACCCTGTCTCTTCATAACGAAATCCAGCGCGGTATACCACCCTGCTAAAATAACCTGTTAACGAATTATAATTAGGAATATAATACCCTCCTGCTTTGAATTTTGAAGCGTTTTCATATACAACATTATCCTGGTTAGATGCAAGATTAGTAAATTTTCCAGAATCCATATATATATACTCTGCGCCTGCAAACCACTTTTTGGGTTCTCCAATCCCAGCACCAAACTTAAATTCGGCGGGAAGATCTATTTCTTTGTCTTCTACAGCAACATCTTGTCTTTCTACAACTCCTTCTCTACCACTATTATCAATAACAATCGTAGCAAGCTCTCTTGTACTATCTGTTGTTAATTCAAAAGAAGGTGTTGATACTGCAGAAGCAACTAATTCTAGTTTCTCTGTGATCATAGTTTTGTATGTCACCCCAAAAGACAAACTAAAAGATGATAAATCTGAATTATTTATTTCTCTGGTATCAAATTGAACACCCGGTCTTCGTAATATTGTCTTATTTTCAATATTCCCAAAGTTATAATTTAAATCTATACCTACGCTCAGATTCTTGTTAACTTTGAACCCTGTTGCCAAAAAGACCTTATTTAATCCTCCACTTCCGGTAAATCGAAGCTCACTTCCATCGTCTTTAACACTATTGAGTTCATATCCTACAGAGGTAAGAGGAATAACTCCAAAGCCAAAGCCAAATTTACCAGCAGGAATACCAATAGCCAAATAATCTAATGAGGCATTCTCTCCTGATGATGATTGATTGGTATTACTAATTTGATATCTACGATATGATGCTCCTACCGTATATGTTGTAAGTCTCAAATCTCCAAAAGATGCGGGGTTTTGAAGATTTAAATGAATACTATCTGTATATATACTCAATCCCCCCATCGATCTGTTTTCTACTGTTCCTTTGAACTTCGGAATCCCTATCCCATAAAAAGAATACGGAGACGAAGTCCCTTCCTGAGCGTAAGATATTATGGCAACGTGTACCAATATGATCACTAAAATCTTCTTTATCATTTACTATTATTAAAAGCTAAAATGTGGTTTAATCCCTCCAACAAAAAATTAGAAGTGGCAAATATGCTATTTTTTAATCTTTTAGACAAAAAATGTGCATCTCCACCAGTTAAAATAACTGTTAAATCAGTATAAATGTTGCAATATTCTTCAATTACTCCATTAATTTCATGCAAAATTCCAAAAACTACTCCCGAATGTATTGCCTCTTCTGTACTGTTTCCTATATAATTTTTTGGATCAGTTACCTGCAACAGTGGTAGTTTTGCTGTATAATTATGAAGACTCTCATATCTTAGTCGCACACCTGGTCCAATTGCGCCACCAAGATACTCTTCTTTTTTGTTTTTAAAATCATATGTTATACAAGTTCCTGCATCAATTACCAATACATCCTTATTAGGAAATTGATTTACAGCTGCTGCCACCAAAGCCAATCGATCTATTCCTAGTGTGGATGGGGTCTCATACAGGTTCTTAAATGGCATTTCTACCAGGTGATCTAATATAAGCGTGTTATACAAACTTTTAACATCTGTTATATGATTCTCTTCTATAGTAGATACTGAAGAAAGGATGGCATCGGTGATCAAAGGGTATTCTTCTTTGATTTTTTGGATTGCCTCTTTAAAACAATGTTGTTCAATCTTATTTTTATAGATAATTTTTGATTTTTCAAAAACTCCTATTTTGGTATATGTATTCCCTACATCAATAATGAGATTCATACTTTATTTTGTAAGTCGCAAAAGTACAAAACGATTTTTTTAATTTTTTCTTTTGTGTATTAAAAAAAGCGTTCTATATTTGCATCCGCTTACAGCAAGGTGCCTTAGCTCAGTTGGTAGAGCAAAGGACTGAAAATCCTTGTGTCCCTGGTTCGATTCCTGGAGGCACCACCTTAAAAACCCGAACAAATGTTCGGGTTTTTTATTATATATCATTAAAAAACACCTTATTCCTCTACGGGAACTGTTTTTGTTAGTATCGTGAAACACTTCTTCTCTGTATTACACAACCTTTGTGAGGCAGGCGGTATACTATCACCTCCTTTGATTGTATTTGCATTCACCAATTTGGTAATTTTTATCTTTTCTAACTTAAATGATTTTATTTTCTTATTTGTTTTCATAACAATTTCGGTTTGTGTGTTCTTAATATTAAAAATATAGCTTTTAACTAACTCTTAATATGACATACTAGTTGATATTTATAAATTTAAGGTATAAAAACATTGAAGTAGACACTATAAGCCTTTACTTTAAATCTCTAAATGTTTAATGAAGTAAGATGGATAAATGCCTGTTTTTTTATAGAACGCAGAAGAAAACGATTGTGCATTTTTAAATCCTACCTCTTCTGCAATGGCCTTGATCGTATAGGAACGTAATGATTTATTAGAGGCAAGTTCATCTACCGCAAAATCAATTCTCAGATTATTGAGATAATTTGCAAAGTTCACATTTTTATACACATTTATAATCTTTGATAAATATGCGCTATTTGTATTTAGCTCTTTGGCTAATGAGTTAAGCGTATAATGTTTTTTAGAAAATTTAACCGAATTCTCAAAATTATGAAGCTTTTTTAATACCGTTTCGACAACATCTTTTGGGATATCTATATCTTCTTTTTTTGAAATATTAGTATTGATATCAACAAAATCTAGTAGATTATGCTCTTTGGTTTTTTGATCTTCAAGTAATCTTAAAAAACGTTTTTTATTTACATAGCTTTTTCGAAAACCATATGTAGCAAGTATGATCAAAACAACAAGAAATACAATTAGAATAGTTATGGTTTCTTCTTTTAAGAATTTATCGCGTTGCAACTGATCTATTAATTTTTCTTTTTCAGAAATTAATTCTACAGTATCGTATCTCTCGTTAATGTTTTTGGTTAAATATATTTGATTAGCATGTCTTATGCTATCTAATCTTAATAGTGTATTGATATATTCAATTTGTTTTTCAAGATTTTTTTTTGATTTAGAATCAGCAATCAAATAATCATATGTATCTATTAATTCGGGAATAACATCTTCAGTTTCTTTGAGAATACGATCTACATTTCTAAAATATTGTATACTCTGCTCTGCCATACCCTGATCCTGATATGAACGCGCAATATAATAATCACAGATAGCAATTCTTGTTTTTACCTCATCAGACTTTTGTATTAAATTTTTTCCTTTTTCAAGGCTGTCAATTGCCTGATTGTAGTTTTTAGAGAAATATTCATACATCCCCGAATACACAACAAAATTAGAATATATAGATATATCATTTGTTTTTAATGCTTCCCGAATTCCTTTATCAATATAATCTTCGGCCAGTTTAAATTGATTACTATAAATGTATGAATCAGTAAGAGCAAATAGCACTCTATTATACGTACTTGAGGTTTTAAATTTAGGGTTTTGATCTAAAAAGCTTAAATACTCCAAAAAAATAGCTTGAGCTTCTTCCCTTTCTCCAGCTGTATTTTTTAATAATCCTATATTAAATTTCAACTTTAGATATAACAGCTCATTCCCATTTTCTTTTGCAGATTTTGAGGCTATGAGATAAAGTTCTAAAGCCTCTTTATAGTTTCCTTCTTCATAACGCACATTACCCTTGCGTAAATAACCCAATGCCGGATATCTTTCATAATTTTTATTCTTGGTAATTACAATAAGACTATCTGCATAACGTAATTGATTAGAACGACTTAGTTTGGATAAAAAATAATATGCATCGGCCATACGCAATGTATCTAATCGATTTATGGCTTTATCGAGAGAGCCCTGTGCTATTTTTAATTTTAGGGAGTCTTCTTGTTGCTCTGCAATTATCTCTTTTAATTCATCAAAATCTAGTGAATCCTGAGCACCATTAGGCCTTTTAACCTGTCCGCGTAATTGCTGCGCAAAAACAAATAAAATTAGCAGATAACCTAAAAATGAATACTTCCTGATCATTAAAGTGATTTTTATAGTTCTTGAAAACTGCTCAACAGAATTCGAAAACCATATCTTTTAATTCAATATATAAGTGAATGACATAAAAAATAATACGAAATAAAACTACCAAAAAAAACAATGTGAATAATTTATTCAACACATAGTTTGATATACAATAGCAAAAACCAAACTCTTACAACATACACAAAGTATCGGTTTAAATTTATAAATATCAAGAATATTACTTTGTATTTCATGTACTCATCGTCATATTTTTGAATTCTGTAGGGGATGAATACATACCAATCTTAAAACTAATTTCATCAAATACTAATTTTTAAAACTCTTAAAACCATGAAAAAAACCAAATTCTTAGTTTCAATTTTAAATTTGACTTTTGCAATATGTTTACTATTGACTTCTTGTGAGTCAGAAAATGAAGAGTTACCTCTAGAGCAAGTTTCTAATACAACTGAAAACAATATCAATACAAAATCAAGGGCTTTGAGTTCTCAAAATGTGTATCGATATTATAGCGGGGGATCTGCATCTCTTCATACCTATAAAACACAAGGAGGTCAAGGTATTGGAATAGGCCGTAGAGAAGGGGTTTCCTTTAGGACCGACGTAGCCAGATCTCGCCGGGAAATCGATTTTAATACATATAACGAGCTATACTTTTTGTTACATCCGAGAAAAATAGATTTCGTTTTAACAACTAGCCCTACCGAAATTTTAACTTTAATCAGTAAAGGTTGGAAAGATGTTTCCCGACTTGTTTTAATACATAAAAAACCAGGTAACGGAAGAAAAAAACTCTATCGTTTTTACAACACTCAACATTCTGATCACCTGTATACCAAAAATTATTCTGAAGGTATTAACGCCGGATATAAATATGAAGGAGTAACTGGCTGGGTGTATTAAAAATATAATCGATAAGAAAAGGTGCCTTCAAAAATCATTTTGAGTTTGTGAGTAAAATACATGTTGATATTTATCTGAAGGAATTACGCCATGAAAAACCCAAACAGATGTTTGGGTTTTTTGTTTTTATAACTTCAATTATACCTCTTTTTTGTTGATACAAAAGCAACCCAAGCTCTTTATAAAATTTATAAATCCTCAAATTTATAAATCTGATGAAGTGCTAAACAAACCGAACCATCGTTTCAACTACTTTTATATCGAAGCAACTCATCAGCTTCAAAATGTATAAATCAAGTTTAATTAAAAAAAGACATTATGTTACAAAACATTTCAAATTTAAAAGGAGTACAGGTATTAAAAAAAGAAAATGACTTAAGTACTATTAGAGGGGGTGATGATGGTAGAACATATTTTGTTCTGAAAGGAAAAGATGGCAAGGATTATTTTGTACTAAAAGGAAAAGATGGCAAGGATTATTTTGCGCTATAACACATAAAGAATTAATATCAAAAATTTTATAAATCAAGTTTAACTTAGAAAACACATTATGTTACAAAACATTTTAAATTTAGAAGGAGTTCAACAATTAAACCATAAAGAAAAAAAATCTTTAAAAGCTGGTGATCACGATGAAATGTACGGAGAAGAATACTACGAATGTATTAGAACATGTGGCGGTAGCTGTAGTGCTACTGGACGTTGCTTTGAGATGATAAAGTAAACACAAATTATAACGTTTATTTAAAAAATGGGGTTTAAAAAATTAAACCCCATTTTTCACACATTACATCAACCGTTTTATAATCAATATTTTACAACAATATTCTTTTTGTTTTTTTAAAAGATGTTAAATTCTAACCTAATGAAGGTAAAAAATTATTCTTTGACAAAAGTTTTAATAATCCTTTGTTTACCCCTGTAGATATGGAAATAATACATACCAGAGTTAAATTTTGAAATATCATGTGTATATACTGTTTTCATATTAGAATCCCTATCGCTATATTTTTTCTCCCCAATTAACAAACCATACATATCATATATCTGTATCTTTTCTGGGATCTCAGAGATTGATATTTTATTCCTAGCAGGATTAGGGTACAATTGTATCGATTTTTGTAAACGCTTATTACCAGAAAGAGGCATGTATGAAATATTATTCGATTCATTCAATTCTAATATCATATTGCCTGGATCTAAACTGTATAACAGATAGTATTCAACTTCTGGTTTTATATTATTTTGTAAATGACGATACCCAATTCTTACTTCCTGACTTTGTGCTGGTTCTAAAGAAGAAATCTCTCTACTACTTAAAAAAATATCTTGTTTATCAATAATAGTATCTGTAGAAATATAATAATTGATCACAGTCTGAGGTGAAATTTTCTTACCAACATTACTAACAACACAAGTAGATTGCATTTGCCCAAAAATACCATCACCAATAATTAACTCAGCATTAACCGGAAACACCTCAAGGTCAGGTGCAGGGTCTTTAACAATAATCTCTTTATATATAGAGCTTGTAATTGGATAATATTTTGGGTCGGGTAAATTACTCCAAAAGTATTCTGAAGTCATTTCTAAAGCATAATCATTACTAATTAGATTAAATTGAAGGTAATGATGATCTGGAATAAACTCATAACAATTGGCAGTAGAAGGTGTTCTTGTTGGAGGAGGCGGAATGGTTATTATAGGATCTTGCGCCCCATCAATATGTACAACTGATGCTCTCGAATTTTGATTAAAAAAATCATATCGTACCTTAAAATACGGTGGGGTTATATTGTTCTCATTACATATTATAAACTTAAATCCTACATATTCATTACGATATAATTCATCGGATATAGGATTAGATACATATAACGTATATGTTTCTGCGTCTACTATATCAATATTAATTTCTATTAAATAATCGAAGCCAGAGCCAGATTGACCTTGCCCTTGAATGGTTAATGTAAATAAAAGTATGAGAAAAAAAAGTACCTTTTTGATCATAATATTTTGTTTTTAAAGAATTACAAATTGATTCTTGAACTTCAAAAGTATTGGGTATTCTCTGTAAAGCTATCATCCTTGTCCTCAAATTTATAAATTTGAGGTTTTTAAAAAATATGACAACTCTTATACAATTACACTTAAGTGCTTTGAAAGTTTTCACTTTTATCAAGACACTTTATATAAAAGGAAGGGTTTAAATTTGTTTTATCTTTAAATGCTTTAACAAATGTGTTACTACTTTTATACCCTACTTCCTGAGCGATAGCTTCTATTGTATAAGATCTGAATTTTGCATTATCATGTAATTTTAAAATCACATGATGGATTCTCAATTCATTCAGATATTGGTTGAATGATTGTTTTTTATATGTATTTATCGTCTTAGAGAGGTATGTTGTATTGGTGTTTATTTTTTTTGCAGTAGTATACAAGTTACAGTCTTCGGAAAGAAAAAAAAGTGAATCCTGTAACTTATTTAATTCCTCGAGAATACTATTCACTTTTTCATCTTTAATACTATCTTTTTTTATAGTTTTCTGGTGATCATCAAAGGATTTTTCTTTAATACTTTTCGCAAGTTTTTGAAAGCGCTTTTCATTCTCTTTTGATTTTATTTTAAATCTAAAAAACATAAACACCAATACAAGCAATAAAATAGAAGCAATACCAATAGCTATTGTAGTAGTATACTTCTTTTTATCGTATCTGGCCACTAATGATTTATTATCTATTTTAAGTTTTGAAATATCTCGATTATAAAGCACATCTCTGGCTTTAAGCTGATCTTCACTAATCTTACTAAATGTTTCTCTATAATCTTTATTAAGCGATACTATTAAATTTCTATCTTCTAGTTGTTCTACTATATGAATAGCTAATTCATACATTTCATGCAGCTTATCCGTTTTTTGGATATTATTTTCTTTGATTACACTAAAGTTATATATCAATAAATCCAATGCCTCTTTAAGTTTTTCTAACTTGAAAAGACAACGTGCACTATAAAATTCTGCTAATAAAATATTTGAAAAATTTGAAGACTGTACACTCCTCAATATTTTTTTACCTTCATTTAGATATCCTAAGGCTTTATGATATTCTCCTTTTTCATAAAAAACATCTCCAGTATTAATATAAAAATTCCCTTTTATATTCTTCAAGTCATACGTATTTGCCAACTCGGTACCTTCTTGATATGTGAGTAAAGCCTCGTCCAATCTATTGAGTTCTTTCAGGCAAAGCCCTTTAGACAAAATGACCCTAATATATGTATGCTCAAATTGCTTTTTTGTATCTCTATACTCTTCTTTTTCTAATTTTGATATAACCTTCTCCAGCACTTCTAAAGCATCAGAATATCGCTTTAATTCAATTCTAACAAAGCCAATATTAGCTATACAAATTAATTCTTTGTTTTTTAAACCTTTATCAATAGCTATTTTTTCGGCTTTCAGATAAGACTTAAGAGATTCATTATAATTAGCCAACCTCATATAAATTCCTCCCTGAAGAATATAGCTATCTACCAATTTAAGAGAATCTTCAATTTTGGTAGCTGCTTCTATCGATATTTCAGTATATGTTAGTGCTTTCCTATACTTTGATTTATTATAGTAAATATAGCTTATATACATACTAGCATACTGTTGTATATCGTAGTTTTCCTGATGTATTCCTTGTTCTAAAAAACCAATACTATATTGCAAAGCTAAATCTTTATCAGAACCGTAAGCTTTATAAATCAGCATTTTAACTTCTTTTACAGGCATCTGATAGATTGAATCGTCTATATCAAATAGTGTAGCTGTTGAATCTTTATTCTGTCCTGAAGTGATCATGCAAAAAAAGATGACATGACCAAGAATTATTAGCTGTAATTTTTGCATGATGTTTATATAAACTCCCTAAGATTTATATTTTAAAAATATTAAAAAAATATTAAAAGAGTAGACTAATCTAAATTCATCAAAAAAATACAGCAAAGCCATTTTTACAACAAAAACTAAAAACTTCTAGCATTTCAAATTCATCCTGATACTTTTATCGTCTCCGTAAGGGTATATCCATTGGTTATATTTCCTGTTACAGAATTCGCTATACTACGATTAATGTCACCCGAAAATATGCCGTCCTGAGCATTTGAAGTATCAAAATCCCCTTTGTAATTCGTAGTAGCATATACTGCTTTAGAAATATTTTCTGGAAAAGCAACTTGAGTAATCAGCAATGATTCTCCTGATGATTTCAAAATTTCTAAGTGAAGATGAGGAGCTCTACCAGGATACCATCCTGGATATATACTTATAAACGAAGCATTACCATTGGCATCTGTGGTTTGTCGTCCTCTTAGGAATTTTTGACTTGTAAAATCCCCATCTAACTGACCAGAATATTCAGAATAATTCCCTTTTGCATCACATTGCCAAATATCCACAAAAGCACCTACTAATGGTTCACAGTTACTATTCACATTTTGCACCTGTATTGTTATTTTTAATGGAATTCCTGTACGATCACCAATTATATTCTCTTTTACCAAATCTGCCGGTGTTTTAATTGGAAACGGCCCTGCTGTCTCTACCGGGGAGACTATACACGCTCCAGCATCTACAGCACCTCCTCCTGCATCATCATCTTTATTACAAGATGTTATTAACGTTGGGATTGCTATAATAGAACCTATTCCTGCCACACCATTTTTTAAAAATTTCTTTCTATCCATCATATTTATAATTTGTGGTTGCAGGGGCGTAATCATATTACTATAACACAGAAACACCCCACAACACTTTATTAATTCATAAAATATCTTTTCTTTAAAATTACATATCTGTTGATAGCGCAAAAACTTATATAAAAGAACGCACACTCACTCAAAAGACTGAAATACATTTAAATGTTATATATAAACAACAACCAAAGTTTATTTTACCCTATTTATTATTAATATACCTTACAGCAGCATTTAGATGAATATCATCTCCATTTGCTACTTGCACTGCAGTCGGGATAGACAGTTCATCCGGCAGAATCCCAATACCTTCAAAGGACTGAAAAACACCGTTATACTTAACCTCTACATCGTGAGTTGAAACCCGAGTTTTCCATTTGCCTCCTCCATTAGTTAAAGTAAAAATATCGCTCCCGGCAAAGATTCCGAAAGTCGTACTTCCTATTGTCCTAACCTGAGCCTGAGTTTTCATTGCAGCCGTAAAATACTCTGCTGCACTTGCAGTTCCTTTTGAAGTCAATACCGCTACTTTTTTGGTAAATTGAAATGATCCCGAAGCAACAATAGTGTTATCTTCTGGAAAAACTCCTGCTACAAACCCACCTTCTACTCTAGCATCTGGATATCCTTCAAACTCCTTTGTTGCCCATTCACCAAGAGAAGCCACTGTACTTCCTGTAGATGTTTTTATACGTTGACGTATTAATTCTATCGGAGTATTGTTTGCAAAAAATCTACCTGCCAAATAGTAAGCAAATGGCCCTTGCCCACCTCCATTAGTACGAACATCTATAATAACCCCTGTTTTATTTTGCAATGCTGTTAATGCCTCATCAACAATAGCTTTAAAATTATTGAACTCACTGTCATTTTCATTTACAGGTTCAAAATTTTTTGAATTGATATATCCGATATTAGAATCGCTTGTTACAGTACCATACGACAAATATGGATTGTTGGCACTACTCGAAACAATATTCACTTTACCAGCAGTATTGTCTTGGATCATATTTTGAATATTTCTATCAAATTCTGGTTCAAATCCTGCTTCTTGACTGGTATTAAAAGTTAAACTACTATGCCCATCTTTAACAACAGTACCCATTATCGTTTCAAAAACCCCAAACAACTGGTTGTCAGAAGCTGTAGTAGTGATTTTTGGGTAATATGTATCATACACATTCTGCCAGTTTATATTTTTTCTATGCATTAGAGGATAATGCCTATCATAGATATCCCAAAGTTCTTTAAATATCTTTTGTTGTTCTATTAAAGTACTATTACCATCTGTTATTGTGGCATCATCATCTTTACTACAAGAACCAATAACCAATACCAGTAAAAAATACAATAACGGTGTCTTAAATATATTTTTCATCATTATTTTCTTTTATAAGTTTAAAAACCAAGTACACTTTTTAAGCATTTCTATTTATCAGAGTTGTACTTAAAAACTAAGTATATTCGTTAATAGGGTCTATTATCTTTTATAAGTACCGTCTGGTAGTTTTGCCGGCATTTTATATGTTGGATTTGTAAATATTGCCCAGGCTTTTGTATCTGTTGCTTCTACTTTGGCTCTGGTGTTTAATCTCCATTCGTTATCAATTTCACCTAATCTATTTTCTTGTGCACCGAGCATAGAACTCATTATCCAATATAAATATTCGCCGACCTGGCAATTATAATCACAAGTGGTATCATCATAAGTATACCAGGCATTGGCTGGATAGGTAGCTGGTGGAGATTGAAAGTTACCCCCTCGAGCAATATCCATTGCTTTACTGATTTCTGATCCAGATTGAGAACTAAAAACATTAGGATAGGCTCTTTCATGACCGCCATTAGTAACAATGTGCCATACTTCTTCTAAAGCAGCATCAAATGATCCCGTATGCCCATTTGTATGCCATGTTGGTACGGTTTCGTCTGCACCTAAATCTTGTCCCACTTCAAATCCATTAGGGGGATTAAAATTATCTCTATCTGCTTCTGTTTTCCACATAAATAAAAAAGCTTTGTTAGATTTCATCGAATTGTGGATTGTTGTATTATCAATCGAACCATCTTCATCATTATCTAAATACTGAGCCATTAAATTAGCAGCATGCAATAGTTTAACATCTTCTACCGCAGTTACCGCATAAATTGGAATGTCAAAAACCATAACTTTTCTGTTAAATGCCCCAAAGCCCGTATCTGTATTTTCTACAATTTTAAAATTTGGGTCATTCCCAGGATTAATTGTTCCTGTTATTGGTATTGTTGCAATATCATCATCATTTGAGCAGGCTACACAATTTAAAATAGTGCAGGCTACCACTAACATATTTAATATTTTAAAATGGTTTTTCATACTTTATTATTTTGTTATTTTATATTGGGTTATCTCTTCTTCAGTCATCCAGTGTACGCTTTCTGCCGGAGCAGCTTTAATAGTGAAATAATAAAAATCTTCTGCTTCTTTCTGCGTAAATCCTACCGACTTGTAATAATTGATATATGGTAAATGCACAGCATGACCTACAGGGTATGAAGTAGCTATTGGTTCTCCGGGAGCAGCTCCCCAGGAATGTACTCCGATGCGACTCCCTTGTTCGCGTGTTCTTTTTATCCCTCCGACATACATATCTACAGCTCCAGAAGCAATGACCGAACGAGCAGATAAATGAAATTCTATACCACTATCATGCATTTTTTTGGAAACGACCAAATTAGCATCATCATCCGAAGATCCAGGACAATCCAACATATTTATCCTTTTCAATTTGGGGTATTTTGCCAGTAAATTATTAAAATGGGCAGGGGTACTACTTGTTATCGTACCATTCATTTCTGCAGTCGTTTCATTTATTGATTTAAAGATTCCAAAATCGCTTTGTGCTACATTGTTATCATCATCATTAGTACATGCTAAAAAGCTTATGGAGATTAAAAACAGGATGATAAGTTGATTTCTTTTCATTTTCATAATTCTAAAATTTTATCGTTTATATCTACAACATCTAAATGACGCTAAACCCTAAAAATTATTCCATCTAACAAGTCCGAATGCTTCTATCTGGACTTTTTTAATTACTACTAGGTTGGTTTATAGCACTTATGGCATTTACTGTGAAATTACCTAGAACAACTTTATTTGAGCTAGAGTTCGTAATATTTCCTACAAGATTTACAGGAGGAGTTGCAAACAATTGACTTGGGTCTCCAGAGCTTTCACTATCATTTGCTTCTAATTGTAAACTTTGGTTTAAGTAAAACTGGTAAGAGTCGAAATTGATATTACAAAACGTGACTCGTATTTCATTATATATGATTGCGATATCCTCATCGTCTTCCTGCAACCTAAATAAATCAACTTCTACAGATGCGCTTTCTTTACCATCAAATACTACATCATTAGATTGTGATGTATTAGATGAGACTAATTGCCCTTCATTAAATAACGCTACAGTAAACTTATAAAAGTTAGTATCGTTACCTGGGTCACTAAACTCTATCTCTAAAATATCTCCATTTTTAATTTTTGTATTGCTAATAGGAACAACAGGTTTTAACAGTTCTTCTTTTGATTTAAATAGAGTTCCATCATTTAATCGCACTTCTATCCAATACGAATGACCTATTGTAGTCGAAATAGATTGAGCTGAAGTATAGACGCCTTGATCAATCACAAAATCATCTGTAACTAGATTGGTATTTCCCGAAGTATCCTTTGCATACAACGATACCGAAGCATCATTTACAGGTTTTGAAGTTGAAGAATCCTGCAAAGGAACCGATTGTTGAATGCGTATCGAAACCGGAGCAATCTCATTAGAAATAGATCCAAAAATGATAGTCTGAGGCTCATGAGGTACATCAACACTTATTTCTTTGGTACAACTAGAAATACAAAGTATAAGTAAACTACTTGCTATGATTTTTATATATATACTTTTCATCTTACTTAAAATTTAAAATTATAGGTTATAAAAGGTACTGGTGCACCGATTACAGAATATTGAAATGTTTTTAACTGATTATTTCTCACCGAAGAATACACCGAAAACGGGTTTTTATGGCTGTATACGTTGTAGACTCCAAATACCCAACTACCACTCCACCTTCTATTTGCTTTCTTTTTAGGTGTATATGTAAAAGAAATATCTAGTCTATGGGTAGGCTTTAGTCGAAATGCGTTCCTATCTGAGTAGGTGAAAAATTGGTTTCCGCCCACCTCAAACTTACCTGTTGCATAAGTTGTGGGTCTACCCGTTTGATATGTAAAAAAAGCTCCGACACTCCATTTTTTGGACAACTCATAATTAGAGGTGATATTAAAAATATGAGGACGATCGTAATTAGAAGGATAATAATTTCCGCTATTAATATTCTCAGAATTAAATGAACTTGTAGTCTTTCTTTTGGTTACCGAATACGTATAATTAGCATTTCCTGTGAGCTTTCCTTTTGTTTTATACCCACTTAATTCTAAGCCATAAGAATATCCTTTTGCAGTTAATAGCTGAGTTTCTAAGTTTTCATTCAAAAACAAATCTGCCCCATTTTTATATTCTACCAGGTTTTTAAAAGTCTTGTAGTATCCTTCTACAGAAAAGTTATATTTCCTGTTAGGGGTATCATAAGCATATCCGGCAGAAATCTGATTCACTTCTAAAGGTTTTATATGATATCCTGCAGGTTTCCAAATATCAAAGGGTAGCGTAGAGTAACTATTAGAAATTAGATGTATATATTGAAACATCCTGTTGTATCCCAATTTTATAGCTTTCCTATTATTAAGATCATATTTAAGCGCTAATCGAGGTTCAAAACCATGATAATTTTTAATCACTTCATTGCTTTTATAACTACGTGACCCTGTAATACTACTCACAGTTTGTGGTACCTGTGTATCATAAAAGGATACTTTATTCGGTCCTAAGTTTCCGAACCAGGAATATCGGAGACCTATATTTGCAGAAAACTTATTTAATTTCTTTTCATAAGAAACATAAGGTGCTATTTCCAGACCTTTTTCTGTTCCAAAGTTCACTGTATTTATAGAAGTATCATTTCCTGTAATCTTTGCAGGGGTAAAACGATATAATGTACTATTTACCCCAAAGCGAATTTTGGTATCTGTATTCTGAAAGAATGTAAAATCGGGTTTAAGTATCCAATTTTCTACAGCCGATTTCCAGGTAAAATTACTAGCCGATCCGGCAGGCCCACCACTACTGTTTTCTGATGACAATGAGTAATTATAACGACTGAAGACTCCTGATAAATTCATAAATAATCTTTCAGAAAAAATGTGATTCCATCGTATTGTTGCTGTACTGTTTTTCCAGGCAAAATTTATACTTTCATTAGTATTTTGTTGGGTGTTTTGTTGATCCTCATCGGTATCATCAAATTTTAGTTTCATCACATCGGCTCCAAAATATCCAGAGGCGAATAGTTTGTTTTTTTCGTTGATATCCCAAGAGAGTTTAGCATTTAAATCATAGAAATACACTTTATTTCCTTTTAAACTTTTTATAAGCGGGAATGCTAAATCAAAATAGGAACGCCTACCAGAGACTAAATAACTTAGTTTATCTTTTTTAATAGGCCCTTCGAGAGTTAATCTTGAAAACAAGAGACCTAGTCCTCCTTCTCCTTTAAATTGTTTATTACTTCCTTCTCGCTGTCTAATATCTAATACCGAAGAAGCTCTACCTCCATATCTTGCAGGAATCCCTCCTTTGTATAATTTCATATCTTTTATCGCATCCGAATTAAAAATGGAAAAGAATCCCCATACATGCGAAGAGTTATAGATGGGTGCTTCGTCCAGAAGAATCAAATTTTGATCAATATTACCTCCTCTTACATTAAAACCTGACGTCCCTTCTCCTACAGAAGACACTCCTGCTTGTGTAAGCATAGCTCTGGTTACATCTGGTTCTCCTAATAAAGCTGGTAGTTTTTTTATATCCTGAGGTTTCAGATTTATAGAACCAGCAATAATGTTTCCTGTCTGACTTTTGTTATTTGTATTGGTTGTTATAACAACTTCATCCAAATTATTGCTGATCGGCTTTAATTCGATGTTTATTTTTTTACTTCCCGTTAGATCAATATTTTGAATGATATCCTCATAACCGAGATAAGAAATAATCAACATATGTTCTCCTTCTTTAAGAGTTAAAGAAAAGAATCCATATTCATTGGTTACAGCTCCTTTCCCTGATTGCTTATCATAGATTGTAGCTCCCAATAGTGTCTCTCCTGTAGTGCTATCTTTAATAGATCCACTAATACTATGAGACTGGGCCTGTAACGTATAAAAGGAAGAAAAAAGGGTGAAAATTAAAAAGAGGTTTTTCATAAATTGTATGTATAAAAATTAGGTACATACAAAATAACGCCCCTATCCAGGCATAGTTTCACTCAACAAGTCCGGCTGCTTCTATTCGGACTTTTTTAGCGACAGCTCATACTGTTTGGGGGTCACACCTTCTAGAGTCTTGAAGGTATTATAAAATGTTGATTTAGAAGAAAAACCTGCTTCTTGAGCTATCCCTAAAATCGATAACTGTTGAGCCATTGGAGTTTGTACTAACCTTTTGAATTCTGCTACCCGAAAACTATTAATAAAATGATAAAAATTAGTTTTAGCATGAATATTTATGAGTTTGGAGAGTTCCTTTTCTTTTATTTGAAGAGATTCGGAGAGTGTTCGTAGATTTAATTCAGAATTTGCATACAATTTTTCTTCTTCGATGATTATTGTAACTTCTTCAAAACGTTTCTGATCTTCGGGACATATTTCATAGTTACTAATAGTATCCTCTTTTAAGGATTCAAGAAATTGATTTTCTGAATCACGTACAAAAAGATGCGTTTTAAATATTTCTGATTGAGAGAACCCATTGTAGGCGATCCAATACACCAATATGAATGAAAGCACTATCGAAATCGAATCAAGATATGGATCTATCATTTCTTCTTCAAAACCTATAAAACCTTCTACAAAATCAAATACTATAAACGCAAAACTAATATAAATGATAGTCTTTATCCAGGATAGTCTCTTATTTTCTAATTCTGAATAGAAATCATTTAATTCTGATTTAAGTTCTCGTAATTTTTTCAAAATCAGCACGAACAATATAATTTCAATTACATATTCGATTAAATCGATAATCCAAAAAACTTCTTCAGTGTTAATAATGAAAAGAATAATCAAATACACCAAAAACAGAGGAATGAACACATAAGTTAGCATTTTTACATAAGGTCTATTTATCGTTTGATAAGTATACATGTATAATAATGGAGCGATACATAAAGAAATAAGAAAAAGAATGCGATCAAATATATCACCCTCTTCTATTTCATAATCCAGTAAATCGACAAAAATACTCAACGAGAAAATCCAAAGAAATACTCCTAAAAAAATATTGGCTTTTTTATTAGCAGATTTCATAGTAAAAAAGAGAAGCCCCAACATCAAAGCCCCAGAAAATGTAAGAAGCTCTAAAATTGAGAAAAAAGATAGCTCTATATTCATACATCCAAAGTAAGAATTATTTGATAAGATTTTAAAGAACCACCATTTGTTTTCTAATAATAAAACTCTTTTAAAAAAATAAACGCTTGCGAATAATCATTCACAAGCGTTTCTATCATAAAAAATCAATCATCAATCATGAAATAATCACATTTCATTTTTTTTTATAATCCTACAGTTTATTGCTTAGAAGCACCTATTTCTTTAACGATATCTTTGGTTGTAAAAACATGACTAGCTATCATTTGAAAGTTTACTACTGCTGCCTCATAAGCATTTAGACCTGGCAAAATAGCTCCTGCGGTTGCATCTTTTACTACAGCAACATCAAAACCAGATTCAATAAGATCTCTCATATGGGATTCTGTACAAAGGTTTGCAGACATACCTGCCAATATTACTTTACTATACCCATGTTTGCGTAATTGTAAAGCCAAATCGTTGGATTCTGGTCCATATACTTTGTGAGGGCTTGTTACAATCACATTATCCTTTTTAATGTATTTTTTGTATTTATCCAACCAGTCTGCTCCAGAACCTTCAAAACCTTCTGTAGATAATGCATCTTTTCTATCAAACATATTGATTTTATGCATTAATGCTTCTAATGCTCCTTCTATTTTCCAGGTATGATCATGAGGATAATAATAATGTGGAGAAACAAAAACAGTAATGTTTTTTTGTTGGGCTACCTTAAATAATGCTTCGATATTATCAACAGTATTATTTGCGGTAACACTTTCTCCTACTACTCCCCAGGTTACACCATTAGGGCTTAAAAAATCGTTTTGGGGATCTGTAATTACGATTGCTGTATTTTGATCTACAGTAAATCCGGGATCAGGTAATTGTGCATACACACTTGTTAGACCTGATATGATTAAAGTTACTATTATTACTAAATTTTTCATTGTCTTATTCTTTAGATTAATACTCAATTTGACAATGCAAAGATGGTGTAGAGAAGCAGGTTCTTGTTAGGTAACTATTCCCGAAGTGTTGGCAATTTTTCCTAGCTTACTTTTCCTTTGAATTCTGAAGGAGAAATCCCTTCCTGATTTTTAAAAAATCTACTGAATGCCTGTACGTCCTCATATCCGATTTCATAAGCGATTTCTTTTATCTGCATATTTGTATAATGCAAAAGTCTTCTTGCTTCCAGCATTTTACGATCTTGTATATATTGCAAAGGCGTTTTGGAACCCATCTTTGAAAAAATATTAGACAATGTCTTTGGAGACTTGTACAACAACTCGGCATACTCAGATACATGATGCTTTGTCTTGAAGTGTTGTTCTACCAAAAAATTAAACTCTCTTACAATATCAGAATCTGCTTTTTCATTGGGAAAATTCTCTTTTGACTTATAAATTCTGGCACATAGAATCAAGTATCGTTTAAGCATCATTTGCAACATCTCTATTTGCAAACTATCATTAGATTGCATCTCTATAGTAAACATTTTCCATAACGTCTCAAATTTGTCTAATTCTTCGTCTGGAATTTGAATGATTGGTAATTGTGATGCTCCAAAGAATAAAATACCCTTACAACCTACTTCTGTATCATGATCTAGAATACAATAGAAAGGCCTATTAAATCTTAAAAATCTAATACATTCAATATTTTTGATTACTACATTGTGAAACTCTGTTAAGAAAACAATTTCATTCTTAGAGAATACTTGCTTCTTTCCATCAATTATGAGTTCATTTTGATCTGATTCAAACCACAGAATAGTCAAACTACTTTCTATAGTTTCATTTAGTATTTTACTATTTTGACTATTGATTGTTTCTAATTGAAGATACTCCTTTATGTTTCCTAAAAATATCATATAAAGTATAGTTACGGTAATTCTGTTTCTTTTGTACCTTCTTGAACAACTAAATTAGTTAATTCTGACTCTTTTTTTGTTTTTCTGGTAAACAAATATATCCAAAATATTCTGGCATATTTATAGTTTGTAGTACTCAGCAATATTGCACTGACAGATAAAATAATAAAGAAGTGAATTGGCTTTGTTATAAAAAAACTGCTTAACAAATAAATTGCAATCCCTTCGGCAACAGTTAAACCATAACTCACATACATTGCTCCGTAAAAGTAACCTGGTTCAATCAAAAATTTATGATTGCAATGTGGACATTTCTCATTCATTTTAGGCAATTGCAATGCGAACACCCCTCTTTTTTTAATAAAAATATCTCCTTCTTCACACTTTGAACATTTTCCCTTTAAGATATTTACCACAGTTTTCATAAAACTATTATTTTTACTGCAAAATATAGATATTTCAGCATTTGTATATTTTATTATTTACACTTTTATTTGTATAATTAAGACATTATTGACATATGACGAATCTTCCTATTTTAGATATTACACAATTTCACGATACCGGAAGCATTGAAAATTTTTATGCAAATGACTTTACAACTCATTTATTAAATAATCGAGATATAATATCACATCCACACAAGCATAATTTTTATCTTTCTGTTTTGTTTATTGAAGGAACAGGAGTTCACGAAATTGATTTTGAATCCTATCAAATTAAACCCGGTAGTGTTTTTCTTTTAAGGCCTGGCCAGACACATTTTTGGAAATTTACTACAAAAGGTAAAGGGTATATTATTTTTCATTCTAAAGAATTTTATGAAGCAATATGTCAAAATAAAAACCTTTCTATATTTCCGTTTTTTTTCTCAAATCAAAACTCTCCCTGTATCTATCTGGATAAAAAAACACAGGTATTGATTGAGCCTCTTTTTGTTTCTATTTTAAATGAATCTCGATCTAACGCATTATTAAAAAAACAGAAACTAGTTAATCTTATTGATTTAATTTATATAGAATTATCACGTCTTGTTCTAAAGGATAATTTTGAAGATCTGATAAACTCTAAAAATCTTACGATGAAACTACATAAGTTTGAGCAATTGATTGAGGAAAAATATAAGAGGGAAAAATCTGCTATTGCATATGCAGAAACTATGAATATAAGTGTAAAGCATCTAAATCGAATATGTAAAGAGACCGTCGGAAAAACGACAACAGATCTTATTTTAGAAAGAGTTATTCTGGAAGCTAAAAGACAAATTTTATATTCTGAAAATAATTTAACAGAGATCGCCTGGGATTTAGGGTATGATGATTATTCTCATTTTTCAAAATTATTTAAACAAAAAAGCGGTATGTCTCCTTCTCAATTTCAAAAAATGTATCTACAAAAAACTTAAGTTTTTATCCTTGCATCACAACTCTTTTTTTGTTTAAATAGTTCTGGTCATATGATTATTATGAATAAGTTACTATTTTTGCATAGCAAATTTCTACTATGACGCCCACTAAAACTCTGTTAATCTGCATTTTACTTATTTCTACTTTCACAATTCATTCTCAGGATTCTCAAGATGTGCAAGATTCTCAAAATGTTAGTGACACACTAGACACTCAACATAAAATGACCACCTGGCAAATGATAAAGCATGATGGTGTGTCTGTTTATGGTGGTGTAAAACATGTTTACACAAGTCCATTAAGGTGGAAAGAAAAAGACTGGCTAACCTTTGGTGGAGTTATCGCCGGGAATGCTATTCTTTTGGCAGTAGATGAGCCTGCCGACGAGGTATTCACAAAACAAGGAGATGGGGTTCCTGATCTTATAAAAGAAGCTGGTTTTAGATTTGGGAAACCTCTATTAAACTATGGTTTAACGACTAGCGTTTATGCTTTAGGACTTATTACAAAAAATGAAAAAATCAGACGAACTGGCGTTCTTCTTATTGCATCTGCAACTGCAGGAGGACTTCTTCAAACATTAGGTAAAACTGCTGTGGGTCGTGCACGACCACTAGAAGGTGAAGGAAACTTAAGTTTCCGTTTTTGGTCTAATGAAGCTGGATATCACTCCTTTCCCTCTGGGCATGCAATTTTGGCGTTTACTACAGCACATGCATTTGCTAAACAATTTGATAACTTATTTGTGAAGGGTGGAATTTATGCTCTAGGCCTGATCACTCCAGTTTCGCGATTGTGGGATGGTGCACATTGGTTGACCGACGTAACACTTGGGTTAGTAATGAGTGTATTTATTGTTGACAGTGTTGATAATTATCTAAAGAAGGATAAACGTTATGCTTTTGGCTCTAAAAAACAAAAAATTCGATGGAATTTACGAGTAGGTGTAGGGCAAATAGGCGTTGTTGGTAGGTTTTAACCTATTTTACACAAATTCTTTTTCATAATAAGTAGTAGCATCCTGTAATAACAAATCAAGATATCTGTTTTCGGTTTCGATACGAATTTCATCCCAGTTTAAATATTCAACAATATCTTCTTGAATCAATAATCGATATTTATGAACACTATTAATATCAAAATAGAGTCTTCCTGTTCTTCTCACAAAGAAATCTGCTAAGCTATTAGTCATTTCGTAATGCACACAATACCATAGCTCTGCCCGTATCAATCGTTCTGCTACCTCATCATTAAGAAAATAATTTACCTTACCAATAATGATATCTGCTTGTTTGCCATAAGTCGAAGTAAGGTACCAACCATAATAGGAATCCTCTATTTTTAAAGCTTTGAGTTGTTGGGTAATCTTATGCTGGTATGCATGTACTTCTTCGGTGTCTTTAAGAGGTGTACTGGTTAGCGGTATTTTCTGGGTATGTGATTCAGAAAACTTACTGCTCGTTTTATCACTCATGGTTTTAAGTACCGTATCGATTACACGTTGTGCCATTTTACGATATCCGGTAAGTTTTCCTCCTGCTATAGAAATCAATCCTGTTTTTGACACAAAGATTTCGTCTTTTCTAGATAATTCTGAAGGGTCTTTACCATCCTCATGAATCAAAGGTCGTATTCCTGCCCAATTCGACTCAATATCATCTCTGGTAAGTTTCAAACCTGGAAACATATGATTTACAGCTTTCAGCAAATATCCTGCATCTTCTTTTGTAGCAACTACCCGATTAAGGTTTGCATTATAATTTGTATCTGTAGTTCCTACATAAGTTGCTCTTCCTCGAGGGATCGCAAAAATCATCCTTCCGTCTGGGACATCAAAGTAAATAGATTGTGTAAGAGGAAACCGTTCTCTTGAGAAAACAAGATGAACACCTTTGGTTAAATGTAAATGCTTACTACTCATCGAGTGATCTTTTTCTCGTAGCAAATCTACCCAAGGTCCTGCTGCCGAAACATAATTTCTAGATCGAATTGAAAAACTTTTCTTCGTATTATGATCTGTGCATTTTAGGCTTCTAATCTTACCTTCTTCATCATAATTAAAAGAAGTCATTTCACAATAATTGATACTATTAGCACCAAAAGAAGCTGCCTTTTTTAGTAACTCTATAGTAAGTCTTGCATCATCTGTCCTATATTCTGCATAATACCCTCCTCCTGTAAGTCCTTCTTTACTAAGTAAAGGTTCTTTATTTAATGTCTCTTGTGCGCTAAGCATTTTTCGTTTATCATCACCTTCTACATTAGCCAAAAAATCATAGATTTTTAATCCTATAGATGCCATAATCTTACCATACGTGCCCCCTTCGATAATGGGAAGTAACATCTTTTCTGGCATCACCAAATGTGGAGCTAATTTATGTACTATTGCCCGTTCACTTCCTGATTCTTTAACCAGGCCTATTTCCATTTGTTTTAGATACCTAAGTCCTCCATGAATAAGTTTAGTAGATTTATTACTGGTACCCGAGGCAAAATCATTTTTCTCTACCAGGCACACCTTTAAACCTCTAGAAGCAGCATCTAAAGCAGTTCCTGCTCCTGTAACTCCTCCTCCGATCACAACAAGATCGTACGTTTCGTTTTTTGCATTTCGCAACTGCATATCACGATCTAAAACTGAAAATCTAATCGAATTTTCTTCTTTTGCGACACCCTTATCTTTGTTCACTATAATTGTTTAGATGTTTGCCTCTGCTTATATTTTAATGGGTAGAATCTCTTAAAATTAAAGATGTTTTGACGATCTCGGTATTTGTCTTATAATTTTCAACAAAATCATCCAGTTGGTTCACTAAAATCTGAGCAGCTTTTACTCCTAAGTCCTCGGCATGTTGAGAAACAGTTGTAAGTTTTGGGTACGAATATTTAGACAACAAACCATCGGTAAATCCAATAACCGAAATATCCTCAGGAATTTTGTATCCTAACTTATGTGACATATTTATAGTAATAGCAGCAGCCGTCTCATCTAATCCAAGAACCGCATCAATATCATTGTTCTTAAGAAATTTCTCTATTTCTTGTTCATTAGTATTAGAATCCTTCACTACCAATTCTATTAAGGATACTGGATCATTAACACCTATAGCTTCTCTTGCCCCTTCTAAACGTAACTTAGCTACGCTTAGGCCTCCAATTGTTGTAATTACGGCTATCTTTTTACAACCAGTATCAATAAGATATTTCGCCGCTGTTTTTGAAGCTTGTTTATCATCTACAATCACTTTATCACATTCGATCTCTTCTGTCACTCTATCAAACATTACTATGGGCACATTATCTCTTTTTAGTTCTTTAAAATGTTCGAATTCATTAAGAACTTGTGTTTCATGACTTAGTGATACTATAAAACCATCAACGCTACTATAGTTTAACATCTCTACATATTCTACTTCTTTTTTATAAGACTCATTTGTAATACAAGTCACAATTTTGTATCCATTTTCTGAAGCTTCCTGTTCAATTCCATTAAGGACTTTTGCAAAAAAATGATTGAGAATTTCGGGTAATATTACTCCAATAGTTTTGGTTTTATTACTCTTTAAACTTACCGCCAGTGCATTTGGTTTATAGTTATAAAAATCTGCAAGTTCATGTACTCTGGTAATTGTCTTTTGACTAATCTCTGAGTCGTTTTTTAACGATTTTGAAACTGTAGAAATAGAAAGATTTAATTCTCTGGCAAGTTGTTTTAAGGTTACTTTTTTCCTCATAGCTTCAATTTTGGCTTCATAGTATTAAAAGAAGAACTGTCGAACTTCAACGCCTAAATTAAGCTTTTTTCTTAACGTAATATTAATATCGTGATTAGTTTGTAGTGTAATTCCTATATTTTTGCCAAAAAAATAGTTCATTTATTAATTAGGGTTTTTTATCTTACATATCTTTAAGAATTTACATACTTTTTAAAGAAATAAATAATTTCTAATGTAAGTATAACATACCATCAACGACATAATATTGCATGTCTGTAACTCAAAAAAAACAATCCCATATGTCAAAAACATATTATGATCCTGCCGACTTAAGAAAATTTGGAAAAATCACTGAATGGAGTGAAGAATTAGGCACCAAATTCTTTGATTACTACGGTAAGGTCTTTGAAGAAGGAGCACTAAGTGCCCGAGAAAAATCATTAATTGCACTTGCTGTTTCTCATGTTGTGAAATGCCCTTACTGTATAGATGCTTATACCAAAGATGGGCTACAACGAGGGATTACAAAAGAAGAAATGATGGAGGCTGTACATGCTGGTGCTGCTATAGAAAGTGGTGCCACTTTGGTTCATGGAGTACAGATGATGAACAAATATGATAAGCTTTCTATGTAAGTAGATTTGGTCTTACCAGGAACAAAAATTTATAAGCCACTTATCCTGGCTTGTTTTTGAACTAAGTGAAATCAAAAAAGATCAATCCAAATTAGATAAGTCCCAAAAGAAATATAATCCAAGAACGGAAGATGTCAGAAGCTAAAACAAAACAATCTTTACATAAGCGAAATGATCAGTTAGCAAATGCTAACAGGCAATTAGAAATCCTGAATAATGGTATTTTTGCTAGTGGTGAACTCCCCAGATTTGCTGATAAAATAGCAGAAATTGGTCATACTACCTTGCGCCCCAATAAGCTTGAAATTTTACAGATTAATGTAGGGTATATGTGCAATCAGGTTTGTGAACATTGTCATGTGGATGCAGGCCCCGATCGTAAAGAAATTATGACCAGAGAAACCATGCAACAATGCTTGGATGTTATTAAAAAAACTGGTGCGCATACCTTAGACTTAACCGGAGGAGCTCCAGAAATGAATCCTAACTTTAGATGGTTTGTAGAAGAAGCAAGTAAAGCAGGAATCAAAGATTTTATTGTGCGTAGTAATCTTACTATAATTAGAGCAAATAAAAAATACCATGACCTTCCTGATTTTTTCAAAAAACATAACGTACATGTAGTCTCTTCTATGCCTCACTGGACCAGAGGAAAAACAGATAAGCAACGTGGTAATGGTGTTTTTGACAAGTCTATAAAAGCACTTCAGGAGCTTAATGACAGAGGATACGGTATGCCCGACAGTAGCTTGAGGTTAGATTTGGTATACAATCCTTCGGGAGCATTTTTACCGGGAGATCAGGCATCAATGGAGAAAGATTTTAAAAAGGCATTGTTAGAAGATTTCAATATCCAATTTCATAATCTTTTTGCCATTACCAATTTACCCATTAGTAGGTTTTTGGATTACCTAATCGCTTCAGAAAATTATGAAGATTATATGTATGCCTTGGTAGAAGCGTATAATCCAGATGCGGTAGCAAATATAATGTGTACTAATACCATCTCTATAAGTTGGGATGGGTGGTTATATGATTGTGATTTTAATCAGATGCTAGATCTTAAAGTAGCAAGTAAAGTAAAACATATAAGTGAATATAACGAAGAATTACTTCAGGACAGAAATATTATCATTTCGCAACATTGTTATGGATGTACGGCGGGAGCAGGAAGTAGTTGCCAGGGAACAGTAGCTTAATATTTCTTGAGATTCTAAATGAAGATTTTTATACTTTCAATATCATTATTTTTTTCAATTATAGCTAGTGCTCAGAATTCATTAGATGAATTGCTACATCAATACAATAACGAAAGTATTCCTTATATTTCAGTTTCAACATTAAAAGCCATTCAGGATACAGTATTAGTATTCGATGCAAGAGAGAAAAAAGAATATCAGATAAGTCATTTAAAAGAAGCAATTCATGTTGGGTATGATTATTTCAAAATAGAATCTATTACACAACAACATATCTCAAAAGATTCTCATATAGTCGTTTATTGCAGTATTGGCATTCGATCAGAAGATATCTCAGAACAGCTAAAAAAAGCTGGATATATCAATGTTTATAATTTGTATGGTGGTATTTTTGAATGGAAAAATAAAGGCCTCCCTATTCTAAATTCTAAAGAAGAATTAACAGATGAAGTCCATACCTATTCTGAAGAATGGAGTAAATGGTTACATAAAGAAAAAAAAACGCCTTGAATTGAAAGAAAAAAATCTACTTCTAATCTTTACCCGAAATCCAGAATTGGGTAAATGTAAAACCAGACTGGCAGCCACTATTGGAGATCAGCCAGCTTTGGATATTTATAAATTCCTACTACAACATACAGTTGAAATTACTAAAAATGTAGAAGTTCATAAAGAAGTTCATTATTCTGTACAAATAAGAGATAATGACTATTGGAATCCAGAGATTTATACCAAAAAGCAGCAGATTGGAGATGATTTGGGACAGCGAATGGAGTATGCTTTTGCAGCAGGTTTTGCTAATGGATATCAAAACATTATCATTATCGGAAGTGATATGTACGATTTAACCCAAAAAGATATAGAAAATGCATTTCTGGCTTTGACATCTCATGAGTATGTAATTGGCCCTGCAGAAGATGGAGGATACTATTTATTTGGAATGAAATCCTTAAATTCACAAGTTTTTAAAAACAAAACCTGGGGAACAGAAACTGTTCTTAAGGATACACTAAACAATATTCAAAAAGAAAACCTAAAATTATTGGAAGAACGCAATGATATTGATTATTATGAAGATATTAAAGACATTGCTGTTTTTCAAAAATTTCTAAGCTAACAAAACAATATGATCAAATACATCGAAGAAACCACAGAATTCCTTCAGAAAAAAGGCTTTGAAAACCCTGAAATAGGAATCATACTAGGAACTGGATTAGGACAATTAATTAATGAAATAGATATCATTAAAGAAGTAAGTTATAATCATATTCCAAATTTCCCAACAGCTACTGTAGAATTTCATAAAGGAAAATTAATTTATGGAAAACTAGAAGGTAAAAATGTAATAGTCATGCAAGGGCGTTTTCATCTTTACGAAGGATATTCGCTTCAGGATGTTACCTACCCGGTACGTATCATGCACAAACTAGGAATCAAAACTTTATTAGTTTCTAATGCTTCTGGAGCTGTTAATCTCGATTTCAAAAAAGGAGAATTAATGCTTATCGATGATCATATTAATTTACAAGGAAGTTCACCTCTGGCTTTTAAAGGTGTAGAACAGTTAGGAAGTCGTTTTACAGATATGAGTGCTCCTTATGATGTAAATATAAGTGCAAAACTTGAATCTATAGCCAGAGATAATAAAATCAACCTTCATAAAGGAGTATATGCGTCTGTAGTAGGACCTCAACTCGAAACTCGTGCAGAGTATCGTTATCTTAAAATTATCGGTGCCGATGCAGTAGGAATGAGTACCGTTCCCGAAGTGATTGTAGCTAATCATCTGGATCTATCTGTAGCAGCTGTTTCCGTTCTTACTGACGAATGTGATCCCGATAATTTAAAACCGATCAATATCGATGAAATTATTGCAATGGCAGGAAAAGCAGAGCCAGAAATGATCCTATTATTTAAAGAATTAATAAAATCATTGTAAGTAGCAGTGAAAGTTTTTTCCTCGCTTTTCGACAAAACTGATTATAACCCAAAATAACTTATATTTCCATCCTAATTGGAAAGACAAAAATTAATATATGAGCTACTTAAATACCACTCACGATGTGTATAAAGAAGCAGCATTAACTCCAGATGTAGGTTTATGCTGTACTACTAACCCAATCTGGGAACTACCAGGGCTTAAGATTCCTAAAATTATGCAGGAAATGAATTATGGCTGTGGTAGTACGGTAAATGCACGTGATTTGACTAATTCTCCAAAAACCTTATATGTAGGTGTTGGAGGTGGAATGGAATTATTACAATTTTCATATTTTTCTCGTCAAAAAGGTGGTGTTATAGGAATTGATGTTGTTAATGAAATGTTGGAAGCTTCTCGTAAGAATTTTGAAGAAGCTGAAGTTCAAAATGACTGGTTTAAAAGTGAGTTCGTTGATCTAAGGTATGGAGATGCTCTTAATCTTCCTGTAGAAGATAACAGTATTGATGTTGCTGCACAAAATTGTTTGTTTAATATTTTTAAAGCCGATGATCTTCGAAAAGCAATCGAAGAAATGTATCGTGTATTAAAACCACATGGAAGATTGGTTATGAGTGATCCAACTTGTGAGCAACCGATGAATGATACATTGCGTAATGACGAGCGATTAAGAGCTTTATGCTTAAGCGGAAGTTTACCTATTGCAGAATATGTAAAAGCGTTAACCGATGTAGGTTTTGGTACTATAGAAATCAGAGCGCGTAAACCTTATAGAATTTTGGATCCAAAACATTATGATACCGATGAATTGATCTACATTGAGTCTATAGAAGTAGCTGCAATCAAAGACCCAATGCCAAAAGATGGTCCCTGTGTATTTACAGGAAAAGCGGCTATATACTTTGGAGACGAAGATTATTTTGATGATAAAAAAGGCCACGTATTACTTAAGAATCAACCCATAGCAATATGCGATAAAACTGCTAGTGCCATAGCTGATTTAAACAGAGATGATATATTTATTAGCGAATCTACCTACCATTATGATGGAGGTGGGTGCTGTTAAAAGCGAGGGCTAATTAACTATAACCTGAGAAGTCGAAGACAAGTATTTGCCTTCGGCTTCTTTTTTTTGTTTTCTTTTATGAATACTGTAAGGTAACCCAAAACAATACGTCGGATTATGGACAATTAATTCTTAACTACATACATCCCAATGATATTGATTCTTCTTTTTATTGCTGCTTGTTTTTTGGCGTATAGTAATGGTGCAAATGATAATTTTAAAGGCGTTGCCACACTATTCGGAAGCGGAACTACTAATTACAAAAAAGCAATAAATTGGGCTACAATAACAACATTCTCAGGTTCTGTTGCTGCTATCTTTTTAGCAGAAGAACTGGTAAAAAACTTTTCTGGAAAAGGACTGGTTCCTAATGAATTAATCCAGATGCCAATTTTTGCAATCTCTATTGCTCTTGGAGCTGCTTTTACCGTATTTATTGCCACAAAAATAGGAATGCCAATATCAACAACTCATAGCCTTGTAGGTGCTCTTTTTGGCGCCGGAGTAATGGCCATTGGTACCGAGTTTAATTTTGCAAAACTTGGAAAAACGTTTTTAGTTCCTCTTATTGTAAGTCCATTAATGGCAGCTATATTAAGTTTATTATTATATATCATTTTTAGATATATCAGGAAAAAACTAAATATTACAAAAAACAGTGGTATCTATATCGATAAAAAGCAAGAAGCAGAAGCGATAACAGTTTCTGCACATCATATGAATACAGTTGCCGCAGAACCCAAGATTACAGCTTCTATCCATCACACCAAAGTAGAGACCTATAATGGAAAATTATTAGGTATTAATTCACAGAAAATATTAGACAGTTTACATTACCTAAGTGCTGGGATTGTTAGTTTTGCACGAGGACTTAATGATACTCCTAAGATTGTAGGGTTACTATTGATCATTAATGCTTTGGATATTAAGTGGGGGATGATTGCTGTTGCTATAACCATGGCATTAGGAGGACTTATAAATGCCAAAAAAGTTGGTGTTATTATGAGTAAAAAAATCACTCCTATGAATTCTGGTCAAGGGTTTACCGCTAACATGATCACTGGTCTATTAGTAACTACAGCAAGTATTCATGGCTTACCCGTTTCTACAACACATGTATCTGTTGGCTCTATATTTGGAATTGGCACCGTAACCAAAAAAGCAAATCCAAAGATGATTTCTAAAATATTATTATCCTGGGTACTCACACTTCCAATAGCAGCTATTGCTAGCGGATTATTATTTAAGTTGCTTCAAAATATAGTATAATCGAATTTCAAAATTTATGAAGTTTGATTAAATCCATATGTTACATTTCTAAATCATAATTCTTAAATCCGTAAAGACTTTAAAGTCAATAAATTGTTATCTTTAGAAAGCAAATCATTTTAAAGATAAAATATCATGGATAGAAGACAATGGTTAAAATCTACTTCGCTGGGAGGGAGTTTTGCATTATTAGGAGGTCTAGGTATCACTAATGCTCTAACATTAGAAGAAATCAATACATTCAACCCCAGACCGCTATCAAAACGTATACGATTAAGTTCTAATGAGAATCCTTATGGCCCTTCAGAAAAGGTAAGAAAAGCTATAATAACTGCTTTTGATCATAGCTGTAGATACCCATATGCATATGCCGATGAATTAGCCACAATTTTAGCTCAAAAAGAAGGAGTAACCAAAGATCATATTATCATCTGCGGTGGTTCTACAGAAGGGCTAAAAATCACCGGGCTTACTTTTGCTGCAAATGGAGGAGAAATTATTGCAGGAAAGCCTACTTTTCTGGCAATGATGACCTATGCTAAGCAATGGGGAGCAGAAGTGAATTGGGTCCCTGTAGGTGACGATAAAGGATACGATATGGCCGAGATCGAAAAACGAATTTCTTCAAAAACAAAACTAGTTTTTCTCTGCAACCCCAATAATCCAACTTCTACTGTTCTCCCTTCAAAAAAGTTAATAGATTTTTGTGATACTATAAGTAATAAGACTATTTTATTTAGTGATGAAGCTTATTATGACTATATCGAAGATTCTAATTATCCTTCGATGGTCGAACTCGTAAAACAAGAAAAAGATGTCATCGTATCCAGAACATTTTCAAAAGTATATGGTATGGCGGGTCTTCGTATTGGTTATCTTATTGCAAAACCAGCTTTAGCAGAAAAACTTCGAAGAAATATGGTGGCCTATAGTAATGTTCCTGCTATCGCCGCAGCTAAAGAAGCATTGAATGACAAAGAGTTTTATAACTTTAGCCTACAAAAAACTCGGGAAGCAAAAGATATGATTTATAAAACTCTGGATACTTTTAAACTCCCTTACGTAAAATCACATACCAACTTTATCTTCTTCAAATCTGGAAAAGATATACGCACATTGCATAAAGAAATGTTAGAAAAAGGAGTTTTAATTGGTCGACCATTTCCTCCTTTCTTTGATTGGTGTAGAATAAGTACAGGAACTATCGAAGAGGTCACACTTTTCAACCAGGCGTTAGCCAGTCTTTATGAATAGCACACAGTATCATTATAAACTAGATGCTAACATTTATAGCCATCATTTTTAAAGAAACAAATCGCATAACACACTACAAATAGTCTATTAACCCATTAAACATTAGTCTTTTACCCCTTGATCACTATTTATATAATACTTTATTTTAAGTTCCAATATTAACAAAAAAAAAAAAACGAATATGGACTTAGGAGAAGTAAAAATTGCGGTCGGTATCAACGTAGATATTATTAAGGGGATTGTTACTCATTTATATGCTACAGAAGTTATTCCTTCATCATTTGAATTTGGAGATATTCAAATTCAAATCAATGAACCAACAGTAGAGGTCAGAGAACCTGCCACTAACAATGCCAGGCTAGGTTTGCATATTACCGGTGAGTTTAAGAATGGAGATTCTGATGCTTCTCCATTTGATATTTGGATGAAACTTAGACCTTTTGTAAGAAGTGTTTCTGGTTCATCTCCCGTTGCAGCATTATCTGTTGAAGAGGTAGAAGAAGCTACCCCAGAAGATATCGGCGGACTTGTAGGTACATTTGCTACTGGTTTAATCGATGATATTTTACAAAATATGGATATTCCTATTTATAATTCGCTAATCGGAGGAATAGAAGGTTCTGTCTTTGAAGAAGATGAAATCCCTAACAGATCCACTTGGAATACCGATTTCTATCTGGGGGCTGTCTCACAAATAGAACATGTACAGGTTGGATTTCCGCCGGGACAACCGCAAAACCCTCAAGTAAACGATAGTACGATGTTGGACACTACTCCTGCATTAATTGCCACATTGGCATTACCTGGGGAATCCGCCCAGATGCCTGAAAACCATTCTATTGTTCCAGAAAATACCGGGATCCAAATTATTATATCCAGAGATGCTATGGACACTGTATTAGCCAAAAAAGCAGAAGAAAAAGTAGGAGAAAGTATCGAAGGAGCCACTATAAATGCTATGCAAATGAGTATGCATGATTTAGGAATTCAGATAAGTGGTGAGGCCGAAAAATCGGGAGCAACTATAGAATGGGATGGGGTTTTACTCTTATTTTTTAGAAAATTCTACAATGTAAAAGGCTCTATTCGCTGGCATGATGGATTTGTAAATGTATTTACCAGCGGAATTGATGTTGATGTAGATATCCCTTGGTATATCAAACTGTTGAGAGCATTTTTATTCGTTTTAGGGCCTATTGGCTGGATACTTGATGCTACTTTAATTGCTCCAAAAATCAGTGAGGCAGACGAGGCACCTGATCTTGTAAGAGGAGCTTTTAGAGAAGAAGTTGGCGAAGCACTGCAAGATATGATTGGTAACGTTGGAGGACTTTCTGGAGAAGATGAAGTTCCTTTTATGGATTTTGGGCAAGATTCCTGGGTTCTTAATGGGCATTACACACATAGTATTCTTGCTTTTTCAGGACTCAATCGTGATCAAATAGCTAATGTAGAACATGATGTATTCGAAATAGAAGGCGCTCACGGTTCTTCGGTAGGAATGATTAACCTGGCTAGTGGATATCGACTTCATCCCGAAGAATTGGGTAGATTATTAAAGAAAGGTATTATGGAAATTCCAAATGTACATGGTGTAGAAGCCGATTATGGATTCTATGTTAGAACAAATCCTAATGATGATACTACAGATAATTTGGTAGACCCTTTAGAGATTCATACAGATTGATCATCTATAATTCTATTTTGATAGAGTTAAGTTAAAAAGCGTCAATTCAAGTGTTTCTCCTAAAATCGAAGTACTTGAATTGGCAAATTTCAAAATAAAAAATGAACTCATCTTGACGTTTAGTTTTTCAGAGAATCTTCATCTTACTCCAAGTTTTATCCAACAGGAAATGTATCTTAGTTAAATTAAAAAGTGTCTATCTAATGAACAACCTATTTTTTATCGCCCTAATTTGTTTTTTTGTTGCCTGCGGCGGAAGTAAAAAAGCCATTCAAAATACTACTCCCGATGAGCCTAAAACAACTGAAAAAAAGGTGAATTCTCCTAAAGTTACTGTTCCAATAGAGGAAAAAGCACCAGATACATCGATTGAAAAAGTAGAACCAGAAGAGGAAGAAGAAGTTGAGGAGGCTGCACAACAAAAGGAAACAGTTACAATAAAAGAAGATCCAAAAGTTGATATCCTCAAAGCATTTAATCATCAATCATGGAATGATTTGCTACAGAAACACGTCTCTGCTAATGGTACTGTGGATTATATCGGTTTTAAACAAGATCATCGTGCACTAAAATCTTATCTAGAAGTATTACGTAAAAATACCCCTACAGAAAACTGGAACAAATCTGATACATTAGCATATTGGATGAATGTATATAATGCATTTACCATAAAATTAATCCTCGATAATTATCCTTTAAAAAGCATCAAAGACATTAAGGATCCATGGGATTTGCGTTTTTTTAAACTAGGAAACAAATGGTATACTCTTAATGATATAGAACATAGAATTTTACGAAAAATGGGGGATCCCAGGATTCATTTTGGTATCAATTGTGCCTCTATTTCTTGCCCTCGGTTATTAAACAAAGCGTTCACACCTCAAAATGTAGATCAGGAGTTAGAAAAATTAACTATTGACTTTATCAATGATACTAAACGAAATACAATAACTTCTAATAGTGTTCAACTTTCTAAAATATTTACCTGGTTTGCAAAAGATTTTAAAACCGAAGGTTCTTTAATTCATTTTTTAAATAAATACTCCAAAATTACTATTAATACTAATGCAAAAAAGAGCTTCAAAAAATACAATTGGAGCTTAAATGAATAACTAAATACTATAGTATTTCACCCATTTCTCATCTGACTTTTTGTTCTATTATAAAATTTTAGAGTAAATAAGTAGCTAATTACGGCTCTATAAAAAGTTAAAGTTAACCTAAAAAAAATATGTCTAATATTAGCATAAATTTTTATTAATCCAGGAAATCACTACCGTCATTAAGTACTAATAATCAAATAGTTATCATCGTTTATCCAATTAGAAACTCCCTGCTTACCCTATACTTCGCATACCTGATTATTAATCCAAAAATCAGCTGAAACTAAACTTTACCTGTAAGTTCATTTCCTGATTCTCTACTAAAACCATAGATTTTAAAAGAAGAGTTAATAAAAATTAAATAATAACCATCTAAAACCTAAAAAAATGAAAGCTCCAAAAATTATATTAGTGCTATTTGCCATATTATCTTTAAATCAGATTCAATCACAAAACAGTTTTGATCACATCCTTTGGGATCAAGCATTACTCCTAAATGTATCTGATGATGGAAAAGTAGATTATAACGGATTTATGAGAGACAGCTCTCAATTATATCGATACTTTAAACAACTTTCTGAAAATCCACCTCAAGAAAATTGGACAAGAGAAGAGAAATTAGCGTATTGGATCAATGCATACAATGCCTATACTATAAAACTTGTCATAGATAGCTACCCTCTAAAAAGCATTAAAGATCTTGAAGATCCCTGGGGGAAAAAATTCTTCAAAATTGATGGAGTATGGTATAGTTTAGGTGAGTTAGAACACAAAATTTTAAGAAAATTTGGTGACCCCAGAATTCACTTTGCAATCAACTGTGCATCGATTTCTTGTCCCGTGGTATGGAACAGAGCATATACTGCTGACAACCTTAATACCGCTCTGGATAGTCAAACTGAAAAGTTTATTAATGATCCTACCCGAAATACAATTACAAAAGACAAAGTAATAGTTTCGAAAATATTTACCTGGTACAAAAGGGATTTTAAAGTAAATGGTGGTGATGTTAAGGATTTTATTAACAGATACGCTGCAATAAAAATTGACAAACAATCAAAAAAAGGGTATAAAGAATACGATTGGAAACTAAATGAGCAATCAAAAGATTATCCTGCAGCAGTTGTACTAGATTAGAAAACAAAAGGTAAATAAAGAATATGAATGGAGCTTAAACCCGCATTATACATTAGAAAATCTATTACGTATTGAAACTACTTCAAAATATACCGTTGCACTACATTTTTCAATTTAACCGTAGCGATGCTATGCTAAAACTAAGAAAATGTCATATTTTCTAGTAGTTTCAAGCCTCATAACGAAGTTCTAATGCATAATGCAGGTTAAATGAGTAAATTTACAGTATAATCGAATTCTTAGTAAAATTGAAAATATCCATTATTATCCCCATATTAAATGAGGCAGAAACAATTAGCCGTCTGATTTCTCACTTAATTAAATCTTGTGATACTAAAGAAAATATAAAAGAAATTATCATTGTAGATGGCGGTAGTGTCGACGGTTCTCAAGATATTGTAAATACTGTAGCAAAGAACGAATCAATTTTGATTAAGCTTCTTTCATCAAAAAAAGGTCGAGCCAAACAACTAAATACAGGTGGTAATACTGCAAAAGGTGATATTCTGTACTTTCTTCATGCGGATTCTTTTCCTCCCAAAGGTTTTGATACTGATATTATAGCAGAGGTTAAGAAAGGAAATAATGCAGGCTGTTTCAGAATGAAATTTGATTCTAATCATTGGTGGTTGCAATTTCTTGGATGGTTAACACAGTTTAAAAGTAAGCGATGTCGAGGTGGTGATCAAAGTCAATTTATAACCACAGCTCTGTTTCGGGAAATTGATGGTTATGATGAGTCTTTTATTGTTTATGAAGATAATGATTTGGTAGATCGTCTTTTTGCTATAAACCAGTTTGTAATCATCCCCAAACATGTGATTACTTCTGCAAGACGTTATGAAGAGATTGGTGTATGGCGTTTACAATATCATTTTTTAAATATTCATATGCGAAAATGGATGGGAGCCTCTTCTGAAGATTTATATCGGTACTATAAAGAAAAGGTTGTTTCCTGATCACAGTATTTTACAAAGAAACGATTCCTTTTATATGTATAGAAGGAACCGTTTATTAATTACTAAAATATCTTATCTAATATTGTTTTTCTTTAAAAAACTAAGCATATAATTTGCAATTTCGTCTCCTTTTTCTTCTAATGCAAAATGCCCAGTATCTAATAAATGAAATTCTATATTTTTTAAATCTTTCTTATAAGGATATGCACCTTCGGCTGGAAAAATATGATCATTTTTACCCCAAACAATTAATGTGGGTGGTTGATAATCTCGTAAGTATTTTTGCCATTTAGGGTATAATGGAATATTAGTTCTGTAATCATAAAACATAGCCAGTTGAATCTCATTATTCTCTTTTCGTGTTAAATGCTGTAAATCAATTTCCCAATTATCAGGACTAATCTTATTAACCTCCTGAACACCTTGGGTATATTGCCACTTTAATCCTTCTATCTTATGAAAACCTTCTAAAGCCTTACCATTTTTAACCGATGGGTCATTCCAATATGCTTTAAGAGGATTCCAAAATTCACCAATACCTTCATTGTAAGCGTTACCATTTTGAATGATTAGTGACTCTATACGATTAGGGTATTTAGACGCAATTCTAAACCCTACAGGAGCACCATAGTCCATAAGATATATACTAAACTTCTTCACTTTTAGTGTAGCCAAAAAGCCTTCAATAATAGTAGCCATATTATCAAAAGTATAGTCAAATTCGGATAGTAATGGTTGTTCTGATCTTCCGTACCCTGGGTAATCCGGTGCTAAAATATGATAATCATCTGCCAGATCTACAATCAGGTTTCTAAACATATGGGATGATGTAGGGTATCCATGCAATAATAGAATGGTAGGCCTATTTTTTGCCCCTGCTTCTCTGTAAAATATATCCAATCCATTTACTTCAACAGTTTTATATAGTGTTGATGTATGTCGTGATTTAGTATCCTTGTTTTCCGTTTCTAAATTCTTAGTAAATGAATACATTGTTAGTGTAATCATTGCAAGTACTGCAATTCCTAATGTGATTTTTATTGTTCTCATGATTCTAAAAGTGTAATGTTAGTAATTCAATTTTTATTACCGAACGTTCGGTAATATTATTATATAAAAAAATAGTAACCTTACTATTTTTTCTTTTCTGTTATATTTTAACGAATTCTATGTTTGTTTAGATAACCCACCAAGATCTATTTTGTTTCTTACCGTGGTAATTTCTAAATATACTTTCTCTCTCCTTTGGTTATAGCAATATCATTGATACTTGCATATCTCTTTTTCATTAAACCATTTACGTCAAATTCCCACATTTCATTTCCGTATGCTCTATACCAATCTCCTGTTTCATTCTCATACTCATATTCAAATCTTACTGCTATACGATTATCTGTATGTGCCCAGTACTCTTTCTTTAATGTATAGGTGAGTTCTTTTTCCCATTTCTGGGTAAGAAACGCAACGATTTTATCTCTTCCTTTCAAAAAATGATCTCTGTTTCTCCACTCGCTATCAATAGTATAGGCCATGCTAACTTTTTCTGGGTCTTTTGTATTCCAGGCATCTTCTGCCATTTGTACTTTTTGTTTTGCCGTTTCTTCTGAAAACGGAGGTAACGGAAATTTCTGTTCCATAATAATTCGGGTTTTGGTGTTTATTATTTTCAGTAATTGAACCTGTTTAAACTTCGTATCTCACTTCTAATACGAGTGCAAATATAGAAACATATAGTTTTTTACCAAACGTTCGGTAATTAATTAACTTCTTTTTAACGAATAGGTGCGTATGGGTACAAAAAGGCGATTTTTAATCAGAAATTCACTTCTTTTAAAAACTAATAAACTAAAACTTCAGCCTATACTAGCATTAAAAAAATTCTTGCAAGAATAGACATAAACCTGAATGTCTTTAACTGTTCAGGGAAAATTATATTTTTAAAACCTTAATTATGTTAAAAAACATTTTGAATTTAAATGGTGCTCAAAAATTAAGTAAAGATGAGCAACAATCTGTTAATGGAGGTCGAGCAGGAAATTGCCAAACATATCCTCCTGAAATATGTACCTTTTGTGGTGGTGGTTCATTATTCAATGGTTGTTGTATGGGGTCTCCATTAGTGCATCAATGCTTAGATGATTTTTAGTAACTACTAATCCCACTAAGTAATAGGGTTTGGTTTATTTAAAGTCAAGCCCTTTTCTATATTGGATAAGCCTAGATTATTAAAAATACTGCCCAATCCCAAATACAAATCCTTTGGTAGCATCGTCTGTAACTCCATGCCCATAATCGATTCTAAAAATGGCATTAAAAATTCGTTTATGCATAAAACGTAAACCTACACCTGGATATATTCTGAAATTTTGAGAATCTCCAAAATCTCCAAAATCTCCTCCGGGATTACGCCAACTTCCTCCATCTACAAAGACATTGCTTTGCAACACAAACCAATCTTTTTCATACAATGTGTGTCTATATTCGGTATTAAGGACAATCACCCCAGTTCCTCGATCAATAGTGTTGCCAACTCCTCTAATATTAAGGTTATTATCTACTGCAAACGGTGCAAATGGAGAATCATCATTGCTTGCTAACCCTAATCGTAATCTGGAAGACCAATTTCCTTTTTTACCTATTCTTTTATGGTATAAAAAATCGTTCCACCCAATAAGAAAATCGGGTAAGACGTTTTCGGTACTCACCACGTATTGTGCATTTAATGTGCTTTTAAATCCCGATACATATTGGTAATCATAATCCAGATTATCGTATTCGTATATTAGCTTATACAATAGCTTATTAACATCAAAATCTTGTGGTATTCCTGCTTCAGTGGCACCACGTTTGTATGTATAATCTTCATTAAAGTAATTCACACCCAACTCGATTCGATTCTGAAGATTAAATTGATATAACCCTAATACTTCATACGAGGTATTGTTATACTTATAATCTGCAGTACCATTTTCTAGAAACACCGGTTCTTCGGTAGTGAGGTTACTATAATTAAAGGCTATTCCTAATTTCTTACTAAATAAAAATGGTGCTCTTAGATTTGCTCCATACGAACTATAAATATCATTTTGATACAATCCTCCCAGAACTATATTTTGGCCAAATAAATTAAACTCATATAATCCCACTCTAAAGGCAAACTCATCATTATTGGTCGTATAGAGATTGGCAGAAGGGATGATCGTAAAATTTTCTTCTATCCCATAAACTACCTCATAGCCTTCTTCTTTTTCATACACCTGATAATAGGCATGTGCAATAGAAGGTAACCTTTTTAATCTTTTAATATCTGCCTCGATCTGTAAAGAATCCAGGGCTTTTCCTTGCTCAATATTGGTGAGTTTTGTGATAGCCGAGGTTTTGGTCTTTTTATTTCCTTGTATACGTATTTCGGAAACTACTTTATTTTGCCCAAAGGCAAAACAAGTAGTAAAAAATATGATGAAAACAATTCGAGAAAAATTCATTTGTTTGTTGAGTAAAACTCTTTTATTAGTTGTTCTGAAGGTTTATTTTGTATAGTAAATCGATTATTACGCTCTCCTCCAACTTTATTGTGATTATGGTACCATTTCCAAAGAAATCCACCAGCAAACCAAGGTTCATTCCAAAATTCCTGATACAAAGCCGTCAATGCATTATTTTGCCCATCGAGATCAACTTTACCATCGATACGACTAGAATCCCAAGGTTCTTTTCCTGTAAAATGAACACTTCGATAGCCATATTCTGTAAATAAAACAGGTTTCTTTATTTTAGTTTGTAATGTGATAATATCACTTTTATGTTTTTGCCATCCTTTCTTAAACTCTTCTACCGTTGGCGTTTTACTATGAGAAATTGGAAAATAAGCATCTACACCTATATAATCCAGTTGATCCCAAAAAGGTGCTTTATCAAACTGATCCCAGTTTTCTGCATAGGTTAATTTTCCTTTATATACCGATCGTATTTTGGTAATCAAATGATTCCAAAACTCAGGTCTTTTCTGAACAAACGTATGCAACTCCGTACCAATACAAAGTATAGGAACCTGCATCTCTTCTGCCAATATTGCATAGAGTAATATAAAATCTTCGTATGATTTTTCGAGTGTTTTCCAGTCTTCCTCAGATTTCATACTGATATTACCTGTAAACTCTCCTCTCCACACCCAAATTTGAGGTTTTAGCATCACCTTAATTTCTCTATTATGCAGTAATTCAATTGTTTTTTTGGCTCCGTCTCTTCGCTCTCCCCACCATTGTCTTTCGATATTAAAAACTACAGTGGGAGTCTCTAAATTTTTTATAAACCCAAAAGGCATCACTGCAGCCCAATTGGCATTGACTTCTACAACAGGATCAATCTCTGCAGAGGTAATCTCCTCTGGAGAACCTACAAAACTAACTCCATTAATCTTAGGTCCCTGTCCAGAACACGTACAAAAAATAAAGGCTAACAACAGTAGAAAAATATTTTTCATGCTCTTTTTTTTACTGCTGAAAATACAATTTTTATACTAGTATTCTAGAATAACGCTCTTAAACCTAAACTAAATGTTTGCCCTAATCCTTGAAAATTATTTCCTCTAACAATCTTACCGAAGGATGCTTCTAAGTTAAGAACTTCAGTAAGTTGATATTTACCACCAAATCCTAACTGCGTATAATCCTGATCAAAATCATTTCCTAAATCAAACAAAAAAGCCTGTTGAGCATTTACAAAAATTGTAGATTTTGAGCTTGGGAAATAACTTAAAAAAGCACTTAATGGCACAAACAAACTATTATTTGCGAATCGTTCTGATATATTTTCACTAGTTGGATCAGCATCTACTGACTTTTCTCCAAAATTATATCCTAAATCTGCTTCTGTAAAAATCTGCCATTTATTACCCCCAAAAGTTTTATCATAGAAAAACTTAGTCTCCCAGAAAAAACTTCTTTTATCTAAATAAGGTGCATTTGGAACATCTTCAAACACAGGGATGAAAAACGAACTGGTAAAAGAAAAGTTTGCTACATTTTTAAAAGGCTGTATTCTTATTGACGGTGCAATTGTAGTAAGCCCACTTCTGGCATCCGTAGTATTATCTTTAAAACTCAGTACCTCTAATGCTCCTGCTCCTCCATAAGTATTTGCTCTTACCTGAAAAATAAGTCCAACATTCACTCTAGAATTTTTACTAATCCCAGTAAATATTTCAGTAGTATTTGTAAAAAAAGTTTGTCTATCTATAGTTACCGATTTAGATCCCGAGTCGGTTTGTTCCGTTTGCGTATATATGCTATTAAAAAACTTGATATCCCATTGTCCTTTCTTTAAAAGTTTTGAAGGTGTAAACTCCTGAATATTTGACTTTCCCGAATCCTCGTCCTGTGCAAACCCTATAGTCAGAATAAAAAGACTTATTGTTGTTATTAGTATTCTTTTGGTTTTCATTATTGCTTTTTTTTACATAAGTATCCTCTTTCAAAGTAGCTTTGATATAAAAAACTTTGATAAAAATTCTTATTTATTGTTAAAGATTATGTTGAAATAATTGTGATTATTTAACTTGATTTAAGCTCCAATCATAGGAGTAATATGATACTTTGGCTTTTGCCGGAATTTTCTCTTTTCGGAATTTATTTACAAAATCCACCTCTGATCCATTCTGAGTAAAATCTCCCTTATACCATTCAAAAATTTGTGATAGCCGTACTTTATTACCCTTCACTTTAATAAAATTAGGGTTATTTAAAGCTTTTACCGTTTGGCGTTGTAATTGATCTTCTAATGTTGAAGGCTTATATGCCGAAGGTATAATCGGTGGACAACCTAGACCTGCACAAACTAACACAAAGTGAAATCGAGCTTCTTTTGGGAAATTTTTACGAAGGATCTTATTTTCCAGATCATTAAGTGTTGTTTTTTTACCTCCTAATGTATAGGTGGTTTTATCAAAAAAACCTTTAATATCTAATGGTGATTTTGTTGGGTATTTATCTACTATCCCTTTTATTACTGCCAAGTTATACGCGTTGATATAAAAAGCCTGATAGGTCTTAGCATCACTCGTAGTAACCTTTACATTTGCAGCTATTCTTAATAATTCTTCTAACGAAGATGGGTCTTTTTTAATGGTTTTATAATCAATTCTTCCGTTAGATACATAGGTTTTAAAAAAGCTATCTGCTTTAGTAAAAAACGCTGTATTACTTTGCGAAAACCCAAATTGAATTGAGAGAAGAACTAATAGCATTGTTATTTTTTTCATCCTTTACCTTATTGATCAGTTCCATCAAAAAACTGAATTTATCGTATTTTAAATTGTTAAAATTTACCTTGGTAATGGGCATTCAGTCGAATGGCAAATCATCAACTTACAAACAATTTTAGATTTTATTTTTCTACATAGCTCCCAGATCATAGATCTCAATGTGTCCTGATTCTTTTATAATCAAGGAATCAGGACATACATCGTCACCCACCTATCTAAATTCGTCGTTCAACAAAAAAACCAAAATCATGATCGTATTAACACAAAAAAAATGGGTATGTAGCTGTATTGCATTAGTAACCCTTACCCTTTCATTACAAGCACAGGAAGTTATTATTCCTGATACTAAATTTAAACAAGCATTATTACGAAATCACAATATTGATACCAACAACAATGGCAAAATAGAAGTTAGTGAAGCTCAAGCGTATACAGGTCATATAAGAGTTTCTGGTGGTCCAATATCTAATCTTATTGGTATAGATGCTTTTAAAAATATTACAGGCTTATCGGTTAGCAAAACTAGTATCAGAGAACTCGATCTTAGCAAAAACACCAAATTAAAAACATTATTTTTCTATAAGAACTATAAAGTAACCAATTTAGATCTTAGCAAAAACATCAAATTAAAAAGTATAGGATGTAGCTACAACAAACTAGAATCACTAACAATACTTAGTCGTGATTTGATCGCATTATATTGTAGTAACAATAAGTTAAACAAGTTGTTTTTACCTAATAGTAGGAAATTACTGGAATTGAATTGTCGTAATAATAAGATAACCGAACTAAAACTAAGCAGGCAAAAAGAATTAAAAACGTTGTATTGTGAAAATAATAAACTAACACAATTAGATATAAGTAACAGTACTAAATTAGAGCAATTAAATTGTCATAGTAATGAATTAAAAAGCTTAAACATAAGTAAGAGCACTAAATTGATATACTTATATGCTTATAATAATAAATTAAAAAACTTAAACACAAGTAAGAATACTAAATTGACAACCTTAGATGCTTATGATAATAATCTAACCAGTCTAGACGTAAGCAAAAATACTTCTTTGGAGCGATTAGCATGTGGCAGAAATAATCTAACTAGTCTAAACGTGAGCAAAAATACCAAATTGAAGGAGTTATATTGTGCTACCAGTAAACTAACCAGTTTAAACTTAAGTAAGAATACCAAATTGAAGACATTATATTGTTCTACCAATAAATTAACAAGCCTAAACGTAAGTAAGAATACCAAATTGGAATACTTAAATTGTTCTAATAATGAATTAAAGAGTCTAGATGTAAGTAAGAATATCAAATTGGGGGCATTAAATTGTTTTAGAAATAAATTAACAAGTCTAATAGCATCTAATAATAGTAAATTAAACTATATGGATGCTCGACAAAATTCTATTGATTGTATAGTAGGACATCCAACAAATGGAGCTACGTGGTTAAAAGATCCAAAAACAGAATTTTGTCCAGAAAAATCCAGAGCTATTTCCAGAACAGCAAAAAAAGAAGGGCTTAATCAAAAAAAGATCATAACCTATCCTAATCCAGTTCAAAATATACTGTACATACAAACTGGTCAAGTAGAAAAATCACCTGTTACTATAGCCTTAACAGCATTAAACAATGGGAGAAGTAGTACCCAAAAACGTATCACAGATAACAAAGGCGTAGTTTCTATTGATATGAGTGCCTACAAAACAGGAGTGTATACTATAAAAATAATAACCAAGGATCGAGTGATTACTCGTAAAATAGTAAAGCAATAAAAAATATCCAGAAGTACTAATACCAAATTCAATTTGGTATAAAACCTAGGGTAAACAAAAAAAATAAAACTGCCTGAGAAGCTTTTTCTCAGGCAGTTTTTTATGGTACCATAAACACATCCCTCCTGTTCGATATAAAGCAGCGACCCTTACAAAATCATCGGTTTTTAGATTCATTCTAAATTAATCCAGCTATTTAAGTTCTTATATTTATATACGACTTACTGACCGAAGTGTTCACTTCTTAGTAAATATTGACAACCTACAATTATCATTTATGGAACACATTGCAATTATTGGAAATGGAATTTCGGGAGTTACTGCTGCCAGGCATATACGTAAAATGTCTGACAAAAAAATCACTATCATTTCTGCCGAGACCGAATATTTCTTTTCGCGTACTGCTCTTATGTATATTTATATGGGACATATGAAATTCGAACATACTCAACCTTATGAAAACTGGTTTTGGGAGAAAAACAGAATCGAACTTAAAAATGGTTTTGTTTCCGAAGTTAATCACCAGGCTAATGAGCTTGTATTTGCGAGTGGAGAAGTTATGGCATATGATAAACTTATTATTGCAGTAGGTTCTAAACCCAATAAATTTGGTTGGCCAGGTCAGGATCTTGATGGAGTGATGGGTATGTATCATAAACAAGACCTTGAAAATCTAGAAAAACACGCCCCCAATAATAAAGTATGTAACCGTGCTGTAATTGTTGGAGGAGGATTAATCGGTATAGAATTGGCAGAAATGCTTCATTCTCGTAATATTCCGGTTACATTTTTGGTACGCGAAAATAGCTTTTGGGATGCTGTCTTACCTGCTGGTGAAAGCGGAATGATTAATAGACATATCCAAAATCATCATATAGACCTTAGATTAGGTGTAAACTTAAAAGAAATAGTTGCTGATGATAACGGCAAAGTCAAAGCTGTAGTCGTGCAAGAAACAGGAGAAGTCATTGATTGTAATGTTGTTGGATTAACACCAGGTGTGTCTCCCAATGTAGATTTCTTAAAAGATTCTGGTATCGAACTAGGTCGAGGTGTAAAAGTGAATAGATTTCTCGAAACCAATATCCCCAACATTTATGCTATTGGTGATTGTGCAGAACAACACGAAGCCATAGGGAATCGACGTCCTATTGAAGCCGTTTGGTATACCGGCCGTATGATGGGAGAAACACTAGCACAGACTATCTGCGGAAACAAAACCGAATACAAACCAGGACATTGGTTTAATAGTGCAAAATTTCTTGATATCGAATATCAAACTTATGGTTGGGTATTTGGAAGAGCACAAGAATACGAACAGCAGTTTCATTGGATACATGAGGATGATACCAAATGTATTACAGTATCCTATCATAAAGAAACCGCAGAGTTTTTAGGTATCAATACATTTGGAATCAGAATGCGTCACGAAGTTTTTGATCGTTGGCTTACAGAAAAAAGAGATGTGAATTATGTGATGCAGCATCTTGCAGAAGCCAATTTTGATCCAGAATTCTATTCGGTCTATGAGTCTGATATTCTTTCAGCTTATAAAAAATCACAGCTTCAAACCACTTAAAAAATAAATTATAGACCTCACAGGCTTGTACTAAACTTGTTTTAATATTTCTTGTGAAGTCCGACTAAAATATATACGATGAGTAACAAATTAGATCATAGCATGTCTCTTGCAAATCCTAATACCAAAGGGGTTTCAATACAGCAAAAAATAGCTCTAGCCATAGGCTTGGTTGGACTCTTTATTTTGGCTCTTGCCATTTTTAATACTAATTTCCCGAATCAGGGAGTGTTTTTAACTCTTTCTCTAGTATTAATTACAGCAGGTACCATATTGTTTGCAAACGATATATACTTAAAAAAGCTAGAAGGAATCAAAAATGATGGAGTCTGGTTTAAATCTATCTCATCTCGAGGTATTTTGGGATGGCTCACGGGTGTAGGGCTAACCGCTTTTTATATTGTATTATATTTTTATGCAGAACTACTCGGGTTAGGTACTAATGGTGAAGCCAATACAGGATTAGTAGCTTTATTCGATCCTCTAAGTAGAATTTTAAGTGGCAACCCTGCAAGCCAATGGTTTGTATACGGAACGTTATATACTATTGCCATTATTGCTTTTGGATATAAATTTATTCTAAAATACAGACACAATCGTTATCAGCAGATACGAACTGTTTCGGTGATGTTTTTTCAACTTGGATTTGCATTTCTGATTCCAGAGTTTATGGCAAGATTAAATACTAGTCCAGACTACAATCTTCCTTATTACGATTTAAAAAGTATGTGGCCTCTTAATTATTATCTATTTGATGGATGGTCTCTTGATGGTCTTTTATCATCCCAAAACCTTGGTCTGGGGATGCTAATTTTTGGGGTGGTCACTATATTTGTAATCAGTCCTATTTTAACCTACAAATTTGGAAAAAGATGGTACTGTTCCTGGGTTTGTGGTTGTGGTGGACTAGCAGAAACTGCGGGAGATTCTTTCAGACAATTATCCAGTAAAAAATTGAGTGCCTGGAAACTAGAACGTTGGTTAATCCATACCGTTTTAGTCTTTTCTGTAGTGATGACTATGGCCATGATATATACATATCTGGGTAGTGATCCAAATAAATACTGGTTAACCCGAGGTACTTTCCTTGCCGGGGCAGCCACTATCCTGACTCTTGTTTTTTCTGTCGTGATGATTTTTAAAAGAAAAGAGTTAGGTAAAGATGCCAGATACGGTGCGATTGGATACTTTGTTATCATAATTTCATTCCTGGTAATGCATTATACCGGTACTACAAACGAAGTGTTTTTTATTAAATCCGGAAGCCTTAGATCTGCATACGGACTATATATTGGTTCTATATTTTCTGGTGTTATCGGTACTGGTTTCTACCCTATTTTGGGTAACCGGGCATGGTGTAGATTTGGTTGTCCTATGGCTGCAATTCTTGGGTTTCAACAACGTTTATTTTCTAAATTTAGAATTACCACCAATGGGGGGCAATGTATATCTTGTGGGAATTGCTCTACCTATTGCGAAATGGGAATTGATGTACGTGCATATGCCCAAAAAGGTGAAAATATAGTGCGATCCAGCTGTGTAGGTTGCGGAGTTTGTTCTGCAGTTTGCCCACGTGGAGTACTAAAACTAGAGAATGATACATTAGACGGCCGTATCAATTCTAATGAAATTTTACTAGGTAACGATGTAGATTTGATGGATTTTGTAAATAAAAAGTAATTCTCAAATCAAATTGAGTTAGAATATATACTATACACAATAAAAGCCATATCTAGAATCCAACTCTGATATGGCTTTTTTTAATCAAATAATTAAAAAAAATGTTAGTATGAATATTTGTTTTCGTCTAAGAGTTCATATAAAACTGTAACCATGATTCAAAAGCTTTGTATCCTTTTAGTTATGTTTTCCTTTTCTGGAAATCAAATCATAGCTCAAAAAGAATATCATTATGAATATTATACTAATGGTATACTTAAAGCTGAAGGGTGGAAATCAGGAGAGTACAAGGTAGATTTTTGGCATTTTTATCATCCTAATGGAAAAGTATCAAAAGAAGGACATTTCAGAAATAACAAAAAAAATGGATACTGGTATTTTTATTCAGAAAACAGTAAATTGTTGAAAGAAGGGCATTTTGTAAACGATAAAGCCGAGAAATGGTGGATTATTTACGATATTGCAGCCGAAATAACTCGAAAATATCAATATAAAAATAACAAAAAAGAAGGATACTGTCTATTGTATAAAAACAACAAACTTTTTAAAGCCGAACGCTATATCAATGATAAGAAAACCGGTGAGTGGACTGATATTTTTAGTTTTAAAAGAGACAATCCTAACGCTTCCTTATAAATGCCTCCTATTATAAACGTAATCATACCTGCTTTTAACGAAGAAGATTCCATAGCACATGTAATCAAAGAAATTCCGGATATCGTTTCTGAGGTTATTGTGGTGAACAATAATTCTACAGATCAAACCGAAAATGTTGCAAAAAAAGCAGGAGCCACCGTGCTAAAAGAAAAGCAAAAAGGATATGGTTATGCATGTCTGAAAGGAATGGAATATATAGCATCAAAAGATGTTAAACCAGATATCATCGTATTTTTAGATGGTGATTATAGTGATTATCCTGCTGAGCTTACTCAAATAGTTGCACCTATTATAGATCAAAATATGGATTTAGTTATTGGATCTAGAGTCAAACATCTACGGGAAGCAGGTTCTATGACATCTCCTCAAATTTTCGGAAACTGGTTGGCGACAGGATTAATGAAACTTTTTTTTGGTGCAAAATTCACAGATCTCGGGCCTTTTAGAGCCATTAAGTATGATAAACTATTAGCCCTTGAGATGATCGATAAAACCTATGGGTGGACTGTAGAAATGCAATTAAAAGTGTTAAAGAAACGTTATAACTATACCGAAGTCCCGGTGCATTACAAAAAGAGAATTGGTGTCTCAAAAGTTTCAGGAACCATAAAAGGTGCTATATTTGCAGGCGTTAAGATTTTAAGTTGGATTTTTAAATATAGCTTTACGTAATGGATATTGCTATCATCATAACCTACACACTAGCCTTACTAATCATATTTATGTATAGTCTGGCGCAGCTGAATCTACTTTTTAACTACCTGAAGTCTCGAAAGCAAGCCGATAATTCACCTACTTTTGATTTTTCTAAAAAAGAAGAAATTCCGCATGTTACTGTTCAGTTACCAGTATATAATGAATTATATGTAATGGATCGTTTATTGGATAACATTGCCGAACTTGATTATCCAAAAGATAAATTAGAGATCCAAGTATTGGATGATTCTACAGATGAGTCTGTTATTACTACTGCTGCACATATAGAAAAGCTACAACAAACAGGTTTAGACATACAACACATTTGCCGTGAAGATCGAACCGGATTTAAAGCCGGAGCACTAAAAGAAGGACTTAAAGTTGCCAAAGGTGAATATATAGCCATTTTTGATGCAGATTTTTTACCTGGTAAGAATTGGCTACTGCAAACTATCCCATATTTTAAAGATCAAAATATAGGTGTAGTACAAACCCGATGGGGACATATTAATAGAGATTACTCAATGCTTACCAAAATTCAGGCATTTGCTTTGGATTTTCATTTTACTATGGAGCAGGTAGGTCGTAATTATAAGGATCACTTTATTAATTTTAATGGTACAGCTGGTGTTTGGAGAAAGACTTGTATTGAAGATGCCGGAAACTGGCAAGGAGATACATTAACCGAAGATCTGGACTTAAGTTATAGAGCACAATTAAAAAAGTGGAAGTTTAAATATCTTGAAGAAGTAGAGACTCCAGCAGAATTACCTGTAGTTATTAGTGCGGCCAGATCACAACAATTTAGGTGGAATAAAGGTGCTGCAGAGAATTTTCAGAAGTTGTACTGGAAAATGCTTAAAGACAAAACCGTTCCTTTTAAAACCAAGTTTCATAGCTTTTTTCACTTATTGAACAGTAGTATGTTCTTATTAGTATTATTGGTTGCTGTATTAAGTGTTCCGGTAATGTATATTAAAAATAGTAATCCATTATTTAGCTGGTATTTTAATGTCATTGCATTTTTTGCCTTAAGTACTGTTATATTTTTCTTTTGCTACTGGTTTACTTTTAAAAAGATTCATGGTAAAGGGTTCTGGAATTTTATGGAATACATAAAAATGTTCTTTACTTTTTTCTCTATTGCAATGGGCTTCTCTGTTCATAATTCTATGGCAGTTCTTGAAGGTCATTTTGGGAAAAAAAGTGAATTTATACGTACTCCAAAATTTAATATCGAGTCGTTCAAAGGTTCCTGGAAAGAAAATAAATATATTAACAAAAATATTTCTGGAAACACTATTATAGAAGCATTACTTATGGGATATTTTGGTTTTGCTTTATACAGTGCTTTTGAACTTCAGGATTTTGGACTATTCTTGTTTCACATCATGTTATTTCTTGGATTTGGATTTGTATTCTTTAAATCTGTAACATCTAAATTTTAATGTTTCAGCAATGGAAATATAATCGATTTTCCATCCTCCTTATTGTTGCTGGCTTACTTTTTTACTGGAGTTTTTCTTATCAGTTAGAGCGAACAGATTTTATTAAAATGATCAGTCTTTGGACTGCCCTATTTTTTGTTTCTTATAAAATCATTCAACTCAACCCTGGTAATTGGAAACTACTGGCCATTACTGCATTATTATTTCGGGTGGTCTTTTTATTTGCCATACCCAATTTATCCCAGGATTTTTATCGATTTATATGGGATGGGCGTATGCTCTTAGAAGGTTTTAATCCTTATTTATCTCTTCCCGAGGTATGGATAGCACAAGGAGATGCTCCAATTGCGCAAGCACAGGAATTATATACTGGCATGGGAACACTTAACGGAAGTCATTATACTAATTACCCTCCCGTAAGTCAGTTTTGTTACTTTATCGCATCCTTGTTTGCCAGTAAAAGTATTTTAGGGTCTGCAATGGTATTTAGAGTACTTATCATCTTAGCAGATATCGGTACATTTTTCTTCGGAAGAAAGTTATTACAATCATTTAATCTACCCAAGGAAAGAATCTTCTGGTATATTCTTAATCCTTTTATCATTATAGAACTTACAGGTAACCTTCATTTTGAAGCTGTTATGGTATTTTTTATCATATGGTCATTATATCTTTTACATAAAGGCTATTGGTACTGGGCTGCGGTTGTCCTGGCACTTTCTGTTTCGGTGAAACTAATCCCTCTATTATTTTTACCTTTATTTTTTCAGAAATTTATTCTTGATAAACAAAAAGGGGTCAATAAATCCAGTTTTACTATTGGGCTACCAAAACTAATTGGTTTTTATAGTATAATTATAGGTACATGCCTTCTAATTTTTGCTCCTTTCTTATCTGGAGAATTCTTAGCTAATTTTAGCAAAACAATTACCCTTTGGTTTCAGACTTTCGAATTTAATGCCAGTATTTACTTTATTATTCGTTGGATTGGATATCAAGTTGTAGGGTGGAATATCATTGAGACTACTGGTAAAATTTTACCCCTGATAGTCATAGTGTTTCTTTTAGCCCTAACCTTCTTTAGAAACAATCGAAGCACTCTACAACTAATTACAGGTATGCTTTTAGGTATTTGTATCTACTATTTCTTATCGACTACGGTACATCCCTGGTATATAGCTGTTCCGCTATCACTTTGTGTATTTACAAATTACAGATTTCCGATTATTTGGTCTTTTGTCGTTATTTTTAGCTACACCGCGTATCTTCATCCTGATTTTAAAGAAAACCTATGGATGGTAGGGCTTGAGTATCTTTTTGTTTTTACTATCTTTAGTATAGAGATTGTAAAGGCCTATCGAAATAGAATCCATAATACATTAAAAAACAACTCATAAAAGCATATCAATTTTGAAAATTAATTTCAGGAAAATAGGTCGTAGATTTGCAAGATTTATAGTATTTATTGTTATCCTGATTCTTTCTGGATACCTGTTTTTATATCTAAGACAAGAGCGTTTTTTCTTTAACCCAAAAATTTTGGAAAAAAACTATGTATATTCTTTTGACCAGCCTTTTGAAGAGATCAATATTCAAGTAGAAAAAGATATTACTCTTAATGCATTGCTTTTTAAAACAGATACTACCAGTAAAGGTCTTATTTTATATTTTCATGGTAATGCCGGAGCAATTCATGAATGGGGGAGACGTGCTTCTTTATACACAGAAAACAAATTTGACATTCTATTTGTCGATTACAGAGGATATGGAAAAAGTGATAGTTTTTACGAAGAAGAATCAGAACTATATAACGATGCCCAAAAAGTCTATAACTATGCAAAAACACGATATGATGAAAAAAACATTATTGTTTTAGGGTTTTCTCTAGGAACGGGGTTTGCCGCCTATACTGCAGCAAAAAACAACCCAAAACTCCTTATACTGGAAGCCCCATACTATGCCTGGAATGATTTTATAGCAAGTATTGCTCCGGTGCCAAAAATGCTTATCAATTATGAGATTCCTTCCTATAAATTCTTAAAAGATGTTACCTGTCCTATTCGAATCTTTCATGGCACTCATGACTTTCTAATCAAACCAGAAGAAAACTCTAAACGACTAGAAGCATTATATCCAGATAAAATCAAACATACAATGATCAAGGGTGCTGGTCATAATGGTATCTATATCACAAAGCAATACTACGATGAGCTAAAAGGTTTGTTAGAGCAGTATTAAATTGTAAATTCTTTACATCATCCTAAGGTTAATCACTTCTTGTTCTGTAAGTATTCTCCAGTGGCCACGAGGTAAATCTTTTTTGGTTAATCCTGCAAAGATTACTCTATCTAATTTCACAACACTGTAATTAAGGTGTTCGAATAGTTTATGGATAATTCCATTTTTAGCAGATTGTAACTGAATCCCAATTTCATTTTTAGAAGCACCTTCTATATAAGAGATTTCATCTACATTTATAAAACCTTCTTCTAATTTGATTCCTTTCTCTATCTTTTGAAGATCTTCAAATTTTAGATTACGTTCTAATTCTACATGAAATATTTTACGAACTCCACTTTTATGATGTGTTAGTTTCTTTTCTAAATCTACATCATTGGTAAAGAGTAATAACCCAGTTGTATTTCTTTCTAGTCTACCTATCGGTTTTAACACAGATTTAGATGCATTTGCTACTAGATCCATTACCGTTTTAGTTTTTTCGGGACTAGTGCTGGTTACGAAACCTTTAGGCTTATTAAGAAGCACATATTCTTTTTTATGAGGAGTAATGAGTCGTCCATCAAACTTAACTTCATCGGTAAGTTTTACTTTATATCCCATTTCGGTAATGGGCTTACCATTTACCCATACGCTTCCTGTTTTAATATACAAGTCGGCATCTCTTCTGGAGCAAACCCCAGAATTAGCTACATATTTATTAAGCCTTATCTCATCAGAATCAGAGAGTTTTTTTGGTGCTGCATTACTAGCTTTTTTTGCTAATGCCTTACCCCTCACATAAGGTTTATTTCCATAATTAGATTTACCTTTATCATTTGCATTTGACTTGCTCTTTCCTTTTCCTTCCTGTTTTCTGCTAGTTTTCCCTTTACCAGAATTATCTCCACGACTCATATCTTAAATTTTGTGCAAAGATAATTGTTTAAAGCATAGGTACAACAACTATTATTCATCAAACCTAACTGTACTTTGACGCTTTCGATTTACATGTAACTGGGTCACATCTGGTCTCGAATAATGTCCAACAGGATCAAAATTCTGACGCTCTTGTAATACCCTGTTAAAATCTAAGGTTTCGATTAAGAGTCCTTCTTGATTTACTACAGGTTCCATCACCCATTCTCCATCGGGACCGGCAATACATGAGCCACCATTACCTAAAACATCAGGCGCTTTCTTTAAAATCTCATCCAAATGTGGAGTAGATTTAGGAAAATCTTCCGTTCGCATCAAACTAGAAACCGAAATCACATATGAACGAGATTCTCTGGCAATAAAACGAGTGATATCTTTGGTGTTATAATCACTCCCCGGCCATACCGATACGTGTAAGTTTTCTCCCTGACCATATAATGCAGCTCTGGGTAAAGGCATCCAATTCTCCCAACAGTTTAATCCTCCAACAGTAAAAGCCTTTAATGGGTGTACCAACAATCCATTACCATCTCCCGGGGCCCAGGTTAATCGTTCTTCATATGTTGGTTGTAATTTACGGTGTACAGATCTAATCTCTCCCGTTTGATCAATATATACCAATGATGCATATAAACTATGTCCTCCCCGATCCATTGGTCGTTCAATAATTCCTAAATAAATTGCAATATTATATTTGGCAGCAAGTTCGCATATGGTATCCAAATCTCCATTTTCGATAACAATCGAATTCTGGGCATAATGCGCATGAATTTCTTTTTGAATCTTACTGTCGAATTTTGCGCCATCTGTTAGTGATACCCAAAACGGATAACCTGGTAACAACGATTCTCCAAAAACGATAAGCTCTGCTTTCTTAGAAGCTGCCTCAGTAATAGAATTTTCAATTTTTTTAATTGTAGCCATTTTATCTAACCAAACCGGAGAGATTTGGGCCAATGCAACTGTTAGTAATTGATTTTTCATGAAAATGTATTAATGATATAAATTTTTATTCTTAATGATCACGTGTTTTTAAGAGATTGCCAACATACGACTAACAAACAGTTAACATATAAAAAATTGATTTACAACACATTAAATGTCAGAAAAGTAATATGGTAAAACCTTATTTTAACCTTATGGTAACATTAGAACTCTACTAAAAACCTAAAAATTGGCACTATAATGATACAAAAACTAAGGATTCACTATTCTATAACCAATTTTATATCCATTCCTAAAAAGTAAACATATAAAAAGTATTTATTCTGCAAAGTTTAATTTACGTTAAAACATGTCCCTTTTAACATAATCGTAATCATTGTAATACATTCTAATAAAACGAAAAACAAAAATAATGGAGTATTCGACTCTACATTTGTCCTGTACAATTAAAACAAATAAAAAGTTTAAACTCAAATCTTAAAACATAAAAAAATGAAAAAGTTAACAATTTTATTCGCAGTATTCGTATTAGGATCAACGCAAATTTTTGCCTCAAACAATCCTATTAATTCAGAACAACAATTAAGAAAGCAAATTGCAACTCTTTTAGAGAGTCCAGAAATCAAATTAGACAAACAACAACTTAAAGCAAATATCGAATTTACTTTAAATGGTGAAGGAGAGATTGTCGTTTTAACCGTAGATTCAGAAGATCTTAATGTAAAAAGTTTCGTAAAATCAAGATTGAACTACAAAAAAGTAGATTCAAAAATAGCAAACATAGGAAATAAAGTATTTAAGATTTCTTTAAAAATTTTAAAGCCAGAAGGAGTATAAACTTTCTGCCTATACATTATTAAGAAAGCAGTTGTATGAATTTACAGCTGCTTTTTTTTACCAAAGAATTCTATCTAGGATCATATGTACATCAATCAAGATAATACTAAATGTTCCTGCAACAATAATGAGTTTTAAAATATTATGCAACCAAACATAATGTGTTCTTCCTTCTGATCTCCATATACCAAATAAAAATGCAAAAAGAAGTACAATACATGCATAAAAATACAAGTACATAAACCCTATCTCATATCGAGTGAGCAGTAAATAAATAGGAACACAAGAAGCCAAAACCAAAACACTTACTATTCTTTTTGAGACTAATTCACCATACACAATAGGTATCGTTTTATAATTCTGGGCCAGGTCTCCTCTTAAATTTCCTAAATCTTTAATCATTTCTCTCATGATCAACATCAAAAACAAAAATGTTGCATGAACAAAAATAACCTCATCAAAGTTTTTATAATAAATGAATACAGCAAAAAATGGGGTTATTGCTAATAGAGAAGCAATAATATTTCCTATTATTGGAAACTTCTTTAGCTTATGGGAATAGAACCATATCCCAAAAATATATAAAGAAAAAAAAACAACTGCCCGAAAAGAAACATAACTGGCACATACTACAGAAAGAAAATTAAGGACAAAATACCCTGTAAGTTTAGTACGTTGACTCACTAATCGATCCAGCATGGTCTTTTGTGGTCTATTAATTAGATCTTTTTCTTTATCATAAAAATTATTAATGATATACCCCGCCGCAATCACACCAGCAGAAGCTAATACAATAACAAATAAATTGGGATCCAGAAGAACATGTCGTAATCTGATCTGAGGTGCTAAAATAAATATTGAGGTAAGATATTGTGCAAATACAATAATCAAGATGTTATATCCTCTAACGACAGAAAATAAACTCAATAACTTGAGAAAAATGAGTTTGTTTTTTCTGGTAAGCATAACAAATGCTTATTAAAAATTGTATACTACCTCTAACTTATAATCCTTAAGCGAAGCCTGTGCTTTGTCAAAATCTTGTGTAAATCCTAAAATATAACCACCGCCTCCAGAGCCACATAGCTTAAGATAGTAGTCATTAGTTTCTATACCATGTTTCCATAATGTATGAAATTGCTTTGGTATCATTGGCTTAAAATTATCCAAAACCACATGAGAAAGCTCTTTTATATTAAAGAACAGGGATTTAACATCTCCTTTTAAGAAATCATCTACACAAGCGTCTGTATATTTTACAAACTGATTTTTGAGCATACTACGAAAACCTTCTTGCTTCATGTTTTCCATAAAAATACTAACCATTGGTGCAGTTTCACCAACAATGCCACTATCTAATAAGAAAACGGCACCTTTTTTATTCTCTACACTTTGCGAAGGAATTCCTGCCGGCTCAATATTGTCTTTAGAATGAATAAGAATAGGTAGACTAAGGTAACTATTTAATGGATCCAGACCAGAACTCTTTCCGTGAAAGAAAGATTCCATAAGTCCAAAAATCTCTTTGAGTTTTAATAATTTATCCCGGGTAAGATTTTCTAATACTGTAATTTTGTTAGCTGCATATTTATCATAAATAGCGGCTACTAATGCGCCACTACTACCAACTCCATATCCCTGAGGAATACTACTATCAAAATACATCCCAGAATTGATATCAGAATGAAGCTTCTCGAAATCAAACTTTACGACTCCTTTATCCTGAATTTCTTCAAGATAGGTTACAAAATTCTTAAGGTTTTCATTTGATTGTACAGCCTCTTCATCAGGTGTTTCTGACACTTTTAATGCACCTTTAAAAAAATTATATGGTATAGAAAGACCTTTAGAGTCTTTAATAATACCATATTCTCCAAACAAAAGTATTTTAGAATAAAATAACGGTCCTTTCATCTATTTATATATATTGTTCTAGAGGTTAAATGAAATCTTTGACGATTACAATAATCATTACCTTGTATGGTTAACGATTTTTTTAACCGAGTCGATTTCATGATCTCTATAAATAGTTATATCTAATTTGTCGCCTTACTAGGATAAAGTTACACTATTTTTGCACCTAATCCTATTTTGTCGCAAATATACTGCCCATTCTGACAATACGCAACTAACTCGTTGGTAATGAAATCTAAAACTTGATTTTTTTCTGTATTTGGATATAAAACATGAACATTTGCTCCAGCATCCAACGTAAAACAAACTTTAGACCCTGTTGTTTCACGATACTCCCAAATTTTATGAATTACAGATAACGTATTAGGTTTCATTAATATAAAATAAGGTAAAGAAGTCATCATCATTGCATGTAGTGTCAATGCTTCACTTTCTACTACCGTGATAAAAGCATCTAAATCTCCCGAAATTAATGTTTCTTTTAATTTAGCAATATTACCAGTTGCTTGTTCAAATCGTTTTGCTGCAAAGGGATGACCGTGCATTAAATTATGACCAACAGTACTACTTACTTGTTTTTCTCCTTTATCAATTAACAAAATTGTATCCTGATAGTCATCAAAATTTTGATGCACAGGAAACGGAAATGGTATTGCATACGCATCATTACTTCCACTTAGATCTGGATGTTCTCCCCAAACGGTAACAGGCCCTTCTATACTTCGACATGCACTCCCCGAACCCAAACGAGCCAAAAATGAAGATTTCTGAAGGTATTCTGAATCCGAAATACCTGGGTTTATCTTTTTTTCTAACTGCATCAGGCAATATGCCAGTGCACTCATCCCACTAGCTGATGATGCAATCCCACTACTATGCGGAAATGTGTTACTGGTTTCTATTCTGAATGTATATAGTTTGAGGAAAGGGAGATATTCTTGAATCCTTTCAAAAAAACTTTGGATCTTAGGTTTAAAATCTGGTTTAGGTTTTCCTTCAAAAAAGAGTTCAAAATCAAAACCTTCCTCTACACTATCTCGTCTTTTATACGTTAAACTGGTTGTTGTTTTACAATTATCCAGCGTAAAACTAATCGATGCATTTTCTGGCAATTGCACTGGTCTTTTACCCCAATACTTAACTAAAGCAATATTACTGGGTGAGGTGCAAGTTACCATACCTTCTTCAGGTAAATTTGAAACTATAGGTGAGGTAAATTCTGGATAATCCGTCATAGTATGCAATGATTTTGAGCAAAGATAAGTGTATCGTATATTTTAACCCGTCTTATGCATTAGAAAATCTAGTATAGATCAAAATTATTTCAAACATTATCGCTTCACTTTGTTTTTTAATTTAATCTGGATTTACCCATAATGAGGTAATACAAAAACTAAGAAAACACGAGTCTGTAATGTGCTTTTAAGTTTCATCACAAAGTTCTAATGCATAAAGCAGGTTTAAGCGCATTGGTAGTAAAAATAAATTGCTATTTTAGTACTGTGCTAACTTGTTTCAATGAAAAAAAAGTTATTTCGGATTGGTATTGCGGTATTGATATGTGGTTTAATCGGTTTTTTGAGTAGTATTGCTACTCAAACCTCTGTTAATACTTGGTATGCTGCTTTAAACAAACCTTCTTTTACTCCGCCAAATTGGATTTTTGGACCAATGTGGGTTCTGCTGTATATTATGATGGGAATTGCAGCTGGAATTGTTTGGAGCAAAGGCTTTTATCATAAATGGGTAAAAACTGCGTTATATCACTTTGGGTTTCAATTGTTACTCAATGCTGCGTGGTCTATTTTTTTCTTTGGATTACAAAACCCGTTGATTGCATTACTGGATATAATTGCCCTATTTATCCTATTGCTGTTTACCATTAAATGGTTTACCGTAGTAAATTCTACCGCTGCCTACCTACTTATCCCTTATGTTGTTTGGGTTGCTTTTGCGACTGCATTAAATTTTGGCATATGGCAACTAAATTAAACCAGGAATAAGGAATATGATTTTTTATGAGTAAAAAAGCAATAGTCTTACAGACTACTCTAGAATTAATAACTAAACAAGGCATCCATGCCACTTCTCTTTCTCAAATTATTAAAGAATCGGGCGTAGCAAACGGAACAGTATATCACCATTTCAAAAACAAAGAAGAGATTATTACAGAACTCTATTTGATGCTTACCCAGGATTTTGGTACGGTCGTCATGCGTAATATTCCAGAAGACGATATAAAGAAACAATTTACTGTGATGTGGCTCAATCTATTTTATTATTTTGTCAATAACCCTCTTGCTTTTATATTTTCTGAACAGATTGCACGTTCTCCAGAAATTCCTCAATCCTTAAAGGATAAAGCAAGGCAATACTATGGTGAAATCGAAAGCTATTTTAAAAAAGGGGTAAAACAAAAGATGTTTAAATCTTATAACACCCTGATTATGGAAGAGCTCTTCTTTGGTAATGTGGTATCATTAGTAAAGATTCATGAGAATGAGCAAGTAAAATTACAAGAAAAACATATCAATCAAGCTATTGAGATCTCCTGGAGAGGTTTTTTGAAGGATCAAACAATTATTTAATACAAATTAATAGATAAAATTAGTATAAAAAACACATCCCGCTTTTCAGCAGGATGTGTTTAACTTAGTATTTTTACTAAATTCAATTAAATACAATATTTACACAAGATTCTTTATATCGGTTCTTAAGTACAAATTCCACTGCTTTTCGAGAGTTACTCGTTTGCCCGATTAACCCTCCTTTATAGGTAAGTTTTCCTGTATTTATATTCCAATAATACTCTTTACTATCAGATTTAACAATGCGCTTTTTGTCTTTGACCATAACTTGAAAAGCATTAAGCTCCTGGCTATATTCGAGTCCAGACGGGAAATATACCTCAGCAATAAACTTAGTAGTGCCTTTCTCATAAAAATAGCAAACACATTCTCCTATATCTTTTGCTTCAGAGACCCGAACCATATTATTTTGTACAATCTTCCATCCGCCATTAATCCGTATAGCAACCACATCCATTAGCATGGTTCCTTTTTCGGCGAGTTTTTTATCGACAAATGATTCAAAATTGATAACTGCAGAAATAGTTCCTGCTCTTTCTTTCTGACTTTGGAAAACTATTTTATCTATGGTTAATCTAAATTGATAATTATCATCATCAATAATATCACTTAATTGAACAGAGACATCTTTTTTAGTATAGTTTTTTCTCACTAATGTTCCTGATAGATTAACGTACACAGTATTTCCTCTGTATTTTTCGTCAAATAAATCCAGTACATCTTCTTTTTGGGTTCCCTGAGTTAATGCATTCATTTTATTTATATAATCCACCAATAACTTTTTTATGGGATCTTTTTCACTAAATGCTTTGACTGAGTAAACACTACTAAATAAAAATATAAGGGTAAGAATAAAAGTAATTTTTTTCATAGTGATGGGGTATTAGTTAAACTTTATTAAGATACGAAAAATTACTCACGATCGCTAATAATAACACACTATTCTCTAACTCAAATTACTTAATTCCAATAGTTTAATTACTGTTTTTGGGTTCCTAATAGTAGCAGTATACCTCATTTTTTTTCGGAAAACTATCAGGATGTTATCGCTTTTGCTGCAATAAAAGCTCCGGTCCATGCATTCTGAAAATTAAACCCTCCTGTGATAGCATCTATATTTAATACCTCTCCTGCAAAATATAAATTCTGACACTTCTTACTTTCAAAAGTTTTAAAATTAACTTCTTTAAGATCAATTCCACCTGCAGTTACAAATTCTTCTTTAAATGTACTTTTCCCTTTTACTTTAAAAACTCCCTGAGTAAGCTGTTCTGACAGTGTTTTAAGCTGAATTTTACTCACGTCGGCCCAACGGGTATCATTTTTTATTTCCGAAGCCAAAATTAAACTCTGCCAAAGTCTTTTTGGTAATTCAAATTGAGTGTATTTATAGATTTGCTGTTTTGGATGTTGATCTTTGAGCACTTTAAGTTCCTCAAAAATTTCCTGCTGTGAATAGTTCTGAAGCCAATTCACTATGATTTCAAAATTATACTGGCATGCATTGAGTTCTATAGCTCCCCAGGCCGAAAGTTTTAAAATTGCCGGGCCACTCATCCCCCAATGTGTAATTAACAATGGGCCCTCACTCGATAATTTTGAATACTTAACCTGTACTGAGGCATTTGTTACTACACCAGGCAGATTCACAATTCTTGGGTCTTTACTATTAAAGGTAAATAGTGAAGGAACCGCATCGACAGTCTGATGTCCTAAATCCTGAACTATTTTCCAGATTTTTGGATTACTCCCGGTAGCAATCATTAGTGTTGTAGTAACAAAATTTCCCTGACTGGTTTCTACGAACCATTGTTCATCTTTTTGATAGAAATTTTTAACCGCATGGTTTTTTAAAATTTCAACTCCACATCGTTTTGCCTCTGACAAAAAACAATTGATAATCGTTTCTGAAGAATCTGAAACCGGAAATATTCTGCCATCATCCTCTATCTTAAGTTCTATTCCACGACGATCAAACCAATCCATCGTATCACCTGTCATAAAAGTATGAAAAGGTCCTTTGAGTTCTTTTTCTCCTCTGGGGTAGTTTTTGCTTAACTCATTAGGGATAAATTCTGCATGAGTTACATTGCATCGTCCACCACCAGATACACGAACTTTGGACAACACTTCTTTTCCTCGTTCTAGAATAGCTATTTTTAGTTTTGGGTCATTTTCTGCCACATTAATAGCTGTAAAAAAACCAGCTGCACCACCGCCAACAATTATTAAATCATAATCCATCATGCAAAATTCGGAAAATCTGTGATGATACCCTCAACTTTACATGATTTTGATTGTTCCATTTGCGTTTCTGTATTTACGGTCCATACATATATCTTGTATCCCTGGTCTTTTGCAAGATTCACCTCATCCTGGGTTAGTGAGAAAATTGGAGGATGTATAGAAAATGCTTCTAATGCTTCTGCTATAGATAAAACTTCAATCGTATTTACTTCGCTTAGCACACCTATCTTAAAATTAGTGGTAATTGCTTTTAGTTCGAATAACTGTGAATGATCAAAGCTAGAAATTATAAAATGATCGTATTCCCAATCTGTATTTTCGATATATTCTTCTAGTAATCTAATGATAGGCAGGACAGTCTTTTTGCCTTTCAATTCTATATTAAGTTCACATTGCCCATTAATCACATCCAGCACTTCGCGCAATGTCGGTATTGTAAACCCTTCTTTTGTTTCAAACTGTTGCAACTCCTTCAAAGTATATTCTGACACATTTCCTGCTCCATTGGTGGTTCTATTTAAGGTTTCATCGTGGATAACTACCAATTCTCCACTTTTACAACAATGCACATCAATCTCGATACCATCTACCTTATACTGCAAAGCTTCGGTGATAGATTCTAATGTGTTTTCGGCAACTAAGCCAGCCGCGCCACGATGTCCGAATATTTTCATGAGTTAGCCTTTTTATTTATAATTTTATATTCTTAATTATATGTTATTCTATTATTCCCAAAGAAACTAAAATTGTTATTTTTACAACAACTTAACATCACCCAAAGGTAACAATCTGTTATTATAGTACATGAACCTATGAATACTACCGAGGATCGCAAAATTCTGGAAGGCATCGTCGCCGGAAATGAGGTTATCATTACTACGTTTTATAGAAAAAACCTACCTTACATAAGGCAATATATTCTACAAAACTCAGGTAATGAAGAAGATGCAGAAGATGTGTTTCAGGATGCTTTGATTTTGGTATATCAGAAATTAAAAACAGATTCTCTGGATTTACATTCTTCATTACGAACCTATTTTTATGGAATTTGTAAAAATATGTGGAGAAACAGATTACGAAAAAACAAAAAAATGATCATCACCGAAAAATTACCTGAGGATGCAGAAATAATTACCCCTACAGTTATCCAAGACATAGAACATAAAGAACGAGAGCATGTCTATCGTAAACATTTCCTAAAACTAAGTGATGCATGTCGTGAAGTACTGAGCTTAATTTTTCAAGGAAACAGTATGAAAGATATTGCACGTATCACTGGATATTCTGAAGGATATACCCGAAAGAAAAAATTCGAATGTAAACGATACTTAATCGAAATGATCGAAAAGGATCATGCTTATCTCGAATTACAACTAAACCCTGAAAAAGGATCATAGTATGGAAAGAACTCCAGAAATATTCGAAAAAATAGAAGGGTATCTTGCACATACGTTACCTAAAGAAGAAGCAATAGCTTTTGAAAAAGAATTAATTGCTAATCCAGAACTGCAAGAAGAAGTTGAAAAACACAGAGTTTTGCATAAAACCTTAAGTGATAAGGATACTTTGGATTTTAAAGAAAAATTAATGCAAATCAGTGCTACTATCAAAGAAGAACAGAGCCATCCTCCTGCTCCGGTATCTTCTCCTTCCTATTGGAAAATTGCAGCATCTATTGCAATACTATTGGGTGTAGGAATGCTATTCTGGTATACATATACCAATCAGCATAATACTCAAGATTTATATGGTGTTTATTATGAGCCCTTTCCTGTAGAAGATGCAATGCGAGGTAATACCAATAATGAAATGCACAGCATTATAAAAAATTATGCTAAAGGCGCTTATGATTCTGTAGCTGTTGTATTGGAAAAACATCCAAATTTAGATAGCCAACTACAATTATATCTGGGCAATAGTTATTTAAATATTGATCAGGAAGAAAAAGCGGCTTCTTTGTTTAAAGATATTAAAAGTAGTGGTAAGTATTATGAAATTGCCAAATGGTATTTATCACTCACTTATTTAAAATTAAACACTCCTGAAAAAAGCATTCCACTGCTTAAAGAAATCATTACCTATAACGGAGCATATAAAGATAAAGCTACAAGACTACTTACAGCCTTAGAAAAAAAATAGAGATTATTTGCAGCACTACCTATTTATCTATATTCACCTAAAACTAGACTTTACAGACCTCAAAAGGACACTGAAATAAGGTTAGTATAACCCTATAAAACCTAATCTTTTTATATCTCATCCTTCTCGCAACGAGATGTCGAAACACTTGTTTTTTTGACATACCACACTCACAACTATAGTCTTCAAAATAAAATATTTAGCACTAATCAAACTCTAAGAATCTTACCTATAAAAAAATAAGGTATGTGAGGTAACAAAATGATATGTCGTGACATAAATATATGAACCCCATATATATTGATTAATCTAATAATTCAATCTTCACTCTAAAGAAACAATTATGAATGTTATCATCAAACACGTTGAGCTTATGAATCGAATCGACCAACTAATTCGTTTGAAAGCTACAGGAAATCCTGTAGAACTAGCAGAACGACTGGGTATTTCAAAAACAAAACTCTATCGTATCATCAACATCATGAAGGAGCTAAATGCTCCTTTAGAATATGACATCAGTCTACAGAGTTATGTCTATGTAAAAGCTGTAGGATTTAAATTTGGATTCTTTACAAAAGAAAGAAGTACAAAAGAATTACACACTTCTGTGGGATAAAACCTTAATCTGATTTGTCAAATCAGATCATTTTCACACAAAAAAATCTGAATAGTTTTATGTTTATATCAATCTGAGCCTGTCGAAATGATTAGAAAACCGGTAATAAATGGTCTTCAACAGGCTCAGATTGACAAATCATATATTTTTATTTTTCAGACAACTTCGATATAAGAGGTTTCAGAACTTCTTATTTAAAAGCAGACATCCCGGTAATATCCAGTCCTGTAATTAGTAAATGAATATCGTGTGTTCCTTCATAGGTGATTACACTTTCGAGGTTCATCATATGGCGCATGATGCTATACTCCCCAGTGATTCCCATTCCGCCAAGAATTTGTCTAGCTTCTCTCGCAATCTTAATTGCCATTTCTACATTATTACGTTTTGCCATAGAGATTTGCGCACTAGTTGCTTTACCCTCATTACGCAATACTCCTAATCGCCATGCTAATAATTGTGCTTTTGTGATTTCAGTAATCATTTCTGCCAGTTTCTTTTGTTGTAATTGCGTTGCTCCAATAGGCTTATCAAACTGAACACGTTCTTTGGCATATCTTAGTGCAGTATCATAGCAATCCATAGCGGCACCAATTGCACCCCAGGCAATACCATATCGTGCAGAATCCAAACATCCCAGCGGCGCACCAAGCCCACTTTTGCCTGGTAATATATTTTCTTTTGGTATTTTTACATTATCAAAGATTAACTCTCCTGTTGCAGATGCGCGAAGCGACCATTTATTATGTGTTTCTGGAGTTGTAAACCCATCCATGCCACGTTCTACTACAAGCCCATGGATTCTTCCTTCTTCATTTTTGGCCCACACCACCGCAATATCAGCAAAAGGTGCATTAGAAATCCATAGTTTAGCACCATTAAGTAAGTAATGATCCCCGTTATCTTTAAAATTAGTAGTCATCCCACTTGGGTTTGACCCATGATCTGGTTCTGTAAGACCAAAGCATCCTATAAATTCTCCAGATGCCAGTTTAGGCAAGTATTTTTTTCGTTGTTCTTCAGAACCGTATTTCCAAATTGGATACATCACCAACGACGATTGCACAGAAGATGTAGATCGTACACCAGAATCTCCTCGCTCTATCTCCTGCATGATCAAACCATAACTAATCTGGTCCAGTCCAGCACCACCATATTCTTCGGGTATATAAGGTCCAAATGCTCCTATCTCTGCAAGTCCTTTAATAATCTGCGTAGGGAATTCTGCTCGCTGTGCAAAATCTTCTATAATAGGAGATACTTCGCGTTTTACCCAACTACGAGCAGCATCACGAACCATTTTATGTTCATCACTCAATAATTCGTCAATCTGGTAATAATCTGGTGCCTGGAATAAGTCTGGTTTCATTTTTAAAATATTTTCTAAATTACTGCATATAAGTGCAAAACAAATGTAGGTAATGCTAAAAAAGCAAGCAATTTTTTTGACATTTTTAAAGAAATTGATCATTCTGCTATTGCATTTAATATCTTTTGATCAAAAAATTATCCAAATACGTTACTTTATTGCATCTATTCTTGATAACAAAGTAAATTTAGTTTTCTACCAAGGTTAAAATTAGCCGTATCTGTTTACCAAAAAATTTGTGTATAATTTCCGCAGTTCACTTCTTTTTTCTACACAAATAAGACCTAGCAAAAGAAAAAGTATTAATTCTAAAAAACTATAAACAACTAATTATCAGATATTTATACATCAAACTAACATCTCTTATTTCTTCTGGCATAATTATTCTATGTATAAACACATAACAGATTAAAATTTATTAAAACTAAAATTATAATAACAATGAAAAATTTATTCGTATTACCGGTATTAGCTTTTGGATTATTAGTAGGAACTCAAAACATGAATGCTCAGGAAGTAGCTTCTAATGATGATACAGAAGTAGTTACTCCCGTTCAGGAAAAATATATAGACCTAGCTGTAGAAAACTTACCTCAACCTGTTCTTGATGCAGTTGCAAAAGATTATGCTGGTGCGACTATAAAAAGTGCAGGAGCCAAAGAAGATGCTTCAGAATTTAGATTAATATTGAAGCAAGGTGATAAAGAAATGGAAGTTTTCTGTGACGCAGAAGGAAAATGGATCTCTAAGAAGGGATAAAACCTTTGATGATATTTAAAGAAAGTTTTAATTTATGGTGATATAAATTAAACTGTAGAGTGATTGAATTTAGAAAAGGAAGATATATATCTTCCTTTTTTTATGAATTACATTTTTAAATAAAACGCTTTAGTAAGCTTTATATACGCATCGGTATATTGATGACGTTGCGTTTCTATAATCAATTCATCAACCTCAAAATCCATTTGATCTCGACCAAACAACAATAGACTTCTTTTAATCTCTGAAGCTGGTGTGCCTTTTACTCTAGTGATTTTTTGCGGAAACAAAGCTACCTGTGCAGCTATATCAATAATACGTGATTCTTCTTTATATGGTATAATCATTGCGAATCGCCCCTTATCCGATAACAGTCTTGATCCTCCGACTAAAAGATGTTCAAAAGGAAGAGCATCTTCAAACCTAGCCATATCCCGTTTGGTATCTGAAGTTTTATAATCCTCTGCATAAAATGGAGGATTACTGATTATCAAATCGTATTGATCGTCAATTTCTGCCACAAACTCCTGAAAGGAGGCATGGTAACAAAATAATCTATCTCCCCAGGACGACGCCTCAAAATTTTCGACTGCCTGCTCATAAGCATCTGCATCAATTTCTATAGCATCAATCACCTCTGCCTGAGAACGTTGCGCTGTCATTAAAGCGATCACTCCCGTTCCTGCTCCTATATCAAGAATTGAGGTTATAGCATTACTAATAGGAACCCAAGCTCCTAGTAGCACTCCATCTGTACCTACTTTCATGGCACATCGATCCTGATGGATCGTAAAGTCTTTAAATATAAAAGGCTTAGTCATACTGTTAACATTCATCGAGAAACAAAAGCCCGGGTATTTATCGGGATGATAAAATAAAATTAAAGATACAAATCAATGAGTCCTTCGGGAGTATGAACAGTAATCGTTTTTGATTCTCTATCAATTTTATCAATAAATTCATCATTCATAGGAATAAGAATCTCGGTACCATTACGATCAATTTCGAATAAGGCTTGAGCCGTTGTATCGTTAATAGCTTTAATAATTCCTACTTCTCCAAAAACACTATCAATAATAGTAAAACCAATTATTTCGTGGTAATAAAACTGAGTTCCTTCAAGTTTTGGTAATAGTGTAAGTGGTAAATATAGCTCTGTTTTCATGAGGTCGTCTGCATCTGCTTCAGAATCTACATCCTCAAATTTTATACGTAGTAAATCACTTTTATGTAGCGAACATTTTTCAATAAAAAATGGAACCAGATTATTGTTATAATGAACAAATACTGATTCCATTTTTGTATAACTTTCGGGTTCATCGGTATCTAGTTTAACCAATACCTCTCCCTTAAAACTAAATTTACTTACGATTTTACCTAGATAGAAGCATTCTTCTTTCTTCATCGTGAATAATTACAACTATTCTTCTTCGTTGCTAGCTTCCTCTGTTACTTCTGCTTCAGCAGTAGCTTCGACAGCTTCTTCCGCTTCAGCAGCAGTTTCTTCTGTTTCTTCTGCTTTTGCAGCAGCTTCACGCTTAGCATTCACTTCTTTTTCAGCTTCCAAAGCTTTCGCTTTTTCAGCTGCTTCAGCTTTTGCTAATGCATCTTTCTTAGCATCAACAGATCCTTCTTTCTCTGATACCCAAGCCTGATATTTTTCTTCAGCTTGTTCTTCTGTTAAAGCACCTTTTCTTACTCCACCAGCAAGGTGATTTTTCAATAAAGCTCCTTTATAAGATAAGATAGCTTTTGCAGTATCAGTTGGTTGTGCACCATTCTGTAACCACTTTACAGCTCCATCAATATCTAAATCAATACTTGCAGGGTTTACATTAGGATTATAAGTTCCTAATTTTTCAAGAAATCTACCATCTCTTTTTGATCTAGCATCTGCTGCTACGATCCAGTAAAAAGGCTTTCCTTTTTTACCGTGTCTCTGTAATCTAATTTTAACAGGCATATATAAATTAATTTTTGGGTACTCGACCCTATTCATAATTAAGGCCGCAAAGGTAATTATTTTTAATCAATTGAAATCAATAAATAGAAGTTTATTCTCTGTAAAATAATCATTTACATAAGTAATACATAGAAAATTGATTCACAAACCCTGTTTTTATGAGGAAAAACACCTTTATATTATAGTTTTTATGAGAAAAAAATACCGTTTTGTGTATTTCATCGATAAAATATGCTTTTTTTCGATGAAAAAGTTGTTTTCTTAATATTTTCATTATATGTTTGTAGGTGTAAACATATTTTTACGGTTTTGCCGTAAGAAAATCATACTAAAGCCCCAAGCCTATGATTAAAAAAATTACCCCTCTATTGGCAGTAATCTGCCTTTTTTTAACTTCATGCTCTACAGATATCGAAATAAACACACCAGCTTTACAAGCAAAAATTGATGGTGAGTTATTTAGATCATCTATAAAAAAAGCAGTTATTTATGATGATGGTACATTGGTAATATCAGGAAGCTCGGGAGATAAATCTATAAGCTTTACGACTACATCTACTAATGTTGGAACTTATAAGACAGCTCTTCAAACCATAAGTAAGGTTAGTTTTCAAAAAAATCAAACAAAATTCATTTCTAAAGACGGAGAAACCGAAGGTGAAGTGTCAATAACAGAAATATATAATAATGAAATTTCTGGTAATTTTCATTTTAAAGACCTTAAAGATGATAATGGCAATCCAATAGATTTTAATAATGGGTGGTTTTATAGATTACCTTTAGAAAATGGCACAATTGAAGAAGAAGTAACTCAGGAAATTAACCCTTGTTTACTTAATGCTTCTTTAACCGCTATGGTTAATAATACAGAAATGATTACTGATGATCATACTGCCAAATTATTTGGTGTAGATGATGCTTCTATTCTCATTACTGCTACCAATGAAACCGAAGAAGTTAACATTGTATTTATGGCAGATGTAACACCAGGCACATATCCATTAACCGGATCTGGAAATTATAGCGCCTCTTATGAAGTAAATAATGATAAGTCTTCTGCATTGTCAGGAACCCTTGTTATTACCAATCACGATATCGAGACCAAATGTATTAGTGGAAGTTTTGAATTTGAAACCAGAAGTGGTTCTCAAGTATCACAAGGCTCCTTTGATTTTGGTTATTAATTTAATTACCCCTAAATAATTACCTTACTCGACTTTGCTCATGAAAAGCGATTATTTATGAAATGATCGCTTTTTTCATACCCCTATCTTCTTATATCGACCACACTAAAAACCATGGTTAATAATTCTGGATAACTTTTCGAAAATCAAAGTATCATTTTGGTTATTTTTGAAAGTCCTTTGTAAGGGATAATTTTCTTGAAATACCTCTTTTTATGTACTTAGTTTTTGATACTGAAACCACCGGGTTACCAAAACGATGGGACGCCCCTATTAGCGATACCGATAACTGGCCAAGATGTATACAAATTGCATGGCAGTTACATGATGCTATGGGAAACTGTATCGAACATCAAGATTACCTTGTACGACCTGATGGGTTTAATATCCCATATGATGCAGAAAAAATTCATGGTATCTCGACCGAGTTAGCAACTCAAGATGGGATTACATTAGAAGAAGTATTAGACAAGTTCAATATTGCTCTATCCAAAACCAAATTTGTAGTCGGACAAAATGTTGGATTTGATGTTAATATTATGGGTGCAGAATTCTATCGTCTTGGCGTAGAAAATAATCTACAGGAGCTTCCTGTTTTAGACACCTGTACCGAAATCACGGCAGGATTGTGTCAAATTCAAGGTGGTCGTGGTGGTAAATTTAAACTCCCGACACTTACAGAACTTCATCAACATCTATTTGGAACTGCCTTTGGCGAAGCACATAATGCTACTGCTGACGTAGAAGCCACTACCCGATGTTTTTTTGAATTGATTCGTAAACAGGTTTTTACAATCGAGGAACTTGATGTAGAACCAGATTATTTTCAAAATTTTGCAGAAACTAATCCTGAAACGATTCAGTTAATAGGGTTAAAACATATCAATCTTAAAAAAGCTTCTCAGAAAATTCAAGAAGCACTTTCTAAAAAAGAAGGTTCTGACTTATCCCAGCAAGAGATTGATGATAATATTGCAGCTCTGGACGAAGTTAACTTTACCCACCTGCATAATCATTCCCAGTTTTCGGTACTACAATCAACAACCAGTATTCCTGATTTAATAAAAGTAGCTGCACAGCATAAAATGAATGCTGTTGCCATGACAGACCATGCCAATATGATGGGAGCTTTTCATTTTGTTCAGGGAATCTCTAATCACAATGCAGCTATAAAAGCAGCCAATGCCGAAGCAATAGAAAATGGGCAAGAACCAGAAGGTGTAGAGATAAAACCTATTGTAGGTTGTGAGTTTTTTGTTTGCGAAAATCACACAGACAAGTCGAGAAAGGATAACGGATATCAAATTGTATTATTAGCCAAAAACAAAAACGGATACCATAATTTGGCAAAAATGTCCTCAACTGCTTTTGTTAATGGGTTTTATTATGTTCCCAGAATTGACAAAGAAGTTATCAAACAATATAAAGAGGACATCATTGTTCTCACCGGAAACTTATACGGAGAAGTCCCTAGCAAAGTCCTTAATATTGGAGAAAAACAAGCAGAAGAAGCATTACTATGGTGGCATCAAGAATTTGGCGATGATCTATACATTGAGATTATGCGTCATAATCAAGAAGATGAAAATAGAGTAAACCAGGTATTAATTCAATTCGCAAAAAAACATAATATTAAGACCGTTGCTACCAACAATACTTATTACTGCGAAAAAGAAGATGCTAATGCACATGATATTCTTTTATGTGTAAAAGACGGAGAAAAGCAAGCTACTCCTATTGGTCGTGGTAGAGGATATCGATACGGTCTACCAAACCAGGAATATTACTTCAAATCTCAGGAGGAGATGAAAAACCTCTTCAAAAATCTACCAGAAGCGATCATAAATATCCAGGAAATTGTAGATAAAATTGAGCCTTTTGTACTTGCTAGAGATGTATTATTACCTGCATTTGATATCCCCGAAGAATTTAGATCCGAAGAAGATCTGATCGATGGAGGTAAACGAGGCGAAAACAAATATTTAAGACATATCACTTATGAAGGTGCAAAAAAACGATATGGAGATATAACTCCCTCAATCGATGAGCGCCTGGATTTTGAATTACAGGTAATTGAAAAAACCGGATACCCAGGATATTTCTTGATTGTAGAAGATTTTATTCGCGCCGCTCGCGATATGGATGTCTCTGTAGGTCCCGGACGTGGATCGGCCGCTGGATCTGCAGTAGCCTATTGTCTGTGGATCACTAATCTTGATCCTATTAAATACGATTTGCTTTTTGAGCGTTTCTTAAATCCAGATCGTGTAAGTATGCCTGATATTGATATTGATTTTGATGATGAAGGCCGAAGCCGTGTCATGGACTATGTAATTGAAAAATACGGTTCCAACCAGGTAGCACAGATCATTACTTATGGTACAATGGCCGCCAAATCTTCAATACGAGATACCGCACGAGTATTAGATCTTCCGCTTGGTGATGCAGATCGTATTGCAAAGCTCATCCCTAACATGTCAAAACTCGGAAAGATTTTTGGTGTGGACGAAGCTACATTAAAGAAAAAATTTAGAAGCGACGAATTAGAAAAAGTTAATGAACTTCTTAATATCGCCGAAGGCAGTGATCTCGAAGCAGAAACACTTAACCAAGCCAGAGTATTAGAAGGCTCTGTTAGAAACACCGGAATTCATGCTTGTGGAGTTATCATAACACCAGATGATATTACCAAATTCGTCCCTGTAGCATTAGCTAAGGATTCTGAAATGTACTGTACACAGTTTGACAACTCAGTAGTTGAAAATGCAGGACTACTAAAAATGGATTTCCTGGGATTAAAAACATTAACCCTAATTAAGGACACTGTTAAGATTGTAAAAGCAAAACATGGAGTAGAACTAGATCCCGAAAACTTCCCTCTTGATGATGAAGAAACCTATGCTCTTTTCCAAAGAGGAGAAACTGTAGGGGTGTTCCAATATGAATCTCCCGGGATGCAAAAATACATGAAGGAACTTAAGCCTACTGTTTTTGCCGATCTTATAGCAATGAATGCCTTATATCGTCCTGGGCCATTAGAATATATACCTAGTTTTATCAATAGAAAACATGGTACAGAGGAAATCATTTATGATCTTGAAGCTTGTGAAGAGTATTTAAAAGAAACCTACGGAATTACGGTTTATCAAGAGCAAGTGATGTTGCTTTCACAAAAATTGGCAAATTTCACCAAAGGTGAAGCCGATGTACTACGTAAAGCAATGGGTAAAAAACAAAAGGCAGTTCTTGATAAGATGAAGCCTAAGTTTATAAAGCAAGCTTCAGAAAAAGGTCATGCAGAAGATAAACTAGAAAAGATATGGAAAGATTGGGAGGCTTTTGCTGCCTACGCATTTAATAAATCTCACTCTACCTGCTATGCCTGGATTGCTTACCAGACAGCATATCTAAAAGCACACTATCCAGCAGAATATATGGCGGCTGTGCTTTCTAATAATATGAACGACATCAAACAGGTTACCTTCTTTATGGAGGAATGCAAACGTATGAAACTGGACGTACTAGGACCCGATGTAAATGAATCCTATCGTAAGTTTTCGGTAAACAAAGATGGAGCTGTTCGTTTTGGAATGGGAGCCATTAAAGGCGTAGGAACTGGTGCTGTAGCTACCATAGTAGAAGGCCGAAAAGAAGATGGACCATACAGATCTATCTTTGACCTTGCCAAACGTATTGATCTTCGTGCAGCTAATAAAAAAGCATTTGAAAGTTTAGCTTTAGCCGGAGGTTTTGATTCCTTTTCTGAAACTCATAGAGGACAATATTTCCATGAAGAGGGAGACGGTATTACTTTCTTAGAAAAAGCAGTACGATATGGATCCAAATTTCAGGAAAGTGAAAACTCTTCACAAGTAAGTCTATTTGGAGAAGCTAGTGATGTACAAATCCCCGAACCCATTGTGCCGCCTTGCGAAGAATGGGGAACAATGGAAAAATTAGCACGTGAAAAAGAAGTCGTAGGAATATATCTCTCTGGTCATCCCTTAGATGATTTTAAATATGAAATGAAATATTTCTGCAATGGCACCTTGCTCAATTTTGCGGATCTCGAAGGTAATATTAATCGTGAAATCTCTTTTGGAGGAGTAATCTCTAACGTAGAACATCGTACATCCAAAAATGGTAAAGGCTGGGCTACTTTTATGATAGAAGATTATAACACAGCTCACGAATTCAGAATTTTTGGCGAAGAATACCTAAAACATCGTCCTTTCTTGGTAAAAAGCACCTTTGTATATTCCAAAGCTTTTATTAAAGAAGGTTGGGTAAACCGTGATACTGGTAAAAAAGGAGATCCCAGAATACAATTTAATAGTTTTCAATTACTGCATGATGTAATGGAAACCTATGCAAGAAAGCTTACAATTCAAATGGATATTAATGAGCTTTCTGATTCTAGAATAGATGACTTAAAAGAATTGCTAACAGAGCATACTGGAAATCATACGCTCAATTTTGTAATCTATGAAATGGCCGAACAGTTAAAACTGCACATGCCCAGTCGAAAACAAAAAGTAAATATCTCTCCAGAATTACTTGTTGCTCTTGAGGATGAATCCATATATTATAAATTAAACTAAAACACAACACCCTACTATTTACACATAGAAGTTATCGCGTATAATTGATTAAATTTATAAAAAAAAGACAGGTACTTAATAGCTATTAAATCGAACCTGGTTTTCTTATACCAACAAAATCACCAAAACTTCTTACTATCTGATTTTCTTGCCATAAGGCAAGAACTTTAGCTTAGAAAGCTGCTACATTTGTTCTGAATGTATATTCAAAATAGCATTAAACACAAATTACCCATAGTGTTAGAACAAACAACAATCTTGTTAGATATAAAACCCTGTTATGTTAGAAAATTTAGCTCCTTATATTTCAATTATCTTTATCACCACCACTTGCATTAGTGTCTTTTTATTTTATATAGCATCTCATAGTTCCAAAAGAGTTTTGTTTCTCATTATAGTATGGGCGAGTATACAGGCGATACTGGGATATTCATCTTTTTATTTAGACACCTCATTACCTCCTCGCTTTAGTCTAGCAATTATCCCTCCTTTATTACTTGTTGTTTTCTTGTTTTTTACAAAAAAAGGGGAAACATTCATTAGTCAGCTTGATATCAAAATACTCACAATACTTCATACCATAAGGATACCTGTAGAATTAGTTTTATACTGGTTATTTTTACACAAATCAATACCAGAGCTCATGACTTTTTCGGGTAGAAATTTTGATATCCTTGCAGGAATAACGGCTCCATTTGTATACTATTTTGGGTATATACATAAAATTCTTTCTCCAAAATTTCTATTAGGCTGGAATTTGATATGCTTATCACTATTATTATTTATAGTAATAAATGCCATACTTTCCTTTCCTTTTCAGTTTCAGCAGTTTGCTTTTGACCAGCCTAATGTCGCTTTGTTCTATTTCCCATTCGTGTGGTTGGCATCTGTAGTCGTTCCTATTGTATTATTTTCTCATCTGGTTTCAATACAATATTTATCCAAACAACTTAAAATTCTAAAATAATTCAACTTCTACCTATCATTTTTGAGATGTAATTTGCTATAAAGTAATACTTTCATATTATATTTGGTATCAGAAAATCAAATAACCCTATAGTCAAAACAAATATTACTGATGTAAGCTTTGGCAGAATTATTGACTAATTTTGTGAATATTAAAATAACAAGAATTTTTTAAACAATAAATAACTATGGCACTAGAAATAACAGACGCTACTTTTGATGAGGTAGTACTTAAAAGTGACAAACCTGTATTGGTTGATTTTTGGGCGGCTTGGTGTGGTCCATGTAGAATGGTAGGCCCTATCATCGAACAAATTAGTGAAGAATATGACGGAAAAGCCGTTGTTGGTAAAGTAGATGTTGATGCGAATCAAGAATTTGCTGCTAAATATGGTGTAAGAAATATTCCTACAGTATTGGTTTTTCAAAATGGAGAAGTAGTAGGACGTCAAGTAGGAGTTTCTCCTAAGAATGTATATGCAGAAGCATTAGATTCTTTGATGTAAAAAACTATCATTAAAAAATAAAAAAAGGTTTGACTTATAAGTCAAACCTTTTTTTATGAATACTAATTTTGTAATACGTATATTGTTATCATTAAAAAATTAAGGATACTGATCTTCGCTTTTTTATAAAAGAATATTACCTATGGACATTCAAAAAGAGATTAATAAAACCGGAGGGTTCACTAATCTGGAATTACTTGCCAAGCAAGTTGTAGAAGGTTTCATCTCGGGTATGCATAAGAGTCCTTTTCATGGTTTTTCTGCTGAGTTTGCAGAACATAAAGTGTATAATAATGGAGAAAGCACTAAACATATAGACTGGAAACTTTTTGCTAAAACAGATAAGCTATTTACCAAACGATATGAAGAAGAAACAAACCTGAGGTGTCATATTATTATCGATAATTCTTCTTCTATGCATTACCCTCATGTAAAAGAACATCGTCTAGGTTCATTAAATAAAATTAGCTTTTCGGTTTTAGCCACAGCTTGTTTGATGAATATCCTTAAAAAGCAACGTGACGCCATTGGGTTAAGCATTTATAGTGATGAATATGATTATTATGCTCCAGAAAAAGGTAGTGAGAGGCATCATCAAATGTTACTTAATCAATTAAATAAAACCATAACAAGCACTTCTAAAAGCAAGAATACAGATACTTTTAAGTTTTTACACCTGATAGCCGAAAAAATACATCGGCGATCATTGATTTTTTTGTTCACTGATATGTTACAGGCTACATCTAATCCCGAAAAATTATTTGAAGCTCTTAGACATCTTAAATACAACAAACACGAGGTTATTCTCTTTCATACGTTTGATAGTGAGAAAGAATTAAATTTTGACTTTAGTAACCGACCTACCCGATTTGTAGATGTAGAAACAGGCGATCATATTAACCTATACGCAGATAATATAAAAGATAATTATCAAAAAGCAGTATCTTCTTATTTTTATGATCTAAAAATGAAATGCGCTCAATATGGTATAAAATATGTTGAGGCTGATACCACAAAAGATTTTGATAAAATATTAACCACTTATTTTGTTGAAAGACAGAAATTTACATAAGCCAAATATTATAAAGGCAAAAAAAACAAAAAAAACATTTGCGGGTAATAAAATGAGGTGTATATTTGCATCCGCAATAAGGCCTTGGTCTGGTAGTTCAGTTGGTTAGAATACCTGCCTGTCACGCAGGGGGTCGCGGGTTCGAGTCCCGTCCAGACCGCAAAATTGCAAAAAAGCCTCAATCTTTGTTGAGGCTTTTTTTAGCAAGAAAATGTTGTGTTGTCTCACGTTTAATGTGAGAATGGTTTAGTAGTAAACCGATGAGAAGCTTTTCCATAAATTTGGAGAGGCTTTTTTTAATTTAGGAAAGAATCTTCTTCTTATCAGATCTAACCTAAAACATGTAGCAGTTAAATATCCCTGTATTCGGGGGATTTTGACATCCTTTTTATACCTACCTTAGACCTTGAGTAAAATTTAAAAAAATGAAAACCAATATTAGTTCTGTTTTATTTTCGTTAGCTATTGTCGTTTCTTCTATAGTTTTAGGAAATGCTTATATGAATCGCAATAAACCCAAAAGAACAATTGCTGTTACGGGACATGGTACGACCAATTTCACTTCGGATCTCATCGTTTGGGAAGGAGAGTTCACCAAAGCTAATATCGACCTACAACAAGCATACAAAGACCTTAAAGAAGATAAAAAAACAGTTACTGATTATTTAAGTTCTAACGGTATCGATGTAAAGACTGTAGTTTTTGATGCAGTAACAACCGATCGTATCACAAAACCAAATTACTCTAATACTGGCAATTATCTTGGTGAAAGCTTTACTGGGTATCAACTATCACAAACCATAAAAATAAACTCTAACGAAGTTGAAAAGGTTGAAAAAATATCCAGAGAGATCACAATGTTATTAAACAAAGGAGTTCAGTTTTCTTCAAAAAAACCTCGGTATTACTATACAAAACTTGCAGAGTTAAAAATCGAAATGATTTCAAAAGCAACCGAAAATGCACAATTAAGAGCAGAGAAAATAGCTAAGAATTCTGGATCAACACTCGGCGAACTAACTCTTGCCAAAATGGGTATTTTTCAAATAACTGGTAAATATTCTGGAGAAGATCATTCCTGGGGCGGTGCACTAAACACTTCTTCGAGAGAAAAGACAGCTGCTATCACCACAAAACTCATCTACACATTAAAATAATTTTTCTGTACTGATATTGATATAGAAAAGTAAGAAGTTGATCTACATATTCTTACAAAAAAATAAATCCAGATGCTTTGAATAGACATTATTTTTACAAAAAGTGTTAAAACATCAAGCACTAAACACAGTTTTATCTTAAAAAACTACCAAAACCTACCTTCCCTTCATTTTCTACTCAAATTTCACAACACCTTAATAACGAGACTATTAAGGTGTCTTAATGTTTTACATAAGCCGTCTTAATCATAGTTTAGGACAGGCGTTTGTTGATCTGAGACTTCGTTTAGAATACTTTCGTCTGCTTAATATACAAACTCAAAATCAACAATTATGAAAAAAAGATTAAACATCTTAATTGCATTTGCAATGATGCTTATGCTTTCTTCCTATGGACAGGAGAAGTATAACATTGTTCAAAAAGGGGGCAATGGAATGGCTCCCAATGCTATCGATTTTGATGCTACTCAAAACGCAGCAAAAAAATCATCATTCTCTTCCCCAGAGAATTTTATGACAGAACACTTTGGTACAGTATCGGGACAAGGAGTTATCGTTTCTGATGTTATCAAAGACAAATTAGGGTTTACCCATTACCGTTTACAACAATCTATTAATGGGATTCCTGTAGAGAGTTCTATGTATTTAATCCACGTTAAAAATGGGCAGGTAACTTCTGCCAACGGAGAATGGTTTACAGCAATACCAGCTAAATCTTTTGCAAAAAGCAGTACGCTATCTTCTGATCAAGCATTACAAAAAGCAAAAGACGTAATCAAAGCAAAACGATACGTTTGGGAAGCCAGAGCTCCCAGAACTAACAACAAAACTTTCAATGATGAGAAAGTAAGTGGTGAAGGCGAATTAGTTTACATCACTAAAAACAATGCAATGAATGCCGATGCATTGAGGTTAGCATACAAATTCGACATGTATTCTGTTGAGCCTTTTGGACGTAAAGAAGTTTTTGTAGATGCTTCAACTGGTGATATCCTTTTTATTGAAGAAAAGATACATCACGTAGATGGCACTACAGATACCGGGTATTATGGCCCTCAAAATATTACCGTTACACAAAGTGGTGGTCGATATGAGATGAGACAATCTGGTAACAGAAAGCTCGCTTTGTATGACATGCAAGGAGCACAACTACAAGTAAATGCTTCAGAAACTGCAATAATTGAACCTACAAACTCTCGTTCTATCTATTCGAGTCAAACTAAAGATTTTAGAATTGGTGGAGAGCAAAACCACAGAACAGCTGCATATTGGGGAGCAGAGAAAACCTGGGATATGTTCAAAAATGAATTTAACCGCTCTAGTTATGACAATAGAGGAGGTAATATCAACATATATGTAAATGGAGCAGGTCGATATGGTGATGATAATGCTTTTTGGTCTGGTACCTGGATGTATTTTGGAAATACCAAACAACTTCAAGGTACACCAGTAACTCCATTAGATGTAGTTGGTCATGAAATGGCACATGGGGTTACTCAAGAATCTGGAGCCATGGTATATCAAGGAGAATCTGGAGCCTTAAATGAATCCTATAGTGATATGTTTGGAGCTTTGGTAGAATATTATACTTTTAACAAAGTGGTAGACGCTAAGGTTTGGAAACTAGGAGACAAACATCCAGACTCAAGACTTAAAAGAGACCTCTCTAATCCTAAATTACATAGACAGCCAGATACGTATGGAGGAACAAACTGGTTACAAACTCAAGGGTGCCAACCTAGTTCCCAAAATGATAATTGTGGAGTACACATCAATAGTGGTGTAATGAATCATTGGTTCTATATTGTATCTCAAGGAGCAAAAGCATCTAATGATAGCGGAACTAATTATGATATAGAAGGTATTGGTATCGAAAAAGCAGGAAAAATTGCTTATCGTTCTTTAACAAACTACTTAACAAGAAGCTCGAAATATGCTCAAGCTCGAAATGCAGTAATTAATGCGGCTAAAGATTTATATGGTGCTAATTCTTGCGAAATAAAAGTGGTGACTAATGCGATGAACGCTGTAGGTGTAGGTGCTAAATTTACTGGTAATGCAAACTGTGATGGTGGCGGTGGTGACTGTTCTGCTTTAAGCGGAGTAGCAACATCTAACATTACTAAAAATGGTGCTACAATTAACTGGAACGCAGTTACAGGTATCTCTACCTACACTTTTGAGTACAAAAAAGCTACAGATGCATCGTATACTACATCTTCTGTAACAGGCACTAGCAAAACATTAGACGGATTAACCGTTGATACAGCATATGAAGTACGTTTAAAATATACTTGTGCAAATGGTGAGACTGCACCATACTCAACTGTAGTGAAATTTACTACTGCTGCAGATGGTGGTGGAGGTGATTGTAACGCCGTTACAGGAGTTAACTCTTCTAATATAACTATTAATTCTGCAACAGTAAGCTGGACGGTTATAAATGGAGTATCAAACTATACTTTTGAGTATAAAAAAGCTGCAGATGCTTCGTATACAACTTCTACAGTTTCTGGCGCTACTACTAACCTAACAGGTTTAGCAGCAAATACCAAATATGAAGCAAGAGTAAAATACACCTGTTCTACAGATGGTGGTACAGATCCTTGTGCTGGTGTACCGGCATATCAAGCAGGTCAGACATATCAAGTTGGTGCAAAAGTTACTTACCAGGGGTATTTATTTGAGTTTACTAACACAGGTTGGCAACAACGTGGTCAATGTGGAACAACTGGTGGTAATCAGGTAGATGCTCCTTATTCTGCTGTGATAAGCTTTACTACTTTAGAAGACACCAATGGTAATAACTGCGATAACATCCCAGATTATCAACCAGGAAATACGTATCCTGTTGGGTCTAAAGTAAAATACTTTGGTACCATATATGAATTAACTGCTACAGGTTGGGTAGTTATTGGTTCTTGTGACGCTACTTTTTTTGCCTCAGCATTCGGAAACAACCTAAACAAAACTACTGGATTTAATGTGTACCCAAATCCAGCATCGAAAGATCTTAACATATCTTTCAAGTCTTTAGACAATGTATCTTCTCAAATCAAAATTGTTAATATACTAGGAAAAGTAGTATACAACAAAGAAGTAAAATCAACTTTAGGAAATAACACTATAAAGGTTGATGTATCTAGATTAAATTCTGGAATTTACTTTGTAAAGAGAGGAAATCAAGATGTAAAGAAAGTAATTATTAAATAGTAAGTTATTTGTGTAGTTATGAATATCAGCTAACTCTTCTAACTCAACTTAGATTTTAGCAGAAAGAATCGCCTGGAAATATTTCCAGGCGGTTTTATTTTAATTTCTTAGCTAATTAGGCATTGACATTCAAACTTTAAGTAAGATCATCAAAAACATAAACACTATGTATCTATCATTGAATAAACATATAAGTCAATTCTCTCCAGAATTAAACAACATCAGAATTTAAACTCTCAAAATAATCTGATGGAGAAATACCCGCAATATCTTTAAAGTTTTTATAAAAAGAAGCTCTCGAATTAAAACCAGCTTCTTTTGCTAATGCAGTATTACTATATTTTTGATATTTCTCTGATCCTATTAACGTTTTAAATTCTTCAACTCTATAATGATTAAGATACATATTAAAGTTCTTGTACTCCATTTCATTAATAGTTTTAGAAATGATACGGCTTGACACTCCTACTCTTTTTGCAAAAGTTTTTAAAGTCATATCTTGATCCAGAAAAGCTTTTTCATCTACCATACACCGCTCTATTACTTTGGAAACTCGTTTATAAACTCCCTTATTTTCTTCTTGTTTGCGCTTTGACAACTTCACCTCGCTTTCAGACGTAATATTAACAATGTTAATTTGTGTCAAACTTCCTATGGTCAAATAATACAACAATAATAAAGCCAAGCCATCAAGTACAAATCGTATATACTCACCCTCAAACGAAGTAATCACAGCACCAAATGCAATTAAGTGATAAACAATGAATGCCATACAAAATACAGCTAACCATACTAAAGATTTATATTTTATATCTGTATAAAAGAAAGGTAAAAACTTATTATGATCCTTGATAACCAGTATCGTTCTCACACACATATAGATTATAAAAACAGTGGAAGAAAACAAATCAAAATATAAAAACAAGATATACTCCATAGAAAACGCAAGGTCTGGACTCCCAATTACTTTTATAAGGAGTATAGAAAACACAAAAAATTCTAGTATAGCAGGAATATAATATCGATACTTATTCTTAATCTCAATACCTGCAGTCTCTGTAGCATAGAAAAAAACGAGGACCATATTCAAAAAATTGAATGTGAACGGATTGTAAGATTTGAACATTTCCTCCATGTCCCACAACAACACAAAACTCAGCAATTCAATACAAAGAGAGATAAAGAAAAACCCTAAATATTTATTTACTTTTTGTTTCTGGGATTTATAAAAAAATAAAATCAAGGCAACGATCAAGGATTGTATTCCTAAAGCCAAATAGAATATAAATAAAGTATCCATTATTTAAAAAAAATATTGATGCGTTAAAAAAATGATTTTTTGAACTAAAAAAAACCTATATGGTATCCTGATTTAAACTCTCAAAATAATCTGAAGGAGAAATCCCTACAATATCTTTAAAGTTTTTATAAAAAGAAGCTCTCGAATTAAATCCGGCCTCCTTAGCCAATGCCGTATTGCTATATTTTTGATATTTCTCTGATTCTATAAGTGTTTTAAATTCTTCAACTCTGTAATGATTAAGATACAAGTTAAAGTTCTTATACTCCATCTCATTAATAGTTTTAGAAATAAGACGACTCGACTCTCCCACTCTTTTTGCAAAAGCCTTTAACGTCATATCCGGATCCAGAAAAGCTTTTTTCTCTATCATACATCGCTCTATTGCTTTGGAAACTCGTTTATAAATTTCCTTATTTTCTTCTTGTTTACGTTTTGATGATTCTACCTCGTTTTTAGATGTGATATTAACAATGTTAATTTGTATTAAACTTCCTATGGTAAAATAATACAATAACAATAAAGACAAACCATCAGATATCGTTGTCATATACTTAAATTCTGACAAAACAATCACAGATGCCAATGCCATTATATGATAAATAATAAATACAATACAGAATATCTTTAACCATAACAGAGATTTATATCTTGTATCTGCGTAAAAGAAGGGCAAAAAAGTAGTATGATCCTTAATAACAAATAGTATTCTTATACACATATATGCAATAAAAATCGAGGCAGAAATTATATAAGAATACAAAAACATTATGGTATTACGAGAATATACTAAATCCGGGGTATTATTTACTTTAACAAAAATCAAAGACAGAATAAAAAATTCTAATATACCAGGAATATAATATCGATACTTATTCTTGATTTCAATACCCGCAGTCTCTACAGCATAGAAATAAATAAAAACCATGTTCAAGAAATTAAACCGAAAAGGGTTATAAGATGCTATAAATTGATCAGTATTTCGCATCAAAACGTAGCTAAACAATTCTATACTAAGAAAAATGAAAAAAAACCCTAAATATCTATTTACCTTTTGTTTTTTGGATTTATAAAAAAGTAAGATTAAAGCAACTATCAGGGATTGTATACCCAAGACTAAAAAGAAAATAAATATCGTGTCCATAAAAAAAAGTTGAGTTTTGTGTGTGTTTTTGCAAAATACTTGTTTTTTTCACAAAATTTATACCAAATACGCAACAAAACCTGTAATACATCTTTTGCATATCTTATATTTATAGATAACCGGTATATGGGGGTATTATTATATAGGATATATAGGCTTATATATCAAAATGAATATTTATGATCAAGATTATCGCTCAGAAAGCTATGATATAGATATAAGAATTTAAAACAGTTCTCCCCAACTCTCCCATACTTTTACAAAAAAGAAGATGAGGAACCCAACAGATACGATAAACTTAAGAAATGTACCTGCCAAAAAACCAATAAAAGAACCAAAAGCAGCCTTTAATGCTTTTGAAGATTCGCTACTGTCTTTTATAAGCTCCCCAATAAATGCGCCAGCAAAAGGACCTATTATAATACCGAAGGGGCCCATAAATATGATCCCGATAATAAGACCAAGAGAGCTACCTATCATTCCATATTTAGTACCACCAAATCGTTTTGTGCCTAATGCAGGTACAATATAATCAAGAACCCAAACTACTATCGATATCCCTAGTGTAATTCCTAAAAAAGTCCAGTTTTGTGGGATTGCATCTGTAAGATGAATAATCAATAATCCTATCCACGAAGTAAATGGCCCAGGTAACACAGGAAGAAAACTTCCTACCAACCCCAGGAGGCAGAATAAAAACCCTATGATGATTAATGCTATATCCATGTTCTTTATTTATATGACGATAATGTTTCTGATTTGTTACGCCAATATCAATTAACTATGCCTTTCATCTATTAGTTTCTTTATATACATTTTAATACACTTTTATTTATTTTTTTTGTTCACGCAAACACAAATAAATCATTAATTGATTATAAAACTACCCCAAAATTATGCGATCCATTTTAATAGTATCTATTGGATTACTAATGTTTTCTACATCCTTTTCTCAAGATAATCCTTCTATAAAATGTAACAATTCAACAAACGAACGCATAAGAAGAAATTGTATCATTAATACAATTCAGGAATTTGTAGATGCTAATTATGATATCGCAGCAATAACATCCCATGCGAAGCCAGGTTCTAATCGAGTATACACCCGATTTAAAATTGATCAAATTGGTCGAATAGTTGATATCCAGGCAAAATCATCATCTATAGAGTTAGAACTGGAAGCCATAAAAACGCTACAATCTTTTCCGTATGCAATTCTCAGATCAGAAAAGACTTCTACAGAAGAGAAAGAAGTTTTTGAAGACATATACACTCTACCTATTGTATTCGAAATACAAGCAACAGAGATCAACCTACCTTCGCAAAAACGAATCACGGGTAACGATTAATTCTGAAAAATTCTGAATCCTGCTTTTTTAAATACACACAATCAACTTTTTGATCTTTTCAACTAAAAAATTAGTTTAAACTAATTTTTTAGTTATATTTGTTTTATATAACTAAGTTTTTAGTTATATCATTTTCGCCTTTGCGGAAACACAATACAACAGCAAATAGATGAAACAACTCACAAAAGCAGAAGAAGAAGTAATGCAATGGTTATGGCAACTAGAAGAAGCCAATGTTGCTTCTATTATTGAGCAAATGCCAGATCCTAAGCCTGCATACAACACTATTTCTACAATTATCAGAATCCTGGAAAACAAAGAATTTGTTTCTCATCGTAAAAAAGGCAAAGGCTACATCTACTTCCCTCTTGTTAAAAAGGAAGAGTATAGCAATCAATCTCTTAACAAGTTAATGAACAATTATTTTAATGGGTCTTTTAGAAATATGGTCTCTTTTTTCGTAAAAAAGAATGATATGGATATCAAAGATCTGGAACATATCTTAAAAGAATTGGATAAAGAAAAATAGAAATTATGCTCTACTATCTACTACAAACTGTTATTTCTCAAGTCCTGTTTTTAGTGCTTTATGACGTGTTTCATAAAAAAGATACATTCTTCTCTTTAAACAGATTGTACTTATTAAGCACCTCTCTACTTTCTTTTATTTTGCCCTTTATAAAGATCAAAAGCATACGAGAAAATATCCCTAAGGAATACATCTTTCAGCTACCAACAGTATTTATAGGACAGCAAACCGGAGCAGAAGCTTTTTCTGCATTATACATTTCGGATCCAACGGGAAATATGAATTGGTGGCAGTTATGTTATGGAATTGGAGCCTTTTTTATGCTCATTTTATTCATCCGGAAAATTGTAAAACTTAGGCAATTAAAAAAGTGTTCAGGTTTTAATCGCATAGAAAATTATACTGTCTATACATTAATTAATAGCAAAGATGCCTTCTCATTCTGGAACACAATATACTTAGGAGATCAAATATCAGATATAGAAAAAGAACAGATTATCACTCATGAAATCATTCATCTCAAGGAAAAGCATTCTTTGGATTTATTGTGGTTTGAATTTTTGAAAACTATCTTTTGGTTTAATCCGCTAGTATATGTGTACCAATCTAAGACAAACACTCTTCACGAATTTATTGCAGATGCAAAAAGCATTAAAATACTAGGAAAGAGAAAATATTGCGAACAATTACTAACTAGTGTTTTTGATACTGAAAACATAAAATTTATCAATCAATTTTATGATCATTCGTTACTTAAAAAACGAATCTTTATGTTACAAAAATCGCAATCACAATCGATCGCCAAATATAAGTATCTGGCCATTATACCTGTACTGGTTCTCATGCTAGTTTTTACTTCTTTTTCGGAAAAAGAAACTTCTGATAATTTTTTTGATAAAGAACAAATTACAACTCCTACCATAAAAGGAATAGAGCAATTACAAGCAGAAAAAAAAGGCTCTTCTGATTATAATACTAAAAAAGGAATTCCATTTATTCTAATCGATAAAATCCCTACAACAAAAACATGTAAAGAGATCACAGATAAGAGTCTAATAAAAAAATGTGTTTCTGATGAAATCAAGAAATTTGTAAACACTAATTTCAATATAAAAGCTATACAACCTTATGCAAAACCAGGTATAAATCGTATATACGTCCGCTTTAAAATTGACAGCACAGGAACAATCACTGATATTCAGGCTCGTGGACCATCTGCTGCTCTTGAAACTGAAGCCAGAAGGGTGATTAGCTCAATACCACCAATGATCCCCGGGGAACACGAAGGTAAGAAAGTAGCAGTTTTATATTCATTACCCATTATAATCCAGATAAAAGAGGATAAAAGTGAAAACCAAAAAAAGCTCCTAACAAATAATAGAGGCGCTCCTGCACTAACAGAAACACTTCTTGATAAGAAAACTCAGTACATTAAATCAGGATATTATTTGATTACTAATATCTTTAAGCATAAAAAATATTTGGATGAGCGTCTACAAGAATTAAAAACAAGAGGGTTAAACTCGAAATTCTATAAAAATCCAAAAGACGGATATTTTTATCTGTATCTCAAAAGATACGATACTCAGGAAGAAGCTAAGAAAATGCTTCGTTCTAACATGAATGAAAAATACAATGAAGATTTATACATCCAACGAATAAATGGCAAATAAAAAAAAGCGTACAGTTCTATCATTACTACTAGTATTTTGTTTAATCATTCAAGCCAAAGCCCAGCCTTCGGCCTTGACCATAGCTGATAGCTTATATAATTTTGGGGATTACACTAATGCGATTAAAAAATATCAGGAAATAGTGCCTAAAGATCAATATACCCTATTACAAATCGCAAAATCACATAGAGCCAAAGGGACTTATACAGATGCATTATCGTACTACAAACAAGTATTAAAAACCACGAACCTTACCACTTCTGTAAAATTAGAATACGCCAAGTTATTGATGATCACTGGTAAACTAAAAAAAGCAGATAGCATGTATACAGACCTTGTTTTAAAACATCCAAAAAATCCTGATTTTCAATATCGATTAGGGGTAATTAAAAAAAGGCAGAAAGACACACTGGCGATCTCTTATTTTAAAGAAGCTTTTCGGCTAGATAGTACGCATCAAAAAAGTTGTTTTGAAATCTCAAAGAACTACCTAAAAAAAAGGAATTATGATATGGTCTTGAAAACAGCAAATATAGGCCTGCGCTCATATTCTGAAAATGTTGAACTCATTGGTGTTTTGGGGCAGAATTTTTTATTTCGCAAAGATTATGATAACGCGCTTCCCTATTTTCAAAAACTGCTTAAACTAAATCAGGAAAACGAATTTATACATTCTAAACTAGGATTGTGCTACAGTAAAACTCATGAATATAAAAAGGCGATTTCTCATTTTAATGAAGTACTAAAATATAACAACAAGTCCCCGAACACCTATTCATTACTTGGATATGCTTATCAACAGCTCAAAAAATATGACAATGCATTAGAATATTACAAGAAAGCACTTGCACTAAAAGATACTCCTCTAGAAGAAGATCTTCTTTCTATTGCATTGATATATCGTTTTCAGGAAAAATGGAAAAAAGCGATACAGTATGCCAAACTAGCAATTAAAGAAGATCCTAACAATACTAGAGCTCACTATCAATTAGCAATGTTTGCAGATGCTTACTATCAAGACCCTGAAATTAAGCTAAAATATTACAACAATTATCTCGAAAAGTTTGATACTGATAAAAAAGATTATTTTAATATGATTGTCAAAAAAAGAATAGCTCAGCTGGAAGAAGAAATCCAAAATAAGACCAAAACCAAGTAATACTTCTCTCTCTTAAAAATTTTATGTAGTTTGGCTATCCGAAATAGTCTACGCATAATGAGTGTAAGGAATTGGTATATAGGTCTATTGGCTTTTACGTTGTTTTCATGTAAAGATTTTGTGCTTAAAAAAGAGCATAAAGATGATATCATAAAAGAAGGACTAGAAAAACTAAACTGGAACGAAGTAGAACAACCTCCACTATTCGCAGTTTGTAAGCGAAAATCTGAAGAAGAACTAGAACAATGTTTTCAGAATACAATCACACAACATATACATAACTACCTTATAAAACACACCATTACAGTAAAAGAAGCCATTAACGATACGATATGGGTTCCTTTACTTATAACCAATGAAGGAAAAATTATACTCGAAGATTTCAGATTGCCACCTAACATAGAAGCACAAATCCCAGATCTAAAAGACAGTTTAGAAAAAAGTATTAGTTCTCTGCCAGAGGTTAAACCTGCCCATACGCGCAGCACACCTGTTACTACACTATATAGACTTCCCTTGGTAATACATATAGATTAAAACTGTACTTATTCTTAATTGCGTAGTTTTGTAGTATAAAACATATCCTTTCTTTTGAGTAACGAAAAAATTATACTAGGTATTGATCCCGGAACCACAATTATGGGATTTGGACTTATTAAAGTTCAAAATAAAAAAATGTCTTTTCTACAATTAAATGAGCTTCAACTCGGTAAATATGATGATCACTATTTAAAGCTAAAACTTATTTTTGAACGTACGGTAGAACTTATCGACACTTATCACCCTGATGAAATTGCGATAGAAGCTCCTTTTTTTGGTAAAAATGTACAATCAATGCTTAAACTGGGGAGAGCCCAGGGAGTAGCCATGGCAGCAGGGCTTAGTCGAGAAGTACCTATTACCGAATATTCTCCAAAAAAAATTAAAATGGCAATTACAGGTAACGGTAATGCAAGTAAAGAACAGGTGGCCAAAATGTTACAAAACCTCTTACAGCTCAAAACACTTCCTAAAAATCTGGATTCTACCGATGGTCTTGCTGCAGCGGTATGCCATTTTTATAATATGGGTCGAGCCGATATTGTGGGTAAAAGCTATACAGGTTGGGCCGCTTTTGTAAAACAGAACGAAAAACGGGTGAAAAAATAACTACAAATTATGGTTTTTGATGATTTCAAATCTATAAATCCTAATTCTAAAATCTAACAATATTAGCGGTATTTATATTCATATTCCTTTTTGCAAGCAAGCTTGCCACTATTGTGATTTTCATTTTTCGACTTCGATGAAGAAAAAAGATGACATGATTACTGCGCTATGCAATGAAATTAAATTGCGAAAACCAGAAGTCAATATCAATGAAACCATCAAGACTATATATTTTGGTGGCGGTACACCAACTGTACTATCTATAGATGAGTTGCAACGTATTATAGATGTAGTTTACAAATATTATCAAGTTGCTGATAAAGCAGAAATTACAATCGAAGCCAATCCAGATGATCTTACCGAAGAGAAAATAGAATTGTTAGCCAAAAGTAACGTAAATCGTTTGAGCATAGGTATCCAGTCTTTCTTTGAAAAAGATCTCAAAATGATGAATCGTGCTCATAATGCTAAAGAAGCTAAAAAATGCCTCTCTATGGCGACTCGCTACTTTGATAACATCTCGATAGACTTGATTTATGGTATCCCAAATATGTCAATAGATCGATGGAAACAAAATATCCAATTAGCATTGGATTTTAAAGTACCGCATATCTCTTGCTATGCCTTAACCGTAGAACCTAACACTGCATTACCAAAATTGATCGAAAAAGGAGAAATCCCTTCGATTGATGATAATGTGGCGCAAAAACATTTTGAAATCCTCGTAGAGTCCTTAGAAAAAGAAGGTTTTAAGCATTATGAATTATCCAATTTTGGTAAGCCCGGATACTTCAGTAAAAATAATACTGCTTACTGGCAAGGGAAACGCTATCTGGGTATTGGACCCTCTGCACATTCCTATAACGGAAAACAACGAAGTTGGAACATTAATAACAATGTAAAATATATCAAAGCCTTACAGCAAAATCTACTCCCCAGGGAGGTTGAAGACTTAACTATTACCGATGCCTACAATGAATATATCATGACAGGATTACGTACCATTTGGGGCGTATCCTTGCAAAAAATAGAAAAGGATTTCGGAAAAAAACACAAAGAACACCTCCTTAAACAAGCTCAAAAACATATCAATACTCATCTTTTATGTTTAGATAGCGATACATTATTTGTAACCAAAAAAGGAAAGTTTTTAAGTGATGGTATTGCAAGTGATCTTTTCTTACTAAATTTAGAGTGATTTTCTCCCTAAAAATAGTTGGAAGAACATATGATTACAACAATAAAACACAATAATCAGTCTTACAAAATTGATCTTTCAAAACCGTTAGATATATCCATTCCTTTAAGAGCATCGCAAGAAAATGTGAATGCATGGTATATCGATCGCCCCAGAATTGAGCCTGTAACAGATGGAGAATGGATCGGAAAAGTATCCGAAGGTGCTTCAACCAACTTTAATAATATTTATTTTAACCCTCATGGTCATGGTACTCATACCGAATGCGTTGGCCATATCACTCCCGAATTCTATAGTATCAATGATGTATTAAAACAGTACTTTTTTATAGCTGAAGTCATTTCTATTCTACCAGAAAAGCAAGGGAAAGATTATATAATTACCATAGATCATATTAAAAATGCCATAACCTCTGTACAACCAGAAGCATTAATTATAAGAACGCTTCCTAATACAGAAGATAAATGTAATAAACACTACTCTAATACCAACTGGCCTTTTCTTACAGAGGAAGCTGCCAGGTATTTAAAAAAGTTGAACATAGAACATCTTCTTATTGATCTGCCATCTGTTGATAAAGAAAAAGATGATGGAAAATTATTGGCTCACAAGGCCTTCTGGGGCTATCCCAAAGCAACTCGACATTATGCTACAATCACAGAAATGATTTATGTAGACACCAAAATCCCAGACGGGCAATATCTTCTTAATCTTCAGATAGCACCCTTTGTAAACGACGCCTCCCCAAGTAAACCTGTTTTGTATAAAATGTTGTAAAAATGAAAACAACCCTAAAGCTCGAAGAAATTGCAATGCTTGGATTAGGAATCTATTTATTTAGTTTACTGTCCTATCCTTGGTGGTTATTTTTGGCTTTATTCCTCCTACCCGATATCGGAATGTTAGGATACATTATAAATAATAAAATTGGAGCATTAAGTTATAATATATTTCATCATAAAGGGATTGCAGTTTTGATATATATTACAGGAATATACATCTCTAACGAACTATTACAGCTTTCTGGAGTTGTTCTTTTTTCGCACGCTGCTTTCGATAGAATTCTGGGATACGGCTTGAAATATGAAAAAGGGTTCAAATTCACACATCTAGGTGAAATAGGCGAAAAGGAATAGAACAAAGTTATTTCTTATATAACTTTTAACTAAAATATAACAACATCCAAAGACAACTTTTTTGGTAACATTTCATCTAGGTAATAGATCAAAAGTTCAAAAATCATGAAAACAACACCATTCTCTTACTCATTAAAAATTTTTAGTATTCTTTTTTTATTAGCTTCTTTTTCATTCTCCTGTTCTGGTGATGATACCAAAGAACCAGATCTCAATACTAGTTTGGCAAAACTTAAAATAACGCCTAAACAATGTAAAGAACCCTGGTTACATTCAGAAGGAAATACATTAGAAAATAAAGTTTACAACTACCTAAAAGACTTAAATATTGAACTTAAAGATTTTGAAAATATCACAAAAGAATTGGCAATGTGTGAAGCCTGTGAGGTATGTTCTGGTCCTACAATTACTATAAAAGTAGATAAAACTCATATCGATCGTTTGATTAAAGAAGGATTTTCTCTAGTCCCAAATTAATATAAATACCTCTATTTTCTTAAACGATATTCTTCATATCTTTACGCCATGGAGTTATTGTTTATCGGACTTTTAGGGGGAGCTATTGTAGCATATTTTATTTTTGCAAGATTTAGTGCTGCTAAAAATAAATCATCTGTACGAACACAGTCTGTTGTACTTAAAGAAAAAATTAAAAGCGTTTGTAAATTAGTTACTGTTGAAGGTGATTTTGCTGAAATCTACCATTATGAAAGCGTAAAAGAAAAGTTCTTCAAATTACTATCGGGAACCAAGAAAGCATTAATCATTATTGAAGCCAAAGCATATGTAGGATTTGATTTATCCCAGATAGCACTAGAGAGTGATACCAAAAATAAGCGAATTGTCCTGACTCATTTTCCGCAACCAAAACTCTTAACTATAGAAACTGATTTTAAGTACTATGACAAAAAAGAAGGCTGGTTAAATCCTTTTACCTCTGGTGACCTTACAGATCTTAACAAAGAAGCTAAGCAATTTATAAAAGATAAAATCCCCCAGAGTGGACTTATGGAATCTGCAAAAAAGGAAGCCCTGACAGCTATTTCACTTATGGAAACTCTTGCAGAATCTATTGGATGGACATTAGATTATTCTGCTTTAAAAATCGACGACAATAATCAAGATTCAAAACAGTTAGAATAAAGAACAATGAGCATAGTTATTTCTACCGATAAAGAAAAATTAGATATCAATTTTATCCATGAGTTTTTAACTCGCTCATATTGGGCAACAGGAAGAACTAAAGAACAAGTGAAGACCACTATTGAACATTCGATGTGTTTTGGACTGTATCTTGATGAAAGACAAATAGGTTTTACAAGGGTGTTAACAGATCATGTAGTATTTGCCTATTTAATGGATGTATTTATTATCGAACAACAACGGGGAAATGGATATTCGAAGCAGTTAATGCAAGCAATAATGGATCATCCAGAACTGCAAGCTATTCGAAGATGGATGCTACTCACAAAAGATGCTCATAATCTATATCAACAATTTGGGTTCGATAGTATAGACAACCCTTCATGGGTGATGGGGAAATTAAATATATAAACTTTTAAAATGAACATCGAAGCATTCAGGGAATATTGTTTATCAAAAAAAGGAGTTACAGAAGAATTTCCTTTTGATGAAAGCACTTTGGTTTTTAAAGTAATGGGTAAAATGTTTGCTTTAACAGGATTAGATCGAATGCCTTTTAGTGTAAACCTAAAATGTGATCCTGATCGTGCTATCGAACTTCGTGAATATCACCCAGAAATAACTCCTGGGTACCATATGAGTAAAAAACATTGGAATACTGTTAACTTTTCTGGTGGTTTACCTACTAATATGATACTCGAATTGATCAATCACTCTTATGACTTAGTAGTAAGCGGTCTGACCAAAAAAGTAAAACAAGAATTAGAAAATCTTTAATAGTAAAAAATAGTAGAATCATTAATTACCTTCTCGAGGGATAATAAAGGAGTTTTGTATCTCTAATCCTTTTAAAAGAGAGGTTTTCAATATTCTTATTTGATAAGTACAAAATGAACAACCCACAACAATTTTATAAAGAGCAAATTTCTCTTCATACTGTATCACTAAAAAAAATAAAAAAACAACTCACCATTTCCAGCACCATACGTCTGTTTGTTTTTTTGGCGATAGTAGCCGGCATATATTTTGGGTACCCTAATACCCAGATTATCATTGGTAGTATTGTTATAGGGACTGTTGCTTTTATTTTTTTAGTAAACCGGCATACCGATCTCTCGTATTCTAAAAATAAACTGCAAAAACTAATTGATATCAATACACTGGAGCTTGACGTTTTTAAAGGAGACGTAACCAACCTTACTCCAGGAAAAGAATATATCGACGCTACACACCCTTATAGTCATGATATCGACCTGTTTGGAAAGCAGTCTTTTTTTCAATATGCCAACCGTACAACTACTCTGGCTGGAAAAAATAAACTAGCAACCATACTTAGCGCCAATGCTATAGATCATATTGAGAAAAAACAAGAAGCTATAAAAAATGTCTCAGAACTCCCCGAATGGAGACAAGAATTTAGTGCCATTGCATCAATGGTTAATGTAAGTGTTTCAGTTTCTTTAATACAAAAGTGGTTGCAAAATTACAGCGCTTTTGTTCCCAAGATTATGCGTATACTTCCTGCAATAGTCTCTGGTATTTCGTTGATATTATTAACATTACTATTTCTGGATATAATCACTTTTACTATGTTTTTGGTTTGGTTTTTTATTGGCCTGGGAATAACCGGGACACAACTTAAGAAAATCAACAAGTTATATAGCAATGCCAATAAAGTAAAAGATACCTTTGAACAGTATTATAAGCTCGTAGATAAAATTGAACATGCAAATTTTGAGGCTGTCTTATTACAAGAAAAACAACAATTGGTAATTAGCGAACGAGAAAAAGCTTCGCAAACCCTAAAACAGTTTGCCAGTATTCTTAATGCTTTTGATCAACGCAATAATATGATGTTCGGGGTTCTTGCCAATGGACTAATATTATGGGATATTCTACAGAGTTATCGTATCGAACAATGGATCGCCAAAAATCACGATAAAGTAGCACAATGGTTCGAGGTTATTGCCTTTTTTGATGCTTATAATTCCCTTGGAAACTTTACTTTTAATCACCCCGACTATATATATCCAAAGATAACATCAGACAATAGTATACTCAAAGCCAAAGAACTGGGTCACCCTATGCTTAATGCTCATAAAAGAATAGATAATGACATTACGATAGACAAAGAGCAGTTTTTAATCATCACAGGGGCTAATATGGCTGGGAAAAGTACTTTTTTGCGTACCGTTGCCTTACAAATTGTGATGTCTAACATAGGATTGCCTATTTGCGCAAAATCATGCGAATATCGCCCTATCAAATTGATTAGTAGTATGAGAACATCAGACTCATTAAGTGATGATGCTTCTTATTTCTTTTCAGAATTAACACAGCTTAAAAAAATTGTAAATGCCCTCGAAAAAGACGAGTACTTTATCATTCTTGATGAAATCCTAAAAGGTACCAATAGCAAAGATAAAGCTGCAGGATCCCGTAAATTTGTAGAAAAACTGGTTAAAGCAAAAGCAACAGGTATTATAGCAACCCATGACTTAAGTCTATGTGAGATTGCATCAGAGCTACATCAAGTAGAAAATCGATTTTTTGATGCTCAAATCGTAAATGATGAACTATACTTTGATTATAAATTTAAAGATGGGGTTTGTCAAAATATGAATGCCTCATTCCTGTTAAAAAAGATGGGAATTGTATAATTAAGGTTAACACCTTAGAATAATAGAATTTAACAATACAAAAGCTTTATGTAACCCACCGAATTACAAAAGTATTTTCTTAACCTTTCTAATAAAGAGCATTCTTAAATTTATAAGAAAGCACAATATCTTCAATCAAAAAAACGTGCATCCCAATTCTATTCAGGTTTTTTGATAGTACCGTAAAAGAATACAAATACTCTTAATTATTATTACTAATAGAAATTAAAAAAATAGTATAGTTCTATCTACATATTTTTTTAAAATATGAGTTTCAACAAAAACATACTGATAAGAATGTTTTTTTGTATATTTGTTATATGGATCAAAAAATAAAATCTAAAGAAACCCAAAATTTAATCATTAATAATGCTTTTGAGCTATTCTACAAGCATGGTTATAACAAGACCAGTATTCCAGAAATTATAAAGGGTACGGGGCTTTCTAAAGGTGCTTTTTATCATCACTTTAACAGCAAGAAAAATATTGGAGAAAAAGTAATTGATCTTACCGTAAGAAAAAGAGTCTATGAAAGGATGGTTGTCCCTCTCAAAAACCCTGATGATGCGCCCGTAATACCATTGCTATGTGATGTTTTTATTAAGCGTATTGAAGGCTATTCTGATTTGGAAAAAGATTTAGGTTGTCCAGCAAACAACTTAATTAATGAAATTGGATATTCCGAAAATTCATTCAGGAAAATGCTCAGGGGTATAATCGATAATTGGCAACTGGTTATGATCAATCTATTAGAGCAAGGCAAAATAAAAGGTGAAATTAGAAAAAATATTGATACATCGGCAACAGCTATTTTTCTAATAAGTGCCTTTGAAGGCGTAAGAGGTATTAGAAAAGTATATGATGATGATAAAATATTAGACGAATATCTTATAGCTGTAAAAAACTACATTGAGCAATTAGCATAATCTTTTAATCAAAAAAAATAAAATGGAAACAATTCAAATTACACTAGAACAAATATCAAATACAGCAATGCAATTAAACAATGAGGCCGTAAAAGTCATTGTAGATCGTCCTCTAAGCCAAGGTGGTGGCGGCAATGGATTAATGGGTGGGCAATACTTATTGACAGGTATTGGAGGTTGTTTCTGTAGTACATTTTTTGCCGCAGCACAATCTAGAGATTTAGAAATTGAAGGTTTTCAAGTGGATGTAATTGCAATCAAAAGCGAAGATTTACCTAAACGTTTTACAGACATACGCCTTGATGTATCCTATAAAAAATGCAGTGATCCTATAGTATTTAAAAAATTACTCAGAATTGCTGAAATGGGTTGTTTATCAATTAACACCATTAAAGAAGGTATGGGATTTAAAGTAAATCAAAAATGAAATAAGTTATGTACAACAAAGACACACCGGGGAAGAATTGCCTCTTTTAGTCAAGCAACCCTGAAAGGAAATCAGGACAAGTAGCTATTGATGTAAAAACCATAATATTTATAAGTAATAACGATCAATTATAGTATTCAAAATTAATGCAGTATATGAAACTAATAGAAAAATTTAAGGACATTACAGACTACTTCTCTCCAAAAATAATTGGAGAAGTTAATGATACTTACGTTAAGCTGGCAAAAATAAAAGGTGATAAAGTTCCCTGGCATAACCATGAACATGAAGATGAGCTCTTCTATATCATTGAAGGAAGCCTTCTTTTTGAAATAGAAGGACAAGATCCTTTTACCATGAATCAAGGAGATCTGTTTATTGTAAAACGTGGTGTTAATCATAGGGTTTCCTCAATAGAAGAATGCAAAATCATGCTGATAGAAAACAAAACAGCAGCGCATACAGGAAAAGTAAAATCCGAAATCACCAAAAATATCCAAGAACAACAATTAGAATCATGAAAAATCTATTGTAAATGCAAACTCATTAGTTTAAAATATTTTATAATAAATACTTGCTATAGGCAAGTATTTATTATATTTATACTATGGAAAACATAGTTAACAAAATCCGTGGGTTTAATCGCTTTTATACTAGAATCATCGGGGTAGTCAATAATCACATATTAGAAAGTCGATATTCACTTTCAGAAGTTCGGGTTATGTACGAGATCTATCATAATCCTAAAATTACAGCTCGACAAATAAAAGAGATTATTCAGGTTGATGAAGGTTACTTAAGTCGCTTGATAAAAAAGTTGGTTACCCTAAATATCGTCAATAAAATAAAATCACAAGACGATCATAGAATATCATACCTAAAGCTCACAGAAAATGGTGAAAAAATATTTTTAAACCTTAACCAGCGCTCATCAGATGCTATTTCTGAGATAATTCAACATCTTAACAAAGGAGAGCAAGAAGAATTAATTCTATTATATAAAAAAATAGAAATTTTATTAACCAAAAAAGGAAATCAAAATGCAGATTAATGACATTTCTATCAGAACAACTATCAAACCCGGTGACTTGGGGTATATCATTCATCGTCATGGCAAACTATATGGTGAAGAATATAACTATGGAGTAGCATTCGAAACCTATGTGGGGGAGGGAATGCATGAATTTTATAAAAATTACAATCCCGAAATAGATAGAGCCTGGATATGTGAGCATAATGACAAGATTGTTGGTTTTGTTTTATTGATGCACAGAGAGAATAAAACCGCCCAACTTCGATATTTCTACCTCGAACCAGCATATCGAGGGTTAGGACTTGGAAAAAAATTAATGTCCCTTTTTATGGATTTCTTTTATAAAAAAGGATATCAATCTGCCTATCTATGGACAACTCATGAATTATCCGCTGCTGCTTCGCTTTATACAAAGCATGGATTTAAATTAACAGAGTCAAAAAAATCAATTGCTTTTGAGAAACCTTTGATAGAAAATCGCTATGATTTGTCAACTACACCTTGAGTTAAAGTCAAATTTTAATAAAAACCAATTAAAGAAATTAAGCAACGGTAATGATAAATTATCATTAATTCTATCCTTTTTGGCAGTAATGATTTAACCTACCCTCCTTTTCAGAAATTTTATATATCACTCGAGTCTATAGTTCAATTAAATTTTCATACAATTGTATAACTAAGAAATACCGGCACTAAGGTAGTAATGCTTTTATAGTCAAAACATCATAGTAAATAAATAATGATATGAAAAACTTAAACTTAAACTATATAGTACTAATCTGTATCGCTCATATTTCTCTGCATTCTTGTAAAAACAATTCGACCCCTCAGGAAAATAAAACCCCTACACCTCAACAAATAGATAAAGAAAATACTACACTAACAGAAGAGGAACCAAAACAACCTAAATACCCAACACTAAACATAAAGCCAAATGATCGAATAAATTCACCCATCAAAATAAAAGTGAATTCTGAAGGGGTTTGGTATGCCAATGAAGGGGAGCTTGGATGGATCGAGCTAATTGACGACAAAGGAAATGAATTGGCAAAAGGTATATTAAGCGCTGATGGTGATTGGATGAAAAGTGGCCCTGTAATGTTTTCGACCACCTTAACATTTGATTCAAAAAATATAAAAACCGGTAAACTTATAGTTCACAACGATCCTGGAGAAGGAGACGGTGATGAAGCAGGGGAATCAATAAGTTTTGAAATACCTATTATTTTTTAGTCTCAAACATGAGTTATATCTTTGAATATATACCGTCTCCTCTAGTTAATATAATTAATCAATACCAATGATATTACCTATTCTACTAAGTCTTATCTTTTTTATCCTTGGGATTATTCATTTTAATTGGGTTGTCGGAGGAACATTTGGATTTGAAGCCTCATTACCAACTAAGGAAAGTGGTGAACGTGTATTGAATCCCAAAAAAATTGATAGTGCTATAGTAGCACTTGGACTAACTGTTTTTGGTTTTTTTTATGTACTCGAATCTGGTCTTATAGCTTATGAGTTGCCTAAATGGCTCCTGAAATATGTAAAATGGATTATCCCTTCTATTTTTATACTCAGAGCTTTGGGGGACTTTAAATATGTTGGTTTTTTTAAACGAATAAAACAAACAAAATTTGGTAGATTAGACACTATCTTTTTTTCTCCGTTGTGTCTAATTATGGGATCAATCGGATTGATAATAGCCATAACAAAGTAATAAAACAAGTGAACACAAAAGATAATTTAATGATGGACGGCTATGAAAGCCTGGATGATTACTGGACAAAGACAAAATTAAATTTGTTACAGAAATTAAAAATACATACTGCTGCTATTTTAATTACCATATTCAAATGTATCATTAAACCTATCAGATTCTTATTTGGTAAAAACTTTAATTTACTTGCAAATATTGATGAGGATTTAGGTGAATTCGATATATTAGGACGTAAAAGAAAAAAAGAATTTGGACAACATTATCTTACGCAACCAGAAATAGATGAATTTATAAACAGTGGTATTCATGGGCCATTTCGTGTATTAGACACTATTGAAGCCGAAAACCTTGCAAATGAAAGTGATGACCTATTTAAAAAACACTTTCATAAAACTACTATATTTGGTAAAGATATTTTGAATTCGCTAAAAGCATCTGGTGATTACTCTATAAATTATCTAGGTTTTTTTCAGGGATCAAAATACAGAAGGCTTTGGGATGTATTAAAACATCCCAAATTATCACAGCCTCTTCAAAGTATTTTAGGTGATGATTTATTATGTTGGAGATCCCAGTTTTTTGAAAAAAAACCAGGACAGGAAGGTACATTTTGGCATCAAACTGGTACTTTTCGAGAATCTGATGAAAAGCCAAAATTAGAACCCACTCGTCTTACACATCCAGCTATTGCACAATTATCTGTATGGATTGCTCTAAGAGATACCAATAAAGAGACAGGATGCTTACGCATGATAGAAGGCTCTTTTCGTGATGGCCGTTTTGAAAGAATTGTAACTAATATTCAGGATGATTTATCTGGTTATTTAATGTCCCTGCCCTACTCAGAAATTACCAAAACCTTAAAAACCATTTGGTATACTACAGGCAATTTCAAAAAAGCACAATTAGTTTTCGAAAAGATAAAAAAAAAGGTGCCCTCTCTTTTTGAAAATGTCATCATTAGAGATCTGGAAATGAAAGCAGGCGAAGCAATCATTTTTACTTCTTTAAACACTCATGCATCTTATGCAAATACTTCTGATGATCGTGTGCGTTTGGCTTTGGCAGGAAGATATACCCGATCAGATGTTCATATATTCAAACATGAGTCAATTTCTGTATTACCAACCAAAAGTGGTGGTATCCCATATAATGTACATAAAGAATCTTCTATTCCCGTGTGTGGTAATCCTAAACATCCAAAGACCAATAATAGTATAGCAGAATATCCCTATCCTAAAAGAAGTCATGATTAACCAAAACTTGGCTCATGTAATCTTTTTTTATAATCTGAAGGAGTCATTCCTTTAATCTCCTTAAATTTTCTATTGAAGTTAGAGAGGTTTTTGAAACCACTACGATAAGAAACTTCAGAAATGGTGATGTCCGATTCTCTGGATATTAATCTACAGGCATTCTCAATTCGTACCTCGATCAAAAACTGAAAGAACGTTTTATTGGTTCGTTGCTTAAAATATCGACAAAAAGCATTTGGTGTCATATTAGCCAAATCAGCAACTTCTTTTAGAGAAAAATCTCTATTAAACTCATTCATCACCACCTGAAAAACTTTAGCCATTCTCTTTCCTTCATTATCAGTATACGCCCTTTTTGAAATGAAAGATGATATGGTTTCGGTTTTTGATGTTTTCAGTATTTTTAAAATCTTCAAAAAAATGGTAAACCGATCTAGTTTTTCTTTTTTCTCAACAATTTTTAGAAATTGTTTTTTTAATTTTTCCTTTTTAGAGAATACTTTAATCCCATATACCGAATTTCTAAAAAATCCTGACAAATCATTAAACTCAGGAAGTTTAAAAAATAGATTTCCAAAAGACTCTTTGGTAAAAAAAAGTGAGATCATATAAGACTTTACTGCAGAAGAAGCACTCTTTAATACATGAGGAACGTTACTTCCAAAAATCAAAATATCATTAGCCTTATAATCAGTTATAGTATCTCCAACAATTAAACTCCCTTCTCCCGATATTATAATTGATATTTGTATCTCCTCATGTTGATGAAATTTATCATAAAAAACAACTTCCTTATCTTCCTGTACAATTAAAGTGTCAGTCGAGGATTTTGGTATTTTAAAAGGTAATGCTTTCATTTCTAATTCATCTATGAATCAATATTAATCATAATTATGCATATATTAACAATAAAAGGTAATATAGTATCACATATAGATAATTTCTCAATGTATCTTTCATCGGTTTCATAATATCTTTGAATAAAATTTTAAATATGGTAATAGATTGGAAAGGTGTAATGCCTGCAGTGACTACAAAATTCACCAAAGAGGATACACTAGACTTAAAAATGTTTGAAATTAATATCAATGCACAACTTGAAGCTGGAGTACACGGAATTATACTAGGCGGGACTTTGGGTGAGGCAAGTACATTGAGTGATGACGAAAAAAGAATTTTGGTTAGAACCACAGTTGATATCGTTAAAAACAAAGTTCCAGTTATTATTAATATTGCAGAACAAACTACAAAAGGTGCTATTGAAGCTGCAAAAAAAGCAAAAGAAGATGGAGCTAGTGGTTTGATGATGCTCCCACCAATGCGATATAAAGCAGGAGATCGAGAAACTGTAGTTTACTTTAAAGAGGTAGCTAAAAGTACTGATCTACCCATAATGATTTACAACAATCCTGTCGACTATAAGATAGAAGTCTCTTTGGATATGTTCGAAGAGCTATTAGCACTGGATAATATACAGGCAGTAAAAGAATCTACAAGAGATATTTCTAATATAACACGAATTAAAAATCGCTTTGGCAACAGGTTAAAAATTCTGAGTGGAGTAGACACATTAGCTCTCGAAAGTTTACTAATGGGTGCTGATGGTTGGGTTGCTGGATTAGTAGATGCTTTCCCAGAAGAAACTGTAGCTATTTATGAACTTCAAAAAGCAGGTCGAATTAAAGAAGCTATTGCTATTTATCGTTGGTTTTTACCCTTGTTGGAGTTAGACATAAACCCTAAATTAGTGCAAAATATAAAACTAGCAGAAGTAGCTACCGGAATCGGCACAGAACATGTACGTCCTCCCAGGTTACCACTTGTTGGAGATGAACGTAAAAAAGTATTGGAAATTATTGAAACTGGTTTAAAAACAAGGCCACAATTACCCGAATACAAAAACATTGAATTAATAGATTAATCTCTAAAATGATGTAATCAAAAATAATAGAGATGGCATCATTCTTTCATTAGAAATTGATCTATTTTCACATTAAATCATTTAGAATTATGATAACAGGTAAAAACTATATAGGAAATCAGCTCTCGGCTATAGGAAATAAAACCTACACAACTTTTAACCCTAAGCTAAATATTGAAAATGAACATACATTTTTTGAAGCTTCAGAAGAAGAAATCGAAAAATCCGTATCATTAGCTTCAGAAGCTTTTGAAATTTTCAGAAAGGTTTCTGGTGCTAAAAAGGCAGAATTTCTAAATGCAATTGCTGATGAGATTCTGGCTTTAGACGATCTTCTAATAGAAACATATAGGTCAGAAACTGGTTTACCAGAAGGAAGAGCAAAAGGTGAACGAGGTAGAACTATAGGGCAATTAAGGACTTTTGCCGATCTGGTAGCCGAGGGTTCATGGGTAGAAGCTTCTATAGATACTGCCGATTTAGATCGTAGCCCTATTCCTAAACAAGATATTCGTAAAATGCTGGTTCCTTTAGGACCTGTTGTTGTTTTTGGAGCAAGTAATTTTCCTTTAGCCTATTCTACAGCTGGAGGTGATACTGCTGCCGCATTTGCTGCAGGATGCCCTGTGATTGTAAAATCACACCCAATGCATGCAGGAACTGGAGAATTAGTATCTGCTGCAATTATCAAAGCTGCTATAAAAACAGGGATGCCAAATGGAGTATTCTCTAATCTTAATAGTTCAGGAATTGAAGTAGGTGTTCAATTAGTAGAACATCCTGCAGTAAAAGCAGTTGGTTTTACAGGAAGCATTAGAGGAGGTAGAGCACTATTTGATTTGGCTTCAAAACGACCAGAACCAATTCCGGTATTTGCAGAAATGGGAAGTATAAACCCTGTAGTCCTGTTACCCGAAGCAACAATTACCAAAGGAGTCGATTTAGCTAAAACCTATGCAAAATCAATAACAGTAGGAGCCGGACAGTTTTGTACAAACCCTGGTTTGCTTATCGGTATTAAAGGAGAAGCCTTAACTAATTTTATAACAGCACTTTCTGAAGAAATTGTAAAAATTGAACCTTCATGTATGTTGCATCCCAACATTATTGGAAATTTTGAAAGAAACAAAACAAATGCATTGCAACAAAATGGATTATCTGTCACCGCAGAGCTTGATAGTGATATTGCCGTGAATTATGCAAGACAAACAGTTACCACAGTAGAAGGAAAAACATTTTTAGAAAATACAACCTTACATCAAGAAGTATTTGGGCCATTCTCTATGGTTGTGCAATGTAAAGATGTTGAACAATTAGAAACTATAATCAATACCTTAGAAGGACAACTTACAGGAACCATTATAGCAGAAAACGAAGAAGCGCTACAATACAATACAGTTATTGATGCATTACAAAACAGGGTAGGAAGAATCATCTTTAATGGTGTTCCTACAGGAGTAGAAGTATGCCCTTCTATGTTACATGGTGGTCCATATCCTGCCTCAACAGATAGTAGATTTACAGCAGTTGGTATTCATTCTATTAAACGTTGGGTACGTCCATTTAGCTATCAAAGTTGGCCAAATAATTTATTACCAAACGAACTTAAGAATGAAAACTCTTTACGGATTTCAAGATTGGTTGATGGTAAGCATACAGATTCTAAAATCTGATTTTTTATAATCAATACTAAAAAAATTAATACCTGTTTAGAATGAAATTTTTTAAAATCATAGCAATTCTAATATTGCTTTTCTGTTTTAGTTGTAATGAACAAAAAGAGAAAGAGAAAGACCCATCAGCTTCATTACATCAAATTATTGCAGAAATTGAAGAAAGAAAAGGTTATGATGAAGATGTATACCCTCTAGGTCTCTTTACCAAAGAGTATTTCAAAAAAGAAGCTGATTTTGCACAAAAAAAGATAGAAGAACTAAATGGTATTGATGCTACACTACTCAAGGAGACTGATAAAATATCTCTTGAGTTATTAAAATTTACTTTGCAGAGAACTGTTGATTTTTATGAGTTCGAGGGGTATCTTAATCCTTTATTATCCGACTCTGGATTTCATAGTAATCTCAATTATATGGTTAGGCCATTTGCCAATTACAAGCAGGTCAAAAAATATCTGAACAAACTTAATGCAATCCCAGAATTTGTAGATCAGCATTTTATAAACTTACGGGGAGGTCTTGAAAAAGGAGTTTCTCAACCAAGAGTCATTTTTAAAGGATATGAATCAACATATAATGACCATATCGTTGATAGTGTTAAAAACAGTTATTTTTATTCTCCTTTTAAAAGTTTACCAGAGATTTTAACTCAAACTCAAAAGGATTCGGTACGTAATGCCGCGAAAGAAATAATTAAAAACAAGGTTATTCCACAGTTTAAAAGAATAAAAAAATTCTTTGAAACCGAATATTTACCTAAGACAAGAACAGCCATTGGTGTATCTCAAACTCCAAACGGCAAGGCTTACTACCAAAACAAGATAAATTTTTATACCACGAGTACTACATATACTGCAGACGAGATTCATAATATCGGATTAAAAGAAGTTGCCAGAATAAAAGCTCAAATGGAGATCATCATAAAAGAGCTTAATTTCCAGGGTAGTTTTGCAGATTTTTTTAAATTCCTTCGTACCGATGAGCAATTCTATGCAAAAACGCCTGAAGAACTGCTTATGATTGCCCGAGATATGGCTAAGCGAGCAGATGAACAGCTGCCTCGTTTTTTTAAGACATTACCCAGAAAACCATATGGAGTAGCCCCTGTACCAGATGCAATTGCTCCAAAATACACTAGTGGTCGATACGTAGGGACAGAAGCTAATAGCACAGACCCGGGGTATTATTGGGTGAACACGTATGATTTGCCTAGCAGAACATTATACACACTACCATCGCTTACTGTACATGAAGCTGTACCTGGGCATCATTTGCAAGGCAGTTTAAACAACGAATTAGGTGATAGTATACCACAGTTTAGAAAAGATTTATATCTATCTGCATATGGAGAAGGCTGGGGATTATATTCTGAGTTTCTGGCAGAGGAAATGGGGATGTATACTACACCTTATGAGCAATTTGGGAAACTAACCTATGAAATGTGGCGTGCATGTCGCTTAGTAGTAGATACAGGGATTCATGCCAAAGGATGGACACGTGAACAAGTTATCGATTTTATGTCTTCGAATACAGCATTATCATTACATGAAATACATACAGAAACCGATCGATATATTTCATGGCCAGGTCAGGCTTTGTCATATAAAATTGGTGAATTAAAAATTAGAGAACTGCGTAAAAAAGCTGAAACTGCATTGGGAAGTAAATTTGACATTCGCGAATTTCATGAAATAGTCCTTGAGCAGGGTACTGTTACGCTTTCAATTTTAGAAAACAGAATTAACACTTATATCGAAAAAACAAAAAATGGCTAGAACCACTTTCAAATGTATCGATGCTCATACTTGCGGAAACCCAGTGAGGGTTGTTACGACGGGCAGACCTGATCTAATTGGAAAAACGATGAGCGAAAAACGTCAGCATTTTCTTACAACATATGATTGGATAAGAAAAGGATTAATGTATGAGCCTCGAGGGCACGATATGATGAGTGGCAGTTTTTTATTCGAACCACACCACCCCGATAATGATTTTTCTATCCTATTTATAGAAACGTCTGGATGTCTGCCTATGTGTGGACATGGTACTATTGGAACCATCACCATAGCCATAGAAGAAGGTTTAATACAACCCAAAACCCCAGGGAAAATTAGAATGGAAGCTCCGGCTGGACTGGTAGAAATAGAATACCAGCAAACAAATAAAAAAGTAGATTGGGTAAAACTCAAAAATGTAAAATCATATCTGGCAGCAGAGGGTTTAACTATAGAATGCCCAGAATTGGGAGAACTCGTTTTTGATGTTGCCTATGGTGGAAATTTTTATGCTATTGTAGATCCTCAAAAAAACTTTAGCGGGGTTCATGATTTTACTGCAAGTAAGCTAATCCAATACTCTCAAGTGGTTCGGGAACGTATTAACAAAAAATACCCCAACGCATTTATCCACCCAGAAAATGATACGATCAGAGATGTAAGTCATATGCTTTGGACAGGAGATCCTATCAACCCAGATTCGTCGGGTAGAAATGCCGTTTTTTATGGAGATAAAGCTATTGACCGTTCTCCTTGCGGAACAGGAACCTCTGCAAGAATAGCACAATTATATGCTAAAGGAAAACTACAACAAGGAGAAGAATTTGTTCATGAAAGTTTTATTGGAAGTACATTCATAGGTAGAGTCGAAGAAGAAACAGAACTAGGTAACATAAAAGCTATCATTCCAAGTATTCAAGGATGGGCAAAAGTTTATGGATACAACACTATCATTATTGATGATGAAGATGATCCCTATGCACATGGGTTTCAGGTTATTTAGTCAATTCTAAATAAAACATAATAAAAAACTTAGTAAACATAACAGAATACCACGCTAAGCTAGTCTAAGTGTATACAATTATGAGTAAAGAAGTTATTATCATAGGAGGCGGAATCATAGGATTATGTTCTGCATATTATTTACATAAAGAAGGACATCATGTTACTATAATAGATCAATCTGCAATGGATTCTGGTGCTTCTTACGTTAATGCGGGCTATCTTTCTCCAAGTCATATTATCCCTCTTGCGGCACCTGGTGTAATGAAAAAAGGACTAAAATGGATGTTTAACCCCACTAGCCCATTATTTATAAAGCCTCGTCTCAATTCAGATTTTTTACGTTGGACATGGGCATTTAACAAGTCTTGCTCGGTAAAAAATGTAAATCAAGGTATTGCTGCCATTAAAGATATTGCAGTATTAGGTAGAGATTTGTATTCTGAAATCAGATCTGATGAAAATTTTTCGTTTCAGTTAGAAAAAAAGGGACTTTTAATGATCTGTCAAACCGAAAAAATGCTCGAAGAAGAAATTCATGTTGGTAAGATGGCAACCAAAGAAGGATTGCCCGTAAAAGAGCTTTCATTTGACGAATTAAAACAAATGGAACCCAATGTACAATTGCAAGCAAAAGGAGCAGTATTGTATGAATGTGATTGGCATACCACCCCACAAACCTTTATGGATGAAATGAAAGCTTTCCTTGAAGCTTCGGGGGTAACGATTCACAAAAATAAAAAGGTAGAAGATATTAGTATACAGAACAATAAAATTACTTCGATACATACTAAGAATACATCATACACAGCAGATGAGTTTGTATTAGCGGCAGGATCATGGTCAAATTTGTTAAGTAAAAAACTAGGAATCAAACTATTACTAGAAGCCGGAAAAGGATACCGTATAAATTCTGAAAGAGATTTAGGAATAACCATGCCGGCTATACTAACTGAAGCTAAAATTGCAGTAACCCCAATGCAGGGATTTACCAGATTTGCCGGTACTATGGAAATAGCGGGTATTAACCATAAGATTAATAAGGTAAGAGTTGAAACTATCGCAAACGCCACACAGCGATACTATCCCGATATTAAACTTTCTAATGCAGAAAAAGAGGCAGCTACATCTGGCCTTAGGCCTGTTTCTCCAGATGGGTTACCATATATCGGTAAATCTAATACTTGTAACAATCTTACTATTGCTACAGGGCATGCTATGATGGGCTGGACTATGGGAACCTCTACAGGGAAACTGGTTTCAGAAATTATTTCTGATCAAAAACCTTCTTTGAATCTAGAAGCTTATCATCCTGATCGTAAGTTTTAATCAAAGAAGTTTCAATAGTCAAAGAAGGTTTTTATTTTCTACAAATAATATTCGTAATAGATAATAAAATTTTATTATCTATTACATGAATGATTCACGCCATTTATAATACGAGATATTAAACTACCAACTGTACCGTCAACTCTAATAAAGTCTTCCTTATTTCCTCCCTTTATTCTGGCGATATTAGAATCGGTAAGTTTGGTTACATTAATTTTTTTTAATTCGAGTTTTACTTTTTTATTCGTTTTCATGATGAGTTAATTTGAACTTTGTTATAATGTAAATGTAACTAACAAACACTAATTGTTAGACATATCCCTTTATGTTCTGGGTAAGATTTATAAATATTTAGTGGTATTTATCAAGCATTGAAGCCCCATAACTCACTCACCACCATACTCTTTTATGTATTCAGCAGGATTACAACCATTTTTTTTATAAAATGCTTTAACAAAAGACTGAATATTATTAAATCCTACCTCTTTTGCCATAGATGTAACAGAATAATGTCTAAATTTTTTATCATTTTTTATTTGCTCTATACAATATTCAACACGTAAATCATTAATATAATTTGCGAAGTTTTTTTGCTTATCCATATTGATAATCCTGGATAAGTATGTCGAATTGGTTTTTAGTTTTTTGGCAACTATAGATAATGTTAAATCGTTTTTTAAAAAGACTTCATTTTTTTCAAACTCTTCTAAGTTTTTTAAAATATCGTCTCTTAATTCTGGTGCTAGTTCAACATCTTTTGTTTTCTGTGTTTTCTTTTTATTTAGATGTTCTGCATGTATTAATTTCTCTTGGTATACTTTTTCATAGTTTTTCTTTCTTTTTTTATAATAATAAAAATATCCTAGACTTATCAATACAATGATTACTCCTCCAAAAGCCCATAACTGATATATGGTTGTTTTACTATGATTTTTGATGCTATCTATTAATATTTCTTTGTCTTTAATAAGTTGTACATTATCATACTTTTTTTCAATATCTATATGTAACTTTTTATACTTTACAGAAAAACCACTATCTAGTTTTATCAGTTTTTCCATGATTCTTAATTGATTCGCTTTATCGTCTTCCTTTTTATAATGATCTATGAGCAACGTAAATGCTTCTCGGGTTTCTAAGATATAGTTAGAAACATGTACCGCAGAGTCTATTTTTTTTAAATATCCAATAGCTTCTTCTTCCTTTTCTAGTTGTAAAAGTGTTTTTCCTAAATATAAATAGGTAACAAGTACATTTGTATAGGGGCTTTTTTTGGATAGAGAAAGAGATTTATTTAAGCTATCCCGTGCTGTACTATATTCTTTTCTATAATAACTATTAATCCCATAAGATGAAAGTAACTCAGAATAAAAATGCGGAATATCTCCTGATAGAGTAGATGTAATCCCTTTTTTCAAATAGAAATGCGCAGTATCATATTTTTTAAATAAATTATAACTATCCGATAGCTTACAGAGAGTAGCTATATAATGTGATCTGAATTTATTAATAGTATCCTGAGTCGATAAGAGGTCTAAGTTTTTTTTATAGATTTCTAAAGATTCTTCATCTTTTCCTAAGATGGTCTTAAGTATTGCAATATTATGTGTTATAGCAATAATATGACCAATATTCTTATTGATCTCTGCATGTTTTTTTGAAATCAAATACGAGGTTAAAGCTTCATTGTACCGTTCTAGTTTTTGCAAAAGATAGCCTTTTAAAAGATAGCCCCTTGCTGGATAAAACTCATCTTTTACGCCTTTGGTAACATCAATCATAGAATCTGTGTATGCCAAAGCCACTTTTGGATTATTTATATTCATTTCAAAGAATATTTGATATCCATTTGCTATCTCAATACTATCCTTGTCTTTCTTTGCTCTGGTAAGATATGTATTCGATAATTTTTTTATAAAAACTGAATCTTTATAGTGTTTAATAAAGAGCGATCGTAATTCATCAAATGTTTTATGATTTAAAGAATCTGAAACTGAATATTGCTTTTCACTAATCTTGTTTTTTGTTATCATACCTACTCCTTTGTTCGGGAGAAAGATCAAGCTTATAAAAATTAAAATAATACGATAGATGCTCTTCAGTTTTATATTCAAAATGCCTAGTTAAAAGTTGTTAACAATATAAGGGATAACCATATAAATAGAGTATAATTTTAATAACAAATCATAAAATCTTCTTGAAAAAACAAACACTCTGATAAAAAGCATTTTGAAGCTAAAAACAATGGTTAAGATTTATAAATATACCTGTCAAGATTTATAAATCCTAAGTTACTCCTCTTGTTATAGTGTAGTTTTCGCCTTTATCTTTGTTTCAAATTAAAACAACAGACCTACACAAAATTTGATATAGATAATCAAAAAACATCCTCAATACAAAGCCTAAAAAACAAATCCTATTTAATAATTTATCAAACTAAAACTAACTCATTCATACTTATGAAAAAAATTATCTTTTTGGGTATACTACTATGTCTTACCCTAACCTCTCATGCTCAAAATATTCATATTCCCGATGCTAATTTTAAAAATGCTTTACTGGCATCATCAATAAATACCAATAATGACGTAAATATAAGTAAGCAAGAAGCAGAAAAAGCTGTATCCATAAAAGCTGTAAATAAGAATATTGAAAATCTTACCGGAATAGAGCACTTTATAAATCTAAAACACCTTACTATTCCTAAGAATAAGGTAACCTCTTTAAATCTAACAAAAAACACAAAACTACAATACTTGGATGTTAGCCAAAATCAGTTGACTAATCTAAATATATCCACATGTACACAATTAGAACGAATAGATGCTAATAATAACCAGTTAGCACAACTGGATGTATCTAAAAATGTGGAGTTATTTGAACTAAAAGTAATAAGTAATAAATTTAAAAGACTTAACATAGATCATAACGCTAGGTTATCAATACTTCATGCATGGAGCAACCAGTTGGTAGAATTAAGTATTACTAAAAACCTAAATTTAACAAGGTTATATGTATGGGGAAATCAATTAACAACATTAGATGTCTCTAAAAACACAAAATTAGATGAGTTAAATATCGGTAACAACTTACTAACATCTATAGATGCTTCTAAAAATACAGTGCTTACCCATTTAGATGTCCGAAATAGTTTACTAACTAATATAAATCTGCCAGTAACCTCAACATTGAAACGTATAAACGTTGAGAAAAACAAATTAGCATCTATAGATCTTACTGGGAATCCAAATCTAGAAAGATTAGATATAAGTTCTAATGCTTTGACAGAAATAAATCTTTCTCAAAATGTTAATCTGGTCAATTTAAACTGTTCAAAAAACAAGATAACTAGGCTAGATGCAAGAAATTGTAAAATTGTATATCTAGATGTGAACGATAATAGCGAGTTAAAAACCATGTTTTTAACACATCGTTACCTAAGTAAATATATTAAGGTCGAAAAATGTCCAAAACTAGAATTTATTTGCTTACACAAATACTATTCTGATACTGCCTACATACAAAATAGAGTTAATGCATTAGGTTATAATTGTGTTATCAGTAGTGATTGTAGCTTAGCTCCTACTTCTAAAATCATTAATTTTAATGATCCAAATTTTAAAGCTGGACTCGTATCAAAGTATGATATTGACAGTGATAATGAAATCTCTGAAGACGAAGCAGAAAAAGTTACTCATATCAATCTTGAAAATAGAAATATCACTGATATTACCGGGATTGAGCATTTTACAAATCTAAAGGTTCTTCTTCTTAAAAACAATCAAATTACTATTGCAAACCTTAATAAGAATGATCAATTAAACACGATAGATCTAGCCAATAATAAACTAATCTCTATTGACCTTAGAAATAAAGTTCTATTACGCTATCTTACTCTTGATAACAATCAATTATTGCAAATATCTCTAAACAGCAGTATAAATTTACAAGTACTACAATTGTCTAATAACCAAATAACCACATTAGATATTACATCAAATACTAATTTAGAAACTGTGGATGTTAGTAGAAACTTAATATCCAAAATTGATATTAGAAATTGTAAATCTGTAAATAAATTAAACATTAGCAACAATCCAAATTTAAGAGAAGCATATCTAACAGGAAATCACTCTTTTTACCAAAGTTACCAGCATTTCTCTGGCGTAGTTCATCATGCCAGACGTCTTTACTTAGATGGATGCCCAAAACTAAATTTTGTTTGTGTTAATTCGGTATCTTTTTTAAACGAGATTAACAGCTATATACGATTTACATTAGGTTATTCTACATGTAACGTCAATACTAGTTGTAAACCTACCAAAACAAGTGCTTTTGATAATCACTTTATACTTTCGCCAAATCCAGCAAGCAATTATTTAGCAATAACCCCAAAAGATCCTACAACTACAGGAAATGCAACTGTAACGATACTAAGACTTTCTGGAGAAATTGTAAAGAAAGTAGTCGTTAAATTTATCGTTGACCCTAGAGAAGAACTTATACGAGAAGATCCTTTTGCTGCTCCAATTCCAAAAGGTACAAATGATATATTAATGGGTCTTAATTCTGTTTTGATTGATGTTACAGGATTACCTGTTGGCCAGTACATTCTTCATCTTCAATCTAGCAAAGGATTATTAACCACTAAATTTATTAAAAACTAAATCGATACTACTTAAAGAAAAGAGGTTGTGTTATTAGCTATTATTTGTAAATGATCAGGAAAAGAGGTTGAGTTAGAAGTACAAATGCAATTTGTAAAAATGCCTGTCATATGATGAAGAATACATATTCACAACCTTTTTTTCTACAGATGGTATAGACTAATCATTTTTATATAGAGCAATGTTAAACGAGCAGACCTCACGAGCCATAGTATAAGCTTGTGAGGTCTGTTTTTTTATCTAAACTGGAAAACCTATAAAATTCCTGTTTGCTTTTTATAAAAAGCGTCTTGCTGTTTTTTCATCATTTCTCGAGCAATCTTTTTCTTATATGCATATAATTCCTCTTCTTCAGAAAGATCACCATATACTCTATCATTAATCGTATGATCTGTTTCTAATAGTACTTTTCGCTGATCTTCTTTCTGTGCAACCCATGTTTTTATTTCACTTTCTACATCTTCTAATTTAAAATCATACTCTCCTTTGGGTGAAAATAATTTTGCAAAAATAGGCGAGGTTTCTATTGCTAGGAATAATAAAAAGATAAAAAATGAAGGCAACCAGGGTAACTCATTTAAAGCACTCACTCGAGCCATTAATCCATCAAAATTATCAATAACAGGTTGTGATGTAGCCACTTGATCATCATATTCGGTAGCCAATTCTGTTTTTTGAATTTCTAAAGCAGTAACTTTCTCTGCATTCGCATTTTTCAATTCGGCTAATTCTGCCAAAGCTGCATCATGTTTCTCACGTTTTTCTTTATATACAGGCCCTTTTCCAATAATCTCTGTACCTTTTCTTCCTTCTGCCTCGGCAATATAGGTTTCATAAAGATCGTTAACCTCGGTTTCTTTGGTTGTTACTTCCTGTTTAAGTGTATTAATATCAGAATCAATTGCAGCAATAGCCGGAGTATATTGTGTTGCAATTTGCTCTTGATTAGCTAAAGTAAAATCATTCTTCTGTTCAAGCAAAACACGATCAATTTCTTTTTCAAAAATCTTTAGTTCTAATGGTTTAGAAATCACAACAGCTATTATAACGGCCAGAATAATTCTTGGTGAAGCTTGTAAGAGTTCATCCATAAAATTATCTTTCTTCTTAATAGTAGATACAATAAATCGATCCAGATTAAAGATCAATAGTCCCCAGATTAAGCCAAAGAAGATGGCTGCAAAATAAGTGTCAAATACGGTATATAAGGCATAACTAGCAGCAATAAAAGCCATTACTGCAGTAAAGAAAACTGTTGCTCCGATACCAGCATATTTATTCTGTTCTCCATCAGAACTATCTGCTAATATATCGGCATCTGCGCCGGAGCATAAAATAAAAAAACGTTTTAACATCATCTAAGGGTTTTTTGATTGATTATAAATATAACGCTGATTTATAGCGATATGTTGCACAAAAAAACTCCCTAAGGGGAGTTTTCGTTCTTAAAATTATCAGAAAATTGATCTGTTAATTATTCTCTTTTTGTGCTTTTTCCCGAGCTCTTTGTTGTTCTTTTCTGGCTTCTTGTATACGCTTTCGCGCTTCTTTTCTCTCTTTGATAGCTTCTTTTCTTACTACATTGCGAGCTCTTTTAACTTCGTCCATAGCTTTTCTACGAGCTTGTTCTGCCTGCCTTCTTGATTTCTCAACATTATCTCGTGCCATCACTCTTGCTTTCTCGGCTTGTTGCATAGCCAGTCTAGCTTCTTCTCGAGCCATTTTAGTATGGCTCATTACCTGTTTTTCGGCCTCAAACCTTGCTCTTTCAGCATTTCTCATTGCTTCTTCTCTTATCTTATACGATTGCTCCCGAGCCCTATTTGATTCTTCCATAGCAACTACTCTGGCTTTCTCAGCCTGTTCCATCGCCATTTCTCTTACTTCTTCTGCTTCATATCTTGATGCTTCTGCCCGCTCCATTGCCAAGGCTCTTTCTACTTCTACTTGTTCCATCAAGGTTTCTCTTTCACTTTCTGCGACTTCCATTGCAACCTCAACTTCTTGCATAGCAAGCTCTGCTTCTCTTTCAATTTCTTCATATTCTGCATGAGAATAAGAAGGTGCTTTAGGAAGCTTTGACACTTTTGGTGCCTTAAGTGGTTTTGGAGGCTTTGGAGCTTTTAATTTTTTATGTGCTTTAGGAGAAGGAGGAGGTCCAGGAACGACACTTGTTCTCATTTTTGGTGGTGCCGGAGGTGAAGGTGGAATAAGATCATGTCCATCTGGATTAGCTTTATACAACCTTGTTTTTCGGTATACCTTATTGAGTTTTTTGAGAAACTTATCATTCGTGTTTTCTAGTTTGACACTAAATTGAAACTCTGTTAACTCATGGTCTTTCCACTGTTTTGTAGCATTATCTATAACGGCAGCCACACCAGATAAATCAGTGGTAATTCCATTAATGTTAATTTGTTCTCCACTAACTCTAATCTTGATTTTTTTATCAGGGTGAGTTGGTGCTACGGTAGTGCTGATTGTAGTACTTTTTTGTTGAGCTACCATCTTATTGTTAAATAAAAGAATACAAGCAAAAAGAATTGGTAAAAATAGCAGCAACCGAGTTGCAGTCTTTGTTTTAGAAAATTGTTGTGACATCATAACGATTCGTTTTTTGGTTAATGAATAATTGATAGGGCTCGCTAACGCAGTTTGATGAGAACTGTTTGGATAATTAACGAGTAGATCCATATATTGATGTATTGAAAACTGTTGCTTCAATACTTTTTGATCAGCAAGAAATTCATGATTTAACTTAATTGATTTTTTTACCCAAAACCATATTGGATTGAACCAAAAAATCATCTGAAAAATCTCTACAAACAGAATATCTAGAGTATGCTTTTGTCGAACATGTGTTTTCTCATGTAATAATACTTCTTGTGGAATAGCATTTTTCTGAAACTCTTTTTTAGGAACAAATATGTAATGTAAAAATGTATGTGGAATAATCGAATTCGTAAGAAGTACATTAATGTGCGAGAACTCTTTCAGGTTCTCATTTCTTCTTACCTTCTTAATCAAATGATACATATTTTTTATAAACCTAACTGCAAAAATCAAAACACCTACCCCATAAATGATCCATACTATTACCGAAAGATAGTTTGATGATGTAGCTTCTACCTGCGGATTATCAGTTATAATCAAATGATCTACAGATTGTTGTAAGTTTTCTTGATTGTGTACTATATCTGTTTCATAAGTAATAGTAATTAAAGGGATCGTGTATGCAAAAATCAAACTAAAAAGAAGATAAAATCTTTTAAAATGATGCATATTTTCTCGTTCCAAAAACAGCCTGTAAAATGACCATAATAGAACTAAACAAAGAGATGATTTTATTATATATATAATCATTGCTTTTGTTTTTGAATTTGTTTATCTACTATCTTTTTAAGCTCTTCTAATTCTGTAGTAGATAAGTTGGTTTCTGACGTAAAAAATGATGCAAACTGCGATGCTGAATCATTAAAAAAATTCTTGATCAGTCCATTTACATGTTTAGAAAAATAATCTGTCTTTTTTACTAATGGATAATATTCTCTTGATTTTCCATATAACGTATAATTTACAAAACCTTTATCAATCATTCTTTTCAAGAGCGTAGCTACAGTAGTAGTCGCAGGCTTAGGCTCTGGAAAAGAGTCTAATAAATCCTTCATAAAGGCTTTATCTAATTTCCAGAGATATTGCATTAGTTGTTCTTCGGTTTTTGATAATTGCATTGCTCTACGTTATTAGAATTAACTCTACAAATGTAGAATAAAAATTTAGAATAACAAAAAAACCACCCTATAAAACATCATTATAACATTTATTTCACATTTAAAACATTGTCATGAAACGGGGAAATTTTAACTTTATAACATTAACCATTTAAATATATACTCAATGAAAAAAGTACTATCTTCATTGGTGATACTCTGTATCACCATGTGTTTGCATGCACAACACAATTACGACAATCAGAACACCATTTACAGCCTAAGTGGTAATGTAGGCGTTGGAGTGACTAATCCAGCAACCAAACTACATATCAACGGAGACATCAGAGGAAACCTAGCAGGAGGAGCACTGCGCATTAACGGAACCTATGGGTACATTGATGTTGGTCCTCTCAACAGTAGTTGGGCGCATATCTATACCGATATGCCAAAGTTTATTTTTAATAAAGATGTATACACTATTACAAATGCATTTTCTTCTTACAACAATGATCTAATCTTAAAAACCAAAGGAACTGAACGTTTAAGGATTAAAGATGAAAACGGATATATGGGTATCGGTATTTCTAATCCTCAAACTAGACTCCATATTAATGGAAGCATTAGAGGAAATCTTGCAGGAGGAGCATTACGAGTTAATGGAACTTTTGGATATATAGATGTTGGGCCTCTTAACAGTAGTTGGGCACATATCTATACCGATATGCCAAAGTTTATTTTTAACAAAGATGTATACACAACTACAAATGCATTTTCTTCTTATAATAACGATCTTATTTTAAAAACCAAAGGAGTCGAACGTTTAAGGATTATCGATACTGATGGAACTGTTGGTATAGGAACTACCAATACCAGAGGTTATAAACTTGCTGTAAATGGTAATATTAGAGCCAAAGAGGTTGTAGTAGAAGCTTCACCATGGCCTGACTATGTATTTCGTTCTGATTACAAATTACCTTCTTTAAATGAAGTAAAAAAACACATTAAAACTCAAGGGCATCTTCCCAATATACCGAGTGAAAAAGAAGTGTTAGAGAACGGTATTCAAGTAGGGAATATGCAAGCAAAATTACTCGAAAAGATAGAGGAATTAATGCTCTATACAATTCAACAGGATGAAGAGCTCAAAACTTTAAGAAAAACGATATCTACTCTTCAAAATAAAGTCGAAAATCTTAGCAAATAAAAATTCATTCGATAACTCTTAAAACCAAAACGATGAAAAAATTATCAAGTTTAATTCTATGTTTTTTTATAGCTGTACTTAACCTTACGGCTCAAGATCAAATTATTAATGGCAAACTTACTGTGACTAAGCAAATCAAATGGGGAAGCACAGGAGCTGTTCTAAATACAGACCAAGGTGCTTCTGTTGAACTAAGAGGCAATGGAGTTCCTTATTTTGATTTCTCTAATGACCCTACTACCGACTATGATATGAGGTTAATACTTAGGAATAACGACTTGCTTTCTTTTGAAGGAGGTGATATTAAAATGAGTAATAAACTATCTACAGGGCAAAGCATTAGTTGGGGAAATACCGGAGCCATTATAAATACAGATCAAGGGGCTTCTATTGAACTAAGAGGTAATGGAGTTCCTTATTTTGATTTCTCTAATGATCCTACTACCGACTATGACATGAGGCTTATTTTAAGAGATAATAACACTCTTGGAGTTTCTGGAGGAAATTTAGCCATTGATGGAGTCACAAAAACTAAAGAAGTTGTAGTAAAGCCCAATGTTTGGTCAGATTTTGTATTCAAATCTGATTATATACTACCGAGTTTAGAAGAAGTTGAACAGCATATAAAAACAAACGGACATCTAAAAGATATTCCTTCAGAAAAAGAAGTATTAAAAAAAGGAATTTCGATAGGAGAGATGAATGCAAAACTTCTTCAGAAAGTAGAAGAATTAACGCTTTACACTATTCAACAAGAAAAAGAAATCAAAAGATTAAAATCTATTGAGGAAAGATTAGATCAGCTTGAAAAGCTAATAGAATCTAAAAAATAAAAGTCTAATTAAACTTAATAAAATAACAGATGAAAAGAATATTAAACATTTTGTTACTAATCATAACAATTCAAACGACTTGCTACAGTCAGCAAACTGTTGATGATAAAATATACATCAATCAGTTAAACAATAAATATCCATCTTTAAATATTACAACTAGACAAGGTTTATTTAATGGAGGACACCCTCATTTGTATTTTTTAAATACGGGAGGAAATTCAACTACACCAACATCTACTCCGGCAAATAGACTATTAGGGACAATCATTTATTCTGGATTTGATGGACAATCAAACGTACAAATAGGACGAATAGCGGTTACTACAACAGGTGCCTTTACACCTGGCAATTATCCAGCTAGGATGAATTTTCAAATAGGAGGAACTAATACCTGTTGCGGCATCACTAGAATGACTATAGATGGAGAAACAGGAAATGTAGGAATAGGAACAACAAATACCGGATCGCATAGATTAGCTGTTGAAGGATCCATAGGAGCAAGAGAAATGGTTGTAGAAGCTGGGACTTGGTCTGATTTTGTTTTCTATGACGATTACAAATTACCTACTCTTCAAGAAGTTGAAAATCATATCAACCAAAAGGGACATTTACAGGATATTCCCAGCGCTTCAGAAGTACAAGAAAATGGAATTTTCTTAGGAGAAATGGATGCTAAGCTTCTTCAAAAAATAGAAGAACTTACCTTATATATTATCCAAATGAATAAGAGAATAGAGCTGTTAGAAAAGGAAAACCAACTACTAAAAAAATAACATGAAAACATTTTTAAAAAACCTAATAGTAGTAATAGCGTTATTAGCTATTTCGAAAATACAAGCACAGACATTTTGTTTTACGCCATCAGAAAGTTTTAATCAAAACGCATATGCCTCGGCATTAAGAAGTGCTAAAGTTGCTGATTCTTATTGTTTACGCTTATATGTACATGTCATTAGAAGAAGTAATGCAACAGGTGGCCAAAGTGTCGCACAAACCAATCAGGCAATTGATATCCTAAATCAAGATTTTAATCCTCATGGGGTTTCATTTGCTTGGGATAATGTTATCGACTACATCGACAATGATACCTACTATAGCAGTCCTACAACCGCAATATATAGTGTAAATAATCATACCGATGGGATCGATGTGTACATATTTGATGATGCTTCCAGTGCTGGAGGCAGAGCAAATGGTGTTGGAGAATCCTCAGAATTCTGGGTGTCCGGAAGTTATTGGAAAGCTCCCTTTGGATCATTAGTAAGATCTAGCGTTATTTCGCATGAGATGGGGCATGTATTATTTTTATGGCATACTCATCATGGAACTGTGAATGAAGGAGGAAGTGATACCGGACAATGTGCCGAATTGGTAAACGGATCCAACGGTACTACTTGTGGAGATTATGTAGCTGATACTCCGGCAGATCCTCATCTTAGATTTAATGTAAACCATCCGGCATGTACATGGACTTCTAGTGGTACTGATGCCAATGGAGACAGTTATAATCCCAATGAGCGAATCATTATGGCTTATACACATCCTGATTGCATGTCGCTTTTTACAGCTGGTCAAGGGCAACGTATACGTAATGCAATTGCAACGTTAACTCATCTTAAAAATGCTGTTGTAGATTGTGGTAATAATTGTCCAGAAAATTTAACGGTTACTCAAAACGTTCCATCTGGAACTACAGATATTCAAAAAGCTTCAAATACTTTGACAGCTACAAATACAATTGCTAATGGAGGAATTGCAACGTATACGGGTGGTCAAAAATTAGTACTTAAATCTGGTTTCAGAGCCAAAAATGGATCTCGTTTTACTGCAAAAATAGAGGATTGTAATACCAGTAGAACAGAAATAGCGATACATCCTGAAAAAGAGGTAGTTCTAGAAACTACGCAAACTTCTTCTGCTGTAGCAGGCAAAACTTTATTTAAATTACATCCTAACCCAGCGGATAATACATTTACTGTTTCCTTAGACGGTGTGTTATCAAAAGAAGAGGTTTCTATTAAAGTTTACAATACAATAGGAATACTACAAGTACACAAGAAAGTACTGTCTAGAAATTCAGAAATTAATGTAAATTCATTAGCAGAAGGACTTTATTATGTTATCGTTGACGATAATCAAGGTAAAATATATTCTAAAAAATTACTGATCAAACGATAACAAATTTATTTCTAAATAAAAAAGCGGGTGTGCAGTATTGGTAACTGACACCCGCTTCATATTATCTAATCTATAACCAGGTTTATTAGGTTATTTTTTTACAATCGTGTGTATTTCTGAAGCTCCTTTTGATGTTATTTTTACAAAATAATTTCCTTTTTCGGTTATTGCTCCTCCAAAAGGAAGTACCCCAGGATTTCTGTCATATTTTTTATGATAAATACGTCTTCCTAAAAGATCGTATACACTCATAGTAAACCTTTCTTTACCTAATTTTGTCAGGTCAATATTTGTAGTTTCGGTAAATGAATTAGGGTATACCTTAACCAAATTCTCTGCTTTTTCTGGACCTGCTGCCGCCGGCCTTTTGGTTGTAAGTCCTTGACCTGCATTAGTGTTATATGCATAATCCAATATAGTATATGATAATCCATCATTTGCTACAGTAGCATAAAACCATCCATAATGTGTATTGCCACTAATTTTAAAAGTAAATCCTATGTAGCCTGATTTACCATTCCAATTCGTA
>NZ_OMKA01000020.1 GCF_900299525.1 Aquimarina sp. Aq78 | reverse complement strand
CGAACAGAGAAGTTAAGCCCGTTAGCGCCAATGGTACTACAATCGTGGGAGAGTAGGTCGCCGCCTTCCTTGAAAACCCTTCATAATATTATGAAGGGTTTTTTTTATGCAATAAATATTGGATATAAAAATCCTCTTTACCTAAATAAAGAGGACTTGTAATTATCATGCATATTTTCACTAAAAAGCGCCATAACAGCAGCCATGCGAACAAAAAACAGGAAAACCCGGTTCAAAAGGTCTGCATTGATCTGAAGTACTACAACTTTGACCTGTATACCCACCACCTGGCCTACAACCACCAAAATGCGCTCCTTTAATTGTAGATTGATCAGTTTTACTTAATTTTTTGACGCCTTTCACGATTAAAATTTTTGTGTACATACTAATTAATTTAAGAGGTTAATAATTTTTTAAGATGATATGAAGTTATAAAATTTAGATTATGTTTCCTTAGAAAGTGTGAAGTATTCTAAAAAGAAATGTTGTTAACATGTTGTTTTTAGCTTATTTCGTTTATGCATACCTAGGATCTTGAATATAATCTTGTTTTATGATTTTAATAACCTCTATGCTCAAAAAACCAAACTCTTTAACTACCTTACCATATATACGATAAATACCTCTCCCTCTTAATTGATACTTCTCTTGTATTTTGGGAAATAATACAGTATCAAAGATGTTTCCAGATTGATCTAGAAACGTGCCAAAGGCCATACGCTTTCCTGTATGAGTTTTAGTGTTTTTCATAGCTATGAGATACCCATATATATCTATGTTTTTGTTTAGATAATCATATAATTGATTAGCATTATTGCTGTTTTTGGGTGCTGTAGCTAATATTTTGAAGTAACCGCAAAGCGGAAACCCGAAAGCTTCAATTTGTTCAAACATAGTCTCTAGTTTTGATGTTTTTAACTCTGGAAGTGTATGTTCTACTTGTTTTTGATTAAATAAAAGAAATTGATTTTGGATATTTGATGGAATACTGTTTATTTTAAAATGAGCCTGCCATAATAGTTCATGTTTGTTTTTGTTGGTAAACCTAAATGCATCAATCTTGATGAGAATACTAACTTGCTCTATACCTATTTGTACTCTATCAATGAAATTGTCTAAAGAAGTATATGGGCCATTTTGAGAACGATTACTCAAAATGTTTTCTGAAATCTTATACTCTAGATTTCTTAGTATCATCAATCCTAAAAATATACTTTTACGATTTATGATATGTTCATACCCACTGGTATTGATACAGGGGGTTAGTATTGTAGCTCCTAATATTTTGGCTTCATGAAGATATATTTCGGGACGATAGAAACCGCCTCCATTGTTTAGTGTAGCTACTAGATATTCTAATGGGAAATAAGCTTTGAGAAATAAACTTTGGTAGCTTTCTACAGCATAAGAAGCAGAATGTCCTTTTGGAAATGCATATCCGGCAAAACTAGCTATCTGATCCCAGATTTCGAGAATTAGGGATTCAGCATAGCCTTCATTTTTACAGTTATTTATGAATTTATTTTTGACATCCTTAAATTCTTTTCGCGATCTAAATTTACCACTCATACCCCGGCGTAATACATCTGCTTCATCTAAGGTTAGTTTTGCGAAAAAATGAGCTACTTTAATCACATCTTCCTGATATACCATAATACCATAGGTTTCACTCATCAAATCAAGCATAATCGGGTGTGAGTTTTTTCTTCTGTCTTTGTCATGCTCCCGTAAAATATACTCTCGCATCATCCCGCTTTTAGCAACTCCGGGGCGTATGATTGAGCTTGCTGCTACTAGTCCTAGGTAATTGTCTGTTTTTAGCTTACTCAAAAGCATACGCATCGCAGGAGATTCTACATAAAAACAAGCCAGACATTTTGCATCTCGTATCAAAGCATTTATTTTTTTATCTTTTTTAAACCTCCCTATGTCATGAATATCAAAATCAGCTAACGCTGGTTGATTGTATTCTATAATTGTAATTGCGTCTTTAATTTTTGCTAATCCACGTTGTCCTAAAATATCAAATTTGTATAGCCCCAGATCTTCTGCGATGATCATATCATATTGTACAGTAGGAAACCCTTTAGGAGGGAGATCTGTGGCAGAATAATAGTGTAGAGGGGATTCGCTAATCAATATTCCACTAGCATGTATGCTAAGGTAATTAGGGATACCTCGTATTAGATTACTATAGATGACTACCAGTTTATGAATTTGATCAAGGGAACTATAATCATAATCTCCTTCGCTTAACTTGTCGATTTCAAATTTTGGAAGACCGAATACTTTACCTAATTCTCTTATTGCCCCTTTATAATGAAAAGTGATGTAGGTTCCTAGTAATGCTACATTGTCAAATTCTTGAAAAATAAATCGAGTGATATCTTGCCTGTCTTTCCATGAGAAATCAATATCAAAATCAGGAGGACTGGTGCGGTGTGTATTGATAAACCGTTCGAAGTACAGGTCTAATTCTATTGGATCTACATCTGTGATACGAAGTAGGTATGCTACAATACTATTTGCCCCACTACCACGGCCTACATAATAATATCCTTTACTCTGTGCATAAGAGACAATTCTCCAGTTGATCAAAAAATAGGAAACAAATTCCATTTTTGTAATTAGTGATAGTTCTTTTTTTAATCGATCTAATACTTTTTTTTTGGGATTTGGATACCGATAGAGAAGACCTTCCTGACAGAGTTTTTTAAGCAGTTTATTATCTTCTTGTATACTGCTAGTGTATGTTTTTTGGTTTAAAGAAGGATTGTTTTTTGAAAAATTAAAATCAATAAAACACTCCTCTTGAACAGCAAGGGTGTTGTTAATAATGAAGTCAAATTCTGAAAATTTATTTTTTATTTCTTGATCGGGAATCATTTGCTCTGAAAAACATGCCTGTTGATGGTTGGGTAAACGACTTAGTAGTATGTTATTATCAATAGCTCTTAATAATCGGTGAGCATTAAAATCTTTTTTATTTCTGAAGGTAACAGGCTGTAGTGCTATGCATTTATCTTTCAGTTTTCGTAAATTAGAAAGACAAAGTTTAGGTATATCTTTTATAGATATACCTATAAATTCATTATCTGTAAAGTTGGTTTTGTTTATTGACAATACATGTTGAAGAGGATATATGATATAGGAATTTTTTAAAGGAGGAGCTATTTTGGGGAAATCGATTTTTTTATAAGAATAGTATGATAAAAAATCATTTAACTCTTTATATCCTTCATTGTTTTTTGCCAGACCGATGTATAAAGGTTGGTGATTGTTTCTGAAATCTATTCCTACAATAGGTTTAATCTGATACTCTTTTGCTTTTCTAATAAAGTTTAGGCAAGCAGAAGTATTGTTGATATCAGTTAGAGCAAGGCACCTTGTTTTGTTTTCTTTGGCCAACTCTAAAAGATCGATTTCAGAGAAGGTTCCGAAACGCAAACTATAAAATGAATGACAATTAAGGTACATATAGTTTCATATTTTGAGTTTTGCATCAGGGGTAGCAACGACATCCTTTTTCTGCCAATTCATTAGAATTGACAGAAAAAGATATAGTGAATAACCCGCCCGGATGCCATTATTATGATACCGATGACTATAAAAACTATTGTTTTCTATGGGCTAATACAATAGGGGGTTGCCCGTTAAATGGGTTTTGCATTCTGCCAATAGTTTTTGATCCTATAGCAGCAGCTCTTATTACACTTCGGTCTCCATATCGAATTCTAATAGTATCTAACGCCTGATATAGGTTAAGCTGTTTCTCACTATCATCAAATAGATTGATCTGGTAGTTGCCACTAACCAAGTGACTAAATCGTATTCCTATTAATCGAATTAATAATCGTTTTTGATATAGTTTTTCGAATATTTCCAGGATTTTAGGAATAAGGATATGATCTGCACTGGTGTATGGTATTTTATGTTGCTTAGTATATGTGTTAAAATCTGAGTATCTAATTTTTACTGCAATGCAAGCGGTTAACTTATTTCCTCTTCGTAATTGATAGGAGAGGTTTTCTGTCATTGCTATTAGGAGATTTCTAAGTTTATATATGTCTATAGTATCCTTGTCGAATGTTCTTTCTGTAGAGATTGATTTACGTTCAGAAAATGCAATGACAGGTGTGTTGTCTATCCCATTAGCTCTTTTCCAGATGGTAAGACCATTTGCTCCAAGTACCCCTTTCATGACATCTACTGGCATATCCTGGATAGTTTTTATATAACGAACACCTAGATTTCGTAAAGTTTGATATGTTTTATCACCTACCATTGGAATTTTTTTAACCGATAGCGGAGCTAAAAACGGTTTTTCTGTACCAAAATCTATCTTTAATTGGTTATTAGGTTTTGCTTCGTTGGTAGCCACTTTGGACACTACTTTATTACCAGAAAGACCAAATGATATTGGAAGCCCCGTTTCTGAAATAACTTTTTGACGTAATTCTAAAGAATATTTATAGGTTCCAAAGAATTTATCCATACCAGAGAGATCTGCATAGAATTCATCAATACTTGATTTTTCGAATACGGGTACATTTTCTTTGATGATTTCTGTAACCATATCAGAGTATTTACTATATGTTCCGGCATTGCCTTTTATAACAACAGCCTCGGGGCATAGTTCTTTGGCAATTTTCATAGACATACCAGAATGTATACCATAGGATCTGGTTTCATAACTGCATGCAGCTACAACACCACGATCAGTAATCCCGCCAACAAGAAGTGGTTTTTCTTTTAAAGTGCTGTTAATCATACGTTCTACAGATACGTAGAATGTGTCCAGATCAAGATGTAATATAGTTCTCAAAATATAAATTATGGAATAATTCCAAAAATAAGGAATAATTCCATAATAATTATGTTAGAGCAATTTTTTTATTCACAACAGGGTAAAAAAAAACGACATCTCGCAAGAAGAGAGATGTCGTTTGTAAAAATTTTATTTTGGGGCTACAAAATAAAATTCAGCATTAATTAATTTTCTACCATATTATAACCGGCAAATTGTTGCATAGCGGTTTGGGTAAGTTCTTTTGCTCTATTTACATAGAATGTTTTTGTATCGTCTAGTGATTCGTTTTTTAGATCATTTTCACTTCGCACATAATCAGCTTGTGATTCGAATTTAGATTCTTCGTTTAGAACTACGCTTAGTTCTTGTAGTGCATTTTCTAATTTTTGTAGTGCCATTTCAGCTTTTGATTTCATCAATGACTGTGCTTTTAATTCGGCAGCACGCTTAGCTTCAAATTCGGCTTTTATCTTATTTTGCTCGGCTATTTGTTGCTCAAGCTTTTGTTGTTCGATTTCTAACTGACGACGTTTTTCTTCTAATTCTTTTTGTTTGCTGGCAACTTCTTGAGTAGCTTCTGCTAATTCGTTTTCATCTTCTGTAGAGGCTACTTCTTCATCTGTATAGTTACCACTATTAGCTTGGCAAGAAGTTAATTGTTCTAGGAGTTCGGACCCTAATTCTTTAGCTCGTTTTGCGAAAAATCTACTACGTTCATAGGTATCTTGTTCTAGTGAACTTTCCATGTCAACTCTAGCTTTGTATGCAGTTTCATTGGCTACTTTACAGCCACATTTATCTGCTAAATCTTCTACTTTTTGGAAAGCTTCTATAGCTTTATCTGCATATTCTTGAGTATGAAAGACGTTATTTGCCCCGTGTGCTTTTTTACTGTGTGAGTACGCATAACTAGCAGCAGTTAGTGCATCATCGTATATATTTTGAGCGTTAGTTCTGGGGATAAAACATAACAAAAACAGTATAAGTGCAATTTTTTTCATTCTTTGGGGGCTTTTAAATCACATAGCAATAATACAATATTTTATATGTAACATCCAAAAAAAACAGTCATTAATCGACGAAATACGCATTTTGTCTTAATTTTTACGGGTAAACCTTATTCTTGGTGATAAATATCCTACTGGGTGTGAGAAAGCTAGATGATTGTTACTGTAAATCAATATCTAAACGATGATTTGTATGTAATATTATTTGTGACATGACTTTTTTAAAAATTAATTTTATAGTCTTATCGATAAAATTTGTAAGTTAATTATGTATCTTACGTCTAAACGGCTCATGAAACAATTAGTTATCTCTTCAATAAATTATAATCTTAGTAGCGCTGTAGACCTACTTAACGCTATAGATTCTACTACATATCTAAACAGTTCGGTTGGGCCATATTATTCTAGTATAGGCTCGCATATACGTCATACTCTCGATTTTTTTGATTGTATAATTAATGGGTTGGATTCTAATAACATTGACCTTACTGCCCGTAAGCGAGATGAAATATTATCTACAGATAAGGAGTCTGCAATACACCACATATACAAACTTCAGGAAACATTATTATCATATATTGATACAAATACGGATTATTTAATTCATGTTACTGATAATTTGGGACAAGGAAAAGTAACTGTAAACTATACGTTAGAAAGTATTCTTGCTCATGCCAATAGTCATGCGGTACATCATTATGCAACTATCGGGTATATTCTTAATCGGTTAGGAATTGAAATAAAAATTCCGGGATTTGGTTATAACCCAACAACACCGATTAGTAAAAGAGAAGGAATTTAGTTAGAAATGATCTTAAACTATTTTATTTTTTACCAAACATTGATTCCATAATAGTTCTAATACCTCTAAAAGCCATAAATATTGCAAATCCAGCACCAATTATTCCTAATATTAATATAGGGATATATAATGGATGATCCTGATTTTTAAAAGCAGAGTGAATAATAACCGGGCTAATAAACATAAAAATAAGTGCTATTGCCATACGCTGCACTCCTTTACCTAATAAATCTTTATTTGTTCTTTTAGGCTCCATACTTACTTATTGCATCACGTACGTTTCCATACTGTTCTAATACTGCGGAAGCCTTTGCACGATCGATCGATAATTCTTCCATAATCATGCGTATTCCACGATCTACTAGTTTATTATTGCTAAGCTGCATATCAACCATTTTGTTACCTTTTACTCGTCCTAATTGAATCATAGTGGCTGTAGAAATCATATTCAAAACCAGTTTTTGGGCAGTACCAGCTTTCATACGAGAGCTTCCGGTTACAAATTCGGGGCCTACAGTAACGACAATCGGAAATTGCGCAGTTAGCGCCAAAGGACTACCTTCATTACAGGTAATACATCCTGTAGCAATATTGTTTTCATTACATTTTTGTAACGCACTTATAACATATGGAGTAGTACCCGAAGCTGCAATACCAATAACGACATCTTTTTCTGAAATCTGATATTCTTCTAAATCTTTCCAGCTTTGATCTGTGCTATCTTCAGCATATTCTACGGATTTACGAATTGCGGTATCACCACCAGCGATTAATCCAATAACCAAATCGGGCGAAACACCAAAAGTAGGTGGGCATTCGCTGGCATCTACAACTCCTAATCGGCCGCTTGTTCCAGCTCCAAGATAGAAAATCCGACCGCCATCTTTTAGTTTTGGTACAATTTGAGCAATCAAAGCTTCAATCTGTGGAATAGATTTTTCTACAGCATCAGGAACTGTTTTATCTTCTTTGTTTATGTTAGAAAGTAACTCATTAATGCTCATTTTCTCTAAATGATCATATTTTGAGGATTTCTCTGTAGTTTTTGTAAATGACATACTTCAAAAATACTCATTTTTTGATTTCAAGACAGAGAGTAACTTTCTTTTTTTAATGAAGTTATTTAGACTTTCTATGATTCGTTATATTATACTATTCTTTTTTTATTCAAAATCCATCTTTTTATTGTTTCATAACTATGTCACGCAACGCAAAAAAACTTCTTTTAAGCAAAAAACTATTTTTTGGTCAAATTTAAAAGGCCAAAACAAGTTTAATTATAAGGCACTATTCTTTTATAATGAAGTCAAATCTATTAGCTTCAGAAAGGTTAAAGTATCCTAAGGCAAAATTATCAATATTAGTTGTGTTAATGATATTACCTCTTAGTAGGGCAGGAGGTGTTTGAAACGGGTTTCCTCCTTCTTGTTCACTTTGCTCAATAAGCAGGTTTGCATAATTATAGTAACGCTCATCAATTCCTAATATTTTGATGGTTACATTACGCCCATTTACCATATCTTCATAGAAATAAGAGAAATTGAAAGCTTCACCTTGATAAAAACGATCTTCACTTGCCAGGAATAAACTGAAATCGAAATCAAAAAGATAAAAATCATCACGAGTTCCATCGTCTGTAAAGAAAATAACAACTTCGGTTTCATCATCGAATAAAGTATTATCACCTTGTACTACATTATCAATAGGAACAGTAGGGATAAGTTGTGCAGTAGCAATAAAAGTTTCATTGTTGTAGATAACAGTAAGTTGATATGTAGTATTGAATTCTGGAGTAAATGCAGTTGAGACTGGAGTATAAAATCCGGGCTCTATTGATTCGGTAAAATTGATAACCGAATTATTAGAGAGGTCTGTAATAAAAACAGTAGCATCACTTACAGTAGGAGTATCTTTATCAAAGAATGGAGTCGATAATGTAAGCCTTACTCCACCTTCAGTATCAATTGGGTTTTCGTTTAGGTAATATTCAAAAGAAGCATCAATTACTAATCTTTGTTTTCCATTAGGTACTTCTATATCAATTGCGTCTTCACAGCTAATCGATGTTATCAGAATTACCAGTATATAGATTAATTTCTTCATTTTATCTGTTTCTAATTTTCTTTTCAGCGATCAAAATTAAATTTACATAACCTCCATTTTTAATGGTAGTATGTATGTCTTGATTACTATGCAAACCTTTAATTGTGCTCATTTATTAGAATTTAAAATTATAGGTCACAGCGGGTATAATCCCAAATATAGAAGTTCTTACGGCTTCATTTAAATAGGAATCCTGATTTCTTTTAAAAGTAATTGATGCTGCATTTTTACGATTATATACATTATAGATACTAAATACCCACTCTCCATGCCATTTTCTGGTTTTGTTTTTTCTGGGTGTTAAAGTAGCTGATATATCTATCCTATGGTATGCTGGTAATCGTTCACTATTTCGTGGCCCATCAAAGACCGGTACTACTAATCCTTGAAATTCGAATTGCCCTGTAGGGTAATTGGTTGGTTGTCCTGTTTGGAATATGAAATTAGCTCCAAATTTCCATTTTTCGTTTAGCTTATAACTTCCATTAAAGGATACATCGTGGGTTTTATCATATGGAGTACTATACCATTTGCTATTGTTGATTCCTGGTTCTTGCGCCGTTCTACCGGGAGTTCTTTGTTCTGATTTTGATAAGGTATAGGCTAGCCAACCTTTAAATTTTCCTTCATTTTTTCTTATTAGAAATTCTAAACCATAAGCACGAGCTTCTCCATTTAGAATATCTCGCTCGATAGCATTATTTGCAATTAGATCTGCGCCATCAATATAATCGATACGATTTTTTATGTCTTTATAAAAAACTTCTGTTTCTATGGAGTATTCATCATCATTAATACTTTTAAAATACCCTAGTGCATATTGATTAAGTAATTGTGGTTTTATGTATTTACCGCTAGGAGTCCATACATCTAAAGGAGTAGGGGAACTAGTATTTGATAATAAATGAAGGTATTGTGCCATTCTGTTATAACTAGCTTTTATTGAAGTGTTGTCATTAAAAGCATATGCCAGAGCTATTCTGGGTTCTAAATTGGTAAATGTTTTTATTTGATCACTTCTGCTAAAACTTTCGGTACCTATTGGTTTTGCATCTTCATAAATCTGCAATTCTTCATTAAATAAAAGGGGATTATCATTTTGATAGATATTAAGCTCATTTTGTCCTAATCTTATAAAATTGCTTAACCTAAGTCCATACTGAAGTGTTAAGTTATTAGAGATTTTATGTTCTGCATCGATATATGCCCCAAATTCATTTGCATATTTATCGATCAGCTTTTCTCTATTGATTCCAGAATCTTCACTATTAGGTTTTATTTCACCAGGATTAAATCTGAAATAGATAGTGTTGATTCCATAATTAAGCTGAAAATTATCACTGATATAATGTTTTAGATCATATTTTAGGTTGAAATTTCTGATTCCAGAATCCCATTCGAAACCTACAAAATCGAGTTCTAATCCGTAGAAATAATCAGAATATATTAGGGATAGATTAGAGAATAGTTTATCTGAAAACAGATGGTTCCATCTTAGATTAAGTACCGTGTTGCCATATGTATTTTTAAAAACTTCATCTATAGCAAATACATCCCGACCAAAGTAACCAGACAGGTATAAATTATTATTGTCATTAATCTTATAATTTAGTTTGGTATTGAGATCATAGAAATATGCAACATTATCATTATCAAAAAGAGGTAAAAAAAGATGAGCATAAGAAGCTCTACCACCTACCAAAAATGCACCTCGATCTTTTACAATAGGACCTTCTGCCAGCAATCTACTTGCTACTGCTCCAAGACCACCATTAATTCTAAATTTTTTGCTATTTCCTTCTTTTTGATAAATATCTAATACTGATGATACACGACCACCATATCTAGCCGGGATTCCGCCTTTGTAGAGTTTGATGTCTTTTATTGCATCTGGATTAAATACAGAGAAAAAACCAAAAAGATGGGAAGAGTTAAAAATGGTAGCTTCATCTAATAAAATAAGGTTTTGATCAGTTGATCCTCCTCGCACATTAAACCCAGAAGCCCCTTCGCCACCACTAGTTACTCCTGGTAAAAGAATAATTGCCTTGATTACATCGGCTTCTCCAAGAACAACTGGAATTTGTTTGATAGTTCCCGAAGTGAGTTTATTAATACTCATCTGAGGGTTCTTAATGCTTAATTTTTCTGTTTTCTCTGTAATGATTACCTCATCGAGAACTTCTGAAGATTCTGTAAGTTGAACATTAAGTTTTTTATCTTCATTAAGGTCAATTTCAAGTACATTATCTGTGAATCCTAAATAACTAACCTGTAGTTTGTATTTTCCCTGAGGTAAGGTGATAGAGTAAAAACCGTATTCATTAGTAACTATACCTTTTCCTATTTCTGGAAATATGACGTTGACTCCGATAAGTGTTTCGTTACTGGATTTTTCTGAAATAATCCCGCTTAATGTAAATTTTTCCTGACTTTGAATTGAGAACGATGATAAGAATACTAATATGAAACCAGATAATATGTATTTATTCAAAGGAAAGTATTTTATCAATTAGTACTAATAATATAACCGTAAAGGAATAAATATGTTACGAGTTCTACAATTAATTTATTGTTAATTATAGCTTTTAGTACTGTTTTTTTCTTGTGTTTTGAATTATACTCGTTTAGAAGTTTAATTAATCTTGTTATGTTATCCCTAGTTATATAGCAAAACTTTGTTATGAAATCTTAATAATAATTAGGGGTAAATTCTATATTTAATAGTTACGATCGGGATTTTCGTTAATCAATGTTTTCCAGATTTTTTCTATTGATCTTTCGATATTAATATTAAACTCTTCACTTGTGTTTGTTACTAAATAATACCCCCTGTTTTTTATGGGATCAAACATACATGCTGTTATTATACCTGGGTCTCCTCCTGTGTGTCCTATTGTATTATTGTCATTAATATCCCAAAAAATACCACCCATTGCTTCTTTGATTTCACCATGTTTTGATTGAAAACGGAACATTTCTTTATAGGATGCTGCCGACAATAGTTTTCCTTTCCCTTGGTAGCCTCTCATCATTTCTATCAAATATTTACTAAAATCAGAATTACTGGTTATTAGTCCACCATCTGCTTTAGTCACTAAAGAATACTTGGGAACTTCAAAATCTTGTGCATAATAGAGTGTAGCATGATTTTGCATATTTACGTCATTAAAACTCCATCCTGTGGCATCCATATGTAAAGGGTCAAAAATATATTTATGAGTATAGCTCTCATAAGAGATGCCTGTAGCATTTTCTATAACAAAAGCTGCTAGAGCTGCTGCAATATTGCTGTATTCATATTTTTCTCCCGGAGCATTTTCTGTAAAACTGTCCTGAGAATACCATGGACCTGATGTAGATAATACATTTTCGAAAAAAACAGATTCATCGATTTTTACATTCGTTTTAATTAGTTCTATAATAGGTTGATAATCTTCGGGGTAAATAGATACATCTACTTGAGCAGGATTTTCATACACATAACTTTTGTAATACACTTCTCTATCTGTAATCCCAGAAGTATGAGTTGCTAAATGCCGAACAGTTATTGGTTTTCCGGGATAAAGCGGATGTATAACATCAAATGGTAAATATGTATTGATGTTGGTGTCTAAATCAAGTTTACCTTGTTCTACAGCTTTCATTACTGCTAGTGCGATAAAAGTCTTGGATATAGATCCTATATTTTGAATTGTATGGCTAGAATATCTTTTATTTTTATTAATATCTGCATGTCCAAAAGAGTTTTTATAAAGCACTTTTCTATTATCTACTATGGCTACAGAAAGCCCAACTAATTCTGACTCGTCATATAATTCTTGTAATTCTATGTGTGTGTGAAGAATATCATCATCTATTCCACATGAGAATATTAAAAAAAGAAGAAATAAAGAGGTTGCCTTTTTCATTTGTTTATTTTTTAAGGTTTTAAAATGATAATTAAAATATTTAATGCATCAGGATAAAATTATTAGGCAATAGATGTAGTGTCCGATTTATTTAAAAATCTGATTATTAGTAATTTAATGATTTTAATAGGGGGTAGGTACTATAGGGTGCTATATAAGAATGTGTTCTTAATTAATAGCTTTCATCTACATTTTGAAATCTCATATTTTTTCTTAAATCCATTAATGATTTCCATTGAAAATTAATTGGAAACCATTCTTCATGTATTGTCGAAGTTTGATTATGAGATTCAGAACATGTACTGTTTTTAACATAAACCTTGTCGTTTTCTGAGAATACATAGACAACATTCATGCTTGTTTTGCGGTTTGTTTTTAATTCATTCATGATTTGGTATGTTTTTTTTATAGCGATTTCTTCCAAGATTGAATACTCCCATTTTTACACCGAATCCAGCCGAAAAACCGTTGATTCGAGTAATTTCATCTGATGATAATTCTACTTTACTAGAGAACCTGTACTTAACTCCCATTTCTAACTGAACGTATCGCGAAATATTATACAAAACATTCACTCCAGGCTCTACAACAAATATTGCATCCCATTGATCTTCTTGATATCGTTCTGCTTCTTCTTCGTCATCCCAGTTAGTATTAATGTATCCCATTGCACCACCACCTATTAATACTGGAAAAGAAAGATTGATTTTGGCTTTACTGAAAAATATTGGTTCTAAATGAAGACCTGAATAAACTGCTCCTAGATCTGCAATCTCTGGCGAGAAAATTCCTGGAATGTTTTGATTAGAAAAGAGGGCTTTTGTTACAAAACCAATTTCAAATTTTTGATTAGCAACATAGGCGACCTTAAGTCCGGCAATATATGTTTCTTTGCCTTCAATTTCGCCATAACCGGCATGTAATCCCAGATAAACACCATGTACAATATTTTTTCGGTCATTAAACTCGATATAATTCTGAGATTCTTGAGCTATACTCGGATACATATAGCAGGTTAAAGCAAAAAGTAATATAATTTTCACGTGTTTCATTATACTTGATTTGTTATATCATTGACAAGTTAAATTTGTAATAGTTGCATGTAATTGGTTTCGATACTGTTAAATTTATCATAATCAATGATCACTGGGGTAATTAAAAGAGAGGTGCATACTCATTCTTTTAATATGACCACTCCTTTTCTACCTGTGATATGGAACTTTCCTTTTAAACTACTATTTCCATAAGTAGCACTAATTTCTCTAATTTTTCTTCGTTTATCAATCACATCGGTCTTTATGTTTGTAAATGACTTAGGGATTCTTAAAAGCCCTTGTTCAAGAGAAGCATTAAAATCTATGGACATTCCTGAAACATTTATGCTTAGTTCTGAGGATTCTTGATCAATTGTTATATTGGCATTGGTTTTTTGAATGTTGGAAACCCAAACGTCTGCTACTTCTGTAACAAGATTAATATTTTTATATACTGTATCTATATTCATTGTGCTAAACATAAGTTCACCATGAATACTTCCTAGTCTTTGAATGGTAATCTGATCCTTGCTGGAGTGCATTTCTAATGACTCTACATTTTCAATTTTTATGATTGTCCCGTTACTATTTATTTTAAGATCATTGGATGATTCTATATCGATTTCTCCATTTTTGAATCGTATGTTTCCATAAGTAATAGATTTGGTTTTTAGTTTCCCAAATTTCATTTCTATACTTGCGTTATTAAGGTCTTTATTTACCCACATATCGCCATGTTGTATATTAGCTTTTAATTTTCCGTTCCATTCACTTATAATGATATCTCCAAATTTATTTATAATATTAATTTCAGCATTAAAAGGCAAATAAATAGTGTAATCTATTTGAATATTACCCTTGTCAAAATCAAAGAAACTTGTTTTTTCGAAGAGTTCTTTATTAAAGAATCTAGAAATCATACTTGTGTTTTTTTCTTCAATTACAGAAGAAATACTCACAAAATCTTCGGTATTATTAATGGCAGGATTAATACGTTTTAATAGTTCTTCTGCGTCATCTTTTTTCTTTTTGACAACCTGTATGTCAATATCAATTTGGATTGTTTTTTTCTCCCACCCTTGAATAGTTACATTTCCGTATTTATTTTCTAAATGTAGTTCTCCTGCATTGGTTAACGGAAATGTCTTTTCAATTTTTTTTGACACTTTTTCCTGTGCCCACACGCCATTTGCTATGAATAGCAGTATGGGCATCAGTAAAAGATATTTATAAGATATAGCCTTCATTTTCATTCGATTTTTTAGAATCATTGATCTGTTTCAACAGATTTTCAATCAATTCGATTCTTTTTTTATAATTATTAACAATGGCTTCTAAAATGTATTCATTGTTCAAATTTTTTGCCATTTCTGTTTTAAGGGTATCATATTCTTCATCCAGCTCATCCATAAAAGACAAGAATTTCTTTTTGTCTTCGGGTTGCAATTTTGAATTGTTTTTTACAAGTTGTACCTGAAAAGATACTAGATCCTTATAATAAGTATCGATATCTCGTAATTCCTGATGTACAATATTATTTTGGTTGTTATTGTTAAGTCCTGATGCAATTAGATTTACTATTGAAAAAGCTCCTACCAGGATCAAAATACTTGCAGCTATTTTTATTAGGGGAGACCTCCACAGGCGAATTGTTTTTGAAGAGTCTAAGTTAGATTCAATTTCATTCCAGATTTTTGATTTATCTGCGTTATGCTCATCAAATAGGTGCTTGTTTTCTACTATATATTTTTCAAAATCATCCATTGCACTATAATGTATTTACAATTTCAATTAATTTTTTCTTTGCTCTGTGATATTGCGATTTCGAAGTCGAAATAGTGATACCTAGTATCTCTGCAATTTCTATATGATCATACCCTTCGATTAAATAAAGATTTATGATTTGTCGATATCCATCCGGAAGAGCTTTAATTCCTTTTTTTACTTTGTTAATATCATTCGGTTTAACGGGATCAATTATCTCCTCGCTAATATGATATTCGTGTTGGTCAAGAGGCGTAACTGGGATTTTTTTTAACTTTAAATGATTTAAGCTTTTATTAATTACTATTCTCTTTAACCAAGAGCCAAAAGTACTTTCATATCTAAAAGATTTTAAATTTTTGAAAGCCTCTACAAAACTATCTTGTACGACATCTTCTGCATCTTCTTTTATGCTTAACATACGCATACTTATATTATACATGGCATCTACATAGAGCTCATATAATCGGTATTGCGAATTCCTATCACCAGACTTGCTTTTTTCTACAAGATCTTTATGCGTATAAAGAATATTGGTTTCCAATTAGTTTTACTTGATTGTAAATTTCTTTAAATGTACTTCTCTTTTAGTTATTATCATTGACAATTTAAAAATCAAAGGGTTGCATGTAATAAGAAATTAATATGAATATTTTTAATAAAGAAATATGGAAGTATTAAAAAAAGCCTGTGGGATTAATATCTCACAGGCTTTTTTAATAGTATTGTTTACTTATATTATTTTTCAATAATAGTATTAAGTGTCTCACTTGGGCGCATTGCAGTAGAAACTTTATCTGCATTTGGCCAATAATATCCTCCCATATCAACAGTACTACCTTGCGCATCATTTAATTCATTGATAATTTTAGTTTCATTATCAACAAGTTGTTTGGCAACTGTAGCAAACTCGTTTTGTAATTCCTTATCTTGAGTTTGTTCTGCAAGTTCTTGTGCCCAGTATAGAGCCAGATAGAAATGACTTCCTCTGTTGTCTAGTTCATTTACCTTACGGGAAGGAGATTTCTTATTCTCTAGAAATTTGATAGTAGCTTGATCAAGTGCTTCTGCAATAATTAAAGCTTTAGCGTTATTATTGGTTTCTCCAAGGTGTTCTAGAGATACTGCAAGAGCCAGAAACTCTCCTAAAGAATCCCATCTTAAGTGACCTTCTTTATTAAATTGTTGTACATGCTTTGGTGCAGAACCTCCTGCTCCGGTTTCGAATAAACCACCTCCATTCATTAAAGGAACAATAGATAACATTTTTGCACTTGTACCCAGTTCTAGAATAGGGAAGAGGTCGGTATTGTAATCACGTAAGACATTTCCTGTTACAGAAATGGTGTCTTTACCATCTTTAATTCTTTCTAATGAAAAGCGAGTTGCTTCAACAGGAGACATGATTCTGATATCTAATCCAGTAGTGTCGTGTTCTGGTAAATATGTATTTACTTTTTTGATCAGTTCGGCATCGTGTGCTCTATTTTTATCTAACCAGAAGATAGCAGGGATAGTTGTTGCTTTTGCTCTATTTACAGCAAGCTTTACCCAATCTTTTATTGGAGCATCTTTGGTTTGACACATTCTCCAGATATCACCTTGTTCTACAGGGTGTTCTATTAGTATGTTTCCAGAAGCATCGATAACACGAACAGTACCATTACCTTTAATTTCGAATGTTTTATCATGAGAGCCATACTCTTCGGCTTTTTTAGCCATAAGTCCAACATTTGGAACAGTTCCCATAGTGGTGGGATCAAAGGCTCCATGTTTTTTACAAAAGTCTATAGTCTCCTGGTATATACCAGCATAACTACTATCTGGGATAACTGCTTTGGTATCTTGTGTATTTCCTTGTGCATCCCACATTTGACCAGAATTACGAATCATAGCTGGCATAGATGCATCGATAATCACATCACTCGGTACATGTAGGTTAGTAATTCCCTGATCAGAATTTACCATTGCTAATTTTGGTCCTTTTTCGTAACATGCTTGTATATCAGCTTCTATTTCTGCTTTTTTGGTATCTGGTAATTTTTTTAGTTTATTGATAAGATCTCCAAAACCATTGTTTACTTCAACACCAATTTCTTCAAGAGTAGCAGCGTGTTTTTCGAATACATCTTTAAAAAACACTTCTACTGCATGACCAAATATAATGGGATCAGAAACTTTCATCATTGTTGCTTTCATATGTAAAGAAAACAATACATTTTTCTCTTTTGCATCAACTATTTGTTCCTTAAGAAAAGCGATAAGCGCTTTTTTGCTCATTACTGTAGCATCTATAACTTCTCCTTCAAGTAAAGTTATTTTTTCTTTTAAGGTTGTTGTGCTTCCATTTTGATCTGCAAACTCAATTTTTACATCTCCAGCTTTATCAATAGTAACTGATTTTTCGTTTGAGCAAAAATCTCCACTAGACATGGTGGCTACGTGAGTTTTAGAATCAGAACTCCAAGCTCCCATAGAATGTGGGTTCTTTCTAGCATATTGCTTTACTGGTTTTGGCGCTCTACGATCAGAATTTCCTTCTCTTAGAACAGGATTTACTGCACTACCTTTTATTTTGTCGTATCGACTTTTAATTTCTTTTTCTGTGTTGTTTTCAGGTTCTTCAGGATAGTTTGGAAGATCAAATCCTTGAAGTTGTAATTCTGCAATTGCGGCCTTTAATTGCGGCACAGAAGCACTTATATTCGGCAATTTAATGATATTTGCTTCTGGTGTTTGAGCAAGTTGACCTAATTCTGACAGAGCATCAGCTTGTTTCTGCTTATCGGTTAATTTTTCGGGAAAACTAGATAAAATTCGAGCAGCAAGAGAAATATCTTTTGTTTCAATATTGATATTTGCTGCTTTAGTAAATTTTTGAACAATAGGTAAAAAAGAATAGGTAGCTAAAGCTGGAGCTTCATCTGTTTTGGTGTACACTATTTTTGAGTTATCAACTCCCATATTTTTGGTTTTTTATTTAGGGATCTAGAGGTTTTTAATACCTGAAAAGTAGTAGACTCCCTAATTTTATTATACTATTTATGTAAGGAAATAATTAGTCGTTTAATTTTTCTTAGACAAACAATATTGGCCGATCTTTTTAGTATTGATTCTATTTGGATTTACAATTTTGTAGTCATAGATTTCCGAGCGCGAAGATACAAATCTAGTCGCCTAAATGCAACCTGTGTGTTATTAGTTTTGAGTTAGAGAGAGTTGAATTATAGTTTATTGAATATTAAAGTGAAAAAAATGTAAGATGTTGAAATTTTGATCTGTTTTTAGATGTATTCTCAAAAATAAAAAGCCATATCAAGAATACGAATATTTTGATATGGCTTCATTGAAAATAATTATGATGCTAGCTGTTTTACCCGCTATTAAATAAAAACTTTCGTTATTTATAACAAAATACTTATTTTCAATTTTGAGCAGATTTAAATTTGTCAAATAATGATTTGTATAATTTGTTTCTACTCTTGCGACTAATACGTGTGTTTGTGTTTCTAAATTACTTTTGTAATTTTTCAGTTTTTCACCCGGATAGTCAAATGCCATTTACAATTAAAAAGGTGTCAAAACTTAATTTTTTCTTCTGAATTTCATTTTGAAATGATCCTAAAGTAAAGCCCTTAAAGTGATTTCAAGGATGTATTCAAAAAAATAACTTTCGTTCTATATTTATTTTAATTCTAAACTGGTCTTAATATGTTCAGAGAACGTTTGTTTAGATATACAGCCAAGAATCCTTGTGTCATCTTTTGCTATATGTAATTCTAATATAAATATAAGGAAAATTGATTTGCGGTCTGCTAATTCTTATTGTATTAATTATCAACCGTTTATGAACTTGAGTTATTAACTTTTGTTCATAAAAAAAAGACTTCCAATTGGAAGTCTTTTTTGATTTGTTAAAAGAGATATAGAATTAGTTTCTTTTTTCTCTAATACGTGCTTTTTTACCGGTAAGTCCTCTAAAGTAGAATATACGAGCTCTACGAACTTTACCTCTTTTATTTACTTCAATTTTTTGAAGTGCTGGTAAGTTTATAGGAAAAATACGTTCTACACCAATAGTTCCTGACATCTTTCTGATTGTAAATGTTTCAGTAGATCCAGAACCTCTTCTTTGGATTACAACTCCTCTAAAGAACTGTGTACGTGTTTTGTTTCCTTCTTTAATTTCGTAATAAACAGTGATTGTGTCACCTGCAGAGAATTCTGCCATTTCTTTTTTTGTAACAAATTCGTCTTGTACGAATTTCACTAAATCTTCCATTTTTGATATAGTTTCATGGTTTTGTTAAAGCAACATTCGCGATTTTCGCCAGAGGTTGGTCTAATCAGGGTGCAAAAGTAAGTATTATTTGATGATTTGCAAGTGTTTTGCGATTATTATTACTTCTCTGTTAATTAATCATTTTTCAATTTATGACAAGATGTGCATAGAATGTGAGTTTGTGATTACATTTTATGTATGAAAACGAAACCTAAAAGATTTTAGCTTAGAATAAATACCTGATTAAGCGTTGGTACTATGGTGTATTTATTTTATTCATCCAACAGATCAGGTCTACGATCTTTTGTTCTTTGGTATGCTTGTTCTTCTCGCCATGTTTCTATTTTAGGGAAATTACCAGAGGTTAGAACTTCTGGTACTTTCCAGCCTTTATATTCTGCGGGTCTTGTATAGATAGGGGGAGCTAATAAATTGTCCTGAAATGAATCAGTCAATGCAGAGGTTTCGTTACCGAGTACTCCCGGGATCAGTCTAATGATTGTATCACATAAGATTAGTGCACCCAGTTCTCCGCCCGATAATACATAATCTCCTACAGATATTTCTTTGGTGATAAAATAATCTCTCACACGTTGATCTACCCCTTTGTAATGGCCACAAAGAATAATTAAATTTCCTTTTAAAGATAATTGGTTTGCAATTCCTTGATTTAAGGTCTCGCCATCTGGGGTCATATAGATGATCTCGTCATAATCCCTTTCTGATTTTAATTTGGAAATACATTTGTCGATAGGCTCTATCATCATAACCATACCAGCACCACCTCCAAATTGATAATCATCAACTTGTTTATAATTTGTATCGGTATAATCCCTAAGATTATGAAACTGTACTTGGACCAATCCTTTTTCTATTGACCGCTTCATTATAGAGGCTTCGAAAGGGCTTTTTAGAATGTCTGGTACTACAGTGATGATATCTATACGCATCTTTATCTAATTCATTTATGGGTGCAAAGATGCAAAAGAATATGGTGAAAATCTAGAAATTAGAACTACTTAGCGCCAGCTTTACGTTGTTTATTGATTTCGTCTTGAAGCTTACGCATTACTTTTTGCTCTCGCTCCAGGGCTCTTCGTCTGTGATCCTCAAACTCTGCTTCGGTTTCAGCTAATACTTTTTTGGCTTGTAGTGTTATTGTATTGCTATTTTTGAACTTGTATATGAAGAAACTAAGTAAAGCTATGAGAACACCAATAATAACCCACATAATGGTTTTGTAACTGGATTTAGTTAGTGCCGCTCCAAAAAAGTTAATACTGTCTTTTTCTTTGGTAACGGTAGTAAGATCACCATTTGTTTTAGCAAGTGACTCTTCGAGTCCGGTTATTGTAGATTTTTGTTCATCAATCTTAAGATTGGTTGTATTTAGTTTTGATTCTAATGTCTTAAGTGTGTCTATAGTGTTGCTTTTAAGTTTGTTTAACCAAATCAACTTCACTACTTTGTATTCTTGAAATTTTCCGGATTTTTTTATCACCATATCAAATTGCCCTTCAATCTTTTCCTGTCTTAAAGCATCAGCAACAGTTGCATTTTCTTCTTGTGCATATGTAGTTTCAGAAAAGGATAGAAGTAGTATTAAAACTAGTAGATACTGTGGTAATTTCATATTGTTATTCTTAATTTTTTAATGGTTTAGATACGATATTCCTATAGTGAGGTGGTAGTTAGAGAATAAAATAACTAATGACTTGTAGTATAGGGAATATTTATATGTCGTTTCTTTTTGGTTATTAATTTCTTCTGTAACGGTAATAAATGTACGATATTGTAAGTAATTATAAAGTTTTTTTTACAAGAATTCATGTGTGGATGATTTTAAGGTTAATTTGCTGATAACTATAATATTACATCTTTTTAAAACGAATTTTGAAAATAACACTTTTTCTTTTTGAAGAATAGGGATAAAAAAAGTCGTTATTTATTCAATAACGACTTTTAATATTTTGATAAAAACGACTTCTAATAATATGTGAAACGTCTTACTTTGGCAATATATTTTGATAGTCTTATTACTTGATGACTATATCCATATTCATTATCATACCACACATATAAAACGGTATTATTTCCTTTTGCGTCCACAATAGTAGCATTACTATCGTATATAGATGGTGCAGAAGAACCAATAATATCGCTAGATACTAATTCGTTGTCTAATGAATATTTTATTTGCTCTACCAAATCTCCTTCCAGTGCATATTTTTTAAGTACTGCATTCATACTCTCTTTAGAAGTTTCCTTTTCTAAATTAAGATTAAGAATCGCTAATGATCCATTTGGTACAGGAACTCGTATTGCATTAGATGTTAATTTCCCTTCAAAACTTGGTAATGCTTTAGAAACTGCTTTTCCTGCTCCTGTTTCTGTAATTACCATATTTAGAGCAGCAGCACGACCTCTTCTGTATTTTTTATGCATATTATCGACCAGGTTTTGGTCATTAGTATATGCATGTATTGTTTCTAGGTGACCATTAACTACACCAAAACTTTCGTCTACAGCCTGTAGTATTGGGGTAATTGCATTGGTGGTACAAGAAGCAGCAGAAAAAATATCTACTTTGTCCGGATCATGTTCTTTATGATTAACTCCATGTACAATATTAGGAATCCCTTTTCCGGGAGCGGTAAGTAATACTTTGGTTGCTCCTTTTGCTGCCAGATGTCTGCTTAATGCTTCTTTATCTCTAAAAGCACCCGTGTTATCTATTATCAAAGCGTCCTGGATACCATAAGATGTGTAATCTATATCTTCTGGATTATTAGCACTAATAATTTTTACAGTAGTACCATTTATGATCAAAGCACTGTTTGGTAAATCTGTTTCTACAGTACCGGCAAAATCTCCATGTACAGAATCACTACGAAGTAACGAGGCTCTTTTTTCTAATACATCTTGAGTTATAGCTCCTCTTGTTACTATGGCTCTAAGTCTTAATTGGCTTCCTTTGCCTGTAATGGTCATCAATTCTCTGGCTACCAAACGACCGATTCGTCCAAATCCATAAAGGACGACATTTTTTGGAGAAATAGGTTTGAATGTCTTTGCGTCTTTTAGCTTGTTTTGTACAAAGCTATTTATCGAACTGTACTCGTCACTTGCTAAATGATACTCGTACGTAAGTTTACCTATATCTAATTTTGATGGAGGTAAATTCATTAATTTGATAGCTTGCGCAATTTCTACAGAATCAAAAATTGAAATAGGTTTTTGTACAAATTCTCCAGCATATTCGTGTAAATTGATAATTTCACTTACGTTTTTATCAATTAACTGATTGCGGAAAAGTACCAACTCGATAGAATTGTCGTACCAAAGATCGCTTACAGTCTTTATAAATGCTACTGTAGCGCGACGCCTGTCTGCCTGAAAGGCTAATTCTTTTTCATAAACTTCGTTAGAGCTCATAATGTGTTGTGTTTTAAAGTCTTGAAATTTCGTGCAAAAGTATATATTTCAAACGTTTTCGTGAAACCTTTTATGAAAAAAAATCCCATTACTTTATAAAAGTAATGGGAAGTGCTATTGTATTTATGTTTTGTGATGCTTATTGAAATACAAATTCTCTTTTCTGACCACTTCGATCTACCAGACTAATAGTGATGTCTTCATCTTTGTATTTACGTTCTATTATTTCTTTTACCTCAAGAACATCTCTTACTTTTTTTCCATCTATTTCGCTAATAATCAACCCTTCTAGGTTGTATCTTTTCATTCTCGAACTTAGTGCTTTGCTAATTACGACTCCGTGATCAAGTTTGAAGTTGTCTAAATATCCTTTAGGAGGATTCCTAACCTCTACACCAACATCATCTATATTGTATTTTTGAATTTCGTATTTTGATAAGGTAACGGGTAGAGTTATTTCTTTTCTCTTTCTTAAGACTTTAACGTTGATTACATCTTTAGGTCTCTTACTATTTACATATCCTGTTAAATCAGAAAATTTATTTATAGGTAACCCATCTATTTCTTTTATAACATCACCTTCAAGAAGACCAGCTTTTTTAGCGCCACTATCATCTGCGACCGAAGCCACAAATACGCCCTGAGAAACCGAAATGTCATATTCTTCCATAACTTTTGGGTTTATAGTTCCTCCTTGTATACCTAATATCCCACGTTGTACGCCTCCAAATTCAATGATATCATCTATAATTTTCTTGGCATTATTGGATGGTACTGCAAAAGCATATCCCACATAGCTTCCGGTTTGCGAGGTTATTGCAGTGTTTATGCCTATCAATTCTCCTCTCACATTAACTAATGCACCACCACTATTACCAGGGTTAATTGCAGCATCAGTTTGTATAAAAGACTGAATTTTATCATCAGATTCATCAAGATCTCTTGATTTGGCACTTATAATACCTGCAGTAACTGTAGAAGTAAGGTTAAACGGATTACCTACAGCAAGTACCCATTCTCCAATTTTAGCCGAATTAGAATCACCAAATGGGATATATGATAACTTTTCTTCTGCATCAATCTTAATAAGTGCTATGTCAGACTGCGGAGCGGTACCAACTACTTTGGCTTTATACGATTTGTTATTATTTAATGTAATTTCTAAATCAGTAGCTCCGTCAATTACATGGTTATTGGTTACAATATATCCATCCTCTGTAATAATAACTCCAGATCCAGCACCTTGAATTCTTCTTTCTTGCGCTCCACCATTTCTAAAAAACTCCATTAAATTTCTTGGTGTACGCGAAATTCCATATTGCTTAACATGAACTACTGCATTTACTGTTTTTTCTGCTGCAATAGTGAAATCAATACCAGAAACAGATGCATTAGTATTGGCAAGGGTGTAATTTACTGGAGTTAGATTTGGTTTGGCTTCACTCTCTTTAACAATGATAGCTTCAGGTTCTAAAAACATTTTATATGCCCCCAAAGTAAATATACCTGCTAGGATAGCTACAACCAATAAACTCAAAAATCTTTTCATTTTCTTCTCTTTTTTTGTTTGATTTATGTAATACTAATCTAATAGACTTGTATTAACTCTTAAAATTACAATTATAGTATACTTTTTTTATGAAATTTAACTCACAATTAACAACAGTTTTTTGATAACATTCTTTGTACCTTTGCTCTCATAATTGAAAGAATAATGACCCTTACATTTTATAAATACCAAGGTACTGGGAATGATTTTGTAATCATTGATAATAGAGATGTTATACTCTCCAAAAATGATACCAAATTGTTTGCTAGACTTTGTGACAGAAAATTTGGTGTTGGAGCAGATGGTTTAATGTTGCTAGAACTTCCTCAGGATAAAGAGGATGATTTCACGATGGTTTATTTTAATGCAGATGGTAACGAAAGTTCAATGTGTGGTAATGGAGGGAGATGCTTAGTTGCTTTTGCAGCTTTTCTGGGAGTTATAAAGGATAAAGCAACGTTTACTGCAATTGATGGTAAACATCAGGCAGAAATTAAAGATGGATTAGTGTATTTGCAAATGCAGGATGTATCCGAGATTGAAAAGTATGATACACATTTGTTTTTGGACACAGGTTCTCCTCATCATGTTACAATGGTTGAAGATTTAACCAATTATGATGTAGAAAATATTGGTAGAACAATAAGAAACGGAGCTCCTTATTTTGAAGCAGGGAGTAATGTTAATTTTGTAGAAAAGAAAAATGGAAATGGATTTGCTGTGCGTACTTATGAAAGAGGGGTAGAAAATGAAACCCTATCTTGTGGTACGGGAGTTACTGCAGTAGCTCTTTCTATGCATGCAACTAAAATAACAAATGATCAGGAGATCGATATCCATACTCAAGGAGGGCAGCTAAAAGTTACCTTTCAAAAAAATGGGGATGGATACGAAAATATCTTTTTGATAGGGCCTGCGAAACAGGTTTTTAAAGGAGAGATCACATGGTAACATTAAAAGGAGAAAACATTTATTTACGAGCTCTTGAGCCTGAAGATCTTGATTTTGTTTATATTGTAGAAAATGATGAACAGATATGGGAAATGAGCTCTACCCAGACTCCATACTCTCGATTTTTGATTAAAGAGTATTTAGAAAATTCACATAAAGATATTTATGAGGTAAAGCAATTACGGCTAGTTATTTGTTCTAATGATCATGCCGCACTAGGTTTAATAGATTTGTTTGACTTCAATCCTACCCACAATAGAGCAGGAGTAGGTGTTTTGATAGCAGAAAAAGAAAATAGAGGCAAGGGCTATGGGGTAGAAGCTTTAGAGCTTATTGTAAATTATAGTTTTACTCACTTGCATTTACACCAATTATATGCAAATATCTCTGAAGATAATATAACTAGTATTAAATTGTTTGAAAATAAAGGGTTTAATAAAGTAGGAGTAAAGAAAGAGTGGAATCTCGTAAAAGATATTTATAAAGACGAATTTTTATATCAATTAGTATATGTACATTAAAAAAATACTATTAGCTATTGCATTATTAGGTTTAATTGCAGGAGGAATTTTTGCATATTATGTCTATCAAGCGGTTTTTTCTCCTAATACGAGTTTTGAAACTGAAACAACAACTATCTATATCCCTACGGGAGCTACTTATACAGAGCTTATTGAAACGATAAGCCCAGCGGTTACTGATATTTATAGTTTTGATAGGGTTGCAAGAAGAAAAGGGTATATTGATAAAATTAAAGCAGGGCGATATATTTTGCGCAAAGGTCTTAATAATAATGAGATTATAAATGTTTTACGTAGTAAGAACTCGCCTATACATATTAGTTTTAATAATCAAGAAAGACTGGAGAACCTTGCAGGTAGGATTGCTTCGCAAATCGAATCCGATAGTGTTTCTTTGCTAAAAGTGTTTAAAGAGGAATCTTTTTTAAAAGCAAATGGTTTTTCTTTAGAGACTGCTTTAGCAATGTATATTCCTAATAAGTACGAATTCTTCTGGAATACTTCTGCAGAACAGTTTAGAAAAAGAATGTTAAAAGAGTATGGTCGATTTTGGAACGAATCCCGTGTGTCAAAAGCAAAGAAAGTTGGGTTAACTCCAAATCAGGTTATTACCATTGCTTCTATTGTGCAAAAAGAAACTGCAAAAGTAGATGAACGCCCAAGAGTAGCAGGAGTATATATGAATAGGTATAATAATAATTGGAAATTAGATGCAGACCCTACCGTGATCTATGCGATTAAAAAACATCGTAATGACTGGGATGTAATTATAAAACGTGTTTTATATAAAGATTTGGAGTTAGATAGTCCTTATAATACTTATAAATACGCTTCGTTACCTCCAGGGCCAATAGCAATGCCTGATATTTCATCAATTGATGCAGTTCTTAACTATGAAAAACATGAGTATTACTTTTTTGTAGCTAATGTAGAAAACTTCGGATATCATAAATTCGCCAAAACGATCAATCAGCATAATCGTAATAAAAAACAGTATGTTGATTGGATTAATAAGCAGGGCGTAAAACGATGATTATCGACCTATCTTTTTGTAGGAAAAAAACAGCAATTTCTTCTTTTTGAGTAAAAAATAACACGAACTTATTAACAAAATTGTGTTTTTTTTTGTGAATTACCAGCAAGTGTAGTGGTTTAGTTTTTTCCGATTAAAATGCCATGTTTGACGTTTAAGTGTCGTTTTTAAGGTTTTTTATAGGTGTTTTAACCGTTTTTAACCTTGTTTTTTTGTGTAAAACACTGTTTTTCAGCATTATAATTATTTTAACATTTGACTCTTGATAGTTTGTGGAAAAGCTGTATATTTGCACGGCAAAAATTTAAGTAGTGGGGGACGTCATTTATGATGACTACTTAGAAATTTTTTATATGATAAAGAGGATAATAGGATTATCTATATTACTTACAACTGGGGGAATACTTTTGCTAAGTTTTAGAACAAAAGAGAACGTAGATCTTAGTTCTTATAGTACAGCGGGTTTAGATCTGTATTACATTGCACCGAATTTTAATGAAATAGAAGACGATAATACATTTATCTCTCCTGAGCTTGGAAAATCTTATATTGGGTTTAAAGAGGCTGTTGCTTTTAAGGAGTCTAGAGGAGATTATGGTGTGGTTAATCAATTTGGGTATTTGGGGAAATATCAATTTGGTAAAGGAACACTTGCTCTAATAGGGATTAAAAATGTAAAAAGAAATAAATTTCTTAACAATCCAGCTCTTCAGGAAAAAGCATTTTATGCAAATCTATCCAGGAATAAGTGGGTTCTACGTAGGGATATAAAATGGTTTGTTGGTAGAAGGATGAATGGAGTAGAAGTAACAGAGTCAGGGATTCTGGCTGCTGCTCACTTGTCTGGGCCTGGTGCTGTGAAAAAATATTTACGTAGTGGAGGTGTAGAAGGGTTTGCGGATGCTTTTGGTACAACAATTCGTTACTATATGAAACGATTTGGAGGATATGATACTTCTTTTGTTGTTTCTAATAGGAGGGCAAAAGCCATCTAGCTTTTCTCTTACGATTAGTCTCTTTGTATGATATATATTGTGGGTCTTTTATGAAGATCTATCTCTTCTTTTTTCCATTCTTCAACTGTTTTGGTGGCTATAAACTCGGTGGTTAATGTGATATCACATGCAATGCATAATCGAGTATTGGTGTTTAATATAGTTTTGAGGTCAGAAAACATTTTATCATTGCGATAAGGTGTTTCGATAAAGATTTGTGATTGGTTCTTTTCTAAAGAAATCCTTTCTAGATGTTTAATGGTTGATTTTCTTTCATTTTTATCAATAGGAAGATAGCCGTTAAAGGTGAAATTTTGACCGTTCATTCCGCTACTCATCATGGCTAGTAGTATCGATGACGGCCCGACAAGTGGTGTTACTGGTATGCCTTTTTCGTGAGCTATTTTAACAACTTCTGCTCCTGGGTCAGCAATTCCCGGGCATCCAGCATCTGATAATAGGCCGATAGATTCTCCGTTAAGGCAGGGTGTAAGATAGCTTGGTATTTCAGAAATATCCGTGTATTTGTTAACAGTGTGTATGACAATAGAGCGTTGTGACTTGCTAGGGCTTACCTTTTTTATAAATCGCCTTGCAGGTTTTTCATTTTCTACAATATAGTGATTTACTTGCTCTAATACCTTTTTAATAGATATAGGAAGTACTTCTAAAGGGACATCATCTCCTAATCGTGTTGGGATTAGGTATAATTTTCCTTTGGGATCTAGGGGTTTAAATTCCATAGGTTTTTTATAACGGGTTTTTTAAAGATTTTTTTGTTGATATTATTATTTGTAATGAATGTGTTTTAGTGTGTCAAAACGTATGTGTATTATCAATAAATTAATCCTTAAGGTTTAAGAACGTATATATCCTTGATAGGGTACATACTAAAATAGTATTATTTTTTTTATTGTTATCTATTGTAACGCTATTATTTGCAATGATAGTATTTGATAAGGAGAAATGATGTTGATATTAACATTATTCTTTGGTTGCTGTTAAGCGAAAGACTAATCAGATTCTTTAAGTTTTAAAGCAATATTGTCGCATGCTTTATTGAGCATTTGAAATACGTCTTCAAAACCTTGTTCTCCTCCGTAATATGGATCAGGCACATCAAGATTGCTGTTAGGGTGTAATTCGTTTAAGATGTATTTTACTTTGTTTTTTTCATGATCATTACTAGCTAGATCAATTATATTTTCATAATTAGAGCTATCCATGGCGTATATGTGATCGTAAGTTGTAAAGTCGCTAACCTTAAATTGAGCAGCTCTTTGGTTTGTAATATCAATACCGTATTGTTTGGCGATATCTATAGAACGTTGATCGGGCTTGCTGTTAATATGATAGCTGCTTGTGCCGCAGGACGCTACGCTGTAATGACTGGGGTCTAGTTTAGATTTTAAGATACCTTCTGCTAAAGGGGATCTGCATATATTGCCTAGACATACCATTAGAATTTTAACTTTCATGTGGTTTGTTTTGCTGTTTTAAAGTAGTGTACACTTTTTCTTGCTAATACTACGGCTGAGCTTGTGGTGTTAATTTTGATTTGCTCTTGTAAAATAATGTAAAATTATAATGTAAGCTTCTTTCCTAAATCTTCTACGTATTTTCTAAACTGCTTATCTGTAGATGATAGGTTGTCTACTGTTTTACAAGCATGGAGAACGGTAGCGTGATCTCTTTTTCCTATTTGTGTGCCGATACTGGCTAAAGAGGCTTTTGTTAATTTTTTAGCAAAGAACATTGCTAATTGCCTTGCTTGCACGATATGGCGTTTTCGTGTTTTGGATTGTAGTGTTTCTACATCCATTTGGAAATAATCGCTTACCACCTTTTGGATATAATCGATGGATACCTCGCGTTTTGTGTTTTTAACATAGTTGTCTACTATGGTCTTGGCAAGGTCTATTGTAATATCTTTTTTATTAAAAGAAGAATGAGCTATTAATGATATAATTGCACCTTCTAATTCTCGGATATTGGTTTTGATATTGTTTGCTAGAAACTCAACTATTTCTTCAGGCATTTCTACGCCATCACGATATAATTTGTTTTTAATGATCGAAATTCTGGTTTCAAAATCAGGTTGATGCAATTCTGCAGATAATCCCCATTTAAAACGAGATAGTAATCGTTGTTCTATATCCTGCATGTCTACAGGAGCTTTGTCACTTGTTAGGATTACTTGTTTGCCATTTTGATGTAAATGGTTGAAAATATGAAAGAATACATCTTGAGTTCCTGCTTTACCAGATAATAGTTGAATGTCATCAACAATTAAAACATCAATAATCTGATAAAAATGAATAAAATCGTTTCTGTTGTTCTTTTTTACAGATTCAATATACTGTTGGGTAAATTTTTCTGCAGAAATATATAAAACTGTTTTCTCTGGGTAATTATCTTTTATGTTTACACCAATTGCGTGAGCAAGGTGTGTTTTCCCTAAACCAACTCCTCCAAAAATAAGCAAAGGGTTAAAAGAGGTGCCTCCGGGCTTATTGGCTACGGCCATACCTGCAGAGCGAGCTAATCGGTTAGAATCTCCTTCTAAGAAATTTTCAAAATTATAACTTGGATTTAATTGAGATTCTATTTTTACATTTCGTATTCCAGGAATAACGAATGGATTTTTTAACTCGGGATTTTTACTTTTAATAGGAACGTCAACTTCTTGAGAGTTAACAGGAGTTCGGTTAGAACTTGGAATTTTTTCAGTAAATGGCTTTTTGTTGCCATAAGTGTTTTCCATTTTAATAACATAAACCAACTTAGCGCTTTCTCCCAATTCTCGAGTTAAAGATACTTTAAGTAGATTAACGTAATGTTCTTCTAGCCACTCGTAAAAAAATTTACTAGGAACCTGAATACTGAGAGCGCTATCTGTAAGCTTTACAGCTTTGATTGGTTCAAACCAAGTTTTAAAAGCTTGGGGTGTGATATTGTCTTCTATGAAAGACAAACAACTATCCCAAACTGATTGCGCGGTTACATTCATTCTTGTGGTCAGGTTTACTTTTTTTTGTGTTAAGGTACTAAAAAGAAATTGCTGAAAAACTCCTTACTGTTTTTGCATGACAAATATGTGAACAAAAAATGTAAAAAAAAAACGATTTAGGGGTTGAATATTAATTATTTTTTTTGCATAATTTGACAATACTACTTTTAATTTAACTAAATAACCCCTCATTTTTAAAATATGTTTATCACTTCAGAAACTTTACTAAAGGTGCGATACTCTGAAACAGATCAGATGGGTGTAGTATATCATGGTAACTACGCGCAGTATTTAGAATTGGCACGAATTGATTGGTTATCCCGATTAGGGATTTCATATAAATCAATGGAAGAAAATGGTGTTATGCTTCCTGTGTTTACATTAGACTTTAAATTTAAGAAATCTGCTTTCTTCGACGATGAATTAATTGTTAAAACTTCACTAAGGAAAATTCCTACAGCTAAAATCACTTTCGATTTTGAGATTTTTAATAAAAATAATGAATTGCTAACAACAGCATCTACAACTTTGGTCTTTGTTGATAGTAAAACAAGAAAACCTATTCCATGTCCCTCTTACTTGCTTGAAAAAATAAAAAACTATTAATCCTGTGTTTTTCTAATTTCTATATCATACAACGGGGAAAAAACATCTTTTATTTTATCAGCAAACTTTTTTCTTACAGAAATATGAATTTTACAATTCAATTTATGATCTTGTTTAGTAATGTTTAGATTATGTTCTTTAATAATTCTCATTACTTTATTCATGTCTTTATACTCGAAAATAATTATAAAATCAATATTAATTGTTTTTTCAACTATTTCTGAAGTTTCAAGTGCTAATTGCGCTGCAGTTCTATAAGCGTTGATTAATCCGCCAACTCCCAGTTTTACACCTCCAAAATAACGCACAACAACAATTAATATATTAGTAACATCAAAAGATAGAATCTGGCCATAAATGGGTTGGCCGGCAGAATTAGAAGGTTCACCATCATCGTTGATACGATATCTAGAGGGCTCTATTCCTATTTTCCAGGCATAACACCAATGTCGGGCAGAGTGATGTTTCTTTTTAAGGTCGGCAATAATATGCTTGGCTTCCTCTTCTGTGGTAATAGGAAATGTGTATCCAAAAAACTTACTATTTCGATCTTTAAAAAGAGCTTCCTCTCCAGGGATATTAATTGTTTTATATGTGTCTTTTATTTCCAATGGGTGTATGCTATATAGAAAAGGCAACCAAAATAATGCTAATAACCGCCAGAATGATGCCTATCCAGTTTTTTAGGATTAATTTCTCTTTAAAAAAAAGAATTCCAGCAAGAGTTGAAACCAAAAGGATGGCTACGTTATTAATGGTGAATACTGTAGAGCTATCCATACTATCATGGCGTAAAGCTTGAATCAGGAAATAGATCGAAAAATAATTAGGAACTCCTAATATAATCCCTGCGATAATATTTTTAAATGCAATTTTTAATGTTCCGGTTATTGCTTTAAATGCTAATGTAATAATTCCAACAATTGCGGCAAATCCAAAAATAGTAGCAGAAAAAACTGGGATATCATTTTTAGCTACATAATGTGTTTCTAAAAACTTAATACTAGTATCAATAACCCCACTTCCTATAAAAACCAGTAACGGAAAGATTAGATTCTTTTTTGTTAAAGGGATTCCTCCGGTGGTTTTAACTGAGGTAAGATAAACTGCTATAAGTGCAATTAGAATACCTATGACTTTTACTATGCCCGTACTCTCTTGGTATACTATAATTCCGAATATGATGGGGATTACTAAGCTCATTTTGGTCGCTACTGCAGCTACAGATAGGCCGTTTTTTTGAGTAGTAATTGCCATTAGGTTAAATACAGATATGAATATTACACCCAAAATCATTGCTCCATAAAACCATTCTTTTCCAGATACAGAAGGTAAATCTATTGGTTCTGAGTATGCTATAATTCCTGAAATAGAAGCTACAACATAGTTTACAACAATTGCCTGTAGTGTGTCTACCTGGTATTTAGAAAACAATTTAAAGATGATAAAAATCAGAGTAGACGCTAAGACACTTAAAATTAAATAGATCAAAATAAATCAGATTTTATGGTAAATAAATCTGTAACATCTTCGGTTACAGGATTGTTGTTCCAGATATGCATTCCCAGTGCAGCAGCAGTGTCTGTATTGTCCTTTGTGTCATCAATAAAAAGGGTTTCGCTTGGGTTTAATTGATGTTGTTTCAGAACAAATTCAAAAATATAAGGTTCTGGCTTTCGTAAATTGATTTCATGAGAGAGGTAAAAAGCATCAAAGCATGATTTGAAAGCAGGGAAAAAGCTAATATGTTTTTTGATCCAATTAATGTGTAATTCATTGTTATTACTAAGTAAGATCAGTTTATAACGTTGTTCTGAAGCTAGTTTTTGAATGAATTCTAGGCGATGTTTAGGGAAATCCAGTAAAAGAGCATTCCAGGCATTAGTAAGTTGCTTCTCTGAAGCTTCAGGAATAAACTTCTGAAAGCTTTCTATAAGCTCTTTTGTAGTAATCTTGCCTGCTTCATATAAAATATTAAGCTCTCGTATCTCTGTAGTGAGCTTTTCATTTTTAAGATTGTATAATTCTCTTTCTGTTGCGGGTTTGTCTAAATTGATAAAGACGTCTCCAAAATCAAAAATTATAGTTTTAATCATTTTGATATATCTTTAGGGTGTCTGTCATGATTTTTTGTTCAGAAATTAGATTTCCTTTATGTGTGGGGGCTTTTATTCCGGTTCCAAAAGTAGTATTTCCTTCAAAAACCCTCGCCTCATCCCAGAGATTTTTATCAATAAAGGATTGTAATGTATAAGAACCTCCTTCTATGATCACTGATTGGATGCTGTGTTTATAGAGAATGTCACATATTTCTTTGGTAAGATTCTCTTGTGAATCGACAACTTCGTAAATAAGAGTATTGCTATTGTCTTTTTTTGATTTTTCTGAAGTAATCACTATGGTCTTTACTGATTGATCCAGTACGGCAGAATCTTTAGGGATTTTCCCTGATCTGTTAATGACGACTCTAGTAGGATGATGTTGACCAGCCCAATCTCTGATAGTAAGTTTAGGGTTGTCTTTAATAACAGTTTGGCTTCCTATCAAAATAGATTGTTCTTCTGCTCGCCATTTGTGCACAATTTGTCTGGAATATGTATTTGTAATCCAGACAGGCTCTCTTTTTTTGGTAGAAACCGGTGCAATATAACCATCTGTAGTTTCTGCCCATTTTAGGATTATATATGGTCTTTTTTTATTGTGAAAAGTAAAAAATCTTTTGTTTAATGCTAAGCATTCATTTTCTAGAACTCCAACAGTTACATCACAACCAGCATTCATTAACCTTTGAATTCCAGCGCCTGATACTTTTGCAAAAGTATCTATTGTACCAATAACGACCTTTCTTATTCCTTTTTCAATAATAAGGTCACTGCAAGGAGGTGTTTTTCCAAAATGGCTACAGGGTTCTAGACTAACATAGATTGTGGCATCTTTTAAGAGGGAATGGTTTTTTACAGAAGCAATGGCATTTACTTCGGCATGAGGTTTTCCGGATTGATAATGCCATCCTTCACCAATGATACTGTCGTTATGCACAATTACACTACCCACCAAAGGATTTGGGTAGGTCGTTCCCAGTCCGTTTTTGGCTAACTGGATACATCGTTTTATATATTTTTTGTGTATTGTCACTTTTATTTTAGTCTTACCTTTTGTTGTTTGTCAATTGTGTATGGATAAGAGAAATTTCCGAAATGATATCGAATTACTCCTTTATATTGTATATCAAGCGAATCACTTTGGATTACTTTTAGTACACTGCCAAGTATACTGTTTTTGTTTTTTTTATAGACTTTAGAAAGTGAAAAAGTTCCTTCTAGCGGAATGGCGAATTCATTTTTTGAAGGAACATCAAACTCTTGCGAAGAGAGTGCTCCGACATCAATGTTATCAACAAAAATGTGTATGCTGTCTATCGAAAGTTTTCCTTTTATGTTATTTGGATTATTGAAAACAGCATCTGCTTTGAGCGTTATATTGCGCATACTGACATTTTTAACCTCAATATTGTTGACGTATTTGAATTTAGGTTTTTTAGAAATAGAACAACTGGTAATACCTATAAGCAATGTTGATAATAATAAAAACTTATTCATTGATTCCTTGTTAGATTTAACGTATATTTCAATACCTTTTTAGAAGCTAATTTTTTATTCAAACGAAGATCAGAAGAATCTTCTGGTTCACGTTTTTGTGATACGACAAAAATAGTATTTTAAATATAATGAGTGATATAAAAATACGAGCAATACAGTTAAAAGATAATAAAGTAATTGCCTCAGTAATACGAGAAGTTTTAATAGAAATGGGGGTGCCTAAGGTTGGTACTGCTTATGAAGATGAATCTTTAGATAGTATGTATGAAACATACGACTATTCAAGAATGCAGTATTATGTGGTCGAAGAAGAGGGTAAAATTATTGGTGGTGCCGGTATTGCTCCATTAGAAGGAGAGGTTGTTGGTGATATTTGCGAGCTGCAAAAAATGTATTTCTTACCACAAGCAAGAGGCAAAGGAGTTGGGTATAAGATGATAAATAGATGTCTTGATTTTGCAAAAGAACAAGGATATGCCAAATGTTATTTGGAAACCATGCCTTATATGGAATCAGCCAGAAAACTATATAAAAAAGTAGGCTTTATTCCTTTGAAAGAGCCGATTGGGGATACCGGGCATTATAGTTGTCAGGCATGGATGATAAAAGATTTATAATCTAAAATAAACTTCAAATTGAAGATAAAAGACCTTAGGGCTAATTTTACAAATTCGTTATCCAGAATCTATGATTCTGAAGAAATACTATCTTTTTTTTATATACTTTCTGAAGAGATTTTAGGGTTTAAAAGAGTAGATGTTGCTATGCATCTGGATAAAATACTTACCATTGAGGAAAAAGCAAATTTTGATAAAGCCAGAAGACGACTCGAAAAACAAGAACCTATTCAATATATAATTGGAAAAACTTATTTTTACGGAATACCATTTATGGTCAATGAAAATGTGCTAATTCCAAGGCCAGAAACAGAAGAGTTGGTGGATTGGATTATAGAAGATCAAAAAAAGGATAAACAATCAATAACAATATTGGATATTGGGACAGGAAGTGGTTGTATAGCTATTTCTTTAGCAAAAAAAATACCTGAAGCCAAAGTGTATGCAATGGACATATCAGAACAGGCTATACAAGTTGCAAGAGACAATGCAAAGAAAAATCAAGCAGATATAACATTTATTAAAGCAGATATTCTAGAGGTTAAAGAACTATTTCAAGATTTTGATATCATAGTTTCTAATCCGCCTTATGTACGTGAATTAGAGAAGAAAGAAATGAGATCTAATGTATTGGATAATGAACCACAACGAGCGCTATTTGTTTCTGATAATGAGCCTTTGCTCTTTTATAAAAAGATTACAGATTTGGCTAAAGAAAAATTAAAAGAAAATGGTGGTTTGTATTTTGAAATTAATCAGTACTTGGGTGTAGAAACCAAAAATATGATCGAGAGTAAAGGATTTAAATCTGTAGAGGTACGTAAGGATTTATATGATAATGAACGTATGATAAGAGCTTGTTTAAATTAAAAAAAACCTGTTGATATGAATAATCTGAATTCAATTTGTGTATTTTGTGGAAGCAGTGAAGGAAACGATACCAGGGTTATTGCCGAAGCATTTTTATTAGGAGAAAAACTAGCCCAGCAAAAAATCACGCTGGTTTATGGTGCTGCAAAAATTGGGATAATGGGCAAGGTTGCTCAGGGAGTGATGCAGCAAAAAGGAAAAGTGATAGGGGTGATTCCAGAATTTCTAAAACGAAAAGAAGTAGTGCATCAAGGATTGTATGAGCTGATTACTACTGCTAATATGCACGAACGAAAGATGAAAATGCAGGAGCTTAGCGATGGCTTTATTACATTACCTGGAGGATTCGGAACATTAGAAGAATTGTTTGAAATTATAACATGGTCTCAGTTAGGTTTGCATCAAAAACCAATTGGACTTTTAAACACCGCAGGGTTTTATAATGATCTGTTAGCTTTGTTAGAAAACATGGTACGAAGAGGGTTTTTAAAAATGGAAAACTATGAATTGCTTCTTGTTGATGATGATATAGATAGGTTATTAGAAAAAATGAGAACCTTCAAGCCGGTACAAGTGCCAAAATGGTTAAAGCCAGAAAGAACATGATATCATGGTAATTGAATGAGAATGAAACGATTTTAAAAAGTATTAAAAACAATAAAGAATAAGTCTTAATCATTAAATCTGCCAATACACGGTAGGTATTCTGTCTGACCATTAAAACAAGACATATAAGTACCAATGAATACAGAACAACACATCAATCAATTAAGGGAAGAACTAAGGCAGCATAATTATAACTACTACGTACTGGATGCTGCTGTAATAAGTGATTATGAGTTTGATATGAAACTCAAAACACTACAGGAATTAGAAGAAAAACACCCAGAATATTATGATCCTAATTCTCCAACACTTAGGGTTGGGGGCGAAGTGACTAAGAATTTTGAAACGATAGTTCATGAACATCGAATGTATTCTCTGGATAATTCATATTCAAAGGAAGATTTATTGGATTGGGAAAAACGTATTAAAAAGTTGGTCGATGGAGAAGTGAATTATACTTGTGAACTTAAATATGATGGGGCATCGATAAGCCTTACTTATGAAGATGGAGTATTGGTGAAAGCAGTAACTAGAGGAGATGGTATTCAGGGAGATAATGTTACGACAAATGTAAAAACCATTAATTCTGTACCGTTAAAGCTAAAAGGTGGTTTTCCTCCAAAATTTGATATACGAGGTGAAATTATTTTGCCTTACGAAGGTTTTGCAAAAATGAATGAAGAGCGAATAGCAGTAGGAGAAGATCCTTATGCTAACCCTCGAAATACTGCTTCTGGTAGTCTGAAATTGCAGGATAGTGGCGAAACGGCTAAGCGACCACTAGATTGTTTGCTGTATAGTATTATAGGAAATAGATTAGGAATTGTTACTCAATTCGAAAGTTTAGAAAAGGCCAGAGAATGGGGGTTTAAAGTTCCCGCAGAATCCAAATTGGTACATTCGATTGATGAGGTGTTGGATTTTGTAGCATACTGGGATGAGCATCGTCACAATTTACCATACGAAACAGATGGTGTGGTGATTAAGGTAAATGATCTTCAGCAACAGGAGGAACTTGGTTTTACAGCCAAAGCCCCAAGATGGGCTATGGCTTATAAGTTTAAAGCCGAACAGGTTTTTACAACCCTTCATGAAATTACATATCAGGTAGGTAGAACAGGTGCAATTACTCCGGTGGCTAACCTAGAACCTGTATTGCTTGCAGGAACTACCGTAAAAAGGGCTTCTTTGCATAATGCCGACCAGATAGCAAAACTGGATATACGCGAAGGGGATACGGTTTTTGTTGAAAAAGGAGGAGAAATTATTCCAAAAATAATAGCAGTTGATTTTCAAAAAAGAGACAACAATTCACAACCAACAGTATATATAACTCAATGCCCAGAATGTCATACAGATCTTATTCGTAAAGAAGGAGAGGCTCAGCATTATTGTCCTAATTATCAGGGATGTCCACCTCAGATAATTGGTCGTATACAGCATTATATTTCTCGTAAAGCGATGGATATCGATGGACTAGGAGGGGAAACTGTGGCACTACTGGTTAATGAAGACTTGATTATAAACTATGCAGATCTTTATGAATTAAAAAAAGAGCAGGTTATTCCTTTAGAGAGGATGGCAGAAAAAAGTGCTGAAAATCTTATTGCTGGAATAGAAAAATCTAAAGAAATTCCCTTTGAGCGTGTTTTGTTTGCATTAGGAATTCGATATGTGGGAGAAACTGTAGCAAAGAAGCTCGCTAAACATTATAAGTTTATTGATGCTATTATTGAAGCTTCAGAAGAAGAACTGGTAAATGTAGATGAGATAGGAATAAAGATAGCTCAAAGTGTAGTAGAATTTTTTGCTTCCGAAGAAAATAGAAATTTAATTAACAGGTTAAAACAATATGGTGTTCAGTTAGAAGTTTCTGCAGAAAAACTAGCAAATCAAACAGATACTTTACAGGGGCAGACATTTGTAGTTTCAGGAGTTTTTGAAAAAGTATCACGTAATGAACTTAAAAAAATGATAGAAGATAATGGAGGTAAAATTTCTAGTTCTATCTCTTCTAAAACTTCTTTTATTGTTGCTGGAGCTAATATGGGGCCTAGTAAGTTAGAAAAAGCGAAAGCATTGGAGATTCCTATTATTAGCGAAGATGAATTTCTTAGTAAAATAGCATGAAAATAAGAACTCTTATTAAGGCGTTATTACTCATTACAGGAGGGCTTTGTGTATTGAGTACTGCTATGAATTGGCCTGATTTAGAGTTTTATGTAAAGCCAACCACAGTACCCTTGTTTTTTATGTTATACTGGTTTAATACAAAGCATATAAGTATTCTGTTTTTATTGGTTTTGTTTCTTTGCTTTCTGGGGGATATATTTCTATTGACAGATCTACAGAATAGTTTTGTATATGTCTTATTGAGTTATGGTGTTTGTTATTTGTTATTATTCTATTTTTTATATAAAAATCATAAACCTATAGATTATGATGGTACTGATATCGCCTATGTGTCAATTTTCTTTGTAGTGTGGTCTCTTATTGTTTATGAAATTTATGACGCAATACATATAGGAATGGGTGATATTAAATACTATGGATTGGTGTATTTACTGATATTATATTTTCTGTTTATAGGAGCAGTCTTTCATTATGTAAATGTTAGATCAACCAAGTCGTTATGGTTTTTGATCGCAATATTAAATTTTGTTATTAGTGATTCTTGCTTTGCGTTAAACAAGTTTTATGTTTCTTCACTCGAATTTGAAATTATTAATTCTATTTATCAATTATTAGCTGTTTTTTTTCTTGTACAGTTTAAGATATCTAGCCCTACTTCTTTAAAATTAAATAAATTGTAAGGAAGGATTTCGAGGCTATTTTAAGTTATCTCAAAATTTAGTATCTTGTGTAAGGGAAAAATTATATAATTGTGTAACAAAGTGTCCTATAGAGAATTGTGTTGATTTTTTTTCGGATGCAAATTAAAATTAATGAATGGAGGAAAACTACTAAAGCTTTTAATTTCTTTTTTAATTATTATACAAGTATTAGGGTTTGTGTTTCAAAATGATTTATTAAACACATACACTAGTTTAATTCTTGTAGTATTAATAACCGCTCTTTATTTTGTAGATTCTAAACGAATAAGAATATTTAAAGTTATTGTTCTTTTGGTTTTTGTTATAAAAGAGTTAGGTGTGTTTTATGCTATAGATGATGTTGTAAAATTTCAGATAGAGGCGCATATAGTCGTCTATATCTTGTTGTTTTTTTTCTTGTATTATAATCATAAGTCATTCGTATATAGTAGCAGAGATGTCTTTACGCTAGTATTGGGTAGTTCTCTGTTTACAGTTATATTTTTTATGGCTTATCTGGAGCTTAAAGACCCTATGGGAGAAATGCAAGTATTAGGGTTTCTCTATTTATTATTAGTTTATGTTTTACTAATTGTAGGAGCGATGCATTATATAAACATTCGATCAGAAAAATCGTTATGGTTCTTTTTATCCATGTTGAATTTTGCATTTAGCGACTTTATGTTCTTAATCGATAGATTTTATCTACGGTCTAAAGAGCTTAATGTACTTATGTTAATATGTAGTCCGCTTGCTCTTGTTTTTTTAGTACACTATATGATAACTAAATCATTAGTTCTTAAATCTGAAGAGTTTGAAGGTTTTTGATCTTAATAACGAAGAATTAGCTGTTAAAACAGAAATGCATATTACTTAAATTAATACTATATATGAATCTTGTAATCTTTTAAAAACTCCTTGAAAAAAATAAACATTACATATTTACTTACCTATTTTACTTTTTTAATCGTTATATGTGTAGCTATTTTTTTTGATAAATGGGTGTTGATATATGTGAAACCAATTGTTCCTATATCATTAATCTTCTTGTATCAAAGATTTGTAAAAAAAACTAATCTTTTGTTTCCATTAAGTATGCTTGTAATTGCGGTAACCGATGTTTTTGTGTATTTAGACTTTGTAAAATATTTTTCCACTATTGCAATACTAATTGCCTTGTTCTATGGCTTGTGCTTACTTTTGCTAAAAAACTTCATATCAATACAAGAAATAAGACTAAATAAATTGATGTCACCTCAAGCAATAGTTAGTATACTTTTGATTGGGTATCTTATTTTTTCTATTACGGGGTTAGTTTTGCCAAAAATTATAAATTCTGTAGAATCAGTACTATTGATAATAGTAAGTCTTCTTTTATTTGTTACAGTTTGTTTTTTTATTTATGTTGCTAATCGATATGAGAAATCAATTTATCTTTTTATAGCTTCGTGCTGTACCTTATTTGTAGATGCATTTCTTGCAATAAATGAATTGTATTTTTATAGTAGGTTATTTACTACATTGATCAATATTGTAGAAATAGCAGGGATATACTTTTTTACTATTTTTTTTGTGGAAACAAAACTTGTTAAAAAGAAACGTTTAGACGACAAATATTTATAGATTTAACAAAAATCATTAAGTTGTGTTAATTGTGAAGTTTTTGTTTTTTCTCGAAGTATACCAGATGATTTTAATTTGTAAAATGGCTACATTTGTGGCTTATTAATTTTTTAATAAATGATTTTAAAAGGTCTTAAAAGGAATGCAATAAAGAAAAGTGTCGAAGCATATCTCGGGGAAAGAGAAGCTAGATCTCAAAACATTTCTAATTTAAAAACACTTGCAGTTCTTATTGATGCAACTCAATCTATTAATATCGTTTCATTGTTGAAACTTGCTAATGAATTAGGTGTAAAATCAGAAGAACTTAAAGTAATAGGCTATAAAGAAGATCAGAAAGAAATTATAGATGATAAGGATGCAGCTTATTATAATGATAAGAGTTTTGGGGTAAATGGTGCAATAAAGAGTAAATCTTTACAAGATTTTGTAGATAAGGATTTTGATGTTTTGATCAATTTTTATGAAAAAAATACTGTAGAGTTAAACTATGTAGCAGCAGCTTCTAAAGCTAAATTTAAAGTTGGTTTTGCAGAGGTAGATAATCGAATTAACGATTTGATTATTGGAGCTTCAACAAATGATACCAATCTTTTTATATCAGAGCTTGAAAAATATTTAAAAATTTTACAGATTATATAGTATGAGTGATTTTCTAAGAGGAACAGGTATAGCATTAGCTACTCCTTTTAATAAAGATGGATCGATAGATTATGATGGTGTTACATCATTAGTTAATTTTTGTATAGAAGGAAACGTAGAATATTTAGTTGTATTAGGAACTACTGCAGAGTCAGCTACGCTCTCTAAAGAAGAAAAGAAGAGTTTAACAGCACATATCGTAGCGATAAATAATAAAAGACTCCCTTTGGTAATTGGAGTAGGAGGAAATAATACATCAGCTGTTCTTGATGAGATTAAAGAAATCAATTCATCTGATTTTGATGCTGTTCTTTCTGTTGTTCCTATGTATAACAGACCTAGTCAAGAAGGTATTTATAGGCATTATAAAGCTATAAACGATATTACGATTTTACCTGTTATATTGTATAATGTTCCATCTAGAACAGCAACTAATATGACAGCAGAAACAACCTTACGCCTTGCTCAATTAGATAAAATAATAGGGATTAAAGAAGCAGTGGGGGATTTTACACAGGTTTTACAGATTATTAAAAACAAACCATCTGATTTTCTTGTGATTTCTGGTGATGATACATTGGCATTACCAGCTGTGGTAGCAGGCGGAGATGGAGTAATAAGTGTGGTTGGTCAAGGATTTCCGGCATCGTTTTCAGAAATGATACGATTAGGGTTATCAGGAGAAACAAAAAAGGCATTTGAGAAACTTTATGCACTATTACCAGCTATAGGTTATGCTTTTGAAGAAGGAAATCCTGCCGGTGTAAAAAATATCCTGAAAGTAAAAGGGGTATGTGATGACAATCTTCGCTTACCATTAATACCCGTTTCAGATAATTTGGCAAAAAGAATAGAAGAGTTTGTTGAGGATTAATCGTTTTCAAAAATGAAGTGATGGCTAAAAAAATAAAAGACCCAGGTATAGGTAAGTCCTCTAATAAACATGCTAAACGATTTATCAATTCTGATGGTTCTTTTAATATAAAACACATCAATAGACCAAGTTCTTTATCCGAGAGTTATAATTACTTAATCAGTATTAGCTGGACCAAATTCTTCTTATGGGTAGTATTGGGATATACTTTGGTTAATGCATTATTTGCTATTATCTATACGTTTTTAGGAATATCAAATATCACAGAACCTACAGGAAGTGTTTTTAAAGATTTTCTCAATGCCTTCTTTTTTTCGGCTCAGACTATTACGACTGTGGGGTATGGAGCAATGGCGCCAAAAGGACTAGTTTTTGGTGTTATTTCTTCTTTTGAAGCACTTATAGGGTTGTTAAGTTTTTCATTTATCACAGGATTGTTGTATGGTAGGTTTTCCAGACCAAGAGCAAATATTAGATTTAGTAGCAGTATGGTATTTAGAAAACATAATGGGGTAGATTGTATTATGTTTAGATTAATGAGTAGAAGTGCTAATGTAATGATTCGACCTAAAATAGAAGCCACACTCTCTTTATCTCAGGAAAGTAAAGGTGAAAAATATGTCAATAATTTTTACAACCTAAAACTAGAAAGAAATTCGATTACATATCTGCCTACAACCTGGACTATTGTACATCCAATAGATGAATTGAGCCCGTTAAAAGAATTTAGTAAAGAGCAGTTGCAAAAATTAAACGGAGAAATTTTGATATTAGCTAGTTATTATGATGAGTCTTTTGCACAAGAAGTTCACCAGGTTCATTCTTATGTATTAAAGAATTTAAAACAAGATCAAAAATTTATTCCGGCATTTTATTATGATGATGATGGGTATACAATTTTAGATCATAATAATCTGGATAAAACCTTACCACATAGCTCCACCTAATTTTGTGAAAATAGTATAGAGTGTTAAATACAGTTTAATTCTGCAACATACCTCTAATTATATAGTTATTGAAATGAGCTAAAATCAATAAAATGATATAAACAGAAATGTTTATTAGCCAATTCTACCTGCTTAATTATAGAACAATAGAGAATGACAGGTGAATAGATGAATTAAAGTTTTTGTAATACGGCAGAAATATATACTTTTGCCAGATGTTTTTTTAAGATATGAAGAGATTATTGTATTTACTTGTTTGTGTATTATTTTTAGGATCTTGTAGTGAATACCAAAAGGTACTAAGAGGCGAAGATTTAGCCGCTAAATATAAAGCCGCAGAGAGCTTGTACAAAGAAGGGAAGTATAAAAAGGCCTTAAAGCTTTTTGAACAGGTTGTACCCCAATATAGAGGTAAGCCGCAAGCAGAAAGAATAATGTTCTATTATGCAGATACATATTATCAGTTAGAAGATTATTATCTTGCAGGATACCAATTTGAAAGATTCACTAAATCTTACCCAAAGAGCCAAAAAAGAGAAGAAGCATTTTATAAAGGAGCTAAAAGCTATTATGATTTATCTCCAAGATATAGTTTGGATCAGGAAGATACAGATAAAGCACTCGAAAAACTTCAGGCATATATTAATGCGTATCCCGAAAGTGAAAATTTAAAAGAAGCAAATAAGTTAGTTGCAGAACTTAGAGATAAGAAAGAAAGAAAAGCATATGAAGTTGCTAAACGATATCATCATAGAGAGAATTATAAAGTAGCTATTTCGGCTTTTGATAACTACCTTATAGATCATCCAGGATCTCCTTATAGAGAAAAAGTATTATATTACAAATTAGAGTCAGAATATCTTTTAGCAATTGGTAGTTATGAAAGTTTGGTAAGAGAACGTTTAGAAACTGCTCAAGGGTATTATAATAGTTATAAAAAATATTATAAGACAGAAGGGGAGTATTTAGAAAAAGCAGAAGAATTAGGAGAAGATATAAAGACAAGATTAGAACAATATAAATAGAAAATAAAGTAGAAGATGGATTTGAAAAAAAGTAATGCGCCGGTAAACACAACTACTATTGATAAAAATCGTATCGATCAGCCAACGGATAATATCTATGAGGCAATTTCGATAATATCAAAAAGAGCAACTCAAATCAATACCGATATCAAGAAAGAACTTCTTGAAAAATTAGATGAGTTTGCTACATATAATGATAGCTTAGAAGAGATTTTTGAGAATAAAGAACAAATTGAAGTTTCTAAATTCTATGAAAGATTACCAAAACCACATGCTTTAGCAGTACAAGAATGGTTAGAAGGTAAGATTTATCACAGAAATACAAAAGTAGACACAGAGTCTCTATAAACTTATGTCTATAATAAGCGGTAAAAAGATTTTAATTGGTGTCACCGCTGGTATTGCTGCATATAAGGCAGCAAGCTTAGTGCGCTTATTTATTAAATCAGGAGCAGAGGTAAAAGTAATAATGACACCTGCTGCTAAGGATTTTGTAACTCCGCTTACCTTATCTACACTATCTAAAAATCCTGTTCATTCCTCTTTCTTTGATGATGAAGATGAGAATGCAGTTTGGAATAACCATGTGGATTTAGGGCTATGGGCAGATTTTATGATCATAGCACCAGCTACTGCTAATACATTATCCAAAATGGCAACAGGAAATAGTGATAATTTGCTGTTAGCAACCTATTTATCTGCAAAATGCCCTGTTTATTTTGCTCCAGCAATGGATTTGGATATGTATAATCATCCTTCTACTCATCAAACGTTTAAAACATTACAAGAGTTTGGTAATATCATGATCCCTGCAGAGTCAGGAGAATTGGCAAGCGGTTTGATCGGTCAGGGACGTATGACAGAGCCTTCTACAATTATTGAATTTGTAGAAAAAGATATTTTAGATAAACTTCCGTTAAAAGGTAAACGGGTTCTGATCACTGCGGGCCCTACATATGAAGCAATAGATCCGGTAAGGTTTATAGGTAATCACTCTAGTGGTAGAATGGGTATCGAACTTGCCAAAACAGCAGCTAATTTAGGAGCACAAGTAACTCTTGTTCTAGGACCGTCTGCTCTTAAAATTAATCATACTCTTATTCATGTGGTGAATGTAATTAGCGCTAAAGATATGTATGAAGCTGTGGTTTCTGTATACAGTGATTGTGATATTGCAATTGCATCTGCAGCAGTTGCAGATTATAGGCCTAAAAACATATCAGATCAAAAAATAAAAAAGGCAGATACAGAATTTTCTATTAAATTAGAGCGAACAAATGATATCCTTAAATGGATGGGAGCAGAGAAGAAAAATCAATTTCTTGTAGGATTTGCTTTAGAGACAGAAAATGAAGAGGAGAATGCCAAGAATAAATTGAAAAACAAGAACTTAGATTTAATTGTTCTTAACTCTCTTAATGATAAAGGAGCTGGTTTTAAAGGACAAACGAATAAAGTAACATTGATTAATCATAAATTGGAGATTAAAGCGTTTGACTTAAAAACAAAGTCAGAAGTCGCAGAAGATATATTTAATGAAATTAATACATTGAACAATGAATAGGTTGTTGCTTGTTATCGTATTTATAGTTAGCTTAGGAGTTAATGCTCAGGAATTTAATGCTACTGTAGCTGTTAATGCAGAGCAAACGGGTAATCCCAATTTACAAGTCTTTAAAACCTTAGAGCGTTCATTAACTGAATTTATTAATAACTCAAAATGGACTTCTGTAGATTATCGGACAGAAGAAAGAATTAATTGTAGTTTTTTTATTACTATAAGTAGTTACGATAACGATGTTTTTTCTGCTACTGTGCAAGTGCAGGCGTCCCGTCCAGTATACGGATCTAGTTATAATACTACAATCTTTAATATAAATGATAAGCAGTTTAATTTTAACTACTTAGAATTTCAACCTCTAAATTATAATCCAAATAACTTTGAGTCGAATTTAATCTCTGTGGTTGCATTTTATTTATATACTATTTTAGGTGTAGATGCAGATACTTTTGAGCTAAATAGCGGAACCAGCTATTATCAGGAAGCTAAAAATATTGTTGGTAATGCACAAGGTAGTAACACGCTTGGGTGGGCCAGAGAACAAAATCCTAATAGATTTAGGCTTAATGATGATCTTCTTTCAGGAACATATGAAGGGTATAGGAAAACAATGTATACCTATCATAGAGAAGGACTAGATGTTATGTATAATAATATAAAAAAAGGAAAAGAAACGATTACTGAATCTATGAAATCGCTTGAGGAAATGCATAATACCAGACCTAATTCTTATATAATGAGAGTGTTTTTTGATGCTAAAGCTGATGAGATTTCAAGTGTTCTTTCTGGAGGACCTTCAGTTAATATTGCTGAAACCGTTGAGATACTTAATAAAGTAGCACCTACCTATTCAGAAAACTGGAAAACTATAAAGTTTTAAAAAATACTTTATTTTGAAATGAGTATAATTAAAAATTTAAATACTATTTTTAATTATTGTAAATGGTATCTTTACTTTTTTAAAAACAACAAAAACTTTTCTATCCTTTGCTAAGAGGTCTTTCTATAAAAAACTTCGCCTTAATAGAAGAGCTACAAGTAGCTTTTGATTCTGGTTTAATAACGATTACAGGAGAAACTGGAGCGGGTAAATCTTTATTGCTTGGTGCTTTGGGACTGTTATTAGGAAAAAGAGCTGATCTTAGCAGTGTTAAAGATAACTCTCAAAAATGTGTCATAGAAGGAGTTTTTGATGTAAAAAAATATGGGCTTAATTCTTTTTTTGAAGAAGCAGCACTGGATTATGAAGATCAAACTATAATTAGACGAGAGATTCTACCATCGGGTAAATCCAGAGCCTTTATAAATGACACTCCGGTCACCTTGCAGTCACTAGTATCTCTGGGAGGTAGATTAATAGATATTCATAGTCAACATCAAACATTAGAAGTAACTACAAATGACTTTCAGTTTGAGGTGTTAGATGCATTGGCTAATGCAGATCGCGAAATAAAATCTTATAGAAGAGGTCTTGAGCTCTTAAAAGAGAAAGAAAAAGAAATAGGTGTTCTTATTACTGATCAAGAAAATTTCACAAAAGAATATGACTACAATGCTTTTCTTTTGAATGAATTAGAAGAGGCAAAGCTTAAACCTGGAGAACTTCAAGAACTAGAAGAGCAATACGATCAACTTAATAACATAGAAGAAATTCAGGAACGATTATCAGGATCTGTTTCTATAATGTCTTCAGAAGAAGTTGGGGCATCTGATCAATTAAATACAATTAAGAATAACCTTTCTAAGATAGAATCGTATTCTGGGTCTTTGCAAGAACTTTCTCAGAGAATCCAAAGTGTTTATATAGAGTTGGATGATATAAGCAGTTCTTTACTTGATGAATTAGAAAAACTAGAGGCAGATCCCGGACGACTAGAGCAAATTAGCCAGCGTTTGCAATTATTACATAATTTGCAAGTAAAACATGCGGTATCAGATATAAAAGAATTGATTGTAATAACAGATACGCTGCGAGAAAAAGTTTCTAAAACAGAATCTCTTTCCGAAGATATAGAGAGGCTTAAAAAAGAAATAATCACTATTCAATCTCAATTAGATGAGGTTGCAGAAAAGATTCATAAGAAACGAAATAAGGCACTTCCTTTACTGATAAAGGAGCTAGAAGATATTCTTAAAGCGTTAGGGATGCCAAATGCTGCATTTCAAGCCTCTTTAGAACTACAGGATAAGTATTTTTCTAATGGAAAAGAAGTGCTAACATTTTTATTCTCTGCCAATAAAGGAGGCGCTTTTGGGGAACTTAAAAAAGTAGCTTCCGGAGGAGAACTATCAAGAATTATGATCGCTATTAAATCTATTCTATCAAGATATACGCAATTACCTACAATAATTTTTGATGAAATAGATACTGGTGTATCAGGTGAAGTTGCTCATAAAATGGCAGATTTAATGATGAATATGAGTAAAAACCTACAAGTTTTTAGCATTACACACTTGCCACAAATTGCTGCTAATGGTCAAAACCATTATAAAGTTTATAAAGAAGATATACAAAATACTACCATTACTCAGCTTAAATTGTTAAGTGAGGAGGAACGAATTAAGGAAATTGCCGAAATGATAGGTGGTAAAAATATTTCTGATTCGGCACTAACCCATGCAAAATCCTTGTTAGATTCAGCCTTAAATTAGATAGAAAAGTAGTGAGTCTACCATCAATAAGTAGATTGTTGTGTGCTTTGATCTAATACTAAAAAACAAGTCTTAAGGTGCTGATGTTGTGTATTTTATCGATTATTTGCAATATAAGCCGTTTAAAGGGTGTTTTTTATCGATTTTAACATTTTAAGCTCAGGTTGTTTTCTTTTATTTTGTAGTTTGTGCCGGTAGCCCCAAGCCTACGCCCCCAAATTATGAAATCACCTATTAAAGTAATCTATATTGCTTGTATGGCAATATTGTTGTATTCGTGTTCTGCAGAAAATGTTGAAGAAGATTTAGGTTCTTCTAATAAAGAATTTATTGTCCCCGAAGTAAAATCAATAGAAATTGAAATTTTGGATCTTATAAATAATTATAGAGTTTCTAAGGGTTTAAACACTCTTGAGCCTTTAGATGTTATAAAATCACAAGCATATAGTCATACGGATTATATGATTAAGCAAAATAACATATCTCACGATTATTTTTATGAGCGTAAATCATATCTTGTTACTAATACAGGAGCAAGCAAAGTAGCCGAAAATGTAGGGTATGGTTATTCCTCTGCAGAATCTATTGTTAATGCATGGATAAAAAGTGATAGCCATAGAAGTACTATAGAAGGTGATTTTACAGATTTTGATATTTCTATAGAACAAAATGAAGATGAAGTGATGTATTGTACTAATATTTTTATTAAAAGATAGTGTCTTCTAATTATTGATAGTCATTGAGTATTAAAAAAGCTGAACGTCTATTTTCATCATGATCTTTTTCGGTGCAGGGAGGTTTGTTGCTAATACCGCACTGGTTTAATAATTGGGATTCACCATAGCCTATAGCGCTCGGAATTCTTTCTGCAGCAATTCCTCTGGATAAAATATAACCTCTGGTAGCGTTAGCACGTTTTTGAGAAAGTTTCATGTTGTACTTCTTACTACCACGACTATCTGTATGAGATTCAATCTTGATAATCATTTTAGAATTTTCTCGCATTACATTAACAATATTCTCTAATTCATATGCTGCATCTGCACGAATATTATATTTGTCAAAATCAAAGAAAATAGGATTTACTACAATTTCTTTTTTTATAATTAGTGGGGTTAAATATAAATCTAATTTGACCTCACTTCCATTAGTTGTAGTTGTTGAGAACTGTTTTGAATCAGGCCTGTAATTTGCTTTGGTAGCTAAGATAGAATATGTTTTTCCACATGATATTTCTTCAAAAATGTATTTGCCGTTGTTGTCAGATAGAGTAGTGCTAATAATTTTACCAGTTTCATCAATAATTTTTACTGTAACATCAGCAAGTGATTCTAGGGTGAGTTTATCGTATGTTACGCCGGTTAAAACTTGTTTACATTCATACTTGTCAAATGTATATATATCATCACTTCCCTTACCTCCAGTTCTATTAGAAGAGAAATATCCAGAATCACCATCTGGGTTTAAGAAGAAAGCAAAATCATCATAACCACTATTATAAGGAGCTCCAAGGTTCTTAATCTTTATATCCTCATCAACTCTTTTTTTAAGTATGTTGGATTTATAAATATCTAAAAACCCAAGGTTTATATGACTGTCTGATGAGAAATATAATGTAGAGTCTTTTGCTACAAAAGGAAATACTTCCCGGCCTTCGGTATTAATTTTATCACCTAAATTTTTTACAGTTCCAAAAGAACCATCATCATTAATAGCAACTTTATATATGTCTGATTTACCATATCCTCCTTTTCTATCTGATACAAAATATAAGGTCTTTTCGTCTGGACTTAATGTTGGGTGTCCTGTAGAGAAAGTTTTATCATTAAATGGTAATTCTTCTACAGCTGTCCATTGATTACCTTTAAGCCTAGCTCTATACAGTTTTAGATTAGAATTACCTTCTTTATCATAAGATGTTTTCTTTCTTTTGTTAATGTTGTTTCTGGTAAAATAGAGTGTCTTACCATCATTAGTGATTGTTAATGTCCCTTCGTGTTCGTTTTTTAAATTTACTTTGTCTGAAGAAATGGGAGCAATGTCCTTTACTACAATGGTCGAATCAATTCGATCAATTATAGATTGATAAATATTTAAATAAGGTTCTCCATTCCATTTGTAAATTTTCTTTTTGCCTTTAGTATTTTCATCTGCTCTAGAAGATGAAAAATATAAATTCCCATTTTGTTCATACCCACCAAAATCAGAATATTTACTATTGGAGTTTAAGTTTATTACCCGAACATGAATATCTTTTGGAGTAGATAATTCTTGAAACTTTTCGAGACTTATACTTTCAAAATCTTTAGTGTGCTTACCATTTTGTTGAAGTGTTTTAAACTTTTTAAGCCACTGATTAGCTTCATTGTATTTACCTAAACTTCGTAAGGTTTGTATGTACTTATAAATATATTGAGGATGTATTTTGTCGTATTTGTTAACAGCTTTGTTGTACCAAAAATATGCTTGCTCTGAGTTAGAATTGTTATAATAACAATCTCCTATTCTGGATAGAATATGTTTGCTGCTATCTTCTTTTTTTAATGCTTCTTTATATAATTCTATGGCTTTTAAATATGCGAAATCTCTAAAATATTTATCTGCTACCTTTACTTTTTGAGCATGAATAAAAGTGCTAAACAGAAATGCTAAAATTAGAAATATTATATTTTTCATAAATATGGTATTAAAAGTACCTGGGAGATCTAACACGCTTTTCATTAAACAATTCATACATCAGTAAAATTTCGTGAGTACCACCTATATATGGTCGTATATCTGAAATAAAATGTTCGTAGGCATAGCCAATTCTAATTTGTTTTGTCACTTGAAAATCAGCTAAGGCTCCTATAGAAGCAGTATGTTCATTGTATCTGTATGAGCCTCCGAGCCAAAATTTTTCATAAAACAGAAGGTTCGCATTTAAATCAACAGAAATTGGTGCGCCATTAGTTGCTTTAAAAAGAGCCGATGGTTTTAATTTTGTGTTTGTAGAGAGGTCAAATACATACCCGCCTGTAAAATAATAACTAACGCGTTCTAGTGCTACATACTCTACCGTAGACGTTTCGGTAGTACGATTATTGTCTGTGTTTAGTATTCTTGGTGATGATAGTCCAAAGTACCATCTGTCTGAATGGAGATATAACCCTACTCCAATATTAGGATTCCATCGATTAGAATAATTTCCGAAGAAAGGATCCCCAGTTACTTCAGGATCATTTAAAAATTCCTGATCTAGATTGTAATTAGTAACCCCGCCTTTAAACCCAAAAGCTAATTTCGAATTATCTGTAATATTAATAGAATACGAGAAATCACCATAAATATATAAGTAGTTTTCAAAACCAGGAGTATCACGTATTACGGATAATCCAACTCCTATTTTTTCGTTTCGTAAGGGAGAATGGGCAGATAGTGTCTGAGTTTGAGGACCTCCTTGTATTCCTGTCCATTGACTCCTGTGTAAACCTACAATACTTAATGTCTCTCTGCTACCTGCGTAGGCTGGGTTTATGGATATGGTATTAAACATATACTGCGTAAACTGCGGTAATTGCTGTGCATATCCGATAAAACCAATGCATAGTATTAATAGTACTGCTATTTTATTTTTTGCGATGCCCATTAATTCTTTTTTTATTTTGTACCAATATATAACGGGGTGCTAAATGGTTTTAAACCACTATTGTTTATAGTTACAATACAATAATATGTACCACTAGGTACTTGATTTGCTGATCCTAAAGATGATTGGTGTGCTGTGCCATTCCAATCATTTTGATAATCACTTGATTTGTATATAATTGCCCCCCAACGATTAATAATTTTAACATCTACAACGTAACCACAATTTTCTACACCATTCACTGCAAAATATTCATTGTACGAATCTCCATTTGGTGTAATTACTTTTGAAATTTTGATAGTATCTTCTCCACAAGAGAATACTGCACACCTATTATGTACTTCTATTGTTGTTTCGAGATATATTGGACAGGCTAAGTTGTTTTCTGTGTAACTAAATGCAATCTCTTCAGAAGCATCTTTGTCTAATAACTCTATGCTTAATGGATCAAAAAAGTGATCATCAATTACAGATGCATTTCCAGAGGTAACTTCCCAGATTCCATTGGTACTATAATCGCCTTCTAATAGGTCGAATAAATCAAAAACTTGTGATTCTATTTCATCAAGAGCACATAAGCTGGTGTCGTTTGCGATTACAGAATTGTTTTCGAATGTTATTTTTGCTTGTAGTGTAGTTGTGTTGTTACAATCATCTGTAATGTTGTATTCTACTACCAGAGCTCCATCTGTTATATTATCAAAGTTGTAATCCGAAGTTACTAATGCGGCTGCGCTCACGTTACAATTATCAGTTGCACAAGTTTCTAGCGTTGCAATATTATTATTATTCCATTGACTAGCAATTTCTTCAATATTAGTTGTAGAACACGCTAAAGTTAAATCAGTAATTGTACAGCTTGTTAGATCTGGAGGTGTAGAATCATACAGTGTAAGAGTTGCTGTAAGAGTGGTTATGTCTCCATTTTTATCTGTAATAGTGTATATAACTTCTATAGTTCCGCCTAAACCACAAGAACTTACCAAATTATTAAAATCATAATTTGAACTTATTTGATCAGTAAAATCTGTATTACAACTGTCAGAAACACAGGATTCTAATTCTGCAATATTATCAGCATTCCAGATGTTAGCTATGGTTTCATTATTTGTTCCATTACATTCGATTGTTTCATCTGCTACATTACAATTAGTTACGTCGGGAGGTGTGGTGGCCGAGATGGTAATGTATACAGTGGCTTGATCACAAGCAACAGTTGGAGAGCCATTGTCACATACTGTATAAATAAAACTATCTGTACCGGTGTACCCAGAATTAGGAATGTAAGTAAAGGAACCATTAATATTAAGGGTAAGGATTCCGTTATCTACATCATCTACCGGAATTATATTTATGGTTTGTGTATCTCCTTCGGGATCAAAATCATTATCCAGCACATTCCCTTGAATATTTTCGCATGCGGTAAAATATGCATCATCATTAGCAAAAGTACTATTGTTCTGGTTTTTTATAACGGTAATTATAACAATAGTAGTATCACATAAAGCAGGATTACCGTTATCACAGATGGTATATTCAAAAGTGTCATCACCGGTAAAATCGGTAGGAGGCGTATAGTTATATGCTCCTGTATTGGGATCTATAGCTACAATAACTCCTTCTGTGGTGGTTACTGTAGTTGTTGTTACTATAATGGGATCACCATCGGGATCAAAATCATTAACTAATACATTACCATTTACTGGAGTGTTTATTTCGGTAATTGCAGTATCTGGATTTGCAATTGGTGCTTCGTTTTTAGGATCTCCAATTGGAAGTACTTCAATGTATACAGTAGCAGTGTCACAAGCAATCGGAGTGCCATTGTCACAAATAGTATATTCGAAAGAGTCTTCTCCTGTAAATCCAGTAGGAGGTGTATAAGTGTAGATTCCCGTATTAGGGGCTATACCAACAATAACCCCTTCTGTAGTAGTTACAGTAGTGGTAGTTACCGTCTGTATATCTCCTTCGAGATCTTCATCGTTGGTTAATACATTACCAGAAACGGGTGTATTAATAAAAGTGTTATTAATGTCTGTTACGGCATCGGTACAATTATATAAAATTGCTGTGCAGACTATAGAAATGCAACCATTAGCATCACGTATCTTTATTGTGTAATTTCCTTGAGCGAGATCTGAAAATGTTTCACTAGTTTGGTAATTAACTCCATTATCGATAGAATATGAATAAGGTGGTACTCCACCAGCTCCTTCGATGTTAATTAGCCCTGAACCTTTACAACTAATATGGGTTAGTTTGGTAATAGAAGCAGATATGGCTTTACTGGGCTCGGTAATTGTGGCTGAACTAGTAGTAGTGCAATTTGTAGCATCGGTAACTGTTACTGAATATGTTCCGGCTATTACATTAGTTAAATCTTCATCAGAAGAACCATTACTCCATGCAAAAATAAATGGAGGAGTACCGTTCTCCACCGTTAGATCAATAGATCCCGTGGCATCGCCGTTACAAGATACATTGGTTATAGTATTTGTAGCTTTAATATCGCAAGTATTAAGGCATTTAATGATGATGCTTTGGGTTACTTGAGTTCCATTAGCATCGGTTACTGTAACACTGTGTGTACGATCAGTAAGAAGACTTGCTGTTGCTGTGGTTTGATTATTAGCAGAAGCACTCCGTTGGTATGTGTAGCCAGGTTTTCCGCCAGATGCGACAGCCTTAGCCTTGCCATCACAACATATTCCGGTGATTGTGGCATCCTGTATTTTAAGTATAGTAAGACTTAATGGATTATATTCAGTTTTAGTTGTAGTAGTGTCCTTTGGGATCAAAGAGGTGTACTTGTGTTCATGAGAGTAATGCCCGTAAACATAAGTTGATGAGAATAGTAGTGCAAAAAGACAAATAAGAGGGGTGAGCCTCTTATGCAAGAGAGTTAACGTAATAATTTTCATATGCCCCGTTTTATTAATGTATTCAAAGAAAAAAGCCCCTAATTTTTTAGTGTTTTAAAATTTAAAATTTAAAAAATAAAAACATAAGACATTGACAATAAATGGTTTGGTATTTTTTTTTCATAACGTAATATTCTTAATAATGATTAATTTTGTTATATAAAGAATTATTCCAATACATAAATTGAACATTTTATATCACTAAGAATTAATTATCTGCTGATATTAATAAAAACATTGTTTTTATTAATAATAGGCACATCATCTTTGTTTAATTAAACATTCTATTATAGAAATAATTCTATAATTATTTCAAATACTCTAAGGGGGGAATGAAATCGTATATTTTTCTAAGGGGGGGAAATAATATACATTATGGGGAGGTTTATTTTGTACATAATCTTACATACCAAATTAATGATATTTTGAAAACAATACTCAATAAAATTATATATCAAATATAAGGTATATGTTGATAAAAATCAACTAATAATAGATTAATTTTTAATTTTTGTCAGATTTTAAAAGTCGATTTTTTAGACTTCCAATTTTATTCATAAGCTATCACAATCATAGGTTACTGTTTCATGAAGAGGTAGAAGCATTATAACTTTAAATAAAAAGTATATCAAATTATCATGTAGTGTTATGAAGCTTGATTAACATTATATAGTCGTGCATCGTTTAAATATTTTTTTCAGATACTTAACTAAATTCTATTTCGATTAGTTGTGGTTTGGGGCGTTTTATTATCTTTACCACTCGTATAATCATACTTTAATTTATAATTAAATGTCATACAATTTATTAAAAGGTAAAAGAGGAATTATTTTTGGGGCACTTGACGAAAATTCAATCGCATGGAAAACCGCTGAGCGTGTTTATGAAGAAGGAGGAAGTTTTGTTCTAACCAATGCTCCTGTCGCAATGCGAATGGGTGCTATAAATACTCTTGCAGAAAAAACTAATACTCAAGTTATACCTGCAGATGCTACTTCATTAGAGGATTTAGAAAATCTTGTGGATAAGGCAACAGAAATTTTGGGAGGTAAACTTGATTTTGTTTTACATTCTATAGGGATGTCGATAAATGTGCGTAAAGGACGTCATTATACAGATCAGAACTATGACTGGACACAAAAGGGATTAGACGTATCTGCACTTTCTTTTCATAAAACAATGCAAACCCTATATAAGAAAAAGGCAATGAATGATTGGGGAAGCATAGTTGGTTTGACATATATGGCAGCACAGCGAGTGTTTCCTGACTATAATGACATGGCAGATAACAAAGCGTATTTAGAGTCTATCGCTCGTAGTTTTGGATATTTCTTTGGTAGAGATAGTAAAGTACGAGTAAATACAATTTCTCAGTCTCCAACCCCAACAACAGCAGGAAAAGGAGTGAAAGGATTTGATGGATTTATTGAATATGCAGATAAAATGTCACCTCTAGGTAATGCTACAGCAGCAGAGTGTGCCGATTATACAATTACACTATTCTCTGATCTGACCAAAAAAGTAACACTTCAGAATTTATATCACGACGGAGGCTTTTCTAATATGGGAGTAAGTCAGTTGGTGATGGATAAATTTGTAGGAGAAGAATAAAGATTTTTTTTAAAAAAACTACTATAAATTAGTGCAAAATCCCATTCTTAATTGGTAATGGGATTTTTTATTTATACCACTTACCTTTGTAATATGGAAATACATTTCTCTTTTATTGTGCCAGTATATAACAGGCCAAATGAGATTAAAGAGCTGCTGGATAGCATGGTGGCTATGGATTATACCAAGCCATATGAGATTGTAATTGTAGAAGATGGATCGTCTGACACCTCTAAGGAGGTTATAGAAGCTTTTACAGATAGATTATCTATAAGTTATTACCAGAAATCGAATACAGGTCCGGGAGATTCACGTAACTATGGTATGCGTAAGGCAAGAGGTAATTACTTCGTTATTCTTGATAGTGATGTGTTATTGCCCAAAGAGTATTTGTCTAAAGCTGAAAGTTTTTTATCTGATACTTTTGTACATTGCTACGGAGGCCCTGATGATGCTCATCAAAGCTTTTCTAATCTTCAGAAAGCGATAAGCTATAGTATGACATCATATTTAACTACTGGCGGTATCAGAGGGCGTAAAAATACATTAGGCAAATTTCAACCCCGTAGTTTTAATATGGGATTGTCAAAAGAAGCTTTTGAGGCTTCGGGTGGTTTCGGAAATATACATCCCGGAGAAGATCCGGATCTTACTATAAGATTATGGAAATTAGGATATGACACTACATTAATTCCTGACGCTAAGGTGTTTCATAAAAGAAGAATTTCCTGGGAAAAATTTTATATCCAGGTTAATAAATTTGGATTAGTACGTCCTATTTTAAATCGATGGCACCCAGATACTGCCAAACTTACGTATTGGTTTCCTACTTTATTCTTAATATATATTGTGTTCTCTGTTGTAACCGCACTTTTGGGATGGTGGTATTTTATTGCTATTTTAGGAATATATTTAGGGATTATTTTTCTAGGTGCTACTCTAGAATATAAGAATGTATCTATAGGTATACAGTCTATTTTGGCAGTTTTGATACAATTTTATGGATACGGAAAGGGATTCCTAAAATCTTATTATTATATTCATCTATTGAAAAAAGTACCCGAAAAGCAATTTAAGAAATTGTTTTTTTCAAAGTAATTTGTATGTCAGATAGAAAAAAGAATAGATTTTCTTTAAAAAGGAGTAATGTAAAAACCTTTTTGTTTTTTCTAATATTCACTTCAATCTTGTGGCTATTTATACAATTCTCTAAAAATTATACCCAAGAAGTAGAGGTAGCAATACAATATACCAATATACCACAAGACAAAATCTTTAACGATCAGAGTGATCAAACATTAAGAATGGTCCTTAACGGAAATGGTTTTAGATTGATGAATCATAATTGGAGCAGGCCAACATTACAATTTAATGTAGAAGATGCAGTTATTAATAGCGAAGATCAATATTATTTTCGTGTTGATAAAGAATCTTCGGTATTAAAAAATAAATTAGACTTTAAAGGAAGAGTTTTATCCGTGCAAAAAGATACATTACGATTAAAACTGGATCAAAATCTAGAAAAAAAAATCCCTGTTAAAATAGCAGAGAAGATTCAGTATGCTATTGGATATGGTAGTGATAAGGGATTAGTAGTCTCTCCCGATTCTATAACAATTAGTGGTCCTTCACAAGTTATAGATACTATACAATATATAACAACAGAAAATCTAAATTTAGAAGGGCTAAATGTTAACTACACTTCAAAATTAGATATAAGTACTGAAGAATTACCATCTACCATTAAAGTTGCTCCAGCACAAGTAGAAGCTAACGTTTTGGTGAGTAAATTCACAGAGGGAGATCAAAAAATACCTATAACATTAAATAATATACCTGAAGGTGCAGAAATTAAAATTTTTCCTAAAGAAATTTCTGTCGTATACAGAGTTGGATTAGATAAGTATAATGAAATAAGTCCAAGAGATTTTATGGTAGTAGCCGATTATGCTAAAGCATCCGAAGAAAGTTTGTTTTTAACTTTAGAACTAGTAAACAAACCAGATTATATCCATGATGTGCGTTTGCAGATGAAACAAGTTCAGTTTGTAGTTTTGAAATAAGTTGAAGTATGAAGGTAGTAGGTCTAACAGGTGGGATAGGTAGCGGAAAATCTACAGTAGCTAAAATGTTTGAACAACTAGGAGTTGCAGTTTATATTGCTGATGTCGAAGCTAAAAAACTTATGAATGAAGATGAATCAGTAAAAAAACAAATTATCGCGTTATTAGGAAATGATTCCTATGTAAACAGAGAATTAAACAGACCTTATATTGCAAATGTGGTTTTTAATGACTCCTCAAAACTACTTCAGTTAAATGCAATTGTTCACCCTGCTGTGGCAAGCCATTTTGATTGTTGGAAAAGTAATCAAAAAGGAAACTACGTAGTAAAAGAAGCAGCTATACTTTTTGAGAATGAAGGCTACAAACAGTGTGATTATACAATTCTTGTATCAGCACCAATAGAAACAAGAATTCAACGAGTCCTAAAAAGAGACAAAACGACCAAAGAAGATATACTTTCTAGGATGAATAACCAGTGGGAAGACACTCGAAAAATCCCATTAGCCGATTTTGTAATATATAATAAAAACATAAAAGATACTGAAAATCAAGTACATAAGGTTCATGAAGAAATATCTCTATAAAACGTTTGTAATCCGAATCTTTCATTTTGTTAACATTTGGTTAAACCCTAAAGTAGCTAAATGTTAAAGTCTTACTTTTGATTTATGAATAAAAGGTTATTCGTGTTGCTGATAATCCTGATGAGTTTATCGTTAATTGGGATTATTTTTGTTCAGGGATATTGGATTAACAACACTGTAGAGAATAATGAGGAACAGTTTTCCTTTAATGCGAAACAAATACTGATATCTGTATCTAATAGAATTCAATACAGAGAGTTTGAAGAAATGTTTTTTCCATTACAAGAGATTCTGGATAGCATAGAAGAACCTGATAACAAAACTATACGTCAGCTTTTGAATATTAGTATTGATAATACGACAAAGTCGTTTACCCATACAGATGGTATTTTAGAAGAAGATTATAAGTTGTTTTCGTCTTTTATAAATTTAAATATTGATACGGTTCGATTAAAGAATATTCTAAATCGTAATGCCGATTCTGCTATACAAGATGAAAAAAGTGATTTTGTAAAGCAAAATTCTAAATCCAAACTAGAGAGAATACGGGGGTTAACAGATCTCCAGAGAATGGATTATGAAATAGTAATAGGAGAAATTGCCAGTTTTATACCAATACATAGAAGAGTTCAAAAAAGAGAAATAGATTATCTGTTGAGGAAAGAACTGGAAGAGAGAGATATAAAAGTAGACTTTGAATATGCTATATACAGTAATGCTTTAGCTACCAAAGTACGTTCAGATGATTTTAGTTTGGATTATCCAACAACATATGCAATACCACTTTTTGTAAATGATGAAGGAGTAAGTGAGTATCAGTTATATGTTAATTTTACTGGAAAAAAACAATATGTACTTTCTTCCATCAAAGGAATGGCCATATTGTCTATAATATTTACGTTAATTATTGTAGTTGCATATTCCAGTGCTTTATCACAATTGATGCAGCAACGACAGATATCACAAATTAAAACAGATTTTATTAATAATATGACGCATGAGCTTAAGACTCCAATTGCCACTATTAATTTGGCATTAGATTCTATAAAGAACCCAAAAATAGGAGGGGATCCAGAGAAAGTGCAGCGTTATATGAGTATGATACGTGAAGAGAATAAAAGAATGCATGCCCAGGTAGAAAATGTATTAAGAATATCTCAGTTAGAGAAAAATGAACTTAATATTAAAAAAGAAAGGCAAGAATTGCATGATATTATTGAAGATGCGATTACCCATGTATCTCTGATTGTAGAAAATAGAGAAGGGTATGTGAAAATGCATTTAGGCGCACTTAAAACAACAGTATTAGCCAATGATAGTCATTTGACTAATGTAATTGTGAATATTTTGGATAATGCCATAAAATATTCAGAAGATGAACCTAAAATAGACGTATATACAGAAAATGTAAAAAATAGTATTGTTCTTAAAGTTCGTGATCAAGGAATTGGAATGAGTAAAGTAGCACAGAAAAAGATTTTTGAAAAGTTCTTTAGAGAACATACCGGAGATCTTCATAATGTAAAAGGACACGGATTGGGACTAACATACGTAAAGAGAATTATAGATGATCATCATGGTCAGATATGGGTGGAGAGTGAAAGGGGAAAAGGCTCCACGTTTATAATTAAATTACCGTTAATATCTTAAAATATGGAAACAGAAAACAAAAAGATTTTGCTTGTAGAAGATGATCCAAACTTCGGAACAGTATTAAAGGATTATCTAGTAATGAATGATTATGATGTTGTGCATGCTAAAAATGGTATGGAAGGCTTCGAAAAATTCAAAAAGGATGATTATGATATGTGTATTCTTGATGTCATGATGCCTTATAAAGATGGATTTACATTAGCAAAAGAGATTAGAGAAAAAAATGAAGAAATACCTATCATCTTTTTAACTGCAAAAGCAATGAAAGAAGATGTGTTAAAAGGGTACAAAGTAGGAGCAGATGATTATCTTAATAAGCCTTTTGATAGTGAGGTATTGTTGATGAAAATACAAGCTATTATGCAGCGTAAAAGTACAGAGTCTGTTGCAGATAGTAAACAGTTCGAGTTTAACGTTGGAGGCTTTCACCTTAATTCGAAACTTCGCTTTTTAACATATAAGGAAGAAGATCCAATTAAACTTTCTCCAAAAGAGAATGAATTACTTCGTTTGCTAGCATTACATCTTAATGATTTAATGCCTAGAGAATTAGCGTTAACAAAAATATGGAGAGATGATAATTATTTTACCTCTCGTAGTATGGATGTATACATAGCTAAACTTAGAAAATATTTAAAGAAAGACGAAAACGTCGAAATTCTTAATATTCATGGAGAAGGGTTTAGACTAGTTGTAAGAAACGAAGAATCGTAGGAATAGTAACGGTAACTAACTTTTAAGAGTTCACTATGTGTAATTTATTTATCATAGTGAACTTTTTTTTATATATGTTATAACAGAGTTGATATCTTCTTTATAGTCATACCAACTAATTTCTAAATCCTTCTTAAACCATGTAAGTTGCCTTTTTGCAAAACGCCTGGTGTTTTTTTTGATTTCAGAAAGTGCAAAATCTAAATCCCATTCTTTATCCAGGTATTTAAATATTTCTTTATATCCTACAGTGTTTAATGCATTTAATGACTTATAAGGGTATAAGCTTTTTACTTCATCTATTAGGCCTGCTTCAGCCATTAGTTCTACACGTTGATTTATTCTGTCATAAATAGTTTGCCTTTCTGCAGTAATTCCAATTTTAATCGTATTAAAAGGTCGTTTCTTTCGTGGTTTAGTAAGAAATGATGAATAAGGTGCCCCACTACCAATACATACTTCTAGAGCTCTCATAACTCTATGGGTATTGTTTAAATCTACCTTTTCATAATACAATGGATCTAAAATTTTTAATTGTTGCTGTAAATTTTCAATTCCTTTGTTGTTATATTCTTCTTGAAGTTCTTGTCTAATCTTGATGTCTATTTCAGGAAAAAGATCCAATCCCCTGGTTACTGCATCGATATATAGTCCAGAACCTCCAACAAGAATAGCGTAGTCGTTATTTTTAAATAATTCACGAAGTTTATCTAAGGCATCTTTTTCATAATCACCTACACTGTATTCATTTTTGATACTTATGTGTTGAATAAAATGATGCTTAGCTTGTTCTAATTCGTCAAGCGAAGGGGCTGCAGTACCAATGCTCATTTCTTTGTAAAACTGTCTGCTGTCTGCAGAAACAATTTCACAATTAAAATGTTTTGCAAGCTCAATGCTTAAACTGGTCTTACCTATAGCAGTTGGTCCGACAACCACAATTAGATTTTTATTCATTGTCTTTGTGTAAATCTTCTCCGCATTTATGGCAGAATTTAGCGTTATCGCGATGCTCATTCTCACTACAATGACTGCAGGATTGAGTGTTTAGATGAACCTTACTGGTTTGGTGATGTGTATATTCGGCACTTACAATACCTGTAGGAACAGCGATAATACCATAACCCATAATCATAATAATGGCTGCAATAAATTGCCCTAATGGAGTAACTGGAGCAATATCACCATAACCAACCGTTGTTAGAGTGACAATACACCAATATACGCTTATTGGGATACTTTTAAAACCACTTTCCTCTCCCTCTATAATGTACATTACCGTACCCATAATTATACATAACACTAATACAGCAAACAGAAATACCAGTATTTTGGCTCTGCTATCTTTTATAGCTTGTGCTAATCTGTTTGATTCACCAATATATCTAGAGATTTTTAAAATTCTAAAAACCCGAAGTAACCTTAATGCTCTAACAGCTAGTAGTGCGCTGGTGCCTGTGATAAAAAATGATAGGTATAATGGTAAAGTAGATAAAAGATCAATGATCCCATAAAAACTAAAAATATACGAAGCTGATTTTTTTATAGAAACAATGCGGGCGATATATTCAAAAGTAAAAAATATCGTGATGACCCATTCTGCATAATATAATAATGTATATGTTTCAACAGATAAGCCTTTTACGCTTTCAAGCATCACAAAGATGATACTCAATACGATTAGGATAAGTAGAATTACATCAAATAACTTTCCTATTGGAGTATCGGCTTCATAAATGATATCATGTAATTGACTTTTCCAGTTCTTATGAGATGAGTTATTGTTCAAACTTCTTGATTTTGAATAAAAATACTAAAAAAACTAATGTACTCTCCCGACAGCTATAAGAGAGTCGTTTTCTATACTTATTATATGATTGAAAAACTCTTTTAACGTCGCGTAATATTCTGTTGGGTAATAAGAGGAATTAAATGTAATTCTATGATTAATAATGAGCTTGTTACCATTCTTCTGAAAATTAATCGCTACTTGCGCTAATTCATTAGGGAGTGTATATGCCAAATTTTTAGGGATATCAATGAAATCATAATTTTTTGGAATTTCAATTGAGACGAGATAGCTATAAGAATCTTTATAACCAAAATCTACAGGATATGTTCTTTGATTAAGCTTAAATGGATTTTTTTCAAAAAATGCTTTAGTAAAAGGTTTAATATAAAAAATATCATCTATCTCTGAAACATTTCTTGTAAAATTAAATTCTACCTCAATAGCTTTTTCAAAGCTATTTTGATTATTGATGTGTGCATCAGAAATTGTGATTTCTTGATTTTGATTTTTAATATTGTTTAGAAACTTCTCATTACTAGAATAATTTAGTTCTTTTCTTTTAAAGTAAGCATGATACCCAGAATAAACATGCTTTGCTTTACCGCTTAATTCTAGCTCTTCATTTAGTATTAAATCTTCCTTAAAAAAGTGAATAGAATGTTTCTTTGGTTCTATATTAATCCAGGAGCTACCATTTTTAAAATCTAGTAATCTACCATATTGGTTTAAACAACGAAAAGGAACTTCACCAAATGTTAGTGCTTTTTCGGTAGCATCCAATAGATATGTTTTTCCGTCTAAGGATAATTGTACAATAAGATAATTAAAATCAGAAATTACTGGATGAATTTTTGTTGCATAGCCATTATCTCTAGTGGATAACAATACAGGGTGCACCATAAATTGTTGCTGCTTTAATACATTATGAAGAAGTATATTAATATCAGAAACATTACCTACCTTGTCTTTAATTACTTTATTAATATTACCGTCATTAAAAATTCTTTTTTTCTTGTTCCACTTATAATTATTCGAAATATAGCGGTAGATTATTTTTGCTGTAGCTATATCTTTAGGCAGCGACTGTATAGAATCGGGAAGAAGATTTTTGGTAGCGGATAATTTTTTGAGTTGCACTCCAATTGTAGCTTCTTTTTTTAATTTATTATCAACATTTTTCCAAGTTTCGGTATATTTTTTATTGACTCCATCAAATCCTTTAAACTCTTTCAATTCATACTCAATACGAGAAAAATAATTACTCTTTGCGGTCATATATTTTTCTTCTTTGAAAGCAGGAATGTCTTTCATGATATATATGTTATGAGAACAATCTGCAGATCCTAAACCTGGCGCTTGAAGACATCTTTTTTTGATAGTAGACTCTTTGGTACTTAATTTTAGAGTTCCCACGAGTTTTATGTTGTAAATATAGTTGCCTGGTAGATCAGCTATAAACTCACTATGCATTTTTGGTATATCGTCTTGAAATTCCCATCCATTAAACTTGTACATAAAAGGGGATTCTATTTGATATTTATAAGTAAGTACAGATCCTGGTTTTATGTTAGAAAATGTAAACTTTACAGAAGTGAAGTTTTGATCATGTTCTTCATAATAAATTTGATTTTTTTCTACTTTAGTCTTAATAACTTTACCTTGTTCCAGGTTATAAGTATAAGCAACAAGACTATTGAAAGATTCTTTGTGCTTTTTATTTCTGTATAAAAGAACTTTTACTGTAGCGTGATCATACCCTTGTTCGTTTAATATTTTAATCTTTGCTTCATGATCTGTTAACAAATTATAACCTCCTCCATTTTCAACTCTGCTAAAACCTTTTTCATAGATAAAAAAAGCATTAGCTGTACTATCTTTTTTATATGTTTTACTTTGTATATCAATCATGCTTACAACCATATTTTTAGTATTGTAAGCTTCTTGAGCACTTATTAGAAAAGAGAAGGTAGTTAAGAATATAAAGAATAGGAATCTATACATTTTTTTGTAGTTTAATAATCTTCAGTCTTTTATGTGTACGTACATAACTTTGGATAATGTGTTGGGCATCTCTATTATGAGTCATTGGAGTAATAATAGAGCGTAAAATCTCTATATTGTTGATCTGATGGTTTAGATTGAAATATCCTATACCTTTAAATTTTCCTTCTTCAACCAATATTACACTTTGTTCGTCAATATCTCTTCCTCGATCGACAATAATCATATCCTGACTTTGAAAAGAAGTATTAAAAATAAGTTTTTGTGCCCTAATATTATATTCTTCTGCAGATTCATTATAAATACAAGCGCCATTACACTGCTTTATAGTGTAGTTAAAACAGTTATTTTTTCCATTATCCAAACCCATTAATTTTTGGCATAAACTATACTCTTCTGTCCACCGATGCATATAGGTCTTGGCTTGTTGTCTGTTAGAAAAAGTAGTGATGCTTATTTTGCGATGATCTGCTTTTTGAACTTTGAAATTTATATACCCGTTATCATCTGTGAATTGGTATAAAGCCTGATCAAATTTCGTTTTACGCAGCGCTCTATTGTATTTGGGTTTGTTGCGTTTTATCTCTTCACTTTCTTTTAGCAATGCTAAAAGCTCACTTCCTGTATTCTCATGCGTAACACTAACAACTTCTTCCTGTATTTTTTTAGATTTCCTATTATCGTTTGTGAAATGTTGATTGAGGCGTTTTTTTATATTTTTACTTTTACCTATATATATAATAGTCCCATCTTCGCGATGCATGTAATATACTCCTGTTGCCGAAGGGGCAGCTTCAATCAATCTAAGAAGTTTGTCATCAACTTGTCGCTTAGTTTCTGTTCGAACGGTTTCTGTGATTATTTTTTTCTCTATATCTTTTGTGAGTAGGAGTTTAAATAGTTTTACTGTAGCAAGAGCATCGCCATTGGCTCGGTGTCTATCAGAAAGAGGGATTCCAAGTCCGCGAACAAGCTTACCTAAACTATATGATTGTTGATCCGGGATTAATTTTTTAGAAAGCTCTACAGTACATAAAGACTGTCGTTTGAATTCGAATCCTAATCTCGAGAATTCGGTTCTTAAAATTCGGTAATCAAAACTAGAGTTATGTGCAACGATAATACAGTCGGTAGTAATTTCAACAATTCTTTTAGCTACTTCATAAAACTTCGGAGCATTGCGAAGCATTTGATTATTTATCCCAGTAAGATTAGCTACAAATGGTTGTATAGGACGTTCAGGATTAACAAGGCTTATGAATTGATCCACAACATCATGTCCGTCAAATTTATAAATAGCAATTTCAGTAATTCCTTCTTCATTATATTTTCCTCCAGTTGTTTCAATATCTAAAATTGCATACATATAATTCGGTAATCTTTATTTTTTCGAGATTAGTTTAATAAGGGGCATTATTGTTTTTTTATTTTATTTATCAATTCGGTAAATCAAGTGTTAATGATAAAAGATCATTTACTATTGGTAATTTCTAGCTCCAAAAATAGAACTTCCTATCCTAACCATAGTACTCCCACAGTTAATAGCCATTTTGTAATCTCCACTCATACCAATCGATAGGGTTTTTAATTGTGGATATTTTGTTTTCATTTCTTCAGAAAAAGATGCAATCGTTTTAAATTCATCATGTATTTGTTGCTCATCATTTGTAAAAGTTGCCATGCCCATAAGTCCTTGAATATTAACATTGGTCAAGTTCTTAACTTCCTCGGTATTTAATAAGGTGATAGCATCCTGTTCTGATAAACCAAATTTACTTTCTTCTTTAGCAATTTTGATCTGCAATAGGCAGTTAATAGTTCTATTATGTTTTTTTCCTTGTTTGTCGATCTCTTTAAGTAACTTATAGCTATCTACTGCATGAATGAGATCTACAAAGGCAGCCATGTATTTAACTTTATTAGTTTGTACATGTCCAATCATATGCCAACTGATATCTTTTGGCATAGTTTCCCACTTTTCGGTCATTTCCTGGATCTTATTTTCACCAAAAATTCTTTGACCAGCTTCATAGGCATTCATTAGATCAGAAATGGGTTTGGTTTTGGATACTGCTACCAGAGTAACTCCTTCAGGAATTGATGTTTTTATCTCACGAAGGTTTTGTTCGATATCATTCATAGTTTGCAAAGATATCTAAAATCATTTTTTATTGTTATCGATTATTGGTTATTTATTTACAAATCAAAAGCTAACCTCTATCTTTTTTATGCTAAATAATTAGTCACTGGTTTCTTGGATAAAAGGTAAATATTTAGATGTGTATTTCTAATTTTTACAGGTGTCAAAAGTATCCGTAGTTTAAATCGTACAAGTCCCATATATATGTTAATTAATATTATGATTTTTGACAATGACCGTATCTTAATGTGCTTTTAATAACGAAATTAATAGCAATAATTAATTATTTTTTATTAACCAATTTAAATTTAAATTTTTATGAAAAAATTGATTTTTTTAACGGTATTAACACTGTTCAGTTTTATGATCTCATGTCAGAAAGATGAGATAAAAGAAGGTGTAGAAAATACCCAAGAAGTACCTAGTTATGATGATACCAACTCACAATTGGTAGAATGGAATAGTTTTCCTGAAGAACTTAAAAATGCTATTCCTATCGAAAATGCTACAGAAAATAGTAGTAAGGCTTACTCGTATCCTGTCGGTCCTTTCGGAGGAGGAGGAGGAGGAGCTTTTAGCGTAAACCCTCCTAGTGGTACAAGAATTCATGCAATTGCCATGAGAACAGGTTCTAGGGTAGATAAGTTAGTTGTGTATTACATTTCTCCATCAGGTACTATTTACACGGGTATGAGCAGAGGAGGAAATGGAGGTTCTTTTTATTTGCACTTTTTTGATAATACTGAATATATTAGAAGAATTGCAGGAAGAAGTGGAAGTCGTTTGGATAGGTTAACCATCTATACAAATAAGAAAACATTTACCCATGGTGGTAATGGAGGTAGTTACTTTAATGCTGCAATTCCACCTAGTGGATTTCAAATATTAGGTTTCTTTGGTCGTTCGGGATCAGAAATTGATAGAATTGGGTTTTATGTACATACCCTATAAAGTATAGATGTTCAATTCTCTTAAAACCAAAGTGTATTGAAAAAAAGACAAAGGATGCTTGAATTTCAAGCATCCTTTATTGTTTATAAATAAAAATGATAGTTAATGTTAAAACTCATAAATAGTGATCCCACTTCTTAATTTTGGCTCTATATATGTGCTTTTTGGAGGCATTTTTAACCCTTGGTCTGCAATTTTTTTGACTTGCTCTACAGATGCAGGAAAAAGCCCAAATCCTACTTTATATTCTCCATTATCAACCTCGCTTTTTACCAGTACAATTCCATTTTTGCCATGGGAGTATTCGATACGTGTATCTGTGCGCAAATCTTCAATACCTAAAATAGGCTTTAATACCGTTTTATATAAAATCTGTGCGTCTAATTCTTCTAGAGCATCTGTAAATTCATAAGTTGTTTTTCTAAGATATAACGAATAGAACTCATCATCAATATACATGCTAAAATGATGAGGTTTTGAAGGTCTGTATACCTCATGCCCTCTATTTTCAATACGAAACCACTCGTCAAGTTTGATCAGAAATTCTTCTTTAGATAAGCCGTTGAGATCTTTTACTAATCGATTAAATTCATAAATTTTTAAATCAGATTCAGGAATCAAATAGCTCATAAAGAAATTATAAGCTTCATCACCACTATGCTCAGGGTTATTTTCTTTTAAATCCTGCGATAGTAGATAGGATGATGCAGAACGATGATGCCCATCTGCTATGTATATGGTTTCAATAGAAGAAAAGGCTTCTTGCATCTCATGAATAGATTTTTGATCCTCTATTTTCCAAAGATAATGAGTGTCACGATTTGTAGTCGTAAATTCATATTCTGCTCTTGCTCCAACAGTTTCTGAAATAATTTTTGAAATAGAATCATTATCAGGATAGGTGAGCAATACAGGTTCTGCATTAAAACCTACTGTTTTTAGATACTCCTTAAAAGTACTTTCACGATGTTGAAGTGTATCTTCGTGTTTTTTGATAATATCATTATGGTAATCCTCTGCACTTGCGGCAGCTATTATACCGCAAAAGGATTCTTGTTCACGATTTACAATTTTGTAAATGTAATAACAAGAGCTATCCTCTTGCATGAAAATTTCATCTTCTTTAAACTCCAGGTATCGATTTCGAACTAATTTATAGCGCTCTTCTCCTGATATTTCTTTATGGTATTTATATCCTGGATTTACAATATGTAGAAAGGAGTAGGGGTTATAATCCATTCGAGAATCTCGCTCAAAAGAAGTGTAACTTTGATATGATCTGGAAGCAACCAGATTTACTTTATCCCTTGTTGGTCGTACAGCCTTAAACGGATGAATTTTTGCCATTAATTTTTATTTATAAATTCTGTAGGATCCAGGTATCCAGATTTGTCATTTGCATATCCACCACCAATATCCATAAAAATATCATCTCTGATTTCTAAATGCAAGTGAGCCAAATATATACCATTTGCATTACCTATAGTTGCTATTAAAGCACCTTTTTTTACAAAATCTCCTTCTTTTACACGTATTGAATCGCAATGTGCATATACAGATTCATAATATTTTCCTTTGTATTTATGTATTACTCTTATAACATTGCCCCAACCTCCTTTAATATCCTTAGCAAAAGAAACATACCCATTTGCAATAGCATATATAGGATCTCCCAAGTCTGTATTGCCCCCTCCAACACCATTCCAATCATCACCTAAGTGATTGTTTTCTCTAAATTTTTGGGCATTATAATAACCTTCAGCATTTGGTTTGCCTATTGGATAATCAAAATCAGAAGCGATAAATTTTGGATTTTCCTTAAACAGAGAAATATAGATCTGATAAGGGTCTTGATTTTTGTCTATAGCAAAGCTAAATGTCTCATTTCTGTTTTTACAGGAAATCAAAGTCAAAACTATAATCAATATCAGGGTTTTGTTCATCGTAAAATCAGGAAGTAAACACTAAACTACTAACTATATGAACTGTTTGGATACGTTTTCTGCTTTTCTGTTTTCAGAATAATCATAGAATCCTTCTCCACTTTTTACTCCGAGTTTACCAGCCATAACCATATTAACTAATAATGGGCAAGGAGCGTATTTTGGATTTTTGAAGCCTTCATACATTACATTAAGAATAGAAAGGCAAACATCAAGACCAATAAAATCTGCCAATTGTAATGGTCCCATAGGATGTGCCATTCCTAGTTTCATAACGGTATCAATCTCTGATACTCCCGCCACACCATTGTATAAAGTTTCTATTGATTCGTTAATCATCGGCATCAGGATACGATTTGCTACAAATCCAGGATAATCATTAACTTCTACAGGAACTTTACCTAGTGTTTTAGACATTTCCATAATAGTAGAAGTCACTTCATCAGAGGTGTTGTATCCTCTAATAATTTCCACTAATTTCATAATAGGTACCGGATTCATGAAATGCATACCAATAACCATTTCTGGACGATTAGTTACAGCAGCAATTTGTGTAATCGATATTGATGAAGTATTAGAAGCTAAAATTGTATCTTCTGGACATGCTTCACTAAGTTCTCTGAAAATTTTTAATTTTAAATCTACATTTTCGGTAGCTGCCTCAACTACAAGACCAGCATATTCTACTCCTTCTTTGATATCTGTATAAGTGGAGATATTGGCAAGTGTAGCTCCCTTATCGGTTTCAGATATTTTTTCCTTAGCAATCATTCTGTCTAAATTCTTTGTGATTGTAGCTAAGCCTTTATCCAAAGATTGTTGAGAAATATCAATAAGCTGTACTTTAAAGCCTTTTTGAGCAAAAGTATGTGCAATACCATTCCCCATAGTTCCTGCACCGATTACTGCAATGTTTTTCATATGTATTTTTTTATTTAGTGTAAATCTGTAAATTTTGTTTTTAATGTGCGAAACAATCAATGATTTTTAATGCAACTTCTAATGCTTTTTTACCTTGCTCTAATGATACAATAGGTGTAGTGTCATTTTTTATAGCTTCTGCAAAAGTATCTAACTCATCTAATATTGCATTATTAGAGGGGACATTAGGGTTATCAAAATAGATTTGTTTTTTTATGCCCTCAGCATTTTGCAATATCATAGCAAAATCATCTGGATTTTGAGGAGCATCTTTCATTTTTACAACCTCACATTTTTTCTCAAAGAAATCGACCGAGATGTATGCATCACGTTGAAAAAACCTGGATTTCCGCATATTCTTAAGAGAAATTCTACTGGCAGTAAGATTGGCTACACAACCATTTTCAAATTCTATTCGGGCATTTGCGATATCGGGAGTTTCACTAATTACAGATACTCCGCTGGCACTGATGTGTTTAACTTCTGAGTGTACTACACTTAGGATTGCATCTATATCATGAATCATAAGATCAAGAACTACAGGAACATCTGTGCCCCTGGGATTAAATTCTGCTAATCTATGTGATTCTATAAACATTGGGCTGTCAATCTTGCTAGCTACAGCAGTATATGCAGGATTAAAACGTTCTACATGTCCTACTTGTCCTTTTACATTGTGTGCATTAGCCAAATCAATAAGTTGTTGGGCTTCTGCTACAGTATTGGTAATAGGTTTTTCTATAAAGACGTGTTTGCCTGCTTTTATTGCTTGTTTAGCTACATCAAAATGAGCGAAAGTTGGGGTGACAATATCTACTACATCTACAGCATCAATTAATTCTTCAACAGAATTAAAAAGTTGATACCCAAATTCTTCTACAATAGATTTAGCTTGAGTTTCGCTAGCATCGTAGAAACCTATAAGGTCATAATTTTCTGATTGTTGTAGAAGACGTAAATGGATTTTACCAAGGTGTCCCGCACCGAGTACTCCGGCTTTGAGCATAATATATTGATTTTACACAAAAATAGTATTATTTATAAATTTTAAATCCTAATTATATCTAAAATGCAAAAATTTAGTTCGAAGAAAGAAATAGTTTGCAAATCTTTAAAATCTTTATGTAATTTTAGCCTGCTAAATAACCCTTAGAATAGTGAAAGATACTCTTAGACATGCCGGAAAAAGAAAACAATTAGTAGATGTATTGATTAAAAAAGGAATCAAAAATAAAGCTGTGTTGTCTGCCATTGCAAAGATACCCAGACATTTGTTTATGGATTCTGGTTTTGAAGATCATGCATATCAGGATAAAGCTTTTCCCATTGCAGCAGATCAAACCATTTCTCAGCCCTATACTGTGGCTTTTCAAACTGAATTGTTAGAAATAAAAAAAGGAGATAAGGTGTTAGAGATTGGCACTGGTTCTGGATACCAAACTGCAGTTTTATGTGAACTCGGAGTAAAAGTATATAGTATCGAGCGCCAAAAAGAACTATTTAAAAAAACAAAATTGTTTTTATCTAAACTAGGGTATAGACCAAAACATTTGTCGTTTGGAGATGGATATAAAGGTTTGACAGAGCATGCACCATACAATGGAATTATAGTAACAGCAGGTGCTCCTTTTGTTCCTAAGCCATTATTAGGGCAATTACAAATTAATGGTCGTTTAGTGATTCCTGTGGGAGAGGATGTGCAAATAATGACACTTTTTATTCGTAAAAGCGAAACAGAGTTTGAAAAACGAGAATTTGGAGAATTTAGATTTGTTCCTTTATTAGAGGATAAGAATTGAAAGTTAAATCACGAGGTTAGGAGGGGTAATTACTTTATCTATAATCCTTTTTAATACGATCAAGATTCCTTTTATTATCCCTGTCTTTAATTGTTTCTCGTTTATCATACATCTTTTTACCACGTGCAAGAACAATATTAAGCTTTGCTAACCCACGATCATTTATGAATAATTTGGTAGGTATAATGGTTAATCCAGAGTTTTTTACTTCTTTTTCAAGCTTTTTTAATTCTTTTTTATTGAGTAACAATTTCCGTTCACTTTTGGGACTGTGATTAAAATAAGTGGCATGAGAATATTCTTCGATATGCATATTAATAACAAATAATTCATTGTTATTAAACTCACAGAAACTCTCAGCAATATTTGCTTTTCCTTCTCTGATAGCCTTTATTTCTGTGCCAACGAGTTTAATTCCTGCGGTATATTTGTCTAGGAACTCATATTCAAATTTGGCCTTACGGTTTAATATGTTGATTTTGTTTGGATTCATATCTGGGTATTCGAAATACTTTGTAAATGCCTACAAAAGTACAAAGCTTTCCTGAAAGAAAGCTTTATACAAAAAACGAATATTTTAAATACTTTTTATAGTTCTTGAAATTGTATAGTTGAAATCTTACCATTTGCACTTAGTTGCAGGTCCATAGCCAAAATTGTTTTATCAAATTTTACTTTATAGCTATAAACTCCTTCAGCTGTTTCAACAAAAGTTATATTTTTTATGCTACCAAATTGTCCATAACAACCATTGATAAAACTAGAAACACCTTCTTTTGTCATGCTTTCTTGCATTTCTGAAGTGTACATGTTAAAAATAGCATCTATGTTCTGTGCATTAAAATCTTCTTGAAAAATCTTTATTACGTTCTCATATGTACTGGCATCTTGGGCTAAGCCACACTGAACGGTAAAACAAATTAAAAGTAGGGCTATATATTTCATAGTATTCTTATTTTGGAGTTAGGGACTGCAAAATAATTATCTTTTTTTTAATTAAAAAGAAAACAATCTTCAATTCATATCAGAACAAATATTAAAATTGTTATGTATCGGTAAGTATAAAACTGGATTTTCGTCTAAAAAAATAATTGGTTGTACTTGTTATTTAGTTTAACAAAAATGTTACAATTATTGAAAAGAGAAAGATTAATTTAGTTTTTAAAGCAATTTTTATGCGACATTATTTTATAATATTAGTATTTGTTTTTTCTTTTGCCACACCCATTTCCGCTCAGTTTTCTGCTCAGGAAATAGTAGATAAAGTGATAGAAAATGCGGGAGGAGAAAAATATGATAAGGCAATTATACATTTCGTTTTTAGAGATAAACAATATCGAAGTAAAAGAGGAGAAGGAGTGTATGCATTAGAGAGGTTTGTAAAAAGCCCTAAAGGATTAACTCATGATGTGATAAGCAATTCTGGTTTGAAAAGAACTATAGAGAATTGCCCTGTAAAAATTGCAGATTCTTTAGTTACAAAAATAAGTGATGGAGTGAATTCTGTACATTACTTTGCCAGCCTTCCGTATGGACTCAATGCACCGGCTGTGCAGAAAGAACTGGTTGGTGAATCGGTTATTAATGGAGTTTTATATTATAAAGTTAAAGTAACTTTTGAGCAAGAAGGCGGCGGAACTGATTTTGAAGATGAGTTTATGTATTGGATACATAAGGAGAACTTTACTGTAGATTACCTAGCATATAAGTATGCCGTAAATGGAGGAGGAATACGGTTTAGAGAAGCATATAATCCTAGAAATGTAAATGGAATACGTTTTGTGGATTATAAAAATTATAAAACAGATGATCTTACTACGCCACTACATAATCTTGACAAATTATTTGAAAAGAAACAATTGAAATTACTTTCAAAAATAGAACTAGAGGATATCTATGTTTATATTGAAAGAGATTGTTGTTAATTTATAGTAAGTACAGTATCGGTAATAATATCACCAGTAACTTTTATAATGAATAGTTTACCATAGATCTTTTCGTCTATTGAGCTATACTTTTCTTTACCAATAATTTTATTGACAAAGGTGGGTGTTGTATTACTATGACCAACAACCACAACAGTTTTTCCCTTGGTTTTTTCTTGAAATTCGGTGTCGTTTAAATTCCTGGGATTATATAAAACCAGTTCTAAATTTTTACTTTTGGCAATTGGCTCTGCTGTTTTTCTAGTTCTGATATAGTCTGTTGTGTATACCATATCTACTGGAGTATCAGCAAGCATTTTTGCCCAGTTTTCTGATCGTATTTTTCCTGCTTCTGTAAGCTCTGGATTTCGATTATCTGGATCACTAAGATCTTTTTCGGCGTGTCTAACTAAGAAATATGTAGTGGTTACTTCTTGCGGTGATACATTACTTTGGCAAGAACTTACCCAAGAAGAAAGAAAAATAAGTAAAACGAGTATAGGTTTCATCTGTGTGTGTTTATTGTTTTAGAGGTCAGGTAGGATTGTATAATAATTATTTTAGAGGTGTTGAAATTCTTAATTATGCACAATTCATAACATAAAACTAAATAATATCAGGTATAAAAATAGCTATTATAAAAATAATATTAGCTTTTTTATACCTGATTATATTATTCTAACATTCCCATTTGCCAAATAACGATACCCATTGATAGAATAGCAATGATAAAAAATCCTATATAAATATACGAGCTTCTTCTTTTATTAGAAGAGCCTAAATCGCCAGAAGATTTCATGTGGCCAGTTTTAAATGGTTACGTTCTATATTAAGACGAATAAAAAATGGAAATGTTACACTTTTTGTGGTTTTAATTGTGAAATTCTTTCCTCAAAACTGTTAGTAGGTATAGGTTCAATTATGTTTTGAAATAACTCTAAGAGTTGTTGATCGTGATTCCAACGTTTTTGTTGTAGTAAATTAAAATGCACAAAGGAACTCCATAGTACAGCTTTAAGCTCGGTTTTATCATGGTTCCACATTCTGATTTCTACATGTAATTGATTTTCTGTATATCGTATAAGTTGAGAATCAATAACCACATTCTCCATAAGTAAGGCAGGTTTTAAATACGCAATCTGGTTTGTGCCTACCACCCAGCTTATGCCTTTGGTTTTTGCAAGTTTAAAAATGTCAAGATTGTAGTATTGGTCAATCTGATCTTCTCTTGCATTGATCATATAGTTAATGTATGCAGCATTATTAAGGTGATTAAAAGGATCGCAATCCTGAAACCTTATTTTTGCTTTGCTTTCTGGTATTTTGGTTAATGTCATGATTTAATTTGTTTTTATACCAATTGGTATATTTATAGTTAAAAAAAATGATAATTATCGTTTAAGTTTTTTATGAATCATAGTGTCTATCTGATCCATAGTTTCTAATAAATAGCTATTGTCTTCCATAGTATGGGTCATAAAAATAGCTCCGGTTATCATGCTATATAATCGTTTTGCGTATAGCATTGAGTCTACCTCTTCTTTTATTTCTTTGCATTCTTTCCCGGCATCAATAAGTTTAGCAACATTGTTCTGAATTTTGGTGATTGCAGATTTTACATGTTTAAAAAGAACAGGAACCTGATATTTTGCATCTACTCCCATATTGAGTACAGGGCAACCACCTAGCTCTTGAGTGAAATTGTAATAGTTCCGATAAAAATCGGTAACTAAAAATAATTTTTCAATAGGTGATTTACTTAAAGATTGATGATCCGCTATTCGGCCAATCATATTTCCTTCGGTCATTTTAAAAGCGGCGATAGCAAGTTCTTCTTTATTTTTAAAATTACCATAAATAGCACCTTTGGTAAGTCCGGTAGCCTTAGTGATATCACTCAAACTTGTAGCGGCATATCCATTTTTGTTAAAAATAGGAGCTACGGTTTGTATTATAAACTCTGTTGTTTGTTCGGCTTTGGTGAGCATATTTTATTGAAATATAGATCGAATATACTAAAAAAATACCAAGTGGTATATTTTTTAATGCAACAAATGTTTTATTTTAACATACTTTGAAGAGAGCTTAATAAAAATACGGGTTTTTAATTTTGACCGATATTGCCGTAAATATGATCTAGAGGTTCTGTATTGGTAATACTTTTAGGAAGGTTGCAGGCATCTTCGATTTTCATTTTTTGGAAATCGAGTAAAAGATCAAACTTTTCAAGAGCAACCTGTGCCTGATCACAGCCCACATTTATGTTTCTAATGTTGTTAGTTTTGATTTTTTTTGAACGACTACTCCTGTTTTCAAAATCTTTGAATTGACATTTTATAACATTTCTATCTTTAAAGTAAAAACGTTCTTCGAGTGTTAATACAACATTTGCTAGTCGACGTTTACCAGAACGACTTCTTTCATAGTCTTTATACCAAACTTTATGGATTGCATATTGAAAAAACAGTTGATTATCCCAAACATAAAATTCATCTCTATACTTTACATGTCCCTGAGTGTAGGTGTGGATAATATGCTTTAATTCTGTGCCATTATAGTAAAAGGTAAGTGATCCTTTTTCTGTTGATTCATCGCAAGAATAATCGGTATGATGCTGTCTAAGTGTATTGGTATCTACTAATTCTCGGATTAACTGGTATTTATTTCTAATATCAGATAAGGCCCCCTTTTTGTTTTGGCCCAGGGAGATGTGTGAAATTAGAAGAAGTGCAAGTAATATGGTTGGTCTCATTGAGAGAGCAATGTACTCAAAAACCTTGTTTTTTTCCTTATTTAGTTATTAACTATTGTAGGAATAATTTTGTTAATATCTACGGTAAAACCGTAATATATGCTACTCGACAAAATATAGCATTGTTGATTTTTTGTTTAAAACTATTAGAGCTATTGGTTTATTTCTAGACCAATAGCTCTGTTTTTACATGTAATTACTGTTGTAGATTGATTAAGAAACCAAATTTTCCTGATTTCTGAATACTAGATTACTATCAAATTCATCGAGTAAAATTACACTCTCTGTAGAGATTTTTCCTGCTAGAATTTCTTTAGATAGTGTATTTAAAACTTCTTTTTGGATAGTGCGTTTCACTGGTCTAGCTCCAAATTCTGGTTGAAAACCTCTTTCAGAAAGATAGGTTATAGCTTGCTCTGTAGCATCCAAAGTTATGTGTTGCTCAGCCAGCATTTTAGAAACGTGCTTTAACTGAAGCCTTACAATTTCATTTATATTGGCTTTGGTAAGCGGAGAAAACATAATGATATCATCTATTCTATTTAAAAACTCTGGACGAACAGATTGTTTTAATATCCCTAATACATCTACCTTAGCTGCCTCCATAGCAGTATCCATATCTTTGATAGTCTCAAGTTTTTCTTGTATGATGTGGCTCCCCATATTACTGGTCATGATAATGATAGTATTTCTAAAATCTGCAACTCTACCCTTATTATCTGTTAACCTACCTTCGTCTAACACCTGTAATAATACATTAAACGTATCTGGATGTGCTTTTTCTATTTCATCGAGTAATACTACAGAATATGGTTTTCTTCGAACAGCTTCGGTTAATTGTCCTCCCTCGTCATATCCTACATATCCAGGAGGTGCACCCATCAATCTGCTTACCGCATGGCGTTCCTGATATTCACTCATATCTATTCGGGTCATAGCCGTTTCATCATTAAACAGGTATTCTGCCAGTGCTTTTGCTAATTCTGTTTTACCAACCCCTGTAGTTCCCAGAAATAAGAATGAACCTATTGGTTTTTTTTGATCTTGTAAACCTGCTCGACTTCTTCGTACAGCATCACTAACAGCTTGTATAGCTTCAATTTGTCCAACTACACGTTTCTGTAATTCTTCTTCAAGCACCAATAATTTTTCGCGTTCACTTTGTAGCATTTTGGTTACTGGTATTCCTGTCCATTTTGCTATTACTTCTGCAATATCATCATTAGTAACTTCTTCCTTAATAAGCGAAGATTTACTTTGCTGTTCATTTAACTGTTTTTGCAATTCATCCAATCTTTCTTGAGCTTCCTTTATTTTTCCGTAGCGCAATTCGGCGACTTTTCCATAATCTCCATTTCTCTCTGCGCGTTCTGCTTCAAGCTTATATTCTTCAATATCTGTTTTTGCATTTTGAATAGCATCTACAACTTCTTTTTCGCTTTGCCATTTTGAGAAAATCTCATTACGTTCTTCTTTAAGGTTTGCAAGATCTGCATTAAGTACTTTTAGCTTGGTTTCGTCATCTTCACGCTTTATAGCTTCGATCTCGATTTCAAGTTGCATAATCTTTCTGTCGAGAACATCGAGTTCTTCAGGCTTAGAATTAATTTCCATTCGCAGTTTAGAGGCAGCTTCATCCATTAAATCAATAGCCTTATCGGGCAAAAATCTATTTGTGATATAACGTTGAGATAATTCTACCGCAGCGATTATAGCCTCATCTTTTATACGTACTTTATGATGTGTTTCGTATTTTTCTTTAATTCCTCTAAGAATTGATATTGCACTCTCTGTGTCTGGTTCATCTACTGTAACTTTTTGGAAACGTCTTTCTAGGGCTTTATCTTTTTCAAAATACTTTTGATATTCATCCAAAGTTGTGGCTCCAATTGCGCGAAGTTCTCCTCTTGCCAAAGCTGGTTTTAGGATATTTGCAGCATCCATAGCGCCTTGGCCACCGCCTGCACCTACAAGAGTGTGGATTTCATCGATAAATAATACAATATCTCCATCACTAGAAGTTACTTCTTTTACCACAGATTTAAGGCGTTCTTCAAATTCGCCTTTAAATTTGGCACCAGCAATTAAAGCTCCCATATCCAAAGAAAAAATTTGTTTGTTCTTAAGGTTTTCGGGGATGTCTCCGGCGATAATTCGATGAGCTAACCCTTCGGCAATAGCAGTTTTACCCACGCCAGGCTCACCGACTAGCATTGGATTGTTTTTGGTACGACGAGAAAGGATTTGTAATATCCTTCGGATTTCTTCATCCCGACCTATAACGGGATCTAATTTTCCGTTCTCTGCCATTTCATTAAGATTTTTGGCATATTTATTTAAGGCCTGATAGGTTTCTTCTGCACTTTGTGATGTTACTCGTTCGCCTTTTCTGATCTCATTAATAGCTTCAGTTAGATGTTTTTCTGTTACTCCCTGATCTTTTAGGATTTGTGCAATCTTGCTTTTAGATTTAAAGATAGCAATCACCAGATGTTCAATAGAAACATATTCGTCATTCATCTTTTTAGCAATAATGCTTGCTTCATTTAGTGATTTTCCTGCTTCTCTTGATAATTGTAACTCTCCGCCAGAAACTTTAGGAAAACTTTCTAGTGTACTATCAAGAACTTGTTGTAAAAGATTAATGTTTACATTTAACTTTTTTAGCAAAAACGGAAGCACATTTTCATCTACATTAAAAATAGCTTTAAAAATGTGTTCGTTTTCTATTTGTTGATGTCCAAAGCCTTGTGCAAGCTGTTGAGCTTGTTGTATGGCTTCCTGTGATTTTATAGTGAAATTATTAAAATTCATAGTCTCTTATTTTGAGTTTCTAGTAGAGGATCAAATAATATTCCTACTTCGATAATGTGTCAAAATGTCTTGTTGTTGCTTGATTTTACTGACTTTTTGGCTTAATGTAAAGTTACGAATTTTGTAACGACCAATATATGATTATAGTCAATTTTAAAAATCATTTGACTATGTTTGTGATAATTTGAATTAAGGAAAAAAATGGGAATATTTGGTAAATTATTTGGATCAGAAGAGAAAGAACCTAAACAGGAAAAACAAGCTTTACCTTGGCAAGTGCTCAATTCTATTTCGCAATTAGAGGAAATAGCAGAAGCATCAAAGACTAAAACGCAGGCTATTTTTAAGCATTCGACTCGTTGTGGTATTAGTGGAATGGTGATCCGTAATTTTGAAAGCAGTTTTGATATTACAGAAGATCAAATTGATTTGTATTATCTTGATTTATTGAATCATCGTGATGTGTCTGCAGAAGTAGCTGCAAAATTTCAGGTATTTCATGAATCACCACAATTTATTGTTATTAGAAATGGTGTTATGGTACATCATTCTTCGCATAGTGCAATTACACCTCAGGTATTACATCAATTTGTGTAAATTATTTGTTAGGGATTATTTTTTGAGAAGGTCTGTCTTGAAACATTTTCACGAATAATGTTGTGCTCATTTTTCTGGCGCGGTTTTTAGCCAAAGTAGCGAGTTCACCTTCAAAAAGGCTATCTATTGTAGTAATCCATAGTTGCAACCATATTCCAAAATGTACATTTGTAATATTGTGGTTAAACGTTTGATCTACTCGTTTATGGACTTCAATAGGGTTTCCTTTAAATTTTGAAACAAATAAGAGGTTAGTTTCCCAAAAATTGGTTAATCTATCTAAATGTTTATCCCAATCTTTTATCATATGATTAAAAATAGGGCCTAAACTCTCTTCTTTTCTTATTTTTTTATAAAATATAGAAACCAGCATTGTCACATCATTTCTATTTCTGATATCATTTTTTTGAATCACTTTTGCTTGCTTTTTTGTGGTAAGATATCTTATATTCCTATTAATAAAATGTGATGTTAAGTAATACCAAAAAACTGTTGATTATTATACTTGCAATTAATAGGTTGAATACGAATTTAGCTTTCATTTGAGCTAGAATAGATGCATTAAATGCCATGCAAACGATTACACAAAGGGATAATTGAACGACTTGTGAAATAGACCTATCTTGCATAAGAATGTACATTGCTGCAACAGATCCTAAACAACTAGAAAGAATGATCATTAATGGTATATATGCCATATACATTTCCTTAAAATCTTTTAATAACTTTGAATACATAACAATTATTTATAGTGTTATTCAAAGGTATTTCAAGGAAGGGCTATAGTTTTATGATTCTGATCATAAAGTAGGTTGGGAGTAAAAATTACCGATATACTTTTCTATCTTTAATAAAAAGTTCTCCTTTTTGCTCTAGTTTTTTGATGCTACGTATAACGGTTTCTACACGTAGTCCAGTTAGATCGGCAAGTTGTTGTCTGGTTAATTCTACTTTGTATATCTTTGATTCTGTTATGCCAGGTTCACTATTTTTTTTGAAGTAATCAAGAATCCTAAGAATGCGATGTTCTGGCTCTTGAGTAGATATTTCAGAAACCATAATTGCTTTATAATATAGCCGTAAAGCCAGTGTGCTGGTAAATTTGTGATGAATATGAGGATTTTCTTCTAAAAACTTTAAGAATTTTTCTTTTGGTAATTGCCAGACTTCAGAATCTACAATAGCTTCTGCATTAGCTGGATATTTAAAATCTGCAAATAAGGGAGGTTCTCCAAAACTTTTTTCTTTTGTAAAAATACCTTGGATATATTCTTTCCCTTCCTGATTATAATTGTTCATTTTAATCTCTCCCTGGTGTACCTGATAATAATAGCGAGCGATAGAGCCTTCTTGAAAAAGAAATTCTCCTCGTTTATATTTTTTTAATATTGCCCCCGAATTAAGTAAACTTGTGTGATCGATCATGCTAATAATTCTCTATTATATAGTACAGATCTATTAAGATCAAATACTATTATAAGTATAGCGTAATGTATTATTTAAAACGATAATTAGTAATGATATTCTTTAATTTGTTTTTTAAATCTTCTCCAGAATCATAGACCATCTGCTCATTAGAAGGAAATGGCACAGATTTTACACCCAAATATCCTAATAAACCACTTTCCAAAGCTCGTTTATCACCATTGTAGTTTGCATAAATATGCTGAAAAATATACTCACTTGCAATAGGAAAAGCATCTAAGAGTTGTCTTGTTCTTAAGTTTCTATATTGAACATTACCAACAACGTTAGTAGCTTTAAACTGGGTAAATTCATAATACTCACAATGTACTTTTACCATTCTGTCTACTTTCACTTTTTCACCTTTATCATCAACCACGATTTCATCATTTTCATCCAGTAGATATTCCCAACCATCTTTAATTAACTTTTCTTTTTGTAGTTGACGTTCCTTGATCTGTTCTGGAGATATATTAATTTCTCTTAATTCTACTTCCATGGCATAATCATAAGGAATAGATTTTTGAGGTTGACTGTGATATACTGTCCATAGATCATTAAGGCCATATGTGCCAAAATTGAGTAAGTCACTTTCTAATCTCTTAGGGATAATAACTTCGGTTCTATTTTTCATGGTTACTTTTACAAAATCAGTCCCTTTTTGATGAGCTTCATCAATCATCTCCCTGGTATTTTTGTAATTAGGAGTGATCTTGTTTAGATAGTTCAAATCTTCATATACAGCTCTATAATCTGTTTTTCTTTTAGCAGATGTCAATAAAACTTTGGCATTATTAAATAAGTATTGAGAAAGTTCATCTTTCGTATTGATAATCTTTTGGTCATAGTTATGCAGTGTAAAGTTAGCATTACGACCTTCTTCAACAAGGTAAAGCGGCAACAATGGTTTTATACGTTCTTGTCTATTTTTTAGGGATAAGTATGTGTTGTAAATTCGTTCAAGATTAGCAGGGTTTCCTTCTTTTTCTAGATATGCAATAGCATTATTGTCTCGATCAAGAACTTTTGCATATGCCTGTTCGAGCATTAGGATATACGGCTGCTTTCCTTTTTTTCCTTTATTTGTCCTAAGCTTGTTTAGAGCGATATTTATCGCTTGATCATAATTTCCTGTGTTAAGTGCCTTTTCGGTTTTCTTAACACTGCTACATGAAGAAATAATTGTAGCTATAAGTAGTAGGAGTAGTAGTTTTTTCATATCAATAATATTTTGATTTGGGTATTGAAAACAACTTTGATGCCAAAAGATAATAAAAAAACCTCGAAAGTTATTTTTTCGAGGTTATATAATGGTTTGTAACTTCTTTATTTTTTAAACACAGGAAGCAGTTTAGTAGAGACTTCACCAAATCCAATTCGAACTCCATCTTTTTCGCAATATCCTCTCATAATCACCGTATCATTATCGTCAATAAATTTACGACTTCCCCCTTCATTAAGTTGTAAAGGTTTTTCTCCACGCCAGCTTAGTTCTAACATTGATCCGTACGAATCTGGTGTTGGTCCGGATAATGTTCCACTACCCATAAGATCACCAGAATTAACTGGGCATCCATTTACAGTATGGTGGGTAAGTTGTTGCGCCATTGTCCAGTACATATGTTTAAAATTACTTCTGGAAACAACAGTTTCTGTTGCTTTTTCTGGTTGAATAGCAACTTCTAAGTTGATGTCAAAACTTTTCTTTCCTTTATATTGAAGATAAGGTAGTTGTTTTTTTATTGGTTTAGGTCCATCTGTTCTATAGGGCTCTAAAGCATCAAGAGTTACAATCCACGGAGATATGGATGAAGCAAAGTTTTTACCTAAAAATGGACCTAATGGAACATATTCCCATTTTTGAATATCTCTGGCACTCCAATCATTAAACAATACCATCCCGAATATATAATCTTCTGCCTCTTCGATAGGTATTGGTTCTCCCAATTGATTAGCATCGGTAGTGATAAAAGCCATTTCAAGCTCAAAATCAACTAATCTCGAAGGGCCAAAAATAGGATCCTTAGCACCATTGGTTAGTTTTTGACCTTGCGGGCGATGTACAGGAATACCAGAAGGAATAACCGAACTACTACGACCGTGATATCCAACAGGCATGTGTAACCAATTAGGAAGCAAAGCGTTTTCGGGATCTCTAAACATTTTCCCTACGTTAGTTGCATGCTCAATACTGCTATAGAAATCAGTATAATCCCCAATGCTAACGGGTAATTGCATTTCGATTTCATCTAAAGAGAATAAAACCTCTTGTCTATGTTTTTCATTATTTTTTAAGGAATTATTTTTGGCATCAAAAATTTCAGCAATTCTATTACGAACCAATCTCCATGTCTTTTTTCCATCAGAAATAAAATCATTTAAAGAATCCTGTAAAAAAATATCATCTGTTAATGGGATTCCTTCAAAATAACCAAGTTGATGAAGTGCTCCAAGGTCAATAGCAGTATCACCAATTCTGGTTCCTATAGTAATAATATCATCTCGGGTGAGAAATACACCAAAAGGAATATTTTGTATAGGAAAATCGGTATTAGGAAATGTTTCAATCCATGTCTTTCTATCTGGATAATTTGCAGTTATGGGCATTATAGTTCTTTTATATGTTGTTGGTAATTTTTATGATCAAATATATAATTTTCGGATGGTTAAAAGTTTTTAATTATGTGAAAAATAATTAAAATAATGATAAGATATGTTATTAATAGTACAATACCAAGGAGGGAATACCTATTTGTTAAATTTTTTGAAGCTAAGAAACGTTTTACTTCGTAATATTTGATAGGTATTAATGCAAAATTATCAGTGATGTATAGGTGTAAACATTAATTCATAAAAAGAACAAGACGTTCTTATTTATTAGGGACTATTTAGGTCGATTTAAAGAATGGATTTCCTATTTTTACGCCTTTACTAATAAATAATGAATTCATGCAACGCGACGAACAAATTTTTGATTTAATTCAGGACGAAAAAGAACGTCAAATCAACGGATTAGAACTTATTGCTTCAGAAAACTTTGTGAGTGAACAAGTAATGGAAGCTGCCGGGTCTGTCCTAACCAATAAATATGCCGAAGGATATCCCGGTAAACGTTATTATGGGGGATGTGCTGTAGTAGACGTTATAGAGCAGATTGCTATTGATAGAGCTAAAGAATTGTTTGGTGCAGCATATGCTAATGTGCAACCTCATTCTGGTTCACAAGCCAATACAGCTGTATATCATGCATGTCTTAAACCAGGCGATAAAATATTAGGTTTTGATCTTTCTCATGGAGGACATTTAACTCATGGTTCACCAGTTAATTTTTCTGGTAAATTATATAATCCTGTTTTTTATGGAGTAGAAAAGGAGACAGGAAGATTAAACTATGATAAAATTCAGGAAATTGCTACCGCAGAAAAACCACAGTTGATTATTGCTGGAGCATCTGCTTATTCAAGAGAAATTGATTATAAAAGATTTAGAGAGATTGCAGATAGTGTAGGAGCAATTCTTTTTGCAGATATTGCTCATCCTGCAGGATTGATTGCAAAGGGAATAATCTCGGACCCTGTACCACATTGTCATGTAGTAACTACAACAACTCATAAGACACTGCGAGGACCAAGAGGAGGTCTTATTTTAATGGGAGAAGATTTTGAAAATCCTTTCGGAATTACCTTAAAAAGCGGAAAAAAACGAATGATGTCCTCATTATTTGACAGTGCAGTATTTCCTGGTAATCAGGGAGGACCATTAGAGCATATTATTGCAGCAAAAGCAATCGCATTTGGAGAAGCACTAACAGATGAGTTTTTGCATTATATCGTACAGGTCAAGAAAAATGCAGCAGTTATGGCCGAAGCATTTGTGAAGAAAGGATATGAAGTTATTTCTGGAGGTACCGATAATCATATGATGCTTATCGATTTACGAAATAAAGGAGTAACAGGTAAACAAGCAGAAGAAGCGTTGGGTGTTGCAGAAATTACTGTAAATAAAAATATGGTACCGTTTGATGATAAATCTCCATTTGTAACATCGGGAATTCGTATTGGAGTAGCAGCAGTTACTACTCGTGGATTGAGAGAAAATGATATGGTAGCCATTGTTGAATTGATCGATCAGGTAATCCAAAATGTTGAAAGCGAAGAAAAACTTCATGCTATCGCAGATGATGTAAATGCGATGATGGCAGATAAGCCTTTATTTATAGGATAAAACTTTATTAAATTGGTTTTTAGATTTTTTTAATTCACTTAAAACTGAAATACTCTGCAAAATCATAAAAATTTAAACCAGTTTGTTTTAAATATAATAGTAAAAGAAAGTGCACTGCCATACTATATGACAGTGCACTTTTTGCTTATATTGTTATTATAAAACTTTTACTTACCGAATTATCATGTATATACGCCATATCCAAATTTTACTCTATTTAGTACTTACATTATCTGGTTGTAGTAATTTAACATCCAAACGACCTGAAGAAAATGTAAAAAAAGAAAACTTACAACAGGAGGTTGAGCGTACTGAAAAAAAGGAAGACACCATAAATAATATTGAAACCCCAAGTATAGAAGGACGTTATGATCTTATAGATGGGTATGCGTTTTTTCGGGATACAATACATAATCATCCTGTGTATAAGGCTATATTGCTAATAAAAAGAATTTCGGATAAAGATTTTGGTTTTATTGTAGTAAGAAAAGTACATGGACTTACTCCTGTTGGAGAACATGGGATTTTATCATACAATAAGAATCGGTTTTATATGAAAAATATAGACTATTCAAACAAAAGGATATATCATACAGAGGGTATAAGTATAAGAATTGAGGATAGTTTATTGAGTACTACTAGATATGTTTCAAATGCGACAGAATATGATATCTGGAGAAAGTCAGATTCAGAGTCAAATGTTTATATCTCTCTTCGTAAAACATTACAAAAAGAAAAAGAAGAGTATGCTAATTTTTATGAAAAGATATCCAACGATCCCGAACTAACAGGAAGAGATGAGTTTGTTTATTATGAATCAGGAAAACCATACACTAAAAATGATTCTGTATTTCAAAAGAAATGGAAACACTATACTACTACCAATTCTTATGATCATAAAACTGTTAATGATATTCAGGAATGACTCCAGTTCTTGGCGTCATCACTATCATTTGGCGAAAGCCCTATAATATCTCCATCTGTATTAACTCCTAAACCAACTACAGTTCTGTTTACATAATTAAAATAGCTTACTACCTGATTGATTTCCAGAATCTCACCATCAGATAATTTTTGTTCTCTAAGGTTGTGAATATCGGATTCTGTAATAGTATGATGTGATAGCGTTAATTTCTTGGCGTATTGAAGGCCTGCTAAATATTGATATTTAAAATGATTTTGCAATTCATCTTTGGATAAACAGGATAAAATTTCCTGAAACTTGATGTCATCATTCAACAATCGTTTTAATCCTATAGAGTGATGATCTACACAATAACTACATTGATTCAGGCTACTTACATAAACGCCTAATGTCTCTAGGTACCATTTTGGTAATGTGTTGTTAGAGTTGTGTAATACATTTTTGTATAAGCCCATATGACCAACCAGAGTATGTGGTCGTAAGCTATGTATAGACAATACATTGTCTACATTGTTGTCTGGGCCTTTAATACGGTCATAGATTTTCTTTAATTGACCAGTTGCATCGGTATACGATATTTCTTTAATCCAACTCATTTTAATGAATTTTTTCTTTAAAAATAGTTCCTTTTTTATTAAAAAAAGTAGTGATTAATACTAAAATTGAACCTAAAAAAATAGAAACATCAGCAAGGTTAAATATTTCAGTTTTTATGATTCCTAAATCCAAAATCAAAAAATCAGTTACCGACCCATATACAATGCGATCAAAAAGATTTCCAATTCCGCCACCAATGATAAAAGCAAAACCTATGATTGTTTCTCTAGAATAATCTGTTTTAATCAATATCTGTCTTAATAATAGCAATAAAACCAAAATTGGAAGAATTTGCAATAAAAGTATTTTTAGGATCGGAGCTAAATCTGATCCCAAACTATAAGCGGCTCCTGTATTTTCGACTTTAGTCAATACAAAACTATCTTTAAAAACTTCTATACGCTCATAAGGATCAATCACTTGACGAACAACATTCTTTGAAATCTGATCACAACTAATATTTAGTAAAACCAGAGAGAGAATGAGTATGATTCTTATTTTTCTTGTAATCTTCATGTGTACAATTGCAATACGTGTTTTTCAAATGTAATAGAAACTTCAGACTATCTTAGTGTTTCCAGTATTTTTTATATTCAGAAATAGAAAAAGCTGTATCGTAACTATCTTTATTGATACTTTTGTTTTCGTTAGAATCATAATCGATCCATATTTTCCAATCTCCATCTTCCATTTTTAATACAACATGAAACTGACCATAGGAGTATTTTGTTTGATTATTGTCGTTAGTATAGGTAACTCTATAAATTCCTCTGTCAGAAACCAGCGAATCAGAATAGATTCTTTCAAATAATCTAAAATCAATTGGAGCAGGTTTTTTTGAAGGAACACTCCATCGTTTTTGATACCCTTTTAAATAAACACTTGCTTTTTCAATTTTACCACCATTTCCCGAAATTCGAATCATTTCTTTGCTATGTATAGAAGCAAATAAGTCATAATCTAAAGTTTCGAATGCTTTAGAGAAGTTACCATACATATCTGCATTGATTTTTTCATGTACAGCATCTTCTTGTGCAACGGCTACATGAATAAAAAACAGAAAGGTAATTAATGCTACGGTTATGATTTTAAATTTTGACATGATAATTGTTTTTTAATTATTCTAGTATCCCTTTTCTTTCATATAGCACACAGTTTTTCAGTCGCTTATCATCTAATAATTTAGGATGCTCAAAAGTTTCGATTTGCCTCATCCCGATCTTTTTCATGATTAATTGTGATTTTATATTTATTTCTGGCGCTGTAGAGTAAATTTTATCTAGACTAATAGTATTAAAACCAAAATCTAAACAAGCTTTAGCACCCTCAGTAGCATATCCTTTATTCCAGATACTTTTCTTGAGTCGCCAACCAATATCTACAAAAGGCCCTAATTTTTCTAAATAATTTTGTTCACATAAACCTATAAACCCTATAAGTTCTGCATTATCCAGGAGATCAACAGCAAAATAACAAAACCCTTTTTCTTCATACATTTCCTGCATTCTAATAATAAATGCTCTGGTATCTTCTTTTGATGGTTTAAATGGAAAAAATTCCATTACATCATTATCATTATTGATTTCGAATAATGTTTCTAAGTCATCAAGGGTCCAATTACGGAAACCTAATCGTTGAGAAGTAAAGAGATATGAATTCATTGTAGTAAACTGAAAAATAGATTATAAGTTTTCGTTTTTATAAATGTATTCAAATGTAATGATTTGTTGCCTTTATTGTTTAAATTTTGAAAATTCTTGGGATGAGTCGATTTTGATATGTAGTGAAATAGAAAACTGCTCGTATTTGCCTATGATAAAATACGAGCAGTTTGAATTGAATTGAATATGAGAATTACTCTTTTTTTATAAACTGTTCGTTAAATTCTTTGATTTTTAATGCATTGATTTCATCATGTGTTTTTCCTGTGCCATGTTGTAGATATGCATTAAATATATGACTTAAGTATAATGGTGATTTGGCTTTATCTTCGTCAAAATTTTCTGAGTTATGACAGACAAAGCAATTGACCAGATTATTTACATTAATATCATGTACATCACTCTGGAAAGTCTGTGTATAGGTTTCCATAGTAAGATTAGAAAGATTTAAAGACCCTCTTGCAATAGATCCTTTTGTAGCATGAGATATATTCCCAGCTAATTTTTGGATGGTATCAGCTTGTTTCTGTGGGGATAGCCCATCGGTGTCGATCCAAATCCCTCCATTATAAAAATAATTTTTCCAAACATCCTGTAGTTTTGAAGAAACACAGGAATTGATCGTTGTAATGTTGTCATAATTTTTTGGTTCTTTTTGACTGGTTTCCATAAAACCGTTACCCTGTGTTCTAGGAACACCAAATTCAAAAAGTGTAAATGCTTTATTAGGTTCTTTAGGTTCTTTTGTAATAGTGTCCCAAGTAATTGCATCTAAAGATGAAGTACTTCCTTTCCCAAATAATAATTTTTCATCGGTAGAAGATACTATATTGGTACTCCAGTCATAGTAGGGTGCCATATCATTATGTTCAAAAGTCGCCCATATAAATTCTGGATGGTTTATGACCACACCAACTACATGCATTCCTAGTAAAGCAACATCACTTTTAACATATGCACCATTTTCATAAATAGCCGCTTTGGTCTGGTAATATGTCGAGAGCTTATCTGTTGGGATTGCACTGGTTTTTACCCATGAAACTTTTAACTCTAATGACCCTATAGGAAATGTTTCGGTATTATTTGGTGGAATGGATCCATCCAGGATGGCTGTTTTAAAATGATCGGCAGCAACTTTTAAGGTATCGTCAATATGAATAGAATAGTAAATAGTATCAGATTTACTAATACTCGAGTTAAATTGAGAATTGGTTTTTAAAATTCCATCAGAACCAGCTTGCTCTATATCTTTAAGAACTAAAGATAATTCTGATTGAGGTTCTACAGGGATCATTAAATCACTAACCTGGATTAACTTGTTTTCGAAAACAGTTTTTCCGTTTTCTGGTTTGGTTAACCACAAGAATTTTTGCCAGGACCATTGCTGAAAAATACAATTTGTTGTACTGGTCGTATCAAATGGACTTCCTTTACCTTCTTCTGGAGGAGGTGTTTGAGTGTGAGGAAACCAGTTAGGTTCGCAATTACAATCTTTACTTTTTTCCTGAACATCATCATAGGCAACTGGTTGTTGGTCCGTTTTTTCCTTTGTGTCTGTTTTACAAGAAATAACAATAACGAAGATTACAAGACAAGCCACTAATAAAGAACTTGCAAGGTTGGCAAATTTAGTTTTCATTTGTGTAAAGGATTAGTTAGTAATATGGTTATTATATCAAATCTAATCTTTACTGTAATTGTTTCCTATAAGTAGAAATACGGTTTTTGGTCTCTTTCTATTTAGGATGTTGATATGCAATAATTAAGAATATTGTACATTAATTTTCTTCTTCAAAGACAGTACTCTCATATGCACCTATATCGGGAGCAGCAGTACTACGAAGGGTTCCTGTAATGTCTGTTCCTGATGTAGGAGTAGAGGCTTTACCATTAGCGGCAGAATTTTCACCAATACTAAGTATATTTTCAAGTGGAGTTTTGAAATCAGGCTCTTCATTTAAGATACTATTTTCAAACAAAGCTGTATTGGTGAAATCGTATAAAGGGTTGTCTGTAAATTTGTTACTGAGATCATTAAATCTAATCAAGCAGTTCTTAAAATTATAATTGAATGCAGTACCATCAATTTTGCTAAATATTAATTCTAAATCCTGATTACCATAAATAATACAGTTTGTGAAATTCGCCTCAAGTAGATCTGCGACAACCACATCGGTTTCATTTACTCGTAGATTATTATCAATCAATACCGTTGGAAGTTCTCTAAACCCAGTTCCGATATTAGAATAATTTGCAAATGTACAGTGATTAAAGTTATATGTTCCACCTAGTGAGCAATTAAGAGATACTTGTCCAGCATTGTTAATCACCAGATTTTCTCCTAATACATTGCCTGTACGTGCCAAAAGCCCCACATTAGAGCTATTATAGATCTGTGTATTCTTAATAGTAAGCGTTGGGTCTGTGCCTCCATCATTAGAGTCCATAAGTACTCCTACTGTTGCATTTTTTATGGTTGCATGATTTATAGTGTGACCAGTACTTCCTGCAGTAAGCCAGATAGTTCCCCATTGCCCAGGTATATCACTAAAACCAGGTTCTAAACGATCACCTTCAAAGATTACTTCATTTTCAAGAAGCTCTGGATCTGTACTTAATTCACCATTTACAGTTAGGGTGGCACCGTTTGCAGCTATAATACCAGAGTTGGTATGAAAATGTATTCTCGCACCTGCATCTATAGTAAGTGTTTTTCCGCTAGGTATAGCAGCATATCCATAGATTACATATGGTTTTTCGTTAGTGAAATTAAGCTGGTCATCTTCGAGAAAGAAACCTTCAATTCTAATTTCGTTATTTTCACCATCAAGGCCGAGTAATAAAGTTTCTGTTTCGCCTGTCATAGCATCGCGGGAAGGAAATAAAAGTATTGCATCTTTTATTAGAGTTACAAGATCTACATCTTGTTGATTTCCTCCTGTATCAAATAACACTCGATCTGTATACAAAAACTCTACATCTGCTGTTTGGTCAGTAATGTCGGTTGTAGTTTCTACAAAAACAAAAATACTATCCTTGGCTAAAACCTGAATATTCTCAAAGGATTTACCGGGAACACCATCAACATTAAGCCTGTAGTTAGAATTTTCGCCGCGTTCTAGCGCAATTGCAGGAATGGTAAAATCATCATTGGTATGATTATATACTTTAAAGCTATATGTACTAGAGCCTATATTGGTAAAAATGGTATCTAGAAATAGGGTGTCTGTTGAGAATTTTAAATTTCCTGTACTGGGGCCTGACTCAAAATCATTACGGCAGGAGCTCCATAAAACTAGAACAGCAAGCAAAAAAAGAGTGGATAGATAACGCATAATTATGTAAAAAGGTCTTTAAGAGTAAATAAAGTATCGAAGCTGCAAATTAGCAAAGATTTTTGTTTTTTGAAGGCTTCATTATCTCATTCTTTCATTAATTTATTCTTTCCATTATTTAAAGTATAACTTTTTGATTGCCCTAATATTGCTTTATAATAAAAATTTGACAAGATCAGTGCTTCTGTAAGAAGCAAAACATTTGTACATTTGTTGTTCATAATTAATACGCACAACATAATAATCTATTATGAGTACATATGATGTAGCCGTAATTGGCTCTGGACCTGGTGGATATGTGGCCGCTATTCGATGCGCACAACTAGGAATGAAAACCGCAATAATCGAAAAATATTCAACACTTGGAGGAACTTGTCTTAATGTAGGGTGTATCCCTAGTAAGGCATTGTTAGATTCTTCTCATCACTATGAGCATGCTGTAAAGCATTTTGCAGATCACGGGATTGAGATTCCGGGTGATGTAAAGATCAATCTAGAAAAGATGATTGCCCGTAAGCAAAGTGTGGTAGATCAAACTTGTGATGGGGTTAGTTTTTTGATGAAAAAAAATAAGATTGATGTTTTTGAAGGCGTAGGATCATTTAAAGATGCTACACATGTAAATATTACAAAAGCAGATGGCACTGTAGAAACGATCGAAGCAAAAAACACGATTATTGCTACAGGTTCTAAACCATCAACATTACCATTTATCAAAATTGATAAAAAGAGGGTAATTACATCTACAGAAGCGCTTAAATTAAAAGAAGTACCAAAACACCTGGTTATTATTGGTGGTGGAGTAATTGGACTAGAATTAGGACAAGTATATCGCCGTTTAGGTGCAGAGGTTTCTGTAGTAGAATATATGGATCGAATTATTCCTGGAATGGATAAAGCGCTATCCAAGGAATTGCAAAAAGTAATGAAAAAGCAGAAATCCAAAATTTATACTTCTCATAAGGTAACAGGAGTATCGGTTTCTGGAGATGAGGTAACAGTAACTGCAGACGATAAAAAAGGAAACCCGGTAGAACTAAAAGGAGATTATTGTTTGGTATCTGTTGGTCGTAAACCTTATACCGATGGATTAAATGCAGAAGCTGCAGGAGTAAAACTTAATGATAGAGGGCAAGTTGAGGTTAATGATCATTTACAAACGAGTGCTTCTAATATTTATGCAATAGGTGATGTTATAAAAGGAGCCATGTTAGCACATAAAGCAGAAGAAGAAGGTGTTTTTGTAGCCGAGACTTTGGCTGGACAGAAACCACATATTGATTATAATCTGATCCCAGGAGTGGTATATACCTGGCCAGAAGTAGCTGCAGTAGGTAAAACAGAAGAAGAATTAACAGAAGCAGGTATCAAATATAAATCAGGACAATTCCCATTTAGAGCATTAGGTAGATCACGTGCTAGTGGGGATTTAGATGGTTTTGTGAAAATACTTGCTGATGAGACTACAGATGAGGTATTAGGCGTACATATGATAGGAGCACGTTGTGCCGATCTTATTGCCGAAGCTGTTACTGCAATGGAGTTTAGAGCATCTGCCGAGGATATTTCTCGTATGTCTCATGCACACCCAACGTTTACAGAAGCAGTAAAGGAAGCTGCACTTGCTGCTACAGATAATAGAGCATTGCATGCGTAAAAAATAAGAAAATGTAATTCCTACAAAAAATGGAAGTTTAAAATAATTTTCTAAATATAAAAAACCACCTTACGTAAGGTGGTTTTTTTATATTCTCTCTAATCTCCCTAGTACTTCAGCTTTGTAATTTCTACTGATAGGAATAGATTTCTTACCAACTATGATTTCTTCATTAGAAAATGAATCTATCCTCGAAATAGAAATAATATATGATCGATGGGTTCGCATAAAATATTGCTGCGGTAATTTGGATTCGATTGTACTTATTGTCTCTCTAGTGATAATAGTATTTGATGGGCAATGAATTTTTACATAATCACTATAACTTTCGATGTAAATAATTTCAGAAAAATCAACTTTTTTCATCCTTCGATCTGATCGAACAAAAATAAAATCATTCGAACTGGTTTCGATAGTTTTTGATGATTCTGCCTTATGATATACTTCAAAATAATTATGTATGGCATTTAGTAATCGTTCATAAGCGATAGGTTTTAATAAATAATCTACTGCATGAAGATCAAAACCATCAATAGCGTATTCGCGATAAGCGGTAGTAAATATAATTTTGATATCCTTATTAATAGATTTAGCAAAAGAAATCCCCGAAATCTCCGGCATATTGATGTCTAGAAAAATAAGATCTACTTTCTGGGTATTAATACAATTAAATGCCTCTAGAGCATTACTACAAGTTGCTACAACCTCAATACGATCAATTTTTGATAAGTGAGAGGAGATAATCTCCCTTGCGGTAGGCTCATCATCTACTATGATACAGGATATGTTGTTGTTCATAGTTTTTTTGTTTTAGAAGTGTTTAGTTTTAATTCTACACTATGCCAATGTTCATCTTTAGAAATTAATAACTCATGGTTATTATTATACAATGAGGAAAGCCTTTTTTTTATGTTAGACAAACCAATGCCATCATCATCATTTTCAGAAGAACTATAAACTGAATTTTTAATACTAAAATGTACCACGTTATTTATATACGTTAGTTTCATATAAATAGATAATTTTTTATTCCTTATTTGACCATGCTTAAAACTATTTTCTACAAATGGAATTAATAGCATAGGAGCAATATGAATAGAATCGTTTACATTTTCAAAATTCATAGCTACATCTAGCGTATCATTAAATCGCATTTTTTCTAAAGTAACATAATCTTTGATATGATCTAATTCTTGTTTTAATGATACTAGAGGCTTATCTACTTGATATAAGAGATAGTCTAATAGATTAGAAAGTCTCAAGATCATTTCTGGAGTTTCTTCAGATTTTTTTAGTGCAAATCCATACATGGTATTTAATGTATTGAAAAGGAAATGAGGGTGGATTTGCATTTTGAGATAATGTAATTCTTGCTCTTTAAGTTTAAGCTGAGCCTCTAAGACTTTATGTTGTAGTTCTCGGTTTGCTGAGTTTGATTTATAATTATGTCTTACTAAACTAAAAGCACTGGCAACAAAGACAACAAAGTATACCGCAATGAAGAGAAAAAAAGGACTTCTGGTCATAGGAGCCATCCCTTCTAATTTTAAAGATGATAAAAAAATCAACCCGTAAAAAAATGAAATAGTGATAAAAAAAGCAGAAATAATAATGGTATATACGCAGTATAGTAGGAAAAGTAAATACTTTTCTTTTAATAAATATTTTGGAATTAGATGATTAATTATGGTGTAGGTAGTTCCAATGGTAACAGGCATTAAGAATAGGGAAAAAGAAAAAACATAGCTTATGTTGTCTGTATTATGTCCAAAGAAATAGGTATAGCAAACTAATACTACAATCCAAAAGATGATATGAAGTAATAATTCTACAATTATTTTTAATACAAACTTTTTAGAAATCATTAGCTAAACAAAATAGAGTGTAATATCTATATATTTTTTTAAACAACATTATTAACGAGATGAAAAGCCAAATTGATTTGGCTTTTTACAGGTTTATCGCATTTTTGGTACTGTTTAAGGTATATGTAAAGCTAATTTGGTAGTTTGTCGCAAATAAGCAATGAGGTAAGTTCAATGTGGTTAGTTTTGATTCAAAATAAATCATAGAATAACCAATGCGAATATTAGAATCTTTTTTACTTCTTTCATTAATAGGGTTTTTAATCTGTTTTTTCACACAATATTTAAAGATCAAAAAATGGCTTCTTTACACTAGTGTCATTTTTTTTGTACTTCATTGGGTAGTAGAAGGAGTTAGATGGCAAATGTATTTTGGGTATACCACACTTTTGATAAGTTTATTGTTGTACTATACCCCAAACATTAGAAAAGTAGTAAGGGTTTTATTAGGTGGTTTAGGATTGATTATTACCATAATTAGTATTGTACTCTGTATCCTAATGCCGGTAATTGAGTTTCCAGAACCATCTGGTACTTTTTCAGTGGGATTAGAATCATTGTATCTTGAAGACAAAACACGAGAAGAAACACTTTCAAAAGAAAAAGGGGATTATAGAAAGTTAAAAATAAATGCATACTATCCTTCTGATCTGGGAATTACAAACCCTATACGTTATATGGGTCATGGATATGCAGAAGCTTTTGTAGAAAGTAAAGGTATGCCTTCTATCATTGCTACACATTTTGACCTTACAAAGACTCATACTCAAAAATCACTTCCGATTATAAAAAATAAGCAGTTACCTGTTGTGGTTTTATCTCATGGATTATTATGGAATAGTGAAATGTATACTTCTATTATTGAAGAAATTGTAAGTCAGGGATATGTGGTTTTTGCAATACATCATACATATGAATCCTTTCTTACAGAATATCAAGGAAAGCAAATCAAATGGAGCCAAAAAAATATTGACAAGATGAATACAGAGGTGGATTTTGGTTTTGTGAAAAAGAAGATGGATTTAGCACTCAATACAAAAGATGAACAAGGTAATAAAGCAGCCTATGAGTTGATACATTATTTGCCTTATTTTGAAAGCCTTGATAGGTGGTCAGATGATATTTCGTTTGTCATAGATCAATTGATCTTGTTAAACGAGGATTCGAATAGCTTTTTATATCAAAAGTTGAATATGGATCAAGTTGGATTATTGGGTCATTCATGGGGAGGAGCAGCGGTAGTGCAAAATGCTTCGGTAAATAAAATGATTAAGGGAGTAATCAATATGGATGGAGCACAATTTGGAAGAGTAATCGATACAACCTTGAAAACACCACTCTTGGTAATGCATGCCGACAGAAATTATGATAAATTTTTTACTCCAAATTTTTATGTATACGATCAAGTGGCAAAAAATGATTACTATTTGGCTACGATAAAGTCGACAGGTCATGCTAATTTTGGAGATCTTGGGTATTGGTCAAAAATCCATTCACTTACAGAAACAGGAGAAATCGATCCAGAAAGAATGTCTTATATTACTAATCAATTGATTCTTACTTTTTTTAATAAATATGTTAAACAACAACCATTAGAAATAAAAAGAACTTTTACAGGGAAAGAGTACCCAGAAATAGAAATTATCAAAAATTAACTTTTTAAAATAGATTTTATAGAATGATCAGTTTAATACTCAATATTACAAAGCTATTTATTTTACAAAACGAAACTTCATCGATCTTTACACTCATCGGTAATAGAATAGAAGAAGGAGGGATGTTCTTTATGATGCCAATAGTTATTATGTTGTTATTAGTATTGTTTATCATTGTCAAAAACACATTGGTAATAATACAAAGAGGTGTTTCTTCAGAAAAATATATAAACCTGATCAATTCTATAGGGCTTTTAACATTGGTATGGGGGCTATTAGGGCAGTTAATAGGTATTGTAGGAATGTTTGATAAAGTACAAATAATAGATGAAATCTCTACTCATGTTTTTGCAAGTGGTTTAAAAGTATCTGCACTTCCTGCAGTCTTTGGCTTTTCTGTTTTCATAATTTCAAGAATTGCTACAATTATTTTTACATGGATAGATAAAGAAATAGAATAAAAGCTATGATCAAGAAATCAATTTTTAAAATTCTTTTGGGAATCCTTTCTTTCGCAATACTATTATTTGCGTTGTTTTTTATATTCCTCAAAGTACTCCCTATTTATAATCCTGCATTACTAAAATGGGTGCCTATTTTGATATGCATATTGGGATTTTATATAAGCGGAACGATAAATAAAAATACTTCTATACAGTATCTTCCTTTTCTGTTTTTGCCACTTTTGATTTTTAAGCCATTTAGATTTTTGTATTTCCCTTTTATAATAGTGCTTATTATCATTGGAGTTTTGACCTTGATAGTTTCAAGAAAAGAGGTGAAAAAAGTGTATAAAGTATCTTCTGCCGTTATTTTGGTTTTTGTGTTTACTTATTTTTTACTTTCTCAACCTCTGATTTTATTGCAAAAAGGATTTAAAGTAACACAGGGTGGAGACTTAGTACATGCCCAGAAGCTATGGGATTTTAATACAAGCTCAGATAATTATTTACCAGATATAGAATATATTGATTCAGAAGGAAATTTAATTTCTTTAAATAGTTATATAGGAAAAACATTATATATCACTTTTTGGGCCACCTGGTGTCCTCCTTGTATAGCAGAAAAACCGATACTCGAACAAATGAAAAATGAATTTAAAGAGGATGAGAGTATTATATTTATTGATGTTTCAATAGATCGAGATACAAAACGGTGGGTAAAATATATAACCAATAAGAATCCAAAAGGAATCCAATTGAACACTAATGGTAATGATCCCGAAACAATGCAGAAATTTTATTTTTCTGAGATTCCTTTTCATTGCATTGTTAGCCCTGAAGGAGTTTTTAAACAAAGCAATGACATAGAGTACACCAAAGTAGTACTAAAGGATAAAAATAAATTACAATCATTCATTCAAAAACAAAAAACGATACAGTAATATATATCGATTTTAATGATCGAGGTAGCAAATCACTTTTTATAATGCTACCTCATCAAAATCAATAAATAAAAATATAAAACCTGTTGATCGTAATGTGTTTAGGATTAGATGTTTGTTGGTTTTAAATTTCTATATAAGTTTTTGTTTAATTGTTGTGTGATCCATCACAATATGGAGGATTGTTGGTCTGCTTACACGTACATAAATAAGCCTCTTTTGTTTCTTCTACACAAAAAATGATAGGAGGAGAGCCTCCTGTTTTTTTATGATTACCATTGCAAAACGGTTGATCTTTACTATGACCACAAGAACACCAAGCATAGTTTTTGTCAATCTCTAATTGGCATGCGATTGGTGCATCACCACCTCTAATGTTATTTTTCATAAGCTTGATTTTTGTATTCTAAAAATACTAAATTCTAGCTTGATATGTGTATAGATCAAAATACCTGCCTTCTGCAGCGATAAGTTCATCATGATTACCGTGTTCTGCTATGTTACCAGACTCGATAACCAAAATTTGATCTGCTTTTTTGATCGTGCTTAACCTATGTGCAATAACAAAAGTAGTTCTGCCTTTCATTAATTCTCCAAGACTTTTTTGAATCAAAGCTTCACTTTCTGTATCCAGATTTGATGTTGCTTCATCAAGAATAATAATTTTGGGATCAGCGAGAATAGCTCTGGCAATTGCAATTCGTTGTCGTTGTCCTCCAGAAAGTTTTACACCTCGTTCTCCTATCAAAGTGTCTAATCCATCATCAAAACGATCTGTAAATTCATTCACGTATGAGGCTTTTACGGCCTGTTGCAATTGTACCTCTGTGGCGCCTGGATTAGGAAATAAAATATTTTCTCTAATAGAGCCTTCAAATAAGAATTCATCTTGTAATACCACTCCAAGATTACGTCGGTAACTATGTAGCTTTACTTTAGAAATATCATTATCATCAATAGTAATGGTTCCTGATTTTGGATTTAAGAATGTAGCAGCTAATCCGGCAATGGTAGATTTACCAGAACCAGAACTACCGACCAAAGCAGTTACAGATCCCGAAGGAGCTTTAAAACTAATGTTATGCAGTACTTGTTTTCCTTCTTCGTATGAGAATGAAACATTGTCAAAGATGATATCTCCTGTTATATTATCTAATACGATATTTCGATCCTCTATTTCTTCTTCCGGAGTCATATTCATTAACTCTTCGGTACGATCTAGGCCTGCCAGTGCTTCGGTTAACTGGCTTCCAATATTACTCATTTGTACAATAGGGGCAATCATAAACCCGAGTAATAGTGTGAAGGAGAGGAAATCACCAATGGTCAATTCATCAATCATAATTTTATACCCACCAATTCCCATAATCCCGGTAGAAGCAATACCCAATAAAAATGTTGAAGAACTGGTCATTATCGCTGTAGCCGTTAAACTCTTTTTTACATTTTGAAATAATCGATCGACTCCTTCTTCAAACGTTTTGTTTTCCTGCGCCTCGGCATTAAATCCTTTTATTACTCGTACTCCGGCAAGAGTTTCGGTTAATCGTCCTTTAACTTCTGCATTGATAACTCCTCGTTTCCTGAAGATTGGACGAATATATTTAAATGCTTTTAAAGCTACGATTCCGAATACAGATACAGGAACCAGTACAAATAATGTCATCGATGGGCTAATTCGGATTAGTAATACCAATGAAATAATAGCCGTAATTGTACCCCCAACCAATTGTACTAATCCAGTACCAATAAGATTTCGAACTCCTTCTACATCACTCATAATACGAGATACCAATGCTCCAGATTTTGTGTTGTCAAAGAAACTAATGGGTAGAGAGAGCACTTTTTTTTGTACTTGTGCTCTTAATTCTGAAATTAGAAATTGTGCTTGTACACTTAGTATTCTGGTTAAAAGAAATGATGTTACTGCTTGTACCAGAATTGCCAGACCTACACCAATCAAAAGTATTTTAAGCATTTCGTAATCTTTTTTGGCGATAACGTCATCCATTAGATATTTACTAGCCATAGGTAATACCAAACTAGCTAATCTACTTAGGACAATTAGTAATAACCCAATAAAAACAAGATTTTTTCGTGGCCATATTATGGTTTTAAAAGCTTGTCCTATAGTAACTTTTGATTTTCTTTTGTCTTTTGGTGAAGTGTTATTTTGAAATTCTCTCATATTTTATCATTCAGTTTTAAATAGAGAAATAGTATACTCTAGTAACTCCTGCCCGCCATGAGCTCCATGCCCTGGGATCACAATTTCTACTTTGGGATACTTTTCTTTGATTTTAGAAACAGTAGTTGACCATTCTTCAGTATTTGCGTCTCCGAGGTATCCTTTTTTTGCCCCTTTTGATTTAATCAAACAACCGCCAAAGAGTACTTTTTCATCAGGGAAATAACTTATGACATTATCAGAAGTATGACCTTCTCCATGAAATGTATTGAATACTTCTCTATTTCCAACTTTTAATTCGAGGCGTGTATCAAATCCATTTTGAGGAATTGTATAGTTTTTGTTTTTGGCTAAACGTATAGTTTTATTACTGGCATATGAGGAAATTTTTCTTTTATGAAACTCCTTTAAACCACCTAAACAATCATCATGAAAATGTGTGGCAACGACTCCTTTGACTTCTGATTTTAAGTTTTTTTGAATCCAATTTATTAAGGCTCCAGATACAGAATCATTAGTTGGTGTATCAAATATCAATGCTTCATTGTTATCGATAATAATCATACCATTACATGGTACTTTTCCAAAACTTTCGGTGTTCAGATATGATGTATGTATATAGCTATGTTCATTAAGTTTTTTGATTTGAAGCTCTTCTGATACTGTAATGACTTCATGCGTTTGATCTTTTTTACATGAGTACATGCATAATAGTACCACTAAAATAAATAGAGGCTTAATAGTGTTTTTCATTGTTTATTTCGAAGTTAGTTTTTGCGTTTTCTGATATAACGAATCACTAAGATATAAATACTTGTTGGTATCACGATCCAGATCAATTCACTTAACAATACTTTAATGCCCCAGGTGCTAAAAAATTCACTAACACCAATCGGGGATACTTGAATCGGTCGCCACGGAAAAAAATATCTGGTAGTATCAAAAGGAGAGAAGAATGCAATCCCAAGCCCTCCTGTGGTCATTGCATCAAGAACTCCATGAAAAGCCGTGCAAATGGTAAAATATAAGATTAGTGCAGCTCCTGTTTTGGTAAATGTTTTTTTTGAATAGAAAATAAAAGTAACTATAATCCCAAGAAGCAAAGCAAAGAGTAATGAATGTGAAAATCCTCTATGTCCCCAAAAACTTTCATAGGTAATACCAAATTTAAAACCTATGACATCTGCATCAGGAAGGATTGAACAGATAATTCCTAATATCCATAATTTTTTGGTATATATTTCTTTAGAAAAACTTTTACCAAATGCATATGCTGTAAATCCATGAGCAAAGATAGAGGCCATTTATAAAATTTTGTATGTACTAATTACCGTATTTTTCAATTAATAACGGGAGTTTTCTATTTAAGAATTTGATTTGTTGTTCAATGCCGTTTGGGGTATCATGATTGTGTGTTGTAACAATAACCAAGTTTTTATCGGCAATCATGATTATAAATTGTCCACCATAACCCATTCCATAATCAATGCGATCTCCATTAAGGTTTGCTTTATACCAACAGAAACCATGTTTAGAATTTCTTAATCCCCAATCGGTAGCTAATTTTTCGTTTACATCAAATAGTTTTTGAATCCATGATTTAGAAACTATTTCAACTCCATTAAGGATACCTTCATTCTCTAATAATTGACCTATTTTTAAGAGATCACGAGGCTTTACTTCTAATCCAAGTCCGCCACCATCATAATTACCATCATTCCTTTTTCCCCAATTCACAGTATTAATGTCTAATGCTTCGAATAAATACTCATTTGCAAATTCAAGGGTTGTTTTTCCTGTAGATTTACTTAGGATAGCAGATAATAAGTGGGTAGCACCAGTATTGTAATTATATTTTTCTCCAGGAATATGATCCAATTTTTTTTGTAAGACAAATGCTACAGGGTTTTCACTATTTACCCAGTTTTGATGCTCTAAGAAACCTTTCCAGGAAAGCCCAGAGGTTTGATTAAGTAAATGTTTAATAGTTATCGTCTTTTTTCTCTTGTCTTCGATAGTTTTGAACTCATCGTTGAGGTATGTATCAATGGTTTCATTTTCACTGGGGATAAATTTTTTATCAATTGCAATTCCGATAAGGATACTCATAATTCCTTTGGTAAGGGATTGAACGTTTGATACATTCTCTGATGTTTTACCGTTATAATACGCTTCGAATACAATTTGATTATTTTTAGAAACCAATACAGAATAGATATCATTTTCATCGAGTACTATTTCCTTAGATAATGGTTTCTCAATTTTAGGCGTATTCTTTTTTGATTCTTTACATGCAACAAGTAGGACAAAAAGGATAAGTACTAGGGATAATTTACTTTTCATTTATATGACGTGTTTATTAAGAAGGGTTAAATTTATGAGTAAAGAATAAGTTAATGAAAATTAGAGTTTTTAATAGAACTCTATAATTTAAGAATTTGATCAAGCTGTGTTTTTGATACAGTTAATAGCCCGGATTTTGGGAGTCTTTTGGTTAGTTCTCTCCAGTTTTCATCTTTATCAAAAATTTGCTTAAATATAGGCAAAGCTTCATCGAGCCTTTTGTTATTAGCCAATGCTACTGCTTTCCAATACTTCATTTCTAAATTTTCTGGAAATAATTGTTCTGCAGATTCATAGGCTTGGAGAGCCATTTCCATATCTCCGACTTCTACTGCCAGGTCTCCTTTATTCATATATTCATAGGCTTTGTGTACTTGTAATAGGCGTTGTAATTCTACTAATGGTGTTGCGTGATCATCTACTCTTAGGTTTACTTTTTTATCTTCCCAGGAGTTTTTGGCTGGTTTTGCATTCACGACCACCAGTGCAGCGGATTGCTTACCTCTAATGTCTCCTCCTGCTTCCTGAGCAGCTATTAGAACTTTGACTACCCGATCTGCCAGTGGTAGGTCTTTATGCTCTTCAAAAGCTTTGGACATTGCAGGAACTACTTTGTCATTAAGCATCATATTGGCTTGTACAGCATAGTTATCTCCAACGATATGATGTGCAGAGACAATACATTTTTCACCTGTAAAAGCAGCTGCATTACCTTTTACATCCAGAAATGCTACTTGTCTAAAGTCTTTTCCATCATCTTTTGCTACCAGAAGATCGAGTGCTTCTTTGGCACTTTTACCTTCAGACATAAGTTTAAGGCCGTTAGGACCGTATGCTGGATTAACAAAAGATTGTGTTGCTACTACACCAACACCAGATTGACCCCAGGATACAATCGACCCTACAGAAAACCAATGACTTTGAACTCCTACTGCCATTTCTCCAGTTGCCTTATCTCTTGCTACAATAGAAAAAGTATGCGCAAACTTTTCTTTATAGACCTGTTGAGCCTCCATCTGAAAGGATGTTAGAATAATGAAAAATATTCCTCCTTTTACTATTAATGATTTCATATCTATATTTTTTGTGGCAATTAGCTTATTTTTTTCTTTGTCTTTTATTCCGCACATAAATTAATTTAGACCGTCCTTTAGCAGCTTCACGTTGTTCAATTTCAAAATTTTTAATAGATTTGATTAGAGGAGTTAATTTTTGAAAACCGTAGTTTCTGGAGTCAAAATTTGGTTGTTTTTTTTGTAGCAGGCTACCAACATCTCCAAGAAAAGCCCAGCCATCATCATCGGCTACGTCGGATATAGTATGTGAGATTAATTTAATCTCTTTTGAAGTGATTTTATCAACACTACTTTTAGAAACAGATTTAGTATCAATAGATTCTGATTCATTTTCTTCTGCTTCGTATTTAAGAATTTCGAGATAAATAAATTTATCACAAGCTACAATAAATGGATTTGGTGTCTTTTTTTCTCCTATTCCAAAAACTTTCATCCCTGCCTCTCTAAGTCTAGTTGCTAAACGAGTAAAATCACTATCACTAGATACTAAACAGAAGCCAGTTACTTTTTCAGAATATAAAATATCCATTGCATCTATAATCATTGCAGAATCTGTAGCATTTTTACCTTTTGTATATCCATATTGCTGGATAGGTGTTATTGCATTCTCTAGAAGAATTTTTTTCCACTTTGTAAGATCTGGTTTAGTCCAGTCGCCATAAATTCTTTTGATAGTTGGATTGCCATATTTTGCAATTTCTTCCATCATTTCTTTTATATACGAAGATGGTATATTATCACCGTCTATTAATACTGCAAGGTTTAAATCCATAAAAAGGTATTAGAAGAGTTCAATCTAAAAAAACAAAATCAATTACATTATCGTTTCTTGTTTTTGTTTTTTAAGTTATATGTTTTATCCCCTTTGGTTTTAGGTTTTTTATATTTTTTCTTAATTTCTCGTTGGTATGAACCTCCCAGGTTTACTTTTTTATTTTTTTCTTTCTTTTCATGAAAAGAAGCCCCAACTTCATCATTAGGTCGTTTATGAGGGTTGTTGATTTCTTTAACCTTGGGTTGTTCTTCTGGAGTAAGCTGATCAGAAATTTCTACACCAGAGGGAATGTCTAATTGCTCGATTTTCATCTCCATCAAACTTTCGATAGCATCCAGATGCTCTTGTTCTTTTTCTGTAGTAAGTACAAACGAGACTCCTTCTTTTTCTGCACGACCGGTTCTACCGATACGGTGCATATAATTTTCTGGATATTCTGGGGTGTCCAAATTAATTACCTGACTTACATTTTCTATATCCAATCCCCTGGCCATTACATCTGTAGCAATCAATATTCGATTTTCTCCTTTTCTAAATTGCTCGATACTTCGCAATCTATAATTTTGAGTTTTGTTAGAGTGGATAATACAAATCTCATCTGCATATTTTTTTTCTAACTGTTCAAACAAACGATCGGCAATCTTTTTAAAACCAACAAAAATTAAAGTTTTGTGATAGGTTTCTTTATCAGAAAGCAATTGTTCCAGTAGGTTGACTTTTGTATAAAAATTAGGAACCTTGTAACCATACTGTTTGATGTTTTCAAGAGGTGTTCCACTTTTGGCAATTGATATTTTTTGTGGTTTGACAAATATTTCTGAAATCATTTGATCTACTTCATCCGTCATTGTAGCCGAAAACATAATATTTTGTCGCTGCCGCGGAAGGATATCAAAAATATTCATTAATTGATGTCTAAAACCTAAATCCAACATTACATCGACTTCATCGATCACGAGTTTCTGAATCGATTTGAGTTGTAATGCTCTACTTACTGCCAGATCATATAAACGTCCCGGAGTGGCAACTACAATATCTAAACCTTGCGAAACAGCTTGTTTTTGTGTATTGATATTTGTACCTCCATATACTCCTGTTATTCGCACATTGGTGTATGTAGAAAGTTTTTCGATTTCATCAACTACCTGTACAACAAGTTCTCGTGTAGGAACTAATACTAATATTCTTGGGTTTTGTTGTACAGAATATTTTAGCATCCTTAAAATCGGAAGCATATAGGCATATGTTTTACCAGTACCTGTTTGTGCAATACCTACAACATCTTTCCCAGACATTACGGGTGCAAAAGCTTTTTCCTGAATAGGAGTAGGAGTCTCAAACCCTAAATCATCAAGGGAATTAAGAAGTTGCGTGTTTAGATTTAAATCTCGAAAAGTCAATTGATTTGTTTTTTTTGATGCTACAAAGGTAGCCTTATTTTGGGACTGTGAACATTTTGGTTACTTTTGACTTCCTAATACAATACTAATGAAGAAAATCATTGCCTTCGCAGGTTCTAATAGCAGTACTTCGATTAATCATAAGCTCGTAGAGTTTGTAGTTTCAGAAATAAAGGGACATGATATAAGAATAATTAACCTGGTAAATTATGCTATGCCGATGTATAGCGAGGATGAAGAAAAAAATAATGGTTTCCCAGGGATGGTTATGGGACTAAAACAAGAAATCTCTGAGGCTGATGCATTGATTATTTCTGTAAATGAACATAATGGTAGCTGGGGTGCTTTTTTTAAAAATGTAATAGATTGGTTATCTCGGTTGGACCGTAATTTTCTGGAAGGAAAGAAAATTTTGTTGATGAGTACTTCTCCAGGAAAAAGAGGAGGATTAAGTTCATTAGAATTTGCTAAGAATGTGTTTCCCAGATTTGGAGCCGAAATTGTGGAGAGTTTTAGTTTTCCTTCTTTTTATGATAATTTTTCTATAGAATCAAACACCGTAACAGATGAGACACTTTTATTGGGATTAAACGAAGTTCTCAGTACTTTTGCACATCAAATTTAATGAGCAAGTGCGAAGTGTTCAACAATATACTTTAGAAGATTTTTCAGAATTTAAAACTAAGCTACTACACTGGGGACAGCAATTCGAAGAGGCTATTTGGCTTGATTCTAATAGCTATTCACAGCAATATTCTAGTTATGATGCTGTATTGGCGGTAGATGCTTTTACTACTATAAAAACCGATTATTATAATGGTTTTGATACATTAAAAGAATATCAGGGATTAACTTCGGATTGGATTTTTGGATATCTTTCTTATGATCTTAAAAATGATACAGAGGACTTAATTTCTGCAAATCAGGATGAACTATGTTTTCCGGATTTGTATTTTTTTCAGCCTAAAAAACTTTTTTTACTTAAAGGAAATATTCTCGAAATGCATTATTTAAGAATGGTAGATGATGAAATAGAAGAAGATTTTAAGACAATTTCTGAGAGTTTAATACTCAAAAAAGGTACTATAGAGAAACCTTGTGGTAAGGTAAAAATAAGCCTACGTATTACAAAAGATGAATATAAAGAGAAGGTAAATGAAATGCTTGCTCATATTCATCGGGGAGATATTTATGAAGCTAATTTTTGCCAGGAGTTTTTTGCAAAAAACAGTTGTATTGATCCTTTACAGACATATTATCACTTAAACGATATTTCAAAACCTCCTTTTGCCACATTTTTTAGAATGAATGACCACTATTTGCTATCAGCTTCACCAGAACGCTATTTGCGAAAAGAAGGTGAAAAAATAATTTCTCAACCCATAAAAGGAACGGCAAAAAGGTCTCAGGACATTGATGAGGATACAAGATTAGTATCAGATTTATATAATGACCCCAAAGAGCGATCAGAAAATGTAATGATTGTGGATCTGGTACGAAATGATTTATCAAGAACTGCAACCAAAGGGTCGGTTACTGTTGAGGAATTGTGTAAGGTATATTCGTTTAAACAAGTACATCAAATGATATCTACGGTAACTTCTACAATTGATGATACCACTTCTCCTGTTGATGTTATCAAAACTACTTTCCCAATGGGAAGTATGACCGGGGCACCCAAGATTTCTGCAATGCAAATCATAGAAAACCTAGAGAAATCTAAAAGAGGTTTATACAGTGGAGCGGTAGGATATTTTACTCCAGATGGAGATTTTGACTTCAATGTAGTGATTAGAAGTATTCTTTATAATGAGGAACGGCAATATATATCATATACCGTTGGGGGAGCTATAACTGCCAAGTCAGATCCCGATAAAGAATACGAAGAATGTTTACTTAAAGCAAAAGCAATGCGAGAAGTATTAGAAGGATTGCAATAAAAAGTACATAGGTAATATTATAAAACTACGACTCAATACTACTAACTAAATAAGATTTCTTCTAAAACTCTTTCGTACATCAATGATAATTTCCTTGACCTCTTGTGCGGTTATATCTTTAATTTTAGCAATTTCTTCAAAGTTTAATCTTCCGAAAACAAAAAGGTCAATAATTTTAGAAGTCTCGATTGGGAGCCAACTATAGAACTTACCTAATAATTTCTGTTTTCTATGTTCTGAGGAGGGTTCAGAATCTATAACTTTAAGAATATCAGAATCCATATCATTATATATAAAACTCTGCTTTTCTTCAGAATTTTGATGATAACAAATATCATCTAATTCTTCTTTCATAATAAGTTCATTATCTCCTTCAACGGTATAATTCTCTTCAAGTTTTTCGAGTTCTTCCTTTAGAAAATAACTGGTGCTAATATTTCTTTGATGCCAACCTTCACGAATATATAATTCGTCAATAAGCTCATCGGCAATTTTAAAGAGTTTAAGTTCCAGAGATAAGGTATCTATTTCGACATCCAGATCATCATGATAAAGTTTCAATATCGCATCATCTATAATACCATTAGAACAATACATGTTCTGTGGTAAAATACCCACGCTTTCTGCAATATATAATCTGTGTTTTACATAGGGATGTAAGTGTGGTACAATGGATAATAATTTTTTACTAAATTCCCTTTGGTCATCCGCCTCATAAAATTCTTGTAATTCATGTGTCCTATTCATTTATCAGTAATTTAAGAGTTGCTTTCTAAAAATAATAAAAACAAACCAAATAAAGTGTTAAAAACCTGATAATCAATATGTAAATGTAATTTTCAAAGAAGATTGTTATCGCAATTCAAAATCGTATATTTGAAAAACCGAAAATTCTAATCCAAAATCTGTTGTTACAGGAGTTCAAAGATCATATTACCACAAACCTTCCATTTCTTTCGGGAAGCAAATTATTAATCGCATGTAGTGGTGGATTAGATAGTGTTGTACTTGTAAGACTTTGTCATGCACTAGATCTCCAATATAGTATAGCACATTGTAATTTTAAATTAAGAGGAGAAGAAAGTAATGATGATGCAAATTTTGTCACTCAATTGTCTGATGAGCTTCAATGCTCAGTTTTTACTACACAATTTGATACAGAAAACTATGCTGTAAATCATAGTTTATCAATTCAGATGGCCGCCAGAGAGCTACGATACGATTGGTTTAAGAAACTAGCCCTAGAGCATCAGTTTGGTTATATTCTTACCGCGCATCATGCAGATGATAATCTAGAGACTTTTTTAATAAATCTATCCAGAGGTACTGGGATAGAAGGATTAACAGGTATACCAGAAATTAATGAAACTTTTGTACGACCGCTATTGCCATTTTCGAGAGAGCAGATTTTAGCATATGCAGAAAAAAATGACTGGCAATGGAGAGAAGATAGTAGTAATAGTAGCACGAAATACCTGCGAAATAAACTGCGTCTTGATGTAATCCCAGAATTAAAAGTTGTTAACCCCCAGTTTTTACAGAATTTTAATACCACTTTAGAATACTTAAAACAAAGTAGTGAATTTATTAAAAGCCAGGTAACTCAACTTAAAAAGGAATTGTTCGAGGTTTCAGAAAATGATACTATTAAAATACCTATTAATAGATTAGTTGATTATGGAAATCCAAGGGCCTGCCTATATTTTTTATTAAAAGAATATGGTTTTAAAGCCTGGAGTGATATTGAATATATGATCACTGGTCAATCCGGAAAACAAATTTTTTCGGGAACCCATCGTTTGGTAAAAGATAGAGAATGTTTATTATTGAGTCCAATATCAGAAAAAATAATAGATCGCAATTATAATATACCTGAAGCCGAAAGTATGTTGATGATCCCCCCGGGAACACTTAAATTTAAAGTAACATCCGAAATCTCAGATATAGATCTTAAGACCATTTATGTTGATAAAGAAAAGTTAAAGTATCCATTAACTGTAAGAAAATGGAAAGAAGGCGACTATTTTTACCCTCTGGGGATGAAAGGGAAAAAGAAATTGAGTAAATATTTTAAAGACGAAAAACTATCTTTACTCGCTAAAGAAAGAGTATGGTTATTATGTTCTGGAAAAGAAATAATTTGGATTATAAACTATAGAGCAGATAATAGATTTAAAATAATACCCCAAACAAAACAAATACTTAAAATTACAATAGCCTGATGCGATATCTCTTATTATTACTGACCACTATATTATTTTCTACAACGCTTTTTTCGCAAACATTGGATCCTGTTAAGTGGAAAGCTACTATAGAGAAGGAAACTGATGATACTTATATCTTATACTTTGAAGCTACTCTCGACAAAGGATGGCATTTGTATTCTCAAAATGAATCAGATAGTGATGAGATAGCTCCAACACCAACAGAATTTACTTACAATAATACTCCCGAGAGTTATACACTTATAGGAGAAACGATAGAGCCTAAAGGTATTGAAAAGTATGACAATATCTTCGAGATGGATGTGAAGTATTTTGAAGATAAAGTGACTTTTTCTCAAAAAATCAAGCGAGTAGACAAAACTTTGGAACAGGTTAAAGCAGAAGTGTTCTTTTCGGTTTGTGATGATGAGAAATGTTTAGCACCAGAGACTGTAGAATTTGATATCAATCTTTCTGGAGAAGCAATTGAAAATAAAGGAGATCTGTCTAGTATTACAGAAGGAGATCAAAAGAAATCCAAAGCATTATATATTGATATAAAAGGTAAAGATGTTTTTCCTTCAGAACAAGTAGAGGAGAAAAGCTATTTTAATATTTTCCTTTTAGGGTTTTTGGGAGGGTTAATAGCTTTATTGACTCCTTGCGTATTTCCTATGATACCGCTTACAGTTTCTTTTTTTACCAAAGGAGCCAAGGATCGTAAAAAAGGATTATTTAATGCTATTTTATATGGATTTTTTATATTCATTATTTATATTTTATTAAGCCTTCCTTTTCATTTGTTAGACTCGTTAGATCCAGAGATATTGAATAATATTTCGACAAATGTGACTCTTAATATTATCTTCTTTGTCATTTTTATTGTATTTGCGATATCCTTTTTTGGTTATTTCGAAATTACCTTGCCTGCTTCCTGGAGTACCAAACTAGATAGTAAAGCTACTAGTATCGGGGGAGTGATAGGTATATTCTTTATGGCATTAACATTGGCGCTGGTATCATTCTCGTGTACGGGACCAATTTTGGGATCATTACTAGGAGGTTCTCTAAGTAGTGATGGAGGAGCGATGCAACTAAGCTTTGGTATGGGAGGTTTTGGATTAGCCTTAGCACTGCCATTTGCATTATTTGCATTATTTCCTAATTGGCTAAACTCTTTACCAAAAAGCGGGGGATGGCTAAATGCCGTAAAAGTTGTCTTAGGTTTTATCGAACTTGCATTGGCATTTAAATTTTTATCAAACGCTGATCTTGTAGAACACTGGGGGATTTTAAAACGAGAAATATTTATTGGTATTTGGATTATTATTGGTCTGGGACTAACCTTGTATCTTTTTGGTAAAATACGCTTTCCTCATGATAGCCCAATACAAAAATTAAGTAAAGGAAGAAAAACTATAGGTATTATCACATTGGCTTTTGTCATTTATTTAATTCCGGGGCTTACCAATACAGCCTATGCGAACTTAAAATTACTAAGTGGTTTCCCTCCACCATTATTTTATAGTATCTATGAAAAAGAAGCTCACGGACCCTTAGGACTTAATGCATATACCGATTTTGAAGAAGGAGTGAAAGCTGCCAAAGCCCAAAATAAACCCATTATGCTTGATTTTACAGGGTGGGCTTGTGTGAATTGCCGTAAAATGGAAGAACAGGTGTGGAGTCATCCAGAAATTATTGATATCCTTAAGGACAAGTATGTCTTAATTTCTTTATATGTTGATGATCGTAAAAAGTTATCAGAAAATGATCAATTTAAGTTTTTAAAACCCGATGGAAGAATTAAAGAGATTAGAACAGTAGGAGATAAGTGGGCGACATTTCAGACCTTAAATTTTAAAAATAACTCACAACCTTATTATGCACTATTAGATGCAGATATGAATTTACTGAATAAAACCACAGCATATACTCCAGATACAAATGAATATCTTAAATGGTTACAGGCGGGCCTGAAGAACTTTACTAAGTAATTTTTTACATTAAAAATCACTAAAACCATAGGTGGATAATGAATATTTTTATAAGTATCTGTGGAGTAATCTTTCTTGTTTTTTTAGTTCTATTATTTAGGTATCGGTTTTTGACTTCGAATTCTGTGATAATAATTGACTCTTCTATAAAATATAAAATGATTGATATAGAACAGAAAGATTATGTAAGATATAGTTTTGAATCTATAAATAGAAATAAAAGAATATGGCTTGCAGAACCATATGATGCTATTAAATGGGTATATGTAAGTAAAGTAGATTTTGATAAATTATGGCCCGAAAGTCCACTTGAAATGTCTGATAAAAACTACTACATAAAAGCAAAATTCGAACTTAAAAAAATGCTTTTTGGCGATTACAGTTTAGCAAAAGTTATAGCATTCGAAAAAGTTATAGGAAAGCCATGTATAGAAAAATAACATACTTCTTATAGACTGATTATATTGGGTTGAGCTTGTTACAATATGTCTATATTGATTGTAAGTTGTTAAAATCTCCTTAAAACTATCTGGCTCGCAGCACCATTTTTTTATCTTCAGCAATAAACTAAACTTAAACCAATGCGATCAGTCAGATTAATTCTTTTAAGAAGCATAATGCTTCTTTGCACAAGTATTATGTTTTCTCAGGAAGCAGATTCCTATGATGTAAAAAAACACTATACAAAACAAGAAGTTGATATTGTGATGAGAGATGGAGTTAAACTTCATACCACAATTTATGCTCCAAAAGATACTTCAAAAAAATACCCAATTTTAATGCATCGAACTCCGTATAGTTCGAGACCATATGGTAAGGATAAATTTAGATCTAAAATAGGCCCGAATGAGTTTTTAATGAAAGAAGGTAATATTGTTGTCTATCAGGATGTGCGAGGGCGCTGGATGAGTGAAGGAGTATATGATAATATGAGAGCGTATATTCCTGGTAAAAAAGGAAAACAATTTGATGAAGCTAGTGATACCTATGACACGATAGATTGGTTAATAAAGAATGTATCGAATACCAATAAAAAAGTAGGAATATGGGGGATCTCATATCCTGGTTTCTATGCTACTTATTCTTTATTAGATGCACACCCGGCTTTAAAAGCAGTATCGCCACAAGCATGTATTGGTGATTTCTTTTTTGATGATTTTCATCATAATGGCGCATATTTATTGAGTTATTGGAGAGCTACAGCAGTTTTTGGGTATGAAAAAACTGAACCTACAACAAAGAGTTGGTACACTTTTCCAGAACTGAAAAGTAAAGATCAATATCAATTCTTTTTGGATGCTGGACCTTTAAGCTCTTTAGACCAATATTATAAAGAAGATAATGTGTTTTGGACACAATTAAAAGAACACCCGAATTATGATGAATTCTGGCAAAAAAGAGGAATAATTCAGCATTTAAAAAACCAAAAAATTAAGCCAGCAGTTATGACTGTGGGAGGTTTATTTGATGCCGAAGATTTATATGGCCCTTTCGAGACTTATGAAAATATCGAAAAGAAAAGTGATAATTATAACATTATGGTTTTTGGACCATGGAGTCATGGAGATTGGGCAAGAACCAAAAAACGTCAAGCTATTGGTAATGTCTATTTTGGGGATGACCTTTCTTTAAATTTTCAAAAAAATGTAGAAACTACTTTTTTTAATCACTTTCTAAAAGGAGATGCAGATGGAAAAACCGGATTACCAGAAATTCAAATTTTTGATACCGGAAAAAAGGAATGGAATTCTTATGAAAGTTGGCCTCCGGCAAATGTAGAGAAAAAGACATTCTACCTTTCTGCCAATGATGAATTGTCTGGTAAAAGCGGAACAGGGGCTTCAGAATTTATAAGTGACCCTAAAAAACCAGTTCCTTATTCTGAAGATGTTAAAATGGTATTTACGCCAAGAAAATATATGACAGATGATCAACGATTTGCAGCACGTCGTCCCGATGTTTTAGTTTTTGAAACTCCTGTTCTTACCGAGGATATAACATTATCAGGAGAAGTATTGGCAAAACTAAAGGTAGCTACAACAGGTACAGATGCGGACTGGGCGGTAAAATTGATAGATGTATATCCCAATGATGTCGAAGATACAGAGGAGACGCAGGCGTATTTAAAAATGGCTAATTACCATATGATGGTTCGTAGTGAAGTAATGAGAGGACGTTTTCGAAATGATTTTAGTAAACCAGAACCTTTTGTTGCTAATCAAAAAACAGATGTAAATATTAAGTTGCAGGATATTCATCATACGTTTAAGAAAGGACATAAAATACAGATTCAGGTACAGAGTACCTGGTTTCCTTTAATCGATTTAAACCCACAAACCTATGTTCCTAATATCTTTAAGGCAACAGAATCTGATTTTACCAAGCAAACACATAAAGTATATCATGATTCTACAATAGAAGTTATGATTTTAAAATAACTAATAAACCCTAATATATACTATCATGACCAAAGTAAAAATCAGTGTATTGCTATTTTGTTCTCTTCTGGCATTAACCAGCTGTAAGCAAGAAGCAAAAGAACCAGAACAGGATGTAGCGTCACAGGCAGACATTATCGAAGAGCAGTCAAAAAACCTAAACGATTGGTTCGAAGCACAGTTTCAGCAAGAAATTGACAAATCACCAATGATGCAAACGTATTTAGGAATTAAAACAGACGATTACGGTAAATGGGATGATATCTCATCTAAACAAGAAGCAGAAGATTTAGAAAGAGCAAAAGAACGCCTTGGCTATTTAAAAGATTCTGTAGATGTTTCTAAATTAAACGAAGCAACTGCTCTAAGTTATAAATTGATGAAAAAAGATCTCGAAGATGAGATTGCAGACTTTCAATATAGATTCTATGATTATCCTGTAAATCAAATGTTTGGAATGCAGTCCAGGATTCCTGCTTTTCTTATCAATATGCATAAAATCAAGGATAAGAGTGATGCAGAAGCTTACATTTCCAGATTAAATGGTATTAATGAAATGTTTACTCAAGCGATAGAAAATATAAAGATCAGAGAAAAGAACGGAATCCTTCCTCCTAAGTTTGTATTTGCCAGAGTTCTTGATGATAGTCGCAATATTATTGTAGGGCAGCCCTTTGATAAATCTAATCAGGAAAGTACTTTATTAGCTGACTTTAAAAGTAAAATTTCAACACTTAAGTTATCTGATGAAGAACAGAGCGAATTGGTATCTAAAGCAGAAAAAGGACTTATAGACAGTGTGAAACCAGCTTATGATAATTTGATCACATTACTAGAAGGACAACAACAAAGAGCAACTACAGATGATGGTTGCTGGAAATTTCCTAAAGGAGATGCGTTTTATAATAATGCATTACAACGCACGACCACTACTACGATGACTGCAGATCAGATTCATGAACTGGGATTAAAAGAAGTGGCTCGTATTCATGGTGAGATGCGGGATATTATGAAGCAAGTTAAATACGAAGGAACATTACAAGATTTTTTCAAGTATATGAAAGAAGATAAAAAGTTCTATTTAGCGAATACCGAAGAAGGAAAAGCAGCATACCTTAAACAAGCAGTTGGATTAATTGATACGATGAAATCCAGGTTGGATGAGCTTTTTATTACTAAACCCAAAGCAGATATCATTGTAAAAGCAGTAGAGCCTTTTAGAGAGAAAAATGCAGGAAAAGCCTTTTATCAAAGTGGAACTCCTGATGGGGCAAGACCAGGGACATATTATGCCAATTTATATGATATGACGGCAATGCCAACATACCAGATGGAAGCTTTGGCATATCATGAAGGTATACCGGGACATCATATGCAGAGATCTATCGCACAAGAGTTACAAGACATCCCGAAATTTAGAAAATTTGGAGGATATACTGCATATACAGAAGGCTGGGGATTGTATACCGAACTACTACCAAAAGAAATAGGAATGTACAGTGATCCGTATTCAGATTTTGGTAGACTGGCAATGGAGCTTTGGAGAGCTTGCCGATTGGTTGTAGATACTGGGATTCATAGCAAAAAATGGAGTAGAGAAGAAGGGATTAAGTATTATGTTGATAATACTCCTAATGCAGAAAGTGATGCTGTGAAAATGGTAGAACGTCATATTGTTATGCCAAGCCAGGCTACAGCATATAAGATAGGAATGAATAAGATTCTCGAGCTACGCGAAAATGCAAAAAAAGCCCTTGGAGATGCGTTTGATATCAGAGAGTTTCATGATGTAGTGCTAACTAATGGAGCTGTACCACTTACGATATTAGAAGAATTGATAGGAGAATGGGTAGCTAGTAAAAATGCAGATAAGACTAAAGAAGAAGTAGGTTCTTAGTACTTCAACCCATTACGAATTTTGATGTTAATGGTATAAAAAGCGTCAATTCGAGTGGTTTTTCGGAATAAAATGGAGAAAAACTGTATCGAGAATAGCTTTTTTGATCAGACCTCACAGGCATGCTGAACTAGTTTCAGTATTCCTGTGAGGTCTTTTTAGTTTACTGTTTCGGTATTTTCGGTTTAGATAACAGAACATACATATCAAGAAATCATTGAATTTTCAAATTGTGAATATCTATTATGCGCATTTATGGTAAGCATTTTTTTAAAAATATATATTTGCCATCCTAAAAAAAAGATATGAGCACTACTTGGTATGAATGTAAAGTAAAGTATAGAAAAATAAATGAATCTGGAGTACAGAAAGTTACAACAGAACCTTATCTGGTTGATGCTTTATCCTATACAGAAGCTGAAACCAGAATCAACGAAGAAATGTCAGCATATATTAGTGAAGAATTTAAAATCACCAATATTAAGATTGCAAATTTTGCAGAGATACACCCTTTTGAAAATTCTGATCGATGGTTTAAATCAAAAGTTTCCTTAATTTCTTATGATGAAGAAAGCGGTAAGGAAAGAAAGTCGAGTATGTACCTGCTGGTACAGGCTAATGATGTAAAGGAAGCCTATGATAATACCATTAGTATGATGAAGGATTCTGTTAGTGATTATACAGTACCTGCAATTTCAGAATCTCCTATCATGGATGTTTTTCCTTATTTCTCAGGCGAGGAAGAGCAATTTGAGAAAGCTCAACCAATGGCAGCAGCTAGTTCTTCTCAAGAGGAAGTATTAGATGAGATTAATTCTTCTCAAGAGGAAGTATCAGAAGAGGTTGATTCTTCTCAAGAAGAAATACTAGAAGAAGTTAATCCTGTTCAGGAAGAAGTATCAGAAGAGATTGATTCTTCTCAAGGAGAAATATCAGAAGAGGTAGATGTATAGTTTGCCTAGAGTATTGGCAAGAAAGTATTTAAAATGCAAAAAACATCTACTGTCATGCTGAGCCTGTCGAAGCAAATTATAAGTTTAAAAGCCCTTCGATAAGCTCAGGGTGACAGGTTTTATAGAATTCTAAACTTACGTCGAATTCAGGTTTCTTAAAGCGTTAGAGAATCTATTTAACGTGAATTCGATGTAAGGATTTAGTTTTAAAAAGCCGTCAGATTGAGTGATTTTTCATAGTGAAACGGAGAAAAATTGTATCGAAATTAGGCTTTTGCTTGAAAATTTACTTGTCTTCGATACAATTTTCTATCGAAAATCACTCTGACTGACGTAAATTTTCTTATGTAGAACTCACGTTATTTACTTATCCATCAATGTTCTAAATTGATAGAAGAAACGCTCAATAAGTCGAAGATCTTCAGTTACGATTTCTACAACACCTCTCATTTCCTGTTTAAAAGGAATTTCTTTGTCATAGGTAGTAATTAGTTTTTCGGGCAATTCGACATCAATAAGATATAACCCATCTTTATCTGGTAACAGAGAGATGTGCTTTACCTTACCTTTCAGGGTTCCAAACTCATCATCAGGGAAATTTTCTAACCTAATATTAGCAGTTTGTCCCACTTTTATTTTTCCCGAATTTTGAGAAGGAGCTTTGATTTTTGCCAGGTAAGAAGAGTATTCTGAAGGAACAATAATAAAAACAAGATCTCCTAGGGTCACAGTTTGATTTTCTGTCCAAAAATTAAGGAAAGAAACACGTCCTTCGATATCTGACTTAAGTACATATTGTAACTCCCAGTCTTTAATACTTTTCTTTAACTGTCCAAAAGATTGTAACACCTTTTTAAACAGGTTAATTTCTTCTTTTCTCTTATTGATTTCTGTACCTTTTGATGTTTTGGTAGCATTGCTAATACTCTCATTAATTTGAGATAGCTGTACGTCGTTATTTTCATAATTACGTTTAGTTCGCAGGTAATCAAGTTCTTTACTTTCAAATTCTTGTGCAGAGATTACTCCTTTTTCAAATAGATTTTTTTGACGCTGAAGTTCTTTTCGTTTAAACTCTAGTTCGGCTTTACCAAGCCTTTTTTGAGCTTTTAGACTTTCTAGACGTCTGTAGAGTTCTGATAAGGATGTTTGATTTGCAATAGCTTCATTAGAAAAAGGCTGTAATTCTTTATTCAGGATATATTCAGAATAACTGTTTTCGAATATTGCATAGCTGGTTTCAATATCTCCCAGAAACAAGACCGGTAACTCATCAATAGGAAATGTAAATGATTTAGTATTTACTTTGATGGTATCGACAATAGATTTAAGCAAAAACACATCTTTATAATTAGCACTGCTTTCTAATATTGCCAGAGGAGTATTTTTTGGTACAATTTGATTGTCTTTAACAAATAGAGATTCAATTTTACCATTAGTTTGAGCATATTCTTTTTGCGGTGGTATTCGAGTAGTGATAATCGCTTCTGCAGGTATCACATCGGGATACTTAACCAGCCAGGAAAGAAATAATAATAGTAGTACCAATACCAAAATCAAGAGATTTCCCCATCGTATCATCCAATGCGGAACTCTGGTTAGGATTTCCTGTACTTCTTCACTACGTAATTGTATGTCGTCTAAGGTGTCTGGCATAATGTTTAATTATGTATTGCTATTTTTTTAATTTAATAGTTATTTGTCATCCCAGTGTAGACTGGGATCCATTTTTTGTACTACACTAAATCATGTGAAATGACAAACCATTTCATTTCTATAACATTCAATTTTGTCATGTACAATACAGTTTTTATATAATTTAATACACATAACCGTTGTGCATTTGCGTTTTTTTAATTCGAAATTCGTCAATTCGAGTGCTTCGACCAAAGGAAGAAGTGTATCGAGAATAGAATTTTGAATCAAAAAAGCTATTCTCAATAGTCCTGCTGAGCTTGCCGAAGTACAATTTTTCTTCATGTCATCTCGAGCGTTGTCGAGAGGCTATTCCGAAAAACCACTCGAATTGACGCTTTTTTATGCTATTAATTTCTAAATGCACAACGGGTACATATATAATGCAAATTCATAACTTTTGGTCTGAACAACATTTTCTTTTTTTCATCTAATTCCTAATTCAAATATTATTTCCCTAATTCGAGTTGATTTTTAACCAGGTGATAATAGTTTCCTTTCTCTTTAATTAGAGATTCATGATTTCCTACTTCTACAATTTTACCCTTGTCTAAAACAACAATTTGATGTGCATTTTTTACAGTACTTAACCGATGCGCTATCACCATTACGGTTTTGTCTTTAAAGAAGGTATCCAGTTTTTCCATGATTACCTTTTCATTATTGGCATCAAGAGCAGAAGTGGCTTCATCAAAGAACAAATATTTAGGGTCTTTATAAACCGACCGAGCTATAAACAGCCTTTGTTTTTGCCCTGTACTCAATCCTACACCTTCCATCCCTATTTTGGTATTATAAGAAAGAGGAAGTGATTCGATAAACTCTTTGATATTAGCAACATCGACTGCATGCGCTAATTTTTTCTTATCTACATAATCTTCTCCTACTGCAATATTATTAGCAATGGTATCATTAAAAATATACCCTTCTTGCATAACCACACCAAATTGATCTCTCCATGCTTTTTGGGATACATTATGTAAATCATGAGAACCAATAAAAATCTGTCCTTCATCAGGTTCATAGAACTTAAGAAGGATCTTCATTAGTGTTGTTTTTCCACTACCACTAACCCCAACTACAGCTGTAATTTTATTAGCAGGAATAGAAAGGTTGAGATTTTCTAAAACCGGTTTATCGGCACCAACGTATCTAAAATTTAGATTCTTGATTTCAAAACCAGAATTTGCCGAGATATCTCTAATCTTTTCATCACCAGGGTGCTCTTCATCTTCTTTATTGTGAATTTCTCCCAGACGTTCTAAAGAAATTTGTGCATCCTGTAGTTCTCTTAAGAAATTAATTAATTGAGAGATAGGCGCATTTAATTGCCCTACTATGGCTGTAATCGCCAGCATCATACCTAATGTGATATCACCATCTATAACCAGTTTTGCAGAGAAAACTGTAATCAGGATATTTTTTAATTCATTAATAAAAGAAGACCCTACACTTTGGTACTGCTCCAGAGCCAGGCTCTCAATAGATATTCTAAATAGTTTTGCCTGTACAAACTCCCAGTTCCATCGTTTTCTTTTTTCAGCATTATGCAGTTTTATTTCCTGCATACCATTTACCAGTTCAATAACCTTACTTTGCTCTTCACTAATCTGCGAAAAACGTTTATAATCCAGTTTTTTACGTTTTTTGAAGAACACAAGTATCCATGCAAAATAGAACGTACTTCCTATGGCAAAAATACCAAAAATAGGAACGCTATAATAGATAAGGACGATACTAAACACAATAAGATTTACCATCGAGAATAGCACGTTTAAAGAAGACATGGTTAGTATCTGCTCGATTCGCTTGTGATCATTAATTCTTTGTAAAAGATCTCCCGTCATTTTTACATCAAAATAAGAGATAGGCAGGTTCATGAGCTTAATAAAAAAATCTGATATCAGCGATATATTAATACGTGTACTAAGATGAAGTAAAATCCAACTTCTTAACACATCGATTAATGTTCTACCAATAAACAGAGAAAGCATTGCAATCAATACAAGGTATATGAAATTAAGATCTTGATTTTTGATTCCGACATCGACTATACTTTGCGTTAAAAACGGAGTAATAAGCTGTAATAAACTTCCTGCCCCCAGACCTAATGCCAGCTGAAAAAGAAAGGCTTTATATTTAAATACATATTTGGATATAAACTTAAACCCAAATTTTTGATCCTCTTCATCCAGGTTGTCATTATAAAACTTAGGAGTAGGCTCCACTAATAGAGCTACACCTTCTTCTGTATTCTCATCGGCATTATTACCAATCCATGCTTTAATAAATTCCTCTTTTGTATAGGTAATCAATCCATGAGCAGGATCAGAGACATAAATAGTCATTTCACCTTTTCGCGAAGTTTTGACTTTATAGACAACTACATAATGTACTTTGTTCCAGTGCACGATACAAGGTAGAGGTACCTCGTCTAATTTGCTTAAAGAAAGTTTTACCCCCAGGGATCTAAAACCTATTTCCTCTACCGCATCACTAAGCCCCAGAAGAGAACTTCCTTCTCTGGTGGTTTCACTTAATGATCTAAGTTTTTGAGTATTGAGAACTTTTCCATAATGTTTTGCGATAATCTTAATACAAGTAGGCCCACAATCTTTCGACTCTGCTTGTTTGTAAAATGGAAATTTAGGCATTAAGCTTTTTTAAATTAAATTGATTTTTGTGTGATAATATCTATTTACAAAGTAAAGTAATTCTTTTCTATAATACTAATACCGTGTTTTGGGGCGTGACCCTATGGGATCAGGCTATTCGCTATATCTTTTTTTTATTCTTTATGCATGTTCCTAAAACAAAAAGAAAGGAACAAATACAAAAAAAGGATGCCGCTACTATCCTTCACGCTGATCTATCACATTTCTTTATAAGCAAGTGTCTTGTATTGCCTTTTTGTTACCCAGATTACTCATAAATTTCAGGTGCTTATAGGGTTTCAGTATTTTTCTTGTAATAATATGATAGGTGTCCCAATGTCCCAAAGATCACATTTTTTGTTAAAAAGAGTTTATACCTTTATGATAATGATATGGAGTGCACCCATCTATAATTTAATTATTAATCTTTAATTTAAAAAAATGAAATTAACTAACAAACTCAACGTATTGGTGATAGCATGTATTGCCATGGTGTTTACAGGGTGTCAAAAAGATGAAATTAAAACTGTAGAAGAAGAACTATTAGAGATTGAGCAGCAGGAACCAACTAAGCTTCAATGCCATCATCATTTAAATGGAGATACCAAAGCAGCTACTTGGTCAAGATATGCCTCTCATGGTGATGCAAAAAATGTAAAGTATTTCATTGCTTCAAGTGTTTCTAGTGCTTGGTCCACTGCCACCGTTAAAGCTGCCAAGGCATGGAGTAATTCTACCAATGGTATTAAAATGACACGAACCTTTAGTAAATCATCTGCTAATTTAGTCATAAAAGAAGGACCAGATCCAGGCTGGGATAGTTCTCCTGCCGTTGCAGAATTTCCTGAAAGCAATGGAAAAATAGGAGATGAAATACGACTTAATTCTACCTATGTTAACCCAGGAAATGCTGCATTAACCACTACGACTAGATATTATATAATGACTCATGAAATGGGCCATGTTTTTGGCTTTCAGCATAATAATGTTATGAGCTTTATGAAGTATAATTTTACCGATGCAGATGATACTTGGGGAGGAATGAATGCTACAGATAAGAGAGAAATTAGGACACAATTTCCTAATTAACTGCTTGAAGCATTAATAGTAAATAAAATCAATCTTATTTAAAGAGGTCGACTGTAAAGTTGGCCTCTTTTGTTGTAAATTAGTAATACTTTGATGTTTTAGTTGAAAATGATTTTTTTTTTAATAGATTAATCTGTAACACCTTAGTTTTTTAGTTAAAAAGAAGGTTTTTTTTTAATAGATAAGCACTAAAAATGTATTCTGAAATTTGTATAAAACTTATCTTAATTTGATATGAAAGAGAATAATAGTCTTCTGGTTTTGCTGAGTGTTTTATTGAATTTGATAGGCTTGATTCATGGGATTATATTCGGGATTATTTTATTAATTAGAAATTATATAAAATTAAATAAATCAATATTTCTTCTAAGCATTTTTATTCTGATTTATAGTTTGGAACTACTAGTGCCTATCCGTAATATAGGGTTAAAAGATAAAGATTTGGATTTGAGTAGTTTGGTTGCTTTGCTTTCAGTTTTAGCTTTGCTATTATTTCCTTTGTTCTATTTGTATGTAAAACAGATATCTATTTTGGCTAAGAGTAAAATTGATTATAAAATAGTAATACCAGTATTGTTCATTTTCGTTTTTAACGTTATATATATATACATCGGGTATGATATTTATATTTTAAAAGTGATTTGTGATATCTTAAATGTATTGGGGACGTTATATGGATTAATCATTGGTTTTGCTACAATACGATTACTAAAAAAGCATGTTGCCGAGCTTTATAATCAATATACAGCTATAGAATATAAGAAATTGCAATGGGCAAAAACGTATATTGTTCTGGGATTGTGCTATGTTACACTTGGTATTGCATTAAAGCTATTATTTCCTTTGATTATACAGAATCATTACTATCAATTTGTTATGACAATTATAAATATAGGTTTATTATATTGGGTGTCAATTCATGGGGTTTTTCAACAAAATATAATATGGTTGCTAGCCGATAAATCTAAAGTTTTAACTACAAAACAAACAAAGCCTACAACTGTAGAACCAAAAATAGAAGAAGATTTACGATCAATCAATATCCTTCTTAAAGAACTTGAATCATTCATGATTCAAGAAAAAGGATATACAAAAACTGATCTCACTATAATTGATGCTGCAGAAAGGTTAGGGATTCACCCTAAGCAACTATCTAAAATTATAAATTCAAAATACAATCAGAATTTTAATACATATATTAATACGCATAGGGTTAAGAAAGTAATTGAGGTTTTAGAATCAGATTCTTTAAAAAATTTATCTATTGAAGGAATTGCAATAGAAGTTGGATTTCAAAGCAAAAGTGCTTTTTATGGTTTTTTTAAAAAATATACGGGCACTACTCCTTTAAAATATAAAAAGTCTCTAAAAAGTATTAAGAAATAAGATAATGATGTTTTTTTAGGTGAAATATACCTAATTAGATAGTATAGAAGTTTTTTAAATTAAATGAATAATAGATCGGGGTTTCTGAATAATTTTTTTATCTCTTTCTAATTCATTTATAGCCCTGTAAATTGATTTACGCGAAGTGTTCAGGTCTATAGCGATTTCATTTTTGTTAATATGGATATTTTTGTTGTTACATTGAATTGATTTTAGGGTGATATACTCCAGTAATCTCATTTTCAGAGGCTGTTCTATTAGCATTTTGATAGTGTTCAAAAGAAACAAGTATTTTTCTTGTTGATATGCTATCATAAAATCCCTGAATTTAGGCTTTTTTTCTACCCATTTCACTAATATTTGACTAGGAATACAGGTTAAAGTGCAATCTTTTACTATTTCTCCCTGAAATTGCATTTGAATATCCTCATTTGGAGAATAGAAAAAATGTGTTTGATTATCTTCTAGAAGATAGAGGAATATTTTTTTGTTATTATTTTTGATAAAAACTTTAATACTTCCCTGAATTAAAAATACAACTTGATCATGTATGTTATCAGTTGGAGTAATTTCTTTACCAGAACGAAATTTTTTTGTAGAACCTTCTTCTTGCAGTAAGTTAATGAGTTCTTCTTTAAAATATGTTTTATCTATTACATTCATTTTTCTAAAATTTAACTTAGAATCAGAGGTATACTTATCCATCCCGATTCTCGTTTTATTTTATCGTTTTTTTCTAGATTTTTTAAACCTCGGGATATGGCTTCTCTAGAAAAATTAAGATCTCTAGCCAGCTGTATATGAGTGACCTTAGTTTTTTTGACTTTAAGGTGTTCTAATTTTATTTTTAGATAATCATAAATCTGATCTTCCTTAGAGTGTGAAGTCTTTTTTTTGATAGTATTTATCAGATTTTGATGAAGGTAGCAGTCGGATTTAAAAATGGCTGATTTAAGTTTTGGAGATTTTCTTAAGAGTTCCCGGATTATTGAATTAGGAACCCAATAAAGAGTGGTTTCTTGCAATGCCATCATAGAAACCTGAGAAGGAACATTGCTGAAAATATTCATAAGAGAAAGGATGTTATTTCTTTTTGATTCTAGATGATATAAGAATAATGAACTGTTCTCTTCTTCAATATAGACTTTAATCAAACCAGAGTCTATAAATGAAATTTGGTCCTTGTAAATATTTTGAAATATAATTTGTTCTCCGTTTGAATAAGTTTTTATGATAGAATGCTTAGTTATTTGGTTAGAAATGTCCTTTTCTAATTGTAATTGTTTAATGAATTGCATAGGTTTTAAAAATTTAGCGTGTGAAAATCACATAGGGGGAAACTTTAGCTAATTTTAAGAGTTAAGGCAAATAAAAATGATTTTTTGAATACTCAATAGATAGATAGATCTATCTATCGAGTATCTCACTGCATATTGATATGAAGTAATAGGAGTTTTCAAGTTTCTCTAAATGTAATATATAACATAGAGTTTGTTATAGAGTATTCAAGATGGATACTCATAAAACATTTTGGGAAATAGATTTAATAAAAAATCAATATAAAAAAAGTAAGGGAATGCAGAAGTTAGTTGTATTTTTCATGTTGAGTTAAGTTAAGTTGGTTTGTTATGTTAAAACAAATATATTTCGGAAATTCATTTTTTTTATAAATTTTTAGCTTAAAAAAGTTCTGATTTCCGAAATCAGAACAAAATAACTGGTATCTGGACAGTTTTTTAGGAAGTATTTTTTGTTGGTTGAAAATTTGCTCTTAATAAAGAAATAAAAATAGCGGTTTTAATAGCATTTATTTTTAAATCGTAGCGATATTTATCCAATTATACAGATTCTCTAGAGTAAAAAACGATCAACTCATACGTAATTGTTTTCAACCCTTTGTTACATCACAGAGATTGCAAACCCAGGCTATCAGATAAAACTCCTCTCATCTACTCGATACAATACTGTTGACAAACCTTTATGCCAAATAGTGTAACATTTTCAATAGTAGTTTGTTCTTACTCTGTATAAAACAAATAAACAGATGAAACATTTTACTTTATTATCTTTTTTAATTATTATACTATCCTGTTCTTCAGAAAATGAAACCAAAAGAATTAAAAAAGCATCAGAATATTTTCCAAAAGAAAAAGCAAAAGTTCTAATTGTAGGAACCTTTCATTTTAATTACCCAGGATTAGATGTGGCAAAAGTAACCCCCGAAAATCAAATAGATGTATTAAGAGAGCCTAAGAAATCAGAGGTTAGTGAACTTGTAAATTATATTAAGAAATTTAAACCCAATAAAATAGCAATAGAAGCTACACCAAAATGGAAAGCTACAAGAAAACTAAAAAAATACAAAAAAGGAGAATATAGAGATCAAAGAGATGAACGTTTTCAAATAGGGATACGTATTGCAAACGAACTAAAATTAGACACGCTATATGCTATTGATGCAAATTCTATGAGCGATGATATAGAGAAGCTAGATTCTATTTACACTAATAAATTGTATAAAGATTTTGATTTTCAAAATGATGATCCGTACAGAAAAATGACTCTTAACTGGTATAAAGGAGAAGACGAGATCATCCCAAAAACTAATTTAGTAGACTATTTCAAGCATTTAAACTCTAGAGAGTCTCATTTATACGGATACGGGGCATATCTTGTTGGAGATTTTAAGCTGGATAACGAAAGAGGCGCCGATATTTTATCCTTCTGGTGGTATAATAGAAATGTAAGAATCTTTAGAAAATTACAAAAAATCACAGAAAATAATGAGGATAGAATTCTTGTACTCATTGGGAACGGTCATGCGGCAGTTTTAAGGCATCTACTAGAGTCCTCACCAGAATATGATTTTATAGAATTTGACAGCTTATAAGTTACTATTAGTAATCCTGATTTTGAGGAAATGATAAAGGGTATAAGAACCATTATTATACAAGCTATTTTTCACGGAATATAGGGTGAGCTGAATAATAGAGATTCATTGATTTGGCAACCTGGATAAGAAGTATTACTACTCAGGTTGCTATATCCGGTTGTTGGCATATGCTTGAATACAACTAATGTCAAATATGTACCTTATGAAAAAATATATGTATTTACTCGGTGCGATTATACTTACGATAGTACTTTTATTTGTTATTAATAAATATAGACCTGAAGCTCCTTTATCTGAAAAACTTAAGGAATACAAATACTTGTCTGAAGGACCAATTGAGTCTGATAATTATGAAATAATTAAAATCATAGACAATTGGAAAGGAAGGGCAGAGGTAGATGGAATCGTTTTTTTAGAGGCAATTTTTTACGATACAACTACAAAAAACATATTGTTTTGTACAAACCCCAAAGAATATGAAAAAATTGATGATGAATGGGAAAATAAAATCCCTTATCAAATATTTTGGAAAATGAATGATCATGGAAGAGTCATTGATTCTATTAAAATAGACTATTCGCTTGGGTTAAATAACTCTGGAGTGTTTTTTCATGATGATTATTTTATTGATTGGGTAAATAATAATAATAAAACAAAGCAAAAATATATTGATGTTATTGAGGGAGACAGTCTTTCTATCCAGCAATTAGAAAGCCATATTAACAGAGCGAATATGTTATATGCAAATAAGGATTATGAAAATGAAATCACTAATCTTTTTTTAAAAGAAAAGGAGGGTTGGACAAGGATAAAATCAAAAAAATTGTATGAAAAAACAGAGCCAATTTATGGACAGGTACTTATGTATACCCTAAAACCTTATATCGAAAATTACAAAAAAAGATTTATTGAGTTAGATATAGCAAAGGGCGAACTTGAACCTATACAGATTGAACATTTTGTCAAAAAATCAAAACAATCCAAATCCTTAGCTGATATTAATAACCATGGACGCTCAGGTTGGGGTGGTATAGGTTATTTTAAATTAAACCATAATTCAGAATCAATCAACTTTAAAGGGCATGCATTTAACCGAAAGCTTGATAGAACATATATTTATTATCCAATTGAAAAAGATCAAGATTTTCTCATTATGTACCTTCATAAAAGAGCATCAGATAATAGACACTTTAAAAATACAGGGATATATGTTCTAAGAAAAAAATAACTCATAGGGATACATGTCAGATATAAAAAACCTTGATAATCTGGATTTATAATCCAGGGTATTGCGTTTAAAGAATAAGCTCAACCCTTATACATATCGCCGATATAAACTTTTTGCTTTGGTTTTTTGGAAAGACCTCTTGACTAAGTTTATGCTGAGCAAAGTCGAAGTACTCGAGATGACGTGGAGAAAAATTGTACTTCGGCAAGCTCAGCAGGGCTATTGAGAATAGCTTTTTTTGATCCCAAATCCTTACCATCCTGAGTGTACCGAAGGGCTCGATACACTTCTTCCTTTGGTCGAAGCACTCGAATTGACGAATTTCAAATTAATAATCTCAAATGCACAACGGGTTATTTAATTACTTTTTTAATTTTTTTTCTAAATCTGGTAATTGTTGTTTATATAAATTGATATCCCAGGTGATATCCCATCTAGAAACATAATCCTGTAGTGGCCCAAGTCCAACCTCTGCTCTTCTTTTGTCTATATGATCAGGATCTTGTAGCGGGTAAATATAATACGTACCTGTTTCTGCATCTCGTCCGATTTGACTCCCATAAATTTGTTTGTTCCCCTTACGTATAGCAATTCTGTCTTCTAGCAATGCTAAACTACTTGGCCGTAAATTTCCTTTCTTTACAGCTTCTTTTATCATTGGTAGGTATTTTTCTTGTACTTCTAAGTCAGAATGTTGTATCACCATAAACAAGGTTGTATTTCCTCGATTACCAATCATATCTTTACTCAGCCAGCCTCTTTCATCCAGTATTTTTTCAACTTTTATAAGGTTGATCGAATCTTTAGTAGCTATTTTTTTCCAATGCTGTTTTAGTTCATCAGAATCTCTGCCGTATTTTTTTATTACTTCATTTATTTGCCTTCTTGGTCCTTGATCATCTTGATATATGGTATCTAGTAGGGCAACTACTGGTTTATCAAAATTGATTTCGGCTTTTTCTTTGTTTGCTTTAACCAATGCCAGAACTTGGTCCCATCGCTTATCCGAATGTAAGATAGAGAGATCACTATCTGTTGTAATGTGATTGTAATTGGTATATTCTCCTCTCTCGGCAATTCGTAATAGGTGTACAAATGCAGAATCTACTTCTTTGGTCAAAGCCCAGGAACAAGCAGCATTATACATATCTGTTGTATTCCCCTGGTATCCACTTATCCCCAAAGCTTCAGAGTATTTCTTAGCAGATTGTAGATAATCCTTGGATTCATAGAGTTTCCAAGCTTCATTTTTTAATGCGTGTATTGGGCTTTCTCTTCAACAGTAAGCTCTTTGGCACTAACTTCAGGTTTGATTTCCTTTTTTTGCTGCTTACAAGAAAATACCAGAGCTAGAACTAGTAGGAATATTATTTTTTTCATTTTTGTTTAGGCTTTAATTTTAGCGATGGTTATATGATTTCGCCTTTCATGAGTTGGAATTGTATTAGGTTGTTAAAATTGATATTCTTTATGCAATAGTAAAACATGCCAGTTTCATTTTTCGGGACTGAGAAAAATTTCATGAAAATTTCTTCGTTTCCACAAGTTTTCAATACTTTATAAAAGTAAACACGTCTTTTCTTTAATTCATTTCTAAAACTACCCGGTAAAAGGATGTAGCTTTTTATGTTTGTGCTGTCTTGGGTAAAACCCGAATGTAAACCCTACCGCTTCTGCATAGACAAAACTTTGTATGGCAATATCATATTCTATAGGGGCACCCAGGGATTTCATGGTATTGATAATGCGGTACAATTTCGTTTTAGAGATTCCTAATCGATACGCAAGATCATCTGGTGATCCTGTGGCCTGTAGTCGAATAAGTTGATCAACTCGTTCTATAAGCTCAATCTGTTTGATAATGATGTTCATAATGTGTTTTCCCTTTATTTTATTTTTTGCAATTGTTTAATGCCTTAAGGTCAAAATTTGGTGGTTACTGTAGGATTCTCGACCTCCCGGGTTAAAATTTGAACCCTTCTACTTAAAATTTGTATGTTGTTCATCAGTGGTTTGGTCTTTTTGACCTTCTGTTGGATCTTTTTGATGAAAATTTAGGCTCTCGAGGGCCAATTTTGAGACCCTGTAGTCTAAATTTGAGCCTCTGTTCTCTAAAATTAGAGGTACGACACCCAATTTTGGGACCCCAATCTCTAAATTTGAGACACCGGTGTCTAATGGAATGTCTTTTTGACCCATCAGAAGGTCTTTTTCACCTATTCTTCTGTATTATCTGACTTTGGGGTACTTCTGGTACGGTTAAAAAACTGTCTTAGTTCTGCTACTTTTTCGGTAAACCCCGGTTTTCCTGCTCCTTTGCTATATTGTGAATAGGCATAATCATTAAGTGAATCTTGGTAGTTATCATAATCATGCAGAATTTTGGTGCTTTCTAATCGATAGGCCAGGCTTTCTAAACGACCTAATAGGTTTTCTGCAAATACACGAGCTTTATAATCTTTTTCAAACTCTTCCCAGTCTACATCGGGAGAACTAAGCGTATTACTGTTTTGGCGATAGTCCCAAACCTTATTTACAAATAATTTATTGGTCTCATTAATGGCCTTGTAGCTCCCCCGTTCTTTTTCGGTCAGGGCTGCTAGTTTATCGGTAAACATAGCTTCTAGTTGTTCTACTAATTTTCCTGCCTGATCTCTTTCTTCTTGTGTTAATAAATCTTGAATGATGTTTCTCATTTTTTTGTGGTTTGTTGTCCGGTGTTTGATGTCCGAGGTGTTGATTTCCAGCTTCCGACTTCTGACTTCTGACTCCCGACCGTTTTTATTTAACATTTTTAGGTTTTACTGTTTTATTATCTTCTATTACAAAAAGGAAGTAGGAGCAATTAAAAAATGGGGTGTTTACACAAACTCAACTATGCTTAGCTATATAAATTACTCCTACCTTTTTCCTTTTTTTGTTACTATAGACTATAATTTTTTTTGGTATTTCTAATCTTAAATTCCTGACTCCTGACTTCTGACTCCCGTCACCTGACTCCTTTTACATTTCAACACTTCATCATTCGATATTCGATATTCAGTATTTTTTACTTTCCATTTTCCATTTAGTTCCAAAGTTTTAAAGAAGCAAAGAATCTAAGTTTTGATTGTAACTAACCTCGGACATCCGACTTCTGACTTTTTTTCTTTATCATTTTCACATTCTACTTCTCGTATACTCATCCACTTTGTTGACTCCTAACTTCTGACTCCTTTCACATTTCAACACTTCGATATTCAGTATTCGTTATTCAATATTCTTCATTCATAATTCTTCATTCGTAATTCTTCTTGTATTCTCTGTTCTATTTTGCTCATCATATAGTACATCATAAGCACATCCCGGTCTATTATTTTTAATACAGGGTTAATACCTGTGAGTACTTTAAGTATGGTCTCTTGGGGAGCTTTTGTTCTTACTGCTATTTTACGATGTACCAAAGCTTTTTGTGTAGTACATAGTTGGTTATAATGCATAAACATAAGTAGGTGGTTTATGATAAAATTTGGGGGCTACACCAACTATTTTTGGGAGTAAGTAATAGTATATTGCGTGCTTTATAGATGAGTTGTATAGCCTCTTCACTAGATACCCCTTTGGTATATAGTTTATTAATCCATCGATAGAGTAGCATCTCATATGGGCTATGATTTGCCAGGTTATATATAAAAGTATCCATAGTAAGGTGTAACGTTTTTAAGATATCGGACATAAACCGGTGTTTACTGTTATATGCTGAAGAATCCATGTAGGTTGTTTTTGTTGAGTCAAATATAACGGGGAGAATTACGTTTGTGCAAGAGGAGTATGTCTAGATTCTAGAATTGAGAGGTCAAAATTCTAGAATTAAGACTATAGAATTAAGAAAACAAAACCTTCGTTAGTTCCTTAATTATTATGCTTTAACAAAAATTATAGAGCCTAATATTAAATGTATCTTTGTTACACTTTAAAACCTGAAAGAAAGAAGCTTTTAGTATAAAAATATAAACTAGATTGCTTTTTTAAGGTAATACCACATTACTAAAAAACCAAACTAAAATGGGTAGATATAGAATTTTCTTTTTTCTCTGCTTACTACTATTGTGTCAATATCTATCGTATGCTCAAAATTTAAGTTCCAAAGATTTAGATTCATTGATTGAATTAGATTTTGATGAACTCAAAGATAATTTTTTTGAAATAGTAAAGAAAGATTCAACAAATGCTAAGCTGTTTGCGAAAGCTTATTTACAAAAAGGAAAAAACCTTGATAGTGTTTTAGAGATTTCTGATGGTTTTCTTTATTTAGGTATGTTATCTATAAATGATTATGAAAAACGTATTATTTACCTTGATAGTGCTATAGATATAGTAAAAAACACTTGGCATGTACAGCAAACAGCTTACTTACACACACACAAGGGTTTTATAACTCAACAAAAAGGTTTTTATGATAAGGCTTTAGAATATTATTTAGAAGGGTTATCTCATGCAAAAAAGAAAGATATCTTATTTTATATACCTGTTTTACAAGGTAATATTGCTTCTTTGAAAAGAAGATTAGGAAAATATGAAGAAGCCAAGTATTTGTATAAAAAGTGTTTGGAATACGAAAAAAATACTATAAATAAAAGCCGTGGTGATTCCTTACGTTATTTACTTATTCTTTCGAATTTAGTTACTACATATAGACTAAATAAAGAAATAGACTCTTCTTTTTATTTTTATAAACAGGAGCATCAAATATCTGTAGACATGGATATTGAAGGCGTTTATATAATTCATGAAGGAATCTTTCAGTTCTATGACAAAAATTATGAAACTGCAATTAAAACTATAAAAAAAGGTATCAATGAGTTTTTAAAATCTAAAAGCCGTACAAGTTATGGAGATCATAATTTAATTAATGGGTATTACTTTTTAGCTAAATCATATAAGGCATTATCTAATGATGAATTTGCTATCTTAAATCTGAAGAAAATAGATTCTATAGTTCAAAAATCAAACAATCTAATCTCTGAATCTAGACCAGCTTATTTAGAATTAATTAATTATTATAAATCCATAAATGACAAAAACAATCAATTGTTTTATATTAATAGACTACTTTATAATGATAGCATATTTCACAGTAGATATAGGTCTGCTAGTGATAAATTAAATAAAGAGTTTGATACCCCTATTTTGATATCACAAAAAGAAAATATCATTCATGAACTTAAAGCCAAAAATAATCAGTCCTATTATGTGATTTTTATCTCTTCAATAGTTATAATTATTATTACTTCTATTCTTTTCAGTAGTTATAGGAAAAATAAGCGATACAAAAAACATTTTGACGAACTCATGGTTTCTACAAATAATGAGGTCAAAAGAAACAATACTAAAATAAATGAAGAAAATACTTCAATCGGTATTTCAAAAGATGTTGTAGAAATAATTCTAAAAGCACTCAATGAATTTGAAAAAAACAATGAGTTTGTAGAACTAAACATTACTTCTGGGACATTAGCCAAAAAAATAAATACCAATTCTAAATACTTAACCAAAGTTATAAAGTTTTATAGAAACAAAAATTTCACTCATTATATAAACGATCTTAGAATTGACCATATTATAGATCAATTAAAAGAAGATCATAAACTTCGAAATTACACAATTAAAGCACTTGCCACAGAAGCAGGATTTAACTCTTCTGAGGTTTTTTCGAAATCTTTTTTTAAAAAAACAGGAATATACCCATCCTATTTTATTCAACAATTGAAAATCAAAAAAAACTAATAACAAAAAGAATTTTGGTCTTAATTCTAGAATTAAGACCATCTTAGGTTGTTGAATAGGTTACTAAAAGAGATTATGCAATATATTTGTTTTCAAATCAAAATATTATCTCAATGAAAAATCAAAAAAGTATCAAAAAATTAAATCTAAAAAAAATAACCATTGTAGAGCTTGATAAAAATAATTTAACCAAAATATTTGGTGGGAGTGATGATCCTAAGTATACAGAACCAGGAGATAAAATGTGTCCAAAGACTGATGGTTGTTAAGGAAAAGTGTTTTTAAAATCCAAAATTAATTTTTAACTTGTTTTGGTAAATGAAAAAATTGTCTTTCATAGTAATTCATAGATTAAATTTAGAAGTTTCTGAATTTAATCTATGAATATTATATAGAAATATACTTTACACTCTTTATATTAACTAAGGTATTTGTTTGTTGTAATAAAATACTGCTAATTCAAAAAAAATCATTCAGAATTTTATCAATATTTGTTCTGAAACAAAAATAATTTAATCGGTCTTAAGCTCTTTATCTAACCTCCTCGATGCCTTAATTATTATCCTTACATAGATTTACAAATAAGTTTTATAAACCTTTATTTAGTGATATGATTTTAGATAGAATAATAAACCCTATTATTGCAAAAGTCAATAACAAATTCTCATTATTAACTGTTATAGTATTTATTATATCTATACAGGTGAATTTCGGTCAAGAACCTTTGAAGATATTTCAAAAAGGAAAAGAAGAAACTTTAAAAGGCAATGAAACACATCACTACCAAGTAAATCTAAACCAAGGAGAACTGTTACAATTAGATATACTACAGAAGAATGTAGATATTAAAATCTTAGCAATTTCCAAAAAAAATGATACAATCCAAAAATTCGATTCCCCTAGCGGAAAAAACGGTTTGGAAATTGTAGAACTTCCCATTAGTCAAAGTGGGGCATATTTTTTTAAAATTGGTCCTCGAATACCTAGAACTTATAAAGATTCTATACTAACCAATTTTATAAAAACTATCAATGGAAGTTATCAAGTACAAAAATTTGAAATCCTATCAAAAAATGAACATAATAAACTAATCACCTTTAGAAATGCTCGGAAAGATAGTGTGATTTCATGGATCAAAAGTGCATCAATCCCTTTAAAAAGTGTAAAAGCCGAGACAGGACTCAAAGACCTTTCTTATTTAAAACCCATTTTTAAAGACGTACAAGTTGTAGGACTTGGTGAAACCAGTCATGGGACTAAAGAAATCTTCCAGATGAAACATCGTATGTTAGAGTTTTTGGTTAAAGAAATGGGGTTTACCATTTTTGCAATTGAGGCTAGTCATGTTGGGTGTAGATCTATTAATGATTATGTACTCCATGGAAAAGGTAATAGCAGAGATGCTTTATCTGCTCAGGGATTTTGGGTTTGGAATACAGAGGAGGTGATCGATATGATCGAATGGATGAGAGATTATAACATGAAGATTCCAGAAGATAAAAAAATCCAATTTATAGGGATTGATACGCAAACTAATGGTCTGGACTCGGCTTATGAAAATGTAAGTGCTTTTATAAAAAAAATAGATAACGCTCGATTATCTAATGTAAAAGTAGATTCTTTATTTCATAACTTAAAAACTATTAAAGACAAAAAAGATATGACCTCACAGCGACAAGAGTTATATACTTTATTGTCATATTTGGTTGTGAACAAGATTAAAGCGTTAGAAATTGCATCTAGGGGTGAATATGAAAATACCATTTCAGATTTAAGAAAAATTATACAAGGAGTAGAAGCTGGGGATCGTAAATTACAGCGGGGCATTAGCTATAACATTCGAGATGAATATATGGCGCAAACCGTCTTAGAGGTTTTACAAAAAAAAGGACGAGAGATCAAAATGGTACTTTGGGCGCATAACGATCATATTAGTAAAAATGTGGATTCACGTGTTAATGGTTACAAAAAACCTCTTGGAAGCGTTTTAAAAACATATTTTGGTAAAAAATATTATGCTATAGGCTTTTCTACATTTGAAGGAAGTTTTCAAGCAAGAAATTATAGTGTGAAAAATGATAAGTTAGGCAAAGTAGCTTCTTTTAAATTATATCCAGCCAAAGAAGGAAGTCTGGATTGGTATTTTGAAAAATCTAAAAAAGACATATTCTTTATTAATTTTGATGATAAGCCTCATTCTAATGCAGTAGACGATTTTTTAAATAAAAAACAAAAAACCAATAATGCAGGGGCAAATTGGACTTTTGAATATTCCTTTTCTCCTACGCAAAGTATTGAACCAGAGAAATTTTTTGACGGTATGATCTTTATCAAAGAAACTTCTAGCGCGGTTCTTACTCCTGGAGGTGAAAAAGAAATTGAGAAGCGATTAAAAAATAATTAATTACCCAAAGAATAATCTATCAACATTAATATCTAATACATATTTCAATTCATAATTATGTTTTCAAAAACTCTTAAAACCTTTGCTTTCGCTCTAATTTTTATATCGAGTACTACAATAGTGTCACAAACCACAAAAGAAATAACCCGAGAGTGGGTGGCTTTTTTTCAGGAAGTAGCGGTAAAAACTGATAAAAAAGTTAAATTTAAGCTACGGGCAAACCTTAAAACTGTTGGCCGTAAAAGTAATAGTGCAGCAACGCTTTACGCTCGGATAGATAATAAAACGGAAGAATCGGGCTTTAGGGAAAGCGTGCAAGATAGTGTCTTAGACAACCCTAAATGGACTTCTTATGAAATAGTGGGACATTTTGATGAAGCTGCAGAAAAATTGACTTTTGGGGCTTGGGTAGTTAGTGATGGTGATTTTCACTTTGATAATTTTGAGCTCTTCTTTCAAAAAGAGGGAGGAGATTATGAGCCTGTTACTATTGCTAATCCTGGTTTTGAGGAAAAGGTTCATAATGATAATATCCCAGGATGGCAGCAAGATGTCGATAAAGAAAAAAATATTCTAAAAGTAAAAGGATATACATTTCATTCTAGCGACGAGACAAACAACGGTAAATCGACTTTAGTGGTTCGAGGAAATGGAGTACAAAATAATCCAGCAAATAATATTAATACAGAAGAAGGCTTTACACCGCAAATAGGGACATTAGTCTCTATGCTTAATAATTTAAGTAATCGGGTAGAACGAGTTGTTAAAGATTTGGATATAAGACAGACAGATCATCTTCTAGACGAAAAAGCAAATAGGATAGGAGCATTGATTATGCATCTTGCCGCTGCAGAAAAAATATATCAAAACCTTACTTTTGAACACCGTAGGTTTAATAAAGAAGAGGAAGAAAAATGGCAAGTAGGTCTTAGCCTTGGAGAAGAGGCTAGAGAAAAATTTAAAGGAAAACCTATTACATATTATCTCGATATTTATAAAGAAGTACGAAAAAAAACTATTGAAGAGTTAAAAAAACGTAATGATGAGTGGTTGGAAGAATCATGGCCCGGCTCTATCATGAATAATCATTTTGCCTGGTTTCATGTCATGGAGCATCAATCGAGTCATTTAGGACAAATTTTGATGTTAAAAAAACGAATCCCTGAAGAGGAAAACGATATTAAACTACCGGAGGAAAAAGTAGATAATTGATTTTATATTAGTCACTTTGATTCTTATTAATCTGAAATTCAATTTTTAGTTTCGAAATAATAACATATCTATATGAAAAGCTTATTCCTTTTATTTTTAGTCTTCTCTCTAGCTGCTTTTGGTCAAGAGACTGCATTGGTATTTGAGAATGCTCAAGAAACCAAACTCAAAGGAAATGAAAAGTACTTATATAAAGTAAACTTTAATAATGGCGAATTACTGCAATTGCATCTACTACAAAAAAATGTAGACCTGCAAATCATTGCCTTCTCACCCAATAACGATACTTTGAAACAATTCGATTCTCCTAATGGAAAAAATGGATTAGAAATTGTCGAACTACCTATAGAAAAAAGTGGTGTGTATCATTTTGAAGTTAGCCCACTTATTCCTGAAAGATTTACAGATTCTACCAGACAAAAATATATTGATAATATCAATGGTAGTTATGTTGTTTCAAAATATAAAATACTTTCCCAGAAAGAACATATTCAATTACAAAACAGAAGAAAAGCACGAAAAGATAGTGTGATTTCTTGGATTAAAAACCAATCAATATTAGTAAATGATGTAAAAGCAGAAACTGAGCTTGCTGATTTTATGGGTTTAAAGCCTATTTTAAAAGATGTTCAAATTGTTGGTTTGGGAGAAACCGGTCATGGGACTAAAGAAATCTTCCAGATGAAACATCGTATGTTGGAGTTTTTGGTTAAAGAAATGGGATTTACAATTTTTGCTATAGAAGCAAGTCACGTGGGATGTAAACCAATCAATGATTATGTATTACATGGTAAAGGTACCAGTAGGGAGGCATTAACAGTCCAAGGATTTTGGATTTGGAACACAGAGGAAGTAATAGAGATGATCGAATGGATGCGTAACTATAACAAAACAGTAGCAGATAATCAAAAGGTACAGTTTGTAGGGATTGATGCCCAAACGGTAGGGTTAGAAAGTGCATATAAAAATGTAAGTGAGTATGTGAAAAATATAGAAAAAAGTAAACAACCAAAGATAGCTGTAGATTCTATATTTAATCAATTGATTACTAAACGCAGAGAACTCTTTAAAGATGGATCTGCAACACGTAGTAAACTGTATAGTTTACTGTCATACCTAGTTTTACACGAATCAAGGCTTGTTCATAACACATCTAAACAAAAATATAAAGGGATCATTTCTGATTTAAGAAAGATTATACAGGGTGTTGAATCTGGAGATAATAAATTAGAGAAGAATACTAGTTATAATATTCGTGATGAATATATGGCACAAACTGTTTTAGAAATATTACAAAAAGAAAAACCTGGAACCAAAATGGTTCTTTGGGCACATAATGCTCACATTTCAAAAAATACAGAAACAAAAGTAAATGGTAAAGCTAGACCTCTAGGTAGTATTTTAAAAGAATATTTTGCAGAAAAATACTATGCGATTGGTTTTTCAACCAATCAAGGAAGTTTTAGGGCAATGAATTATAATGCTAAAGAAAAAAAATATGATAAAAATGCAGTTTTTACTTTTCCTCCCGCCAAAGAAGGAAGCTTAGATTGGTATTTTGCTCAAGCCAATAAAGATATTTTCTTTATTGATTTTGTTAAATCATTGCACCCCAAAACAGTCACTACCTTTTTGAATAAGGAAAGGAAAGGAAAGCGTATTCTTACGGGGCTAGTTGGAGCTTGGATTATGATATACTACCGGCTTTTGATATAACGCCAGGTAAGAATTTTGATGGCATGATCTTTATCAAAGAAACGTCTCATTCCATATTAACCCCAGCTGGTGAAAAGGAAATAGAAAAGAGAGTTAAAAATAATGCTCATTAATTTATTACCTTTCTAATAACCACCGATTAAGCCCTATAAACACTACAATACATAGAAAAAAAACATTTTTGGCATCATGATTGGTATATGTATTCATAACGACAACAAAAATTGAATAAAAACACATTGTTATGAAAAAGAAATTACTATTAAAAAGTGCATATATCCCTAAGAGGAAAACTGATAATCCTGTAGATTGGATACAATATATCAATGCAAAGACACGAGAAATAAGATACGGGACACATCACCCATTATTGGGTAAGGCCTAGTTTTGGTTATAAATGCATATTGATTTGTCATTCAACCTAACTCGGAATAAATTAAAGTAAAGACTGGGATCCATTTTGAAGCAACGACTTTATTATGAATCCCAGTCCTGTTCTTCAAGGGAATGACAAAGAAATAGGGAAACAGAGCAAGCACCTGTCCTGTCGAGACGGTCAATTAAATTTTAATTAGAGGGTATATTGACGTTCCAAAGCGGAGCTTTGAAAACCTTTTTCACCAGTATAAGATTTGTTTTGCGTTAGAAAATCTTGAAACCTTGGAAAGATTTTAGCAAAACTAATCTGGTTTTCAGAATAACTGAAAAATACCTTGAAAAAGAGCCTTTTCTTTTGTTTCGTTTTCTTTGGGCGAGCAAAGAAAATGAAAAGAAGGTCTAATCAAAGCTGATTAGCCTAAAAATGGAACAATATGTATACATCACAACGAATACACAGGACGAGAATTAATTTACTCCTTAGTTTTTACTATGGATTACGTTCTTCAACAGGATGACAAAGTACTGGGAAGGCAATTTGTAGGATTGGGATAATAATAAAACACATAAAAAAAAGAGTGCTAAAAAGCACTCTTTTATGGTTTATGGCTAATGTATAATAAGAATTCAATAGAATTTTATTCCTTGGTCACAGACCATATTGCATAACCTCCTGCAGGTGCCTGTAGTGTGGCATTACCCTCTGCATCTGTAGTTGGAGTAGCTCTAGAATTATCGGTATAGTCAACCAGGGTTTTGTTTGCCCAGTTGGTTTTTACAACACGTTGCTTTGTTTGCTGGCCAATATTCATATATAGAATTAGTCCCGGGTTATCACCACTACCATTTCTTTTCATGATATACTCATCTTTACTAGCTTCGAGTATTTCGACATCACCAACCGCTAATGTCGTATAGATCTGGATAAGGGTTTTAAGTTGCCCTTTAAAAGCTTCATAATCAAGATAAAAAATAGTTGGATACCCATCATGAGTAAGAATATAAGAGTAGGCGAGTAGCTTGTTATTATAACTTATTCTATTCTCGGGATTATCATCTTTTTCGGTATCATGATTAGCAACAAAAGTAACGGCATTGGCTGGGTCTAATTTTCTAAGCATATTATCCGCTTCGCCTAATGCAGTAAGATCATTTGCTCTGTCCAGAGTTTCATCTAATCTGTAGAAACATGCAAAATCAAATGCAGTTGATCCAGATGCATTTACCCAGTCTTTTAGTACTTGTTGATTACCATCAAAATTTTCTCCTACAGAGAATCCTCCAATTTTAGCATTCCAGGCTTTAACCCATTTTGGATCAAAACTCTTTACGTAGTCAAAACGCCATCCGTCAAAACCAAGGGTCTTTTTATAAAATTCTGCAACAGAATCATCTCTACCCCATAACCAATCCTGCACGTATTGTTGATCGTGACAAAGGTCTGTTTCTGCAAAAAACAAAGCCTGGTCATCGTGATCATGAATATCATTAGGATGAAAATGCTCATTAGAACGGTTAAATTTACCAGAGGCATTTCCGTTTGATTCATTAAACAAAGAATATACCTCGGTACCCCCACGAAAAGGGTTCGCTTGTTTTCCTCCTCCAGAGTTATGTCCTATTACGATATCGGCAATCACCTCTATATCATTAGCATGTGCTTTTTGGATAAGATCTACTAATTCTTGTCTGGATCCAAAACGGGTCTCTACAGTACCATGTTGGTCAAACTCACCAACATCAAAATAGTCAGAAGGATCATATCCCATAGAAAAACCTCCTGAGGCCCCTTTTCCCGGAGCAGGAAGCCATATTCTATTGATTCCAGAAGCTTTATAGTCTTCAATCCTTGTGCTTACTTCATTATACCATTCTCCTGCAGGTTCTGTATCCCAATAAAAAGCCTGCATGAATACACCTGCATTTTCTTTCTTACGTTCTGCCAAATCCATTTTTAGAGATTGACTTGTGATTATGGGTGCAGCATCGTTTGCAGAATCATCATCATCAGAACAACCGGTCAATCCAAGAACCAACCCTCCTAAAAGGAGGATGGTTTTGGTTGATATATTTTTAATGTTTTTCATTTCAATTTTTTAAGTGAATACCGATTTATTATTGAATGATAAAAACATAACTTCCGTCTACGTCATTGAACCATACGTTGTATGTTCCCGCAGCAACAGGGATGTTAGGACCACCAGCGGTACCGTATCCTGTTATTGCAGTATCTGCACCCCAGTTTACATCCCAGGCGTTATTAGCTCTAAATTTTGCCTCACCATTGGTTAATACAACTCCATTGATATACCATAAATGTGGATCAAAAGCCGATTGAGTAAGATCAGTATCATTATCCCATCCTCCCGGAGTAGAATCACCAATAATACCAATACCTTGAGCTGTGTAATCAGTTGCACCACTAGCATCAAATGCATTAACAGTATAGGTTAAATCCTGAATGTTTACATCGAGTGTATAATATCCTTCTGCAGCAACAGAGAATGTATCCGGATCAGAACCAAGGGTCGCACTACTGGCCAAACTACCGCCGCTTAATCCCCATTGTGGTTGCCATTCACCTAATACTTCTAAGAATTTGAAAGCGATATCACCACCACCTAAAAATCTACCAGTGAATTTAAATACATTCTGGTTACTAGGATCTCTTACTAATGGAGGGTTGTTATTATTATTATCCCATCCTGGTGCAGTTGCACTACCTACTAAGAAAAGATCTTTTTGAGGAATGACAGTAGCATATGGAGTAACAGTTAAAGAGGTTGCATTAGATGTTATAGCGCTTCCGCCATTTGTTCCGATAGAAGAAATCACACGTAGATCTATTGCACCTTCTTTATCAGGCTCTATACCTAATCCGATGGCAAGGTTGTTAAGCTCTCCAATGGTCCAGTTATAAAAACGATCACTGGTAGTTGCAATAACAGCAGGGTCTAAGGTTGTTTCAAAATTAGTACCTCCTAAACCGGCTTCTATAGTATAGGTGATCGGGGTATTGATATTATATCCTGCATCTTCCCAAACTAAGGTAAAAGCGCGTTGATCTGCCAAATCTTTAACAAGACTAACTGTAGAATTGGCGGTTACTATTAGTGGCCCTTCTGTTTGTGATTCCTGAATAACAAACGTTGGTTCTTCATCTTCTACACACGCATTGAAGCAAAGTGCAGCGATACATGCAAATAGTAGTATTGATATTTTTTTCATGACTGAGTAAATTAAATTTGTAATCGTTGTTTTAGAATCCAGTATTCTGTCCTAAATTAGGATTGGCAGCTCTACTGGATGCCGGAACCGGAAATAGTTTAAAATTATCTGAGATTGAAGATCCATTAGGTGTACCTCCTTTATATCTCCAATTATAGGCTCCACCAGTATATTTACCATATCTGATTAAATCTTGCCTTCTGTGAGCTTCCCAATATAATTCTCGTGCTCTTTCGTCAAGGATAAAGTCCAGGGTAAGTTCTGAATCTGTAATATTTCCAGACACATCACCAAACGCTCTTTCTCTAAGGGCATTTACATACCCCAGAGCAGTAGCTCGATCACCACCGCCACTTCTAAGATGAGCTTCTGCATACATTAAATAAGCATCTGCTAACCTGAATAAAGGAAAATCGGTATCGACAAATCTTGCACTTTGTCCAGCTTCACCTGTTGACTTTATGTTAGAATATTTAGTAACCAAATATCCTCTTGAAAAATCTGTAAAATCAGAACCTATCTCGATAGGTCTGTCCACAGGAGGATCTGTATTCGCCGGATCAGAACTAATATCCTGTGTCACCAAAGTATTTCTATCATCATTTTGAAAAACCGGATCGGTAACAAATAACTCAGAGAATTGTTTTCTAGCTCTATATAGTGTAGTAAACCCTTGAACTCCTAAAGAAGCAGGAGTAGGTTTAAAACCATCTGCATTTTGTTGTCCCTGGATAATGATTGATGCACCACCAAAGTTTCTTACGTTAGCACCATCACCAACAATAGGAAATATGATTTCGTTTTGAGCACCATTAGCATCATTATCTGCAATAAAGTTATACAGATAATTAGGTGTTAGCGAATACCCGCTATTAATAATTTCTTGAGATGTTTGTAAACAATCTGCATAACGACCATTACCTGCTCCTAAATACACTTCTGCATTTAAATAGATCTTAGCCAAAATCATTTTTGCCACTCCTTTATTAGCGCGGGCATAGTTCTGACCAGGATTTACATCTAATAGATCTGCATTCACTTCGAGAAGTTCTTTTTCTATATAATCAAATAATGCCTGACCTTTAATCTCCTGAACTCTTATAAACCCTACCTGATCATTTTCTGTTGCAAAAGGAGCACGACCATATAGATCCATAAGATGATAATAAGCTAACGCTCGTAATACGCGAGCTTCTGCTCTAAAGGTTTTAACCTCATTTCTAAGGTCGGCAGATACACCTCTCTCATCTAATTTAGCATCTGTAGTCTGGCGTAAAAATTCATTTGCCAGAGAGATTTCAAAAGTTGCTCTTGCCCAAAAGCCAAGAACAATAACATTATTGGCATCCCATGTATTTCTCTGGATCTCACGTATACCAGGGTCATTCTCATAGGTCCATATCACTTGATCGGTAGATACGTCTTGCATACTGAATAGACCTCGAACATATTGACTTGTTCCGGCATCGATACCTGCAAGGTTGGATTGATTAGGGTCACCACTAGCATCAACATCAAGACCAACCAATGATAAGTTTGCATATACACCACCAAGGGCTTTAAGGTAATCTTCTCGAGTATTAAATACATCACTCGCTAGTAAATCATCATCATCTTCTAATTCGATATCCAAATCCCCTTCGCAAGAGGTGAAGATACCTATGGATAGAAATGCGTATAAAAAAATCTTATATAATTTCATTTCTTAATTTTTTAGTATTTATAATTTAATCCTAGTAAGAGTGATCTTCCTCTAGGGAAAATAGTATTGTCTACACCATTATTTTGGATTTCGGGATCTAGTCCAGAATAATCAGTAATGACAAATGCATTCTGCACTCCAGCCCATAATCGAAGACTGGATACTCCTTTCATAAGATCTCTAATCGTATATCCTAATGTAATGTTATCCATTCTTAGAAACGAGGCATCCTCTATATAATAATCAGAAAGAATAACATCTGAGGTATTCTGAAAATTAGTATCTACTATTGATGATGGTGTATTATTAAATACAGTTCTAAATATGTTACCTCGTTGTGCATTTGAAGAAGCAACATTATTATAGATTTCATTACCAATATTAGCTCTCATGCTAAAGCTAAAATCAAAATCCTTATAACTTACACTAGATTGAAGTCCCATGATTAAATCTGGAGTACCTTTACCAGAAATATATCGATCATTGTTATTAATGATCCCGTCACCATTAAGATCGGCATATGCTCCTTCTATTGGTTTGCCATTGGTATCATAAACTTGTGCATAGGTAAAGAATGAGAACGGAGCTTCTCCTTGTCTATGTATCTGGATTGTATTACCAGTACCACCACCAATACCAGTGGTTAAGATATCCTGACCAAATGCCAGACTTTCTATTTCTCTATCGATAAATGTTGCATTATAGCTTACATTCCATTTTAGGTTGCTATTTCTAATAACATCGGCACTAACAGAAAACTCTATACCTTCTGTTATAAACTTACCTATGTTCTGAAATCCCTGGTTAGAAAAGTTGGCAGCATCAGGAATTGGCGCCTGAGAAAGTAAATCATCAGATTCTTTTCTAAACACATCGATTGCACCACTAATTCTATCGTTCCAGAAACCGTAGTCTAAACCGATATTATATTCGGTTATCTTTTCCCATTCGATATCTTCATTTCTAAATTGTGGTTGTACAATATTGATGAGTTGACCATCAAGGATATATTGTGTAAGAGGACTACTTCTTCTGTATCGCTCCAGGTATGCATAGGCTTGATCGATATCCTGCTGACCAGTTATACCATATCCCAAACGTAATCGTAAATTACTTACGGTAGAAGAACTTCTAAGGAAATTCTCTTCGCTTATTTGCCATCCAAAAGATGCCGAAGGAAAATATCCCCATCTGTTATCTTCTCCGAATCGAGAAGTACCATCTCTACGTATAGATGCGGTTAAAAAGTATCTGTCATTAAATTTTAAGTTGGTTCTTAAGAAATAGGCCAGTAATACCTCGTCTGGATCAATGGTTCTTTCTGGGAAATTACCCGGATCACGTTGATCTCCTGTTTCATACTTATCTAATTCGAATTTTTGATATGAGTATCCTCCAGTAGCTTCGATATCTAATCGACCAAGAGTTTTGTTATACTTAAGGTAAGCATCTAGAAGTCGGTTTTTCACTAATAAATCTGTATCTGATTTAAAACCTAAAAATTCTCCTTGAGTAGCATTAAAACCGGTTGCACTTTCTGTAGAACGTTCCTGGAATCTGTCTGTTTCGCTATCATCTATTCCCAGGTTTAATACAGCGCGTAAATCGGGAAAGAAATGTAATTGATAGTCTAGTTTTATATTCCCAAAATACCGTCTTACATTAGCGATCTCTTTTGTTTGTAATAGTTGAGCCAGAGGGTTTCTTTGAACGTTGTTTGAGGCAAATCCAGTACTAGAATCTCGGTATTCAAAAAAACCTCCGTAAGGAGAACTTGAGTCAAGGACTGGCTGAGTTGGATCAAAAGTAATAGCCGCCCCTTCTACACCTGGCGCAAACCGGTTTTTTTCAAAGTTTAAGTTAGCGTTTACGTCTATTTTTAGGTGATTATTAAATAATCTTGGATTTAAAGAAAGAGATGTAGTAGTTCTCTCAAATTTAGATGTTTTTCTAAGTCCTTCCTGATCTGATCTTCCTATGGCAACTCTTGTAGGTAAGACTTGCATAAGAGAACCGCTTACAGATAAGTTATGATCTGTTGAAAAAGCCGTTCTGTAAATTTCATCTTGCCAATCTGTATTGGCTGTACCTAAATCTGCAACACGAGTTGGGAAATTTTCTGCAATAAATGCTCTATACTCATCTGCAGAGAAAACATCTACTGTTTCATGTGCACGAGTTGCACTGGTTTTAGAATCTAAACTGATCTGTAAGTGTTTTTTCCCTTTTTTGGTTGTGATAATGATCACACCATTTGCACCACGGTTACCATAGATGGCAGCTGCCGATGCATCTTTAAGGATAGAAAAAGACTCAATGTCGTTGGGGTTAATTGATGAAAGAATAGATCTTGAACCATTGGCTAAATCTCCTGGATCATTTAGAGGTAAGCCATCTACAACAATTAATGGATCATTAGATGCGTTTAATGATGCTCCACCTCTGATTCTGATTTCAGAATTAGCGGCAGGACCACCGTTAGTGTTAATGGATACACCGGCAACTCGACCGTTAAATAGGTTTTCGGGAGTAACATTGTTACCCGTATTGAAATCTTCTGATGTAACCAAAGCAACAGATCCTGTCAGATCCTTTTTTCTGGTTGTACCATACCCGATTAATACTACCTGCTCGAGTTCTGCAGCGTCTTCTTCTAGTGTGATAGCTATAATGGCCTGACCACTATATACCATTTCTTGAGGTATAAATCCAACATAAGAGAATACAATAATATCCTCATTATTAACATTGTTTATAGTATAGTTACCATCAAAATCAGAGGTTGTTCCGTTTGTGGATCCTTTAACAATGATATTTACACCAGGAATGGGCTGACCACTTCCAGCATCAGTAACTGTCCCATTAACAGTTGACTGTGCAAAAAAGCTCATTGGTATCAACCATAATAAAAACAATGCGCTTTTGGTAAATGTTTTCATAAAATTAAATTAGTTTTTGATTGTTTTACGTCTTATATTTTCACTTTCTGCAACCAAAGTATGTAAATTTTGTGTTAAATTTTTGTCAAGTTGTAGTCCGAACCTTACGCAAACGTTTGCGTGTGGAAAACTTTTAGAATTCTATCAAAATTTTAAGTATAATTCTGGCCATATGGCATATTTTGATGCTTACATTTGATTTTTAACTAAAAAGTCATTTTAAACTTTTTGTATGGAAGCGAAAAAATAGACTTTTGTGCTATAATAAATCTATTTTTGAGCAGCATAGCCATAGCTATGGTGTGAAAAAAAGATGAAATTAGGATGCAAAATGCATTTTTGTAGCCCAGAATTAAAAGTTCAAATGACTTTTAAAAGATACGAATAATGAAAAGGCTGTACATATTGATTTAGGATAATTCAACATGTTTTTGTAGTACATTTCATGTGGATTTACATCAAACAGATCTGATGATAAAACAATAAAAGGAAAAGGATGAAGAGAAAAGTTACATTAAAACAGATAGCAAAGGAACTGGATGTTTCTATTTCTACCGTATCTAAGGCACTAAAAGATAGTGCAGAGATAAGTTTAGATACCAGGCAAAAGGTAAAAGCCTTTGCCAAGCTATACAATTATAAGCCTAATAATATAGCCTTAAGCCTTAAGAATAGGAAGACAAAGACCATAGGTGTTATTATTCCAGAAATTGTGCATCACTTTTTTACAACAGTAATTGGCGGAGTAGAGAAGGTAGCAAATGAAAAAGGATACAATGTAATCATTTGTTCTTCAAACAATTCTTTTGATAAAGAAGTCATTAATTTAGAAATGCTGGCCAGTGGGAGTGCCGATGGATTTATCCTTTCTGTAGCCAAAGAAACACAGCTCAAAAAAGATTATCATCATATCGAAGAGACTATGAGCCAAGGGATGCCCGTTGTACTTTTTGATAGAATTATTGATGAGGTCGTATGTGATAAAGTGATTATAGATGATGCTAAAGGAGCCCAAACCGCTACAAATCACCTGCTTTCTATTGGATGTAAGAAAATAGCCATCCTTACTACAGTAGATTATATAAGCGTTGGTAAATTAAGAACTAACGGATACTTAAGAGCATTAAGAGCTTATGATATACCCGAAGAAGAAGAACTTATCCTTAAAATAGAAGATATAGATAATTGTGAAGCAGAAATTTCGGATTTCTTAAGGGATAAGGATATAGATGCTGTTTTTGCAGTAAATGAATTATTTGCAGTTACTGCAGCCAAAGTCCTTGATGCACAAGGCAAAAAAGTACCGGATGATATCGCTATTATCGGTTTTACAGATGGTATTCTTTCTAAACATTTTATCCCAAGCCTAACCACGATAAGTCAGCATGGAGAAGATATGGGGATACGGGCAGCAAAACTTCTTATCGATAAATTAGAAGGGGATGATGCTGTAACAGAGGAGTATAGAACAGTTATTATTGATACAAGTCTGATTCAAAGAAAATCAACAAAAAAATAAAGAGAGGCTCTTTTAATTAAAAAATTATAATATCTTTGACCTCGATCAAGACTTATATTTTCACTTTCTACTAAAATAAGTTTTGATAAGTAGTTTCGCTTATCATAGTAATAATTAAAATATTTACTTGATGAACAAGCGTAAATTAAGTTTCTGGGAAATTTGGAACATGAGTTTCGGTTTTCTGGGAATTCAATTCGGTTTTGCATTGCAAGGCGGATTTATGTCTAGAATTTTCCAAACCTTAGGCGCAGAAAAAGACGCAATACCTTTATTATGGATTGCAGCTCCTTTGACAGGTCTTTTGGTTCAACCTATTATAGGATACTTAAGTGATCGTACCTGGAGCCCAAGATGGGGTCGACGTAGACCTTACTTCTTAATTGGAGCCGTACTAAGTTCTATTGCGCTGTTTTTAGTGCCTCATTCCCCGGTTTTATGGGTAGCAGCAGGATTTTTATGGATTCTGGATGCTTCTATAAATATTTCTATGGAACCCTTTAGGGCTTTGGTAGCAGATAAATTACCAGAATCTCAACGATCATATGGATTTGTTACTCAAACACTTATCATAGGTATTGGAACCTGGGTAGCTAGTAATTTGCCCTGGATGATTTCTCAAATGGGGGTAAGCGATGCTGCTCCAAACGGTGTGATCCCTCTGTCGGTAAAAATAGCTTTTGCTATTGGAGCTTTTGTTTTTCTTGCCAGTATTCTATATACCGTTTTTACAACTTCTGAATATCCTCCCGAGGATATGGAAGAATTTAAACTAGAAAAGAAGAAAAAGAACCAGTTTATACCTGATATTTTGAATAATATCGGAAGTATGCCACTTACGATGAAAAAACTTGGGCTTGTCCAGTTTTTTAGCTGGTTTGCCTTTTTTACCATGTGGAGCCTTGCAAATCCCGCGTTAACAGAACATGTGTTTAATACTCCTGCACCAGTCGAATCAACATTTAATATGGATATCCCAGAATCGGCTGCAGCATTCGAAAAAGCAAATACAGCATTTCAAAAATCATCTAATGAAGTTGGTCGATATATGGGGACATATGGATTGTCCTCTATGGCTTTTGCCTTGATATTAACTTTTTATACTTCGAGAAAAAGAATTAATAGAAAATGGGTTCACCTGGGGTCTCTAATTTTGGGAGGTCTCGGTTTTATATCGATGTATTTTATCCCTTCACCAGAATGGTTATTTCTTTCTTTTACTCTGGTAGGCTTTGCCTGGGGAAGTATTCTGTCGATGCCATATGCTATGTTATCAAGTGCAGTAGATCCAAAGAAAATGGGAGTCATCATGGGAATATTTAACATGTTTATTGTTATTCCTCAAATTGTCGCAGCTTTAGGCGGAGTTAATTTTGCCTACAAACTTATAGGAAGCGAAACGATTAATGCAATGTTGATAGCAGGAATAAGTTTGATCATTGCAGGGATGTGTAATTTATTGATTGTCAATAAAGATGCTATAACGTATAACCCAAAAGGCGAGATAGAGTAATGAAAAAAGCATTTATATTTGATCTCGATGGTGTAATCGTAGATACTGCAAAATACCATTTTAAAGCCTGGCAAAAACTTGCCGATAGCCTTGGTATTTCTTTTTCTGAGGAACAGAATGAACAACTTAAAGGAGTAAGTAGGGTACAATCACTAGAAAAGATTCTGGAATGGGGAAACAAAACCATATCAGAAGAAAAATTTAGTCAATTGATGTCTGAAAAGAATACAGAGTATCTCACTTATATCTCTGAGATGGATGCTAGTGAAATTCTACCCGATGTGCCGAGAATTTTAGAATATTTGATTTTGGAGAAACAGGCAATAGCTTTGGGTTCTGCAAGTAAAAATGCCAGAGCGATTTTAGAAAAAGTACAGCTCTATGATAAGTTTAATACGATTGTAGATGGGACGAATGTTTCTAAAGCTAAACCAGATCCTGAAGTATTTTTATTAGGTGCTAAAGGATTGGGAATCCCTCCAGAAAACTGTATTGTATTCGAAGATTCTGTTGCCGGAATTAAGGCTGCAAATATCGCCAATATGATTAGTATTGGTATTGGTAATCAAGAAGTACTACACGAAGCAGATTACATTTTTAAAGATTTCACAGAAATAAAAGAAGAATTTATAAATCAATTGGTCACGGCCAAAAAAGTTTAGTAAAAATATAGAAAGCCACAGCAATTTATCCTAAAAATTACAGGATAAAATTCATGGCATGTTTTAGACAGACGTATATCTGTACAGGTCTGATTACTAAAAATGAATAAAAAAGAATAGATGAATCAGGATTATATAAAACCAGATAACTGGTCAATTATTGAAGAAGGGTTTGATGTAGAACGAGTTAAATCATCAGAAAGCCTTTTTAGTATTGGTAATGGAGCTATGGGGCAGCGCGCCAATTTTGAAGAAACATATACTGGTCCTACTTTTCAGGGAAGCTATATCGCTGGAGTGTATTATCCAGATAAAACCAGAGTAGGTTGGTGGAAAAATGGATATCCAGAGTATTTTGCCAAAGTATTAAATGCTCCAAACTGGATTGGTATCGATATAGAAGTTGATGGAGAGAAACTAGATTTATATACATGCAAATCAATAACTAACTTTAGAAGAGAATTAAATATGAAAGAGGGTTGGTATCAACGCTCATTTCATGCCGTTTTACCCAATAATATAGAAGTATCTGTTACATCTACACGTTTTCTAAGCCTGGACCTGGATGAAGTAGGTGCAATTAAATATGAAGTAACTCCTGTAAATCAGGAAGCTACCATAACATTAGTACCGTACCTGGATTCGGGAATTATGAATGAAGATACGAACTGGGATGATAAGTTTTGGGATACCTATAACCTGGCACACGAAGAAAACTCTGCATATATCTTATCTAAAACCATGAAGACTGATTATCATGTGTGTACAGGAATGTCAAATCAGATTTTTGTTAATAGTATACAAAAAGATATATCCCCAAAAGTAGAAGCTAACGGTACATATATACATTTAAAATATACTGTTCAGGTTCGTAAAGGAGAGACAGCAGGTATCACAAAGTTTGGAGGATATACAGTATCTCTTAATCATAAAGAAGAAGATCTGCAAGGGGTTAGTAAAGCCATACTTAAGCAAGCCTCAGAATCTGGATTTAATACGCTTTTGGATTTACAAAAAAAGGCATGGTCCAGAGTATGGGAAATGGCCGATATTGTAATCGAAGGAGATGTAAAAGCACAACAAGGAATCCGATTTAATATTTTTCAACTCAATCAAACATACCTTGGTAAAGATGCAAGATTGAATATCGGACCTAAGGGATTTACAGGTGAGAAATATGGTGGAAGTACGTATTGGGATACCGAAGCATATTGTATTCCGTTTTATATGGCTACCAAAGATCAACGTGTAGCACGTAATTTATTGACCTATCGTTATAACCATCTCGAAAAAGCTATAGAGAATGCAAAAAAACTCGGTTTTACCAATGGTGCTGCATTATACCCTATGGTAACTATGAACGGGGAAGAATGCCATAATGAGTGGGAAATTACCTTTGAAGAAATACATCGTAATGGTGCAATGACATTTGCAATTTACAATTATGTTAGGTACACAGGTGATTATACTTATGTTACAGAGAAAGGATTAGAAGTAATGATCGCCATAGCTCGTTTCTGGCATCAAAGAGCAACATTCTCTACAGATAAAAATAAATATGTGATCCTTGGAGTTACAGGGCCTAATGAATACGAAAATAATGTCAATAACAATTGGTATACTAACTATTTGGCAAAATGGTGTATCGAGTATTGTATTGAAAACGTTGATAAAATAAAAGCCCAATATACGAATGACTATCACAGGATTATAGAAAAGACCAATTTAGATCAAGAAGAGATCAATGCAATGTTGGAAGTAGCTGATAAGATGTATTTTCCATATTCAGAAAAGCATCAGGTATACTTACAACAGGATGGATTCTTAGATAAAGAATTGATCACCGTGAACAATTTGGATATGTCGCAACGTCCTATTAATCAAAAATGGAGTTGGGATCGAATATTGCGTTCTCCTTATATAAAACAGGCAGATACGCTTCAGGGATTTTATATGTTCGAGGATCAATTTACCAAAGAAGAATTGACACGACATTTTGATTTCTATGAACCGTTTACAGTACATGAATCTTCACTTTCACCATGTGTTCATAGTATTCAAGCGGCTAGCTTAGATAGAATGGATCAGGCGTATACTTTTTATTTGAGAACCTCAAGGTTAGATCTTGATGATTATAATAAAGAAGTTGAAGAAGGACTGCATATCACAAGTATGGCAGGTACATGGATGAGCATTGTCGAAGGATTCGGAGGACTTAGAATTAAAAACGATACCCTGTCTTTTTCTCCTAAAATTCCTAAGGAATGGAAAGGGTATACCTTCAATGTAAATTTCAGAAATCAAATTATTAAAGTGAAGGTATCTCAAGAAGGAACATCATTTACTCTTGAAGGTACTAAGGAATTATTAATTTATGTAGATAATAAGGAGTTTAGAATTTCTCCCAACAGTTTAATAACTGTATGATATACTATTGCTTAGAAATAGATTTTATAATAAGAGTTTTGCCCCCCAACCTTTTCTAGAGAGCAGAGTCGAGCTTTATTAAGATGGATGAACCCTACTTAGTCGACTCTGCTTAAAGAAATAGTAATACTTTTTTTTGCTAGACTAATTGTTTTCAAAAAAATGGTGATACCTACATTTCTATAAATACAAAATATATAAAAATGAAACGTAAACTAATTATACTGTTGTCCTGGTGTTTTATTACGCTAGCCCAGGCACAGGTAGAAAAAATAGAGCCTCCATTTTGGTGGAGTGCTATGCATCATGACGAGCTTCAAGTACTTTGCTACGGAAAAGATATTGCTAAATATAGCGTAGAGAGTAAAGATATAACGATTAAGGACATTACAAAAACTGAAAACCCAAACTACCTGTTTATAACCTTAGATACTAAAGAAGTTAAAGCAGGTACAGTTTCAATTGATTTTAAAGAGAATGGTAGCGTAGTCTTTTCTCAACCTTATCAATTTAAATCCAGAAGAGAAAATTCTGCAGAAAGAAAAGGATTTGATAGTAGTGATGTGATGTATTTAATCATGCCGGATCGGTTTGCAAATGGTAACCCCGAGAATGATTCTCATAAGGATACAGTAGAAAAAGCAGATCGTTCTAATCCCGGAGGACGCCATGGAGGCGATATTCAAGGAGTAATTGATCATTTGGATTACCTTAAAGATTTGGGAGTTACAGCATTATGGAGTACTCCATTGCTAGAGGATAATGAACCTACGTATTCATATCATACCTATGCGCAAAGCGATTTGTATACAATAGATCCACGATATGGAACTAATGAAGACTATAAACGGTTAGCTTCAGAAATGCATAAACAGGATATGAAACTGGTTATGGATTATGTAACAAATCATTGGGGATCTAAGCATTGGATGATAAAAGATTTACCAACTAAAAATTGGATACACCAATGGCCAGAAGGTTTCAGACGTAGTAATTATCGTATGACTACTCAGTTTGATGATAATGCTTCACAAATAGATAGTAAAGGATGTATGAACGGGTGGTTTGATACTACAATGCCAGATATGAACCAAAGTAACCCTTTACTTCTTAAGTATATTACCCAAAATGCAATTTGGTGGATAGAATATGCTGATCTGGACGGTTTTAGAGTAGATACCTATTCTTATAACGATAAAAATGGGATAGCAAAATGGACCAAAGCGATTATGGACGAATATCCTAATTTTAATATTGTAGGAGAGGTATGGATGCACAATCAGGCGCAGATAGCATACTGGCAAAAAAATAGTAAAATTGGAGCTATCGATAACTACAATTCTCACTTACCATCGGTAATGGATTTTACGCTTCATGATGCCATTACAGTATTATTTAACGAAGATGAAAATTCTTGGGATAAGGGAATGATCAGGGCATATGATAACTTCACAAATGATTTTCTATACCCCGATATCAACAATATTCTGTTATTCGCAGGAAACCATGATACAAATCGTATTAATGAGATATATCAAGGAGATATTGATGCCTATAAAATGGCGATGACTTTGATATTTACCACGCGCGGCATCCCTCAAATTTATTATGGAGATGAAATAGGTATGTTGGGCAATCGCGATAAAAAAGGAGATGGTGATATTCGCCGGGATTTTCCTGGTGGATGGCCTGGAGATACAAAAAATGCCTTTTTGTCTTCAGAAATTAAAAACGGTAGAACCAATGACCAGGAAGCATTTTACTCTTTTACAAGCAAAGTATTAAAATGGAGACAGCAGGCAGAGGTAATTCATACCGGGAAACTATTACAATTCATTCCTTTTGATAATGTATATGTGTACTTCAGATATAATGAAGAGAAAAGCGTAATGGTAGTTATTAATAATAGCTTAAAAGACCAGCAGTTGGATATTACGCGATTCAAAGAAGGTATAAAAAACTATAGTATCGGAACCGATATTATTACTGATTCTAATATAGACATCACCGAAAATTTTAGTATACCTGCTAAGACATCAATGATATTGGATTTAAAATAAAATATAACCACAGATAACCACCTATAAATTTAATTAAATGAAAAAGATAATCTTAAGTCTTGCAGCAATTGGAATTCTATTTTCCTGCGGAAAGACAACAAAAGAAGAAACCACTGCGAAGACCGAAGCTCAGGAAGTAATAAAAGAAGTATTTCCATCGATTAATGATGCCATGATGGAAAATGCAGTTATTTACGAAGCTAATATCCGTCAATATTCTGAAGAAGGTACTTTTAAGGCATTTACCAAAGATATTCCTGTTCTTAAAAAACTAGGAGTTAAAGTAGTATGGATAATGCCAATATATCCTATCTCTACAACCAAAAGTAAAGGATCATTAGGAAGTTATTATGCCGTATCTGACTATACAAAGGTCAATCCAGAATTTGGTACTATCGAAGATTTTAGAGCATTAGTAAAAACTGCCCATGATAATGGGATTTATGTGATTTTGGACTGGGTGGCTAATCACACTGGTTGGGATCATGTTTGGTTAAAAGAGCATCCCGAATATTACACCAAAGATAAAAACGGTGCCATTACACATACAGAAGGTACAGATTGGACCGATGTGGCGGATCTTAATTATGACAACCAGGAGATGCGTGAGCAGATGAAAAATGATATGCTGTATTGGTTAAAAGAGGAAGGTGTAGATGGTTTTAGATGTGATGTGGCAGGAATGGTTCCTGTAGATTTTTGGGATAAAACTGTAGCAGAATTTAAAAAGATTAAACCTGTATTTATGTTAGCCGAAGGTTGGGAGCCAGAATTATTAGAAAATGCTTTTGACATGGGATATGGATGGGATACTCATCATAAAATGAATGATATCGCCCAGGGAAAAGCTAATGTTACTGAATGGGATAAAAGAATGGCTCAGATAGATACCATGTATGCAAAAGATGATATTCTAATGAACTTTACATCAAATCATGATGAAAACTCCTGGAATGGTACGGTCGATGAAAGAATGGGAGATGCAAAAGAGATGCTTGCAGCACTTACATACCTTGCACCTGGTATGCCTTTGATTTATTCTGGACAGGAATATGATATGGATAAACGCCTTTTGTTTTTTGAAAAGGATACTATTATAAAAAAACAAGGCAGGTTTTTCCCATTATATGAGAAATTAGGAGCACTAAAAAATACAAATCCAGCATTGCATGGTGGTAAAAATGCAGCTTCATACACTCGTATTAAAACTTCGGATGATACTAATGTATTAGCATTTCAAAGAGAAAAAGAAGGTAATAAGGTGATCTTTATAGCAAATATGACAAAGCAACCCATAAAGTTTACTTTGGCACATGAAGGAAAGTTTACAGATTACCTTTCTGGAGAAGTAATAGAAGCATCATCTGATGCAACATACGAATTTGCTCCATGGCAATATCAGATTTTGATTGGAGAATAATATAGGTACTGGATTTAGAATTAAAATACAAGTTATTTTTGGGGAAATTATTAGTTAATAAAGTGTTAAATGTGTGTTATTTCGTTGGTTTTTAATATGTTCTTTTATTGTATGAAATAATTGATAATCAATTGATTAAATTGTTTTTAAGGATGGGAAATAAGGAGATTTGTTCTTTTTTTTACTGGTATTCCATAAGCTAATTTTCGAGGTTTGTAGTATCTTAGAAAAACGTTGTTTTATACCAAACGAGTAAAAAAAACAACTCACTTTTTTAATTCTTAAAACCTTTTTATTATGAAATCTCTTAAAACTATTTTTTCAACAATTTTAGCTGTTTTTTGCCTTGTAGTAGTACAGGGGCAAATAAAAATGGGACAAGGTGTTACCTCTCCAAATGATTGGGTTAATTATAACACAACAGGAATCTATGTGGATGTAAATACCACAGCATGTGCTTTTAAAACAACTCCACATTATTTAGTAACTCTGGAGTCTATAGGTAACAAAGGATTTCATTGGTATATCTCTGGAACCTCGTCTATTTATAATGCTACGCCTACGGGATTTAGAATATATCTAAGATGGGCAGATGCGCCTTCTGATTTACCAACAGTTGGATCACTTAATTTTCCAAACCCGTTAAGAGCAAGTACGGCAAAGAATAGGGAATGGGTAATTAGATGGACCGGTATAGAAATGAAAGATTGTGGTAAGTCTATAGCAGGAAGTTCTACAGGAGAAATATTTCATGGGGCTAATGGCGGCGAAGGAAATAAAGTATCTTTAGAATCTGGTACACCCAATATAAATAGCCTGAAGATATATCCTAATCCCAGTAAAAACAGAGTGGTTATCCAATATTCTGGTTTTATCAAGAAGAGTGAAATTTATGATTTAAATTCTAGATTATTAGGTGTTTCTACAACCAATTCGATTAACATTAAAAAATTACCAAAAGGAAACTATATAATAAAGGTATATACAGAGGACGATAAAATAATCACTAAACAATTTGTAAAATAGTCCTGAATAGAGAATACTTAAAATTAGAAGTATTAATTTACAAAAACGACTTGCTATTGCGAGTCGTTTTTATTTTTCCGCAATTTTAAGCTCATTAATTTATTCTTAACGTAATGTGCGAATATGTGTTAAAATAATGCATTTTTTGTCAGTAAAAGCTGAATTTATTAACCGAAAACGTTTTAGTTTTTTGGCAAATTAGGTTATTACTATCAATAACGATAGATTTGACTCAATGACAAAAAAAGTTAAAAATATAGCTGTACTTACTTCTGGAGGAGATGCTCCAGGAATGAATGCGGCAATCCGTGCAGTAGTTAGAGCGTGTAGTTATTATTCTATAAAATGTTTTGGTATTTATAAAGGATATGAAGGTCTTATTAATAATGAAGTTGAAGAACTAAATGCAAGATCTGTTCGTAATGTTATAAATAAAGGAGGAACTTTTCTTAAATCTGCCCGATCAAAAGAGTTTAGAACTGTAGAAGGTAGACAGAAAGCATATGAAAATCTGATTAAGAATGGTATTGATGCGCTTGTTGTAATTGGTGGTGATGGAAGTTTTACGGGAGCTTTAAAATTATCAGAAGAATTTAATTTTCCGGTAGTAGGTATTCCGGGTACTATCGATAATGATATTAACGGTACAGATTATACTATAGGATACGACACAGCCTTAAATACAGTGGTAGAGGCGATTGATAAGATTAGAGATACAGCAAGTTCTCATAATCGATTGTTTTTAATAGAAGTAATGGGGCGTGATGCAGGAGATATTGCTTTAAATGCCGGTATTGGAGCAGGAGCAGAGGAAATTTTGATTCCCGAAGAGGATATGGGAGTAGAGCGACTTATAGAATCGCTAAGGAAAAGTAAGAAAACCGGAAAAACCTCGAGCATAATTGTAGTAGCAGAAGGTGACAAATCTGGTAAGAATATTTTTGAATTAGGAGAATACGTCGAAGAAAATCTTAACGATTATGAAGTAAGAGTATCTGTACTAGGGCACATCCAGCGAGGTGGACCACCAAGCTGCTATGATCGCGTACTAGCCAGTAAACTTGGAGTAGGAGCGGTAGAAGCACTATTAGATGGTAAAAGCGAAGTAATGATTGGGATTGTTCATAAGGTTGTCACTATTGTACCTCTTAAGACTGCATTAGATAAAAGACCTCATAAACATGATGGATTAATAAAAGTAGCAGATATTACTTCTGTATAATTTTAAATAGTATAACCACAGTCAGTATAAATTAATAAAAACAACTAAATTTTTAAATATGAGTACGTTAAAAATTGGAATTAACGGTTTCGGTAGAATTGGAAGAATTGCTTTTAGAATTGCTTCTAAACGCGATAATGTAGAGATAGTAGCAATTAATGATTTATTAGATGTAGAGCATTTAGCTTACTTATTAGAATATGATTCGGTACACGGGAAATTTGATGGAACTATCGAAGTAAAAAACGGTAATCTTGTTGTTAATGGAAAGGAAATTCGAGTAACCGCCGAACGTAATCCAGAAGATCTAAAATGGGGTGCTGTAGAAGTAGACGTAGTTATGGATTGTACAGGAATCTTTACAACACTAGGAACAGCAGATGCCCATCTTAAAGCAGGAGCTAAGAAAGTAGTGATTTCTGCTCCTTCAAAAGATGCTCCAATGTTTGTAATGGGAGTGAATCATAATGATGTAAAAGCTTCTGATACCATTGTTTCTAATGCTTCATGTACTACAAATTGTTTAGCTCCATTAGCAAAAGTTATAGACGATAATTTTGGAATAGAAGAAGGGTTGATGACCACAGTACACGCTTCTACAGCTACACAAGCTACAGTAGATTCTCCGTCTAGAAAAAACTATAGATTAGGGCGTAGTGCATTAAATAATATCATTCCTTCTACTACAGGAGCTGCAGTAGCTGTTACCAAAGTGATTCCTGCATTAAAAGGAAAATTAACAGGTATGGCATTTAGAGTTCCTACAGTAGATGTTTCTGTAGTAGACCTTACTGTAAAAACTAAAAAATCAGTTTCTTATGAAGAACTTAAGGCTGTTGTAAAGAAAGCTTCTGAGAATGAATTAAAAGGTATTCTTGGATATACCGAAGAAGCAGTAGTATCTCAGGATTTTGTAGGAGAATCACAAACTTCTGTATTTGATGCTAATGCAGGAATTGCACTTAATGAGAATTTCTTTAAGCTAATATCCTGGTATGATAATGAATATGGGTATTCTACGAAGTTAGTTGACTTATCTGCGCATGTAGGTAATTTATAAATTAGTATATAGCTTATAAAGTATAGTATTAGCTGTCGATTGGGCGTAATCGAAAAGTAGTAATTAGAGATCAATATTCCTCGATTACGCGCAATATGATAGCATGTCAAATTCAAAAGAATAAATCAGAGTATTTATTCTATTTGCTAACCACATAACAAATTTTCAAATGATTTTATTAGCTGATGGCGGTTCTACTAAATGCGATTGGATTCTTCTGGATGATGTAGGAGAAATCGTTTTTAAAACCCGTACAGAAGGGTTAAACCCTGCTGTATTCGAGAAATCTCTCTTAGAAGAAAGAGTTAGAAAAAATGATAAACTTTCTTCTCATCGAGATAAAATTGATACTGTTCATTTCTATGGGGCTGGATGCGGTACAACGAAGCCAACAGTAATGTTAAAAAAGATCTTTGAAGATTTTTTTGTTGGCGCAGAAGTCATTGTTAAAGAAGATATGGTTGCAGCAGTGTATGCCGCTACAACAGAACCTGGGATTATATGTATTTTAGGAACTGGATCTAATAGTTGTTATTTTGATGGCGAAGATATTCATATGTCTGTAGATTCTCTGGGATATATTCTTATGGATGAGGCTAGTGGAAATCACTTTGGAAAAAAACTGATACGCGATTATTACTATAAAAGAATGCCGCCCGAAATAGCATCAGAATTTGAAAAGCGTTTTGACCTTTCTTCAGATTCAATTAAGGAAAATCTATACAAAAGAGAAAACCCTAATACATACCTGGCTTCTTTTGCAGAATTTATTTTTACCAGTGAACGTAATGGTTATTTTTATAAAATTATTACCGAAGGTATTCAGGAGTTTATAGAGACCAGAGTATTGTGTTTTCCAGAATCACAACATGTACCTATACATTTTATTGGCTCGATAGCTCACTTTAGTGAAGATATTATAAGAGCAGCAGTCTGGCCATATCACCTAAAAGTTGGTAATATCGTAAGAAGACCTATTGATGGAATTATTGATTACTATCGCAATGAAGTAATTAAAAAAAAAAGTAAAGTTTGAATCTCTGTTATAAAATAGTATAATTCAAAATGATTCTACTTCCTTCATTAGGAATAGAGTTAATAAATATTCTTCCATTTATGTAGTTCATTCGTTCTTTCATAAAGAATAAGCCCATTCCGCCTTTTGCATTATTATTAGGTTTAGAAGGTATAGTATTGATATCGAATCCTATCCCATTATCCTCAATAGTAATACTTAATAAAGAATTAGAATGATTAATTGTTATTAGAATATAATTAGAATTTGCGTATTTAATAGCATTGTTTACTGCTTCCTGAGTAACACGATACAAGTTAGTTTCAACTAAAGAATCGAATCTCTGTTCAAAATTTGATTTATTCTCAAAAAGAATATTTTTACCGGTCAGTTTGGAAAGTTCCTTGGCCATTTTATCTAAAGCAATGCCAATCCCATAATCTTTTAATTCGGGAGGAGTAAGATTAAATGTTGCAATTCGGGTTCCCTGAATTAAATTTTTTGATAATTGTTTTAACCCTTCAATTTTCTGAGATGCTTTTTCTGTGTTCTCGAGGTTAATAGATTCAATATTAAACTTAAGTGCAGTAAGCATTTGTCCAATGCTATCATGAATCTCTTTGGCAATTCTTTTCCTTTCTTCTTCCTGGGCTTCTACAATTTGACTTGCATTTGATTTTTGTAATTCTTCTTTTTCTTTATATCTGTAAGCATTTAAGCGTTCAATTTCAATTTGTGCTTCTTTTCGTTTAGAAATATCAGAACATAATACAAGTCGTTCAGAGTTTCCGGATTCTTTAAAAATAGTTAGTATTGATATATCCAACCAGATTTTTTGCCCTATATTGGTTTTTAACTCAAATTCTTCATTAAATACACTCCCTGAACTCTGAGTTATAAGGCTGAGTAATCTGTTTTTTTGAACTTCATTAAGATTAATAAGATCGATGAGGTTTTTTCTTTCATAATCGTGTTCAATATTAAGTAGCTTAGCAAAGCGTTCACTTAAGCTTATGATAGCACCTTTCTTAGAGACTCTTGCATATAAAATAGCTTTATTCATAGCATAGTTTAATGCTACTAATTCCTGAATTTTTTGATCTCTAGATGCTAGAGACTGTTCTGTTTGTTTCTGGTTTACTTGCGAATTTAACACAGATTGTTGTAATCGAACAATGGATGTATTTAGTTTTACAAATAGAATTCCAAGGATGATTATAAGAACTACTAACGAGATCCATAAATAGATCTGGTTTATTATAGAAAAAAAACCCAATACAGCAGTAGCAAGAGCTAATGTTATACCGATATAAAAAAGGAGTTTTATTTTTTTAATATATTGAGATATATTCATTTGATCTCAAAGTTTATTCATTTAATGCTCGTTTAATTAGGTCTAAAGCTTTTTCAGAATACAAAAGCTGTAGAGCAGCTTTATGTCCTTTTTCAGACATTTTACGCCATGTCTTTTGTAAAATATCAATTACTTTTTCTTGAGTATGTTTTATTAAAAAATCTTCATAATAAAAATTAAGAAAGACAAGGCAAATCACATCTTCCAGGGTTTGCGTTTCTTCATCTTTTTTTAATTTTTTCTTTTGAAGCAAAAAAGAAACTCTATCTATAGTCTCTGTATTATAACCTATGTGTTGAAGGATTTCTGATGCTTTTTTGGCATGAAACTTTTTTAAATCTTCTCTCCATTTTAGATAGCCTGTTCGATCCATTACATAATTAGAACGAGGAATCTCCCATCGACAAATATGTTGAGAACGGGCAGCTAGTTTTAACGCATCGGAAGCTTCTGGATCAAATGCTTCTAGTGTTTGTGTCATTCGCTGTCCATAAATTAATTCTTTGGGTATAAGACTTCCATTTACATCTTCTGTATTGGGGTCTTGAGTATTGGCTTTATCAAATAATGTATAAGCTTCGGTTAATTTTTTGACAGACATAGTATTTTGTAAATTGATATTCTAACAAAGTTAGAGTTTTTTGGATCAGAATGTATGGTTGCGAATCAAATAATCCTTTCTATTCTACAAAACCAACAAACACGTTGTCGTTTTCTATTTTTACTGGATATATAGCAATAGGAGTGAGATCTCCGTTTAGATTTTTACCAGTATCTAATGAAAATGTTTTTTTGTGCATTGGACATGCTATTTTAGGAATCCCGTTCTCGTCACCAGTCATCCCTCGGCTTAGAACCATTTCCATTTTATGTGGGCATACATTTTGGCAGGCATACCAAGCATTTTTTCTTTCAAAATTAAAGATTGCAATTTGCTTGTTTTTATATTTAATGCATGCGCCACTATTTTTTAAAAAGTCGCTCACTTTTCCTGCTTCAAACCAAATTGTAACATTTTCTATTATAGCGGTTTTATATATTTCTAATATCTCTTCCATACTGTTTTTCTATTTGATTTTATTTCCAAGGCTCTGGCATTTTTTGATCCCTTAGAGGAACGAATGCAAGGTTGTTATCGGTTTCATTGCTGTTTACAAAGTGATTAAATCGTTTCATGATTTCCTTGTCTTGTATTGCTTGAGTCCACTCACATTTAAATGATCCAACAAGAGTTTTCATTTCACTTTCAAGCTCCTCAACAAGGTTAAGTTTATTGTGAATTATTACTTGTTTTAGATATTCGATACCCCCATTAAGCTTATCTAACCATTTTGCAGTTCTCTCTAGCGGGGCGGCAGTTCTAATATAAAACATAAGGAATCGATCGAGATATCTAATTACGGTTTCATTATCAATTTGTTCTGCCAGGAGTTCGGCATGCTTTGGATTGGCGCCTCCATTTCCACAGATATATAGATTCCAGCCTCCTTCTACTGCAATAACTCCAAAATCTTTACATCTTGCTTCTGCACATTCTCTTATACACCCAGATACTCCTCCTTTTATTTTATGAGGAGATCTAAGACCTTTATAACGTTCTTCGAGTTCTATTGCAAAACTTACGCTTTCATCCATACCGTAGCGACACCAGGTAGATCCTACACAACTTTTTACGGTTCGTAAAGATTTCCCATATGCATGACCACTTTCAAACCCATAATTAATTAGATCCTCCCATATTTTTGGAAGCTGGTCTAATCGAGCTCCAAAAAAATCTACTCGTTGCCCTCCGGTTATCTTAGTATAGAGATCATACTTTTTGCCTATTTTACCAAGAGCAATAAGTTTTTCTGGAGTGATTTCTCCTCCAGGAATTCTCGGTACCACAGAATAAGTCCCATTACGTTGAATATTAGCCAAAAATCGATCATTAGAATCTTGTATTGTAGTTTCTTCATTGGCAGTATCTGCATAGACACTAGCCATGATCGAGGCGATTACAGGTTTGCAAACTTCACACCCATCTCCTTTACCGTAATTATCCAGTATCTGATTATATTTTCTATATCCTTTTAATTTTATGATGTCAAAAAGTTCTTGTCTATTATACTCGAAATGCTCACATATAGTATCATTTACTTTTCTTCCCAGTGATTTAAGAGTAGCATCTACTAAATCTTTTACCATTGGTTTACATCCTCCACAACCTGTTCCTGCTTTGGTACAGGAAATTACATCTCCAAGATCATTACAAGAACCGTCCTGAATAGTACTACATATGGCATCTTTACTCACGCTTTCGCATGAACAAATCTGGGCATCATCTGGGAGATCCATTACATCTCCTAGTAAAGAACTATTATCATCATTTCGATTTCCTAAAATTAAATCTTCAGGGTTTTCGGGTAGAGTCATTATGGTATTATAAATCTGAAATAGTGCATTGTAATCTGATGAATCTCCAACCAAAATCCCGCCTAAAAGTTTAGAGCTCTCTTTAGATATATTGATTCGTTTATAAATTCCTTTATGCTTATTTTCATATACAATGGTGTCAACATTTTCACCTTCGTGAAGGGCATTACCAAAACTAGCTACTTCTGTTCCTATAAGTTTCAGTTGAGTAGACATATCGATATCTGCCTTCATAATATTTTCGGTATTACCTATGATCTGTGATACTGCCACATCGGCCATATCATAACCAGGAGCAACGAGTCCGTAGATCATGTTATTATAAAGAGCGACTTCACCTATAGCGTAAATATGATCATCTGAAGTTTTCATGGTGTTATCTACAATAATGCCACCACGAATTCCCGTTGCTAATTTACATTCTTTGGCAATTTCATCACGTGGACGAATACCAGCCGAGACGACTAACATATCTACTTTTAGCTCACTACCATCTATATATTTTAAACCTTCGATAGCATGATTCCCTTCAATATTTTCAGTTTGTTTACCAAGATGAACATTTACCCCTAGTTTTTCGATTTTAGCTTTCAGCATATCACTACCTCCCTGATCAAGTTGTCTGGGCATTAATCTTGGTGCGAATTCTACTACATGAGCTTGCAATCCCAATTCTTTTACAGCATTAGCAGCTTCGAGACCTAATAAACCTCCACCTAATATTGCAGCTTGATTTTTCCCTTCGGATTTTAGTTTTTTGGTATAAGACTTTATAGCTTCGAGATCTTCGATAGTTCTATACACGAACACTCCTTCTTTTTCTACACCCGGAATAGGAGGGACAAATGCAGATGATCCTGTAGCTAAGACCAGATAGTCGTAAGAATATTTTTTACCTCTATGATTAACTACAATTTTTTCTTCTTTATTGATTTCAGTGATCATTTCAGAAATATGAAGATCAATATTATTTTCTTCGTACCATGTAGTTGAAGACATACTTAAATCTTCTGCCGATTTTCCGGTATAGTATTCACTTAAATGTACACGATCATATGCTCTTCTTGGCTCTTCTCCAAAAACTGTAAGCTTATAATTATGGAGCTTTTCAGAAGCTACAAACTTTTCACAAAATTTATAACCTACCATTCCGTTACCTATTACTATTACCTTCTTCATAAATTACGTATTTGAAATTCAAAATTAAGTATTAATACGTATTATTGTAATAAGAATTACGTAATTATGAGTATGATAAATTAGGAATCTCTAAAAAATAAGTATAGAGTTTTATAAAATCTATTTAACATGATTTTATTTAGAAAGAATTGATTTTCTTTCTTTAAGAGCCTGAGATTGACCATAAGATCTGCTTTGAAAAACTGTTTTCGGTAAGAGTATTTCAATTTCAATAGTTTTAAATACTTCTGATTATAAACACGGCTAAATCTATATTTTGAATACAAAGCCAAGTACAACTACTTAGTCGTTTTTGAAATATTCATATCTTTGAACATAGAGATAGTTTTTCTCTTAAAGAAAGTATAATGTATTATAATAAATTGTATGGTTAGGATAGTATTGGTAGATGATCATTTTTTGGTAAGAGATGGTATACGCGCTCTTTTAGAAGATGAGGAACAATACGAAGTAGTTGGAGAAGCTTCGGATGGAATTAAAGCTATTGAACTTGTGCAATCACTACAACCAGATATTGTAATTTGCGATATTAGAATGCCTGAAATATCCGGGATTGAGACCGTACAAAAACTAACATCACTTGGCGTATCTTCTAAAACGATTATGCTATCCATGCATGACTCTGATGAATATATTTTGCAATCTATAAATGCTGGAGCAGATGGATACCTTCTAAAAGGTGCTGGTAAAGATGAGTTTCTTAAAGCACTTTCAGTGGTGAGTAAAGGAGAAAAATATTTTAGTGGAGATGTATCTTCTATCTTGATTAAAAAAATAAAAGGAGGAGAGAATACATCTTCGGATCATGTATCTTTATCAAAAGACACCATATCAATAAAATCTAAAATAACTACACAAAATCCTTTTGATTTAACAAAGAGAGAAAATCAGATACTTCGTTTGGCCATTTCAGGAAAAACAAATAAAGATATAGCAGAAATACTCGAGATTAGTAAGCGAACTACAGAAGTACATCGATTTAATTTGATGAAAAAAATGAAAGTGAAAAATATATTAGAGTTGAGTAACAAAGCTAAAAAATATGGTATGATTGATTAAGGATGTACTTGATCCTTCTCGGGATTGTAAAATTTACAATTATCCTTAAAATTTTTATTGAATATTTAATTTTGAAAAGATATATTTTCTAATACGTAATTCTTATACGAATTACGTATTTTTTGATTTGATAAATAAGTATTTATACTTAGTTTTGATTTAAATTTGCATATTTATTGGTTGAATGAAACCAGAATATAACGAATCAAAAAACAAGGAATTATGAATACTTATGGTAAATCTACGACTCTAAATTTATTAAATTATAAAAGTTTATCAATCCGAACTTTTTGGATCACGTCGATCGCTTTCTTTTTATGTTTTTTTGCCTGGTTTGGTATTGTGCCATTTATGCCTGATGTAGTTAAAGATTTGGGATTAACTCCCGATGAGAAATGGAATTCTATTATTGCGGCAGTATCAGGAACTATTTTTGCGAGATTATTGATCGGTAAATTGTGTGATAGGTATGGGCCACGTATTTGTTATACATGGTTACTAATTTTTGGAGCGATACCAGTGATTTTACTTGGGTTTGTTCAAACTCCAATCCAATTTATTATATGTAGGCTATTTATTGGCTTTATTGGAGCCTCATTTGTAATCACTCAATTTCATACTTCTATTATGTTTGCTCCTAATATAGTTGGGACAGCAAACGCGACATCTGCTGGATGGGGAAACTTGGGAGGAGGAGTTAATAGACTAGGAATGCCACTTATTGCTGCTGCTGTTATTGGTTTAGGGGTAGCAGAAACTGAAGCTTGGAGATATTGTATGATCATTGCCGGAATTATTTGTTTTTTAATGGGAATAATATATTTCTTTTTTACTAAGGATACTCCCGACGGAAACTTTTCAGAATTGAAAGCTAAAGGAGAATTTATAAAGTTTAAAAAAGATGAAGTTAGTTTCTTGACGGCTATCCAGGACTATAGAGTTTGGATACTTTTTATAGTCTATGCTGCGTGTTTCGGTATGGAGTTAACAGTTTATGGAACGATGGATGATTATCTTCAAAATACATTTCAGCTTGAAAGAATTACAGCAGGAAATATTGTATTGTCATTTGCGTTGATGAATATTTTTGCAAGAACCTTGGGCGGTGTTTTTGGGGATAGGTTTGGGAAAATGAAAGGTTTGAGAGGGCGTGTTTTATTTCTTGCAATTATTTTAGGAATTGAAGGGATTATGTTATCTCTATTTTCGGGAATGAATGAGTTGACTTTAGGAATTATATTTTTGATAGGATTTAGCATTACGGTTCAAATGGCAGAAGGAGCTACTTTTTCGGTTGTACCTTTTATTAATAAGAAAGCAATTGGATCCATTTCTGGTGTTGTTGGTGCAGGGGGAAATGTAGGCGCCTTTATAGCTGCATTGGTATTAAAATCAAAATCAGCAGTTGCAGAAAAGAAAGCAATAATCTATAATCAAGATTTTAGCCAGGAAGCTATACAAGCAGCTCAGACTTTTGCTTCGTCTGAAGCCGTATCTAATGGATATTTTACTATTGGAGTTTTTGTGGTTTTTACTGCTGCTATCTCACTTATGATTAAGTTTTCTACAGAGGATGAGAAAGCAGTTGCGAAAGAAATGAAAAATACTCCTGCGTATAGTTAATGATAATATAACTCTAAATTAATGTTGGAGTATTTATGTGTTTTTATGGAGTTAATTATAAAATATTAGCCATCTTTTTTTATAAGAGATTTAATAAAATAAACCTTCTATAATCTCAAAATCTATTTTTAAACTACAGTATTTTATTGAATTGATAATTCTTTTAATTCAAACATAGAAAACAGTTATGAAGCTATGATGAATACGTATTAATACTTAGTTTTGATATAAAGAAATTGTGTATAAAACTATATCTTATGCCTACATTCAAATCATACAAAACAACATGCTCATACTGCGGAGTTGGTTGTGGAATTATAGCAAAAAAAGACGCAAAAGATTTGATTACGGTAAAAGGAGATCCGGACCATCCAGTTAATCATGGAATGTTATGTTCTAAAGGGATGAATCTTCACCATGTAATTCAAGATAGAAGTGATAGAATTCTATATCCAGAAATGCGCTGGAGTAAAGGGCATGACCGTCAACGGGTATCCTGGGACCAGGCTCTAGATAGGGTAGCATCAGTTTTTAGTACGATAATCGAAAAATATGGCCCGGATAGCGTTGGATTTTATGTTTCTGGGCAATGCCTCACCGAAGAATATTATCTAGCAAATAAGTTAGTAAAGGGGTTCATAGGAACCAATAATATTGATACCAATTCTAGACTATGTATGAGTTCTGCTGTGGTGGGATATAAACAGGCATTCGGAGAAGATAGTGTTCCAATAGCTTATGATGATATAGAACTGGCAGATTGTTTTATGATTGCCGGAGCAAATCCTGCTTGGTGCCATCCTATTTTGTTTAGAAGAATAGAAGCGCATAAGGAAAAGAATCCTGGCATAAAGATTATAGTTGTTGATCCTCGTAGAACACAATCCTGCGATATAGCAGATTTACATTTACAGATTCTTCCAGGAACAGATGCAGTTTTATACAATGCAATCGCCAAACGATTAATTGATCGAAAAAAAATTAACAAGAGTTTTATTACTAATCATACAGATAATTATGAAAAGTTTAAAAAATATTTACAATCAATATCTCTATCTAAGGCTGCTATTACCTGTGGGATAACGGTTGCAGATATTAAAAAAGCAGCTTCCTATATTGCAGATGCAAAAGGGTTTATTACCCTGTGGGCAATGGGATTAAATCAAAGCTCTATTGGAGTTAATAAAAACAATGCATTATTAAATTTATCTATACTCACAGGGCATATTGGTAAACCTGGATCTGGTCCATTTTCTTTAACGGGGCAGCCTAATGCAATGGGAGGAAGAGAGGTAGGAGGGATGGCTAATTTGTTGGCAGTTCATAAAGAACTTTCAAATGAAGAAGACAGGAAGGAAGTAGCAAATTTTTGGGGAGGAAAAGAGATTTTAGAAAAACCTGGGCTTACTGCTACTGAAATGTTTGATGCATTAGAAAATGGAAAACTAAAAGCCATTTGGATTATATGTACTAATCCATTAGTAAGTCTTCCTAATGCTAATAAAGTAGAAAAAGCTTTACAGAATGCCAGATTTGTTGTAGTTCAGGATATATCACATCGATCTGAGACAATCCAGTGTGCAGATTTAGTACTTCCAGCTGCCGGATGGGCAGAAAAGGAAGGTACAATGACAAATAGTGAGCGTAGGATTACTTACCTTAATAAAGTGATTGATCCTCCGGGAGAAGCAATGCCAGATGTAGAAATTCTTTGGAATTTTGCACAAAAAATGGGGTATCAAGGATTTGATTATAATACAGTAGAAGAAGTATATAAAGAACATTGCACACTTACCAGAGGAACCAATATTGATATTTCTGGACTTAGCTACTCACGTCTTAAAACAGAAGGGAGTTTTCAATGGCCCGTACCCAAGAATAATCACCCGGGGACATCGCGATTATTTGAAGATAAAAAATTTCATACAGATACTGGAAATGTAAAATTTGTAATCCCAAAGTTTACTAAACCAACCTCTGAGTTATTGACAGAAAAATATCCATTGATTCTTACAACAGGTAGAGTACGTGATCAATGGCATACCAGAACAAAGACAGGTAAAGTAAATAGACTACGAACTCATACTCCAGATCCTTATTTGGAAATTAACCAAGTTGATGCATTTTTGAGGAAAATAAAAGAAGGAGATATTGTTATTATTGAGAGTAAACGAGGTAAAGTACAGGTAAAAGCAAAAATTAGTGATGGTATTAATAAAGGGGTGGTTTTTCTTCCGATACATTGGGGTAAAGTTCTGGGTAATGATTATGCAAGAGCAAACAATTTGACGACAAGTATTATTGATGTAACATCTAAAGAACCTGATTTTAAATATTCTGCGGTTCGGGTTTATAAATTTGTAAAACCAAAACAAAAAATCTGTATAGTAGGAGCAGGAACAGCTGCATATCGTTTTATTCAAACGTATAGAGAATTTAATACCGAGGATGAAATTGTAGTATTTTCTAAAGAACCATATCCATTTTATGACAGAGTTTTACTTCCTGAATATATAAGTGAAGAATTAAAATGGGAACAATTGCAGAAGATGCGAGAGGGAAATATGAAATCACTTAATGTAACGCTCTTCGTAAGTAACCCTGTTATTGAAATTAATAGAGAAAAAAAATATCTTATTGATAGTAAAAGTCAAAAACATGATTATGATGTTATCTTGATGGCAACTGGTAGCCGCGCATTTATCCCAAAGGAAGTCCCGATACATCGTCCGGGAAGATTTACTCTACGCAATCGTAGCGATGCCGATAAGTTAAAATCATATCTCAATCAAACAGGTATACAAGAGAATAGACAGCATGTAACCATAGTAGGTGGTGGATTACTAGGGTTAGAATTGGCAGCAGTACTTCGTAAAAAAGAAATAACAATTACAATTGTACAAAAAGGAAACCGATTAATGGAACGTCAACTTGATATTGTTGCCAGTCGTTTATTAGCAGAACATGTTAAAGAAAAAGGAATTCAAATCTATTTTGACAACGAAGTAGATACTGTTTTTAAACAAAATAAGGGCGATTTACTGGTTAATTTAAAGTCTGGTAAATCCTTTAACTGTAATGCAGTAGTGTACTCTATAGGTACAATCCCTAATATCGATTTGCTTAAAAAAACAGGAGTTCATTGCCGCCGAGGAATATTGGTAAATCAATATTTGCAGTCAAGTGATTCTAACATATTTGCTATTGGGGAAATTGCTGAATTTAACGGAAACTTATTTGGCATTACTGCAGCAGCAGAACAGCAAGCTGATATTGTAGCTAAATATTTGTTGGGGGATTATAGCGCAATATATAAAGGTTCTGTGTTTATGAATATTCTCAAATTTGAAGATCTAGACCTTTGTAGTATTGGTAATATAGATGTACCTGCCAATGATAACTCTTTTGAAGAAGTGGTATTTATGGATGTAAGCAGGCGTTTTTATAAGAAATGTATTGTGAAAGATGATAGATTGATAGGAGCTATTTTAATGGGAGATAAAAAAGAATTTGCCGATTTTAAACGTCTTATAGAGGAAAAAATAGAATTATCAGAGAAACGAGACGAATTGTTAAAGTCTTCAAAACCTGATAGACCTGTTATAGGTAAACTTATTTGTTCCTGTAGTCAAATAGGAGAAGGAAATCTTGAGAAAGAGATTACATCAGGATGTGAGGTTTTTTCTGAACTATGTAGCAGAACCGGAGCGGGATTAGGTTGTGGTAGTTGCAAACCCGAAATAAAAGAGGTGTTGAAAAATGTCTTACAATTGACTTAGTTATGAAAAAAGAAAAATATTTACATCGAGTAGATGTTAAAGGAGGTGTTTTGTCTCCGATAGAATTGCTACGTATTATTAAGTATGCTCAGAATCTGGGACTTGATGTTTTTCATTTTGGATCTCGGCAGGATATTATTTTTCCTAAAAAAAATAGTAATGGAAACATTATTACCAGAAATGATTTTTTTGACTCGTCTTTTTTTGCCTCAGAAACACAACAAAATATCAGCTGTTCTTATGTTTCTATTGATATTTTTAATGCTACCGTCTGGTTAAGAGACACGACCTATTTATATATTCTTGAGGAATTTAGGTATAGTCCAAAATTAAAAATAAACATTACTGATCCTAAGCAACAGATCGTTCCTGTCTTTACAGGTGATTTAAACTTTATAGCTTCTTCTCATGAAGATTATTGGTATTTATTTTTAAAGTTACCCGACTGGGAAGAAGTGTTTTACCCTGTGTTAATTTATACATGGGATATTGCAAAAGTTGCAAAAGCGATTGAAAATAAATATCAAAACGCGAATAATGTTAATGAGCTGTTTCAATTTTTGAATAAGAACCTAGAAACTAATAATAAAGTAATAGAAAAACCACTTCAAATTAATTTTGGCCCGTTTCCTTATTATGAAGGAATGAATAAAATGGATGAACATCAATATTGGTTGGGGTTATATTGGAGAAACAATAGATATAATTTAGAATTTCTAAATACTCTATGCGAATTTTGCATAGAATATCGAATAGGAAAAATATGTCTAACTCCTTGGAAATCTTTTATAATAAAAGGAATACCAAAAGAAAGTAAGTTGGTTTTGGAAAAATTACTAGGAAAATTTGGTATAAATGTTCGACACTCTGCCTTAGAATTAAACTGGCATATACCAGTTGATAATAAAAAAGCATTTGATCTAAAAAAGTTTTTAGTGATGAACTTTGATCAAAATGATATCAGTACCTATGGATTAACTTTTGGAATCATATTTAAACATGATCAAAAGCGATATTTTACATCTATAATGATTGAAGAAAATAAGATATCAGACATTATTCAGGATTTTGTAGTAAGGCCAACATATAATGTGTTATATGCTAAAAATTTTAACCCTAATACCCAACAATATATTGTATATGCGCAAGATATAGATCAAATGGATTTACCAGGAATATTACTCGAATTAACAAAAACATATTTTCGGAATTTAGGAAAAACAGAAGATGATCAACCCCCTGAGCTAGGCATTAAAAAAGAAACTCTTGAGATTGAAGTATATCAATGTAATAATTGTCAAACTATTTATGACTCTTTAATTGGAGATGTGCTCAACAAAATCCCTAGAGGAATAGATTTTGTTGAATTACCAGACAATTATAGTTGTTCTCTCTGTGAGGCTCCAAAAAATAATTTTAAGAAAATTAAAATGCTGGTGGAGTAAAGGTTATTCTGATATTAAGTTAAGGAATAGAATAGTGTAGACAGTAATGATAACCAAAATTTTCACTTATGAATTTAGAAGAAATAATTATGGTCTCTATTTCAGAATTTTTAGAAGTAGAAGTACATAGAGATACAGAGGCTTTGGATTTAGCTTCCAAAATCGAAATTGTAAAAAAAAGAATACAGGATAAAACTAAAAATAATCCAAACTCTTCTTTCGGCAAAAACAAATTAAAAGACTGTGAGTATGAAATGTTTTTTAGTAGCAATCCTAATGATAAAATTAAAATAGATGGTTGGATTCCTATAGCAACCGAAAATGTTAAAGAGATCAACAAAATTTCAGAATATATCGAAACAGGACTTTTAAGAAAAATTGAAATTCATACAATATAATTGTTAATACTTCTGTGTAAAAGTATTCTACTTCTTTATCTTTTTGAGTAAGTTTTAAACTTATTTTTACTGACGAACTTTATGGAACTGTACAATCATAAAATATAGTTCAGAAAATAAATTACCGTATGACAGAATATGTACTTTTAACAGATGATCAAAGTTATTTTGTTGAATATCTTATCGGCGAACTAGTATTATCAAATAGTATTAGTGAGGCGATGAAGTTTAACGATGAGCATCTTGCATTAAGATTTAAGCAAATGTTGCATAATTCGTGTGAATTAGTGACTAGTGTAAATACATATATTGCATAATTTAGGATAGTAAGAAGCTAGTTTTTACCTAGCCACGAATCAATTTTAGAACATAATCCAGATCAGGATCTCTACCAGAGATTAAATCATCAATAGAGAATATAGTTTGTCTATCAGGAAGCACACCAGACCCTTTAGGAACTCTTTTGTCTTTTACATAATGGTTGATCTTTTCCATATACATTACCATTATTATTTTGGAATTAGGAAATTCATAATACACAGGAAATTCTCCATTAGAAAAATGATATCCACCACCGGTCTCTTCTCCTACTAAAATAATATTTGGATCATTTTTTACATTTAGCGCAAAGGTAGATCCTGCAGAAAAAGTTGCTCCTCCGGCAAGTACATATACATTTCCTCGAAACCTATCTTTATCAGGAACCATAATGGCTTCCATATCATCAAAAACAAGCTTCCATCCATCATATATAGGATGGTTATAAAACTTATCTTTTAAAAAAACCTTTTCACTAAGATACGTTCTGGTGACATATTTTCGCTCCGGAACGGCAAGTGAAGCGACATACTCACTAGTTATCTGTTTAAATACATTGTTGGTTATAAATGAGAATAAATGTACTGCATTAGGTCTAAAACCTCCATCATTTTGTCGAACATCAACAACAAGATTGGTAATTTTCTTTTTATTAATTTCTTTGAAAATTTTTATCAGATTTGATTTAAAAATCCTGATGTCTCCTCTAAATGAATTAACAACCAGAACAGCCGTATTTAAGTCGTCTTTGTAATATACAAATGGGCTTTTGTTATTAATAAATGTATCAAAGTAATCAAAACCATTTTCTTGCTTATGGTATTTAGCAAAATAAGAATTACGCTTGGCGTTTCTAAGTCTTACAGTTACAAAAGATTCTGCTGGTAAGACTATATTTGTTTCTGTTCCATCTGGGGCTGTATAGTCAATATTAAATTTTTTCTCAACACCATATTCATATGCAAAGTACAACCCGAATTTTAACTCTATTTCTCGATATTTACGAGTGAGATTATATCCATCACTAGACACATATTTCTTTAGGCGATGTAAAATTTCATAAGTTTGGTGGCCATTAATTCGATTAATTTTTGAACCTATCGGGATATCAAAATCATCGGTATCTGTATAAAACTCTGTATTTATCAATTTAAGAATCAAAGGAAAATAATATTGATCTGTTTTTATGGTATTGGGAGCAAAAAACAAAAGATGTCCATCTTTTATTTTATCTGTAACCTCGAGGATGTTTTGATATAATTTTATATCAGAATCTGTTGTAGTCAAAGATTCTTTTGCAACCTTAAAGACATACTCTAAAGAATCTTGATCAATATATTCGTATAAACTAGGGTGTCCTTTTTTAAGGATATTTTCAAAAATTCTGAAATCTTCTCTAATCGCAAGAGAATCCATACGTTTTTGTGCAGAAAGTACACAGGTAAGTGTGCAAAAAAGTACAAAACACTGTATTTTTTTCATTAGATGATTTTAACGATATAACTTAATTGACTTCTTTAGATTGCCTATTGTTGCAATCTTTTTATTTTCCCAGATGTAAAAGTAATGAAATTGTTGAGTGATTTTTATGTATTACTGAATTTAATAAAATGAGTTTACTAAAAAAAGAGTATGAAAAACATACTCTTTTTAGATTGCAAATTGTTTTGTTTTTAGTTTAATTTTCGCAGTTGTCTTTGTATTTTTTTGATTGCTGATTCTATAGATTTTTCTGGTTCTATAACATTATATTCACCCCAAAATACTGGATCAGAGAATCCAGATGCTTCATCACTAATTACTACAGAAGATTTTAACTGGTCTCTTGGTCTAACGGTTTCGTTATTGATATTTTTTTTCCAATCGGTAACCGCCATTTCTACATTTAATTTATAGACAGAGTTAAATAATTTCTTTTTCCAATTGATTTTTACGACAAGATCAATCCTTCCATAACCATAGTACCATTTCCCATCTTTTTGGCGATAATCAATAGTGTAAGATGCCTGGGTAGGGTATACTTTTGCTTTTTTTGGTTTTTTTCTAACAAACATTTTACTAACCTCTTCTTTATTTTCCATATTAAGACTAAAGACTGCTTTGGTCATTGCTAATGTTTCGGCATCTATATACAATTTTCCGTAATACAATGGCTCTTTTATGTAAGAACGTTGTTTAAAATTTAATACATAAATATACTGATCATGAATTTTTGTGGACTTATCAAAACTAAAAGCATAAGTATCGGTCATGTTTTCTGTAAAAAGAATCTCGGGGTTTTTCATCACATCAATATAAAGTGTACTGGTAGGCCCTCCCTGTAATTTTAATGTAAGTGTGTCTAATTTTTTATAATCGGCACTTTTTCGGGCTTTAAAAAGCTTGATGATATCTGTTTTTGTGGATTCATAAGGATTTTTATAAACATCTACTACGGCTTCAGAAAGAGAAACATAGCTTCTACGTTTTTTGATAGTTTCTCTATAAAAAGCAGTCATAATGCTGTTTTCATTAAGGTAATTGCTTCCTTTTCTTTTTATTACTTCACGTATAAGTGCATTTGGATCCTTTGGGTCAATATTAACTTCGGATAATTCAGTGATAGAGACATTAAGTTTTATTTTTAATTCCTTACCATTAAATTTTGATAGCATAATTACCTTGTCTCTGTATCCAAGATATGAGGCCGTTATTTTACCATTAGCCATATCTTTAGGGACCTTTAATGAAAATTTCCCTTCATCATTTGTAACTGTAGAAATATTAGTTTCATTTACAGCAATAGATGCAGATACCAAAGGGCGATTGGTCTCATTATCGAGTAAATATCCTTTGTATTCATTATAGTTGGTGTCATCTTGATTACTATCCTGAAAATAGGTGAATGCTTGTATATGAGCAGAGTATGAGAGGGTTAGCAAAATAAACAATAGAAAAGCAGTATGCCTATTGTGAAAAAAAATATTTTTTTTATTCATAGCTCGAGTTTTTTTGGTTGTAAATTCTTTTTTAAAGAGCTTAATCCTACATTACAAGGTAAGAAATTTTACCGAAGAAAATTGATGTCAATACGTTAAAACAGTAGCTTATGTTAAATTTCTGATTGTTTTAAATAAGATTAATGATACTTGTAATGATCTCCAAACCAGTTCCTGAGTTTAATGTTTAAAATTTCTGTAGTAAAGGGTTTAGTAATATAATCATCCAGTCCTTTGGCGATAAATCGCTCTGCATCACCGGGTAAGGCATTAGAGGTTAAGGCAATTACCGGAGGGACTTTTTTATAGTTTTTACGAATCAGGTTACAAGTTTGAACACCATCAAGTTCTGGCAGATTGATATCCATTAAGATAAGATCATAAGTGTCTTCTTTAAACATGTCGAATGCTTGTTTCCCGTCTTTTGCTATATCTGATGTACAACCAAGATATTTTAGAATTTGTTTGGATACCATTATGTTGGTTTCAGAATCTTCTACTAACAATACATGTAAATTATAGTTGTAATTTTTTATTCGTGTAGGAACTTTACTTTCTTGAACTAATAATGGTGTGTTGGCGATATTTGTTTTAAAAGTAAACCAAAAATTACTGCCTTTTCCGAGCTCGCTTTTTACACCAAGTTTTCCTTGCATTAGATCTACTAGTTTTTTACATATAGAAAGCCCTAGTCCGCTTCCTTGACCAGCTAGGATTGTTTCGTCATTAAATTGGCTGAAACGACTAAAAAGTGTTTCCTGATCTTTTTTACCAATACCAATTCCAGAGTCGATCACTTCCACTTTAATGGTTAAATGATCATTTTTTTGAGATACAGCAGAAATATGTATGTGTATCTCTCCACCATTAGTAAATTTTATGGCATTACCAATAAGGTTAGAAATAACCTGAGTTAAACGATTACCATCTGCTATTATATTTTCGGGCAATTCTTCAGGGTATTTAGGAATTAAATTAATTTCTTTAGCTGTAGCAGTAGCCAAAAAGAGATCTACATTTTGATGAATTAATTCTTTAAAATTAATGGGAGTAGGGGATAAATTAAATTTTCCTTCTTCCATTTTTGATAGATCCAAAATTTGATTTAAGATTTCTAATAAATTATGCGAAGATTGGTGAATTGTAGTAACATATTCTTTTTGAAGATCATTAAGTTTTGTAGTGTTAAAAAGTAAATCAATCATACCTATAACCCCAACCATAGGGGTTCTGATTTCATGACTCATATTAGCAAGGAACTCTTGTTTAAATTTTGAGCCCTTTAAGATTTGTTGATTTTTTTCTTTTAATTGATCTAGATTTCTACCTCCAAACATAGCAAACAGGCCCAGAAATAGGGGAGCAGTATCTATAATATAATGAATAGGGAAATTTCTTTGTACATAGGTTATAGATTGCCATGAGAATTCAAGGTCAAGTCTGGCAATGTCAATACTTGTGGCCAGAATAGGAAATGCAAATCCGAAAGATATCCCGTATAAAGTATATCTAGCCGCTTCAGATTTGAACCATGATATTCGTGCCATAATAATAATTTTGTGAGCTCTTACGTTTTTTATTATTTAGTTACGTTCTTTATTATTTAAAAAACCGGCGTATTAGGGAGAAGCTTAGGGAGAATAATTGCTAAATATAGTTTTTTTTTGAAATATTAAGCAATGTTTTAAGGATTTATATACCAGAGGATTAGAGTATTCTTAAAAAAATCCACGACAGGGGATTGTCGTGGATTTTAAACCTTACTTTTAATGATTAAATCACATTTTGAAAATTATCTTTTTTAATTTGTATCCATCAATTTTAATTAAATAGGTCTTTGGGTCAATATAATTTTGAATATAATCATCAACTTCTCCTTTGTCTAATAATCTTCCAGACATGTTGTAAAGACTATATTTAAGGCCTTGGGGAACTTCTTTTATATCTTTAAAGGTTTTTTGATCTGTAGTTTGTTGACAGGTATCATCTGCCAAAAAATTATTGATAAAAGTAATTCTTCCTTGCTCTTCTCCTTCTAATGTTACGGTTGCTGTATCATCGATATCAATAATACCATTACCTGTTAAATCACCAAGAATTATTAAACAAGCGTTTCTTACTTTAATACGTACTCCAGCTTCAAGATGTAAACTTTCTGTAATGAAAATAACACCTTCTTCAGAATTTTCGTCCAAACCATCAACTACAGTGTTTTCTGTTACCGACATTAATTTATAAGAAATGTCAATTTTAGTGTTTGCAAATGTTATGCTTGTTAATAACAAGGCTAATAAGGGTAGAAATTTTTTCATAAAGTTTGGTTTTGGGGTTGAACTTCAATTTTGTAAGTAATTACTTACTTTAAATGATTTTTTATCGTTGTAAAACACAAAATCAACGACAATATACAACATTTTATGCTAAAAACGTAACTTTATTAAGCTTAGTATTGATTTTTATTTTTGATTTGTAAACAAAAATCACGCATGACCCTCTGGTTACGGGTAGTTTATTAAAAATTATTTTTTTGTTTTTTTTAACAATTTTTGAAAGCAGACACCATATTTGTTTGATTTTAATGAATAATAAATTAAAATATATTTAGACATGAGTATTCGTTTTATTCATTAGATTTATATTCTTATTCTTAAAATCTAATTATTACAGAAATGGTAAAACTGTTGTTGTTTTTTCAACAATTTAGTATATGGTTTAAAATACTGTTGAGCGAGTTGTCTAATAACCTAATTAGCCTCTTTTTTATTTTGGCTTTATATTTTGCTTTATGGCATTTTCCTCAAACTATAGATTTATTGTTAATCCTTAATCAAGCAGATGCCTTTATGTTCGAGGTACCGTTGTATTTTTTCTTACTTATGGTCTCGGCATTTTTGATCTGGAATATACCAAAGTATTTCTACTATTATAATTATAAGGATATCTCGTTTTCTAACCTGATCGGCTTTATACCTAATCAACATTATAAATTTCAGGATAAAAATAAATCGGTTAGATACCATTACCTGGTTAGAGTACATATGAGAAAAGTACTGCCTAGAATATTAGCTCTTTTGTTATTGATTATTTCTGCTTTAAGTATTCTTAATGCGATGGAGTTGTTTGAACTAGATAATATCTACACTAATTTTTTAGAACCAACAAATACACTTATTTACTGTATCTTTTTTTTATTTCTTTTATCAGAACCTACTATATACGGTCATATACAGGAATTTATTAATAAAATCCCCAAGACGAATGCGTTTATAATTCTATTATCGGTAGGATTGATTGTTTTTATTATATCTCTGGGTACTTTAAATACTCAAACAGAAAAGGATTTAGGGAATCTTTTTCTGTCTAATTGTGCACTGGCTTTGTTTTTCTTTACATTATCGTTTAATAGCTATCGTTTTTTAAAAGAATTTCCTCAAAAGCTCTTTTATGGGGTTGTTCTCTTTTCAGGTTTTATTTTATTATTTTCTTTTCTGGCACTTAATTTTGTTCCCGAATGGGCTAGTAGAATAAATCCTTTATCTATTTTAATATTATCATTATTAAGCTTGTTTATGATAAGTTTTGTGCTAATTCTTTCTGGTAAAAAGCTAAAACTACCTTTATTTTCTATAGTTGTTGTTTTATGTTTATTTTCTTCCAGACTTTTTTCAGAAAGTTCTGATCATTATCAGCTTACCATAAAACCTTCAGAAGTAGATAGGCCAGTTATGGAGCAATATATGTATCAATGGATAAAAGATAGAATTGATATCATAGAAAAGAAAGAAGGGAAGTTTCCTGCTCTTTTGGTTTCTTCTGAAGGAGGAGGGTCCAGAGCTGGGCTTTGGTCTTTTTTAGTACATAGTTATTTGTATGAGAAGTCTAATGGAAGTTATTTTGAAGAAAATTTACTATCCTTAACCGGAGCATCAGGAGGAAGTGTAGGCAATGCTATGTTTTTTGCTGAAGCACAACTTGCTATGTATGATAACAAAAAGGCTAATTTTAAAACTAAATCGACCGATGGATACCCGGATTTGAAATATAAAGCAAGTGCAGTGTATAAAGAAAATTATTTATCTGTTTCATTACTTTCACTATTAGGTAGAGATCTGTTTAAGGAAACAACAAGTTTGTTTCGTTTTAAAGACAGAGGCAAACTGTTAGAAGAACAATGGAGTGATATTTACAAAAAATACTTTTCTAAAAAATCGAATGAAGATATCTTACAGAAAGAATTTTTATCTTTTTATAATAATATTCCCAATACAGAAGAGAAGACAACCCCACCACTTTTGTTTATTAATACTACACATACACAGACAGGAAACTATAATGTAATAAGCCCCGTTAAATATGCTCATCTAAGACCTCTTACCGGGATGCGTGATTTTATAGAAAATTTGCAAAAAAGCTACCCCGATAGCTCTATTGGATTATCAACAGCAATGCGTATAAATGCAGGGTTTCCTTATATAACCCCGGTTGGAGAGGTAAAAAAATCTTCTATTTCAGGTGAAGAATATTCTGATCAATATGCAGATGCAGGGTATTATGATAATGTAGGAGGTATAGTATCCAAAGGTGTTGAAGAAGTTTTTAGAAATGTATTACGAGATTCTTTCCCTGAGTTACAGGATAAAATCAATATCAAACATATTATCATTGCTAATAGTGAAGAGCGTAAAATGATAAAAACGCAAACACAATATAAAGCCCCTTTAACAACCTTGCAAAATGTTAGATATGGGCATACTCAGGAAATTATCAAAAAACTTGGGAGTAAGTATATAATAAAATTAGAGCCAACTATGATACCTCTTTCTTTATCAGAATCAGAAAATATAGAAAAAGAAGTTCTTATGATTAAACCAGTTTTACCGTTAGGTCGATACCTGTCGACTGTGGCAGTTAGATCTATGGAAGCAAGGTTGAGTAAGGTAAAACCACAATTAGATTCAATTTTAACAGTAAACTAAGACAGTTGTCATTTTTTTTTGTATTTTTGTCATAAAATAGGTAATCATGAGTGCAGTATCTCCATTAGATTTTGATAGTTTCGAAAATAAAGGTTTATTACGATACCTTAATATAGATATCCCTTTACGTAACATGTATGATTTTATTGAGCTATCAAGAAATGGGATAGATAAAAAGGCATTGCTACATCTTGCTAAGACTATTGGTTTTGACCTTAAAGAACTTGCACATATACTTCATATGTCTGAACGCACTATCCAACGTTATGATTTAAATAAAAAATTAGGAACAGAAGCTAGCGCTAGAGTATTACAGTTGGCTAAGCTTTATGCAAGAGGAGAAAATATTTTTGGAGACCTTTCTCGTTTTAAAAATTGGATGGGACACCCAAGTGTGGCATTAGCCATGAAAAAACCAAAAGAATTATTAGATACTACATTTGGTTTTCAGTTACTTAATGAAGAATTAGTTAGAATAGAACATGGAATTTTTGCCTAATGCGAGTATATCGAATAGCTAAACAAAAATACATAAAAGATCTTACCGGAATCGGAGCAAAAACAGTAGGAGGAAGATGGAATCCTAAAGGAGTTGCTGTTTTGTATACTAGTACTACAGCAGCACTTTCGGCCCTCGAAGTACTAGCTCATTTGCCAGCTGCATATTTTCCAGATGATATGTCAATTGCTACTATAGAAGTTCCTGATACATTAATTACCACGATAGACATAGAAAAGATACCAGATAATTGGAATCAAATTCCTGTACCTATCGAGATTCAAAATTTTGCAATGCAATGGATTGCAGAAGAACAATACCTAGGTCTTAAAGTGCCTAGCATCATAATTCCGAAAGAAAGAAACCTTCTTGTTAATCCAATGCACCCTAAATTTGATAAAGTAAAACTTATTGATGTTGAACCATTTTGTTTTGATACCAGGTTGTTAAAATAAAATCTGTTTGTTAAATCTTATTTTTTCGTTAAAACTGGGTACAAAACTCACCAACATATTTCATTTTGTATAAATTACGAGCTTAATATACGTAACGAATTTTCGGTTCAGACGTCATATTTACTAATAACTAATCTTAATTTAATAACAGAATGAGTATAAAAATGAAAAATGTTTACTTTTTGGCTGCATTTATTTTCGCTTTTGTGAGTTGTAAAAACGAAACAAAAAAAAGTGATAGCGAAAGCGAAGTAGTAGCTGAAGTAGAGAAAGTTCCTGGCATAGTTCTGGAAAACATGGACACAAGTGTGAGTCCTAAAGATGATTTCTATAACTATGTTAATGGGAGTTGGATGAAAAACACAAAAATTCCTGATGACCGTACAAGTTGGGGAGGATTTGGAGTTCTTCGTAAGTCTACAGATCAGGATGTGTTAGATATTTTGGCAAATGCCAAAAAAAGTGGAAAATATGGTGCAGATACAGATCAGGCAAAAGCACTGGCTATTTTTGACACAAAATTAGATACGATAGCAAGAAATGAGGCAGGTATAAAACCATTACAACCTGCACTTGATGATATTGCATCAATTAAAAATTTATCCGATTTACAAACTGTATTGGCCAAAAACCCTTCAGTTTCTTCTCCGTTTATGGGTATCGGTGTTCAAGCAGATCTAAATAACAGTGCGATGAATGCTGTATATTTAGGAGCAAATGGATTAGGGTTACCTGATCGTGATTATTATTTAGATCAGGATGAAAAGTCAAAAGAGATTCGTGAGGAATACAAAAAGCATATTGTTAAAATGCTACAAATATTGGGAGACTCAGAATCTGATGCGACTGCTTCAGCAAATAAAATTCTTGAACTTGAAACCAAGTTGGCAGAACCAAGATTGGATAAAGTAGAAAGAAGAGATGCTCGTAATTATAATAATCCTAGAACAATAGCAGAAGCTGATAAAATATTATCTTCAATTGATTTCAGTAAATTGATCAGTGATCTTGGTGTAACCAAAAAGTTTGATACTATAATTATCGCTCAATTGCGTTATACTAAAGCCTTAGACGGTTTTTTAAAGAATACACCCATCGAAGATTTAAAAACTTTGGTAAGATGGGATACTTTTAATAGTGCGACTAACCAACTAACTACAGATATAGAGAAAATTAATTGGGAGTTTTATAGTAAGTATCTAAGAGGTCAGAAAGAACAACGTCCTGCTGATGAGAGAGCTTTAGCTGTGGTTAATGGTACTGTAGGAGAAGCCTTAGGACAATTGTATGTAGATGCAAAATTCCCGCCAGAAGCAAAGGCAAAGGCAGAAAAAATGATTGCCAATGTAATCGATGCTTATAAAGCACGTATTCAGAACTTGGATTGGATGGGAGATGAGACCAAAACAAAGGCTATCGAAAAACTAAATAAGTTTACAGTTAAAATAGGTTACCCAAATAAGTGGGAAGATTATTCTGAAATGAAAGTATCTGCAGATAAAACCTATTTTGAAAATATGGTAGCGGTAAATAAGTGGGCTACAGATAAAAACTATGAGGACATAGGAGAACCTGTTGATAAAACAAAATGGGGAATGTCACCACAAACGGTTAATGCATATTTTAACCCGCTTAACAATGAAATTGTATTTCCTGCAGCAATACTTCAACCACCATTCTATAATTATACTGCAGATGAAGCGGTTAATTACGGAGGTATTGGAGCTGTGATTGGTCATGAAATATCTCATGCTTTTGATGATTCTGGAGCTCGCTTTGATGCAGATGGGAATCTTAAAAACTGGTGGACAGAAGATGATCTTAAAGCTTTTACAGAAAGAGGAGATGCACTAGCAGAGCAGTATAGTAATTTAGAAGTACTAGATAGTGTATATGTAAATGGTAAATTTACATTAGGTGAGAATATTGGAGATTTAGGAGGAGTATTAGGAGCATATGATGGGCTTCAGAAATTTTTGACAGAAAATGGTAGACCAGAAGATATCGATGGATTTACTGCAGAACAGCGTTTCTTTATGTCTTGGGCTACAGTATGGCGTACTTTAGTACGTGATGATGCTTTAAGAACTCAAATAAAGACAGATCCACATTCTCCGGGTAAAATACGAGCTATACAACCTTTATTAAATGTTCCTGCATTTTATGAAGCTTTTGATATAAAAGAAGGAGATAAAATGTATTTGACACCAGAAAAACGAGTACATATTTGGTAAAATATAATATGAAATGTATTAAAACCCTGCTCAACAGCAGGGTTTTTTTGTTTAAGGTCATTTGAACTTTTTGTCTGGAAGTGAAAAAATAGGCTTTTGTGCTATAATAAATCCATTTTTGAGTAGCATAGCCATAGCTACGATGCGAAAAAAGGATGAAATTAGGGTGTAAAATGCATTTTTGTAGCCCAGAATTAAAAGTTCAAATGACTTCTTCAAAACGATTGATCTTCTTTAACTTCATTCATTAATAAAAATGCTTTATTAACATATTCTTTTTCTAAAAATAAAGTGAAATAGTTTGAAGTAGAAATGACTTCAAAAACAGGAATGCCTTCATAAGCTAATAGCTTAAAAATATAAAAATATAAACCAATTACTTTAGAATTATCTTCGGGTAGCGCAATAGAAATAGAAGATAAATCATCTGCAACAGAGATACAGACTTCATTTTTAAAATGTTTCTCAACAGTAGATTTAAGTGATGAAGACACTAATATATTACTCTCTTGAAAATTACTGGAATATGTAAAATAAGCTTTTGTTTCGTTTTTTACACTTTCTAAAAGATTACTCTGACTGGTTAAAATACTATTGGAGTTTAAAAATGTATACTCGGTTATCCCCGATCGTACCATGATATCACCAAGATTCCTTAGATTATCAATATGTTTTATTTTTCGTGGGTGATAACGCCTTAATGCCATCACAATAGAACCAGGTTTAACAGGCTTTTTCATGATTTTTTCCACTTTAGGTAATAGATCGACAGCCAACGAACTGAAATTAATAATGTCCCTTGATAGTGCGTCCTCTAGAAAAGGCTGATGCCTTAAAATATTGTGTACACAATCTGTAATTGTTTTCATTGTTACATATTTAACATTCTGTGCAAATTTATGCTTTTTCTTTTAAAATATTTATTATTTGTGAGTTATTAATTAACTATGCATTGTTAAAAACAAATGAAAAAGCAAGATTGATGAAAATTTTAAAGTTTGGAGGAACTTCTGTAGGATCTGTTGAAAACCTAAATAAGGTAAAGGAAATTTTAATCTCGGATCAAGAAGATAAAATTGTAGTTTGTTCTGCAATGTCTGGTGTTACAGATCAGTTAATTCGTCTTGTAGAAAATGTGAAATTTAACGATGTTGATGCTATTACGAGAAATTTACATCGATTAGAAAGCAAACATAATGATGTTATTGATGAACTAATTGAGAATCAAGAAACAAGAAATGTTCTTAAAGACGGATTATCTACAATGATTACAGAAATGTTTGAGATCTCTAGTCAAGAATACTCTGAGGCTGTTAACTCTAAGCTCATTACCTTTGGTGAAGCTCTTTTGACATATATATTCTCTGGATTTCTAAAAGCAGAAGGTATATCTAATGTTTTATTAGATGCAAAGGAATTTATGTATGTAGGATCTGTTGAAAACCCAAACATAGATAAGGTTAGTGAAAAACTAAATAAAGTAATAGAAAGTAATATCCATACGTCATTATATATTACTCAAGGGTTTGTATGTAGAGACGAGGTAGAACAAATTAGTCATTTAAAAAGGGGAGGTAGTGATTATACAGCTACAATTATTGGAGCAGCATTAAACGCTTCAGAAGTACAAATATGGACCGATATTGATGGACTACATAATAACGATCCAAGGTATGTTGATGAAACACATCCTATCTCTCATCTTACATATAATGAAGCAGCAGAATTAGCATATTTTGGAGCCAAAATTCTTCATCCGCAAACTATTTCTCCTGTTGTAGGTAAGGATATACCAGTACTTCTTAAAAATACATTTGATCCCGAAGCACCAGGGACTGTAATTTCTAATAAAACATATCAAAAAGGATTAAAGGCAATTTCAGCAAAAGATGGGATTACAGTGATTAAAATTAAGTCTAATCGAATGTTGATGGCTCATGGATACCTGAGAAGAATTTTTGAAGTCTTTGATAACTATCATACTTCAATAGATATGATTACAACTTCAGAGATTGCTATATCATTAACAATTGATAATACAAGTAACCTGGATGAAATCGTAAAAGAAATAGAAACCTATGCAGAAATAACCGTAGAGCAAGATCATAGTATTATATGCATTGTAGGAGAATCGGTTATCAATGATAAGAATTCATATAGGCTTTTCGAAATATTAAATTTCATTCCGGTACGTATGATATCTTATGGAGGAAGCAATAATAATATATCTATTTTGGTAGATACCAAAGACAAAATACCAACACTAAAATTTTTAAATAAAAAACTGTTTCAAACTACAGTAGAAGCAGTTGTATGATTGTTTGTTATGTAATTTTATACATAAAATAAGTAGGGCATGAGCTTGGGGTATTCTATCATACGTAATATATCTTTATAAAGCGAGGGCCCTACTTTTCAATTTTAACCTTCTTAAGTCTAAACAGAGTAGGTTATTTATCTTTAAAATGTATCCTGAAATATTTTTGATACAAAATCCCAGTTTCATTTTTTAAAACTCATCGTACCTATGTTTGCATGGATGTAAAACACAACACATGCTTACAAAAGTTTTTGGGAGTGCTGTTTTTGGAGTCGAAGCAACATCCATTACAGTCGAGGTGAATATTGATAAAGGAATCGGATATCACCTTGTAGGGTTACCAGATAATGCAATACGAGAAAGTAGTTATCGTATAGCTGCCGCTTTGCAAAACAATGGATACAAATTACCAGGAAAGAAAATAACGATTAATATGGCTCCTGCAGACTTAAGAAAAGAAGGATCTGCTTACGATCTTACCTTAGCTTTAGGAATTCTTGCAGCAAGTTCACAAATCAAAGGAGATACAATTTCAGAATATTTGATTATGGGAGAACTATCTCTGGATGGAAGTTTGCTGTCAATTACAAAAGTAAATGCTAAAATACATTAGTTTATGCAAAAAATACAGAAGTAAATGCTAAAGAACGAAAGAAAAAAAACATATTGGTTGTAGTAGTTAAAATATGTGCTTCGATGTATATTCTCTCTTTTTACATACCTAAAAATATATTGGCAAGGTTAAAGAATTAAGCATACCTGTAAATAAATAGTGATTTGATAATCTGTTGATATGTTGTGAGTTAAAAATAAAATTGTATATTTAGATTAATTACCCCGTGCTGAAAACCATTATTCGGCATGGGTTTTTTTATTTAACTTATAATCAAACATGTTATGAAATTAATTTATGTATTTTTTTTATCATTTATTTTATTGTTAGGTTGCAAAAAAACAGAAAAGACACAAGAAGAAATTATTAAATCAAATGTTACAGGGGAAGCAACGATAGAAAAGAAGGACAATGGAGAATATTGTGTAACGTGCGCTAATGGGTACAAATATTGTTGCACTTCTCCTAAAAGTCCTGTCGTAAATTGTATTAAAAAGACTGGATATTGTCAGTGAATTTAATTTTAGACCAAAAGCTTTACTTTAAAAGGGAAAAGATAATAACACTAGTATGAGTAATAAGACTTAGATAGTTTTATAAAATTTTAATTTTCAAGAATATCAAGAATAAAGTATTATTTAAAATGAAGATAACCTAAGAAGGATTAGAATCTTAAGTAGCATTACCTGCACAGGATTTCACTATAACATGGAATATGAATATTTTACCATCTTTTCAATTCCTTTGTAAAGCCTATAGATCTACTTGTAGATAAGGTATTCAATTGTAAATGATGTTATTTGATTTTCATTCTAAAGAAAAAAATATCAGACTTTAGATTAAGGTATTATTTAATAGTGTCATAATTATCAAGTAAATACCCATTAATAGGTATAGTTTTACTTTCCTTTTAAGAATTATTTTAACTATTTGAAATTATGCTTATTATTCTAAAAATAAAAACTAAAAATAGGTTTGTGCTAAATTTTTTGCTTTTACTACTAATTGTCCTCTTTAGCAGTTGTAATAGTTGTGAAAAAGAACAGAAGAACGAGCACAAATTAGAAAAAGGTAAGGAAAAGGGTAAGGCATTGTTAATAGGAATGCGAAAGACTAATATTTCGAAGTATAGTAATACAGCAACCTTTCGGAGCAGGTCTAATATTAAAAGAATCAAAAAAATATTGGAGAAAGAAGATTTTTCTAAAATCGAAATTTTGGAGAGCCCAAAGGATACTGAGTTTTTAAATTCTCTTAAAATGATGATTAATGAACTTAATAATGATGAGCTTTTGGTAATCTATTATTTCGGTCACGGAGGGCAAATAGAAGATGATATTGGCGGTTATGATAATGAGTATGATGGCTTGGATGAAACATTTGTTACAAAAAATCGAGAAGTTAGGGATGACGAAATTTATAAAATCCTTAATGAGGCTTCAAGTAATGGAAAAATTCTTTTCATAATAGATGCATGCAACTCTGAAAGCTTAATAAAGTTTACTCAAGTTATTCAACATGATATAGCGATTGAGTTGGATTCTAGCCTAGATGTACTTTATCTGGGAGCAACAAATGATGGAAAGGAAATACCTCCAAATACCTTTTCCAAATTATTGGAAAAGGTTTGGGATAATGGGAAATTTGATGGCAATTATTTAGATTTTCATAATGAACTCATAAATGAATCACGAAATATAAGAGGAATGAACCCTATTCTTGATGATGAATGGGCAAGTGAAGGTTTTATAAAACGACAACCATTCAAAATTTATTAATATGAAACATAAATGTCTTATAATTATAAATTTTATATTTTTATTTGGATGTTCTAGCATCCAAACAGTGAGCTTAAGTGATAGTAAAAACTCTAACGATGGCTTTTATTACACCTTACCGAGGCAAAACCTTATAGTAAGTTTTGATATTAAAAAGACTACTTTATCCAAAGGGAAGTATTCAGATTTTGCTGAATCTTGTTTGGGACTCAAGCCTGATAAAGAATTTTATAATGGTAAGGACCCAAAAATTATTTACAAAGTAAATAGTGTAGCTATTAGTCCAAAGACATATTTAGACAATAAACATATCTATCAATTAAAAGTTAATCAAGCATTTGTAAATAAAACAAACTTTAGCTTAGAATATGCTAAGAATGGTGAATTGACTTCAGCAGCTCAATCGATTGAAAGTCAGGTAATTCCGTTTGTGGTAACAGTCGCAAACACGATTTCAAGTTTGTCATTATCTTCTTTAACCTTATCAAGCAAAGATTATAATATTCAGAAAGGATGCACAAATGAATTTGCAAAAAATGATATAGAGCTTTTGTCAAGCTTGCAGGCTACAACTCAAGAAATTCTTGAAGCAGAGACACAAATGACCAATGAGCAACTGGATAAACGTCTTGAGAAAATTGAGGGAATGAAATCGAGTATTCTCAGTAAGTTTATAGGGATTAAAAAAATAGAAACAAAGAGACTTACATTTGAAATAACACCTGAAGAATTCGTTGGGAAAGAATTTATTACATTATTCAAAATTCATAAGCAATTAGGGTTGAAGAGGGAGTACCCTAAGAACTCTAATGGAAAAGTTTTAGAAGACTATATTATATTTCAATCCAAATCAAAGTCAGACGAAAATTTTAAAGATGTAAAAATAAAGGTGGCTGTTGAAGATGGTGTAACTAAAGCGATTGAAAATCATATTTTTGAATCGAAAAAAGAAAAAAAGGAAACTAATCAATCGAATGAGAATTCAGTTAAAACTGTACCAAAAGGTGCTTTTTATTATAGAATACCTTCTAATACTAATATATTGGTTAAGAAAGAAAACGAAATAATAAAGAATATTAACTTGCCATTGCCGCAATTAGGGACAGTGGTTTTGGCTCCTGACAATTTAAGAAAGTTTAGTTTTAAACTCTATCCTGGCTTAGGTTCAATTCAGATAATAAGTGCTAAAACAGATTCTCTTTCTTTAAAAGATATAGATTCATTAAGGAATACTGTTTTCAAAAATAAAGAAGATAAGACTATTGAATCACTTGAAAAAGAATTAAAGATTAAAGAATTGAGAGATAAAATAGAAAAAGTTGGTACCAACAACGAAGAAGAAACTGAAAGCGGAAATGAAGGATGATTAGTTCTTTCTGTTTTTAAGAGGGGGTTTCCAAGTTTTAGATAGCATTATAGATTTTACATCACTATATGATAAAGGGTAGAAATTATGACAATCTACACCTATATCAAAGGATAATGAATTCGGATTATCAGGTAATGTTCCGTGGGAATGACCGTATAAGTGATATGTACCCCAATGTGAAGCGTTCCATACTCGCATTCCGTAGTGAAAAAGCACTAGTAATTGATTTCCTTTCTCGAAATCGGCATCATTAACTATTAATTCGTAATAGTCCTTTATCCATTCAAATCTATCTTTACAACTTTCTGCAGATTTTTCGTGGTTGCCTTTTATCAGATAAATTTTTCCATTTAGTCTACTTAAAATTTTTTCTAATTTTTTAGGGTTGATTAAGCCAACATCTCCCAAATGATAGACATGATCATTTTTGCGAATCTTTTCATTCCATTTATCAATTAGAACTTCATTCATTTCTTCTATACTCTGAAACGGTCTATTAGAGAATTTTATAATATTACTATGACCAAAATGATGATCTGATGTAAAAAATATTTTTCCCATTTACTTTAGTTATATAAGAATTCATTTACAAGGTAGTAAATACTGCTCATAAATTATAATATATGTAATTCCTACAAAAGCTAAGTCTTATAAAATGGTCGTTTTATGAGACTTTTGTGACACCCTGTTAGAAATAATTTAACTGGTAACATTTTCGGTCTTTTTTATTAGTTTTGTAAAATAACCTTTTATGAGACAATTATGATTGTTGGATATGCAAGAGTATCAACACCTGATCAAAAAATAGAATCACAAATAGATTTACTTAAGGAAGCTGGGTGTGAAAAAATTTATACAGATATTGCCAGTGGAGTTAGAGAAGATCGTTCTGGATTAAATGAGATGATAGAATACCTCAGAAAAGGAGATATAGTTTATACTTATAAAAATGATAGAATCTTTAGATCATTGAAAAACATGATTAATCTTATAGATACTTTTAATGAAAAAGGTATTCATTTTAAAAGTCTTAGTGAGCCAGAATTTGATACAACATCTGCTAATGGAAAGTTTTTACTACAGATCTTTGCTGCTGTAGCGGAATTCGAACGTAATCTTATTAGTGAACGAACTAAAATTGGTCTAAATAACGCAAGAAAAAGGAAAAAACTTCTAGGAAGACCTAAAGGGCCTAAAAAGGAAACAATAGAAAAATATCAATATGCGAAGCACCTTTATGATAATCAAGATATTCCGATTGAGCAAGCCTGTAAAAAAGCAGGGTTGAGTAAGGCTACTTTTTATAGAGTTGAAAAGGATATTTGATGTTTTATCCAGGAAGACAATATAAAAAATAGTTTAGCGTAAATAACTAAGTTGTTTTTTTACTCCAGTAATATTGATTCTATATCTTACCATCTCTTTACTGGCATTAAAATGTATTGAGATTTGTTCTAAAGACATGTTCTTCTTTAAAGCCCAAATTAACGCTGGCCTAGGAAGCTGCAAGCAGGCTCCAAGCCATTCTGCTTCATTTTCTTGATTTTCATCATGATTTCTTAAAAAGCCAGATAATCCATTGATTTTCTTATCATCAGGAATTTTATGTTCGCAAATGATATGAGCTAACTCATGCATTAAATTACTTTGTTGTCTAGATGAAGAATGTCTAGGATTATGAATAATAATATATTCTTTATTATTTATTGGAATAGTGGCGGCTGACCAATGTTTGCTACCAGAATTTAATAGTTTATCAAGATGTTGTTCTGACATACCGTTAATTTCTTTTGGTTCAAATATGGGAATATTAAGATATTTAGATAGGTCAAAAGCGCATAGAGGAGAAGAAGCTACTAACCCTAATTCTTTTCTTAATTCAATAGCTTTATCGTCGGACCATTTTTTAAAGCCTCTTCTATATTTAGTTCCTTTTTTGGGCAGCGTCATATGCGAGATTAATCATTTGAATTAATGCTTCAGAAGTTTCAGGCGATAAAGTTTTATCAGCTCTAAGGTGAGCAATAACTTCTACCTTTGTATTTTCTTCATCAGAATTTGTTATTGTAAAAAAATCTGAAGGAACTTCGAGCCATGTACATAATTTAAGATATGTGTCTATATCAGGTAAATTTCCTTGCTCTACTCTGGATAAGGTTGAAGCACTTATACCAATTTCAGAGGCTAGTGCTCGTAAACCTATTCCTCCTCTTTTAGATTTGATCATTTCCGAAAATTTCTTTGTATCTAAGGATGTGCTCATTTGGTGAGGTGTTAATAGATTGTTGATAACGTTTCGTCAAATGTACAAATGTTTCTTTGGTAATACAAAGGATTTATCGTTTCTTTGTTAAAACAAATGTATCATATGTAGGATTTTAAGTTTTTAACTTTGCAAAATGATACTAAGTTAAGTTTAGAGACAAAATCTAATAGGGTAATTTTTAAATTGTTTATCGAAAAAAATGTATGCCAAAACTTAAAGTTAACTGACATTTAACTTATTTGGCATAAATTTAAGTGAAAATATGGCATAGAAACAACAAAAAATGCCAATATGTCATAATAAGACATAATGGCTTAATTTTTGTAATAAAATAAAATTGTGAATTGTTAAAATAAAACTATTAATTTCATCTATTGTTATAGGCTGACATCCTCTTTCAATAGTTTTTAAAAGTTTTATTTAGGTGTTTTTTATTAAGGATATTTGGTAGATATCCGGATGCAAATATATATTAAAATTGCTAATAACAATGTTAATAACGTTAAATTTTGAAAATTATTGTCGTAGAGAAAATTGAATATGTAGGAATTTAGAAGCTATAAAGCTTTTAAAATTGAGTGCTAAGTAATGAATTTAAGCACTTTAAGAAATAAGATAATAATTTTAAAAATTTAAAAAAAATGACAAACATTAGTTCATTTTATAGGTTGGGTATTCAACAGCCCGAATTACAATTTGTTGACATAAAATTGGATCAGGATAATTTATTATTTTTCGATCCGAGATTGATAGAGTATCTACAAACTCCTTTAACGAAAAAAATGCAAAAGCATTTAGAAGTATTTTGGGGCGAAGTTATTAAGAGCGTAAAGCTCAAATCATATGAAAAATCTAATTATTTATTATCTGGTTTAGGGGAACCAAATGAAACCAGATTGGGTTATTCGTTAGATAGACCATATGGTAACTCGGTTGGAAATAAATTGATAAAGAAAATATTCGATACAATTTATAATAATTTGGCAGTTAGGACCGGTGTATTAAGTCATTTTGCAGATATAGAACTTTTCTTTGAAGACATTAGTTCAGATAGGATTTCAGATATGACTACAAAAATAGTTAAGTCTGTTCTGATTGATTACACACAGGAACAATGTCGACTTCATAATATACCTATGGAAAAATGTATACAAAAGGACATATTTGATTATGAAAATGTAAAATGGATAACAAAGAAAGTTGAACTTCCAATTTATAATGGAAAACCAATTTTGTTTACTCCTAAGGCTATAGTTAGGTTGGAAGGTGCAGCAGGTAAAAACGTTAGTTGTTTTTATAGATTTGCAATTAGACAATTTGTTAGTCATGATAGAAATATGCTGAAAGATGTAAGTTCAACAGGCAAAGATGGGAAGATTCTAATTAGAGATGTGCAAGCTAAGTATCCGGTTTCTAAAGAATCACTTGCTAATTGGTCAGTTCACCATTACGGGAAGTTATTGGTGGATTATAAAACCGACCATTTGCAAGGTAGGTTGAGACCTCTTTCTGATATGGAAATAATGGAAATTGTTTATGACTCAAATCATTCTCAGACAGGTTAATTATTCTTAATTATATATAGTTTTTAAAGCAGGCTCCGGTCTGCTTTTTTATTTGATTTACTTCCTTACGATTTTAGTCCTATAAAATGCTATTTTGTAAGACTATTTTAAAGAACCAAAAATGGAACGATACTCAAAAAGAAACTACGTTACTAAAATTAGCATAATAAAGCGTACATTTTAAAGTATTGTTTCTAACTTAATTTATTTACACTAAGTATTACTTAGAACGTTTATAGTTCTGGTTTTCCTGGAACCGTTTTGTAACTTATTTCTTCGTCTATTCTTTTCTGCCATTTACGTGCTTGGTTTTCAAAATTTATGAATGTTCTTTTTTCATTATTAGCTCTTTTTTTTTCTTCTATGAATTCAACACCCCATCGATAATATCCTGTATACATAAGGCCTAAAAAATCGTAACATATATCTTCATCAACAACTTTATTTTTAATACTTATTGATAGGACTTCGAAAAGATTAAAAATTCTTGTAACTGTATGTTGTAGCAATTTCTTATCCGTTTCATCCTGAAGTTTTATTATTGATTTCGAATAATCTTCAGATACATTATTTACTTCTACTTTTAGGTCAATTGTCAGAATTTTGGAAAGCTCTAAATAGTCTCCAGATACTAAGTCGTTAATAAACTCATGAGTAGTTTTTCTTCTATTCCACTCTTGATTTTTTCTTATAGTGATAATTATTAGATAAGCAGAAATTGAAAGTATTATGATGTGAGTAATCTTATAAGATATTTCAAAAGTTTCCATAAATTATATAGGTTTTAAGTCTATAAATCAATCAAATAACCCCATACTCGAAGAATGTTTCGAATATGGGGTTATTATTTTAGTTATATGTAACTAAGTTAACAATTTTTGAAGGATTAATTACACAACAATCTGATATTTTCAGATATGTGCTAAAATGTTTGATTAAAAATAAGTTTTCTAAAACTATTCGAATAGGTTTTTATTTTAACGAAATTTTTAGTAATTTTAAAATACCCTAATGTCGAAACTATATGTTTTGGATTAGGGTTTTTTTTATTAAAAATAACTCTATCAAATGGACTCTATCTTTAAAACCATTAGTGCTGTTGCAGGAATTGGCGGAGTATCTTTAGGTGTTCTCTTAATAATATTCAAAGAAGTCATTAGAAAAAAAATATTTCCCAAACTTGATCGGTCTCAATCTTATAGAATTATTAGAGCAATTATTTTTTATACTTTTATTACTGCTATTATTGGATTAGTATCTTATGTCGTTATAGAACTAAATAGAACAAATAGACCAGAACCGATTGTAATTCAAACAAATGGGGATAATTCTCCGGCATTAGAGTCTTCAGGAAGTGTTGAAATTAACTACGGAGACAATGAAGAAGTTCATAACAACAGTAATCCTGGCAAATGACTTTTGGCAAAAAAATAAGTTTCTTATTACAATACTTGAATATTCTTTATCTATTGATATTATGTAATATAAATAATGCCTATTCTCAAAAGATAATATCAACAACAGGGGAAAACAGCCCTTCAATTATTGCAAAAAAAATATCTATTAACTATGGTGTAAGGACCAAAACTGTGGAAGAACTATTAAAGATCTATGAAAAACAAGGAGTTTCACAAAAAAAAAGAGAGGATAAAGTCAATAGTCTTTTAGAAAAATATAAAAATATTATTAGTAGGAAAAAAATTATAAAAGAGTCTGAAATTGACCAGTTAGGAATAAAAAAAAAATCTGAAATTCTGAACATACTTAACTGGGATATTTTTTTATCCACAACAGGTCAAAATAGTCCAGCCATATATTCTCCTGAATCAAATGTAGAAATTTGGTATGGTATCTCTCCAAAAGCATTTTTAGCAATATATCAAACACTGGAAAATCAAAAACTAGAATCTTACTCTTCAAGAACACAGATGAATATTTTTCGAAAGCAAGCTATAAATTTTGAACAGCAACTGACAGAATTAATCGAAAAATATAAAGTACTAAAACATAAATTATCTTTAAGAAGTAGTTTCGAAGAAATGGCTAGAAAAGTTAAAATTCTTTTGGATGAAGGAGAAATTTTGGAAGCTGAAAGAATATTAGAAAATGACGCACTTAATAGGAATAAAAGTTCTGCGTTAAGAAATTTTGAAGTAGGTAAGATTAAAGAAATTAACTTGAAATACAAGGAAGCAACAAAGTATTATCTAATTGCTAGTACGCTTGAAGAACAAAACTGGGAATATTCAATGGCTTATATTGATAAATTATTCGACAATGGATTGTATTCTAAATGTGCTAAACAAATAAAAAAATCTGAAAAATTTCTATCGAAAAAAGATAGCTTATATGAAAAAAAGAGTAGAATTTTTAACAGATATCTTGGAATGACCGGTCTTTTTCTAGAAAAGTATGATGAAGCTATAATCTACTTTAACAAATATTTGAATTTAAAGAATATTGATGATATAGATTCTTTAAATCTTGCAGCAAGCTATCATAATCTTGGGCAGGTATATTACATGAAAAGGTCTTTTAATCAAGCTATAGTTTATCATAATAAGTCTTTAGAAATAGTAGAAAATATAAATCCTAATAAAAAGGGAAAATACGAAAATATTTTAGAAGGAGGGATTTATATAGGTCTCGGTAATGCATACTCTGAAATAGATTCAATAAATAAAGCAATGAAACATTATGATAAATCTCTAAAGATTCATTTGAAAAATGTTACCACTGAACATCCTAGGTTAGGTGAGGTTTATAGTAACATAGGAGATTTTTATTTAAGAATACGCTTACTTGAAAAAGCGGAAGAATACCTTAATAAGTCTTTAGAGATTTATCATAATGTTTACGGTAATCAATATGTTAAACTACACAATGTTTATTATAACCTTGGTGTTTTGTATTCTTTGAAAGGAAATCAATTAAAAGCTTTAGATTTTTTAAATAAATCTTTAAAGATTCGTCTAAACGAGTTAGGGGAGAAGCACCCAAAAATACCCATTACATATTCAACAATTAGTGGTATATATATTAAAAAAAATGATCCGGTTAAAGCACTTGAATATCACAATAAATCTATAGAGATATACCTAAAAATTGCAGGAGCTCAAAGTTATTATGATATAATTGTTAAAAACAATGTACAATGGTTTATTTATTCTCGCACAAAATCATACCGATTAGCATTAAAACCCCTAAAAAAAAATCTAAATATTTACTTAGAGGTTTTTGGAAACCAACATGTTTTGTTGGAGGAACTTTACTATGTGATTGGTGTTACCTATTTTCAAAAAAACCGTTTAGAGAATGCAATAGATTTTTTTGAAAAATCTTTAAAGGTTTACTCAAAAAATAATAAGCATTATAATAAAGTTGTTTCTCAAATTTATACTTTTTTAGGAAATATCTACATAAAGAAAAAAATGCTTGATAAAGCAATAGATTCCTTTGAAAAATCTTTAAAAATTGATTTAAGAATACACGGGAATCAACATTCTGATATTAAGGTTAAAACAGAATATTTAAATATATTAAAAACAAAAAAGCTTTAAAGTAATTTGTTTGAGGTTACTTTACAGATTATAAAAATGGCCTTCGATTAAGTTTCGTAAACCCTACGTTTTAGAGAACTAAAAGGATTTAATCTTCGAGTTGTTCATTTTTCATAATGGAATACCCTATTCCAAACCTCTTTACCTCGTGAATTATGATGTTTTCATATTTGAAAGGAAATCCCATCAGTACCAACCGCCCCATCTAAAAAGCCAATCCATCCTGATAATATTAGACTTTCAGGTAATAATTGCCATGGCAACCAGGCTTTTATTGTTCCATTTTCAACCCATTTGGGATGCATATGTAAGACATTGGTCCTTGCCCCGTTCTCCATTACCACGTTTGTCATAGATCCCACAAACCCGTTTTCAAGTAAGGTTCGGTCATTCCAAGCTAGGTTTTGAGTATCCCGCATGTTATCTTCATTGGTTAACTGTCCGGTTTAGAACCTTACCCTTGAGGCAATTTCTATTAAAATTATCATAACAATAATATTTTTAATATCTATTTGTTTATCAATACTTGATACAGATTTTCTTTGGCAACTTTAATCAATTCCTGATCCAGTCCTGATCCAGCCTGGATTGACAACTTTTTCTAACATCACTTTAACATCTCTAGCAAATTTTGGAGCTAAAATATCGGCAGCTCCAATTTGTAATTTACCTACAGGCGTGTTTATTGTTGTCGTTCCACAACCCCTCCCGTCTAGCCCAGGTTGTGCTGTTGGATTGTTGCATTGTTCTTCTACCATTCTGTTCCAAATGCTGACAAAATCGTTATGCTCCATTTTGTTTTGGCAGTACTTGACATTTTCAACAGTATTTGGAACATACGGTTGCCATGGACCATTTGGCCCAGGCGTGCCTCCGCTTCCTCCACTAGTATTCATAACTACACCCGATACATTTTCTGCTGGGTTCTCACAATCTTGTTGGCGCATCATTTTTTGTATATTATCTAAGGAATATGCATTTTTTATTTGAGTACGCCTTTTGCAATAACTTTCCCAATCAGCTTGGGGTTCCTCCCCAGGGATTGGATCATTAGTAGAATTTTCGCTGTTACTTTCGGTTCCTGTATCAGTAATCGCATTAATCAAAGCGACCCCACCAGCAACAGTTAGAGTTGCCACAGCAACAGCAGGAGCCGCCGCCGCGGTAACAATAAGCGCAAGCCCCATAACAGCGCGTGCTCCCCAGATACCAGCAGTCACTCCCCAATCACTAACCAACTCTGGTCCTAAAATATTCGAAGTGCTCTTTAAGACTTCAGTGCAAAAATTGTCAATTACATCTGCAGGCTTACTCATAGAATTTCCAAATGGTTGAATAGAAGGCATGCTAAAACCGCCAAAAACACCATTCTCTCCGCAACCCGAATAAATGGTATTTCTGTTAGCACTTGCTCCGATACCAATTTGTGGTTCGCCGGTTGAAGCACCCCTTGTTCTTCCCATTTGGCAAAAAATGTTTCGTCCATTTATCATTTCTTCATAATTTTTAAACGCTTCTGCTGTCTCCAACACAAATACAGAAGTCCTTCTATTTAAGCCATCATAAACTTCCATATGATCTATTACACCATCTAAATTATAATCTAAACGGATAACCAATTTTTTGTGGTCAGTAAGCGTAAGTAAACCAATATTTTGACCAAATTTGTTTTCAATGAATTTCGATATACTATTTCCATCATTATGTAGATAACCATAATCTTTGGCTCCTGAACTTACTTGTGATATGTTTAAATTATTGGCGTAGTCGTATTCTACTTTATCCAAACCTACTAAAGTGCCATTACCATTTTTACTTGGGTCAAACATAAACATGGCCGTATTTAAGTATTCTCTTCTAGTACCATTACTATCATGCATATAGACTCTATACCTTGGAGTTTCAGATAATGACTCGTATGTGAGCACATTAAACCATTCGTTTGGTGGTATGTTATCTCTATTTAAGTTCAATATCTGCCACGTATTCGTACCTGGTCTTCCAGCAATATTAAAATTTTGATAAGAAACTGCCGTGTTGCTCTGGTTTGCTGACCGAGGAGATTTGGACCTTTGAGTGGTGAAAACTAATTTTTCCGGCTTGTTGTTTGTATAAGTATTGTCAATCATCTTAACTCTACCCCCATGAATAGCAACACCAGCTGTTGTAAATATGTCTTCATTGATGTATATGTTAAATACACAATTCATGGGCATTCTTTCTAGGTTCTTATTAAATATGTACCAATACCCATTTCCATAATAAATACCCACAGAATTCTTATTACTAATTAATCTAGATCCATTTCCTTGAACCATTCTAACAACTTGCTGTGATACAATAAATTTTGCATTGGGATTATTATCCAGTCGTGGATGCCGCAATCGGGTATCGTACGAACCCGTATATATTTGGATGTTACCTCTATTTCTATTTTGATGGATATACACGTTTGGATGATCTCTTGGCAAGGCAAGTACGTTGAAATTTGCACCTCTTGGCATTCTAGTTCGGTCAAGATTGATTATTTGCCATTTATCATTCCTATAGCGCACACCAATTGGATGATTATCTGTTGATTTACTGCTTGTAACATTTTGGGTTACGAACAATGCCCTTTCGGGTTGGTTATTGGTTAACGGATTGTCAATGGAGGTTGTGTGACGCAACGGTCGGGTAAGTTTGGTATTCGAATATGTAGTTCTGTGTAAGAATGCACTACCATAGCTCTCTTGAGAAAATAGCATATCGGGAACTAAGACCATGATTAATAAAATAAAAAAAAGTGGTTTACCCGAAAATTGTGGCTTATTCATTACTATTGTTTTTAATGGTTAATAAATGCGTATAGAGCCTTTCTACCTATGATGCATTGGGCTTATGGCCCTATCATTATGAAGATACTTTGAAGAAAGACTAGGTGGGGGGTAAAAAAACGACTAAAATGTAATCTGATTTAAGAATGTTTGGGCAGCCTTATTTTGAAAACCCAAATAAGAAGCAAGCGTGGTTTGGGTCAACTGTTTGAATTGTTTACGAAAATGGGACTTATCGTGGTATTCGTATTGGCATAGTAGATCGATCAACGAAGCGTTGGAACAATTAAAATCATTTACAATATGATTGACCTTAACAATGGTAGCATACTGATGGGGGCAAAGACCAATACGTTCTTTAAAGGATCGCTGTAAGTGTCGCTCACTTACTTTTAAGGCTTTAGCCAGCGAATTTGTGGTAATAACGCCTTTTCGTTTAATGATCTCCGCTACCGCCCAATCGGTGAATACTATATCTTGCTGGGCCTGCCCTATGAAGGAGACAAACCATTGTTCAAATTGCCAGATGCGATCGGTAAAAGGAGTCCCATCCATTTTTTCATGAAGCTTCCTAAGACCTTTGGAGATATGATAATCTGCTTCAAATACCGAATTCCGTAATTCATTAACGGGGATTTTTATTAACCGACTAATGGTCGTAGGGTGCATAACCACTACAAATAAATCAGTCTTTTTAAAAAAGTTTATAGAATAAAAACTATCACATTGACCACTAAAATAGATTGGAAAATCTATAAGACAAGGAGATTGATTACAGATTTCAAATTCTATTGGATTTGAGAAATTAAACCCGATAAAAGTATAACCTGTAGGTAAGGTGTGCTGTTTATACAGAAAATTACCATCTTGTTCATTATTCAAAATTTTTTGTTGAAAATAAAATGAAATATATGGTTCTAATAATTTAGAAGGCTTATGCGTAATAAACTCTTGAGAAGCCATATTTGAAAATAGAATTTAGAATCTTATTCAAGTTTTGCATGCATTACTGTCCCATATAATGGTCAACATAGTTTACCATTAATTAAATTGAAGGTTTTCCTTTAAACTTAAGTTATATAGTCCATAGAAATGATAAATAGAAAATCAAATACTAAAATAATTCTTAAAAATAAAGAATTTTAGCTTCATTATGTCGGGTTGAATACCCCCTATTACATGGGGGATATGCCCTGTTGCTATTTATAATAATAAGTTTTTTAGTTACCTAAAACGTACATTTTAGAGAACTGTTTTAAGTTTATCCGTATTTCATTTTAGTATAAATTATTTTTAATAAATTGTATATCATTTTAAAAAAATAATTTCCCCGATCAATGTCAGAAAGAAAACATAAACTTAACTTCCCTGAAGCACCTGGAGAGTATTGGTATTTATATTGGATTGAAGAGATTGATCGGAAAAGTAAGACTTGGAAAGTTCAATTATACTTTGTTAATAAAAACAATTTAGATGATGAATTAAGAGATTTTAATTTAAAATTTACCTGTATTCAAAATATACCAGCTTCTTATTTAAGTGAATACAATATAGGAACTTTATATAGTATCAAAGGAGAAAAGGCTGTACAATATGAATTAAAAAAATCAAGAAATATTAAGGTTGTATCTTCAGGAGAATTATATCAAACAAAAAAAGAGTTTCCTTTAGTTGGAAATAAGTATTTTCCTTTAATAATGGGAACACGTGAAAAGAAATTTTCTTATTTGAAATTTTTTCATTCCTCAAAGTATAGACCTAAAGTGTTTGCCTATGTTACACCATATTGTATTGCTCAGTATTTTTTGTTTTCATCTAGTCGTTTCATAAATAAAATTCTTTCAGGTGAGTTAATGTCTGGTTTTGAACTTGATAACACAGAGTTTTTAAAAAAAGAAGGAACTGATAAAACAATTGCAAAAATCCCATATGATCAAGCTAAACTTAAAAATAAAGAAGCTATTGCTATAGCTCCTTTATTATTTCTTAAGAATGGAGTAGGAATAAAAATGATTGAAAGTATATATTCTAATTTGCATCATCAACTTCTTTTATCTAATACAGATGATGAGACATCAAAAAACTATTTATACCTTAACTTTGAAATGTCTGGTTATGAATTAGAATTGGAAGGTAAATTTTACGAGACCAGTAGAGATAATCAGAATGATAAAGAATCTGGTTCAGATACTTTTATAGCTTATAAAATCAACAATATCTCTTTTTTTGATAAAAACCCTTACATTGTTGATCAAATAGATTTACTTCCTTTTAATTCCAAAACTTCAACGGAAGAAAGAGAGAATCTTGATCCAATAGATGTTACAAGACCTGCAGAACCCAATACACAATTTTTATCATTATTGTTACACGAAGAAGCATCAAGTACATCGAATACCATAAATGATACTCTAGAAACAAATCAAAAAAATCCTTTTAATATTCCTGTTCTTGTTAAGGATAGAGAGGATCAAAAAGAAGCATATAATGTTACTGTAATTGATAGTTTAGATGAATATGAAGGTATAGTTAGAGATTTGCAAAACTTTTCAAAGGATGTGAAAAACCTTCGTGAAGATATAATCAAAGAATATATGCACGAAGAATATTTGGACAATTTTGTGTACTTCACAAAAGTAATTGCTTACCTGAAAGAAAATTATAAGATAATTATTTCTAATGACCCTTTAGGTATAGGCAGGTCTATGTATCCAGTAAAATTTATTGATAAAGACACGAAAGAGCCAAGAGCTATGGATTTGATCGAACTTAAACATCTTTATGGTTATACTTATTTAATTGAATTTGGTAATGGTTTGATAGGAATATTTAATGACTTTAACTTTAATCAAATTCCTTATCAAAAAATAAGACAACTAGTTAAGATTTTTTTAAAAAAAGAAAAATCATTGGAAAAAGGCAGGTTACTTTGGACTGCAATTTTTGGTGACTCTTTTTATTATAAACGAGAATTTAATATTGTAATCCAAAGAGGTGTTAAACATAGTAGAGAACAAAAAAATAATGGAAAGAGTGTTATCTCTATGACAGGGGATAGGATTTATGAAGATAGAATACTTAAAGATTCTCTTTAAATATTTTATAAAACCAAAATGGTAATTTGTTATTATCCTTGGAAAAATCAGAATAACGAATATTATTTGATTTACAGAATTTAATAAAGTTTATAGGCCATTTATCAAGTAAGGTGTAAATAAGAGGAAGTATTACTTTTCTATAGGATAAAGAAGAAAATTGATTGGATCGATATTGTTCAGTATGTTTAATGTTGAATTCTTTTTTCATACCATTTCTAACTCTATTCCATGTTTCTGATTTTGTACATGATTTCCTGAGAATAAGAAAAAGAATTTTAAAATATAAAAATGAATATTGGCTGTGTATATTATAACCTTTTTTAATGGTTTTATTTATATAATATTGATATTCAGTTAATAGTTTTTCATTATCTGATACGGCAACATAGGAAAGTCTGAGGTCATATTTACAATTCCAACATAAGTAAACAGGTAGTTCAAAGTAATCATTTTTATCTCCAATAGACAATCTTTGAAAAACAATTGGTTCATTACATTTAATACAAGAATCTATTAAATGGCAAGAACAATCTAGACATATTATGGACGAAAGAAGTCTCCATGATTTTTTGAAATAAGGGTCTTTGGTAAGACATCCTGGGCAAGCTAATAAACCCTTTCTCTTTCTTGCCCTATGATAAATTCCAAGGTTAAGAACACCTTCAATAAATGCATAATTTGAACTTTCTTCAAAAATAATATTCTTATAAGAAGTAAGCTGAAGAGAGTTAATTTGATTTTTAGATAATGGAGTGTAATTGCTAATTTGTCGAATAGTATCGTGTGGAAGCCATTTATCCATATCTCTTGTCCATAAATTAGATTTGTTTAGATAATACAAGATAAAAGAGAAAGGCTTAATTTTATGCTCTCGAGAATTTCTAAAAAGCCAACTAGAAAGTAACTCGTCTTTTTTTGGAGGTATATATCCTGGCCATAATTGATATTTTGAATCATAAAGATTCATAATCTATATATCATTTTACGCCTGTCACTGGGTGAAGTGTAATCGATATTTTCAATTACGTTACGATTTATTTTTTCAATTTTTGATTCGATTGCCAAAATAGCAGATAATTCTAGAACTTTTGTGATTTCTCCAATAAGGCCTTCACTCTTAGATAATATTAAAGTCGCTAACGAATTTTCTATTAAGTATGAAGGTTGTTTTAACGGAAGTATTTTTTCAAAACTAGCTAAAAGACGCAGGTATTCTTGATCATTATTCCATTTAGGTAATACTTTAGGTTCAAATCTATTTGCAAGTTGTGAATCAGTCTGAATAGCATTGAAAGCATCTCTAGTTCCAGAGCAAACAATAGGGATTTTAAGTTCATTCGATAAATATTTAATAACATTTAAGAATGAACGTTGCTTAGACATTGTTCCAGCTAGAAGATGATGAATTTCATCTATAATCAACATTTTAAGCTTTAATTTTTTAAGTAAGTGGATTACACGTTGTTGTCTTAGTTCTACTTTCTCTGCAGATCTGTAAGGAGCAAATAGACTTTCTAATATAGCATTGTAAAATCTTTTTTCATCTGGATCAGGTGGTGCTTGAATCATAAGTACGGAAAGTCTTAATTCCTGAGTTTCTTCATCAATGTGTGACCCGTTTTGATTAGCAAAACGGTCAAGCAGTACGGTTTTACCATTATTAGAATCTCCTACAAGTAGAAGGTTTGGCATGCGTAAGTTTTTCGGATAGTCTAAAAGATCATCAAGTTTTTTTTGAATTTTTTTAGCATTAGTGTAACCTATCCATTTAAATTTTTTAATGGATTTTATGCGTTCTTTATCAGAAAAGTTATTTATTAATTCTATAGTTTTAGGATGTAAATGCTTCATCATCGATATCTTCAAAAGGTAATATTTCTGTTTCTTGTCGAGTCAATATGGGTTTCTCTTCTTTTGGATCATTTTTTTTCATATTCTTTAAATGAACTTTTTCATTTCGTTTATCAGAATATCTGGAAAATCGTTTAAGCCTTTTAGTTTCTCTAATTGATTTAAGTTCGATTTCTTCCATGTTTTTATAAGCAATAAAAATGGAATCTTCATCTATAGGAATGTTATCTTTTTGCAGTTTATTTACAACCTCATTGAATTCCCAAATAGAAATTGGAGGTTTTGAAGTATCTCTATATGGTACCTCGAAGTATTCGTTTAGCTCTGTATCATAGAAGTAAATTATACTAATATCTCTAGGGTCTCTCTTAAAAATGAATTTACGTTTTCGACTATTTTTTGATTGATTTTCTTTAGAATGGATATAACGTTTTAATACTTCATCATAATAATAAATATGATCTATTACAACTCCATATTCCTGTATCGTTCTTTCAACAAAGGGCATAAAATCTAATCGAACTTTTCGTTCATTTAAAAGTTTTGGAGGAACTCCAATACCTTTTTTACCAAATATACCTTGTCTATATTTTTCTAATGGAGGCATGTTTATCGTAGAATGATTTTTTTTATGATAAACATTAATAATATATGTTAATAACCATTTTTCAAATTCATTGATAGTAAGTGATGCTTTTGCTTGAGAGTTGTAATTTTCTCTTTCTGATATTTTAGAGAATGTTGTTCCAGGAAGGTTATGAATTTCTTTTGCAAAAGTTCCTAAAAGCCTTTCAACATGACCTCCCCAGTGTGGTGTTGCTACAGGCCTATGTTCTATATTAATAGCATAATTTTGACAAGCTCTTTTTAACATTTCTCCTCTGAACTCCTTAGCGTTATCTAAATGAATAGTCGCCATGGTTCCCCAGCAGGGCCATTCTCCATTAATACCGTGTTTTTCAAGTATCATTTCTTTTGCTAAAATTGCATTCGCAATACAAAGACCAGTTCCCATAGCACCTGGTGGATCAAATGAAAGATGTAATCCTACCACCATTCGGCTGTAAACATCTATAGCTAAGGTTAAATAAGGTCGTCTAAAAGCTTTTCTGTAATGTTCATCCACTAAAATTATATCGACACAAGTGTGATCTATTTGTACAACAGAAAGTGGGTAATTCGCCCCAGGAAATTCACTTCTTATTGGTTCAAACTTATCTCTAGCTTTACTTTTCCCATATCTCTTTCTTAATACTTCTTCTTCGGATAAATTTTTAATTCTATTTCTAATTGTGTTAGGGTGAGGGGGAGTTATATCTTTGTCTTTACATTTAATTGTTATAGCTCTAATAATTTTTGAAATAGATTTTTTTGAAGGATCTAAATAAAGATCAGTTATTGTATTATTTATAATATCATTGGAAATTGAATCAAGTCTACTTTTGTTTTTACCTCCTAGTCTTTTAGAACCACATAGTGAAGAAATGGTTTTGGTCTTATTGTATATTTTTATCCATCTGTATAGAGTTGTAAAATGGATATTGTTTGCTTTTGCTATATTCTTTATATAATCAGAATTAGTTTTGTTATTTAAAATAGGTTTTAATATATCATATCTTTTTTTTGCTAATAACCATTCTTTTTCAGTTAAGGCATCAATCGGTATATCTTTTTTAATGTCAGAAGATTCGATATGTGGTTCAACCTTATTTGTTTTTATAGTATGAACTATGTTAGACTCTAACATCTGAATAGTGATTAGGTCTAGATCTACTATTTTTATTATTACAGCAGGACTATTATTGTAATTTACTTTTACTCCAGGTTTGAAGGATAATTGTGCCATATCACTGAATCTAAATTTATCTTTTTAGAAAAATCAATAGCAATAAAATTATTGGCTACTAAGTACCAAGTTAAGAAAATTAATTCAGCTCTTTTATCTTGATCCTGAGAACAGGAATTCACAAGTTCTCTAACAGTGCATTTTTTTAGATAGATTATTTTATCATGAAGTTGATCTAAATCGGAATCTGAAGTGTGAAAAACATTTTTCTTAGTTTCAATATCATAAAAATAATCTCGATGTCTTGAAAGGAATTTATAATTAGATAATTGAGTGTTATTTTTTTCTCTAATATGTTTTTCTGTAATTAATCTAAAATTATAATTATTAGCTTTACAATATTCTTCAGCCGCTTGAAATTTTTTGGCTAAAAGATCAAATTTAGATGATAATGTTTTTTCATATTTAATTTCAATAATTTCATTGGGTGTATTATCATGATAACTTACAGCGAAGTCGGGGATGTATTTTTTTTGCTTGTTAGAGGCATCAATATATGAGATCTTAGTAGGTTGTTCGATGTATTGAGATACATTTTTATCAAATTCTAGTAGGTAAATAAAATCCCTTTCTAAAGAAGATTCGAACTGTAAGTTTTTTTTCTGCAACTTGAAATTTATAGTTCCAGATAAGGATGAGTGTTTAATGGCAATTTCTCTAACTCTTTTTTTAAATTTTAGCATCTTCTTCTGTATTTATTTAAGGTGCATTTTAGTTTTAATTGTGTTTTTAGCAATTTCTTATGTATAAATAACTTTATATTGCTTTAATTTTTAGCATCTTCTTGTAAATATAACAGTTGGGGGTGGAAGCTATCCGCAACCTGGGGAAATTTCACTATCTCATAACGGAGTTTTATTCTTGGATGAATTACCAGAATTTAAAAGAGAAGTACTCGAAGTAATGCGCCAGCCTCTTGAGGATAGAGAAGTAACTATTTCCAGAGCAAAATTTACTGTAACCTATCCCTCAAGTTTTATGCTGGTTGCAAGTATGAATCCTAGTCCAGGAGGATATTTTAATGATCCTAATGCACCTGTAACCTCTTCCCCGGCAGAGATGCAACGCTACCTTAGTAAAATTTCGGGTCCATTATTAGATAGAATAGATATTCATATAGAAGTTACACCTGTGCCTTTTGATAAGTTGAGTGAAGAGCGTAGGGGAGAATCCAGTGTGGAGATAAGGAAAAGAGTTATTAAAGCCAGGGATATCCAGACCGAAAGATTTATAGAATTACAAAATATCCATTACAATGCACAGATGGGTGTAAAGCAAATCAGAGCATACTGTGTTTTAGATAACACTTCTAAAGAATTACTAAAAACTGCAATGGAACGATTAAATCTTTCTGCCAGAGCATACGATCGTATTCTAAAAGTATCTAGAACTATTGCAGATCTGGAAAAATCAGAATCAATTTTGGGAGATCATATTTCTGAAGCAATACAATATCGTAGTTTAGATCGCGATGGATGGTTAGGGTAATCGTAGAAAGCAGTAAAAAAATAAGTTTTATTTGTGTTAATTAAGATATGATTTTGGAAATATAAATGTACATTTCTTTAATTATTAAAATTCAATTCGTAACAAAGGACTATAAAGATAGTCCTACATATAATTGAAGATGATATGGAAATTTAACTCTTTAAAACCAATGACCTTATTTTCACTATCACATTTCACAAAATCAATTTTGTCAGTTTTTGGTAACTCTACATACTGTAGATATTGCCTTGTTTTTTATGTTTTTACTTTATGCTTTGATGTTGTGATTGGACAAAACAAAGCAGAAGAAAAAGAGGTGTCTTATTTGATTTCAGAAAAAGAAAAACTGTTTATTACTCAATCTGATTCTATAAGAAAAATAGAAAATTTTATCAAAAACGCATTCTCCAAAGAGAAAGATACTATAAAAGGTTTAGCCTATTGCAAAGTTTTTTTGCAAAGAGGAAAAATACAAGAAGATTATAATATTCAATATTTCTCAAGCTATCAAATTGCATATATAGAATACATGCGTTCTAATCACAGTAACACGATAAAAAATGCTTATATATCTGTTAAAGCTGCAGAAAGAATAAAAGATACCATAAAGATTTTTGGAAGCCACAGTTTGCTAGGAGGTAGTTATTATGTTCTTGGAGCGTATGAAGAATCACTACAATCTTATCTTAGTGCCAAAGAGCTTTCTAAAGGTATACCGAATTTATCATATAAGTTTATAAGTCATACCAATATAGCTAATGTGCGTATGAAATTAAAACGATATAGAGATGCTATTAATGAATATGATTTAGTACTTAAAACCTTAGAGAAAGAAACAAAAAATAATTTTATTCAATATAAAAACACCTACCTAAGCTCATTATTAGGAAAAGGCAAATGCCTGGCAGAAATTGATAAGCTTGACGAGGCTTTAAAAACTAATAATCAAGGTGTTTTGTTTGCAGAGAATTATGATTTGCCTATATATAAAAGTTATTTTTATATCAACCTCGGAGATATCTATTATAAAAAAGAAGAATACCATAAGGCGTTAGGGTTTCTTAAACAAGGAAAAGACATTTTTGTAAACAACACAGGAGGACAACAAACCAATTTGTATATAGCCAATTATTATATGGCAAGATGTTTATATCAACAAAAAAAATATGATGAAACGATTTCTTTATTGAACAAAAATTTTGACCTAATCGGTGATAACATAGAGGCAGATAAAATAGAAAACATGTATAAACTGGCAATCGAAACATCAAAAATGATGGGTGATCAGGAAAAGCAGATATCTTATTATGACAAGCTTCAAAATAGTATTCAGGTAAAAAGTGAGAAAAGATTAGTGGCCAAAGATTTATTGTATGAAGATGATTTAAAAGATTTTAAAATCGAGAATAATAAACTGGTAAGTGAAAAAACAAAAAGTATAACAAGTAAGAAAATTATTGTTACTATATCCATAATATTAATTACAATGCTATTGTCTGTTTTTCTGGTGTATCGAAGGAAAACTAAGATAAAAGAACAAAAGTTTCTAAAAGTAATTGAAGATATTAAAGAGAAAAAAACTATAGATCACGAACCAGAAAACCCAGTTAAGGAGGTAAAAATAAAAGACGAGAAATCAGAAAAAATTCTCAAGAAACTTCAAAAATTAGAACATACTCATTTTTATATCTCACAAGACTGTAATTTATATTCAACAGCAAAATTACTAAATACCAATACTACCTATTTATCAAAAGCCTTAAATGAAATAAGAAAGAAGTCATTTAATCAATATCTCAATGAGTTGAGAATTAATTATGCTTTGCTAAAACTTAAAGAAGATCGCATGTTTAGATCGTATACTATTAGAGCAGTGGCTAAGGAAACAGGTTATAAAAGTGCTACTACATTTATTAAAGTTTTTAAAAGTAAAACTGGACTAAACCCTGCTTATTATATTAAGAAACTAGAGCTAAGCTAGAGGTTTATTGTTTAAATTTATAAATATGAACAATTCGGATTATTAGATAAGCCCAAATATTGATACTTTGTTTTTAATGTATAACTCTTAAAATTTCAATCATGAAAACGAAGTATTTTTTTATTTTCCTTGTCGTATGTATTCCTTATTTTATTAATGCACAAGAAACATTAGTCCCTCAGAATCGTACCGTTGATGTATCCATATCTGTCACAGATTCCTTTAATGATAAAGGGATAATAGAACAGGTTGTAAAGTTAAAAGGCCCAGAAAGGTTAGCCTTTAGGCCACATGATATTATAAGGCTAAAGCTTAATTTGGACTATAGCTCCAGTATAAATACAACAAAATATCTTAGATTATCCATTACCGTAATGCCCAGTGACCCATTTGGAGCCAGTGCACCTGTAATTATACCTCCCGTAAAAAACGACCCCATACCGGCACCATCAATCGTAGAACCGGTATTTGATTATCCTTATGTTTTTAATACACCTCTATTTTTAAAAGAGAAAAAGAATACAATTACATTGCGTTTGATGGAGTATGATAATGAAGAAGATTATCGTAATGATGAAGATGGTAGCGATGGGGTGTGGTTGGAAGATATTTTAGAAATTGATGTATTTATAGGCAAACATCGTTCTGATCGTACATCAATGAAATCTACTTATCAAAATGCAATTCAATTTTATCCTAATCCTGTTAAAGATCATTTGACTATTGAATACTTTGGTGAGAAGAGCAATGATCATAAAATTCAAATAGATGTGTATAATAACAATGGGATAAAATTAAGGAGTAGCATTCTAAAAAGAAAAGGCAACATAGGATCTAAAACCATGTATAATTTTGAAACATTAGATCTTGAAAAAGGAATATATTATTGCCAAATTACCTGTGGAGAAAATAGGTATTATAAAACTCTGATAAAAAACTAAAACCACTACTCAAGATGAGTTCGATAAACGAAACCGTCTAACGATACGTCTAGACGGTTTTTGTTGTTGAACTCATTTTAATGTATTCTTATCATACCTATAAACGAGGATTTCTTACTACTAATCAACTATTTTGATTACCCAAACACATAAGAGTTGCCACTCTAATACGATGAGAATAACAATTCTTCAAGAAGTACCATTTTGATAAAATCAGGCTATTGATTTTTGGTTGTTCAAATTTATAAATATGAATATTAACCCTTTGTTTTAAAGGGATACACCACCTAATTTTGAGATAAGTGCTTAGCATGTGTTCTACTTCTGGAACTATTTGCAAACAAGACCTAGTATTTTAAAAATTAAAAAAGAAACTGTCTCAAAGATGTAAAAACTTTTTAGGGCATATAAAAATATTCTTGCAAGGATAGACATAAACTGTGAGTGTCTATAAATGTTCACACAAATACGATTTTTTAAATTAATAGTTATGTTAAAAAACATTGTAAACCTTAGTGGTGTAGATCAATTAAAAAGAGACGAACAAGCTTTTATTAAAGGAGGGATAAAGATAGACTGCAATTCTGATGCAGATTGCCCTTTTTTATGGCCGGTATGTAGTAATAATGGTCATTGTATTAGAGGATAATGTATCTTGGATTCGGATGAGACGAATCAATTAATAAGAGGCTAAGTTCTATGTAGTTTAGCCTCTATTTGACACATAAATAATTTCACATAATAAATCATAAAACAACTTTTATATCATGAAAAAACTAATGTTTAGATCACATTACCTTGTTCTATTTCCTATGATTTTAGGATTGCTTTTAATCTCTTCCTGCGAAAAAGAAGATACAGATAATGAGCCGGTAGAAATAGTGGACACCAAAGAAGTGTCAGAAAAATCATTTCCTTTAGATCCTGATTTAAGAGAGCCTAATATTCCTAGACCAGGATATAATGCACCTTGCGTAGTTAGATTATCATACTTGTCTTTTTTAAGAAGATGTCCCGAAAACTCTGGAGTAATGAATTATTGGATTAATATATTGAATTCTCAAGGGTTTGATGATATGACAAAAGGATTTGTAACTTCAAACGAAGCAAGCGTGAAATGGAATTCTCAATATAATAGTTATCTAAGTAGAAATGGTCTTAGTAGTAATCAAGTAGATAAGCTTATTTATATAACGTATAGAGGAATGCTTTTAAGAGAGCCAGATGTAACAGGAGGAATGGGTTGGACCAATCTGCTATACGATAAAGGGCTAAAAAAAGTTCTTAACGGAGTAGCTAATTCTCAGGAATTTCGAAACAGATTGGCTAATATTTCAACAGAATGTACAAATGCAGCAAATCAATGTACATATTAACCTGTGGTTTGTTTTTAATCAAGGTTTAAGAATCTTCCGTGTAAGTAATTTACCTCGTTTTAGAGTTATACAGTTTTGTTGTTATGTTGAGAAAAATAGCAATATTTCTTTACTACATTGAATCTGTTGATGTATGATTAGAAAATTATATTTCAAAAATACAAACAAACTCAGATAAACTATAGTAACTTAACTAACTACAATTTTTTAAAAGGAGCAAATACTACTTATCGATAGAAGGGCCTTCCAAGAAAACGGAGGGCTTTTTTATTCAAAATCTTCAATTTAATCAAGAAATAGATCTGCATAAACAAACTCATTTGTTTACTTCATAAAAGCTCTTTTAAGAGAGTTCGCAGGCATAAAATAGATTCCTTTAACTTTATTTTAATAATATATCTATAGAAATGCTCATTGGCAAAGATTATTTTTAGCTCCATAAAACAAAAAATATAATTATGAAAACTCAGGTTCATAGGGTGCTCCTTGTAGCAGTATCCTTTTTATTTTTAGGAGTTATTTCTTGCAAGAAGGAAACAACTTCTGAAACACAAACAGAAGAAGTAGGTAAGTTATCTATTGATTTCGAAAAATATGAGTTAGAAAACGGACTTCAGGTGGTATTACATCAAGATAAGTCTGATCCAATCGTTTCAGTTGCGATCCAGTATGGTGTAGGCTCTAATCGAGAAAAACCGGGAAGAACAGGATTCGCACATTTATTCGAACATATGCTGTTTCAAGAATCAGAAAATGTACCTCAAGATCAATTCTTTAAAAAGATTCAGGATGTTGGAGGAACACTTAATGGAGGAACATGGCAGGATGGAACCATATATTATGAGGTAGTTCCTAAAAATGCTATGGAAACCGTATTATGGTTAGAGTCTGATAGAATGGGCTTTCTAATTAATACAGTTACAAAAAGTGCTTTCAAAAATCAACAGGAAGTTGTACAAAATGAAAAAAGACAACGTGTAGATAATAATCCTTATGGACATACCAATTGGGTAATTGATAAGAATATTTATCCAGAAGGACATCCATATAACTGGCAGGTAATAGGAGAATTAGTAGATCTTCAAAATGCTACAGTAGAGGATGTGAAAGAATTTTATGATAAATATTATGGGCCTAATAATGCCACTATAGTACTTGCTGGAGATTTTGAAACAGAACAGGCTAAGGCAATGATCGAGAAGTATTTTGGCGAAATTAAAAAACGTCAACCAGTAGAAAAATTAAAAGTGCAGAACGTTACTTTATCAGAGACCAAAAGATTTTCTCACGAAGATAACTTTGCAACTACTGCGCAATTGAACATGGTTTGGCCAACAGTAGAACAATATACTAAAGATGCATATGCATTAGATTTCTTAGGACAATTGTTATCCGAAGGAAAAAAAGCTCCATTATATAAAGTTTTAGTAAAAGAAAAAGAATTAACCTCGGATACCAATGCATGGAATAGATCTATGGAAATAGCAGGTAAATTCAGAGTAAGTATTACCGCTAATGATGGTAAAAGTCTAGTTGATATCGAAGCAGGAGTTTTTGAAGCATTTAAGAAATTTGAAGAAGAAGGAATCACTGAAACAGATATCGAACGTATTAAAGCAGGACTTGAAACACAATTTTATAACGGAATCAGTAGTGTGTTAGGAAAATCATTTCAATTAGCACAATACAATGTATTTGCCGGTGACCCAGGATTTATTACCGAAGATATAGAAAATATTAAGAAGGTTACAAAAGAAGATGTGATTAGAGTGTACAATACATACATTAAAGATAAGCCTTATGTGATCACTAGTTTTGTCCCTAAAGGGAAATTGGATCTGGCAGCAAATGATTCAGAAAAAGCTGCAGTTGTCGAGGAAGTTATTAAAGAAAATGTAGAAGAAGCAGTAGCAGAAACAAAAGAAGAAATACAAAAAACGCCTTCAGCTTTTGATCGTTCTGTAGCACCAAAAGAAGGAGAATCTCCAAAACTGAATATCCCTCAATCCTGGAGTACTTCATTGTCTAATGGAATGAAAGTATATGGTTTAGAACAAAACGAACTCCCATTAGTTAATTTTAGTCTGATAATTTCTGGAGGACATTTGTTAGATTCATTTGATAAAGTTGGAGTAGCAAACCTAATGACCGATATTATGATGGAAGGTACAGTTACCAAAACTCCAGAGCAACTAGAAGAAGAGATAGAGTTACTGGGAGCTTCTATTAGAATGTATACTACAAGAGAAGCAATTATTATCAGAGGTAATACTTTGGTTCGTAATCTTGACAAAACAATGGATTTGATAGGTGAAATATTATTAGAACCAAGATGGGATGAAGAAGAATTCGGAAGAATAAAAACGAAAACTATTAATGGAATTAAAAGATCTGCTGCAGATCCTAATACGGTAGCAAGAAATGTATATAATAAACTTCTTTATGGAGAAAAACATATGTTTGCTTATCCTACCAGTGGTACTGTAGCTTCTGTAGAAGCTATTACTATAGATGATTTAAAACAGTTTTATACTAATAATTTCTCTCCTTCAGTAAGTAAGTTTCAAATTGTAGGAGATTTAAATCAGGACAAAGCACTTGCTGCTCTTAAAAACTTAGAAAGTAAATGGGCCAGCAAAGAGGTAACTATTCCAGAATATGAAGTAGTTAATACTAGAGATAAATCATCTTTATACTTTGTTGATATCCCTAATGCAAAACAATCTGTAATTAATATAGGGTATCTTTCTATGGCACGTACAGATGAGGATTATTTTCCAGCTACGGTTATGAATTATAAATTAGGAGGATCTTTCTCAGGAAATGTAAATCTAATTTTAAGAGAGGAAAAAGGATATACTTATGGTGCACGATCAAGGTTTAGCGGGAGCAAAATCCCGGGAACTTTTACGGCATCTTCAAGTGTTCGTACCAATACTACTTTTGAGTCGGTAAAGATTTTTAAAGATGAAATAGAGAAGTATAAAAATGGTATCTCTGAAGAAGATTTAGCGTTTACCAAAAATGCCTTAATAAAATCCAATGCTCGTAGATTTGAAACTCAAGGTGCATTATTAGGGATGTTACAAGAAATGGGGAGGTATGATTTTGAATCAGATTATATAGCCAAAGAAGAGAAAGTAATAGAACAAATGACCTTAGAACAGCATAAGGCACTGGCAAATAAATATCTTGATGAAACCAAAATGGCATACCTGTTAATTGGAGATGCAGCTACACAATTTGAGCAATTTAAAAATGCAGGGTTTGATGAAGTGTTGATGTTGGATAAAGAAGGAAAAGAAGTGAAGCTTACCGACGTGAAGATGTAAATTCATATTGGAAATGATAGTAAAGGGATATGATGTAATCATATCCCTTTTTTTATTTCAAGAAGGAAAAGGTATTTTGTTGATGATCTTTGGTGAGTAGTTTTGAGAATTTATAAACTATTTCCTGTTCTTATCAACAATCACATACGCATGATTCCGGAAATTGATATTTTTAGGAAAGTAGATATTTTAAACTTACTAAATATTGATTATGTACCGAATACTTTTTCTGATTTCAATGCTTGTTTTATTAGGGTGTAATAAAAACAATGATACTCAAAAACAACCATCCGAGGATGTAAAAACTCAAGAACAACCACAAGAAAATCCGATAGAACAGCCTTTACAACTTACGTTAGAGCAAGCCAATACATTGGTAGAACTACCATTAGCTTGCTTACAGGTAGAATACCCTAATAAACTAGGACAAACGTTAGGAGGGAAAGAAAATATCGGAGAACCTCACGTATTGCATCCTACATTCTATGGTTGTTTTGACTGGCATTCCTCAGTCCATGGACATTGGTCATTGGTGAAGTTATTAAAAGCATTTCCCGATCTGGAAAAAAAGGAAGAAGCAAAAACCAAATTACTTCAAAATATGTCTAAGAAGAATATTGAAGAAGAAATCAAATATTTTGAAGGAAAACATAACAAATCATACGAGAGAACATACGGTTGGGCCTGGTTGCTCAAACTGGCCGAAGAACTACATACCTGGGATGATCCGTTAGCAAGAGAATTAGAACAAAACCTACAGCCTCTAACGGCGCTGATCGTACAACGGTATATTGATTTTCTTCCAAAACTTAAATATCCAATTCGGGTAGGAGAGCATACGAATACTGCCTTTGGGTTATCCTTTGCTTGGGACTATGCAAACACTCTGGAGGATCAAAAACTAAAAGACCTTATCGAAACCAGAGCAAGAGAATTCTATGCCAATGATCAAGATTGTCCTATTGGTTGGGAACCTAGTGGATATGATTTCCTATCTCCTTGCTTTGAAGAAATGGATGTAATGAGAAGAGTGCTGAACAAAGAACAATTTGATAGTTGGGTTTCTACTTTTATGCCTCAGCTTAAAGCCAAAAATTTTACCATTAATGTAGGAGAAGTGTCTGACCGTACCGATGGAAAATTGGTTCATCTAGATGGACTTAATTTTAGTAGAGCATGGGTGTTATATGGGCTTGCTAAACAATATAAGGAGTATGCACATCTTTTTTCAGTAGCAAATACACATGTAAACTATTCTTTGCCTAATCTGGTTGGGGATAGTTATGAAGGAGGGCATTGGTTAGGATCATTTGCTATTTATACACTTGATGTTAATACGAAATAAATGAAGAAATTTTTTAATATAGGCCCAGGAACATGGGTGACTGCAGCTTTTATTGGTCCAGGTACAGTAACTGTATGTACATTAGCAGGAGTACAGTTTGGGTTTTCATTACTATGGGCATTGGTGTTATCTATTGTAGCTTGTGTTGTTTTACAGGAAATGGCAGCAAGATTAGGTGTAGTCACCCAAAAGGGATTAAGCGAAGTGCTAAAATCTCAATTTGATAACAAAATTGTAAGAGGAGCTCTTATTACATTGATCTTGTCAGCAATTTTTATTGGAAATGCCGCATACGAAGCTGGTAATATTAGTGGGGGAGTACTCGGGTTGTCTACAATCTTAGAATCTTCAATCGGGATTTCAGAAAATTACCTAAGTATCGTGATCGGTGTGATTGCCTTTGTATTACTATACATAGGTAATTATAAGGTATTAGAACGAAGTTTAATCGTACTGGTTTTGTTAATGAGTGTAGCTTTTATAGTAACAGCAATAGTGACCAAACCGGATATTTCTATGATCTTTAAAGGGTTTGTTCCTAACTTCTCTAGTGATAATGTACTTACCATTGTTGGTCTGATAGGGACAACAGTAGTACCTTATAATCTCTTTCTACATGCATCTATTGTTAGTGAAAAGTGGAAATCTACAGAAGACCTTCCAGAAGCAAAAAAGGATACTGTAGTTGCAATAGTACTAGGTGGATTAGTATCAATGGCAATTATCATTGCTGGAGCAGCTATACAAGAAGCAGAAGTAAATAATGCAGCCGATCTGGCAAAAGGGTTAGAACCGGTTTTTGGTTCAATGGCAAAATATGTACTATCTATTGGGTTATTTGCAGCTGGAATTACCTCTGCGATCACAGCACCTCTTGCAGCAGCTTATGTGGTAAAAGGGTGTATGGGTTGGCAAAAAGGACTCAAAAGTAAATCCTTTAGAGCAGTATGGATGTTTATCCTTTTTTTGGGAGTTTTGTTTTCTTCTTTAGGTATAAAATCAATAGTGATTATTCGATTTGCACAGATTGCAAATGGACTCCTTTTACCAGTAATAGCAATCTTCCTTTTATGGGTGATGAACCAACAAAAAATATTAGGAAAATATACCAATTCATGGAAACAAAACCTGATCGGGTTTTTCATTCTTGTCATTACTTGCTTTTTAGGATTTAGAGGTATTTGGAAAGTAATTGAAAGTATGTAGGAATTTGTGATAACAAATGTAGGAATATGAAGAAAATTATTCTTAATGCAGATGTGGGGGAAGAGGCAGGTTTTGATACCGAAATTATGCAATATATCTCTTGGTGTAATATTGCATGTGGAAGCCATGCAGGAGATGCTGAGGTAATCCAAAGAACGATCGAATTGGCAATGAAGCATAATGTAAAAATTGGTGCACATCCATCATACCCTGATCGTGAAAATTTTGGCAGAACCAAAGTTGAAATGCCATATGATGATTTGGTAAAAACAATAACCGAACAAATACAGTTGGTGAAATCTTATACCGAAAAAGCAGGAGGGAAATTACATCATGTAAAACCACATGGAGCACTTTATAATGAAGCAGTGAAAAATGAATCAGTAGCTTTAGCAATTATTGAAGCTGTAAAAAATGTCGATAAAAGTTTATCTATAGTTACTTTGAAAAATGCTAAATTATCGTATCTTTCCTGCGGAGATTTTGAGGTCAGGCACGAAGCTTTTGCAGATCGAAATTATAATGATGATTTGACATTGGTTTCAAGAAAAGAAAAAGAGGCTTTGCTTACAGAACCAAAAGAAGTTTTTGATTATGTAAAAAGAATGGTTTCTGAAGGTAAAGTAAAAACTAAAAATGGAGTAGAGGTTCCGATTTTTTTTGATACGATTTGTGTGCATGGAGATAACCCAAAATCTGTTCAGATTTTAAAGTATTTGTATACAGAGTTTTCGATTTTAAATTTGTTATAATGAGAAGCTCATGAAATACAAATTACAATATAAAAGATATTCTGAAAGAGCAATTTTAATAGAATGGCCTTCAGGAATTGATGAAAATATCCTTCATGACCTGCTTTTCTTTAAAAAATCTATACTTTCTTTTTATGATAAACCAATTGTTGAGGTAATTTCTGCATATAACTCGTTGTTAATTTATTATGTGTCTACTATAGAGGATTTCTATGATGAAGTTTTGATGCTAAAATCATTGTATTCTAAAGGATTTGGTGAAACAAGGTCTGAAAGTAAGCTGTGGAAAATTCCTGTTTGTTATGCTACTTCTCTTGCTCAGGATTTAGAAGCATTTGCAGAAAGTAAATCTCTTACGATAGAAGAAATAATTAGGTTGCATACTACTCCATTGTATACTGCATATTTTATTGGTTTTTTACCAGGCTTTTTGTATTTGGGTGGTCTTGATGATCAATTGCATAATGCTAGAAAAATGACACCTTCTTTACATGTCAAAAAAGGTGCTGTGGCAATTGGTGGAAGTCAGACAGGAATATATCCTATAAATAGCCCAGGAGGATGGCATGTAATTGGGATGTGTCCTCTGGATTTTTTCAACCCTAAAACAGAAGATTGTTGCTTTATATCATCGGGAGATAAAATTCAGTTTATATCGATAGAAGAAAATGAGTATAACGATATAAGTACTTCTATTTTAAATAATACTTATATGCCAAAATCTGTTAGTTTATGATTGCGGATGTCGAAATAGTTAAGCCAGGACTTTTTACTACAATTCAGGATGAAGGGCGTTTTGGTTTTTCAAAATATGGAATTCCAAAAAGTGGAGCAATGGACCAAGTGTCATTTGGATTTGCAAATTTGATTTTAGGAAATACAAAAAATGCAGCATGTATCGAGTGGACAATCCAACCCCCTGTTTTAAAATTTCATGAAGAGACAACTATTGTTTTAACAGGTGGCAAAACAGATGCGTTTTTGAATGATCAAAAAATAGAAATGTATCGTGAGATTCAAGTTTGTAAAAATGATATTCTTAAGATAAATTTTTGTAAGAAAGGAGTATATGGTTATGTAGGAATTAAAAACGGATTCCTTTCAGAAGAAGTGTTATATAGTAGATCCTTTTATAAGTCAATTACACTTCAGTTTCGATTGGATAAAAATGATAAAATTCCATATCAAAGTAGTCGTGATTATACCGATCATTTTTCTGCAATTTCTCCACCTTTATTTTTAGAAAACTCAAATGAATTAGAAGTGTATAAAGGACCTGAGTTTGATATGCTAAATGATGCCCAAAAATCTAAAGTATTAGAATCTGTTTTTACAATTTCTAATACCATAAATCGAATGGCAATTCAGTTAGAAGAGAAGATACCAAATATATTACCTTCGATTATTACATCACCTGTATTGCCAGGTACAATACAATTAACTCCATCAGGAAGTTTAATTGTATTAATGAGAGATTGTCAAACTACCGGGGGATACCCAAGAGTTTTGCAACTAACCGAAACTTCTATAAACCACATAGCGCAAAAACGAATGAAAGAAAAGTGTAGTTTTAGACTAATCGAGTTTTGAGATAATATAAAATTACGTTAGTCAGAGTGTTTGTTATTCCTAATCATTTGTCATTTCGGCCCTTCGACTCGCCTCAGGATAAACTAAAGATTGGAATCCACTTTGGGTAACGCAATAATGGATCTTGGCTGCTTGTCATCCCAGCGAAGGCTGGGATCCATAATTCCCCGATTATTTGTTGAAGAACAATTGGTATTTATTGATTTAATGTTAGGGCAGATGTTTATCATAAACAACATTTTTGCGATCTTTGCAATTGCCTTAATACAAGTGCTTTTATGAGTTCCTTAAAATTTTTATTTCCTGTCAAAATTATATTCCTGATTCTTTGTTTGATCTCTTGTTCTGCGATCCATGCACAATCCACACAAGATACCATCATCGCTTCTCAGTATTTCTCAAAAGGAGAAGTGTTGTTAGCCGATAGAAAACAGGATAGTGCATTAGTGTATTTCGAGAAAGCATTAGTAATATATAAGCAATCAAACTCTCAAAAACGAATAGCCGATTGCAGTGATAAAATTGCAAAAGCTCACAAGGCGAGTTACAATTTTGATCAAGCGATGGTGTATGCTAAAAAAGCATTGGATGTACGTTTAAAAACGTTTGGTGGCAATCATCCCCAAGTAGCATATTCCTACAATGATATCGGTCATATTCTTAAGCAACAAGATCAATATGAAGGGGCAATGCAGTATTACCAAAAAGCTTTGACTATTCAGAGGGATGCTTTTGGGGATAAAGATCATCGTGTGGCCGATTGTTATCATAATATAGGGACCATCCATCATGTGTTAGCACAATATGATCGGGCTATGAAAGAGTATAAAAAAGCCCTAACGATTAGAATAAACACTTTTGGTAACAAACACCAAAAAATAGCCAATAGTTATATAGATATAGGAACGACGTATTATCATTTGGGAAAGAACAGAGTGGCTTTAAAGAATTATCAAAAAGCTTTAGCAATAAGAACTCCTATTTTTGGGAAAAATAGCCCTGAGGTAGCTTTTTGTTATAATCATATAGGGAATATTCTCCTTCGATTTGATAAGTATGATAAAGCTTTAGAGTATCAAGAAAAAGCGTTGGTAATAATGAAAGATGTTTTTGGAGAAGATCACCCTAATGTTGCATTATGTTATGAAAGCCTTGGTATTGCGTATCGACGTATGGGAAAACATGATGCAGCTATATTGTGTGGTAATAAAGCCTTAACTATTCTTGTTCAAAAATTTGGGAAGACACATGGAAGAATAGCAAATATATATAATGGAATAGCAATTATCAATTTAAAAAAAGGAGAGTATAATCGATCTCTTAAGAATAATCAAAAATCCTTAGCCATTAAATTAAAAATATACCCAAGACAGCATTCTTATATAGGGTCTAGTTATAATAATATTGGCCTTATATATCAATTTAAAGGGGAGTATGATAAGGCTTTATTGTTTTATAAAAAAACTATCGCAAATTATCTAAATACGTTAGGGCGAAACCATAGTGCTGTAGCACGGACATTTAATAATATAGCAAACACTTATAAAGCTAAAGAAGAATATGGGTTAACTTTGGATTACTATCAAAAGGCCCTAAGTATAAGACTCAATACACAAGGAGAGTATCATTCTGATACTTCGTATACGTATCTTGATATGGGAGATCTTTATGTTTTAAAGAAAGACTATACAACAGCATTACGATTCTATCAAAAAACATTAAAAGTTCAAAAACGGCTATTTAGAGAAAGTCGTTACTATATCAGTGATGTTCTTGATAAAATTGGAAACCTGTATATGGAGCAAGAGAAATATGATAAAGCTCTGGAGTATCTGCAAAAAAGTATAACCATAAGACTTCGTACCGATGGTAATCATCATCCCAGAACTGCAAAATCGTATAACCAGATCGCAGAGTTGTATCATCAAACAAAAAAAAACAAAAAAGCGATACAGTATTATGAAAAAGCTATTACTGCCAACACCAACCCTGATGTAAAAAGCAGTGATGAGGATAGTTTGAATCTAGGAGATTATATGGATTTAAATGCCTTATTAACTACTTTTTATGGTAAAGCCAGGGTGTTACAAGGGCGATTTAGTGTTAATAATAATCCAAGTGATCTTAAGGAAAGTGTAGTTGTCTTTCAAAAAGCAGATAATTTAATGCAGGGTATACGAGAATCATTACATACGTATCAGGATAAACTTACTTTTGCTAAACAAGCTCAAAAAGTATATGCAGGAGCTATACAGGCACAATTGTTACTTCATCAAATTGATCAAAAGCAAGAATCGCTACATCAAGCTTTTTATTATGCTGAAAAAAGTAAAGCTAATACCTTAAAAGAATTATTAGCAGAATCTAATGCAAGGAGCTTTTCGGGTTTACCAAAAACAATCCTCGATCTGGAACAACATCTAAAATCAGAACGTTCTTTCTATATCTCAGAGAGGATACAAGAACGATCTCAACAGATTGCGGATACTGCTAAAATTACAACCTATGAAAATAAACTATTTGATCTTGATAGAAAGCAAGATTCGTTGACTCAAATTATAGAAAAAAATTATCCAAAGTATTACCAGTTAAAACATCAAAACAAGATCATATCTGTTGCAGATATTCAGAAAAAACTAGGTGAGAATACTATATTACTAGAGTTTTTTGTGTCGGATAACAGTACGTATGCATTTACGATTTCTAAAAAAGAGATAAAAGTAACCACACTACTTACCACAGAACTCAACAAGAATATTGAAGCGTTAAGAGCTGCTATTGTGGCTAAAAATACGATAGTATTTAAGACGATTTCTTATGCATTGTACAGTCAATTAATTGCTCCTGTTAAAGATAAAATCAAAGGTGATCAACTTATTATTATTCCCGATGGTTCGCTATGGCACCTTAATTTTGATGTATTGCTGACTAAAAATGATCTATCATACGATCCTAAAGCACTATCATATCTCCTCAAAGAATATGCTATAAGCTACGCCAGTTCTGCGAATTTGCTGTTTGTTCCTTTTAAAAGTGGTTTGCAATCCAAAAAACGGCAAGAATGCCTTGCGTTTTCTTTTTCTGATGGTGAAATTATAGATACAAAAACAATGAGCTTGGCCGCACTAAGAGCTACTAATTATGATTTGCCGGGAACCCGTAAAGAGATTAAGGCAATCTCAGATATTATCGATGGGCAATATTATTTTGGATCACAAGCGATAGAAGCTAATTTTAAGAAAAAAGCCAGTCAATATAGCATCCTGCATTTGGCATTGCATGGTGATGTAGATAACGAACATCCCGAAAACTCTAAACTCCTGTTTACCAAAGGTAATGATACTATAGAAGATAGTTATCTATATAGTCATGAGTTGTTTGCAATGAATATCCCTGCGGAACTCACTGTGCTTAGTGCTTGTAATACCGGATCAGGGAAAATAGCCCAGGGAGAAGGGGTTATGAGTCTGGGTAATGCTTTTCAATATGCAGGAACTAAAAGTTTATTATTGAGTAGTTGGGAAATATCGGATCAAACCACTCCTGAACTAATGAGATTGTTCTATACTAATCTTAAAGAAGGGATGCATAAAGCAAGAGCATTACAACAGGCTAAAATACAATATCTCAATACGGCACATATCAATCGAACAGATCCCTTTTATTGGGGAGGGTTCTATTTGGTTGGAGATTCGTCTCCAATTCCTTTTAAAGAGTATACGATGTTGTATTGGTGCATAGGATTAGGGATATTAATAGTATTCTGTATTGGTATACTCTGGTATCAGAGAAAAAGGAAAAATGCCAGACAGTTGTAAAACGTTTGTCATCTTAACTCTGTAATGTTGTTTGGTTTTATAGTGTCAGTCTGAGCCTGTCGAAGACATTTGAAAAAACAGATTTGAAAGCACTTCGACAAGCTCAGTGTGACACTCGAATATCTTTTATGTTAACTAAAATCCTTCGATCAACTAAGAACAGGCTTGTCGAAGGACTTAGAAAGAAGTACTACCATTGATGTATTCTCTAACGTGCTGATTTTATTTATATGTTCTTACGTCTCATCGAGTGATTTTATCAATAGCAATAGCGGCTGATAAAATTGTATCGAGATGCAATAGCTTATTACTACAGTTGGGTCTCGATTGCTCTGCTAAGTCCTTTCAGTAAGCTAGGTCTGTCGATGGACTTAGTAAAGCTATCAGGAATAGCTTTTTTTGATCAAAAACTCTATTCTCGATACACTTCTTCAGCCTGTGCTGAGTTATGTCGAAGTATCGAAGCACTCGAATTGACGAATTTTAGATCAAAAAACGAAAAAATATACAATGAGTTGTACTAATAGGGGGAAAACACCCTTTTGGTAGTAGGGGTAAATACCCCTTGCGATTTTTTTTAGATTTTTTTTTAGTGCTTTAGGGTGTTGAAAAACAGGAGTTTGATGTGGTTTGGGTGTTGGGTGGTTTTTGATTTTAAGGTAGGGTGTATTTGCTTTGCTGCATGTTTTTTGGATATATTAGCATCAATCTAATCTAATTTAATCTAAAATAATATAACGTTATGGGAAAAGAACTACCAAAAAAAGGAGGAAAAGGAAAAAAAGGAGGAAAACCTAAAAAATGTATAAGCATAGAAGAAGCAAAAGAATTGCAACATGTATGGTGTTGTACAAGAACACCAGAAATTGATAAGTGTATTGGATTCGAAGATACCAGAGAATTTTATTGGAGTGTCGAAGAATTACAGGAATATCTTAAATACGTAAAAAAGAAATCTAAAAAACAAGGGATTGATAATCCTGGAATTCGAATGTACTTTGGTGCATATCCTGAATCTAAATGTAAAAGTAAGAAGGGATATTCGACTATCTTTTTAGCACCAACAGGAGCACCTGCAGGTGAGATGGGTAAAGGTGGTGATAGTGCACCTAATAATTATGATATTGAGCCATATAATTATGGGAATAGTGGTAATCCTCCACAAATTTATTAATGAAAACATTAAATATTCTTTTTCAAGTTGCTGAGTTATTAGCAGCATTGGCAGGAACCTTTTATATCATGAAATACCGTGTTGATAAACTAACACGGTATTTTGTGTATTTTTTATGGCTTAATTTTCTTGTAGAGATGGTAGGGAAATTACCTACTTATATACCTGCATATGATGAATTGTCATTTTTAAAAGAAACTTTTTTGATTAAGAATGCGTGGTTGTATAATATTCATTCGATAGTTAGTATTGTATTTTATACATGGTATTTTAGGGAAAATTTATTATCTAAAAAATTTAAGTTTACTCTTGATATTTTAATAATTTTATTTTTTATTACATCTGTTCTTAATTTATTGATTACAGACGATTTTTTTAAAGTTCATTCTTCTTTTCCAATGATTACAGGGACTTTAATCATTTTGATAAGTGTCTTCTTTTATTTTTTTGAAATGTTAAAAAGTGAGAAAATATTAGAGTTTAATAAGGATTTGGTTTTTTATGTTGCCATTGGGACAATGGTTTTACATTTGGTAGTTGCTCCCTTGTTTATTTATAGTGCATACTATTCTAAAGAAAATGTTGATTTCATTAAAATCCGTGTTATAATTCTTTACTGTGCTATAATTTTTACCTATACTTGCTATACCATTGGTTTTATTGTATGCTCGCGAAAGAACAGATCTTATTAATTATATATTTTACCATTATTATTCTATTTTTTGTAGTATTTGGTATCATATTCTTCGTGGCTTTTCAGCGTCGAAAAAACAAACTACTTCTTGATAAATTTAGGGCAGAACAACGTTTTGAAGATGAGATTTTTAAATCTAAGATAGAGATCCAGGAACAGGCACTTAAAAATGTAAGCTGGGAGCTGCATGATAATATAGGGCAATTGCTATCGACTGCGGTGATGCAAATTAATATTATGGGAGCTACCATAGATGATAAAGCATCAGAATCACTACAGGATGTTAGAAAATTAGTAGGGGACAGCCTGCAAGAAATACGTACCTTATCCAAAACTCTAAATCATGAAGTGATTCAAAATGTAGGACTAGAGAAATCTATTAATGTAGAGCTCAAACGTTTTGAAAAACTTAATTTTTTAACACCTTCACTTACCGTAAAAGGAGAAGAAGAATATATAAACCCCAAAGATGAGATTATTCTATATCGCATCATTCAGGAATTTTTCTCTAATACCATAAAACATGCAGAGGCCTCAAATCTTGAAGTAGAACTGGAGTATACTCCAGAAACACTCAATATTAGAGTACAGGATGATGGCGTTGGGTTTGATCCAAAATCTGTTCAGGCAAATTCTGGTTTGTTAAATATGAAAAGCCGTGCATCTCTGGTAAACGCAAAACTGGACTATACATCTTCACCAGGAAAAGGAGTTTTGCTTACCTTGTCATATCCTATACAACTTAACGATTGATTTAATACATTTGTACTAAATAAGAAGCTACGCTTCAATGTATATGATTATAAGATTTAAATGTTTGAAAAAATAGATAATTAAATACTATACGTACAAAAAAAACAATACAGATAAAAGGAGCTATTCTTAACTAATATCCATACCATCCAAAATATAATGGCGAATTTGATCTGAGAATTAATAAACAATAAAAAAAAACAGATGAAGAAAAAGACTATAGTTATTGTCGATGATCATCTTTTATTTGCACAATCACTGGAGAGTTTAATATCTAAACTTGAGGAATATGAGGTGTTGGCTATTCTAAAAAATGGAAAAGAGCTTACTCAATATTACCTACATAAAAGAAAAACGCCAGACCTTATTCTTTTGGATGTAAAAATGCCTGTGATGGATGGTGTGCAAACGATGCAATGGCTTAAAGAAAATCGACCCGATCAAAAAGTGCTGGCACTAACGATGGAGGATGATGAAGAAACCATTATTAGAATGCTTAGGGCAGGAGCCAAAGGATACTTGCTAAAAGATATACATCCCGAAAATTTTGAATTTGCCATGAAAATGGTGATAGAACAAGGGTTTTATTATTCGGGTAAGATAGAGACGGCACTACGTAATTCTGAAGAAGCCGGAGGTAGTAAAAACCTGCAAGAAAAATTAACAGATAAGGAACGAGTGTTTTTAAAATTTGCATGCTCAGAACTTACCTACAGAAGTATCGCCGGAGAAATGGGGTTGAGTCCTAAGACGATAGAAAATTATAGAGAAACGGTTTTTAAGAAGCTAGAAGTAAAAACCAGGGTAGGTCTTGTAATCTATTGCATGAAAAATAAACTTTTTAAGATTGAGTGAAACCCTATTTTGAAAAGCTTGTAAAGCGCATTCAAAATAGTTGGTTGAACCAATCCCAGTGTAGACTGGGATCCATTTGTGGAGAAGAGGGCATCTTTGTTTTGAAAAGCTTGTAAAGCGCATTCAAAATAGTTGGTTGAACCAATCCCAGTGTAGACTGGGATCCATTTGTAGTGGAGAAGAGGGCGTCTTTGTTTTGAAAAGGGTGTAAAGCGCATTCAAAATAGTTGGTTGAACCAATCCCAGTGTAGACTGGGATCCATTTGTGGAGAAGAGGGCGTCTTTGTTTTGAAAAGAGTGTAAAGTGTATCCAAAATAGTAGGTTGAACCAATCTCGCCCTGTACTGAACTTGTTTCAGTATCTAGTGGGATCCATTTGTGGAGAAGAGGGCATCTTTGTTTTGAAAAGGGTGCAACTTGAGTTCGACGTAAGAAAATCACGTCAATTCGAGTGATCTGACGAAGGAAGATTGTATCGAGAATAGTGATTCTCTATCTAAAAAAACTATTCTCGATAGTTCTACAGAGCTTGCCGAAGTGCAGTTTTTCTCCATTGAATTCTGAAAAACCATTCGAATTGACGCTTTTTTATAACATTTTAGCTTAGGTGGAACCCAGGTTTGTAAAGCGCATTCAAAATAGCAGGTTGAACCCATCCTAGTGTAGACCTGATTTCAATGTAAAGGTTTTTGTAAGAAAATAATCTGCCTTCCTGAATAATGCTTGTTGTTTTTGTGGTGATTATCAAATAAATTAACATTTTACATAGTAAATATGTTTTAAATCATGATTTTTATTGATTATTATCATGTTTTAAGTGTTAAATTATTGTAAAAATGCTATTCTGGGTAAAATAGTATTAAGTGTTGCTAGTATAGTATATTTCAGGGACTTAGAATAGAGTTAATTTTGTGCACTAACACAAAACTTAACTATCTAATGAAAACTACAAACACGTTTTTATCGATTCTAATGGAGTTGATAATTTGGCCAATTATAGGTCAACACCAAAAAGAAAAGAGTTGCTCATTCGAGGAAACTCAGCAAGAATACTACGAAGATAACCCGGAGGCTTTTGAAAAAGCTAAAGAATTTGAAAAAATACTTCAAAAACAAGCCTTATTAAAAAACAGAACCCCGGCAAAGCAGCAGAGTTTAGTACATTAAAAGAAGCAAACCAAAACAGTTCAGGTTAATGCAAATCAATTAAGTGCAGGACTGTATTTGGTAACAGTTAAATTAGGAAAACGAACAGATTCGGTAAGAGTTATGGTCGAATAATCCTTAACTGAAATAGACTATTTATTTTCGACCTTAGCAGTAAGGTGTAGAACATAACGAGTGGTTTTAATCTAATACAATCTCTCTTGAAATCAAATCAAGAGGGGGGGTATAAATTCTTCAATTTTTTTAATCACCATTAAACTTAGGTTATGAATTCACAAAAATCACTAGTAAAGAATACATCTTAGGATGTATTCAAAAAAAGAATGGCAGTATGTGTGCTATTCAACGAAAGTATTGTTGCTAAAGGCTACAGTGAGTTTTTCAATTCATTGTTTGCTTCTGCAAAAGGTGTTGATTTCCATTTATCAACAACTTCATTAACTATTAAAAATTAAATCATGAAAAATCAACTTGTCTTATTTGTAGGCTTATTTGTTTTCCAATTTGGATTTTCACAAACCAATAATTTTTGGAAAAAAAATAGTAGCCCAATTGAAAACGAAAACATTTCTTCTTCTAAGAAGAATACAGAAACTTCACACCAAAACACGTACAACCTTAGTGTTGAAAAATTAAAAGAAATTTTATCTCACTGTCCCAAAAGATCTAATTCATTTGGTCAATCGAATGTCATTATTACGCTTCCTACCGAAGATGGAAAATTTAAAGAATACCGTATAAAAGAAACAAGTGTTTTACATCCAGATTTAGCCAAGAAGTTTCCAGACATTAAGTCTTATGTTGGTACATCTGTTAATGGAGAAGGCGGAGTAGTACATTTTAGTTTGGGGTATAATAACTTTAGGGCTATGATTATGAAATCTGATGCTACAATAACGGATATCAAACCTTCTACTAGTAATAGTAAGACCTATATGGTTACTTCAAAAACGGATGGATCAGAAAAACCAATTAACTGTCAAATAATTGATAATACAGTCGAAACTTTTTCAGAAAAAAGTACAAAGCAAGCTGAAAAATCAAACAAAGCAAGAAAAGATGCTAATGATGGTCGTGTTAGAGTCTACCGAATGGCTATAGCAGTAACGGGAGAGTTGTCTAAAATTTATACTGATAAGGCAAACGTTACAAATGGTTCAACTCAACAAAGGAAAGCCGCAGTACTTGTCGAGTTGAATGCACTCATGACAAGAGTGAATGCGGTTTATGAACGAGATCTTGGAACTACGTTTGAGTTAGTGTCCAATATTGACGCTTCCATTTTTCTTGACCCAGCAACTGACGGTTTTACGCATGGTAATACTTCAGCATCAGTAAATGAGGTTCAAGCTATTCTTGATGCTACAATTGGTAACGCTAACTATGATATTGGCCATGTTTTAGATTCAGATGGGACTGGACGTGGAGCTTTAAGGGCTGTATGTGTTGATAGTAAAAAAGCTCAAGGAGCTACCGGTGCACATCCTTTCACATCTGTCGCAGATTATTTCTATCGCACATTCGTTCATGAAATAGGTCATCAATTCGGTGCTAACCATTCGTTTAATAACTCATGTGGTGGTAATCGTCTTGACGAGGGTGCTGTTGAACCAGGAGGAGGTAATACTATCATGGCATATACAGGTTGTGCTCCTAATACAGAAAATACGCAATATGTTTTTTTTCATGCGAAACAAATAGATGAAATGTGGAACCATATTGTAAGCACAGCAGGTTGCGGTACAACAAAATCAATAGGTAATAGTGCGCCAACAGCTTCTATAGGAGGTAATTATACGATTCCAAGATCTACTCCATTTGTATTAGAAGGATCAGCTAGTGATCCTAATGCTGCCGATCAACTAACGTATACCTGGAATCAAATGGATAAGGAAATAGCTCCTATGCCTCCTCGGGCTACGTCAACTAACGGTCCTGTATTTCGTTATGTACCTCCTTCAACATCTCCAAATCGATATATGCCTAATCTTACTGCGATAAAAGCAGGAAATGCTTCTTCTGAATGGGAGGTAACACCTTCTGTTTCCAGAACTATGAATTTTAGATTTACAGTAAGAGATAATCATCCGGGAGGAGGTAATACAGATTCTAAAGATGCTGTTATTACGGTAAGTGGGACTGCTGGTCCTTTTGTTATCACTTCTCAAAACACTAGGTTTGATGCACCTATAGGCTCTACGCAAACAGTAACCTGGAACGTAGCAGGAACCACAGGAAATGGGGTAAATGCAGCGACTGTTGATATTTTGTTATCTACAGATGGTGGAAATACATACCCAATAACATTAGCTTCTGCAGTACCTAACGATGGTTCTCAACAAATTACAATACCAGACAATGAAGGAGGTGTAAATAGAATTATGGTAAGAGGTACGAATAATATCTTTTTCGATGTTACAAATGCTAATTTTAGTATTACCAATGGAAATTTGGATCCTATGCCTACAAATTATTGTGCTGCAGGTTATCAAGGTAATAATTATATAGACGAAGTTGTCTTTGGAGCTATCAATAATAAAAGTGGAAATGGTGGGTATTCTGATTTTACTAACCTGGGAACCAACATTACTAAAGGCGAGTCTGTTGCTTTAACCGTTAATCCGGGAATCGATTTCTGGGATCCTAATTATTTTGGAGCTTGGATTGATTGGAATAAAGATGGAGATTTTACAGATGCGGGTGAAGAAGTTTTATTGAAAACCAATGGTGCCGGTGGTGTAACAACAACAGTTGTAGTTCCTAATACCGCAAAAAGTGGCGCGACCAGATTAAGAGTACGTTATAAAATACATACTGCCCCTGAGCCTTGTGGAACAGCAAGAACTAATGGTGATGAAGTAGAAGATTATTTTCTATTTATTAAAGGTGGAAGTTCTAATCCAACCTGTAATGATGGTATTCAGAACGGTAATGAAACCGGAGTTGATTGTGGTGGGCCTGATTGTAACCCTTGTACCACCAATCCAACCTGTAATGATGGTATTCAAAATGGTAATGAAACTGGTGTAGATTGTGGCGGGCCTGATTGTAACCCTTGTAATACAAATGTAACCTACTGTGCAGCTTCGACCACTCAAAATGCTACCTTACACATTACCAATGTTAGCTTAGGATCTATAAATAATAGTTCCACAAATGCTGCATATAATGATTTTACCAATCAATCTACAAATCTTACTAGTGGGCAAGCAACTGCATTAACGATAACCATGAATAATAATAGTTGGACATTTAATGCAGTAGGAGTATGGATTGACTGGAATAATAATGGTGATTTTACTGATGCTGGAGAGAAAGTGTATTCTAGATTTGCTGCGGGTCCTTATTCGGCTAATATTACTCCTCCTTCTGGAGCAGTTTCTAATACTTCGTTGCGAATGAGAGTTCGAGTAGGATATGGGTCTGAAGCAAAAATAACACCTTGTGATACTGATACTTATTTGGGCGAAGTAGAGGATTATACCATAAGAATTGGAGGTACATCTACACCAACCTGTAATGATGGAATTCAGAATGGTAATGAAACCGGAGTTGATTGCGGAGGATCTTGCAGTCCTTGTGCTACTAATGGAACTGTGGTTTATGTGGATATGAGTGACGAAACAACAAACTCTTCAAGTACCTGGAATTTCTTTAGAATAGAAGTTGGTGATGATAATGGTTTTGGAGCATGGTTCACTAATAATTCACTTCGATTAGTGAGCTATGGAAAAAATGTGGTTTGTGAAGGAACAACTAGTAATGCCACATTTATCGGAGAAGGAATTGAGGTTGGTGCAGCCAGTAATTTTGTTGCTAATGCTAATAGTTTTGTGGTAAGTTCATCTTCATATACAAATTGGAGAGGTAAATCTGGTTATATAGGATTTACTTTTAAAATAGGAGGAAACACACATTATGGATGGTTTTATGCTACAGTAGCTAATGATGGATTGTCATACATTATCAAAGATTATGCATATAATACTACAGCGGGTCAAGGCTTACTTACAAAACGACCAACCAGACAAAAAGAGAGAACTTCAGAAAATAGGGTTAGTATGTACCCTAATCCATTTGAAGAAACTGTTACCATAGATGTATCAAGATTAGAAAGTGATACATTTACAATAACCGTATATAATTTGTTAGGAAAAGAATTGATCAATGAAGAGTATAGTAAAAACCCAGGTACCATACTGTTAGGAGATAAAATAAAATCATCTGGAAATTATTTTGTGAAAATACAAGCTAATAAACATACAGAAACCTTAAGGCTTGTTAAGTTTTAACATAAAGTTGAATTCTAAGTAGTCAAAACTGAGGATTTAAAATAGGACCTTTCATTGTAATGAAAGGTCTTGTTTTTAATGAAATCAAGAAGAGTTTATATAAAAAAATAATTTAGTATTTGTATTTCAAAAAAATATTTTCCTATATTTGGACATATAAATGAATACCAGAAACATAAATATTAATACAGTCATTATCATTAAGGTGATTATTTCACCTCGATAAGGGATGTATTAATACTATATATATGATATTAAAATCCCTTTACTCAAGTAAAGGGATTTTTTTGTATAAAAGGTATTAAGATTAGAATTTAAAATTAATTCTGAACAATAGAAATGAGAATATTTAGCAGTATAATTAGTAATGTCATTGTCATTATTGTGATTATTTCACCATGATGAAGGGATATTATTGTATAAAAATAAATACAGACTCCCTTCAGAAATGAAGGGAGTTTTTTTTGATATTGAACTGATTTAAACTTTTTGGTTTTAAGCGAAAATTAAATGTTTTTTAGTCCTACTTGAAAGCTTTTTTGAGTTGCATAGCAGGGCTACGGAAAGAAAAAAAGACAAAAATAAGGCTGAAAACAACAATTTTTTAGCAAATCGAAAAAGTTTAAATCAGTTCACGCAATGAATACTTAAATAAAATTATCAAATAGTGATTGTAAATTTTCAAAACATAAGTGATTGTAAATCAATGCGTAAAGCATGTAAAGGCACTATTGGATATTGTAAGGGTATTGAATAATGTATAAGTGTTTAGTTGCAACAAAATAATTTTATACTGTGGTTTATTCAATCTAATGCATACATCATAGGGTAAAAGTTAAAATTTTAAATAATTCGTAAAAACTGATATTCAAAAAGAAATGAGCATCAATAAGTATAGTAAACAAGTCACTCAAGATGACACGCAACCTGCGGCACAGGCAATGCTTCACGCAATTGGTTTAACCGATGAGGATTTTAATAAACCATTGGTCGGAATTGCCAGTACAGGTTATGAAGGGAATCCATGTAACATGCACCTTAATGACCTTGCTAAATTGGTTAAGCAAGGAACATTAGAAGAGGATGTCGTCGGACTCATATTTAATACTATTGGAGTAAGCGATGGGATTTCTATGGGAACACCAGGAATGCGTTTTTCATTACCATCTCGTGATGTAATTGCTGATTCTATGGAAACTGTAGTACAAGCAATGTCTTATGATGGGATGGTAACCGTTGTTGGTTGTGATAAAAATATGCCAGGTGCATTAATGGCAATGCTTCGATTAGATCGACCTTCAATTTTGGTCTATGGAGGAACCATAGCTTCTGGATGTCACGAAGGTAAAAAATTAGATGTAGTTTCTGCTTTTGAAGCCTGGGGAGAAAAAGTAGCAGGAACGATAACACAGACAGAATACAAAAGTGTTATAGAGAAAGCATGTCCGGGCGCAGGAGCTTGTGGAGGGATGTATACCGCAAATACTATGGCCTCGGCAATAGAAGCGTTAGGAATGTCATTACCTTATAATTCATCGAATCCAGCTATAAGCAAAAATAAAGAAGAAGAAAGTATCCAGGCGGGTCGTGCTATGCGAGCGTTATTAGAAAAGGATATCAAACCTAAAGATATAGTAACCAAAAAATCACTAGAAAATGCAATACGATTAGTTACCGTACTTGGAGGTTCTACAAATGCCGTATTACACTTTTTGGCAATTGCCAGGGCTGCAGATGTAGATTTTACATTAGCAGATTTTCAGAGGATTAGTGATGAAACTCCCTTTTTGGCAGATCTTAAACCAAGTGGGAAATACCTAATGGAAGATGTGCATGAAGTTGGAGGGATTCCTGCTGTGTTAAAATATCTTTTAAAGAAAGGATTACTACATGGAGATTGTTTAACCGTTACCGGAAAAACAATTGCAGAAAACCTATTAGACGTACCTGATCTTAAAGAAGGACAAGACGTTATCAAGCCTTTAGAGAACCCAATTAAATCAACAGGACACCTTAGAATCATGTTTGGTAACCTGTCTGAAGATGGATGTGTTGCAAAAATTACAGGTAAAGAAGGATTGCGTTTTCAAGGAAAAGCTAAGGTTTTTGAAGGGGAATATGATGCTAATGATGGTATCAGAGATGGAAAAGTAGAAAAAGGCGATGTAGTCGTCATAAGATATGAAGGACCAAAAGGAGGGCCAGGAATGCCAGAAATGTTAAAGCCTACTGCTGCTATTATGGGAGCCGGTTTGGGTAAAGATGTAGCCTTAATTACTGATGGAAGATTTTCGGGAGGAACACATGGGTTTGTTGTTGGGCATATCACACCAGAAGCACAAGAAGGAGGCCTGATTGCTTTAGTAAAAGATGGAGATGTCATTACTATTGATGCAGAGACAAACTCGATTACTGTAGCTATTAGTGAAGCTGAGATAGAGAAAAGAAAAGCTTCTTGGGTTCAGCCAGCATTAAAGTTTGATAAAGGAGTGTTGTATAAATACGCACATACAGTATCCTCTGCATCACAGGGATGTGTAACCGATGAATTCTAATTCTGGCAATTTGTAATTCTGTTGAAAAACAGGATCAGAATCTAAAAATGACAGCATTTGATGCTGATAAACGATAAATTATCATTCTGATGAAGATCAGAATCTAAAAAAAGTCTAGACTCTAGTTTCTAAAAGTCTAGCCTCTAAAATAAGAGTGTATGGAAACACAAACGCAAACGTTAAGAAAAGAAACCAAAATATCAACAAAACGTATGACTGGTGCAGAGGCAGTAATTCGATGTCTGTTGGCAGAAGGAGTAGATTTAATTTATGGATATCCCGGCGGAGCCATAATGCCAGTCTATGATGAGTTATACAAATATAGAGATCAATTACATCATGTATTAACCAGACATGAACAAGGAGCAACACATGCAGCACAGGGATATGCAAGAACAAGCGGCAAAGTTGGAGTCGCTATTGCTACTTCTGGACCTGGAGCTACTAATTTTGTAACCGGAATCGCTGATGCGCAAATAGATTCTACACCAATGGTATGTATTACAGGTCAGGTTGGATCACATTTGTTAGGGTCAGATGCATTTCAGGAAACCGATATTATAGGAATCTCTACACCAATTACCAAATGGAATCATCAGGTTACCAAGGCCGAAGATATTCCTGCAGTATTAGCAAAAGCTTTTTATATTGCTCGCTCTGGTCGACCAGGCCCTGTGTTAATAGATATTACAAAAGATGCACAGTTTGGCGAATTAGACTTTGTGTACTCAACATGTAAAGGCGTACGTAGTTATAAGCCAGTACCCGAAACAGATTTAAAAAGTTTGGAACAGGCAGCTAAACTGATAAACAAAGCAAAAAAACCAATGATTGTCTTTGGTCAGGGAGTAATCCTTGGAGAAGCAGAAGAAGAACTAAAAAACTTTATAGAGAAATCAGGAATCCCATCTGCATGGACTATTTTGGGACTTTCGGCACTACCAACATCACACCCATTAAATGTAGGAATGGTTGGTATGCATGGTAACTATGGGCCAAATAAGCTGACTAACGAATGTGATTTACTACTAGCAATCGGAATGCGCTTTGATGATAGAGTTACTGGTAACTTAGAAACTTATGCCAAGCAGGCAAAAATCATACATTTTGAGATTGATCCAGCAGAGATAAATAAAAATGTGAAAGCAGATGTTGCAGTAATGGGAAATGTGAAAAATACATTATCACAGATATTTCCGATGGTAAAGTCAAATTCTCACGATTCATGGGTACAAGAGTTTAGAGATTATGATGCAATAGAATATGATAAAGTAATTAAAGAAGAATTGTATCCTAGTAATGAAGGCCTATCTATGGGCGAAGTGCTTAGAAGAATTAATGAAGAAACCAAAGGAGATGCAGTGATTGTATCTGATGTAGGACAGCATCAAATGATGGCTTGTAGATATGCCGAGTTTAATAAGTCTAAGAGTAATATTACTTCTGGAGGTTTAGGTACAATGGGATTTGCATTACCTGCAGCGATTGGTGCAAAAATGGGAGCCCCGGATAGAGAAGTAGTAGCGATTATAGGAGATGGCGGATACCAGATGACAATACAGGAGTTAGGTACAATTTTCCAGACCAAAGTACCAGTAAAGATCGTAGTGCTAAATAATGATTTCCTGGGAATGGTACGTCAATGGCAACAACTGTTTTTTGATAAACGATATGCTTCTACAGAGATGGTAAATCCAGATTTTATAAAAATAGCAGAAGGGTATCATATCAAATCTACCAGAGTTACCAAAAGAGAGAATTTACAAGAAGCAATCGCAGAGATGATAGCGTCAAAAGAAGCATATTTTTTAGAAGTATGTGTCGAAAAAGAAAATAATGTGTTTCCGATGATTCCTACAGGAGCATCAGTTTCGGATATAAGATTAGAATAATAGAATTTTTGTTATTCTGGCACTTGGTCTCTACTTAATATAGACTTCGGCTAGGATTTATGCAATGATACAATATACTAGTAATGAAAAAAGAAAATTATACCATATCAGTATATACTGAAAATAATATAGGGTTGTTGAACAGGATTTCAGCAATATTTTTAAGACGTCATATCAATCTTGAAAGTTTTACAGCTTCTGTATCAGAGATTAAGGATGTATTTCGTTTTACGATCGTGGTGAACATAACTGAAGAACAGGTAAAAAAGATTATTGGGCAGATTGAAAAACAAATAGAAGTAATTAAAGCTTTTTATCATAAAGATGATGAGACCATTTATCAGGAAACTGCTTTGTTTAAGATCGCTTCAAAATTACTATTTGAGGAACGTAAAATCCAGAATGTAATAAAGGATAGTAATGCTAATATCGTTACTGTGACTCCAGAGTTTTTTGTATTAGAAAAGACAGGGCGACGAAGAGATGTAGAAGCTTTGTATGATCAATTAGAACCTTATGGCTTAATGCAATTTGTACGTTCGGGAAGAATTTCAATAACAAAAGAAAAGTTACATATTTCTAAAATATTAGAAAATTTTGGAATGGAAGCAGTGTAAGGGATAGTAGTGACATCCTTTTTGGTTGACTCCTTCAATAACTATAGGATGACAATCAAAAAGATATAGCGAATAGCCCGACCCTGAATTTGATCAGGGATACACCATAAAAATCGAAACAACTAAAAATAAAATTAAATCAAATTTCCTAACGGAAATCACAACAAATTAAGAAAGAAATGGCAAATTACTTTAATACGCTATCATTAAGAGATCAATTAACACAACTAGGAAAATGTAGGTTTATGGATGCTGAAGAGTTTTCGGCAGGAGTAGACGCATTAAAAGGGAAAAAAATGGTTATCGTAGGGTGTGGAGCCCAGGGACTTAACCAAGGGTTAAACATGAGAGACTCTGGTTTGGATATTTCGTATGCGCTTCGTGAAGCAGCGATCAAAGAAAAAAGACAATCTTTCAAGAATGCATCTGATAACGGATTCAATGTAGGGACCTATGAAGAATTGATTCCTAATGCTGATGTTGTTATTAATTTGACACCAGATAAACAACATACTCAAGTGGTAAACACAGTAATGCCATTAATGAAAAAAGGAGCTACTTTATCATATTCACATGGATTTAATATTGTAGAAGAAGGTATGGAAGTGAGAGATGATCTTACTGTAATTATGGTGGCACCAAAATGTCCGGGATCAGAAGTGAGAGAAGAGTATAAAAGAGGATTTGGAGTACCTACATTAATAGCGGTACACCCAGAGAATGATCCTAAGGGACATGGTTTAGATCAGGCAAAAGCATATGCAGCAGGAACAGGAGGTCATAGAGCTGGAGTGTTAGAATCTTCTTTTGTAGCCGAAGTGAAATCAGATCTTATGGGGGAGCAGACAATTCTATGTGGATTATTGCAAACCGGATCTATTTTGTGCTTTGACAAAATGATAGAAAAAGGAATAGATCCAGGATACGCTTCCAAATTAATTCAATATGGCTGGGAAACCATTACCGAAGGGATGAAGTATGGTGGAATCACTAATATGATGGATCGATTATCAAATTCATCAAAAATTAAGGCATTTGAACTTTCTGAAGAATTAAAGAGTATCATGCGCCCGTTGTTTAGAAAACATATGGATGATATTATGCAAGGGCATTTTTCAAAAACTATGATGGAAGACTGGGCTAATGATGATAAAAATCTATTATCGTGGAGAGCAGCAACAGGAGAGACGGCATTCGAGAAAACTCCCGCAGGAGATATTGAGATTTCTGAACAAGAATTCTACGATAATGGAGTATTGATGGTGGCTATGGTAAGAGCAGGAGTTGAACTAGCTTTTGAAGCGATGACAGATTCTGGAATTATTGAAGAATCAGCATATTATGAATCGTTACACGAAACTCCACTTATAGCCAATACTATTGCACGTAAGAAATTGTTTGAGATGAATCGAGTGATCTCTGATACGGCAGAATATGGTTGTTATTTATTTGATCATGCTTGTAAGCCTTTATTAGCAGATTTCATGAAAAAAATAGATACCGATGTTATCGGAAAAGCATATGATGAAGGGAAGAATAATGGAGTGGATAATGCTAAACTAATAGAAGTAAATGCAGCTTTAAGAAATCATCCTATAGAAGTTATTGGTTCTCGATTAAGAGCATCGATGACAGCAATGAAACCGATAGTATAGTACATTTAATTTTGTCAGGCCAGATCTGTTAAAGTTTTGAGATGTGTATTGTGTAACCTTTGATGGGTCTGAGCCGGCAAGAATATACCAGTTTAACTTTGAAATCGTGCGTATAGAAATTGAATTTATTTTGCACGTATTCAAGACAAAAAATATTAGCATAGCCATAGCTACGGTTATATTTTTTAACGAAAAATAGGAGCAAAAGAAACTATTTATTAGTGCTATTTCAAAGTTAAAATGGATAATATAAAAGAAGAGTGTAAACTTAAATTATGAGCACCATAACCACAACATATTTTCCTGAATTAGAGGATATTCAGAAGGCAGCTTCAACAATAAAAGAAGTGGCTATGGTTACTCCTCTTATGAATAGCATTCGGTATTCTCGCAGATACGATGCTAATATTTTATTGAAACGAGAAGATCTTCAACGTGTTCGTTCCTATAAAATTAGAGGTGCTTTTAATAAAATAAGCTCACTTACCAAAGAAGAGTTAGAAAAAGGAGTTGTTTGTGCCAGTGCGGGTAATCATGCACAAGGAGTAGCATTCGCCTGCCATCATTTGGGAATAGAAGGTACTGTTTATATGCCCTCGGTAACACCAAAACAAAAGGTAGAACAGACAAAAATGTTTGGCGGTGATCATGTAAAGATTGTTCTTGAAGGCGATACATTTGATGATTCTTATAAAGCAGCAATGGAAACCTGTACTTCTGAAGGAAAAACATTTGTACATCCATTCGAGGATCCAAAAACTATAGAAGGACAAGGAACAATTGGACTTGAAATTTTTAAACAGACAGATGTACCGATTGATTATATTTTTGTAGCTATTGGTGGAGGAGGATTAGCTTCAGGTTTATGTGGAGCAATGAAAGCTTTATCTCCAAAAACAAAAATTATAGGTGTTGAACCAGAAGGAGCACCTTCTATGTTATCATCTATCCAAAATAATAAGAATACAGAGATTTTTAATATTGATAAGTTTATCGATGGTGCAGCAGTTCAGAAAGTAGGAGATCTCAATTTTGATATTTGTAAAGAATATCTCTCTGATATGTATACAGTTCCTGAGGGATTGGTATGTCAGACTATTTTAGATTTATACAATAGAGATGCTATTGTAGTTGAACCAGCAGGCGCGTTAACCTTGGCTGCTCTTGAATCTTATAAAGATAAGATCAAAGGCAAAAATGTAGTTTGTATTGTGAGCGGTAGTAATAATGATATTACACGTACTGCCGAGATTAAGGAAAGGGCATTGTTATATGCAGATTTAAAACATTATTTCATAGTTCGTTTTCCGCAACGAGCAGGTGCATTAAAACAATTTGTAGGAGAAGTACTAGGACCGAATGATGATATCACTCATTTTGAATATTCAAAAAAATCAAGTAGAGAAAATGGCCCTGCAGTAGTTGGGATTGAACTAAAAGACAAGAATGATCTAGAACCTTTGGTGTCCAGAATGAAGGCCCTTAATTTCTTTGGAGATTACCTTAATGATAAACCTGATCTGTTTCAGTTTTTGGTGTAAGTCTAGTAGCTTCTTTTCGACCAGACACTAACTAGATAGAGTGATCAAGTACTACGGGCAATATGGGTAAACTAAATTCATAGGAATCACTAATTTTCAAAATCCAAACTATAGCTTTTCCCCCATTCGCATATATTCTCAAAAATAGGAAGTAAATCTTCTCCTCTGCTAGTGAGGATATAGCGAACCCCAATAGGTGTAGAGTCTGGAATAATAGTTTTAATAATAATTTTTTGTTTTTCTAAAATCTTTAACTTTCTACTTAAAACTTGCTCTGAAATGTTTGGTAATTCTTCCTTTAACAAATGAAAGCGATTGACGCCTTGTGAAATTGAAAATATAATTTGTGAAGCCCAACGTACTCCAATAATATCAATAGCGACATTTAATGCACATTTTTTGTGTAAATACCTTTCGTTTATAGAATTTGTGGAATTTTCTTTACGCATAACTGTATATTTTATAGCTCACAATTTTGTTAGTTATTGTATAGGATAAAAAACTTAATGATTTTTGCATTAAAATTACAAAAACGTGAAACTTTAATAGCATGAAAAATACAATAACATTATTAATAATCTCAATTTGCATTATCTGTTGTAAAGAATCAGAAAAAAAAGACAATACCCCGATAAGTACAAATGTCAAATTATATGTTTTGGATGGAGGTTCTATTTTAGTAAACAAATTAGAAGTTTTTTCTCAAGACACAACATATACAGGCCAAGTAAAACAACTTGTAGATCCTTATTACGTAATTACACATCCAAAAGGAAATTTAATTTGGGATGCCGGATTACCAGAGAGTTTAGTTGTTGATAAACCCTATACAGAGCCCACTGGAGTATTCTCTATGCAAAGATCAGATTCATTAATAAATCAATTAAATTTAATTGGTTTTAAAATTGAAGATTTCAAATACATTGCCTTATCGCATACACATTTTGACCATATTGGACACGCAAATTATTTCAAAAATGCTACTTGGCTAGTACAAGAAAGCGAATACAATTTTGTAACTAGTGATGCAGAAAAATCAGCAAACATAGACGTTTATAATGCTATAAAAGAGTTAACCAATATTAAAAAATTAAATGGAGATTTTGATGTATTTGGAGATGGAACAGTTATTATAAAAACTATGCCGGGGCATACCATTGGTCATCAAGTTTTATATATAGAAGCGGGTTTAAAAAAACCAGTTTTATTGACTGGAGATTTATATCATTTTGAAGAAAATCGAAAAAACAGGGGTGTCCCATCTTTTAATTATGATGTAGAAGAAACTATAAAAAGCATGACCGTTTTTGAAGATTTTGCAAAACAGAATAATGCAGAAATAATAATTCAACATTCTAAAAAAGATTTTGAAAAATTACAAGAACTATTAAAAAAATGATAATCCTAGTAACCTGATTTTGAATTCAAAGTGTAAATGGAATTAATCAAAACTAGGATTTGTATTAAAAAGAGAGGTTTGGTAAAAATTTCATCACTTAAAACACTATTTCATAGTTCGTTTCCCGTAACGAGCGGGTGCATTAAAACAGTTTGTAGGAGAAGTACTAGGCCCAAATGATGATATCACTCATTTCGAATATTCAAAAAAATCAAGTAGAGAAAATGGCCCTGCAGTAGTTGGGATTGAACTAAAAGATAAGAAAGATCTTAAGCCTTTGGTCTCTAGAATGAAGGCACTTAATTTCTTTGGGGATTATCTAAATGATAAACCTGATTTGTTTCAGTTTTTGATATGATATACTACTTAAGTATAGCTTTTATCAAAACTCTTTTCTGTTTTTTTATTAGAAACCTAAGGTATAGAATATCAATTTGATAGTTAAAGGTTCATGATTTTATTAAAACGGTAAAAGTTAATTAGTTTTACTGTTTTTTTGTTTTACGTATTAATTTTTTATGTAATATTGTACCATCTAGTTAACGAAAGGGGCTGCGGCCGACGATTTAGAGTTACTATTATGAAAACGGCAAATTACATATCTACAGAGAGTAAAGTTCAATATTTGAACAAATTTGATAATCCAAGTATTCCCGCACGCCGCTTTCGTCGCCCCTTGGGGGTCTATATTCTTTTGAAGTAGGTGCGTCCTACTTCCCCTAGAGACATCGAATCCATTTTAGAAAAACTGAATTTTTAAATTTTGTTGTTCAAACGACATATTTAAAATATTTGGTAGCAATTCTTATCACGACAAATAGCGAGATATGATTCGCACATCAGCCTGGATTCAGAAAAATCAACACTAATTTTAATATATAAACTTCTTTAATAAGCGGGATTCGTTTATGGAAAAAGTAAAAATAATAATTGCTAACGAAAACCATTTTCGTTATGCAAAGGAAATATGCGAAGTAATATCCGACTCTGCCAAAGTAAGAGGAACCGGTATTGCTAAACGTACCCCAGAATATATACAAACTAAGATGCAAAACAGGAATGCGGTTATTGCCGTATCGGGCAATCAATTTGCAGGATTTTGTTATATCGAAATCTGGGGTAATGAAAAACATGTAGCACATTCTGGTTTAATAGTACACCCTAATTTTAGAAATCAGGGTCTGGCAAAAAAAATCAAAGAATTTACATTCAATTATTCTTTGAAAAAATACCCGATGGCCAAAGTGTTTGGTATCACGACAGGATTAGCTGTAATGAAAATCAATTCTGATTTGGGGTATAAACCCGTTACATTCTCAGAATTAACAGATGATCCTAAGTTTTGGGCAGGTTGTAAAACGTGTACAAATTATGATATTCTAACATCTAAAGAACATAAAATGTGTTTGTGTACCGGCATGTTATATGACCCTTTGCAGAAAGTAAAGAAAAAAGAGAAATGGTACGATAAAAAGGTACTAAAAAGATTAAAAAATATTAAACAAACGATGCTTGCAAGCAATAAACAATTGTTGTTATGGAAAAAGTAGTATTAGCATATAGCGGAGGACTGGATACCTCATATTGTGTAAAATATCTTATTCATGAAAAAAAACTGGATGTACATACCATTTTGGTGAACACAGGCGGTTTTTCTGAAGAAGAATTAAAGGATACAGAAAAAAGAGCCTATGAATTGGGCAGCTCATCTCATGTGAATAAGACTATTCTAAATGAGTTTTATGAAAAAGCTATTAAGTATTTGATTTATGGTAATGTATTAAAAAATAATACGTATCCACTTTCTGTAAGTGCCGAACGAATTTTTCAGGCCATAGAGGTTATTAAATATGCCAAAAAAGTAGGAGCAAAGTATATTGCACACGGAAGCACGGGAGCAGGGAATGATCAGATAAGATTTGATGTGATTTTTCAAACATTAGCCCCGGAGATCGAAATCATTACTCCGATTAGAGATTTAAAACTTTCTCGTCAGGCCGAAGTAGAATATCTAGAAAAGCATGAGGTCTATTACAGCTGGGAAAAAGCACAGTACTCAATCAATAAAGGTATTTGGGGAACCAGTGTAGGAGGGAAAGAAACGCTTTCTTCTCATAGTGCATTACCAGGTACGGCATTCCCTAGTCAACTTCAAAAAGAAAAAGAAGAAATTATCACGTTAAACTTCGAAAAAGGAGAACTCATTGGATTAGATGGAGTTAAGGATATCCCGGTGAATACTATTCAGAAACTGGAGGAACTGGCAAGTGCTTTTGCCATTGGCAGGGATACCCATGTTGGAGATACAATTATTGGTATTAAAGGGAGAGTAGGATTTGAAGCGGCAGCGCCAATGGTAATCATTAAAGCTCATCATCTTTTAGAGAAACATGTTTTAACCAAGTGGCAGCAATATTGGAAAGAGCAATTAGCCAACTGGTATGGTATGTTGTTACATGAAGGAAATTATCTGGATCCTGTAATGAGAAATATAGAAGTATTTATGGAAGACTCTCAAAAATCAGTAACAGGAGATGTAAAAGTGAAATTGAAACCCTATCATTTTACTTTAGAAGGAATCGAATCAGATTTTGACATGATGAAATCGGATTTTGGGCAGTATGGCGAGATGAATAATTCCTGGACATCTGATGATGCCAAAGGTTTTATAAAAATCTATGGTAATGCGAATAAGATATATCATAATGTAAACCCAAGTGAATCATGATACAAGTAGGAATAATAGGAGGATCAGGATATACAGCAGGAGAACTGTTAAGGCTGTTAGTTCATCACCCAGAAGTAAAGCTGGATTTTGTCTACAGTACAACAAATGCAGATGTATTGATTCATAAACAACATCCGGATTTAATAGGAGAAATAGATCTTAAGTTCACAGATACGATAAACCCAAATGTAGATGTACTGTTTTTGTGTTTGGGTCATGGTAGATCAAGATCGTTTTTAGAAACCAATACGTTTTCAAAAATGACTAAAGTAATTGATTTAGGAAATGATTTTAGATTGAATGGTGATCAGGAATTTCTGGAAAGAGATTTTGTATACGGTTTGCCAGAATTAGAAAAAGAAAAGATTAGATCAGCAAAGAATATTGCAAATCCGGGATGTTTTGCCACCGCCATACAGTTAGGGTTATTACCATTAGCTTTTGCAGGTAAACTTAAGGATACAATTCACATTAATGCTACAACAGGAAGTACAGGAGCTGGTGTGATGCCAGGAGGTACCACTCATTTTAGCTGGAGAGATAATAATTTTTCTAGTTATAAAGTATTCTCACATCAGCACCTGGGAGAGATTAAACAAAGCCTTAAACAAGAACAAAATGATTTTGAAGCTCCTGTTTTCTTTATTCCAAATAGAGGAAATTTTAGTAAAGGAATTTATGCCACCATGTATACAAAATATGAAGGTAGCGAAGAAGAAGCAAAAGAACTGTATAGATCATATTATAAAAAGGCTGAGTTTACTGTGATTTCTGATGAAGAAATTCATTTGAAACAAGTAGTAAACACGAATAAATGTATACTACACATCAGTAAGAAAAATGGGATGTTACTAATCACATCAGTAATTGATAACTTGATTAAAGGAGCATCTGGACAAGCCATTCATAATATGAATTTAATGCTAGGATTAAAGGAAAAAACAGGATTAGAATTAAAGGCGAGTGCATTTTAATGCTAACAGATGAATATCATGCAGGCTTATTGAAGTGTTTAAGAATCCGCGATGAAGAGGAATCTTTAACAGATTTAGACTGACAAAACAAAATATAAAATGAATAGAATAACAATTATAGGAGGAGGAAACTTAGGCAAATCAATAATTTCTGGATTGGTCAATAGTGATTTGTTCGAAGCTACAGACATTACAGTAGTAGATAAGTCAAAATATAATTTGAAAGAAGTTGAAGAAAAGCTAGGTGTATCTACATCGCAAAATATTGTAGCATCTATAAAAAATGTAAAATGGATAATTCTTTGCGTACAGCCAAGACAGTTGGATGTTGTTTTACAGGAAATAAAAAGTATAGTAGCAACAGATCAAATATTGATTTCTACTGTAACCGGTACGTCAATTGCCGAAATCAATGAGGTAGTCCCGAATAATAAAGTAATACGGGTAATGCCCAATACAGGGGCTGCCAAAAAACTATCAATGACCTGTATTGCTGCTAATGAAGATGCGAAAGAAGAATTAGCTATAGTACAAAAGATGTTTGATACCATTGGTAAAACGCTGGTTATAGAAGAACGTCTAATGCAGGCTGCTACAGTTTTAGGAGCAAGCGGAATAGCCTTTTTTCTTAGGTTTTTAAGGGCTATGATACAAGGAGGGATTCAAATGGGGTTTCACCCTCATGAAGCCCAAATCATCGCTGTGCAAACCGCAATAGGAGCCGCCACATTAGTAGCAGAGAATGGAACTCATCCAGAACGTGAAATCGATAAAGTTACAACACCTCAGGGATGTACTATAGAAGGTCTTAATGAGATGGAGCATCAAGGCTTAAGCTCATCTGTGATAAAAGGAGTGATGGCTTCTTATGAAAAAATAAATACAATTAAATAGTTGATAGTTGTCAGTAGATAGATATTCACTGGCAACCATCAACCAATAACTAATACTATGAAATTATTTGACGTATATCCTTTATATAATGTAGAGCCTATAAACGCTTATAACGCTATCGTTGTGGATAAAAATGGAACAGAGTATTTGGACATGTACGGAGGGCATGCTGTGATTTCAATAGGTCATTCTCACCCTCATTATGTGAAAAAAATAAAAGAACAGATAGAAAAAATAGGTTTTTATTCTAATGCTGTTCAAAATAGTTTACAAACTAAATTAGCAAAAAAACTCGGAGCATTATCAGGATATGATGACTATCAACTGTTTTTATGTAACTCTGGTGCCGAAGCCAATGAAAATGCACTGAAATTAGCTTCTTTTTATACAGGAAAATCAAGAGTTATAGCATTCCATAATGGTTTTCACGGGCGAACATCTGCCGCTGTAGCTGCAACAGATAATGCTAAAATCAATGCACCATTAAATACTCAGCAAAACGTCACTTTTTTGCCGTTAAACCAAATTGAACTTGTAAGAACTGAATTAGAAAAAGGTGACGTGTGTGCTGTGATTATAGAGCCTATACAAGGAGTAGGAGGACTGGACGAAGGTACTACTGCCTTTTTTACAACTTTAGAAACCCTATGTCATGAGTTTGGTGCTGTTTTAATAGTTGATGAAGTACAGTCTGGCTATGGCAGGAGCGGTAATTTTTTTGCACATCAATACCATGAGATTACACCAGACATTATTTCTATAGCAAAAGGTATGGGTAATGGTTTTCCGATAGGAGGTATATTAATTGCCCCACATATAAAACCCGATTATGGGATGCTGGGAACCACTTTTGGAGGTAATCATCTGGCTTGCGTTGCAGCATTGTCGGTTCTTGAAGTAATTGAAAATGAACACCTTATTGATAATGCAAGAATAACAGGAGCATATTTTGCTTCTAAGGCACATCAAATTCCCGGTGTGCAAAAAGTAAAAGGGAAAGGACTAATGTTAGGATTAGAGTTTGATTTTGAAGTTAGCGAACTTAGGAAAAGACTGATCTATGAAGAACATATTTTTACGGGAGGAGCAATGAATAAAAAACTATTGCGAATTCTTCCTCCATTAACTATTGGGAAAAAAGAAATCGATCAATTTATTAAAGCATTACAAAGTGTATTGGTAGAAAAACCAATGATTTAAAAGATAAGAATGAATAATTACTTTTCAATACAAGATATAGATTCATTACCCGGTTGGGTAGAAGAAGCTATAGCGATAAAGAAAAACCCTTTATCCAATAAGACTTTGGGTAAAGATAAGACGATAGGATTGTTATTTTTTAACCCAAGCCTTCGTACACGTTTGAGTACTCAGAAAGCAGCCTTAAACCTGGGAATGAATGTCATGGTCATGAATTTTACTGGAGAAGGCTGGTCGCTAGAGTACGGAGACGGAACCATAATGGATCAAGGAAATTCTGAACATGTAAAAGAAGCTGCTCAGGTAGTATCTCAATATTGTGATATACTAGGAGTACGAGCTTTTGCAAAATTAGAAGATAGAGATGATGATTACGGCGAAAAAGTACTTAATGGTTTTATAAACCATGCTTCAATACCGGTTATCAATATGGAAAGTGCTACTAGACATCCATTGCAAGCGTTAACAGATGCCATAACTATTACCGAATATAAAAAAATAGACAAACCAAAGGTTGTACTATCATGGGCACCGCATCCAAAAGCCTTACCACAGGCAGTTGCTAATTCTTTTGTAGAGATGATGCAGCGTATGGACGCAGATTTTGTAATTACCCATCCTGTGGGATTTGAGTTAGCCAGTCAGATTACTAAACAGGTGCCCATTGATTACAACCAGGAAAATGCATTAAAAGATGCTGATTTTGTATATGTCAAAAACTGGAGTGCTTATGAAGAGTACGGTAAAGTCATAAATGATGATCCTTCCTGGAAAATCTCAAACAAAAAAATGAATTTGACTAATGACGCTAAGCTTATGCACTGTTTGCCAGTAAGGAGAAATGTAGTCGTAGATGATGTAGTACTGGATAGTAAAAATTCTATTGTTATCGAACAAGCAAATAATAGAACATATGCTGCACAATTGGTTTTAAAGAAAATACTTGAAAAATCTTAATGTGATGAAAAAAAGATTATTGGTAGCCAAGATTGGCGGGAATATAATAGAAGATCCAGAAGCATTGACTTCTTTCTTAGAAGGTTTTTCTAAAATAGAAGGCCCAAAGATTTTGGTTCATGGTGGAGGAAAATCTGCTACTCGACTTGCAGCGCAATTGGGAGTAAAAACCGAGATGATTGATGGTCGAAGAATTACTTCTGCAGAGAATCTGGATATTGTTGTGATGACTTATGCCGGGTTGTTAAATAAGACCATTGTTGCTGGTTTACAGCATCACCATTGTAATGCTTTGGGGTTAACAGGGGCAGATGCAAATGTGATTATTGCAAAGAAAAGACCTGTGCAATTTGTGGATTATGGATATGTTGGTGATGTGGTTAAAGTAAATAGTAACATCATAAAAACATTTTTGAATCAAGAGATTACACCTGTTTTTTGTGCCGTTACCCATAATAGTCATGGACAATTGTTTAATACAAATGCAGATACTATAGCTTCAGAAATTGCTTCTGAAATGAGTGCTGATTATGAAGTGTCGTTATTTTATTGTTTCGAATTAAAAGGTGTTCTGGAAAATATAGAAGATAAAGATTCTGTAATCGAGCATATTAATTTAGAGAAATATACCGAATTAAGGGATGCACAAATTATCACAGAAGGAATGCTTCCAAAACTTCAGAATTGCTTTGATGCTTTACAGAAAAAGGTAAGTAAAGTACATATTGCTAATGCAGATTTTATAAAGGATAACAAAACTAAACATACGACTTTAAGTCTATAAATACTAATGGAAAAACTAACACGTGAAGCGATTGAGCTTTTACATCATTTAATAGAAACGCCATCTTTTTCTTCAGAAGAGGAAAAAACAGCTCAATTGATCGAGAAATGGTTCATCCAAAATGATATTCCTTTCGAGAGAGAAAATAATAATATATGGGCATACAATAAGTATTTTGACGAATCTAAACGTACTATTTTATTAAACTCTCATCATGATACGGTAAAGCCCAATGGAAACTATACTAATGATCCATTTAAAGCTTTTGTAGAAGATGGAAAACTATTTGGTTTAGGAAGTAATGATGCGGGAGGTTGCCTCGTGTCTTTGTTAGCTGCATTTACTTATTTCTATGGTAAAGAAGGGTTAAAATACAATTTTGTTATTGTTGCTTCTGCAGAAGAGGAGAGTAGTGGTCCTTTGGGGTTAAAAAGCGTATTAAAATACCTTAAAAATGTAGAGTTTGGCATTGTAGGAGAGCCAACACTAATGCAATTAGCCGTTGCAGAAAAAGGCTTATTGGTATTAGATGTATCGGTAAAAGGAACAGCAAGTCATGCTGCTCATCCTAATGATGATAATGCAATTTATAATGCTCTGCAAGTGATCCAATGGTTTAAAACATATGAATTTGAAAAAACATCAAAAGCCTTGGGTAAAGTAAAAGCTACGGTGACGCAGGTTAATGCAGGGAAACAACATAATGTGGTGCCCGCAAGCTGTGACCTGGTGGTGGATATACGAGTAAATGATAAGTATGATAATGAAGAGATTCTGGAAATTGTAAAAAAACAAATGCCTCAGTATGCAGAGGTAACCTCCAGATCTCTGGATTTAGGATCTTCATCAATTGCTATAGATCATCCCATTGTAAAATCCGGGATAGCACTAGGAAGAAGTACCTATGGATCACCAACATTATCTGACCAGTCAGTATTGAGTTGTCCTTCATTAAAACTAGGGCCGGGAGATTCGACCAGATCACATTCTGCAAATGAGTTTATTTATGTAGATGAGATCAAAGAAGGAATCGAATTGTATATAAAAATTTTAGAAGGTATAGTATAAATAATAAAATGGTTTAAACCACTTCAATAAAAAAATAGCTAATGAAACTTTGGGATAAAGGATTACCGACAGATCAAAAGATAGATAGGTTTACAGTGGGTAATGACAGGCAATTGGATATGGTAATTGCCAAGTATGATGTACAAGCGACATTGGTTCATGCTAAGATGCTGTATAAGATTAATTTACTTTCTGATAAAGAAATTTCTGAAATTGAAAAAGAATTGAATATATTGGGGCGGGAAATAGAAAAAGGAGTTTTTGTGATAGAAGACCGATTTGAAGATATACATTCTAAAATTGAGTATGAATTAACTCAACGAATAGGAGATGCGGGTAAGCGAATACATACCGCCAGATCACGTAATGATCAGGTTTTGGTGGCGATGCATCTATATATGAAGGATGAATTACTTCAGATTAAATCTCTTGTTAACGAGCTATCTCAGAATTTACTAACCCATGCAGAAACGTATAAGGATGTATTACTTCCTGGATATACGCATATGCAGATAGCAATGCCTTCTTCTTTTGGACTTTGGTTTTCTGCCTATGCAGAAAGCTTTGTTGATGATTTGTATTTTGTAAATGCAGCATTAAAAGTTGTTGATCAAAACCCTTTGGGAAGTGCTGCCGGATATGGTAGTTCATTTCCAATAGATAGAGAATTTACCACGAGAGAATTAGGATTCGAAACTCTTAAATATAATGTAGTTGCTGCACAGATGAGTAGAGGAAAGTCTGAAAAATCTACCGCTTTTGCCATGAGTAGTGTAGCCGCGACTTTATCTAAATTGGCAATGGATGTATGTTTGTATATGAGTCAGAATTTTGATTTTATGAGTATTCCATCAGAATTTACTACTGGATCTAGTATTATGCCACATAAGAAGAATCCAGACGTCTTTGAATTAATAAGAGGAAAATGTAATAAAATTCAGGCACTGCCTTACGAACTAAATTTGTTAATCAATAATTTACCGAGTGGATACCACAGGGATTTACAATTGCTTAAAGAAGGAATTGTACCCGCTATTCAGGATTTAAAAGCATCTCTGGAGATGACTATGTATGCACTCAAAAATATAAAGGTGAACAAAAATATTTTGGATGACGATAAGTATGATTATCTGTTTAGTGTAGATACATTAAACGAATTAGTGATGCAAGGTATGTCGTTTAGAGATGCATATATAAAAATAGGGTTAGACATTGAGAATGGACAATATACCCCCGAAAAGAATACAAAACATAGCCATAGTGGCAGTATTAATAATTTATGTCTTAACAAAATAAAAAAGAAATTAGAGGAAGTTTGAGGGAACAATACTTTCGAAAAACAGGTGAATTATGTTAGAACGCAAGCTACTCTATAGGATTAGTTTATAGTTCTTAAATAAAAAATTGAAAATGTTAATAAAAAGGCATATCTTAATGATATTGAAGAGAAGCTGAAGTATATTTAATTGAGTGTAAGTTGAGTTAGTTTGATTTTTTCGCTTCAGCCTAGACCCCCAGAGGAGTTGTTAACCACTGGGGGTTGTTTTTTTATGATTAGCGATATAGTATGCCTTAGAATTAATACGAGAGGAAGATGATGTAATAGGGATAGTAAGATGGCATACCAAAAAACTCCACATTAAAAATGCAGAGTAATTTAGTGTTTTGGAAAGAAATTTGATTAAACCCGGATTACGCTATATGTGCTTCACACGAAATCCATTCTTCGTCCCCATTAGAGTCTTCAGATACTCCACAATCCATCATTACAGAACCTTCTGGATAATATTGCACAAATGTGCAATTATTGACCTGCTCTGCAGTACATTGATCTCTTCTGCCTCCGCCGATTAATATTAGCTCTTCTCGGGATAATACTTTGAATTTTTTAAATGCTTCTAAAGAATTTTTCATGAGTAAATAATTTATATTGATTAATGTATGTACTAAAATACAGTATTAACCAAAGCATAACAAGATAATAAATGTTATAGTTTACCTATTAACGATTTAAAAAATGGATAATTATTACGAAATCAAGGCTTTTAGATCATTGATTACATTGATGTTATGTCTAAGATTAGCATAAAGGATAAATAAAATAAGTATGGCAACGATAAACCCTAGCAGGATCCCATTATTTCTACTCGACAATTTTTTAGAAGTCTTAAGATACGCCTTAGAAATCTTCTTTGCATAATTAGTCACCAGGGCAAAAGCAGGTGCAAAAATTAAAACGATAACCAGCATATCTATTAGTACCAGAAGGTATCCCTGTTGATCGATATGTTTCTTTACATATTTTAAGATATACTCATTGATTAACGCAGCAGATAAAACGGCTACGGTGTAGATAGCATATTTGGTGGTTTGTCGATTACTCATAGTAGGGCAACTATTCTTAATTTAATTTGGGGTTAATACAATTAATTCTGGCGGTTAAGGTAAAATCTAAAATTTAATATTCAAAATAAAGATTGCTTTTTGATAAGGATAAAAGATTAAAGTTTAAAAAGATCTTTGATAAGCTCAGGACAGGCTGGTTGAAGGGTTTTTTATATAGCTCCTCGCACTCTTTTTATCGACCATCGGTATAGGTATATCGATCAGCGCAATATGGATACCTTTCCCCGCACTCCTTTTATCGACCATCGGCATACCGACACCTTCCCCCGCAAGGAGGAAACCAATCCCCGCAATAGGATAAGACTCCCTCGCTGCGGGGACACCTCAACCCTGTGCGCGGGTCAGTAATAGCAATAGATTGCTAATATTTGTATAAAAGATTTCGAACCAAAGAAGTTCTGTTGATAATGCTTTTTAGATGTGTATTTAAAACCTGAGTTCGACGTAAGAAAATCACGTCAATTCGAGTGATCTGATACTTTGACATAGCTCAGTACAGACTGGAAGATTGTATCGAGAATGGTGGTTTTCTATCTAAAAAAGCTATTCTCGATACAGTTTTTCTCCATTTTATTCTGAAAAACCACTCGAATTGACGCTTTTTTATAACAGTATAGCTTAGACCGAACTCAGGTTTAAAGTATCTACTTAAATTACTTCTTTATAAAACTTTTAACGATGTCCTCTTTAGGGTATTTGATTTTTATGAAATAACAGCCTTTAGAGAAACGACTAACATCTATATATAACTCATTGTCTAAAATATTAACAGAGGACTGTCTCAATATTTCTTTCCCCGAAATATCATACATGAAAAATTGTATATCTTCTGGAAGCTCATCAAAATCAAATGAAACACTAAGGTAGGTATCTGCCGGATTAGGAAAAACTTGGATAGTATTGGTAGTTTCTACGGGCAACGGTGGTGGTGGGTTTTCATTATCCCCTGTAGTAAACGAAAAATAAGAAGTCCAATCTCCTGTATCATTGTCTTTTATTCTCCAACAGTATTCTGTGTTTATAGTAAGTGTATTTTCTGGAACAACAAATGATTTTTCAGATATATTAGACGCTGTAAATATAGGGGCCATTTTGTTAGTATTTGCAGACGCTGACTTAGAAAACTTATAAAAAGTATTGGGCTCACTTACGATATAGATTGTTTCTTGATTATCTACAGTTATTCCCTCTGCCTGGAGAATTCTATTGGGTAATGTACCATTTGCACCATTAGTACCAAGATCTAAACGACTATGTTCTTTTCCGGTCATATCGGTTTCTACTAATGCCCTGGATTCATGGCTTAATACAAGAAAATGAGTTTCTTGCTGTATGGTATTACTTCCCAAATGATGTAAACCAGACAAATCATTAAACCCAAAATTATTTGTAGCAATATCGAATGGATTGGTAACCGTAGGAGGAGTTGATAAATCTGCGGGTATCTCTAAAGAGTATATAGTTAACGGGCTTTTTTCTTTTACGAGGATTAATTCATTTGTATTTGGATTATAGGACACACCTTCCAGTCCATTATTTGCTCCCCAATTACCGGGTAATTGAATATAATTTGCAGGATAAGAAATTGTTGTTGTTGTGTTTTCTACAGTAATTTTAACAGCACGCCCTCTTTTTTCTTCAATAACAAAAAAATCAGTACCATTAATCCATACCAAACCTTCTGTATCATTAAAACCCTGTAAGGGGATAGCTCTTATGACATCACCATCTAAACTCAATTCATACAGTCTGGGAGGATCGTTAATCACTGCAAAAATTGTATTAGTAGTGCTGTTGTAAGTTAACCCGGATAGATCATCAGGAATCTGTGCAATCGTTTTGGGACCCTCGATAAGATTAAATTTATCCAGACCCAGACCGGTTGTAGGATTTGGAGGAGGAGGATCTATAGGACTACAATCTGTTATTTCTAAAGAATAAGAACTTGCAGACCCCGACCATTCTAAAGTAGGAGTAATGGAAATATTTTCTGAACCATTATCTGGTCGAATTAGTGCTAATTCATTATTTTCTACCGCACCTGGTGCTACTGCACCGATATCGGCATTTACCCGTAGCCTACCTAAGATATCATCTGCAGGAAGCTGATCTGCTCTTGCCATATTAATAACTGGGCTATTGGCCTCGGGTGTTCCATACGTGTTTACTAAACGTTCGAATGCTTCTCTAATAGTAACCGAACCATCTTTAAATTGGTTTAAAGAAGAATTATAATGAGGAATGATTATATTATTTTGACCTCTTAGCAGTGGATTAGCCGTTATACCGTTTGCATCATCTGCACTGTTAATTTTATCACTGCTATCCTGAGGAATAGGAGTACCATTATTCCAATATAGGTTAGTATCTAAACTATAAGTATCGGTATGAGATATAGGGCAATCTGAAAAATCATTCATAGTCCCGGTGGGATCCGACCATATATTATTGTAAATATTAATATTGTTGATAATTGGATTTGTAGGTTCTCTATTAAATCTAAAAGCATATGCATTAGCAGGTAAATCTCCTGTTACTGTATTGTTTCTGAATGTAATATCTCTACATCCCTTAATGCCAAATGGTGCTCGCATAGGATTACTACTATTTCCCAGCATCAAGTTATTTTCTATCATAACATCAAAGGCCTGGTAGTGAGGTTCACTGTCTTCTCCTATAAGTACAAAGTTTGTAGCTATTGTTCCTTCCCAATTTAGAAATACATTTCTACGGATTTTAACATTTCTTGAACCGGTATAGATATCATTACTACCGCCACTATCTTTGATAACAATAAAACTACTGGTAGCATTGTTATTTGTACGGCCACTACTCGAAAAATCGTTTAAGAAAATGTTGTCCTGTATAATTAGATTTTCGACACTATTACCGTCGATATGCTCATCAGATCCAGCTTGATTAAAAAATAAATTTCCCTGGAAAGTGATATTGTAACAAGCTGCATTTACCTTTACAAGATCATTATTATAACTATCATGTATAATACAATTCTGAAATGTAATATCATGTACATCACCATTACCATTTCCATCAATATGAATAACTAAGGGGGCAGCACCGGGAGCATCATGAGCTATATCAAAACCATCAAAAGTAATACCATGGCAACCATTAGGGTTTGTATATGCAGTAATAACGGTAGTATTGTTGCGTAATTTTGCCATATATGGCACTTGTGATTTTACCAAAACACCAGTAGTAAAACTTCCACGAATTCTAACACGCCCATTGTATGTGCCAGGTTTTACCAAAATTGTACTACCATCTGTAACAGTATTAAGAGCATGTTGGATCGTTGCCCAGGGAGTATCGTTAGAACCATTGCCACTAGAATCATTTCCGTTTACAGCTACGTAGTAGGTGGTTTGGCCTGTTAAAGAAATGGAGATAATAAGTAGTAAGAATAATAGTATTTTTTTCATTTGACTTTTCATTTAATGTTGGGATACGTCACTAAATCAGTAGAAGCTAACTTTTTATTCTACAGATTTGTTTACAAAAAATAAAGGGACAAAGTGTAAAATTAAATGAATTAATGCATAAAATACCCCCTGTTTTCAGTGAAAAAAAACTTGATAATTTGAAGGTGTCTATTAAAATTAGAATCTATAAACTGTGATATTAAAAATAAAGATTGCCTTTTGATAAAAAGTGATCATATCGAAAATAGAGTAATACGAAACAGATATGAAGAATGTAAAAAAAATAATAGTTACTAGGTATCTTATAGAAAATGATGTGTTTTTGAAGTAATTTTCTTTTACGAGTATATCTATTAAATAATAAATTGCCATAATTTTGTTCTAAATTATTTTATTTTTTGAGTTAGAGGATAAAAAAACGAATTTGGAGCTTGTTTCTTATAAGGTTATATATGTATGGAGTTAGATAAAATTTTATTTCTTTTAATAGATTCTATCGAAATGTCTCAAGCATTATCTATTGGAGCCTTTTTATTGTTGTTAAACAAGAAAAAGAAAAACTCCTTACTTTACTTAGGCTTACTTTTGATTGTATCTGGGTTTTCATCTTTATCAGGTATTTTTGAAATATTTAATGTTTATGTTAAAAGCCCATATCTCGAGTTTTTATCGATTAACTTTTCTTTATTAATTCCTAGTTTACTTTATATTTATGTAGAAAAAACATCGGTACTCAAAAAAAAGAGAATAAGTTATGTTCTTCTTATACCTGGTATCATTCAGTTTTTTATAGGAATTGTCTTTTTCTTTTTACCTCTAGAGAAGAAACTTACAATAGAAGAATCTATTCTATATAATTTGTTGGTATTAATTGGAATATTATATGGGTTTACTATTATTGTGCTAACCCTTATAAAAGTTAAGAAACATTCAAAAGTACTGAGAAACCAGTATAGTTCAGTAGATCATAGAGAGCTTAAATGGGTTAGTCAGTTTATAATTTTTTTATTTATATTTTTTATCACTATTATTTTTCTTGATTTTTTAGCTTCAGAGTTTTTTGAAGAGTTAATAGGATCTGTGTTTGGGCTTTTTATGACCTATTGGATAGCATATAATGGGTTATTTCAACAAACATCAAAAAATCTTTTTCATAAACCTTTAGAAAATGATGTTGTTTTTGAAACTCAAAAAACATCTAAGAACAATTTCCAAAAGCAAGATATAGATATAGAAAAGTATAAACAGGTTTTGACAAAGATAGAATCTGTAATGAAAAACGAAGAATTATTTCTAAATCCAGAATTAACTATTATACATATAGCAGAAAAAATTAATGAACATCCTCGTAGAATATCTACTACAATTAATAAACTACGCGAAGAAAATTTTAATAGTTATATAAATAAATTTCGTGTAGAAAAAGCAAAGACAATATTGTTAAGTGATAAGACCAAGCGGTTAAACATTGAGGGGATTGGTCAAGAAGCAGGATTTAAAAGTAATAGTGCTTTTTATACAGCATTTAAAAAAAACCTAAAAACCACGCCTTTACAGTTTGTAAAAACTGCTAGTTAATTACAAATTACTATCGATTTCTGAAATCTGAAGTACTTAACCTTTCCAAAATTAATTTTTACTAAAGTTTATTTCCAGTTTTGCGCTAGAAATAATTTTAAAACAAAGTGAAATGAAAAATTTTAGGGCCAGAACTTTAACAGGAATATTAATCGTTTTAATTTCTTTAAGTGGATTTTCTCAAGAACTGTCTGTAACAAAATCTTCAAGCGCCAATATTAATAAATTACCAGAATACATTATTATCACTTCAGAAAACACAAAACTACTGGGAGGTATAGGTATTAGCATTGATTATAAAAGATCAGGTTATAAAGAAGAATTACGTAACCTAGAAGAATTACTACAAGACGGCGATAAACTTAGAGTAAGAAATCAAACAGATTTATTGAATTCGATGTCTATATTAGGGTTTGAATATGTTGATGCATATAATGCTAATTCTGGTACATTAGGTGTTGGTGGTGGAGATGATGTCGAGGTTTTTGGAAGTAATTCTAAGTTTAGAATCAATATGGTCTTTAGGAAAAAAGAACAATTTCGTTAATAGAACTTCATTCATTACAAATTTGATCAAGTTATATTTGAGAATCTGATGTATAAAAAATCCCAGCATAAGCTGGGATATTAAAGATGAATAAATTATAAAGGGATATTACCATGTTTTCGATCAGGGCGCTCAATTATTTTATTTTCGAGCATGCTAAATCCTTTAATTAGTTTTCTTCGGGTATTTTTTGGTAAGATAACCTCATCTACGAATCCACGTTGTGCAGCTCGATATGGATTAGCAAATTTCTCTGCATACTCAGCTTCTTTTTCGGCAAGCTTGGCAGCTGGATCATCTGCAGCTTTGATTTCTTTTCTAAAAATAATCTCACTGGCACCTTTGGCACCCATCACTGCAATTTCTGCAGAAGGCCAGGCAAAGTTAAGATCAGCTCCAATATGCTTAGAATTCATCACATCATAGGCACCACCATAGGCTTTACGTGTAATCACGGTTACTTTGGGTACAGTAGCTTCACTTAATGCGTATAGTAATTTAGCTCCATGTACAATGATACCATTCCATTCCTGATCAGTTCCTGGTAGGAATCCGGGAACATCTACCAATACTAATAAAGGGATGTTAAAGCAGTCACAGAAACGTGTGAATCGTGCAGCTTTTTTAGAACTATTCACATCCAAAACTCCAGCCAGAAATTGAGGTTGATTGGCTACAATCCCAATACTTCTTCCGCCCAGACGGGCAAAACCTACAATGATATTTTCGGCATAATCTTTATGAATTTCATAAAAGGAGTCTGTATCGATAACCCCACCGATTACCTCGTGCATGTCATAAGGTTTATTAGGGTTATCAGGAACAATAGAAGAGAGGTTATCTCTTACCTCATCGGTTAAAGTGTATTCTAATTTTTTGGGTTGTTCTTTATTACTTTGTGGCAGGTAACTTAGTAGTTTTTTTACATCTTCGAGACATTCTATATCATTGGCAGAAGTGATATGCGCTACTCCCGATTTTGTAGAATGGGTACTGGCACCTCCTAATTCTTCTGATGTTACTTCTTCGTTAGTTACTGTTTTTACTACATTAGGCCCGGTAACAAACATATAACTGGTATCTTCTACCATCATGGTAAAATCTGTCATTGCCGGAGAATATACAGCACCACCGGCGCAGGGTCCCATAATAGCTGAGATCTGAGGGATCACCCCAGAGGCTTGTACGTTTTTATGAAAAATATCTGCATATCCACCAAGAGAGCGAACTCCTTCCTGGATTCGGGCTCCACCAGAATCATTAAGTCCTATAATTGGTGCTCCCATTTTTACAGCCATATCCATAACTTTACAGATTTTCTCGGCATGAGTCTCTGATAAGGCACCACCAAAAACGGTGAAATCTTGTGCAAAAATATAGATTAATCGTCCGTTTACAGTTCCGTATCCGGTAACGACACCATCTCCATAATAGATTTCTTTATCCATCCCAAAATCAGTAGTACGGTGTGTCACCAAAATACCAATTTCTTCAAAAGAACCTTCATCAAGTAAATATTCTACACGCTCACGGGCGGTTAATTTTTTCTTTTGATGTTGTTTTTCAATACGTTTTTCTCCACCACCTAATTTTGCCTGAGCAATTTTATCTTGTAATGTTTTTATTTTTGAATCCATAATATTAGAGTGTTGGTATGCGTAACGTTTTTTGATCTTCGATGTATTGTTTCATAGCAATCAAGGAGGCAATTTTAGCTTCTTCTTCCATTGCTGATTGTATGATATCTGTAGTGAAATATTTCTTCACAAAATGTGTGTCGAAATTACCAGATTTAAAGGCTTCATGTTCAAACACGAATTTACCAAATGATAATGTAGTTTGTACTCCTTTGATATCATAATTGTCAATTGCTTTTATCATCAATTGTATGGCTTCATCACGAGTTTTTCCGTAAGTAATCAACTTTGAAAGCATGGGATCGTAGTAGATAGGAATATCCATTCCTTCTTCAAAACCATTATCCACTCGAATCCCTTTTCCAACTGGTATTTGGTAGGTTTCTAAATGCCCCACACTAGGTAAGAAATCATTTAACGGATCTTCTGCATATACTCGTAGCTCCAGAGCGTGTCCTTTTATTTTTAGGTCTTCTTGTTGTATTGGTAGTTTTTCGCCTCTGGCTACTTTTATTTGTAATGCTACAAGGTCTGTTCCTGTTATCAACTCGGTTACCGGATGCTCTACTTGTAGTCGTGTGTTCATTTCGAGGAAGTAGAAATTTTGCTTTTCATCTAAAAGAAATTCTACAGTCCCTGCACCAAGGTAATCACAGGCTTTGGCTACTTTAACGGCTGCTTCTCCCATTTCAGAACGTAGTTCTGGAGAAAGTACAGCAGAAGGAGCTTCTTCTACTACTTTTTGATGTCGTCGTTGTACACTACATTCTCTTTCAAATAAGTGCACGACATTGCCATGGCTATCTGCCATGACTTGTATTTCGATATGTCGTGGTGAAGCAACATATTTTTCGATAAATACAGAGCCATCTCCAAAAGCCGAGGTAGCTTCGCTAATGGCACGATTCATTTGTGATTCGAGATCTTTTTCTTCTTCTACCACCCGCATTCCTTTTCCACCACCACCGGCAGAAGCTTTAATTAAAATAGGAAAACCTATTTCGTTTGCGATTTTTTTTGCTTTATCAACATCTGTAATGGCTTCGTCTATACCAGGAACCATAGGAATATCATAGGCTTTAACAGCATCTTTGGCTGCTAATTTGCTTCCCATAACCTTTATAGCTTTGGATTTTGGACCAATAAAAATGATATTGTTTTTCTCTACTTCTTCTGCAAAATCTGCATTTTCGCTAAGGAATCCGTATCCAGGATGTATGGCATCTACGTGTAGTTGTTTAGCTACTTCAATGATTTTAGATCCTAATAAGTAGGATTGGTTAGAAGGAGCTTCTCCAATACAGACAGCTTCATCTGCGAATTTTACGTGTGGAGCATTTCTGTCTACGGTAGAGTATATGGCAACGGTTTTGATTCCCATTTTGTGAGCTGTCGTCATCACCCGAATTGCAATCTCACCTCTATTTGCTACTAGTATTTTTTTCATATTAAACTATATTAGAACACATTGTTCTGTTTAATGCCTATGATAGGCTAAGCGAATTCAATTAATAATTGTCCTTTATCTACTGCATCTCCTGTAGTGGCCGAAATGGACTTAATAACTCCATCTCTTGGAGATAGAATAATATTTTCCATTTTCATGGCTTCCAAAATAAGTAAAGGGTCATCTTCTTTTACTTCCTGACCTGTTTCGACCTGAATATCTAACAGTAAACCTGGCATAGGAGCTTTGATAGCATTTACCTGCTTAGCAGATCCAATAGAGAATCCCATTGCCGCGATTCTGGTATCTAATTCATTAGTAATGTTAACCTCATAGCTGTTGTTGTTAACTTTTACAGTATATTTTTTAGTATTGAAATCTGATTGTACAATTTCTGTATGAAAAGATTTGTTGTTTTGAAGAATGTGGTGGGTCGATTTTGAATTACTTACAATATCTATTTTTGAAATATCTTCTTCGGTAAATTCAAAATCAAAAACCTTATTTACCTTAACTTTATATGCGCTACTCATAAGTGTGAATATTTGATTTGCAAGATAAAAATAGATATTATATTTACGAGAATTTTATACTCATATTTATTCTCATGTCATTTATAGAAGGTTACGTAATAGGGTTGGGGATGATCATTTTTATAGGCCCTGTATTTTTCTTGTTATTGAACAGCAGTCTTCAATTTGGTTCTAAAGCCGGAACAGCAGTAGCATTGGGGATTATATGTAGTGATATTGTATATGTACTGTTGTGTTATTATGGACTTTCTTCTTTTGTAGATATTGATCAAAATCAATTTTGGATCGGAATCATAGGTAGTGCAATAGTTTTTGCTTTAGGAATTAATTACTTATTAAAAAAGACAAAAACTACTGCAGATGTATCTATTCGTTCTAAAGGATTACGGACCTTTTTTTTGAAAGGATTTAGTGTCAATTTCTTTAACCCTTTTGTTTTTGCAATATGGATAGGGGTATATAACTATGGGTTACATAAATACCTGGCAAGTGAATCCCTGTTGATTTTTATAGGAGCTGTTTTGGCAGGTATACTAACTACTGATTTACTTAAAGTGTTTTTATCTAAAAAGGTAAAGAAATTTATTTCGCCACAAAGACTCTTAGTGGTTTTTAAGGTTACAGGAGGTATTCTTATTCTGTTCTCTATTAGGTTGTTGTATTTGGTATGGTAAAAACTGATGAAAACGATTTTGGTTATATTTGAGTAACAACTTTAAATACTAACTATTATGGAATTTAATTTTTTGATTACCGCATTAGCTGCATTGATCCCTATGATCTTAGGGTTTATCTGGTATAATCCAAAAGTTTTTGGTACTGCCTGGATGAATGCTTGCGGGTTTACAGAAGAGGATTTAAAAGGGGGGAATATGGCTCTTATTTTTATTCTATCCTACGTCTTTAGTTTTTTCTTAGCTTTTATATTAAACACCTTTGTAATTCATCAGTTTGGATTTTTCTCAAGTATTATGAGTGAACCCGGATTGAGTGAAGCTGGTACAGAAGCCTATCAATATGCACAAGATTATATGGCAAAGTATGGGAACAATTTTAGAACTTTTGGTCATGGTGCCCTGCATGGTACAATGGTGGGACTAATGGTAGCATTTCCAATATTAGCTACTAACGCAATGTTTGAAAGAAAAGGAGTTAAGTATATAGCTGTTAATGCAGGATATTGGATAGTTTGCCTAGCTTTAATGGGAGGAGTAATTTGCCAGTTTGCATAAAAGAAACAATATACTATGAAGTGGTTTAAACTTTTTTGATTGAAGTGAAAAACAGTTAATTTTTATTCATATTGAAGACTTTTTTGCACTTCATAGCATTGCTACGAAGTAATAAAAAGACAAAATAGGGGGGAAAGGAGCGTTTTGGAGCCAATTGAGAAAAGTTTAAACCACTTCTATAAAAGAGCCTTAATTTATTAGGCTCTTTTTTTATGATTTATTACCTAACACTCTATTAAATAATTTTTTAAGCATGGGAGAAGCATCATCCATGTTTCTTTCTCTTTCTTTGGCAGTTAGAACCCCATTGTTGTCATAAAATAATTCATAACTAAATACAAACCTATTAGCTTCTTTACCTACCCCCATTTGCCCAAATCTAAGGTCGTTAAAAAATAACTTATCGTCAGTCTTTTCTATAGTATACCAACCTTCTGATAATTTAATTAATCTTGGAATCAGAGGATCATCTTTCATTTTACCTAACAGGTGGTGATTCTTTGGGAATTCTGAAAAAACAATAATATCTTCTTTTTCTAATAAAGAGTAATATGCTATCAAAAATGAGTCTTCGGTTTCTACATTAGCAGTCCATAAAATACTATTGAGAGGAGTTGGTTTTGTTTGAATCTCTTTGTATCGAATATGTTGGTTTTCGAGATTTGTCTGAAACACTCCGTAAGTATACCATTTTAACCCCAGCGTTATAAACATATAAACACTACTAATGTATAATCCAAGTGTATTGAATTTTCTTCTTTTAGGATGTGTACGTTTATAAAACATAGCCAAGATCACAAAAATCAAAAATGGTATGGTATACAAGGGATCTACAACGAAAATATTTTTAAATGAAACTTTATAATCAAAAGGCCAGAATAACTGAGTCCCCCATGTAGTAAATGCATCTAATATGGGATGTGTAAAAAGACCAACAAACATTAGTCTGGTCCAATCTTTCCAGTCTGCTTCATTATTGCGATAGATTTTAGCGACCATCCAGCCAAATATTGGAGCGGCGATAATGCTAAAGAGTATAGAGTGCGAAAACCCGCGATGCAATTCGTTTGCTGTAACATGATCAACAAAAAGTTTAGATAGCACGTCCAGATCAGGAATAGTTCCTGCAATGGCTCCCCAAAGCATAGCTTTGTTACCTACTTTTCTACCCAGAGCAGCTTCTCCTACTGCAGCTCCTAATACGATTTGGGTTAATGAATCCATTAGTCTAATTGAAGTTTAAAAGGGTTTCTAATTTCATATTCACTTGGAGAAATCAATTCAACCAAAGGTTTTAAAAGAGTGTTTGAAATCGAATTGCCGTGTCGCACATATAATTTCATTTCTACAGGTTTTGCTCCTACACAGCTTTTTATAATTTCTGCAGTTCTCCCTAACCTAAGATCTTGTGCATTTCTTGTAATTGCAAAATTTACATAATCATATAACATCTTTTGATAGATGGCATGAGTAGTATTGTAATTATAATCAATACCAATATGATTGGCATCTATAACACCATCAAGAACAAAAGCAGTTGTAAACCCTACTAATTTCTCATCGAGAAAGTATCCCTTAAAAACAAAAGTATTGTTTAGTGATTTCTTTAAACTTTTAAAAGTAGAAGCGTTAAGTTTTCCTATTTTAAAATCTGCTTTTTCGATTACAGATAGATATAATCTATTAATATCATTTTCATAAGCACCAATATCGTCGGCGGTGAAGTTTTTGGTGATGATTTTTTTAGATTTCTGAACTACTTTTTTTACTCGTGTTCTAAATTTTGTTCTCATACTGGCGGTATAATCTTCAAAAGTATTCCAATTAGAATGTATCTGTAAAACCATATTTACATCAATTTTAAACTCTCTAAAATCGTGTTTTTTAATATGATCACTATGATCAAAAGATTCTGGCCAAAACTCTTTCAATAATATAAAAGATGGTTTGTCAGAACTTTCTGATTTGCGTATTTTTTGTAAAGCATCAGATAAACTTTCAAAAGCTATTTTTGGAGATAAATGATCTTGATTATAGACAAAACCATGTTCTCCACAAGAAAATAAGTTACCACAGACCAAAACTCTAACATCCAGGTTTTTAAATAATGTGTTTTTTATAGCATCACTGATCTTACATGGGAATTCCTGAAGTTTTAACTGTGCAGAATTAAATTTAATAAGTTGTGCTGTAGCAAAACCAACAGGAATTTCTTTATCATAAAACAAAATGTATCTAAAACGAATAGTTTCAGACAGCGTGTGTTCTAATGTTTTAAGATATGCTAAAGAAAGAAATATGTTGTTTTTTGGATTTACAGTATTCCAATCAATTTCAGGTATTTCATCAGTATGATCGTAAACAACATAGCATAATGATGTGGTTTTGCACTTATTTTTTATTTTATCAAACATATATCCCTTGCAGTAGTTTTCAGATGTATTATTACCTGAATGTATTTCAAATTTACATTTATTTTTTTAGTCTTTATTAAAAGTATGCCAAAACTGATATTGAATAGAAAATAGGTTTTTTAAATCATATACGACTCTGTTGATCTTAGATTAGGGTAAAATTTCCTCATTTTTAGTAGATGAAGAGGGTTTGTTTATTATTTCATTTTAGAAAATAAAAAATAGGATTTTGTTTATAATCAGGTTGTTATAATTTTTTTTCTCTAGATATGAAAACCCCTGAAAACAGTGAAATCTTCATAAAAGTTTCAAAGTATTTTTGAAGTTTCTGAAGGATATGAGATTACATTATAGACATATCTTGAGAAGTGTAATGAAAGAGTAAGCAAATCAATTTAGTATAACTTTTAAAACTTAAAACCATGAGAAAATTTTTATTATTAGTGATGTTATCCATCACATTTACCACATTTGCACAGAACTACCAATTAACCGTAAGTGGATATATCGGTTCAGGTCCATCTTCTTGTGGATCATTAGAAGGTTTACAATCGATAACGGCCATATTCGATGATGGTTCTGAAGATTTCTTGTTTAATAATTCACAGGGAATACGATTTATAAATAGAAATTATTCCTTTTCTCAGGTATATAGTGAGAATAAACGTTTGGTGGGAGTAAAGTTTAAATCTGTTTCTAGAATTAGAAAAGCTTTTAGATGCAGAAGTAGAAGAAGTCAAAAATTAGTAAGTGTTAGTTCTCCGTCTTTTTACAAAGAATTTACAAAAAATGAAATCTACGAACAGAGAATAAATAGTGGTTATGCAACTATAACTGTTGCTCAAAGCATAGATGCTAATAAATCGAATGAGAATATTGTTTTGACAGATGATAAAGAGTTATTAAGTGTGCTATCGGGTAACGAATCAAAGTTATTTGAAACTTCAATTTATCCCAATCCATCACCAAACGGTAGATTTAGTGTGAATGTCTCTTCTGTTAAGCCATTACCTGTATTAATACAAATCTTTGATTTGGTAGATAAGAGAAAAATACTTGAAGATATAAAAGTAGGAAATACAGAATATGTTTTCGAATTCAATTCATATAAATTGAAACCAGGGTTTTATTTGGTTCAGGTAGAATCGGGAGGAAAAAAAGAGTTCGAAAAGCTTATTATAGAATAAAAAAACAGACCACATAAGCTTAAACATAGCCACTTATTTTTAAGAAATAAGTGGCTATGTTTTTATTGATCTAAAATTTAGTTAAAACTACGCGTTTTTGTATTAGTTTTTTTAAAGCATAAAATGCTTTATTTCAGAAAATTAATTTTAGAGAATACATTTCACCGTTAAATTTGTGTTGTTAAACGAAAACTATTTCATAAAATTTAGTTTTGTTATGGCCATATCAAATAAGTTTATTTCCTTTGAATGTAATTGGGAAATTAAATGAATACATTGGTGAATTGTGTCTTGCTTATAGATGATGACAAGGCTACAAATTTCTTTAACGAAAGAGTTGTTACCAAACACGAAGACTTTTATCAGGTTAATACTGTACAAAGTGGTTTGGCGGCTCTAGATTATCTTAATGCTGTAGAGAATAATACAGCAATAAAACCTGACCTTATTTTTTTGGATATCAATATGCCTGCAATGAATGGGTGGGAATTTTTGACCGAGTTTTCTAAGCTGGATCAAAAAGTAACAGCTGATATTAAAGTGATTTTGTTATCAACATCTTCTAATCCAGACGATGTAAGAGCATCTGCCAAAAATCATTCGGTCGATGACTTTATCAATAAACCTTTATCTATGGATTTATTGGATGATGTGCTAAAAAACCATTTTTGATTATGAAAAAATTAAAACGTTTTCTTCTCATTGATGATAGTAAAGCAACTAACTTTTTTAATAAAACAATTATAGAAAAAGTACAGTGTGTAGAAGAGGTTTTTATTGCAGAAAATGGAAAACAAGCGTTAGATCTTATCCAATCCGAAATTATTCCTGAAATTATATTTTTGGATATTAATATGCCTGTTATGGATGGTTGGGAATTTATTACCGAATATCAGCAATTAGATGATAAATATAAGGGATCTATTATAATACTTATGCTGGGAACAGAGTTAAGTAAGGAAGATGAAGAAAGAGCAGAGCGTATTTTGGAAATAAAAGAATACGCACAAAAAATGTTGACTAAAGAGAGTGTATGCAGGATTGTGACAACGTATTTTAAACGGTCAGAGTTGGATTCTTGCTCAGAATCATATAAAAAGATTATATAACTTCAGATATTGCCCCCATATATATTTGTATTTTGAATGAACTTATGATAGTTTTGGATACACACAAAGCAATCTATTTAAAATCTAAATAAGTAAACATATTAAAGCACAAACTAAAAAAAAACCTCCTATTTTGTTAATTCAGTATAGGTTATACCTTACTGGTTTACTATTTCTTTGTTTTATTTCTGGAGCATTTTCTCAATCAAGGGCAGTTATATCAGGTAATGTTTCTGACCAATTTGGTAATCTACCAGGAGCTAGGTTAGTTATAGAAGGTACAGATAAAAATACAACAACAGATGTTAATGGTAATTATAGCTTTGATGTTGATGAGGGAGAGTATATAGTTACTTCAGAATTTGTGATGTATACTTCTGTTTCTAAAACAGTACAGGTTAAGGTTGGAGATACTGCAAAGGTGGATTTTGTTCTGGAAACGGGATTCTCAATAGATCAACCGGTTTCTTTGGGATCACGGGCCAAGCCAAAATCAATATTAAAGAATACAGCGGCTGTAGATATTATTTCACCACAACAGTTAACAAATTCTTCTCAGGTAGAATTGAGTCACATTCTTCATTATTTGATTCCTTCTTTTCATTCTACACATCAAACAATAGCAGATGGTACAGATCATATAGATCCAGCAACACTTAGAGGATTAGGACCAGATCAGGTGCTTGTGTTGGTTAATGGTAAGCGCAGGCATAATAGTTCTTTATTAAATGTAAATGGTACTGTGGGTAGAGGATCGGTAGGGACTGATTTTAATGCAATACCCATAGCATCAATAGAGCGTATCGAAATATTACGAGATGGGGCGACCTCTCAATATGGTTCTGATGCTATTGCGGGAGTAATTAATATTATCCTGAAAAAACAAACAGAAATTATTCAACTCGATAATAGAGTAGCAATAAACACCGAGGGGGATGGGCTTAATGTGTATTCTTCTGCAAATTTTGGATTAAAAATAGGAAAAGAAGGGTATATAAATGTTACAGCAGAATATAGAGATAGAGAATCTATAAACAGATCCGGAGACTATACAGGTACAGTATATTCTAATGATATAACAACTGATCAAGCGCTAATCGAGGAAAATAATTTTTTTGCGCAGACAGGGTATTCTAACAAACGAGTAATGGAAATCGGAAGCGCAGAAACCCAGAACCTTGCGTTATCATTTAATGGTGAAATAATAATGTCTGACTATGCAACATTTTATATGCATGGTGGTAGAAACTACAGAGAAGGAACATCAAAGGGATTCTATCGTTTTCCTAAAGATCAAAACAGGGTAGTTTTAGAGTTATTCCCAAATGGTTTTTCTCCAGAAATCCTTACCGATATTCAGGATGATGCAATTACCGGAGGAATAAGAGGAATTAAAAACGAATGGAATGTAGATTTTAGCCACTCTATCGGGGTTAATAGATTAGATTATACTGTAAATAATTCTAATAATGCCTCCTTAGGAGTAACATCCCCCAGAACTTTTTATGCAGGAGGGTTTATCTACAAGCAAAATACAACAAACCTTGATCTTTCAAGAACATTTGATTGGCTTGAGGGGGTAAATGTAGCTTTTGGAGCAGAACTAAGAGTAGAGAATTATGAAATAGTTGCAGGAGAAGAAGCTTCTTTTATTGATGGAGGAAGTACATATACCAATACTTTGGGAATAGAATTGCCTAGAATTGTTGGGGCACAAGTTTTTCCTGGTTTTCAGCCAGAAAATGCATTAAATCGTTTTAGGACAAATAGCTCTGGTTATCTGGATATAGAAGCAAATATAACAGAGAAACTTTTAGTTAGAGGAGCAGCCAGATATGAAGCATATAATGATTTTGGAGGTCAGGCGATCTGGAAATTGTCAGGTAGATATAGGGTTAGAGATGAAATTAGCATAAGAGCAGGGTTTTCTACAGGATTTAGAGCGCCTTCTCTTCACCAGGTATTTTTCCAGAATATAAGTACACAGTTTATTAATGGAGAAAGTGTACAAGTCGGTACCTTTAATAACGAAAGTGCTGTTGCTACAGAAGCTTTTGATATCAGAAAATTAAAACCCGAATTATCTAGTCATTTTAATACTGGTTTCAGTGGAAAACTAAACGATAATATTACTTTTAGTTTTGATTATTATTTAATTAATATACAGGATAGAATTGTTCTTTCAGGAAGATTTGCAGAAGGGTATGAGGAAATACTGGAGCCTTTTAATGTTGGTGCTGCTCAATTCTTTACAAATGCAATAGATTCCAGAACATCTGGTGTTGATCTATCATTATTTTTTAAAACAACTCTTGGTACAGGAGAATTTAATGCTTCATTGGCAGGTAATTTTACTAAGACCAAGGTAAAAGGTCCAATTAAAGTTTCACAAACATTACAAGGACAAGAAGAAGTACTGTTTAACAGAGAAGAAATCGCCAGAGTAGAGTTTGCACAACCAAATTATAAAATAAATTCATTGCTTTCTTATGATTTTGAGCAGTTTGGATTTCAGGTAGTGAATACACTTTTTGGAAAGGTTAAATTTATTCACCCAAATGATGGAGATTCTGTAAATTGGGTGGTAAATGATTTTACAGGAAATATAGAATCTAGAGATCAGGTGTTTTCTCCTAAACTCGTAACAGATATTGCAATATCATATCAGATTAATGATTATATAAAATGTACTCTGGGAGGAAATAATGTTTTTAATGTCTATCCAGATAAACATAAACATGCCGCTAATACAGAAGATGGAAACTTTATGTATAGTAGGAGAGTGCAGCAGTTTGGTGTTAATGGATCGAATTATTATGTAAGACTGTTACTTAGATTATGATGTATAGGCGTCAATATATATCGACAGCATATACTAATTTGATGGCTATATTCTTATGCGTTATTGCAATGAGTTTTTCGTTAAAAATAAAAGCTCAGGAAACAAGTAATGAAGAAGTAAAAAGATTACAGCGTGCCATATTTGTTTTTAACTTCGCGCAGCAAATAGGTTGGCCAATTATAGAAGAACAACCAAACTTTAAAATAGGCGTACTGGGACCTGATCGAACAATACTAGATCTGAAAGCCATGTCCCTAAGGCGTAAGATCCAAGGTAAACCTGTAGAGATTGTTCGATTTCAATTTGTTAAGAATGTAAAAGATATTCAGTTATTATATGTAAATCATAAGTATAACTATGATATGCATTATATCCTAAGTAAGATCTCGGGAAAAAACATAATGCTTGTAGGAGAGGATTATAATTTTAATGCCTCTATGATTAATATGGTTAATGTAGGGGATTCTTTTGAGTATGAGATTAATGAAAGCAGAATAGAAAAAGAAGGGTTTACTATTGCTTCTTCGTTAGGAAAACATGCTATTACTTCTTCAGAAAAATGGAAACGCTTATACCGAAAAACAGAAAAAACCTTAAACAAAGTACAAGAGGATAAAGATAAACAAGAGGCTATATTAAAAGATAAAGAACAGAAAATACAATCTCAGGAAGAAAAAATAACAGATCAATTAGAAAAAATTGACAGTAAGGAAGGAGAAATTAACCAAAGAAATAAAAAGATAGAAAGCCTTTATACTGAGAGTGAAATACAACAAAAAAAATATAAAGAAAAGGTTGTAATCGAAAGGGAACTCGAAAAAAACATCCAGGAGCAAGTTGCTTTTATAAAAAGTCAGGAAGAAAAAATTATACAAAGCAACCAGGAAATTAGCATGCAAAATGAATTTCTTGGAGAGCAGAAAGAAAAGATCAAGGAACAGGAGCGTGTATTAAACCAGCAAGCTTCAGAACTTGATGCTCATAAAAAAGTAAACTTTTTACTCATTGTTCTGGTGCTTCTTACTTTTTTCGTTAGTTTTTTTATTTATAGAAATTACCTGGCTAAGAAGAAATATAATAAAGAGTTAGAGGATAAAAACCTTGAGATTTATAATCAATCTGTAGAGTTGGAGGCAAAAAATAAAGAGTTAGAACAATTTGCATATATAGCAAGTCACGATCTCCAGGAACCTCTTAATACAATATCGAGTTTTATAGGGTTATTAGCCGAAGATTATGGAGAAAACTTTGATGAAGCAGGAAAAGAGAGCATGACCTTTATTAAAGATGCAAGTGTAAGGATGAAAAAACTGATTGATGCTCTATTAGAATATTCCAGATTAGGAAGAAGTAAAGAGTATGATAATGTTGATTGTGCTACCGTTATACAAGAATTAAAAAAGGATCTAAAAGTTGTTCTCGAGAAAACAGGGACAAAAATTAGAATGGAGAATTTACCAGTAGTTAGAGGTTCAGAAATAGAGTTTCGATTATTGTTTCAAAACCTTATTAGTAATGGTATTAAATTTAATGCTTCAGGTACTATTCCTGAAATAGAGATTACATGTGTCAAAAAAAGTGACCCAGAAGATGTATCAAAAGGTTTTTGGCAATTCTCAGTAAAAGATAATGGTATTGGGATACCAGAAGAGCACCAGGAACGAATATTTGCAATTTTTCAAAGGTTACATTCTAGAGATCAATATGAAGGCACAGGTATTGGTTTGGCTCATTGTAAAAAAATCGTAGAAGCTCACGGAGGTAAAATATGGCTTACATCCAAAGTAAAAAGTGGAAGTACCTTTTACTTCACCATTCCATTTTAAATGAAATACTATGTTTTACGTTACTGAGGTTTTACCAGTAAGTATGGTTAGAGAATAGAGGATAACGTAATATTATGGATCAGTTCATTATCTTTGGTAAAAAGAATCAAAAAGTAGTATACATTTATTTAAAAAAACCAGGGGGTATTGGAAATTTCTTCAGCATATCTTGACATCCTTAAAAAAGAAGGAAATAAAGCATTGGCAATTTGTCAAAATTTAAATACAAATAAAGAATTTAGAAACACAGTTACTACTATTATAGATGATGGTTTTCGAGGTGTGAATTATAAAGCAGAGCATATCCTTTTACATGATATTGTTAAGGTATTTGATGATTTTGAAGATATACATGTTGACACCGCCAAAGTATCAGCAAAAGTGAAATTTATTCTGGTTTATTTTTATGAAAAATTACAAGGTAAAGATTTAAGTAAAGCTTATGATCTAAAAAAGCTTAATGAACTTCCTTTATCATCTCAGTTTAGTAAAAATGTTACTACTGTTAGAAACACCTCTTTTTTTGAACCTATTGATGAGGTTAAAACCGAATTTGCCTTACCTGTTATTTTGGCAAAATTCAAAAGTGACCAATTACTAAGTATAGGTTCGTTTCTAAGTAGAATAGCTTCATTGATCGTTAATGCAGATGGAATAATTACAGAGAAAGAACGAGATTTTTTAAAACGGGTATCACATAAGACAAACCATCCAAAAATAGTTGTGAAAAAAGCTGGATATAATGAAGTGCCAGAAAATGATACGCTCGAGATTGTACTTCAGGAACTTAATGAACTTATTGGTCTTAAGGATATCAAAAAGAATATTGAAGACCTTACGAATTTTTTAAAGATTCAAAAAATAAGAAAAGAAAAAGGGTTAAAAACCTCTTCTAATTCTTTACATGCTGTTTTTATGGGGCCTCCTGGTACAGGTAAAACTACAGTTGCACGTATGCTGGGAAGAATATATAAACACCTTGGTTACCTAGAGAAAGGACATTTGGTAGAAACAGATAGAGCAGGTATGGTAGCAGGTTATGTAGGGCAGACAGCAATCAAAGCAGACGAAATTATAAAATCAGCTATTGGTGGTGTTTTGTTTATCGATGAGGCATATTCACTTACTTCTGGCGGGTTTAATGATTTTGGAAGCGAAGCGATAGAAGTTCTACTAAAGCGAATGGAAGATCAGCGGGATGATTTAGTCATTGTTGTAGCTGGGTATCCAGATGAAATGCAGGAATTTATACAAACTAATCCAGGGCTTCAATCTCGATTTAATAGATATTTTGAGTTTGATCATTTTACTGCCGAAGCATTGTTAAGCATTTTTAAGCTTTTTGCAAAAAAAGCCGATTTTATACTTACCGAAGATGCCGAAGAAAAACTAATGGAAATCCTCGATAGAATATATGAAAAGAGACACAGAGGTTTTGGAAATGCAAGAACAATACGAAATCTGTTCGAAAAAATTATAGAACGCCAAGCCAATAGAATTGTTTCGATAACTCCGATTACTGAAGAAATATTGATGACTTTGACCGAAGAAGATATTCCAGAAATATTAAAAACAGTAAAAGAAATTATTCTTTTCGAAGAAGAAGAGTAACGGTGTATGTATAGGTTTCTATTGGATTTGTAAGTAAAAGTTGTGAGAATTGATGATCCCAAATACTTATTCCTTTGTTATTTTAGTTCCAAAAAGCTTTCTGATCTCTATTTGTAAATTTGATTTTTATTCATGAAACGTCATTCATGATTTCTTTCAGGTCATTCATTGCTTCAGAATAAATAACTTTAGGAACATCCCGTAATGTGATAAGACGATTATCTGTTTCATTTCTGGGTTCTGAAAACCAAAAGCTATCGGTTTGAACAAACCCCAATGGCGTGAAAAAGCACCTTCCTAAAACCATTTCTTCATCAAACATCCCTTGAATTTGCAAATTATCAGTTTCTATAAAAACTTCTATTCTACCTTCCTTAAAAGCTTTTTTATAGGATAAAATACTTCCGCCGCCCCCAATACTTCCTTTTTTCCAGCCTCTTTTTTGTGCTCTGTTTTTAAATTTTCCTGCAGGTAAGGTTCTGTTTTCAAAACTTCTGGATAATGTTACTTTATATAATTTTTTAGGAAGTTGGATTATATTCCTATCTAATTGTTGGATAACTGGAATTATTTTTTGACTCTCGAAATATTCTTTCCATTTCATTTTTATTTTAGCACCTATAAAAATAGGATGTACCAACCGTATTTGGTCATTATAGCTAATGTCCAGGAGTTGTTGTTTATGGTTTTTTAACTCACCACTTGCTGTTATAGTAAAGGTACTCTCATCATTCTGTTGCCAAATCAGAGTCTGACCACAAGCAAAAGCAATAGGGTGGTTTAGAAAGAATTTTTTCCAATCCTTTCCTTTCCAAAACCTTTGTATAACTAGGTAATTCTCTAAACTATACCTAAAATGTTGTATTGTTTGCTTAAGTGTGGTGTTTAGATTTTCCAACATTTTCTTGATATCTTTAGATACTTTGGTAATTGATTTTAGTTGTTTTCCTTGTAGATTTTTAACACTAAACTTAAGCTGTGGACCTATAAATATGATATACCTGTTATTTATTACTTTTTCTTTATTTATAAAATCGAAATCTGGCATCATCTTATCTTTCAGTTCAAAATAGGTCAATCCCAATTGCTCTGCAATGGATTCAAATGCTTCTTCTGCGGCTCCACGAACATTATGGTGCTTCATATTAAAATGTTGAATAACCTTTTCTAATGCAAAAGCCTCTTTGTAATGTGCAATAGTGGTATAATCTGTTATATTCATTATGACTTCTATTGCAATTTCTATAGCGCCTTGTTTGTAACAACCAACAATATGACTAACAATCTCAAGATTTAACTGTTTGGTCTCTTTTACATATGAAAACAATTCGGTTTTCATTTCTTTTCCAAAATTTTTACATACCCAACCAATAAATACAGGAGTATCATCACGAAACAATTCTGTAGTACAAGACCAATTAAATGTATAACCATCTTCACTTGAATTTTTTCGTTCTGAAATATAGGGTAACATTTTTTTTATATGCATTACAGTCGGTTTCCTGTATTTTTTTCTAGCATTGGTAAATAGAATCCTGTAGCATTCCATCACGCAAATTATACAATCAGAACCCTCTATTTTTTCTATTACAAAGGATTCAATTTTTTTTAGATTGATTTTGCATAATTCTTCTAGCCAACTAAATCGAATATGTTTCTGAGCTTCTTTTCCTGTATAGTATAGAGGAAGATTTTCTAAAAGTGTATCGAGTAAACTTTGTTGTGCGTTACCCAGTAATGATATTAGTGGTTTTATGTAATTTTCATTTTCTAATAATTGTATAGTTCTTGTCTGATTTTCTTTGATGAGTTTGAGTATTACTTCTCCTACAGAATTAACAGACTTATTTTCTCTTAAGAAAGGTGTTTGTTTGGTTGCCTTTAAATAGGCAGAAAGAGCAGTCCATATATCTATATTAAAATGGTCTAATTCTTTTAAAATTAGACCAAAGAGATCTTCACCTTCTTTTTCTGTCCTTAGTTGAGGTAGAAACCATTCTCTAAAAAAAACTTCGTAATAACCATCAAACTGGGTGTCTTTTTTATAGAAAAAAGTATCATTACATATAAACACAAGAAGACGTTGATCGATAAACCTCCATTCTTGTATTGGATTAAATAAAATAGATAAATGATTAAAAGTATTTACTTTTGATTTAGTTATTTGTGGTAACTCATCAGATTCTCCAAAAATGAATTTTAAGATATTTTCAAGACTTTCTATATCACGCTCATTGTACATCTTTTTGTGAAAATCATGAACTACATCAACCCATTGTTTTTTTCTTTTGGCAACCAGTTCAATTGTATTTTCATTCATTTTTTTTAAAACCTTTAATTGATTTTAATCGAGAATTTAAGATGTTTTTATAGATGAATTTTTGTTTCATGGGTATATTTTTATTACTTTTTTAATGGATCATCAAGAAGTGATTGTATCATCATATGATAAAAATAAAGAGAATATGATATTAATTTTTCACGGTTTACAGTGAAAAATTTAAGAATCAGAATATGTAGATTTTTTCAAGTGTCAATGTCCAAATTTTAAATAGATGAAATAAACAAGAAGTTTGGGTAAGTGTTTAAAGAACAGAGTTTTGTTAGATGTAATTCTGGTCTGTTTTAGAATAAATATAGTATTGTTTGAAGTATGTTTGTAAAAATGAATTAAGACATTTGTAATCCTTTTTATTGCTATAATAATGTAAAAAGACGTATTTTAGAATTTTAAGAGTATTGTATATGAGTTGTAACAAATTGTGTTCTAATTACACTAATATAATGAAGTCTATTAATCAATAACAGAATCATACAAAATCATTTGTTTTGTTAAATGCTTTTAATTCATGGCTTGGTAAGGTTTAAAAAAAACAATAATATTTATAAGAATTTATATAAATTTACCTCCTGGATCAGTATTTTAGCAATAATGAGCTCATCAAAAACATTTTAAATGGCTAAAGAAAAATTTAACTGGAAAGGTCTTTTTATTAACGACGAAACTTCAGAAGGAGAAAAACCTAGAGAAACAACTCCAGTACAACCTAGTTCTAATTCTTTTCCAGAATCAGGTAAATCAGTTTCGAAATTTCCAGTAAACCCTCCAAAAACAACTTTGGTAAGTGATAGTGTACTTAATACAATTATAGAGATGTACGAGTCCGGTTTTGAATCTCTTAACAAACCGGGATATGATTTTTACGAATTTTTTAAGGCAATAAAGGCAGTCGGGTCTAATGATCCATCGGTATACAAAATGGCTTTTACAATGGCCCAGGGGGTAGATTCAACCGTATCCAAAAATACACTTCTTACACAAGCAGATTTTTACATTAAAGAAATCGAGAAAGTACATAAGCAGTATCAGAATCAAGGAAACTCTAAGAAATCAAAGATTCTTAGTTCTCAAAAAAACAGAAAAGACACCTTAAATACTGAAATTTCTGACTTAGAAAAAAAATTAATTGAAATTCAGAATCAAATCAGTGTTAAAAAGAATTTACTTCAGTCGGTTGATGCAGATGTTGAAGTATCAGAGATAGATCAAAAAATTGTTGCTAATGATAAAGCAAGATCAAAAATTTTGGAAACTATAGTAGCCGTTGTAGAGGGCATTAAAAATAATATATAAGCAATACATTAATGGATCAAGAATCAAAAAGCCACTTATTAGATTTACCTATTTTAAAACATTTTGATGATGAAAAAGGGGAAATTTCTTTAAACCCTAATAATTGGAGAAATGGTGAAAAGGGACTAAATGCTTTTCTTAAAATAGCATTGTTTGCAGGTTTAGGATACGCTGCATGGGTGTATGTATTACCTCCTTTGTTTACAGCTTTGGGACAGGTAATTGCACTTGCAGGAGTAGCCGTGTTCGTGATATTTTTTATCATGATGTTACCAGTAATATTAAAATTCTTACGAAGAGTTACAAGAGGAATTCATAAGTCCTTAATAAAACATGACCCTTTCGGAGAATTGCAGGAGCAAAAACAAAAAATGCTAATGAATAGAAAGGTTTTTAAAGATTCTAAAGCCAAAATAAGAGCATTAAAAAGTAATATGGAGCTTGAAGCTTCTAAAGCAGAAAAAGAATCCAAAGAATTTCAGGATCATGTAGTGACATTACAAAAACAGGCAGAGAAGATCAGAAATAAAATGCAAGCGATAGTGTCTGAAAAAGGTAGTGCAGGTAAGGATACCGATGAATATGTAGAGCTGCATAGTGCTTTGGCAAAAAAATTATCACAATCACAGCAAGTCGCTCATCAATTAAAGCAAAGTAAAAGTTTTATCCAAAAATATGGTAGTAGAGCTAATGTAATGGGTAAACTGGATAGAAAACTAACTCTTGCTGGTACAGCAATAGATATTAAGATTTCTGATTTTGAAGTAACAATCAAAATGCTGGAAAAAGAATATCAATTTGCAAAATCTGCAAAAGCGGCCACAGATGGAGCAAAATCCGCTATGTTATTTACTAAAGACTGGGAACTAGAATATGCATTAGATGTGATCACAGAAACTATTGCGATGGATATTGCTAAAACTCAGGAAAATCTAACAGATATCGATATGCTAACATCTAAGTATGATATGGATAGTGATGAGCTATACTCGCAATTAGATACTTTGGCAGATAATATTAAAACAGGGAAAGACTATATTCCTGATTCTGAAAAATATAAAAACCCTAACTACAAACTAACAGCTGAGGATAAAGAAGCAAGTGGTGGTTTTGGGAATATGTTTGACTAACTAACCGAAATAAAAACTATAATAAAAATTAAAAATGGGTAAAATTTTAAGAACAAAAAAACTCACTACATTATCCGAGCTTATCATTGTAATCATTTTACTTGGAGCAATCTTAGGAGCGGTGTACTATTTTGCTCCAGGGTTAAGAGTAGGAGAAGCAAAGCAATTAGATGAGCTAAATATAAATAAAGAAGAAGTAGATAATGTTACTACATCAGAAAAACTAGAATTGCCTTCCAATAGCCTTTCAAAAAGTGTTAAGGATAAACCTCTTGTTAGAATGGCAGCTTATGCCTGGAATGCTCAATCTGGTATTATTGTTTCTAATGGAGGGCCAAAAACAACCAAAGGTTCTTTGATGGAGCAAAACGGAGTGAATTTAGAGATAATCCGTCAGGATTGGCTTTCTGAATTGAGGAATATGCAAATGAAATTCATTGAAGAATTTGATAGAGGAGAAGAATTTCCCGATGCAGATAAAAGTGCATTTGCAATCATGATGATGGGTGATGGTGCTCCTTTCTATATTAGTACTATGCAACAGGCTTTAGACGATAAGTTTGGTAAAGATAAGTACCATGTACAGGTCGTTGGTGCAGTAGGACTTAGTTATGGTGAAGATAAACTTATCGGCCCACCAAGCTGGAAAGTTGATCCAAAAAGCATGAAAGGTGCTTTGATCTCTGCAGTATTAGGTGATGGAGATTGGGTAACAGCTTTAAACTATGCCTTTGCTAATGGTTTAAAAGTAAATCCTGATGTTACCACTTATGATCCAGATGCTGTGAATTTTTATCCTTCACAAGATGATGACTATATTAAATCTGCAGAAGAACTTATTAAATCTCAAAAAGCAGGATGGACAGTTCCTCTTAAAGAAGTGAGAAACGGAAAACTAACAGGTAAAACAATTAATAAAAAAGTTGATGGATGTGCTACCTGGACACCAGGAGATAAAATGGTTTTTGATGAGTTAAATGGTTTCACTGATATCATATCTACACGAGAATTTAACAACCAAATGGCAACTACAGTTATTGCTGTTAAAGAATGGTCGGTAAAACATCCTGAAATCGTTAGTAATATTTTAAAATCAGCATTAACAGCTTCTAATCAAATGAAGCAATATGATGAGTGGAGAGTAAGAGCTTCTGAAGCGATAGCTGAAACATATGATTTAGAAACTCCAAAATATTGGTATGATATGTTTAAAGGCCAAAAAGGAAATAAAAATGGTATCGATTACAACATGGGTGGATCAAGAGTATTCAACTATGCAGATGTTATGCAATATTATGGTATTACAGATGGTACCAATCGATATAAGGCAGTATACAATCAGGTATCTTCTTACCTAAGTGAACTTAATCCATTTGGTTTTAATGAATCTGTTAAAAGGATTGTACCTTATGATGAGGCAGTTAATCTTTATTTTATCAAAAATATTAATGATATTGATGCAGGTTCGGCTTACAAACCAGATTATACCAAAGAAGCAGAAGAAGTCCTGGCTTCAGGAGAATGGAATATTAATTTTGATACCGGAAGTGCAAATATTTCAGGATCATCTGCAAGTACTTTAGAAACGATATATAACCTTCTTATTCAGGCTGAGGATACAAAACTTAGATTAGAAGGGCATACAGATGATACCGGTTCTTCAGAAGCTAATTACGATTTATCACAGAGACGTGCACAATCTGTAGTTAACTTTTTAAGAAGTAAAGGGATCCCTCAATCACGTTTCCAATCTGTAATCGGAAAAGGTGAAGATGAACCAATTGAAACTAATACTACCGGTAGTGGTAGAGCCAAGAACAGACGAGTAGTTATTACATTATTGAAATAACATGGCATCCAATTAATAAGAGCCGTCTTATGTTTGTAAAATATTGATTTTACATATTAGACGGCTTTCTTTTTTATTAACCAGTGTATTATGAAGTATTTATTCAAACCGTTCGAAAAAGTTAGCAAAAATAGCAGGTTACTTATTATAGGTGTATGGGTAGCGCTAGTGTTGATTTTTTGGTTCGTTTCCAGTATGGGAGAGAGGCATTTGTTTCCTTCTCCAAAACAAGTGTTAACAGGGTTTACAGAGCTTTATAATGAAGGATTGGTGGTACATATTGGCAGTTCTTTATTGCTATGTATAAAAGCAATACTTATAGCGGTAATCATTTCTTTAATTGTCACCTATTTATCTACAATTCCTGTAATAACACCAATAGCAAAAACATTAAGTAAACTTCGTTACCTTCCGCTTACAGGTATATCTTTTTATCTGGCTATCCTTATTAGTGATGCCAGAACCATGCAAGTATGGGTGTTGGTGGTATTTATGACTACATACCTTACCACATCATTATTAAGTATGATTAGCTCGATACCACAAGAGGAATTTGATCACGCACGTTCTTTACAATGTAATCGCTGGGAAGTACTATGGGAAGTTGTTGTAAAAGGAAGAATTGATCATGTTATAGAAGTAATCAGACAAAACCTGGCTATCGTTTGGATGATGCTAGTAACCGTAGAATCTATCCTTGTAGCGGCTGGTGGATTAGGATTTTTGATCAAAAATTCTGATAAATTCATGAATCACGGTAGAATCATAGCATTACAAATAGTAATATTATTAGTAGGTCTATCTATAGACTTTGTCTTAGATTACTTGAGAAAAGCCTTTTTTAGATACTCCAAAATATAAGTAGAATGAACTATAGTACGCATAATACATTATTGTATGTAGAAAAATTAAGTGTCGCTTATGGTGATAAAACTGTAATAAAGGATATTAATTTTGTAGAAAAAGATGTTGTTCGGGAAAACAATATTACTGGTCAGGTTATTGCTTTTGTAGGGCGTTCTGGTCGAGGTAAATCTACATTATTTAGAGCGATGACAGGCTTGATCAAACCAACTACAGGAAAAATACTGATTGCCGATACCGAAACAGATTCAGAAAATGATGCCAAAGAAGTACATGAAGGAGATATTGGTTTTGTAGATCAAAAATATACCTTGTTTAGAAACAAAACGGTGTATCAGGCATTACTGTTTGCACTTCGTAAAAAGGATATTTCTAAAGAAGAAAAGCATACTAAAATTATGAGTTACCTGTCTGATTGGGGCTTAGAAAAAGTAAAAGACCAATATCCTTGTGAGCTATCAGGAGGACAGAGACAGCGTACAGCAATAATCGAACAGATACTATGTTCTGGTCATTATATGGTTTTAGACGAACCTTTTTCGGGTCTTGATGTTGGGAATATTGAAGATGTTAAAAATGCATTTAACCTGATTACATCTACACACGAATTTAATACGATTATTTATTCGACACATGATATAGAACTGGCCGTAGAACTGGCAGATAGTATTTATGTAATTGGTTACCCTACCATCGATGGAAAACGTACTGATTATGGAACTATTGTCAAGCATTTTGATATGAAAGAGCTAAATCTTGCCTGGAAAGATTTTGGACTGGATCATATTGAAATTGTTAAACAAATAAAGGCAACTATGCTTAACTCATAATAATTTTGCTAATCAACATCTAACCCTGCGCGTTGAACTTGTTTTACTATCTAAAGGGATCTTAAATCAAACAGCTCAAAGCTTGCCTGTAGGCTTATCTCTCAGGTTGATTATTTTATGATTTTTTTCCAGGCGATTCTTAGAATAAGAAGTAATGCAAGGAAGAATAATAGCAAATATTGAAATCTTCCAACAAAGAAAACTCCAAAAAACATACGTTGCAATATATACGTAATGATAAAAGTTATAGCAACGATGATAAATAATCCAGAAAGTTTTTCAAAACCCGGAATTCTAGACATAGGTACCGTTTTATTAATAATAAATAAGGTGACAAACATAGAAACAACAGGAACAAAATAAGCCAATACATTTACCTGTAGTAGATTAGTTTTTAAGAAGAAAAAACTATACAAAACAATAATTAGAGCCAATAATCCAGGAATAGTTACTGCATATACTAAGACTCCATAAAAATAATTTACAGGAGATCGAAAATTTCTTTGATTTACAAACATTAAGCCTAGTAAAGATATAGCAATAATAACTGCAAAGTAACCAAGTATAAGATTTGGATTATTTGCAAACCAATTGATGATGTCTTGTATTGTCATAAATCTTAATTTATAGAGAGGTGTTATGTTGTAAGATTATAAATGTATAATATATACAGTTAATATAAAAGAAGAGATTAAAAGTTCTGTTTCTTCTTATCTCAGAATCTATTTATGATTACTATTTGAATACCCTGTTTTCAGGGTGTTCTTTTTTCACTGAAAAGGGTGTTTGGCAACCCTGCCAAATACATCAAATTTGTGTTATCAATATGAATAAAAAATCATAAATAATTAACACATAAATAAATCATGAAAAAAGTAATCTTAAATCTTTCATTAGTAATAGCGATACTAGCAGTATCATGTAAGAGTGAAACTAAATCAGATACATCAGTTTCTAAAGACGAAGTAGAAAAAGTTGAAGAAAAAACAGAAGAGAATACTTCCTCACAATCTGCTAACGGAGTGCCTAATTTTAGTGACAAAAAAGTTCAGGAGTATGTGAACTCTTATGAAGCTTATATCGAAGAGTATAAAAAAGCAGTAGAAAGTAAGGATATGACAGCTTTCGCTTCTCTTGGAGAACAAGGACAAAAATTAGGAACACAAGCTCAGGAAGTAATGGGGAATCTTTCTGCAGATGATGTAAAAAAACTAAGCGATTATATGCAGAAAAAATCTGCACAGTTACAAGAACTGTCCAAAAAAATGATGCAATAACAAGTTTAGTTATTTATTAGTTTAGTTAGTGGGTTGAGTTTAGCAGGCCTTATTCTATACGTAGAATGAGGCCTGCTTATTTGGATATTGATGTGAATTAATCTCCATCATTATCTGTAGGGGTAATGATAATAGATAATGTACTTCCGACATCATTATTTAACAATACAACCAGGGTTTTAATTTCGTTATAAACTTCTTCTACTGGTTGTTTTTGTTGGTCTATAGCAAGATGCAAAGGGACTGTGATTTTGTTTATCGCAGTATAAATTAGACCAAACTGAGTTTTGATACGATCATTAATAGTCGAATTTTTGGTAATAAATTCTACATTATCAGAAATCCCTAAACCAGAAGAAATAAAGTATACACTTTCGATCGTTTTAATGTTGTTTTCAATTAGATCAAGGGAAATTTTACTTCTAAATGCTTGTAGAATCTGAGAATTGGTACTTGTTGTGTTTTCTAAACCTGCAGGCTTTCCTAATTTAGCTTTTTTAATAGTTTCTGCAACATTAAACATGCCATTAAATATCATATTTAGTGAACCATTTAATCCAGTTTCAGTATTTGTTATAAAAGTATTCGAATAATTTTCTCCATTTTCATTCCATATTTCTGAAAGTAAAATTGCTTTTTCTTTAAGATTTGTTGTAATACTTGTTAGGTATTCGATTCTTCTTGGGTTAGAAGAGAAAAGAGATAATATGTCAACATTAGATGTGCCTGTATTTGCAAATAATAAATATTCAATCCCCGTAAGTCCTTTTGCTCTGGTACTAATTGATTCTGCAATTATTTCAGTATTTTGTGTGATTGAATTATCTATAGCTTCTGTAAAAGTAGGCCAGTTAAATAGTAATTCATGCATAAATAATTCTTTGGGTCTTCCGATATTAAAGACATATATATTTGCATAAGATTTTGCAGCTTCTTTCCATTTATTTTGTGCGATTAATAGTTTTTCTTCAGATTGATCAGAAGTAAAATTGGTCACACTTTCTTCTAGTTCTATTACTTTATCTTTAAATAATGATATTGACGGTAGGATAATATCCGAGGTGATATCGGATAACATTTGTGGAGTATTAAATTTACTATCTGGATTCTCATTAGCGTTTTTGTCATCACTATTACAAGAGTAGATAACAAGAACAGAAAGAATAATAATGATAGTGCTGGCTACTTTTAAATATATTTTCATTGTTATAGTGAGTTTATAAATGCAATAAGATCTTGTCTTTCTGACTTAGGTAATTTTTTAAATTTATTCAGACTATTTTCTGCTTCTCCACCATGCCATAAAATGGCTTCTTCAACGTTTCTTGCACGACCATCGTGGAGAAAAAAGGTGTGGTTATTTATAGTTTCTATCAGACCGATACCCCAAAGAGGCTGTGTTCTCCATTCTCTTCCGTCGGCTTTAAAATCTGATCTGTTGTCTGCCAAAGCTTCTCCCATGTCATGTAATAAAAAATCTGAATACGGATTGAATACAACACCTTTAATTAATGAGGTAGAAGGCGAATTATCTGCTGTGAATTTGGTTTGATGGCATGATATACATTGCAAATCATTAAAAAGTACTTTACCTTTTAAGACATTCTCATCTTCAAAATTTCGACGTATCGGAACACCTAGAGTTCTTTGATAAAATACAACCCTTTCTAATTGTAGATCTGTTACTTCTGGTTCTCCACCATTGGCTGCATCTACACAATCTACTTGAGTATCTGGGCAATTATTTTCTGGAATAAAAGAAGTTGTAAGGCCCATATCCCCATGAAACGCACTAAAAACTTGTTGTTCTAAAGAGGGTTGATTTGCCTTCCAACCATATTTGCCAAGTTTTAATTGATTTTCTTTTACATCCCATACGTAATTAGGTTTACCAGAGATTCCGTCATTGTTGGTATCATTTTCATCGGCATGTGCTAAAATTGAGGCTTCTGATAAAGCATCAATTAATCCCATTCCGATAGTTTGAGTACCTACTCTTGGAGAGGTTAATACGCCTTGTAATGATCCAAACTGCTCATCATAGATTTCATATATAGGTTTTTGAAGTGTGTACGTTTCTCCATCTGGGTATGTGCCTTCTATAATCTCATAGGTTGCTCGTATTTTTGCCTCATGTAAAATACCACTATTGGCCTTGTCCTGTATTTGAGTTCCATAGTTAATAACAGGATTTGGCCCTCCATTTTCATCTACTCCAGGCATACTTATTCGCATTAAAAAACCATTTGATCCTAAAATATTCTCAGTAATAGGGAGTCCTCGACCATCTTTACTGTGACAACTGGTACATGCTCTACTATTAAATGTTGGCCCTAAACCATCTCTACCTGTAGTAGATGCAGGAGAAGATACCCATGCTTGATTAAATAAGGAATTTCCTATACCAAAAGCGATTTGTTCTTCGTCAGACAGGCCAGGGATTACTCTTCCGAAAGCATTACCGGTTTGTGAGTTAATAGTAAGTCTACCTGCCGAAAGCTCTTCTCCTTCCTCATAAACGGCTCGATTGGTTGGAGTGGGGTCGGTATATTCATCATCATTATTACATCCAAACATAGATAGTAGAGAAAAACTCAAAAGAGTATAATATAAAAACTTTTTTTTCATAAAGTAGTGGTGTGGTTTTTTTAACAAGAAAAGCCCCATGCATACGCATGAGGGACTTTTCCACTTTTCAAAACAATAGCATTAATATTGAGTGGCTCTTATAATGTAATGTTTAATTTTGATGCCGAAGCACTTATTTCTTTAGCCTGATCTCTTAATGCAAGAACAGCTTGAATAATAATACCACCAGAAGTTAATGTCTCTTCTTCTATAAGTTGATCAAACTTTTTGGTATCATTAATATTACCAAGAATTGTATTTATTTTTGATATCGATAATGCAGCAGCAACTTTAAGTTTTTCTGCTTGAGCCGAATCAGCTTGTTTTACTAGGTCATATAGGGATGGACCACTAATGTTTCCATATTCACCAAACAACACATTATTTACACCTTTGGCATTGGTATAAATATCTCTATGTGTATTGTCTGAAAAACAAGAGTGTTCATCTTCTTGATTTTGTTCTACAGCTACGGCCATTCTTTCTGTAGATAATTCTTCTCCTGTCATAAAAAAGATACCAGCCATCATGTTTTTTAATGCTTCGTCTTCCGGTAGAGCGAGGAACGTATTTCTATATGTGCCTCCTTCTACCCATGTATCGACAAGAGATTTAAGATCTTTAACCAAAATACTTGCTACTACTTTAAGGTAGGTACCTCTTCGACCTTGATTTTGATTAGTTCCAGAACTACCTGTTACATAATCTGTATAGGCTCTTTGTCCTGATAACCCATTTGATGGATCTGCAAAATCTTGACCCCAAAGTAAAAATTCAATAGCATGATAACCAGTACTGATATTTTTATCAATTACACCATTACCTCCAGTTCCTTCATTTAAACCAATTAGCGCAGTTTCATCTATTGTAATAGAAGTATTGTTGATAAGCCCCTCTGAGGTAACACCTCCAGAATTATCACGAACATAATCTATATAATTTTCATCTAATGGCCACGCATTAAGTTGTCCTTCAGTTTTCCCTTCATCTATTGGCCCGTTAGATTCTCGATATGCTTCAGTTTGACCATAAGGTTCTCTAGCTGCAAGCCAGGCGTTTTTGGCAGTCTGAAACCCATTCTCCGTGGGGTTATCTGCAAAAGCATTAATAGCAGTTTGCATTTCTAAAGCTCGATCGTATGAATCTTTATAGGATTGATATACAATATTTGCATAGTTTTTTATTACAGAAGATTTTGATACAGTTTCGTTAGTTGGAGCATCATCATCGCTGCTACAACTTACAATACTTAGGATAGCACCTGTCATTAAAGCTATCACTTGAACATTAAATTTCATTTCACATTAATTTAGACTAGTTATAAATAGAAAGCAAATCTAAATGTTAGAAATTAAGTAAACAAATTTTATTTAGATTAAATTTAAATAAGTTACAATGAATGAAAGCAAATTAATATAGTACTATATATTGTTGCTTTTAGTACTTTATTTTTTAATAATCTCTTTTCTGTGGTAAAGTCTCGAACCTAGAATTATGACTATTAAATTACTTAACGTTTTTCCTTAATTTTTAACCTACAGGCCTGAGTCTAAATCTTTAATTTTACCATAATATTTTCATCAGAATTCCTAGTGAATTTGTTTTTAATCCTTGAAAATAACAGGATGACATACATTTGTAAATTGTTCAACATCTTTTGCCGTAAGGAGAGTCGGGTACGACATTAACAGTAATTGTAAAGGTTTTTGACCTTCTATCGAAGGCGGTACTTCATAATAATGTTGATTAAGTTTAAACCCGATTCTTTGATAAAATTTTATTCTACGTTGGTTGATAGTAGTATTAGGCAATTCAACCTCTAACAGAATTGGTTTGTCATTACTATTCATAAAGTTTTCAAGGATTAATTTTCCGAATCCCTTATTTCTTTGTTCTGTAGATGTTGCAAAATGATCTATGTATCTAAGTGTTTCAAAATCCCACCATAAGAGAAATCCTATCAATTTATTTTCATCAACCACGATATCAAAATGATAATTTGATTTCTTCATCACACGAGCCTGAGCATCCAATATTCTTCGCTCTTCTACAGGAAATGAATTCTCATAGAGTTCCCAGGTTTGATGAAAATAATCATCTGAAATATTTTCAAGTCTTATTTGGTTCATTGCGTGATTTGTTGCTAGCGGTTTGTGTATGGAACGTAGCGTGTAAAAAGATACTACATTTTTGGTTAAGCACTTACTAACGGGCGTTTCAAACACTCTTGTTGTCTGCAGTACCTATTTGTTCCAATTTTGAAGCCGGTCAAGATATAAATAGCTTATGACGAATTCTCTATGTTCGAGACTGGTCATTTTTTCTAATAAGTTCAATGCAGAAACATAACTAGCCAAATTACCGTTTGAGGAGCTGAATTTTCCGTCTTCGACAAAAGTTACTAAACTATCATTCTGTACTTTTAAATTCGGATAATCTTTTTGTAATTGTTTGCCACCACCAATCCATGTCACGATTTTGTGTCCGTCTGCAATTCCAGACTTACCGACTAGTTGAGCTCCAGCGCAATTGCTCACAATATATTTAGTTTCGTTATTTTTCTCTTTTATAAAATCCACAATTTTATTATTATGAACCTGTGCGTACATGTCATAGGCGCTTGGTATAAACAGGGCCGTTAGTTTCGGACAATTCTGGAAAGAGTAATCAGGTACAATTCTAATTCCTTCTTCTGTTAGTATTGGATTTTCAGTTTCGGCTATTGTAATGACATTGAAAATTTGTTGTCCATCTACGGTCGGTTTTGCAAAAACATCAGATGTTGCAATGACTTCACCTTGAAGTACTCCGTCATACATTAAAAGCCCAATTGTTGGCAAATCCGCTTTGAAAGGTTTTAAGTATTTGGCCTGGGGATCTGTTTTTTTTTCGGTGTAATTCGTTTCTTGATTTTCGGCCTTTGGTTTTGGTTTATCCGTATTGCAACTCATCAGTATAGTCACAAGAATTATTGTTGTTACAATTCCAAATTTTTTCATTTATCTCGGTTTTTCTTGTAGTGTTGGCAGATTATTATTTATTACTTCTTCTTTGCTTTGTATAATTAAAACTTATTAGATCAATGGTAGGTTATATTATTTCCCCAGTTAAAACTAATTTAAAACAAAGGTATATGGACACTAGTAGATATTTCTTAATCAAGATTAAGAAATTGAGTTATTTTCGTTTTTCTTTAATTTTTAGGAGTATAAATAAGATTGAAATAGATTAATTTCAATTCCTGAAACTTTTGTATAACGTTTAATGTATTTACCAAATTTGGATTCTCATGTACTAAGTGATTTTTTATTGTAGGCAATGACTTTGTGTATGAAGCGTAGTATATAAAAAAGCACTAGTTTTTAGGATTAAAACAGAACCAATTTTTTTCATTTTAATAGCTATGTTTTTTACGTGTTGTTCCCTTCAGCTACTTTTCTTTGTTTATTGTTTTTTCGGATTATGAATATTGATAAAACAATGATAATTATATAACCCATTATTAATAAGATTAATACATAAGACTTATTACGTTGCATTACTACATAGTCAGCAATTCCTGATTTCCAAAAAATCCATTCATCTGCTATTGATGAAGCTAAACTATAATTACCCGTTTCTAAAATTATGATTCCATTTTTCGATTTGAGATCAATTCTTGCTGCCGTATTAATAGCATTATTTCCACTTCCATCGTGTCCTATTATTTTAGAGTTCTGGTCATTTTGACTATAAAGATGTGGGCCTAATCCATAAACACCAATATCATTTATAAACGTTTCGGCTGTACTCATTTTTGTAATGGTTTCTTTAGAAAGAACATTATTATTAGAAATATTTGCTAACAAAAACTTTGATAAATCTTCTGTACAGGTGACTAATGCTGCTGCTGCAAGTGCCGTAAATTTGTTGAATTCTCTTTTTGTACCGTCTTCTTTAAAGATTTGAGTTAATTGTAGGTTTGGTTTTTCAGATAGGACAAAAGTAGAATTATCCATTTTCAGAGGTTCAAACACTTCTTGTGTCATATAATCCTGAAAAGATTGATCTGTAATTTCTTCAATTAATAACTGTAATATGGTATAACCAGCTCCCGAGTACATATACTTACTGCCAGGTTCATAACCTACTTTTGCAACTCCTTCAGAATAAGGTGCATCAGACGCTTTGGTTAATGATTCTTCAATGGTTTGTATAGTTTCATTAGATGTAAAACCGTTATAGCCGAGGTCGTCAACTAAACCTGATGAATGAGAAAGTAATTTTCTAACGGTTACTTTTTTATTATCAAATTCACTTTTAGGAAGATGCCACCTTGTAAGGTAATCGTCAATGGGTTTATCCAAATCCAATTTACCTTGCTCTACCAATTTTAAAACCCCAAATGAGGTAATCCATTTGCTAACTGAAGCAACTGGGAAAATAGTGCGCTCATTTACAGGTTGATCAATAGCGTAAAAGAAGTCTTCTGATACTTTTCCATCTTCGATTAATGTCATTGCAAAATTTCCAACAAACTCATTATCTATTTTGTTTTTGGTAGCCTCAATAAACGCCTCCGGAGTGTTTTTGGAAGTAATAGGTCTTAATAAAAAACCATCGATAAACCCATAGCTGATAAATGCTGTCCAAATTATAATAGCTAAAATTATAAGAGAGATCTGTTTTACTTTTTTCATTTTATTTTTCATTTGCAGTTAACGTCCTTTCGTGAGTAATCCAAAAGTAGTTTTGTTTGATGTTTAAAAAATGATAAAGTGTTGGATGACAAGATTTTTTAGCGAATTAACGAAATTAGGACGTTTAATAACATCCTAAATGGCAGAAGTGTTGTTTGATGTTTTAAATAATCATTAATGAGTATAATTATCTTTTTAATTCTATAATCTTTCCGTTTCGTAATACTTTTAGTGTAAAAGAGCTGTCAGGTTTTAGGTTTTTACCAAACTCTCCAAGCTTAACCAACGCTTCATCGGTAAGGTCAAATTCAATAGTATCGAATGCTAGAATGATATCACCACCTATGATTAATTTTTGACCATCTACAATAACTTCAGTATCACCACCCAGCAAACCCATTTTATATAAAATAGACCCATACACCACCCGTTGTACCAGCAACCCACTGTTTTGGGGAACATTTAGTAATCGTTTGGTCTTTCCTGTCAAAGGTTGTGCATCTAAACCTAACCAGGGAGCTCTGTTATTCATCATCAGGTTTTTGGTAATATTGGCGGTAGATGCAAACCCAATACCTTCGAAACCTCCAGATTTGGTTAGTATCTGACTTACAACACCAATAACTTCACCTTTCATATTAAACATAGGACCACCAGAATTACCTGTGTTAATAGCAGCATCGGTTTGAATAAATTCTGAACTAGTAAATGGATTAGTACCTAATTTATTTTTTATAATCCCACTAATATAGCCAGAAGAAAGAGAATGACTGTATCCGAAAGGGGCTCCTACGATAAATACCTGTTCTCCTATTTTTATTTGATCAGAATCTCCAAAACCAACGGTAATGGCGTTTTGTTTGGGTATATCTAATCTAATTAATGCCACATCTGCCGATTTGAATGTAGAGATCACCTTTGCAGATCTAATTTCGCCATCCAAAAATCGAACTCGTAATTGTTCTGCAGCATCAACCACATGTGCTGCAGTGATGATATCAGTTTCAGAAATCATAAAGCCAGAACCTAACCCCTCTGAGGTAACAGTTTTGGTGATACTACCGATTGATTCTAATTTTGCTTCTTGAGTAAAAATGACAACTACGGCGGGGTTTACTTTTTCATAAAGTTTAGATAAATCTTGTGCATTACTTATGATTGTAAAGAAAAATAGGATGGTGGTTATAAGAGGTTTCATAATATTGTTTTATAAGTAAATATAACAATATTATGAAGGCTAAGATAGTAACCAAAGCTATAAATCTTCCATAAAAATATTTGTAAAAGAACTAGTGATACTAATGATCAATAACGAGATTATAAGATCAAAATAGATAATGCCAGTTACAATTTGAATTTACTTTTTTGAGACACTAAAAATAGAAGTCGAATTTTTTTTACCTCTTAATGTTGTTTCTCTCATCTTTTCATATTCGTACTTTGGCACTTGATGTACATATTCATAAATAGCACCAGAGACTAAGATTGCTTTATCAAAAACTTTGCATTGCTCCTGGATTCTGGCAGCAATATTTAACGTATCCCCATGATATGCTATTTCCCTTTTTAATGAACCAACTTCGACCACGGTTACCATACCGAGATCCATTCCTGCTTTAAAAAAAGGAATACGGCCATAGGTAGAATGATAGTAATCAGATCTTATTTTTAATTGATTAGTAAATACGAAGAAAGCATCCAGACAGTGATCAATAGAATAATTCTTTTTTACTTTCCAGGTTAAGACAACCTCATCACCTACATATTGGTATACTTCGGCTTCATACTTTTCGATAACTGATAAATCAAAAAAACAATCTTGTATAAATCTACTGTATTTGATATGCCCTAATTTTTCGGCAATAGATGTAGATGATTTTAGATCCAGAAACATAAAAACCCTAAACTCTTCTCGTGGTTTATGGAATTTACCAGTAACTAATTTTAGTAGATTTCCATTTCCTAATATTGTATTGATCTGTATAGTAATTACAATAATACTATTGGTTAATATTGAGTAAAATAGATTAATAATGATAAGAGGGTTTTTTAAAAAATCAATGAATAATAGATTAGGATCCAACCCTGTTATTCTTAAAGATATATATACCAATAAATAAATAACCAACATTATTAGAATATGAATAATCAAAGTTCTAAAAAGTATTCCGCGAAAAGACATTTTTTTCCTAAAAGAATGCTCATTAATATATTGTACACTACCAAAAGTAATTCCTGCAAATAATGAAATGAATAATAGTACAGGAAGTATTGTTAATATAGGAAACTCTATATCTAATAACCTGAGATGAGATTTAATACTAAATCCTCTTATGATTTCCCAAATAAGTGAAGAAATAATCCATCCTAATGTAAATGTAGAAACTGTGCTTAGCCATTTAGGATTCATTCATATACTATTTTGATAGTATCACGAAAATACAAAAAGATTAGGTATAATTTTTAGCACTATAAAGTTCACTTCGAGATTAGTTCGGTTCACCTTCAAATTTATCCGTTTCAATATATAATTGGCATAAAACCGTATGGATTGCAGATACATTTGTACAAAGATATTCAAGAGATTTAGATCATTTACTATAAAAACAGACCATATGAAAACTATATACAGAATTACAGGAATTATTTTGATCCTAGTTTCATTTCTAGGTACAGATACGATTCAGGCACAAAGAAATGAAGGTAAGAGAAACAGAGGAACTAGTACTCATCGTGATTATGATACCAAGCGATCTGTAAGAACTAATCATTACAGGGGGGATCGATACAGAACACAACCTATTCACAGGAATCCACATTACAGATATCCAAGACATCATAGAGTTATCAGAACATTACCAAGACATCATGTACGTGTAGTATATCGCGGTTTACCATATTTCTATCATGCAGGGGTCTACTATACAATTTATAATGATGTATATGCAACAGTATTACCTCCGGTTGGATTTAGAATAACCGTTTTACCAGTAGGGTATACACGAGTGATTGTAGGGCCATCGATATATTACTACCACTCTGGAGTATATTATGCAGATACTAGTGAATCTGCTTCTGATGATCAAAAATATGAAGTGACCCAACCTCCCGTAGGAACACTTTTGAGAACTATTCATGAAGATGCAGAAGAAGTAGTAATCGATGGTAAAATATTCTATGACTACAATGATATATTGTACAAACGAGTATCCACTTTTGATGGTAATACTGCTTATGAAGTAGTTCATGTACATAACGAAAATAAATAAACACAACTTTTAAATCTTATAAAACCGATGAAAACGATTAACAACCTGATGCTAATTCTATTACTTGTAAGTGGTAGTATTAATGCACAAAATGCAAAAGAAGCCATTCAAAACACAAAGCAAATTGCTGAAGGAAAAAGAAATCTGGAAAGAGATATTAAAGAATTAGGAGCTTTACAATTAAAAATAGTAGCTTTTAAAAAAGCTTTTGATATCCATGATCCATCAATAGCTAATAAGTTGAAACAAGATATTATTACCGATATGATAAGGGAAGTAAAGCAGAGTGAGATTAAAGCAAAACAAGCTAGAATAGAGATTGCTCAAAGCTCGGCAGAAGTTAGATCAGATAGAAGAGAGATTCGAAGGGATAAAAATGACAGTAATAAAGGTAGATATGATCGACATGATGATCAAAGAGATTTGGCAAGGGATCAAGCCAATAAACGGGATGATAAAAGAGACAGGAGAGATGATATCCGAGATTTTAAAGCACAAATTTCGCGAGCAGAACGCCAAGCATTCATATTGAGAAAACTGAAAATATTTAATTTTTCATTTGATCCCGAAATGATAGAAAAATCAATTGCGAACAAAAAATTGATTCAAGAATTTGTACACTCTCTTAATGAGGATATTATAGCCACAAAAAGAGAACTGGCAGAAGACAATCGTGAAAGACACGAAGATAGAAGAGAACGACATGATGATAGAAAAATATGATTTTAGTAAGAAAAGACGATTGAGGTAAGGTGTTTATATGTAGTTTTTTTATTAAAAAAGCCCTTTGTTGATTTAGACAAGGGGCTTTTTGTATGGCATGTATTATATACTGATATAATATATATATATTTTAATTCTATTATCATTCGATGATCTCTTAACCATATTTAGGTTAAAAAAGTAGTTTTTGATCACAAATAGAAACCATAGGTTTTAAATAACTCTCATTTCCATAAACACTTCAGGTTGGGGTATAGATGTTTCATTCTTAATTTTGGTTACTTCATTCATAAACAGTGAGTAAAGACTTGAAATGGATACTAGTTTTGATCCTATAATCAGAAATGATAATCTAAAACTTAGAAAATATGAGAACAATAAGCGCATACATTATAACCGGTATTTTGATAAGCTTTTTTTTAAGAACAAGTATAAAAGATGATTTAGAAATGTATACTCATTTTGAAGTAACAACTGATGCATATGAAGAGATAGTAAATGATACGAATAATGATATTTATGCAGAACCAAATATAGATATCCAAATATCATTAATTGCTAATGAAAGTGATTTTAAAACCGATGAGTAGTAAAAAGAATATTACTTATAAAAAAGATCCTTAACTGGCAGTTAAGGATCTTTTTTATTGGATTGATATGATGAAATCATATGGTAAAAAGAAACGCAATAACCTTGTCTTCAACTTAAAAACACCTCACTGTACTATTGGGTTATTTCACTTTCGATTTTGGATGCTTCACCTAAAAAGTCAATAATTCTGCTCTGATCCCGAGGTACATTTGTATAAGAAAATAAAGAAAAACTCTAATTATAAACAAAATAAAAAAGATAATCATGGAGACAACAAATTTAAGAGTAGTATACAATCATAGAAGTGGATATACAGCAAACACAATAACAAATAGGAATAGAACCATTCATTTTTTGATTGTACTTGCCAAGAGATATAAAGTATGGGTAAAGAGTATGTATAATACACTAGAAGAATATGGTACTGCCGCAGGTATGGCAATTAGAAATTAAACAAACCAGAAAAAGATTAATAATAGAATAATAAAATATAAAAGATGAAAACAATACAATCAATTTTAGGAAACATTTCAAAAAAGATTTGGAATAGCATTTTACAAAATGAAGGGTATAAAAATCATAAAGATTTTATCTCCAGCTATGAGAATGATGAAAGCACCTTTTTATTCATTTAATAAAATAGAAACATAAAATTTAGAAATCATGAAAACAATTAATAAAATATTAGGCATCACCATGGGAATGACACTCTTGTTTAGTTGTTCTGCTGTAAAAGTTACAGATTCCTGGAAAGATGTAAAAACAACAGATATCAAAGAAAAAAATATTATGGTTGTTAGTAAAACAGACAATGAAGTTGCAAGAACAAGATTTGAAAAAGATATGGTATCAACTCTTAATTATAAAGGATATCAATCTGTAGAAAGCTTTGTCATTTTTCCTGAGTCAATATCTACAAAAGAAATGAATGATGATGAAGTAAAAGAAATAAAAGAAAAGCTAAAGAAAAGCGGAATAGATGTAGTAATAATGACCGTATTAAGAGATTGCCAGGAATATACAGAAACTACCACAACAGGCACTACATATCAATTAAGTGCTTATCCAACATTTTATAGACGAGGATATTACGGAGGATTCTATAGATATTATGGTACCGTATATGTACAATCAGATCCAATTACAACAGTGACCTCTTTAGGAAAAAAGTATATACTAGAGACAGTCGTATACGATCTTTCTCTACCCGAAGAAAAACAATTGCTTTCTGTGATTACCACAGTCTTGGATAACCCAGAAACCTTAAGTACTACATCCAAAGATTTTTCTAAAAAAATAGTAAAAGAGCTTATTCAATAAGTAATAATTAAAAACAATAGAAATGAAAGTATCCAACATAATAACAATAGCCATGCTTATAGGAGGATTAATGATATTAACCTCTGGTAAAGAAAAAGTAGAAAACGATACATCTTTTAGTAAAGAAATTAAAACAGAAACTATCCAGAAAGAGGAATTAAACAAAGAAATCGATGAATTAGTAAAAAAAGAGCTAGAACCTGAGATGAGTTTTGAAGATGTGTTTGGAACAGTTAAAGAAAAGCTAATAGAACCCATTGATATACATGATGTAGGAGAAGAAGAAGAGATTATGTATGATGTAGAAGTGAAGGCATATATACCTCAGGGTTTTGATCCGTATAGTAGTTAATCACCCCAAACCTTCACTTTGTTTGAAGAAGCCTCTAATCCCCATACAGAGGCTTCTTCTTTAACTAATGAGAACTAAATATTATGTTTCAGAAATTAGAATATTCTTTCAGCTTAATTTTCCGTAAATTTAAAAATCAAAAATTAGGAACTTTACTATTTATCTTGGGCTTAAAAAAAGTTAAACACACTGTAATTTTAAAGATAGCATTGCTTGTCTCTGTACTCGTTAACTTGCCAAGGACGTTGTCATTATTTGAGTTGACAGATAAATTGATAGAATCTTTTACCCAGGTATCTATAAAAGATATCATGATACGTGTTCTTTTCATTTTTATACTTTCATTTTTAATACTTCAATTAAATGCCAACTGGAAAAATAAGTATGCTGGGTATTCTATTATATTGAGAAGTAGTATAACAATAGTTCTTAATGCGATCGTTTTTTTAGGAATTGTTCAATTATTTATTAATGTATATTCTTTATTCGTAGGAGAATCGCTATCTGAGCCCGAGAAAGGATTGATCTATTTTATTTATTTTGTTGTTTTATTAATAACTCTTTTTATTGCCAGAATTCTTAGATATCAGATTCTTCATCAAGAAGATCTTTTAGAAAATGAAAGACTAAAACAACAAAATCTTCAAAAAGAATTAACAGCATTAAAAAATCAAATTAACCCTCATTTCCTTTTTAACTCTTTGAATTCCTTAAACTCAATTATTCGCGATAATAAAGAAGCTACTACATTTGTAAACAAGTTGTCTTTTATGTACCGATATATTTTGCAAAGTGGAGATAAGGATTTGGTTTCCTTGAAAGAAGAACTTAAATTTTTAGACAGTTATATTCATTTGATAAAAACCAGATATAGGGATCGGTTTATGATTGAAATTGCTATAGAGGATATGCATTTACAAAAAGAGGTGCCTCCATTAGCACTACAATTATTGGTTGAAAATGCGGTAAAACATAATGAGATTTCAGAAGATAATCCTTTGAAAGTCAAAGTTTTTTCTGAAGGAGAAACTATTTGTATAGAGAATATAATTAGACCAAGAACCTCTTTTGTAGATAGTACCGGTAATGGATTAATGAACTTGGATAAGCGATATTTTTTGCTAAAAAAACAACACATTAGTATTAGTAATGCTAATAATGCATTTAGAGTAACACTACCTTTAAGTTAAACCATATGAAAGTAGTACTAGTAGAAGACGAAATAGCAGCAAGTGATCATCTTACTTTTTTACTCAATTCTATCAATCCTGGTATTGAGATTTTAAAAGTTTTAGATTCTGTGAAATCTGCAATCGAGTATTTTTCTGATCCCAACCAGGCAGAATTAGTTTTTATGGATATTCATTTAGCAGATGGAATTTCTTTTGAAATTTTTGATGAAATAGATATTAAAATACCAATCATTTTTACAACAGCTTATGATCAATATGCTATCAAAGCATTTAAAGTGAATAGTATAGATTACTTACTTAAGCCTATAGATGAGGATGAATTGGCAGAAGCTTTGAAAAAATTTAAAACTAAATCCAGAGAAGATGGCTCTATGAATGCCCAAATGAGCGGAATGTTACAACTACTTCAAGCAAAAACGAAATCGTATAAAACTACATATTTGGTACATCAAAGAGATGAATTAATACCTGTTAATACCGAAGGGATAGCTTATTTATATATCGATACAGGAGTAGTTAAAGCAGTCACTACCGAAAATAAGATGTATATTATAGACAAGAAACTTGAGGATATAGAAGAGGAATTAAACCCTGAAAATTTTAATAGAGTTAATCGTCAATTTATAATTCAAAAAAATGCAATCTCTAATATTAAACATTATTTCAATGGTAAGTTGATTGTAAATATAAACCCGGTATCAAAAGAACGCATAGTAGTAAGTAAAGCAAAAGCAACAGAGTTTAAGAAATGGGTAAACTCATAAGTTTTATCTTAACTACTTTACAAAGGATAAAATCAGGAAATCTTTTAAAACTAAAACATTGTTTTATTCACTAGAATAGTCCTTAAAAAAAACTAAATTTATAAATCTGAAATCTTTTATCAGAGAATATAACACTAACCAATAAAACACAAATCATGAGAATTACCATCACTGGAATACTGCTACTTGTGGCTGTTTCTGCCTTCGGACAAACACAAGAAGAGAAAAAACAAGAAGGAGAAAAAAATAAAACACAAATATTTACCTCTGGTGAAAAAGATAATCTGCAATTCTTTTTTAAAGAACAGGTAGATAAAATGAAGCTTTCTGAAGATTTAAGAGATGACTATTATGGTATTATCCTGTATTACTCTAATAAAATGGGGCGTATAGGAAATAAAGATAAAGGATATACCGAAGCAGAGAAAAAAACAAAACTTGATGCTATGGTAATCCAGCTAAATGATGAGACTAAAGAAATTCTGACCAAGGAGCAATACCAAATACATAAAGAAAGTTTCGGCAAAATCATTACTAGTGTATATAACAGAAAAGGCTGGAAATAAGAATAAACTAGGTTTGTGAATATGAACTCACATCAATTATAATTACATATCATCTTATTTATATGAAAAAATTAAAGTTAGTATTCCTACTTGTTTTCATAAACATATTGGGGTATTCACAAACTTCGAAAACAATATCTATTGGTATTCTTGCCGATAAATCGTCAGAAGAGACCCAACCTTTATTAGCAAAACTACAGAGTGAAATTAAATCAGTAGTGGGGCGTGATGCAACTGTTGTTTTCAAAGAGGTGTTAGAAAATGGATTTAATGTTGCTACAGCAAAAACAAACTATCAAACACTCTTGGATACTGATACCGATATTATTCTGGCTTTTGGAGTTGTTAATACTATTGTGGTATATCAGGAAAAAAACTATCCAAAACCTACTATTGTTTTTGGATCTGTAAATGGTGATTTTTATGACTTACCCGAAGGGCAGCAAACCTCTGAGATCGATAATATAACCTATCTCATTACTCCTTTTTCTTATACCAAAGATTTAGAGATCTTTCAATCCCTTTATGAGTATAAAAAAGTGGGTATTGTAATCGATGATGTTATCACTAATGTATTGCCGGTTAAAGCATTATTTGATGATTATTTTTCTAAAAAAGAATCATCTTATACATTGATTCCGCTTAAAGATAAAGGGAATATAGAGGCTGATTTAATTGGTGTAGATGCTGTGTATATAGCAGCAGGGTTTTATTTAAGTGATAGTGAGTTTTCTAAACTAGTTACTACTATTAATTCAAAAAAAATACCATCCTTTTCTGCTTATAGTAAAGAAGATGTAGAGAAAGGAGTTCTAGCTTCTAACCAACCAGAAACGAATATAGATCAGTTTTTTAGACGTATTGCTCTTAATGTAGAAGCAATAGTTAATGGTACAAACCCATCTAAACTACCGATGTATGTAGAGTACAAAAATAAACTTTCTATAAATACCAATACCGCAAAACAGATTGGATTTCCATTGCGTTATAGTCTTATTGCAAAAGCTGATTTTATTGGAGAAGAGAACGGAATAACATCAGATATTTCCTATTCTATTCTTGATATCATGAATGGGGTGGTAGAGAAAAACCTTTCACTTGATGCAGAACGAAAAAATATAGAGTTGAGTACGCAGGATGTAAAAACGGCAAAAAGTAGCTATTTACCAAATGTGACAGCCAATGCTACTGGTGTATATCTCGATCCTAAAGTAGCAGAAATTTCTAATGGTTCGAATCCAGAATTTTCAACCTCGGGAAATATAGCGCTGGAGCAAGTGATTTATTCTGAAAGCGCAGGAGCGAATATTACTATTCAGGAAAATTTACAAAAAGCACAACAAGAAACATATAATGCAGCCGAATTAGATGCAATATTGAATGCTTCGGTTGCATATTTTAATGCCTTAATTCTGAAAACTAATTTACAGATTCAGAATCAAAACTTACAAGTCACCAAAAAGAATTTGGAGCTGGCAGATCAAAATTTTACTGCCGGAGAATCCGGAAAATCAGATGTATTACGCTTTAGAAGTCAGTTGGCACAAAACACTCAGAGTTTAATTGATGCAGGTAATCAAATGCAACAAGGATTTAATACGATCAACCAATTAATGAATAATTCCATTTCAACAGAAATTGATATTGATGACGCAGAAATATCGCAGGGATTATTTAAGAATTATAAATATGAGGACTTTTTGGAGATTCTCGATGATCCAAAACTAAGGCCCGCATTGATTGATTTTTTGGTTGAAGAAGCAAAGAAGAACGCTCCCGAATTAAAAAACATAAATTATAATGTTGAAGCTACCCAGAGAAACTATAGATTAAACAATACAGGACGATTTATTCCTACAGTAGCATTACAAGGTAAATACAGCCTTGCTATTTCAGAATCAGGTAAGGGGTCTACAGTACCTGCAGGAATCCCTACTGTACCAGATGGAACATACAATGTGGGAGTAAATGTATCGCTGCCTATTTTTAAGCAAAATCAACGAAATATCAATAGACAAACTGCAAAAATTCAAGAAGATCAGTTAATGATACAAAAAGGAAATGTAGAGTTGACTATTGAAAAAAATGTAAATGATATTCTATTAGATATGATCAATCAAATTGCCAATATCGAAATATCTAAAGTGTCAGAAGAAACTGCAAGAGAGAGTTTAGATCTTACACAAAATGCATATGCAGAAGGTGCTGTACCGCTTATTCAATTAATTGATGCACAAACCAATTATTTACAAACACAATTGGCTAGCGCAACCGCCAATTATAATTATTTATTAACTTCTATGCAGTTAGAAAGAGCCATTGGTTATTTCTTTTTAATGAATACAGAGGCGAGTAATCAGGATTTTATTCGAAGAGTAAATGAATTTATATTAAGTAGGGACTAATTATAAAACGATAACTGACTAATACACCATCAAGAATGAAACTCACTAAATACATAATACTAACAGCACTTACATTTTTGGTGCTAAATGCTTGTAAAGAGAAAGAAGTAGTAAAAAAAGAAATACTACGCCCTGTACAATTTCAAGTCGTAGGAAGCTCTGATGCTCAAAAAATTAGAACTTTTAGTGGCATTGCCAAAGCCGGTGATGAGATTGAATTAAGTTTTAGAAGTAACGGAATAATTACTGCGCTAAATATCAAAGTTGGGCAGAAGGTAAATAAAGGAGATCTTATTGCTAAATTAGATAATGTACAGGCTAATCTGGCATATGAACAATCGGTTTCTGCACTAAACAGTGCTAAATCTGCAATGAATACGGCAAAATCTAGTTTGGACCGTATTAAATCTTTATATGAAAAAGGAAGTAATTCTTTGAGTGATTATGAAGCAGCAAAAAATTCATATCAAAACGCATTGGATCAATACGAGTCTGCAAAACGTAATAAAAGTATACAGCAATCACAGATCAGTTACGGATATATCAAAGCTCCTAAAGCAGGAATTATTGCAGCAAAGAATAGTCAACTTAATGAAAATGTAAGTGCAGGGCAGGTGATCGCCATATTAAATGCAGGAGATCAAACCAATATAGAAGTTGGGTTACCCGAAAATGTAATTAATAAGGTGAAATTAGGAATGAATCCAGAAATTTCTTTCTCTGCTTTAACAGGAAAAAAATTTAAAGGAAATATTATCGAAATTTCACCTATTGTAAATGAAGGCTCTGCAACATATCCTGTGAAAATAGATATTGCTGATGCAACGGAAGATATTAAACCTGGGATGACAGCAAATGTGACTTTTAATTTTGTAGATACTCAAACCAAAAATGATACAGCACTTGTTATTCCTGTAAAATCTGTAGGCGAAGATGGCGACGGTAATTTTGTATTTCTTATCGAATCTGAAGATGGAACCACAGGAATTGCAAAGAAACATCGTATAGAAATAGGAGAGCTTACAACAGGTGGTTTTAAAATCAAGAGCGGACTTACAGAAGGACAAAAAATTGCTACAGCAGGACTACAAACCTTGTTGGATGGTCAAAAAGTAAAATTACAATAATCGATATCAAAAGAATCAACTATGAATTTTGCTAAATTTTCTATAGAAAAAAACCGGGTTGCACTAAGTATTCTTGCGGTAGTGATGATTATGGGGATGGTATTTTATGCTTCTCTTTCTAGAGATAGTATGCCTCCTTATACCATACGGATTGCTTCTATTGTTTCTTCATTTCCCGGGGCGAGTCCCGAGCGAGTAGAAGAATTGGTCACCGATAAAGTTGAAAAAATAGCTCAGGAATTGCCAGAACTAAAAAAGGTGACAAGTACTTCTCGTACAGGATTATCTGTAGTGAATGTAGAATTAAAAATGGAAGTTACCCCAGAAGAGTTACAACCAGTTTGGGATAGACTGCGTCGAAAATTAAACTCCATTGAAGGATTACCTAATAATGTAACTCCACAACTCAATGATGATGGAATAGGAGAAGTATTTGGGATTGCAGTTGGGATTACCAGTGATGGGTATTCGTATGCAGCAATGAAAGAAAAAGCTGATGATTTACGGGATGACCTGATCAAACTCGAAGATGCTGCAAAAGTAGAAATTAATGGAGCCCAGGAAGAGCGTGTTTTTGTAAAATTTGATAATGCAAAACTTAAAACATATGGACTAACCTCAAGTAGTTTACAAGGTATTATAGGTAGCACTAATATCTTGAATTCTGGAGGAGAAGTTAATATTGAAGAAGAGCGTATTATATTAGAACCCACAGGTAATTTTAATACTATTACCGATATCAAAAATATGTTAATCCCAATTGGGCAAAATGGCCAGGTTGTCGCACTAGGAGATATTACCACTATAGAAAAAGGATATATCAATCCTCCAAAACAAAAGGTGCGTATTAATGGTAAAGATGCAGTTTCTCTTCATATATCTTTAAAAGAAGGAAGAAATATCATCAAACTAGGAGAAGAAATAGATATCATGTTAGCCAAATGGCAAGAAAAACTTCCTGTAGGTTTAGAAGTAGCCAGATTAGCATCTATAGACCAGTACATCGATCTTAAGATCAATGATTTCCTGGGTAATTTGTTACAATCTATAGCAATAGTACTGGCGGTAATGTTAATCTTTTTAGGTTTCCGTACGGGGATGGTGATTGCCAGTTTGATTCCTATAGTGACCATTACCACATTAATGGTTATGGGACTTATAGATGTAGGATTAAATCAAATCACCTTGGCAGCCTTGATCATGGCATTAGGAATGATGGTTGATAATGCTATTGTAGTTGCAGAATCTATTATGGTAAAAATGGAAGATGGTATTGATGTAAAAAAGGCGGCTATTGATTCTTGTGCAGAGTTATTTATGCCACTACTAATTTCTACATTAACAACATCGGCGGCATTCCTTGCTTTCTTTATGGCAGAATCTGTAATGGGAGATATTATGGGGCCTATTTTTGTAGTCATTACCATCGCACTATTGTCCTCATGGATAATTTCCTTAAGTATCATTACTTTATTTTGTGTGTTCTTTCTTAAAATCAAAAAGAGAGAAGATGGAAAAGTTGGGTTTTTGGATAGAATGATTAATAGTTTGAAATCTAAATATAAAGATCTTATTTTATTAGCATTATCCTGGAAAAGATCCGTTTTAATAGGCATAGTAGCCTTATTCTTTTTATCAATCTATGGGTTTACAAAGTTGGCATTCGTATTTTTCCCTGATAGTGATCGCAATATGATCACTATTGATATCAATTTACCTCAAGGAACTAAAATCGAAAGTACTACAGCAACAGTATTGGCAATCGAGAATTATATAACCAAAACATTAAAAGTAACTTCTGAAAGACCAAACGGAATCGTTGATTGGTCATCCTATATTGGCGAAGGCCCATCATCCTACGATCTTGGATATAATGCAGATGAACCTAATTCTAATTATGCTCATATTCTGGTTAACACCTCATCCTTTTTAGTAAATTCTGATATGGTAAAACAAATAGATGCATTTTGTTTCGACACCTTTCCTAATGCCGATATTAAAGTAGGATTTCTAGGATCAGGAGGGGGAGGTACTCCAATTGAAATAAAAGTATCTGGTGATAACCCGGATAAACTGGCCAGTATTGCAGAAGAAATAAAAGCTAAGCTGTTTAGTGTCACAGGAACCAAAAATATCAAAGACGATTGGGGTCCAAAGGGAAAGAAATTTGTAATTGATATCGATCAAAATAAGGCACAATCGGCGGGGATTACAAACCAGGATGTAGCAGTATCTTTACAAACTGTTTTGGATGGTTTTAGGGCAGGAGAGTTTAGAGAGAAAGACAAATCGATTCCAATAGTAATGACCAGTAATCAAGGAAAACAGCAATCGCTGGCTTCTTTAGAAACGTTAAATATATATGGTCAAAATTCTGGAAAAAGTGTTCCGTTATTACAGGTCGCTAATATTATTCCGCAGTGGCAATATTCTAAAATCAAGAGATTAGATCTCACCCGTACTATTAATGTATCTAGTGAATTAACAGAAGATGGAAATGCTTCTGAGATTACTAAAGTAATTAAACCCTGGCTTGCCACTCAAAAATTAAAATGGGGAGAGGAGTATACCTATAAACTAGGTGGTGATGCAGAGAACAGTGCAGAGAATATGGGGGCTGTTGCCAATTATTTACCACTATCTGCATTCATTATTGTAATGTTGTTAATTATACAATTCAATTCCTTTAGGAAAATGACAATGGTTGTTACAACAATTCCTTTAGGGGTGATTGGTATGGTAATAGGGTTATTGATATTTGGCGTTCCTTTTGGATTTATGGCATTTCTGGGTGTAATATCATTGGCTGGGATTGTAATTAATAATGCAATTGTATTGATTGATAGAATAGAGATTGAGGAAAGTGAACTTCATCGAAAACCACAAGATGCTATCATAGCAGCATGTTTACAGCGTTTTAGGCCTATTTTACTGGCAACATTTACAACAGTATTAGGGCTAATACCATTATACCTGGGAGGAGGAGAGATGTGGGAACCCATGGCAGTTACTATTATGATAGGATTGTTATTTGGTACAATAATTACACTGTTATTTATTCCTGCGTTTTATAGTGTTTTGTATAAGATAGATTATAGGGAATATACGTTTAATGAAGAATTACTAAAATAAATTTCAGAATAAAATTTTCAAAGACTATTTCATTTTTAAATAGCCTAAAAACAAAATACACTATGAATTCTAAAGTTTTAAATATAGTAGAGAAAATAGAACGAGTTATTATTTTGGTATTGCTGTTCTCTCTATTATTGGTGGTATTGTACTCTACAATAGTATTTTTAGGATTATTGTTTAATGGGATATTGTCTGATATTCATAATTCATTTTCTGAGAATAATATTCTCATTCATCTACATAAAATATTTGGAGGTTTTATGCTGGTACTTATTGGGATAGAGTTAGTACATACGGTAAAAATGTATCTCAAGGAAGATGTGGTACATGTAGAAATTGTTTTATTAGTTGCATTAATAGGAATTTCAAGACATGTGATTGATCTAGATTTTAAACATTTAGAACCTTTAACTATTATAGGAATAAGCGCCCTTATTTTAGTTTTGTCTGTTGGATATTATTTAATAAAAAAAGGAATGGGAATCAAGAGTAATTAGAGTATGATAGAAAAGCTATATCCATATCGTTTCGAGATTTTCTTTTTTAGTCAAGTCACAATTCTTTTTGGATCATTAATCGTTCCATCGGTTATATTCGAGAATATTGTATCTCCTATTTTGTTTCAAATTAATCTTTTGGCAGGGATTTTACTACTGTCGAAAAAGAAAAACCTAATGTGGTTTTTTATTGTATTACTCCTTGTTTCTGGTGTTGTTTTTGGCTCAAGCTTGTTGGAAAATAGAAATGAGAGGTTTTTTAATTTTATAAGAATGATTACCTATTTTTTGTTTTATGTGGTGGTTACCTTTGAGATTATAAAACAAGTTTGGAAAGCCGAATTTGTCAATAAAAATGTAATCTTAGGCCTGATAAGCGGTTATGTCTCATTGGGGCTTATAGGTTTTTTTATTTGCATAAGTATAGAAATGGCAGATCATGGTTCGTTTAAAGGTTTGATTGTTAGTAGCTCTAACCCCGAGATGATAACAGAAGAACTAATGTATTACAGTTATATCACAATGTTAACTATTGGGTACGGAGATATAGTTCCGGTAACGGTTTTATCTAAAAAAGCCGCTATACTTATTGGGTTAATTGGGCAGTTTTACTTGGTGATTGTTACCGCTATTGTTGTTGGAAAATATATCAATCAGTTACACAATGAAAAAAATAGTTGATACAGATTATACATCTTTTCCTTTTAGCATTTTATTCCAATATAGATAAGGTAACATGAATTTTTTAAACATGTATAACCTCCAATGTTCTTTAGCACTAGTAAAGACTAACATTCGTTTTAGTTTTGGGTCTGGAGTGAAATTTCCTTTGTAATCAAATTCTGCTAGTGTCATTTTTCCATATCCGGTAACCAGAGGACAAGAGGAATATCCGTTATACTCTTTATTGCTAGCTTCTTGATTTTTAATTAATTTTAAAATATTATCAGCTATAACCGGTGCTTGTTTTCGTATTGCAGCACCAGTTTTTGCTGTAGGAAGTGCAGCAACATCTCCTAATCCAAATATGTTGGGGTATTTATTATGTTGTAGTGAATGGTGATTTACATTAAGCCAACCAGCATCATTAACCAAAGAAGAGGTTCTTATAAATTTAGGTGCAGCTTGTGGGGGAGCAATGTGTAACATATCAAACGGAAGTTTAATAATATTATCTTCTGTAGAAACCTCACCGATTGTAGCATCTTCATTAATAACACATTTGTTTTCTTCGGGAGCTACATGTCTAAAATATATAAGCTTATTTTCAGCATCTATTTTATGAGGAGCATAGAAAGGTTTGAAATGAATACCATATCTACCAATGACCTTCATTAAGGTCTCTCGAATAGGCTTAACTCCAAAAATAACAGAACCAGGAGTTGCAAAAATAACGTTAGATGTAGTTTCAATACCTTTTTTCTTGAAATAATCTGCGGCCAGGTAAGCAATTTTTTGAGGAGCCCCTCCACACTTTATAGGGGTTGTTGGTTGCGTGAAAATAGCATTACCTCCTTTAAAATTTTTAAGAACTTCCCATGTATGTTTTGGATTCGTATAATTACTGCAAACAACACCTTTGTCTAATGCTTCCTGAAGTCCTTCTATCATCGATGGCTCCATTACTAATCCAGGAGCAACTACCAAATAATCATATGTTATATTTCCGTTGGATTTTGTATATACAGAATTGTTTTCTGGATCAAAAGAAGAAGCGAAATCCTTAATCCAGTTTACTTTTTTAGGCATTACAGATGCCATAGACTTTGCAGTTTTTTTATACTTGTACGCTCCAGCACCTACCAAAGTCCAGGCTGGTTGATAGTAATGTGTGTCTGCGGGCTCTATAATTGCAATATCTAAACGACTATCTTTTTTAAGTAAACGAGCAGCTGTCATAATTCCTGCAGTACCGCCTCCTATAATGAGAATTTGATAATGTGATTTCATTTATGCCTTCTTTGTGTTAGGATATTAAAAGTACTTTCAATAATTTATTATTATGGTAACTTTGGTTACACAAAATAAAAAATCAATGTTCTGGCGTGTTAGTCTTTATGCTTTTCCCAAGCAATATATCCGCCTTTTAGATCTATAATATTTTTAAATCCTATTTCTGCTAATATTACTGCTGCTTTCTTACTTCGATTTCCACTTCTACAGTATACATACAAAGGCTCATTTTTATCAAATTCATTGAATGAAGATTTAAATGCTGTTTGTTTAAAAAAATCGATATTTAAAGCATTATCAATATGATCGGTATTATATTCATATGGTGTTCTTACATCTACTAATTGTAGATCTTTTTTCCCTGAAATGGCTTCTTTGAATGCAGGAACATCAATTTTGGTAATGGCATCGGTTTGTCGATTTTGTATTCTAAAAAGAGTCTTAAAAATTGACATCATAGCTGGGTTATATTAAAGTAACTATTTTACAATAACTTTTGTTTTATACGGGTAGTAACTTAAATTCGCATAATACATTTAAAAATAAACACCCGAATCTGTTCATTTTAAATTCAGGTGTTTTACTTCTAATTTCTATACATTATAATAGTGTAGTCGGACAGATATATTCTGATTTCGGAATATTAGTCTTTGCAATTTCTGCAAATCCACCAATTATATCAACAAACTGATTCCACCCTCTTTGTTTTAAAATAGAAGAGGCTATCATGCTTCTGTATCCCCCTGCACAGTATAATACAAAGGGCTTGTCTTTAGGAAACTTTGCTAAATGTTTATTAATCTCATTTAATGGAGTATTTATAGCATCAATGATGTGTTCTGAATCGTATTCGCTTTTTTTACGGATATCAAAAACTAAAGGTTTTTCTTTGATATAGGAGTTTTCAAATTCTTCTGCAGTGATTCTTTTTGAAGTTTCGAATTCTTTTTTCGCATCTTTCCATGAATCAAAACCATTATTAAGATATCCTATGGTATAATCATATCCTACTCTTGATAACCTGGTAATTGCTTCTTTTTCCTTTCCAGGGTAGGTGATAAGCAATATTTTTTGTTTCACATCGGGAATCATTTCTCCCACCCATTGAGCAAAACTTCCTTCCAAACCAATATTAATACTGTTAGGAATGAATCCTTTAGTAAAATCTTCAGCATTTCGGGTATCAAGCATTAATGCATCCGTTTCAGTGGCTATCACTTCAAAAGCGTCTGGAAGTAATGGTTTTATTGCTCGATCCATTACTTCATCAAGACTATCGTATCCTTTGATGTTCATTAAGACATTTTGAGGAAAATACCCTGGAGGAGCAGTTAATCCAGTAAGTAGTGCATCGATAAATTCTTCTTTTGTCATGTCTTCGCGTAAAGCATAATTTACTTTTTTCTGATGCCCAAGAGTATCAGTAGTTTCTTTGCTCATCATTTTACCACAAGCAGAACCAGCCCCATGATTAGGATATACTATCAGATCGTCACTTAGAGGCATTATTTTATTGCGAAGAGAGTCGTATAAATGACTTGCTAATTTTTCTTCAGTTAACTCAGATACGACATGTTGAGCGAGATCTGGGCGGCCTACATCACCTATAAATAATGTGTCTCCGGTAATAATCCCATGTTCTGTTCCTTTATCATCTATGAGTAAGTATGTGGTACTCTCCATGGTATGACCCGGAGTATGAATTGCTTTTATTTTATACTCTCCAATTTTAAAAACCTGGCCATCTTCTGCAATCGTTGCATTATATCCTGGTTTAGCACTAGGGCCAAAAACAATTTCTGCTCCTGCTTTTTTTCTTAAGTCAAGATGCCCACTCACAAAATCTGCATGAAAATGAGTTTCGAATACATATTTTATTTTTGCATTATCTTCTTTTGCGCGATCAATATAAGGCTGTACTTCTCTAAGGGGATCAAAAACTGCAGCTTCTCCATTATTCTCTATATAGTAAGCAGCGTGGGCTAAGCAGCCCGTATAAATCTGTTCTATTTTCATAAGTATTTACTTTTAAAAGGTTTAATAGTATAAAGGTAGTATGGATGCTATTCTTATACAGTTACTTATGTTACAGAAGGTGCTTTTTTTGTTTGGAGAGAAATTTTTTCTTGTATAGCAGTCTTTTTACTTGCATTATTGCAGTGATCATATGCTTCATAAACTTTTACAAAAAGATTTTCTTTACCTATACACTCTATAAGACCACTGCTAAATATAATATCCCTTGTTGGTCCTATTGCCCCGGCAATGATAAACTGAATATCTTTACTTTTGAGATCTTTGACAATCTGTTTGAGTACATGTACAGCACTGCTGTCGATATAATTTATGGCTTCTGCATTAAGAATAATGGTGTTTAGCTCTTTTCCTTTTAAATCAACCTGCTTATAGAGCTCTTTTTTGAAATAATCTTTATTTCCGAAATACAACTGAGCATCAAAACGAATAATCAGAATATACTGTTGCGTTTCAATATCATTACTAAAACGATTAATGTTTTTGAAGTAATTGGTTCCTTTTATTTTCCCCAAAACTGCAATGTGAGGTTTTGAAGTTCGGTAGACTAATATCAATAAAGAGAATAGTACACCAGATAGTATTCCTTCTTTAATACCAATGATAAGAGTAATCAAAAAGGTGAGAAGGAGAAGGCCAAATTCATCTTTTCTGTTTTTAAAAAGTACAATAGGATATTTTAGATCGATTAACCCAAATACTGCTACCATAATTATAGCTGCAAGAATCGCGTTGGGTAAAAAATAAAAAAGAGGAGTTAGAAATAATAAAGTTAATCCAACTACAACAGCGCTTATAATTGGTGCTATACCTGTTTTTGCGCCAGCTTGATCATTAACTGCTGTTCTGGAAAAACCACCTGTTGTTGGATAAGATTGAAATAAGGAGCCGATAATATTAGATGTTCCAAGAGCAATTAGTTCCTGATTCGGATCGACTTCATATTCTGTATGTTTTTCTTCTACTGCTTTGGCTACAGAAATAGCTTCCATAAACGCAATAAGAGCCAAAGTAAAAGCTATGGGCACAAGTTCTGAAATTCTGGAATAATCAACAGAAGGTATCCCAAATTCTGGCAATCCCTTTGGTATTGCACCAACAATTTTTACGCCCAGATCATCTATACCCGAGGTATAAACACCAACGATTCCAAGAATAACTACAATTAATGCCGCAGGGATTTTTCGGTTTATTTTTTTTATAATCTTGATGAGCACAATTGCAAGAATACCAATACCCAAGGTCAAAAAATTAGTTTGATCTAAGGTTTTGAATGCGTTATGTAACAAAATATGCACTTGGTTGCTACGCTCAATTTCTGTTCCTAATACATGTTTTAATTGGCTAAGTCCAATAATAATTGCAGCAGCAGAGGTAAAGCCACTTATGACTGGTTTGGATAAAAAGTTTACCAAAAACCCCATTTTTAATACTCCCAGGATAAACTGAATACTACCCATAAAAAGAGAGAGAAAAATTGCCATAGTTATATATTCGTCAATACCTGAAAGCGAGAGTGCACCCAATCCAGACGCTACAAGAAGGGAATCCATTGCTACGGGCCCTACTGCCAATTGTCGAGAGGTGCCCATTATAGCATAGACCACTTGCGGAATTAGCGCAGCGTATAATCCAAATACAGGGGGCAGACCTGCAATCATGGCATATGCCATTCCTTGTGGGATAAGCATTATACCAACAGTTACACCTGCTGCAATATCTCCTGATAAAAACTTTTTTTTATAATCAGGAAGCCATTGAAAAACAGGAAGATATCGTTTTAACATGTATGTGCAGATTTATAACTAAAAGTAATTGAATAGTAATATATGATCAGTAACATTGGTTACATAGCTATGATAAATCAAGAATTTTGATATAATTTCTATGTAATTCTATTTTATCTATTTGTTCTAGTTTTTTTAATAAACGAGATATTACCACCCTCGAACTATGTAGCTCCTGTGCAATTTCCTGATGTGTATTACGAATAATATACTCTTTATTAACTCGTGATTTTTCCTTAAGATAATTAACCAGACGTTCATCCATTCTATCAAATGCAATACTATCTAAAGTTATAAGGAGTTCGTTTAATCGATTATGATAACTTTCAAAAACAAAATTCCTCCAGGATTTGTATTTGGCTGTCCATTCTTCCATTTTTCTAATAGGAATCATAATGAGTTTGGTATCTACTTCTGCTATTGCCCTTATTTCACTTTGGGTTTGACCAATGCAACAGGTCATTGTCATCGAACAAGTATCACCTTGTTCCAGGTAATATAACAGCAATTCGTCTCCTTCTTTGTCTTCTCTAAGTACTTTTACTACGCCAGACACAAGCAATGGCATCCCTTTAATGTAATCTCCAATCTCGATCAATTTGTATCCTTCAGGAACTTCTCTAAAAGTCCCGACTTGTAGTATGTCATTTATCAAAGCGTTTTCAAACTGGCGTCCGTAGCTGTTTTTCAATTCTTGAATCATTTGGAATCTTGTTTGGCTTTGGCTATAGATGCATCATAGGTAAAGAAAAAATTAGCCCAAATTAATTTTGAAATAGCTCCGATGTATGGCATTAAAAGTATAAGGGCTACAACAATAGTGATAAAAATATACGTTGGAGCCAGATCTAATCCAAACAGTTGTATGAGGATGAAAACAGCTACACTTATGGCTATACCAACTGCATAAGAGACGTACATTGAACCATAATAAAAACTTGGTTCTATACTATATTTTAACTGACAGGAAGGACATCTCTTTTTTACCTTATTGAAACGCCCCAAATGATATGGATTAGCTTCTAGAAATGACCCATTATGGCATCGTGGGCATTTTAAAGACAATATGCTATATAACTTTGAACCTTTACCAAACATGTTGATGAATTTTGGATAAAAGTAAAGCATCATAAAAATAATATCAGTAACAAAGGTTACATATAAAAAAGATGTTTTTAAGTTTAGGTAAGGGTGTTACAACGCTTTCAGTTCATTCATGTAAATGATACTTAGTGTTATAAATAGGTAATCATCATGGATACGATTTAAGATTTTGATAACTATTAAGTTAAAAATGTAAAAGTTTAACAAAATTTTAAATATACTCAGATTCGGTGATTCGGGTATTTTGTTGGGGATTTTTTGATAATATATTAAATGACTTTTTTTGATTTAAAATATTGATAATTAGGTGGTTATGTGTTTTTGGTGAATAAGGTGATTTTTAGATACGAAAATTCTTACTCCTTTTTTAACATTTTAAGGCACTATTGTTATTTGACATAAATTTTCTACTTTTAATGCTGTGCTAAAAATAAAAAACTGACCTTATTGACTTCTTTTTAGTATGATATGGTTTTTAGTATGGGGGATACTATTCAAGAGTAAAGAAACTAGTATTAGTTTTTGACTATTTCTAAAAAAATAAAAAATGTATTTCTTCATAAAAATAGACATTGCTTTAATGATTTATGTCTATAAATTTAGATTAGTACCTATTGAATTAATTAAAAAAGAAAAAAATCGCAACTAATAATTAATTAAATATTCATTCAATCAAAAAAGGAGGTTTATATATGAAACGAAGAGACTTTGTTAAATATGCAGGAATAGGATCAGGCGCTTTAATGATGCCTTCCCTGATGATGGGGAATAATATTCCGGTAGAAGCATTGCTAAATCCTGGTATGGATGTAGCAATCAAAAAGAAATTAGCGGATGTAGCGTTAAACACCGCAAAATCCATGGGAGCATCATATGCAGATGCCAGAATAGGAAGGTATTTAAATCAATATGTGTTTACCAGAGAAGATAAAGTACAGAATGTGGTAAATACAGAATCTTTTGGTATAGGGATTCGAGTGGTAGCAAATGGTACATGGGGCTTTGCTTCTACGAATAATGTTTCGGATGCAGGTATCAAAAAAGCAACCGAACAAGCTATCGCTATTGCTAAAGCTAATTCAAAGATTCAGAAAGTTCCTGTGAAATTAGCGCCGGTGCAGTCATATGGAGAAGTATCCTGGAAAACTCCAATTAAAAAAGACTTTAAAAATGTACCAGTTTCAGAAAAAGTAGATCTTTTACTTAGTGCTAATGCAGCAGCGTTGAAAAATGGTGCAAACTTTGTTAATTCAGGTCTTTTTATGGTAAATGAACAGAAGTATTTTGCTTCTACAGAAGGATCTTATATTGATCAGGACGTACACCGTATATGGCCAACTTTTACAGTAACAGCTATAGATCGAGCATCTAATAAATTTAAATCACGTCAGGCAATGAGTGCACCTATGGGAATGGGGTATGAATATATGGATGGTTTGGATTCTGAAAAATTAGAAGGCCCTGCTGGACTAAGACTATATAGAGGTAGCTATGATATGATAGAGGATGCTACTCTGGCAGCCAAGCAAGCAAAAGAAAGACTTACTGCCAAATCTGTTGAAGCTGGTAAATATGATCTTGTTTTAGAACCTAATCATTTAGGGTTAACAATTCATGAGTCTGTAGGTCACCCATTAGAATTGGATCGTGTTCTTGGATACGAAGCCAATTATGCAGGTACAAGTTTTGCTACACTGGATAAATGGAAATCAAAGAACTTTAAATATGGAAGTGATATTGTAAATCTGGTAGCAGATAAAACACAAGTAGGATCTCTTGGAGCTGTTGGATATGATGATGAAGGAGTGAAAACTAAGCAGTGGGATCTGGTACGTAATGGTATATTAACCAACTATCAAGCTATTCGTGATCAAGTACATATGATTGATCAGAACGAATCGCATGGTTGCTGTTATTCTCAGAGTTGGAATGATGTACAATTTCAGCGTATGCCTAATGTCTCATTAGAGGCTGGCAAAGAGAAATATGGTGTTTCTGACATGATTAAAGATGTAGAAAAAGGTATTTATATTGCTGGTAGAGGGTCATACTCTATTGATCAGCAACGATATAACTTTCAATTTGGAGGAACTGCATTTTACGAAATTAAGAATGGAGAGATTGTAGGAATGTTAGATGACGTTGCCTATCAATCTAATACACAGGAGTTTTGGAATTCTTGTGCCAAAATATGTGATAAGAGTGATTATCGCATGTTCGGTTCATTTTTTGATGGTAAGGGCCAGCCTTCTCAGATAAGTGCTGTATCACATGGTAGCTCTACTACCAGGTTTAATAATGTAAATGTGATCAATACGGGTAGAACTATTTAAAACATTGTTTTACAATAAATACAAAAAACATCATGGCAATATATACAAAAGAAGAAGCAAAGCAAATTATGGAAAAAGCATTAAGCTTTTCTACAGCAGATGCTTGCGAAATTAATTTAAACGGAAGTGAAAGCGGTAATATCCGCTATGCGCGAAATACGGTATCTACCGCTGGTCACAGATCTAATCAAACCTTGGTAGTACAATCAAATTTTGGTAAAAAATCTGGCACAGCGACGATTGACGAATTTGATGATGAATCTTTAAAGAAAGTAGTAAAAAGAGCAGAAGAGCTGGCGAAACTTTCTCCAGAAAACCCAGAGTTTATGGAACCTCTAGGTCCGCAAACCTATGATGAGTCTATTACTTTTAGTGAAGCAACTGCAAACATTACACCAGAGTATCGTGCTAATGTAGCAAACAGTAGTATTGAACCTGCTGCAGCCAAGAAAGTTACAGCTGCCGGGTTTTTTGATGACTCCTCAAGATTTAGTGCAATGCTAAACTCTAAAGGGTTGTTTGCTTATAATAAATCCACAGATTCTAATTTTACCGTTACTATGAGAAGTAATGATGGTACCGGATCAGGTTGGGTATCGAGAGATTACAATGATATTAGTAAATTTAACGCTGGTGAAGCTTCAAAAATAGCGATAGATAAAGCGTTGATGTCTAGAGAAGCTAAAGCAATAGAACCAGGTAAATACACTGTAATACTTGAACCAGCAGCATCAATTGGCCTATTGGGTAATATGGGAAGATCTTTAAATGCCCGTAGAGCAGATGAAGGACGAAGTTTTATGTCTAAAGAAGGTGGAGGAACTAAGTTAGGAGAAAAAATCGTAGACGAACGAGTAAATATATGGTCAAATCCTTTAGATCCTGAAGTTCCTACCAGTACCTGGAATGGGCAAGGGCAGCCATTGAAAAAAACTAGCTGGATAGAAAAAGGAGCAGTGAAAAACCTTGCATATAGTCGATATTGGGCAGAACAAAAAGGAGTGAAACCTGTGCCTTTTCCTTCTAATTTTATTATGCAGGGAGGCGATGCTTCTCTAGAAGATCTTATCAAGAATACGAAAAAGGGGATTTTGGTTACCAGATTATGGTACATTAGAAATGTAGATCCTCAAACTCTTTTATATACTGGTCTTACAAGGGATGGAACGTTCTATATCGAGAATGGAAAAATAAAGCATCCGATAAAGAATTTTAGATTCAATGAGAGTCCGATCATTATGCTTAATAATCTTGAGACACTCGGTAAGCAAGTTAGGATAGATGGTAATTTAGTGCCTTATATGAAAATAAGAGATTTCACATTTACCAGCTTGTCTGATGCGGTATAACTTTAATTCATAACATAAACTGGTCATTTTGATTAGCTTCATTTTGACCAGTTTTTTCTTTCTTAACGATCTTAATCTTTAATTGTAATTTGTATTACAAAGGATTAATATATTTCTGAAAGTTAAAATAATAAACTGCATTGAGTAACAAGTTTTTCTTTACACGATTACAATATGAGTCAGGAGATTGGGATGTAGATCAAAGAATGCCTTCTAACCTTTTAAACTCCCTGGTGGAATATACTACCCTGAAAGTAGATACACAAGAAAGAATCATCACTTTAAGCAGTGATGAGATATTCAAGAGCCCATTTTGCTATATATCAGGGCATAAACTTGTACAGTTTACTAAGAAAGAAAGAGAGAATTTTGAGAAGTATGTGAATAATGGGGGGTTCGTATTTGCTGATGATTGTAATCACGATATCGATGGTTTATTTTCTAAATCATTTGAACGTCAAATGGAAGATATTTTTGGCCCTCGGCAATTAAAAAAAATCCCTAATGATCATGAAATATATAATGTATTCTTCGAATTTGAAGATGGCCCGCCTACTACTTCACAGGAACTTAACGGGTGGGGAGATGATATTGTACATGATTATTTAAAAGCCATTGAAATTAATGGTAGGATAGGGGTCCTGTTCAGTAATAAAGATTATGGTTGCGAATGGGATTATGATTTTAGAAATAAACGATGGTATAAAATTGATAATACCCGTTTTGGAGTAAATATAGTGATGTATGCATTGACATCATAAAAGAAGATGTATGGATAAAAATTTAGCAAGTATTGAACAAGAGGTGAATGTACTTACAGAAAAACTTACTAGTTTAAAAAAAGAAATTGGTAAGGTGATTACTGGGCAGGAGGAAACCGTAGAACAATTGCTTATTACTTTTCTGGCAGGAGGACACGCACTGTTAGAAGGAGTTCCTGGATTAGCAAAAACGTTGATGATTAGAACATTGGCGCAGGCTATTGATTTAAAATTTAAAAGAATACAATTCACTCCAGATTTAATGCCATCTGATATCATAGGTACAGAAATACTCGAAGAAGACTATAGTACAGGAAAGAAGTTTTTTAAATTTAATAAGGGACCCATCTTTGCTAATATTATACTGGCGGATGAGATTAACCGAACCCCACCAAAGACTCAGGCAGCTCTATTAGAAGCGATGCAGGAATTTGAAGTAACTTATTCTGGTAAAACCTATGTATTAGACAAACCATTTTTTATTCTCGCTACTCAAAATCCTATAGAACAATCAGGGACATTTATGCTTCCAGAAGCACAACAAGATCGTTTTCTGTTATATATAAAAATTGGATACCCCAGTGAGTTAGAGGAAACTACTATTTTAAAAAATACTACAGGCACCAAAAAAGAAACACTTAATAAAGTAATTACAGGAGAGGATATATTAAGATTACAAGACCTGGTAAGAGAAGTACCTATTAGTGATGATTTAATCACATTTGTTAGTAAGCTAATACGGGCAACAAGACCAGAAACCACTACAAATGCATACGTAAAAGAGTGGGTGAATTGGGGAGCAGGCCCGAGAGCAGGTCAGGCAATGATATTAACAGCCAAAGCTCGTGCTTTGATGAAGGGACGTTTATCGGTTACATTAGAAGATATAGAGCATGTAGCTATCCCTGTATTACGTCATAGAGTTATTGTAAATTTTAGAGCAGAATCTGAAGGGATAACATCAGATGAAGTTACTCATCAACTATTAAAAGCTATTCCGGTAGCTACAAATGGAAAAAATAAGTGAAACAGGATTATCATCAATTATTAAAACCAGAACTTATAAAAAGTGTATCTGGACTAGCACTTATTGCTCGTGTAATAGTTGATGGATATCTGTCTGGGCATAATCATAGTAGAAGTGTAGGTCCGGGAATGGAGTTTAGTCAATTTCGTAATTATGAACCAGGTGATGATTTGCGATTGCTGGATTGGAAGATGTTAGCCAGATCAGGAAGATACTATATTAGGCAATCAGAGATAAAAAGTAATATTGCCGTAAAATTTATTTTAGACGCCAGTACATCTATGCTTCATAAGGAAGAAGGACTGACTAAAATGGATTACGCTAAAATTTTAGTAGCTTCATTAGCATATCTGTCTCAAAACCAGGGAGACGCTGTAGGGCTTTTTGCACTTAATGATCATCGTTTATATAGTCTTTACCCTAAGGTTCAAAAACAACATTTTAATCGCTTAATGCTAGAATTGATTAATATTGAGAACGAAGGGAAATGGCCAGAAGATCCCAATACATCAAAAAACCTTCATGATCGAAGTCACAAAGAGTTGATCTTTTTTATTACTGATTTATATGAACATAGTGAAGAATTAACCTCCTTTGTCAAACGCTTAAAAACACCTAAAAATGAAGTGGTAGTATTACACTTAATGGGTAAAAATGAGTTGGAATTTGATTATAAAGGGATGGTCACATTTGAAGACCTGGAGACAGGAGCAAGGCGTAAGGTAGATGCTAAGACAGCAAAAAAACAATACCTTATTGCATTAGAAGAAATGATGAAAAATACAAAAAACAGTCTGTTAGCCAATGATATAGGTTATCATTTGTTTAAGTTGGATGAAAATATAGGAGAGGCTTTACAAGTATTTCTGAAGAAACGAAATAAACTAATTTGATATGTTTTTTCTTAACCCCACATATTTATGGGCTTTATTGGGACTTGTTGTACCGATAGCTATACATCTGTGGAGTAAAAAAGAAGGAAAAACAATTAAAATAGGAAGCATTCAACTACTTGATGAGTCAGATTCTAAACAAACGAGTAGTATCCAAATCAATGAACTGTGGCTTTTATTACTACGAATAGTATTGATTAGTCTACTCGTGGTTCTTATTGCAGAGCCACAGATAAGGAGAAAAATTACTAAAGTACCTATTACATATATTGTAGAACCTTCTCTACTACAATATGAAGAGGTAAAATCGATTTTAGATACCATACAAGCAGAAGAATCAATACGACTTTTGCAATCTGGTTTCCCTGAGTATCAAAACGATGGATTACATAAAACTGCTACCATGACTCCTAAGTATTGGCAATTAGCCAAGGAAATGGAAGCATTAGAAACTGATAGTATTGTAGTTTTTACCAATGCATTCACATTAGGTATAAAAGGGAAGAGGCCACAGGTCCATAAAAATATTTCATGGGTAATTCTGGATCCTGGAAAACCAAGTAAGAATACTCTTAGTGCTGTTAAAAAAGAGAATGCAATACAGTTACTTTCTGTATCAAATACTGATCAACATTTATTTTTTGAGAAAGAGCTTGTTGCTATGAATAGTAATCAACTCGAGCTTAATAAGGAGATGGATAGTGTAATTTTTCCGGTAAACGGAAAACAAGAACAACATCCCCTTATTACAGAATCACCTCTTACAATACTAGTATTTTATGAAGATAATTTGTCTAATGAAAAGAGATATGTTGAAGCTTCCTATAACGCAATATCAAAATATCTTGACAGACCTATTGATATACGTACAGTACAGAATATTGATACTATAAATCTTGACTCTTTCAAGACGGTAATATGGTTAAGCAAAGATGTACTTCCGAAAACTTCTTCAACAGTACTCCTTTATAAACCAGATGATTTATCCCATAACATCATAGAAAAAGGACCTTCAAAAGAAATTTTCTATCTTACAAAATCTCTTAATGCAGAACATGTTGTAAATGAATATTTTGCAGAACATTTACTGGCGATGCTCAATCTTAATGAAAATCTGGAAGAAAAAATTAAACAGTACGATAGACGAGTTTTACATACAGGAGAATTACTTCCGATAGTTGCGGATTTTAAGCAAAATAAAGAGAGTTCTACTATTTTAGATATTTCTAGATGGCTATGGATTTTATTGATATTATTACTGATAACTGAGCGTATCGTAGCAAAATATAGAAAACAATGATGGAGTCGGGAGGGAAAATATTAGTTCGGTTTAAAAAGCGTTGGCAATTAATGTTATGGATAGAGATTTTGTTGTACGCATTAGGACTCGCTATTTTTATTTATTTCCTGTTTTTCAAGTTAATATTTTCAATTATTACCCTGATATTAGGGATTGTACTACTTACTGTTTTTATTAAACCATGGAAACCGGGTTTGAAAAAAGTAAGCAGTTATATCGATCAACATCTTGATGTAGCTGAGTATAGTACGGGTCTTTTGTTATTACCCGAAAATCAGCTTTCTGGTTTGGCAAAACTGCAACAACACAAAGTAACAAAACAGCTTGTTGAAAAGATAAATACTATAAAGCCTCCAAGTCATTTACTAAGAGGAAGTGTTATAATGATGCTATTTATAAGTATTGGTTTTCTAATACATCAGTTTCATATTGTTGATTATATACAATGGTCTCAACATCTAGAAGTACAACCAGAGAAGATCATTTTTAAATCCAAAGATTCAACAACTACAACCCAACGACCTAAGTTAGAAAGTCAGTTATTAACCATACAATATCCTGCTTATACAAATAAACCTTCACTTAAAACTTCTAAAATGGAAGTAAAAGCAGTAGAAGGGTCGCGATTGTCATGGAAAATAAAGTTTGATACCAAAATTAAAAGTGCAACTATGGAAAGTATGGGAAATAGCTATCCTATGAAGTTGACTGATAATGGATATATAAGAACCTCAATTTTAAATGCATCGGGATTTTATAATTTCAAGTTTACAGACATGAAGGGTACTTCATATGCATCTGATTTATATTCGATTGAAGTTGTAAAAGATAAGAGTCCCGATATAAAAGTTACTGATTTAAAACAGTTTACTACCTTTTCTTATGATGAAAGTAAAAGAATAACATTTACAACCTCTGTTACTGATGATTTTGGTATTGCAGAAGCATATATCATAGCAACAGTTAGTAAAGGATCTGGTGAGTCTGTTAAGTTTAGAGAGGAAAAATTAAACTTTGACAGCAAAGTGCTTAGAGGACGTAAAAATCTAAACTTATCAAAAAACATAGATCTGGATCAAATGAATATGGAACCGGGAGATGAGCTTTATTTTTATATCGAAGCACTGGATCTTAAGCGACCCAAACCCAATATCTCTAGAAGTGAAACCTTTTTTGCGGTTATAAAAGATACAATTTCTGATGAATTTGCCGTAGAAGGAACTATGGGAGTTGATCAAATGCCAGATTATTTTAGAAGCCAACGTCAATTGATTATTGATACAGAAAAACTCATTAAAGACAAGTCAAAACTATCGAAAAAAGAGTTTAATTTTAAGAGTAATGAACTGGGGTTTGATCAAAAAGTTCTTCGTCTTAAGTATGGCGAATTTATGGGTGATGAATCAGAGTTTGGACCAGCTACTCATGAGAATACAGAAGTTTTGGCAGAAACAGATGAACATGAAGATGAACATGAGGATGAAGATCATGAAGAAAAAGATCCTTTGGCAGCATATACTCATGATCACGATAATGAAAATGAACATAACCTGGTAGATCATAAAGAAGAAAAGGATGGTGAAAAAAGTAATGATCCCTTACATGAATACTTGCATAATCATGACGATCCAGAAGAGTCAACATTGTTTACACAATCTTTAAAAAGTAAATTAAGACAAGCACTTAATGAAATGTGGGATGCTGAGTTATATTTACGATTGTATACACCAGAAAAATCTTTACCATATCAATATAAAGCACTTAAATTGATTCAGGAAATTAAAAATAGTGCCCGAGTCTATGTACATCGTATTGGTTTTGATCCTCCACCAATTAAGGAAGATAAGAGATTAACAGGCAAAATTGACGAAGTGTCTAATTTTAGAAAAATAGAAGAGCTACAACTCCCAGAAATATATCCTTCTATATATAAAACTATTTTAAGACTTGAACAATTGATATCTAATAAAACTTTAATTACTGCTGAAGATAAACTCATTTTTGAAAAGGCGGGAAATGAATTGGCCACTAAAGCTATTGAAGATCCTGGGAAATATTTAAAGACCTTACAGCAATTAAAACGTATTACAGAAGATAGAGTAATATCATCATCAATTTTGACCGAAGTGCAGAGAGGTTTGTTTTATGCGCTTCCCGAGTTAAAATCTAATCCATTTAAAAAGAAAGTGTTAACGAGTGAGATTAATGAATTATTACTAAAAGAGCTTCAAATTCATGATTGATCAAATAACTTTTTTAAATGAGAGTTGGATATGGCAAATCGGTATTGGAGCGGTAGTGCTATGGTTTGTTTTTGGATGGAAAGAATGGCCCCAATTTGGGAAACGTAGGTTTTGGGTAAAAATAGCAATCGCCTTTTTTGCAATTTCTTCACTTGCTATTATAGCATTAAAACCTGCAATTTCTGCTACCAACAATACTGCTACCAAAATGGTTTTGCTAACCGAGGGCTATAATAAAGAACAATTAGATAGCTTGAGGAAAATTCATAAAAAACTAAAAAAGTATAAGTACAAAGCTAATCATCCTATTTTTGATAATATAAACACTCCGGATTCTGTTTTTATCCTTGGGTATGGTGTGAAACCCTATGATCTCTGGCAATTAGATGATCATAATGTTAATTATCTGGGGAGAAACACACCTACTGGGGTAGTTAGATTTAAATATAATTATAAAAATACTGTAGGGGAACACCAGATATTCACAGGATTATATGCCAAGCCTCAAAATGGAAATAAACTTGTATTAGAAGGGCCAGGGGGAGCAGGTTTAGATTCTGTTTCTTTAGTAGCAGAAGAACAACAAAAATTTCAATTGACAACTAATCTTAATGTCAAAGGAAACTATCTTTTTTCACTAGTCGAAAAAGATTCTTTAGGAAAAACTCTATCTACAGATCCTATTCCTTTGGTTGTAAAGGATCCTACTCCTTTAAAAATAGTAGTGGTAAATGGTTTTCCGACTTTTGAAACCAAGTACCTTAAAAACTATCTGGCAGAAATGGGACATCAAGTACTGGTTAGGAGCCAGATCACCAAAGGAAGATACAAGTTCGAATATTTTAATATGGAAAGAACACCTATGGGGGCTTTTTCTAAAAAAAACTTAGAATCTTTCGATTTAGTTATCATTGATGCCAATTCATTTAAAAATTTAGGAAGAAAATCACGTAGCGCTTTAGAGAATTCTGTAAAAGAAAATGGGCTGGGTGTTTTTATCCAACCAGATCCTAATTTTTTTAGATCTTCAAAAGGTTTTGGAGCATTTGATTTTATTTCAGAAAAAAAGACAGAAATAAGATTGGATGATCCGGAAAAAATTAAACTTTCTAAATACGCTTTTGTTTTAAAAGATAAATTTCAATTACAGCATATTCATACTAAATCTAATACCAAAATCATATCTGGATACAAACATATCGGAAAAGGTAGAATCGGGACTACTGTGTTAGAAAATACATATGAACTAGTATTGGAAGGCAATACTGATGCTTATCAACAAATATGGTCTAAACTCATTAATAGTATAAGTAGTAAAGAAACTTTGTCGGTAGAATGGGGAGTAGCATCAATAATTGCATATAAAGATCACCCTTTTAAGTTTGATGTAAGAACATCAATATCAAAACCAATAATTAAAACCAATAAAAAATATAACGTTTCGATACGTAAGGATATTGATTTGTTAAATCTATGGAAAGGAGTTACTCATCCACGGGATTTTGGATGGAATACCCAGTTTTTAGAACAGGATACAACAAAAATATTCGAGTATTTTGTAGCAGATACATCTCATTGGCGATCACAAACATTGTATAAAACAATTGAAGAAAATAAGAGGTATTATAAAAAATCATTGAAGAAAGAAGCAATCCAAAATCATACCGTACGACCAATACCACTTTTAAGTTTTTATCTTCTGTTTTTATTCTGTACAGGATATTTATGGCTGGAACCCAAGCTATTGAAGCCATAAAAAGAGTTTTATTGTTAAAATTAGAGTTATAAAACTAATTTAGACCTTTTTTAAGATTTAAAAGTATGGTACAAACCATTTAGAACGTTAACTTTGCAGGCTGTAAGAAAAATTGTTTGTGATTAAGGATATTATTATTGCTGTTTTGTGGAGTATTTCTCCTTTTGGTGAAGCTAAGGTTGGGATTCCTTTTGGTATGCTAAGTGGATTAAATATCTATTTGGTATTTGTTTTATGTTTTTTATCTAATGTATTGGTGTTTCCCATGATGATGTTTTTTTTGGAAAAGATGAATACATATTTACTTCGATGGAAATTTTATAAAAAAGCTGCAATATATGTAGCCCGAAGAGCAAAATTAGGCTCGGGGACTAAAATTCAAAAACATGAATTTTGGGGACTTCTTTTATTTGTTATGATTCCAATTCCTGGTACTGGTGTGTATGCAGGGAGTATCGCTACATATTTATTCAAGGTTAAAAAACGAAAAGCTTTTATAGCTAATAGCGTGGGTATATTTTTCTCTTCTGTAATTGTTTGGGTAACCACATTACTTACTATGAAAGGAATTGCCTAAACGGTTATACTATAATCATACGATATAGATTTTACATTACATTTCTAATAGATTCATATTGAGTTTCCTAAAACTGATAAAAATCAGTAATAAGAATTAAAATATATAGTAACATTGATGCTTAAATGCATTTATGGAAATCTCAAATGATATTGTTTTACGCCCTCGGTTTTTTCAGGATTTAGATGTACCGTCAGAAAAAGCACTCGAAGCTTTTGAAAAAGCAGGTAAAACTTGTCAGGATTTTAAAGTGAGCCGGGTAGACCACCACATTTTTATACGTATTCCTAAAAAAGACCAGCATTTCTGGTCACCACAACTTCATCTCGAGATTTATGATATTGATGAAAAACAACCACAACTAAAGGGCCTTTTTGGTCCTAGTCCTACAGTATGGACTCTTTTTATGTTCCTTCACTTTATCGTTGCTACATCATTTATAGCAGCAGTAGTTTGGATGTATGTAAATATACGCCTGGATAAATCGTATCTATTTTCTATAATCATCATGTTTTTTCTTCTCATTACTTGGTTTGTACTCTACTTTGCGGGCCGATTGGGGAGACAAGCGGGTAAAAAAGAGATGAAAGAGCTATACTTCTTCATGAAAAGCACTTTAAATTCTGTGGCATGATAAAATACAGCAACAATAGATTAGTAAACTATTTTTTATAGTATCTATTAATTTTTTTTAAATGAATACATCGAAAACATAGAATGTAATTGATAAAGAGAATTTAGTTTCATATTGATAGTTTTTTTAAGTTTTCACGCTTTTGAAGAAACAGAAACTTAATTACAAATCTTTTATTACCTGTAAAAACACCTTAGAAAAGACACTCTTCTTTTTTTTTCAAAATTATTTTTATTTTTTTTTACCCAGTCCCGAAAAATGGAACTGGTAACTATTAATATTGTACTCAAAATAGAGATTAAGTAGTATTAAATGTAAACCATTATGTAAAGTCTAAGAAAAATATTGGAGTAAAAAGAAAAGGTGAATTATTTTTTTATTTGATAAATATTTTCAGGCTGAATCATAAAGATTTGATATGTAGATTTTTAGTTACGATCTCATATGATCATGATAAGAATTATCATATTAGAACACAAGTTTTTGAAAAATACAAAAGATATAATCTCTGGTTATAGATGTTGACAGATTACTATATATGTAGTAGTTTTGGCACTTTTTGAAAAAATAGACTTAATACTTTAAAAAATAAAAATTTACAATATTGAAAAAGAATCACACAACTTTTCTATTGATATGTAACGTCTTGTTATTGATAGTAATTTTTATAACATTTTATTTTCCTAAACCTTCTAGTGCTGATATTGTTTATGTAGATAATATTAAACTTTTTAATGGCTTTAATATGTCTCAGGATTTAGGGAAAATTAATACTGAAAAAATTACAAAACAAAAAAAGAAACTAGACAGCTTATATACAATCTATTCTATTTTTAGAGAACAAGAGAATAAAGAAAAAACTCAGGAATTAGAAGTGCAATTAAGAACAGAAGATCAGGAGTTAAAAAAAATGAATGATTATCTCTCTAAAGATATACGCCAAAAAGTTTGGAATAGATTAGATCAATATATAAAAGAATATGGCATTGCAAATCAATGCAAGATTATATTGGGAACACAGGGTGTAGGCAATGTTATGTATGCTCAGGAAGAAATCGATATAACAACAAAAGTATTAGAATATGCAAATACCAAATATGAAGGAAACTAAAATTATGACACCGAATTTTTATATGCGTAAGAAAAATATGTTGTTTGTTTTTGGGTGTATGTTATTGTTGTTTTCTTCTTGTGTAAAAGAAAAGAAAACTCAAGATTCGAAAATAGAATATAAACTCTTCAATTTAGAGAATTCTGGTTGGAAATCTAAATCTGTTTCTCATTTTTTGTCTGACATAGAGTACAAAGCTACACTAGTTCCTTTACAATATTATATTCTGAAAAATGAAGGAAATCAAGATCTTCAAAAAGTAGATTCTATATATGAATCTCTTAAAAATGAACGAGTAATCGAAATAGAATTTAAACAAGAGCAGGAAGATGATGTATTAAAATCAGAATATACCAATCGTGATTATGAATCGGCTGTTAAGTATATGTCTTTTACAATAGAAAATGATTTCAAAATTGTCACACAATCGGGAGATACTATTCCTTGTTTAGGTACCACATTCGAAAGAAATTTTAAAGTAGCTCCTTTTAAAAGATTGCTATTGCATTTTGGTAACATTTTACCAGAGGAAAACATTAAGCTTATATATGAGGACCACTTGTTTGGAAACGGGATACTAAAATTTAAGTTTACAGAAACACCTATTAAGTTATAATATTATAACACACCTAGTTATATGATCAATACAATACGAAAGAGTAAAGTTACAAAAGTAATTGCAAGCTATTTGGCAATACAATTGATTGTACAAATGATGCAGCCTATGCAATTGTGGGCATTAACCAGCGGTCCATCACAACCAGAGTTTAAGTCATTTACACCTATCGGAACTTCAGATATGGTGAATTTATCCTCGGGAAACTTTAACTACAATATACCTGTTATGGATGTTGGAGGATATCCGTTAAACCTGGCTTATGATTCTGGAGTAACCATGGATCAGGAATCTTCCTGGGTTGGGCTAGGATGGAATCTTAATGTAGGGCAAATCAATCGACAAGTACGAGGAATTCCTGATGATTTTAAAGGGGATGAAATGACCTATGAAAATAACATGAAGAATAATGTTACTGTAGGAGTATATACAGGTTTGGATATTCAACTTTTTGGACTTGAGGCACCGGATGGAGTAAAGGTTTCTTTTGGGATGGATGTAAAGTATAATAATTACACAGGTACCTCTTTTAAGCCGTCTTACGGTATACAATTTGGTTTAGCAGAAGGAGTTTCTGTGGGAATTCAGGGTAGTAGTTCAGTTACAGATGGTGCTACCATATCGCCAAGTGTTAATGCTAAAATTGGAAATGGATCTTTGTTTGATAGTGCGGTAGGAGGGAGTTTAAATGCAGGAGTATCCTATAATTCTAATAGAGGATTAAGTTCATTTAATATGGGAGCTTCAGTTAATCTCTCTAAAGGAGTGTTTGATGAGATGAAAATAGAAAAATCTCTTTCCTCTGGTTCGGGTTCTTATTCTTTTAGTACTCCAACATGGACTCCACGTAAACGTACTGCTTTTACAGATATCAGTGGTACAGTAGCAATTTCTGTAGGTGGAGATATATGGGGAATAGATGGGGAGTTTGAAGTTTCTGCTATGGGTGCGGTACAAAAAATAAAAGACCCATTTAAATTAGAAAAAGCATATGGGTATGAGTTTACAGGTTTTGCCAACCCTAATGATATACTGGATTATAATAGAGAAAAAGAACAACTTATTAGTAAAACAACTTTAGCGCTTCCTACTACAAATTACACTTATGATTTATATACTGTTCAAGGACAAGGGATAGGAGGAATGTTTAGGCCATTTCGAAGTCAGATAGGGCAAATAAACGATGTATTTGTTGAGGATGAAAATGATAGTTTTAGTTTAGGAGTAGAAATAGAGCCAGGGACAGGGATGCACGCAGGAGTTAACTTTACATATGCACCATCCGAGAGTCATACCGGGATATGGAATACTAAAGCATTGCAACATTTTAAACAAGAGAAAGAAGATATTAAAGAAGCAGGAGATTCATTAGACTATGAACCGGTGTATTACAAATATATAGGAGAGCCAAGGATAGATAAGGATCAGGAATTATTTGAAGATTTAGGAGGATATGCTCCAGTAACATTAAAAATTGGAGGAAGCAGAAGTAGTTTTGATAGATATGCAAATAACCGTTTTAGAATAAAAACGTATACTGATAACTTCACTCCCGAATATAAAGATTTGGGTGGGGCTGAATTTAAAAAGAAATTTAAACGAAGCAATAGAGATGTTCGTAATCAAAACATACAAAAAATAAGTGCAGAAGAACTACCTAGATTTTACAATAATAAGAACTACGTAGACTCTCGCATAAATAAGGAAGCAGAGCCTCACCACACTGCAGAAGTAAGAGTACAAAAAGCTGATGGTTCTACATATGTTTTTGGAGAAACAGCTTATAATAATGTTAAAAGAGAAGTTGCATTTACCACAAATAGTAATGCTTATAACTGTGCTACAGGACTTGTTACATATCAAGGGGGTGAAAATTCTACAGGAAATAGAAGTGGAATAGATCATTATTTTAATGCTGTAAACACACCTTCTTATGCACATACGTACTTATTATCTTCTGTATTGTCTTCAGATTATGAGGATTTGAAAGGAGATGGCCCTACAGATGATGATCTAGGAGCGTATACCAATTTTGTGTATACCAATAAAGAAGATACATACAAATGGAGAATCCCTTATGGAGCAATGCAAGCTTCCTATAATGCTGGTTTAAATACCAATAAAGCGGATCAAAAAGGAAGTTATATCTATGGAGAGAAAGAGATAAAATATATTGATAAAATTGTCACCAAAACTCATGTAGCGATATTTGACCTTTCTCCTCGTAAAGATGCACGTGGAGTTGCAGGAGAGAATGGAGGAGCCCCATCTTCTGGACAACAAATGTACAAAATAGATAAGGTTAGGCTGTATTCAAAACCAGAAGCTCTTAAGGCAAAAATATTAGATGATGATGCTACTAATGATTTGCCAATAAGTGCTATCAAAACAGCACATTTTGTCTATGATTATTCTCAGTGTAAAAAAGTAGATAATAATAAAGGAGAAGCTCCTAATGGGAATGAGTTACGTAATGAAGGTGGAAAATTAACATTAAAAAAAGTATATTTTACCTATCGAGATTCTAAAATGGGTAAGTATACTCCGTATACTTTTAATTATGATGGATTTAATCCAGATTATAACCTAAAATCCTATGATGTTTGGGGTGGATATAAGCCGATTGTTAAAGACGCATTACAATACGACCAGAATGGTAACGTAGTATATATTAAGAATGAAAGCGGGGTAGATGTACCTCAAATGAATCCTAATTTTGAAGGGGGCAATACGGGCTTTTGTAATACAGGAGATGCTATTACAGCACCAGAATTTGCCTTTATACAACAGGATGATCGTAAGCTACAGGATTCTTTCTCTTCAGCTTGGTCATTAACATCTATTGATTTACCATCAGGTGGAAAAATCGACTTGACATATGAAAGTGATGACTATCAATATGTTCAGGATCGTGATGCGTTGCAAATGTTTAAAGTGGTAGGAACAGGTGAAAAACCGAACCCTTCTAATCCTGAGGGAAATAAAAAACTATATAAGTCAGGAGCATTAAATGTTTTTGATGGAGATGCAGATTATTTGTATGTAAAACTTCAGTCAGGAGAAACAGCTACAACAGATGCTGATTTTAGATCAAAATATTTAAAAGGGATTGAGAATAAACCGATTTATTTTAGATTCTTAATGAATATGACTAAAGCCGGGGCATTATCTGATACTAGTAATGATTATGACTATGTAACCGGATATTTTGAAATCTCCAAAAATAAACAGATCAATGTATTTAAAAAAACAAATGGAGAAGTGTATGCGGCCATTCCCATGAAAATGACGGATATCGAAGGCGGAGTTTTAGGTACTAAACAAGTCAATCCGATCTCTAAAGCAGGATGGTATTTTGGAAGACAATACCTAAATGGATTGGTGTATGGAATTAACATGGATTATAGATCTGAAAATTTAGAGAGTATAGCAAAGAAATTGATTAGTAGTGTTGCTGCAATCAAAGATCTTGTCACAGGCCCTAATGCTAAGTTAAGAAGTAATGAATTTTTATGTGCACAGCGTTTTATACCAGAAAAGTCCTGGATACGCTTGTCAGCTCCTGGAAAATATAAGTTAGGAGGCGGTGTAAGGATAAAGAAATTGGTGATGAGAGATCAGTGGAATAAAATGGTGGATGCCACAATTCCTGATACTAATGAAAAGTATAATAAAGAGTATGGGCAAACTTATGAATATACTTTAGATGACGGGAGTTCTAGTGGTGTTGCTACTTATGAGCCTAATCAGAGTAAGGAAAATCCATTTGTAGAACCATTTTATAATCATTCGGATCGTCTGGTAGCTCCTCGTGAAGTAAATTATATAGAGAAACCATTTGGAGAATCTTTCTTCCCTTCTTCAGTAATTACCTATAGTAAAGTAACAGTAAGTAATCTTGCACGAGAAGGAATATCAAAACACGCAACAGGTAAGGTCGTAACCGAATATTTTACATCCAAAGATTATCCAACTGTTGTTGATTACACAGATATTGATGCTGGTATGGTAACAAACCAAAATGATTTTTTAAAGAATATGTTAAAAGGAATTTTTGGGGCACCCATCGCGATGAAAAACGAATTTACGCTTTCTCAGGGTTTTATGGTGCATACCAATGATATGAATGGAAAGATGCGTTTTCAGAAAGTATATGCAGAGCATCAGGATAAAGCCATATCATCTGTAGAATATAAATATAGTACCCAACAAAATGATATAACAAAATTAGATAATAAACTACCAATAATCTCAAAAGATGGTAAAGTACTTTATGATAGAGAAATTGGAGTAGATTATGATATGGTTACAGATTTTAGAGAAAGTTATTCTAAATCCGAAAATAAAGGATTTAAAGGAAACATAGTTATTTTAATAATAGGTGTATTTCCAGTTCCAGTTCCTATGGTGGTCCCTTCTATGACCAAGATGGAAAATATAGCCCATTCAACTATCACTACCAAAGTAATTCATACAACGGCAGTACTAAAAGAAAAAATAGCTACAGATCTCGGATCTAAGGTATCAACTATAAATGAAGCCTGGGATGCAGAAACGGGACAAGTATTATTAACCCGAACTGTTAATGAATTTGATGATGAATACTACAATTTTAATTTTCCTGCATACTGGGCCTATGATAATATGGGGCAGGCATCTCGTAATATAGGTATTACTGGAACTTTGAAAAGATCGGGAAGCTTCTTTACTATTCCTGATGCTAAGAAATATTTTACGCTAGGAGATGAAATAATAGCTACCTATGGCAGAGCAAAGAAGAGCGATCGACTTTGGATTGTAGGGTTTAATCCTGCGGGTGATGGAGTGATGTTAATGAAAAGAAACGGAAGTGTTATTAATACTTCTGAAGGAGCAGATATTAGTGAGGAGATTGACTTCAAAATTGTAAGATCAGGACGTAGAAATCAACAAATGGCCAATATGGGATCCATTACAATGATGAAAAACCCAATCAAAGGGAGTACTGGAGCAAATTTGAATCAAATAGATACCAATACATTCACACTAAATATAAATACACCAACTGTAGATAATTTAAGAATTGTAAACGCCAGTGCAGTAGAATATAATGACTTCTGGAATTGCCAGTGTGAAAGTGAATTAAAATTTGCACCAGAATCCTTAAATGGAGGGAAGCTTGAAGATATCTCACAAGATGATTACCCTTTTGAAAATCCTTTTAACCCTTATGTGTATAACGCAAAGGGAGAATGGAGGGCAAAGCGTTCCTATGCATATTTAACAGAACGTTCCCATGTTAATCAAGGTACAACTTCTAAGGTAAATACTCGTAGAGAAGGGTATTTTAAAGAGTTTACGCCGTATTATGCTCTGATGCAAGATAAAACCTGGGGAAAATCTGGGACAGCTAATGATGCCTGGACATTTGCTAGTGAAGTTACGCAGTATAGTCCTTTTGGAACAGAATTAGAAAATAAAGACGCTTTAGGGAGGTATTCTGCTGCGCAATACGGATATAATTATACGTTGCCAACAGCAGTAAGTTCTAATAGTAGATATCGTGATATGGGGATGGATGGTTTTGAAGATTATGTCTTTATGAAATCTGATAGCGCCCATTTTAATTTTAAAAATTCGGCAGACAAAGATGGGTTTGAAGGGATACGGATAACAGATCAGGTATCTCATACCGGTAGAAATAGTTTATTAATCCCGGCAAATGAAAATGCAATTTTAGAACGTAACCTTATTGGTGAGTTACCTGAAGATACAGACTATGATAATGATGGAATTAAGGATGATGAAGATTTATGCCCTTTTACACCTAGTAATAATTACGATTATGATGGAGATGGAATAGGGAGTGAATGTGATGATGCCGAAATTCCTAGTATTTCTAATGCAAGAATAACAGATGATCGTGTTGGAGTTGATTACAGGAATACTCATAATGGAGATGGTGCTTATGAATATTGTTTGGCAAAAAGATCAGAAATAACAATACAGGGCAAACCCAATGCAGTAGTGCCTTTTGCAGTTACTTTATTACATAATGAAGATAGAGGTTGTGCAGCATTTATAAATGGAGAAATAGCAGTTACAAATGCTAATAATAAAACTTACTTCGAGTCCGAAATACAGTTGGATATAAGAGGAAGAGCTGTTGTGAAATTTGATATTGCAGCAAGAAATAGAAGAAGTGGTAAACGAAATAATTATTCAAAAGCAGAATTCTTTTTATTAAATAGAAATAATGGATCAAAATTGATAAATGGCAAATATTCAGAAATTACAATTGATGTAATGGCCAATTTGAAAAAATGCCCTAGAAATGTCCCAGTTAATTTTATTGATTATAGTGATTATAGATTGACTTGTGTCACTCCATGTAGATTATAAAATAATAAATAATTGATTCATCAAAAAAAGAAAACCAAATTAGATACATGAAAAATCTAACTTATATACAATCAAAGCTCACGAAGTATTCTTTATTAGTACTAATAGTTGTTTTTAATAGTCTATCTGTAATAGCACAAGTCTCTTCTCAGGAACGCCAGGCTTTGGTAGATTTTTATAATAGTACTGATGGGGCTAATTGGACCAATACACAGGCTAATAACCAGCCATGGTTGATTAATGATCCAAATTCTTTGGTGAGTGATTGGTATGGGGTTACACTTGTTGCAGATAAGGTAACAGCCTTAAAATTAGATAATAATAATTTGGTAGGTACGATTCCGAATTCTATATCCAACATATCAGGGTTAGAATCATTATCCTTAACCAGAAATACACTTTCTGGGAGCATTCCTACTACTATTGGTGATCTGGTTAATCTAACAAATATATCCTTGTCTCGTAATAAACTAACAGGAACACTACCTGCATCGATCTCTAATTTATCAAACCTAAGTACGATATCTTTATTTTTAAACAAAATGAGTGGTGATATCCCAACAGGATTAGGTACTCTTTTGAATTTAAAAGTTATTCATTTAGCCTTCAATAATTTTACAGGAACAATTCCTGGTAATTTTGGTAACCTTTCTAACTTAACATTTTTATACCTAACAGGGAATAAATTAGAAGGCCAATTGCCAAGCCAGTTGGGTGATTTAACCAAGTTAAGTACACTGTCTGTTGCAAACAATAGTTTTTCTGGAAAAATACCATCAGGATTATCAACAATTGCATCATCCGATATCTTAAACACTTTAGAACTTGAAGGGAATAATTTTGTATTCAGTGATTTTGAAACTGAACATGCAAATTATCAGGCCAATCTAACAAGATATCGATATACACCTCAAGGCAAAATAGATCAAGCTGAAACAAGATCAGTATCTACAGGGCAATCAATTACATTAACAGGTGCAGCATTAATAAGTACAAATAATAGTTACCAGTGGTACAAAGATAATATAGCTATTACAGGAGCAACGAGTAAAGATTTAGTGATCACTAATGCTACAGGCACAGATGCCGGAGTATACCATTTCACTGCTGCCAATAGCATAATTACAGACTTAACACTAACCCGAAATGAAATTACAGTATCAATTTCTGATGCTGAAGTTGGGCGAGTCACTGCCGCAGAACGTCAGGCTTTGATAGATTTTTATACCAGTACAGATGGGACTAATTGGACTAATACACAAGCTAATAATCAGCCATGGTTGATTAATGATCCAAATTCTTTGGTGAGTGATTGGTATGGGATTACTGTTGTAGCAGATAAGGTAACAGCCTTAAAATTAGATAATAATAATTTGGTGGGTACGATTCCGAATTCTATATCCAACATATCGGGATTAGAATCATTATCCTTAACCAGAAATACACTTTCTGGGAGCATTCCTACTACTATTGGTGATTTGGTTAATCTAACAAATATATCCTTGTCTCGTAATAAACTAACAGGAACACTACCTGCATCGATCTCTAATTTATCAAACCTAAGTACGATATCTTTATTTTTAAACAAAATGAGTGGTGATATCCCAACAGGATTAGGTACTCTTTTGAATTTAAAAGTTATTCATTTAGCCTTCAATAATTTTACAGGAACAATTCCTGGTAATTTTGGTAACCTTTCTAACTTAACATTTTTATACCTAACAGGGAATAAATTAGAAGGCCAATTGCCAAGCCAGTTGGGTGATTTAACCAAGTTAAGTACACTGTCTGTTGCAAACAATAGTTTTTCTGGAAAAATACCATCAGGATTATCAACAATTGCATCATCTGATATCTTAAACACTTTAGAACTTGAAGGGAATAATTTTGTGTTCAATGATTTTGAAACCGAACATGCAAATTATCAGACTAACCTAACAAGATATCGATATACACCTCAAGGTAAAATAGATCAGGCTGAAACAAGATCAGTACCGACAGGACAATCAATTACATTAACAACTACAGCATTAACAAGTATCAACAATAGCTACCAATGGTATAAAAATGATGTAGCTATTACAGGAGCAACAAGCAAAGATTTAGTCATCTCTAATGCTACAGATGTTGATGCCGGAGTATACCATTTCACTGCTACTAATAGCATAATTACAGATTTAACATTAATTCGTAATCCAATAACTCTATCGATAGGCCCAGCTGAAACATGTGGAGTTTCTGCAGCAGAAAGACAGGCTCTGGTAGATTTATACAATAGTACTGATGGCGCTAATTGGACCAATACACAGGCCAATAACAGACCATGGTTGGTTAATGATCCTAACTCTTCTGTTTGTGATTGGGCAGGTGTTACTGTTGAGAATGGAAAAGTAACAAAATTGAGTTTATCATATAATGGATTGACGGGAGGAATTCCAATATCTTTTGGAGACTTGGTACATCTAACTTTCGTTAACTTTGCTATAAATAAATTATCAGGACCTTTACCAGATTCAGTTGGCAATTTAGTGAATGTAGAAACATTTACTGTTGAGCGTAATGCCATGACGGGTACTATTCCCACATCTATTGGTAGTATGGGGGCATTAAAGGTTTTAAACTTAGGTTCTAATCAA
>NZ_OMKA01000004.1 GCF_900299525.1 Aquimarina sp. Aq78 | reverse complement strand
ATATAAAAAATCCTATTATTGGTTTACAATAATAGGATTAAAATATAGATGTAAATCTATTTTAGGATTAAGTATAAATATGTAAACTTTTTTTAGGACGAGACAGCTTTAACGTCACTAGCGAGACGCTAGCGGGAGCGGGGCAAATATAACCAAGCACCAATTTGACCTACGTAGAGATACAAAACCCTTATTTAATAGGTTCTAAGCAATTTTAAGTAGTGTAAACAACATAAACAAGCCTCTTTATTGAGGCTTGTTTATGTTGTAAGTTATTGATAGTCAGTCTTAAAAATACACTTTTTTTCAAAAGCACCAATTTGACCCATTACCAGTTTGACCTATTACCGTAGGATTTAATATTTACAATTTTTCATATTCTTTATAAAGATCCTCTTGAGTATCTAAATCTAACTGTTTAAAATCATCTAAGTTATCTTTAAATACACTTAAAATCTTTTCTTTAAGCTCAAGGTTCTTTTCCCAAAATACTTTATCAACCTTAAAAACACTTAAAAACAAATCACCTTCATAATAATCAGCCTCTATAAAAGGTTCTCGTTGCAATACTTCTAAAGCAATAGGTATTAAATACTCTAAACCTATATTTTGTCCTATCATAATTCTTAAATCTTCTGGTGAGAAGTATTTAAGTTTTTTGTTAGCTAAATCAAAACATCTTCTTACCAAATGTGATTCGTATTCTGGCGGTCTAGGTATTGGTATATCCTGTAATTGATTTATTGTTTTTTCTAAATTCATATTAAAAACCACTAGCTTCTTTTCTAGCATTATTTAAAACATTCTGTATTTGATCTTTTTGGTTTTGCAACTGTGTTCTTAAACTTGTCGCTGCATCCAAAACGTCATCACTAAATGAACCATTTTTAATTCCTTTATTCAATTTAGTAATCTGTTTTCCTAATCCTTTAAGTGCATCTGTTACTTCTCCTATATGATCAAAAGTCTTACCATTTATCGTAACTGGGCTGCCTAATATTTCTTTTACAGCTCCTTTTAAATCACTTGGACTTAAATGTGCTCCAATATTATTTGTCTTTTTGATAACTCCTTCTAGTACATCTGAACCAGCCCCGCTTAACTTAGAAGTATTCAAGGCTATTTTAGATAAAGATTTAGTGCTAGCTGTTTTTGTCAACTGCTCTAATACTTCTGTACCTGCTTTTCCATTTTTACCTTTTGATGCAATTAGCATTAATAGGTTAGTACCTAGTTGTATATTTTCGGATGTACTTTTAGAGACGTTACTTCCTGTAAGTTTGCTACCTACCCATTGAATACCAGAAGTTACAGCTTCATCTAGTGCCTGACCAGGATAACCAGTAATCATCTGTCTCTTCTGTATTGCTACAAGTTTTCGTGTATTTTTGTTTCCAGAAGATGTACCACTTGATTGGTCTCCTATAGGTAAAGGTAAATGAGCAGCAGGGTTTTTACCACTTTGTCCAGATGGTGGAGCGCTTATAAGATCAAAACCATCTAATTCTTGTCCCTCAAGTCCTTCAAGTTCAACTTTCCAAACAGGGTTATTATGTGCAAATTGATAAGGTGATATCGTAACATAATCACCAGCAACAGGATCTACTCCAAAGAACCTTCCAATTTCTGGTATATAGTTTCTATGTCTAAAACTTAGCCAATTAAGTCCTAACTCATTCTGTTCTTCTTGATTTAAGTATCCGTAAGAATGTTTACGCCCAGATATCGTAGTATTGTACCCCTTATGTGTTAATCCAAAAGGATAATAATTCTTCTCTTGCTGTACGATGATCCCTTCTTCGGTTTCTTGTAACACACTAATATCATCAAGATAAATTTCTTCTTCTGCGGCTATACTACTGGTTAATCCCAGTTTGATATTTAGCTTAGAAGCATCTTGTTTGATTTGATAAGTAGCTTCAAAATTACCTTCAGCAGCATCACCAGCAGAATACCATCCTGTGCTCTTGTTGGCAGCATCAATCTCATTGACCAGTACACGCATCTTATATCCTTTGCCATTGGCATCAAGCTTAAATTTGATCTTGATCGTTTCACCAGCACTAAAAGAGTGTGTAATCTTTTTATTAGTACCACTGTACATATACTTTACCAGAACGCCTAAACGACCATTGGTTGCAGATACGCCACCGCCACCCCAGCCATCGGTACTACTATCAAAAGTATCATTTAAAAAAGTCTTGTTACCACCTTTATTATAGCTTAAACGTATATTGCCTAAATGATCCTTATACTGATAGATGTACTTAAAGCCATCTGAGTGTTGTTCTACATACCCTTCTGAGGTATTAAAAAACTCCAGATTACCATTCTTATACACATAATTACCGGCATACTCAGTCTCTATTAAAGAACTTCCCTCTGTTGCAATCTTTTTTAATTTTGCTCCAGTGGCGTCGTAAATATAATTAATATTTCCATTATGATCTGTATTATTTACAGTAACTGTTTGAGGTAGGTTTAAATGATTATAACTAATCCCGGTAATCCCTTTGTTTTGATCCTGGATCATATTACCATTAATGTCATAAACAAAGTCATCATTGGTATTGGTACCATCCTTAAATCCATAGGCTTTGTTTCCCGTATCGGCTACACTTAAGAGTTTATTCCCCGCATCATAGGTATAGGATAATATATCCATATCGGCAAACACAGTACTGTTCTGCCACCCATCTCGGGTAAGGTTTGTGATATTACCTACCTTATCATACGATACCGATGCCAGATCATAGTGACCATCACTACTACGTCCTTTGGTGATTCGATTTAATGCATCATACTGGTATCCATACCCTCTTTTGGTATTGTCGCTAACCGTTTTCCATGTCGTCTCACTAATATTACCATTATACAAAGCCACTGCTCCCAGGTTTTCTGTAGTGGTATTGTAATTGATCCCAAAAGCAAACAGGTCATTCCCCAGGTTATTTACATCATTGATTCCTTTTAACCACCCTCTAACATTGTATTTGTAGTGTATATCCTGTAATGCATTGCCTACTTTCTTGGATACTAACTGCCCTAAAGCATCATAAGTATTAGCTGCAATCACTTCTGGATCCTGGGTATTGATCTTTTGGGTTTGGGCAAGTGCTCTACCCATATGGTCATAGGTAAAGCTATCTATCGTTACAATCGCTGCATGACTATCTTTGATATGCGTGGTTGTGGTTTCTTCTACCTTACCTACAAAATCCAACTTGGTTTCTATAACATCTGTAGTGTTTAGATACTCATTCTTACTGGCTACATAGATCGGTCTTGATTTGGTATCATAATAAGTAACGGTAGTGATCCAATCCAGAGTTTCTAATACCCGTACTTTACTAACTACTGGTAAAGATTTGGTTTGCGCTCTGGGGGTTACACCATATATGGTGGCTGGTGCATTAAAAAAGACATCTTCACTACCTAAAACAGTATAGTCCCCATAATAATTGATAGTGAGTAGTGTAGCATTGGTCACTTTGGGATACCCCCCATCATTATAGTAGAGTTGTACTCCATCGACTAATACAGGAGCAATACGGTCTACCCACAATGCATCACTATACCCGGTAGCATCTGCTTGTATGGCAGCACGATCCCTGAGATCGGTGATCTTACCGGTATAGGCAACTCGACCAAAGGCATCATATTTGGTATAGAGCCATGCATTATTTGCTTTTAAATTCGCATCCTGGGTCATAATCGGCTGATCGAGTTTGTTATACACAATATACTCCTTGTCTTTACCAGGAATCTTCTTCTCGATCAATCGGTTTCTATAATCATATTTATATTGGTAGCAGAGTTCGGTAAGCTCGGTAGCAGAGATACTTGTAGTACTTGTATCTACTTTGGGAGGTATTACATACGTTAAATTCCCAAATCTATCATATACATAATGCGTATCATGCGCCTCTGGGGTTGCTGAGCTTGTCGAAGCATAGGTTCTTTTTAAGACCACTCTACCTAGTTTGTCTTTGTACTCTTTGGTAGTATGATTGTTTCCATCTACCGGAGTCCAGTTTTCATCTTTGGTGATCGTTACATATAACTGATTAGGGTCATAATGACCATCTTTTACCAAAGTCGGTTTTTCGGTATCGTCTCCTGTAAAGTTGACTTTAAAATGGACTACTTCATTAGCTACATTGGTATCCCAATCAAACTTGATCGTATGATCTGTATCACTATCATGATCTGCTTTCCAGGCTTTACCCGGGGCTCCCTGTTCTAGTACACGATTAAGTGGTGACTTGTCAAACACACTTTCTGAATAAGCATTGATATCTGGAAGTGCAACCCCTATAAAATCATCGCCATAGGTGTCTTTGTAGTATTGGTTAATATCGTCATTAATGATTACTGCCTTATAACTCCCTACGGTATTGGTCGCTTCAAAAGGTAGGTATTGTTTGTCTTGTCTGCCATAATCATCATATCCCATATGGGTCACAATATCCTTACCATCTTTAGAGGCTTTGATCGCTCGTTGTTGTATCGGTCTACCCAGTCCATCAAAATAGGTAACACTCTCTATCGTCTTATCAATATCATTGATATTAGTACAATTCACAGCCTCCATCTGGGCAATAGTCATTCCTACTTGAGGGACTGTGGTATGTACATAGTTCTTATCAGATAATACTACCTGGGCCTGAAGATTTACTCCCATTAGTAGTAATAGTATATATATAATTTGTTTTTTCATCTTACTATATTATTTATGGGATTAGTGTTGTTCTCCTGTATTACCGCCACCGCCACCAGTGTCTGTAGAGACCGTGGCTACAACAATCATCACCTTAGTGATTTCCTGACCGGTAAGGTTATCTTTAATTTTAGCCTGAATGGTATACTCATGAGTGCCATTTGAAAAGTTAGAAAAGCCAAAGTTTGTACCACTTCCTGATCCTAAGGCCTGGGAAAGGTTAATACTATTATAGGCTTTCCAGGTGATCTGAGAATTACCTGATCCCCCTGTTAAGCTAGTAATACTAAACGACACACTTGGATTCGTCCCAGAAATAGAAGTGTGAGATTGACTGCTGTTTGCTACCATACCCGGATATGATTTTAAAACAGGAGCATTACCACCCCATTGGTAGTATGAGTTTTCTAATCCTCGATCTACTACTCTGAATTTTATCGTATAGGTTCCTGAATTAGGAAAATTGTAAGAGTATGTTGTTCCTGTAGCACTTTGTTTTACATCATTTACATACCATTGGTATAATCGAAGACCTGTACCACCTCCTATACCCGAAGCGGTAAAAGTCGTCGTGGTACCTTGTACAATATGTGCTTTTGATGCACTTATTACAGGAGCAATTAGTGGATTATACATATGCAATAATCGCACTTCGCTATCGGTAGATTTACCACTCCTGTTATCGATCACTTTAAAATATACATTGTATGTTCCTGCTGTGTTGGTGGTATAGGTAAAGGTAGTCGCGGTACTGGCTTGTTTTATATTGTTAACGTACCACTCATAACGCAAGTCACCGGTTCCTCCCCCGATACCCGAGGCACTAAAATTAACATTGGTACCTGTGATCACACTACTATAATTTGCACTTAACACTGGGATAGTAATAGGAGGATACGCTACCACTACATTTATAGTCGTACTCACCCTGTGTTTGGTCTGGGTGTTATAAGCCAGTACCGATATGGTATAGGTGCCTTCACTAGCAAAGGTTTTGGTAAAACTGGTCGTACCATCACATTGTTCTTGTGTACCATTTACAGACCAGGTATACAGGTTTGCACCCCCGCTTCCTGAGGTATTGGCGGTAAAGGTTACTGCTTGATTAGGCTGAACAGATCCAAAAGAGGGAAAGCTGATCCTTACCCCTCTTAAAACATCAGATTGTTGTCCCTGGTAATTATAGCGTAGCTGCTGGGCTACATATTGCTCATGATCCAGGGTATATTGTAAGCGACTCATGTCATCATACTGGTAATAAGTAGTATACCCTTCCGGATCTGTCATACTAGTTACTCCAACAAGCGGATCGTAAGTATATGTAGAAACCATCGCATTGGGCAAGGCTGTTCGTAAATTATTATAAATTGTATTAAGTGAGCTATCGGTAATAGATTTTAAATCAATAGCCGCAGTAATTTCATCTAATTCAATTTTGGTTACTCCTACCAATTTGGCTAACATATAATTATAGGTTACATCCCATAAAATAGCAGTGGGGAGGCCTTTTTTTCTTTGCACTTCTACTGGTTTTCCTGCCTCTATAGTATACTGTTCATATAACTCATAATCCGAAGGAATATGTCCAGCTATAAATTGATGAGTAGCTTTCCCTTTGTTATGTCTATAGGTTGCAATGGTATTACCTCTGGTATCATAATTCATATATTGCCCCTGAATAAGAGTCCCATTAGTATATACCTTTTTACTGATTGGTAAAGCGACCTGATTATTATTGTGTAAAGTTGCCAAAGTGGTATTTTGTGATTGGTGATCTACCGGATAGGTATACCGTATTTCTACATGTTTACCATTTGGTCGTATGCTATAGTTTTTAGCCTCAATAGCCTGCTCATTATCTGCATACAATCTACCATCCAGTTCTTCTTTTATAACCTGAAGATCATTATTATACTGATATTTATATTGAACAACTGATGCTTTAAAGGGTTCTCCTATTTTATGGTAGTAATCAATTTCAGTTTTCTTAGACAATACATTTCTACGATGATAATAATTAGCACCGTTAACTCCACTATAACCTATTATTTGTGGACTAGCACTTGCAAAATTGTAGCATAAATCTTTGTCTGCAAGAACATAGAATTGCAGATGAGATTCTATCGTATTCTCATAATCAAAAACGATAGCCTTTACCTTGCTATCCCCCTCATAATGTTCCTGTTTGGCCATCACAGGCGCATAGGTTTTCTGCTTAAAAGTCTCTTTGTACTCTTCTATGGTTTTTATATTTCCTTGATCACTTAGTTTTTCTATTGTTACTTTTCCATAGAAATGCCCTGACTTGGTTAATTCGGGATTTAACCAAATATTATCTGAAGAAAAAACTGAACGTACACCAAGTTGACCATAACTTTTCTGATAGGTAGAAACATCAAAATTGTATCCAATAAGATTTTCATAAGTATATTTGGTCGTTTTTGCTGATTGATCATTAGCATCCTTATCGGTTATAGTATTCACACGAAGCCCACCTGTATAATGAGTTTGTGTGCCTTCATCCTCATACCAACCTAGATTTACTGAAATCTGAGCAGAAGGATTCGCTAGAAGTTTAGATTCTTCAATCTTAAGTTCTAAAACATAATCTCCTTTAAAAAGATTAATACTTCCTTCGGCCCCAATCACTAAAAAAGGAGAAAAAATAGGAGCACCTAGACTTCCATCACTTTGTTTTGGGTAAATATTAAATCGTGAACAATCAATACTAGGGTTTTGAGGATCAAAATTACAAATTGTAGATGCTGCATTATATGTGACTGGTGTTCCCAAATGACTTAAATCTTTTGCTATAGTAAATGGAGTTCTAAATACTCTATATCCACCTGATGTAAAATATTCATCTGCTTGTGATATTGGAACATCTTTGGGAACGTAATTTGGGTTACTATTCTCTGGTGCGCTAACCGAATTAGGTTCGTAAGTAAATGTGGTCGATCCTCCTGTGGGATATTCAATCTTATTTAAAGTTCCTATTTTTAGATAGTTTATATATTCACTTCGATCGGCAAGCTTCTGGCGATCAGTAGTATTCAAAATATTAAATGCTTGTATTGAAAATGGTACTATGGTTTGATTATTGGTTTCACCGTTGTAATAGCCGGCATAATCCTTTGCTTTATTTCCTTTCTGAGGAAGATCTCCAGAAGCATAATAAAACTTATGAGGAGGTTTAGAAACTCCATTAAAACCTATCTCCTGTACTTGTTCTAAACGTAACCTGGGATCACCACCAAATTTACCATAGGTAAACACAAATGACCTGGTTCTGTTTTTGATCTTGTCTAAAATATCTATAGATGTTAGCTTCTTTTTCCAGGTAGACAGAGTAGTATCATCTATATAATTAAAGGTTACTTTTACACCTGAAGTCTCTATTGCACTAACTAGTTGGTTTGTTGGCGTGTAGGTTGCTGTGGTTGTAGATAAAGTTGTCTTATTCACAACGGGACCAGAAGAGGATCCCAGACAACCACAAGTCTCGAGTGCTTCGGTTCCACAACCAGGAGCATTAATCAAGCTTTGGGATATCCCTGTAAGCGTGTACTGAAATGTATACGGGGAATAGGTAAAATTTACTTCTTTACTATTTTTAGTAATAATGCGATCTAACATCCAACCCGATACGTTACTAGAACGAGTAACATCACTCAAAGAAGTACCCATAACATTAGCCACGTGGGATATATTGGTTTCCTTGGCATTATCAAAGTAAAAAGTATTACCCTGGCTATCTTTTGAAAAGAAATTAAAATGGTTATTCGTTAAAGGAAGTGTTCCAATATATAAATCGTCCTTAAAATCATCGGCTACATCACCATTCTTGTCAAATATAAAGTTTCCCGAATGACCTGTAAAATTAAAACTGAAATCATCGGGATGATAATCATCGTGTAGATCAGAAGTAGCAATGGTATTTTGAGTTTGAAAATGATGAACAGGATATTGGGTTAACCATTCTGGAGTTACACGCCCACGTTTAGAAGGAACTAACCAACCTTCTTCATCGATCTTGTCATTAACTTGTCTAAATATTCCTCCCCCAGCATTCAATGTCCATTTAAGCCCGACAACACTAGCCAGTTCATCAACTTTTACCCCAGAAGCATGATACGATAAAGAAATAGGAATCGAAACGCCATCTTCTTGAATTGTATATAAAGGGATATTAATTTGTGGAATACCTGTAGCATGATTTACAGGTGTGTTGCCATATTGTAAAAAACTACTCGCATTGGGAGTAACAGGAGTATATTTTGAATAATAAGAAATATAATCCGGAGTGAATTCTTCCTGAGCATGGAGACCATAACAGAATAGAAAAAATACTATTACTATTTTTTTCATAAGATAAATAAATATTGAGTGACTGATTTTGTTTTTCCGGGTGCAAACCTACCATTTAAGCCATAACAAATCAATAAACCAAACAATGGATTTCGCTCTTTTTGGTTATCTTTTTGTTAAGGAATTATCTAACATAGATAAAGCACTCTAAATGAACTTGTTTTTATATTTTTATTGTATTCCAGTAGCAATATTACGGTATCTCAGTTTCGTTTTTCGGGACTGAGAAAAAAAAATAAAAGTTTTTTTTAGAAATAAGTTTGAAGGGGTATCAGGTTACAGGTTTTGGGTTTCAGGTTTTGGGTTAACCGCTCTCCTAACTACCCTATAAAAGGATTAATAATATTCGTTTTTCTATCTTTTGTATAGAATCCAAAAGTAAAATCTACTGGTTCGGCATACACAAAACTTTGTACGGTGATGTCATACTCAACAGGAGCATTTAAACTTTTCATTGTATTAATAATGCGATATAGTTTTGTTTTTGAGATTCCTAATTTAGAGATCAGTTCTTCTGGTGATCCTGTAGCTTGCAATCGAATAAGTTGATCGATGCGCTCTATAAGTTTGATCTGTTTGATAATACTATTCATAATGAGTTGCAGATTAAACCCAGATAATGTAGTAGAGCATTATCTAAGATAAAGTAATGAGAATATTAGTCATTGTTTAATGCAATTATGGGGTAGTTTACATCTGGTATTTAATGGAGCAAAAAAAGGTATTTTTGTTTTATAACATCTGCTATGAATTTGTTTCTTCTGGTATCCCTGTGATAGTTCATCTTACTTTTTTTTGTTTCCTCAAATGTAAGGTTGCAGTGTAGTCAAAAACAAGAAAAGTAAGTCGGTATTTATCAAATACGACTTACTTCATTATATTTAAAATACTGGTTTTAAAATACTTAAACACAACTCCCGTTTATAAACTGATATTTCAAAAAAAAGTATAAGTTCGAGAGGTTTTTATGATGAAATAAGAAAATTTATGTCAGTCAGAGTGATTTTCTACAGAAAATTGTATCGAAGACAAGTAAATTTTCAAACAAAAGCCTTGTCATCCTGAGCTTCGTCGAAGGGTCGATACAATTTTTCTCCACGTCATCTTGAGCGCAGTCGAGAGGTCACTATGAAAAATCATTCAATTTGACGGCTTTTTTAAACCAAATCCTTACATCGAATTCACGTTAAGTAGAAAGGATATCAGAAATACGAAGTAATTCTTTATTAATTTCGTGACCTTCTCTTAGGCCAACATCAAAACTTGTTGCTGTAATCTCATTATTAATAATGCCTACCATTACATTTTTCTTTCCATCAAGAAGTAGTTCTACTGCTTTAACACATAATCGGCTAGCCAGTGTTCTATCAAAACATGATGGGGAGCCACCACGTTGCATATGCCCCAAAACAGTTACTCTCACCTCATAATCTGGTAGATTTTCTGTTACATAGTCTGCCAGTTCATATACATTTTTTCCTGTTTTGTCACCTTCACTTACCACAACTATACTCGAGGATTTACCTGATCGTTTACTGCGTTTTAGTGATTCTAATAATCGGTCAAGTCCTAAATCTTCTTCGGGAATCAAAATTTCTTCTGCTCCTGCGCCTACTCCACTATTAAGAGCAATAAATCCTGCATCACGCCCCATTACCTCAACAAAAAATAATCGGTTATGTGAACTGGCCGTATCTCGTATTTTATCTATTGCATTGATCACTGTATTTAATGCAGTATCATAGCCTATTGTATAATTCGTACCTGCAATATCATTATCTATGGTACCAGGAACACCGATTACAGGAATATCATATTCTTCACTAAAAATCTGTCCTCCTCTAAACGTTCCATCACCACCAATAAGAACCATAGCATCTATTCCTATTTTTTTAAGGTGATCTGCCGCTTTTTTTCTACCCTCGGGAGTTTTAAAATCCACAGATCGGGCAGATTTAAGTATCGTTCCTCCTCTACTAATAATATTACGAACACTTCTGGCATTCATTACCGTATAATCTCCTTCTATCATTCCCTGATATCCTCGATAAAACCCTATACATTTCACATTATAGTAAGCGCATGCTCTTGCTACAGCACGTATTGCAGCATTCATTCCCGGAGCATCTCCTCCCGAAGTCATGACACCAATGGTTCTTATCTCTTTTGCCATAATTAAATATTTAATAGGATGATAAAAATAACCAGAATTAGTTATTCTTCTCGGTAAAGTTAATAAAATTCGGAGATTCTATTTTGGTAGTATCCTTAGGTTTTGCAATAGAATCTTTTACTTTTTTACTTTTAAAGATCTTAGTCCATAACTCATTAAAATTATCAAAATCGACCGAATATGAAAGTCCTACCCCTTGTTCATACCCCTGATTTCCTGAACCGACAAATTGAATTGTATTTTGTCGATTAAAAATCTTCCCTCTCAATGATCCTTCTTCATTAAAAAGGTATTCTACTTCGACATCTCCAACTACATTAGATTCGTTAACTCCCCCGATAGGGACTCCTACTCGTCCGTTAATCAGAATTCTGTTACTAATCTGTGTAGAAAGCGTTAACCCAAATTGATCTGCATCTTCCTGATCTAAACTTTTAACACCTTGAACATAATTTAATCCTACCTGAAATTTATCATCTTCGTCAGAAAATATTCCATTAAAAAGGCTAGATGCTCGTTCTGCAACCAAACCACCAGTAAGTGCATTAGCATCAAGGGTACCGTTATAAAACTGCCCAGAAGACACCAAAGAGAGTGCTTGTAATTCTTTATTAGACTGATCGCTTAGTTTATAATCCAACTCACTTTTTATCACAGAACTTAAGTTTGGAAATTCTATATTAAAATTAACATTAGGTTGAATTAATTCTCCCTGAAGGTCTATAACCACTTCTACAGGGATTTTACGATTTATAGAAGAGTTCTCTAACAATATTGCAGGATTTGCTTCTGTTTTATATACGGCGCTAAGATCCAAAAGCGCTCGTGTTGGACTCCCATCCCAATTAATTGTTCCTCCTTCTCTAACGGTAAACAGCTTTTCTACAAAGGCTCCATATCTAAAATTATATGTTCCTTCATAAGCTACAAAATCGCCCCACATATTAAATTTACCATTGGTATTAATCTCAATAAGTAATGTTCCGGCTCCGCGTCCTTTTAATGAACTTCCTGTACTTTTATCCACGACCACCTCTACTTCGGCATTATCATTTACATCAAGTTCAAAATTAAGTTCTAGTCCTTTTATATCATCTAATATAATTTCTTTTCCTTCTAACCGGGCTCGTTTCTCTTCAGGGCTTAAAAAGTGGATATATGAATTATCTCCTATAGATTCTGTTTCGTTTAACGGGATTTTGAAAATAGTTCCTCTTTCGGTCGTTGCATTAACATCAATAACCAGTTCATCGGTTGGTCCTTTGATCGTTGCTTCGCCACTTATAAAGCCGGTACCATAGTACAGGGATTCTTCATCTTCTTCGGTATCCAGAACAAGGAGTCTTTCATTAGCTAATATTTCTAACCCAAGCTCCCATTTAGAAAACCTACGATGTGCAATATATCCACCAAGAATACCTTTGGTTTTATATTTTGTATCTGTAATATTAACATCATCAAAGTTAAAACGTTGTTGTTTTAAACTCACCTTTGAGTTATCATCTAAATCAAGATCAATATTGAGATAGGGTACTGTAAGTCCAACTCCATCTAATGTCAATATCCCGTCCATAGAAGGGTTTTTATAGCTGCCAGATATTTTTGCTTCTCCCGAAACGAATCCTCGTATATTGGTAATCACTATTCCCCCAAGTGCACTAAATTCTGAAATATCGAAATCATCTAATTCCAGATCCACATCTATTGCCGGATTCTGTTTTGAAACATTGATCCCTCCTATTGCTGATAATGTTTTTTGCTTTTCGCTATTAATCAACCGTGTATTCACATTATACTGGGTAAGATCCTCGTTTCCGGAAACATTAAACCTCAATTCCCCCAGCAGTGTCTTATTAACCTCTAAATCCCGAATCACTACAGTAGAGGTCGGAAGGTAGTTTCCATTTTCCTGAAGAACAGATAATTCTCCATCTACTCTTCCCATAAAATTTAAACTATCAATCCTGGGCGTAATTTTATTAAGATCTACATTTTCAAAGGTTGCTTTTAGATCCTTATAATCTTTACCCCGGGTAATACCATTAAGTTTGATCTCTTCATCCAGGTAACTAAAGATTACCGATCGTATATCTATATTTTTAAAATCATTATCAAAAATGATTTTATTGTTTGTTCTACTCTTTTCTCTATTGGCATACCAGGTATGGCCTTTGTATGTGAAATCAGATTTTTTTATCCCTACTACAGAATTATTTTCTTCGTTTATGGTATGATAGAACTCCAGGTTAAAGTTGTCTTTATTATTTTCTCCTCCCTTAAATTCTGAGTGCATAAATAAGGTATCCTTGAGCGTAACATTAATCAGACTAAACTCGGAAACATCATAATATTTTGAGTCTATACTATCAATAGCGATATAGGTATTAAATAATGGGTTTTTATTATCAATCTGGATATCTACATCCTCCATAAAATTATCAAAGGCTTGAATTGAAGGTGATTTAAATGTAAGTTTAAATTCTGATTCATTACTTTCTACTTTTCCTTTAATACTCGTATTAGGTGCAAATTGAACTTCTGGAAAGAATACATCAACTATTTTATTATAAATATTGAAATTAAACTCCATAAACTCATCATCGGTAATTTCGGTAGCTTCAAAATTGGTATACAAGCTTCCTATAGAATTTCTAAACAGGTCGTATACATTTTCAAACCTAAACACTCCTTTTACATTACCCTCTACAATATCCGGACTATTGATTGTAATGGTACGTATGTTCTTATCATCAAAGCTTGATGTGATCTCAAAATCTTCAAAATAAAATCCAGCATCCTGATTGGTGTACAATGTTTTTTCAAAAGCAATAGTTCCGAAAGCATCATTGATACCTGTTCCTTTCATGTTCATGTATACATCACCATTAAAAACAGAAATACTATCTCTGGTAAATAGGTTTAGTTTATTAAGATCCATATGATCTACATAGGCCTTAAAATTATAGTTATGTATTTCTTGTGATAAATCAGCTACCCCATTAAAACTAAACCTCACGTTAGGATCTTTAGAATTAAGGTTACCATCAAACACACGGTCTTTAAGGTTCCCTTGTGCTTTTAAATCTGTATACGTATATCCATTAAAATCAAGCTTACTAATATCACCTTCGATCTTGGTATCTAAGCTTTTTAACGTAAAACCTGTTCCGTCTACATGAATATCAAAAACAGAATTTCCTATTGATTTCCTACCTAATAGCTGACCTACATTAAAATTATTAGAAATAATATTTCCGTTATATGATGAGCGTTCTATATCATTAAGATTCTCTAATAAAACAAAGGCATTGATCTTTCCTAATTGCGAAAACAAGTCCATATCAATATCTACAGTTTTTGTAGTTACAATAGCATTACCTACTGCACGTACACTACCAAATTGATATAATTGTCTTGGTAAAGAGTTTCCCAGTACTCTTGGTAACAAATTCACCAGATCATAATAGTTACTGGTTAAATTTGTAAAATCTCCTTCGAGCTCAAATTTCGAGGCATCACTTACTGCATTTTTAATTCTTATATTTCCTTGTATTGTGGATCTATCTAATCCCGAAATATTCGCATTAACTATTTTAAAATCATTAAGCACTCCTCTAACCGATGTATTTTGCATTCTCAGCATTTGGTTTTTTCCAAATTCTCTATAAAAAGGAATCAAATCATTGGTAGAAATAGTTGCTTTATCAAAATCTGCACTAATATTTACTTTGTTTTCAAAATCATCTAACCCTCCAACATCATAAGAAAATAGAATTTCACCCTTGATCTTAGAATCCTTGGTTTCTATAATCAATTCCTGAAACCTCATATCTGTCGCAGTTATCGTAAAACAAGTTTGAAGTTTGGAGACATCTAATCCTCTAAAATCTTTAAATGATAACGCATCTATAGTAATATACACATCATCGCCATCTACTACCAGGCTCTCTGCATCAAGAACAATATCGGTATATTCTACGGCTTTTGGGTTTCTTAAATTCTCATTAGTAAAACTATATTTTCCTCGTTGAAGATTGATGTTTTTTGTTGAAAGGATAAATTTTTCTTCAGAAGATGGTTTTTTCCCTGTATTAAATTTTCTAACAAACGTCATCAGGTTATCACTACTTTCATCTTTATATATTTTCATATCAAAGATCAGGTCTTCTATAGAAACTTGCCCTAATTCGGGTCTGCCTTGGGTAACTTGTGTAATACTTCCTATCGAAGTTTTGATACTACTGGCATATATCAATGTATCCTGATGATGATCTTTGACTAAGATTTCTTCAAGATATACATTACCAGCATAGGTCAATCCAATTCGGTCAATATGAATATCAACACCATAGGTTTCATTAAGGTAATTGGTTACTTTTTCTCCAAAATATGTTTGAACCGCAGGAATAGAAAACAGCACTACCAAAAATGCAAATAGCGATAAAAGGACAAGAAATGTCCTTAACAATATTTTCCTAAATTTCCTGATACGTTTTATTGTTTTAACTTTGTTGACAATATTAACAATTTCTATGCCCTTTTCCTCATAATGAATCCACAAAAAATATACATCCTCGGTATTGAGTCTTCATGCGATGATACTTCTGCTGCTGTATTATGTAATGGACAGGTTTTATCCAATGTTGTTGCATCGCAAAAAATACATGAGTTATATGGTGGTGTTGTACCCGAATTAGCTTCTAGAGCACATCAGCAAAATATTGTTCCTGTAATCGATCAGGCAATTAAACAAGCAAATATAAAGAAAGAAGATTTACATGCTATCGCCTTTACCAGAGGTCCTGGATTAATGGGATCGCTACTAGTAGGTACTTCTTTTGCTAAGTCATTAGCCTTGGCCTTGGATATTCCATTAATAGATGTTAATCACATGCAAGCGCATATTTTGGCTCATTTTATTGAAGAAGATGAGTTTGAGACTCCAGAATTTCCTTTTTTAGCAATGACAATAAGTGGTGGACACACACAGATTGTTAAGGTTAATGCACATTTTGATATGGAAATTATTGGTGAAACTATCGATGATGCTGTTGGAGAAGCTTTTGACAAAAGTGCAAAGATATTTGGTTTACCTTATCCGGGTGGACCATTAATTGATAAATATGCGCAGATGGGTAATCCAAAAGCATTTCCTTTTCCTAAGCCAAAAGTTGGTGAGCTCAATTTCAGTTTTAGTGGGCTTAAGACTTCTGTTCTCTATTTTGTTCAGAAAAAGGTAAAAGAAGATCCTGATTTTGTAGCCGAAAATCTTAATGATATATGTGCCTCTTTACAGTATACAATTATTAATATTCTGATAGATAAATTAAAAAAAGCTTCTAAACAAACCGGTATTAAAAGTATTGCAATTGGTGGTGGTGTTTCTGCAAATTCGGGAATTAGAAAAGCATTAAAAGATGGAGAACAAAAGTATGGATGGAAAACTTATATTCCCAAGTTCGAATATACCACAGATAATGCTGCAATGATTGGGATTGTAGGGTATTTAAAATATCTGGAAAAAGATTTTACTGATATGAGTGTTGTAGCCAAAGCCCGAATAAAATTCTAATACAGGGAAATTATATAAATGTATAACCTGACTTTTGACAATAAAAATGTAAAATGCAATTATTCTATAACCATACCTTAACAGCATCCAGTAGCGAAATAAAATTTTCGAGAGAAGAAAGTAAGCACATTGCCAAAGTATTAAGAAAAAAAGAGGGTGATCAATTGCATATCACCAATGGTTATGGAGTTTTATTTATTGCGCGTATCACGTTTTCTAACCCATCCCAATGTATTGCAAAAATTGAAAACCATGAGCAACAATATCATAGAAAGTATAGACTTCACCTGGCTGTTGCTCCTACCAAGATGAATGATCGATATGAATGGTTCTTAGAAAAAGCTACTGAAATTGGTATCGATGAAATTACTCCTGTTATTTGTGATCATAGTGAGAGAAAAATCATTAAAGCAGAACGATTCGAGCGTATCCTGCAAAGTGCAATGAAACAATCGCTACAATGTTATTTACCTAAACTAAACCCTGCTATTACATTTTCAGAGTTTATAAAACAGGAAAATAAAGACCAGTTATTAATCGCTCATTGTGAAGAAACCAAGAAACAATCTTTAAAAAATGTTCTTCTGCAAGAAGCAAACACTACTATTCTTATTGGTCCCGAAGGAGATTTTTCGACAAAAGAAATTGATATAGCACTACGTTCGGGATATACACCTGTTACATTGGGAGAAACCCGATTGCGAACTGAGACTGCAGCAATTGTTGCTGCGCATAGTGTAGCTTTTATAAATACATAAAAATGAGCTACCTCAAAATAACTGAAGTAGCTCAATTTTAATTATCTAGTTACAATACTAAATACTTTTATTTCTTAAGGAATTTCATCATACGAGTTTCTCCATTTTGAGTCCTTAGTTTAACTATGTACATTCCTGGCTGTAAGTTTTCTGTAGATAGCACTATTTTTTCTTTTTGACCTACCTCTGCATTTTTAATCACCATCTTACCATGTACATCAAAAACCTCAACCTTTGTGATTGCAGATGTTTTTTTGATATTTATAGTAAGTAGATTATTTACCGGATTAGGATATAGTAATCCATCTTTTTCTAATGTTTTATCTTCTTCTGTCTTAGAACCAACAACATTTCCACACCTTCCTTCCTTATACTCTACTCTAATTACTTTAGGTTGTATTCTTTCATAGTCTTTTACAAAAATCTGTTGCGCACTTCTGGTAATGCATGGTTCATGCTTTATTACTTTCAAGTCTATCTCTTTCTCGCAATCTGTACCCGTTTTTCCTGTTCCAGTTGTTTCTACAAGATAGATATCTCTCGAACCCGTTACTCCTATAGAGTCGGTAAATCCAACAAAAGCAAAACCTTTATTAAAAACATCAATTACAAGTTCATCTGAGCTCTCTCTGCCTGTTTTTCCGTAATTACGTACCCACTGAAGGTTACCTCCAGTATCTGTTTGAAATAACATTGCTTGATATGTTGAAAATATAGTATTACTCCCTACTACTGTATATTGCTGATTTCCAGCAGCATCAAAGGTTTCTTCAAGACCATAGCCATATTCATCTCTTCGGGTCCCATAGGTTTTCATTCCCTGAAAATTTCCGGTGCTACTCATGTATAATAAAAAGGCATCATTAGAATTGTTAATTCCAAAACTATTGGTGTATCCGGTAAGCACATAATCTCCTTGTCTATTTTGTTTTACACAAGTTGCCAGATTGGTATAATTTATTGCTCCGTCCAATTCTTTAGGATAGCCTAATATTCTATTCCATTCTATCGTAAGATCAGGCTTTAACTTGATGACAAATATATCTTCGGGTGGATTCGTTAGTGTAGCACTCCCGCATCTATAATTCGTACTATATCCCGAGATAATATAACCCCCATCTCTGGTTTGTTCTATCCAGGTACCTATCTGATCTCCCTTGCCCCCAATCACAGTGGCCTTTGTAATATTTCCCATAAGATCTGTTCGTACTACATAAACATTAGACCCAGGAAAAGCATTACTATAACTAAATGTATTACCTACCATGATATATCCGGGTTTACCATTTTCATCTTTTATGGTTTGTGCACATCGAAATGTATCAAACTCCTTACCACCATAAACTGCTGAAAAAACTGGAGAACCATTACTATCCACGCCCATAAGAAATGCATCGCCTGATCCAAAACCAAAGCTTTTGGTATGCCCAGCAGCAATATATGCAACCTTGTTGTTGGGACTAAAATATTCTGATTGTCGTACCGAACTAAAATATTCTTGTCTGGTACCGCCATACACACGAGACCAAATTTGGTTTCCATCTAGATCGGTTTTCATCAAAGTAGCTTCTATATCACCTATAAAGCTTTTTGAAGTATACCCACCTATTAAATACCCTTTTTCTACTTTCTGAAGTTGATCAAGGGCCCAACCTAACTCCGATTTTTCTGTTCCATAAGAACGTTGAAATTGTGAAAAGCCCATACTTGTAATAAAGCAAAGGGCTACACTACATAAAATTGTTTTCATGATGATTTATATTTAAATTGGTTAAAAATATATTCCTCTATAATGAACAGCATAGCAAAGGTTCAAACAATCAGCCTCCTTTATCTATTGATTTTTATGAGTACCTGATGAGGAGAAATCAAAGATCTGTTCTAACGTTTTCCCACTCAGACTCTCTTGCACTAATTTACAAAACAACACAATGACTATCAAGTGGTTACACCCCATAAATACAGGGGTAAAAGCCTGTTTTATTTTAAATATTTACTAGTAGATTACAAGGCAGTATTTGTGAATTTATAGAGAGTATCTTTCGTTACAAATTGATATCTTTATCCCTTAATGCAATTCATTATGATACAGGCAGCGAAGAAAGTTTTTTTGATCGTTTTGGTATGTTGGTGTTGTTCTTCAAATACGAGTGATACAGAAACAGTGACAGATGATGAACCTACACCAATACTCCCTGTAAATGAGCAAAATACAATTAGTACTCTTGAGTATATTGATGAATCTGTACTTGCAGATCAAGAAATTGATGGTGTCCCTATAGGGGGCTTTTCGGGAATTGATTATCAAAATGGTAAGTGGTATATCATTTGCGATACTTCTACACCACCTATACGATACTATGAAGCAGATATAACATATACCAAAGATGGATTTACTTCTGTTGGGATTACCACTATGGTAGAAATTAAAGATGAGGCAGATGCTCCTTTAGCACAAGGAGTTGTTGATCCAGAAGCTATACGCTTTGATTCTGGTACAGGCACCATTGTATATACCAGTGAAGGTTCTATTACTAATGGTGTGGATCCGGCTTTGATCGAAATAGCTCCCGAAGGAAATCAAATTAAACGTTTTACACTACCCGATAATTTTAAGGCCAACACGGTAGATAACTCTTCTGGACCAAGGCACAACGGAGTCTTAGAAGGTCTTTCATTAGATTTTGAGAATAAAGGATATTGGATCTCTTTTGAGTTACCTCTTATCGAAGACGGTCCAGAACCTACCACAACAGATACACAATCTCCTGTGAGAGTCACTTATATAAACAAGACATCAGGTATTGCAGAACGACAATTTGCTTATGAGCTGGACCCTGTAGCACGTGAGGCTACGCTAGGCACCACTTTTGAAGTGAATGGTTTGGTAGAAATCCTAGAATATGACACCAATAAATTTCTGGCGTTAGAACGTTCTTTCTCTTCTGGGTATATAGATGGAGGAAATACAGTAAAGATTTATAAGGTAGATGCTACAAATGCTACAAATACGCTGTCTATAGAAACATTGGTTTCTACATCCTATACTGCGGCAACAAAAACTTTGCTCTTTACTTTTGACAGTATTCGAAGTCAACTCACTAATAACACTGTAGACAACCTTGAAGGTTTTTCGTTTGGACCAAAATTAAAAGATGGTAGTCGAACGATCGTCGTGATTTCTGATAATAATTTTAATTCTTTTTTTCCGCAACTTAATCAATTCGTTGTTTTAAAAGTAGTGCCGTAATAGTGTTCTGTTTTTACTATGTTAAGTACTTAGTTTTATTAAAAACCTTTCGATTTGCCTTCTGTGTCTCAAAACATGTACAATAGCATGTTCTAATAACTGTTCAATATTATACCGTTGCCCCCACGCTACTACTATTTTTTTATCGGGATCTTTTTCTTCTAGATGTAAATCAGGGTAATCTTCAAACAATTGTTCATTATAAATAAACATTTCTTGTAATCCAGTTTGATATTCTTTTACACTATTCAATGTTTTACGTTCTACAAAATCGATTTGTTCTCCTAATGATTTTCTTATTTCAATACTATACCAATATCCAGCTCTTATCACATGGGTTAAAATAGTCTGTATTGACCTACAATCCGGATCTTTGGTTTTATCATCTACAATAGCAATCAATTCCTGATGACTAACCCCTGACAAAACGATAACAACTTCTGTTAATGCTTTTTCATATTCATCTAACAGTGCACCTACTGCACCTTGATTTCGATATTGCTTCATCTTTTTTTAATTTGTTTGGGTACATTGTATGTTATCCAAATTTTGGATTGTATTCTTTTTGTTGATTTTTGATACTATTTCTTAGTAACTAGAATGATACCGTTTCTATATAAATCTAATGCCTGGTTCAAAATCAAATCAATTGTAGATATGGGTAGATCTTTGTTTGGATCTATTTTGAAAATTTTCATTCTTGCACGATCACCTGTTTCTAATTGCGGGTGATCAAGATGTTTTCCTTCTACCATAAGGAAATAAGGTTCATGAGTCTTTTTATCCACCCATAAGTAACAGAACATTTTTCCCTTATAACAAAAACACGGCATCCCATATTTACGCGTTTCGGTAATATCTTCATCTTGATTAAGAATAATACTACGCATGGTCAACAAACAGCTTTTGTTGGGTTCATGCTTATCAAAATAAAATTGGTCGTTAGTATTCATTATTTTGTTTTGATTATTTCAGAAAAAACCATCCATGACTACCTGCAACTGCTCCTGCAGTGGTAAGTAAGCTTAACAAAAGTAAAATCCAATGCATACGATGCATAAATCTGAACGTTTTTGCGGGATTATCCTCTGCATATTTTTTAAACAATTTATGCAAAACGAGTGGTTCTAAAACATACAGAATTAGTGAGAATAATATCCAAACCAGGGTCATTGCATGAATCCACCAAAATCTATAATCAAAATATCTATCCCACGCATCCAGTACATACAACATATAAAACCCTGTTATACCTGTTATTAATGTTGTAATTTTGGCTTGCAAGGCAAATTTACCTTCTATCTGTTCGAAGGTTTTTATCTGGTCTTCCTTTGATTTTAGTTTTTTAACAGCAGGAATAATTACGGTCGTTACCATAGCCACTCCGCCTATCCACAAAATCACAGCTAGAACGTGTAGTACCCTGGCCAATGTAAAGTATTCCATTTTCTTTTATTTATTGTGTGATTTTGCTATTTGATCTAAATGATGTTCCATATGATCTACATAGTCTTCAATTAAAAACTTAAAATCAGATTTTTCTCCTTCATTAATTTCAATTTGATAAGCTAAAGTATACTCATCTTGTAATTTGATTACTTTTTTAATTCGTTCATTAATAGCTAACCAAAAACTTACTATTTCATCTGTATTAGCTTCGTTATAATGATTGGCATTAACGAGTTCATTTTGGTTATATTTTCGAATTTTATAGGGTTTGTTTTCAAACTGGATTTCTGTAAACCTTTGCAAGTTATTTATTCCAGAATCTATCAGGTGGCCTAAAATTTCTTTTTTCGACCATTTATTTGGTGAAGGTTTGGATTTAAGTTCGTTTTCACTACTATCATGTATTAGCTTTGCTCCCATTTCTAATAGATGACTAAGCTTCTGTGTTATTTCAGATATTTGCATTTTTGACTATTGTATATGATCAGACTGTTGTATCAAAGTTACAAAAGGAAATTGTACTTATATACATTTATAAATGTATATAAGTACAATCATTTTTGAATTGAATAATAGTAATCACTTTACTTGACAACATTCCTTAAAAACTCGCTTAAATGGAAATAATAACTGTTGGAGGTAGTTTTTCTGTTTTGGATATAAAATATGGTTTTCTATGACCCCTACATCATCGACTTCTCCTTTACGATTATAATACGTTCCAAAAACCAAATCCCAAAACGGTATAATATTTCCGTAATTTTTAGCTTCGTGTAGTAGTTTACTATGGTGAAAATGATGTATTTGCGGAGTAACGATCAAATAATCCAAAAACCCTGTTTTGCTCTTGATATTGGCATGAGAAATATATGCTATCACCACATGTGTTACTCCTACCAAAAAGATAACTTCTTCATGAAACCCCAAAAGCAAAAGAGGTACCATTTTAAATACAGTATTCAAGAAGATATTAATTGGATGTACCCAATTTGTTTTAAACCAGTTTAGTGAAGTTGGTAAATGATGAATAGAATGTATTTTCCACAGCAATAAACTTAGTATTGAATTACGGTTCCCAACATGACTAATCCTATGGTAGAGATAAGGCAAAAACTCACCAATTATATTCGCAATCACAAATGTAAATATAAGTGGGAAACCGCCCCATACCTCTAACGGTTTAAAGAAAAGTTGTTGTAGGTATAGTACAAATGTTAATGAAATCGTTTTTCCCAATGCATCGAAAAGTGCAGCCGAAAACAAAAAATGCTTTACATCTGGCCAAAGGTTACTTTTTTTGGTTTTCCATTTGGTTTTTAAAGGGATTATTTGCTCTACTACCAAAATATAAATTGCTGTAAAAAGAAAGACAATATATGATGATATTTCAAAACTCCAATTCTTACTTATCGTTAAGGATGCGATTACACCAGTTATTACTAGTAAAACGGGAACGGTTAAAAGGGGTAAAATTTTATTTTGCTTCATTATTCTATTTTAACCTGTAGTCGTGCTAATAGAACAAAAAGACGCAAGTTTATACAATTAAATTTATTTTCTCTATCTCGATGATCAGCTCTGGTGGTAATTCACAATCATTTTTGAGTAGAAACCCTGTTATATGCCCTTTATTATTGTATGATATCTCTACACAATCAGTTACTAATTCTTTTAATTTTTTTCGTCCTCTTTGTATTCTGGACTTAGTAGCAGTTAAACTAAGTTCTAAAATTTTGGCAATCTCTTTTTGAGGTTTTTGCTCTATATCACTTAGATAGAGTGCTTCTCCATATTGTTGCGGAAGGTAATTTTGAATAACAAAACCCGATAAATCACACACACAAACATTAGGTATTGATGTTTCAGCAATCTCTGGTTGATCTTTTATAATTGTGGTTGGTATTTTATTTTTTCTATAATAATCTGCAATCGTATTTCTTGTTACTTGAAAAAGCCAGGATTTATGATTATTGATTTTCTCGCTTTTGCGTAATGCTATATATAGCTTTATACCAACATCTTGTACTATATCTTCGCCTATATCTTTATCACCAATTTTTGTCTTAATGAAATTTAACAACGGCTTTCTATATTCTTCCCAGATACTCTCGAATTGCATACGGTTATCTTTTTTGTATTACTTCTTCTGAGGTTAACCCAAATATAGGAGGAGTCTTTATATCCAATAATGCCAGATACGTGTATAGCACTCCCCTGTGATGGATTTCATGTTCTACCATAGCTCTTAGCAATTTCCATATTGTTATTTTATGGCCTCCTGGGGTTTCACATTTTTCATTCAAATCTTCTGGTTTAAGTCGTGAAAGAATTTCTATTGATTCAAGATGTAGTTCATTATACAGGTTAATTGTATTTTGGTATCCTTTAGCATAGTTTTCTCCGCAGCCAGTATATAAACTAGGTCTTAGTTGAACATTTTCGACATACATAAACCTTTCTGTAAGTGCCAGATGTCGTATAATATCACCAATAGTAAATTTTCCTTTGCTAGTGGTCCATTCTATTTTTTCTGTTGGAATATATTCAAATAACCTCCTGGTACGATCTTTTATCCTAGTGTAATACGTAAGAAAACTATGTATGTCCTTTATTTCCATGTTTTTAATAATTTACAACTTCCTATCTTATATAAACCTAAACTAATCCCAGACAAATTTCCAGCTACCATCATCTTGTCGTTTCCAAACTGTATGAAAACTTCCGGTCTTTTTTTTAGAAGCGCCAGTCGAATCAATAGTGGTAAAAATATAACTACCATAGGTATATGCCAGATCACCAGAATTACTAACATCAACATAATCAGGTTTCCAGGTAAGTGTTTCATTAGGTTTACTATCATTTTGATACCATGTAGCAATTGCTTCCTGTCCTAAAACCAATTTCCCATTCCTCTTGATCACTCCGTCTTTTGCAGCATATGTTGCAAATGCTTTGGCGATTCCTTCTTGTTCCGCCATATCATTAAAATTTTTCTCAGCTTCGACAACTTCTGCTTTCCACTTTTCTATGTTCTCTGTATTTGAAGAAGAAACACAACTTAATATAAAAAAAACGGGAGCGAATAATACTATTCTAGTTTGTTTCATTGTATAAAATTTGAAGAATATTAGATATAAACATACAACCACCCATAACTACCTAATAAGCAATTATTTAAAGTTTATTCAATCCAAAGTTACTATAATGATTTTGAATACTGCAAGATCTATAGTACAAAACTGTAAACAGTTCTAAACAAGCTATGTTCTAGAAATTATTTAAGAAGTGCCAACTTTGTAGCTCCTGTGGTTTTTAGAGTTTTATCTTGTGTATATGCGATTATAGATAGTTCATCATTTTCTGAAACCCAATCAGGAATAGTCAACGATACACTACCGGATTCTTCTTTTTTAACTATACGATTCGCTACGATATTCGTATTTTTTAATGTTCTATCCCTGTTTTCGCCTCTGGATATATTAGTAATACGCTCAGAAACTACCAAAGCTAATGTAATCGTATTGAATGACTCCCCATTTACTCTATAACTAAAAACTATATGAGAAGGTTCTTGTTGTATATCTTTTATCAAAATAGTAGAGTTGATACTAGCTTTTGAATATTTTTTTAAAGCTATATCTGCCTTATAACGATCCGACCCTGTAAAATGTTCACTCCCATTCACTACCAATTGTGGAGTATATATTGATCTGCTTCTAAATTGTTGTGCATAATTTCTTTGATAATCACTAAACATTGATGAGCTAAATGGATCTTTCCACCCTAATCTATTCCAATAATCTACATGATATGATAGCACAACTACATTTTGATCTTTATGTTTTTCCTTAATATTCTCCAGTAATTCATCTGCCGGAGGACAGCTACTACAACCTTGAGAGGTGAACAATTCTAATACTATTGCTGATTTATCGCTTTCCTGAGCATTAACAGGTATCAGAACAATAAGCGTTAATAGCATCATAAGCTTCTGTAACATGTGCATAATTTTAGTACTTTTAGGCTTTATTTTAGACGAGTATGATGATAAAACTTACTGGATATATCTTCTTTTTTTTGATTACCATATCAATTTATGGGCAAGATATTGCCATTTTACAATATAAAGGAGGTGGTGATTGGTATAGTAATCCTACTGCTCTTCCTAATCTTATTACATTTTGCAATCAAAATATTAATACTGCAATATCTGCCAAACCAAAAACGGTAAAGCCAGAGAGTGTTGATATATTTCAGTATCCATATATTCATATGACAGGACATGGTAATGTCTTTTTTACAGATGTAGATGCCGAAAACTTAAGAAATTACCTATTAAGTGGTGGTTTTTTACATATTGATGATAATTATGGTATGGAGCCCTATATTAGAAAAGAACTCATTAAAGTTTTTCCTGATAAGGAACTGGTAGAATTACCTGTAACACACCCTCTCTTTTCTTCAAAATATAATTTTCCGGAAGGATTACCCAAAATCCATGAGCATGATGGAAAACAGCCGCAAGCGCTTGGGGTTATACATGAAAATCGCTTAGTACTACTTTTTACTTTCGAAAGTGATCTAGGCGATGGTTGGGAAAATCCAGAAGTACATAACGATCCAGAAGAAGTAAGATCCAAAGCACTAAAGATGGGAGCTAATATTATTAAATACGCTTTTGAGAATTAATGTCAGAGCAATTACATCATCATAATAATCAGTTTATAAAAAATAAATTTCCGATAACTCTTGTATGTGATCGGGTGAATTCGCCCGCGAATATTGGAAGTATATTTAGAATTGCAGATAGTTTTGGTATCGAACAAATCTATTTTTGCGGAGAAGGTATCACCGTGGTTAGTAAACGTATGCAACGTACAGCAAGAGCTACACACGAGATCATACCTCATCATCAAACAGAAGATATTGTACCTACCATACAGCAATTTAAATCCGATGGGTATACCATCCTGGCATTAGAAATTACCGATACCAGTATTCCTGTTTCTGATTATAAACCATCATCGCAGGAAAAAATAGTGCTCGTGATCGGTGAAGAAAATTTTGGAGTATCTAATGAAGTTTTGGCATTAGTAAAACACAGTATACACATTAATATGTATGGTAATAATAGTAGTATGAATGTTGCAACAGCAACAGGAATTGCGCTATATGAAATTACAAAACAAGTAATGAATAGTAAGAAATAATACTCTAGAGTTTATATAAAAAAGCACAAATCAAAACTTTGTAACTTTGAACCTTTGATGCCTTGAAATTTTAAAATATGAATTCAAAAACAATTGCATACGGAATCTTAAGAGCAGTAGCTATTATTATTGGTGTTCTGGGATTACTGTGGTTTCTCTATAAAATACAATCTGTCCTTATATACATTGCCTTTGCTTCTGTAATTTCTTTAATGGGTAGACCATTAGTGTTGTTTCTTAAAAAGAAACTAAAATTTAAAAACTCATTGGCCGTAATCACCACACTACTAATTGTTATAGGGTTATTTATGAGTATTTTCATGTTGTTTATTCCTATCATTAGTGAACAAGGGCAACTAATTGGCGAAATTGATATCAATAAATTGGGTGATGATATAAATAGACTTAATCAGGAGGTTAGTGCTTATTTCAAAATAGAAAAACTAAATTTTGTAGAACTGATCAAACAAACTGATCTGATGCAATTTTTTGATTTAAAAGTTATCCCTAATGCTATAAATTCGTTTTTAAGCGGTTTTGGAGCTGTTCTAATTGGGTTATTCTCGGTCTTATTTATTTCTTTCTTTTTATTGAAAGACAGTCTTCTTCTTGAAAATAGCTTATTAGTACTTGCAAAGAAAGAAGATGAAAACAGATTTATGAGAGCATTTACCAAAATTAAAGATTTACTCTCTCGTTACTTTGTTGGTCTGCTGTTACAGGTAGTCATTCTCTTTATTTTATACACTATCCTCTTATTGATATTTGGGGTTCATAATGCAATTGCAGTCGCTTTAATTGCTGCTATTTGTAATCTAATCCCATACGTAGGTCCATTATTTGGTGGGGTATTTATGATTATACTGGCGATTACCAGTAACTTAGGATTTGATTTTCAGACTGTGATTTTGCCTAAACTAACTTACATTTTGATTGGTTATCTGGCAATTCAACTAATTGATAATTTCTTGAACCAACCCTTGATTTTTGGAAATAGTGTAAAATCCCATCCGTTGGAAATCTTTTTGGCCATTCTTATTTTTGGATTGCTTTTCGGTATCGGTGGACTTATTGTTGCAGTACCTTTTTATACTGCGATCAAAGTAATTTCCAAAGAATTTCTTTCGGAATATAAAATTGTAAAAACACTTACCAAAGATCTCTAATTGAATCCTTTACTGCTACATAAAGAGGTTCAGGAATTTATTACTGAAAAATCTGATAGTACACTCGATATAAGTACTCTGATTTTAAGCGGAAGCCCTTTTGAAGGAATCTCTGGTAAAGAACTAGCCCAACAAATCCAGGGAAAACGTAAGGCAAAAAGAAAACTACCTTCCTGGTATGCTAAAAATAGAATCTATTATCCACCAACACTTAACCTAGAGCAAACTTCTTCTGAAATAACTGCTTTGTATAAAAGCAAGCTTGTTTCGGGAGCTTCTTTAATCGACTTAACTGGTGGTTTTGGGATCGATGATTATTTTTTTGCCAAACGGATCGCATCAGTAATTCATTGTGAACTAAATGCATCACTAAGCAAAATTGCTGCACATAATTTTGAAATATTCGGTCAGGAAAATATCCAAACTAGTATTGGAGATGGGTTAGATATTTTAAAAGATTACAATACCCTGGATTGGATTTACATCGACCCATCCAGAAGACATGATAGCAAAGGAAAAGTATTCTTTCTAGAAGACTGTTTACCCGATGTACCTTCAAATTTAGATATTCTCTTTAGCAAAAGTAAAAACATTCTGGTCAAAACTTCTCCTCTACTGGATATTCAAATTGGAAGTAAAGCATTACAAAACATAAAAGAAATTCATGTCGTTGCTGTAGAAAATGAAGTTAAAGAATTGATATGGATTCTTGATAAAACCTATACCGGAGATATTAAAATCATAACTGCCAATATTCAAAAAACAACACTTCAGGAATTTTCTTTTTTATTAAAAGATGAAGCTAGACAATCTGCCAATTTGGGGTTGCCTATGACCTATCTTTATGAACCTAATGCTGCCATTCTAAAAAGCGGAAGTTTCCAAAGTATTGCCACTGCTTTTGAGTTAAAAAAGCTTCATGTTAATTCGCATTTATATACTTCTGATCATAAAACTGATTTCCCTGGGAGAAGATTTGAAATTATAGCAGTGTATCCATATCAAAAAAAGGTATTGTCTAAAACAGGAATTACCAAAGCAAACATTACAATACGTAACTTTCCGGAATCTGTTGCTACCCTTCGAAAAAAGTTTAAAATCAAGGACGGAGGTGATGATTATCTCTTTTTCACAACAGATTACAACAACAAAAAGAAGGTAATTCATTGTAAAAAGATTACTTCTTAAAACAATGACCTCGTTTAATTAGCTACTCAGAAAAGACAGAAGACTGTGCTATAAAATTTTCTATATATAGCTTTAGCTCTTTATCATCAACCTTATCTATATTATCAAATATATAATCTTTATCTTCTTCTAAATTTTTATAATAACCAGCAATTTTAGGGGCATTGTTTTGAATACTTAGTCTAACCATTCTCAATTCTATATTATCTGGTTCAGACAATATAGCTGTATCTATCATCTTCTTTGCCTTGTTGAAATACGATATTTTGCTAAAAAGATTCCAGGAAAACGAAGCTTTTAATGCGAGTGCTGCACCATGATATCCCTGATAAATTGCTCCATCATTTTGCAACCCTTTTTGTGTAAGTTCATAGAATTGCTCAGTCTTTTCTTTAGATTCACTGCACGTCTTATAAGCATCTCGTATATCTTCAATACGAACAGTATCACCTATGGAAAAGAAAAAAGTTACTATGATCAATAAAATCTTCATTACTTTTTTATCGCAAAAAAGACCGATTTATTATTTAGCCAGTGATATTTTAAGCAATAGATTATTCTTTTTACCATCATAAGCTTCCATAATCATACTTTTATTGGGTAGCATTGCAGCTTTAGTAAGTTCTATTACATCTAATCGAGAATTTCTGATATCACTTCCGGTAAGAATTGCCTCTTTAGTAACTTCTCCTGTAGCATCATCAATGACATAAGATGTAAGATAAATAAATTCTTTTTTACCATCAAAATATCGTGTAGGCGTTTCATCGAATGATCGTTTAAGATTAGTAAAGTCATCAACATAAAACAAATATAGTTTACCATCATTTTTGAAATTCAGAAAAGACATACTACGTTTACTATTTGTTCCCATTTGATACTTTGGTAGTTTATGCATCCATATCATCGTATTGTCCGATCCTAGTTTTAGAACAAAAATATCTCTGTAATAATATCTATATGTTGTTCTGGAACCCGAAGAACTGGATGTTGTAAATGATTCTACAAAACGTTGTTCTCCCAGGAAGGTTGTACTCCCATCACTATTAAATACGATATCATTTATTCTAAGTTTTTCAAGATCTTTTAGATCATTTTCTTTTTGTGTTCCTTCATTAACTCGCTCTTCTCTCTTTAAAGCAAATCCTTCTAACGTTTCCAAAGGAATATCACTTTTTATTACAGAACCTACTGTACCGCTATCAGACAAGGTAGCAGAAAAGACTCCAGAAACCTCTTCTTTATTATTTGAATTAGCATAAAAACCAGATACTTTTACTTTTCCCGCTCCATCAACTTCAATAACAGCATCGGTAATTGATCTGCCAGCAATATCAATCTTACTCTTTATAATTTCACTACCGCTTTCTTCAGTAATCTTAAAAACTTCTGTATGATATGTATTTTCTAATTTATTTTTATCCTTTGATTCTGAATTAAAAATAGAGGCAGTCATATAAAAATGCCCATCATTACCAATGGCAAAATCCTCATTTTGAATTCTATCAGAAGAATATGGTAATGTTACTTTTCTTTTCCACAGGAGACTTAGATCATCTTTGTAAACAGCTAGTCCTATTTTGTCACCTTTTCCTGCACTTGTTTCTATACGATATAAAATCAATAATTTTTTTTCATCTACAGATTTTTTAAATACAAATTTGTTAATTCTTCCACCAGCATCAAATCCATAGGTACTCTTAAAGCCAAAATCTCTATTGACATTTTCTCTGTCATTAACCAATTGAATAGGTTTCTCTACCACTATACCTGTAAGAGATACTTTTTGTGCATATGCTTTATCATTTATAGAATAAAACACTACAGCTTTTCCTCCTAGTTTCATGACAGTTTCAAAATTTCCTTTATCATCTACAACTTGTCGTTTCTTTACATCTTCCTTAAGGTTATCCAGAGAATATCGCTGTATTGTCATAGCATTACGGCCTTTCTTAATAGAAACCAGTCTGTTTCCTGAAGCTACATGATAGGTATTTATACTTCGTATTCGTTTATACTTCTCTCCTATTTTAAAAGAAAAATCTTCTAGTAAAATAGGTTTTTGTGCAAATGTATAGCTAGAGATAAGTAAGGCAAAAATTAAAAAGTATTTACTATTCATTTTTATATTGTTTTTATAACTCTTCATAACATAATATATAGGTCAATAGTATACAAATATATAAAAGAAGTATTTAAGGTTTCTGTTGCTTATTGTTCAAAATTCAAGCCAATTTATTTTTGAAGAAAAAACTGATTTTCAAGTTTTTAAAAAGAAGGTTGAGCTAAATAAAAAATAATGGCAAAAAAATGTTGCATCATAGACTCATAAAACCTACATTTGCATCCGCATTTGAAATATTAAATGCGACGTTCATAACAAAAAATTTATAGGAGAGGTGCCAGAGTGGTAATGGAGCAGATTGCTAATCTGTCAACGCGCAAGTGTTGCCTGGGTTCGAATCCCAGTCTCTCCGCTTTATTTTTTTATGATTCGGGGTGTAGCGTAGCCCGGTTATCGCGCCGCGTTTGGGACGCGGAGGTCGCAGGTTCGAATCCTGCCACCCCGACTTTTTAGAGTTACGGGCTCGTAGCTCAGCTGGATAGAGCACCTCCCTTCTAAGGAGGCGGTCATAGGTTCGAATCCTATCGGGCTCACAAAAAGCCATACTTTTATTAGTATGGCTTTTTTGTTTTTAACAACTTCTAGATATGTTTATCGTTTATATTCTTTTTAATGAATCTATTGAATCAAAGTCAACTACCTAAAAAATGGTTAACAGATTCTTTATATTTACTCAAAAAACACATAACAACATTTAGCAAGCTATTATCAGCAATTCATGCAAATAAAATTACCATCAAACATCAAAAAGAATAGCTACAAATGGATAGTCACCATCTTGTCAGGTTTTTTTATTTTTCTAGTACTGTTTGTTTATAGAGCATATCATATTGATAAAACACCAAGTTTAACAGGGCATAGTGTATTTTTTAGGTCGTTATCACACGCGATCATAACCTCTCTTTCATTTTATTTTGTTGAGTTTCATTTAAGTCCACGATTGGCTATTGAAAAAAAGATTAAGCCTTTTGTAACTGCACTAATTGCTACACTTATTGGACTTAACTTTTCATTTCTTACATTCAATTATTTTTACCAATGGACAGAGTTATACTGGACCAGTTACTGGCCTTTTCTTTATGAGTATCCTCTTATTATCGCATTTCCGGTTACTTTAAGTATTTTAATTGATCACTTTTTAAGTCATTTTCATAATTCGTCCAATTCATTAATCGTGATTATATCTAATAACCAAAAGCAACGGTTTCAAATTAATATTGAAAATTTACTTTACATCAAGTCTGCAGACAATTACATTGAAATATTTTATCTTTCGAGTCGACAGGTTAATATGCACCTGATGCGTAAAAATTTAAAAGATATTGAGGATGAGTTTGGTTCACACCAACCTCTAATGAGGTGTCATCGGAGTTATATAATCAATTCTGATAATATTGATCATGTAAATAGACGAAACAACAAGGTAGAAGTTTGTATTGTCGGTGAGGTTATTCCTGTGTCTAAAAAATATGCTGGATTACTTGAAGACAAGTTTCCCCAATTGTTCACCACATATTAAGAAATTTCATACCAAAACACATGAATTAATTGAGAAAGCCTATCTAGATGCATTCTTTTGCACAGTACAACTAAATAGAAATATGCAAAAATATATTTTGATTGCCTTATGTATTGCCCTTATTTCATCGTCCTGCACTAAACAGAAGAGCTTTAACACTAGCTCTCTAACAAGTAGGTTGGATAGTTTATTTGAAATTGAACATTATAAAAATCGGTTTGATGGCACTGTTGTATTAGGTACTAAGGATTCTATAGTCTATAAAAAAGCAATAGGTATATCTAATAGAGCTTGGAATATTCCAATGCAGATAGATCATCGTTTTGATATCTGCTCTATTAATAAATCGTTTATTGCTGCGCTAATTCTTATGGCTGTAGAAGAAGGTAAATTGTCTCTTAATGATCATCTTACGGATCATATTAACACATATTCGTACCAAGGGAATTTTAATCAAGATATTACAATTCATAACTTACTGAATCACACTTCTGGTTTACCGGATTATGGTCAGGTACATCCAAATCTTTCAAAAAATCGGTACCTAAAATTTAAGCGTAAACATTTTGATAATAACGAATATATTGATTTCATTAGCAGAATTCCCAAGATAAGTGATCCAAACCAGCAATTTTATTACAGTAATTTTGCTTATCACCTGCTTATTGTCATTCTAGAAGACCTTTATCAACTTCCTTTTTCTGATCTTCTGGAACAAAAAATTACTAAACCTCTTAAGCTAGAACATACGTTCAGTACTTCTAACAATCGTATTGTTTTTGAGAATGTCGTAGAAGGGTATAATTATAATGAAACATCTGAAAATTGGATGCGAAATCAATTTATTGACCTGACTCTTGGCAGAAGAATATTTTCTTCGGCTGAAGATCTCTATCATTGGGGAAAAGAGATGAGTTCTCCTGTTCTTTTTAATAATAAACAGATAGAACTTATGCAAACTAATCATTTGTCAGAGATTAATCAGGAAATCTCATATGGTTATGGTTGGGTGGTATTTGATGGAAAAAGGCAATATCGTATAGGAGATATTGGTGTCAATAAAAAATACATCATACATGGGGGTGCAACTGAGGGATATAAATCCATGCTCATAAATATTGAAAATGGTGAGTATATCATCGCTTTTCTTGCCAATACAGGTGATCAGACAAATGAACTTGATCTTGCTAAAAAAATTGCAGTAATACTATACAATACAGAAAATGAAAACTAGATTAATATTTCTAAGCATTATCTTGTCTGTTTCGGGCATCGTAAATGCACAATCTATAACAGGGTTATGGATCGTAGATCAAGTAAGCGTAGGTGACAAAAAAATGACTCCAATAGCTAAATGGTTTAAATACAATACTGATAATTCTTACCAGGCAGGTAATGGATGGTTGCAAAATGATGAAGGTATCTGGAAATATGATAAAAAAGAAAAGGAATTTCTTCCTAAAAGCAGAAATGGCAAAGATGAGTACGGAGCCTTTAAAGTCGAATTTTCTGACAACAAAATGAAATGGGAACGGATAGAGGATGGAATGAAAGTAATAGTATCCTTATCCAAAATCTCCAATTTACCTATGTCTCCCAAGGATAATGCTGTCGGTAACTGGCAACTGGTTTCTGTATATAAGAATCATAAAGACATTACAAAATCTTACGATCCAGAAGGTAATGAAGCTATTTTTATTCGCTGGACAGGAACTTACCGCAAAACACATCCAGATATTTCAAAATCAAACGGATATTGGTATATGAATGCACACAAACCCGAGCTACACTTAATAGACTACAATCGCGCTATAGATGTTCAGGTATTTATAGTTTCATTTCATGACAACATGATGGCGATGAAACCTAAGAATACCGAAAACATCACATTTACATATAAAAGAAAATAAAAGAGATAATAAATGATATAGCACATACCAGATACATTAGTTGATGATCATTTATTGAATAAAAAAAGTACTAAACGCAATAACGGATGTAAAATGCCATCTATAATTACTTCAATTTACAAGAAGTAAGAGTATCTGTATACTTCTATCATACCCCTTCCCCTTTTTCTAAATAGATCTATCCTTTATCTAAGACTCCAGTACATCACAAAAAGATGACACTTCGTACCAATTCCCTTTTTACAAGCGGCATATAAAGGTTTCGAAAATACTTTTGCTGGAATTAGAAATTTAAAAAACAAAAAACATTATGAAAAAAATCATTCAGAACTCTATAGGTTTTCTGTGTTTAATCATTGGCATATTAGGCCTAAACAGTTGCGAGAAAGAAAACCTTTCTTCAATAAAAAACAATCACCCTTTTTCTATTACATCAAAATACACGAATACAACATACAGTATAAATGTTTTGTACCCTAAGACTTATAATCCTTCAAACAGTTATCATACAATCTATATGCTAGATGGAGATGATTATTTTAAAGAAGCTACAGATATCATTACAGAATCAAGTAGAGAGGATATCATTCTTATCGGAGTAGGATATGCTAATAAAAATCGAAGAGGAACAGATTATTCTTATCCCGAAGACAGCAATTTCTCGGGAGCTTCGGGAGGTGCAAAAGAATTTATCAATTTTATGAATAATGAACTTATTATTCATGTTGAAAATGAGCTTGAGATTGAAAGTGTTGACAGGACATTATTTGGTCATTCTCTAGGCGGATATCTTGCTTTATATATATTATTTCAGCAAAATCAACCCAACCCTTTTGATAATATTATAGCAGCAAGCTCAAATCTTATGTGGTATAATGCATATTTATTCCATTTAGAACAGCACTACTTTGACACCCATGATTCACTAAATAAAAATCTTTATATAACTGTTGGAGATTTAGAAGGAGCTTCGATCAATCTTTTTTTTAATGCTTTTAAGGAAAAAATAAACGAACGGTCCTATACTGGTTTAATTCTACACCACGAGAGATTAAAGAACGTCTCTCACAGAAACAGCCCAATGATCACTTTCAAAAAAGGGTTATCCATCATTTTATAAATACGACATCATGAAAAACTATGTAATAGTCCTTTTGTTTATTCTTGCCTTTCCTGTTTTGGCTCAGGGGCAAAAGGAAAACAAAGGATCAAATCAAAAACGCTGGAAATTAGAATTTTTATATACTTATGATATACTGAATACCAGTTATGGGAAAAACTATGGTTATATATTTAAAGGAAAATTAATGTGCTTAGATAGCAAACATTTTACGTTATCGTATGGTGTAGCTCATCAAAATAGTTACACAAACGAAACAGATAATTCATTTACTGATTATGTAGATGGATATACAAGAGATATAGGATTGTATTCTATTTTTGATATTACTTATTATCCTTTTAATAAGAAAAAACTCTACCTATCGCTAGAACCTTTTATAGGAGCAACGCATTTGAAGTCTAAAGGAACTTTAAAAATACCACAGTATTCGGTATATGAAAAATACAAAAATGAATATGTGTATTTTAATTACGGTTTTTCTCAATCTCTAGGTTACAACATTAATAATTTTAGTGTTAGTGCATTTGCATGGGTCTCTTTAAAAGGAATATTAGATAAAGGAAGAAACAGACCTGCAGATTTCGATTCTCGATTTTTCGTAGGATTAGGTATAGGGTATACCTTATAGAAAACATCCTAAATAATCACAATTTTTAAAAGTGTAATCTTTGATAAGGTTACACTTTTTTAATAGTAAAGGCATCTTTAAAAGTTTGAAATTTATTTCTTGACACAGGAACTTCATGAGGGACTCCTTCAAAGCTAATGCGATAATTTCTGGCGTTCCCAGAAGTCGTATTAATGTTTTTTATATTAATGATATACGATCGATGCGTACTAATAATAAATGCATAACTACCTAGTTCTTCCTCAAGCTTTTGAATTGTAAGTCGATATGGTTTACATTGTACTTTACCAGACGTTTTGGTAAAAACATCTGTATAATTCCCTTCAGATTTAGCGAATAAGAAGGAACTAATATCTAGCTCCAGAACTTCGTTTTTATTATTAGTTTGTATTCTTATAATATCGGATACTTCACTCTTTGTAAATATAATTCTAGATTCGAGTTGTTCATTGTATAAGGAGACTTTTTTTAAGTTTTCTTTTAAAAGAATGGTATAGTTGATCCATACAAGAAGAAAAGCCGGAACAATCCCAAGTAGAACAACATATAGCGATGAGTTTAAAAAATGTAGTATTATACTGTTAGAAGGCTCCTTACTGATCATAAGAGACAGTATATTATTAAATATAGCAATTACAAAAAGAAGTGAAACGATTAAAAGGCATTCTTTTCCTACGGTCCAGTTTTCCTTTAAATCAGGCTTAAAAAATATCCGAGGTATAATTTCGAGTACTAAGAGAATACTAAAAAAGGTCACTAATCCTGCTAGTGTACAAAGGAGAGGTTTTGAGAGCACAAAGTTTATGTCTACATAACTTTTGTCTATTGCTAATACATTAACAATATAAATCAACATCCCAAGTACAAAAGCAATTATCAAATTTCTTTTGAGATGAAATAGATAAGGATAAGGCTTATATATGATTTTGGAAATATAATGTCGAGACATTACGAACTATATTTTTTAATCAAAAGTAATATTTTTAAAGGGTATGAAGCGTTTTTTTAGTCCATATAATCTTTCCTTTTCTTAATTTCTTCCAGAAATTTTTCTTTATCCTGTTTATTAAATTTCTTTACAATTTTCTTGATAAAGAAAGACCAAATAAAATATTTATCAGATGACTGGTTCATATAGCAAATCTGGAAATTAGTATGTTTTGATATCTGTTTATGTAGTTTCTTTAACTCGATAAGAATTTAGTCAGCTTATTTTTTATTTCTCAATGCAAGTACATTTCCAAAAATGATAAGCACAATCCCTATAAAAGCATACACATCCGGTTTATATCCTTCAAAAATGGTAGAAATAGTTAAGGCAATTACTGGTATCACTACAATAACGTAGGCTGCTTTACTTGCTCCAATTTTGCCTATTAAGGTAAGATAAGAGGTAAACGCAATGATGGATCCAAAAATTGTCAAATATGCTAGTGACGAAATATAAGAAAATGAAGTGTCAAAACTTATCGATTTCCCACTAAACAAGGCTATTAATAACATAGCTATTGCACCATATAACATCCCAAAACCATTGGTTTGAATAACAGGGAGTTTAAATTTGCGTTGATTATTTGAAGAAGTAATATTTCCTAAAGAAGCAAAAATGATTGAGCAAATACAAAATATCAATCCCTTGATTTGATCATTAGTTAAATCCACCTTTCTAAACTCGGTCTGGTATATCAGAACTGTCCCTAAAAGCCCGAAGACAGCTCCTATTATGATTTGTTTTTTTATTTTATCTCCTAAAAATATTGCGCCAAAAACTATGTTCATAAAAATTAATGTAGAAAATGCTACAGCCACTAACCCACTACTTAGATATTGTTCTGATAAGTATACTAGCCAATAATTTGTTCCAAATAATAAAACCCCTTGTAAAGCAATAAAAAAATGTTGCTGCTTTGTAAATGATAATGGAAGTTTTCTAATCTTAGAATACCCCAATAATATAATACCTCCTAATCCAAATCGATAGGCAACAGAAACTATAGGATCTACAGTTCCTAATTGATATTTAATGATATACCAAGTAGATCCCCATATTAATGCCGGAATTATAAATAATAAGTAATTAGATTTTAGCATATTAAATAAATTTATTCTTTAAAACTAGACTATACTATTTTTATGATCTTTCCTAAGAAATTTCTTTTGTTAATTTAAACGTATTAGTATACTGCCTTGCACATATTATAAATAATAGTAATGAAAAAAGAATGAGTCCTATCAAAGTAAAAATAAAATTAGACCATCCCCATTTTGATACTATATGCCCAGTTAAACTTCCTATACCGCCTGCTCCCATGTACTGGCATATTAAGTATAAGCAATTTGCAGTGCTTTTTCCTTCAACTGCATATTGAGATATTATCTTGTTTACCACAGTTTGGATCCCTAATAAACTAAAAGTAAGCAAACTTAAACCTAATACTAATAACCACAACTCTTCTACTAGTAAACCTAATGTTCCTATTAGAAATAATACTAATAAGATTTTAAGCATACGAAAAGAGTGAATTCGATGTGTCAATGCTCCAATTGTTATTGTTCCTCCTACTCCTGTAATATAGATTAGAAATAATAAAGAAATAATATAATGAGGAAGTGAAAAAGGAGGCATTTCTAGTCTAAAACTCAAATAATTATAGATACTTACAAAAGTGCCCATCATTAGGATCATTAAAATAAAAACTCCTAAAAACAATGGATTTTTAAGAAAGCTCTTCATATACATTATCTTCTGAAATGTTTGAACTTTTTGTGGATTAAAGTTTAGGGATTGTGGCAAAAGTCTCATAAAAAAGATACTTAATATCACTCCTATACCTCCAATAAACAATGTCGCTATTCTCCAATCATACCAACTAGAAATTAAACCTGCTACTACACGCCCCCACATACCACCTAATACATTTCCGGCTAAATATATCCCAATGATAATCCCTACATCTCTTACCTCAACTTCTTCAGAAATATAAACAATAGCAACCGCTATTACTCCCGACAATAAAAACCCTTTTATGAAACCAAAAACGACCAGCACATTAAAATTCCATGAGATTGCCGAGAGTATCGTGATTAATGAAGATAGAAATAATGCAATCAGCATTAATTTTTTGCGATGTAGGATATCTGCATAAAAAGCAAACATAAAAAGCCCTAAAGCAATACCAATCATAGAAGATGAGACAACCAAGCTACTGATAGCCGGAGAAACTAAAAAACTTTCGCTTAATGATGGTAATAATGGCTGAAACATATAGAACTGTGAAAAAGCAGCCAAACCAGGAATAAAGATCGCTTTTCGAATCTCTTTATAACGTCTTGTATTTCTTTCTGCTTTTGTTTTCATTTCTTTATTTGTCTCCTCTTTCTTATAAGTTATAAAAGATTTGAAGTACAAAGTTCAAAATTATTTTTACATTAGTAAAACGTTATTTTCTTATCATATACATTAGTAAAACTTATTAATAATGGAATTACGCCAGTTAAACTATTTTGTTAAGGCGGCAGAGTGTTTAAATTTTACAGAAGCCGCTCATAAAGTATTCATAACACAAAGTGCACTTTCTCAACAAATAAAGCTTTTAGAACAGGAATTAGGAGTTCCTCTTTTTGATAGAATAGGAAAAAGAATACAACTTACTGAAGCTGGTTCATTATTTTTAACCCGTGCCCGGCATACTCTTAAAAACGCTGAAAATGCCAAACAATTAATAGAAGATTTACAAAACCTGCAATCGGGAACTTTACATATCGGAGTAACCTATGGTTTAACTAATTTGTTTACAGAAACACTGATATCTTTTTCTACAAAATTCCCTTCAATACAGGTTAAGGCTTTTTTTGGCACATCAGATGAATTAATGGAAAAACTCAAATCGGGTATGTTGGATTTTATTTTATCCTTTAATAAAGCAACAGATGATCAGATGATTACTACTATTCCATTATTTCAATCCTATTTAATGTTAGTAGTACACGAATCACATCGGTTAGCTAATAAGAAACAAATTAGTATCGAAGAGCTTAACACTATGGAACTAGCTGTGCCTGCAGAGGGGTTTACAACCAGAAAAGTTCTGGATAAGGCATTTAGAACAAACGAATTTCCGTATCATTATCAAATAGAATTAAACCATATCCCTACTTTAATTCGACTTATTGAAACCGGAAAATGGGCAACTGTTCTTACAAAATCGACTACACAATATTTACCTACCCTCAAAAGTATTCCTATAAACAAAAAGAAACTTAAATTACGATCTGCAATACGGTATCTTAAGGGCAACTATCAAAAAAAAGCTTCTAAAATTTTCTTCCAAATGATTTTGGAACATTATGAACAGAATACAGATTTAAATTAGCACATTGTGAAAATAACAGATCTAAAAAAATAAATTATAACCAAAATTATAATGAAAAAACCTGAAATACATATTCGACCTGCAAATAAAAAAGATCTCGAAAGAATTTGGAGTCTGTGGAAAGTAGTTGTAGATCAAAAAATCTATTTCCCTTATGATAATAGTTTTTCCCGAGAACACATTGAAAACAGTTGGATAAATCTAAATAATAATTGTTTTGTCGCAGAAGTAGAAAAAGAAATTATAGGTGCATATATTTTAAAACCTAATCAACCTGGCTATGGAGATCATATTGCAAACGCTTCATATATGGTTGACAATCAAAAAAGAGGAATGGGCCTTGGCCATAAGCTTTGTGCTCACTCTATTGATTCAGCAAAAAAACTAGGGTATAATGCTATGCAGTTTAATCTTGTAGTTAGCACCAATAAACCTGCAATAAAAGTATGGTTAGCCAATGGGTTTGAGATTATAGGAACAATCCCTGATGGGTTTAGGCATTTTGAAAAAGGATATGTAGATGCGCATATTTTTTACAGGAAATTGTGATCTGCATATCTTTCAGAAAAAATGGTATATAGGTTTTATACGGTAAAATAATTACAACCCTACACAAGTTCCTTCCTATACCTTGTGGGACTAATTCCTTTATTCTTTTTAAAAAATTTATTAAGATGGCTAACATCTGTAAAACCTAGTTCATCAGTAATTTCAGTTATGCGCATATCACTATACTGAAGCCTGTTTTCTATTAATCGAACCCGGTAATTAGTAATATATTGCTGTAGCGTTTCCTTGGTATGTTTTTTAAAATAACGGCCAAGATAGGTTTTAGAAATACCAAACTGATGACAAATTTCTTCTGTTCTCAATTTGGTAGGATCATATATATTCTCTTGTATATATTGTAATATATTCATCGCTTTTTCTTCTGTTCCTGCATCTATCACATCAGGAAGGTATTTTGCAATATTTCTCGCAACAATGACAATTAATGTGTTCACTAACTGCTGTATAATTTCTTTGTTATATAAGTCCCTGTTAACATATTCGCGTATCATAGCCTCTACCATAGGTTTAACCAATGTTTTGTCTGTAAGGTTTCTTAAAATACAACCTGGTTGATGATTTGCATTTTTTAAAATAAACTCTAATCGTTGAATATTATCCGCACTTATCTTTCCTGATTTAATATAAATATCATTAAATCTCAAAAAGAAAAATTGTGTAGTTGTATTGATTTCTATAGAAGATATGTCTGTTGGAGTTAATAAAAGCATATGCCCCGGATGATATAGAAATTCGTTCTTATTTACGCGTTGAGTTCCTGTACCAGATAAAATATAAACCAATTCAAAAAAACTGTTTTTGTGCTCATGCACTGGAGATTGATCCAATGTCTCAAAAGCTATCGAAAAAGGTTCATATAAATTATTTTTATCCATAATTATGCATTTTTACATTTAAAACGAAAAAATATACTACTAAACAATCTTCACAAAGGTATAAATTTGCTATAAATTATTAAAACATATATAACATGAATGCAATAGGAATCAAAAAATCATTACCAATAAGCGAGGAAAATAGCCTAATTCAGTTCGAAACAGAACGACCTGTACCAAAAGGGCAAGATCTATTGGTGAAAATTAAAGTAATAGGAATGAATCCTGTGGACTATAAAGTTCGCCAAAACAGCGTGCAAAATCAAGAATTAGACTCTCCAAAAATATTAGGCTGGGATGCTGTAGGTATTGTTGAAGCGGTGGGTGACAAAGTAACCTTATTTAAAACTGGTGATGAAGTGTTTTATGCAGGAGATATTACACGTCCAGGATCTAATGCCGAATATCAATTAGTAGACGAGCGTATAGTAGGCAAAAAACCGAATACTATTTCTGATGCTGAAGCCGCAGTTATGCCTTTAACTTCATTAACTGCCTGGGAGACATTGTTCGACAGACTAAAATTAACCCCAGGAGAAGGAGAAGGAAAAACTATACTAATTATTAGCGGTGCAGGTGGTGTTGGCTCTATTGCAACTCAATTAGCCAAAAAATTAACCAATTTAACCGTTATAGCTACCGCCTCTCGCCCTGAGAGTCGTTTGTGGTGTCAAAATATGGGAGCCGATCATGTTGTTAATCATCATAACCTTATTAAAGAAGTACATGCATTAGGAATCAATACCGTAAATTATATCTTAAATTTTTCGGGAACTTCTGACCACTGGAAAAACATAATCGAATTAATTGACCCACAGGGACACATATGTACTATTGCAGAATCTCCAGATAATCATATCAACATCGGATCTTTTAAATCTAAGAGTATAACCTTATCATATGAGTTAATGTATACACGATCCATGTATCAAACAAAAGATATGATTGAACAACATCATATCTTAAACAAAATAGCTGCAATGCTTGAAAACAATGAAATTAAATCAACACTCAATAGCACCCTTACTGGTTTTACAACTGAAAACCTCAAAGAAGCTCATCAAAAATTAGAATCAGGAAAAACCATTGGAAAAATTGCAATTACATTTTAACACCACTTTTTAATCTTAATGAAATGAGTTGATAATTATCAAATTAAACCAGAACTCTTAATTACTTGAGGACTGATTGAACTTGTAGTTGTAACCGAGGTATAACCTCTTTTTTATACCATTCATTTTTTGCCTGCCAAATATTGTTTCTTGGCGAAGGATGTGGTAATACAAAATAATCTGGCAAATATTCTTTGTAATTCTTTACCGTATCTGTTAGTGTTCTTTTTAATCGATCACCCAGATAGTACTCTTGAGCATATTTGCCAATGAGTAGTACAAGCTCTACATTTTCTATTTTGGTCAATAGTTGTTGATGCCACAAGGGAGCACATTTTTTTGTAGGAGGGAGATCTCCAGATTTCCCTTTTCCCGGGTAACAAAACCCCATAGGTACAAGTGCTATTTTTTGTGAATTATAGAACGTCTCATCATCAATTCCCATCCAGGCTCTTAAATTTTGCCCGCTTTTATCATCCCATGGAATTCCCGATTTATGAACAATACTCCCGGGAGCTTGACCTATGATTACTATTTTACTATGGGTATGTGCTGAAACTATTGGTCTTGGCCCTAATTCTAATTGCGCTGCACATTCATTACATTTTGAAATTAAAGACAATAATTTTTGCATAATTGATATTACGTTTTATAAATTGATTATTAAATTATAAAATAATATGGTTTCACTTAACTTATTTAAGATTTGTTTGATGTTTTATCTCATGTATAAAAGAACACCCTAACGAATTAGCCAAGGTGTTCTCCAAAAGAAAAACTAATCACACCGGTTAGAACTTTTCTACTAGACTAAAGAAAAGTATCAAAACCTCTAATTATATGTATTACGAAGCTTCTCCCAATTACCATTAGCTTTTATAACTAATTTTTTATGATTGTTTTCTGCAAGCCATAATTGTTGTGCGTCTAGCTCTATGTTATACAAAAACAAAAAGTATTTTCCATCTTTTACCACAAACTTATTTGGGTCTGGTCTAAACTTAGCACCAGCATATATTCCAAATGCACAGAATCCCCCATACTCTGGTAAGTAGTGTTTAGGGTTTTTATCAAATTTGGATTTTTGTTCTTTAGATGTAAAATAATACACAACCTTCTCATGTTCAGATTTATATTCTTTGTTTCCTCGTTGTGCAATACCGAGATCCAGATATGATACAGGGCTATACCCTTGCAAAGCTATATTACTGTTATCAATATTGTTTCCTTTCTTATCCTGCGCAGTAATAGTCATGGTCGTTATTATCATTACTACTATTGCTATTCTTATATTTTTAAAAGTTTTCATATGTATAATTTTAAAATTGTTATTCGATTTCACTTAAAGAGACTACCAGAAAAATTACTGCAGCATTTACCCAATAGTAATACCCATCTATTCCTTTTAGATCAAACAAAAAGGGAAGTATCATAAATGTGATCGCTACCAAAAGATCTATTGCCAGATGTCCTTGATATGGAATTGTTCTTGCAATCCCTAACCTGTAATTTGTAAGTACGCTAACCACAATTACCGCAAGCCCAGTTATAATCGAAAACCAAAATGCTATTCCTGAAGAATTTCCTAGATTTAATAGCATTGGCAATATTATAAGACCTACTGCTGCCGAATAATCGGCTACACCATGTAGCGTAGGTGTAATAATTCTTAGTTTCATATTTTCCATCTTAAGCATTAAAATATTCTTCTTGTACAACCTGTCCGTCATTGTTCCATATTCGTCTAATGATTTCATGCCAATAAATTGTACTATTATCGGTCATCTCGAAATCAAATGTGAATTCTGAAGCTGAAACATTACCGTCTACTATCGTATGGTGATGAGTGATACCATTTACTTTTTTAATAGAATTGGCAAAACCTTCCATTTTTTCTACCATTTGTGCTTTGTTTTTGGTGGTAAGATTATTGTAATCAGAGGTTGTAGCATCCTCAGCAAAAAATTGTTTTACTGCATCTACTATTGCTCCTTGTGTAACAATACTATCCATTTCTGTAGCTAATGCTTTAATATCCATTGTTTTTATTTTTAAATGATTAAACAAATATTGTTTTGTAATTACACTACAAATTTCTGGATATATCAAGGAAAGAGGACTACAAAAAAAGGACTAGTTCTTGTACTTTTTATTCTTGAAATGTGATGGAGATTCTCCTGTATAATGCTTAAAGAAGTTAGAAAAATGATTAGGCTCTTCAAAACCTAACTCCAATGAAATTTCCTTAATAGTAAGGCTTTTGGACAAAAGAGATTTTGATGTATTAATCATCTCACACCTAATAAGTTTTCCCAGAGAAGTTTGCATTTTATCTTTCACTTTCCTGGAAAGTACTTTTGGAGAAAGATTCATTTTTGAAGCATAAAAGTTGAGGGTTCTCTCTTTAGTATGATATTGCTGAAGAAGTTCGATTATACTCTGAGAGAAAAGATCTCTATTTTGATAATCAAAATTCTCTCTAAATTCTTGAGGGTTCCTACCAACATTATTTTTAAAAACTCTGGTAAAATATGCCGGATCATTGTACCCTAAATCATAAGATATTTCTTTAATACTTTTATCAGTAAAAGCAATCTCTTTTTTGCTTTCTAATAGTTTTTTACCCGATAAGAGAGATTTTAAAGAAATTCCTATTTTATTTTTTATCAAAGACTGAATATTATATCCGTTTTCATCAATCAAAGCCGTGAGTTCTCTATTATTAATATTACTAGAATATTGTGTATCAATAATATCCTTTGTATCAAAAATAATTCGGTACTCCTCTTTATTTGCCTGAAATGGATTTTGGTAATACCATTGTTCTGCAGAAACATCTATGATGCGATCTACTGCTATATCATAATCAATTTGATTTGTTATTTTTTGGAAATCATTGGATTCATCAAAATTTATGTACCCCAAAGAAATAAGATGTTTAAATAACACTCTAAACTCTTTATTTCTAAAAACCGTTTTATCAGGAAATTCAATTTTTTGAATCAAGAAGTCATCTGAGAGAAATTTTATGTATTGTCCTTTTTCAAGATAAATGGCTTTATTTTGCCAATCGAAGTAATTCTTAAAATCAACTTGAATACCACCACTACCAGATAAAACCTGGAAAAAAGTATATTGATTTATAAAGTATACTTTATTTATTTCTGGTGTAAATTCTATAAACACGATAATCGTTTGATTGGTGTATTATAAGTCGAAATTTTTATCGAAAAATAACATCTTAACAGTTTATTAATTATCAAAATCAATAAAAGCTTTTCTTAAAGAGCTTAAGAACGTAAGTTCGATCTAATACCATTTACACTTTGAATTTAGAGGGTAATAAAAATCGTCAAATCGAGTGATTTTTAGAAATATAATGAAGAAAAATTGTATCGAGATTAGGTTTTTGTTGGAAAACAGCTTATTCTCGACACATTTTCTTGTCTTTGCAAGCCAAGAAAACACTCGACCTGACGCAGTTTTCTTGCACCGAACTCAGCTTAAGAATATACTTTTTAGAATATAGAGAGTAAAGGATGGTATGGAATATTTTCTTAATGGCAGAACGTATTCTAGGCATAATACCAAATTACACCCAGTTGTTATTTACTTTTTAATACGGTTTTATTTTCCTTACTTCTTTTTATTATTATAGAATCTCTATAGATTTTTTTTACCGAAATATCTTCTAGCATCTCCCCTTCTCTAATCTTATAAAACTTATTATTCATTCTAATTAAGATTAATTCTGAAGTACTTTTGGCTCCTTTAACAAAACCATGATAGCTTAATTTAGGCCATGGTTTTTTGATATTATTTTTAGGAGCACTATTTGTTTTCTTAGGTCTAGGCACTAATTTCGTATTTGTCTTACGTTTTTTTGCTCTAGAAGTCGTATACTTTCCTAAGAAAGGATCTCTTTCAATTTTTCTAAGATTAAAAGTATCTTTTGAAAAATTCATTCTAGGATCTACAATAGTAATTGGATTGACCGACATGCTATCTTCTTCTGTATTGTTTCCAAAAAAGTTGAAAATTTTATTAAAAACAATTGCCCAGATGATAAGCATGAAAAAAATCAAAACGCTATTTAAAATCTTTTTATTCACTAGCCTAAAAATTATAATTAATACCATCTTAACTTTGAAATAGCACTAATAAATTGTTTCTTTTTCTTTTATTCTTCGTTAAAAAATAAATTCAATTTCTATACACACGATTTCAAAGTTAAAATGATATAAGTAGATTCTATTTACTCAACCGTTATTTTTCTAACTTCACTATACGTACTTTTATTACCTGCTTGATCCACTATTCTCACTCTCCAATAGTAATCTCCTAAATTAGAAAATGTTATTCCCTGAGAGTTCGAACTCGTCGGCACGGTTTCAATTATGGTTGCAAAACCACTATCTGTTGCTACTTCTATAACGCTGGATAATGTAGATTGTATTTCTCCAGTATCACTAGGTATATTCCAGGTAAAAGTAATAGGAGATGACCCTTTTGCATCGTTATTAGGTGATGCCAATGTAGGTTGATTAGGTGCCTGGGTATCTAAAAAAATCTTTCTCGTTGAAAATTCGGTTTCACTATTATCATTTATGGCTTTTACTTTCCAGGTATAAATTGCATCTTCACTTAAAACTGTAGAGTTAAGTGTAAAGTTATTATTGGTTAAATCAGGAGTCTGTATTTCTGTAGCTGTATTGCCTTGGATAGTTTTATCAACAACTACAGTATATGTAGTCGCTGACTGAATTCTATCCCAGGTTAATATTAAAGCATCTTTATTCGTATAAAAATTCTCTGATGGTGACGTTAAAAATACAGTTTGGTTTGTTAAATCGTCTGATACAGAAAGTGTAAAAGAAATAGGGAAACTATAGGCTGTAGTATATGCAAAATTTTCTCCTCGTATCCTCCAGCTATATTCGCCGGGATTAAGCCCATATGTAAAGTTATTACCCTTAACTAATGAATCTAACACGTTTCTTTGTGTGGCTTCTTCTACTACTTGTATTCTATAATCATCTGCATCTCCTAATTCATCCCATCTAAATTGAACCGAATTACCATCCAGATTACTTTTATCCTTTGGTGCTACGGTTGTTACCAAATCATCTGTAATATCTTCTTCGAGAACATCATCGCATGCTATCAACAGAAATAAACTGCTAAAAACTATACCTATACTAACTATTTTTTTCATAATTCTGAAATATTATCTTTACTCTTAATTTATTTTTCCGTGTTTGGAATTCTTTTTCTTTTGTAAATGAAATGCTAACAATATTTGAAAACTTAAATTCTCTTTCAAATGCATACACAATTTCTAACAGCGCATTAAAATCTCCTTCTAGCGTTAACTGGTTACTAATTACATTAAAACCATTACTTTCTGCTATATGAATTTCATCTAAGTTAAAAACATATACATTATCATAAGATGATGTAAAATCAAGTATTTGTTGTTGTATTTCTTCGGGCTCTATGCCCTGTTTACCTATTATTTTATCATAAAATTTTAATTCTACCTGTGTTTGAGTAACATCGGTCGTTGATGAATTTACATACTCTAATTTGTCTTCTAATTCTTGAACCTGATCATAAGCCTGTCGAGTGATTTTAAAAGATCTTTTATTCGCTGCCATGAATAGCAATATTCCTATTGCTATAAGTCCAATTAATTTTTGTTTATATGTTAGATTTGCAAACACTATTTTATCTGTTTGTTTTATTGTTTTTTACAGGTCAGATGGAATTCGCCAATAATCATTTAGGTAAATATTAACTAAGTTATTATGACTCATTTCACAACGATTTTTAAAGTAAACTCACTTTTTTTATTTCTACTCTTACTAAAATCCAAAATCTCTATTTTGGAAATCCATTTTTCTTTCTTTAATTCTTTAACCCAAGAATTAATTGGCATACTCGAACTAGAATTACCATTAATAATAATGGTATTTGTTTCAAATACTATTTTTTCAAAATTCTTAATCTTTTTCTGTGTAGGATTTACCTTTAGACTATTAAGTCCCACATTATTAGGAATAGAATTTACAATACGATACATATAAAAAGAAAGAAAATTCTGACTTAAGATTCCAGATTCCTGAAGTATTTTTGTTTTGTTTTGCTTTTCGTTTTCTAGTTTTTTAACCTGATTATAAGTATCATTAAGGTTGTATAACTGAGATTCGTAACTTACATACTTATCGTTATAATAATTCAATAACAAATAGCTAATCAATAAGGCTGATAGGAAAAAAATCCCCAGTACAGTAGCTACAGTATTGAATGTCTTTTTAAGTACATTTTCTTTTTTATTCTGTTTTAAAAACTCTGCTTCATAGCTAAAATCATCTGAAGGATACAAATAATGAAGTAGTGTAGAAAACAAAGGAACCTGAGTATTGCTAATCCTCTCTTCTCCCAAGATATATTCCTTTGTAATAGTATCTAGTTTCTGAGTTTCTATCAAATAATTCTCATCAAAACTCAATTCGTAATCGGCAGAAATAATTGATGACTCATTAGATAACCCTTTAAATAGTACTCCAACAAAAGGGCCAATACTATAATCTACAACCAAATATTTATTTTCTAAAAACAGTGCAAAGAATTTTTCTAAGACATCTTTTCTTACAATTGAAATAAAATTTTGTTGACTTTGATGTAGTTCATAAATATAGAAATCATCAATAGAAGCATTAAACAATACCTCCTTTAAATAGTTTCCTTTTGCAGAAACTTGTTTGTTTATAATACCTTTTCCATAAAAATTGAGAAGTAAGGGAACCGATGTATTCACTTTATCTTTAACAACCTCAAAATCTTCTGTAGAAAACGAAGTTTCTATCGACAAAGCATCAGATTTCTTATCTATAATAAGCACATTGTACATAGGAATATCTCCCAATACTACACCTACAATAGCATATTGTTTTTCCTGAAAAGGCTTAAGGATACTATTTTTTATCTGTTCTAACATTAGTAAACAACAGTCGGTTTTATAAATACATGTAATTTTGACTTCTTCTTTTTCTTGGTTTTACTACTAAAAAACCATTTTATTATTGGTATTCTAGATAATAATGGTGTTCCTGTTCCTGAGTTTTCTTTTTCTAATTCATCTAATCCTCCAAGGAGTATCATTTCACCATTTCGTACTCGAACCAAAGACTCAAATTGTTGGGTCGATTTTCCCGGTGGAGCGTTCTCTCCTGCTCTTCCTAAAAAGGCACTTTTTTCTACAACAATAGTTAGTGTTATTTGTTCATCTTTAGAGACAAAAGGTTTTATATTAACACTTAAATTAGCATCTGTAGCTTTCCATTGACCTGACTGCAAAATATCACTACCAACGCCATTATTAATTAACCTATTATTTTGTTCGAAGTAATAATTAGTTTCTCCGATAGAAATTTTTGCTTCATGACCGCTTAGTGTAGAAATCTTAGGAGTCGATTGTAATCTGATTATAGAATTATTTTCTAACGCTCTTAAATTAAGATAAAAGTCTTTTGCTACTTTACCAAGATTAAAAATACCAAACCCATTAAAGGCATCAATCAATTTATTTACAGAAGATGAATTTAAATTAACTTCAGCTTGTGGAAATAAAACTCCAGAAGTAACTCTTTCTTTTTTATCTATCCCCGCTTTAATCCCGGTTTGAATATCATACCCTTTTTGATATTGTACTATGAGTACCTCTATAAGGATCATAGGTACCACTTTATCAATTTGTTTTATATACTCTTTTAACTCCAGTATTCTTGGTCTTGACCCAGAAACTACGAATCCATTAAGTTCTATAAACTCCTTAAGTTCTACATTTTCTATTAAGTCCTTAGGTAATGTTTCTAAAACAGTTTCTATTGTTCTATTCTCTAGTTGTATCAGTTCAGTACTTCTGAGGCCTTCTCCATTTTGGTCTCCAATAAGGTAAAAATCATCTGCTTTTTTATACGTGCTGTTTTTACCCATAAAAACATGATCCAAAAGCTCATCAAAAGTAATTTCGTTTACCACCAATGTTGTTGTAGCTCCTGCAGGTTTATCATACATAAAATAGTTTACATTGAGTTTTTCTGCTGCTTCCAATATTAGCGAAGTAATATCGGCATCAAATGCCTGAACACTCAAAAATCCGCTTGGTAAAACCGTTATTTCTGCAGATGACTCTGGAGTTCTGGTCTTTTTACCTTTTCTTGATGATCCAGTAGTGGTACCTGCTGGTAGTACTTGATCTTTTTCTATATAGTAAAACCCATTATCATCTTTAGTGATTATTAATCTATTAGATTTAGCCATCATCTCCATTACCTGATCAAATGGTCTATTTAAGATATAAGCAGAAATTTTTTCGTTTTTCACATTAGGGCCTAAGATTACATTTTTACCTGATACATCAGTAATCTTTTGAGCTACGCGAGGTAAAGAATCATTTTTAAGTTTTATAGCTAAAAAATCATTTTGACTATTGTAAGTGACGTCTATTTCTTTAAGCACTTTTGGTTTAGGAAGTTCTTTTGGTTTTATAGTTTTCTTAAAAACGATGATTTTGTTTATAAACTCTATACTCAGGTTGTATTTTTTAATCACAAAAAGAAACACATCCTTAACAGGAACATTAAAAAAACTACTGGATACAATCTGATTAAGATCCGGATCTGCACTTATATTTAATTTGTGTTCTATAGCAACAGATGTTAAAAAATCATATAGTGTAAGCCCCGAAACATCAATCTGTATTGTTTCATTAAGTTCGGGAGTATCTTCTGCATATGCATTAATTTGTTCCTCAATCTTTTGCATGTCCTGTTGTCCATACGAAAGTGGAATTATACAAATTAATACTATATAATATAAAAGTTTCTTCATAATTAAGCTTTGATTAGCAGCGAATAAATTTCTTCGAGAGAAGTTTCCCCTTCTTCTAATAAATTAAAAGCTTTATCCGCGAGGCTTTGGTATTTATAACTTATATTTTGTTCTAGATTATGACTATTATTTTTAATGGCATTAACTACATCATCTGTAATCGATACAATTTCATAGATTGCTCTTCTGCCTTTATATCCTGTATAATAACATTCTGTACATCCTACCGGCATATGATGTGTTGATATGGCTCTCGGAAGTTTGTAATTTCTAGGTAGTTCCTCTTCATTAAAAGGAGTTTCTTTTTTACAATGTGAACAGAGTTTTCTAACTAATCGCTGAGCAACAGACAGGTTTAAGGTTTCTGCAATATAAAATGCGGGAACCCCCATATCGACTAATCTGGATATCGTTCCCAGTGCAGAATTAGTATGTATTGTAGACAACACTAAATGCCCTGTCAACGATGCTCTAATGGCCATTTTAGCTGTTTCGGCATCCCTGATTTCTCCAAGCATAATTATATCTGGATCTTGCCGTAAAAATGATCGTAATGCCGAAGAAAAAGTAAGCCCTATGTCTTCTTTAAGTTGTACTTGGTTAATTCCTTTTAACGTATATTCAATCGGATCTTCTACGGTTACAATATTTCTTTTTACATCATTAAGAAGTTTTAGCGTAGCATATAGTGTTGTTGTTTTACCAGATCCAGTGGGTCCGCTAATCAATACAATACCGTTATTCTTTTTTACAGCTTCAAGGTATTTTTCTTTTTCATCTGACTCCAATCCTAAGTCTTCTAATCTAATATTAGAAGCATCTTTTCCTAACAAACGCATCACCACTTTTTCACCATGTAATGTGGGTAATATAGAAACTCTAATATCAAAATCTTTATAATCTATCCTTCCATCTTGTGGTAATCTTTTTTCTGTGATATCAAGATTAGATTCTATTTTGATCTTATTCACCAATTCTAAATAACTCTCTTTAGGAATTTTATACTTTTCAACTAAAACACCATCAATACGCAATCTTGCTCTTGCTTCTTCTTCATATACCTCGAAATGAATATCACTACTACCAATAGATTTGGCTTCAAAAATCAAATTATCCAAAAAACTACTTTCTACAGTAGAGATGCTTTGTGTTACTTCCTGATCCCTGTTATTCTTCCTGTAATAAACAAATAGTGCCTTATTTAATCGTTCTGATGAAATCTCATCAAACTTCAATGGTTTTCCCAAATACAGTTCTAGTTCTTCCTTGATTTGAGAATTTACTTTTTCTGCATCAATATAGAGTTCCATCACATCTTCGGTATTGTTCTTTGGAATAATACTATAATGATGTGCTAAATCAGCATTAATAAGCTGCTTTAGTTCTACAGATATTTGTATGTTGGTATCAGTGCTCAAATGATAAAGTCGTAAAAAATATTAGTGGATAAAAATAGATTAGGAATCATTACTATAATGATATAAAGTGACAAGTATCCTGCTAGTGGTATTGTGTTTTGCTCACTTTTATTCTGAAATATAGCATACAATATTAAAGACAATATCATCCCCGAAATAAAGAACAGCATATAATTTCTAAATGAAAAGAGAGGGATTACAGCAATTAAAAACACTAAATCTCCTATACCAATATATTGTTTAAATGGGTTTTGAATTTTTGATTGTTTAATGGAAAAATATGCCGCAATAGAAATAAAATTAATACCAATAAATAGTAATGATTTCAGACTATCAAAAAGAATTAATACATCTTTATTCATATACATACTCACTGCAAACACCAAAATAGGTAGCCCGATGTGTATATGTCTATATTTGACATCCTGATATAACATCATCCCAAAAGAGATAAATAAAATAGATACTAATATGTATATCATTAGTCCTTTACCGTTTCTTTTAATAGCTTATTATGATCAATCTCCCAGGTATTAAAGCTACCATCCCCATCAAAATCTGATAAAGAAACTGCTCTGGCTCTAAACGAATTAGTAGATGCCTCTGTTATTTCAATTCTATACACAGCCTGTCCTCCTTCACTAATAGATAGTGCTGGCTCAAAACCTAAGGCTTCAAAATCGGTTGTATATTTAGAATTTCTATAAAAATAGCTTTTCTCTAATCCATACAAATGGTTTAGCATGCTCTGAGCTTCAATAGCTTTTGCTTGTGATACTACAGCAGTTTGATTTGGTAATACCAATAGTATCAAAATCCCAATAATACACAATACAATTACCAATTCTGACATCGAATATGCCTTTACATACCCCTTTTTACAGGTGTTCATTTTTATTTTCATTTTCCTTTTTTAAGAAGGTTGAATAATTTTACTTAAATCAAACATAGGTGAATACATTGCAATTAATACTGTACCCACAACCAAACCTATAATTACAATTATTAATGGTTCCATAATAACACCAATCATCTTAGTTTGATGTTGTACTTCTTCATCGTATTGCTTAGCCAATCGCTCAAACATATCATCTAATTTATTTACTTGCTCAGCTACGCTAACAAGTGAAACCAATTTAAAATCATATATAGAATGTTTGGCTAATGCTTTTGAAAAAAGAGTTCCTTTTGTCACCTCTTTTTTGATCATATCTAAACTTGATTCTAATGGATAAAAAGATATCATACGCTGCACTAAATCCAAAGAAGTAACTAATGGAGTTTTTGCAGATAATAATAAGCTTAGTGATTGACAAAAACGAGTGATATATATTTTTCTTACCAGTTTACCAAAAAACGGGAGGCGTATAATTACATTGGATATTGCTTTTCTGTAAAAAGTATGGTCTTTAAAGTAAAAATGAAAAGCAATTATCGAGACTAATACAATACCAAAAACTATACTTATGGTCGAAAAATGCTCTGAAACGTAAATAATCTTTTTAGTTAAATCTGGTAAATCTTTTCCAAACTGTTTAAATACAGTAGCGAACATAGGCACGACATACTTCATCATAAAATAAAGCACTCCAAAAGTTAACAGCAATACAAACGAAGGATATGTAAAAACAGATAACAACTGCCTTCTCATTTTTACTTTTCTATCAAAGTATTGATATAACTCTAATAATACTTCGTCCAATTTTCTGGTTTCTTCTCCAATTTTAACACTGAAGTATTCATACGGAGAGAATTTTCCAGAATCTCGTAACGCCTCGAATAAGGCTTTACCTTGTACTACTTCTTTTGTTATCGCTTGTATCAGATCTTTATGTTTCTCTTTCTTTTGCTGGTCTTTTAATATTTCGAGTGCCTTTCTAAAATCTACACCAGAGTTTAATAAAACAGAAAGTTCTTTATACAAATCCATTTTATCTTTATCAGAAAAACGATTACCAAAGCTCACTTCCTTAGAGAAAAAGCTATTGCTTTTCTTCTTTGTCTTAGTGACATTTTTTGTTTTATATGTTGAAATATTAATACTCATCCAGCAAATAATTATTCATTCTCGATGCAAGAGAAATTTCTTTTGATTCAAAAAAATCAAAACTTTTTCCTAGTATCTCAATCTTAAGTTTTATGAGTTGGTATTTTTCTTCAATTTTTTCATTTTGGTTAAGTTCAACCTCCAGAACTTTTATATTAAAAGTATCTACAGCTTCTGCTTTCCTGATTATTTTTTCTGTTCTGAAAAAATAGTGAACCTCTTTATTTGATACCTCTAGTATAATATGTTTATCATCATCTATATCTATAGATTTACTAAGTTGAACATCTTTTGAAAAAAGGTTTTGAAACTGGTTATACGCCATCAAATCATCTTGTTGATCTGCATAAACCACTACTTGCCTTGATAAATTATCATAAATAACATATACCATTGTAATTACCAATGACGATATCACCATGCCAATGACTAGTTCCAGCATCGTAAATGCTTGTAATCGTATATGTTTTTTACTCTTTAACAATGTATTGATACGTTTCTTTTTTTGACTGTACTTTTATCGTAAATACAACCTTATATCCTGTACTCTTTTCTAATTCCTCTACTTTCTTTACTACTGTAAAAGATTCAAAATCATAATCTTCATCTATAAATTGTTTTTCGGTTTTTGTTTCCCAAAACAATTCTTTTACCTTTTGTCGAGCCTGGTAATGAGCAATACTATGATCAGAACCTAATACTCTACTATAAATTATAAGCGCCATAGACAAACAAATCGCAATGATGGTCATGGCAATTACCGATTCTATAACAGACCCTGCTTTTACTTTATATTTGTTTAATAATTGCATAGGGTTTAAAGTATTCACTTTTATTTTTAAAGAGCGGTATCCTTACAAATTCATCAGGAAGGCTTTTCCTATCAATTGTTCCGTTCAAAATATAATTATCATAAGCAGAAGCCTCTGTCCTAAGGTAAAAGTTACTGGTATATACTGTACCTATTACATTTCCTTTAAGCTGCAACTTTCCACTACAGTAGATATCACCTATTACTTCGGCATCCTCTTCTACGGTAACGATCTTATCTAATCCTCTATTTATATCATTTATCACAACTCCTCCCAGAATCTTACTTTTCTTTCCTATAGTAACTTCTCTTTTATCCACATTACCTGTATTCATCAAAATACCTGATGGGTATTTTAAAACTACATTTTCTTCAAGCCCTACCACTTTTTCTGCTAACACCTGAACATTACCAATGAAACCAGATTCAAAAGCTACCTTTGGAGCATCTATAATAATATCTTCTAATACATTATTCTTCTTGATATAGACAGAGTCTTTGGATTTTATAACAATATTCCCCGAAAGCTTTTTATTATTTATGATTATAGTATCGCTTTCTATAACCAGTGTCTGCTTACTAAAACTATTATATAAGAGAACATCATCTTTTATATCATTTAGCCTAACCTGACGTACATTATTAATATCGTAAGCAAAATCTATATGATCGATTTTTGGCAAACTTGTTTTTGAGTTACGCTTTGTTCCTAACAAAAATTTTGTGTCTCGGTATGCGTTAGAAGTTATATACCCTGCTTTTATACCTGATTTTGGCAAAAATACATTACCTGTTATTTTAGCTTTCTCAACCATAAACAAAGGTTTCGAAGCATCTGAAAGGTATAGTGCTAGCGCATCTTCCTTCTGCCACTGCCCTATCAAAGCAGCTCTTTTTATAGTATCTTTCTTAAAAACAGAAGTGGTTAATAATACTTTATAAAACCCCCATGGTTTTATACTACCCGATGAAATCATGCCATTATCAAAAACATCTATGGTAATTCCCTTCTCTTCGATATCCTCTATTTTTGCAAGAAAATACTCTTGTGCTGATTCATTATTAGATACTAGTTCGGCATGGGCATCAAGCATTCCCTGATGTATTTTAGAATACCCACTCATTAGTAACAGTGAATAACAAAATATCCCTACTACAATACAAATTAGTATCGCATATGCTATAGAACCAGCTTTTATCACGTATTATCCTTTTCTTTTTTACCAAATAATCGTTGAAAGAAATTTGGTTTATCGTTAGGTGTCTTTTTTTGTTTTGTTTTTTTAGCTCCCTTTTTAGTATTCCCTTTTACCTTTGTTTTATTATTTTTTGCCTTTTTGGAAGTTGCTTTATTTTTATCTTTTTTAGAAAAAAGTCTTTTAAAGAACCCTGGTTTATTCTCCTTAGTAGATACAGAATCTTTGGCTTTCTTTTTAAATAGTCTACCAAAAAACCCTGGCTTTAGTGTATCTTTTTCTTTACGTACTTTTTTACTATAATCTATAGTATCTCCTTTTTGCACGAAAATCCATTTCCCCGATCGTTTACCACTAGTATATTTCCCCTTTGATATAACATTACCAATACTATCATAGAACACACATTTTCCATTTAATATCCCGCTGTTCCAATTTTCTGCCGTTGCTAATTGGCCATTTTTATACCACGATTTCCAGATACCAATCTTTTTTCCTTTATTAAAATTGCCTTTCTCAGCTAATTCATTAGAGTAATAATACTTGGTATATAACCCATCCAATAACTCTCCTGCATAATCACTTTGTGTAGCCTGTATTTTCCTGGATTTAAACCAATAGTACTTTACTCCAGCTTTTGGTTTTGGTTCATCATCTGTAATATGAAAGCTTTCTTTGTACTCGGTAGTACTAATATTTTTCTTATTAAACAGTTCCTGTGAAGTTTTACAACTCAACAGGCAGATGAATACGATACTTATATATATTATTTTTTGCATTCTTTTACAATACTTTCGAACCATTGTGGTTCTTAAAACGTTATTTATTCTATACTACACCCAGACTTAGTAGGTTACATCAACGACTACTATAAAAAATCTAAAAACTCATATCACGAATTCTTCTCAAAATATTGATAACCAGTGTTTTAAATTCACCTCAACAAAACATACACAGATACAACACCTTGTATACTTGTAAAAAATGAAGTCGCAAATATATTCATTTTTAAGTTGTTAAAAAGTTAAGATTTAACTTTACTTTAAGAGGTTTGTTTTTTTTAAAAAAACTAGCTCTCTATACATTTTCCACACCCTTTATTCGATTAATTAAACACATCAAATCACTCTACATCACGCTTTTACACTAACCTAAACTTCATAAAACTCATGCTTAATCTAACACTACATCATTTTTCACAGTACAAGAATACGAGCCCTGAGTTTCATTTTTCGGGACTGGGAACTTTTTTTTATTTTTTTTTTGATCTTTAACAGTATCACATCATAAATCTGTATTTATTTTGATAATACATTTAAGGCAGATAATTCTTATTTAAAAAATGAATAATTATTACTCTTCAAGAATATATATCTGATGTTATAAAAGCAATAAAATAATTGTTGATTTTAACAACAAATGGTTATTTTCGTTCTCATAAAAATTGACGAAGTTCTTTTAAATACTGATGTAAACAAGATTTTGATTACTATCCGTTTGGGATGCTACAACCTAATCGTCATAAAGACTCTAAATCCTATAGGTATGGATTCCAGGGACAAGAAAAAGACGATGAAATCAAAGGCGAAGG
>NZ_OMKA01000037.1 GCF_900299525.1 Aquimarina sp. Aq78 | reverse complement strand
GGGGAAGAATTGTATTAGTGAGATTCCTAAAAAGCGTTGGGATATTGATAAATATTATCAAAAAGGGGAGGCTGTTGCAGGCAAGACCTATAGCAAATGGATGGGAGCTTTGGAAGGGTATGATCTTTTTGATCCTTTATTTTTTAATATTTCTCCTATTGAGGCAGAGAGTATGGATCCGCAGCAACGATTATTTTTAGAGGCTTGTTGGCATACGATAGAACATGCAGGATACAATCCACATGTGCTTTCGGGTAGTAAATGTGGAGTATATGTAGGATGTGCTTATGGAGACTACCAGATGTTATCAAGAGAAGAACAGTTAAGTGCACAAGGATTTACTGGTGGTTCTACTTCTATTCTGCCAGCACGTATTTCTTACTTTTTGAATTTACAAGGTCCTTGTATTTCTATTGATACAGCCTGTTCATCTTCACTGGTGGCTATTGCCAATGCCTGTGATGGCTTGGTGTCGGGCAATATTGATTCTGCTTTGGCAGGTGGAGTCAATGTTATGGCAGGTCCAGATATGCATATTAAAGCTGCTCAATCGGGTATGCTCTCTCCAGATGGCAAATGCCATACTTTTGATCAGCGAGCCAATGGTTTTGTACCGGGAGAAGGAGTTGGAGTGGTTATGCTAAAAAGATTGGAAGATGCAGAAAAAGATAAGGATACTATTCTAGGGGTTATCCAGGGATGGGGGATCAATCAGGATGGAAAAACCAACGGCATTACAGCTCCTAACACAGAATCACAAATACAATTAGAACAACAGGTCTACGATCAATTTGATATAGACCCAAATAACATTCAGTTGATCGAGACGCATGGTACAGCTACCAAACTTGGAGATCCTATTGAGGTAGAAGGATTACGCAGGTCGTTTAAAAAATATACAGAGGAGAAAGAATATTGTGCTCTGGGATCTGTAAAGAGCAATATTGGTCATTGTTTAACTGCTGCGGGAGTGGCAGGTTTTATTAAGGTGCTACAGGCTATGAAGTACAAACAGTTGCCACCGACCATAAATTTTGAACAGTTAAATGAGCATATCGATTTGAAGGATAGTCCTTTTTATGTGAATACAGAGTTAAAGGACTGGCAGGTTAGGGAATCCCAACAACGTCAGGCAGCGATCAGTTCTTTTGGATTTAGTGGCACTAATGCTCATTTGGTAATGGGTGAGTATGTTCCCCAGAATCGGGAAGTGATTAAACGACCTGTTCAGGTCATTACACAACACTCGGATCTTATAGTTCCTTTATCAGCCAAATCTGAGGGGCAACTGAAACAAAAGGCTTCTGATTTACTGGAATTTATTGAAGAGAAGAAAGGTTCTCTGGACTTGATTGAGATGAGTTATACTCTGCAATTAGGTAGGGAAGCGATGGAGGAACGTCTTGGTTTTATGGTGAGTACTATAGATCAACTGGTAGAAAAGCTTCGGGCTTATCGTAATGGAGAGGATACTATAAACGGTGTCTATTTGGGTCAGGTGAAACGCAATAAAGAAGGTTTACGAATCATTAGTAATGATGATGAGATGAAAGAGACCATTGTAGATACATATATACGTCAGAGGCAATTATCGAAATTACTGGATTTATGGGTTAAAGGCTTGGAGTTGGATTGGGATAAACTCTACGGAGACCATAAACCTAATCGTATCAACTTGCCATTGTATCCATTTGCAAGAGAACGGTACTGGATTGATGGCGCAGAAGAAAAGAATATTCATGGAAATGGAACGACAACATCCGTTTTACATCCATTATTGCACTTAAACACTTCAGACTTTAGTAAGCAGAGTTATAGTACTACATTTAATGGTGAAGAATTTTTCTTAAAAGATCATCAGGTTTTTAACCGGAAAGTCCTTCCGGGAGTTGCGTATCTGGAAATGGCCCGTGCTGCTATTGAAGAATCCATGCCCACATCTGTAGAATCTGCTATTTTGGAGTTGAATGACATCATTTGGATTCAACCTTTTGCTATCGTAGATCAAAAGAAACAAATTAATATAAACTTGTTTTTGGACGATTCAAATTCTGTAATGAGTGAACAAATACATTACGAGTTATATAGTTATGATGGAGAAGAAAACATCATACACTTCCAAGGAAAAGGAACTTTTAGCAGCCGAACAATTCCAGAGAGAATTGATATTGATCAGCTTAGATGTCAGATGACTGCTGGTAAATTAATACAAAGTGATATTTATAATGTTTTTGCTCAAATGGGACTTCATTATGGGGCGGCACATCAAGGAATAAAAGTAATTTACAAAGGAGAGGGGCAAGTATTGGCCGATTTAACCCTACCGGCAGTAGTTAAAACTGAACAAAATAATTATCTATTACATCCTAGTTTAATGGATAGTGCTCTGCAGGCATCTATTGGCTTATTTCAGGACCTGAATCAAACCCCAGAAGAACCATTACTTCCTTTTGCACTAGAATCTTTACGAATAATCTCTGCTTGTGTCCCAGAGATGTTTGTCTGGGCTCGGTATGCAAAGGTCAGCAAACCAGGAGATAAGCTCATTAAAATTGATCTTGATCTATTTGATCAGGAAGGGAATGTATGTGTACAAATTAAGGGGCTTGCTTTTCGCATCATGAAAAATGACAATAAACCTACGCATATGACAACAAATGATTTGTTGAAAAGAAATACTAATGATACATCAACCTTTAATGATGCCTATTATCAGAACCTTATTCAAAGCGTATTAAATAAAGAGCTTTCTGATGAAGAAGCTGTAGAATTAGTTTAAAGACTGAATTCTTAAGAAAATTTGAAAGAAAAGATGAAGGAAAACCTAAAAAAAGTATTCCAAGATATTTCCAGAGGAAAACTTACACAAATAGAGGCATTAGAAAAAATTAAAGCTATAAAGCTACAAGAACAAAGTAAAATTGTAGGGACATTGCTTTTGAATTCAGTTTGGGAAGAAGATACAAGAATATCCGCTAATCATGAAGACTACTCCCAACAGCATATCATTTTGTGCGAAATGTCGGATGTAGAAGAAAAGGAAATTAAAGCGTTACTTCCAGACTGTAAGGTTTTAAGCTTACAATTAGATCATCAGCAGAATATTGCTGATCGATATGAGCGTTATGCTATATCCTGTTTTGATTATATCCGCAATATACTTTCTAACAAGCCCCAGGGTAAAATACATATTCAAATAGTCATTGG
>NZ_OMKA01000019.1 GCF_900299525.1 Aquimarina sp. Aq78 | reverse complement strand
ACGATGAAAAATCCTATTATTGGTTTACAATAATAGGATTAAAATATAGATGTAAATCTATTTTAGGATTAAGTATAAATATGTAAACTTTTTTTAGGACGAGACAATCTTTGACGCCACTAGCGAGACGCTAGCGGGAGCGGGGAAAAATTGTCCTGAAAATATTATTCGTCGTAAAAAATTAAATGTCCTTAATGAATCAAGAAAAAATTATGTGCTAATTAGAAATTAATTTTTCTTTAAACCTAAACATCCGTACATTACCCATAAATAATGTTCTTCATAAAGTTATCTAGTGGGATTGGCCTGTATCATTTTTTGATCGTTCAGGTTATATTCGAGTTATACCATATAGTTATGGATAGTCAATTCTTCTGAGAAGAAGCTTTATATAACATTTTATAAATATAAGATCTTATTGAATTTTAAGGGTGTCACAATCTACAAAAGACCATCTATCAATTTTCATTCCTTCGGAAGTAGTAGCTAAAACATTTATTTTAATTCCATTTATTGAATTTAAGTAGGAATCAAAATCGTGTATATTTTCAAGCTTAAAATTTTCTCCAAATTCAATCATTTTCCATTTCTGATTATTAGCATTCGGAACATATATGTCTTTATTTCCTAAGTCTTTCCATAATTGCACTTTATTTGTTGTACCCGCTGCTGCTTCCAATACCATATTAAAATGAATGTTTCTTAGCTTTACAGTCCCATCTTCATAGTGTAAAATTTGCCACTTCTGATTATTAGCATTTGGAACATATTTATTACTGTTTCCTAAATTATTCCAAAGCTGTACTTTTCCTTTTGTGACTACGGATGCTTCTAATACTTTTTCAAATTTCAAATTTTTTAATTTACATACCTTACCATATTTATGATTCACTAAATTTATAATTAATTTTTTATCTGTCTTTATCGAATTAATTCTACTATCACAACGGCAATCACGATCATCACTTATATCATCTGATCCCGTATCTGCAATAAAGCTAAAATAAAAACCTTTATTCTCTCTAACATAAGTTTTTCCATCGTTGCAACTCCAAAAAACTTCACTTCCAGATTTACCAGTGAAACCATCAACGCTAATAGATTCATATAAGGAATAATTTTCTTCTCCAGATAGTTTGAAGTCTTTAATGTATTTACCTTCTGGAGCTTCATAAATATCTTTCTCCCAAATTGCTTTTATTTTGGTTTCGTTTTTACTTTCACTATTTCTTTCGTCCATGTTTAAGACTACAATTGATTTAATAGTCTTATTGTCGTTTGATAATGAAAAAACAACCGAAATTTTATGGTTTACTGGTCCAGAAAATTCTCTATCACCACTTATTAAGTGACCATCTCTTGTATTTGGACAGAATTGTCCGAAGTCACTAATTTCTATTTTTACTTGACCTGAAATACAAAAACTAAATAAAAAACTTAACACTGTTAAAACTAAAACTCTCATAATAATATATAATTTAATGATTAAAAGACTTATACTATTTATTATAACTCTAGGGTTGAACAAGTTAAAATTACAAAACAAATCATAATATGAATCCATTTTTAGCAGTAGGAATTTTAGGGGTTTTATTAACCATATCTGGTCTTATTATTTATGATTTGAATGGAGGAACGTCTGAGAATAATAATAACAAATTACAGGGATATTCAACCTTGACCATTATGATTGGTTTAGCTGCTTTGTCATTTGGGCTATTAAAATATATCGGATAATTTTGAATACTAACAAAGTTTAAATAAACGATCAAATCCAGACAAAGCGTATTGCAAAAAGAACAGGAAAACAGAAATGAAAAAGCTAAGGGAGATTAAATAAAAATTTCTATCTTAGAACCAACGTAAAAAATGAATTACCCCATATCTGAAGATTTCTTCGGGTATGGGGTGTTTTATTTAAACAAATTATAATATAAAATCTTGGAGTTATGAATTTCAAAAATCCATGGATTAATTTACTTGTAATCCTCGTTTCGATTTGTTTCATTAGTTGCACTTCAAATGAGATAAAGACAAAGGAAGGGATTTTTCGACACATAGAAATTACTGATAAGGGGCCGATTGGTATTATTAAATTGAACAATACATTAGGTAAGTCTTTTAACAAAATAAAAAAGGTTGGAAGATTTGAATACTTAGTTATAGAACATAATGAAAGAAATAAGGTAATATCATCAGAATTATATAAGGTTTCTGCTAATGGTATTATTTCAAGTATCGAATATCGAAATGATACAGGGTTTAATTATTGTACTTCAACCTTTGAAGAATTAGAGACCCAGCAGATTATCTTTAAGTCTTTAAATTGGGGTGAGAATGAAATTGCTCCTTGCCACTCTGTATTAATTAAATTTGAAGGTAGTTTGTGGAAAGAGAGCACTTGTTTGGATAGAAAAAAGAATAAACGAATAGATAATGAGGGTGTTTCGTCTTATAGGTATACATATGATGATAATAGATTGGAGAAAAGCGAATCTTACTGGGATATAAATGGAAATCCAATTAATAATGCTTTGGGGTATCATCGTGAAGAATACAAAAGAAATAAAAATGGATGCATTATTGCTACCCATTATTTTGATAATAAAGGTAACCCTTGTCTCTCGAATAAAGGATATCATAAAAGTGTTACAACTGTAGATGAAAATTGTAATGTGATTTCTAATGAGTACTATTCAATTGATGAAGCAAGATTGCCAGATGAGTTTGGGGTGCATAAATATGAATATCAAATTGTAAGTGGATTAACTATGAAAGAAGAACGATTTGATAGAGAATTAAAACCAACTAAAAAAAGTTCTGATGGAGTTCATTTGATTAGAAACCAATACGATGAGAATGGTAATTTAATTTCAGTATCATATTTCGGCAGTTCTGATAGAGCAATTAATAATACAGCAGGGTATCATGCTATTAGGTATACTTATAAAGATGGCAAATTTTTAGAAACCAAATTATTCCTAGATAATAACAAGCTCCCCACCATTGATAAATATGGTATTCATAAATATTTTTATGTTAGAAATAAAAATAAATGGATAATCTACGAAGCCTATTTCGATACGAAGGGTAAACCTATTAAGGATAATATAAATCAAGTATATATGATTAAGTATAATTACGATTCGTTTGGAAGAATGATTGCTAAATCATATTGGGAAAGTGATGAAATAAAAATGAACCGATGGAGTGGAATTCATCGTTATGAATATCTTTATAATGATGAGGGAATGGAGTTAGAACAACTTTCTTTTGATAAATGGGGTGGGCTAACCAAAGAGACTTATGGAGCTTCTGAAAAAAGAAGTAAATATAATTCATTGGGTCAATTGATTGATGTTTCATATTGGCATAAAGATAAACCAGTACTAGCTATAGGTTTATGTGTAGAAGGATACCATAAAAGGAAGTTTTTTTATTCAGATGATGGGTTAATAAAAGAAATATTATTTTTTGATAAAAATGGGCGCCCAACAGATATAAACATTTGCAATATTGACGTTCAGGCTCATAAAGTAGAGTTTATCTATAATGGGAATATTGTGACGGAGCAGAGGTTTTATAAAAAAAGAAGTAAGGTACCATTAAAAGTTATAAAATGTTTAGAAAATGAATGTTTAAGTACATACGGAAATAGTGTTATGAATTTAAATTGATACAAATAAGCATATAGAAATGATGCTATCATTAGTCTATTTTAATAAACACTTCAAATGAAATATTCAATCAAAAGAAAAGGAATCTTAAAATTAATTACAAGTAAAAATAAGTATGTTTGTACTGATGATAAAGGTTCCGAGATATGTTTTATTCAGCAGACAGGCAAAATAACTACCAAATTTGGATTTGATGTATTCTCAAATATTGGTAAACAAATCTATTGGGTATCAGAAAACGATGATTCTAAAGCTATTACAGATTCTAATTGGAGTTTTGATATATTAGGAGAAAATCAAGAATTCATAGGGTCTATTTTCCGATTGTATAAGAATAAATATGTCTCCCTGTTATCTAGTAGTAAGGGATTACTAAAAATAATCCAAGATTTTTCTGTTTCTGGATTAATTGGTGGTGTACAAAACACTTTAACAGGGAGTATTGCAGATATGATTCATGGAGATACTCTTGGATGGTATTTTGAAGCAGATATGAGTAAAAAAACAGAAATTTTAATACTTCCTAAAAAGAAAAGTTTTGGAACTAAATTAAAGAATCTAATGGTTTCCAATTCAGGATTGGAATATTTTTTAATTATTAATTCCTCAAATGTTTCAACGATTAAAGGAATTCTTAATCCGGTTAAATCAAAACTAGCATTTGAGGTTCCTGATGATTATAAATGGACAGTAAAAACTAATCTAGTACTTGTATTTATTACAGTAATGTTAGCTATTGAGAGTAGACAATCCTAAAAGTATATGTGCAAATCGATTACTGTTGCTGGATTTATTGAATTAATCTTGTCAAATATCGGAAAGATGATAAGTTTTTTACTCTCATGGAAAGAAATAAAAAGTTCAATAAAACGATGAATTGTAATAAGTAAATGGCCATATTAGAAAAAATAACTTTTGTCCTCATATTCACTATTTTTATATATTTCTGGAATAAGTATGTAGTAACAAAGTTGATTCAGAGTGTTGTAAAAAAAAATCCAAATAATAAATGGTTATCAAGGAATCAAGAGACAATTATTAAGATATATCAAGGCTTCTTTTGGTCATCACTTTTATTGTTAATCATTAGCATGTTATTTAGTAATTAATCTTAGGCTTCTTAAAAATTTAAATAATCGATGGAAAACTATATTCAATACGCTGGAGGATATCAAAAAGATAATATCGATTTATCTGATATTAAAAAGGCCATAAAAGATGTTCAACAAGCAGATGATGAGCACGGTGCTTTTTGGGTTTCTGTAATAATAGAAAATGAAAATGTAATTGAAACCAATAAAGATTTAAGTCTTTCAATTATTCTGGATGAAGAACAAATGAAGTTTCAAGCTGCCAACTGGACAGAAGTTGAGGAGCTTTTCATATTATTATTGGATGAAAAATTCATCGATATAAAAAATAAAATAAAAGTTCAATAAAACGATGAACAACATACAAATGAATAAAGCTAATAAACGTAATGAAAGTTTTATTAGATCAGGCGAAATTTGCGATCATCAACATAGTAAATTAAAGGAGTATTATACTAAGCTTAACTAAACGACATTTAACCTATGAAATCTAGTAAGGTTTTGTCGTGTATTTAGAATTTTTACTTATACGATACTCTTCATATCTTAGAAAAAAAGTGTTTAAACAATTTATATATCGACCATCGGTATGCTAATTACTCTACTCGCACAGGTGTACCTCGTCCTCACATTACTTTTATTGGGCATTGACACAGTAAATGTTCTCCTCACAAATTTATAACTCATCCCTGTATTACTTTTATCGATCATCGGCACTTTATATGTTTTCATCACATCATTGTGGTTTTCCTCGCACTAGTTATATCGACCATCGGTATATTGGCTGCTTCCCCTGCAGAGGTAAAACAAACCCGCGCAACATGATCAGGCTCCCCAATTGCGCGAAAACCTTAACCTTGTGCGCGGGCTTATACCATTTGTATTTTGAATTTACTGGCAAAGAAAATTAAGATTTTTTTGTTTCAGTAAAGAAGAAAAATCAAGCATAGCAGGGCTACGGTTTAGTTGCAATTCTGAAACTGAGATGAAAAAAGAACATTTTATTCCAGTAGGTTTAAAGTACAAATGGTATTAGTTATAGCTCCCGATTATCGGCGTTTGTATTGGCTAATATACCCCTTATACCGCTCTGGGTCTTTTCTAAAAGCATATTTACCCGTATCCCGAACCTCATCAATAGCTTCCTTAAGATAGGTATAGGCTCTGTCTCTTATTTCTTTGGCTTTAGAATTATCTAAGGTAGTCCCATTTGCTTTGGCCAGTAATTCGGCAAGAGTATCAGATCTCTGTGCAGCCAGTTCTAAGTTTCGAAGATCATATTTAATTTTTTCTAACTCTGGTGCATTGACTTTACCCAATACACTAATATCCATTAAATCCTGGATCATATCGGCATCACCTTCACCATCTGCAATAGCGCGTACACGAGCTATAAGGTCTGGTCGCTTACGAAAGGCAAAACGCAAATCGGCCAACAGGTCATTTCTAAACTCGTATGCCTTGGGAGATTCTTTTCTCCAGGTTTTGGCTGCTTCTTCCTGGCTATAACGCTCTTTCATCCAAATGGCCTGGGCATATCTACATGCCCCGGTTCGGGTAGGTAAATCTTCTGCATACGTCTGCCAATCTAATCCTTTGGCAAGTAAGGTTTCTTTATCCTCCTCTGCCCATACAAATAGGTTTTCGGCTTCTTGCATAAATACATCAACAGGAATTGTTGGTGACTTTACCGCTTCTTGTGGTAACGTTTCTAACAGCACCAACTTAGTGTCATAATTTTCTTTAGACATTGTATAACATGTTTTGAAATCTATTACTTGTTTTAAAAAAAATTGCAATACATCGTAGTTAATAAATAATTATTATACAATGATACAGCACCCTAGTTTCATTTTTCGGAACTGGAAAAAATAGTAGTAACCTGAGTTCGACGTAAGAAAATCATGTCAATTCGAGTGATAAATGGTATAATAGAACGTTTTTTCTATCAGTTCAAAAAATTGGTAACACCTGATCGTTATACGTATACAGCATCAGAAGAAGACAAAGCGTAATACGAATTAAGTATTTTTTATAACGAATTAATTCAAATATCTTATTTCCTTTAAAGAAGAATAAAGATACCTATCCCTATAAAGACAATAATCTGAAGCCATTTTAGAACAACCCCTATTCTTGAATTCTTTTTTAAATACTCTGCAATAGATCCTGCCAGAACTGCTACCAAACCAAAAATAATAAACGAAACCACAATAAAAAGAAATCCGAGTATATAAAACTGTAGTACGTTACTTATTGTATTACTAAATAAAAACCCCGGGAAAAATGCTAAAAAGAATATAGATACCTTAGGATTTAACACATTCATTACAAATCCTTGTTTAAATAATTCTCCAAGGCTTTTCTTCGGCATACTATTTTCTGATAGACTTACTGACGCTTCACTTCTAAACACTTTGTATGCCAGAAAAAACAAATACAACGCTCCGAATAGTTTGATGATAAAAAAGAGCATTTCACTCTGTTTAATAATTGCAGATACACCAAAAGCAACCAATGTAGTATGTATTATACACCCAGACATTAGACCCGCTACCACGGCTAGCCCATACTTTTTGCCATTTACCACACTTTGCATTAATACAAATATATTATCGGGCCCTGGTGAGAGTGCCAATGCAGATGTAGCTAAAACAAAAGTGTAGAGAATTTCGTAGTTCATATGCTAAAAGACCTAGTTACTAAGTAACGCTTTATTAATATCCTTGATTAATTTAGGTCCTTCATATATAAAGCCAGTATATATTTGTACCAGACTTGCTCCAGCTTCTAATTTTTCTATAGCATCGGTAGCGCTATGTATTCCTCCTACTCCAATAATCGGAAACGCTTTGTTACTTTTTTCTGATAAATACTTAATCACTTTTGTACTTTTATTTTTTATAGGTTGACCACTCAATCCGCCATTACCTATAGTTTCTAATCTATTTTTAGAAGTCTTTAGTCCTTCTCTAGACACAGAAGTATTACTAGCGATAACGCCATCTAAATTAGTTTCGGCTACCAACTCTATGATTTCGTCCAATTGATTTGTGTTTAAATCCGGTGCAATCTTCAATACAATAGGTTTTTGTTTATCGAACGTTTTATTCTCTTGTTGTACTGCTACTATTAATTCGTTTAAATATTCTTTATCATTTAGCTTGGCATGACTTCCTACATTTGGGCAACTCACATTCAGAACAAAATAATCTACATATGGATGTAATATTCGAAAACACTCTAGATAGTCTTTGGTATAATGCTCTGGTAATGTATCTGTATTCTTTCCTATATTTCCTCCTATAATAAGTTTGCCTTTATTTTTTCGAAGCTGACTTACAACTGCTTCAAGCCCCTTATTATTAAATCCCATTCTATTGATAATCCCATGATCTTCTTTAAGTCTGAACAACCTTTTTCTAGGATTACCTACCTGACCTTTGGGAGTCACCGTTCCTATTTCGATAAACCCAAATCCAAAATTAGCTAATTCATTATATAAAACTGCATTCTTATCAAATCCAGCAGCCAGTCCCACAGGGTTATTAAATTTTAATCCAAAAACTTCTCGTTCTAATTTTGGGTCATTTACCTTATATAAATTTCTGAAAATTGATGGTACTAAAGGAATTTTTGAAAAAACCCGAATCATTCTAAAAGTAAAATGATGTACATTTTCTGGGTCAAACAAGAATAATAGAGGGCGTAGTAAGAATTTATACATTAAATATAATTTTGCTTATGCAAAAATAAGTTATCCAAGGTTCTAATAAAAGTGTATTTTTGAATTCTTCAGATATTAAAATAGTAGCAGTGATGATTTCAAAACAACATATCATAAATAGGTTTATAAGTTATGTAACTATTGATACCGAAAGTGACCCCGAAAGTAATACAACTCCCAGTACCGAAAAGCAGTGGGATCTTGCTAATAAACTAGTCGAAGATTTAAAAGATATTGGCTTAGAAGACGTAAATATAGATGAGCATGCATATATCATGGCTACATTACCTTCTAATATTGATCAGAAAGTACCCATTATTGGTTTTATATCACATTTTGACACTAGCCCTGATTTTACAGGCGCAAATGTAAATCCACAGATTGTAGAAAATTATGATGGTAAAGATATCACGCTAAACGCATCAGAAAATATTATACTCTCTCCAGATTATTTTGAAGATTTAATACAGTATAAAGGTCAGACACTTATTACTACAGATGGCACAACACTGTTGGGAGCTGATGATAAGGCGGGGATTACAGAAATAATAACCGCAATGGAATATCTTATACAACATCCTGAGATTAAGCATGGAAAAATTCGCATAGGATTTACTCCCGATGAAGAGATTGGTCGTGGTGCTCATAAGTTTGATGTTTCAAAATTTGGTGCAGATTGGGCCTATACCATGGATGGTAGCCAAATTGGAGAGCTTGAATATGAGAATTTTAATGCCGCTGGTGCTGTGGTAACAATAAAGGGAAAAATCGTACATCCTGGTTATGCAAAAGGAAAAATGATTAATAGTATGTACATCGCACAGGATTTTATCAATTCATTACCTAGAATGGAGACTCCTGAGCATACAAGTGGTCGAGAAGGTTTTTTTCATTTACACAATATAAAAGGTAATGTTGAAGAAACCCAATTACAGTATATCATCAGAGATCATGATAAAGAGCATTTTGAAGCCAGAAAAAAAGTAATGATAAGTCTGGCAAATGAGATTAACACTCAATATGCCAAAGAAGTTGTACATATAGAAATTAAAGATCAGTATTTTAATATGCGAGAAAAAGTAGAGCCTGTAATGCATATTGTAGACATTGCAGAAGAGGCTATGAAATCTCTTGATATTACTCCTATTATAAAACCTATACGAGGAGGAACCGATGGATCGCAATTAAGCTTTATGGGATTGCCGTGTCCAAACATTTTTGCGGGAGGACATAATTTTCATGGGCGATACGAATATGTTCCTGCAGAGAGTATGATTAAAGCTGTAGAGGTAATCGTTAAAATTGCCGAGTTAACAGCAAAGAAGTAAATTAAAAATTTACCAGGTTAAAAATTGCTGGTAATATTGTTTTCCTATGTATTTGTCTTTAATTATTATAGAAAAACTAATAACAAATACATATATAAAACAAAAAAGCGCGGTAAAATTAAATTAATTTCATCGCGCTTTTAACAAGTAGGCTAGTTATTACTTCTTATCTGCCGGTTGATTTAATTTCTGACTCATCTCCAACGAAATTGCAGACTTATCATAAGTTAATTTACCCGATCCTGTTTCAATAATAATAGCATTATTTTTTTCACTGAAGTCAAAAACTTTTCCATGAAGGCCGCTTTTTGTTACTACACGATCTCCTTTTTTTAGGTCTTCAGCAAATTTTTTCTCCTTTTTTGCTTTTTGCATTTGTGGTCGTATCATAAAAAAATACATTACGACAAATATTAGTATAAAAGGAAGAAATGATTGTATTTGATCCATAAATTATTCGCTTACTGGTGTTCCACTTACGGGTTTAGCCTTTGGAGTTACCATAGCTTTAATCTTAAGAATTTCTTTTCCTGTCTCAGTATTAGCAGTTATAGTAACTTGCTTAGTTTGCTGATTTGGTTTTCCGTTAGAGTTAAACTTAACTAACATCTCTCCTGTAGCTCCTGGAGCAATTGGATCCTTTGGCCATTCTGGCACAGTACATCCACAACTACCTTTTGCACTTACGATTACCAAAGGTGCTTTACCTGTATTGGTAAATGCAAACTTATGCTCTACAACATCTCCTTCATTGATAGTTCCAAAATCGTGTTCAGTTTTAGTAAAAGTCATCACAGGATAATCTGCATTCTTTGCGTCACGATCTGCTGCTATTTCTACATTTTCTTCTTTAACTTTTTCTGCGGCATTGTCTTTACAAGACATAACTGTCATAGCAAAAACTCCGGCTAAAATTAAGATTCCTTTTTTCATTACTTGGGTTTTTTAATTATTTGAGCGTTAAAAATACTATTTTTTCTAAATATTACATTAATCCACGACCTACTTTGTTTAATTTCCCGTTTTCTTGGTACTCTTTAGAAATTTTATCTAAAATTCCATTGATAAAAATACTACTTTTAGGTGTACTATATTCTTTTGCTATTTCTAAATATTCGTTAATTGTTACTTTTACCGGTATTGAAGGGAACTTTACAAACTCGCAAATAGCCATTTTTATGATAGCTTTATCCAACTCAGCAATACGATCTTGATCCCAATTAGGTGTTTTACCGTCAATTTCTTTTGTAAACTCTACACTATTAAGTGTTGTTTTTCTAAAAATATCAGTTGCAAATTTCTTATCGTCTATATCTTTATATAGCTTTGGTAGTGTCATTTGCTCATCATGAGACGGCTTAACTTTTCTAAGCATTTTGATAATAGAAGTATTTACCAGTGGTAGATCATCAACCCAAGTCAACTTTTTATCTTCAATATATTCATATAGCTTATCATTGGGAGCTATAATCTCTTTAAAAACATCGAGTATAAAATCTTTATCTTCTCTAAAAGAGCTAAGCTTAGTACTCATATAATCTGCATACAGCTCACTTTCTTTAATCTCTTTCCATAATATAGCCACATACTCATCATCCAATTCCCAGCAATTCAGTTTTTTCTTCTCAATTTCTGTTTTGAGTTGAATATTTTTTTCTAACAATAACAGAGCTTCGTTATTGATAAATTTGGTGTTGGGATTTTTTTCTTCTGAAGTAGCAAGGTATTTTTTTTGGCTTTTTGCCAAAAAATCTTCTGCATGTTTTCTAATTTCTACCAGAAGCTGAAGATTTATAATAAATAATTCATACATCTGATCAATACTAAAAAGAAGAAATTTCTCTTCTTTTCCTAGGTTGTCACTTTGCGTCTGCTCCATCGAATAGAGAGACTGCATTACTTTTACTCTAATATGTCTTCTGGTTAACATAGAAAATTACAAAGAACTTTATATTAAAAAAGGGCAAAAGTATATTTTAACTTTTGCCCTGCAAAAATACTATTATTTTTAATCGTACCTACCTTAAAGTTTGTTTTTTTATAAGGTAATTGAATTTTAAAAATTTATCGGTTTTTCCTTGGTTCTATAACAATTAAGAACCAGTTTTTTACTTATCAAGGATAGTAACAAACAATTATGGTGATCAAAAATTCATTTTTCTTGTGTTACAAAACCGTTTTTATTTTTTTAAAGATATGCTTACTTTTCTTTTTTTCTAGCTGCAATTCTATCTTCTGCTATACTAATCGCTGCTGTATTTGTAGTTACGTTGGTTGCTTTTGCTTTATTTAAAATATCTAAAGTAGTATCGTAAATATTCTCGGTTTTTGCTATTATTTGATCTCTACCATACCCTTCGATCTCTGCATATACATTTATAATACCTCCTGCATTAATCAGGAAATCGGGAGCATACACAATTCCTTTCTTTTGTAATAACGGGCCATGAATATTTTCATTAGCTAATTGATTATTTGCCGCTCCGGCAATCACTTTTACATTTAGCTTATTAATTGTTTTATCATTAACAGTTGCACCAAGAGCGCAAGGAGCATAAATATCTGCTGTTTCTGCATATAGATCATCTCCTCTATAAATATCAACACCATACTTAGCACTTACTGCTTCGAGTCTTTCCTGGTTGATATCGCTAATTATTACTTTAGCTCCTTCTTCAGAGGTTAAACGTACCAGTTCTTCTCCTACATGTCCGATTCCCTGAACCAAAATTCGTTTTCCTTCCAACCCATCATTTCCGTAGGCAAATTTACTAGCCGCTTTCATTCCCATATACACACCATAAGCTGTAACGGGAGAAGGATTTCCTGCCCCTCCTTTTGATTCGGATATTCCTGTTACGTAAGGAGTAACTTCTCTTACGGTATCCATATCAGAGGTTTCCATACCAACATCTTCTGCAGTATAGTACTTACCGCCCAGAGTATGTACAAATTTTCCAAAGCGTTTCATTAGCTCTGGTGTTTTTATTTTTTTCGGATCTCCGATGATTACAGCTTTTCCTCCTCCAAGGTTCAAACCTGTAATTGCAGCTTTATAGGTCATTCCTCGTGATAACCTCAATACATCATTAAGCGCATCCCACTCTGTTGCATAGTCATACATTCTAGTCCCTCCTAAAGCAGGTCCTAAAATTGTGTTATGTACACCAATTATTGCCTTCAATCCTGTATCTTTGTCCTGACAAAAAACAACTTGTTCGTGATTATCAAAAGATAGTTGACCAAATACTGGAGCCTCTTTTTTAAGTTGATTTGCAGTAAACACTTCGGTTATCATGTTATAAAATTTTTTAATATTACAATTATATTATACTCAAAATAAGGGTGCTAAAATAGCATATTTTTATCAATTTGAAATTTAACACTGTTAAACTTTACGGATTTATTAATAAATCCGTTTTTAAATATTAATCTTTTATGCGCGCATTACGCCATTTGAACAAATACTTTTTAAAATACAAATACCGACTTATCATCGGGTTGGTGATTACCATAATCGCAAGAGTTTTTGCTACAATAGTCCCTACATTAGTTGGCGACTCTGTAGATGTTGTAGAACAATATATCAATAATGAAATTACTGATATCGCCGAAGTAAAAAGCGGGCTTATTATAAATATTCTTCTTATTGTAGGAGCATTACTTATTTCGGCATTATTCACGTTTTTAATGCGTCAAACTTTTATAGTAGTTTCTCGATTTATTGAGTTTGATCTTAAAAATGAGGTATTTCAACATTATGAAAAACTTTCTCTCAATTTTTATAAGAAAAACAGAACAGGTGATCTTATGAATCGTATTAGTGAAGATGTATCCAGGGTTAGAATGTATGTTGGTCCTGCGATTATGTATAGCGTAAACACTATTACTTTATTTGTTGTGGTTATAGGATACATGATTAGTATTGCTCCCGAGCTTACTTTATATACCGTTACTCCTTTACCTATACTATCTGTATCTATTTATAAATTAAGTGTTGCTATTCATAAACGTAGTACTGTAGTACAAGAGTTTTTATCTAAACTAACCACTTTTACTCAAGAATCCTTTAGTGGTATCTCTGTAATTAAAGCATACAGTCTGGAATCTCCTACTCAGAAAAATTTCACCGAATTATCTGATAAGAGTAAGGATAAAAATCTTGACCTGGCAAAAGTACAGGCTCTATTTTTTCCTCTAATGGTTTTACTTATTGGTTTTAGTAATATTTTGGTTATTTATATTGGTGGAAAGCAATTTATCGATGGCACCATACAAGATCTCGGTGTTATTGTAGAATTTATCATTTTTGTCAATATGCTTACCTGGCCTGTAGCCACTGTTGGATGGGTTAGCTCTATCGTTCAGCAAGCAGAAGCCTCTCAAGTAAGAATAAACGAATTCCTTAGTCAAGAACCAGAGATCACTAATACAGTAACTCAAAAAACACCAATTACAGGAAATATTAATTTTGACAATGTTTCTTTTACCTATGATGACACTAATATCACTGCTCTAAAGAACATAAGTTTTGAAGTCAAAAATGGAGAAACAATTGGCATTATAGGAAAAACAGGTTCTGGAAAATCAACAATATTAGACCTCATAGGCAGGCTTTATGATGTTTCATCGGGAGAAATACGAATGGATGGAGTTCCTCTAAAAAACCTCAACTTAATCAACTTAAGAGAGAGTATTGGTTATGTTCCACAGGATGCATTTTTATTTAGTGATAGTATACAGAATAACATAAAATTTGGTAATGAGAAGGCTACCGATGATCAAGTATATGAAGCTGCCAAAAATGCGGTAGTCCATAAAAACATAATAGGTTTTAGTAAAGGGTATGATACTGTTTTAGGGGAGCGGGGAATCACATTATCCGGAGGTCAAAAGCAACGTGTTTCTATTGCAAGAGCAATACTTAAAAACCCGTCTGTACTCCTTTTTGATGATTGCTTATCTGCTGTAGATACAGAAACAGAAGAGGAAATTCTTAACAATCTTCATAAGATTTCTAAGAATAAGACAACTTTTATAGTAAGTCATAGGGTGTCAACTGCAAAAAATGCAAATAAAATTATTGTCTTAGAAGATGGTAAAATAATCCAGCAAGGCTCTCATAATCAACTAATAAGCGCCGATGGATATTATAAAGATCTTTATTTAAAACAACTTAGTGAAAAAGAAATTTGAGTTTTTTTTGTGAGGTTAACAATTTTTTTGGATTTTTGAAACCATCATAACATATTAATTAATTAATAAATACGGATTATGAGTGATAATGAAATGATGGATAAAGAAGAAATTTTCTCAAAAGTTTTACGAGCAGGAAGAAGAACATACTTCTTTGACGTAAGAGCTACAAAAGCAGGAGATTATTATCTAACAATAACGGAAAGTAAAAAGTTCACCAATGATGATGGATCTTTTCACTATAAGAAACATAAGATTTATCTTTACAAAGAAGATTTTGTTGGTTTTACAGAAATCTTAAATGAAATGACTCACTTCATTGTCGATGAAAAAGGAGAAGAAGTAATAAGTGAACGACACCAGAAAGATTTTCAGAAATCATATGAAAAAGATGGAGTTGATAATAAAGTTACAGAAGAAGTTACTGCATCTACAGAAAGCTTTACAGACGTAAGTTTTGACGACATCTAGATATAATATATAAGACTTTAAGTTAAAGTTATGTAAACCGCTTCATTCACTGAAGCGGTTTTTTTTATATTCACCCATCAAAAATAATTACCAAAAAATAAAACGTATGAAATATATCTTTACTGTTTTTTTTGCACTATTAAACTTTGTCTCTTTCTCTCAAGATAATTTATCATTAGAGTATTATCTTCCAAAAAATGTTACTTACAATCCTGAGATTCCTACTCCGCAAAGCGTACTTGGTTATGTCCCTGGGAAATGGCATGTAACCCATGATAAGCTTGTTAGCTATATGAAAGTTCTTGCCAAAGCATCATCCAGAATAACAATTGAAGATAGAGGAAAAACTTTTGAAGATCGCCCTATACTATTATTAACGATAACCTCAGAAAAAAACCACCAGAACCTTCAGGAAATACAAAAAAAACATGTAGAACTTACCCAAAATGGTTCTACTGTATTAAATATAGAAAACTTACCCGCAATTGTATATCAAGGATTTTCTATTCACGGTAACGAACCTAGTGGTGCCAATGCATCGTTAGTAGCAGCATACTATCTGGCTGCTGCACAGGGAAAAGAAATAGATGATCTTTTAGACAACGTTGTTATTTTACTTGATCCTTCATTTAATCCTGATGGTTTACAACGTTTTGCTTATTGGGCAAATACAAATAAAAGCAAAAACATTAGTACAGATCCTCAAGATCGTGAATACAGTGAAGTATGGCCAGGAGGTAGAACAAATCATTATTGGTTTGATATGAATCGCGATTGGTTACCGGTACAATTACCAGAATCCAGAGCTCGCATCAATACTTTTCATAAGTGGTATCCAAATATTCTTACCGATCATCATGAAATGGGATCTAATAGCACTTTCTTTTTTCAACCTGGAATTCAATCACGAACACATCCTTTAACTCCAAAATTAAATCAGGAACTCACTAAAAAGATTGGTAATTATCATGCTAAAGCATTAGATAATATTGGTTCGCTATATTATACCGAAGAGAATTTTGACGACTTTTATTATGGTAAAGGATCTACTTTCCCTGACATTAATGGGAGTATTGGTATTTTATTTGAGCAAGGTAGTTCTCGGGGTCATGCCCAGCAGACTGATAATGGGCTACTTACTTTTCCTTTTACCATAAGAAATCAATTTACCGCAGCGCTCTCTACATTAGAAGCCGCAAAATCTATGCGTAAAGAGTTATTAGAGTATAAGCGCACTTTTTACAACAACGCAAGAAAGGAATTGACTAAGAATGCATATGTTTTTGGAAACGAAAAAGATGCTGCTTCATCTTACCATCTTGCTGAAATTCTTAAAAGGCATCAAGTCAAATTATATGAACTTAAACAAGATGTAACCATTCAAGGTAATTTTTTCAAAAAAGAGTATAGCTATATTGTTCCTAAGAACCAGCGACAAAAAAGATTATTAAAAGCAATTTTTGAAAAAAGAACAACATTTCAAGATAGTCTCTTTTATGATGTTTCTGCATGGACATTTCCTTTGGCCTTTAATCTGGATTATTCTGAAAACGCAGCTATTTCTAATATAGGCAATGAAATATCAAACCTCACATATCGAAAGACCAAGCCAGTTGGTAAAAGTAATTATGCATACTTAATACAATGGCATGAGTACTACACCCCAAAAGCTTTATATCAGGTTCTAGCGAATGGATTACGGGCCAAAGTTGGGATGAAACCTTTTTCATTAGAAAATAACGATTATGACTATGGTACAATTTTAATTCCGGTTCAAAATCAAAAATTAAATAAAGAAGAGCTACATAAATTATTACAAAAAATAGCTACCGAGAATCACATTGATATTACTAGTGTTTCTACAGGTCTTACCAAGGGAATTGACCTTGGAAGTAATCAATTTCGTGCTTTAACACTTCCAAGAATAGGTTTGTTTACCGGTAATGGAATCACTCCTTATGACGCCGGAGAAATCTGGCATTTAATGGATCAACGTTATGATATTCCTATCACAAAATTAGAAACAAGCAATTTTGGTAGACTTACGTTATCAAAATATACACATATTGTATTACCAAATAGCTGGAGACAGTCTTTTGACAAAGAAAAAGCAGAAAAGTTAAAAACATGGGTTCGCAATGGCGGAACACTAATTGGCTATAGAAATGCTGCTCAATTTTTTAAGAATAATGAATTCATGAAAATCGAATTTACTACTCCAAAAAATGATGCAAAAAATATATCCTTTGAGCAAAAACAAGATTTTAATGGTGCACAAGTAATTGGCGGAGCAATTTTTGAAGCCGAAATAGATCGTTCTCATCCTATTAACTTTGGATATAAGAATGATAAGATTTCACTATTCAGAAATACAAAATTATTTATTAAACCAGATAAGCAGAGTTACAATAACCCAATTCGATATACCAAAAAACCATTGTTAAGTGGATATATTAGTAAAAAGAATTTGGATTCGCTATCTGGCACAGTTCCTTTTAAACATAATGATCTAGGAAAAGGAAATATAATCCTGTTTACCGATAACACCAATTTTAGAGCTTTTTGGTATGGAACCAATAAATTACTAATGAATGCTATTTTCTTTAGTGATGAAATGTAAAAAATATTAAGTGAACTACTTATCTTGATTTTTTTCATACTGTAACATATTCAAAAAAAGTATCATACGGATTAAAAACTTTGGATTTTGGCAAACAGAAAAAAATCAAGACGAGTTCTAGTCTTCAAAATTGTGAATCACTATTGTAACTAAGGTCTGTTTTTGTAGACTTATATAGTATAATATTGTAATTTGGAACCTTTCAAAAAAACAGAAAATCATGGCTCGTACTCCTTCTAATATGTTACCTCTTGGTACTATTGCACCCGATTTTACACTTGTAGACTCTATTACCAATAACGAGTATTCCCTAAACGATATAAAAGGTGAAAAAGGAACTGTGGTTATGTTTATCTGTAATCATTGCCCTTTTGTGATTCATGTTAACGAAGAAATAGTACGTATTGCTAATGACTATAGGGTTCAGGGATTTGGTTTTGTAGCTATAAGCAGTAATGATATTGAAAAATATCCTCAGGATGCTCCTAAAGAAATGTGGAAAACCGCTCGGAAAAATAATTATACATTTCCATATTTATTTGATGAAACTCAAGATGTTGCCAAAGTATATGATGCTGCCTGCACGCCTGATTTTTATCTATTTGATTCAGAATCAAAACTCATTTATCGAGGACAACTTGATGATTCCCGACCTGGAAACGGAATTCCTGTAAATGGTCGTGACCTGCGTCAAGCACTTGATGCAGTACTTCGTAATGCCAAAGTTTCTGAAGAACAAAAGCCTAGCATAGGTTGCAATATAAAATGGAAACAATAAATCCAATCTAGAAAAAATTGCTACACTATCGTAACTTTAAAATATGCAAGAAGTAGTTTTTAAGGAATGCTCTGCTAATGACATTAATGAGTTAATTAAAATAAGTCAACAATTCTACCCTGAGCACTATGCCCATATCTGGAAAAATAATGATCCTAGTTATTATATAAATCTAAGTTTTAATCAAAAAGCTTTTAAAGATGATTTGGAAACAGCCACCATTACTTATTTTTTGATTCAAAAAGCAAACAAATCTTTGGGCTTGTTAAAAATCAAAAAACACCAGGCTATTAAAGGTTTTAATGCGTCTATAGTACTACAACTAGAGAAAATATATCTTTTAAAAGCATCTACAGGCTTAGGAATTGGCAAAAAGAGAATTGAGTTCATTAAAAACCATGCAATTAATCTTGGTAAAAAAATAGTTTGGCTAGATGTAATGAGTACTAGTCCAGCACTAAGTTTTTATAAAAAAATGGGATTTAATACGGTTTCTTTTTATAATTTAGACTATCCCGGTCTAAAAGATGAACATAGAGAAATGCAAAGAATGGTATTATCTATTTAAATTAGAGTTGGGCTATAATTTGTAAATGTGCAAAGTGATGATTACCATGCCATGCATAGATACCTATATCTTCTCCTAGTGAAATTGTAATATCTCCTTCTGGGTGTATAAACTCTTTTTTAAGATCATGAGTAGATAAACCTTTTAAGAAATACACCCATTTAGCATGTAAAGCTTGTATCAAGTTTAAAGACAAATGAATTGGCGCTGATTTAGTATCAAATAATTCGGCCCATAATTGCTGATCATAAGCTTTTATCATAGGCCTATTTTCTGTTAATGCCCACTTAAACCGAATATATCCATTATGGTGACTATCGTGAATATGATGTATTACTTGTCTGGCGGTCCACCCACCAGCTCGATACTGTGTTTCTAATTGTTTTTCACTAAAAGTGGAAACTAGATTTGATAATTTCGCAGGTAATTCTTCTACATCAGATATCCATCTTTCGATATGATCCGAAGTTATGATTTTCGGACATTCAAATTTTCCTATAGGATACCTTAAATCCATAGTTTAAAAATCATTCTACTTTAGCATAAACAAACTCTTCTTTAGAAAAAAGATCCGTTAGTGTAAGCATATTATCATTTAGGTTATCGATTTTATATCTATAAATACGGTCATCCATAGGAAAAAAACAAACCAATACTCCTCCTTCTTCTATTCTGGTTTTCAAACGATTTGCAAATTTACCATTGTAAAAGTTAAATCGAATCGTCCCTTCAAAAATCAAATAATCATCTGTATTCTGAATAAAAAGCCATTTTCCTTGCAGTGCTTCATAAGTACCTCTATTATAGAACTTGTTATCCAACAGAGCCTTCATTTTATATGCATACTTGATAAATTCTTCTTCGGGCTCCATACCATCCATAGGTTGGCCAATTTCCTTTTTTTCTAATTCTTCATCATTCTTAAAATAATGCTTTGACTCATATTTGGTAAAAGCATTAGAATAATCCATAATTCGTTGACCACTTTCGTTCTTTGTTTCCAAATATGGTCGTTGTTTGTAGTTTACATGAATAAGTTGATCATTCCAAAAGTAAAATGTAGTTACAACATCTGCTGTTCTGGTACCTACTTTTCTAACAATTTTTTTGAGACGTTCATGCTCATAGTATCCATTAAGTTCTGCGCCATGATCAGCCATCTTATCAAGAAACTCTTCTGGGTCTAAGAAAAAAGTTTCAAATTCTATATAACCATCTATCATCTCTATTTGATCATTGATGTTTACTAGAATATCCGCTTTATCTTGACCGAGAGCAAGATGAATATTACACAGAATAAAAAAAGTAATAAGTCCTTGTTTCATATCTAGGGGGGTATGCAATTTGGGTTAAAATATAAATAAAAGAGGATTTAAACCTCCTAATATTCTTTTTTAACAAAATGATTTAAAAAAACCGCAATGTTAAAAATAATAAAAATTAATGTTAAAAAAAATACAATTCATTAAAAATAAAGCTTTTAATATAAAAATCTACTAAGGATATGATAATTTACATCTACCCTATTATCATATTATTATCAAATAATAAATATGGAGAGTCTATTTTTATATACTAGATAAAACAAGCAATAAAAAAGTCCCTAATAAAGGGACTTTTTAAATTTTGTATGTAATGAACTAAAATTATTTCACTTCTACCAACTCAACATCAAAAATAAGTGTTGCGTTAGGTGGAATAACTCCTCCTGCACCTCGATCTCCATATCCAAGGTATGGTGGAATCACAAATCTTGCTTTATCTCCTACTTGTAACAGCGCAATGCCTTCATCCCATCCAGGAATTACTTGTCCCACTCCTAATGGAAAGTCAATAGGCTGATTACGTTTATATGAAGAATCAAATACCGTGCCATCGGTCAAACTCCCTTTGTAATGCACAGAAACAGTTTTTCCTTTTTCTGCCTTTACTCCATCTCCATTTTGAATAATCTTATATCTCAAACCACTATCGGTTTTCTCAAATCCAGCAGCAAGTTCTTCTAATAGATCGTCAGTTTTTTTTCTGGCAGCAGCTTCTCTTTCTGCTTTAGCTCCATTAAAACTTCTAAAAGTTTCAACAGCATTAAAACCTTCGGCTTCTGTTCCTACTCTCTGGATCTCTATAGATTCGATTTCATCTCCTTGTTCTATAGTATTTACAACCTCTAACCCTTCTACTACTTTACCAAAAACAGTATGTTTCCCATCCAACCAGGATGTTTCTACATGAGTAATAAAAAACTGACTCCCGTTTGTTCCCGGACCAGCATTAGCCATAGATAATACTCCTGGACCATCATGTTTTAAATCTGAATGAATTTCATCATCAAATTGATATCCTGGTCCACCAGCTCCAGTTCCTTGAGGGTCTCCTCCCTGAATCATAAAATCTGCAATCACTCTATGGAATTTTAATCCATTGTAATATGGTTTTCCTTGAGGAATAGCTTGATTTTCTATCGATCCTTCTGCGAGGCCAACAAAATTACCAACAGTTCCTGGTGTTTTTTTATATTCTAGATTTACCAATATACTTCCTTTTGAAGTATTGAATTTTGCGTATAATCCTTCTTGCATAACAGCGTATTTTTAGCTTTTTAATTTTAAGTTGCAAAGATAAGTAATTGTTAATGGTTTTAATTTAAAAACAAAACAAAGAAATATTTTTTTTACATCTCAAAACAGACCCTTAAGACATGTAACTAAATAATTAACAAATAATTAAGAGTAACACTAACCCCAAAAAAGACATAAACAAACAGACATAAAACTTGAATGTCTATAAACAATCAAGAAAATATAAATTCTTAAAACTAAAACCATGTTAAAAAACATTTTAAATTTAAACGGGGTACAGGCAATGAGCAAAAACATACAAAGCAAAATTCAAGGAGGTTCGGGGCGTCACCGCTGCTTTTGGGATACAGACGCTATCTGCTGCGGGCCTGCCAATTGGCAATGTGGAATAGGTCCACACAGTGGTGGATATTGGGTTGGGGGTATTTGTAATTGCGCCTAAACTATTGATTAAATCATAAAACAAACTTATCAAAGAATGAGACTGTCTATAGTTTTTATATAGGCAGTCTTTTTATTTAAGTTTAAACAAATTGCAAACACAGGAAATTGTAGGTGGTTTATTATAATATTTTGTGTTCTTAAAAAGCAAATGCATTAAGTTTTAGAAAAACTAATGAATTAGTACGGTTCTAACAATATTCTTAGCTTAAATTTAAATGAATATTTATAATCATAATCTCCAATCATCCTGAATAACATCAATATTTTTGAACACAACGACACATTTAATAAGAATATAACATAAAAACAAGGTAACATTTTACATTATTACTACATTATATAGTAAACACATTTACTAACCATATCTGTATCCCCTATATCTATTAAAAAAAACCAAAAACGGAATATCAAGTTAATAACACGCTCTAAGTCTAAGAACAATTCGAAGTAACAAATCAATAAAAAAACCTTTTCTTTTGACGCAAAACCATATTTTTTTAAAAGAAAGTTCCAGCACCTCCAAAATACTAGTTCATATTGGGAATGAGCATATTGCAGTGGATATAAATGACATTATTAAATGTGAGGCAGATGGCAACTATAGTCTTTTTACAGCATCCAATAAATCAACTTATTTAGTTTCGAAATCTTTAAAATATTATGAAGGCTTATTATCTAAAAAAGGATTCTTTAGAGCAAATAGATCAACATTGATTAATATTAACCAAATTCACTCTATATACAAAAAAGAAGCTATCACTCTGAGTAATAAAGAAAGAATAGTTGTTTCTATACGTAATAAACCAAAGTTAATAGAATTAATAAAAAGTCTCTCATAAATTAATGTAGAATAATTTTTTCACATATATAGAGCTCTTTAAGTTATTTTCTAAAACACTTGATGTCGAAAACTTAAGCCAGAATCTTAATCAAGTAACTGAAAATAAAAAGACTGCCTAAATATTTTTAGACAGCCTCTTATCAAATGATTAATACCTTCTTACTTAATCACTTTCACTATTACAAAATAAAGTAACAGGATAGAGGTTTTATTATGCGCAAGGGTTAACAGACATACAACCTGCAGGAACTCCGGGAATACCTACACAATAAGAAAGTTCTAAAGTAGGAACAGTAGGACGAGAATCTCTACCTCCAATTATTTTTGAACTATTCAATTTAGAGATCGTTTTTTTGTTTAAATTTAAATTAGATAACTTCTTTTTTTTCATGATTAAAAATTTTAATTGTTATTAAATAAATAAGTATTCTTCATAAATATTTTCACTTGCTTTCTACTTATCAAAAATGGTATGGATCTATTTTAAGACATCAGACATACCACGAGCTAAACTGAGATTATAGCTCTGCGTACCTATGATTTTATCCAATACCCGACAGCTTTTTAATTCCGTTTTCCTCTTTTATTGATAAGTACGGCAGGTATTTCAATAATTTCAACAAGAAATCCATATAGAGAGATTTTATTTTTTTTGTATTTTTTAACTGTTTCTCTAATTTATTTATACTATTCAAAATTTAGTATATAGTTAAAAAAAAGTTAATCTCTCAATGCTTTAATTTCTCAGATACAATAGATGATTTAATTTATTTCTCACAAACTGATTACACTTATATTGTATAAAACATAAAATCTTATATAAATATATGGTTAGTAGACAAAAACCAAATTAACATATTGGTGAGTGTAGTAGATTAATTGATAAGCGCTAACAAAATTAGTTTTAACGATTCATTTAAATTTTGAAATAAGTGTTTTTCAGTTAGTCTTCGAGGTTTTTTATAAATAAACTGATTTGGAGTAAGGCAATAAAAAAGGCTTTGGGTAACTCCAAAGCCTTTTTCTATATTGTATATCATATTCTAATTCGCTACATCACTAATAAACTTAATACGATATAGACGTAATTCTTCATCATCATAGTCGCCATCAAACTCTTCTATTGCCGTATCTATTTTATCATTTTCGGCTTCAATAAAATATTCATGAATCTCTTCTTGCTGATCTTCATCAAGAATTTCATCTATCCAATACCCAATATTAAGTTTAGTACCACTATAAACAATAGCCTCCATCTCTTTTATAAAAGCAGTCATATCCATCCCTTTTGCGGCAGCTATATCATCCAAAGGTAGTTTTCGATCTACATTTTGTATAATATATAGTTTTAGACCACTATTGGCTCCTGTACTTTTAACTACAAAATCATCGGGTCGCATAATATCATTTTCTTCTACATATTCTGCAATAAGAGCTACAAATGCAGGACCATATTTCTTAGCTTTACCTTCGCCTACTCCATGAACATTTGCGAGTTCTTCGACAGTAACGGGATATTTAAGAGCCATATCATCTATAGAAGGATCCTGAAATACTACAAATGGAGGAACTCCTAGTTTTTTGGATACTGTTTTTCTTAAATTCCGTAGCATCCCAACTAACTTATCATCACTACCTCCTTTAGCTCCAGACTTTGCTGCAGTTATTATAGAATCATCGGTAGTTTGATTATATATATGATCCTCGGTCATCATAAAACTTATCGGATTATCGATAAAATTTTTCCCTTCTGAAGTAATTCTAATCACTCCATAAGTTTCGATATCTTTACGCAAATATCCTTTTACCAACACCTGACGTGCAAGAGCCATCCAATATTTGTCGTCTCTTGCTTTACCACTTCCAAAGAAATCTTGTTGATGTGTTCTATGCGAAATGATCAAGGCATTGCTTTTACCAATAAGTGTATTAACCAGATCTTTAGATTTATATATCTCTCCAGTTTTACTAACGACTTCAAGCAGTAACTTTACTTCATCTTTGGCTTCATGCTTCTTCTTTGGATTGCGTACATTATCATCCATATCAGCACCATCACCTTTTACATCATCAAACTCCTCACCAAAATAATGTAATATAAATTTACGTCTGGATATAGAAGTTTCTGCAAATGCCACTATTTCTTGTAACAAAGCATGGCCTATTTCTTGTTCGGCAACAGGTTTGCCGCTCATAAACTTTTCTAGTTTTTCTATATCTTTATATGCATAATATGCTAGGCAATGTCCTTCTCCTCCATCTCGACCGGCACGTCCTGTTTCTTGATAATAACTCTCTATACTTTTGGGCATATCATGATGGATCACAAAACGCACATCTGGTTTATCGATTCCCATTCCGAAAGCAATTGTAGCAACTACTACATCTACATCTTCCATCAAAAACATATCCTGATGCTTAGCTCTAGTCTTAGCATCTAATCCCGCGTGATAAGGAACAGCTTTTACTCCATTAACCTCTAATGTCTGCGCCAACTCTTCTACTCTTTTTCTACTAAGACAATATATAATACCACTTTTACCACTATTTTGTTTTACAAAACGAGTAATATCTGCATCTACATTTTTTGTTTTCGGACGTATTTCATAAAACAGATTAGGGCGATTAAATGATGCTTTAAACGTTTTAGCATCACTCATTCCCAAATTTTTAAGAATATCTTCCTGTACCTTTGGAGTTGCAGTTGCGGTGAGCCCTATAATAGGAATATCTTCTCCTATTCTTCTAATAATATTACGTAGGTTTCTGTATTCGGGTCTAAAATCATGTCCCCATTCACTAATACAATGCGCTTCATCTACAGCTAAAAAAGAAACTTCCTGAGATTTTAAAAAATCTACATATTCTTCTTTAGTAAGTGATTCTGGAGCAACATATAACAACTTGGTAACCCCGTTAATTATATCTTCTTTTACCCTTTTTACTTCGGATTTATTAAGAGAAGAATTAAGCACGTGGGCAATACCCTCTACCGAAGAGATACTGCGAATAGCATCCACTTGATTTTTCATTAATGCGATCAGGGGTGAAACCACAATAGCGGTCCCTTTACACATTAAAGCGGGCAGTTGATAACATAGGGATTTACCCCCGCCTGTAGGCATTATTACAAATGTATTTTGTTTTTCCAAAATACATTGTATTACCTTTTCCTGTAGTCCTCTAAATTGACTAAAGCCAAAATGTTTTTTTAAAGCACTTTGCAAGTCAGTTTCATTCAAACTCATTAAATCATTTAACTTTTATATACCAATTAAATAAAGATTCACTAACACTAAATCTATTTCCCCAAATACAGACTTAGTGGATGTTTCGTTCTTAATTTTAGCATGCCAAAGATAAACAAAGCATAAATTAATACGCTTTTTTTTATCACTATTTAAAATTAATAAGGTATTGTATACCTTTGCGTAAATTAAAGATAATAAAATCTTTATTTATAACACGAAAATTTTTTAAATTTTGAATACCCAAGACACTATAATCTCATATGCCAAAAAGACCGTTGCCGAGGAAGCTCGTGCAATTGCTTACCTAGAAGAGCTCATTGATAAAGAATTTTCTGATGCTGTAGAAACCATACATAACTCAAAAGGTAGAGTTATTATAACTGGTATAGGCAAAAGTGCTATTATTGCCACCAAAATTGTTGCTACAATGAATTCTACAGGTACACCTGCAGTTTTTATGCATGCTGCCGATGCCATTCATGGTGATTTAGGAAATATTCTCGAAGATGATATCGTTATTTGTATTTCTAAAAGTGGGAATACCCCAGAAATAAAAGTTCTGGTTCCTTTGATTAAAAATTTTAAAAACCCTTTAATTGGTATTACAGCTAATAAAGAGTCTTTTTTAGGTCAGGAAGCTGATTACGTATTGCATGCTTATGTAGAAAAAGAAGCATGTCCTAATAACCTAGCTCCTACTACAAGTACTACTGCACAACTAGTTATAGGAGATGCACTGGCGGTTTGCTTATTACACCTACAAGGGTTTTCTAGCAGGGATTTTGCCAAATATCATCCAGGGGGTGCATTAGGGAAAAAATTATATCTTCGAGTAAGTGATATCACATCTCAAAATGAAAAACCCGAAGTATCTCCAGAATCTAATATAAATAGTGTAATTGTTGAAATGACAGAAAAAAGACTAGGAGCCACAGCAGTTACAGAAAATGGAACTATCCTTGGTATTATAACAGATGGGGATTTGCGTAGAATGCTAACAAAAGGGACTTCTTCGTTTGAAGGCTTGATCGCTAAAGATATCATGTCTCCTAATCCCAAACGTATTGATAATGATGCTATGGCAGTTGATGCCCTTGAGAAATTAGAGGAAAACTCTATAACTCAATTATTAGCAGAAAAAGATGGTAAATATGTGGGACTGCTACACATTCATGATTTAATGAGAGAAGGTATTTTATAATGGCTGACAACACTACTCAAAAAGACCCTCAGTCTATGTCTTTTCTAGATCATCTAGAAGAGCTACGCTGGCATTTAATTAGAGCTACTGTTGCAGTACTCATTGCCGGAATCATAGCTTTTATATCAAAAGAATTCATCTTTGACGTCTTGATTTTTGGTCCAAAAAAACCAGATTTCCCTACCTATAATGGTCTCTGTAATTTATCTAAACTTCTAGGTTTAGATGAAAGTTTATGTTTTAAAGAATTACCTTTCAGTGTACAGAGCAGAAAAGTAGCCGGTCAATTCTCTGTTCATATCTGGACTTCTATAACAGCAGGTTTTATTATAGCATTTCCTTATGTATTATATGAATTCTGGAAATTCATTTCTCCAGCATTGTATGATAAAGAGAAAAAGAATTCTAAAGGATTCATCATTATCTGTTCTTGTTTATTTTTTCTGGGAGTACTTTTTGGATACTACGTGATCACACCATTATCCATTAATTTCTTAGGAGGATATCAAGTAAGTAAAGAAGTTCTTAACGAATTCGATATTGATAGCTATATAGCACTGATAAGGGCTTCAGTAATTGCTTGTGGATTAATATTCGAACTTCCTATTATTATGTTTTTCCTTACTAAGGTAGGATTGGTTACTCCAGAATTCCTAAGAAAATACAGAAAATTTGCTTTAGTAATTGTATTAATATTATCTGCCGTAATCACACCACCCGATATTGCTAGTCAGGTTATTGTTGCTATTCCTGTTTTAATATTATATGAGGTAAGTATTTTTATATCTAAAACTGTTATAAAAAAAGAAAAGAAAAAATTACAAAAACAATCTAAATGAGTGATATAGTTGACGAATTCAACAGCTACAGAGAGAAAATGAATTCTCGTATTCTGGAGGATAATAATAAAATAATCAAGAGAATCTTTAATCTGGATACTAATGCCTACATGGAAGGTGCTCTAAATGTAAAAACCAAAGAATTATTAGGGCTAGTGGCATCTATTGTGTTGCGCTGTGACGACTGTGTACGCTATCATCTTGAAACCTGTCATAAAGAAGGGTTAACAAAAGAAGAAGTAGTTGAATCTCTTAGCATTGCTACACTAGTAGGAGGCACTATTGTTATCCCTCATTTGCGCCGTGCTTATGAGTTTTGGGACGCACTTGAAGCAAAAGCTTCATAAGTTTATAGTGGTTAAAAAGAATAGTGTAAATTTACGACCTTATTTTAGCAACACCCATTATATAAAGAAGTCATTCTGATATGAAGTTAAAAGCAGATAATCTTGTAAAATCATATAAAGGTAGAAAAGTAGTAAAAGGAATTTCTCTGGAAGTTAATCAAGGAGAAATTGTTGGACTTCTAGGGCCTAATGGTGCCGGTAAAACAACTTCGTTTTATATGATTGTTGGTTTAGTAAAACCTAACGGAGGGAAAATTACATTAGAAAACACAGATATAACCAAATACCCAATGTATAAACGTGCACAAAACGGTATTGGCTATTTGGCTCAGGAAGCTTCTGTATTTAGAAAATTAAGTATTGAAGATAATATATTAAGTGTACTTCAACTTACTAAACTTTCTAAGAAAGAGCAATTGCATAAAATGGAAGCACTTATCGAAGAATTTGGTTTAGGGCATATCCGTAAAAACCGTGGTGATTTGCTAAGTGGTGGTGAACGTCGTCGTACAGAGATAGCACGGGCACTGGCAACAGACCCTAATTTTATACTTTTGGATGAACCTTTTGCCGGAGTAGACCCAGTAGCTGTTGAAGATATACAACGTATCGTTGCTCAGTTAAAAAATAAGAACATCGGTATTCTTATTACTGATCATAATGTGCAAGAGACCCTTGCAATAACAGATAGAACGTATCTGATGTTTGAAGGAAGTATCCTAAAAGCAGGTATCCCCGAAGAATTGGCCGAGGATGAAATGGTACGTAAAGTATATCTGGGACAAAATTTTGAACTTAGAAAAAAGAAGTTAGACTTCAATTAAACTAACTTATTCTTTAAGAAAACCGACATCAAAATATAAAGTAGTATCCCACATGGTATTGCTATAAATTTCAAGAGTACAATTAATATAACGGTAAGTATTATAAAAATATAACGAACTTTATTTTCTGCAAATCCCCAGCTTTTAAACTTTAAAGCAAATAGAGGAATCTCTGCATTGAGCAAATAACAACTTAGCAAGGTTAAACCAATCAAAAACCATTTATTAAGGATAATCTCTAAAATCCAAGGTTCTTGCTGAAACTTAAGTATTAATGGTAAGCTAATAATTAATAATGTATTTGCTGGTGTTGGCAAACCAATAAATGAATTAGTTTGGCGAGTGTCTATATTAAATTTAGCCAGTCGATATGCAGAAGCCAAAGTTATCAACAAGCCAAGCAAGGACACGTAAGACATATCAAAACTCGCTAAAACCTGTTCTGCATCCCAAGAACCGGGAGCTGCATAAAATGGTTTTCCAAAAACTTGTGATAATAATTGGTACATCACAATACCAGGAGCAACCCCACTGGTAACCATATCTGCCAAAGAATCAAGCTGTAAACCCAGCTCACTCTTAACATCTAATATTCTAGCTGCAAAACCATCAAAAAAGTCAAATCCTATACCCAACATTACAAATAATGCCGTAAACTCTAGTTGTCCCAAAACAGCAAAAATAACAGCAATACATCCGCAAAAAAGATTAAGAAGTGTTATGAAGTTTGGAATTTGTCTTTTAATAAGCATGAAGTCTGATTTTGTGCAAAAATAGTAAACTATTTTCTCTAATGAACACTTAAAAATATGCTTTTTAGCCCTAAAGAAAATTCCCCGGGGCAGAGCCTCGGGGAATTCTATAGTAAATTGGAAATTTGGAATTATCACCTAGGACCATCTACTACCTATAGTACATGACATACATTACCATAAATTATACACGAATCTGGCTCATCAATTGGTGGACAAATTGCGTGATGGTAACAATTAACTGGTCTTCCTCCACTAATTTGTTTTTGTTGAGTTTTGGTTAAAACTGTACCCAAGTTCAAAATGTGATTTTTCATAATATAAGTTTTAAGATTATTTTTTACGACAAACATTTTAAGACACTCATCGTTTGTGTCTATTATCAAGTATATCTATTTCGGCATAGAACTTTACATATAAGAATTGTACTATTCTATTTTTGGAGATTGCATTCACCAGATATAAGATTTTCTGTATTAATTATTTTTTGTTCCGCTTTATCTAAACTTTTCTTAAGTTTAAATTTGATTTTTCACACTCCAGTAATTAAAGTGGGCCTGGATTAAGTCCGCAATTTCCATTAATACATGCATATGCGTCTTCTGGTCCAAAAAAATTTGCCGCCTCCCAACATTGAAATGCATTTTGACATCTACCTCCGTTAATTTGTTTTTGTTGAGTTTTGGTTAAAATTTTACCCAAGTTTAAAATGTGATTTTTCATGATATAGGTTTTAAGATTATTTTTTTACGACAACCGTTTTTAAGACACTCATCGTTTTCTATGAATAAAGGAGAATGATTTGCTTAAACACAACAAAAATCGTTTTGTAGAGTGCCTAGACATCTACCCCCTGGAAAAGGAGCCCCCCAAGATGTTCCACTTGCTGAATATGAACATGAACCGTCAGAATATAATTCATATTCAGAGCTACAAGGACAAGGATTAAAATCGCCTCCATTAATTTGTTTTTGTTGAGTTTTGGTTAAAATTTTACCCAAGTTCAAAATGTGATTTTTCATAATATAAGTTTTAAGATTAATTTTTACGACAACTGTTTTAAGACACTCATCGTTTGTGTCTATATTTTTCGAAAAGAATATTGTCTATAATACAAAAGCTTTAAAAAGCATTTTATATTTTCATATATAGAATGAAGTAGTAATAACCGGTTGTTTTCTTCCAAACTCATAATAAAAAAAGAGTAAACCCACTATTAATAACACTATATCAAATGGGTTTCAACTTTTAGTTTATTCTGAGTTAAGTTGAGGGGGTGGGGTAACAAAACACAACGAATATAATATATCTTATTGAAAAACAGTAATTTATATTCACTTTTGATTTTTTATTATGTATTTAGGAAAACTTTAGTAAGTTCTTTAAAAAAAGCTGAGTTGCTTTTTAGTAAAAGCAACTGCAGCCAAGTTATCAATAACCTACAGTAATATGAACTTAAAACAATGATTGTTTACTTTTAAACATATAAGTTGTAGAATTAATTTTATACTCTACCTCCCTCCAGGATCATGCATACATACATCTGTACATATTGGTCCCATAAAAATATAGCATGGGTCTCCTAGTGTACATAAATATGGGGCAATTCCTCCATTAATTGATTTTTGTTCTGCTTTACTTAAAGCTTTTCCTAAATTCAAAATTGATTTTTTCATTTTAGAATGATTTAATTTTTAACAACATTTAAGATAATTGATATCAGAAGCCGATGATCCATATTTACAAGTTGATTCGTTCCATCCTAATTCTTCACAAGAAGCTTCCATACCTCCACCATTAATAGTTTTTTGTTTAGCTTTATTTATAACTTTTCCTAAATTCAAAATTGATTTTTTCATAATTTAAATATTCAATATTTACATTTGTGGTGAACATTTTAAGACACTCACCATATGTGTCTATTCCTCGCGAGAGAATATTTTTATATTCAAAGTTCATTTTAGAACTTTGCTTGTTTACGCTACTGCGTAGATTTCTTTTATAGGAATCATTAACTGATGTGTTTTTTCTTCAAGATCTTCGATAAAGAAAATCAAATCCGATGGTCATACTTATTTGGATATGATTACCCATTTACTAATATTTATAAGATAAAATTGATCGTGTTTTTTACACACCAGATATATTGCTTCTCTAATTGAAACGTGTACTTTTCTTTTCCCTAACAATCACTCGATTGTATAATTAAAAAGTATTAGCAACGGAATCAAATATAGAACAAAGGCTATTAGAAATACAAGGGAAACAGCTATATACCGCTGAAAATGAGGTATAAATTTATAAATTTTGACCACTATTAATTTTCACAAATATCAAACTACCAAAACATAAAAAAATCTAGAAAAAATATCAGAAAAACAACTCTATACCCCTTGAAATGAGATACAAATTTTAAGTAATGAACTTATAAATATCGCATGGAGAGGAATTATACCGAATCGCTGGTTTGAATACTTAAAAGGTTATCCATTACCAAACGTTACAAAAAAGAAACATTCAATTATATTATTTGTAACTAAATAAGTTTAATTTCGTTATTAATAAGGAAGCTTTTTTTATGAGAAACATCATTCTGTCTATTATTTCGGGTCTCCTGCTTGCCATTAGCTGGCCAACTTATGGTTTTCCTTTATTTTTATTCTTTGGGTTTGTCCCTCTTTTGATTGCAGAATATAGTGTTCGCAAACATAAATACAGCAAAAGTCAGATTTTTGGCCTTGCTTTTCTCACGTTTTTCATTTGGAATATGATTACCACCTGGTGGATTTATAATTCTACTCCATTCGGTATGTGGTTTGCAGAAATTGTAAATAGCCTGGTGATGACTTTGGTGTTTTTAATCTACCATATTGTTGCTAAAAGAACCACATTTACAATTAGCAGTATATTTCTTGTTTGTTTTTGGATGTCTTTTGAATATATGCATCTACAATGGGAATTCTCATGGCCCTGGCTTAATCTGGGCAATGGATTTGCGAGTTTTACTTCTTGGATACAATGGTATGAATATACAGGAACTTTTGGTGGCACACTTTGGATTTGGATTATCAACATTAGTGTTTTTAAAAGCATACTACTTTTTAAAGAACACAAAGATAAAACTATTCTATACAGATCTGCCATTCGCAATGGGTTGATCATTCTAATTCCAATTATAGTATCATTTATTATTCTAAAAACTTATGAAGAAGAAGGAAGTGATATCGAAGTGGTTATTCTACAGCCAAACATAAATCCATATACCGAAAAATACAACACCACAGATAATCGAATAGGTAAATTATTAGACTCGTTAACGAATACCGTTGCTACTTCAAAAACAGATTTTATTATTGCCCCAGAAACTGTTTTTGCAGATAATAACAGACTTACTAAGTTCTCTAGTTCTATTGCTAAAAAAACTGCACATCGAATACTTAACCAATACCCTAACGCAAATGTATTATCAGGGATATCATTAATTGATGTATTTAATGATCCAAGTAAAATTCGCAGGCAAACGAATACTTATAAAGAAGGGATTTATTATGATGACTATAATTCTGCATTTTTTGTTCGCCCCGATGGAACCGGTGAGTTATATCACAAAAGTAAACTTGTTGTTGGTGTAGAAAATTTCCCGTACCAAAGTGTCTTAAAACCCATTTTTGGAGATGCTATGATTGATCTTGGTGGAACCGTCGCTAAAAAAACTACTCAAGAAGATCGAGAAGTATTCTTCTCTAAAGATAGTATTGGAGTAGGAACTTTAATCTGCTATGAAAGTATATATGGAGAATTTGCCACGGGGTATATTAGAAACAAGGCAAATTTTCTGGCAATTATTACCAATGATGCCTGGTGGGGTAATACTCAAGGACATAGACAACATTTATCTTATGCTAGATTAAGAGCCATCGAAACCCGAAGAAGCATTGCCCGAAGTGCTAATACAGGAATTTCTGCTATTATTAACCAAACAGGAGATATCGTAGCAAAATTAGATTATGAAAAACAAGGAGCACTAAAAGGAACTCTTATCGCAAATAACAAGATCACATTCTATGTGAAAGCAGGGAACTATCTGGCTAGAGTTTCGATATTTCTCTCGATTTTTATATTCCTTTTTTCTGTAACCCGACGGAAAAGAAAAATGTCTTTAACCTCCTAACAAATAGAACTTAGTTATTTACTCTATAAGTTCGCTGTCTATTGGTAATCACAGAGCAACTTATTCTTAATCTAGTAACTCCAGATATCTGTAAAGGTATATCTCCTGGCATACCACCATATTCTACAATATAACCTTGTGATGCATATGCCCCTCCTCCGCCAGCAATAGGCAAGTCATTCCATGAATTAGGAATCCCGATACCTGGTGCTGTAATATGCGCATAATCTTCCCCTCCACAACAATTGTTAGGTTCTCCCGTATTCCAAAATGCAAATTCACCAGGAACAACAGATCCAGTTTGATTTCCTGTCCAAAAAAGAGTTCCCGCTTCTGGACCGGTAACCCATGTCCATTGTCCTTCTGCTGCTTCGTCATTTGCTCCTATCCATCCATTACCAGTTATCTGCGATCCTGCAAAAGCAGCTTCAGCGGCACTAGTTAATGTAACTAAATAACCTTGTAACCCAAAATATGTTCTTGTAGCGGCATCATCTCTTGCATCATCCCAGCGAATCCCTGCATCTGATACGAATTCATAAAAATGTCCAGTCTCAGGCAGGAAAAGCGCATTCCCTATCACAATAGAAAATTCTTTTAATTCGGGAGGATTAGGTGCACTTGTCGAATATACTACAGCTAAAATTGCCGCTTCAAATTCGGCAAATGTAGCCGGGCCAGTAAGAAATAATCTCCCTTCTGTTGCATTCCAAGAACTTGTTATACTAGGGTGACTACCAGTTAATGTTAACAAATCTTGCCCATTAACATATCCTGATGATATTTGTATTGAAATTTCATCAGCAGTTGTATCATCGGGATCAGTAATAGTAACTGATTGTACTACTGGTTTAGAATTGGTAGAGTTAGGACAAAAATGCTGATCACCACTAACTACAATAGTAGGAGGCTGATTAACAGTTACCGCATTTAAAATCTGAACATTATCGATAAAAACTCTATCATTATTAGTATCCCAGTTGTTTCCAACATTATCAAAACGAATTGTTGTATTAGCAGAAATATATGCTGAAATATCTACACTATAAAAACCAGATTGAGTACCTCCAAATGTTGCTAGAGTAGTAAAATTAGTCCCATCACTAGATGCTCTAATAGCAAGCTCCTCTCCTGCTTCCAGACTAGATGTTTCCCAATTAAAAGAAAGTGTAGCACTTGTTGCTCCGGATAAATTTGCTGTTCTGCTTATAGTTTCAGACCAGATCCATCTAAATCTAAGTCGATTACCATTAATACTTACAAAACCACCAGCTGGGTCATTATTAAAATCAAAAGGCTCGATTTCATTCCAGTTTCCTGCCCAATTTAATGTCCCATCATTGTTTGCATATGATACAGATCCAAATTCGTCTCTATAAGTTCCTTGAGCAAAGGATAACAGAGTAAAAAACAAGGCAAATAAATAAAGTAGTGTTTTTCTCATTTATAATAGGTAAAAAAAGTAATACATTAATTGTTTAAAATAAAAGTAACCTTAGTACTAAGCACATAAAAATCTGTACAATAAGTGTGACATCAAAAGAGCATCATAACACCGCCTCTCTCAAACTCTTATGTCTGCTATTTAAGAATTAAGTATAATCCAACATATATCTCGCCCGTATATTACCCTAGTAAAAAATGATTGTAGTGTGTAAATAATCCCCCGAAAGATATAAAAATTCCTGTAACTCGTATTAAATTACTGTAGTTAATCCTAAGTAGCTGTATCTCACAAAAAAATTACTCCTATTAGATTTAATGAATTTATTTTGAGTTATAACAACACATAATTCTTATATTTTAATAAATAATAAGGCGATTAAAATTAACCGCTATAAAACATTAATACTGTAATAAATCTTCTATTTATTGTTTCGCAATACAGAAACTTCAAAACTTTGCTTCTTTGTAACTTATAAACCTTGTACCTTTGCAGCTTTATAAAAAATTGTGAATTACGTATCAGTAGAAAATATCGCTAAAGGATTCGGAGAGCGTATCCTTTTTAAAAACATTTCTTTCGGAATTAACGAAGGGCAAAAAATTGGTTTTGTTGCAAAAAACGGAACTGGAAAAACCTCTCTCCTCGATATTGTCGCCGGTGATGAAGAGCCAGACGAAGGGCAAGTTGTATACCGCAAAAATCTAAAAGTAGCCTTTTTACCTCAGGAACCTAATCTGGATCCTACTCTTACTATTGAACAAACTATTTTTGCTTCAGACAATGATATTCTTCAAGTGATTAACACTTATGAAAAAGCATTATTAAATCCTGATGATGTAGAGAGCTATCAGCTAGCATTTGAAAAAATGGATGCTATAAATGCCTGGGATTTTGAAACACAGTATAAACAAATACTTTTTAAACTTAAACTAGACGACCTCAACAAAAAAGTAAGCGAATTATCTGGTGGGCAAAAGAAACGATTAGCCCTGGCAAATATATTATTAAGCAAACCCAATCTATTATACCTCGATGAGCCTACCAACCATCTGGATTTAGAAATGATAGAATGGCTAGAAGAGTATTTTGCCAAAGAGAATTTTACGCTATTCATGGTGACTCATGATCGTTATTTTCTAGAAAATGTATGTAATGAGATTATAGAATTAGAAAATGGTCAACTCTATAGCTACAAAGGTAATTATGCTTATTACCTGGCTAATAAAGAAGCTAGGGTTGTAAATGAGCAAATTACAACAGATAAAGCCAAGCAACTTTACAAAAAAGAATTAGACTGGATGCGTCGTCAACCAAAGGCACGTACTACCAAATCCAAATCTAGAATTGATGATTTCTTTGAAATCAAAGAACGTGCTCATAAACGTCGTAATGATCACGAAGTTCAACTCGAGATTAATATGGAACGTATGGGGAGTAAGGTTCTCGAGCTTCATAAAGTCTCTAAACGTTTTGATGAACTTATCTTGTTAGACCAATTTGAATATGTTTTCAAAAAAGGAGAACGTATTGGTATCATTGGTAAAAATGGAACAGGTAAATCTACTTTTCTAAACATGATTACAGGTTCGATCACTCCTGATCATGGGAAAATTGTGATTGGCGACACTATAAAATTTGGATATTATACACAAAGCGGTATAACGATCAAAGAAGGGCAAAAAGTTATCGAGGTAATTCGAGAATTTGGAGATTACATTCCTTTAAAAAAAGGACGACAAATTTCTGCACAACAACTGCTCGAACGTTTTTTGTTTGACCGAAAAAAACAATATGATTTTGTAGAAAAATTAAGCGGGGGTGAACGTAAAAGATTATACCTATGTACTGTTTTAATTCAAAATCCTAATTTTTTGATTCTTGATGAGCCAACCAATGATTTAGATATTGTAACACTTAATGTCCTCGAAAATTTCTTATTAGATTTTCCGGGATGTTTGATTGTAGTATCCCATGATCGTTATTTTATGGATAAGATCGTAGATCATTTATTCGTATTTAGAGGCAATGGTGTTATTCAGGATTTTCCCGGTAATTATACCGATTATCGTATTTATGAAGACAGTAAAGAAGTCGAGGTAAAAACATCTGATACTACTACAGATACAAAAGCCAAAAACACCTGGAAAAAGGATAATAAAGCTGCTCTTTCTTATAATGAGCAAAAAGAATTTAGTAAAATTGAACGAGAGCTTAAAAAATTAGAGCTGCAAAAGAAAGAAATCGAAAGCCTTTTTGCCGAAGGCAGCCTAGATGAAGAAAAAATAAATACTGAATCCCAAAAACTTCAGAAAATCATTCAGCAAATTGAAGAAAACGAAATGCGATGGTTTGAGCTTTCTGAAAAAATGGAAGAATGACATGATTTATAGTGTTGGATTTTTGATTTAGACTAAAAAATGTACTTCAAAATAAAAGCATACCTCAGATTTCTTTTCAAATCTACCAATCAACATGGTGTGCATTCACCTTTTGTATATAATTTGATCACTAGATGTTTTTATAACACAGAAAAACGAAAAGCATATTTATCTATAAAATCAGCATATAAAAAGGCCAATAAAAAAATTTCTGTTAGCTATCGTACTGCTAAACTTCTAAATCGTATAGTCCCATATTTTGATCTTAAAAACGTTCTCATCTTGACAGATTTGGATTTTATATCAGAGATTTTATCAGTAGAGAATTTGATTTCGACTGATCATATTATACAATCTAAGAAAGATTACGACATGATTTATCTCGATATAAACCAGTTACAATATCAATTAAACATAGAATTATTACTATCTAAGATGCATAATGACAGTGTTATCATACTCAATTCTATATATAAATCTGAAGCTAATATCATTTTATGGGAAACAATAAAAAAGCACTCAAAAATCATCGTAACTATTGATACTTTTCATCTTGGTTTTGTGTTTATTAGAAATGAACAAGCAAAAGAACACTTTATAATTAGAGCATAAAAAAACCTAAAAACTAAATTAGTCTTTAGGTTTTTACATCTAAACATAAACTAAATCACATGAGTTTACCCACTCATATAAAATTTTAAAAAAGTAATTATTGTACCATAAATACTATCATATATTATCTAAACATTCTTGAAAATATCGTTCTTCGTTTATGATATTGTAAATCTTTTGGGTCATAAGGTTTTGTCTCTCCAGACAAACAAATTTCCTCAACAAACTCATCATAACTCATTCTTTTTTCTTCTAGAAATCCAACTAGGTATTTTTCTGCAGTATCTACACCACTAGCCGCTTCAATAGCCAAAAGTTTTTTATAAAGATTATCTATTTTTTCAATTGTCTTTCTAGGCGGAGCCTTTCTTCTAGCAAAAAAAGAAGTGATCTGTCCATCATCATTTAGTTTTACATCAAAATCTGTAATTACCCAGTAATATCTACCATCTTTTGCCAGATTCTTAACCAAAGCGTGTATATTTTTCTTTGCCAGCAAGTGTTCCCACAACCACTTAAAAATAACTTTAGGCATATCGGGATGACGAATCACATTATGAGGTTGGCCTATTAATTCTTGCTCTTCATATCCACAGACTTCCATAAAATAATCATTCGCATATTCTATTATCCCTTTAGAGTCAGTCTTACTCATGATTGTTTCTTTAGGATCTAAGACGATCTCTACATTGATGGGTTCGGGGCGTTTTAGTGCTTTCATATTTATTATTGTTAGTTAAATTCCGAAGCAAAATTAATCGTAACATGAAATGCATAAAATGACAAAAATCATAGTATTATTAAGAGGGTTAGAGGGATTTATTTTTTAACTTACTTTTAACCACCAGCCTATACTATAGCAATACATAGAGTTGATAAAAGAACATTTTACAATTAGAGTGTAACAACTTTTTATCTACTGCGTCATATAGTCTAAAATTGTATCTTAACAATCTGTAAAGATTACTATATGGGAAATGTTATAGAAATTAGAGGAATTATCAGAAACTTTCAATTAGGGCAAGAAACAGTATATGTCCTTAAGGGTATTGATCTTGATATTGCTCGTGGAGAATATCTCGCAATAATGGGCCCTTCTGGCTCTGGTAAATCTACTCTAATGAATCTTCTGGGATGTCTTGACACACCAACTGGCGGGACTTATAATCTAAACGGAAACGATGTTAGTAAAATGACCGATAATGAATTAGCTGATATTCGAAATCGCGAAATTGGTTTTGTATTTCAGACTTTTAATTTATTACCCAGAACTACTGCATTAGATAACGTTGCATTACCCATGGTCTATGCGGGTACTTCTAAAAAGGATAGGGCGATTAGAGCAGAAGAAGTGCTCACAGATGTTGGTTTATCTGATCGAATGGATCACAAACCCAATCAACTCTCTGGAGGTCAGCGACAGCGTGTAGCTGTTGGTCGGGCCTTAGTAAATAAACCTTCGATAATATTGGCTGATGAGCCTACCGGAAATCTTGATTCTAAAACTTCATTAGAAATTATGCAACTTTTTGATGAAATTCATGCTGCAGGTAATACCGTTATTCTTGTTACTCACGAAGAAGAAGTTGCAACACATGCACATCGTGTTATCCGTCTTCGTGATGGGGTCGTTGAAAGCGATGTAAGAAACAAATAGTTTTGATTTTATGGTTTACCATTACTGGTTAATTTGTATTTTGGGGATTCATTTTTAACCGAAATTCATGCAACCATTACACATCTTACTCCTTATTGCGGCTTATTTTGGAATTCTTCTTCTTATCTCTTATTTCACAGGTAAAAACTCAGGAAATGATGCTTTTTTTAAAGCTAATCGACAATCTCCATGGTATATCGTAGCTTTTGGAATGATTGGAGCATCATTAAGTGGCGTAACCTTTATCTCTGTACCAGGATGGATTGAAGCTTCACAATTTAGTTATATGCAGGTAGTATTAGGGTATATTTTGGGGTATACTGTTATTGGCACTGTACTGCTTCCTCTTTATTACAAACTTAATTTAACTTCAATTTACACCTATCTGGACGAACGTTTTGGTAATTACTCATATAAAACCGGAGCTTCGTTTTTCTTACTATCACGAGTAGTCGGGGCAAGTTTTAGATTATTTCTGGTTGCTAATGTTTTACAATCTATTCTTTTTGATGCTTTGGGGGTTCCTTTCTGGGTTACTGTTATCATAACTATATTATTAATCTGGCTATACACTTTTAAATCTGGAATTAAAACGATTGTATGGACCGATACTCTACAAACATTATTCATGCTTATTGCAGTAGGCGTAGCTATATATTATGTATCAGATGATTTAGGGATTCAAGGATCAAACCTACTGGGTTATGTGTTAGAAAGTGATCTCTCGAAAATGTTCTTTTTTGATGATTTTAAAAGTGCTAATTATTTTTGGAAACAATTTTTATCAGGTGCATTTATAGCAATTGTTATGACTGGGCTAGACCAGGATATGATGCAAAAAAACCTTACCTGTCGAAACTTGAAAGATGCACAAAAAAATATGTTCTGGTTTACTATTGTATTAACTATTGTAAACTTTATATTTTTGGGTCTTGGATTACTACTTACCCAATACGCATCACAAAATGGAATTGATGCTCATAAGGATCAGCTTTTTCCTGTAATTGCTACACAAAGCGGATTAGGGTTTGGTATCGCTATCTTTTTTGTACTTGGTCTTATTGCGGCTGCATATAGCAGTGCTGATAGTGCGTTGACCTCATTAACCACATCCTTTAGTATAGATATCCTTGATATTGAAAAGAAATATAGCCCAGCAGATCAGGTCAAGACCCGAAAAAAGATCCATATTCTATTTTCTTTTATATTGGTATTGGTAATAATTGCTTTTAAGTATCTTATAAAAGATGAAAGTGTAATCGCCAAACTATTTGTCTTTGCAGGATATACATACGGTCCTCTATTAGGTTTATATGCATTTGGATTATTTACAAAACTAAAAGTAAAAGATAATTTAGTCCCAATTATTGCAATCTTATCTCCAATTTTATCGTATATCATTAGCGAAAACAGTGATCTATGGTTCGGTTTTAAATTTGGTTTTTTTATCCTAATTCTTAATGGGTTTTTGACCTTTTTAGGATTATTGTTGTCTGCTATTTTAATATTGATCCGTAGAAAGTAATACTAGCGTACAAGCAATCTCGACTTCTATGTTTGCTGCTTTAAGTTTTTGATAAAACTCAGGGTTTTCTGTTCCAGGATTAAAAATTACTCTTCTTGGGTTTAGTTGTATGATATTATCATAATAAGGTTGTTGCCTAAGAGGATTTAAATACAAAGTAATCGTATCTATATTTTCTGCATTATTTATATCTGTCTCAATTTTTATCCCTGCAACTTCTCCTTTTTTTAATCCAACAGCTGCAACCTCATGACCATGGGTTACCAACTTATGAATAGCAAAGTTAGAATATCTATTTGCCTTTAAGGATGCTCCCAGAACTAATGTTTTTTTATCCATGAATATTATTTGAATTTAAAATAAGAAAAATAGGTTTATTAGGACGTCAAATAAAGACTTAAACGTTAAAAATAACCAGAAAAATGTTAAAAATAAACGATGAATGTAACACAAATCAAAGCACTTCGTCTTACATATAAAAGGATATGAATTTTCATAAATTTAGTTAGTTAGTTACTTTATAATAATCAAATTTTATTCATAGTTGATGGTTAGTGTTACTATTTGGTTATTATAGAAAACCGCCTCTATTATTAGAGGCGGTTTTTTATTTTTTTATATTTTTTTTAAATCAAAAAAAAGGGTAACAGAAAGGGTTTTTCGTCGTCTTTTACTTTTAAAA
>NZ_OMKA01000022.1:2500-5830 GCF_900299525.1 Aquimarina sp. Aq78 | reverse complement strand
CCGCAAAACGGGATATTGTTTAGCGCGTTCATTGAGGATTATTTTTTTGATTTATAGGTTAAGATAAAGTTTTAAAAACTTTATTAAAAAGTTCTTGTCAGAATAAAAAAGGGTTGTATGTTTGCGCCCTGCAAAACGGGATTTGTTTTTGTTGTGTTCATTGAGATTTGGTTTACTTTTTTTCTTGTAATTTTTTTTAAAAAATAAATCAGAAAAAGCTTTGTAGAAATAAAAAGGGTTGTATATTTGCACCCGCTTAGAGAAACAAAGCGTAGTTCATAAAAATAGTAGTAATGGTTTAGGGTGTTTTAAGTAGCATTTATGGGGTTCGATTCCTTATTTACAGACTATAATTAATAGCGATGAAGATTGCTTTATTGATTAAGAAAGTTCATAGACATATTGATTGACAGCGCGTATATAACTAGAGATAGTTTATACAGAGAATAAAGACTAGAAACATATTGAGATACGATTATAATTCCGTTGTATTGTTTTGAATAATATTTAAAGACAAACGATGAAGAGTTTGATCCTGGCTCAGGATGAACGCTAGCGGCAGGCTTAACACATGCAAGTCGAGGGGTAACAGGAGTGCTTGCACTCGCTGACGACCGGCGCACGGGTGCGTAACGCGTATAGAATCTACCTTATAGTAAGGGATAGCCCAGAGAAATTTGGATTAATACCTTATAGTATCTTAAGTGAGCATTCACTAAGGATTAAAGATTTATTGCTATAAGATGACTATGCGTTCTATTAGCTAGTTGGTATGGTAACGGCATACCAAGGCTACGATAGATAGGGGTCCTGAGAGGGAGATCCCCCACACTGGTACTGAGACACGGACCAGACTCCTACGGGAGGCAGCAGTGAGGAATATTGGACAATGGAGGCAACTCTGATCCAGCCATGCCGCGTGTAGGAAGACTGCCCTATGGGTTGTAAACTACTTTTATAGAGGAAGAAACAATATTACGTGTAATATTCTGACGGTACTCTACGAATAAGGATCGGCTAACTCCGTGCCAGCAGCCGCGGTAATACGGAGGATCCAAGCGTTATCCGGAATCATTGGGTTTAAAGGGTCCGTAGGCGGGTTTGTAAGTCAGTGGTGAAAGTTTTCGGCTCAACCGGAAAATTGCCATTGATACTGCAAGTCTTGAATTATTGTGAAGTGGTTAGAATGTGTAGTGTAGCGGTGAAATGCATAGATATTACACAGAATACCGATTGCGAAGGCAGATCACTAACAATTGATTGACGCTAAGGGACGAAAGCGTGGGTAGCGAACAGGATTAGATACCCTGGTAGTCCACGCCGTAAACGATGGTTACTAGCTGTTCGGACTTCGGTCTGAGTGGCTAAGCGAAAGTGATAAGTAACCCACCTGGGGAGTACGTTCGCAAGAATGAAACTCAAAGGAATTGACGGGGGCCCGCACAAGCGGTGGAGCATGTGGTTTAATTCGATGATACGCGAGGAACCTTACCAGGGCTTAAATGTAGATTGACAGGTTTAGAGATAGACTTTCCTTCGGGCAATTTACAAGGTGCTGCATGGTTGTCGTCAGCTCGTGCCGTGAGGTGTCAGGTTAAGTCCTATAACGAGCGCAACCCCTGTTGTTAGTTGCCAGCGAGTCATGTCGGGAACTCTAGCAAGACTGCCGGTGCAAACCGCGAGGAAGGTGGGGATGACGTCAAATCATCACGGCCCTTACGTCCTGGGCCACACACGTGCTACAATGGTAGGTACAGAGAGCAGCCACTGGGTGACCAGGAGCGAATCTATAAAGCCTATCACAGTTCGGATCGGAGTCTGCAACTCGACTCCGTGAAGCTGGAATCGCTAGTAATCGGATATCAGCCATGATCCGGTGAATACGTTCCCGGGCCTTGTACACACCGCCCGTCAAGCCATGGAAGCTGGGAGTACCTGAAGTCCGTCACCGTAAGGAGCGGCCTAGGGTAAAACTGGTAACTGGGGCTAAGTCGTAACAAGGTAGCCGTACCGGAAGGTGCGGCTGGAACACCTCCTTTCTAGAGATTTCCTTTTATAAGGGAACCAGAAATGATACGATGGAATGTATCTTGTTTGCTTTTAGTCTTTATGCTGTTAATTAATAATTAGTTGTTAGTTTATGGTTGGTATGTTGATAGTTTTCAACGATCAGCAATTGGCCATCAACCCAACTATGAAGAAGTCTCATAGCTCAGCTGGTTAGAGCGCTACACTGATAATGTAGAGGTCGGCAGTTCGAGTCTGCCTGAGACTACAGATAAGATGTTCATATTACATATTGAAAGGAAATTTTAGAAGTTGAGAATTCATTACTTCATCATTCGAGATTCTGAATTTGACATTTAGGATTTCATAAAAATGGGGGATTAGCTCAGCTGGCTAGAGCGCCTGCCTTGCACGCAGGAGGTCATCGGTTCGACTCCGATATTCTCCACAATTCTTTAGATATAGGGATTGATAGTTTATAAAGCACAGGATTCATGATATGAAAAAGTCTTTATACTCATTGGTTTTATATTTATGATAAGAAAAACGTTCATTGACATATTGATTTAAAAATACGAGCATTAATTGTTTACAATTAATGAGAATAAAAGAGGTTGATACTAATTTAGTTACTTTATTAGTATCGACAAAAACTAAAAGAGCAAGTTAAAGCAAGACGCATAAGCTAATTAAGGGCGTATGGGGAATGCCTAGGCTCTCAGAGGCGAAGAAGGACGTGATAAGCTGCGAAAAGCTACGGGGACAGGCACATACTGATTGATCCGTAGATATCCGAATGGGGCAACCCACTATATTGAAGATATAGTATCCTTTCGAGGAGGCGAACCCGGAGAACTGAAACATCTAAGTACCCGGAGGAGAAGAAAACAAAAGTGATTCCGTAAGTAGCGGCGAGCGAACGCGGATTAGCCCAAACCATAATTGTTACGGCAGTTGTGGGGTTGTAGGACTACGATATAAGAGATGTGATGAATTAGAATCCTTTGGAAAGAGGAGCCATAGACAGTGATAGCCTGGTACAAGTAAAGATCATTAATTTAGTAGTATCCTGAGTAGTGCGGGACACGTGTAATCCTGTATGAATCAAGCGGGACCATCCGTTAAGGCTAAATACTCCTGAGAGACCGATAGTGAACCAGTACCGTGAGGGAAAGGTGAAAAGAACCCTGAATAAGGGAGTGAAAAAGATCCTGAAACCATACGCTTACAAGCGGTCGGAGCGCATTTATGTGTGACGGCGTGCCTTTTGCATAATGAGCCTACGAGTTACTTTTACTAGCAAGGTTAAGATGTTCAGCATCG
>NZ_OMKA01000001.1 GCF_900299525.1 Aquimarina sp. Aq78 | reverse complement strand
CCAAGTAATCGGCAGAATCTGCCTAAACTAACCTTTGGATAAAGGGTTTTCATCTCTTGGATTACTTGGTATTGGACTTTTTTACAATCTTGATTTTAAATTCATCTTCAGCTACCTCAATCATTCTCCTGTAGGTTTCAGCTAATAATCGAGCTTCTTGAAGTTCTTTCTTTAGTTGAGATAAAGATACTTCCTTGTTAGTTGATAATTTGTCTGGTTGATCTGCCATCATTGGTAAAGATACAATACTTGGTTTTGAATAATCATATCCCAATTGTTTTAACCAAAAAGTTAATTGACCATGGCCAACGTTATATTTCTTTTCAATTGATCTTCTAGTCGCAGTTCCCGTCAAGAATTCATTACAAATAAATTGCTTAAATTCTTCACTATACCTATTCTGCCATTTTGTTGAATAAGTTTTTGAATATCTATCCATTATATTACACTTTTGTGTAAACCTATTTCAGGACAAGACAGGGAAAATAAAAAACAAAGAGTAGGGAATTTTTAAAGTGAGTCAGTATGAGTTTTTATAAAAATATTATATTTTATGCCTTATTGGTTTTAATCCTAAATTCTTGTAAGAAAGACAAGAATGAAGCCAATATAAATGAAACATACCAGGTAAAGATTAATTCTGGAGAATGTTCAGGAGAAAATAAGGATATAGTTGTACTTTTTTTTGAATCAGATTTTGATGATGATTTAATAGAAGTAACAACTAATGAACATAAATCTTTTGAAGGTAGGATTACTACTGATAATACATTAGGGCTAGCAAAAGAGATCAGTCTAGGTGAAATTGCTAATATTAAGCAAATTAGCTTTAAAATCAATAAAGGAAAACCTGTAGTTTTAGATGATTTAAATTGTAGCTTTATTTCTATAAATTATATAAAAGGAAATGTAGTTACAGTAGACTTTAGTAATAAATTTATCTCTTATAATTAAATCAGATAATATAGGTTTACAACCCCGATGGCGCATTCTATGGATAAAAAGTACATTGTAATAACATGAAATTAAGTATATTAAAAGCTAAGGTTAAAAGAAATAATTTAGTGAAACATGCTGGGAAATACTATATAGATGAAACTTCTGAAATAATAAAACATTTGAATGCGCAAGGGAAAAGTGCTTTATTAGGAATTCAAAATAAAAAAGGTGTATATACTATTATCGGAGAACAGTTTGTTTATTACTTAACTTTTTCAGGAAAGAGTGAAGAAATTTTACTTAAAGAATTTATCGATGAATTACATGAAAACGGCTGTCGTATAGGGACAGGGTATTTAAAGTTCAAATTTTTATATAAAAACATTGTTCTAAATAATAATGATAAAGTTTGGTTGCATAATTCGGCTACTATGTTTTCTCTTTGGAATACGATTTTATATTTAATAGATAGCCGCTAACTCCCTCGCTGTTCCCTAGTATGGAGCTCCCGCTAGGTAATGTCCCAAACTGGTGCTTTTTAAAAAAAGCATTATAAAGTTTGATTATCAAATAACATATATAAGTAAAAAAGAGTTGTAGAAATACAGCTCTTTTTTTATGCATAAAAGTGAGCTAAGAAAACAGTTTCCTGTCCTCAAAAGTGGCGTCAAAGATGTCTCGTCTTAAAAAAAGCTAACATATTTTAGGATAAAACAAGGCTAGACCCCACTTATATAAGTGGGGGGAGGTACTTATATAAGTAGGTATGTTAGTGATGTACATGCTAGAGGGGTACTTATGGTAGTGGGTATAGTTACTCATAATCTTGGTTAGGGGTACTTCCAGAAGAGGGGTGGGGTACTGTAAACAGAGGCAGCACTTGTGTTCAACAGAGGTGCTGCCTCTGTTTTACATAGGATTGCCCTGTGTTTGCACAGGGGGAAGGGTACTTCTGCAGTAGGGAGAGGGTACTTCGTAAGTACCTCTCTGTATACTTCTCTTTATTAAATATAGAAAACTATCTATGCTCATCTAATATTAAAATATAGACAGATTTAAGATAAAACCCACACTAAGTTCATTAAAGATTTTGGAAACGATGCAACCTATTGCTTTTTCAGTTGTCATTAGGTTAACAACTTACACTCATATCATTAAATCATTAAAATCAAAACTAACATCTAAATGATAAGAAAAAATAGAATTGTCATTATGCTGTTACTGTTTATATCAGTAACAGGTATTTCGCAAACGGAAAATCCGGAGCTTTCTAAGAAAGAAAAAAGAAAAAACAGACCTGCCTATATAGGGTTTACTGCAGGGTTAGGAAGATCATCTTTTAGAGATTTTGCAACCTCTCCGCTTTTTTATAAAGGCACACCAAGAAACATAGCGCTATCATATACTAAAGCTGATGTAGAAAGAGAATCAGAAATTGGAGCATCCTACCTTTTTGGGCAGTTTCATAATGACTTTAACAGCCATTCCCAAAGTAGTAAACTACATAGTGTATCCTTGTACTACTCTAGATTATACCAGTTAAATATGCTAAGCTCTCCTAAGTTAAATGTAAAAGTCGGTGGATTATTTAATACCACCACTAATTTTAGAACTAATGAGGGATTTGGTAATAACGGGATAGGAGTCGAAATTATTCCAACTCTTTTTGGCTCTGTTAAAATCGAAAAAGATATAAGCCGTAAAGAAGAAAAGAGTAAAAAGTTCTTATTTATTAAATATAAGCTGAAAAAGAGAACAAGAAATTTAGCATTTAGACTAAATGTTGGATTGGTCAATAGCTCGTTTCGAAATGGATATGTGTATAATGGGCAATCAGGCTTGTTAAATGAAGCAAATATATTTGATGAGTATGAGTTCGATATGTTTTCTGGGTTTAGGGTAAATAGCTCTTTAGACTATACAATTTCTCTTAAGAACAAAAATGCATTACGATTTTCGTATGTATGGGATGCGTATAAAACCGGTGGGGATTTTGATAAATTCGAGATGTCTGCCCATCTTTTAAAACTCACTTTTCTATTTAATACCAATAATAAGTAATGAGAAAGTTATATAGTATATTATTAATAAGTCTATCTCTTATCTCTTGTGAGAAAGCACTTTTTGAAAACGACTTGGCCTCTACAAATCCAAAAGATAATTTTGAATATCTATGGAATGAATGCAATGAGAAATATTCCTACTTTGATGTAAAAAATATTGATTGGGATGTTGTAAAATCTGAATATGCTGCCAAGATTTATGATGGAATGAGTCAAGATTCACTATTTAAAGTATTGGGAGGAATGTTAACAGAACTAAGAGATGATCATACCAATCTAATATCGAATTTTAATGTCTCTACGTTTAGAGTAGATTACTTAGGACAAGATAATTTTGATTGGCGTATCATTGAAGATCACTATTTGAATCGAGATTATTACATTACGGGACCATTTTTGCATAATTTTCTTGATAATAAAGAAATAGGATATGTGCGTTTTCCTTCCTTTCCTGGTACTGTAGATGCCAAGAATCTGAATTTTGTTCTAAATAGATATAAAAACACAAAAGGATTGATCTTAGATTTACGAGAAAACGGAGGTGGAGCTGTAACCGATATTTTTGCAATCTTAAGCCGTTTTGTTGAGCGTAGAACGCTGGTTAACTATTCTAGAATAAAAAGTGGCCCGGGACGAAATGATTTTTCAGAAGCAGAGCCGGTATATGTCTCTCCGTATGAAGGAATACGATATAAAAATAAAATTGTTGTATTAGTAGATCGAGGAACGTATAGTGCAGGTTCATTTTTCTCACTTGCCACCAAAGCACTTCCAAACATTACACTTATCGGGGATACTACAGGAGGAGGTCTTGGTTTGCCTAACGGAGGGCAACTACCTAATGGTTGGACCTATAGGTTCTCTATTACACAAGCATTAACATTAGATAAGAGCCCTGATTATGAAAATGGAGTTCCACCAGATATTGAAGCACTTGTAGATTGGAGTGATTTAACAAAAGATGAAGTTTTGGAGCGTGCGATTTTAGAACTGCAATAAGGCATTATTTTAATACTATTTCAGCTCGGATTCGTAATCCATGAAACATAGTAAAAGAAAAAAACAGTCACTACAATGTGACTGTTTTTTATTTTTATATGGGGTTTATTGCTCAGTTACTTTTTGTACTCTTTCTACAGAATCGTTCTTAGAGAGCGAAAGTCGAACTATACTATTTTCTAATGCAATCAGGTTATGAATAATACTAGGCTCCAGAGAAATAAGATCTCCTTTTTTAAGGATATGCTCGGCATTGTCGACTCCGAAATTAATTGCACCTTCAAAAATAGATACAGTAATTGGGAATGGGGTCTTATGACTTTTCATTTCCTGGCCTTTTTTAAAAACGATTCTAATTTCTTTGGTAGCATCATTTTCTATTAATTTGGTGATTACAGGTTTTGTATCCCCGTAGGTAAGATCCTTGAGTAATGAGATTAATTGCATAGTAATTGTTTTTTATACAACAAAACTAACTATATTCTTCTGCTTGTTTTATGAGTTAAATCATAAGGTAAAGTAAACTCCTAATTGTAATTTGCAAACATAATCAAATGCAATGTATACAGTATATGTCATAGATACTATTGGAGATGCTCATGTTTTAGAATTTAAAAAATTTGAGTATCGTAACCTTATGGAATTATTAGTCAACAAGCTACATGATGAAATAGGGGATTGTAAAGGTAGAGGACTGTGTGGTACTTGCCATATTCGGGTACATTTATCTAGTACTCCAATGCGGTTTTTTGAAGGACTGGAGAACAACATACTAAAAAATCAATTAGAGTATTATCCCAACAGCAGATTGGCATGTCAAATTCTTTTAGACGAACATATTGATACGATGCAAATAGAAATTATAGGAGGAGATTAATCGCTATTTGTTTTCTGAAATAGATTTTACCTTATATCGATAATGAGATGTTGTCAAAAATAAAAAGGAAGTGTAACAAGTAGAATTTTAATGTAAAACGAAGATTAAACAAAGCTTGTCGAAGTTTTTATAACCTGAGTTTAAGCTATAATGTTATAAAAAAGCGTCAATTCGAGTGGTTTTTCAGAATAAAATGGAGAAAAACTGTATCGAGAATAGCTTTTTTAGATAGAAAACCACCATTCTCGATACAATCTTCCAGCCTGTACTGAGCTATGTCGAAGTATCAGATCGCCCGAATTGACGTGATTTTCTTACGTCGAACTCAGGTTTATAAGATTAATCACTATAATCTACAACAAGCTCGGACTAACAATGTTGTTATATATTACTTTACAGCAATTACAGAGATCTCTACATTCACCGATTTTGGTAGAGTTAACACCGCTACAGTTTCTCTTGCTGGTGCAGTCTCTTCATTAAAATAACTACCATATACGGCATTTACTTCAGCAAAATTATTCATGTCACTTAAAAAAATAGTGGTTTTAAGAACATTCTCGAATGTCATTCCGGCTTCATCCAATACAGCTTTTAGGTTCTGCATTACCTGCTTGGCTTCAGTTGTAATGTCATCCAGAACTAATGCTCCTGTTTCTGGATTAATAGCAATCTGACCTGATGTATATAATGTATTTCCGTTTAAAATAGCCTGACTATAAGGACCAATAGGAGCAGGGGCTTTGGTCGTAGTTATGATTTTTTTCATGTGATAGTATGTTGTATTAATTTATAATTTTATTGCTAGCCAAAAACTTGAAACCAAAAACTTGAAACCAAAAACTTGAAGCCTATAGCTGCCTATCTGGCTCACGTCTTTTGTCCCATTTAATATCACTAAGCATCGATGATTTGATACCTATAAAGAAGTTCCATGATGTTCTTTCACTAAATGGAATCCAATTAAAATTCATAACCCAACTTTCCAGATCTCGCTGAAATCTTAAATTGGTATATGTAAACCCGGGATTCTTTAAATCATATCCCGAAGATACTCCAACAGACCATCGCGGAGCGAGTTCTACATCACCAGAAAACATGATAGAGTGCGATGATATTTCATTTTGCCGGGCACTATTGCTATAATTAACATTATATGACAGTCGCAAAGTCCAGGGTATTTTGTAATTATAGTTTTTTATGTCTTTATCGGCATTTTTACTTTTGTCTTTATCAAAAGAACGATCCTCCCCAAAGTCGGTAACTCCCCCAAACAGGTTGTCAGGCCGGCCTTCATTTCTAAAGTTTTGATTATCCAGAGGATCTTCATTAACTTTTCCTTTCTCAAAATCTTTACTAGAAAACGAATACCCAAAATTAGCACTAGCTCTGGTTAAGCGAAAAAGACTACCTCCATTATCGATATTCCACACATCGATTTTGCGATTATTGTTATCTAATGCATAAGGGTCTAGTTGCGCATTAAAGTTAATATCCAGTTTGTTTTGGATAATAGGAATATTACCAGTAATAGATAGCGGACTTAACTTTAAAGAATCTCCTGCAACATTGTAAGATGTACTAAAGTTAAGGTTATTTAATAAGGTAACTTTTTTGGCTTCTGTAGCTGTACTATCTTTACTTTTTACCTTCATTTCTACATTGTTACTAAGAGAAAATCCAATACTGCTAGAAAATGTATTACTCGGTGCCCCAAAGTAACCCCCTTCAAACCTGGAGTATTCTACAACTTCTGTTTCATTAATATTGGTTGTATTGGGATCATCGGTAACCGTATAGCTATCATAAAACTCACTAAATGCAGGATTGATACTATAACTAATAGAAGGTCTCATGGTATGGCGAATCGCTTCTATTTTTTTACCTTTCTTAAACTTGAAAGTTCCATAAACGGTTGTTCCCAGACTTGTTGAAAAGTTATACGTACGAAAAGCATCAAAACCTTTTATAGTATCTCGTACCACTTCGCCAGCACCATCATTAGCATTAGAGTCATAACTTTGCTTTATCGTCTCAAATACCCAGTTTTCCTGAAAATTTGTCCCCGCTGTAGCACTAAGGTACTTGAATATCTTAAAGTTTGTAGTTAAAGGAATCGTATGTTGCATTCCTATTTTAGCACCTTTAAACATATCAGCCGAGAATAAATCATCATCGGTAGTTTGTATTCTGTTTTCCCCTTTAAAATTATATTGTGTATTTATATTCTGTATGATCCCTTTTTTTGCACCTACTTTTGGGGCAAAAGGAAATACTCGTGATACACTCAGATTCATATTTGGAAGTGATAAATTTACAGTTCCAGTATTAGTATTAGAGTTATGAGTAGCTGCAAGATTAACATTAACCTGGGGATCTCCCTGAAATGTCTTAGCATAGGATATATTAGAACTGATTTGATTATTCAGGAAATTACCTGTATTGAGTTGGTTGGTAGATTGCTGAAAAAAGTCACTACTACCAAAATTTACAGAAGCCGAAAACCTTGAGTTTGGATTGGCCTTTGCATCCTGACTATGGGTCCATTGGATATTGTATGTCGTGGTTTTGGCAAAATCAGGAAACCCTCTTTCGCTACGCAAGTTGTTTTCATACCTAAACCTAAGATTTCCTCTATATTTATAACGTAGGGCATAGGCAGATTCTGTAGCAAAAGTATAACTGCCATTAGTGTAATAATCACCCATAAGGGTTAGGTCTACATAATCACTAATAGCAAAATAATACCCACCATTTTGAAGAAAATATCCACGGTTATTTTCTTCTCCCGGACTAGGAATAATAAATCCCGAAGTTCTATCCTCTGTTAATGGGAAATATCCAAACGGTAATCCCAAAGGAGTAGGGACATCGGCAATAAACATATTAACAAGCCCCGTTACAATTTTCTTTTTAGGTACAAACTTAATTCTACGGGCGTAAAAATAATATTCTGGATCTTCAATATTTTCTGAAGTAGTGAATTTTACATTTTTCATGTAAATCACAGAATCATTCTCTCGTTTTGAAATCTCATTTTTAATCCTAAACCCGTTCTGCTCTGTTCGAGAATTATATATCAATGCTTTTTCGGTGTCAAAATTAAAACGAATAGAATCCGGTTCTACTACATTCTGCGCTTGTTTAAAGACAGGAGTTTGTACATATTCGCCCAGAGAATCTTTAATTCCATAGGCATATACCTCATTTTTGGCATTGTCTACTACAATAAATCCAGCATTAATTTGCATTTCTCCATACACGATCTCGGCATTATCATAAAGATACATCTTGTTCTCTTTACGACTTAATCTCATATAATCAGTGGCTTTATAGACCACTTTGTCTGTTAACAGTTGTGGTTCTGCAGTAAGTGTGTCTTTTTTGACCGTGTCCTGAGCTTTTTCATTGAGTAATTCCTCTGGATTGACCGTAATAGAGTTTATAGTATCCTGATTAGCAGGAATGGGAACCTCCTTAGTCTCGTTTATTTCCTGTGCTGTGATTTGAGAAATACAAAACAGTGAAAAACTTAGTGAATAAAGTATGTAACGTACCGTTGTTTGCAATGGTTTAAATCCTATTTTTGTATAACTATGGCTCAGTTTTTGAAGTGCCAAAATTACATATATTTTTTATGCTTAGATTGTAATTCATAAAAAAATAAAAAATTATGTCAAAAGCATACCTTCTAAGCTGTATAAACATAGAAGATATAGGTTTATTATATAAATCACAATCTTTAGATTTTTAACTTGTTATATTAAATACTGAAACATAACGAAAATGTTTCAAAATTAGTAGTAAAATTATTGTAGTTGATGAGACGAAGTATAGTATGTAGTGTTTTTTTGTCGGTTTTTTTATGTATCGCACCTATTTTTGATGCCAATGTGGTTGCTCAGGAAAAAGAAAAGTTTGTTGTTGTTCTGGATGCGGGCCATGGAGGTCATGATCCCGGCAACCGAGGAAATGGATATAAAGAAAAAGAAATTGCACTAGATGTAGTTTTGGCCGTAGGTGCGGCTTTAGAAAATGATGGTAGGTTTAAAGTAGTGTATACCCGAAAGACAGATACCTTTATAGAATTACATGAGAGAGGAAGTATAGCCAATAAGGCGGGAGCAAATCTTTTTGTATCTGTACATTGCAATTCGCACCGCTCTCAGGCTTTTGGTACAGAAACTTTTGTTTTAGGGTTACATGCTAACAATGAAAATTTTAATGTAGCAAAAAACGAAAACTCAGTAATTCTTCTGGAAGATAATTATGAAGCTAATTATGATGGGTTTGATCCCAATTCTCCAGAATCAATTATCGGACTTACTTTAATGCAGGAAGAATATCTGGATCAGAGCCTTACACTTGCTAGTTTTGTACAGAATAGATTTAAAAAAGCATTAGACAGAAAGAGTAGAGGAGTAAAACAAGCTGGTTTTGTCGTTTTACATCAAACCTATATGCCTAGTGTTCTTATCGAATTAGGTTTTCTAACCAACAATAGCGAGGGAAAATATCTTAACTCTAAAAAAGGACAGGGAGAGATGGCAAAATCTATCACTACCTCGATTGTAGATTATAAAGAGAGCCTTGATGCTATTTATAAAATAGATCCACCCAAAACCCCTGAAGTAACTCGAGTAACTGCCAAAATGGAAGGAGATCAGGTGTATGATGATATCACATTTAAGGTGCAAATTGCAGCAGGATCCAGCGATATAGAATTACAATCATTTAATTTTAATGGCTTGGACCAGTTGTCTAAAAATAAAACGGGTGACCTGTATAAGTATTACTTCGGAAGTACGTCTAATTATACTTTAATACAAGAATTAAGAGAAATTGCAGTCGGTAAAGGATTTGATTCTAGCTTTATCGTTGCTTTTCGTAATAGTGAATCGATTCCTTTAACAGAAGCTCTAAAAGCTGATACATCTTCGAATTAATCTAAATAAATACTGATAATTCCTTAGGAAATTACCAGTAGAAATGTATTTTTATTCTAAATTTGTGTCCTAAAATGTAATCTATTTTGAAATTTACTCGAGAAGTCAAAACAGGAATATTAGCAATCTGCGCAATAGCACTTTTAATCTTTGGCTATAGTTTCCTGAAGGGAAAAAATCTCTTAGAAAATGATAGAACCTTTTATGCTATTTATGATAATGTAGAAGGATTAATACCTTCTTCTCCGGTGACCATAAATGGTATGGTTGTAGGACAAGTGGTTTCTATTAGTTTTGCAGATACCAAGGGTAACCTTGTTGTAGAGTTTAATGTAGATAGTGATTTTTCGTTTTCAAAGAACAGCATGGCCAAAGTATATGGTGGTGGCTTGATAGGTGGAAAATCACTAGCTATAATGCCTATATATGAGCAAGGCCTCGAAGCAAAAGATAAAGATACATTGCCAGGCAAGATAGAAGCAGGCCTACTAGAGTTGGTAAATGATAAGCTCGCGCCTTTGCAAGAAAAACTTGAAGCCGCAATTACAGATGCAGATACGCTTTTAAACTCGGTTAACGGAATCCTTAATGTAGATAATAAAAATAATCTGAATTCTATTTTTAAAGATTTAAGTGTAACAGTTAAGAATTTTAAAGGAGCTTCGAGCTCTTTAAATACTATTCTTTCAGGTAATGAGGAAAAGTTAAATAATACATTTACCAATCTAGATAAAATGTCGACTAATCTTAATAAGGTTTCAGATTCTCTAGCTCAGATAAATGTGGCCAAATTAGGAAAAGACCTGGAAAAGGTATTGACTAATTTTGAGAAAATTTCAAAAGACATTAACTCAGGAAGAGGAACGGTTGGGAAATTACTGAAAGATGATAAATTATATGATAATTTAGAAAAAACCAGTAAACAACTAGAATTACTGATACAGGATTTACGATTAAATCCAAAACGATATGTTCATATTTCGGTTTTTGGAAAGAAAAATGCTCCTTACGAAAAACCAACAGATTCAATAAATTAAAAAATTATGCAATACATACCTAATATCCTATTTATACTTGTTTTGGTAGCGGGTATTGGATATTTCACAAAAAATGTCCGCAAAGTCATTCGTAATATCCGATTAGGAAAAGACGTAGATCGTTCTGATAATAAAGGAGAGCGATTTAAAAATATGGCTAGGATAGCATTAGGACAGTCTAAAATGGTGCGACGACCTGTAGCAGGAATATTGCATATTGTTGTATATCTAGGGTTTATTATCATCAATATAGAAGTATTAGAAATTATCATCGATGGTGTTTTTGGTACACATAGGATCTTTGCGTTTTTAGGAGGATTGTATGATTTCTTAATTGGTTCGTTCGAGATTTTGGCATTCCTTGTATTTATAGGAGTTGTTTTATTTTGGATTCGTCGTAATGTGATTAAATTAAAACGTTTCTGGAATCCAGAGATGAAAGGATGGCCAAAAAATGATGGGAACTTAATCCTGTATTTCGAGATGGTTTTGATGACTTTGTTTTTGGTAATGAATGCATCGGATCTTCAGTTACAGGCATTAGGAGCAGATCATTATATCAAGGCTGGGGCGTACCCAATAAGTCAGTATATATCCCCACTTTTTAATGGGATGTCAGAAACAGCACTAATAGTATTAGAAAGAGCATGCTGGTGGGTGCATATTATAGGGATATTAGTGTTCTTAAATTATTTATATTTTTCAAAACATTTACATATCCTGTTGGCATTTCCGAATACATATTACGGGGATCTTAACCCTAAAGGAGAGCTTGATAACCTCGAAGCTGTTACCAAAGAAGTGCAATTAATGATGGATCCAAGTGCAGATCCTTTTGCTGCTCCGGCTGATGATCAACAAGAAGGAGAACCAGAGAAATTTGGAGCATCAGATGTTGCAGATTTAAACTGGGTGCAATTGCTAAATGCATATACGTGTACCGAGTGTGGCCGTTGTACAAGCGAATGCCCTGCAAATCAAACAGGAAAAAAGCTATCCCCGCGTAAAATCATGATGGATACCAGGGATCGCTTAAAAGAAGTAGGAGATAATATTGATAAGAATGGTAGTTTTGTAGATGATGGAAAACAATTGCTGAATGACTACATTACTCCCGAAGAACTGTGGGCTTGTACCAGTTGTAATGCCTGTGTAGAGACTTGCCCGGTTAGTATTAGCCCATTGTCTATTATTATAGATATGAGACGCTATCTGGTAATGGAGCAAAGTGCAGCACCATCTGATCTAAATAATATGATGACCAATATAGAAAATAATGGAGCTCCATGGCCATTTAACCAAATGGATAGATTAAACTGGAGTAACGAATAATTTTTATTAAATAACCAATCCAAATAAATTAAATTTTAACCAAAACTTTTAACCAATTAAACCACAAATTAATAGAAATTATGAAAAAGGAAGAAGTAGAAAAGTTATTGCATGATAAAATAGAAGAAGGAGAACATGTGAGCCCGGTCTTACCAGAAGGTGTCAAGAATTATCTTATTGATATTGATGGGACTATAACCGAAGATGTACCTAATGAAGAACCAGGGCGAATGGTTACTTGTGAGCCTTTTCCTGATGCATTAGTTACATTAAATAAATGGTATGACCAAGGACATGTTATATGCTTCTTTACTTCAAGAACCGAAGAACACAGAGATGTAACCGAAACATGGTTAAAGAAATGTGGTTTTAAATACCATAGTCTTTTGATGGGAAAACCAAGAGGAGGGAACTACCATTGGATTGATAATCACCTGGTAAAAGCAACACGATATACTGGTAAATTTACAGAATTGGTAGAAAGAGTTGTGACCATCGAAGTTTTTGATGATGGAAAACATGATTAAATATGAGTTTTAGGATGTTAACCCCTGGGTAAACTTCTAAACTTTAAATAGTATAATATGAGTGAGACAGTAAAGGTGCCAACAATGGCAGAATATATGGCAGAAGGCAAGAAACCAGAAGTTTTGTTTTGGGTGGGCTGTGCTGGTAGTTTTGATGACAGAGCTAAAAAAATCACAAAAGCTTTTGTGAAATTACTTCATAATGCTAATGTAGATTTTGCTGTATTAGGTACCGAAGAAAGCTGTACGGGAGATCCGGCAAAAAGAGCAGGTAATGAATTCTTGTTTCAAATGCAAGCGGTTACAAACATAGAGGTAATGAATGCTTACGAAATTAAAAAAGTAGTTACTGCGTGCCCTCACTGTTTTAATACCTTAAAAAATGAATATCCTGTACTAGGAGGGGATTATGAAGTAATGCATCATACTCAATTTCTGAAATCTCTTTTGGACGAAGGTAGATTAAAAGTTGAAGGAGGAAAATTTAAAGGTAAACGAATTACATTTCATGATCCATGCTATCTGGGTAGAGCAAATAACGTATATGAAGCACCAAGAGATTTACTTAGAAAATTAGAAGTAGAGCTTGTAGAAATGAAACGCTGTAAGCGAAATGGATTATGTTGTGGAGCTGGAGGTGCCCAGATGTTTAAAGAACCAGAACCTGGAAATAAGGATATTAATGTTGAACGAACAGAAGATGCCTTAGAAACCAAACCAGATATTATTGCCGCGGGATGTCCTTTTTGTAATACAATGATGACAGATGGGGTAAAGAGTAAAGAAAAAGAAGAAAGTATACAAGTGATGGATGTGGCCGAACTTATTGCCAATGCTCAGGATTTGTAATTTTTTTTCTTAATTATACACAATTTTATTAGAGTTAATATGTTTTTTCATATTAACTCTTTTCTATAATCGTAAATAGCAATAGTTTTTGTTACTTTAGTAAAAAATAGCTCATGTTGGTAGATTTTAATGACCTTCCGGAAACATCTCGAGTGTGGATTTATCAGGCAAATCGGTCATTCACTTTGGATGAACTGGAAGAAATCGAAAAAAAAATAAAAGAATTTATAACTCAGTGGACAGCCCACGGTGCTGATCTAAAAGCAGGTTATGAAATTAAGTATAAACGATTTATAGCCATTGGACTAGACCAAGGGATGAATCAGGCAACAGGGTGCTCTATAGATGCCTCTGTTCGTTTTGTTCAGGAATTAGAACAAACATATGATGTAGACTTAATGGACAAGATGAACGTGTCTTTTAAGCAAGGAGAATTTGTAGCCTATAAACCTCTTGCAGATTTTAAGAAAATGGCTAAAAATAGATCAGTATCCCCAAATACTATCGTTTTCAATAACCTGGTTACTAATATTGCCGAATATCGAATCAATTGGGAGGTCCCAGCAAAAGATAGTTGGCATAACCGTTTTTTAAATTAAAATTTTCGTGCGGCATATCATAAAAAAGTATTTTTCTTTTATAATTTTTCTAATCACTTTTGGCGTTGATGCTCAATCAGAAAATCCTTTATTAGCAGAAGATTTTGAAACCCAAAGAAGGTGGGTGGATAGCATTTATAATAGAATGACCCTTAAGGAAAAAGTGGGGCAGTTATTTATGGTAAATGTATCTTCTTCTGATCCCCAAAGAGAAACAGATAAAATAAAACGACTCATTGAAGAGTTTATGATTGGAGGCGTTATTTTTTCTAAAGGAGGCCCCAAGCGACAGGCTAAGCTAAATAATGAATATCAGAAGTTATCCAAAATACCATTATTAATAGGTATAGATGCAGAATGGGGGCTAGGTATGCGACTAGATTCGACACAGGCTTTTCCCTGGAATATGACCCTTGGAGCAATACAGGATGATCATTTAATAGAAGAAACAGGAAGACAAGTAGCAAGGCATTGTAAACGAATGGGAGTGCATATTAATTTTGCACCTGTTGTCGATATCAATACAAACCCTAAAAATCCAATCATTGGTAATCGTTCTTTTGGAGAAGATAAAGAAAAGGTAACTCAAAAAGCACTGGCTTTTATGAAAGGCATGCAACGAGAAGGGATCCTGGCTAGTGCTAAACATTTTCCTGGTCACGGGGATACCGATACTGATTCACATAATACATTACCGACCATTAATTTTGATGCCAAAAGAATTGATAGCATCGAATTATATCCATATAAAAAACTTATTAACGAAGGGCTATCCAGTATTATGGTTGCTCATCTTAATATTCCTAGTTTAGAATATAGATCAGGCTATCCGTCTTCTATTTCTAAAAAAGTAGTTTCTGGAGTATTAAAAGATAGCTTAAGGTTCGAAGGATTAATTTTTACAGATGCTCTTAATATGAAAGGAGCTTCTAATTTTAAAGCTCCGGGCGATATTGATTTAGCAGCTTTTTTAGCAGGAAATGATATCCTTTTAATGTCGGAAGATGTGCCATTAGCATCGCAAAAAATAGTATCTGCATATTACTCTGGAGCTCTTACAGAAGAGCGTTTGTCGTATTCCGTCAGAAAGATCTTATTGGCTAAATATAAAGCTGGTCTTAATGTCTATAAGCCTGTAGAAACAGATTTCCTTTATGAGGAATTGAATAGTGTAAAAAATAAAGTACTGCTTCATGATTTGGTCGAAAATTCTTTGACTGTTATAAAAAATGAAAGAGCTACACTGCCGATTAAAAACCTTGACCTGAAGAAAATAGCTTATGTTTCACTTGGAAACGATTCTGGAGAAGCATTTTATGAAGAATTAAGCAAATACACTCAGATCGAATGGGTAAAGGCCAATCAATTGGGTGAAATGGTAGAGCAATTAAAAAACTATAATTATGTCATTGTAGGTTTTCATAAATCTAACGATTCACCCTGGGCAGAATATAAGTTTAAGGATAAAGAATTGGTTTGGTTATATGAGATTGCCAGGTTAAACACTACAGTTCTTAGTGTATTTGCACGACCTTATGCAATGTTAGATATGTTAACCACTACAAATTTTGAAGGTATAGTGATGTCTTATCAAAATAGTAAGGTAGCCCAGGAGAAAACGGCACAATTACTTTTTGGAGCTTTAGAGGCCAAAGGAAAACTCCCTGTAAGCATTGGAGAAGAATTTCCTGCGGGTACAGGATATGAAACCAGAGCCTTGAATAGGTTATCTTATGGATTACCAGAAAGTGTAGGGATGAATTCTTATAAACTTAATAGGATTGATTCTATAGTGGATTTTGCACTAAAAGAAAAAATGGCCCCGGGTGTACAGCTAATCGTTGCGAGGAAAGGAAAAGTAGTGTTTAATAAAAATTATGGGTACCATACCTATAATAAATTTAGAAAAGTTAAAGGGTCTGATGTTTATGATCTGGCGTCTTTGACCAAAATATTAGCTACTTTGCCGCTTACTATAGAGCTAAAGGATAAAGGAATAATTTCTTTAAATACTAGGGTAGGAAAGATGTTACCCTCTTTTAAAGGATCTAATAAAGAAAATATCACCATAAGATCAATGCTCTCGCATTATGCAAAATTGAAGGCTTGGATTCCTTTTTATTTGCAAACAATGGATTCTGTAACGCGAAAGCCTGATAAGAAATATTATAGAAAAAGCCGCTCTAAAGATTTTAATATTGAAGTCACTAATAATCTTTATTTCAGAAGTGACATGAAAGATTCTTTGCTTCTAAGGATTAGAGATAGTGAATTAAGAGATAGATTAAAATATAAGTATAGTGACTTGCCGTATTATCTTTTAAAAACATATATAGAAGATCATTATGGCAATACGTTACATAAGCTCACTCAACAACATTTTTATAAACCATTGGGAGCTAATAATGCCTCGTATTTACCTCTAACGCGATTCAGAAAAAAAAGAATTGTTCCTACAGAGCATGATAGGATTTTTAGAGATGAGGTTGTTCACGGATATGTTCATGATCAGGGAGCAGCGATGCTAGGAGGAATCGCTGGGCATGCTGGACTTTTTGCTAATGCTAATGATGTTACTAAGATAATGCAAATGTATCTCAATAAAGGGTATTATGGCGGCAAACAATATTTTAGAGAAGAAACATTAGATGAGTTTAATACATGTCATTATTGCCATCGAAATGTACGAAGGGGAATAGGATTTGATAAACCGCAATTGGGTGATGTAGGACCGACTTGCGGGTGTATATCAATGACTAGTTTTGGGCATAGTGGTTTTACGGGAACATTTACTTGGGCAGATCCAGAACAAGAAATAATATATGTCTTTTTAAGTAATCGTACTTTCCCTAATGCTGCAAATCGAAAACTTATATCTCATGATATTCGTTCAGAGATACAAAGGTTAATATACGAAGCAATAGACTATTGATTGATAGTGTTAAGAGTGATAGTAATTTTTTAAAAGCTAAAAATATGAGTATCGAGGTTTCATATCCAGACTCTATATGCTCACGTATAGTAGCCGGGTGTATGAACTGGGGAGCATGGGGAGCTAATTTAACCATAGATCAAGCTCAGGAATTGATTGAAGATTGTTTAGCTATAGATGTTACTACTTTTGATCATGCAGATATCTATGGGCATTATACCACAGAAACATTATTTGGTAATGCGCTTAAAAAACAACCTTCTCTTCGTAAAAAAATGCAACTTGTTACCAAATGTGGTATTAAATTAGTGACACCTAACCGTCCTGATACTATTATTAAATCGTACAATACCAGTAAAGATTATATTATAAGTTCTGCAGAACAATCTTTACAGAATCTAAATACAGATTATATAGATCTGTTTTTGATTCATAGACCAAGTCCGCTAATGAATCCTGAAGAGATTGCAGAGGCTTTTATCAAGCTCAAAAATGATGGTAAAGTATTGCATTTTGGAGTGTCGAACTTTACGATACAACAATTTGAGATGTTACATAAGTTTACACCTTTGGCAACAAACCAGATAGAAGTCTCTCCACTTCATCTGGATCCTTTTATAGATGGCACCTTGGATCAATGTATTACCGAACATGTTAAACCTATGGGGTATTCTACACTTGCAGGAGGGAAATTCTTTATGAAACAGCCAGAAGATAGGGTAGTAAGGATTAATAAAGTGGTTGGTATGTTATCTGAAAAATATAATGTTACGTCTGATCAGATTCTAACATCTTGGATTGTAAAACATCCCTCTGGAATTCTTCCAATTATCGGGTCGACCAAAATTAATCGTATTAAATCAGCAGTAGATGCTTTAGCGATTAAAATTACTGATGAAGAATGGTTTATGATTTGGGAAGCTTCTACAGGAAAAGAAGTGGCTTAAAAGAATGCTATTTTGATCATGAGTAACCCCTTGATATGTTACTGACTGTCAGTTTATTTACCTAGTACACTTATAAAAGAACTTTAACTATAACTATAAATAATGTTAAAATACATGTAAATTACTACAAGTTGCTATTTTTCCTATATATTTAGTATTGAAAATCGAACGTTTATTTACAATTTTATGTAGTATTTGTAAACCGTAACATTTAAATTCTTCACAAATCGTTATTCCCCTAACCCCCTAACTCTAAACTAATGAATAAGTATAAACTAACATGTATCGGATTAGTATTATCTATTTTTATTTATGTAACAACCGTTGTCTTAGAATTAGAATTATTTGAAAGAGCTATTGCATTATTAGCAAGTATAGAACAATTTGAATTTGACGAAATGATAATTCCAATATTAATATTTTTTGTATTCCTACTTATAGACACACGGCAAAATGCTAAAAAAGTAAAGATGGAAAATGCAAAACTAAATATTTATAAAGCCATGCTTTCTTCTAGTCATCATATCCTAAATAATTTCATTTACCAAATGGATATATTTAAAATTACAGCAGAAGATACTCCTGGGTTTGATGTCAAAGTTTTGGCCTTTTATGAAGAGATTATTAGTAATGCTGCTCATCAAATTAATTCTTTAAGCAACCTTACTACTATTGACGAATTTTCGATCCGAACCTCGGTAATGACCGAATCATAATATATGTATAAGGAGGCTTTTGTGTAGATTTATTTTTCAAAAAAACTAAAAACAGATCCTCCATATTTTCTCGAATTACTAAAATATGGTGATTCCTCGAGAGAGGTGTGTTTAGAATGCTCAATAATCAAGACTCCATGTTCATTTAATAACTCATTCTCAAAAACTAATGTTGCAATTTTACTAAACTGATCTGTAGTAAAATCATACGGGGGATCAGCAAAGATGATATCTGTTTTTCGTTTTACTTTTTCGAGATAGCTATACACATCACTTTTTATGGTTTCAATAGGAGAGTCCAGTTCCTTTGCTACACTTTTAATATATCCAAGGCATGCATAGTGAGAATCTACTGCAGTTATATCCTCTGTTCCCCTGGATATGAATTCATAGCTTATGTTTCCTGTTCCTGCAAAAAGATCTAAAACAGATATTTGAGAGAAGTTGTATTGATTTCTTAAGATATTAAACAATGCCTCTTTCGCCATATCAGTAGTGGGACGTACTGGTAATTTCTTAGGTGCTGTAAGTCTTTTTCCTTTATATTTTCCTGATATAATACGCATATTTAAAAATGACTAAGTAATACAAAATGTTTATGAGGCTCAAAAGATGCTATATCTTCTGTTATTTGTGGTTTCTGAAGAAGACTTCCGAAACTTATATGGCGAATATAAGTATATGCAATATTGAAAAACTCACTATCTTTAGAAATATCTCCCAAAAATACCAAATTGAATTCTTCTGGGTTTAGTTGTAATTGCTCTGTAGTGTACAATAAATAATACAAAAAATCTTCTTTGGTTTGATATTTATATGTATTACTTAATATCAAATTTCCTTTATTGATTACTATAATATCAAAAGAAGCATCATTCATGTTCGCAAAAACGGTAATAGATTCGCTGTTTTTTTCTTGAGTAAGCAAAGAATTTATTAGAATGGTGCTGGAGTGTTTATAGGTAAAAGACCCAAATGTATCAAAAAAGAAATTATTAATATTGGTATAAGGAATGTATACTGTTACAATATTGTGGGGATTCAATTCATCATATGCAATGAAATCATTTTGAAGCACCTTTGTGTTAAACTTGAGGTACTCATTTAATAATTCTTCGCTAAATAAAGGTTTAGGAACTACAGTGTATAGTTCATTCTGGTATATTACCTCGATGGTATCAAAAACTTCTTTTAGATTGTGATTGTGATCAAAAGTATATTTGATTTTATCCAGTACTTGTTTGGGAGTTAATTGTATACCAAAGGTTTCGTGCTCTATAGATGTTATTTGATTGCTTGTATTTACTGTACAAAAAGAAAGTCCATTCAGGCTTACCTGAATGGACAATGTTTTTGATGTATTATCAATTGTATTATTGATCGTTTGCACCATAAGTTCTTGGCCAGTTACCAGAAGTCATTACTTCTGTCATTGATCCTACCGAAAGAAACCCACCATTAACTTCATCAACAGAACGTATTTCTTTCTCTTGAGCTAATAAGTCTTTATCTTGATCGTGTAGTAATATATCTTTAGCTACTTTAGCTTCAAAAACCGGGATTCTAAGGTCATTTTTGTTAATATAACCAGCATCCATTACAAAATTAGATTCAACACCTTCTATAGGTATTTTAATCATATTTTTATGATTTCCTGTTTTAAATAAAGAATCTTTTACCGATGCATATCCAAGAGTATCAACAATAACAGTATCTCTTGGCTCATCAATTTTTAGGATCTTATTAAATGCAATATAACTAGAATCTCTTCTTTGGGTTAATGTAAATTTAGCAGTATCTATAAAAGCAACTAATTTAACAGGATCTTTAGTAAATTTCCCAGTCACTGATCTGTATGCTAATTGAGCTGTACGAATATCTCTTAAATTTTCAACAGCTTTTGCATATCTAGCTTGCTTTATTTTATTGAACTTTACAGGACCATTAACAGAATTGAATACTAAGTATCCCAAAACTCCTATAATAACCCACAGAACTAATTGAACAACAATTTTCATTTTATGATTTAGCTTTAAACATTAGTGTATACGCAAATCTACAATTTTTTTTTAATCGTAAAAGTTTATTGCCAAAAAATCATCCCTATCTTTGATTTATTAATAGAGATATGAATCATATAGACAAGTTTTTTTAATGAAGGAAAAAGAATTTTATGAATTATTAAAAGAAGATTTTCCTTTTGAACCTACTATAAAACAAGATATTGTCTTACAAAAGCTATCTTATTTTGTGTTATCAGGGGCAAAAGAATCACTTTTTCTATTAAAAGGATACGCGGGTACAGGAAAAACTACTTTGATAGGATCTTTGGTTAAAAACCTATGGAAAGCTAAATTAAATGCAGTTTTACTTGCTCCTACGGGGCGTGCGGCTAAAGTGATTAGTAATTTTTCGGGAAAACAGGCTCAGACTATTCATAGGAATATTTATTATCCTAAAAAGAATAAAAGTGGTGGATTAGCTTTTCAATTAAAACAAAATAAAAGCCGCAACACTATTTTTATTGTAGATGAGGCTTCTATGATACCAGATACTCCTAGCGATAGTAAATTATTCGAAAATGGATCTTTACTAGATGATCTAATGATGTATGTGTATTCTGGACATAATTGTAAAATTCTTTTTATTGGGGATACAGCGCAATTACCACCAGTAAAATTAGAAGTAAGCCCTGCACTTGATCCTAATAATCTTGCAATGGGGTTTAATAAAGAAGTTACTCAGATAGAGCTGGATGAAGTAGTACGACAAGCAGAAAATAGTGGTATTTTAATGAATGCTACCCGGCTAAGAGAAATTATTAATGATGGTTTTTACGATTCCTTTCAATTTCAGGTATCGGGATATCCCGATATAGTAAGATTTTTTGATGGTCATGAGATTATGGATGCATTAAATGAGGCATATTCTAGTGTTGGTCATGAAGAATCTGTGATTATACTTCGTTCTAATAAAAGAGCTAATATTTATAATCAACAGATTCGCTCAAGGATACTTTTTCAAGAAGAAGAACTATCGCCCGGAGATTATTTGATGGTGGTTAAGAATAATTATTTTTGGCTAGACAATAAAAGTGAAGCTGGTTTTATTGCAAATGGAGATATAATTAAAGTTTTAGAGATTTTTTCTATAAAAGAATTATATGGATTTCGATTTGCAATAGTTAATGTTAATATGGTTGATTATCCAAATCAAAAACCTTTTGAAACTGTATTGTTATTAGATACATTAACATCAGAAACTCCATCTTTATCATATGAAGAATCAAATAAATTGTATCAGGAAGTACTAAAAGATTTTGAAGATGAAAAATCTAAGTACAAACGATTTATGGGAGTAAAGAATAATAAGTTTTTTAACAGTTTACAGGTTAAATTCTCCTATGCTATTACATGTCATAAATCACAAGGAGGGCAGTGGGATAATGTGTTTATAGAGCAACCTTATCTTCCGGATGGAATTAATAAAGATTATTTAAGATGGTTATATACGGCAGTTACCAGAGCTAAGAAAAAATTATATCTAATTGGGTTTAAAGATGATTTTTTTACTGAAAATTGAAATTTGCAAAAGGGAGATATTAGATATTTTATAATTTTTTATGATATAAAATATATGGTTGGCCCGAAAATTGATTAAAAAAAGTTATTTTTGCAACTCTAGAAAAGCAACAAATTTTGAACAAAAATACTCTAAAAACTATCGCAATGATACCTGCGAGGTATGCTGCCACGCGATTTCCTGGCAAGCTAATGCAAGATCTCGAAGGAAAAAGCGTCATAAGAAGAACATATGAAGCTACTCTAAATTCCGGACTTTTTGATGCTGTTTATGTAGTTACTGATAGCGATGTTATTTACAAAGAAATTACTTCTCATGGTGGTGTGGCCATTATGAGCAAGAAAGAACATAGCTGTGGTAGTGATCGAATAGCCGAAGCAGTCGAAGATATGGATGTCGATATTGTAGTTAATGTTCAGGGAGATGAGCCTTTTACCGACAGGGAGAGCTTAGAAAAAGTATTAAGTGTATTTTATCAGGAAGACTCTGATCGTATAGATTTAGCTAGTCTAATGACTCCTATGGATGATTGGGATGATATCATGAACCCTAATAGTGTAAAGGTTATTGTAGATGAAGATAATTACGCATTATATTTTTCTCGTGCACCTATACCATATCCAAGAGATAAAGAAATAAACCATGTATACCATAAACACAAAGGTGTTTATGCATTTAAGAAACAAGCCATTTTAGATTTTTACCGTTTACCAATGCGTTCTTTAGAAGCTTCAGAGAAAATAGAATGTATTCGATATCTTGAATATGGTAAAAATATTAAAATGGTTGAAACGCACCACGAAGGTGTAGAAATCGATACCCCGGAAGATTTAGAAAGAGCAAAAAGAATAATAAATAAAGAAAATCTATTGAATCCAAAATCTATAATTACTCCAGAAGAATCTACTTCTATGCATAAAAACTTCCCAATGGTACCAAAAGTAGTATTTGGGAGAGGAGCTTTTAATCAGATTTGTGATATTATTTCACCCGAACGAAATGGTGTTGCTCCTTTTATCTTTTTGGTAGATGACGTTTTTAAGAACAATACCTCGTTTATAGAGGATAGAATACCATTATCGTATACAGATGAGATAATTTACGTATCAACTGTTGAAGAACCCAAAACATCTCAGGTAGATGAGATAGTTTCTAAAATAAGAAATGATTATCAATATGTCCCCAGTGGAATTATTGGAATAGGAGGAGGCTCTATATTAGATTTATCCAAGGCTGTAGCGATTATGCTTACCAACCCAGGAAGTGCTTCAGATTACCAGGGATGGGATCTGGTAAAAAATAAAGCTGTATTTCATGTGGGAATTCCTACGATTTCAGGAACAGGAGCAGAAGTGTCTCGTACAACAGTACTTACAGGACCCGAACGCAAATTAGGAATCAATTCTGATTTTACACCCTTTGATCAGGTTGTATTAGATCCAGAATTAATAAAAGATGTTCCTAAAGATCAATGGTTCTATACGGGTATGGATTGTTATATTCACTGTATTGAATCACTAGACGGAACGTATTTAAATGCATTTAGTCAGAGCTATGGCGAAAAAGCCTTAGACTTATGTAAAGAGATTTTTCTCGAGAATAATCTAAGTAAAGAAGAAGTAGATGCAAAACTGATGATGGCTTCCTGGCATGGCGGAATGAGTATTGCATATTCTCAGGTTGGTGTTGCTCACGCTATGAGTTATGGACTGGCATATGTGCTAGGAACAAAACATGGGATAGGTAATTGTGTTGTATTTGATAAATTAGAAAAATACTATCCTGAAGGTGTAGCTGTATTCAAAAAAATGAAAGAATTTCATAATATTAATTTACCTACAGGAGTTTGTGCCAATGTAACCGAAGATCAATTAGATGTTATGACTAAGGTTGCACTAAGCTTAGAACCACTCTGGGAAAATGCTCTGGGATACAATTGGAAATCTAAAATAAATGCTGATATGCTAAAAGAACTATATCGTTCTTTGTAAATTGCTTTTCAATCTTTTATTTTCATGCGATATTTTTCTTCCTTCATATATCATAAAATTATGGGCTGGAAGTTTATCGGTAATTTCAGTGCTGATACGGTTAAAAAGTGTATAGTTATTGTAGTGCCTCATACAAGTTGGCACGATTTCTATATTGGCCTTTTGATACGACAATTAGCCGGGATTAAGATAAGCTTTCTAGGTAAAAAAGAACTTTTTAAATGGCCACTAGGTTGGTATCTTAGAAGAGTAGGAGGGATTTCTTTGGATAGAACTCCTGGCCAGAATAAGGTCGAAGCTATTGCAGAGATATTTAGAAAAAAGGATGAGTTGCGTTTAACTATTGCTCCAGAAGGAACAAGGAAAAAAGTTAAAGAGTGGAAAACAGGATTTTACCATATCGCTAAAGCTGCAAATGTTCCTATTATTATGGTTGCTTTTGATTTTGGGAAAAAACAATGTGTGGTCTCTGATCCTTATTATCCCACAGAGGATATTAAAAAGGATTTTGAATGTATGTATAGTTTCTTTGTAGGGGTTAAAGGTAAAGTTCCTGAAAATAGCTTCGACGGAACTTAAAATTTACGGATTTTTTCTTCTGGAATAGCTTCTTTAGGTTTTTTCTTTGTATTTCCTGCTCCAAAAATAAGTTCTGTACTAGAAAAAGTAGAGCCAAAAGTCCTTGCAGCATAATATACTTGTGATATAGCACTGTTTACTTGCTCCTCGGTAAGTTCTTTTAAAGGATGAATATAAACCGACCATAAAATTTTATTGGTGATAGCATATTTTACGTCAAGAGCAGAGTGAAAATTAGCAGTCATTGCATCAAGTAATACATCTTTATCAAGATTATCCGATGATGTAATAGGAGAAATAATTCTCATCCGATTATTGGTTTTATCAGTTACACAAAGCATTGGAGTCTCTTTGTATATAAATTTCCAGTTACCGGGAATACCATTTAGAGTATCTGCATTTTTTTTGATAATTAACTCTAGTTTATCATTATCCATATGTTGAGCTTGTAATGTGCTCACAAATGAAAATAGAAGAAGTACGGCTAATCTTTTCATAGCTTATATTTTATCTATAGTCGGGGTATTATAGTAAACATAACAAAAAAAGAGCTTAGCTATGCTAAACTCTTTTCTTTATGATAACTAGAAATATCTTTATTCTTCAGAAGAAGATTCCTCCATAGTATGGTAAACGTTCTGAACGTCATCATCTTCCTCGATCTTTTCTAATAATTTTTCTACATCGGCAGCTTGCTCCGGAGTTATTTTTTTGGTAACCTGCGGGATACGTTCAAATCCAGAGGATAGAATTTCGATTTCGCGACTTTCTAATTCTTTTTGTATTGTTCCAAAACTTCCAAAAGGAGCATAGATTAATATTCCATCATCATCCTTAAAAACTTCTTCTGCTCCAAAATCAATAAATTCGAGTTCAAGCTCTTCAGGATCTAGTCCTTCACTATTAATTCTAAAATTACAGGTATGATCAAACATAAACTCTACAGAACCTGATGTGCCCAGATTACCCTCACACTTGTTAAAATAGGATCGTATATTAGCAACCGTTCTATTGTTGTTATCTGTAGCTGTTTCTACCAAAATAGCTATTCCGTGAGGAGCATATCCTTCAAAAAGAACTTCTTTATAGTCACCTTGATCTTTATCAGATGCCTTTTTAATTGCTCTTTCGATATTATCTTTTGGCATGTTCACAGATTTGGCATTCTGGATCACTGCTCTTAAACGAGAGTTAGAAGTTGGGTCAGGGCCACCTTCTTTTACAGCCATTACAATATCTTTACCAATTCGAGTAAACGCTTTTGCCATTGCTGACCAACGTTTCATCTTACGTGCTTTTCTAAATTCAAAAGCTCTTCCCATATGCTAATTTTAAAATCTAAATACAAACATAAGTAGAAACCAAGTTTTTGACAAATGTTTGTGTACGATCAATTTTGATTACGCCTAAAGTACCAAAATTCAAAAAGTAAAACAAGAAGTTTTGACCTTAGAATTTGATATTTATTTTTTGATTATAAATGAGTTTAATCCCTATTCTCCTTCGATAATGTTATCTATAGTTTTTGCCAGTTTAAAATCATTCTCGGTAATACCGCCAGCATCATGGGTAGAAAGACTAATATGTAATTTATTATAGACATTTGACCAGTCTGGATGATGTTGTTGTAGTTCGGCTTCAAAAGCAATACGAGTCATTACAGAGAAAGCATCTTTAAAATCGTTAAATTCAAAAGTGGTATGAAGGGCATTATCATGGTATTCCCAACCATCAATATTATTTAGTTTTTCTTTTATGTCAGATTCTGATAACTTTATCATTAGTTTAGTATTAGTTAGTTGTAAATTAATTGATATTTATTTTTGATTAGTAAGCCCTAATTCATCACGTAAGACTTCATCTTTATTACTGTTTTTACCCCAATAAGCAGATTTAATACTTTTGATTTTGGTTGCTTTTGTAGTAAGCTTCTTTGCATTGGGTCCAAACCCACTTTTATATGTTTCTGTCCAATGCTCAATTTCATACGGAAAAGAAGCATTAAAAGTGATACTGATACTTCGATCAAGTTCGGGATATTCTATCGTATATGTATTAGTATCAGTGTCTTTTTGTATAGATGCCTTAGCCGAGTATGCTTTAATATCTTTATGTCTCAATCTAGAATACTCAAAAGAAGGGATGATTTGTAGATCCCCTTGTGGTAATGCATCTGGATTGATTCTGATTTTTGCCCAAAGTTCATTTTCTAAAATAGCTTTGTCTAATTTAAAATCCTGATCTGCTTCATTCTCAAAATAGGAATGTGAGGTAATCTCGAATTGTTTTTTGTTATTCAACTGTGCGTATACGTGACCACACCATTCTTGCATCGAATTAGATACTTTAATGGCATGTTGATTATCTGCTACGGGATAAAATATACTCTGCATAACAGAATATGGGTAGATTCCTGTGTTAAACTTTTTGGTAGCATTAAGTTTTAAAACCGGTATGTTACTTGTGTTTTGACGATCTGCTTTCACCTGTTTTTTGGGTAAAAAATCTTCGGTAACATAAATTAGTACCGCCGTTCCTTTTCTTATTTCACCATATCGAGCTTGTTCTAGTTGATATGATGATATTTCTGCTTTACCTGCATACCAGTATTTCTTAAAATCTTCGGATAGAGCTTTTGCAGGAGGCATCTTCTCTTTAATGATCTCATTAGATGTAGAAGCTTTGGTCACTTCGTCTGCCTTAATATTGCTACAAGCAATAAAGACTAATACGCCCAATAAAGCGAATAGTAGTATTGACTTTTTCATGATAACATTTTTATAGAGCAAATTACAATAAACCTTGGATTTGACAAGTACTGTTAACGTTTCAGTAACTATCTAATTCTTTTAATTGATAGATGAACGAGAAATTTTCTAATGATGTTGATGGTAGAAAATACTTTTTTATTGAATATAAAGATAAATCTATTTATAGTGATAAAGAAGTGTAGAATATATAGAAGTTAATGAACTGGTATGTTAAGGATGTATTTGGTGATTTAAAAATAAAAAACGGGACCAATATATCCCGTTTTTATTTTTTATACAGTATTAGTTAGGTCCACAAAAAACTTCATTCATACATACATATCCAGGAGGTAAGTATTGATCGCATGAGTGACACATAACATAAGTCCAACCTCCTTTTAAGGATTTTTGTTCTGTTTTGTTAAGTGTTTTGATACCGTTTAAGTTTAAAATATTCTTTAGCATAATATTAAGTTTTAAAAATAATAAAGAAATATAAACAAATTAAAAATCAGGTAATTACGGGGAAACCTCATTTAACATTTTGTTACTATAAGAAGTATCAATAGAAAAGTTAAACCCATAGTGTATTTGAATTTTTTTGATTTGAAATTCGTCAGTTCGAGTACTCGACCAAAGGAAGAAGTGTATCGAGAATAGAATTTCGAATCAAAAAAGCTATTCTCGATACAATTTTTCTTCATCCTATTCCGAAAAATCACTCGAATTGACGCTTTTTATACTATTAATTATAAATGCGCAACGGGTGTTAATATATATTCTATGCGCTAAATTTGCTGAGATGATGCGTTTAGGCTAATTGCCTAAACGTTTCATAAACAAGATACGTGGGAAGCCCCATTACATTAAAATGACTCCCTTCTATATTAGATATTCCAATAAAACCAATCCATTCTTGTATACCATAAGCTCCTGCTTTATCTAGAGGTTTGTAGGTTTGTACATAGTATTCGATTTCTTCTGCAGATAGCTTCTTAAAAGTAACCTTGGTAGTTTGATGTACTATAATAGTCTGATTGATTGTTTTAAAACACACCGAGGTAATAACCTCATGAGTATCTCCAGATAGGGAATTAATCATTTCTGAAGCCTCTATCAGGTTTTTTGGCTTGCCTAAAGCTTTGTTATTATGCCAAACAATAGTATCACTGGTGATTAAAATATCTTTTAGATGTAAATCTGTAAATGCATTTGCTTTAAGCTTAGCCAGATAATCCGAAATTTCTTCGGCTTTGAGATGATCGGGATATATTTCGTCGACCTCTTTTAATTGTATTGTAAAATCCAGATCCAGGTCATTAAAAAATTGTTGTCTTCTGGGAGAACCAGATGCAAGAATTACATTTTTATCTTTTAATATATCTTTTAACATACCTTATACTAAAATAAATTGATAAAATAAGAGTGAGATAGATGCAGCAAATAAAACTATCTTTAAAAGCAATGATAACCTGGTAAGTTGTTTATCTGATTCGGCACTAAAGCTTTTAATCATAAAATAGAGCAGTGGAGCAACAATAAGGATCAGTACAAAAATAACAGCTTTACTATTTGAAAAAAGATAAGTGTATATATAATAGACAATAGAAAAAATAGGAAGTAATGTTAATACTCCAATTAATTTTGTTGTTCGATTTTTACCCAAAACTATTGGGATAGTTCTAATCCCAATATTATGATCTCTATCTATATGCAGACAATCTTTCACTAGTTCTCTTAATAGCACAATAATGAATGTAAATATTGAGTAATCTAAGATAATAGAAAAAATAACGGTTTGTGATTCTCTGTTTTTTTCGGTGATAGCAGGAAGAAGATCAAAAATCCCTACAACAATTAAACTCAATGCGGCAAGCGATGCGGGAATAAAATTTTTAAGAACTAAGATTTCTTTCAGATAAGATGCGTAGATATAAAACACTCCAGAAATTACTATAAACAATGCTGCAAAACCAGGTCTATCAATAAGATTAGCTAGATAAAATCCAATAAGTACCCCTATAATATTAAAAATAATGAATAATCGATTCGCTGATTTTTCGGTTATAGAACCATATAATAAGCCTTTTACACTTGTATCTTCTTGGTTATAGATTTCAATAATTATATTACCCGCAGCAGCAATACAAAATGTAGCAATCATTAGAATAGCAATACCCAAACCATTTAGAGTAATAGCAATATTAAAGGGCTCAAATAGACCATATTTAATACATAATTGTGCAAAGGCAATTATAAGTAAGTTATCAAATTTTATAAGCTTCAAATAGGATAGCATAGAAGTGATTGGTTAATTAGTCAGCAAATGTAATAATTAATACTAATTTTTGGCCTATTAACATAGATACTTAAAAGCCTTGTTTTTACAGTAACGATTAAGTGTATTAACGTTAATAGACGGTTAATGGAAGCTGATTTTATTGATTCAAAAGATGTTTGCTATACTTTTGGGATCATCATCAATCAAAAAACGAATGGGTATTAAAATAAAGAAAGTCACATTTTTTGTTAACGTAGCAACCTTTTGATACATCAGGTATTAAAAAAATAAACAAGCTATATATCACCATAATGAAGAAAAAAATAAACATACTTATCATTACATCCATTTTGACCTTATTAGCATTATCTGGGATTCAGGGGTATTTGATTTATAACACATATCAACTTAAAAAAGATGTGTTTATTAAAGAAACCAAGAAAGCCGTCTCGAGTATCGATAATACCAAAGAAATGGATTCTATAGCAGAGCTTTGGTATAATCAATTAACAAAAAATCTAATAGAATATAGAAAGAATAACCTTCTTAAAAATGAAACCATAGAACGTTTCAAGCCTTTTACAGATTCGTTAAATAATACATTTAACGAGTACTATGAAAAAGAAATGGGAAAAGTTAATCTGGGATATGAGTTAAAATATAAGAAAACAATAAAGAGTATTATTATTCATGATAATAACCGTCTAGATACCGTTTTTAAAGCAAAAGAAGAGAGTAATTACTTTCTGTTCGGAGAAGATTTTCCTGATGAAGAAGGTAATGTAATAAGTAGTGGTAGATGGTTTACAGAACAAGATATAGAGGATGATAGTGGTGTTGAAATTATAAAAACTCAACTTAATCTCGAAATTCGAACAGTAGATTCGATTAGTATTATTGGATGGAAAAGAATAGTTTTTGGGCAAATGGCAAGCCTGTTTTTATTCTCTGTTATATTGTTATTATTCGTGGTAGCTCTACTTTTCTATTCGATTAAAACAGTGATTAAACAAAAGAAAATTGCCGATGTACGTAATGATTTTATAAATAATATAACCCATGAGCTTAAAACTCCACTAGCAACCTTAAGTATTGCGTCTAAAAGTTTAAGAAACAAGGAGACTCAAAATTCACCAAAAATATTCTCTAGCGCATTAGATATATTAGATCGACAAAATAACCGATTACAAAAATTAATCGATCAGGTGATGAATAATACTTTAGGGTCAGAAGAAATTATTTTAAAGAAAGAAAAAGTTCTGGATAGTAAGTATTTTAAAGAAGTTGTAGAAGATTTTAAGTTATCGGTTAAGAATAAAGAAGTTGAAGTGAGTACGAAGATAGAATTTAGAGATGTAGATCTTAATATTGATAAATTTCTATTTACCACAGCCTTATTTAATGTAATGGAAAATGCTGTAAAATACGGGAAAGAAAAAGTCAAAATTAAGATACGAACAGAACTTAAAAATGGCGGATATACAATTTCGATTCGAGATAATGGGATCGGGATTTCTGAAAAAGAATACCATAGAATCTTTGAAAAGTTTTATAGAGTAACAACAGGAAATGTGCATGATGTAAAAGGATTAGGTTTGGGACTCTTCTATACCGACCAAATCATTAAGGCACACCAGGGTGAAATAGATATTGAAAGTAAACCCGATGAAGGAACAAATTTTAAAATAACCATACCAACAATTTAATATATGAAACACATACTACTCGCAGAAGATGATTTTGATTTCGGAAGTATATTAAAACAATACCTCGAAATACATAATTATACTGTAACCTGGGCCAAGGATGGTAAAGAAGCGCTATCGATCTTTTCTGAAGGAAAATTTGATATATGTGTCTTTGATGTAATGATGCCAAAAATGGATGGATTTACATTGGCAGAGAAAGTAGTAGATATTGATCCCGAAATTCCATTCATATTTCTCACGGCTAAGAAAATGAAAGAAGATAAAATCAGAGGATTAAAACTAGGCGCAGATGACTACATCGTGAAACCATTTGAAGCAGATATTCTGGTCCTTAAACTTCAAAATATTTTAAAACGAACGCGAAAAGTAGAATCCATTAAAGAAGATGTTGTAAGAATAGGGAATTATGAGTTTGATATTGTTAATCATCAATTAAAATTAAATGGAGAATCACAGCGATTAACAGAAAAGGAAACATTGTTAATTCAATATTTATGGGAACATAGAAATACAATGATCAAAAGAGAAGATGTGCTTAAGGATGTCTGGGGTAATGATGATTTTTTCTCTGGTAGAAGTATGGATGTATTCATAAGTCGATTAAGAAAATATTTTAAAGAAGATAATAACATAAATATAGAAAGTGTACGTGGGGTTGGTCTCACATTTAGTATAGCTTAAATCATCAATCAAAAAACAAACAATATGAAAACATTAATCACCATTTTGGTAAATCTTCTTATAGGATTACTAACAATGAATGCCCAAACAAGCTCCACAAGTTCTTCTAAGTCAACATCAGAAGTAACTATAAGTATTAGTGATGATTCGAGTGAGAAAAGTTATTCTAGGTCCTTTGCTATCATTGATATGGGAAAGAGTTTTAGAATCAAAATAAGATTTATGAAGTATATGGAAAATGATGTGAAATCTTACCTCATCGATCAATTTGGAAAAGAAAATATGACCATCGAGGATGAGGCTTATTTGTGGAGAAAAGAAACTGAAAATGAAGAATTATATGAAGTGCGACTCAAAGAAAATAGATTAAGAATCAATGTAGATAAAGAACTGGCCTCAAATAAACTGATTAAGAAATTTGAAAGAATAGGCAAAGAATTAAAATCAATTACATCAAAAAACGAAAATTAAATCAATCATCAATCAAAAAACAAAAATTATGAAAACAATTATTTGTGTATTAAGTCTTGTATTTGCTCTTTCTTTGAGCAATGCCCAAACAACTTCAACTTCAAACTCTAAAGTGTCTATTAGTTATTCTAGCGACGAACCTGGAGAAGGTAATTATAGAGTAAACATTTCTATCTCTAATACAGAAGATATGTATACATTAAAAGCTAGCTTCCCATCATCCAAAACAGGAAAACTAAAACAGTTTTTAAAAGATCATTTAACTCCTGAAATGACTAAAAACGGAACGACATCTACCTGGAAATATAATACCAAAGGAGAAACAGGGTATGTTGTAAAACTGAAAAGAGGAAAACTAAACGTTTTTATGGATAAAGAATTTGTATCTGCCGATTTAGTAGAAGATTTGATAGATATGTTTCAGGATTTAAAAGAGATAATAACACAGTAGTTTCTTACTTGAACTATACAACACCAGGGTCTGGGATAGGGGATAATTTCAATACTATCCGGATTTAATCAACAGAATATCTTAAAAGAAAAGCAGTGCGATTGTCAAGATAGTGTTTTTGGCAAAAGAAACTCTTATTTACTTTTTATGAAGAAGTATGAGTTATTCTTAACCCATACCCGTCTTACTATTTAAAACAAGAAAGAAACCGACACGATTAAAAAGTATCATTAAATACACATAGAAGAAAAATCGTTTAACCTTCAAAGGTTTCATACTATACCGAGTTAAGTCGAAGTATAACCTCTAACAATGAAATAAACAGATGAAACTAATTATTAACAGTATATTTTTTTTGAGTATTGTAATTTCAGTTAATGCTCAAGATAAAGATAAGTCATTTTTAACCTCTGAACAAGTGTCAGAATTGTACAAACAAATGATTTCAGAAATAGAATTTCTGGATGCAGAAGCTATTGTCGTTAGGAATAAAACTAAGGATGTATCCTGGGATCAGTATAAGAAATATCACGAAACACAATTCAAAAAAGTAGATAATTACCAGGAATTAAGGCAAAAGTTTCTTGATTTTGGAAGAGGATTCGTTAGTGGGCATTCTTATTTTCGTTTTACTTATCCAACAGAAAAAACTAAGAAAAATAGATACAAAAGTTCCATTAAAATTGGATATACCTATCCAAATATTTCATTTTTTGATTTAGAAACGAAAAAAACCATTCAAAAAATCAATGACGTTTCAATAAAAGATGTTTTTAAAAAATTTGTGAATTATGAAACCAGATCAAATGGTTTGGGAACCAGTCAGGCCAGTTTTAAATTTCGATTCGAAAATGGTTTGAAAATCAACGGAAAGATTCCTGAAAGTATCACTTATTCTGATGGTAGTTCAAAAAAAGTTGTTTATCATAAAAATGAAGATAAAGCGTCTTGGTATAACAGATATAAAGCCATAGATGTTAGCGGTTACAAAGATTGGAAACTTGTTAAAAAGGGGTATAAAGCAGCATTACTGGTTAAGAATAAGATTGCATTAGTAAAAATTAAAAATTTTGCATATAAACGTGGTAGTAATGATTTAAGGTGTGCACTAGAGGCAAAAGATTCTACAATATGTAGTGATATTCAAAAGCTTAGACAAGGTTTACAATTAATAAAAAACCAGGTAGATCATATTGTATTTGATGTTCAGGATAACCCTGGAGGAAAGGAGAATTCATCATTTATGGCAGAACTTTGTTCATCTCAGTTTATGGATCTTAGAGTACAATATAAGAAGACAGGGCTTTTGCTTAATGAAAACCTACGATTAGAATTATCATATGGGTTTAGTGGTGCAGAAAAATGGTTTGAAAATATTCTGAAAAACAAAACATATGAAAAAACTAAAACAGGTGATTTTTTACCGATCAGGGCAGATTTTTGTAGAGGTAGTGAGAATTGCGACTTAGCGTATATTCAACCTAATAAAACTGCAAAGCGCGAGTTTAAAAATGTTATCGTTTTGGTAAATGAAAATACTGCAAGCTCTGCCGATGATTTTGCATATCGTATGAAAGAATATGGTAATGCCCTTGTTGTAGGACAGCCTCAATCTGCAGACCTCACTTTTGCACTTGTTACGGTGGTGTTTTATATAGATGATAATGGAAGCATTAAGAAAACCTATATAGGAAACGATCAAAGAGAATATAAGATAGCAGGTCAGGAAATTTTTCAATTCTCTATACCTTATTCACGAACTGTAAATAAACAAGGAGAAATGCTTCAGGGCAACCCTGCTAAGCTGGATCTTCTTGTAGGGCTTAACAAAGAAAATTTCGAAAACAGAGAACTTTATGTATTAAATAATGCGATTAAGAAGTTTATCAATAATGATTAAAAAAAGAGCAAGTGTTATTTGTTCAATCAAAAAAAACAAAAATTACAAAAACAATCATTTGCACATTATACTTCGTATTTACTCTTTTTTTGAGCAATACCCAAACAACTTCAAACTCAAAAGTGTCTATTAGTTATTCTGGAGATGAATCAGGAGAAGGTTATTATAGGATTAACATCTCTATTACTAATACAGAAGATCTGATAGATATGTTTGACGATTTTAAAGATATCATTAAAGAATAATTAAAATACAGTAGGAATATGAGAAAATTATAATTGTAAAGTACTATGAACCTTATCGATGATGGTAAGGTTCATTTTTTAAAATGGTAAATCCACGATATAATTGTTCTACAAAAAATAAACGTATCATTTGATGCGAAAATGTCATTTTGGATAATGATAGTTTGCTATTAGCTCTACTATACACTTCTGGGCTAAACCCATAAGGGCCTCCTATTGCAAAAATTAATTGTTTAATCCCGCTATTCATATGTTTTTGCAATACTTCAGAAAATAGTACAGAATCATATTGCTTTCCATTTTCATCTAATAATACCAATACATCAGAATTTTCGACGTGATTAAGAATTAATTTCCCTTCTTTTTCTTTTTGTTGAGATTCACTAAGATTTTTTGCATTCTTAATATCGGGAATGATTTCAAAACTAAATTTAATATAAAACTGTAACCTTTTGATATAGTTATTGATAAGGTCATTGAGTTGTTTGTCGTCTGTTTTGCCTACGGCAAGTAATTTAATATTCATGTGTATTTAATATTGTAGTAATTTCTACTCAAAAACCAGGTGAAACTTAGATTTATGGTGTAAAGTAAATAAAAATACGATGTGCTTCTCACTTCGTACTTCCGACTTCTTTTTTTACATTAGCAAAAATAACCATTCAATATGATTAGCAAAACCCAATTCAATAAAGAAATTGATTTGATAATTACCAATGCCATACGCGAAGATGTAGGAGATGGTGATCATAGTTCATTAGCTTGTATTCCAGAATCCACCACCGGAAAAGCAAAACTTTTAGTTAAGGACGAAGGTATCCTGGCGGGAGTAGATTTTGCCAAGAGCGTGTTTAATTATGTAGATCCAAATATAAAAATTGAGACTGTACTAGAAGATGGATCTCGTGTTAAATACGGAGATGTAGCTTTTTATGTTTCAGGAAGTTCACAGTCTATCCTCAAAGCAGAACGATTAGTACTTAATGCCATGCAACGAATGAGTGCAATTGCTACCAAAACAAATCATTTTGTTACTCTTTTGGATGGTACAGGAACAAAGATTCTAGATACTCGAAAAACAACTCCGGGAATACGAGCAATAGAAAAATGGGCGGTAAAGATTGGAGGAGGAGAGAATCATCGGTTTGCATTATATGATATGGTAATGCTAAAAGATAACCATATCGATTTTGCCGGGGGAATTACCAAAGCTATAGTAAAGACTAAACAATATCTTTCTGACCAAAACCTTGATCTTAAAATTATTGTTGAAGCCCGAGATCTTAATGAGATCAAAGAAATACTTCAAACACCAGGAGTGTATCGAATATTGATTGATAATTTTAATTATGAAGATACTCGAAAAGCTGTGGAATTAATTGGTGATTCGTGTCTTACCGAATCCAGTGGAGGAATTAATGAAGAAACTGTTCGTAAATATGCAGAATGTGGAGTAGATTATATTAGCAGCGGTGCGCTAACACATTCTGTTTATAATCTGGATTTGAGTCTGAAAGCTGTATAATATATGTCAAAACCCGTAGAAGATAAGCTTAACAAGATTCCTGTGATCAATATATTGGTCAAAATAGGGAAGAAACTTATTCTTCCTGGTTTTGAAGGATTATCGATATACGATCTAATAGAAATCTATGTTATCGGGATTATAAAAGGTACTTTTTCGGCTAGAGCCAGTGCGATATCATGGAGTTTTTTCCTTTCTCTGTTTCCATTCTTATTATTTCTTCTTAATTTGATTCCCTATGTACCAATAGACGGGTTTGAGGAGAATTTTTTCGAATTTATTAAAGGAGCATTACCGAATCAATCTTCAGATTTTTTCTCTGGGATATTCGAAGATATAGCATCTAATCCCCGAGGAGGACTACTATCCACTGTTTTTGTACTATCTATACTTTTTATGACCAATGGAGTTAATGCAGTTTTTTCTGGTTTTGAATACTCTTATCATGTAACTCTAAATAGAAATTTTGTAAGGCAATATGTAGTAGCGCTGGGAGTGTCAATTATCGTGGCATCGTTATTGTTAATTACGGTTATAGGAACTTTATACTTTTCGTATTTAGTAGATGATTTAAATAAAATGGGTGTTGTCGATGATACTGTTTTTTGGTTAACTTTGGGTAAATATGCATTATTTGTTTTTATGATATTTGTGATCATAGCTACTTTATTTTATTTCGGTACTTCAGAAGGAAAACAGAATAAGTTCTTTTCACCGGGAGCATTTATGACTACCTTTTTGATTATAATCACAACATATCTGTTTGGGATATATATTGATAATTTCTCAAATTATAATCAATTGTACGGTTCGATTGGAGCAATGTTGATATTAATGCTATATATATGGCTTAATGCTAATTTAGTACTGCTGGGTTTTGAACTAAATGCATCATTAAATCAATTAAGAAAGAATTTTAATACATAATTTCACTAATATAGATTTCTAATAATTTTTAAAATGAAAAAACTAAGTATATTATTTGTTGCCTTTTTTACTATTGTATCTACACAGGCTCAAACCAAAATTGGGGATGCTACATTACCTAATACAGTAAAATTTAATGGAGAAGATTTAACGATTAATGGAGGAGGCCTTAGAGAAAAATTCTTTTTTGATATTTATGCAGGAGCATTATATCTTAAGAAAAAAAGTAGTAATGCCAGTGCAATAGCTAAAGCAGATGAAACTATGGCAATTAAGTTGCATATTCTTTCTGGTATGATGTCTAGAAGTAAAATGGCTAATGCTTTACGTGAAGGGTTTAAAAAATCAACTAACGGAAATATGGAGGCTTATAACGAAAGAATAGAAAAATTTATTGGCTTTATTAATAATGAAATTGAAGTAGATCAGGTGTATGATATGGTATATGAAAAGGGAAAAGGAAGTGTAATCTATAAAGATGGTAAAGAAAAAGGATACGTCAAGGGGTTAGATTTTAAAAAAGCACTTTTTGGTATCTGGTTAGGAAATAAACCAGCAGATAAAGGGCTTAAAAAAGAAATGCTTGGTAGTTAAACCAATAGGATATAATCGTATTTTTGTTAAAAAATTAAGTAAATGTATTTCAGGATGTTGTGCGTGCATAATATTTTTTATATTTGTGCGCTTTAAAAAATAAGTATAAACAAATATTAATACCCCAAATACCTTTAGTTATAATGAAAAAAATTACTTTAGTACTGCTAGCACTAATTTCCCTGTCTGCTGCTACTGCCCAAATTAGGGTTGGTAAAGCTATTTTGCCTTATGAAGAGAATTTTGGTGATACCGATTTGAAATTAAATGGTGCCGGAATGAGAAAAGTGCTTTGGATTGATATGTATGCAGGAGGACTTTATTTAACAAAAAAGAGCAAAGACCCTAAAGAAATCCTTGATGCAAATGAAACGATGGCTATAAAATTGAATATTGTCTCTGGTTTTGTTACACAAAAGAAAATGATAAAAGCAGTAAAAGATGGTTTTAATAGAGCCACTTTTGGTAATACAAAAGCACTAGATAAAAGAATAAATAAATTTATTAGTTTTTTCTCTGAAGCTATAGTAAAGAACGATGTTTTTGATATAGTATATATTAAAGACAAAGGAGTAACTGCTTTTAAAAACGAAAAAGAACTTGGAGTAATCAAGGGGCGTGATTTTAAATATGCTTTATTTAAAATTTGGCTTGGAGATGAACCAGCAAGTGAAGAAATTAAAAATGGAATGTTAGGAATACAATAACCTAATACCATTAAAATAATAAGTAAAAAGCTACCGGTTTTAATCGGTAGCTTTTTGTTTTTGTCATATTTTTTTATCTTAGGATTAATAAACACAAATTATCATGAAAGTTATCAGTTTTTGCAAAATTCTTTTTGTAGCAATATTACTAATATCGACAACAGTAAATGCACAACAACAACAACAAATAGTAGGGCAATGGAAAACTATTGATGATAATACAGGAGAGCCGAGATCTATCGTAGAAATTTATAAGAAAGGAAACAAACTGTTTGGGAAGATTCTACAGGTATTAGATGAAGCAGAAAGAAATAAGTTATGTATCGAATGTAAAGGCAGTGACTATAATAAGCCTATAGAGGGAATGGTGATTATCAAAGAACTTGAAAAAGATGGGAATCAGTATGAAGATGGAACTATTATGGATCCAGAGAATGGCAAAATATACCGATGTAAAATCTGGATTGATGAGGATAGCCCAAATGTACTTAATGTGCGAGGATATATAGCTTTTTTATATAGAACACAAAAGTGGATTCGAGTATAATATATAAGACCTATTTCCTTTTTAAAATTTATCAAATTATAAATTTTAACAATTCTTTTGGTTAGGTTTTTAAAGATTTAGGACTAACTCCTTGAAATTTAAAAAATCTAAACCATGAAAAAAATAATTACATTAACAATTGTAGCTCTTATATCTACCTTCGCGATGGCGCAGGTAAGAGTAGGGGATATTGTATTACCTTATAAAGTTAGTTTTGACGGAGAAGAGCTATCATTAAATGGAGCAGGAATGAGAAGCATTCTTGGGTTTGATACCTATTCGGGAGGTCTGTATACCAAGAAAAAATATAATGACCCGGGAGTAGTCTTGGATTCTGATGAGAGTATGTCTATTCGTTTAAATATAGTATCTAAGAAAGTAACAAATAAGCGAATGGTTAAGGTTTTTAGAAAAGGCTTTGATGACGCAATGTTTGGTAATACCCAAACCTTAGATGTTAGAATCGAAAAGTTCTTAAAATTATTTACTTCGCCAATGCAGATTAATGATTATTTTGATTTAGTATACATCAAAGGAAAAGGAATTAAAACCTATAAAAATGGTGAAGAGCTTGGTTTTATAAAAGGAAGAGATTTTAAATACGCCCTATTTAAGATCTGGTTAGGAAATGAGCCTGCTTGCAAACTTATTAAAGGTGGAATGTTAGGGTTGAGTAAATAAGGAATACAAGCATATATAATAGTAAGTCCGATTTGTTAATTAAATCGGACTTTTTTTATTCTTAAAAATTAAACTTCATTCTATGGGTTAAACTTGTATTTTTGTTGTTTTACACTAAACTATTCCGAATTTTGTTATAATTGGTAATGTCATACTTTATAAATGTAATTCTTCCTATACCTCTTGATAAAGAGTTTACCTATAGTATTAATAAAACTGAAGCTACTTTTTTGCAACCAGGAATGCGGGTAGCTGTTCAATTTGGGAAAAGTAAGGTGTATGCTGCTCTGGTAACAAAGATACATCAAAACCCTCCTTTGGTATATGAAGCTAAAGAAATAGAACATATTCTTGATGAATCACCAATAGTTACTCAACATCAGTTAGAGCTATGGTCTTGGATTTCTAACTATTATATGTGCACAAAAGGAGAAGTAATGAGAGCTGCTCTTCCTGGAGCCTTCTTACTAGAAAGTGAAACTATAATTCTAAAAAATGAAAAATCTCTTTTTGACGAATCCTTGTTAAAAGATGATGAGTTTCTGATTTATGAAGCATTACAGTATCAGAGCTTACTTCGTATACAAGAAGTGATGAATATTGTTAGTAAAAAAAATGTACTACCTGTCATAAAACGATTAATAGAAAAAGAAGTTATTACGGTTCAGGAAGAAATATATGAGCAATATAAGCCTAAAATAGTACGATATATTCGGTTAAACACAGAATATAATAAAGAAGAATCACTACGAGTTTTATTAGATACAATGTCTAGAGCGCCTAAACAGAGAGAGGTGTTGATGCATTTATTTACATTACAGGCTCAAACTACCAAATCAATTAAGGTAAGTGAGCTTGTAAAAGCTTCTAATAGTTCTGCAGCTGTAATACGAGCATTAGTTGATAAAAATATATTAGACGAATACCATTTGCAAACCGATCGTGTTCAATATACAGGAGAAACGACAGGAAATACTAAACAGCTTAATGAATATCAAGATAAGGCGTATGAGGAAATAAAGGAATCTTTTAAAGATAAAGATGTATGTCTTTTTCATGGAGTTACTTCATCTGGTAAAACAGAAGTGTACGTTAAACTTATAGAGCAAGTCATTCAGAAAGGAGAACAGATATTGTATCTACTGCCAGAAATAGCGTTAACAACACAGCTCATTACCCGATTACAGGAATATTTTGGAGAGAAACTCACAGTATATCACTCTAAGTATTCTGTTAATGAAAGAGTAGAAGCATGGAATAATGTAAAAACAAAAAAGACAAAAGCACAGGTGGTTATTGGTGCTAGATCAGCAATATTTTTACCATTTGCCAATTTGGGGTTAATTATAGTAGATGAAGAACACGAAAACACCTTTAAGCAATATGACCCTGCTCCAAGATATCATGCCAGGGATACAGCAATCGTTTTAGCCAAAATGTTTTGCGCCAAAGTAGTATTAGGATCTGCAACTCCAGCTCTTGAAACATACTATAATGCTAAGCAAAAGAAATATGGATTTGTACAATTGACCAGAAGATACGGTGATGTATTAATGCCAGAAATTAATTTGGTGGATATAAAAACAAAATATCGAAAAAAAGAAATGACTGGGCATTTTAGTGATACTTTGTTAACAGGTATTCATGATGCTTTAAAAGAAGGAGAGCAAGTTATTCTTTTTCAAAACAGAAGAGGGTACTCTCCTGTAGTAGAGTGCAATACTTGTGGACACTCTCCTCAATGTCCGAATTGTGATGTTAGTCTTACATTTCATAGTTTTAGAAATCAGCTACGATGTCATTACTGTGGATACCATATTGCAATGCCACAAAAATGTATGGCTTGTGATAGTGTTGATTTAACTACAAAAGGTTTTGGAACAGAGCAAATAGAGAAAGAGTTGCAAGAGCTTTTTCCTGATCATAATATTGGAAGAATGGATCAGGATACAACCAGAGGAAAACATGGATATGAAAAGATTATCAACCGTTTTGAAGAAGGAGATATTGATATTATGGTGGGTACACAAATGCTCTCTAAAGGATTGGATTTTAGAAATGTAAGCTTAGTCGGTATAATGAATGCAGATAACCTGCTTAATTTTCCCGATTTTAGAGCGCATGAACGTAGTTTTCAATTAATGCAGCAGGTAGCAGGTCGAGCAGGTAGAACCAAAAAAAGAGGTAAAGTTTTGATCCAAACATACAATCCTTTTCATCAGATTTTACAACAAGTATCTGTTAATGATTATTCTGGAATGTATAGAGATCAAATCGAAGAAAGACATCAATATAAATACCCTCCTTTTTATAAAACAATAAAGATTACAGGTAAACATAAGGACTATAATAAGGTAAATGAAGCTACAAACTGGTTAGCTAGATCTTTTAGAAACGTATTTAATGAAAATGTTCTGGGTCCAGAGTTTCCTCCTGTCTCAAGAATACGAAATCAATATCATAAAAATATAGTTATAAAAATACCACAAGGTCAATCTTTAAATAAAACAAAAGAAGTGATAAGAAAAATCAACACTTCTTTTAAAAGTATAAAAGAATTTTCAGGAGTAAGAGTTATAATTAATGTAGATAACTACTAGTTATTCAAAGCTTCTATCAAAGAATGTTTTTTATGTCTGCTAAGCGGTATTTTCTCATCCGCAATTTCTATATTACGACTATTATAACGCTCTACCTTATCCAGATTCACAATATAAGACTTGTGAATTCTTAAAAAACGATCACTAGGTAGTTGTGCTTCAAAAGATTTCATTGTAGCTAAAACAACAATAGGATCACCTTCTTCCATTATAAGCTTCACATAATCTCCTAAAGCTTCTACGTATTTTAATTGATTAAGAAAGATTTTCCTTTTTTTCAGATTACTCTTTACAAAAATATAATCGTCATCTTCTACAATAGCATTTTCTCCTCCTATACGGGACATGCTAAGAGCTTTATCAACAGCAGCATTAAAACGATCTTTTTTTAATGGTTTTCTTAAATAATCTATTGCATCATAGTCGAAAGCTTTAAATGCATATTTCGTTTTTCCTGTGACAAAAATAATATGAGGTTTATTCTCTAAATCATCCAAAAGATCAAAGCCAGTAAGGATTGGCATTTCAATATCTAAGAATAATAAGTCCACTTGAGTATCGAGTAAACCATTTTTTGTCTCAATAGCATTATTCCACTCAGCCACTAATTCTAGTGAAGAATGTTCGTCTATTAGCTTTACAATAGCTAGTCTTTGGAGGCGGGAATCATCTACTACCGCACATTTTAATTGAGATTGCTCCACTTGTATAGTGTTATATATTCCAATACAATATTAATGAATATATCTTATTTCCACAAACAATTTCGGCTTTTTATCGATAAAAATAGTGTTTCATCGAAATGATATTAGGGTTTGAAAATCCAAAAAATAGTCTTACTTTTGCAGCCAATTTTAATTTAAATATAGATTTTTATGAATCAATACGAAACTGTTTTCATCTTGAATCCCGTTTTATCTGAAGATCAGATAAAGGAAACAGTTAAGAAATACGAAGACATTCTTGTTTCTAATGGTGCCAAGATGATATCAAAAGAGGATTGGGGGCTTAAAAAGCTTGCATATGCAATCCAACACAAAAAAAGTGGATTTTACCACTTATTCGAATACCAGGTACCTGGTGAAGCTATCAATGCTTTAGAAGTTGAGTACAGAAGAGACGAACGAGTAATGCGTTACCTTACTGTACGCCTTGATAAGCATGCAATTGCTTGGGCAGAGAAGAGAAGAAATAGAAACAAACAAAAAGCTTAATTATGTCATCTATAGAACAACAAGCTAAAGGAAAAAAAGACGGAGAGATCAGATATCTTACTCCTCTTAATATAGATACATCAAAAACGAAGAAATATTGTCGTTTTAAAAAATCTGGTATCAAGTATATTGATTATAAAGATCCAGATTTCTTGATGGCATTTGTAAATGAACAAGGTAAGCTATTACCTCGTCGCCTTACAGGAACTTCATTAAAATATCAACGTAAAGTAAGTGTTGCCGTAAAAAGAGCAAGACATCTAGCTTTAATGCCATACGTTGGTGATTTATTAAAATAAAATTCGTCATAACATATTATGGAACTTATATTAAAGAAAGACGTTGAGAATCTAGGATTCGCAGACGATGTAGTAGAAGTTAAGAATGGTTATGGTCGTAACTATTTAATTCCTAATGGACTTGCATTATTAGCAACTCCTTCTGCAAAAAAAGTACTTGCTGAAACGTTGAAACAACGTGCTTTTAAAGAAAAGAAAGAGATCGAAGATGCAGAAAAAATAGGAAAGAAACTTACTGGATTAGAAATCAAAATTTTAGCAAAGGCTGGAGCTGGAGATAAATTATTTGGTTCTGTATCTAATGCTGATGTTGCAGAAGCATTTGCTAAGGAAGGTGTTGAATTAGAAAAGAAATTTATTACTGTACCTGGTGGAACAATTAAACGTTTAGGTCAGTATGAAGCTTCTGTTCGCCTTCATAGAGAAGTAATTATTCCTGTTGCTTTTGAAGTAATTACTAAAGCTAAATAGATAAATAACAGTTGATAACTGTTTTATAATATTATGAAAAATCGCTCTTTTGAGCGATTTTTTTATTTTATTTTTATTGTAGTGGTTTAAACTTTTTTCAATTCGCTATAAAAATGTCCTTTTTTACTCAATTTTTGTCTTTTTCTTACTTCGTAGTGCTACTATGAAGTACAATCCCGAGTACTCGGAACAATTGATCAAAAAGCTACTATTTTTCGCTAGAACCCAAAAAGTTTAAACGACTTCATTCTTAATCAATTAATTAAAAGTTATTATTACATGAAAAAAATTATTCTATTAATTTTAGTGTTGATGGGGACTACGATCAATGCTCAGGTTACTACTTCTAATATTTCGGGAATAGTACGTGATAATGGGAGTCAATTACTACCAGGTGCTAATGTTACCGCAGTCCATGGACCTACAGGTACTTCTTATGGAGGAGTGACTGATTTTGACGGGCGTTTTAATCTAAACAATTTGCGTGTAGGAGGGCCCTATAGAATAACAATAAGTTATGTAGGTTTTAAAAAGCAACTTATTGATGAAGTGTTTTTACAATTGGGACAAACCTTTAACCTTAATATAACGCTGGTTGAGGATAGTAATCAATTAGAAGAAGTTATAATTACCACTAATAAAAATTCTACATTCAGTAGTGATCGCACTGGTGCAGAAACTAGTGTTGGTAGAAGAGAATTACGAACATTACCCACAATATCACGTTCTGCTGCTGATTTTACAAGATTAGAACCTACAGCAAGCGGAAACTCTTTTGGTGGAAGAAATGATCAATTTAATAATTTCAGTTTAGATGGAGCTGTATTTAATAACCCTTTTGGATTAGATGCTGCAACTCCGGGAGGTCAGACGGATTCACAACCAATTTCGTTGGATGCTATCGAACAGATTCAAGTGTCTACAGCTCCTTATGATGTAACATTATCAGGGTTTACAGGAGCATCTGTTAATGCAGTTACAAAAAGTGGAACCAATACATTTAAAGGAACTGTTTATGGATTTTTTAGAAATGAAGATCTTACCGGTGGTAAAGTAAAGGGAGAGGATGTATTTAAGTCTGATTTGGAACAAACACAATACGGATTTAGTATTGGTGGACCTATCATCGAGAATAAACTGTTCTTTTTTGCTAATGCAGAAAGAGACCAACGTACTGATTTAGGTTCATCTTGGTTACCAAATACGGGAAGTGGCGGTATTAATGAATCTCGTGTATTAGAGTCGGATATGATTGCGGTTAGCAATGCACTGGCAAATTTGGGGTATACTACAGGTGCATATCAAGGATTTACTTATGATTCTGAATCTACCAAAGGAATCCTTAAGCTAGATTGGAATATCAATGATAAACATCGAGCAGCTATTATTTATAATTTTTTAAGAGCTTCTAAAGAAAAACCTGCACACCCAACGGCATTAGGAATCCGAGGACCTAGCGCTTCTACATTGCAGTTTGAAAATTCGGGTTATGAGATTAATAATAATATAAACTCTTTTCAGTTAGAAGTCAATTCTACATTCTCAAGTAAGTTTGCTAATAAATTCCAGGCAGGTTACACGCATTTTGATGATTTTAGAAATCCATTATCAGCACCTGCACCTGTAATAACAATTCAGGATGGAGCTGGATCAAATTATATCATTGCTGGTCATGAACCATTTTCTATCAACAATAAATTAGATCAAAAAGTAATTCAGGCAACTAATAATCTTAATATTTTTCTTGGAGATCATACCGTTACAGTTGGAGCTTCTTTCGAGATGTTTAGATTTAAGAACTCATTTAATTTAACGGCATATGAAGATTTTGCTAATTTTGGATCTACATATCGTGGGTTGTTTTCACCTTATGGTTCGGTAAGTTCCTTTTTGGATGATGCAAATAATGGTGTAGTTGCTGCTAATCTACAATTTGCTCAAGATCGTTTTGCAGCACTAAATGCTGCAGGAGATGGTAATGATGGAGGTTGGAAATTAGCAGAGTTAAATGTGGGGCAATTGGCTTTCTATGTTCAGGAAGAATGGAATATTACAGAACGATTTAAGTTTAGTTACGGGATTAGATTTGATAAACCATTATATTTTGATACCGACGAACGTATTCAGGAGTATATAGATACTGATAATGGAGCTAGCAGAGATGAAAGTATTGTATATTTTAACCCTAATGAAGGGGAGGTGTCTTTAAACTCAACTACTTTACCTACAGATAGACTTTTGATATCGCCAAGACTTGGATTTAACTATGATGTTAAAGGAGATAAAACTTTCCAACTCCGTGGAGGTACAGGTATATTTACAGGTAGGCTACCATTTGTATGGATAGGAAACCAGGTAAGTGGGGCAGATGATGGTTTTTTCCAGATTGTAGACCCTGATTTTCAGTTTCCGCAGGTATGGAGATCTAGCTTAGGAGTTGATTATAGATTGAATAATGGTGTGATCCTTACTGGGGATTTTGCGTATACAGAAGATATAAATGGAATTCATGTTCAGAATTGGGGATTACGTGAACCAACTCAAACATTATCAGGAGTTGATAATAGACAAATATATGGAGCTACAGATAGAGGTGCTAATAATGCTTTTGTGCTAACTAATTCTAACAAAGGAAGAATTGTAAATGCCTCTTTTAAGGCAGCTAAGAATTTTGACAATAACCTGTATGCTAGTATAGCCTATAGTTATTTGGATTCTAAGGATGTAAATTCTATTGAAGCAGAAATTACCGGAGATGCATTTGCAGGTAATCCTGCTTTGGGAAATGTAAATAATGATGTTCTATCGTACTCTAAATATGGAGATAGACATAGAATCATAGCTATCGCTTCTAAAAAATGGACATATGGTAACGAGAAATTTGCAACTACCATTTCTGGTTTTGCTGAATTTGCTCAAGGTGGTCGATTTAATTACACCTATGCAGGCGATATTAATGGAGATGGATCTTCTTTAAATGATTTGATTTATATTCCTACTCAGACCGAATTAGCTACATATTCATTTAGCGGAGCTTCTTTTAATGAAAGAGAAGCACAGAGAGCAGCTTTTGAAGCGTACGTTCAGCAAGATGATTATCTTAGGGATAATAGAGGAAGCTATGCAAAACGATATGGAGCTATAGCACCATGGAGAAATAAGGTAGATGTTAAGCTGCTACAGGATTTTAATATTAATGTAGGGGAAAGAACGAATACGATCCAGGTTAGCTTAGATGTTTTAAATGTTGGTAATTTAATTAATTCGGATTGGGGATTAGTACAACAACCAAATAATGTACAGGTTTTAGGAGTTAATGTAGATACAGCTACAAATACACCTACCTATTCTTTTGATTCAAATTTGGTTGATACTTTTGGATATGATTCGAGCCTTCTATCAAGATGGCAGGCTCAGGTAGGATTACGATATATATTCTAAAAGAGAATTTATTTCTATTTTAAATAACAAAAAAAAGCCTTCATATTGTGAAGGCTTTTTTTATTGTTTTATTAAAACTATTGATTGATTAATCGATAGATGAGTATTGCTGTACGTTTGGTTAGAGCTTCAAAAGTAGTTAGGTCTAATGTTTCTTTTGGAGTATGTGCTCCACTTCCCATTGTTCCTAAACCATCCAGACAGTCTACATAATCTGCCACAAAAGAAGTATCTGCTGCTCCTCGTTTACCAGGGTCATATGCTTCAACCACCCCTTGATCCAGAGCTTTACTTACTTTATTTAGCAATGCTAATAGTTTGTGGTTGCCTTCTGTGGGTTGCATAGCAGGATAACTATCAGTAAAAGTGATGGTCGCACTGGTTTGTGGTAAGTTTTCTGTAATGATTTTTTTCATTTTTGATCGCGCTCTTTCTTTTTGTTCTTCAGAAATAAAACGTAACCCTCCTTTTACCATAACGGTTTGTGGTACGACGTTACTTTTTCCGAAGGCTTCTCCTTCACTTATTGAGCTATCAAATTTAACTTCTGTTCCTCCCAGAATTACTCCAGGATTAAAAGTTAAAAATTCTTCTCCTTTAACATCGGTGTAAAAGGCGTTTAAAATTCTGGAAGCTTCAAAAATAGCACCTGCACCCACACGTTCATTAAAAACGCCAGATGAATGTGCTCTTTTTCCTTTAACCTCTAATTTCCATCCAGAAGACCCTCTACGGGCAACAGTAGCATAATTAAATCCTGTAGATGTCTCAAACCCCAATGCTATTTCACTTTTTTTAGCAGCATCGATCAAATCTTTTCTACTAATATCTAATGGTTGTCCTGTACTTTCTTCATCTCCTGTAAAGGCAACTATAATTTGTGCATCATTAAGTAGTTTATTTTCATGTAATGCTTTTAAAGCATATAATACAACAACATCTCCGCCTTTCATATCATTCGTCCCGGGGCCATATGCAATATCACCATCTTTCTTAAACTTTTGAAAAGGACTGTCTTTTTCAAATACTGTGTCCAAATGCCCAATCAGTAATATTTTTTTTCCTTTACTTCCAGAAGTTTCTGCAAACAAATGTCCGGCTCGATTTACTTCTGTAGGCATATCAATCCAGCGGGTATTAAAATCGATTGCATCAAATTGTTCTTTAAACACCATTCCTACCTCTTTTACACCAGCATGATGCATTGTTCCACTATTGATATTTACTACTTTCTCTAAAAATTGAATAGCTGATTCATGATTAGCTTCTATCGATTTAATGATTTTTTTTTCTGTTTTAGAAAGTTCTTGAGCATTCATAGTAAGTGTTATGAAGAGAAATAAAAAGAAATGTGAAGTACATGTAGTGAAAAAGGTATTCATTTTGTGTGATGTTATTTGTTGAATGATAAATATAAGAACTTTAGGAGTTATAGATTTTATATTTTGAGGTAAAGGGAAAATAGAGGTTAGAAGACAGTATTTATTGTTTTAAAATCATCTTTTTATAATTACTTTTGCAGTCAATTTTTTTACAATGAAATATCAAAGATTAAGCAAGGAACAATTAGAAGAATTACATGTAGAGTTTATCAACTTTTTGGCAACACAATCCATTACAGCAGAGGAGTGGAGTGACATTAAAGAAAATAAACCTCAGGTCGCCGAAGAGGAAATTGATATTTTTAGTGATTTGGTATGGGAAAAAGTACTTGCCAATGCGCAATATCTAGAACATTTTTCGAAAGATCAGATACATTTGTTCGAATTGCAGGATGATGAGATGTGTCTTATTGCAGTAAAGGTCAACAACGATGCTATTGATGTCACTACGAAAGAAGGGTACCAATGGTTACAGGATAATTTACTTAACGACGAAGTAGTATTTTATAATGCATCTAAGGAGTATAGTGATGATAAAAATCTGGATAAGTTTACATTAATTCAGAAAGGAGCAAATATCACTAAAGGAGAGTTATATCGCTATTTTGCTAATATGATCGAAAACAGAGAATAATAGCAACTGTTTTAAAACAATAGTTAATGATCATAGTATGATAAGAAATATCTTATGATACTGTGAAAGGTAATATGTAGTTAATTATTATTCGTATCTCAAAGATTCTATAGGATCTTGTTTTGCTGCTTTTACGGCAGGATATAATCCAGAAACAACTGCAATTACAAAAGAAATAGTAGTAGCAGCAAATATAGCAAGCCAAGGAGTGCTAAAAGAGAAATTTGCTGCGGCCGAAATTCCTCCACCAATCAGGATTCCTAGAATAATCCCTACAAGGCCACCAATTTGACCGATAATAATAGTTTCCATAAAAAACTGACCTGCGATGGTATGTTTTTTGGCTCCCAAGGCTTTTCTTACCCCAATTTCTCGGGTTCGTTCGGTAACAGAAACCAACATGATATTCATTAAAGCAATTGAAGAACCAAATATGGTAATAATACTAATAATCCAGGCAGCATAGTACAGATAAACAGTAATGCTAGCTATTCGATTTAATAAGTCATCACTACGCTCAAGTCCAAAATTACTTTCCTCGATTGGATTTAGTCCTCTTATGTTTCTAAAAGTCAGAATAGCTTCATCCTGAGCACCTTCTAGAAATTGTTTATCATCTACTTTTACACTAATGCCATAATTAATATTAGGGAGTGTAAAGATGGATCTCGCTATCTGTAAAGGAATAAGGACTCGTAAATCCTGATTATTTCTAAATGTAGCTCCTTTGCTCTCCAGGAGCCCGATTACCTTAAATTTTACTCCTCTAATACTTATTGTTTTACCCAAAGGATTAGTATCCTTAAATATATTTTTTTTGAAATCAGATCCAATAAGACATACGTGGTTATTGTTTTCTACATCAAAAAAAGTGAAATTTCTACCATTATCTATTTCAGTTCCGGTATTTTCAAGGTAATTTTCATTAATTCCTACTACAGATACTTCTGGATCAGTTTTTTCGCTTTCATATTTTACTTCGGCATTACGAGTGCCAGTAAAATGAATAGATGTTTTTGAAAAAGGGTAACTATACTTATCTTTAAATTCTTTTACATTACGATAGCTGATAATAGGATTGATTTTGTCTCGATCTCTATTGTTTCTTGTACTAAATTCGTAGCGTTGGATATTAAAAGTATTAGCACCCATTGAGGCAAAATCTCCAGAAATTGTATTTTCTAAAGCGCCAACCAAAGTAAGTATTCCAACCAATGATGTAATACCAATTGCAATAATTAATATAGTAAGAACAGTTCGTAGAACTTGCCCTTTTATAGAGTCCATTGCAATTCGGATATTTTCTCTAAAAAGTGAAAACATAATAGTTTTTAATAGTGAGTTCTTTATATAGGACTACAAAACGTGTTTAAAGTTACTCAAAAAACCAGATTTTTTATAAGTATTGATCAAGGTCTTTATACTTTTTTTAGATATTTGCAGCTTGAAATAACAGGTAGTTAGTAAAGGTTAGTTAATGATTTGTAGTTATAGTATTGACTGCCAGTAAACTAATTGCTGCTTATGTACAGATTAAAATGATTTATAAGTACTAATAGAATATTATATTTGCACGCTTACAAAGATAGGTAGGTATTGTACTATATCTATATTCTATTCGATACTTACTAAAAACTAGATAATGGCACAAAAACCATCAATACCAAAAGGAACACGTGACTTTTCACCCATAGAAGTGGCTAAGAGAAGTTATATTATGAATGTTATTAAATCACAGTTTCAATTATTCGGTTTTCATCCTATCGAAACCCCTAGTTTTGAGAATAGTGAAACCTTGATGGGTAAATATGGAGAAGAAGGAGATCGATTGATTTTTAAGATATTAAATAGTGGCGATTATTTAAATAAGGTGGATGAAGCATTATATTCATCTAAGAATAGCATTAAAATGACTGCGAAGATTAGCGAAAAAGCACTTCGTTATGATCTTACGGTACCATTTGCGCGTTATGTTGTGCAACACCAGAATGAAATTGATTTTCCGTTTAAGAGATATCAAATGCAACCCGTATGGAGGGCAGATAGACCACAAAAGGGACGTTTTAGAGAGTTTTATCAATGCGACGCAGATGTGGTAGGAAGTGCTTCTTTATGGCAAGAGGTAGATTTTATCAAACTATATGATTCTGTTTTTACCAAACTAAAACTTCAGGGAGTAACCATTAAAATTAATAATCGTAAAATCCTTTCAGGTATTGCAGAAGTAATAGGAGCAAGCGATAAACTAATTGATTTTACGGTGGCACTGGATAAATTAGATAAAATTGGTGAAGATGGAGTGAAGAAGGAGATGTTGAATAAAGGGATTTCTGAAACTGCTATAGAAAGTGTAAAACCACTTTTTAACTTTACAGGAACGACATCAGAAAAGTTAGATAAATTAAGAGATATGTTGGCTTCTTCTGAAGAAGGAATGCAAGGAGTAGAAGAATTACAATTTATAGTTAATGCTATTAAAGAGATTCCATTAGAAACAGCAATTTTGGATCTTGATGTTACACTTGCGAGAGGATTAAACTATTATACAGGAGCTATTTTTGAAGTATCAGCACCAGATACTGTAAAAATGGGATCTATAGGTGGTGGCGGTCGATATGATGATCTAACAGGGATTTTTGGATTAAAAGATATTAGTGGAGTAGGAATTTCTTTTGGTTTGGATAGAATTTATCTTGTTCTTGATGAATTAGGGTTGTTCCCAGAAACCGTTGCACCTTCGACAAAAGTACTATTCATAAATTTTGGAGAAGAAGAAGCGTTTTATTGCCTGAAAGCAGTTAATGCACTTAGAAATGATGAAGTAATAGCAGAGCTATATCCCGATAATGCCAAAATGAAGAAACAAATGGGGTATGCAAATAAAAGAGCAATACCATTTGTAGTACTTGCAGGGACTTCTGAAATGAATAATAATACATTTACGGTCAAGGATATGGAATCCGGAACTCAAAAAGAAATGGATTTAAAGGGCTTAAAAGAGCTTTTACGATAATTTTTTTGTTACTTTTAAGAAATAAAATACTAAATTAACGTTACTACTTATAACATTAATTTAACTATATATTGTCTTAAAACTAAAATTATGAAAACCCCTATTTTTACTATTTTCCTTTGTCTAGCATTATTATCTGTAGTTTCTTGCAAAAAAGAGGTTAAAACAGATACCTTGGAGCCGGTAGAAGTTGCTAGAGGAGATACATCTGATTTTATTGAAGAAGTTGATGAGGAATCCGAAGCAAAAAAGAAGAAAAAATCAACCAAAAAGAAAAAACCTGCCAAGAAGGAAAGTACTACTGATGATAAAACATTACATATACCAGGAACCTTTGATACTACAGATAATACGTATTCTAAAAAGTATATAAAGGATTATGAACGATATGTGACAAATTATAAGAAAGCTGTAGAAGCAAACGATATGGATTCTTTTCTTAAATTAAGTGATGCAAGTAGCGATCTTAGCAAGCAATATAACCGCCTTATGAATATACTTCCTGGGGAAGAAATAGAAAAATTAAGTGAATATATGCAAGTTAAATCCGAACAACTTGCAGAGCTATCTTCTAAAATGTAATCTTTTTAATTCAATATTTTAAAAGGGAATAAATAACTACTAATTTCTCTTTTGGTAAGTAATATAACCTATTTGAAACACCAAAACAGGCAAGGTGTATTGATTATTGTTTAATTCTTTACACCTGCTTTTGTAATCGATTTTCATATTCAATTTTAACAACATAGCATATGTTGGGTGCATTTGATTATAATTCCTAAAAATCACTAATTATACTGAATAACAAGCTTTTTTCACTGGATTCAGGGGGATATATTTGCTATTCATATGTATATATTTGCACAGAATGTTAACTCTTTAAAACTTTTAGATACCTATATAAATAATAATGCTATAGCAGTTTTAGAGATTTTAAGTATATAATTATTGTACCATCACTTTTAATTATTTTTTATGAAAATAAAAGTACTTCTAATCTTATCTTGGATAATCCCTGCACTATTGTACCCTTTTAGTAATGGTAAAGATTCACTTACTGTTAAAACAGATAAAGGAGAAAAAGTAGTAAGAGAGAATACAGCGATTTCTAAGTTTGTTAAATTTCCCGAACTCGATAAAGAATTTCCTCTAAAAAAAAATGTTTTAGATGTCTCCTATGCTCCAGAATTTACATTTAGTAATATTCGGAAAGAATACAATGCATCAGGAGAATTAGTTAATAAAGGAAAGGAAGATGCTAAAGTTGGTTTTGAAGAAATAGATAAGGAAGGAAAATGGGTTACATCATTTAGTAATGAAGATATACAAACATTACCTGTTGGAGTAAAATACATAGCAAACGAAGTCGAATATCAACTTGGTTTTACTAAAGCCAGATTTAATAAAGAATATACAGAACTCACTGTTTTTGTTAGAGTTATTCTTCCGCAAACAGATGAAAAAGGAGATCCTCTAGAGATATTTTTTGGAGCTAATAATGTAAAACTTTCACACCAGGGTGGATTAATGGGTGATGCTAATTTAGTATTGCTTGGAGATGTGTTTATACCTTTTAATGGTGGAAATTGGCTACTGTCTTTAAAAGGAGGGTTTGATTTTAAAACCGGTGATACCCAAAACAAAACATTTGTAACAATTAATTGCGACGGGGTAAAAGAAATGAGATTGGATGGAGAAGTTCAGTTTTCTCGTAATATGCTACTTCCGGTTGATGAGAAAGGAAAACTTTTAGAAGAAACGAGATCATATACTGGTGCAGATAATAAAATTAGGCAGATACCGAATAGAGTACGCGGAAATTTTAAAGCAGTAGCATCAAATTGGAATGATCTGATCGTAGAGATCGGAATTACACCATTTGTTCTGACCAATCAGAAAGACAAATTTATGTTTTCGCTAAACAAAGCAGTATTTGATTTTAGTGACCTAAGAACAGAAAATGTTACTTTTCCAAAGCACTATTACGAAAAAGGACTTTTGTTACCCAGTGAAGAATCATGGCGAGGAGTATTTGTTGAGTCGCTAGAAGTAGTACTTCCAAAAGAATTTAAAACAAAAGAAAGCATTTCTAAAAATGATAGAGTACGTTTTGAAGCTGCTAATTTACTCATTGATAGTTATGGAGTTTCAGGGCAATTTGCTGCCGAAAATATAATCCCTTTAGAATCAGGAAGAACATCAGAATCTAAGGCATGGGCTTTCTCTGTTGATAAGATTGGTATCGAATTGGCTTCAAATAGATTAATAGGAGCAGATTTTAGTGGCCGTATCTTACTTCCGATTTCTGATAATGGAAAAGAACAGGACGATGATAAGGAAATGGGACTGGGATATAAAGGAATCATATCAGAAGAAGAATATGGCCTTGTTGTTTCTACTTTAGACACACTACAATTTGATGTATTTCAGGCCAAAGCAGAATTATTACCTAATTCTGCTGTAGAATTAATGGTAAAGGATGGTTCTTTTCAACCCAAAGCTATCCTTAACGGAAGAATGGCTATTTCTGCAAGTCAAAAAGAATCATTGGCTAACGAAGGGAATAAAATTGATAAAGACAAAACGGTTCAATTTAAAGGGATCGAATTTCAAAATTTGGTACTTCAAACGACTTCACCGATTATGAAAGTTGATTATTTCGGATATAAAGATGAAGTAAAACTAAGCAGTTTCCCTGTATCTATAGCCGATATTGCTTTTACTTCAAATGAGCATGAAGCGGGAATTGAATTTGACCTAAAGGTAAACCTGATGGGAAAAGGATTTGCTGCAGATGCTCGTTTAGGAATTTTCGGAAAGTTTGAAGAAAAAGAGTATAAGCAACGATGGAAATATGACAGATTAGATATTTCTGAAATTCATCTTATAGCAGACATGGGAGCCATACAATTAGAAGGTTCTTTATTGTTAATGGATAATGACCCTGTGTATGGAGATGGTTTTTCTGCAGAAATCACAGGTACGTTTGGTAGTTTTGGACCACTGAGCTGTAAAGCGATTTTTGGAAAAAATGAATTTAGATACTGGTATGTTGATGCTGCGATAAAAGGTTTAAAAATACAAGCCGGACCGTTTCAAATAAATGGGTTTGCCGGTGGTGCATTCTATAGAATGAGTAGAAGACCTAATGCAGGACCTGATTTCTCACCTTCAGGGCTTTCCTATATTCCCGATGAATCTACACGGTTGGGGGTCAAAGCAGCCGTTTTTGCTGCAATCGGAGATGAAAGCGCAATTGCAGTAAGTGCCGGTTTTGAAATAGAGTTTAATAAAAGTGGAGGTGTAAATCGACTTGGGTTTTATGGAGAAGCACAAGCCATGAAAGCATTTAGTTTTGAAAATCCTGTAGCAAAACTTTCAGAAAAGCTTAGCGGAATGGTAGATAATGAAATGGTAAATGGCATTATGGACACTAAAGCAGGCAAAACATTCATGGATAAAGCAACAGAAGAATATCCTGAAGAAATTGTAGGAGAAGCTGCAATTAGTGCAAAATTAGCTATGGAACTTGATTTTGTTAACAAGTCATTTCATGCTACACTGGATCTATATGTTAATGTAGGTAGTGTTATCGTAGGAAGAGCATCCAGAGGTCGTGCGGGATGGGGTGTTGTACATATATCTCCAGATGAATGGTATGTTCATATGGGAACACCAACGGATAGGCTAGGTTTAAAAATGGGAATAGGCCCTCTTTCTATGGAAACGGGAGGGTATTTTATGACTGGGGATCGAATACCCGGTAGCCCACCACCACCACCCGAGGTAGCTCAGATACTTGGAGTAGAAGCAGAAGTTTTGGACTATATGCGAGACGAAAATGCATTGGGAGATGGTAGAGGTTTTGCCTTTGGAAGTGATTTTAAACTCGATACAGGAGATTTACGATTCCTTATTTTTTATGCACGTTTTCAGGCTGGTTTAGGATTCGATATCATGCTTAAAGATTATGGAGACGCTCGCTGTGTAAATACAGGTGATGAAGTTGGGATTAATGGATGGTATGCTAACGGACAAGCATATGCATATTTGCAGGGAGAGTTAGGGATTCGAATCAAATTATTTTTTATAAAGAAAAAGATTCCGATTATAAAAGGAGGAACAGCAATACTAATGCAAGCCAAAGGACCAAATCCGTTTTGGATGCGAGGGTATGCAGGAGGATATTTTGATTTACTGGGAGGTCTGGTAAAGGGAAGTTATCGATTTAAGATCACATTAGGTAAAGAATGTGAGTTTGAAGATGCCGCGCCATTAGGGGGTATAAAAATGATTACTGATCTTACTCCTAAAGATAATGATAATGATGTAGATGTCTTTGCAGCTCCGCAAGCAACATTTGCAATGAAAGTAAATCAACCTATTGTAATTCCAGAAGATGATGGCGATAAAACATATAAAGTTATTCTAGAAAGGTTTACCGTTGTTGACGAAACCGAAAAAGAGATTATAGGAGAATTAGAGTGGGGGTATATGAATGATAGAGCCACATTTATCTCTGATGATATTTTACCTCCAGCAACTAAACTAAAAGCTACTGTAGAAGTAAGCTTTCAGGAAAAAATAGATGGTGTCTTCAAAACTATTTTGGAAGATGGACAAAAGGTTATTGAGATCGAAGAGAGAAATTTTACCACAGGAACAGCCCCCGATCATATCCCTTTACATAATATACAATATTCCTATCCCGTAGTAGATCAACAATTATTTTATTCTGGAGAACATAATACCGGGTATATACAATTACAACGAGGACAAGATTATCTTTTTGATAATGCACAATGGCAAAGTATAGTAAAATATGTAGATGATAATGGAAGAATAGAGGAATCTGCTTTTAACTATAATAATTCGGGAAATAAAGTAAGTTATACTATACCCAAAACAGATAAAGAGACTAAGTATTTAATGACTATAGTAAGTACTACCAAATCTTCAAAAGATTCGAATCAGGATAATACCAGTACAGAGACTAAAAACCTAGGAGAAAATAATACACTCGAAATTCGGAAAAACAATGCTCAAGATGTAATAAAAGAAGGAGAAATAGAAAGACTGAGTTATGAATTTAAATCAAGTGAATATAAAACTTTTGCTGCAAAAGTTAAAGATATAAGTGTTACGGGTAATGATTGGGGTAAAATTACTTCTGATGTAGTATATCTAACGTCTAAGATAAAAAATCATGAAGGTTTTGATATTGTAGAACTTAGAGGAAATAAATATTCAGAAAAGAAATCTTTGGTAGTAGTAGAATCTACATTAAAAGATGATTATTTGATAGAAGATATAGACCCTATATTATATCGATATTATGGAATAAGTAAAAAGTATACGATTAGCAGAGACCCTTCAATCTTAGGGTTTATACCCAAAAGAGCTCTCCCCATTAGTTCAAATTATCTTACTAGCCTGGAACACGGGGTGGATCTAAATTGGAGAGCGATTAATTTTCCGTATCGATACAATTTACCAGAAGTGTATAAGGTTGATTATTTGGATGTAAGAAATAAGGTGATGAATGATTATGTAGATGGCGCTATTCCTGCTAATGATCCTGCTTTACAAATATTGGATAGCGAATATCTATTTATTAGATATGGAAACTATAATGTGAAACTTACCTATAAGCTTCCTGGCGGAATAACAGGAAGTAGTGCATATTACAAATTTAAAAACCCAATGAAAATACGTTAATGAAAAGACTTTTGTACATAATAGTATTTTTTGGAATAACTAATTTGGGTTATGGCCAGGGTAATGGAGATACTTCTCAAAATGAAGTTCAGATCATTGCCAGGTTTCAAAATGGTAAAGTTCTATTACGATGGGCACCAACTGCTGCTGGAGTATGGTTAAAAGGTAATAAATATGGATATCTTTTAGAGAGATTTACAGTCAAAAAACAAGGAAAACTCTTAATACCACCATATGAAAGAGTTGTTTTGCAAGATTCTATTCGCCCCAGACCTGTAGAAGAATGGGAAGATATAGTTCATAAAAATGATTACGCAGCTATTATTGCTCAAGCTATATACGGTGAAGGTTTTCAAGTAGAAGACATGCAAGAAGGAGGAGTTGCCCAGATCATTAATAAATCTGCAGAGATAGAGCAGCGATATTCATTTTCATTATATGCGGCAGATATGAATTTTGAAGGCGCTCAAATGGCTGCTTTAGGATACGTTGATGAGTCAATAACCGCAGGAGAAGAATATTTGTACCGTATAAAAAGCAGAATTCCTGAAACAAAAAGTATAAAAGAGATATCAAGTTCGGTTATTGTTAATACAGTACACTCAGAACCTTTACCTTCTCCTATCGATCTTATTGCTGTTCCCGATGATAAAAGTATTTTGTTAACCTGGGAATATGAGATGTTTAAGAGTGTTTTTACTTCTTATTTTGTAGAACGCTCAGAAAACGGCTCAGATTTTAATAGGCTTGGAGATATACCTTTAGTCAACCTTAATGATAAACCTGGCCATCCTGCAAAACGAATGTTTTATGTAGATACCATATCACAAAATAATAAAACATATCACTATCGGGTAATTGGGATTTCGCCATTTGGAGAAGAAAGTCCAGCTTCTAAAAGTGCTTCTGCTAAGGGAGTTAAAAAATTAACAGCAACACCGCATATTTCTAAACATGAGTTTGATACAGAAGGAAATGTAATTATTACATGGGATTTTTTAAAAGAAGCAGAGCAAGAGATTACTGGCTTCGAATTAAATTGGGCAGCTCAAGAAGCTGGTCCATATAAACCTGTAATATCTAATATTAGTCCAAATACTCGTAAAACAACATTTAGAAAACCAGAACCCTCTAATTATTTTAAGATTACAGCTCATGGACAAAATAATCAAAAAAGTACCTCATTAAGTGCATTTGTTCAAACTATAGATAGTATTCCTCCATCAGCACCTATTGGATTAGTAGGTACAGTAGATAGTTTGGGAGTAGTGCAAATAAAGTGGCAGGCAAATACAGAAAAGGACATGTTGGGGTATCGTATATTTAGAGGAAACTTGAAAAATGAAGAAGTGACACAAATAACCATTTCTCCTATAGAAAGTACTTCGTTTCAGGATACGGTTCAAGTAAAATCTTTAAATAAAAAAGTGTATTACCAGATTGTTGCTGTAGATCAGCGCTTTAATATGTCTGAGTATTCTGAAAAACTTACCTTAAAAAAACCAGATGTTGTACCACCTTCTTCTCCAGTATTTGAAGAATATAAAGTAATTGATAAAGGGGTATTTCTAAAATGGATTAATAGCTCAAGCGATGATGTTAGTCATCATCAATTGTATCGCCAAAACACAAATGAAGCGGATAAAGGATGGCAGTTATTATTCGAAACAGATACCATAAGTTCATATATCGACAAAGAGTTAGAATCAAATCAAAGATATCGATATGCTATTTTCGCTCAGGATGATAGTGGATTAGTATCGGCACCTTCTGTACCAATTACCGTTGTGATTAAGAATGTTGATTTAGATAAGGTAATTAAAGGATTTTCGGGAACGGTAGATAGGGTAAGTAAGAAAATTAACTTATCGTGGCGTGTAACAACCAAAGAAGTACATGAGGTATTGATATATAAATCAAAAGAAAATGAGACACCTGTATTGTGGAAACAACTTTTGTCATCAAAAACAAATTTGATAGACACTAATATTTCTCCTAACAATACTTATGTATACCATATAAAACCTTTCCTAAAAGCAGGAGGCTATGCTACTATGGAAACGATTAAAATAAAATATTAAGAGATGAAAAAGATAGTTTATTTACTTTTTACGACTTTTTTCTTATTAATAGGAACCTCTGGTATTGCTCAAAGTTATGAGCTTACAATAGGAGGATATGTTGGTGATGGTAGCCCTGGAACAAGTTGTGGTTCTGGCTCCAAAGGGTTGCAATATATAGAAGCAACATATGCAAATGGGACGAAAACAAGAATTTTTGACCCAGGGGTGTATGAGAATAAACCTTTAGTAATGACTCCGGTTACCTTTAATGAAAACAATAAAATTGTACACTTACGTTTTCATACAAATAAACGAAGAAGAAATTCAATAGGTAATTGTAAATCTAAACGAAGAGATGGTAATATTAATATTACGGGATGTTATTATAGAGATTATAATTTTAGCGAGTTTTCACCAACTCCATCTGCTGTACCCGGGAATGCTATCATAAATGTACGACCGATTATTACATTAAATACTTCTGCTGTGTCTGATATTATTGGATATGAAGACTCGTTTGAAGTAACTGCAACTGCAGGATTTAATACCGGAGTTTATAAATGGCAATACCAGTTATCACCTGGAGCTGTTAACCCTAATGGCTCATGGCAAAATATTCCTTTACCGGCAACACCTAATATATTTAGAGCAATACCGCAGGATTTTTTGCCAAAATCAGCAATAGGGCAAAATATTTATTTTAGGATTTTACCTTGTGCAGATAAGCCATCAGAGAATATCATTAGTTTTAGATTGCGAAGATCTGCTCCTCATATTGTTTCTCCTCCAACAACTACAGATGTTAGTTGTTATGATAGTATTGATGGCGAAGTAAGAGTAACTTTTGACAGAGCATTAGAACCAGGAGATAATTTGGGAATAGCTGTAAGCGATATGTCAAGACCAATAGGAACTGATCCAGATGGTAATACAATTTATGCTGCTGTAGAATCATATTCTAATATTTCACTTGATGGATCTAACAGCTACACTTTAACCGGGCTTCCACCCAGTACTGCCGGTTTTAAATTAGATATGATAGGAGGGTATAACGGATTTGTATATTACACAGGAGATGCAAGCCATACGGCTGTTGTAAATATAGGTAAACCTACCCCGGTTTCTTTTGAAGTTACAGAAATCGTAGATGTATGGTGTAATGACGGTGATACAGACATTAATAATAATACCGATGGAGAAATACATCTAAGTGCAGCAGGAGGTGGTACCGGTAATTATGAATTTGCTATAAAAGAAGCAGGAACGTCCTCTTTAACGTGGCTTCCTTTTGCAAATACTAGTACTCATGATATAATAGGTTTAAAATCCGTTACTTATGAAGTGCAGGTGCGTAAAAGGGTTAGAGGAGGAAGTGTATATTGTGTTGCTCGAGAACAAATAAATGTAGCAGGGGAAATTAGACTGGGAGACGATATCGTAGAGTCTGAAATCATAGAAGAGCCAGATGAACCATTACAGGTAGAATTATTAGAATATAAAGAGCCAACTGCCTACGGTTTTTTAGATGGGTTTTTTAAAGTTCGCATTTTTGGAGGAACCGCCTTAAATGATGATAGCTATACTTTTGAATGGAAAAATGAATCTGGAAATATACTAACTACAACGATAACAAGTGTATTGCCAGGAAACCAGGGATATCAGGTAATATTGCATTCGATAGGCGAAGGAGTCTATAATTTAAGTGCAAGAGATGCCAACTATAATGATGCCACTTACAAAGATGGATGTTTCTTTACCAATATTGAATATAATCTGGAACAACCCGAACCACTTGAAGTAACTATAGAAATATATAACCCAATTTCGTGTAATATCAATAACGAATATAGTGATGGCATTGATTTTAATACTCCTCTGGGAATTCCAGATCAATTTCAGGATGGAGCACTGGTAGTGCACGCAAAGGGAGGTGTGAAATTTGATAATACCATTGCTAGTCCAGGTGAATGTAGAGCCAATTTTATGCCCTATTGTTACCGATGGAAAAAGAATATAGGAGGTATTTGGCAAAATATTGCTGTGAATGATAGTATTATAGAGAATCAGAGTGTAGGTATGTATGCACTAAATGTAGAAGATAAAAATGGTATTGTACTAGGAACCTATGAGGCATATACAGATGTAGATGGTACCAGACAATATAGATTAGTTCAGGCTATTGATAGTACAAAATATTTATCACAGCCGGATAAACTAGGAATTTCTTTTACAAATACGGTTGTCACATGTGCTAATGGAGACGACGCAGAAGCAACGACTTTTGTTGTTGGAGGAACACCGCCATATACATATGAGTGGAGTAATGGAGAAACTACTAAAACCATATCAAATCTTATTGCTGGAACATATTTGATTTTTGTTACAGACGCTAAAGGCTGTCAAATAGAAGGAAGTGTAAAAATCGATCAGCCTGGCGGACTTGAAATAAACCCTATATCAGTAATGTCTCCAACATGTTTTGAAGGTAATGATGGGCAAATCGAGGTAGAAATTAAAGGGGGAAACCCACCATATAATTATACATGGAGTACAGGTAGTACTTCTACATTTATTAATGGATTATCCTCAGGAACATATAGAATAGAAGTAACAGATAATAAAGGATGTAAAGCATTTTATGAAGGAAAGCTAATAGATCCTGATCCTATTATAGTGAATTTAGAAGAAAAACGTTCACTTTGTAAGGATCAATCCCTTGTTCTTGATATTGCGATCAATGACCCGGGAGCAACCTATTCATGGCTTAGCGAAAATGGATTTGCAAGTTCAGAAAGTACTGTCGAGATTACAGAAGCAGGAAGATATGTTGCTACAATTACCAGCAGTCTTGGATGTATAGGAATCGGGGATATAGAAGTTGAGGTTTTTGATACCCCAATAGATTCTGATTTTTTAATTACAACACAAGCGTATACCGATGAAGAGGTAATATTGGTTAATGTGAGTGAACCTATAGGGGAAACTGTAGAGTGGACAATTCCCGAAGGAGTAGAAGTTGTTTTAGAAAGTAAAGAAAAATTAATACTCAAGTTTGAGAAAGAAGGGCCTTATGATATTAATTTAAGATCGTATCAAATAGATTGCTATCAGGATTTTACAAAAACTATTTTGGTTCAACCGGCTATAGAAGCTCCGGAACAATTTGCTTCTCAAGGAGAATTTATAGAAGAATTTATTGTTTACCCTAACCCTAATGGAGGCTCTTTTAAAACAAAGATCAGTTTGGCAGAAGAGTCCAATATCACATTAAAAATAGTAAACCTAATGTCGGGCGCAACAATGCACGAACGTGTAGAAAAAAATAATCTTGATTTTTTACTAGACTATTCTCTTACACTACCCACAGGAGTGTATTTGATGTTATTAGAAACTCCAAAAGGGTCAGAAACTCGTAAACTAGTGTTTGAGTAGAACATTTTTGTCAAGAAGAGTCTCTAGAAGTGCTTTTATACTATGAATAAAATAATATACATATTATCTATATTTTGCCTTTTTGGTTGTGCCAAAGAAGAGGCAATACCTGTTATTGCTGATTTCGAATTTGAAGTTTTTAATGATGATTTTTCAATACCAGTTCAGGTTGTTTTTTTTAATAGAACAAAAGGAGGAGAAGATTATGAATGGACTTTTGAAGGAGGAGTGCCTTCTAGGTCTGTAAATCGTAATCCGGGAGTCATACAGTATGATGCAAAAGGAGTGTATACTATTGAGCTTACAGCAACTAATCAAGATGGATCCCAGGGCACAAAAACTTTAGAAATACAAATTGATGATCCGGTGGTTGTTGATTTTGAAATCACAAATCTCGTAGATAATTTCTCTCCGGCTAGTTATACAATACAAAATAACTCTTCTGGAGCAGATAGCTTTTCCTGGACTTTTGAAGGAGGAACTCCGGCAAACTCTACCAACCGTAATCCGGGAGAAATAGTATTCACAGAACCCGGAGATCATGTGATTAGATTAGAAATTGGTAACGGGCGAGAAACATATGATTTACAAAAAACGATTACTGTTGCTCCATTTTTAGTTTCAGACTTTGAGTATCAGATAGCTTTTGATGACGATGATTATCAAATACCGGCTCGTGTACAATTTCAGAATAATTCAATTAGTGCTACCTCATATCAATGGACTTTTGAAGGAACTGTTTCTTCTTCTTCCGTAGTAGAAAATCCAGAGATAACATTTACTCAAGAAGGAATTCAAACAATAAGACTAACAGCCCTTAACGGAAAAGATACAAAAACTATCACCAAACAGATTGAATTTTTTAAAAACACAAACCTTAGAGAATTAAATGATATAAGGTTTGGTATCAATACAGCTCATACTGCGAATACAAGAGGGAGTTTTTATACCATAGCAAAGCGTATACTATTTACAGCTAATGAGATAACACCCGGTGTTGAACAAGATATTGATTTGGTTTTCTTTGGTTTAAGTAACACTTTTAATCGTAATCGATTTGTGAGCCCTGATCAATTATCAGGAACTACTTTTGATGAATTAGAGGGGCCTAAAAACACCATTTTTATTAATTCTCAAGAACTGTGCAATTGTTCTGCTTCATTAACACCATCACAGTTTGATACTATGCAGGATGATACATTGTTAAAGAACCTGGTGATAACTGAAACTCCGGGAGGATTACAAGATTTTGATAATACGACGGTACCAAGAATTGTTCTTTTTCAAACTAAGGAAGGGAAGAAAGGAGCTATTAAGATTAAGAACTTTGTAGAGGATGGACAGAATTCTTACATACTGGTGGATATTAAGGTTCAAAAAGAGTAATTAAAATGAGTATAAGTATAATAAATAGGATAAAGGATTCAGCTATGCTTAAAAAACACAGATATTATATTTTACTAGTGATGTTCCTGTTTTCTTGTGCATTACAAGCACAGGTTTTTCCGGTAAATGTTACTCCTCAAATAGTACCCCCATATAGTTTAAAACTATCAGAGTATAATACAGCCTCATCAGATAAATTAATACTTAATTTACTACTAACCGATATAACAGAATCGAATAGGCAAGTGCGTTTAAAATTCTTTGTAGAAAATAATGCAGGTTTGTCTATCCAAAGTAATGATGTAGTGATCGGAGCTAATCCGATTTTTCTGGATGGAGGGATACCATTACGATTAACGAATTTAGATTTACAACCTTATTTTGCCCTTCAGAATTTAAGAGGAATTAACCCGCAGCAATATAGTGTGCCTTTACCAGAAGGCTTGTATCGTTTTTGTTTTGAAGTATTTGATGCGCAATCGGGACAACAGATTTCTCGGAAAAGCTGTGCTACAGTTTATCTAGTTCTTAATGATCCACCATTTTTAAATCTACCTAATCGAGGAGAACAAGTATTGATGCGAGATCCACAAAACATTATTTTTCAGTGGACTCCTAGGCATCTTAATGCTACAAATGTAGAATATGAGTTTACATTGGCTGAGCTTTGGGATAATCAAATGGATCCGCAAGCTGCATTTTTGGCTAGTCGACCATTGTATCAAACCAATACTTTTGCTACTACTTTATTATACGGACCTGCAGAAACTTCTTTACTGCCAGATAAAACATATGGATGGAGAGTACGAGCCATGATAAGTGACGGGATCAGTGAAACCTCTGTGTTTAAAAATGACGGATATAGTGAGATCTATTACTTTACCTATACCGGTAAATGTGCTGAGCCAGAATATATATTGGCAGAGGCAAAGAATACAACCAGCGAAAAGATTTTATGGCAAGGTGTAGATCACTTGAGATATAATGTACAATACCGTAAGAAGGATACAGAAAATGCGATTTGGTTTGAAGGAGGGACTATTAATGAGTATACAACTATTTATAACCTAGAACCGGGAACGACGTATGAGTTTAGAGTTGGAGGACAATGCCTGGATAATGAACCGTTTACTTATTCTCAAATCTATGAGTTTACTACCATACTGGCAGATGACAAAGAGTCAACTTATAACTGTGGTATTACTCCCGAGATTATTATTACCAACCAGGACCCTTTAGAAAGATTGGTTACAAATGAAGTATTTACTGCGGGAGATTTTCCGGTAACGGTAAAAGAAGTCAAAGGAGATAATGGCTCTTTTTCGGGATGGGGATATATTGTGGTTCCGTATTTACAGGATACCAAGTTAAAAGTGAGTTTTGATAATATTAGTATCAATACAGACTACCAACTTTTAGATGGGATTGTAGTAACAGACTATGATGAAAACTGGGAAGGAATTGAGTCTGGTAATGATGTGACAGAGGTCTTTGAAGGAGATAATGATCTAGAAGCTGTACAGCTTGATTATGATATAACGATTAATGATATTCGGGTAAATGATGATGGCACCATAACAGTTACAGATCCGGTAACAGGAGCAATTTCTAAGTATCCTGGTGGAGATGATGTGGTTATTATTGATAGTAATGGGGATGTATACCATGTTGACGAAGATGGTAACATTAGACAGGGAGAACCATTGGCAGATGGTGGAGGTGTTGATTCAGAAAACACTCCTGGAGTTGATGAAAATGGGGATGTTTCTCAACTTTCTGCAGAGGGTATCAAAGTAGAGTTTATAGCTGATAACGGTTATGCTTATGGGTTTGATGCAATACCAGATGGGCAGGAAAAACAATTAGGAAAGTATTATGATCAAATAAAGGATGTAAAAGGTAGGCCATATGTTATTATCAATAAGGCAGTAGGAAATGGAGCCTCAGATAAGGTAAAAGGAAAAGTAACTATTACCGATAGTAATTTATCTATTAATGATCTTGTTATTAAAACAGCTAATGGTGAAAATGTTAAGTATGAAGTATCCGGAAGTAATGAGATTACGTTAGAGCTTAAGGGATATTATGTATTTGAGCATGAAAATATATACGCTACCATACAGTCAAAAGATGATACAAAACAACAAACTATAGCAGGCGTATTTTCTCTTTGGCATTTATCCAAAAAAGACATTAATGTAACTATTATACCGGTTGATGGAGTGTCATTGCCTAGTGAGTCAGAACTTACATCAAAAATCAATACAATCTTTGGTAAAGCATCGGTTAATATTGACTTTACAATTGCTAGTAATTTTAAGGTAGATAAATCTCTTTACGGAGGGGATACAGTACAGATGGGAGATAGTGGTTTCTTTACCAACTATACAGAAGATCAAAATGCTATTATTAAGGCGTATAAATCAAGCAAAACTACTTCTCGTAAATCCTATTATCTTTTTGTGTTTGGCAGCAATATACAACCTAGCAGAAGTGACGTTGCTGGTTTTATGCCGATTAAACGACAATTTGGATTTATATTTAATGGTAATCTTTCAAAAGAAGAGGAAGGTAAAGATAATTTGGCGGGAACAATTTCTCATGAACTTGGCCATGGTGTTTTTGGATTAGAACACCCGTTTACAGAGCTGAATACATCAAAAGAAGCTACCAATTGGCTTATGGACTATGGTCATGGAGTAGAATTATCACATTTGGATTGGGTACAAATTCATAATCCTGATTTTAAATTATATCCATTTCAGGATGATGACGAGGGCGAGTTATTTTTTTCGGATGATGAATATGTAAATAAGATATTCCAAATTATACGATATGCGTATATGAATTCGGATGGAGATTACCTAAATATAGATACATCTGTTTTTGGAAAAACCGGAACCTTCAAAGGAACTTGGAAAGGTCATGATCTAAATGTATCAATAGATAAGGGACAATTTGAAGGAACTTCTACTTCGATTCCAAAGTATGTTAAAGAATTGGATAGTAAAAATAGAAAAAGCGAACGTAATAGTCTACAGTATAAAAATGTAGAAATTTTTACGATTATTCCCACATATAGACCTACAGCTGTAGTTGATCCGGTAGAGTTAAAAAAGCTAAAAGAATACTTATTTCCAAAAGATAAATCCCAAATAGAAAATGATATAAATGTAGGTTTTGAAATAAAAAAGAACATTACAGGAGGGGTGCGTTATGAATTAAACTTAAAGACAAAAGAAGAGGATCATATTTTTAAGTTTGAACATCACGATGAGGTAGAAAATTTTTGCAATGCCTTAAAAATTGAAAGAGAAAAAAGCCACTCCTTACCTTATGAATCAAAGTATTCTATACAAATAATAGATTATCTCATTGAAGAATATTTTCCTTCTAGCGGAATTTCTGAAAATACCGATTGCAATAAAATAGATACGTTTTTTTCTGAAATACCAACGACTTATTTGTCCTATAAACACGATGTTACATCTCTTGATAAAGATAAGTTATGGGTAGCATTAAAAATACTGTTAAGTTGTTCGGTTAATGATAAAGGAGTTTCTGAAGAGGATGCTGTAATCAATATTATAGAAGCTCTTGGTGAAGGAGATGAAACTACCTTTCTTAAAAATATAGATACCCAAGAGTTTGATAAAGAGAATGTATTTAGAAAATTGTATAGTAAACTCGATAACTGGGGTGGAGAAGATAATTTCACAAAGCTGATTAATGTTTTTTATAACATATGGAAAAAATCAGAATTTACTTCGCAACCTGTACATGATATACCATATACAAGTGATAAAGTAGGGGTGTTTTTCAGCAGTCCCTATGATGTTGATTTTGTAGAAAAAAACTCGGTTAAATTAACTAAAGAGGTCTATGGACCATATTATAGTGGTGATCCAAGAGATAAGCCTAAAATTGTTCATATAGGAACGCATCATATATATACTCCTATACGATTGATAAAATATGATAAAATAGCAAAACCTGGTTTTAATATTAAATCGGTAGCAGTACCAATGTTTATACTTAAAGCGATTGATGAAAACTATAGTACTAATAACATTGATCAAGGAGCAAACCTCGCTTTTGAAATAGCATTAACAGCTTCTGGTATTGGTAATATTGCGAAGCTAAGACATCTTAAAGATCTTGGTAAGCTTAAAAACCTTTTGGATGGATTAAAAGGAGTAGAAGCCATATTAAGTACAACCAATCTAATACTTAAATATTCTGATGCTTGTCCTAAACCCAACCCAACTACAGTCAATCAGCCGGGAGAGAAAAAAGAAATGACATATTGTGAGATGTTGGGGGCTCTTGGTGATGTATTAGGATTAGGAACCGGATTAGGCGATTTAGCAACGAGAAGTACCCAAATAGCTGAGTTATCCCGTAAACTAGAAAAGAAAATAGTAGAAAACCCTAAGCTAATCAAAGATGGAGCAGATAGAGCAACAATCCTTAAAGGACTAAAGCAAATTATTAGTGAGCTTGGTGATACTGTAGATTTAAGTGTACTTAAGAAGATTTATAATAATGGCACACTAAGAACGATACTTTATGATTTTGAGAATGTAAAACTGGGATTATCTACGATTGATGTTTTGCTAAAACATTCGGAAAAATGCGATACGGATGAAACATGTAAAGCGATAAAATTATATTTAGGCTTTATTCAACAAGGAATAAAAGCAAAAGACCTGGGATCAAAACTAAAGCAGCAAACAAGTGTTTTATTAGGTAAAATAAAAAGTGATCCAAAATTTCTTCAAGATAAGCCAGTAGAAAAGAAGAGATTAGTTGAAGGACTTGAGGTTGCAGAAGGTACTAGAATTCCTAAGCTTAAAACTGTTTTATCTGATTTACCCGAGAATAAACATCAAAATATTAAACGACTGTATGACAATGCATCACTGGCTAAAAAGGCCAGTCTTGAGAAATCATGGGAAATATTAGAACCTTTTAGAAATATACGTTTTGCAAACGATGGTAAAAACTTAGAGATTCTCGTCAAGACGCATAGTCGCTTTGTTTATAATAAAAAAGAATCATTTGAAGGGTTAAAGGCTCTTATGATAGAAGGATCTACTGCTAATAAACAAAAATTAATTGATGGGCTCGAAGAAGCAGATAAGATATTTGATTCTAAATTAGAGTTACCAATTAAGTTTTCTGGCATTAAAAAGGGAGAAGTAAAAGTAGTAGATAGCGAAAATACAGAAATAGCGCGTATAGATACGGAAGGAAACCTAATCAAGAAAAAATTCCTGGATGAAGCAGATGGAGCAGAAGTTGCAGGCAAATATAAAGAGCATGTAATTTTAAGAAAAGGAAAAGAGATTGGGTTTAAGAAAATGGATAATGCGAAATATGGCAGATCTACTATTAATTCAATTAATGGCTTTTCTGATAATGTAGCTTCAATTGTTGGTAAGCATGGAATAAGTGTAGAAAATTTTAAGAAAATCTACCAGAAAATGAAATATCATCAACTAAAACAAGATGATAAAGCTATAATAAGTGCTATTAGGAATTCGATTCCCATACCAGATGGGAATACAATACTTCAAAAAGTGATCTCCAAATCTGATATAGAAAAATATTTGGATGGAACTTATAATACAGTTGGTGGATTTATTACGGCTGCAAAAGATGCGAAACACTTAAAAACGTATGAGGATGTTTTCTATGGAATGAGACTTGATTATGAGAGTGAAAAAGGTCCAGTTTTTAAGTTGTCTGACGGTAGTTGCGGTATAATTAGATACAAAGTTAAAAACCCAAATTTGACGATACCTCAAGGATCGGGATTACCTTATCCATACACAGGGAACGGGTTTACATCTGGAAACCATGGTAGGCTAGGAGTTCCCGAATTGGAGTCTCCGCGTTACACACCTCAACATGGCGACCCTATGCTTATATTAATGTCAGATGGTTCTGAGAAATTAATAGCAAAATTTGATAAAGATAAAAACAAGTTTGTTTCTGTAGAATGATAATAAGACACGGAGAATATACAAATTATCATGGACATGAAATAAGGTTTCATGAAGTAAGACATGAAGCTCCAATTCCTTTTACTCATTTCATATTAATCTATGAAAATGAAAAAGAATGCCCAATTGATGAATTTGAGAAAAGTATTCATGGGGGATTTATAAAAATTATCAAAAAGGACGTATTAAAGAATGCGTTCGGGATTATAACCAAAGCTCTTTATAGAGGAATTGTATTTGAGGCTTATCATTATTTCGAGGATATAAGAAGTATTAGCTTAAAAACTTATGATAAAAAAATTGGTAAAGAGTTACCGTTTGTAAAGCTTATAGATTCTAAAGGAATGGAATATTATTCTGGTGAAATTAAACTCTCTGAAATAGAAAAAGTTTGGGAAGTAAGAACAAAATCGAAATATGATGTGCCAATGCCATCTGATATAGAAAAGGAGAAAATTATTTGGAAACCAATATGCTGATTCTTAGACGAGGTAAAAACGTAAATCCCTGAAAACCGTGAACTATTTTTCTTTTTTTAGGAGTAATATTGTAGTGTGATAATTCGACCTAAGACTACAATCAAAACCAAATAGAAGTCAAGTAGTATGGATCAAATTCTGGTTTTTGACAGATGAATAAAATATAAAATAGTGTACTTAAAAAGGAGAGAAAAATAATCTTATTCATGTTATAAGAGAATTGTGGGGAAATTTAATATAAAATCATTTTTGAGTATACCAACTAAAATAAAGTTTTTGAATAAGCTATTATTAGTGTTTTTGGTATTTCCTTTTTTCTCTATTGCACAAACACTCGATTATGAAACAATTACTCAAAGTAAACCTTTAAAAGTTAGTGGTCAGGTCTCTGCCAGCGGTGTGTATTATAGCTCTAATCAAAATAATAACAGAGAACCCTTTACCTATTTTTTGCAAGGAGCGCTTAACATTAATATTTATAGCTTTTCATTACCAATATCCTATAGTTTTTCGAATCAGGGAGAGAATCTGGGATATCAGCTTCCCTTTGATTTTAACCGTATTAGTTTACATCCCAAATATAAATGGGTTACTGGACATATCGGTAATATAAGTATGACCTTTTCTCCCTATACTTTAAGTGGTCATCAGTTTACGGGTGGAGGCATAGACCTTACTCCTCCGGGAGCTTTAAAAATAAGTGCTATGGGTGGTCGTTTGCTAAAAGCAGTAGAGGATAATGAAGATGCAAGAACTATCCCTTCATACAGTCGTATGGGATATGGACTAAAAACGAGTTTTGAAAAAGAGCGTTATAGAATAGGTGTTATTGGTTTTTATGCCAAGGATAACCCAACTTCTATTGATTCTATCCCCGAAGCCAAAGGTGTATTACCCCAGGAAAACCTGGTAGTAAGTATAGAAGGAGAAGTTAAATTAGGTAAAAGTTTTAGCCTTCAGGCCGAATATGCCTCTACAGCGATTACCAAAGATACCCGAGCCGAAGAGGCTGATAATTCGGATATCTCTCCGATAGCTAATTTTTTTAATAATCGAGCTTCTACAGAATATTATACAGCTATCAAAACACGTTTAGGTTATGGCGTAGGACGAGTAAACCTTGGTTTGGGATACGAACGTATTGAACCTGGTTATGAAACCCTTGGAGCGTATTATTTCAATAATGATTTTGAAAACATAACCTTAGATGCTTCTAATACGTTTTTTAAGGACAAATTAAGCTTAGTTCTTAATATTGGGTATCAAAGAGATGATCTGGATAACTTAAAAGCCAATAACACCAACCGTACGGTCGGATCATTAAATGCAACTCTTTCTGTATCAGATAGGTTGAATATTTCTGGTATGTACTCTAACTTTAGTACGTTTACTAATATCAAGCCTAATCAGTTTGATGAGATTAATGATGCCGATCTTTTAGATGAACAGATAGAGGAACTGGATTACAAGCAATTATCGCAAACAGCTACTTTAACGATTAACTATGTGCTTTCAGGAAAAAAGACCTCTCGCCAGAATCTAACGATGAATTATGCACTCAATGATGTCTCAAATGAACAAGGCGGTGTGGTTAGATTGGGAGATGCTTCTACTTTTCATAATATGAACCTTGGTCATACCATAGATTTTTCAGAAAGAAGCCTAAATATAAGCACATCAATTAATGGGACTTATAATACAATTGGAAGAGAAGAAGCAACGACCTGGGGTCCTACGGTAAGTGTCGGTAAGCGATATTTTAAAAAAACATTGAACACCCGACTTTCTGCTGGATATAATAGTTCTAGTAGTCTCACATCTAAAACAAATGTTACGAACCTACGAGGGGCGTTGACCTATACTTTAAAAGAAAGACACAATTTCAATCTTAATGCTGTACAATTATTTAGAAATGGTGGCAATACAGGTGGTTTAAGTGAATTTACAGCTACTTTTAGTTATAACTATGCATTTGGACTTAAGAAACCCAAAATCAATTTCAATAAGAAACCTAAAAAGCCGAAAGAAGTCAATGACTCTATTAAAATTCAGTATAGAAAATATCGTTATGAAGGACTCCCTACAGATATCACTCCAGAGTTATTAGCACTACCAGAGAAAGAAGGTTTTGCTCATCTTATCAAAGACAAAAGAGGTAAGTTAAGTGATCTTGGAGAACAACTTGTAGAAACCGAACAGAAGGATAAAAGAGTATACAAGGAGGTCGCCCTAAGTTACCTTAAAGCAATGAATCTTTATTTTGACTTTGCAGAGTTTTACAATGAAAAAATATATGAATCCTATTTAAAACTAGTTGGGGAAGCACAGGAGATTGACCGCCAGATACGGGATGAGTTTACAGTACTAAGTGGAAGGATCAATAGTGCAGAAGAAAAAAACCAGGAAGATCTGGATAGACAGAAGGTATTAGAGAAACGATATAAATCACATACCGAACTTTTACAATCTTTATTAAAATGGAATTTGAAACCAGGAGATATTGAATATCCAGAAGGAGATATAAAAACATTAAAAAGGCGTAATGCATCAAAAGTTTTCTCTATGTATCAAAATGATAAATCAGAAAAGGATATTGTGAAATTTATCGAAATACGATTGGCAGATGTATTTCATAAACTATTAAAAGAAGAAAACTAGTTTATGCTGATATTTGGTTCTCATTTTTATAACTCAAAGATAGAATTCTGTGAAAAGTACAGAAACAACCGTGATCCTTATATAAATATATAAACTGTCTATCTCTAATTTTGAATATTGAAACTGTAACAATGCAGTGAAAAATTAAAATTATGAGTAAAAAGTACATTGCAGAAATTAATATTGCCAAAATGAAAGCTCCGCTGGATTCACCTCTGCTAAAAGAATTTGTTGATTTTTTAGAGCCAATTAATAAGCTGGCCGATGAAAGCCCAGGGTTTGTATGGAGATTAAAAGATGATGATGGCAGTTCTGCCGCAAATATAGAATCCCCTTTAGAAGATGATATGATGCTTATTAATATGTCTGTTTGGGAAGATCTTAAATCTCTTAAAAACTTTGCCTATGGTACTGTACATAGCTATTTTGTGAGGGATGGTAGAAAATGGTTTGAAAGAATGAAAAGCCCTCATATGGTGCTATGGTGGGTAGATCGCGATCATGTACCAACAACAGAAGAAGCGTTGTCTAAATTGAAATATCTTGAAGAATATGGACCGACTTCTGATGCTTTTAATTTTAAAAAGACTTTTAATAGTATAGGTGAAGAAATTTAAGTTTATGATTTTATGTTTATATTGATGAGAATATAAAGCAATGAATCAAGATATATGATATCTGTAAAAGCAATGGATAAGATACCAAATTATCATTTGTATGGTAGTAAAGAAGGTGAGGTTGCCTCATTTTTTAATATGAGACGCCTGGAAGAATTATCTAATGATCTTAATACTACAGCGCATCATCCTCATCGACATTTTAATCTCTTTCAGATCATTTGGGTAACCCATGGGTGTGGAAGCATTTTGATAGATGAAAAAATGTATAAAATGGAGAAAGGAACACTATTTTATATTCATCCTGGGGTAGTTCATGCATGCGAAAATTCTAATGATTTTAAAGGGTTTGTATTGCATTTCTCTCCAGATGTTTTGTTATCACATACCAGAGCGAATACCAGTTTTGAAATTATAAATAGGACAATACATAATACATCTTTAGTCGTGCGAACCGATGAGAGGGAAAAAACGATTAGCAATAGCATTTCAGATCTATGGAAAGAATATACTAATGATTATGTTGAGAAAGATCAGATCATTAAAAATCATCTTAATATTTTGATGATCCAAATCCATCGACAGATGCATAATGATCAGAGTTTTGGAGATGGTACATCGGGTAATATGATTGTGAAGTCTTTTAAGAAGTTAATCGAACAAGAGTATAAAAAAGAAAGAAGCGTTAGCTATTATGCCTCATTATTACATATTACACCAACCTATCTAAACGATATAGTAAAGAAATCAACAGGAAAAACAGCAGGAGAATTGATTAGAGAACGCGTTGTTTTAGAGGCTAAGCGGCTTCTGATTTTTAGTAAACAAAGTATATCCGAGATTGCTTTTGAGTTACACTTCGAAGATTCTGCCTATTTCTGGAAGTTTTTCAAGAAATATGTATCAATTTCTCCAAAATCTTTTAGAGAAAAACATTAATTATTAATGGGATGTGTTTTCTGAAATGAGTAAATAAAAATTAGATTGACAAGAAGAAGAAATTAGTTACCGTATATGCTATCAACTAACTATCATCACAGTAACCTGAAAGATTTCACCGATAACCCCGAACAAAGCTAATATTAAACCGAATGCTCCCAAAGCTCTGCCATGAGCATATCGATCCAAATAATTCAAAATACGGGTAATGATTTTTAAAATAATCAATAGAATTGTTATCACTATAAAAGCAGCAAACATTAAAACACCTATACTCGAAAACACGATGCCCAACCATCCAACAAACCAAGCAAAATAGTCAAAGTAATTAAAGAAATTATCTTTAGGACGTTCATATAGGATGGGCACATACTTCCAGCAAACCCAAAAACATCCTAAAAATGCTATCGTAATAGAAAGATGCATTAAAACAGCAAGAGGCAACGATGTACCATCTTTGGGGCTACGCTTTTTAATGATGTTGAATAATCGATCAATTAAAATATCGATCCCTTTCTCAATACGGTCTGCTAGGGATGGCTTACGCACTTCAATAAATGCCAGAGCAAACCCAATAAGTTCCAAAGGAAGGCTTATGATCTGAACAATATCTGCATTATGATCGGTAAATATCCCCACAACATAAAAATACATTTTCTGAATTAAATAAAAAAAAGCTGACTTATATAAGTCAGCTTTTTTTTATTTAATTCTTGTAGCGAGAGGGGGGCACGATCCCCCGACCTCCGGGTTATGAATCCGATGCTCTAACCAACTGAGCTACCTCGCCATATTCCTTATTTTAGTATAAAAAAACCATTTAAAACAGCTTATTTTTATAGAACACTTTTTGTAGTACTCCTAAGGAGGGTGCAAATATAAAAACAAAATGGATTGACGCAAACAATAATGCATAATTAATTTTTTTTTCAATGTACTTTTAAAGTCGATAATTAATCTATATATTGGCTTACCAACAATTAATGATATGTCTGAAAAAATAAAATATGAACTTGAATTTGTGGTACAGTCGTCGCCGCAACTATTATATCAATATATATCTACTCCTTCTGGTCTCTCAGAGTGGTTTTCTGATAATGTAAACTCAAGAGGGGAGTTATTTACATTTATCTGGGATGATTCTGAAGAGGAAGCAAAACTTTTAAGCAAAAAAAGTGGTGAGCGAATAAAATTTAGATGGGTAGAAGATGAAAATGATGGAAATGATTATTTCTTTGAAATGCGTATTCAGGTTGATGAAATAACCAAAGACGTTTCTCTTATGGTTACTGATTACTCTGAAGATGATGAAATGGACGAAAATAAAATGTTATGGGATAATATGATAGGGAATCTAAAACAGGTATTAGGCTCAGCATAATTCTTCTTTTTATAATAAAAATCTATACCCCATAAACATTAAAATTTATGGGAATTTTTTATGGTTAATATCAACGGAAATTTACTAGAAGATCATAAAGCAGTATTGGCTATTGATAATAGAGGATATGCATATGGAGACGCTTTATTTGAAACGATCAGAGTTAATTCTGGATCTATTCTATTTTGGGAAGATCATTATTTTCGATTAATGGCTTCAATGCGTATTCTTAGAATGCAAATTCCTATGTCATTTACTCCAGAGTTCTTAGAAAAAGAAATCATTGATCTTGTCACTGCGAATGGGTTAACAAATTCTTCGGTAAGGATAAAATTAATGGTAAATAGAGTGTCTGGTGGGCTATATACGCCCACTTCTAACGATATCGAATATACTATATTGGTTTCTAAGTTAGAATCCAGTTTTTATACGATTCCTGATCAGAAGTATGAAGTTACTCTTTTTAAAGATCATTATGTCAATAAAGATATCCTATCTACTTTAAAATCAACGAATAAACTGGTTAATGTTGTTGGTGGAATTTTTGCTAAAGAAAATGGCTTTGATAATTGTTTGTTAATCAACTCTGATAAAATGATTATTGAAGCTTTAAATGGAAACTTATTTCTTGTAAAAGGCAATACAATAAAGACACCTCCAATAGTAGATGGGTGTCTAAAAGGGATACTAAGAACTCAGTTGATAAGAATTCTTGAGAAATTACCAGAATATCAAATAGAAGAAGCTTCTATTTCTCCTTTTGAGTTACAAAAAGCAGATGAATTATTTATTACTAATGTAATTACAGGAATTTTACCAATTACCAAGTTTAGGAAAAAGGAGTATACTTCTAAAACAAGTAAGAGATTATTAGGAATATTAAATACCAGAATAAGATTAGGGGATTAATTGTATGTGGGATTCTCTGGAGCATTAGACCAAAGGACATATTCTCCTCCTAGTTCTATCATTTTTTCTTTCCAAAAAGTATCACATGACTTTCCGAAAATATTCTTTTTGTAATTGTTTTCTACAATTACCCATGAGTTGGCTTCAAGTTCTTGATTAAGTTGCTTAGAATCCCAACCAGAATATCCTAAGAAAAACCTGATTTCATTTGGAGTGATTTTATCTTCAACAATAAGCTGGGAGACAATAGAGAAATCTCCTCCCCAATAAATACCGCCAGATATTTCTACACTGTTAGGAATTAAATCAGGTACTTTATGTATAAAGTACAGGTTATCTTGTTCAACTGGTCCACCATTATAAATCTTAAATTCTATTTCAATTTCTGGAACCAGATCAGCAAGAAAATACTCAAGTGGTTTGTTCATTATAAAGCCAATAGACCCTTGTTCACTATGATCAGCCAAAAGGACCACCGAACGGTTAAAAGACACATCTCCTATAATAGACGGCTCAGCGATTAATAAATGTCCTTTTGAAGGTTGTAGTGATATCATACTAACAATTTAACTTATCTTAAATCTAAATAATTATTTCTAATAATCAAAGTAGTTAGGAGTTTTTTGCCGAAAAATCATAAAAAAAACTCCCAAATTTGGGAGCTTTTAAATAATATCGAAAACGAACTGATTAGTTTACCGAACTTGATAAATCAGCACCAGCCTTAAACTTAACAACGTTTTTAGCAGCGATTTTAATAGTCTTACCAGTTTGTGGATTTCTACCTTCTCTTGCAGCTCTTCTAGAAACTGACCAAGATCCAAACCCTACTAAAGAAACACGTCCTCCTTTTTTAAGAGTACCTTCAACGTTTCCTAAGAAAGATTCTAAGGCTTTTTTAGCCGCTGCTTTAGTAATTCCAGCGTCAGCTGCCATTGCATCGATTAATTCTGTTTTGTTCATAATTCTGTTTTTAAATTAATTGTTGGTTAAACCAATCTTTTATGTTAAACGCTTTACAAATTTATACGGATTTATGATTCATGCAAGGATTGGCCCAGTAAATACAGGGATTTGTTGATAACTCAATGCGATTGTTAATAACCAATGTTGTTTTAGATAGATTTTTAAACCCTATATTACATAGGGGTTAACACATTTTTGCATCTCTATAAAAAACATAACCATTCAATAATGCTTTTGACTCCATTGCTTTTTTACCAGGGAGTTGAAGTTTTTTCAATATAATGTATCCTTTTTTTACTGCAATCTTGATTGTCGAATCTTCAATAATAATTTTACCTATATCATATGTATGAGCTTCTTCAATAGGTTGAGCATTGTATATTTTTATTTTTTCAGACACTCCTTTATTGTACAATTCACACCAGGCAGCAGGATAGGGGCTTAGTCCTCTAATCAGATTATGAATAGTATATATATCCTCTTCCCAATTAATTCTGGTGTTCTCTCGATTTAATTTATATGCTGTTTTAAAAGCACTGTCTTTTGGTTGCGGGCTTACCGTTACCGAATCATTTTCTATTGCTTGTATAGTCTCTAATACCAGATCAGCACCTTTCTCCATTAATTTATCATGTAGTACTCCTGCAGTATCAGCATTTTTTATTTCAACTTCTTTCTGAAAAATAAGATGACCGGTATCTATTTTTTCATCAATAAAAAAAGTAGTAATTCCTGTTTTTTGCTCTCCATTAATAACAGCCCAGTTAATTGGTGCTGCACCTCTATAATCAGGAAGAAGAGATGCGTGTAAATTAAAAGTTCCATATTCGGGCATACTCCAAACTATTTCCGGAAGCATTCTAAATGCAACGACGATATTAAGATTAGCATCCAAAGCTTTTAACTCTTCAATAAAATGCTCATCTTTTAGGTTTGTTGGCTGAAGAACATTTAGATTTTTGGATAACGCATATTCTTTAACAGCAGATGCTTTAAGTTTTCTACCTCTTCCCGCCGGTTTATCGGGTGCAGTAATAACACCAACTACAGTATACTTGTTTTCTATTATTGTTTTTAAGGTCTCAACGGCAAAATCCGGTGTCCCCATAAACAGGATTCGTAAGTCTCTCATTATTTTTGTACTAATTGATAGTGGTTATCGTGATTGATCCTTATAATTTGGTGCTCGTTCATTTCCCGCAATACTTGTAATGCTAATTTTTCGGGATATGCTAACTGTGTCAGTAAATCTCTTGAAGATAAGTTTTTTCTTTCTAAAAGCCTTATAATATCTTCTTGTATTTTATAGAGATCTGCTGAAGTAGAATTACTCTTTTTAGTGATACAAAAACTACAGATACCACAATCTGTAGTATCTTTTTCTCCAAAATAATGAAGTAGTTGCCTGCTTTTACATTCAGTATTATTTCCTGTAAATCTTAATATCGATTCTACCTTCTTTATTTTTGAAGTATTTTGTTTTATTAGATGGTGTTTAATGCGATTGATTGTATGGTCATCTTCCCGTGGTAATAAGAAGATAATTTCTGCATCAGAAATTTTGTATATAAACTCCAGTAATTCGGCTTCTTGTAGTTTATTTAATACATTAACTATTTCTGCTTCGGGTTTCCCTACTTTTGAAGCAATCAAAGGCAGGTTAATTGTTACCTTTTCATCAAAGATACCGCCGTAAGTTCTAAGAATAGCTTTGGTAATTAGTTGATATTCTATATTATTTTCTAGAAATTCTAAAAGATGATTTCCTGTTGTAAGAATATAAACACTACTTTTTTTGGTAAATCGTTGTGTAAACCTAATTACACCGCAGCGGTCCAAAAATTGCAGCGTATTGTAGGCAATAAGCGTATTTAACTCATAAGTTTTACAAAACGTATTGAATTCAAAATTATGAACAGTTTGCTCACCTTCACCATATGATATTTGAAAATAATTACACAGTCTTCGATACACTAGTTTTACTTCATCTACATCGGGTAATACTTTTATAAATTGATTGTGTAATCTTTGATTATCATTTGTGTTTTTTAAAAGATAGGCAAAAGATTGCTTGCCGTCACGACCCGCTCTTCCTGCTTCCTGAAAATAACTTTCTATACTTTCTGGGGTTGTATAATGAATCACTGTCCGCACATTGGGTTTATCAATTCCCATTCCAAAGGCGTTTGTGGCAACCATTACTCTAATTTCTTCTTTTAACCATTGGTTAAATCGTTTAGTTTTTTCTTGTGCATCCACACCACCATGATAATATGTTGCCAAATATCCACTTGCATTAAGAAAATCACTTAATTCAACCGCAGATTTTCTATTTCGTACATAAACGATCGATGTTCCCGGGTATTTATCTAAAATCTGAGTGAGTTTATAATTTTTATCGATTACATTTTCTACCCTGTATCCCAGATTAGGCCTAAAAAATGATTGCTTAAATATTTTGGGTTGAAAAAGATCCAGTTCTACTACAATATCATCTACTACTTCTTTGGTGGCAGAAGCGGTTAATGCAATTACAGGTACAGAAGGATGTATTTTTCTTAGTACTTCTATTTTTTTGTAAGATGGCCTAAAATCATTTCCCCATTGTGAAATACAATGAGCCTCGTCTACTGCAATAAGATTAATATTCATTTGCTTTAATCGCTCTTGCACAATGTCTTGTTGAAGACGTTCTGGCGAAAGATAAAGGAACTTATAATTGCCATAAATACAATTATCAAGCAAAGTATCTAATTCTGAATATTTAATACCACTAGGCAGAGCAATTGCTTTTATATTTTTTTGCTGAAGATGTAATACCTGATCTTGCATTAATGCAATTAATGGCGAAATAACAATGCAGATACCTTCCATTATTAGAGCAGGCACCTGAAAACAAATTGATTTTCCTCCACCTGTAGGTAGCAATGCAAAAGTATCTTCTCCTTCCAATACCGAAGCTATAATCTCTTCTTGTAATGGCTTAAAGCTATCGTGTTTCCAATACTGCTGTAATATTTTAAGAGGAGACTTTAGCAAATTATTTTATGTTTTTGAGGATAAAATCATAACGTTCCTGTACAGTTCCGAAAGGTACTTCAAAACAATCATAACCTAATTGATTATAAATTTCTAACAGATGATGATGAATTTCCTTTGCTTGTTCGAAACTCTCATAGCGTTCATTGTCGGATACATAAATATCTTCCCATGGAGGTAGTAGAAACACCTGATCATACATATGCTTTTTACAAGCATTTATAAAATCATCACTATAGGACTGGTCAAAATAGTTCATATAGGCCAAAACATCTGGTATGCCTCTATCATAAAATGTGAGATCTTCTTTCTGGGATATGGCATCTTTAAATTGATCGACTCTTCCGTTAAGTATTTGTGTGTTAAATTGATAAGGATCAGAAACAGAAATTATGGGATTAGAAACAATAGCTTTAGAATCATCACTTTTTAAAGCTTCTTGAGTCATACTTCGTATAATCTCATGAAAACAGAAAAATTTTGCTTCTTCAAGTTTATGGATAACTGAGGTTTTTCCTGTTCCTGGTGCTCCGGTAATTACAATTCTTTTCTTTGTCAAAGGAATAATTTTGGTGCAAATTTCGTAATTATAAAAGGATTTTGAAAAGAAGTTGTTTAAAGTTTTTATATTCTAACAAACAGAAACAATTTGGTGTATGTATGGTAATTGCTAAAATCAAATAGATAAAATTATATTTTACATGTATTGGGATAAAACCGATCGTTATTTTCTCTCAATAACATCTACACCCCGATGAAATGCAAATATTGAGTTTTTAACAGGATATCGAAATGGATATTCAATTTGAAGGAGTAATCAAGTCATTCAGCAAAAAGATTTTATGTAGAGAGCATGATTGTTTTACTTTAACGATAAAAGGCATTAGAACGTGTAATACAGTATGTATTTAAGAATTTAAAAGAAGTGAAAAAGAAGTTGTTTTTGATACATAGGTGGATTGGTAATCAATTAGGTATACTCTTTTTTATAATTTGTTTTTCTGGAACAATCTCTACTATTAGTCATGAGTTAGATTGGTTAATTCAATCAAATTATAGAGCTACACCACAATCAACTTTTGTCTCAAGAAATGTTATTTTAAATAATTTTGCAATGACATTTCCAAAAGCCAAAATCACCTATTGGATACGACATGATGAACCTTACCTATGCGATTTGTTGTATAAAGAAGAGAATAATAAGCTTTCGTTTGTATTTGCAAACCCTTATACAGGAGAGATTCAGGGAGAGACTAGTCTTACGGCTCAACTTTATCTAAGGGATTTACATTATTATCTCTTTATACCTTTTCAAATAGGAAATTACATTGTCTTACTTTTTGGATTTCTCATACTTGTTTCGGTAATTTCTGCTCTTTATTTTTATAAATCCTGGTGGAAAAAACTTTTTACACTTGATATAAAAAAAGGGTCAAATAAATTTAGTAGAAGTTTACATCGGTTAGTTGGTTTATGGACTATTCCTTTTATTTTTCTTATTGTGATCATTAGTAGCTGGTATTTTGCTGAACGTGCAAATATTGCGGGAATGAAACCAATGGTAAACCCTAAACATATAAAATTAGATATTCTTAATTATCAAAAAGAGGAGAAGAGTTCGTTTCCCTTTACTATAGATTATGATAAGGCAGTTAAGATTGCAGAAGAGGCTATTCCTCATCTTAAAGTAAAAAATATTTCTCCTGCTATTGATTCTACCGAAACAATATATTTAATGGGAAATAGTAATATTCCATTAGTTAGGCAAAGAGCAAACCGTGTGTATATCAATCCGTATAATTATAAAGTAGAACATATACAAAGCGCAGCAACTAGTACTACTATTATGTGGATTAATGATATTGTAGATCCTTTGCACTTCGGGTATTGGGGCGGGATAACAACTAAAATAATTTGGTTCATTTTTGGGCTTTTTATTTCGATTTTAATACTTTCTGGTATCTATATTTCTTTAAAAAGAAAGGCTCGGTTAAAACAGAATGGTATGATTGAAAAGATATCTGTAAACGCTATAAATACGATAATTACTAGCTGTTTGTTTTACTTTATGCTAAAACGATTACAGACAAGATACGAAGCTACTATTTTGGCTCATTGTGTAATCGTTATTTTCTGGACAGCAGTATTTGCTTTGTTATATTATTTATTAGTTTTTAAAATAAGAAAAACGAGAAGTGTAGAAAATAAAATTAATTAGGACGCTCCATATCGTGTTATAAAATACAGTTAGTAAATGCTAAATCGAAAATTGATGGATTTTAATAGACTAAATTTTATATATAGAATGATATAGTATATATGCCGTATTAATAAGAAGCGAATATTATGTATATAAATTGATTTTCAGGAATCATAATTATTTGTAATGATCTGTTAAAGTTGAATCAACAAAGTGAATTTTTAGTAACTTCAATAGCAATTGATATGCATTTGCTTTATTTAGACTAGTTAAACACGAATTTTAAAAACTAAAACTCATGCCTGTTTATAATTTAAAAATTAACGGTCAATCTCATAATGTTGAGGCAGACCAGGATACCCCTCTTTTATGGGTGTTAAGAGATCATCTTGATATGGTAGGTACCAAATTTGGCTGTGGTATAGGTCAATGCGGTGCATGTACGATACATCTAGACGGCTCTGCTACCAGAAGTTGCTTACTTCAGGTTTCTATGGTAGAAAACATGGAAATTACTACGATCGAAGGCCTGTCTGAAGATGCCTCACATCCTGTTCAACAAGCTTGGAAAGAAGTAGATGTACCACAATGTGGGTATTGCCAGGCGGGACAAATGATGTCTGCCGCTGCTTTCTTAAAACAAAATGCAAACCCAAATAAATCAGAGATCAGGGATGCAATGAGTGGTAATATATGTAGGTGTGCATCTTACAACAGAATAGAAGAAGCTGTAGAAGTTGCTGCCAGTAAAATGAGTTAACCCATTTAAATTTTAAACGTATGAAAAATAATGCATCACCTTCATTCGGTAGAAGGTCATTTATAAAAACATCGGCATTGGCTGGTGGCGGAATGTTAATTGGGTTTAATTTATTTCAGGCATGTAAACCTGAAGCAACACCACCCGTTGATATACCTATTGATATTTCTCAATTAAACTTTAATGATTTTAATGCTTTTATCAAGATAGCTGATAATGGAATGGTAACTATCTTCTCTCCAAATCCAGAAATAGGCCAGGGGGTTAAGACTTCTATGCCTATGCTTATTGCAGAAGAACTTGATGTGTCATGGGATAATGTTCATGTAGCTCAAGGAGCATTGGATACCAAAAACTTTACAAGACAAGTGGCTGGAGGAAGCCAATCTCTTAGACAAGGGTGGGAACCACTACGCCAAACGGGAGCTACAGCTAGACAGATGTTAGTTAATGCAGCAGCAGCCAAATGGGGAGTAGATGCTTCAGAATGTAAAACGGAAAATGGAGTAATTATAAATGCCAATGGCGATAAACTTGGATATGGAGAAGTCGTTAAAGAAGCGGCAGCCCTTGAAGTACCAGAAAATATAACATTAAAAGATCCTAAAGATTTTAAAATCATAGGAAAAGATATTCCTAATGTAGATGTGGATAAGATCATTACCGGAAAGTCTCTTTACGGAATGGATTATAAAGAAGACGGAATGGCATATGTTTCGGTATTAAGACCTCCTGCTTTTGGTAAAAAACTGATTGATTTTGATGATACTGCTGTTAGAGCAATTTCGGGAGTACATGATGTGGTTAAGTTTGGAGATAAAATTGCAGTCTTAGCAAAGGATACCTGGACAGCAATGAAAGGAAAAAAAGCATTGAAAGCGAATTGGACTTCAGATTCAAAATTAGAAAACACAGAAGATCATGATAAAATATTGAAGGACCTCCTTAATGGTAAAGAGTTTAATACACTGCGCGCCGATGGGGATGTTAAAAAAGCATTTGCTCAGGCAGACCAGGTGATCGAGAGAACTTATGAGTCTCCGTTCTTACCTCATAATTGTATGGAGCCCATGAATTTCTTTGCAGATGTTACTCCAGAAAAAATTCGTTTGGTTGGACCTATACAAACACCAGCAGGTACAGCGCGTAGGGTTGCCAGTTTATTAGAACGCGACCCAGAAGACGTCTCTGTAGAAATGACCAGAATGGGAGGTGGTTTTGGAAGACGACTCTATGGGGATTTTGCTTTGGAAGCAGCAGAAATATCAAAAATTGCCCAAAAACCTGTCAAAGTAGTATACTCTAGAGAAGATGATATGTCTGCAGGGATATATCGTCCGGCAATAAAATATAAAATCAGTGCGTCAATTAAAGATGGTAAAATTAGTGGATATCATCTTAAGGAAGCTTCTGTAAATTCGAATATGTATGGGTTGATTCCTAATTTTTTCCCAGCTGGAGCTATTGAAAATTATCAGGTAGATGTTGCTAATTACAATAGTGAAATTACAACAGGAGCGTGGAGAGCCCCGTATACTAATTTCTTGTCTTTTGCAGAACAAAGCTTCTTTGATGAATTGGCCGAACTATTAGAAATTGATCGTATTCAACTTCGATTGGATTTACTACAGAAAGTAAAAGGAACTACAGACGATAGAATCCAGTATTCACCAGAACGATTAGAGAAAGTAATACAAGTAGCTGTAGATAAATCAGGATGGGGAAAAGCAAAAGAAGGAACTTATCAGGGGTTTAGTGCATATTATTGCCATAATACCCATGTTGCAGAGGTAGCAGATGTAGTGCTGGAGAATGATATTCCTGTAGTTAAAAAAGTTACTTGCGTGGTAGATTGCGGAATCGTTGTGAACCCGCTAGGAGCTAAAAACCAGATCGAAGGAGGAGTTATTGATGGTGTAGGCCACGCGATGTATGGTGATTTTTCATTTAAGGATGGAGTGCCGCAAGACAAGAATTTTAATACGTATCGTTTAATTCGTATTAATGAAACTCCTGTGGTTGAAACACATTTTGTAGAAAGTGATATTGCTCCAACAGGACTAGGAGAACCTACATTACCTCCTGCAGGAGCTGCTGTAGCAAATGCAATTAAGGCAGCAAAAGGAATACGATTGTATAAGCAACCTTTTATTAAACATATGAACTCCAAAGCGCCATTGGGATAGTACGCTTATGACACACGAATTCAAAGAAATAATAGAGTCTTATCATAAAGCCAAACAGCAGGGAATACCTGCTGTTATGGCTACTGTAGTAGATGTAGAAGGATCTTCTTATAGAAGACCAGGGGTTGGTATGCTAATTCTTCAAAATGGAAAAATGACAGGTGCTGTAAGTGGAGGATGTGTTGAAAAAGAAGTGCTACGACAATCACAATCTGTATTTGCATCTGGAGAATCAAAAATGATGACTTATGATGGTAAATATAGATTAGGTTGTGAAGGGTTATTATATATTTTGATTGAGACCTTTGATATTAGCTTTATAGGGATCGAGATCATACAGAAACATTTAAAATCCCGAGTACCATTTGAGATTACCTCCTGGTATTCTAAAAGAGATGAGGTAACTTCTACAATGGGATCGATTGTTCAATTTAAAGGAGGCCAGGCACTCTCTTTTTCGCAAGAAATAGAACCAGATAATAGCTTAGATGATTTTATGAGAGAAATACAACCTTGTTTCAGGTTGATAATTATAGGTACAGAACATGATGCTGTACAATTATGTCAGTTGGCATCGGCTACTGGATGGGAAGTAGCTATTGTTGGCTCTCCACAACATCTTAAGAGGTTAGAAGATTTTCCCGGAGCCAAAGAAGTGATACATAGTGCTCCAGAAGATTTAAGTATGGAACATATAGATGATCAGACAGCTATCGTTTTAATGTCTCATAATTTTGCTAAAGATTTATTATATCTCCAAGCGTTAAAAGAAACCAAACCGACGTATATTGGATTATTGGGACCAGCACAACGCAGAGAAAAATTATTATCTGCTTTTATAGAGTATTTTCCAGAGGTTACAGATAGATTTTTGGATACTGTTCATGGCCCTGCAGGTTTAAACCTGGGAGCAGAAACTCCTCAGGAAATTGCAATTTCTATAATTGCCGAAATATTATCTGTGATTAGAGGCCAAAACCCAATACCGTTACAGGAGAAGAAAGGAGCGATTCACGATGATCCTAAAAGGAAAAAAATAAATGTCATTTCTACCAAAACCTAAAATAGCACAACTTATCCTTGCAGCAGGTTCCTCTAGTCGAATGGGAGAACCAAAACAAGTATTACCATGGCATAACACTACATTAATTGGTCATGCAATACAAAAGGCACTATTAGTACAAGAAACAGCAATCTATGTGGTTTTGGGAGCACATTATGACACTATATATAAAGAGATTTGTCATTTTCCTGTTACAATACTCAGAAATACAAAATGGCAATCAGGAATGGGATCTACAATACGTTCTGGAGTTATGGCAATACAACAGGACAAATTACCGTATGATGGAATTTTGATTTCATTAGTAGATCAACCATTATTAGATACAATTCATTTTAATTCGTTAATTACTAAGTTTAGCGAAGAATCAAGTGCCATTATCGCCACAGATTTGGGTTCTGGTATTGGTGTTCCTGCAATTATTCCTTCTAAGTATTTCTACGAATTATCTCAATTACAAGCAGATTTTGGTGCACGATACCTTATTAAAAAACATATAGATAATATAAATACAGTTGATGCTATTGGTAAAGGAGTAGATATTGATACGATAGCACAATATACTGCTATGGTAAAAAGCAATTTTTCTTCTTAAAAAAGCAAAAGGAGTTTATATGTAACTTCGTTTTTATAAATCATAAGATGTATCTTTGGTCCAAATTTTGATTTGATAAATGATACTATGAAAGACCCTGAAGAGTTTTATAAAAAATTAAAAGAACAACTGGCAAATACATCACTTTGGCCAACTTCATATTTATATAAGTTTATTGTACCTACAAATACTGAAAAGATTGAGCAAATCGAAGCAATTTTTGATAACCTGGGTGCTGTAATTCATACAAAACAATCCAAAAATGGTAAGTATACCAGTGTATCTATCAATGTTAGAATGAAAAACCCTGATCAGGTAATTAATAAATATAAAGAAGTTGCTGAAAAAGTAGAGGGGGTAATTTCATTATAGTAACCACCTAAAAAAAAGATAGTATAACGTGTTAAAATGACAAATTCGCGGGGAAGTATAAAACTCGAGATGCGTTTAATACCTGTTTTTCTTTGTTAAATACCATTGATCAATAAATAAAATATAGTAATGACAGTAGCTTACTTATTTTATTTTAGTATTTTGCGAAACGAATTATAGAATAGTCCGAAAAGTAATCAATTGTCAAACTGAATCTAAAGAGGTTATACATAATTACTTATAAATAGTTTTCAAAGACTTATATTCACAACACTTTACATATTGATTTTTTAGGCTATCTCTACACAATTTTCACATACATTTTATGGATATATATAATATAGAATACAATACTGAGCGCGAAAAGCTCATCATTCCAGAATATGGTCGTCATATGCAGAAAATGATAAACCATACGGTTGCTATCGAAGATCGTGAAGAACGTAATAAGGTTGCCAAGTCTATTATAGCAGTAATGGGTAATTTACAGCCGCATTTACGAGATGTGCCAGAGTTTCAGCATAAGTTATGGGATCAGTTATTTATAATGAGTGATTTTAAATTAGATGTAGATACTCCTTTTCCTGTGTTGACTAAAGAAAAATTACAGGAAAGGCCAGAACCTCTTGAATATCCTCAGAATTTTCCGAAATATCGTTTTTATGGAAACAATATTAAACGAATGATTGATGTTGCAAATAGTTGGGAAGATGGCGATTTAAAAAATGCACTTACTTTAACAATTGCAAATCATATGAAAAAGTGCTATCTCAACTGGAATAAAGATACAGTAGAGGATAGTGCGATATTTAATCATCTTTATGAACTAAGTGATGGTAAAATAGATCTTAAAGGGAGTAATGAAAATCTTACAGATTCTTCAAACTTGATGAGAGGAAAAAAGAAAAAACATACGACAACAAATAGTAATAATAGTGGTAAAAAGAATTACCGAAACAACCGTGGTAAAAAACGCTATTAAAATTAATCAACTACCAAATTACTAACCGCTAACGAACTAACGATTACATGGGTACTTTTCAGATAGAAGGAGGGCATCAGCTCAAAGGGGAAATCACGCCTCAGGGCGCCAAAAATGAAGCCTTACAAATTCTTTGCGCAGTATTATTGACACCAGAAGAAGTTATAATTTCTAATATTCCTGATATACGAGATGTAAATAAACTAATAGATATTCTTAGGAATTTGGGTGTGAAAATCCAAAAATTAGGAAAAGGAAAATATTCTTTTAAGAGTGATGAACTCAATTTAGAATATATGGAGAGTGAACAGTTTAAGAAAGAAGGAAGTGGTCTTAGGGGATCTATTATGATTGTTGGACCCTTATTAGCAAGGTTTGGTAAAGGGTATATTCCGCGTCCGGGAGGTGATAAAATTGGAAGAAGACGTTTGGATACCCATTTTGAAGGATTTATTAATCTTGGTGCAGAGTTTAGATATAATAAAGAAGAACGTTTTTATGGTGTCGAGGCACCAGAAGGTTTAACTGGTACGTATATGTTGCTTGACGAAGCTTCGGTAACCGGTACTGCAAATATTGTGATGGCAGCTGTACTTGCTAAAGGCACAACTACAATCTACAATGCGGCTTGTGAGCCTTATTTACAACAATTATGTAAGATGCTTAATGCCATGGGAGCAAAAATCTCTGGTGTTGGCTCTAATTTGTTGGTAATTGATGGCGTTAAAAATCTAGGAGGATGTGAACACCGTGTACTGCCCGATATGATTGAGATTGGATCATGGATAGGGCTGGCTGCAATGACGAAAAGTGAGATCACTATTAAGAATGTAAGCTGGGATAACCTGGGGTTGATTCCAAACACGTTTAGAAAATTAGGTATTACGCTAGAGCGGGTAGGGGATGATATTTATATTCCTGCACATACTAATGGATATCAGATTGAAAGTTATATTGATGGTTCATTTATGACTATTGCCGATGCGCCTTGGCCTGGATTTACACCCGATTTATTGAGTATAGTTTTGGTTATAGCTACTCAAGCCAGAGGAGAAGTAATGGTTCATCAAAAGATGTTTGAGAGTCGTTTGTTTTTTGTTGATAAACTTATTGATATGGGAGCTAAGATTATATTATGCGACCCACATAGAGCTACAATTATAGGTCATGATTTTCAATCTACATTAAAAGCGACTACAATGGTATCTCCTGATATTAGAGCAGGAATATCATTATTAATTGCTGCATTAAGCGCCAAAGGAACGTCGACTATTCATAATATCGAACAAATTGATCGTGGATATGAGAATATTGATGAACGCCTTAGAGCAATAGGAGCTAAAATTACTAGAGTTGAGATGTGATGTATGAATATTTGTGATACAAGATTTAATAATTAGCTGTAAAGCTTTTGTTTAATCTTCAATTCATATTCATCTTTTACCGCTTAAAACGGTTCTATAAAGCCAAATAAAAGAGTTTCAGTGCTCTTTATTTCTTTAAAATATATATTCAGAAATATATTGTTTTTGAATTCTATTAATTAAACCGTTGTTTGAGATGCTTTGATGTACGGAATAGTAAAATAGAATGTAGATCCTTTACCTTTTTTACTTTCTAACCAAATTTTTCCTGTTAGCATTTCAACATAAGCTTTGGCAATTGATAACCCAATGCCAGCACCTTCAAGAGCATAGCGATCTTCAAGGTCTGCCTGAACAAATCGTTCGAAAATAGCTTTTTGACGATCTTTAGCGATTCCCATACCTGTATCTTTTACATAAAATTGAAGAACCTCTTCATCTTTTAGATATCCAAATTCGATTCCTCCTTCATTTGTATACTTAATAGCATTTTTTATCAAGTTAGAAAGAATGGCATTAAATTTTTCTTTATCGGTTTTTATGATTGCATCTTCTGTTGGTAAATCATTTGATAGCGATAGTACAATATTTTTTTTATCTGTTAGTGGTTTAAAGAGGTTAAATAGATGCTTAGTTTGTTTGTTGATATCAACTTCTTCGATGTAAACCTTAACTTGATCTGCAGCTATTCTAGAGATGTCGATAATATCTCTGATTATATTAAGCATACGTGCTCCACTTTCTTTAATAAGATCCAAATAAAGTTGTTGTTCGTCACCAGTAAGTTTTGGTTCGTTTAAGAGTTCTGCAAGACCAAGAATACCATTCATTGGCGTTCTTATTTCATGGCTCATATTTGCAAGAAAAGCAGATTTAAGTCGATCGCTCTCTTCAGCTTTTTCTTTTAATCTACTTAATTCAATTTCATATAGTTTGATATCTGTAATATCTGTAAGAGTGCCAACATACCCAATAATTTGGTTTTTATCATTATACTCTGGTATAGCTCGACCTAATACCCAGGTTACAGAGCCATCGGGTTTAAGAAATCTGTACTCGGCATCAGAGGTTTTTCTTTTATCTGTAGCTGCATACCATCCTTGTTTTAGTCTTTTTCTATCCTCTGGGTGTACTGCATTAAGCCAACCGTCATTTAAAGCTTCTTCTTGTGATAGCCCTGAGATGGAGCACCATTTAGGATTGACAAATATGGTTTTTCCATCACTTTGGGTCATGAATACGCCTACCGGTATCAGGTTCGTCAAAGTTTGGTACCTACCTTTGGTGAATTGAACAGCTTTTTCGGCTACTTCGTATTTTTGCTTGTATGTTAAGGAGTGAAAAATATCTTTAAAAGCATGGTAATTCACGTGGTAGACTTCTTTTTCAAAATATTTTAGATATATAGTAAATATAATACTATAGAAAATTGCCATAAACCCCTTTGATAACAAACCTGAAAACAGGAGTTTTGGTATATTTTCAAAATACCAAAATGAACCTAATGTAAAAAAGATTGCATCAAAACTAAGGACTAATACCATGGTAAACATTACTCTAAGGAGTAGGCTAGAGGTGTGTTTTGAGATAAACTCGTATAAAAATATGATCAATATTGCATCTAGATAAAGTACTCCTGTTCCGACAAATAATACCAATACATTGGTGTAGAAGAAATCTGTAGAAATTTCAAAAGGATTATAGCTATAGGCTCCTTCCATGTTCATTCTAAAGGCAAGTAGAAGAAAGCATAATATAATATTGGCTATAACTAATGCATAGATTAGTTTTCGAGCAGTAATTGCATCCTCTTTGATGTATATTAAAAGTATTGCAAAAAGTGTAGCAGAAAATAAAACAGAAGAACCGGGAGAAACTACAATGGCATCAGATATTTTAAAATAGAGTGTACTGGCCATAAAGACCTGTACAAACTGAAACAATCCCAAAGAAGCGAATAGCACTCCCAAGCCTATTATCGTTCGTAAACGAAACAGTAATAATATTAGGAAGGCAACAACAAATCCTTGAAAAAGAAAAATTAAGATTTGATAGAAAATTAGTGTGTCCATAAGAGTCTAATGCTACATTTAATAGGCGTTTTTAGATTCTTTGGTTAACCTATTTGTGCATAGCGTTTATGTTTTAAGCCCCTTAAAGCTACGAACAATTGTTAAAACATTAGATATATAAAGCCCGAAAAAACGATTTTTAATTAGGAATTATTACTTAAGGTTAAGCAAAAAAAAGGGATTTGGATATATATTATATTGATTTACAGTTTGTTTTTGCTTTAGTTATGTTTGTTTTGATTTTTTTTAAAATGAGAAGATAAGCTTATAACTGGTGCAAGTGTTTAAACCAGAACTTAGGTTTTGATATAAATAAAAAAAACCTGTCATTTTTGACAGGTTGTAGTGCTTTAAAAAATTAAGTAGTATATATTAAATTACTTTTACATTTACTGCGTTTAATCCTTTTTTGCCTTCTTGTAAATCAAATTCTACAGCATCACCTTCTCGAATTTCATCGATTAGTCCAGAGATGTGTACGAAATGTTCTTTGTTAGAATCTTCTTCAGTGATGAATCCAAATCCTTTGGCATCGTTGAAAAATTTTACTGTTCCTTTGTTCATTGTTGAAATTTAAATTAGTTAATAAAAATCAAAGATAACGCCAAATATCTAAATGATCATCATCAAGATGTTTTTTTACTTTACTTGTTAACATGATTTTTAAGTGTTTATTGCTAATATAGGTATAAAATAATTAATTTGTTAATTCTGGATTATTCTTAGGTGATCATAATTAGGTTGTATAAACGGTTGTATATTACATAATTACTTAAAAATATAGTTTTTGTAATTCTAATTTGTAATCGTATTGTAAATCTTCGTGTAATACAGCAATCTTTTTTTTAATAGCCGATGTTTCGCGATGATACATGTTTTTGATAACAGTATTGTTTTGTATAGAAGGGGTGAAATTTTTTAATTTTTCGCAAAAATAGAGAAGCAATTCTATTTCGGTTTCTTTGTTTTTCGAGTATCGAATGTACTTCTTTATGGTTCGTAGAATTTTTCGAATACTTTTTTTAATATAATAATATGATGTGGTGTTAATCATTTCGAATTGTTCATCAATTTCTCTCTGTATGCTTATGATATAATCTTCTTCATGGGTTGATTCGAATAATAAATAGGTAAGTAGTTCTTTATTTTCTTTTTTAAATCGTGATAGACGAAGGCATAATTCTATAAGCTCCTGATGCGAACGATCTGTTAATTCGGTTTTTAGCTCTTTTACAGTGGCGGTTTTCATCTATTGGTATTAAGTTGTTTAGGATCATACATGGGTACATGTAGATCAATATAAAATCACAATAGTCATTTGGTATTGTCACCAAATAACTATGGGATATTTCATGTGTGCAATTTAAATAAAACAATAGTTACAAACAGTGAACTCACTTTTAACTTACAATCATAGCGTATCGGTTTTTTGATCCCTTGGTGTTTAGATGGCCTTGTGTTTTTGTACTTTTTTTAGATAACTGTTTGATGTCTAAGTTGTTGATAAATAGGGCTTGATAGAGTTATTAACATAGTTATTAACAATAAAAGTAGGTTTTTACGTGTTAATTATTTATAAATATGGATAAACTGTGTAATATAACAGATTTTATATTGTTTTCAACAAATTATTAACACTAAATGAACAAATAATTTGGTTTATTGTTAATAACTTGTTATATTAGAGTTAATTAACCTTAAATCACACAATCATGAATCATTTTTATTCCACTTTTGGGTTGAATTTTAAGACTATTGTAAATTTTTTAAGAGAACTTCCTAAGGCTTCTAGTTATGCAATTCGTAAGTAATAGAGATATAACAAATTTTGGGCATTTGTTTTTTAAATCTATGAGAGGGATTATTTTTTGGTAATCCCTTTTTTTTATGCTTAAAACGGAAATATATCTATAAAAATAAATTCCTTTTTCATAATTAGAGTTGAGGTGTATGAGAAGATTATTACTTTCAATTAACACCTTAGTAATATTATAACTTTATAGATCTTGTTAGGTAACGTTATAATTCGATTTCCTTTTTTGAATTAACCAGAATACCTCATAGGTTATAATCGAAATTAAAATTAGGAGGTTATTAATGTTAAGTAATCGTGTAGTTTTTTATTCAATTTTAAATTCTCTCAATACAGGTAAGGCTTTATTCTGAAAGTCAAATAATGTTTGATTTTCCCAGGGCGAAGCATCTGTAGCTTGAGTACCTTTCCAGGCAATTAATTCGGCTCCCCAATAACAAAATCCGATTCCATTTTTTACTTCTTTAGTTAGGGTTTTGATTTTTTTGATGAATTGACTCTGACCTTCCACTGACGCTGGATAATCAGGTAAAATCAAATGATCATCCAAACCAACAATATTATTTGTCCAATCATTCCATTTAATTGTAAAAGGATAAGCCGTTTCTGCAATTAAGATTTTCTTATTATGAGTTTCACTTAAATGCTGCATTTTAGTTTTGAGGTTATTTAAAGATTTTCCGTGCCATATTGGATAATAAGATAATCCTATAATGTCATAATCCAATGTATTCACCTGGTTAAAAAACCAATCTGAATTTTCGATGCCGGCAAAATGTATGATAATTTTAGAATCGTTTGAATTTTCTCGTACTGCCGTAATTCCTGATTGCATTAATTCGCTAAATTGCTGATAATTATTTGTTATATGTCCATATGGATGAAGAAATCCAGTATTAATTTCATTGCCAATTTGAATGTAACTTGGACTTATTTCATTTATTACTTTTTCAGTATAATTATAAACACTGTCTTTCAAAGAAGAGAAACTAATTCTTTGCCATTGTGATGGAACTTTTTGTTGACTAGGATCTGCCCAAGTATCAGAATAATGGAGAGTTAACCATGTTTTGAACCCATTAGTTTTTAGGTTTTGGGAAAACTGTTTTACCTCATTAAAGCTCGAGTGTTCATTACTAGGATGTACCCAAAGTCTTAATCTAATAGTATTTATTCCGTTTTCTTTAAGTATTGTTAAGAAATCATTTTGATTTCCATCAAAATCATAGAATATAGGATCTAAATTTGATATTTCAGGATACCTTGAGATGTCAACAGCAGAAATAAATTCCGAATTTTCATTCTCTGAAATAGGCGCATTCATATCATCTTTTTTACAAGAAATAAAAACCAAAAAAGTTATTAATATGTGGATTGTTCTATTCATTTTTTAAATTCATTCGGTAGCCAAAATTACGAAGTTCACCTTTATTTATATCTATTGCTATTCCAAATACTTCTGTTTTCGTTTTTAATTTTTTTCATCATTTTATTTAATGTATGCTAACGGTTTGTATAAGAATAGTAAGGGGTTAAAAATGTACTTGTTTTTCGATTTAATACTTAGCCAAATTTACGATTTTACCGTTAATTTTCTTTAAGCTGTCAAATTGTAAATTTGGCAAACTCTGTTAGTATGCACTAATTTTGGGTTTGGTATACAGCCTTTATTATTTTTATACTTTGTTATGTAGCGTTTTTTTATGATTAGTTGTAAATCACATAATTTACTTTATCCACTCCAGTATTTCCACTTTTTGAATCGTACGCATAGATTATCAATTCATAGTTTCCTGCCGAATTTAGGTTTACGTTTCCTTCAAATAGGTTTGTCTCAACGAGTGACATATCAATGTCTTCAAAATACTCTCCGTCTTTTTTAAGAATACCTTTTACTTCGATTTCATCAGAGTTCCATATTCCTCCTTTTCTTATTGTGCAACCGCACATCATTACAATATTTGCCTTAACAAGAAAGGGCTTTTCTTTTATAGAATTTAAAGAGATATAATGGTGAGTTCTAGGTTTTAATATATCAATAATGAATCCTGGAATCTCAAGAATTATTCCATCACCCAAAATGTCCTTCCCAGGAATTAACCACAACTCGGTACTAACCGTGCTTTGTGCTTGTTTGTTATTAAAAGGTGAAATGATTTCTATATTAATAAAAGTGGGTTCATTAATATCAATAGTTGCTAAGAATTTTGCTGCTTGTTCATCTGAAATTAAATTCCCTCTTTCTTTTGGGGTTTTCATTATTAAATCTGTGTTACCGGTATTGCCGACTGTTTTGCCTTCGGCTAAGATTCTATTATTAGTTTTGTTTCTAATGATAACATAAGCACCTCCAAGTGAGCTACCAACAAATTTTGCGTCTTTAGCTTTTGCTCTAACTATGATTTTAGTTTCTGTTGCAAATGAAGTTAAGCTTAAAAGAATTAATGCTATAAATAATAAGTTCTTTTTCATAATTTATTTTTTGAGTTTAAATATTCTTGTTTAAATCTAAAGTGAAATGAAGTTTCTTCTAATTTTAGGTCTATATTGTCTAAATATGTTAGAATACTTAAATCGTTATCTAGGATATCTAGGATTGCCTTTTCACAACTATTCCAAAGTATTTCAAGTTTGGGTATCAATTTATTAGCTTTATCAGATAATGAGATTATCTGCTTTCTTTTGTCTAAGTGATCTTGTTCAGTTTTTAAATAACCCTTTTCTGACATTTTTTTCACGATAACGACTATAGATGGATGTGCATATCCCAAATGTTCAGCGATATAGGATATTGAACATTTTTCTTTTTTTTGTAAAAACATAAATATTAGATACCAATTTGGTTCGATATCAACATCTAATTCTTTATATAGCTTCCTTATATCACGAGACATTCTGTCACTTACTCTTTTCAATCGGCTATCTAAGGATTTGTAGCCAAGTTCTTTTATAAAGTCATTGTCCATATTTAAATTATTATGTGGGCAAATATAATAGAATAGTAGCTAACTATGTAGTTAACTACATAAATTTTTAAATGCTACATAATAAAGATATAAAGGACATATGTCCTTTATATTTCCTGTATGGTTATTTATAATTAATGTTTTTGATTTACGTATTAGTTATGTTTTTAAACACCATCAATAGATGACTTGTCACTATTTATTGTACCTGGAAAAGTTTGATGTTATAATATTCCCCATTAAGGTTGTACTATGTAATTCAAATTCTGGAGATATAGGCTTATCGTTAGAGGAAATTATGTAACCTCCGTCATGATACCTAGCATACTTAATAGAATTATTCCATATGTCCTTTCCTGATTTCCCTAATGTCATTGCCATATATTCACAATTCAATTTTTTTTGATGATTACTCAAAGAGTCTAATGTTTTGAAAATATCGGATTCAATAAGTGCTCCGATATAAAAGATGAAAGATTTCCTTTCTTTAGGTTTGAAAATCATACAATTTCTACTATATCGACACTTTCCATCAGATATTAAGTGAAGATTTTTTCCTTCTAGATTCGTGATTTCTGTAGTGTTGATTATATAACATGGTTCTGTGCTGTATCTGCAAGAAGCAAAACCACAGGTAATTAATGCTTTGATAAAAGAAGGATTTGAAATGGCACTTTATGAGGTAGAAATGCAAGTATTACAAAAAATGAGAAGAGAATAAGTAGTAAGTGGAATTATTACAAACATTAAAGATTAAGAAAAGGGGAAAAAAATGCTTTACCCCCAATGATCTCATTCCCCTTTTCTATCCTATTATGGTGAAATTAATTTACTAATTATTTATGGTTTTACCATAGTAAAACGATAATAAAACCATAAAAAATAGACGAAAGGCGTATTTTTAGGATGAATGGTGAAGAGATTGAAGATCCTTTCAATGAAAAAGAGGAATATAATAATCTCAAAAACTAGGTAGAAAAAGTAATTAGATATAGTTGTGGAAAACCACAAGGAGATGAAATAACCCTATTGTAATTCAGTATAAGTTTGTTTGGGGAAATCTATTGATAAAGAATTTTAGCTTGATTACGGATTACCGTAAAGATAAAATATAGGGTAATTATAGATTTGTTAATTGATAAATTAACAGTAAATGATATATAAAATACTCTCTGATTCATCTGAAGAAAAACTGGAAAAAAAGGTTAATATTTATTTAGATGATGAATGGGAACCTACTGGAGGAATATCTGCTTTATTTTACGGAGGGCAATTAGGTGTTAGATATTTTCAATCTATTATTAAGAAAGAGAAATAGAATGGAATATAAGTTTGAATGGTGGCATTTAATCATTATGGTTCACCTATGGCTATTATGCTTATGGTATATTGAGTACATAAGAAATAGAAGAAATAAAAATAAATTTCGATAAATGAATGAGTTAATAAAAGACGATACTGTTCAACTAGAAATAGATAGTCCAAAAATGACTGTTAATGGAGTTGATACAAACGGTTATGTTTTTTGTTCTTGGATTAATAAATTAGGAGCAGAGATACGTGGTTCTTTTCTAATACATTTATTAAAAAAAAGATTGAATAATAAAAGCTACCCATAAATAGGTAGCTTTTATCAAAATTATTAGTTTAACCCTTAACAGTAACACATTTTCCTTTTGGTACGAGGGACTCCCATCTTTGGACATCTTTTATATGATGAAATGTGGTAGGATGTAATGAAGAACTTGAATGCCAACATTTGTATGTAATTTTTGTTGCAGAAATAGTTTGTATATCTCCTCCATTAATAGTTTTCAATTTCTTTTTTTCAATTTCGAAATTGCTGAATTTTTGTTGTAATGTTTTCATGTTATATTTTTAAGTTATGTAGATCTATATTAATTGATTTTACTCATACTATCTTGTTTGATTTATAATTGTAATTAATTTAGGGATAAACGTAAGTAGTAAATTCATAAACGTTTGTTGTGAAAACCGTAACATCAATATTTATGCACATTATAGGAACCACTCGATCAAACACCAAAGCCTGCTATGGTATATACTCGGTGTTAGCCAACATTTTTATTAATCTCATTTACAATTTTTGAGATGCTGTCGATTATGAAATCCGCTCCAGAACTCTTTTGGTTTTTCAAAGTTTATATTTTCGTCAATGTGTATTAGGTTAAGGTTTTCACCACTTTTCAAAATACGCAATTCGATTGTATTCATTCCAGCATATTTTATTTCTGCTTTCAAAGAATCTCTCCATTCTCCGAAGGTCTCGAAGTAAAGAGTATCGTTTTTAATTTCGATTTTTCTCCATTTAGACAATTTGACCCAATCGTTGTCCGCGGCAATTCTCATTGAGTCCTTTTTAAAGTAAACTTCTGTATATTCCCCATTTTCACAAACAGAATAATTACCCTGAATATTTTGGTCATTTTGGCAGCCAAAGAATGTTCCTAAAATCAAAATGTAAAGTATACTCTGGAGTTTGAATTTCATAGAATGTTTGCTAACGTTTAGTATAAGTAGGGCAGTAGAAAGCGACAAACTTTCGATTCTGTACTTGGTCAAATTTATTTCACATTCCCCTAAGGGGTAATCTAAAAAGGCTTGGCGGTCTCAATAAATAGGGGAGAACTTTTGAGTATACCATTTACTAGCTATGTTTTATAACACGTTGTTAGTGGTAGTATTTTCTAATTTATTTAAATATTCAATATCGATTATCCGCTTAAATCTTTTTTGATATTGTTTTTCGGGAAAGAATCTCAATAATAAATGGAGTAGCTTTTTTTGTAAACCACCACTGGTCAGTGACATTTTTCCAATTTTCCAAGATTGTTTTACAATGTATTCGACTTTTTTTAATCTTACGTTTTGATAATCAGAAAAAGAAGTATTCATATCATTTTTTATACAAAGCCCTAAAGTATAGGCATCCTCAATTGCCTGACAGGCTCCTTGTCCTAGATTAGGAGTAGTAGCGTGAATAGAGTCACCAATAAAAACAGTATTATTTTTAAACCAATTCTTATAATTGGGTTCAATATCGGCCAATTCATTTTGTAGGATATTGCTTTCCATTGTTCTATTGAGCAAATCCAGTACTATGGGATGAAATTCGCTGTATGTTTTTAATAAATAGGATTTTAGAGAAGCAGATGAATCTTTACTGAAATTCTTTTTTTCTTGAACAGCAAGCCAAAACATTTCGGTATCATTCAATGGTAAAAATAAGAATCGTAAACTACCTTCAAAAAGCTCGTAATAGGTATGTTTTAAATCAGCGTTGATATCAAATTTTGTAATTCCTCTCCAAATGACTTGATGTGTATGTCTTGTCCTTATTTCAGGAAAAACTGATTTTCTCACTGTTGAATTAATACCATCAGAAGCAATTAAGGTGTCAAATTCTGAAACTGTATTATCCTTAAATTTAATCTTTACGTTTTCTTGATTCTCAATGCTTTCTACTTCTTTGTTTAACTCGTAAGAGTTTTTGTCCAGCTCATTAGAAATTACATCTATAATTGAAGCTCTATGAATACAATAGACCTCTTCTGGAAAAGGAACTGTTTTTAGAATTTTTAATTTTTCGGTAGCAAGTACTGTCTTTTTGAGTAAATGCCCTTTTTCTCTTAGTGCATTACCTATGTTAAGTTTATCAAATATTTTTAAGGCATTAGAAGCGATTCCAATTCCAGCTCCAACTTCTTTAAATTCATTAGATTTTTCAAAAAGTTTAAACCCTTGATTATTTCTTTTTAAGGTCAATGCCATTGTTAAACCTCCAATTCCTCCTCCTATGATTGCAATTTTACCTGTTCTCTTCATTTGCTATGTATCTTGTTAGAAAAGTTTTTTGTATATCAAATTGGGTCAGAGTGACTATATCTGTAATTACCGTCTTATTTGTTATAGGTACAGTTAGCATTGTTTTATTCAGCTTTGGTTTTCATCATTGTATACGATTCTAACTTTTTTAAGTCAAGAATCTCATTTGTATTCTCGTCAAAATTGTCTATTTGGGTGTTGATTACGAAATAAATGTTTCCGTCGAAAATGTCAAAAGTGGTTGGGATTTTAAAACTTTCGGTGAATTCGACTATTTTTTTGCTTTCTAGAATTTCCGTTCCAATTTTGTTAAGTTCAAATTTGAACAATCCATTTTGTGATTTGTCACTCCAGCCGTTTACTATTCCATACAGATTATTTTTGTGATATTTTATACCATCTATACCCGAATAACTTTCTTTGGGTTCATTTATTATTTTTTTTGATATTGTTTCGATAATACAAATTCCGTTGTTTGATGCCAAATATAAATATTCATCATTATCGGAGATGGTGATTCCATTAGAGTTGGAAACCTCTTCAGAATCCAAATAAATTTCGATGGTTTTATTTGGTCTTTGAATCTTATAGATTTTGTTGCTTTCTGAATCAGTAATGAAAATTTCATTATTCGAACTAATAGCTAAATCATTCAAGTAGTGAAAATTGGAGTCGTTAATTGAATACGAATCAATTAGATCTCCAGAGGAAAGTTGTAAAAGTAAAAGGATTGATTTGTTTTTATCTCCTGTTAGACTATTACCAAGAGCATATAAAGTGTCTCCTTTAATTGTCATTCCAAAACCTGCTAAATAGTTATGTTTGTTGGTTTTTAGAAAAATTGTAGGATTACTACCATCAAGTGAACTACTTACTATTTTATTATTTTTTAGACTGTTTAGATATAGCTTTTTTGTGCTGCCGTCGACGGCGATACCTTCGGGCATTAAATCCTTCTCAAAATTCAGCTCAATCAATTCTGATTTTTTACTTATACATGATATGAGCCCAAGTAAAACCAAGCACATAAAAATTGATTTAGTATTTAGCATTTTTTCATTTTTAATCATGTGCTTTGTACATAATAGCTAATATCTGGGTTATGGTTAGTATGGGAATTAAAAGTAGTGAACTTTTGATTAAGCACTTAGCTTTTTTTATTAGTAGCCTTATTTGTTATATGATAGTGTTGTAACACGTTATTTTCTGTTTTTATATAGTTCAATGGCTTTTAGATATCTTAACCCGCCTGTCTCAGTTTGGTCGTGTATAAACCCATTTAACTCAGGGTGATTTTTGTCTATCCAATTTAAAAATTCACTTCTGTTTTTAACAAACGTCGTATCATTAAAAATCACATATTTTGTTGTTTCAACGCTGGTTATTTTATCATTGTTAAATCGAATAGTTTGAGTAGTGACAATTGGTTCTTCGTGAAGAAAAAAGATTCTTTTGTCCATTTTTGAAATCTTTGCTTTAACAATTCCGTTTTCTTGTTCAATTTGAAGGATTTCGTATGTCGGATCAAAGACAGAATCCCATTTCAACCATTCAACATATTCTTTCAGAGAAAATGTCTGCTCATAGTCATATTCTTTTTCTTTGGTCAAAAGACTATCGGTTAATAGGGTTACTATTCTAGAATCATCAGAATTGTCAAGAGCCTTGTAGTACCGTTTTGCAATTTCAAGTTTGTCAATTTCTTTTTCAGAAGTTTTACAGGATATAAATCCAATTGCCAATAACAATGATAGAACTATAATTTTATTCATTCGTATTTTGTTTTATATGGTATGCTACAACATTAAATATATGTGTTCTAACAGGGCGAAATGTTACCACGCTTTATGATTTTTCTGGGCACTGATTATTAACTTTTCTTTGGAGCATGCAATTGTGCCTTATCAAAAATATAGAAATCATTCGATCTAACTCTAAGCTGCTATGATCACATATATAGTGTTACCCAGCGTTTTTTATTCCACTTTTTATCTTTTCAATCCAATTTTTGTCGGTAGGTACAACAATAATTGCTTTGAAATTAAATCTCTCACTTTCAATTCCGACACCTTTTAAATCATCAATGTGCAAATCAAAATCAAATGCTGGAGGAAATTTAGAAGAGTTAATATTCCGAGATTTTAAAACTCGTTGATTTTCTGTTTGGTTTACAATTCGATTGACTTTTATTCCATAATATCTTAAAGTCAGTCTTATTTTTTCTTTAGATCTAAATGATGTTGTATAAATATGGATTTTGTGTCCTTGATTCTGCAAGTCCGAAATCAATCCATGAGTTCCTTTTCGCACTTCCTCAATTCCGAACAGTTTAGCAATTCGGTTTTTCTTTTCTGTTTCAAATTCCTTTCCGTTTGGAATTAATGTACTGTCAAGGTCAAAACTTATATCCATTTATTCAATAGTTCTTGTCATTACAATTGTCATCATTATTCCAACGTCATTTGTAATACTAATTTCATTGGTTTATTCTCTCCATCACTATCTCTTTCCCAATAATAAAAATCATAACGTTTACTCTTATTTTTTCGCCCAGATTCGGTCAAGTCAGAAAGTCCGAAAGATAATTTACTCCAAAACTCGTTAGATTCCGTTATTCTTAATTTTCTCTTTTTTTCATCACGAACAAATAAAATGTACTTACAATTCGAACATCGAGTATCTTTTCCATATCTAATTGAAATTGTATCAGATTTTTTGATTTTAGATTTGTCAATTTTAATATTCAAATCTTTAGAAACAGAATTGAATTTTGCGATTACTTTGTCGTTATGATAAACGTGCCAGTAGTCCAAAGTATCCAATTTCGTACTGAATCCTTTAAAGGGTATAGTCAGAAGTAATACGATAATTATTTTTCTCTGCATTGTTTTTTCGATATGACACACAACAAAAGAATATATGTGCAATACACATATATCCTTTTTATATTCTTTATGTTTATTTAACAATCCAAATTACTAAGTTTATCTTTATATTCATTATAGAAAACCACATATTTTAGCCTAAGGTTTTGAAAAGTGCTTTACATAGAATATAATGTTACCTGCTTTTATTTTTCCTTTTCCTTTTCACTATTTTCATACAACTATAATCACAAGCTCCATTCTCTAAATATTCAATTTTATGTTCAGATAGAAGTCGAACAATTATTTCTCTGGTTTCCTTTTCATCAAGCCCGAGTTTTTCTCCAAGGTCAATTTCATTCAACTTACCATTATCTGCAATTAATGCTTTATGATATTTTTCTTTATTTCTACTTATTAGCTGTTTACTATTCATTTTTAATCGCTGTATTATCACCACGTTTCGAAATGCAAAATGCATTACAAAGTGATGAAGCAATTGATTTTTAATCGATTACTATTGTTAAAATTTGATAAAATAATTGGATACGATTACCTGTACATTGTAAAATCCGAGGATTTTTATGTATTAATTTCTCGTTTTATAGAGAATGTCTCTTTAGTAAGACTCAGGTAATATGTTGAATTAGTATAACAGGCTATAAAGATATTAATTCTGAATTAAATTTTTGTAGTAGTCGGTTTTAATTACTGCTAAACGTTTAATATTTGTGTCATAAATGGGTAACTATTACCCCACTTTTTGGTGTTTTTTGTGCATTGATTGTTAACTTTTATACCCAACGAGTACACATCAATATTTTAGTTAAGTACCTGCCCTTTTTTCCTATAAAACACATAAGATATAATCAACAATACAAGCGGAATAGCAGGACCAATGGCTCTGCCATCACCAGCATTTAAATGGGCAATTATAGCAAAGACGAGGTCAAGTGCAAAACCCAGGTAGGCTAACGTTTTGATTATCGGGTTTTTGATCAGCCAAATCGCCAATATACCCAGTATTTTTACTATAGCCAGAGGATATATTATTTCGGTGGGAACACCTAAACTGATGAACATTTTGTTTACCATCTCGTATTGAAGGAAATAAGTGATAGCTCCGGCTAGAAGCATTAAACTAAATAATCCAGTTACCACTCTATAGATTATTAAATCTCTTTTTTTCATCTTAAAATTTATTTATGATTTTGTTTGGCAAATTTAACTCGATTGCTTTAATTTGGAAAGTAACTATATAAAATATAGTGGTATCCAAAAGTATAGTGATATGAAAAACAAAGAAGTGAAGGATATAAAGATTCCGATGAAGGAGCATTTTGGTAATTACATGGTGCCAGTTCGAGACGCACTTGAGGTTTTTAGTGGTAAGTGGAAGATCCCAATTATTTCGGCACTTACCTTTTATGAGACTTGTGGTTTTAAAGAGTTGGAGCGTATTGTAGAAGGGATAACACCAAAAATGTTGTCGAAAGAATTAAAGTTTCTCGAGGAGAATTTGTTGATCATCAGAAAGGTAGAAGATACCCGTCCGATTACCGTTACTTACAGCATTACAGAATACGGAAAAACGTGTAAATCTGTAATGAGTGAATTGTATCGTTGGGGAGTAGAACATCGAAAAAAGGTATTTAATATAGAAGGACAAACCTGGGATAAATGTTAGGGGATTATCACTGAATACATTAAGAACTAACTTACTCAATTGTATACAACGTCTCGGCTATGGTTTCGTTGCGGAAAATGTCCAGCGGACTTTTTCGCTGTAACCTAAAACTAGTTGAATTGCAATGAATTCCGATTAGGAATTCAGCTGCAATGAACTATAGCCATTGTTGTGTTTTAGTGCTTTTTATTATTAATCAATTTCTTTAATTCAGCCCACTTTTTGTCCATAAAAAGGAAATTCGGCAGTTTTAATTTCGATTCAACTCCGTTTGATTCGTATAAAATCCGATTCTTTTTTATTCCGATAATTTTATTTAATTCAATCCGTTCATTTCCGTTTTCGAGATAGATATAATTTTCGTCAAATTCTATTTCTGTCGGTTTGTCAAAAATCCTTATTATCAGAATTAGCGCATAAGTAACGAATAAAGAACAGAAAATAATTGCTCCGATTTTTTTGTCCAAATACTGTAAATCAGAAATCCAATTCCGCCAACAAGAATAATTCGAGCGAGTATATATTGAGCATAATGCAAATTAGTATCGATTCGTTTTTTTGTCATTTTTTGTTTTCGTCCGTTATTTTCAGCATTAACGTTTAATATATGTATCGTAGCAGGGCAAAATGTTACCTAACTTTGGACTATTTCTGCGCATTGATTGCTATATTTTTCGTTTTGCAAGCATTGCGCCTTATCAAAAATACAAGAAACCATTCGATTCATCACTTAGCTGCTATGATCACATTTATGTTGTTGTGCTTAGTTTTTTATTTCGTTTCGTACCAATCTTTATAGTCCAAATGCTTATCAAATTCCTCATCATTCATTTTGAATAGAATCTTTGAGTATTCTCTTGATTTTAAAACCTCTTTTTGATTTAAAAAATCAGTAATCATAAAATGAATAGATGGATGTTCAATATCATTCATTCTCAAAGTCGAATATCTTTTTCTTGATTTCGGGTACTGTTTCCAAAACCTTTTGTAATTGCTATAAATTTGTTCTGTTACTTTTGAAATTATTTCCTTGAGTAATTCAGTTGGGATTTGATTGCCCGAAAGTCCAACATAATACTCTCTAATTTTAGAGTTAAAGTCCTTTTTAGATTCGATTTTATTTTCAGTTTTCCAGAATAGCATTTAGGTCAGTTGTAATTCGATATTCTCGTGTTCTTTAATAATTTCAATTATTCGGTCATAATATTTTAATTCCGATTTACTTTTTTCACTTCGATGCCATTTTATGATATATTTTTCATCAACATCATGAACTCCAAATCCGCCATATAAAACATCGTTAAATGCGTTAAGGTTCTGCCCAATTTTCCAATTCAATCCGGAAGTCATTTTTGATTCCACCTCGCGATAGAATCCTTTCATATTTGAAAATTTATTTCCGTTAATCTCGATTATTCGCATTTTTGTATATTAAGCACAACGGTCTTGTGTATAATTAGTTGCGGGAAATCAGTTATGATTTTCCGATTAAGAATTAAAGATAACTATTGCGCGTGAATTTCCAATTAGTAAATTCTGAAGCAATTAATTATACACGGTGTTGTGCATAGGCTTTACGCTTTTTAAATTATAAAATCCCATAATACATACAGAGTACAGCAATGGTATCAAAGAAGCCGTGTACGGCAATATTAAACCACAGATTGTACTTCCTTTTGTAAAATATAAAACCGAGTATCATCCCTGTGATTGCAGCGACAATTTGCCCAGTAATCCCTTGATAGGCGTGTACGTATCCAAATAGTACTCCGAAAAGGATGATATTTATAACAAGCGCTAGCTTACCATCACCAAAAAACCGTGTGAAGTGGCGCATAAAAAAACCTTTCCAAACAATTTCTTCTCCAAAAGCGGCAGAAACCCATATAAATATGAACAGGACCGCACAAGCAGGTAAGTTGCCTTCAAAGACCTTAAACTCTGAGTAATCAATGGCTTGTCCCGTAAGGAAAGTGACTCCAGGCAAGAGTACAAAAGCATAGAACGCAAATAATGCAATGGCTAGTAGTGGTGCGTAGGTGAAAAAATGGCGCTTCTGATCTTTAAAATTAAATAGTCCTAGCGATTTGAATGCATCTTTACCAAATATGATAACACTAGACAGAATGATTAAGAGCGTCGCTACAATATTTGTAAAATCCCCTAAGCCCATGGGTACGGTAAATAAAATGCCTACTATAATAGCAGTAATAAGAGGGATGATTGTGGTTTTTAAAAAGGATGTTTTCATTGTTTTTTGATTATGATTATAACAACGAAATAACTGCTTTCTTTTCATGAAATGTCAGTAATAGCAGGCAACTTGACTCAGTGGTCGTGTTTTTATCCCTCAATGGTAGGTAGCATTGAGTCGCCATTTTCAAACCATAACATAAAGCCTTTCTTCTTATATCTACTCACCACGATTTTTAATTGCTCTTGCTCGAGAAAAACGGGTTGGAGTACTACAGATAACTTTCCATTTTCTATGGCCTTCATTTCTTTCACCGCACGAGGATGTAGTAATACATTTCGGGATGCTCTGAAAAACCCATAGGCTTCCAATGTTGACTCAAGTATCTTTAGTGTAAAATCTGTGGGGTTTATAGTACCATTTTCTTCAACGAGGTATACTATTTTATGAACTGTATACCCATAGGAAATCTCTTTTATGCGTAACACCTTTTTACGGTTTCCGTTCTTGATGAGAAGGGTTCCTTGTTCGAGCTGGTTTTTATACAGGGTATAGATTTCTAAAGCGTACACCGCTGTAATAAGAATGGCACATATAGCTAAGGTAATTAGTAAGCCTATAGAGAGCGCGTATAGATCAAAATCTGCATCTTCTATCTTGCCGAAAACATAAAATATTGGGATATAAAGTAGCGTAATGATTCCTAGGCTGGTAAATAAAAAGCGTAAGGCGAGTCTAAGAGTAATGTTCTCTTTAAATATATAGCGTAAAAAATAACTATAAGTCAGCTCTGTGATGACAAGTATTACAGTTCCTAAGAACATAGAAGTAAGAATGCCATAGAGTGGGAAGCGATACGACTCGTGTAAAGGAAAATGCTTTGCATTTGTAAGATGATTACCCACCAGCGCAACAATGAGTAAGATCAATAGCTGTTTCCCTCTACGGCGAAGTTGTTTTTTCAAGATGCTATCTGTTTTTAACAACGAAAGTGTATTTTAATTCGATGTCAAATATGGTCAATTTTTCACGTAAACGAAATAAGAAGTTGTGAAAATCCGTCTATAAAAAAACCATCCAAGTTTTCCAGCGTGACTTTTATATTGCATCATGTAATCGTATTTTATGTCTCAGTCTTGACTATAGTTATTTTGTACGTAAAGTATGTATTGCTTCAAATAGTTGAGGACTCTTAGTACAGTACTGAATTCTGAACTATTTATATTTTCATTCTCTTTTTTGAAAGTCAGTTAGAATGCTCTTTATTTAGCTTATGCACAACAAAAGAATATATGTACTAGTACACATATATCGATTTTGTATTCTTTATGTTTATATTTTAGTGCTTTTTATTTTTTTCGGTTGCCATTTTATATGCCATTAATGTTTCAGGGATTGGTTCGAGATGCTCAGATAATCTTTTATATGTTCCCTCTTCAATTACTTCTTGTCCAATTTTCCTTATTGAAGCCAAGGTTGATTTCATTAGGGAAGAACCTAAACTTACTCTGGCAACACCAATTTCTTCTAATTCTTTTATTGAAGGAGGAAACCCTGTTCCGTTTGTGGGGTTTGAAAGAATATTAATTGGTGCATCAATTTCTTGTACTAAAGTTCTTATTTTCTCCTTTTGCCAAACATCTGGAATAAAGATACAATCTGCTCCCGCTTCTTGATATTTATTACCCCGATCAATAGATTCTTTCAACCTGTTATTTTCTGAACCTGAAGAGGTAATGAAAACATCCGTTCTTGCATTGATAACTAAATGTATTCCAAGAGATTTTGCCATTTCTCGAATAGCAGATATTCGCTCACAAAATTCGATTGAATCAACCAATTTGGGATTCAAGTCATAACTATCTTCAATATTAATCCCTACTATTCCTGTTAAAAGAATTTGCCTACTGCTATTTACAATTTCATTTATATTTTTACCATATCCACCTTCAATATCTGCCGTAACAGGTAAGGTTACTTTTTCTACTATTCTTTTAACGGCATCGACCATTTCTTGAAACGGAATTGCTTGACAATCTGGATACCCTAATGAAGCAGAAATGCCCATACTTGTTGTTCCAATTGCTTTAAAACCACTAGCTTCTATTAGTTTAGAACTTCCTGGATCCCAAGAATTTAATAGAGTAAGTATCTTTTCTTCTTTGTGAAGTTTCAAAAAGTTTGAAGCCTTGTCTATTTGATTTTGTGAAATCATTTTTAACGTTGGTTTTAATTGCCACTAATGCATAATATATGTATCGTAGCATTGCAGAATGTTACTACATTTTGGGGGTTCTTGTAAATACTCACAAACCTTTCGGTTTCGCAATTACTAGCAATGAATTATGCGCACTGTTGGCAGTAGTGTTTTTATAATTCCTCCACTAGTTGAATATTATTTCCACAGGTATCATTAAAAACTGCAACTTTTACAGTTCCCATTTTGGTTGGTTTCATACTAAATTCTACATCAAATTTTGCCAATCGTTCATATTCTGCATCAACATTTTGAACATCAAATTGTGTGTATGGAATTCCTGCTTCCATCAATGCATCTTGATAAACTTTAGACGGTTCAAAATGATTAGGGGCGGGTTCTAATAACAATTCTGGCCCATCCTGTGCTTCTTTTGAAACTAAGGTCAGCCATCTATTTCCACCTTCTAATGGTAAATCCTTCTTTTTTATGAAACCCAGTTTTTCTGTGTAAAATTTTAAAGCTTTTTCTTGATCTCGTACTGGAATACTAATTAGTGTTACTTTCATCTTTGATTTATTTATGTTCCAAAGTTCCGAACTTCAAATCTATTTTACTTCTTGAAAGTTGCTCTTTTTGAAATTCTGAAGGTGATTTTCCTGTTTTTGTTTTAAATAAAGTACTGAACGAACCTAAACTTTCAAAACCAACAGCAAAACAGGTTTCAGTTACAGACATCCCACTTGTTAGATAATCTTTAGATTTCTCAATTCGTTTGTCAATTAAGTATTGCCTTGGAGTTATTCCATAATATTTTTTGAACAAGCGTAACAGGTGGTACTTGGAAACAAACTGAATATGGGATAATAATTCCAAATTTAAATTGACATCATAATTATTTTCGATATAGTTTCGAATTCCAATTACGGTGTTAATTTGTCCTTCATTTGAATAAACAATGCTACGAATTCTATAAAGTTCTTTTTCGTAAAATGTCATTATTTCGTTTTCTTACATTACTGCTAACATTAAATATAAAAAGCGTTTTAATGCTTTTCACATAGTGTTATTTACTATTTGTTTGATTAACTGCATAAAGACGTGTTTGGCTTCCTTTTCCTTTGAGTTCTACACTGCCAAGTTCAGAAAAAACAAAACCCAAATTATTCAAATCGTTTTTTAAACTCTCAGAAATCAAAAACTCTTGCTTAAGTTCATTGCATTGACCTTGAATCCTCGCAGCTGTGTTTATAGTGTCTCCATGATATGCAATTTCTTTTTTGTATTTACCTACCTCGGCCACAGTAACAATACCCGAATTCATTCCTGCTTTAAAATGTGGGATACAATTATAATTCTGTAGGTAATGCTCCTTTCGCTTATCTAATCGCTGTTTAAAATTGAAATAGACATTAAGACAGTTCTGCCCTCGTATTCCATCCTGAAGCTTCCATGTCAATATTACTTCATCGCCAACATATTGGTAGATTTCCGCTTCGTTTTCGACAGAAATTCCTAAATCAATAAAGCAGTCTTGAATCATTTTGCTGTATTCAACATGACCTAAATTTTCGGCATGCATTGTTGAGGACTGAAGGTCAAGAAACATAAAAATCCTCTTTTCTTCTCGGGGTGTATAGAATTTGCCGCGAAAAAGTTTCCATAAATTATCACTTCCTAAAAAGAGATTTACTTGCCTTAGACCGAACATGAAAATATCGACAGATATTATGTATAAATAGATAGCGAAACTACCAGGTTCAAATGCAAACTGAAGAAGCCCAATATCTTCACTGAAAATGAAATATGCTAATAGTACAATAGATGCAACAAATAGAATAGCAAATAGAAACCGAAGAATCAACAGCTTTTGAAATGCTATCTGTTTATATCCGTGTTCTTCGGTCAATATTTGAGCAATACCTGAGACACTTCCGAGAATGGGTCCCATAAAAAAAGAAGCAAGAACCGCTTTCCAAACTTCCATTTGAACAGACCCTAACTCTTTTGTGCCTTCACCCCGAACAATACTTAAAAAAATGAACGCAATAGTCCATCCAATAATATATTGTTTCAGGATTTGTAATCTGCGTTTATTTCTGAACTTCATTTTATTGTAAATAACAAAGATATATGTGTACCGGGACATACATATCCATTATAAATTAGTTTGTAACTGAAATTACTAAAATAACCGATATGATGGTTATGATAAAACTGTAAAATCACTCAAAATAACGCTTTTTTTGCTATTACTATCGAAATACATATCAAGTTATCGTTGCTAATATCTTTGCTAAATGTATTTTTTAAGATATTTTTTTTCTTCAATAGATAGATATGGCTTCCTGTACAGTTTTTAAAAAAGGATGAAATGCTAACCATTTATATAGCTAATGATCCCATATATTGAAGCAAAAAACACGATAGTAATAATTATAAGAAAGGCCATACCGCCTTTATACTCTTCTTCAGCTTCTTGTTCTTGTTTCTTTTTCCATTTTCTGGCTACCTCTTTATTTTGTGATTCATATCTTGTTTTAAGGTCTTTATCAAAACTAGAAACATACTCGTCAAATTTCTTGTACCCCTCGTAAATCTGGTGTTTATCAGTATGATCAGAGACTAACTCAATTCGTAAAAATTTATCCAATACAGCATAACCACTTTTTCCCCGAAGTTCGGTAAATGTATTTTCACGAGTATTTTGGTGTATCAAAACGGTTTCAAATATGTTTTTGATTTTTAAGAAACTTAGAATTAGCTGTACTTTTTCCAGATAACTACTGTTAGTATTAATATCAGTCTCATAATTGTAGGATAGAATATCTAAAACGGCGCTATCCACAACTGTTATGGTTTCATACGGTTGTTGAAACGTATATTTATCGAGTTGGTATTCGTGTTTTTTTTGAACAGTTTCCATGTAATAGATTTTTTATTCCTTTTTTCTCCAATCCAGTGTCAATGTACGTGTATGTATACTATGGGATTGTTGATAGACATATTGCACCTGCCCCACAAAAGTTCCTTCGGGAAACTTTGCCAAAATTAGAGGAACAGTTACCGATTTGATTTTTTCGTAATTATTATCATTCTCTAAGTAGTTTTCGTTAAGCCTAAGTATAACAGAAACATATTTCAAATCGTTATCTTGTTCGAGTTGGTCATAAACACGTACATCAGAAGTTAAGTGTGTACCCAGGCTATCAGCAAAAAGTTGTTTGGTTTCATTTGCTACTTGTTCATTTAACGAACTGGCGACATAGGTTACCTGGTTACTTTTTATTCTTGATTTCCAGGCTTCAAGAGGTAGCATCATAAGCATCATTATTCCATAGGCAAGAAGCATTGAAAATGCTATTTGCATGATATTAATTTTGGGTTGTTTATGTTCAGGATTAAACGGAACTACTTTTGTTCCTGCTACCAGATCACCGATTCTCCTATTAGAGTTTACCAGGGTAACAATTACTTCTATAAACCAAAAGATACAAAATATATTTCTAATAAAACATCGAATTGGCGAAGCCACTTTACCGCTTGAGTTTTCGACGACTTGAAGTTTTAGCACTCTTTTTGCAATGCTTCGTCCTTGTATGCAATCTTTACAGAAATAAAGAGCAAGGCCAATAAGTGTAATGTAATTAAAACCAAAAAGGTCAGGAGTGCTTGGTTCATGACTTATTTCAAAAGCTGTCGAAAACCCTGCAATCATCCCCGGAATAAAAAAGAACATCGCGATAAATGTCATTACGATGTGGTCAAAAAGCATCGAAACAATTCTTATTCCGGCATTTACTTTCTGTTCTTTTGCCATTTATTTTCTTATTTAAGGAAATGAGGTAATATATAGTTGGGCGTGCGTTATTTATTTCCTGTCATTAGTTTTGCAATTTTATTTGCATTATCAATCCCGAGTTCTATTAAAACTTTTGTTATTCGATTTTCAAAATCGTAAAGGTATTTCCGACTTGATTTAATTTCGGTAATTAGTATCTGCTTTGAGAATTTATATTTTTCGGATAACTTCTTGAAATCTTCTAGACAGTCTTCGGTATAATCTGAAAGAGCAACACTATCAACATTCTGTTTACAATATACCCAAGGATGACCAATCCATAATTGCTCCCAGTGATTTAATTTCGAATTTTCGATTTCTTCCCAATGTTGAATGTTAGATATGTCACCGCAGCAAGTAGGTTCAATAATTATGTCGTCATTTTCTATAATTACAATTCCACCAAATAATGGCTCGATATACTCCTTTACATTTGATATATCAATACCTCTTAATTCTTTTTGAAGAATAATTTTTAATTCAGAATCACCAATATTTTTTATGTCAACCAAATATGAACCAAGTTCAATAGGTTTTAAATTTTGTAGATTACTATCCGAAATACACTTGTACCAGAATTCACTCCATTTCTGAGGGTTTTTATCTCGCGAAACATCTGGGGATTCATATTCATTTTCGGTATAATCCCAAGGTTCAATTTCTATGGTGTTCAATAATTTCATTAAATATTTCAGGAGTTTGGCTCAATGACGCACAACGTCTCAGCTATGGTTAGTAAGGGGATTAAAATTACTGAATTTCTGATTAAGCACTTAGCCAAAACTTTTTATTTTGTTTTTAATTTATCGTTCTTAAAAGCCATACTTCGACAAGCTCAGTACAGGCTTTAAAAATTTGGCGAACTTAGTAAATAGTAGCGAACCTTTCGATTTAGTACTTATTAGCTATGTTTTATATACGTTGTTGGCGACTGCTTTAATCCATTGATTTAATCACTTTGCCTTCACTAATTTTAAATAATTCATCTGATACTTTCTTTTCTTCTATACTAAAAGCTTCCATTACTGATTTATATATTGGGTATAGATTATCTTCATTTCTTACCGATATTGATCCGGATTTGTCTACGAATAGATTCCAATAGCCGTATTTGTGGTTTTGGTATGCTTCTTTATTTAAACGATACTTGGGATTAAAATAATGAGTACTACGAGTTTCTAATCCATACTGAGAATCTTTATATTCAAGACGTATTGATGAGCATTTATCACCCAAAACACTCTTCACATCGTCATTATTTTCTTCCATTTTCAATAACTCACCAGGTATTTTATCGATTCTGGACATTTGGATAGTATCCGATTTTTCATATTCTATATACATTATGTTTTCATCTAATAAAAAAATCATTTTCATTGCTCCTAAATCACCTTTGGCATTGTTTGTCATGGCATATTTTCTTTCCTGTACATAACCTATAATGGTATCTCCAATCTCTTTTTTGAGCATTTCTTGAGTTAAATTTTTCATTGTGGGAGTAATTTCCATTTTGTAGTGGACTTCCCCTTCAAAATATTCTTGGGAGTAACTGTGACATATGATGAAAATGCTAATAATCAAAAGAAAGTGTTTTTTCATATAGAGTGTTTATTTAGTTGTTGCCAACGTTTAATATATGTGTCGTAGTAGGGCAAAATGTTACCTTGCTTTTTGATTTTTCTGTGCATTGGTTGCTAGCTTTTACTTTTGCAAGTATCGCACCTTATCAAAAATACGCAAACCATTCGATTCATCACTTAGCTGCTATGATCACATATATGTTGTTGTAGCTATGTACTTCTTTTTCTTTTTTCGTAAAGTGCTTTGGTATATGTCCGATAAAATTCTTTCCAGACATTTCGTTGTTTATCACTAAATGAGTAAAACTTTTTTGCTTCCACATCATAGAAGAACCCTCCGTAACCGCTATTACTTATACACTATGTTGCGGTGTGATATTTATCTTTTTTGTATCTCGTCTATTTTGTTGATCGTTACATTTATTAAATCAATATCCATTTTATTACTCATCTTTATAAGATAGATAAGTATATCTGCCATTTCTTTACCTATCTCATTTTTATTCTTACTTAGAATCTTCTGACCTCTAAATCTAATTGTGTCATCCCATTGAAAATACTCCAGTAATTCAGCACTCTCAAGCATTATAGATTTTGCTAAATCTCCTGGTTGTCCATCTGACCAACCTTTATTTTCATCCATTTGGATGATTTTACCTTTTAAATCTTCAAATGTCATTTATTTAATCTTAATTTTTCGTAGTGGTAGGAATGCACCATAACAAAGCTATAACAGCAATTGTTATTATATCCCTTGTAATCGATATGAACATGTACAAATCTAAGTGATTTTTGATCAATTCAGAATAACTAACTATAGACTCTTGCCCTAAGATCCGGGAAAGAGGTTTACATAGGGCGTGTTGTTACCAAAAACTGTTACTTTATTAACTCTTGTCATGTTAAAAAAGAAGCAAGATTGTTCCGGAAATTTTCACCAATGGGGATTTCAATGTTACCAATTTCAATATCATTTTTTGTGTAGGCCATAATTTTATCCTTATTGATAATATATGAACGATGCACTCTTATAAACCGTTCATCTAACTTTTCTTCAAAAGCCGATATACTAGATTTAGTAATGTGATTTTCTTTCTCTAAATGTATTTTGACATAATCTTTTAAACTTTCTATATATAAAATAGAATCTAAGTACACTTTTACCTGTTTTCTATCTTTTCGTATATAGATAAAAACATCTTTGCTTTCTGGAGTAGGGATGGAGTCAGAAATACTTACTCTTTGTAAAGTTCTAAATTTCTCTATAGCATTAAAGAAACGCTGAAAGGTTATAGGCTTTAGAATATAATCAACCGCATTTAACTCAAACCCTTCAACGGCATAATCTCTATAGGCAGTAGTAAAAATGACTTTGGGTTTGTGCACTAGGTTTTTAAAAAAATCAGTGCCCTTTAAAACAGGCATCTCAATATCTAAAAACAATAAATCTATTGCTTCTTTTTGGAGTATCATACTAGCCTCAATAGCACTACCACAAGAAGCAACCAGTTCGAAATCATCTAATTGAGATAAATGTGTTTTTATAAGCCCTCTAGCCAACTTTTCATCATCAATTATTAAACATTTGTAAGTCATTTTACGGGCAATTTTAAACGTACGTTAAAGCAATTGTTTTCTTCGTTAATATCTAATGAATAATCATCAAAATATAATAATTCCAATTGTTTTTTTACATTGGTTAATCCAATGGTTTCTTTATTCCCAGAGACCACATTTTTTGCTATAGAGTTTGTAATATCAAACCGAATAAACTTTCCTTCTATGGATATCGTTATCTGGATATATGCTTTCTTAAGTTCTTGAGAAACCCCATGTTTAAAAGTGTTTTCTATAAAGGTTAACAAAATTAATGGTGCAATTCTAACATCGGTTTCTATATTATTATTAAAACTAATATCTACACGGTCGTCATATCTCACTTTTTCTAAATCGAGATAGTTTTCTATGAGTTCAATTTCTTTTTTCAACGACACATATTTGTCATTGCAACCATACAGGATATAATCTAAGATCTCCGAAAGTTTTGCAATTACCTCAGGAGCTTTGTCAGATTTATCTATAGATAAAGCATACAAATTGTTTAGCGTGTTAAACAAGAAGTGTGGATTTAATTGATGTTTTAATACCGATAATTCTGTAGCTATTTTTTGCTCTTTGAGTTGCAAATAGGCTTGCTTTTCTTTATAAAAATTTGCTGCAACTAATAATATTGTTGGCGTTAAAATTATTGTAGACTTACCGAAAAACACACTAGGATTTAATAATTTCTCCCAAAATATTGTATTAGAATCATAGATAGAATTATCACCTGACTTGAAATATTTTGGGATATGATAATATTCGTGAAACCCTACAAAAATGATAAATACACCAGCTAATAACAGCAATAAACTCATCGCTAACCGAATATTCTTTTTCGGTATTAAGAAACGTGGTATTAAAAAGTACAGGCATGTGTAAGCCACAATAACCTGACACACAATATAAATAGCGAAATGCTCTATAACTTCTTTATAACCACTGTAATAATCCATGTTTACAGTGCCGACAAAATAGGTGTAAATACCAAGCCAAAACAAAAAATGTTTGACTATTGGAATATTAAAAAATGTCGATGTTTTTTTTAAGCTACTCATATACGCACTAAAGTACAATTTTAATGAGGATGAGAATTAAAAGTAGCTTAAAACAGGTTTTTTGTAGCTAAAAGTAGAAATATAATAGACTAAACTTTGTTTCTTTCAAATACAACTTTCCAGATGTGAAAATTACCTCTTAGTCTATTTTTTTAAATAGGAATACATACTTCGGATAGCTTTACTTCCTAAATGTGTTTTGAAAAATAAACACCATGTTAAACTTTTTAATTTAAGTAAATGAAGAGAATTGGAATTCTTTTAGTATCAGTTTTTGTGATATTTCATGTTCAGGCTCAGTCTGGGTTAGGGAAGGGAAAAATAGTTTTTAACAACAGCAGTATTCAATTAGATGGAGAGCTAAACGAATCTGTATGGAATACTCTGGTTCCTGAAGGAGGATTCCTTAATTATATACCAAACAATGGAGATTTGGCGTCTAATACAACTGAAGTAAAAATGTTTCATAACGGAAAAAAATTGTATATAAGTGCTGTGTATCATGATACAATTCCCGATGTTCAAATAGGATCTTTAAAACGAGATGATATCGGAACTTCTGGAGCAGAAAGTGATTCATTTGCTATCATTATAGATACCTATAACCAACAACAATCTGGTTATTTCTTTATTGTTAATATGGGAGGAGCATTAATAGACGCATTAGTGGCCAGGCGTAGAGATGGTTTTAGAATAAGTACGAGTTGGAATACGGTGTGGAATGCCAAGACTTCTGCAAAAGGGAATTTAAAAATATACGAAATAGAAATTCCGTTAAAGGCACTGGGCTATAAGACAGATACTCCAGAATGGGGAGTTATGTTTCATACAAGAAATATTAAATTAAATGAGTGGACAACCAGCACGCCAATAGATCGTAATTATAGACAATTTGATTTACGATTTGCTAAAACTTTTGAGGTAGAAAATTTGTCAGAGAATAAATCTTCTCGATTTGCTGTAACGCCATCGGTTACTATGAATTATTCAGAAGATGTTGCTAACGATATCAAAGATACCAAGATAAAACCAAGTGTAGATGTACAATTTAATGTAAGTTCTTCTTTAAAATTAGATGCCACTATAAACCCCGATTTCTCACAGATAGATGTAGATAGACAAGTAACTAATTTAAGTCGGTTTTCAGTGTTTTTTCCCGAACGGCGTAATTTCTTTTTAGAGAATAGCGACCTTTTTACGGGTTTGGGAGTAAGTGGAGTAAATCCTTTTTATTCTAGACGAATAGGGGCAGATAACGAAATATCCTTCGGATTAAAATTATCTGGAAACATTGCTAAAAAAACACGATTGGGGGTACTTAATGTAGCAACAAAAGCCAAAGATGATAATCCTGCCCAGAATTATGGAGCCTTGGTGGTACAACAACAATTATCCAAATCTTTTACAACAACAGGGTTTCTTATCAATAGACAGGAAACAGATGATTTTTCTTTTACAAATGATTATAATAGAGTAGCTGGAGTTAACTTAAATTATCAATCAAAAAATAATAAATGGACAGGGCTTGCAAATTTTGCTGGTAGTAATACCAATGATATTTCGGGAGATACTAATTTTTATAATTTGGGAGTTTGGTACAATACTATAAATGTATCTGGTTATGCAGGGATTAGAAAAGTAGAAAAAAACTATATTACAGATGTTGGTTTTGTGCCACGGTTATATAATTATGATGCAATTTTAGAAAGCACCATACGAGAAGGGTATACACAAGCTAGTGGCCGTATTACTTTAACTAAATTCTATAAAGATTCTAAAACCATTGATAATCACCGCTATTTAAATATGTATAATCAAACCTATTGGGATGATCAGGGCGATGTTACGCAAGCGACCATAGGGGTAAATAATGATTTAGTATTTAAAAACCAGTCATTGTTATATGGCGGATTGCGATACGAATATGTAAACTTGAAATATGCGTTTGACCCATTGAATAATGGAAATGCTATTATAGCAGATAAATATAGGTATCTAGATGCTGGTTTGGGATATGCTTCTGCCGACAATAAAAAGTTTCAATATGGAGGTAATGTTAGTTACGGGAGCTATTATAGTGGCTATAAAAACCAAGTTAGTGTTAATGCCCAATATAGATTAATGCCTTTAGCGCGTTTACAAATGCGATATGAACGAAATGGTATAGATTTAAAAGCATTAGGAACAGAGACATTTCATTTAGCACGCTTTACAGGTGAAATTTTCTTTTCTAATCGGTTAAACTGGACTACCTATATACAGTACAATACTCAGTTTGATAATTTTAATATCAATAGCCGTTTGCAATGGGAGTACAAACCCTTGTCTTATATCTATTTGGTAATTTCGGATAATTATAATCAGGATGTTATACGCAAAAATTGGGGTGTAGCTTTTAAAATGAATTATAGATTTGATTTTTAGGGATTACTATTTGTGAACTGATTAAACTTTATCAGTTCACAAATAGATTACATAACTATAAGCTATTTCTTATGCTATTAACATTTTTTGTTCTCTAGGTGTATTGATAAAAGGAATGTTTTTGAGTCAGGATATTTCAGAGAAGTACAAGTTTTAAATGTTGGGGAACATCTCGGCTATAATTAGTACGAGAATTAAAAGTGATAAACTTTCGATTAAACACTAAGCCAAAACTTTTTATGTTGTTTTATTTTTAATGGTAAAGTCAAATCAAAAGATTTGGCGGACTTAGTTTAAAGCTATAAACTTTGGGTTAAGCACGAAAATCCGTATTAATTGTAGCTTTTGTTGTACAACGTTACTTTTTCAATCCACTTTTGTAGTCACCTATTTTAAAGTGAATATTGTTTTGAAATAAATGCTTGTAAGATTCCTTTGGTTCTATCGATAATCCTAATTGCAAATGCTCAGTATGATTAAATCCCATATTTTTCTTTCCCACTAATCTAACCGATACGTTTCCATATTTTTCATCGTATTCCAAAATCGCGAAACTATTTGAATTAAATTTTACATAGCCTAAACTATTAATAATGTCTAAAAAAACTTCAAAAGAATTTATTGATTGAAAATCAATTTTACTGTTTTCCATATTTTTCTTTATCCAACTATCTTTTTTCAGGGCTTTAAGAATACTCTCTTCCAAAAACATATCAGACAGAGAAGTCTTTTTATTGTTGTCAAGATTTATAGTTTGAATGTTTAACGAACTCCCAGGAACTCCACAAGCTAAAACGCCTCCTTCACCAGATTCATAACTATAATAATTGCCAACTAAAGAAAGTGGATTGTAATAAAATTCATAATCAACATCACATTCATCTGTTTTTTCTTTTTCAGTTAAAATTTTTAATTCCCTTTCTGCATTATATATTTCTTTGCCCTTATGGTAGGCACTTTTTTTGTAAATAATAAGTTCTTGTTTCTCAAAAATAATTTTTTTTTGAGAAACCCCTTTTACAGATAATAAACAAAGTATAATTAGTATTAAAATCCTCATTTTATAATGTTGTACAACGCTAAATATATGAATTGGAGCAAGGCAAGTATACCTGAACCAATTGATCTATTGGTGCATTTTTATTTCTTATTAAATTTATAAAAATTTGGAGCCACTGCAAAAAAGAAATGACCTTTCGATTGGAACCAAATATTGCTCTGATTTTATATATAATGTTACCTACAGTATTTTTAGTTTTTTAGCCAATTCTTTTTTCCATTTTTCAAGGCCATTATATTTTTCGTTGTACTCGTCTACTGGAATATCTAATAGCTTATATAAAATTTCAGATTTTTCAAAACCTAATTTCCCTCCAACTTCTTTAAATTTTGTAATGTCAAGTTCGTCCTCAATATCATCATTAAAATACTCAAACATAATATCTAAAAAAAGTAAGTTCCAGTTAGTTCCATAATCGTCATATACTTCGTCGTTTTCTAATTCAAAATGAAAGATTTTTTGAATAGAATCATTGTATCCAAATACTCGGAAAGATTCCCCTTCGTCGTAAATAGGAATAATGTTTAATCCATTCAATATTTTGTAATTAGAAATTGTAGGGAAATAGAAATAAGCTCCGTCCACGTTCTCAATACGATATTTTAGTTCGTCTATTTTTCCAATATTGTCAACGAAATCTTTATTGGCTCCAAACCTTATTAATTCGGATTCTCTTTCTTCTATTGGAATTAGCTTTTTCATGTTGTAGGTAACAATCAAATATACCCAATTGGGTATATTTCTTATATATTTTTAACAAATCTAAATGATTTTTGGTTAATCAATTCAGAAATATAAAATATTGAATTATTTATCTAGAAATCAAGTGATTGTAGTGTGTTGTTTTTCCTTTCTAATACCCAAAAAATAAGTCATTTGATAAGTTATAATAGCCTAATTTGTCAAAATATGCTAATGTAATGAACATACTATCAATAAGTCCATGAAATACTATTGTAATCCACAAATTATAATTTGATTTTACATATACCGTTGCAAAGACGATCCCAAATATAAATGTCATAATCAAACCACTAGGGCCTTGATATAGATGTGGTAGGCTAAAAAGTATGGCAGATAGAATAACAATTAATATGGTTTTAAATTTAAATTCTGGGAAAAGCAAACATTTGATATTAATACTAAAGTCAAGATAAATATTAAGGATAATTGTGATTGATTCATTTTTTTAAATTTATTACTAAATGTTTTTGTGTACGATTTACCTTCGGTGATTATTTTCTCTAGTTCGTTTTTGCTAACGTCATTTTTTTTAAAATGTCGATCAAAAATCTACTAGTTTTAATAGTTGGCTTCACTTGTTCGCTTTGCTCGAGTTGTTGTATGTTTTAGAAGAATCAATATCTAATAGACTAATTATGGTGTCTATTAGATATTGCAGCTATTTTAGTTCCTTTTTTTTATTTACGAACCGCTTTATATGTTCCGTCAGGTTGTGTTGCAATTAATTCTGTAAAAACGCCATTTTTTGCATTTTTAAATTCTAATTTAAATCCGTGTAATATTTCAAAAGAAAATTTATGTTTTCCAGTTGGAATTAATTCATATGATGGTTGTCCGGGTACGAAAGAATAAAGCTTCGTATTATTCTCTTTTGTGTAAATCTTTATTGTAATTCCTTGTATTTCATACTCACCAACATATTGTTTTAAAGTACTAGCACTTACATCTATGGCTTTTAGATAAACAGTAGCATCAGGTTTCGGTTCTACTCTTAGCATCGCTTTAGAAACATCACCATTTCCTGTCATTTCTTCATTAATCCACTTGATATGTTGTGATACTCTTGTGTAATTTTCTATTACTCCATAAAGCCCTTCGTCTCCGTCTTTTGTGTCTTGCCATGAGCTAATTCCCGCTAAGTATACTATATCGTTTTTGAGAATGAAAGCGGGTCCTCCGCTATCACCAGGCCCACTAATTCCTTCATATTCTGTGAGGTATTTTGTTTGGGTGTCTGGATGATCAAATGTCCAAGACAGCCATTTTTCGGTAGCTGTTTCAATCCTGTTGGTAGCTCCTCTTTGTTTTCCATCGCTACCGTTTATTCCAACTAATCCATCACCTTTTTTTCCTTTACCTACCATGTATATTAGCTTATCTACTTCGTCTTCATCAACATATAATTTTGCTTGCATTGCATTAATGGGTTTTGTTTTTAAATGTAATAATGCAATATCATTTAATGATGAGATATCTGCTTGTGGTTTATCCCATTCCTTATACATTATAACTTTGTCTACTTCAATTTCGACATCGTTTATGATAACAAAATGTTTCCTTCCATCTTTAAATTTCTCCATAATTCCTACGGCGCAATGAGCAGCTGATATAACCCACTGATCTGCTATAATTGTACCTTCACAGTCAGGTAGGTTTAAATGGCACATATACTTTTCAAATCGCTCGGCAATTTTGAGAAACTCGGCGTCATCTTTATCGTGTCTGGTTATCATTAAGTCATGTTTGTTACTATTTGTATAACTAAAGCTTACTAATATTAATGATAGTATTAGAAGTAATAAGATTGCGTTTGCTTTTTTCATGATTTTATATTTTTTGATTTACAGATGCAAATGTAGATTTCAAAAGAAAACTAAAAGTTAATTTTAAGAATGGAGAAGTGCTGAAACAAAGGAGTTTTACGAATTAGGACGTTTTATGAGTCATGTAGTAACACAAATTAATGAGCTAATCATTAATTTGTGTTACTCCTAGATATTTTATTTTGTAATCATAATTCGTGATTAAAAATTAAAAAAACGTTCAATTGCTCATTGGTTGAATTATTACTAACATCTTTATCCACTACTTTTCTGAGTTTGCAGGATCTTTACACCAGATAAAAAAAAACCAAGCGAACTAACTTGGATTTTTTTTAATAGTGTTATCAAGTTTCAGAAAATGAAATAACCAATTGATAACTGAAATACTCCATTTTTATTTTTATCTGAAATACCATCTATATTATTAATATCAGTTAGTCCAAGATTATATCTTGCACTAAAATAGAGCCCGTTATCAAGTTTATAACCTAAACCAAAATTCATTCCAAAATCTGTTGTTTTAAAAAGATCTTTATAGTCTTTGGTACCTCCTTTAGTAGAAAGTAAAAAACCAATTTGAGGTCCTGCTTCTAGACTCAATCTTTCTGTAACATAATACTTTGCAATTAATGGGATATTCAAATAGTTTAGTGCAATAATGCCCTCAGAATCAATGCTTGTATCATATCCTTGTCCGGAATATATTAATTCGGGTTGCAAAGAGAATTTGTTTGAAACCTTAATTTCGGCCATGGCTCCAAAATGAAAATCTGTAATAGGATCAAGATTTTTTGTATTGTCTCCTGTAATAAATGCAAGATTTAAACCACCTTTTGCACCAAGTCTAATTTTTTGTGCATTAACATTCGATAATCCTAAAGCTGCTATAACAGTTATTAATACTACTTTTTTCATAAATTTATGTTTTTTGATTTATTCGTGTAAAAGTAGATTTCAAAAGAAAACAAAAAGTTAATTTTGAGATTAGAGAAGTATTGAAACAACCGAGTTTTACGAATTAGGACGTTTCTCAAGCTTTCTAAAGGCTCCTGGAGACATTCCCAGACTGGAATTAAATGTTTTATAAAAAGTGCTTTTAGAAGTGAAACCTACTTCCATTCCAATAGCTTCGACAGAATATTTATTAAATACCGGGTTATGTAATAAATTTTGAGCCGCTTTAACTCGGTATTCATTTACAAACTGAATAACACTTTTATTGGTTTCCTGATTTATAATCTGCGATAAGTAGCTTTCATTTGTTCCTAGTCGAATTGCCAAATCTGACCTACTTAATAAAGGATCTTTGAATAATTCTTCCTCTTCCATTAACGCATAGAGCTGGATAACAATGTTATAAACGGTGGTTTCATTTATTTTCCTTTTGGTCTTAGGGTTGCTTGCCTTTTTAGAAGCTAAATATTGGTGTATTTCATCTTTTTGAACTATTATTTGCAATTTGAATACTCCGAAATATAATATCCACCAAGATAAAGTCGATAAGAGAATTCTCAAGAAATTTACACCATATTCTGAATCAGAAATACCTATCTCTATATTGGCCAAAAGCCAACATACGATAATACATATAATGAAAAAGTTTAATCTTAGTAACCAACGTTTTTTCTCTTTTGAAATCGTGTTAGATTTTTTTACTAGATGCCTTCCCCAAAAGATTAAAAAGAAATTGTAACCAAACACAGTAATGAGTTTAGTGTAATCTACAAAAAGGGCAAAATCTGAATGGTAAAGGTGAAAAATAGAATCTAGATGAAGAATAGTTTCTATAATAATAGAGCAAATGAATGGAGCGTAAAGCCACTTACGCCATTTTTCTTTTAGATACTTATGTTCAATTTGAACAAGAAAGTACATGAACAAAGTGACAGCAACCAGATATTCCAACATTATAAGACCTAAAAAATCCAAAATAGGATTTTCTTTATGATACCAACTACCTAAAAAGGTTAAGCTTATTAATAAAAATAATGATAGAGAGAGATAGTTGTTTGCGAGACTCTTATAAAAAGACGTAGTTATCAATGCTAGGCATAAAAAACATCCTAAAGCCCCACTGGTAAGAATTACAAATTGTAATATGGTTTCATTCAATTTTTTTGAAAATTAAGTGTATTCAAATTTTTAATATAAGTTAGTCTAAAACCATATTTTTGTTTTATGAAGAAATAAAAATCAATCAAACTTCTTGTAATTGGGTTGCAAGATATTTCCTTTCTATATATTTTTCAACACATTTTTAAAAAGATATATTTTACTCAAATTGTTGCCAACGTTTAATATATGTGTTGTATCTGTGCAAAATGTTACCAAACTATCGACATTGCTGCGCAGATTTTATATATTATTCAGCTTTAAAATCACTGCGCCATCATAAATATACAAGAACCATTCGATTAATTACTAAGTAGCTATGATCATATATATAATGTTAGACAACGTTTTTTATATTTTCCGATAACATTTTTCACAAAGTTTAAACCCTTCAGAGTCCACCGTGCTAATAGTTTCAACAGCATCTTGCATAACACATTTTTCAGTTTCACAATGATCAAGTCCCAAGTTATGTCCGATTTCGTGAACAGATATCTTTTGAACACGACTAATGAACAAATCTGTTTTTACATTCTTTAATCTAAATGTAGAAATAATACAACTCGTGCCAGATTTATAGCCTAAACCAAAAACTCCCCAATCTGTATATTTTGATTTAGGTTTTTTAATATTTCCATCCAAACCCCTTTTAGTTGTGGAGATGTCTTTTGATGTGATTCCTAAAATAAACCCAATTGAGTCTGGACGATTTTTGGATAATTCAATGAGTAATGAATCCGCTCGATATCTTGGACTTTTTATATTTACAAAAGCTTTTTCCGGTAGTTTTTTTCCATTCAAAACTACAATTTCAGTATGATATGTCCTTTTTAGAATGCTTGTAATAGAGTCAAGAACAGGTTGATTGATTTTTCCATAAGGTTAAATCCCTATTATTGCTGATTCAGACGAACAATTAAGGAATAAAAGAGTAATAATTAACAATAAAGATTTCTTCATTCTGGAATGTTGTCTAACAATCAAATATACCTAATTGGGTATATTTCTTATATATTTTTAATAAATCTAAATGATTTTTAATCCATTTAGAAGTACTAAATACATATTCTTACCCTAAGATTAGAATAATTATAACACATGATTTTTCCTTTCTAATACCCAAAAAATAAGTCGTTTGATAAGTTGTAATAGCCTAATTTGTCAAAATATGCCAATGTAATGAACATACTATCAATAAGTCCATGAAGTACTATTGTAATCCACAAATTATAATTTGATTTTACATATACCGTCGCAAAGACGATCCCAAATATAAATGTCATAATCAAACCGCTAGGGCCTTGATATAGATGTGGTAGGCTAAAAAGTATGGCAGATAGAATAACAATTACTACAGTTTTAAATTTAAATTCTGGTAGGATTATTTTCAATTGCCTGAACAAAAAACCACGAAATAATATTTCCTCCCCAATTCCTGCACTTATTAAAATAAAAAGAAAATACTTAGTGTATTTAGGAAAATTACCTGCAATTGATCTGAATGCAGAGTAATCAGCTATTTCTCCAGTGATTTTGTTTACCAGTGGTTGAATTACAAAATCTAAAATAGGCTCTGTTACAACAAAAAGAAGCAATGCTATCCCAATCGTTTTTAAAAAATTAACGTTGGGTTGTAGCCCAATTCTGGTTAAACTTTTGTCATTCCAATAGGTGAATAAAAGTATAGTAATAATGATTATTATAAATGTGTAAGGAAAAGAAGTCCAGGGGTTGAAAATAAAACTATAAACCAAAATTAACTGAATAAGAGCAAGTATTTTTGATTCGATGGTCTCGTTTTTAATTAAGTTCATTAATGTTTTTGTTTTTTTAGTAGCGTACAAGAATTGCATGTACTTGATTGGGTATATTTCTCTTATGTCCTTCGCAAATCTAACTTATTTTTGATCAACACAAAATCACCAAACCATGTATTTATAACCTATGATTTTGATGTGAGTTATATAGGAATACTCATGGTTTGATAATCAGTAATCTAGTTGTGTACTTAGATGATTTTTTAACAGAAATCCGTATTTATAAAAAATAATTATACCTACTGCGGAAACCCGTAATAATCGTATTATATAGTACAGTATCTTTATACTAAGTTGAGTTTATATGATTGTAATTTAAGTGGTTAAATGTGTAAAACCCTCTAGTGAAAATCCTAGAGGGTTTTATATGTGAAGTATATATGTTACTATTATCACCTGTTTTTTAGTGCATCGATGGTTTTTGCAAACTTTTCTTTTATCTCCTGATACTTTGTATGATTTTGGTTATTAACAATCATTTCTCCATTAGCAATAGTTCCTAGTTGCATGTTTGAATCTGTAGCATATACAATAGTCGATGTAAGATTTTTTGTAGAGGCGGTAGCTAATAATGGTGATGAAGCATCAATAATGCAGGCATTTAGTGGTTCTCCGACTTTAAAGAAATCTGCAGTAAAATTATTCATCGCTTTTCTTCCTGTTTTTGTAGCCATTTCTATTGCATACATTCCAGAATCTCCTTGTTGATTAGAGGAGTAGGTGTTTCTTTTATGAGAAATTAAACGTTGCCCATAATCCAAAATACGTAGTTCTTCTAAGGGATTAAGCCCTATATGACTATCGGTACCAATACTCCATTTTCCTCCACTTTCCTGGTATTTTCTTAAAGGAAATAATCCATCACCCAAATTACCTTCTGTACTTGGGCAAAGCACTACATTAGCTTTACTTTTTGCAATTCCCTCGATTTCATCATCTGTTAAGTGTGTTGCGTGTACCAAATGAAATCTATCATTCATATCTACATGATCTAATAACCATTCTACAGGGCGTTTCCCTAGATATTTAACAGAATCTTCTATCTCTTTTAGTTGTTCTGAAACATGAATATGAAATGGAATATCCTGAGGTCCGGATTTTGCGATCTCGGCAATATCAGACGGTTCAACTCCTCTCATAGAGTGTATACCAATAGCAATATTGGCATGCTGGTAGTGTTTACAAGCTTCTTTACTTGATTCTAATAATTTTAGATATTCATCAATAGTAGGAGAGATAAACCTTCGCTGCCTGTCATTTGGTTCTTGTCCAAAACCACCTTTTTGATAAAAAATAGGAACCAGCGTAATTCCAATACCTACATTTTTTGCTGCGGAAATAAGACTATTCCCCATTTCTGAAAGATTAGAGTAGGGGACTCCATTTTTATCGTGATGTACATAATGAAATTCGGCTACATTAGTATATCCATGACGAGCCATTTCTGCATAGAGCATTGTTGCTATGGCTTCCATTTGCTCTGGATTCATCGTTAATGCTAATTGGTACATAGCTTCTCTCCATCCCCAAAAGTCATCCGGGGTAGAAGTAGTGCTTTCATGCCTTTCTGCCAAACCAGCCATAGCATATTGAAACGCATGAGAGTGCGCATTCTGAAACCCGGGAATAGCAAAACCATCAATAATTTCTTTAGATGTATTTTGTGGGTCAAAAGAAGAGATATCTGTAATGATACCTTCATTATTTACAGTAAACCCGGTATTTTCTTTCCAGCCGGTATTTTGTAGTATTCCCTTAAAACAATAGGTTTTCATAGTATGTTTCAGAATTTTATTTTTGTAGAGTTTCAACTAAACGCTCCATGGTATGTTGTAATACGTTCTGCACTTTTTTTGCTCTTTCCTCATTATAAGTAACTTCATTGTCATCCATGTATAAAATTTTATTCATTTCCAGCTGAAGCGTATGAATATTATTCTTTGGATTTCCGAAGTAACGGGTAATATGTCCTCCTTTAAAAGGGGAGTTATGATTAATTTCAAAAGTTCCTGATTTTAACCCATGCAAAGCAGATGTAATGAGTTCTGGAGACGCCGTTTTTTCATCATTATTTCCTAAAATCATATCGGGAAAAGGATCTTTTTGAATCGTACTTACTTTATGACGAATAGAATGTGCATCCCAAAGTAATACCTTACCAAACTGCTTTTTTCTATCTTCTATTAGCGTTTTAAGTTGCTCGTAGTAGGGCCAGTAATAGGTATCTAATCTTCTCTTAATTTCGTTTTGATCAGGTTCGAATTCTTGAGACTTATAAATTTTATTTCCGTAAAAATCTGTTATTGGTGTATTACTTGTAATAAGTCTGTTATCAGTATACAAGGGTACACTTTTAGGATCTCTATTAAGATCGATTACCCATCGACTTAGATTTGCCTTAACTACAGTGATCCCCAGAGATGGCGCGAATTCATACAGTCGATGTACAAACCAATCAGTGTCATCAAGATGGGTACGCATTCTTTTTTTATACTGTTTTTTTATCGCTGAAGGAAACTTTGTTCCCGAATGAGGTACACTTATAATTATAGGAACTATAGGTGCTTTGGCTTCTGTAATCTTAAATAGATTCACACGTTTAGATTTTATTAATTAGTTACTATTTCAGAGAAAACTAAGGTACTATCTTTAATTGCATTAATACGTATAGTAGTTGCAATTGGTTGACGTATAACCAATACATCGGATTGGTGTATCGTATAGTCTTGATTATTGATGTCAATAGTAACTTCTCCAGAATAGTTATATATAAACACCCAATCCCATTTGTTTTTAATAGGAGATAGGATGTTTTCGTTTTTTTTAGGAGTAAATACACCTAGTGTACCAACCGTATTACCCGTTGTCATTAGGTTAAAATCTGTACACATTCCTATAGAGGATGTTTTCCAACCTCCTTCAAATCCATCACTATCAAATTTAGAAAGTTTTTTTGTGTATCTGTTTTCGTGTTGTAATGTTATTTCTCCATCTAAAACCAGTAGTGTTCTCGACACGCCTGGAAGTGAAGTAAAAACAGACTCTTCTATTGAAACCGTGGCCATGCTTAATCTGAAATCAAAATTTAAATCCAGATAATTTGCAGTTTGGGGATACATAAAAAATTGAGTAGTTGTTCCCCCAGACCAGGTATTGATTTTAAATGTATCTGATGTAATGATGGTAACCTCCATAATACGGTATGTTTAAATAAAGCCTTCTAAGAATTCTTCATCTACCAGATTTGGTAATGTTACTTTAAGTTGCGGAGTCCTCTCCATTTCTCTTTTTATCGCAAATAATGCTTCTTCATTACGAGCCCAACTTCTTCTTGAAATTCCATTATTTACATCATAAAATAACATACGTTCTAGTTTTTCTGAAGCTTCTGCAGAGCCATCGAGTAACATCCCGAATCCACCATTGATTACTTCTCCCCAGCCAACACCACCACCATTGTGGATAGACACCCAGGTAGCTCCTCTAAAACTATCTCCGATCACATTATGAATAGCCATATCTGCAGTAAATTTACTACCATCATAAATGTTACTGGTTTCCCGATAAGGAGAATCAGTACCGCTCACATCATGATGATCTCTCCCCAGAACAACCGGAGCCGAAATTTTTCCACTTTCAATTGCTTTATTAAATGCTTCAGCGATTTTGATTCTACCTTCGGCATCGGCATATAAAATACGAGCTTGAGAACCAACAACAAGTTTGTTTTGTTTGGCTTCTCTAATCCAGGTAATATTATCCTGCATCTGCTGTTGAATTTCTTTTGGAGAAACTTTCTTGATAGATTCCATTACTTCTAAGGCAATCTGATCTGTTGTGTCCAGGTCTTCTGGTTTCCCAGAGGTACATACCCATCTAAAAGGTCCAAAACCATAATCAAAACACATAGGGCCCAGAATATCCTGTACATAGGATGGATATTTAAAATCAATACCATTTTCTGCCATGATATTTGCTCCTGCACGAGAAGCTTCTAGTAAGAATGCATTTCCGTAATCAAAGAAATAGGTGCCTCTTGCAGTATGTTTATTAATTGCATTGGCATGTCTGCGAAGCGATTCCTGAACTTTGTTTTTAAACGCTTCTGGATCATTACTGATCAGAGTATTGGCTTCTTCATAACTTAGCCCTGCAGGGTAATATCCTCCAGACCACGGGTTGTGTAATGATGTTTGATCAGATCCTAACTGAATATAGATGTTTTCTTCATAGAATCGTTCCCAGATATCAACAACATTACCTTGATATGCAATAGAAACGATTTCTTTTTGATCCATGGCTTTTTGAACCCTGGTTACCAAATCATTTAAATTATCAAGGATTTCATCTACCCAACCTTGCTCATGACGTTTTTGGGCGGCTTTTGAATTTACTTCGGCACAAATAGTAATACATCCTGCAATGTTTCCAGCTTTAGGTTGCGCACCACTCATTCCTCCTAATCCAGAAGTTAAAAAGATTTTACCAGCAGGAGTTTCTTCAGATTTCAATGTTTTTCTAAAAGCATTCATTACGGTAATGGTTGTACCATGCACAATACCTTGAGGCCCAATATACATATAACTTCCTGCGGTCATTTGCCCATATTGCGTTACACCCAGAGCATTGTATTTTTCCCAATCATCAGGTTTTGAATAGTTAGGAATCATCATTCCGTTGGTTACAACAACTCTTGGAGCATCTTTTGAAGAAGGAAATAATCCCATGGGATGCCCTGAGTACATATGTAAAGTTTGTGCTTCGGTCATCGTAGCCAAATATTGCATCGTTAATACATATTGTGCCCAATTTTGAAATACAGCTCCGTTGCCTCCATACGTTATTAACTCGTATGGATGCTGTGCGACTGCATGATCCAGGTTATTCTGAATCATGAGCATGATTCCTGCTGCTTGTTTTGTCTCTGCAGGATATTCATCAATAGGACGCGCATACATCGCATATTCTGGCATAAAGCGATACATATAAATACGTCCGAATGTATTTAATTCATCTAAAAACTCACTGGCAAGTTCTTTATGCCAGTCTTTTGGGAAATATCGTAATGCATTTTTAAGTGCTAATTTTTTTTCTTCGTTAGAAAGGATTTGCTTTCGTTTAGGAGCACGACTAATTTTAGAATCCAAAGATTTCTTTGGAGGCATTGTTTTAGGAATCCCTTGAAGTATTTGTTCTTTGAAACTCATATTCATATTTTTTTACCTCATGACTGTGCTGTATCGAATTGAGTGCAAGCCTGTGACGTTTGTTTTATTGGCGTTATATTAACTGTCCTCGTTTCCAAACCTGAGAAGGAACAAGTTTTCCCTGGTGGTAAAAGACCTCATTGATATGTTCTGTCGGAAACAGGTTAAAATCTGCTATCATCCCAGGAGCTAATCTTCCTCTGTCGTCTAGATTAAGTGCAGCCGCCGCTCTACAGGTAATTCCTGCCAGAATTTCGGCATTACTTAATTTTTGAAATGTACCCAGAATACAAGCTTGTGTTAGCAAATCACCCATAGGAGCCGAACCAGGATTCCAGTCACTGGCGATAGCTAATGCTCCTCCTGCGTCTAAAATTTTTCTGGCTGGTGTAAAATCACATCCTAATCCAATGGAAGCACCAGGTAAAGCAACCGAAATCACATTACTTTGGGCTAACATTTGTATTTCATTCTCGGTACTGGCTTCCAAATGATCTGCACTAATTGCTCCTACTTTTACAGCTACTTCGCTACCTCCTGTATTAAACTGATCTGCATGAACGGTAATATCAAATCCCATTTGTTTTGCTTTTTCAAAATAGGGGTAGATATCAGAAGGAAGAAATGCTCCTTGCTCAACAAAAGCATCTATTCGATTTGTAAGTTGCTCTTCTTTTAGCAAAGGAAATAGAGTAGTACTAATTTCTTCGAGGTATGCTTTATGATCTCCATCAAAATCTTTAGGCAATATATGCCCAGCAAGACAGGTTGAAACTAAATCTGCTGTTGTACTACTATTTGCAGTTTTTATAGCACGTAGCATTTTAAGTTCTTCTGTAACCGAAAGACCATATCCACTTTTTACTTCGATTGTAGTAATTCCTCTTTTTAGTAATGTATTTGCTCTTTCTATAACACCAGAAACAAGTGTTTGCTGTTCTGCTTTTCTGGTTTGGGTAACGGTATCCCAGATACCGCCTCCGGCTTCAGCAATTTCTAGATAGGACCTTCCTGCATTTCGCATGGCATAATCATTAGCTCTGGATCCAGAAAAACAGATATGTGTATGGGCATCTATAAATCCAGGAGTACATACATGATCAGTATGTAATTCTATGATTTCTGCATGTAGTGCATTGGCCTTTTCTTTCAAATCTGAAAAAGTACCAATGGTGTGTATTTTTTCACCTTCGATAAGAATACCTGCATCTTCTATGATGTTGAGGTTATGATCCTTTATAGCACCTTTAATACCTGATTTTTGCATAGGTATAAGTTGCGTGATCGGACCTATTAATGTATATGTTGTCATATTATATTTTTTTCCTTTGAATCGAGTTAAGGGAACTATTTAATTTTTTGACTAATATTTTTCAAATTCACTAGAAAACTGTGTTTCTAGAGATACCTGTTCTTTTAAGGATACTTGATTAGCAGTAGTAATTATAGTTTTGTTTTGGATGATTTTGATTCCTTTCTCTATATCATCTGCAAATACCCTGTCTTTATCTGCAAAAGATACGGCTTCTCGTACCTTTTTATGGATTTCATCTAGGATGATTCCTGATTTTAAAGGTTTTCTAAATTCGAAAGCCTGGGCTGCAGTTAATAATTCTATAGCTAATATTTTTTCCAGATTTTCAATTACTCTTAGTGCTTTTCTACCACCAATCGATCCCATACTTACATGATCTTCCTGCCCCAGAGAGGTAGGAATACTATCTGCACTTGATGGAAAACATAATCCTTTGTTTTCACTTGCCAATGCGGCAGTAGTATATTGTAGTATCATATAACCAGAATTGATACCTGTATCTTTCATCAATAATTTAGGAACACCGGGAGAATTACCTTCTAATGAAAGGTAAATTCTTCTATCAGAGATATTACCGAGTTCTGAAGCTGCTAAACAAGCATAATCAATAGCCATTGCCAGGGGTTGCCCATGAAAACTACCTCCACTAATGGTTAGCTCTTCATTTATAATTATAGGATTATCGGTTACCGAGTTTAATTCTACTTCCAGAAGTTCTTTTAAATGTAGCCATGCATTTCTTGATGCACCGTGTACCTGTGGCATGCAACGTAAAGAATAAGGATCCTGAACTCGATCGCAATCGATATGATCTTCCATAATTTCAGAACCTTTTAGTAAAGATTTTATTCTGGAAGCGACATGGATATTTCCTTTATAAGGTCGTAATTGGTGTAATTCTTTAAAAAAGGGTTTTACAGAGCCTTGCAATCCTTCGATCATCATTGCGCCAATAATATCAGCTTGCGTAAGGCAGCTATGTAATTTTGCTACTACCTGTACTGCATGTGCTGCAATAAATTGAGTTCCGTTTATTAAAGCTAATCCTTCTTTTGGCCCTAAATCAAGAGGTTTTAATCCCGTGATGTCGAATAACTCTTGTGTAGTAATTACTTTATTTTGATATTCGACTTTTCCCAATCCAAGTAAAGGTAAAAATAGATGAGAGAGCGGAGCTAAGTCTCCAGATGCTCCAACAGACCCCTGACAAGGAACAATAGGGATTGCATCGGTATTAATATGCCATAGAATTCTATCTAATGTTTTCTCTGCAATACCAGAATACCCTTTTGCCAGAGACTGTATTTTAAGAATTAGCATAAGCTTAGCAATTTCGGTATCTATTGGATCTCCTACACCTACACTATGACTTTGCAATATGTTACTTTGCAGAATATTAGTTTCTTCTTTAGATATTTTTGTAGTACAAAGTGGCCCAAATCCAGTATTGATACCATATACAGGTTCTCCTTTTTCTACAATATTTTCTACTACCTGTTGGCTTTTTTTTACTTTCTTGCGAGAAGTTTCAGAGATAATTCCGATGGTTTCTCCACGAGCAATTTGTATTGCCATACCTGCGGTTAGGTAGTCTTCTCCAAATGAAAATTGGTGTGTTGTTGTTGACATATACGTATTTCTATTTTTTCACTAAAATAATACCTATTTTTGATAATTAGAAATACTAATTTGATCATTAATTAATAACTATGGGTTATCAAATAGAACTTCGTCATTTTACTTATTTCATGGCAGTAGCCGAGGAGCTACATTTCAGAAAAGCTGCAGATCGATTGTTTATTTCTCAACCAGGATTAAGCAGACAGATCAAACAGATGGAAGAAATAATTGGTGTTGCTCTTTTTGTACGTAGCAAAAGAAAGGTGACGCTAACTGCTGCAGGAGTGTATCTTAAAAAAGAGTTGGATTATATTTTTAATCATATTGATTTTACGATAAGACAAACTCGTTTGATTGATAAAGGAAGTGATGGAGAAATTCGAATAGGGTTTTTAGGTTCGGCAATACAGACTATAATTCCTGCATTATTAGTACAAGCTAATGAAGAATATCCTAACATTCAATTTAGTTTAGAAGAGATGTCTAATTATCTTCAGGTAGAGGGGATCGTTAAGGATCAACTGGATCTTGGTTTTGTGAGATTAGCCAGAGTACCAGATGGAATAGAAATAAAAACGGTACATACCGATACATTTTCTTTGGTCTTACCTATGAACCATCATCTAAATGAGAAGACGTTTAAGAGCGTAAAACAGGTTGCCGATGAGCATTTTATTTTGTTCTCGTCTGATTATAGTTCGGTATATTATGATAAGATAATGAGTATTTGTGAGGATAAAGGATTTTCTCCTATCGTTTCTCATAAATCGGTGCATGCACAAACCATTTTTAAACTGGTAGAGAGTGGGTTAGGAGTTGCAATTGTTCCCACATCATTACAACAGGGTTTTGATCTGGGGGTTAAGTTTTTAGAGATTCCGAAAATATCTCAAAAGGCAATACTTTCTGTTATTTGGAAAAAAGACAATAGAAACCCTGCGCTACAGCAAATCTTGAAGTTTTTATAATAAAAGGTCAGATGCAATATGCGCCTGACCTTTCTGTAGTTTATATATACTTATTCGTTTGGCATAGAATAGAAAAACTGTTCTTCGGTAATTTTACCATCATTTACTTGATACACACAAACTTCTTCTATTTGCATACGGCCTTGCTCTTTGAAGGTGCAATCCATTTTCATGGCACAGCTAAAATGATTTTCTGCAACCACAGGTTCAGATATTTCTCCACCATGATACTCTTCGACAGAAGCTTGCCAATCTTCACTTTTTTTAATCACAGCATCTATACCCGAGGTCACTTCATTAGGCATTCCTGGCATTTCTTTACTTACTATATTTTGATCATACAATTCCTTAAGAGCTTGCATATTTTCTCCCTGACGGCAGAGTTCTACTAAACGTGTGGCCACTTCTTGTGTGTTCATGGTGTTAAAATTATTGGTTTATAAATGACTTGTGATATGTGTAAAATACAAAAAAAATAGGGTTGGTAATTTTAAAAAAATGTTATAATTTTTTAACCTAACCAACGGCTTTCTTATAAATTGTAAGACAACGCTCACGTGCCATTTTATGTTCTACCATAGGTTGTGGATAGGTAAACTCGTTACTATCTTTTACCCAGGTATGGATATAGGAAAGTTGTTTGTCGAATTTAGTGATTTGTGTAGTAGGGTTAAAGATTCTAAAATATGGAGCTGCATCAACACCAGAACCTGCTGCCCATTGCCAGTTACCTACATTAGCAGACATATCATAGTCTAATAGTTTTTCTGCAAAATATGCCTCGCCCCATCGCCAGTCGATCAATAAATGTTTACAGAGAAAACTGGCAACTACCATTCGTACACGATTATGCATATACCCTGTTTGATTGAGTTGACGCATTCCTGCATCTACCAATGGATACCCCGTTTGACCATCCATCCATTTTTTGAATTCGTACTCGTTATTTCTCCATTCTATTCTATCATATTTAGGCTTAAAAGAAGAGTTCTTAGTATGTGGATAATGCCATAGGATTTGCATAAAAAACTCTCTCCAGATTAGTTCTGACCAAAAAACCTGATTATCCTCGGCAATAGCTTTTTTGATAACCGACCGAATTCCTACTGTCCCAAAACGTAGATGAGGCCCTATTTTTGAAGTTCCATTTTCTTTTGATGGAAAATTTCTGGTAGCCTCATAATTTTGAATAAGATGAGGTGAGATATCATAATCTGGAACTTTGATGGATGATGCTACGAATCCCATTTCCTGTAATGTTACATTAGGAAGATTAGTATTCTTAACCAAATTATCTAGATATGACTCTGTAGAATGAATTTTTAATTGAATGGAGTCAAATATTTCTTTCCATTTATTTTTATAAGGAGTGTATACTACATAGGGATTTCCATCTTTTTTTACAATTTCATCTTTTTCAAATATAACCTGATCTTTATATGTATGTAGCTGAATGTTATGATTTTGTAAGGTGTTTTTGATTAGAGTATCTCTCTCTTTTGCATAGGGTTCATAATCATGATTGGTGTATACTTGTTGTATTTCGTATTGAGAAATTAGAGTTTCAAAAACTTTTTCAGGAGTATTGTAATGTAGCGATAAAGAACTTTTGTATTTATTTTGAAGCTCCAACCTTATTTTTTGCAGTGTTTCAAAAATAAAGGTTACCCGAGCATCATTTTTTGGCAGATGTTCTATAATATGTTTGTCAAAAATAAAAACTGGTAAGACAGGATACTTTCCTTTTAGTGCTTCAAGAAATCCTGTATTATCATCTAATCTAAGATCTCTTCTAAACCAGAATACAGTGACTTTCTTTCTCATAAATTAATTTACATTAAGAGTCGACATACCGCCATCTACTCCAATAACCTGACCCGTAATCCAGCTGCTATCATCACTTAACAAAAATCGTGCAATATTTGCGACATCTTCTGCTTGCCCGACGCGTTTCATAGGGTGACGATTATCCATGAGTTGTTTCTTTTTTTCATTACTCAGTAATCCTTTTGTAAGGGGAGTATTTGTTAATGATGGGGCAATAACATTAACTCTAAATTTTGGTGCATATTCTGCAGCTAATGCTTTTGCAAATCCTTCTATTGCGCCTTTTGCTGCCGCAATACTCGTATGAAAAGGCATTCCGACTTTTACAGCTACTGTACTAAAAAACACTAAACTTGCTTGCTCCGAATTTTTTAATTTTGGAAGTAAGGTGTGTATGATTTTGATCAGAAACATAAAATTGATCTGCATATCGTCTTCAAATACTTTTGGAGTTAACATTTTGAAGGGCTTGAGATTGATGCTGCCAGGGCAATATACAAAACCATCAATTCTTTCGGGAAGGGTAGAAGTATCGATTTCATCCTTCGATGCATCATAAGGAATATGGGTTACTTCTAAATTACCTAGGTTTTCTGAAGTTCTTGAGGCGATAAAAACATTATGCTCATTATATAGTTTTAGAGCAATTTCAAAACCAATTCCATGACTTCCCCCTATGAGTAGAATATTTTTTCTCATTATTTAAATTTTAAACAAATATAATTTCATTATTTGCTTTGGTTTCAAATGGTCCGAATAATTCTATTAATTTTTTTTTGCGATATTCAAACACTTCTTTTAATCTTGGTTTTACAACAATAGGGTGAATCAATTGGCCTAGTATCCCTAAGGGTATTTTATAATCAATAATGTCTTCCATTTCAATACCGCCAGGGATTTCTTTGATAAAGTGCTTATGATGCCATAATGAGTAAGGGCCAAATCGTTGTTCGTCTACAAAATATTCTTTATCCTTGACATGCGTTATTTCGGTTACCCATTTATTTTTGATACCAGCAATTGGAGTAACAATATATTGTATAATCTGACCGGGATACATTTTACGATCAGCACCTGATAACACCTCAAATTTCATATATTCTGGTGTTATTGTCTTTAGATTTTTTGGATCAGAAAGAAACTCCCAGGCTTTTTCTATAGATATAGGAAGGTTTTGTTTCGCTTTTAAGGTATATATTTTCATAGGATACGAAATTATACTACCAAAAGTAAGGTATTTTTTGTTTAACATAAAATGATTTTTGTTAAACAAAATAATAACTCTATCAAAAAAAACTTTTTGCCCAAGATTTTGCTTCTTCGAGTGTGTTAAAGAACGCAAAGGATTTACCATATAATGGCTGTTCTATGGTAGCTTTGTCTCTTTCTTTATCATTACTAGACACAATTGCCAACCCCTTCATATTGTTTAATAAGCCTTGTTTATATATCTCTGGAGAGACTTTATGTTCAAACTTACGATGACTAATCATTATAAAATCTTTTGTTTCATAATGTTCTCTAAGTTTGTCTCTTAGTATTGAAGCTTTATTAAGTGTAAAGTTTACATTTTCATTGATAGTAAGTATGGCATATTGGTCGTAAAGATCTATTTTACAAAATTCATTAGAAAAATGCTCCATTGGGGGATATGGGTATTGTTATAAATTGTAAATATATGTTAAAAAGAGTGACTTATGTATAGTATCACACCAAAAAATACAATTTGTGGTGGTGAAGTAACTGATAATAAAAATTTAAATGTTCTTAGATCTAATTTTGGTATTAATCCAGAATAAATAAATCAATTGCACTAAACCTAATACCCAATATAATTGATATCTTATTTTGTAGATATCAAAAAACTTAACTTCGGAATCAGAAAATTTGATGATCATAAAAGTGATTGCGGGTATTGTAATCCCAAAAAAGACTACTACAAAGAAGATTGTTGGAAACCCAGTATTTTGTTTAATATTAAATTCTGTCGAGAATTTATATTTTCTATAATTTATATAAAATAGTAAAAGAAGAATTATAATATCTATGTATATCCAAAGCATGTTGGTGCGCTAATATTTCGCGCTAAATATAACAATTTTAAACAAAATATATTTTAACAGTCTGTACAACAGTTATTTGGCTTTACTAGTTTACAGGTTAATACAGCCAATAGAGCACCTAGAACAGGAGCAATAAAATAAAGCCACTGGTGTTCCCAGTGACCAGATAATAAAGCAGGACCTAAGGATCTGGCGGGGTTCATTGACGCATTAGTCATTGGGCCAGCAAACATTGCTTCGAGTAGCACAACTCCTCCAACTGCTATCCCGGCCATAGTACCAGTTTCTTTAGAGCCTGTAGAAACGTTTATAATGACTACCATAAGAAAATAAGTAAGCAATGTTTCTAGAACGAACGCTCTTAGATCATCTAAGGCAGGTAGAGTCCCACCAAGAAATTCGCTTTCCGGAAATAAAAAGAGTAGAATACTACTGGCTACTATTGCCCCAATACATTGAGCGATTATATATTTAGGTACTTCTTTCCATTCAAATTTTTTGGCATAAGCAAATGCAATGGTAACCGCAGGGTTAAAGTGAGCTCCGGATATTTCTCCAAAAGCATAAATCATTGCCATTACAATAAGTCCCCAAGTAATTGCAACTCCTACATGAGTGACATCCCCACCAGTTACTTCATTAATGGTCATAGCACCGGTACCGCAAAATACCATGCTAAAAGTCCCTATAATTTCGGATATATATTTTCTCATTGCCTTTTTATAATGATGGCAAATATACTATTAGTTATTTTAAGTTTTTGTTAACCTTTAATGTATGTTGTAATCCTTATTTTCGTCATTAAGTAAATCAAAACAAACTAAACTAACTACAATGAAAAAGATCATCTTATTTCTTTCTATGGCTTTATTCTCTTTAGGGATTGAAGCTCAGGTAAAAGCACCACAACCAAGTCCTAGTTCTAAAATTGAGCAGGTTATTGGATTGACAGATGTTTCTGTTGAATATTCACGTCCTAGTATGCGAGGAAGAGCTATTTTTGGAAATTTAGTGCCTTATGACAAACTATGGAGAACAGGGGCTAATAAGAATACTCAAATCACATTTAGTGATGATGTAAAAATTGCAGGTAAAGAGTTGAAAAAAGGAACTTATGCAATTTTCACAAAACCAGGTAAAGAAAATTGGGAAGTAATTTTTTATAGTGATGCAAACAATTGGGGGACTCCACAAAAATGGGATGATTCTAAAGTAGCTGCTACAGCAACTGTAAAATCAAGTACTATCCCTATGAATGTAGAAACATTTACAATCATGTTTAGTGATTTTAAAATGGATTCTGCAGTTATGAATTTTATTTGGGCAAATACAGAAGCAGCAGTTACTATAGAAACTCCTGCAAAAGCACAAACTGTTGCCAGTATCGAAAAAACTATGGCTGGTCCAACGGATAGAGATCACTATCTGGCAGCTACTTTTTATAAAGATTCTGGAGAATTTGCTAAAGCGAAAGAGCATATTGATAAAGCAATTTCACTACGTAAAGAGCCAGCTTTTTGGTACCATAGACAACAATCTTTGATCTATTCTTTAGCTGGAGATAAAGATGGGGCAATAAAAGCAGCAAAAACTTCGTTAGAGTTAGCAGAGAAGGCAAAAAATGCCGACTACGTTAAAATGAATAAAGATTCCCTTGCAGAGTGGGGAGCCAAATAAACACTCTTTTTCACACACAAATCATAAAAGCGTTCCATTTGGAACGCTTTTTTGTTTTCTAATCCTCTTCTTCTAAAAAGAAAATATCTTCTACAGGTTTTTTGAATAGTCTGGCAATTTTTAACGCCAGAACTGTTGATGGGACATATTTATCCTTTTCCATGGCATTAATAGTTTGTCTGCTAACACCAATTTTTAAAGCTAGATCAGCCTGAGTTAAATTATGAATGGCTCTTTCGACTTTTATATTATTCTTCATGACCAGCTTTTTTATATACTACATAATTAAAACGAAGAATAAAAATTAGTAAAGGAGTATACATGTTATAGATCATTATATTCAGGAAATTGTTATGATATAAAAATATGTTTGCGAATAATAGTACCCCATAGTTAACCAAAATAGCCCACTTTAATGAGTTTAATCTAATCCTAGAAATAAATTCGTCTTCAATTTTTTCTTTAGAGAAACCAACAAGTAAACCTCCAACAATTATCATGATAGAAATTAACTCATCTACAATGCTATTTTTGATAATGCTAACAATCCCATTATTTTCAGAAAAAATGTGATCATTATGAAATAGAGAAATTACGTTAACCATAAATGCATCAGATTCATAATCATTAATAGCATGTAATATTCCTAGAATAATTCCGATAATAAATAAAACCCATCCAGGCTTTTTGAATTTGTTTGATAGTAAGTATTTCATCTTGTTCGATTTTTGATTGATATGATAAAAGTAAACTAAAATTTACAAAAAGTCAAGTTTACTTTACTTTTTGTAATGTAAGATTTACTATTGTATTACTTTTGTTAGCTTAAAAGTATGATATAATAGAAGTCTACCGCTGTGTTTTTGGTTTTGAAAAATAGAAATGAGCAAGAAATTCAGATCAATCGTAGTGCAAGCCTATTTTTTCTCTAACCGTATCTAATAAGTTGATTAACTGAAGGCTTTTTTCGAAACTCATGATTGTACTTTCTTTACGGTTTTGTAACAACATTTCCTGTACATGAATGGCTTCATAATTATAACCGTTGGTAGTAACCTTAAATTCTATACGTTCTGGTTTTTCTTCTTTTAGAATAGTTACAGAAGATGGTTCGTGAAAACGACTATTGATAATGATAGACCCTTTTTCGAACTCGAGGGTAGCTGTTGTATCGGTTTCTTTAGTAACAGCACTAAATAGTGTGGCTGTAGCTCCATTTTTATACTGAAGCTGAATACTACAATCTTCATCAACTCCTGTTTTTCCTATGGTAGCCTGGGCATTAATTTCTTCTGGGTACCCTAAAATACTTAATGCAGCAAATAATGGATATATTCCTACATCGAGCAGACTTCCTCCTCCAAGTTTTTTGTTAAACACTCTTCCGTCGGGATCAAAAATGGTTGTGAAGCCAAAATCGGCTTTTAGTGTTTTTACTTTCCCAAGCGCATTAGATGCTACAACATCTAAAACATAGGAATAATGCGGAAGAAAATAAGTCCAAAGTGCTTCCATTAAAAATACGTTATTCTTTTTTGCCAGCGCAATCATTTCTTCTACCTGGGCAGTATTCATGGCAAACGGTTTTTCACATAAAACCGCTTTTTTATTAGAGAGACACATCATAGTATTTTCATAATGAAACACATGTGGTGTTGCAATATATATAACATCAATATCGGGATCCAGACTTAAGGCTTCATAATTATCATAACAGGTCGAGGCTTGATGCTCCTTCCCAAAACCCTGAGCCTTTTTTAGATCTCTACTTGCAACGGCATAAAGTATTGCATTTGGAACCGATTTTAAATCATTAGCAAACTTATGTGCTATTTTACCACAACCAATAATTCCCCATTTTATACTTCTTTCAAGATGCATTAGGCAGTAATTTTAGGCTTTGATCCCATAAATGGTTGTATGATAATTGCAATTGTCATTACTAATGCACACCCGAATAGGTTGAGCCATAAGTAAGGCATCCAATCATAATACCAGCCAATAATCACAATTACCTGGGTGATAAGTGCTGCAACAAAGGTGGCATTACTATGCACAAATTTTATAAAGAAAGCTAATAAGAATATCCCTAGTACATTTCCGTAAAATATTGAACCAATAATATTTACTAATTGAATAAGATTATCGAATAAATTAGCAAAGCATGCTACTATAATAGCTAAAATACCCCAGCCAAGAGTAAAAAATTTGGAAGCGGATACATAATGTTGATCACTTTTTTCTTCGGCCACATTTCGTTTGTATAAATCAATAGCGGTAGTAGAAGCTAAGGCATTTAATTCTGAAGCTGTAGAAGACATGGCAGCAGATAGGATAACAGCAAGAAGCAGGCCGATAAGCCCCCTTGGCAGATTGTTTAAAATAAAATGGATAAACACATAATCTTTATCATTTGTCTCTACTGTAGTATCTGCTTTTTTAATTAATGCTTTGGCAGCTTCACGGGTTTCTTTTTCTTTTTTGTTTAGCTCCTGAATTTGATTTTTATTACCTGATTCTTGATCTGCCAGATATCCTTTAATTACAGCATCTTTTGAGCTGTGAATTTCGGCAAGTTTGTTTTCTAGTTCTGTATATTGTTCTGCATATTCTGTGTTAAGTATAGCTTCTTTTCCTTTTGGATTGAAATTTAAGGGAGACGCATTAAATTGGTAAAAAACAAATACCATAACCCCAACTAAGAGAATAAAAAACTGCATAGGTACTTTGAGCAATCCATTAAACAAAAGCCCTAGCTGACTTTCTTTTATAGATTTACCAGTTAAATATCGTTGTACCTGACTTTGATCTGTACCAAAGTAGGAGAGGGCCAGAAATGTTCCTCCGATAATTCCACTCCAAAATGTATAACGGTTATCAAAATCAAATGAAAAATCTAGGACTTCCATCTTTCCACTAGCGCCTGCGATATCTAATGCTTTAGAAAATGTAATGCCTTCTGGAAGGTAGCTTATTATAATAAAAAAGGCTACCAACATACCGATAAAAATAATACCCATCTGTTGCTTCTGGGTAATATTAACAGCTTTTGTTCCTCCAGAAACAGTATATATGATCACAAGTATACCTATGATGATATTTAAGGTTACTAAATCCCAACCTAGTACAGATGATAATATTATTGCTGGTGCAAAAATAGTTATACCTGCAGCTAACCCTCTTTGAACCAAAAATAGGATAGCTGTTAAGCTTCTGGTTTTGAGATCGAATCGGCTTTCGAGATATTCATATGCTGTGTAGACATTTAGCTTATGATACATTGGTATAAAAACCATACAAATGACAACCATGGCAATAGGAACTCCAAAATAGAATTGTACAAATCCCATTCCGTCATGAAAAGCTTGACCCGGTGCAGAAAGAAAAGTAATAGCACTTGCTTGAGTTGCCATTACCGATAGACCAATGGTCCACCAATGTGCATCATTACCTCCTCGGATATAATCTTTAACATTTTTACTGCCTTTGGTTTTCCAGGCACCATATAGTACTATGAATAGTAAGGTTCCTAGTAATACGATCCAATCTATGGTTTGCATAAGTTGATTGATTAAATTAGTTTATTGATTGATGATTGAGGTTGTTCTTTTTAAAAGAATTATGAATAAGAATTAGTGATAAAATAGAACAGTAGTATGTAAACTGCATTAGCGATTAATACTGCACTATATAATTTTTTCCACTCTCTTTTTTCGTTTTTCTCTTCCATATTAAAAATTGTTAGATTATATTTTGTAGTATATTCTGGATATTTATTTTCCTAATGATAGCATATTGGCAAAAAGGCGATATGCACCTGATACTCCCGCCGGAAACTCTCTAAAAAAACTAAGTCCGGTATATATATAATGTCCTTTACCATATTTAGCTATTAGTAAAGGCCCCTTTTTTTCAGACTCTCCTTTATCATTAGCCGCTAAAATAGGGATATACTCTTTTGACCATTCTTTGGGAAAATATAATCCTCTTTCCTGTACCCATCCTTTAAAATCATTGGCAGTGATTTTATTGGGTGAATTTAATACCTGATGTTCTGGTGCTAAAAAGGTGATTTTTGCATTTTCATCGGTTACCCGATCTCTAGATAATTTAAGAGGATAAGGGCCTAAGTTATCAGTTACTTTTAACCTATGACTGGTATTATATTGAATGATAAGGTTCCCTCCATTTTTTACATACTCTAATAAATACTGTTGTTTAAATTTTAACTGCTCTACAGTGTTATATGCTCTGATTCCTACTACAATGGCATCAAAAGATTGTAAACTTTCTGTAGAAATAGATTCTGGATCAATTGTAGTTACTTGGTAACCTATTTGTTGTAGGCTTTCTGGTACTACATCTCCAGCTCCTTCTATGTACCCTATATTTTGCCCTTTCTTTTTAATATCCAGGCGCACAACTTTGGTCTCAGACGGTACTACTACAGTTTGGTATGGGATATGGTCATAATCAATAGTAACAACCTCTTTAGAATATAGGGTTCCATTAATTTCTATTTTTGGTGAAATGTAACCTTCACTTTGAGTCTGGGGTGATGTAAGAGTAAAAGTGATTGTTTTTTCTTCTCCTTTTTGAGAGAGATTAAAATTAATTGCTGCTGGAGTCACCTGCCAACCTTCTGGATGTGCAAGCGTAACTTTTCCATTTAAGTTTGCTTTTCCTGCTTTTATAGTAACAGGAATTTGTTTTGATGCACCATTAGCGTAGATAATTACTTTATCCTTGATACTTGCAGAAATAGTAGGGATGACCTCAAATGGTTTATATACTTCTCCTTTAACAGGATCATTTGTTTTGTATACAACATCTTTAGAAAAAGGAATTGATACTCCATTGATCGTTACTGTGAACAAAGCTTTGATTTTATGATCTGTTTCTGGTTTTCCTATTAGTTTTTGGTCACTAACATTATACATTCCCAATGTTCCTTTATTGGTAAGCCAATAAGGATTGGTAAAATCAAAATTAGTTGGAATATTACCTTTAAATTCGAAGTTATTTCGGATATTATTTTTTAATACTTTTTCAGAAATATCATTAATATTAACGGCAGCAATTTTGATAGATTGCAAAGTCATAGTATTTGCACTTCTGTTAATTGCTTCTACTTTTAGCGTAATTTCGCTCCCTTTAGTAGTATTTGCTTCTGTTGCAACAGCTTCTAAATACAAGCCCGAAGCTGCAGCAATAATCCCCTGGATCTCTTTGGTCTTAATCGTTTTCCAATGGTTATTTTCTAATTGTTGAATTAGTTGATATGCTTTTACCAATTGTGGAATAATAGCAGAGGGGTTTTTAAAGTCAAAATCTTTTTCTACCTGATATAAAATATCACCAATAGCTTTACCTCCTTTAACACGATTCCATGAAGTGTCAATTCCTTCAAAAATATTCGTTTTATCTTTTGGTAATTCCCCTTTGATGAGTTCTATATATTCGCTTTGCTGTCCACGACTACCAGTACTACCAAATCCTTGAGATTTGTGTTGGCTACGACTTAACGAAGCTATCTCACTATTAGAAAGTCCTAGAGAAGGATAATATATTCCCGTGTCAAACTCTAATAATTTACTTTTATCTGCTTTTTCGAAATTTTCTCGACTACCATAAAACCACCATGAAGTATTGAAGAATAATCTTTTTGGTTGCCAGGTTTCTGTATAATTAAGCTGATCGGGATAAACAGTTTTATCTCCCGTTAAATCAAAAGCTTCTACACTTAGCATAGCCGAAGAAGTATGATGGCCATGAGTACTACCTGGAGTTCTGTGATTAAAGCGGTTAATAATTACATCTGGTTTAAATTTTCTTATTGCCCAAACTACATCACTTAATACTTCTTTTTTATCCCAGATAGAAAGGGTTTCGTCGGGATGCTTAGAATATCCAAAATCATTAGCACGTGTAAATAATTGTTCTCCTCCATCTGTTCTACGAGCCGCTAATAACTCTTGAGTTCTAATTACCCCTAATAATTCTCTAATCTCTGGGCCTATCAAATTTTGCCCACCATCTCCTCGGGTAAGAGATAAATATGCTGTTCTTGCTTTTACCTGATTAGACATATAAGATATAAGTCGTGTATTTTCATCATCAGGATGTGCTGCAACATATAATACAGATCCTAAAAAATTAAGTTTTTTTATAGCTTGATGAATTTCTGCTGCATTGGGTTTATTAGGTTGTTGTCCTTGTATAATATATGGGAATAGTATACCAATACAGGCTATAAAAAATAATTTTCGCATAATTTCTTGGTGCAATTTTTAGTTGAATTTCTCCAAATATAAAAAGATAAAATTCTCAGAATTGTGGTTTAAGGATACTTTAACAGGAAGTCCTGTATCAATTATCTTTCGGACACATAACTTTATAAAGTTATATTTCTTTTTGACTTTTGGATTTATAAACTAACCCTAGTAATGATCCTAAAAGTACGGTAATGGCAATGGTAGGAGTAGGGCCAAAGGCTAGTATACCGGTTATTAACCCTAAAATACCTCCTAATGCACTTGCGATAAATCGCCCGCTATTTCTTTTTTGCTGGATAGCATAGATCATCGCTACTGAAAGTGTCATTCGCAATGCAGCCCCTACAATGGTAATATCTACAATACTTCTCCAAAATAAGGCAACTATAAAAGCAACAATAACAGTCATAATAGTAGCATATCGTAAAGATTTTACTTTTTGTTCTTTTTTAGTATTTGATACAATATGAGAAGCCACTGCAAAAATAGAAGTATCTGCAGTACTCATTAAACCAGCAAAAAAAAGTACAAGTAAAAGTGGTAGCCATGATTGTGTTATAAAGTTTTGCATGGCATAAACGAATACAGTATCGGGATCTAAATTGGGATTTTGAATATAGGTGTATAGTCCGATTAAAAGCAATAGGAAAACGATACCTAAGACAGGAATAATGGCAAGACTCAATCCTCTCTTTAAGGATTTTTCATCTTTAGCGGCATAACAAAGCTGGTATCGATCTGCTAACCCAAAAACAGATAACCCTCCGTAAAGAACTAAACCTATAATGCTACCTATAGTTACATTTTGACCTGTAGAACTGCTAAGAATAGTACCAAAATCCTTAACATCAAACATTCCGTAAATTAATATACAGAGAAATACGATTATAATTACTGCCTGAAAAACATCGGTAACGATTACAGCTTTAAAACCAGAAAATAATACATACACCATAACTACCATTGCTGTAATTAGTAATGCGGTTTCATAAGGCAGAATTTCGAAAAATGCAATGATCTTTGCACCACCTGCCAGGGATAGTAATATCCAGAAAAACTGAACTACTATAGTTATAACATTGGTAATGATACCAGTATTTTTGTTACTCGTAACAAAAGCGGGCAGATCTCCCTGCGTATAGAATTTACCTTGTGTGGATAATCTTTTTATTTTTGGTGCAGCCCAAAATGCAAATAAAAAATAACCAACTACTGATCCTATAGACATAGCAAAAAGTCCCCAGCCAAATTTATATGCATAACCCGTATACGTAATTAGAGTACTCACTCCAATTGCACCTGCGAATTTAGAGAATAAAATGGCATAAGCACTTTTATTTCTCCCTCCGATAAGGAAATCTTCACTTGATGATGATCTGGATATATATATCGATAAACCAATAATTAAGATAATATAAGTACTTAAGTAAAGATAGATTTCCATTCGGAGCTTATTTTTTTCTTTCTACAAATTCTAATTGATCAATGCTTACATTAGTAGTAAAAATCCCATAATTAACAATAGCTTTTCCTTTTTCTAAAGTATCTATAGTGCCTATAGATCTTCCATCAATCATTCGTACTCGATCACCAATTTTTAAAGTCATTTTTGGTTTTGCTGCTTCGATTTTTTCTTCTTTCTTTTTTTCCTCCTTTTTCTTTTTACGAATAACCTGCACTTTTTCGATAACTTCTTTTACGACTTTTTCTTCTTTGGCTTTTTCTACTTTTCGTTGCTTTACACTCTGTTTTTTTCGTTTAGAGTTTTCTACTTCAACGATTTTTATAAATTCATTGATTAACTCTCTTTTTTTCTTATTGTTAAAGTATTTTTCACTAAGATCATCGATTTTTTGCCCCAGATAGATCATTCTTTGATTACCATCATATAACTCCTGATAGCTTTCCAACTTACGTTGAATACGCTGGTTGGTCTTCTCTAGGCGATCTTTTTCTTCCTCTGCTTTTTGTTCTTTGGTTTTGAGTCCAGCCGTAGTTTTTTGTAATTTGGATCTCTCTTTTTGAAGATTGGCAATACTTTTATCAAAACGAATCTTCCCTCGTTCTACCTTTTTCTTTGCTTTATTGATAAGACTATAAGGGATTCCATTTTTTTGAGCTACTTCAAAAGTAAAAGAGCTTCCTGCTTCACCTAAGTGTAATTTAAATAGAGGTTCTAATGTTTTTGAATCGAATAACATATTTGCATTACTCATATCCGGTAACTCATTAGCCAGCATTTTTAAATTGGCATAATGTGTCGTGATAATCCCGAAAGATCCTCTTTCATAGAAAACCTCCAGAAAAGCTTCGGCTAGTGCTCCACCAAGTTCTGGATCACTACCTGTTCCAAACTCATCAATTAGAAATAGCGTTTTGTTATTACATTTTCGCAAGAAATAATTCATGTTCTTCAAACGATAACTGTATGTACTTAGATGATTTTCTATAGATTGATTGTCCCCAATATCAGTAAGAATAACATCAAATAAACACATTCTACTGTATTCGTGTACAGGAATGAGCATCCCGCTTTGTAACATTATTTGTAGTAGACCTATAGTTTTTAAAGTAATACTTTTCCCTCCGGCATTGGGGCCAGAAATAACAATGATTTGATTATTCTCATTTAATGTAATGGTTTGAGGGAAGGTTTTCTCTCCTTTTATTCTATTGGTATGATATAGTAATGGGTGATATGCATCTTTAAGTGTTAGCTCTCTATCTGTAGTGATTTTTGGTAATACTGCGTTAAGTTGGCCTGCATATTTTGATTTAGCAGAAACAACATCTACATCACTTAAGTATTCTTGATAGTGTTCTAATAGCTCAGTAAATGGTCGTAATTTATTAGTTAATTCTTTCAGTATTTTTACGATTTCTTCTCGTTCTTCATATTGAAGATTACTAAGTTCACGACTATATTGTAAAGTAGCTTCGGGTTCTATATAAACAATACTTCCAGTTTTAGAATTCCCCATGATGGCACCTTTTACTTTACGCCGATACATGGCAGTTACCGCTAGAACTCTTCGGTTATCTACTACACTTTCTTTAATTTCATCTAGATATCCCAGGCTATTATATCGAGATAAGTCTTTTCCAAAGCTTCCATTTAGTTTCCCTTGCACACTATGAATATCTTTTCGAAGACGTTGTAATACAGGAGAAGCATTGTCTTTAACCTCTCCGAACTTATCAATCACGATTTCGATTAGATTAATAATTTCTTTAGTAAATACTACTCTCGAAGATGTTTGATAGAGCGTGGGGTATAGCTCTGCATTTTTCCTGAAAAAATATAGCAAATCATTAGCAGTAGTACTAATAGAAACCAATCGTTTTAAATTTAAAGCTTCTAAAAATGTATTTTCAATATTTAATAATTGAATTTCTTTATTAATACTATCGAATCCATGATTGGGTATACGAGTATCATTTAATAATGAAGATTTATATTCGAATACTTCTTGTAGGGCAATATGAAGTTGCTCTTCAGTATCGAAGGGAACAATTTGTAATGCTTTCAACTTACCAAAATCTGTACTACACTGTTCTGCAACATGTTTCTGCACAGTATCAAATTCTAGGTCGTCTAGTGTTTTTTTAGAAATACGAATCATACTTTTTTTTACCCTATTTTTGGGTTATATTCGATCAGTTTTAGAACAGGGCAAAAGTACACAATTGCTATAATTTTTTGACATCTATATGAATGTAAATATTGAACCCTCTTGGAATCAGCAACTTGAGGAAGAATTTGACAAGCCATATTTTGGTTCATTAGCGGGTTTTGTGAAAACAGAATATAAAAATAATACATGTTACCCAAATGGAAGTGAGATATTTTCTGCTTTTGATCATTGTAGTTTTGATAATGTTAAAGTGGTTGTGATTGGTCAGGATCCTTATCATGGAGTAGGGCAGGCGAACGGTTTGTGCTTCTCTGTTAATGATGGTATTAGTATGCCTCCTTCACTGATTAATATTTTTAAAGAGATTGAAACAGATTTAGAACTACCATATCCGTCAAACGGAAATTTAGAACGTTGGGCAAAACAGGGAGTTTTATTATTGAATGCTACCTTAACCGTTAGAGCACATCAGGCTGGATCTCATCAAAATAAAGGTTGGGAGCAATTTACCGATGCTGTTATTCAAACTATATCTGATAAAAAAAAGAATGTTGTTTTCTTGTTATGGGGTGGTTATGCTAAGAAAAAAGGAGCTAAGATAGACAGATCAAAACACCATGTTTTAACTAGTGGACATCCTTCTCCATTAAGTGCTAATAGAGGATACTGGTTTGGAAATAAGCATTTTAGTAAGACCAATTCATATTTGCATGAAACCAATCAAACTGAAATAAGTTGGTAAATATACTTATGCCGCGTTAGGTATTTCAGAAGATTTCGACTTATCATCTGAAGACTGGTTAGATACCGAGTTAATCTGAACTTTTTGTGTTCTTGATTTCTTTTTATCTGTATCAACAGATTGCGTACTTAATTTAAGCAGAATAAAGTTGAAGATAATAAGACTTGCGAGTATTATTAAAAAAGTTACCATAATTGATTTGTTAGTTAATTATTAGATGCAATTAACCTTATAAGGTTGCGTATGCGCTAATAATTAGTTCATTTCATTGGGGGTAGGCCCGGCAAATGTACAATTTTTTTTATTTGTATAGATGCTTGCTTTATAGGTATTTAAGAATTAATTATTTGCTAAGGGTTTATTCTTTGCATTTTGTATATGATATTTTTAATCTTAATTTTTAAAATATCCTTTATGTAGTAACGTTTTATTTTAAGATATCCCTACCCTTTATTTTTACTTTTTTTATTTAGATATGAATATATGTAGACCTTAGATGTCATAAATTAATTTTTCGGGAGCTATTTTTTTGTTAATGATTTGTAAATTAAATAAGTAATCCTGAACCTCAACAAGTGTTTTCTTTTCGATAAGAGATTGGCTCCATTCTGTATGTTGTAACCATTTCTGTATATCTTCTAATTGTTGATCATACCTATACGATAGAGTTCTGTCTATACTTGGGATATGTTTAAAATCTGTAGTGGTAGTATTTATAATATCCAGAATTGCCTTTATTTCTTCTTTTTTGGTATTGAGTATGTCTTCTCTAACGGCTATCACAAAACAAGGCCAGGGGGTAGGGCAATCTATAACTCGTCTAAAAGTCCCATTATCAACCAGTGGTTTTGTTGTAAAATGTTCCCACATAAAATAATCAGCTTTTCCATTAGTTAATGCTTCAACTGCTCCATCCAGATTTTTTACAACTTCAAATTGTAAATGGGAGGTATCCCACTTTTGGTTTTGAGCATTTATATAAGCCATTAAATGCGAACCTGATCCATACCTGCTAATAGCAGCTTTTGTATTCTGAAGTTCAGAAAGATCAGTGTATTTGGAATGAACACTTACATGAATTCCCCATATAAGAGGTGTTTGGATATATGTTTGTACAATTTTACTAGGATTACCAGCTATAATATCTTTTACAATACCCTCGGTAAGGATTATTGCCATATCGATATCCTTGTTTCTTAGGGCTTCACACATGGCTCCTGTACCACCAGGATATTCTGTCCATTCTAATTGTATATTGTTTTTTAGATAGCTTCCGTCTTCAATAGTTAAATGCCAGGGTAGATTGAAGTGCTCAGGAACACCACCTATTTTTATAGTATGCATGCTATCTGAAATTAATAAATGTGTATTTCATCGATTATTTATGTTTTTTAACGATAAAAACAAATGGTTTTTATATATTTGAACTATTACTATTTTAAAGAAATTTATATTTAAAAAGTTTTAACCCCAAATAAAAACAATATTGCTATGAAAAAGAATTTTTTAAAAAATAAAAATACATATGTAAAGGTTGCGAAGTTAAAAAATAATTCTCTTGAGAATGGCATCGTAGTCTTTATTGCAGTATTGTTGCTTACTAATTTATTAATTAGTCTTAAAATATTATTTGGTTAATACATTTTAGAAGTATCTAATTATTAACCAAATAATAAAAAAAGAATGAGGACCTACTACTCATTCTTTTTTATTTTACAAACAAACTATTCATAGACGATAACTTGCTATTTTATCTAAAGTATATTTAATAAGTTTATCTACAGTTTCTTTTGGGTTTTGACTAAACTCTCCAGTAGCACGATTAGCCACAATTGCATTCATAGATACGGCTTTGTGTCCTAATAGTTTTGCCATTCCGTACATACCGGCAGTTTCCATTTCTAAATTTGTTATTTTTTTATTCTCATATGTAAAAGAGGCTATTTTTGTATTGAGCTCATTATCTTGTAGTGGTAATCTTAAAATTCTTCCTTGTGGACCATAAAAACCAACATTGGTCAGTGTATGTCCTTTTGTTACAATACTGCTTAACATATGTTCTCCCAGGTTTTTATCATAGGTTACTGTATAGGGCATTGATTTATTTTGATCTAGGTCTAAATGTTTTGCCAGGGCTATTGAAATTTTGGGTAATTGTACATGATCACTTTTATAGAAATGTAAAAGGCTATCAAAACCAGTCGCAATTTCTGAAACCACAAAACTGTCAATAGGAATATCTGGTTGTATTGATCCAGAAGTTCCTATACGAACAATTTGTAGCGTAGTGTGTTCTGTTTTGTTTTCACGAGTAATAAGATCAATATTTACTAAGGCGTCTAGTTCGTTAAATACGATATCTATATTATCGGTACCAATACCTGTAGAAATTACAGTGATTCTGTGTCCTTTATAGGTTCCTGTTTGTGTATGGAACTCTCGTTTACGAATTTTATATTCGATAGTATTAAAATATTGTGTTATCTGTTCAACACGATCAGGATCTCCAACAGTTATTATGTTCTGGGAGAGATGTTCTGGTTTAAGGTTTAGGTGGTAAATACTACCATCTTCATTAAGAATAAGTTCTGATTCGGCTATAGCCATATTATAATTTTAACAGTGTATGTGTTTCATTATTATACAAGTAATCGTATTTTTTAACACCTCCATAATACCAATCTAATATTTGTGTATTATAAAAGTTTTTTTTGTGTTGTAATGCTAGTTTTCCTCTTTCGGACAATAAAAGCCTATCTTTTGTTTGATCCAAAAATTGAAAAAGTCTAGCAAGAACACGTTTCATTTGCATGTCGCCATATCCATAATATCCTTGATACTCCAAAGCATATCCCATGAGTTGTTTAATATTCTTGATGTGGTAATTATCTACCATTTCCAGAATATTATGTTCTAAAATATTAAGCCCCGTTAGCATATTAGGAAAACGTTGTAAATGTGCTCTTATGCATATAGACATATATTCAAAAGAAGAATCTCTCTTAATTTGCCCTGCCATTTTCTGCGGCTTTGATTCGCAGTATAAAGTCCAGATATGAGAAGCAAATTCAAGATCATCTGTTGTTAATAAAATTTTGTTTTTATAATGTTCTTTTAATTGATTATCAGATAATTCACAAAGCCCAAATAACTTTTTCTCGTGCTCAATTCTACCGCTACAAACCAAATAAACGGGGATGTCTTTAATACCTTTACGAAGTAATAAACTAATAGCTGCAATCATATTAATATGACAGAATAAATCATATTCGAACCATAATATGATTTCGGTATAGTTAGTAAGGTTATCTATTTTCTTGAGTTGTGAAACAAATTTTTCTTCATAATCAGAAGAATCGATTCTGTAGTATTTTTTTAGAAAAGCTTCTCGCTTTTTAATAGAATCTTCTGCCTCGACTTCAATTTCTGTAGGCCCTTCGCAAAGCATTTCACGCCAGGTCATAAATTCTCCGGTAACAAGATCTAACTCTTTCATTCTTTGAGTTAGACTATCCCCATTCGTAATATGTAATATGTTTTTCCCCAAAATAGCTATAGATTATTATCCTCCAACACGTTTTACTTTAAATCCTTTTTCTTTAAGAATTTCCATAATTTGATTTCTATAATCACCTTGTATGATTATAGCATCATTTTTAAAACTTCCACCTACACTTAAACGAGTTTTTAGTTCCTTAGCGAGTTTTTTAAAATCTTCATCGGCACCAGTGTATCCCTCTAGTATAGTGATGGGTTTTCCTTTTCTTTTTTCATACTTGCAAAGTATAGGATCATCCTGCATCCATATTTGATCTTGATGATCTTGCACATTTTCTTCCTCTTCTGGTTGGTGATCAGGAAATAAATTTTTTAATTGATCTTGTAAATCCATAAAGAAATCTATTTTTTTATTAATCCAATTTCTACAAGTCTTTGATGCAAGAATTCACCAGCCGTAATATCCTCATAGTGTTTTGGATTATCCTTGGTAACACACTCTTCTAAGCAATTTAACTTCATATCACTTCTTGGATGCATAAAGAAAGGAATAGAATATCTTGGTTTTCCCCATTGATCTTTAGGAGGGTTTACTACTCGATGTATCGTAGATCGAAGTTTATTATTGGTATGTCGTTCTAGCATATCTCCAACATTAATAACTAGTTCGTCCTCTTTTGGGAGAGCATCAATCCATTGTCCCTCTCTATGCTGTACTTGTAGCCCTCCTGTAGAAGCTCCCATTAATAATGTAATTAGATTGATATCCCCATGTGCACCAGCTCTAACAGCACCTTTAGGTTCTTCTTGAATAGGTGGATAGTGAATAGGGCGCAAGATACTATTACCATTGCTTGCCCAATGATCAAAATAATGTTCATCAAGACCTATGTATATGGCTAATGCTCTAAGGACATATATCCCTGTTTTTTCTAGCATTTTATATGCTTCCATTCCTGTAGCATTAAAATCTTTCAATTCATTGACAATAACATTATCAGGATATTCTTCAATTAATTTAGCATCTGCATCTGGTTCTTGTCCAAAATGCCAAAACTCTTTAAGATCTCCTTCTTTTTTCCCTTTGGCATGTTCTTTCCCAAAAGAGGTATACCCTCTTTGTCCACCTAATCCGTCAATTTCATATTTTTCTTTAGTATCTGTTGGTAACGCGAAAAAATCTTTAATTTCCTGGTATAAGTTCTCTACAAGTTTGTCACTCAAAAAATGATTTTTCAATGCGACAAAACCTATTTCTTCATAGGCTTTTCCTATTTCGTTGACAAATTTTTGTTTCCGCGAAGGGTCATTTGATAAAAAATCAGCCAAATCTACGCTTGGTATATTATTCATTAGTCTATTCTTTGTGTATTAGTAGCACTAAAATAGGTGTATTTGACCAAAAACTCCTAATAGCACTTCAAATTTATTTATTGTTGTAAAATATCGGTCAAATTTGTTAATTAAGAACGTATAAACCTTAATTCATGGTAAATTTAACTAATTCGTAGAATTGTTTAGGGTAAATTAACAACTACTTAATAATATTATAATTGCGATGCGAGTTGTGAAGTAAAAATAAGTATTTTTACCTAACAAATTTTCTGCTATGGAGCACATTTCAAAGGAAAAAATAGAACTACATTTTGACCGAAAAAATTACAAAGATGATCAGCTGATCTCATTATATCTCAAAATGCTTAAACCCAGGCTTATTGAAGAGAAAATGCTTGTGTTGTTAAGACAAGGAAAAATATCTAAATGGTTTAGTGGTATAGGGCAGGAAGCAATATCTGTAGGTATAACAGCTGCTTTAGAAAGCGAAGAATATATATTGCCAATGCATCGCAATTTAGGAGTATTTACAACGCGGGATATTCCTTTATATCGATTGTTTAGTCAATGGCAAGGCAAAGCAAATGGGTTTACCAAAGGACGAGATCGTTCTTTTCACTTCGGAACGCAGGATTATAATATTGTTGGTATGATTTCTCACTTGGGTCCACAGATGGGAATAGCATGTGGTATTGCTATGGGAAATCTCTTAAAAGAGAACAATAAAGTCACTGCAGTATTTACAGGAGAAGGAGGAACCAGCGAAGGAGATTTTCATGAAGCACTTAATGTAGCTTCGGTATGGAACTTACCCGTATTATTCTGTATAGAAAATAATGGTTATGGATTATCTACTCCAACCAGCGAGCAATATAATTGTAAACATCTGGCAGATCGTGGTTTGGGATATGGTATGGAATCTCATATTATTGATGGAAATAATATATTAGAAGTATATGAGAAGGTTAGTAATTTAGCCAATAGTATAAGGAATAATCCACGACCGGTTTTATTAGAATTTAAAACCTTCAGAATGCGAGGGCATGAAGAAGCAAGTGGAACCAAATATGTGCCTAAGGAATTAATGGAGCAATGGAGTGTTAAAGATCCTATAGAAAATTATAAGAACTACCTGATTGATGAGGGAATAATTTCTGTAAAAGATGATCTTGAAAAAAAATCCACTATAAAAACTGAAATAGAAACCAATTGGGAGCGTGCAAATACCGAAGAAGCTATTGATGTTAATTTGGATAAAGAGCTAAATGATGTGTACACATCATTTGATTATCAGGAAATAAAATCTGGTACCGATACAAAAGAACTAAGGTTGATTGATGCAATCTCTGATGGTTTAAAAGAAAGTATGCGCCGATATGATAATCTTGTGATTATGGGGCAGGATATAGCAGAATACGGCGGGGTTTTTAAAATAACCGAAGGTTTTTTAGAAGCTTTTGGAAAAGAACGAGTACGCAATACTCCAATTTGTGAATCAGGAATTGTCTCGGCTGGATATGGTCTGTCTATTAATAATTATAAAGCTGTTGTCGAAATGCAATTTGCTGATTTTGTGTCTTCAGGATTTAATCCAATTGTTAATCTGTTAGCAAAATCAAATTATCGATGGAGCCAATCGGCAGATGTTGTGATTAGAATGCCATGTGGTGCTGGTGTTGCAGCAGGGCCGTTTCATAGCCAGACTAATGAAGCATGGTTTACCAAAACACCGGGACTTAAAGTTGTATATCCAGCGTTTCCGTATGATGCAAAAGGCTTGTTAACTACTGCAATAGAAGACCCAAATCCAGTGTTGTTTTTTGAACATAAAGCACTGTATAGAAGTATTCGTCAAGAGGTGCCAGAAGGATATTATAATTTGCCATTAGGTAAAGCTTCTATGTTAAAAGAAGGAAAAGATATTACTGTCATAAGTTATGGAGCGGGTGTGCATTGGGCATTGGATGTGTTAGAAAAACATACACAGATCAATGCAGATCTTATTGATCTAAGAACACTGCAACCTTTGGATACAGATGCTATATATAAATCAGTGAAAAAAACCGGCAAAGTAATTATTTTGCAAGAAGACTCACTTTTTGGAGGTATAGCCTCGGATATTTCGGCATTAATTATGGAAAATTGCTTCACATTTCTTGATGCACCAGTAAAACGAGTAGCAAGTTTGCAAACTCCGATTCCATTTGATACTAATCTTGAAACTCAATATTTAGGTAAAAACAGATTTGAAGAAGAATTGTTATTGCTATTAGAATTCTAGTTTTAATACAAGTTGTATTTGTCAATAAATACAATATATAACCTTACGTTTATTTTTTTTAACACATTGTAAAATTTTAGTAACTAAAATTTTACAATGTGTTTTGTTTTTAATTATCTGTTTTTAAGGTAGTTGTAAATGAATATTGTGTTGATTAAATACTTTTTAGGTTAACAAAATATTATAAATTTTAAATAGGGGCAAAATCCCCTTTAACATATGTTGTATGTTCTATAAGTAAATCTTAATTTCGCGCTGACTAAGCAAAAGCATGGTCTTTTGGACTAAAAAACAGGGGGTTAAAATATAATTCATGAACGCGAAACAACTAGAACATCTTCGTTCTTCAAAAATACTAGTGACTGGTGCAGCAGGATTTATAGGGTCTAATCTTTGCGAAACACTTTTAGAAATTGGAAGTACTGTAATTGGATTGGACAATTTTGCAACGGGACACCAAAAAAATATCGATCCACTTCTAAAGAATTCTAACTTTACTTTTATTGAAGCAGATATTAGAAATCTTGATGATTGCCATAAAGCATGTAATGCTGTTGATTTTGTATTACATCAAGCTGCATTAGGCTCAGTACCACGGTCAATCAATGATCCTATTACAACTAATGACGTTAATGTTGGAGGGTTTCTTAATATGCTGGTGGCTTCTAGAGATGCAGGAGTAAAACGTTTTATATATGCTGCAAGCTCTTCGACATATGGCGATTCTGAAGCTTTACCAAAAGTAGAAGAAAATATAGGGAAACCATTATCACCATACGCTATAACCAAATACGTTAACGAACTGTATGCTGATAATTTTAAAAGGACATATGATTTAGATACAGTAGGGTTACGATACTTTAATGTATTTGGTCGCAAGCAAGATCCTAATGGGGCATATGCCGCTGTTATTCCAAAATTTGTAATGCAGTTTATGAAATATGAATCCCCGGTGATTAATGGAGATGGCTTATTCTCAAGAGATTTTACTTATATTGATAATGTAATCCAAATGAACTTATTGGCAATCGTTTCTGATAATCAAGAAGCAATAAATAACGTCTATAATACAGCTTACGGAGAGAGAACAACACTAAACGAATTAACGGTTTTATTAAAAGAATACTTATCTACATATGATGCTGCTATTGCAGATGTAGATATTGTGTATGGACCAGAACGTAAGGGGGATATACCACATTCTTTAGCGTCTGTTGATAAAGCAAAAACACTTTTGGGGTACGCTCCAAAATTTGATATTAAATCGGGATTAAAAGAAGCAGTAAAGTGGTACTGGAAACATCTAAAATAGACTTTAAATTTTTAGTAAATAAAGAATAACTATGCAAAATATTAAGATTGCCATCATTGGATTGGGATATGTAGGATTACCTTTAGCCAGATTATTTGCAACCAAATATCCTGTAATAGGTTTTGATATCAATGAAAAAAGAATCAAAGAATTATGTTCAGGAACCGATTCTACTTTAGAAGTAGAAGATGAGTTATTAAAATCAGTATTGAAGGATAATAGCGATTTAGATGAAAACGGACTCTATTGTTCTTCTAATATAGAAGATATAAAAGGTTGTAATTATTATGTGATCACGGTGCCTACTCCGGTAGATAAAAATAACAGACCAGATCTTACTCCTTTGTATAAGTCTAGTGAAGCCGTTGGTAAGGTATTAAAAAAAGGAGATATCGTTATTTATGAATCTACCGTATATCCAGGAGTTACCGAAGAAGAATGTGTTCCTGTACTGGAACAAATAAGTGGACTGAAATTTAATGAAGATTTTTTTGCAGGATACTCACCAGAGCGAATCAATCCAGGAGATAAAAAACATACAGTCGAGAAAATTCTGAAAGTTACAGCAGGATCTACCCCCGAAATTGGGAAAAAAGTTGATGATTTATACGCTTCGATTATTACAGCAGGAACTCACCTTGCTCCAACAATAAAAGTGGCAGAAGCAGCAAAAGTTATCGAAAACTCGCAAAGAGATATTAATATCGCTTTTGTTAATGAGTTGGCTAAAATCTTTAACTTAATGGATATAGATACCAATGATGTGCTGGAAGCAGCTGGAACCAAATGGAATTTTCTTCCTTTTAAACCAGGACTTGTAGGTGGCCATTGTATTGGTGTTGATCCATATTACCTGGCTCAACGTGCACAAGAATTTGGGTATCATCCAGAAATAATCTTGGCTGGACGTAGATTAAATGATAGTATGGGGCAATATGTATCATCAGAAGTAATTAAGCTTATGGTGAAACACGATATTCATATAAAAGGAGCAAAAGTATTGGTGCTCGGTGTGACATTTAAAGAAAATTGCCCCGATGTACGTAATACACGAGCAGTTGATGTTATTAGGCAACTAGGTGACTTTGGAACCAAAGTTACTGTATATGACCCATGGGCAAACCCCGCCGAAGTCATGCATGAATATAACCTGGAAACTACAATCGATTTACCAAAAGAAAAATACGACGCAGTGGTATTAACAGTTGCACATAAAGAATTTTTAGATATAAATTTAAAATCTATGCTTTCACCAAATGGTGTTCTATATGATGTTAAGGGAATACTGAAAGAAAACGTACACGGAAGATTATAATTGGGGAATCCAAACGGTAGTATAACAAAATAACAACTTAAGACTAATCATTTTGAGCCAACTAAAAAAAGGGGCATTCCTAACGTATTTAAAGATTTTCCTTACTAATATTATAGGTATTGTGATTACACCTTTGATTGTTAGTTATTTGGGGAAAGATGAATACGGTATATTTAATGCAATTGGAGCATTAATTGGTACCATTGCTCTTTTGGATTTTGGTCTTACCAATACAGTTGTTCGCTTTATAGCTAAATATAGAGCAGAAAAAGATAGGAAAGGAGAAGAGAATTTTTTGGCAACAATCGGAATTCTATATTTTGTTATTTCTCTACTCGTTATTATTCTAGGGATTGTTTTCTATTTCTTTATAGACTCATATTTTACAAAGTTTAGTGTCGAAGAACTCAAAATAGCCAAAGTGATGTTTGTTATTTTGATTTTTAATTTAGCAATTCAACTCCCAGGAATGATTTTTACAGGAATCTGTAAAGGATATGAAGCCTTCGTGTTTCCAGAATCTGTTAGTGTTATTAGATATCTTTTAAGATCAATAACGGTAGTAGCCGTACTTCTATTAGGAGGTCGCGCAATAGCTTTGGTAATTGTAGATTCTGTATTTAATATCCTTACTATATCAGTATCTGCATATTATGTGCTTAAAAAACTTAAGGTACGATTTAAATTACATCAGCTCTCTAAAGTATTTATCAAACAAATTTTAAAATATTCTAGTTGGATTTTTGTGTTTTCTATTGTAGGAATGTTACAGTGGAAATCAGGTAGTTGGGTGCTGGGAGCTATGAGTGTACCGAAGGTTTTAGGAATTTATGGAATAGGAATCGCCCTGGGAACATATTATGGAGCTTTTTCTACTGCAATATCCAGCGTTTTTTTGCCCAGAGCAACGCAAATGACAGTAGCGAATGCAACAGGAGAAGAGTTAACCGATATGATGATCAAATTAGGTAGGTTATCCTTTATTATATTAATGTATGTATTAGGAGCTTTTATACTGTATGGAGAACAATTTATCAATTTATGGGTAGGAGGCGGAGAATTAGAAACAGATGGTAAGTATAATTCAGAAGAATGCAGAGAGATATATAGTATTGCATTGATAATTATGATAGGATATACGTTACCGTTGCTGCAAGCATTTGGGAATTCTATTCTAGAAGCTAAGAATAAATTATCCTTTAAAGCAATTCTATATCTTATATTTATGATTTTGGGTACAGTACTGGGTGGGTTTCTAGCAGTAAAATATAGTGCATTAGGAATGATCTCTGGGTTAGTTGCAGGATGGTTGATAGTACAAAATGTGATGAATTTTTATTATCAGAAAAAAATTGGCTTAAATATCTTTCGGTTTTTTAGAGAATTGTTGAATAAAACACTCATAGTTGTACTGGTAGTGGTGTTAATAGGGTATTTTATAAACTATATCCAAGGTAATGGATGGGGGAATTTTATATTAAAAGGAAGTGTGTATACTATGGTATTTGTAGTGATAATGTACTTTTTTGGATTATTAGAATATGAGAAACAATTATTTACCAAACCGATTGCTTCAATATTAAAACGAAAATAAACTACGATGGAAAAAGTAAAACTTCATAATATATCCTATTCAGATGAAGGAAAGAAAATCGTTTATGATTATGTTGCTGATTCTCAGGTTCAGAAGTTTTTTGTAGAAGATCAATCATTATATGTAAGCTATCAAATAGATGTAAGTGATATTCCTGATAGTATTGCAGTAATTCCGTTTTTATCAAACATACTTCCTATAGCATGGTTTGCCGGATTTACGATTGAAGTAGATGAGGTAGATGAAGATTTTTATCATGCCCAGGAAATAATAAAAAAAGAATTTGCAAAGAGAGATTCGTCATATACTCTTAATGGAAAATTAATAGCAGGGAAACTAATAAAAAATAATATTGAAGGAACTACACCTGCAATGTTATTTAGTGGAGGAGTAGATGCATATGCAACCTATATAAGAATCTATGATAAAAAACCAGATTTGGTAACTATTCATGGTGCAGATATTACTATTGATGATAAAACACAGTGGAACGATTTCACTAGTTTTATAGAAAGTGAAGCGTTATTAAATAATAACAGTAAAGAATTTATAGAGACAAATCTACGTGACTTTTATACATATCAGGTAGAGCTATTATTAAAAGATATAGGGTGGTGGGGAAAAGTACAACATGGTTTGGCACTTGTAGGATCTGTAGCCCCCATTTCTTTTGTAAAAAAGTATAACGCGATTTATATCGCATCTTCATATACAGACCATATTGATATTGATTGGGGCTCTACACCAGAAATTGATCATAAAATTACATGGGGAGGAGGTATTGAAGTATTTCATGATGGATACGAACTCAAAAGGCAAGACAAAGTTGATTCGATAGCAGAATTTGCTACTAAAACTAATGCTAAGTTTAAATTAAGAGTATGCTACTCCGAGTTAAGAACAGAGTTTAATTGTAGTAATTGTGAGAAATGCTTTAGAACAATCTTAGGCCTTATTTTAAATGGAAAAAACCCTAATGATTATGGTTTTAATGTAGATGAAAAAATATATGATGAGTTTTATACAGTATTAAAAATAGGTTCTGCCAGCAAAGGAGTTCAGTACTTCTGGTGGGAACTAATGGAAAAAGCAAAAAAAGTAGATGACTTTTACGTCTTTAATGATAAGAAAGAAGAAACAATACAAATTGATAAAATAAGAGAAGGGAAAATAGACGACCTCTTAGAACAAAAAATTAATAATCCCAACAAAATAAAGCATAGGATCAAGTTTATTATACGAAATAAATTTCCCTGGTTAAGAAGATTGTATAAAAAAATAATGCACTAAAAAATATTGACTAATGAAATACGGACTACTTAAATATGATGAAAATAAGCGGTTTTTTAATGTTGGAGACAATATTCAAAGTCTTGCTGCTAAACAGTTTTTACCACAAGTTGATGTTTTTTTGAATAGAGAAAGATTAGCCGATTACAAGGGAGACCCAGTTAAACTTGTTATGAATGGTTGGTTTACTCATAATATTCATAATTGGGTTCCATCAGAAAATATTGATCCGGTATTTGTCTCTTTTCATATGAATAATACTGCAGCTCCACATATGTTAAGCGAAAAAGGGATTGCGTATTTAAAAAAACACGAACCTATTGGATGTAGAGATCAATTTACTGCAGATACATTAAAGGCAAAAGGTATAGATGCTCATTTTACTGGTTGCCTAACGCTAACCTTGGATTCATACAAAGTTGATGATTCAGAAAGAGATGATACTATTTATATTGTAGATCCTCTTTATAGCTATCCAAGACCTGAGAAAATATTCTATAATGCTAAAATTACAGTAAAAAATATCCTTAATGGGACTGCATTTCAATTAGGGAAAAAGAATAAACATTTAAAGAATTTTATTAGCGAAGAAGTACTGGCTTCTGCAGAATTTATCAATCAAGAACCTCCATCGAATACATATTCTGATGAAGAGAAATTTGGTATGGCAGAAGAACTTTTAAATAAATATGCCAAAGCAAAACTAGTGATCACTTCAAGGATTCATTGTGCCTTGCCTTGTCTTGCTATGGGAACTCCTGTAATCTTTGTCAATGGATTTGACAGTTTTGTAGATTCTTGTCGATTTGATGGTATTTTAGAGCTATTTAATAGAATTGATATCGATAGTAAAACAGGTGAGTACACGGCAAATTTTCCTTTAGAAGGAAAAATAGATAAAAATACTTTGGTGAAGAATCTTGAAAAACATCATGATTTAGCCAATGCCTTAAAAGAAAAGGTGAAAAATCAGTTAAACCAATAAATTATTTAACTGTATATGAAACTTATATATATTGTTAACCGAGTAGATGGCCCTGGAGGATTAGAAAGAGTACTTTCTATAAAAGCCAGTATGCTAGCTGATCGATATAACTATGATATACATATTGTGACTTTAAATCAGGATGAAGACAAACTCTTCTATGATTTTAGTTCAAAACTAACGTATCATAATATAACGGTTAGTGGTAATCCATTGGTTTATATCTATAAGTATGTTTCTAAGTTAAGGAGTATAATTAAAAAACTAAACCCAGACGTTATAGCAGTATGTGATGATGGACTTAAAGGGTTTTTAGTGCCTATTGTTCTTGGTAGACCTTGTCCGATGATATATGAAAGACATGTTTCCAAAAATGTAGAAATACAAAAAGGTAGCCCATCCTTGTTTCACAAAATAAAAGCTTCGATGAAGTTTGGATTGATGAATTTTGGAGGTAAATTCTATGACCATTTTATTGTTTTAACAAAAGGCAACCTCAAAGAATGGAACCTTAAAAATCTTAAGGTAATTCCTAATCCATTATCATTCTATCCAAATGAACAAAGTACTTTACAAAATAAAAAAGCTATTGCCGTAGGAAAACAAAGTTTTCAAAAAGGATATGACCGACTGTTAAAAAGCTGGAAACCAATAGTAGAAAAATACCCGGATTGGACTCTTGATATTTACGGAACTATAAGTAAAGAAGAAGGATTAGATGAGCTTGCGCGTGATTTAGGAATATTAGAAACAGTTAATTTTTATGCTCCGGTACGAAATATAGCTGAGAAATATCAAGAAGCTTCTGTATATGTGATGTCGTCTAGATATGAAGGTTTTGGAATGGTATTAACAGAAGCTATGGCGTATGGCGTTCCTTGTGTTTCTTTTGATTGTCCATATGGTCCATCTGATATTATTTCTGATAAAGAAAATGGACTATTGGTTGAGAATGGCGATATTGATGGTTTATCAAAAAGCATTTTATCTCTTGTAGAGAACCCTGAGTCCAGAACTTTGATGGGAAAAAGTGCACGAAAAGCTGTAAAACGATATTTACCTGAAAAAATTACAGCAGAATGGGATGTGTTATTTACAAGTTTAACTAATAATACATCTAAATGAAAATAATATTTATTATTGATCAGGTGTATTTACACGGTGGTATTGAAAGAGTGCTTTCTATCAAAGCAAACTACCTTGCTTCAATACCAGATAATGAAATTTATATCATTACTACAGAGCAAAAGGATAAAAAACCTTGTTATGAGTTTAATGATAAAATTATTTTTAAAGACCTGGGAATTAATTATCAAAGAAACAAGTCCTATTTCCATCCGGTTAATTTAAGAAAGCTACCTAAGCATATTAAAAGAACAAAATCTGTAATTAAAAAAATAAACCCAGATATTGTCGTAGTCTGTAGCCATAGTACAGATACCTATTTTATACCTTTTATTAATAAGGATATTCCTAAAGTAAAAGAGTTTCATTATTCTAAATTTATTGAACTCGAGAATAGAAGAAACCCCAGAAATCTTCAAAAAAAGTATTTTCTGAAATTTGCAGATTATGTAGAGACTAAATATGATAGACTGGTTATTCTTAATCAAGATGAGGCTACTTATTATACTTCAAATAATACGGTTGTTATTCCTAACCCTCTTACTTTTTATCCAGAAAAAGTTTCGACCATATCCAATAATATTGTAATTACTGCTGGTAGAATAGCATCAGTAAAAGGTTATGATATGCTAATTGATATATGGGAAATTGTTAGTAAGAAACACCCTGGATGGGAGCTTCATATTTACGGTGATGGAGAACCAGGTTATGTAAAAATGTTACAAGACAAAATTAATACTAAAAATTTACAAAATCATTTGATTCTAAAAGGAGTAACAAATGATGTAAAAGGTAAAATGCTGGCATCCTCTATTTTTGCAATGTCATCACATAATGAATGTTTTCCTTTGGTTTTATTAGAAGCTCAAGCTTGTGGTTTACCTATTATTTCTTTTGATTGCCCTAATGGACCTAGAAATATAGTGAATACTCAGAACGGAGTATTGATTCCTGTATATGATAATATAGAATTTGCAAATCAATTAATTGAGCTTATGAAAAATAAAATGAAGTTAGAAGAGATGGGCAAAAATGCACGACAAAATGCTTCAAATTATAGTGTCGAAAATGTAATGAAATTATGGAATAACATGTTTAATGAATTATTAAGCTAATAAATAATAAAAAGAAAATTATACCCCAATTAACGTAATAAAAATTTTAAAAAACAAAATAATTAATTTTTAAAAATGATATTTAACTCGGTTATATTTCTAATTTTCTTACCGATCGTTTTTTCGATATACTGGCTTCTTTCAAAAAAGTCATTAAAAATTCAGAATACTTATTTATTAGCAATAAGCTATTTCTTTTACGGTTGCTGGGATTGGCGTTTTCTGTTTTTAATTGCGGCTAGTTCATTAATAGATTTTTGGGTAGCAAAAAAAATAAAGGCTTCTCGGGAAAAGAATACAAAAAAGATTTTTGTTGGGATTAGCCTTGTTATGAATATTGGGTTGCTAGGCTTTTTTAAGTACTTTAACTTTTTTGCAGATTCTCTGGTTGATCTTTTTAATGTTGTTGGATTTCATGCAGATTACACAACACTACACATTATCTTACCGGTTGGTATTAGTTTTTATACCTTTCAAACGCTTAGTTATACCATAGATGTATATAGGGATAAAATAGAACCTTCAAATTCAATTATTCAATTTTTTGCCTATGTAAGTTTCTTCCCTCAATTAGTCGCCGGTCCAATAGAGCGAGCAACTAACTTGCTGCCACAGTTTCAAAAGAAAAGAACTTTTGAGTATGATAAAGCAGCAGATGGAATGCGACAAATGCTTTGGGGGTTTTTTAAAAAGGTTGTTGTTGCTGATAACTGTGCGGTTTTTGTAGATCAGGCTTTTGCAGACCCTTCAATGAGTTCTTCCGGAGAATTATTTGTAGGCATGATTTTCTTTGCTTTTCAGTTGTATGGTGATTTTTCAGGATATTCTGATATAGCTATCGGAAGTGCAAGATTATTTGGTTTTGATTTGAAACAAAATTTTGCTTTTCCATATTTTGCAAGGGATATAGCAGAGTTTTACAGAAGATGGCATATGTCTCTTACCAATTGGTTTAAAGACTATGTGTATTTTCCGTTGGGAGGAAGTAGAGTAGGACTCAATAAAAAGATCCGTAACGTTTTTATCATTTACCTTATTAGCGGGTTTTGGCATGGTGCTAATTGGACATTTATATTTTGGGGATTTCTTAATGCATTATATTATGTCCCTTTAATGTTATCCAAGAAGAACCGGCGTAACCTGGAGATTGTAGCGGCTAATAATTTTTTACCTTCATTTCGACAAGGCTATGCCATGTTTGAAACTTTTATTGTGACTTGTTTTATTAGAGTGTTTTTTAGAGCAGATTCTATAGAAGATGCATTTTTATATATCAAAAGAATTTTTAGTTTTCAAGGAAATACGTGGGGTAATTTAGATAAAATTTCGATAGCAGTTATTGTTATTTTATTAGTAGTCGAATGGATCAATAGAAAGGAACAACATGGATTGGCTATCGGTAATAGACCAGTTTATGTAAGATGGGGCTCATATATGGCTGTATTTTTAATCATCTTGTTCTTTGGTAAGTCTTCAACTTCATTTATTTACTTCCAATTTTAGTCGCTATGAAAAAGTATATAAAAAAAGTAAGTTTGTTTTTGTTTGTTTGTTTTGTGGTGCTAACGGCAATACTTCTAAAATATGGAGGAAATATAGATCACTTTTATAACAAGTTTACAACACCAAAGGCTAAATCTATGATTTTGGGTGATAGTAGAGCAATGCAAGGGATACAACCAGAAATCCTTAACGAAGCTATAAAATCAAGTGATAAAGATTATGAATTGCCAATGTATAATTATGCATTCACCATTGCTCAAACCCCTATGGGACCTCCATACAGGAAGAGTATTTTACGTAAATTAGATAAAGAGACTAAGAATGGAGTATATATACTTAGTCTAACTCCATGGATGTTCTGTTCTGGAGATGATTATAATGATGATATAGGTGAGTTTAGAGAACAAGATCAACCTCCTCATAATATGGTCTATGTTGATGTAAATCCTAATTATGAGTATATACTTCGTAACCTTAATCTTTTTAGCTTTAGGCACGTGTTCAAAACAAATTACCTACTTCATAAAGATGGGTGGATGGAAAGAAAAGAACTAAGCAAGGATGAATTCTCTTTTAACTCCAGGAAAAAGGTTCAAAAAGATATGATTACAGAGTTTTTGGATTACTACAAACTTTCTAACGTTAGAAAGCAAAGTTTCTACGATTTAATAAAAGATTTAAAAGAACATGGAGATGTTTTTTTTGTAAGAAGCCCGATAGATGTAGACATTTTAGAAATAGAAAATAAGTTCTACCCAGAATTTGATAGCTTCATAGACTCGGTTGCTACATCAAATAATATTAGGTATTTCAATTTTACAAGACATCCAAAACTAAAGGAATTTAGTAATTATGATGGGCACCATATTGATAAAAAAGGAGGAGAGTTGTTTACCAAGGCGCTTGCGGACTCCATTTTATCGGTAAATTAATAGAAGAATTATTTAACTTAAGTACAACTAAGATGAGATCTTTATTTTCTTTTTTATATAAAATACTACTCTTACCACATTTAGCAATGTATAAATTTAGTAAGAATCAAAGTGTTATTGATCAAGATATAAAAAGATGGGCCGAAGCAAAAGGAATACAAAAAGGAAAATATTCTCTATTACTTACGTTTTTAACAAACTCTCCAGATTTTAGAACATTGTTTTACTTTAGAAACCGAAGTGTTTTTTCTCATTTGCTTAATATCTATTGTAGAAAACAATCTAATTTCACAATTGATATTACCACCAAATTAGGTGGTGGAGTACTAACAGGACATCCTTACTGTACAATTCTAAATGCCGATTCTATAGGAGAAAATTTTTATGTAAATCATTTGGTGACGGTAGGAGAAGTAGAAGGAAAAAGACCAACTATTGGAGATAATGTTTCTGTGAATACAGGAGCAATTATTATTGGAGATATTACAATCGGAAATAATAGCATAATTGGAGCCGGAGCTGTAGTAGTGAAAGATGTCCCTGAAAATTGTGTTGTTGTAGGAAACCCAGCACGAATTATAAAAAAAGATGGGAAACGAGTATAACTATAGTAATGCTAAATATTAGAAGAATTTAAAGACAAAACCGAATGAACCTAATTTCTAACATACAAAAATCTATTGAAGATAATTATGATCGTAATGCTTTCTGTATTAGAAACGAATATTATAACTATAAGAATTTTGCTCAGGTAGTTTCTGATATCCGACAGGCAATTCATACTTCGGTAGAAAAAACAGAGGTTATTATCGGATTAGTAACCAACGATGATATTGAGACGTATGCATCTATAATTGCATTGTGGATGGAAGGAAAAGCATATGTTCCGTTAAATCCAGAATTTCCGGTTAATAGAAATCATACTGTGATTGAACAGGCCGGTATAAAAACCATTTTAGATTCTTCAATAGACAAGGTTTTTAATGATTATAATACGATATTAATAAAAAAACTACCTACTTCAGAAATTAACTTATGTCCTGTAGATCATATATCAGGAGAAGATCTTGCATATATATTTTTCACATCAGGAACAACGGGTACTCCAAAAGGTGTTCCTATAACATTTAGCAATTTATCGGGTTTTACAGAAGCATTTTGGAAACTTGATTATGAATTGACCAATGCAGACAGATGCTTGCAAATGTTTGAATTGACATTTGATTTATCAGTGTTATCATATTTGGCTCCAATACTTAAAGGTGCATGTACCTATACTATTCCTAAAGATGAGATTAAGTATAGTTATATTTTTGAACTCATGGAAGATTATAAGTTAACCTTTGCTTTAATGGTTCCTTCAATATTACATTATCTAAGACCATATTTTGATGAAATAGATTGTCCGGATATGAAATACAGTTTGTTTTGTGGTGAGGCTTTACCTCTTGATGTTACCGAAGAATGGAGTAAATGTTTACCAAATGCAACGATAGCCAATGTATATGGACCCACAGAGTGCACCATATTTTGTACAGATTATACATATAAACGAGAAGAAACCAATAAAACGCATAATGGCGTTTTGACTATTGGGAAAGATATGTTTAACACTACAACGATTATTGTAGACGGTGATAATAATGAAGTAAAGACTGGTGAAAAAGGAGAATTGTGTTTAAGTGGTGTTCAGCTTACTTCTGGGTATTGGAAAAATGAAGAAAAAAACAAAGAAGCTTTTTTCTTTAAAGATTATAATGGAAAAGAAACAAGATTCTATCGAACAGGAGATTTATGTACTGTAGATGAAGAGGGCGATATTTTATATTTGGGGAGAGTAGATTTTCAAGCAAAAATCCAAGGATTTAGAGTCGAATTATCTGAAATTGAATTTCACTCAAAAACAAGCCTGGATAAAATGAATGTTGTTGCAATAGCATTTGCTAATAACATGAATACTACAGAAATTGGGTTGGTTATTGAATCTCAAAAATTTGAAACAGATCAATTATTAGATGAGCTAAAAACGAAATTACCTCAGTATATGATCCCAACTCAAATTAGATTTATAGATAGTTTTCCGTTAAACACTAATGGAAAAACAGACAGGAAAAAATTAAAAGAATTATTTAGTTAACAAATAATAAAAAAATGAATTTGCAGCAAGCGCTTAGCCAATCAATTACTAAAAATCCAGACCGTATAGCTTTTGTCATTAATGAGAAAGAATATACGTATAAGGATTTAGCTGAGTCAATTTCAGGTATAAGAAAAATAATACAGGAAAAAATCTCTGATGATGAAGTAAATATTGGATTAATTGCAAATGATGATATACAAACTTATGCAGCAATTTTTGCAATATGGTTTGAAGGAAAATCATATGTTCCTCTTGATCCAGAAAGCCCCGAAGAACGAAACAATAATATCATCAAACAGACTAACATAAGATCAATAGTAGATTCTTCTGATGTAGTTGTATATCCAGAATACAATATTATTTCTTCGGCGTTAGCAACAGGAAATGCTGATGATTTAGAACCAAAATTAGTGTCAGATGAATCAATAGCGTATATCTTATTTACTTCTGGTACTACGGGAGTTCCAAAAGGTGTTCCCATAGCATTTGCTAATCTTGTTGCCTTTTGTGATGCCTTTTTTGATTTTGGTATTCAATTAGATGAAAATGATAGATGCTTACAGATGTTCGGTTTAACATTTGATGTATCAGTAATGTCGTTTATGCTTCCAGTACTTAAAGGAGCCAGAGTATACACGATCCCAAAAGATGAAATAAAATTCAGTTATATTTTTGAATTAATACAAGACGAAAGATTATCATATGCATTAATGGTTCCTTCAATATTGCATTATTTAAGGCCATATTTTGATGAGATAGATTCACCTTATTTAAAGTATAGTTTGTTTTGTGGAGAAGGTTTACCGGCAGATGTCACAGAAGAATGGGCGCAACGTTTACCAAATACTAAAATAATGAATGTATATGGTCCCACAGAAAGCACAATGCTTTGTACAGGGTATACTTATGATACTAATTCTAAAAAAATACATAATGGAGTAGTATCTATAGGAAAACCATGGAAGGGCGTTGAAACCATAATCATAAATGAATCTAATGAAATTCTTGAAACGGGCAAAAAAGGAGAGCTATGCCTGGCAGGGACTTTATTAACACCTGGATACTGGATGAATCCTGAGAAAAATGAAGAAGCATTTTTCTATACCGAATATAATGGTGAAAAAACTAGATTTTATAAAACCGGAGATTTGTCATATATAGATGCTGATGGAGATATCATGTTTTTGGGAAGAATAGATTTTCAGGCAAAAGTACAAGGAGGATATCGTGTAGAGCTTTCTGAAGTCGAACTCTACGCAAAAGAAGGATTACATAAAATCAATGCAGTAGCTGTTGCTTACACTAATAAAGTGGGAGGTACCGAAATTGGATTGGTAATAGAGTCAGAAAAATTTGACCTAACAGAACTTTCTGAATATATGAAAGCAAAAATGCCATCTTATATGATACCTTCGCAGATAAAATTTATGGAAACTTTTCCTCTTAATGTTAACGGAAAAATCGACAGAAAAGAATTAACAACAATATTTTAACTAAACATAATTCTAAATACATAAAGCCATATTTATGGAAACTACAGAGATTAAAGAAAAAATAAGTGATGCACTTGTATCTGTATTAGGACACAGTAATTTTGAGACTAATGATGAATTGACGGCGCAAGATGTTGATGGTTGGGATTCACTATCTCATATGATGATCATTACAAAAATTGAAGAACAATTTGATATTAAATTCAAACTTAGAGATTTAAATAAATTAAAGAATTTGGGGTCTCTTGTCTCAGTAATTCAAGGTAAAATTTAATTTAGAAAACGTGATTTTTAACTCATTCGATTTCGTCGTTTTTTTAATTCCAGTGCTAGTGTTATACTGGCTGCTTTTTAAACGATCAGCAGTATCTCAAAATATACTTTTACTGATGGCCAGCATATTTTTTTATGCCTGGGCAGATTGGAGGTTTTTATTTTTGCTAATAGCAAGTATTCTTATTAATTACTATTTAGGATTAAAAATTCATAATACTTTAAAAGAAAGCAAACAAAAAATGCTTTTAAATTTGGGATTGGTATTTAATATTGGTCTCCTGGTATATTTTAAGTATTTTAATTTTTTCTACGAAGGATTTTATAAAATAGTAAATGTTTTTGGTACTGATTTAGACTATAATACGCTTTCTATCCTATTACCCTTAGGGATTAGTTTTTTTACTTTTCAAACATTAGGATATCTGTTAGATGTGTATAATGAAGAGGTCGAACCAAGTAACGATCTGCTGGATTTTTCTGTTTTTATAGCATTTTTTCCAAAAATATTATCGGGACCTATAGAAAGAGCAGGAAGTCTTATTCCGCAAATTAAAAAGAAAAGAGAGCTTTCCTATGCTACCTCTGTTGATGGACTTAGACAGATATTATGGGGATTATTCACCAAAGTGGTAGTAGCAGAAAATTGTGCTGCTATTGCAAATCCTATTTTTAATAATTATGAAGATAAACCAGGAAGTGTATTGGTAATAGGTGCATTTTTCTATGCAATACAGATATATGCAGATTTTTCAGGGTATTCAAATATGGCAATAGGAATATCTAAATTATTTGGATTACAACTAACACGTAATTTTGCAACTCCGTTTTTTTCAACCAATATTAGTGGTTTTTGGAAAAAATGGCATATTTCTTTGACTACATGGATGATGGATTATGTTTTTACACCATTATCATTTACGCTTAGAAGACTTCAGAAAAAAGGATTGGTGATTTCGATTATAGCTACTTTTATTTTGGTAGGATTCTGGCATGGAGCTAATTGGACATTTATCGTTTTTGGATTACTTCATGGAATTTATTTTGTTCCTTTGGTATATTCGGGTAGCATGAATGCATCAGATATTATGGCAAAAGGAAAATGGTTTCCGTCTTTTAAAGAAATCTATAAAATGATAGGCCTATTTGTTTTGGTAATGATGACAGATGTGATTTTTAGGGTAGATAGTGTTGCGGTGGCATTGGATTACTACAAAGGTATTTTTTCGTCAAGTATTATGAAGTATCCTGCGAGCTATGTTACTGCTAATACTTTAATGATAGTCGCTTTGATTGGTTTTTTTATGCTCATAGAATGGGCAAACCGTGAGAAGAAACATGATTTCGAAATAAGCAATTATAATGTTTACCTTCGATGGTCATCATACATATTCATCTTTTTACTTATCTTGTTTTTCGGGAGAAGTTCGGATACATTTATATATTTTCAATTTTAAATAATCATGAAATTACTTTTACTTAAGTTAGGTCTTTTCTTTATCATATGTTTGGGGATAGTTACTATTGTTCTGGTTAATTCTGGAGGTAATGTAGATTATTTTTATGAAAAGTTTACTACACCAAATGCCAAATCGATGATTATAGGGGATTCTCGAAGCTTACAGGGAATCCAACCAAGTGTTATAAATACATATTTTAAGGATAAAGGATACGATCTTCCGATTTTGAACTATAGCTTTACAATTGCTCAAGCTCTTATCGGACCACCATACAACAAAAGCATTTTTAAAAAATTAGATACCACATCAACTAATGGTATTTTTATTATTTCTATTACTCCGGATATGTTAACCTCACACAAGGATTATAGCAATGAGGAAGGAGAGTTTAGAGAGATTGATCAGCCTCCTCATAATATGAACTTTGTGAATATGAATCCAAATTATGAATATTTGGTAAAGAATTTTTCGTTTTTTCATTTCAAAGGAATGTTCAGAAAAAGCTCTACTTTACATAAAGATGGTTGGCTAGAAGAAACAAATCTACCAAAGAATAAGCAGGTTTTTGAAGATTGGAAAAAGAATCAAATCGCTTTGTATTTAAAAGATCAAGGGGACTTTGAAGTGTCTGATATACGAATACAAAGTTTAGTGACTTTAATAAAAAAATTAGACCGTTATGGAGATGTTTATTTGGTAAGAATGCCTATAAGTAAAGAATATTTAGGGTATGAAGAAAAGTATTATCCAAAATTTGATACTACGATAGATTCTTTATCAAAAACTAATCAGATTCCATATTTTGATTTTAATAAAATGGATATGGTTTATGAAACTTATGATGGTCACCATATAGATAAATTTGCTGGGAAAAAGTTTACAGAGAATTTATGTAAGTTAATATTCTTAAACAAAAAGAATTGATGTACAATGTTTGATTGGATTCCAATAGGGATATATTACAAGATTTATATTAATCTATCACTCTTTCTAGTGCTATTTACACTACTCCATACCAGAGTTTTGAAAATGGACGATAAAAAGAATTTGATTTTTATTAATATCACGGGATATGTTCTACTTACTTATATCATCCTATATATAGGACAAAGACCTATTACATACTTGTTTGGTGATATGATTAATTATATGCGATCATTTCAGCATTATCAAAATGGGGGAGAGATTATGTTTGGAGCGGATTATTCATGGCATATTTTCATGAAAACCTTAGCTTATGTGGTTTCGGCTCATACTTTTTTTACTATATGCGCTTTTATATACATATTTCCTTTATATAGAATTTCTAAACAACTTTTTAATCAATATTGGTACTATGCTTTTATGATGTTTATCGTTTCCTATTCATTTTGGACCTATGGGGTAAATGGTATGAGAAATGGAGCGGCTTGTTCTCTTTTTTTATGGGGAGTAAGTTATCATAGAAACAAAGTGGTGATGGCTGTGTTTTTTCTTTGTGCTGTTGCTTTTCATAAAACTTTATTTTTACCAGTATTAGCATTTGTAGCTACATATTTTTATAATGACCCGAAAGTGTATCTCAAAGGATGGCTAATGTGCATTCCATTATCATTAGCAATGGGAGGAGTATGGATATCGCTTTTTAGTAGTATAGGGTTTGCAGACGACAGACTATCTGGATATTTAAATTCTCAGGCAGCAGAGGGCACTTTTGCCAGTACAGGTTTTCGCTGGGACTTTTTGTTTCATAGCGCATTTCCAATAGCAGCCGGATGGTATTTTATTTATAAAAAACAATTTGAAGATAAACTCTATTATCAACTCTTAAATACCTATTTGATTTGCAATGGATTTTGGGTTTTGGTTATTAAAGCTAATTACTCCAATAGATTTGCCTATTTATCATGGTTTATGATGGCCGTGATTATTATCTATCCTTTTCTTAAACAAAACTTTTTTAAGGATCATCATTTTATGTTAGGTAAGGTAATGTTGGTGTATTTTTCGTTTACTTATTTTATGTACTATTTATATTGGGGATAACAAAAACTAATTTTAACCACACATGAAAACTATTACAGTATTTACACCAACGTATAATCGAGCATATTGCTTGCACAAATGTTATGAAAGCTTGATTAAACAATCAAATCAAGATTTTGTATGGCTCATTATAGATGATGGCTCTACAGATACTACAGAAGAACTGGTTGCATCCTGGATTAAAGAAAATAAAATAGATATTGTATATCATTATCAGGAGAACCTGGGAATGCATGGAGGACATAATGCTGCATATCGACTTATCGAAACTACTCTTAATCTTTGTATCGATAGTGATGATTGTATGGGAGAGGATGCTATTGAAAAAATCCTTAACTCATGGGAAACCATTAAGGATAAACCAGAATATGCTGGTTTGGTAGGGTTAGATGCAGATGAAAGTGGTGCTATTATAGGAACCAAAATACCTCAAAATATAAAGCAAACTACATTGTATGATATATATAATGTTCATGGAGTAAAGGGAGACAAAAAGTTAGTATATAGAACCGAAGTAGTAAAAAAGTACCCATCATATCCTATTTTTGAAGGTGAACGTTTTGTGCCGCTGGGATATCTATATCAACTCATTGATCAGGATTATAAATTACTACCGGTAAATGAGGTTTTTTGTGTTGTAGAATATATGGCTGATGGTTCTAGTATGAATATGCTAAAACAATATCGACGACATCCCAGAGGTTTTGCTTTTTCAAGAAAAAGTAGAATGCAATTGGCAAAAAATTTTAAGGACAAATTTAAAAATGCAATTCACTACGTTTCAAGTTCTATGTTTATAAAAAATGGAGGTTTTTTAAAAGAATCTCCAAAAAAACTAATCACATTTTTAGCAATTCCGTTTGGGGTTTTGCTTAACCTTTATATAAGATATAAAACCAAAAACGAATTTTGATGGCTACCACCAGAGTTTTACAAGTCTTTACTGTTATGAATCGTGGAGGAGCAGAATCTATGATCATGAACTATTATCGTAGTATAGATAAAAATAAAGTTCAGTTTGATTTTTTGGTACACAGAAAGGAAAGAGCTGCTTTTGATGATGAAATAGAAAGCCTGGGAGGAAAAATATATAGGATGAATCCTATAAGTCCTTTTTTTCCTGGCGCATATTATAATGAACTACGAAAATTTTTTGAAGAGCATAAAGAATATACAATTGTACATTCGCATTTAAATACATTTAGTTGCTTTCCTCTTAAAATAGCAAAAGAATTCAATATACCCTGTAGAATTGCTCATGCTCATATTGCTATTGAACCCATTAAACTAAAAGATGTACTATCAAATAGCGAAAGCCTTAAGGAAACATTTAAAAAGCTCGTCAAGTTTCAATTAAAGAAAAAAATACATAAGTATTCTACTCATAGTTTCTCTTGTGGTGAAAAAGCCGGAAAATGGCTTTTCAAAGAAAAAACAGCTTTTACAATAATGAATAATGCAATCGATGCTAAAGCATTTGCCTATGATTTAATTGTAAGTGATACTTATAAAAAGGAGCATGATCTAGAAAATAAATTGGTTATTGGCCATGTAGGAAGATTTACGAGTCAAAAAAATCATTCATACATTTTGAAGATTTTCAATCAATTAGTTCAAAAGAAAGAAGATAGTGTATTGGTTTTTATTGGCGACGGACCTTTACGTACTAAGATCGAAGAAGAAGCTAAAAGTTTATCTATTGATGATAAAATACGTTTTTTAGGTGTAAGAACAGATATACCCCAGTTATATCAAATGTTGGATGTATTTGTTTTCCCTTCTTTTTATGAAGGCCTTCCCGTTACTCTGATAGAAGCTCAGGCTGCAGGGCTCAAAGTTTTTGCTTCTGATAGAATTACAAGAGAAGTACATCTAACCAAGGATATAGAGTTTTTATCGATCGCGATCTCACCAGAGGTCTGGGCAGATAAAATTTTAGAAAAGATATCAGAAGAGAAGGCTAATAACTTTGATATGGTAAAAAATAAAGGGTACGATATTCAAAAAAATACTGAAATATTTCAGGATTTTTATCTGAAACAAACACATAAGTGATATGGGGAATTTACAAGAAAAGATCTATGCAAAGTCTCCCCATTTTATGCAAAATTGGATTGTATCATTATATAATGTTTTAGCATACAGAAAAAGATATTCTGGTAAATACAAACATTTTGTAAACTACTATTTTAAAAACAGAAACCTATCCGTTGATCAACTTAATAGTATACAGGCAAATAGATATAGTGAGTTTGTTACATATGCAAAAAAACATTCTGAATATTATAACAAGACATTAGGAGAGATTACCGCCTCAGAGGATATCACCAATATAGCTAAACTTCCTATAATTAATAAAGAAACATTACGGAGTAATTATTCTGGTATTTATACAATTCAAAAAAGTGAAGGAATTGTATCTAAAACAGGAGGAACTACAGGAAAATCCCTAGAAGTACTCTATACCCATGATGATGTTCAGGAACGATTTGCTTTGTTAGATGACTTTAGAAGTAGTTTCGGATATAAATTAGGAAAAAAAACAGCGTGGTTTAGTGGTAAAAATCTTTTGAGCGAAAAGGATATTAATAAAAAAAGGTTCTGGAAAACGGATCATATTTATAATGTAAGATATTATTCAACTTTCCATATTCACGGTAAATATTTAGAATATTACCTTAAGAATTTGATGCAATATAAGCCTTTATACATGGTTGGGTTTCCTTCTACAATGTATGAAATTGCAAAATATGGATTAGCTAAAAACATTGATTTTCCCGAAAATACTATTAAAGCAATATTTCCTACCGCAGAGACTATAACAGATGATATTCGAGAGGTTTTAGAAGGTTATTTTAAAACAAACTTATACAATCAGTACGCTTCGTCAGAGGGAGCACCATTTATTTTTGAATGCAAGAATAAAAAATTACACTTAGAATTACAGAGTGGTGTTTTTGAAGTACTAGATGAAGAAAATAACCCAAGTAAAAAGGGGAGATTAATAGTAACTTCTTTTAATACTCATGGTACACCGCTTATTCGATATGATATAGGGGACCAGATTGAACTTGGCACGGGAACATGCACCTGCGGAAATAACAATCCGTTGGTTAAAGAAGTTCTTGGTCGTATTTCGGATTATATTTATTCTGAAGAAATAGGAAAAATCAACCTGGGAAATATATCAAATGCCCTTAAAGGAGTAAAAGGGATTATAAAATTTCAAATCCAACAAGATGCAATTGATGACCTTTTAGTTCTGATAGAAAAAGATGAAACGGTATTTGAGACTAAATATGAAGAAGTATTTTTAAAAAACTTAAGAGATCGAGTCGGGACCAAAATTGAAATAGAACTAAGGTATGTTGACGCAATTCCTGTAGAGAAAAGCGGTAAGTTTAGACTGATTAAAAACAATATCAAAGATAAAATTCAAAATTAGTAGAAACTATGCTTTTTAATTCTTTAGAGTTTTTTCTTTTTCTATGTATTGTGTTTGTACTCTATTGGTTTGTCGTATATAAAAATCATAAGTTTCAGAACGTTTTACTACTAATCGCAAGTTATGTTTTCTATGGATGGTGGGATTGGCGATTTTTGTCTTTAATAGCACTAAGTACTTTAACAGATTATTTTGTAGGATTTCGAATATATCAATCTAAAGATAAATTAACGCAAAAGAGATGGCTCTGGGTAAGTGTGTTATTTAATTTGGGGTTGCTTGGTTTTTTTAAATACTATAATTTTTTTATAGAATCATGGATCGACCTTTCCGCTTCTGTTGGATATGAATTTCAAAACACCTGGACACTAAAAGTGATTTTACCCGTTGGGATTTCGTTTTATACTTTTCAAACCTTATCATATTCTATAGATATCTATAGAAAAAAGCTAAAGCCTACCAATGATTTTATTGCTTTTGCGGCTTTTGTATCGTTTTTTCCTCAGTTGGTCGCCGGACCAATAGAAAGGGCAACCAATTTGGTTCCACAGTTTTTGAAGAAAAGAAAGTTTACTTATCAGAATTTTTCTACTGGTATTAAGCTAATGATTTGGGGATTTTTCCTAAAATTAGTAGTTGCAGATAGGGCAGCTATTTATGTAGATGCAGTATATAATAATATCGAAAATCATGATGGTTTAAGCTTTGTTGTCGCAACTGTTTTATTTGCATTTCAGATATACGGTGATTTTGCAGGATACTCATTAATAGCAATAGGAACCTCAAAACTTTTTGGTTTTGATCTAATGACAAATTTTAGGCGTCCTTATTTTGCAGCTTCTGTAAGTGAATTTTGGACGAGATGGCATATATCGTTATCTACATGGTTTAGAGATTATTTATATATTCCTCTAGGAGGGAATAGAGTAGGGAAGATGCGTTGGCTTTATAACCTCTTTGTTACTTTTTTAATTAGTGGTTTATGGCATGGTGCAAATTGGACTTTTATTGCATGGGGAGCATTAAATGGTTTGTATTTAATAGCAGAAGTTTTGGTGAACCGAAAAAATAGAAGAGGGATCATTAATGTGCTGCTAACATTTATCTTGATTAATTTTGCATGGATATTTTTCAGAGCTAATTCTATAGATAATGCTTTTTATATTATAAAAACAATTTTTACTACTCCTGGGAGATTGTATATCGGTAGTGGAGATGATATTGCAGCTCTTTTATATGCTATCCTGGCCATTGGGATTCTTCTTTTTGTTGAAACCAAAAAAGAATATTTTAATGCGCTTCTCTCTATTTCTAAAAATAAGTATGAAGTAGTAAGACTTACAGGGTATGCAGTTGTAGTATTTATGATTTTATATTTCGGAGTATTTGGTAAGAGTCAATTTATTTATTTTCAATTTTAAGAGATGATTAAAAAAGAATATAAATTAGCGTTAATAAAACTAGTAAAGTTTATTGTCATTTTACTGATTACAGACTTTGTATTGGGAGCTATCTCAAAACAAGTGTTTTTTAGTCAGGAAACGGGCAAATATGCTAGATCTACACATGCAATAAACGAGACAAATGCCAAAGTTTTAGTATTAGGAAGTTCACATGCGCATAGACATTATGTGCCTAAAGTTTTTGAAGAGGAATTAAATACATCAAGTTATAATGCAGGTGCCGAAGGACAACAATTATTGTATCACGCGGCACTACAAAAAATGATATTGAAAAGAACCACACCAGATTTGATCATCCTAAATATTGATGAGGACTTTTTGTATACATCAAAAGAAGCATATGACAGGCTTAGTGATTTACATCCTTATTATGCCAATCATAGAAGGGAACTTAAACCAATATTAGGTTTGAAATCTAAGCTCATTGGTTTTAAATTGTTTTTTAGATCATATCAAACCAACTCTACGATTGTTCATGCAATAAGGTATTATGCGTCACCTCAAATAGATTATAAAGGCTATCGCCCATTATTTGGGAAAGTAAAACCTTCTGATAGTACAGATGAAATATTACTGAATGAAGAAGATAAAAAAATAGATCAAAATTTTGTGAAAGTACTTCGAGATTTGATAGCTACGGCAAAAAATAAAAAGGTGAATCTGGTTTTTGTTACTTCACCAACGTTACAACATGTAGATAACTCAAAAAATATTTCTTTTACTACGATACAGGAAATTGCTAAAAAAGAAAATATTCCTCTTGTTGATTTTTTTAATTCAAAGCAATTTGTGTCTCAATACAAATTATTTCATGACACCTCACATTTAAATAATGATGGAGCGGAACTATTTACAAAACTTTTAGCCGATAAAATTAAAAGAATGAAATGGATTAATAATTAAAGTTTATAACCGAAAACACGTTTAAATACACAGTTTATTCATGAATATAAGAATTATTACATATGCTTTTTAACTCATTAGAATTTCTTCTGTTTTTTCCAGTTGTATTTATCCTGTATTGGATAATGAAGAATAACTATAAGTATCAAAATATCTTACTGCTAGTATCTAGTTACATATTTTATGCGTGGTGGGACTGGAGGTTTTTGTCACTAATTTTATTTAGCTCATTTGTAGACTATTTTTCGGGATTAAAGATTGAGGCTTCAAAAACTAATGCAGGGAGAAAAAAATGGCTTCTTGTAAGTCTTTGTTCTAACCTGGGGCTTTTGGGAGTATTTAAGTATTATAACTTTTTTGCTGATTCTTTTTCTAATTTGATGCTTGGTTTTGGGTGGGAAGTAGATGATTTGACATTAAATATTATTCTTCCGGTTGGGATTAGCTTTTATACTTTTCAGACATTAAGTTATACTATTGATATATATCGGGATCAATTTAAACCAACAAAAGACATTATCTCTTTCTTAACTTATATAAGTTTTTTCCCCCAATTAGTTGCAGGCCCAATCGAGAGAGCTTCAAATTTACTTCCACAGATAGAAACCAAAAGAGAATTTAAACATAAATGGTTTAATGAAGGGGTTTTTCAAATTTTGGTTGGTCTATTTAGGAAAATCGTTATAGCTGATAATCTAGGGACTTATGTAGATGCTGTTTATTATAATCCAGAGATTCATAATTCAAGTACACTCGTACTTGCTACGTTTTTTTATGCTTTTCAGATATATTATGATTTTGCTGGGTATTCTGATATTGCTATCGGAAGCGCAAAATTATTAGGATTTAAATTTAATCAGAATTTTAATTTACCGTATTTCTCTAAAAGTATTACCGAGTTTTGGCGAAAATGGCATATGTCATTATCATTTTGGCTAAGAGATTATCTCTACATATCACTTGGCGGAAACAGAAAAGGCATTAAAATCACGTATAGAAATTTGATGTTAACCATGCTACTAGGAGGGCTATGGCATGGTAGTTCCTGGAATTTTGTGATTTGGGGTGGTATTCATGGACTTGCGTTAGGGTTAGAAAAGTTCGTTTTCTCATTGAAGAAAAATCAAAATTTCGGATTCTTAGGGTACATATACACGTTCATTGTGGTTTTATTATCATGGGTGTTTTTTAGAGCACCAGATCTGGATTCTTCGTTAACAATTATCAAAAAGATAATGAGTTTTAACTTTTTGATGCCATTTATTGGCGATTTTAATAATGTAACCATATCTGTTTTAATGCTATTACTGGGGATTGGTTTTGACCTTTATATTCGTCTTAAAAAAGTAGATTTAGAGGTCTTAGGAGGAAAATTAAGCACATTTAGATTAGTAACTTTAGCTACGGTAATTATAATGTTGCTTAATCTGTTTTATTCAACGTCAAATAATTTTATATACTTTCAATTCTAACGATATGGATAAAATTAATTTTAGATCTGCATTAAAACTTATCGTATATATATTAGTGATTTCTTATATAACAGATAAAATAGTTTACTATGCTCTCAATACTGTAAGTGATAAAATTTTATCAGGACAGGCAGTGGGCAAACTAAATCATTTTTTAATTGTTAAAGATTCTGTAGATATTTTGACATTTGGGAACTCTAGAACAAATCATCATATTAATCCAGAAAAACTATCCCATTCTGGTTTTAATATGGGAGCCGATGCTAGGTCAATAGCTTTTTGTGCAACCTTAATCAAGATGTTGCCTAAGGATAAAAAACAACTTGTTGTCGTTAATGTAGATTCAAAAAACATATTTAAAGCTAATTATTCTGGAGATGATATAAGTCCGTTACGAATACGATATCACAGGAGTGATATTATAAGACATGAGATTGATAAAGTATTTAGTTACGATCCCATACAAAACTTTTATTGGAGCAAAGCTTATAATGGAAAAGTATTAGGCCTTTTTAAGAATTTCTTTATACCAAAATATGATCATACAAAGTATCACGGTTATGATCCGATTTATGTAAATGAAACTCAAAGAGAAATCTTTAAGAATTTTTTAAAAAAACCAAAAAGAAAAAAATGTCTAGACTCGTATACATTAAACCCTTTGTATGAGGCTTACCTTAATGAAATAAAGACGTTTTGTGAAAATAATAATAAAAGACTAGTATTGATTACCTCTCCTTTTTATAGCGATGAGTGTAAAAATGATAATAAAAAGATGATTGAGATATTCAAAACTATGGATATCGAATATCATGATTTTTCTAATCTATTTAATGATGATAATCAAATAGAATATTGGAAAGATGATGTTCACTTGTCAGATAAAGGAGCGCAGGTGTTCTCAGAAATATTAAACAATGCTCTGTATAAATAAAACTAAGAATCGATAGATATAAGATATGCTTTTTAACTCTTTAGAATTTTTCTTGTTCTTACCCCTTGTATTTGTTTTATACTGGTTTGTAGTACATAAAAAACTAAAACTACAGAATTTCCTAATATTGATTGCCAGTTATGTGTTTTATGGATGGTGGGATTATCGATTTTTATCGTTGATTGCATTAAGTACAGTGGTAGATTATTTTATTGGACTTACTATTGATAACTCTGATAAAAAATCAACTAGAAAAAGATGGCTCCTGGTGAGTATGTTGTTTAATTTAGGCCTCCTTGGTTTCTTTAAGTACTATAATTTTTTCATTGAATCCTGGGTAGATCTTTTAGCTTCTGTTGGATATCAAATTGAAAATACGTGGACGCTAAAAGTAATATTACCAGTTGGTATTTCTTTTTATACATTTCAAACGATGTCATATTCTATTGATATCTATCGCAAAAAATTGAAACCAACAAAGGATTTTGTTGCCTTTGCAGCTTTTGTATCATTTTTTCCTCAATTGGTTGCAGGGCCAATAGAAAGAGCATCTAATTTACTGCCTCAGATGCTGAAAAAACGAAAATTCGATAAACTTCAGAGTATAAAAGGAATAGAACTTATCGTATGGGGGATGTTTAAAAAGGTAGTTATAGCCGATTCTTTTGCGCCTATAGTAAATGATATTTTTTCTAATTATACAGACTTCTCTGGTGGTACATTGATTATGGGGGCTCTGCTCTTTGCATTTCAGATCTATTGTGATTTTAGTGGATATTCTGATATTGCTATTGGTACGGCAAGGTTGTTTGGGTTTGATTTAATGACAAATTTTAATTTCCCGTATTTTTCGAGAAGTATTGGCGAGTTTTGGCGAAAGTGGCATATCTCATTATCTACTTGGTTTAGAGATTATCTCTATATTCCACTAGGTGGATCTAAGGTGGGTAAGTTAAAAGGAATTAGGAATGTTTTTGCCATCTTTTTGGTAAGTGGATTTTGGCACGGAGCAAACTGGACTTTTATTGCCTGGGGAGGAATTCATGCACTTCTATTTATACCTTCATTTGTATTAGGAACAAATAGAAGACATTTAGAAAGTGGTACTACACAAATGACAATTTTATCATATGCTAAGATTTTTGGACAGGTAGTGTTCACCTTTGCTGTAGTTACACTTGCCTGGATTTTTTTTAGAGCAGATTCTATTCAGGATGCAATTAGTTATATCATGAGAATCGACTCGTTTAAGATGGATGCATTGAGTTTTATCATGTTTTCTGATATCATACTTATTGTCATATTATTGATATTAGATTTTATGAGATATAAGCAAATGAAAATTCATTTTATCATGTGGATTCTTATGGCACTGGCAATTGTTGGGTCATTAAATAGAGAAGTACAAGCAGAGTTTATTTATTTTCAATTTTAAGGATGAAATACATAAAGAAAATAGTGATATACATTATAATCTTAGAGGCTTTTAATCTGGTCATAGGATTGTTTTATAATGGAACAGATACATTTTTGTCTTTTACAGGATTTAATGATCCTCCTCTTTATTATGATATGGATTCGTTATATGGAGTTACGAGGCAAAAAAATGCTAAACAAATGATGCATTACCCCTGGGGAGGTATTGTAAACGAAATTAATTCACATGGTTTTAGAGACGATGAATTTAATGATGATGGTGTTCTTGTTGTTGGTAATTCTTTTGTAGAAGGCTTTGGTATGAATAAAGAAGACCGGTTTTCTGAAATCATAGAACAAGAACTGGATATCACTATTAATAATGCTGGATCAGGAGGAGTATGGACACCTATACAAGGAGTAGTTCTGTTAGAACATTTGCTGAAAAGCGAAAAACTAGATTGTAAAAAGATAGTTTTTATAATGACTCCTGGAGAAGTAGTAAATATTGGAAAAAGAAATCCTAAAAACGACTCAGGTAGAAATTATCCATATAGAGAAGGGGACTCAATTGTATTTCATAAAGCTAAGTATAATAGTTTCGGAAATAATTTATCCTTGCCAAGTAAAGTTAAAAGGTTTTGTAAGAGCCTTTTGATGTTTAAAATTTTTAATACGTTTAAGTATTATGGGGCGGCCAAAGGGAAAAGGAAAGAACTGGATTTTGATGAAAGAAAACTGGACTGGATCGTAAAGAAAATAGAAGAGCAAAAATTTGACCAGGTTATAGATATTGTTGTCATTAATAACTTGGGGAGAATGCATCTTAATAAGATTACAGATTATCAAAATAATTCTAACAACATACGTTTTCATGTTGTTCAATTCCCTGATGAATTAAGTAACTATTTTGTCGCCAATGGTCATTTAAGTGAGAAGGGAAACAAAGTATTGGCCAGGATTTTAAAACCAATATTTAAGAACTAAACATAAAAAACCACCTATCAAGGTGGTTTTTTTTTATGTTATTTTATCCAGAGTATTAATTACAATCGTTTCTATCTAAAGTAACCTCACTTGGACTTGTCGTAGCACCAATATTTATACATTCAAAACGTGTACCTGCTGGAAAACTAATTTTATTTAAACTAGTATTTATGGCAGTATTAACACCGCTCAATGCAATACCATGATAATCGGCAGAAGAAATCTCATTTGATGACAAATCAACCTTAGATGCATCTACTAGCAATACAGGCCCATTGGTTGTATTGTTATTGTAGGTAACACCTTTACTTTTTGAAAAGACTACAGAAGCAGAAGACTTGAAAGTATTATCACGTATATCAACACCATAATTTTCTTGACCTGCTTCTTGATTAACAGCAACAAAATATAAGTGATTTGCTTTTACATCTATATAACTGGTCGCAGTGTTATGTGAGTGAATTGAAACATTATTTGCAAATGTAGATTGTATACTTATACCTCTACTAGAAGCCGATGAGCTTTTAATAAGGTTTCCGTAGATATTAGTCTTTTTCTCAATTTGCTTTAGCTGTACACCACTACTGTTATTAATAATTTGATTACCAAATATATCAACCTCACCATAGTATGCAGCAATAGCAACACCATAACCAGATATGTTATTTCCAGAAATCTCGTTGTTAAATACTGTTTCTCCTGTACCAGCAGCAAGTATTGCTGGAGTGGTTTTTGATTTTTCGGTAGCTACAAAAGTATTATTTCTAATTTTAGAATCAGAAGTTGCAGAATATACAATCTTATTTTCCATGTCGTTACCTTCTATTGTAACTTCTTCGCCAATAGAAATTGTAAATCCACCAACTCTGCTTCCTCGTTCTGTATTATTGCGGATAAAAATTTTATGCGCTTTTTCATAGAGAATAAGATTGCCACTAGCATCTCTTGTTCGGGTTGCTTCAATATTAACTGCATATCCAACAACACCACCATTTATATGTTCAGAATCTAAACCTGTATTTAAGAAGGTGTTATTTTCAACATAAATGTTATATCCATCTGTAATAGACATACTCATTCTTCGGTTATTATCAAAAGTACAGTTCTTGATAGTGATATCATGTGTAGGATCATAGTGAGGTTGAAAAGTAAATCCTATAGAGGCAATGTTTACAGCTCCAAAAGAGCCATCAATAAATTTTACTCCGTCTGCAATAATATTATCTGAAGAATGAAAAGCCATTAAGTGTGTTCCGGCTTCTTTTGTGTCAAAGCCATTACTATAGATTTGTTCATCACGTTTGCCATCTAAAATACCTCCACTTACTTTAGCATTTGATACTTCTCTAAAAGCTAAAATGAAACCACCTTTTAATCTATCAGTAGGAAAAACTCTTAAAATCGTTTTTGGGCTATTTGGATCATCAGTATTGGGTAACATTTTTAAATGGAAATCAGATGGAATATTTATAGCTTCTCGTGAAGGATAAAAATTTTGATTGGTAGTCGTACTGGTTACCGAAGTAATATCAAAATACGCATCAAATTTTCCGATCTCAAAAGTCGTAGCACCTAATGCTTTAGTAAAATTTAGTAATCGTTCTAATTCACCAGTGTTTTTTAAGGCCTTTTCAGCAGTAGTACGTCCTTCAACAATACCTTCCCATCGTGAAGCGAAAAATTTAAAGGTAGGTTCTTTAAGTTTTACATCTCCTTCGATTTCTATACTAGAACTTAAAAGTTCACCAGCAATAGTACCACCAGCAAAAATTAGTTTTCCATTTTTAACATCACCGCCGTCAAATTCAAACTTAACATTTGCAGGTAATGTGACTGTTTCTCCTTTAAGATCTAAAACACAATTAAATATAATTGTAGAATTAGCAGCAACAGTAGATAAATCAAAATCACATGGCGTTGTAACCACATTTGGTATTGTATCTGGTGTAGGAGTTTCTTCATCGGGAGTTTCGACTCCAACAACTGGAGCAACATCATCAACACTTTCTTTGCTACAGGAAATAGCAATACAGCTCATAAAAATAAGTAGGTAATAAGGCAACTTTTTCATTTTGGGGGGATTATTTAGGTTAATTATTATTCTATTTTTAAGTTATTTACCATTTTTTTGAGTTTGCTGTTATTTTCTTGAGTTAGTTATTATCTGCATTAACGTAAGATTGGTAAATTAATTGTGTAAATTTTATTTGGAAATGTTAAATTTTATTCAAAATGCGTAAATACTTGAGTTTACTAGCCTAAACCTTAGCTTTTTTGTTGATTTCCCGTAGAAAACAACAGCATTTTTACTAGTCATTTTGCCTGGGGTTTAAAAAATAAAAGAAACCATAATTTAAAGTTTTCAAACACTAGCATATAACTATATTTGTATCCGAAAATATTTTAGAATCAACTCATCATTATTTTTAATATCAAAATTGGTAATGAGTTTACTAGTTTTACTTTTAAGTCTGGGGAAAAAATGCAAAAAATAATTAGGGTTACTACTGTACCTATATCATTAGGGAAATTATTACAAGGACAACTAAAGTTTATGTCCCAATATTATGATATGATTGGAATATCAGGAAAAGGAGAGGGGCAATTAGATGTGGTGTCAAAAAATGAAGAAGTACGTGTTATTCCTGTAGAGATGACCCGTAAGATTACTCCTATCAAGGATTTAAAAGCAGTATACAGGCTATATAAAGTTTTTAAAAAAGAAAAACCACAGATAGTTCACAGTCATACGCCTAAGGCAGGAACATTATCCATGTTGGCAGCAAAATTGGCAGGAGTTCCGCATCGTTTACATACCATTGCCGGATTACCATTGCTTGAAGCTACAGGAGCAAAAAGAATACTATTGGATACAGTAGAAAAAGCAACCTATGCCTGTGCTACCAAAATTTATCCAAATTCATCAGGGCTTAATGATATTATTATAACTAATAAATATACCTCTCCAAAAAAACTTAAAGTTATTGCAAATGGAAGTTCTAACGGAATAGATACTTCGTTCTTTGATCCAGGACTTTATGCTGAAGAAGAAAACCTAAAATTATCTGAGAGTCTTGGTATTAAATCTACAGATACTGTAATTATATATGTTGGTAGACTGGTAAAAGATAAAGGGATACATGAACTTATTGATGCGTTTAAAAAGTTGAATACTGCATCTGCTACTGCCAAATTATTATTGGTTGGTACCTATGAAAAGGATTTGGATCCATTATTACCAGAAACAGAAGAAGAGATAAATACCAACCCTGATATTATTATGGTAGGGTGGCAGAATGATGTACGACCCTATTTTGCAATTTCTGATGTATTGGCATTTCCCAGTTATCGCGAAGGGTTTCCTAATGTAGTGATGCAAGCAGCATCTATGGGGTTAGCTAGTGTTGTTACCGATATTAATGGTTGTAATGAGATTGTAACAGATGGGGTTAATGGTAAGATCATCCCAGTAAAAGATACAGAACTATTATTTAAGAATCTAAAAATGCTGGTAGAGGATAAGGCTCAACGAGACACTTTAGCCGCCAATGCACGAGAATCTATCACCAGCCGATATGAACGAAAAGTAGTATGGGAAGCGCTATTAGAAGAGTATCGTGCGTTATAATTATGATTAACAGGTGCATTTTAAGCATAGACTTATATCTGTTTTTATACAGAGTTTTTGATAACAATACCTTGTTGAAAAAAGTTAATTTAATGAGGTGAAAACTAAAATATTGATTGTATATTTACTCGCGATTTTAGATATAAAATCACAGACAAATTATTAGCTTCATTCCCTGGTAGTATAAATAATAATTGTTTGTTTATTCCCCCAATTTTTAGTGTTGTATGATAAGTCCTGGATATGTCTTAGGATCATATCATTTGGTTGTTAATATTAATGATTGTAAAGGAGATAGTAATTCTTTTATTTCACTTTTTAACAAATGGTTTATACATTTGTTGGATTAAATAATGGAGTCCCTTTTATGACCATCTAAACTTTAAAAAGGTGTATAAGTTTTTTATAAAAAGAAGTCTTGATTTTAGTGCATCACTAATTTTACTGATCTTTATTTCACCTGTCTTTATAGTATTGATTCTTTTTCTAGCTATCGCTAATCAGGGAAAACCTTTTTTCGTTCAAAGAAGACCAGGTAAAAATGAAAAGATTTTTAGCATCATAAAGTTTAAAACCATGAACGATAGAAAAGATGCTCAAGGAAATTTATTACCAGATAAGGATAGAATAACCAAAGTAGGAGCATTTGTTAGAAAAACTTCTTTAGATGAAATTCCACAATTAATTAATGTGTTAATAGGAGAAATGTCATTGATAGGACCTCGTCCATTAATAATAGAATATTTACCTGTGTATAATGATGTTCAAAAAAAGAGACATGATGTAAGACCGGGTATTACGGGGTGGGCACAGGTTAATGGAAGAAATTCAATTACCTGGAAAAAAAAGTTCGAGTATGATGTATGGTATGTAGAGCATTATAATTTAGTGTTGGATGCTAAAATAATAGGATTAACACTTAAAAAGGTAATACAAAAAAAAGATGTGAATCTGTCTGAAGAAGAAACATCAGAATATTTCAACGGTAAAAACTAGTTTTATTTTAGGGAAAAATAGATGAGTAAAAATTTAAAAATAGTAGCCTTAACCAAAAAAATGCTAAGGGAAGGTATAGATCAAAATACCTATTGGAAAGGAAACCTTACACCATTACCAAAAAGTAAAGCATTATGGTTAGTTTCGAATTCGAGAATAAAAGAGGATGACTATTGTGGCGTTATTGGTTATGAAGATGAAAAAATGATTTCTTTCGTTTTTATGTTTCCTGATCTACTCAATACCAATACCGATGAGAAAACCAAAGTATATTGGATGATATCATGGTGGGTAGATAAACAATATAAAGATACTGTGCTAGGAACATACATCTATAATGAAGCTGTAAACCTTACGGGTAAACAAATTCTTATCAAGTCGTATGCAGAAAATGTCACTACTTTTTATGAGAAACAACCTTTTACAGTAATTACATCAAGATTAAGGCATACGATATTTTTTAGTTTAGATGCATCTATGCTCATAGGAAGGTTTCGATTTTTAAAATCATTCAAGTTTATTTTAGATAGGATTGATGCTATGGCAGCAGGGGTAATAAGACTTATGAATAAGCCAAAAGCTAAGAGTAGAACAAAAATGCTTTCTTATGATTATATCAATCAATTGGATGATATAACATGGCAGTTTGCCGAACCACTTTGTGAAAACGATTTGATATATAAGACAAAAGAGTATATAAATTGGCAGATTAATGCTAATCAATATACTCAGACACCAATACCAACAAAGCATCCTTATAAGTCATTGCAAACGGGAACCAGCAATAATATCTATATTCATAATCTGAAAATTATGAAAGAAAATAAAATTATTGGTTTTTTATCTTATGTGATAAATTATAATGAGTTTAATGTTAAATACTTTTTGGTAAAAGAAGAAGAAAATTATAATTTGTGTGTAGATGCTATGATGGAGAATTTTATCCAAAAGAGAACTAAGTTTATTTTTACAGATGATACTCGATTATCAGATTGTATAACAAAACGATATAGTACTGTTTTTACACATAAGGTGACAAAAAAGGGATTGGCTCATGATGAAACTAAACTCGATTTTGAAAACTCAAATATGTTGAATAGAGATGGACATTTTTATTAAATCAAAAAGAAGAGTAAGGTGATTACAAACGATATTAAGTTTGTAATTAATTTTTTGTCAGGTAATTATTAAAATTTAAACATGTGAAATTTGTAAAAAAACTACAAGATTCGATAGAAAGCTATTCTGATTGTAATGCTTTATGTATAAACAATACGTTTTATACATATCATGATTTTGCTATTGAAATATCTAAGATAAGAGATGCTATAGCAAATACTGTAGAAGATTCTGAAAAACTAATTGGTTTAGTAACCAATGATGATCTTCAGACTTATGCAAGTATTCTTGCACTTTGGCTCGAAGGGAAGGCATATGTTCCTGTAAATCCATCAACGCCAATTGAGCGTAATCATAAAGTTTTTGAATTAACAGAGACACGATATGTCATTGATTCTTCTAAGACTTCAATTTATAAGGATTATAAAGTTATTGCCTCTGGTGCATTGGATGATACCGATATAAACCTGAAGCCTAAACATGTTTCTGGTGATCAAATAGCATATATATTATTTACCTCGGGTACTACAGGGCTTCCTAAAGGAGTTCCTATTACTTTTGATAACGTTAATGCGCTGGTAAATGCAGTTGATGTTGAACCAGAGTTTAATCTGGTTCCTTCGGATCGATGCTTGCAAATGTTTGAGCTTACTTTTGATTTTTCTGTAGTAACCTACTTATTTCCTTTTTTGTCAGGTTCTTGTGTCTATACAATACCAAAAGGAGCAATTAAATATTTTTATATTTTTAAACTTATTAAGGAGCAGAAACTTACGGTTCTTACCATGGTACCATCGATCATAAATTATCTGAGACCATATTTTCCAGAAATTAATGCACCAGATGTACGATATTGTAGTTTTGGTGGAGGAGCATTGCATAGTGATATTGCCAAAGAATGGAGCGAATGTCTTCCTAATTGTAAAATATTTAATTACTATGGCCCCACAGAATTTACCGTTTATAGTGGCTTTTATCCATATCATAAAGAAACTCATCAAAAAGCCCATAATGGAATAGTAGCCATAGGAACACCACAAGAAGATACGTTATATCTTGTTGTAAATAAAGATAATGAAGAGGTACCTGTAAATGTAACAGGAGAACTATCTCTTGGAGGTCCGCAGATAACTCCCGGGTATTGGAAAAATGAAGAACGAAATGCCCAAAGTTTTTTTGTGAGAGAAGAAAACGGAAGAAAAATACGTTACTATAAAACTGGAGATCTTTGCTTTAAAGATGAAGAAGGGGATTTTTTATATGTTGGCCGAGCAGATTTTCAAGTGAAAATTAGAGGATATCGGGTAGAACTGGCAGAAGTTGAATTTCATGCAAAAACAAAATCAGATAGAAAAGTCAATATGGTTGCTCTGGATATTACCAATGCATTAGGTAATGCAGAGCTAGGTTTAGCCATAGAATCTGAAGAATTTGATACTGAAGAAATATTCGATTATATGAAAACAAAAATGCCGGATTATATGATTCCGGGTCATGTGAAATTTATAAAAGAGTTTCCGCACAGTATTAACGGAAAAATTAATAGAAAAGAATTAAGAACATATTTTGACATAAATTAAATAATCAATAATGAGTAAAGAAGAGATTTTATCAAAAGTAAAAGAAGCTTTTGTATCTGTATTAGAGCATGATAATTTTCAGCTTGCTGATGAAACCACAGCAGATGATGTTGATGGATGGGAATCTGTAACGCATATGATGATCATTTCAGAAGTCGAAAAATCTTTTGGTATTAAATTCAAACTAATGGATTTGATGAATATGAATAATGTTGGAGATCTAATCAGAACCATAGAATCCGAACTATAAGTATATAAAAGACTCTTGTAGGTATACCGAGAAATAATTTGTAAAAGAAACATGGATGGATAAAATCTTGATAATTGGTGCGTCGGGTCATGCTAAGGTGATTATAGAAACCATAGAATTGAATGCAAATTATCAAATTCATGGCCTTATAGATACGTTTAAACCAAAAGGTAAAAAGCTACTTGGTTATGAAGTTCTGGGTACTGAAAATTATATTCAGGACCTTGTAGAACAAGGTGTTAATAAAGGGATTATAGCGATAGGAGATAACTGGACCAGGTTTTTAGTACAGACGAGAATAAAAAAACTATCTCCGGATTTTGAGTTTATTACAGTAATTCATCCGTCGGCAATAATTAGTCCAAGTGCCATAGTAGGTAAGGGAAGTATAATATTAGCTTCTGTTACCATTAATGCACATGCAAGGATTGGGGATTTTTGTATTATGAATACTGATGCTAATTTTGATCATGATAGCTATATACAGGACTTTTCTAGCTTAGCGCCAGGAGTTACTATCGGAGGAAATGTTAGTATAGGAACATGTACCGCAATATCCTTAGGAGCAAATATTATTCAAGGTATTACCATTGGAAAACATAGTATTATTGGAGCAGGTTCTTTAATTTTAAACGATATAGACGATTTTAAACTGGTTTATGGTGTTCCGGGGAAAGAAATAAGGACCGTCGCAAAAGGAGAAAACTATTTGTCTAAGTCCTAAGAACAGAAACTATAAGTATAGAAATAGTGGTAAACTTGAAGATATAAAGCATTGTTAATTAAATTGATAAAAGGTATAAAAAGTAGATGTACAACCCATATGTAAAACGATTATTAGACTTTGTGCTTTCTTTTTTTGGTATAGTATTGCTATCGCCCATTATTACCGTGTTGGTTCTAATATTAATTATAGTTAATAGAGGTAAACCGTTTTTTTTTCAGTTAAGACCGGGAAAAAATGGCCAACTTTTTAAAATCATCAAATTTAAAACAATGGCTGATTTAAGATCAGAGGATAAAGATGATGTACATAATGTTTCTCGTATAACCAAAGCAGGAGCATTTATTAGAAAGTACTCGTTAGATGAGATTTTGCAGCTTATTAATGTTTTAAAAGGAGATATGAGTTTAATGGGGCCAAGGCCTCTTTTGGTTGAATACTTACCTTTGTATAATGAGACGCAAAAGAAAAGACATAACGTAAGACCTGGTATAACTGGGTGGGCACAGGTAAAAGGTAGGAATACAATATCCTGGAGTCAGAAATTTGAATATGATGTATGGTACGTAGAAAACCTAAGTTTTATGTTAGATATAAAAATTTTATTTTTAACCATAAAGAAAGTAATTAAGAAAGAAGGCGTAAACATAGATCAAAATACCATTATGCCTGCTTGGAAAGGAAATAACTAATTTAAAAAAACTTTTATAAAAGTTCTTATAGAACACTATAATTCACACAACCAACAAATCAACTTAAATTTAGTAATGAGTAAAATGAAAATAACTGACGACCCTAAAAAAATAAGGATTTATGGAGCTGGCGGGCATTCTCAAGTCATACGAGAAGTACTAGAAGAGAACGGTTATGAAGTGACCGAGACTTTTGATGATAAACCATCTGGACGTCATTATGCGTCTAAGAATGTAACTTCTGGAGCAAGAAAAAATCTAAAAGAATTTCCGCATAAGGGATATCCTGTAATTGTGGCTGTAGGTATAAATGCAGAAAGAGCAGAGATTGCAGGTTTTCTAAAAAGTGATTTTGAAAAGGCAATACATCATTCGGCGATTATAGCCTCAACAGCAAAAATAGGAGAAGGTACTGTTATTTTTGCTGGAGCGATAATTCAACCTAATACGGTTATTGGAGAGCATGTAATTATAAATACAGCAGCAAGTATAGATCACGATAATATTATAGGAAATTTTGCGCATATTTCACCAAAAGCCGCTTTATGTGGTCATGTAGAGGTAGGAGAGGGATCACATGTAGGAGTTGGTGCAGTTGTGATACCAAAAGTAAAAATAGGAAAATGGTGTACCATTGGTGCAGGAGCTGTAGTTTTAAAAGACGTCCCAGACTATTCTACAGTCGTTGGTAATCCAGGTAAAATAATAAAAACAAAACTCACCGACTTGAAGCTTAATAACAAACCAAAATCGTCTGAGATCACTTTTATTGGTTCAGGAATTTCATCATCCTTTACTATTTTACATTTTTTAGATCTTATAGAAAATCATAAAATAAAAAGAAAAATCAATATTAATATAATTGATAAATATCGAGAATTTCACTCTGGGATACCATACGGTTCAAGGTCTGGTTTTTCGGTACACCTTATAACATCGTTAAAAAACTTTTTGCCAGAACCAGAATTGGGAAAATTTATTAAATGGCTTAATAATAATAAGAATTGGCTATTAGATGAGTTGAAAAAAGATGGAGGAACTTTATCTGCAGAATGGATTGTCAAACATGCAGATAGAATAGAAAATAATGAATGGGAAGATCTCTTTATTCCTCGTCGTTTTTTTGGATGGTATATTAATGAAAAAGTAAAGAATAGATTAGAGGAATTTAAGATCAAAGGAGTAGTAGATGTAAATTATATCAACGCAGAAGTAGTAGATATAGAAAAGAAAGAAAAAGAGTATGAGTTATTTTTAGATAATAAAGAGACTGTTTTTTCTGAAAAAGTTATCCTATCTGTTGGTTCTTTACCAGTTAATCACCTTTGGAAAAATGAAAACATTATCGAAGAAGATAACTTACTTTTTATTAATGATCCTTATAGTTCTGAATTAGAGGGGGTTTTAGGAAAGATAGATGCTTTTCTAGAACAAAAATCGAACAAAAAAGTTAATGTTCTTATTGTAGGAGCGAATGCAAGTGGTCTGGAATTACTGTATAAGCTAAATGATATCGAAAAAATAAAATCTGGTATAGATAAGTTTATAATTCTTTCAACTCAAGGGTTATTACCAGATGCTGTTATTGATGAAGAACGAAAAAAAGAATACACCCCTTTTAATTTACAGGCATTAGCAAATGAAAAGACTTTAACTGCAAAAATTATCGCAGAAGCAACTTTTAAAGATCTGGATTATGCAGATCAAATTCATCTTGGAGCAGCATCTACGGTAGATATCATATCAAAAGCTTTTGGAGCTTTATTAAATAAGTTGAATCCAGAAGAATTGAAAAAATTTGCTTGCTATTATGGTAATGAAATAGGAAGAAGACAACGATGTGCAGGTTTTCATTATTCTAAAACTGTAGATGAACTAAAAGAAGAAAATCGTTTTGACCATATTGCTGGACGATTTAGTGATATTAAAAAAACTAAAACGGGTGAATATTCCTTAGAGTATTTGGATACACAATCTGGGAAAAACAAAATCTATGAAGATTCTGTTAGTATAGTGATTAACTGTGTAGGTAGTACAAATCTAGCTAAACAAAACATCCCAGAATTACTAAAAAATGTAATGGAAAAAGGATATTGCAAACCTAATGATTCTAAGATAGGATTTGAGGTTAATGAGGAATTAGAAGCTTCTGATAATTTACATATTATGGGACCATTACTGGCAGGAAATGTATTTGATGGTAAGGCCGTATGGCACGTAGAGCATTGTGGTAGAATTATATGGCTGTCACAAGTATTATCCGAAAAAATTAATGATTATTTTTTAAAAAATGCAGAGTTAAAAGAAAAACCGATATAATAGCTAATAAACAACCATACCTAACTAATATTTTTAAAATTGGAGCAAAATTACAAACTGTTAATTAAAAACCTTGATGAAAATTCAGACATCATAGAATATAAGACGCTCCTTCAGAAAAAATGGAACAATAATGTGTACTATTCTCCAGAGCACTTGTTACATTTTGAGAAGGATCCTGATAAGCTGAAATATTTTTTATTCGAAAAAAATAACAAGCCTGTTATTCTAATGCCTTTTGTTTTTAGAGAAATAAAAGTCAAAGATCAGAAACATCCGTATTTTGATGTTATAAGCCCATATGGCTATAGTGGCCCTTTGTTTAATGATACTGTAGAAGAAGAAGATATTGCCCAATTTTGGAATAATGTTGACCAATGGTATAAGGATCATAATGTAATAACAGAGTTCATTCGATTTAGCCTAAATGGAAATCATAAAAAATATTCGGGATGCTTAACTAATACGTTGTCAAATGTAAGAGGACATCTTTTAGAGAATTTTGACGATCAATGGGTGGCATTTTTACCTAAAGTTAGAAACAATTACAGAAAGGCAGTAAATCATAATTTAGAATTTAAAATATTTCATCAGAATGAAATAACAAAAGATATTATTAAAATCTTTAATGATATCTATGTAAATACGATGAATCGTAATAATGCTGATCGTATTTATTTTTTCTCCAATGCTTATTTTGAAAATCTAATATTATCAAATTTAGATAATTTCTCTATCGCCATTGCATATTATGAGGATATTCCAATTTCGATTGAACTTATCATTGGATACAAGGATACTATTTTTGCATTTCTTGGAGGAACTAATGCAGAGTATTTTAGTTATAGACCTAATGATTTTCTTAGAGTAAAAATTATAGAGTGGGCGATCAAAAATAAGATCAAATGCTATGTCTTAGGAGGAGGTATGAAAGATGGTGACGGGTTGTATAAGCATAAAAAATCACTTTTTCCAAAGGATGAAGATGTGATTTTTCACACGGGTAGAAAAATAATTAATGAAAAAGTTTATGATGAGTTATGTTTATCTGCTAATGCAGAATATTCTCAGACTCATAAAGAAAATGTAAAAGATTATTTTTTTCCTTTTTATAGATTAAGTATATGAAAAAGGTCCAGATAGATTATTTTTTTGAACTTTTTGAAAAAGGATTGATACCAAAAGTATTTCCGAGGATTAACTATTTAGAAAGTGAAGAGCAGTTAATTAATCCGGATTATGATGATGAGCTAGTAAATAATCCCGATACAGTTTACTCAGTTTTCTTTATAGCAGATTACTTAAAACCAGAGCTTAATAAAGAAGTATTTAATTTAAAAAAAGTTGATCAGTTTTTTAAAGGTTATGCTATTTTCTTGGATGGTTTTGCTAGTGCAGATGCCTATATAAAATATCGTTTCAGAAGTAATGCAAAAGGAATAAGAAGAAGAGTAAAAAGACTCGAATCGTGTTTTCAGATTTCATATAAAACATATTATGGCTCAATAGAAAAGGAAGAGTATGATGTGTTAATGGATTGTTTAGAAAAAATGCTGATCAGAAGATTTAAACAACGCAATGATGTGAGCCAGAGTCTTATTCGATGGGATCATTATAAAAGCATGTATTTTTCTTTAATCAATCAAAAAAAGGCATCACTATTTGTGGTTTATGATCATGATAATCCAATAGTGATATCACTTAATCATCATTTTTTTGGACGATTATTTAGTGCAATATCATCATATGATATTGACTATGGGAAATTTAGTTTAGGAAGTGTAGAAATCTATAAGAAACTAGATTGGTGTATTGCAAATAATCATAAGTCTTATGAGATGGGGATGGGAGATCTTACTTATAAGCGCGAGTGGTGCAACCATATCTATAATTTTGAACATCAAATTATCTATCCCAAAAAATCTATTTCTGCTGCTATTAGTGCTTTTGTAGAATATCTAAAGGTGAGTTTTAAAGAGTTTGTTTTTAAAATAGCTTATGTTCGGTATAAAAAATATAAAGCAAAACGTAAAAAAAATACTGTTGTCACACAGGAGTTAGAGTATAAAGCATTACCTATAATAGAAGTACAGTATGATGAGCAATATCCTACAGTAGATTATAATAGTGCCGAGTATAGTTTTTTAAGAAAAATTGTGTTTGACTTTTTATATACCAGTATAGAACATGTATCAAATGTTAGTGTATTAAAAGTTCTGGAAGAAGAAAACACGTATTTGATTATTGGGAAATCGAAGATGCAAAAAATAGTTTTTGAAACCGGTTCACATATTTCTTAAATGATGTCGTTTTTTTACAATCCAGGCATGTTAAGTCGGTATATATTTGTGATATGAAAAAAACAATTATAGCACGATTAAGTGTACAGAAAGAAAGTGTTGAACAATTTTTGATTTATGCAAAAAAAATGGTTCAGGAAAGTAATTTAGAAGAAGGTTGTATGACCTATCGTTTGTATCAAGAAATAGGCGTGGCTACAGAGTTCGTTTTTTATGAAGAATATACGAATATGGATGCAGTTGATGTGCATAATTCTTCTACTCATTTTAATGAGTTTATTTCACTTGTGTCTTCACAACTTACATCAGAGCCAGTAATAGAAGTCTTCTAATTGTTAATCAATAAAACGTCATATAGACCCAATAAAAGTTTGACAAAATATGTCGACCGAATTTATGTGTTAAAGCATTCTGGAGAATTTAAATTACCTGCGATTTTACCCGGTGCTGGGTTAGAATTGTTGTTTCATACTCATGAACCATTTCTAATGAACAATCATAAATGTGATAATGCACATATTATTTGTCCTAGAAATTCAATATTACATATAGATGAGTCCAGTGAAGTTTCTTTTATATCAGTTCGATTTAAAAGTGGAGCTTTTCGTCACTTTTCTCCAATTCCATATCTGGAGTTAAATAATCAGTTTGCTTCTGTCGAGGATATTTGGGGAGCTTAGTGGTAAGGATTTTTTGGAGAAGTTAGATGAGTGCCGTACTATTAACGATAAAATTAAATGTATAGAATCCTTTTTGCTAGAGTGTTTGTGTGATTTCCATGATAAACAAAATGATAAATGGGATACTATCATGTATTCTTTGTATAAGCAGTATAATTTAATTTCTTTAAAAGAATTAGCTGCGTATACCAATTTGGGTTATCGCCAGTTTGAAAGAAATTTTAAATCCCAATTTGGGATTACACCAAAAAAAATCCAACGAATCATACGGTTTGAAGCAACCGTAAAAAAAATACTATTAAACAGAAATCCTGGGTATTTATCTACTGCATTAGACCATGGTTATTATGATCAAAGCCATTTTATTAATGAATTTCAATTTTTTGCCGGAGAAAAACCTACAGATTATTTTATAACAAAGAATTATGATCATCATTTTTATGATAAATCAATAAAAGCATCAGAAAAATATTAATTTTTTATGAAATTAATATCTCTTAAGTATTGAGTGATATTCTTTGCTATGACATCTCTACCGTGATTGTTCCAGTGCCTGTCATAGATTAAAGTAGTAGAACGATCAGAAGCTTCAAAAGAAGTAGAGAAATCAATATAATTATATTGATTTTCTTCTAAATATGATAAAAATAAAGGACTTGTTATTCTGGAATCTAAAAGAAGTGTAAATCGTTTTTTATCATATCCATATTTGGAAACCAAGCTTTTAAAATTTGCCAGATACTTTCTTTCATTTTCATTTTTGATTTTTAAAATTTCAGCATCATCTTTAGGAACCGTCTTTTTTTTAGGTTTAAGAGTATTAATCAATCGATACATTAGTTCCTGAGGAGGATCCAAAATCCCAATACTTTTGCAGTATACTATTAGTTTACTTTTTTTAAGCATTCTGTTTACAGGTGATTCTAAAGCCAATCGACTATTAACGACCTGGTACTCTGCACGAGTTAAATCGTTAGAGAATTTTATACCTAAAATAATGTGGTCAATGAGATCGAATTGAGATGCATACGAATGCACCAGGTGCAGTTGATCTGCAAAGTCATACCCGGCATATCCATATTCATACACTTCGATCTCTGGGAGAGCATTCTCAATCTTTTTACCAATAGAGTTGTAGTAATTTTGGTGAAATCCCTCTATAAATGAATCTCCAACCAGTGCTATTTCTATTTTATCTTTTGTTGGAGTAAATTCTCTATAGGAGTTATATCCTGTCGTATTAATATGATATTCTGAGAAATTTTGTCTTCTGTTTCCGGTAACCGAAAAACCATTTTGATTAGGCTTCCATTTTTCGACTTTGTGTTCATCGAGAAATCGAGTAGGAGTATCTTTTCCTAAATGAAAAACACGCACCAATCCTTCTAATACAATTAGTATTAGAAAAACATATAAGATGCTTTTGATTATAAGTTTTTTCATGTGACTTTAAAGTTATGCCGTAATGCTATTTTTGATGTCATTATCTATTTTTATTTAGAACTGGAAATAAATAAATGATCTGTCTATATTGTCATCAAAGAATAGTAACATTCCTAAAATTACTAAAGTATATGCGACAAATCTCACAATTCTTGACTTAAATTTAAATGGTGAGCGCTCATCTCTCCTGATTCTAAATTCATATAGAATAAAAAGACCTAACAAGATAAAATAATCTATCATACGATACCCTAATGGATGTTGATAGGTTTCATATGAAAAGTTAGAATACATCTGTTCTAAAAAACCAAAAGCATCAGTAATTGACTCAGATCTAAAGAATACTCTAGAGAATGTAACTAATGAAAAAGTGAGTAAAATTTGTAAGATTTCTGTTAAAGAGGGGAACCAACGATTTTCTGCCACAACTGTATTCATGTAAATGCGATTTCTCCCCATTAAAAAAACAGGAATGTATAAAGCTGCATGAATTGCTCCCCATACGATAAAAGTCCAGTTTGCACCATGCCAAAAACCACTCACCAAGAAAATAATAATAATATTTCTCACCGATTTAAGTTTACTCACTCTGCTTCCGCCAAGAGGAATGTATACATAGTGCCTAAACCAGGTGGATAAAGAAACGTGCCATCGCTGCCAGTATTCTGCAACATTTCTAGAAAATGTAGGAAATTTAAAGTTAGACATTAATTCTATTCCAAATAGTTTGGCTGTTCCTATAGCGATATCAGAATACCCGCTAAAATCTCCATAAACCTGAAAACTAAAAAGAGATACACCAAGGATTAAAGTAGAAGCAGAATAATCACTATAATTAAGAAAGATATCATCTACAATAGGAGCAATAGAATCTGCAATAACCACTTTTTTAAATAATCCCCAAAGTATAAGTCTTAGACCTTCAGTACATTGTGCGTAATTAAAAATTCTTTTAGTAGTGATTTGTGATAAGAGATTAGAAGCCCTTTCTATAGGGCCGGCAACCAATTGAGGGAAAAAACTAACAAATGTGGCAAATGCAATAAAATTCTTGGTAGGTGTTAATCTTTTATAATAGATATCTAATGAATACGACATTGTTTGAAACGTATAAAAAGATATCCCTACAGGTAAAATAATCTGTAATGTCCATGTGCTTTTAAGTTCGTACCCGAAAACAGAAAGAAAATCTACCCAGGATCCTATAAAGAAATTGTAATATTTAAAGAAACCTAAAAGACCGATGTTGAAAATAACACTTACCCATAGCCAAGCTTTTCTTTTTACAGTAGAATCATTTGCATAAATAGTTTGACCAATAAAAAAGTCAACAAGGGTACTTGCAAGAATAAGAAATAGAAATCTCCAATCCCATAATCCATAAAAGATATAACTGGCAAGAAGTATAAACAAATTCTGGATTTGAATTTTTTTATAGAAAATAAACCAGTAGAGAACAAAAACGACTGGCAGAAATATGAAAAAATCTAAAGAATTAAATAACATCTATACTTTATATAATTATAAAATTCGGGGAGGGATTATGCAAATAAATTTTATGAAAAAATCTCATTGCTTTTGAAGGGTATAAATTTTGTGTATTTAATTCTATAAATCAAATATTTATTAGTTTATTTTTTTTGTTTCATGTAGAATAATAGGTTTTTCGATGAAAAACAGATGATGAGTAGGGGAGAATACCCCTATTCATAAATAGGTGTTACACCCATAAAATTAATTAATTATTAAGCTATACTTGTACTACCCAAAATAGTTTACGAAAAAGTAATATGAAAAATGAATTTTGACGATGTGTTATGTTTAATTTTGTGATAAAATAGGATTTTGAATGGAAATTCGTTTTTTATTACAAGTAATTTTAGAGTATGTCTATCATACTTTTCTTACGGGATTTCCGTATTATGAGACAATATTTAGGCAAACGTGAGTCATTGAACGTTTTTTTTAAGTATTCTGTCTAAAAAATTAGATTTTGAATTGTTAATTGATTTAACTAGACTATTTTAGCCTTGGAAAACAAATGTAAAGTAAGTTCAAAAAAGGAAGTTCTACCCCCCTTCTTCCAGCGTTTTTTAGATTGTCATCAAAAAGATTTGACTAGTGATTATATGCGTTATATAATTATTAAGTCAATAGGAAATTATTGTTCATTATTAATGGGAAAATTATGAATATAATTGATTCAAAAAAAATATGGCTTTCTTCACCGCATATGGGTGGATCAGAGCAAAAATTTGTAAAAGAAGCATTCGACACAAACTGGGTAGCACCTTTGGGTCCAAACGTTAATGGATTTGAAAGTGATATTGAAAGTTATCTTGGAGAAGATGTTTATGCCGCAGCATTAAGCTCTGGTACAGCTGCATTACACCTTGGGTTAAAACTACTTGGTGTTACAGTAGGTGATGAGGTGTTATGCCAAAGTATGACATTTGCTGCTTCTGCAAATCCAATAGTATATCTTGGAGCTAAACCCGTATTCGTAGATAGCGAGAGAAGCACCTGGAATCTATGTCCAGACCAATTAGAGATAGCAATAAAAGATAGAATTGCAAAAGGTAAAAAGCCCAAAGCAATTATTGCCGTTCATTTATATGGAATGCCATATAATGTAGAGGCTATTCATAACATTGCCTCAGAATACAGAATCCCGATATTAGAAGATAGTGCAGAAGCCTTAGGAAGTTCTTATCAAGGAATTAACTGTGGGACTTTTGGAGATATTGCTATCCTTTCTTTTAATGGGAATAAGATTATTACTACCTCTGGAGGTGGATCACTTGTTTCTAAAAAACAAGAACATAAAGATAAAGCCATTTTTTTGGCAACTCAAGCCAGAGACAATGCACCTCATTATGAACATTCTGAAATAGGATATAATTACAGAATGAGCAATATTACTGCGGGCATAGGAAGAGGACAGATGGAAGTTTTAGATGCCCATGTTGATAATAGACGTAGTAATTTTGAATTTTACAAAAAGAATCTTGAAGATTCCTCTGAAATAAAATTTTTGGAAGAACCTTCTGGATATCATTCTAATAGATGGTTAACCTGTGTAGAAACCAGCTCTTATAAGTTAAGAGAAGGAATACGGTTATCACTAGCAGAAGAAAATATAGAATCAAGACCGTTATGGAAGCCCATGCATCAACAAGCTGTATTTGCAGATTGTGATGCTTACCTCAATGGAATTTCTGATGACCTATTTGATCGAGGCCTTTGCTTACCCAGCGGGTCTAATCTTGAAGAAGATGATTTATATAGAATTGTATCAGTAATTAAAAATGTATTGAGATGATAAAGAACTACCTTATAAATAACTCGCATAAACACGCATCTAAATGGCTAGTTTTATCTATTGATGTGTTAATTACGATCTTTAATTTCTTTTTGGCGTACGTAATTAGATTTGGAATCACATTAAATTTTGATACCACTAATTTAATATACCAATTACCAATTATAGCAGGTTTATCTACCTTAAGCTTCTTAATGATAGGATCCTATAAAGGAGTGGTTAGACATACAGGAATGAGAGATGCTTATAACCTGTTTGTTGCCGTAACTATCTTAATTAGTTTAATGGGATTTTTTATGGCATCCAGTAGATTAGCACTATTGCCAGAATTGTTGAATATTCCTGTATCTATAATTTGTGTGCACTATTTATTAAATATTATAACACTTACTACGAGTCGTTTGGTATTTAAATATTGCTACTACTATGTGAAGTCAAAAATAGGAGAAACTTCTAGAATATTGATTTATGGAGCAGGAGATTCTGGATTAATAACCCTTGCAGCTGTTACTAATGATTCTAATAGATCATTATCTGTAGTTGGTTTTGTTGATGATAATTCTCAAAAAATTGGTAAGACAATTAATGGGATTAAGGTATATCCTTCGGGAATGATCGATCAAAGTTTTATTACAAAGAATAATATTAAAGAGATCGTTGTATCTATTCCACATATAAGTAAAAAAAGACTCTCAGAAATTTCTGATAATTTACTTAAACTGCAAGTTACAGTTAAAATAATACCAGCAGTAAATGATTGGATTGATGGTAAATTAAAGGTTTCTCAGATTAAAGAAATTCAAATAGAAGACTTGTTAGAAAGAGCTCCTATTAGTATGGATAATCAAAATATTACGCAAGAGCTTAATGATAAGGTGATTTTGATAACGGGAGCCGCCGGATCAATAGGAAGCGAAATAGTAAGACAAGCTTCATATTATAACTATAGACATCTTGTTTTGGTTGATCAGGCAGAATCTCCTTTATATGATTTACAACAAGAGTTGTTAAGTAAAGGAGTGACTAATTTTACACCTATTGTTGCTGATATAAGAGATCATCAGAGAGTAGAAACTATATTCGAAAAATATAGACCTAATATGGTTTTTCATGCTGCAGCATATAAGCATGTTCCTCTTATGGAAAATAATCCTTGCGAAGCAATTAAAATTAATGTGCTTGGAACCAGAAAGCTAGCAGATTTGTCATCTGAGTTTGGTGTAGATAAGTTTGTTTTTGTATCTACAGATAAAGCAGTTAATCCTACAAACGTAATGGGAGCAACTAAGAGAGTTGCCGAAATGTATATAAAATGTATTAACAGTACGAGTAAAACTAAATTTATTACCACTAGATTCGGAAATGTACTGGGATCGAATGGATCTGTTATTCCATTATTTAAAAAACAAATCCAAAAAGGAGGACCATTAACAGTTACTCATAAAGATGTGACTCGTTTCTTTATGACCATACCAGAAGCTTCTCAATTAGTCATAGAAGCCGGAACAATGGGTAACGGAGGTGAAATATTTATTTTTGACATGGGAGAATCTGTAAAGATTTTTGGCTTGGCAAAGAAAATGATACGATTATCGGGTCTTAGGTATCCAGAAGATATAGATATAAAAATAACTGGACTTAGACCAGGAGAGAAATTATATGAAGAACTTTTGGCTGATACAGAAAATACATTACCAACATATCATAAGAAAATAATGATAAGTAGATTTGATGATGATGATTGTATGTTGATAAAAGATAAAATTGATGACCTTTGTATTATGAATTTATTGAGTCAGGATCATCAAATTGTAGGGAAATTAAAAGAGATTGTTCCAGAATTTATTTCTAACAATTCTACTTTTGAGAGTATCGATAAAATTAACAAAAAAAGTATTCGAGGTAAGCAAAAAGTTCTTGCATAGTACTTGATACAACAATATAGAGGTATTATAATAGTAAGGGAAAAAATACCTTCAAAACATTTTTAGTAAGAAGAGATTGGCTTGTCTAGGGGAATAGACTTGCCTATATGTTTTATGGTGTTCTTTTAAGATACATAAAAGGAAAATAGTATAGATAAAGCAAAATCTCATTGCTAAATTAAATAAAGTTATATTTTTGTAACTTATTAAAAGGCTTACTTATAAAGTATTAAAATATGCGATGTAGATTTTTGTTATTATTTACGGTATTAATATCAGTTTTTTCCTGTAAAGTACCCGAGAATGTGGTTTATTTTCAAAATTCTGCAAATTTGGAGAAGATTTCTTCAACAAATTCTTTTACTTCTGTTTTTAAAGTTGATGATATCGTTGGGATAATGGTTTCAGCAGCAGATATGGATGCGGTAAGACCATTTAATTTAATGCAAGGCTCTTCTTCATTAGGAGAAAGTAGTGGAGGAGATACCAGTTCTGCAGGGACAGGAGAACCTACTTACTTGATAAATGAAGAGGGAAATATTGATTTTCCTGTTTTAGGGGAGCTAAAGATTGCTGGCTTAACTCGAATTGAAGCTAAAAAAGTGATTAAAGAAAAACTAAAAATATATATTAATGATCCTATAGTAAGTGTAAGGTTAAAAAACTTTAAAATTACTGTTATGGGAGAAGTTTCAAAACCAGGGTCTTATACAATTCCTAATGAAAGAGTTACTATAATAGAAGCTCTTGGTTTGGCAGGAGATATGACGATTAAAGGAAGAAGAGAAAATGTAATAATCATTAGAGAAAATGAAGGAGTAAATACATATCATCGTGTTGACCTTACTTCTAAATCAATTTTTGAATCTCCTGTATACTATTTAGCACAAAACGATGTTCTTTATGTTGAGCCAAATGACTCAAGAATAAAAGAATCCAAAACACGTAACAACACCCTTGGTATAATTATCAGTATAGTTGGTGTTGTCTTATCTGTAGTTACTCTGGTCATAAGATAATAAACATATGATTTCTAATACCGATAATACTCCTACAAAGAGCACTAATTTTGATTCGTCTTCTGGATTTAGTTTTAATCTTAGGGATCAGATTATAAAATACCTTAGACATTGGTATTGGTTTGTACTAAGTGTTTTTGTTTTTGTTGCTTTAGCGTATGTTAAAGTAAGATATACAATCCCTCAGTACAATGTTTCTTCTACCATCGCGATTTCTCAGGATGAAAGTATGAGTGAATCTGAGTTGTCGGCATTTAAAGATCTTGGGATATTAGATGATGGACAGAATAAAATTGAGAATGAGATTCAGATTATTAAATCAAGAACATTATTAACTAATGTCGTTAATAATCTAAAACTCAATGTTCGATATTTTAGTGAAGGAAGAATTTTGGAAGTAGAGAACTATCCAAAATCACTTATTGAAATCAATTTTTTATCAGATGATTCTATAGTACATAAAAAATCAAAGGTCTTTCATGTACGAATTGATTCTGGTACCACGTTTTCTTTTTTAGATGAAAAAGATCAAAAACTAAGCGATCACTCCTTTGGAAAAACAATTAGTACTAGTGTTGGAGATATTATTATCACACCAAGTGTGGATACTATGGATGCTAATAGTGGTAAGATCATAAAAATTATAATAACACCAGTAAAATTTGTTGCAGAATCGTATAGAAACAGGTTGTCTATTATACCAGGTAAAGGCTCATCAATTGTTAGGTTATCTTTAAATGACCCGGTAAAGGAAAAAGCAAAAGATATTATTAACGACCTTGTAGAAGAATACAACAAGGCAACCATAGAAAATAAAAAACTGGCTTCTGCAAGGACCGCAGATTTTATAAATGATCGTTTAGAGCTTATTTCAGGAGATTTGACTCAAGTAGACGATCAAGCGGCAACTTATCAATCTAGTAGAGGATTGACTAGTAGTGATGTGGCAGTTCAAGCCCAGCAATTCTCTGATTTAGACACAAAAAACTCTCAAGAAATAGCACGATTAAATACACAGCTTTATTTTATAGAATCGATGCGAAAGTTTGTACTTAGCCAAGAGGGTAAGTTTGATCTTGTGCCACAATCTAATTCTGGATTTAGTGATCCAACAGTTGCTACAACAATATCAAGATATAATGGGTTAATTCTTCAGAGACAGCGCTTATTAAAAACTTCGAGTATAAGGAATCCTGTTGTTGTAAATATAGATCAACAAATTGGTGGATTAAGACAAGTTTTGATAGGAAGTTTAAATAGCTTGAAAAACTCACTTAATGGTCAATTACGAAGCTTAAATACTCAAAATCAATATTTTGGAGGTCAGATATATAGTGCGCCTACACGCCAGAAAGATATTAGAGCTATTGAGCGGGAGCAGACTATAAAAGAACAATTGTATCTTTACCTACTTCAAAAAAGAGAAGAAGCAGAGATAAAAAGCCATATTACTCTTTCTAATGCCAGAGTAATAGATAAAGCGTCTACATTGGGGTCATATCCAGTATCTCCAAATAAGAAAACAATATATGCAGGAGCTTTCTTTCTTGGTTTGATATTACCTTTTCTTATTATTTATACTTCAGATTTATTGAATGTAAAAGTAAGTTCAAGAGAAGATCTTGAAAAAGTACTTTCTATGCCAATTATTGGATCTATACCAAAGGTGAAATCTAAAAATAAAATCATGATTTCGCAAAATGATAGATCAGGAATAGCAGAAGCATTTAGGATCTTAAGAACTAATTTAGACTTCCTAATGGCAGGGATTAATAAAGCTAAAGGGAAAGTTATTTTTGTTACGTCTACTATTTCTGGAGAAGGAAAGACTTTAATCTCTTCAAATTTGACTAAAACTTTAGCTATTTCAGGAAAGAAAGTCGCTTTTTTAGGTACAGATTTAAGAGACCCTAAATTTCATAAGTTTTTTGAGTTGCCTAATGGGAAAGATTCTAAAGGACTTACTAATTTTATAATGAATGATGAGTTAACTCCAGAAGATATTATATATACATATAAGAAAGAAGATTCATTTGATATTATACCATCTGGAGCAATACCACCCAACCCAGCAGAGCTTCTAATGCAGGAAAGAGTGAATGTAATGTTTAAGTACCTAGAAGAGCATTATGACTATATTATTGTGGATACTGCTCCTGTTAGCCTTGTAACCGATACTCTTTTAATAGCGAAGCATGCTGATTTAAGTATTTATATCGTAAGAGAAAATTATTCTGATAAAAGAGTATTACAGGTTCCAGAAAATTTCTATAGAGAAAAACGTTTGCCAAATATTGCAGTTTTACTTAATGCTGCTGGTAATAAAACTGGTTATAACTATGGATACGGTTATGGTAAAAAGAATTAAGAAAACTCGATATTGTTTTTCATTAACGAAGTAATCTTTTTAGCGACTTTATAATCAAATCCTTTTTCAAGAACTTCTAATTGATGATAGTTATGTACATCTGTACCGGTGAAGTCGATATACTCTTGATCTATCAGTTTTTTGGCAAAGGATTTTATTTGTTCACCATAATATCCTGATATTGATAATAGGTTAACCTGAAATAGAAAACCGGATTCTTTTAGTTCATCATATTTTTTTAGATCATCTTGATAAAAAGAATACCGTTCCGGATGTGCCAAAATAGGGATGTATCCGGCTAATTTAATTTCGAATAGGATTTCGCTTAGGTTAATAGGAGGGGCAAAAGTAGACATTTCGACCAGGATATAATTTTTGTGTAATGGTAAAATGTCATTGTTTTTTATACGTTCATAAAACAAATCGTCCATCATATATTCTGCACTTGCCTGTAGTTCTATTTTTGTTATCCCAAGAGGAGGAAGAACATTTTTAAGTTTTTCTAAATTACTAGTTATAGCCTGCGAAGAATTTGGCCATATATCTTGCATTATATGAGGAGTAGTAATTGCTTTTTTAAAACCAAAATTTTCAAATTGTTCCAGAATATAGCCTGATTGATAAATTGTCTTAACACCATCATCAATACCCGGAAGCAAATGTGAATGAATATCAATGTAGCCATCGGGTACAATTTCTTTAAAAGGAATATCTTTTTTTGATAAGAACCGCAATTTGATTTTTGTTTTGGGGTGAACGTAAAATAAAATACACCTATCATAATAACATTATTAATGCTTTATAACAAGTAAAATGTAAAAATAGAGATTTATTATACATAAAAAAACTGTTTAAGAAGCTCTATTCTTAAACAGTTTACTTTATTTGATAGTTATCTTAATGCTATCTTTTTGTAATATCTCCTGATCCAGATACTTTTTTATCTTCTTTTTGCGGATCTCCTTTATAGAATATATCACCAGATCCAGATACACGAGCCTTTAAATAGGTAGTAGCTCTTACTTCGATATCGCCAGATCCAGATACAGTAGCTGTTACATTCTTTGCATTTAACTCATATGCAGAAAGATCACCAGATCCAGATACATTTCCATTAAAAGTGCCTGTACTTCCTTTTAAAGCCAGATCACCAGACCCAGATACTTGCCCCCATATGTTTTCTGCATCTACAACAAGTTTAACATCACCAGACCCAGATACTCCAGTTTTAAAATCAGAGGCCTTAATTGGGTCAGAGCTATATACATCCCCTGACCCTGAGAGTGTAACTTGAGTTAGATCTTTAAAAGGAACTGTAATAATTAGTTTTTTTCCTATAGAAGGTTTTAGGTAATATCCTTTTTTTACATAAACTTTTAGAGCATCTCCTTCGACCTTAGTTTCTATATAATCAATAAGGTTGCTTTCTCCCTTGATTGTGATTTTTCCTTCTGTACCCGATATTAAGGATACATCAAGGCTTCCTTTTACTTTTACCTGATCATAATCTGATGTAGTTCTATTTTTGGTAACAGAATTACCATTACCGCTAATTTTTTTTCCATTTCCCCACCATTGTGCTTGCAAAGAAGTTATACTACATAATGTAAGTCCTATAATAAATGCTGCTGTTCTCATTTTATTGATGTATTAGTGTTTTGTTTGTTTAGTTTTTTCTTAATTTGATTCCACCATAGCTAGAGGTAATATTAATTGCTTTCCCACTATTAGCTTGGCCACTATATCCTTGATAATCTTTTTTAGAATCCTTAACGTATTTCTTTTGTACGTTTATACTTTCATCTAGTTTAATACCACCATACGATGTCTTGATTGCAAAATCAAAAGTACATCCATCTTCGTACCCAATATTAACGCTGGTATAATCTGTTTTAATTGTTACATTTTTGAAAGTTGGTTGTAATGAACGCACTTCGATAGATCCATAATCAGAATTAATACTTAGTTCTTCAGAAATACTTCCGAATTTTGTGTTAACATAATCTGAAAACCCTATTATTTTACCTCCATTTTCTATTCGAATTCCACCATAATCACAGTTGTAGTTCAGGTTTTTTATAGATTTAAACTTTGATTGTGTATAATCTGCATTAAGATCAATACTATCACCATTGCCAACTTCAAAATCAGAATAGTCTGCATTGATTTTTCCATTTTTCATATAAGAGATAGTACTGTTGTTAGTATAATCTATGTTGATATAATTGTTATCACCTAGTAACTCTCCAATAATAATTTGACCGTAATCACAGTTTATTTTAGCGCTACCTTTTATTTTATCCAGAGTAATGCTTCCGTAATCATTATTAAAATCTACACTATTGGTTATAGGAACTTTTACAGTATAATTGATTTTCATATTCATATTGTTATTCCATCCGCTAGTCCATTTATCCCACCAGGAACTATTATTTTTATTAAAAGTAGTTTTGGCGCTAACCATTTGAGAAGAAGAATCAAACTCAACATCAATAGATTCAAGTTTTTTGATCACTTTTTCTTCACTATTTCCACTTACTTTGATAGTGATTTCCATGACGATTCGATTTTCGTTCCAGGAAGTAATGTCCAGGTTACCATAATCGTTACTGATTTTTAATAAGGCATCTGCGTTAACCGAGAAGTCCTTTTTTAGTGTTTTTTCTTTAGTATATTTTCCTTTCAGATCTCCATTATTGGCCAATGCCAGGGCAGGAATCATCAATAAGAGGATTATATTATAGTATAAAGTTTTCATTTTCTGATAATTTAAATTCGTTAATGCTGTTAATTTTTTGAAGTACCTCGTCTAATAAATTTGCACGTTTCTGAAAGTTCTTAATCATAGCGCTAATTACACGTTTATCGTTTCCACTATGAAAAAGATCTTTTTTAAGTGTTTCATAATCAGATTCCAGTTTTTCTAATTGATTCATTGCATCCAAAACCAATTCTTTGGTTTCTATAGAAGAAACTTTATCGATTTCTTCGAGTTGCAATTGAATAGCAGAGGTAAAAAAGCTTTGAGTTTCTTTCATTTGAGGAGAAACATTTGCCAGATCTACTTCTTCTTTTGGATTAAACATAAAAGTCATTGCTGCCATCCCAAATACTATAGCAATCGAAGCGGCTATTGCAAGCGGTTTATACCAATTTACCTTTTTAGGTTGCAGCTGTACAACTTTGTTTTGTTGCTGCAACTTTTCTAAAAACCGTACTTGGTGATTAGCAGAAGGTTCGTGTATGTCTAATTGATTTTGCATACGTTTAAATAACTTTTCTATTTTATCGGTATTCATACAAATTGTAATTTTTTTCGTAAGCTTTCTTTTGCGCGCGAAATAAGCGTACGACAATTAGAATATGATATATTCATAATCTGACAGATTTCTTCATAATCGTAACCTTCTATAAGGTGTAATGATAATGCTGTACTATAGCTGTCTTTAAGTTGAGTTAGTGTATTTAGTACTGTATTTACTTTTACAGAAGCAAGATCTTCTTCTACAATTCCGTTGCTATCTGTAAGAGCATACTCAACAGTTTCTAGGGCTACCTCACGATGAACATCTTTTTTACGTGTTGCGGTTAAACTGGCATTAATAACAATCCTTTTTAACCAGGCCCCAAACATATTATTATCTTCTAGCATTGATAGTTTTGTAAAAGCTGTTAAAAAGGCTTCTTGCATAATATCTTCAGCTTCTGCTGTGTCCTTTATGATTCTCAATGCTGTATTGTACATTGCCTTATAATAACGATTGTATGTTTCGAGCTGCGCATTTTGATCTTGCTCGCGACATTTCGCAATTAATTGCTCTGTATTTAGTTGGGTTAGTGACAAAAAATATAATTTACTTTAACATAAAGATATATATTGCATTGCTTTGTTACAGTTTTTTAATTTTTTTTTTAAAACTTGTGGCATAACAATTGAAATGTAAATAATGAATCTATAATAAAGACCATGTTTTAATGGGCTTTATAAGGTTTTTAATCAATTTCATTAAATTCTAAAAAAAAATGTTGTTTTGTCGTGATGACAAAATGACTTTGATATATACTTATGGCTAAAACCAAATTTACGACACTTGACAGTTTGTCATTTCAGGGGATAGATGAAGATGCAGAATTAATTCCTTTAATGACGCCAGAAGATGAAGAAGAAATAGACAAAGAAGATTTACCCGAAATATTACCAATATTACCTTTAAGAAATACTGTACTATTTCCTGGAGTTGTTATTCCGATTACTGCAGGAAGAGATAAATCTATTAAACTTCTTAATGAAGCTAATAATGGTAATAAAACAATAGGGGTAGTTTCTCAGAAAGAAGAAGGTATAGAAAATCCATCTTTAAAAGATATTAATAGAGTAGGTGTAGTAGCTCGTATTTTAAGAGTTTTAAAAATGCCTGACGGTAACACTACGGTAATACTACAAGGAAAAAAACGATTTCATATAGATGAAGTTGTAGAAGAAGAACCCTATATTAAAGCTAAGGTTAAAGAAGTTCCTGAGGCAAGACCTGCAAAAGAGAATAAAGAATTTAGTGCTATAATCGATTCGATTAAAGATTTGGCTTTAGAAATCATAAAGGAAAGTCCGACGATACCTTCTGAAGCTTCATTTGCTATTAAAAATATAGAAAGTAATTCTTTTCTTATCAATTTTGTGTCTTCTAATTTAAATCTTCCTGTAGAGGAGAAACAGAAATTGCTAGAGATCAATGACCTTAAGAAAAGAGCTTTAGCTACATTAAAATATATGAATGTAGAGTTTCAGAAACTGGAACTTAAAAATGTCATTCAGAGTAAGGTTCAGCATGACATGAGCCAGCAACAGCGAGAGTATTTCTTACATCAACAAATGAAAACCATTCAAGAAGAACTTGGTGGTGTCTCGCATGAAGATGAAATCGAAGAAATGCGTGTGCGTAGCAAGGATAAGAAATGGGACGAAAAAGTAAAAAACCATTTTGATAAAGAGTTGTCCAAAATGCAACGTATGAACCCTCAAGTTGCAGAATATTCTATACAACGTAATTATTTAGACCTGTTTCTAGATTTACCCTGGAATGAATTTAGTACGGATAAGTTTGATCTAAAACGAGCTATGAAGATTTTGGATAGAGATCATTATGGTTTAGATGAAGTAAAACGTCGAATTATAGAATACCTCGCAGTATTAAAACTGCGTAATGATATGAAATCTCCGATATTATGTCTATATGGCCCTCCTGGAGTAGGTAAAACTTCATTGGGAAAATCTATAGCAGAAGCTCTGGGAAGAGAATATGTAAGGATATCATTAGGTGGATTGCGTGATGAAGCAGAAATAAGAGGACATCGAAAGACGTATATAGGAGCAATGCCGGGTAGAATTATACAAAGTCTCAAAAAAGCAGGAACCAGTAATCCCGTATTTGTATTAGACGAAATTGATAAATTATCAGTAGGTAATCAAGGTGATCCATCATCTGCTTTATTAGAAGTTTTAGACCCTGAGCAGAATTCTGAATTTCATGATAATTTCCTTGAGATGGGATTTGATCTCTCTAAAGTAATGTTTATTGCTACTTCTAACAGCCTGGGAACAATTCAGCCTGCGCTTAGAGATCGTATGGAAATTATTAATGTAACCGGATATACAATTGAAGAGAAAATTGAGATTGCCAAACAACATTTGTTGCCAAAACAGTTAGAAGAACACGGATTGAATAAGTCTCATATTAAAATGGGAAAGGCGCAACTAGAAAAAATAGTTGAAGGATACACCAGAGAATCCGGAGTACGTGGTCTAGAAAAACAAATTGCTAAAATGGTACGTTATGCTGCGAAGAATATAGCAATGGAAGAGGAGTACAATGTAAAAATTAGTAATGAAGATATCATTGAAGTTCTTGGAGCACCAAAGTTAGAACGTGATAAGTATGAAAATAATGATGTCGCAGGTGTAGTAACAGGACTTGCATGGACAAGCGTAGGTGGAGATATTCTATTTATAGAATCTATTCTGTCAAAAGGAAAAGGTAGTCTGACTATTACCGGGAACTTAGGGAAAGTGATGAAAGAATCTGCTACCATTGCTATGGAATATATAAAGGCCAATGCTGCAGAATTAGGGATTAATCCAGATATTTTTGAAACCTATAATGTACATATACATGTACCCGAAGGAGCTACCCCAAAAGATGGCCCTAGCGCAGGAGTTACAATGCTAACATCTCTGGTTTCTTTATTTACACAACGTAAGGTTAAGAAAAGTCTTGCCATGACAGGAGAGATTACATTACGAGGAAAAGTATTACCTGTTGGTGGAATTAAAGAAAAAATCCTTGCTGCAAAAAGAGCACATATAAAAGAGATATTACTTTGCGAAGATAACAGAAGAGATATTAATGAAATTAAATCAGAATATTTAAAAGGGCTTAAATTTCATTATGTTAAGGATATGGAAGATGTATTAAAACTAGCCATTACCAGTACCAAGGTTAAGAATGCAAAGAAATTATAAGAATATAATTTAACATGATAAAAAAACAAAAGGCAGCGATTTTAAACGCTGTCTTTTGTTTTATGATCTTCTCTTTTTAATCAAGACATCTTTATATAATTCCAGGTTTTTTAAAACAATGTCGCTTCCTTTTACAACAGTTTCTAGAGGTTGATCTCCTAGGTGTACAGGAAGTTCTGTAGCTATAGATAATCGATCATCAAGCCCTCTTAGCATTGATCCACCACCTGTTAAATAAATACCAGAATTATAGATATCAGCAGAGAGTTCTGGAGGAATTTCAGAAAGTGTTTCCATAATTGCATTTTCTATTTGTATAATAGACTTATCTAAACTTTTTTTAATCTCTTTATATGATAATTGTATTTGTTTAGGTTTCCCGGTAAGAATATCTCTTCCTTCTACCATCATTTTTTCTGGAGGTGATGCTAAGGTATCGATTGAAGAACCAATTTTTATTTTTATTTTCTCTGCCATAGACTCTCCTATATGTAGATTTCGAGATTCTCTCACATATTGAGTAATATCCTCATTAAAAACATTTCCGGCAATTTTTACAGATTGGCCACTAATTATTCTCCCCAAAGAGATTACAGCAATTTCTGTAGTTCCTCCACCTATATCTACAACCATATTTCCTTTAGGTTCTAGAACATCTATCCCACCACCTATTGCAGCTGCAATAGGTTCTGGTATTAGAAATATATTTTTTGCATTGAGTCGTTTTGCAGATTCTTGTACCGCTCGCATTTCAACTTCGGTACTTCCGCAAGGGATAGCAATAATCATATTGTAAGAAGTTGCAAAAGCTGAAGTATTAAAAACTGATAACTTTTTGATAAATGTCTTTAGCATTTTCTCTGCTGCATCAAAATTAGAAATAACACCATTATTAAATGGAGATATTGTTTTTATATTCTTGTTAATTTTGCCACGCATCATACCTGCTTCTTTACCTACTGCAATAATTTTTCCGGTAATTTGATGAATTGATATAATAGAAGAGTTGTTTACTGCTATTTTTCCTTTATAGGTAATAAGCGTATTTGAGGTGCCAAGATCTATTGCTATTTTTTCGTTTAAAAAATCAAAAAAGCCCATGATTTGTGTGTACTTAGGTTAATGTGTGTTGATTTAAGGTGTAATAAAGTAGCTTATATTCATGCAGTAGGGGTCTAAAGGTAGATAACTTCGATAAAACGTAATTATTGTGTTTCTATACAAGTTTTAGCATCATTTCTTGTAACGTTAAATGATTGGACGCCTTTGTTATAGTGCGGTAATCTCTATATTTTGGTAAGTAGTTTATTAGATGTAATTATTTCATTTATAATAACTTTTTTTATATAACCTGTATTTTCCAAATAGTTTGGTTTATTTTTGGTTTTTAATACAAATTGCATTTCTCAGAAATTGGAAGACAATAAGATAATAATAGCTATAGATGGACATTCTTCTACAGGAAAAAGTACTGTCGCAAAACAATTGGCCAAAGCATTAGGATATATTTATGTAGATACGGGGGCAATGTATCGGGCAGTTTCCTTATATGCTATGAGAAAAAAAATTATTGATGAACTTCATTTTGATCATGAAGCATTAGAAAAAGATCTTTCTGCAATAGATCTTAGGTTTAAGATAAATCCAGAAACTGGCCTGGCAGAAATCTTGCTTAATGGAGAAAATGTGGAAAGAGAAATCAGGACGCTTACCGTTTCTAGATATGTGAGTAAAATTGCTGCTATTTCTAGTGTTCGTAAAAAATTAGTAGAGCAACAGCAAAAAATGGGAATGGATAAAGGGATTGTCATGGATGGAAGAGATATAGGAACTGTTGTTTTTCCAAATGCCGAACTTAAACTATTTATGACTGCTACTGCAAAAGATCGTGCAGAACGTAGATTTCTGGAACTTAGAGAAAGAGGAGAAAATGTTACCTATGAAGATGTTCTAAAAAATGTTGTTAATAGAGATCATATAGATAGTACAAGAAAAGATTCTCCTCTTAAGAAAGCAGAAGATGCTATCAAGATTGATAATTCTAACCTTACCCTAAAAGAGCAGTTTGAACAGATTATGGAATTAGCAAAAAATACGATACTAAAAGTTAGTTTTTAAGTTTTTTCCTTTTGATAATTTCAACAGAAATTTTTTTTGTTGCTGCTATATTATTAGTTACATCTCGGTATTCATAATATTTGTAACCTCTTTCTGTCCATTCTACTAACCTTCTATAATCCTCGTTATTTTTAAGTAATAAAACACGGTTAATTCTTAATACCTGATTTTTTGCCGAAATATACTTAGGAATTGAAGGATCATTAACCCTATAGAAAGGTTTGATTGTTGATATTTTATATTGCTCGCCATTATTCATAACTATTAGATCTGTGTCTTCAAAGATTAATTGTACTTTAGAAAGACATTGAGCGTAGTTACTAAATGAGAAGAATAAAAAAAATAAAAATAAAATTTTTATCATAACTCATTGATTTTATTGTTTTTACGTAATTAATTTACGGCTTTAAAGTAAGAAATCAAAGAAAAACGACATAAACTTTATTTGTGATAACATGGCTGGTGTATATAATAAGAATCTAATTATTGTAAAATAACACGAATAAAAACAGGTATAACTCTTGGTTTGCTACATGTTTGTTAATTAGTGTTTTATGAATTAATCTCTTTGTTTACAAGGAAAAACATTCAATATGATTGACGAATACTTGCATATATTTTGATGAATAAAATAATTTTTGGGTAAATACTACACCTAATTTAAACTGATATAGTAAGAAATTAATTTTTTGGAGCAACAAGAGAATCTGAAATATTGTTTTCTTTTAGATTAAAATCAGAAAGCTCACGAGATTCATATAATTTCATGTCTTCTTTTACCCATTCGATTAATTCTATATACTCCTCATCATTACTAAGAATAAGAACACGATTTAATCGCAAAAGATGGTGATTAGCATATTGTTTATATTTTTTTATCGTAGTGTCAGAAACTGAATAAAATGGTTTATTAACCAGAATTTTATATCGTTTTCCATTATTCATAACTATTTGATCTTTATGCTCATATATAATCCTGGTTTTGGATAAAGATTGTGCATAATTTTGTAATGAAATAAATAAGAAAACTAAAAGTAATAATTTTTTCATATGAATATTCTATCGATTCGGAAAGCGAAAGTACGGTAAAACCGTAGAAAGACAAGGTTTTATAGTACTCATATCGTCGTTTTTTCGATGAAATGCATGTTTTTTACCGTTTAACTTACTTAAAATGGAAAAAAAGCCATTAAAAAATATTTTTTAATGGCTTTTTATTCATGCTTTGATTACTAAAATTAATTCATAACTAGTTCATAATTAGTTTATGAACTGATGTTTTGTGATCAGTTTTAAGCTTAACCAAATATGCTCCATTGGCAAGATTTCCAGGATTAAATGATTTATTACTTACATTGTCATTTTTGTATACACTTCTTCCAAATAGATCAAAAATGGTAACTGAAATATTATCAGTGGGAGAAGTAACTCTAAGGATTGTATTAGCACCACTTATTACTGGGTTTGGTGTTATAGAAACCTGAGAAGCTTTTGTAGTATTAAAACTGTCTACAATTACACCTCTAGCAGTACCACCTACAGTAAATGTAGTATTTTCTGAACTACCAAAAGAACCACCAGATGCTAGTGTTGTACTATCTGCTGTTAGTGAGTAAGATCCATTACCATATTGGCAGCAAATCCCATCACCATATACATCACTTATTGTAAATGTATAAGAACCAGCAGCCAAACACTCTGTAAGAGTTAGTGTAGAACCATCTGCCTGAGAACCATATGTTCCTCCAGAGGCTACAACTTGATTACTACTATTAGTAATTTGCCAGCTTGTTTCTTCTGGGTAGTTATCAAATGTAATAGACAAGTTTACATCTGTACAAGAAGGATTAACTGTTCCTGTAGTTAGTTTAACATCGTCAAAAGTGATATCACCACTCCAAGATGTACTGGTAATTCCATTAAATCTTAATTTAACTGTAGCTCCAGTATATGATGCTAAATCTACGCTAGCTGATTTCCAAGAGTTACCTTGATTACCAGATTTAGTCCATAAAGAGGTCCAGTTAGATCCATTATCTGTACTTGCTTCTAGTGTTAATGTTCCTATACTAGTACCATACATATGATATTGAAAAGTAAATGTTGCTTGAGATGCAGCACTAAGATCAAAACAAGGAGAGTTTAATATTGCTCTTTTGTTAGGGAATCCTGCACCATTTCCAGAAGCTTCTGTATATACATAATATGTGCCTTCTGCAGCACTAGATGGTCCGGTATTATTTGATGGAGTTCCATTAGAATCTATAGTCCAGTTAATATCATCACCAGTAGCTTGAGACCATGCTCCAAGCGTATTTTCGAATCCTTCAGCATATGGGAAAGAAGAAATCTCTCCTGTACATCCTCCACCAGTATTTCCCGGTAGGGTAGTTGCTGTTGCTGTATTACTAAAACCAGATTGATTTCCTGCTGCATCTTTAGCTTTTACTCTAAAAGAATATGATGTATTAGCAGATAATCCAGTAGCTTGATAAGTTGTGGTTGTAGCTGTCCCTATAACTGTACTACCTTGATATACATCGTATCCAGTTACTCCAACATTATCTGTAGAAGCACTCCAAGATAGATCAATAGTAGTTTGTGTTGCATTAGAGGTAGCTAAACTTGCAGGAATTGTAGGTGCCTGCGTGTCTCCTCCGGTTCCTCCGGTAATTTCAAAGTTGGCATTAGAAATATCAAAGAATATATTTCCTGACCCTTTTACCATGATTCTGTTTTGTGTTCCCTGAGAATTTGGAACTGTTATGCTATGAGAACCATCGTTAGGTACTGCAGTGGCGATAACCGTTGGATAGGTATTTCCTCCATCTGTAGATAATAAAATATCGACATTGGCAGCATTAATTCCATTTCCAGTTGTACCAGCAACATTCCAGGTTACGGTTTGCGTAGAACCTGCAGACCAGCTAACATTAGTATTAGGAGCATTAACAACAAAAGGCCCTGCAGAAGCAGTAACATTAACTTTCATGTTATCACTATTATTTGCACCACCGCCAGCTTTATTGTCTCTAACCGTTAATCTAAAATTTAAGGCTCTCGTTACATCTGGTACAGCTTCCCATTTCCATGAGGTAGCACCAGTTTTAATAGTTTCTAATCTTGGAAAATATCTTTGATTAGATGCAGTAGGAGTATAAGACCTGAAGGCAACACCAGAAGTTACAGTTGGTCCAGGATATGTTCCTACACGATTATCCATTTGTTCCCAGCAGTAAGTAAGTGCATCTCCACTATTAGCATCAGTACCCTGACCTGTTAATACAAATGCAGTTCCTTTTGGAACGGTATAATCAGCTCCTGCATTTGCAGTAGGAACAGCATTACCTGTATTTGTATTGGTTTGACAGCTTGTTGATTTTACATAATTTGTAATCTGCTGGATTGTTGCTGCATGAAAATAAGGATCACTATTCTGTTGTACATCTGTAGCACCAGTAATTCCTGCATACCCCATTATAGTAGTACCACTTCCTGGTTCCATTTGTACGTTTGTTCCTTCACTACGGAATGTATACGTATGATTTCCGCCAAATTGATGTCCCATTTCGTGTGCTACATAATCTACATCATAAATATCTCCCTGAGGCGTATTTCTTGAAGAAAAACCACTTCCTTTTTTTCCATCTACACATACACATCCGATACATCCGGCATTACCATTTTTTGGAGCAAGAACAAATACATGACCAATATCATAATTAGCTTCTCCAATTACACTGGTTAGTGTAGATTGTAGTTGACTGTTATAACTTCCTGTATAAGGATCAGAACTTGCATTTGTATAAACAACAGCATCGTTATTAGCAATAAGTACCATTGTAACTCCAAAATCGGTTTCGTATATTCCGTTTACACGAGTCATAGTAGTATTGATAGCAGCCATTGCACCTGCCTTAGTACCACCATGAAATTGAGTGTATTCTCCAGTAGTAGAAACAGCTAATCTATAAGTCCTTAAAACACCATCATCGGCATTTTTTTGATTGATTGCACCACTATTAGAAAAATTAGGAGTATTCTCATTAACAGAACAATTCAATCTATCGATTGTACCTGATCTCTGATCCCTAGAATAAATAGTATATACAGAACCACTTGTTGTATAGGGCTCTATAAATACAGTTTTAGAATTACCAGATAGACGCATACTTTGTAATCCAGAAGGAGCAACACTAAATCTGATTGTAGCTGTTGGATCATCGATTCCCTGACCAGCATACGATTTAATTTCAGGATATTTGACAGCAAGATCAGGATGCATTACAGGAGCCTCTACTATTCTAAAAGATTCCATTTTACCTTGCTCATTTGGAAACTGCATAATAACAGTAGAACCATTTGATGATTTTCCTCGCAATTGAGAATCCTGAAGTGCTTTTTTCAGAACTTCAATATTAAGATCAAAAAGAGTGCTTGATGGTAAATCTGTCTTTGTCTTTATAACATTAAGACTTTTTGAAGAATTAGTTCTTTGCCAAGGGTTATTACCTTGTGCGAATACGTGGCCTACAATGAATAAGCTCACGAATAAAAATAATCGCGTTTTCATATAAGTTGAGTTTGAGTTAGGCGGCAAAAGTAGAAATATTATCTAATTTTTTACTAAATGTTTGAAGATTTGTTAATATTTTGTTATTATTTGTGGTTTTTGCGTAATTGAACAACGGTTTTAAGGGAGGTTTTTATGATAAATTTGATTTCATAAATGACTTTTGATATACAAAACTTAGAAAAGTTTGTTTTTTGAAAGGAGAATTCTCAAAAGAGGTAGGTAAGCTATATATTGGAATAAAAAAAAGACCACTATATTATGTGGTCTTTTTTTTATTTTTAAATATATGATATTATAAATTAGGAATAACAAGTTCCTGATCTGGGTGAATTACGTCAGGGTTTTTAAGAATATTTGTATTTGCTTCAAAAATAGCCTTGTATTTCATTGCATCACCATAATAATGCTTCGCAATTTTGCTTAATGATTCACCACTTTTTACTGTATGTCTATGATATACAGAAGTATCAGCAACTTTGATATCCGCCATAATATCAGAAGGAGAACTACCACCTATTTCTTTTATTTTATCCCAAAGTTGATTTTTTTCATACTGCGTATTTGCAGTACCTTTTATCTTAAGAGTTCCATTTTCTTCAGATACATCACCGTCCTGGATTTTTAATTCTTGTCCTAAATCCAGAACACTTTGATATTTTGACTTCACCATAACTAAGTTGATTTTAAATTATTAATTAGCTTTACCCAAATATAACAAATAATAGAATGGTGTTCACATAATTTTAGGATTAAAAATCGATCAATTATCGTTGAAATGCATAATTTATCTATATTCGGACACTTTTTAATACTATATTCAATGTTCCGTAAACGTTATTATTATATCATTCAGTTGCAATACCTTGGTTTTAGATATCATGGTTGGCAGAAACAACCTACAGTAAATACTCTTCAGCGAATGGTAGAGCGAACAATCGCTTATGTTCTGGAACATAAAGATTTTAAAGTTCTGGCAACAGGAAGAACGGATGCTAAGGTATCGGTTAATCAAACCTATATTGAGTTATTTGTAGATCACCAACCTTTGGATATCGAAGTTTTTTATCCTTTATTTAATCAAAATCTTCCCCAGGATATTAAGGCTTTAGGCATTGAAGAAACTAACGAGCAGTTTAATATTATTCAATCTCCGAAGAGCAAAGAATATTTATATTTATTCTCCTTTGGAGAGAAATTTCATCCTTTTTGTGCTCCGTTTATGTACAATATCACAGAAGAACTTAATATAAATCTAATGCAAGAAGCGGCTATGCTATTTGTAGGAAAACATAATTTTAGATCGTATTGTCACAGACCCACGGAAAATACAATTTTGGAAGGCGAAATAACACATTGTGAAATTAAAAAAAATGAAGTGTATACTGCTAGTTTTTTTCCAAAAGAAAGCTATCTTTTACGAGTAAAAGGTGAAGGGTTTAAAAGAAACCAAATTCGCTTAATGATGGGAGTATTATTGGATTTAGGAAAAGGAAAAATAAGCCTTGATTTTATCAGGAAAACTCTTGATCCTAAGGCAGAAGAAATTGTATTAGAACATATAGTTCCCGGTTCTGGATTAATATTAAACTCGGTTGAATTTAAAACATAAATCATGAAAGTTTTATCTACTAATATTGCAACTCCTCGCAGTATACATTGGAAAGGAAGAGAAGAAAAAACAGGGATCTATAAACTTCCGGTAGAAGATCCTATATATTTAGAGAAAGAAGATGTTCGAAATGATCATGTTATAGATAGAAGATATCATGGTGGAGTTGACAAAGCTTGTTATTTATATTCGGCAGATCATTATCCCTATTGGAAAACAAAATATCCTGATTTAGAATGGAATTATGGAATGTTTGGTGAGAATATTACGGTAGAAGGATTTGATGAAAAAAACATAAAAATTGGATCTGTTTATAAACTTGGAGAAGCTACAATACAGATTTCACGCCCAAGACAACCTTGCTACAAACTAGGTATTCGTTTTGGCAATCATGCAATATTAAAACAGATGATAGATTCGTTACTTTCTGGAGTGTATGTAAGAATAATCGACCCGGGACCTGTTTCTGTTGGTGATAAGTTACAATTAATAAAAGAAAACGATGATGGAATATCCGTTGCCGAATTAAATACATTGCTATTTCATTATGATGAAAACACACATCTAGAGCTTGCAAAAAAAGCCCTTATGGACACTTTGGTTTCTGATAGCGATAAAAAATATTTTAGAAAGAAAATAAAAGCCTACTAGTATATGCCAGATAAGACAAGGTTGTATAGTCCTGATAAAAAAACTATAGCTACAATTGATCATGGTGAATTAATAAGTTATCAGGTAGATAGTATAGAAGTAATGCATCAAAAAGGAGATGCAGGATGGGGAAACACAGAAATCGAAATGTTTCCTACGATTGGTTCGACTAAAGAAAATCAGTTTTCTGTGCAAACTCCAAAAGGAGACGCAAAACTGGATCAGCACGGGATTTTAAGAGTTATGGATTATCTTCCTGTAAGAATTGAGAAGAGTAGTGCTTCCTTTCATAAAAAATACGCTGCGAATACGCAATTGTCTAATCATAAATATCCTAATAAATCCTCGCAACAATGGCTTAATTGGCCATATGATTTTGAGTTTATAAAAACTTTTGAATTATCGAATGAGGCTTTAAAAATTATCTTTGAGATAAAATCAGAAAAGGATATGCCATTGATGTTAGGTTTTCATCCGGCATTTAAAATTTATAGCCAGAATATCATAATGAAAACTGCAGGTCAGAATATTTCTTTAGATGCTATTTTAGAAGCTGGAGCCTCTGCCTTCTTATTAAAAGATTGTAGGGAGATATCTTTCACAAATAATGGTAGCCTTGCTGTTAATTTAAAAACAAATGGTTTCAAACATATAATGCTATGGAGTGAAGTGACAAATATGGTTTGTATAGAACCAATTACATTTTATCCCTCAAGTGTTCCTGTGCATGAACTACATACAGGGTTTGATTATAGTTCGGGGTATGAAAAATTCGAGGTTATCATTTCTCCTTCCTACGATTAGTCGTATTATTTTTGCTTTTAGTTTTAAAAATATTGTGAAAAATGTGATATGTGATTTTTGGATAGTAAAACACAATTAATTCATAAAATTGTAGTTACTATAAGGTTGATTCTTAAAAAAATAAGTTTTATTAACGCTCCAAAATCTTGTAATAGAGGTTACTCTATATTGTTAATATTTTAATTTAGCTATTTCATAGGTCTTAATTATGATACATTACAAAGCTTCATTTGTTGTAATGATTATATGGTAGACTATAAAAAGTAATAACACAAACTCAGTACTTTTGAAAAGGGGCTTTTACATACTAATTTTAGTCTATACTATTTTTCTATCTTGTAGTAATGATGATAAACTTTTAGACGATAAATATGTTCGTGGTGTTCGGCTAACAAATAATTATGCAGAAAAAACAAATGATGATACCTTCTTAAGGTATATACTTAATGATGATTATATAATCACAGGAGTACATAAAGTTAAAATAAAGCCAGATATCTCAAAAAAAGAAGATTCTATAACGGTAAAGAAAGAAAAACCTCCTGGGAAAAAGCCAAAAGAAAAAAATAAAAAAATAAAGAGAGAAATAGAAAGTGATTCTATTGAAATTAAATATAGAAGGTATCATTTTATTGGGCTACCAGAAGAAATTACGAATCAAATAATAACACTCCCCAAAAGAGAAGGTTTTGACAGGCTGATACAACAGCAAGAAGCTACACTAGAAATATTAGAAGAAAAGCTAATAAGCAGAGAAGATATTGGTGGTAAAGTGTATAAGGATATAGCGATTGATTACCTTGCACAAATTGACAATCATTTGAAATTTATAGAGTTTTATAATGAAAGATTGTACGATGCTTATTTGAAATTAGTAATAGAAGCAAAACAACTTGATCGTTCTATAGAAGAAGAATACAATACTGTATATGGGAAAATAAATAGCAGTACCGTTAAAGATTCTGTAGATGTAGAAAGATTAGCTGTTTTAGAAAAAAAATATACATCTCATAAAGAACTATTAAAAACACTCTTGGATTGGAATTTGAAATTAAAAGATTTTCAAAATTCTACAGATGATTTTAAGATATTAAAAGATCGCAATATTGCAGAGACATTCGAGATGTACAAAAATAAAACTTCTCAAAAAGAAGTAATTCACTATTTAGAAATACGATTAGCAGATTTATTTCATAATACTATTAAATCTATAGAATAATACTACTAGGATTCTGAGTTTTCTTCTTCCAAAATTGTTAATACCAATTTAATAGTATTGTAATCTATAGCTCCTTCAAAATGTTCAAAATATGGTTTTAAGGTTTCTGGATTGTCCAATTCCTTTTTAGCCTTTTTTACGGTATTAAGGTCTTCTTTATTTACAAATTGCTTTAAATCAATATTTTCACCATTTTCATATAGTTTCATGATATGTGAGAAGATGGTAGATTGTGCCAGTCGGCGTTGCAGCGCTATTTCTTCTATAGAGAGCCCTTGCTGGTACAAGGCTAAAGTTTCTAAATGTGTATTCCCTTTTTTAGTACTTTTCTTTTTTTTCTTTTTTGTTTTTTCGGCAGAAAAATCAATAATAGCTTTAATAAATTGGTATCCGTAGTTTTGCATTTTTTGTCGTCCAACCCCATTAATCTGCATAAATTCTTCATCACTCATTGGACGAAACTTCTCCATTTCTTTTAGGGTCGCATCACTAAAAATCTGATAAGCAGGAATACCAGCTTCTTTTGCTAATTCTAGTCGTAGCTGACGTAGTTTCTCAAATAGATTAGGTGCCGCTCCTTGATCCACTTGTTTTATAACATTTGCTTGTTTTGCTTTTTCAAACTCTTGCAAATGTGCAAGACTCACTTTTTCTCCTTCAAATAGTACTTTTTGCGAAAGCGAAGTGAGTTTTATTTTGTTGTTCTGATGAAAAGCAATCTCCAGATATCCTTGATTGATTAGTTGAATGATGTATTGTTGCCAATCTCTCCATGCCATATCACCACCAATACCATACGTTTTTAAGTTTTGATATTCTTTATCATATACTGCTGCATTTTGTGCGCCTCGTAATATATCAATCACAGTACCAATAGGCTCTTGTTCTTTGATTCGGGTTACTGTAGATAATGCTTTTTGAGCAATAATAGTCCCATCGATAAAAGTTGGAGGGTTCTTACATACATCGCAATTACCGCAATCTTCTTCGATTAATTCTCCGAAATAGCTAAGTAAAATTTTACGTCGACAACTCAGAGAATCAGCATATTGCTTCATGCGATCCAGTTTAGCTAATTGTACTTCTTGATTACCAGACATGTTAGCAAACTTTTGTAATTGTACTACATCTGCATAGCTATGAAAGAGTAGAGTAGAAGATGGTAAACTATCCCGACCGGCACGTCCGATTTCCTGATAATACCCTTCGATATTTTTTGGCAAATTGTAATGAATTACCCAACGCACATTAGATTTATCGATACCCATACCAAAAGCGATGGTAGCACAAACAATCTGAACGGTATCATTAATAAAACCTTCCTGAACAGAAGATCGTTTTTGATGATCGATTCCTGCATGATATGCTTCTGCATTAAATCCCTGATTTTGCAATTTTTCAGATAGCATTTCAGTAGTTTTTCTACTTAAGCAGTAGATAATCCCACTATCATTAGGTTTATCTTTAAGGAAATCAGTGATTTGCTCAATTCTTTTGTTTCCTGGACGTACTTCTAAGCTAAGATTTTTACGATCAAAAGACGCAAGATGTTGTTTGGCATTCGAAATGTTTAACTGATCACAAATATCTTGGCGTGTCGCTTTATCTGCTGTAGCGGTTAGTGCAATAACCGGTGTTTTAGGAAACCTGTTTTTGAGATATCCCAGTTGTGTATATGCTGGCCTAAAATCATGACCCCAGGCAGAAATACAATGAGCTTCATCTATTGCGATTAAACTAATTTCTATTTGTGAGAATATTACTTCTAAAAACGATAAACTCTCTGGAGCGATGTATAGTAACTTGATTTCTTTATCTGATAGTTTTTGATAAATTTCCTGTTGCTCGGTTTCAGTTTGGCTACTATTGATAAAAGCTGCTTTGATACCATTTGCCAATAAACCATCAACTTGATCTTTCATTAAAGCAATTAAAGGAGAAATAACCAGAGTTACTCCAGGTAACAATAAAGCAGGTAGCTGGTAACATATTGATTTACCACCTCCTGTGGGCATAATAACAAGATTATCATTTCCTGAAAAAACAGAGTTAATAATATCCTGTTGTAATGGGCGAAAGCTATCATACCCAAAATATTCTTTTAAGGTATGTAAAACGTGTTGTTGATCTGGCATAATTACAAAGAAAAGAAAAATAGCTTGAGAAATAAATTAGTTAATGCTCGTTGCCTTTATAAATCCACATGGGTTCGGTTTCACCAGCTCTAACGAATCCGACTTTTTGATAAAAATCAATTGCTTTGCCATCTGCAGTTAACATTTGCATATGAAAATGGCTATATTTTTCCTGCATTTTATCCACTATCATTTTTCCAATACCTTTTCCCTGATAATCAGGATAAATAAGTAAATGGGGATAATACACGACTAAATACCCATCAGATATTGCATTACCCAATCCAATCAGGTGATCTCCATTCCAGGCAGAAACTAATGAATGAGAATTCAGTAATGCACTATGTAATTCTTTAGGTTTATCTGCCGAGCTCCATTCATTAGCTTTATATAAATCAATTATTTGTTCTAGTTCTATATTCTTTGTTTCTGAAATTTTTATTTCCATCTAATTTTATATGTACTAGTATTCTATACTGTTATTCGTTTATTTTTTCTGCAATAAGTATGGTATGAATTTCTTCGATATCATCTGCTTTTTTATACTTTTTTTGAAGTGATTCTTTTATTTTGAAAGATGTAATCATTAGACTTTTTTCAATACTTTTTAGCTCATGATAGTAAAAATATACCCTATCTCCACTACTTCCTGATAGATATCCCGAGTCGTCTTGGTTTCCAGCAACAAAACTTATATAAAGTATTCCGGAATCATTGAGCAATTTATTGCAATCTATTATCATTTTTAAACAATCTGATTGTGATAAGTAGGGGATACAAAATCCGCAAATAATAGCATCAAATTTATTAGGGATAGTATGTATTTCCCGACTATCCATCACCAGTACTTCGGCGGTGGGATTGTTTTTTCTAGCCAGTTTAATCATATTCTCCGAATTATCTATGGCTGTTATCCTAAAATTAGGATTTTTGGCGAGAAGATATTGGGTTATGTTCCCTGGGCCACAACCGATTTCAAGAATGTAGGGATTATTCTTAGAGATTAAATTACAGAATATGTCATAGGTGTCATTATACAAATCCAAACCCATAAACTTATCTTCATAAATTTGAGCTATTTTATCCCAAGTTTTAAATGTTTCCTGGTACCTATCCATTTTTTGCTTCTTTAAGAAGTATATAGAGAATGATTTATGATATAATTTAGTAATTTTCGTTTTTAAGCACTTCTATTAATTGCTGAAAAACTTCAAATGTTATATGATTCTTTATTTGGGAGAGTATATATAATGAGTACTTTTATATTAAATTTCGATTATAGTAGATTCTCCAGAACTACAATCTTTACAAGTCCATTGCCAAAATTCGTTCAATTTTATTTTTCCATCTTCAATATATTCTGGGTATGATTTACACTTTCCAGTCATTAACTCATATTCTTTATTTATATGTTGATACACAAATTCGAGATGATCATTAACCAATTTCCCTATCAAATTTCCCTTTATAATTTGTCCACCATCATAATTAGCCCAAATGATATTTTCATTTTGGCTATATCTGAAAATGGTTTCATCTGATACTTCTCCATTATTTGTATTAGATTGAGTCTTGAATTTTTTGTTATTTAAATCAATCTTCATTTTTTAATTTTATTACATTTATGATTAGTGAATTATCCATAAATTATTTAAACTTTTGAAACAGAGCATATATCAAAATTATCAATTTTTATTTTGTATCCAGTAAGCATTATAAAATAATAAAGAGAAGTATATATAATATTATGCCAAATTTCATTTTTTTGAGCCAGATTACTCATTTTTGAAATCTAAAGAAACCAGAAGTGTTATACATCTGAATCAGAAAAATTTAAATAAAAAAAGAAGAATTACAAAGTATACTAAAGAGAGAAAAAATAGACGTTACTCAAACAAATCAGAACTTAGGTATCGGTCTCCGCGATCACAAATAATAGCAACCAGCACGCCACTTTTTAGAGTTTTTGCTAGTTTTAAAGCAGCGGTAACAGAACCACCACTACTCATACCAGAGAAAACGCCTTCTTCTTTTGCTAATCGTTTTGCCATATCAGTGGCTTCTTCCTGGCTTACTTCGATAACCTGATCTACTTTATTTGGATTAAAAATCTTAGGAAGGTATTCTTTTGGCCATTTACGTATTCCGGGAATTCTGGATTCGTCGGTAGGTTGTACTCCGACAATTTGTATATCTTTTGATTGTTCTTTGAGGTAAGTAGATGTTCCCATAATCGTTCCTGTGGTCCCCATAGAGGATACAAAATGTGTGATTTTACCTTGAGTATCTTTCCAGATTTCTGGTCCGGTAGTTTTGTAATGGGCGCGCCAATTATCATCATTAGCAAATTGATTAAGCATTACATACCCTTCTTTATTAACTTTATTTTCTGCATAATCTCTTGAGCCTTCTATCCCTATATCTGCAGAGGTAAGTGTTACTTTTGCGCCAAATGCACGCATGGTCTGCACTCGTTCTTTGGTAGAATTCTCGGGCATTACCAATTCAATATCCAGTTTAAAAATTCCTGCGATCATTGCCAAAGCAATTCCTGTGTTACCACTTGTTGCTTCGATAAGTCTAGTGTTTTGATCAATATCGCCACGATCCAAGGCAGATTGAATCATATTATAAGCGGCACGATCTTTAACACTTCCTCCTGGATTATGGCCTTCTAATTTTAGATATAATGTAATATTTGGGTTGTCGATTAGGGAAGAAGCCTTTACCAAAGGTGTATTTCCTATCAGGTCTAAAATAGTATGTGACATTAAATAACTTTTTTGATCTTAATTTCTGATGTATTTGAAATAATCGAATTTTCGGGAACCGAAGAAGTAATCCATGCATTACCCCCAATAGTACTATTAGCTCCAATAATGGTACTTCCACCTAATATAGTCGCGTTAGCATAGATGGTTACATTGTTCTCTACAGTTGGGTGACGTTTTACATTACGAAGTTTTCTGTCTACATATAATCCACCTAGAGTTACTCCTTGATATATCTTAACATTATCTTTTATAATTACTGTTTCTCCGATAACAATACCTGTTGCATGATCAATAAAAAACGATTCTCCGATTTCTGCTCCCGGGTTAATGTCGGTACCTGTTAATCGATGTGAATATTCTGTCATTAAACGAGGGACAAGAGGTAAACCAAATAGAAGAAGCTCATGGCTTAATCTATAGATTGCTATGGCATAAAACCCAGGGTAGGCCATATATATTTCTTCTATAGAGTTTGCTGCCGGATCACTTTTCATAAAGGCCTGCGCATCCAGGTTTAGTTTTTCTAGTATGCCAGGTAGCTTCTCTAGATATGATTGCCAAAGTTTACTACATGGTTTCTCGGTTTCCCAACAAGCTAAATCTACAAGCTGTTCAAAAGTTTTTTCAAGACGATCTATATTTTTGGCTACTTCTGTATCTGTATCGAATAATGTATAGAAAAGTAATTTCGTAAAATATTCGGTTTTTTCTTTTAGCTCAAGTTTAAGATTTGGATTCTTTTTCTGCTCTTTTATCTTAGCTATAATTTGATCTCTTTCTTTAGTCATTACAGTTTATTTGAAAACTCTAGTAAATATATAGAATAAAAGGTATAAAAGTCTTTATAAATTGTAAATCCTTACATTTTTAAAATAATAATAACATTAGAAGGTCATAATCACTTGTATTCTATAATTTTTGGTTAAATTTTTATAATCATATAACATGCAACTAATGAATCATTATCGATAGATTTATGATTTAAATCATATTTGAAAGCTTTGTGTTTATATATTTTTACATCGATAAAAGATAAAAAGGTCTTTTTGTACTAATTTAAATCAATAACAACTATGTTATCTAAAAAACAAGCGCGAAATTTCTTTCTGGGAGGAACATTGGTCACTTTTTTAGCATTTATAGGATTGACAATATACTCTTTTAGTGAGGATCAGGATCAATCAAATTACTCTGAAATAACAGAACAGGTGGTGCGAGGAAAACACTTATGGGAAACCAACAATTGTATGGGATGTCATACTCTTCTAGGAGAGGGAGGATATTATGCTCCAGAACTAACCAAGGTCCTCGATAGAAGAGGAGAAGGGTATGTAAAAGCAGTATTAATGACTCCTGTTCCCTGGGCACCAAATGGTAGAAAGATGGTTGCCTACGGTTTCTCTGAAGAAGAAGCAAAAGATCTTATCGCCTTTTTTGATTGGATTGATGACATTGATCTAAATGGTTTTGATAGAGTTGTGTCGCCATTAGCAAAAGATGAAAACTAAATAACTTAAAAATATAGATAGATGAAATACAAATCGCAAAAAGTAGCATATTGGTTCTTTGCTTTATCCATGTTACTACTGGTCTTACAAATTACCTATGGATTTATTATGGGTTTTGCCCGTATTGGCCTGGATGGATTACATGATTTTATTCCCTTTAATACAGCTAGAGCTGTACATACAAATTTATTAGTAGTCTGGTTATTATCCGGTTTCATGGGGGCAGCATATTATATTATTCCCGAAGAAGCCCAACGTGAACTTGTAAATGTAAAATTGGCTTATGTACAATTAATTTCACTTGCGTTGGTTGGTGTTACCGCTATCGTTGGATACCACTTTAATTGGTGGGAGGGACGTAAGTTTTTAGAAATACCAAGACAATTAGATTTTTTGGTTGTTATTAATGTTCTACTCTTTTTAGGATTGATACTCATGACTCTCTTTAAAGGAAAACGCAGAACTACTACATCATTAGTACTATCTATGGGATTACTGTTTGCTGCTCTATTGTATCTGCCTGGGATGTTACCATTCGATAGCCAGGTGACTGATTCGTTCTTTCGTTGGTGGGTTGTACATTTATGGGTAGAAGGAGTTTGGGAACTTATTATGGGAGGTATACTTTCTTTCTTATTAATTAAGCTTACAGGAGTTGATAGAGAGGTTATAGAAAAATGGTTATATGTTATTGTGGGGCTAACTTTCTTATCAGGAGTTTTAGGTACCGGTCATCATTACTACTATATAGGGGTTAATAAAATATGGTTAATTGTAGGAGGTATATTTTCTGCTTTAGAGCCTCTGGCCTTTTTGGCAATGGCACTTTTTGCAGTAAATATGTATCGAAAAGGAGAGAAAAAACACCCTAATACCATAGCATTATTCTGGACTATAGGATCAGCAATTGTATCTTTTGTAGGAGCAGGACTATTAGGTTTCGCTCATACATTACCACAAACTAATTTATATACTCACGGAACTCTAGTTACTGCTATGCATGGTCACCTTGCTTTTTGGGGAGCATATGCAATGATCGTACTTGCGATTATAAGTTATTCTTTGCCAAATCTAACAGGAAGGAAATTATACAATAGCATAAGAGGAAGAGCTTCATTCTGGACATCAAATATAGGAATGATTGGTATGACAGTTGCATTTGGTGTGGCTGGCGTTGCTCAAGTATATTTAGAACGTAAGTTTAAAATGGAATTCATGGCAGTACAAGAAGAAATAAGCATTCACTTCGTCGTATTAATTCTTTGCGCAACACTATTCACTACTGGAATCATATTATATATAATTGATTTTATAAAACATGGTCGCCCTACTGATGAAGCTATGGAAGTTGATGAAATCTAATTGATATTAAAATATAGTTTTCTTTATTCAGAATAAGGCCTAAAAAGAACATGTTGTGTTTATGTATCTACCTTTCCCCCATATAATGTAGATGTACTATTGATGTTAAAGTGATAAAATGGTTTGATAGACTTCATTTGTCACTACTCATAACTTTTTAGGCCTTTTTCAATTTAAAAACAATAAAATTATGGACCATATTGCTCCCAACGGAAACAAAACAGCACTATCCAAAATGACTACTGAAGCACCAATTAGTCCCCCTTTTTATAAACCCATTGCCAAAGAGATAGAAGTTTTTGAACATTCTTATAAAAGCAAAATCCCATTTTTATTAAAAGGGCCTACAGGTACCGGTAAATCAAGATTTATCGAATATATGACATATCAATTGGGTAAGCCTCTAATTACAGTTAGTTGTCATGAAGAAACTTCTTCTACCGATTTAATCGGAAGGTACATTATCAAAGGAGCCGAGACCATCTGGCTGGATGGACCACTAACCACAGCAGTTAAAAAAGGAGCGATTCTTTATTTGGACGAAATTGCAGAAGCAAGACCAGATGTAATTGTTGCCATTCACTCACTTACAGATCATAGAAGAGAGTTGTTCATTGATAAGTTAGGAGAAACCATAAAAGCACATCCCGATTTTATGTTAGTCGCTTCTTTTAATCCCGGATATCAAAGAGGATTTAAAGAATTAAAACCTTCAACGAGGCAACGTTTTGTAGCGGTATCTTTTGATTACCCAGAGTCCAAAATTGAAACTGATATTTTGATAAATGAAACAGATATTCTTCCGGCAGATGCTAAGAAATTGGTAAACATTGCAAACAAAATAAGAAACTTAACCGAGTTAGGTCTAACCGAAACCGTTTCGACACGATTGCTGGTTGATGCAGCAAAATTAATCCATTCTGGATTACCAAAACGTCTTGCAGTACATGTAGCTATTGTAGAGCCTCTCACAGATGATCTAGAGGTGATAAGTGCTTTAAAAGATCTGTGTGATTTGATGATATAATTTAAAATGCAGAATGTTTGGTAATGAGTGTTTAGCTACTCTAAACCAAAATGTAACATATCAATACTAAAATCATGTTTGAGTTTGAACCAGATGAATATATTTTTACCAAATTTGCCCATTATTTCAAGCGTCGCAGAAAGAAAAAAGAAGCAAATTTAACTTACGCAGTAAAGTTAAACGATGTAAAACCTCGTTTGACCATTTTTGCAAGAGCTATTACGGGTAAGTCTATAGAAATTTATGAAGCAGAAAGAGAAGGTGGTTATAAAAATAATAACTTCTTTCTACCTTCAAAATATGCTGAATTTTTAACGATCGAAGAAAATATTTCTTTTTATCTGTTTAGAGTATTATACCTGGCTACTCAAAAAAACTTGGATTTGAACTGGAATGATACTTTAGAACATTCAGTAGAAGAATCCCGAATACTAGCCTCAGATACTTCATCAAAAGTGTTAAAACATTTATTTGAAGAATTCCCGATCACCGAGAATTATTTCCAAAAATTCATAGCGTATTATGCTGGAAAAACTAAAAAAGACACACAAATAGATTATTCATTTATTTATGGAAAGTGGATGCGCAATATTCCTGAAGGAATGCTTAATGAAACTTTGAATAATTTTACTGAAAAAATAAAAACTGCCAACCCAGAGCAGCCAAAAACAACTTTGAAAGCTAATGCTGTAGAAGAAATAATTTCGATTCAAGTAGATGAAAAACAAGTAGAAGATGCTGTTTTGCAACATCAGTTTGAAAAGGTGGAAACGGCAGATGAATTTGGAGGGAATTTCAAAAACATGGATGGGGATGATGAGTTAGATGATCATGCTAATGCTTTAGAAGATTTAAATATGAAGTACACTGTGCGAGTTGATGACACAGCACATTCTGTTTATCAGGCAGATTTCATTGAAAATACAACTATAGCAGAAAGTGCAGAAAGAAATGAAAAAGGGTATTTTATCCCTTATGATGAATGGAATTATGCAAAGCGTACTTATAAAGACAATTTTTGTAAAGTATATCCCAAAACCATACTAAAAACAGATGTTGGATATTATAAAAAAACAATATCGAAAAATGGATCTACACTGCTTGGTCTAAGAAAAATGTTGACCACAGTTAATAATAAATATCAACAACAACGAAGACAGACACAAGGAGAGGAGTTTGATTTAGATGCCATAACCGATTTGTTTGTCGATGTACATTCTGGTATAACTCCATCAGAGAAAATATATTTATCAAAACAAAAAAAAGAAAAAGATCTATCTATTTTACTGTTGTTAGACATTAGCTTATCTAGCGATGGTTATGCTGCCGGTAATCGAGTTATCGATGTAGAAAAACAAGTTTCCATTCTTTTCGGTGAAATATTAAATGAATTTAATATCGATTTCTCGATCAATTGTTTCTATTCTAAAACCAGAAATCATTCTAGTTACATAACGATTAAAGGTTTTGATGATCACTGGAGTAAAGCAAAATTTAAAATAGGAGCCGTAGAACCTGGAGGATATACTCGTATTGGACCCGCACTTCGACATTCGGGGGCATTGTTGGATAAAAGAAATACTAAGAATAAATGGATTATTCTTATTTCTGATGGAAAACCAAATGATTATGATAGATATGAAGGAAAATATGGTATCAATGATATAAAACAAGCCTTACGAGAACTCAATGAACGTCAAATAAATTCGTATGCCCTGGCAATTGAAGCACAGGCAAAATATTATTTACCGCAAATGTTTGGACAAAACCATTATCAAATTTTAACAACACCAGTAGAGCTATTACAATCATTAGTAAAACTCTACGAGAAGATTAAACACCAAAATTAAATGAACTCTTTTTTGCCAGAAGTAGAAAAATTACCAGAGGGACACCCGGTAAAAGTGTATTATCAGGAAAGTGAACTAATACAGGAATTACTATTAGAATTGTATGAAGTAGATGCTGTAGTAGATTTTCAAAAGTACTTCAATATGTTTAACCAGTTAACAACTATAGAAAAACGATTTGCTCGAAAAGAGAACCAGCTATTTCCGTATTTAGAAAAACATGGTTGGAACGGCCCGAGCCGTGGTATGTGGTCTTTTCATGACAATTTAAGAGATCAAATTAGATTGCTAAATACACATAATACTGAGAAAAATACTTCTAAAATTACAGAAAATCTTCCGTATTTGATTGAAGGAATAAAACACCTTTTAAGTATTGAAGATATGCGATTATTTCCTATTGCTATGCAAATACTTAGTGAAGAAGACTGGAAAGAATTTTATGAAGGAGATGAAGAAATGGGATGGATGTTACCTCAAAAACCAAAACCATATCCCGCAATAGAATCAGAATATATTCATCCAAGCAAGGATTTTACCGAACGTGATTTACCATTTTCTCTAGAAGACACTTTTCACTATGATGAGGGCTATATGACTCCAAATCAGGTAAACTTATTGCTTCGTTATTTACCTGTTGATATTACTTATGTAGATGAAAACGACAAAGTTATTTTTTATAACCGGGGAGAGGATCGTGTTTTTCCCCGAAGCAAAGGAATTATAGGAAGAGAAGTTCGTTTTTGTCATCCTCCAAAAAGTGTAGACATGGTATTACGTATTGTAGATGAATTTAGAGCAGGAACAAAAGATGTGGCAGAATTCTGGTTTAATTACAGAGGCCAGATAATTCATATCCGATATTTTGCAATTAGAGACAATCACAAAAATTATAAAGGAGTTATCGAAATGTCTCAGGATGTAACCGAAATTCAAAAATTGAAAGGAGAAAAACGACTGTTAGATTGGGATTGAAAAACATAGATATAAACAATCCTTAGATAGAATCGTAAACAATTTAGTGAAGGAAGTATAAAAAAGATAAATGAAACAAGAACCTATTAACTATAGAAATATATACTATCCACCAGGAGGAATCCTTATGTGGATCATTGTTTTTTTAGAATTAATAACTTTTGGAATGGCTGTAGTAGCAATGGTATACTGTGGCAAACAAGAACCTGAAATTTTTCATGAATCAAGATTATTGTTAAATCCGGTCTACGGAATTATCAATACTATTCTTTTAATTACCAGTGGTTTTTGCATGGCTATTTCTGTTCATTATTTAAAAATCAATACCCTTCAAAAATCCAAAGTACTATTGTTAGCAACAATGCTGTTTGGGATGTTATTTTTAATAGTAAAAACCTTTGAATACAACGAAAAAATAAACCTAGGCCTTGACATTAATCATGATTTGTTTTTTACCTTTTATTGGTTACTTACGTTATTTCATGTCATACATGTTATTGTTGGCTTGGTGATATTAGGCTCTGTTTACTTTGGACTAAGAAAAGAGAAAACAAATATAGAAGATGTTGAGGCAAGTGCTACGTTTTGGCATATGTGTGATCTAATATGGTTATTAATTTTTCCTGTCATCTATTTGTTTTTTTGATAAAAAACGGCATTTCTATTTTAAGAGCTATACAATAATTTAAAAAGATATCCCCATGAAAAAAAGCATAACTATTACTTACATATTTTTAATACTACTAACCGTTGTTTCGGGAATAATTTCTGGAGTGATAAATAAAAATATCTCTTTTATAATTTTACTATTATCTGCATTAAAATTTATCGGTGTATCGTTTTATTTTATGGACTTAAAAAAAGCGCATACCTTTTGGAAATCTATTATAATAGGTTATGTAATAGCATTGATTATCATTGTTTTAATGATATGATAGTGTTGCTGTATAACTACTGTGAATTGAACCAGAATATGCATAAATAATACTTTGGAAATTCAAAACAAATTTTGGATACATTAACTGATATTTATCATAATTATTTTATGAGTTAGATTCTATCTTTAGTATAGAATTTAAACCTAATAGAATGAAAAAAAGAACACCTGTTTCCAAAATTATGACTTCCGATGTAATTACCTTAAATCACACCAATGGTTTAGAAACAGCGGAAATGCTATTTAAAGAAAATAATATCCGTCATATTCCTGTAGTTAGTGGTGATGCTATTATTGGTATGTTAAGTTATACAGATTTACTACGTATAAGTTTTGCAGATGCAGTAGATGTAGAAGAACATGATGTTGATACTGTAGTTTATGAAATGTTTACTATAGAACAGGTAATGGCAAAAAACCTAATTAGCGTAAACTCTAATACTACAATCAAGGAAGTTGCAGAAATATTATCGAAAAAAGAATTTCATGCACTGCCAGTAGTAGACAATGATAAGCTAGTAGGTATAGTAACCACGACAGATTTGATAAATTATTTAATAGACCAATTCTAGTAACTCGGTTTTTAGGAATGTAAAGAATGGGAAGTAATAAGCTTCCCATTTTTGTTAAAATAACTCAAGGTCTTGATCTATCTTATACCATAAAATTTAGTTAAACTTCTATAGAGAAAACAGATTTTAGTATTTTTAAGATCAAAGTATATTTTATGAGTACCATACCAAAAACAATATTTGAATTTTTAAAAGATTTAAAAGAGAACAATCATCGAGATTGGATGACAGAAAATAAGAAACAATATCAGAGTAATGAAAAAATACTCAAAACGTTTTATGCATCTGTAGTTGAACGATTAAGTGAGAAAGATGAGATCGAAAAAACTAAAGTATTTAGAATTAACAGAGATGTTCGTTTTAGTAAAAATAAAACGCCATATAATGTACATCGCAGTGTAAGTTTTAGCAGGGCAGGAGCACATAGGCGAGGAGGCTATTATCTACGGTTAGAGCCTGGTAATTCGCTTATGGCAGGAGGTTTTTTTAGCCCAGAATCGGCAGATTTATTGCGTGTTAGGAAAGAATTCGAAATGGATGATCAAGAGATTCGCGAAATATTATCAAATGCAGATTTTAAGAAAGCATTTAATGGTTTTGACTCTTCAAACCAGGTAAAAACAGCTCCTAAAGGATTTAGTAAAGATCATCCTAATATTGATTTGATCAAAAATAAATCATTTTTTGTTGCTCATAATTTTACAGATGCTGAGGTTTTTGCACCTGATTTTTTGGATAAAGTAGTATATCATTATGAACTACTAAGGCCATTTTTTGACTACATGAGTGATGTGCTTACTACTGACCTTAATGGTGTTTCTTTAATTGATTAAAGAATAATAGAAACAATTATATGATCAAGATAGTCTAAGTTTGATATTTTAAAAATAGTTTTACCATTAATATTGGAAAATTCTGTGAGGTTTTTTTGATCTTAAAATGATTTAAAAACCTCACAGATATAACTGTCAGTGAACAACGAGCTATTCGATCTTGATTTGATGTTGTCGTTTTAACTTATGTTATAATAAAAATATAACAGGAACTAAACCTGACTCATTCCTCCATCGACTTCCAATTCTACACCATTGATATAAGATGCATCATCTGATGCCAGAAATAATGCAGATTTAGCAATTTCTTCAGGAGTTCCAAAACGACCTAATGGTACTTGATTAGCAAAACCTTTTCCCATTTCTTCTGAAACATCTTTCGGTAGTCCCATTTTACTAAAAATAGGAGTATTAATAGGCCCTGGAGAAATAGAATTAACGCGAATACTTCTGGATTTCACTTCTGATGTTAAAACCCGTTGATAAGCGCGTAATGCACCCTTGGTAGCAGAATATATAGCCAGGCCATCAAAGGCTCGATGTGTTACTACAGAGTTATTAAAAAGGATTGTACCTTCATCATTAATGTGTGGTAATGCTTCTTTAATGGCTAATATTGGCCCTTTCACATTAATGTTAAAGATCTCTTCATAATGTTCTTCTGTGATCTCATGTGTTGGAGTAGGGTGTAAAACGACACCCGCATTAAGAAATAGGATATCAATTTTACCATACTTATCGATAGCTTCCTTGATTAATCTTTTATTATCCTCTGGTTTGGCTACATCTGCAGTAACGGTTATAAAATCCCCTACAAGTGTTTCTGAAACTTCATCCAATGCTTCCTGGCGTCTTCCTGAGAGTACCACTTTGGCACCTTCTTGTAAATACAGCTTGGCCGTTGCTAATCCGATTCCGCTATTCGCTCCTGTAATAACGGCTACTTTGTTGTGCAGTTTTTTCATTCTAATTGTTTTTTGTTAATAAATTTTACCTGAGGCAATTATTTAAATATGTTAAACATAAATATGACAATCCGATAACTTCTTTATAGGATTTCTACCGAGGGAAGTAGAACTAGAACTATTTTATCGAATGGAAACCATCATTGTAATTATGTAAATGATGTATACTGTTAGAATTAAGTTTGTGTGTTAAGAAATTCTTGGAATTGAAGAATAAGTGATATATCCAAATGAATAAACCTGAGGTTGGCTTACTATTCTGAAATATTATTGTTTTATGATGAGCATAGTTATACCTGTTTGTTTTAACAGGTAATTTTTTTTTGAAGAAATTCCTATATAATTCTGTTAGATAGGGCCATTTGTGGGTATCATTTTTTTCTCCCATAGTATAGTAGTTTTAAGAAGTATATACCAGATGGGATTTGTCTGGAGATTGTGCAAAAAAAACAGATGTTTTTTATATATTTAATTGGTTTTGAGGTGATAATATACAAATAATCAAAATGTTATGCAAAAACTGATATTGAGAGTCTTTGTGGATTCGTGATATTAAGAAAATTATAAAAAGAATTAAAGCAAATTTAAAAAGGCTGATTTTGATAAAAATCAGCCTTTTTTTACTGAGTGGTATTTTATATTTGGCTTAGTCCACCATCAATTTCTAAATCCACACCATTAATAAAAGATGCATCTTCTGAAGCTAGAAATAATGCTGATTTTGCAACTTCTTCAGAAGTTCCGAAACGACCTAATGGTACTTGTTGAGCAAAACCTTTACCCATTTCTTCTACAACATCTTCTGGCAATCCCATTTTACCATAAAGAGGTGTTTCTATAGGCCCTGGTGCAATAGAATTAACGCGAATACCTCTAGACTTTACTTCAGAGGTTAAAACACGCTGGTAAGCTCGTAATGCTCCTTTGGTTGCAGAATAGACGCCTAATCCATCAAACCCCTTTTGAGTAACAATAGAATTAGTGAATAATATAGTTCCACCATCATTTATATGTGGTAAAGCTTCTTTGGTAGCTAATATTGGCCCTTTTACATTAGTATTAAATAGAGTATCGTAATGCTCTTCTGTTATTTCATGTGCAGGTGCTACTGGTGCAATTCCTGCGTTTAGGAAGAGAATATCAATTTTTCCGTACTTAGTAGTCGCTTCTTCAATTAATCTTTTGTTATCCTCTGCGTTGGCTACATCGGCTTTTATGGTAATAAAATCACCTTCAAGAGCTTCTGCAACTTGATCCAATGCCTCTTGGCGTCTTCCCGAAAGTACCACTTTGGCTCCTTCCTGTAAATACAGTTTTGCTGTTGCCAATCCTATTCCGCTGTTGGCTCCCGTTATTACTGCCACTTTGTTTTGTAACTTTTTCATTGTATTATTTTTGTGTTTATAAATAGTTTATTTGAAACAATCGTTTCAAAATAGATTAAAAAAATTTAGTATAGTACTTTAAGTATGGTGCGAATGAGATTTCTTAAATCTTCTTCATTTTTGTTTAGTATTCCCGTCATTCTAAGTCCTTGTATAGATGAAAAGAGGTAAAGTGCGTATTGGCTGGCTGTTTGGTTCTGGTTAAAAATCTTTTCCATTTGTCCTTTGGTCACGATATCTTCTAGCATCGCAATCATCCGATCTTGGTTTTTTTCCATAAAAGATTTGATCAAAGGCTCCTGGTTTGTCATTTCAGATTTACAATTGATAACCAAACAACCTTTACGATCATTGTCATTAATAATTTCATGAACGTATAAATTAAAAATTGCTTCTACAGCTTCAGTAGCATTATAAGATTGTGCTAATTTTTGGCTAAAATTGTTTCCATACAAAGATTGGTAATGCGAAAGAACTTCCATGAACATATTCAATTTACTACCAAAAGAATTATAAATACTTGATCGATTTAAAGAAGTTGCATCTACCAAATCTTGCATAGAAGTGCCATTATATCCCTTTTTATGAAATACTTCGGTAGCTTTTTGCAAAACTGTGTTTCTATCAAATGTTTCTACTTTTGGCATACTTTAATTGAAATGATCGTTTCAAAAATAATTAAAATTTGCAATGCGTATTGTTATAAAAATCATAAAATTTATAAAACCAGTTTCATCATCATATCCGTTTGGAGATCTGTTCCCAGCATAAATTGGTGGGTATCAAAGATTTTAAAACCATTTCTTTTATAAAATTTTATTGCTCCGGGGTTTTTCTCCCAGACACCTAACCAGATAAACTCAATAGATTTTTCTTTTGCTATTTGTAAGACTTTTTGAAAGAGTAATTGTCCAATTTTTTTTCCCTGATATTCTTTTACAACATATATTCGTTCTATTTCCAGGGCACTACCTTCTACTGGTTCTGTCTGGGCGTTACCAGAGTTTATTTTAATATATCCTGCAATTTGGCTATTAATCCATGCAAAGTAAAATTTGGATTTTGGATTATGAAGCTCTTGTGTAATGTTATCTAAAGTGAATTTTTCATCAAGGTAACTACTAATATTTTCTTCTGTGTTATGAGGAGGTCCAAAAGCATCATAAAATGTCTGACGCCCGATATCCAATAATTTATGGCTATCCTTGGGTTGTACTGGTTTGATTAGAACTTCTGGTAATCTCATTTTGATACTGAATTAATTGAACACTAATTTTTTTTAAATCTATACAATATCATCACGACATTTACAATTACCAAATTTTGGAAACTTAGAAAATAAAAATTGTGATTGCAACGGTTAATTAATAAGCATGAAAGACCAAAGTGAATGTATCATTCCGATTTTTAACTAGATAATTCGTTTGATCACTCTTAATTTATGAGTATGTGTGCGTTTTTCGGGGTTATAAATCCCAGTGTGATCTATACGATCTACACGTACTTTACCATGAGCATGGATGATGTAATTATCTTTCATTATAATACCCACGTGGGTAATTGCACCTTCTTCATTATCAAAAAATGCCAGATCTCCAGGTTCACTTTCTTCAATAAAACTTAGTGGATCCCCTTGCGTTGCTTGTTGAGATGCATCTCTTAACAACTTATAGCCATTAAGTTTATATACCATTTGAGAAAACCCACTACAATCAATACCAAAATTTGTTTTTCCACCCCAGAGGTATGGAGCATTAAGAAATAGGAAAGCGGTATCCACTATATTTTCTTTGGATTGTTTTTCTACAATTGTAGTCCCTTCATATTGATGTCTAAAAAAATCTAATGCTTTTAGAGAAGCTCCGAGAGGGATAGGCATTAGTTGATTATCATCACAACTCACAAATTCGACCATATCTCCCACCATGCAAAGGGGGTGTTTATCGAATTTGTTATACTCTTCTTCGGTGATTTCTATGTATTGTTTGTTATCGACCCAGCCTTCGTAATGATCAAAAGCCAAACGAATTTTACTCCATTTTTTACGTTTTTCCAACACCTTAAAATGCTCGCCATATAATATTTGGGAAACCATTTCACTGGGATCCTGAGGCTCGAAACGTAATGGGACAATACTTAGATTACAAATACCGTATTGCATGAATTTTTATAGAAAATAGACGAATAAACGTCAGATATTAGACAATTATATTGAGATTCAGAAGAACAAAGTTAAGAGTAGAAGATTCTTCCCCTTAACTTTGATTTCCTGATTTACAATTATACTCTTTCGATTACCATAGCCGATGCACCACCACCACCATTACAGATAGCTGCAGCACCTATCTTGGCGTTATTTTGTTCTAATACATTGATTAGAGTAATCAATATTCGTACTCCAGAACACCCTAGTGGATGTCCCAGGGAAACGGCACCACCATTTACATTGGTATTAGTATCATCAAGTCCTAGGATTTTTTGATTAGCTAACCCAACAACAGAGAATGCTTCGTTAAATTCAAAGAAATCTACATCACCAAGAGCGATTCCTGCTTTTTCTATTGCTTTTGGTAATGCTTTTGCAGGAGCGGTAGTAAACCACTTTGGTTCTTGCGCAGCATCAGCATAACTTTTTATTTTTACAAGAGGTTCTAATCCAAGTTCTTTAGCTTTTTCGGCACTCATAACAACAACCGCTCCGGCTCCGTCATTAATTGTAGAAGCATTTGCAGCAGTAACTGTTCCTTCTTTAGAAAAAGCAGGACGTAAAGTAGGTATCTTTTCCATTTTTACGTTTTTATATTCCTCATCTTCAGTAATCATAACCGGTTCTCCACGACGCTGTGGTACTGCTACAGGAACTACTTCATTATTAAATTTACCATCTGCCCAAGCTTTTGCAGAACGTTCATAGGATTGGATAGCAAATGCATCCTGATCTTCTCTACTAAAATTATGTTCTGTTGCACAAAGATCTGCACAAACTCCCATTGCATTATGGTCATAAGCATCTACTAATCCATCTTTCTGCATCCCATCCTGCATAGTCTGAGGTCCAAATTTATGACCTGCTCTTAATCGCACATAATGAGGTATTAAACTCATGTTTTCCATTCCTCCGGCAACCACAATATCTGCATCACCCAAAGCAATAGTTTGTGCAGCGTGCATAACAGCTTTCATACCGCTAGAACATACTTTATTTACAGTTGTACAAGGAACAGTATCTTTGATACCTGCTCCTAATGCAGCTTGTCTGGCTGGAGCTTGACCGTTTCCGGCCTGAACTGCATTACCCATAAATACCTCCTGAACTAATGAAGGATCCAGATTTATTTTATCTAATGCACCTTTGATTGCAGTGGCTCCCAATTGAGTAGCTGGAACGGTAGACAGGCTACCCATAAAACTTCCAATTGGTGTACGTACTGCAGATACGATTACTACTTCTTTACTCATTATTTATGTTTTAAAAATGTGTGTATTGATTTTTGCGAATTTAGTGATTTTTAAAGGATATGCATAGCGAAGTTACTAACAAGAATACAAATATGGTACTGACTTATTTTTTATTACTTTTGAGTAATTTTATATAATAATACTTGTGAAACGAACAAGAATAAAGTTTTGCCATTGCATTTTATGAATTATAAACTAAAATGTTTGATAGGAGAACAACGCTATGAAGACTTTACAAGTAATATTAAATTTTTAATCAATGAACTATAATTGATTAAAAAAGACAATATCATGAAAAGATTTTTAAATAGATTATATAAAAGGCAATCCTCTATATATAGGATTTTTCTTTTTCTATGTACTACAGCACTCATTGTATATTTATTCCCTAAAGGAGGGATATTTAAATACGAATTTACAAAAGGTAAACCTTGGCAATATGAGAATTTATATGCTCCTTTTGATTTTGCCATTGCAAAAACCGAAGCAGAAATTGAAGCAGAGAAAAAACGAATTAATGATGATGTAATTCCTTATTTTGAATATGATACTATAATTGCCAATACCGCTAAAGAATCTTATGATAATGCATTTTCTAATTACTTAAAAGTACTTGATCAAAGCGGCAGTAGAGATCAGGCAAAACTTTTTGGTAGAATATTGCTAAATGATATATATAGACATGGAGTTTTACAGGAAAAATACTCTTATGATGATGACAGGCAAATTTTTTTAAATAAAGGAAATACGGCAGAAGCAATAACATATGGCCAAATTCTAACCTCTGATGTTTTAACCAAAACAATTAATTCTCGTATTGATAAGAGTGAATATACAAAGTTTAAAAGTGATTATGTAGCTCTTTTTTATGACTTGGTAAAACCAAATGTTAGACTAAATAATAAGCTAACGGAGAGTACTTTAGAGATCGAATTAGAGAAAGTTCTTACTACAAGAGGAGGAGTATCCAGAGGGAGTAGGATTATAGCCAAAGGAGAGGTAGTAGAAGGAGATGAGCTGCAAATATTAAATTCATTAAAAGCAGAATATGAATCCCAGGTTTGGAGTGATAAAAACTTCTATTGGATCGTATTAGGGTATTGCTTATTGGTTTCATTAGCACTTATGATGCTTCTATTGTTTATTAAAAAATATCGATCAGATATATATGAAAACAATACTCAGGTAACTTTTATTTTCTTTAATGTTCTTTTCTTGGTATTGATAACCACGTTGGTGGTTAAATATCGATCAGATTATATCTATGTTGTTCCTTTGTGTATTCTTCCTTTGGTTCTTAAAGCATTTTTTGATTCGAGATTAGGATTGTTTACTCATGTAATTACGGTGCTTATATTAGGGTTTGTTGTCCCTAATAGCTATGAATATACTTTTTTACAAATTATAGCTGGAATTGTAACAATACTAACAATTTCAGAATCTTTTAAGAGGGCTAATTTATTTATTTCTGTAGGGCAGATCACATTAATTTATATTCTGGCATATATCGCGTTTCATATTATTCATGAAGGTAGTATAAGCAATATCGACTGGATTACAGTTGGATTGTTTGTGATAAGTGGGTTTGCAACTCTTATAGTACATCCTTTAATCTATGCTTATGAAAAGGTTTTTGGATTGATTTCTGATGTTTCACTATTAGAGCTTAGTGATACAAATTCTGTTTTACTTAAGGAATTGTCTAATAAAGCACCAGGGACATTTCACCATTCTCTTAATGTGGCTAATATTGCAGAAGCTGCAGCTAATGAAATAGGAGCTAATGCAATGCTGGTAAGGGTAGGAGCATTGTATCATGATATTGGTAAGATGGCAAATCCTACATATTTTACCGAAAATCAATCTGCCTCTGGTAATGCACATGATGTATTATCTCCAAAAGAGAGTGCAAAAATTATTATTGATCACGTGATAAGAGGTATAGAGATAGCCAAAAAAAATAACTTACCTGATCGTGTCATCGATTTTATTAGAACTCACCATGGGACTAGTACTGTTTACTATTTTTATAGTAAAGAAAAAGAAACTAATGAAAATGTAAATATTGAAGATTTCAGGTATCCCGGGCCAAGACCATTTTCTAAAGAAACTGCCATTTTGATGATGAGTGATAGTGTAGAAGCAGCTTCAAAAAGTCTTAAAAATCCAACAAGTAGTTTAATTGATTCTTTTGTAGAAAAAATAGTAAGTAAACAAATGGAAGATAATCAGTTTCTAAATGCCAATATTACTTTTAAAGAAATCCAACAGATAAAAAAAGTCTTTAAACGTAAATTAACCAATATTTATCATCTTAGAATAGAGTATCCAGAGTAATGGTTGAGTAAATAGTTAGAATTTAATTGTTTTTATTTATGGCATAACGTTTGATAAAATTGTTAAGTAATAATAAAGACAATTTCTATCAACATGAAAAAGTATTATATTCCTTTCATATTTTTAATATTAATAGTAATATTTCCGGTTTCTGCTCAAATTAGGGTTGTAGGAAAAGTATCTGTAAATATAAATCTTCCTGTTCCAGAAGTTGTGATTGTAAAAAGAAGATCAAAACGCCCTGTACCAAGGCAAAGACGTAAACCTCCTGTAATTGTCTCTACTTGTAATCCATGTAACCATAGTTTTGGGTCGATAAATAATCAAAATGGTCCTAACGGAAGATATGTATATCAAGTGATCAATGCTTCTTTATTACCTTCCGAAAATGTGGAAGAGCGTATAATATATAACCTAGATACAGGCGAGGTACTTGAGATAATTATTGTTACCGCCCATTCTAATGATTATAATTATCATTACTATAAGCCTGATTGTAATTGTTTTCAACATAATAATACTATCTTAGCAATACTCTTCAATGGAAAGGAGGTTCCTTTACGAGATGGAAGTTTATCTTTACAACCAAGGAATAATGGAAAATTCCATAGTGTTATTAATTTACATAGTATTTACCATGGTGATTTTAATGGCACAATAAACTTTTAGCGTAAATACTTTCGATCCATCCAAAAAGTTCCAAAGGGGATAATAGAGCAAGCCAAAACGATCATAAGCGTTTTGATGTTCCATTTTTTTTCTGGTTTCACAAGAAATGCAAATACAATATAAATTAGGAAAAGAAACCCATGAGCCATTCCTATAATTTGATTAGGTTCTGGAGATTCAAAAATATATTTTAAAGGCATGGTTACAAAGAGAATGAGTAGGTATGAAATACCCTCAAGGTAGCTTATTAGTCTGAAACTGGTAATCATAAAATTATTGGTGTTAAGTTATTTTTCTGAAGTATAATTTAATTCGAATACCTCTAGATTAAAATACGGTATAGCAGATAGTAAATGGTCAAAAATATCGGCCATTATTTGCTCATAGTTTTTCCAAACTTTATTATTACTAAAAGCATATATTTCTAAAGGTGTTCCTTGTGCAGAAGGAGGTAGTTGACGACTCATAATAGTCATTTCTTTATTGATAAACGGATGATTTTCTAGATATAATTCTACATACATTCTAAAAACCCCCATATTAGTCAGGTTTCTTCCATTCATCAATACACTTTTATCAATCTTAGATTCCTGGTTATAAGAGTCTATATCTTGTTGAATTCTAGTAAGGTAAGATTCGATAAGTTCAATTTTTTTTAATTTATTGAGATCGTCTTCAGATAAAAATGAAATGCTGGATGTTTTGATTAACAATGCTCTTTTAATTCTTCTTCCGCCAGAATTCATCATACCTCGCCAGTTTTTAAATGACTGTGATGTAAGGTAATATGTTGGGATTGTAGTGATAGTTTTGTCAAAATTCTGAACTTTTACTGAAGATAGATTAATCTCGATCACGTCTCCATCGGCTCCATATTTTTGCATAGTGATCCAATCCCCAATTCTAACGGTATCATTTACTGCTACTTGTATACTTGCAACAAACCCCAGAATTGTGTCTTTAAAAATTAGAAGAATAACTGCCGACATTGCTCCAAGAGCTGTTAAGAATGTCCATATTGATTTTCCTGTCATTGACGAGAATACCAGAATAGCCCCTATAAACCATACAAATATCATAAATACCTGTACGTAGCTATCGATGGGTTTATCTCTAAAAGAATCTAAAGATTTTAAAAAATCTCTAAACGTTCTAAGGATACTTCTTAAAATCCATATTGTCAATACAATAACCATGATGTTAAACAGGATTTCTAAGTATTTTTCTGCTGTAGGAAAAGCAATAAATAGCATAGGAACAATCCATACTGTTAGTGATAATGGTACTATATGTGCCAGGTAATCAAAAGTTTTATTTTTAACTAAATAATCGTCGAAAGTATTTTTAGATTTTGAAGCATAGCTTTTAAAGATGGCTACAATAACTTTTTTCATTACAAAATCTAATACAAAAAGTACAACTACCAGAATGCATATCCCTATAAGAAGGTTTAAGTATTCTGCTGTATTTTCTGAAATACCTTTTGAAACCAAAAGGTTGTAGAAGTAACGGGTTAAATCTTTCATGAATGTCTGGCACTAAAATTCATGCAAAAATATGATTCTAGCTTTTGATAAAGTAAATAAAAACGAAAGATTTTGTTTTTTTTAAGGTTATAGAAGAAGTAAGGAAACGTGAAAAGTTTATTTTTCTGCCATTTAAAGCAGAGTCGATGGACAATCATCTTTTACTATTGGTATATTTCGACTCTGCTCAATATGACAGAATGGATGTTTTTTTGGATAATATTCAAAACAATCCATTCTAATATAATTAGATCTAAGTTGTTACTATAATTTATAGTTTAACGATATATTAAACATAGTTCCTAATTGACTAAAATGAAAACCATTATAAGTCATTTGAGAATACCTTTGGTTGAAAGTGATTAAATTAGAACGGGTTTTTAATTCTGCAGGATCATTCATAAGTACATCACCAGCAGCGTTAAGAGATTTAAACTCCCATTCTGGTAAAACGTTTAATAGGTTATTTACATTTACAGCAACAGTAAATTTATCTGTTGCATTAAAGTTAATCCCTAAATCGGTAACAATTTTTGGGATAAACTCAGTTTTTAAATTAGGGCCCAGACCTTGTTGTCTGAATTCTGTTTTTCCGAAATAAGTGTTATTTATAGAGAAATCGAATTTACCTATTTCATAATTTGCTCCTAAAATCCATTTGGTCTTAGGCCTAGAGGTAAAGAATAAAGCTTCCTGAGTTAGGTTAACTACAGATTGTCCAGCACTTGCAACAATTGCCGGGTTTTTAACATCTCCATCTCTTTCGTTTTCTATTGTATAATTACCAGATAAACTAAATCCAAGATTACCACCAGCAAGATTTATATTTTTATAATTAGCAACTACATCTATACCAGAAGTTCTGGTATCTAGTGCGTTAACAAAAAAGCTTAAATCATTTAAGTTATTGTCATTTAGCAATTGATCTAGGCTTGTATTACCAATACTATTACCAACAGCATCGGTAGCGGTTTTTCCAATTTCGGTACTTAATACAATCCTGTCTTCAACCTGAATATTATAATAATCAATAGTGAAGTTTATATTACTGTTAACCTTAGCTCCGATACCTACAGTTATATTTGTGGATTCTTCTGCATCTAATTGTGGGATATCTAATAATTTTGCTTGAGGAGAAACATTATTTATTAATCCACCAACTTGAATTCCTGCTCCTGGAACAAAACTATACTGCGCTTTTTGAGTATAAATTTGATGAAGTGTTGGTGCTCTAAACCCTGTAGAGATAGAGGCTCTTAATGTTAATCTATCTTCTAAGAATTTATAGCGCGAACTCAGTTTCCACACAAAAGCATCACCAAAATCACTATAGTCTTCTAGTCTAACCGTACCGTTAACCAGGAAATCTTCTGTAATATCATACGCTATATCCAAATATCCACCAAAATTATAACGGTTAAAAGTTCCGGAATTTTCAGGACTATTACCAGCAAATGAATCGGCTCCACCACCATCATACGAGGCAAGATCTCCTTCAATAATTTCAAAAGTTTCTGTTCTAAATTCTGCACCAAAACCAATACTGATTTTATCGGTAACTAATTTTGCAATATCAATATTTCCTACACTATGTCTGAATCCTGTTCCTCCGGGATCAAATGATATAGGGCTATTTTCTCTATACAATTCAGAACCTTGTGTGAGTTCACCAGGATCTACAGTACCATTGTCATTTGAGTCAATCCATGTAGACGGAGAATATACCGTATTACGATTGTGCGAATTATTTACTTTATAGGTTTGTGTGTTTCCACCAGTAGTATAACTTAGGTCATAATTCCAACCATTCTTTATAGTTTTAAAACCAATAGTAGCATTATAATCATTTAGATCTCCTTCAAAAGTAGGTACATATCCAATATACTGACCATTTGGTCCATCAGGGAAAAAATCAGCTAAGTAAGGAAAAGCAGCTTCCGTTCTCCAATATGGGGTTCTGTAATTAGCGAAGCTATTTATTTTTTTATAGACATATGCTGCGTTTAGATAGATCTGTGTATGTTTATTTATATCATATCCACCATTTACCAAAAATTTTGCTGCTGCTGTTTCTGGTGACCCATTGATATTTCCCGCATCAGGTTTGAGAGCCAAAAATTGATCAACATCTGCTCTTCCTTGTGTATTTGCAGCATTGATTTCTGCAAGTCTGGTAGTATGATTAGGAGTACCTACGTAGTTATCAATAAATTCTTGCTGAGCTTGTTCGGCTGTAAGACCTGTTAGAGTAGCTCCTCCGTTTAAAGCCTGCCCTCCAGCATCTAAATAGCTACTATAGCTATCAGGATTTGTGAAAACAAAATCATCAAATTCTCCCTGTGCATCTACAGTTCCTGGTCTGTTAGCAAGACTTACCTTAGAGAAATCTACGGTATAGTTAAAGAACCCTTTATCTTCTCCTATAGAACTACCATTATTTAAACTAATTCCAATCGTTTCTCCGTCTCCTTCAGATGTAATTCCTGATCTAATAGTCACAGAGCCTTCTTCGGGATTGTCTTTTAAAATAATATTCATTACACCTGCAATGGCATCAGAACCATATTGTGCAGATGCGCCATCTCTTAATATTTCTACTCGTTTTATGGCATCTGTTGGTATTGCAGAAATATCAGAACCAGTTTCACCTCTTCCCGGAGAGGTTTGAGTATACAATAAAGCACTTAGGTTTTTACGTTTTCCATTAATAAGAATTAAGGTTCTACTAGGTCCCATATTTCTAATTTCATAAGGATCTAATAATGAAGTAGCATCATTAACTGGTGTCTGCACAGTATTAAATGATGGTATTTTATATTGCAATGCTTTATCGAATGTAATTTGACCAGTAGAAGTTAATTCTTTTGCCGGCAATACATCAACAGGAAGCGAAGAAGTAGTATTACTTCTTGGTAGTGCTCTGGATCCAACTAAAATAATCTCATCAAGTTCTGCTCCACCACTTAATGAGATATTGATGGTTGTTTGAGAATTTACAGGTACTTCTTTAGAATTAAAGCCTACATAACTAAAAACCAGAATACCTTCGGGGTTAACTTCGATGCTGTATTTACCATCAAAATCAGTTGTAGAACCATTACTGGTTCCTTTTTCAATAATATTTACTCCAGGTAAAGGAGAACCATCTGCATCCGAGACGACTCCTGTTACTATCTGTTGCGAAAAGCACAGACTTGTGGATAGTACGATTAAAATAAATGCGAGTTTTTTCATGTAATAATTTGTGTTTAAATGATGTTGGTTTAAAATGATTGTCGGTTAAATATATTTAAAAATGCTAGTATTTAACATAAAGTATTATGAATTTTTCAAAATATATGTGAAAAAATCATAAAAAAATGTATTTCTTTCACTCCGGAAGTGTTGTGAATTTGTATTTATAATATTTAGTAAATAGTGGCTGTTTTCGAGGGATAGTAACCAAGTTTTGTTATTGTATTTTGGACACCAAAACGATGAATCGAGGTAAGAAAATAGTACATGATCGTTATGAAGAAGATGAAAATTATAAATATGGAATAAGAAATATCAATATTTCTGATTTCCGAATATTTGAAAAATAAAAAGACCGCCTAAATATTTAGGCGGTCTTCTAATATATGTTTTGGTGTTTTTTAGAAATTAAAATCTAATCTAGCATAGTAATAAGCTCCACCAAATCCCATTTGAACAGCATCCCAGTATCCACCAGCTTCTGTTTCACCATCATTTTGTTGATCGGGATATTCATTAAAAATATTGTTTCCTCCGATAGTAAACTTTAGGTTATCGGTTAGCTTGTATCCTACATTTAGGTCTGCAGTAATTTTAGCACCGTATACATCTTCTGCATCCGTGAAATCGATAAGAACAATCTCACTAAAATGTGTTAAACCAACCCCGGCATTAAATTTATTTTTGCTGTAATTGGCATTAAAAGAAAACTTACTTTCTGGAGCAGAAGCCAATAAAAATGCTTTTTCTCTTTCTCCAAAGAAGGTAGCTTGGTCTAAACTTCCATTATTTATATCCTCAATAGTCATATTATTAATGTTTCCGGCTAGTGTTGCTGATATATTACCAAAATCAAAGTTTCCTTTCCAGGATAGTATTAAATCTAGCCCAATAGTTTCTGTATCTACACCATTGGCAAAGAATTGTGCTTCTGCCACATTTGGTATTTGAGGAGCAGCAAATGTTCCTGTTAATACAATTCTATCTTTAACATTAATATAATACCCATCTACTGTAGCTGTAAAACCACCAAAAGTGGCTGTTGCTCCTAAGGCTCCGTTTAATGCTGTTTCTTCGTCGAGTTGTTGAATCCCAAAAGAAGCAGTTACAGGACTGTTATTAGCAGATAATAGGGTTTCTGTTGCGACTCCACCCTGGAAATCAGTAAATCTAAGGTTGTAGTATATCTGAGCCAGAGAAGGAGCTCTAAAACCTGTACTTACAGATCCACGAATATTAACACCTTCTGTAGCTTTAATTCTAAAAGCTAATTTACCATTAGTAGTACTTCCAAAATCACTATATTCTTCAAATCTTCCTGCAACGCCTAATAAAAAACTATCAGAAATATCTAATTCTGCATCTGCATATATTGAAAGGTTAGATCTTGAACGATCTACTTCGTTTGCAGGACTATATCCGGGAAACCCTTGTGATCCACCAGGTCTCAATTCTCCAGAAAGTGGATCGGTAGGCTGTGTTTGACTTCCTGGATCTGTAATAGGTAAGCCATTAACATCATATGTTGCATAAGACCCTTCCTCGCCAGCAAAAATTTCGAAATTTTCAATTCTGTATTCTGTACCAAAAGCGATGTTTAATCCTTTAAGAATGTTTGGATAATATTTAGAAAGGTCAAGACTGGTTGTGTTTTGACTTAGGCTATGTCCACCAGCATCAAAATCTGTTGGTGAAGAGTCCTGTAACGAGGCGTTTAAAGTTCCTTTTATGAAATAATGAAAATTATTTTTACCCCAGGTATTATTAATATCAATTTTCCAACCGCCTTCAGTTTCGGTTCTAACACCAGCAGAAACAGAATTATCGATAATATTTGATGTTATCCTTGGAGTAAAACCGTTTGAATAAATAGAAGGTACAACACGTTCTCCATCATTACGAGTAAATGCAAAAGCATCAGTATCACGATAATTTCTACCTCCAAAAGCGTATATTTCAGTTTTTTTGGATACAGGAATTGCAGCATTAGCAAAGAAATTAAAACCGTCTATAGCAGCCTCTCCAAAACCTCTCCTGAAATCAAAACCAGGACGTAGTGTTTTGTTTTTACTAATATATTCTGTAGTAAAGTTTGCGTAACCTTCTTCTCCGATTTCTACTCCATAATTAGCGGTTATTTTTACTGATCCTCCATCAAGACTTTTATCATCAGCAATAATGTTTCCATCATTTTCGGTATCGAGTCGATTTCCATCGGTATTAGGAGTTCCCGCAGGAAAATCTCCTTTTGCATTCGTATTATAAGCACCATAACTGATACTTCCTGTTAATTTATTTACATTATCTTTTAGAACAATATTAATAACACCAGCAATAGCATCAGATCCATACTGTGCTGCAGCGCCATCTCTTAAAACTTCAATTCTTTTTATAGCAGACGCAGGAATAGCATTGAGATCTGTTCCAGAGTTCCCTCTTCCACGAGTTCCAAAAACATTAATCAAAGAAGAAGAATGCCTTCTTTTTCCGTTTATTAAAACCAAAGTTTGATCGGGTCCAAGACCACGTAAAGTTGCTGGGTCGATATGATCTGCACCATCTGATCCAGATTGCTTATTAGCATTAAAAGAAGGAGCCGCATACTGCAAGAGTTCATTAATTTCTATTTTACCACTTTTGGTAATAACATCTTGCATATCGATAATGTCAATTGCTACAGGAGTATCGGTTGCAGTTCTTTTTGGACTTCTGGATCCAACCACAATAATAGTACTTAATGCTTCTCCTTCGAGGAGGGTGACATCAATTTTTTCTTGTGTTCCTACTTCTATTTCTTGTGTCTCAAAACCGATATAGCTATATACAAGGATAGCATTTGCATCTATGGCAATTGAGTAGTTACCTTGACTATCTGTTGTTGTACCTTTTGCAGATCCTTTTTCTATAATATTTACATAAGGTATTGGAGATCCTGAAGAGTCAGTAACTGTTCCTGTTACTACTTGTTGACTAAAACACCAACTGGTGAATAAGCAAAATAAAATGAGTGTGATTTTTTTCATAAAAAATGTTTATTAAGGTGATTGTGTCCTTAAATATATCTAAAAGGTTGGTATTTAGCATAAACTGTTAGGTGTTTTTTAATTAGATCCTTGGTTTTATTGATGATTTCAGTTAAAAAGAAGAAATAGCAAAATTGCCTATAAAGCCAAAAAACATAGTCATTATTCATAAATTAAGGGTGTAAAGATTTACTTTAATATTTTTACACCCTTAATTCTCGAAATATTCAGTTACTTTCATTTGTTATACACACGGAGAATTCCATGGTAATGCACATAATGGGGCGCTCCATTCACCACCACAGGCAAGACAATCTTGTTCATTTCTAGGCCATCCAGAACCCTTAATAATCTGAAGTTGTTTTCTGTTTAGTTTCTGAACTCCTTTAAAATTTAAAATGGTTTGTAACATGATTTTTGGTTTTAAGATTTATACTATGTTTTTGAATAATTACTTAAATTTAGGTTTTTCAAATAAAGTGGAGTCTATTATTCATCATAAATTATTTGTAAATAGAGATTTATGCAGAAAAATTTATGTTATATATATTATAAAAAAAGCCGAGTCCTATTGACTCGGCTTTAACTATTAATTAGTATTAGTAAATATTTAGTTTGCTTGATATTTATAGACAATTGTAGTTACCTTGTCTATTTTAGAATCATACATTTCTAGAATAAAATTTTTATCTGTATCAAAATGCCCAAGACAATTATCATTACCTCCTGAGTTTACAATATAATACCCGTTCTTTAGTGGCCTTACTTTAGCAACTTTATCTCCGGATTTATTTAAAAAAGTTACTGTAAAACCTTTCTCATCAGCAACTTTAGTGTAACCCACCATATCCGAAGTAGTTTCAAACTTTTGTACTACTACTTCATCATCTTCATAAATAGCAGATTGATTAATTTGATCCTCACCGTCAGGGCTAAATCTTATTTTGCTTTTTTTAGTAATAACTTCCTGTTTTTTAATAACTTTTTCTTCACCATTAGGCCCTTTGATACGAATCGTTTTAGTCACTGTTTCTTGTGAAGAATTTTGTTTGTCTTTTTTTTCGTCAGATTGCGCGTGATTAACAGCAGTACAAATCATAAATAATGCTGTGATTAGAGTCTTTAAAGTTTTCATTTGTGTGTTTGTTAGGTATAAATTTACAAAAAAACAGAAATATGCTAAAATCTAAGTACCAGCATCAAGAGAATAAATGTTTAGACTGGTAATTTTTGCTGCAAACTATTTATTAAATAATCTTATGAATCTGTACTTGTTTACTATATATGAATAGCATTATCTTTGCACTCTTAAAAATTGGGAGTGAACTATAGAAAATATCCCAACCATTATTAATATACGTACCATGAAAGCAGGAATCGTAGGGTTGCCAAATGTTGGAAAATCAACATTGTTTAATTGTTTATCTAATGCAAAAGCACAGAGTGCTAATTTTCCTTTTTGTACCATAGAACCAAATATTGGTGTGGTGAATGTACCAGACCATAGGTTGGAGAAGCTAGAGGAATTAGTAGTGCCCGAACGGGTAATCCCCGCAACGGTCGAAATTGTTGATATTGCAGGTTTAGTAAAAGGAGCGAGTAAAGGAGAAGGATTAGGAAATCAGTTTTTAGGTAATATTAGAGAAACAGATGCTATAATACATGTATTGCGTTGTTTTGATAATGATAATATTGTTCATGTAGATGGATCGATAGACCCAATTAGAGATAAAGAAACGATTGATATCGAATTACAGCTTAAAGATCTGGAGAGCATAGAAAAAAAACTGGATAAAGTAAAAAGAGCTGCAAAAACTGGTAATAAAGAAGCCCAGAAAGAAGAAGCAATTTTACTAAAACTTAAAGAAGGATTAGAAGCTGGGGTATCGGTTAGAGCAATTGATGTTTCTGAAGACGACCATACGGCATATGTGAAACCATCTCAGTTTATAACAGATAAGCCTGTACTTTATGTTTGTAATGTTGATGAAGGATCTGCGGTAGACGGAAACGATTATGTGAAAAAGGTAAAAGAAACTGTAGCTTCAGAAAAAGCAGAAGTAATAGTGTTAGCTGTTGGAACTGAGGCTGATATTACTGAATTGGATGATTATGAAGAGCGTCAATTATTTTTGCAGGATATGGGATTAGAAGAAGCAGGTGCGTCAATACTAATTCGCGCAGCATATAAATTGTTAAACCAGCAAACTTATTTTACAGCTGGTGTTAAGGAAGTAAGAGCATGGACAGTTAATGTGGGGGCTACTGCACCACAAGCAGCAGGAGTGATTCATACCGATTTTGAGAAAGGTTTTATACGAGCAGAAGTTATCAAATATGATGATTTTGTAAAATATGGCAGTGAATCCAAAGCAAGAGAAGCAGGAAAGCTAGGAGTAGAAGGAAAGGCATATATTGTGAATGATGGAGATGTAATGCATTTCTTATTTAATGTATAAAAAACACTTTATTTATTTATAAAACCTTTCTGGGAATACCAGAAAGGTTTTTTGTTGGGTATCGTAATTAGAAAGTTTTTAGATTTTTCAAAAATAACAATACTACTATTTTTGAAAGATGCAAAATAGTAAGTTATCCTCGTACGGAATTGCACTGGCAATTATTGGTATCGTTTTATTCTCTGCAAAAGCAGTATTAGTCAAATTAGCATATAAATTTGAGATAAGCTCAGAACATCTATTACTGTTTAGAATGTTATTTTCTTTACCCATATACATCGTATTAGCCTTGTATAAAAAGCCCGTAGAAAAAGATAAAATTAGAAGAATAGATTACTTGTGGATTTTGTTTTTTGGGTTTGTTGGGTATTACTTGGCAAGTTATTTTGATTTCCTTGGATTGAAATACATTAAGGCAGGATTAGAACGAATAATTCTTTTTATTTATCCAACACTAGTTATTATTATTTCCCGGATTTTTTTGAAGAGTATAATTACAAAGCAACAATTGTTAGCTATTTTACTAACATATATAGGAGTGATCGTTACGTTTTGGGGAGAGCTTCAAATCGAAACTAGTCATATCGTTTTAGGAGGATCTTTGATTTTCTTGAGTGCACTAACCTATGCAATTTATCTGGTGGGGAGTGGGTGGTTAATTCCTAAGTTTGGAGTAGTAACTTTTACCTCATATGCTATGATAGTTTCATCTTTATGTATAATTATTCAATATCTGATTTTTGATAGACAAAACATAATGAATTATCCGTTAGAAGTATATCTTATTTGTATAATCATGGCTGTTTTTTCTACAATTATACCTTCTTATTTGGTATCTGCAGCTATTGCTAAACTTGGGGCATCTAATTTTTCGATTATAGCAAGTTTGGGTCCTGTATCTACTATCCTTTTGGCTTATTTCGTTTTGGGAGAAAATTTGTCAACAGTCCAGGTAATCGGAGCAGCAATAGTGATTTTCGGAGTATATGTGATCTCAAAGAAAAAATGAAAGAAAGTAAAATCTATTCACCTATAAAAAGTTTCAATGTTATTTTTAAACGTTTTTTAATGTTTTTTCAGTAATTTAACACTCTAATTAGTAAGTGTTTACTTACGTTGATGGGGATTACTTTCCAAAGAAAATATTGGAAATGTAAATTAGATTTGTAATTTTTATGGGTAAAGGGGGTTTAAGAATAATAGTATTGTACTGTTTTGTATATATGGGTATTGTCAGTTACGGACAAATAAACTATAGTACTGATGGCAACAAAGTGTCATCACTAGAGAAATCAGGTAAAGAAAAATCGGAACCGTTAGAAGTTAAAAAGGTGAACTTTGATGAAGATAGATATCAAAGAGATCCTGAATACAATGAGAAAGAAGCGTATTTGGCAGAAATAGCCAGAAAAGATACTATTATTAATATACTATTGGTTGGCCTTGTTCTACTGCTAATAGCTTTGTTTTTCTTTTATTGGAAATATAGAGTAAGAAAAAAAAGTAGTGATGTCTTAAAAGAAAAAAATAAAGAACTCATTGAAGCAAAGGCAGAAGCAGAGAAACTTACCAATACAAAATCTCAATTTATTTCTACTGTAAGTCATGAACTAAGAACTCCTCTTTATGGTGTGGTAGGAATTACGACATTATTATTAGAAGAAAAAGATATTTTACCAAAGCATAAAAAATTGCTTAATTCATTAAAATTTTCTGGTGACTACCTTCTGGATTTAATAAATAAAGTATTGAAAATAAGTAAGATTGAGTCTAATAATGAGAAACTTACAAAGACTCCTACAAATCTACTTAAGCTTTCTCAGAACTTATTATATTCTTTTGAGTATCAGGCAAAAAACAAAAACAATGAACTTGTTTTAGAAATACCTAACGAATTACCTGATGTATTAGATGTTGATTCTCTTAAAATATCCGAAGTTCTAATTAATCTGATCGGAAATTCATCAAAATTTACCGAAAATGGAAAGATATGGCTTAGAATAAAAATCCTCTCTTTAGAGAATGAAATGATTACAATTAGATATGAAGTAGAAGATAATGGTGTAGGAATCCCAGAAGATAAAAAAGAGTTTGTATTCGAGAAGTTTTCTCAGGTTGGTAGAGAGTTTAATAAATCTGAAGGAACTGGATTAGGTTTATCTATTGTTAAAAACCTTTTAGAAATGATGGATAGCGAAATTTATCTGGATAGTAAAGAAGGTAGGGGAACCAAATTTCATTTTGATTTACAATTAGAAATCATAGACGAAAAGGAAGAGAAAGAAATAGATTTGAATAGTAGTAGTATGAATACTATTTATAGACGAATATTAGTCGCAGAGGACAACAAAATAAATCAAATCGTTACCAAAAACCTTTTAAATATAATTGGATATGACTGTACTATTGTAGAGAACGGCTTTAATGCACTGCAAATGGTTAAAAAAGAGGATTTTGATCTTATTTTGATGGATCTAAATATGCCCTATCTTAATGGAACAGAAGCCACCAGACGTATACGAGAATTTAATCAGATCACACCTATTATTGCTCTTACGGCTTCTGAGTTAAGTGAAGTGCAAGAAGAATGTATGGAAATAGGAATGAATGATATTATTAATAAACCATTAAATAAGAATGATCTTAAAAATATTATAACAAAGCATTTGCTGCCCTAATTTATTAGTGAGAAGGGAATATCTCATTAATAAATGAAATGACATTCTTAATCACAATTTCCGAATTCTCTTTGTGTGGCGTATGTCCAATATCTGGTATTAGTAAAGCTTTTGAGTACCCCGATGTGTTTTTTACAATAGAGTTTACCTGATCCAGTGTTCCATATTCATCTTTTTCACCCTGAATTATTAGTGAAGGACATTCAATCTTAGGTAAATATTCTTCGATATTCCAAGATTGATAAGTTTCAGAAAGCCATGTCTCTGCCCACAATCTAAAAACTGTATCCGTCTTATCTCCGTGGTATTTATATAATTTCTCTTTAAGAGAAGTATTTTGGTACGCAAGGACTGTTGCTTTAATACCATTAATGGTTTCTTGTTCTACAAATACATGGGCTCCTTCGGTAATAATACCAATAACTTTTTCTGGAAACAAAGCTGCAGTTAATAAAGCAATACTTCCACCATCACTATGACCAAATAGTATAACGTTTTTTAATTCTAGATTCTGTATTATTTTTGCTAAAATATAAGCTTCTTCTTTTAAGTAATCATTATTTCTTTTTGAAGTAATAAAAGGAGCAGATTTACCATAGCCTTGGCGATCATAAGAAATAATATTACACCCTGTTTTTAATGCTATTTGTTTGGGAAAATCTTTCCATAATTCAACACACCCTAAAGAATCATGTAAGAAAATAACGGTTGCCTTTTCTGGTGCTAGTAACTCAGGGCTTTTAGAGAATTGTAATCGCTGTTTATCAATTATTAAATCCAAAATAGTGGTTTTGTTATAAAAAGTGCTAAAAATAAGCTAAAGTCTATGCAAATTGTATAATTTGCGCCATTAAAGTTGAAACACTAGACATTTTTTTAAGTCTAGCTATAGTAAATAGTTAATCCAATACAATGAAAAAAACATTAGCCAAGATTTCCATTGGTGTATTATTAATTGGTTGTGGAACCAGTAACCTTACAAATGATATAGCAACAAATGTACCTATAGCAACAGCTATAGATTTAACTCAGGTAAAAGACGATAAAGTTCCGGTTACTATAAACCCAGGACGCTTTATTCAGGATACCGTAAAATATCGTATTCCCAAAGTGGTTCAAGGTACTTATGCAGTAAGTGATTTTGGGAAATTTGTAGATGATTTTAAGGCTTTTGATTATCAGGGAAATGAAATTAAAACTGAAAAAAAAGATACTAATACATGGTTGATTCCGAATGCCAAGCAGCTTGATAGAATTAGTTACCTGGTAAATGACACCTATGATATAGAGAACACAGACATCGGTACGCCTTTCTCTCCTTCTGGAACTAATATAGAACCAGAAAATTATGTATTGAACCTTCACGGATTTATTGGATATTTTGATGTACTGAAAAATAACCAGTATGCATTAGAGGTAAAAGCTCCATCTGAAATGAAGAGAACTTCTGCGTTACAAAAAGTAGGATCAGAAGTTAGTGATGATAAAGTAATTACCGTAGATAAATATTTGGCAACACGGTATTTCGAAATTACAGACAATCCAATGATGTATGGAGATCTTGATGTCGAAGAATTTATGGTAGGAGATATCAAAATTGTGTTAAGTATATATTCACCAAATAAAGTGCATACAGCAGCTAAGATAAAAGAAACTGTATTTAAAATGATGAAAGGGCAAAAGGCATATCTTGGAGATATCAATAGTACTCCTCGTTATGATATATATTTATATTTAGCACCTAGCACTGAAAATGCCCCTACGGGATTTGGAGCACTAGAGCATCATACGTCTACCGTAGTAGTATTACCAGAACAAATGCCCGATGAAGCGTTGGCATCTGCAATGATTGATGTAGTTTCTCATGAGTTTTTCCATATTGTAACTCCTCTTAGTGTTCATTCTGAAGATGTACATTACTTCGATTATGACAAACCCACTTTTTCAAAGCATTTATGGATGTATGAAGGAGTAACCGAATATTTTGCGACCTTATTTCAGGTTAACCAGGGATTGGTAGAAGAGCAGGAGTTTTATGATAAAATCATGGGTAAAATTCAGAGTGCAAGCGGATTTGATGATACAATGAGTTTTACGGTAATGAGTGAAAATATATTGGATCAACCTTATGCAGCTAACTATGTTAATGTATATGAAAAAGGAGCATTAATAGGTATGTGTATTGATATTCTAATGCGTGAAGAAAGTAATGGGAATCGAGGAATCCTATCTTTAATGAAAGAGTTATCTCTTAAATATGGTAAAAACAAACCTTTTAACGATGATAAAATTATAGAAGAGATTACGGCAATGACTTATCCGGCTATTGGTGAATTTTTGAAAACTCATGTTGTAGGAAAAACTCCTATTAACTATGAAGAATTCTTTAAAAAAGTAGGGTTATCAATAGAATCAGAAAGAGTGGAAACAAATTATATCCAAAATTCTGGAGTTTTAATTGTAGCTGGAAATCAGGAAAAAGGAACTATCTTTTTTACAGATTTAGTTTCTGATAATAGCTTTTGGGCAGAAAATGGAGCGAAACCAAACGATGATATTGTAGAAGTAAATGGTACTAAATTGACATTGCAGAATGCTAATAATATACTAGGTGCGACTTTTCAATGGCAAGAAGGAGATGATATTGAAGTTAAACTTAATAGAGCAGGAGAGGAAGTTGTTATTAAAACTAAAGTAACTAAATCTTTTACCAAAGGGAAAAAACTTAAAGTAATTGATAATTCTACAAAAGAGCAATCAGAGCTTAGAAAAGCTTGGTTAAAAGGGTAGGTTTACAAAACAAAACTAAAAAAGGCCCTGTTATAAGGGCCTTTTTTAGTTTTAAATAACATCTTCTTCATAAGGAATCGTATTTAAGACATATTGTATTGCTTTAATTCGTGCTTCAGTTTTGCGATCTGCTTCAATAATAACCCAGGGAGAAAGCTCGGTATTTGTTTTTTCAAACATTTTAACCTTATACTTTGTATATTCATCCCATAGTCCTTGAGCCTTTTCATCTACAGGGGTCATTTTCCATTTTTTTAAAGGACTTGATTTGATATCTTTAAAGCGAGTAGCTTGTTCTTCTTTGGTGATTGAAAAATAAAATTTAATGAGATAAGTATCAGATTCTAGTATCATTCTTTCAAAATCATTTACCTGTCCCATGAATGTAGTATACTGGTTTTCGGTGCAGAATCCGTTAACAGGTTCTACAACCGCCCGATTATACCAACTACGATCAAAAAGAACCATTTCTCCTGGTGTAGGCAGTTGATTAACATAACGTTGAAAATACCATTGTCCTTCTTCTTCACTTGTAGGTTTTGGTAATGCTACAATGCGAAAATGCCTAGGGTTTATATGAGAAGTAATACGGCGTATTGCCCCGCCTTTTCCTGCAGCATCACGACCTTCAAAAATAATTACTATTTTCTTCTCATTTTTAATGGTCCAGTTTTGCAATTTGATAAGTTCGACCTGGAGTTCTTTTAATTGTATCTCATATTTAACCATTCTCAAAACCTTTTCAACATCAGTTTTTTTATCCATAAACAGATATTTTAAACCAATAGGAGAGTTTAGGATTTCCAGATCTTCTTTAGAAAGATTAATATTTTTTGTTTTTTGAGTTGCCGTCATAAATCAAATATCTATTTGTTCAATATATCTATAGTATCTTAGGATCACATTAGGATCAGGAAGTAATGTAGTTTTTGCTTTCGATTTACCAGTATAGTCAAATCTCGATAATACATACCTCATACTTTCTAAACGAGCAGTTTTCTTACTATTGGTTTTTACAATAACCCAGGGGCTAAATGTAGTATGGGTTTTTGAGAACATTTGCTCCTTGTATTTTGTGTATTTAGTCCATAACTGTTGTCCTTTCATATCTACAGGGCTAAATTTCCATACTTTTAGAGGATTCTGTAGTCTTGCATCAAAACGTTTTTTCTGCTCTTCTTTTGATATAGAGAACCAAAACTTGATTACTATAATCCCATCTTCATATAGCATATGCTCAAATTCGGGAACCTGAACCATAAAATTTTTATATTGTTTATTGGTGCAAAATCCCATAACAGGTTCTACAACAGCACGGTTATACCAGCTACGGTCAAAAAAAACAATCTCTCCCGGATTAGGCAATTCTTTAATATATCTTCTAAAATACCATTGCCCTTTTTCGACCTCGGTAGGTTTTGATAATGCAACAATACGCATAGAACGAGGATTAAGGTGCTCTGTAAATCGTTTTATAGATCCTCCTTTACCTGCAGCATCTCTCCCTTCAAAAATTATTGCAACACGTAACTTCTTTTTTGCTATCCATTGCTGAAGGTTAACCAGTTCTCCTTGTAGAGAACGAAGCTCTTCTTCGTATCGAAGTTTCTGTAATATTTTTTTGATGTTGATGTTTTTTTGATCAGCAATATTGATCAAATGTTTCCGTTTTTTGACTTGATTTAGTTCTTCAAGTGTAAACATAAAGTTTATAATTTGTTATTCTATAAGTAGCGATTAAAGGTAAAAATAAAATGAATTTTATCGAACTATAGTAACAATTCTTTAGCATAAAATAACCGGAAGAATACATTTAGATTATTTTTTCAGCTATACTTTCCAGAAGAACCTTTCTTTGGCTTTTGATTTTGCACCTATTTTTTTATAAAATGTAATCGCAACGATATTAAAATCTGGAGTTTGCCATTGAATAATACTACAATTTTGTGATACAGCATATTCTCTTACCATAGCCATTATTTTTGTGCCAATTCCTTTTCCTCGTGTTTCTTCTTTAAGATACAAACAATCAAGATAGATATAAAAATCAGCATCCCAGGTCGAGAACTGTTTCATAAAAGTTGCATACCCCAAAAGCTCATTATTTCGCTCTACAACAACGCATTTTAGAGCACTCTCTGACTCAAAAATATAGTGTAAAAGTGATGCTGCTTTCTCTTTAGAATCAAACTTTGCTTTTTCATATATTGCGTGAGCTTTACATAGTAAAACAATTTGTTTAATATCTTCTTCTTTTGCAAATCTAATGGTCATGATTTCGTTTTTAGCATGCACATTGAATTAAGGAACCTTCGGTTGGTTTGATTCCCTGGGTGACATATCCATCAAATTTCCACCATTCAATACCACCCATTAATTCTTTTACTTTAAATCCAAGCCTGGTCATGTGTAATGCTCCCTTGGTAGAAGCGTTACAACCGATACCGTCACAATAACAAATATAAGTTTTTGTTTTGTCAAGATGGGCTGTGTTTTCTAATGTCATTTCTTGATGAGGTAAGTTAATAGCAGTCGGGATATGTTCCTTTTCGTATCCAAAAGATTGTCTTGTATCAACTACTACGATGTTTTCTTCCTTTTCAAGAGCATCAAATAAGTCAGATGGATCCATTTCATAAGCTAATTTATTTTCGTAAAATTTAATTTGATTTTCCATAACTCTGTGTTTTTGTTTTGTCAAATGTAACATCAATTTAGAGCCCGTTTCTCATAAATTAGATGAATGATTTGATGTTGTAGCTGAAATATTTTCATATTCGTTACACTAGTATTATTGTAGCTTTGCAGGTATGGATATTAAGTATTTTAGATTAATAAAAACGATTACAGAAGAAGGTAATATCGCTAACTCATCAGAGCGATTATTTTTAACTCAATCGGCATTAAGTCATCAATTAAAAGAATTAGAAGGAAGGTTAGGCTTTAAAGTATTTCATAGAACAAGAAACAAATGGAAACTAACTGAAGAAGGTTTGGAATTATATAAGATGGCTAATGAAGTGTTGGAAACTATAGCGCAGGGATTTAATAGTATTCAACAAATAAAAAATGGATCCAAAGGAAGTATTAAAGTGAGTACAGAGTGTTATTCTTTTTATCAGGGATTACCTGGGTTCATTCAAAAAATGGGAATGCTATATCCTCAAATTGATGTTGACCTTATTCTTGAAGCCACGCATCAACCGATTTCAAAACTATTATCAAACGAAATTGATATCGCTTTGGTTACTTCAGAACCAGCAAATGATCAATTATCTAGTATTGCACTGTTTGAGGATGAAACCTATGCTATTATGCACAAAGAACATAGATATAGCGAAGTAGAATATTTAAGTGCCGATAATTTTGAGGATATTCATTTGATTATTCATTCTTTTCCATTAGAAACAGTATCGGTTTATGAGCAATTCTTAAAACCTAATAAAATAACACCTATAAAAATTTCTGCCATTCCCCTTACCGAAGTTTCTTTAGAAATGGTGAATGCAAATATGGGAGTTATATGCATGCCAAAATGGGCATTAAAATTACTAAAAATACCTAAAGATTTGATTTTTAAAAGCATTGGAAAGTATGGTGTGAAAAGAACTCATTATCTGGTTATTAGAAAAGAAGACATTAATAAAAAATATATTAACGATTTTGTTTCAAGCTTTGAAGAGGGATTTTTGAGTATATGATTTCAAAAAATACACAATCTAAAACACACTTAAGATGAGATGTTAAACCTTAAATGTGTTTTAAATGTGATAAGATTTCTAGACTTAGGAATCACTGCTTTTTATTAACAATCCTTTATATTATAAGAATGGATTAGCCCATTTTTCATTAGTGTAAACATTATTTCCTGAGAGTGTTAATAAAAACTCTTTCAAATCACTTATTTCCTGAGCTGTCATTTGTAGGTTTTGTAGATTCCCTCCGGGCTTTAATCTTCGGTCCAACTGAGGATTGTCTGATGTATTAGGAATATCGTTATAATGATCAATAACCTGATCTAAGTCAACAGCAAAGTGCATTAAAGGACCATTAAGTTCTCCTTCTGGATTAAAAACATCACGTAGAGAGGGAGCTCTGGTAACGGTAAAATCAGTATCTGTTATGACTGTTGCAATGCGATGAATAAAGCCGTTATTTAAACTTTGTGGGTCAATATCAAATTCTGGTGGTCTATGACATGCGGCACAACCAACTCCACCCGAAGTCCTATTTCCGTTAGCATCAAAGTTTGGGCGATCTAAAAACAACTGTTTTCCATTGTTTTCATTTTGCGAAAAATTAGTAAATGGTGCCCTGTCATTTGGGGAGGAAGCTCTTCCTGTATCATATCTAGAATCAAAAGATTGAATACTTCTAATGAACTGAGCTAGTACTAACTGTATTTTATTTTCTGTAATTTCCGATTCACCATAAACCCAATTAAATAATTCTGGATAATAATCGGTTTCATTTAGTTTATTTAATAAATCCTCAAAATTTAAATCTCCATTAGTACCGCTAAATCCCATTTCTGCATGATCCTGGATTGGCATTGTTGTTTGTTCTTCTAATGATGAAGCTCTTTCATCCCAGAAGAAATTTGTTTCATCTGCAAACCTAGAATTAATTAGCCGCATAGAATGCCTGGCTGTGGTTCCATTTACACCTTGACTTACCAATGCATTATCACTAAAAGCAGTGGATTGAATGTGACAGCTAGAACATGAAATAGTGTTGTTAGAAGATAAATTTTTATCATAAAATAAGATTCTACCTAGAGTAGCTCCTTCATTAGTGATTTCATTACCATTTGTATTATCTTTTGTAATGTAGGCAGGAGGTATTGCTACATAATTGGATAAATTGTCGAAATCAATATTAAAATACGAGGAGAAATCAAAAGAAGAAGTTATCGGGTTGGTACCTGTAGTGGTTTCAGTATTAATATCAATTTCCTGATTGGATATATCATCATTAGAACAAGCATAAGTAGTTAATAAAATTGATAGTAGCAGGATTTTTTTCATAGTATCGAGATCTTTAGTTGTACGTACTATGACCACATTTTATAGAAATGGTTTAATCTGTGCACAAATTTTTTGAATTATTTTAAAATAATGATCTTTTGATTTCCGTTTTTTATTTAAAAACGGTCTAATTAGATGGATCAAATGGCTGCATACCAAATAATCAACAAAATTCACTATCGATTTGTTAATTACTTTGTAGAAAGGCTATTTTAATTTTGTAAGTGAAACCTTATATTAGCAGGCATTCTACCCAAAATTTATGAGCAAAGAAACCAAATATACCGAAGATAATATACGATCCCTCGACTGGAAAGAACATATACGTATGCGACCCGGAATGTATATCGGGAAACTAGGTGATGGTTCTTCTGCAGATGATGGAATTTATATTTTAGTAAAAGAGGTACTCGACAATTCGATTGATGAATATGTAATGGGAGCCGGTAAGACGATCGAGATTTCTATACAAGGAGAAAAAGTAGTGGTTAGAGATTATGGTCGTGGGATTCCGCTAGGCAAAGTGGTAGACGTAGTTTCTAAAATGAATACTGGAGGTAAATATGATTCCCGGGCATTTAAAAAATCAGTAGGACTTAATGGAGTGGGTACCAAAGCGGTTAATGCGTTATCTGCATTCTTTAAAGTAGAATCTACTAGAGACGGTAAATCAGCTTCGGCAGAATTCGAAAAAGGAAATCTCACGAATCAGGAAACATTAGAAGAAACTTCTCGTAGAAGAGGAACTAAAGTATCTTTTGTACCAGATGGTACTATATTTAAACATTATAAGTACCGCGCAGAGTATGTAGCCAAAATGCTAAAAAACTATGTGTACCTTAATCCAGGTTTGACCATTATTTTTAATGGAGAGAAATATTTTTCAGAAAATGGATTAAAAGATTTACTTTCTGATACTATAAATAAAGAGGATCGATTGTATGATATTATTCATCTTCAAGGTGATGATATAGAAATAGCGATTACTCATAGTAAAACACAATATAGTGAGGAGTACCATTCTTTTGTAAATGGGCAGCATACTACACAAGGAGGAACACATCAGGCTGCATTTCGAGAAGCAGTAGTAAAGACCATTAGAGAATATTATGGTAAAAACTATGAGGCCAGTGATATTCGTAAATCAATTGTGTCTGCGATAAGCATAAAAGTGATGGAACCTGTTTTCGAAAGTCAGACCAAGACCAAATTGGGATCCACAGAAATGGGAGGAGACTTACCAACAGTTCGAACCTATATTAATGATTTTGTAAAAACTAAATTAGACAACTTTCTTCATAAGAACCCTAATACAGCAGAAAGTCTACAACGTAAAATATTACAGGCAGAGCGCGAACGTAAAGATTTATCCGGAATTCGGAAACTAGCAAAAGAAAGGGCAAAAAAAGCCAGTCTACATAATAAAAAATTAAGAGATTGCCGTGTTCATCTTACCGATAGTAAGAAAGATCGTAATCTCGAAAGTACTCTGTTTATTACCGAGGGAGATTCTGCAAGTGGATCTATAACCAAATCCAGAGATGTGAATACTCAAGCTGTTTTTAGCTTACGCGGAAAACCGTTGAATAGCTATAACATGAGTAAAAAGATTGTCTATGAAAATGAAGAATTCAATCTGTTACAAGCAGCATTAAATATAGAAGAATCATTAGAAGATTTAAGATATAACAATATTGTAATCGCAACAGATGCCGATGTAGATGGAATGCACATCCGATTGTTGTTAATCACCTTTTTCTTACAGTTCTTTCCCGAAGTAATAAAAGAAGGGCATTTATATATATTGCAGACTCCGTTGTTTAGAGTTCGGAACAAAAAAGAAACAATCTATTGTTATTCTGAGCAGGAAAGAAGAGATGCTATCGCAAAATTATCGGGTAAACCAGAAATCACACGATTTAAGGGATTAGGTGAGATTTCTCCAGATGAATTTGTGCATTTTATAGGGGATGATATACGTTTAGATCCTGTAATGCTGGATAAAGAAAAATCGATTGAAGAATTATTGTCTTTTTATATGGGAAAAAATACGCCACAACGACAAGAATTTATCATAGATAATCTAAAAGTAGAACTGGATACAATAGAGGAAGAATTATAATTATTTAGAAGCCCCAGAAATTATATATGGATTTGGAAAACGAAAACGAAGAACTACATCACGATTCTACCCCCGAAGATCATCAACCACAAGAGGTGATCACTAAGGTTACAGGAATGTATAAAGACTGGTTTTTGGATTATGCATCTTATGTAATCTTAGAGCGAGCAGTACCAGCAATTGAAGATGGTTTAAAACCAGTACAACGTCGTATTCTTCATTCTATGAAGGATCTCGATGATGGTCGATATAATAAAGTGGCCAATATTGTAGGGCATACGATGCAGTATCACCCTCATGGTGATGCCAGTATTGCTGATGCAATGGTACAAGTTGGGCAAAAAGAATTGCTGATTGATATGCAAGGTAACTGGGGTAATATCCTTACCGGTGATAGAGCAGCCGCATCGAGATATATAGAAGCCCGCCTGTCTAAGTTTGCATTAGATGTAGTATACAATCCCAAAGTTACCGACTGGCAATTATCCTATGATGGTAGAAAGAAAGAACCTATTAATCTTCCGGTAAAATTTCCTTTATTACTGGCACAAGGAGCAGAAGGAATAGCCGTTGGATTAAGTACTAAGATTTTACCACACAATTTCATCGAATTGATCGATGCATCCATTAAACATTTACAAGGCAAACGATTTACTATTTTTCCAGATTTTCCTACGTCAGGAATAGCAGATTTTACAAACTATAATGATGGTAACCGTGGCGGTAAAGTTAGGGTGCGTGCCGAGATATCTCAATATGAGAAGAACACTTTGGTTATAAATGAAATACCATTTTCTACTACGACCACATCTTTAATAGATTCTATTCTTAAAGCTAATGAAAAAGGAAAGATAAAGATTAAGAAAATAGAGGATAATACCGCAGCAAAAGTAGAGATATTAATACATCTTCCTTCTGGTATCTCCCCTGATAAAACGATCGATGCACTTTATGCATTTACGAATTGCGAAGTGTCTATATCCCCATTAGGATGTGTTATAGAAGATAATAAGCCAAACTTTATTGGTGTTTCAGAAATGTTACGCCGTTCTACCGATAATACAGTAGAATTACTAAAGAAAGAGCTCGAGATTCAGTTAGAAGAATTACAGGAACAATGGCATTTTGCATCATTAGAAAGAATTTTTATCGAAAACCGAATCTACCGGGATATAGAAGAAGTAGAAACATGGCCGGGGGTGATTGAAGCTATTGATAAAGGATTACAACCTCATATTAAACATCTAAAACGAGCGATTACCGAGGAAGATATTGTACGTCTAACAGAAATTCGAATTAAACGTATTTCTAAATTTGATATAGATAAAGCACAACAAAAAATAGATGCACTTGAAGAAGATATAGCACAGGTAAAACATAATCTTGAGCACCTTATAGAGTTTGCTATAGATTACTTTAAAAGGCTAAAAACTACATATGGTAAAGGAAAAGAACGTAAGACCGAAATCAAGATTTTTGATGATATTGAAGCGACCAAAGTTGTAATTCGAAATACAAAATTATACGTAAATCGTGAAGAAGGATTTATCGGTACTTCGCTGCGTAAGGATGAATATGTAGCAGATTGTTCTGATATTGATGATATTATCTGTTTTACAGAAGAAGGAAAATTGATGATTACCAAAGTTGGATCAAAAACTTTTATTGGCAAAAATATAATTCATATAGCTGTCTTTAAGAAAAAAGATAAGCGTACGATTTATAATATGATTTATCAAGATGGTAGAGGAGGAGCATCATATGTTAAGCGTTTTGCAGTTACAGGAGTAACAAGAGATAAAGAATATGATCTTGCACAAGGAAAAAAAGGATCAAAAGTCACGTATTTCTCTGCTAATCCAAATGGCGAGGCCGAAGTAATTACTATATTCTTACGACAAGCAGGAAGTATTAAAAAATTAAAATTCGACCTTGATTTTGCAGATTTGTTAATCAAAGGCAGAGGGGTAAAAGGAAATATTGTTACCAAATATAATATTAAACGCGTTGAATTGAAAGAACAAGGAGTATCTACTCTAAAACCACGAAGAATTTGGTTTGATGATTCGGTACAGCGCCTTAATGTCGATGGAAGAGGTGAATTATTAGGTGAATTTAGAGGAGAGGATCGCCTTCTGGTTATTACCCAAAAAGGTAATGCAAAAACAATAATTCCCGAAATGACATTGCATTTTAGTTCGGATATGATTGTTTTAGAAAAATGGAAACCTAAAAAACCAATATCTGCAATATATTGGGATGGAGAGAAAGAGCGATACTATATTAAACGTTTTCTGATTGAACACCCAGAGCGTGAAGAAACTTTTATTACAGAACATCAAAAATCTTTCTTAGAAGTTGTTTCTACAGATTATAGACCGATAGCAGAAATAATATTTACGAAGCTTAGAGGCAAAGATCAACGACCGAACGAAGAAATAAACCTCGAAGAATTTATATCGATCAAAGGATCAAAAGCTTTAGGAAATCAATTAACGACACATAAAGTGAAACAGATCAATCTACTGGATCCATTACCATATGAAGAACAAGAATCACTTCCTGCTGAAGAAATTGAAGTGATTGAAGAAGAAAATGTATCTCCTGAAGCAACCAACAATCAAACTTCAGCAAAATCTTCAGACAATGATGCCGATGCCGGTGAAGAAGGGGAACAGGCGAGTTTATTCTAGATTGTGATCAAAAATTTAAAAAGAGATCAGTTTCTGCCATCAGAAACTGATCTCTTTTTTAATGTAAAATACTTTTCAAGATCTGTTTTGTTACGTATATCAATTTTGTACAATCAATTATTGCTTAAACCAGAGCGGTTATATAATACAGGTTTTTAAAATTTAAAACCTCAGTACTTTTAATATTATATTTAATTTAAAAAAGATATTATAATGAAAAGTAAACTAGAAAAGTTTAAAAAATTTGAAATAGAAAAGTCAAAACTCAAAGATATTAAAGGAGAAAGTTGGGTTTGTTCGATGACTGATATAAAAGGCAGTGCATTTGTATCTAAACATTCACAGGTTAAAGCTTTCTTAGCGAGAGGTTATCACTGTGAACAGCCGCGATTAAAATATATGTATGTACTATAGAAATTTTTATAGATAAAAAACTGTGAACTTATATTAAAGGATCACAGTTTTTTACAACTCATTTAGAGTTCGTTCTATTACTTTTTAGTTCTTTATGTCTTTTTTACAAACTTGGTAAGAATCACAATATGTTGCCCATTAGCTCGACCTTCTATGTGTTCGGCATTATCATGAACCAATGAAATATTTCGAACAGGAGTACCTCGTTTGGCAGTAAAATTAGCGCCTTTTACATCGAGATCTTTAATCAAAACAACAGAATCTCCAGCTTGTAATAGTGCACCATTGGCATCTAAATGTTTAATAGCATCCTCTTTATCATCACCATCTCCAGTGGCATTTGCCCATGCTGTCATATCTTCATCCAGATATAGCATATCTAATAAATCTTGAGGCCAACCTTCAGATTTTAATCTATGTAACATTCTCCATGCCATTACTTGTACAGCAGGAACTTCACTCCACATACTATCATTAAGGCAGCGCCAGTGATTTGCATCTACTTTCTCAGGATCTTCTATTTGTTCTAAACACACTTGAGAAATAAGAATATGCGAATCCAGGCCTGTTCCCGGAGACTTAGGAACTTCATAGACTTTTAAATTTTCAGTTTCTCCTGATAATTCACATACAGATCCGCTACGCTTGTGTAATTCTCTTTCTAGACTCATTATAATGATACGTTTAATATATAGATTGTTTAGTACTGCAAAAGTGCATTAAAATTTATAATTATAAAATACCAAGTAAATTATTTATTGATAACGGAAAATAATAATAAAGCCCTTTAGAATTAGAAAATCTAAAGGGTTTTTATTAATTGAAGTTTTAGTACAAGTATATTGATTAGTCTGGTAAACGGTCACGGTCAGATTTTTTACGATTAAATCGATATGTAAGAGTCGCACTAACTCTTCTGCCACTTCTGGTAGTAGAGGAAACCAAACTGTAGTTTTGACCTGTAACTGTGGATTTATTAATTCTCGAATCAAAAATGTTATTCGCATTAAGTGTTAGAGAAACTTTGTCTTTAAATAGGTCTTTACTAATCCCAAAGTTTGCCCAATATTGTGATTTGATAAGTCTTTGCCCACTATTACTTTTTCCCTGATAGGTAAAATTTGTTTGTATAGAAAACCCTTTTGAAAACTTCATTCTAGAATTTACTCTTGTAGACCATTTTGTATCTTCTGTATCATAATTGATATTTTCATAAGTTCCTTCTTGTGTAAAAGTATAATAATTAAACTCACCAGATAAACGCCACCATTTAAACGGGTTATATGTTGTTGCTAACTCAAATCCAAGACGTTCTTCATGAGATAAATTTACGGGTGTTGTTATAAAACCTCCTTCGGCAGTAGGAGAGGTAATAAACTGGAAGAAATCAGTATGATATTGATAGTAAACTGATGGATTGAGCGTTATTTTTGTCCATCTTTTTAATAATGCAAGTTCAAGAACATTGGCATATGCAGGGTTTAAATCAGGATTTCCTGCAAAGAGATCTCTAGGATCCGAAAGCCCTCCAAAAGGATTTAGTTGCCAAAATCGTGGTCTATTAATTCTTCTGCTATAACTTAATTGAAGATTGGTTCTTTCTGTAAAATTATAAGTAAAATGAGTGGTAGGAAATATGTCTGTGTATTTTTTCTTATTACTAAAAAGAGCTTTGCGATCACTAATACCGATATCAGAATGTTCTAGCCTAACTCCCAGAAGATAATTAAACTTTTTTCTATTGTTACCATATTGTATATATGCTCCATAAATACGCTCGTCATAATCCAGACGATTATCAAAATCTTCTAATATTTGATCGTCTACCCATGCGGTATAATCACTGGTAATTCTCCTGATTTCTGCTCTAACACCTGTTTCTAATCTGGATTTTTCGGTCAAAGGAGATATGAAGTCAGATAGTATAAGAAGATCTTTACTACTTTCTACATCCCGGGTTCTGATTCTTGTTAGACCTCCTTCAGTTGGTAGAATACGTTGTTGCGTGATCATTTCATTTTCATCATCATTCCAAAAATCGTACTGAACATTAGCTGTAAATTTTTGTCCCTTTTTATCAAATGTTTTTACATAATTGATTTCTAACTGATTAAAATTTTGTGGTTCTTTATAATCCTCTTTTCGTGATATAACACTATCTGTTTCTTTATTGGTATTTAGATAGGTATAAGTGAAATCAGTTTCATCAGTATTCTTTAATTTGTTATGATAAAAGCTTGCGGTAAGTGTGTTTTTATCATTAACGTAATAATCCCCACCAAAATAGATATTATAATGATCATCGTTTCTTTTGGTATCTGCATTAAGGTTTACACTATTGGTTATAGCGTTTATTTGGGTAGTTTGTGTTTGTTTTTCTTCTCCAAAAAAAATAGCATATCTGTACCCTAGATTAGCAAATACATTAATTTTTTCTGTTTTATAATTTAGATTAATATTTGTATTGTGATTTGCAGGAATTCCTGAAGTAAGTTGTAAAGAACCCCCAAAACCAGAACGTTTATTTTTTTTAAGAATAATGTTTATAATACCTGCAGCACCTTCAGATTCGTATCTGGCTGAAGGATTGGTAATTACTTCTACTTTTTCGATGTTTTCTGCCGGAATCTGCTCAAGCCCATTGTTTGCAGTAAGTACAGAAGGTTTTCCATTAATTAGTATTCTAACACTTGTATTTCCTCTAAGACTAACAGCTCCTGCTGCGTCTACACTTACCGAAGGAACATTGTCTAATACATCACTTATTGTTCCTCCTTTATGAATAAGATCTTTTCCTACATTAAATACTTTTTTATCTAATTTATACTCTACAGTAGTTTTTTCTGATACTATTGTTACTTCTGCTAATTGCTCATTATCTTCCTCAAGTATTATAGTATCAAGAGTCATATCAGCATCGATAGTTATATCATTTACTATGTATGTTTTAAAAGAGATATATTCTATTTTAATAGTATATTTTCCAGGGGGAACTTCAATTACAAAATTTCCTTCTGCATTGGTAATTCCACCCGTAATAGTTTTTTGATTAACCGAGTTTATGATTGCTATTGTAGCAAACTCTAACGGTTGTTTGTATGCTTTTTCTATTACTTTACCACTAAGAGTTAGTTGTTTTGATATTTGTGCTTGTAAAGACATAATACAGCTTAACAAGAATATAAACGCTATTTTTTTCATTCTGATTCGTTTTTTGATTCTTGCCAAAAATGCTTGTTTTGTTGATACAGATTTTGAGTTATCGACCAATACCGGCAAAAAATCGTCGGATGATAAAGAATAATACACATGCTTTATTCATGGGTTTTTTTACTGTATTTGGGTGTTTTTTTTGAGGATTGGTCTACTTCAGTATTTTAGACTCGTAACAAAACATATTTTTGTTTAAATATATTTTCTGAATAAGGAATTAAATGAATTTTTTAAACCCTTATGATTATATAGAATAATCAAAATAAATAGTAACGATATGTTTGATAAGCGATTAATTGTTTTAAGTTTTTTGTTTTTAATTTGGAATAATACTTATGCACAAGATTCCTTTAAGCAACCCAAAAACCTTGCTAAAGTGATGATAGAAAAATTGATGGATTTACCAAATACTCCTCCAGGGATGTCAATTGCAATACGTCATAAAGGAAAAATTATTTTTGCTGAAGGATTTGGGTATGCGAATCTGAAAACAAAAAAACAAGTAACACCAAACACTCAATTTAGAGCAGCATCAGTATCTAAAGTTATAGCAGCAACTGCTCTAGCCAAATTAATTCAAGAAAATAAATTAGATCTGGATAAATCTGTACATTCCTATGTACCTATGTTTCCTAAGAAAAAATATTCGTTTAACACAAGACAACTTGCCGGACATATTGCTGGTATTCCCCATTATTCGCATAAAGATAAAATTGAACAACGTTTTTATACATCTGTAGAAGAAGCATTAGGAGTATTTGCACATATAGAACTTTTGCATGAACCAGGTTTAAAATATCAATACAGTACACATGGATACACTTTATTATCTAAGGTAATTGAAGGAGCATCAAATCAAAGCTTTCTTGATTATCTAAATGATAAAGTATTGAAACCTTTATCTATGCAAGCAACTCAGCCCGATTTTCGATCTAATCCATCTATCGAAATGACAGAGCTATATGAATTTTATAAAGAAGGAATAAATAAAGGGCTTCCAGTAAAGATCAGTAATCCCGAAGATCCTAGTTACAAGTGGGCAGGAGGAGGGATGGTTTCTACTCCAACTGATTTAACCAAAATGGGCGATTCCTATATAAATGGATTTATAAAACCAAGTATTGTTAAAACAATGTTTGAAAGTCAAAAACTAAGCTCGGGGAAAAAAACAGGAGTGGGGATAGGATGGCGTGAAAATTGGGATATAGATGGACGACGAATTCATGAACATGCAGGCGCGATGGGAGGAACCCGAAGTGTAATTAGTATTTTTCCAGATGAAAAACTTACAATTTCTATCATGGCAAATGCCCAAAGAATATGGGCTATTGAAGAAACTGCGCATATGATTGCTTTACTTTTTTTGGCGCCAACCACTCCAATTATTCAACCTAAAGGAAAAGCAGAAGTTATTCTTAAAGTCAAAAATAAAGGAAAAGAAATTGATAAAAAAGGCATTCTCATTCTTGATGGTGAAAATGACAGACTCATTATTGAGCCAAATACAGACAACATGAAAATTTATCCTCTTATTTATTTACAAATAAAAAATAAATATGCACTGATACATCCTCATGGAATTTTAAATACAGCAATTGATTTTAATAACAATACTATTTCTGGAAAGACCATGTATTATAGGAGTCCAGGACTAGTAAAACCGTCACAGGATTTACCATTATTTAGATTTTCTGGCTCTTTTACAAACGAAAACTAAGATGAAAACAAAAACGACCTTTCTACTTATTATAATTCTAATTTTTACTTCTTTTGAAAATCAAATAGAGGGCTATGTCTGCGAACCTTGTGGGTTGTCCTGTGATGAATTTACTTTTTCTAAACCCGGAACTTGCTCACATTGTAAAATGAAACTCATAAAGAAAAGTGATTTGGGGAAAAAGTTGGTTTTAAATGAAATTGACATTCAAAATGGCTCAGGAGAGTTCCTTATTGATGGAGGAAATGAAAATAAAAACAAAACCATAAAAGTATTTTATCATAAGCCAAAAAATTACGAACCAGAATCAAAAATATTGATTGTTGTTCCTGGAGCAGGAAGAAATGGAGATAGTTATAGAGATGCCTGGGTTTCTGCTTCAGAAAAATATGGCGTGCTTATTCTTTCTCCAATGTATTCTGAAAAACAATATGGATTTGAAGCCTATCATATGTGCGGATTGATGTATGATTTGAATTTAAAAAACAATATAGAATATGTTAAGAATTCTAATATTGTAAAGCTAAAAGAGGATGGGTTTACTTTTAAAGTGAATTCTAATCCCGAAAAATGGATTTTTAATGATTTTGACAGGTTATTTGATCTTGTTGTTGATACTCTACATACTACCCAAACACAATATGATCTTTTTGGGCATTCTGCAGGTGGTCAAATTTTACATCGTATGGCAATCTTCCAGCACCATTCTAAAGCCAACAGGATTTTAGCATCTAATTCTGGTTTTTATACTTTGCCAGATTTTGAATCAGAACTCCCTTTTGGAATAAAAAACACAAAACTTACAGAGCAAGATTTGAAGTCTTCGTTTAGAAAAAAATTAATTTTATTTATAGGAGAATTAGATAATGAAGATGAAATAGGTGGTACTTTGTTGAGATCAATGTCTGCGGATAAACAAGGAAAACATAGATTAGAAAGAGGGAAATTCTTTTTTAACGAGGCAAAAGCAAAAGCGAAGAAGATGAATCTTGATTTTAATTGGGAATTAAAAATAGTACCCAATATTGGTCATAATCATCGAAAAATGGGAGCATCTGCTGCCGAGTTTCTTTATAAAAAGTAGTTGGCCTACAGTAAAATATCTCTTCAAAAAAGCGGTAATTTGGAGTGAAATTATTGATTGATTTTTTTAGAGAATAAATCGTATATAACAGCATATTTAGATTATGAATTTTGAAAAATTTAAAAAAGATTTTAGACAGTCAAGATTATCTTTTCATATTATATTTTGGTTGGTTGTGTTATTGTTTTTTATGGTTAGAGATGATTTTGAAGAAAATCATACAATGGTCGCTTCTTTGGTATATAAGATTTGCATTATGATTCCTCAAATATTGGCATCTTATTCTTTGACATACATTTTGGTTCCCAAATTTATTTACACCAAAAAATATGTACATTTTACGATCTTAATGCTTCTTAGTGCTTACATATTTAGTGCATTAAGTAGAGTGTTGATAGTTCATGTAGCAGAACCATTGGTACGAATACCTCCGTTTACTCAAGAAACAGTTGCTGAAATTTTTCTAGATGTGAAATTTTTGATGGCTCATTATTTCCCTAGTATTTATATAGCAGCATTAATTTTTCTGGCAGTCCAGTTTATAGTAGATATTTCTAAGGTGAAACAACAAAATTTGTTATTAGAAAAAGAGAAAGTAGGGGCAGAATTAAAAATGCTAAAGACTCAATTACACCCTCATTTTTTATTTAATACACTTAATAATATTTATATGTTGTCTTTGGATAATTCTCCAAAAACCCCAGAATCAATAAGTAAGTTATCAGAGATACTGGATTATGTGCTGTATAGATGTAACACTAAATTTGTTTCTGTTACAAACGAAATTTCTTTCCTGGAAAATTATATCGCCCTTGAAAAACTAAGATATGACGATCGTTTGCAAGTGACATTTAATACATCACTAGAAAAGGATATTGAAATAGCCCCGCTTATTTTGCTTCCATTAGTAGAAAATGCATTTAAGCATGGAGCAGGAGAGGATAGTGGATCCCCAAAAATTGATATTTCTATTAGTTATCAAAACACTATTTTTACCTTTGTAGTAACTAATTCTGTCGCTAACTCTACACAAGAGGGAGTTAAGGAATCTATCGGACTTAATAACATCAAGCAACAATTGGATTTAATTTACCCCAATGGTTATATCCTTAATATCGATGAAAAAGAAAATTTATTTACAGTAACTCTAGAACTTACAGTATGAACACATTTACTACAAAGACAAGATGTTTGATTGTTGATGATGAGCCTTTGGCTGTACGACTTATAGAAAAGCACATTTCTCAAATAGAGTCTTTAGAAGTGGTTGCTTCCTGTAATAATGCACTAAAAGCTTTTGACATTCTAAATAATGAAGCTATTGATTTATTGTTTTTGGATGTAAAAATGCCTTCGGTGACTGGGATAGACCTTTTAAAAACAATAAAACATCCTCCTAGTACTATCCTAACAACTGCTTATAGAGATTATGCTCTAGAAGGGTATGAGCTGGATATCGTAGATTACATTTTGAAACCTGTTACTTTTGATAGATTTTTTAAAGCAGTAGAGCGTTATTTCAGAATAAAAAATGGAATTCAGAGAGATACAGAAGCGCCTATTAATGCATTAACAGGAGAAGATCCCTATATTCTTATCAAATCAGGAAACAAACATCACAAAATACATTTAAATACCATTTTATACATTGAAAGCCTAAAAGATTATATAAAAATACATACCGATAAGAAATGTATTGTAGCGAAGTATAAAATTGGGGATATAGAGTTAGAATTATCGGATAAAGAATTTTTAAGAACACATAGATCTTATATTATTAATCTAAAAAAAGTAACGGCTTTTACAACAAACGATATTGATATTGATACTGTAGAGATTCCTATAGGCGTTAGTTACAGAGATAGGGTATTTCCTTTCCTGGAGAAAATATAAATACCCTCTTCATTCACATATTAAAATTTCTGGTTACATGTATTATTGAATAGGAACCCAGATTTCTTCTTCAGATTTTGGATGATGTGGGCCATGGTACTTGTCTCCCATAATTGCAAAATGATTTCTTTGATCCAATTCATAACCCGAATTAGGAAGCCATTTCCCGTGTATATAATCCATTGTTTTTTTGAAAGTATCAACAGGTCCTTTATGAATAAATATAGCATATTTACCGCCTGGTAGTTCATAAGGAGTCATACCTTCTGGAATATGATCAAAATCAGAGACTTCAACTGCGGCCCATTTTTCGAATATTACATCTTCTGTAAAAGTGTCAAAAGTGATGTCTTCATCAAAAGTCTGTACAGAATAATACCCTGTGTTTTTGTTATTTTTGATTTCAAATCTTCTAGGCATAAATTGTTGCCACATTTGTGAAGTTGCATCATTAGCTAGCGAAGTTTTTATTCGCATTCCTACTAATTTTCTGTCTGTGATCGTAATAATTTTTGGCTCCATAGAAACAAAATCGTTTTGTAATTTATTGATATCGGCTGGTGATAAGGTATATCGTTCAAAAGTTACAAGTCGATGCCCTTTTTTTCTATACTTTCCCGGGCTTGTATTAAAAACAGATTGAAAAGCACGTGTATATGCTTGTTGAGAATCAAATTGATAACGTTCTGCAATAGCTACAATAGGTTCTTGGGTAAGAATTAACTCATGAGCAGACTCAGAAACTCTTCGTTTTCTTACATAGTCTACTACTGTTTCTCCTGTGACAGCTGCAAAAAGACGAATAAAATGATATTTAGAGTAACAAGCTTCCTGTGCAATACGATCCAATGTAAGTACGTTTTTTAGGTTCTCTTCTATAAAAGTAATTGCATTAGAAATCCTATATTGGTATGAATCTTTTGTGCTTTCGGGCATAATTTGCTTTTTGAACACTACAATAGTACATCTAAAACTCGACTATTTTTTGATCGGTATTGCGGAAATATACTTTTAGAATAGCTAATCACTTATTCTCTAATAAAGTTAAAAACCTACCTTAAAACTACCTGAATGATTATAGGTGTATAGGTTAACTTAACTGTGGTTTAAATTTTCCTTTACTTTTTCGTATTCGAACAGCGACAACTTTATATTCTGGACACATTGCTTCAGAATCATGAATATCCCCGGTTAAATTATTAATCATAATTTCTGGGAAATGAAAAGTAGTACTCAATACACCTTTTTTAACTTCATCAGTAATCCTGGCTTTTACATCTACTTTCCCTCTTGGAGATTCTAGACAAACATAATCACCTTCATTTACCAAGTTTTCCTGAGCATCCTCTGGATGAATCATTAGATAATCATCAGATAGTATTTGTTCATTAGCCGTTCTACGAGTCATAGCCCCACAATTATAATGCTCTAATTCCCTGTTTGTTGTTAAAATATATGGATAGTCTTTGGCATGTGAAGTTAATTCTTTAGTTTCTTCCCAAGAATTAAACTCAAATAATCCTTTTCCTCGTTTAAAATCTGTTTTATGAAGGATTTGCGTATCTGTACCATCTTTTGCAACGGGCCATTGTAATCCATTTACACCTAATCTATCCCATTTAATTCCAGCAAAGAAAGGAACGATTTGAGATATTTCTTCCAACATCCCATCGGGAGTATAATCTGGTTGAGCATATCCCATTTTATTCATAATATCTACAATAATTTGTCCGTCTGGTTTAGATCCTTCAATAGGTTCAACAACTTTATGAACTGCTTGCACACGTCTCTCTCCATTGGTAAACGTTCCGTTTTTCTCCAGAAACGATGCACCTGGTAAAATAACGTCTGCATATTTTGCGGTTTCGGTCATGAATAATTCTTGAACAATTACAAGATCGGTTGACTGAAGTGCTTTAATAACTTTTTGTGTGTTGGGATCGGTTTGCACTACATCTTCTCCTATAATCCAAATAGCTTTTAGATCTCCCGCCAGGGCAGCATCAAACATTTCAGGTATTTTGTATCCTATGTTCATAGGTACGTTTACACCGTAAAATTCATTATACTGTTTATTTACCTGATCGTTAGTAATATCCAAATATCCTGCTCCCTGATGCGGTTGTACTCCCATGTCAGCAGAACCTTGTACATTATTTTGCCCGCGTAGCGGATTTACACCAACACCACGTCTTCCAATATTACCTGTAAGCAAAGCCAAATCGGCAATTTGCATTACTGTAAATGTACCTTGAGAATGCTCAGTTACTCCTAATCCATGAAAAGACATCGCATTTGGAGCAGAAGCATAGGCAATGGCAGCTTCGCGTACTTGATTGCGATCCACACCAGAAACGGCTTCTAACTTGTCTATATTTATTGAAAGAATCTCTTTTTTATACTCTTCAAACCCTTCTGTTCTACTTTCGATAAAAGAAGCATCTGCCAGTTTTTCGGTTATAATGTAATACATCATCATATTAAGAACAGCCACATTAGTTCCTGGTCTTAATGCTAAGTGGTGTGTTGCATATTTAGCCAATTCGGTACGTCTTGGATCAATAACAATAGACACATTATCACTCTTCATAGCAAACTGCTTTAATTTGGCTCCTGTTACGGGGTGTGCATCGGTTGGATTAGCCCCAATAACCATAATGCAGTTTGTATCTTTTAAATCATCAATAGAGTTTGTAGCTGCTCCGGTACCGTATGTGCGTTGCATTCCTAAAGCAGTAGGCGAGTGGCATACTCGTGCACAACCATCTATATTGTTAGTCTGGATTACAGCTCTAAAAAATTTTTGCATTAAATAATTCTCTTCATTGGTACATCGTGAAGACGAAATCCCTGCCATAGAATCCGAGCCAAATTCATTTTTATAAGAAGTTAATTTTGAAGCGATATATTCATATACTTCATCCCAGCTAACCTTTTCAAATGCCCCATTTCTTTTGATCATAGGAGAATTTAAACGCTCTGGGTGATCGTAAAACTTAAATGCATAACGACCTTTTAAGCAGGTATGCCCCTGGTTTACCTCGGCATCATAAGGAGCTTGAATACTTAATATTTCTCCATTACTGGTAGCGACTTCAAGATTACAACCTACACCACAATAGGTACAAATAGTTCTTGTTGTATCGGTTGCTTTAATAGCTTTTGACTGAAAAACATCTGAAATAGCAGAAGTAGGGCATGCTTGAGAACAGGCACCGCAACTTACACAATCAGAATCCATAAAAGATTGATCTAATCCTTTAATGATAGAAGAATCAAAGCCTCGACCAGACATACTTAATACAAATTGCCCTTGTACTTCATCACATGCACGTACACATCGATAACAATTAATGCATTTGGATAAATCTGAAGTCATATAGGGATGACTTAAATCTTTTGTTTTATGAAGATGATTATCTCCCTCTGGATAGCGTACTTCTCTGATTCCTACCTGGGCAGCAACTGTTTGTAGCTCACAATTTCCATTTACCTCACAGGTTAAACAATCAAGAGGATGGTCTGTTAATACCAACTCTACGATATTTTTTCGTAATTCTTTAACCGATTCAGAATTTGTATATATATATTGCCCTTCTGAAACTGGTGTATGGCAAGAAGCCAAGGTCTTAACAGCTCCGTTTTCTTCTAAGGCCACTTCTACGCTACACACACGGCAAGAACCGAAAGGATCTAAGTTTGGTGCATCACATAAGGTTGGAACAAGATTTCTTTCTTTATACCTTCTTATAAAAGAGAGCATAGTTTCTCCTTCAACTATTTCGAAAGCCTGGTTATCTATATAAGCTGTTTTCATGATATTAAATGTTTAGTTGAAGTACGTTTTCAATTCATCTTCAAAATAGTGTAACGTATTTCGGATAGGTAGTGGGATACCACCTCCGTGCGCACATAATGATCCTTGCTCGAGGGTAGTTAAAAGGTCTGAGAACAATTTTTGATCTATTTTATAATCTGAATGTAATGCTTTGGTAGAAAGCTCATGTCCACGTTTTGTCCCTAATCTGCAAGGAAAACATTTTCCACAGCTTTCATAAGAAGCAAAATCAAAAAGATGTTCTATAAATTTCATCATTGGAAAACTTGAAGGAATGCAAATAATTGATGCATGACCCAGTAAGAAACCTTCTTTTGAAAAAGATTCAAAATCTATTGTTAAATCATTAATTTTTGAGATAGGGACTACTCCTCCAAGAGGCCCGCCAATCTGCAGTGCCTTTACATCAGATTTAAATCCACCACCCAAATCGTTAATAACTACAGAAAGAAGAGTTCCCATTTCTACTTCATAGAGGCCAGGTCGATTAAAAAAGCTATCTAAAGAAACTAGTTTTGTTCCAGAAGAGCGTTCAGTTCCAATTTGTTTCCAAGCATTTCCTCCATTACTTATAATGTAATGTAAAGCGGCTAATGTTTCCACATTATTGACTACAGTTGGCTTATTAAATAAGCCTTTTTGCGCAGGATAGGGCGGGCGAACACGAACTTCTGGTCGTTGCCCTTCTATAGAGTTTATAAGCGCCGTTTCTTCTCCGCAAATGTATGATCCTTGCGCCTGTATGATTTTGAAATCAAAATTAAACCCACTGCCCTGAATATTATCTCCGATTAACCCTTCATTTCGAAGATCATCGATCGCATCTTGTACAATTTTTACAGCTTCAGGATATTCTGCACGTATATACACAATCCCGTAACTTGCATGTGTAACATATCCTGAAATAAGCATCCCAAATAATACCGAATGGGGTTGATGTTCTAATAAATATCGATCAGAAAAAGCACCAGGATCTCCTTCATCGGCATTACAAATAATAAATTTTGTAGTATTTTCTACATTTCTGCAAAACTCTAATTTTAATCCCATTGGGAACCCAGCACCACCACGACCTCGAACATTCGAAGTTTTAATTTCCTCTAGTATTTCTGCAGAATCTTTTTTGAGTGCATTTATAAGCGGCTTATAAAAATCAGAAATGGTAGTGAATGATTGGGTAAGTATTGCTTTTCCACTAGCTTTTATAGTATAGTTATCTTGATTTAACTCATTTTTTGAATTAATAATTTGATCAAGATTATGAAGTGCATCACCAGAATAATTTTTTCCATTATAATGAAATGCGTTATTCTCATGACACCTCCCAAGACATGTCATATGCCCAATTTCATCTTCCTTGAAATGATCTTTAAGTGAATTGCCTACAGTATCTTGCGTACCGGCACAAACACATGCGGTCCCATTACATACATATACTTTCTTACCTTTGTTTTCGGGCTTTAAAAAATCATAGAAGCTAGCTGTACCATAGGCATTGGCTTTTCCAATTAAAAAATCATCAGCTAATTTTGCTAACTCTTCATCACTTGGTGTACCTGCGGGTTTTGCCAGCTCTCCCATTTTATTGAAGAGGCTTTGATCTACTTTTTTTCTACCTAATAATTCACTTAAGTTATCTGACATATATTCTTTTTAACTTGCTTTTGTATCGGTGTCTCGAAATTGTTTAGTTGTTTTAGTACGATAAGGATGAGAGTAACAGGTTGCTCTCTGATTACGGCAAAATGCTAATAATGTAATCCCTAGTTCTTTAGAGTAATCAACAGCTAAAGAAGATGGTGCAGAAACCGCCGCTAAAAACGGAATTTTTGCTTTAAAACATTTAACAACGATTTCATAAGAAACACGTCCGCTCACAGTAATTATTTTTGCTTGATCCAGTTTGTTCAATAAAATTAGTTTACCAATAACTTTATCTACGGCATTATGACGACCAATATCTTCCATAGAACATAGTAGTTCTCCTGTATTGGTAAATGCAGCAGCAGCATGCGCACCACCAGATTGGTTAAAATTATGCTGTAAAGCACTCATTTTTGTAAATAATTGATGAATAATATTGACATCAATTATTTCGGTATCATCGATAGTTTTTCCAAGAAATGATAGATCTCCAAGTTCTGTTCGGCCACAAATGCCACAAGAAGAGACAGATAATAAACTTCTGCTGTTAGAATATCCATCACCTAATTCTTCTTCAGGAATAGTAAGATTTACTATGGTTACAATGCCATCATCATTCTCTTTTTTTAAGACGATATCGGGCAGGAAATTTATGTTTTTAACGATATCTTCAGAATGAAGCATCCCTCGAATTAGGCTAATATCTTCTCCCGGAGTCCTCATAGACACCGTAAAGGGTTTATTGTTGATATTTATTTGCAATGCTTCTTCAATAGTAAGTGAATCTAATGTTTTATTCACTGAATCTACTTCATATTTCTTGCCTTCATAATTTCTAATTGCCATAAGAACTATTAATTAATAAAGAGCCATTTACACAAAGTTAATAGAAATAATTGTATTATGTTAAACATTAACTATAATGCAAACGAGCATATTTATTGATATTGACTTCTAAAATAAGCCTGTAATATTTCCGTCATTATCAATATTGATGTTTTCTGATGCCGGATGCGCAGGAAGACCTGGCATTCTCATCATATCTCCGGTAATTGGTACCAAAAACCCTGCACCTGCAGCTATTTCTATTTCTCTAATAGTTATGGTAAAATCTTTAGGGCGACCTATTAATTTTGGATTATCAGATAATGATTTTTGAGTTTTGGCAATACAAACCGGAAGATTCTCTAATCCTAATGCTGCAATTGTTCTTAGGTTTTTCTTTGCTTTTGCAGTATAATCCACTCGATTTGCACCATATATTTTGGTAGCAATAGTTTCAATCTTTTCGGTTACATCTGCTTCCCAATTGTATAGTGGAGAAAAGTTTGAATCACCAGATTCTACAATCTCTACTACGTGTTTTGCAAGCTCTATGGCCCCTTTTCCTCCTTTGGCCCAAACTTCGGCTAAAGCAACTCTTACATTATTATTTTTTGCAAACTCTTGAATAGCAGCAATTTCTTCATCGCTATCAGACACAAATCTATTGATAGCAATAACAGGAGTGATTCCGAACTGCTTTACATTTTCTAAGTGTTTTTCAAGATTTGGTATTCCGTTTTTAAGAGCTTCGACATTTGGATCTGTCAATGACTTTAAATCTGCTCCTCCATGATATTTTAATGCTCGTATTGTAGTAGTGATCACGATTGCTTTTGGTGAAATCCCAGCGCTTTGGCATTTTATATCCAAAAATTTCTCTGCGCCCAAATCCGCACCAAAACCTGCTTCTGTTACGGTATAATCAGAAAGCGACATTCCCATACGTGTTGCAATTACAGAGTTGGTACCTTGGGCTATATTAGCAAAAGGTCCGCCATGAATAATTGCCGGGTTACCTTCTATAGTTTGTACCAGATTGGGTTTAACTGCATCTTTAAGAAGTGCTGCCATAGCTCCTTCGACTTTTAGATCTTTGGCATATACTGGTTTTTTACCAAAAGTATACCCAATAAAGATATTCCCTAATCGTTCTTTTAGGTTTTCTAAATCATCTGCCAGGCATAAGATTGCCATTATTTCTGATGCTGCCGTAATATCAAAGCCTGTTTCTCTTGGGACACCAGAAGTTGTCCCTCCCAGGCCTACAACAATATGTCGAAGGGCTCTGTCATTCATATCCATTACCCTTTTCCAGGTAACAGTTCTGGCATCTATACCCAATGAATTTGTTTTACTTTGTATATTATTATCAATAACGGCTGATAGTAAATTATGAGCTTTTTCAATAGCAGAAAAATCACCAGTAAAATGCAGGTTAATATCCTCCATAGGAAGTACTTGTGAGTAACCACCACCTGTAGCTCCACCTTTAATCCCAAAAACAGGACCTAATGAAGGTTCTCTTAAAACCACTGTGGTTTGTTTTCCTAATTGGTTTAGACCTTCAGACAGACCTATAGACATTGTGGTTTTTCCTTCACCGGCAGGTGTTGGAGAAATAGCAGTAACAAGAATTAAGTTACTTTTGTTTACCTTATTTTTATCAATAACCGAATGTGGTAATTTGGCTTTATACTTACCATACATTTCGATATTGTCAGAATTTAATCCTAGTTTTTCGGCAATAGTACTTATGTGCTTAAGCTGTATCTGTTTTGCTATTTCTAAATCATTCATGTGAAAAATATTTTTTAGGAGTATAATATTAACCAAATTATTTTGATTCTAATATTATACTTGTGAAAAACATCTTCAAATATTAATAATTTGTGTTGATTATAATTAAGGAGCAGAGTGGGATCTGATCCAGAATTATTTTTGAATATTGATTACTGGTAAATACGATTGTTTTTATAGTGAATATTCTTTTTATTTTACATTTATTCTTTTGATATCAAAGAAACCTGCAATAGAAAACACCAAAAAGTATATTAGGCTATATATCGATACAGTAGGAAGCCACCAAAAGAGACTAAGATCTGAAGTTTTTTCGTCTAATGGATTCATACTTATCACAGAATAGGAATATGGAAAATAAATTGATTCTGGCGCTCTAGCGGCTATTAAACCAATAATTACCAATACCATACCGATTCCTAATGGAATAATAAAATTTTTAAATCGAAAACTTAGCCAAAATTGAATAGCTAGAATGCCTAAAACAGAGATAAATGACCGAAATAGTATTTTTATATGAAATACGTATTCTGGAGAAAATTCTGAAAAGTTCAATTGTGGGCGCATACTACCTAATAAATTTCCATTTAATAAAATCAATCCGTAATACATAGCATATGTAGCAAATACAGTAGCAATGATTATACTTAGTTTACCAAAATAAACGCTCGATTTTGGGATAGGTAAAGCAAACAAATGTTTAATGGCTGTTGCTTTATGTTCTATTTGGATAATTAAACTTGTGATGAGAACAATAAATAGAGGAACCAATGCAGGAAGGCTATTCACAATTTGTTCATTTGCGTATTGATTCCAGGGATTAACTCCATCTTCAGGAATCAAACCTTCCCATTTTATGGTATATACTATAAAAAATAATAGAGGAATAAGTAGTGCACAAATGGCAGTTAACCATAAGGCAAAAGTGTGTTTCAACTTAAGTATTTCATTTTTTAAACTACTGAAATAGAATGTGATGACTGTCATTTGGATTAATTTTCGGTGAGGTTTAGAAACAATTCTTCAAGATTATTCTTGATCATTACCTGGTAAATATTAATATCATTTTTTCGAAGGGAATCTACCAGTACAGGGATTTGGGATTTTTCTTTTACAGAAACCGAAAGAAGGTGTTCTTCATGTTCTATATTTTTTATTTCGAATCCCATTTGAATCAGTTGATCATATGTACGATGTTTATCATCTGTTTCAAGTTCGATTTGTAATTGATCTGATTGCGATGTAGTTAAAGCCTTAACCGTATCTTGAAAAAGCATTTTTCCTTCTCTAATAATACCAACATGTGTACATGTTTTTTCAATTTCACTTAATAAATGACTGGATATAAAAATGGTAATACCGTCTTCTTTGTTAAGTTTTTTTATTAATTCTCTCATTTCGATAATTCCCTTAGGGTCCAATCCGTTAGTTGGCTCATCTAATATCAATAACTCTGGTTTTGAAAGTAATGCTATTGCTAAACCTAAACGTTGCTTCATTCCTAAAGAAAAAGTTTTGACCTTTTTGTTTTTCACACGTAAAAGGTTAACCGTTTCTAAAACTTCATCTATTCGATCTTTCTTGATGTTTCCTCGATAATTAGAGGCAATGAGTAAATTTTGCCTTGCACTTAAATGATTGTAAAGAGAAGGGTTTTCTATTAGTGCTCCTATTTTTGATAGTGTATCAATTCTATTGTTTGCAAAAGGTTTCTCAAAGAGCTTAACATTTCCCGAGTTTTTATTGAGTAAACCTAAGAGAAGTCTTATTGTAGTTGTTTTTCCTGAACCATTTGGACCTAAAAAACCATATATGCTTCCTTTAGGGACTTCTAAATCTAAACTGTCAATATCTTTTTTCGATTTCGAATATGAGAAGTTAAGCTTTTCTGTTTTGACTATTAATTGACTCATTATCTATACATTTCTCTGAAGACGAATCAATGGGTAAGTTGTTACAGCTTATCATATTCTCTTCATGAACTATATAGTTTTATGACTAGTATCAAATGTTCATTCTTTTGATTTTCTTGTAGCAATTTCTATAAACAAGACTATTTCTTGTTTTTTGGTTGCATTTAAGATAATCTTATAAAGTTCAATTGCTTTATTATAGTTTTTATTTCTTTCATGTAGCCAACCTAAGAAGAACATACTTGGAATATGGTTTGGATCCATTTTTAAACATTCCTGGTAATCAGCTTCTGCGTTTTTTAATTCGCTATTAGCAAAATATAAATTTGCTCTTTCCCAAATTAGATCAGTTGTTTTGTTTTTTGAAATGAGAGTAGTAATAGAATCCATTTTTGATTGACTGTATTTCTTTTTCATAGCGAGAATTGATTGTTCTCTTAAATTTTCAAAGAAAAGAAAATAGGCATCGCATTTTTGAATTAAATTTTGCTGCATTTCAAAGAATATTTTTTTCCCAATAATCTCTCCTTGTTCATACTCAGAAATAGAAGAGTTTTTGTCAATGAGCTTATCGAATTCATTTCGATAATTACCAATATTTTGAGTAAAACAGTTTTCTAGCGTATTAATCCCTTTTTTATTGTTTTCTGTAAAACATTTACAAACATCATTACTAAGTTTCTCTTTATACTCTTGCCCATAAATTGATATAGAAATAAAGAAGAGAGATACAATAGAAAAAAAATTATTCATATTTTATTTTTGATAAGTTCAAACTATATATTTTTTGAACCGGTTTATAATGTCACAATTATATCTTATCCTTTTTGTTTAGAAGTTTTTTGCTTTTTTCGTAGCTTAAAATTTAAAAACTCGACTAGTAGTGAGAATGCAATTGTAAAATAAAGGTATCCTTTTGGTATGGTACCAACTTCGCTTTGAAATATCTGAAGGTGGGCTAAATGTGCAGCTTCTGCAATAAGCATAAACCCAATAAGGATTAAAAACGAGAGCCCCAATATCTGGATTGATGGGTGTTTGTTTACAAAGCGCCCTACAGGAGTTGCAAACAGCATCATAATTAAAACAGATACTACCACAGCAATAATCATTAATAATAATGCGTCATTAGGATCATCACTTAATCCATTTGTCATCCCTACAGCTGTAAGGATAGAATCAAAAGAAAAGACAACATTGATTAGGGTAATCTGTACAATCGCATTAGAAAGAGAAGAAGAACTTTTGGCTTGAATCTCTTTTTCTTCCTCACCTTTTTCATCGACTTTTTCATGGATTTCATGAACACTCTTATATAATAGAAACATCCCTCCGCCAAATAGAATTAAGGCTTGACCGCTAATACCAGCTTCTATCCAGGGAAGATTGATATGCCAGAAAGGAGCTTCCATAGCAACTAATAGTGATATACCAAATAATAAAACAACACGCATGATCATGGCTAAGAATAGTCCAATATTGGTTGCTTTTTTTTGTTGTTGATCGGGTAATTTACTAGAAGCCAATGAAATAAAAATGATATTATCAATACCAAGAACAATTTCTAAAAATGTAAGTGTTAATAAAGCGACCCAGGCATCTGCAGATGTAAAAATTTCGAACATTATTTTATTTTTTTTGCGGTTCCACGTTGTTTGTTTGTTGCATCTACCAATCCATATTCAAAGGTATAGATGTTTTTATCAGTAGTTAAGATTTTCATATGTATAGCTTTTTTCTCAGCCATATTTTTGGGAGACAATTTCTGTACAATATATTCACAGTCATTAATCCATCGAATACTGGCTGTGTCAATCTTACCTCTGAAATAATCAATTTCTATAGTATCATTACGAATAAAGGTAGTTGTAATTAACTCGCCATCCAGAAAAGTTTCAAATTCAAAAGTACCTGTATGAAAATCTATACAGTTACGTTCTTGTTGGTAACAACTACTAATAAATAGAGTACAGAAAAATAGTAAAGCAAATCGCTTCATAATAGTTATAAATGAAAAACGAAAATAATTCTATTTCCAGAAAGTTAATAGAAAGGAAGAAAAAAGTTGTTAAGATTTTTTCATGTGATATGAACTAAAGGTTCCATCTGTATAAAAAATAACAATTCTGTCTATTTCATTTTCGGAAGAAATTACTCTTGAAATTTTTTCAAGTGGAGGAGTATTTGGTGCAGCTATATTTTCTTCTGGTGACGACTGCGAAAATAAATCTTGTTTAGAAATTGTGGTTGGAGCAGATGTAGATTGAGAAATAGTAGAGGCATCTGATAAAGGAATTTTTTTCTCAACAGAAACATGTTCAGATTTAGGAAATGTTCCTTTTCCATATAATAACCATTGTAAATCTACATCTGTATATGCATCAACAATCTTCATTACAAAATCAAGGCTAGGTTTGTTTCGCCCACTAAGAATATGAGAAATAGAAGAACGACCTACACCCATGTAATCTGCAAAAGATGAGGCAGATACAGCGTGATAATCCATTATTTTTTGGATTCTTTTACCGAAATCCTTATTGTTTACCATTGTAAACTAGTTTAGAAGTAAATATTGGTTACAAAGGTAAACAAATTTGTTGAAAACAATGGTTTACAATTGTAAACTAACGATATTTAATATTAAACTCTTTATTTAGATTAATGTAGTTAAACACTTGATTTGTAGATATATATTCTATATTACTTGATTAGATTATTTTTTTTGTTAATAACTAGAATACATTTAGAAACATAGTAAACGTTGTTGTTTAACTATGTAAACAAATGAATGAATTTTGAATGTTTACAAATGTAAATAAGATGTTGTTACACTTGTAAACACCCCTTTAGTTTACAAGTGTAAATATTAATCTGATTTGTTATGAATCTTCAGTAAACTATAGTAATTTCGTAGTTTTCTAAAATGAATTAATGGATACTCGTATACTACATAACTGGTTTAATACTTATAAAGAGCCTTCTTTATTTGGACGTTATATTACTCTAGATCATATTTCTCCGTTATTGAATCTTTTGTCTTTGAAGACCGAAATTGAACAAATAGGACTCTCAGAGAATAATGCTCCTATACATCTTATTAAATTAGGGAATGGATCCAAAAAACTTTTGTTTTGGTCCCAGATGCATGGTAATGAAAGTACAACGACAAAAGCTGTATTTGATTTCTTAAACTTCGTTACAGACATCTCAAATGATTCGGCAAAAGCTATTTTAGAAGAGTGTACAATATATATAGTACCTATTTTGAGTCCAGATGGTGCAAAAGCATATACAAGACTTAATTATAACGATGTAGATCTTAATAGAGATGCGCAGCAAAAAACACAAAAGGAAAGTGTAGTGTTTAGTACACTGGTTCAACGTATCCAACCAGATTTTGCGTTTAACCTTCATGGACAACGTACTATTTTTAGTGCAGGAGAAACTAAATATCCCGCTACAGTATCTTTTTTATCTCCAGCAAGTGATTTAGAACGATCTATAACTCCAAGTCGTAAAATAGCTATGGAAATCATAGCAAAAATGAATACAGTACTCCAACAGTGCATTCCAAATCAAGTAGGAAGGTATGATGATGGTTTTAATTTAAATTGTGTAGGAGATACTTTGGCTAATATGGGAGTGCCGACCATACTTTTTGAAGCTGGGCATTATCCAAATGATTATGATCGTGAAATAACCAGAGAATACATATTTTATTCTCTTATAACTTCAATACAATATATAACGACTACTAAAATTATTGGAGATAGATATAAAGATTATTTTTTAATACCAGAAAATGGAAAATGCTTCTATGATATTATTATTAGAGATGTGATGTTAGAGGATAAAAACGTAGATATAGCCGTTCAATACAGCGAAGAATTAATCAAAAATAGTGTGAAATTTATACCAAAAATTGTTAAAATTGATAATCTCCAAAAATTTTACGGACATAGGGAAATTATTGGCGAAAAAAGAACAATACATAACGAAAACGTTACAGTAGAGATAGTTCCAGAGGCTAAGCTGTTAAAATTTCACCTAAACTCTGAATTATTCTTAATAGAATCAGCAAAAAGTTAAAATAAAATGTATGGAAACTGTATTTTTCTGCTAAATTTGCAATGTAAATAATCGGGAAAAATAATAAAAAAACAATATGGCAAAGTTTAAATTAGACGAAGTTGACCACCAGATTCTAGACATGTTGATCGAGAATACACGTACACCATTTACAGATATCGCAAAAAAATTGTTGATTTCTGCTGGTACAGTACATGTGCGAGTTAAAAAAATGGAAGAAGCAGGTATTATTGAAGGATCTTCATTAACATTAGACTATAAGAAATTAGGATATTCATTTATAGCATATGTTGGTATTTATCTTCAAAATACTTCACAAACCAAATTCGTTTTAGAAAGGATTAATGAAATACCATTTGTAACAGTTGCTCATATAACAACAGGAAAGTTTAATATTTTCTGTAAGCTTAGAGCTAAAGATACTAATCATGCTAAGGAGATTATTTTTAAACTAGATGACATTGATGGTGTATATCGTACAGAGACTATGATTTCATTAGAAGAAAGTATTAATGATAAGAAACGATTAATGCATTCTATTTTCCAGGATTTATAAAGGGATATACTAAACAAATATAGAATAAGCCCTTTAAGAAAATCTTAAAGGGCTTATTAATTAAAAAAGCTTTTTATAACCAGGCATGAGATGTTTTAAAAAAATCTCTGCTGTATGTAACAAAAAAGCATATTAACCATAAACAAGTACCACCACACCAATGGCTAGAAAACCAAAAATCGAACGTTTTAATGAAAATGTTCTCGCTAAGTACCAGATATACAATAGTATATTTATAACATTACCTTTTGATACTATAAGTAATACAGGAGTTTTGTTACCACTTTTTAAAGAAGTATGTGAAAAAGGTTATGATCAACATAAAAATCCTACAGAAATTGTAGAAGATTTTTTTTCATTGTATCAAGATAACCCTGTGCCAAAAGAAAAGCATGATTTACTGTTTAGGTTTATCCAGTATATCGAGCGTCAAGTTGTATTATTCGATGCTATAGAAGATGCTGCCTTTCCTGTAGTTAATAATATGGATGGTCGCGGGACTTTAAGAAGTATTAAAGAAGAAGCCCAGGCAAAAGGTAAATTAGAAGAATTGAAAGATTATCTAAGGAGATTTAAAATTCGCCCAACCTTAACAGCGCACCCTACACAGTTTTACCCAGGAACAGTACTTGGGATTATTCATGATTTGGATGCGGCAATTCGTGATAATGATTCCCCTAAAATAAAAAAGCTATTAGCTCAGTTAGGTAAAACAGCTTTCTTCAAGAAAGAAAAACCAACACCTTATGATGAAGCAGTAAGTTTGATTTGGTATTTAGAAAATGTATTTTACCATTCTGCAGGAACCATATATAATTACATCCAACAAAATATATTTGAAGGAGAAGATCTTGAAAATGATTTAATCAATTTAGGATTCTGGCCCGGAGGAGATAGAGATGGAAACCCGTTTGTAACCACAGAGATTACACTAAAAGTAGCAAAACGATTGCGAAAAACAATTTTGATAAATTATTATCGAGATATTCGAGTATTAAAACGAAGAATCACTTTTGGTAATCTTCAGGATAAAATAGCAGTTTTAGAAAATGCATTGTATGATAACTTTTATTATGCAAAAACAGCAGAACCATTATCGGTAGAAACATTAATGAATGGATTGCTTGAAATTAGAGAAGAGTTAATAGAAGAGCATCAATCTTTATTTCTTGAAGATCTGCAAGATTTAATTAATAAAGTGAAAATTTTTGGTTTTCATTTCGGGACACTAGATGTTCGTCAAGATTCAAGAATTCATCATAAAGTACTTACAGAAGTTGTACAGAAGACTAATGAACTGGAATTTGATCTTTTTCCTAAGGAATATGAATCTCTTTCTGAAAACGAACAGATCAGGGTGCTTTCTAACATTAAAGGAAAAATAGATCCCTCTATTTTTGATGATGATATAACAAGAGCAACAATAGAATCCATTTATGCTATCAAAACAATACAGCAAAATAATGGAGAAAGAGCAGCTAATCGTTACATTATTAGTAATAATGGAAATGAACTGAATGTATTAGAAACATTTGCACTGATAAGACTTTGTGATTGGGAGTTTCCTACGGTAGATGTAATTCCTCTCTTTGAAACGGTGCCAGATTTACAGGTTTCACATCAGGTTATGGAGTCTTTGTATAACAATCCAGAATATATGGAACATCTGAAACGCCGCGGAATGAAACAAACTATTATGCTTGGTTTCTCTGATGGCACCAAGGATGGAGGATACCTTATGGCAAATTGGGGAATCTTTAAAGCAAAAGAGGCATTAACTGAAGTGTCTAGAAAATACGATGTAAAAGTAGTGTTCTTTGATGGTAGAGGAGGACCACCTGCAAGAGGAGGAGGAAATACAAATCAATTTTATGCTTCTCTTGGTCCAACAATTGAAGACGAGGAAATACAATTAACCGTTCAAGGACAAACAATTAGTTCTAATTTTGGTACACTGGATTCTTGTCAATATAATTTAGAACAACTGCTAGGAGCTGGGGTAGAAAATGAATTAACTAGTAATGAGGGTAATCTTTTCTCTGTAAAGAATAAGCAAACCATGCAAGAGCTTGCAGATATAAGCTATCAAACATATGTTGATTTCAAAAACCACCCTAAATTTCTACCATATCTTGAGCATATGAGTACATTAAAGTACTATGGGAAAGCAAACATTGGTAGCCGACCTTCTAAAAGAAGTAAAAGTGCAACCTTAGATTTTGGTGATTTAAGAGCGATACCTTTTGTAGGAAGTTGGAGTCAGTTAAAGCAGAATGTCCCTGGTTTTTATGGAGTAGGAACCGCCTTAAAGGCATTTGAAGAAAAAGGAGAATTTGATAAAATAATGTCACTTTATAAAGATTCACCATTCTTTAGAACGTTGATTGGTAATAGTATGATGAGTCTTACTAAATCCTTTTTTGAATTGACTTCTTATATGAAAGAAGATGAGGAATATGGTGCGTTTTGGGACATCATTCATGATGAATACTTGTTAACAAAAAGATTGTTATTTAAGTTAACAGGATATTCTGAGTTAATGCAAAACGAACCTGCAGGAAAAGCATCTATCGATATTAGAGAAAATATCGTATTACCTCTGCTTACTATACAACAATATGCATTGAAGAAAATTCAGGATTTAAGTAGGGATAAAGATGCAAATCCTGAAGATATTGCAATTTATGAGAAGATGGTAACTCGTTCTTTGTTTGGAAATATTAATGCAAGTCGTAATTCGGCATAATTTTTTAATAAAGTACTGTTAAGGATATTATATTATGAAGCTGGAATGATTAAATTTCAGCTTCATTTTTTAACTCATATTATACTTCGTGACAAAGTTTTATAGTGTAATGTGAGTTTATATACTATTACAAATAAATTGGAATTTAATCTATATCTAATACACTATGGTATCACAGTTAAAAGAAGGAGAATTTAACCTGTATTATGAAACATATATTGCTAAAGCGGAGTCGCCTGATATTGTAAAGGGACTAGAAAACGGCCAAAAAGAATTTGTTGATTTTGTGCAATCCATTCCTGAAGAAAAACTTACTCATGCCTATGCAGAGGGTAAATGGACTGTAGCAGAAGTATTGCAACATGTAATTGATGGTGAACGTATTTTTGCATACCGTGCTTTGCGTTTTGCAAGGAATGATAAAACACCAATTATGGGGTTTGAACAGGATGATTATGTTCCGTATTCAAATGCGAATAATTATAGTAAAGAAGAATTAATTTCAGATTTTCAGTCTGCAAGAAGTAACTCTATTTCATTATTCAAAAGCTTCACTGGTGAAATGTTAACCAGGATAGGAGAGGCGAGTGGTAGCCCTATGAGTTCAAGAGCTGCAGGGTATATATTAATCGGACATCAGAAACATCATTTTGAGGTTATAAAAGAAAGATATTTATAAGGTATGACAAAAGAAGAAGTTGCTCAGAATTACTTATCATTTTTAGAAAAAAATGAAGTGAATAAAGTTGTTAGTTTATTTGCCGACGACGGGATTGTAGAATCTCCATTGTACGGAACAATGCCAGCTAGTAAGTTTTATAAAGCTTTGGCAGAAGATACCACTACTTCAAAATTAAAATTTGATGGTTTATTTTCTGAAAAAGACTCAAATAGAATTTCACTGCTTTTTGATTTTGATTGGGAATTAAAAGATGGAAAAAGAGTCGTGTTTAAGGTAGTAGATATTATAGTACTAAATTCTGAAAATAAGATTCAAAAACTTACTATTATTTATGATACTGTTCATAGCAGATCAGCAATAGAAGAGTTAAAAAAGTAATAGGGTAGGTAGATTTATAGTAAATCAATCAAAGTTTTTGGTTCTAGCTCATGTCCACCTGGGTGAGTTCTAAACTCAATTTGTGGCAATATTTGCTGTACCCGTATTTTCTCAGCTTCAACTTTTTCTATTTCAAAAAAAGGATCTTTTTCCCCCAGAATATGAGTGATTTTTGTTTGATCAGTAAGAAAAGAGAAATCTTCTCTAGACAGTTCTTTAGGAAAGCCGCCAGAGATCATGACCAAAGCATCACAATTTATTTTACGACTGGCAATCCATCTACTGGCAATACTTACTCCTTGAGAATATCCTAATACGATTAGCCTTGTATGCTCAGGAATTTCTTCAGATGATAGTATTGCATCAACATATTGTAATACATTTTTGGTTTCTGCCTGGGTGTTTTCTTTGGTTAGCCAACTAGAACCAACCCTTCTGTAGTTATCACCTTTATAATATTTTGATGGAGCCTGAGGTGCAATAAAATAATTATCTTCTTTATTAAGACTTTCAAATAACCGTATGAAGTATCTACTCAAATATCCAATTCCATGAAAAACTAACCAAACATTTTTAGTGCCTGGATGCAGATTATTAAGTGTAGAATATGTGTTTGTAGCAGTGTAAGAGATTTCTTTTTCGGTAGCACTCATATGATATATGATAATAGATCTTTTGTATTTAATTAAGATGAAACCAATCGTCAATAATTGGCCACAAGATATCTCGATTTTTTGTTCTAAAAAAATCAAAATGGCCAATAGTTTTTAGATTAAAATCACTAGGTTTTAGATGTTTTCTGGTCACTTTTGCATTTTTATATACAAGCTCACCTAAAATATCGACTGATTTTTTGGGAGCAAACGAATCATCATCAATACTTAATAAAAGCATAGGCTCTTTAATTTCTTTGTAATACGTACTAGTGTCTTTTTGGGTAAAATATAACATCGAATCTGGGTGTAATAAAAAAATAGCCCAATCTTTGGCTACCCTGGTGGTTAAGGGTTTTCCTAATCCAAACCAACCAGATGGGTAGTATTCTAAAAGGGAGGTGGTAAGTGGTACAAAAAACTTAAAATTAAGATAGATGAGTATTCTCATTTTTAAGGTAAAATGCTTATAAAACCCAAATTGCGAAGCTACAGTAAAGTATTTGTCATAATATTGGTACGCATCACTAAAACCAACACTATTACCACCATAACTATGACCAATCATATATTGTTCGTTTTTAGGAAATTCTTCTTTTGCATGTTTAGAAACTGATTTAAAATCCTGTGCCCAGAATAAAAAACCATGTTCTTTTAAAGATTGAATGCTTTGAGAAAGAGAATCTCCTATTCCTCGATAATCAAAAGTAAATACATTACACCCCCTGGCAACGAGGTATTCTGCAAGTGGGAAATAAATTTTTTGAGGAACTGCTACTGCAGGAGCAAAAACTATTGTTTTGTGATTAGGAGATTTAGGAACAAACTCATTTACCGAAATGGGGTAGCCGTCAGAAGAATGAATAGTGTATGATTCCATATTTTACTGATTTAATATTGCTATTTCTGTTCTTTCAATGGCATTGTTAAGATATTTTGGATCGTCATAAATCTGCATCAATAAAATACCACCCTCGATATCCTGTACCATTTGTTCTGCCAGTAGTAATGCTTTTTCTGTTGAGTGATTCACTTCAAGCAATTGTTGTAGCCCTAAAATAAAATCTCTGAAAAATGATTGTATTTCTTTTTTATATATGGGGTCGAGGTGAATGGTTTCTAATGCTGTGTTTGCCATAATACACCCACCATCTGAAGCTTTGAATAATTTGTCCAGAAGTAGCTTCATTTTTAACACTTTTTCATTAAGAGTTAAAGTGCTACTTTCAATAATCCTAAATAGATTGTAATTAAAATAGCTGTGAACAGTTGCAAGAACTTCTCTAATTAGATCTTCTTTATTGCTGAAATAATAATAAAAATGAGACTTCTGTATACCACAGGCTTTAGAGAGCTCACTCATACTACTGTTTTGAACTCCTCGAGAGCGCAGGATAGGGATTATCTTTTTTAGAACTTCTTCTTTGGATGTTTTTACCTTTGGCATTTTATTGAACGTTCGTTAAAATAATAATCAAATATAGTTAGAATTATTAGATAGCATTGTATATTTTTGGTTTAAATTATAAAGCTTATGAATTTGACACAGGAAGAAGTGCTAGAACAATGTGCTAAGATGTGTAAAAACACTTTAATGGAAACTTTGGAGATTTCTTTCTGTGAAGTTGGTGAAGATTATCTGGTTGCTAAAATGCCTGTGACTCCCAGAGTTCATCAGCCAGATGGTGTTTTGCATGGTGGAGCTATGGTAGCACTTGCAGAGAGTGTGGGTAGTGCAGCATCATTTATTTTTCTTAATGCTAAAGATTTTTATATAAGAGGAATAGAGATTTCTGCAAATCATGTAAAAAGTGTTAAGCAAGGTTATGTATTTGCTAAAGCGGAAATTTTACACCAGGGGCGTACTACTCAGTTATGGGATATAAAGATAAAGGATGAAGAAGGTAGTCTGGTTTCAATAGTTAAGTTGACTACTATTGCACTTCCTAAAACCAAATAGTATGAGCATAGAAGATGTTTATGCTAAAATTGAAGAGCAGTTAGATCAACATCTGCCTTTTGTAGTGTATAGGAAAGCAGATTCTATGACATTACATGCTATTTTTCAAGAAAATGATCAAATATATGAAGTAGAGGATTATACTGTTTCGGGGTTTGTTTTTGCTCCTTTTGATACTTCTGATAAAGCTGTTATTATTCCTTCAGAAAAAAGTAATTATTGCAATGCTACTATTTCATCACAAACTATAAATAAGGAAAAAAGAACTTCAGAGAAATCAGCAGATTCTTTTTTGGTGAAATCTGAAGCTAAAAAAAAACATGTTGAGCTTGTAAAAAAAGGAATTAAAGCAATACAATCTGATCGTTTTAAAAAAGTAGTATTGTCAAGAAAAGAAGAGGTTTTAATACCAAATTCTTTTAGTAATCTGCATATATTTAAAAACCTGATAGACTATTATCCAAAGGCCTTTGTATATCTGTGGTTTCATCCCAAAATCGGTACATGGATGGGAGCGACTCCAGAGACCTTAATCCGGGTAAAAAACAACGATTTTTTTACAATGGCCCTAGCAGGAACACAGCCATATATAAATACTATAGATGTTGATTGGGGAACTAAAGAATTAGTAGAGCAGGAAATGGTTACTTCTTTTGTTACTAATGAATTATCTTCAATTATTAATGATGTACAATATTCTAAAACTTACACACATAAAGCAGGTACACTTTTACATCTACGTACCGATATTAGCGGGGTTTTGGATCATGAAAATTCAAGCATAGAAAAAATAATTAAGGTGTTGCATCCAACCCCAGCTGTTTGCGGACTTCCTAAAGACGAAGCTAAATCTTTTATTCTTACTACAGAAAGATACAATCGTAAGTATTATACAGGTTTTCTGGGGGAACTCAATATGAATAAAGAAGGTGCTGTTAAATCTGATTTATTTGTGAACCTTCGTTGTATGGAGTTAAGTAATGAAAAAGCAATTCTTTATGTAGGAGGAGGGATCACAAAAGATTCTGATCCAGAGAAAGAGTGGGAGGAAACTGTAAAGAAAACAGAGACAATGAAAAGAGTTTTGTTTTAGCCAGGGTTAAATTACTTAAAATTCTGGTGTAAATTAGTTCGATATTGTAATTTAGCGATTCGAATGAAGAAACGCTTATATTCAAAAATTCCTTTAGCACAATCTATTGTTACCTTATGCGAAGCAAAAGGAATCACTCATATTGTTATTTCACCAGGATCTCGTAACGCACCACTAACAATTGGGTTTAGTGAACATCCTGGTATGCAGTGTTATAGTATCGTAGATGAACGATGTGCTGCTTTTTTTGCATTAGGTATTGCACAACAGATCCAAAAACCAGTTGCCTTGGTTTGTTCTTCGGGTAGTGCATTATTAAACTATTATCCTGCAATTTCAGAAGCATTTTATAGTGATATACCATTAGTAGTTTTAAGTGCAGATCGCCCTATTGAAAGAATTGATATTGGAGACGGGCAAACGATTCGTCAAAAAAATGTATTTGAAAACCACATTTTGTATTCGGCTAATTTATATTCTGAAGTTGTTGCCGAAACAAAAATTGATGATCCTAAAGTACGCCAAAAGCAACATGAAGCTCAAAAGCATAATGAAAGAGAAATCAATCTGGCGTTAAATAAAGCAATAGAGCAAAAAGGACCAGTACATATTAATGTCCCTTTTTACGAACCTTTATACGATAAACTGGATCAACCTACTATTATTTCCAGAAATATTCCTGTAGAAAAACCCCATCATCAGTTTTCTGAAGATTTACAATCAGAAATGCATGAAGAGTGGAATCAGGCAAAACGTAAAATGGTATTAATAGGTGTCAATTCACCAGGAACAGTTGAGCAAAAGTGGATAGAGTATTTTGCCGATGATCCTTCGGTTTTGGTATTAACAGAAACGACATCTAATATTCATCATGCATCACATATTAATTGTATCGATCAATTAATTTCTACTTTAAATGAAGATGAACTTAAAGCATTACAGCCAGATATTCTTTTAACTATTGGAGGTATGGTTGTCTCTAAAAGGATTAAAGCATTTTTGCGACAATATCAGCCAAAATCACATTGGCATATTGATTCAAAAAAAGCATATGATACCTATTTCTGTCTCACAGAACATATAAAATTGCAGACCAATGTGTTCTTCTCACGTTTTTTTCAAAACATAAAGAGCGTCGATAGTACCTATAAACCTTTTTGGGTTTCTATAAGAGATCATCGTAGAGTACGGCATGCATCATATCTTGATAAAATTTCTTTTAGCGATCTCAAAGCATTCGAAGCTATTTTTAATGTTATTTCAGATGGGCAAATGATACAATTAAGTAATAGCTCTACTGTGCGGTATGCGCAATTATTTACGTTAAATCCAACTTTTCAGGTGTTTTGTAATAGAGGAACAAGTGGTATCGATGGAAGTACATCTACTGCTATTGGTGCAGCTCTGGCTTCGGGAGTACCTACAACCTTGATAACGGGAGATTTAAGTTTCTTCTATGATAGTAATGGATTATGGAATGATTATATCCCTTCAAATTTTAAAATTATTGTTATTAATAATGAAGGGGGCGGGATATTTAGAATTCTGCCAGGAAAAGAGGAGAGTGTTAATTTTGAAAAATATTTTGAAACAACACATCATCTTACGGCAATGCATTTGTGCAAAATGTTTGGTTTTGAATATCGTACTGCACATACGCTGGAAGAATTAGTTCATGAATCTAAAAAGATGTATGAAAATGATAAAACACCTCAATTGCTTGAAATTTTTACTCCCAGAAAAGAAAACGATAGTACTTTAGTCGATTATTTTAGGTATTTTGTCTAATATCCGTGTTTTAATATACTTTGCAGATGAATTATTAATGAATAATTCATCTATATTTGATCTGGAAAAAAAGTGAACTAAAAACCTAAAAACGCAATTATCCTATGAGTAAAAGAGACGAGTTAATCACAAAATACGCCGCAGATATCAAAGATAAAATTGGCCAGACTCCAGATATGGATCTTTTAACCAAAGTTACAATTGGATGTGGTCCTTCAATTTACAATGCAGATGCTGCCACAGTATCTGGTTCGGATCAAAGTGAATTAGATACCGTAAAGAAAAACTTTTTAATCAAGAAACTTGGTCTTTCTGATGGACCAAAACTAGATGAAGGTATTGCTTCTGTAGTTGAGGCTTATGGTAAATCAAACCGTAATAAGTATAGAGCGGTGGTTTATTATCTTTTGACAAAACATTTTGGAAAAGAATCTGTTTATAAATAGTATACGATTTTCTACAACAAAAAAAGGTGTTCATTGTAATGAACACCTTTTTTTGTTGAATTTAGATAAATAGGAGGATTAAAGAATTATCTTTGCGCAAAAAAAAGAGACATGCTTAAGCTTGGGGAATATAATATGTTAGAGGTCGTTAGAGAAAGAGATCAAGGAATTTATCTTTGTGACGAAGAAGGGGATGAGGTTTTATTGCCTAATAAGTATGTGCCAGAACAATTTCAAATAAGAGATGTTTTAAAGGTTTTTGTGTATTTGGATAGTTCAGAGCGTATTGTTGCTACTACCTTAGAGCCTTTTACAACTGTAAAATCTTTTGCTTATTTAAAATGTACAAATGTGTCAGAAATTGGTGCTTTTCTGGATTGGGGATTAGAAAAAGATCTTTTTGTTCCTTTTAGAGAACAATCCTCAAAAATGAGAGCAGGTAGTTGGTATCTTGTTTATGTGTACCTTGATGGAGAAACCAATCGACTTGTTGCGTCAAGTAAGACTAATGCTTTTTTAGATAATTCTTTAGTTTTACTGTCTTCATATGATGAAGTCGATCTTATCGCTTCTCATCCTTCACCACATGGTTGGAATATGATTGTAAATCAAAAACATTTAGGATTAGTATATGGTGATGAAATTTTTCAAAAGATAACACCAGGAGATCAACTTAAAGGGTTTGTGAAAAAAGTTCGCCCTGATGGCAAGATAGATCTTACATTACAGCGACACGGATTTAGAGGGATAGAGCCAAATGCAGAGCAGGTTTTAAAAGAGTTAAAATCTAGCGGTGGTTTTATTGATCTGAATGATAAATCAGATCCCGAAGATATTAAAGAGGTTTTTCAATTGAGTAAGAAAAGTTTTAAAAAAGCTATCGGATCACTGTACAAAGAAAGAAAAATTATTATTGAGAAAGAGGGAATACGCTTGGTAGAGTAGACCAAAATAAAATCAGTACCAATATTTAAAGGAGAAGTTACTTTTTGCTTGTTTTATTTGGATTAAATCTAAATAAAAAGTATTTTAGCGGCCTTTAAATATGGAATTAATTTTTTCTTCAACATACTACTCCTCATATCAATCATCAACAGAGCGATGTTATTATATTGACTTTGGCCATAAAATGGTTAAAATTTCTTTTTGTCAATTGCTTAGCTTAAGGTATAAGGCAAAACAGATGTCCTCATTTGAGTATATAGATGATTTACTTAATCATAATGATACCGTATTATTGTCTTTATGTGATAAAGAACATTTGATTTTATTAGATACATTAATGGTGTTGGATTTTGTAGATTTTATGAAAGGAACATTTGCAATGATAGAATTAAATGCTATGCTAGTATCATGATGTTTTATTATTAGATTTAGACTTACTATAAATAGGGTATCAATTAAGTTTTACATCTAGATTTTCTATACTTTTATTAAAAATATTAGAAAAATGGAAAATCTAACACGACAAGAAATAAGCATTAATCTAGAGGTAATGGATATGCTTAATAAGCAAATTGAGAAAGAACAAAGAGCTTCGTCATTGTATTTAGCAATGGCCTCATGGTGTGATCAAAAAACTCTTGTAAATAGTGCTTCTTTTTTTTATAAGCAGGCGGCAGAAGAAAGAGAGCATATGATGAAAATTTTTAAGTTTATTAATGATACAGGTGGATCAGCATATTCTCCTGATGTTTCTAATATAACCCATGAATTTTCTTCTCTTAGAGAAATTTTTGAAACTGCATTAAACCATGAGATATCCATCACACAATCTATTTATAAAATTGTTGCAAAATGTAGGAAAGTAAATGATTTTGGTTCAGAAAACTTCTTAATGTGGTTTGTAGAAGAGCAGCTTGAGGAGGAAGAGACTATTAAAGATATTTTAGATATGTTTGATTTGTCAGGAGATATGCCACTTCAATACATTGATGAAAGAATCCCTGTTGGTAAATAACCTATATAGTAAATTTTAATCTAAGATGTTTTTTTGTATAATTTGGATTAATAAGCTAAACCGGTAATAGGGCAGAAAGCACCACTATATAAACTGGCATCTTTATAAGCTGTATTTTTTATACCCCCAATATTTGTATTGGGGTTGTAACCATTACCAGATAATCTAAAACCAGATGTTTTTGGTTGAGGGATTGCAACATTATATTTTGACGAAATATCTTTATACTTCGGAGTATCAATGTACATTGTATAGCTTTTCTTAAATGCTTGCTGTCTTAAGTCTACAGTTAGATCTACTTCCAGTAATTGATACTTTTTAGTTTTAAGCTCTTTTTTATTCATTACTAATGGGGCGCTTAATTGCTCCCATTCTATAGATATTGTATTTGGTACATCTTCTTGTCCGTATGATAAAAAGCTAATGCCTCCAATAAGTATTGCTAAAAAAACTTTCATAATGGTAAATATATTATCAATTCAGATAAAACCATCAAAAACTATACTAAAATCTGTTTTTTATTTAAAATAAAATCAAAAATAAGGGGATTTACCCCATAATTGATGCAGTGAGATATAGTATATTGTAGTATTTTTGAGGATACAAAAAAATAGATTAATGAGTTCAATAGATTGGAAAACTGTAAAAGAATACGAAGATATCACCTATAAAAAATCGGGAGGTGTTGCACGAATAGCATTTAACAGACCAAATGTACGTAATGCTTTTAGGCCAAATACAACAAGTGAACTTTATGATGCTTTTTATGATGCACAAGAAGATACATCTATAGGTGTGGTTCTGCTTTCTGCAGAAGGGCCTTCGACAAAAGACGGAGTATATAGTTTTTGTAGCGGAGGAGATCAAAAGGCTAGAGGTCATCAAGGGTATGTTGGAGATGATGGTAGACACAGGTTAAATATTTTAGAAGTTCAAAGGCTTATTAGGTTTATGCCAAAAGTCGTTATTGCAGTAGTACCTGGATGGGCTGTAGGAGGAGGGCATAGTCTTCATGTTGTTTGCGATCTTACTCTTGCAAGTAAAGAACATGCTATTTTTAAACAAACCGATGCAGACGTAACAAGTTTTGATGGAGGATATGGTTCTGCTTATTTAGCAAAGATGGTTGGACAAAAAAAAGCACGTGAAATTTTCTTTTTAGGAAGAAATTACTCTGCGCAAGATGCTTATGAAATGGGAATGGTAAATGCTGTGATTCCTCATGATGATCTTGAAGATACAGCATATGAATGGGCAAAAGAAATCCTTGAGAAATCACCTACATCTATCAAAATGTTAAAATTTGCAATGAATCTTACAGATGATGGTATGGTAGGGCAACAGGTGTTTGCAGGGGAGGCAACACGACTAGCGTATATGACAGAGGAAGCCAAAGAAGGAAGAGACGCATTTCTTGAAAAGCGAAAGCCAGATTTCAAGAACATTAAATGGATGCCTTAATTTTATAATTACCGATCTTTTTTAAAATTAGAATTGCTTTAGTATACAATGGATAAAAAAGAAGAAGAGCTTATATCGATGCACTATCAGATGGAAAAAACTGATATCAAACAGCAACGGCTGGAGGATCGCCTTATCTCTATTTCTGAAGATTTAAAGAGAAGTAAAAGAAGACGTAATTTTTACTTTATTTTTATTCTTATTTTGATGTTGTTGCTAACCGCGGGAAGTCTTTATGTGATCCTTGGTGAAAAAGAAAATATTACCAAAACTGAGTCTTTAGAAGGAGATGTAGATGTACAGCGACTTATATTTGAAAATGATTCTTTACAAAAGGAAGTGGATAAACTTAAAACAGATATTTCTAAATATCAAAATGAAGAATTATCAAATAAAGCAGATACTATAACTTCTCTTTCTGGTAATACTGGAAGTGGAAAAGAAGAAGAAGCGGATGGAAAATCTAAACTAAAATTTGAAAGGAAATATTGTTACATAAATAGAGTTTATAAAAGCAACGATGTTGTTTTTATAGAAGCAGATATTATAGAGTATTATCAGGGTAGAAAAGCAGTTAAAAAAGCTAAAGAATTAGGGGAAGCCGAATATGATTTGGATAAAAATGGAGATACATTGTATTTTTTATATAATAATTATTATATTCATAACCAGAGTTCTAGGTCTAAAATATTAGAACTTGACGATAAGGCGAGGGTGAAGATTGAAAATATTAATCAGATTTCTTCCGGTTTTCCATTAAAGGCTTTCCAGAAAGTAATTACAGATAAGCCTGTTTTAATTTTGGAAATTAATAATGGAATAGTATATAAAATAACCGAACAGAAACTCCCTTAAGCATTGTTTAAAAATATATCTTTAGAATAACTAACAAAACTTTTGAAGCTACCCCCCACCACAATGAAAGTTATGAAAGATGAGGATCTTCTATCTCTACATTATCAGATAGAAAAAGCCGAAATTAAACAGAAAAAGCTCGAAGACCTTCTGGATGAAGAGTCGGATAGGCTAAAAAAAAGTAAGAAATCTAATAGGCTATTTGGATCATTCTCGCTAGTCCTATTTCTATTAACTATTTTTCTTGTAGCTAATGCTTTTTATTTTAGCAAACCACCATCAAAAAATGGCAAAGCAGGGATTAGTGAGCTTTCTGTAGTAAAACAAGAGCTGGCTTCCGCTAAGGAAGAATTAAAAGCATTAAAAAAAGAAAAAATTAACCTTAAAGAAATCAAAAACCTATATCTGTATAGAAGTTTGATTAAAAAAGATACTGTGTATTCAGTGCAGTTAAAAGCATTTAATGCAAAAAACACCCCTGCTATTTCTGAGAAATTTACAAATACACTTATTTATAGTGATACTTCATTCTATAAAATGAGTTTAGGTATTTTTGAAACCTTGGCCGAAGCTCAGGATTTTAGAAAAACACTAATAGCATCAGGGTTTGATAAGAGAATATTTGTAATATCCTATAAAGATGGAAAACGATTAAAAATTGAAGACTTTCAGTAGCTAATTATCTTAATTTAGGAAAATTAACCGGATCTGTTTCATTTATAATAGCATACACATTTTCGAAAATATCCTCTATCGAAGGTTTGCTGAAATAATCTCCATCCGTTCCAAAAGCTGGCCTGTGTGGTTGAGCACTTAGGGTTTGTGGTTTACTATCTAAGTATTGATACACATTTTGCTCATCAATCAATTTGTGTAAAATATATCCAGTACCACCACCTGGTACATCTTCGTCAATGATCAATAATCGGTTGGTTTTAGCAACACTTTTTACAATATCATGATTTAGATCAAAAGGGAGTAAGGATTGTACATCAATTACTTCAGCATTAATTCCTACCGATAGTAATTCTTTTGCAGCTTGTTCAACTAATCGCAATGTAGAGCCATAGGATACCAAGGTGATATCTGTTCCTTCTTTAACTGTTTCAACAATACCAATTGGTGTTCTGATTTCGGATAAATTAGTAGGCATCTTTTCTTTTAGACGATATCCATTAAGACATTCTATAACTAAAGCTGGTTCATCACTATCCATTAATGTATTATAAAAACCTGCAGCTTTGGTCATATTTCGAGGTACAAGAATATGGATACCTCTTAGTAGGTGAACAAGACCGCCCATTTGAGAACCAGAATGCCATATTCCTTCTAGTCTATGTCCTCGTGTTCTTATAATTAATGGGGCCTTTTGTTTTGCAAAAGTTCTATATCGCAACGTAGCAAGATCATCACTTAGTCCTTGTATGCAATATAAAATATAATCTAAATATTGAATTTCGGCAATGGGTCTTAGTCCTCGCATGGCCATCCCAATTCCTTGTCCTATTATAGTAGCTTCTCTAATCCCAGCATCGGATACCCTGGTTTCTCCAAATTTTTCCTGAAGTCCCTCAAGGCCTTGATTTACATCACCGATTTTACCGCTATCTTCTCCAAAAATAAGTGCTTCAGGAATTCTGCTAAATAATTCTTCAAAGTTATCTCTTATAATAACTCTACCATCAACTTGTTGTGTATTGGTATCGTATTGAGCTTTTACTTCTTTAACGTGGATAGCATTAGAATCACTTTCGTTATGTAAATGGCTACTGTATTTTGGTTGAATAAGAGAAATGTAATTATTTATCCATTCCTGAAGTGTAGATTTCTCTGTAAAATTTTCTTTGGTGATATATTGTAATGTTTTTCTTGTAGCCTCAAGAATATCTCTACGTATAGGTTCTTCTTTAGAAGCTAATAGATTAACCAGAGGAGAAATGAAATTTTTATTTGCACTTTTATTCTCTACAGATTTAAGGATATCTAATGCTTCTTTTTGTTCTGATTTGATTTCTGATAAATATGCATTCCAAGCCTCGGCTTTTCCTTTTCTTACTTTCTTTTTTGCAGTCTTTTCAAAATCCAGAAGCTCTTCTGCTGTTGCAATATTGTGTTCAATGATCCATTCTTTAAACTTTTTATTACAATCAAATTCACGTTCCCAATTTAATCGTTCTTCACTTTTGTATCTTTCGTGAGATCCGGAAGTGGAGTGTCCTTGTGGCTGTGTTAATTCTTTAACATGAATAATAACAGGAATATGTTTTTCACGTGCTAATTTTTCGGCTTTTTCATAGGTATCCATGAGAGCAGGGTAGTCCCAGCCATTAACTTTTAATATTTCATAGCCTTCATGATGTTCATCCCGTCTAAAACCTTCCAGAATAAGAGAAATATCTTCTTTGGTGGTTTGATGCTTTGCATGAACAGAGATGCCGTATTCATCATCCCAGACACTAACAACCATTGGTACTTGTAAAACACCTCCTGCATTAATAGTTTCCCAAAATAAACCTTCACTGGTACTTGCATTACCAATAGTTCCCCAAGCTACTTCATTTCCTTGGATAGAGAAATTAGAATGATTAGAAACACTTTTTTCGTTACGGTATACTTTTGATGCTTGAGCTAGACCTAATAGCCTAGGCATTTGACCAGCGGTAGGGGAGATATCTGCGCTTGAATTTTTTTGCTGCATCAGGTTTTTCCATGTGCCATCCTCATTAAGACTGTGAGTTGCAAAATGCCCTCCCATTTGTCTTCCTGCAGCAAAAGGTTCTTTATTAATATCTGTATGAGCATATAAGCCAGCAAAGAACTGCTCTACAGTATATTGATCAATAGCCATCATAAATGTTTGATCTCTGTAGTATCCTGATCTAAAATCACCATTACGAAAAACTCTAGCCATCGCAAGTTGCGGTAACTCTTTTCCTCCTCCAAAAATTCCAAACTTAGATTTACCTGTCAATACTTCTCGTCTTCCTAATAAACTACATTCTCTACTAATTAATGCTATTTTGTAGTCTCTAAGTATTTGATCTCTATATTCTTCGAATGAAATATTAGATGAAGTAATGGTTTCAGGCTGCATGTGAACGGTGTTTTAATGTTTTGCAAATTTAGCTAAAATCCTGACCATTTGCAAGGCTGAAACTCTTAATTTTTTTGAGTATAATTCATTAAAACTGTGTTTTTATTGATAAATTATAGTTTTTGGACAGTATTTTAAGGATTGGTTAACAAATGTTCAAAATTTTCACATTTATTTTTTGATATGATTTTTCAGAAAGAAATTAATACCACTCTCTGGTAAAAAGACCGATTAATGTTTCTGGACTTAATGTTATGATAAATCGAATTTGCTGTTCGTAATTTGGTTGTGATATTTCCCATCCTTTGTTAGATACTACAGGGAAAAAAACTTCGAAGTAATCGGCTACTAAACTGAGTCGTACTCCTGCGTCATAGACAAATTTTGGAGAGATATTTTTATTTTTCACCAACCCTACGTCTCCATATGCATAAATCCAGTTCCATATATTGGTATTAGCATTAAAGGTGGTAATCCATTGATTAGCAAAAGGGTATTCGAGTTGAGATTTAAACCCTCCTTCTGCCAAAATAATTTGCTGGCTTACCAAACCGGTATCTTCACTACGTCCCAGATAATTATAATCAAATAAATAATCTGTGGGTCTGTCTAGAGCAAAGCTAAAGAAATCACCATCTTTTTCTGTATCATTAAAAAGAAAAGACCCTGCAAATAGACGCAAATTTAATTGTCGATTATTAAGAAACAGTTTCCTGTAATTTACAGTAGCTGATAGCTTACTAAAGTTTTTTGATATCTGATAATCAATAGTATATCCTAGAAAATCGATAAGGTTAAAATCAGAATATCGATATCTTATATTAAAAACATTATAATCAGGAGTAACAACAGGATTTTCTTTATCTCGATCTCTAAAAACATTAATATTTCTAAGGAGAAGCCTCTGTTTTTTATTGGATCTAAGATCTTCGGGCCTAAAATAAAAACTTATAGATGATGAAAATCGTTTAAATAATAAATCGGGAGCATAACTAAACATACTACCATTTACCCCATATTGTACTTTATATAATCCATAATCAGACAGTTGTTGTCTATAGGAGATAGATGCTGATCCCAACAATTTATTGGATTTGAAACCATAAGCAGGGGATAGGTTGTACTGAAAATTTCTTTTTATGAAAGTCTTGTTATAAAATTTTGAAGCTAACAAAAAACCATCGTATACATTAAACTCTACTTCGGGAATAAAAAATACTTGAGTATACCTTGGATCTTCTATATCCTGTAAAAACCTAAACTGTATAGGTTTGTTAAATATCCATTTTAGGTTTCTATAATTATTACGCCTATTTACTTCTGGGATGTTCTGATCATAATCCAATACCAGTTTACTAATATTTTCATTAGCAATTTTTACTTTTTTGGTACCGGTGATACCTGTAACCCAGGTTTTAGAAACCATATCCTTTTTTCTAAATCCAGATAAAGAAATTGGCATTGTGTTATTGCCATTATTTTTGATTGTAACTTCAATCGAATCTTTTTCTTTTTTTACAGACTTTATTTTAAAATCAAGTTTTTCATTGGTTTGTACATAATCCTCAAAAAACCATTCTATGTCCTTGGGAGCTATATCGATAAGTACCTTTTTGTATTTTCCAGAATTTGTATATTTTAATACATTTTGAGTATAAAATTTTTTAATACTCTGATCGACAATATTATCATCACCTAAGTAATCTTCAAGATATTTAAATCCAACTCCTGCTTTATATGCATTTGCTATATTTTTATTAAACTTTACCAACTCATCTTGTGGCTGCAGTAAAGGCTGATCTAAAAACAATCGAGCCATATTTTTATAAGCTAAAAAGTATTGGTCGTTAAAATCCAGGTCTGCAGCATGAAACCATCGTAGACCAATCACTTTACTAAGTTTACCGATAATTTTCATTTCGGGATAATATTGCTCTGTATACGCCATCATTAAATAGATGTGTATTGCATCTTTTATCCAGGCATCGTATCTGGGATTTATGATAAGAGTTCTTTCCAGATAATTTTCGGTAATTGTCTTAAGTTGTTTGATTTCAAATTGAAAACCATCGGGAAAAGGTCTTAATATATCTGGTAGTTGATTTAGTCCATATACAGGATTGCTTTTGTAATCATTTTCAGAAATAACAATTTTATCAAAAGGATATGGGCCTAATTTTTTTTGTAAAAAACCAATAATCCTATCGGTCGCTACCGATTTCATTTCTGGCATTAAATCATTGTCATCTATATTACTTATAAACTGAACACCATCAGATGGGAAGCTGTAGAAAGATGATACCTTTTCTATGTATAAGTTTACTTCATTTCTTTTGTTACCTTCAAATTGTATAGTTTTGGTTGTTTCGTCCTCTGATAAAACAGTATTTTTTTGTTTTAGATCACTAACGATTTCATATGCGGATGGTAAAGTAAAGTTAAGTCGGTAATCTGCTATAGGTGCATATAAGTCATTCAAATTTTTATGACTATAAATATTCCATTTTGTATCGTATACAGCAGGAAGGATATACCAGTATTTTAAACTAAAATTCCCGTTTGCGTGATATCCATATCTGGTAAATTTGTTACTGGGAATTTTGATTTGATATTTTAATAGAAAAGTTTGATTTTCTCCTGGATAAATAGGCCTATTAGATTTTATCCATATAATATCCTGGATTCCATTGTGTCGACCCCATTGCAAGGGTTGTGATTCTTTATTGCTAACATGTTGGATTATAGTTCCCCCTCGTTCTTCATCTTTGGCAAAGTAAAAACGTTTTATAAAATCTTCAGCAAACCTTTTACCAAGAGGAGTGGTCTTATCAGAGAAGCTATTGGCCCAATCATGAAAGAATATTTGTGTAAGTGTATCTTTTGATAAATTGGTGTATGTAACTTCTTGTTCTATAGTTACTACCTTTTTTTGGGTATCCAGATTAGCATTTATAATGATATTATGCTGAGCAAACCCTGTGGTTAGCGCAAAAAAGATAATTATAAAACTATATACTTTTAAAATATTCAATTTTTATATTTAATTAAAGGCATTTTTATGATATAAATTAAAAAGAAATAATGTTACCCATCTGGATTTATTTATCAAAACTTTATTACGTATAGCAATGCCTTACTATGATACTCTTCAAAATCGATTTTATATTAATGATTGATTGATAATAAAATGAATTAGAAATTCGGACTTAAATTATACTCCCCATAAAAATCATCTAAAATTCCTAATACTTCACCTGGGGTATCTACAATGTGTATTAAATCTAAATCTCCTGGGCTTATATTCCCGAATTTTTGTAGCAATGTGCTTTTTACCCAATCGATGAGTCCTCCCCAAAATTCGGTACTTACCAATATAATAGGGAATTTCCCAATTTTTTTGGTTTGTATTAATGTTATTGCTTCGAATAATTCATCCAAAGTTCCAAACCCTCCTGGCATAACTACAAATCCTTGAGAATATTTTACAAACATCACTTTACGTACAAAAAAATAGTCAAAATCTAAGCTTTTATCGCTATCGATATATGGATTGTCATGTTGCTCAAAAGGTAAATCTATATTGAGCCCAACAGAAGTTCCTCCTCCTAAATGTGCTCCTTTATTTCCCGCTTCCATTATACCGGGACCACCACCAGTAATAACTCCATAGCCTTGATCTACAATTTCTTTGGCGACATCTACAGCTAATTGATAGTATTTATCATCTGTTTTTGTACGAGCAGATCCAAAAATAGATACACAAGGTCCTATTTTACTCATTTTTTCAAATCCATTAACAAATTCTCCCATAATCTTGAAGATTGCCCATGAATCATTTGTTTTTATTTCATTCCAGCCTTTATGGTGTTGCTCTTTTCTCATAAATTTATTTTTTTATATTGTTACTTACAGTTCTTTCTTTAAAAACTGCGCAGTATAACTTTTTTTATCTTTTATAATTTCTTCTGGCGTTCCTTTAGCTACGATTTTCCCTCCATTTCTTCCTCCTTCGTATCCGATATCAACAATATAATCAGCCATTTTGATTACATCCAGATTGTGTTCAATAATTAAAACTGTATTTCCTTTATTTACTAATTCATTTAACACGTCCATCAAAACACGAATATCTTCAAAATGAAGACCCGTTGTTGGTTCATCAAGAATATAAAAAGTGTTACCGGTATCTCTTTTTGATAATTCTGTTGCTAGTTTGATACGCTGTGCTTCACCACCAGATAATGTAGTTGATTGTTGTCCTAGGGTAATATATCCTAAACCAACATTTTGGATGGTTTTCAATTTTCTTGAAATCTTAGGGATATGTTCAAAGAATAAGCAGGATTCATTAATGGTCATTTCTAAGACATCAGAAATGGATTTTCCTTTATATCTAATCTCTAAAGTTTCTCTATTAAATCGTTTTCCCTGGCAGGTTTCACATTCTACATATACATCGGGTAAGAAGTTCATTTCTATCACTCTTAACCCACCACCTTTACAGGTTTCACATCTTCCTCCTTGAACATTAAAGCTAAAACGTCCTGGTTTATATCCGCGAATCATGGCTTCGGGAGTTTTGGCAAATAAGCTTCTTATTTCAGAAAAAACACCTGTATATGTTGCAGGATTAGATCTTGGTGTGCGACCTATAGGAGATTGATTAATGTCAATTACTTTATCAGAGTGCTCGAGACCTTTGATACTTTTATATGGCATTGGTTTTTTTACACCATTAAAATAATACGCATTTAAGATAGGGTAGAGTGTCTCGTTAATGAGTGTAGATTTTCCGCTACCCGAAACTCCTGTAACGGCAACCATTTTGCCTAAAGGAATATCGATAGATACATTCTTTAAATTATTTCCTGTAGCTCCTTTTAGAGAAATGGTCTTTCCATTTCCTTTTCTACGTTTAGTAGGGGTTTCGATTTGCTTTTTGCCACTTAAATAATCTGCTGTAAGTGTATTGTGTTTTTGTAATTCTTCGGGAGTACCTTCGCTAATAATTTCTCCGCCGTGTTTTCCTGCCAAAGGACCTATATCGATAACATGATCAGCACGCTCAATCATATCTTTATCATGCTCTACAACGATAACAGAATTACCAATATCCCGTAACTGAATTAGTGAGTTAATTAGTTTCTGATTATCTCTCTGGTGTAAACCAATACTGGGTTCATCCAGAATATATAAAACTCCTACGAGTTGCGATCCAATTTGAGTTGCTAGTCGTATACGTTGTGCTTCACCACCAGAGAGTGATTTACTACTTCGGTTTAAAGATAAATAGGTGAGCCCTACATCTACCAAAAATTGAAGTCTGACGTTAATTTCTTTTAATATTTCTCCCGAAATCTTGTTTTGCTTCTCGCTTAAATGCTCGGGAAGAGATTTAAACCAATCAGAAAGTTCATTAATATCCATTGCAGATAATTCTGCTATATTCTTTGTATTTACTTTGAAATATAAGGACTCTTTACGCAATCTTGATCCTTCACAAGACGGGCATTGAATATTATCCATAAAATCTTTGGCCCATCTTCGTAATGAAGTCGAGTCATTATTTCTATATGTAGTATCAATAAACGAAGCTACCCCTTCAAAATCAATTTTATAGTCCCTGGTAACCCCAAGAGATTTACTGTTTACAGTAAACTTTTCTTTTCCACCATGAAGGATAATTTGCATGGCTTCTTTGGGAATTTTTTTTATAGGATCACTTAACTTAAAATCATAGCGTTGTGCAATTAATTCTAATTGCTTAAAAATCCAATTGTTTTTTTGAGGTCCTTGTGGAGCTAACCCTCCATTTTTTATAGATATAGAATCATCTGGGATGATCTTTTTTAAGTTTACTTCGTATAAGTTACCAATACCATTACATTTAGGGCAAGCTCCTTTTGGAGAGTTAAATGAAAAATTATTGGGTTCTGGGTTAGGATATGAAATACCACTAGATGGGCACATTAAATTTCGACTGAAGAAACGTACTTCTTGAGATTCTTGTTCGATTACCATCAATACGTCATTACCGTGGTACATCGCAGTATTGATTGTTTCCATCAGGCGTTTTGAATTCTCCTGATCTTTGGTAACCATTAATCGATCTATAACGATTTCAATATCGTGAGTTTTATAGCGATCAAGTTTCATGCCTTTGGTGATATCTTTGATCTCACCATTGGTACGCACTTTTACAAAACCTTGTTTTGCAATTTGTTCAAATAACTCTCTATAATGTCCTTTTCTAGAACGAATAATAGGAGCCAGGATGCTGATTTTTTTTTCAGAAAAATCTTTTAAAATTAGATTCTTGATCTGCTCATCACTATAGCTTACCATTTTTTCCCCGGTATTATAGCTATAGGCATCACTTCCTCTAGAAAATAATAACCTAAGAAAGTCATAGATTTCTGTGATGGTTCCAACAGTACTACGTGGGCTTTTGCTGGTTGTTTTTTGCTCGATTGCAATAACGGGAGAAAGACCATCAATTTTATCCACATCTGGTCGTTCTAATCCTCCCAAAAATTGCCTGGCATAGGCAGAAAAAGTTTCTATATAACGTCGTTGTCCTTCTGCATAGATGGTATCAAAGGCTAAGGAGGATTTACCGGATCCTGATAAACCTGTAATCACTACTAACTTTTCACGAGGTATGGTAACGTCTATGTTTTTCAAGTTGTGAACCCGTGCTCCTAAAACCTCAATATTTTCTTCTGATGCTACCATAAATTTTAAACCAAGATTGCAAATGTAGTTATTTGGCAGCGTTTTGTGAAATTGGATAAGTTTCAGTTATGTTAAATCAACATTTTTATTAGATATATTAGTTATTTGTTTTTTAAAAAATATTTCAAACAACTGAAAAACAATATCTTATATATGGAAAAAACATAATTTGAACGTATTATTTTTCTTTCATTATAAAGTGCATGTAAGAATTTTTTTTTAACAAGTAAGAAGTTTTGTAAAATTTTGAATGACTGTATTCTCAAATTTTTTTATTGTCAATTATTTGATATTTATTTGATTTTATGATCAAATTTTGGAAGTATATATATCTAATACTATGTTCTTTTTTGAGATTTTTTTTTATTCAAATGATTCATGTAGTGAGAATACTTTAGTTTTTTAACTAAAATATTGAATGATTTCTATTTTTATAAACTACCCATGAACTTTTTTTAAACGGTATGTAGAATTAGTAACTTAATTATTCACAAACTCTTTGAAGTTTTTACTATTGATAGTATAAATAGCCCAATAAAGTCAATAGAGTAATTCTTCAAAATTAAAACTAATCACGATGAAAAACATGTTCAAAATTGCAATTACCTTTTTTATGGTAATAAATTTTATGCACGCTCAACAGCGGCAGCATACACCTGATGAGTTGGTAAAACAACAAAAAACACAGGGTTCCGATTTTCAAGAGGTTAATTTGTTTAGTTTAATGACTGCTAAACAAAAAGCAAATGTTCAATTACCAAAAGAAGTTAAAGATTATACTTTATTTTCTTTAGACACTAAAAAACTAGTATCTATCAAGTCTAATGCTCCCAAAACTATGAATTTGGAAATCCCAGGGCAAAAATCTTCGATGGTACTAGAATTAGTTAAAGTAGATATCGCTACAGATGATTTTAAAGTTGTAGAAATGCCCTCTGGTAAAGTTATTAAATCGGCCAAAGCTGTTTCTCATTACAGAGGAGTAGTAAGGGGTAAAACAAACTCTATTGCGGCCGTTAGTTTATTAGATGGCGAAGTTTCGGGTATTATTAGTATTGATGGTGGTAACGGGAACCTTGTCATGGGACGGTTAGAAAACAGTTCAGAACACATTATGTATGAGGATAATAATTTACTTCATTTACAAGACTTTACTTGTAATACCGAAGCGAATTATGAAGGCTATACAGAAGAAGAACTTTCAGACAATCCTTCTACCAGTAAAGCAGCAGAAAAATGTGTTAAAGTATACTTTGATATAGGAAATGATGTTGTAAGAGATAAGGGAGGAAGCCAGCAGGCTTCTGATTATTTACAATCTATATTTAATCAGGTTGCTATATTGTATTCTAATGACAATGTGACTGTAAAAATATCACAAATAAATGCGTGGACGTCTCAAAACCCTTTTAGCGGATTATCTGATTATTCAAGTTATAGAAGGCAAAATGGTCTTAATGGAGCAGATCTGGGGCATTTTGTAACTTATGATTTCTCTGGTGGAGTGGCATATTTAAGTGGTGTTTGTCAATCTAATTACAGATTTGCAGTTTCTGGTATTAATAAAACTTTTAATAACGTACCTACATACTCATTTTCTGTAATGGTAATTGCACATGAGATGGGACATAACTTAGGTTCAAATCATACTCAGGCTTGTGTTTGGAATGGTAATAATACTGCGATTGATGGTTGTTATAATGTAGAAGGTAGTTGTTCTAAACCAGCAATCCCATCAGATGGAGGGACTATTATGAGTTACTGTCACCTTACTAGTGCAGGAATTAACTTCACCAAAGGATTTGGCCCACAACCGGGTAATGTAATTCGTAACAAGATCAGTTCTTCAAGTTGTCTTCAGACATGTGGTACTACTGGGTGTAATACTGGTGATTCTGCAACTGTAACGTTTAACAATAATACAGATTGTACTTTAGAGTATTTTACAAACAATAGTTCTCAGTTTTCAGTTAATTCTGGTCAAACCAGACAGGTTTCAACTACTAGAGGGGCAAGTTGGGAGGCTAAAAATTCGTCTAATGCTACTGTGGATTCTTTTACGATTCAATGTAGTCAAGATAGTTATGCTTCTACCGGTAACTGTAATGATGGTGGAGGAATCAACTGCGAGGGAGTGCAGCCATATTCTAGTGGTACAACATACTCTGTAGGAGATCGAGTAACATATCAAGGAAGTTTGTATGAAAGAACATCTACAGGTTGGAAAAACTTGGGAGTGTGCCCAACTAATCCAAATGATCCATGTGCAGGAGTTCAACCCTATTCTAGTGGTACAACATATTCTGTAGGAGATAAGGTGACATATCAAGGAAGTTTATATGAAAGAACATCTACTGGATGGAAAAATCTTGGATCTTGTGGCTCTGCTACTCGAGTTTCTCTGCAAAGAGGTGAGATTTCGGGAGAGTTAAGTATCAAAGCGTATCCTAATCCTGCTGATGAAGTTCTTACTATTGAAGTTAGTAATGTATTAAATACTTCTTCTACATTATCTATTAAAGATATTAATGGTAGAGTGCTAAAAGTTGTTGGTTTAGATACTCCTCCAGGAGGAAAAGATCGTCATACAATAGATGTTAGTACGCTCTCTCCGGGAATGTACTTTATTCAGGTAACAGATTCTAAAAAGACAGTTACCCAGAAAGTGTCTATAAAATAAGTATAATGTAACATTTGGGCTATTAGGGTGAAACTATATGTTTCACCCTTTTTTTTATGTTTTAGTCATTCCAGGTTTTAAGATTACTTATAGGGATTCCGAAACCAAGTAATCTATGCTGTTGAGAAAGGTGGACTCCTGTTTTTGTAGTTATCCAGTTTTCCCAAGAAGCTTCGAGACCTCCAATTGGGATGATAGATACCCACATTTTGTAACTTGTTGGCCTGTAGTTTGCATCTACTTTCCAGAGATAAGAATCTCCGGGGGTAGTTCCTCCTGACTGATAAGTAACTAATAATCCTTTAGTATTATTTTCTAAGGTTACTAATTTACGAATAGCTCCTTTGTCAAAAAGTTTATGAGGAGCAATCAACCAAAAAGAGTCATTGTTAAAATTTATCAATGCTTTTTCTATCATTTTTTTCTTTTCCTGATCATTAAAATACATTGTACTTAGTACCCGGTTTTTTTCTGGAGAATCCAAATGTAGAAGTACTGCGTTATCCTCTTTTTTTACAGTTACCGTATTTGACTTTTTATCCCATAGATAGTGGTTTTTACTTCTAAAAGTCCATTGCAAATAACCAGTATTCAGGTAGTTATCATGCTTAACGGCATCTAGTATTTTTAATGCAAATTCATCAGCTTCTGGGCCAGATTTCCCTTCAGGAAGTTTTTCATGTAAAGAAAAATACAAAGTTGTAACGGTAATAATCACCAATGTAAGTATGCTTAGCAATAGTATTTTAAGAAGCTTTATAAGTTTTTTTCTCAAGAGGTTATGATTTTAGTGTGTTTTGTCTTTTACGAATGTAATAAAATACTAAGAATATAACTTTTCAATATTAAGTTATAGAAGGGGCACAAACTACTTCTGGTCAATTAAGTAACTATAATGTATGTGAAGTTAATTTTATAGGATTTAATTAGTAAAAATTATTTATTTTAGCTTAATCACCAAAAAATGCCCCTTGTATTTTGAAAAATATTCTAAAATCAAAGTTCTTCGTTAAATTTTTTCTTGTATTTGTTTTATCGTTTCTTGAAATTCACGCGCAAAAAAATGATGTTGTAGATAATCTCACTATTCCACTAGTTAATTCTAAAGAAAAAAAACGTATTTCTACGCTACTAGAGTTAGCAAAATCTCATCAAAATAGAGATCAAAAAAAAACAATAAAATATGCTAGTGAATCATTGTCAATAAGCAAGAAAGTTGGTGATTTGTTAAATGAAGGAAGAGCACATATTTTGCTTGGAGATGCTTATAGTATCTCAGGAATATTTGATAAATCTGCAGAGCATCTTGAAATGGCTTATGATATATTTTCTGTAGTTAAAAGCAAAAAAGATGAAGTTAGACTATATGGGTATATGGGGGAGTTGTATCTAAAAACAAATAGGTATGATAAAGCAGAAAAATATTATCTTAAAGGATTACATCTAAGCAAGAAAATAAAGGATGATAAGGCAATTACCTGGGCGATGAATAACCTTATTGCCGCTTATTCTATGAAAGGAGAAATAGAAAAAGCTAAAAACTTGGCTTTTGAAGCCTTGCAATTTGCAGAATTACTTAATGATAATAATTTACAGATTAATCTACATGTAAAAGTTGCAGATTTGATAATTTATGAGAATGGCAGCGTTGATAAAATAAATTTACATTATGATAAAGCTCTTGAAATAGCCGAAAGCATTAACAATCTAAGAGCTATTAGTGGTATTAATATACAGAAAGCTGTATTTCTAAGTCAAAAAGAAAAATATAAAGAAGCCAAAAAGTATTACTTAGAAGCTTTGAAGATATGCGAAGAGCAAGGGTATCATTATAGAATTATATTGATATATAGCAATTTTGGGATAACATCCCTTATGAGAGGTAATTATAAATTGGCTTTAAATTATTTTAATAAAGCCCTGAAAGTTGCAAATAGAACAAATAATAAAGAACGAGAAGCTAGAATCAATGAATATCTTGGAATTGTATATATAGAACAAGGTGATTATCAAAAAAGTATTGAATTTTTGTATAAGAGCCTTAATTTTTATGAAGGTATAAAAGATAAATCTTCATTGTCAGGGATTTATAATAATATGGGAGAAGCCTTTTATCTATTAAACGATCTTAAAAAATCAGAAGAAAGTTATAAGAAAGCTTTGAAAATTTTTAAAGATCTGAAGTTACAAAAAGGGATTGCAGTATCATATTTGAATCTTGGAAGAATTTTGATTAAAGAAAAAAAATATCATCAAGCTGTGTCTTATTTAAATCAAGCTCATGATGGTTTTGATAAATTGGGTCTTTCTCGAGAGATGATACAGTATTATAATGCTATGGCTGAGTGCATGCAAAGTCAAGAGAAGTTTGAAGAAGCTGTTGACTGGATGAATAAGGTAATGAAAAAAGAAAATGAGTTAGAAAAATTTCAAAAAATAGCTATAGAATCATATACGAGATTGGGTACAATCTATTTTAAGTTGGAAGAGTATGAAAAGGCAGTAATCTTTTTTCAGAAAAGTTTGGAGCCATCTATTAAGATGCAGTCACGTATGGAAATTAAGAATAACTACTTTTGGTTATCAAAATGCTATGAAGAATTAAATGAATATAATAAAGGGCTGGTATATTATAAAAAGTATGCAATAATTAATGATAGTATTTTTAATATTAATAAGGTTAAACAAATAGCCGACATACAAATAAAGTACGATACTGATAAGAAAGAAAAAGAGATATTATTACTCCATAAGGAAAAGAAGTACCAAGCTGTTTTGTTTAATAGTCAAAAAGAAGAGTTGTATAGGGTAAGTTTGGAAAAGGACTTAGAAACAGAACGAAAAGAACGAGATATTATTCAATTAGAAGCTGCTAGAAGGAAAAGCAAAATTGATCAATTGAATATGGAGAATAGCTTACAGATAGCGGAAAAAGAAATTAAGAGTAATCAATTAGATATTCAGAAATCTCAGTTAGCTCGAGAATTATTACTTAGAAATATAGCAATAGGAGGAGGTATTCTTGCTCTGGTGGTTTCTTTTTTTATACTTGCATATTATCGTCAAAGGTTAAAAACACAAAAGATTTTATTGAAAAAGGAGATAGAAGCAATAAATGCAAGTTATGATGGTCGAGAAAAAGAAAGAGAAAGAATAGCAAAAGAATTACATGATGGTATCGGAGGTAATCTTGCTGCAATAAAACTTGATTTGTCTAAGTTGTCAAATAATTCTAATCATGAGCTTCAAAAAGTAATTCAAAATGTTGATGGAACGTATAATGAGGTCCGTGCACTTTCTCATGATTTAATACCGCCAAAAATCCTAAAAAGTTCATTCGAGAAATTAATAAAAGATTATTTGAGCAATCTATCCAAAACCTGCTCATTCATTATAAATAATGATTTTTATCCATCATCAAGGTTTAATCAACTGCTAACAGATAAGATAAAAATTGAGCTATATAGAATTACTCAGGAATTAATGAATAACATTATTAAACACGCCCATGCAGATCAGGTGAATTTACAGTTTACTATACTAGATAAACGAATTAAGTTTATTATCGAAGATAATGGAGTAGGATTTGATACAGAAAGCATTTCAAAAGGAATAGGGCTGAATAATATATTGTCTCGTACTAAGGCGTTAAGCGGTAACATGCATATAGATACTATGATTGATAGAGGTACCATTATAGAAATCGATATCCCTGCTTAAAGAAAATGAATGTGATGGTGAAACCTATACCGTAGCACTAGTTAATCATGAAATAAGCACACTGTTATCTTTCATATTATGAAGAAGCATAATACTCAAAGGATTTAAGAATCAATTCATCAGATACGATACAGTTATATTTTGCTTCACCAATTGTATTTAATAAAACAAAATAAATATTTCCTTTTTCATTCTTTTTATCATGAATAAGAAGTTCCATAATACTTTTATAATCTCCTGCGTCAATATCTATTTTTGGAAACGTAGCCAAAATTACCGATCCAATATATTGTAAATCTTCTTTTGTTAAGGATAGTAATTCTGTAGATATATAAGCTTCCATGATCATTCCTATAGCAATTGCCTCACCATGTAGTAGTGTAGGTTTTTCTGGATGAGTTAGATAGAAAGATTCGATAGCATGACCTAGTGTATGACCAAAGTTAAGATACTTACGAACATTTTGCTCAGTTGGGTCTTCAGAAACAATTTTGTTTTTAATCACCACAGAATCATAAATCATTTGATCCAGATCTTCAAAATTAAGTTGAGAAAGATCACTTATCTTTTCCCAATAACTTCGATCTTGAATGAGGCCGTGTTTTAGCATTTCTGCAAACCCGCTACACATTTGATTTACTGGTAGGGTTCCCAAGTATTCTGTATCAACAAGAACCATTTCGGATTCACTAATTACACCTACCATATTTTTTAAGTTACCCAGATCGACACCTGTTTTTCCTCCTACAGAAGCATCTACCATTGCTAGTAGTGAAGTTGGGATATTGATATAACTAATTCCTCTTTTGTAAGTACAAGCTATAAAACCACCTAGATCTGTAATAACACCGCCACCCAGATTGATCATTAAACTTTTTCGATCCATACCTAATTCAGAAAGAGCATTCCAGATACCACTGCACGTTTCAATATTCTTATGAATTTCACCATTCTCTATTTCAATAACCTCGATATCATATTCTTTTTCAATCTTACTCATCAATAAAGACAAACAATGTTCATGGGTGTTATCATCCACCAGGATACATATTTTTGAATGGTTGGCTGTTGAAAGGTAAGTGTTTAATGCAGTATAGCATTCCTGACCAAAATAAACGATTGAATCTTTTGAAACTATGGGCTTCATATAGTATTAAATTATGAGGAGCGAAATTAAGCAGAATTTATAATAAAATAAACTCGCAAGTTCTATATTTGCAGATATCTTAAAATAAATGCAATGTATGCATAGAAATAATCATATTTCTACGTGCATATTTTTAAAATTAACTTTTGATGAACCAAAACAATTTGTTTGATAATACTGAGACTGCATTTACCTTAAAAAGCGACTCAGAGCTAGAAAGAGCGTACTTTCTGTTTAAAATGATTTCTAATGAACCCTTGGTTAGAATAGGAACTGCGGTTACAAATTTTGCCATAAAAGCACATTTACCAGTTCAAGGGTTGATAAGAGCAACTGTTTTTGATCATTTCTGTGGAGGAGTTAGTGAAGAAGATTGTTTATCGGTAGTAGATAACATGTATGGCAAAAAGGTGTGTTCTGTATTAGATTATTCGGTAGAAGGAAAAGAAGAGGAGGCACAATTTGATGCCGTATTAGAAAAAACGATAACACTTCTGGAGTTTGCAGATCAAAAAGATGCAATGCCTTTTGGGGTATTTAAACCTACAGGATTTGGTCGTTTTTTAATTTGGCAAAAGAAAACCGAAGGAACTCCTTTAAATGCAGAAGAAGAAAAAGAGTGGGAGCGTATCGAAGAACGTTTTGATATGGTGTGTAAAAAAGCCCATGATTGCGATGTAGCTTTACTAATCGATGGAGAAGAAAGCTGGATGCAGGGTGCTGCAGATGAATTGGTGGGCAAAATGATGAGAAAGTATAATAAAGAAAAAGCTATTGTATATAATACATTGCAACTTTATAGACATGATCGCCTGGAGTATTTACAAAGACTACATGAAGAAGCAAGAGTATATGATTTTAAGATCGGTGTAAAGATTGTACGTGGTGCGTATATGGAAAAAGAAAACGAACGCGCTAAAGAAAAAGGATATCCTACACCTATTTGTAAAGATAAAGAACATACAGATCAGAACTTTGATACTACAATGAAATATATTCTTAAAAACATAGAGGATATCTCTGTTTTTATAGGAACGCATAATGAAGATAGTAGTTACTTGGCAATGAAATTAATGACAGAACTTAATATTGCTAAAGATGACTTTAGAGTTTGGTTTGGTCAATTATATGGTATGAGTGATCATATTAGTTTTAATCAGGCAGCAAAAGGGTATAATGTGGCAAAATACCTGCCTTTCGGCCCTGTACGCGATGTAATGCCATATCTAATTCGAAGAGCAGAAGAAAATACTTCAGTTGCTGGACAAACCAGTAGAGAATTAAATTTACTTTCTCAAGAGAAGAAAAGAAGAAGACTATAGGTATACCTTAGAAATTTTGAAAACGAAACTTCAGAATTTCTCGTATTTACAGATTTTAAAAGATGTATATGGGATAGAATGAGGTATATAGTACTGTTTTTATAGGTTAAAAGAATATAAAAATGAACCTAAACCAAGTTACCATCCCATCCCTCGATGTTGAAATATCTATTTCTTTTTATAAGAAACTAGGTTTACATCTTATTGTTGAATCATTACCGCAGTATGCGCGTTTTGAATGTGTAGAAGGTGATGCTACTTTTTCTATCCACCTAGTTGATGCATTGCCCGAAAATGATGGAGTACATATATATTTTGAAACTGAAAAATTAGATAAAGAAGTAGAACGCCTTACCAGCGAAGGACTGCAATTCGACCTACTGCCAACAGATCAACGATGGTTATGGCGAGAAGCAAGACTTAAAGATCCTGATGGTAACCTAATCATTTTGTATTTTGCTGGGGATAATAGAAAAAATCCACCCTGGAGAATAAACTAACGTATTGATATCTATTTTTATGAGTCATCCAATCATTGATCAAACCTTTGAAAATCAGGATTTTTCTAATCAAAAATTACCATCAAGAGAATATGATAATTGCATATTTATAAATTGTAATTTTTCTAAGACAGACATGTCTGTGGTTACTTTTTTAGAATGTAGATTTGATACCTGTAATTTTAATACTGTAATGATGAAAGAGACTTCTTTTCAGGAAGTTGCTTTCGAGGCTTGTAAAATGCTGGGATTAGACTTTAGTAAATGTAATGATTTTCTATTTGAAGTGAAATTTGATCACTGCAACCTCGATTATGTATCTTTTTATGGCTTTTCTATGAAAAATACTATGTTTAACGATTGTAGCTTAAAAGAAGCAGATTTTACAGATACCAACCTTACTGGTTCAATATTGTCTAATTGTAATTTATCAGGAGCAATTTTTGAAAGAACTATTGCAGAGAAAGCCGATTTTAGAACTGCCAAAAACTTTACAATTGATCCAGAAATCAACAAGTTAAAGAAAGCCAGATTTAGTGCATCAGGACTTATAGGGTTGTTAACAAAATATGATTTGGATATTGGGTGATTTTTTAAGATTTTAAAGGTAAAGAAGTTGAAAATCAATATCTTAAAATTGTTTATGAACGATATCCAAAAGAATATATAGATGATTATTATATCAATTAGGATTGGGTGTGACATTAATTGATGTAAAAATTGTCACCAATCGCTCAATAACTTCACGAATCTCTTCTTCATTTAATGAAGCAAACCCCATTCTAATTCCATTATGTCTTGAGTTATCATTATCATAACGACGCCAATCCGGATTAAGCTCCATGTCTAGTTTTTCGGCTTCGGTACATATTGCATCCCAATGGTATGCTTTGTTTAGTTTTACCCATATCGCCATTCCGCCTTTAGGAATTTCAAAATCAAAATAATCACCTAACTTTTCTTTCAATAAAGAACAAAACAGATCTCTTCGCGTTTTATAAATTTTAAGGACCTTGTTACAATGTCTTTGTACATCTCCAGTGCTAATCATTTGTGCAAGGGTCTGTTCTAGCAGAGCATCACCTTGCCGATCGATAATCCGTCTTAACCTGGCAGCTTCGTCAACAAAATCTTTTGGAGCAACTAAATATCCAATCCGAATAGAGGGAGCAATGATCTTGGTGAACCCTCCAATGTAGATTACATTTCCGTGGTCATCATTACTGGCTAAGGGTAAAATTGGAGCATTGCTATAATGAAAATCATAATCATAATCATCTTCGATAATTGCAAAATCATGATATTGAGCTAATTGTAATAAATGCATGCGTCGTTCTGCAGAAAGCGTTACGGTAGTTGGGTGATGGTGGTGAGAAGTAGCATAAACAGCACTAATTTGTTTGGTTTTACAAAGCTTTTCGATAGCATTAGTGTCCAATCCTTGTTTGTCTACAGGTACTTGTTCTATATGTGCACCTGCTTCTCTAAATGTATTATCAGCAGTCATATAATTAGTATTGCCAACAACAATAATCTTATTTTTTGCAGAAAGTAGTAATTGGCCATTTAAATAGATTCCCATCTGGCTTCCACGAGTAATTAAAATATTATCAATAGTAATATGCAATCCTCTGGTTTGATTAAGATAAGTAACCAAAGTTTTTCTAAGTTCTAAATTCCCATATGTAGAACCATAGGTAAGTAAATTTTCATGGTAACTTTTTTTAGTGATATTTCGATATATTTTTGCAATTTCCTCTATAGGGGCTAATCTATGATCAGGACACCCGTCATCAACAACCAGCGTTTTTTGATTGATTTTATTCTTAGATTTACGTATTAAATGGGGTCGAGTCAGGAATGAGAAACCGCTTTTCTCTTTTCTGTTGTTTTTTGAGGCTGGTTGGACAAAATTTTTAGGATTAACTATAGGTAGAGAGCTGGTAACAAAGGTACCTTTTGTTGGAATAGTTTCAACCCATCCTTGGGAGATAAGTTCTTCATATGCCGAAATTACTGTTTTGCGATGAATGTTAAGATCGTTAGCTAGTTTTCGTGATCCTGGTAATTTTGTAGAAGGCGGTAGCTTTCCAGATTTTATGAATCCAATAATCTGATCGCATAATTGAAGGTATAGATTGCGATTACTATTTCTGACAAGAACTATGTTATTTTTAAATGGAAACAAAACTGGACTACTAATTATTTATAAACTGGATTGCTTTAACGTACCATAAAACTATTATTTTTGAATAAGAAATAAAACAAATTATGGCAGAATATTCAATTTCAGAACTTAATAAAGTAGTTCGCGGACCAAAAAGAGCGGATTACGATGTAGATACTATTAATACCATATTGGATGATGCATTTTTATGCCATGTGGGGTATGTTTTTAAAAATCAAGCTATTGTGATTCCTATGGCATATGCAAGAAAGGATGATAAGATCTATTTGCATGGATCACTAAAGAACCGCATGATGTTGAGTTTGTTGGATGCAGGAGAAGCTAGTATATCAGTAACTCATCTTGATGGGTTGGTATTAGCAAGGTCTGCTTTTCATCATTCTGCAAATTATAGATCGGTGAATGTATTTGGTAAAGTGAAAAAGGTAGAAGATCCACAAGAAAAAATGGATGCTCTGGAGTACATACTTAATCATATGGTTCCTGGTCATTGGGATAATGTGAGGCAACCAAACGAAAAAGAATTTAAGGGAACTTTAGTTTTGGAAGTTAGTATAGAAACGGCTTCAGCAAAAGTAAGAGCAGAAGGGGTAAATGACGAACCTAGTGATCTTGATTTACCAATATGGGCGGGAGTAGTTCCTGTAAAACAAGTAGCTTTTGATGCGATTTCTGATAATGATCTACCAAAAGATATAGAAGTGCCAAAAGCAGTATTAAACTATGTGACGAACAATAAAAAATAATAATAGAAATGCTTACTGCCGAAATAAAAGAATATGTTGATAAAAGTGTTTTATGCTGGCTAGCTACATCTTCATTAGATAATATTCCTAATGTATCACCCAAAGAAGTTTTTACGTATTATGATAATACTAATATTATTGTTGCCAATATTGCTTCTCCACAAACCGTGAAAAATATTAGAGAAAATAATAATGTATGTGTTAGTTTTATAGATGTCTTTATTCAAAAAGGATTTCAGTTAAAAGGAGTGGCTAATATTGTAGGAAAGGATGATACTGATTATGCTGCTATCCAAGCTCCTTTGTTACAGATAACAGGTGGTAAGTTTCCATTTGCGACTATTACAAATATTGTTGTTAAAGATGTAAAGCGAATACTAGCACCAAAATATATTTTGTATCCAGAAACTACTGAAGAGCAGCAAATACAAAGTGCATTAAAGCAATACAAACCATAAAAAAACAAAGGATATGTTAGAAATAAGATCTAATTGTGAGCATTGTAATAAAGCTTTACCTAATGATAGTGATGAGGCAATGATTTGTTCTTATGAATGTACTTTTTGTACTAACTGTGTAGATACTATTCTACATAATGTATGTCCTAATTGCGGAGGTGGTTTTGAAAAAAGACCAACTCGACCAGTAAATTGCCTAACGGGTAATTGCGTTGAAAAACACCCTGTAGGTTCAAGAATAGTATACAAACCAATTGATGAAAATGCTTTTAAAGAGATTTTGAAAGAATTTGCCAATATAGAACCGAGAAAAAGATAAATAATATAATGGTTGATATAAGAAGAGCAACTATAGAAGATGCAGAAAAGATTTCATCTTTAGGAAGAAAAACTTTTGACGAATCCTATGGAGAATTTTTTAATGATAAGAATAACCTGATAAGTTATTTGGATTGGGCCTTTTCTATTGATAAAATCAAGAATAGTTTGATGAAACCCGAAAACCTATATTGGTTGGTTACTTATAACTCATTACCAATTGGCTATGCCAAATTAAAATTAGACTCCCCTTCAGAATTTATTGATGAAAAGAATATTTGTAAGCTTCAGCGTATATATTTATTACAAGGATATGAGGCAAGAGGTATAGGAGGGAAGTTACATCAGTATATTGTGCAAGCTGCTGTTGATAGTAAACACAATTACCTATGGTTATCTAATCTGAAACTTAAAAAACAAGCTGTTGCTTTTTATAAAAAGAAAGGCTACCAAATTACGGGAGAACATAACTTTACTATTGGCGACGAAACTTTTGAGTTTTGGGCAATGAAAACTAAGCTCAAATAGTTCTAAATGAGTAAAGATTTGAAGTATAGAGTAGCTGATATAAATGACCTGGAAGGATTACGACAATTAGGGAAAATTTCATATGCAGAGTTTTCAAATATATTAAGCACAGAGAATTGGAACACGTTGAGTGCTATTTTAGAAAGCGAAGAAAATGTATTAAATCTGATAGAAATTAGTAAAATTTTTATTTGTGAAATAGATTCAGATATAGCTGGGATGATTTATTTCATTCCAAATGGAAACCCTACAGAGTTGTATGAATCTGATTGGTGTTATATACGATTCTTGGGTGTTGATCCAAAATATCGAGGCCTTGGAATAGGAAAAGAACTAGTTGATTTCTGTATAAGGTATGCAAAAAAGAGTGAAGAAAAAATCATTGCGCTGCATACATCAGAGTTTATGAATGCTGCTCGGATCATGTATGAGAAAAAAGGATTTAAAAGAATAAAAGAAATTGAACGATTAGGAAAAAAATATTGGGTGTATACTATGAGGTTACCCCTAATTGCTTAATTAAATATAAAAATACGGGAATTAAAGATAAAACTATGCAGCCAACCTAAGGGCACAAAAGTATTGAGGACTTGTAAGTTTTTCTTTATTCTAGATAACTTATTTTTTGCATTTTTTACTTTCTATATTTTTATGATTTTATTCAAAAAAGAATTAGAAAAAATATTATTGTATAACTATAATAATTTGTCAGAAAATTATTAAGTTTATGATACAATTTTGCTAATAATTTATAATTAAGATAAAGAAATTTAATAATATTAAGATGACAAAAAAAATAGATATCTGTACTTTTGAAAAAGAAAATAAGAAGAACTCATTAAATAGAAAATTATTGCTTAAAATACATGGAGGTTCTGGAACGGAAGATACATGTTCAGAAGAAGAAGAAGATGCATCGAAGTTGGTAATAGTCGGAAGTAGGTAGTTGTTGAAATACTCCAAAATAATAAAAAATATGGTCATTATATAGTAAGTATAATGGCCTTTTTTATATTGATATGCCTTTATATGTATAAAATACAACTCTCAAATTAGTTGAATGAAATGATGTAAAAATAAATTTAGGGTATAATATTTAGAAGATTAACTCTGGCAATAGAATCACAATTTTCAATAAGCATGTTAACATTTTTTTCTTTAACAGAACCTTCAATGAAATAGATTTTGCAAGAATCTAGTTTGGTATTACTTTTAGAAAAACTTACATCTCCATTTTTTAATAATAAAGCAATATCTGCAGTGTCTATTTGATATTTCAGCATGTTGTCTGATGCTTGTTCAGAAAAAGTTTTTTTCTTTATTCTGATGTTTTTAAGAACCCTGGCCGAAGGACCATAATCACAAGAAGCTTTTTTTCCACCCAAAAAGAAAAATAAAAGAATAAGACCGATGGCAAATCCACCTAAGTAATAAAATAATCGTTGTGCTAATTTCATAAAACAGAATGCAATATTATGACGCCAAAAGTAAGTAAAGTTTTAAAGAATCATACTCTTATGAGTTGCAAAGTTTACTGTAAAAAAAGTAAAACATAAATGCTATAAAATTAATAGGTTTATATCTCTATAAGAAAGGTCAAACCAATCAGCAATAGGTTTGCTGGTCAAAATTCCATGATAAAAATATAATCCATTCTTAAGTCCTCGATCAAAGCGTACGGCATTTTCTATTCCTCCTTCATCACCAATTTGTAATAAATAAGGTGTAAAGATATTGCTTATCGATAATGAAGATGTTCTGGCATATCGAGAAGGGATATTGGGTACACAATAATGTATAACCCCATGTTTTTCAAAAGTAGGGTGGTCGTGAGAAGTTACTTCACTTGTTTCAAAACATCCGCCCATATCTATGCTTACATCAATGATTACTGCTCCTGGTTTCATAGCTTCTACCATAGTTTCTGTAACTATAATCGGAGCGCGGTTTTTTCCTCTTATAGCTCCAATTACCACATCACAACGGCGTAGAGCTTTTAATAGGTTTTTTGGTTGAATAGTAGATGTGTATAATGGCCTGCCTACATTAGTTTGTATGCAACGAAGTTTGGTAATAGAGTTGTCAAAGATCTTCACATTTGCACCTAATCCAATAGCAGAACGTGCGGCAAACTCACCAACAGTGCCTGCACCAAGAATAACGACTTCTACAGGAGGTACACCGCTAATATTACCCATCATTAATCCTGACCCCAGAGTTGTAACACTACTCATTAATTCTGAAGCAATGAGAACTGCTGCTGTTCCGGCAATCTCGCTAAGTGCTCTTACAGCGGGATAGGCACCATCGATATCTCGAATAAACTCAAAACCAAGCGCTGTAATTCTTTTTTTAGCAAGTCCCTGAAAATATTCTTTGGATTGTGTTTTAAGCTGTAGAGCAGAAATTAATACAGTTTGTGGGTTTATAAATTCAAGTTCCTCTATAGAAGGCGGCTCTACTTTCAGAATAATCGGACATCCAAAGACTTTTCTTTTATCATTAGTGATTTCTGCACCAGCTTCACTATAATCTCTATCGGTAAAACTAGCTCCAATACCAGCATTGGTTTCTAATAAAACCCGATGACCATGTGCTGTTAGTGCAGCCACAGCATCTGGTGTAAGACATACTCGTTTTTCTTGATAATGGGTTTCTTTTGGGATTCCAATAAAAAGTTTTCCTTTTTTGCGGGCTACTTCGATCATTTCTTCCTGCGGTAGCAGCTGCTCTTTGGTAAAAGGAGATTTTGGTGTACTCATTTGTGTGAAATTCTGTAACTCAAATTACGAATAAAAATGCCAAGAAAACAAATAGGATCGTTTATTTGATAGTATAAACATAATAATCAATACGTCTAAAACGAAAGAATACGCTTTTTATCATCAAGTAAATGGATAGTAATAGTAACACAGTTTTCTGGCAATAACCTAGAAACTTTTTGTGGCCATTCTATAAATATCCATGCATCAGAATCCAAATATTCTTCAAATCCTATTTGATAGGCTTCTTCTTCTTCTTTTATTCTATAAAAATCGAAATGATATACTAAACCCTTATTACTTTCATATTCATTGACCAAAGAGTAGGTAGGACTGGAGATAATGTCTTTTATCTCCAGATGTTTACATATTTCTTTTATTAAAGTAGTTTTACCAACCCCCATCTCACCATCAAAGAGAATTATTTTACTCGCTGCATTTGAGATTATTTTTTCTGCCACATCAGGAAGATCCTGCAAGGTATATTCTATTGTCATTTTAATAATTCGATATTCTAAATCCAGAATACTACAAAAATCTTGAAATTATCTAGGATTTAATACTATAAAAGGAATGATCATTTCTTCTAAAGATACTCCACCATGTTGATATGTATTCCTATAATAACTAACATAATGATTATAGTTATTGGGATATGCAAAGAAATAATCTCCTTTTGCAAAAATAAAAGAACTACTCATATTTATTGATGGCAAATGTACTTCTTTTGGGTTTGTAGCTTCCAAAACTTCCTTTCTTTCATAGGTAAGGCTTTTTCCTGTCTTGTATCGTAGGTTAAGGCTTGTGTTTTTATCACCTATTACCTTAGAAGGGTTTTTTACATTTATTGTACCATGATCTGTGGTTATCAATAATTTGAATCCTAGTTGCTGTGCTTGTTGGATCATTTCCAGTAAAGGAGAATTTCTAAACCAACTTTGAGTCAAAGATCTATACGATTTGTCGTTTGAAGCGAGTTCTTTAATTACCTCCATTTCTGTCTTGCTATGAGAAAGCATATCCACAAAATTGTATACTACTACTGTTAAATCGTTGTCTTTTAATCCTTTGAAATTTGCGGCCAAAGTTTTTCCCGATCTTTCATTAGTGATTTTATAATATTCATGTTTGATATCCATGCCCAATCGTTTTAATTGTGCAGTTAGAAAATCATTCTCATGCATATTTTTTCCTCCTTCATCTGTATCATCTAACCAGAGATCAGGATGCATTTTTTTCATTTCAGAGGGCATAAGACCAGAAAAAATTGAATTTCTGGCATATTGAGTTGCTGTTGGTAAAATACTACAATATGAAATTTCCTGCTCCTTTTTATAATAATTATTTATCGTAGGTTCAAAAGCTTTCCATTGGTCATATCGTAGATTATCAATCACTACCAAAAGAGTAGGTTGATTTTTACTAATTTCGGGTACTACTTTTTCTCTAAATAAAGTGTGAGACATTATTGGTGCCTCATTTTTTTTATCAAACCAATCGGGATAATTTTTATCGATAAATTTGCAGAATTGAGAATTAGCCTCTACTTTTTGTGATTCTAAAATTTCGAACATCCCGGTATCTTCAATATTCTCCAGTTGTAGTTCCCAGTAAATTAGTCTTTGATATAAATCAGACCACTCTTCATATGAATTTACCATAGCCATATCCATAGCTATCTTTCTAAACTCTTGTTGATAGTTGGCTGTAGTTTTTTCTGAAACTAAACGAGAGTTATCCAGGTTTTTCTTTAAACTTAAAAGTATTTGATTAGGATTAACGGGCTTAATTAGATAATCAGCAATCTTACTACCAATTGCTTCTTCCATGATATATTCCTCTTCACTTTTAGTAATCATTACTACAGGAATACTATCTTCTTTTTCTTTAATTTCTGATAATGTTTCTATCCCAGAAAGGCCAGGCATGTTTTCATCCAGAAAAATGATGTCAAAATTATTATCGTCTATTATATCTAATGCTTCAGTACCACTTTGACACTTGGTTACGTCATAGTTTTTCTGTTCCAAAAATAATATATGTGGTTTAAGCAAATCAATCTCATCATCTACCCAAAGTATCTTTATTTTACTCATCAAATTTTATTTTTTTGTTTATAAACTTAATATATAGCCTATTTATTCGCTTTACTAAGAAAACTTTAATAATTTAATTTCATTTTGAAATGTTTTATATGCCTAGCATATATGTATATTTGCTCCCGTAAATGCAAGATGAACTTGAAAAAAAGAAATAAGCTTAAAATATTAAACGACCCAATTTACGGTTTTATTACGATACCGAATGAACTAATTTTTGATCTGATCGAACATAAGTATTTTCAGAGGTTACGTCGTATATCCCAGATGGGGCTCTCATATTTGGTATATCCGGGAGCACATCATACTAGATTTCACCATGCTTTAGGATGTATGCATCTTATGCAAAAAGCTGTGAGAGTTCTTAGTTTTAAGGGAGTTACCATTTCTGAAGAAGAGGAGGAAGCCCTTTGTGCAGCGATCTTATTACATGATATTGGTCATGGTCCTTTTTCTCATGCGATGGAACATAGCATTGTAAATGAGGTGAATCATGAATCCATTTCTCTCATGTTTATGGAGAAGATTAATGAAGAATTTAACGGTAGTTTAACGCTGGCAATTCAGATTTTTAAGGGAGAATACCATCGTAACTTTTTACACCAGTTAATTTCGAGCCAATTAGACATGGATCGTCTAGACTATCTGAAACGAGATAGTTTTTATACCGGTGTAGCCGAAGGAAATATTAATAGTGAGCGTTTGATTACCATGCTTACTGTTGTTAATGATGAATTGGTAGTAGAGGAAAAGGGGATTTATTCTGTTGAGAAGTTTTTACTAGCCAGGCGTTTGATGTATTGGCAGGTATATCTTCATAAAACAAGCTTAGTAGCAGAGAATTTATTGATTAGAGTACTAAAAAGAGCCAAAGAATTGGTAGATACTGGGGTGACACTAAAAGCAAGTGAAGCACTAACGTTTTTTCTCAAAAACAAGATAACAGCAGAAAACTTCACTTCTGAAGTTTTGGAAACATTTTCTAGATTAGATGATTATGATATTATTTCGGCAATGAAAGAATGGTCACGTTCAGAAGATTTTGTTTTAAGTATGTTGTCTTCGATGATTATTGATAGAGATCTTTTGAAAATAAAAATTAAAAAGAAGCCTTTTCGGAATCATAAAAAAGAAAATCATATCGAAAAATTTAAGAAACAATATAAAATTTCTGATGAAGAAGCTCGTTATTTTATTTTTGAAGGGACTATTTCTAACCAGGCTTACCACCTTAACAAGCAGAATATAAATATTTTATATAAGTCAAGAAAAATTGTAGATGTAGTTAAAGCTACAGATGAGTTTAATCTTGAAGCCCTATCAAAACCGGTAACCAAATATTTTATGTGCTATCCAAAGCACAAACATTAACACATTTTTTATACTTTTGCTAGAATGATTTTTACAGCCACACAAATTGCGGGTATTTTAAACGGGGAAATTGAAGGAGATGAAACTGTTGAAGTATCTAAACTAGCTAAAATTGAAGAAGGAACTAAAGGTTCATTAACCTTTTTGTCAAATCCTAAATATACCCAATATATCTATTCTACTGATGCGTCAATAACTATTGTAGATAAAAACTTTGAGGCAGAGTCCGAAATTAAAACAACTCTTATTAGGGTAGATGATGCATATAAAGCTTTTTCTCAACTGCTGGAGTACTATAATATGGTAAAGATGAATAAAGCAGGAATAGAACAACCGAGTTTTATTTCTGAAACAGCATCTTTTGGAGAAAATATTTATTTTGGAGCATTTTCATATATAGGAGACAATGTTAAAATTGGCGAAAACGCTAAGATTTTTCCTAATGTATATATAGGAGACAATGTAACTATAGGTGATAATGTAATTGTTTTTGCCGGAGCAAAAATATATTCAGAGACTATAATCGGAAATGATTGTGTAATTCATAGTGGAGCTATAGTAGGAGCTGATGGTTTTGGATTTACACCTAATGAAAAAGGAGAATATAGTAAAGTACCCCAAACTGGTAATGTTGTAATAGAAAATAATGTTGATGTAGGAGCGGGTACAACAATTGATAGAGCTACTCTTGGATCTACAATCATACATACAGGAGTAAAACTAGACAATCAAATACAAATTGCTCATAATGTAGAAATAGGAGAACATACAGCAATTGCTGCTCAGACAGGAATTGCAGGATCTACCAAAATAGGCAAGCATTGCTTGATTGGTGGACAAGTAGGTATTGCGGGACACCTTGTTATTGGTAATAATGTGAAAATTCAGGCGCAATCAGGTATAGGAAGAAATATAAAAGACGGAGAAGCTATTCAGGGTTCCCCTGCTTTAGGATATTCTGACTTTAATAAATCTTATGTACATTTTAAAAATCTTCCCAAAATAGAGGATAGAATATACAAACTAGAGAAAAAGATAAACAATAATGAGTGATATTGTCGTAGGAAAACAAAGAACCATTAAAAAGGAGATAAAGCTTACAGGTGTAGGCCTACATACCGGAAAAGAAGTGAATTTAACTTTTAAACCGGCACCCGAGAATCATGGTTATGCATTTTGCAGAATCGATCTTGAAGGCAATCCTATTATTGAAGCTGATGCTAATTATGTTGTAAATACACAACGAGGGACGAATTTAGAGAAAAACGGAGTCAGTATTCAGACATCAGAACACGTACTTGCAGCTTGTGTAGGATTAGAGATTGATAATCTTTTGATAGAATTAGACGCATCAGAACCTCCAATTATGGATGGTTCTAGTAAGTTTTTTATTGAGGCCCTGGAGCAAGCTGGTATTGTAGAGCAAGAATCAGAAAGAGAAGAATATATCGTAAAAGATGTAATATCTTATATTGACGAAGAGTCTGGAAGTGAGATTATTGTAATGCCATCTGATGAATATCAGGTGACTACAATGGTTGATTTTGGGACCAAAGTTTTAGGGACTCAAAATGCTTCTTTAAAGCGTCTGTCGGATTTTAAAAAAGAAATTGCAGATGCTAGAACCTTTAGTTTTCTACATGAGTTAGAAATGCTACTAGAACATGGTTTGATTAAAGGAGGAGATTTAAATAATGCTATCGTGTATGTGGATAAAGAATTAAGTCCAAGTACTATGGAAAAACTTAAAGTAGCATTTGGAAAAGAATCTATTGCTATAAAGCCTAATGGTATTTTGGATAATTTAACATTACATTACCCAAATGAAGCTGCACGCCATAAACTATTGGATGTTATAGGAGATATAGCATTAATAGGAACAAGGATTAGAGGAAAAATCATTGCTAATAAGCCTGGGCATTATGTGAATACTCAGTTTGCTAAAAAGCTTTCGAAGATTATAAAAATTGAAAAACGTAATAAAGTTCCTCAATTTGATCTTTCCAAAGAACCTTTAATGGATATTAATAAGATAATGGGTATGCTTCCGCATAGACCTCCTTTCTTGTTAATAGATAGGATTTTAGAAATGTCTGATAAACATGTGGTTGGCCTTAAAAATGTAACTATGAATGAGCCTTTTTTTGTAGGACATTTTCCGGGTGCACCAGTAATGCCAGGAGTACTTCAGATTGAAGCGATGGCTCAGACAGGTGGTATTTTAGCATTGAGTACTGTACCTGATCCAGAAAATTACCTTACCTATTTTATGAAAATAGATAAAGTGAAATTCAAACAGCAAGTATTACCAGGCGATACCTTGATATTTAAATTAGAACTTATCACACCCATTCGTCGTGGTATTTGTCATATGCAGGCTTTTGCCTATGCTAATGGCAAATTAGTTACCGAAGCAGAACTTATGGCGCAAATTGTAAAATCAAAATAATCAATAAAATAGATGAATCAACCATTAGCATACGTTCATCCAGGAGCAAAAATTGCAAAAAATGTTGTAATAGAACCTTTTACAACCATACATAATAATGTGGTGATAGGAGAAGGAACCTGGATAGGTTCTAATGTTACTATTATGGAAGGAGCACGCATAGGAAAAAACTGTAGTATTTTTCCAGGAGCTGTTATTTCTGCTACTCCTCAGGATAAAAAATTTAATGATGAAGATACCATAACCGAAATTGGAGATAATACTACGATTCGAGAGTGTGTTACCATCAATAGAGGGACGACCGATAGAATGAAAACCAAAATAGGAAAAAATTGCTGGATTATGGCATATTGCCATATAGCCCACGATTGTATTGTTGGTGACAACTGTATATTTTCTAATAACAGCACATTAGCAGGTCATATCAATGTTGGTGATTATGTTGTTTTGGCTGGTATGGCTGCAGTACAGCAGTTTTGTAGTATTGGTAATCATGCATTTGTAACAGGAGGATCATTGGTTCGTAAAGATGTCCCTCCATTTGTTAAGGCTGCCAGAGAACCTTTATCATATGTAGGTATTAATTCTATAGGTCTACGCCGAAGAGGATTTACAACAGAGAAAATAAGAGAAGTACAGAATATTTATCGAATATTATACCAACAGAATTATAATAATACTCAAGCAGTAGCGATTATTGAAGCCGAAATGGAAGCAACTCCAGAACGAGATGAGGTTTTAGAGTTTATTAAAAATTCTCAGAGAGGAATTATGAAAGGATATTTCTCTAATTAAATAATTCGATACTAGATAATAATCATAAGAAATTAAGGAATAATGGCAAGTACTAGTGATATCAGAAATGGATTGTGTATCAAATACAATCACGACATCTATAAAGTTATTGAATTTTTACATGTGAAACCTGGTAAAGGACCAGCATTTGTACGTACAAAACTAAAAAGCGTTACTACAGGAAAGGTAATTGATAATACATTTTCTGCAGGACATAAGATAGATGATGTACGAGTAGAGACACACAAGTTTCAGTACTTATATGCAGAGGGAGATACTTTTCATTTCATGAATACCGAGGATTATAACCAAATTACATTAGAGAAATCTACTTTGGATGCTCCTGGGTTATTAAAAGAAGGAGAAGTGGTAACTGTTATTATCAATTCTGAAGATCAAATGCCTCTTTCTGTAGAAATGCCTGCTAGTGTTATTCTTGAAATAACAGGTACAGAGCCAGGTGTTAAAGGAAATACAGCAACCAATGCTACCAAACCAGCTACTGTAGAAACGGGAGCAGAAGTAATGGTACCTCTTTTTATTAATGAAGGAGATAAAATTAGGGTTGAAACAGAAAAAGGAACATATAAAGAAAGAATAAAAGAATAACATTTTATATTTCGAATTTTTAGAATGAAATTTCCGCAAGCGCATACCTTACAACAAATAGCCACTATTATATCGTCAGAGTATGTAGGGGACTCTAATTTCCCGATTTTAGGGATGAATGAAATACATGTAGTTTCTCCAGGAGATATAGTTTTTGTTGATCACCCCAAATATTACGATAAAGCATTGCAAAGTGCAGCAACAGTAATTTTGATTAATAAAGAAGTAGAATGCCCAGAAGGCAAGGCACTCCTAATCTCTGATGATCCTTTTAGAGATTTTAATATACTTACAACATATTTTAAACCCTTCAAAAAAGCTGATTCTTTGATTTCAGAAACAGCCAAAATTGGTGAAAACACAATTATACAACCCGGTAGTTTTGTTGGGAATAATGTAAAAATTGGTGATAATTGCCTTATTCATGCCAATGTAAGCATTTATGATAACACTATTATTGGTAATAATGTTACGATACATGCAGGCACTGTTTTAGGGACAGATGCTTTTTATTATCAGAAAAGACCTCATGGATTTGATAAATTAATTTCTGGGGGTCGTGTGATCATAGAGGATAATGTAGATTTGGGATCGTCATGTACTATAGATAAAGGAGTTACCGGAGATACTATTATAAAAGAAGGAACCAAAATAGATAACCAAGTACATGTTGGCCACGATACTGTAATAGGAAAAAAATGTTTAATTGCTTCTCAAGTAGGCATTTCAGGTTGTGTTGTTATTGAAGATGAAGTAACGATCTGGGGGCAAGTTGGTATTACCAGTGCTATTACTATTGGTAGTAAAGCTATTATTTCTGCGCAATCAGGAGTGAGTAAATCTTTAGAAGCCAATAAGAGTTATTTTGGTACTCCTGCAGATGATTTTAGAAAAAAATATAAGGAGATTGCTGCAATACGACAAATCCCTGATTTAATAGATAAATTGAAAAAAAATGAGTAAAACAGTTAAGGATATAGTACGGTCTTTTTATGAAACAGATCTTATTCATAATACTGAAGCCTTTTCTGAGTATTTACATCCCGAAATTGAATTATATTGGAATAGTAGTTTTGGGTTCAACAAGAAAGATTTTAATGATATTAAAGCCATGTTTAATGAAATGGCCCTGTCTTTTGAAACTTTGAGATGCGAAATTAGTCACCTTATAGCCGAAGAGAATACAGTGACTATACGATATACATATTATGTTCAAACTATCGAAGCACCAGATAAAGAAGATCCGATAGCTCATTTTATTACAATTTGGGAACTTAAGAATGATAAATTATATAAAGGATATCAAATAAGTCAACAAGTAGATAATGCTCCAGAAAGTATAATGTCATTTATTTCAAAATAATTAGTTTTTCATTTCAACCATAATTTTCAAAAGCTTACTTTTGGAGCTCTAAAAAAAATAAAAAATCATAACGCAATGAGTGTTTTAGTTAATAAAGATTCAAAAATTATTGTACAAGGATTTACAGGTAGTGAAGGTACTTTTCATGCTGGTCAAATGATCGAGTATGGAACAAATGTTGTAGGAGGAGTGACTCCCGGAAAAGGAGGGCAAACTCATTTGGATAGACCAGTTTTTAATACCGTTGAAGATGCAGTTAGAGAAGTAGATGCAGATACTACAATTATTTTTGTACCACCAGCTTTCGCCGCAGATGCAATTATGGAAGCTGCAGATGCAGGAATAAAAGTAATTATTACAATTACAGAAGGTATTCCCGTTGCGGATATGATTACAGCATCAAACTATATTAGTGATAAAGGATGTAGACTTATTGGCCCAAATTGCCCAGGAGTAATTACACCGGGAGAAGCAAAAGTTGGTATTATGCCAGGGTTTGTATTTAAAAAGGGTAATGTCGGTATTGTATCAAAATCAGGTACACTAACATATGAAGCAGCAGATCAAGTAGTAAAACAAGGACTTGGGATAACTACTGCAATAGGAATAGGTGGTGATCCAATTATTGGTACCACTACAAAAGAAGCAGTTGAATTACTGATCAATGATCCAGAAACAGACTGTGTGGTTATGATCGGTGAAATAGGAGGTCAATTAGAAGCAGATGCTGCAAAATGGATAAAAGAAAGTGGAACCTCTAAGCCTGTCGTAGGTTTTATTGCTGGTGAAACTGCCCCTGCTGGACGTACCATGGGACACGCCGGAGCTATTGTTGGAGGTAGTGAAGATACTGCAGCAGCAAAAAAAGAAATTATGAGAGAATGCGGAATTCATGTAGTAAACTCTCCTGCAGAAATAGGTAAGAAAGTAGCCGAAGTACTCGGTTAGAAATTATACGATTAATCTCAAAAAATGAGATTAGTTTATTGCTTATAAAAAAACTTATAATGAATTTTCATTATAAGTTTTTTTTATAACTTACTTAGAAGTTCTGATGCTTCTTTAAATTTGTAATTACTTGAAGATTCTGTGATTTGAAGTAATATGTTTTTTGCTTTTGACAAGTCATTCTTTTTGAGAAATAATAAAGCTTTATACCATTTTCCTTTAGGACTGTCTATAAATTTGTTTTCAATTAATGTATTAAAACTGGTTTCTGCTTTATCGAATTGCCCTAGTTCCATTTGAGAAATTCCTGTATAAAGATATATGGTTGCTCTATTCTCTTGAGCAGTAGAAAGCTCCTTCTCTAAAATACCCAATGATTGCTCATATTCTTTAGCTTCAAATAATTTTTGCGCTTTGATTAATAATTTTTGTTCACTATTCCCTCGATCTACTAAAGAAGGTAGTTCTGATAAATCTAAATAATATGCATATAGTTCATTAGGAGAAGTTTTAAAAGGTGAAAAAAGGCTAAGACCAATGATAACCAAAATAACTGCGATACCAGTATATAGAAGCCAAGACTGGCTTTTTTTCTTTTGTTTTAGCTGATATTTGGAATTTACAGCATACAATGTGTCTTTTAGTGTTTGAGTTGATTCACTTCTAAGTATTTTCTCATACTCATCAATTTCAGGGTGGTGAGTATTACTACTAATACTCCATTCAGAATCATTTAAATTAAGAATGAGTTGTTTCTCAAAATTAACTTTTTCAAGAAAATCTTTATCACTTTCCATTCTTGACAAAACCAAATCTCTTTCTTTTTCTGTGAGTTTGTTATTTAGAAAATCCTGAATTAATATATGTTCATCTATACTCATAGTTTTTTTAGAGAATTATAACGCTCATCGTTTTTGATTACTTCAGATAATTTTGCTTTACATTTAAAAACACGCTGTCTGGCAACGGTTTCAGAATTATACCCCATTGTTTTTACAATATCTTCATAAGAAGTATTATTAAAAAATAGGGTTAATATTTTTTTACAATTATCTGAGATTAAACTCAATTTTTCTGTAAACAATTCCCATCTTTTTTGTTCTAGAATTGATAATGCTAGATTATGCTTAGCAGGTACTAGTTCAATAATCTCACTATTTGTTACCCTGTTTTTTGAAATTTTTAATTCTCTACGCCATAAATTTTTACAAGAGGTAAATAAATAGGCTTCAAAACTACTTTTGATTTCGAATCTTTCTTTACGGTATCGAACGGTAATCTGTAACAAAGCCTTTTGAAAAATATCTTCGGCATCCTGTTGTTGTCCTTTATTTTGTAGAATAAATTTTCTAACTCTAGGAAATACCAGATTATAGATGTTCATGATTCCTTTAGAGTCATTATTAAGTAAGCTGGTAAGGTGTTGTGTTTTTTCCGTCATCAAAAAATAGTGAATCTAATATGCGAAAATAATTTTTTTATCTTCGTTTGGGTAACAAAATTGATGTTTTGGTAACTGATAAGGTGAAAGTAAATTAATTTATAAAATTATAGTGATGAAAAGAAGTTTTTTTTTAAATATAGTATTGATTATATGTGCATTTTTGTCTGTGGTAAGTTGTACTTATGATACTGATATATCTTATGATGTTACTAAAGAAACAGATGTTAAGCAGACACGTGCAGTTAGAACTATGGAAGTTTTAATTGAATATAGAAAAGGAACTTCGGAATATAATAAAGAAAAAGTTAGAGGCAATTACATCCGCACCGGTCTGTTGTTAAGTTGGGAAGAATGTGAAATTAAGGATAATGACGATGTTGAAGTTTGGGTAATAAATGCAGAAATTTATTATGCAAAAGATCCTGCACCACTTACCAATCCTGACAAAGAAGATATGGATAAAGTGACGTTGAATGCTAACTGTAAAGACTATAATTAAGATTAATATTGAAATCGTATAAATTTCTATGGATAGGCTTCTTGTGCATAACAATAAATGGAAATGCTCAGGATCTGTATGAATATTACGAATCTTTATGGGATCGTAAGGATATCACTATTTCTAGTATTGAAAAAGAAGTTGATAGTATTATAGATCTTTATGAGAAAAAAGAACAGTATTTACATAGTATTAAAATCGCTCATGAATTTTCTAGAAAACTCTATCGAGAAGATTTATATACAAAGGGAATTAACTATGTAGAATACGAAATATCAGTATATCGAAAGTTAAATTTAAGAAATGATATGTATGCAAAAGCTCTATATAATTTAGGGCTTTTTTATTCCCTTGTAAAGAATTTTGAAAAATCTATAACTTGTTATCAAGAAGTAGTTGATATTAATACCGATGAATATAGTACCGCCAAGGCATTTTGTGAATTAGGAAAGTATTATTATAAAAGAGGGGATTTTTTTAGATCAAAGGATTACTATTCTCGTGGGATTACTGGTTTAGAAAAATTTGATAAAAAGAAACTTTTAATAAAAAAATATATAGATTATTATCATGTTTTATTTGGTATAGATACTAAAACAAGTCTAGACCAAATGTTTGAAGTGATGAATAAAACTAATCAGCTTTTTCTTCTTGTTCAAGATTATTCATTAAACGATTATCGTACTTTGAATAATGACTATGCAAATTATTATACTACAGAAGAAAGATTAGATTTTCATAAAGCTAGATATTATAGTTATCGAAATCTAAATAAAGCCATACAGGATAATGATTCTACTTTTATGTGTACATCTTATACCAACCTTGGAAGATTGTATATAGATGCTAAAGATGAAGCACAAAAAGACAGCGTTCTCTTTTTTTTGAATAATGGATTGAAATATTCTCGAAGAAGAGAAGAGAAGTCTATTGTATACCATCAATTGAGTAATTATTATTTAGAAAAGAATGAGTATCAAGATGCACTTGTTAATATTCAAAAATCTCTAATTGAGAGTACTCGTCTGGATCAGAATATTTCGGCTTTACCCAGGCAGAATGATTTAATAATTTCGGATAATCAGTACTATGTTTTATTAGCCTTGATTCAGAAAGCAACTATTCTTATAAAATTATATGAGAAAGAAAATAATACTAAGCATATTGAACTTGCGCTTTCTAATTTATTATCAGCAGATAAATTAGTTGATATTTTACTCGATGTTAGCAAGGAAGAAGAATCAAGATTAAACTGGCGAAAAAAAGCTTCAGAAATTTATCTAAAGGGAATACTGGTTTGTGAAATTCTAGATAAAGAAGAAAAAGCCTTTTACTTTTCAGAAAAAAAGAAAGCATTACTTTTAACAGAGGACATCCTTAAGAATACTGATAAATGGCAATTACCAGATGAAGTATTAGAACGAGAAAATGAGCTTAAAAAACAGATTCTAGGTTTAGAAAATTTAATTTCTTCTCAGAAAAATAGAGACAGTATTAAGAGGTTAGAATATAAACGTTTTGAATTAAAACAACAATATCAGAAACAAGAAGACTCCTTACAAATAGTATTTCCAGATTATTACAAAGAAAAAGAAACGACTAGCATAATTGATTTAAAGAAAATTCAAGAAACTTTAGATAAAGACAGTGTTATCATATCTTATGTTAGTAATATGGATGTTGATGATGATTCTTTTAGTGAATTGTATGCTGTTTTGGTTTCTAATACCAAAACAGAAATAATAAGAATAAGCGAATTAAAAGCTGTAGAAAAACTGATCAGAACATACAGAAATCAATTATCGAAACCTTTTGAGACAGAAGAAGATAGATTAAGATTTCAGGAAATAGCTTCCGAATTATATACTTTATTGATTCCAAAAGGCAAAATCTCAATGTCTTTAAATCAAAAACACCTCATTATAATTCCTGATGGTACGCTACAATATATTCCTTTTGAATCTTTAGTAGTTGATAAGAATACAAATCGATATCTTATAGAAGACAATGAAATAAGTTATGCATATTCTATGTCTTTTTTACAGCATAATGCTACAGTAAAGAGAAAACCATCTATGGATTTAGTAGCCTTTGCTCCAGTAACTTTTGCACATAGTGATTTAGATGATATTACCAACAGTATCAATGAAATTAGTGCTATAGATGATTATATATCCTTAAATAGTTACATAGAAAAGGAAGCATCTAAGCAAAACTTTTTATCCAAAATAGAGAACCATAAAATAATCCATCTGGCTACACATGCTAATTTTTCGGATAACCTTCAAATAGCATTTAATGATACTAGTTTAGAATATCACGAGTTATACACGTCCAGAAATCAAGCAGAATTAGTGGTATTAAGTGCTTGTAATACGTCTTTAGGAAAAATGGCTAAAGGTGAGGGTGTTATGAGTTTGGCTAGAGGATTTTTCTATGCAGGGACTAATACGGTGATTTCATCTCTATGGAATGCTAATGATAAATCTACAGCTCAAATAATGGAAAGCTTTTATAGTAATTTAGATAAGGGGCAAACTAAATCTAAAGCTTTGCATAATGCAAAAATTAAATATATAAACTCCACTTCTTTATCAGACGCTTCTCCACATTATTGGGCAACATTTGTGTTAATCGGTGATTCAGAAACCAAATTATTTCCATTCAATAATCTCTTCTATGGAGTTGTTTTATTTCTTTCTTTAGTATTGATAATCAGTGTTTTACTGTTTTTTGTCAAAAAAAGATAATTTTTTTGGGTAACAAAATACTGATTATGGTCACAGGACAGCATAATTATTAAAAGAGAATCTTTTTTTTCTTTTCTAATTATATCATAAAAATTCTTTCGCGAAGAATAGACATATACTGTGAGTGTCTGGAAATGTTCACATTAAGTATGATTATCAAATTTTTAATTTTATGAAGAACTTAAATAATTTAGGTAAAGTTTTACCAAAAAAAGAGCAAAAAACAATTTTTGGAGGTCTTTACATAGCTGCTCCTGATACTTGTAGTAAGAATTCTGATTGTAGTAGTGGAGTATGTGCCACGTTTGAAAAACAAACTGGTAGATACCCGGCAGGTCGTCATTGTCTATAATCTAAAAATCAAACTAGAGGATTAGGTAAACAAACAGTACATCGTTTAAAGCTCATATTTTTCTACTGAAATAGATATGCCTTGATGATTAAACAATCAGAATAATATACTGTAAGTTCCTTTCCGGATACAAATCAAATAAAAATGTTAAATCCTAAACAAATTTTTTAAAAATAATGAAATGAAAAAAATCAAATATTTATTAATAGTTAGTATTCTATTATTAGTTTCTTGTCAAAAAGATGATACTATCGAATTGATAGACAACCAATCAATTGAAAGTAAAATTGGAGGTAAAATCGAAGTTCAAAATGGAATTCTATCTTTTTCTAATAAAGACGTATTAGAAAGTACAATCAAAGATTTGAAAGAATTAAGTGATGAAGATAAAGAAGTTAAATTAGACTTATTCTATCAAAAAGGCTTTAAACCTTTATACCCACACTTTAAAGAAAACGACCAGAAAAGAATTATGGAGTTTTCAGAAAAGAAAAAGGCTAAAATACAGAAGTTACTTTCTATCAATCCACGTGCTACACTTATTATTCCAATAGAGATTGATAAAGAAGGAGAGTTGGTTATAGAGTTTGATGATGAATTGATTGCAGATGACGAATTTGCCTCTATTCTTAATGATGAAAGAGAGATAATTGTAAACGACACGTTGTACAAATACACATATAGTGGTCTGTTTTCTGTTCATAAAAATGAAAAACAACTTTTAGACAATTATATTCGAGTTAATGATATTGAATACTTGACACCTGAGCCTAAATCTCTAAGGAGAGGTAATATTAAACTAACTTCTCAAATAACAAAATCCTTACCAACGACCCATAAGTTAATGTATCCACAGGAAGAAGTATGTGGTTTTTTTAATTCTGGTATGGAAGAATTCTTTAATGATGACTGCGACTATGGAGGCGGAGGTGGCGGAGGTTATACTCCACCAGTTGATCACACACAAAATTTAGTAAACTTGATAGATAATTTAGGTGGTTGTGATACATTAAATGGATTTCTTAATAATGGTTTTGGTTTGTTTGGTGTGACTAAAAAATGTTTTGCTAATTTTGATTCAAAGTATAGAACCAAAACAAAATATTGGAAAGAAAATTATTTAATTTGGAATTCTATAGGTGTAAAAGTTAAGCATCAAAAAAAAGGATGGGGATGGCATGCTAAAAAAACGGATGAAGTAGCCTTGTCTATTAGTCAGGCTTCTTTTAAATACACGATAGATATTCCTAATTTCCCTCAATCGTATGCTCCTCAAAAATTATATTTCTTTGAGGACAAAGTTTTCGATAGTCAATCACAAATTATTAACTACCAAAATCAATATCAAAAACCACCATTCCCAGATATTCCGTTTATAAGCGAAGTTGTTGTTACAGAATTTCTTTCAGATACTCCAGGTTATGATTTGTCTGTAAATAAAATGAGAGAGTTATTTTATCAAGGCGTATGGCAGGGAGCAAAAAGTATAGTTCAATCATATAAGAATAGACAACCAAAAAATGTAACACATATTATTTATACTCCTACGGTTGTTTATATGAACTATGTAGATTTAGAAAAAAGAGTAGCAAATACGAAGAAAATTGTTAATCGCTTAGATTATAATTTTGGATTAGGTTTTAAGTTTAATGTCAATGTTGATGCTCAAGGAAATTATTCTACAGATATTTCTAATGTTGGAGATGCCTTAGGTAACATTATAATACCTCACTTATATGACTATGATGATGTAAAAATGGATTTTGTAGGAGCTTCAAGAAAAGGAAACACCTGGAAAGGAAGTAGAATAATATACACTGATTAATTAATTAGGTTCTATACCAGCTATGGAGCTTGTTGTCAAAATGAATGCGCAAATGGTTGACTGTTATTCAAGATTGAAGTGTATATCAACCATCAAAAGAAAGAATAAACGATTCACAATAATTAAAATTAAAAAAATGAAACATATGTTAAAAAACATTTCAAGTTTAGGGTTAACTCTAAATAAAAGCGAGTTAAAAAACATCAAAGGAGGTCGAAGGAATATAGGTACGCATGTACAGGTAACATGTGATTTTCCAGAAGGTCCAGGTTGGGAAGGAAATGCTTCTTCTACAGGCCCTGCAGGACTTAATATGACTCAGCACTGTTATGACGGAGGAGGTACACCTACGGTCGTATTTTATACTCCATAATCATTAGAAAATTTCTAATGGTAACAAATCTTTAATAGTTAGCCATCTTCCTTTTTAAACTTTATAGGGAGATGGCTATTTTTTTAAAGGGATACCGTTGCCCTTGATATAATATGCATTACTTCTTTTCTTTCAATTACGGCAAATACTGTTAAAAAAACCTTAATATTTGTAACATTGATAATTACTACACGTATTATAGTACATTAATTATAAACTAACTCATATAATCAACTCTGGTGTGTTACAAGGCACCATAAAATAATTAAAATAACATATGAAATTAATTAAAACGGTTTTGTTATTGCTGTCAGTCATTTGTCTTAGCAATTGTAAAAAATCATCATCAGAAACGAGTGTTTCGCAAGAAATTAAAGTCGAACAACATACCGACACAGCAGGTTTCAACTATGAAACTGTTACTAACGATCCAACAGGGTTAAGACTATATACCTTGGAGAATGGCTTAAAAGTATATTTAGCTAAAAATGAAGAAGAACCAAAAATTCAAACTTTTATAGCCGTACGAGCTGGTTCAAATTATGACCCTAAAGAAGCTACGGGGCTTGCTCATTATTTAGAGCATATGGTTTTTAAAGGTACTGATGAGATAGGTACTCAGGATTTTGAAAAAGAAAAAGTATTACTACAACAGATTTCTGATTTATATGAACAACATAAAGCAGAAACAGATGCAGATAAAAAGAAGGAGATATATAAGAAGATTGATGAAGTTTCTTTCGAAGCCTCAAAAATATCTATATCTAATGAATATGATAAAATGATTAGTTCTTTAGGAGCAGAAGGAACCAATGCACATACGTGGTTTGAAGAGACTGTATATAAAAACAAAATCCCGGCTAATGAACTAGATAAATGGCTTAATGTAGAAAGTGAGCGATTTAGCCAACTGGTATTGCGTTTGTTTCATACAGAGTTAGAAGCTGTTTATGAAGAATTTAATAGAGGACAGGATAGCGATGGATGGAAATCATACGCTGCAATGCTAGAAGGGTTGTTCCCCAATCACCCATATGGGCAACAAAAAACAATAGGAACCTCTGAGCATCTTAAGAATCCTTCAATGGTAGCGATACATAATTATTTTGACAAGTATTATGTTCCTAATAATATGGCTATGGTATTGGTTGGAGATATTGATTTTGATCAAACTATACAGAAAGTAAACAAAGCTTTTGGTAGTTTTGAGAAGAAAGAAGTTGTTCACCCCGTATTACCAAAAGAAGACCCAATAACCAGTCCGGTTATTAAAGAAGTATTTGGACCTACTGCAGAATCTGTCTCTGTAGCATTTCGTTCTGGTGCTATTGGTACAAAAGAAGAAAAATTGCTAACACTAGCAGATATGTTATTGGCTAATGGTAATGCTGGTCTAATTGATTTGAACTTAAATCAAAAGCAAGTAGTTCAAAATGCAGGTTGTTCACCTACATTTTTAAATGATTATGGGTACCATCAATTTTATGGATCACCAAAAGCAGATCAGACTCTGGATGAAGTGAAAGATTTATTGCTCTCTCAAATCGATAAGTTAAAAAAAGGAGAGTTTGACGAGTGGATGATTTCTGCAGTGGTTAATGACCTAAAACTTAGCCAAACAAGAGAATATGAAAATAATACTGCATTAGCTTCGGCATATTACAATGCATTTATTCATAGAGAAGATTGGAAAGATAAAGTCGAATTTTTAAATGAGCTTAAGAAAGTTTCAAAACAAGAATTAGTAGATTTTGCAAATTCTTTTTATAAGGATAATTATGTGGTGATATACAAGCGTAAAGGAGAAGATAAAAATATTACTAAAGTAGAAAATCCCGGTATTACTCCTGTAGAGTTAAACAGAGATAAACAATCAGAATTTATCAAGGCATTTGCTCAGCAAGAAACTCCTGCTTTAACACCTAAGTATATTGATTATAAATCAGCAATTAAAGAAACTAAGACAACTAGTGAATTAAAAGTATCTTATATTGATAATCCTAATAATGACTTATTTAGTCTGAGTATCATTTTTGATATGGGAAGAGATAATGATCGTAAAGTTTCTCTGGCAACAGGATATTTAGATTATTTAGGTACAGATAAATACTCTCCAGAAGAACTGAAAAAGGAATTCTATAAACTAGGGATTGATTATTTTGTAAATGCAGGTTCTGATAAAACTTATGTCGGTATTTCTGGATTAAAAGAAAACCTTGATGCAGGCTTGGCTTTATTAGAGCATTTATGGACTAATGCAGTTCCTAACCAGGAAACATATGCAAAATATGTAGATCAGATAGCAAAAGGACGTCAGGATTCAAAAACGCAAAAAGGAAATATTTTATGGAATGGGTTGATGAGCTATGGTATGTATGGTGATAATTCTCCTTTACGTAATATCTATACAATAGGAGAGTTGCAGGCTGTTAATCCACAGGAATTAGTAGATAAAATTAAAGAGCTTCGTAATTTTAAACAACGTATATTTTATTATGGTAAAGATGTAGATGCAGCAATAGCTTCTATAAACAAAAATCATAAGGTTCAGGGTGAATTGTTAGACTATCCAGAAGAAGTTAAATACGTCCAAAAAGAAACCGGAGGTAATGTGTACTTTGTTGATTATGATATGGTACAGAGTGAAATGATATTTTTGGCAAAAGGATCAGAGTTTGATTCTGGTAAAATGGCAGCTTCAAGATTGTTTAATACATACTTTGGTAGTGGATTATCGTCTATAGTGTTTCAAGAAATTAGAGAGTCAAAATCATTAGCATACTCTGCATTTTCTGCATATTCAACAGCATCAGAAAAAGGAGATTCTAATTATGTATATGCATATATAGGTACCCAGGCAAATAAAATGCCTCAGGCAGTAGATGCAATGATGGATTTAATGACTAATATGCCAGAAGCAGAAGAACAGTTTAACGCTGCAAAAGAAGCAACATTAAAGAAAATTGCTGCTCAGCGTATAACTAAATCTAAAATTTTCTGGACTTATGAAGGATTGAAGAAAAGAGGAATCGATAATGATAACCGAGAAGAAATGTATAATACCATTAAAGATATGACTCTGGAAGATCTTAAGTCTTTCTTTAATGAAAATATAAAAGGAGAAACCTATAACGTACTTGTAGTTGGTAATAAAAAAGATGTAAATATGGATGCGTTATCTAAATTAGGTGTAGTTAAAGAAATGGATGTTGATTATCTTTTTAATTACGAGAAGAAAAATGAAGATATAAAACTGTAAAATCAGATAAACGATTATTAATTTATAAACCCTGTGAGAAATCACAGGGTTTATTGCTGTTGACCTGTTTGTAATTCTTATATTTGAATTCACATTGCAAATTATAACGGGTTTAGATACCACAAAAATTATAAACATAACGAATGAATCTTTTACAAGGTAAAACAGCTATTATCACTGGAGCTACTCGTGGTATTGGCAAAGGAATAGCAGAAATTTTTGCACAGCAAGGAGCTAATATTGCTTTCACTTATAGTTCTTCTGTTGAAGCAGCTAAGACATTAGAAAAAGAATTAAATGGATTAGGAATAAAAGCTAAAGGGTATCAAAGTAATGCTGCAAGTTACGATCAGGCACAGGAATTAGCTGCAGATGTCTTAGAAACATTTGGTAGTATTGATGTTTTAGTGAATAATGCAGGTATTACAAAGGATAACCTTTTAATGCGTATGAGTGAGGAAGATTTTGATAAAGTTATCGAAGTAAACCTGAAAAGCGTATTTAATATGACTAAGGCTGTTCAAAGAACTATGCTTAAACAACGTAAAGGAAGTATAATAAACATGAGTTCTGTTGTTGGAGTAAAAGGTAATGCAGGTCAAGCTAATTATGCAGCTTCAAAAGCAGGAATTATTGGCTTTTCAAAATCTGTTGCGTTAGAGCTTGGATCTAGAAATATTAGAAGTAATGTAGTTGCACCCGGTTTTATTGAAACTGAAATGACAGAAAAACTTGACGAAAAAGTTGTCGAAGGATGGCGTAATGCTATTCCGCTAAAACGAGGTGGTAGTCCAGAAGATATTGCAAATACATGTTTGTTTCTGGCAAGTGATTTAAGTGCATATATTACAGGACAAGTACTTAATGTGGATGGAGGAATGCTTACCTGATTTTAGAATTACGATGAGCGGTTTCAGAATCATTTTTTTTTGAATATTTTAATATTTTTTGATTCTAAAGTTATTAAATTTCAACTTGTATGAAAAGAGTTGCACTTAACGCTCTAAGACGAACCGTAATTCGTAACTCGACCATCGTATATTGTAATTTATAGAATGCAAACACAAACAATCTTATTGATCATAGCCGCTTTTATAACAGCACTAATTGTTGCATTGTTTCAATATTGGTATAAGACAAAAAACAGGAAAAAAAATATCCTGTTTTTTGCTTTTTTACGTTTCCTTAGCGTTTTTGCGCTATTATTGTTGTTAATTAATCCTACCTTCAAGAAGAATACATACTATATAGAGAAACCGGTTTTGGTGGTTGCAGTGGATAATTCTTCTTCAATAAAATATCTTAAGCAAGATCAGGATGTTACTCAGTTTGCAAATCAAATTACAGAGCATGAAGAACTCAATGAAAGGTTTGACATTACTTATTATTCGTTTTCTGATAAATTAAATGATTCTTTACGTTTTTCTTTTGATCAAAAACAGACCAATATTTCAAAAGCGTTAGAAGAACTTGAGCAAATTCATAAAAATACAATTGCACCCACAATTGTGATCACAGATGGAAATCAAACTTATGGTAAAGATTATCAGTTTAGTAGTTTAGGGTATAAGCAAGCTGTGTATCCAATTATTTCTGGAGATACAATTAAGGTATTGGATACAAAAATTCAACAACTTAATGTTAATCGTTATGCATATTTAAAAAATAAATTTCCCGTAGAGGTAATTCTTACATATTCTGGTAATGAGGAGATTACAACTATATTTCAAGTAAAATCAGGAAGTAATACAATTTTTTCTCAACCTGTTTCTTTCTCAGGAGCAAATAACTCTACAGTGGTTAATTTTACGCTTCCGGCTAATAGAGTAGGTGTAAATCAATATGTTGCCGTATTGACACCTTTGGATATAGAAAAAAATACAATAAATAATTCAAAAACTTTTGCAGTAGAGGTAATTGATCAAAAAACCAATGTCTTATTGATAAGTGATATAGTACACCCAGATCTTGGAGCTATAAAGAAAAGTGTTGAAAGCAATGAAAGACGAAGTATTACGATTAGTAAACCTAATGAGAAGAGGGATTTAAACGATTATCAGTTAGTTATACTATATCAACCCAACACCAGATATAGAGGAGTTTATGAAAAATTAAATACTCTGAAAAAAAATTATTTTACGATTACCGGCCCAAAAACAGATTGGGTTTTTCTTAATAGGATCCAAAATAAGTATACCCAGGAAATTACACGGCAAAATGAATATTATGTTCCCAGATATAATAATAATTATGGAGCATTTCTTCAAGAAGATATTGGTTTTCAAAGTTACCCTCCTTTAATAGGAACTTTTGGCGAAATTAGAATGAATTCCAATCACGACCCTTTATTATACAGAACGGTAAGTAATATTGATACTGAAGAAATATTACTTGCTACTATAGAACGGGGAGGGATAAGAGAAGCAGTTTTGTTTGGAGAAGGAATATGGAGATGGAGAGCTCAAAATTATTTAGATACTCAAAAATTTGAAGATTTTGACGAGTTTTTTGGTAAACTAATCCAGTATCTGGCTTCTAATAAAAGAAAGAGTAGATTAAATACCATCTCAGAGTCATTTTATTATGGTAATGCCAGTGTTGTTATTAAAGCAGAGTATTTTACAAAGAATTATGAATTTGACAGGAGAGGAAATTTAAGGATTTCGATTAAAAATAAAGAAACAGAAGCTACCCAGACTATTCCTATGTTATTGAAAAATAATTCATATGAAGTAGATTTGAGTAATCTTGAAGCAGGAAATTATGAATATACAGTAACAGTATTAGGTGAGAATATAGCACGTTCTGGAAGTTTTGCAATTCTAGAATATGATGTAGAACAACAATTTCTTAATGCAGATGTAACAAAACTAAAGCAAGTAGCTACTAATACTAATGGGAAGTCATATTATTTAAACCAAAAAGACACGCTTATAAAAGAACTGCTAGAAGATCAAAGATATCAAACCATACAGAAAAATAAGGAAAATGTAGTATCTTTAATAGACTGGAAATATCTTTTGGCAATAGTTATTTTGTTACTTACTATAGAGTGGTTTGCACGAAAATATAACGGACTTATTTAAAATTAAAAACTCAAAATTATTATGGAAAAATTACCAAAAATAGGATTGCCTATTCTAATTCTATTAGTATTAGCAATCGTCTTTATTTCAAAATCAACAGAAACTATTGGTTCTGGAGAAGCCGGTGTGCTTTATAAAACATTTGGAGGAGGTGTGGTTACAGATGGTCCACCTCTGGGAGAAGGTTTTCATCTAGTTGCTCCCTGGAATAAAGTAATCGTTTATGAAGTACGACAGCAAGAAGTTTTTGAAAAAATGCAAGTACTTTCTTCTAACGGATTAGAAATTAAATTAGATGCTTCTGCATGGTTTCAACCAGATTATGATAAATTAGGGCTATTACACCAGCAAAAAGGAGAAAACTATGTTGCACGAGTTTTGTTGCCAACAATACGATCTGCAGCTCGTAGTGTAGTAGGAAGATATACTCCAGAACAATTGTATTCTAGTAAACGAGATGCAATTCAAAAAGAAATTTTTGAAGAGACAAAAAAAATAGTAGGAAATCAATACATTCAGCTTAATGAAGTATTGGTACGTGATGTAACATTGCCACCTACAATCAAAGAAGCAATCGAACGTAAACTAAAGCAAGAGCAAGAAGCTCTGGAATATGAGTTTAGATTAGAAAAAGCCAAAAAAGAAGCTGAAAGACAAAAAATTGACGCAGAAGGTAAAGCAGTAGCTAACCAGATTTTGAGTGCTTCATTAACAGATAAAATTCTTACAGAAAAAGGAATTGAAGCAACATTACAATTGGCAAAATCACCTAATGCTAAGGTTGTAGTTGTTGGATCAGGAAAAAACGGAATGCCAATAATTCTTGGTAATCAGTAAAAAAACTGGATCACATGATTATATATACAGGCACTCTAGGGTGCCTGTTCTTTTTATGAGTTGAAATACGTTTAAAACATTTTTGGTAAACATAAAAAATATTTAAATGAAGATAAAAAATAAGAAGGATTCTTCGTTTTACATCAATAATCCAGATAATACGTTTGTAGATAATACAACTACTTCTATTCTGGATAAATGTGATGATACAAAGGCATTTCATTCTTCTTTACCAGGATATAAACCAACGCCTTTAGTTCATTTACCTAACCTTTCCAAAAAGTATAATGTTGGTAATATTTATATCAAAGATGAATCATTTCGGTTTGGTTTAAATGCATTTAAAGGGTTAGGAGCTTCATACGCTATATATCAGATTCTTAAAAAGAAATCACAGATAGAAACTTTCTGTACTGCTACAGATGGTAATCATGGAAGAGCTGTAGCATGGTCTGCGAAGTTTTTTAATAAAAAAGCAGTAGTTTTTGTCCCAAAAGGCACGACAAATCAACGCATAAAAGCTATTGAGAAAGAAGGAGCAATAGTTGAACAAGTAGATGGTAATTATGATAAAACCTGCGTTTATGCCAAAGAAGTAAGTGAAAAAAATGGATGGGAGCTAGTACAGGATACTGCCTGGGAGAATTATGAAGAAATACCAGCCTATATTATGGGTGGATATTTAACGCTTTTTCAGGAAATGGAAGATAGTCTTCATCTTATACCAAATCCAAAAATAGATCTTGTTTTTCTACAGGCTGGTGTTGGGAGTTTTGCAGGAACAGGAATTAGGTATTACTTAGAAAGATACGGTATAAACCGTCCTAAGATTATTATTGTAGAACCAACAGAAGCAGATGCTATTCTAGCTTCGTTTAAAAAAGGAAAAATTACTACTTCACTAGGGAATAGTAAAACAATAATGGCGGGGCTTAATTGCGGAACGCCTTCATTAGGAGCCTGGGACTTACTAAAAAATGGAAGTGATGTATCCATCAAAATTGATGATAAATATTCAAGAGAAGCAATTCGGGAACTTTATTTTTCTAATGGATCAGATGCGAAAATAATTTCTGGAGAATCCGGTGCTAGCGGTTTAGCAGGTTTTGTTGCAATCATGACAGAGCAAGAATGTAAACCTATAAAAGAAGAACTAAATATAAATGAAACCACTAATATTCTTTTTATAAGTACCGAAGGTGCAACAGATATAGATATGTTTAATAGAATTATAAGTGAGGAATAATTAATAGAACATAGAAAATTAAGATGTAAATGAGAAAAATACTAGAAACCGAAAGATTGTCTCTGCGCGAATTTAATTTAGAAGATTCTGACTTTGTTTTAAAATTAATGAATTCTCCAAAGTTTATAGAATTTATTGGAGACAGAAATGTTAGGACAGATGCTGATGCAAAGGAATATTTAAAAAACAACTTAATAAAAAGTTATAAAGAAAATGGTTTTGGTTTATGGGTAGTTGCATTAAAAGAAACTGATGTTTCTATAGGGATGTGTGGATTAGTAAATAGAGAAACACTAGAAGATATCGATATCGGATTTGCAATGCTTCCAGAATATTTAGGGATGGGTTATGGCTACGAAATAAGCAATGCAACAATGAGCTATGCTAAAAACACCTTAGATCTCGACAAAATTGTTGGAATAACAAACCCAAATAATATAGCTTCAATTAAATTGTTAAATAAAATAGGATTACGTTTTGAGAAAACCATAGAATTATCAGAAAAGGATACGGTTTTATTTTTTTCTACCCCTACAGACACTAAAGAAGAAACCGAAATAAGTAAACTTACAACGAGGTTTTTTAGTCTGTTTACTAATGTAGGAGGGAAGATTCCTAATGTTGAAGATATAGAAGACATATTTATTTCTAATGGTATTATAATAAGTAATACCCATGGTGTTCCAGAAATCTATAATATTAATGAGTTTATAACTCCAAGAAAAAAAATGTTGAGTGATGGAACACTTACAGATTTTAGTGAAAGTGAAATTTTACATAAAACAGAAATATATGGAAATATTGCACAACGATTTTGCCTCTACAAAAAATCAGGAAAATTAAACGGTTCATATTTTGAATCTAGGGGAATGAAAACGATTCAATTTATCAAAGTAGGTCTTAATTGGAAAATGTCTTCTGTTGCTTGGAGTGATGAAAAATAGGATGTAATTAGTATTGAGTTTATTAAGGATAAGAAAGTGATATGATAAATGTTAAATTTAACTTTTCTTTATGTTAAATTAGGTAAAAAACCATAATTATACTACTTTTATTCCTCAAACTCAACTAATGCTAACATGAAAAAAAGAATGATCCGCCCGGTTCTACTGGGCCTAGGATTAGTCACCCTATCAGTACTTGTCGTAAACTCTGTAAAGAAAGACAATTTAGAACAAAGTACAAATGAGACTGAAATTACCAATTTACGAAAACAACATGCTTCGTATTTAAAAAACAGCCCCTATAAAGAGACTTTAAAATTAACAAAGTCTGAGAGAAAAGCCAAAGGACTTCCACCAAATAAATATTTTGAACAAATGTGGGAGTTAACTATAAACCCTGCAACAGGTAAAACAGAACCTGAGAAAATCTACGCAGTTCAAAAACAATTAGCAAATACATCAAAAAGAGCTCCGGGAGATGCTCAGAATAATCCTTGGGTAGAGAGAGGTCCCAATGATATTGGAGGACGTACACGAGCTATTTTGTTTGATCCTAATGATGCAAACAATAGAAGAGTTTATGCTGGTGGAGTTAGTGGTGGACTATGGGTTAATAATGATATCACATCTGCCGCTTCACAATGGAGTCGAGTACAGAATGTTCCGGGAAACCTTTCGGTAACTTCAATAACTGTAGATCCTAGAAACTCAAACACATGGTATGTAGGTACAGGAGAGCAATATACAGCAGGAGATGTTGTGGGTAGCGGTGTATACCAATCAACAGATGGAGGAACCACCTGGCAGGCGGTAAATATTCCACCAGCTGGAGGAGGTAATATTAATTTTAATGCATCAAATCTTTTCCTTTCAGGAATTTATTATGTGAATGATATTGTAGCCTGGAATAATACAGCACAGAATCGTACTGAATTATTTGTTGGAGTAGGAGCACATGTATATGGGGATTCTTCTGGACCGGCAAATTGGTTAGGAATCCAGTCTGCGGGAATTTACCGATCAATAGACGGTGGAGCTAACTGGAATAGAGTAGAATCTGCTAATATGCAGTATCAAAGAAATAATGTAAATTATTACTATGTCCCTAATGATTTTGAAGTTGGAGCAAACAACAGATTATGGGTTGGTACAATCAACTCTCCATTAGGAAATGGAGGAGGACGAGTATATAGTTCTGATGATGGTGCGACATGGACAGAAGCTGCAGCTTCACCTCTTAATGATTCTAATAGAGTAGAGTTAGAAGCATCAGAAACCAATGCAAATAAAATATATGCATTAACACAGGGAGTTGCAAGAGATGCAAATGATAAAGTTATAGACCCTGTTCATGTTTATCGTAGTTTGGATGGTTTTGCAACAGCTCCAACTGCTACTGCATTACCTAATGATGTAGATAATGGCATTCCTGCAAAAGATTTTACCAGAGGACAGGCTTTTTATGATTTAATGATAGAATCAGATCCTAATAACGATGATATCGTATACGTCGGAGGAATTGATCTTTTTCGATCTACAAATAGTGGTAATGCATGGAGCCAGATTTCTAAATGGTCTAACAATAATAATTTAGCTGGATTAGGAGCTTCTATTGTGCATGCAGATCAACATGCAATGGCATTCAGACCAGGAAATTCAAACCAAGCAATTTTTGGTAATGATGGAGGGATATTCTATGCAAATAGTTTATCTACTGCAGCTAATAATAATGTGTTTGGAGCAAGAAATAATAATTATAATGTAACACAATACGTAAAAGCTGGTATAGGTCCGAATGGAGTAGGTGATATTAATGGAATTTTCTCTGCTGGAGCTCAGGATAATGGATCTCAGGCATTTAGAAATGTAGCGCCAGGGATAAATGGATCCGAACCATTAACAGGTGGAGATGGATTTTATACTTTTGTTGATAAGGATGGTCAATATATGATAGCCACCTATGTTCGTAATGTTATTTATAGATTTAATTTACCGTGGGATGGACGTAGTAGAATCCAAGGAGGAGCAACTACTCTTGTAGATGATGATTCTTCAGGAGATTTTGTAAATCAAATGGGATATGATAGTGATGCAAATTTCCTTTTGTCAAATAACACACATAGAGTTAATAATAATACAGTTTACTCTATAAAAACAATAGATGTTGCAAGAGATAGAAATGCAGATATTACAAATGCATTATTGACTAGTAAACCTACTGCTTTTATAGCTTCTTCTTTTGCTAACAATACATGGTATGTAGGTACAGCTTCTGGAGGCTTATTAAGATTAACAAATGTTGGTTTAGGAGCAGCTAATTGGGCAGAAATAAATACACCTTTTGTTGGATCTGTTTCCTCTGTTAGATTAGGAGCAACAGCAAATGATATCATGGTAACTATTCATAATTATGGAGTTACAAGTATATGGTACTCGTCTGATGCTGGAGTGAATTGGTCAAGTAAAGAAGGAGATCTTCCTGATATCCCCGTTAGAGATATTTTACAAAACCCATTAGATAGAACAGAAGTTATTGTAGGAACACAACTTGGAGTATGGGTTACTACTAATTTTGATGCAGCAAATCCAAATTGGATTCGATCACAAAACGGAATGAGTGATGCTAGTGTAACTTCTTTTGATTATTGGGAAGTAAATGGAGATCAAAATAATAATAAAATTATAGCTTCTACCTATGGACGAGGAGTGTTTACAGGTTCATTCACAGCAAATGGAGCACAGGATAACGAAGCACCAACTGCACCAACAAACCTTGTTGCCTCAAATATTACACAGACAACTATAGATTTGGGATGGACAGCATCTAATGATAATGTTGGAGTTACAGAATATGATGTATATCAGGATGGAGTTGTTATAGCAACTATAAATGCTACAAATAGAACAGTCACCGGTTTAACAGCAAATACTTCTTATGCGTTTAAAGTAAGAGCTAAAGATGCTGCAGGCAATGTATCTGCCGATAGTAATATAATTAATACTACAACAAGTGCTGCTGCGGCCGATCCTTGTAATGGAGGAGCAACATTAACAGCAAATTCAGGCAATTTTGAAGATGGTAGTGGTGCACAAAATTATGCGAATAACCGAAATTGTACATGGTTAATAAAACCAGGAAATGGAGGTACAGTAACACTAAACTTTGATAGTTACAATACAGAATCTAATTATGATTTTGTTACCGTATATGATGGAGAAAATGCTAACGCAACGCAATTAGGTAGATTCTCTGGAGCAGCAGTACCAAATCAAATAGTTTCTACAGGTAATGCAATGTTTGTTCGATTTACATCCGATGGATCAGTTACTGCAACTGGATGGGCAGCTAGATATACTTCTACAGTTCAGGGAGTACCAACTTGTAATGATGGTATTCAAAACGGAAATGAAACCGGAGTAGATTGTGGAGGAGATTGCGCACCTTGTAATGTTGTAGACCCTGGTTGTGCAAACGGTATTAGTGCTTTTCCTTATAACGAAGGATTTGAAGCAAGTTTAGGAGGTTGGACTCAAGGTGCTGGGGATGATTTTGATTGGACTCGTCAATCAGGAGGAACACGTTCTAGAGATACAGGACCATCTGGAGCACAAGAAGGTAGTCAGTATGTGTATGTTGAAACTTCTGTTCCAAACAGTCCTAATAAAACAACAATCCTTAACTCTCCATGTTTTAACTTGAATGGAGTAAATTCACCAAGTTTTGCATTTAGATATCATATGCTAGGAAATGCAGTAGGAGAACTTAAATTAGAAATAAGTGATGATGACGGAGCAAACTGGGCATCGATTTGGAGTAAAACAGGTGCTCAAGGTAATGTATGGAATAATGCTAATGTTGATTTAAATACTTATGTTGGAAGATCAATAAAAATACGTTTTGTGGGTACCTCAGGAAATTCTTGGCAAGGAGATATGGCAGTAGATAATATCTCATTAACTACCTCAAACGCAGGAGCTGTTGCTGATAGATCGACAGGAGGCTTAACTGATTTGACACTTAATAACCAGGAGAGTAAAGTTTTTGATGTAAGTTTTTATCCTAATCCGGTAGAAGGTATTATGTATATTAATGCAACTAAGACGACATCTTTAGTCAATTATAGAATAATGAATATCACTGGTCAAATTGTTAATCAGGGAGTTATTCAAAATAATAGTATTGATCTACAGAACTTAACCAAAGGAGTATATATTCTGGAGTTAAAGTCAGAAAAAAATAAGACGATCAAACAATTTATAAAAAAATAATAATTTTTATAACAGTGATTTGTTTAGGAGGCTGTCTGAAAAGGCAGTCTCCTTTTTTTGAATAAGTTGTATATCTTGACTTTAATTTTATATGTAAAAAAAAGCCTCCATAATATACATTATGAAGGCCTTACGTAAATAGTAAAATGGTTAGTGGTTACTACTTATTTTTAAGTTTTTCAGCTTGTTTTGTCCATTTATCTCTTTCAATCCTACCAGGAAAGAATTGAATAAGTGCTGTTACTGTATCTATATCTTCTGCGGTAAATTTACTAATTTGATCAAAAGTATAGATACCAATACTGTTTAATTTTTCTTCAATAAAAGGACCGACACCGCTAATTAGCTTTAAATCATCCTTTTGAGAGGCATCTGCTTTACCAAAACTTTCAAAATTTAATGTAGGCATTTCTCCGCCATTTGTAACAGCTACTCCTCCATGATCCCGTGTCTTAACTGCTTTAATCCCATTTTCGGGATTAGAAAATGTCGAATTTGCCTTTTCGTTAGTTGCATTTTTAAGCATGGCATTTTCTCTTTCACACTCATCCAATGCTTTTTTATATTTTTTTTTGAGCGCTCTTTTTGCTAAAAACCTTCCTAGTAAAAATGCCAGGAACAATAGCAATAATAAGCACCACCAATTTGCTTCGTTTAAAAAATCTAACATAGTTGTAATATTTTTAGTTTACGGTTATTTCTATTCTTCTGTTTTTTGCTCTGTTTTCCTCGCTATCATTTGGAACGATAGGACTTGATTCTCCTTTGGATATGGCTATGATTTTATCTTTGGCTATACCTTGCGAAATAAGATATTCCCTTACATTATCTGCCCTTTGTTGTCCAAACCAGAGGTTTGCTTCTTCCTCACCAACATTATCTGTATGTCCGGTAATTACAACTGACTTGTCGGGATATTTATTGATGTAATTTTTGAGCTCTAGTGCATAATTAGATAAAGTAGCATCTGGTTGAAATGTTTTTTGAGCAAAATTAGAATGTAATGTTCTGGTGGCTATACTTTTTTCTACTTCAGCCAATCTGGCTTCATTTAATGTCATAAAATTCAATAGTATTCCACCTGTATAGTTACCATCATCAGAATAAGTGTAATTATTCAATTGCGTTTTGGTAACAATACGATCTGTATTAATTCCAGTCTTAACCAAAATATCTTTAATAAAGTTAGCTCTAGAGATACCCAATTGCGTACTATCACTATTTTCAGAAGAATTCTCATAACCATAAACGATGAGTTCCTGATCTTGATGTTGTCCCAAATAATCAGCTACTTGTTGACTAAACCCTTTTAGAGGATCAGGAATAAATACATCTCCGTTAGTATTATTAATTTTTAAATTTTCAACATATCTAAATACATCTTGCCCATGAGGGCCTTTGGCAAATAATCCAACAGTTCTATTTGCTGCTGCAATGCTATCTTCATATGCTTTTTTAGCTAATGCTTCTGATTCTGGATCAGGTTTTTGTTCTACCACAGGTATACTTTTATTAGTGCTTTTTGTACACCAATCACAAGAGTAATACCACCATATTGCCAGCCAGGCAAAAAGTAGAAAAATAAGAAAAGAGGAAAGATTTTTCATGTGTTGTTGATTAGTATTGGTTTCTTAAAGTTATAAAAATGTTTATAATCAACCTATTGCAGACTTTAAATTCTATGGATTTAATCATAGAAAAAAGATGAATCGCAAAAAAATAAGTTGAAATGCGTTTGAGTAAAAATATTTTTTATAAATTCGCAGAGTATTTAGAAAAAAACAATGAATAATATATTTGTACATCATCATCATTCTTACATTTTCGCTCAGGCGTGGTAGGTATGATATGTGTATAACACAATAATATGAAAACCCGTTTGAGTAATTCAAACGGGTTTTTTGTTTCTGCAAAACTCGTTTTTGAATGGCTCAAGCACAACAACAAAAAAATGTCAAAAATTAAAATTGCAATTCAAAAAAGTGGGCGTCTTAACGAAGATTCAGTAAAAATACTGAAAGACTGTGGTATCTCTATTGATAATGGTAAAGATCAACTAAAAGCTCAAACTCGTAATTTTCCTATGGAAGTTATGTTTTTACGAAATGGAGATATACCTCAATACCTTAGAGATGGTATTGTTGATATTGCTATTATAGGAGAGAATGTACTTATAGAAAAAGGAAAAGATATTTCGATTACAGAACGACTCAATTTTTCTAAATGTAAAGTTTCTCTGGCGGTTCCAAAAGATTTTGAATATAATTCCATTAAAGATCTTGATGGAAAAAGAATTGCTACATCATACCCAAATACAGTTAGCGAATATTTGGATAAACAAGGGATTTCTGCAGAATTACACCAAATATCGGGATCTGTAGAGATCGCACCGAATATTGGTTTGGCAGATGCAATTTGTGATATTGTATCCAGCGGTAGTACATTATTTAAAAATAATCTTAAGGAAGTAGAAGTAATGCTCACTTCTGAAGCTGTACTGGCAGTGTCTCCAAAAATTTCAAACGATAATAAAAGACTTCTTGAGAAATTACAATTTAGAATCAAAGCTGTTTTAAAAGCCAGGAATTCTAAATATGTCTTACTTAATGCTCCCAACCACAAAATTAAAGATATCGTTAAGATACTACCTGGTATGCGAAGTCCTACAGTATTACCATTGGCAGAAAAAGGATGGAGTTCTATTCATACCGTTGTAGAGAAAAATAAATTTTGGGATATTCTTGATGAGTTAAAAGCAGAAGGAGCAGAAGGAATTTTGGTTTGCCCAATTGAAAAAATGGTTTTATAAATAACTTAATGTGTTTCTGTAAAGACAGAAATTAAGAAGAGATGCAAAAAATATACAATCCAAATAAAAATAATTGGCCAGAAATATTGAAAAGACCAACGCAAACTGTGGCTGATATTGAAGAAAAAGTAATTACTGTTTTTAAAGAAGTCAAAGCAGAGGGTGATCAGGCGATACAACGATATACTAAGAAATTTGATAAGGTAGATATTGATACTATCCTTGTGGATTCTGAAGAGATAAAAGAAGCAAAAAGGCAAGTAAATCGGGATTTAAAAGATGCAATTCGATTAGCTAAATCTAATATAGAAAAGTTTCATGCGGCACAGAAAACGGATAAAGTTTCTATAGAAACAACAAGCGGAGTTAAATGCTGGCAAGAGAAAAGACCAATCCAAAAAGTAGGACTATATATTCCAGGAGGAACAGCTCCTTTGTTTTCTACGATTTTAATGCTAACTGTTCCCGCTAATCTTGCGGGATGCAAAGAAATAGTATTGTGCTCACCTCCAAATAAGGAAGGGAAAATACATCCAGCTATTTTGTATGCAGCCGATCTTTGCGGAGTAACGAAAATATGTAAAGTAGGAGGAATTCAAGCTATTGCAGGAATGACTTTTGGTACAGAAACTATTCCATCTGTATATAAAATATTCGGCCCGGGTAATCAATTTGTAACAGTAGCAAAACAACTGGCAACGAAGTTTGATGTCGCTATAGATATGCCGGCTGGACCAAGTGAATTACTCGTGGTTGCAGATAATACTGCTAATGCATCGTTTGTTGCTTCTGATTTGTTAAGCCAGGCAGAACATGGCAAAGACAGCCAGGTAATTTTGGTGTCTACTTCCAAAGAAATAATGGATAAAGTAGAAGAAGAGGTTATCAAACAATTAGCAATTTTACCTAGAAAAGAAATTGCAGAAGGAGCAATATCCAATTCTAAATTAATTTGTGTCGAAGATGATCAGGAAGCTATAGAATTAATCAATGAGTATGGCCCAGAACATTTTATAGTATGTGTGAAAAATGAAGAATTTTATATTGATAATATAACTAATGCAGGTTCTGTGTTTATTGGTAATTATACACCAGAAAGTGCAGGTGATTATGCTTCGGGAACAAATCATACATTACCTACCAACGGGTATGCAAAACAATATAGTGGTGTAAATCTGGACAGCTTTATGAAATCAATGACATTTCAGAAAATATCAAAACAAGGTATCCAGAACATAGGCAAAGCAATTGAACTTATGGCTGAAGCAGAAGGCTTACACGCACATAAAAATGCAGTAACATTACGACTAGAGAGTTTAAAATAGTTGGTCGCTACCAGTAGTCAGAAATCATCAATGATGCTTTAACCAACAACAATAAACTAAAAATGAAGAAAACACAATTTAATATAAAGCAATTAGTTCGCAAGAATATACTACATCTAAAACCGTATAGTTCGGCAAGAGATGAGTTTACAGATTTTGATCAGGATATGGTTTTTTTGGACGCCAATGAAAATCCTTATGAAAACGGAGTTAATAGATATCCTGATCCACAACAGAAAAGTTTAAAAAAGATAATAGCAAGCCAAAGAAAAGTTTCAGAAACTAATATACTTCTGGGTAATGGTAGCGATGAAGTATTAGATCTAATATTTAGAGCATTTTGCGAACCAGGTATCGACAATATTATTACAATGCCCCCTACATATGGGATGTATAAAGTATTGGCAAATATCAATAATGTAGAAGAACAGCAAGTATGGTTAGGAGAAAATTTTCAACCTGATGTTGAAGCGATACTCGCAGCTGAGAATAGTGATTCTAAATTACTTTTTATTTGTTCTCCTAATAATCCTTCGGGAAATTTAATTGAACAAAAACGAATAGAGGAACTTCTTGATCGTTTTAGTGGATTGGTAATTATTGATGAAGCTTATATCGATTTTACCGATAGAAAAAGTTGGGTGGATGGGATACTCAGATACCCAAACCTTATAGTGACACAGACTCTATCCAAAGCTTACGGCTTGGCAGGTATACGATTAGGGATTTGTTATGCTTCGGAAGAAATAATAGATGTTTTAAACAAAATAAAACCTCCTTATAATGTGAACGAACTAACACAACAGCGAGCACTGCAAAGGGTTATTGAAGAAGATCAAATTAAAGATGAAGTGTCTGCTATAATAAAGGGGCGCATTCAATTAGAAGAAGCTTTATCTACCATAAATTTTGTAGAGAAAATATTTAAAAGTGACGCTAATTTTATTTTGGTAAGAGTAGATGATGCCAATAAACGATACGATCAGTTAATTAAGGAAGGTATTGTGGTTCGCAATAGAAGTACACAACCTTTGTGCGAAAATACACTCCGGTTTACAGTTGGTACCAAAGAAGAAAATGAAAAACTAATACAGGTACTTATGTCAATTTCGAAATCGTGAACTCATTTCAGAAATTTTTAAATAAAAGTAAAATTAAAGTAGTCAAATAACATATTAGTAATTAAATAAAATACTCTAAACTAAACTTAGAGACACTAATACATTATGAAAAAGAAAGTATTATTTATAGATCGTGATGGTACGATTATTAAAGAAACTGCAGATGAGCAGATAGACGCATTCGAGAAAATGATATTCTACCCAAAAGCATTTACGTACTTAGGTAAAATTGCTCAGGAGTTAAACTATGAATTGGTAATGATTACCAATCAAGATGGTTTGGGTACCGATGTCTTTCCTGAAGATACATTTTGGCCTGTGCATAATTTTATTATGAAATCTTTTGAAAATGAAGGGGTTGTATTCGATAAAGTATTTCTTGATAGAACCTTTCCTCATGAAAATGCTGATACCAGAAAACCAGGAACAGGCTTATTAACCGAATATTTTTCTGATGAATATGATCTGATAAATTCGTTTGTAATTGGAGATCGTCTAACTGATATGGAATTGGCTAAAAATCTGGGAGCGAAAGGAGTTTTTATTAATGATAATACCAACCTGGGAACAGGAGAGATTACAATAAAAAGAGAGGAGTTAGATACTCATATTGCTCTGGAGAGCAATGACTGGCAAAAAATATATGAATTTCTTAAACTAAAAGATCGAGTTGCCGAAATTTCCCGAAAAACCAATGAAACCGATATTTACATCAAATTAAATCTTGATGGTACCGGTAAAAGCAATATTAGTACAGGATTAGATTTTTTTGATCATATGTTGGACCAAATTGCTCGCCATGGTCAAATGGATTTGGATATAAAAGTAAAAGGAGACTTAGAAGTTGATGAACACCATACTATCGAGGATACAGCGATAGCATTAGGAGAAGTATTTAGTAAAGCTCTGGATAACAAATTGGGAATCGAACGTTATGGCTTTTGTTTACCAATGGATGATTGTTTGGCGCAAGTAGCTATTGATTTTGGAGGTCGTAATTGGCTGGTATGGGAAGCAGAATTTAACCGTGAAATGATAGGTAAAATGCCAACAGAAATGTTTTTTCACTTTTTTAAATCGTTTACCGATGGAGCTAAAGCAAATCTCAATGTAAAAGCAGAAGGTACTAATGAGCATCATAAAATTGAAGCTATTTTTAAAGCTTTTGCCAAAGCTATTAAAGTTGCAGTAAAACGTGATCCTGATAAAATGGTCTTACCTAGTACTAAAGGAGTGTTATAGTTAATTGCGAATTAAGATTGAAGAATTATCAATTTAAAATTGTACATCTGAAATCATAAATCTAAAATATAAAGTGAAAATTGTAATTATCAATTACGGAGCAGGGAATATCCAATCTATAAAGTTCGCAATACAACGATTAGGGTATGAAGCGATATTAAGTAATGATCCTGAAGAAATCAAAGCAGCAGATAAAATTATCTTCCCTGGAGTAGGAGAAGCTAGTAGTGCAATGCAAAAACTTAGAGATTCTGGATTAGATGGCTTGATTCCAGAACTAGAACAACCGGTTTTAGGAATTTGTCTGGGGATGCAATTAATGTGTAATTATACAGAAGAAGGAAATACTAGAGGATTACAGATTTTTGATGTCGATGTCGTACGATTCAACAATGAAGTAAAAGTACCTCAGATAGGTTGGAACCAGATAGAATCTCTCGATTCACCTTTGTTTGAAGGGATCTTAGAAAAAGAATATATCTATTTAGTACACAGTTATTATGCACCAGTTACAGAAGATACAGTTGCACAAACTCATTATGGGGTAACGTATAGTACAGCTCTGCAGAAAGATAACTTTTATGCAACTCAGTTTCACCCAGAGAAAAGTAGTGTTGTAGGAGAGAAGATATTAGAGAATTTTCTGAAACTGTAACTAACAAGGAACCTTGTAAAAAAAAGTAAAGTAGCATTACTTATGATAACAAAAACTATGAGAATAATACCAGCAATAGATATTATCGAAGGAAAATGTGTTCGTCTTTCTAAGGGAGATTATAACACAAAAAAAATATATAATGAAAACCCATTAGAAGTAGCTAAGGAGTTTGAAGCTCATGGAATCGAATACTTACACTTAGTTGACCTTGATGGAGCAAAATCTAAACATATAGTCAATCATAAAGTTTTAGAACAAATAGCCTCAAGAACAAGCTTGAAAATTGATTTTGGAGGTGGCCTTAAGACCGATGATGATCTTAGAATTGCTTTTGAGAGTGGAGCAAATCAAATTACAGGAGGAAGTATTGCAGTAAAGGACCCCAGCATTTTTACATCCTGGTTACAAAAATTCGGAACAGATAAGATTATTTTAGGAGCAGATGCAAATAATGAAAAGATAGCAGTAAGTGGGTGGCAGGAAGAAAGTGATAAAGAGTTGATTCCATTTATCCAGGAGTATCAGAAAGAAGGGATAACCTATGTGATTTGTACTGATATTAGTAAAGACGGAATGCTCCAAGGGCCTTCATTTGAGCTGTATCATAGGATTCTATCTCAAGCAGATAACCTTAAATTAATAGCATCAGGAGGAATATCTACCTTTGATGAATTACCAAAACTGGCAGAACTTGGTTGTGAAGGAACTATCATTGGAAAAGCGATTTATGAAAACAGAATTAGTCTGAAACAATTAGAAGAATACATCTTATCAAAAGCATAAAAAAATGAATCAAGAGATGGCTAAAGAGCGTACTTAAAAGCAACTTTTTGAAAAATTAAAGTCTATAGTAAATAAGGGATAGTAGCGTACAGAACTCGTATTTGAGTAAAAAAAGAATGATTATGTTAACAAAGAGAATTATACCATGTTTAGATATCAAAAACGGCCGAACCGTAAAAGGAGTCAATTTTGTAGATCTGCGAGATGCGGGTGATCCTGTAGAACTTGCTGATGCATATTCAAAAGCAGGTGCCGATGAATTAGTGTTTTTGGACATCTCTGCAACAGAAGAACGTCGTAAAACATTAGCAGAATTAGTACTTAAAGTAGCAGAAAAAGTAAATATTCCTTTTACCGTAGGGGGAGGGATTTCATCTGTCGAAGATGTAAATGTTTTATTGCAAAATGGAGCCGATAAAGTATCTATAAATTCATCTGCGGTAAAGAATCCACAATTGATTAACGATCTGGCGGGAAAATTCGGATCACAATGCATTACTGTGGCTATAGATGCAAAACAAATCGATGGTAAATGGATAGTACACTTAGTAGGAGGTAAAGTGCCAACAGAATTGGATTTGTTTGATTGGGCAAAAGAAGTAGAAAAACGAGGAGCAGGAGAGATACTATTTACATCTATGGATAATGATGGCACCAAAGATGGATTTGCAAATGAAGCATTATCTATACTATCAAAAGAGTTAAATATTCCTATAATTGCTTCTGGTGGAGCAGGAAACGTTCAACATTTTGTGGATACATTTAAAGAGGGTAGAGCAGATGCAGCATTAGCAGCAAGTGTTTTTCATTTTAAGGAAATAGAAATCAAAAATTTAAAAAAGAAATTACAGGATAATAATATCCCTGTAAGGTTATAAAAAAAGAATCTTTGATAGATCAAAACTAACGATATCAAAATTTTAATATCGTGTTAAACTCATCGAAGTGTTTTAGATTATGGAAATAAACTTCAATAAAAATAGCAACGGACTTATTCCGGCTATCATTCAGGATGCAATGACTAAGAATGTATTAATGCTCGGATATATGAATCAAGAAGCATATAATGCAACAGTAGAAACAAAAAAAGCCACTTTTTTTAGTCGCACCAAAAATAGATTATGGACAAAAGGAGAAGAAAGTGGTAACATTTTGAATGTTGTAGACATAAAGAATGATTGCGATAATGATACCCTTTTGATTACAGTGAATCCTATAGGTCCAACTTGTCATAAAGGATCAGATACCTGTTGGAACGAAGATAATAAACAATCGTATGGTTTTTTGTCTGATCTTGAAGATGTAATTAGAACTCGAAAAGAAAATCAGGAGGATGAGAAATCATATGTGTCATCGTTATTTAGGAAAGGAATTAATAAAGTAGCACAAAAAGTAGGGGAAGAAGCTGTTGAAGTAGTTATAGAGGCAAAAGATGATAATGAAGAATTGTTTTTAAACGAAAGTGCAGACCTGTTATTTCACTATTTGATACTGTTACAGGCAAAAGGGTATGAGTTAAAAGATATTGTAGGAGTTTTAAAATCAAGATCTTAATTTTTAAGATAATTGAAGTAGCAAAACTATTTTATATTGTGATTTTAAAGCAAAAAAATTATATATATATTTGCAACTAAATTTTTCCTACCCTCGTGAAATCTGCATTTTTTGTTGTATGATTTACATCAATATTTTTAGTAAAATATTTTATATGTTGAATATTTATTAAATAAAAACCAATTTTGAAATATACTAGCAAGTTACTATTTCTATTATTTACCATATCCCTAATTACGCAGAGAATACATTCGCAATGTGATCTAGGTCTAATCACCATTGAAAAGTGCGATATGGAAAATATAGACTTCGATGGAGTTGATGGACCTGATGGGATTATCAATATATATACAGAGACAGGCACAACTCCTGCAGATGGAACATGGACTATAGATCCAAAATTTGTTTCAGCATTCGATGCTGCAACGGGTAATTTATTTATGTGGGAATTAAAAAGAGCGACCACAATAGTTACACAAGATGATTATTTTTTCGAATTGAAGAATGGAACTTGCGGAGATGTTCCTGTTAGGACAGCAAAATTAGTTTTGGGTCCATATTCTGGCGTAGCACTTCCTCCATCAGGACCACTTAATGTAAATGCTCAAGGTTGTGATCTTATTGGTTTTGATTTATTTAGTGCGTTTGCATTAGATAAGAATACACCATCTCCACATTTGAATGGGGAATGGACTTACAATGGTTCCAGTAGTAGTTTTATAAGTGTTAATAATGATGGTTTTCTTATGGTTGAAATACCTTACCAGGCTGGAGTGCCTTTAGTGGATCAGGAAGTTTTCGAATTGACATATACTGTTTCTGGTATTGCAGGATGTTCTCCACCACAGCAAACTACCGTTCGAGTAGCAATGGTAAGACAGGTGGATTCGGGATCCTCGGATCGAATAAATATTTGCGAAGATGATTTGTTAGCAGGAGTATATGATGCCGATATAGATTTAACAAATGATCTATATTTATCTGATGAAGATATTGAAGGAATATGGTTGCCAGAACCTACTGGACAAATTAGTAATTCGCAGGATTCGATGGTTAATTTGAGAGCGATTTATGATAACCTTATTGATAATGGTAATAATTTACGTTTTGGAGTAGAAAAGTTTGATTTCGTTTATAGTGTAGAGCAACGTTCTGCGGTGTGTAGTGATAAAACTACGAAAGTTACTTTTGCGTTTTATGAACAACTTAGGCCATTTAACCAACGTAATCCTCCTTTTCAAATATGTAATAATATTCCAGGAGAAATAGATTTATATAATTTGCTAGAATTCACTACAGAAAATGGTATACCATTCGAATATCCTAGTGATAAAAATACAAATTGGCGTTTGGTTTCAGGCTCCTCCGATTTAGGGCTAGCTGTTTTATCACCTACAAACCCAGCAAACCCTTATACACATAGAGGAACTGTAAGTACTTTTGGAGCAGAACCTGGGACTTATATTTTTGAATATGCAGTGAGCCCAAATATTAATAGTGATCCTGATTCTATTTGTGATCCCTATGAGACTAATCCATTAGCCAGCTTTTATTGTGAACACCCTTGTGATGTTATGACTGCCAGAGTAGAAATTCAAATATTTGGATTTGACTATGCCGGAGAAGATACAAAAGATATTAGTTTGTGTGAATCTCAAAGGCAAGTAAATCTTAGAAGCTTATTAAGAACTAACGGTAATACAGTCGTAACTACAGGCGTTTGGACAAATACAGCTGGAGATGTAATTGATAACACATTTGTTTTTCCAAATAGTAATAGCTCACAAACATTTGCATTTACATACACAACAAATACTATAAATGGATGTGTTGATAGTGCAGATTTAACATTTACAGTTAACAAATTACCTAATGCAGGAGAGGATGCAAGTAGAACACTCTGCTCAGACGATTTAACGATCACACTTTTTGATCTTTTAGGAGGAAACCCAGCTACAACGGGAACTTGGGCGGGGCCTTTTGGATATACTTCACCAGATCATTTAGGTGTTTTTGATTCTAGTAATGTTTTGCTGCCGGTTTTGGGAGCAGGAGATTATATATATGTGGTACCTGGTAATCCAGGGTGTTCTACACCAGATCAATCTACAGTAACTATTACCATTGTCGAACCGGTAGAAATTGGTAATGATCGAAGTGAAACGTTCTGTAAAATAGATGGTAGGGTAAGTTTGTATTCACTTTTAGACAGAGATACCCCACGTACTGGAGTTTTTGAAGATACCGATAATACGGGTGCGTTAAGTGCAGATGGAGTAGTAGAGTTCGAGACATTAACAAACAATATTTATAATTTTAGATATGTAATAGCAAATACGTTACCCTGTGATCAATCTTCTTTAAATGTAGCAATACAAATCATAGATTTACCAATTCCTAACGTACCCCCTCAGGAATTTTGTATTCTTGATGCCTCCAGATTAGAAGATATTGAAGTTGATGTTCTAAACTATAACTGGTATGCCACATTAGAAAGTGAAATTCCTATTATTGATAATCCTTTACTTTTTGATAACCAGGTATATTATATTGCTGCGATTGATGCAAATAATTGTGAATCCGAACGTCTTGAAGTTTTGATAAATATATTAAATACCGGGGAGAGGTTTGCAAATGGAGAATTATGTACTCTTGATTTTCAGGATGGAGTATCACCAAACGGTGATAGTCAGAATGATACTTTTGATTTGTTGATAGAAGAGGTATATAATATCCCAGAAGCATTTCCGGATTTTGATTTAAAAATATACAATAGATACGGTAGCCTTGTCTATGAAGGAAATATTAATACAGAAGAATTTAGAGGAGAAAGCAATGTGTCAGTACAGCTAGGAGATGATCTTCCTTCGGGAACATACTTTTTTGTTTTTGTTCCAAACTTTGAAAATAATTTACCTATACAAGGAAGTTTTTACCTAAGCAGATAAACCAATGAAATTGAAGTTAGTTTTTGTAATGTCAATAATTTTCTGCTCGATGATCTATGCTCAGCAGGAACCACAATATTCTCAATATATGTATAATATGAGTACGGTTAATCCCGCATATGCTACAGGTCAAAATGGATTAATTTCGACCGGGTTGTTATACAGGAGACAATGGACAGGTATTGAAGGAGCCCCACAAACAGCCAATATATTTGCTAATATCCCTATGAGTGAAAAAATTGAGCTTAGTGTAAATTATGTAAACGATAGGATAGGAGATGCTATCCCGGTTAATAATGATTATATAAATGTTGATTTTGCGTATATCACAAGAATTTCTGATCAGACCCGATTGTCATACGGACTAAAAGCAGGTATCAATAATTTTAAAATTGACCCTTCTGGTTCTGATGTAGCTAATGATCCTGCGTTTGCAGATAATACATCTACTACACAATTAAATATTGGAGCAGGCTTGTATTTATTTACTAATAATTTTTACGCAGGTATATCTTCGCCAAATTTACTTCCTAGCGATATAGATATTGATGGTATAGGTGTTGCACAAACAAAAACGCATATATATGGTATAGCAGGTTATGTTTTTGATTTTATAGATGAAGTAAAATTAAAACCTTCAATGGTTATCAAACAGGTTGTAGATTCTCCTTTAACCTTTGACCTTTCTCTAAACTCATTGATTTATGATAAATTCGAATTAGGGGTATCTTATCGATATACGGACTCTTTTATTGCTTTGGCGGGGTTTAATATTACAAAAAACCTAAAAGTTGGATATTCCTATGATTTTAGTGTTAGTGATTTAAGTGGTTATAATAATGGAAGTCATGAAATTGTAATACTATTCAATTTTGATCTTCTTAAGTTTAGTAATAAATATTCCTCTCCAAGATTTTTCTAGATGATAAAAGCTAAGATATTATTGATAATAACTGTACTGATTGCTCAGTTTGCCTTTTCACAACAAAAAAACAGAGCAGATCGTTTTTTTGAAAAAGGAGATTATATAAATGCTGCACTGCAATATGAAGAAGAGTTAAATCAGGAAGGATATACAAAACATATCCTTAAAAATATTACCACATCATACTATAATACTTTTCAATTTAGAAAAGCTTATCGATATCTAAAGATATTAACTTCGGGTAAATTTTATGATAAAGATAAAACGTATCACAATCAGTATAATTTTATGATGTATCAGGTGCTTTCTGCATTAGGAGAATATGAAAAATCTGTAGAATACCTTTCTATATACAAGTCAAACAATACCGTGAGAGATTTTAGTGCCTCTGATGCGATTTCTACAATAGAGGATTTTAAATTAAAAGATGATGATTATGCTATAGCAAGTGCTGATTTTAACTCAGAAGCTTCTGAGTTTGGAGCTATTAAAAGAGATAGTATTCTTTATTTCACTACGGATAGACGCCCTTATAGTCCTTTGGATAAAAACTATAGATGGACACATCGCCCGTTTTTGGATATTTATAAAGTAAAAGTGGATCAGAATAATAAACCTGTTTCTGAAATTGAAACTATTTCAAAAGAAATTAATTCAAAACTTCATGAAGGGAATTTTTGTTTTACTGCCGACGGCAATACAATCTACTTGTCTAAAAGTAATTCTGAAAAAGGAAAAAAGAAATTTGATAGTATTAATAATAACGCTATTCATTTATATAAGGCCATTAAGATTGATGGTAAGTGGGGTAAACCTGAGAAATTAGAATTTAATGATGTAAACTACTCTGTTGAGCATCCATCATTAAATGCAAATGGAGATATGTTATATTTTAGTTCAAATATGCCTGGAGGATATGGAGATTTTGATATTTATTTTGTTGCTGTAAATCAAGATGGTACATATGGGAAACCAACTAATTTGGGACCAACGATTAACACCGAAAATCGAGAGCAGTTTCCATTTATTTCAGAAAAGGGTCATTTGTTTTTTTCTTCAAATGGACATTTAGGGTTGGGTATGATGGATATATTTGTTTCAGAACTACGAAGAGAAAAACTAATCAGACCCGTTAATCTAGGAGCACCAATTAACTCTAGCTACGATGATTTTTCTATAACTTATTATAACGAGACAGATGGTTTTTTTGCATCAAACCGAAAAAAAGCAGGAGATGATATTTATACCTTTTCTCAGATTGGAGATATTTTTCCGCGCGAATATAGAACACGTTTTGAAGTCCGGGATTTTGCAACCGATAATTATATTGCCAATTCAGATGTTGTTTTGTATAATAACGATAACGTAAAGGTGTATGAGAGTCAATTAGATTCTATTGCAGCTTTTGATCTAAAGGTATTTCCTGGGAGATATAACTTTAAAGCTTCTGCAAATAAGTATAAAACCAGAACCCAACCATTGATGGTTAAGGAGAGAGATGAAGAAACCTACGTTATTTATTTGGATAGAGAAAAGGATATTGCAGTAACAGATGATGAAAACAGAATACAATCCAGTGACAGTACTAATATCAATGAGCGTACTAGAACTAGTGAATCTAATACAGAGCGTAAAAAAGAAGAAATAACCAAAACAAGACTAAGAGAAATCCTTCTAGCCGATAAAGATGGTCCGCCGGTTATAGAAAAGAATGGAAAACTCTATTTTGATATGCCGCCAATTTATTTTGATTATGATAAATGGAATATTAGAGCTGATTCTAAAAAAGTGCTGGATAAACTTGCCGCAAAATTAGAACGATATAAGACGGTTTATATTAATATAAGTTCCCATACAGATAGTAGGGGTACAGAATCATATAATCAGGTTTTATCAGCAAAAAGAGCTGAATCTACACGTAATTACCTCGCTTTGGTAGGGTATGTTAATGCAAGGAGAATGCAGTTTGTTGGATTTGGTGAATCACAACCTCTAATTGACTGTGATAGTAAAGTATGTACAGAAGAAGATCATCAAACCAATAGGAGGAGTGAATTCGAAATTATTAAGTATTAATAATTTATTGAAACGTATTATAATCTTTTGTTTTCTAATAAATTAAATTGTACTTTTGCACTCCTTTTTAGCGAATAAGAGGATTAAAAAGGACATAGTTTAATTTAATTAATACTTCTGTATAATTTTCGTCTTGATTCTCAATAATATACAGGATACAAATTTTATCTTCAATGTCTGAAGAAACAAAAAACACAGACGTTCAGGAAGTAGAGAAGAAAGCAGTAGCTGAAACTCCACAACAAGCAAACCCTGAACAATTCCTAAAAGATTTTAACTGGCATAACTACGAAGAAGGGATAGATCCTATCGCTGATTCAAAACTTGAAGAGTTTGAAAAGTTAGTTGCCGAGAATTTTGTGGATACCCTAAACGATGAGGTAGTAGACGGAACAGTAATTAACATCACTGATCGTGATGCTATTATTGATATCAATGCCAAAAGTGAAGGTGTTATCTCACTAAATGAATTTCGTTATAACCCAGATCTTAAAGTAGGAGACAAGGTAGAGGTTTTAATTGATGTGCGTGAAGATGCAACAGGTCAATTAATCTTATCTCACCGTAAAGCTCGTGTGATTAAAGCATGGGATAGAGTAAATAGTGCTCATGATACAGGTGAAATCGTAAATGGTTTTGTGAAATGTAGAACCAAAGGAGGTATGATCGTAGATGTATTTGGTATTGAAGCTTTCTTACCAGGTTCTCAAATCGATGTGAAACCAATTCGTGATTATGATGCGTATGTAGGAAAAACAATGGAATTTAAAGTGGTGAAAATAAACCACGAATTCAAAAACGTTGTTGTATCTCATAAAGCGCTTATCGAAGCAGATATCGAAGAGCAGAAAAAAGAAATTATTGGTCAATTAGAAAAAGGTCAAGTATTAGAAGGTACTGTTAAGAATGTTACTTCTTATGGTGTATTTGTTGATCTTGGAGGAGTTGATGGATTAGTTCATATTACAGATCTTTCTTGGTCTAGAATCAACCATCCAAATGAGATCGTTGAACTTGATCAGAAGTTGAATGTAGTTATCTTAGACTTTGATGAGGCTAAGACTCGTATTCAATTAGGTCTTAAGCAATTAAAACCACACCCATGGGAAGCTCTTGATAAAGAACTTAAAGTAGGTGATAAAGTTAAAGGTAAAGTTGTTGTAATTGCTGATTACGGTGCTTTTATTGAAGTTGAAGAAGGAGTAGAAGGATTAATTCACGTATCTGAAATGTCTTGGTCTACACATTTACGTTCTGCACAAGATTTCGTAAAAGTAGGTGATCAGGTAGAAGCAGTAATTCTTACCTTGGATAGAGAAGAACGTAAGATGTCTCTTGGTATCAAGCAATTGACTCCAGATCCATGGACTGATATTACAACTAAATATCCTGTTGGATCTAAGCATAATGGTATTGTTCGTAACTTCACTAATTTTGGTGTATTCGTAGAATTAGAAGAAGGTATTGATGGTTTAATTTATATCTCAGATCTTTCATGGACTAAGAAAATCAAACACCCATCAGACTTTACTAATGTAAGTGATAAACTTGATGTGATTGTTCTTGAACTAGATGTAGAAGGACGTAAGTTAAGTCTTGGTCATAAGCAAACAGAAGATAATCCTTGGGATAAATATGAAGGTGAATTTGCTTTAGGAACTAAGCATACTGCAACAATCGGTGAAATCGTAGACAAAGGTGCTACTATAGATTTCAATGAAGATGTAGTTGCTTTTGTACCATCTCGTCATCTTGAAAAAGAAGATGGAAGCAAACTTAAGAAAGGTGATGAAGCAGAATTCCAAATTATTGAGTTCAATAAAGAATTCAAGAGAGTGGTTGCTTCTCATACAGCTTTATTCAAAGAAGAAGAAGCTAAGATCGTTAAACAAGCTGCGAAGAAAGCTGCTACAGGTTCAGCAGAAAAAACAACGCTTGGTGATATCGATGCTTTAGCAGATCTTAAAGCTAAAATGGAAAAAGGAGGGAACTAGTTTCTCAACATTTTTTAATATAGCAAAGGCCGTTCTTATGAACGGCCTTTTGTTTTTATAAATACACTGGATACAGTGTTGTTTTTACTTTCCCCTACTTTGAGTTTATTCTGCTCAAAATTAGAACTCTATTTTATTAGCATACCTCGTGACCATGATTATAACTGGGTTTTTTGACATGTTCTCTGATGAAAAATGACTTGATTTGTAATCATAATACAATGATATAACTATGTGATAATGTGTTGGCTTGACTGAATTGTAAAGTTTTACATCCCTGAAAAATGGGAGGCTATTTTCACTAATAGTAGTATAGTATACAGAGTGAAGCTTCCTGATATTTGCATTGTACAAAATCATAAACGTTTTTTAAAATGAAAAATATAAACAGGGCAATCATATTTGTATTAAATTTCTTAATAATCATTCACGCAAATGCCAAAGAAACAAATAGACTGGCAGTTGTAGTAAATGATAAACCAATTATAACATCTGTAGAAAAGAATTTAGATACAGAGCCAAAAAATAAAAAAAATAAAAAAACAGCTAAGAATAAAAGTTTTCACTCTATCAAAAAATGGAAAATAACGATAGAGTATACAGATGGCGGTATTATGTCTAAAACTATTGTTGTAAAAGAAAACTCTAATTTGAGTGCTTTGGAAACGGCATTCTTGGAAGCTGAAAAATATGTAAAGACTATTGAAGATATTAAGAATTATGAAGTATCTCCAGTGTCTAAAAACTCGTTTGTACTATTAGCTGGGGGAATGTAACGTAAATAATTATTTTAAAAAGGCGTAATTTAATAATTACGTCTTTTTTTGTAGCTTATAATGTAGAAGAGATCTCTTTTTTATATACTATAAATTTAGAACTATTAATTTACGGTAATATGTTTTCTGTAAAGTAGATTTTCTATAGTATGTTATTTAGAAATTGAATTGTATAGTTCCAAAATTTCACTACTTTTGTATTCCAGATATCCATTTGGAGATTATGAGTCAAAAATTACTACTTAGTGCGAAAGAGATTGATATAATTCTGCACCGTTTGGCTTGTCAATTAATTGAAAATCACACGCATTTTAGAGATACTGTTTTAATTGGGATTCAACCCAGAGGAGCCTTTTTAGCTGATCGTATCAAGAAAATTTTGGTAGATCATTATATGGTAACAGATATCAAATTAGGTTACCTTGATATTACATTTTATAGAGATGATTTTAGGAGAGGAGAAAAAATTCTTGAGGCTAATAAAACCCATATTGATTTTGTAGTAGAAGATAAGCGAATTGTATTTATTGATGATGTATTATATACAGGGCGAAGTATTAGGGCAGCTTTGACAGCTGTACAGTCCTTTGGAAGACCACAAGAAATTGAACTACTAACACTAATTGACAGACGTTTTAGTAGACATTTACCGATACAACCTAATTATAGAGGTCGCCAGGTAGATGCTATAAATCAAGAAAAGGTGAAAGTAGATTGGGAAGAAAATGATGGTAAAGATGCCGTGTATTTGATAGGAAATTAAGATCTCTGAATAAGATTGTTTTATTTAAAATTATAAATTAAGACGAATGAGCGAATTAAGTGTACATCACTTATTGGGAATAAAATATCTAAATAAAGAAGATATTAATTTAATCTTTGAGACTGCTGATCACTTTAAAGAAGTTATTAATAGACCAATTAAGAAAGTTCCTTCGCTTAGAGACATAACGATAGCTAATCTTTTTTTTGAGAATAGTACAAGAACAAGATTATCTTTTGAATTAGCAGAAAAACGACTCTCTGCAGATGTAATTAATTTTTCTGCAGCATCTTCTTCTGTAAAGAAAGGAGAAACCCTTATTGATACCGTAAATAATATCCTTTCTATGAAAGTAGATATGGTAGTCATGAGGCACCCTAACCCCGGGGCGGGAGTTTTTCTTTCTAAACATGTCGATGCAAGTATTGTTAATGCAGGAGATGGAGCCCATGAACATCCTACACAAGCTTTGTTAGATTCGTATTCTATACGCGAACGATTAGGAGAAGTAGGAGGGAAAAAGGTTGTAATTGTAGGGGATATTTTGCACTCTAGAGTTGCATTGTCTAATATCTTTGCCTTAAAACTACAAGGAGCAGAAGTAAAAGTTTGTGGCCCTAAAACTCTAATTCCTAAATATATTGAGAAATTAGGAGTTCAGGTAGAAACAGATCTAAAAAAAGCACTAGAATGGTGCGATGTCGCCAATATGTTGCGTGTGCAGAATGAAAGAATGGAGATTAGTTATTTTCCATCAACACGAGAATATACTCAACAATTTGGAGTAAATAAAAAGTTATTGGATAGTCTGAATAAGGAAATTGTAATCATGCACCCAGGACCAATCAATCGTGGAGTAGAAATCACGAGTGATGTTGCTGATTCTAACCAAGCCATAATATTGGATCAGGTACAGAATGGAGTTGCAGTGCGAATGGCTGTGATATATCTTTTAGCTTCAAAAATTAAACGATGATTTATGATTTTTAATAAAGAAGGTTCTACAACTATAATTACACAGGAAAAAACTACAATTATAGAATTTGTTAAAGGCCTTGAAGACAAGTATACTTCTCTTGAAAATGAGAATATAATTGTTAACTTGTTTTCACTAGAACAAATCTCAGTAGATGATATCAATGAGTTTTTAAGGATTTCTAATCAGCATAAGGCTGCAAAGCATTCATTCGTGATTGTTACAAACAAGATATCCTATGATGAGGTCTTAAACGAAATTACAATTGTTCCTACATTACAGGAAGCATATGATTTGGTTGAAATGGAAGAAATAGAGAGAGATCTGGGTTTTTAGAAAATTCAACTTTTTTGTAATTATTTGTTTTGCTTTTCGTCTGATATGCTATGAACAGATTCGCCCCATTTGTAAGTATACTTTTTTTTATGTTTTTTGGTCATGACGTTATAGGTCAGGACTGGAAATATGATTTTGATGAAGCAAAATTATTAGCAAAAGAAAAAGACCAAAATATTGTATTATTTTTTACCGGATCAGATTGGTGTCCTCCTTGTATTAGATTAGAAAGAAAAGTTTTCTCTAATGAAGAATTTATGGAATTTGCTGATCAAAAATTTGTATGGGTAAAAGCTGATTTTCCTAAACGTAAAAAAAATAAACTTTCTTTGGTTCAGCAAAAAAAAAATAAAGAGCTTGCCCAAAAATATAACAGAAAATGGGTTTTTCCTGTTATTTTAGTTCTGGATAAAGAGGGAAACGTATTAGGAGTAACAGGTTATAGAAGAAATCTTGATGCAAAAGGATATATATCATTATTAACATCGTTTGATTCTTTTGGTCGTTAGATTGATTTATAAATAAGATTAGATTATATTCACAGCCTGTTTAATAAATAGGAAAAATAATTTTGAAACTTACGATTTTAGGTTGCTATTCTGCAACTCCCCGAACATTTACAAATCCAACTTCTCAGGTCTTAGAAATGAACAATCATATTTTTTTGATTGATTGTGGAGAAGGAACCCAGGTAGAATTACGACGAAATAAAATCAAGTTTTCAAGAATAAAACATATTTTTATTTCACATCTTCATGGAGATCATTTTTTTGGATTGATTGGACTAGTATCTACGTTTAGATTGCTTAGCAGGGATATACCATTACACATCCATGGCCCAAAGGGAATAAAAGAGGCTATCACATTACAATTAAAACTTTCTAATTCGTGGACAGATTATCCTTTGCACTTTCATGAACTTACCAATACAGAATCAGAAATTGTTTTTGAAGATGAAAAAGTAATAGTGCGTACAATACCCTTACAGCATAGGGTATATTGTAATGGGTTTTTATTTCAGGAAAAACCAGGAGATCGAACGTTATTGGTCAATAAGGTATCTGATTACAATATTGATAAAGCGTATTATCGTGCGATAAAAAAAGGAAAAGATGTTGTTTTGGATAATGGTACTGTGATTTCTAATGAAGAGCTTACCGACCCTCCTAAACCTGTTAAGAGTTATGCATTTTGTAGTGATACTAAGTATAACGAGGAGAAAATTCCTTTAATTAAGGATGTTACTGTATTATACCATGAATCTACCTTTTTAGAAAGTCATAAACATTTGTGTGCAAAAACAGGGCATAGTTCGGCTATTGAAGCGGCTACTATTGCAAAAAAAGCAAATGTTGGATCCTTGATTCTGGGACATTATTCTACCAGGTATGAAAATATTGAGCTTTTTAGAGAAGAAGCGCAGACTGTTTTTGATGATGTAGAAATAGCTGATGATGGTAAAGTGTTTGAGTATTGATGTGATAAAAATTATCTGTTTATTATTGTTTTCTGTATTTTAAAAATAGGTAAATTGCATAATAATTTGAGATAATGAATAGAGATCTTACAGCATATAGAAAGTCATATGAAAAAAGTTTTTTAGAAGAAGAGAATCTTCCGGATTCTCCATTTAAACTTTTTTCTGATTGGTTTGCAGAAGTAGAAGAGGTAGGGGGAGTTGATGAGACTAATGCGATGACAATTACGACTACAGGTCTAGACGGGTTTCCAAAAGCAAGAATAGTATTGTTAAAACATTTTGATGAAAATGGTTTTGTGTTTTATACTAATTATTCTTCAGAAAAGGGAAAAGCTATAACTACTAATAATAAAGTGTGTATTTCTTTTTTTTGGCCTAATTTGGAGCGACAAGTTATTGTTAAAGGCATTGCACAAAAGGTAGAAGAAGAAGAGAGTACTCGTTATTTTTTATCTCGCCCAAGAGGGAGTCAATTAGGGGCTTTGGCATCGGATCAAAGCGAAGTAATCAAATCAAGAGAAACATTAGAAAACCGATTACAATCTTTAGAAAAAGAATATAAAGATAAAGAAATACCTAAGCCTAAATCTTGGGGAGGGTATTGTATAATGCCAATCGAGTTTGAGTTTTGGCAAGGTAGAGCTAATAGGTTACATGACCGCATTCGTTTTTCTAATCAAAAAAAGAATTGGAAGATAGAAAGGTTATCTCCATAAAAAAAGATTACATAATTACAAAACTAGAACGTCTATTCTTTTGGTATTGATCTTCAGAACAGTCTTCTCCATCTTTACAATTATTAACAGGTCTGGTTTCCCCAAATCCAACATAGGAGAGGATTCTGTTTTTAGAAATATTTTTACTTAACAAGTAATTATAAATGGATTCTGCTCTTTTTTGTGAAAGAGTTAGATTGTAATTTTCTCCACCACGACTGTCAGAATGTGTTTCTATTTTGATTACCATATTAGGATAATCATTATTCATAATTTCTACCACTTTATCAAGCTCAATTTCTGCCTTTTCGGTGATATCCCATTTATCAAAATCAAAATAAATTTCATTTAGATTTATCAGATCATTGATTGTTTTAGTCAATTTCATTTCTGATTGTAAAGGTGATTCTGGTGTACCACTAGATTGTACGATATCTCCCGAGGCAAGACCTCCGCTTTTTGTATTATTAGATTTGGTTACTTCGTCCATCTCTCCTGGTATTACCGCAGTAAATTGGCTATTCATTTTCTTTTTAGGAATAGAAACAAGACGACTCGCATTAGGACAATTTAATTCACTAATGTCTATAGCTAATTTAAATTGATAATAATCTGGTAATTCGCAAGAGTTAATATGGTTGTACCCTTTAGAGTATTTTATAGTTTCGTTTAGCGTTCCATTAAACTCGGCCATAACCGGTTGATCCACTACAAGAATATCATCAATTGTATTAATTGATTCACATTCGGTATCTACAATCACATTATAGCTAATTTTAAATGGCTCACTATCTGTTTTTACCATTTTATTTGGTACAATGAAATTTAATGTTCGAGAAGCTTTATCGTATTTTACCTTTATTCTTTTGGTAGGTAAAATCATAGTCTTTTCAGAAAATATTACGTTTTTTGGCAGAACATCTTTAATTATAGTATTCTTCGCATCATCATTACCATCATTATATACCGTAAGATGATACGTTATTTCTTGTTTTGGAGCTAAAACATCATTTGGATGAATATATTGATCGTTAGCTGTATATTTTGATCTTTTTACAATGTGGATTGCAGGTTCATATATTTCTACACTAAACGCAACTGCCATAACAGAATATCCATCATTATTAGTTGATAATCTAAATTTGGCTTCCGTTTGATTATTACCTATGATTCTATTTCTTACGTTTTTTATATCAAATAAATCAGCATCATATCCTAGTGTGTTTTGACTTGCAGGTACTCTGGATTTTACATTTTTACCATTTTCGGTAATATTGGCATTGAAGAAGTTATTCATAGGGTTAATCCCATCTGCAAGACTTTTATATTTATTAGTCTCATTAGACATTGCCTGAAAACGATCTCCAATAATTCCTTTATCTCCTTCATAAGCAATTACGCCAATTTTTCCGTGAACTGCACCATTAGGAATAGTTTGGAAATTGTTAAAAGAAAAGGCTACAGGTTTTGCTTTAGAATCAATATTTACAAAACCATCATATACATAAAATCTTTTTCTAGGTTTGGTGTCATCTTCATAAATAACAACCATTGTCCACCCACCGGCAAGGCCATTACCTAAAATCTCATCATCATTTACTGCAGTAGTAGTAGCGGGGATATTTGCAACAGTATATGTCCCCAAGGGATTTTCTAACTTTAAAATATCCGTTGTAATATCTTTATAGCAAGAGTATTGTTTGAATAAAGATTCGCTGTCATTATAATAATCATGGATTATTTGACCACCATTAATAGTCGAATACAACTTTTGCCCGGGGTATTTTATTTTTATAGAAGTAATATCATGTTGTCTATTTTCATCTGCATAAGCAGCTGTCCAATATAAGCCAACATGTTTAATAGCATTACAGTTAGAATCAATATCTAAATCTGCGCTACTGGAATTAAAAGTAGTTGGATCATTATCAATATCGATAAAGCCCATCTTAAATAGATTGTTTAATCCACCATCGTTATAGCTTTTATTAGGGTCAAATACACCAGAGCCGTCATCATTACTAACTTTTCCCAGAACAGTATTGGATACAAACTTGAAATCCCCTTTAAGAGTTAATTCTGTACGCTTCTTAAGGGGTACCTCTACCTGTCCATATGTAATTGTAGAACCAATACAACATATGAATATAAGCAGGTACATATTCTGAAACCATTTAAGATCTCTTTTTATAGTAATCACTTTTTCCACCTTTCTTGTTTTTTATTACCCTACTGATATTATGATAAATTTGTGCTCATAATGTTTGGGGGAAACACTCTGATTTAAGGGAAAACCGTATGTAAATTTATATTTTAACATTTAATTTTATACGAAAAAAAACATGTTTTCGATGTAAATACCATTTTTATCGATTAAAATCAAGTGTTTATTATGTTCATTTTCATTATTTTAGCCGTTTTGCTTATTATTTTTACATTAATTATTTGATACGTATAAGTGACATAAATAAGAAAATTGATCTTGCCTATAATTATATAAAAATTGATTTTTTATATTCTTATATTAAGATTTGTAAAAACGAATCCTTAAACTTGTATTAAATAACTTCATTTTTGCTAAAATAGTATCAGATTCATGAAAACTTTATATATAATAAGACACGCAAAATCTTCTTGGGAGTTTGATGTGTCAGACGATAAAAGACCTCTTAATAGTAGAGGTATAAGAGATGCAGGATTGGTGGGTGAACATCTGAAAACACTGGTAGGGCCGATTGATAAAATTTTATGTAGCCCAGCCAAAAGAGCGTATAGTACTGCAGAAATCATCGTAAGTCATTTAGATGTTTCTGAAAGCATATTTTCTTTAGAACCAAATCTTTATGATTTTGAAGGAAGTCAAGTTATTGATGTGATAAAAAATTGCCAGGACGATATTAATACTTTAATGATATTTGGACATAACCATGCTTTTACTTCAATCGCTAATCTTTATGGAGATCAACATATAGATAACTTACCGACAGCAGGAGTAGTTGCTATAGAATTTGAAGTAGATGAATGGAAAAATATTTCTGTAGGAAAAAACTTATTAATGATTTTTCCTAAATCTTTGAGATAATGACAGAAAACATTAAAAATCAATATGTTAATAGGGAATTAAGTTGGCTTCAATTTAATGCAAGAGTATTACAAGAAGCAGCAGATGATACAGTTCCATTGTTAGAAAGGTTACGTTTTATAGGGATATTTTCTAATAATCTGGATGAGTTTTTTAAAGTAAGATATGCTACCATTAAACGAATTGACCAAGCAGGAAAAGATGGAAAGAATGTACTTAAAGGCACCACAGCAAACGAACTATTAGAAAAGATTACAAATATAGTTATCAAGCAACAGGCAGAAAGCCTTAAAACTATTGATAACATTAAATATGAACTTGAAAATCATAATATCTTTATTATCGATGAAAATCAGGTTACACCAGATCAAGATGCTTTTATTCGTAATTATTTTGTAAGTAAAGTTAGCCCTGCTTTAGTTACTTATATACTGAATGACCTAGAAAAATTTCCACATTTAAAAGATAGTGTAGCTTATTTAGCAGTAAAACTTGTTCTAAAGGATAAAATTCCTAAAGAAGGACGAATCTCCAAAATATTACAACAAACTACCAAAGAAAAAATATATGCACTGATCGAGATACCAAAAAATACAGATCGATTTGTTGTACTTCCCGAAAAAGACGGAAAACAATTTATTATAATTCTAGATGATTTGATCCGATATTGCATGCATATTAATTTTAGTATTTTTGATTATGTACAGGCATCGGCCCATATGATTAAAATTACACGTGATGCACAGTTGGATTTTGATAATGATCTAAGTAAAAGTTTTATTCAAAAAATATCAAGTAGTGTGAGGTCTCGTCGTGACGGAGAACCAGTTCGATTTGTCTATGACAAAACGATAGAAAGAGATACCCTTGATTTTTTAATGGAAAAAATGGGAGTTGATAATACTGATAGTATTATTCCTGGCGGAAGGTACCATAATCGAAGAGATTATATGAATTTTCCAGACCTGGGTGCTACCGATTTGGTATATCAACCAATTAAACCCTTAGCAATACCAGGCCTTGTTTTACAAGGAAGCTTATTAAATAAGATTGCTAAAAAAGATTTTCTGCAATACACACCTTACCATACTTTTTCATATACGGTAAAATTTTTACGAGAATCTGCAATTGATCCAAAAGTAAAAAGTATTAAAATTACGATATATAGATTGGCAAATATATCTCACATTGCCAGTTCTCTTATAAACGCAGCCAAAAATGGTAAAAATGTTACTGTACAAATAGAGTTACAAGCTCGTTTTGATGAAGCCGCAAATATTCGTTATGCCGAGCAAATGCAAAGAGAAGGCATCCATCTGATTTTTGGGGTTACCGGACTTAAAGTACACTGTAAAGCATGTATAATTGAGCGTGAGGAAAAAGGAAAACTTAAAAGGTATGGCTTTATAAGTACAGGTAATTTTAATGAATCTACAGCAAAAATATATACCGATTATACTTTATTTACCACCAATGAATCTATTTTAAAAGAAACAAATAGAGTTTTTAAATTCTTTGAAATAAATTATAAAATAAACCGCTACAAGCACTTGTTAGTTTCTCCACATTACACAAGATCATCTCTGGTGAAATTAATAGAAAAAGAGATTAGAAATGTAAAAGAAGGTAAGCCAGCAGGAATTAAACTGAAATTGAATAGCTTGAGTGATTATGATATGATAGATAGGCTATATGAAGCCAGTAGAGCAGGAGTGAAAATAGATCTAATTATTAGAGGTATTTGTTGTTTAATCCCTGGTATCCCAGGAATGAGTGAAAATATAAGAGCAATAAGTGTAATAGATAAATTTTTAGAACACACTCGATTATACATATTTCAAAATGGGGGAGATCCCAAAGTGTACATATCGTCAGCAGATTGGATGACGCGTAATTTAGATAGAAGAGTAGAGGTTTCTTGCCCTATCTATGATGAAGATATCAAATTAGAATTAATGGATACTTTTGATATTTGCTGGAAAGATAATGTTAAAGCCAGAAGACTTTCTAAAGAGCAAGATAATGTGTACATTAAAAACGATAATGAGAAAGTAAGATCACAAAAAGCAACATACGACTATTATTTAAAAAAACTAGGAAATTAGATATTTTGTTAACTATAGAAAAATATGGAGCCATTGATATTGGTTCCAATGCGGTACGATTATTAATAAGTAGTATTCACGAAGAGAAAGGAAAAACTACTAGATTTAAAAAAACAAGCCTTGTTAGGGTACCAATCCGATTAGGAGAAGATGTTTTTAAGTCAGGGCGGGTTTCTCAGGAAAATATTACTAGAATGATAGATGCCATGCAAGCATATCAATTATTGATGAAAACGCATAAAGTGATTAGGTATAAAGCCTGTGCAACATCTGCTATGCGTGAAGCTGAGAATGGAGAAGAAGTAGCACGCCTTATAAAAGAGAAAACAGGTATTCAAATAGATATTATAGATGGTAAAGATGAAGCTGCTATAATTGCCATGACTGATCTACACGAATTGATAAATACAGATGCAACATACTTATACGTAGATGTAGGAGGAGGTAGTACAGAGTTTACATTATACCATAATGGAAATACTATTATATCCCGATCTTTTAAATTAGGAACTGTAAGACTTCTTAACAATTTGGTTTCTGATAAAGTTTGGAAAGATGTAGAAGATTGGATTAAAGAAAGTACTAGAGGCTATGGTAAAGTCTCATTAATTGGATCTGGAGGAAACATTAATAATATTTTTAAAAATAGTGGCAAAAGAATGGGGAAACCACTATCTTTTTTATACCTAAGTTCTTATTATAAATTGCTTAATTCTTTAACTTATGAAGAAAGGATATGGCAACTTAATTTAAATCAAGATAGAGCAGATGTGATTACTCCGGCAACTCGAATATATCTTTCGGCAATGAAATGGAGTGGTTCTAGAGAAATCTTTGTTCCAAAAATTGGTCTATCTGACGGGATTATAAAATCATTGTATAATGAAAAACTAAATAATCGTTGAAATTCATAAGTAGTACATTTTATCGATTTTTAAAGAGTAATAATCTTCATTGAGCCCTGAAAAGTCAATAAAAATCCATTATTTTGTGTTAAATTGAACCGTAACCTAATATCTTGTACTATGAGAAAAACAGTACTATTCACTGTGATTTTATTAATATTTGTTGCTTTAAAGTCTCAATCCCAGGAGATTACATATGGAGTAAGACTTGGAGCTAATCTAAGTTCTATTAGTTCTGATGATATTCCTGAAGATCTTAAAGATAGCAGATTTGGTATAGTAGCAGGTTTCTTAGCAGAAGTTCCTATTAACCAAAAATGGAGTATACAGCCAGAATTTCAGTACTCCTCTTTGGGTAATGATGATGAATCTCTAAGAATAGACTATCTTCAATTACCAATATTACTTAAATATAATTTTACAGAATTGTTTAATGTTCATATCGGCCCTCAGGTAGGACTTAAGATATGGGAATGGGAAGATAACTCAACAGTCGAAACAAATTTTAATACATTTAACCTATCTGCTGTTGCAGGCATTGGTGTACGTATTACAGAGAATTTCTTTGCGGATTTACGATATGGTTTTGGTGTGTCTAATGTTATAGATGATGAAGATATTCCTGGAGGAGCAAAGGGAAGTAATAGGAATATTCAACTTTCTTTTGGTTACAAATTATAATATATAGTGTAAAAAATACACTATGTATTATATTGCTTATAATTATCAAAGAAGGACTTCTTTATAATAATACTTTTATTGCTGTATTCTAACACAAGATTACTGTTCAGTTTATTAATGATTTTATTGATTGTCACTCTAGAAACTCTAATATAGTTGGACAGCTCATTTTGATTAAGAGGAGAATGTATAATAATTTTTTCCGAATTGTAAGGACATCCAAATTTCTCTTTAAATTCAAAAAGCACTTTTATTAGCCGCAATTCTGCGGATTGAATTTGAAGTGTTTTTATTCTATTTTCATATTCTTGATATTCCTTTCCAAGTATTGATAAAAAATCTTTATATAGATCTGGATTTTTTTTTATAGCCTTTTGTATGATGTTTTTATCAAATTCATACACTTTTGTTTCTTCACTAAGAGATTCATAAATACAATATGAGCAAAAGTCTATAAAAATCGTACTTGCACCAAAAACTTGATTTTTTGTCAATATAATAAGAACTTCTTCTTCTCCATGGTTAGTAAAACAACCAATTTTCATTACACCATTCTTAATAAGATAGATCTTCTTTGAGCATGTTCCTGTACTTTTTATAATCTCATTTTGATAATAAATATTACACTTATATTGATTGTTTTCTACTAGAATCTTTAATAATTCAAAGTACATAGGGGTATTTTTAGAAATTGAATTACTTAATGATTTTCGTAAAATAAATGTTAAAAAATTACATTATTAACATATTGTTAGGTTTTTTCATGTGATTTACACATATTTTTTTTACGTTAAAAATGTAATATTATACTAATCATAACTAAAATAAAAATGATTTAGTGTTAGAATTTTTATACCCATAATTTTTAAACGTTTCTAATTTCGATGCAACAAATATTAACTCTTAATTTGCACAAACTTATGAAGCGCACAAACTCAACGTGTAGAGGTATACATCATCTCTATAAAAATAGTATTCCCAGAAGACTATATCAGATAATTTCATTTAGTAGATTAAACTAGAAAGGTATTTTTGTTATGGAAACTACAGTTTCTCATGCTACTTCTGAAGCAGAAGTACGTGACACTTTTGGGTATATACCCATAGTACCAGGCGATACTTTTATAAAATCTACAATAGCAAACTTATCATTACCAGATCAATATCTTTTTCAAAGATTTGGTCAGGGGCCAATAACCAGAGTTCCATATAGATGCATACATCATGCATTTGAAGCCCATGCTAAGGTAAGCCCTAATACCATTGCTGCTAGTCATTTAGATAAAATAATCACGTATAAAGAATTAAACTATCAAGCAAATTTACTGGCTTTAGAACTTATAAAAAATGGAGTTCAAAAAGGCGATAATGTTGGATTGTTCGTTCAACGATCAATACCAATGTTAGTAGGGATATTAGCCATCTTAAAAGCAGGAGGAGCTTATGTTCCTCAACATATTGGATTAGCCAAAGATGAACAGCTAAGGTATGTTATCAAATCGGCAAGTATAAATTTAATACTCACTTTATCAGAATTTGAAGATTTAGTACCAGTAGTAGATGATAGTAAACTTATCGTAATAGACGATTTTTTGAAATCAAATGCAAATAGCAGTGAGGAAATAACATTACCACGTATACCTGTTACTGAAAATGATATTTGCTATATAATTTTTACATCAGGTACAACCGGAGAACCCAACGGAGTACAGGTTAGCCATGGAAATACATGTAATATACTCCTCACATCACCTGGTAATTTGGGGATGAGACCCGGGTTAAAAGTAGGACAAATTTTAAGTATTGCTTTTGATATGTCTGTATGGGAAATTTTGGGGAGCCTCGCAAATGGAGCTACTTTAGTTATACGGGGAAAAAATATTCAAGAAACGGTAAGTGAGGTAGATGTAGTGATTTCTACACCAACGATTCTTAGTTCATTGGATGTTACACGTTGTCAGAATGTTCGTGTGGCTATAGTTGCAGGAGAACCTTGTCCAAGGGTTTTGGCAGAAAACTGGTCTTCATTTTGTGCCTTTCATAATTCTTGTGGACCTACCGAAATTACAATTATCAATACCGTAAAGCGGTTTTTCCCAACAGATGAATTACTTACCATAGGAAAACCTACACCCAATAATACAGTATATGTTTTAGATGAAAACCTAAAACCTTGTGGCATAGGTGAAGCAGGAGAAATGTGGGCTGGAGGTCTTTGTGTAACTCATGGATATATCAATAACCCAGAATTAACAAATGAAAGATATGTGGATGACCCATTTCTTGGTCAAGGTAAAAAAATGTTCAGAACACGAGACTTAGGGAGATGGACTTTAGACGGTGAATTAGAACATTTAGGAAGAACCGATGATCAGGTAAAAATATGTGGCTTTAGAGTAGAATTAGATTCTGTATCCTCTATTATAGAAAAAATGCCAGATAGTAAAAGAGCAGCAACCTTAAAAATAGATAATAGAACATTAATATCCTTTGTAAGTCCAGAGGATATTGATCAGGAAAAGGTTAAAAAACAAGTAGAAGAAGTACTACCATATTACTGTGTTCCGGCAATAGTGGTCGCTATGCCAGAACTTCCAATGACAGATCGTGGTAAAATCGATAAAAAAAAATTAATGAATTTGATCCCTCTGAAAGAAGAACAAGAAAAAAAAGCAACAAACATAAAAATAGATCAAAAACCTACAGGGAATGAAGAAATTCCCAATTTAGAAGTGGTACAGCTACCTCCTCAGAAAAAATCATTTAGCAGGATATGGAAAGGAGAAAAGCTAATGCACTATTATCGCTTATTTGCATTGCTTTTAATAGCAAATATTGGAGTTATGATCTATGGGGTAACAGAAGGAAATTGGTGGTCTCAGCAAGAAATGCGCTTAGACATAATAGCTAAAATTACACTAATTAATTTCACAATAGGAATCCTTATCAGGCAACAATATATTATTAATTTTCTGTTTTGGGTAGCTACCAGTATCCCTACCAGTTGGCCTTTGTCAATAAGAAGAAGGGCGGGGAAAATATATCATTTTGGAGGAATTCATATAGGAGGAACTATAAGCGGAACCCTTTGGTTTATAGTATTTATGGGATCCTTGTACTATGATTTCTTTAATCCCCAAAACGAAACTTCTAAGGATATTATGTTGTTATGGGTAACTACTATGCTTACAGGGATTTTAGTTTTTATGATTATAATGGCTCTACCAAAATTAAGAGCAAAATTTCATAATAGTTTTGAAAAAACTCATCGATTTGGTGGATGGACAGCACTAGTACTATTTTGGATACAAACGATGCTTATATTAAGTGATAATGGTTCAGAACAACCCTTTTTAAGCAATTTATTCAATTCTTTTAATTTTTGGGCATTAACATTAATAACGATTAGTATTGTATTACCATGGCTAAGATTAAAAAAAGTAGAAGTCGATATTACAAGACCATCAAATCATGTTATTCTCGCAAGATTCAATTATGGAGAAACTCCTTTTGCCGGTTCCTCTACAGCAATTAGTAGAGATCCTTTAATGGAGTGGCATTCTTTTGCAAATGTACCAGAGCCTGGTAGAGATGGATTTCGATTAACTATCTCCAGAGCTGGGGATTGGACAGGTGATCTTATTGATGATATGCCAAAACACTTGTGGGTTAAAGGAATCACTACTGCAGGAGTAGGAAATGTTGATAAGCTATTTAAAAAAGTCATTTGGGTAGCAACAGGTAGTGGTATTGGCCCCTGTTTACCTCACCTTTTTTCTCAAGAAACTCCCGCTCGTTTAATATGGGCAACACGAAATCCAAGAAAAACATATGGAGATGAATTGGTAGAAGAGATTCTCGAATCACAACCAGAAGCTATCATATGGGATACAGATGCCCATGGAAAACCCGATATGGTGAAACTCGCATACAAAGCATATAAAGATTTTGATGCAGAAGCAGTAATATGTATTTCTAATAAAAAACTTACCTGGAAAGTAGTTTACGGAATGGAAAGTAGGGGAATACCTGCGTATGGCGCAATTTGGGATTCTTAAACTTAAATACGTACTAACACAAACTCAACTTTTTTATACAACAACATATAGCGGAAACTAACAATTTTAATACAGACGTCTTAAAAAACAGTAGACAGTCTATAGGGGATGCTATGTAAAAATTAAAACTATGAATATAAAAATCGAACAAAGAAAACGGGTAGTGATTATAACCTTAAATCGCCCAAAAGCACTAAATGCACTAAATAGTGCATTGATGCTGGAAATGGTTTCTGTTATGCAGAAATTAGATAAAGATCCAAGTGTAGGTTGTTTTGTAATCACAGGATCTAAAAAAGCGTTTGCAGCAGGAGCAGATATAAAAGAAATGGAAAATAAATCCTATATGGATATGTTTCATGAAGATTATTTTGCCGCCTGGGAAGCTTTTACAGCAATTAGAACCCCTAAAATCGCAGCCGTATCTGGGTATGCCTTAGGTGGGGGATGTGAATTAGCTATGATGTGTGATATTATCTATGCATCTAATACAGCAAAATTTGGTCAACCAGAAATAAAACTGGGAGTGATTCCAGGGATTGGTGGGACCCAACGCTTAACAAAAATGGTAGGAAAAACAAAAGCTATGGATTTGATTCTTACCGGACGTTTAATGAATGCAGAAGAAGCAGAACGATCAGGTCTGGTGTCTCGCATAATACCAGTAGAAACCTTACTAGAAGAATCTGTAGAAGCAGCAGCAATTATTGCTTCTTATAGTAAGACAACAGCTATGGTTGCCAGAGAAACTATAGATAGAGCTATGGAGTTAAGTCTTCGCGAAGGGGTACTTTATGAAAGAAGAGCCTTTCATGCACTATTCGCCACAGAACATCAAAAAGAAGGTATGCAGGCTTTTGTAGAAAAAAGAAAAGCTGATTTTTCTATACCTAATAAAAAACAGACCATTCAAGCTCACTAATCATTAAACACATTTTAAAGAAACTAAATCATGAAAAAATTCATAATATTATTAATTGCAATAAGTTTTCAGTATTCAACGATACAAGGACAAGAAGAGAAAAAGAAAAAAGCAACATTAGCGGTAAAAGTGATTCAAAACAGTGTTGCAGGGTTTTCAACCCTATTTTTAGGAGGTTTTGAAACTAATAAAAATTTTGATATTACTTTTTATAGTATGTTCTGGACAAATCCTTCCTTCGGAACTCCAGAATCTGGTAGTGATCAATTATTAGAAACAGGTATTGGATTAGGATTTAAACTAATGGACGGAAAATTATTTCTTAATCCAGGAGTTGGGTTTGCCCATGGTAAATTCTTTTCGGATGTTGCAGGGACTAAGATAGGAGAGGCTGTAATCCCTAATACTTTTGTGGCGTTTCATAACTCCATTTTTGATATCGAAGCGTATTTAGCTTATTATAAATCATTAAGAGATAGAGAAGATATCTCGACCAAAGATCTACTTCTTTTTTGGGCTGCACCCGGAATTAATGTAAGCGATCGTTTAGTGTTAGGTGGTTTTTTTGAAGAATTAGCCTTTATGAACCTAGAAAATGACGATGTTAATAAGAATATACAGATATATCGTTATTTGGGAGGTTCTGTAAAACTAAAACTTGATAACGGTATGGCATTTAGATTTTCTGCGGGAGCTAACCTGGTTACAGATGTAGGTGCATCGGACGAGTTTTATAAAGTATCTGCTTTTATACCATTTTAAGGAGATAAGTGTTAATCCGTATACCAATCTATGCGGTAAGGGCTAAAAGTCCGTTTTCACAGTTCAGATTGTTATATTATCTTTACTTGTGATGTAATGAATAAAGCTATCGAAAGGTAGCTTTATTCTATTTTCATCCATTTTGCTTATCCGTGAATTGCCTCTTTATTCCCCCAAGATTTCATTATTTCTGCTTCAAAAATTAGCAATTCCTGCCACTTTTTGTCAACTTCTTCACGATTTCCATATTGGCGTGCAAAATTTAAAACCATAGTATAATAAGCGATATGTTTCAAAATATTAAAATTTAGAGACAAATATTTTGGATATAGTAAAGGTAAGCGAAGTAGCAAATTAGTAGAAAGAATCAAACCAAAGAGAGCTCCAAAACAGGTTTTACGAAGTCTTTGGTTTGAATGATGTAAAAAAGGTTAGTGCTATGATTTTAAGTTATTTGCGTTGACTTAAAACATGAATTAAGATGTCTTATTACATGTTTTGGGACATGTGTTAATTGATTATATTTATTTTTTTTATCAATTTAGCAGTAACTTTAATTAACACAAATTTGACTAAAATGTTACTATTACAATCCACAAGGCTTTTGGCAGTATTCACTGTTAGAATAACTGCGATTTAGTTATTTCCCAATAATCGGTGCAAAGTTACCTCAATCTGTGAGCTCATTCATTCAATTACTATTATTGGGTATGATTTTTCTAACAGTGAGATATAAATGGTCTCGTAAATTATTCTTCAATAATTCTACGATCACTTCTTTTGCATTTAAACTAAATTTTTTAACTAATACAAATTACTATTAAAACTCTTAAAGTTTTAATGTGTAGCATCATTTTCTATTTAGATAAACTCTACTTATGTTACATAATTAGTGTGTTATTTTAGAATTTAACACATTAATGTGGTATGTCAACTTTATAGTTTTATTTAGAACTAATTAATATGAAATTTTTAGAGTTAATGGTTTGGGGGTCAGCCATTATTAATTAAATATTCAAATCTTAAAATCAAAAAAATGAAACGTATATTAACAATCGCAATTGCTCTTTTTACAGTAATGAGCTTTGCGCAAACTCAACCACAAAAGGCTAGAGATCTAGTATCTCAACAAAAAAATTCTGGTTCGGCTTTTGAAAAAATTCAACTTTTCAAAATAATAAATAAACAAAAAAATAACCTAAAACTTCCTAAAGGACTTCATGATTATGTGTTATTCTCATTAGATCAAAATAAGATGAAATCTTTGCAAGGGAGTTACCCAAATACTATGAATTTGAGTATTCCTGGGCAGAAATCAGCAATGTCGGTTGATCTTGTAAAAGTGAATATTAAAACAGATGATTTTTTGGCTAAAGGTACTTTGGATAAAGTATTGCCTTCTTCTGGTATAGCACATTATAGAGGTGTGGTAAGCGGACAGTCTAATTCTCTGGTAGCTATCAGTTTTTATAAAGATAATGTATCTGGTTTTATTAGTCCGAATGGTCAAGGAAGTATAGTATTGGGTGCTTTAAGTAATAGCAAGAACCATATTATCTATAAGGACAAGGAACTTAGTCATATAAATGATTTTTCTTGCCATGTAGAAGACAACATGGAAAAAGGATACACTCTCGAAGAATTGTCTTATAATCCACAGAGTAAATCAGCAGCAAAGTGTGTAAAAATGTTCTTCGATATAGCCGCAGATATTGTTAGGGATAAAGGAGGAGAACAACAGGCTACTAATTATATGGAAACTTTATTTAATCAGGTTGCTGCCCTGTATGCCAATGATCAGATAACTCTTAAATTATCTGGTACCAAAGCTTGGAGTTCTAATGAACCATTTCAGAATTCTAATCTTGATAGCTATGGTAGATATAGGAGAAATAATGGTCTTAATGGAGCAGATTTAGCACATCTGGTTAATTATTCATTTAATGGAGGATTAGCTGCTTCTATTGGAGGTTTGTGTGGTTCTAAGAATTATGCAGTTTCTGGTATTAAAGGTAGTTTTAGTAATGTACCTACTTATTCTTTCGATGTATTCTTAATTTCTCATGAAACAGGACATAATGTAGGATCACGTCATACACATGCATGTGTGTGGAACGGTAATAATACAGCTATAGATGGTTGTGCTGGCCGTGTAGAAGGAAACTGTAGATTACCAGGGAATCCTGCAGGAGGAGGAACCATTATGAGCTATTGTCCGCAAACTAGTGTTGGGGTGGATTTTAGCCTAGGGTTCGGCTCTCAACCTGCTAATGTGATCCGTAATCACATTTCGAGATCAAATTGTATACAGACTTGTGACGGTGGAGGGTGTAATACAGGAGATGCTATATCTGTAACATTTAGCAATAATACAGATTGTACTTTAGAGTATTTCCAGAACAATTCTTTACAGGGATCTGCCAATGCAGGAGGCTCATATAATGCAAATACTACTATAGGAAGCGCATGGCAAGCCAAAAAAGCTTCGGGAGATACTGTAGATAATTTTACTATTGCTTGTGGCCAAACAACCTATAACTCTTCAGGAAATTGTAGTAGTGGTGGCGGTAACTGTGATGGTGTAGCACCATATTCTTCAGGTACAGTTTATAATGTAGGAGATAGGGTAACCTATAATGGTTCTTTATACGAACTAACTTTTAACGGATGGACCAATTTAGGACCATGTACTACAACAACTGATCCTTGTTCTGGAGTAGCACCATATTCTCAAGGTACGATTTATAATGTAGGAGATAGAGTAACTTATAATGGTTCTTTATATGAACTAACTTCTAACGGATGGACTAACCTAGGACCTTGTGGAGGAGCATTCTCTGCTTTTGGTGGGGATGGGCCAACAGGAGGATTACAATTTAAAGCATTCCCTAATCCAGCAAAAGATCTTTTAAACCTGGAAATTAGTAATGCAAAATCTTCTTCTCAAATCAGTATCAAAGATATGAATGGAAGAACATTAGAGATCATAGATCTTAAAACACCTCCGGGAGGAAATGTAGTAAGAAAAACAGTAGATATTAGTAAGTTATCTACTGGTATCTATTTTGTAAAAGTTACCAATAGTGGTACAACTCTTACTCAAAAGTTTTTTGTAAAATAAATTTTTAAATAATAATAAAGTTCGACCTCATTTATAAAGAGACTGTTTAAAAAGGCAGTCTCTTTTTTATTATTTGAGTATGGTTTTTATCCTTAGGCTATATAAGCCATAAAGTTGTTTTCAAGACTTAACGTCAATGCCAATCTAGTTTTTTGCTTCCAAGTTATGATGATTTACTTCTCAAGAATTATCCCGTTTGTATAGTCAATACGATTATCAATCATTTAGATGTAACTAAATTAACTAATCTTATTTATCCGTGAATTGTCTCTTTATTTCCCAGAGATTTCATTATTTCTGCTTCAAAAATTAGTAATTCTTGCCATTTTTTGTCAACTTCTTCACGATTTCCATATTGGCGTGCAAAATTTAAAAACATAGTATAATGATTAGCTTCACTTACCATTAGGCTTCTATAAAATTCAGCTAGTTCTTGATCTTCTAGTTCTTCGGATAGTAATTTAAAACGCTCACAACTTCTGGCTTCGATCAAAGCTGCATACAATAAACGATGTACAAGTTGGGTTGTTCTACTTCCTCCTTTTGGGAAAAAAGTAATCAATTGAATCACATAGTCATCCTTTCGATCTCTACCGAGAATCCAGCCCCGTTCAAGAATTTTATCATGAACCATTTTAAAATGACTCATTTCTTCTTTTACCAGTTTTATCATCTCTTGCACTAATTCTGTGTATTCTGGAAAACTCACAATAAGCGATATTGCTGTAGAAGTAGCTTTTTGTTCGCAGTATGCATGATCTGTAAGAATCTCTTCAATATTTTTTTCTACAATATTTACCCATCTTGGGTCTGTGGGAAGTTTTAAGCCTAACATGGTTCTGGTAGTTTTTTATAATAATTACAAATTTATGAAGTAACTCATTGATTGAACTAAGATTCGAAAGAAAATATTAATTTTTTCATTTTTATTTGTTTGAAGCAACCTTAAAGATTTTTATTCATCTTATTAAAAAATACATATTATGAATAAAAGTAGTCTGGTTGCTCTAATTGTAGTATTGGGATTCTTAGCTTGTAGTAGTGATGATGACAATAATAATCCAAGTAGTTGCGATCAATTAACCGTAATTAGTTCAAAACAATATATTGATGAACCAAATCATGATTTGACGATAAACAGCATGAAAATAAATGAAAATTGTTTGAAAATCAATTTTGGTTCTAGTGGATGCAGTGGGGATAGTTGGGAGTTAAAACTTATTGATTCTGAAGAAATTTTGGAAACCAACCCGCCACAAAGAAATTTGAGGTTGTCTCTAAAAAATGAAGAATTATGTAATGCATTTATTACTAAAGAAATATCGTTTAATATTCTTGGGTTAAAAGTAAATGGTAATAAGGTGCTGCTCAATATAAAGAACTCAGATGATCAAATACTTTATGAATATTAAAAAAGTCAAATAATTTTAAAGACAAGATAAAACTAGATATCTAAATCAAAAGAGGAACGTAACTTATCAATAAGAGGGTTTTTTTCTTTTAATTTTTCATACTTATCCTGGGGGGTGAAGGCATATTTTTTAGAAGCTTCTTCGTTTACAGTAATCTTCATTTCAATACTGTAATTTTTTAATTTTTTGAATAAAAACTGCAATAATCCAGATTGAGCAGCTTCCATATCAATCTTCATCGATTGGTTAGGTAATTCTAATGAAATATAACCTTTATCAAGGGTGGGAATATTCATAGCAAACATAGATCCGATAATACGTTCTCCTTTTTTATCTTGCATTTTACCATATTCTATCCATCCTTCCTGCATTTGTGATTCTGTAAATTCTTCTTTTGGTAAATTTTCAGGGTCAATTACCTGTTCTTCTTTACTTTCTTCATGTTCTTTCTTCCTCTTAATACTACTTAGCGATAATCCAGAAGTTTTGCGTTTCTTATTTATTAAAACTGGTTTTTTCTCTATTACAGGAGCTTCAGCGGTAATTGTATCCTCAGAATTATCTTCTTGAATATGAGGTTCTGTATCTTTGTCTAGTGAAACCTCAGAAACTGGAGTAGTTGAAGGTTCTGGTTTTTCTTCTGCTTGAGGAGGTGTACTATTTTGTTTTTCGGTTTCAGTTTTTTCTAAAGCCTTTTCTTTTATTTCAGATGAAATTTTAACTGGCTTAATTCCTTTTTCCTTAAAATAAGAAGGAGGAATTATGTAGGGTTTGTCATTTTTTTTTTCTCCATCCACAAGGATAGAGGCAAGCTGCATTAGGCATAACTCAACCAGCAGTCTTTGATTGCGACTGGTTTTGTATTTTAGATCACAATCATTTGCAAGCTCAATGCCTTTAATAAGAAAACCATGCGGAGCTTTTTGTGATTGCTCTAAATATTTAGCTTTTGTTTGTTGACCTACTTCTAGAAGATTGATAGTAGCTTGATTTTTACAGACCAATAAATCTCTAAAGTGCGACGCAAGGCCGGATATAAAATGATGTCCATCAAAACCTTGGGCAAGAATTTCATTATATTCTATAAGGAGTTGTGGAATATTATTCTCAAGTATTAAATCGGTAGTTTTAAAATAAGTTTCATAATCTAACACATTTAGGTTTTCGGTTACCGCCTGTCTGGTTAAATTTTTTCCACTGAAACTAACAACTCTATCAAAGATTGATAAAGCATCTCGCATTGCGCCATCTGCCTTTTGAGCGATAATCTGCAAAGCATCTTCATCTGCAGTAATCCCTTCCTGTACAGCTACCTGCATTAAATGATTTTTAGCATCGGTTACTGTAATGCGTTTAAAATCAAATATTTGACAACGTGATAAGATTGTTGGTATAATTTTATGCTTTTCTGTTGTTGCCAGAATAAAAATAGCATGTTTAGGAGGCTCCTCCAATGTCTTTAAAAAGGCATTAAAAGCTGCTTGAGAAAGCATATGTACCTCATCAATAATATATACTTTATATTTTCCTACTTGTGGTGGAATCCGTACCTGATCGATAAGGCTTCTAATATCATCTACAGAGTTGTTTGAAGCAGCATCGAGTTCAAAAATATTAAAGGCAAAATCTTCATCTGGATGCTCATTTCCATCCTGATTAATTGTTTTTGCCAGAATCCTGGCACATGAAGTTTTTCCTACTCCTCTTGGTCCGGTAAATAATAATGCTTGTGCAAGATGATTGTTTTCTATAGCATTAAGCAGTGTATTTGTAATTGCTTGTTGCCCTACAACATCTTTAAATGTCTGGGGTCTGTATTTACGTGCTGATACTATAAAATGCTCCATCGTTACAAAGTTAAAAATTGCTTACAAAAAATAAATTATAGCTATCGGTTTTTATCTTTAGTTATTAACACCCAAAAAATAATTCTGAATTCTGAATTCTAAGTTCAGAATTATAATACTTTTGCACAAAGCAGATCACCTTATCGCTCCTGATTATTCGGGAGAGGAAAGTCCGGACACCATAGCACAGTATAGCGGGTAACGCCCGTCCGTCGTAAGGCGAGGACAAGTGCAGCAGAAAGTATGTACAGGTAATGCTGTAGTGAAACCAGGTAAACTCTATACGGTGCAACGCCATGTAAACCAGCTTTTGAGGGTTGTGCGCCCAATGTTGGAGGGTAGGCGGTTTGAACTGGTAAGTAATTATCAGTCTAGATAAATGATAAGGATCCTGATGTATCGGGAAACAGAATCCGGCTTATGATCTGCTTTTTTTTACAACTCTTTTAACAATACCCAATATCAATTTTCTTGTACCTTGTACCACAAGAAAAATTATTTGAATGAAAATTGCTATAGTCTGTTATCCTACCTTTGGAGGTAGTGGGGTGGTGGCCACAGAATTAGGAATTGCTTTGGCAAAACTAAACCACGAAGTACATTTTATTACCTACAAACAACCTGTTAGGCTTAATCTATTGAATCCGAATATTCATTTTCATGAGGTAAACGTACCTACATATCCTCTTTTTCATTATCAACCATACGAATTAGCATTGTCTAGTAAATTAGTTGATACGATTAAAAAGTATAAAATTGACGTACTTCATGTTCATTATGCTATTCCGCATGCATATGCTGGATATATGGCAAAAAAAATGCTTGAAGAAGAAGGAATTTATATACCTATGGTGACTACATTACATGGTACAGATATTACCTTAGTAGGAAATCATCCTTTTTATAAACCAGCAGTAACATTTAGTATCAATAAAAGTGATATTGTTACTTCTGTATCTCAAAGTCTTAAAGACGACACATTACGTTTATTTGATATCAAAAACGATATTGAGGTAGTTCCTAATTTTATTGATGCAAGTCAAAGAAAAACCAGTTTTACAGATTGTCAACGAGAACTTATGGCAACTCCAGAAGAGCGTATTGTTACTCATATTAGTAATTTTAGAGCTGTAAAACGTATTACAGATGTTGTAGATATTTTTTATAATATTCAGAAAAAAATGCCAGCAAAGTTATTGATGGTAGGAGAAGGGCCAGAACGTAAACCAGCCGAACAAAGATGTAAAGAACTTGGTATAAAAGATAAAGTTGTGTTCTTCGGTAATAGTAATGAAATAGATAAGATATTGTGTTTTTCTGATCTGTTTTTACTTCCATCAGAACGAGAAAGTTTTGGTTTAGCTGCATTAGAAGCGATGGTAAATAAGGTTCCTGTAATATCAAGTAATGCAGGAGGAATCCCAGAAGTTAATAGTCATGGTGTTTCAGGATATATGAGTGACGTAGGAGATGTAAAAGGGATGTCAGAAAATTCGATTAGAATTCTGGAAAATGATAGCAGATTAGAAGTTTTTAAAGAAAATGCGTATAAAGAAGCAATGAAATTTGATATTAGTAGTATTATTCCTCTATATATAAAAATGTATGAGAGTGCTTTGGCAGCAGTATAATATCATTTATTTATAAAATTAAAAACACCGTTGTCATGTACATGACAACGGTGTTTTAGTTATTACTTTATTATAATGGTATGTCTAAAATGTATATCTGGCAGAAATACCAACATTGACTCCAGTATTGTCTACATCTCTAAATCCATTTGATTGATCTATATCATGAATATCAAATGTTGGACGAATACTAAATGCTACTTGAAGTGGAAAATCAAAACGATAATCAACTCCAAAATCTGCTCCTATGTAAGGAAAAAATTCAGCATCTCTATCTACATCACCAATAATTACACCAAGGTATCGGGTTTTAAAATCTATATACCCTGCACCTAAACCTGGACCAGCAAACCAATTTAATTTATCCCAGATATTATATGTCCAATGAAAAAATACTCCACCACGATAAGTAGAGATGAAAGAATTTGTTTTAAAACCTAAATTGGCGTCAATTCTGTTGTGTTCACTTATTATTTGTCGTTGATATGTAATTTCGGGACCAAACCCTTCATCTCCAACAACTCCTTCTGATAACCGAATTCCTATAGCATTTTCAGGAATATCTTGTGCCTGCAGTTGTGAAGCCGAAATAATGATTGATAGTACAAAAAAAAGTTTTTTCATGATTTTAATTTTTAAAATTTTTAATTGATTATTATAATAGAAATGGTTAGCGTGTTTTAAAGTCTTCTTTGCAAAACTAGTGTATTAAGAGTGTTAATCAAATTTGTATCTGGCGCTTAAGCCAAAATTAAAAATGATATCATCATTAGTATAACTATCGAAGTATATCTCTGGTCTGAAGTCTAGTGAGATTAATAGTGGGAAATCAAAATTATATTCAATACCTACATCTCCTGTTACAAAACCAAAGATGGTTAAATCATCGTCACGCACTATATTAGAGTCAAAATCAACTAATCCGCCTCCAATCCCTGGACCAACATACCAATTTAGACCACCGTCTATATTAAAAACCCATTGGTATATCCCGGTTAGCTTTAGAGCATTGTAGTTTCTTTTGCCTTGCGCTCCAAGTCCTAATTCTATTCGTGTTTTAGAACTTAAAGCATTTTGATATGAAGCTTCGGCCCAAAAACCGTCTCCTTCACTAATACGTAAACCAATAGTATGTTTAGAAATTTCCTGAGATTGTATATTATAAATACAAAGAAATAGAAAGGGAATTATAAAAAATATATACTTCGTCATAATCGTAAATAGTAATTTCCTATTCCCGACTATAACGTCATAAATCTTCTATTCTGTAAGGATAAATCTTAAATCTTTGTTAAGATTAAACTAACTACTTTGTAACTGCATGTCGGTGCTCTCAAAAATCTTATCTGCAGAATCAGCTATAAATCCATTAAAAATAACATCTTGATTATTTTTGTAACGGTATGAGAATTCATAATAGCATGATGTGATTTCTTTAACGTTTTCTTCGAATTCTACCTTGACCACATCAGCCAAAATACTGGATTGCTCTAGTAATTGGGATGGAGAGCCTTTTATTTCACCTCCAGAAGTATTCATTTTGAAACCATTCTCTTTTAAAAATTCATTAACTTGAGATAAATCTTTAAACGATTGAAGCTTATTAACATCTACTGTGAAGTGATTAGAGCAAAAGCCATTAACATATACCCAGGCTGCATATTCTGATGTAGAAAGGAGTCTTTTATATATCTCAAAGGATGGTTTGGCCCAAATCCTGCCTTTTAGAATAAGATCTTCTTGTTGTAAAACCGTATGATCTGTTTGATTTATGGTGTTTTGGATTATGCTATTTAATTCTACAGAAAACTCTTCGAGAAGTAATTCACTAATAAAGATTTTTGGAGCGTTAAGATCACTCTTGTGCTCAAAATGTTTGGCGTATAATTTTTTGGTCTTAAAATGATATTCTCCTTTGGGTTCATAACCCATTGCGATAAAGGGTTTTGCCAGAACATCGATATTTACTCTCGGATCATTAAAAGTGCGTATTGCAATATGATCATTGAAAACAGTATTATCTTCTGCTTCAAACAAAGATTTAATTTTTTGCGCAGAAGGAGTTTTTGCAGTGTATTGTTTCCAAAGTTCTTCAAAAAAATGAGTCAAATTCATTTTAATTATGTTTTTATTTGATACAAAATTATTATTTTTGACTATTATTGCGTGTATATATATTAGTTTTAGTTTCAATTATATAGATTTTGTGTCAAATTAAAGGTAATGTTTTGTTTTTATTATCAATTTTGACTGTGTATGTTTTAAATTTTTTATTGGTATGAATCATTTTGATTATATAGATCAGCAGATATTATTACAGATACGCGAAGATGCAAGGAAGCCTTTTTCTCAAATAGCAGAGAATTTAAAAATTTCTAATTCTTTAGTACATCAGAGAATTAAAAAACTTAAGCAACGTGGTGTAATAAAGAAAGCCGAGTTTGTAGTAGATGAAAAACAGATTGGTTATAAAACGAAATCTTATGTTGGTATTCGTTTAAGAGAGGCTAGATATGCAAAAGAAGTAGTTGATGGTTTAAAAGAAATTCCAGAAATATTAGAATGTAATTATGTTTCAGGACATTATGCTATTTTCATTCTTATTTTTGCATTTGATAATCATCATTTACGTAAGATTCTGTATGAAAAAGTACATCAGATCGATGGAGTCGCGGGAACGGATAGTTTTATTTGTTTTGATACCAATTTCAGGAGACAGGTTTCTTTAAATTCTTTAGGAAAGAATATTTCATATGATTGATAAAAGTATATTGACATCTTTACAAAATCAACTAGACGGTCAATTACAATTTGATACTCTAATTACTTCTTTATATGCTACAGATGCTTCAGTATATCGTAGAATTCCTTTGGCAGTAGCATTTCCAAAATCAATACAAGATGTAAAAAAAATAGTTGCTTTTGCATCTCAGTATGGTGTTGGTATTATTCCCAGAACAGCAGGAACATCACTTGCAGGGCAATGTGTAGGAGACGGTATTGTGGTAGATGTTTCTAAATATTTTACTAAAATAATCGCAATAGATAAAATAAGAAAAACGGTAACCGTTCAACCAGGAGTAATACGAGATGATCTTAATCGTTTTTTGAAACCACATGGATTATTTTTTGGGCCCAATACATCAACATCCAATCGTTGTATGATTGGAGGAATGGTAGGTAATAATAGTAGTGGTACTACATCTATTCAATATGGTGTTACAAGAGATAAAGTATTAGAATTACAAACGATATTGTCTGATGGTAGTGAAGTCATTTTTTCTGAAATATCATCAAATGACTTTGAAGAAAAACGAAATTTAGATACTCTTGAAGGAGAAATCTACAACCAGATTTATACCGAACTTTCTTCTAAAGAAATTCAACAACAAATTGCTGCTCATTTTCCAAAACGAGAAATTCATCGTCGCAATACGGGTTTTGCTATTGATGAGTTGATTGATTCTGAGGTTTTTTCTACCACGAATACACATTTTAATATGTGTAAACTTCTTGCTGGAAGTGAAGGTACATTGGCTTTTACTACACAAATAACATTACAGTTAGATGAACTTCCGCCAGAAGAAACGTTGATGATTGCTGCACATTTTAGAACTATCGATGATTGTATGAGAGCGGTAGAGCCCGTAATGCAACATTCGTTATTCACTTGCGAAATGATGGATAAAACCATTTTGGATTGTACAAAAAATAATATCGAGCAATTAAAGAATCGTTTTTTTATTGTTGATGACCCAGAAGCAATCCTCATGCTGGAGCTTAGAGCAGACGATGCTGATCATTTAGAACAGCAAAAGGATAGCCTATTAAAAACTCTTGATGATTCAAAGCTAAGCTATGCCAATCCAATTTTGCGTAAAGAAGAAATAGATAAGGCTTTAGAACTAAGAAAGGCGGGATTAGGATTACTAGGTAATATTGTTGGCGATAAAAAAGCAGTTGCTTGTATAGAAGATACGGCGGTTGCTATTCCTGATTTAGCAGATTACATATCAGAATTTACAGATTTAATGAAGTCTTATGATCAAGAAGCTGTGTATTATGCACATGCAGGAGCAGGAGAAATTCATCTTCGGCCTATTCTGGACTTAAAAAAGAGTAATGATGTAGTTCTATTTAAAAAAATAACAGATGACGTAGCATCTTTGGTAAAGAAATACCAAGGTTCTATGAGTGGAGAACATGGTGATGGTATTGTAAGGGCTGGATATATACCCTTTATGATTGGTGAGGGCAACTATAAAATATTAGAACGTATTAAAAATACATTTGATCCTGATTCTATTTTTAACCCAGGCAAGATTATAGATGCCTATCCCATGGATCAAAAACTACGATATGAAATAGATCGAAAAGAACCAGAAATAGATACCATTTTTGACTTTACCGACTCGATGGGAATTCTAAGAGCTGCAGAAAAATGTAATGGTAGCGGTGATTGCCGTAAATCTGTAGAAGCAGGAGGGACCATGTGCCCCAGTTATCGGGCTACAAAAAACGAAAAAGATACTACTAGAGGTAGAGCAAATACACTGAGAGAGTTTTTAACCAATAGTGAAAAGGTTAATAAATTTGATAATAGAGAATTAAAAGAAGTTTTTGACCTCTGTCTAAGTTGTAAAGGATGTGCTAGTGAATGTCCTTCTAATGTTGATGTAGCTGCGCTGAAAGCAGAATTCGAATATCAATATCAAAAAGAAAATGGAGTATCGTTACGTACAAAGCTTTTTGCTTATAGTAACAGATTAAATGATATAGGGAGAATCGCTCCTGGTTTAACAAATTTTTTCTTTTCCAATACATTCACATCTAGTATTTTAAAATCTACTTTGGGTATTGCCAAACAACGAAATTTACCTTTGTTAAGCAAACAATCTTTAAGAGATTGGTGCAGGCAAAATATAACAAAAATACAACCAGAGAGACCTATAAAAACGGTGTGCTTTTTTATAGATGAATTTACAAATCATCTGGATGCCGAAATTGGGATAGATGCTATCGAGCTACTCGTTAAATTAAATTATGAGGTAAAGATAATTGACCATAAAGAAAGCGGGCGGACTTTTATATCAAAAGGATTGTTGAAACAAGCTAAAATTCTCGCAAATCTTAATATTGAAACGTTTAGCAATCATATTACTGAAGAAATTCCTTTGGTCGGATTAGAACCCTCTGCGATACTTACCTTCAGAGATGAATATTTACGATTAGCCGATGATAAAGAAAAAGCAACATCAGTTGCAGCACATACGTTCTTGATTGATGAATTCTTGCATACAGAGATAGAAAAAGGAAATATAACCGCTGATTTGTTTACTGCAGATACCAAAACAATCAAAATGCATGGGCACTGCCATCAAAAGGCTTTATCTGGTATACATGATACATTTTCGATTCTAAATTTACCCAAAAACTTTAATGTTACTATAATTCCATCTGGATGTTGCGGTATGGCAGGGTCTTTTGGGTATGAGAAAGAGCATTATGATATTAGTATGCAAATAGGAGAGCAGACCTTATTTCCGTCGGTTAGAAAAACACCCGAAGATACTATTATTGTTGCAGTAGGTACTAGCTGCAGACATCAAATAAAAGATGGTACACAGCGAGAAGCGTTACATCCCATTAGTATTTTAAAAAATGCTTTATTATAAATACGATTTTAAAATTAGAAGTTTCAAATAAATGTAGGGTTCGAAATTATACTAAAATATTATCCATGTATGGTTTCAGAAGTACCGTAGTTTTGAATAAGTTCTCCTTCAAATTTTAATAAATCTTCCCATTGTTTATCTACATCAATACCTTTTCCGTATTTACGTGCAAAACCAATAAATGTGGTGTAATGACCAGCTTCACTAATCATTAAATCGTGATAGAATTTTGATAACTCAGGATCTTTTATTTTTTTTGAAAGAAGCTTAAATCGTTCGCAACTTCTGGCTTCGATCATTGCTGAAAATAACAACCGATTAACTAGGCTTTGCTTACGGCTACCACCTGTAATACCAAATTTAAACAATTCGTTTACATAACTATCCTTTCGTTCTCGACCTAATTTATAACCACGCTTTTTAATAATCTCATGAACCATTTCAAAATGCTGTAATTCTTCTTGTGCTAAGGTTAATAAATCGGTAACCAAATCGGTATGTTCAGAATTTAACGTAATGATGGTAATGGCATTTGTGGCTGCTTTTTGCTCGCACCATGCGTGGTCTGTTAAGATTTCTTCGATATTTGTTTCAGCGAGAGCTGCCCAACGTGGATCTGTAGCTAGTTTTAAACCAAGCATATTTGTTCTGTTTTAAGAGATAAATAATATTGTCAAAGATACGTTTTGCGATTTTTATTTCAATGATTCTAACAACTTATTAATATACCATTTTCCAAAATATTTATGTTCACATATCAATTGCGGGTATTAACTAAAAAGGAGTAAGAACAAAGTATGAGTAAAAAGAAATTATGATTTCTTGAGAGATGTAATTACCTCATTTACCATAAAAGAGGCTTGCAGGGTCTCGGGATCAATTTCTAAGCTTTCTGCCTCTTCATTTGATTCTTCATAAACTTTCATCGATTCATTTTCATAGTGAACTAATTTCCATGTTGCATCATGGTATTCTAATGAGGTTAGATTTTCTATCCAGTCTCCAGAATTTAAATAAAGACAGGACCCGTTTTTATCCTCATAATTTCGCATTTGGGGTTGATGAATATGACCACATACTACATAGCTGTACTTGTTTTTAACAGCTAACTCTGCAGCAACATCTTCAAAATTATTAATATATTTCACTGCTTTTTTTACGCTATTTTTGATTTTTTTAGAAAGCGAAAATTTTTCTTTTCCTATACGTAGCAAAAACCAATTAATAGCTTGATTAAAAAGAATTAGCATATCATATCCCCAACTACCTAATTTAGCTAACCATTTTGCGTTTTGAATTGAAGCATCAAAAACATCTCCATGAAAAAACCATGCTTTTTTACCATCTAATTCCAAAACGAGTTTATCAACTAATTTAAAATTTCCCATTTGGGCATCACTAAATTTGCGAAGCATCTCGTCGTGATTACCTGTGATATAGATAACCTCTGTTCCTTTTGATGCAAACGAAATGATCTTTTTAATAACCTTAAGATGAGATTTTGGAAAATATCGTTTTCTAAATTGCCAGATATCTATAATATCACCGTTAAGAATAAGAGTTTTTGGTTTGATACTATTTAGATAGTTGAGAAGCTCTTTTGCCTGACATCCATAAGTACCAAGATGGATATCCGAAATCACAACAAGCTCTACAATACGTTTTTTCATATAAAATATGATAATATCACAAATTAAATGAATCTGTTTTCAAAGATAATTATCTTATGATGAGTTTATTGTTATCTGAATTTAATCATTTTAATGATTTGTTATCAAAACATTAAAATTTGATTATTGCTTACAAGTTTTGATAAGAATTGATAGTAAAACTCCAGAGTTGTCATAATTTCTCTAAGAATTTAGTCTATATATCCTACTTAACACACTCTATTAAACAGAATAGTATTGGTTGTGTATGACCGATGATATATGTAGATGTATTAATTATAGAATCAAATTTATATATGAGAAATTATCTAGTATTGGCCCTTATTGTTTGTTGTTTATTATCAAATTGTACTCCTAAAGAATCAATGACTAATGCTTTGGTGTCAAAAGAGGATACCATTGAATCTAAGATTGATAGCATCCTATCAAAAATGACATTAGAAGAAAAGATAGGTCAAACTGCCCAACGTGGAAAATCAAGTAGGGTAAAAGAGTTACCTGTAGAACTCAAGGAGGCTGTAAAAAAAGGAGAAATCGGTTCTTTTCTTAACATTATGAATAAGGATGAAGCCAAAGAATTGCAGCGTATCGCAATGGAGGAGAGCCCTAATAAAATACCATTAATATTTGCAAGAGATGTTATTCATGGTTTTAAAACTATTTTTCCAATTCCATTAGGTCAAGCTGCTTCATTTGACCCAAGTCTGGTGCAAAAAGGAGCCAGAATATCTGCAATCGAAGCTTCTACATATGGTATACGTTGGACATTTGCACCAATGCTGGATATATCCAGGGATCCCAGATGGGGACGTATTGCAGAATCTGCAGGAGAAGATCCATATCTAACAAGTATTATGGGAGAAGCTTATATTAAAGGTTTTCAAGGAGATGATCTGTCATCTTCTACAAGTATAGCTGCTTGTGCAAAACATTTTGTAGGCTATGGAGCGGCTGAAGGAGGAAGAGATTATAACACAGCAAACATCAATGAATTTTCTTTACACAATACATACCTCAAACCGTTTAAAAAAGCAGTGGAAGCTAACGTTGCAACCTTGATGACTGGCTTTAATGATCTTAATGGAGTTCCGGTTTCAGGAAATGAATATCTTTTAAAAGAAGTATTGCGTAATCAGTGGGGTTTTGATGGGTTTGTGGTAAGTGATTGGAACTCTATTATTGAAATGATTCCTCACGGATTTGCAGAAGATGAAGCGGCTGCAGCAGAAAAAGCAGCAAATGCAATGTTGGATATGGAAATGACAAGTATTTCATATCAGAATAATTTGAAGAATTTAATAGAAGAAGGAAAATTTTCTGAAAATCAATTGGATGAAATGGTTAGGAATATTCTTAGAATCAAATTTAAATTAGGATTATTTGATAATCCATACTTCGAATCAGAACTTGATGTACTGTATGCCAAAGAACATCTGGAAACAGCCCAAGAAGCTGCAAAAAAAAGTATGGTATTACTTAAAAATGAAAATCAAATATTACCTCTAAGTGCTAAAAAAAGCTTAGCTATAATTGGTCCTTTAGCAGACGCACCACATGATCAATTAGGCACGTGGACTTTTGATGGAGAAAAAGCACATACGATTACCCCATTAGCATCTTTTAGGGAGGACGATGAACACCCTATTTTATATAGTGAAGGTTTATCATACAGTAGAGATAAATCTAATAAAGGGTTCAATGATGCGATCAAAATAGCTAAAAACTCTGATATCATCGTATTCTTTGGAGGTGAAGAGGCTATTTTGTCTGGGGAAGCTCATAGTAGAGCAAACCTAAACCTTCCCGGTAAACAAGAGCATCTTATTAATGAACTTCATAAAACTGAAAAACCAATAGTGTTAGTGCTAATGGCAGGTAGGCCTATTACATTAGGTAATATTATTGATAAAGTAGATGCGGTATTATTTGCATGGCATCCAGGAACGATGGGAGGCCCTGCAATATTAGATATACTTACAGGTAAAGCTTCACCGTCAGGGCGATTACCAATTACATGGCCCAAAGAAGTAGGTCAAATACCAATATATTATAATCATAAAAATACAGGCCGCCCTACAATTCCTGAAGAATTTGTTCAAATTGACTCTATACCTATAGGAGCATGGCAAAGTTCTCTAGGAAATACATCACATTATTTAGATCTGGGATATTTACCGCAATACCCTTTTGGGTACGGTCTTACATATAGTAATTTTGAATACTCTGACGTTAAAATTTTATCAAATAAGATTAAAGAAAATGTTCCAATTATAGTAAGTGCAAAAATCACAAATACAGGAAATGCAACAGCTGAAGAAGTAGTACAATTATACTTTAGAGATATGGTTGGTAGTATTACTAGGCCTGTAAAAGAATTACTACGTTTTAAGAAAATAGAACTCGAACCTGGAGCCTCAAAAATCGTTGATTTTGTATTTAGTAAGGATGATATTTCGTTTTATGGACTAGATAAAAAGTGGGTTGTAGAACCGGGGAAATTCAAATTATGGGTTGCCAAACACGCTTTAGATCGAACACATGAGTTAGAATTTGTTATAGAATAATTATTGAAGTGGGTTTAAAAAATATATACATCGTTTTTGGGGTTTCAGGATGTGGAAAAACAACCTTAGGTAAAGAGCTAGCAACAACATTAGGAATTCCTTTTTATGATGCAGATGATTTTCATCCAGAAGAAAACATAAAAAAAATGTCTGATGGTATTCCTCTAAATGATAATGATAGAGCTCCGTGGTTACAAATCTTGGCAGATCATATTGTAGATTGGAGTAATGACAAAGGAGCTGTATTAGCTTGTTCTGCGTTAAAACAAAAATATAGAGATGCATTACAACCTGTTGGTCATAGTTATATAAACTGGATTTTTTTAGAAGCCTCATACGAATTGATTTTAAATCGTTTAGAAGCAAGGCAGGGACATTTTTTTAAAAAAGAATTATTAGTATCCCAATTTGAAACTTTAGAAAAACCCGAACATGGAATTTTTATAGATGCAGAACAAAGTATTATAAATAGTATTACTCAAATAAAATTAGAATTGAATATTTCAAAATCACAATTAGGACTTATAGGGCTTGGCGTTATGGGGAAAAGCCTTGCTAAAAATATGCTATCCCGAGGCTTTAGTTTGTCGGTCTATAATCGACAGGTTGACAATAGAGAAGTTGATATCGCCAAACACTTTGTGAATGAGCAATCAAATGATACAAATGTTCTTGGATTTGATAACCTATCATCTTTTGTGAATTCATTAGAACAACCTCGCACAATCATGATCATGGTCAATGCAGGAAAACCTATAGACATGGTAATAGAATCAATATTACCATTGTTATCAAGAGAAGATTGTTTGATTGATGGAGGGAATTCTCATTATAAAAAAACTTTAGAAAGAGAACGATTAGTATCCAAATCTGGAATACATTTTCTTGGAACTGGAGTTTCTGGTGGTGCAGAAGGAGCATTAAAAGGACCATCTATTATGCCAGGAGGGTCGAAAGAAGCATATATGCGTTCGGGAAAATTCTTAGAGGCTATTGCAGCTAGAGATAAAAATAATAATCCATGTTGTACTTATATTGGTCCTGAGGGATCAGGGCACTATGTGAAAATGATTCACAATGGGATAGAATATGCAGAAATGCAGTTATTATCAGAAATATATCATTTTTTGAGATTTTATGAAAATAAAACACCTAAGCAGATTAGTGATGTTTTTGAATCATGGAGAATGAATAAAAAAGATAGTTTCCTTTTAGAAATTACAGTAGATATTCTAAGAAAAATGGAAGGAGAAGAGTTTTTGATTGATAAAATTCTAGATAAAGCGGGACAAAAAGGAACTGGAGGATGGTCAGCAGTATCAGCCTTAGAAATAGGAATGCCAATATCAACCATTTCAGAAGCCGTAATGGCAAGAAATCTTTCAGGAATGAAATCAGAACGTGTTCATGCCTCAGAAATTTATAAATTGGAGCCTTCTACAGGCTTTAATAATGAAGAATTATTAGCTACTTTAGAAAAAGCTTTTTACGCTACAAGTATTATCAATCATGCAATAGGATTTGACCTTATATCACAGGCATCTCAAGAATACCAATGGAATCTTAATTTATCAGAGATAGCAAGAATATGGACCAATGGATGTATTATTCGTAGTGATGTAATGGAGAAAATATCTACCTTATTTAAAGATACTAATCCAATTTCATTGCTTTTGTTTCCAGAAATTGTAGAGGTGATGAAAATTAATATCACCAAATTGACAGATACGGTCGCTATTGCGATGAAAGCTGGGTATCCTTTGCCAGTAATGTCTGCTGCTACAAACTATTTTTTGACCTATACATCAGCGCAATCTTCTGCAAATATGATACAGGCACAACGAGATTATTTTGGAGCACATACATACCAACGAGTTGATGCTCCAATAACCGAATACTTTCACACAAACTGGAAAAGCTAATATATATGGAGTATCAATTACTAATTGCAGTAGGAGTAGGTATTTTTGCTCTACTTTTCATGATTCTAAAATTAAAAATACAGGCTTTTATTGCGCTTCTTATTGTATGTATACTTGTCGGTATCATTGCTGGGTTGTCACCAGAAATGATTCTGGATAGTATAAAAAATGGAATGGGAGGAACTCTAGGTTTTGTGGCTACAGTAGTTGGGTTAGGAGCCTTATTTGGAGGATTATTAGAACATTCTGGCGGAGCTCAAGGCTTAGCAAGATATATATTAAAACTCGCAGGTGAAAAAAATGCATCCTGGGCGATGATGATTACTGGTTTTATTATCGCTATTCCGGTATTCTTTGATGTGGCATTTATCATTTTAGTTCCTGTAGTGTATGCTATTGCGAGAAATACCAAAAAATCGGTATTATTATATGCGATTCCTTTACTAGCAGGGTTAGCTATTACACATAGTTTTATTCCACCAACTCCCGGGCCAGTTGCGGTTGCAGATATTCTTGGGGCTAATTTAGGCTGGGTAATTATCTTAGGGTTTATTACTGGTATCCCTGCCGCGATAATTAGTGGACCCGTTTTTGCAAAATATATTTCTAAGAAAATAAGCGTTTCGATACCAAAACAAGGCGTAAATATCCTAGAAGATAAAGAATATCCTAGTCCAATCACTATTATAGCAATTATAGCATTACCAATTCTTTTAATCGTTTTAAAAACTGTTTTTCTTGGAGATTGGATGGGTGAGAATTTTTTGCCAGAATCAGTAACATATAGTATTGCATTACTGGGGCATCCATTTACTGCTTTAATTATAGCAAACCTCCTTGCATGGTATATTTTAGGAATTAAAAGAGGAACAGGAAGAGACGAATTATTAAAATTGTCTATGAAATCTTTTCAACCCGCGGGAGCTATAATATTGCTTACTGGGGCAGGAGGAGCTTTTAAGCAAATCTTGGTAGACACTAAAGCAGGGGAGATATTAGCTTCTTCGCTACAAGGATCGTTTATACACCCTTTACTATTTGCTTTTATAGTAGCGGCTTTGATACGTATACTTCAAGGATCAGCCACAACAGCAATGATTGCTGCTGCTGGAATAGCATCTCCAATTATTTTAGCTGGTGATTTTAGTGCTGCTCAAATTGCACTATTTGTTATATCAATAGCTTCTGGAGCGACTATTTTATCACATGTTAATGATAGTGGGTTTTGGTTAGTAGGACAATACCTCGGTTTAACCGAAAAACAAACATTTCACTCATGGACAGTAATGACCACTTTGATTGCGTGCACAGGCTTAGTGATGTCCTTGTTATTGTGGTATATATTTTAGTCGTAATATTCAAACACCTAATTAATTTATTATGAATAAGACCATGACAGAATTTCTACCATCGTCTTTGATCAGTAAATCAGCAAATATTATAAATCAGAACGACAATTGATAGGGTTTTCTTAGATGGAAATATCCTGTTTTCAGTAAGGGTATAAATTGATGCAATTTTTAACTTTTAGTAAAAAATGAATTTTGATTCAATTTTTGTAAATGAAACCCGATTTTTTATATCATAATACTACTGTATTTTTGAAGATTAAAAATTACATTTGCTAAAAATTGTATGCATGGCAGGAAATACATTTGGTAACCTATTTAAGGTAACTACTTTTGGAGAATCACACGGAGTAGCAATTGGCGGAGTCATTGATGGTTGCCCCGCTGGTGTAACACTTGACTTAGAAGCTATCCAACAAGAACTGGATCGTCGTAAACCTGGCCAGTCGGCTATTGTTACACAACGTAAAGAACCCGATAGTGTGGAGTTTTATTCTGGCATTTTTGAAGGCGTTACGACAGGAACTCCAATTGGTTTTGCGATTAAAAATGCAAATCAAAAATCTAAAGATTATTCTCATATTAAAGATTCTTACCGCCCGTCTCATGCAGATTATACCTATGATCAGAAATATGGTATTAGAGATTATAGAGGAGGAGGACGTTCTTCTGCTCGTGAAACAGCAAGTAGAGTAGTAGCAGGAGCAATCGCTAAACAAGTATTGTCTGATATAAAATTTAATGCTTATGTAAGTGGTGTTGGTGCTATTAAATTAGAGAAAAGCCATACCGAACTTGATTTGTCATTAACAGAAAGTAATATTGTAAGATGCCCGGATCCTGAGTTGGCTTCGGAAATGGAACACTACATCAAGGAAATTAGAAAAGAAGGAGATACCGTTGGCGGAATTGTAAGCTGTGTTATTTCTGGTGCACCTGTGGGATTAGGAGAACCGGCTTTTGATAAGTTACATGCCGAATTAGGGAAGGCAATGTTATCAATTAATGCAGTTAAAGGGTTTGAGTATGGAAGTGGTTTTGCTGGATCAGAGCTAAAAGGAAGTCAGCATAATGATCTTTTTAATACCGATGGAACTACACAAACTAATCTATCTGGTGGTATACAAGGAGGAATTTCTAATGGGATGGATATCTATTTTAATGTAGCCTTTAAACCAGTAGCTACAATTATGCAGGATCAGGAGACTATTGATAAAGATGGTAATATCGTTACTATGCAGGGAAAAGGACGACATGACCCTTGTGTTGTGCCTAGAGCTGTGCCTATTGTTGAAGCTATGGCTGCCCTGGTACTTGTTGATTATTGGTTAATGAATAGAACAATTAAGAAATAAATTAATACCAGGTAATCTGGTTTTAATACAAGATGATAAATTAAAATTACAGGTCTGTAAAACACTGATATACTAAAAAAACAGACCTTTTATTTCGTATTTCGTAATTTCTATCCCTTTTTATTATTTTAAATTTATATCTTGGACGCTGTTTTGGCTTAAAAAATAAATTCTTCACATGAAAAAAATCGCACTGCATTGGAAAATTATGATCGGAATGATACTTGGTATCTTATTCGGATTTTTAATGACAACACTTTCATGGGGAAAGGGATTTACAGGAGATTGGATTGCACCTTTAGGAACCATATTTGTAAATCTATTAAAGCTAATTGCAGTTCCATTAATTTTGGCTTCTTTGATCAAAGGAATCTCTGATCTAAAAGATATTTCAAAATTTAAACTGATAGGAGGAAGAACTATCGTTATTTATATCTTAACTACAGTAATTGCAATAACCATTGGTTTACTATTGGTAAATACTTTTAAACCAGGAAATGGGATTACTACTGAAACAATAGAAAAACTAACTACAGAATATGCTGGTAACGCTAAAATATCTGAGCGTATAGCTGAGGCAGGTAAGCAAAAACAAAGCGGTCCTTTACAATTTATTGTTGATATGGTACCTGAAAATGCTTTTAAAGCAATGAGCAATAATAAGATGATGTTGCAAGTGATATTCTTTGCGATTTTTCTTGGTATCAGTATGTTATTAATAAAGCCTTCACAATCAGAACCTCTCAAAAAATTCTTTGATAGTCTTAATGATGTAGTATTAAAAATGGTTGATTTAATTATGCTTACGGCACCATATGCTGTTTTTGCATTATTAGCCAATGTAGTAGTTACTTCTGATGATCCTGATATATTGTTGGCATTATTAAAATATGCCGGTGTTGTCGTATTTGGATTAGGTTTAATGATTGTATTTTATTGTATGCTGGTAGCTGTTATTACCAAAAAATCACCATTATGGTTTTTAAAAGAAATCAGTCCGGCACAATTATTAGCGTTTTCAACTAGTTCTAGCGCAGCTACACTTCCTGTTACTATGGAAAGAGTAGAAGAGCATATTGGTGTAGATAAAGAAGTATCTAGTTTTGTATTACCCGTTGGTGCGACTATCAATATGGATGGCACCAGTTTGTATCAGGCAGTAGCTTCTGTATTTATTATGCAAGTGCTTTGGCCAGAAGGATTAACGTTTAGCAATCAAATTACTATTGTATTAACCGCTTTATTGGCTTCAATAGGATCAGCAGCTGTTCCCGGAGCAGGGATGGTAATGCTGGTTATTGTATTGGAAGCAATTGGTTTCCCGTCGGATAAATTACCAATTGGTTTGGCACTAATCTTTGCAGTAGACAGACCATTAGATATGTTAAGAACGACAGTTAATGTTACTGGAGATGCTACTGTATCTATGATTGTAGCAAAATCAGTTGGAAAATTGGGTGAACCCCATGTAAAAGAATGGGATGATGATTATCAGGGATAGGTTTGAATTAAAAAATTATTTCTATTTAGCTAACGGCCCAGTTTTTAAGTAATTCAAATAATAATGGATATTCCGTTTCTCTTTCGGGATTCCACATCATAGTCAGTTGTGCCTTTTGTTTTATATTTTTTAATTCAATTATTTTTATAGGAAACTCATGTCCCTGTAGTGAAGATACTGGTTCGAAGGAGATTCCTAATCCAGCTTCGACAAGCCTGAAACTGGTACTTGCAGAATCAGTTTCGTGAACAATTTTTGGTGCAAAACCAGCGTCAATACAGATAGACTCCAGGATATGAACATAATTAGGGCCATCTGCTACCGATGGAAATATGAACTCCTCATTAGAAAAGACAGAGAAATCTGTATAATTATGTTTATCGATAGGATGATTTTCTGGTAGTAATATTAAAAAATTATCAATACGAAGTACTTTACTTTTTAAGTTAAAAGGAACCATTGGGTTTGTAGCAAAGCCAATATCTAATTCGTTTTGTTGTAATGCCAAATATTGATCACGGTTATTCATTTCTTTTAAAACCGCTTTTATACCAGGTATTTGATAATTAATTGTTTTTAAAATTTCGGGCAAAATCGTTTGCATTATAGAATGAGTAAAGCCTATGTTAATCTCTCCGGCATGCCCATTGTGAATATTCACAGTTTGTTTTTTTATCCTTTCTAATTGAGCAAGTTGTTTTTTTACTTCTTTTACAAAATATTGCCCGGCAGGAGTAAGTTTTACGTTACGTTTGTCTCTTGTAAATAGAATAGCCCCAATCTGTTCTTCTAGCTGCTTAATTTGCCTACTTAAGGCTGGTTGAACAATGTTTAGTTCTTCTGCCGCTCTTGTAAAATTTAGCTTTTCTGATAATATAACTACACTTTTTATTTGCTGAAGAGTCATTTATAACTTTTTGTTATTAATCTATCAAAATTAAGTATTTTTTATTATAAATGTAGATAGCTAATTTTGAAATGTTTAAATGTTTGTTTAATCCATAAGATATAATTCTAATACACAATATGCAGAATACAATACCAAAAACAGATATATTAGAGAAAGCTTATGATCCTTCAGATTTTAGAAAGATGGGGCATCAAGTTATTGATTTACTAGCTGATCATTTAGAGAAAGTCCAGACTGATCGAGGACATCCTGTACTACCTTTTCGTAATCCAGATGAAGAATTATCCTATTGGAAACAAGATTTTGCATCAGATTCGGGAACACTAGATGTATTTAAAAACATTTTAGATCACTCAATACAGGTACATCATCCAAGATATATTGGTCATCAAGTAGCAGTCCCTGCATTGGTTTCAACTTTGGCTGGACTGATGTCCGATTTATTAAGTAATGGTACTGGTGTATATGAAATGGGAATGGCGGCTAATGCTATTGAAAAAATTGTTACTGATTTTGTAGCAAAAAAAATTGGATACACTGCAGAAACTTCTGGTTTTCTTACTTCGGGAGGCACTTTGGCTAATCTCACTGCATTATTGGCTGCGCGTAAAGCCAAAGCCCCATCTGCCGTTTGGGAACGAGGGCATCAGGAAAAGTTGGCAATTCTGGTTTCTGAAGAAGCGCATTATTGCATTGATAGAGCGGCTAGAATTCTTGGTTTAGGAAGCGAAGGGATTATCAAAGTACCAGTGGATAAAGATTTTAAAATAGATACAAGTGTATTAAATAAGTATCTGGATAAAGCTAAATGTGATGGGTTTCATGTGATTGCACTAATTGGTTGTGCTTCTTCTACTGCTACCGGATCATATGATGATTTGGAAGCATTAGCTGATTTTGCCGAACTAAATAACTTGTGGTTTCATATAGATGGAGCACATGGAGGAGGAGTGGTATTCTCAAAAAAATATCAACATCTGACCAATGGAATATCTCGTGCCGATTCTGTAGTTATAGATTTTCATAAAATGTTAATGACTCCAGCTTTAAACACAGCGTTAATTTTTAAGAAAGGAGAAAATGCATATCAAACATTTGCTCAAAAAGCTCAATATCTTTGGGATTCTCAGCATACCAGAGAATGGTACAATTCGGGGAAACGAACTTTTGAATGCACAAAATTAATGATGTCTATTAAGGTGTATACAATCCTTAAAACTTATGGAGAAGAAATATTCGAGAAGAATATTGATAGACTTTATGACCTGGGTTCGATCTTTGCAAAAATGGTAAGTGAGCGACCTTCTTTCGAGTTAGCACTAGAGCCAGAAGCAAATATTATTAATTTCAGATATATCAAAACCGATAATAAAGATCTTAATACCCTTAACAATGCTATTCGTCAAATGTTAGTGAAATCTGGTAAATTTTATATTGTTCAAACAACAATAGGAGAGCATCGTTATTTAAGAACTACAATTATGAATCCATTGACCCAGAAAGATGACCTGGTAGCTCTTTTAGACGAAATAGAGCACATTGCAGAAACTTTGATTTAGTTAGATTCTGATAAAATGATATGGTTATATATTTTGATATTTAACATTTGTTAACGCAACGGATACTAAATGTAATTCATCTACTGTTATATAGATAGTAACCAAAAATAGTTGAGATGAAACATTTTATTTATATAGTGTTCTTATTTGCAATGATAGGTTGTAGTGGAGATGATGATGGTAACCCGGTTGATCCGGCTCCTAATCCATCTGGTTTGACAGGAATTTGGAATTTAGTAAACATTACAGGAGGGTTTGCAGGTGTAAATGAGAATTTTGAAAAAGGAATTATTGTTTGGGATTTTGATGATACTAAAAAAAGAGTTGAAGTAACAAATAATAATGCTGCTAGTTCTTCTATCGAAGATTTATTTCCAACGGGAACCTATACTTTTTCGATTGTTACTATAGATGGTAATAAAGAACTGATCGTCAATGACAGAAACTTAGGCAATTTTGAGATTACGACTGATGAGTTTATCATTGACGAGCAGTTTAAAGATGGTTTTCGGTATACATTTCAACGTTAAAGATTAATCTGCTTGTTTTTTGGGTATTTAATCTGGTAAGAGAATTGTTTTTCTGCTTTTTGGTTAGAAGAAATATTTAGTTTCCAGATCATAATACCGGTTTTGGTATCATACTTAGCATTACCAGAATTTATATTATCCAATTTGATTTCTTTATTTTGTGAAACAGGCATGCGATCTTCTAGAGTAATAAAGATTTTGTTTTGTTTGTTATTCTTGATGCTTATTTTGTATCCACGATTTATGATTTTATTATTTCCTATAAAGGATTTGCTTTTAAAATTATCGAGTAGTTCTCTTTTTACGACAATATTAGGGTCGACACCTAGAGAAATGGTTAAACTATCTGTTGTGGCCAGAGGATCAATATTTGTTTTACCGGCAAAACTACCTTCAAAATAGATATTTGCTTCTCCTGCTAAGAGATTAAATTGTTCCCAATTCCCTAATTTTGCGGTAAGAAATACGTTTTCATTGAGTTCTGGTGCAGTATAGTATTGATAATCAGCATTCATATCAAATTCATCAATAGCAATTACGGTAATATCGGCATTAGAATTAATAGTGTATTTCTTTTTGATCTTAAATCGGGTACTGGTTATTCCCGACTCTTTGGTTTCGACGATTTGGTTGTACTCTTTTTTTTCTTCCTTTCTTTTGGTAGAAGAAAGACCTAGAACTTTTCCTCGTAATTTAGAAGTAACAACTACTTCATCTAATTGATTAGAATCCATTTCTAGAGCTATATTTATTGATGACGAGTGGATAGGAATTGTTTTGTTGGTAAACCCGAGAGAGGAAAAAGAAAGTTCTCGACCACCCTGTATATTAATGGTGTATCTACCATCAAAATCTGTTTGTGTGCCATTAGTTGTTCCTTTTTCTATGATATTGACCCCGGGTAGAGGCATTCCCTGTTCATCTGTAATGATCCCAGATACTCTTCTTATGGTTGGATTGTATTTATAGGAATATTTATTAACTGTATTAGCTTTTCTATATCCTCGATATGTAAAATTTAAATATTTTGGACTTAGATCGGGTTTCAAATTATTAGTATTAGGGTCTCCTGTAGATAAAATGATATTTGCATTTTTCCAATCTGTACCCGTTTGTTGATATACATTTGCTTTATAGGTTATGTTAAGTGGCGACTCTGTGCTATTTGATTTAATATCATATAGAGGAAACCATCCAGCATTAGCAACGTTATATCGTATTTCTAAGATTAAATTAGAGGCAATAGGGGAGTCTAGTTTTAATTTGATCTCACCTCGTTCTTCTTTGGTATGGTCTTCAAGTTTATTGATCTCATTTTTAAGATCTTGAATTTGATTATTTAGATCATTTACCTTTTGATTGAGCGTGTATATTTCGTTTTCTATTGCTGTTGATCTTTCTCGATAATAAGCAGAAATTTCTTTTACTTTTTCTAAGGAAATAGGAGTAGCATCACTTCCAATACGTTGATTGTTATTTAAAAGTTTTTGTTCTTGTTGAAGACCCGATACATTATTATTAAAATTATTTTTTTGCTGTAATATTGACTTTAGTTGTTTTTTAAAAGATGCTAACTCTTCAGAATCTTTTTTCTTTTCGAGATAATTAATTGCGAAATTTATGGCAAGAATAGATGTATTCTTTAATCCAGATATTTGAATACTGTTTTCATCGATATTGGGAGATAAGTCTGATAATATAATCTCATTCGTACCTGAAGTTAGATTCACAGAGGCTATTCGTTTTATTTGTGCTCCTTCAAGATACACGGTTACCTCTTCTATTGTAGTTTCGGCTTTTTTTTCAGCACCGGATGCTATTATAAATGAAAAAAACAAAAATAGTAATGTATAGGTTTTCATAGTAGTATGGTTTTAATTACAAGGCGAATGTATAGTCTTGTCTTTCTTATAAAAACCAGAATTGAGTGAATTACCCTTTTGATTTAGGTAACGCTTCTTTTTAAAGTTGTTCGTTTGTGTTTTTAGCAGGGGAAAAACCCCCTGAGCATTCTTAGTTAAAATCCCCTTACGCTGTATCGTTCTTATCTATACATTTGAAGTATCACATAAACACTCATAAAGATGAAACGGCTTTTACTACCCATAGTGCTTATTACCTTTGCAGTAATATGTCTCAGTATTGTGCATATTGATAATATTAATAAGTTAGATGCTCAATCAAATGAGCTCAGAAAAAAATATCAAACTGAACATACGGTAAAGCATAGAACGAATGGTTCTTCGGTTATTACACCGGAGACTAAATGAAGGAATGTAGATAATGATTCAATTACTATTGATCTATAAAAAGAGCATTGAGCTCTGGGGTTGGAATCATACAACTTTCTTTTTTGCCAAACCATTTATATCTGTTTTTGGCAATAATGTCATAGATCCAATCTCTAAGGAATCTCGGTAAAATAAGAAAAACCGAAAGTAAGGGATATATACCAGACAGCTGTCTTGCAATATGTAAAGCAGCTGTTGATTTATAATAGTAAGCAATATTTGGATCAATTAATAGTATAGAATCTAGTTTTGTAGGATCAATATTTCTCTCTGCAATTAATCTTTTTCCAATTTTGCTTTGTAATGGAGCATAGCGAAATACATCATTTTTATCTCGTTTAATAGTAAATAAGACAGCAGTGTTGCATAAGTTACAAACACCATCAAATAATATAATTTTTTTTCCATCTTCAACCATACTACAAAGATAATGAGAATATATATTATTAATAATCAATTATCAATACATTAAGAGTCATTTCGCAATTACAGAATTAATAACTTGTTGTGTAGTAATCTGAAGGTTTTTAGGAAGTTTATTGTCTTTTGGTAAAACAGCAAGATAACGATCATTATTTGAATCATAAACCTGCTTGAAAACAGGATCATCTAATTGTAAGGCATCACAAATTTCTTTAACTAGATCTAGATGATAAATAAGATCAGTACTCCCAAGATGAAAGATTCCTTTCTTATTGCGATTAATGATATAATGTATTTGCAGTGTTAATTTTGATATAGAAGTTGCATTAATAATTACATTAGGAAAAACTTCTATTGGTGCTCTAAGGTCGTGAAGAGTTTTAAGCTCTTGTACTCTTGGAGTTGTAGAGCCAAAAATCATAGGTACACGAGCTATTACGTATTTATGAGCAGGCAATCGTAATAGTGCATTTTCAATTTTGATCTTAAATCTTCCAAAAACGCTATCACTAAGCGTTTTGTCATATTCGTATGATGGATAGTTACTAAAAGAGTCAAATACATTAGCACTGGATATAAAAACAAGTCGGCATTTATGTTTTTGAATCCATTGTATTATACGTTGGTGTGCATCCAATTGTGAATTAAAGTTACCTCTAAGGGTAGTAATAATAATGGTAGGCTTAAGATTATCCAGTAAAATAGAGATATCTTCCATTTCCATATCATACTGAAAGAACTTTTGATTTTTTTCAAAAAAAGTATTATCCGTATGATATGTACCATAGGTATCAAAATAAGAATTAAGCTCTTTATATAGCGCATTTCCTATAAAACCACTGGCTCCTATGATTAAAATTCTTTTCAATGTTAATTGTGTAAAAAAAATTAAGTTCCAAATATTACTACTGTAACTTTGAAACTTAACTATACTATTTTTATTGTAAAACTATCCTTTATAGAAAGGCAATTTTACCACTGTTGCAGGAATTGCGTTTTTACGTACCTGAATATTTATTTTGCTTCCCGGTTTAGCAAAAACCGATGGAACGTACCCAAGACCGATTCCTTTTCCTAAAGAAGGCGACATAGTACCAGAAGTTACTATTCCAATACTGTTTCCGTTTCCGTCTACAATATCATAATCATGACGAGGAATACCGCGTTCGTCCAGCTCAAAACCAATTAATTTACGCTCTGCACCATGCTCTTTTTCTTTGGCTAAGGCTTCTGCATTAATAAAATCTTTTGAGAATTTAGTAACCCACCCTAATCCAGCTTCAATAGGAGAGGTAGTGTCATTAATATCATTGCCATAAAGACAATACCCCATTTCTAATCTCAATGTATCTCTGGCAGCAAGACCAATTGGCTTAATATCATAATCCGCTCCAGCTTCTAATACCTTACTCCAGATTTGTTCTACTTCAGAATTTTTGCAATAGATTTCAAAACCACCACTACCGGTATATCCTGTAGCAGAAATAATAACATGTTCTATGCCTGCAAAATCAGATACTTCAAAAGTGTAAAACTTCATTGCTTCAAGATCAACAGAGGTTAAAGATTGCATAGCAGCTGCAGCTTTTGGCCCTTGTATAGCTAATAAAGAATATTCATCAGATAGATCACGCATATCAGCGTTCATTGTATTGTGGCTGCTTATCCAATCCCAATCTTTTTTGATATTAGATGCATTGACAACCATAAGATATTTTTGATCAGCAATTCTATATACAATTAAATCATCAACAACCCCACCTTTATCATTTGGTAAATAACTGTATTGTGCTTTTCCGTCTACTAACTTAGAAGCATCATTAGAAGTTACTTTCTGGATAAGATCTAATGCGTTAGGACCGGTAATAAGAAACTCTCCCATATGAGATACATCAAAAACCCCAACACTTTTACGTACTGTCTCGTGTTCTATATTTACACCTTCGTAAGATACGGGCATATTATAACCAGCAAAAGGAACCATTTTAGCTCCCAAAGCAGTATGAATTTCTGTCAAAGCAGTATTTTGCATAATAAGATGATTTAGTGTTATCAAATTGACGCCGAATGTAAAAAACTTTGTGTAGGTATCCAATGCTTTTTTGGTATAATCCTAATAAATCATCGGTTTGACATCATATTGATGGTTAAAAATTTAATTATATAAAAGGTACAAAATAATTTTAAGAGCTCTTCTATTTCACAGCATTTAGTAACTTTAAAGAGTGTTATTAATTTATTGTAAATGCATTTTAATTATGTCAACAGGATATTCGGGTACACCTCTAGCAAAAAAACTAGGAATTAAAGAGGATAATATACTAATGCTATATAAACAACCAAATCATTATTACACTCTTTTTTCAGATTTACCAAAAGGGATTGAAGAGGTGAAACAGCCTAAAAATGAAAGTGTAGATTTTATTCATATTTTTTGTACCACTTTTAAGGAATTACAGGAAGTAGCGGTTATTTATAAAATTGCTTTAAAAAAGAAGGGAATGCTATGGGTTAGTTGGCCTAAAGGAAGCTCATCCATCCCTACAGACCTTAAAAGAGATCCTATAAGAAATTACCTAATTAGTATAGGGTTAGTTGATGTAAAAGTGGCAGCAATAGATGAAGATTGGAGTGGATTAAAATTTGTATACAGAATCAAGGATAGAAATTAATGGAATAAAACTTTCTTGTTATACTTCTTTTTAATGCCTTTAGAAAAAAACAAAAAATCAATAAAAACCCTGCATATATATGTATATGTCAGAAGAAAGTTGATGGTTTTGTGAAAATGAAATTTTTAATGTTAATTATTTGTTGTAGTATCGTTAAAAAAAAATATTTACCTTTATCATGAATTATTGTACTAGTGAAAAAGGAATCGCAAATATCACAAAGCTTTTTCATTAAGAATATAAATGAAGGAAATGAAGAAGCCTTCAAAATTCTTTTTGAACTTTATTATAGTAAGTTATTATATGTAGCTCAAAGCTATGTTTCTAATAAAGAAGAAGCAGAAGAGATAGTACAGGACGTATTTGTGAAAATCTGGAAAAACAAGAAGAATATTACCACTAATATTAATGGATACCTATTTAGGAGCACTAAAAATTCCTGCCTGGATTATTTACGATCCAAAAAATATAAGCTTAATCGCTCGAATAATATAGTGCAACTTGAAGCATTTATAAATCATAGTGCACTTGCAGATAAAGATGCTTCTTCTATACTAGAGAAAGAATTAGAACAAAGAATACAGACGGGTATTGAATTACTTCCCAAAAAATGCAAAAAAGTTTTTGTAAAAAGCCGGATTGAAGGTTTAAAGAATAGAGAAATATCTGATGAATTAGATATTTCAATTAAAACTGTAGAGAATCATATGTCTAAAGCTATAAAGCATATGAGGCTACATCTACGCGAATTTTTATCTTTTTTTTAAAAAAAAACCAAAAATAATTGGGGGGGTAATACGTATTTGTACGTCTGTATAAATATAAGACTGTAATTAATGCAAGAAAAAGACCTTATAAAGTATATAAAGGGAGATACCAGTCCTGATGAAAAGAAATTAGTAATTGAATGGATCAAGAAAGATAACGAGCATCAAAAACAATTCAATTTATTAAAAGCAGAATATGTTGCTTCTACTTTGGATTCGTTAAGTGATATGGACGTTAATGTTCAATACCAACGCTTTTCTTCAAAGAAATCTAAGAAAAGAAGATATTACTATGCAGCTATTGCAGCATCGATAATAGTCCCTTTTATGTCGTGGTATATGTTCACATCTTTTCCTGATAACGATTTGATTGTTGATACTACAGAAATTTTTAGCACCACCACCAAGCATGTAACTACAAGCCATGGTGGGTACAAAACAGTAGTCTTACCTGATGGTTCTACTATTGTATTAAATGCAAATAGTAGTCTTACTTATCCTAATACATTTACAGATAGTATAAGAAAAGTTACTTTAATAGGAGAAGCATTTTTTGATATAAAGAGAGATGTTACCAAACCTTTTATAGTTACTACCGACCATATCAATATTAGAGTTTTGGGTACATCATTTAATGTAAAATCCTATCCAAAAGACGAAAAAATTGAAACTACATTGGTGACAGGAAAAGTTGAAGTTTTTCAACAACAAATAGAAAAACCCATCGTTTTAGAACCGTCCCAGAGGGCAGTTTTTGATAAAGAAAAAAGTAATATCAAAGTGGATAGAGTAGATTCTAAAAATATAGTTGCCTGGCAAGAAGGTAAATTAATTTTTGATAAAACCCCATTAAAACAAGTTGTATTAGATCTAAACAGAAAATATAATGTAGAGTTTGTAATTAAATCTGATTCACTTCTACAGTATAAGTATACAGGAGAGTTTGATAACCTTACCCTAAAAGAGGTTTTAGAACTCCTTAAAATGTCTTCACCTATTAATTATAAAAATGTAAACAACAAAGTCATGCTAAATTCAGAATAATAAATAGAGAAGAGGATGCGGCAACATCCTCCTCTATTAATCATTTAATTAGACTCAGAATTAGAATAATTAAAATCACACAAAATTATGAAAAAAAACCTTTCCGGAGTTTTCTTATCCAGAAAACATCTTATAAGAATTATGAAAATTTATTCTTTACTTATTTGTATTACTATTTCAAAGCTATTTTCATTTAATACATATTCTCAAAATATATCGATCTCCCTGGAGGAAGTTACATTGCAGATGGCCATTGAAGAGATTGAACAAAAAAGTGAATTCCGCTTCTTTTATAATAACAATTTGGTTGATATTTCAAGAAAAGTATCTCTTACAGCCACTAATGAGCGGGTAAAAAAAGTATTGTACGGACTATTTGATGATACTAATATAAATTTTAAGATTTATAAAAATCAAATAGTTTTATTTCCAAGAAATGTAAAAACATCAGATTTAGCGCTTAAGAATCTATTAGATTACATGGAAGAAAAATCGATAGAGCAAACCAATAAAAGTACCATTAGCGATAAAACTAAAACACAGCAAAATTTTGTAAGCGGTAATGTACTAAGTGAAGAAGGTTACCCTTTACCTGGGGTAAATGTGGTTATTAAGGGTACAAATAAAGGGACATTAACCGACTTTGATGGGAATTATAAATTAGAAGCAAATCAAGGTGATGCTCTGGTATTTTCTTATGTAGGTTTTGAAACCCAGGAGGTTATAGTAAATAAGAATACTATTGATGTAGCCCTAAAAGAAGATATTAGTAATCTAGAAGAAGTTATTGTAACCGGGTATGGTGTTCAACGAAAATCCAGACTTACAGGCTCGGCACTAAATGTAGATGTAAAATCAATTACTGCTACCCCAAGAGCAGCCTTACAGGAGAGTATTCAAGGTAATATTGCAGGTGTACAAGTAACTGCAAGTAGTGGGCAACCAGGAGCGTCTCCCAATGTAAGAATACGGGGAGTTGGATCATTTGAATCTGCATTTCCTCTATATGTTATTGATGGTTTTCAAACCACAAATTCTGCAGTGGTAACATCACTTAACCCAAATGATATTGAAGCAATTTCTATTCTAAAAGATGCTGCTGCTACTTCTATTTATGGAGTAAGAGGAGCTAATGGGGTAATCGTTATAAAAACCAAATCAGGTGTATCAGGTAAAACTCAGGTTTCATATAGCGTTCAATCTGGTTTGTCATCAGCAACTGTTGCAGAACGGTTTAAACCATTAAATACTTCAGAATTGCAAGAATTATTGGTAGAAGGAGTTCAAAATGCAGGAATACGCGATAACGATGCTGATGCATTAACTTTTTTGACTGATAATGGATTTAATCCAGATGTGAATACAGATTGGTATGATGAACTTACTAGAGATGGATTATATCAACAGCATAATCTCTCTGTAAGAGGAGGAGCAGAAAACACAAAATTTTATCTTTCTGGAGGGTATTTTAATCAAGAAGGAATTATTCTAAATTCTCAATTAGAACGGATGAATACGAGGTTAAAAGTCGATCATAAATTTACAGATCGTTTAAAACTGGACGTTAATATCTCTTATAACAAATCAATTTCTAAAGAAAGACCAAGAGGAGGACAGTTTGCCAATCCAGTTCGTTCGATATACAGAATTCGACCAGATATATCTCCTTATAATGAGGATGGAACATTTAATTTTGGGTTTAATAGTACTCATAATCCAATTGCCCAAGCGCAAGATGAGATACGAAAAGATATTGATCATAGAATATTAGCCGGAGCAGGATTATCATATGAAATTGTAAAAAGCCTCTCTTTTGAGTCTTTAATTAATATGAATCAAACATTTCAGGATGAGTTTGTAAGACTCCCTGCGGGTTATGGAGATGGAAGACCTTTAGGTAGGGGAGAACAGGATTCTAACTTCTTATTTTCCTGGCTGTTTAGAAATTTACTACGTTATAACCTGAATTGGAAAAACAATAGTTTAACTGCGTTTGGAGGGTACGAATTACAAAAAACCAGAAATAAATTCAGTGATCTTACTGTAGAAAATATTCCAGATGGGTTTGAAGATCTGAATAATGGTAGTACTCCAACCTTGGCTTCTACGAATAAAGCGCAAAGTGGTTTAAACTCTGTATTTCTTAATGCAGAATATTCACAAAATGATAAATATTTGATAAGTGGCTCTGTACGACGTGATGGATCTTCAAGTTTTGGCGAAAATAATCAATTTGCAATATTTTGGTCTGTTGGACTGGGATGGAATATAGCTAATGAATCATTTATGAACTCTGTAGGTTTTGTAAATGATCTGAAACTAAGATCGAGTTACGGTGTAAATGGTAATGACCCAGAGACGGGAATATTTAACCTATTTAGAGTTAATGATAGTGATGGTAACCCTGGTTTGATTTTTACATCTGTGGGAAATCCTGATATTAAATGGGAGTTAAACAAAGCTTTTAATGTAGGATTAGACTATTCTTTTTTAAATAATAGAATACAAGGTAGTGTTGATTGGTACACCAGAGAAACAACTGATCTACTAAGACAAAGACCTATTTCTGCTGCTAATGGAGATGGAGGAGAGGATGGTAGTGAAGGAAATAATATCGCAGAAAATATTGGATCAATGGAAAACACCGGGGTAGAATTCGATATTACTTCTCGTAATATTGTTTCGAATACCGAAGGATTTACATGGACTACAAATTTCAATTTTACAGCAAATAAAAATGAAGTTACTAAATTAAGTAGGGGAGGCGACCCAATAATAGGCGGTACTAGTATTGTGGCAATTGGAGAGGACATAGAAACTTTTTATTTACCACGATATGCAGGAGTAGATCCCGCAAATGGTAATGCTCTTTGGTATGTTGATGATACCAGAACAGAAGTAACTTCAAATTATAATAATGCAGACCAGGTAATTATAGGAAATGCAACTCCCGATTTTTATGCAGGTCTAAGAAATTCTTTTTCATACAAAGGAATTACTCTGGATTTTCAAATATATACTGCCTGGGGAGGTTTGGTATATGATACATGGAACAGGTTTACTAATAGTGATGGTTCTCGACGTTTATCTTCTACCGGAAATGTGAGTCGTGGTACTTATAACAGAAGATGGCAAAAGCCAGGAGATGTTACAGATATTCCAGCCTTTGTATATGGAAATGGGCAATCAGGTAGTTCTGCGCTACGGTCAAGTAGATTTGTGTATGATGGAAGCTATGTGAGATTAAGAGAAGTAACACTTTCTTATGATCTTCCATTAGCTTCAATAGAAAGAATAGGGCTTTCTAATGCCCGAGTGTATGTTAAAGGAACTAATCTATACACTTTTATAAAAGATGATCGATTAGAAAGAGATCCCGAAGCAGGATCAGACGGTAGATTGAATCAGGAAATACCTATTTCAAGTACATTGTTTTTAGGTTTAGACATCACATTTTAAACGAATTATCATGAAAAAATACACTTATATATTTATTACCATACTACTCACATTATCATCGTGTGAGGATACTTTAGAGCAACGTTTTTCTGATGCTGTTGAAGTAGAAGATGCAATTACAGATATCAACTCTTTGAAACTCGCTACTAGTGGAGCATATAGTTTCCTTGCAAATCCAGCGGTATACAACAGAACTTTTACGCTATTGCCAGAGATTATGTCGGATAATGCATTTATAGATGCTTTTGATAATACAGGAAGGTATTTAGAATTTGACGATTATATAGTTACATCAAATGATGCTAGAACTAACGAGGCATGGAATATTATATCTCGAATAATCGCTACTACTTCAATTGTAATACGTGAAGGTAAGAAATTATCTTTTCCCGAAACAGTACAAGAAGATGCAGATCAGTATATAGGAGAAATGTATGCGTTGAGAGCGTTGGCTTTTCATAATTTTCAGCTGTTATTTGCTCAACCTTATAATTTTACTATAGATGCTTCTCATTTAGGTGTTCCAATACCAGATTTTGAACTATTAGGTGATGGAGCAGATATTCAAGAACCTCCGCGGAGTACAACAGCTGTCGTTTATCAGCAAATAATTAGTGATTTGATGGAAGCTATTAATCTGATGCGTACAGAATCCAGACCTACAAGATTGGATATCAATGCTGCCAAAGGACTATTGGCAAGAGTGTACTTACATCAAGAGAATTGGGCTGGAGCCAGAGATATGGCTACCGATGTTATTAATACTAGCGGTAAAAGTTTGCTAACAAGGGATAATTATATTGCAGGTTGGGCAGAGGACTTTAACTCAGAAAGTTTATTTGTTGTAGCTAATAATGAAACTGATAATTCGGGTTCAAATTCAATTAGTCATTTTTACCTTAATTATAAAGATGCATTTGCAACTGATAATTTTAAGAGTAATTTATCTGATACAGATATTAGAAAAGAGTTGTACCCAGCAGATGGGGCAGTAAATCTAATACAAAAATTTCCTCGCAACGATACTCAGGATGATAATGTACATGTTTTACGACTTTCAGAGATGTATTTGATAAAAGCAGAAGCACATGCGCAATTAAATGAAGATACTGATGCTCAGCAAGCTTTAGATGTAATTATCCATCGTGCATTAGAAATACCTGTTCCTCCAGATACATTACCAGTATCAACAGAAACAGGACAAGCACTACAGGATAAAATTTTACTAGAAAGAAGAAAAGAATTAGCTTTTGAAGGATTTAGGCTCTTTGATCTTACCAGACATGGTATCACTTTTAATAAATACAGACAAGATGGGGATCCAATCGAGATTAATGCCCCAGCCAATAGAACAATCTTACCTGTACCTATTGATGAAATCAATGTAAATCCAAATATCGCTAATCAACAAAATCCAGGATATTAAAAACGAAACAAACATGAAAAGTATAAAATTTATATACCTCATAGGTTTAGTAAGTATCCTAGGTTGTGATACTGAAAACGACGTACTATTACCCTCTGAATTTAATTATATTTCTTTTAAAACTAATGAAATTAATGTTCTTGAATCTGATATGGGAGCTGTTACTACTACTTTTACATATTCGGGTGAACTTCTTTCTGAAGACCTAACGGTGAACTATACCGTGGCATTTCCAGATGAGGATGCTGCTCAAGAAGGAATTGATTTTATGCTTCCAGCAAGTTCGGGAAGCTTTATCTTACCTGCCGGGCAATCAACAGTAGATGTGATACTACTAGAATCTTTGGTTAATGATGATCTTTCTAAAGGATCAAGAGCAGTGACATTTAATCTTCAATCTATACAAGGCTATATCTTAGGGGAACCAGACAAAAGAGAAAATAAAAGTGTAACGGTGAATATTGGAGAAGATGATCTTTTTGAATTTGGATATACCAGTTTTGAAGAAGTACCAACTTTTGGAACCTTAACCAGATATCCGCGTCCAGCTGCAACACAAGATCCGTTACCAAATATTCAGGATACAGACCCGGCATCAGAAGTACCATATGTAAGTTATGTAAGTACAGGTGATGAGCTGGGTTTTACAGCGTCCTTTTTGGCTGCTAGCGTTAGTGCGATTGAACAGGAAATAATGGGAGTCTATAATACTACGGTTACTTCTGCAAACCCTGATAGTTTCGAAACTAATTCTATTGATGGAAACCAAGGATATGTAACATCCGATCTCGATGGCTTTGTAACACTAACCTTTGATGAAATTACGGGCTTAAATCCAGATGTGACTAATGCCGTGCTAGATATAAAATTGTTTTTTAGAACCACTTCGTGGGAAACAGAAGATGGAGTAGTAGTTTACTTTGAAACAGCAGATGGTTTAGGAGACCCCATTCTTTCTATTTTTGATGATGATGTTGAAGCTGTAGAAGGAACATGGCAAGAATTGAGAATACCAATACCAGATAACAAATTAGCTACAGGGAAATTAGTAGTAACATTTAGAAATGGTGCAGGTACAGAAATGATTATTTTAGATTCTATATCGATAAAAGGAATTTTATAGAAAAAAGTAAAGGGATTTGAGTTAGTTATTGATAATGGGTTCGATTGATATTAAAATTAGTCGAGCCCATTTTTATTAATCAAACTCTGACCAGTGACTGATATTATATTTCCATTTAAATCCATATCTTGTTAGCAGTAAAACACGATGTTTTGTGCGCCTAATTATAACTGGATGGATTATAAAATTCTTAATGAGAACCTGGTCTACGATGGTTTTTTAAAAGTAAAAAAGGCAGTAGTTACTCACGATCGTTTTCATAAAGATACTCCCATAACGTATTCTCGAGAAATGGTAGATCGGGGAGATTCTGTCGCAATTTTATTGTATGAAAAAAATACTGATCACCTGATATTGATTAACCAATTTCGTTATCCTACTACAAAAAATGGTAATGGCTGGCTTTTAGAGATTCCTGCCGGAGGTTTAGAAGAAAATGAAGATCCTGTTACATGTGCAATTCGTGAAGCTAAAGAAGAAACAGGATATCTAGTTGATAGTTTAGAGCATATAACTACATTTTATGCTACTCCAGGGGGCTCTTCTGAGCGTATGTATCTATATTATGGAGAAGTTTCTGAAAAAGATAAAATATATGTTGGGGGAGGATTACAGGAAGAGGATGAAGATATTGAGCTATGTAAGCACCATATTTCAGAAATTGATGATCTATTAGAATCAGGAAGAATATGTGATGCAAAAACCATTATAGCACTCCAGTGGTTTAAAACAACCTGGCTTTAAACTATTTTCAGGATACTTATATCGTATACGAAATGACTGCTTAATAATAGGCAGTAAAACAAAAAGAATCTTTATGAATTAAAAAAGAACTTGTTATTTGCAATTCATAGTAACGGTCACTTTTTTTAATTTCTTCCAGATTTGATGTTCGAGGGATTGCGGAGATATATTAAATAATACTAGGTGCTTATCTTGTAACTCACACATACTATACTTCACTGTGATATTTAGATTCACTTCTTTTTTTGTAGTAAAAGCATCATAAGTAAGTATTTTTCCTACATATACAGAACCATTTACTTTTTCAAAAAAAGCCTTAGACTTAGGTATTTTATTCTTTTGCTCTGAATCCATTTTGGATACCAAACGCATTAAGCCATCAAAATATGTTTCCATTTCAGACTCAAGTTTTTTAGCAGACAACTGTGGGTTTTCACTTAAATCCCACAAAAATGCATATGAAAAATAGTCAGAAGCGCCTTCTTTTCCCCATCCTGGAGCAAAACGCACATGTTCAATACCCGAATATTGTAAGGAAGTAGCAAATTCTAAAGGAAATTCAATAACTTCGCCCCTCCAATTTTCAGAAGCACTTAATAAATTTTTAGTATTGGAATCATTGCCACATTGAACAAATAATAACGTTATTATAATAAAAGGTATGGTTTTTGCAAAAGACATATTAAAGTGTTATTTTATGCAATAAAAATACAAAATTGTTTAATTACAGATTTTTCATAAATTTGTGTTAAAGGGAAAAAGAATACAAAACCTACAAAATGAATTATTATAGAGAATTTTTACTATTATTTATTTTCGCAATTCAGATGGCCCCAGCTCAGACTGAACAAGATCGAAAAGAAGCAGAGATTATTAATGTCCAAAAAGGAATTGTTGCCAAGCTCACTGGCCATGAACCTATTAGAGGAAGAAAAAAATTAAAAAGTAGATCAACCTCCTCCGAGAGGAAAACTACTGCCGATTTTTTGTTTAGTTCTTTAAAAGATATAGGACTTAAACCTGAAAGACATACTTATAATGTAAAGGATAAGAAAGGAAATTTATTTAATGGCGCAAATATCTTTGCAGAGATTCCGGCTACCAATGGTAGTGATGAATATGTTGTGATAGCAGCACATTATGACACTGTTAAGGACAGCCCTGGTGCGGTTCATAATGCTACAGGTGTTGCGATTGCATATTATGTTGCAATGAAATTAGCAAAATTAGAGGAACGCAAAATAAATTTCATGGTTGTATTTTTTGACCACTGGAAAAGTAATATGGTAGGTACAAGAATGTTTACCAAAAAATTGAAAGATGAAGAATATAATATTCATTCCATGCACCGATCTGATTATATGGGGTGGGATAATGATGAAGATAGAGCTATAGAAATGCTAGCATCTAGCCTTAGCCTAGAGTCATTATATCGTCTTGAATCTCCCGTGCCTATATATAAGAGAGAAGTGGCTACACCAGAAAGTAGATTTTTTGCCAATTTTGGTTTCGAAACTGTGACACTTACTGCAGAATTAAAAAATGCAGATAATTCACCGTTTGTACGTCAGAGTGAAGATAAGTATACAACGGTAAATTTTAAATACCTGGCATCTACTACTGATATCGTTCATGGAGTGATGAAATCTTTAGCTACAGATTAAAAAATAAAAACTATATTTTTAAAAGAGTTCTTACTTAAGTAAGAACTCTTTTAGTTTTTCATAACTATTTACTGTTATACTATGTTTTTCCTTATGCATTACTTTTTGGATTTGACTAGGGATTTCTATAGTTGTGTCCAAAGTTTCCTCGACTATATTTAGAAATTTCACAGGGTGTGCAGTTTCTAGAAATATACCATATTCATTATTAGTAAGTTCTTGTTTTTTAAGGCCTAAATACCCAACAGCACCATGCGGATCAGAAATATACCCTGTTTGGTTATATATCATCTTCATAGCCTCTCTGGTTTGATTATCATTAAAACTATAAGCAGAGAAGTTATTCTTAAGGTCAGCAAAATTATGATTAAAAAGCTGTTGTATTCTGATAAAATTACTTGGATTACCTACATCCATTGCATTAGAAATAGTAGCTTTTGATGGTTTTGGTTGGTATTCTGAAGTTTCTAAATACCTAACAACGGTATCATTTATATTGGTCGAAGCCACAAATTGTTTAACAGGAAGCCCTAATTTATGAGCAACAATTCCTGCGCAAATATTACCAAAATTACCACTTGGGACAGAAAACACGATATCTTTTTTCTTATGTTTAACCTGTTTGTAGGCAAACAAGAAATAAAATAATTGTGGGAGCCACCGAGCCACATTGATAGAATTTGCTGAGGTTAATTGTTTATGATCAGTAATGCTCGCATCTAGAAATGCAGTTTTTACCATTTCCTGGCAGTCATCAAAAACTCCGTCGATTTCTAATGCTGTTATGTTTTGCCCAAGTGTGGTTAGTTGCTTTTCTTGTATTTCACTTACTTTTCCACTTGGATAGAGAATAACCACATTTACACCTTTTACTCCTAAAAAACCATTTGCAACTGCACCACCAGTATCCCCAGAAGTAGCAACCAAAACAGTAACCTGATTTTCGTTATTTCTATTAAAATACCCTAAGCATCGCGCCATAAAACGAGCTCCTACATCTTTAAAAGCCATTGTAGGACCATGAAATAGTTCTAATGTTCCTATATTATTTTCAACTTCTATTACTGGAAAATCAAAACTCAAAACATCTGCCAGAATGTCTCGTAACTCTGGCTCTGGTATTTCATCCCCAACAAATTGATGTATAGCCTGATAGGCAATTTCAATGTTATCCAGATGTTCGATGTTTTCAAAAAACGAACTAGGTAATGGTGTTATGTTTTCTGGAAAGTATAATCCTCGATCTGGAGCTAAACCTTTTATGACAGCTTCAGAAAAAGATACTTTAGGAGCATTATTATTTAAACTATAGTATTGCATTGTTTTTTATTTTCTGTATTCAGTTTCTTCTATTATCTTAATTCCTTTGCTATTAATTTTTGAGATGTGTATATCAAAATCAATTCCTGTTTTGTTATAAATATCTTTTATTACATCTGCTACGTCGTTTGCAACCTTCATACCTTTACTCAACGCAAAAATAGAAGGCCCTGAACCAGATATTCCCGAACCCAAAGCACCCTTTGCAATAGCTGCATTTTTAACATTGTTAAATTCAGGAATTAAAATGGATCGCAACGGCTCGATAATCACATCGTCTAAACTTCTACCAATTAAATCATAGTCTTCTGTAAACAATCCGGCAACAAATCCACCAACATTTCCCCATTGATGAATTGCTTTTTTTAAAGTTACCTTATGTTTGATTACAGATCTGGAATCTGATGTTTTTACTTCAATTTGTGGATGAATAACTGTCATCACCAGGTCTTTTGGAGAATGTAATTTTATGATATCCAATGGGGCATAGCTACGTACCAAAGTAAATCCACCAAGAAGGGCAGGAGCAACATTATCTGCATGTGCATTACCGCTAGCTAATTTTTCACCTTCCATCGCAAATTTTACCAATTCGTGCGTGGTAAATGGGTTGCCCAATAAATAATTTACCGCCCAAACAGCACCAGAGCTACTGGCAGCACTACTTCCAATTCCGCTACCTGCTTTTATCTTTTTATAAATTTCTATAGCCACTCCTATGTTTTTTCCATATGCTTCAAGAAATGCTTCAACAGCAACACCAGCAACATTTTTGTGAGTTTCCATAGGAAGATTCGCTCCTTCAATTTTTGTTATTTTTACACCAGGATCTGCCGTGATCGAAATTATCATTTCATCGCCAACATTATCCAAGCAACATCCTAATACATCAAATCCACAAGAAAGATTAGCAACCGTTGCGGGAGCAAATATTTTAACACTTTTCATCTGTTCTTTTTTTAGTACGTTTTAATTGTCAGACTGATTTCATATTATTTACTTTTGCCGATTCTTATGATATCTGCAAAGATACCAGAAGCAGTGACTTCGGCTCCAGCTCCAGCTCCTTTAACAATCAAAGGTTGTTTTGGATATCGATCTGTATAAAAAAGTACAATATTATCACTTCCTTCTAGATTATAAAAAGGATGATCAGCTGGTATATACTGCAATCCTACTTTGGCATTTTCTGCTTCGTATTGCGCGACATATTTTAATCGACATTCTTTTTTGTTAGCCTCTGCCAGAATTTCCTTAAAATGTTCCTCATTTCGAGCTAGTGAATTAAAAAATTCATCTACACTTTTGGTTTCTAAGCTTTCCTGAGGAAGAAATGCTTCATTCTCTATATTTTCCAGCTCCATAATTTTTTCACTTTCACGAGCGAGGATCAGGATTTTTCGAGCCACATCAACACCACTTAAATCAATCTTTGGATCTGGTTCTGTGTATCCTTCTTGCTGAGCCTGTTTTACGATATCATGAAAAGTAGCTTCTTCTGTATAATTATTAAATACAAAATTAAGACTGCCTGATAATACAGCTTGTATTTTATGAATATTATCTCCAGAGGCAATTAAATTATTAAGAGTATCGATTATAGGTAAACCTGCTCCAACATTGGTTTCATATAAAAACGGAGCATTAAATTTTCTGGAGAGATCTTGTAATTCTTCATAATTCGAATATTCATCAGCACATGCAATTTTATTACAAGTTACTACAGCCATACTTTCTGCCAGGTAATGTTTATAAATCTTAGCAATATTGGGATTTGCAGTATTGTCTACAAAGATAGAATTACGTAGATTCATTTCTTTTGCCTTGGCGAAAAATGATTCTGCATTAGCCTTTTCTCCTTTTGGAAGTATTTCTTGCCAGGAGTCAAGGTCAATTCCCCCTTCATTAAAGATCATGTTTCTGGAATTTGACATACCAACTACTCGAATTTTAAGGCGTAGTTTATCTTTAAGGTATTTATTTTGCTGTTGAAGTTGTTCGATTAGTTTACTACCTACATTTCCTACACCAGTTATAAATAGATTTAACTGTTTAGTTTTTACTTCAAAAAATCGTTCATGTAATATATTAAGAGCTTTTTTAATATCTTTTTTAGCTATGACTACAGAAATATTCTTTTCTGAAGCCCCTTGGGCGATAGCTCTAATATTTACATTGTTTTTACCCAGTGTACTAAACATTTTGCCACTTAATCCCTGATGGTGATACATGTTATCACCAACCAATGCAACGATAGCTACATCATTTTCTATTTTTACAGGATCTAGTTTGTACTTAGAGATCTCGAATTCGAATGTAGTATCCAAAATGGTTTTGGCTTTCTCTGCTTCAGAAGCTTCAACGGCAAGACATATAGAATGCTCAGAGGAAGCTTGTGTAATAAGGATAACATTTATATTTTCTAGAAATAACGCTTCGAATAGGCGTTTAGAAAATCCAGGAATGCCAACCATGCCACTACCTTCCAGAGAAATGATCGCGATACTATCAATATGACTGATCCCGGTTACTGGTTTTTTTCTTTCATCTACCTTTCGAGTAATAAGAGTTCCTTGATCTTTGGGTTTAAAAGTATTTTTAATAACTATCGGAATATTCTTTTCTAATACAGGATGTATGGTAGGAGGGTAGATTACTTTAGCTCCAAAATGAGAAAGTTCCATAGCTTCCTGATATGAAATATGATGTACAGGTTTAGCTTGTTTTACTAATTTTGGGTTAGCAGTATATAGACCACTTACATCTGTCCAGATTTGCAATTCATTTGCATCAATAGCTGCTGCCAGAATAGCTGCTGTAAAATCAGATCCTCCTCTTCCTAGTGTGGTAGGTTCGCCATCTTGTGTTCTTGCAACAAAACCGGGAAAAAGACTTACTTTATGTGTACTACTATTTGTAAATTCTTTGATTCTGGTATTGGTTTCTTTATAATCAATTACGACTTTAGAGTTAATTGTTCTAACGATTAGCTCTCTAGAATCTTTTAAAACGATGTCTAAGCCTTTTATTTTGGCAGCTTCGGTGATAATATAAGAAGAGAGCATCTCTCCAAAACCTGCAATTACGGCAGCTGTCTTAAGAGATAATTCACTTAATAAGTACACGCCTTCACACAATGATTCCAAAGTGTTAAGTTCGGCTTTCACCTTACTTATTATTGCACTTTGGGATACTACAGGGATAAGAGTTTTTACAGCTTCAAAATGCCTTTTCTCAATTTCTGCCAGTGTGTTTTTATAGTCTTCATTGTTAGCAGAAGCTTCTTCTCCTGCTTGTAACAGTAAGTCGGTAATTCCGCCCATTGCAGAAACTACTACATATAAAGATTGCTTTTGAGATTGTTGTTTTATGATTTCTATTACACTTTCTATGGCCGATGCATTGGCGACAGAAGAACCTCCAAATTTTAGAACGTTCATGATATATTGTATTTTTTAAGTTGAAATTATTAATAAAAGCTTTGCTGGTAATTCTTTTTTTGTGAATTACGTATGTGGTGCGGTGGTAATATATAAATGAACTAACCCCTAAGGGTAATAATAGTAATAATAGTAGTAATAGTGCCTGTTGTAATAGAAGAAGCCTCAGATACGATAATCGTTCCTAAGGTAAATAATAAAGCCAATAAGAAAATGGTACTAAACATTTGTTTGCTTTACTTTGCGTGTTCAAATGTATAATTTTTTACTTTTAAAGAAAATTAAATTAACTGCATCCTTAAATTTTTACTAATTCAATAATTAATAACTTGTTTCATTATGTAATTCTTAGAAAATATATGAAACTGGCATGATTAAAATTATATTTAGTGTCTTTGAAGAAGGATTACCTAATTTATTAAAAGTTCTTAATGGAACTTCTAGAATAAAAACATGAATAAATATTAATACATATAGATAGATGAAAATATTTTCTGCGCAACAAATGCGTATGGCAGATGAAGCTACAATGGTAACTGCTAAGATTACATCATTAGAATTGATGGAGCGTGCTGCAACACAGATTTTTAATTTGATTCATAGTCGATTACAAGGATCTCCAATTATGATCCATGTTTTTTGTGGTATTGGGAATAATGGAGGAGACGGACTAGTAGTTTCGAGGTTATTGTTAGAACATGGGTATAATGTAAAAACTTACATCGTAAATTTTAGTGATAATAGATCTAAGGAATTTCTATCTAACTATGATCGATTAAAAGAAATTGCTAAAGATTGGCCTATCCAGCTTAAATGCGAAGAGGATTTTCCTCAACTTAAACGAGAGGATATAGTTATCGATGCCATTTTTGGTATTGGGCTTAACAGACCATTAGTGCCTTGGGTGGTTTCTTTAATCAAACACCTTAATACTTCGAGATGCTTTACTCTTTCTATAGATATTCCTTCGGGTTTATATTCTGATAAATCACCAGATAATCCTGAAGGAGTGATTTTTGCTAACGTTACAGTTACATTTCAATTACCAAAGCTTGTTTTCTTTTTACCAGAAACGGGTATGTATACACAAGACCTGCAGGTGATTGATATTGGATTGGATCGAAGTTTTTTAATGCAAAACCCGGGTATCGGAGTCTTGATTAATAAAAATGAAGTATTACCATTATATCGACCAAGGCATAAGTTTAGTCACAAAGGTACTTATGGGCATTGTGTAATGATAGGAGGGAGTTATGGTAAGATGGGAAGTATGGTCTTGGCAACTAAAGCTACCTTAAAGACAGGAGCAGGCTTAGTTACTGCATATATTCCCGAATGCGGATATGAAGTACTGCAAACGGCTGTTCCAGAAGCAATGGTTATTGCGGATAGTGATGACGAATTAGAAGAAATCGCTTTGGATTTTAAGCCTGCAGCCATAGGAATTGGGATTGGTCTTGGCACCGACGAAAAAACAGTTAATGCATTTAGAGAGTTTTTAAAGGAAAATGAATCTCCTCTTGTGATAGACGCTGATGGGATCAATATTTTGGCAAAAAACCCTGAGCTTCTTGAGAAATTACCAAAGAAAACTATTTTGACGCCTCACCCAAAGGAGTTAGAACGATTAGTGGGTAAATGGAAAGGTGATTTTGATAAAATTAAAAAAACCAAAGCATTTTCAAAACAATATGATTGTATTGTAATTATTAAAGGAGCAAACTCTATCACTGTATATGAAGATCAATTATATGTAAATAATACAGGAAATCCGGGAATGGCCACAGCAGGAAGCGGTGATGTGCTTACAGGGATGATTACCGGTTTGCTATCTCAAAGTTATGATCCTCTGCATGCTGCAGTTTTTGGAGTCTATTTACATGGAAGTTCTGGAGATATAGCCGTTCAAAAAACAGGTTTTGAAGGATTGATTGCGGGTGAAATCATATCTCATATAGGTCCAGCTTTTATAGAATTATTTAAAACACCTAATGTTGAAGGGCAACAAGGGAAATAACGAATACATTTTAACATAGGAGGAATATGTTTTTACATACAATTTTGTAAGCATTTTGGAGTTAATTTTATTGTAATCTAATTACATTTGAAAGATAATTAAAAAGCAAAGTGATGACAAAAACAAAATTATTTATAGCGGTTCTATTTTTTGGAGCGCTATTCAATTCGTGCTCTAATGATGATGACGGTCCAGCAGTTGCCACAATAGAATTAGAGACGATCGGATTAAAGCCTCTTACAGGAGGAACTGCTTATCAAGGATGGATTATTGTTAATGGACAACCTGTTAGTACTGTAAAATTTACTAACCCTGAAGGAGTGGTTCGCTTAGACGTATTTGCATCTGATCTTGCAAGTGCAACTCAGTTTATAGTGACTGTAGAGCCAGTGGGAGATATCGATAATGGACCTTCTGATACAAAAATTTTGACAGGTAATTTTAATGGTAATTCTGCACAACTTACTTTTCCGCCAGTAGTTGCTGATCTTTCTAGTACATCAGGTCAGTTTTTTTTAGCAACTCCTACAGACAATGTTGGAGGCGTGGATAACGGTAATGATGAATTTGGTGTATGGTTTATGAATGGTGATACTGCTCCTGGTTTATCTCTTCCTGCTTTATCTGCAGGATGGAAATATGAAGGTTGGGTAGATTTTGGTACTCAAATTTTATCTACAGGTACTTTTTCTGATGTTAGTGGTGTTGATGACGGAAATTTCTTTAAAGGTTCAGGAGGAACTGTTCCTGCATTTCCTGGAGAAGATTTTCTGGTTTTACCTACCCAAGTTCCTATTACAGGAATTACACTTCCTGCTGCTGTAACAAGCAAGAGAGTGTTTATTACGGTTGAGCCTATAGCAGATGGTGATCCTAAACCATTTTTTATATCACCACTTAGCGCAAATGCAGGAATTACAACTGGATCTGGAAACCCTGTAACGATGTTGTCCAATACTGTTGTTCCTTCAGGAATTGTGAAGAGACCGAATTAGTATTTTTAAATAGATATGGTATTATAAAAAGCTGTCTGATAAATTTATCAGCAGCTTTTTTTGGTTATGAATCTAAACGAGTTGTATATATTATCTCCTTGGATGAAAACTATGTATAACCTCGCTTAAGTGGCTTCGATCTATATGCATATATATTTCTGTAGTTGTAATACTTTCATGACCTAGCATTAATTGAATAGCTCTTAAATCGGCACCATTCTCTAAAAGATGAGTAGCAAAAGAATGCCTGAAAGTGTGAGGACTAACCTGTTTGTGGATTCCTGCTTTTTCTACCAGTCGCTTTATGATAGTAAAAATCATTGCTCGGGTAAGTTGTCTCCCTCTTCTGTTTAAAAACAAGGTATCTTCATGTCCTTTTTTGATATCAATATGATTACGAATTTCGGTGGTATAAATATCAATATATTTTTGAGTAGTTTCTCCTATAGGTACAAAACGTTGTTTATCACCTTTCCCGGTAACACTAATATACCCTTCATCAAAAAAAAGACTGGATTTTTTTAAGGTTATAAGTTCACTTACCCTTAAACCGCATCCATAGAGAGTTTCAATAATTGCCCGATTACGTTCTCCTTCTGGTTTGCCAAGATCGATTTGAGCAATAATGAGATCTATTTCTTCTACAGATAACGTATCGGGTAGTTTTCTTCCTATTTTTGGTGATTCTATGAGTTCCATAGGGTTGGTTTCTCTATAGTCTTCAAATACAAGGTAATTAAAGAAACTTTTTAATCCAGAAATAATTCTTGATTGTGAACGGGGATTAACCAATTTTGCTGTTTCAAAAATAAATTGCTGAAGTATATCTTTTTCAATAGAAAGGGGAGTAGTTGTTATATCTTGATGTTCTAGAAATTTTAATAACCTCTGAATATCAAGAGTATAATTAACAATTGAATTTTCAGATAACCCTCTTTCGATTTTTAAATAATGTTTGTAGTCTTTTATAGCGTGATCCCATTTCATTAATACTAAGATATGATATAAAAGAAAACCATCCCAATTTACTTTGGGATGGTTTTAAAATAATAAATAGATATTTTTATAGATGTAATACAAACCCTATGTTTAATTGGAAGGCATCGGCATAAAACCGATCATCCAAGCTAAAATTGTATCGCAATCCAGGTTCAATACTTACTTTATCTCCTAGAAAAAAAGCATAACCTCCCTGAACACCAAAATAGGATGGATCTTGGTTTTGATCTGTACTTGCACCATTATAATCGATCTGCACAGGAATCCTCCCAATAATATAATATTTGGCCCCTATTTTATAAGAAAAGGAATCTAAAGATTCTGAATCACCACCCTTGTCTATTGATCCATATCCCAAACCAATTTTTAGAGCTAAATCATCCATCATAAAATAGCCTACTTCTGCACCAATATTAATTACTGATCCTCCATCATCAGAAAAACTTGTAAATTGAATACTCGTATTAGAAGCACTTGCTGCGCCGAAATTAGTATTAGCTTCGATTAACCATTTTCCTTTAGTAGTTTGATCATTGTTTTGAGCACTTGCAAAGACAAAACTTACTACTGCTAAAGTAGTTAATGCAATTTTTTTCATAATCACTGTTGGTTTAAAGTTTGCCGCTAAACTATTTAATTTACCAGAACAAAAAGTTAATTAGTTCTTAATATTTTTTGAGCGTATTTTTGATTATAATTAGAGAATAAAATACATCGATTTTTAATAGAACATGAGTTTTATAGCCTTATAGATAATATTGCTTAGGGGTATTTAGAAATGTTATAATGCTTTTTTTGTTTACAGATTCAGGTTTTTTAAAAAATAAAACTACTTTTGAATAGTAATAGTATTTATATATGATGAATAAGTTTTTTCTTACTGTTTCGGTTCTAATGATGATGATCACGTCTTTATATGCTCAACAAGAGAGTGAAGAATTGTATACTCGTGCAGGATTTAAATTTGGAGCTAATTATGCGAATATAACAGGAGATATAAAAAACACAGATGCAAGAGTGCGAATGCATTTGGGGGCTGTCGTAGAGTTTCCTATATCTCAACGGTTTTTTGTACAGGCAGAAGTGTTGTATACAGCACAAGGGTATAAAGTTGATAATGGGGGAGAAGAAAATAAGATTAGTTTAAATTATTTGACACTGCCTATTATTGCTAAGTTTTATTTTACAAATAAATTTAGCTTAGAGACAGGGCCGCAACTTGCTATATTAGCAAATGCAACAGAATCTGCAGAAGATACTCCTGATGAGTTCTTTGATTCTTTTAATAATTTTGATTTTAGCTGGGGATTCGGAGCTGGATATAAGACAGAGACTGGTTTATTTTTTCAATTACGATATAATCTGGGGTTAACTAATATTAATGATATTGATACATTGGATATAGATTTTAAGCATTCTGTAGCGCAATTATCCGTCGGATATTTGTTCAAGACTAAGAATAACAGAAGACAGGAACCTAATATTGAGTAATAAGAATATAATATATAATTGATTTATTATAAGTTAATTACTAAAAAAAATAAACGTGTGAAATTACTAATCATAAATGGTCCCAATCTAAACCTCCTTGGAAAAAGAGAACCAGATGTGTATGGAAATCAAACTTTTGATGAGTTCTTTGCTCAATTACAATCTGATTTTTCTACACTAGAGTTGTCTTATTATCAATCTAATATAGAAGGCGAATTGATTACTAAACTACAGGAAGCAGATGATCAATGCGATGGAGTTATCCTTAACGCGGGAGCTTATACTCACACTTCTATTGGTATTGGAGATGCTATAAAGGCAATATCAATTCCTGTTGTAGAAGTTCATATATCAAATACTTTTGGTAGGGAAGAGTTTAGGCATCAATCTTATATATCACCTAATGCAGCTGGTGTTATTCTGGGCTTTGGTTTACAAAGTTATATATTGGCAATACAAAGCTTTTCTACAAAATAAGACAAATACATACTATCAATTTTAACTAAAATTGTTGATATAAAAACGCCTTACTATTAAGATAGTAAGGCATTTTTAATATATATGTATTGTTGTCTTATAAATGAATTACTTCATCATATGCATCTGCTACAGCTTCCATTACAGCCTCACTCATTGTTGGGTGAGGGTGGATTGCTTTTAATACTTCGTGACCAGTAGTTTCTAATTTTCTACCTAATACAGCTTCTGCAATCATATCGGTAACTCCGGCTCCAATCATATGACAGCCTAACCACTCACCGTATTTTGCATCAAAAATCACTTTTACAAAACCATCTTTAGTTCCTGCTGCACTGGCTTTTCCTGAGGCAGAAAAAGGGAATTTTCCAACTTTTAATTCGTAACCAGCTTCTTTGGCTTGCTTTTCTGTCATTCCGACACTAGCAATTTCTGGAGATGCATATGTACATCCTGGGATATTTCCATAATCGATAGGTTCTACATTCATTCCTGCAATTTTTTCTACACATGTAATTCCTTCTGCAGAAGCAACATGGGCTAGGGCAGGACCAGGAACAACATCACCAATTGCATAAACTCCAGGGATATTGGTTTGGTACCAATCATTTACTACAATTTTATCTCTATCTGTAGCTATACCTAATTCTTCTAAGCCTATATTTTCTATATTGGTTTTAATACCAACAGCAGATAACACAATATCTGCTTCGAGAATTTCTTCTCCTTTTTTAGTTTTTACTGTTGCTTTTACTCCATCACCACTTGTATCTACACTTTCAACAGAAGAATTAGTCATTACTTTAATTCCTGCTTTTTTGAAGTTACGTTCAAACTGCTTTGATACTTCTACATCCTCGAGAGGGACAAGGTTAGGTAAAAATTCTACGATAGTAACTTCTGTACCCATTGCATTATAGAAATGTGCAAACTCAACCCCAATTGCTCCTGATCCAACCACAATCATCTTCTTTGGTTGAGATTCTAATGTCATTGCTTTTCTATACCCAATTACTTTTTTACCATCTTGCGGCAAATTAGGTAATTCTCTAGACCTTGCTCCTGTAGCAACAATGATATGTTTTGCCTCATAATCAGTAGCTTTTCCATCAGCATCTGTTACTGTTATTTTATTACTGGCTTTTAATTTCCCAAAACCTTCAAGAACATCGATTTTATTTTTCTTCATAAGAAACTGAACTCCTTTGCTCATTCCTTCTGCTACACCACGACTACGTTTTACAACTGCATCAAAATCTTTGTCAAATTTATCTACAGTAAGTCCATAATCAGAAGCATGTTTTAAGTATTCGAATACCTGAGCACTTTTTAAAAGTGCTTTTGTAGGAATACATCCCCAGTTTAAGCATACTCCGCCTAAACTTTCTTTTTCAATTACTGCGGTTTTAAACCCTAATTGCGAGGCTCTAATTGCAGTTACATAACCTCCAGGACCACTTCCTAAAACGATGATATCATATGTGTTCATAAATGTCGATTTTTTGAAGTCACGAATTTAAGGATAATTCGGCTAACCAAAAAAGGATTTAAGTATTCCCTAAGAATAAGATTTTCATTAAAAGGGACAAAAAAACACCACGTTATATAAGCGTGGTGTTAATTTTTAATGTTTTTTATTATAATCAGTACTTAATATGAAATATAATTGAATTATGTACTTCTTTAAAATTTCAGTTTAAGTGCTTTTTTTACCGTATTAAAATCAGAAAAATCTATTTTTGAATTTTTTGCAAAAGTTGAAGGTATAACTACAATCCTGAAAGATTGATTATCTGTAATATCAGCAGCCAATGCATTTAAATCATCACTTTCTATAAATATATCAATACTTGCAATATTTTGTGCTTCGTTAAAAATAAAATTGAATTGAAACTGAGCAAATTCCCCAGGAGCAAAGAAAAAAGTCCTTGGTAATGGTTCCCATACATCAACTTGAGCTGTAGATTGTTCAGGATCTAATATATAAACTAACGCAACATCTGAGTCTAATACATTAACATTATCAGGTACTACAGCTTCAATCCGAAAATTATTAGCAGTATTAAACGTTCCTGTTACTTCAAAGGTATTTGCAATAGTATCAAAATCTGTATCATCATCGCTAGAACAAGATGTAAATATAAATGTGGCTAGACATAGTAGTGCGAAAATTTTTCTCATGAATTCTAAATTTTATTTATTATCGATTTATTTTTTATTAAAGTCTATACTAATAGAGTTTACACAATAGCGTTGACCTGTAGTTGTTGGACCATCATTAAATACATGGCCTAAATGACTACCGCAATTAGCACATAATATTTCTGTGCGTATCATACCGTGGGATGTATCTTTTATATATTCTACACTTCCTTCTATTGATTCATCAAAACTTGGCCAGCCACATCCCGAATCAAATTTAGAAACACTTTTAAATAGAGGTACATCACAAGCCATGCAGGTATATGCTCCATCTTCAAAATGCATGTTATATTCTCCGGTAAATGGCCTTTCGGTTCCTTTTTGCCTTAATATTTTATATTGCTCTTCTGTAAGCTTCTCTTTCCATTCGGCTTCAGATTTTTCTATTGGATATTTACTCATTTTTTGATTCATTAGATTTAAACACTAGAGCATCACCATTAATGCAATGTCTCATTCCTGTTGTTTCTCTGGGGCCGTCACTAAATACATGGCCCAAGTGTCCACCACATGTTCCACACAGTAGTTCGGATCTAGCATATCCTAATTTATGATCTATATCGTTATCGATACTTCCTTCTATTGCACGATCAAAACTTGGCCAACCTGTTCCGCTATCAAATTTGTATTTACTTTCGTATAACGGTGTATTACATGCAGCACAATGAAATGTGCCATGAGTATACAATTTGTTTAGAGGGCTAGAGAATGGTCTTTCTGTTCCTGCTTGCCTAAGAATATAGTATTGTTCTGAGGTCAAAACCTTTTTCCATTCTGCATTGGTTTTAGAGACTGCATAAACTTTACCTTCCTTTTTACCTTCTTTTTGTGCTGTACCTGTACAACTTATAGCCAGAACACTAATACATAATAAAATAAAACGTTTCATAGTTTTTTCTAATTTTTAATTAAAGTTATACCTAAGTAGTCGTATAAACTGGCTAACAATAACTAATCAATAACTATTCCAAAATAAATTCTATAATTTTGGATATTACTTCTTGGTCGCCTAAAATTTTTCGATGACCTAGTTGTTCTGTTATTAGTAGTTGTCCATTCTCTAAATTATTAACGATTTCATGTGCTGCACTGTAATGTACATCAACATCATTTTTATCATGTACTACTAGAGTAGGTATTTTAACTCCTGCGGCAGAAGTCGCTCCAGAGTAGTTATCAAGATCTTCTCCATACCTTTTATCAAAGTATGTTTTTAATAAACGCCCCACCTTTTGATCTAATTGTAGGTTTTTTGCAAAATTTTTAGTGATTGCTGTGATGCTGTTGGCCGTGCCAATGATAACCAGAGATTTGATTTGTAATCCAAATCGGGTAGTCCTTAATAATGACATTCCTCCTAATGAATGTCCTATTGCAGCTTCAAATGGGCCATGAGTTTTTTCTAATTGGTTTATTGTTTCGATAAAAAAGGGTAACATACTTCTTTTTCCAGGAGCATGACCATGTGCCGGAGCATCAAAGCTTACAGTGCTATATCCGTTTTCTAATAATTGATCTGCAATTTTTGAAAGCTGTGTACCGCTTCCAGACCAACCATGAGCCAGAAGAATTTTTTTATTAGAATTTCCATAATTGTAAATGATAACCTCTCTATTAATTTTTTTTATTAGAATTCTTTCTTTTTTGCTTTTCTCATACATCACCTTTTCTCTATCTGGCATTTTATAACCGAAGGGCGTTAAAAATATTCTGGCAGCAAATCTAGATGCAAGAAAAGGAGATATCCAATTCAGTATTTTTGCAGTGTATACTATAGATTTGGGAATTAAAAGTGCCTGTACAGGAATTAGGTCTTTGTCTGCTTTAGCCATTAAATAAATATTTAATTGAAAGGGTAAAATTAAAATAACAACTGTTCTTGAAATATATAATTATGATAAATTAACATTTTTTGAAAAATGTAAAGAAACAAAAAATGTTTACTTTTTATATATGTATAGAACTTATGTGAATTCTAATAAGATAGTAAAGAATAAAATATAAATAGATCAAATATATCTCCTTAATTCTTTCATATAACCTTTAAAAGTGTTTAATTTTGTAGTTTATTTTTTTAATAGGAGATACATGGGATTACAACCCAAAGGGGTAGATAAAAAAGAACAAAAAGTACTTTACGATTATCAGAAGCGGGATATAGATAAGATATTTAGTCGTCTAAAAGAGTTTTCCCAAAAATATAATCTGTTGTATCAACTTCCTACCGGAGGAGGAAAGACGGTTATTTTTTCTGAAATTGTAAGGAGGTATATAGAATCCACTAGAAAAAAAGTGGTTGTCCTTACGCATCGAATTGAACTCTGTGGCCAAACTTCGAAAATGCTAACCGAGTTTGGAGTAAAGAATAAAATCATAAACAGCTCTGTTAAGGAACTCGATGACCAAAATGAATATATGTGTTTTGTTGCGATGGTGGAGACCCTTAACAACAGGCTTAATGATGATCATTTAGAACTGCACAATATAGGAATGGTGATTATTGATGAAGCTCATTATAATTCATTTAGGAAGCTTTTTAGATTTTTTAAAAATTGTTTTATCCTTGGAGTAACGGCTACACCGCTTAGTTCAAATATGAAACTCCCGATGAAGGATAATTATAATGAATTAATTGTAGGCGATACAATCAGTTCATTAATTAATAGCGGATTCCTGGCTAAGCCTGTAATTTATACCTATGATGTTGGATTAGGATCTCTAAAAATAGGAATGAATGGTGACTATACTGTAAAATCTTCAGAAGACCTGTATACCAATATGTTAATGCAGGATAAGTTATTGCATGCTTATGAAGAAAGATCAAAAGGTAAAAAGACATTGATTTTTAACAATGGGATTAATACCTCTATTTATGTATATGAGGCTTTTAAAAAGGCAGGACACCCGATTCGTCACCTCGATAATACAAATAGTAAGCAAGAAAGAGAAGATATATTAGCATGGTTTAAAAAAACAAATGATGCTATACTTACTTCTGTTAGTATTCTTACTACGGGATTTGATGAACCTACGGTAGAAAGTATTATTCTTAACAGAGCAACAAAATCACTTACTTTATATTTTCAGATGATCGGTAGGGGATCTCGTATACTACCTGTTAAACCAGAATTTTCAATAATCGATTTAGGAAATAATACTGCAAGATTTGGGTTGTGGAATTCTGATATTGATTGGCAATCTATTTTTAGATCACCAGATTTCTATTATGATAATCTGGTAGGGGATGAGGAGATAGAACGCAATTTTAAATATGTATTGCCAGAGGAATTAAGAAAAGAATTTCTAAAATCTGAAAATGTTGAGTTTGATATCGAAGAAGAATATGCAAAAACAAAACGCTACGGACATAGAAGCTTAACAGTTCTCGAAAAATCTATAGAACAACATGCTATAATGTGTGTACAAAATAGCGAAGATGTTTTTGATGCACGAATTTTAAGTAAACTTTTAGATCAAGATATAGAATTTCGGGTACGTAGATATTCTTATTGTATTAGTAAAAGTACCAAAAACTATAGAGATTGGTTAGAGGAAGACTATAAACGAAAATTGAGATCTAAAATTAATCAGCTATTTATGGATGATTAATGGTAATTATACTTTCACAATTAGTTTTCCCATATTTTATTTCAATAACAATTCTTGGATTATATTTCAATTTCTCCGATCAAGTAGGGAACCGAGTGCCCACTAAGGAAAACACGGTTTCCATCTAGTTTGCAATCTAATTCTCCTCTACGAGCAGATAATTGTTGAGCTTTAAGCTTGTTTTTTCCTAGTTTTTTAGCCCAAAACGGTACCAGAGAAGCATGAGCAGAACCTGTAACAGGATCTTCGGGCTGAATAATACCATTTGCATCAAATACACGAGAAACAAAATCAGCATGTTTTCCTTCGGCAGTGATAATGATACATAAATAGGGGAGGTCCTTTAGTAAATCGAGTTTAGGATTTTCATTTAATACTTCTTCTTCAGATGAAAGTGTGATTACCAAATCACGAGCAGCAAAAGTAGCAATAGGTTTTGCATTAAGAGCCTGGTGTATTTCAGAAGGAATTTCAATAGGTTCAGGTGGTCTGGAAGGAAAATCTAATGTAATTGCTCCATTGTCTTCTTTTTTGGCTTTTAGAATCCCGCTTTTTGAAGAAAATGTAATTTCGTCGATAGAAGAATCAATATAGTTAAAGATTACATATGCCGATGCAAGTGTAGCATGGCCACATAAGTCAATTTCGGCATGAGGCATAAACCATCTTATTTCATAGATGTTGTCCTTTTTTACAAAATATCCTGTTTCTGCTAAATTGTTTTCTACTGCAATATTCTGTAGAGTTTTATCGTCTAGCCAATGTGATAAATGACATATTGCAGCTGGATTACCCCCAAATAAGGTTTTGGTAAAAGCATCGATTTGGTACATTGAAATTTTCATGAGCCTAAATGTTTTATTTTTAATATTTTTTATAAATAGTACCTGTGTTATTGTTATTAAATATTTGTTTGTAGCTATCCACTACATCTTTAATATGAACCGGATAGTATCCTGCAAATTTTTGATCTTCTGGAAAATCTCCTGCGATAGCACCAGGAGCAACAACATTTAACCGAATTCCACGATCTAATTCTTTTGATGCGGCATTAACAAAACTATGCAAAGCACCATTTACTAGTGATAATCCTACAGCATTGGGTTCATAATGTTCTGCCAGAATGCCAGTTGTTAAAGTTATTGAAGCATTGTCATTTATATAATCTTTTGCTACATGTACAAGGTTAACTTGTCCCATTAATTTACTATGTATCCCGATATAATAATCATCTTCTGTTAATTCTGATAATGGTTTCCACGAAGCTGTACCCGCAGCATTAATTACTGCATCTATTTTTGGTAGTTTTTCAAATAGCGTTTTTATAGATGTTTTATCTGTAATATCAATAGGGTAGGACTTGCTATTTCGATGAGCACCAAATACATCACTATACTCATTTTTGAGAGTGTTATAAATCGCACTACCTATTGTTCCGGTAGCACCAATAACTAAGATTTTCATAAGCTTTCCTTTTAAATAGTTTCTAATTTATCTTGTGTTAACTTTCCAGGAGTATTACCTGTATTGATTGTGGTATTTGGCTCGAAGAGCATTACAGAAACTTCTTTATCTGCTACAGGTCTGTGTTCTGTTCCTTTTGGAATGATCAAAAATTCATTAGGTTTTAAATGTACCGTTCGATCACGAAATTCCATTTTGAATTCACCATTTATAACATAAAACATTTCATCTTCGTTATCATGTTTATGCCATACAAACTCACCTTTAAACTTCACTAATTTTACATGTTGTCCATTAAGTTCCCCAACAATTCGAGGATTCCAATGATCAGAAAAGAGAGATAATTTGTCGTCGATGTTTATTTTTTCTATTTTCATTTTTATATTATTATATATTTAATTTTATAAATATGTATATCTAAATTTTTTATAACTCTTTGTTTATGGCTTCTAAAAATTCTTTGATTACAAGTTCATTCCTTTTAAAATATGTCCATTTTCCATGTCTTGTGGTAATCAATAGACCAGCTTTATACATACCGGTTAAATAATGAGATATAGTAGGTTGTGACAAACCCGATTTATCTTTAATATGCTGACCACATACACCATCATTAAAATGTCCAAGATCTTTATGAGGAGGGAAATTGGCCTCCGGATCTTTTAACCATTTTAATATATCTAAACGAGTGGCATTAGATAAGGCTTTATTTATTTCAAGTATTCTTTCATTATTCATACAACAAATATACATATTTAATTTTATAAATATGTTGTGAATCTATTTTATAGACCGTTTTATATTAAACAGTCATTTTTTTATTATTTATATATTTGATAATCAGTATTTTGAGAAACAATGCAATTTTATTGTGTAACAAAACAAAGCAATGTTCGTCTAGTAAGTGTAGGCAGTAAAGAAATGGATAATTTCTTGAAGACAAGCAAATTAGTTTTAACGATACCTATAGGGCGCATATCTTGATATTTCTTGAGATAGGTGCTTTAAAAAAAGGTTTTATTTGCTTTAAACCAATCATATAATTGAGTTTTTTATATTTAAAAAGAACTCTTGATTCAAACAATATAAATAAGAGCGTTTATCCTGATACATCTTGGGATGGATGCTTTTTTTATGACCATTCTGATATTAAACAGTACTTTTTTTGAGTTTTTTCTGTATCCGGATATTGCGTAATTGTGTTACTTTTACTAAGATTAATATTCTGTAAATTAATCAATTAATATTGAAACTCATTAACCACAAATATTTACACAAATGAAAATTATCTTAAATCTGGATGGCGTAAAAGCTCTAAGTAAAGAGGAGCAAAGCAAAATCTCTGGTGCAAGACGTTACGCATGTACACAAAGAGGTAGAATGTGCTGTGAACATGCTCCTGGAGGTCCATTCTGTGAAGCTGGTATCTGTATTGGTATTGGCGGATCTGGAGGCTGCCTTTGGTATTGATCATTACTCAAGAAACAATTTTAAAAACGAGACTGTAATTATACAGTCTCGTTTTTTTTGTATTAATTGTAATTGAACATTCCTAATTTGATACTAATTAGTTTTGCCCTCCTTTTCTGTTTGGACTTCTTAATTCTGGCCAGGTACGTTGTTTTTGGGTACGTTTATTTGTAGGTAATATACTTTTTTCTCTCGAAGTTTTTTTAGGATCTTCACTGGCTTTATACGCCAGAATTGCAGTTAGAATTACATTATTAAGTACATCATCAAATATAATTTTATCGTATGTATCACGATTTGTATGCCAAGTATAATTCCAGTACGACCAATTAAGTGAACTTAATGAAAACGCAGGAGCTCCGGCTGATACAAAAGAAGCGTAATCAGAACCTCCACCACCAGGAGTTCCTGGGAAAGTAGTTTCTATATGCTTAGTAATGTTTTCGGGAACTGCTTCTAGCCATTTTCCTAAATAATCATAAGAATGCAGGAATCCTTGTCCCGATAAGCGAACTACACGCCCTGTACCGTTATCCTGGTTAAATAAGGCTTGCACACCTGAAACAATTTTTGGATGATCTTCAACAAAAGCTCGTGACCCGTTCAAACCTTGTTCTTCACTTCCCCAAAGCCCTATAAGTATGGTACGTTTAGGGTTTGGATATATTTTTTTAAGGATACGTGCAGTTTCCATCATGGTTATGGTTCCTGTTCCATTATCTGTAGCTCCAGTACCTCCATCCCATGAATCGAAATGTGCAGAAAGAATAATATACTCATCAGGTTTTTCGGTTCCTTTTATTTCTGCAATCGTATTGAATGTAGGCATCATTCCTAGTTCTTTGGATTCTGATACGATCTTTATTTTTGGTTTAGAACCATGTTCTACGAGGCGATATAACATTCCGTAATCTTCCAATGATAGATCTACTGTGGGTATTTTTTTTGTTCGGGCACTAAATATTTTGTTAACTCCAAACCCTCTGGACCAATTACTTTGTGCTATTCCTACAGCGCCGGCTTGTTCTAAAGCTGGGGCAAGAGTTCGACGATTGTATCCAGTTTTTTTAATGTTTTCTCTCCATGCTTTTGTTTGCTGATTTCTTTGTTCTTTCATTTTTTTGAACGACTCTTCTGTAGCAAATTCTTCCCAATTATAATCAGGTCTTCCTGTGGGTTGATTCATAGATGTCATTACAATTTTACCTTTTACATTAGGTAACCATTTCTGAAAAGCAATCGAATCTTTTACCTCAGGAATAACAATTAACTCGGCAACAACACCAGTACTAGCAGTACCGGGACTCCAAGCTAATTGTGTGGCTTCAAGAGATTTTATCCAAGGGGATACCATATCTATGTGAGTGATTCCTCGTTCCCATCCACGCCATTCTCCCCATTTTTCATTTCTGGCATCAATTCCCCAGGTTTTATATTTGGCAACAGCCCAGTCATGAGCTTGTTGCATTTGTGGTGTACCGACTAATCTAGGGCCAATACCATCCATTAGTTCATGTGCCAATTCTTTTAATTGAGAACTTTCTGTTGCTTCTTTAATAATTTTTTCGATTAATGGATCTTTATCCTGAGCCGATGCTACAAAACAAGAAAGATACATTGCAATTGTGATAAGTGTGAGTATGCGTTTCATATTGATTAGTTTTTATTACCACAATTTAGACATATCAATATTTTCATGGTTTTTATTTAACAAAACCTTAATTCATTTAATGTAATCATTTTAGGGAAACAAAATAATCACTATCCTTGCATACGATGAATATTGTTCCTGAAATAAAAACAAAAAGACTTGCTGTTAAGGTAAAACCAGCTGCAGAAAAGGTAATAAAACAAGGGCACCCCTGGGTTTTTGAAGATAGCATTATAAAGCAAAATACAGAAGGAGAAGCAGGCGATCTGGTGATCGTTTATGATACCAGAAAGAATGTTTTTTTGGCTTGTGGTTTATATGACCCATATTCTCCAATACGCATTAAATTGATTCAATTTAGGAAAACTGCTCAGATTAATGAAGAGTGGTTTATCGAAAAAATTTCTGAGGCTTACAAAAAACGAACACCTTTATTAGAGACAGATACAAATAGCTATAGATTGTTATTTGGAGAGAATGATCATCTTCCTGGGTGTATTGCAGATGTATATGATCAGGTTCTTGTTATTAAGCTATACTCACATATTTGGTTTCCTTATTTAAACTGGATAGTAGAGCATTTGGTTGCTATATCAGGATGTAACTGCGTTGTACTTAGGTTAAGCAGATTGTTGCAGTCCAAAGGGGAAGTGTATGACCTTAAGGATGGTCAGGTAATCTATGGGGTCCTAGAAAATGAAGTTGTTGTTTTTAGAGAGCATGGAGTCCTGTTTTCTGCAAATGTAATTAAAGGTCATAAAACTGGATATTTTCTTGATCACCGCCATAATAGAAAAAGAGTAGGGGAGCTAGCTTACGATAAGACCGTTTTGGATGTGTTTTCTTATGCAGGTGGATTTTCGGTTCATGCATTAAACGGTGGCGCAAAGGAAGTAATAAGTTTAGATATTAGTAAACAAGCTTTAGGTATGGCCAAAGAGAATGTTGCCTTAAATATGCACCAGGGAAAACATAGTGTTATAGTAGCAGATGCATTTGAGGGATTACAGAAATTAATAGATCATAAAACTGTATTTGATATTGTAGTTATAGACCCTCCATCATTTGCAAAAAGAGCAAGTGAAATTCATAAAGCTATGATTAGTTATGCTCGATTAGCAGAACTAGGATCACATTTGGTATCTTCTAATGGAATTTTGATTTTGGCTTCTTGCTCTTCAAGGGTTTTGGCCGAGGACTTTTTTAAAATTTCTGAAGAGAGTATTCTTAAATCGGGAAGAAACTTTAGTTTATTAGAAAAAACTGATCATGATATTGATCATCCCATTTCCTTTCCTGAAGGAGCATATCTTAAATGTGGATATTATAGACTTGATTAAAAATAGTACCAGGTTTGTTTTGTAAAACAAACCTGGTACTATTTTTCTTTAATGCTTTCCAAAGACGTGAACCTTTGCTTTTTTTCGAGATAAGTTTTTAGTATCATAAAAAAAGGTGATATCTCTAATTATACGTTTTCCACCTTTAAGATCTATTATTCTGGTTTCGCTTTTACGAGAAAAATTATGTCTTAATTGGATTACATCTTTTTTTCCATTACCATATTGAACAACCATTTTGTGCATGTTTAAAGAGCCTCCTGTAACCTTAATTTTAAGTTTTTTAAACCCTCCTTCTCTTGCAGTTACCTTAATAACATCTTTATCTAATCTGTAATTTACTGTTCTAGAACCAAGGTGTTCCCAATTATATACATTAGAGGTAAAACTACTAGTTACTAGCAGAGTTATTAATAAGAATAAAGAAGCAGGAATTTTTTGTAGTGTTATATTTTTCATAGTTTCAAAATGTTTTGATTTGTTACTAAGACACTCTAACAATAAAAAGGTTTAATCTATATTCTTTATAAGATAAAAATAAAAAACGAGATGAATACGTTGATCCATCTCGTTTTTAATAAATAACATGGCTGTTATTTAAATATTATAATTAGTTAGAAGACAGCATCGCAAAAAACTTATCCATATTTGGTAGTAATACGATTCTTGTACGTCTGTTGATTGCCATATTTTCTTCAGTATCATTCTCTACAAGAGGCTTATAGCTACTTCTCCCAGAAGCAATTAATTTTGCCGGATCAACATTATAGCTAGATTGTAGTTTTCTAATAATAGATGTTGCTCTTTTTACACTTAAGTCCCAGTTGTCTTGCACAACTGCATTGCTAATCGTTCTTGGATCAGTATGACCTTCTACCATTACTTCTATGCTTGGCTCAGAATTAATTACATCAGCTAATTTTTTTAATATATCATCAGCTTTATTACTTATTCTATAACTACCGCTATTGAATAACATTTTATCAGAAATAGATATCATTACTACAGTATTATCAATATCTATAGAGATGTCTTCATCTTGTTTTAAATCATCGGATAAAGAATTTTTTAAGTTATGTGAAACCGCTAAATTCATTGAATCTTTTAGAGACGTAGCTCCCTGAAGTTTTTGTTGATCAACTTTGGCTAATGTTTCTTTCATCTTCTCTTTGGTGTTGTTAGATATTGCTGCAACATCTTCTACCATTACCATTTTTTCATCATTAGAATCTTTTAGAGAATTGATCTTAGCATTATAATCTGCTACTCGGGATTCGATTTTAGCAAACTTGCCTTCCAATTCATCTTTTTCAACTGCTGTTTTTTGTAATGTACTACGAGTGTCTTGTAATTCTTGCTCTAATGCAACATACTTCTTCTTTGACACACACGATGTCATGATTAATGCCCCTGATAAAGCAATAAATGTGAACGATCTTTTCATGGTTATTTAATTAATAATTAGTGTTATTCTAACTACTACTACGACCATTTATTGTTTTAATAATTATTAATGTTTTCATATCAATTTCTTAAAAAGTGTTAATGGTTTTTAGAATAAATTGTATCCCGTAAAATACGTACGGAAACCCTGTATAACATATATTCAATAACAGGTTGATTATCAAAATTCTATAGCGATTGTCGAAAAAAAAACAGTATTTGTTAAAAAATAAATTATTAACTTATTGTAATAACGTATTATTTTTACAGTTATATTGTAGAAAATAAATCCTAACACCCAGGTCTACTTTAATTACTAAAAAAGTATAACGATAATTGATGTTTTTAATTAAAAAGAGACTTGTATTTTACTTCCTGATATTTTCACCATTCCTAATGTTAGTTGCACAGGAAAATTTTGTGCAAACAGAAAATATTCCAGTTGATCATAAAAAGTTAGTCGTACAAGGTGAGATCATCTGCTTACCAATTTATCCCAAAAAGAATAGTAGCTATCTTCCTGAAGAAGATATTTTACAAGAAAATCTGGTAGCATATACTACAAAATGGGACAATCAACAGTTTAATCCATATTGGAATGAGGATCTTACATTTCCTTTTCAGTTAGCATTTCAGGATGAAGATTTTTCACCTCCGGTTGACCGTAAAATGGTAGTTACCTCTCGTTATGGATGGAGAAGAGGGCGACCACATCAAGGTATAGATATTGATCTTCAGGTTGGAGATAGTGTAAGGTCAATATTAGACGGTAAAATTAGATATGTCGGATATCACGGTGGACACGGGAATACTGTAGTGGTTAGGCATCATAATGGATTAGAGACAGTGTATGCTCATCTTTCAAAATCGCTGATCAAAGAGAACGAAGAGGTTAAAAAAGGGCAAACAATAGGTACAGGTGGTGTAACAGGGAATGCAAGAGGTAGTCATTTACATTTAGAAGTACGATATCATGGTAAAAGTATTAATCCAGAGTATTTATTCGAATTTGCTAGTGATACAAAAATTAGGTCAGATACTCTTTTTGTGACTAAGAAATGGATGACACCCAGATATCATAGATCTACTCGTATGAGTAAAATAGTTATTCATAAAACTATGGAGGATATCGCGCAGATTAAAGAAGAGCAAAAAAAGATTTATACGGTACGTAAAGGAGATACTCTTCATCGAATAGCCAATAAACATGGATTGGCAGTTTCTGAAATATGTAAAACCAATTCGCTAAAATATAACTCGGTGCTAAAGATTGGACAGCAAATAATTATCAATTAATTAGTGAGTATGTATTGGGTTGTCTATATGCCTGTGAATCATTTCTAATAAATGATTTTTGTTATACGGTTTTAATATATAATCATTTAGTCCAGCTTGTATAATCTGTTTGTTTAATTGGGTAACATCTACTGCTGTTAGAGCAATAATTGGTGTTTTTGTATCAAACTCGCGTATTCTTTTTGTTGTGCCAATTCCATTTAACTTTGGCATATTAATGTCCATAAGAATTACATCATATTCATTTTTTCTAACCAATTCTATAGCGTCAAAACCATTATCTATAGTGGTGCAATCAAAGTTTTCTTTTGATAATATTTTATCTGCAACCAGGAGATTTAATTTATTATCATCTACAATTAATACTCTAAATTTTGAAGCTATGGGATTATTAAGAGAAGCGCTATTATGATTTATGGTCTCTTTACTAACTTGTGATTTAAAGTCAATAACCAATGCATACTCAGATCCTAAATGAGAATCATTTTGGATAATAATTTCGGCATTTAATGCCAGAGCAAGTCTGTTTATTATTTTTGAATTAATTCCTGTTCCCAAGTATGTTTTTTTCGCATTTCCTACATTAATAAACTCTTGGTAGATAGATTTTTTGTCTTCTTTTGAAAGTTCATCCCCATCATGATTAATTTTAAAAGAAATAGTAGATATGTTTTCTTTTTTCTTAATTAAAATTACAGAGAAATATACATTACCGTTTTTAGTAAAACGTAATGCATTACTTACCAAATTCATAAGTATTTGAGAAAGAATGGCAGGATCTCCATAAATCTTATGATCTATTTCAGAATCAAACTCAAAGTGTAATACGTTATCGCTATTCTCTGTAGCATAACTAAATGAGTGTATAAGGTTTTGAGTAACTTCTTTTATATCAAATAATATATTTTGTACAGTTATCTCTTCAGAATCCAAAAAATTAACATGTAATACATTATTGATAAGGGTAAAAAGATAATCTCCAGAAAATTTTAATGATTTCAGGTTTTTATCATTTTTGAGATCAGGGTGTTCTTCTTCAAGAAGATTAGTCAATCCCATTATTCCATACAAGGGTGTTCTGAGTTCCTGACTAAGAATAGAAATAAGATTTTGTTGCAATTGAAACTGTTTTACTGTTTTCTTGTTTAAAGACTTTAATTCTATATTCTTTTCATCAAGTTTTTTGGAAACTTTTCTGTATTGTAGATACAAAAAAAGGAGCATGGTCAGAAGTACTCCCCCAATAACATAATAGATCATACCTATTTTTAACAACAAAATAATAAATATAAGGTTTATCTTACAAGTTTGTTGGTGTATTTTTTTACATATTTCCAATAATTTATGGTTTACCGTAAAATTATTGGAGTGAGAAGCTTAAATTCAATTGTTTACTAGTTAAATTGTATAGTATTTTAAAATGTTTGGTTCTTGAAAATTGATACAAAAACATCTCAAATAAGATCAATTGATTGTTAACAGACAGAACTAATAGTGTAAACACTTGTAATTATTACAGATTGTTAACGTCTTTATTAATGTTATCGATTGATAAAATGTAAGATTTTATAATGAATTAACAGTCTTAAAGGGCTATAATATTTATCTTTACTTAAAATTAATGAGCAGCATAAAAGAAATGAAAGCTAATTTTTTTATAGTTTTTTTGTTATGTATGGGAATGGTAATGCATGCTCAAATAGAAAATTCTACTTCTTTGCGAATTGATGCTAAAAGTGATCTTAGTACAAATAAGTATAGCCTCTCTAAGGGTTTAGATCCTAATTTTAATAGTGATTCGTCTTTATATAAAACTCCAGATGCACTAACTGAGTATGCTCGTAGTAAGCCAACTTTTGATATGACTGGTAATGATGGTTTTTTTAAACCCAAAACAGACGCTGTTCCAAAGTGGTTTAAAAAAGATAATGAAATCAAAGAAGAGTATAAAAGTGATCAGTATCTAGGTGATTTTAAGAGCAATGGAGAATTTGTAAGATTGATGTATAGAGATCATCAGTTTGTAGATGGCGATGTGGTAAGGATCTACCTTAATGATGCTGTTATTGTCTCAAAAATATTCCTCTCCGGAGATTTTAAAGGAATCTCGGTTGATCTTGCTAAGGGATTTAATAAAATAGATATACAAGCCCTAAATCAAGGAGAATCAGGCCCTAATACCGCAGAGTTTCATCTTTATGATGATAAGGGCAACTTACTTACAAGTAGTGAATGGAATCTTACCACTGGCGTTAAAGCTACATTGATAGTAGTAAAAGATTAAAGTACTTACCTTTTTAAGAGCTACTCATTGTATTTATGATAGCTTATTTTTAGTAAATTTTAAAAGTATAATCAGTATTTCATAAAATATTTATAGAATATTTTGTGATTTTTTTAATGTACCCTATACTAATTAGGAAAAAGTAGGCCTATATGAGTAAAGAATACGAGTTTACTCGAATTATTAAAGAGAATGAAGGAGTTATTTTTAAAATAACCACCATTTATACCAATAATTACGAGGATCAAAAAGATCTCTATCAGGAAATTGTTTACCAGTTATGGAAATCATACGATAGTTTCAAAGGAGATTCTAAAATTAGTACCTGGATGTATCGTGTAGGCCTTAATACTGCTATTACAAGGTTAAAAAAAGAAAAACGAAGAGGGAATCAAATAGAAATGTATGATGTGATAATGCGTCAAACCGAACAATATGACACAGAATTTGAAGAACGATTGAAAAAACTATATGCACATATACATGACCTTAATGAATTAGATAAAGGATTGATTTTACTGCTTTTGGAAGGTAAGAAATATGAAGAAATAGCTTTGATAACTGGTCTGTCTCCAAGTAATGTTGGAACCAGAATTTCTAGGATTAAACAAAAATTGAAAACACAAATTGTAAAAAAATAAGAGAAGATGGAATTGGAAGAAATGCAAACAGTTTGGTCTCAGATGAGTGACCAGATAGAGAAACAAAAGAAGCTAACTGATAAAATGATTATTATGATGACACAAGAACAATACAGGAAAAAATTAAACAAAATAGCATACCCAGAGATGATAGGGGCAATCATATGCTATGGTGTTGTGCTATTGATATTAATCAATCTTAATAAGCTTGATAATTGGTATACCTTATCATCAGGAATAATATCAATAATTATACTACTAGTTTTACCGGTTTTATCGTTAAAATCGATTTATCAAATGAAAAAAGTAAATATTGCAGCAAATAATTATAAGGAAACATTACTTGAATATAGTAAAGGTAAGAAACGCTTTCAAACTGTTACCAAAATGGGGTTTTACCTAGGATTTATTTTAATGTTTGTTATTATGCCTGTTACATCAAAGATCCTTAATAACAAAGATTTATTTTCTGAAACCAAATCTCTTTGGCCATTTGCAATTGCTATACCGGTTGCAATCATATTTTTTATTGTTTTTGTGCGTTGGGTGGGTAGATGTTATAATAATAACATAAATTCTGCAGAGGCATTATTTAAGGATCTTGAAGATGTTGATGTATCATAAAAAAGTCCGTATAGAAGTGTTATTAATATAAAAAGGGTTGTCGTTAGACAACCCTTTTTCACTTTTAATTTAAGGCAAATAATTTAAGGCAAAAAATGTTTACGAACCACAACGTCCGCCATTACTCCATCTTCCATTGGTACCTAAGGTGTATAAAAATCCGTTATAGGTTACTTTATCTCCAGCTGTATAACTATTATTTCTGTTATATTCGTTAACTCCTTCGCAAATATCCGCACTTGGAGTTGAGTCTTTACATTCTGCGATTCGATTCCATCTTGTAAAATCTCTTTCGTATAAGAATCCACGGTATGTTACTTTATCTCCAACAGAATAGCTTTGACCGCTTACCCATTCTGCAACACCATCACATGGGTTTGTTCCTACCGGAGGATTATCACCATCTTTAGGATATGCTTTATTAGTCCCTTCAATATCAAGAGCAGAAATTGCAGCTTGTCTTCTTGGTAAAACATTCCCATTAAGATCTGTGATGGTTGGTTGTCCATTTTTACTAAATGTATAGCTACCATACATCATTGTAGATTTAATATCAAAATCTCTGGTTACCAAAGTAGCAGAATTACTTTTGTAAAACTGACTAGCAGCTCCATTCTGGATATTGTCAAAATTGATGATAATATGATTATCTCTATCCGAACGATTTTGCTCGTGAATATATCCTAAAGTATGTCCGATTTCATGAATAATCACAACAGCCGTTGTACGGGTACCTAAACGAATAAATCCTCTCGACCCATTCATCCCTAGAGTTGCAACTCCACAATTACAGTTATCTCCATTGCTACTAATGGTAACATAATTTGATTCATTGGTACGTTCTTTAAAACGAACATTAGTTTTACTAGTCCATTCATCCATCGATTTTTGAAGTTCACTTCTCACAGATTGACTCAGCCCATTAATTACATAAACTATAGTGTTATTTGTCCATTTACGAACACCTCCACCAAGTCCTAACTTTGCATTTATTCCAGTATCTGGCTCTAGTTTATCAGAAAGAGCAACTTTTGTATCAGTTAACTGATCTTCAAATAACCTGGCATCAGTTCCTTGTAGACTATAGGTTCCATCATCTTCTTTTTTTACAAGGACGCGATCCCCTAAGAAATACTTTTCGATAAATTGATCTTGTCCTTCAATAGAATCTGGATTTTGATCAAAATCTTCATTTTTTTGACAAGATGCAAAAGATAATGCAACTGCCAGGGCTCCGATTTTAAATCGGTTTAATACGGTTTTCGTTTTCATTAAGTTTAATTTTTGAGTTTACGATTTTAGTTTAATCTGTGCACATTGTTTAAACTGGTGACATATCGAATTAGTCTTTAAGATGAAGTTAAAAAAACCGTTAAACTTTCTTAAAATAGGGGATGCCACTCAAATGTTTAATGAAATCGATATGATATGATTTTACTTTTATATAAAATAAATCCATAAAAAACCCGAATCAAGATTATTGATTCAGGTTATAATATAATATTGTAAAATGAAGATTTCTTATTATGAAATCAATCCTTTTGCCTTAGAGTTTCTTGAAAACCAAACTAAAAAGATAGCAACGATTATAACTATGATTGGCATTATAACTCGGTTACCTGATAATTCTACAAAATCCTGTAAAAAGAAATTATATGTAGCTTGTGCAAGAACAGCAATGAGTGAAAGAAGAAGTAGAGGAGAAGCCCATTTTTTTCTAAGGAGTAATGCTATACAACCTATAGTTCCTGCAAATACAGCAATAGCAAAAGCAGCAGTTACCCAAGCCGGTGTATTATTATAAAAGTTTTGTTCTCCTTCTGGTAAAGTTGCTATTACTTCATCTGTCATAAAAGCTTGACCAATATAAGCCATTACACCCATGATATTCCATAAAAGTGCTAAGACACTAATAATCCAAAACCATAAGGGTGTTTTTGTTGTTGTTTCCATAATCTATTGATATTAAGTTGTTTTGCTGTAACAATGTAGTTAGAAACTCAACAAAATACAAATCTAGGAGTTTTATGAGCGCTATTTTTCTAATATTATACATGGATTAAATACTTGCATAATTGTTAATGAAACATAAAATGATATAATTCTTATAACCATTAAAATATAGATAATAATTAGTGCTTTTAGTATAGGTGGTTTACTTGGTTTTGTAGGTTGAAGTATATAGAATTGATAGGTTTTTAGAGAGGAAATAAAAAAAGACTCAAGTATTTAATTACAGTAAAATATTAAGACATATTATCTAAATAATCACTTAAATCACCTAGAGCTCCATCCCAGAATTGTTCGTAAAACTTTAACCATTGATTTACTTCTTTTAATGGATTAGCATTGGCATGGCAAAAACGCTCCCTTCCTTTGGTATCTATATGGATCAAACCAGCTCCCTCTAGAGTTTTTAGATGTTTAGTAATGCCCTGACGGCTAATATCAAATTGATTTGATATCTGAGTTATAGGTAGGGCAGTAGTTGCTACCACCAAAGCGTGAAAAATTTCACGCCTTGTGGGATCTGCAACAGCTTTTAATATTGTGGTGATTCTATCCTGCATGAACCATTTGTTTAAGGTAATCGGTTAATCCCGAAATACAATTATCCCATCCGCCATTAAAACTATTAAACATTTCAACAGCAGTTTTTCCTTTGTAACTAGAAATACCAGAGTGTTCTAGATATAATTTAGTTCCTTCTTCGGTTTCTTCTAATACCCATTTAACAGTTGTTTCTATTGGAGTTTCTGTTACAATCCACGAATATACTAAAGTATACGGATTTGCTTGTTTTACTTCACCTTTTATAGGAGAGCAGTTTTCTCCAGAAGAATTAAATATGTATTGATACCCTTTTTCGGCTTTAAAATCAGCATCCAAAAACCAGGTAGAAATCTCCTTAGAATCTGTTATCGCGTTCCATACTTTATCAATTGGGTGATTAAGTATCTTCTCTTTGATTATTACATCTTTCATATTTATTATGTTTTTATTATTAATACGCAACTATATGGTTGCAAATATACGTATATATATTTAATACGCAACTTTTTGGTTGCTTAAAAGTAAAATCCTCTGTTGTATCACTCACATTTATAGAAAAACAATTGTCTAATTATTAAAAATAGAATATTTTGTGTGTATGGAAAGTATAATTAATTATTTTGAAACGATACCATCATCTCATCGTAGTCTAATTTTGGTAGGAGGGATTACTTTTTTCTGGCTTATAGAATATGCGGTGCCCTTGTTTAAATTTGATTATAAAAAGTTTAGGCATGCATGGCCCAACATATTTTTTACGCTAACAACGATAGTTATTAATTTTGTATTAGCATTTATTTTGCTAAAAACTAGTGATTGGACGGTAGTTAATCAATTTGGCGTATTGCAATGGTTGGCATTACCTCTATGGGCTACAATAATACTTGGTATTGCATTACTGGACCTTATAGGAGCATGGTTGGCACATTATGTTCAACATATCATAAAACCATTATGGATGTTTCATCTTATTCATCATACCGATAATCACGTAGATACCACAACAGCAAATAGACATCATCCAGGAGAGAGTATTATCCGATTTTTGTTTACGACTCTTGCTGTATTTATTGTAGGAGCACCTATAGGTATAATCATGTTGTATCAATCTCTATCTGTGGTATTATCTCAATTTAATCATGCCAACATCTCTTTACCAAAAAGAGTAGATGATATGATAAGTTGGATTATAGTTTCTCCAGATATGCATAAAGTACATCACCATTATGTGTTGCCATATACAGATACAAATTATGGTAATATTTTTTCTATCTGGGATAGGATTTTTGGTACTTTTTCCAAGATAGAAAATAAAGATTTGATATATGGAGTTGATACATATCCAGATGTAGATTCAAATGCAAATGTGAGTAAATTATTAAAGCTTCCTTTTTCAGGATATCGTGCACCAACAGGAGCAAAGTTTGAATCCGAAAAATCTTAGTTTAATTTGCTAAAATATAAACTCATGAAAATTATATCCTTTATTTGTTATGTTATCGTTTCAACTGGGCTTTGGGCACAAACTAAAAGTACTATTCCGGATTTTAAACCTGATCAGGACTATGACAATATATTAGTTAAGAAAGTATATACCGATACACATACTTCAACTTTTGTAATATGGATTAAAAAAGATGTAAAACCGCATAAGCATATAAAACACACCGAACAGGTATTAGTGTTGGAGGGTAAAGCCAGTGTTCAATTAAATGATAAAGAAATTATAGTACAAAAAGGAGACTGGGTTACTATACCAGAACAAACTATACATGCAGTAAAAGTCTTATCAAAAATTCCGTTGAAAGTAATTTCTATTCAAACTCCCGAATTTAAAGGAGAAGATCGAGTGTTTATAGAGTAATGCTAAGTACGGTTAAAACACAAAATTTTCATAAAATAACCCTACTGTATTCAATTAAAAAGTATTTTGAAAACTAAAGCAGTTGTAAAAAATATTTGATATGCGACAACGAGGTCAGTTTTTGGTTTTATTAGTTTTGATTGTAGAGATCGGTTATGCCCAATATAAAAAAACGGATTGGGAGGAAAGAGATACATGGATGAATGTACCTAAAATCTTTAAACTTGCAGAAATAGAGAAAGGTAATGCAGTTGCTGATGTTGGTTGTCATGAGGGGTATCTTACTATGCATCTGGCTCAAAAAGTTGGAGAATCAGGAAAAGTGTATGCTGTAGATGTAAGAGAAGATAGACTTGAGAAATTAGATGAATATATTAAAGATCGTAAGCTTCAAAATATAAAAACTATAGTTGGAGACTATGATAATCCTAAATTACCAAATGAAATACTTGATGTAGTTGTAGTAATGGATACATATCATGAAATGAATGATTATATGAAAATTCTTGATCATATAAAAAACGCTCTTAAACCAGGAGGAAGGGTTGTAATCATTGAGAAATTTAAAAAACATATGCTTAATACATCAAGAGCAGAGCAAACCGAAGCGCATACATTGTCTTTAAAATATGTAAAGAAAGAATTACAAAAAGCGGGATTTTCGATCTCTAAAGAAATTAAGGATTTTGGAAAATGGAAGAATGAAACTGATAAAACGATTTGGATTCTGGTAGGAACCAAAAATAGCTAATTTTATCAGTTATGTTTTTGATCCTTGTGCTAGGAGACGTTCATATTTATCTAAAACATTCATTATGGATTTATAATGCTTGTAATCTTTCTATCAGTTGTAAATTCATACTTCACCAATATGAATAGAACTTAATTCTCCCATTTCTTGTTCGGTATATATTCGTGATTTGATTACAAAACGAATTCCCATAGGGATTTCAAGTGAAAAACTAGACCCTCTGCCTTGTACAACATCTATGGTTAATTGTGTATGTTTCCAATATTCAAATTGGTCCCCAGACATATAAAAGTTACACCCATGGATATTACCCAGCCAGATGTCTGTTTCGTTAATCATTAATTCTCCTTTTGGAAAACACATCGGGGAGGAGCCATCGCAGCATCCTCCGCTTTGATGAAACATCAACTCCCCGTGTTTTGCAGTAAGGGTATCGATTACAGTTTTTGCTGCATCGGTTATCTTAATACGTGATATCATTTTATTTATTTTTTAGAAAAAACCCATTGCTTTTTTATCATATGATATGAGCATATTTTTAGTCTGGCGATAGTGATTAAGCATCATTTTATGCGTTTCTCTACCAATACCAGATTTTTTATACCCTCCAAAAGGAGCATGTGCAGGGTAGGTATGATAGCAATTTACCCAAACACGACCTGCCTGTACCGCTCTTGAAACCTGATAAGCCTGGTGAGTATCACGAGTCCATACTCCGGCACCTAAGCCATAAAGGGTATCGTTTGCTATCTCAATAGCTTCTGACTGGTCTTTGAAAGTAGTAACGCATGCTACAGGACCAAAGATTTCTTCCTGAAATACACGCATTTTGTTATTTCCTTTTAGAAGTGTTGGTTTTATATAATACCCATTTTCGAGGCCTTCGATATATGCAGATTCTCCTCCTGTTAATACTTCGCACCCTTCTTCTTTTCCTATAGAAAGATAATTTAAGATTTTTTCATACTGATCATTAGAAGCTTGAGCACCCATCATAGTTTCGGGATCTAAAGGATGTCCTAATTTAATAGCCTCTGTGCGCTCGATAACACGTTCAATAAATTGATCATAAATGCTTTCCTGAATCAGAATTCTAGATGGGCAAGTACATACCTCTCCCTGATTGAGTGCGAACATTACTGCTCCTTCTAAAGACTTATCAAAAAACTCATCATCGGCTTCCATAATGCTTTCAAAAAAGATATTTGGCGATTTTCCTCCAAGTTCCAGAGTTACCGGAGTTATATTTTTTGAAGCGTATTGCATGATGAGTTGTCCTGTAGTAGTTTCTCCGGTAAAAGCTACTTTATTAATACGTGGGCTTGATGCTAATGGTTTACCTGCTTCAACTCCAAAACCATTTACTACATTTAGAACGCCAGCAGGAAGTATACCTTCGATAAGTTCCATTAAAATCATAATCCCTACAGGGGTTTGTTCTGCTGGTTTTAAAACAACACAGTTTCCCGCAGCCAGTGCCGGGGCAATTTTCCAGGTAGCCATTAATAATGGAAAATTCCATGGGATAATTTGCCCAACAACCCCCAGAGGTTCTAGTATATTTAGAGATACTGTATTGGCGTCTAGTTCACTAACAGATCCTTCTTCTGCACGAATTACGCCAGCAAAGTATCTAAAATGATCAATCGCCAGAGGGAGATCTGCAGCAAGAGTTTCGCGTAATGCTTTTCCATTATCCCAGGTTTCCGCTCGTGCTAATACTTCGAGGTTTTCTTCTAGTACTGTTGCGATTTTCAATAAACAGTTACTACGATATGTGGCAGAAGAATTGTTCCACTCTGGTGCAGCTGCCCATGCAGCGTCAATTGCAAGTTCTATATCCTCACTTGTAGAACGAGCTACTTTGGTAAAACTAACTCCATCAACCGGAGAGATGTTTTCAAAATACAGGCCTTTTACAGGTGAGGTCCATTTTCCTCCAATATAATTATCATATTGGTCCTTAAAGCTTGGTCTTTCCATTTTACTTTTAGGAGATGCTTGTGAGATACTCATAATTTTAGATTTAAAGGTTTTTAAGTAATAAAATGTGTGTTTTATTGTCTACATGTGTAATGTATTGACAAGAAGGGATCTATCCTTAAATATACGGCATTTTGATCATATTTTTTTAGTGAACATTGTTAATTATTACTTAGATTTTTGAGGAGTATAACACCCATATATTTAGGGGGTGTTTACCTTGTGTTTTATAGTGGTAAAACTCTGTTTTACAAATGCTTGAGTGAGTATTTTTATGTAATTAATAATTAAAACACAAAATAAGATGAAAATTAATCAAAAAATGGGAAGAGGGGCAGTAAGATTATCGATCCCTGCAAAAGTAGCATATGATGCAAAAGCTTTTCAAAATAGTATTTATGAGCTATTAGATGAATTGGGATGTCCAAAATGTTTCTCTGGTGTAGACTGCTATTTTCAAACGATTAGAGATTATGTTTTAGACCCGAGAGAAAATGTAGTTTCACGATCACTGGCTTTTAGAGATCCTTCACCACAACCTAGTAAACTAATAGCAACAAAGACTCTAAATGTTGGTGTATCTCCTGCTGTATCTTATGATATTGGTAAGATTGATAATGCTATAAAAAGCATTTTTGAAGAAATAGGATGCCTGGCATGCTGTTCGGGGAATGACATATTTTTCCAAAACCAGTTTGATTTTAATTTTTAAAACAAATCATGGGTGTAATTGAAAAAACGCTAGAGTTAGAATGCCTACCGCAATTAGGGGTAGGCATTATTTACTCGCCTACAGTGGCCAATATCAATTTTCCTAATGGGTTAATTGATACGTTCGAAGTAGAACCTCAAACATTATGCATCAGAGATGAAAATGACAATTTGAAGGTGCCAACAGAAGTTTTTGAAGAAATAAATAAATTACCATATCATAAATTGGTGCATAGTATAGGAGCACCTGTAGGAGGGAGTTTACTACCAAAAAATGATCAGTTAGAATTAATTAAGTATACTACGACTCTTTTTGATAGTCCCTGGGTAACAGAGCACCTTAGTTTTAATGCCACTACCGAATTTAATACTGGTTTCTTTCTTCCGCCTTGCCAGACAAAAAAAGGATTGGAGTTAGCCATACGAAATATAAAGTATCTTCAAGATAAAATAGGAAAACCTATTGCTATTGAGACTGGAGTGAATTATCTAAAACCCAATAGTCATGAGATGAACGATGGAAGTTTTGTGGCAGAATTATGTAAGGAAACGGGTTGTGGAATATTACTAGATATCCATAATATTTTTGCTAATCAATTAAATGGTCGTCAAAGCATTACAGATTTCTTAAAAGAAATACCGTTAGTACATGTGGTAGAAATGCATATCGCAGGAGGAACAGAATTGAATAATTTATGGATGGATTCTCATTCTGGACCTATAGATAAAAGGTTACTTGCTATAACAAAAGAAATTTTACCAGATCTTACTAATTTGAAAGCTGTTACTTATGAAATATTCGATTCTTATATTCCTGTAGTTGGTGATGCTCTTATTATTTCTGAAATGGAAAAAGTAAGAGAACTTTGGGAAAATAGAAAAGAGCAATATCGCATTCCTAAGGAAGAAAAACTCCCAAAAACGGTATGCAATATTCAAAAACTTAACCAGGAGTTTGACCCCATAGCATGGGAAAATATATTAGGTAATCATGTTATTGGCCGAGTAGACGAACATGATATATTGAAGAATGAAGAAAGAATTAAAATATATCAAAAGCTAATAAAAGAATTTAGAGCTTCTATGGTAGCTCGAATATTTAAACTCACAACACGATATATGATGTTGGTATTAGGGATGGAAGTATTTGCTGTCATTCTTAATGATTTTTGGAAACATTATCCACCAGAACAACTAAGTTATAAAGAAGCTAAAAATTTTGCAACTTATCTAATACATAAGGACTATAAACTTCCTTGGTTAGATAAATTACTTAATTATGAAGTTGCTGTACTCGATACTCTAATGGATGAAACTCTTAGAGTAGTTACTTTTGATGCTGATCCTACACCAATGTTTAACGCCCTTTCTCAAGGAAAACTACCAGAAAAAATAGGAGATTTGGGAGATTATGAAGTCGAAATTACTCCCGAGGCTTCAACAACGAACTGGATGGTTATATAGTACTTTTGTAGTAATTATTTTGTGTTGCTTTTTCGTAACATTTTCTATAATAAAAGATTAGGTGAAGCTCTCTCTAAAAACAAAGAAAAAACGTTTCTAATTAATTCTTACGAATTTAGTACCTTTAGGTTTGATATTTATTACACAATATCATTAAAACCTAAATATTAACTCAATTTAAACTACTCTTAAAACCAATGAAAAACAACATCATGTTAATGCTGTTGGTGTATTGCACCATGAGCATTTCTCTTTTTGCGCAAAAAAGTAATAAAGAGCTCGCCAATGAATACCTGAACCTAAAAGGTGAAGTAATTTTTAGCTTCACAATCAACAACAAAGCAGAATTAAGTACTATTACCAAAGAATTAGCTATTGTTCATTTTGATGAAAATACCAATAGTGTTAAAGTAATGGCGAATAAAAGCCAGTTTTCTTCTTTCTTACAAAAGAATGTTCCTTTTACTCTCACTTCAGAAGATAATATCATTGGATATAGAACTATGACTTCTGATTTAGCTATAAAAGCTGCTACATTTCCACTTACTGCATATCCAACATATGCTGATTATGTAACAATGATGAATGATTTTGCTACTAATAATCCGTCTTTATGTAAGGTAGAAAATATCGGAGCTACGGGTGAAGGAGATAAATCATTACTGTTTGTGAAATTATCAGATAATGTAAACCAAAACGAGCAAGAACCTCGAGTAATGTATACTTCTTCTATGCATGGTGATGAGATCGCAGGATATCCTATGATGCTTAATCTTATTGACTATTTACTAGGAGCTTATAGTAATACAAGTCATCCAAAACATGCCGAGATTAAAAATCTTTTGGATAATAATGAGGTTTGGATTAATCCACTGGCAAATCCTGATGGTACATATCGCAATAGTGCTAATAACACATCTGTTGCTAATGCTACCCGAGGAAATGCTAATAATGTAGATTTAAACAGAAATTATCCCGATCCTGATGATGGGGCTCACCCTGATGGAAATACTTATCAAACAGAGACCGTCGCTTTTATGAATTTTGCTGATACTAAACATTTTGTATTGTCTGCTAATTTTCATGGAGGAATAGAATTAATCAATTACCCATGGGATACATATGCAGGAGCACATCCCGATGAGGATTACTTTATTTATGTATCTAAAGAATACAGAGATCACTGTCAGGCCAATAGTCCTTCAGGATATTTTACCGGACAAAATAATGGTATTACAAACGGGTATGCCTGGTATGAGGTACAAGGAGGGAGACAAGATTACCAGATATACAATCAAAAAGGAAGAGAAGTAACCGTTGAACTCTCTAATAATAAAACACCCGCTGCTAATCAATTAGTAAATTATTGGAACTATAATAGAGAAGCCCTTCTGGCATTTTTGAAACAAATAAATTATGGTATCCGCGGAGTAGTAACTGATGCAGCAACCAACCAACCGATACAAGCTAAAGTAACCGTTGTAGGTCGTGAGAGTTATGACTCCTGGACACCCACAGAATTACCAGAAGGAGATTATTACAGACCAATAAAAGCAGGAACTTACAATATTTTATATGAAGCAGAATGTTATGAATCACTTACTTTAACCGGGGTAACGGTAGCAGACTATGCTGCAGTGGTTAAAAATGTTCAATTAACTCCTATAGGAGGAGTAGCGCCAACAGGATTAACAGCATCAAATATACAGCCTACAACGGCAACATTGAGCTGGAATGCTAATTCTGGAGCTACATATGATGTAAGATATCGTGTGACAGGAAGTTCGAATTGGACAACCTTAGCTTCAAATACAAATACGATTAACATAACCGGGCTAACCGCTACAACTCAATATGAAGCTCAGGTAAGAAGTAATTGTGCAGGAGGAGCAAGTTCTCCTTATGGTACTTTAATAAACTTTACAACTACAGATACTCAAGCTTGTACAGGGATAAATAGTTTTCCTTATACAGAAAGCTTTGAGACTGGTTTAGGGCTTTGGATTAATGCTACCGGAGATGATATTAATTGGACACGAGATTCTGGAGGAACTTCTTCATCTTCAACAGGACCTTCATCGGCTCAAGATGGGACTTTTTACTTATATACCGAGGCATCTACAAATGTTACACCACCAGGAAGTCCAAATAAAACAGCACTTCTTAATAGCCCTTGTATTGATTTAGCAACTCTTTCTGGTATTTCTTTAGAATTTGGATATCATATGTATGGATCCAATATGGGAGCTATGGAAGTTTTAGTCAGTACAAATGACGGAGCTAATTTTACATCATTATGGACAAAAAGTGGAGATCTTGGAAATAGCTGGAACCAAGCTACAATTGATCTTACTGCATATGCGGGATCGGTTATAAAACTACAATTTAAAGGCACTACAGGAACAAGTTTTAGAAGTGATATGGCAATAGATAATATTAGCATAAAATCTTCTGCTCCTGATACAGAAGCGCCTTCTGTACCAACTGGACTTACAACATCATCGGTTACTTCGAGCACTATTGGGTTATCCTGGAATGCCTCGACAGATAATATAGGAGTGTCGGGATATGAAATATATCAAGGAGCTACTTTGGTTACTACAGCAACAAGTACTAGTTATACCGTTACTGGATTGACTCCTAATACTACCTATACATTTTCTGTAAAAGCTAAAGATGCCGCAGGAAATACTTCTTCATCTAGTAATACAGCTAGTGAAACAACGTCGGATACTTCAACTACATATTGTGATTCTAAAGGGAGTAATGTAAGTTATGAATATATCGATTATGTGGGGTTAGGTGGTATTGCAAATACGACAGCTGCAAATGCTGGGTATGGAGATTTTACCAATTTAATTGCGAATATCGGAACAGGAACAAATACAATTGTAGTAAGTGCTGGTTTTGCAAATACAGCATACAGAGAATATTGGAGTATTTGGATTGATTATAATCAGAATGGTACCTTTGATAGTGCTGAGCAGATTGTATCAAACTTATCCAATAGTAGTGCTAATCAATCCTTTAATTTTGATGTCCCTACTACAGCTGTAGCAGGTAATACAAGAATGCGTGTGTCTATGAAATACAGTACAGCATCTGGACCATGTGATACTTTTACCTACGGAGAAGTAGAAGATTATACTGTAAATATTAGCACAGCTTTACTTTCTAAAAGAAATGAACCTTCTTTGGTAAATGATTTGGTACTGTATCCAAATCCAATAAAAGACGGAGTGTTATTTATAAAAAATATGAATCAAAAAAATGTATCCTATAGAATTGTCAATTATATGGGGCAAACGGTAATGCAAAACCAATTATCAGAAGATAAAATCAACGTAGCACGTTTATCTAATGGGATGTATTTTTTAGAGGTTAATACAGGCAATAAAACTATTACCAAAAAGTTTATTATAACTAAGTAATTTATATATAATAAAAGCTTCCGGAAAATTTATCTTCCGGAAGCTTTTTTGATTAACCTGTTCGGTTTTTAGATTGAAGTACTGATTGAATTTATATTCTTTTTAATTCTATATTTCTAATACTATAGCTAATGGTTAGTGATAGTATTACCAAAATAGCAGTACTGATGAGGTAGCTATATTGATGGTGTAATCCGCCAAAATAATCGGTAAATGGTACTGCATTAATATTGGCATAGGTGATCATGAAGAATAAGATTTCGAATAATTTCTTTCCTTTAGTCAAAATCCCAGTTAGAACAGCAAGTGAAACAATAAAAAAACCGCCAAGTATAATCGAAATAACATGCATGAAATCAAGCTGTATCATATATCTTAATACTAATGGTAAAGCAAGCAAAAGAGCCAATAGAATTCCGGATAGTACTTGAGATAACAAGAGTCTTTTGAGTGGTTGATACGAGGCAAAAGTGAAGAAATGTGTGCTAAATATTCTCTCTTTGGTCACTAATGAAGACCATCTGCCTACTTGTAAGAACCATACTATAGGCAATATCATTTGATGAGCAATAGATAGAGGAGCAAAACATAACGCCAACATACCTGCAATATTTAGTATCCATAACCATTTATGCCCACTTCGTATGAGTAATATAAATTCAGTTTTTATAAGAGGTAATATTTTGAATGAGAGAGAGACTTTTGGAAGTTTAGAAATATCGATATCATTATCATTTTTAGTTTTTAAGAGTGTTTTCTTATTTTTTAATTGAAAACGTTCTTTAACCCTAAACCTATGAAAAAACAGGGAAGCAAGACCTAGTAAAAGAATTCCAAAGATAATCCATCCCAAACGACTTAAAATATAGCCTATAGGAAAATCTACTCCATCAAAAACAAAATAATTAGCTTCAGATACATTTCCTAATACAAACCCAATGTTTATTCCACCTAAATCTTTATGCCCCACTATATTTCTTACTGTTTCTTCCATTTGAAATGTAATAATCTTAGTGCCAAATGCATCTAGATAAAAATTCTTTGACGTATCACCAGGTTTATATAAAGCCATTATCGAGAAAAGAAAGAAAAAAAGAATATTCTGAAGTATAGATTTTTGACCCAAAAAGACTTCAAACAATACCGCTAGTACCGAAATGAAAAACAAAGAAGGAATAGCAATGACACTGTATGGGATAATAAATTGAAGTATTTCAAAAGAAAACCCGTCATTATATAAGAAGAATAGTATGATGCTCATTATAAAAACGATAAATGCTATGGTACACAATAACAAAAAGTTACTAATCGTTTTTGATATGAGATATCCAAAATTTGAAACCCTTGTCGTGGCTATGATTTGACCTATTTTACTGCTTATATCATTTTTGATCGTACCATTAACTAGATAAAAACCAACTAAAGAAAGAAAAATACTAGTCATAAGTGCTGTTACATAACCTATCCACGAGGAATTATAAAAACCTAGATAATCTCCGATCCGAATGGTAGAATAACTTGCACCAGGGGCAGGGATAAATGAATATGCCACAGCAAGACTAATACATAAGGTGATCAAAAAAGCATAGCTACGAGTACGTTGTAAATAATCCGATTTTATTATAGTTATAAAATTTTTCATAAGTTGTTGTATTATTTTTTAGTAGTATACAGATAAGCATCCTCTAAGGTTGCTTTACATGGTATTGCTGATTCTATATGTGCTTCAGAGATATATCGTACAGTAACGGCCTCTTTTTTCCGAATGGTATTAAGAGTAATATGATGGTTTATAAAATTGGGCACATCTTCTTTATTCATAGTCATTTCAAACACTTTGTTTTTTACTGTATCGATAATAGTTTTCTGATTTCCCTGGCATAATAGTTGACCTTCTTTCATTATAGCTACCTGATCTGCTATCGTATCAATATCAGAAACGATATGTGAAGACAAAATAACAATACAATCATTTGCTAATTCTGAAATTAGATTTCTAAAACGTACACGTTCTTCAGGATCCAAACCAACAGTTGGTTCATCAAATAATAAAATTTTTGGGTGATTAAGTAATGCCTGAGCGATCCCAATACGTTGTTTCATTCCTCCAGAATAGTTTCCTATAGGTTTTTTGGCTACTTCGGTTAAGTTTAATCCTTCAAGGAGAAATGCAATTCTTTGTTTTAATTGTGTTCCTCCGATACCTTTTAGCGCAGCCATGTATTCTAAAAATTCGTAAGCATTCAAGTTAGGATATACTCCAAAATCTTGTGGTAGATATCCTAGTTGTTTCCGCATATAATTTGGATCTTTTACAACATTGTTTTTGTTTAATAAAATACTTCCATTTGACGGTTTACTAATTGTAGCGATCATTTTTAATAGTGTAGATTTTCCTGCACCATTAGGACCAAGTAATCCCAAAATACCATTCTCGATATTTAAGGTATATTCTTTTAGACCATATTTATTGCTGTTGTATTTTTTGGATACATTTTGTATATCTAGTTTCATTTGATTATTGTTTTAGTGGTTTTGATATATTTTTTATGATTTACCTTTTTAGATTACGACAAAAGTTTTTATCATGCTAATAATAAATAGTACAATAAGAAGGCATAAGTTTACGATTGATTCCACGTTGATTGATTTTTGAATTAACACTTCAAAAGTGAGGGTAAACCAGTACACTAAAAAGAAAGAATGATCAATGTACTAGATTTAGTGATCAATAGTGCTAAAGATGAGTTTGTTCCCTACATCAGTATATTAAAGACGTTTACAGTCAAAAGAACTCCTTTGATCATTAATATCTGTGTTTTAGAAGCATTTTCTAGTATTTTTGAGAACATTTAAAGAAAAAGTATGTCCAAATTAGATCAATGGATAGATAATCGTTTTGTGCAGAATATTGTAGTATGGCTTTTTACCACATTAATTCTCACAATGTCAATTCAGTCAGAAAACAGGCTTCTTACTGCTGTATGGGTAACGTTATATCTTATTGTTCCTGTGTATATAAACAACCTAAAAGTACTACCGCTATTTAACAGGAAAAATAAGCTTTTAGGAATTGGACTTTTCTGCCTAAATGCTTTTTTGTTTAGTTGTATTGCAGTTTTTTTTATGAGTAAACAGTTTCAAAAATTCGAATGGGCAATGCTATACAATCTTTTCTCTGTAATGGTTTTGGCATTATTGTTTAGTTCAGCGATAAAGATTGCAAAAGATAGTTTTACTCGTAGACAAGAAATAAAAGATGCCGAACTAAAACTATTGAAAGCACAGTTGAATCCACATTTTCTGTTTAATACGTTAAATAATTTATACGGCTTATCTGTTGTAAATTCTGATAAATTACCAGATTTAATGTTAAAGCTTTCAGATTTACTACGATATAGCTTATATGATACCAAAGAGCAATTAGTTCCTTTACAAAAAGAAATTCAATACTTACAAAATTATGTGTCTTTAGAACGTATACGTTTAGAAGATAAAACAGAGATAGAGCTAAATACTTCTGGTGAAATGATTACTTTAGATATAGCTCCAATGCTTTTGATTGTGTTTGTAGAAAATGCATTTAAACATTTGGGAGTATCTAAAAAAGGAGAAAGTAGAGTAGCGATTACTATTCAGATAGTCGAAGGCGAATTATTGTTTACTTGTGTAAATACCGCTGATTATAGAGGAGGTGATGAATCTGATCTGGAAAAGGGGAAAAGTGGTATCGGTTTAGAAAATGCAAAAAAACGGTTGACTCTGATATATCCAGACAGACACAACCTGAGTATCAGTAAAAAAGAAGAAGAGTTTGAAGTTCAATTAACCTTAAAACTATAAATGGAGATTTTAAAATGCATTATTGCAGATGATGAGCCGATTGCTCGTCAGATATTAGAAAATTATATTGAGCAAATCCCTAATTTAGAAGTATTAGCATCTTGTAAAGATGCTTTTGAAGTTATGAAAATTCTTCAAAATCAATCTGTAGATGTTCTTTTTTTGGATATAAATATGCCAAAATTATCAGGATTAAGTTTATTGAAAACAATGCAGAAACGGCCAGATGTTATTATTACAACCGCATATCCAGAGTATGCTATAGAAGGATTTGAATTGTCGGTAACTGATTATTTATTAAAACCTTTTTCACTAGAACGTTTTATCCAGGCAGTTATAAAAATTCAGAAAAAAAATGTAACTGATACTACTGTAGTACACCTTTCAGAAAAGGAAGAAATAACCACTTCAGTTTTTGTAAAAAGTGATAAGAAATTGATTAAAGTCCCTTTTAAAGATATTCAATACATAGAAGCTTATGGTAATTATATTAAGATTTTTACCGATACTATGATTTTAACTCCCAATACGTTATCAGATTTTTTTGATAAATTGCCTAAAGAAGATTTTATAAGAATTCATAAATCATTTGTTATTAATTTTAATGAATTAAAACTAATAGAAGGTAACCAGTTAATACTTAATAATACTACTACTTTACCTATTGGGAAATCCTATCGAAAACTGGTTTTAGATAAAATAGACGGGATGTAGGTTATTTACTTGATACTAAACTTTAGTTTATGCTCTTTAGACAGGTGGTTAGTGTTTTTGACATCAGTAATTTCACTATCAAATAATCTATCTAAATTATTTCCAGCTAAATCTTCAATGTAAGTGTCAAACAAGATTTTGTAATCCCCTTTTTTCCAAGGATTTAATGGTGTAAAGGATAAAGTTGATTCGTGATCGGTATATTGCCAGTTTCCATCAATTTTTTCTTCTTTTGCATTTATAATAGCAACACTATTTAGTGTACTACCATAATCTAGAGACTCATAGCATGAAATCAATAAACGTGATTTAGAATTCACTATAGGGAACTGTATTTTCCATGAATTTATATCTGGTTTTACACGATCGGCAATAGTGATTCTAAATGAGTGTATAAAATCTTGCTGCATAGATATACCATTTGCATCCTTCAATTTTTTTAAAACAACAAGTTTATATGTCTTTTCATTTTCAAAAACCGGACCTAATAACGTATTAGGTATTAAATCACGTTTTTGACGTCCAGGTTCTACCCAAATGGTTAAAAGCTTCCCATTATCACTAATGAGAGCATTTTCTAAGGATAAAGTAGCATTGGATAATGTATCTCCCACAGCATTTATAAACCGTATGTGGTCATAAACATAGGTTTCACTGATTGGATGAGAGAATTGAATGTACCATTTTAAGAGATTAGAAGGAAGAATTTTTGCCGAAGGATAAATTGATTTTACAGAAAGGTGTTTGTATTCTTCTGGAGTATCAAGTTCGAAATATTCTACTGTATCACGATATACTAATGTGTATTTTTGATTCCATCCAAATGGTATTAACGGAATAAAACGTAGTACCGTTTTTTCCTGAATCAACTTACCTAATATTGGATTTACATTAGAAAGCTCTTCTTTAGGAATTTCACCTCTATAGATATAGAGATTCCCCGAAGTTTTCGTGTCGTTTTTTATAGTAATAAACTTTTTATTAAAGGTGAATTCTGGAGATTTTTGAGCATACATCTCCAGAATAGAAAAGAATACTATTATAACGAAAAGTATAAGGTTTTTCACATTACTAATAAATGATACTTCTTTATTTAAAGTTGCTATTTCTCAAGCCACCAACTATTTCCTTTTTTTAGAGCAAGATTTCCACTGGATTCTCTTTGAACGATAAGAAAACCAGCCTCTCCAAATTTATCTAATTGCTGTACATTAACATAAGGCAGGTTTACATAATCAACTCCTTCAGCTGCACCTTTTTTAATAACCGGAGAAGTAAGAGAGCCGTTATAGGATTCCAGATCGGTAAACTCCATTTTCATTAATGGTCTGTTACTATTGGCAATAAGTAAGTATCGTTGACCACCATTTTTGATTTCTACCATATCTACCGGGCTGTTACCACTTCCTAATTCTGCAATAGTTCTACCTTTATTATGCTCCCCAGGTTTAATGTTATCCATAGGAAAAATAACAAGAGGAGTACAGGTATAGCCAGCAATGATATGAGAACTACCTTTTATCGTAGTTGGTATAAATGCTTTTATAGGAGCATGAGTCTCATATTGACCATGCGCAGCATGATAAATCTCTAAAGAACCATAATCTTGTTTATCAGTGAAAGGAAAATCGACCGATCTAAAAGTAGAAGCAAATTCTTTATTACTTAAGCCAGAAAGCATTACTTTACCAGAAGTATATTTGATATCTGCAACTGCCCATTTACGAAGTTTCCGACCTCGTTTATCCTTCGCTTCTTTATGAACTGGATCTATTAATGAAGTTTTGCTATGAGATATATTATCGAGGGAAACTTTTTTTAACTTATTATTCTCAACGCGAAACAATAGAGCATTACCCGAACTATGATGAACAGAGAGGTAAATATTATTATTTTCTGGATTTACTACCATATCTGTGATTTGTATCTGATCGATAGGAGTGCCCAACATATCAGCAATTAATATATCAAGAAAATTAATCTTCACCGTACTATTATCAACTTTTGGATGAGTACTTAGATCTATTGCGACAATTTGTGCAGATTTGCTATCACCAATAAACAAAATACCTTCTGGTCCAAAGGTCATCGAATTGATAGAAGTAATACCGGGGTCACCAGTTTTAAAATTTGCTTTTAAAGAAGAATTTGCCAGAATAGGGTTTTCTAAAAAAGAAAGGATCAATAAAAGAACGAACGTTATTAATGTTTTCATAATGTTTGATTTATAGAATGATCAAAGTTCTTAAATGTAGGAAAAAAGAGCTACGCCCACAGTTAAAGAATTGCCAATATGAATTCTAATTTTTCAAACTATTTTAATGGCATTATATTTGTTTCTATACAATTCATGAATTTGATCTTTTAGAAAGAAAGATTTATTTTTTTGTGATATATATTATGATTGCATTAAAAACTAAAGAATTTTTAGGAAAAACGACAGAGCAGTTTTCTTTTGGAAGTTATGATATTTCTATGGTAAAATATCACAAACCGGTTTCAGAAGATTGGCATTCTCATGAAAAATATCACCTTTCGTTGGTCTTGCAAGGAGGTAATCTAGAATCACGAAAAAGAAAAGATATTCAAGTCCTTCCTGGAAGTATCATACTGTATGATAAGTTAGAAGTACATCGCAATAGGCATACCGCATTTCCGTCTGAGAATTTAAATATAGAAATTGATGATTCTTTTTTTGTAAAAAATGAGCTGTCAACCTCTGATTTTAGGATTTCTATTCTTAAAAATACTGCTGTTCAATTTCAACTACTAAAAATATATAAGGAATTAAAAGTAGATGATATATCTTCTTCAGATTCTATTCACTCATCATTACTTACATTGTTTTCGGGGTATACCAAGGTCATTGATTATAAACCTCTTTGGGTTGATACTATTCGAGAACTGTTATGTGATCGATGGGACGAATTTATTACACTAACAGAGTTATCACAAAAACTACAGATACACCCAGTTACAATTTCCAGATACTTTTCAAAATATTTTAATTGTACACTAGGAGAGTATATGCGCAGGATTAAAATTGAAAAAGCAATTTTGTTTTTGAAACACACTAATAAGCCTCTTACCGAAATTACATTTCTATGTGGTTTTTCTGATCAAAGTCATTTTTCTAAAACTTTTAAACTCTGTACCGGGTTTAAACCGAATGAATTTAGAAGAATATAGAGGAGTGTGTTCCCGAGGTTAATTTCATCCTATTTTTCACGATTTTTTATTTGTTAATTTACATATGGCAAAAAGATCATTTGCCAATAATTAATAATTTCAACTTTCATGAAACAAACAGTATTACAGAAAAGTAAAATGGTAATCGCATTTCTTTTCATCACAACATTTCTTTTTGCTCAATCTAATAATGACATCATTAAAGAAGCGCAAAAGCTATTAGAAGAAAATTATATCTTCTTAGATAAAGCAAAAGAAACCAATGCTCATTTGGATGCATTGATGAAAAAAGGTTTTTTTGATGATAAGTCACCAGTAGATTTTGCTAAAGCACTTACCAAGGAGTTACGAAAAATCACAAAAGATAAGCATCTACGCTTTTTATCTCCAAGACCACCAGAACAATCCCAGGAAGATACAAAAGCGTCTTTTGTACAAAACCTATCTAGATATAGACCTCCTATGTTAAGAGGGTTTAAACTTATGAAAGCAAATATCGGTTATATCGACCTTGCTTATTTTGGTGGTTCTGAGGAGCATTTGGCAAAAATAGATCAGGTTATGAATGATATGCTTATAGCAGATGCTATAATTATAGATATGAGAAGAAATGGAGGAGGAAGCCCAACTACAGTAAATTATTTGTCGAGTTACTTCTTTAATGAGAAGTTACTATTAAACACTATTTATTCGCGGGCTACTGATCACACCGAAGAATTATGGGTTGCAGATGTAAAAGGTGTTAAAAGATCTAAAGTACCTGTTTATATTCTAACAAGCGATTATACATTTTCTGGTGCAGAAGATTTTTCATATACTATGCAAAGTAGAGGTAGAGCTACTATAATAGGGGAAGTTACAGGAGGAGGAGCACACCCAACGAGAGGCTTTTCTTTACCAAATGGATTTAGGATTGCTATACCTTTTGCAAGAACAATAAACCCGGTCACCAAAACCAATTGGGAAGGTGTTGGAGTACAACCAGATATAAAAATGTCTGCAAATAAGGCTTTAGAAAAAGCAAAAGAATTGGCATCAGTAAAAGCTGTGACCTATAGAGATTCTTTTTTTGAGCCTTTAGAAAAAACTCTTGCAACTATAGAAAAAAGTAAAACAACGAACCAAGAATCTAAAACTGATATATACAAGCAACTTATTTTATTGACCAAAACAGGTATGATAAATGAAAGTGAAATTAATGCAATGGGGTATTATTATCTTCAAAATAATAAACCACAAACAGCTTTAATGATTTTTGAATCTAATACTCAGTTATTTCCCGATTCTGCAAACGCCTGGGATAGTCTTGCCGAAAGTCATTTGGGATTAGAAAATAAAGAAAAAGCAATTGAATATTATGAGAAAGCAATTAAAATGGATCCCAAAGGTGGAGTAGGAGAAAATGCAAGAGGAATGCTAAAAAGGATTAAGTCACAATAGTTAGATAAAGTAATACATATGTGATTATTAGGTGTACTATTAAAATCACAAAACAAAACGTCAGGTTAATTCTAATTTTTATAGAATTAACCTGACGTTTTGTTTTATACCTATACCAAACCTTGTATCCAATAATTAAATCTAACTATGGATTGGTCCAAATAGAAGAGAAGAAGTAAAATTATTTCTCTTTATGATCAATAATATCTCTTATTTCTACTCCCATATAATCGGCAATTTTCTTTAGCCGTTCAAAATCTTTTACCAGATCTTTTCGCTTAACCACATAATCTCCTGCCTGTGGACTAACTCCTAAAGCTTTAGATATACCGTATACCGTTTTAGCTCCTTTACTTTTTTTAAGGAGCCTTTTTAATTTCTTATTAATCATAAAAACAAATATACATATAACATTTGATTAATCAAATAAATTTTTATTAAAGAAATATTTGAATATTAAAAAAATGTTTGTATATTCGTAGCATACAAATTCAAATCATCGAACTATGAAACTTTTATTTGCAACAGTACTATTTTGCATGTCTATAGGAAATGCAACTCCTTCTAAAACAGAACCTTATACTGATAAAAAAAAGAAAACAGAACGTAAGAAAGAAGTTGAAAAGAAAACATCGTTAAACAAAAATGTTCACTCTCTTAAAAAATGGAAAATGACGATTGAATATGTTAATGGTAATACGATATCGAAGACGATTGTTGTAAGTAAAAATTCACGTCTAAGTGCATTACAAACTGCTTTTGAAGAAGCGGAGAAGCATTTAAAAAATATAAAAAACGTAAAAGAATACAATATATCTCCTGTAACCAGTTCTTATGTACTATTAGCAGGTGATTAAGAATTAATCAGTAACCCCTGAACTTACCTATTTTAATAAAAAAAGAAGCCACATTGTGTGGCTTCTTTTTTTATGAATCAAACGAGATATTTATAAAGTGGTACGTAACAAGGATTTTTTTATAATGAAGTGGTTTAATGTGTAACTATTTTTGAACATATTCGTCATATTTTAAACGACCAAAATGTCATCAAAGCTTCAATACATAATAAAGTACACCTGGATAGGCCTTGTTGCTATATGTTTGTTGATATATTTTATTTATCCAGACCTGTTTACAAAAGAAAAAATCGCTTCTTTTGTAGGACAGTTTCATAAATATGCTTGGATGGCTTATTTTTTAATACATATTATAAGAGGTTTCATTTTATTACCCAGTACACCTTTAATTTTTGCTGGCGTATTATTGTTCCCCAATGATTTAGTTTGGGTGCTAATTATCTCTTTAATAGGGATTCTTGCATCATCATTATTAATCTATTTTTTTTCGAATACACTGGGTTTTTCAAAGGTATTTAAAAGAGATAATACTAAATTTAATCTTATAGAAAATAGACTATTGGGTAAAAATGGTTATTTATATATTATCCTCTGGTCTTTTATTCCGATAGTACCTACGGATTTAATTTGCTACCTATCCGGTGCTATTAAAATCAAAATCCCTGTATTTATAACTTCTATTTTATTAGGAGAATTGGTTTTATGTTCAATTTATATCTTTGGTAGCGCATTCATCATCAATTAGAAAACAATCATAATCAAAAAATCATGTCAAACTTTTTCACAATTACTGCTTTAAAAAACCTAAAACAAACAGGAAGCTTATTTCGAAGTTCTAGAACATTAGCAAATAAACTTGTTGAACCTTTGGATAATAATAAAGATTTGGTAGTAATTGAGTTAGGTGCTGGTGATGGAATTATTACGAAGCAAATTTTAAGCAAAATAGGAGGGAATTCTTATTTACATTCCTTTGAAATAAACCTTTCATTTGTACCTATATTGGAAAATATAAATGATGAACGTTTAACGATACATAATACATGTGTATCTAATTTGGCCACTATTTTTTCTGAAAACAAAGTAGATTTTGTAGTGTCTTGTTTGCCTTTAGCGAATATTGAACATACTTTTAAAAAACAACTAATCGAAGATGTGAAATTTATACTCAAAGATAACGGAAGTCTGATTCAGTATCAATATTCTAAAAAAGACTTAGAGTTCTTAAAAAACAACTTTGCAGATACAAGCACAACGCTTTGTATTAAAAATATTCCACCAGCATTTATTTATAATTGCAAAAACTAAATACCATTAATTTTTTTAGTGCAGTACAGATCTACACCAATTACAACCTAACTTTATTTCTAAGATAAATTATATTTTCTTTCTCCTTAAAATTAATACACTTCTACCCATTAGAACTATATAGCTTATAAATGCTACTCTTATATGTTTGACCTATAGGGATTTTGTGAGTATCGATCAAAATTCTATTACCCTCAATAGTTTCTATTTTATCGATAGCAACAATAAAAGATTTATGAACTCGTATAAAGTTATCTTTTGACAAAACCTCTTCTAGAGATGATATTTTTTCATGACTAACGATCATCCCTTCATTAAGATAGAGTTTGGTGTAATTTCCGTAAGCTTCAATAAACAAAATTGTTTCTGTAGCTATTTGATGATATTTTTTATCTCCTTTTATAAAGAAACGAGTTTGTTTTACAACAGGAGATAGTTGTGCTGTGGTTGTATTATTTTTTACAGCCGTATTAATAGTCTTATTGATAGCTTTTACAAATCGTTCAAAAGGAAAAGGTTTTAATAAGTAATCTGTGATATCTAGTTCGTAACCTTCGATAGCAAACTCTTTATATGCTGTTGTAACAATGATCTTAGGAGGATTAGATAACGTTTTTAAGAACTCAAAACCGGATAATTTTGGCATATTAATATCTAAAAATATAAGATCTATCTGTTCTTGATTAAGCATTTGCATTGCCTCGAAAGCATCGTAACAGTTACCGACTTTTTCCAGATGTGGTAAATTATTGCCATACCCTTCGATAATACGATGTGCAATAGGTTCGTCGTCTATAATAATGTATCGTATCATTGTGTATCTATCTCTAAGGTTGTCTTGTAAACAGTTTTGTCTTTTTCGATAAGTAGTTTATGTTTTTTTGGATAAATAAGTTTTAATCTGTCTTTTAAATTATCCAATCCAATCCCATGTTGACCAACTTCTTTTTGTTCTTCATAATTATTCTCAATACAAAATTTAATGGTATTGTTTTCTGTTGTTAAATTAATATGAATATAAGCATCTTTTGTTAATCGTTCTACGCCATGTTTAAATGCATTTTCTAGCAAAATGATAAATAACAAAGGTGCAACCTTATCATCTTTATCATAAGTATAATCAAATGTTATAACTACTTTTTTTTGATACCGTATTTTATGTAATTCTATATAGTTCTCTAAATATTTGATTTCATCTTTTAATAATACAACATCTTGCTTGCCCTCATAAATCGTATATCGCATCATATCGGATAGCTTTAAAACTACTTCTGGCGCACTATCAGATTTTTCGACTGTTAAGCCATATAAATTGTTTAATGTATTAAAAAAGAAATGAGGATTTACCTGGCTTTTTAATAGAGCTAGCTCTGCTTTACCTTTTTCTGCCTGTAGTGTTTTTAGCCATTTCCATTGTTCAAATAACCAAAGTATAATGAGAATAGGTATAGGTAATGTAAGAATAATGAATGCAATATCTTTTTCATCATTTAAATAAGTGTCTAAGTTTTTAGAAAACAAGCGAACATAAAAGAAATAGGATATTGCAATTGTATAGATTACTAGAATGAACAGCTTATATTTCTTAAAAAATGAAGAAAATAGTACATAAAAAATACCTAACCAGAACAATGTAATTAAAAATATAACGATAGGATTATCTGGAATTTTCCAATAACTATCAACTATAATGGCTACTATGAGTAAAAGTATGAGCCCAAGTATTTTGTATACTACAATTTTATTTTTTTTAAAATACTTGAATTTATAAATAGGAAGTGAGGCAACCAGCCACCAAAATGTGAAAATAACAATAACTTCTATATGATTATCTTCTGGAATTTTGATGAACCCTATATATTCTAAATATAGTATTGTAAAGAAGACCACAAAAAAACCAATTACAAAAGCTTTATATTTTTTTAAAAATGTAATCATATGTACAAAAGTACAGATGTTATAGTGTCTTGACAATAAATTTGATGAACGATACTTTTTTTTGCATAAACACTTTCTTTTTTTGAATCAACCTTGCTTGTATCTATTATACATGTTTGTGTTGATTTTTTTAGTGTAGTGGTCATAAAAGTTGGTTAGTGATCTCATTTCCGAATAGGTTCGTATCAGAAATCATTAATTAATCAAACTATGAACAGATTACATATTCAAAATTTATCTAAGACGTATCCTAATGGAGTAAAAGCCCTGGATAATGTTTCTTTTACTATTACAAACGGGATGTTTGGACTATTAGGTCCCAACGGGGCAGGAAAGTCATCTTTAATGAGGACAATTGCTGCTTTGCAGGAACCTACATCGGGTAAAATAACCTTTAATGATAAAGATATTGTTAATCACCCTCAAGAAATTAGAAATCATTTAGGGTATTTACCACAGGAATTTGGAGTATATCCTAAAATTAGTGCTCAAAATCTACTTCATCATATTGCCGTTTTAAAAGGATTATCCAATAAAAGTGAGCGTAAGGATCAGGTAGAAGCACTGTTACAACAAACAAATTTATATCAACATCGCAAAAAAGCAGTACATACGTTTTCCGGTGGTATGCGTCAGCGTTTTGGAGTAGCCCAAGCTTTATTAGGTAATCCGCAACTCATTATTGTAGATGAACCTACGGCAGGATTAGATCCCGAGGAACGTAATCGATTTTTGAACTTGTTAAGCGAGATAGGGGAGAATGTTATCGTTATTCTATCAACTCATATCGTAGAAGATGTTCGCGATTTATGCGCAAATATGGCTATCATGGGAGAAGGAAAAATTATAAAACAAGGTAACCCCATAGAACTTACAAAAGCGTTAACAGGAAATGTCTGGACAAAAACCATAACAAAAGAAGAACTTCAATTTTATAAAGAGGAGTTTAATGTAATCTCTACGCGATTAGTTTCGGGAAAAACACAGATTCAGGTTTTTGCCGAAACCATTCCCGAAAATGGATTTGAAACTATGCAACCAGATCTGGAAAGCGTGTACTTCTCTACATTATTTAATAATCAACCTATAAACAGCTAAACTATGATAACTTCTTTATTACGTTTTGAAGCCAGTTACCAACTCAAACAAAAGGCATTTATTGGTTTTATCATTATTTTCCTTCTTTTTGGATTTATGTTGGGAAGTCAAGGTTCTTCTTTGGCTAAAGTAAATTTTAATTCAGGGTACCAAATTAGTTATAACATTGCTGTATTATCACTTGGGTGCATGTTCGCTATTATGTTTTTTGCCATTAGTGGAATACTAAGAGATAAGCAATATCGAATGGAGGCCATAATCTATAGCACGCCAATAAAAAAATCTCATTTTTTTCGTAGTCGATTTCTTGGAGTATTTGTATTTAGTTTGCTTGTTTTTTCGATGACTTTAGTCGGTTTTGCTTTGGGGACATGTATGCCTAACTTGGATCCAGAACGACTGGGATCTTTTCATGTGACTCATTATTTATGGACATGGTTACTCATAGTTTTGCCAAATGTTTTTATTTGTACTGCATTTGTCTTTTCGGTTAGTGCATTTACTAAAAATAATATCGCTACATACATTAGCGCAATTACAATATATGCATTGTATTGGATTTGCTCTATCTTTTTCAACTCTCCCTTGTTAGCCAATGCAACACCCGCTTCTCCAGAAAATTTGATTATAGCTGCATTAGCAGATCCGTTTGGACTTTCTGCCTTTTTTGAACAAACTCAATACTGGACTCCTTTTGAAAAAAATACACGATTACTTTCTTTTTCGGGTAATTTTCTATGGAATAGAGTACTCTGGGTTTCAATATCATTGCTACTCTTAAAACTAACGTACACTTATTTTTCATTTAAGAAATTAAAACAAAAAAGTAAAAGAGTAGCAATTATAGAAGAAAAAGAAATAGTAAAGAAAGCATATTACCCCATTAATACTATAACAACTACGGTAAAAACACATATATCAAGTTTTAAATCTTTATTAAGAATCGAACTTACCAATGTATTTAAGAGTTTACCCTTTATAGCTATTATACTAATTTGGATTGTTATTGTTGTTACCGAAATTTATACAAGAGTTAATCAGGGTGGGGCATATAATGATAGTTTATATCCAACAACAGATTTACTTATTTGGCTAATTAAAGATCCGTTACCATTTTTAGGACTATTGCTAATTGTATTTTATAGTGGTGAATTAGTTTGGCGTGAACGTAGCTTGCAATTTAATGGTATAATTGATGCTACTCCAGCTTCGAATATGGTATTCTTTTTATCAAAAGCCATAACACTTATTCTACTACCAGTTATATTGATCACAATAAGTATTCTTATCGCTATTGGGATTCAAATAACAAAAGGCTATTATATTTTTGAAATTTGGCAGTACCTCTCTATGTTTTATTACTTGGGAATGAGTTTTCTCTTTTACATTTTATTAGCCTTATTTATTCAAAGTTTATCTCCCAGTAAATATGCAGGTATGGCAATTACGGGATTGATTATTATCTTTTTTGGAAGCTCTCTGGCTTCATTTATAGGAATTGAACATTCATTACTGCGAATAGGGAGTTTGCCTGCTACAAAATATACAAATATGACAGGTTATGGGGATTATACTAACCCTTTTCATTATTATGCTGTTTATTGGACTGCACTAGGTTTGATACTAATGTTATTGTCTTTTAAATTATGGCAACGAGGTACCACACATAAGTTTGCTTTCAGATTAAAACAACTTCGATATTATTGGAAAAAATGGCAATTTACAACACTTGTTTCCTTTGGGATAGTATTTATTACTTCGGGAGCTACTATATATTACAATAGAAATATTATAAACGAATATGTTACAGTAAGCGATAATTTAGATTTTCGTGAAACATATGAAAAAAAATATAAGAAATATGATGTCCCGCGACAGCTCATCCCGGTAGCGATGAAAACCAAAATGGATATATATCCAGATGAGAATTTCTATATTATTAAAGCTGATTATATTCTCGAAAATAGGGGGAAAGATATTTTATCAGAAATCTTTATTTCAGAGAGGATTCCGGTTACTAGTATGTCTATAGAAAATGCAACATTACAAAAACATGATAGTGTGTATGATATACGAATTTTTAAATTCAAAGAACCTTTGGCTCCTGGAGAACAAATAAAATATACATATGAACTTACATATAGAAAAGAGGGATTTGAGACCAGTAAAGTTTTAGTTAATAATGGGTCATTTATAATGCATAGTGTTTTTGAACCAATTTTGGGGTACACTACAAGTTTTGAAATCACAGATTCGTTTGAAAGAGAAAAGCGTGGTTTACCAAAACAAATGGAGGATGAAAACAATGCTAGCCATTTTAGTGCTGTTGATGTATCATATGTTAAATTACCGTATGAAACTGTTGTGTCTACACAAAAAGATCAAACCGCTATAGCAACAGGAGAATTAATAAAAACCTGGGAAGAAAACGACAGAAATTTTTACCATTATAAATCGTCTCATGATATTATTCCTTTTTTATCCTATTATTCGGGATCGTATATGGTGGAGAAAGAAAATTATAAAGGAGTAGAAATCGAACAATATTATCATCCGGGACATGAGTATAATATCAATACTATTTCAGAAAGCACTAAACAAACTTTAGATTATTGTCAAAAACACTTTACAGATTATGAGTTTGATCATATACGAATTGCAGAAATACCAGGACATTGGCGATTTGGAGGACAAGCACAACCAGGAACAATTGCAATGGTAGAGAATCGATTATACCTTACAGATAATCGTAATACAGACAATTTTGATCTTGTAGCAAAACGAACTATTCATGAAGTTGCACACCAATGGTGGGGCCATATGCTTACTCCTAAAAATGTAGATGGAGGAGGGTTAATCACAGAAGGATTAACCAAATATACCGAAGCAGTTATTATGGAAAAATACTATGGTAAAAAAGCAATTTGGCAATTAAGTAAATCCGCTAATAAGCGTTACTTTTCTGGGCGCTCTTATGCTACCGACCCAGAACCACCTTTATACATTGGAGAAGGACAGTCTTATTTGCTTTACGGAAAAAGCTATGTATCTCTGTTAGCACTTAGAGATTTGATAGGAGAACAGAATATGAACAAAGCTCTTAGAAAATTGGTAACCAAATATAAAAATGAAAAAGAATCTAAAGTTACATCAACAGAATTATTAAACGAGTTTTATGCAGTTACCCCAGAGAAGTACCATATTTTGATTGATGATTGGTTTAAACGTATTATTACATATGATCTAAAAATTGAAAATGCCGAGGTTACCACACTTACCAATGGTAAATATGAAGTTACCATAGATATTTCTGCAAAACGTTTTGAAACAAAAGAAAATGGAGAAGCAATAGTGATCTCAATAGATGAACCAATTCAAATTGGGATGTTTTCAAAAGACCCAAGTACAATAGATAATCAAGATCCTATACTATATTTAAAACCACATCAGATCAATACAGATCAAATGCAGTTTAAACTTATTGTAGATGAGATTCCACAATATATCTCAATTGATCCTTTTGGTACCCGTTTGGACGCAAATAATGTTAATAACACCAAGAGACCAGTATCTAAATGATTAATTTATGATATGGTAAAAAATAATGGGAGTGTAAAAAAGAATTCATAACTTTCAAAATTCTATTATATTGAATCTATGAATAAAATACACTTCCTTATTTTTTTGTTAGGTTGTTTTACAGCATCCTTCTCTCAGGGCACAAATGAAGCTCAGCAATTTTGGAACTCATTACAGAATTTATGCGGAAAATCATTCGAAGGGAGCCTGGAATTACCCAAAGAAGATGAGCAATTTGGAGGCAAACGATTAGTGATGCATGTACGTTATTGTAGTGATACCGTTATAAAAATACCTTTTTTTGTTGGGGATGATAAATCCAGAACTTGGGTGTTAACGTATAAAAATGATCGCATTACTTTAAAACATGATCATAGGCATGAGGATGGTTCTGAGGATAAAATTACGCAATACGGTGGTAAGACAACAAATGTTGGACAGCAAGGTATACAAATATTTCCTGCAGATGAAGAAACAAAAAAAATGATTCCCGCGGCCTCTACTAATGTTTGGTGGATTACAGTTGATGACACTACTTTTACCTATAACTTAAGACGTTTAGGAACTCCACGTGTTTTTAAAGTTGTAATGGATATCACAAAACCGGTAGAAAATCCTGATGCTCCTTGGGGTTGGGTAAAGGATTAATACATCCTCAATTATAGTATTGTATTTATGTTGGATAATATAGATCATAAAATTATCAATAGGCTTAAAGATAATTCGAGAGCATCTTATGTTGAAATAGGTCGACAAATAGGACTTTCTCCATCCTCGGTTAGAGAACGTATCCAAAAATTAGAAGATCTTGGAATCATAAAAGGGTATAGGGTTGAATTGGATAATAAAAAACTAGGTTTTGGTATAGAAGTTCTTATTATGCTTAAATTATTTAGTGGAAACCTGAATGTGTTTTGTAGTGAATTAGATAAATTTCCAGAAATTGTTGAAGCACATCGTGTTACAGGTGCACACAATATTTCTATGAAAGTGAAATTAGTTGATCAATTACACTTACAACAGTTTATTGATAAACTACTGCGCTATGGTGACCCTACAACGTATTTAATTTTATCTGATATTTAACTCATTTCACCTTCACCAACAGGTTCATTGGCAGTAGAAATCCTAGAATTATTAAATCCATTATCATTATTGAAATAAACATAGATTGGACTTTCATTTCTTAGCATATCTATTAGATGTTGTAATTGATCATGGTGATAATAAAAGCTATAATATGATCCAGAAACGGTTGCTGCTGGGAGTACAGCATTAGGATCTTCTCTAAACCAAACTGAACAGGTTTCTCCACCAACTCCTTTTAAAATTAGATTGGTTTTTCCTAAGCTTCGGGATGACCAATTGTAATATGAATATGTTTTTACTTGAAAAGATAATTGTGCCATAACTTTATAAATTTATTATGACCAAATATACAATGGAAGGTTTTGAGGTAAAAGAGTTAAAAGACTGATTGGTAACAGTTAAACGCCTGTTTTTTTAAGAATATTAATTAGCAATATCTATTTTTTTGTATTGAAATCATGATTTATAATTGTTTTTTCATCAGGACCTTCAGTAATATTTAGATAACTAACTTCTCCTGCACCTAAAAACCGGTAACGAATACCTACAAATTTCCCTATGGATTTATTGTATTGTCTCGAGTAAATTTCCTTATCATCAATAAAAACAGCTACCTTTTTTTCTTTGATATTGATATCGATAGCTCTGAAATCAGAAAAATCAACCCCAAAAGCAGAAAGATCATGTTCTTTACCTCTTAAGTACACATCATTAAGCATTACATTAATATCCGAAACACATCCCGGAATAGAAAACGGTACTATTAAAGCTCCATTCGTACCTAATATGACAATTCTTAGTTTTTGACAAACTGCCCATTTTTCTCTATACAGGTTACGAACAGAGGTTTTGATTCTGATATTATCTCCAGACACAGCTCCAAAATCTTTTACCAAATGAAAAGTAGAAACCACAGGTTCTGTCGTAGATTTAATTTCATTGAGTATAATATTTGAAAAAGATAACTTATCTCGCAGTAAATCTGTATTTGGGACGTATTTTGGAATAGGTTTATAATCTATGGTACTCATCCAACTATTTGATGTAATAAACAAATCATGCTCTTTTATAATTTGCCCATTAACCAGAAGTTTAGCACCAAAATATCCAGGAAAATAATAAATACCAGTAGCTTTCTTTTGTCCTGGTCTTATTTTAATAGTTTTTGTAACATCCCAAAACTGTTGAATGTAAATACTATCAGATTTAATGGTATTTAAATCAAAATCAAAAACTACAGAATTTGGTAATCCTTCTGTTATTGGTCTACTACTAAAAGTAATTTTTGAAAAATCGGTATCAATTATAGTATCGTTTTTAGTTCCAATCATAGAATAAAATGAAATAAACACAACAGTCATAACCGAAGCAGAGACCATAATAACACCAAGATTCTGAGTTATTTTTTTTTCTACCCAAGAAGGTTTTTTGATATCATTTTTATTCTTAAAATCTCTCCAATTTGCATATCCGGCAAATTGTGAGAGTGTATTTAATGTACTAATGCTGGGTGCACTTTTATAATTAACCTTACCCCAAACACGTTTTAAAGTCGTTGGACTTAAAAGGATACCGGTGTTTTGCTGAATACTTTCGCTCAATTCAACGAATACATCATTATGCCATTGATCAGAGTTTCCCCACTTAAGTTTCTCCTCGATTTCAAGCAAACACTTTTTTACTAATTTATGTTCTGGATATGTGTTCATAATATTTAACAAAAGTCATCAAAAATTACGACTTGAACAACATTGAATCAACTTGCACCAACTTGTTTTCACATTGTCTATCATACATTAGAACTTTGATTAAAATCAAAAAACAAAATTCGTGATGAGGGTTACAGTATATATTCTATTTAGTATTTTTTTCATTCAACAAGGGAATTCTCAAAATATAATTCCTTTAGATACCTTACATTGGGAAATAAATGCGCAATCATATACTTTAAAAAATTATAAAGGAAAAGATGCAATTTATATTCAGCGTGGTCTAGCATATTTAAAAGATGCCAAATTTCTAAATGGTACCATTGAGTTCGATGTATATCTAACCAATCAACAAGGATTTCCTGGTGTTCGTTTTAGAGCTTCTGATAGAAATAATATGGAATCCTTTTATCTGCGAGCACATCTTTCTGGTAAACCCGATGCAAATCAAGCTGCACCTGTTATTAACGGTATAACACCGTGGCAACTTTACTTTGGCCCTAAATATTCTTTTGCATATGATTATAATTATGATGATTGGACCCATGTAAAAATAGTAGTTAACGGTCGTAGAGCACAGATATACCTGGACTATTCTAAAACTCCAAACCTATCATGGGACCTGGTTCATGAACCTCGAGAGGGTGAGATTGCAATAGGAGGAGGGGGAGCTGCGGCAATGCATTATGCTAATTTCAAAATTGATAAAAGTAAATATGAAATAGTAGATTTTAAACCTATAAAAAGGAAACCTATCGATGGATTGATTTCTCAATGGGAAGTATCTGATATGTTTGAAGAAAAATCAGTACATGACCCAATGAAACTAAAAGAGGTAATTGAATCTAGAAAATGGGGGAAAACAATCCAGGTAGAAGAAGGTACTGCAGCAAACATTGCAAGAGAAGTAGTTTTGGCTGACGGAACTCCTGGAAATACTGTTTTTGCAAAAATCAAAATTACATCAAATAAAGATCAAATAAAACTTTTTGAATTCGGATACAGTGATAGAGTAGTCGCTATTTTAAATGGCAAACCTATTTATAAAGGTACAAATAGATGGCGCTCGAGAGATTATCGATATTTGGGTACCATAGGGTTGTTTGATGCGATATACCTAAATCTGAAAAAAGGAGAAAATACACTTCTATTTGCCGTTTCTGAAGATTTTGGAGGCTGGTTAGTAACAGGGAAATTTCCAGATCAAAAAGGGATTGATATAGAATAAAGCAATCCATTAATAAAATTATAATTGTTGATCTTTGATAGAGATGGAGTAACCGGGTAATAATTAAAATTTAACTAAGTAAGTCATTAATATTTGGCCTATACATTTTCCCCACAGGAATTTTGTGATCCTTGATTGTTATTCGGTTACCTTCAATTAGTTCTATTTTAGTCTTTGCTATAATAAATGACTTGTGCACCTTTATAAAATCTTTTTTAGAAAGCATTTCTTCAAAAGAAGATAAAGTTTGATGAGTAACAATCATTTGATTCTGTAAATACACCTTTACATAATTTCCGTAAGCCTCTAAGAACAATAGATCTTTTAGTTTTACGTGGTAATGCTTTTTATTGTCTTTTAGAAAAATACTAGAATCATCTGTGTTTTTTATGGTTTGTGAATGTAAGGCCAATATTTCCTGTACTTTTTGTACAGCTGTAACAAAACGTTGGAAACTAAACGGTTTTAATAAATAATCATCAATATTAAGTTCATAACCTTCTAATGCAAACTCTTTATATGCTGTAGTTACAATAATCTTAGGAGGGTTAGATAATGTTTTTAAAAAATCAAAACCTGTAAGCTTGGGCATGTTAATATCTAGAAAGACTAAATCTACCTGATGATGATTTAGATACTCTATAGCCTCAAAGGCATTATAGCAATGCTTTTGAAGCGATAAATAGGGTAAATTACTACTGTAATCTTCAATAATATCGTGTGAAGCAGTTTCGTCGTCTATTATGATGTATGTGATCATGATTTGTACAATTCTAATGTTACAAAATATACTTGATTTTGATTGCTAATTGTCAATTTATGTTTACCATTTGGATAAAGTAAATTAAGGCGATCTTGTAAATTTTCTAAACCAATACCGCCTGACTTTACATGTGTATCGGGATCATAATTGTTTTTGATGGTAAATAGTACTTGGTTGTCATCTTCTCGTAGTTCAATATATACAAAAGACTGATTTACAAGTTTTTCTACTCCATGCTTAAAGGAATTCTCTAATAAAATAATAAACAATAACGGAGGAATAGGGTAGTCCTTATTACTAATACTATGTTTAAAATCAATATCGATTGCCTTATGATACCTGGCCGTTTGTAACTCAATAAAATTAGCTAAATATTTAATCTCTTCTTCAAGAGGAACAGCTTCTTCTTTTCCATCATAAATGGTAAATCGCATCATATCCGATAGTTTAAGCACATATTCTTGTGCTGTATCAGGATCTTTTTTAATCAGTGAGTATAAATTATTAAGCGTATTAAAGAAAAAATGAGGGTTTATTTGAGTTTTTAAAAGTTCCAACTCTGCTTTGGCTTTATCATTTTTAAGGATTTGTACTTTTGTCCACTGTTCAAATATCCATGAAAAAATGGTATAAAAAATCAATAACGCTAGTAATACTCCAAATAAATCTGTGAGCCATATATTATGATTTACTACCCAAAAACTTTCTTGATCATCATCTATTCTATTGGCCATATTCATTCCGAAAATCAATAGTCCGATTATAGATAGATATATAATTATTTTTATAGTAGAATTGGGCCAGTTTGTTTTTAATTTACCTGTTTTGAACAGATAAAATAATAACATAAAGGAAATCACTAAACCAGTAAGAAAGTTTAAAAAGATATGTAGTTCACTATTACTATCTTTAAATATCAAGCTTAATGTAGCCAGAATTACAGCAAGAATGGTCGTAATATAAAATCTCTTTTTTAATGTCATCATTCAAATATATTAAAGATTCACAGAAACTATGTTATCAGCCATATTTCTATCTAATCTGGTGTAATATGGATCTATACCAATATAGGCCGGAATTTTCTTGGTAATGATTTTAAAAACCATTTCTTTTTTATTGATTTGGTGAGGCTTTAAATAGAGAATGTTTTTATCATTATCGATAGTTTCCGGATGCTTATTAAATATTCCAATTTTAATTGGCTCGTTAATAGTTGTCATGATTTCTTTTCCAGCGGTATTTGTTTCAAATCGTTGTGCTTTTATACCTACCGTAATTTCGTAATTACCATTCTTAAGTTTTTTATAGGATGTGCTCTTAATTCCTAAATCATAAGTGATTACACGTTTCATCCAATCATCAATTAGGTTATGATACTTGATGGGAGTAACCAGATACAGCTCTTCAAGAAAATCAAGTGTTGTTGCAGTCGGTTTATCACTGTATTTATGTATCATATTTTGTAGTGCCGTATTTAAATTAGATTCTCCTATAATATCTTTTATTGCAGACATAACAATAGCCCCTTTACTATATCCTAAATATTGTTGTAACTGACTTAAGTATAATGATGGTTCTATTTCAGTGGCATGAGAACGACCACTAAAATATCTTCTTACTGTATGTTCTGATAGTTGTCTTACCATAGTTTTACCATATAATTTTTCCATAATCACTGCTTCAGAATATTTAGCTAGAGATTCTGATAGTATCATGAATCCATCAATTCGTTTTGGTGTAAGTAGCCCTCCCCACCATTGATGGGCTATTTCATGAATGATAACTCTGGCAATTACATTAAAGCTCTCTGGGTTTGAAATATCTCTTTTAAACACTTTTTCATTAATGCTAATCACACCCGGCATTGCTTGACCGTTGGCTCCATTGCCGCCAAATATTGACATTTCACCAATACGAAGATGTTTATGAGGGTATTTTCCAAAATTATCGGTTGCATAATCAATAGTTGCTTTGGCTACTTTAATTATTTCTGTAACATTCCGATAATGCTCAGGGAGATAGTATAATTCAATTAGAATGCCTTTGTGATTTGTTTTTTCAATTTTATAGCGTGCCGAATGGTATGCCACCATACTATTAATTTTACCTTTGGATTTAAAATGATAATAATTTCTATTATTCGATTTCCAGTGTTTTATTAAATCTCCAGAGCATAGTACAGACTGATCGTTTGAAGTAGAGACTACAGTTTCAAAAGCGATATTTTCAAAATTAAATTTTCCACCAATTTGCAAATAATTTTCATTTACTACAGGTTTTTCTCTAACAGGTAACCCTCGTTTCTTTCGTTCATATGCATGTTTAACCTCATATTCATTTACATATCCTAAATGAGGACTAAATTGATGACTTTTAATATAAGACCCATTACTTGTAATACTATGGTCAATATCAAACCCTGAAGAGGCTTTGGTTAAACTATACTCCATTTTTGCTATTGCACCTTGTTGCAGGGGAGTATTAAGTTTAAATAGATAAGTCCCTATAATTGAATCATGAAAAACTTGTGTGCTATTTTCTATAGATAGTGTTTTTAATGGTACTGGTGCAGTAATAAAGATTTCTTTAATAGGTTGTATAGACGTATTAGTTATAAAGCAGGATGCTTTTACCTCATATTTCTGCTCATTTGGAAAAATATCTACTGCTGTTTTTACAGAGACCAATTGTGGTACAGCGAGATGATCATATTTTTTATAAGCACGTTCATATTCATCATTAAAATCATATGCCTCGTCTGCCACCGTATATTCATTGATTATATTGGTATTATAATATATATACCCACCGATAGCTACGAATGGAAAGACAAAACTCATTAGTAGCACTCTTTCTTTTTTACTCCATATCATTTTGGCGTATGCTTTAATAGTAGAAACCGTACCTCTTTTCCATACTTTAAAACCGAATAGAGCTAATATTCCTGCAAAAGCGATCCAATACAAGGATAACCAGTTAAATTTTAAAACATATTGCCCATACTCATTAAAATCAGAATACGCTCTGGCCATACTCGGAAGGCTGTTAAAAAGAAATAAAGGATGTTCTAATCCTATGCTATTGCTTAAAGGGCCGAACAATAGCATGATACCTCCAGAAATTACCATTCCTAAATACTTATTAGAGACTATATTCTGAATTAACAGTGCAAAAATTGTGTATAATAAAATCTGAAGCCCTCCGAAATAAAACATTGAAAAATAATGATCTAATTCAAAATCGTAATAACCTTTTGAAACCTGAAATACCATTGCAACCAGGATTGATGTTAAAATAAGTAATATTGGTATGATAGTTATTGTGATATACTTTGAAATAAAAAATGTGCTATTTTTTATAGGCGTTGCATCAATAATCTCATGAAACTCATTAGTTCTTGATTTCCATACCATTTCACCGGTATAAAAAATGATTAGTAACAATCCCATTATTGGCAAAATTTCATTAATTAGCCCTATAAGCAGATCTGTAGTTGGGTATCGATTTCCATAAATTCCGAAACTATGTATACTATTGTTAAATGCCAGTACAATCATAGCAATCCATAATAACATAATGACCAAAAAAGGAATTCCGGTAATTATCATTTTTATATCTAAAAAGACAATTGATTTAATACGTGCTATTCTTGTTGCTAATGTATCTGAAATAGTAGTCACTGGTATATAAATAGAATTGCTATTTGAATCTTCAGTATGTATAGCTTGTTTTTTTGCTTTTTGGTTTATTTTTCTGAAAGAGAATAATTGAGATGATACTATAATAACCCCAATACTAAAAGACATCCAAATAATTCTATTCCATATAAAATTCCCAGATAATGAAATAAGTGTATCATTTTTTTCAATTGGTGTTAAGAACTGAGTTTGTTCAAAAAAGGCACTTAAGCCTATTGGGTCTACCAAAGATGCAATTTCTAAAATTTCTGGATCAGAAAGTATTGAACCACCAACAAGAGGAGAATTAATATAAAACCCTGAAATCCAATGAACAACAATGAGTAAAAGTCCGGTGATATACGTTACTATTGCTTTTTGGGATAGGAATGTTGCCGAAAATAGAATGGCAGTACAAATAAAAACATTGGGTACTATGATTGTTAACCAAGGCCATAGATAATGACCCATGTCAAAACTGTGCAGTGTCTCTGGATTTAAACCTGCAATGTTTGTACCAATAAAAACTCCTAATAAAGCTATACTCCCAATAAGAAGAGATATCAAGAAGAGTCCCAGAAAACGGTTAATTAAAAAACTATGTTTTTGTATTCCTGTACTAAAAATTATTTCTTCAGTATGAAAAGTTGTATCCCGAAGTAGTCCATTTACACAAAAAAATATACTTGCAAATACAACGCCTATACTAATAATACCAGATAGAAAACTTAAATTATAAGCGTCGTTATACATATTACTGAATTCTAAATATTGAAAAGCTTGTGTAATAGCAAGAACTCCGTATCCCATAAACAATGCGAGAAATAATATAAAGGAAGTTTGACGAGTATGGTATCGCCATTCGAACTGAAGTAATTTCATAGTCATAATTATTGTATTGTAATTTGTTTATTGATTGTAGAGAAGTAGACATCTTCTAAATCTGGTTTAGAAGCTTTAAATCCTTGTTCTGGTTGATGATCGGCTAATACTCGAAGCTCTGTTTTACCGCCAAATAAACGAGTTGACAGGACATTAAAGGCATTTTTGAAAGCCCCAACATTTTCTTTGGCTACAACCTTATGCCATATTTTACCTTCTAAGTGAGTAATAAGTTCTGATGGGATACCTTGTTTTAATATTTTTCCTTCCGCCATGATAGCCATATGAGCACATAGATTTTTAATATCTTCAACAATGTGGGTAGAAAGAATAATGATTCTATGTTCTCCTATTTCACTTAATAGATTATGAAAACGATTACGCTCTTCTGGATCTAAACCAGCAGTGGGTTCATCGACAATAATAAGTTTGGGGTTGCCTAATAGGGCTTGTGCGATACCAAAACGCTGACGCATACCTCCAGAAAATGTATGTACGGCTTTTTTACGATGTTGATATAAGTTTGTTTGTTGTAACAGTGCTTCTACCTGATCCTTACGTTCATTTTTATTAGATATTCCTTTTAAAACAGCAATATGATGAAGTAGATGTTGTGCACTGATCTTAGGATATACTCCAAATTCTTGGGGTAGGTATCCTAATTGATTTCGAATAACTTGTGGATCATTAGTACTATGAGTATCATTAAATAATATGCTTCCTTGAGTAGGTTCTTGTAGCGTAGCTAAGGTGCGTATTAGTGAAGATTTCCCTGCTCCATTAGGACCTAATAACCCAAACATACCATTAGTAATAGTTAGGTTGATATCCTGTAATGCTTTTACTCCATTGGAATACGTTTTAGATAGATTTTCAATTTTTAAAGTATTCATAAAATTTGTTTTAATTGACAATGCGAACCTACCTATAGCATCAAAATTTTACTATTTATTTTGATGAACGTCCATTAACTGTTGATGAAAAATCAGCGCAATGAGAGACGATTTTATAATTGCGATATATTTTATTATGCTGAAATAGAGTTGTTTAATAGATCCATACCCTTGAATCTGTTCATGAACCATTAAAAGAACCTGTTCAAATTACAACTAGACATGTAGATTGTGAAATTGCTGGTTTAAAAGGGTTTTATTTCTTAAATTTTATAATACGGGAGGAGAGTACAATCCTTCCGTATTTTTAATTCAAAGAGTGAATATTCTTTATTTGACATTCATAGACAAACTAAAGCCATTCATAGATATTAATTACTAGTGCTAGTATTCGATTGTAGTTTTGAGTCATAACAAAAAACAAAAAGTAATGGCCCGATTAATTACTATCATTATTATTCTATTATTGTCTTTTCTCAACTCTTTCTCTCAATCCTTGAAAGGTGAAATTATTGATATAGATACTAATGAGCCAATACCATATGCAACTGTAATTTTAAAAAACCAAAAAGGAGAATTTTTAGAAGGTGTAACAACCAATGATAATGGTATTTACAGTATAGATTATCAAAGTGGAAAATATGATGTCGAAGCAAGTTTTATAGGGTATGAAACGTACATGTCTTCTGTTGTAATTGATAAAAACACCACTTTGGATATTACCATGAAAACAGAAGCAACAACGCTGGATGAAGTTACTCTTGTAGCAGAAGAAACCACAGTAAAACAGTTAATTGATAAAAAAGTAGTGCATGTAGGAAAAGATTTATTATCAGGTGGGGGAGATGCAGCAACTGTATTAAGTCAATTATCCGAAGTACAGGCAGATCAAAATGGTAATATTAGTTTAAGAGGAAGTCAAAATGTAAATGTATTAGTTAATGGTAAGCCATCACCATTAAGTACAACAGAACTATTGCAGCAAATTCCTTCTGATGAAATCAATAAAATTGAGATCATAACATCACCATCTGCAAAATATCAAGCTAATGGTCTTACGGGAATTATCAATATCATTACCAATAAAAAAGTAAGGAAAGGGGTTGTCATAACTACAAGTTTAAATGGTAATTCTCTGGGAAGTCACGGTGCAAATGGTGGGATTAATTATGGACGATCTAAAACCAGTTATAGATTTGGAGGTTCTTATAAGAAGAATATATTCGAAAATGAAAATACCCAAAATCGATCAGGAATTCAACCATTTATACAGTTAAGTGATTTTAAATTTAATGGAGATGTGTATAAAGTTAACGGAGGCATTGACTGGTTTCCAAATGATGATAATGAGTTTTCTTTAGGTTTAGATTATACTGATAACGGACATATATTGGATAATAAGGCTAATATAATTCAGAATGATGTCACTACTTTTCAAAATATTTTAGGAAGTCATTCTCATAAAACATTTAATGCCAATGGTAATTATAGACATTATTTTAAAGAGAGAGAAAATTTTCTTGAAATTGATATCCAGTTATCTGACAATGCAAATATTCTAAAAAGTGATTTTAGACCAAATCTTGGAATTACTGATAATGCTACTGATAATGATGTTTTTATTACAAGTCTGGCAATGGATTATTCGGGAGCGCTAAGCGAGAAATTTAAGATTGAAGCCGGAACCTTTTGGAATCGACAAAACCTCGATAATTCACGCTCTTTTTTTGATGTAGATAATATTCCTTTATCACAAGAAAGTTTTGAAAACACACAATCGACATATGCTGCATACACATTAATCAAATATAACTTGAAAGGGGTAAATATTCAGGCAGGAGTAAGAGGAGAGCTATTTGCCAGAAAAGCAAATCTTAAAACAGATAATACAACCATAGAGAATGACTTTACAAACCTGTTTCCCTCATTACATTTAAGTTATACAATAAAAGAAGATCAAACATTTATTTTTGGATATAATAGAAGAACATCCAGACCTACTTTAAGCCAGGTAAACCCTATAGCATTTCAGATTAATGAGTTTTCGATTAGTCAAGGAAATCCGGCTTTAGAGCCCGAGTTTTCAAATAATTTTGATGTTTCTTACCAACTTAAAAAGAAGAGTTTAAAAATAACTCCAGCTTTTGCTTACCGTCTTAAAGAAAACATTATTACCACCAACAACTATGTAAATGCTGATGGTATAAATGTATTTACTTCTGTAAATAACGGTGCAACGAATGCTTATGGACTAGAAATGGCAATAAACATAAAACCTTATAATTGGTTAACCACTGACTTAAATTTTAATTGGAATTATGAAGAATTTAAAAATGATCAAATTGGCTTTACCCGTAATTTTAATAGAAGCTATAACTTAACTCTAAAAAATCAATTCACAGTATCTCAAAAAACGAACATGGTAGTTTCCTGGCGTTATAATGGTCCTTCAAATGGGTTTTTCTATACCCGGGAAGTTACTCAAAAAATAGATTTAGGAATCAGACATAAAATCCTGAAGAACAAAGGGAATATAAATTTACGGGTAACAGACCTCTTTAATACTCAAAGTTTTGAAGGGATCAATTCTGGTAGTGGGTTTTCACAAAACTATGCATACAAACCTACCTCAAGAGTTGTGCACTTGGCATTTTCTTATCGTATAGATGGAGGGACCGTTAAACAACGAAATAAAAAATCAAGACGCTATAATAGTGGTCTCATTGATTAATATTAAATTTACGAGAAGCGTATGAAAAAAGTGTTTGAAATAAAATATTTTGAAATAGGATTACATTTCCTGTTTTGGATATTATACTTTACCTATCCCATCATTAAGTTTGGTGATCATAACAGGTTTTCTTTTGATTTTAATGAGGCAATACTAAATACAGTTTTTATCGGAATTTCTGTATATATCGCTCATTTTTTCTTAGTAAAAAATTATAAAAGTATAAGAGCATTATTAGTATTTTTATTGATCTTTCTTTTAATAGTGTATCTAAATTGTTATTTGAATGGTAAAACTTGTCAATGCAATTTTAGACTTTGTTTTATTAATAAAACAGTAGAATATCTATTGATAAATGCTTTTTTTCTGGCAATATTTACGATTAAGAAGAATATCATTAATAACCAAATATTAGAAAGAACAGAGCAAGAACGAGTTCAGGCAGAACTAAAAAGCCTTAAAGCACAACTGAATCCTCATTTTTTATTTAATACTTTAAACATGTTGTATTCTAATGCAATCCTTAAAGATGAAGTTTTGGCAGATAAAATCCTAAAACTCTCTGATAGCCTGCATTATTTAATGCATGAAGGAGAAAAACCAAATGTACCTTTGTTACAAGAGATTGAATTTATTAATGGGTATATAGAATTACAAAAAGCCCGCTTAGGAAAAAAAATAGATATTAAATTCTCTAATACTCTGGATAATCCAAAACAGAATATCCCTCCATTATTGATGATTCCATTTATTGAAAATGCATTTAAGTATTCAAGTATGGTAGAAGGAAAGAAAATACCTCTTAGTATTGATATGAAACTTGCAAATGATGTACTCAATTTATGGGTCGAAAATCAATATGACCCCAGTTATTCTTCAAAACAATCAGAGGTATGGAAAGATAGTGGTATTGGTATAGAAAATGTAAAAAAGAGATTAACTTTATTATATCCATCTAAGCATACTCTTACTATTGAGTCATTAGAAAAAACTTTTAAAGTGAATTTAAAAATTGATCTAAAATGAAATGCATCATTATAGAAGATGAACTGCCTGCACAGCAATTATTGATGAAATATATAGAGCAGTCTTCAGATATCGAATGCATCGGTGTTTTTGAGTCGGTTTCAGAATTACCTTTATACGTCCTGAACGAAGTAGATTTCATATTATTAGATGTACAATTGCCTGGAGCTAATGGTTTAGATTTCTTAAAAAGTTTAGAAATAAAACCTAAAGTTATTATTACAACTGCCTATAGGGATTATGCAATTGATGCTTTTGAAGAAGCTGTAGAAGATTACTTGCTCAAGCCTTTTTCGTATCATAGGTTTTTAAAATCAGTAATGCGAATACAAAACACCCTTACAGATAAAAATACTATTCATAATGAAAAAGAATTATTTGTATATACAGACAAAACCTTCTATAAAATAATCAAGAATGATATTTGTTATATTAAATCAGAGGCTGATTATATATATATACATTATGGCGAAAAGAAATTATTAGTTCAAGACAGTCTTAGTAATTGGGAGTATAAACTTAAAGAAGATGGTTTTATAAGAATTCACAGGTCTTACATCATTAATTTTAGAAAAATAGATAAAATAGAAGGGAACCTTGTGCATATAGAAAAAGAAACCATCCCTATCGGGAAAACGTATAGAACATCCTTCTTTAATATCATTAAGAAGTAAAATATAATCCATTCAAGAACTATAAAGTACGATTAATAAGGCAACTTAAAAACAAAATAATTAACCTTAATTACTATCGAAAAACCTTTTAATATGAGGAATTTTTAGAGACTTATTTCTTAAAGTCAAAGATTAAACTTCTGTTAAACAAAATTCGTTATATCTATTTTTTGTAGCTTTGTGATCTAAATGAAAAAGTTTATCCATAAAATATCAGCTGTTTTAATGGCAATGGTAGTATTAATTTCTACTATGTCGTTTACATTAGATATGCATTATTGTGGAAATACTTTGGTAGATGTTGCCCTTTTTAAAGAGGCAAAAACTTGCGGGATGGAACAACAAGTTTCTAATTCCATTGCATGCTCAATAATGGCTAAAAAAAGTTGTTGTACAGATAAACAACTTACTTTTGAAGGACAGGATGAACTTAAAAATTCATTCGATAAAATCACTTTAGAGCAACAGACTACTTTTGTAGCAATTTTTTATTACTCATATGTAAACCTTTTTGAAGGACTTGAGAATAATGTTATCCCTTTTAAGGAGTATCCACCTCCTTTTTTAGTCAAGGATATTCAAGTGCTTAACGAAACTTTTCTTATTTGATTTATTAGATAATTAAAATTATGCCCAATGAGGATTCATTAGGGCTAGAGTTGTTGTATATAATTCTAAGACAACGTCTTTTTCTAATTATCAAATAATCAGAGTATATGCTAAATAAAAGCATCAAATTTCTTATCGAAAATAAATTGGTCGCAGTCCTTATGCTAGCTCTTTTTGTTGGCTGGGGTGTTGTAAATGCACCATTTGGTTGGCAAACCGGAATACTACCTAGTGATCCCGTAGCAGTTGATGCCATACCGGATATTGGCGAAAATCAGCAAATTGTATTTACAAAATGGCAAGGACGATCACCACAAGATATAGAGGACCAGATTACGTACCCATTAACTACTTCACTTTTAGGAGTGCCAGGAGTAAAAACCATTCGTAGTTCTTCAATGTTCGGGTTTTCTAGTATTTATGTCATTTTTGAAGAAGATGTAGAATTCTATTGGAGTAGGAGTCGTATTCTCGAAAAACTAAATTCTTTACCATCTGGATTATTACCAAATGGAGTAAACCCAAGTTTGGGACCGGACGCAACTGGATTAGGTCAGATTTTTTGGTATACCCTAGAAGGGCGAGACGAAAACGGAAATGTAACCGGTGGTTGGGATTTACAAGAACTAAGAAGTGTTCAGGATTATTATGTGAAATATGCGTTATCATCTGCAGGCGGAGTATCAGAGGTAGCCTCTATTGGTGGATATGTACAAGAATATCAGGTAGATGTAAATCCAGAGCTAATGCGCCAGTATAATATTAGTTTACAGCATGTTGTTAATGCTGTAAAGGAATCAAATAGAGATATAGGTGCGCAGACTTTAGAAATTAATCAGGCAGAATATCTCGTTCGCGGTCTGGGGTATATAAAATCTATTGAAGATATAGAAAATGCTGTAGTGACCTCAGAAGAATTTACCTCAATACGTATTAAAGATATTGCAACTGTTAGTTTAGGGCCAGAAGCCAGAAGAGGTATCTTGGATAAGGAAGGCGCAGAAGTAGTAGGAGGTGTGGTAGTGGCACGTTATGGAGCAAACCCATTAGAGGTTATCAATAATGTAAAAGACAAAATTAGCGAACTCAGTACAGGATTACCATCCAAACAATTAAAAGACGGTCGTACTTCACAATTAACGATAGTTCCTTTTTATGATCGAACCGAACTTATTCATGAAACAATAGGCACACTTAACGAAGCTCTTACCTTAGAAATTTTGATAACCTTTCTTGTTGTTATCATTATGGTATTTAACCTCAGAGCTTCAATCCTTATTTCTGGACTTTTACCCGTAGCCATTTTAATGGTTTTTATAGCAATGAAATTGTTTGGAGTCGATGCAAATATTGTTGCTTTATCCGGTATTGCTATTGCTATCGGTACGATGGTAGATATGGGAGTGATACTTTCAGAAAATATTATAAGGCATCTGGATGATAATAAAAATCATTTATCGGTGAATACTGTTGTATATAATGCTACCACCGAAGTTTCTGGTGCAATATTGACAGCAGTACTAACTACAATAATTAGTTTCATACCTGTATTTACAATGATTGGTGCAGAAGGAAAATTATTCAGACCATTAGCATTTACCAAAACAATGGCACTTACAGCATCAATCGTAGTAGCTCTATTTTTTATTCCTCCATTTGCTGCTTTTTTATTCAAAAAGAAAAATATCAAAACATCAATAAGCTATGTTATCAATAGTGTTTTAATTGTATTAGGATGTATAGTTGTTCTTAATGGTATGTGGTTAGGTGTAATTTTGATAGCTTTTGCAATAACGGCTATCCTTAACTTAAGAGGTATAGTTTCACGAAATCATACTAATTTGATCAATATTAGTATCGCAGTTGTAACAATAGTATTCTTGTTATCAGAATATTGGAGACCAATGGGAGCAGATAAAAGCATGCTCGTGAACCTCGTTTTTGTAGGGATTATTTGCTTTGGACTGCTAGGTAGTTTTATGCTTTTTAGAAAATATTATACCAGAATATTACAATGGGCATTGAATAATAAGCTACTATTTTTATCTCTACCTACTATTATTATTGTTTTTGGTTTTTTAATCATGAAAAATATAGGGAAAGAATTTATGCCTTCATTAAATGAAGGATCTTTTCTATTGATGCCGACTACATTATCACATGCTGGAGTGGTAGAAAATAAGAGAATATTACAGCAGTTGGATATGGCAGTAGCAAGTATTCCCGAAATTAAAACTGTCGTTGGTAAAGCAGGTAGAACAGAATCTTCACTTGATCCCGCTCCATTATCAATGTATGAGAATATCATTTTATATAAGCCAGAGTATATGCTTAATAAAAATGGGAAAAGACAACGATATAAGATTAATGATGATGGCTTATTTATAGGTAAAGATGGAAAGCTGATTTATAATCAAAATTATAATGTTAATCACGATAAAATAGGTAATGCATCAAAAAAGAAATATTTCTCGATTAATAGAGAAAATCTTATTCCTGATAATAATGGTGAGTTCTACCGTAACTGGAGACCAGAAGTTAAGAGTCCAGACGATATTTGGACTCAAATCATAAAAGTAACAAAATTACCCGGAGTAACTTCGGCACCAAAATTACAACCGATAGAAACTCGATTGATAATGCTACAAACAGGAATGAGAGCCCCAATGGGTATTAAAGTAAAAGGACAGGATTTAAAACAAATTGAAGCTTTTGGAATCCAATTAGAAGAGATACTAAAAGGAGTAGATGGAGTAAAAGATGAAGCTGTTTTTGCAGATCGTATTGTTGGAAAACCTTATTTACTTTTAGACATTGATAGAGAACAATTGGTACGTTATGGAGTATCTGTTGAACAGGTTCAGCAAATTATTGAAGTAGCTGTAGGAGGGATCTCCCTTACACAAACTGTTGAAGGCAGAGAACGTTATGGAGTTCGAGTACGCTATCCACGAGAACTTCGGGCTAATCCGACTGATCTTGAAACGATCTATGTTCCCTTAGAAAAAGGAAGTTCGATACCATTAAGCGAATTGGTAAATATTCGTTATGAACAAGGACCACAAGTGATAAAAAGTGAAGATACATTTCTAGTAGGCTATGTCTTATTTGATAAAAATGATGGTTTTGCAGAGGTAAATGTGGTTAAGAATGCCCAGGATTTGATAAAAACTAAGATTGATAATAATGAACTGATTGTTCCAAAAGGAATAACCTATCAATTCACAGGTACTTATGAAAATCAATTAAGAGCAGAAAAGACATTATCTATAGTAGTACCTTTGGCTTTGGTCATTATCTTTTTGATTCTCTATTTTCAGTTTCGCTCAATATCTACTTCGTTAATTGTATTCACAGGTATTGCAGTAGCTTTTTCGGGTGGATTTTTGATGATTTGGCTATATGGTCAAGATTGGTTTTTAAACATCAATTTCTTTGATAAAAACTTACGGGATTTGTTTCAGGTACACACCATCAATTTAAGTGTTGCCGTATGGGTCGGTTTCATTGCACTTTTTGGTATTGCGACGGATGATGGAGTAGTAATGGCAACCTATCTTAAACAGACTTTTGATAAGAATAAACCAAAATCTCTTGACGATATTAGAACATCCGTGATCGAAGCAGGAGAGAAGAGAATTCGTCCTTGCCTAATGACTACTGCAACTACAATTCTTGCATTATTACCAATATTAACATCTACCGGTCGTGGAAGTGATATCATGATACCCATGGCGATTCCTTCATTTGGAGGAATGGGAATTGCACTAATAACACTATTTGTTGTACCGGTATTATTTGGCTGGAAAAAAGAAGTTCAACTTAAACAAATGAGTAAATGAAACATCTAAATGTCATAATAGGATTTCTTTTTATTTCAGTTTTTACACATGCTCAACAACTTGAATCATATATTCAAGAGGGGTGGGATAATAACTCTAATATTCAGTCTTTTGAATTGCGTTATGCAGTTGCAAAAGAAAAAATAAAAGAAGTGAATACGATACCCAATACACAATTGAGTGTAGGGTACTTTGTAAGCGAACCCGAGACACGTACAGGTGCACAACGTGCAAAATTTTCTATCCAACAAAAGTTACCGTGGTTTGGAACAATTACAGCAAGAGAAAATTATTCTACGGCTATGGCAGAGACAGAATATGTAGATATTGTAATTGTGAAAAGAAAATTAGCCCTTTCGATTTCTCAATCGTATTATAAATTATTTGCAATACAAAGCAAACAAAAAATACTTGAAGATAATATTCTACTATTACAAACTTACGAGAAGCTCGCGCTAACATCTGTAGAAGTAGGTAAAGCCTCAGCAGTTGATGTATTAAAACTACAAATGCGTCAAAATGAATTAGAACAATATAAAGCAGTACTCAAAGAAAGTTTTTTGGCAGAACAAATAGCTTTTAATGCCTTACTGAATAGAGGTTTGGGTATTGATATAGTTGTCCCTAGTGAAATGAATATGCCACCAGGGGATCCTATTACTAATACAGAAAGTTTACAACTTAACCCAGAACTACTTAAATACGATAAGATATATGAAAGCATAAAACAATCAGAATTGCTTAATCGAAAAGAAAAAGCTCCACAAATTGGCTTTGGACTTGACTATATACCAGTATCAGAGAGAAATGATGTTGCTATAAATGATAATGGTAAAGATATTATAATGCCTATTGTATCTTTTTCTATCCCGATATTTAATAAACGTCATAACTCACGAACTCGTCAAAACAAATTGCGTCAACAAGAAATTACAGTACAAAAAGAGGAACGATTAAATAATATGGAAACGATTTTTGGGAAAGCTGTTTCTAATAGAAATACAGCAAGAATCAAATATAATACTCAGAAAGAAAATTTAAAACAAGCCAAAAATGCAGAAGAAATACTGATAAAAAGCTATGAAACAGGAACTATAGATTTTAACGATGTGTTAGACATCCAGGAACTACAACTTAAATTTCAGCTAAATCAAATAGAGAGTATACAATTATACTATACACAAGCTGCGATTATCAATTATTTAACAAATTAAAAAAACAATACTACTTAAAAAAGCAAACAAAATGAGAAACTTAAAAATTTATGATATAAGAGTAATTATAGTAGCAATACTAGGATTAACAATACTATCTTGCAATGAGAATAAAACATCTAAAACAGATGAAAAACAAGAGCATTCTGAAATGGGTCATAATAATGATCATAGTAATCATGAAGGAGAACAAACAAAGGAAGTTCAGTTTAAAAATGTAGAGACAGCAGAAGCTTTTCAGCATTATATCCATATCAAAACAGCTTTGGTAAACACCGATGCTAATGAAGCAAAAGCAGGAGCTCAAATGCTTGCTAAAGTAACAGAAAATAAAGTGTTCAAAATGGCCGTTGAATCAATAATCAATACTGATGATATCGAGGCTCAAAGAAAAGCATTTGCAGAAGTTACTACCCAAATGGAAATTATGCTTAAAGGAGCATTATCCTCGGGAGAACTTTATAAACAATATTGCCCAATGGCATTCAATAACTCTGGTGGATATTGGTTATCTAAAGAGAAAGAAATCAGGAATCCATATTTTGGGGATCGAATGCTAAAATGTGGCAATGTTGCCGAAACTATACAATAATAATACTCGTTATTCCATCTGATCTCTAAAACATTAATATAACCAGATGAAAAAAGTTTTAATCAAAAACATGGTCTGTAACCGATGTAAAACTGTACTACAACAGGAGTTTGAAAATGCTAAAATCCCTGTTGAAGCAATAGAATTGGGAGAGATCATGTTTAGTAATATTGACACCATTACTTATGAAAAAGTAAATGAAATTATTGTCCGTAATGGTTTCGAGATCATAAATGATGAAGTAGCTCTTATTATAGAACAAGTGAAATCCTATTTGATAAGTGAATTGGCAAATGATGGTATGTTAAATGAAAATCTATCTGATCTTATTTCCAAGCATATACATAAGGATTATTCTGTGATAAGTAAATTGTTTAGTAGTAACGAGGGTTTGACTATAGAAAAATATTTCATTCGCCTTAAAATTGAAAAAACGAAGGAATATATTCAAATGGGAAACTTAAGTTTTTCTGAAATAGCACATTCATTGAACTATAAAAGTGGAAGTCATCTGGCAAAACAATTTAAAACAGTTACTGGGATGTCTATGAGTAGCTTTAAAAATCTACAATCGTGGGATCGTCAACCACTGGACAAAATTGTATAAGAAGAAACCATAATTATCAAATATAAAGAGATGTAAACTCAATAATTTTACTGGTTAAACATTGAAAATTAAAAAATGAAACATACATATAAAATATCTGGGATGACTTGTAATGGCTGTCGTGGTCATGTAGAGCACATACTTGATACTATGGATGGGGTGACCAGTGCGTCTGTTGATCTAGAGAAAGCAGAAGCAATTATTGAGACAAAAGAACACATTTCTTTAGCTATTTTTAAAGAAGTATTAGCACAAGAAGGTGGACGTTACAGCATCTATCTTCCTGGGACACAAGATCTGGACGATAAACCCAAACAGGTTAAACCTAAAGGAAAAGGTACAGGAGTTTTTTATTGCCCAATGCATTGCGAAGGAGATAAAACATACAATGCATTGCAGGATTGTCCTGTATGTGGGATGGATTTGGTTGAAGAAATAACATTACATACAATTGCTGTAGAACAGTATACCTGTCCAATACATCCAGAAGTAATTAGAGATGCCCCCGGTACATGTTCTATTTGTGGTATGGATCTAATAGTATTACAGCCAGATCTTTCTGAAGAAGAGAAGAATTATAAAAAATTACTAAGGAAATTCTGGATAGCTGTACTATTTACGGTTCCTATTTTTATAATAGCCATGTCAGATATGTTTTCGAGTAATCCGCTTAATGATATTTTGGAATTAAAATATAGAAATTGGATTCAGTTTGGACTTTCTGTTCCTGTAGTGTTCTATGCCACCTGGATGTTTTTTGAGCGTGCTTTTCGTTCTATAAAAATCTGGAACCTCAATATGTTTACTCTAATAGGCATTGGTGCGGGTACTGCATGGTTATTTAGTGTTTTAGCAATGCTTTTTCCAAGTTTTTTTCCAGATCAGTTTAAAACAGAATCAGGAACAGTACATGTATATTTTGAAGCGGCCACCGTTATCTTAACACTTGTGCTTTTGGGCCAGGTATTAGAATCACGAGCACACAGCAAAACAAACACTGCAGTTAGGGAGCTGTTGAAACTGGCACCTAACAAAGCAATACGTGTTGTAGAAGGTAAAGAAGAAGAAATTTCTATTGATCAGATAGAATTGAATGATATACTACGAGTAAAACCAGGAGATAAAATTCCAGTAGATGGATCAATCTTTCAAGGGCAAACATCTGTAGACGAATCAATGATCACAGGTGAACCAATACCAGTAGATAAGATAGAAGGTGATCTGGTGAGTAGTGGAACCATTAATGGAAATCATTCCTTCTTATTGAATGCAGAAAAAGTTGGAGCTGATACGTTGTTATCAAAAATTATCCAAATGGTAAATGATGCAAGTCGTAGTCGTGCTCCTATCCAAAAACTGGCAGATAGTGTTTCTGGATATTTTGTGCCTATAGTGGTTATCATTGCCTTAATCACATTTGTCATTTGGGCAGTTTATGGTCCCGAACCTACTTATGTTTATGCATTTGTAAATGCAATTGCTGTACTTATAATTGCCTGTCCATGTGCTTTGGGTCTGGCTACACCAATGTCTGTAATGGTTGGAGTTGGTAAAGGAGCTCAAAATGGTGTGTTGATTAAAAAAGCAGAAGCACTCGAAACAATGAACAAAGTGGATACTCTTATTGTGGATAAGACAGGAACCATAACTGAAGGAAAACCAACTGTTGAAAATGTAGAAGCTTTGGGAGATCGATTTAGTAAAGAAAAAATCCTTCAATATATCATTTCTCTTAATAATTTAAGTGAACATCCATTGGCTCAAGCAACACTAAAATATGGAAAAGAACAGCATATTGAATTATTAGATGTAAGTGAATTTAAAGCTGTAACAGGGAAAGGAGTAGAAGGAAACATCGCAAATGTAAAAGCGATATTGGGTAATGCGAAAATGTTGGAATATGCCAATGTACCTATTTCAGTCGAGCTTAAAAAACAAGCTGAACCTTATCAGAAAAAAGGAAAAACAGTTTCTTTTTTATCTCTTGATCAAAATGTAGCAGGTTATATCGTTATAGGAGATAAAATCAAAGAAACTAGTCGTGAAGCTATTAAGCAGTTACAGGATAGTGGAATTGATGTAATCATGCTTACCGGAGATAATTATAATACTGCCCATGCGGTCGCTAATGAGCTTAATCTCAAAAATTTTAAAGCAGAGATGTTACCCGAGGATAAACTTAGTGAAGTCAAAAAATTACAAGATAGCGGTAAAGTGGTTGCAATGGCTGGAGATGGTATTAATGATGCTCCTGCTCTTGCAAAAAGTGATGTTGGTATTGCGATGGGTACAGGTACCGATGTGGCTATAGAGAGTGCAACTATTACTTTGGTAAAAGGGGATTTACAAGGTATTGTAAAAGCAAAAAAATTAAGTGATAAAGTAATGAAGAATATCAAGCAAAATCTTTTCTTCGCACTTATTTATAACACATTAGGGGTGCCAATAGCTGCTGGAGTACTTTTTCCCTTTTTCGGAATCCTATTATCTCCTATGATTGCAGCTCTGGCAATGAGTTTTAGTTCTGTGTCAGTAATAACTAATGCTTTACGATTAAAAACAATACATATCAATTAGATATGAAAATGAATACATATGGTTAAAAGGCAAACAGCAACAAAAATTAGAAAAGCGCACAGGTATTTAGGCCTCTTTTTAGGAATCCAGTTTCTGCTATGGACGATTAGTGGCTTATATTTTAGCTGGACAGATATTGATGATATTCATGGAGATCAATTTAAAAATGAAAATATTGATGTTTTATCCTTTAATGACTTGATAAAACCTTCTCAAATAGAAACAAAGGAGGCCATCCAATCACTAGAACTTAAAGAAATAGCTGGACAACCTTATTATTGGGTAAATGATAAGCAACTTTTTAATGCAAATACTGGAGTTACAAAATCAGAAATAACTGCTTCTGAAGCTCTGAAAATTGCAGAAAAAAATATGCATCCAGAATTAAAAGTAAAAAGTGTTGACAAAATAAGTGAAGTGGGTAATCATCATGAGTATAGAGAAAGACCACTACCTGCTTATGTTATTTCATATGAGCACTCTCAAAACGTAAAAGCATATATCTCGGTAAAAGATGGAAGTTTTCAAAGAGTGAGACACCGATCGTGGCGTTGGTTTGATTTCCTTTGGATGACTCATACAATGGATTATGAAGGAAGAGACAATTTTAATACAATCATTCTTAGAACTTTCTCTCTATTAGGATTAATAACAGTATTAAGTGGATTCACTTTATGGTTTGTATCCTCACCGACAATTAGAAAAATAAAAAAAAATAAGCGTCATGAATAAGAATATCATTTATATTGGTATAGCTGTTCTTGTAGGACTATTAGGAGGTTACTTTATTTTTGGAAGTAGCAATTCTACTAAACACAATCACAACAACCATCAGGAAGAAGCTACAACAAATCAAATGTGGACTTGCTCAATGCATCCTCAAATTATGCAGACAGAACCTGGTGATTGTCCAATATGTGGTATGGATCTAATTCCGGCAGGAACCAAAACTGATGGCCTTTCTGCTGATCAATTTAAAATGACCAAAAATGCAATGGCATTGGCAAATATCCAAACTACTAAAGTGGGAAACCTAACAGGAGTAGATAAAAACAGGATTATACTATCTGGAAAAATAATGGAAAATGAAGAGGAAAACGCAGTACAAGCTAGCTATTTTGATGGTAGAATCGAACGATTGAATATTAATTATAAAGGACAAGAAGTTAGAAAAGGGCAAAGATTAGGAACTATTTATGCGCCAAACCTTGTCGCAGCACAACAAGAACTTATTACTGCAGTATCGCTTAAAGAATCCCAACCAATACTATATAAAGCTGTTCGCAATAAATTAAAGTTATGGAAACTTTCAGATAACCAAATCAATGCAATAGAGTCTTCTGGTAAAGTTCAGGAAAACTTCCCTGTTTATGCAACAGTTTCGGGTACCGTATCGGAGGTAATGAGGGCAGAAGGAGATTATGTAAAACAAGGGCAGCCTATTTTAAAAGTAAGTAACCTCAGTACAGTATGGGCAGAATTTGATGTATATGAAAATCAAATTTCGCAATTTAAAAAAGGGCAACGAATCAATATTACCACTACTGCATATCCAGATAAAAAATTTGATGGCACAATATCTTTTATAAACCCGGTTTTAAATGCTAAAACAAGAACCATCACAATACGAACTAACCTTAGCAATCAAGATCATCTTTTTAAACCAGGGATGTTTGTAACTGGTAATGTTGAAGGTATAAGTGAGGTTACAGAACAACTTATTGTTCCGGCAAGTGCAGTGTTATGGACAGGTGAGCGCTCTGTAGTCTATATAAAAACAAATGCTACCGAACCCATTTTTGAAATGAGAGAAGTATTGCTGGGAAATGCTACAGGGAATACATATACAATTCTAAATGGACTCAATAATGGTGATGAGATAGTAACAAACGGAACATTTACCGTTGATGCCGCAGCACAATTACAAGGAAAAAAATCAATGATGAATAAAAAAGGAGGAAAGATGATGACTGGTCATGAAGGGCATTTGGGAATGCAAATGGGATTATCAAAATCATTTCAGAAAGATTTTTTACCAGCCTTTATACCATACTTACAAATGAAAGATGCATTTGTAGAATCTAATGCTTCTAAGGTTTCTATTTTTGCGAAAACAACAAATAAAACCTTAAAAGCAATTAAAACTTCAAATTTGAGCAAGATAGAAAAAACTCATTTATCTAAGAGTATCAGGGTATTAGATGATATTGCGAACAACAAAGAATTAGAAAAACAAAGAACCAATTTTGTAGTACTAAATGAAAATATAGTAGCTCTTATATCTAACTTCACCGAATTAAATACAGCAATATATGTGCAAAAATGCCCTATGGCGAATACCAATAAAGGAGCTATTTGGATAAGTGGAGAAAAAGAAATTCGTAACCCTTATTTTGGTGATGCAATGCTAACTTGTGGTAGTGTTATTAATACAATTAAATAAATACGAGCACTATTTTTTAATAGCATGGGTTAGGTTATGTTTATAAACATTACCTACAGGAATATCAACTCCAGCTACTTTTAATCGATTCCCTTCAATAGTTTGTATTTTTTTAAGCGCTATTATATAAGAACGATGTATTCTTAAAAATTGATTTTTTGGTAAAATATTTTCAAAATTTGTCAATCTGTCTAATGATGTAATAGTTTCTTTTTCCAGATGTATTTTGACATAACTCCCTAAACTTTCTAGATATAAAATATGATCTAATTGAATTTGGTGCATTTTTTTGTCTCCTTTTACAAATATGCTATCATTTTGACTTATAGTGTTTTTTGGATTTGATAAAGTTTGACTTCCTGTTTCATTTTGCAAACTCTCTATCATTTTCTTTTGACTTTGGGCTTTATTTATAGCTTTTAAAAACCGCTCAAAACTAAAAGGTTTTAAGAGATAATCCAGAATGTTTAGTTCATAGCCTTCAATAGCATATTCCTGATAAGCTGTAGTTACAATAATTAGCGGAGGATTACTTAAAGTGCGTAAAAAATCCAATCCTTTAAGTTTGGGCATATTAATATCCAAAAAAATTAAATCCACATGATTTTCATTTAAATAATTTATAGCTTCAAATGCAGAATGGCATTCTTTCACAACATTTAAAAATGAAAGATTAGCGCAATAGTTTTTTATCACTTTATGGGCCAAAGGTTCGTCATCAATTGTAATGCAGTTCATTATAAATTTAATTTTAAATCAATAGTAAAAACAGTGTCCTTTTTAGCAATCTTAAGTTCATGTGTATTTGGATAAATTAAAGATAATCTTCTTTTCACATTTTCAAGACCGATTCCACCATCATTTTCATTTTCGGTATCACTAAAATTGTTTTCAATATGTAGATGCAATATCTTTTCTGTGGTCTGTAGTTTAAAATTTATAAATGCATTTTTTTCCATATGATCAAAACCATGTTTAAATGCATTTTCTAAAAATACAATTAAGATCATAGGTGCAATTTGTTTTGATTCATCATCGATCTTTTTTTCAAAAGTGATAATTCCACGGTTATGATGTCTCATTTTTTGCAGTTCAATAAAATTTACTAAATATGTTACTTCTCCACCAATAGATACTCTGGGTTCTTTGCAATCATAGATTGTATAACGCATTATTTCAGACAATTTCAAAATTAATGATGGTGTTTTGTCAGATTTTTCTAATGAAAGAGCATACAAGTTATTTAATGTATTAAAGAAGAAGTGCGGATTGATTTGATTTTTTAGTAATGATAATTCTAAATGAAGACGATCATTTTCGATCTGATTTATTTTTGAAAGCTGAATAAACCATCTATAAGATAGATTTAATAATGTAGAAATCAGTATAATAACAATCATGCCAGTGATGCCGTTTTCTGGTTTCATTTCCTGATTAGGTTGATTAAACCAATGTTGATCCATTAAGGGTTCACCATAGCCTATTATATACCCCCAACCAATAATCATGATAAGGAGTAATACAATATAAATGAAGTATCGTTTTTTTACTAAATACCGGGGGATAATCCAATATATATTGAAATAAACAGGAGGGGCTATTAATAAAAGAATGCTTGTAGTAGCTTGAAGAAAATAATTAATTAAAGATGATAATGTAAACGCATTTTTATCAGAAATAACAAAACCAAATACAACTATCAAAATTATACTAAACAACACTAAAACATGTATTAGAATATTCTTTTTTCTGGTATCTAGTGTTTGGATTTTCATAGTATTCTATTCTTGGAAATAAAAATATTAAAACTATTGGAGTTAGACTATTCTAATTAATGAACACCCTAATATCATCAATGAAACTATGTTTTTTATCAACGAACAGCATTCATTAATGATAACACACTTTTTAGCTATTCATATATTGAAGTTGGTTAAAAAAAATTGATTTCTTCTTTCTCTTACCTTCTTTTTGTTGCTGACTTTAAATCAGTAGCTCATGGAATTAGTAATCAAAAATTTATGTAAAACGTATTCAAATGGAGTAAAAGCATTAGATAACCTTTCGCTCGAAATTTCTAACGGAATGTTTGGTTTGTTAGGGCCAAATGGTGCAGGTAAATCTTCATTAATGAGAACCTTGGCCACATTGCAGGAAGCAGATAAAGGGACAATACATTTGGATGCCATTAACATTCTCGAAAACCCAATTGAATTACGAAAAGTATTAGGGTATTTGCCACAAGAGTTTGGGGTATACCCAAAGATCACAGCAAAGCAATTATTGGATCATTTAGCAATATTAAAAGGTATCACAAACCGAAAGGAAAGAACAGAATTAGTAAACTTTTTATTGCAAAAAGTAAACCTGTATGAAAAAAGAAACAAAAGTGTTAAAGGTTTCTCAGGAGGGATGAAACAAAGAATAGGTATAGCTCAAGCATTGATAGGCAATCCAAAACTAATCATTGTAGATGAACCAACCGCTGGGTTAGACCCCGGAGAAAGAAATAGATTTCATAACCTTCTGGCTAACGTAGCAGAAGATGTCATCATTATTTTATCTACTCATATTGTAGAAGACGTAAGAGAATTATGTCAAAACATGGCAATTATGAATCAAGGAAAACTCATCTGTAAAGGTAGACCACAACATGTAATTGATGAATTAAATGAAAAAGTATGGCAAAAATTAATTGAACGAAATGAACTAGAAGGTTATAGCGATGAACATATGGTTATCTCTAATAAAATGGTTGGTGGTAAACCATTAATTCATGTTTTAAGTGACATAAAACCTGGAGTAGGATTTACTCTTGTTTCACCAACCTTAGAAGATGTGTTTTTTTCCAAAATTAACACCATCAGAGAAGTAGTATAAATCTGAATTAATCAACTAAAAACGTAACATTATGTTTAAAGCATTCTTTTTAAAAGAGATCTCTATGGGGATAAAAAGTCCCATGTTATATATATTCTTTTTCATGTTTACAATAATTGCAGCTATAGGAGTTGTCAATGATAATATAGTATACGGAGGAGCAATAGGAAATGTATTAAAAAATGCACCTCATATTATAACCATTTATATTGCCAATATGTCAATTTTTGGATTGTTAATTGCCACTGCATATTTTAACAATGCTGCCTTGAGGGATTATCAAAATCATTTTGATGAAATCCTTTTTAGCACCCCCATTCATAAAGCCAGTTACTTTTTTGGTCGTTTTTTTGGAGCACTTTTTTTGTCTACGATTCCATTATTAGGTGTGTTTTTTGGATTTCTAATTGGATCTGATATGGGCCCCGAATCGGGAATGATAAATCCCGATAGAGTAGGAGATCTTAAATTAAGCTTTTTTATAAATAACTATTTCTTATATGTCTTACCTAATATGTTTGTTTCTGGGGCAATTATTTATGCCATAGCCCTAAAATGGAAAAGCACTATTATATCTTTTATCGCTACAGTTATCCTTATTATAGGATATCTGATTGCAGGAACATTTTTAACCGATATCAGTACCGAATACTTAGCTGCGTTCACAGATATTTTGGGTGTTAGAGCATATCAAATAGATTCTAAATACTTTACAAGTGTTGAAAAAAACACAAATGTTATATCTGTAAGTGGTTGGTTATTTGCGAATAGGATTCTATGGGTAGGTATAGGACTCATTATCATTGTTAGCTCATATGTCTCTTTTTCATTTATTCAGAAGAGTAAAAAAGTAGAAAAAGAAAAGAAGAGCAGTAAAAAGGAACAAACTATCAAAATTTTTAGTCTTCCAAAAGTGCAAAGTAATTTTAATTTTACAGCTTCAAGAAAGCAGTTTACTAGTTTTTTTAAAATAAACTTTTATGCCATTTTAAAAAGTAACACTTTTAAGATAATGCTTATTGTTGGGACTCTAATTTTAATCAACAAATTACTAAATGGTTTTGATTTTTATGGAGTTAAGTCATATCACGTTACCTATAAAATGTTAGATTTCAATCGACCAATATGTACGATTGTTGGAATGATTATGTTGGTCTTTTTTAGTGGAGAATTGGTGTGGAGAGAACGATCAAGCAATATTAGCGGAGTTATAGATGGATCGCCACACAGTTCAATCGTTTTGCTTCTTGCCAAAATTACAGCATTAATAGCGATTAATGTTATATTCGATTTATTTCTTATTTTAATTTCTATAAGTTATCAATTATTAAGTGGATATACTAGTCCAGATATCGATGTGTATTTATTAGATTTTATTTACTCTGGATTATTAATGTATATAGCCTGGTCTTGTATTTTGGTCTTTATACAAATTATCATAAACCATAAATATATAAGCTATTTTGTTTCAATACTATTACTGTTTTTATTTGAGTTTGTTATTGTGGATGCTTTAGGAATAGAGTCATTTATGTTAAATCTTGGTTTTACACCAAATTATCAATATTCTGACATGAACGGTTTTAGTGAAGCTCTAATTTCAAAAAACTGGTTTAGTTTATATTGGATATTGTTTGGTTTATTACTTATTACTATTGGAAGCCTTTTATGGATAAGAGGTGCTGTAAGAGGAATAAAAGATAGAATTAAGTCTGCCAAAAAGCATTTTTCAAAGAAATATGCATTGATTCTAATTACAGTTACTCATTTATTTATCCTGATATCGAGCTTTGTTTATTACAATACACAAATAATAAATCCCTATACATCAGCTAATGAGATAGAAGAGATGCAGGTTTTTTATGAAAAGAACTATAAGAAATATGAGAACATCCCACAACCTAAGTTTGGTGATGTTACTTACGAAGTAGATATATATCCCGAGGAACGTAATTTACTTGCTAAAACTCATGTCGCCTTGTTAAATAAGACAAATGTTGCAATAGATTTTTTGCATTACTCTATTTCTAAGTACTATACAACAGAAAAATGGGATATTACTTTACACATTCCGAATGCAAAATTAGTTTTAGATGATAAAAAACTAGGATATCAAATTTATAAATTGAATACCCCTCTACAACCTGGCTCTGAAATGAATATTGTTATAGATGCTATATATAAAAGCCAAGGGTTCGAAAACAGTGTTTCAAATTTACGTGTCGCAAAAAACGGAACTTTTATTCAGGAAGCTTATATATTGCCTAAAATTGGATATGACAAAAATAATGAGCTCATGGATCAAAATGTCAGAAAAAAATACAATTTTCCTCCTAGAAAACGAATGACTAAGCTAAATCCTAATGATCAAATTAATAATAAGCAGAATTATTTTACAGAAGGAGAATCTGATTGGGTAAATATTGAAACGATAGTTTCAACTTCAAGCAATCAAATTGCTATAGCTCCAGGAACCTTAGTAAAACAATGGAAGGCAGATGGGCGTTCATATTTTAAGTATAGAAATGATCACAGCTCTTTAAATTTTGTCAATTTTATGTCTGCAGAGTATGAGGTATCTCGTAAAAAGTGGAATGGTATTGATATCGAAGTATATTATCATAAAGATCATGATTATAATATTGATATGATGCTGGATGCTATAGAAAAATCATTGAAGTATTATACCGAAAATTTCGGCCCTTATGTTCATAACCAAGCCAGAATCATCGAGATTCCAAGGTATTATAACTTCGCACAGGCTTTTCCCGGTACAATGCCTTATACCGAAGGTGGTGGATTTACAACTGATCTTTCAAACAAAAATGATAACAATGTTATCGAAGCTATTATAGCACACGAAATGGCACATCAATATTGGGCACATCAGGTAGTAGGAGCAAATATGCAAGGGGCTACTATGTTATCTGAAAGTTTTTCAGAATACTCTGCATTGATGGTGATGAAAAACAGAATAAAGGATGATAGTAAAATGAAACAGTTTTTAAACTATGATTTTGAAAAATATTTAAAAGGTAGAAGTGCTGAAGCCAAAAAAGAATTGCCTTTGTATAAAGTAGAGGGGCAAAGCTATATTCATTATGGAAAAGGAAGTGTTGTCTTGTACGCTCTGCAAGATTATATAGGGGAAGAAAAAATGAATACTGCCTTAAAAAACTTTTTAGATGAATATAAATATAAGGAATCATCCTATCCAACAACTCATGATTTTTTAAGACATCTAAAACCTCAAGTTCCCGATTCATTAAATTATTTGATAACCGACTGGATAAAAGAAATTACACTATATGATTATAGATTAAAAGATGCTACTTATAAAAGAAAAGGAAACGGAAAATATGAAGTTTCAATGGATATCGAAGCATCTAAAATTAAAGTTGATGGTCTGGGTACTGAAACTGAGGTAAAACAACACGATTGGGTAGATATAGGTGTATATGCAGATACAGAAGAAAAACGCCTCATCTTTTCAAAAAGAGTACTGTTTACTGATAAAAAAATGAATTTTTCTTTTGAGATTGATACTATTCCTGCAAAAGCTGCAATAGATCCAAAACGATTATTAGTAGAGCGAGTAATCGATGATAATGTTAAAGAGTTTTAAGAAAGATTTAATCTTTAATACATATTCAGCAAAAGAGCATAAGAGTAGGATAAAGTGTAAAAAGTGGTTAGTACTTTTAATTTTGGTTTCCTATTCTTATGCAGCAGCTGAAGACAAAAAACCATAGATCTCATAGCCGTAGAACAAAGATCTTGATGAAATAATATACCATGTAAAGCCATTTATTCGCTAGCTTTTTTAAAACTGTACAGAATACTCTATTTATACTTCTATCTTTACCAAAAATTATTTTATGTCAAGACAGTTTTCTGATTTAGGAGTTTTAGTTCCATTACAAAAAAGTTTAGTAGATCTAAATTTTTCTACACCAACCGATATTCAGGAAAAATCAATTCCTATTTTATTACAGAAGAAGGATGATTTTGTTGGTTTAGCCAAAACCGGAACAGGAAAAACAGCTGCATTCGGATTGCCGTTGTTGCAAATGATTGATGCAAGTAGTCCAAGCATTCAGGCCGTAATATTGGCTCCAACCAGAGAATTAGGACATCAGATTCATAGCGATTTAACATCTTTTATTAAGTATTTGCCAGATATTTCTATTGCATCAGTTTGTGGAGGGATTCCTATCAAACCCCAAATAGAACGTTTAACGAATACGACCCATATAGTTATTGCAACTCCTGGACGTTTAATTGATTTGATAAACCGTAATGCTATTGATATTAAAAGTGCTAATTATCTGGTTCTTGATGAAGCAGATGAGATGGTAAGCTCTTTAAAAGAAGATTTGGATAAAATAGTTGCTGTGCTACCAAAAAATAGGAGAACCATTCTGTTTACAGCTACGATGCCAGGAACCATAAAGCAGCTGGTACAAAATTATATGTCTAAGCACATTATTCATGTAAGTGCAGATATGGAAACCGTTGGACATCAGGGTATAGATCACCGGTATGTTGTTGTAGAACCTATAGAGAAATTAGAAGTTTTAATGCATTTTCTTAGCTCAAAAGAAGGAGAGCGAGGTATTATTTTTTGTAAAACAAAAGCGGCAGTAAATAAGCTGGCAAAGAACCTGGCAATTAATAAATTTTCTTCCGGAGCACTACACGGTAGCTTATCACAACCTATTCGTGATAGAATTATGGGGCAATTTAGAGAAGGACATATAGATATTCTTGTTGCTACAGATTTAGCTGCCAGAGGAATTGATATCAAAGAAATATCATATGTAGTCAATTATCATTTACCAGATGTTTACGATACTTATGTACATCGAAGTGGAAGAACGGCAAGAGCAGGAGCAAAAGGGTTATCTTTAACGATAATACAACAAGAAGAGGTAGAAGATATACCAGAATTTGAATCTGTTTTAGGTATAGTTTTTAAAGAATTCAAAAAAGCTGACGAACAAAGTATCGAAGAAAATAATGGACTTTTGTGGGCAAGAAAAATATTTAAAACCAAACCCAATCATACAGTTTCTGCTGAGTTTAAAGAAAAAATAAAGACAGTTTTTCACCACCTTACCAAAGAAGAATTGATAGAGAAACTGTTAGCAAATTACCTTGCGCAACACACCAATTCTACTCATACAAAAACAGAAATACCTAAGAAGAAAAAGAAATAAAACGTATGGCAAATATCATTAAAAAGCAACAGCATATTCTTGATAAATTAAATATTAAGTGTTTGAATCCAATGCAGGAAGATGCTCTTGTTGCCATTGAAGAAACCGAAAATACAATTATACTTTCTCCTACCGGAACAGGTAAAACTCTGGCATTTTTATTGCCTATTATTGCTAATTTAGATCCTAAAAGTACAGAGATACAAGCTTTAGTTTTGGTGCCATCAAGAGAATTAGCTATTCAAATAGAACAAGTAGTTAGAGAAATGGGATCAGGATATAAAGTAAATGCTGTATATGGTGGTCGTTCTATTTCTAAAGATAAAATAGAACTGAAGCATACTCCGGCAATTCTTATTGGTACACCGGGCAGAATTGCAGATCATTTCAGTAGAGAGCGTTTTTCTAAAGAAAGCATAAAAACATTGGTGCTGGATGAATTTGACAAATCATTAGAAGTTGGTTTTGAATACGAAATGAGAGGTATTATAAATGAACTGCCAGGAATAAATAGAAGAATATTAACCTCTGCCACACAGGAAATAGACATTCCTGATTTTGTCAAATTAGAAAACCCAACTATTATTGATTACTTGGATGATGGTGTTTCTAATTTAACAATAAAAACGGTAGTTTCTCCTTCAAAAAACAAGTTAGATACTCTTGTTGCATTATTACATCAATTAGGTAATCAACCCGGAATTATATTTTGTAATCTAAAAGATACTATAAGCGAGGTAAGTCATTTTCTGGATAAAAATAATATTAGTCATGGTTGTTTTTATGGAGGAATGGAGCAGAAAGATAGAGAACGTTCTTTAATCAAATTTAGAAACGGTACCCATCAGATTATTATTGCTACCGATTTGGCAGCCAGAGGAATCGATATCCCAGAGATTAAATATATTGTTCATTACCAGCTTCCTTTAAAAATAGAAGAATTTACACATCGAAATGGCAGAACAGCCAGAGTAAATGCTAAAGGAACCGCTTATGTATTGAAATGGGAAAAGGAAAACTTACCAGATTTTATCGAAAATGCAGAAATAGAAACGATTACTAAGCACTCTGTACGAAAACCTCAATATTGGCAAACCTTATTTATTTCTGGAGGTAGAAAGGATAAAATTTCTAAAGGAGATATCGCTGGATTATTTTTTAAACAAGGTAAAATTAATAAGGATCAATTAGGAGTTATAGAGTTAAAACAAGATTGTACGTTTGTTGCTGTCCCTGTATCTATAGCCGATGAACTAGTCGCAACATTGAATAATAGTAGATTAAAGAAGAAAAAAATAAGGGTAACTAGTATCTAGAAAGAAATACAGTTTTATTGCTTGTAAATTTATGGCATCATATTTGAAATGCATAAAGTAATTATTAAAATTAAATTATATTACAATGAGTAAAGGAACAGTAAAATTCTTCAACGATGCCAAAGGTTTCGGTTTTATTAAAGAAGAAGGTTCAAACCAAGAGTATTTTGTTCACATTTCTGGATTAGTCGATGAGATTCGTGAAGGCGATGAAGTAGAGTATGACCTTAAAGAAGGTAACAAAGGATTGAATGCAGTAAACGTAAAAGTTATCTAAACATATACGCTTAAATTTTGTATCAAGAGGCCCATCATAATTGATGGGCCTCTTTCTTTATAATACACTGAAAGAACATTTCTTATAAAGTTTATTATTTTTTAAGACAAAATCCTTTCAAAATTCCTGAAAGACATTAATTTTACAGGCCTAAAAAAATGGAAAGTTATGTCTGAGATAACTACAGAGTCAGAAGAAAGAAAAACCGGTAAAGAATTATACAGTTACCAAAAAGGAGCAATCAATAAAATTTTTAAAAGTTTTGAAGACGCTCCAGAAGATTATCACCTGTTATATCAACTACCAACTGGTGGTGGTAAGACAGTTATTTTTTCTGAAATAGTAAGACAATACCTTAAACATCATAACAAAAAAGTGTTAGTGATGACACATCGTATAGAATTGTGTAAGCAAACATCTAAAATGCTTACAGGGTTTGGGGTAATTAATAAAGTAGTTGATAGCAAAGCAAATCTTGATGATCAGGAGGAGTATAGTTGCTTTGTAGCTATGGTAGAAACTTTAAATAATAGACTAAATGAAGATAAACTTGATATCTCAGACATTGGTTTAGTTATTATTGATGAAGCACATTATAATTCTTTTACCAAATTATTTAAATTTTTTGAAAAATCGTTTATTTTAGGAGTTACGGCTACACCATTGAGTTCGAATATGAAATTGCCGATGAAGGATAACTATAATGAATTGATTGTTGGTGAAACGATAGAATCTCTAATCGAGAATGAATTTCTTGCTCGTGCAGAAGTCTTTGCTTACAATATGGGATTGACATCTTTAGAGGTTGGATCCAATGGAGATTATACAGTAAAATCATCAGAAGACCTGTACACAAACCAAGATATGCTGGGTAAATTACTAGATGCATATAAAAAACATTCTTTGGGTAAGAAAACGCTAATTTTTAATAATGGAATTAATACTTCATTACATGTTTTTGATACATTTAGAGCAGCAGGATTTCCCATTGCACACTTAGATAATACGGCCACAAAAAAACAGAGAAGTCAAATCCTAAAATGGTTTAAAGAAACACCTAATGCTATTTTAACATCGGTAAGTATCTTAACTACAGGATTTGATGAACCTACGGTAGATACAATTATCTTGAATAGAGCTACCAAATCTTTGACTTTATATTATCAAATGATTGGTCGTGGTTCTCGTATCCTTAAAAACAAATCTAAGTTTTCTGTAATTGATTTAGGGAATAATCTCTATCGTTTTGGACCATGGGGGGCAGATTTAGATTGGCAAAAAATATTTAATTCACCAAATTACTATATGGATAAACTCCTTAATGATGAGGAGATTGAAGGAAAGTTTAGACATGAGATGCCAGCAGAATTAAGAGCAGAGTTTGCTAATTCTGAAGAAGTATATTTTGATATCAAAGAGACGTATATACAATCTGTAAAGAATGGTCAATCATCTAAGGTTGTATTAGAACAATCTATAGCTCAGCACGCCAAGATATGTGTTGAAAATAGTGAAGATATTTATGATGCATTGGGGTTAGCTAAAATGCTGGGAGAGGATATTAATTATAGAATTCAGGCCTATGCTAAATGTATCAGTAAGAGTACTCATAATTTTTTGACCTGGTTAAAGGATGATTATCGAAAGAAGTTAAGTACGTATTTACGTGATAATTTTGATACTTTGTTTGAAGAAATTCATGGGAGACCACCAGAAGATTAGTGTTTAAAATTTCCAAACAATAAAGCGACTTCTTTTATTACCCTGTTCCATTGCAATGGTAGTATGTGTTGCTTTCAGTTTATTTAATTGTTTCTCTAATTTAGGTAGATGTTCTTTCTTAGAAACGAGACTTGTAAAAAAACCTACTTGTTTAGCAAAAGTAACGCTTTGTTTTATCATTCGTTTTAAGAATAAAGCTTCACCGCCATTACACCAGAGTTCATTGGCTTGACCTCCAAAATTGAGTTCAATATTTTCTGAAATTCCTAAATTCTTTAACTTTCTAAGTGTCCCTTTAGAAGCTTCTTCTTGTGAGGCATGAAATGGAGGGTTACACATTGTAAAATCAAAGAATTCTTCATTTTTTATAATTCCTTCAAATATATTCGCATTGTTAGTCTGGTGTCTTATTTCAATAGAATCACTTAGCTGCCGATTTATTTTAATATTATTTTTTGCAGATATCACCGCTTTTTCATCAATATCTGCTCCTACCATATACCAATCATATACTTGTGCCCCTAAAAAGGGATAAATGCAATTGGCACCCATACCAATATCTAAACCTTTTATTTTGGTAGTAACTCCTTCTTTTGCCAGTATATCAGCCAAATGATGTATATAATCCACTCTCCCGGGAATAGGAGGGCAGAGATAACCTTTAGGGATACTCCAATCCTTTAATCCATAATGATGCTTTAAAATAGCTCTGTTTAACTCCAAAACTGCTTTATGATCAGAGAAATCTATTGTGCTATTCCCAAATGTATTGGTAAAGACAAAAGTTTCTAATGCCTCATGCGCATTAATTAGTGTTGTAAAATCGTATGGTTTATTATGAATATTATTGGGATGCACGCTTATTTAATTTATTTATGATTCTTATCGTTTAATTTCATCAATACCCTGTTTAAGCTTCTTAAAGTAATTCCCATATAATTAGCGATATCTTTTTTAGAAATCACTTCTGTAAGCTCTGGAAAAGCTTCTTTAAGCTTTAGAATATTATCTTCTATGGTATAGGATTGTTGGTAAGAATGTCTTGGAGCTTTATAACCAATTTTAACAGCCATAGCTTTCATAACCAATCTATTAAACCTTTTGTCTTGCTCTAATAAGTAATTGAAATTTGTATATGAAATTTTATAAACTTCTAATCTTGTAATTGCTTCAATACTACAAAAACTTAATTTACCACTAAAGACTTCTAATTCTCCAAACTTCATTCCTTTACCCAGAAACTCCTGAATAAAGTCCTTTCCATTTTCATCAGACAAATAACATTTAGTGATACCTTCCTTAATAATAAAAACCGAAGTATATCTTTTATCTTGTTCTATTATTTTTTGTTTTGGCAGAAACCTTTCTTCAATAAAATAATCAATATCCAAACGACAAAGAATATCAATATAATCCAATAATTCCTGGTCTGTTCTTATCATTTTTTTGACACTTGGACATTTGTCCTTTTTATTTAATTCTACAAATTATTTCTTTGAACTCAGTAAAATTATACAATAAAAAGGGATAAAATAATGCAAATGGAAAGATTATTAAAGCAGATAGAATTTATTAAAGAAATTGATAAAATCAAATACATACAACGTCAAACCAAATTATTTAATAGTGACAGACGAGAAAATGATGCAGAACATAGCTGGCATTTGGCTATGATGGCACTTGTTTTAGCAGAACATTCTAATACACCTATTAATATTCTTAAAGTTTTAAAAATGGTATTGATTCATGATGTTGTTGAAATAGATACAGGTGATATTTTTATTTACGACACCGTAAAAAATCATACAAATACCGAAGAAGAGCTAAAATCAGCTAAGCGAATATTTGGAATACTCCCCGAAGAACAATCAAAAGAATTTATTGAAATTTGGCTGGAGTTTGAAGAAGGAAAAACTAATGAGGCAAAATTTGCCAAGGCATTAGATAGATTTGAACCCACTCTTCAAAATGATTCTAATAATGGTGGTACATGGCATGATTTTGATGTTGAATATCAAAAAGTACACGAAAAAACAAAGACTATAAATAAAGGTTCTAATAGCTTGTGGGAGTATTCTGAAACATTAATTAATACATATTATAAAGTCGTATTGGATGATTAATCAGAAGCATTCTATTTATACGATTAATTTTGCATTGATTAGCTTAAGTTCCTTATTCTTTTCTGCGAGCTATAATATGTTAATCCCAGAATTACCTGCATATTTAAGTAGTCTTGGTGGGGCAGAATATAAAGGGTTAATCATTTCTTTATTTACACTTACAGCAGGTTTATCAAGGCCTTTTAGTGGTAAAATTACAGATACAATCGGACGCAAGCCCGTAATGACTATTGGTATAATTGTATGTTTAATATGTGGTTTTTTGTATCCTGTGTTAACTACTATTTCGGGTTTTCTTTTTTTAAGATTATTACATGGTTTCTCTACTGGTTTTAGCCCAACAGCAATTTCTGCATACATAGCAGATATTGTTCCCAAAGAACGTTGGGGAGAAGCTTTCGGGATACAAGGTTTATGTTTTAGTACAGGTTTAGCTTTGGGCCCAGCTCTGGGGAGTTTTATTAAAATGTATTATTCTTTTGATGTACTATTCTATAGCTCTTCATTAGTTGCTTTCATATCTGTCGCGTTAGTAATAAATACAAAAGAAACCCTTAAAACTTCCCAGCGCTTTAACCAATCTATTCTCAAGATTTCAAAAAATGACATCATTGCAGTAGAGGTTCTACCATCTGCAATTGTAACTTTTTTATGCTATATCGCTTTTGGAGTTATTTTAACCTTAATTCCAGATTGGAGTGATCATTTGGAGATTATTAATAAAGGAACGTTTTTTATTGTTTTTACTATTTCTTCTTTGTGTATTCGATTTATGACGAGGAAAGTATCAGATAATTATGGGCGAAAAATTATAATTATTATAAGTCTTATCATTTTATTTTTGGCACTCATCCTCATTGGCTTTCTGGATACGGCTAATGGATTGCTTATTGCAGCAGTTTTCTATGGATTAGCTATGGGAATACTATCTCCAACATTAAACGCCTGGACTGTAGATATGAGCGACCCTAATCATAGAGGGAAAGCAATGGCTACGATGTACATTGCCCTAGAAGCTGGTATTGGTTTAGGGGCTTTCTTTTCTGGGTGGTATTATCAAGATGTCATTTCTAAAATCCCACTGATTATGTATACGTGTGCATTTATGGTTTTTATAGCATTTATATATATGATGTATAAAGTTAAAGAGAAGTCATAAAAATACTAAAGCCATTTTGCTTTTATATCCTTGTATTTTGTTCTTCCGATAGGAATAAGTTCTCCATTCTTTAATTCTGCAATATACTTACTACCTGATTTCACGATAATTTCTTTTATCTCTGACATTTTTACCAGATATGATTTATGAATACGCTCAAAAGTTTCTGGTAGCAGTTGCTCTAGTTTTTCGAGAGATTTATCATGCAATTCTTTTCTTCCATTAGTAAGAAAAAGTTCTGTATATGCACCCGCTCCCTTTATAAAAAGAACTTCTTCAATTGGGATCAGTTGTATTCGGCCTTTTTTCTTAACTGCCAAAAGTTTAATCTTATGAGTTTCTGTCTTTTCTTTTGAAAGGACTCTATTAAAGGCTTGCTCTAATCGATCCATGCTAAAAGGCTTAGGTACAAAGTCTAAAACACCATATTCAAAAGCAGATATTGCCTGTTCGCTATTTGCAGAAATGATAACGGTATGAAACGATTCTGAGACTGCTGTACCGAGGATATCGAAACCACTTTCTCCATTAAGGTTTAAATCCAGAAGTACTATATCCAGCGAATTATTTTTAATAAACTCCAATGCTTCGGGTAGCGCTTCTACACGATGCAACGATTCTAGCGTGTTTGTAAAGAATTCCCTGGTCATTCTTTCAATTCTCTTGGCTATTCTGGCTTCATCTTCAACTATTAGGATATTCATAGGGCTAGTTATCTATTTTTATACTGTTTTTCCAACCGTTTGGAGTAGCTTCAGAAGAAAAATTCCATTTAGAAGCATAGCTTTCGGTTAGTCTTGCCTTAATATATTTAATTCCTGTGCCTTCTACTATCTTTTTTTCTGTATCTCTCACTTTGGCAATCGTTAAAAATGTATAGATTTTATAAGTATCACTGGTTTCAAAAATTAATTTGAATGTTATACTATTGTCATCATTTGGGAGGCCATGAGTTATTCCATTTTCTAATAAGGTATGTAGTATTGCCGGAGGTATTTTTTGATTAGGATCTATATTTTCTTCTTCCCAATGATATTTTATTTCTTTTCGATACTCCATAATATCAAGATGCGAACGGCATAATTCTATTTCCTGACCAATAGGAATTAGAGTTTGATTTTCTATTTGGTTAAAAAGTTTAAATTCCTGAGCCAGCGCTTCTATAAAAGCAACTCCTTTTTGTGGAGATTCTTCAACCCAATCTATCAATGAAGTTAGAGTGTTCATCAAAAAATGAGGTTGAATATTCTTTTTAAGCAATTCTAGCCGAAGGCGAGTAGATTGTACTAAAGATTCTTCATAAGCAAGTCGCTGTTCTTTTGTTCTTACAGAGAGTATATAAAACATACTAAGAAGGATAATCCCAAAACCTGCAAAAAGACTGATATCATAATAAGTAATAGCATTTATGAGCGCACATATGAGCAATGCTAATAGTACTATGATAGCCCCTTTCATTCTTTTATAGATCCCAAAAACTACTATCCCAAAAGAAAAAAACCACATGGTCATGGCCATATTATAAGCAGTATAATCATGATTTTCATGTTGTATTGAGAATACATATATTAGAACACCTATATATATCCATAAAATTATCTTCTGTCTGGGAAAAGGAAATTGTAATGAAAAGTATAGAGGAGTCAAAATTGCAATAATAAAAGTTAGAACTCCTATAACTTCCAATCGAATGTGATGTTGACTATAGTGAATAGGAACATAGAATTTAACATATTCCATCATGATCAAAGCAAAAAAGAGAAAACAATTAATGCTAAAGATCAAGATTGGATATCCTTTGTTTTCACTTAAAAAAAGAAAAAAGAAATATAGAGAAGCTAATAAGAATGCACCCGCAAAAATATGCATAAAAGCTGTATTGATAAGCCCAGATCGTACCAAATGATCATAATCGTCTACGTATACATAAAGTTTTCTAGAATGATCTGGATAATAATGTAGACTGGTTCGTAATGCTAATACGTGGGATCCCTTTGTTGCTAAAGTGTCAGGAATACTAAAAGTAGCCCATAACTCACCCGATGAATCATGAGTAGTTTCTTGTCCGGGATTTCCGTTTTCACCAATAAGTACACCATCCCAAAAGACATCGTATTCCCCAAAGGTATTTATAAATATCCCATAACGTTGGAACAATTCGGGGGACTTTGTAATTTCAACCTCGGTTCTGGACCAAAAAACTTCTCTTTCGGTTACATCTACTTTATTTTTCCATTGTTGGTCATTCCAGTTTTTGGTAGCCCATTCTGGTTGATCTCCAAGTTTATATCGTGAATCATTTGTTTTAGAAATACGATCTCTAGAACAGGAACTTACCAGCAGAACAGTGAATACTAAAAGGAAACGGTATAGTGATTTAAAATTCATGTATCATAAATAGTATGAGACAAAATTAACTTAAAAACAGGACTTCTTAGAGCTGTTCATCCATATATAGAGCAGTTGATGAAAAATACCTTGAAAAGATACTGACTAAAACCGAGTTTTACCCCAATCAATCAAAAAACAACAGTATGTGATACCCCGTAATCTATTAGACTGTAATGAAAATCTAAATGAATACTGGCGATTCCATCTGATAACTAAAACAAGTAAATAAACAGATGAAACAAAATTTAAATGCCTTACTAATAGTATTGTTTTCAATAACCTGTACTATGGCACAACAATCAAAAAAGGGAAATGCAGAAGTTACCGGAAAAGTAATTGAGAATATCACAAACGAAGCTTTACCATTTGCATCGGTAGTTTTAAAAGATGCAACACAGCAATTAGTTGAAGGAGTAATTACTAATGAGGAAGGAGTGTATATTATTATGGACATTCCTGTCGGAAATTACAATTTAGAGGTAACATATACCGGGTTTAAAGCACACTCAGAACCATTGGAAATCAAAGAATCTCGTCAAAAAATAAATCTAAAACCTATCCTGTTATTAGAAGAAACAGTTTCCCTTGATGAAGTAAAAATTACTACCGAGGTATCACAAGTTTCTTTACGTTTAGACAAAAAGGTATTTAAAGTAGGTAAAGATATATTATCACAAAGTGGTTCGGTTACAGATGTATTAGGTAATGTACCATCGGTTGCAGTAGATCCATCAGGAGCGGTACAATTAAGAGGTAATGCCAACGTTACTATTTTAATTAATGGTAGACGTTCTGGCTTAACATCTGCCCAGGCATTAGAACAAATTCCATCTGATAATGTAGATCGGGTAGAGGTAATTACTACCCCTTCTGCAAGATATGATGCTTCAGGATCTGCAGGGATCATAAATATTATTCTTAAGAAGAATACCAAAGGAGGACTAACAGGACAATTAAGAGCTGTTGTAGGAACTCCGGATGATTATAGATTATATGGGAGTTTTAGTTATAAGGCAGAAAAATTCAACTTTTTTGCTAATGCCGGAATACGATATACAGATTATGAAGGAGAGTATACTAAACAACAGACATCTACCAGAAATAACACTACTGTACATTTAGACCAACGTGAAGATCAGGACAGGCATGATGATGGAAAATTAATTTATGTTGGTGCAGACTACTATCTCAATGAAAACAATGCTATCACAGCTGCTTTTTATAGAAATCAAACAGAAGATACAGATGAAACAATGCTTTCTTATGGATATACTTCTACTACGACGGCAATTGATAGTATATTGACTACGCTAGGAAATTCTAAAGAAAAAAGATCTTATAACCAGCTTGAAATGAATTATACCAAAACCTTTGCAAAAGAAGGAAGGAAATTAACTTTTGACCTACAGTATGATTTCTGGGATAGTACAAAAAAATGGGGGGTACGCACTCAAAAAGTGACACCTGCAATTACACCAATATCAAATTTAAGAACAAAATCTACAAACAAGAATAATGATATTGTTTTACAATCTGATTTTGTGACTCCTTTTGGAGAAAATACAAAACTGGAAATCGGAGCTAAGTTTGAAAACAGGCATGTAACCGATGGGTTTATTGCCGAAGAGTTTGTAAATGATAACTATCAACTATTGGATAACCTGGATAATGAGATAGCGTATGATGAGCGTATTGTTGGAGGATATGTTCAATACGGAAGTAAGATAGGTAAGTTTAGCTATTTACTAGGTTTAAGAATAGAAGATACTAATATCAATATCAAAGATGAGGAGGGTAGTTTTAATAACACTAATGCCTTTACGAATCTATTTCCTACGTTAAATTTAGGATATGCTATAGGTGAAAAAACAAATTTTCAAGTAAGTTATAGTAAAAGAATAAACAGACCATCGCTATGGCAGCTAAACCCATTTTCTGAACTTGAAGATTTTAATACTCGATTTTTTGGTAATCCAACATTAAAATCTGCATTTACAGATGCTGTAGAACTATCGCTTCTACAAAAAGGAACAAAATTCACAATAAACCCGAGTATTTATTATTCCTATACTACAGATGATACGCAATGGTATACTACTCAGAATGATGATGGTATTTTTGTAAGTACAATCATCAATTTAGATTTAGAAAAACGATATGGTTTTGAGCTTTCAGCTTCTTATAACCCTCTAAAATGGCTTAGTTTTAATGGAGATTTTAATGCCTATCGTTTTGATCAGGAAGGTACAGCTGGGACACAAGAACTAGACTTCTCTGATGAAACATGGCAGACTTCTTTAAGCACTAGAATAAAACTCGAACATGGGATTACAATTCAAAGTAGGTTTAATTACCAGGGAGAAAGAGGTAATGCTCAATCCAAAAGAAAATCAATTTCATATCTTAATTTGGGAGCCAGTAAAAAGTTATTTAAAAATAAGGCGAATTTGATATTTAATGTTAGTAATGTCTTTGATAGTCGTAAAACCCGACAAGAGATAACCGGTACAGACTTTTTTGTAAACCAGATGAGAAGTCGTAATGGTGCGAGATGGTCATTGAGTTTTGTATATAAGTTTAATGGTAAATCGGGGCACAAAACCAGACGAGTACAACGAAGTAATAGAAATTAATTGGTTACATAACTATATTATCGCTTATATAATACAAAACATTATAACAATGAGAAATCACAATTTTATATTTTTAATACTTGTATTTGCACTATTTTTAAATGCTTGTAATACTAAAAAACATAAACCAAAAGGTGATGATTCGCTAACTACAGAAGTATCTTATTATTTTGGTCAAAAACCTCCAGGTTTAATTCCCGAAATTTTTGCTCCTGGAATTATTTCAATAAATGGAAGATATGAACATGGTATTTCGTTTTCTCCTGATTTAGATGAGGTATATTTTTCAGCTAATAAAGAAGACGAAGATCCAAGTATCTATTTTTCAAAATTCGAAGACAAAAAATGGACAAATCCTAAAAAAGCAAATTTTACAAAAGGCAAAAAAGTTGGCGAAATGCATCCATTTGTTAGCCCTAATGGTAAAAATATTCATTTTGCAGCCCATGATTCTTTTACATCGCCTCACCATAAAGAATCAGTTAAAACTTGGTATGTAAACCGCTTCAAGAATTCCTGGAGTGATGCTATACAGCTTGATTCACCTATAAATGATGATTTTGTTTTTTATTCGAATGAAGCGAAAAACGGAGATCTTTTTTATACCAATGTGTCAAAACGAAAAATGTATTATGCACCTAATAAAAATGGCAAATTTCCCCAAGTACACGAAGTTGGAATTGAATCTGGATTTCACGGTTTTATTGCCCCATCCCAAGATTTTTTAGTAGTAAATGCTAGAAACAAAGAAGATGATCAAAGAAAGAGCGATATATATGTCTATTTTAAGAAGAAAGACGGAACATGGTCAAAACCAATTAACCTTGGAAATGAAGTAAATTCTAATTTTGCTGAAACATGCCCTAGTATTACTCCAGATGGTAAATTTTTATTTTTTGGCAGATATAACGAAGAAGGTGGATTATCAAACTTTTATTGGGTAAGCACAGAGGTTATTCATAAAGTAAGACCAAATGATTTTAAGAAGTAATTATAAACTTAGCACACATAATTTGGATACTAATTGTGTATACTTTGGATAACAAAAAAATAGTCAAGAGAATAGTAACTTCAAAAGTTATTATCTAATCTACTAAAGCAACAAAATTATAATAATTCAAAGAACAGTAAAAACGATTTCAAAAGCCTTGCCATCCAGTAAGGCTTTTATTTTTAACCATATTATAATCATAAAAAACAGAGTAAACTTGTTAAAACTCCATTCAATCATGTCATTTATCACAAAACTTTAATAGCAACCACTTTGGCTATTAAATTTGATAGGATACAAATACAAAATTTACAATTATGCGAATGCCTTTTTCAGAATTTATTACTAGTGGTGATTTAAAATTTATTGTTCTCTTTACCATATGTACTGCTATCGCTGGTTATCATTTTTTTAAAAAATTACAAACTAAAAAAAGTCAAGAAAATCAGGAGTTGGCTAAACATCATAACTTAAAAATTTATAATGCTGCTTTTTGGATAGGTATTCTAAGCGTTTTGTCCTTATTACTTGGATTAATGCATAGTTTCTATTTTATTGGAAAAACAGGAGGGATAGCTCCAGAGTTAATCTTTCAAGGAATTTCTAATACATTAATTACTCCTGTACTAGGGATTTGTTTATTTATTATTTGTAGAATTTTGCATGGAATAAGCAATTCTAATTTGCCAGCATCTTAATTGCTCTTATGAAACATGTAATTTTGTTTAAACTGCTGTAAATATTACTTCAATAACTGGATAATATTTGTTTTATATATTTTTCCGATAGGAATAATATGATCGCCGATACCTATTCTGTTTCCTTCAATACTTTTAATATGTTTTGTCGCTACTGCAAATGATTTATGAACCTGTAAAAAATAATCTTTTGGTAATGATTCTAAAAGATCAGAGATTTTCTCTCTAACCGTTATTGTTTCGGCCGTTGTGATCACTTTAGCATAATTTCCTGCGGCTTCTATATACTGGATAGTATCAATAACTACCTGTATATATTTTTTGTTGCTGTGAAGAAAAATAGTTTTTGCCGTAGTGCTATTTTCAACGACTTCAGTTGAGAGTTGCACTGCGGGTGATGAACTTACTGCCTTGTTTATTGCTTTTAGAAAACGTTCGAACCCAAAAGGCTTTAACAGATAATCAGCGATGTTAAGCTCATAACCTTCTAGAGCATATTCCTTATACGCCGTAGTTACAATAACTTTGGGGGGAGAAGGTAATGTTTTTAAGAATTCAAAACCTTTTAATTTTGGCATATTGAGATCCAGAAAAATTAAATCTACCTTGTCTTTATTTAAATATTCAAATGCTTCTAATGCATCATAGCAATTCTTCATCAATTTCATATTAGGGAGTAAATCACAGTACCCTTTAATAATATCATGAGCTATATGTTCATCATCAATAATTAAGTATTTGATCATAATTGATTTAATATTAGTTGCGCTTTATAAACATCTCCTGTTACGGTATAGGATATAGAATGCTTCTTAGGATAAACGAGTTCAAGTCTTCGCTCCAGATTATTTAAACCAATTCCTGATTGTTCTGTATTTTCTGAAGGATCAAAATTATTCTCAACCTCAAAACGTATTTCATTTTCTCTGGCAGTCATATCAACATGAACATAAGCATTCTCTCTTAAATTTTCTACACCGTGCTTGAAAGCATTCTCTAAAAGTATAATAAAAAGTAAAGGCATCACCTTGTATCCTTCATTTTCAATTTGAAGATTAAAATTAACAGATATAGCTTTATGATAACGCATCTTATGCAATTCAATATAATTTTTTAAGTATGCCACCTCTTCTTCAAGTGTAACTATATCTTTTTGTCCATCATAAATACTATATCGCATCATATCAGAAAGCTTAAGAATCAATTCTTTTGCTTTCTTTGAATCTTTATCTACCCAACCGTATAAATTATTAAGCATATTAAAAAAGAAATGAGGATTTACCTGGCTTTTTAAATGCAATAATTCGGTTTTTGCTTTTTCATTTTTTAATGTTAAAATCGATTTTATTTGTTTGAAAACCCATCGAGTTATTAAAAAAATGATCAACGGAAAATAGATAAAGACAATAATAATCAATGCGTCATTGTTCTCATAGTTTTCGAGTAATATCAAAACTCTTCCTCCGCCTATTACAAAAGACCAAAATGCTATTTTTTTTATTATCGATTTAGAAATAGGAGGAGCTCCTTTTTTCTGGAGGTAGTAATTTCTGATAAGTACAATACCAAAGATCAAAATATAAATAAACAATAAGATAAAAACAGAGGTAAATGCGGGTTGATTTGGGTGAGATTCAAATATTCCTGTAAAACATATTAATCCTGTTAAAATCGTAGTGATTCTGATTTCATTTTTTGTCCATAATCCAGAGGAATTTCTTTGTTTTTTTCTATTGAATAACCAGGAGAGCAGTAAATACCCGATACTACTAACTGCCAAAAAAACGAATAAAGTGCCTGTAAGCTCGATATCTGAAGCCATGCAAACAAGCCCACTAAACCAAAAAAACATGGATATCCCAAAGGAGAATATCGTTCGTTTATATTTTCTAAATAATAACATCATATACCCAAAACTAGGGTAATAAAATGGTACAGCCAAAGAAGTTGATAAACATACTCTATACAGGTTTCAACTTCTAGAAAAGTGTGATCAAGTCACTTTATACTCACCAAAAGCCTTTGTATCCCTTACCAAACCATACTCATCACATTTATCATAATATCACTAGGCTTGGCTATTATGTTTGGTCAAAATAATTCAATCAAAAAACGAACAATTATGGAATTAGTCATTAAAAACTTAACAAAGACATATAAAAACGGAGTGAAAGCGATTAACAATCTAAATCTTGAAATAGGAACAGGAATGTTTGGATTATTAGGGCCTAACGGTGCTGGAAAATCTACACTAATGCGAACTATTGCTACGCTTCAGGAAGCAGATGAAGGTACAATCACATTTGGAGACTTAGATGTCTTAACTCAAAAAAATGAAGTACGAAAAATTTTGGGATACTTACCGCAAGAGTTTGGAGTATATCCTAAAGTATCTGCAGAAGTATTACTGAATCATTTGGCGGTACTTAAAGGATTGACAAATACTAAAGAAAGAAAAGAAGTTGTTAAGGCCCTTTTACATAAAACAAATCTGTATGATCACAGGAAAAAAAATATGGGAGGTTATTCTGGCGGAATGAAGCAACGTTTTGGTATAGCACAAGCGTTACTTTCTAATCCAAAACTCATTATCGTAGATGAACCTACCGCTGGTCTCGATCCTGCAGAACGAAACCGATTTTATAATTTGCTAAGTGAACTTGGCGAAAATACTGTTGTCATCCTTTCTACTCATATCGTTGATGATGTTAAGGAATTGTGTACTAATATGGCTATTGTTAATCGGGGAGAAGTACTTCTGAAAGGAAACCCGGTTAAAACTATCGAGCAATTGAAAGATAAGGTATATAAAAAAACAATTTTGAAAAATGAATTAGAGCACTATAAACAACATCATGTGGTGATCGCAGAAAAATTCCTACTTGGTAAACCTGTCATTCATGTACTTAGTGAAAGCGATCCGGGAGATGGATTTATACCGATTCAGGCAGATTTAGAAGATGTGTATTTCTCGCAAATTTTTGGTAGAGATCAACATCAGAATGCATTGTCATAAATATAGACAGATCTAATATTTTCATTTCAAACTAATCTCAACTAATATTATGTGGTACGAAATACTAAAATTCGAAATTAAGTACAGAGCCAAACGCCCTGATACCTATATATACTTTGCTATTGTGTTTTTATTTTCTATAGTAGCTGCAGATTTTCTTATGGATAGAAACTCTGGTGCTATGGGAACAAATTCTCCTCAGGATATAGCTAGAATAATGGCAATTGTCTCTGCTTTTTTTACTATGGTTACTTCTATGATCATGGGAGTAGCTGCTTTAAGAGATTTTGATCATAATATGGAATCTCTAATGTTTATAAATCCTATTAAAAAAAGGGATTATCTAATTGGACGTTTTATAGGATCATTTATCATATTACTTTTTATTTTCTGTGGTTTGCTTTTTGGACTTATGTTAGGTGAGTTTATGCCTTGGCGTGATGCAGAGGTTATGTTACCTTTCAATTTCTGGCATTATCTACAGCCTTTCCTGTATCTGGTTATACCCAATATATTCTTTTGTGGGGCAGTCTTTTATGTTGGAGGTGCTTTAAGCCGAAAATTGATGGTGGTATACATTCAGGGTGTGTTTTTATTGATGGCATATATCGTAACACTTACATTATTAAAGAATCCAGATAATCGCTTTTTTGCTGCTCTACTGGACCCTTTTTCCTTTCAAACGATTAGCGTATTAACTCAATTCTGGACCAAAGCAGAACGAGGTATATTAATGCTTCCTATAGAAGGAGTACTACTATACAACAGGTTGCTATGGATAGGGTTAGGGATAATTACTTTGATGATAGGGTATTATAAGTTTAATTTCAATTTGATTAGAGGCAAAGCCTCAAAAAAGAAACTAATAGCTATTTCTGAAGAAGAAAACAAGTCTACTGTACACCATTTGGATAGTCAAGTTCCAAAGGCTGACTTATACTTTGGTACCAAAGCTACTATTTTTCAATTCTGGAAGCACGTCTTATTTAATTTTAAATCAATTCTTAAAGAAACTTCATTCTGGGCTATTGTTATTTGTGGGATGAGTATCATATTTATCAATTCTATAAACCTGGGAACTTCTTATGGTGTTAATAGTTATCCCACTACATATATTATAGTCGAAGAGCTTCAGGAAATGTCTATATATTTCTTCTTAATGATTCTTTTATTTTATTCTGGCGAACTTGTATGGAAAGAAAGAGATACGAAATTGAATGGTATCTACGATGCCATACCCTTATCTGATTTTATCAATTTGGCAGGTAAATTTATTGGGCTTATACTTATATATATAGTATTAATGTCAGCTTTAATATTGGCAGGAGTAATTTTCCAAACATTAAGTGGGTATTACCACTATGAATTGGATGTATATTTTTATGGTTTTTTTATTGAAATCTTTCCATTTCTTATCCTTTTAACATTTATTTCCTTTTTTTTTCAGGTTCTGACGAATCATAAATTCTTAGGACATATTATGGTTGTAATCTTCTTCTTTGTTGCATTTATTTTGCTAGAAGTATTAGAGTTAGATCATGGATTATACACTTTTGGAGGAGGAGATTTAGGAACATATTCAGATATGAATGGTTACGGGCATTTTCTATGGCCATACATAAGTTTCAAAATATATTGGATTTTGTTTTCTATTATTCTATTTATTATTACCACCATATTTTCTGTAAGAGGTACAGAAACACATATAAAAAAGCGATGGAAACTAAGTAAACAACGATTGACCAAGCCTTTGATAAAGCTAGGTGCTGTTACTATCATAATTTTTATATCATTAGGGAGCTATATTTTTTACAATACCAATATTCTTAATGAATATTCATTTCCGAAGGAAGAGAGTATGTATAGGGCAAATTATGAGAAAATACTCAAACATTTTGAGTATTTGCCACAACCAAAAATTGTAGATGTAAACTTAAAAGTAGATCTTTTTCCATACGATAGAGATTATTCGGTCGAAGGATACTATGTGTTAACGAATACGCATAATACAGCTATTAATGAGGTTCATATTCAAAAATTACCAAATTATCAGGTAGCAATTGAATATATCGAATTTGAAAATGGAGCTACAGTTAATAATGATAATGAAGAGTATAGTTATTATGTCTATAAGCTAAATACACCTCTGAAACCGGGAGATTCTGTTAAAATGGAGTTTAAACAAACATTTACTACAAATGGCTTTGTAGAAAAATCAAATACAAAAATTGTTTATAACGGAACATTCTTCGATAATTTCCATTTCCCAACACTAGGATACAATAGAAACCTCGAATTACATGATGATAATGAACGTGAGGAGTATGATCTGAAACCTAGAAATAGAAGAGCCAAAATAGATGATCCGCAAGCAATTAAACAAGGTAGATCAAAGGGAGATGGAGAAGAAATTAATTTTGAAATGATTATAGGTACTGATAGCAGTCAAATCGCTATTGCTCCTGGATATTTACAAAAGAAATGGAAAGAAGGAAATCGTAACTATTATCATTATAAGATGGATAAACCTATGTCTAATTTCTATTCTATTGTTTCTGCAAAGTACGAAGTATTAAAGGATAAATGGATACCTAAACATGATAGTTTGGGTAGTTCTGTTGACTTAGAAATTTATTATCACAAAGGGCATGAATATAATCTAGACAGAATGATGAAAGGAATGAAAACATCTTTTGATTATTTTAGTACCCATTTCGGCCCATACCAATACAAGCAAATGCGAATATTAGAGTTTCCTCGCTATCAGACTTTTGCCCAATCTTTTCCAAATACAGTACCCTTTTCTGAAGGTATCGGATTCCTGATGGATATTGATGATGAACATGATGTAGATATGGCTTTTTATGTAACCGCTCATGAACTGGCACATCAGTGGTGGGGCCACCAGGTAAACCCTGCTGCTGTACAGGGAAAATCAATGATATCTGAGGCTTTAGCTCAATATTCTGCTATCATGGTCCTAAAAGAAGCTTATCCCGACGAAAAGGTACAGCAATTTATTCAAACAGAAATGAATCGTTACCTAACCGGAAGGGCAGGAGAACAAATAAGTGAGATGCCTTTGTCGTTAGTAGAATCTAAACAAGAATATATTCATTATGGTAAAGGTCTGGTTAATCTGTATGCTTTGCAGGATTATATCGGAGAAGATAGCGTAAATCTTGCTTTAAGAAATTTTATTAGAGATTGGAATAGTTACGATGGCTTATTAAAAACAAAGACAGAAAGATATCCAACTACAATAGATTTACTTGGTTATTTTAGAGAAGTCACACCAGATAATCTACAGTATATTATTGTTGATTTATTCGAAACAGTGACATTATATGAAAATAAGACAACCAAAGCAGTATATGAAGAGCTTTCAAAAAATGCATTTAAAGTAAACCTGGCATTAGACGTTACAAAATATCGTATTGATAGTACAGGAGTAGAAAAATCAATACCTATACAAGATTGGATTGATATTGGCGTATATGGAGAAGGACCTGATGGAGGAGAAGAGTTAATTTATTTAGAGAAACACAAAATTACCGATCAGGTAATGCAATTAGAAATTCTTGTGGATCAAAAACCGATCAAAGCTGGTATTGACCCGCTGAATAAACTAATCGATAGAAAAACTGAAGATAATCTGCAAACACTTATCAATAGTAAGTAAAATAACAAGGTAATTTCATAATCAAGTCAATTACTATTAATTAAAACCAACCTCTAGAACTATATGATTATAGAGGTTGGTTTTTTAGAATTTCATGCTAGTGAATTAAAACCCTATTCCGCCACCGCCATTACATTGTATAGCAGTAACATATATAGTTGCATAACTACTACCATATTGATTGGTAGTTTTGAGTGTAATCGTATAATTACCGGTATGATTAGTAATCATGGTTATGATGTGTCCAGGACTAACATTAGTATCTACATAAAGATTGGGGGAGTTCGAAGTAAGTTCATAGGTATCTGCCCCGGGAGATACAGGGAGTATATATGAATCTTGCTGAACAAAAACATTTGTACATATTGTTGGATCAGGGAATCTGGTATATGCTTTTGGTAATCCTACCCAAGCGACTGGATACAAGTATTCTATAGCAGTGATATCACCAGCACTAAAATTATTTATAGTACAGGCTTGCCCTCCATTCATAACAGATTGTGCATCTGTTCCTGGTGTTCCTGGAATCAAACTTCCAAAACCTTGATTGGTATGAGTAATTCCCAGATTATGCCCCAATTCATGTTGAACATTAGAAATTCTCATATTTTGAGTGATAGGTCCACCACAAAATGTATTAGATGCAAAATCTGGGTTTATCCATATTCTTACACCTGGCAGGCCATTAGCTGTGGGAAATTCTCCTCTTCCAAAAACATTGTTAGCCAAAGTAACACTTGGATCTTGCGAATCATACATAATCCGAATATGTGCATTAGCTGTAGATGATGTGATATTTAAATTTAGACTAGAGTTAACTGCATTCCAACGGTTAATAGCAGCTGTAGATGCATTTCTCCAGGCCAAATTCATTCCGGGATTTATGTAGACATTAATATTGCTAATTGTTACAGAATTGGGATGTCGTCTTTGTTTAGCTACGGGGTCTATTACTGGAGAATGGTATTTTTTGTTTTTGTAAAAAACAATATCTCCATCTACCAAATAATAACTTCCATAATCTTCAATAACATTTTCTGGAAACCCTAAATTCATTATGGTTTTAAATACCGAATCATTTCCATTTTCTATTAAATTTTCGTTGTCTGGTAAGCTGTCTTTTGAGCATCCAAAGAGAAGGATGAAAAGAAAACTTAAAATTAATAGGTTTTTTAATGAGTTTTTCATTTTAAGAGTATTTTTGGTTATGCCTTACCTTGTTTTCAGGAGTGTTCAGGTCAAGTTATTCTCCTTTTATCATAAAAATACTTACTAATATTTATTTTATTTCGATTAGGCATCCTGAATATTTTTATACTTCTAAAAAAAAATAGGGGGATTTGCCTCTTTTTTTAGAAGTATATTTTCATTAATTTTAAATACTTCAATCGTTGCATAATATCACCCCGATTTTGTATTAACTAACAGTAATTAAGTCATTATAGATGCTTAACTATGATTTTATTCATTTGTTAATCAGATTGGTAAGTTCCTGTTATAGCTAATAGTAATAAAAAGTAATTTCTAAAATGAATATACAAGAACAAATTATTAAGGGCTTTTCTACTACCTCTAGAATGTCAATACATAGTGAGGAGAATATAAAAAAAACAACTCGTTTTTTTACTACTGCAAATGAGATTTTAGAGAAATCAATTAATGATCCGCAACGTAAATTAAAGAACAAGTTTACTACTGATGGTCTTATAAAAAAAGAACTTATATCTGATGCTACAGTTAATGAAAACTATGCAGGAGAATCTATAGAAAGACCTGTTGTCGATTTGGTTCAGCAAGGTGGGGGCATGTACGGAATTGCATTATTAGGGTATACCTACATTATGGAAAAGATTGGTATTCGGTTTTATAGTCATGGGGGAACAAGTGCTGGGGCAATCAATGCCTTATTTCTGGCGTCCATCCCTAATACTATATATGCAGAAGATTCAAAATTTCAATATAGTGATAAATCACATCAGGCTACTAAATCCGAAATACTTACTCATATCATTGCAAATACAGATTTTAGTAAGTTCATGGAAAAAAACGGAATAATTGGATGGTTACAGCAAAAATTACTTAGAAACTATAAGTCTATTATCTTAAAACTTTTTTTAGGTGTTTTTTCCATTGGCTTTCTTGTTGGTATATACGGGCTTTTTGGCATTGTTTTTAATATCACAAATGGAGTTTCGGGAACAGAACTTCGATTTTTTGATTTTATAATAGGAACTATAAATGTTGCAGCACTTCTAATATTTATTTATATCCTTTTTGTGAAAATATTAGACAAGGATTTTGGTATTAATACCGGAGAAAGGTTCTATAGTTGGGCAGAGAATCTACTATTGTCAATACAAATAGAGACCAAAAATGACCTTACAAAAAGGATGGATCTGGTAAAATTGGTTAAAGCAAAAAAAGGGGACAAACCACGATTAGTGCTAATTACCTCTAATTTGACTCATAATCGTATTGTGAAATTTCCAGAGAGGGCAGATGATTATTGGACTACCCCGGGGAATATAAAACCAGCAGCATTTTTAAGGGCGACGATGTCAATTCCTTTTATTTATAAAAATTTCATTCCTGGTAGAGAGCACTATAAAAATGAAATGAAGACCGAAAATTCAGTAAAGCTTAATGCAAGGTTTGTGGATGGGGGAATGCTCTCTAATTTTCCTATTCGAGAATTTCATAGAAAAGATAATGTTGTGCCAAGATTTCCAACGTTTGGTGTTCTCCTTAGTGAAAGGGTAGTAGGTAATCAAAAAGAAAGTATAAACCCATCGAAAAGTGTAAAAAAACTAGAAGATATTACATTGATCGGATATATCACATCTTTCATAAGTACATTCAGAAATTTTTATGACAATGATTTTCTATTTAATAATAAAGAAATTGAGAAAAGGGTAGTAACTGTAGATACAAAAGATCATAATTGGTTAGACTTTTGGATGGATGATATAGAAAAAGCAAAACTCTTTAATAAAGGTGTTGATGCCGCGATCAGACAAATTGAACAGTTTGACTGGACAACCTATAAAGATATACGTGAAGAAAAAATTAAAAACCTGAAGTAATGAAAAGGCTAAATTTTTATAGCAACCTCTGGAAAATTAATGTAATACTAGTTGTGATATTAGGAGTTCTATTTGCATATATACCATCGATACAAGTAGAGCATCTTATTAATATTCAATTTTCTAATTGTTCGTCAGAATTTAATGATTTAATTAAAAATCCAATATGTTTTAAAAACAACACTTATTTTGATTTTGTTTTTATTATAGCCTATTCATTTCTCTTCTATTATTCACTTCGGGTCTTTGAGGGTACCTTAAGTTTAAAGCTTAGGCCTTGGTTTTTTATTGTTTGTTTTATCCCTGGGATATTTGATATTGTAGAAAATTTATGTGGTTTATATTTAGTGGATTTGATAGGTAGTGATACAAACAAAAATGCATCCAGTATATTTTATGTGTTTTATTGGTTTGTTAGGCTGAAATGGGTTTTTGTGATCTTCTTTATATTAATGACACTAACCATTTCACTTTATTACCTGGTATTTACTATGGAAAAATGGGTCGAGATTCTTTTTTTTCGTAAAAAAATGAAATGATTATAGATCTTTCATTTATAAATATACCCAATCAAAGACCAAAAGTACCTTTTTATTGGTATTTTTGATCTGATAAGTTGATGATAGCTTATAGGATTAGTAACCAACTACAAAATACAAATATATAACCATGAAAAAATTTAAAATGAGTACTAATTCTGAGGTCAAACTTAATGTAAAAATTAGCACAGAGGCTTTAGTAGGTACTAATGTTAAACTAGATAGTAAAATCATAAAAAAAAGCAGCACGTACAACTTTTCTGCGAATCTAGGTAATAGTAGTGATATTGTAGATAAAAAACTTAATGTAGTAACGAACTGTTTTGTAACCGATGAAAACATTGATCCAATTCTGGAAAATACTGTTTTTAAAATCAATTTAAAAGATGATGAAAATGAACAAAATTATGAGGGCAAAAAACTAAAAATTGATGATGAATTTTTCATTGTTTTTGATGTTATTGAATTAATTAAAAATTAGGACGATGAATTACAAATCTATCTTATCTATTGTTGTCTTAGTACACCTCTCATATTTTGGCACGGCACAAGAGGGTAAAACTGACCAAAATCTAAGCGATTTTACTATGAGCAATCCCAGTTCTCCAGCATTTTTATTAGTAGGAGAGTCCCCGACAGAAATTTATACACCTACTAACCTGAAAGCATTAGCACTACACGTATTCAATAATTTTGGAGAAAGCTTTTCGATAGAAGTAGCTCCTTACTTTTTTATTAATCGGAAGAGTAAGAACAGAACATACTATAAATATATTGGTATAGAAGAGGATAAGGCCACGGGAGAGATTAAACAGAAACCATTTAGAGGATTAAATACGACCACATTATCTGCTGCTTATGTCGATAAAGAATTCGAAGGCATTGAAGGTAAAAGAAAAACCTATTCTATAGGATTACGAACAACTTTGTTACGTTTTTATGATAAAGATAAAATATATAATGAGGCAAAAAAAGTTGGCGATATTCTTAAAAACCTTGATAGCCCTCCTGTTAGTGTATTAGCAGATGCTAGCGGAGACGATCCTGTAAAACGTGCAATAGCAGAGAAAGCTATTATTGAGCATTATAAAAAAGAAAAAGAGAAAATAAGTCCGCAATTAAAAGAGTTTAAAAAAACCACCAAACCCTATGTAAGTGTGGATGGAGCTATTGGATATAGTGCATTGTTTAAAGGAGATAAGATAGATTCTGGCACAGCTAATCGTCTTGGAAGTTGGATAACAGGGCAAGGAAGTTTGATTCTAAATGAAGGGTCGGATAGTGAACGAAATAACTATCTTAATGTATTGGTAACTGCCAGATATATCGAAGATGAGTTTAATATTGGCGATAACAACCAGTTTTTCAAAACATTTTATCGGGATCTGGGAGCAAAAGTAGAACTTGAAATAGATCGATTTTCGCTGGCATATGAATATATTTCTCGTAATGGAAGTATCAATAGTGAGCGTTCGGTAGGAACTTTAAAATATATACTTTCAAAAGATATCACATTGATAGGTGGTTTTGGAAAAGATTTCCCTGTAGATGATAATTTGGTTACAGTATTCGGAATCAATTGGGGAGTAAATTTTGGAGGGAAAGTTGCAATGAAAGAATAATATAGAAGAAAACCTATATGGATACTGCTCATCAGTTAATTCAAACAATCGACTCTGCAATTTTTAGCATTCAGGGTCGTCAGGATTATAAAACCATACAATTTAAAATTGAAGACAATAAAACCTGCTTATCTGCTTCAGAGGTTGTGTATCACTTTAATCAATTTAAACAAATTGTTTTAGTATCACAAGAAACCCAAAAAAGCATTTCGAATACAGAACTACAAGAGGTTTCTATAATTATATCTACAATTATTAAAAGTAATACGTTAATAGCATCTGAAGGACAATTAGATCTCAATCGTACAATTTCACCAAGTTCTGCAATAGAAGAAAATGTAGTCTTAGAAGTTTTACTTAAGGCTATTCAAGGTATATAATCATAAGTTTCTACATACTCCTTAATCACGCTTACCATACAAAATAGAATCGTAATATGCTTGGGTTGTGTAGTTATAGAACAATAAAGCAAGTCCAAAAACTAAGAATTATATTTTTTTTATTACATTTTTTATATTTTATAATTTAAATTGTGGCAATGATTTAAAAAGAGGCTTATTAAAAACTAATTTTAAATACTTTATGAAAACTAAATTCATCTATTCACTTCTAATTTTTACGATGTTCTTTATGGCATGTAATACAGAAAAAAAACCTGATTTAGAACCTTATCAATCCATTGAAGCTCCTGTAGCCAAAAAAATTGCAGAAGAGTTAAAAGCGCATGGAGATACACGTATCGATAATTATTTCTGGATGCGCCTAAGCGATAAGCAAAAAAACGCAGAAACACCTGATGCTCAAACACAAGATGTACTGGATTATCTTAATGCCGAAAACGATTACAAGAATGAGGCAATGAAACATACAGAAGGTTTGCAGAAAAAATTATATGATGAAATTGTAGGGCGTATTAAAAAAGATGATTCTTCTGTTCCTTATAATGATAATGGTTATTCATATTATACTCGCTATGAAAAAGGCATGGATTATGCTTTATATTGTCGTAAGAAATTAGATGACAGTGATAAAGAAGAAATCATGCTTAACGGGCCAGAACTTGCAAAAGACCACGCTTATTTTGCTATAGGAGGTCGATCTGTAAGTCCAGATAATGAGCTTTTGGCCTATAGTGTAGATACTGTTTCCCGACGTCGTTATGTAGTTTATTTTAAAAACCTGGAGTCAGGAGAAATGCTATCAGATGAACTTAAAAATACAGGAGGAGGAGCCGTATGGGCAAATGACAACAAAACGGTTTTTTATGCATCTAAAGACCCTATAACACTTAGACAAGATAAGATATATAAGCATGTATTAGGAACAGATCAATCTAAGGATGAGTTAGTTTTTCATGAAAAAGATGAAACTTTTAGCTGTTTTATATTTAAATCCAGATCAGATAAATACCTTATGATTGGTAGTAGTCAGACCTTATCGACAGAATATCGATATCTAGATGCCAATACTCCTAATGATGAATGGAAGATCATTCAACCAAGAGAAAGAGATTTAGAATATGGTGTTGATCATTATGATGATCATTTTTATATAAGAACCAATCTTGATGCTAAGAATTTTCGTTTGGTAAAAACGCCAATTACTGCTACTGCAAAAGAAAACTGGGTAGATGTTATCCCACATCGTGAAGATATTCTACTACAGAGTTTTGTACTCTTTAAAGAACACTTGGTTTTACAAGAACGTGTTAATGGGTTACGTACTATTCGTGTTATGAAATGGAATGGTGATAATGATCATTATATTGAGTTTAATGACCCTGCTTACCTATCATACCCAACTACTAATCTTGATTTTAATACCAATATTTTACGATATGGATATACCTCTTTAACAACTCCTAATAGTACAATTGACTATAATATGGATTCGAAAGAGCAGAAAATCTTAAAAGAACAAGAGGTATTAGACCCAAATTTCTCAAAAGATAATTATGTATCAGAACGTCTCTATGCAACTGCAAAAGATGGTGTGAAAATACCAATTTCTATTGTGTACAAAAAAGGAATTGAAAGAAGTAGTAAAACACCTTTATTACTATATTCTTATGGTTCATATGGTAGTAGTTCTGAGCCAAGCTTTAGATCAAATAGGCTTAGCTTATTAGACAGAGGATTTGTGTATGCTATGGCGCATATTAGAGGAGGACAAGAAATGGGAAGACATTGGTATGAAGATGGTAAGCTCCTTAAAAAGAAGAATACATTTACTGATTTTATCGATTGTGGAGAATTTCTGGTTAATGAAGGGCTTACAAGTTCAGAACATATGTATGCAATGGGAGGTAGTGCCGGTGGTCTATTGATGGGAGCTATCTTAAATATGAAACCAGAATTATGGAATGGTGTTGTGGCTGCTGTACCTTTTGTTGATGTAGTCTCTACTATGATGGACGAAACTATACCACTAACTACATTTGAATTTGATGAATGGGGAAATCCTAAGAATAAAGAATATTATGACTACATGAAGTCATATTCTCCCTATGATAATGTCGAAGCAAAAGCATATCCAAACCTATTGATCACAACAGGCTATTGGGATAGCCAGGTACAATATTGGGAACCTGCAAAATGGATTGCTAAACTACGTGAATTAAAAACAGATAATAATATGTTGATCATGGATTGTGATATGGAAACAGGTCATGGTGGAGCATCTGGGCGTTTTCAACGGTATAAACGTACCGCTTTATACTATGCGTTTATGATGGATCTGGAAAAGATAAAAGAATAAAACTCGATTTATAAATAAAAAAACCGGTAATAATAAATATTCTTACCGGTTTTTTTTGTGCCAAATAAAGGAAATACAAATAAAAATTTCGATCATAACGAATCCTATAAACAGTAACTCAAAAAACTTAAATGATACTTCTATATTTGTAATCAATTTTTACTGCATTATTTTTATACAAGCTTATGTATTTGATATTTTAGTCTAAATATGAATTTATATTCTCAAATCTTATTTTTCTTTGGTGCACTTGGGGTTTTTAATAGTTTCCTGGTAAGTCTTTATTTTATAATTATAAAAAAACCTAAAGATTTTTCAAATATACTATTCGGAGTCTTTCTCTTATTTTTAAGTGAACGTGCATTACGGTCTCTTATCTATTTTTTTAGTGATACTACACCAAATTCGTATTCAACATTTGGCCCCATTACCTTTATTTTTATTGGTCCTTTTTTGTTTTTATATGTACTATCTATACTTAAATTAAATACTAAAAGCATTAACTATTGGAAATATCATATAGCATTTTGGATAGTTATAGCAATAGGTATACATCTTATATATCCTTTCAGAAGTGATCCTATATTTTGGAAAAGATATATTTTGGTTTCTATAAATGTTCAATGGTTATGTTATATTCTGCTTTCGGGATATTATTTGGTTAAAAGAATGAAAGACATATCTAAAAAAGAAGAGAAATTCCTACCTATTAATTTATGGCTAGTGTTTTTACTTTTAGCAGTATTAATCCTGTGGTTGATATTTTTCTTTACGAAATACTCTTATTTTGTAATAGGATCTATCACCTTTTCAGTATTGTTTTATTCTTTCTTCCTTTATTTTCTTCTTAATAAGAAACAGAAAAATCAAATTTTTGGGGATGAAAAAAAGTATGCAGATAAAAAGATTGATAACGCAACGGCAAAAGTACTGGTAGGAAAATTACATCTTCTTATGAGTGAGCAAAAGTTGTATAAAAATCCAAATTTGAAATCTTCAGACATTGCAAAAGCACTTCATATATCCACGCACCAATTTTCGCAATTGCTGAATGATAATTTAGGGAAAAGCTTTCCGGCATTTGTAAATGAATATAGAATTGAAGAAGCAAAGCTAATAATTAGGTCAAATACTAAATATACATTAGATGCAATAGGAAACGAATCTGGATTTAATTCAAAATCAACATTTTACACAGTGTTTAAAAAGCTTGTGGGTATGACTCCAGCAAAATATAAAGAACAGTTTTAAGTTCATATTTATAAATTCAAACCAAAACAGTATAGTTTCATACTTATAATTGTAACAAAACTTTGTTTTTTGCGAAAGAATTTATCAATCAATACAAAATGAAAAAACAAATCAAAGTTCTTTTTAATGTGTTTATATGCACATGCCTATTAACAAGCTGTATCTCGCAAGAGAAAAGCAAGACAGATGTTCTAACAAATAATGATTCTACTGCTGCGTCTAAGAAATCAATTGTAGAAACGATTTCTACTATTTCTGACACAAGTATTGAAGAAATTATAGCGCATTATCACAGGCTTAAAAGAGAAAATCCCGAAGCTTATAATTTTGATGATGAAAATGAGCTTAATAATTATGGTTATCAATTATTAGATATGGGTAAAATAAAAGATGCTATTAAGATTTTCGAACTATTGGTTGCAGAATTTCCAAATTCTTCAAATCCATATGATAGTTTGGGAGAAGCTTACCATGCCGATGGTAATAAAGAATTGGCAGTTCGAAACTATGAAAAATCTCTTAAGCTTAATCCTAAAAATATAAATGCAGAAGATTGGATTAATAAAATTAAATATGCAACATATGATTCTACAAGGTTTCATAAAGTGTATTCAATAAAACAATATAAAAATGACTTAGACGAATTAGGTCGTCGATTAACAGAAGTTAACCCTAATGCCTATAAATTCATTACTAAAGATGATTTCTGGAAAGCAATAGAAGTAAAAAAGAGCCTGATTACAGAACGTACAACTTTTAGTGAATTTATCTGGTATTGTAGTGAGATTATAGCAAACATTAGTTGTAGCCATACATCAATGGGGTATTTTAATCAAGAAAGAAAGATGATACCTATAGATTTACGCTTTCCTATAGAAGTAAAATTAATTAATGATAAATTATACGTGTCAGATCCACTAATCAATAGAAAGATAGTAGCGGCTAAAAGTGAAATTACCTCAATTAACGGAATTGAATTTGAAACTATCAAAAACGAAATTTATAAACATATCTCATCACAAGGTAATATCGAAACATACAAAAAGAACTTCATTAATTCACATTCTACATCGATCATTCCTTATGCACTGGGTTTTCCAAAATCTTATGTAGTGACTATAAAAGGAAAATCTAAGCCTGTTGAATTAAAAAAACTCAAAAACTACCAAAATAATTTTCAAGAACTCCCAGAATATTTGTGCAAAGAGCGGTTGTGTTTACAGTATATAAATGATAATACATCTGCAATGATGACAATACGTTCTTTTGCCTATTATGGAAGTAAATTCCCAGAATTTAAAGCATTTGTGGATACTAGTTTTAAAGAACTGGAACAAAAAAAGATTAAAAATTTAGTTATTGACGTAAGAGGAAATGGTGGCGGACCATCTGATGCCGGTGTTTATTTGCTCAGATATCTTGCTCAAAAACCATTTGTATACTTTTCAAATTCTCAGTTTAATGAAAAACTAGAGCCCGTTCAACCATTTGAAAATAGATTTAATGGTAATTTATATTTTACTATTGATGGAAATGGTGGTTCTACTACCGGGCATTTTATGTCGTTGGTAAAACACTTAAAGTTAGCAACCCTGATTGGAGAAGAATTGGGCTCAAATCAATTCTGCACAGGTGGACAAAAAAGACTTAGACTACCAAATACCGGTATTATTTATGCTGTGAGCAGAAACACCTATGTAACCACAGCAACTTCACTTCCTGTTGATCGTGGTATTATGCCAGATTATACTATTACACAATCTATAGATGATTACCTAAACAATGTAGACACTGTTATGGAATATACTCTGAGACTAATTAAAAAAATGTAATGGAACCCTGTTGTAAAAATCATGATATAGGAAAGAGGTGTTAAAGTTTGTGTTAAAAACAACTACGCTACAGATAACCAATTAGTCTAAATAGATACTTTTGTTGGTACAATGAATCTTTCCTTTGTTAAATATTATTCATTTAGAGTACTAATAACTCTGGTATCTGCACTTTTTTTAGGTAATAAAGCTAATGCAGATACTACTTCTTATAACAATTTAGTAGCCGAATCTTTTTCTATACATAGTGTAGATAGTGGTGATACAGGTCTTGAGTATAAAGACCAAACGTTTATTGATAGTATAGACATAAATGAGCTTGAAGACAGGGAAGAAGAAGAATACTCTAAAAGTGCTTTTTGTGCATTTAAAGACAAAAAGGTTACTACTAAAAATAATGATGATTTTAATAAAAAGAATTATCAATTTTCTACTGTAAAAGGCAAGTACTATATCCTGTACTGTTGTCTAAAAGTATATTCATAAAATTATTATTTATAAATCATAAATGCTAGGGATTGACAAAAGTTAGTCCCTGATTTTGATATTTAATTTTAATAATAATAATATTGTGAAACATATAAAAATCATACTGTTTATTATTCCAATAACAGTATTTGGTCAAAACATGACTACAGAAAAAAGTTATAGTTCCTGGAATTCTATAATTGTCGATTACACTATAAACAATAAAGTTTATGTGAAAAATGAAGCACATTTTAGAAGAACCAGTTTTTTAAAAGATTGGCAACAAATATTAATTAGACCTTCTATACATTATAAATCCAATGAAACTCTGGATTTTGCAGTAGGCTATAGTTTTGCTAAAAATTATAAGCTTACATATAATTTTAATGAAAACAATGTATGGGAACAAGTAACATTATCTCATATGTCCGGAAAAACTAATTTTAAACATCGATTTAGATTTGAACAACGTTTCATTGATCAGGTTGTAGAAGTAACTCCCAATGTTTTCAAAACTAATGAAACAGATTATAAAATGCGATTTAGGTATCGTTTTACATTTCAAATTCCATTGTTTACAGTATATGACAATACAGAAATAAAAGCAGTTGTTTTTGATGAAATTTGGTTGAATACAAACTCGGGTATTGTTCCTAAATCTTTAAATCAAAACTGGTTTTATGTTGGGGTATCCTATCCTATATTAAAAAACACATCTATAGGACTTGGTTATATGAATGATTATATGCCAATAGCAGATCATTTTAGAAGTAACCACATTTTACAAACAACACTTAAGTATCATATTTAAATAAAAGAAATGAAAATCTATATTAATGCTGTATATATAGCAGCAATTACAACAATAATTGTAATAACTTCTTGTACAAATACAAAAGAGAAAATTACAAAGGAACACTCTTTAGATATTACTAAAGAAAAAACCACTTCGACAACAGATCATGCAAAAAAGCATTGGAGTTATGTAGGGGAAACAAGTCCAGAACATTGGGCAGAAATTGAAAAGAATTCAGATTGCGGAGGGAAATTTCAATCCCCTATAAATATTGTGAGTATAAATGCAATAGCTGATACTAATTTAAAACCTTTAGCTATTCACTATGTGTCTAATACCAAAATACATGATGTGGTTAATAACGGACATTCAATTCAATATAATTTTGAAGAAGGAGATTATCTTATGTATAAGGATACTAAATATAATTTGAAGCAAATTCATTTTCATGAGTCTTCAGAACATACCATAAATGGTATTAGATATCCAATTGTAATACATATGGTACATACTAATTCTAAGGGAGAATACTTAGTTCTTGCTATAATGGCAAAAGAAGGGAAAGCCAGTGCTCCTTTCAGATTTTTAGAAAGTTATTTACCTCTTAAAAATGGGGAGACTAAAACCATAGGGATGCCATTTAATCTTAGTTATAACCTTCCAAAAGATAAAGGATATTATACCTATGTTGGATCATTGACCACACCACCATGTACTCAAGGTGTAAATTGGTTTATTTTTAAAGAACCCATTACAATATCTTTAAGGCAAGTAAAAATCTTAAGAGATCTGATGCCATTAAATAATTATAGAAATGAACAACCATTAAATGGAAGAGAAGTGAAAATGACAAAATAATCGGGTCGAAATAAAAAACAGAAAAGGACTTGTTATTATAGTAAGGAATGAGACCAGAATCCATCAATTTTGCATATTACTAAAAATGGATTCTGGTCAAAATTCATGCTAAAACCTATAAACGAAGGTTATGAAATAAACCATACACGTATCGAGTGTAAAACATTGAAAATTAAGTTTTTTATAAGAGTTATATGTATAATAACTTGCTTTGTTTTTTGTATATTTATAAGTGGTTCATTTCATTTCGTATTAATTAAGATTGTTTTTTTGATATTGATTATCAGAAACATAATAGAATATTACAATGACCTTCGGATATGACTACTCTTTTAAAACCAAACCTATTAAACTGTCTTAGTAAACAATTCGATTTATTAAGAATTACAGTTTTTATTTTCACACTTTCATTTGGCACCACCATTGCGCAGGGTGTCGGAGATGTTGACCCTTATCATAATAAAAGAATTGAAGAAGTTAACATCATAATTACTAATCCATCAAATGATTCTATACTTAATAATCGGATTCGTGACAAAATACGTCAAGATTTAAAGACCTTTCCTGATAATAGATTTTCAAGAAATCATATCGAATTTTCTTTATCTCGATCACGTCAAGATCCTAAGATTGCTACAACCAAAATAGAAGTAGGATTTGGGTCAATCGGGGGAATTATACTTACTATTAATGTAACTTTAGGAGATCAGGTTGGCGAATCAACAAAAACCGGATTTGTAACGTCAGGAAAAATTAATGACCTTCCAAAATTATACAATTTTGGATCTACATTTATTCGCTTAAAACTTGAAGCCCTTGCAATTCATTATAGCAATACGAATGCTTGGTACGGTAGACCCGACGCACTTCTTGATGGTAACCCATTAGTCTCGAGGGTACCCTCGGGGGATGGATATGACGATTGGGTTGAAGGATTTACTCATTTGGGAACTTATGGAATTACTCCATTACATAATAATCTTCATATATATGCCGGTCTTAGTGCAATAGTAAGTGGTTCTAAAGGACAAGAGCTATTCACAAACAAAACAAGAGGTTATATTGGTGTTGAGGATGCATATATTGGTTTAATTACAGGAAAAACCTGGAAAAACGGTAATAGACTTGTAGTAAATGCCTCTATTGGTCGACAACGTTTTACCCTTGGAGATGGATTTCTTATCATAAATACCTCTGCAAATGGTAGTAAAAGAGCAGCATTGCAATCTAATCCTCGTTGGGCACCAGATATGCTGGCTCGTGGTAGTGTAAAATACAACAACACATTATTAGAATTATTCTATCTCGATCCTGATGAACTACCAGTAGTAGATTCTAAAACAAGAATCACGGGAATTAATGTAGAAGCACAACCTGCAAAAGGGCTCTCTGTAGGAGCAAGCCTATTGTATGTGCCAAAGTCTGAGTTTGGTTATTTTACATCAACAGAAGTTCTTAGTCGAGAAGGCCTACAAGTTGTAGATGCACGTTTTCGTTGGCAGCCCAAACCAGCAGGGAATTCAGGTTTTTTTGTTGCAGGAGAAGGTGGATTGCAAAGAAATGAGAATTTTCCGATGCGCGCATACGGCTACTTTGGTGAGTTTGGCTGGAGTTTTTCTAAACTTCCCTGGACACCAACTTTAAGCTATCGGCATGCTCATTTTTCTGGTGATGACTTAAGCACCGATCGATTTGAGCGATGGGACCCTCTATTATCTGGTGGAAACGGAGAACAATGGGTACAAGGAATAAATCATTTTAAAGTAGTGCAGATTTCAAATGTAATTGCACACAGGTTTCAATTGCGTGTGCGCCCCATCCCAAAACTTGAACTGGTACCTCAATTTTGGTTATTTAAAGCAGACAACTTAACAAATTTGGGAGGAAACCCAGCACTCTCATTTTTAGAATCCAAAGATTATGGGGTAGAGGGCAATTTAACTTTCAAAGTGTTTTGGTCACGTAAGATTTATATCCAAGGACACGTGGCAGTTACATTTCCCGGTGAAGCCGTAAACAGAGCCTTGACAGAAGATCCATCGAATTGGTGGAGTACTATGCTATTTATACGATACGCACTATAATTAGATGTAACAAACATATTCTAGTAACTCAATAAAACAAAAAATCATGAATCGAAGAAACATGTTAAAAAACACAACGCTTGCTACTATAGGTGCCAGTGCTGGTATTGCTTGCGCTAACGACTCTAAAGGATCTGAAACTGCATCTGCATTATTAGCCTCAGAAAATACAGTAGGAAAAAAAGATGTTAGCCCGGTTAATCCAGCATATTTCATTCCAAATCGCTTTAAAGACAAAACAATTATTATTACTGGATGCGCAAGAGGAATGGGTAAAGCAGCAGTAAAAAGGGCAGCTCTAGAAGGTGCAAATGTTGTAGGTGTAGACTGGCTTAAAGAAGAAGGAAATGCGGTTATAAATGAAATTGTTAAAGAAGGTGGTTCTGCAAAATTCGTTTATGGAGATGTTTCTACTAATGAGACCTGTAAAGAAATGGTTAAAACAGCAATAGATTCTTATGGTAAATTAGATTATGCCATAAACAATGCAGGTGTAATGGATGCAATCTTTCCCGGAGATCCTATAAACTATGAAAAACAAAAACACCTTACATTTAGTCGATGTCATGAAGCAACAGATGAGTATTGGGATGTAGTGATGCGGGTAAATACAACAGGAGTATTTAAATGTATGCGTGAAGAATTAAAACAAATGGTAGCACAAAATCAAGGTGGTGCAATCGTTAATGTCGCATCGGTTGCTGGATTACGGGGTTTTTCGGGAACTCCCTCGTATGTCGCAAGTAAACATGCCGTTAATGGGCTAACAAAAAATGCAGCGATAGATTATGCAGAATATGGTATACGAATCAATTCTGTGTGTATGGCCAATACTGCAACACCAATGGTAGAGCGAGCTTATCAACTTGTCATGGCTAAGGTAAAAGCTAGTGGAGGTAATGCTGGCATGGGAAATATTAAAACCAAAAGTCTTCTGCAGTATACAGATTCTAACCATCGAGACGCAACACCAGAAGAACAGGTAGCGATTATGTTATTTTTATTGTCTAAAGAAGCATCTAATATCACTGGTGCAAATTATGCCACTGATGGTGGGTTTACTACGTATTAAAGCAGTTGTACTCATGTCGATAACCGATAACTATAAATGAAAACTAATATTAATTTTTAAAGTATTAAATATATGGAAACATTAACTATCACACAATCACTTCTAGAAGACATTTCTAGAGGAATAGGTTCTAAATTAGAAAAGGAAACTAATCGAGAGAAAGCTGCAGATTCTTTTATTGAAATACTTGTCAAGGATTTAAAAGAATTACAAGAAGATCACGCTATTTCTTTATCTGTTCAAAAAAGAAGTGCTGGAGAATATGTTAATGAAAGACGTTATTATCGTGTACGAAAAGGTTCCGATGGAAAACAACTATATTGTGCAGTTTCCAATACTCATTTCAATTTTCAAATAGCACTTTTAGAATAGTATACTATAGCTACAAATCAGATATATTCATTTTGTAATTTTCTCCGATTGGGATTTCAATAGCATATTTAGAAAAGCATAAAAATTCTAAAGCTTAGTAAGTTAGTAATAACACACTTCAATTATTTAAAAATAATGTTTTAGTATCTTTCCATTCGCTATAACCCAAAGTGTATCCTCGTTGTATAAAATTCCTTTACAGTCTGTATCATTAGTATAATAAAGTTCCCATGATGCTCCTCCGTCTACAGTTTTAAAAATATTTTTTCCTGAGATATACCAACCAATGTCTTTGTTTTTAAATGCGAATGCTTCTACTTTTGAGCTGCTTTCACGAATAATACTCCAGGTATCTCCTTTTGTTTCTGATTTAATAATCACATATTTTTCATCACCATTAAGGTTCTTAACATAAGCAATGGCATATCCTGTAGTTGCATCTACAAAATGAATTTTCTTGATATATTCATAATTACCCGCTTTATTTTCTATTTGTATTTCTTTATTAGTCCAGTTTCCATCTTTTAAGTATAATAGCTTAGCAGGATAGTAAGACTTGTTTTCAGGGAATGGGTATGTATATCCTCCTAACCAAACCTGACTTGAAGAAAGTGCAAAAAAAGTATCGAATTCGAAATTTGAAGGATCATTTTCATGTATTTTATCAAATGTACTACCAGTATCAGTAGATTTATAAATTCTTCCTTCTGATGTTGCGACTATGATATTAGTTTCATCATTATCAACAAAAAAATCTAATCCCCAAGAACCATTTTGAGTAAAATCATTAAGTAACTTGCTTTCTTCTCCTTTATTTTTACGGTATAAAGCCAATGATCTTAACGAGTATTCATTTTCTTTTGAACTTAAAAAGAATCCTCCATCAAGAAAATTATGATCTTGATTAATATTAGAAATACTAACTCCCCCGTTAAACGATTTGGTTACTTCAAAAACATCATTAGATGAATTATTTTGTATCAAAAAATAAACTTTTTCTTTATCAACTCCTCTAAAATCCTTTATACTTTCAATCGAATTATAATTGTGATCAATTGTTATCCACTTATTTTTTGCATTATCTAATACAGCTAAGTTTTTATACGAATCATTAAAAGAAATATTCGTGTTTGGAATTTCTATTTTTAATTCTGGAAGCACACTAACTCCCTCAGGTACCTTTATTGTTATTGCAGTATTATTAACGGTAGTAATCTCAACCGCTTTATTATCTAGATATACTTTTGTATCGGTTATATCACTACCAAAATTTTCTCCTAGAATAGATACTAGATCATCGATATAAGCATACTCTGTAGAAAAAGAAATAACCTTGGCATCTATCATTTCTATTTGTTCATTAAGATCTTGACTATCTTCTGAGTCTGAACCGCAACCAAATGCCGTAACTAATAGTAATGTAATTAATGGGTAGTTTAAAAAACGTTTTTTCATTTTGTTTGTATTCCTTTTATTTTTCCAATTAAAATTAGACCATAAACACGTACTTCATCAGCTTGTATATCCACAACCTTACTTAAATCAGTGTAAGTCTCTATATCCCTAGGACAAATATAGTATCATGAATAACTAAAAAACAAGAAAGGGTGGTCAATATTTATAAATAGAGGATGTTAATTTATGTGTTTTTACTGAGGATTCAAGGGGCTCTGATATTACCTAATAAACATTTTAAAATAGCACTATTAAAATAACAAAAAACTACAAATCAGATATATTCATTTTGTAATTTTCTCCTATAGGGATTTCAATAGCATCAATCTCGATATCCTGTTTTGTATACGCTGTAATTTTATCTCGATTTACGATATAGGAACGATGTGTTCTTATAAATCGTTCATCTAATCTATCTTCAAATGCAGTTAAGCTATATTTTATAAGCCGGGTTTTATTAGACAAATGAATCTTAATATAATCTTTTACGCTTTCTATATATAGAATATCATCATAGAAGACTTTTACTTGTTTTCGATCCTCGCGTATAAAAATAAAATCATCCTTTCGGGTAGTTTTTTCTACTTCGGTTGGGATTGATCTTGTGTTTTGTAGTGAGATAAATTTTTCGGTAGCCATAAAAAACCTACTAAAAGTTATAGGTTTTAAAAGATAATCCACAGCATTCAATTCAAACCCATCAAGAGCATAATCTCTATACGCTGTTGTAAATATTACATGAGGTTTAATAATAAGGTTTTTAAAAAAATCGGTACCATTTAATACAGGCATTTCTATATCAAGAAAGAGTAAATCAATTGATTGTTGCTGTAATATTTTACTAGCTTCTATTGCACTATTACAAGATGCCACTAATTCAAAACCATCTAACTGTTTCAAATGCGTTTCTATTAGCTCTCTGGCTAATTCTTCGTCATCTACTATTAAACACGTATACATTATTTAGCTTCCAAAATTAAACGAACACAATATTTATCACTTTCTTCCTCAATATCCAAAGAATAATCATCTCCATACAGTAAATCTAATTGTTTTTGAACATTACTCAATCCTATACACTCCTGATTTTTATTTTCTGCAGATATTGTTGATTTAGAATTTTCAATATTAAAAATAATATGGTTGTTATCCGAACTAATTGTAATTGAAATAAAAGCTTCCTTTAGTTCCTGAGTCACACCATGTTTAAATGCGTTTTCTATAAAAGTTAATAGCAGTAAGGGAGCTATTTTGGAATCCTCTGTACTATTATTTTTAAAAGAAATACGAACTCTGTTTCCGTACCGTATTTTTTCTAAAGCAATATAATTCTCAATCAACTCAATTTCTTTTTGGATGGATACAAATTTGTTATTACAGCGATACAACATATAATCCAAAATATCAGATAGTTTTTCAATCACTTCTGGTGCATGATCTGATTTTTTTATGGCCAGAGCATACAAATTATTTAATGTATTGAATAAAAAATGCGGATTTAATTGATTTTTCAAAGCAGTTAATTCAGCTATTTTTTTTTGCTCATTGAGTTTTAAATAATTCTGCTGATTTTTATAAAACCTAAACATTAAGAGCAGGGCAGTAGGAGTTAAAAATTTAATACTCTTACTCAAAAAAACCGAAAAACTAAAAAGTCTTTCCCAAAAAGATTGTTTTGCATAATGTTGAACTATTGGGCTGTAGTAATCAAAATACCTTACGTCATAATAGTATATTCTATAATATATATATATGGCATACATAACAAACAATAGAATAATCAACCATAGAACAAACAAACCTGTTTTTCCCTTATTTAAAAAATTTGGAACCAAATAGTATAGACAAGTGTATGCTACTAGTATTTGTATGGCAACAAATATGATATATGATTCAAATAATTGTAGATAACTATTATAGTTATCAATATTAGCAGATAATGTGAAATACAGGAATATACCTATCCAGAACAATACATGTCGTACTTCTGATTTATCAAAATATGTTTTTAAAGACTGCATATACCAAATAGCAAATATAACTTATACAGCTCGCATAAAGATTATTTATCTACCAAGCTAGTATTTGTGGCTACAAATAGGCAAAAATCAACCACCAAAACCCAAAAATGTCTTAATAGACTGTACTTCCTCTTCGGTCTACTTTTAAAAAAACGTAAGAATATCAATCATAGTTTTGACTAAACTTAAGATATAAAATCATGAAACGTTTATTTTTTATCACGCTACCTTTTTGTTTTTTACTTGTTTTATTACAAAACAAGATCATAAATCATGATAAAACTATTATAAATAACGACACGCTTTTTTATAAAAGTTTAAAAGGAATAGTTAAAACAAATCATTCATTTTCAGAAAAGGAAATGATTGAAAAAACACTTAAGAATTATATTCAGGGGAGTTCTTATAATGAGTTAGAAAAACTAGAAAGTGCCTTTGCTGCTGATGCATCTTTATACCTTACTGTAAAAGATACATTTAAAAGATTAACTCCTACAGATTATCTCAAGTTTTTTAAGAATAAGAAAAAAGGAGTCTATAACGGACGAACAGGAAATATTCTATCTATCGAGATACACCGTGATATAGCTACAGCTAAAGTCGAAATTTTTATTCCGGAGAGAAAAACAAAGCTAATGGATCTTTTTCTATTAAAAAAGCTGAAAGGTGATTGGAAAATAATTACTAAAACAGCTACAAAGCTATAGGTTTCTAAATTTTATATATGAAAAAAATATTTTTGATAGCACTTTGTTTCTTATCTGCTTTGTATACTCAGGCACAGACAAAAACGATTCAATTTAAGAAAGCTACAATTACTATAGATGGCCAGTTAGATGAACCTATTTGGAAAGAACTTCCTGAGTATTCGGGTTTTTACAATTATATGCCAATAGACGAGGGCTTAGCAGAAAATCAAACATCTGTACAACTATTTCATAATGGAGAATATTTGTATGTGAGTTTAATTTATAATGATACTACACCAAAAACACAGGTTAGTTCTTTAAAACGAGATGTTCCTATTGGATTAAGCGATGGATTCGCCATGGTTTTAGATACACAAAATCAACAACAAAACGCATATTATTTTTCGGTAAATAGCTACAGTACACAAATAGATGGTATTGTTGAGCGTATTAATGAAGGATATGATTTTAGCACAAGTTGGAATACGATATGGAAAGCTAAAGCCTTTATGAATGGTAATCAAAAACAATACGAAATAGCTATTCCTTTAAAAGCATTAAATTTTGATACGAATAATGCTGTTTTTGGAGTTCAGTTTTATGTTAGGGATATTAAAAAGAATTCCTGGACTATTCTTAAAAATGTAAAACGTAACTATCGCCTTTTTGATTTACGGTTTACCGAAAAAATGACTGTTGAAGCTTTACCCAATACATCAACTTCTCGTTTTACAACAACACCATCTGTTACTGCAAACTATCAGAACGACGTGGTAGAGGATGATACAGAAACTACATTTAAACCAAGTTTGGATCTGCAATACAATGTTACCTCTTCTTTACGATTAGATGCGACGATAAATCCTGATTTTTCACAAATTGATATTGATCAACAAGTTACAAACCTAACTCGGTTTTCGGTTTTTTTTCCAGAAAGACGTAATTTTTTTCTTGAAAACTCAGATTTATTTTCAAATCTAGGTGTTGATGGCGTAAATCCTTTTTACTCAAGGCGTATCGGAGCAAATTCAGATATTCAATTTGGATTAAAATTATCAGGTAATGTATCTCCAAAAACCAGAATCGGCATTTTAAACGTACAAACGGATAAAGAAAATGAAATCGCTTCAGAGAACTTTGGGGCCTTTGTTGTCGAGCAACAATTATCAAAAAACTTTACCACAACTGGTTTTTTTATCAATCGACAACAAACAGATAAATTTAAATTCACGAATGACTATAATCGGGTAACCGGAGTCAACCTGAATTATAAATCTGATAATAATAAATGGCTAGGTCTGGCTAATTTCGGGAAAAGTTTTAATGATGGCATTTCTAAAGACAATAGTTTTTATAATGCAGGAATTTGGTTTAATAAAAGAGGATTAGAATGGAATGCTGCAATCAAAAATGTAGGTAAAAACTATATAACCGATGTTGGTTTCACACCAAGATTGTATAACTATGATGCTATTAATGATGTCCTTGTAAGAGAAGGATATACTCAAACTACGATAGGATTAGAATACCAAAAATTTTATGAAAAATCCAAAATAGTAAACTCTGTTCGTTACCTAAATTATAGTAATGACACTTATTTGGATGAACATGGTAAATTGAATCAGTCATCACATTTCTTAAACTCAGCTATATTCTTTAAAAATCTATCAGCTTTATATTATGTATTTAGATATGAGTATGTTGATTTAAGGTATGGTTTTGATCCATTAGGAAATGGTAATTCATTAATCCCGGATGAGTATCGCTTTGGGATTTTAAAAATTGGATACAACTCTGCAAATAATCAAAAATTTAGATATCGTTTCAATATACAAAAAGGAAATTATTATAGCGGAAAAAGAGTGGCTGCAGGAACGTATCTAAATTATCAGTTATTACCTTTTGCAAATGTAGAATTAAGATATGATATTAATAAAATTGATTTAAATCTGTTAGGAAAAGAAACTTTTCATTTAGCTCGTTTTACGGGGCAAGTTTTCTTTTCTAATCGATTAAACTGGACCACCTATGTGCAATACAATACTCAACGAGATAATTTTAATATCAACAGCAGACTACAATGGGAATACAAACCCTTATCATATGTATATTTGGTCGTTTCTGACAATTATAACAAAGATATTACCCGTACAAACTGGGGAGTTGCCTTTAAAATGAATTATCGTTTTGATTTTTAATCATTGATTTTTTATAAAGAAATCTAATTACAAATAGAGAAAAAGGAATAGAGTGGATATCTTCTATAAGATATCCACTCTATTATAGTGTACAAATAATTACTATACTTCATAAATAGTTACTTGTTAAAAGTATGTATATTTACACCATCCTACATTTTTAAAACTACAATATATACCTCATTTAGAATATTTAGGAATCATTTTCAATATAGTTAAGTATTAAGAATAAGAAAATTGCACTAGTGAAAGTATGTATTTCTCTAATTTTATTGGTTTTTACCTATTCTTTTAGTTTGGGGCAAACCATAATCCATGATCCGGGAGGAAATTTATCCCAACGTTGGTTAATCAATAATGATACTATTAAACTTTTTAAAATAGTACCGTACAAACCTGTCTATTTCTTGCTGGCCAACTATACTAGTGATATAAATAATCAACCCATAAGTGACAATCCAATAAATTCTGTAGATGAACCCTCTGATTTTACTAATACAGAATTAAAGTTTCAACTTAGTTTTAAAACCAGAGCTGTAAGAAACATATTTGGTAAAAAGATTGGTGGTGATTTATGGGCTGCCTATACCCAATCTTCTAGATGGCAACTATACAGCGCACATATCTCCAGACCCTTTAGAGAAACTAATTACGAACCAGAATTTATGCTAACCTTTCCTACAGCCTATAAAATTTGGGGACTGAATGGTGTATTTGCAGGGGTTGGTGTTAATCATCAAAGTAATGGGAGGTCAAATCCTTTATCCAGAAGCTGGAACCGAGTTATTTTACAGGTTGGATGGGAAACCCCTTCTTTAAGCATTGTACTACGGCCATGGTGGCGTGTACAAGAAACTCCAATAGAAGACAACAACCCAGGAATAGAAAATTATATAGGACGTGTTGAACTTTTATCTGCATTCTCTAGAGGGAGACATGATGTAAGTATAATAGCAAGGCACTCATTACGAGGAGGAAGTAGAAATCGGGGTAGTATTAAATTGGATTATGCTATTAAAGTACTGGATCTATTACAGATTCATGCACAAGTATTTCATGGATATGGAGAAAGCCTTATAGATTATAATCATAGACAAACTACCGTGGGAATCGGTTTATCTCTTTTACAATGGAGGTAATTTTCTAAAATAAAATACGCTAGTAGGTAATTACATCTGATACAATATCAAAATAAGTGGTACTGTAGATAGTATAGCGAATACCGTGAGTCAATTTTATAGTATTGTGATTATATTTTCATAAAAACCTCTACCTCTGGAGTATACTTATTTCAAACTATAAAGTAGTTGATGGTAACTCTTTTACTTTAAAATAATTTACTATCTTTTCATTCGTTTATAGATCATCTAATATAATCAACCAAGACCTCCTTATGGAAATTTTCTCTTCTTACAATGTTATTATAGGAATTTCACTTATCATCATCTTATCCTTTATTTTTAATGGAGTTGCCAAAAAGACTAATGTTCCTGCTGTACTACTATTAATTATTCTGGGAATTATTATACAATATATTCTTAAAGCTTTTGGAGGTGATACGATTGATTTTTTCCCAATGCTCGAAGTATTAGGTATTGTTGGATTAATTATGATCGTTCTCGAAGCAGCCTTAGAGTTAGAGTTAAAAAGTGATAAACTCATGCCCATTCTTAAATCGATGGCCATTGCTTTAATCGGACTGGTAGCCTCTACATTTATAGCAGCAGTGATTTTAAAAGCACTAGTAAAAGGAATGACAATGCAGTCTGCATGGTTGTATGCTACACCACTATCTATATTATCCAGTGCAATTATTATACCCAGCGTATCATCACTACCAATTGCAAAAAAGGAATTTCATATCTATGAAAGTACATTTTCTGATATTCTGGGAATTATGTTGTTTTATTTCCTTACCGGAAGATTAAATCCGGCAGAAGATTCGGGAGTAGGTGGCTTTTTTCTTAATCTAATTCTTACGATTGTAATTTCATTGGTAGCTAGTTATGCAATTATTCTGATATTTCAGAAGATCAAAAGCCAGGTAAAACTGTTTTTACTTATCGCAGTACTATTACTATTGTATGCTTTAGGGAAAAAAATGCACTTATCATCATTAATAATTATTCTGATCTTTGGATTAGTTATTGCCAATATGAAATTATTTTTCCAAGGAAAACTTAGAGGATATCTTCATCTCGAAAAAGCAAAATCTATCTATCATGAGTTGCATGTAATTACTGCCGAAACAGCCTTTGTAGTACGTACATTATTCTTTGTGATTTTTGGAATTACAATTGTGCTTTCTTCTTTGTTAAGTCTAAAAGTTACTTTGATTAGTCTTTTGATATTAATCTCTATTTATGTTATACGATATGGGTTGCTACGCCTTTTTATGGGAAAAGATATTTCACCTCAATTGTTTATTGCACCAAGGGGATTAATTACAGTACTTTTATTTTATGCTATTCCTGCAGAAGCTATGATTGAAGGGTTCGAACCGGGAATATTGTTATTTGTAATTATAGGTACCAGTTTGATTATGACAGGAGGGATGATAAGAGACAAAAAAATGAATCCAACTCAAGAATTGGAAACAGCAGAGCCCAATGAAAGTATAGAAGAAACCGAATACTTTATTAATAACACAACAGATCTAAGTGAAATTGATGATGCTTTACCATCATCTGATGAACATGAAACCGAATAATGAAACGTTTACATCGATTAACAGCCATATTAGTAAAATTACAATCCAAAAAAGTTGTTCAAGCAGCAGAACTTGCAAACAAGTTTGATGTGAGTTTACGTACTATATATAGAGATATGCAAGCTCTTACTGATGCAGGAGTTCCAATAGGAGCCGAAGCAGGTACAGGATATTATCTGGTAGATGGATACTCTTTACCACCAGTTATGTTTACCGAAAAAGAGGCAAATGCACTACTTACTGCGTCCAAGATTATAAAAACAAATAATGACCAATCCCTGATTAATGAATATCAGGAAGCTATAGATAAAGTAATTGCAGTACTTAAAACTACACAAAAAGAAAAACTCAAAATTCTCGAAGAACGTGTTTTTACATATAACAGAACTGCAATTCACCCAAGTACTTCTTTATCTGTTATTCAACAAGCAATTACAGATTTTAGAGTGCTCGAAATCCAATATACCAAAGCATCCGGGGAGTATAGTAAAAGGCTGATTGAACCACTTGGAGCTTATTTTACTAACAATACCTGGATTATGATTGCTCATTGTAGATTAAGAAAAGATTACCGTGAGTTTAGAACAGATCGTATTGTTAATCTTATTGAAACTCAAGAGCTTTTTTCTCCTAAACATTTTAGCCTGGAAGACTATTACAAAAAAAGAGCCGAAGAGTGTAGCTATTCAACTTTCCCAAAAGAAAAATACTACTGACATAGGGTTGTCATAGGTGTGATTTAGTTTTGATGAAAATCATAAATAACAAACAATTAATCCTAATCAATTATGGTAAGCCTATTGTTTAATTGTGCAACAAAACTTAATCAAAACCCTTTGTTAATGAAAACCAGAAGTAAAGTAGTAGAAGTTGTATTATTTGAAGTAAATCCAGGATACTCAAATACAGAAGCCGAAAAAGCATTATCTTCTTTAAATGATGTTTTAAAACTATATTACGGATTTATAGAAAGAACTACAGCAAAAAATGGAGATGGAAAATATATAGATATTGTGTATTGGACCGATATGAAATCTGCTAAAGATGCAGCTACAGATATTATGAAAAACGATATAGCAACTTCGGCTTTTAGTATCATTAAACCCGAATCAGTTCAAATGCATCACTTTGATACTTTTAATCAATTTGAAGAATAATTTTTTTAAGTATTAAAATACCCTCTTCTAGGAAGGGGGTTAAGGAATTTACTTTTCTTAACTATATCCTATTTCGTTACATTTGAAAAAGTATATTACATACATATCATTACTATGATTCCAGAACATATTCTTAATAGAAAAGGAGCCAGAAGTTTTAAAGACCTTGATGCCGAAGTTATATCCTATTTAAATAAAGGATTGATCCAAACTGCAAATCTTATGGAGTGGCTTACTGTGGATCAGTTAGTACTTTTAAAAAAAGTCCTTGATGATGTAAAAAAGTTGGATTGGTATGATAGCTTTTATGAGGCCGTGTCAGCCCAAAAGAAGCCTTCTGCTAATGCTAATACCAAAGTTATAGGAATGACATTTTTACAACTAACCAATGACCAAAGTATTATTGATTACCTTTCTAATCATATTTCTGATGTACCACGATGCTGGGCTACATATTGGGTAGGTCTTCGAGAAAGCAAAATTGATGAAAAACTTAATGTCATTGCTCCTTATGCAGCAGATGTACACTTTGGAGTTAGAGAAGTAGCAATATTTGCCTGTAAAGAAGCTATTATTGAGAATCTGGATATGGCAATAGATATTTTATCAGAATGGACTTGTAGTACTGATGAAAATATTAGACGATATGCTGTAGAAACTACCAGACCGATAGGAGTGTGGACCAAAAAAATAGATGAACTCAAAGAACATCCAGAAAAAGGGATTTCATTACTAGACCCTCTTAAATCGGATTCTTCTAAATATGTTAGGGACTCTGTTGGCAACTGGCTAAATGATGCCAGCAAAACCAGACCTGATTGGGTCAAAGATATATGTGCCAGATGGGCAAAAGAATCTACTACCAAAGAAACACAATATATTCTTAAAAAAGCACTGCGAACTATTAATAAGTAAAGATGAGTTCTAAGATAAAATATTAGGATTTTTACTTTTCAACAGAATCTAATCTTAATACTAACTAGTTATAAATTGATATAATATAGTTCTTTCTATTGCGAATTCTTCACTGAATGTTGATAATGAAATTTTTTGGTTATTTTTTTATTAAATAATCATTAACACTGCTTGTTTTTGAGATAATTACAGTCAGTATCTATTGGGTTTTTCATAGTTTTAAATGATTTTTAAATCAATAAAAACAAGTTAAAAAAATAGGTTCGTTTTATTCATGAATATTCTTCATACAAGTTTTGAATGTTATCCCATTGCCAAAGTTGGTGGGCTGGCAGATGTTGTAGGGGCTTTGCCAAAATACCAAAACAAAATGGAGCTTACTACTAGTGTAATAACCCCATTTTATGATAATCAATTTGTCAAAGATTCGAAGCTCAAAACGATATACAAAAGCGCAATACAGTTAGGAGAGATCAGATATCCATATGTCATAGAAAAAATAAAATCTCCTGATATTGGATTCAATGCATATCTCGTATATATCAAAGGAGTACTAGATAGGCCCAATGTGTATAATTATGAAGATGATGCAGAGCGATGCATTACTTTTCAATTAGCAGTTTTGGATTGGATAACTAGTCTAGATGAGATGCCTGATGTAGTTCACTGTCATGATCATCATACGGCATTGATTCCATTTTTGATGGCCCATACAAAACCATATCTAAATCTTCAGGAAATACCTACAGTCTTAACTATTCATAATGCACAATACCAAGGGCAGTTATCATATGAGAAACTACATTATTTACCTGCTTTTGATAAAGAAAAAATAGGGATGCTAGACTGGGATAACTGTATAAATCCATTGGCATCAGGAATTAAATGTGCCTGGAGAGTAACTACGGTTTCTCCAAGTTATATGGAAGAACTGCAAGAAAATGCAAATGGCCTGGAAGGGCTTTTAAGGCATGAAAGAAAAAAATGTATAGGAATCCTTAATGGTATTGATACTTATACCTGGAACCCAGAAACAGATCCAATGGTGATTAGCAATTATCAAGAGTCTAATGTGGTTTCTGGCAAAAACGAAAATAAAAAATGGATTTGTAATCATTTTGATTTAGACATAGATAAACCTCTTTTTGGCTTTATAGGGCGGTTAGTAGGAGAAAAAGGAGCAGATCTCCTACCAGATATTATTAAAGAATCTCTACGTACTACAGACATAAACATCATGATTTTGGGTTCTGGAAATCCCGAAACCGAAGAACAATTGAAGGCATTACAAGAAAAATTTATCAGTAGATATAATACATATATAGGGTATGATGAAAAGTTATCTCATATCATTTATGCAGGAGTAGATTTTTTATTAATGCCATCTCGAGTAGAACCTTGCGGCCTTAATCAGATGTATGCATTACGATATGGAGCCATTCCTATAGTTAGAAGAATAGGTGGACTAAAGGATACAGTTATTGATGTAGGAGAAGAAGGTTTTGGAATATGCCATGATAATGCCTCGGTGCAGGATGTTTGCTACGCAATAGAACGTGCAGTAAACCTATATGATGATCAAATAAAATATAGAAATACACAAAAACAAGTGATGAAAATCGATCACTCATGGGATCGATCTGCTCATCAATATATTGCTATATACAAATCACTAATATCATAAAATGATCAACAAAAAAGTTCTTGCCATTATTTTAGGAGGAGGCCAGGGAACCCGATTATCCCCTCTTACAGATCAACGATCTAAACCTGCAGTATCTATAGCTGGAAAGTACAGATTAGTAGATATTCCTATTTCTAATTGTATACATTGTGATATAAAAAGAATGTTTGTGCTTACCCAGTTTAACTCTGCATCCTTGAATAGGCATATTAAAAACACTTACATTTTTAGTAATTTTAGTGATGCTTTTGTTGATATTCTGGCAGCAGAGCAAACTCCTGATAATAAAACATGGTATCAAGGTACTGCAGATGCAGTACGCCAATCGATGTATCAATTATTAAACCATGAGTTCGAATACGCATTGATCTTATCTGGTGATCAGTTATATCAAATGGATTTTAATGAGATGTTAGATGCGCATGTAGATAAGGGAGCCGATATTTCTATTGCAACTATTCCTGTTAAATCTAAAGAAGCCACTCAGTTTGGGATTCTAAAAACAGATGAGGATAGTTTTATCTCTTCTTTTGTAGAAAAACCAGATCTGGAAGAACTTTCTGGGTGGGAGTCTGAAGTAAGTGATGAAATGAGAAAAGAGAACAGGCATTATCTCGCATCTATGGGGATATATGTGTTTAATAAACAACTTCTGGTTGATATTTTATCAAATCCAGATACTGTTGACTTTGGTAAAGAAATTATTCCACAGGCAATTTCAAAAAATAAAGTATTGGCATATCAATATGAAGGATATTGGACAGATATTGGAAATGTACCTGCTTTTTTTGAAGCAAACATTAACTTAACCGACGATATTCCTCAATTCGATTTATTTAACAAAGAAAATTCGGTTTTAACCAGGCCACGTATACTTCCTCCTTCAAAAATTTCGGGCACCCGATTAAACAAATCTATGATTGCCGAAGGCTGTATTATTAATGCTAAAGAAATAGAACGCTCTGTAATTGGTATTCGCTCAAGAATTGGAAACGATACAATGATCAAAAACACCTATATGATCGGAAGTAACACTTATCAGAATATAAATGAATTAGAAAATGATCGTGATAATGGGATTCCGCCGATCGGTGTAGGAGACCGATGCACTATTACTAATACTATTATCGATAAAGATGCTAGAATAGGAAATGATGTAATCATTAATGGAGGAACTCATCTAGAAGACACCGAACAAGATTCATATGTAGTAAGAGAAGGTGTAGTTGTCATAAAAAAGGGGACTGTAATCCCTGATGGATTTAAATTATAGTATGTATGGATAGTGTAACTCCTTGTAGTTTCTTTTCAGAATTTGATATAAACCTTTTTAAAACAGGTAAACACTATCGTTTATACGAAAAATTCGGTTCTCATATCGCTACAATTAATGGAGTAGAGGGTACTTATTTTTCTGTTTGGGCACCGTCGGCAAAATCTGTTTCTGTAATTGGAGATTTTAATCATTGGATTGAAGGAAAACATGAATTAAATGTGAGGTGGGACGAGTCCGGAATATGGGAAGGCTTTATCCCGAGTATAGGAAAAGGAACTGTCTATAAATATAAAATTCATTCTAATCATAATGATATTAAGACAGAAAAAGCAGACCCTTATGCCCGGCGGTGTGAGCATCCCCCGAAAACGGCTTCTGTTGTCTGGGATGATAAATATAAATGGGAAGATGCGGCATGGATGAAAAAACGCAAAAAACACAATGCCCTTGATGCTCCCTATTCTGTATATGAAGTGCATTTAGGTTCCTGGAAAAAAAAGATAGAAGAACATCGATCTTTATCATATATAGAACTGTCTGATGAATTGGTTTCTTATGTCAAAGAAATGCAGTTTACTCATGTAGAATTGATGCCAGTGATGGAGTATCCTTATGATCCCTCATGGGGATATCAGCTTACAGGATATTTTGCACCTACATCTCGTTTTGGGTATCCAGAAGAATTTAAGGTATTGGTGGATAAACTTCACCAAAATGATATTGGCATTATCTTAGACTGGGTACCATCACATTTTCCTGAAGACGCTCATGGATTAGGTTTTTTTGACGGAACATGCCTCTATGAACATCCCGATAGAAAAAAAGGATATCATCCAGATTGGAAAAGTTTAATATTTAACTATGGAAGAAATGAAGTAAAAAGCTTTCTGATTAGTAATGCTATTTTTTGGTTGGATCAATATCATGCTGATGGATTACGTGTAGACGCAGTGGCTTCTATGTTATTTCTGGATTATTCTCGTGAGGATGGAGAATGGGAACCTAATATATATGGCGGTAGAGAAAACCTTGAAGCTATTGCTTTTATGAAAGAATTAAACGAAGAAGTATATAGTAGTTTTCCCGATGTGCAAACCATAGCAGAGGAATCCACATCGTTTCCTATGGTTTCTAAGCCTACATATCTGGGAGGATTAGGTTTTGGGATGAAGTGGATGATGGGATGGATGCATGATACGCTACAGTATTTTGCAAAAGCACCTATTTATAGGAAGCACCATCAAAATGATCTTACCTTTAGTATGACCTATACATTTACCGAAAATTTTATGCTTCCATTATCACATGATGAAGTAGTTCATGGTAAAAGTAGTATAATCGGAAGAATGCCAGGAGATGAATGGCAGCAGTTTGCCAATCTTAGATTGTTATATACCTATATGTTCACACATCCAGGTGTAAACCTGTTGTTTATGGGAGCAGAACTAGGACAGCGAGAAGAATGGAACTTTCAGAATAACTTAGATTGGTATATACTTCAGTATACATATCATTCTGGAATTCAGAAAATAATAAAAGATTTAAATATACTATATAGAAAATACCCAGCATTATATCAAAAACAGTTTAGTACATCGGGTTTTGAGTGGATAAGCTATGATGATCATGAAAATTCTGTTATCGCCTATATGCGAAAAGGAAATGAAAAAGAAACCCCCTTAATTATTGTCTGCAATTTTACTCCAATACCAAGGACAAATTATCGTATTGGATTGCCCGATAAAGGAAAACTGATACAACTATTTAATAGTGATGCCAAAGTATATGGAGGCAGTGGTGTTTCTAATAAAAAAGAATTGGTTATAACATCAAAAAAATGGCACAATAAAAAATATTCTGTAGCGGTTGATATTCCTCCTTTAGGAGCCGTTGTATTTAAGATTAATAAATAAGTACCTATAAAATATTTTATAAACAGTAGAAGTTTCCCAAACTTAACTAATCGAAAAAAGAAAAATATGATTATCAATACAGAACTAGAGCAAAAAGGGAATTTGTTTCCTGGTAAGATCATTTCCTTTTCGCAACATGTAGATACATTAAATTTCACCACAGAAAATGGAGTAATTTTACAAGTTACTATTCTAAGAGGAAGTGTAATTCGTTTTCGATATGCTACCGATAATAATTTTGAAAAAGACTTCTCTTATGCAATAAGTGAAACTGGTGCCAGGGGGTATAGTATGCTGAAAGTTGATGAGACGGATATAGAATACACTATTACTACTTCAAAAATTAGCATTTGTATTGCTAAAGCAAATATACACGTAACTATTTATGATAGTGAAGGTAATATTATCTGTAAAGATGATTGGGGTTTTCATTGGGAGCAAAGCTATGAGTATGGAGGGAATATTGTGAAAATGAGTAAATCTGCACCTCAGGGTGAGTGTTACTACGGCCTTGGAGATAAACCAATGCATCTTAATCTAAAAGGGAAACGTATAGAAAACTGGGCAACCGACCAATATGCTTTTGGTAAAGACCAAGATCCATTATATAAGAGCGTTCCTTTTTATATCGGGATGTATGAAGAAAGAGCCTATGGGATATTTTTTGACAATACATTCAAAACCTTTTTTGATTTTTGTCATGAGCGACGTAATGTAACCAGCTTTTGGGCACAAGGAGGAGAAATGAATTATTATTTCTTCTATGGCCCCAATATGCAAGATGTAGTTACACGATATACAGATTTAACTGGTAAGCCAGAATTACCTCCTTTATGGGCGTTAGGATATCATCAATGTAAATGGAGTTATTATCCCGAGAAAAAAGTAAAAGAAGTAACTCATAAATTCAGAGAGCTCAGGATCCCTTGTGATGCCATATATCTTGATATCGATTACATGGATGGTTTTAGGTGTTTTACCTGGAATAAAGAATATTTCCCAGATCCAAAACGTATGGTAGCCGAACTGGCAGAAGATGGATTTAAAACAGTAGTCATCATTGATCCTGGAATCAAAATTGACGACGAATATCCTGTATATCAGGAAGCGATGAAAAATGATTATTTCTGTAAAAGAGCCGATGGTCCTTATATGCGAGGAAAAGTATGGCCTGGAGAATGTTTTTTTCCAGATTTTACAAATCCCAAGGTTAGAGAGTGGTGGGCTGGATTATTTAAAGAAATCATTGATGAGATAGGAGTGAAAGGAGTGTGGAATGATATGAATGAGCCAGCTGTAATGGAAGTTCCTGGTAAAACATTTCCAGATGATGTTCGTCATAGCTATGATGGTAATTATTGTAGCCATAGAAAAGCACATAATATATATGGCACTCAAATGGCAAGAGCGACCTATGAGGGTGTAAAACGATTTGCATATCCTAAGCGGCCTTTTATCATCACACGATCTGCATATTCTGGAGCACAGCGTTATACTTCTTCATGGACAGGGGATAATGTGGCTACCTGGGAACATCTTTGGATAGCCAATATTCAGGCACAGCGTATGAGTATGAGCGGGATGTCTTTTACCGGTAGTGATATTGGTGGTTTTGCAGAACATCCTACAGGAGAATTATATGCCCGATGGATCCAACTAGGAGTATTTCATCCCTTCTGTCGTACACACTCTTCGGGAGATCACGGTAATCAGGAACCATGGACCTTTGGTGAAGAAGTTGTAGATGTAACCAGAAAATATGTAGAATTACGCTACCAACTGCTACCATATTTGTATACCATGTTCTGGGAATATGCCGAAGCAGGAATTCCCATGCTAAAATCTCTGGTGTTATATGATCAATTAGATCTACAAACACATTATAGAACCGATGAATTTGTTTTTGGAAACCAAATTCTCGTATGTCCAATACAAGAACCTAATGCCAAAGGTAGAAGAATGTATATCCCTAAAGGAAATTGGTATAACTACTGGACCAGGGCATATGTAAAAGGAGGGAGAGAAAAATGGGTAGATGCCGACCTGGATATCATTCCATTATTTATTAAAGAAGGAGCAATTATTCCTAAATATCCAGTACAACAGTATGTTGGAGAAAAGAAGATAGAAGAATTAAAACTAGAGGCATATTATAAATTAGGAAATAAAGAAGTATCTAAAGTTTATGAGGATGCTCAGGATGGTTATGATTATGCCAAAGGGAGATATAGTCTTAGAAGTTTTTCCTTTACAGGGAAAGAAAATGAAGTTATTATTCAGCAACATAAAGACGGTAGTTATATCACCGAATATGAAACGATGCAAATAGAACTAATCGGGCTTCCGTTTAAAATAAATGAAATTGAAATTGATAATGTCGTAGTTTCATTTGAAAGTGTAAACTTTGATATCGAAAATAATATGCTAATTGTTCCTAAAAGTTTTACAGAACTTCATATTATAGCTAAGTAATTACCTTTTATCGAGCAATAAAGCATTATGTAGATTTTTTGAAATAAATATTAGCCGTTGTTTTTTGAAGGTAGCCTGTTATTTTCGTAATTTTAACAAAATGAAACTTCAAGATAATATTAATATATGAACACACGAAAATCTATAGTCCTATTAGGAACTGTTTTATTATTCATGTCCTGTGCGACAAACCCATTTACAGGTAAACAAACATTGGCATTAGTGCCTAATTCCCAGATATTACCAATGGCTTTTCAGCAGTACAACCAGTTCTTAGGAGAGAATAAGGTAGTAAAAGGAACATCTGATGCAGTTATGGTTACGAGAGTTGGTCAAAAAATAGCTAAAGCATCTGAACGTTGGCTAAATGCTAATGGTTATCAGGGATATCTTAAAGATTATAAATGGGAATATAATCTGGTAGATGATAAAAATGTTAATGCCTGGTGTATGCCTGGAGGCAAAATAGTGGTGTATACAGGGATTTTACCAATAGCAAAAAGTGAAACAGGAATGGCTGCAATAATGGGGCACGAAGTAGCCCATGCATTGGCAAACCATGGTCAGCAACGAATGAGTGCTGGTCAAATCCAGCAAGTAGCAGGAGCAGCAACTGCAATTGCCGTTAGCGGAAAAGATCAAAAAACACAACAGATTGTTGGTACAGCATTTGGTTTAGGAAGTCAATTTGGAGTCATGCTGCCTTTTAGCAGAAGCCATGAAACTGAAGCAGACCGTATAGGATTGCAATTAATGGCAATTGCCGGTTACAATCCTGATGAAGCAGCAGAGTTATGGAAACGTATGAAAGCTAATAGTGGAGGTCAAGCACCACCAGAATTCATGAGCACCCATCCATCAAGTGATACACGTATTGCTAATCTTACAGCGTGGGCCCCTGCAGCAAAGGCTGAAGCCAAAAAATTTGGGGTAACCTCTTTTAAATAATTGTAAAGTTTATAATCTTAAAAAGATTATACTTACTTTAGGAGCTGTTCTGAGCAAATTCAGAACAGCTTTTTTTTACATAAATTGTAGGATATATTTTAATTTTATAAGCATAATGAGTAAACTACTACCAAAGGGGCATAAGAAATTATTAAATGCCTGGGCTTTCTACGATTGGGCAAATTCTGTATATAATTTAACAATTTCTTCAGCTGTTTTTCCTATTTTTTGGGGAGCACTAACCATCGTCAGAAATGATCAAGGAGATATTGTTAATGATACTGTGCATTTCTTAGGATATGATTTTAATAATGATTCTTTGATAAGTTATGTTACCGCTTTAGCCTTTCTAACGGTGTCAATAATTAGCCCTTTACTTTCGGGAATAGCTGATTATGTAGGTAATAAGAAAAATTTCCTCAAATTCTTCTGTTATTTAGGAGCTATATCTTGTATTGGACTTTATTGGTTTAATCTCGAACATCTTTGGTTTGGATTACTGTGCTACTTTTTGGCATTAATTGGTTTTTGGGCAAGTTTAGTATTTTATAACTCTTATTTACCAGATATAGCATTTCCAGAGCAACAAGATGCAATTAGCGCCAAGGGGTATTCTCTTGGGTATATCGGAAGTGTGATTTTATTGATCATTAATCTTGTTATGATTTTAAAATATGACTGGTTTGGTTTTGAAAGTGAAGGAGTACCAACCAGATTATCTTTTATTATGGTAGGAGTTTGGTGGATCGGGTTTAGCCAATACACATATTATTATCTACCTAAAGGGAATAAGAAAGATGTCTTAACCAAAGCTGTAGTTTTTAATGGCTTTAAAGAGCTGAAAATGATATGGAAAGCACTTCAGAATGATATAAAACTTCGCAGGTACTTAAGCGCCTTTTTTGTATATAGTATGGCAGTACAGACCATTATGCTTATTGCTACGTATTTCGGTATCGAAGAATTAGACTGGGGAGAACAAAATGCTACTACCGGGTTAATCATAAGTATCCTGTTAATTCAACTTGTTGCTGTACTAGGAGCATATCTTACTTCTAAAGCTTCTTCAAAATTTGGAAACATACAAACATTGATTGTGATTAATTTTATCTGGATCGGTATTTGTGTGTATGCCTATACAATCACTACACCATCAGAGTTTTATGTTACCGCTGCAATTGTAGGTCTGGTTATGGGGGGTATACAAGCATTATCTCGATCTACATATTCAAAATTATTACCAGAAGACGCAGTTGATACAGCCTCATATTTTAGTTTTTATGACGTATCCGAAAAAATAGGGATAGTAATCGGGATGTTCTCTTACGGGATTATCGCTCAGGTAACAGGAAGTGTACGATATTCGATTCTTTTTCTTATCCTTTTCTTTGTTGTGGGTCTTGTCTTATTATTTAGAGTACCGCGAACAGAATGATAGCATAATAAAGTCTTGTAAGGTTTTTATAATAGTAAAAAAATGGATAAAAGTAAGGAAAGATCTTTCATCCATTTTTTGTGTATTTCATCTAGTTTTTAAGATTATTTAACCAATGATAATTAAAAATCATTTTGAAATACAATAATATTGGAAACGTTATCGTTATTAGCTACTTTTATATAATAAAACTCACGACAATGAAAAAACTTATGTTAGCGTTAGTAGTTGTACTACTAGCTTCCTGTAATACTACTCAACAGACCGTTATTGCAGCAAAAAAGACCCTGAAAGGAGAATGGTCTCTTGATAAAATCTCTTATGACCGTCAGGGAATATTTGACGTAAACCTGTATAATGATGCCTCTGCTGAATGTTTTACTGGAAGTGTATGGAAATTTATCCCAAATAATAACACAGGAAAGTATGAAGTAAATCAAAGTAGTTGTGTTTCTACAGGCGCAAGAAACTTTAGATTTACAATTCCTAAGCCAGAAGGTAATGGAGAGTATTACTTTATGTTTAAACCCATAAACGAAAAGAAAAAAAGCACAAATAATAATGCTGGTTACAGAATGCTTTTAGATCACCTTGATGATGCTACAATGACATGGAAAATGACTGTAAGCTTAGAAGGAAAGCCTTTTGTAATCACTATGAATTTTAATAAATTACAATAACTCAAATCTATAAATGATGAAGACAAATCTTAAAAAAATAGTGGTTGCTGTAATGGCTGTTACAATTTTAACAAGTTGTGAGGCCGTTAAAAACTCAAATAACACACAAAGAGGAGCAGTAATTGGTACTGCAGCTGGAGCTGTGATAGGAGGAATTATAGGAAATAATGTAAAAAATAAGAACTCTGCACTTGGTGCCGTAATTGGTGGTGTTGTAGGAGGTGTTGCCGGTGGTGTTATCGGTAAGCAAATGGATAAACAAGCTCAGAAGATTGAGTCAGAAATACCAGGAGCCGAAGTAACAAGAGTAGGAGAAGGTATTGATGTAGTATTTGATGAGAATAGTGGAGTATATTTTGCTACCAATAAATCTGATATCAATTCAAAATCAAAAGCAAACCTTAAGAAGCTGGCAGGTATTTTTAAAGAATATCCAGATACTAATATCATTGTAGAAGGACATACAGATAGTACAGGTGATGATAGTTATAATATGTCATTATCTCAAAAAAGAGCAAATGCTGTTACAAATTATCTGGTATCCCAAGGAATAAGCAAAAGCCGTCTAACGACTTATGCTCACGGAGAGACACTTCCAAAGTATGATAATGCAACTCCGGCAGGAAGAGCTAAAAACAGAAGAGTTGAACTTGGTATTGTTGCTAATGATAAGATGAAAGAAGATGCGCAAAAGCAAGTAAAGCAATAAACTTTTGTAATAAAACATTTAAAATCTCGACTATACAGTCGGGATTTTTTTATGCTTAATTTTTAATGTATCTTCAATACTTGGACACATATTCACACATAATAATCATTGGCGGAGGGCTTGCCGGACTAACCAATGCTATTCACTTAGCTAAGGCGGGTATTCCAGTTACACTTATCGAAATGAACACGTATCCAAAACACAAAGTATGTGGTGAATATATATCTAACGAAGTGCTACCATATTTTGATTTTTTGGGTATAGACATTGATATTTTACAACCTACCAGGATTTCAGAATTTAATATAACTACACAAAAAGGAAAATGTATACAAAGCACATTACCTTTGGGAGGTTTTGGAGTTAGTAGATATGTTCTAGACCACTATCTTTGGGAAAAAGCAGCAATCGCAGGAGTACAATTACTAAATGATCAAGTAACTGATGTGCACTATCATAATAATAGTTTTCAGGTTAAAACGACCGGTAATCAAGTGTTAGCTAGTGATTATGTTATTGGTGCTTATGGGAAACGAACGCAACTTGATAAAACTCTGCAACGAAGTTTTAGTTATCGAAAATCCCCTTGGCTGGCTGTTAAGGCACATTACAAGGCCGACTTTGATTCGAATACGGTCTCACTGCATAATTTTGAAGGAGGATATTGCGGTCTTTCTATGGTAGAGAATAATACCGTAAATGCTTGTTATCTGGCGACCTATGACAGTTTTAAAAAATATAAAGATTTAGGTATCTTTCAAAAGGAAGTCCTGTGCAAAAACCCACATTTAAATACATTTTTTAAGAGCGCAGAATCGTTGTTTGGTACACCAATTACTATAAGTCAGATAAATTTTGATAAGAAAAAACCTGTTGAAGATCACGTTTTTATGACTGGAGATGCAGCTGGCTTAATCCACCCTCTTTGCGGTAATGGTATGGCAATGGCAATACAAAGTGCTCAGATACTTAGTGAGTTACTAATAAAAAATTATAATCAGGGTTTGATCACCCAGAGAAAAGTAATAGAAATAGAGTATACCAAGCAATGGAATAAAGCATTTTCTAAAAGATTATATGCTGGTAGAGCGTTACAAAAAATCTTATTAAATGGTAAGCTACAAGAGCTTTCTTACACAATAGCTAATACAATACCGGCTATTGTACCTAGAATTATAAAACAAACCCACGGAGAGCCCTTGGTATGCTAGCAAATTTACAATACAGAAGTAATGAGGTAGAACTCATGGATAATCCAGAGATTGAAGAAAAGGCTTTACAACGAGCATTATCTGATATTTCGAGAGTAAACAAATGGCTAGGAGGCAATGCAATTACTATTAAAGCTGTGCACAAATTGGTTAGAAATCAGAATCCATCACAAGAGATTACAATTCTTGATTTAGGTTGTGGTGATGGTGAAATGCTAAGAGCTATTTCTGATTCGTTTAGAAAAGAAAAAAAGAACATAAAACTAATCGGTATTGACCTGAATAGCAAGTGTTTAGATTATTCTATTGAATCAAGTACTTCATATCCAGAAATATCATTTTTTAATAAAGATATTTTGGAAATAGAGGGATCAGAATTTTCTTGTGACATCATTATTTGTACACTAACATTGCATCATCTTAGAGACGAAGAAATCAAAAAAGTTATGAAAAAAGCTGTTGACCTGGCGACAACTGCGGTAGTAATTAATGATCTTCATCGTAGTACATTGGCATATTATCTTTTTAAAGTATTCAGTTTCTTTTTTATTAAAGGGTATGTTGCAAAAAATGATGGATTGGTTTCTATAAAAAGAGGATTCAAAAAACAAGAGTTGTTATATTTTGCCAAAGTACTTCATCTACAAGAGTACAAAGTGGATTGGAAATGGGCTTTCCGGTATCGGTGGATTATAAAAACCGCAAATGAGTAAAATTAAAAAAGTAAGATAATTTGAGTGTAAAAATAACTGCTGTAACCAAGCAACTCCCGCAGTATATGCGAGAGACAAAAGAGATATTACCTTTTGTTTCTCAATGGTTATCAGATCAGAATGATCGTTTCAAACGTAAAGTGATTAAGATCTTTGAAAATGCTGCAGTAGATCGACGTTATGGGATCATGAGTATCGAAGAAGTGTTTTCGGCAACTTCTTTTGAGGAGAAAAACGATATCTATATCCGAGAAGTAAAGAAATTAGGAACCTCTGTCTTAAAAAAAGCATTAGAAAAAGCCGATTGGAATCCTAAATCTCTGGATTACATCATTACTGTAAGCTGCACTGGTATTATGATTCCCTCTATTGATGCATTTATTATTAATGATCTTAATCTCAAACAAGATATTGTGAGATTACCTGTTACAGAAATGGGATGTGCAGCAGGTGTTTCGGGGATTATTTATGCAAGAAACTTTCTGCAGGCCAATCCAGGAAAGAGAGCAGCAGTAATTGCTATAGAGTCACCTACAGCTACATTTCAGCTAGATGACTACAGTATGACTAATATGGTAAGTGCTGCTATTTTTGGTGATGGAGCGGCGTGTACATTATTATCATCTGAAGAAGGTGCTATAGGTCCAAAAATTATAGGAGACGAAATGTATCATTTTTATGATGCAACAACAATGATGGGCTTTAAACTAACTAACGGAGGCTTACAAATGATATTAGATCCTAAAGTGCCGGAGACCATTGCAGCCCATTTCCCTAATGTCATCCATCCTTTCCTTGCAAAATATGACAAGACTATTGAAGAGGTAGATCATCTTATTTTTCATCCCGGTGGAAAAAAGATAGTACAAACCGTAGAAGAACTTTTTGGACATTTAGGAAAGAATATAGAGGATACAAAAGCTGTTCTGATGGAATACGGTAATATGAGTAGCGCCACTGTGTTGTATGTGTTAGAACGATTCATAGAGCAAAACCCGGCACCAGGAGAAATAGGACTTATGCTTAGTTTTGGGCCAGGATTTTCTGCGCAAAGAATATTGCTGGAATGGTAAAAAAGACTATTTTTCATTTCCGAGAAGGCGAAACTTTTTTAAATGAAACGTGTGAATAAAGATTTTATAGATAAAAATGAATGGGCACTCATCATGGGTGGTAGTAGTGGTTTGGGATTAGCCTCTGCCAAAAAACTAGCTTTACATGGCATGAATATTATCATTGTACATCGCAATCGTAAAAGTGAAATGAATCATATTGAAGCTGATTTTGAAACAATAAGAGAAACAGGAGTTGGTTTTTTTTCCTTTAATATAGATCTTTTGAAACCAGAAAAACGAATAGAGGTTATTGCTGAAATAAAAAATGCCATAGATCAAGGACGAATAAAAACAGTAGTGCATAGCGTTGCAAAAGGAAATCTAAAGCCTATGATAGATGCCGAACATGTATTGAAGAATGATGATTTTCATTTAACAATTGATGCTATGGCAATTAGTCTTTATGATTGGGTTACATCGATTTTTAAAGCAACATTGTTTGCAGAGGACACAAGAATTATTTCTTTTACCAGTGAAGGAAATACCAAGGCCTGGAAAAATTATGCAGCTGTTTCTGCAGCCAAAGTAGCTCTCGAAGCGATTACCAGAAGTATAGCACTAGAGTTTGCTCCTTATGGTATTAAAGCTAATTGCCTGCAACCTGGGGCAGTCGACACCCAATCTTTACGAATGATCCCCGGTCATGAGCAAATTATAGCTCATAGCCAGCAACGCAATCCGTTTAATCGAATTACGACACCAGAAGATGTGGCTAATGTGGTATACCTGTTATGTAAAGATGAAGCTTCCTGGATCAATGGTTGTATCATACCTGTGAATGGAGGCGAACATTTAAACTAAAATAAATAAAATGAAAAATATAGTAATTCTATGCTTGCCTCTGGTACTCTACATTATGTCTTGTAAAGAGGATAATGGAACAATAGAAAATAACACTAATAATACAGGAGATAAAGCAGAAATCAGTAGTGTTTCTATTAGCGGAGAAGAAGGTAGCTACTCCTTTAGTGTTGGTATCAAGAGTCCGGATACAGGGTGTAATCAATATGCAGATTGGTGGGAAGTTATTTCTGAAGATGGAGAATTGCTTTATAGGAGAATTTTAGGGCATAGCCATGTGGGTGAGCAGCCTTTTGTGCGATCAGGCGGGCCGGTTCCTATTAAAAAAGATCAAATAGTGTATGTGCGTGCACATATGAATACAAGTAAATACGGCAATAAAGTGTTTAAAGGTAGTGTAGGCGAAGGATTTACAGAAAGTACATTAGATAGTGAATTCGCTAATGATTTAGAAACAAAACAACCGCTTCCGGATGGATGCGCATTTTAAACTCTTTTAATTTTGGTTACAGAAGATATTATACAAGAATTACCCTATAGCAAACCATTTTTGTTTGTAGATGAAATTCTGGAAATTGACGATGATCATATCAAAGGAAGCTATACGTTTCTAAAGGATGAATATTTCTACGCAGGACATTTTAAAGATAATCCTATCACACCCGGAGTGATACTTACCGAATGTATGGCACAAATCGGGATGGCATGTTTTGGGATTTATCTTTTAAAAGGGGAGTGGGTTGAAGCTGATTTTGGAGTAGCAATGACCAGTAGTGACATTAATTTTTATAAACCCGTTTATCCTGAAGAGAAAGTGACTGTAATTGCTAATAAAGAATATTTTAGGTTTAATAAGTTAAAATGTAAAGTAGCAATGTATAATTCTAAGGATGTATTGGTTGCTAAAGGTATTGTAGCGGGAGTGGCTTTTAGAAAATAAAATAAAGAGATGAGTATAGGGTATTCGTTAGTAAAATTAGTTCTTAGGCTGAAAGGAGAAAAGCAATCCTGGTCTAAAGCCCCTATTGATTATCACAAAAAAAGAAAACAAGACGTACACACTCCAAACACAAAGCTTTTGTTGGGTAGTGCATTTGAAACTAAAGAGATATATGGTAGTAGAGTGACTAGTATTGTTCCAAAGGATGCTAATACAGATTTCTTATTGTTGTATTGTCATGGTGGAGCTTTTATTTATGGTCCGACTCGGGAAAACTGGATAGCAATCGCTAAAATTGCAAAACAAGCACATTCTCGTGCCTGGATGGTAGATTATCCAAAAGCGCCAGAAAACACTATTAAAACGACAACAGAAAGCGTGTATCAGGTATACCTGGAGGCAGCGAAAGCATACGGTCCTTCTAAAATTATTTTAATAGGTGATTCTGTAGGAGGAAATTTGATTATGACTCTTACACAGCGATTGCTAAAAGAAGAGCATAAACTTCCGAATAGGTTAATAGCAATTACACCAATAGTGGATGCCAGCTTAACAAACCCAAAAATTAAGGAAATTGATTTGACAGATCCTATTCTTAGTGTGAAAGGAGTGAAATCTGCAAAGAAGATGTGTGCGGGTCAATCTTCGCTAAAAGATCAGATAATTTCCCCCGTATACGGTGATTTTGATAATTTTCCACCAGTACACCTGTTTACTGCTACAAACGACATATGTAGTCCGGATCATGAGGTGCTAATAGATAAAATAAAAGAGGCACAAGGTAAAATAGAAGTTGTTAAAGGAAAAGGAATGCCACATATATGGCCAATACTACCTATACTATCTGAAGCTAAAATTGCTATAAAGAAAATAGTATCGATTATTAACTCAGCTATAAATAATGAATAGAAGGCGTGTAGTTATAACAGGTTTAGGTGTAGTTGCTCCAAATGGAACGAACGTTTCAATTTTTGAAAAACATGTTCGTGATGGAGTAAGTGGTATACAGTATATAGATAAATTAAATCATCTTAATTTCTCATGTCAAATAGCTGGTTTTCCAATATATAATAAAGATTACTTAAATGATTACTTTAATTCTATTCAACTGCGAGGATTAAATGCTTCTGGTATGGAATATGGAGTTATTGCTGGGATTGATGCTTGGAAAGATTCCAAGTTACCTATCAATGATTCTGAAACACCACTTTGGGATGCTGGTGTTATTTTTGGAACCGGAATATTGGGTGTAGATAAATTTCGAGAAGCCATTTATAAAGTAGACGAAGGTAAAGTAAGAAGGTTGGGTAGTACCACAGTTGTTCAAACTATGGCCAGTGGTATAAGTGCTTTTTTAGGAGGTATGTTGGGATGCGGAAATGTGGTTACCACTAATTCTTCGGCTTGTAGTACAGGTACCGAAGCTATTTTGATGGCTTATGATCGAATAAGCGATGGTAAAGCAGAAATCATTTTGGCTGGTAGTACAAGTGATAGTGGGCCTTATGTATGGGGAGGTTTTGATGCTATGCGTATCCTTCCATATAAGTATAATGAAGATCCTACCAGTGCTTCGCGCCCTATGAGTGCTACAGCTAGTGGTTTTGTTCCTGGGAGTGGAGCAGGGGCTTTGGTTATCGAAAGCCTGGATAGTGCTCAAAAAAGAGGAGCTACAATTTATGCAGAAATTTTGGGTGGGCATGTAAATAGTGGCGGACAACGTAAAGGAGGGAGTATGACAGCTCCTAATAGCGAAGCAGTGCAACATTGTATTCGTAAAGCGGTAACCAATGCAGAAATAGATCCAAAAGAAATCGATGCCATCAATGGTCATTTGACTGCCACAACGATGGATAGTGTCGAAATACAAAATTGGCGTAGTGCCTTAGGACGAAAGGGACAGGATTTTCCGTATATCAATTCACTTAAGAGTATGGTAGGGCATTGCCTGGCGGCTTCTGGTAGTATAGAAAGCGTAGCAACTGTATTGCAATTAAAAGAGGACTTCATCTTTGGGAATATAAATTGTGAAGATTTACACCCCGAAATAGAAAATTTAGTATCCAGAGATCGAATTCCTACCAAAACATTTGACTATTCTCCCAAGATTATAGCAAAAGCTAGTTTTGGATTTGGAGATGTAAACGCTTGCGTTATCTTTAAGAAATACACATAAAATAGTATTAAAATAAGTATTGAATCAACTCAAATTAGATTATGACAAAAGAAGAATTACTTTCTAAATTAAAAACAATCATTACTCCGTATGTGCAAAATGAAGAAGGACTTAATACCCTTACCGAAAACACTGATTTTATAAAAGATCTGGAAATTAATTCTGCGAATCTGGTAGATGTAGTACTTGATGTTGAAGATGAATTCGATATTGAGATTGATAATGAATCTATGGAGAAGATGTTAACTATTAAAGCTTCAATAGCCGTTATAGAAGATAAATTAGCTTCCAAATGATTGGTAATGATATTGTAGACCTTCAATTAGCCAATACACAGAGTGATTGGCAGAGAAGAGGATGGGTTCAAAAAATATTTACAATTCGGGAACAGCAGTATATTTTAGCTTCAGAAAAGATAGAATTATTGATCTGGAAATTTTGGAGCATGAAAGAGGCGGCATATAAAGCTCACCAAAGGCGATTTAACCTTCCTAGCAGATACAATCCCCAAAGTTTTAGATGTACACCAAAAGGAGAGGTCTATGTGGATAATTACAGTTATAAAACGGTTACTGAAACCCAAAATGAATATGTATATACCATTGCTATGGGGTCTGATATAGATTATCGCTCTTCGGTATATGATAAACCAATGAATATACGCTCCAAATTAAAAGAAACTATTATCAGAAAGCTAAATGTAGATGCTTCTCTGATTTGTTTAACCAAAGATAGTAACGGAATCCCGATAGTAAATATCAACCAAACAACAATGCAATTACCAATATCTATAACACATCACGGAAAATACTCGGCATTTGTCGTTTCAGTTTAACAATTTGTCGTTGATATATTGTCGGTTTTATAAACATTTTAAGAAATTCTTGAATACCGTTTTCTTATTTTTGAGTATCAACTAAGCTATTCATTAATCAAATAACTATACACAAATGTCATTTTTCAGAAAAACTCTAAGCTTAATTGCTATATCCGGAATGTTATATTCTTGTTCAAATTCAGAACAAAAAGCAACAGAAGAGGAAATATCAGACAATAATTCTACAGAATTTAAAATTGATTATGAAAAATTTACTCTTGATAATGGTTTAGAGGTAATTCTTCATAAAGACGATAGTGACCCTATTGTGGCTGTAGCGACTATGATGCATGTTGGATCTAATCGTGAAAAACCGGGTAAAACAGGGTTTGCACATTTCTTTGAACATATGTCTTTTAATGACTCAGAGAATACTCCCGTTGGAGCCAATCGAAAATTAATCCCAGAATGGGGAGGGCAACGAAATGGTGGTACCTGGAGTGACGGAACCGTATATTATGAGGTGGTACCAAAAGATGCTTTCGAAAAGATTCTTTGGATAGACTCTGATCGTTTTGGGTATATGATTAATACAGTAACCGAAGCTGCTTTAGAAAGAGAAAAGCAAGTAGTTAAAAATGAAAAACGCCAGCGGGTAGATAATGCCCCATATGGATATACCGATGAAATTATTCGCAAAAATTTATATCCAGAAGGCCATCCATATAGTTGGACAGTCATTGGATCGCTTCCCGATTTACAATCTGCAACCTTAGATGATGTAAAAGAATTTTATACACAATACTATGGAGCTAGTAATGGTTCATTAGTAATCGCAGGGGATATTGATATCGCCAAAACCAAAGAATTGGTAAAAAAATGGTTCGGAGAAATAAGAAAAGGACCAGATGTTGCTCCTTTACAACCAATGGCAGTTACTCTTGGAGATAGTAAATCTTTATACTTCGAAGATAATTTTGCTAAACTTCCAGAACTTCGAATTGTATATCCTACGGTAGAAGAATATCATAAAGATACTTATGCTCTGGATATTTTGGGGCAATTATTAAGTGGAAGTAAAAAATCACCATTATATAAAGTTCTTGTCGAAGAAAAGAAACTGGCGCCTAATCCACGTAGTTTTCAAAGATCTAGCGAGATTGCTGGTGAATTTTCATTTATAGTACGTGCTAATGCTGGTAAAGATTTAGATAGTGTACACATAGCAATAAACAATGCGTTGATTCGATTTGAGAAAGATGGATTTACCGACAATGAACTTAAAAGAATCAAAGCCGAGCTCGAAACTCAATTATATCAAGGATTTAGCACCATACTTAATAAAGCATTTCAGTTGGTTCAGGATAATGAGTTTAAAGGAGATCCTGGTTATATTTCAGAAACTGCAAAACTAACTAATGCGGTTACTCGTGATGATATCATGCGTGTCTATAACAAATATATCAAAGATAAAAACTATGTGATGACCAGCGTAGTTCCAAAAAATCAATTAAATCTTGCTGTTGCAGATGCTCAAAAAGCAAAAGTATGGATAGAAGAGGTGAAAAAAGATGTTGCCAGCGAAGAAGTAGAACAGGGAGAAGAGGCAGTATATGAAAAAACACCATCTACACATGATAGAAGTGAGCCTGATTTTGGGGAACTACCATTATTTAAGTCTCCAGAAGTATGGACAGGAGAATTGTCAAACGGAATGAAGCTGTACGGTATAGAAAATAACGAATTACCACTGATAAGCTTTGACATAACCATTCCGGGTGGGCACTTATTAGATCCAATAGAGAAATCAGGAATTTCTAGTTTTATGACCAGTATGCTAATGGAAGGAACGGCTACAAAGACTTCGGCAGAGTTAGAAGAAGCTATAGGATTATTAGGGGCATCGATCGATATTTTTAGCGGAACAGAGGAAATACGTTTGAGAGCTTCCTGCTTAGCTAAAAACTTTGAAGATACCGTAGCTCTAATAGAAGAGATACTATTACAACCACGATGGGATGAGAAAGAGTATGCCCGTTTAAAACAAGCACTACAAACCAATTTAAAAGGCAGAGAGGCTAGCCCCCAAGCGATTGCTTCGATTAATTTTAATAAATTATTATATGGAAACCAGAATATTTTAGGACTCCCAAATTCTGGAACATTAGAAACAACAGAAAATATCTCTTTGGATGATATTAAAAAACATTATAAAAATCTATCTCCTCGAAATGCTACTTTTCATATCGCAGGAAATATTAATAAGAGTAAGGTAAAAGAAACGTTATCATCACTAGCTTCTAATTGGAATACTGAAAGTGTAGCAATTCCTAAAATAGAAATTACAGAAAAGGATCAAACTGATCATTTGTACTTTATAGATGTTCCAGGATCTAAGCAATCAGTCATATTTATTGGTAAATTAGCATTATCTGCAACAAATCCTGAGTTTAATAATCTGGATTATGCCAATGAGATTTTAGGAGGTGGATCCAGCGGAAGGTTGTTTCAAACATTACGAATTCAAAAAGGATATACCTACGGGGCATATTCAGGAATTAGAGCACAAAAAAATATCTCTCCATTTTTTGTAGCAACAAGTGTGCGTGCTAATGCAACACTACCATCACTTAAGATTATAGAAGAAATGATAACTTCTTATGGAGAAAGTTTTAGTGAAGATGATGCAGAGATCACAAGGAATAAAATTTTAAAAGGGAGTACCAGGGATTATGAAGCATTAGATGATAAGCTAGGTATTCTAAGAGAGATGAGTAAATATAGTAAACCAGCTTCGTTTATAGAAGATGATCAGAAAGAACTTGTAGGGATGAGTGAATTAGATTTCAAATCGATTATATTTAAGCATATTGAAGAAAATAAAATGATTTATGTTGTAGTAGGAGATAAAGCCTCTCAATTAGAAGAGGTTAAAAAACTAAATAAAGTTGTTATCGAGTTAGATATCAACGGAAATAAGATATAGTAGTAAAAACCAAAGAATACCGATAAACAGAAGCAGTACTGCACAATAGTGCTGCTTTCTTTATTGAAGTATCGGAAAATAAAACCGTATATCTAATTTATTCTTTTCGCGCTCATCGTGGATATTTACACCAAAATCACTAGAATAAATAGTTGTTTTACCCAATAATTTTTTATCATCTAGAGAGAATGTGATAATCACTTCTTTTTGTATTCCTTTGATGGTAAGATTACCTATAACCTTATAAGTATTGGTATCAAAAGAAACAACATCAGTACTTGCAAAGCTTATTTTTGGATACTTTTTTCTATAGAAGAATTTTTCCCACATTAAGTGTCCATCACGTAAAAAATTATCAGTGTCTAGTGTATTAATAAGGGCAGTACCTTTAAAAGCTGCATTTTCCGGATCTTTAGGATTGAAATTAATCTTAAAATCTAATCCAGCAATCGTACCAGAAGTTTTATCTTCGATAAAATCAAAAGAAACTCTTGACTTTTCTTTGTCAAAAACGATACCTTGATAATCATTGATTAATGCATAATCAGAAGTCGGACTGGTTGGTAACTGCGTAACATTAGGAATGATATCTTGCCCAAATCCTTGTATATACACAATACTAATCAATATGTAGAGAAAAGTTCTCATAGGGATAATTATAATTTTACTAAGTTAGAAATAATCAAGAATCATTCCAAGGGTTTATTTACCCCAATAGTACACCATCTTTCACCTATAAAACAAACAGTTATTCAACTTGTTGATATATAGCTATTTAGCTCTTTTTAGTTATTGTGATTGTTTATACTTTTGTTCTTGAATAAAATTGCAATTTAAAAGAAATAGAGGGCTAATGCATAAGAAACTCTATAGTACAAACAAATTTTATAAAGACACAAATCATGAAGAAAAATGGAATATATGAAGATCAGATCACTGATGAGACAGCAGTTATCGAAGAATCTTTTGAAGGAACAGGTGACCTAATAGAAACCGACGAATTTGATGATACTCTGGGTGAGGAAACAGAAGAGTATGCTAATGATTACCTGGAGGTGAGTAGTGAAAGTAGTGGAGGAGATCAGGATTTTGAAGACCTAGAAACTCCTTTTGAAGGAAATGAAAGTGGTGCCACAGAAGGCTCTAAAACCGAGGACGGAACTCTGGAAAAGGTTTCAGGATATGATTATTCGGTGCTAGATGAACAAGAAAGCGAAGAAGAGGATAATGATGAAAATGTATTGGATGCATATTATGCAGAATTCGGAGATCCAACTGCTGCTATGCTAATGCGTAGTGAAAGTGGTAAAAAAATGATGCAGGAAGTAGTCATTGGTAAAGATGATCGTAAACAAATTAAAGGAACAACCAAGTATCCTTGGCGGGCCATTTGTTCATTAAGAATTAAAGCCAAAGATGGTACTAGTTGGATTGGCACTGGATTTCTTATTGGTCCTCGTACAGTCATTACTGCTGGTCATGTGGTTTATATGCATAAACATGGGGGCTGGGCCAAGAGTATTGAAGTAATACCAGGAAGAAATGGTGCTAAAAAACCATACGGATCATGTAAATCTTCTCATTTCCATTCGGTTAAAGGATGGACCAAGAGTAAAAAACGAAGTCATGACTATGGAGCAATCATATTACCAAAAAACTGTAAGTATGGTAATAAAGTCGGGTATTTTGGATATGGAAATTATGGTTTCTTTGATTTATTGGGGCTAAAAGTAAACCTTTCTGGGTATCCCGGTGATAAGCCTGCTGGTACACAATGGTGGCATGCCAGAAAAATTAAAGCTGTTACTTCAAGGACTCTCGTATATAATATTGATACAGCAGGGGGTCAAAGCGGATCTCCGCTATGGAGAATCAAAAATGGCAAACGTTATGTTGTAGGAATCCATACCAATGGATATTCATTGGGTAATTCTGCTACTCGAATTACAAAACCAGTATTTAAGAATCTTAAAAACTGGAAAAACAAATATAAATAGTAAGTAAAATAGAAAGAATGAGCATTTTTATAAGAGAAGAATGCTCATTCTTCAATAAATAAAATACTAATGGGAGCCGCAATTAGAGGAAAAATAATAGATCAGAAATCTAAAAAACCTGTAGAAGAAGCAGTGATAACCTTAACTATCACTGGGATGACACGGTTAGTCGATATAGCACAAGTAACCAATGATGTTGGGGCTTTTTTTTGGAATGATCTAACACCGGGAAAATATGATATACTCATTATCGCAGAAGGATATGCAAACAGGAAAATTTCAATACTATTAAATACAAATGAAGAACAGAAAATTTTAATCGAACTCTAAACCTTAAAAGAAGGATTGTTCGTACGTATCTTAAAATTAATATAAAGTACTATGAATGAGTAGACTAAAATTAAAAAAAAATGATAACTTAGAAAGAGAATTAATTATTAACCGTATGATTCACTAAAACTTTCCACTATGAATAGTAAAGAAAAGCCCACTAGAAAAAGACGATTCGCAGATTTCCAGAATAAATATCGTAGGTCTTCTAATTTTGGATATGGATCAAAAAGAGACCAGTTTGCCATTGCTGGAAATGGTGATTTATCTATCCCAGAAGAACGTATAGAGCATAATGACCAACGCAGGTAATCGCTTTCCTAGCGAGTAACACTCTGTTTTTTTTACTGCTACTTTTATATACACAAGAATTACAATTGAAAGTAGTGCGCAGACCAAAAAGCCTATAAATAGAGGTAGGGTAGTGTTTAAAACAAACCTCCCGATATAAGTACTAATAGGAACAGCCATAATCGTAGAAACAAAACCTGTAATTGCAGCACCGATCCCTGCAATATGACCAATTGGTTGCATGGCCAAAGCCCTTAAATTTCCAAATAAAAATCCAATAGCAAAAAATTGCATTCCGAAGAATAGCAATAGAACCTCTACGCTTGGATTTGACGAATTGTAAAATAATACAATATACAAAAGAGAAATTCCAAAAAATGCGAGTAGAGAAGTGGTAACCAATTTCTCCATACCATATTTTAATACCAGTGTTCCGTTTAAGAAAATAGCAGAACCTATTGAGATGGCCAAAAGACCAAATATATACGGAAACTCTTCTTTTAACTGATATTGCTGTTCAAAAATTTGTTGAGAGGTACTTAGATAAACCATAAAAGACCCCACTATAAAACCCGAAATAAGAGTATACCCAATAGTCGTTTTGTATTGCATTAATTCCTTTAGGCCATCCATAAAAATAGTAGATGTAAACTTAATACGTTTGGATATTTCTAAGGTCTCGGCTTGCCGTTTCCAAAACCAAAAAGATACGAGTAAGCTAAAGAGTACTTGTATATAAAATATTGCTTGCCAATCATAATGATCTAACACAAATTTACCCAATGCAGGGGCAATAATCGGCACTAAAATAAAGACTACGGTAATAAACGACATGATACGTGCCATATAATCACCACTATAAATATCTCTAATCATAGCAATAGCAATCGTTCTGGGTGCAGATAGTCCAACACCTTGTAGAATTCGACCCAATACCATCATTTCTACGCTTGTAGCAAAAATGCAAATAAAGCTTGCGATAATAAAAAGGACAAACCCCATATACACGACAGGTTTTCTACCTATACTATCTGATATGGGTCCAAAAATTAATGGACCAATACCAAGCCCCAGAAAAATCATGGTAATTAATAATTGATTGTCTGCAATCTGTCGGGTACCAATAGTAATTCCTATGATATCCAATGCTGGTAAAAGCGCATCTATAGCCAAAGCAACAATAGACATTAGAGATGCCATTAGAGTAACAAATTCAAACTGGGCTAACTTATTTTTTTGCATCTGGCAAAAGTAACGTATTTGCCCCACAAAGAATTATAGTAGAATGTTATATTCTGTAACGTTACATCATTTTTGATAGTCTTTTATGCGAATAGTATTTTTTAACCAATATCATCACTTAATTATGATAAATAGTGACGCTTTAGTATACAACAAACATAGGTTAAAACTGTTTCGTATCCATGAGAAAAGGTATACTATTCTTGTAGTAGGAGTAGTTATATTTTCTGTTTTCTTATCTGGGAAACAAATATATGCACAAGAAAAAGAAACAGATGCAAATGGGGTGGTAGATAAAAAATCAAAATTGGCAATCGGTGGATTTTCATATTCTGGGTTATCAAGTCGCGAACAGCATGCATATTTTACAATTAATTACGAAGTAAATTCGAATTTGTTTATAGAATTACAGGGGTATAATGATACATATCTGTCTGCAGATGTTTTTAAAATGCCGATTAAAGGAAAATTACATTTGACAAATAAATTTCATCTTTTTTCTGGTTTGGAAATAGAACTTACACGAAATGCAGATGTTCACGATATAATAAAAGTTCCGTTCCGGACTAGGTTTATGTATGGTATGGGATATGATTTTGATACTAATTTTTCTTTAGAGGTAAATCATAATCTAGACTTTAACACATCTGAATTTGGGTATTATGGCGCCCCAAATTTATTATATGTAAGAGGAAGATATAGGTTTTAGAGATTAAAATATTCTATTTATAATCTGACTTACTGGACTTTATGTGTTAATATTTTAAAAAATGGTATGCTATTTGAAGTAATTATTGGTATATTCTCAACAAAAATGAAAACTCTTTTTTTAATACTTACAAGCTGTTTACTAATTAGTTGCGGAAGCTCGCAAAATCTGGAGGTATCTACAGAGGAAAGTAAGGCTTTAGATGAATTGGTAGCACAAAAAAAACTTGAAATCATCTCGGATTGGGCAGCACCGTTAGCCAATAGTAGTCTTAATGCGTTGTCGAATAGTGGTTTATTTCCAGCAGGAAGTACAGCAAATAATATAAACCTGATCGGAAATTTTAATCATTTTAGAATCCTGGGAGATAGTATTTCTGTGTATTTACCATACTATGGAGAACGTAGAATATCTGCAGGCTTTAACAATAGGAACAATAATATAGAATTTGATGGCGTGCCAGAGGATATTATGGTTACTTATGATGAGAAAAAACAACGGTACTTGATGAAATTTGGAATTAGGAATGCTACAGAATGGCTAAGAGTATCAGTAACACTATATCCAAATTTGAGAAGTGATATCATGATACAGAGCAATCACAGAACATCGATACGATATAGAGGTAAGGTATTAAAACTCGAAGAGAAAAATAATACAGCGGTATCGAATAATTAGTAATAGTTTAAATCAATAACAGGGAAGTAATCAAATATTCTATTTTACATAATATAAATTATAGTACAAATGTATATTGTAGCAAATTGGCTTTTACATAATTGCTGACGATATAAAACACCTGACGGTGTCGTTATATCTGCAATTATGTAAAAGCCAATTTGCGGATCTCTAGTTCTATTGTAACTATAATGTAGTATTATGTAAAATATCCCAGGATATGTTACCGACAATTTAAAATGTGGATTATAATTATTTAAAATATAGAACTTTTCTCTGGTTCCAAAAGCACTTTTCTAGTTTTCATAGTGTCTACGAGAATCTGTTTTGCGAAAAATTTCGTGAAATACTTGTGAAAATTGGTCGTATTTCTAGTTTAGCATTATAAAAATCTGTGAAAAATACTTTTCTAAGTTTTTTCAAGAAATCCGTAATTCTCATAAATCAAATATTCTTTACAATCGATTAATATAAGTCAAAAATTAGCCCATATTCTTTACCATCCTCCACATTTTTTCAAATTCGCAATTGTCAGGCTTTATATTATGTAAAATAGAAAAAGAAATTATGAAACTGTTATTATTTAATGATGTATTTCTTTATTCTAAATTAAATTGAGGTCTTTCGCTATATCCATTACCAATTTGCTCATTGGTCTTTTATGTATATCCTTATCTTCAGTGTAATTACCAACTAGCGTTCTTTTAAACAATTCTGGATGTAAATTTAATTTCGTGAAATTTGACTTCAAAGTTTTCAAATAAGATTTATTATATATCTGACTTTTAATGATTAATTCTTCGATTAAATCATCTTGAGTTTCATATATGCCTTTAATGTGAAATACATCATTAAACTTTTTTGCTCCAACAAGATTATAATTAGGTTCATTAAAAGTAAAATCTATATCTTTTGATTCTCTTGTAGTTAAATATTTAGATTTAGCATAAGGACTTAATTTGAAGTTATAATTTGATTTTACTGTCTTGCTTTCATCTTTTGTATATAATTCAAATTCTATTACATCATTACTCTTTGCTCTATTACAAGATGAACAAGCAGGATACAAATTAAATAAATTAATACTTAAAAATGGATAATCATCTTTAGAGTGGTAATGATCTACATCAAATTTTGCAGAATAAACATTTTTAGATTTGACGGCCGTAATTGATAATTGTGAATTACAATATACACAAGATTTAATACCCACTTCTTTAAAATATTTAGGATAAAAAGAACTCCTAAGAAGTTTATAACCTAATGCTGTTAATATAGCATTTTTTATAGGACTCTTTACTTGTTTGGAGATACGATTTCTATAAACTTTAGTTATCATTGGCACATTACCTAATATATCTTTACTTCTATTTATTTTATCCGAATCCCAAATTAGAATATCAGTATTTTCTTCAAATAGTAAAATAACACTTTCTAAATAGGCTTTATCAGAAATATCAATTATCTTATTATTTAAAACATTCAATTTTTCAATTGCTTTTTCTCTTTGATTTTTTATGTCTTTTGAAAATATAGCTTGTACAGCTTTTACTTTATTTTCATGTATTGCTATCATCCCTTAACTTTTCTAGTTTTTTTATTTGGTCATTAATGAATTCATTTCTAGATTCTTTAAACGTCTGGGAATATAAATCAATCAAACTCAGATATAATATTGGTTCACCAACAATATCAATTATATTCTTACATTTTACCTTAATCTCATCAAACTTATTCTTTTCATATTTTTTTTCCTGAACATCCTTCATTAATTCAATGATATCTTTAATCTTCTCTTTTGCAAATTCACCCATAAATCCCTTTTTTAAGAAAAAATCGTTTGCTAATAAATCGTGAACATTAGCACCAAAGGTTTGTTGTTCAATAGTTTTAGTTTTACCATTATCTAACCTCAATATATTAGAAGATGGTATATCAGATAAAATGAAGGGTGAATGCGTAACAAGACAAATATTGAAGGCTTCAATTTTATTTAAAGACAACTTACCTATCATTTTTAATAAATACGAAAGGTATTTTCTTTGTAATTCCGGATGATAATATAATTCTATTTCATCTAATATCAGATTTATATTTCTGTAATCAATTAATTCTTTATTATGGGAATTTACGGAATCTATATTTTGAATATGATATAAAATTGAGCTTATCGAATGAATTTGTTGTTTCTCTCCAGAACTTAATTTTTCAAAATCCGAAGGCTTTCCTCTTTTATCTCTTAACTTTATTTCAGCATTAAAAAATGATGGTGGTAATAATTCTATAATATCAATTTCGTTAATTTCAGGTTTATTTAGATGATAATTTTCCTTCTGAATATTATCATAAAGACTATTAAGTTCTAAAGTGAATTTTTCTTTTTTCTCAATGAGGTTATAGAATTTTAAATAATTAATAGCTTGCTTTAATTTATATGTTATATGACTTTTATCACGTTTTATTTTGTATATATATTCTTCTAATAATTCATCTCTAAATTTTGGAATTCCATCACTATAGTCCACATAATTCTTATCCTTATAAGGACGATATAGATCAGCTATTTTAACCATTTTTCTAAAAATATACTTCTCGGTTTTATCTTCTATTGAACCAGTCGAATAATCATTTCTTGTAAAATCAAATTTTTTAAAAAGAAACTCTAAAGTAGGTTTAATACTTTCAGAAATATCTTCAGGTTCATATCCTGTTTCGTTTTCTATATCTCTATAAAATTGAAGATTTTTATCATAATTCATTGTAAAAACAACTTCAAATGCTTCTTGATTTTCAGTTATTTGTCTTATTCCTATGTCATCATCTTCAATGGGTGAAAATAAATTGGCCAATAATCTTGATTTTACTAAATCATTTTCTGTATTAATATCAATGTTTCCAGATGTTCTCATTGGATTTATAACCAAAGGAGTTTGATAAGCATCATTTTTATGAAATAATTTTTCTATCCATGGACCAACAATTTTACTATTCAAGGAATAATGGGAATAATTCACCACAATGGAATAAAAGAAATCATAAAAATCATTTACCTTAAATTTTCGACTTTTTTCTTTTTTTATATATTCTTGTTCGACGTAATCGTAATCATACAGTATGATAGACTTATCTATTATTTCTAAACATAGAAATTTTCCTAAAATAATATAATATAACTTCACACCTAAACCTTCTTCAAATATAAGATCCTCTGTTTTAAGTATATTTTTATTAAGAAAAGCCAAATTATTAATGACTCTAAAAAACAACTCAATTAAACTACTCTTTCCTGATCCATTCTTGCCTACGATCGCTGAAACATTAATTTTTAAGATGTTGTTATTTCTGGTTTTTTGTTCATATAACGAAATGCTGTTTTCTGAATTATTATATAATACTTTATTGTTGTCTATTTTATATACATTCTCTAAATAATAAATAGTATTATTACTTAAAATGTTTAAATACGCTTCATTATAACCTTCAATAGGTTCTATTGCTATAATTTTAAACCCCTGATTACTAAAATCCTTTAACTTCTCATCATTTAGATATCTGTTTAATTTTTTTGAATACTTAAAATCCCTCCTGTTTTCACCAATAAAATCATATGCTAAAACTGCTAATTCTCTATAAATACCAGTATTTGTTTCTGTTAATAGATTCTTATACTCTAAAAAATTAAGAGTTCTAGTTTCAATTTTTTTAGATACTAGAAGAAAACTTACAGTATTTTTATCTAGTGGTAGAAAATTACTTGAATCAATCCAAAATAAAAATTGAGTATATGATATAATATCTATACCATACCATTTTTTTAATTGATCAAAAACATTTTGGGTTACCCCCTTTTGTTTTAAATTATGAATTGAAAGAAAGTTTTCCCAAATCTCTTTTTGTGAATCAATATCTCTTACCGAAAGCATTTTTACATTAAATGGAGATGGACAGCCAGAAAAATCTATATTTTCATAAATTTTGGATTGGCTTGTAGTTTTATCAGTATTATTTTTTATCGTCTCATTTTTTGAAGTCAGAATTCTGAATAAAATATTTATTCGTTTAATTCTAGAGCTACCACTTTGTTTACTTCCATTAAAACTTGAAAAAACATGTATTGGATCAATACTATTTTGTGAAAGATTAGCACGATGGTTATTTATCCAATTGTTTTCCGAGATAAACTCCGAATCCTCAACTAATATGTTAAAAAGAGTTTCTCCTGGGGAATTATTATTTAACCCAAATTCATTTAATAAATTTGCAAACTCATTATATACTAAATACCATTTCATATTTAAAATTTATATGATTTCAGGAATAACCATTTCATCTATTATGCTAGAAATCATATTTAATTCATTCCAATTTTCTTTCCATTTATCCATAAAATCAACATCCGTTGATTTAGGTTTTTTATATTCTGCTAATTCATTAACTTTAATTATAGTTGGCATAGGAATAGAAGAGCCTAATACAAGGGCTTCTCTACTTTCTAATCCAGATAAATTTTCTGAAATAGAACTAACAGAATCTGGCATCAATTTTTTAATATAGTTTTGGTCTGTTGGATTGGTTAATCTCATTACTACGAATGAATTACATTGTGAAAAAATTGTTTCAGAGATTTCAGATGGTCTTTGACTAACTATCATTGCAGATACTCCATATTTTCTACCTTCTTTTGCTATTCTTTCTATAGATTCTTTTACTCCTCTATATTTTACATCACTAAGCTTTGGTACATAATTGTGAGCCTCTTCGTAAACTAATAATAATGGATTTTCGATATCCTGAGTAGGATGAATTTTTTTTGCATAGTACATAAAGTTAAACATCAATCTACTAATCAGAGAAACAGCTACACTTAATACATCAAATGAGATTCCACTTAAATCAATTACTGTTACATTTGAACTGGTATTATCTTCTTTAAAACCAAGAAATTGTTTAATAATTTTTGAAAGTTCATCAGTTGTGTTTTCTTCTCCTTTTTTTATAATAAAATCTAATCTATTATCTAATTGTCTAGATTCTAATCTTGAAATAAATCTATCAAATTCACCATTAAAACCACCAAACTTAGAAACTTTTACTTCAAAATCTGTGTGTTTTGAGTTACCCGTTGAATTTTCAAAGTTTATTCTTTCCCAAAGTTTATCTTCATCATATTCTATCAATTCTGTAGCAGGGAGTACGGCAAAATAAGTATTACCATCTTTATTGTATACTGTTAAATCATTTATATTCTTAATATAGTTTATAACTTCATTCAAACTAAAATATGCAGGTGTATCAAAATCTATTTTCTTATTTGGATTATGTCTGATTTTATTTAGTACTATTGCATTTTTTAACTGATGATATTGATTATGATGATTACTCTCACCACTATCAACAAACAAATCCGATAATTCACCTCCATTTAACAGCCAATAAGGTAATTTTAATTTATCAACGGATAAATAATTGCATTCAGGAAATGCATCTTTATACTCTCCGTGTAAATCGAAGATTACGACTCTAGCATTGTTTTTTTGATCAGCTTGTTTTTGCTCTTTTGTCTGTTCTATCCCAGAATGTAAAATTTGTGCTACTGTACAAGATTTTCCTGACCCTGAGGAACCTACAAGGGCAATGTGTTTATTAAAAAAATTATTTCCATCTAAAATTATATCGACTTCATCATCATAAGAAAGAGTCCCAAAGCTAAATGTTGATTCGTTTGATGTAGTTGTATTTCTAGAGAAAATATCTTTCAAAAGAGCTGAATCTGCAATTGAAACATCATTTGGAGGTATTGTTATTTCTTGTCCTCCTCTTTTAAATTCATTATCCTTTAAATATCCCATTGGTTGAATATCTAAAATAAAAGAAGGTTCTTTCCTTTCTATAGTTTCATTTTCAGCATCATTAATATCTTTTATTTTGTAACTCTGAAGCATCCCGATAATAGCATTATTGTTATCATCAGTAATTTTAACAAAACTTCCTAGAGAGAAAGTTTCATTTTTTTCCTTAAATGTATTTGGTTTAGTCACTTCAACCGAAATAGTATTAGGTTGAATACCTATTATTCTTAAATAATCATTTCCAGATACAGCTTCTTCAAATATTTGGTTGACATCATTTAAAGTTCTTAAATTATTATCTGATTCAATTACTGATAACTTAAATGAAATGTTTTCACCAAAATATTCTTTATAATCAATACTGGAGAAAAATAAAGCTGAATCAATATTTCTTATGGAGTTTTGATTCGCTTCAAAATCACTAAAAGTTATTAGTTTAACGGCAAATGAAGTTTTAGAAATAGTATCATTCTTATTAGTATTTATAACTGGGTCTTGATTAAACAATCTAATATCAAATCCAGCTGAATGACTTTTTCCCCAAGGAACAATTCCTTTTTCGTATAACCTTGATTTGTATTTAGAAAACTCATCATCATCACAATCTAAAACAATAGTCCAAACCTTACTTTTGGTGGAATAAGACTTACCTACTTGAAAATATTCATCGATAATATTTTGGGTTAAAACTTCAAAACTAACGCCTTCTTCATTAGACAAAAACTCACTACCGACAAATAAAAATTTATACTTGTTTGATGATAATGCCCTTTCTTTTTTTAATTTCCATTTTACATATTCTAGGTATTGTTTTTTTCCTTTTAGATGTGCATACCATTTATTAAAAAGGAATTTTTTATTGTCAATTGCTCTTATAAAATTTTCCTTAGATATCTGTCTGTCATCTAAAGAATCTTTAGTAGCTAATTTGAAAATTATTTTTAAAGCGTTGTTGTAATAATATTCAGCTTCTCTATTATTACAATTATTAAAGTTAGTTTTTATTTGGTTTATAACTTCTTTTCCTTGTTGATCAATATCTCCAGCATTAATATCAATTTCCAAGGATTGAATAAAATTAGTTAATGCTTCATTATTAAGCCCTAATTCATCATAAACAAAGTATTCTTTACCTTCTTTTTTTCCACTTAAAATATCAGTCTTCAAAAAATTTAATTCTGAAATTTTTAATTTACTTCCTTCTAATTTTTTAGCTAATGCTTCCTGATTTTCTTTGAAATGTGCATAAAGAACAAACTTTAAATCTGTTTTTCCAGCATCAATTGCTTTTTTATACTCTCTCAAAAGTAGTTGTATAGGTTCTTTTATCTGAGAAGGAACATACCTTGTTTTTGAATGATACTTACATTGAATATATGTTGTATTTCCTTCAATATTTTCAATATCAATGTCTTCTATTCCTTCAATTCTAACTACTGCAGTTGGAGTTTCTTGATTTAATATTTCTAAGATAGTTTTATCAAATTGATAATAGTAACCAGCTATTGTGTTTTCAGCACTTCTTTTACTCATAATTTTGTGTATATATTCGAAACTAAATATACTTAATTAGAAAGGCTTATGGAATTGAGTTTTCGGGGAATTATCACCAATTATTAACAGTGATTAATCGTTATTATTTATGATATTTACTAAATTGAATATAACAAACGCCAAAGAGTAATTTACACCGAAGTATATATAGAAAAAAATATTACAAACTAGATATAAAATCTATCGCTGAGATTATTGAGTATTGCAACAAATATCAGTTGTTTTGATAATTTAATTATCATTTTTTGACGGTCTATATAAAAATGTATTAGCTGGTATATTTTATACCAACCCCTTCTCTACCCTATAAAAAGTTGCTTTGCTCACCTCTGCCCTTTTGAATGCTTGATCTATAAGAATATTCATATTGTCATAGAGATGGTTAGCGGAAATGATTAATATAAAAATGAGGATCCCTTTCTATACAAGCCTATACTTAAATACAAAACATAAGCGTTCTGTAAAATGTACGTTTTAATATAATTTTGTTTTATTTATTAGGTTAGAAGTTTAGATCAGAAATTTCAGTGAAAAAATTATTGCTTATATTAATTATTGATAGGTTTAACAAATAAAATAGCAATATGTATTTTAAAGGTTTAGATAGAACTCTAGGAGCTCCTATGCTAATAGAAATAGCTTACAACGAATATCAATCATTATCAGATCAACAGAAGTTTATACAATTTCAAGATTGTGAAGAGTTTAAAAAGTTGTACAGAAGTGGTAAGGATTATGTAGTTAACCTTTTATGTCAGTATAGTACGCACTACAAAGACAATTTCGAATTGGGTGACATACTATGGTGGAGAAATATAAAAAAACTAATAATAGACGGAAATTTATATATGGCTCTTCACGAAACTGAAAACTTCGCTTTTCCAGATAAAATGTTTAACGAAAATTCTCTAAACCTTGCTAAAATAGGTGTATCCGTAACCGAAAAAAACAAACATAATTCTGATGGTTTATGGGAAATGGATGGTGTTTTAAGGCTTTTTAAGGTTTATCCTGGAGGTGAAAATACTCCAAAAGATCCAGAGTATATCGATATTGAAAACCCCCATGGAGTTGTTGAATTTGGGACTCAGAAGATATGCAAAAGTGCTGCTACATTACTTATGAATGATTGTTTACTGAGGGTTCCATATAAAGCAAACTTAAAATTCGAACGAACCATGTGTGCTTTTTTCTACAATATTAGTTCTTTACCTTAATTTACAATTTTAACTAAAACCTCGTTCCAATCACTGCGCGTTTTAACCAGCCATCTGAAAAACGTACTCTATTTACTACAAATTGTTCTATTATCCGTTCTTTTTAGTTGTTTTATAAAATAACATTTAATAGAACTATTATATTATGCTCCTTTATAATATGGTATAAGTGGTGGATGATTTGGATCATCAGGAGTCATAAATCTTTCATATAGATCAACTTCAAACTTTGGTAATATAAAATCTTTATCTACTATTATGAATTTTGTATTTATTAATTCATCAATAGATAATCTGTAAAGTAAGTTATAAAATTTATCAAAAATATCTTCATTTACATCTTCACCAATATTTTTCATTGGAGTGTCAATAATGACAAAGTTAGGTAAGGGCAAATTATTATTGGAAGCTACAATATGAATACTTAACAGATAAGCTACATTGAACAATGTTTTTTTACCTCCACTACCAGCGTTTTCAAAATTCCATTTTCTATTCTCCCTTCCTTCCGGTAATACATAAACATTCCACGAACTTTTATTGATTTCTACCTTATCCTTTTTTGTAACTCCGGGAAAACCAATATCAATTAAGGTTTCTAGAAATTGTTTTTCAAGTTTTTTAATTATCTTTTTCGCTTTACTGAACTTCTGCTTTTCCTTATCTATTTTTTCTTTTATTTTCGCTTCCTTCTTCCTAAACCCTACTAAATTAGATTCTAATAAATCTATTTCTTCTGGTATTTTTTTTATTCTACTTAATCCCTTTAGACGCTCTTCCAAAGTGGCTATTTTTCTATCAATTTCTCTAAAGTTACTCAAGAATCGTGAGTCATAATTTTTTAACTCCTGATCAATTCTACTATCTATAACATTCTTGTAGTTTTCTAACTTAAAAATTAGCTTTTTTTGCCTTTCTAATTCTTTATTATGAATTAGGATCGAATTCTCTAATTCTTCAATTCGAGAATCTATATCAAGCCTAAGATTATCAACAGTTAAATTTTTATTTGATGTTTCTTTCAAATCTGAATGACAAAGATAACACTGATCAATTTCAACTTTTCTTTTTGAGATGTTTGAACCACAGGAGGGACATAAATCAAACTTTACATTATCTAAAACACTTGCTATCGAAATAGATCTAGCTAATTTGAATTTAGAACTTAACAACTCATTTTTTAAAGAAGTTTGTTCAGAAACTCTAGTTTTTAAATTATTCAATGCACTAATACCTTGGTCCAATAGGGAAATATTTTTCCTAGCGTTTTCTCTTAAATTATCTACAACATGGGTTTCATTTTTATAATTTTTCTCAGATTTTTCTCTTTTTATTTTCCACTCAACTAAATTTTCATTTGTTCTCAGGATTTTAGCTTCTATATCTTCAGCAGAATCAAAATCAAATTTTTCAAGTAATTTCTTCAAGTTACTAATATTACTGACTGTATTGTTAATTTGATCTTTTGTGTTATAAAGTTCTGATTCAAGTTTGCTTAATTCATCCGAATGATATCCAACAACATAACGCAATACATCTTTTGACTTATTTCTTTTAAATGTATCTTCTAATCTAAAAAAAGATGAATCTAAATGATCCTGATCAAGATAACAATACCACATAAACTCACGGAAACTTACCCTGACCATACTTGTAGATTCTTGTAATTTGCTTTTGCGAGCCATAGGGTAATCCATACCTAAAAGATAGAATAATAGGTCGCTTAAATTGAAAATATTTTCATTCCAAATAGCTTCATTAGATTTAACTATTGGTGCAAGAATAGTTGCACCTTTATTCTCGGAATCAGACCACGTAACTCTGATGTTAGTACCAGATTCTATATTTCTTTCCAAGATTGCTTCATTATCACCAATTCTTAGATTTAAGGTGCAAGAAACCAACTCTTGACGAATAGCTGGTGTGTATTCCAGGTTACCTCCCAGAGCATAATCAATCAATCTTACTAGAGATGACTTACCGGAACCAATTTGCCCATGAAATAAAGAAATTTGATGAGAAAGATCTATCAACACCCTTTCTTCACGACATTGTAATACTAGTGATTCAAAATCAAAATGCATATTTATTGTATTTCTGAGCCATAGTAATTGATTTTCTAATTTTAACCACTTTTTGCTATCTTTTAAAAAATTATTTTTAAATAGTTGACTTATTAGTTGTTCCAAAAAGGATTTACGTGTTAAATCTTCTTGATTACCCCAAGAGTCAAAAATAAATGTATAGTATTCCTTACCTAATTCATCTTGAATAATCTTTATAACATTAGACTTTCCTGAGCCCCATTCACCTTCTAAACCAATAACTCTCTTTTCTAAAGACTCTTTTCTAATCGTTTCTGATATTATTTTGGCTGTTTTTTTATGTGAACCTCCAGCAAACTTATCTTCTCCAGTTGGTTTGCTAGATAAAAATTTTGGAAATGTATTTTCGGTCATATATTCTTGATTTCTATAACAAAAGATTTTTGTCAAATATTCATTTGACAGATTTTAAATAATAATTAGAGAGGGGTAATTATGACGAGTTATAAAGTTAACACTTGATTCAGTAGCAAAAACAGTCATTTCTATGAATTTTTAACAATCATATTAACATTTCATAATAAAATAATAGAGAAATATACCCATTCCACACACATTACACTCTCCTCCTTCCGTCGGCTCGTATAATAAGTGTTCCATTACCTTTTTAAAGGAACTTTTCGTTAGAAAACTTTTAAATAAACTGTAGAACTATAAAAACTTTGCTTTACCCAAGCAAAGTGACATAACGCGGTACATTATAGTACAAATATAATATATAAGTAAAACGGCGAATAGAACTTTTTACTGTGCTAATTTTACATAGATGCAGATATAGTGCCTTTAGGTCTATATCGTTAGCATTTATGTAACAGCCGTTTTACGACCTAGGTTTCATTAATATTCGTAGCTATAATGTAATACTATGTAAAATATCCCAAGATAATTCCATTTCATAGTGATCTTAGCTACTTGGGTCATTAAATTACAGTTCTAGAGCTTTAGCTGTATAACGCTAGTAATTATGTAAAAAGTAATTTGCGCAAATGCGTTATCCAACTGTAGCTATAATGACACCATAAAAACAGAACTTTACTTTTTGTACACTTGAGTATAGGGTACAAATATTTTTAAACCATAGTAATTTATTTTGTCTCTTACACTTTCCTGCTTCACTCCTACGCGTCGAATAAAAAAGCGTTCTATTAATTTAGAATAAGAACATTTAGGGAAAAAAATCAAGGGGGATTCTTAAACAAGCCCCCATTTTATAAAGTTGTAACTCTCTAAACTTACGTTTATGTATGCTCATTTTTAATTAAATGAGCATTTTTTAAAATTCACCCTTATTGGGTGAATTCTAAACTATTTACTTAAAATATTTTTACACCTTCATAAACGACAAAAAAACATAGAATTAAGAAAATGAAAAATACTATTTATACACTACTACTACTACTTGTATTTACACAACAGTTAGTTGCTCAAAGTTTTCAAACAGGAAAATATTACACTTCAAGTCAAGCTATTAGCGCTATCAACCTCGTTCTTAGAGATGATAATACTATTAAAGCAGACTTTCAAACAAACAGAGGTAACTATAACTATATTTTTAATCCATTGGCTAAAAATAAAGGGAGCTATGAATCAACAAAAGGAGGGTTTATTCTAACAAGTAAAAAAGACGTCTTAACGCTTTTAGAGCTTGATAAAAATAACTTAATTAATTATACTGTTGCTCTTGCTACTTCAAAAAAAGAGTTACAAGAAGCAAAGAAAAAATTAGGGATAAAAAGCAATGTCTTTTCTCAATTAAATAATACCAAACAAAAATCTAAACCTAAAGAATATTTTTTAAGACACCCAACTTCAGAATTTCATAAAAATAATGTAGGGAAAATAGTATTTTTTTCTGAAGAACCTGTCATTGGAAAAGAAGATAAGGGGTTAATTAAAAACTCTTTTAAAGTATTCATTAGAATTGAAAGTGCTTGGCAAATAAGCTATAGCCCAAATTTCTTCTCCTACTTTAAAAGACTAACAAATTCTTTTTACGATGCCTACGGAAAAACACATTATTGGATTACTGTTGGTGTTGATAAAAATGATAAAGACAGGTTGCCAAAAGAAAATGAGATAGTAAACCAATGTACTGTAAAAACAATATATAAAGATGATTTAGAAAAAAACTATGTCGTATTTCAATTAATTCCAGCCTCCTTAGAATCTACGGTTAAAGATAAAGGTGTAAGTGATTTTTTACTTAAACGAATGGGCGAACGTTTACAAAGTAAAAAACATCGTATTAGAGTTTCATTAACAGATGGTGAAATGAAACAAAATCAAGAAATTATTTCAGGGTATTTTAATTATGACGCTACATCTGGAACTGAAAGTTTATTGGCGCTGTCTAAAGCCAAAGCAAATAAAGTTTTAGAAGAAAAGAAATTGCCTTCTGCTGTACGTAAAGATACAAATATTGAAAATGAAATGTTAATGCAAGTTAAACTATGGGGGTCAAAGAACAATTGGTCCGATGTTGATTTTAGACGTGCAATAATCACTTTAGATTGGACAATATTAAAAGATAAATACGGAAACATTGAAGGTAAATATATTGAAGGTGATGTTTTATACAAGAGCGATGAAGGCTGCGGTTATAGAAACTTTGGTTTTATAAGAAAATACCAAGGAGGAGGTCGTTATAATTCTTCTATTAGACAACATACTGTTGGAGCTACTGCCCCATTAACTTGCAAAAAAATAAATTAAAACAAATTTCAATAACTCAAAAAATAAATTTAATTATGAAACTAAACCACTACGGACTCAAAAGTCTATAGTGGTTTAGTTTTTTCTATGAAAAAATTGATCCTTATAGGTTGCCAAAGTTAAATTTTGATACTTACAAGTCTCAAATATTTGTGATAGCATCAGAGCAACAAAGCTCACGAATCTTCGGATTACAATTGATAACATTTAGATATATAATCCCATTCCATACACATTTTGCCTCCACGCCTCTACCCTTTCAGCAAAAAGAGTATTCCATTACATTTTTAAAGAAACTTTTCGTTAGAAAACTTTTAAAATAAACTGTAGAAGTAATAAACTTTGCTTTTCCCAAAGCAAAGTGACATAACGCAAGTACATTATAGTACAAATATACTATATGAGTAAAACGGCGAATAGAACTTTTTCGGTTCTATTTTACATAGATGCAGATATAGCGCCTTTAGGTCTATATCTGCATCTATGTAACAGCCGTTTTACGCACGCCAGTTTATTATTAGTAGCTATAATGTTCCCAGCCACATCAACCCGCAGATTTTAAGAATTGATTTTATGATCAATTCTTAAAACTCGTGTAAAATATCCCAGGATAATTCTATTTCATTATAATCGTAGTTACTGGGGTCATCATAATTCTAAAAAAACTAATATTGAAACATCCTGCTCATATTTGTAGCTATAATTTACCGTTATGTACGGGATACTTCTGAAGATTGAGAATCTTTAGAAGTATTAGCGAGCTGTTGCGGCTGGGCTACCATGCGCTCGATTGTTTTATAAAAATTTAAATGCCTGTTATGGCATTTATTTTTACACACAATTTCCTACCTACTATATGTAGAGCTTTGATTAATCCTTACTTTGGAAACAAAGTTTCATGCAGCCGTTTTAAAATTTTAAGTTCTATTTTACATAAAAATATACTTAAAGTTTTTCATTCATCTTATAAGGGAAAAATGCCCATTGTATAATTTATTATCTATATTTATTGAAAACCAATATTCAGTTGAAGGCATAAGTCTTCCATTATAAATTCCATCCCAACCAATACTATTTGAATCAATTTCCTTCAATAATTTTCCATATCTATCATAAATACGTATAATCGAATTAGGATATAATTTTATACCCTTAATTTGCCAATAATCATGAATTGAATCTCCATTTGGAGTAAAATATTTTGGATAACCTAGAACAGAAATTATTTCTTCGAGAATTCCACAACCATTTACTTCCCGAACGTATACTGTATAATCACCTCCTTTTAAATAACGGAATATATTACTAGTTTGATAATTAATTCCGTCTATAGAATATTCATAATTTAAGTTAGAATTAATGGTAATTTCTACCGAATTATTATCATTAAGCTCAACTATATTGATATTATAATCGGTTATGGGTTCTACTTCTATTATACTAACATTAACTTGTGAAGTATCTGTCCCACATACTCGATTGTCAATTGTATAAGTATAAATTCCAGCAGTATCTAATAGAGGATTAAATATTCCTGTTCCACTAGATAAACTTGGAGTCCAAACTCCTCCTGTATCGGGAGTTCCATTTAAATTATCAAACAAATTAATTGAGTTACTATTTATACAAACGTTTATACTAATATCTTCACCTGCATTTGGTATTTCATTCACTTTAACATTAACTTTTGAAGTATCTATTTCACAAGCTCCATTAGTAACAGTATAAGTATAAACCCCCGCAACATCTACTAAAGGATCAAATATTCCTGTTCCACTAGACAAACTTGGAGTCCAAACTCCTCCTGTATCGGGAGAGCCATTTAATCTATCGAATAAATTAACTGAGTTGCTATCTATACAAAGTTCTAAACTACCATCCTCACCCGCATTTGGCAATACATTAATTATAATAGTAACTTTGGATGAATCTGTACCACATATTCTACTGGTAACTGTATAGGTATAAACTCCATCAACATCTAATAAAGGATCAAATACCCCTGTTCCACTAGATAAACTTGGAGTCCACACACCTCCAGGATCAGGTACTCCATTTAAATTATCAAATAAGTTAACTGAGTTATTATTTACACAAATCTCTAAAATTCTATCTTCTCCTGCATTTGGAGATTCATTTACGATGACATTTACTTGCGAAGTATCTATTCCACAGGCTCCATTGGTAACTGTATAAATATAAATTCCCGCCAAATCTATTGAGGGGTTTAAAACTCCCGTTCCACTAGATAAACTTGGAGTCCAAACTCCTCCTGTATCTGGAGAGCCATTTAATCTATCGAATAAATTAACAGAACTATCACTTTTACAAATCTCTAAAATACCATCTATACCTGCATTTGGTAATCTATTAATTGTAACATTAACTTCGGAACTATCTATACCACATACTCCATTAGTAACTGTATATGTGTATACTCCTGCTAAATCTATTGAAGGGTTTAAAACTCCCGTTCCACTAGATAAACTTGGAGTCCAAACTCCTCCTGTATCTGGAGAGTCATTTAATCTATCGAATAAATTAACAGAACCACTATTTATACAAATTTCTAAAGCTCCATTTTCTCCAGAATTTAAAAGATTGTTTTGTTGAAAATCAAAAACACTGTCTAAATTATCATCAAGTGGTGCAGTATAACCATCAGGTTCTCCTATAATTAGCCCATTAGTATCCACTGTATCTGGTAATTGCCCAAGTGTTCCATTTTGATCACCATCAGTAAATCCACACTCAATAACATCAAAACATCCATCATTATCACTATCCAAATCTTGATGATCAGGATGACTATCTATATCAGAATCTCTATTTGGATCACCATTTTGTTCTACTGTATCAAGGATTCCATCATTATCATCATCTAAATCATCGTCATCTAAAATACCATCTTTATCAAAATCAGGAATACATTCATCTCTAACTTCCCTTTCACTACTACACTTTGATGGATTATTCCCAAAATAGATAGTCCCTATAACTGTACCATAAGTTAACAAATCGCACAATGCAGAACAATCGGTTAAAGAAGGGTTTCTTCTAACAGAAATAGCTGTAGATCCAGTTATTCCAACACTCATTAAATTACTCAAACCATTTAAATTTGATAATTTATCATTGGCAACAATATTTATACTTCTAATATTGATTAAGCTTAACAATCCGTCTAAATTTTCAAGTTTTGGGTGACTAGTAATACTTAAACCTCCTTCAAGCTTGGTTAAAATACTAAAACCATTTATTGATGTCAGCTTATTATTACTATCAAAAAATAGATTCCCCCAAGAGGGATTAATATCGCCAATAATCTGAAGATTATTGAAGCCATTTATATTTGTTAAACCTGTATGTTTTATTGATAAACCACTTCCTATAGTAGTTAAGCTGTCAAATGAAGGTATTTCTGTCAATACCTGATTACGGTCTATCGAAAAAATGTAGTTGATTTTTTTAAGATCTTTAAACCCAATAATTCTAATCAAGCTTTGATTATTCGAAATTTCAACATTTCTTACTACCTCTTGTAATGAATTGAATCCGTTAATTTCTTCCAACATTCGATTATTTTCGATATTTAGGTTTCCTTTAGTGTGTGATACATTATAGGTAGTTCCAATTTTAATCAAATTATTAAATCCATTCAAAGTTACTATCGAGGCACGCCTAATTAAAAACCATCCTTCAATATTAGCTAAGTTTTCAAATACTGAAATTGATTCAAGATTATAATTTTCACTTATTTGAAAATTCCCTCCCACATGTCTTAAAGAAGTAAAACCTTTAATGGTTTTAAGGTTACTATAATTTTGTGTGATTAAAAAATCCCCCATAACTGTATGCAAATTATTAATTCCCTCAATAGATAAAATGTTATGGCTTTGATCAATTTGAAAATTACCACCAACATATTCTAATGAAGCAAAATTGGATACATCAGAAACATCAGCATAGCTAAATCTTAGCGAGCCTTCAATTCTTTTTATTTTCGAAATTCCTGAAACATCTGTTGCATTACCACCTATCCATACATTCCCATTGATAACCTCACAAGTACTATAGTTTTGAACGAATGCATCTATATCTGCTTGATTATTTAAATATATATCTCCTGCAGGAGGGCATTGAGAATATATTAAATTACATAATAAGTATATAGGAATTAGTAAGTACGTTTTCTTCATTAATATATTTTAATCTTTACAAACGGCAAATATAAATAAGTAATAGTTCCTTTTACTTATACATTTATATAAAGTACATAAAATAAAAGCTCATAACGATATTATTCGATCAATTGTTTATCATAATGAAAAGATTATAATCTGTTTAGAGGATAATAAAATAATATCAATTGATAAGGAATCTGATGAAACTAAAGAAGTACTCAAATCAGACAACTTTATGCAAGATATAATTATATTAAAAAATAGGATCTATGGAGTTATTGCAAAGATAAAAATATAATTGTCTATTCCCATTCCACACACATTCCCCTACTCTCCTACCGTCGAACGGGTAATAAGTGTTCCATTACCTTTTTTTAATAGATTTTTCGTTAGAAAACTTTTAAAATAAACTGTAGAGGAAATAAACTTTGCTTTTACCAAAGCAAAGTTACATAACGCAAGTACATTATAGTACAAATGTATATTGTAGCAAATTGGGCGGATACGTAGTATTTTACATAATTGCAGATATAACGACACCGTTAGGTGTTTTATATCGTCAGCAATTATGTAAAAGCCAATTTGCGACACGCCTGCCACATTCGTAGCTATAATGTAATACTATGTAAAATATCCTAGGATAATTCTATTTCATAGTAATCGTAGCTACTGGGGTCATCATAAAAACAAAAAATAAACTGTTTAAACATTCTGCTCACATTTGTAGCTATAATTTACTCACAAGGTTAATATTTTTTTAGATGAGTTCATGATGTGCTTCGCAGTTGCCATTATGTAAAATAGAATCATAATTTAGTTATTAATCCAAAAACAACATTTGTATCTTCCTTATTTGTAATTTGAGCTTTGTATAAATACGTTCTATCATCTAAAACTTCTATAATCTCAACAGAAATAAGATTACCTTCTTTGTGCTTATCTTTTTCTAAAGGCAATTTTATAGTTTCTAGCTCATATTTGTGATCATCAATCCACTTAATATTATAAACCTGTCTCCCACCTAAACCCCCTTTTTCTATTTGTCGATTCTTTCTTCTTTTCATTATTGTTTCGCTATAAGCAGGGTTTTCATATTTAAACTTGCCCCGATGAAAAACTTTACACTTTGAACGATCTTCCTCTGGAAGTTGGTAGGTTTTATATTCTGAATTCACAAAGTAATAAACAGATTGCCAGCATTCGTTTGTCATCTTCATTGGGTGAATTAACTCGCTCTTTTTAAAATGTTCTAGACAGCCTTGTTTCCAACCTTCATGTTTATAAGTGCTTTTTTTTGGGTTAATTTTTATATCATATTGTTTTCCATTCTCATCTACGCAATAATCAATTACCACTATAGCTACCTTATCAATATCATCAACAAAGGTTTGCGAATAAGAACAAAAGGAAATAATTACAAATACAAGAAAAGGAAGTCTCTTCATATCATTAGTTTCCAGCTAAAGTACTTTTTCTTTTTTTCTTGAAACAAAAGAAACAAAAATTCAAGGTTGTATATAATTTTGGAAACAATTAACGGTTCGTTACGCTATATTTTAGACGGCACAAAATCAAAAGTCTACTAGACTTTTGATTTTGTGAGCGAGCTGACGTGTTGGGGATTTACAACGTTTTGTTTAATCAATAATACTATCATTATCCAGCCGCATCATCTCGCAGCTATACTAATTCCTCAACTGGAGCAATCATTATATCTCGTGTTTTAACCAAAGTTTTATGAGGTCGAGTTTAAATTAAATCTAAACTTATTTGGCGTTAGTCCAGCCATTTGTTTAAAGAATTTAGTAAAGTTAGTAGGTTCAGAAAACCCCATTTCAAAAGCTATTTCAGCTATACTCCTTTTACGTTGTTGAAGCAAACTTTTTGCTATAATTAATTTATGATCTAATAAAACTTGTCTTGCATTTTTACCTGTTGATTTTTTTACAGATTCAGATAAATAGTTTGGGCTAATATTTAATCTTAATGCGTAATCAGCTATTGATACTAATTCAATTCCATCTTTGAATATCTCTTGTTCAAAATGAGCAGCTATCCTATCATAAGAGGTAAAAGCAATTGTATCTGGACTCAAACTCAAAATACGATTAAAACTATGTAGAAGTACATCTAAATATCCCATTATTATTTCTCTGGCATATTTTTCATCATTCACGTATTCTTTATACATGTTTTGAGTTAGGTTATTTGTTATATCCATTTGTGTAGAGGTTAGTATATAATGAGGAAAAGTATAGGAATTAAAAAATCGAAATCTGTTCATAATTTCAAAATCTCCTCGTTCTTTAATCATAAAAGATGGTTTAAAAGCAACAATATAGCCTTCATTTTCCTCAGCTTTCAGTTTATCGTTAAAATCTATAGAAAACACTTGTCCCATAGTCGTAAACATTAAATTATTATCTACACCAACAAATTCATTTGCCCCTATTATTACTTGAGGAGAGTTTGATTCTTTTTTTCCAATAGAAAATTCAAAAAAAGATCTTCTATGTGGCTTTTTATATTTTTCAAGTTCTTTCTTATTCATTGAGTTTATGATGCTCTCTAACTTCATGATTTTAAAATCTTCATACAATGTTTTTGGAGATTTTAAATCACTCGGATAATAACTATTTATATCATTATATACTTCCATAAAACCAAAATAGTGAAAAAGTATCATTTTTACCTAAAAAATGATTGTAATTACCACATGTTAACATAGTAATTTTGTACTCAGATTAATCTAAAAGTAAAAACTCTTAACAATCATGGAGAAAAAAGAAGAGCATACTAACAAGGAAATTGTCATCAAACACTATTCAGAAAGTAAAAAATTTTGGATGGCTGAAAAGGAATATACAGGAGTTATTGTAGGCAAAGAGCAAACAAATTCTGAATATGTTATTAGTGATGGCGTAATTCAACCTGGAGGCTTTATACCTGATCATTATCACAAATGGGAAGATCAAACATTTCATGTAATGGAAGGCAACCTAAAAGCAAAAATTGGAGATGCTTGGTTTGATTTAAAATCTGGTGATTCTGTGCATTGTCCACGAGGTACTTCTCACTATATGAAAAATGAAGGTGATACAACTGCAAAATTAGTAAGCTACATTTTCCCTGGTGATTGGGCTGAAGACTACTTTGAAGAAACCTCAAAACAAAGTCATTCAGATAAAAAAGATTTAAAATTAATTGAAGAAAAGTACGGTGTAGTATACATCTAAAAACAAAATCTGGTAAAAATGAAAAAAATATCAATATTAGCAATCATGGCATTATTTGTAATAATGTCTTCTTGTAAAGGACAAACAAAAGAAGAATTTTCTACGAAAACAGATAACAAAAAGGTAGAAGAAACAGCAAAGAAAGAAGATCGTCATAGTAAAGGAGATGGACTTGGTTTCAATCCTACCGAAGTGCAAGTAACTAAATTATCAGATAATATTTATCAATATTTTCAATTCATGTACAATAGCTTAATCATTATAACCGATGAAGGGGTTATTGTAACCGACCCTGCAAGCAAAGAACGTGCTGCAATGATGCGTAACGAAATTAAAAGACTAACAGACAAACCAGTTACGAAAGTAATTTACTCTCATGATCACTATGACCATACAAGAGGTGGGGCAATCTTTAAAGATGAAGGAGCAAAATTTATCAGTCAAGAAAAAGCTGTTGAATTAATAAGCAGAGACCCTTATGGAGAAGCGATTATACCAGATATTACTTATAAAGATAATATGACCATAAACCTTGACAATGGTTCTACTTTGGATCTATTATATTATGGTCCAAATGATGGTGACGCCATGACAATTTTCCACTTTCCAAAAGAGAAAATATTATTTGCTGTAGACTTTCACTTACCACGTTATGTAAATGAACCATATAGATTAATTGCTCATAATTATGGTGGAATTTTGCAAACTATGAAACGAATCAAAAGAGAACTAGATTTTGATATTGTGGTATCAGGTCATACACCAACTTCTTCTCCTGAATTGTTTGATGAAGATTTGCAATTTGTTGAAGCGCTTTATAGTGCTACTCTAAAAGGCTTGAAAGAAGGCCGAACTACTGAAGAGTTAATGAAGGAAATCAAACTTCCAGAATTTTCTCATTGGAGAGGATACGAAGAAAATTTACCTGGTCATATACAACGCATGTCATATACAATTTGGCACGGAAATTAAAAACATGAAAATGAATCCTTATAAAAAAATATCAATAATATTAGCTTTTGTAGTAGGAACGGTAAATTTTACCGTTTCTGCTCAACAAGCCAAAGTACTTAACCTTGACAAAAATGTACATGCCATTAGTCTAATGGGCTATACAAGCCTTGTAGTAGAAGGAGATAATGAAGTTTTAATTACAGATACTGCAAATCCAGTAAGAGCTAATATTTTAAAAAAAGAGATTGAAAAATTAACTGACAAACCTGTTGGAAAAATTGTATTAACTCATGAGCATTTCGACCATACAGGCGGTACAGAAGTATTTAAAGATGCTGAAATCATTGCTCAAAAAAATGTGAAAAATTTAGACGGTTTAGATCCATTAGATTTATTTCCAGATACTATTGATATTTTATTCGAAAAGCATTTAACTATTAATTTAGGAACTACGGTAGTAGAATTAAAATATTTAGGTGCAGCAGATGGCGCTGCAATAGCAGTTGTTCATTTACCTAAAGAACGTATAGTAGTAACTTCCGATATGTATACTGATGAAGGAATTAATGAAGGTATCTTTTTAAGTCATACTAATTTACTTGGTACTAGATATCTTTTAAAAACAATATTATCGTGGAACTTAAATCACTCGATAAACACCCATTCTTCTAGGACAGATATAACTCATTTAAAAGAAACTGTAGCTTTCTTAGATGACCTATATGAAGCAATAATTTCAAGATTAAAAAAAATGGACAAAAATAATGGTCATGAACTACTAAATGAGGTATTCAGATTAAAGAAGTCTTTAAAGTTGCCAAAGTATAAAGACTGGAAGAACTACAAAGACCTACCTGTTTATATACAAAAAATGGGATATGACATTATCCACGGTGGGTAATTAAACATCAAATAAATATTTTCAATAATTACTATAATGTAATAGCTAGTCCTATTGGTATTACATAAGGCTAGCTATTATTTTTTTTATAAAAATATAATGGAAAAACAACAAAAATCACAATTAGAGTTTATCGTATTAATGGCATCACTAATGTCATTAGTAGCCCTGGCAATAGATGCATTATTACCTGCTCTTGGAATAATTGGTGAAACTATAGGTATCATAAACACAAACAATAATCAATTACTGGTTACAATGATTTTTTTGGGTTTAGGAATAGGACAATTATTATCAGGACCATTATCAGATAGTTTTGGTAGAAAACCAGTAATATACTTCGGATTTGCAATATTTATAATAGCAAGTTTTATATGTACAACAGCACCAAGTTTAGAGGTAATGATATTAGGTAGAATATTACAAGGAGTAGGTCTTTCTGCACCTAGAACTATTAGTGTAGCAATAGTTAGAGATAGTTTTAACGGAGATTATATGGCTAAAATAATGTCTTTTGTAACTGTTATTTTCATTTTAGTTCCAGCAATTGCTCCTGCATTAGGTAAGCTTTTATTAGACTCAATGGGATGGAAATCTATTTTTTATATACAAATTATTGCTTCGATAATAGTGGTAATATGGTTTGCTATTAGGCAAAAAGAAACATTAAAATCAGAAAATAAAGTAACTTTTAGCATAAAGCTATTTACTAATGGTATTAGAGAGTTCTTCAAATACAAACAAGCTGTAGTTAACACCTTAATTCTTGGATTTGTAACAGGTTCGTTTTTAGTTTTTTTATCTACCGCCCAAAAAATATTTGGAGAACAATATGGTATGGTAGATGAATTCCCTTATTTATTTGCTGCAATAGCATTAACGGTTGGTGTATCTACATTTATAAATGGTAGTTACGTTGTAAAGTTTGGAATGAAAAAAATGGTTGCACTATCATCTATATTTTTTACTTTAGTTCCTTTGGTTTATGTACTACTATTCTATAATTCTACTAATCCAAATGTATATATATTACTAAGTTTCTTTGTTTTATTATTTTTTAGTTTTGGTTTTTTATTCGGTAATCTATCTGCTTTATCAATGGAACCTTTAGGACATATTGCGGGTATTGGATCTGCTATAAGTGGCTTCATTTCTACAATTATTGCTGTCCCTATTGCCGCAATTATAGGTAGCTTTATTAAAACTACGGCTATGCCATTATTTATGGGGTTCTTTATTACTGGTCTAATTTCAGTAGCGTTTGTACAATATTGTAAAATTACTAAGCCTTCTTTTTTAGAGAAACCAAAATAATCACAGTTGAATACGATTTATATTGTATACCATTCCACACACATTCCCACTACGCTCCTATTGTCGCTTCGTATAAAAAGTGTTCCATTAACTTTTTTAAAAGAACATTTAGTTAGAAAACTTTTAAATAAAATTTGGAGGTAGTAAAAAAGCCAACGCACCTTCTCGCCCACAATTTCAAAGATTCTCAATCTTTAAAATTATGTCGTACCAAAGCAAAGTGACCCTTCGGTAATACTTCGACAAGCTCAGTGTGATAGCTCAGGGTAATACATAACGCAAGTACATTATGATACAAAAATGTAATTCATAATTCACATTATATAAAATTACTTTAAACTTGAAAAATTATTGTTTTATTGTATTCGGATGTGCGTTATACGCTATAAATTCTTTTCATAATCCATGCTTTGGTTTAATACACGAACAATTAAAATATCAATATCTGTAGCCAAATAAAAAATAGTATGAGATTTATAAGAAAATCGCTTTAATGATAGAATAAATTCTGATGCATCACGCCCGAGATTAGTATTATCGGCTAATATTTGAAACAACGTATGCATTCCTAATAAGTATCCTTTGGCTTGCTTTAATCCAAATGTTTCAATGCCATATTCATACATTTTGGCAAGATCCATCTCTGCCTTTCTTGATACTTTATAAACGCCCATCTGTTCGCATACGTTCTTCGACTTCTTTCATAATATCTGGAACAGATTTATCACTAATACCGCTATCCATGCCCTCAGTTATAGCGGCTTTAAGTACTGAAAACTTTGCTTTTTTAGCTTGGTCACGCCTTACTAAATCACGAAGATACTCACTATCATTTGTGAACTCTCCTGCCTTAATTTGAGATTTTATCCACTTATCTTGTTTCTCTGTAAAGGTGATCGTTTTTCTAATTGTTGACATAATCAAATGTTTAAATAATCATACTATTGGTGTAATGTACAATATTTATTAAATATTCCCAAATTGAGAACTCCTAATCAATACTTCTGTAAGCATTCCCATTCCACACACATTACACTTCCCTCCTACGTCGTCGTGTAAAAAGTATTCCATTACCTTTTTAAGGAACATTTGATAAAGATTTTAAAAAAAAATACGTTAGTTAAACTTTGCTTTACCCAAGCAAAGTAACATCATAATGTAAAACATTATAGTACAAATGTATATTGTAGCAAATTAGCGCATACTGTTACCGACAATTTAAAATGTGGATTGTAATTAATTAAAATGTGGAAAGTTTATTGTGCTACAAAATCACTTTCTTCGTAATTATATAAAAATTTAAAGTTAAAAAAATAGCGGGGTATGTCCCCACTATTTTTTTACACACTTTATGAGATAGTCCTTAATAATTCGAAATTTAACTAAATTAATTTACACATTGCTCTTGATAATTAATGTAAGAGAATGTATATCCTACAATAGCGAATCCACATGCAACAACAGTGACACAAGACAAAAGACCAAAAGTGGCCACTACAAGAGTTACTATAGCACCGAAGCAGGAGTCAACTTTACTAAATATTTCTGGATTATAATAGTTTATTGTTTTAAAGGCATTTGCAATATTATTCTTTTTGGCAAATTCTTCATTATTTAGCTTCAACCTTAAAACTGTATTTTCATAATTTGCTATTGCTGTATTAAAATCAGAATTCTGCATGTCTTTTTTAAACTGGTTTATCAAGTTTATATCATTTTGATTTATCCAGCCTTTTTTTTCAGATATGTTTAATATACGCTCTTGGCTAGAATCTGTTATTTGATGAAAATCATTTGGGAACACAATATCAGTATCATAGTATGAATTAACCATTTTCAATATATTTTCACTTTTTTCTGCTGTACCCATATCACCAACCTCTTTGTCTGATAAAGTATCCAATATATTAGTAATATCAGAGTTCTGTTTTAATGTTTTGAATATCGTATAATCAAAAGAATTTTCAATTTTACTTGATTTGGCACTTTGAAATGTGGTACTTTCATTAGGATCTATAATTGATTTTTCACAAGACACAAATAATATTAATGTAGAAAGAAGTATTGCAAAGTAAGGTTTTCTGAATGATTTTAGAATGTTCATAATTTTAATGTTTTAGAATGTTTGTTAAGATTAATTATTTTAATTTCTGGCTTGTTACCAAAACATCAAAAATGTTACCCATAGAATTTATTTTTTTTATTCAAGATTTAATCCAACTTAGCTATTCAATCTGTTTTCTCTCTCAGAAGATCTTCTTTGCAGGCTCTGCTCTCAGACCTAGGGTCGTTTATTTGAAGTTTTATATTCCAGATAAATTAAATTCTATAATTGAATTTAATTTAATGTTTTTTGCAACGATAAAAAGTAAACAAAAATATAGTTTATGATTTCCACTCCACACACATTCCACTACGCTCCTACTACTTTGGCAACATTTCGACAAGCTCAGTGTGACAGTTCAGGGTAATACATAACGCAAGTACATTATAGGACACATAACAATATCTAAGAAAGTCCACCGGACTTTCTTAGATATTGTTGGCAAGATGATGCGTTGGCAAACGTTATGTATTGTGGCTAATACGTGCCAGCGTATAATATCGATAGATATTTTATGTCAAAGCCGTTGGTTTTATTGTTTTTCTAGTATTGCAGGTAATACATAATCAGTCATCATTTTATTAACATTGATTTGATTACCTGGTTTACCATATGCCGAGGCAGTGATAACCACAACAAAAGGAATGTCTTTAAAAACAAGGATCTTATTACCCCCGTTGCCCGCGGAAAAAAAAACTTCGTAGTTTTTCCCATCTACCTTATATATATTATTAAAAAAAAGGTACCCATAATATCCATCTTCTCCTGCATCTGCATAGGCTCTGGATACTTGTTTGGTTAAGCTTTTCTCTACCCATTCTTCAGTGAGGATTTGTTTGCCATTCCACTTGCCTTTGTTTTTATACAATTGTCCATATTTTGCAAAATCAATAGCGCGTAGTTGTATTCCTCCACCTGTATATGCAATATTTTGAGGGGTATAAAACCACTTATAATTGGTAATACCTAAGGGGGCAAATAATTTTTTATCGGCATAAGAAACTAGTCCGTTTGGAACTGATTTATGAATGATATCCCCTAGCAAACCAGAACCAGCAGTAAAGTAATTATAATCCTTACCTATTACTTTATTTTTATGCATAGGTAAATCTAAAGTAAATTTCACCCAGTTATCAGTAGATTGCATTTTAAATTCAGTCCCTGGACTGTCCTCGTCATTATCATTACCAAGAAATCCAGAACTCATGGTTAATAGTGATTTTAGAGTTACAGAATCTTTTTTGGAACTATAATTTTTATAGGATTTTAAATCATAAAAACCTTTTAATAAAGCATCTTCATTTTTTATAAATTTGTCTTCAATGGCAATGCCCATTATTGTAGAGGCAAATGATTTCCCTACCGACATAGGGTTGTGTAAACTATCTCTTGTTGCTCCATTAAAATATTCCTCTATTAAGAGTTTACCATCTTTTATCACCACAATTCCATTAATATCTTCAAATCTACCTTCTGCTATTTTTCTATTTAGAGTTTCAATTTTATTGTTGTCAAAATTAGCTTTAGAAATTTCCCAACCACTATTAGGTTGTATTTTCTGAACAGGAACTAAATTTTCATCTATATGTATTTTAGGCACTTCTACAGCGATATTTCCTTTTGCCAAAAGAGGGCCAACTTTTAATGTACCATCCCTTAAATACGGCTTTATTTCTATGCTTAACGTGTGATTTCCTTCGGTAAACGCATCTAGCCCACCATTAATTTTCATAAATCGTTGCCACATAAACCAGCCCCAAAAATTAATTTGTTCTGGTGTTACTAGTGGTATTACTTGCCTAAGTTTTTCTGTTTTACGTGTTTTTGGCCCTGCTCCAGTGTTTAAGTTTTCCACATAAATTAATTTTCCATCTACTAAATATGAAAATTGAAAATTTCCTTTGCTTAATAATTCATCTTCAGATAAGGTTGGGGCTAATTCTTGAAGACTTTGTATCAATGGTTTATTTAAGTTGAAAACAATACTAAGGTAGTTGTCGTTATGTAAATTGAAGTTTTTTGAATATTCTTCTGAGGAAATTTTAGCTTTTGTAAAGTCTACTGTTGAAAAATACAAGTTCTCTATTTCGTTTGAATTTGCATTATTTGATTTTGACTGACTATTATTCTTGCATGATATTAATAGACATACGATAAGTATTAAAAAATAATTCGATTTCATAATTGTGATTTAATTTGATTTGATGAAAATTGTTGTTTTAAAATAGAATGAAATTAGTATCAGTGACATTTATTTTAGTCTCTTATAACGCTCTAATATTTTTGCATCTACCCAGTAAATATCTTGATTACTTGTATAAAAGAGATATTTTCCGTCTTTGCTTACAAACGGACATAGTTCATGATTTTTAGTGTTTATGAGTTCACCCATATTGACAGATTTAGACCAAGTTCCATCGTCGGTATTTTTGAAACTGATGTACAAATCGCCTCTGCCTAGACCATCTTGTCGTGTGCCACAAAAAATAATATAAGATTCATCCGGGGCAATGAAAACATCTGCTTCATAATCTGGGGTATTAATTGAATCACTTAATGGAACTGGCTTTTGAAATTCTCCTTTCACATATTTTGAAGCATAGATGTCGAAGTTAGATCCAATTTTGTTTGATGAAAAATACATAGTATCATCGTTGGTAAATGAAATGTAATATTCATTTGCGTTTGAGTTGATATTTGGTCCTGCATTTATAGGCTCCGACCATCCATTAACAGATCTTTCAACATACCAGATGTCATAATCTTTTGGATCCCCTAAACCATTTAAAGTTCTTTTAGATATAAAGTACAATCTATTCTCATCAGGTGAAAGAAAAGGATCATTATAACCATATTCCTTATGCGTTAATAATACTTCGGGGTTGCTCCAGTTTTCTCCAACAAGTTTAGAATATCGAATTTCTTCTTTTCCATTGATAGCAACTCCATAGAAGAATTCAGTAGCATCATTATTAAAGACTGACCCAAACTCGTACTCATCCTCTTTAGAAATAATATCGGGTGCAAAAATTTGAGGAGTGGTTGATGGTGGTTTTTGTTTTAGATATTTGAGTTTTTCATTTACCTGGCTTAAACAACTTGTTGTTGATAGAATTACTAATGCTAAATATATAATTTTCGATCTCATCCTTTTTAATATTTTTTTTAATCTTTTAGTTCTTCTATAGCCGGAATAATAAACTCATTTATAATTTCATCAGTATAAAAATGAGCATCTCTATTACTATAGTTAGTTGTAGTAATAACAACAGACATATTTAATTCGGGACATGCTAAAACTTTATTTCCTACATTAATTTTTGTAAAGAAAACTTTTTTTTATCATCAGATGTAACTATTGTCGTTATTAGATGTCCTAAACTATAGTATCAGACTATTTTTTTAGTCCATACATAAATAAAGATCAAATTCTAATTAAATGAAATGATAAAAAATATCAAACTTATTTTTTTGTTAGATTAAAATATGACAATATTAAAATTTTGAGTGGATGAGTATATCGCTATATGAGCTTTTTCTAATATTGATTATTGGTCAGTGTATTTTTTTGATTTTTGCCATTCAGTATATTCCTAAAAAGCATACAGGAGCAAACAGGACTCTACAGTACTTATTGGCTATTTATAGCCTTTTTTTATTCGAAAGGGCTTTAGGCGATGAATTTGAAAGAGACTTTTTGAGGCTATATGGTAATATCATTAATACTTTTTATCTCTTCATTGGGCCTTTAGTTTATACTTATATTAGGCGGTTACTTTTTTATAAAAATGGAAACTACCAGTTAACATATTATCACTATTTACCAGCACTATTGTATGTAGTATACTGTTTTTATCATATTTACATTTATCATTCAATAAAAGATTCTAGCAGCTATTTTATCACTCTTTTGTTTTATAACGACGTCATGTTTTTTGTTTTTATCTCGGCTTATTTATTCAAATCTAATAGACTATTGAATTACTATAAGAAAAATGAAGAACAGGAACTAGCCTTTAATCAAACCATTATAAAGTATATAAAGATCATGCTCATTTGCTTGTTGGTTTATATGATTTTTTGGTTGTTGGGCATTGTTGAACGCTTTGTTGTTAAATTACCTATCGATATTAGAATGATCTGGGATATATCATGTTTAATTTTTGGAATACAAATTTATATAGTAGGTTTTTATAATTTAAAACATCCTGAAGTATTTAAAATTAGATTTCCATCTAATAATGAAAATGAATCTAAAAAAAAGAGTGGGCTTAACGAAAAAGAAATAAATGAGATTCAAAATCTAATTGACACCTTCTTAGAAGAAAAGAAAGGATATAGACGACCAGAATTGAGTTTATCAATTCTAGCTAATGAAATTAATACTACAACTAATAAATTGTCGTGGGTTCTAAACAATATCTACAAAAAAACTTTTTATGAACTGGTTAATGAATATAGAGTTGAAGATTTTTTACAAAGAATCGAAGAAAATGATCATAAAGAGTTTACAGTAGTATCTATAGCATTTGATGTTGGGTTTAATTCTAAATCTACTTTTTATAAGGCATTCAAAGAAATAACAAATTTTACTCCTACAGAATATATTAGAAAGGTTGAGAACTTGCAAAGACAATGAGTATTAATAAATATCATCCCACAATTTCAAAGATTCTTAATCTTCAAAATTATCTAGTACCAAAGCAAAGTGACCCATCGACAACACTTCGATAAGCTCAGGGTAATACATAACGCAAGTACACTATAGTACATGTATTTATTGAGAGAAATATACACTAGCTAAGTTTTAATTAGTATTTTTGATTTGTTTCATCTATAGTCCTTTAAGTTATGTCTATTACATCAATAAGAAGAATATTTGTATTTATCATTACAATTTTCGCTGTTACCATATATTCTTGTAAACAGGAAAAAAAATCTAAAGAAACAACTGTTACAAATCATAGTAACGCTAATTTAAAAGAAGCACTAACCTTTTATGCTTCTTTTGATAAAGGAGTTGATGCAGATTTTTCATTAGGGGATACACGTATGTTTACAGTACCAAATAGAAAAGCAACAGATTCTGCAAAGGTTGGATTACACAAACCTGATATTAGCAGGCAAGAAGGAAAAGGAAAGTATGGTTATGGATTAGTGTTTACAGAGCGTAGCAAAGGAAATATTTATTATCTTAGTGAGAAAAATGTAGCCTATAATAAAGAAAATTGGAGTGGCGCAGTTTCATTTTGGTTAAGTTTAGATCCTGCTACCGATTTAAAACCCGGCTATTGTGATCCTATTCAAATTACAGATGTAAGTTATAATGATGCTGCTATTTGGGTTGATTTTACCAAAGAAAATCCTCGTGATTTTCGATTAGGAGTTATTGGAGATCGAAACGTATGGAATCCAAACCCCGAAGGACCTGATAACGAGAATCCCATTTTTAATAAACGTCTAACTGGAGTAAAAAATCCCCCTTTTGGTAGTGATCAATGGACACATATTTTGATTAATTTTTCTAATCTAAATACTAATAATGGACAGGCGTCTCTGTACATGAATGGTAAGCTCAAGGGTACTCGTAAGAATATTGATACGCCTTTTACTTGGGATTTGTCTAAATCTAATATTTATTTAGGATTAGGATATATTGGACTTATGGACGAATTATCTATTTTCAATAGAAATTTAACAGATAAAGAAATCACAACACTATATGAGTTAGAAAATGGCGTACATACTATTTTAGAAATAAAGAAATGACACCGTATACAGAAAGTCTTATGGGCTTTCAATATTGCTGGCACATTGGTGAAATTAAAATGCCTGTTATGGCATTTTAATTTTTACACACAATTTTTGACCGCTCTGCTCTGATCAAACCTTTATTTAATTTTTATTAATTCGTTATTTGCAAAAGTATTTCTTTAGCACTCTTCCCTATTTCTCCATCAGAATCCATAGAAATAGCCTTTTTGAGTACTTCTTTTGCTTTTTGAGTTTCTCCCGTTGCAATGTAAGATTCCCCTAGATATTTATGCGCGTTTGCTGAATTTGGAAATAACCCTAAAACCATAGAAAATACTTGGATGGAAGCCTGAATTTGAGGTACACGACCACTTTGTAATAAAATGTTTCCTAATTTAATTAATTCCATCTCAAAATCACAAAACGCATAAAGTGGGTCTTGAATCATTTTAGGAAGTTCTTCAGCCAGTTTTTGTGTTTGTCCAGATAAATACAAGCTTACGATATAATCCATTGGCTTAGGTTTAAAATCCTGTGCGTTAAAAGTTAATGCTGCATCTAATACAGGGTCTTGATTGTTAGCATACTCATTAAAACTCATGGTAACGGGAATACTAGGAGCGATCCATTCTGCATTTTCCAAAGCCGGCTTGTCTTGCCACCATAAATATGATAAAGAAATATCAATAGTACTGTTAGGCAACTTTACAGGTCGGTTATCACCCCAAAAATTGACATTTTCTGCTGTGGGCTCTCCTACAAAAATAACATTGGTATAATTGTCTATTTCATTAACGAGGTTTTGGCACGCAGAAAAGGTTCGTTTTCCTACTATAACAAATAACCTTCCTGTTTTATTTATCTTTTCAGCTTTAATAAGACCCTTTATAACATCTTTATTTAAATAATTATTCCCACCACCATTTAAGCGTAAATCAATAATTAATTTCTCGGTATCATTAGTGTCTATTTCATTAAAAACACGGGCATAAAAATCCTTGGTACTTTCTTCGGCTTCATCTTTAATTCTACTATGTCTAACATACATCACTTTTTCTTTGGCTAAGTACTCTGAGAAGTAAACCTTATCTAGGTGTTGTAAATACAAAGGTGTTTTTGATTGATCTCTTGCATCTAACCAATTTTCATTTTGATGCACATAACCACGGTGTGTAGGCACACGTTCTCCTTTAGGCAATGCAATAAAGGATTGTATAAATACTTTTCCGTCTTTTTCTAGAGTAAGTGTTACCTTATTTTGAAGTGTTTTTGTTAGTTTCTGGGCATGTAAGATTTCAGGATATCGTATATTATTAATTCCGTAAGCTTTAAAATATTGTGAATTCTCCACTTCTACTGTTGGTTCAATTGCTTTAAGGACCTCTGCAATTGGCTTCCCTTCTATTGCTATGACTTTTGCTCCCACTGCTTCTGGGTAGTCCTTATGCGTTCCCTGAATATAAATTCCATCATTAAATTCATATAAATTGAAAGGTAATTGTGAAAATTCAAAAGGCTTTTGATGAAAACTAACATAGGTATGTCCATATTTGAATAACGACACAAGTCGAGAAAATCCAACAATGATTTCGTGTTCTTGTAAATTCGGAATGTCCCTGTACAGTGTTTCCACTTCGGTATTAAAATCTTCTTTTGTAGTTTTTACAAAAAGAAACGAATAGTCTTTATGTATCGTATTTTGTAAAAAACGAAGGTCTTCCTGCCATTGAGTAGCACTTATAGTTTCTTGTGCTGATAATTGAAAAAACAGCAATATATTTAGTATAAAAAGTATTTTTTTCATAATGTTTTATTTAGGTTGGGTTTTTATAAGTTTATTTACTGTTAGCTCGCTCAAAGATTAATGAAGCAAAAGATTGTACACCATATTTTATGGTTGTTTCGTCCACAGCAAAGTTGGGTGTATGCGGCATAGAATTGATACCTTTTTCAATGTTAGATCCTCCTAAGAAAAAGAATACTCCTGGTACTTTTTGCTGATAGTATAAAAAATCTTCGCCAAAATATGGAGCTTGGCCGTACAGTGGGATAAACATTTCTTTGTTATAAAAACTGGAAATTGTTTGTGATGCGATTTTTGTAAGTTCAGGGTCATTTATAGGAGTTCCTGAATAATCCTTTGAATATTCAATGGAGATAAAAGCATCTTTAAATTTAGAATTTAGGATTTGTTTTTTTATTTCAGAAGGTGTGCTATTTACTTTGTTTACATCAGTTTCAAGAAAACTAGCATTATAAAAAGTAACCCCCTTATCTGTATTGAGTCTTCCCCCCTGTAAAATAAAGTAGTCTTTAAAAATTGTTTCTTTGTTTGTCAATCCAATTTTTGGGTCTGAAATCTTATTTATGATGTCCCATGGTGAACCAACTTGTTCAATATTTCGAACAAAACTTTTTAGAAGCGTATTCATAAAGTTTTCTAACTCTTTTTCATTGGCACTAGGCTTGAATTTTATCTTAAGTGTTTTCATGTAAGCAAATAACTCATTAGCCTTAACATTAATCACTCCTGATGCTTCTGGACCTATATGTAATCCATAAATTTCATCTGGTTTAATGATATCAAAAAGGCCATCTGCAATCATATCTTTTGCACCTGTAAAAGTTTCTTCTGCTGGCTGAAAAATAAAGTAAACGGTACCTTCTAGGTTTTCTTTTTGCTGTGATAAAACAGTAGCAATTCCTAAAGCTATTGTGGTATGAACATCATGACCACAAATATGTCTTACTCCTTTATTTTTAGAGGTAAAGTTAACGACATCGGGTTCATCTGTTTTTATGGCATCCATATCCGCTCTCCAGGCAATATTTCGTCCTTCTTTTCCACCTTTAAGAATTCCTACAACTCCATGTCCTCCTATATTGGTTTTTACTTCTAAACCTAACTTTCTTAAATATTCTGCAACAATTTTAGAGGTTCTTTTTTCTTGCTTCGATATTTCAGGGTTCACATGTAAATCCCTTCTAATTTCAACTAAACTACTATAGATAGCATCAGTTTGTTTTTCTATTTGTTGATAATTGCTGGTACTTTTACCTGATTGAGCAGAAAGTATTCCTGTAGTTACTATTAGAAGTATGGCTATAAGTTGTGTTTTCATGATATAATTTTGTTTGTTATTATATCACAAAGATGGTCTTATTATGTTGCTGGAAATAGAGCTTTTTGTTGAAGTATCGTATTTGATATTTGAAACGTCACAGGAGCTTTATTTGTTCATCCATTCCTTAAAATCACTGGTCTTTTGTCTACTTACAATGAATTCTTGATCTCGAGGATTAGAGATAGATAATTTTACACGATGATTAAAATAAGTGTCTATTTTCTGAATTGAAATTTTGGAGATAATCTGCCCTCTATTAATTCTATAAAACTTAGTAGCATCTAATGAATCAAATAATTGATCCATAGTCTCATCTATAATGTAGCGTTTATTATGAGTCACTCCAAAAGTAATACTATCTTGAGAATAGACATATAATAACTCTGAAGTTCTAATTTGAACAAACCCACTACCTTCTTTAACCAATATACCAGATCGCTTATGAGGAGTTTGCATACTGTTAAGGAGCTCTTTTAGTATTGTCGGTTCTATAGCATTTGATTTATTAGATTTTACGAATTTATTTAATGCCGTATCTAATTCATTCTGTTGAATAGGCTTTAATAGATAATCTATACTATTTACTTTAAATGCTTGAATCGCGTATTGATCAAAAGCGGTTGTGAAAATAATTGGAGCCTCTATTTCTACTTTCTGAAAAATCTCAAAACTTAAACCATCAGCTAATTGAATATCCATAAATACTAGATCTGGTGTAGTATTTTTTTTAAACCATAATACAGCATCTTCAACACTATCAATAATATCCAATAATTGAAAATCAAGAATACTCTTATTTAGTAGATTTTGTAGTTGATTTGCGGCACGTGGTTCATCTTCAATGATTAGTATTTGCATAATTTTTCTTTTGATCGGATAATTTTAATAAGGGTAAAGAAACGGTAAATTGAATTCCATCATTTTTGATTTCAGGGAGCTTATTAGTAATTAATGCATATCGCTGTTCAATATTTTTTAACCCAATTTTTGTGGATGGTATTTGAGTTGATTTCGTTTGGATTTTATTAGTTACAACTAAGTAATCATCCTTAGTTTCTACATTTATGATTAAAGGTTTCGCTCTAGAAACTATATTGTGCTTTATTGCATTTTCTAGTAAAAGTTGTAAACTCATAGGAACTATCATTACTAAGAGTTTATCTTCAGGAATATTCCAATTCACTTTCAGGTTATCTCCAAATCTTTCTGATTGAATATGAATATAGGCTTTAGCAAATTTCAACTCTTTTTCTAAGGAAATTAAATTTGAATTACCAGACTCGATAATAAAACGGTATACATCAGATAGGTTATCAACAAATCCTTTTGCATCTTCTTTAGAATCTTGATCAATAATATCTCGTAATGTATTTAAACTATTGAATAAAAAATGTGGTTGTGCTTGATTTCTTAACGTATCTAATTGTGCCTGAATCATTACTTGTTTAGTTTGTTCTTCGGCTCTAATGGATGTTTTTAACCTCACATAATAATACATAGCTTCGTATATCGCCATAATCATTATGGTTACTAAGGTAACCGGTAGCAACACTTTCAACTGTGTGAAATAATTTGCATTTTTACCCAAAAGACGATATACATACTCAATCAAATGCCCGCCTACATAATCAACAACGAGTATAGTAGTGACAATGGCTAAGAAAAAAATGACTATACGCTTTACATCGTCACGAAAATCAGGATATTTTTTACGTAAAAAGATTAAAATCCTTCGTATAATTAGCCAATCGCAAATGGTTACTATTAAAGAAGCTCCCCAACTATAAAAAGCTAATGCTAGAGGATAACTCTGAAAAGAATTATTAAAGATATAATCCGTACTAAGACTTAAAATCAAAATACCAACAACCGAAAACCACACATCATTAAATCCTAAATATTGTATACGTTTCGTTTTGTTAAATAACATAGTGATTTATAAGCTTATTAATGATATTCCTTGTTTTGCTTGATATAATACAAATCCAATCCATGATGTGTATACTAATCTGAAAAAGGCTACAGTACTAATCTGATTTCAATTAGTAGTTTTCCTTTTCTTGGATAGCATGAATACGAATAACGGAATTATTTGGATGGCATGCAAAACAAAAAAATGAACTGTTGTAACAGTTCAAATATCTTAAAATTGACAAAAAAATGGAATCAAAATGTTTTGAAATGTCGTAATATGTTTCTGAATTGTTATTGTTTTAGGTATAACCCTATTTTATACACATTCCCTGGCATACTCACCCAATTCTTTTTCCAGAGTGCCATTTGAAACGAAAACGTTGGCATTTAATCCTTTGCGTTTTATTTCTGCATGTGATCCAAGCTTAGAAAGATAGGGAATATCTCCCCGTAGTGCTGGGCTCCCAAGAATATAGTTTTTAAAGGTGTCCGGTTGTGTTAATAGTATGTAAGCACCAAATAAACCACCAAGAGAATATCCGAAATAAGTGCGGTTAGCAGTATCAGTTTGATAATTGTTTTCAACATACTTAATCACATCGTTACGAATGAAATCCAGATGATTGCTGGCCTCCCAAAATTGGTATTTAGCTTGATTTTCTGGGTTACTTGACTTCCTTATGGAGTAATCTCGATATCTACTTGCTTGTGCCCCTTCTTCCTTTTTTAAATTTTCATTGATATCCTTTTGCCATGAAATCCCAACCAAAATGGCGTTCTCCATCAGATACTCTGTGGAGCCAGATAATATTTCTATGTGAAACATTGCATCAGTAAAATAAAGCGCAGGGTATTGTATCTTATTATTTTTTGAATACCCTACAGCTAGTTTAATATACAGTTCATATTGCCTCCCAGTCTTAGCCTCTTTGATGGGAATTACCTGTATTCGAGGCAATTCCAAATAAGAGTTTTCTACCCTTTGTGTATCATTTTTTTCAATATTCTTTTGAGCAAAGGCAGTAACCCAATATCTTTTACTTACCCAATCTTTATAAAAATCATCATTATCGTATACTGCACCCCATTAATAACTGCTATATTTCAAATTCTTTTTTTTAATTGATCATCAAAATTTCATCTATTTTTTAACAGAGTTCTTTGTCAGTTGCTGGCTCCTAATCGACCAATGCTCCTTCATATACAGTATCATATTTGTTAAAATCAGTATCATTCCCTCCAATCATATAAATCTTACCATTGAGTGTAGTAATACCCCCTATCTGTATTGGTTTGGGTAAATTGGTTGATTTAATCCATGTATCGTTTGTTGTATCATAAATATATACACTTGAAACGGCTTTTTCGTCTTTGTTTTGCCCACCGGGAAAAATAATTTTATCATTTATTACCGCACTACCAAGCAAAATAGAAATCCAAACTGGGCAATTCTTTTTCGTTTCCCATGTATCAGAAAGCGTATCATACTTCCATAAAACATCACCACAAAGCACATAAATATTGTTCCCGACAGCAGAAATTATTGAATCCCCACAAGGCGTAGGTAGAGGAGATAAGGTTTGCCATGAATTTGATTTTGGATTATAAACTTCGTTCTTTTCGGTTTTTACGATTTTATTTGTCATGCTAGACTTAGCTATTCCACCCATAACATAGATTTTATCATTAACTACGCATGAAGTGTTGTGTTGTCTTCCTGTTGGCATTGGCGCCAATACATTCCACGTGTTGTTTAAAGGATTATAGGCTTCTAGTCTGTCTAGAGGTTTTCCTGCTCCTCCTGCTCCTCCAATAGCATAAATTAATCCATCTATTTCTACTAAATTTACATTCCATCCCCGAGTAATCATATTTGTTGTTTTCTTCCATGTATCCTCAACGACATTATATTCATAAACTCCTGAAATTTTAGAATGTGCCTCCATAAAATAGATATTATTATTGCAGCTTACTGCTGCTCCTCTCATAGGTTGTGGAAGCTTTGCTTTTTCCTTCCATTCTATTTTTTGAGCATATACTCCTGAAAAAATAAATCCTATTAGTAGAAATACAATAATCCTTCTTTTTTTCATTGTTTACTTATTTGTGTTTGCAATTTATAATTCCAACCCACCAGCTGGTATCTGCGCTTCGTCTGGCCCAAAGCAATGCTTTGTCCTACTAAAAAGGTCTACTTCCAGCAACATCAACAGGCACTTCATTCAAAAGATAAATCGTTACCTTTTTTAATCTGTCCTCTATACGTTCCGCCCTATTTAGGTCTGAGATTCTCAATAATCTGAGCATCCACCCAATAAGGAGTTCCTACCCAATTAGTACTTCCATCTTCTTTAACCTCCCACGCTCCTCTCGAAAAAAATAGATATTTTCCATCGTCTGTCACATGTACGCCACTTTCATCTAATGCGGTGTTTATTTTATCTCCCATGTTAATTGCTGGGACCCAAGAACCATCTTTCGCTCGAAAACTAATATAGAGATCAGAATTACCAAATCCGTCTTCTCTTACAACATCCCATAACAAATAAGATTCATCCGGAGCAATGTGTGGGTGGGCAATCCATGTTCCGGTGTTAATCTCCTTGCCCATTTTTTGACGTGGTTCATATTTACCGTTTATAAGGCGTGAATAACTGATAGCACCAATTGTATCAGGCCTTTCGAACTGATCAAAATAGGAAGTTCCATCATCTGAAAACGATATTCCCATGATATGCATATCTGTAAAAGGTGCTCCAAGGCTTTTGTACTCTGACCAACCAGTTTCGGTTCGATCTCTATATTTATTTCCACGGTATAAAGTATCTCCTCCCTTAGAGAATCTGGGCCATTTTAGTTCGGTTTCAGATTCGTTCCCCCAACTGCCATTTTCATATCGAATGACAAAAAATGTGCGCTCTTCATATTTTCCATTTTTCCTAGTGAAATAGTAACTCTTCCCATCTGGAGAATGCCTACCTCCTTCAAAAAGCCCTTCTGGAGAAACAATGTCTGGAGCAAACTCTACCGGAATTAAACCCGGTGGCTCTTCTCCAAAGTAGCGATCTTCTAAGGTTGGAAAATCAGGATCGTTTACTTTCTGATTTTTAGTATTGCAAGCATTTAAAAACAGTGCCAATACGAGTATTAAAATGAAATATGTTTTTTTCATTGTTTAGATTTTAATAATGTTCAATAGCCGTCTCGCTATTTCTTGATAAAAGCTGGTAGAACTCTTGTCGCTGTCAGTGATACTGAGCTATCAACAGGACGATGAGTAGTGGTCACGACAACCAGATCAAGCGCTTCGATTACATAGATATTTTGTCCGCTGCCTCCCCTAGCCGATTTACTGAGGTAGCTTTTATCGCCTGTGGAAAAATCGGCCTGCCACCAAAAATAGCCATAAGCTGTGCCTGATACACCCTTGGCGTTGTCGTCATATTCTTCTCTTTGATCGACAATTTTACTAGTTGCTTTGGCAACGAAGGCTGCTGGCACCAGCTGCTCGTCATTCCATTTACCCTTGTTGATGGCCAAGGTGCCCCATTTGACCATATCACGTGATGTCATGCTCGAGCGACTTCCCGAGCTTGGCAGGCCGCTAACACCGGTCTCCCAGTCATAATTCGTGATACCCATTTTATCGAGGAGTTCATTTTTGATAAAATCTTTAGCAGTGCCTGGTACGACGGCGTCAATGACTTGCATCACCAATATTGGATCGAATTGATATTTAAAACTCTGAGACTCTTCAGTAATAGGCGCACTATGCTCGAGGTAAGCCTGAACTTGCCCCTGGCCTTTTAACAGAGCGGGGATTTTCTCGAATTCCTCTCTCTGCTCTGTACTGATGCGGATACCGGAACGCATAGTCAACGCCTTGTGCAGCGTGATTTTTTCTGCACCAGCAACAAACTTTGTTGGGTCCAGGTCTTTGAGAAAACTGATCACCGGCTTGTGTAAATCGGCCATGGACAGATACCCCAACTGGATAGCACGACCGAGCGCCAAACTGGTGTAGGCTTTAGTTGTTGATGCTTGTGGGTGCGGTAGATTGATACGACCACGAGAGTAATAGGATTCAAAGAGAAGTTTACCTTTATGGGCAATAAGAAAGCTGTCGAAGTTACCATATTTGTTGTTAGCTATCTCCTGCGCCAACTTAAGAACCATTGCTTTATTGCCACCATCGATACCTAATTCACCCACGAGGATACCGTCTTTTCTATCGGTTGGCGCTACATCGATAAAAGCTTTTTTGAGTTCAGGAATATCTCTGAATGAGAGCGTAGCTTCGGCAGCTGTAGCCTCTGGTGCTTGACTATCACTTTGTTGAGCAAAGCTACTTTGTGTTAGTACAAGAAGAATTAAAAGTAGTAGTCCCGATTTGTTTTTCATGATTTTTATTATTTATAAATGTTTGATAGCGATTAGCATAAGAATAGTAGTCGATTACAGAGCATTCATTTTCAATTTATAAAAAAGCTGAAGTGAACGATAATTACTAAATATACAGCCGCAAATCACTATTAAATTTGATAAAAATTGATCTCATTCACTTTTTTGTAATTCATTAAGCTTATGCCTGGTACGGTTATTTTGAGGATTTAATTCAAGTGATTTAGTATAATTTAAAATTGCCAGATCAATTTCTCCTATTTTCACACAGGCTTCTGCATAACTATCATAAACTCTGAAACTATCTGGATAGAGCATCATATTCACTTTGAAAACATCTTGTGATAATTTCATTCTATCCTCATGGAAAAAATCATAGCCTAGATCATTTAAATAGTCTTCAGTAACTGTATGATAAGTTGGGTCATGTTCTTTTAAGGCCATATATGCATTAAGTGCTTTGTCAAAGTCACCTTCAAGAAGGAATTCTACGGGTTCTTTTTTATCAGTATCCATCTTAATGAAATTTGAAGCTATTGTTCCATCGTTTCTATTCAGGTAAATTAAATTGAGCGTTTCGTTTTCAGAATCTGGCTTGAATTGGATAAGTCGACTAGAATTTCTTCTAACAAAACTACTATCCGAGACTTTGACTAATTCTTCCGCTTCTAGGTCAAGTATATTTTTATAGAGCAGTTGATTGTCCTTTTGAAAAACTTCAACAATCCTACCATTGGCGATATATCTACCAGTAATTTCATCGACTAAAGACTGTTCTACTTCTATTTTTTTATGTATTGGAACAAACTTATCCCACTCATAAGCCATAGCAACAGCGCGAATCACTTCGGCATTAAAAGCTGGAAACGTGGAATTGGTCATCACAACCACACCATAACCTTTGTCTCTATGAGCCATTATTTCAGCATAGAATCCTGTATTCCATCCGTGATGTCTTAAATAGATTTCATCATTTCTATTAAAAAGCTGAAAGCCTAAGCCTAATGTAAATGACCAGCCAGAATTATTACTCACACCATATGGTGTGCCCATTAATTGTGTCAAATCTTTTGATAATTCTTTAGTACTCTTTCCTTTTAGGGTTTGTTGTACGTTGGCTATAAATTTTGCATAGTCCTCGGCAGTTGTCCATAATCCAGTTGAAGCCAATGCAGGATCAACCTTTCTTCCTCCTTTTACTTTAGAACCATCTTTTAAATAACCTGTTGCTACCTTAGTTAATTGCTCCTTAGTAAGTGATAAGTTAAACGTACTGTTGTTCATTTCTAAGGGCTGCAACACAAGTTCATGCATAATCTCTGGGAATGTTTTCCCCTCTACATCCAGCATCATTTGTTGAATAGGTACATAGCTGGCATACGCAAAACTAACACTCTCATTTGGCTCTTTATTTATGGTAATTGACTCATTAGTAGCTGGATAAGTTCCATTTAATGTCTCTATAAGTGTTGGGATTTTTTGATCTATACTATATGATCCTGTTCCACGCGGATGTATTCCAGCAGAATGATTTAAAAGATTTTTTATAGTAACTTTCTTTTCTTTGGTAAATTCATTTTCTGGTACTTTCCAGGATTTTAAATAACTGTTAATATTTTCATCTAAGTCTAATTTATTTTGTTCTACAAGACGTAATGCACCGTAGGCTGTTACAGGCATACTAGTTGCCGCTGCCTGAAAAAGCGTTTCTTTTGTTACAGGAGTTTTACTTTCTTTATCCACGACACCATACCCTTTTGCCCAAGCAATTTCACCATTATGTATGACTGCAATACTAACACCCGGAATACCATAGTGTTTCATTCGTTCTTCTATAGACCATGTTGAATCTCCGGCTATGTGTACCCAAGTTGTGAGACCAGTTTCTACCTTTTTAATGATATCAACTGTAGTATCGGTATTCGATTCTTCTGCACATGATTGAAAAAGAATTATGGTTAAAAGAACTGAGATAACATTTTTCATATAATGATTTTTTTATTGAATGATTGATTATTAAAAGGCTTTAATTAAATGTTGAATAAAAATATAGCATAATCCATGTTTAACACCTTAAATTGGATAAACACAACAATTAAATGATAAAACCATTTCGTCATTGATATACTGCTTTTGTACAAAAATTATGAAGATTTATAGGTACAGTATATATATTAGATGAAAGTTGGTTTATTCACTTTTTTGTAATTCTTTAAGCGTATTTTTGGTACGGTTATTTTGAGGGTTTAATTCAAGTGATTTAGTATAATTTAAAATTGCCAGATCAATTTCTCCTATTTTCACACAGGCTTCTGCATAACTTTCGTATACTTTGAAACTATCTGGATAGAGCATCATATTCATTTTGAAAACATCCTGTGATAATTTCATTCTATCCTCGCGGAAAAAACTATAGCCTAGATCATTTAAATAGTCTTCAGTAGCTGTAGGATAAGTTGGGTCATGTTCTTTTAAGGCCCTATATGCATTAAGTGCTTTGTCAAAGTCACCTTCAAGAAGGAATTCTACTGGTTCTTTTTTATCAATATCCATCATAACAAAGGTTGAAGCTATGGTTCCATCGTTGCTATTAATGTAAAGTAAATTGAGTGTTCCATTTTCAGAATTTGGCTTGAATTGCATAAGCCGACTAGAATTTCTTCTAACAAAACTACTATCTGAGACTTTGATGAGTTCTTCTGCTTTTACGTTGAGTATATTTTTATAGAGCAGTTGATTATCCTTTTGAAAAACTTCTACAATCCTGCCATTGGCCAGGTATCTACCAGTAATTTTATCAACCAAAGACTGTTCAATTTCCATTTCTTTATGTACAGGGAAATAATTATCCCATTTATAAGCAAGAGCAACAGAACGAAACACTTCAAAAACAAAAGCTGGAAGAGGGGTATTGGTTAACACAACTACACCATATCCATTGTCTCTATGAGCAGTCATCCTACTATAAAACCCTGTACTCCATCCGTGGTGTTCAAAGTAGACTTCATCTTTCTTATTATAAATTGAAAAGCCTAGCCCATATTGTCCATAACGATTTTTTGAAGATGGTGTAAGCATTAATTCTGTTATATCTTTTGATAATCCTTTGTTACGATTATTATCTTTTAGAGTTTGTTGTATATTGACTACAAATTTCGCAAGATCCTCTGCAGTTGCCCATAATCCGTTTGAAGCCAATTCTGGATAGATATGCCTTTTACCTTTTACCATAGAACCATCTCGTAAATAACCCGTTGCTGCTATCGGTAATTGTTCTGTAGTAAGCGATTGATTAAACCCACTGTTGTTCATTTCTAAAGGTTGTAGCACTAATTCATTCATTAGCTCTGGGAATTTTTTACCTTCAACATCCATCATCATTTGTTGAATGATCGTATAACCACCAGCTGAAATCCAAAGATTTTCATTAAGTGTTTTATCTACGATGATTGGATTTGAATTGGCTGGAGGAGTTCCATTTAATACCTCTATAAGTGTGGGTACAGGTACGTCTGTGCTATATCCTTGAAAATCGTGCACGTTTATTCCAGCAGAATGACTCAAAAGGTTTTTTACGGTGACTTTCTCTTCTTTGGTAAATTCACTATCAGGCAATTTCCAGGATTTTAAATAACTGTTAATGTCTTCACTTAAAGTTACTTTATTTTGGTCTACAAGACGTAATGCACCATATGCAGTTAAAGACATACCAATTGTTGATACTTGGAAAAGTGTTTTATCAGTCACAGGAACTTTGCTTTCTTTATCCATTATACCGTATCCTTTTGACCAGGCAACTTTACCATTATGTATTACCGCAATACTCACTCCCGGAATGCCATAGTGTTTCATTCGTTCTTCTATAGACCATGTTGAATCACCGGCTATATATACCCGAGTTGTGAGACCGTTTTCTACTTTTTTAATTAAATCAATGGTAGTATCAGTATTTGATTCTTCTGCACATGATTGAAAAAGAATTAGGATAAAGAGAATTGTGATACTATTTTTCATATTTATAAAATCTTAACAGCTGTTTATTGAATGATTTTTAACCATGCAGCCTGTCCTCCATTGGACATAATTTTTTTTACTGAAGAGCCATCCTTATTCATACTATAAATCGTAGATATTCCATCCGTTTTTGAAATAAAGATTAGTTGAGAACCATCAGGTGACCAGGATGGCATAGAATCACGAACATCATTATATGTCAATCGCTTTTGATTAGAGCCATCAATATTCATCACATAAATTTCAAAGTTTCCATCTCTATCAGACATAAAGGTAATTTGCTTACCATCAGCAGAAACATCTGGATGCCATTCTTTAGCACCATTATGTGTTAGCTGAATGATATTTTTTCCATCAATGTCTGCTATACTTATAGCACTACTCTTATCTTCGAATTCCCAAGAAAAGACAATTTTACCGTCTGGAGTAAAATAAGGGTTACTCCCTTTTAGTGACTTTATTTGAGTTTGTTCACTACCATCTGAATTCATGATCCAAATTTCGGGATGCCAAACCCCTTCAGCATCTTTATACTCTCTTGCAAAAACAATTTTTGTTCCATCTGGAGACCAATCAGGAGCATTATCCCATTTATTTTTTGCATGAGTTAATCGTTTTCTATTCGTGCCATCACTATTCATGGTATGAATAGACCAAGTCTTTTTGTCATCATATTTTGCATAAAAAGCAATACGTTTTCCATCAGGAGACCAAGCTAGGTAGCCACCTTTCTCATTTGTACTTTTAATATTTGATTTACCTTCAGTATTTTTTTGATAAATTTCTATAATGCCTGATGATAATGATGTATAACCAATTGTACAAGATTTTGATTTGTCACTTTCCTGACAAAAAGCAATCAAGCCAAGTAACAAAGTCATAAAACCCGAGTTGTGAGACCATTTTCTACCTTTTTTTATTAAATCCATATTAGTATCAGTATTTGATTTTTCCGTACATGATTGAAAAAAAAATGAGGAGGAGGAAGATTGTACACTTTTTTTCATTACTAATACTTTTTTAAGAAATTCTTCTTTTGATTTCATTTATGTTCAGTCGTTAAGGAGTTTGATGCTTCTATAGATCTTCTTCGAATCTGAGGTGCTCAAAAACCTGAGTGCTCATCCAGTAGATCTTTGATGAGCAAATCCAGATTTTAATTTTTGAGTCTTTGAAGCCACCTTTTAGCAAGTGAAAAATCCGGATCAATTGTCAGTGCTTTTTCGAACATGACCCTAGCACTTTCTAGCTGACCTTGAGCTTTGCGTACAAGACCCATTCCGAGATAAGATTCCTTCCCTTCAGGATACACTTCTAAGGAATATTGAAAGATTTCTTCTGCGGCAATTAAATCCTTACTTAGTATCGTGTGAAAACCAAGGTCAAATATGATCGATATAGGTGTCTTGATTTCATACCCGTATCGTTTTGATAACCTATCGAAATGTTGTGTTACTTTATCCAACGATTCTAGATTTTCACTGGGATTGAAGGGATTGAAGTCAGGATATAACGTAAGAAGAAACTGTATAAAATCCATCGCTGGTACATGACCCTGGTTTACCAACTCATCTACTTTATAAGTAAAACTCTCTGGTTTATGGTCCGCTAAAACACGAGTGAATTCAGAAACGTGATTTGTTAATCCCTCATCATCGCTGTAAATGATGTGTAGCGATCTGTTTTTCGAAAGCGTTTTTAACGGACCTGATTTTATTTTTTGTTGAAGCACTTTTGGTATGCGCATAATTGATGGGCTGCTTGCGAAGTAACTATTAAATAAAAGGGGCTTGTTGAGCAACGTGTAAACAGTGAAAAAACCACTATTAGAAGCACCATAAAGTATGTTGAATGGAGCAGTCCGGTATTTGTTATCAACGATTGGCATCAACTCAGTCTCAAAGAAGTCAATATAACTATCCGGAATTGTTGTGTCTTGATTTTTCCTTGTTGGCAACAAAATACTATTTCCTTCGGGTAAATCTATTCCAATAAGTATCATCTCAGGAATTTGTCCCTCGCCCATGTAGTCTAGTGTAGAAGCTAACATGGCGAACCGAGCTCGGTAATCTGAACCCAACATATACAGCACGGGATAGCTTTTCTTGGAGCTATCGTAGTTCTCAGGTAAATGGATTGATAGTGGAATGGTTTTGTTTAACACTTTTGACTGAAGTGAAGATATTTCGCCTAAGGTAACTACTGGTTCATCAGGGTCGTTTTCTGCCTTTTCCTGAGCAAAGACAGTATTTAACACTATAATACATATTAATGTTAATAATTTAGTAATTTTCATATTTACTCTATTTTTATTACTTGCTATACGAAATTATCGTATAACTTATGTTTAACAACATAAATATGATAAACGCAAAAGTTAAATGACAAAATCATTTCATCATTGATATATAGCTTTTGTAAGAAATTATAGTAACTGCTGAGTATAGATAGTATCTTTATACCCTTTTAAGAAAAACATATATGTTTAATAGGTCCATAAAGAATACCACACTCATTAATATAGGAGCTTTCTTGCTGGTTTTTATGCTTGAAACATTGAGTAATTTGTTTTTTAAAGATAATTTTGAGACTAGTTATTTATTTTACACACATGGACTTAATTATACTTTTATGATTATGGGTTTCATTTGGGTAAATCATTTTATTCTTATTCCTTTTTTCCTAGATAAGAAAAGATATTTTATATATGGAATACTACTCATAGGGAGTTTACTTATTTTTTCCTACTTAAGAACAAATAGTTGGTCTGGCACTTCTAAAATATTCTTCTTTCTTCTTTATACAACAGGAGCTGGTATGGCTGTTTTTTTCTTAAGAAGAAACACGATCATCCAAAAAGAAAATGAGGAGAAAGAAAAATTGCAAAAAGAAATGGAGCTTACCTATTTAAAAGAGCAAGTAAATCCTCATTTTTTGTTTAATTCATTAAATAGTATTTATTCACTAGCTAGACAGCAATCGCCAGAAACTCCTGATGTTGTAATGCAGTTATCAGAATTAATGAGGTATCAATTAGAAAGTTCTAAAAAAAACACCGTTTTATTAAAAGAAGAGTTGGAGTTTATAGAAAATTATTTGTTACTTGAAGAAAAAAGACTAAGTAAACGTTGTACTATTGAATTTTTAATTAGTGGAAATTTATTAAAGTTAAGGATTGCTCCAATGCTACTCATCCCATTTGTTGAAAATGCGGTGAAACATGGCGCACAAAGTACGAATGAACAGAGTACAATTGATGTTTCTGCCACTATAAAAGATAACACCCTTCATTTTTGTGTAGATAATTCAAAGCCTCCCATGGTTGCTGCGCCCAAAAGAAATGGACTGGGTCTTGAAAATGTGAGAAGACGTTTAAATCTATTATATCCTAATTCTCACGTATTAGAAATTGATGATATGGAAAAACTATATCGTGTAAATTTGTCTATCGATTTAACAACTTCAATAGTAAAAAAATAGTTAATGATTAAAATTGGTATCATAGATGATGAAATACTAGCACGTAAAGTGTTAGAAGATTATTGTGCTAAAATTGATAATTTTGAATTAGTATTAAGTACAGGGAATCCACTTGAATTTGTCAATTTTACTCAGCAAAATGAAGTTGATCTCATTTTTCTTGATATAGAAATGCCAGAACTTAATGGCATGGAAATTTTGCGTTCTATGATAAACCCACCTAAAGTTATTTTAACTACAGCTTATTCTGAGTATGCATTAGAAAGTTATAATTATGGTGTTGTAGATTATTTATTGAAACCTGTAAAAATCGAACGCTTTTTGAAAGCAATAAACAAAGTTTCAGCTTCAAAAATAACACAAACTAAAAAAAATAGAGGAAGCGAAGAACTTCAAATAAAACATGATGGAATGCCCGTTAATATTTCGTTTAAATCAATTCTGTACATTCAAAGTTTTGGAAATTATTTAAAAATCTTTACAGATTCAAGAATGTACCTGATCTCTGAAACACTTACTAATATCACCACATTATTACCCGAAAATTTCCAACGCACACATAAATCATATATTTCCAATTTGGATAGAGTTACAAAGGCAACCCGAACATATTTGTTAATTGAAAATAATCAAGTTCCTGTAAGTGCTACGTATAAGGTTATTGTTTTTAAAAAACTGGAAGTTTTAGCAAAATTATAAAATAGTTAATTTCCATTTTACACGCATTCTACTTCCCTCCTATGCTTCGACTTCACTCAGTATAACACAAATATAGAAATACCGTGTATCTGATATTATGTCCAAAGTCAGGTTTAGAACCTTAAAATCATCTTCATTCCAACCGTATCATCTTGCAACTATACTCTGACTATAATTTTAGCTCTTTTAAAGCTGCAACTCTGCTGTTTTTCTTCTATCTTTAATACAGTTGTAGTGTTCGACTGGTAATATTTAACATAACTAAGATCTAATGACTGGAAAACCGAAATCATCTCAGTCTGTCCATAAATTTGGCACTTTTCTGGGGGTCTACATGCCTAGTATTCTTACGATATTGGGATTGATTATGTACCTACGTTTTGGTTGGGTTTTAGGCAACTTGGGTTTGATTAAAACCATAATCGTTGTTTTAATAGCTAGTTCGATCACTTTTATTACAGGATTGAGTGCATCGGCTATTGCGACCAATATTAAAATGGGTGTGGGTGGAGAGTATTTCATGATCTCACGAAGTTTGGGGTTAGAACCAGGAGGAGCAATTGGAATACCCCTTTATTTGTGCAGGACACTAAGTGTTACTTTTTATTGCTACGGTCTTTCAGAAGCTATCCTGGCATTGTGGCCCATCACTGGGGTGGCACTTCCCTCATATACATTGCAATTGATAACTATTGGTTTTATTGTAATTATTACAGTACTCTCCGGAAAGAGTGCGAAGCTTGTATTACATTCCCAAATTCCTATTATGATTATAGTAGGAATCTCAATTCTGGCTTTGGTGATTGGTGTATTAAGCAAAGATCTACAATCTCCCAATATAGAAGCAACCTATCTAACAGCTCCAGAAGGGTTTTGGTACGTATTTGCTGTTTTTTTTCCTGCGGTTACAGGCTTTACTGCTGGGATTGGTATGAGCGGAGATCTAAAGGATCCGCAGAAATCAATTCCAAGAGGAACTATGGGAGCTGTTATTTCAGGAGCTGTTATTTATCTTATTATCCCACTTTTATTAGCCATAACAGGAGCATTAACAATAGAACAAATGACCGACCCTGAAGCTGGCGTTACGATATGGACACGTCTGGCGGTTTTTGGACCATGGATTGTATATCCAGCAGTTTGGGGTGCGGTTTTGTCGTCTGCCTTCGGAAGCATATTAGGTGGACCAAGGATTCTACAAGCTTTGTCTATGGATGGTTTAGTACCAAAATTCCTGGCTAGGCTTTCCAGATCCGGACAACCTACCATTGCTACTTGGATTAGCGGAGCCATTGCCGTGAGCGCTGTCTTTTTAGGAGGGCTTAATACTATCGCTCAATATGTTTCGGTTCTGTTTCTTACCTTATACGTTGCAGTAAATATTAGTGCTGCCATCGAGCAGTTGATCAAAGAACCCTCTTACAGGCCTACCATTAATATTCCATGGTATATTTCTATACTGGGTGCCATTGCTGCTATGATAGTGATGTGGCTAATCAATCCATTTGCGTTTGCATTTGCTCTGGGAATTGAACTCCTCATTTTCATATATCTCATGAGTAAAAAACTCGAACAACAGTGGGGTGATGCTTCGACAGGAATTTGGATGCACCTGGGACGATATGCCCTGCTTAGGTTAAATGCAAAAAAAATTCATCCACGAAATTGGAGGCCTATAATTATATTGTTCATCCGGGATTTAAAGGAACATATCGAATTAGTCAGGTTCACCGAAATGCTTGGACAAAACAGCGGACTTCTTACGATCTCCAAACTGATTACCTCTGAAGATAAGGATGAACTTCCTTTACGAAACGAAATTGCCCACGAAATGCAGAAAGACTTGGCTTTGGTAGGTCTGCAGGCACTTACAGAAGTACATGTGGTAACAGACCTTAAATATGGTATGAATCAGGTAGCAGCGGGACACGGGATTGCCGGTATCAAAACCAATACTGTAGTTTTTGGATGGTCTTCTACAGAAAGTGGTAAGATAAAGGAATTAGAGATCATCGGTGAGTTGGCTCGATCCGGTAAAAATATCTTAATCGCTCATATTAACAAACCTTTTCCGAAGAAGATCAGGAAAAGAATCGATATATGGTGGCGTGGACAAGAGAATAATGGTGATCTAATGGTTCTACTCGCTTATTTGATCCAACTCAATAATAAATGGAAAAAGTCCACGATTCGTATTTTCTCGGTTACTCATTCTGAAGATGAGAAGCAAATTTTAGAAAATCATATTGGATTATCAATTAGAGAAGCTCGAATTGATGCGAAGGTTATTGTAATTTTAGCCCAACCAAAAGAGAATGTCTTGGATATATTACTTGCAAAGAGCAAGTATGTAGATCTTGTTTTTTTGGGCTTGGCACGAGAAACCAATCAAATTGAAGAACGTGTTATATTTATCGACAAGATTTTATCGAAATTAGATCGGGCAGTACTAGTACAAAATAACGGCATGGAAAGTGAAATCCCCATCATTTTCGGCCCAACAACATCAAAAAGTTAAACATTTAATATTTATGTATAAATAGTTGAAGCATATTTGATTTGCTATACTATTAATTAAATAAAGTTTTTATACCATTTTTTAGTTCAAAAACAGATTTCACTTCACTAATATCCAGTGGTTTGTCAAAAACGGTAAGCTCATCCATAAAACCAATATACCCCAAACCTAGCATAATTTTTCCTTTTTCTGCTTCCCATGTAAATGGATCATTAACATCTTTTATAACACCTTTAAATTGACCGTTTAAGTATAATTTGAATGTAGATTTTGTTGTATTCACTTTTGAAAAAGTAATAGCAATGTGCGTCCATTTTCCTTTCTCAAAAGGAGGTTCATTTACTGTAACAGTGCGTTTTTTCCATTTAGCATCATCGTTTTTGTTTTCTGGATTCCAAACTTCTAAATCTCCCAAAGCCCCAAATCTAAATTTTCTAGGATCATGATCCGTGAAATCTACCCATAAGGCGGCATCATTGTATCTAACATCTGTAATACATATTGGGTCGCAATAGCCTGGTGCTAAATCTTTATTGGGATCCAATTGCAACCAAAATGATACAGTACCACTCCATGATTTACTACTATATCCAACATTTTTATGTGCCTTATAAAAAATAGCAGAAGTGTTTGCTTTTTTAAAGTGAAGCGCATCACCTGTAAGGCCTTTGTTTTTAGCTAAAACAACATTTGGGTTGTGCAAACCAGTTTTGGCATTAGCAGTTTTTTTATAGTTTTCGGCTGTATACATCATTGCATCACCTACAGATACATCTGCAGATAATTTTCCGTCAAAAGAACTGTAAAAAAGCACATGGTCTTTTAATTGTTTATTTTGCGAAAAAGAAACAATTGTAATGAGAAAAAAGAATACTCTAGATATAGATAAAAGCATAGTTGTTTTCATGATTTTTTGATTAAAGATTAATATTCATAGCACTCGCCATGTTATTTTATTTTTGGGGATTATATAGGATGTATTAAAATTCTTGAGGTCATCTTAACAAACATCAAATCCGTATTAATTATGTATACTCCATTCAATAGCTTTATGAGCATGAATTTTTCCTGTATCAAATATTGGAATAGTTACATCTAATTCTGAGATTAGAATAGGTAATTCTGTACAACCTAAAATAATACCTTGTGCACCTTGTTTTTGTAGTTCTTTTATAACTTCAATAACCTTTTGCTTAGAAGCGTATGTAAATTGCCCTTTCACTAATTCATTATAAATAATATCATGAACAACTTGTCTATCACTTGTATCAGGAATGAAAATTTCTAGTCCAAAATCATTAATCAATGTTTTGGTATAAAAATCTTTTTCCATAGTGAATTTCGTACCTAATAATGCTACTTTTTTTAAACCTAAGCTTTGGATAGATTCACCAGTGGTTCTAGCAATATGCATAAACGGAATACTCACATTTTTAGAAATATAATGACTTACTAAATGTATAGTGTTTGTACAAAGCAAAATAATATCTGCTCCTGCGCTTTCTAACTGTTGTGCTGCTCGTTTCATTAGTTCTCCTATAGCATTCCAATCGCCTTTAAAAGTCAATCGCTCTATGTCTGCAAAATCAACTGAAACCATAATACATTTTGCAGAATGAGAACCGCCTAATATATCTTTTGCTTTGGTATTTAAAAACTCATAATATAGTTTTGATGATTCCCAACTCATCCCTCCTATCAATCCTATTGTTTTCATAGTTATCTTATTTCTACCAAAATTAGTGATGGCATGAAAACTTTAACCAAAGGTTAATTGAATCCTTTTGAGATCATAGTTGATATTTTTTCAATTACATATATATTCCCATTTCAATTCCTATCCTTTCGACTTCATTCAAGACAGTCTAGCTTTGGGCAAAGAGTATTTCATTAGAACAAAATAAGCTAACGCACCTGCTCACCTATCAATTTCAAAGATTTTCAATCTTTAATATTATGAGTACCAAAACAAAATCACAATTCATCCTTAAAAAAATACAATTCAGTAAAATCATTTTTATAGATAGCAATGTCCTCACGACATTTGAATAATCAATAAGCAAAACTACCTATGATTCAAGTACAAAACCTTTCCAAATCATTTCAAAATATACAAGCAGTAAACGATATTAGTTTTACCATTAAAAAAGGAGAAATCTTCGGATTCTTAGGTCCTAATGGTGCTGGAAAATCTACCACATTGAATATGATGAGTACTATTTTAAAAAGTGATGCGGGAACTATCCATATTGATGGTAAAAACAGTAATGAAAATTCTAAAGAATGTAAACATTTGATTGGTGTTGTACCTCAGGAGATATCTCTATACGAAGACCTTTCTGCGTATAAGAACTTATTGTTCTGGGGAAATTTATATGGAATTCCTTCCGAAAAATTGAAAGAAAGAATCCATACTACCCTAGAATTGATCGGGTTATTAGATAGGAAGAAAGATTTGATCAAAACCTATTCAGGAGGCATGAAACGCAGAATCAATATTGCTGCAGCATTGTTACATCATCCGAAAGTATTATTTATGGACGAGCCAACTGTGGGAATCGATCCACAAAGTAGAAACCACATTTTTGAAGTCATCGAAACCTTGAACAAACAAGGAATGACCATTGTCTATACCACACATTATATGGAAGAAGTAGAGCGTTTGTGTGATCGTATTGCAATTATAGATTCAGGAAAAATCATCGCACAAGGAACACAATCTGAATTAAAAGAAATGGTGCCAACGAAAGAAAGCATTCAATTAGAATTTAATTTCCTTTCTGAAAGCAATGTAGATCAACTAAGAAAACTACTTTCCTATTCAATGACACAAAACAAAAACAAGTTGTTGGTAGAATGCACAGTGAAAGAGCTTTCTAAAGTGATTACAGCGTGTAATGAATTGCAATTAAGTATCAAAGACATACAATTGAATAAAGTAAACTTAGAAGCGATCTTTTTAAGCCTCACAGGAAAACAATTAAGAGATTAATCATCTTCATATCCATCAATTACAAAATCAACCATCATGATAATTACTATTTTACAAAAAGACCTAAGATTATATTTCTCAGACAAAAAAGGAGTCCTCGTTACCTTTCTACTACCTATTATTATGATTACACTATTTGCATTTGCATTTGGTGGTGTTGCAAAAAAGAAAAGCGCTCCAAAACCTTTAGGGGTTTTGGTCGTGGATAAAGATGCTACAACAACTTCTCAAGCATTGATTACAAAATTGAATAGCATGCAAACCATACGCTTGATTGCTTCTGAAGAAGAGAAAGCCTTAGACCTTGTTAGAAAAGGGAAAAATGTAGCTGCTTTAATTTTTGAAAAAGGATTTTCAGATGCTGTCACTGCTGATTCAGATTTACCTATAGAATTAAAATACGACGCAGCAAGAGATTTACAGATGCGAATTGTACATACCGTTTTAAAAGAAGGGTTCAAATATCATTTAGGAAAAGTAGATGTGATTAATAATGTAAAGCTAAAAACTACTTCGTTAATCAAAGAGAGTTCTACCAAAGCGCATCCTGGTTTGGTACAAGCTGTAGGAGGAACAGCAATTATGATGTTGTTGTTTAGTATTGCAGCTATTGGCGGTGGATTGTTAGATGAAAAAGATGCAGGAACTTTAAAGCGTTTGTTAATTGCCCCAGTAAAACCATTGGACATTTTATTAGCAAAAATGGGAACAGCCATGGTAGTTTCTATTTTACAATTAACTACCATGTTTGTCTTTGCCTGGTTGGCATTCGGGTTACCTATTTTTATGGATGCAATCTCATTGATAGTACTGATTTTATGTATCTCGTTTGCAGTTTCTAGTTTTGGAGTTTTCTTAGTGTCTACAGTAAAAACACGTCAACAATTACAAGGAATGAGTACCATTATTATCATTCTAATGTCGGCAATTGGAGGGAGTATGATTCCGATTAGTATGATGCCAGTCTTCATGCAAAACATTGCAGTAATTAGTGTAAATTATTGGGGGATTGAAGGTTTCTTTGATATTTTCTGGAGACAATTACCTTTCATAACTATTCTTCCAAAAATGGGAATTCTATTAGCTATTGGTTTGGGAATGACTTTGGTTTCTACAGTATTGTTTAAGAAGAATATTATAGCGATAGAATAATTTATTTTTAGGTTATTATTTAGGTCTAAGTGTTTCAATAATCTGGGCATCTACCCAGAATATATCTACATTATCGTAGTTGTCTGGGGTCATATTTCTATTGAAGAAAAGGTATTTACCATCTGGTGTCACGCAGGCAACCGCTTCCCAACCTTTGGTATTTACTTTATCTCCCATGTTAATAGCCTTACCCCATGAGTCATCTTGCTGTTTAAAGCTAATATAGATGTCAGAATTACCATATCCACTCTCTCGTCGGCCATCCCATATTAAATAGGATTCATCTGGTGCGATAAAAGGGTGAGCATTCATTCTTCCAGTATTAATCTCTTTACCAAAAGACCTCGGTTCTTCATACTTTCCATCTATTAATCGTGAATAACGAATAACACCATCTCCATCTGGCATGCCTATCTCATCAAAAACATAAGTTCCTTTTGATGACACTGTAAGGCGCATGATCTCTATCTCCTCGAAAGAGGAACCAAGTTTTTTTAACTCTGACCAGCCTCCAGCCTCGGTACGCTCCCTATATCTTCTTCCTAAATGCATGGTCTTACCATCGGGTGAGATAAATGGAGTTCCCACCCTGGGCGATACAACGGACTCCTGCCACTCGTTATTTTGATATTGAAAAACAACCAGTTCTTGTTCTTTAGTTCCCTCATTATTCCTAATAAAATAGAACTCCTTCATATCTGGTGTGAAGACACCACTCACTTCCCAATCCTCTGTCGTAACCATACCGGGAGCAAAAGGTTCTGGAATTAAACCCGGTGGTTTTTGACCAAGATAGAGACTTTCTATAATTGGTTCTTCATTATCATTTGAGCTCCCTTTTTTAGTATTGCAGGCATTAAAAATTAGTACTAATACAAGTATCAAAATAAAATGTACTTTTTTCATTATTCAACCTTTTTTATTCTTGGTAATTTATTGTACAGATTATGATTTGGGCCTGAGATTCTCGATAATCTTGGCATCTACCCAGAATATATCTGCTTTGTCACCACCAAAAGATCTAACAAAGAAGAAATATTTTCCATCTGGTGTTATGCTCCCGAATGAATCTTCGAATTCTGTATTTATCTTATCTCCTAAGTTTATGGCAGCACCCCAGGAACCATCTTTCTGTCGAAAAGAAATGTACAAATCATTATCACCATACCCTCCTTCTCTTTGATCATCCCAGATCAAATATGATTCATCCAAAGCAATGAAGGGGTGGGCGTTCCAATTTCCCATCTCAATATTAATTGTTCTTGGTTTTTCACGTTTGCCGTTTATTAATCGTGAATAACGAATTGGACCTGTTTCTGTTGCCTCATCAAAATAATAAGTTCCTGTAGATGAAGTGGTAAGGAGCATGATAGGAATGTCTTTGAAAGGAGCACCAAGATTTTTTTCTTCTGACCAACCAGAGTTGGTTCGCTCCCTATATTTGCTTCCCAGGTGCATGATTCTACCATCAGGAGAAATAAATGGTTCCCCTGATGGTGCCACAACAGACTCGATCCATTGATTATCTTTGTATTGAATGACAACCAACGTATTATTTTTATATTTCCCTCCCCTTCTGCGGAAATAGAATTCTTTTAAATCGGGAGTAAAGGCATAAGCTCCTTCTCTAAACTCTGTTTTAATAATATCTGGAGCAAATAATTCAGGAATTAAGCCTGGTGGTTTTTGACCTAGATAGGGGCTTTCTAAAACTGAGGATTGATCTTTAACAAACGCAGGTAAAATGATTTTTGAAACCTGAGTAAATATAGTATCTTCCCTATCATGACCAGTAATCACAACAACTAAGTCAAGTTCATCAACGGTGATAATATATTGTCCGCCACCGCCCCAAGCGAAAGTGGTATCATAGTTTTTATCACCGACTGTTATATTCGTTTGATAGAAAAAATAACCATAATTATAGCTGTCGGGTTGCCAATCTTCAGTAGGTTTAATAAGGTTACTGGTGGCATTAGCTAAAAATTCTGCTGAAATCAGTTGTTCGCCATTCCATTTACCTTTATTGATGACCAAAGTTCCCCACTTGACCATATCACGTGATGTCATGCTCACGCGCCAACCAGCTTCTGGAAGGCCGCTAACAGCAGTCCTCCAGTCATAATTTGTGATGCCCATCTTGTCGAGAAGTTCATTTTTGATAAAATCCTGTGCAGTGCCTGGCACTACGGCCTCAATGACTTGCATCACCAAGGTTGGGTTGAAGTTGCCATATGAATAGTTCTGAGACGCTAAGGTAATAGGTGCGCTATGCTCAAGAAGGGTCTGAACTTGACCTTGGCCTTTTAACTTGTTTGGATTTTTTTCAAATTCTTCTCTCTGTTCTTCACTGATGCGAAGCCCCCCGCGCATGGTCAATGCCTTATGGAGCGTGATTTTTTCTGCGCCCTCAACAAATTTTGTTGGATCCAGATCTTTCAGAAAACTAATCAGGGGCTTATTCAGATCGGCCATAGACAGATAGCCCAACTGGATAGCCCGACCCAGTGCCAAGCTGGTGTAGGCTTTAGCAGCAGATGCTTGGTCTCCAGCCAGGTTAACGCGACCGCGCCGGTAGTAAGATTCAAATAAGAGCTTGCCTTTGTGGGTGATAAGCATGCTGTCGTAGAGACCATGCATACTGTCGGCGATCTCCTCGGCCAGCTTGATAATCATGTCTTTATTGCCACCATTAACACCCAATTCACCAACTGCTAGATCGTCCTTTCTGTCTGCTGGTGTTATATCGATAAAAGCTTCTTTGAGATATGGTAAATCCCAGAACGATATTTTGGCTTCGGCGGCTGTAGCCTCTGGTGCGGGGCTATCACTTTGTTGGGCAAAACTACTGTTTGTTATTAAAAGTATAATTAAACAGAGTAATCGTGTTATGTTTCTCATTGTTCTTATTTTTCGTCTTTAGAATCAAGTCTTACATCATTTAATTGTACTCAAACCTTATTATTTCTTTAGTTTTAGCCATGCAGGGCCTGAGCCATTGGTTATAATTTTTTTTAAAGAAGAATCATCTTTATCTATCATATAGATATTAGGGTATTCATTTTCTTTTTGTGATGAATATAGCAGCCGAGAACCATCAGGAGACCAGGAAGGGTTCCAATCATCAACATCATTATGGGTTAAGCGTTTTTGATTAGAACCATCTGTATTCATTTTATAAATTTCAAAATTTCCATCTCTATCAGACATAAAAACGATTTGCTTACCATCGGCAGAAACTTCAGGATGCAATTCTTTAGCTTCATTATTTGTCAACTGAATTATGTTATTACCATCAATATCTGCTATGCTTATCTCATTGTTTTTATCTTTGTGTTCTGAGTGAAAAACAATCCTACCATCTGGGGTAAAACATGGCCCACCACCATTCAGTGGTTTGATTTGAGTCTGTCTGCTACCATCTGAATTCATTATCCAAATTTCATAATACCATACTCCTTCTGCATTACTATAGCCTCTTGCGAAAGCAATTTTTCTTCCATCAGGAGACCATGTTGGCGCACTATCCCATTTATTTTTTGCATGCGTTAATCGTTTCCTGTTGGTTCCATCCATATTCATCGTATGAATGGACCAAGTGTTTCCTCCATCGTAATAACCATAAGAAGCGATGTGTTTTCCATCAGGAGACCAAGCTACATATCCATCATTTCCGGGACGGTCTGTAATCCTAATTTTCGATTTGCCGTCTTCGTCAGTTAGATAAATTTCTCCATCACCCGACTCTTTGGACGAATAAGCAATTGTATAGGATGTGGATTCAGATTTTTTATTGTTCTGACTATAACCAACCAAAAAAGAAAGGAAAGGTAAAAGGATGCCGATAGTTTTTATATACTTCATATTCTTACTTTTTAATAATATTTGAGTAATACTATTAAACAAACGTATCGAATAGGATAAATGAAAAATTCTAAAATAGACGAACGATATCTTCGAACTGACATAAACCTATTAGTAACGGATACTATTCTTAATTCTGTAGAAAGTGTGATTTTGGCAATAGATTATCGAGATTCGTCTTTTTAAAAGGAATACTATGTCCATATTTTATATATTTATACGCTATGGTCAAAAGAAAGAACTTGATCGATTGGATCATTCAGAATAGAGTTGTTTCACACCTCATATTTTGGTTTTTATTGTTTATAAGTTTACCCATATTGGCTGCATTAAATGATGGAAGCGTTGAAAAGACTGTAAACTCTAGTTTGAGTTTTTTACCTGCCCAATTATTAGCAAGTTATTTTTTAGTCTATTACCAGGTACCCAAACTTCTATTTAAAAAGAAGTATCTTAAGTTTGGATTCTCTTTTTTGATATCTGTATATGTGTTTTTAGTTATTTCAAAGCTTTCAAGTATGTACTTGACTAAATTTTTTATCCCTAAATATTACAAGGAGGAAAGCTTCATAGACATATTAGCAGACCCATTTCACTTGGCAGTTGTTCATTTTCCATCGGTCTATGTATTCGTTTTTTTAATGCTAATGACTAAGATAGTTAAGGACCGTTTTGAAGAACGTCATCAACTGGAAGTTTTACAAAAAGAAAAAGCGAATACTGAGCTTAAGTTTTTAAAAGCGCAAACAAATCCGCATTTTTTGTTCAATACATTAAATAATTTGTATTCATTAACATTAGATCGATCTGAAAAAGCTCCTGAGGTTGTTTTAAAACTATCAGATATGCTAGATTATATGCTTTATCGATGTAAAGATGCTGAAGTTCCATTAAAAAAAGAAATTGCTTTTATACAGGATTACATAGATTTGGAATCGCTACGCTATGGCAATAAATTAACATTGAACTTTACATACCATCTTCATTCTCCCAATGTAATGATAGCCCCTTTAATCCTGATATCATTTATCGAAAACGCCTTTAAACACGGTGCGAGTAATAATCTCAAAGATTCGGTAATTCAAATTGAATTAACCACAAACCAAGATCAACTATGCTTTAAAGTTTTTAATACACTACCAGAAAACAGACAATACGATACGAAAAATGAATCAAATTCTGGAATTGGATTTTCTAATGCACAAAGACAATTAGAACTGAACTATAAAAATAACTATGACCTGAAAAGCACCAAAACAGACAATGATTTTCAGGTAGTATTAACGATTAATTTACAATAATATGGCAATCAAATGTATGGTCGTAGATGATGAGCCACTAGCCATTAGGGTACTTGAAAAACACATATTGGAAATACCAGACCTTGAACTTGTAGCAACATTTGACAACCCCATAACTGCTGGACATTTTCTTCAAAATACTACTATTGACCTCTTGTTTCTGGATATCCAAATGCCTGTAGTTACTGGTATCGATTTTATAAAAAACACAAACATACAACCCAAAGTTATACTAACCACAGCCTACAGAGAATATGCTTTGGAAGGTTATGAATTGGATATCATTGATTATTTATTAAAGCCCATATCTTTTATTCGGTTTTATAAATCTATCAATAAATACAAGGCATTGAATACAACGCCCCCATCTACCTCCCAAGAATCATCAGAGATGGATAAGACATTAGATCACATCTTTGTTAATTCAAACAAAAGGATGATTAGAATAGAGTTTAGCGATATTCTATTTATTGACAGCATTAAAGACTATGTGAGAATACACACTGCAAACGACATCATAATTACAAAAGATAAAATAAGCTCTTTTGTTGAAAGGTTACCTCCCAATTTTTTGAGGGTTCATCGTTCCTATATTATTAACACCAGAAAAATTGCTTCCTTAACTGCAAAAGATGTTGTTTTACTTGGCGGTATGGAAATCCCGATTGGTGCCTCCTATAAAGAGATTATCAAGTCAATTAAGAATTGATAGCGTAAAAATATGGGTAGCGTATATCACAAAACTAAATTTTGAGACTGCTTAAAACCGTTTTTTTTAAACGCACACTTATTGGAATCGTATGTTTTCCAATAATAATTTGATTCTCTATAATTTTATCTATTTTGTATTTTGATACTATATATGATTTATGTGTTTGAATAAAATTATCTTCTGGTAATTGATCTTTAAAACTTTTTAAAGACATATGTGTAATTATGATCTCTGTAACTGTTACAACTTTGATATAATTTTGCATAGCTTCTGCAAATAGAATATCATTTACATTTATCTTTTTAAGCTGTTTTTCACTTTTTAAAAACAGTACTTCATTTTCAGTTTTATGCAGGTAATAATTGTTTACTTTATTAACGGCCTGCAAAAAACGCTCAAATGAAATCGGCTTTACTAAATAATCCAAAACGTTATACGTAAAACTTTCCAAAGCATACGCTTCGTATGCAGTGGTCATAATGATCGAGGGAGAGTTTTTTAAGCCTTTTAACCAATCAATACCTGATACTATAGGCATATTAATATCTAAGAAAATTAAATCGACTTGATTACTTTCTAGATAATGATTTGCCTGCAACACATTCTTACATAGTCCAACAACATTTAAAAATAAAATCTCTTTACAATAGTCTGCAATACCCTCTCTAGCTATGGGCTCATCATCTATAATTAAAGCATTGAGTTGTTTCATTTTTGAATATTATAAACGAATAGATAAATCCACAATAAAATGGATCTTTTCCTTATTGATTTTTAGCTGATGTGTATTTGGGTATAATAACGATAATCGTTTTTGTACATTAGTTAATCCAATGCCTCCCGCTACATTTTCATTACTTAACTGATCATAACTGTTTGTAACATCTAAGTGAAGCTTCCCCCCTGCTTCTTCAATTTTAATATGGATTGTATTGGTGCTGCTATCCATATGATTACTACAATGTTTAAAGGCATTCTCTATAAATGGAATCAACAACAAAGGGGCTATTTTTTTATTAGAATTCTCAAATTGTATATCATACTCTAAATGAATATCTGATCCTCTACGAGTCTCTTCAATTTTGATGTATTTTAACACATAATCTAATTCTTTTTCTAAGGAAATATGGGTTCCACTTTCATATAACTGATACCGCAATAGTCCTGAAAACTGTAGCAAAGTTTGTTTGGCCAAAGCATCGTTTTTACCAATTAAATGGTAAACACTATTTATTCCATTAAATAAAAAGTGAGGATTCAATTGTGCTTTTAGATATTTTAATTCGGTTTTGTAGGTTTCTTCTAAAAGGTTTTGATTTATTTTTTTGGTTTTTTTGTGTTCATATTTAAGGATGTAGTAGAAGCCAGCAATACTGTATAGGATGTGAAATATGGTATTAGCGTTGAAACTTCCAATTATTGGTTCATTATTAACACCGTATGTCCCAAGAAGTATCATATCAAAATAGGTCTCTATAAGAGAAATTACAACGATTGTAGAAATAGAAATCATATAGAATTTCATCTTTTTATTGCGCACATAAATTTTTGGAAACAACCAGAAGACTTGTATATAAAATAATAAGGCATTAAAAAATAGTCCATACGCATAGGCATATGCTAAACTACCATTAGTGTACGTAAAACCATTCCAATTAAATTCGGATCCAAGAGTAACAAACCAATAATTTAATAACCAGAACAATATGTGTCCTGCTACTAGTGCTATTTTGGATGTATTCATTTTGAATATTTTAAACAAAGGAAAGCATAATTTAATTGTGTTAGCCTAATTTTTGACGGTCATCATTAGTTATTCAACGTTTATCAAAATATTATTTCCTGAAGCTTCTTTTTCTGTTGATTTGATTTAAATCTTAAACGCAAAAAATGGAAAAATACATTTTGGTCATCCTATGTTTATTTGTTATTACTAGCCATGCTCAAAATAAAATGGAGAGTACTACTTCTTTTTTGGATAAAACAGAGTTTAAAATAGGCTATTCTGGTAATATAATTTGGAATAACGGATTAAATTTTGGAGCAGAATACCTATGGAAAGAAAAGGTTAAAATTAAAGAAAGAAAGCGTGGGCAAAAAAGGATTACACATCAATTTTTATTTGATGGAAACCTTGGTATTACTACCAATTTTGCTACCAAAACAGATACAGGAGTTTTCACTAATTACGGGCTTATCTGGAGAAGAACAAATACCAAAGGAAAACAAATTAGTATTGCATTAAATCCATTAGGATATTATCGTTCTTTTCTACCAGAAACGTACGAAGTAAAAGGTGATAATGTAAATAAAGTATTTCTGCCAGGTCGTGGTTATTATGCTCCTTCTATTTCTATTGGATTAGGCAAACTACGAAAAGGTAAAAAACGAAGCGGGAGTTACTTTAATTTAAACCTAATGTTAAGAACTCGTTATAATGCAACAACACTACCGTCTATTTCTTTACAGTATGGATATCGTTTTAATTTTAAAAAGAGAAAACAATGAAAAACGTAATATTTGAAAAATTGAGAACAGTACTTGTCATAGCAACCATTTTAAGTGTCCTTTCGTGCTCAAATGATGACGATTTAGGCAATTTGAGCGATACAATCTTTGTACGTCATAAGAATGCAGATATGCCAGCTTATATTCATGGAAACGGTACTAAAAAAGTATTTCTGATTATATTACACGGAGGCCCGGGAGATACAGGGTTGAGCTATCGCTTTGGCACTTTTAAAAATAAAATTGAAAAAGAATATGCAGTTGTTTATTTTGACCAACGAGGTTCTGGAATGTCTCAAGGGAATTATTCTGAAAATGGGATAAGCGTGGACATTATGGCAGAAGATGTTTTGGCCTTGGTAAAAGTAATGAAACGCAAATATGGAAATGATTCTCGTTTTTTCTTAATGGGACATAGTTGGGGAGGTACATTAGGAACAGCTACAGTATTGAAAGATCAGAATGAATTTTTAGGGTGGATTGCTGTTGATGGTCTCCATAACCCCAGCGGAATGTATTCTGAATACATCTCAACTTTTAAGAAAGTGGCTGCCGAACAAATTGAACTAGGGAATAATATTAGTTTTTGGGAAGGTACTATTGACTTGGCAAATAATGTTACTACAGAATATCGTCAAGATCATTTTTTTGATATGAATAATAGAGCATTTAAAGCAGAAAGAAGACTTGTTGCCGATAATGTAATTAATAAGGTAGAAAATGATAGCGATACATTTTTTAATTATAACTTTATTACTACGTTTTGGAACAGGGGAAATACGATATCTATATTAACAAACCAAGGTCTTTGGGAAAATTTATCTTATACAAACAGGCTTTCTGAAATTAAAATACCATCATTAATACTTTGGGGTAAATATGATATAGTAGTACCTGCAACATTTGCACAAGAGGCCTATGATAACTTAGGTTCTGATATAAAAGAACTAATCATCTTTGAAAGATCTGGACATGCTCCCATGCTTAGTGAAGCAGATAAATTTGCAGAGGAACTCATTAGGTTTATGAATCAAAATAAATAGTAAAACTAAAATCTTACTATTCATTAGAAAATGTTCCGTTATTATTTTTTAAGAATCATTTCGTTAGAAAATTTTTAAACAAATTGTAGAGGAAATACATAGACAATCATTTATATCATAGACATAGTATTCATAGCACAATGAGCTATGATCACAGGCCATAAATTTCTATTGAGTTTCACATAAGCAATCCCCATAATAATTCCGATTAGTGCTACTGATAAAGAACGTTCAGAAATATCATACGAGTGTCTAAAACCCCAAATACAAGCTTGTACTATAATCGCTATTGTAGTCCTAAATTTTAAATTTGAAAACAAACCTTCTATCCATGTAATTAAGAAACCTCTTTCTAGTAATTCTTCAAATGCAGATTGTAGCCACACAAAAAGAATAACAGAAAAAAAATAACCATAATCTCCATTACTAAGTGAATAACCTGTATTGGTTCCTTTTACTGCTGCACTACTTTCTTTTACAACCAAAAACGAATCTTGTATTAGATTAAAAACGAGTAGTGTAGCAATTATTATAATGAATATTATTCCTGCATTTACAAATGTTTTAGTAATGTTTTTAGGTCTTATCAATCCTAAAGATTTCCAAGTAACTCGTTGCCTTTTCATTTGCCAAGTAGCTACTAGTAAAGTGGTGCCAGAATATAAAAAACCTGTAACTAAATAGTGTGTGTTAGGGATAAAGGTCTCTCTAATTAAAAACATAATTGCTATGTAGGTAGTTAGGTCAAAGAGAAAACTAAGTTGGTTGTTTTCTTTTATATTATCTTTCATGCATTTAATTTTATTGCAACTTTTCTTTAAATCGATTTAGGTTAGCCGTAAAAGAATTTAGCAGCCTATGAGATTGCTTTTTAGCTACTTCTACCGCTTTTTCGTAGTTTTTTAGAGCTAAATCAAATTGTTTATTGTTTTCGTAAGCTTCACCTAAACTATCATACATGTTTGCTTCATCCGGAAATAAATGCACATTTAGCTTAAATAATTTTATAGCAAATTCAGTATCTTTTTCTCTCATAAACTCATATGCAATAAGATTTAAGCGTTGTGGATGATTAAGAGAATAGTTGTGTATTTTTACAAAGTTCTCAATATCTTTTAAATCGTTGAAATTGTTAACTTTAGCTTTGTTGCTGTAAATAAAAAAGCGTAATCTATCTTTTGGTAATTGGTATTTTTTATTATATAAGATATCTTCTATATAGTATACAATGTTTCTAGATATCATATCGTAGTTAGATAGAGCAATTATAGTGTATTTGTCATCTAAATATCTTGAAAAATATGATGAAAACCCTGGTAATCCTCCACCATGACCTACTACCCTATTATTATTTTTATTTTCTACTTGAAATGCCAAACCGTAAGTTACTTTTGGTATAACATTGGTAAATAATTTCTTTTTAGAATTTTCATTAATTAGAAGTGAAGTGTATAATGCTTGGTCAAACTTCAACATATCTTTAACTGTAGATAAAATTCCGCCATCAGATTGTGGTGAACTATTTGTATATATTGTATTTGTGAATTTACCAGATATCGATTTTAAATAACCTAATGCTCTATTTTCTACAACATCATCCCAAAATCTCATTTCTGTATTATTCATTTTAGCAGGAATAAAAATATTTTGAGTAATAAAGTCTGAATAAGATTGTCCTGAAATTTTTTCAATAATTGCACCTAGCACAACCATTCCAGAATTAGAATATGCAAATTTTTTTCCAGGAGTATCAAACTCTAATTTCTGTTCGTAAATAAAAGGTATTATATCATTGATTATGTAACGCTTCCCTCTATTTGCTCTATACACAGTGTGCCCCATGTAATTACTTAAACCAGAGGTATGTGATAACAAATGGTGAATTGTTATTTTATTGCCAAAAGGAAAGTCTTTCAGGTATTTTACAACCGGATCATTAATATTTAATTTCCCTCGTTCTTCTAATTGCATAATGGAAATGCCAGTAAACATTTTTCCCATTGAAGCAATATTAAACTTTGTATCTATATTGTTTTTTATTTGATAGCTTTTATTTGCATCGCCAAAAGCTTTCTGGTATAAAACTTTGCCTTCTTTTGCCAGTAAAACAGTTCCGGAAAATTGATCAAGCTCAACATGCTTTTGCATCATTTCCTCTATCTTGTCATTTATTGTTTGTGCTTGTAAACTTGATACAAAACAAATTATTAAAAATGTAATTACTTTAATCATTGATATATAGTTTTATATGAATACATCAAAATTGATTAAACGTAAGGACTTGTTAAAATGAAATAGATAGATACGATACAATTCTAGACAAACGGGAGAATTTTATCTATTATGTAAAATCGGTATTAATAAATCTTTGAAATTCTTTTCTGTATTTTTCTGAAACTGGAATGTATTTATCTCCAAATACAATACGATTGCGTTCTATAGTCGTTATCATCTTTAAATTAACAAGAAAAGAACGATGTACACGCATAAAGCTTTTTTTAGACAACTCTTCTGCTAAAGATTTCATGCTTTTTAAAGTGAGGATTGGCTTTTCAGAATTGACTGTATAAAGTTTTAAATAATCTTTTAAACCTTCAACATAAATTAAGTCTTTTAAATTTATCTTAATTAGCTTGTAATCTGACTTTACAAAAATATAATCATCTATATAGTTTGTTTGATTCGAGTTGTTAAGCATTGACTGTTTTGCCTTATTCGCAGCAGAGAAAAACTCAGGATAACTAATTGGTTTTACTAAGTAATCAATAGCATTAACTTTATAACTTTCGAGTGCAAATTCTTCAAATGCCGTCGTAAAAATAACTTTAGTGTTTTTGTTTAAAAGTAGTTTAGAGAATTCAATACCAGATAGATTAGGCATTTGTATGTCAGTAAAAATCAAATCAACCGATTCATGTTCTATAATTTCCATTGCTGCAATAGCGCTATTGCATTTAGCAATCAATTTTAAAAAAGGTGTAGATTTCACATAACCTTCTAATAAATTAAGAGCTAAAGGTTCGTCATCAATCAAAATACAAGAAAGTATCATTTTTTAAAATTAAGTATTAATGTTGCAATATATTCGTTGTTTTCCTCCCTGGTGGTGAATTCAAACTTGTTAGGATATAATAATTCTAATCGTTTTTTTAAGTTCTCTAATCCTATTCCAGAATCGGTAACTTTTTCTTTTTCGGGAAAAGAAGAATTAGTAACAGAATAATTAATACAATCATTTTCTATTTTTAAGTTAATGTAAATAAAACTTGGTTGTATAGCATCTATACCATGTTTAAAAGCATTTTCTACAAAAGAAATCAAAAGTAATGGAGCAATTTGTATAGGTTGATTAATTATAGGAAAATTCTTTTTTAACGTTAGATTAGCAGATACTCGCAACTGCATTAAATCTATATAACGTTCTAGAAATTCTATTTCTTTTACAATAGGAACTTTATTGATTGATGCTTCGTGTAATAGATACCGCATCAGTTTACTTAAGGTGTGTATTGACTCTTTAGCCAAAAAAGGAGAACTATCAATTAATGCATAAATATTATTTAAGGTATTAAAGAGAAAGTGTGGCTGAACTTGATACTTCAAATACTTAATTTCAGTATCTAATTGCGTTTGTTTTACTTGTTGTAATAATAATCTGTTTTTATTAAATCTTGAATTTACTTTTAAGCCAACACACATACCAATACTTAAGATTATAGGTAGCATTAATTGGACCGTAGTCATAGCACCGCTTCTTACCTCACGTATTAATTCTCCATTAATTGTTGGATGAAATACATTTAATTGTAATAGTTTTTTTAATAAAACATAGAGTATAACAATCAAAAAAATATTTAAAATATAAAATAATACCTTTTTACTTTTAAAAAAAAACTGATCTACTAACACAAAATAATTGATGTAAAAAACAAAAAAAATACTTGAAATAGATAGCCAATTTCTATTAATAAGATATTGTCCATTTGGAATATGCTGCAATGAAGCTATTGGATAGATAAATACAACCAGCCATAAAAAACTGTGCAATACTATTTTTGAATAACCTTTCTGCATACCATTTTGATAAAAAACTAAGGTAAGCTAAACAAGGTAAATATTTGTAATTATATAGACGGTCTTTCTAATTTTATAGACGATTATTACAATTCTATCTATATCATTCCATACAGATTATACTTCGGTGTCAAAATCTTGTTTTGTTGTTTTTACAAAAAAAAACGAATAGTCTTTATGTAGGGTGTTTTGAATAAAACGAAGATCTTCTTGCCATTGAGTAGTACTTAAGTTTTCTTGTATAGACAATTGAAGAAACATGAACACATTTAGTACAAAAGTATTTTTTTCATGATTATTGTTTAGTTAGAATGTAAAAGAAGTAGTATAACTCGTTGTGCATTTAGAAATTTTTTAACCAAAATTCGTCAATTCGAGTACCGTTGGGGTACGAATGGTGTATCTAGAATAGGATTGTTGATTAAAAAAAGCTACTCTTGATACATTTTGTCTTCATATCATCTTGAAGAGGTCATTACGACAAAACACTCGAAATTGACGCTTTTTCACAATGCTTTTCCCAAATTGCACAACAAGTTAGTATACCAATTCCCCCATGTTATTAAATTTGTTTTCTACTGCCAAAACTAAGTGTATCTGTATGTTCTTAAACTACACTCAAGAGTAGTTTCCAAAAGAAGCACTATTTGTATAGTATTTATTTAGGAATTTATAACTACACTCTAGGGTAGTTTTTAAAAACTTATATTTGTCAATAGGATTTATTTAAATATTTATGGCAGACACTAATTCTTTTTTTTCTTTTAAAAATACAGTTGGAAATCTTACAGATAAGGATGTCGATCAAACGGCAAATTATCTCGAAGCCATAGAAGCTTTTACAAGAACTACACATAATAGCGTTTATGTAATTGATTATGAAACAAAAGGATTTGAATATGTGTCAGACAACCCATTGTTTTTATGTGGTAATTCTGCTATAGAAGTTAAAGAAATGGGGTATGATTTTTATTTTAAATATGTACCCGAAAAAGATTTGGAATTACTGTTAAAAATAAACACCATTGGTTTTGATTTTTATGAAAAAATACCTCTTGAAGAGCGAAAAGAATATAGTATATCGTATGATTTTCATTTAAAAAATGAAGAGGGCAAAATCATTTTAATCAACCAAAAATTGACTCCTTTATTTTTAACAGAAAGCGGCAAAATATGGAAGGCAATTTGTTTTGTATCGCTGTCTACACAGCAAAATTCGGGTAACATTATCATTACTAAAAAAGACGGCACAAAAAAAATTGCTTATGATTTAAAGACCGATTGTTGGAAAAATTTGAAAAAGATTGAACTCTCTACGAGAGAAAAAGAAATACTACAATACTCTATTAGAGGCTATGCAATAAATGAAATTTCAGAAAAAATTTATATTTCTCCAGACACTGTAAAATTTCACAGAAAAAAACTTTTTGAAAAGCTAGGAGTTGCCAATATTTATGAAGCTATTTCTTATGCAACTGTTAACAAACTATTGTAGAGCTTATAATTGTGTATTTAGTTTAAAAATTGAGTCATATCCATAGCACCGTGAACCATCCAAAACCAAAGGAAGTTTTTAGATTTACTGATAGCTCCTAGTAGCATAATTCCCAATCCAGCATCAAAAATCAATCCTAAGAACTTATTTAATTCGACACCTTCAGTTATCATTGCCGGAATATGTCCTGCAGCAAACAAAGTGGCCACTATAATAATAGTATAACGCACACCAATCCAAGAAATTAATCTCACAGCCATCATAGAGATCGCAAAATCCTCAGCAAAGACTTGTATAAATAGGTGGAGATTTTTATAAGAATAAATTGAAGCATATCCATCTTTTAGCGGAATTCCTTTTAGCATAAAAAAAAGTAACAATGCCAAAATTGCTATAACAAATCCTACAAAAATACTTCGAAGCTTACCTTCTTCTGGAAACCATACGGTTAGTAAAGATTGTTTTCTAATTAGTAACAATAATCCAAACGGGCTAAAAATTAATAGATGGTTTATACTTTCTGTTATAAACTCTATTCCTTCTATTTTATTTATCAAAAGACCGCTAATGTATAATTGCCCTATCAATATGCATACCCCTATAGCCAATATTACATAAATAAATTCAAGCCAAGGTTTTCTAAATGTAATTGTAGAGTTGGATATTGCATTTTGAGTTTTAAAAACTCCCAAATACCTATAACTTATAAACCAAAGGGTTAAAGCCAATGCATAAGACGGATACAAATAAAAATAATGTGATAAATTCATTGTTGATGATTTTGATCTCAAAACTATATAAGTAAAATTGATATATTTGAAAGGCATGCTCGAATCATATAATTTGTAGTTTGAAAAAGGGGTAATACTAATCTCTACACGCTATACGAAAGCTTGTAATGGTAATTAAATGAATTATTTGTAGTTGAATCAATGGCAAAAAAAATAATAATCTCCTATGTTCCTATTAGAAAATGGGAAGTAATAGCTGTGATAACTTTAATTTCTATAATTCTTATAGTAGGTATTTATTATTTGCATCCTTCAAATATTGATTGGTATAAACGTGATGATTTTAGCTTTTCTAATTTATTACAGTTTGTCTTTATCGATCAATATTTAATTGAACTCATTACAACGAGTATTATATCTTTACTAATAGTTAGATATACATCTATATTCAAAATACATACACTACAATTAAATTTTAAAGGTATTAGCTTTTACTTTCTGAAATTTCTGCCTTTATTCTTTATCGCTTATTTTTTTACTTCACCTTTTTCTGTTGGAATTCGCTTTTTATATCATTACTATGTTTTGCAAAAAAAACAGGTAAGTTATTTTGAATCCTACTTCTTCTTAAATAAGAATCTTTACCTATCTTATTTATTGCCTATAATTGTCATTTGTACTTTATTGTTAACTGTTGCTGTTTTAAATGCAATCAGTAAATCGAAAAATGCCATGTCTAAAGAAAAATTTGCAATAATTTCTTTAACAGTAAAATCTGAAATTGGCCAAAAGATTATTAGTAGTAAAGTAATTTCATCAATTACTAGAGAAGGAAGAAAGTATTATGTAACATCTAATTCTAACAAATATCTGATTAATAAAAACCTAAAAACTCTTGAAAAAGAATTGGATCAGAACTTCATTAGCATTAACAGGTCAACAATAATTAATCTTGCTTTTTTTAAAGAGTATTCATTTTGGGAAAATGAAAAGTATATTGTTAGATTGATTGATGACCAAGAATTTAATATTACTAGAGAACGGCTTAAAGCACTTAAGAATAGAGTAGATTTTTTTCATAAAACAATAAATGCGTAGAAAATTGGAAGCATTTATAATTTGATAATTATTTTTCGCCACTTATACTACTGCAAGTTAAGCCCTTACCGTGTAGTTAAATTAATTTATAATCCAACCTATACTACTGTTGTCTTTCTCTTTATATATTACTAATAACCAGTTTTTTTGTTTTTTAATAATCGTTACTATTTTGTTTTCTATCGTTTTTAATTGATTGCCATTTATCAAATCTCCACTACATGGATCTACTTTATCTTTGTTATCTAAAATAGGTTGTGTTCTTAATATTCCTGATATTTTTTTCTGTTTTAATACCGCATTCACTCCCCTAATTGTTGTATTGTAATGATAGGCTATCGAGCTTTGAGTAATAGTGTTGTCGTTATGAACAATAAGCTCTATTAATCGTGAAGAGTAATCACAGCCTATAGCATTTTTTAGTACATAAATAGTAGTTTCTTCTCCTTGTTTAACTTCCACTAATTTCCCAGGACCACTCCACATTTCTGTAAAATCATTGTTCTTATTTACAAATAGGGTTGTTGCTAGATAATGCTGCGTATCTTGATAAATAATGTCTTTGTTCCCATCATTATTAAAATCTACAAAATGTATGTTCCTGGGATTAATAGTAAACACATCGGTATGCCCGTTTGCTGAATAAAACTGTGGAGTTGCAAGTTTTGAAAACCCATTATTATTCATTGAAAATTGGAATTCTGTCGGAGTTTGTAATAATTTCAAACTCGCTCTTATAGCATTGTTATTTTGAGCATATCCTATTAAGATATTGGACATAAACATTATTGCTAAAAGAAAGACTTTTTTTACCATAATTCTTATTAAGCAATGTTTTTTCATTTGATATTAATTTTCTTAAATTCAATTTTATCAGTTATTTTATTTCCTCTTTTTGTATACCCAGTAACTTTTCCGTTTTCCACTTTAATTACTAGATTTTTTAAAAAATCATATTCTATTTCTTTTGGATCATTATGTATTTTAATTTCATAATTCTCGGTTAATTTCCACTTGTAATCTAATGTAGAAATTATGTTGTCTATACCACAGCTAGAAACCTCTTTTTCTATTACTGAAACATTGTCTTCATTAAAATTTAGAATTAAAAAAATCTCTAAACCTGCACAAGGATTATCATCAGGAGTTTCTTCACATACAGATCCAATCATAGAAATAAATGTTTGATTGATTAACATATCATTATCGCTTTGAGCGTTTAATCCTAAAAATGAATTTATAAACAGTAGAAATAGTATTTGTTTTTTCATGCTAGATAAATTATAGTGTTTTATTAAACTCTTCTAAGGATCCAATCTATTCCTTTATAAAAGTCATTTATGGTTAATATTCCTAAATCTGTTTTTTCATTTTGGGATGCTGCTGCCAAGGCAAAACCATGAGTATAGTCTACAATCACATCAGCAAACAGAATACCTTCGTTTTCATCTTTCATTAATGAAATAGCATATTTTCTAATAGAATTGGTAAGGTCAATTAATTCCTGATTAATTAATGAATGATCTGATAACAATAATTTTGAGACATTAGGATGTTCAAAAACACAATCACAATAGTTTCCTAATAATTCTCTTATTGCCTCTTTAGAATCGTTAGTTTTAGAAATATCATTCACATCCTTATAAACAATTTCAATAAGGCTTTTAATTATCTCTTGACGTGAGCCAACGTGATGTTTTAAAGCCATAGCAGTAACATCAAATGCTTTTGCCAATTTTCTAAACGATAGCCCACTTTCTCCTTGTTTATCAAGAATCTTAAGTGCTTCTTTTAGAATATCATCCTTTGATAATATTAATTTATCGTTTGTAGGTCTGCCTAATACTTTATTTGCCATCTCTATTCATTTAATACTCGATAGTGGTTTTGTACAAAGCCAAACTTCATTTGTTTAGAATGAATTAATTCTAAATCCATATCACTTTCTATTTCACCAAACAATCGTTTTCCCTTTCCTAAGAGAATTGGGATTTGTGTTAGTGTGATTTCACTAACTAATCCATTACTAATAAATGATTGTACCAATTTACCACCATCTACATATACTCTTCTAAGACCTTCCCTATAAAGAAATTGCATTAGTTCTTTAGGATCTAATGAATTAATTGTTACACTATTTTGTAATGATTCAGGAACATTTTCTTGGGTTAATGCTCTACTCATAACATATACAGGCATCTTATATGGCCATTGGTCAAAACCAAGTACGGTTTTATACGTACCACTTCCCATTACTAATACATCCATATTTTCAGTAAACTTCTCAAAACTGTTATCATTTTCATCTATGCCATATTTCATTAACCAGTCTAATGAGTTGTCTTGTCTCGCAACAAAACCATCTAAACTTGAAGCCATAAATACATACCCTATTGCACACTTATCTTTCATATTTTCTAAATTAAAATCATAAATATACACTGTATAATTTTAATATCAAAAATATGCTTTTATTTCATGCGCATTACATTACTCTCCTCTCCTTTCTATACACTTAGCAACCACATTGTTTGTACGCTAAGAGTGTTTTTCATTAACTATAGATAAAGAAACTTTGGAGAAGAGATTTAAATAAACCAATTATTGTTTTCACAAAGTAAAGTAACGTATATAGCACTAAAATAGAAATAGTAATTACGTCCATTTATTTCGTTTCTAGGTAGTATATTTGCCATAATTATTATAAAATTTTATATCAAACAGTTATCTCTTTAATTCCTATGCCTTTTAAAAAATTACATTCCAACATACAAGAGAAGCTAGAGTATCTAGACATAGTAACACCAACTCCTTTTCAGAGTAGTAGCATTCCTGTAATAAAAAGTGGTGCTAATGTCTATTGCACAGCTTCAAAAGATAGCGGAAAAACGACTACGCTTATACTTACTACTTTGCAAAAGTTAAAATGTGAGGCAGCTGGAAACGCTCCAAGAGCAGTAGTTCTTGTAGAAAATAAGGAAAGAGCCTTGGAATTATATGATGCCTTTTTGGCCTATACTAAACATAATTCGTTGCGAGTTTATGTGGGCTATGAACAGCTTCATGTTGATGTGCAAAAATCTGAAATTTTTATGGGTATAGATATTCTTATTTCTACGCCCAAGTCAATGAACAAGTTGTTTTTATTAAATGGAGTAAGCACCTCTCAATTAAAGATATTTAGCATAGATGATGCTGAGTTTTTAATCCAGAATTTTGCATACACGGCTCTAATGTCGATTACTCAAAGTATTAAAAAATGTCAGTATGTGATATACTCAGAAAAAATGCATCCAAAACTAAAACGCTTTGAGTCTTATTTTATGGAACACTCTAAAACGGTCACTACTTAAACCTATGCCTTAATATGATTATACCAAAACTACATTATATATCCCAAGGGAACTCTTCAAAAGAGCATCTGGAAAACATCCAAAAAGCGTGTACATCTGGTATAGAATTAGTGCAATTATGTTTAAAAAATATTTCAGAAAAAAAGTTTTTAAAGTTAGCCAAAGAAACTAGAGAAATTACATCTCATTTTCAAACCAGATTAATTATTAAAGATCATTATAAAATTGCAAAAGAGGTTAAAGCAGATGGTCTATATTTAGGAAAAATAGATTCCTATCCTACTGCTAGAAAGCATTTATACACTTGGCAAATTATTGGCGGAACGGCAAATACCTTACAAGATTGCGAAACATTAATTGGCAAAGAAGTAGATTACATTGGTTTAGGGCCTTTTAGAGCTACAACAACCAAAGATAATTTAAATCCGATTTTAGGTTTAAATGGATATACTGCAATTATAGACGCCTTAAAAACCAAAACACCAATTATTGGTATTGGTTGTATAACCACAGAAGATGTTACAGACATATTAGAAACAGGTATTTCTGGAATTGCTATATCCGAAGAAATTACCCAAAATTTTAATACCATAAGAACATTTAACCAACTATTAAATGCATCTTCAACAAAAGAGCAACGCTACACATTTAAAAAAGAATAGATCAAGAATTCTATTAGAAAACTTAATTGTTTTGTGAATTTATCTCCTGTAGTTTATCCAAATGCAATTAATAAACAAAAAAGTATATATATAATTAGAGTCCATAATAATTTCACCATGAGATTTTGTTTTTTAGTGTTTTACTGCATACAAAACTAGCATCGATAAATGACTGTAGTACTACACCCTAGTGTAGTTTTATAAACTTATACTATTTGTCATAATATTTTAAATACTCTCTTTCAATTAACGTTTTACCTAATTTATTACTAGTAATCATTCTTGATTCTATACATAAACCCGCAGTAATTGTTCCATATTGCATACATTTTTTCGTTTTATAACCTTTCGAAAATCCATACAGAAAACCTGCAAAGAAAGAATCACCGGCGCCATTCGTATTGTCTATACTATAACTCTTAATAATTGAAACTTCTATCCATTCTTGATTTTTGGTATATGCAGTTGCACCACCTTTTCCGTGAGTACACACCACCAATTTCTTACCATTAACAATCTGTTCTTTCATAAAAGACTTGTAATCAGGTAAATTATCTGAACTCAAAAAGATATAATCAGCAGCGTCAATAAAGTCTTGATGGTATTGATTTTTACCATCATAATCATGTAAATCAGTCCAGACTTCTTTATTTAATTGTTTACAAATTGGTAGTAAGTATCTACAATAGTTCGTAATATTTACAACAGTGTAGTCTGCTTTCTTTAGGTCCTTTTCAAATTTTAGATAATCAATTTCTGGAGTTTCAGAACTAGGGTTCATGAAAATAGAAATGCGCTCTCCCCTACTATTCATGATATTTAAATGTCTTTCTGTTCCCTTAGGATCAAAATCATATATAAAATTAAGATTGGGTTCTTGTAAAAAGGAAATTACTTTTTTCCCAAAAGAATCAGTACCTATTAACGAATGAAATGTAGTATTAAAATCCAGTTTTGATAACGCTAATGCTTTTCCTGCACCGGTATTCCCTATAGTTTCATTAAAATGGCAGTTGTGAATTGTTTGTGGAACAGCTTCAGGAAATTCATCTAATGTAATTACCGAATTGTAGGATGCGCCTCCTATAATAAATATATTTTCCATTATTTGCTAAGCTTAATTATCGATGCCGAATTTGCTTTTAAGTCTATCAATTTTAACGAAGGAACTTGTTTTTTTGTTATAATATCCATTCCCGATGAATATCCAATTAAAGATTCTTTATAACGCTCTAAACTATAATTTGAAATATCCTTTTGGCTATTATTAATAATAACCATCGTGCTTTTTGTAGCGGTATATCTAAAATAAACATAGATATTTTCTAAAGGTTGAAAATGTTTCAATCTTCCATGATGAATTTCTTCGGCAGTTTTACGCCAATTTAGAATAGTGCTTATATATTGATGACTATCATTTTCTAGCTTTGTTCTCCCTTCTTTCCTAAAGGCATTTTTTTTATCCGATGTCCATCCGCCAGGAAAGTCTTTTCGTAATTGACCATCTGGTTTGTCGCCGCTAAACAATAACTCGTCTCCATAATACAATTGCGGAATTCCTCTAGTAGTCAAAACGAAAGCCATGCTTAGTTTTAGTTTATCAATATCTTCATTTAATAAGGTAAATAATCGGCCTACATCATGATTTCCATTAAATATTTTATTGTTATAAGGATCTCCATATACAAAATCCTCTGCCAATGTTTCATAAAGTTTATATATATTTTCTTCTTCTCCAAATGCTTTTAACATGGCATAATACAAAGGATAGTCACAAACACTATTTACCGGGGATGTATATCCGTCATTATTAATTCCTCCATTATTCCAATAGGATAATGAAGATGCTTTTGCTTCCCAGGTTTCTGCAACTATATAAAAGTTTGGGTATTCGGTTTTAATCGTTTCTATCCAAGTGGCCATCACTTTTTTATCTGGATAAGGATAGGTATCCATTCTAATACCATCCAAATTTGCATATTCAATCCACCAAATAGAGTTTTGAATCATATATGTGGCCAAAAACGAGTTTTCTAAGTTTAAATCAGGCAAATTAGTATCAAACCAACCTTTTGTAAATAGATCATAATCACTTTTTGAAGCATGTGGATCAGAAGCTGCAATATTGGTAAAGTTACTTCTTGTAAAAGTTTCCCATTGATTCAACCAATCTTTAGACGGTAAATCATTCATCCACCAATGACCAGAACCGCAATGATTAAAAACCTGATCCATTATCATTTTCATCCCTTTTTGATGACACAAATCAACTAAATTTGTAAAATCAGTATTGGTACCAAAACGACTATCGGTTTTATAAAAATCTGAAATCCCGTAACCGTGATACGAATATTTTGGTTGGTCATTTTCTAAAAATGGATTTAACCATAAAGTGGTTACTCCCAATTCTTGTATGTAATCTAAATAATTTATAATTCCTTGTAAATCCCCACCGTGTCTTCCATCCTGGTTTGAGCGATTTACTTTTTCTAGTGTATCTTCTGTAGAATCATTTTCTGGATTTCCATTAGCAAAACGATCTGGTGTTATTAAGTACATCACATCAGAAGCATCAATTGTTTGACTTAGATTATTTCTATTATTTTTTTGTTTTAATTCATAATCATAAACTAATTTCTCTCCACCATCAGAATTAAAAACAATATTAAAAACACCTTCTTTTGTAGTCTTATCTATAGTAAGGTTTATAAATAAATAATTAGCGCTTTCTAGTTTTGTTATACTGTTAATAGTAACACCTTCATATTTAATTATTGGTTTTGTTATACTAATATTTTCTCCATAGACCAGAAGTTGTAATTCGGCATTTTCCATTCCAATCCACCAATTTGGCGGCTCTACTCTATTTAACGTTACATTTTGAGCGTTTAATTGAATTGAAACAAAAAGGAATAAACAAATGATAAAAGTTCTTAATATAGTTTTCATTTTAGTAAAGTTCAAAATTAGATTTCTCAATATTACTGTTGAAAATAACACTATACAATCCCATTATATAAACAACCACTTCAATACATCAAACTACCTGTATTTAATAGTTTTAGTAAAGGCATAAATCAATTCTAATGAGAAACAGATTACAGTTGCTTACTCGTTTTTTGTATAAAATTGCTAGTTGTTTGTATATAATTAATGGTCATTTAGATTAATTTTTAGATTTTAGCAAAATGAAGTTTTCATTTTCTAGTACATATCAGAATTCTAATCGAATTACAAAACACCTTGGCTATTGGTTAGTATTTGTGTGTTTTTTCACTTTGGTTTGGGGAACTTATGATAATGATTATTTCAGGAATTTTATGATTCAAATATTAAGTCTTCCTGCTAGACTTATTTTAGTTTATGTAGCGTTATATTTCTTGTTCCCTAATTTTTTTCTTAAAAAGAAATATGCAATGTTCGTCTTTCTCTATACTCTTTTATTGATTTTTGTTACTGTCTTTATTCAAAGAGTATTGTTTTTTCATGTTGTTCAACCAAACTATTTGCAAAATTTTGAAACTTCTAACTTCTTTGTTGTTACCGAAATAATGAACACTCTATTAGATGTAAATATTGCGATCATTATTCCTTTAGGGTATGTTTTTTTTAAGAGTTGGCATGCAACAAATCAAAAAACCATTGAACTCGAAAACCAACAATTAAATTCTATAAAAGAAGAGGAATTTATTTATTTAAAAGTTGAAAAATCATTGCAGAAAATTTTTTTGAAGGACATTATTTTCATTGAAAGTCTTAAAAACTATGTCAAAGTAAAAACTACTAATAGAGAAATTGTTGCTTATAAAAGTATTTCATCAATTGAAGAAATGTTAACTAACAAAAAGTTCTTAAGAGTCCATCGTTCTTTTATTGTAGGTCTTAATTTTATTGATTCCTTTTCACCAAGCAAATTAATATTAAAAGGAATCTCCATTCCTGTTGGACGAAAATACAAAGATGAAGTTAAAGACGTTTTAGGCTATTTTTAGATGTTGATTGATTCTAATTCTATACACATTCCCTCTTCGCTCCTATTATATGAATAAAGATGGATACCAAGTATATAATACTATGTACAATAGAATTTGAAAGTTTTTAACTGCTAAAGTTTTTCTCTAACTTTAAATATTGAAAATATCACTTTTCTATAGCTCTAGATCCATAGTATTAGTTTTTATAGAAAAAACTTTCTAACAACTAACACAGGATATTGTTGTTTGGTGAGATTGGATTGTTGTAAATACTTCTATAATTTATACGTTTATCAACGATTTTTAACGCTTGTGGAAAAACAGTTTTAGAGTAGATAAATATTATATTAATTTGTATTCATGTCTTTAAAAAATAAAATATCGATTTATTGGAAATGTCAAATGTTAGGTTGGGGATTAGTGTCCTTATATTGGCTTTATATTACTGTAAGTAGAGATGATTATTCTATTTTTTTTGCAATTAGTAACTACCTGCTGGATATAGCTATCGGAATATTATTAACTCATATTTACAGAACGATCGCCTTAAAATTTGATTGGGTATCATTAAGTCTTGGTAAGTTAGTATTAAAGGTTATTCCATCTGTAATTCTTCTGGCATTTGGGTTTATGATTTTAGGAAACCTAAAATGGTATTTTTTCTGGGTGCGTATAGCAAACCAAAACTTTGGACTATATCAAACATTGTTTGATTGGGATCCAATTTTTATTACAGGTTTACGTTTAATGTCTATTTGGTTATTGTCCTATCATCTATATAGCTATCACAAAAGAGAGGTAAATACTTCTAAACTAAATGCGCAATTATTGACTCTCGCCAAACAAGCTCAGATTGATAATTTGCAAGCACAGCTCAATCCACATTTCCTTTTTAATTCTCTGAATTCTATTAAGTCATTAATTATAGAGAACCCTTTGGCAGCAAGAAGGTCAATTGATCTATTATCCGATTTATTACGCTCATCACTTCATCAAAAAGATAATGAACTTGTTTCTATAAAGAAAGAATTACTCTTGGTAGAGGACTATTTTGAACTTGAAAAAATTAGATTAGAGGATAGATTAGAATATGTCATTAATCTAGACGCTTCCTTAGAACCCTTTAATATACCAAAATTCAGTATCCAATTATTGGTAGAAAATGCAATTAAACACGGTATCGACAAATATATCAAAGGTGGGTTTGTTAATGTTTCAATTATGAAGGAAAATGATTTTATCGTAATTAAAGTTGAGAATCCTGGAAAAATCATGATGGAAAAATCCAAAGGAATTGGGCTTGAAAATTTAAAAGAAAGATTGAACATTCAATTTGATGGAAAAGCTCATTTTTCAATTAAGGAAAAAGCTAAGAATTTAATTACTGCCAATATAAAAATACCTCAATAATAAAATGAACAAAAAATATAAAACTATAATTATTGATGATGAACGTTTGGCTCGAGAAGAAGTAAAAAGAGCTTTAAAGCCATATCCAGAATTTGAAATAATTGGTGAGGCTAGTAACGTGAATGAAGCAAAAGTACTGATCAACACTATGCAAATAGATGTAATGTTTTTGGATATTAATATGCCAGAAAAATCTGGGCTACAATTACTAGAAGAGCTCACAATGGTACCAGAAGTAGTTTTCACCACGGCATATGATCAATATGCAGTAAAAGCGTTCGAATTGAATGCTCTTGATTATCTAGTAAAACCGTTAAGGCATGAGCGGTTCGTAAAGGCCATTGAGAAAGTGAGAAAAGCAATGGCTGAGAAGGATAAAAATGAACGTGTTATATCAATTCATCAAAAAGTGTTTGTTAAAGATAATGAAAAGTGTCACTTAATTAAAGTAGCAGATATATGGTTGATTGAATCAATGGAAAATTATGCTCGTATAAATTATGACACTAATGTCGTTTTAATAAAAAAATCTTTAAATCAATTAGAAGAAATTCTCCCATCTCAACAATTTTTTAGAATCAATAGAAGTCAAATAATTAATATTGATTACATCGAACATATTTATCCCTATTTTAAAAATAAACTTCAAATAGTAATTAAAAAAGATAAGACTTTTGAAGTATCCAGTAGACAATCTTCTAAGTTCAAAAACTGGATCAGTCTTTAATTTTTTAAATATTATACAGTTTTTTATTCATCAATTAAAATCAAAAAAATGATACAACAACAAAAAGTAAAGCTACGGATTTTGGCACTTTTTTTTTTAACATTATTAGTTTCTAAACCATCTTATGCTACTTGGTCTATTATCGCCATAGATAGAACAACCGGAGAAATAGGTGTTGTGGGCGCATCTTGTACATTTGATGTCCAGGGTATTGCATCCATAGTACCAGGAAAAGGGGCTATCGTAGTACAAGCTGGCAGTAATTATTTTGCACGTATGAAAGGCGTAGAACTAATGACTTCAGATACTTCTGCTACAACTATTCTTGCAGAAATGCGTAATAAAGAATTTAGCCCCGAGAGGCAACAATATGGAGTTATTCTTTTAAATGATAAAAATGCTCCACTCATTTATTCAGGTCAACTTATAAAAGATTGGAAAGGATCTAAAATAGGAAATGATTTTGCTATCTTGGGAAACATTTTAGTAGATGAGGAAGTTATTGAAAATGCATTTAAAGCCTTTAATAACTCTCGAAAAGAATCGTTCGCTAATCGTTTAATGTTAGCGCTAAAAGCTGGCGAAATTGCTGGAGGTGATAAGCGATGTGGATTGCAATATGCTAGATCTGCTTTTATTTCTGTATATAATCCAAAAGATGATGCAATTTTAAAACTATCTGTATACGGAATTGAAAAAGGAGGAAAACCAGCTGTTTCTTTATTGTATAAACAATTTGAAAATTGGAAAATTAATCATTCAAAAAACAATGCTATTCAAAATCATGACTCTATTCGATCATTTAACGAAAATAACATTTCTAAATCTAGAATTGATACTTTTATAAAACACCAAATGGACTCTCTTAATATGCCAGGGCTTTCGATAGCATTTATTAATGACGATAAAATAACATATCATGATGCATTAGGAGTTAAAAATATTGATACTCAAGAAAAAGTGGATTTCTCAACAATTTTTGATGCTGCTTCTATGTCTAAAACAGTATTTAGTTTTTTTGTAATGAAAATGATAGATGAAGGGCTTCTAGACTTAGATAAGCCTTTATACAATTATATGGAATACCCTGATATAGCATATGATGAGCGATATAAATTAATTACAGCTAGAATGGTATTATCGCATACTAGTGGATTTCCAAATTGGCGATTTATTGATAAAAAAGGAAATTATAACCCAAATAATAAGCTTACAATACAATTTCAACCAGGAACTAAATTTCAATATTCAGGAGAGGGTTATGAGTATTTGGCTAATGTAATAGCACATCTAAAAGGTTTAAAAAAGGATGAGCTACAGACTTTGATAAAAAAAGAAATTTTTGAACCTCTAAAGATGAATAATAGTAGTTTTGTTTGGAATGCATATATAGAAAAACACAGAGTTGATGGTCATTTTAGAGGTAAAACAAATATTGGATATAGTAGCAATTCAAAAAACCCAGGTTTCAAGGCATCCGCTAGTTTACAAACTGAATCTAAAGAATTTGCAAACTTTTTAATCGCAATTCTAAACAATAAAATATTGTCAGATAAGAGCTATCAAGAGTTCTTAAAAATACAATCAATTTCATTAGCTACTAAAAAATCAAAAGAGCGCAAATACGGGTTAGGGATTGTAATAGAAAAATCTGTTTACGGTACTAATTATTCTCATGGAGGTGATAATTTAAGCAATACAGCTCTATATATGTTTAATAAAGAAAAGAAAATTGGCTATGTGTTTTTTACCAATTCAGAAAATAAAAATAAGTTTAATAAAAACTTACTTGACTTTCTTTTAAGTCGGTAGCTAAATTTACATTGTATTTTAAAAGCTTCAAAACATATGTTTTGGGGCTTTTTAACTAATATTCCATCTTACACACTTTACTATGCTCCTACCGTCTCTTCGCAAAAAGAGCGTTCCATTAACATAGAAGAGAAACATTAGAGAAGAAAAAATAAATAAAATCTGAGTAATAAAAAGCTTTTCACCTAAGCAAAGTGATCCCCTCGACAGTCCCGGAATACGCACCGCATAAGTACATTGCAATACAAATATTTTGTTTTATCTTATGTTTTTATCAAAGCCCAATCTTTCTTTCAAAATCTTCTTTATAAACCCTACCTATAGGAATTCTTTCTTCTCCAATATAAATTTGGTTTCCTGATAATTTTGATATAGCCCTTACATTTATAATGTACGATTTGTGTACTTGGCAAAATAATGAGTCATCGAGTTTTTCTTTCCATTGCTTTAAGGTTTCTGAACTCAGGTAACTTTTGTTTTTAGTTTTTACTTGAGTATAATCAGAATCTGCCATAATAAACATTATTTCTTTTTCTGAAACCTTAAACAGATCATATCCTGATTTTATAAAAAAGAAATCTTCTTCTTGTTTTGATACTACTCTATCTGACTCAGTATTTGTTTTAGTTTCATAAAATGCCTTTGTGACTGCTTGTATAAAACGCTGAAATGAAAAGGGTTTTAAAAGATAATCAACGATATTGTATTCATAGCTTTCTAATGCAAATTCTGAGAAGGCCGTTGTTAAGATAGTTTTAGGCGGATTATGAATAGTTTTCAGAAAATCGATACCAGAAATTTTGGGTAAATGGATATCCAAAAAGATAAGATCAATAGTATTCTTTTGTAAAAAAGACAAAGCAGTTAAAGCATCAGAAAAAGTACCTTTTAATTCTAACGTTTCTATATCTGCAATGTATTTTTGTAGAATACGTTGAGCAGGTGGTTGATCTTCAATAATAATACAAGTTTTAGACATACTCCTTATATGTATTTAAATATAAAGAAAGAAGCACTTTATATCTGTTATTTTCTTCTTCTATTATAAGATTATGCTTTTCTGGATACAAAAGATTGAGACGTTTTTTCACATTCTTCAAACCAATGCCCTTAGATAAATTTTGATTGTTTGCGTTTGGAGAAAAGCTATTTTCGCAAATAAAAGTTAACTTATTATTTTCTTCAATATTAATTTTTATATCAATAGTAATATTGTCGCTTTGGCTTGCATTACTATGTTTAAAGGCATTTTCTATAAAAACCACTAATATTAATGGAGCAATTTGATAATCATTGGTGACTCCAGTAATACTAAAATTTACATTTCCTCTTTCTTCAATTTGTAGTTCATTAAGCCTAACAAAATTATCTAGATGTTTGATTTCTTTTTCAAGTGAAACCAGATTCTCTTTACAATCATATAACATATAGCGTAAAACTGAAGATAATTCTAATATAATGGAAGGAGTTTTGGGTGAATTTTCAATAGCGTATGAATATAGATTATTCAAGTTATTAAATAAGAAATGAGGGTTGATCTGCGATTTCAAAAACCGCAATTCACTTTCTTGTACCGATATTTGTAATTGCTCAACTTCTTTTTGCTTTTTGTTGGCATCCCATCCTAGTTTGAAGCTTATCATTATGATAATTAATGGCATAATTTCTATAAGTGTATAGAAAACACTTGAAATGTGCCGCCCTCGTCTTTTCGGAAAAAATATCTTTTCGAGAACAAATTCTTCTATAAAATAGACGAGCATAAAAACTAAAAACAAAGAAATTGCAAGTTTGAGGTACTTTTTCTTGTAAAAGAAAGACGGAACTAAAACATAACTTATAAAAAGAGAAATAAGTACATAATGAATAAAAAACACTACTTGATATAACTCTATTTCTGGATTGTGCTTATCAAAAGAATATACTATAAATAGTATAACAAAAAATACGATTTGATATATCCATTCTTTATTTTTCCAGCCTTTTAAAAAATGCCTCATAAAACAAAAATATAGGAATTATTAAATATGCTCTTACTATTTACTGTAAGCTTCATGTATTATAGGGTAAACGACAAAAAGTTAGAGGTAAACTACTGTTAAGCTGTTTAAGGTAAAAGTGTTGTAGTTCACGTGTTTTATTTTACGAATCTATTTCGCTTTGTGAATTTTGATTTCGATTAATTAAGATTCTAAATATGAAGCGAATATTTCTAATAACTAACTTTTTTTTAATACTATTTACTACTTGTATTGTAAATGCACAGTCCAAAACTATCTCTGGAAAAATTGTTGAAGCAACATCACAACAACCCATTGAGTTTGCCACGGTTTTAATTGCAGATAAAACAACTCAAAAACCTATAACAGGTACCACAACCTCTAGAGACGGATCATTTGAATTTTCTACTATAGAAAACAACTTTATTATAGAAGTAAGCTTTATTGGTTTTCAAAAGAAAATACTAAGTACTTATCAGCAAAAAAAAGGTAATATAGATTTAGGAACAATACTATTGGAAGAAGATAAAGAGCAATTAGACGAAGTCGTTGTTTCTGCAGAAGTGTCGCAAACCGTTTTCAAGTTAGATAAACGTGTTTTCAATGTCGGAAAAGATTTAAGTACTGCCGGAGCCAGTGCACTAGAGGTATTGAATAATGTACCATCTGTAAATGTAAATATCGAAGGACAAATAAGTTTAAGAGGAAGTCAGGGAGTACAAATGCTTATTAATGGAAAACCATCTGTGCTTACCGATCAAGGAAGCAATGCTTTGGGAACCATTACTGCAGAAATGATAGACCGTGTAGAAGTCATTACTAATCCATCTGCAAAATATGATGCCGAGGGAACATCGGGTATTATTAATATTGTTCTTAAAAAAGAAGAAAAACGAGGGTTAAATGGATCTATTTCTCTAAATGTAGGTATTCCTAACAGTAACAGTATTGGTGTAAGCCTTAATAAACGTACTGAAAAGTTCAATCTATTTACGCAATTTGGTATTGGCCATAGAACCTTCCCAACAGAAAGAATTTCAGAGAATAATGATCTTCTAAATAATACTCAACTGCGATCTGTAGGTGATGGCGATAAAAATGAGACTTTTTACAATATCCTGTTAGGAACGGACTATCATTTAAACGATAGTAATGTTTTTACACTTTCTGGAAGTTTTGCTTACGAGGTCGAAGACGAAGCATCAACAAACCTGTTTTCATTTAACGAATCGGAAGTATTGACACAAAGCTGGACAAGAACTGAAGAAACAGAGGCGACCAATCCTAAATGGCAATACGAGTTTCAATACAAAAAAGATTTTAAAAACCATGAAGATCACGATCTGACATTCAGTGCTTTGGGGTCGTTTTTTGGTAAAGACCAATCGTCAAATTTTAAGGATAGGACCTCTTTTGGCTCACGTGAAAATTTTGATCAACAAACAGCAACCGATTTTAAAGAAGCACGCTATACTTTTAAGTTAGATTATACACGTCCTTTTGCAGAAAAATATACAATAGAGTTGGGATCTCAATATATATTGAATGATGTATCCAACGATTATCAGGTAGGAACCATTGAAAGTGGAAGTTTGGTGATAGACCCTAATCTTACAAACTTATTCGATTACAATCAGAATGTATTGGGTGTTTATGGAACCTTAGGGTTTGAAGGGGATAAATGGGGCCTTAAAGGCGGTTTACGACTAGAAAGCACTGACTTAAAAACGATTTTACAGAATACCAACGAAGAAAACACTCAAAATTATACAAACCTTTTTCCAAGTGCTCATATATCTTATAAAATTTCTGATAATGTATCGCTTCAAACCGGGTACTCAAAACGTGTTTACAGGCCTAGACTATGGGATTTAAACCCATTCTTTAATATCAGAAATAACTTCAACATTTCAACAGGAAATCCGGATTTACAACCAGAATTTACAGATTCTTATGAATTGATCAGTATTTTCAAAATTGGAAAAACTTCTTTTAATCTGGGTTTATATCATCATTATACCAAAGATGTCATAGAGGATGTAACTACATTTGAAGATGGTATTAGCACACGTTTGCCTATTAATGCAGGAACAAACAATACAAAAGGAATAGAATTCAATACCAAATACAGTCCTTTTAAATGGGGAACAATCACGGCCGATTTTAACTGGAATACTTTTAACCGAAAAGGAAGTTTTGAAGGAAATTCTTTAGATTTTGATGGTACTCGTTGGAATTCTAGAGTTACTACCAAAATAAAATTGCCTGCAGGTTTTGATTTTGAAATCTCTGGTAACTACAGGTCAAGTTTTAAAACCATACAAGGGCAACAAGAGGATAACTTATTTGCCAATTTGGGGTTACGCAAAAAGATCTTCAAAGGTAAAATTGTTGCCAATTTAAGTGTTAGAGATGTTTTTGAAACAAGGGTATTTGAATTTACTACAGATCAACCTAATTTTTCTACTTATAACCGTAATCAAAGAGGTCGCTTTATCACTTTTGGCTTAAGCTATGGCTTTGGTAAAGGTGAGGCCATGCAATACTCGGGCTCTAGAAGATTTTAATACATAACAAATAAATTAAATATAATGAGAACAACATTTTTGACAACATTTTTAGTTTTAGTGACACTTACTCTTAACGCACAATCCACCTGGAAACTCGATTTAGGTCATTCATCAATCAACTTTGCCGTTTCACACTTAGTAATATCAGAAACCACAGGGTCTTTTGATCAATTCGATATTGAAGCAATAACAGGAGATAATTTTAGTAGTCCAAAATTCGATGTTACTATTCAAACAGCAAGTATTAATACGAAAAACTCACGAAGAGATAATCATCTAAGAGCTGATGATTTTTTTGGAGTCGAAAAGCATCCCAATATCACATTTAAAAGCTCTTCATTTAAAAAGACAGGAGAAAATACCTTTCTATTAAAAGGAAACATTACAATCAAAGGTGTTACTAAAAAAGTTTCTTTCACAGGTAAACTAAACGGAATACTCAAAAATGACCGTGGTGAAAAAGCCGGGCTAAAGCTTACAACAACCATCAATCGTACCGATTTCAATGTAGGAAAACCAGGAAGTGCTTCAATAGGTGAAGAAGTTGAAGTTATAATTAACTTAGAAATGGCAAAAAGTTAAAAATGAATAAAAAAGCAAGAACATTATTAAATAGAAACCTACATAGAGATATAAGCTACTTCTATGTAGGATTAATTATTGCTTTTTCAGTTTCGGGTATAGCCTTGAATCACAGAACCAATTTTGATCCTCAGGAATATACCGTAAAAACTGAAACTTTTCAAATCGAAATACCTTCTGATGATACTCAAATTACAGATGAATTCTTAAAAGAAGTAGCTAAAGAGATCTCAGAAGAAGAATATAGAAGTAATAGAAAAAGTGGAAATACTATAAGACTATATTTTGAAGATGCTTTTGCTTCCCTGGATTCAAAAACAGGTAAAGGTGAAATCGAATATGTTCAAACCATTCCTTTATTAGGACAAATGACTATTCTACATAAAACCACTAATAAATGGTGGATATGGTTTTCTGATATTTTTGGTGTGGCCATGCTCACGATTGCCATTACCGGAATGTTTATAGCTAAAGGGAAAAACAGTTTTAAAAAGCGTGGTTGGTGGCTGGCAACATTGGGTTTAATTTTCCCTTTTATATTCTTATTTTTAATTAGATAATACTAGTATGATGAAAAAAATAATTGTCTTTATAACATTATGTGTAATGTTACCTTCTTGCAATAATGCGCAAGAAAATAGTACTGTCGTGACAAAAGGTATAACAGAGGATGAGAAAGTCATTGAAACCGTAATCAATGCTAAAACAAGAGTTCTTTTAAGGGCACAAAATACTTTTCGAACTTTCGATGACAAATCAAAAGTCCTGCTCTCCTTTGAAGATAATGAAAGGACCAAATGGACTAATCTTCCATTGGGTATTGTACAACGAAAAGGGATTAGTATAGGAGATATGACCAATTCGCAACGAGTAGCAGTTCATAAACTGTTATCCGAACTCCTTAGCTCAAAAGGGTATCTAAAAACAACTGGAATAATGCATTTAGATAATATTTTAGAAAAACATTTTAATGTTCCACATCTTAAATGGAGTCACAAGCAATATTATTTTGCATTTTGGAATAAACCTGAAAAAGATACCAATTGGGGTTTTAAACTTGAAGGACATCATTTATCATTAAACTTTACGTTTGCCGATATGAAGATATCTTCTACACCTCTATTTTTAGGTGCAGATCCAGCTGAAATAAGAGAAACAGAATATGCTGGTTGGCGAGTATTAGGTGAAGAAGAAGATTTAGGGTTTTTGTTTATAAATAGTTTAGATGAAACTCAAAAAAAGAAAGCCGTATTGAAAGACAAGAAAGTGCCTCGTGATATTCTTACAAATCCTGATTCTGAGCAACGTCTCACAGCATTCTGGGGAATTAAGGCAGCCGAATTAGACAAGGCGCAAAAAACACTTTTACGAACTATTATTGAAGAATACATTCATAATCTCGAACATAGTTTGGCTCATGAAGAGATGGAAAAAATAGATAGTGCTGGTTTTGATAATATTTATTTTGCATGGATTGGAGATACGCAAAGAAGTGATAGTCAATACTATTTGATTCATGGCCCAACATTTATTATAGAGTTTGATAATAGTAGAAATCATATTCATTCTATTTTCAGAAGTAAAACGAATGACTTTGGCAGAGATATCCTAAAAGATCATTTAAAGAACAATCCACATTAAAAGTTATTTTCAAAGTATCAAATAAATACTAATATTAAGGTCAAGTAGTGACTAGTGCACAACATTATTTAAATAAATTAACAAGAACAACAGTCGTTAGCATTAGTGTTTTTATCAAAAGAAGGGTCTATACCAGTATCAATAGCTTCTTTTAATTGATAGAATGCCTGTTGAATTTTCGACAATGGCGAAGCTATATTCATACGCATAAACTGTATATGATTTTTTTCAAACCAATCTCCAGGAGTCAAGGCTAATTTAGCTTGATGAACCACTAAATGCTTTAACGCATTATCCGATAAATTCAACATGCTAAAATCTAGCCAGATTTGATACGTACCTTCTGGCTTATATAGTTTAACTTGGGGTAACTCTTTTTCTATAAAATCAATGATCCAATTCATTGTTTTTTCTAGATAGACTACCAAATCATTTAACCATTCTTCTCCTTTGGTATAAGCTGCTATGGTTGCATTAGCAGAGTGTATACTCCCATGATCCAAATATAAAGAACCAATGGTGTGTTTTACTTGCTTGAATATATTTTCATTTGCTATATATAAATAACCATTAGAAATACTTTGCATACCAAATGTTTTGGCAGGTGAACCAATAACAGCAATATGATTCTCACTATTATCCAATGAAGCTATACTATTAAATTGTGATTTAGAATACACAATATCCGAATGTATTTCATCACTAATAATTGTTACATTATATTGATTAGCAAGATCTACTAACTTTTGTAATTCTTCTTCATTCCATACACGACCAACAGGGTTATGTGGATTGCAAAGTAAGATTGCTTTTATATTCAAAGTTTTAAGCTTACGTTCCATATCCTCAAAATCCATTTTATAATGACTATCTACAACTTTTAATTTATTGCTAACCACTTTCCTATTTGCAGATTCAATAACCTTGTAAAATTGATGATAAACAGGTGTTTGCACCATAATATTATCACCTTTTTCTGATAGTTCTCTAATTAATACGCCTATCCCTGTAAGTACTCCGGAAACTTGCACAAATGATTTAGGATTTAATTTTAATTGATGACGTTTAAAATTCCAATCTGAAATGGCTTTAAATACATCTTCAGTATTAAATTCATAAGCGTATATATTTCTTGTTACCAATTGTTGTAAAGCGTCTTGTATTGGTTTTGCTATTTCAAAATCCATATCGGCTATCCATAACGGCATAATATCTGTTGAGCCGAACATGGTTTTTAAATAATTAGGATTACTCTTTGCAAAGTTGTTTTCTACTGTATGTATTTTATCGAAGGAACTCATTATATTATATTTATTTTTTGTGGACTATTTCCATTCACTTTTTGCAGCTTCAAAATCTTTTTGAAACTTATCTGTATGCCACATTAACATTAACATTCTATGTGCTATTTGCCTTGCTACTTCTTCATCACTAGGAAAATGAACTCCCATAATTTCTCTGGATAAACCAATTTCATAAGCCAAAGCTATAAATTCATCTCTTTTTTCTGGTACTAATTCACTTAATGTATATGCTTGTATATATGCCCATAACGTATGGCCGCTAGCAAAAGAAGGTGTAGGAATTTCATGTAAGGGTTTTATATTAGAATCTAAATGATATGGTCTAGCTCGTAATAAATTAAATTTTACTACAAATTCCAATAATCGGGTATCTTGCATAACACCTTTCAGCAATTTTGCGGTCTTTGGAAAACTCTTTACATCATGTTTTTCTTTAATAACTTCTCTTATTATAAAAAACAAGTCCTTTAAATTACCCTCATATCTATCATCTGTTTTCGTATAATTTTTATGAGGCCAATATCCTATTTTGGCCAATTGTATAACACGTTTTATTTGTTTTTCAGTTCTCTTATTTTGTAAATCGAGTAAAAAATCTAGTTCAGCTCTTGTCTGTTCTGAACTATTGGCTGGAAACTTTACTGAATTTGTAATAAATTCTACTTGACTAGAACTTAAATAATAAGGTTTATTTGAAGCATAAACCAATATAAAATCTAAATAATTATCTGTTGGATAAACAATTTTATCCATTGATGCATGTGCTGTACGCTTTTCTGTATTTAATTGTTTTAAATCTTTATAATGATTACTTATAGGTTCTATGTCATGAATTTTAGAGAAAATGGTATTCTGACTATATAAACCTAAAGGGATACCAAATACTAAAATTATGTATAAATTCTGCTTTAATATATTCATAATTAAAATTATATTTTTTGATTCTTTCATTCTATAGACGCATAAATCTAAAAAAGATGCAAAAAAAAATGCCTCATATATTTATAAGGCATTTTTTTGTTAATTCATTCTATCAAAATTACTTTTCAGCATAAACTCCTAGACTAATAACGGCGTTATCACTTGCCTTAAACTTCTCTAGTTCTTCAGGGCAGCATACATATTGTAGCAACACATCATCTGGCATTTCAATTTCTCTTTCTTTTGTAATGGTAATGTTTTTAAAACCAGCATTTTTTATAGCTTTAATATATTCTTCTTGTTGTAATGCTCCAGAAATACAACCCGCATACATTTCGGCAGCTTCCATAATGCCCTTTGGCAAATTACCTCGTAAGACAATATCCGACATACTAAAGTGACCTCCTGGTTTTAAAACACGATATACCTCTTGATAAGCTTTCTCTTTATCTGGAACCAAGTTTAATACACAGTTACTAACAGAAACATCAATAGAATTGTCTCTTAGAGGGAGATTTTCTATTTCACCTAGTACAAAATCTACATTGTCATAATCTAATTTCTGTTTGTTTTCATTCGCTTTTTCAATCATGGCTTCGGTCATATCCACACCAATTACATGACCAGTATCTCCAACAATACGGCTAGCTACGAACACATCATTCCCTGCTCCAGAGCCTAAATCAAGAACTGTATCTCCTTTTTTGATTTTAGCATGTTCTGTAGGGATTCCACAACCCAATGCATAATCTGCTTCTGCTTCATAACCATTTACATTTGAGTAACTTTCACTTAAGGTCCAGTCTTGAGCCGGCGAACCGCAAGCTGTTGGTCCGCAACCACAACCTGCTCCAGAATTAGCTACTCTTGTATATGCTTCTTTTACATGCTCTTTAATTTCTTGTGACATAATAAATCTATTTTTAAAGTGTTTTAATTTATTTTCACTCTATAGACGTCACATCAAAAAAAAGACGCAAGAAATTTTATTCACAAGTTTTATTACAACTTTTAGCCCTATAATCTATAACACTGCCATAAACATCTGTAGATATTGTACAACATTCTTCGTATGTTTCTTTTAACATTTCTCGCCCTCTCTGTACTCGGGATTTTGCTCCAGAATAAGAAATATTTAATCGTTCTGCTATATCCTTTTGCGATACATTTTCAATATCTGCTAAAACAATAGCCTGTTTATATTTTTCTGGAAGTGAATTTATAAACGGACTCAAACAATCAATAAGTTCTGAAGTAAGTGTTTCATTTGATGTCTCTGACGTTTCAAAATCTTTTGAAGTTCTGTTATATTTAATTTTCCTGAAATGTGAAATAATTTCATTACGTGTGATTTGATATATCCAAGACACAAGTTTTTCTTTGTTCTTTAAGGTATCAAATTTTGTAAACACTTTTAGAAATACATCTTGAACGATATCTTTAGTTATTTCTGAATCATTAACTTTTCCATTAACAAAATTGATTAATCGATCATTCATATCATTCCAAACGTGTATAATCTCATTACTCATAGTAGTAAAAATAAATCTTTGATTTATTTATAGACGTAAAAAATTAAAAAAGACGCAAAAATTACTGATTTCATTAGAAAGCTTTTAAAGAATATTAATTTTCAGCTTTTTCTAAGTGATCTTTAGATTCAAAAGAGATAATAAATTTGGTTCCTATACCTAATTCGCTTTCACAGTGAATTTCGCCATCCATCGACTCGATATATTTTTTCACGATGGATAATCCTAACCCAATAGATGCCTCGCCTTCTGTGGGTTGTGCGCTAAGTCTCTGAAATCTACCGAATAGTTTCTTTTGATCCTCTTCGCTAATACCGGGCCCTTGATCTTCTACCACAACATATGTTCTTTCATCATACGATTTTACATGCAAAGCCACTTTACTCCCTCGTTCAGAAAACTTAATGGCATTAGACACCAAATTTTCTAACACCTGGATCATATAATTTTTATCCACTTCTACAAAGTGATTCCCTGGTTGTGATGTAGTGATCATTTCAATCTCTTTATCCTCAGCGGTAAGACGAAAACATCTTACCACATAGTTAACCAATTCTTCCAAATCAATAATCTGATTCTTTAGTTTGACCCTATTTGTCTCTAAAGCGTGTATGTTTAAGATACGACCTATCATCTGTGAAAGACGATCTGCCGAGTTGTCAATTTCGGTTAAATACGATTTTTGATCATCGGTCAAGTGTAAAGAGGTAACATCAATTAGTTGTATTAATAATCGTATATGGCTCAAAGGGGTTCTAAGGTCATGAGCAACTACATTTACCAGCATATCCTTTTCCTTGTTAAGGTTTACTAGTTCTTCGTTTCGCATGGCTACCTCTGCAGTTCGTTCCTTGACCTTTTTTTCAAGTACTACATTTTGTTCTTGAATTAATCTTTCATTTTCTTTGGCTGCTAATAGCGCTTCTAATTGTGCATCTTCTTTTTGCTTTTTGTACATATTAATCCGATCACCTAATGCAAATGAAAGCAGTAAAACTTCTAAGGCAGAGCCAATCTGCATTGCATTTAAGTATGTCATAACAAAAGTCAGGTTTAAAGACTCTAGGATAGCAAAACAAATACCAATGATAAGTGCTCCCCAAGCTAATAAGTAATATTTAGCAGGACGATATCCTTTTAACTTAAATCGAATACCTAAGATAAGAAAGTATGATGCCATGATTAACAACCCTCCCTGTGATAATTTCAGGCCTTCAATTTTAAAACCTAGTAACACAAGAGCACATACCAAAATACCAATAACAAGAAATACCATGGATCCCTTGTGCATAGTAGAACCAGATTCTTTAGTGTTTAAAAATTTTTGGGTAAATAAAGTAGCAGTAATCATAGTCAAGCCAGAACTAACAACCACAATTTGATTAATGAAAGGGGTATTAGGCCAAAAATATTCAAAGAAATAACCAAATACTGAAGCCATAAACCAAGTAATACTAAATACATAAGCAATGTAATAGAGGTATATCCTCTCTCTGGTCGAAAAATATAAAAAGAGATTATATAGAAAAATCAACAGCATAAACCCAAAATAGATCCCCTGCAGAAAGTCCAAATCATGCTCATAATCTAAAAAGTTGGGTAGTGTTCCAACTCGAAGCGGGAAAAACAAAGGTTGATCACTCTTTACCCTAAGGTAAAAAGTTCGTGTACTATTTACATCAAAATCAAGAGCAAATAGATAATTACCTACTTCAATTTCTCTGGTGTTAAAAGGTAAGTCATCACCAGTATGTCTGGTAGAAATTAATTGATTTGTCTCATCAAATTCATAAAGTGATATAGAATCTATGAACGCCGAACCTACATTCAGATAAAAATCGCCCGGTATGGCCTTAGTAATTCTAAATTTTAGCCAGTAAGCGGAAGCTGTACTAGAGAAATTTATGGTTTCTTGAGTATATGCTTTAAACTTGGTTTCAAGGTTATTATTTATAATTTCTTCAAGAGATAGTCTAAGCGAAATATCCTCCAGATACTGCGTTTGTTTACCTATATCTCGCAATTCTGTCGAATCATCATCTAGAAAAATAGTAGTTTGGCAAAATACACTAAAAGGAGACAACAATATAACCAATAAGAAGCTTAAATAATATTTGAAATAAGTTGTCATTCTTAATGTTTAATGTTTTGAGGTATTATTTTTTACTCAACAAAGAAATTTTATAAATTATACTACTTCAATTTCCAAAAATACCTTGTATATAACAATTTTACTTGTAAGTTTATAAACCTTTTTACTAATATATGAACAAACTTGAAATACTTAAGGAAAAAGCCAAAGGAATTGTACTTCATGTCTCTGATAACCCACAAGGGCGCTATCAATTACGTTACGAGTTCTACCAAAAATATGGAAATCCTCTGACTAAAGGAAACGAAGGACTGGGAAATTCTGAATTAGCATTTATTAACTGGGAAATAAAAAGAGGAACGCTCAATCCTATGAATGCAGGACATCCTGGTAGTCCATGGTGGAGAGCAGTAAGTAGCCATTTTTTGTATTTGGCAACACTGGCCCAATTAATTAATGAATCGGGGCAGACATTTCCGGATCTACCTACCCCTGTAACTTTTTGGCTTGATTATATCAATACACCCAATGAATGTACTTGGTATCGGGCTCATAACTCAAGTATTATATCAGGCTATCAAGTCGCAGATTCTCTAGCATATAAAGAAAATATTTACGAGCAATATTTTATCAATATTGTGCTTTATCGTGTATTGTATGCTCAATCAATGGTTGAAGGTGTGAGTTTTGGGATTTTAGGTAAAATATTTGGTAATCCTCGAGGCTCTGCGGTTTCTATACTAACAGATATAGAAGCCTTTTACCCAAGTCATTACCCGTTATCAAAAAAAGATATTAAATACGTTACTCATCGTGCACATAATCTAACTGGATTGATTGAAGACATTTTTGATAAGCTTTTCATCATACCACACTTAGATGAGTTATATACCGAAGCAGCCAAATGGAACAACTCTCCGATAGTATTGAAGTATATCAAAAATAACAAACCACTCTACCCAATTAGTCAGAGTGAAATCAGTTCGGCACATTTCAATACAAAATTAACAACTAAGAAAATTCATACTCTTTAAAATTAATAATCAATGCAAAACTCACAAAACAAAAAGAAAATTGCCATACTAGGTAGTGGTATGTCATCGCTTACGGCCGCTTATGAACTTAGCTCTTACGAAAACTGGCAAGATCATTATGATATCACCATTTATCAAATGGGTTGGAGACTAGGAGGTAAAACTGCTACTGGTAGAGGTCCAAACGAAAGGATTCAAGAGCATGGTATTCATATTGCTCAGGGATGGTATGAAAATGCATTCCGATTGATACAAGATTCGTATAAAGAATGTGAAAAGCATAACCTGATGCCTGATAGCCCCTTTAAATCCTGGGATGAAGCTTTTGATCGGGAAGATACCACACTACTCACCCACTTTGACCCTAAGACAAATCAATGGATCAAAAAGAATATCATTTTTCCATCTAATGAGTATATACCTGGTCAAGGAGGCCCCCTACCCTTTTCAGCCATTATTCACAAAGCAGTAGGTCTAGTCGCCGAAATTTTGTTTGGCACAGATCCAAACAAGGATAGCCTAATAAATATGGCTTCTGAATCTGCTAAAGAAATCAAAACACCAGAGTATCATCCACTTTGGGCTAGTTTCAAATCTAAATTTGAAGCGTTTGTAAAGGACAAACTCTTTAAACATGAAGGTGAAAAGCTATTGAATTATGTAGCAGAATTAGTTGAAAACCTGACCAATGAGGATCACAATGATGCGCAACGAAAAGAGCATCACTCTATGATCAAAGAGCTACTCGACTTACTTTCAAAATGGGTGACTAAGCTTATTGATTCGATAGCCGATCACAACGAGTATTTCTATTGGTTAGCTGTATTTGTAGAATTTGGACTTGTGAATATGAAGGGAACATTTGAAGATGTATATAACCCAGAAACACATGAGCTGGACTATGAACGTATCAATAATCTAGATTACCGAGAATGGCTCAAAAACCATGGAGCAAGTGAACGATTGCTGAGTTCTGCTATGGTTAGATTTCTCTATACAGGAACGTTTCACAACCTCACAGGATCTGATCAGCAAGGTAGTCTGGCCGCTGGGGTTGGACTTCATTTTCTAACAAATTCTGCAGGTTATAAAGGATCTTTTGTCTGGAAATTTAAAGCAGGAACTGCAGATACCATGATCACTCCTATTTATTTGGTACTTAAAAACAGGGGGATAAAATTCAAGTTTTTCCATAAAGTTGAACAGGTACATTACTCTAATTCTGGTGAAATAGAAAAAATATCTATGGCAGAACAAGTCACTTTAAAAAATGGTGCCTATACCCCTACTTATAAGTTTAAAAATCTAGATGTATGGCCAGGAGAACCACTTTATGATCAAATAGATGACCAACAAGCCAAGGCACTTAAAGAAGGGCAATATGATCTTGAAGAATCCTGGTGTGGCTGGGAAAATGTGGGTCAGGTTTCCTTAGAAAAGAATAAAGATTTTGATTATGTAGTTTTAGGTATACCCATTGATGTTTTAGGCGGAAACGAAGGTATTTGCAAGGAAATCATTGATAATAACGTGGCATGGCAGAATATGTACAATCACGTTAAAAGTATCCCTACCATGTCCATGCAATTATGGATTAAACCTACGTTAAAAGAATTAGGTATGAATTTACCAGATTGGGGATTTCCTGAAGGGTCATTACCTAACTTGGTGACTTATGCAGATCCTCAATATTCTTTCATAGATATGTCACAGGTAATGCCATATGAAGATTGGAAAGATGATGAACCCGGAGTATTAATATACTATACAGGATCGTTTCTGGATCCAGAAGTGATACCTCCATTCTCTGATCATAAGTATCCCCACGAGCAATTGGAACGTATTATGCGTGTTTCAGAACAATGGTTAAGAGATAAAATGGGCTGGTTTTTCCCTAATGCTACCACACTAGAATATCCAGAAGGAATGAAGTTTAGCGTAATCCATGATTTTTCGAAAAATGCCAATACAGATTATAGTAGGTTAAAAACTCAGTTTTTCCGTGCTAATGTAAACCCAACAGATAGATACACATTATCGTTACCGGGCTCTAACAAATATCGCCTTAAAGCTAATGAATCTGGTTTTGATAACCTTATCATCACAGGAGATTGGATTAATTTTGGTGTTAATGTGGGATATTATGAGGGTGCTATCATTGCAGGTCTTCAGGCTGGTCAAGTGGTACGTAACAAACTTGGATTACCAAACGAAACTGAAATTTTTTCTGGTATGAAATTGAAATAATAAAATTTAATACTTTTCATCATAGTACAAAAAAAGTCGGTTAAATTTTTAATCGACTTTTTTATAATTTGTTATAATATATTAAGCACATAAAGAATCAAGAGTACTAATAAGCAGTTTCAATGCATCTCTCCATTTTTTTGGAATTAATGGAATATTGGCTATTAATCTAACTATACCTCCTATTTTATTCCATATTTGACATAGTTTTGAAGTTATGTCCAATGATTTCAGGTTTAAATCTGATTCTAATTCATCTAAATTTAAACTCTCTATTTCTTTATTTACTGATTCAAATGTTAATTCTGACATCTCTTTTAAATTTTAAATTAATATTAGAACCCAAGATATAAACAACTACATATCAACACAATACCCATTAAAGTGTATATATAGCAACTTCATTGCTTACACTTTACTACTTCATTCCTGTAGTCAATATATTTTGTAATATTGATTTTTATTACTCTTCCATTTATTTTTTCATTAACATTTTTTAAGTGTTTTTTGAAAATGAAATCCCAATATTTTAAGCCCTTGGTTAAAATAAAATTTGTGAGATCTGCTATTTTCAATATAAGTGTTCAATCCTATAGCTTCATAATCATTTTTTAATGCCCAATCTTCTATAAAATTGAAGAATGCTTTTCCATAGCCTTTGGATTGTATTTTAGCATCAATTATAACATTATCCAATTCTAATTGTTTACCAGAATATAATTTGGTGAATGCCCAACAGCCAATTAATCCTTTCAAAGATCCTTTCAAAAAAAGCCCAAAGCATTGATATGCGTTACTCTCTAACATTTGTTCCAATCTTTGTTTTAAAACTTCACTTTCCTTACTTGGATTTAATTGTTTAATTAGGTCTAACATTTCGTCAAAACTACTTGCATCAACTTTCTTGAAGATTATTTCAGGTTTCATATGCTATATTTTAGTTTTTACAGATTTTTTAGAAAAAACGATACGTTGCTTTTATCAAAAAGGTATTATTGGGTTGTTTACTAAAAATCTGATTATCAAAACTTCTATACAAACTCCCAGTTGGTCTTCTGTAATCGGTAATACCTTGCGCCCATACCAAGAATATTTCTGAGCCTGGTTTGTATTCATATCGCACCACAAGATTTGACCTAAATTGCGCAAATGAAAAATCAGGAATATTAAAACTATAATCTACAATAGCATCCAAAGTTTCATCAACATCATAAGTATTATTCTGTGCATTATAATAAATTTGATCTTCAGAAAATAGTGCTAGTTGCTTACTTTGTGATCTAGCTAAAGGATCATTCATATATCCAAAATCATTATATACTCCCTTAGAAATATATGGTTCTGCATAATATTGAATAGATAAATTGGGGTTAATGGTATAGTTAAGTCTAAACGCCAAACTAAAGGTATCTTGGTCTAGTTTAGACAGAATATAGCGTGGAGAACCATTAAAGTCATTAGTTTCATTAAACTGTAATCGATGCTTAATCATAGTATATCTCGGAGAAACCGAAACACTCAATTGATTTAAAGGCTGGTAGGTAATTTTGAGTCCGTTTTCTAATAAGAAATAACTATCCTTATTTCCAGTTTTTGTCCATCCATCAAAACTAAGTGATATTTTTTTTCTAGAATCTGTTCCTAATGCCCACCAAGCACCATATTGATCTGGCAAATATATTCTTGGCCCGCCTTGCAACAATGATTTTGAATAAATATGGGGTTGATGAAAAAATCCTAAAGTAGCGTTCCAATTGTTTTGAAATGTTCCTCTCGCTTCTACATCCCAATCAATATAATTCAAATTACCTTCAAAATCCCATTTTAGCCAATGTTGATAAGCTAACGTAGCTTTTCTAAACTTTCCAAAAGGTTGTAAAGAACGATATGTAACACCGGTATAGTTTTGAATATCGTCGGCTTCACGCATAAAACCAAGGTCATTCAATTCTAACTCTGGCGAGCGCCAAGTAATCCCTGTTTCAAACTTAAAATGTCCCTGTCCTGCTTTTCCGAATTTGATATCACCTCCTGTTCCCGTAAGCGAAGTTTTTGTCGAATCTACAGCGACATGTCCAGCATCTGTACGCTGAAATAAATGCGGAATAGAAAGTTGTGTTCTTAATATAGCTGCTTCGTTTCCTTCGACATGGCTCATAACAACATTTGTGCCCAAATACCAAGTTCTATTTTTCCATTGATGCAAAAAATCAATCCCCGCAGTTGTAGAAGATTTATGTAAGAAATTAGTATTCTCATCCAAATTTCTCATCGTTGATGTTACAATACCACCCAAAAAAGTATTACGATTGTTGAAGTCCTTTTGCACACGGCCAACAAAATAATTGGTAAATGGTTCTATGAGTTCTTCTCTTTCTACTCCGTTTGTATCTATTTTTACGTATTCGTTGGCAGTCATACTCTCCATAATACCGATGGACCAGCCATTCTTAGTTTTTCCGCTAAATTTCACAGCTCCTAATATGGTGGTTCGCTCGGGTGAATCAACAAATTCTCCTGCTATGGTTTGAGTAAAACCTTGTGGACTTCTACCAATGCGTCTGGAATAAAAGAGATTATCGCTACTAAATGATCCACCAACTATTGGGTTAGAAAATTGGTAGTTAAAAATGTTCTTATTCTCAACAAAAAATGGACGCTGTTCTTTAAAAAACAATTGAAATCCATCTAATGCAATTGCCGCAGGATCTGCTTCTACTTGCCCAAAATCCGGGTTAATGGTAAAATCCAAAGTTAGATCATTAGTAATGCCTACTTTTCCGTCTACTCCTGCATTAATTGATGTTATATTTTTATCACGATAAGGATTATTAGGTTCTTTTTCAAAAGTTTCCAAAGATGTTACTACAAAAGGTTGAATTTCAAATTGCTTTTGAGGTTTTATATTTTTTAAACCATGTAATTCTCCAAATTCACTTATCCAGCCAGAAGCATCAATAGGAACACGCTGCCAAACAGATATCTCATCATTTTTAAAATACTTCCTTACCATCTGAAGTCCCCAAACTTGATTTTCTACTTTACCAAAACGTAACTGGCTCAAAGGGATTTTCATTTCTGCCGTCCATCCTTCCTTTGTAATGGCACTTTTCACATACCAAATAGGATTCCATGTAGCATCTTCATTTTTGCCATTTAGCGTTATTATTTTATCACCTTTAACTCCTGCAGCGGTTACTGTAAAAGAAAAGGCCGAACGCAAATCATGGTAACTATCAAAAATGATTTCAATCCAATCACCTTCAAAACCGTCACGCCTCGACATCCAATTTGTAATCCTATCGGGTTGTTTATCAAAATTTTTGATGCCAACATATACATATTTTGAATCGTAGTATATTTTAAAAGAAGTGTCTTCTGAAGGCGAAACATTTTCTGTTGGTTCTCTTTGAATAAAATTTGACTCCCAGTTATTATTATTACTCCAAATCGCATCTTCTAATTTTCCGTCTATAGTAGGAATTTCGGTTTCAGAAATTCTTTGAGTATTGTAAGTTTTTTTAGAAATGATTTGTTCTTGTTGAGAAAACATAACAATAGGAATACTGAAGAATATTGATAGTACAATTATAAATTTTTGCATGGTTTTGATATTTATTCAAGCCAAAATTATTGTAGCAAGTACTGTTATACCAGAAAGTTGGTTGAATGCTTTAATGACTATAGTTGAAAAATTCTCAACTACAGCAATGACATATGTGTTGTATCTTTGAATTATGGAATTAAAATATTTTAGACTTATAAAAACAATTGCAGAAGAAGGCAGTCTTGCTAATTCTTCAGAACGTTTGTTTCTCACTCAGTCAGCATTAAGCCACCAGTTGAGAGATTTAGAAGAACGTTTAGGGTTTAAAGTATTTCTTAGAAGTAGAAATAAGTGGGAACTAACAGATGAAGGTACAGAGCTGTATAAACTTGCGAATAAGCTCTTTAGTTCTATAGATGAAAGTTTTAGCAATATAGAGCATATAAAAGAAGGTTCGAGAGGATCTATTAAGTTAAGTGCAGAGTGTCAATCTTTTTTTCATGCGATTCCAGGGTTTATTCAAAAAATGGGAATTCTATATCCCGAAATTGATATTGATTTAACTTTTGGTGCAAGACATCAGACGATATCACAAGTTCTGTCTAATGAAATAGATATAGCTATTGTAACTACAAAACCGGCTTCTGAAGAATTGACAAGTATTAAAGTATATGATGATGAAATTTTTGCTGTAATGCACCAAGAAAACCCTCTAAACTCTTATGACTATTTGGATGCGAGTCATTTTTCTGATGTTCATTTAATCATTAATTCCTTTCCTCTGGAAGGTGTCTCGGTATATGAGCATTTTTTGAAGCCTAATAAAACCAATCCTAAGAAGATATCTGCCATTCCATTTACCGAAATTACCTTATCAATGATCGAGGCAAATATGGGTATCATGTGTGTACCAAAGTGGCAGCTAAAATCGTTCAAACTATCAAATGATATTATTTTTAAACGAATTAGTAAAAATGGGTTAAAACGTAATCATTATTTAGTTGTTAAAACATTAAACAGAAACAGAAAATATATTCATGATTTCATCTCAAACTTCGAAGAAGATTTTTTAAACTTATAATGCTTATAAATAGTATCAAAACCTTATTTATGGATAAAGAGAAAATGACTTTGTATAGTTGAAAACAGGAAACTTTTTGGATTATTTCTTTTTAAGCTATTTACTATATTTAAAACTATAGATGCTCTGCTTACCATAAAATGTTTAATTTTTATCTTTTGTATACGTGTCGGATCTACCATAGACATTCTTTGTCATTAATCCTTCGACCTGATCATTTGTTCTTAAGAATAGTATCCTCACATCTGTAAGTTTTCCATATTGAAAGGTTGAATTATCAATTGGAGTTAACTTAACCTTTGAGTCAGGCGCATCACTTTGGTAATATAACACGCCGTTTTCTAAACTAATACTTAGCTCTGCATATGTCCCCACATAATTTTCTAAAGAGGATAGAGGAACATTTACTGGAGTTTGGACTGCTTTTAAAGTACCAATATGCCAATCATAAAAATCATTTCTAAAAGCATCTGTATTAACGCCTTTTAATGAATCTAAAGCTTTTAAGCGAGCAGATATTAGTGCATCTTTTTCAGAAGTTTTTATATGAGGAATAACCCCTACTCCTTCCCAATTTGAATTCGTAATTGGGTTAATTGCTCGCCCTGTAGAGGTCCAAACTTTGAATTTATTTGATACCTGGAACGATTCACCTGGATGTGCTCCTCCTCCAGAATTTTCACCAATGATCATAGCACGTTTTAAGTGTTTTAAATTATATGAAAACTCTTCTGCCGCAGAAAATGTACTGCTACTAGTTAGTATATATAATTGTACATCTGGCAATCTTTTTCCTGGAACATATGGTAAAGTCCAAAACTGTTCACTTGTTTCATCTATTCTATTATAGAATGTATTTAAATGGATAGCGTCACCCTTAAAAAAATAGCTGGATAATAACTGAACCATCTGTGGATAACCTCCACCATTATTTCTTAAATCGAAAATTATAGCATCTGTATTGCTTAAAAAATTCATTGCAGAAATTACAGCTTCACTAGCATATTCTGGATCACGAAAACCTCTAAAATTTATATATCCAATATTTCCATCGAGGATTTTAACTTCTTTAAACGTAAAGTTATCTCTCTTCTCCATTTCCATCATTTTTTCAAGAAACTTCTCACGGTCTTCAGCACTCATTTCTGTTTGTTGCCCTCTTGGATTTTCAGGATTATAAAAAACTCTTAAATGTTTATCATGATTTATTGATTGTACATCCTTTGTAAGAATTTTTGCTAGCTCTTTTGGGTTATTTACCCCCCTATAATGACCATTTCTTAAATTACTATTAATCAATTCTACTATTGCATTCGCAATTTCTGGAAATACATATTTTTCTTTTATTACTTTTCCAACTGCATGGATTGTTTCTCTAATTTCTTTTGTTGTTAATTCTTCAGTATTGTTTTGAGAATAGCCAATTATAAAGGCAAAAAGAAAAAAGAAAATAAGTGTTTTGCGTTTTTTCATTTTTTTAAATCGTCTTATAAAGTGTTATCTTTAAATTTCTATTCGACAAAAATGAATAAAGCTATTTATGTTTTAAAATGATATAGATAAACTTGACACCTTAATAGACGTTTTATAGGATTCTGTCTATTTATAAAAAGTTAACTATTTGTATTAGTTGATTAATTATAGAGAAATTTTTTCCAATCAAGCTTATCTACGTTTATATACTAATACTCGCAAATAATTATGGAGCCAACACTAAAAATGATATCTATTTTGCAGAGTATGAACATATTGTTTATTACAAAAATGGGTTTTATGATAAAACAATAAGATCTATTGAAAAGGCCTATACCTATGGAAAATATTTTAAAGACAGCCAAAGTCTAAAAAAAACATACAAAGTTGCTAAAGCCAAATTAGACTCAATACAATCATCAAAATTGTAGAGCATAAAGCAGTGAATAATTGAAATAGAATCGAAAATCCAATCATGAAAGTGGTTGGATTTCATTATATATTAAAACAATTCTCCATGCAAAATTATACTTATAAACGCCCAATAAATTTATTACCTATAATAGATTTATAAACTTCATTGCGAAGTATCCTACTAATTTTAATTTTATGATCTCCGATATAAATTAAATTCCCCTCAAGTTTTTTGATATGACTTAATCCTACTAAATAATATCGATGTACTCTTATGAATTTTTCTTTTGGGAGTTCTTCTTCTATATGCTTTAAAGAAACAAGTGTTAGGTATTTATCATGAACTGTATGAATCTGAATATAATCTTTGGCTGTTTCTATAAAAGTGATGTCATCAATAAAAACTTTGATAATCATCCCGTTACACTTAATAAAAATATAGTTTTTAGCCGCTTTACTTTTCTCTCTTTTATCGTCATCAACTACTATTTTATTGACAGCTTTAAGAAATCTACTATAAGAAAAGGGTTTTAACAAAAAATCAATAACATTAAGTTCAAAACCATCCAAAGCAAATTCACGATGAGCCGTTGTAAATATCACTTGAGGAGCATCTTGAAATGATTCTAAAAGTTCTATTCCCGTCATGTCTGGCATCTGTATATCTAAAAACAGAATATCTATAGAATTTTGTTTCAAGAACTCTATCGTCTCTATTGCAGAAGCTAATGATTTTACATGTTCTAAAAATGGCGTTTGAGATACAAAATCCTCTAACCCTTTTCTCGCAAGAGGTTCATCATCAACTATTAAACATTTCATTTTCATTTAGCTGTATTTTTAAATGCACTATAAACATAGAATTATTACGTTCTATATTAAATAAGTGCCTATTTGGGTAAATTAGTTCTAATCTCCTTTTTACATTAGCTAATCCTATACCTTTATTTTCTATATATGGTTTCTTAACACTTTCATTTGAAACCGTATTTTCAACTTTAAAGCTCAATGTATTATTATACTCTATTGTAGATTCGATATGTATCCGATATCCTTTACTGCTTTGTCCATGCTTAAAAGCGTTCTCAACAAGAGGTAGTAAAAGCATTGGGGATATTCTAAAATTCTTTTGATGATCAGGAAAAGAATACTTTACTGTAACAAGATCTTCATGTCTTACTTTTTCTATATCTATATAATTGGTTAAGTTTTCGAATTCGTGCTCTAGTTCAATACTTTTTTTATTCGCTTCATATAATTGATGACTTAATATTTCTGAGAATTGAAGTAACATTTTTTTACCGCTCTTTAGATTTTTATCCAGCATGATATAAATACTGTTTAAGGAATTAAAAAGAAAATGTGGGTTGATTTGATTTTTGAGTAAGTTCAATTCTGTTTCTAATTGCTTTTGCTCTATTTCTTTCACCGATTGATCCTTTCGATACCATTCATCTGTTAGAAATAAAGTCATTGATAACCCCAATGATAAAATAACCTCAGTCACAATAGCAATTTTCCCTGGAATACTTGCAAAAAAATCTGATGTCGGTAAATAGATATTTACATATTTAAAATAGAAAGATAAATAATAAGATGTGACAATAGTAATAATGGTAATCGCTAAGATCAGTATTAGCACATAGTTAATGATCTTTTTTTTCAACAAAAATTTTGGCATTAAAACATAAAGATTGAGATAAACCAAAATAGTATATGGGATAAAGGTAAATACATTAGTCTTTAGATTTGCCAATATATCCTTATGATAATTAAGATCATGTACACTCCATAATAGGAGAAATAAACCCCAAAAAATAATATGCTTGACAACTTTATCGAAGTTCATAATCTATTTAAATACAAGACAAATTCATAGGTAAAAGTTTTAAAATATACATTATTTTAAGAATACCCCTTGCTTAACTCTGGTTACAATACTTTTATTAATATTTGAAATATCTTTTAATGGGTCTTTATCTAATACTAAAAAACTGGCTTCATAACCTTCTTTTAACTCTCCTACTTTACGGTTTGGAAAAATAGTTCTCGTAGCATTTTCTGTCCACATTTTAAGTAATTCATAGTTGCTAAAAATATTCAACTTATACAAAAACTGAAACTCACCAACTGAATTTCCATTGTATTGATCAGACCCTATCGCTAATGTTACGCCTTCTTGCTGTAATAACCTTAAGTTCGATGCCATATTTTTAACTAAGTCTTGATAGTCCACTCTTTTTTGTCTTTTTAGAACCAGAGATACCGTGGTCACAACAGTTACTCCTTTTTCTTTAGCCAAAATGGCGTCTTCTTTATTAATAAGTTTCCCATTAGATATCTCGGGAAGATGTGCTATTTCATCAACACCTGCATTGACCGCAATATGAAAGTCATACGCAGTTTCTACATGAGCACTTACTCTTAAATTATTAGCATGAACTTTTTTTACAATTTCTGGAACTAATTTGGGATCCAACCCTTTTCTACCAAAATATAGGGTATCATTTTTTCTTTTTTCATATTCTTCTGAATAAAGAAGGTTTAATTTGATAAAATCCGGAGAAAATGACAAGATCTTATTCCATTTATGATCTAAATCTTCTTGTTTGTTTATTGTAACATAACCATGAAACTCAATCTCTTCTATTGTATTAAACAAACCTCTAAAGTATCCATAATCAAGGTGTTTTTTACGCAAACGTATTGGATGCCCACCATTGGCTGTTAAAGGAGCATGTGCCATACTTACATCAATTCCACCTGGTTTGTTATAATTATGCATTAAAGGATCAATTCTTTTTTTTATGGTTGATAGAAGCTTAACATAAAATATTCCATTATCCAAGTAAGATTTAATTCGTTTATCCAGCTCATGTTTGCTTTCAAGATTATGATTATGGGCTTCGGCAAATGGAGGAATCACATATTTACCTGATACATCTACGATAGTATCAACTTCTTTTTCAGTATTCGAGAAGTAGATTAAACCATCTTTAAGCCAAATCGTTTTCTTTTCAAATGTTTCTCCATTGAACCAATTACCGCCTACAAATTTAACAACTCGACTATCGACATTCTTCCTTGCATAGTAAGCAGTAGTATCCGTTTTTTGAGAATTACAAGAAAAACCTAAAAACACAATTAAAACAAGTGTACATATTTTTTTCATCCTTTATGAGATCTAATTTTACTATAAAGTAATTGTATACAAATACGATATGAAAAATTAATCGCCAGGCGGAAAACAATAATAGACAGAACGTAATATATAATAGATTAGGCTTTTCAAAAAATCTTAGTAAATAGCAATTTAAAATCAAACTCGGCCTTTTCTATACGACGATGGTGTTATTCCTTCAAACTTCTTAAATGCTCCATTAAAAGAGGAAAGGCTACTAAAACCTGTATCAAAAGCAATTGATGAAATGGTATATTTATCGCTTTCTGTATCTGAAAGCATTCTCTTTGCGTCTTGAATTCGATAATAATTTATAAAATCATTAAAATTTCGTTTGGCATATTGATTAATAACCGATGATGTTAGTTGTGTGGTTTTCCCTATCATGGTACTCAGTTTTGCTAGAGATACATCTGGTTCGAGATACAATTTAGTATCAATAACCAGTTTTGAAATCTGATCAAATAAGAGGTTATTGTTGTTTTCCTTAAACACATCACCATCCAGATCTGTTACTTTAAGTTGGAATGCTTTATAGCTTAAAAAATAGATAATTATAGAATATAATATTGGGCCTACAATATAAGGTACGGTTTCATCTAATATGTTTAGAACATAAGATCCCCAGATGACTACAAAACCAATAATTAAGAGATGTAACCAATTTAATATTGCGCTACGAGATTTTGTTTGTTGCTCTTGCTTATAATATTTCTTTGCACGTTTTAAGATTCTCCATGACAAAATTATATAAAAAGCGAAATGCAGATATATAAAAATAAGACCGCTCGAAAAAACGATAATAACCAACTTGCTGTTTTCATACCATTCTTTGGTCACAAAAAGACTAGCGATAAAAATCAAAGCAAATGGAACGAATTCTAAAATATAATATTTGGGTAATTTAAAATTAGGGCGTGTCATCCCAAAAACATACCACCTTAAAAGTGGTCCGATTAGTAACAAAAATGCTAATCCTGCAAAAATAAAGATAGGCTCCAGACCATCACCAAAATTTAACATGACCGATTTACCTATTCTAAATGCCATACATACAAGAATGAATGCCAGTAAAAGATTACTCAATGTCTTTTTCTTTTTAAAAACACTTAAGTAGAAGGCAAATAATACCCCATGCAAGAGCCCTGCACTACTAACAATTACAAGTAATATATCTAAAAAACTCAATGGAATTATTTTTTCCAAATGTAGGGATATTTAGAATTCAAAGAAAGTACAAACCAAGTATTGATTTGTACTTTAAACCCGAGATAAATACAGCTTATGCTGTCAACCTCTATATGTTCTTGGATTCTCCTTTTGCATATGATGTTAAACTAACAAGGTTAAAAAACCGCCCAATACTACCTTTCATAATTGCAACAACACTATGTACAGCAATAAGTTGCCTGGCCAAAGGTTTATTTTCTACAGTCGATATTTGTTTAATTAATTCTTTGGCTTTCTGAGTACCTCCTTCTTCATATGCAATTAAGACCTTCATAGCATTTTCTTCGGCTGTTATTTCTCTATGCTTTGGTGTATATCCTAATGCCGAAATCATAGTTTCTGCTAATATCCATGTAGACCAAGGATTTTGACCTGTTACCAAGTTTTTATCATAGCTAATATGCTCCAAATACGTGGCTCCCTCATTAAAACGTGCACCCTGAGCTACTAGTTTATCTTGTAAAAGGAAAGGAAATATTTCTTCGGCATCTGGAATAAGTAGTAATTCCTCATTATTAGTAAAACTACTCACTTTTTTGTTTTCTAGCAACGGGCGACCGGTGTCGAGAGTTACATTTACCAAAGCTGCCGGCCCATGACATACTGCGCCAACCACCTTATTTGATTGATATAAATTACGTACAATATTTTGAATGGCCTTATTTTGTGGGAAATCAAACATTGCCCCTTTTCCTCCTGCAAAAAACACAGCTTCATACACATCTGGGTTAATATTTTTTACCTGAATAGTATGTTTTACTTTATGTTGAGCAATGCTATCGTTTAAAAATGCAAAATCATATTTTCCCATATCATCATCATCAATCACAACTGGTGGTTCCCCTCCCAACGGACTGGCAATATCAACTTCAAAGCCATTAGCTTGAAAAACGTAATAAGCACGTGATAATTCGGTTAGTTCATACCCCGTACTTTTATCGGTGCTCCCCATAGTAGCTGTGCTTGTTACTATAGCTAAGATTTTTCCTCGTGAAGGTTGGATGTCTTCAGATAAATACGGCAAATCAAATGTTTGTGTAGTAGACAAATCAGTTCCCATTTCTTCTATAGGTAATAAACTCATAAACCACCAACCGAAAATAAAGAGAAAGACGATTATACTGCCAAAGACAATTAGAACCCATTTAAGAATTGGATATTTTTTAAACATAACATGATTTTTAAAATTACAGTGCGAAGTACTACCAAAATCATCGTAAAAACTGTCGGAATGATAATTCTGTCAGACTAAATTATGTTTTGAATACCTTATGTAATAATCAGATAAGCAAAAAGAGACCATCTATAAAGATGATCTCTTTGAATATTCTAAAATAAATTCGATTAGAATTTTAATATCATAATTGAAGAAATGTTAGCATATATAATGACCGCTCCAAGGTATATAACAACATACCTTAACACCATCTACATATATAAATGAGCCATCTCCACCACAGGGGCGACTTGGGCCTGCGCCTCCGTCAATACTTTTTTGCTCATTTTTAGATAATTCTTTAGATCCTGTTACATTTAAAAGTGCTTTTTTCATAATTCAGAATTTTAGGTTTTAAGAATATTTTTTGAATAGAATTTAACTCTAAATTTAATGTTTTTATACAGTATTCAATCACATATTTGATGAAACATTCATGAAAAAGTTTTTGTGTGGTTCCCATAAGAATATTTCCAACGTTTTTGATTTATATTACTGCTAGTATCAATTAGGCTTTTACATTTATGATTTTGTGTAACCTATAACCATTAATATTATCTCCAGTTATAGTATCTACTAAATTTCCAGACAAACTATCACTAAATTCATAATCTCGTCTATTTTTGGTATGAGGTTTTCCTTTATAGTACTTATTCTTGTATACTGTATCAGATATATGATCTGGAAAAGCTATTTGAGTTACCAACAATGATTGACCATTCTTTTTTAGAACTTCTAGATGTAAATGTGGCGCTCTACCTGGATACCACCCTGGAAAAATAGATATAAACGATACATTTCCTTGTTTGTCGGTAGTTTGCCTTCCACGAAGAAAATGTTTATGTCTAAAATTACCATCTAATTGATGTGAGTATTCTGAATAGTTCCCTTTGGCATCACATTGCCAAAAATCTACATATACATCAGTTAGTGCAGAACAATTTGCAATTACATTTTGAACGGTTAAATTAATTATTAGCGGTACTCCTTCTCTATCTCCAACAATATTAGCACGAACAAAATCTGCTGGTGATTTTAATGGAAATGGACCTATAGTCTCTCGTGGTGTCATTCTGCAATCATTACTGCTACTTTCTTTTGAGTCATAATTTAGAGAGGCTCCAAAAATAGGAGCAGCAACAACGCCTAATCCTAAACTTTTAATGAATTTTTTTCTTTCCATGATTAATTTAATTAATGAAAAACAAGAATATAAAAGGGAATATCAGGCCTATTAGTGTAAGTTTCCAACCATATCGTTTAAAACTATTTTTCCCTTTAATAATAAACATGCCGGTTATAGTAATAGTCAACATTGCAATCCCGAAAATATCCGAAAACCATATCCACCATGTATTAGTGGTTTGGTGCAAAATGGTCATTTGCTTTAAAACAGGAATTGGTTTTGAAAACTCTAAACGTCCTTTACCCGTATCTATATCAATAAGCCCAAAAGCATTTTTATAAAAAATCACAATTTCTTTTCCATCAACCTCAAAACCTCTAAGTTCATTGGGTACATCCCATGATTTTGAAGTTTCCCTAATGAATGTTTCAGTAATTTGATCCTGACTTTCAGGTAATATCATTGAAACTTCTTTACTTTCGATACTATACTCTCTCGAACTGAAACTTTCTCTATGATTTAAAGTAATTCCTGAAATAGAAAATGCAATAATCAAACCAAGGAAAAAATATGCTAAGTCTCTATGTATAATACGATTCCAGTAGGCTTTTGTTTTTTTCATTTTATAAGTTTTGTTTAATTAAAAATATACTCTAAAATGAATTCTTAAAATAAAATTCAATGAGCTGGCTGTTTTTTTAAGTAAAAGCATTAATTTTTCTTCTTTCTAAGCACCTTTTTAAAATTTAAATAGTCTAAAAAATAGGTAACTTTAACTGAAAAAATATGAGCTAAAGGTTGCTTTAATAGATCATCTAAACTCTCTAGATAATTTAATGTACTATTATCTGTATTTTGAAAAATAGTATTTCTATATAAAAACACAGCTTGACTACCTGGGGCAAATTGCCAAGAATAGTTAAGGTCTAAATTCCAAGCATTAAAGTTAGTGTCTGGGTTAAAATTAAGTTGTTGATTCGTTTTGGTTAAGCTACCATCTTGTTCAAGGATGAAAAATCTAGTTTTATATTGAACAGTAGACCAATAGTTTCTAAAATTTAGATTTATCGCATGATTATTATCATGATTATATGTAAATCGAATGCTGTTTTCTATCTCTCTAATATCACGTCTACCAAATATAATATCTGATCCTGTATTGGTTACAAAACCTGGTTCAGATTTCTTATAGACTCCATCAAGTGAATAGTTTATTTTAAATTTATTACTTAATCGTATTTGCGGCTTAATAGCAAAACTATAATTGTGCTCTGAATCATTAAATCTTTGTAAAGTTCTAAAGGTAAAACCTGCTGATAAGCGTCTTCCTCCATCGGTATTGAAGTCAGAATTCCAAAAGAATCTTGGGTTTTGTTCAAAAAATCTTCCAGGCGTTCGAGGTTCGAAATAATCAAAATTTTTGGATGGATTTATTTCTGCACTCATAACGTAATTCAATTGTTTTTTAGTTACAAATGATGCATCTACACCAATATCTGCTCTTGTAAAAGTGTGCGGTTTATAAAGATGACCTACAAAAGTAAATAACGAAATTTTGTAATTATTAAAACGCCCTTTAGGTGTAAACTTCTGATAACTAATATCTGCAAAAAAATCACTGTAATTGTTTCTACGCTGTCTTCCTAAATCATTAACATCGAATTTGGTGTCTGCCATATTATAACCGGCTCCATATCGAACATTACCTGATGTCTTTTGAAAATTGAAGCCTCCGCTAAAACCATTTATATTTTCTACATTATTAATAATACTATACCTAAAATCTCCTGAGAAATTATAGTGATTAGACTTGGTTGAGATGTCATAGGCCAATGCACTAACATTCGCATCTCTAAAATCTCCATTCCGTAACACATTAGTATTTATAAAAGAAACCGATGAATTATTATTGAATTGTTGGTCCAATACCAAAACATTATAGTTAGTAAAAGGTTCTATAATTTCCTTTCGTTCGGTATTGGTTTCTGTGTTTAATAAAGTTGCTTCTGTTTTTTTTGTAATCGCATTTAAAAAACCTATACCAAGGCCTCTTTTAGTACGTCCAGAGATTTTAAAAACATTTAATACTTTTACTTCACTAGGCTCTTTTAGTATTTGTTCATTTCTTGTTGGATTAGCAAACCCGCTTGGCTTGCCTCCAATTCTACGAGAAAAAAAGATATTTCCTTTATTGAAGAGTTCTACGCCTTCTGTAAAAAATTGTCGTTGTTCTCTAAAGGTTTGTTCAAATGGACCCAAGTTTAGTGAAACAGGGTCAAAACCAGTTTGTGTAAAATCTGGTATCACAGTAGCATCTAATGTAAAATTTTCCGAAATACCATATTTTAAATCTAAGCCAGCATTTAATTGACGACTAGAGTTATCCTCTCTTGTTTCGTAAACTCCAGAAACAAAAGGAAAAAAGCTTAGTCGTAGAGGTGGTTTTATAGCAGTTATCCCTGTTAATACACCATTGTATTGAGATTCTCTACCAACCGTTCTGTCAACAAAATTCCAGGAATAAGTTTCATTACGACTTTTAATATCTCTAAAAAAGTTGATTCCCCAAGTTTGTATGTCTGAATTCTGAAAACGTAAAGCGGCATAAGGAATCTTGATTTCAACAATCCAGCCTTTATCGGTAATGTTTACAGCACTTTCCCAAACAGCACTCCAATTAAAATCATTACTTCTTCTTCCTCCTTGTAGCGTTTTTGAATCAGCTTGTGTTCCTGCTGCAGTAACATAAAATTTATTTTCATTAATACCATCATTAAAGGTATTTATTGCAACTGTAAACACATCTGCTTCTGCTAAAATATTATCTCTTTGACTAAATTCTTTTAAAATAGTATTTGAAGAATTATCATATAACAGTGCTCCAATATAAATGGCATCATCATCATACACAATTTTAACTTCCGTTTTATGCGATTCTGGGGCTAATGGGCCATTATCTGGTTGCAGCATTCTATAATCTGTAGCAATTGGAATGGTTTCCCAAAAAGTTTCGGTAAGTAGACCGTCTACTTTTACACTTTTGTTTATACGTTTTGTTAGTAGCTCTTTTTTTTCTTGAGTATAACCTTTAAGTAAAATGAACAATAGAATTAATAAAATCCAGATTCTCATAATTATTAAATTTAACTTCAAAGACAAAGCTATCATTAGGCGCAATGAGAAAAGATAAAAATCAATGAACAAGAAGATTATTTAAGTAAATTTAGAATTGAAATAATCCAATGCTCAATTTTATGATTAACTTAAGAATTAGTGGATGTCATTTAAATTTTGAAGCAATTCATTTATATAACATTTGTTAGTAATGAATAGTACTTATATTTGGATTTGTAAATACTTATTGAAATAAATAATGCCACAAAAAAGAAAACACATAATATTCTGGATATTATATTCTCTGTTTATATTTTTTATATTTAGTGTGCTTACAGATTTATGGGAATCTGTCTTTAGATCACTTGGCATAATAAGCATGCAAATGTTAGTGTTTCATCTTAATTATAAAATACTCATTACAAAGTATTATGCTTCCAAAAAGTATTTCATTTACGGTTTAATAAATTTTGGACTAATCCTTTTTTCGGTAACTGTTATTGACTTTTTCATTCGTTTTTTTTATTACTTAGCTCATCTTAATAGAGATCATTCTTATTCTTTGAATACTATTTTTAATTTTAAGTATTTTGATATTGAATCTTTAGAAACAATCTTTAATCATATGATGCCAATAATATTGGCAATCTTTATAAGTTTTTTATTTTATAGTTTTTCAGAACAAAAAAAACGAGAAGAAAAAGAAATTTTATTAACTAAAGCCGAAAAAAACTTTTTGGTATCTCAAATTAACCCGCATTTTCTTTTCAATATACTTAACAATATATATACATTATCATTAACCAATGACAATAAGAGCTCTAAAGCTATTATGCAACTATCAAAAATGCTTGATTATTCACTTTATGGCTCTAAAAAAAAAACAGTAAGTCTAAAGGAAGAGATACATTATATATTAAATCTTATAGAGCTCTTTAAACTAAAAGATGATGCTATTGAAGCTATTAATTTTGACTACTCTAAAGTTAATCAATCATATATGATTGCACCTATGCTTTTAATTCCTTTTGTTGAAAATACTTTTAAGCATGGAAATATAGAAGATACTAAAAACGGTTTTATAGATATTTTATTAACTACTGAAGCTAATAACATTACATTTAAAGTTAAAAATTCATATAAACCAAAAAAATCTGTAGATGCTTCTAGTGGTATAGGTATTCTTAATGTTAAAAGACGATTAGAGCTAATATATCCAAATAAACATGAACTGGAAATTAATAAGCAAAAAGAGTTTTATAATGTAAATCTAATAATTCGATTAGAAAATGAATTATAATATTATTATTATAGACGATGAACAATTGGCTAGAAAACTTTTAAAGAGTTATATAGCTATAGTAGATCATCTAAACCTAATAGGTTCTTTTAAATCTCCTATAGAAGCCTTATCTGTATTAAAAGAAAAAAAAATTGATATTATTTTACTTGATATTAGAATGCCTGATATTTCAGGTTTGGACTTTTTAAAAACATTAGAACGAGCTCCCTCAATTATTTTGACCACGGCATACAGAGAGTATGCCTTAGAAGGTTATGAACATAATATTACTGATTATTTACTAAAACCTATTGAATTTTCTAGATTTTTAAAAGCTATAAACAAAGTTTCGGATAAGAATAGTAAAACAATTACTCAAACCGAAAAACAAGTTGAAAAACAAGCTGAATATATAAGTTTAAAGTATAATAAAAAGACTTTTCGTATTCTAAAAAATGATATTTTATTTGTTAAAGGGGAAAGCGAGTATGCTAACTACTATCTAATAAATGGGGAAAAATTGTTAGTTTATGGTACTTTAAAAGATATAGAAGATAAATTAACCCCTCCCAATTTTTATAGAATACATAGATCTTATATAGTAAATCTAAATAAAATAGACTATGTTGAAGGTAATAGAGTAGTTATTAAAAATGATAAATTACCAATTAGCGATAGCTATAAGAAAGTTTTTTTTAGTATCTGGAATACTTAAAAATGTGTAAGGAGAACATTTATCATTCAACACATATTTTGATCATTAAACATTTGATTTGATTCTTGGGTTTAATACTTATAATATCATATTATAGAGAGTCCATCATTTTAATGATGAACTCTCTAGCTAATTCATTAATAACGCATACAGTTATGCTGCCAAATTAAATCTAATGTATTATAAACATGACGCTTTTATTTTGCTAGTAATTCTCTTTTAAATCCGTTATTAAATTTGACATTTGTAGTGGTTTGCTCATACAACACTTTACCTTTAATGTTGCCATCCCAATCTGCGGGAATTACTTTTCGCTTTGCCATAAAAGTATATCCATTCACGGTTGCATATTCAATTTCCATAAGAGATATTCCTAATGCACTTCCTTTTACAGTAAACAAAAATCTATCTACAAGAAAAGTAGTTGGATTAACATACAGTATAAAATCATCCTGAACATCCCCTACTCCTTTTTCAAAACCTATTTTTACTATTTTGTAGTTGATCTTGTTATGTACTCTATCAGGCAGCTGTGTATAAACAATACCTTTATCTAATAACTTGGGCATCATGGTAAACCAATAATAATTGGCCCTACGCAAAAAATCAGAACTCAGCAATGCCCGTTTATCTGTCATCTTAGCATTTTCTATAGCTATCCACGAATTACCAGTACTTTCATAATATTGTGTAACCGTTCCTTCCTTCTTAGGAAGTACAAATACGTTATGCGTCTTATATTGTCCCCACGACACTTCTCCATTAAAAATATAACGCTCTACAGAAATATCACTTTTTTTAGTCTTTGGACTATAAAAATCATAGGTAAACTCAACGTCTTTTAATTTCTTAAGTAGTTCATAACTTCCTGTTTTAGTAACCATTTTTTCTATTAGTGCTTTAGCAGAATCACTACTTGATAATTCCTTTTTTTGAGCAAAGGTTATGTTCGCCAGTATGCAGGCTATACCTGTTATGTATATTTTCAATTTCATAATCTTGTAATTTTATAAGAATTTATCGGCTTTTTCATTTTTGTCACGTTTTTTACGTTTTAGTCTTTTGTTTTTTCCTCCACCAAAACGGTAAGACAGTCCAAGATAAACAGATTGACTATCACGCCTAAATTCACCTTCCTGAATAATAGTTCTATAGGCTTCAAAAGCAAATCTTTGCGTTCTAAAAATGTCATTAAAATTAACACTAAAAGTTCCTTTCCCTTTGGCAAAATTGTAACGTGCCCCGGCATTTATGAAAACATTGTCCTTTAATTCGTACTGTAATATTTTTTGCGGACCACTATAAAAAGTAAAGATTTGGAATGTTAAGTTTTTAGAAGCTTTAAAACTATTATTAAGCCTTGCGTTTAATAAAGTATTATTAACTTTTACATTTTGACCTTCAATAACTCCTTTTTGTGTTCTGGTGTACACATCAAAATTTGCATTAAAATTCCACCATTTTGTTGGTCGGTAACTTGCTGAAAATTCAACTCCATAAGCATCATTACTATCAAAATTTGCGTAATCAAGAATGAGTAGTGTTGGATTGTTTTGATCAAAATAGCCTATTCTATTAATCTCATCTTTAATTTTTCTATAAAAGCCACCAAACGTTATATTGCCTTTATTTATTTTTCTGTTATAATTGAGTTCGACCGAATTGGTAAACTGCGGCCTTAAGTTTGGGTTACCTATGATAATAATCTGGGGAGTACTAATACGTCGTATAGGACTAATCTGGGTTAGTGATGGCCTATCAATACGTCTACTAAAACTTAATTGATATGAGTTTTTCTGCTCTTCGTCGGGAGTATATTTTAAAAACCCAGAAGGAAATACATTAAAAAGGTGATCTTTAAAACTATCTTGTGACTCCCCTACTTCATTAAATTGAGTCGTTACATTATAATCTTCTAATCGAACCCCAATATTATATTGCCATGTATTAAAGTTTTGACTAAAAGTTGTATAAAATGAATAGATATCTCTATCATAAGAAAAGGTCGAATTTCTAAAATCAATGCGACTCGTTTCATAAGAGTTATCGGTACGTCGCAGACGCGTTTCTACTCCAATTTCTACAGTTGATTTCTCGCTAAGAGGGTTTACATAATCAAGATTTACTGTCGTATTTGTTCGTTTATCATCAACAATTTCTGTATAATTATTTATAGGTGAATTTCCTGCAAACTTAAAATCGTTAGCAATATCACTTTGTAAAGTATTATAGTCTAATTCGAGTTCTATGGTATGTCCTTCTTTAGCAAAAGAATGTAGAAAATCTACATTATAAGTCGAATTTATATTATCTCTTTTTATTGTATCAAATTGTATGAAGTTTGAAGCAGTATCGTTAAAAAAAGTAAGTGTTTTTTTACCTTCTAAATCTGCATTAAACAAATTTTGATTGGTATACACCGAAAATGTGTTTTTTTCGTTGATGTAATAGTCGACACCTACTTTAAATAGGTGTGATGTACGACTATTATTATTTTTAGTTAACTGATTCGTTTGTTCTATAGTTCTGGTAACAGTTCCATCTGTTATTTGCCTCCCGAAACGATTGCCATAGCTCCCGTAAAAATTAGTTTTCCCTGTTCTGTAATTTAGACTCAGTGAATTGTTAAATCGTACTTTTTGTCCAAAAGTTACCCCAGAGTTTATGGATCCATTAAATCCTAAACGAGTACTTTTTTTTAGGATGATATTAATAATTCCACTCATGCCTTCAGGATTATATTTTGATGAAGGACTTGTAATCAGTTCTATAGTTTTGATTGATGTAGATGGTATTTGTTGTAATAGATCGGTAGCACTAATATTAGTTGGTTTTCCATCAACAAGGATGCGAACATTCTCATTACCGCGAAGAGAAATTTCGCCATCTTGATTAACACTTACTGAAGGAATATTACTCATTATATCACTAGCAGAAGCCCCGGCAGTAGTTAAATCCTTTCCTACATTAATTACCTTTCTATCAATCTTTTGTTCTATGGTCGAACGTTCGGCTGTAATTTCGACTCCCTCAAGAGCAACGGCTTCTTCTTCGATTAAAATAGTACCAAAATCGATCTCGTTATTTGATTCGGTAATCACAATACTCTTTGTAACTGTTTTGTATCCAATAAACTGAACTTCAAAATCATATGCTCCAAAAGGAATTTTATCTACTAAAAAACCTCCTTTATCATTTGTAATTCCTCCTGTTGTGATCTTATCTCCGGATTTAATGATTACATTCACATAAGGTAAAGCTTCTTGCCTGTTTTGATCTAATATTTCTCCAGTAACTGTACCTAATTGCCCATACATACCTATAGAAATAAGGAAAAGGAATATAAATGCATGATTTCTATTCTTTAAAAGGTTATGTAAGATTGTTTTCATAAAGTTCATTCTCAAAAAAATTATGGTTTGAGCGGCTAAATTATAAGAAGAGTAAGCCTGTATAAAAAAAACAGACAGAAGCGGTGTAAGCGATGTTATAGATTGGGTTACTGCCGATATATGATTTTGTCTTCAGGAAATAGACTTTCGACATCACAAACCTGTAGTTTGGTATCCTATGCAAACTTGGGTTCTTTAAATTTGTACCTTTACAATCAACAGAAATAGAAAATAATATGTTACATAAAATCCAAAGCTTTCTCGAAGTTTCAAGATTCAAGTATCTCATATTTGGGCTTTTGATTTTTATCTTTTCCGCTTCTGCCTCTAGTTGGTATTATTCTACAACTGAAGAATTACTAATCACTTATAGTATAAGGGTTATACTACAAATTGCTATGTCATATGTGATTATAGAATTTTTAATTCTACATCTTTTAAATAAGGGTAAGGTTTTGATTTTTTGGATATCGATCGTGATAACATTGCTTACTTTTTATCTTATTTGCACCTTAACATATATACATTATTTTGAACCTACTTTCCCTGCAACGTATGTAAATTATATAAAACGTTTTACCGATACTTCACTACTAGGAAGGTTTACCAACATAGGTGAATTTATATCAAAATCATTGTATTTACTATATCCAACATTCTTAATCCTGGTATTAAAACTTTATACAGAAAAGCAACGCTTATTAAAATTAAATGAACAGAAAAAAACAACAGAACTTGCTGCTTTAAAAAATCAATTAAATCCTCATTTTTTGTTTAATACGTTAAATAATTTGCATGCGTTAGCGTTAAAAAAATCTGATGATACAACCAAGGTAATCCAAAAACTATCCAATATTTTGGATTATATCTTATATCGTTGCAACGAAAATTATGTCTCATTAGATAAAGAAATTGATTTAATCGAGAACTATTTATCCTTAGAAAAAATCCGTTATGCAGATAGAGTAAAAATCTCTTTTAGTAAGAATGTAACGGGGCAGGAAAAAATTGCTCCTTTATTATTGCTCACATTTATCGAAAATGCATTTAAACACGGTGTTAAAGAAGAAATAAATCAAGCAAGTATCGAAATCAACATCTCTAAAAAGGGAGAGCAATTAGTTTTTAATGTAAAAAACAGCAAGCCGATGGGAGTTAATATTTCTATGAATAAAGATTCTATAGGTCTTAAAAACATAAAAAAACAATTAGAATTACTGTATCCCAAAGCATATGATTTGATTATTGAAAACAAATCAAATTCATTTTCTGCTAATCTTAAATTAGATATTATATGAGCTATACATGCTTAATTATAGATGATGAACCTTTAGCCAGAGAATTAATCGAAACGTATTTAGACAAACTACCAGATTTTGAATTAATTGCTTCGTGCTCAAGTGCTATTGAAGCTAGTTCAATATTAAGTACTACAAAAATTGATTTACTTTTCTTAGATATTGAAATGCCAGTGTTAAAAGGCACCGATTTTTTTAAAAACCTTGTATACAAACCCCAGGTGATTTTTACGACTGCTTATCGTGATTATGCAGTAGACGGATTTGAATTAAATGCTGTAGATTATTTATTGAAGCCCATATTTTTTGAACGTTTTTTCTTAGCTATTCAGAAGTTTTTAGAACAAGAAAAAAAATCCATTTCATATGACCCGCCAGAAAATACTATGCATAAGAAAACAGATTTTGTTTTTGTAAACAAAGCAAAAAAACAAATAAAAGTACTTTTTGATGATGTTTTATATATTGAAAGCTTAAAGGATTATATTAAAATTCATTTAGAAAATAAAACCCTGATTATAAAAGAGAGTATCTCTAACTTCGAAAAACGTATTGATTCCCGATTTATTCGTATTCATCGTTCATATATTATAAATCAAGAAAAAATTACTGCTTACACCAAAAATGATGTAGAAATTGATGAAATCGAGATTCCAATAGGGAACAGCTATAAAGATAATATGTCTAGTTTTTCAAATAATTCGTAATCAAAACAAATCATTCTTATTCATTACACTTCCTCTTACTCATTTGATTACGTTCAATAAAGTTATTCATCACTATAATAAACAGAAGAACAACCTCTAACCAGTATTCTGAAAACTTATTTTTTTAATTCTTCTAGTACGAAAAATGGGTTTTTATTGAAAGTTTTCCAATCGTCCTTTAGTTCTTTATACAACAAATCAATTTCGGTAAAATCAATTTTTAAATCACTTTCTGATTTTTTGAGCTCCAGGATATACTCCATAAGCTCATAACAAAGTGTAAATTGACCGCAGGCGATTAGTGTATCCATTCTATTTTTTGCAATATCCTTTTTATCCCACCATAATGTTGTTGGTGTTTCGGATGCAGTTAACCCAACACTCATTAACAATTTACTGGGCGCAGGTTTAATATCCTTATTATAATTTGGTTGAGCACCAGAATAAGGTGTTTTTTGACCATTTAGCTTGTACACTGTGGTAGTTATACGTTTATTTTGAAGTGAATATTTAGAATAAAACAAATCATAATTAAGTCTGCGCATTTGCTTTAAGAAGACGTCATTGATCATTTTTACTGCAGATGTTAGTCGATTCGTAAGCATCTGTTGCACCAACCCAATATCTAATTTTTTAAAACTCAGGATGTCGTCTACAAGTGGTTCTGGTACATTTTTTTTAAAAAGAGATGCCATCTTACTTTTAAAAAATTTCAGTACAACCGAGGCTAATCCACCCAATATAGTTAGTGTTAAACCAATACCAATTAATATACTGCCAATTATATAGATTGCAGGCCAGGCACAATCATCACAATTATTGAAAATATTCATTGAATTTAAAACTACCATAAGTACTCCTAATAAAAGAAGTATCCAATACAATGGTTTAATCCTGAAATATGCTAAAGCTTTCGCTACAAATTGTTTTAAAGAAACTCCATTTTTCTCAAAACTATTATCCTGATGCCAAGGTACCATCTTAAAACTTCCAACATCGTTTACGATGATAAGATTGAGTCCATTTTTCATTCTCTCATTAATTCGAATCATACTACCAATACCTTGATTATCTGCAATGCCACCATCCATGATCCCTATTCCATCAATAAATCTATCAAGACTTTTCAATGCTTTGTAATCTGTAGAATTATGATCTTTGAAATAATCATCTGGAAATTGTAACGGTTCAAAACCCAAAGGGAAACAAGAAGATGAAGCAATAATATCTCCCAATTGTACTTTAAGTTTAAGTTTTTCTACAGATGGATTAGAAAGTGGGGAGTTACCAAAAACTCCTGTGTTTTGAAATCTATACGTGAGTCCAAATGAAAAATCTGTAGCATTATAACATACTTGTTTTAAATGTGTTGATGCTGGGTTCTCAAACATAGAAAAATCACCCTTAAAAACTTCCATTTCTGCATAAGTCAATGCAAATGCATTAATCAGGGAACGTGTCTTGTATGCATTGTTTTTCCAGACGGTATCATCTTCCAGTTTCTTAATTGCCGTATCTAATAATTTATCTTTTGGGGGTTCAAAGGCTTGGTAAAACTCTTTAAAAAACTCTGAAAAACTATGTTTCTTATCTTGTGCAGATTTGGCATAAGCTACTGCCAAAAGGGTCCCACCACTAACAGAACTTAGAGCTTCTACATATTCTAACAGGGGCTTTCCTTTAAATTTAACTTTATTTAAATATGAGATTATTCCCAAAGAATAGAATGTTGCTCGATAACCTCCACCGCTAAAACACAAGCCTATATTTTCAAAAGGAATAAAGGTACTTTTGGTACTACTATTATCTTCACTCATAATTCCAGAATTTTATAGTATAATTTTAATAAAAAAAATACATTAATAAGAAATCTATATCAACTTTTTATTATCAAAAAAATTGATGTGGGGAATTAAAAAATGACGATTATAATGTTTAAACTTAATATGAATTTATATAGCTAACAATGCGTAAAAATACCTGTTTTTAAGTCAACATGCTATAAGTAGCTTTTTTATTGAATACAATCCTGTATTGCTTCATCTAAGATCGCAATCCCTAAATCTATTTCTTCAATACTTATGGTTAATGGTGGAGCAATTCTAAAAACGCTTCCGTACCCTTTCATTCTAACTATATTCATATTTAAGCCTAACTCAAGACATCTACTGCATATTTTTTGACCCAAATTATCGTCTGGTATCTTCGTTTCCCGATCTTTCACAATTTCAACTCCTAATAAAAGTCCGCTACCTCTTACATCTCCTATACATTCATATTTCTCATGTAGTTGTAGCAATTGTTCTTTTAAGTACTTTCCTTTTTCCAAAGCGTTTTCGGCTAATTTTTGTTCATCAAGTATATCAAAAGCGGCTATGCCAAAAGATGCACAAAAAGGATCCGACACATGAGAAGTTACATAAACAAACCCTCTTTTATGACATTCTTCTTCTATTTCTGCTGTGGTGACCATTGCTGCCAAAGGAAGCCCACCTCCTAGTGTTTTTGATAAGGTTAAGAAATCAGGAGTAACATCATATTGTTCAAAAGCAAAAGTTTTCCCCAGGCGCCCTAATGCCGTCTGAGCTTCGTCAAATATTAACAATAGCCCACGTTCGTCACATAATTCTTTTAACCTTTTAACATAGCTGGGTTTTAATTCAATCATCCCTGCGGCACTCAATAAAGGTTCGGCTATTAATGCTGCATATTCTCCAACCGATTGCTGATCGGCCATTTTCATACCTACCTCCAGGCAAGTATGATCACAACTATCTTTACAATGTGCAATTGGGCAACGATACTCATAAGGTGCTGGTATCATCAAACTACCCGACATAGCAGGTCCATATCCCTTTCTTGTTTTTGAATAGGTATACGATTGCGCTCCGGCCGTCATACCATGCCAGGATCCGGAAAATCCGATAATTTCAAAACCGCCTGTTACTAATTTTGCCATCCGTATAGCTACCTCGTTCGACTCGGATCCGGTGTTCAGAAATATACATTTAGATAGACTATCGGGTAGTTTACTGGTTAATTTTTTGGCAAGATCAATAACAGGAGGAGACAAGATAGAACTTAATAAATGAATAGCCTTATCTCCTGATTTTTCTAATATTTCAACAAACTTTGGATGATTATGTCCAAATACAGAACACATTTGACCAGAAGTGAAATCCAGAATCGCATCTCCATCCTTAGTATAAATATAGCTTCCAAAGGCCTTTTCGGCAATAAAAGGTGAAAACTCACCACAGTATCGTATTAGTGCTTCCTGGGCTTCTTCTACTTCTTTAGCATTTAAATCTTGCATAACGTTTTACTTTTGATAGCAAGTTCTATCAATCTTAAATCCTAAAATTGTAAAATTCAATCATTTTTAACCAGATCGGCATATTTTTTTGGGATCATCCCTACATTCATTTTAAAGTATTTATTAAAATGACTTTGATCAAAAAACCCCGTATCATATGCAATATCCGTAAAGCTTTCCTTAATTTTTATGTACTCTTTAGCTTTTTCAATTCGTAGATTTTGTAAATAGCGAATAGGTGAAATTCCAATATTGGTTTTAAAAAGACGTTGAAAATGGCTATCACTTAAACAGGTTAAATCCAATAATTCTTCGACAAGTATGGATCGATTATAATTATGCTCAAAATGCACCAGTGCCTTTTTTAAAATAATTTTTGACTTCGTTGAGTTAGTGCTATTACTAACCAAAAAATGTTTAAATATATCCGGGATTTTAGTTTCTTCATTATCTCTGGCATCAAAGTTCTTATTATTAGTCATAATCGATTCGAACCAAGTATCAAAATGATTTTTATAAGAATAACAATTCTGTATTATCGTTACCCCCAATCGATTGTTGGAGATATTATTAAAAGAGTATAATTTCGGAACTCTAATCACCTTATAATAAAAAAAATTCTCAACTAATGTCTGATGTGCTACAAAAGGAGGGATTACTACCAAATCACCCGCTTTTAAGGTAAATATAGCATCTTTACATATAAGATTTGAGCTTCCATTTATGATATAGGAAAATGTATAGCGATCCGGATGCAAATGCATCGGAAAAAAATGTCTTTTATCATAACATATGGTCGCACATTCCATGTTATAGGTAATTTATAATACGAAGGTAAGTAAAAAACACACGTACTCTTTACATAAAAATAGTCATTATAACCACAATACCAGTGTTTCTTAAATTGAATTTTAAGGCATCTGTATTTTAGAAATTGAAGAACTCTTAAGTATTGATAATGATTACTTTGGTCTGAAACATGCGATATTTTCAACAATTTTAGGTAGAAAACCCGCTATAAATTGGGGGTTTTAACTCTTTTTAATTGATTGTGAAATCTATAACTTTAGTAAATCTAAATACGAGCTAATGTGACAATCATAATTTTAAGCAACTAAATTATAATTAGATGCAAAACGAGTAGAACCAAAACTATATATACAATGTAGTTTTATCTTAAATCTGTTATTATGAATCCAGCTTCTATCGATGAAGTAATCGAAAAATTAGAATCTATTCTTCAATGGTCAAAAGAACATTCCAGTCGTGTTGGTTATTTCGCTAGTTTATATTTGCGAGTAACTCAAACCATTAAAAGCAAATTAGGTACCGGGTATTTTGATAATGATGAACGACTTGAAAAGTTAGATGTTCATTTTGCAGCACGCTATTTCAAAGTAGTTGAACAATTTCAAAACAATGATCCTGCCATGCCCAAAGCGTGGGCGGTTGCTTTTAATGCGATAACAAACAATGAGCTAATTATTGTTCAACATTTGTTATTAGGGATGAATCCACATATCAACATTGATTTGGGCGCTGCAGCAGCAGAAACTTCTCCCGGTGTAGCTATTCATGGTTTACATGATGATTTCCAAAAGGTAAATACTATTCTTGCTTCTATTATCCCAACGGTTCTGAGTGAACTAAGTGAACTTTCTCCATTATTATACTTGTTAGAAGACATTGCAGAAAAAGAAGAAGAAGCAATTATCAATTTCAGCATGAAAGTTGCTCGAGATTTTGCTTGGAAACTTGCTATCGAATTAGCACCGCTTACATTACCTAACCAACAAATCGTTATTGAACAAAAAAATATAAGCATAGCCCAGTTGAGTGAAAAAATTATTGATCCAGGTTTTATGGGAGCATCGGTTTTGAAAATTATTAATTCGGTAGAAGTGAAAAATGTCACTCAGATTATTGATACCCTAAATGCAGGAAACGAATTGCTCGAACTAATGGAACAAGGGCAAGATATCATACTAAATCCACAAGCCCTGAAGAAAGCGCCCAACCAGGTATATTATTTTCAAATAGCAAAAGGAGAATGGACAGGTGATTTTAATTTTAAAATAAAGAGTTGGTCAAAAATGTTTGGTGCCTCGATTAGTTTAAAAAATAAAATGTTGCTTACTATGATGGGGTTGTTTCAAAAAATAATTGGAAATGCTTCTATCAAATCAATTATTACTCCATTACCAAATGAAGGAAAAGCAGGTGTTGCCAAAAATGATTTCCGAATTCATAAAGGTTGGTTTACCCTTTTTGTCTCTAAAGAAGATTACCATTTATCTCCTAATGGTAAAGGAGTAGTTGTAGATGCCCATGTTCGTTTTGGACCTTTTTCTTTTTTGTTTAAAGAGCATGATGTTTATCCTGCGGTAATTTATGATAATGGATTTAAAGCGTTATACCACATTGATTTGTTAGGCACCAAATTTATTGGTAACTATACCGTTCGATCAGATCAAAAGCAAGTACATTCAATTTTAGAGAATGATTGGGCAAAGGCAGAAGAAACCTTGAATATACAATGATAGTTTATACTATTACATAGTAACAATAGTATACATAATAAAAAAAGCCCATCAATAATGATGGGCTTTCATTAAACTTGAAAGTATATGTATTAGATAACTTTTACGTTTACCGCGTTTAATCCTTTGTTACCTTCTTGTAGATCAAATTCAACTGCATCGCCTTCACGAATTTCGTCTACTAATCCAGAAATGTGTACAAAATGATCTTTGTTAGCACCTTCTTCAGTGATAAATCCAAAACCTTTAGCGTCATTGAAGAATTTTACTGTTCCTTTATTCATTGTAATGTAATTAAATTTATTATATAATTTGTTTTGCAAAGATGGTGTCAATTATTTGATAAATAACAAATTAATTCATTAATTTTCAATTATATATCAAATTGACAGTAAAACCCTACTAAACAGAAACTGTCATTATCAAAACACAAAAGTCATTTAATAGAGTTCCATATATCTAAATATATTTTCCAGTTAGCTCCTACTTTTTTCCAGACGATTACATATTTACCTTTCCAGGTAATTTCTTCTCCATCAGCTTTTTTTGTAGTGCCTTGATAGGTACCATAATCATATGCTTCATTACCAATAATTTTAATTTCAATTGGATCTATTCGATGATTAATGATCTTTATTCCCTCAGGAAGCCTCCAATAGCCTAATATACCTTCAGTTCCTTCAATAATTTTTAGATTATTAGGAAATATTTTAGCGTCTTCAGTATATGATTCGCCGATCATTTTATAATCTGAAGTGTTAACATATTTAGAGAAATTTTTACCGTTTTCTAATAGTTGTTTAATCTCTGTCTTTTCTCCGATATAGTTTTGCCCCGTGGCTTGATTACAAATAAATGCCAGAAGTAAAATTGATAAAAATGATTTCATTTTTTAGTTTTTTTGTTGTCTATAGAATATCTTACTAACTACTTTCCATTCTCCATCTACTTTCAACAAATTCATATAATCAATAAATGTAAATGTCTCATATTCTATTTCAAGTCTTGCTTGTGCTGCGTTTCCTGTTACATCTATAGATGCAATGTTTGTTTTTCGATTTTGTTTCGGTCCGGGCTTCATTACTTTTTTAAAAAACTCCAAAGCATTTACCTCTTTGTAAACTCCTTTTGAAATAAATTTCATCGTAGCATTGGTATGGAATGCTTTTTTTAAGGTTTCAAAATCATTGTTTGTACCACCATCCAGGTAATACGTAACGGTCTTTTCTACTAGTGTTTTATCAGATTCTTGAGCAAAAGTTAATGAAGAGGTACTTAAGCATACGAGTAGGATATAAAGTATTGTTCTCATCTGTTTTATTTATTTTAAGTTATTTATGATTTGTTTTCTGAAGCATTGCTACAACTTGTTTCGCAACAGATACTGAAGCTGTAGGATCTTGTCCGGTAATTAATCTACCATCTACAATATAATGATTATCCCATCCTTTTTTAGAATAGGTGAAATTTCCTCCATTTTTAGTAATAGCCTCTTCAATAGAAAAGGGAAAAGTTTTATAATACGCTTTGTTTTTATTTTCAAAAGCATCTGCAAAACCATTTACCTCTTTTTCTTCATACAGATATTTTCCATTTGTTAGCTTTAAATTTACAATTCCTGCAGTTCCGTGACAAATGGTTGATACAATTCCTGTATTCTCATAAATTTTCCTTGAGATACTCTGTATGGCTTTATTCTCAGGAACCCCGAACATAGCAGCCCCACCACCACTATAATAGACCGCTTTATAGTTTTTTGCATCAATAGCATCTGGTGAGTACGTGTTTTTAAATAAATTCATAAAATCTAAGTCGTCTAAATATTTTTTTTGAATAGGATCTGAGGTATTTATATATCCTATCGGAATTTCGCCACCCTCTGGGCTTACAAAATCAACCTGGTAGCCCGATTTTACAAATACATCATACGCCAAAACGATTTCTGCAAAATGATTAGCGGTTTTTAGAGTTGTGTCTCCATAGGTGCGTTGATTAGAGGTAACAAACAAAATCTTATCTTTTGAAGATGCAGAGCACCCCATAAAAAGAAAAACCACCAAAAATGATACTATACAATTCCTCATACTGAATTAATTTTCAGCAAATTTGAAAAATCATTACCTATATCGGTTTATATATTATAAATCAGAAGTACTGATTTATAAATTAGAACTATACTGCTTCTTTTTTATAGGCCGCAGGAGTTTTACCCACTATCTTTTTAAAGGTAGTATAAAATGTTGATTTAGAATTAAATCCACACTCATACCCAACAGCTTCTGTAGTGTAATTATCTTCATTAATCAAAAGTTGTTTAGCTTCTTGGATTCGATATTCATTAATAAATAAAGGGAAGCTTTTGCCTAGATTGTCATTTAGAAATTGAGATAAATAGTGTGGTAAAACATGTAGTTGTCTAGAAACATCTGCAAGTTTTAAATCCGGATTTTTAAATAGCTCCTTTTCTTTAATTATACTATCTAATTTGATTTGAAATTCACTTGCTTCATTAAGATCAATCTTTTTATCAGCATATTTAATAGTATCTTCAAAAAACAAAGACGTTTTATTTCTTTTCAATACCCAAAATAAAATTAAAAGGAAAAATACAAACGAAAACGAAAGTGCACCTACAATATACGATGTATAAGATCCGATATTATACCCCATCCAGATAATAGATACTCCACCAAATACACTTAAAACCCAAATTTCTATTTGTTTTATTTTATGTTCTTTAGAAAACAGTCCCTTAAAAACCGATTTTAATAGAATTGCTGTGCATATGATATACAACAACCATTGCAAATAAATGATTTTGACAAAGAATCCAGCCCATAATCTTTTATGTTCCCAATAGGGATATATAACACTTAACACAATGACTATCACCAAAACTGGAATAACATGAAATAACCACCAGCCTTTACGTTTAGATTCAATTATTAAGCTTTTGGTATATAGGTATAAAAACGGACCTATTAAAACACAAGCAGAAAGCCCTATTTGTATAAATATTTCAGATAATTCTGGATTAAAATAAAAGAAAACAGATTTTAGTATTCGTACACTTAATACAAATAAAAGTGCCGACAGAAAATAATTAGACAGTCCTCTTTTTTTAGAAAAGAAAGCAAAATAAAAACTTAACAAAAAACCATTTAACGCTCCTAGTGCGCTAAAGAGAAATAATAATTGACGCTCTAAATCCATGAAAATATAAAAAGTAAACCCGTTGTGTATTTTAAAATTAATACTATAAAAAGCGTCAGGTCGAAGCACTCGAATTGACGAATTTGGTATTCAAAAATATCAAAATACACAACAGGTAAAGTAAATATATAGCAAATATTTAGAAATGATTTATAATTTTCATTTCCATTGCAGATACAGTACTCCTATCTTACTATTTTTTGTAAGCTGTGGAATCTCATACTTATTTTACTATTTTATGTAGTTATTAAACTACACCAGCTCACGTCTTAATTCATTTAAGGAGATGTTGCTATTGATTAATCTGGTGATTACCTCTTCACGAAATTCATCCAAATCATCATAATCATAATATTTGGCCCACTTGTAGGTTTCGAGAAGGTTTTTGATTTGCTTGATAAGCTTTCGGGTTGCATCTGCAGAACGTAGCACAGCAACCTGATCATAATCAGGATTATCTTTATGCATATAGCTTACCTTTTTGGTTTCAAAATCAACCGAAATATAATAGGCATCTACATCGGGATCCAGATTTTCTCTAAAATCTGCCCAATCTGCATATCCCAATCGTAAATCGTCAATTTCTGGAGGAAAATCAGATACTAGTCTCCATTGACACTTTGCAGCCCTACCCCAATGGTTAGACATTCTATACACTCCATGTTTTGTGTAATAATAGGTACTCCCCGACTCACTTCTATAATTTGGTTTTCTTCTCGAGATTTCGCGTAGCGAAGCCCCTCTGAATACACAATATGTTTTGTTAAAAAAGTTATAGCGCGTATAGACTTTAACCTGTTCCTTTTCCTGATGCTCCAAATGTTTGTTTTTTTCCCGGTGGCAAAGAAATCACAATTTTTTCAGAAAGTAAAAACAAGTTTTTAACATCTTTTCACAAGACTACTTTCTTGCCCTTATAGCCTTTGGATATCAACTTCCCTATATCCCAATAAAATTAGAGTATAACATTGAAATTTCTATTAAAAAAGGGGGGATTTAACCTATGTGTATTAGGCATTACACTCTTTTTTGAGGACCGTTAGTGTACTAATTTTGTCCCAAGGGTTTGTGTTATAAATAACAAAGTGAACATGATAGTCAATTCGTCTTTGACAGGCTCATCAAACGAGAAGTAAAGAAAAGTTCTGTTGCAGGGACTCATATTTTTGAATTAGCTTGATTCTAAAAAAGCATCTTGTTCTGTAACAAGATGCTTTTTTGTTGAGCATACCTGACTAGTTCAGGCCAAAACTACTTTGCATTTTCATGAAATGCCAAAGCGCCAGAAGGACATTTTTTGATCTGATTTTCTAAAGCTTCAGAAGTAGCCATCTCTGGGCGAATCCATGGTTTTTCTTTAGGTTTGTATACCTCTGGTAAAGTTTTTACACAGTTACCTGCATGAATACATTTTCCTGGTTTCCAAACCACTGTAATTTCTCCATTGGTGTATTCTTTTCTAATTTCGTTTGCCATAATATGATAATTTAAAGTGTGGATACAATACTATATTTATAACAATCTTTTAAAGATATGGCTTCCTTTTTAATACTATACAAAAACGAATTGTTTTCTTAATTAACCCGAATCATATTCGATAATGTATCGATATACACTATTTTATTAGGTTCTTCTATGTCACGTTTTCTTAGGCCGGTTATAGATCATGATGTAACGTTTTTGGGTATTAGTCTTCTAATAGATATCAGTTTTAGATATATTTAGGAATGAAAAAGGAATTCTTTACTGCTGTTAAGGTATATGTGAGCACCTGGTTATTAATCATATTGTTTTTCATTTCATTATCATTACGAGCAGATATTAGCCTTAAAAAATCATTAGAAAGCTTAGTAGAAGTACTTCCAAATACTACATTCTTAACTGGTGTTCATGTTCTATTTGCCTTTTTATATGCACTCTTTTTACTCATTCGATATTTTATAAGAACATACCGTCGCAAGGGTATTGTAATTATGGGAAAACAAGTTGTGTTTGGAGTAGTGATTCCTGTTTTCATCTTATTTGGTATTTATAAAGCTATTATACATGCTAACAGCACAGAAGAGTTCTCTTATCAATGGGACCATTCTGTAGAAAACACTAATGGCACTACAAATGATCTGTATAAAACCGATGGAAAACATCGTGGAATGAGTGTATTTGGTTGGGGTTCTAATAATAAAAAATCTATTGCTACACTGATAAAGAACAATGTAGAATGGGTAGCTGTTATTCCTTTTTTATACCAAAAAGATCAACATACTATAAAAATGAATACTCCAAAGGCTATTGGGCAATGGTCCAGGAGGGATTCTGTTTTTATCAACAGCATTGTACAATTACAAGCAAAAGGAGTTCATGTACAACTAAAACCACATTTATGGATGGGCGAAGGCTGGCGTTCTGATATTTCTCTACCATCAGCCACCGATTGGGATATATGGTTTGATTCTTACCGCAGTAATATGATTCATTATGCCCATATGGCACAAAAAACAGGAGTTGAATTATTCTGCATAGGTACAGAGCTACGATCATCTCTAAAACATCAGCCAGATCGATGGAAGGCCCTGGTACAGGAAATCAAGACTATATATCATGGTAAGCTTACGTATGCTGCCAATTGGGACGGAGAATTTGAACATGTCGATTTTTGGAAAGAATTAGATTATATCGGTATACAAGCTTATTTTCCACTTACCAAAAAATCTAATCCCGATCTGATTACCTTAAAAAAGGGCTGGGATACTCATATCTCAAAATTAGAAACTTTATCTCAAACTCACCAAAGGCCAATACTATTTACAGAGGTGGGCTATAAAAGTGAAGCTTCTGCTGCAATACAACCCTGGGAATGGCGCTCTCTTTTTGGTATCCTATATCAGAAAAAATCTGATCGTACCCAACAACTTGCATATCAGGCATTATTCGAATCATTATGGAATAAAGAATGGTTTTCGGGTATGTACATCTGGCAATGGAATACCAGAACCTCTATCAATAGTGCATCTACAAGCCTGGATTTTTCACCACGATATAAAGCGGCACAAAATACCATTGCAAAATGGTATGCCTTGCCCATAAATAGATCTAAAAAGAGTAATTACGATTAAAAAACGAGGGGCTCAGTATACTATTATAACCTGAGTTCGACCTAAACTAAAATGTTATAAAAAGCGTCAATTCGAGTGGTTTTTCAGAATGAAATGGAGAAAAACTGTATCGAGAATAGCTTTTTTAGATAGAAAATCACTATTCTCGATACAATCTTCCAGTCTATACTGAGCTATGTCGAAGTATCAGATCACTCGAATTGACGTGATTTTCTTACGTCGAACTCAGGTTATAAGGTTTATTCACTCTGTTATTATTTTGTGCCTATCACATGTTCTTGGGATACGTAATTCTTCGGTACCAACCAAAATACCATTAGCTATAAAAGTATTCGTTTTATTCAGTTTTACGATAGTATACGTTTGTTGTGTAGTATTAATTTCTTGAATATTCAAAATTTTCACGGGACTAGAAATAGTTTGTAATAGACTTCCTTCCTCAAGTTGTTTAACATTATCAAACCGATATGCCATCTGTGTTTTCTCGGGAGAATAAGACAACCAATCTCCAGAAGAAGATAAGAGCGGATGATCGCGAGTACAGGTAATAGTAGAACCATCAGATAATGAAATGGCAATTAGAGTATCATGAATTGGTTTTGCCAGTTCTTGAATAATCGCAGCAATATAGCTATCTGTAGCTTGATGATAAGAAAGTATCTGTTCTCCTACACTTACATCTTCTATAGCTTTCTGGGTGTGATCTGCCATAGTGATTAAAGTCCCTTTAGCAAAACAGTGTACATCTATTCCATCAAAATAGATTTCAGAGAGCACCGTATCCTCATATTTATCTCCCGGATATACCTCCATAATCTCGAATTTCATGGTCCAGGGTGGTAAACTTTTTGAAGTAACATAGTCTATGTTCTTATCTAATTTGCCAATTGGAGCTACTTTAAAATGTTGTGCTGCACGTTGATCTGTAAGATTTAGGATGGCATATGGTTTATTTTTAATATACATTTTAAGTTTTTTCACACGGCTGTTGTTTCGCCAGGCCGTTTCACTTTTCACATGCCCATTTACAACGATAATTTCTGTGATACGCGGCCTTCCCTGGTAAAAACTATATTCGAGATATTCTCCTACTCCATATCCTGGTACTCCTTCTACCCATACGTTTTTATAGTTAAGATCCATTGCATTTTCTGCGCGATAATTTATGCTTCCCTGATCTGCCAGATATGATGATGCGGTTTCTTTAAATGACCCACCACCACAATACCAACTACACCCCTGGCCTTCGATATCCCAATAATTAGTCATTGTTTCATCTACTATCTTATCTAATTCTGCTTTCTCTTCCTGGGTAAGGTCTTCTTTTTTAAGCCCTTTTGACATACGTTCCCAAATGGCCTCACAAGCTTTTCTGTTTCTGTTAAACTCCTTTTCATCTGTGGTATTTAGATCTAGTAACTCTATACTTGTTGGCGTGAGCACCTTTATTTCCTGGCTATAAGAAAAAAGTGTAATGAGTAATATGATACAAGTAAGTGTATTTTTCATCTGTTCTTTTTTTATTGTTTTTTAGTTGTCAGATGGAATTCGCCATTGAACATCTCAGTTGGTATCAACTCAATTGTTATGGCTCATTTCATAATATGTATGGTATATCATTGGTATGTACTACAAATATATTATTTATTACCGCCACCGCCTCCCCTGTTTACCGTGATAAAATAAAGATAATAATCATATCCCAGGGTTCGTCCTCCAAGAACTGAGTTCTTCTGTTTAGTTCACGAAACACATAGTCGAAGTTCGTTTACTGTAAAAGATGTTATCAACATTATTTCTAGACCCTACAAAGATGTATGTAATATACCCCCTGTTAAATCAATGCTTTTGAATTATTACAGTAACATATAATACTGTTGAGAAACCAATAATTTCCACACTACCAAAAAGTCAAAATTATTATTTATTTACGGTTTAGGTTTCGATTTTATGTTTGTGTAAACAATTAGAAAGGAACAACTAATTCAACTGTTTTTTAAATAGTTTTGAATCATCATTAACCAAATTCTTAAAATCTTACACAATGAAAAAATCCATTTTAAAATTAGGCCTGTTTGCTTTTATCTCCGTTACTTTTATAGCATGTCAAAACGATGGTCTTGATGCTCCCGAAGCACAAGAGGTACAAAATGCAACTGTTCAAGATGCTTCAAAACAGTTTGTAAGTGTAAAAGACGTATCAAACGATCCTACGATGCCACAATTAGTAGAAAAACTGATACATCAAAACAACCAGGCAACTGCCAAAAGGGTTGGATGCACATTAGATAGTGATATCGGATGTGGTAGTGATGCCGCTGCAGAGATCGAAGAATATGTAAATCTTTCTAACTGTATTTCTTTTAGTAAAGGAACATTAATCATCCCCATTCAATCTAGACAGTTTACCTATAACTATTCATATTATATCGATGGAGACGGAGATATAAACATGGATCAGTATCAATATCAATTCGACTCCCATGTGGCAGATATCGCACAGCGAATAGCACCTAACAAAATAGCATTGGTAAGTGCTAATGCATCTAATGGTTGCGGAAGAGGTTGGAAAGTAGCTAACATCACATATACTGTTATTCTCGGTAACTAAGATTCTTCTTGATCTTGCTATAAAACAACACATGACAAGCCCTATATATCTATTTGATGTATAGGGTTCTTTTATTTTATAGGGGGACAGCTCACCCTTCGACTACACTCAGGGTTCGGAAGTCGTTGTTTTATTCCAATCGTGGGCTGAGGTGTCATACTGAGCTTGTCGAAGTATACCCGAAGCCACACCTTTATCACAACCCATATTCACCCCCTCGAGAACCTCAGGGTTTATTACGACAAAACACACTTCTAAAAGTTGAAATCATTCTAAAAGATTCATTATTTTAGTACTATAAACGGACTATCGAGAATAGGTTGTACTAAAAGATTCAAATAAAACTATGGTATAACATGAAAAACAGCTTAGGTATACGTACAAAATATCTTTTATTGATATACTTTCTACTCACTTTTTTGATTTCGTGGACAGGTCTTGTTTTTATTATGGGTATTGACGGATTTACCGGAAAGAAAGAAGTACCAGATAGTCAAATCCCGTTACTATTTTTGGCTATGTGTGCAGGGCCTTTTATTGCAGGGTTGTTAGTCAACTATTTTGAAGATGGTAAAAACAGTTTTCAACAATTAAAAATTCGAATATGTAAATGGAAAGTAAAAACCCGATGGTATGCGATAGCTCTTTTTTCTGCTCCTCTACTTTTTGGTTTTACCTATTTAATACTATCTACTTTTTCTTCAAAATTTTCTCCTATCCTTTTCTCTACCGATGATATTTTTATTTTAATTCTTGGCGGAATTCTAGGCGGTATCGTAGCCGGTTTTTTCGAAGAACTGGGCTGGACAGGGTTTGCGATACCCAAATTGAGATTACGTTTCAATATACTCACTACAGGGTTAATTGTTGGTATTATATGGGGAATATGGCATCTTCCTCTTTTTATGAGCAAAGACCCTGATGGAGTGGTTCCATTAGTAATTCTACTTATCGTAAAGCTTGTCACACATTTACCTGCATTTAGAATTTTGATGGTCTGGGTATATGATCACACCCAAAGTTTATGGATTATAATTCTTATGCATATGTCTTTTACGGCAAGTACTATGGTTTTCCAACCCACAACGACAAAAGGAATTGATATTGTTGTTTTTAATCTTATGTTTACCGCATTGATTTATGTATTTATTATCATACTCAGTTATCTCAATCATCGAAAACCTCAAGGATTGAAATGATTGTCTTATTCGTTTGGTAGTATGGTTTTCAAAACACTACTCCCTTTGACTATTCTAGATGAATATATCAGTTTTTGTTTACGGTAAACACTGAAAACAAGAACATTAATATATTCTATTCGTAGTGTTCTTTTCATAGAATAGGTGTAATTTTGCAACCAATTTAATCACTATCATATGAGAATAAAATTACTATTTTTTATTGTTTTAATCCTTTCCAGTACTCTGGTATTATCCCAAAAGAGCATCGTGTCCTCTGGCGGAAATGCTACCGGCACTAGTGGAACATCTAGCTTTACTGTGGGACAATTTTTTTACAGTTCTACAGCAAACACCGTCGGTTCGATTATTGAAGGAACACAACAAGCTTATGAAATTGAAGCCTTAACTAATTTAGATTTAGGAGGAATTCAACTAAATGTAAGCACATATCCAAATCCGACAACAGACAGATTAACCTTACTAATTAATCTTGTTAACTTGGTAAATATCAATTTTCAAATACATGATATTCACGGAAAATTGATTGCAAATAACTCTATAAAAGGTAATATTTCTACTATAGAAATGGGTACTTATGCAAAAGGAACATATATCCTATCAATAAAAGATCGAAACAATACCCTAAAGACTTTTAAAATAATAAAAAAATAAACCTATGAAGAGCATAATTACTTTATTACTATGCATACTATCTATATCTATGGCCACAGCACAAGATTCTAATAGGATCAATTATCAGGCTATTGTAAGAGATGTTAATAACACAGTACTTCAAAATACTGATATCGGAGTACAAATCAATATTTTACAAACATCTGCTTCAGGGTCATCAGTATACTCTGAAAATCAGAATACAACCACAAATATTAATGGCCTTATCAATATAATTATTGGTTCTGCGGCAGGTTTTGATGGTATAGATTGGGGCAATGGTCCTTATTTTATAAGAATAGAAATTGATCCAACAGGTGGAACAAACTATGTTATGTCTACGATTAATCAACTACTTAGTGTACCCTATGCCTTGCATGCTGCAACTGCTGATTTTGCAGAAGCGGCAGATTATAATTCTTTAACTAATACACCAAGTACTATTACCACAGCACAATCTGCCAAGATCGATTTTATCACCATATCCTCTGCTGTAGATATTAATCAACTGCAAACCGATGTCACTGCTAACAATACTAAAACTTCGTTCCCTGGATTCGGGACAGTACCCGGTACTACACTAGAAGGAAATAATCAGATTTGGACAAAATCCACGAATGACATTTTTTATAATGCAGGTAATGTAGGTATTGGAGTAAACCAAAGCAGTAGTTTTGGGGATGCTAAACTACATGTAAGCGGCCCTATCCTTTTTGATGGCACCCCTGCTGCTACAGTTCCCGGAGCTTTGTATTATGACAGTACTGGTAACGGAAGTTTTCATTATACAGATAATACCAATACCGACGTTTTGATTAATTCTGGCGGGGTAACTTATAATAGTGGATTATGGACAGTAGAGAATGGAGATGCTGTAATCAGTTCGGATGTTATTATGCAATTTAGTTTAGGAGTTGGTCAGGATATGAACGTAGGCCAGGATTTTGGTTTTAATACGATTATTCTTAAAGAAAATAATCTAAGATTATTATTTGATGATTCTGATGATATTTCTGGTACAATGCCTGCAAATGACTGGCAAATTGAAGCTAATTCATCTGCTAACGGAGGGACATCTCACTTTGCAATAGTAGATGCTACTGCCGGAGTAACTCCTTTTAAAATTTTGGCAGGAGCTCCAGAGAGTTCTTTATATGTTGCAACTAATGGTAATGTAGGAATAGGGACTAATTCTCCTTCTGAAAAATTAGAAGTTACAGGAACTGTAAAAGCAAGTGCTTTTATAGGAGATGGCTCTGGAATAACAGGAATAGCTACAGGTACAGGAGGAATAGCTAATACCGGAGACACCACTATTGCTGCAGATACCGATGCAAATAATGTTGGTGAAATCTCTTTCCAAACGCAAAACACAACTCGTATGACCATTACCAATACTGGTGCTATAGGAATTGGAACGACTAGCCCTTCTGCAGATCTGGAGGTAGCTGGAGATGTTAAAGTAAATAACTTAACATTGAATGGAAATGCCAATGTACAAACCATGACCCTAGCTGCTACTGTAGATACATCAGTAATTGCTTTTCCTCCCGGATATAATGTTGCGGACAAGAGTTTTATTATTTTAGATGGTCAAGCACCTTCTTCACTTCAAGCATTTACAGGAGGAGTTACGGGACAAACCATTACTATTACTGCATTAACCTCTGCAATTACTATTGAACATGAAGGTGTACCACCAGGTTCGGGAAGTGTAAGATTACCAGGAAATATTAATATTGTTTTGCCTGTAAATGGAAGTGCCACATTTGTCTTTGACGGAACATTTTGGTATTGTGTAGGACTTAATAATTAATTGAAATGAAGAAGAAATTAATACTACTCATATGCCTGCTTGTAGCAACAACAGGTATATACGCGCAATCACCAGAGCAATTTAGTTATCAAGCTATTGTACGTAGTACATCAAATGTATTGGTCGTTAATGCTCCCGTATCTCTGCGTATTAGTATACTACAAGGTAGTACTACAGGAACCACTGTATATAGTGAGACACATGATACCACCACTAATTTTGCAGGTATGGTAAATGTACTGGTAGGTGAAGGAACAATTATATCTGGATCTTTCTCAAATATCGATTGGGGAAATACGGTATATTTTATCAAGACAGAAACTGATCCTACAGGAGGTACAGATTATGACATTGTAGGAGTAGCAGCATTACACAGTGTCCCTTATGGGTTTACTAGTAACACAGCAAGTCGGGCATTAAGTGTAGATTACAATAGCATAAACAATGCACCAACCACTATATCTTCTACACAGGTAGATAAATTAAACCTACTAAATGTTACAACTGCAACAAACTTTGATCAGGTCGCTAACGATATAGCACTTAATACAGCAAAAGTTTCCTTTCCCGGTTTTGGAACTACCGCCGGAACTGCTTTTGATATCATCTGGTCTAAAATAAATGATAATGTATATTATGAGAACGGAAAAGTAGGAATTGGTTTTACTGATGCAACTACCTTTGGTAGTGCTGTGTTAGGAGTTAAGAACGGAATAGTACTAAGCAATGCTAACACTAATGGTATTAGTACAAAAACTCCAGGTTCTTTGTTTTATGAAGAAAATGCTAAAGGATTTCTTTTTTACTATGACAATACAGGAGCCCTAAAATCCTTTGGAACACCTAATATAGAATTTAATACCAGGAATAATGTCTTTTTTAGTGATGCAATTATCCAAAACCGTTTAGGGATTGGTGAAGATGCAAGCACAGGGATGGATTTTGGAGAAAATGATATGGTGCTACGTGATAAAACCATAACTCTTTTGTTTGATGATACTAGTGTCTCTGCAAGCTTTCCAAGTAATGATTGGGCCATAAAAATTAACGATGATGTAAATAACGGGCAAGATTACTTTGCTGCAAGAAATATTACGGGTAGTAGGAATCCTTTTATGATTATGGCAGGCGCGCCAAATAACACTCTTGGTATTACTGCTAATGGAAATGTAAATGTTGGAAATAGTATTCCGACAGAAAAACTCGAAGTAGTCGGAACAGTTAGTGCTACTGCTTATGTTGGAAATGGAAGTGGTCTAATCAACCTCCCAGGAACAGGTACGGCTTCAACTTCTAATACCGGAAGTACTACTATAGGAGCAGATACAGATACAGATACCAATGGTGGTATTATTTTCGACACTGCACAAAACACCCGTTTAAAGATTGAAAATGATGGAACCATAAATGATGGTATTGCAGATGCTACAAAACTAGTAAGTATTAATGGTGATGCCAATTTAAATGAACTAGATGCGAAGACACTATCGGTAGATAAATCGTTACGTAAAGCTGTTTTTACAGAATCGAGTGCTCCAGCTTTTGTGGGAGCTTATGATCTAACTGGTAGGTCTATAGTACTTTTTAATAATGCCAACACGACAATAAATGGTTTTACTGCTGGTAAGGTTGGTCAAAAAGTACATTTGGTTAATATACACCCCACCAATACAATTACCATATCTACTTTTGCGATTACTATTCCAGGTACTGGATTCACCCGTGTATTAAATCAAAACGAAAGTATAACCCTTGTATACAACAATTTCCGTTGGATCGCAATAGATTATGTTACTGTTCCTTAATAGGTAGATTGCTATCTATGTATAGATTAATAAACCCTTGGCTTATAAAGATGAGTCAAGGGTTTATTTTTTATTCTTCCTTCCTATCTCACCTGTTCATATGTACAATTCTAATTAGTTTAAAGCTTTATCGATTGGATTGGGACAATGATAAATCTATTAAAAATCATTATTGAGAGTATTGGTATTTCATTACTAAAAATAAAAAGAGAGAGTTTTACCTCTCTCTTTTCTCTCTAAACAAAAATGCATCATTCAATAATGAACTTCATGGCTTTTTTCTCTCTATTAAGTGTGGTTATAATGACTAGATAAAAGCCGGGATCTAGTTGGTTTACATCGATTATTACTTCTTTACTGTTTTCATGAATCACATCTTCTTTTATGACATCTCCTGTTATATTCGTAATCGTAATTTTGCTTCCTTGAAGGTTTTCGAAACTATGTAGAAATAGCTTATTTCTAACAGGGTTAGGGCTAATCTTAATAGCAGTACCTTTTTTAATCGAACTTAAGCGTATGTACCTATTCAGAAAAGATGTGTTTTCATTTACCAAATTAGTAGCTTGACAATCAGGAGGTGTAGATGATGTACTGCAATACAAGGTGAAATTATTGTTTTTTGATACTAATACAAGGTTTCCTTCATCTGTAGTAGCATAATATGATCCATCTAAACCGTTAATTCCTGTAGTACTCAACTGCACTTCTGGTTTTGGAGCATTAAAACTATGAGTCACTTTTTGCAACAAATCCACATACCAGTCAGGTGTTCCATTATTTGTATTCAAAGAAAACTGATATAGACCATTATTGTTCGAATCCCAATTTATCGTTAAGCTCTTAATATTATCCAAATTAGGTCCGTCGTCTCCTAAAACATGAATCGTATCATATTGCTGATTTAAAGAAGGCAATGCCGTATCCAGAGGTACACCAAAATTACAACCAACAGTTCCATCAATCACTTTAATAACTTTGCTTACTGTATCTGTTTTTCCTAATTGGTTAGTCACAGTAAGTGTAATATTCACCTCTTCAGGAACTGTGTATGTAGCAGATGGGGTTTTAGATATTGATGTTACTCCATTTCCTAAGTCCCAACTATAACTTAATACTCCTCCAGAAGGATCAACCGATGATGACGCATCAAAATTGACCAATAAAGGACTTATTCCACTTTCGGGATCAGCAGTAAAAGAAGCTATCGGTTTGCCATCACTTACTTTTATAGTTATTGTTTTATGCGCTTCCTTTTTACCGTCACTTACAGTAAGTTGTAATACATAATCACCTACAGTATCATATTCATGAGTAACTGTAGTTCCCGTACCTGTTTTTCCATTTCCAAAATCCCAGGTATGTGTAAGCGTATCTCCATCCGGGTCTGATGAAGAAGATCCATCTAAACTAACAAGTAATGGTGCTACACCTATAGTAGGGTCAGCTGTGAAATCAGCAATAGGACTACTATTATCATCAATAACGGTTATTGTTTCTGTTGCTACTACCGAAGTATGAATACCATCACTTACAGAAAGACTTACCAAATATGATCCTATTTCTGTATACATAACTACAGGAGCCATTTCTACAGAAGTTTCTCCATTTCCAAAATCCCAAGTATAGGTCAACAAATCTCCATCGGGGTCACTGGATCCCGAAGCATCAAAACGTACTTCCAAAGGTTTTTTTCCGCTGGTCGTACTTGTCGATATCACCGCAACTGGTGTACCAGATTCGTCTTTAGGCTCCATACCCCATACTAATTTTCCTTTATGATATAAAGTTGCTTTGACATGAGGTTTTAAGGTTTTTTTACTAGCATCATAGGAGTGATCATTAGACTGATTATGAGTCAGGTACCCTGCATGATGGATTCTTGTTTTTATTTCACCAGATTTTCCTTTTGCAGGCAATTTTCCTGAAGACCCACTAAAACTTATTTCAACATACTTCTCCTCTCCTTTGGTTTTAAATTTTCCGTTTACTCCACTAATCGAAGTATAATCTATTCCAAAACTCATTCCCGCAGTATGCTCGGGTGTATACCAATATCGCATTTTGAATTCTGAATATGGTATTGCTTTGGTAGAATCACTTACAATCTGAAATACAGGTTTTATTTCTGAAGAATTTACATTTTGGGTATTATCATAATATTCTACTCTAAAAGGAGTATCTGGTAAATCTATGATACTTTTATCTACCGTTATATTAACTATTCCCGGATCACCAGAAGGGTTTCCGTTTTCATCCATCAATACTAATTTTATCTTATGATCTCCATCTTCAAGATTTTGTATTGAAATGGGTTCGATTGTATAAACAGCATCCTTTTCTATACCATCAATATAGTATCGTACATGCTTCCCTCCTGGTTTAATATCCCATTTATAGGTGCTAAATTTAACATCAAAGCTAGGCTTTAAGACACTTCCGTTAATCGGGGACTGGATAATAGCTGTTGGTCGTTCTGGAAGAGGATCTTTTGTAACGATTACTGTGATTTCATCTTTTAAATCCAAAACCGAATTATTACTACGTTCCATCTGTAATACCAATTTATGTGGCCCTTCAGACAAAACAGTACCATCGGTAAAAACACCTTCGCTAGTAATCAGCCCTCGATCTTTTCCGTCAATTTTGAACCTCAACTTGTACAAATTAGATGGAAGGTTCCATCCTTCAGTATCAAATTTTATTTTTAATGGTGTATTTACCAGTTCACCGTCAGAAGGTGACTTAAAATGAATATCTGGTAAGGGTCGTACCGGTGTTTGTGCATCCCCTCCGTGCAACGTCCATAATACTCCTGCATCAAAAAGTTCCCATCCATTATCGGTGAGCAGGTGCATAAATTGATCCCTAAGTGGAAAAGCTAGCCTCCTGGATGGAAGTGACATTCCTGCCTCATAACCAAAAAGAATAGGTTGATTCCCTACTTTGGCAATAGTCACAGCATTTTCTGTGGGTTTACCAAAAGGCATACGTTGCGTAATTTTATACAACGCTGTCTTTCCTGCGTTTAGTCCAGCGGCAAGAGGGTGATTAGCATTAGCAATTGTCACTTTTGGATACGCTTGTTGTGTAAATCCAAATCCAGAATTGATATTTCCCGAAGTGAGTTTCAGTTTTCCATACATAAAAGGATCCCAGGTCATAATAGGCACCACTGCAGATTCTAAATCGTTTCCAAGTACTCCCGGATCGACAGAAGAAGAGACAAGTACCATATCATACGGATTTGCCATTTCTGGGCGACTCACTTTTTCATCAGAAAACAGGAGTATTTTAAACCCTAATCGCTGTTCTAAACGTGATTTTATCTTTTGATCTTCGGGAGTTAGTTTTTTATCATCTCCCACTACAAACATTACTTTTATTTGCTTCTTATATTTTACTTTTATTTCTGGAGTTAGAGAAGCAGTATTTCCTTGATTATAAAATACTTTTGCAGAAATCTTATATGCTTTCCATAGTACAGGGTTCCAATTCATTTCAAAAGGAGCAGCATTCACTTCTCCCAATAATTCACCATCAATATAATATTCAATTTTGGTAACCCCATTTATATTTGTATTTACACTTAATTTCACAGGATCAGACTTCTCTATGCTTGTTCCTGCTTTTGGAGATGCCATTTTTACAACTTGTGATTGTTCTATAGCCGGTTCTGAGCCATCAATCTGTTTGATATATGCTATTAATTTATTGAAATCTGATTGACTAAGACCAGAAGTAGCTGCATGTGCATCATTAGTATTATAGGTGGTAAATACTTCTTCTATAGTTGCAGCAGCTCCAGTATGCAAATAAGGGGCTGTAGCCCACACATCTCGTAATGTAGGGGTGTCAATCCCTAGTAATTTTTTCCCTAAGCGGTTACCACTATTCGTTGTTATCGTACCTACATCATGCATTTTTCCACTTTTACTATCGGTAAAATTATTTCCACCGTGGCAAGAAGCGCATTGTAAGTTTTTAAATATTCCTTTTCCGGCTACCGCATTATTCGTCAAGGCTCCATTTGCTTTTCGATATGGGCTGGGGTCAAAAGTATTCAGGGATTCTATATAAGCGGTCAGTGCGTCTAAATCTGCCGACTTCCCTTGTTTAGGATCTCCCAGAGAAAGTCCTGTTGTTCCTTTGTTAAAGTCACTGTCTTTCATAAATCCACGACCTTTAAAATGAAAACGAATATCATTTTCAAAATCCTGGATCTCATCAAAATTGGCACTCCAATGTACTCTACCATGCTCTGTTCCTGCTCTTCCGACCAAAGAAATTGTATTTCGTACTCCTTCTCCTCTATCGGTAAAATCCCAATTACGGCCATCCTGAGCGCCATCAATATGACAACTAGCGCAACTAATATATCCATCGGTTCCCATTCTCAAGTCAGCAGCATTATAAAATATTTGCTTTCCTTTTAATACTGTTGTACTTAATTTTTCATTCGTAACCGTTTTTACTGTGGCTATTTTTTCTAAAGAGGTATTTCCTGATTCGATCATTTTTTTTGCATCAAATACCGTAATATCTCTACTCATAAAATTTTTGACAAAAAGACGATTTGTTTTTTTATCAATTACCATTCCCTGGGGAGCACTACCTACATCTTTTTTGATGAGTTCTAGTCCCTTTTGTGGATCAATTACCACAATTCTATTATTCCCCTGCATTGTAAGAAAAAGAAGGTTTCCTGTTGGGGTAAAAAGTGCAGAAGAAGGTTGCCCATGATTATCAATATCTAATCGTGAAGCTAGTTTTTCTGTATTTGTAGATAAATCAATAGATGCTATTGCGGTTCGTACTGCATTATCAAAAGGAAGTGGTTTTCCATCACGAGAAAGGCCTCTTAAAATATTATCCTTTTTTGCTACAGACCAAGCCGATTTATTATTCGGGTGTATACTAATCCCAGACACATAATTGGGAACTCCTCTACCTTCGTTTCCATTATCTACGGTAAAATCATCTATGGGTAATGTAATTGTATGGGTAAGCCTAAATGTTTCTAAATCTATTTTCCAAACCTGTCCTTCTTCATCTGGGGATATAAACCGGGTTACCAGCAATTCTTTTCCATCGCCTGTTACTGCTAATGCTCTTGGTGTTTGCCCTATAGTAAGTGTCGCAGTTATTTGCTGAGTTACCGGGGATATTTCCAAAATTTTCCCTGATCCGTAAGTAGATACAAAACATCGGCTTTGATCTGGCGTAAAAACAATTCCAAATGGACGAGAACCTTTAGGTAAAGGGATTTTTGCATGTATCGTACCATTCGCTTTAAGTACGTATATCTCATCAGAATCTCTACAAGTTATCCACGAATTTCCATCTGAGTCTACTGCAACATTCACCGGATCAATCCCTGTACTTACTTCTTTGATTACAGATAAATCATCTGCATTAATTAAGGTTATGGTATTATTATCCGGATTAACCGACCAAATAACTCTTCTATTTTCATCTACTGCAATTGGAGCAGATTGTGTAGGTAGACTAGCTGTTAATGTTTCTACAATCGTTAATGATTTTGAAAACACAGAAAACCCGCCATTGTTATCAGATACCTGTACTTGTAGCAAATAATTTCCTGCCTCGGTAAAAGTATGTGACGTTTTTTCTCCTATCCAATCGGTTTTGGGAGTACCATCACCAAAATCCCAACGGTAACTCATCGAGTTTCCATCAGGATCAGATGCATTTGCTACAAACTCAACTGTATCTCCCAATCCTACAGGTGATGGCATATTACTATCTATACTGGTAATTTCTGGTGACTTATTTGAAGCGTCTCCTCCTGTTGTAAAATAAAACACATATTCTTTAATCCCATTACCTACGGCATCTTTAACCCCTCCAGCTACAAATTTCACTTCATACGTTGTATTCGGTAATAATTTTTCACGTGGAGCATAGTTAATTACATGATAAGAAGTCGAAGTAACATCACCTATAATAGGATCTCCTCCTAATGGGCTTACTTGTATCGTTTTATCATTAAGTGAATTATCATCAAGGATTTCATTGATTACAAAACCAATGGTTGTATCTACCGGTTGATTTGTTGCTCCTGATACTGGAAAATGATGTCCTACGGTTGGTGGACGGGTATCCAGATCATCCTGGTGGGAAAAAATAGAAGTCTTACCATCCCCGCTTGCAACTAAGATATGTCCAATAGGCATCCATTGATTATCTAACAACTGTAAGGTCTCATCATCAGAAGGAGGAAAAAACTCTTGCTCAACACGCATTTTTTCAAAATTGTATTTTACTCCTCTGTCAAACCTTCCTGTAAAACCAAATTCATCTTTAAAAATCATATAACGCCCAAGGGTAATATCATCTGAGGAGATATTAAAACCATGTTTTACATTAGTAGGGTCGCTTATATCAAAAGCTACCAATGTATTACTCCCCTCATTTCCACTCATATAAATCAAATAATTTCTCCACACCTGAAAACCAGTACTATATTGCTCATGGGGCACTCCGCCTCCAAAAGCACCCAGAAATTTTATATTTTTCGGATCTCCAAAGTCAAATACTTTTATTTCTCCACTCTGGGGAGCATAAAAAACATAATTCCCTAAACGAAGTACTATATCTGGCAGAGTTGCGGCAATTGGTATTTTACCCACCTCTTCTCCGCTTCTCATATCATACACCCTATCGCCATCTATAGTGTGCGGAAATGTTTCTAAATTATCATAATGAGGTTGATTATCTTTAACCGTATATAAAGCGTCTGAGGAAGTGATTGGTTTTCTTTCTAACATATTCGAAAGATCAAGGTATTTATATCCTGATCCTGCTACTTCTGGCACAGAGTATTCTCTATAATACAAATCACCCATTTTCCACCATCGATGTCCATTATTTCCAGCTCCATCAAACTGAAGCCTCTTAGGATCTGTAGGGTTAGAAACATCCCATATCCCTGTTCCTTCCTGGCCGGCTATCATCAAATAATTACGATGGTATGTATTAATCCTGTCGCCTTGGGGAAAATTTGATAAAAAAGTACCTGCAGGCCATGTTTGCGTAGTCATCGACGGACCTGAAGTCCCATCATAGGACTCGGTCATCTTTTTAGCCAGGCCAAACGATATCAAAATAGCTGAAGCATATAATAACCATAGTCCTTTTGATGTCATAATGGCTAACCATTTACGATATAATCTTTGTTTAGTTTTCATTTGTTTACGTGTATTGTGTTTGAGGTCTGATAGCATTTACTTTACCATACGAATTATCATTACATACGCTATATAACATCTCTTTCAATCATCGAATAATCAGAATACAATAGTGCTTTATTACTTTATCATTAAATTTTTCAACAGAAATACATACTTCTATACATATTTTATCTCTTTTGAGAAATTGAATTCTAAACTATTGGTATCGCACCATATTCATATATTTCATTTTTTGATCTGATTTATATTAGAATAGTGATTGGTATACAGTAACTATCATTACGTATATTCTATAGTATTTTACTTAAGTAGAATAGAGAGACACATCGTATTGTGCCTCTCTATGATACTCAAATAATTATCGTTTAATTATTTTTTCTCTGAACTTTTCTCCAGTAGTTGTATTGATAATTTCAATAATATACAACCCGGTAGAAAGCCCCTCTAGCGAAAGTTGAGCGCTGTTTTGTAAATCCTTGAAAGATTTGGTTATCACTACATTACCTGCGATATCAAGAACTTTTACTTTAGCATTTGTAAGCTTCGCATTTCCAGAAATATTTACATAGCTTGATACAGGATTAGGATTCACTTTGATTCCTAGATTCTTTTCAGGAGTACTTTTATTTGCTGACTCATAAAAGAAATGTCCATATTCTGCATTTGCAAGAGCTATTTCAATTTGAGCCCAGCTTCTATGGTAACGTTGTGTATATTCTTGCCCAGAATTATACATTTCTTCAAGTCTTCCAAACTCAGGATCATTTTTATATCCTGATCTGATATCTAAGAAAGATACTCCAGACTTAATCTCATCACCATTAGCCATTGTACCACTATAATTAGAAGGAACATATACTTCCTGCTCAAACATTCTATTAAAATCTCCTCTGGTTTCTGGTGCAGATACTCCTTTATCATCTCTATACTTGTTCCACATTCTATCCAGTATTTCTTTTGCCAGATCGCGAGATTCTGTATCTAATACTGCGTGTTTCTGAGTAGCAGCTGCATAATAGATCAATGCTTTTGCTGTAGATGCTGCAATACCTAAATCTTTACCATAGCTAACCACCTTAACACTAAGGTTGTTGTTATTTCCTGGATTGGCAGCATTCCAATCATCTGGTTCTCCTGTCCACTCGAGTGTTGAAGGAATTTCGAAATCATCATCTCCTACTAGTTTCACTACACTTTTAACCCAGGTGGCCCATTTATCTATTAAATCTTTAGCCATTTTGTCATTGGTGATGTAGTAGTATTCTGCTACACGCTCCATAGACCAGGCTTGCCATCCAAACCATGTTCCACTTCCTGGATCATGATATACTGGATTATCATCGTAAGCCATTCCATAGAATTTAGATTTACCTGCCGGGTATGGGCTATAATCTCCATTCCAGCTATTTGTAGCTCCACCCGCAATTGCACCTTCTTTAGATTGTAACCAGGTGTAAAACTCCATCATTCTCTGTAAACTGGTATTCCAGTCATTTTCTCCTGTTTGAGATTTAGGTTTTAGCTCATTTACATTGGTCAATGCATATGCTGCAACCGGGTTTTGATATCCAAAATGACAGTGACTAGAACTAATTCTCCACGCCCATTCTCCAGGAGGTGTTGCACCACCCCATGCAACATACCAGGACATTAGATAATGCGCACTTTCATATCCTTTTCCAGGAGTAAGACCCTCGGCACCCATTTTCATAAAGTACTTGTCAAACATCGCTAATCTCAAAAAGTCTCCCATTTTTGACGCTTTACCCAAATGGTCTGTAAGCGTAATGCCTTGCTCTTTGGCATATTCTTGTGCCCAATACATCGCTTGTACTACTCTGGCATCTGCATCTGGTGCACTGGTATATCTCCATTGCTTTGCATAATTAGGGTCACCTGTAAAGAGGGGTAAAAATCCTTCTTCGCCTCCCCATGTAAAATCTTCCCATGATGGATGTGGAATAGTTTCAAAAACAGATTCCTGCTCACCTCTCTGGAACGTATTGATATATGATGGCGTACTTGTTCCATCTCCGCGATTACCATATCCATAGAAATTATCGTTATCCAGTAACCAATGCATTTGATATACCTGGTCACCATAGGTCGCTGATAAATCTGCTGAAACAGGATCCTCTCCTACCGGTAAACCAAATTGTAATGGTGATGGGTACATATTAGGATCTGGAAATTCTGCTGCATAGGTCGCAGGTTTTGAAGGGTTATAAACAGAATTGGTAGGTTGATCGTCTACGGTTGGGATAATAAATTTTTCCATTGCATCCCATACTTCACCAACTCCGGACCAGTCCTCATTTATTTTTCCATCCATCACTTCCAGCTGTAACCAGTATGAATACAATTCACTTGTAGATTCATGACCATAATCTGGTGCTTCAACAATTAATGTTTCAATAGAATGATGTGGAGAACCATCTGCACTGAAATATCCATTACTTACACTATAGAATTCATCTTTTAATTCATTGAATCTGTTATAGTATTCGTTAGATCCAGGAGGTGTAACAATATCTTCTTTCACTTTGATACGTTTTGTTGCCTGCCCGGTTCTTCCTCCTTCATCGGTTACGGTAAGAACAACATCATACTCTCCTTCTGCTACAAATTCGTGTGAAACCAATTCTCCTGTAGCAGTAGATCCATCTCCAAAATTCCAGAAAAATGTAAGTATTTCATCTGCAGAATCCGGATCACTAGAAGCAGAAGCATCAAAACTCACAGTTAATGGTGGTACTCCCGCAGTGGGTGTAGCTGATATTCTTGCTATCGGGTCATTATTATTAGCGCTTCCACTACAATCTGGTCTGGTAGATGATGTACTAAAATAGATGGTGAAACCTTTATTTTTGGAAACCATAATAAAGTTATCTCCCTCTTTATTTACATAGTAATCACCGTCTAAACCAGGAATTCTGGTATTGCTAAGTTTTACCGATGGATTTGCATTTGCAAAAGTGTGGCTTATGTTTCCTAATAAGTCTACATACCATCCCGGGACTCCATCTGTAGTTAACATAGAGAATTGATACAGCCCTTTATTCCTTAAATCCCAATTAATAGTAAAGTTAGCTATATTACTTAGGTTAGGTCCTCCATTTCCTAATACAAATATATTTGTATAGGAAATATGTGGTGTAGAAGGTAATGCATTGGCTACTGGCGTTCCAAAGGTACAATCTCCTACATTCTGATATTCGTAATCTATAGTTGATTTTTCTAATTCTCGCGCCATACTTCTGGAAGCAGGGAGTAAAAGAATCAATGTGCAAATAAATAATTTAATTTTTCTCATTTTATTAAGTTTTAAGAGTTAGTGTTAAAAGAGCGGGAGAGAAAGAATGTCCCACTCTTTTTGGTTAATTGTGAACTATCATTCTATAATGAATTTGGTAACGATATGTTTACCATGTACTGTAGTTACTTTTGCCAAATACAGGCCAGAACTTAAGTGATCTACACGAATCATAGTAGATTTCTTACTCTTACCTATAGTATAGCTTCTGATCACCTCGCCTGCTAAGTTTGTGATGATAATCTGGCTTCCTTTTAGGTCTTCGGTGCCAACGATGGTTAATTTATTTTTAACAGGATTTGGACTTATTGTGATGTCAAATTGATGGTCTGTAGCGTTCTTAATTGTCATAACAGTTCTTTCTAAAGAACTAGAACAATCCGGAGGAGTCGCCGATGTACTAAAATATATTGTGAATCCTTTAGTTTTAGACACTAAGACAAAATTTCCTTCATGTTTGGCAGCATAGTACGATCCATCAAATTTTGGAAATCCGGTTCCTGTTAGTGTTACACTTGGGCTAGCCGCTTTTAGGGTATGAGTTATTTTACCCAGCATATCAACATACCAGTTTGGCACCCCATTATTAGTATTCATTGAGAATTGATACAGCCCGTTATTACGATTATCCCAGTTTAAAACAAAATGAGTAACATTACCAAAATCGGGTCCTCCCTGTCCTAAAACATGAATATAATCATAGCGTTGGTGAATAGAAGGTATACCAGAATCCAGCGGAGTTCCGAAAGCACAATCTACAGATCCATCAGATGCTTTGATCACTTTGGTTGCAGTATCTGTTTTTCCTAATTGATTCGTAACTGTAAGCGTTACTGTAAAATCTCCAACCGTTGTATACGTTGTAGATGCAGTCGAAGATGTAGCGGTCTCACCGTTACCCAAATCCCATTGATATGTTAATGTTCCTCCTGAAGGATCTACTGAGGCTGATGCATCAAAATTAACAAGTAAAGGGATAAATCCTTCTTCTGGATCAGCTGTAAAAGAAGCAACAGGTTTTCCATCACTTATAGTTATCGTTTGCGTTTTTATAGCTTCCTTATTTCCATTACTTACCGTAAGTTTTACCAAATATGTACCTACTGCTGTGTATTCGTGAGTAGCTGTTACTCCACTTCCTGTAGTACCATCACCAAAATCCCATGCATATGTGAGCGGATTTCCATCAGAATCTGATGAAGCCGAGGCATCAAAATTTACAGTTACCGGTGCTATTCCGGTAGTTGGATTTGCTACAAAATCAGCAATAAGAATATTGCCATCGATTACAGTTATCGTTTCTGTTACCGGTGTAGAAACATCGGTACCATCACTTACGGTTAGTGTTACTACATACGATCCAATTTGGGCATATGTCACTACTGGTTTCTCTTCTGTTGATGTCTGTCCGTTTCCAAAGTCCCATGAATAGGATAATGCATCTCCTTCGGGATCACTAGAACCAGAAGCATCAAAACTTACTTCTAAAGGAGCGTTTCCTGTTGTTACATTTGCCGCTAATACAGCAATTGGTTTCCCTTTAGGTTCTTTACCATGAATCAAAATCCCTTTATCATACATTGGGATTTTTTGAGAATTGATGCGAGTTGATCCATTAAGGCCATCTGCAGAATAATCATTTGCAAGATTCCATGGCATTCCTGCTTTTACTTCTATTCGTAACTGTGCTTCTCTTCTACTGGGAGACTCTCCTACCGGAGCTATGGGATCATTAGGGAACGAAACTTCTGCATAATATATATTTTTGGCAGCGTCCCAAGGTCTAACTTTTAATTTTCCATTTCCTTCAACATAACTAAGCTTTATAGTATAGTCGCTTATCGTATATCCACTATTCACTGCTTCAGAAATATCAAAGAAATATCTAAAAGAAAGGTTTTTTGTTGTTCTAGCCGGCCATGCAGTATGGTTTTTGGCCATTACCGATACCGTTATTCCATTCTGGTTATTGCTGTTAAATTTGGCATCTGCCAAAAACTCGTCTTTAGGAGTTTCCTTTATAGGAAAATTGGCTAGTGGAGTCCCTCCAAACTCCTTATACATTCTAGCCAAAGTTCCTGTAAATGCCGCATTATAATCACATGCTACTTCATTTGCGACATAATCTCCTCTATCATCAACATACTGGTCATTAGCAGATGGTGGTCCTCCTACCAGTGCTCCATAGGTGATATGTCTATTATTTTTTGGTAAACCTGTTAGGTTATTAGTCCAGGTTCCGTGTGCTGTTCTATGATGTGGGTTTTTAGGAGAGTTGTTACCAAAACCGACTACATAACTACTATTTCTGGGATTATCTCCCAGGATATAATTGATCTGACGCTTTGCAAAATTGAGATACGTAGCTTTTTTTGGAGTGTCAACATGGTCACTATATACAAATGCTAAAAACGAAGTATTAGCAGTATGACGTAACGATCCCCATTGCGTTAGATGTGCCTGACCTCCGGCACTATAAGGAACACGTTCTCCGTTATATCCTGTTGTCCAGTAATCCAAATGTCTTTCTGCATCAACCTTATATTTATTTTTACCTGTAATCTTTGATAGTAAAATATAGCATCCGTATGATTTATCATCCCAGGCCAATCCCCACTTATACGATTTTGTGGTAGACTGTGGTTCATTATTCATCTTATCATATTCTGACTCTGCTTTATCCAGATACGATTGTTTTTTTGTCGCTTCATACAACCAGGTAGCTCCCCATACAATTTCATCCTTAAATCCGCTCCATGATTTATAGTATTGTTGTACATCTGGTATAGATATAGAATAATCTCCTCTATACTTATCTGCAAAATCATATAATTGTTCTGCATGAGAAAGTAATGTTGCGCTATAAGTTGGGTCAGAATCTTTAAATACAATACTAGCTGCTGCCAATGCTGCTGCAGTTTCTCCGGCTAGTTCTGTTCCTGGTTTTGCTTTTGTGATTTTATAAGCAGGTCTGGCCATAGGCATTACTTCTGCAGCACCCCACCATGCATGATCCGCTCCTCCATTACCGACCTGCCCATAGAATTCATTGGGTGCAGTATGACATTTTATAAAGTAGTCACATACAAATCGTAAATTATTTTTAATATGCTGTAATTGCCCACTATTACGATACGCATCTTCATATTCTATAGCTCCCCAGGCCAACATAGTAGCAGAATAGGCCATAGGAAATCCAAATTTTACATGATCTCCTGCATCATACCATCCTCCGGTTAAATCTTTATTTACACCAGAACCGTCATTTATTGCCGAATCATCTCTCCAACTCACTCTATTCCAATCGGGTAACTTTCCGGATTGTTGTACTTCGTAAAAGAAAATAGATTTTTGTAATGCTTCTCCGTAATTAAAGCTTTGCGCGCTACTCGGCACACTAAAAACACAGAATAATAGCCAAAAAGCTACTTTAACTAAATTTTTCATAATTGTAAGTTTTAAATAATTGTTTGTTATGATTTGATTACCTCAAAAACTTGATTTCAACATTCAAGTTTTTGATGTTTTTTCATCATTTGGATGCGTCAAAAAACCTCACAGAATTGCTCGGTTTTTTAACCTATTTTCACGACTGACTATTTAAAAAACTATATGACTGACTTAGTTTTTTATTACTTTATGATTTTGAATTTATACTTCCCATAGAAAGGGAAATTGGTAATTGATATTTAATGTGCGTTTCAGGTGTCGCACATTAGATGCATAGCATTGAGTAGTATGCATAATTTTGCTTGATTTCTCATAATTTACGTTAGGTTTTAAGATTATATTATTTTAAGACAAAACTTAATTTGATTCCATTTGGTTTGATGGAAAAAACTCTGCTTGGTTACTTGTCTATTTTTATAGAGATAACAATCATTCATACATAGACACTTTTTTTTGAAAAAAAATCAAATATTTAACGATATTATTGACTATTACATAATACACATACTTATATTACGGGATTCTCATCGAAAATAAACGTGTTATAAAGGTTAGAGAATATGATTTTAGATAGCTAGTGGTTGTGGATGTTTTATCCTTGGGTTACACTCACCCTTCGAGAGCTTCAGGGTTCGGTAGTCATCGTTTTATTCATATCGGAGACTGAAGTTCTCGAAGCCCCATTTTTATCACGATACGTCATGGACAATCCGGGCAATATTTCCAACTCCCCTCTCATTAATGCTTCTTTCTTTGCTCTCGACCAGTCTTGTACTTGTTTTTCTCTATAAAAAGCAGTGTCTATTCGATTATAGTTCTCATACATCACTACATTCTAAAATAACGTGAATTCGATGTAAGAAAATCTACCTCAGTCAGAGACATCCAATAAAATTTTATTCAGTGTTTAAGCTGACGTTCCAAAGCAGAGCTTTGAAATCTTTTTTCACCAGTATAAGATTTGTTTTGCGTTTGCAACATCTATGAAGCCTTGGAAAGATTTTAGCACAATAAATCTGATTTTCAGTGAAATTGAAAAATACCTTGAAAAAAGTGCCTTTTCTTTTGGTTCGTTTTCTTTGGGCAAGCAAAGAAAATGAACAGAAAGCCAAATCAAAGGGAATTAGATGAAATTTAAGAGTGTATAAGTTTATGAAAAACAAATCATTATAAAATACGTCAATGGTAGTAATTTTCGATAGAAAATTGTACTTCGACCAGACTCAGCAGAGCTATCGAAGACAAATAAATTTTCAAGCCAAATCCTTACATCGAACTCACATTAAAATATACATATACCCATTCATCTTAATCTTTGTTTTTACAATAGTAGCGCATACAAGTTTCATTTTTTGAAACTGAAAAAGTATATCAAGAGGTACTTACGAAGTACCCTCTCCCCACTGCAGAAGTACTCACCCCCCTGTGCAAACACAGGTGTGTCCTGTATAAAACAGAGGCCACACCTCTGTTGAACACAAGTGCTGCCTTTGTTTGAAGTACCCCCACCCGGCAATCGAAGTACCCCTGGCCAAGGTTACTGGCAGTGGTACCCACTACCATAAGTCTCTTAAGTGTATATGTACCCTTAACTTACCCACTACTATAAGTACCCACCCCCACTTAGATAAGTGGGGTTTGGCCTATTTTGTATAGTATAGGGTTATTTTTTAACAGTTTTTGTTAATAATAGTTTTCACCACTTTTAGAACGGTATATATCTTTTGTCCATTCGTGATTACATTTCCCACAGCTATAATAATTACGAAAAAGACGTTTTTCAGGGTTAGCAAAATCTTCGCCCAAATAGTCTTCTTTTGTTCTCGCTATATTAAAATAGTCTGCTTTACATTTTGGGCATCTACTTGATCTATATTCTTGCACCAAAGCATAAATTATGATAGATAACATAATTATGCATATCAAAAAGTTACCCCAATTTTCTTCCATATTATATGGTGAACATTATTTACAAACAATGCAATGAAGTGTTACTGATTAAGTACTATTAATTTAATCATTCAAGCTCTCGATTAAAAATAATTTTAGATCCTTCTATAGTGTAAGCTATCTTTAGATCTTCTAGAAAAAGTTTTATTTTTTCCTGTACCTGCTCATGATCAGATATAAAAACAAAAGTTTCTCTGGGTTTTCTCCAGTTGACATGATCCAATTCATATTTGTATTCTCCAAATTCCTGATTCATCTTGAATATCATATTAACTATATCATGTTCATTTACAAACTTTCTCCTTAGAATACCTTCTTTTATTTCTGTTATAGACAACCAGCCATCATCATCATTCTCTTCTTCTCTAAATTCATCATAATAATCACCATACACAAGATCTCCACTTCCCAAATTTTTGTACTCTTTACTTTCTTTAATAAATACCACTGGACCCGGACCTACTAGCATTCCTCTTTCATCATCATGCTCATAATCCACATGTTTCCAAAAACCAAAAACATATTTACTGGTTTCTTCTATAGCATGTAATGTATACTTTGATCCAAGAGTATCTATGATCATTTCCCGAAATTTCTCTTTGTGTGTTTCTTGCATTAACAAATATTTACTTCTTTATCTTCTTTGGCTGCAGCACATCTAATTTCTGCACAACCTTGGATATTTTTATGACTATAAAAGTACGGTATATGATTATTCTTCCTTATATACATATTTACGAATAATAGTTTGACTAACAGGTTTTAATATTTTGCCATTAGTTGGATGCGTGCCTGGCATTGTGAAAAACTCAATTCCTACTGTCTTGTCATACCAAAATAGAGCTTTTCCATCTTTAAAAAACGTCATTGTGGTATCCAGTTTAATTTTTCTAAAATTTTCTAACAGGTTACGATTTAATGCAATATCGGGAGAATTGGTTTTTCCACAATCGATTACTTCATAATGATTTTCTGACCAGGTCATGCACATCATCTCTTCTTTATTTTTATCCAGAAAATAATCACTAATTGAGTTATAAAAGACAACTACTATCATACCAGTAATCATAATAGAAATTCCAATTTTAATATATAGTTTTCTTTTTTTTATCTCTTTTTTTCTTTGGATTTCCCTTAGCTTTTCTTTTTGCTCTTTGCTAATATTCTGACCGGTTTCATTTGGTGACGGTTCATCCCTTCTGACTTCAGTTTTATCATCAACAAAAGGCACTTCTTCTAAATAACTAAGATCACTAGGTTGATTATTAGTAAACTGTTTTTGAGAATCATACCCCAAATACTTCAAAAGTTTATTGATTAATGTATCTGAAGGCGTTTGTTGTTTCCCACTATTAAAATAATAATTGTAGTAGTTTAAAAGTGTTCTAGCATATCTATGTTCATCAATTAGACTACCATTTTCTTTTTTATTAATTTCTTCTGAAATGATTTTGGCTAGAGCATTTTTAGTTGTTGCTAAAGAATTGTTTCGATACGCTTCAATAAACGATAGTGCCACTATTTTCTTGAATTCCTCCATGAATTGTTAGTCTGTATAAGTAAAAGTAGGAAATTTCATGGAAATCTTATTGTGGAAAAACACATCTAAAGGTTGATTATCACTCATTTCCACTAAAATTCTATCAGACTTCCCTTCTATTTCCACCCAATACTGGGGTTTTTATTGAAAATTGCGGTATCGAATTGGTAATGATCCTTTTATGTACAAATCAGGATCAATGTACAAAACTAATTCGAAACCGGAAATATAAGATAGGATCTGTGCATTGATCCAGGAAGTACAATTCACTTTTTCTGTCGGCCTATTTCCATCCTACTTCCTAAAACTAAGAAGAGGCCTCTTCTGAATTTAAATGAGTTGCTGGTTGGCAAATAATCCTCCGGGTTCAAACCCCGGACAGCAACCGCTATGTCAAATTTTAAAATTCAGAAATTATGCGTAAAGCAATTTTAATATTAGGAATCGTGTTGTTTAATATGTCTTTATTTTCATGTACCACTTCAGATATCGCCGACGAAATCGGTATTGAAGAATTAGCTACCGAAGGGGAAGATGGAAATCTTGAAGAAGAGAGTACTGAAGAAAGTGAAGGTAATTAATCTCAATAAAAGGGCTTTGCAGCTATGCGAAGCCCTATTTTTTTATTAATTTGGTTGAATACAAATTCATCTAGCCATTGAGACCAATTTTATACTTATCTATATTTATCATATCTATCATTGGGTGCAATAAATCTAAAAATACTCATCAATTAAATACCCCCACTAACGATTCTATTACAAAGTTTCTAAAACTTAGTAAGGATACATGTCTTGAACGACCCAAACGACTATTTTATATTAATAAAGCCTATTTAGAATGTTCAAAAAATGATATAGATTCTTCAATGCTACGTATCCTATCATACAAAGCGTTTTTGCATAAACTAAACAAAGAACCCGACAGTGCGATAATATATTCAAAAGAAATGCTTTTGCTTGCGCAACAAGTCAAAGATTCTAATCAAATAGGAAGGGCTTATTTTAAAATAGCTGAATCTTACCGGAACAAAAGCGTTAACGATAGTGCGTATTACTACTTAAACCAATCAAAGAACACTTTTCTTGCTATAAACGATAGTATTGCAGTTGGTAAGAAATTAAATACGATGGGTAGAATCCTTATAGATGATGATAATTATTATTTGGGAGAAACAACTTTAATTGAGGCCTTGAAATACTTAAAACCATTAAAAGATAATGCATCAATGACTAATGTATATTTCAACCTTTCTATTGGTTCTAAAAAACAGCTCAATTACAATGATGCTCTTCGACAAATTAACATAGCCATAAATTTAAATAAATCTCAAGAGAAAAAAGTAATTCTGCTAAATAGTAAATTATTGATTTTGAGAGGAAATAATGAATATGAAAAAGTAATCAAATCATATGATAGTTTATTAAAAAAAGAATCCGTATCTAAAAATAAAAAAAAATATGCTCGAGTAATAGACAACTTAGCCTATACTCAATGGCTTTCTAATACTTCTTTAGATGTAGAATATAAATTGATAGAAGCTTTGAATATTCGTAAATCACTTGATGATGATGTCTCAGGATTAATTGCGAGCACTTCTCATTTAATGAAATATTATGCTAAAAAAAATAAAGAAAAAGCGATTGAATATGCTAATCAATTATACAAATTAACAGTTGAACAAAACAACATAGAAGACCGGTTAGATGCATTAAATTATTTAAGAAGATTAGTTTCGAGTGAAAGATCTAAAAATCAATATATGGATTTATACATTACTATTAAGGATAGTATAACCAGAGCTAGAGATCTTGCCAGAAATAAGTATGCAGCTATGCAATATGATTTTAGCGAAAAAGAAAAAAGAATACAAAAACAAGATATACTAATTGCCCAAAATAAATTAAAGTCTTCTCAAGATGCTAATCAAAAATTAGCCCTTGTAATACTAGTACTAGTAGTATCCAGTATAGGAATTTTTATTAATCGATATCGTAAGCACCAGGCCAAAATAGCTCTTATTAAAGAACGCCACACCACCGAAAAAAGAATCTCTAAAAAATTACATGACGAAGTAGGAAATGATATCTTTTACCTCGCTACGCAATTACAACAAGATCCCGATTTTACGACCGATCCCGATAAGCTAAAAATATTGAAAGGATTTGATAGTGTATACCATAAAGTGAGAGATATTTCGAGAGACCATACCGTTGAAACCGGAGAAGAATATGGTGATGAGGTATTATCCTTATTAAACTCTTATGGCAGTCAAACCACAAAGGTGATTACCAATACCTTAGATGCTGATTTCTGGTCTTCTGTATCTGCATATAAAAAGGGAGAGCTATATTGGGTACTTAAAGAATTACTCACCAATATGAAGAAGCATAGTAAAGCTAGTTTTGTGTCTGTACAATTTCTGAAAGAAAAACAACATCTCGTCGTTACCTATGTGGATAATGGTATAGGTATTAACGATAAACACTTTATTTCTAAAAACGGACTTCGTAATGTGGAAAACCGCATGAAAGACATCAAAGGAACTATTACTTTTGAATCTGAACCTAAGCAAGGTTTTAAAGCAAAAATTGTTTTTACCTCTTAATCAATCAAGGTATGTTTACAAAAATTATTATTGCCGAGGATATCGATAATGAAAACCTGGGAATTGTTTCTTCAGTCAACGCATTTACCAATGCACAAGTAGATACGGCTCAGTTTTGTGATAAAACAAAACTCAAGATCGAAAGGGCACTACAAGAAGATTCTCCCTACCAACTCCTGATTAGTGACCTTTCTTTTACTTTGGATTATAAAGAACATAACATCACATCGGGGAAACAACTTATTGAAGAAGTCAAAAAAATACAACCTGATATTAAAATCATTGTTTTTTCGGGTGAAGATAAACCAGCTATTATGAAATCCCTTTTCGAAAACTACAAAATTAATGGGTATGTCTGTAAAGGATTATATGGGTTATCTGAGTTAAATAAGGCTATACAAGCAGTATATAATCATAAGACATTCACTTGTCCGGTTTCTAAAAGTGCCTTACATCAAAAGAATATTTTACAACTGGATGCTTACGAAATACAACTGCTAACCTTACTAGTACAAGGATATAAACAAGAAGAAATTAGTCAATATCTGACACAAAACAATATTTCACCAAATAGCAGGCGTTCTGTAGAAGATCGCATACGTAAATTGAGAGAAGATTTTAATGCTAAAACTAATGTACAATTAATCTATATGGTAAATCAATTAGGGTTGATTTCATAAACTAATCCTATAAAAGCATATATTTTTATCCCTTGTGGTTTTCCACTAGGGATTATTTTTGGGTCAAAGTAAGTTTGCTGTAGTATTAATTTATAAACTTCTAAAAATGGCAGATCCAAAATTTAAAATTCGTAAAAGTAGTAATAGGGAGTACTATTTTAATTTATACGCAGGTAATGGTCAGGTAATAGCTACTGGCGAAACCTATACATCTAAGCAAAGTTGTAAAGATGGGATAGAATCTGTAAAGACCAATGCTCCTATTGCAGATATTGAAGATTTAACATAACGTAAATGTTGGGGTGACAAACTTTATTATATGTAGCCCTCATAGGTTTTAAAAACCTGTGAGGGCTTTTCTTTTCTAATAAGTTAGGCTCTGTGGAAAACCACAAGGGATTGGTTTTCAGGGTGACTAAGTTTGATAAATTATTAATCTTAAAATTTAGAAATTATGAATCAATCTTATCTTCAATCTAAAATAAAATCATATGGTACCGCATACTTATGTTGGTTCTTCCTAGGCTGTCATTATGCATATCTTGGTAAATGGGGATATCAAATTCTTTATTGGATTACTCTAGGTGGTCTAGGAATATGGATGCTTATAGATTTATTTCATATCCCAACAAAAATTAATAATTACAATCTAAAATTGACAAGTCAATTTCCTAGATAGATAAACTAAGTCTAACAATAATTCTTAAAAAATGGAAACCATCAAAAAATATCTTAACGAAAATCAAAATTCAAAAGCCGTTGAAAAAGTATTTAGCAGAGTCAAAGAACTTCTAACTTCAGAAGAAACTATAGAATATATTGCTGTTCAAAAGAAGCCGATTATTACTTTATCTCCTGGTAGTATTGCTTTAACAAACAGAAGAATCATTTTTTGTCGCCCTAAAAACTTCGGTTTTTCAATGAACTTTCAAGATTATTTATGGAAGGAAGTTGCCGATTGTCACATAAAAGAAGGCATTATGGGCGCGACATTCACCATTCGTCTTACAAATAGAGGATTAAATAGAATTGATTATATCCCAAAAGCTCAAGCAAGAAAACTTTATAGATATGGACAAGAAAGAGAAGAAGAAATGTCTGAGTATAGAAGGCAACGAGAATTAGAAAATACTCGTGCGGCCGCAGGAGGTGGAATTGTTGTGAATAATACAACAGATCAAAATACCAAGACTTCAAATAAAGACAGTCAAGAAAACCCCTTAGAAAGTTTAAAAAAACTAAAAGATTTATTGGAAAATAATTTAATAAATCAGGAAGAATTTGACCTAAAGAAATCCGAAATCCTCACTAAAATATAATCATCATAAATATGGTAAAATTAATAAATAGTTAAAACATACTACCATGAAAAAAATCTTTCTTAAAGCTATTTTACTTTCATTTCTTAGTTCTACTCCAAATATTCAAGCTCAAGAAATAAGTTGCTCCGAACTAATAGATTTCATTAAAACCAAAGGGTATTACACTGGAAAGATAGATAGTTACATTTTAGATTCTTCCTGGCTATATAAGGTAACAACGTATACTTACAATTACAAAACGTTTATAATTGCCATGATTAAGAGAAATGAATATACCTCTTCAATAGATACTTATATTTTTTGTGGGGTACCATCTTCAAATTGGAATAATTTTAAACATGGTGGGTACAATGATTCTTATGGAAAACGATTTCATAAATACATCATGGAATATAAATGCAATTGTTATTAATATCTAAAAACCAAAATAATGAAAAATCATATTCTGATTATATTATTATTAGTATCAAATCTCATAATATCTCAAAATCAAGAGGTAAAATCTAAACAAAGTAATGCTGAAATCTTTTCCAACAAATCAGGATCTCTAATTGAAAAACAGTCTAAAGAAGTAGGGAAAGTTGGTAAAACAGAAATTAAGATAGTCAAATTGACGGATATGATTTCTGGAGAGTCTATCAGTTCTTTAAGGTTAGAACGTAGATTTATTGATAAATATACTTCTGACACCAAAATAGCTTCTTTAGATACTGATGAAATTAGTGCCTTAATTAAATCAATAGAAATAATAAGAGACCAAGTTTTTAATTTTCCGCCAGAAAATTATACAGAAATATCATTTAGAAGCAGAAGTGGGTTTGAAGCGGGATGTTATTGGAATAAAAATATATGGAAGCCATATATCCAATTCAAAAAGAATGATCGCAAGTCTTTGTTAAGACTAAACAAACCAGAATTCTTGAATTTATTGACATTAATTAAACAAGCAAAAAAAGAACTTAACTAACCATGGAACTAAACAACCAACTTAAAGTCCTTGCTGATAAGATCGAGCAATTAAAAGATAAAATAGAAAACGAAGAATCTACCAAACATGCTTTTGTATTACCCTTTATCAATCTGTTAGGATATGATAGCTTTAATCCTACAGAAGTGGTACCCGAGTTTACAGCAGATCTGGGTTTAAAAAAAGGAGAGAAAGTAGATTATGCAATCTTTCAAAATGATCATCCGGTTATGATTATCGAATGCAAAAATTGGAGAGAAGACCTTAATGTACATAACTCTCAATTAGCACGATATTTTCATGTTACTCAAACGCGATTTGCATTATTAACTAATGGTATTGAATATCGGTTTTATACGGATCTCGATGAAACCAATATCATGGATGAAAAACCATTCCTCGAATTTGATATCACACACCTTAAAGAAAATACCATTAGTGAGATTGCTAAGTTTCATAAATCCAATTTTGATATTGATAAAATTGTTGACAATGCCAGTTCTTTAAAATATACTAAAGAGATCAAAAAACTTATAAATATAGAATTACAAGAGTCAACTTCTGATTTTGTAAAACTATTCGCTAATCGTGTGTATTCTGGTAGACTCACAGAACGCGTAATGGAAGAATTTACAGAATTAGTACAAAAAGCTTTTAACCAAACAATCAGTGAACGAGTAAGTGACCGTCTCAACTCTGCGCTTAGCCAAGAAGTAGAAAAGCAACAAGAAGAAGGATTAGAACATGAGGAAGAAGTTAGCAAAATAATAACCACAGAAGAAGAACTAGAAGGGTATCGAATTGTAAAAGCTATTCTTCGTCGAAAAATATCAATAGATCGAATCGTACATAGAGATACACAATCCTATTTCGGAATTCTATTGGATGATAATAACAGAAAACCTATTTGTAGACTCCATTTGGATGGTAACAAAAAGTATATCAGTCTTTTTGGTCAAAACAAGGATATTCAAAGAGAGCAGATACATGCCGTAGATGACATCTATAATTTTGAAGAACAATTACTACAAGCTATAGATCATTATGAACAGGAAATCATTAAAACACCTATACCATGAAAAGGCTAACAATTATAGTTTTACTACTGTTCATCTCCTATCAATGTCACTCTCAAAGTGTAGAAGCCTCACTATACTTAAGAGAAGAGCTGATTAAACAACGAGATGATTTATTACAACAAGTACGCGAAATACAAGCACGAATAGATGCAATAGATCTAAAATTGGGTAATTCTAAAACATCAAATACAGAAAAGAAATACATTACAAAATCGGTTAACTATAATACACAGACGAATTACTCAAACGCTATAAAGAATACTACCACCAGGAAGAAACAATATCGCCCAAAAACAACAAGAACCTATTACCGTGGACCAAGAGGGGGATGTTACTATATCAATTCTAATGGTAATAAAACATATGTAGCCAGAAGTATGTGTAATTAACTAAACACCAAATATTTAATTCAATAAAAATAAAGTTAATGAAACTAAATTACTTTAAATATCTATGTACTTTAGCACTATACTTATCATTTGCTTCTGTAGAAAAACTACCTCATGAATTCTTTGCCAAAGTCATTGGGGTAAAAGATGGGGATACCATAGAAGTATTATATAAAAAAGAACCCATCATCATTAGGTTAGCACATATTGATTGTCCTGAGAAAAAACAACCTTTTGGTCAAAAAGCAAAGCAATTTGTTTCGGATTTCTGCTTTGATAAAGAAGTAAAGGTCATTACGAAAGGGAAATTTGATCGGTATAGAAGGCTTATTGCTGTAATACAGTATAAAAACAAAATACTCAATAAACAGCTGGTTGCAAATGGATATGCCCTACATTTTAAAAAATACTCCAAAGACACTACCTACAATATACTAGAAAAAGAGGCTCGTTTCTATAAAAAAGGAATGTGGTCTCAAAAAGAACTCATAGAACCCTGGCTTTTCCGTAAGAGAAAAGTCTCAAAAAAAGCACACCAATAATTTATATATGAATATTCAACTACACCACCATGAAAACAATACTATTCATCACAGCAATGCTTCTCTCCTGCTCTATATACAGTCAGGAAGAAAAAGAAAATGAAGAGAAAAATCAAGAAAATACTAGAGAAACCCCACAAATGGTATATATCTGTAATAGCATGAGTAGTAAACGCTATCATTATAAAAAAGATTGCGCAGGGTTAAAAAATTGCAAAGATTCTATTGTAAAAGTTTCTATTAGAAAAGCCAAAAACTTCGAAAGAACTGTATGTGGTTTTGAAACACACAGAGAGAGTTCTTCTGGCAGGGATAATTGAATTAATGGTACTTTAGTAATTGAATCAAATATAAGGTTGAAGGAGTTTTAATTCTTGACTCTTCATTAAGTTACATACTATACTCGTTACGGAAATCCCCAATTTCGTAACTGGTAAATGTATTTAATTTACACTTGGTAGGGTGTCAATCACATGCCTCCTAAAATATCCCCCAAAATCTTATAACAATATACCCTGCATTGGGTATTTCATTTAATATCATCTAATAGCTATTTTTGAATACACTAAAAAACGAACAGAATGAATCGTACCATTACACTAGTATTTCTTTTATTAATCATCATTACTACTATTAATGCTCAAACTACAGCAGAAATAGATAAATTTAAAACAGATGTTAAACAATTTTATGAAGATGATACTTATGATCCAGAAAAATTCATGCATTATAAAGCATTAAATATTATTTTTAATCAAGAGATCAATAAACTATTAACAGAGGCCTCTGATTTATCAACCAGATCGGCTTTTGCTACTTTAGAGGAAGAAGATAATAGATTAACCTTAGGTTATTCTATAAGTCCAGATAATACTACTACCAGTGGTACAGATTATGTAAACACCATCTGGAGTATGGGTATACAGGCAGATATCGAAGATAATTTTTCTAGCCTCGCAGTAGATAATGACATACAAAATAACATTGGGGTATTTGTTAAATTCACTAAGCTTTTTAAAGGAAACATATGGTATAAGGATGCCTCTAAAATCCAAAATTTTAGAGATCAATACTTATTAGATGAAGCATTACAGTATAAATACAAAAAGTATTATGAGTCTAGTGAAGAAAGAGCTTTAGCCTTGCAAAAAAAGCAATCTCTTGATAATACTATTGATATAGAAGATGAAAAAAATAAAGTGTATATCAATACCGTAAAAAAGGCATATGAAGAAACCTTGAAAGATGAAGCTGAAACTATTAAAACCGGAAATTATATTACTGGATATAGAAAATCCTGGACATCATTTCGTGTGTATATGCCGGTTAGTCTTACAGAATATGAAGTTTATAAAGAGGAATCTTCTACAAAAGCGGAAACCAAAAAATACTACCCTGTAGCATGGGAAGGCTCTTTAAGTGGTTATTTTAAATCCTTAACCAAAGGTACTCTACAGTTAACAGGAGAATATAAAGGTTTTATGAATAACTCTATAGCAGCTAATATTCTTAAAGAAAGAACATTTACCACCATACCCGACAATACTCCTACTACACCAGTAGAACTAAGTACTCAAAACAAATTTATTGGTGATTACGATTCTTTTATCACGCATAACTTTAAAGGTGATTTGGTTTATTTTTTTCCTAATCAGTTTTTTGGATTAAGTGCCTCTTTTGATTATTCTCTTGGCGAGTATGAGGCATCAACCTGGAAATTAGGAATTCCGTTCTATTTTAAAGGAAAAAATAATGAAGCAGCAGTAAGTGTAGAATTACAGTGGAGAGAAATACACGAAAAAACATTGGGAGGCGAAAGCACTCATGCATTAGGTTTCAGCATAGGAATTCCTTTTGGTAATTATGTAAATCAATAGTTTGTTACAATCATCAAAAGCATAACAAAAAACACTCCCGATAGTTGCGTCCAACTATCGGGAGTGTCTTCCTCTTTATAGGATGTGTAGAGGATGTATTTCAAAATTGTACCCTTCGCCACTTCAGCAAGCCTGCCCTGAGTATATCGAAGGGCTCAGTGTGGTAGCTCACCCTTCGACTACGCTCGGGGTCCGCGGAGTTCGTTGCTTTATTCGTTTCGAGGACTGAGCGAAGTCGAAGCCCGGTATTCTGTAGTAATCAGAGTTCGGTTGATTACTAATGCTTAAAAGAAGTAAGATGAAGCTTGAACTCTTTCAAAGTATCTTGAGTGATCATATAATCCTGTCCCATCAAATTAATTTTGCACTCACCTCCTATTTCACAAATAGCCGAAATATGACTGGGGTTGATATAATGAATAGTTCCCTGGTTATCTTTGATTTCCATAAATTCCATAATCGATATTGTTTTTGTTTATATTCCTGATTTTTGATAAAAATACAATACACCCACTTACGAAATAATGATTCCTGTCATTTTTTGATAATAAAATTGTCTGGTTGTTTATACTGAGCTCTCACCTTTCGACACTTCGACTACGCTCAGTGATCGCTATTTTCGTTTTTGTTTAATTCAGGGAAGCATTATCCTCTTCCGAGGACTGAGCGAAGCCGAAGTCTGGATATTAATATAAAAAAATCCATTAGATTTGTACATTAGCTACAATCGATACTATTGCAAACGTTAGATCATCTTTATAAACTGTATAATCCCTTCTATTTTTGGGGGCTACTACTTATCGCTAATATAGCGATGTTCTTATGTACTATACTGATTAGTTTTCTTTGGTCTTCTTTTTATAGCCATCAAAAGTTACCCATCGAAAAGAAAGATGTTACGTTATCTATTGTGATTATGGTAATTAATGTACTCGTTGCAATTCCCGGGTACTTACTTTTTATCAACTCCAACATTACATTTACCGATACTAATCTTATACGGGATTTTATACTACTCTTTGTGGTTGTTGATTTTGTAATGTACGTATTTCATTATGCCTCTCACTACGTTTGGCCATTTACATTAGCACATGAAAAACATCATGAGCACTATAGTTTTAATGAGATTAGCCTCTATGTGATGCATCCTCTGGAAGCTATTCTTTTTGGTTGTATCCTAACCCTACTTCCGTTCTTATTGCCACTTAATTTTTATAGTTTTATTTTCTTTCTATTCTTTAATTGGTTGATCGGAGTACTATCACATCTAAATACATCTTCGAATAAACGAGTTTTACTGTTTGGTAATAATGTTTTTCATAGAAACCATCATGAGTATTCAAAATACAATTTTGGGTTTTATACTGTGATCTGGGATAGGATTTTTGGTACGTATTATAATGCAGAACGTGACTAAATGCTCAATAAGAAAAGAAAAAAATATACTTATGCGCTTTGCTCATTTTCAGAATCTACCTCTATTTTTTGAGTTAGTTCTTTTGCCCATGTAATGGCATCTCCAAGATTATCAAAGCTCTGGAAACTGTTTCGCATAAAGAGTTTTTCTATCAAAGAATTAAAAATCCCCCTGGAGGTATAACTTACCACGGCATATCCTCTTAGGTTGTAGCCGTTCCTAAAAAACTTAACCCAATCACTCGGTTTTACAGAATACAAGTTCACGCGGTTGGATATATATACAATATCTTCACCGTTATTATCATACAGATGGGTAAATTCTTCAGTAATTGGTTTGGCATGATCATCCCAGGTAAATAATACTCCTTCATTAATCTCTGCTACAACAAAAGTATCAAACAGGTAATAATTACCACTAGGGTAATTAAATTCATGTATTGCATCTTTGTAGAAAGGAGAATCCTTTATATATCCCATACTATGTGTATATATTTTAAGCCCCCTAAAACGTTACATTATATAAGTTGTTGTGCTAGTTGTATATTTAGATACCTTTTTTGATAAAATCCTTATCATTCTATGCTAAGGGAGGGCTCAACAACCTTACTCTGCTAAGCATTTCGAAGTACATATTCCTTCCAATTATTGAAATAACATACCCGAGGTAATTCTTTTTATAGTATTCCCTAAATATACAACAGCCATAATATAATAATTAATCTGTAATCTGAAAAACAACCGGCATATTTACTCCTTATTTATATTCATTATAATCATTTGTATCGTCTAATATAAATCTAAATCCAACTTTTTCTGTATAAACACTCGTTGTGCATTTTAAACTAGTACTATAAAAAAAGCGTCAATTCGAGTGGTTTTTCATAGTGACCTCTCGACTGCGCTCGAGATGACATAAAGAAAAATTGCACTTCGGCAAGCTCAGCAGGACTATCGAGAATAGCTTTTTTGATCCCAAATCCTTGTCATCCTGAGCGTGTCGAAGGGCTCGATACACTTCTTCCTATGGTCGAAGCTCTCGAATTGACAGATTTCAGTTAAAAGATTATTTAAATGCACAACAGGTGTATAAACATAACTTTATATGGTGCTACCGTAGATGATCGAGTGTTTAATTTAAAGAACTTATCGAGGTTCTGTCTCAAAATAGTTCATTCCATAATCCAGCAATTAATATGCTTCGACAATAGAGAGATTGTGCCGCTCTTTGCATAAACTCTAGGTGTCAAGTAAATTATGATGTATAGCCAATAGTATAAACATTTTCCTCAAAATACAGTACGTTATTTACTTGTTAATTTATCATTATAAATAGGTGAAATTTCCCCAGAAAACGAATTGGTTTCTTTACATATTCTTAAAATACAAACCGAATATTATCAGGCAGATAATTAGTTATTTAGTAGAAGTATTAACCAATAAATAATATAAAATGAAATTACACTCAAAAATCTTATCAAGTCTATTAGTATTCCTAGTATTATTTACCTCTTGTGAAACGAATACAGAACAACCAGAAATTGTTAAGACTAATCCATATTTGGAATTAGTAGGTACTGTAGAACATCGCCAGGCTACAGCAGAGGAATTAAGTAAACTTGTTCCTGCCCAAGCTAAGGCTAATTGTACACTTCACGGAGATGAAGGATGTAGCGATGATGCGTCATCTGAGTTCGAGCGTTTTGTAAAAGAATGTACTACGTATCCTCGTGTATGGCCACCAACAGGAGCTGTTTCTACACACTACAAAAGTATGATCTATTATGTTGACGGTGATGGAGATATCAATTTAGATCACTATCAAGATGATCTACAGGCACACGTAAATCAATTAACTAGTTCTGCCGGAGCTGCTTTTATTAGTGCCAACATCGTATTTTGGACATGTAATGAAAGAGAAAGTAATTCTTGCGTAATAGCGTACTCAGTATACCGATAGAGAATTCACAGTATTGATAGTAAAGAAGCAGACTTCTATGTGAAGTCTGTTTTTTTTATTTGACCCTATGAGCATGCCTCTTTTTTGAACACTACTTTTTCCAGTGTTTTAATACCTGATTGATATCTGATCGTACTTCTTTTCGGATTTCTTTTTTACGTTTCCCTTTACCAAATTGATCGTCATAATTAGTTTCGGCATGTCGTATATGAGCTTCTACTGCAAGATCAATCATTTTATCATCAAACTCCTTAGCATTTGCTGTACGTCCTACTCTGCCACTGTATTTCTCACAAGCGTGTTTTGCTATATCAAACTCTCGTTTTACAGGACAATTAGGATATCGTCTTCTAATAGCGATGGCGAAATTAATAATATATTCTTTGTCTTGTTGTTCTCTTACTATAGCTGCTTTTCTATTTTTTTCTGCACGGATACCTTGATCTTTCTCACATTCTATTTTTGCTTTCTCTATTGCGATTTCTTCCACCAACTGCCCTTGTCGCTCATAGCGTTTACGGCGTTGATTCCATGCCCATACTACTCCACACAAGGTAGAATGTTTCTTAGATCTACGGGTCATTGCGGCATCGCCAGGCGGTAACAATACATACCCACCAAACGGAGAACAGCTAAAACAGGTTCCTTTGTGTTTTTCGCTTTCTGCTACAAATGATTTCCCAACAAGAATGCGTTTACCACATTGTATACATCGAAGTTTTTCTTTCTTCGTTAAAAATATATTCTGAGAGGTTGTAGCCAAATATCAATTGTTTTAAAAGAAGGCGAAAATACATTTTTTTAGTATTCAATTTATCCTAAAACATCACGTATATTGACACATACTCTTTTTCATCTTCTTCTATAAAACCCAAAAGTAAATCCAACTACTTCTGTATATACATAACTTTGAATAGTTGCACCATACTCGATCGGTGCATTTAATTGTTTCATAAGGTTAATCATTCGATAGAGTTTGGTTCTTGATATTCCTAATCTTTGCGCAAATTTTTCTGGTGATCCAGTAGCCTGTAAACGAATAAGTTGATCCATTCGTTCTATGATTTTGATATGTTTGATGATACAATCCATATACAATTCTCTTTGTGTGTTATTACTAATAACAACCCTTTCCCCTTCTGTAACAGTGGGATTGTTATACTGAACTATGTTATGTGATATAATTACGTACTTATCTCCTATATAAGTACAGTATTGAGAAAAGATATCGATGAATTGTACTACTGTAGAGTGTTGAGTTTTTCATAATCCGAGTTTAAGTTATACTTAAAAATATCACATAGGCTATGTTAATAAAATCACAAATGAGTAAACGCCCCTTCTTGATGAGGGAACTTGTTTTTGTTACCTGCATTTATAATTGTTATAGAATGCATAGTTAGAGATGCTCTCAATGTTAAGTTTTTGATTTGCAAGACAAAAAAGAGGTATCTGTACTCAAAAAAAGAGTACATTGGTATAAACACATATTGTCAATCATGTTAGAACATATAGCACTAAAATTAGCTACCGAAGCCGACCTCTCTGCTATGGAGCAGGTAGGAGATGCCTTGTTTGATCACCCCATAAAAACAAACCGGGCCAAAGAATTTCTAAAAGATCCCAGACATCATATGGTACTAGCCTATGATGGTATTCAAATTGTCGCAATGGCCTCGGGATTTCATTATGTTCATCCCGATAAAGATCCAGTATTCTTTATAGATGAAGTCTCTGTACTCGACGAATACCATAATAAAGGTATTGGACGTAAAATCACCAGGTATTTATGTGATTATGCAATACAATTAGATTGTAAAGAAGCCTGGCTTGCAACAGAACATTCTAATACTGCGGCAAGAAAAGCCTATGCCGCAGCCGGAGGGATAGAAGACAAAGATCCTATTGTTCTTATTAATTTTGACCTAAAAAATGATGACTAATACTATCCTTTATTATATTTACTAACTTTAACCGAATCAAATACAATCATCAATCAAACTTATCATGAAAAAACTCGTATTCCTCTTCCCTGTTCTTTCTTTTTTTATTTCTTGTTCTACTACTCCAGAAACAGTCGTAGCGCCTGATCATGTAAAGTTGGTAGAAACCAACCTTAGTCATCCCGTATATATCAAGGGGGATTCGACATGGACTATAGAAGAACGTATGAAACATTACGGGGTTCCGGGAGTAAGCATTGCAGTTATTAAAGATTATAAGATCGATTGGATAAAGAGCTATGGTATTATGGATAAGGAAACTAAATCTCCTGTTACCGATCAAACACTTTTTCAGGCAGGTTCTATTAGTAAGCCTGTAGCAGCATACGGAGCATTAACGCTTGTAGAACAAGGTAAAATTGATCTCGATAAAGATGTAAATACCTATTTACAATCCTGGAAATTACCAGATAGTGAATTCACTAAAGAAAAGAAAGTTGCGCTCAGGCACCTTCTTAACCATTCTGGAGGATTAACCGTACATGGCTTTTTAGGGTACAGCCCTGACCTACCTGTACCCACACTGGTACAAGTATTAAATGGGGAATCTCCAGCTAATTCTGGAGCTATCTTTGTAGATAAAATCCCGGAAAAGAGTTTTCGTTATTCTGGAGGAGGATATACAGTGATGCAACAAATGATGATCGATGTTGCTCAAAAACCATTTCCACAACTTATGAGTGAGTTGGTATTGCAGCCTTTACAAATGAGTAATAGTACATATGATCAACCTTTACAAAGTGAGCAATTAAAAATGGCCGCAACCGGTTATTTGCCAGATGGTTCTATGACCAAAGGGAAACGACATACTTATCCAGAAATGGCCGCAGCAGGATTATGGACTACTGCAGAGGATCTGGGTAAATTTGCTGTTAATATACAGCAGACATTAAAAGGAGAAAGTAAAGCTGCATTATCCCAGGATATGACTACCAAAATGCTAACTCCGTTTGTAGAAGATTTTAGTGGATTAGGCATCTTTATAAATAAAATGGAAGACGAAATCTACTTTGGCCACGGAGGCTGGGACGAAGGATTTTCAAGTGAAATGATAGCGCATAAAGATAAAGGGTACGGAGTAGTTGTATTAACCAACTCTAATCATCCAGATTTTATTTCAGAATTGATTCGATCGGTAGCACTTTCCTATTCGTGGGATGATTTTGTACCAACATATGAAAAAATGGAAATGAATGCTGCTCAACTTAAGGAAATTAGTGGTCGCTATCGTTTAAAAAATGATAACCTCATCCAGATATACCATACTAATAATCAGTTATTCAGAAAAGATATGGGCGCGGAACCAGTAGCTTTATTTAAGGTATCTGATAGTATCTATATTAGTAGAGAAAACAATCAACCTATTCAATTTACAACAGATGCAGAAAGTGGACAATTGAATATGCTACTTATACATCCTATGAAAAAAACAGTTGAATCTACTCTGGTATTGATGAAAGAAGACGAAAAGATTCCTTTTGAGTTTCTTGAAGAAGGTAATTTTGAAGAAGGTCTGAAAGCATATCAGGAAGTGATGAAAACCAATGCGGATGATCCTGCTGTTTCAGAAAATAATCTAAACCGATTAGGATATCGTTTTATGGGTGCAGAAAACTTAAAATTGGCGCAAGATATATTTAAAGTCAATATGCTACTCTATCCCGAAAGCTCTAATGTATATGACAGTTATGCTGAAGCCTGTATGAAGATCGGAGATCTGGATCTGGCCATAGAAAATTACAAAAAATCGTATAGCCTTAATGAGAAAAATACGAATGCCTTAAACATGATCGAAAAAATAGAGCAGAAAAAACAAAACCAGACCGAATAAGAGTTTAGAGAATCACCTCATTATGATAGGAGAAACAGTTTGTTCTCGACATTAGACTGCCTCAAAAGTAGTATTGTAACAATACCCCGAGGTAATCGTCCTATACATACACACCAATCATAAATCATAAATACGCATGGGGTATAGTATAGAAAAGGATACTCAAATGAAAGCTCTGATGTATCACAAATACGGTTCATCTGATGTACTTACTCTTAAAGAAATCCCTGTACCTACCCCTAAGGAAAACGAAGTATTGGTCAAAATTCGTGCAACTGCTATCAACTCATCAGATTGGGAACTACTGAAGGGAAAACCTTTCTTTTCTCGTATATGGGGCCTTATAAAACCTAAATATCATATTCTTGGTTCTGATATTTCCGGACAGGTTATTGCTGTAGGAAATAAAGTCGCCCGGTTTGAGACCGGTAATGAAGTATTCGGAGATATATTTTTGCATTGGGGAGGTTTTGCAGAATATGTATGTGTAGATCAGGAGTTACTCTTACCCAAACCTGAAGATATAACATTTGAAGAAGCATCGGCTATACCACAAGCAGGTGTTGTCGCCCTGCAAGGACTTCGCTATAATGGAGAGATTAAACCCGGACAACAGGTTTTGATTAATGGTGCTGGCGGCGGTGCAGGTACATTTGCAATACAGATCGCCAAATCATTGGGTGCCGAAGTAACTGGTGTAGACAGCACCAGAAAACTAGACCTGATGAGATCAATCGGTGCAGATCATGTTATTGATTATACCAGAGAAGATTTTACTAAAAACAAACAGCAATACGACTTGATTTTTGATATTGTGGGACATCGCTCTGTTTTTGACTTTAAACGTATACTTAAACCTAAAGGAGCATATGTTATGGCAGGTGGTTCTATGCGTAGACTTTTGCAAGTTCTCTTTTGCGGTCCATTGATCTCCAAAATCACTAATAAGAAAATGGGACTCCTGATGCATAAACAGAATAAAGAAGATATCGGTCATATGCTGGCACTACGTGATGCCGGAAAAATAGTACCTGTTATTGATAGATGTTATCCATTATCCCAGGCTATTTCAGCATTTCAGTATTTTGGAGAAGGACTGGTTCTTGGAAAAATAATCATCACATCTGAAGCCTAAATTAAAAAGAATAAATCTATGAAACGAGAAAAATGGTTTGATCGAAAGTTTGACTTCTCTTTTGAAGAAAATATCTTCCCTTTACTACTCAAAAGACTGGAAGAAGCTCCCATTATCCTTAGGAACACTATAAACTCTGTCACAAAAGAACAGCTAACTCATAAAAAAAACGGAAAATGGTCGATCCAGGAAAACATTGGACACCTGATCGATTTAGAGCCCATCTGGCAAGGAAGACTTAATGATATTTTAACCGATAAAATAGAATTGAGACCAGCCGATCTGCAAAACCAAAAAACAGATTTTGCCCAGCACAATCTAAGAGACAGTAATGATTTACTTAAAGAATTCTTGGCTATTCGTACAATAACTGTAAACCAACTTCATCAACTTACCGAAAAGGAAATCTATAAACACGCATTGCACCCCAGGTTAAAAACACCAATGCGTACCATGGATTTGTTTCTTTTTGTTGCAGAACACGATGATCATCACATAGCTGCAATTGAAGAATTAAAGATGGGATAATATAAAAACAATGCATCATGAATAACATTAAGGAAAAACTATGGTTACAGGTTTTTATCATTTATACCCGATATATGATCGGTGGAGCATTTGTTTTTGCTAGTCTTATCAAAATCAAAGGGAAACGATTTACATCGGTAAGTGGAGCATCGGAACCTATTGATACGGCCTGGCATTTTTTTGAAACTATGTATCAATCTGGCCTATATTGGAAATTTATTGGCGTTGGCCAACTCATCGCGGGATGTCTACTAATGACACAAAAGTATGCTAAACTGGGAGCATTACTTAATCTACCTATAATCACGAATATATTTATAATTACTTTATCCTATTATTTTGCCTATACTCCTGTGATTACAGGATTAATACTATTGGCTAATATCCTCCTGATTTTATGGGATTGGAATGAGCTAAAGGTTATCATCAATCTCCCTCCTATATTTGATAAAAATAAAAGGTTTGAAAAAGATAAAATCTGGAAAATAACTGGAATTACCCTATTTCTATTCACTTTTATCTATAGAATACTAGTTGACGGTTACGATCCTTTCTTTTGGGCAGGAGTTTGCTTTCTGGTTGGTATAGTTGGATTAATCATAGGGCTAAAAAGAAAAAGAATGTATTACCCCAAAGAGAATACCTTGCAATAATACATTTCTAAAATGAATTGATCAAACCGGGCCTTCCTGAAGGTTTGTTTACTTATTTTGATGGTTATATAGGTTTAGAAAAGCTCGGTCTGATACTAATAACCTGATTAATATTTCAGGGGCATAAAAACTGTCAATTCGAGTGAATTTTACGATTAGAATGAGTAAAATTTGTATCGAGAATAGGTTTTTAGCATTGAAATGCTTGTTTTCGATACAAAATTCTTAACAGAATATCACTCAAACTGACACATTTCAGATTAATCGAACTCAGGTTAATACATAGCAAACCCGAATTATACATTAGAAAATCTACTGCACAATCCGGGTTAAAGATTACTTGAGTCGTTTTTTTATACTACTCATTTTCTTATTCAGTTTTAGAATTTCTTTCATAAGATGCACATTTTCAATACCTCTATATGAAGATGGTCCTGGCGGTGGTGGTGGATCAGGTACTCCTCCCGGTGGTAATCCTCCATCGGGCCCATAAAACTGAGGTTTAAACTTAACAAGGATATCAATTAGTAATTGTGGGTCTTTTTCAAGATCAATAATAGGTCCATGCTTTTTTATAACATCCTTTATAATTTTCTCCTGATTCTTTACAGAAACAATAAGGTTCTTATCTCGTATATGAGATAGTTTAGAGTCTTCGGCTTTTAAGTTTTTGATTTTTTTTGTCATATGCGTTTCAATTTTAGAGTTTTTATCGTATTTCTTTTTGTCTTTCCCAGGTAACCAATGTTGTTTTTTTACCATTAAGAATTGGTAGTCCTGCATGCAACATATTATAATTACAATTTCCGTCTGGCAGTAAATTATCCCAGACCAATAACCGTCCTTGTTTTGGTTTAACCTTGATATCTAAATTTTTGAAATGTGTAGCCCCTCCTTTTTTAGGCGTATTGAGGTATAACAAATAGGTTTTCTTTCGTTCTCCTGCATAATGCTCACTCCAGGCCCCACTATCGTAGTGATAATCAAACTTACCGTGTTTGGCATATTTTGTGGCTTGCCAGTGCTCTAGTTTATTTAGGTTCACATCAAATAATGATGTAATATCTTCCTCTATTTTCTTTACTACCTCTATAAGTGTATCTGTAAATAACACCTGATCTGCACTTTTACTAATCCGGGTATTGCTAAGATGACTCTTATGTACCCTTGGGTCTATTACCGTACTACGTTTCCAAAAAGAATATTCGAGTTCTTCTAATATTGTCGTACACATCGATGCCGGTACAAAATCATCAATACATACGATTTTATCCTTTTCTAATATTTCAGATATTGATTGCTTCATTTTCTATGGCATTATCATACAACTTAAGGTCGATATGTTTTTCGTATTCAATCACTTTTCTATCGGGCCCAAGTATAGTATTAGAAGTCATATTCGTTGTATAGATTATTTTCATTTTATTATAAGACATCTCTTCCTGTTTATACCATGAAGTATGATCATCCCAATGTGGTGTTCTTGTTTTTCTATCGTATAAATGCCATCCCAAAATAATATGAGGGTGAAACAAGTCATACCCATATGTATACGCTCTAAGGCTTGTTAAAACCTCATCTCCAAAAAAATAGATCTCTGGATCAAAATGAATTTCCTCATTAAAGAAACCATCAGCAAACAAAAAGTGTAATGAGATGAACTGTGCGGCAAGTGGTTTTTTAATTTTTTTCCAATGAGGAATAGGATAGCTTGTTAACTTCGTGAGAAGTCCCTTATCTCGCTCTAAAGGATAAATTTTAAGAGGATATTTCATTCTTCCATCGGGTTCATTTTCGGGATCATAAGAAGGGAGATATGCCGTAATAATTGGTTTTTTTATACCTTCTTCTTTTAAGGTTTTAAACATTTTTATGGTTTCCTCATCCCAGTCTTTTACAAACCTATGATGAGAATCCAAATACAAAGTATAGGCTTCATTTTTCCATTGTTTCTGGAGTAAATTACGTGCCCAGTTACAACCTTTACTGTCTTTATAGTGAATATCAAGAATTTCGACATTGCCATAGTCAAAAACTTCTTTTTTAAGCTGTTCCTTATTTCCATGTTGCCATGCAATTACGATTCTTAGTCTTTCGGGATGTTTAGCCTTTTTATTAAGGTCAATGACGGTATTAGACAGTTCCTTATCGCGATATGCAGGTATTTGTATGTATATCTTTTCGAGCATATTATTTTCTTTTCAGCTATATGTCTGCCTCCAAACGAGTCATTACAACTAAATTTTTATCAAGATACAATGGGTTCGTCTCTCAAAAAAGGGGGATTCACCTATTAATAGTCAGGGGTTTACCCTTTTTAGGTGTAATCCAATGTGATGTAACTTTAGAGAGATTAAGGTAGTGATATACTCTTCTTGAGATAAGGTATCTCGCGTTTTCAGGTCTGATCCAAAATCTATAATTGAATCAAAATATCTATATAATCATACTACTTCTTTAGTATATTGCACGTACATCATTTTTTAACTCAAAAAGACTGTTTGTTTAAGCATTTTTCAAATGATTAGGATCAATCAAGAATTATTAGATTTCTTTTCGCAACTATCAGAATCTTCTGCAAGCACTATGGTAAAAGAGAAGAAGTTTATTTCAAAAGAAAAAATTATTATTCAAGGAAAATATGTACCCTCTATATTCATTATAAAAAGTGGCGTAGTAAAATGTTATGTAAACGAAGATAATGGTAGAGACTTCATCCAGGAGTTTTTTAGCACTGGTGAAATCCTTGGAGAATTAGAAATCTTTAATGATGTTATTAGCTTTTGCAATGCAGAAACGATAACAGAGGTTACTGGATACCAGGTTGATGTCAAAGATTTTTATACGCTACTGGAAAATCACCCCGAACTTAATATATTGTTATTAAGAGCACTAGCCAATAAAGTACGAGATACTGCGATTAGAGCATCCCAACAACAATCATATCCTATTGCATATAACCTCAAAAAATTAATGAAATTTTCTTCTGATGAAGCCATGGCTTTTTCTAAACAAGATATAGCCGATTATTTAGGAATAACACTACGCAGTCTTAATAGAGCACTACATGAGATATCTTAATATAGTTAGTATATTTGATGAAATTATGAGAATCCCGTATGGTTCTCAAAACCTATATATCATCAAAGGTAAACGCAAGAATTAAATTATTAAATGGATAACTACGCTATTCTTAGCATTATAAGCCTGATGATTGTTTTTATATCATCACTTTTTGCCATCTTCTTACTAACTGTAAAAACCAAAAACAAAACCAGTAATCGACTTATTGCTGCTTTTCTTATTCTTGTGGCCATCGATATCAGCTCTTTTTTCTATCATCGGTTTATAGATATGCCACTAACGCTGGAAATGATACGTATGGATCTTCCATTTTTTTCAAGCCCGGTGCTTTATCTTTTTGTCTTATCGGTTATCTATACTGATTTTAAGCTGAAACCAAAACATCTGTTACATGGTCTTCCTTTTGTGATAAATACCTTGATAATAATTCCCAGATTTTATTTGGGAAGCTCGGAAGCCAAACTTTCTTTTATGAATAATTATTTGCTAACTCCAGAATCCATTTCCACTTTGATTATTGGTCATATTCAGGTTATAGCTTATATTATTGCCATTTTTGTTATCCTAAAAAGATCTAAGAAGGTAATGCTGGAAAACTACTCTAATGCAACAACAGCAAAACATAAATGGTTGTTTCAGCTAAACGTTATTTCTAGTTTTATCTATGTCGTTAGTACTTCTAAAACGATATTTAAGTTTTTTAATGATGATTTCCAAACCGTAAATATTGCCAGAATCATTGTTGTGTTTTTAGTCCTGTGTTTTATATGTTGGTTAATTTTAAAAGCATTATATGATCCGGGAATTTTTAGAGGAATTGATTCTAAATTACTTCCGGTAGAAAATATGATTACAAAGAATGAAACAGTAATCAATCTCCCAGACGATAAAGTGATTCAGGATCAAATACAACAATTAAAAACGTATATGATCGACAAAAAACCTTATCTGAATCCCACACTTACTATACAGAATTTGGCAGATGATCTACAACTACCCGTTAGAGAAGTATCGATTCTGATCAATCATCACCTGGATCAGCACTTTTTCGATTTTGTAAATGAATATCGTATACAACACGCAATGGATATTTTAAAAGATCCTACTAAAAAACAAGTAACTGTTCTCGAAATCTTGTATGAAGTAGGTTTTAATTCTAAATCTTCTTTCAACACTTCTTTTAAAAAATACGCTAACGCCACCCCTACTCAATACAGAAAAAACAACTCATAATCAGAGTCTTGCAAAAAGTCGAACGTTTGCTTGAAAAAAGTCGAACTCATTTTTGGTGATCAAAAGCGTTCGATTATTTTAATCGGTCGCACAGGTTGTATTCAAAAATGATATTTGCTTCATAATTAATCTTAAATATAAAATTGTGATGCGATCTATTTTTATTTCTTTATTGTTTTTATTTCCTTTCTTATGCTTTTCTCAACTAGAAATCAAAGGAAAAGTTATTAGTAAAACAGAAACCATAGCTTTTGCCAATGTTATTTTATCTACACCAGGATCTGATGGTGCAGTAATTACAGGTGCAATTACCGACGAAAACGGAAACTTCACCCTAATGGCAAAAGAAGGAACTTATACACTGGCAATACGTTTTATGGGATATACCGAATGGCAAAAGGATATCGTACTAGATAGCGTTGTAGATTTAGGTAATATTACCCTCGAGAGCAGTACTACCAGCCTTGATGAAGTGGTGATTACCAAAACCAAAAAAGTAATAGAACGTAAACCAGATCGTTTGGTGTTTAACGTAGAAAATAGTATTGCTGCCAGTGGCGGAGACGCATTAGATGCTCTTAAAATAGCTCCAGGGGTCACCGTCCAGAATAATACCTTGAGTATGATTGGTAGAGGTGCATCACGTGTAATGGTTGATGGACGATTATTACAGCTATCCGGAGAAGAACTAATAGACTTTTTAAATGCCATAGCAGCAAGTGATATTAAGAAAATAGAAATCATTACGAATCCACCAGCTAAATATGAAGCTGCAGGAAATGGTGGACTTATTAATATTGTTTATAAAAAAGGAGCACGAAATTCCTGGAAAAATACCACTACCCTGTCCTATAATCAGAATACATACCATTTTACTACACTACGTAACAACTTTTTTTATAACAAAAACAAATTACGATTTTCTGTAAGTGCTAATGGTACTCAAGGAAACAATAGAGAAATAGAAGAAGTAGATGTGTTTTATCCCAATGGTCCATGGATATTGGATATGGATAACAAAGCAAATAAAGATAATATATCAGGGCGTTTATCAATAGATTATGACATTACAGATAATATTATCATAGGAGCACAATACCTTGGGAATCAAAACACTCCGGATAATGCTGTACAATCCACTACTCAAATTTTTAATGCAACCAATCAACTGGATTCTATATTAGATAATACAGGTTTTTTTGACAGAAAGGTAAATAGCCACCTGTATAACCTACATATGATTACCACACTGGATACCCTTGATAGAAAAATCTCTTTTGATATTGATTATTTTGATTATGACAATAACCTAAAACAAGACAATGTAGTGAATACGTTCTTACCAAACGGTGAATTTGTTGGGATCAACTATGCAGCTATGAACTTATCGGATCAACGTATAGATAATTTTAGTGCAAAAATAGATGTCGAACACCCTTTTCCATCTGTTAATTTATCATATGGTGGTAAGCTTAGTTTTATCAAAACCATAAATGGTTTACAAAATTTTACTACAGAGACAGGTACTCCTATTTTTGATCCTATAGCTTCCAATCAATTTGAATACACAGAAAATATCCAGGCGTTATATGTTAATGCTTCTAAGAAGATCAATGAAAAATGGGAATTTCAACTGGGGTTACGCGTAGAAAACACATTTACCGAAGGGTTCTCAGAAACTCTAAACCAAACTAATACGAACGATTATTTCAAGTTTTTTCCGACAGCATATATATCATATCAAAAAAATGATAATAACGTATTTTCTCTTAATTACGGAAGACGTATTAACCGACCAGGTTTTAGGAATTTAAATCCATTCAGAATTTATGTCAATAGCAATAGTTTTTCTGAAGGGAATCCTTTTTTACAACCTTCGTTTACAGATAGTTTCGAATTTAATCATACCTACAATAATATATTAACCACCAATGCTTTCCTTAATGTAACCTCTGATGGTTTTGGTACTATTTTCACAGCAGATCAAGAAACCGAAGTACAAGCTGTGATACGAGAAAACTATTATAAAAGTTATAATTGGGGAGTTGGCGAAACATTCTCTTTTAATACGCTTCCTTGGTGGAAAAGCCAGAACCAGGTATATGTTCTTGGATACAAAACTGTCATTGATAATAAAATAAACGCTAATGCCGAAGATGGATTTCAGCTTTATTTTTCTACAAATAATACGTTTACATTAGGTAAAAACACCAAATTACAGGTTAACTTTTTATATAATTCACCACATAAAGCTAACTTGTTTGATATTAGTGAAACCTACAACCTAAATCTAGGAGTAAAACAAAGTATGTTTAAAGATAAACTACAGCTGTCAATATTATTGAATGACATATTAGATACATCAAGTTACAGTAGACTAGCCTCTGTAGTAAATGGTATAGAATCTGTATATGCTCAAAATTACAGCCCTCGATTTGCCAGAATATCACTATCCTATACATTTGGAAATAATAAAATAAAGAGTAAACAAAGAGGTTTTGGAAATGATGATGAAAGAAACAGAAGTAACTAATGGGTACATCTTCCTATCGTGCCATTTTTCATCAACTCATTCAAAATCAATAATGTTGTTGGATCTCCATGTTGTGCTAAACGATTGATAACTTCTTCAAGATGTTTACTGTCCTTTACATGAAACTTCATTATTAAACAGTCTTTTCCGGTGACTCTGGTGCATTCTACCATTTCAGGATACGCATCCGCATCCAGTGCATCGGTAAAAGACTGAAAATTTATTCTATTTACACTCATCATAATGAATGCAGAAAGAGACCATCCCAGTTTAGCGGGATTTACCTGCATTGTATATCCTGTGATCACTTCTGTATCTTCCATGCGTTGTACTCGTTCTGCCACAGCAGATGGAGAAAGCCCCACTACTCTACCTATGTGCGCAAATGGCAAGCGTGCATTTTCTTGTAATAGTTCTAAAATCTTCCAGTCTAAATCGTCTTTCACCATAATCATTGGTTTTTAGTTATAATTAAGATATATTCTCCAGAAAAAACAAAGATAAGCCAATGATTTGTTTTCTTGATATCCTTTCTTTCGTATAATTTTGAATCAAAATCTAATACAATCCTATGTTTGGCATTCTTAATTTTGGAACCTTTATTTTAGCAGGAATACTACTTAACCTCACACCTGGAGCAGATACTATGTATATTTTAGGGCGTAGTATTTCGCAAGGAAAAAAATCTGGAGTGATCTCTGCTCTGGGGATTTCTTCGGGAGCTCTTTTACATTGTTTTTTTGCAGCTCTTGGACTATCAATTTTATTAGCAAAATCTGCTACTGCATTTAGTATTGTTAAATATGCTGGCGCTGTTTATCTTGTATATTTAGGGATTAAATCATTGCTAACAAAATCAACAGCTATTGCTGAAGTAATTAAAGGAAAAGAAACAACAAAAAACTACTTAAAAGTATATATGTCAGGTGTTTTAACCAATCTACTTAACCCTAAAGTTGCTCTCTTTTTTCTGGCATTCTTACCACAATTTATTAATCCCGAATATGCTAAAAGTGCCATTCCATTCATAATTCTGGGGTTAACTTTTGTAGCTACAGGTACAATATGGTGCATGATGCTGGCATTCTTTTCTGCCAAGCTGGCAAACAAGATCAGAGAGAACAGTAAAGTGAAGTTTTGGATGGATAAAACCACAGGAGTTCTTTTTATTTTACTAGGAATCAAATTAGCCTTAAGTAAAAAATAATACTTCAGATAAGTGTTAAAACTTTGCATAACAGAATGTAAACAATTCTTAAAAAAGAATTAAAAAAATTTAAAAAAAACAAAAAAAAGTAGGGTATCGTGTAAGTTAACCGTTGTATAATTAAGAGAAAGTAATTGGCTTTTGAGAATAAAGTTGGTTATGTTGTTTTCTCATAAGAACATATAAAATAATTGATAGATGAAATCACAACTATCAATTATCACACAAATTACTGACAATCATCATCTTATACAAGATTCAGTTGTTGACTTAAAAAGAAATATTATGAAGCGAATATCAAAATTAGCAAGTGTTGTACTAATTTCATTTTTGTTATGGTTTTGTTCAGGAGATGATGATACTACAAATCCTGATACTGGTGAACCTGTAGAAGCAACAAAAGTATTAGTAGAAACCTTAAGTGTTCCCTGGGAGCTAATTTGGGGTCCTGATAATTTCTTATGGGTCACCGAACGTAATGGAAAAATTAGCAGGATAAATCCCGACAGTGGAGAACAACAACTGATATTTACTATTCCTAACGTATCACAAGTAGGTGAAAGTGGATTATTGGGAATGGTACTTCATCCCAATTTTGATACAAATCCATATGTATACGTTGTATACACATATAATGGAGGAAGTGGTTTATTGGAACGATTGGTTCAGTTTACATATGCAAATAATACATTAACCAATGAAACCATACTTATAGACCAAATCCCTGCCAACTCTAATCACGATGGTTCTCGTTTGTTGATCACTCCGAGTATGCATCTAATTATGACTACTGGTGATGCTGGTAATACCAATCTTTCTCAAGACATGAATTCTTTGGGAGGTAAAGTTCTAAGATTAAATCTAGATGGCACTATTCCCTCTGACAACCCTTTCACAAACAGTTATGTCTATAGTTTAGGGCATAGAAATGCACAAGGACTGGTATTGCATCCTAATGGCAAGCTGTATAGCTCTGAACATGGACCTAGTTCTGATGATGAAATAAATATCATACAGTCTGGCAAAAATTATGGCTGGCCCGATGTAAAAGGTAAAATCGATACTCCCAACGAACAGGCTTTTGCAGCAAGTACAGAGGTTATTGAATCCATTTTTGAATGGACACCCACTATTGCTCCCTCTGACCTGATATACTATACCAGTGATAAAATTCCTGAATGGACCAATAAATTATTGATGACCGTTTTAAAGGATCAAAGAATAATTGCGCTTACTTTAAATAGCGATGGAACTGCAATTACCCAGGAAGAAGTGTTTTTTAATGGTAAATTCGGCCGTCTTAGAGATATTGCGGTTTCTCCTCAGGGACGTATCTTTATTGCTACCAACGGAAATTCGTATGGAGATACCAGTAGTACACACCGTATTATAGAGATTAATAAAATTGAGAAGTAATTCTTTAAAAATATAATACAAAACCTTGTCTATTCATTAGCCTTCTGTAATGCACCTCTTGTGAGGTTTAGATACTGGTTTTAGTTTTGTGACATGATATTATTAGATAAATTTTGAAAGACAAAAGGTATCATATATTAAATCATTGATCGGTTAGTGGGATTTACTCAACATATTTTTTGTAGTTCTGGAAGTATCATCTAAGAATTTTCAAATATTGGTGTAGGAAACAAGAGACAAGTATAAACCTGTTTATATAATGATGAAAACTCTTAATACGTAAATTTAGTACCCGCTCCTTCCCCACCATCAATAAACTTTAAAAGAATGTTAATACTCTATAATTAGTTTTGTTTTTCTCTGAATTGAAAACGCAATCTGTATCGATTTGACGTTTTTTATTTTCTTTATTATGGCTACCCCATAAAAAGGGTAGAACAAACCTAGAAAGGAATTCCGAAAACAAATGCAATCGAATAGATTCAATCACATACAGGTACATTCAAATAACTGGTTAACAATTAATTAACATTACATTGTTATTAACTGGTTAAATGTTAATTTTTTTATGAATAAACATGACAGAATTTATAAAACTAAGATATATTTGAACTAGTAAAAAGTAAAGTTGAAACTTCATAATTAGTATAAGTTGAGTTTGTGTTAAATACCGATTATGTTTCAATTTAGGCCCTCTATTGGAGTAGTTAACCAAAGGGGGCCGCTTTCTATTAAATGACTTCTTTATTAGTAAATTCGGGCCAAAAGAAACAAAAACCTGCAATAGCACATTTTCATGTAGGATTTATTGTATTTCAACAAAAGATTTTTCTTACACAAGACAAAAACAGGGCTAAATAAAGATTTTGTGGTATGCTATATACAATACTTACCCCTATTCTCTTTGCGAAAAGATAATACTAGCTAATATTAGCCATAAAGCTATTTAAAACCCTAATGTTCTATAACCAAATATATTCTTAAGAAAGGGTCATCCCATACATGCATTTTATTGTTTTTCAACACATTGTACAATTTTCACTTGCATATGTTACGGTTTTTCCGTAGTTTTATCACGCCTCATATTAAAATTAATAGCTTATGCGCAGAATTACCCTTGAACAAGAGTTTAATGCTCGACAATTAGATATCAAATACAAAGACCTCTGGGATCGAGGCATTCACCTCTTTACAATAAATGACCAAAATCGTGATTTTTACTATTCTATTTACTACGTAGATTTATTGTTTGTTGAAGTAATTTATAATAAAATTACAGGTGATATTATCACTATCAAAAGTTTTACAGATAAGAGAAAACTCATGTTTTATCTTAGAGAAGACTTTTCATAATTGAAATCTTTCAAACACTCGTAATACTAACCCGATTTATGTATTAGAAACCTACTATGTCTTGAGACTTTCGAGCCTTATGGCTATGCCTAAAACATAAATCAGGTTAACGTTTACGGTACCAAATATTAAGAATTAATCCAATGATCACTAATAAGGTTCCTATAATACTTAGGATTGGATATATATCAGTAAACCAAAATACCCCTGCAATCATCGTAAAAATAACTTCGACGTATTTTAGGGATACCACCTTATTCGTTGCCTGAGATTGAAATGCTTTGGTCATAAATAATTGTCCGAAATATCCAAAAATTCCTAGGCTAAGCAATAGTAGCCACTCTACTCCTTTTGGTGTGGTCCAATTGAAAATGGAAAGAACACCTCCTATAGTAACAGAAATCCACATGAAATAGTTAACGATCACAACGGGATGATCACCATGACCAATTTTATTGATAAGTACATATACTACTCCACTAAATACTGCAGAACCCAGTACTAACAGCAGGCCAAAAGAATCAACATTGGGATCAAAACCTTTGATCATCAAAACTCCACTAAAAGCCATCAAAAAGAACAACCATTGTATTGGTTTTACTTGTTCTCTAAGAAAAAGTACAGCAAAAATAGTGGCAAATATTGGTGATAAATATCGTAAGGATACAGCAGAACCAATAGGAAGATAATTAACCGATATAAAGAATAATCCCATCGAGGTCACTCCTGCAAGGCCTCTATAAATCATTAATCTTTTTTGGTTACCCAATATTGGAATCTCATGCCATAACAAATAACTCATTGTAAAAAATAAAGAGCCAAACGCTCTAAAAAATACCAGCTGTGCTCCTCCAAAGTGTGCTAAATACTTAACAAGTAAGTTCATTGCTGTAAAAGACACAGCGCTAAGAAGCATAAAGTATATAGCTTTTTTCATGTATTTAATTAAAAAATCAAAGGTGCAACCTAAATGGCTTCGCTAATCGATCACCCTGTAATTTTGGAATTCCTGTTTTCTGAACATAATGATCCCAATTAGAAACAACATCAACAACTTGCTGTATTGCCTCCTTATGATTTTTGTAGCTAATCTTCTCTCCTACAGCAATCAGGTCCTGTAGTGTAAAATTATCCCGTTTACCATTGATTGACATCTGATGCATACTGGTCCAGATCCCTTCTGGATTGTACGAATAAGTCACATCATAAGCAGGAGAAAGTCTCCAAACTCCACGTTTATCCATCAAAAAAGAAATATTCTTAGTATGATCATCCTGATTACGGGCAATGACATTAAATACCATTCTTTTATACAATTGTATAGCATCACTATGTGGTAATCGTAATTGTCTCATTACTTCGAATGCATTTTCATAAGAGTGTGCTCCTGGAGATTTATAATCAAAATGTGCTATCGAACACAAGGTTTGCATATGTATTTTTTCGTTATTACTATGGCGATCAAAGCGTCTGGTCATAAAATGAGCTCTATCATGCTCTTCAAAAAGCAAAGATTTTTCCATATTAATACCACAATCCAATGCCATTAAGTAATATGCATATTCGATCCTTCCATACCCTTGTGGATCTCCAAGAGTAGTATCATTTACTCCATCAAACTTAAAAATATAGTGTTCAAATCCGTGAGGAGCTATAGCTTGGCCCGATCGAATCTCATTTGTTATGGAATTATAAGCGATTATGGCTTTAGCCCGTTGCCCTCCAGCAGAAGTTCCTACTTTAATCAATTCATTAAGATGTTCTGTTTCAGAAAGATTTAGTTCTAGTTTTTCTCGTGTATTAAGTATTTTTTCTGCCAGGTGTGCTAGTTTATCTACTTCGAGGGTAGTAGTTTGAGCTTGTCCTATGTGTTTTGCAGGTTGAAACTCTAATGCTCCCATACCACGAGTACCGATATAACACAAGCGATCTAGTGGGGTAAACTTAGATTTTGGGATATTATTAAGAGCTAGCCATTGATCAATTAAGCGATTCCCGAAATCATCGGGCAATACGTCAGACAACATTCCTGGTAATCCGCGGTAGGTTTCCTGGTTTAGATTAGGAAAGCTATATATTTTTTTTGCAGAAGATCGTATCGGCATGTGTATCGGTGACACATCCTGATTTTTATTTAGAAATGATGAGAAAAACTCAAAAGAGGCAAAGTTTTTTTTGCTATCCCAACTCAATGCCCCCAATTCTTCTCCCCAAAGGGTAATTTTAATAACATCTACCATAATGGATCTTCATTTTGATTTTTAGAGCTACGTGACGCACGCTCACGTTCTTTTCCTTTTAGTTTTAATAGTTCTATGGGACTTATGCCCGGATCTGGAAATAAAGAGCTTAACGCGCTTAAATCTCCAAATGCCCGAAGTATTTGGATAAAAGTTAATAACGTAGTCGTCTTTCCGGATTCAAAATTCTTAATCGTTTGCACATGTACCCCTGCCCTTTTAGAAAGTTCATCCTGAGTAATATTAAGATTAAGGCGTCGTTGTTTTACTCTTTGAGTAAGTTCTGCTAGTATTTGTTCGTCTGAAAGATTATCAATATTCATCACACATAAATTAAATTAAAGTATATAATAATATACATTAAAAATGTAAAACGTAAACTAAGTATAATTTATTGTACTCCTTAGCACAACAATATATCAAATATAATAAAGTATACTATAATATACCTAATATTGATCATAAATCATAAAGTATATAATATTATACTTTAATTAAATATTTTTAGCTTCAAACATTATCATCATTCATTAAAACTAATTTTTTAATATTTATCATTATAAAAACAGGTAAATCCCCCTTTCATATCATTTAAAATATTATTATTTTTAACCTACTTAACGATTCCCTCTTATCATATCGTCTGATTGTCTTAAAATCTAAGACAATGAAATATTCTATTCGATTACAAAGTATAAGCGCAGTACTAGCAATAACTCTTTGTTGCACAAGCTGCATGTCTACACGAGTTATAAGTATTCACGATAGTGACTCTGTGGTTAAAAACACTAAAACCTCCTGGAGTTTCGCCTGGGGATTAGTTTCTCCTAAAGATATCGATGCCAAGTGCGAATCCAAGCACTTAAGCTCGGCAACTAACACCACTAACCTTGGATATATATTACTATCTACAATTACACTAGGCATCGTTATACCACAAACCATAGAATGGGAATGCGCTCCACCAGACCCACCAATTGATGAATTATAGATTAAATACATCGTTTCTATTTGGCTTATACCAATAAACATAGGTAATCCATATCGGATTTTGATATTGATCTATCAGCAGTACTATCTAAAAACAAAGACATTTTGTAATAAAATATTAAAAAACATAATCATGGCGTTACCAAAAGGCATCGAGACATTACCTATAAGGAAATGGGAAAACAGGCATCAAAATTTCACACAAAAACTAACACAAAACGCTTCTTTTAAAGTACGTAATAATGATTCGATAAGCAAAGGAGCTGATAAATACATAGCCACCACCAAAAATCTACAATGGCTGATAGGACATGCAATTGATAACAACATTAGATTACGCGCTATGGGAAGCGGCTGGTCATTTTCTAAGGTAGCTGTTTCTGAAGGCGGTATCCTAGACACTAAATCATTACGCCTTAGTTTTTCGGTTAGCAAACCAAACATAAGCAACGAATATTTAAACAAAGGAGGATTAGCTGAAGATCTATTTTTTGTACAATGTGGAGTTTCTGTATTACAACTTAATTCAAAGTTAGAAAAAGAAAAACGCCCCAATCGCTCCATTAAAGCCTCGGGAGCTAGCAACGGCCAAACAGTAGCAGGCGCACTATCCACAGGCACTCACGGTGCCGCTTTTAACGTAGGAGCAATACAGGATTTTGTAACTGGAATACATCTAGTCGTTGGTCGAGATCGTCACATATGGTTAGAACGAAGCTCTAATCCTATAGTATCAGATCGGTTTATTAATTGGCTAGGTGCAGATTTAATAAGAGATGACACTATGTTTAATGCCGCCTTAGTAAGCTTCGGAAGTTTTGGAATCATACACGGTATTATGATAGAAACAGAGCCCAAATTTCTACTCGAAGAACATCGCATAGATAAAATCGCTTACAATAGTGGTCTTAAAAACACCATGAAAACATTAGATTTTTCAACAATTAACACCATACTCCCATTTCCTCAACATTCTCCTGATCGAGAATTATATCATTTTGAAATACTTATAAATCCTTATGATTTTGAGCCAGACAACAACAATAAAGGTGTATTCCTAAAAGTCTCCTACAAACGCAAATACAGGGATAACTATACCCGTAGAACTCCTGATGATAAGGGGCTAACCTATGGTGATGATTTATTAGGACTAATACAAACAGTTATGGATAGCCTGGGGGGGTTATCGATTTTATTAGTCCCGAAATTAGTCAATATACTATTCCCTCTGGCTTACAAAGAAATCCCTCCTATGGAAGGAACCATTGGAGAAACATTTAGCAATACCAAATTTAGAGGTAAAGTTGCCAGTGCAGCTCTAGGAATAAATATTAAAGATAGTGTACGAGTAGTCGAAGAAATCATGATGATTATTGAAGATGGTGATCCTTTTCCTGGCGGAATATCATTGCGATACGTAAAAGGAACCGAAGCTCTATTAGGCTTTACAAAATTTGCCAAAACATGTGTACTAGAATTAGATGGTGTAGATGCAGATATAACCCGAAAATTCTATGAAAAAGTATGGAACCGATTAGAAGCTATCAATATTCCATACACCTTACATTGGGGGAAAATAAATTTTAATCTCAATTTTCAGCGTATTCAAAATATGTATGGTACTGCCACCGTACAACATTGGCTTGATACTCGTAACGACTTACTAGATTCTGAATCCATGAACGTATTTACCAATGGTTTTATTGAAAGATGTGGGTTAAATAAAGTAGTTGGAGTAATTGTTTAATAAAATATCACAATTAATTGATTATCAAATAATTAATTATAATACATGGTTATGATTGAAAATAATTTTAATTATAATCATAGCTCTTTGGCACGATAATCGTTCTATTATAAATATATTTCATTACTTTAGTTTTTCTAATCCCCATTACCAATGAAAAAGCTGTCTCACCTACTACTGCTTTTTTTAGCACAAATTGTCTATTCACAGACCTATACTGTACTTGATTCTGTACAAAATACACCTATATCATATGCTACAATTTCTTTCAGGAATGGAAGTGGTACATTTGCTGATGCTGATGGAAATTTCCAATTCTCAAAAAAATGGTATTCTGATATAGATTCTTTATATGTATCATCCATTGGATATAAAGAGTTAGCACTCTCTACCGCTGCCTTACCCAAAAAAATACTTTTAGTCCAGGATATTGCAGAACTTAAAGAGGTATATATTACAGCAGAAAAGAAAAGAAAATATAAAACCAGGAAATTAGCTTCAGAAGTACATAATGATTATTTTAAAAGCTGGCTTCCTACAGTAGAGTCTGAAATTGCAGTTTTCTTTCCTAAAAGCTCTGAGAAGTCCACCAAAATCGCTTCAGTATACCTACCTATTAAAACTGAATCTTCAAACCGGAATTCTAACAAAAAACAATCTTTTTCTACTTTGTTCAAGATGCAGTTTTATGGCAATAACAATGGATATCCAGGGAAAAGACTGTCATATGAGGATATTATATTTATGGTAACTAATAAAGATAAATCTAATTTTGAACTGAACGTTTCAGAACATAAAGTCTTTATCCCAAAAGAAGGGATTTTTGTTTCTATACAAGTATTAGGTTATACAGATAAAAATGGAAAACTACAGCAAACAAAAAAGTACAGTGAAATTGAAACTCGAAAAGGTATAGTTAAAGTATCTACTACTTTTAGACCCTTACTTCCGTTCACAGACAAAATAAGTAGTTACAAAACTTTTACCAGAAGGGTATTTTTTAAAAACAGAACCTGGCAACGTTTTGACAGAGGATATAGCAAAAACAATAACTTGATCAAAAATAACAACACCAACTATGGTATGGGGTTAAAATTGCACTTATACGAAGAGGATTAGAAAGTAACCTTAATCTAAAAAAGACTTTCTTTTCTTATTAAATTGTACTGCTGCTTCGTGGATTTCTTTATGTTCAGCAGTTTGGTTTTCTGCATGATCTACTGCATCAGAGATTGTCAAATAATAATAGGTCGCACCTAATCTATCTGTAAAACCAGATCGTTTTAGAAAATCTCGAACTGGACCTATTGTACCTACCATTAACAATTGAATTCCTATATCATCAAGGTATTGCTGGATATCATCTAGCACATGAAGACCTGTACTATCTATATCATGCATATTTGTATTATCAAGGATTAGAAACTCTGGTAATGGTTTACGATCAGAAACATAGGCCAGGATAGTATCTTTAAAATAACTTGAATTACCAAAATATAATTGATTATCAAACCTAATAATTAAATATGCATCTGATTGTGTTGCATCTGGAAATCTATTGATATTTCTGTAATATTTGGTACCTGGTATGTTTACCAATTCGGCAATATGAGGGCGAGCACTGTAATACTGTAGAAAAACAAACGACAATATCACCCCGATAAAGATTCCGTTTTCTACTCCAAAAATCAATGTTCCAAAAAAGGTAATAATCATTACAATAAAATCTCGTCTCCTAAGTCGAAACAAATATTTTGCTTCATTAAAATTAATCAATCCAAATACAGAAACTAATATAATTGCCGCAAGAGTTGCTTTTGGGATATAATAAAAAAATGTCGTGAGAAACAACAAAGAAAATATCACCATTAGCGCAGCTATAATAGATGATACAGTAGTCTTCCCTCCTGCCTCGTCATTAATTGCTGTTCTGCTATAACTTCCAGAAGAAGGTACCGCCTGAAAAAAAGCACCAATCACTTTAGCGATTCCTAGAGCAAATAATTCTTGATTAGGGCGTATAATGTGATCCCTGTTTTTCATTTCTATAGATTTAGCAATCCCAATACTTCCAACATACCCAATAAAAGTGACAGTCAATACTGATGGAATAAGCGCAACCATTGTATCATAATCCATATTTGGAATACTAAAAAAAGGAAGCCCACTGGGCACATCTTTTATAATCGACAATCCTTTTGCATTTAAGTCAAAAATATAGGCTACAAAAGTTGTAATCACAAGCACGGTAAGGGCACCCGGAAACGACCGTTTCCATTTTTTAAGTAAATTAATAACCACAATAGAGCACAAACAAATCCCTAGTGTAATCCAATTTACTTCAGAAAAGTGGCTAATAGCATACCAAATTGTCTGATGCGTGTATTTAAAATCTGGAATGCTAATCCCCAATCCTTGATCCAATTGAGAAATAATGATAATTATCGCTGCTGCAGAGATAAATCCCGAAATTACAGGTTGGGAAATTAGATTTACCAAAAACCCCATACGTAACGCACTCATAATAATCTGTAGTACTCCAATCAAGAAACCGGTAAACAAAACCAATTCTACAAACTTCTCTGTAAATGGATCTGCAAGTTGGCTCACCCCGCTCATTACTAAAATTGCAGTAACAGCTACCGGTCCTATACTTAGCTGCCTGGATGTTCCAAAAAAAGCATAAAGCAATAAAGGAATCAAGCATGCATATAAACCATAAATCGGAGGCACTCCCATAAGCAATGCATAAGCAATCGCTTGTGGTATAAGGATAACTCCTACAGTGATACCAGCAATACAATCTGCTTTAAAGAAAGAGCTATTATACTTTTTATCCTTAAAAATCTGAAGAAACGGAATTATTTTATATAACTTTTTAACGTTGCTGAAGGTTTTTGATTTATTAGGTAAATCTACAACAGTTTAAGAAGTTATACCAAAAGAATTTATAATTCATCTATTTAAATTTTAATTCATCCTATCTTAATAGAAATAATTAATTTTTGCCAGACTCATTATAGAGATTTTCCTATTTTTGACGCCAACATAGTTTACTTTTTCTTAGTATTTTTTCAAAAAACTCTATGAACGAAACATTACTTCTTTTCATTTTAGCAATTATTGGGTTTATAGCAGGAGTAATTAACACTATAGCTGGCGGTGGTTCTTTACTTACCTTACCTATGTTAATTTTTATGGGACTCCCTCCTGCCGTTGCTAATGGCACAAATCGTATAGGGGTTTTTATTCAATCTATCTCTTCGATTGCTGGTTTTAGAAGCAAAGGAATCAAACCAGGTTCTTTTGGAATTTATCTGGGAATATCCGCTCTTGTTGGATCATTGATTGGAGCCCAGATTGCAATTGATATCAAAGGGGATACATTTAATAAAATCCTTGCAATTGTAATGGTTATCGTAGTCCTTTTTATGGTTTTTAAACCTAAAGTAGACCTTCAAAATGTAATAGAAAGAACACATAGCAAACATCTTTGGATATCCATTCTCGCTTTTTTCTTTATTGGAGTCTACGGTGGGTTTATTCAGGCAGGTGTAGGGATATTTATCTTATTAGCATTAACCTCTATAAATTACTTAAACCTTGTTACATCAAATGCTGTCAAAGTATTGGTTGTTTTTATTTATACCATTGGAGCATTAGCCATTTTTGCGTATAATAATCAGATCGATTACCTCTATGGTTTTGTTCTTGCTATAGGAAACGCCACGGGTGGATGGATAGCTAGCAGATGGTCTGTTAAAAAAGGTGATGGTTTGGTTAAAGTATTTTTGATCATCATGGTTATTGCTATGGCGATTAAATTATGGATAGATAACTAGCCCAAAATCTCTAAAAACAAAAAAAAGCTAAAAGAGAAGTTACCAATATGTAATCAATAGTATATTCCCACCTTCTTTGCTTTACACTCTGTTACACTATATTACATAAAAACTAACCTATAGCAATTACTTTATCTACTCAGTATAACACTACCTATTTCACCTATCTCGTCCATTATTCTTATCTTTTAGATCTAATTAATCACAAAAATCACCATCTCATGAAACTTTCCCCCGTATTCATTACCTTGGTATGTCTTATTTTTTTGAACTGTAAATCGCAAAAAAATGAAGATACCGAAGAAAGCAATGAAACTATTACCGAAACTCCCCAAGAAATACCCAAAAAACCAGTAAGTGATATTACTATCGACCCAATAATCCATGCTACAACTATTTTAGAATGGAAAGAGAAAACTATTTATATAGATCCGGCAGGAGGAGCCAAAGCTTTTAAAGACAAGAAACTCGCAGACCTGGTACTCATCACAGATATACATGGCGACCATATGGATATTGAAACTTTGGATAGCCTGGATTTATCAAACGCCGAAATTATTGCACCCCAGGCAGTAGCCGAAAAACTTCCTGCACAATATACAGATCACCTGATTATTCTTAATAACGGAGAAACAAAAGAGGTACAAGGCATATCTATTGAGGCTGTCCCTATGTACAATCTAAGAGAAGAGGCTTTAAAATTTCATGATAAAGGTAGAGGCAATGGTTACATAATCACTTTAGGAAAGAAACGACTCTATTTTTCGGGAGATACAGAAGATATTCCTGAAATGAGAGCATTACAATACATAGATATGGCATTTGTATGCATGAATTTACCGTATACTATGACAGTAGAAAGTGCCGCGAGTGCTGTTCTTGAATTTAAACCTAAGCAAGTATATCCGTATCATTATCGAGGAACCGAAGGATTAAGTGATGTTGTAAAGTTTAAAGAACTGGTGTCTAAAAATCCTGATATAGAAGTGATTCAATTAGACTGGTATCCCAACAACACTAAGTAGTTTAGCATCGTTTGTGCTAATAAATAATCTAACATTAAAAAGGTCTGCAATACATGCAGACCTTTTAATTATTTATATATGATTATAAAAAATCATTACATTATTATAGTAACTATATTTTTTTTACTCTAACCGCATTCATTCCTTTCTGACCACGCTCAAGCTCAAAAGATACTTTATCATTTTCTTTTACCTCTTGCATCAAGCCATTCACATGCACAAAATATCGCTCCTGAGTTTCTTCGTCATTAATAAAACCATATCCCTTAGAATCGTTAAAAAATGCAACTTTCCCTTTTCTTACCGGGTCAAATTCTTCCTTTTCTCTTTTAGGAACTCCGATTTCAATATTCTCTGCTTTGATTTTTTTCTTTTTGGTCGGATCCGGAGGAGTATCGGTAGTATATCCATTTTCATCAACATAAGCAATCATACTATCCAGTCCATTACCTTTATTAGAATTAGCTTTACGCTCCTCTTTCTTTTTCTGCTTTTCTTCTCTCTTTTTTAACTTCTTTTTCTCTTTTTCAATTTTACTAAAAGTCTGTTGTGATTTTGCCATTCGCTCTTTATACTGTTTTTTTATTAAACCTATTTTTTAACCTAAAATACGGAGGTTGTCATTGAAATACTAAACGAATGATTGGAAAATAGCAATTTCTAAGATTGATTTACCGAATAATTTACCCAGTGGTTGCAATAACATATACGCCTGATATATAAATATCGATGTATTGAAATTTCTACAAAGATAAGTTTTCATTTTTAATTTCAGAAAAGTATTTGCCTGATTCATCGTTCTATATGAAATTTAACCTTTGATAAAACTAAATTCGTAAATTCGAAAACTCATTTTTTCACCTCTAAAACAGCAATTTCTATAACTTTTGAATGGAAAATAATACCAATAAACAAAGTCATAAACATTTCGCTATTTATAAACCTTATGGCTATTTAAGCCAGTTTATTAATAACGGACAAAAACAAAATTCAAAGAAACTACTAGGAGAGTTATATGATTTTCCAGAAGGAATAATGGCTATTGGACGACTGGATGAAAAATCCGAAGGACTATTATTACTCACTACAGACGGAAAAACAAGTAATCACATCTGTAGTGGTAAAGTAGAAAAAGAATACTATGCCCAGGTAAATGGAGACATCACTATAGATGCAATTGAATTGTTAAGAAAAGGAGTGGAAATTGGTTTTGAAGGAAAAAAATACACCACTGCCCCTTGTAAAGCTTCTAAATTAGCGACTATTCCCAAACTTCCTGAAAGACCAAAAAAAATACGCGATGATAGGCACGGGCCGACTAGTTGGGTCTCTATCACATTACAAGAAGGAAAATTTCGTCAAGTACGAAAAATGACATCGGCTGTTGGTTTCCCCACATTGCGATTAGTACGCGTACGAGTTGGCACTATCAATTTAGATGAAATGGAAGCCGGAGAAGTTAAAGAATTATACACTTTATAAATGCACTTTACCATTACCATTTTAAGTTATTTTGGATCAAATACTCTATTTTATTCTTATAGTGTAATTCTATCTTCCCTTTACACTTCGTAAAAGCAAAATATCTACAAGAATGATATTCTAAAAAGAGTACACAAACAATGCAGCAATAGAATTAAAATCTTTTAAAAGATACCAAAACAGATTAATATCCCTATTTTATCATATAATTTAGAATATTAGTCTTACACATGTAATTTTGAACAAATTATTAAGCCTATTATGAAATTACACACTACAGAGCAACAACAGCTTGAAGAATTATATTATAGTATCAAAAGTACAACAAAAAACTTTTTAGGATACCCAGTTTCAAAAGACTTCGATTATTCAGAATTAATGCCATTTCTTCAATTTCCTTTAAATAATTTAGGAGATCCATTTAGCGAATCTACATATCGCGTAGATTCGAGAGCTATGGAACGTGAAGTTGTAAATTTCTTTGCCGGGTTATTTAGAGCGCATGAAAATGATATTTGGGGATATGTAACCAATGGTGGCTCTGAAGGAAATCTGTACAGTCTTTATGTAGCGAGAGAGTTATATCCAAAAGGAATGGTTTATTTTTCTGAAGCTACACATTATAGTATTCAAAAAAATGTAACCCTACTCAATATCAATCATGTAATTATAAAATCACTCCCAAACGGTGAGATGGATTATAACGACTTAAAAGAAGCTATTGGCTACAACAGACATAGACCAGCAATAGTAGTTGCGAATATTGGTACTACAATGACTGAAGCTAAAGACAATACCAAAAAAATTAAAGGAATTTTGGAAGATATGGCTATAGAGAAGCATTACATTCATGCAGATGCTGCTCTGGCGGGTGGTTTTGCTCCGTTTGTTACTCCACGGCCTCAATTTGATTTTGAGGATGGTATAGATAGCATCTCAATCAGTGGACATAAATTTATAGGATCTCCAATGCCATCGGGTGTGGTTATTGTAAAAAAAGATAATAGAGACCGAATTGCAAGAAGAATAGCATATATAGGTAGTTCTGATGCTACGATAACCGGATCAAGAAATGGACATACTCCATTATTTTTATGGTATGCTATAAAAAAATTAGGAATCGAAGGGTTCAAAAAACGTACAGAACATAGTTTGGCCGTGGCTTCTTATACAGAAAGTAAACTAAAAAACCTTGGAATTGAAGCCTGGAGAAACCTCAATGCCATTACCATAATTTTCCCTGCTCCTAGCCCTAAAATTATAAACAAATGGCAATTAGCAACAGAAAATGGGCAATCTCATATCATTTGTATGCCCAATGTATCTTATGAACAAATTGATAACTTTATAGCAGATATGGAAGTTGAAATGTGCACTGTCTAATATAAAATTGAATTATGCGATTATAACATAATAGAATGGGGTATTACAAATTGTAATGATTATTTCATAAATAAACATACGATTTTATGGTATTTTCGTCAATGAATTTGTGTAAAAGTATGTTGTTATTTCTTATATAGAATATCCCATTCACTATTTAATATAATTCAACAATACTTTCCTATATTAAAATGATTTATCATTGCAAGTACCACCGCTATATGCGGTGGTATTCTGTTTTTATATTATTTTTGCGCCAGTAAAAAACACAGCTTTAAAATTTTTCTTTGATTAGAATAACTAACATGAAATAGCAAAATAGAATGTATACATTATGAATAGGTTGCAACATATAGAAAATGAACTTTTTGATTTAAGAGCACAATTACAAAATCACAAACTCTATAAAAATTTAGATCATATTAATGATATAAAAATATTTATGGAAAACCATGTTTTCGCAGTTTGGGATTTCATGTCTTTATTAAAAGCAATACAGGTTAAATTAACTAACACCACTACTCCATGGACCCCAAGAAAAAACCCTGTACTATCAAGATTTATAAATGAAATAGTATATGCAGAAGAAAGTGACATTAATGAATTAGGAGAGCCCAAAAGTCATTTTGAAATGTATTTAGATGCCATGAAACAGATGAAAGCTGATACATCCAAAATTGATTCGTTAATTGATTTAATTGAATCCGGAAATGATGTTAATGATGCATTAAGTCAATTACATATCCACCAACACGTAATAGATTTTGTTAAGTTTTCTTTCGAAATTATAGAAACAGGAGAACCACATCGTATTGCTTCTGCATTCACCTTTGGTAGAGAAGATGTAATTCCTGATATGTTTATTGAAATATTGAAAAAATCCGACTTAGAAAACAAACTGTATAACAAACTAACGTACTACTTAGAAAGGCATATCGAACTTGATGGAGATGAACATGGACCGCTTTCATTAGAAATGATTTCTCAATTATGTGGCAATGATTCAAAAAAGTGGGAAGAAGCTTTGCAAGTCGCCAAGAGATCATTAATTCAAAGAATTAAGTTATGGGATTGCATTTCTGATTTAATCCAGAAGAAAAAGCTTATATTCAGTACCTAAAACAATAAAAACAAAAGCCTTACATTTAAAAGTAAGGCTTTTGTTTTTCTATAATGATTACGGTCTTAAAGAATCATTTTTAGGATAAAGAAATACACTATTCATTCAATAACCGCTGAAACTCTTCGAGATAAAGGCCAATATGGTATCCGTCCATAAGTCCATGATGTACATTAATAGCAATTGGTAAACTTAATCTACCGTTTTCTTTGGTATATCTTCCAAAAGAAATTTTAGGAACACTATCCTTAAACTGAAAATGTCTAGCATGTGTAAGTCCAGTAAAATTATACCAGGGAATAGATGAATAGTGAATCGTATCTATACGCTTGGCATTATCTGTATGTCGCAATCCTGTACTTTTTTTAACAGCTTCAATTTCTTGTTGTGCTTTATTACAAAACATATCAAAATCATCATCATACTCCATAAATGAAAATCCAAATGTATGATCTTCTCTCCCTATAGTTGGTGATGCATGTATTTTATCATATACAAACACTTGATTATCCTCTATACGATATCTAAATGCTTCAATTGAATTTGCAGCATGAAGGGATTTGTAGAGGTAAAACAAAAAATAAGGATACCCCAGATCTTCTATCTTTTGGTATCCTAATGTAAAATCTACAGTTGTTGTTATCCCAAAGAACGGTTCATCAAAACTACCAAAAAAGTCAAAATGTTCTTTTCTGTTCCAAGTAGTAAGATCTAGTTTTGTTTTCATTTTTATAATATTTGCAATAACTCACTAGCCTTTGCAAAACTTCTAAAATTTGGGTGATCTATTTTATCATCGACCATTTCATGTACCCAGGTAGTATGAAACGGAATATGAAATGCATGTGCTCCAATATTTAAAACCGGCAGGACATCAGATTTTAAAGAGTTACCTACCATTAAAAATTCATCTTCAGTAATATCCAGATGTTTTACTAGTTTTTTATATTGTTTTTCTGTTTTATCAGAAACAATTTCAATGTGATGAAAATAATTTTCCAGTCCAGATTTAATGAGTTTTCGCTCCTGATCTAACAAATCTCCTTTAGTTGCCATTACAAGGCGATACTTCTTAGATAATTGATCTAATGTCTGATCAATTCCATCAATCAATTCTATGGGCTCCCGAAGCATTTCCTTTCCTTTTTCTATCAACTTTTGCACCAAATCAATCGTCATATTTCCATTAGAAATTTTTATAGCCGCTTCTATTAACGAAAGTGTAAAAGGTTTGATCCCATAACCATATAATGGTAGGTTTTGCATTTCAACATCAAAAAGTAATTTATTTGCTTCTTCTTTGGATAAATACTCTTCTAACAAAGTACAAAACTCATCCTCTGCTTTTCTAAAAAAAGTCTCATTTACCCAAAGCGTATCGTCTGCATCAAAAGCAATTACTTTGATTTTTTTTAAAGGCATACTATCTTACCAGTTTTTTATACTTAATACGTTTTGGCATTAAATCACCACCTAAACGTTTCTTTTTATTTTCTTCGTAATCAGAGAAACTTCCTTCGAAGAAATATACTTGCGAATCTCCTTCAAAAGCTAAAATATGAGTACAAACTCTATCTAAAAACCAACGGTCGTGAGAAATTACTACAGCACATCCAGCAAAGTTTTCCAACCCTTCCTCCAGAGCTCGTAACGTATTGACATCAAGATCATTAGTAGGTTCGTCTAAAAGTAATACATTACCCTCTTCTTTTAAGGTCATTGCCAAGTGTAATCGGTTACGTTCACCTCCAGAAAGAGCAGATACCATTTTGTTTTGTTCGCTTCCGCTGAAATTAAAACGACTCAAATACGCTCTGGAATTTACTTGCCTTCCTCCCATTGTGACTAGCTCTTGTTCATCACTAAAGTTTTGCCAAATCGTCTTATCAGGATCGATATTACTATGACTTTGATCTACATAAGCAATCTTAGCAGTATCCCCGACAGCAAAGCTACCTTTATCTGGTTGCTCTTCTCCCATTATCATTTTAAATATAGTAGTCTTACCAGCTCCGTTTGGACCAATAATACCAACAATACCTGCCTGAGGAAGATTAAAATTTAAATCTTCATACAACAACTTATCATCAAAAGCCTTACTTACTCCTTCGGCTTCGATTACATTAGTTCCTAATCTAGGGCCATTAGGAATATAAATCTCAAGCTTTTCATCCACTTGTTTTTGATCCTGACTAAGCAGTTTATCGTAATTACTTAAACGTGCTTTTTGTTTTGCCTGACGACCTTTTGGGGCCATACGAACCCATTCTAGCTCTCGTTCTAAAGTCTTTTGACGTTTAGAAGCTTGTTTTTGTTCTTGTGCTAGTCGTTTTGATTTTTGATCTAACCATGAAGAATAATTTCCTTTCCAGGGGATACCCTCTCCTCTATCAAGTTCTAATATCCATCCTGCAGCATTATCCAAAAAGTATCTGTCGTGAGTTACAGCAATCACAGTACCTTTATATTGTTGTAGGTGATGCTCTAGCCAATGAACTGATTCTGCATCTAAATGGTTAGTAGGTTCATCTAATAATAAAACATCTGGTTCTTGTAATAAAAGACGGCAAAGAGCTACCCTTCTACGTTCACCACCGGACAGTACTCCAATTTTCTTATCAGATTCTGGAGTACGAAGTGCATCCATAGCTATTTCTAGCTTGGTATCCAGCTCCCATGCATTACTGGCATCAATCTGATCTTGCAGGTTAGCTTGTTTATCCATAAGCTCCTGCATTTTATCAGGATTCTCATAGACCTCTGGTAAACCAAACATATCATTGATCTTATTATACTCATCTAAAATGGCAACAGTTTCTGCCACTCCTTCCTTTACTACTTCTAGTACAGTTTTTTCAGGATCCAGTTTTGGTTCTTGTTCTAACAAACCAACTGTATATCCAGGAGCAAATACAACATCGCCCTGATAGTTTTTATCTATTCCTGCTATAATCTTAAGTAAAGTAGATTTTCCAGAACCATTAAGTCCCAGAATACCTATTTTAGCTCCATAAAAAAAGCTGAGATATATGTTTTTGAGAACCGGAGTATTTGCACTTTTGTACGTTTTACTAACTCCGGACATCGAAAAGATTACTTTTTTATCGTCTGACATAAGCCCCTAATTGTTATTTTTGATTGTATAGTTATAAGAGTTAAACTCTTCCTTTTAATGCATTAAAAACCCAGGCAATTGCAAAAAATCCCACTCCAACAGCCGCAAAACCATATCCCGATACATCTCTATATCTAAAAGCTCCTAATGCAATAAGTGCTAAACCAACTATTATCATTATAAAAGTTGCCCAAGCCAACACTGTATTTTTATTCATTCCCATAAATTATTTTTTTAGTTTAGTACGGTTACTCATGTTTTTATACATAAGCAAGTGCAAATATCGGTATTTTATCGTCAAAACACAGGTTTTTATAGAGTTGTTAAAACAAAAAAATAGTTTACCTATTGTCCTACAGCAAATTAAGAATTTACTTTTTTTTAAAAACGTATCTTCAAGGGTTAAGTATGGACTATAAAACATGATTCATAGTACTATCAATAACACATATCATCATTTTCTGATTCTAAATGATGATACTGCGTTGATACAAACAAGCGTTGTAACCAAATTATTTGATTAGCACTCAATTCAATCACAAAATAATGGAATTCCTAATTATAGGTTTGGTAAAACCCATCTATTAAACCGTTAAAAAACAACAGGTTAAATAACTTAAAAAACATTATTTAAAAAGCGAAATAATGGCACGGTTTAAATTGACTTTCTATCATTCATAAAATCTACGTTTTTTGTATTTTCGTGCAAACAATACACACAATACACGCAATGGATATAAACTTCAACAAAAACGAAGATCACAATAAACTTTTAGTATCAGAATTACGACAGCGACTAGCTAAAGTAAAATTAGGAGGAGGCGAAAAACGTATAGAAAAACTGCATGCCAAAGGCAAAATGACCGCAAGAGAAAGAATCGATTATTTATTGGACACAGATTCTAAATCTATAGAAATTGGTGCTTTTGCAGGAGAGGATATGTATCAAGATCATGGAGGATGTCCTAGTGGTGGTGTAATTGTTAAGATTGGATATGTAAGTGGAAAACAATGTATTGTTGTTGCAAATGATGCAACAGTAAAAGCTGGAGCCTGGTTTCCTATTACAGGAAAGAAAAACTTAAGAGCCCAGGAATTATCTATTGAAAACAAATTACCAATCATCTATCTTGTAGATAGTGCAGGAGTATATTTACCAATGCAAGATGAAATCTTTCCTGATAAAGAACATTTCGGGAGAATATTTCGTAATAATGCGGTAATGAGCAGTATGGGAATCGTTCAAATTTCTGCTGTTATGGGAAGTTGTGTTGCTGGAGGTGCATATCTACCTATCATGAGTGATGAAGCATTGATTGTAGATAAAACAGGTAGTATATTTCTTGCCGGAAGTTATTTGGTAAAGGCAGCTATCGGAGAAAGTATTGATAATGAAACTCTGGGTGGTGCTACCACTCATTGTGAAATTTCTGGAGTAACCGATTATAAATCTAAAGATGATGCAGATGCCCTAAATACTATTAAAAATATAATGTCAAAAATTGGGGATTTTGAAAAAGCTGGTTTTAATCGTAGTAAACCTGTTTCTCCAAAAGAAAATCAAGATGATATCTATGGTATCTTACCAAAAGCCAGAAATGAACAGTATGACATGATGGAAATCATCAATCGACTAGTAGATGATTCTGATTTTGAAGAATACAAAGCCGGATATGGGCAAACTATTTTAACTGGGTATGCGCGTATCGATGGATGGGCTGTAGGTATTGTAGCAAATCAACGTAAAATTGTAAAGACTAAGAAAGGAGAAATGCAGTTTGGAGGTGTCATCTATTCTGACTCGGCTGATAAAGCAACACGATTTATCGCCAATTGTAATCAAAAGAAAATACCATTGGTATTTCTACAGGATGTAACTGGATTTATGGTTGGTAGCAAAAGTGAACATGGTGGCATCATTAAAGATGGTGCAAAAATGGTAAATGCTGTAAGTAACAGCGTAGTCCCAAAATTCACAATCGTAATTGGTAATTCTTATGGTGCTGGTAATTATGCGATGTGTGGCAAAGCATATGACCCAAGATTAATTGCTGCATGGCCAAGTGCAGAATTAGCAGTAATGGGAGGTTCGCAGGCAGCAAAAGTATTATTACAAATAGAAACCGCTTCTTTAAAAAAGAAAGGAGAACAATTATCTGAAGAAGATGAGAAAGCTTTGTTTAATAAAATCAAAGCCAGATATGACAAGCAGACTTCTCCGTATTATGCTGCTGCACGTATCTGGACAGATGCAATTATAGATCCATTGGATACGAGAAAATGGATTTCTATGGGTATAGAAGCTGCAGACCATTCTCCAATCGAAAAGAAATTTAATTTGGGAATAATTCAGGTATAAAATCAAAATATCATCTCGCATTTAATAATCATTGACCCTAATTGCTTAGTAATTAGGGTTTACTTAGTAATGAAATTTGTATTCAGTATCTTTATTCATCTATTTACAGATATTAATTTACAGACAATAAAACTCATTCATTATGAAAGTATATGTCAACACCTTATATCCTATATGGATACTGAGTTTTATTTTTCTATCAAGTTGCCAAACTGTTAAAAAAGTTTCTTTTGAAACCCCAGTGGATACTACTACTAAAAAAATTAATTTTCAAACTAAGCAAACTTATGAATTAAAAGATACAGGTGTATATGCCAGTAATGAATTTGATGGAGCTCGTCTTAATGGGTTTAGACAAATAAACGACAGTACCGCTGCTGTAATCATAAGCCCAGAAAACACTCCTATCAACAAAAGTGCTTATTATGCTTTTAAAACATGGGCAAATACATCCAAATATTTTTATTTTAAATTTCAATATACAGAAGGGCATAAACACAGGTATTTTCCTCAGCTAAAAGTAAATGGTCGATGGAGAAGTATAGATTCAACCAATGTATATGAAATTGGAGAAAGTACTACGATTAAAGTAAAATTAGAAAAGACTCCTCTAGTAATAGCTTCACAAGAAATACAATCATCTAATGATGTTAAAAACTGGTATACAACGCTAATCAAAGGAAAAGAGAGTTATGCAAATCTTAGTATTTTTGGAGCTTCAAAATTAGGCAGAAACTTACCTGTTTTGGATATCTATAAAGGTAAGCCTGAAAACAGAGATCTTATCGTTTTACTAACCCGTCAGCATCCTCCTGAAGTTACAGGTTATTTTGCCTTTCAGCACTTTGTACAAACCATTTTAGATGATTCTGAGCTTTCTGATAAGTTCTTAAGCAGATACCGGGTATTGGCTTTCCCAATTATGAATCCTGATGGTGTAGATCTTGGGCACTGGAGGCATAATGCCGGTGGTGTTGATACTAATCGAGATTGGTCTGCATACCGACAGCCCGAAATTAGACAGACTGTACAATTTATTACCGAAACATTAAAAAACCATAATTCTAAACTAATTCTGGGTTTAGATTTTCACTCTACCTGGTATGATATATTTTACACCAATCAAATACGAAAAGGCACTACACTCCCCCATTTTATAGAGAATTGGTTTACCGCATTAGAAAACAATATCCCCGACTATGTTGTAAATGAAAAACCAGGAAACAGTAAGAAACCAGTTTCTAAAGGATGGTTTCTATATGGTCATAACGCTACAGGTGTAACTTATGAAATAGGTGATGATACTCCGCGAGACGAAATAAAAATGATCGGTACAGTTACCGCCGAACAAATGATGAGGATTTTGGTAGGTAAATGATTATTAAAGTTTAATACGCGTAATCATCTTTTGGTAACAACTGCATTTCATAGATATCATTCTCTATATTAAAGCTACTTTTAGAGCCACTATCAATAGATATCCATCGCTCGTATGATATATTTCTTAAATTTTTAGAACGGTTCCTATTGATTACCATATCAACAAAATCGTTCTTATCATTAATTTCAGAACTCTTATAAATAGTTAGTTGTGGATTTCCTAGATCTGAAGCCGTTATATTAAAACCATCTTCCTCTCTAATAAATTCTGAAACTAAATCTTTTAAAACAATTGATATTGACGGAATAGCCGAATCAAAAATTACCCAGCTAAACCTTTTGGTATCTGCTAAAACATTCTCACCATCACTATATGATGCCGCAAAATTAAAATAATCGTAATCTCCTGCTACTGTTGCTTGATAATTTAGAAAGGAATTATTTATTATAGAAACATTTAAAGTTGACGGAACATATGTTTTTGGAATTTCATCAATAGTATTATAAAAATTCCGAGTTGAAGTAATATTATCATCAAATACCGATGTTCCAAAAAACGAATACTTTTCAAAAATATTCTCTGGAACAAAAAACTCTTTTGATAATTCGCCGCCTGGAAATACCAAATTACTATCAAATCTAAAAAAAGTAGAATTTTCTGATGAATCAAAACCTGATAGACTACTGGTGAATCTTCTAAAAGCAGAATTTGACAGGCCTAAATCCGGAAAATTAACCTTTATCAGTTTTGCTTTGGGTAAAGTATTATAATCTAAAGTTACTAGTTCTCCATTACTTAATTCTTGTCTTGTATACCTAAGTTCCTCAAAACCAACTTTTGTACTTTCTGCATATGCATATACGGTAGTCGCGCCAACCTGTTTAATTTTAACATCAAAATTAAGTTTATTATCTACAATTGGTAAATCAAATGAAGTAGAACTTCCAAAACTAGTATTTTGTGATGCATTCAAAAAATTAAAAGGAACATTATCAAATTTTAGTTCTGCAGTACCCTCTGCTTTACCTTGATCAATGTCCAGATCATAAAAGTATGTACGATTAGAAACATTCAAAAAAGTTTGAACATAATATTTTACAACATTTTCATATCTAAATTCTGGTTCGGTATCTGACTCAAGATATCTGAGCACAAAATGTAAATGATACGGCTTATTTGTATCATATTTTGCCATCAATTTAATTTCTGTATTTGTTTCAATATTATTTCTTGTCAAGATTGTACCATCTTCTCCAGTTATGATCACCTCTAAACTAAGATCTTTAATTTCTTCATTAAATCTAATACTAAAATTACTCCCTCTAGAAATAGTTAGCAACGCATTTTCTTTTTCGGTAATAACTTCGCTATTATCCGGTTCATTAACAACCACATCATTATCAGAACTACATCCAAATAATAAAGTACTCACAAATAAAAAAACAAATAATCGATTCATAAAATCCTGACTAATTATAAACTTTAAATATTAAAAAATCTAATCCACGAATATAGGAATTCAGAACTATATTGTGATAAAAATTATCGTTTTGGTATGGTTATCAATTCTGTCTGTCTGTCGTTAACATATTCAAAACCTGAAGTTCCCCAAAAACCTGCTTCTTCGAGCATAATACGTATATCTTTTTTCCATTCCTGGAGTGTTACCGTAGTATTTAACTCAATAGCATAAACCGTATTTTCATACAAGAGATAATCTCCTGTTCCCGGGACTCCGCCTTGTGCATCCCACATTCCTATTGTTGGACCAGCAGAATGCCCATACAACCCTAATGGATGTGTGTATATTGATGGTTTAAGCCCTTCGGCTTTTCCTTGTTCCAGGGATTTCAATAAAATTTCATTTCCGGTCTTACCGGTCTTAAAATTAGATATAAAAATATCCTGTACTTTATTTCCGTCTGCAAAAGCCTTTGTTAAAAACTCTGGCGGTGATGTTTCTTCATTTTTTAGAATATAAGCATGTTGCTGGCAATCTGTATTTAACCGTAAATACGTAATCCCAAAATCACAATGAATTAAATCTCCAGGTCGAATCGTTTTATCTTTTGGTCGATCAGAAAAGGAAACAATATGGTTTTGTAATGCTTCTCCCGAACGTTGAATATCTACAGTAGGATGAAACCAGGTTTTTAACCCCATATCGGTTACCTTTTGTCTTAGCCACCACACTACATCGTCTGTAGTAGTGGTTCCTGGTTGTATAACCGATGTACTAAATGCTTCTTCTATAATAGCATGAGTGATCTTTACCAACTCTTTATATATTTCCATTTCCTGTTTGGTACGTGTTTCTACCCACGCTATTGACAATTTCTCGGCCGAGGAAACTCTTGATTTATATTCTTCTGGCAGCACCTTCATAAACTCATCATAATCTGTTTTTACTACACCATCCAAAATTCCAAAATCCTTAGAATAATTAATTCCAATTTTTTTAGGATCTCTTTTTGAAATGATATCCACTAGTGCTTTCCATTGATCTGGTTGTTTATCCTTATCCCAGGCAGAATCAATATTTTTTCCCACATTGTATCGGGCTACAGCCAGTTTTTCTATTGTATTCTTGGCTTTATCTCTATAAAAAACTAAGATAGTTCTCCTTCTGGCGTTTAGCCAGGTTGAAGGAAGCATTGTTTTAAGTACGGGATCTTCATTGTATTCTCTTGAAATCAGAATCCACATATCAAACTCTGTACGATCCATTAATTGAGGCAAAAGATTATCGAATCGATCTTTTAAAACCATATCAATTGCTGCGGCTCTTTCTCTTTCTTTAAGGATTTGAGATTGGATTGTAGTACTTAGGAAAAGTAAAATTATAATAAAAAAGTTTTTCATTGTTATGATTAGTGTGAGGCAATTAATTATATAATTGAAATAAAAATATCACAAAAAAAGACACCTGCAAAACAATACAGATGTCTCTTTCTAACTTTAACAATACCTTTTGATTACCTTACAATCCCTGATAACTGTTCATGAGTCTTATAAACTCTGCTTTATACCCCTGATTGTCTTTTTCTTTATTCGTTTCGGCTAAAGATATTATGTCTTTAATATTTTGGTTGTTAATATATTTTGAGTCTCTTAATTTCATTCCAAACCAAGCGATTGAAGCTGCAAAATTAAAATCTTGTGAAGCGGAAGTTTTGGAATCTGTATGCAAAACATGAACCATTTCTATACTCTTTTTCTCTTGCGGCTTTTTATATCTAAACTTAACGGTTAATAACTCATCTCCATATTCTTTATTAATCGTTGAGCTGGTATATTTTAGATCAGCAATTTCTTTGACATACTTACTTTTTACTCCTATAGGAATTACCTCATACAGTGCAGTTACTGTATGCCCACTCCCCAGCTCTCCTGCATCTTTGGTATCATCTATAAAATCCTCATCTGCCAAAAGCCTGTTTTCATACCCTATCAATCGATATGCCTGTACTTTACTAGGGTTAAACTCAACCTGGATCTTCACATCTTTGGCTATTGTATATAAAGTACCGCCGAATTCTTTTCCCAATACTCTTTGTGCTTCTTGCATAGTATCAATATATGCATGGTTACCATTACCAGTATCGGCCAACGTTTCTAACTTACTATCTTTATAGTTCCCCATCCCAAATCCCAGGCATGTTAAAAACACATCAGATTTTCGTTTTTCTTCAATCAGTTTTTTCATGTCTTTATCACTACTAATTCCTACATTAAAATCACCATCGGTGGCTAGAATGACTCTATTATTCCCATTTTTTATAAAATTGTCTTTGGCTATTTTATATGCCAGTCTTATTCCTTCTCCTCCTGCTGTTGATCCTCCAGCTTCAAGGTTTTGCAGTGCTTGGTTAATTTCATGCTTATTAGCACCAGATGTAGGTTTAAGCACCATTCCTGCTGCTCCGGCATATACTACAATAGAAACTTTGTCTTTTTCCCGTAATTGATTCACCAAAAGTTTAAAAGCTTTCTTAAGTAGCGGTAACTTGTTACTGTTACCCATTGATCCTGATACATCAATTAAGAACACAAGATTCGACGCAGGAATTTCATGTTGAGGAATCTCTTTTCCTTTTAATCCAATCTTAACCAATTGCGTTTTTGTATTCCAAGGAGTTGAGGCATATTCGGTATGAATTGCAAAAGGATGTTCGTCTTTGGGTTGTTCGTATTGATAATTAAAATAATTGATCATTTCTTCAATTTTAACGGCATCAGCGGGAACTTTAACTCCGGTATTAATCATTCTTCTAATATTACTATAAGATGCTTTATCTACATCAATAGAGAAGGTAGAAAGAGGATCCATATGAACTCTTTTAAAATCATTCTCAACAATTTCTCTGTATGATTCATCATTTTGTACTTTATAATTACCAGAATGTGTTGTAATTACAATGCACCCATGTTTAGCCTTAGCTCCATAAATCGAAGCTCCTTTTTTATTTTTAAGCACCTCTACCTTTTCAATATTTGCCGGATCTATTGCTTTTACCACAGTAATATCTTTATTATCAATAGGAACTCCATCTACCACATACAACGGTTGTTTTGTACCTGAAACCGAACTTATTCCTCGGACTTTTAATGCATTACCTGTACTAAAAACCTGTACTCCCGACGGCTTGCTCATACGTCTTTGCCTATGTTTTCTACCTCTCCTTCTTGGTTTATTACTAGATACAGCATAACTCATCGATTTTCTTACCCTATTTGACCCATATGCTGTGACTACAACTTCTTCTAGTTGTGATGAAGCAGGAATCAACTTAATATCCATAATGGTAGAGGCAACAGTTACTTTTTCTTCTGCAGTTTCGAATCCCACATAAGAAAACAGTAGTGTATCTCCAATATTCGCCATAATAGAGTAATTACCGTCAAAATCTGTTTGCGTACCGTTAGCATCACCTTTTACTAAGATATTAACCCCTGGTAATGGTAGACTTTGATCATCGGTTACTTTTCCTGTAATTTTTATTTGTTGCGCATTCGTAATTCCTATGGTAAGAAAAACAAACAAAATATAATATAATAGTCTCATAGTTGATAGTTTTTAATTATGAACTAAAACTATGTGTTCTTATAAGTGATAACAATCAAAAATGAGTGAAGTAGTCTTTTTATTGAGTAAAAAGGAAATATTGGTTTTTATGTTTCCACAAAACGTAGGAGTGAAGAGTTTATGGTTTGAATTTATTGGCAGGCACAATTCAAATTTTAATTTGAAAAGAATTACATTTTAAAATTCATGGCCATCTCTACTGTCTGTTTTCTTTGTACTTTTCCATTTTCTGTTCCTATAAATTGAGGTAGAAAATAAATTTCTTTCGGGATTTCATATTTGTTTAAAGTCTTTAGGTTTTGTATCCCTTCTTGCAGTGTTAGATATGAAATCTTATCATACTCATGTTCTATGAGCAAGATTACTTTATCACCTAGTGTATCATCAGGGATGCTGGTAACAAAAAAACGATGCCCGATCAATAGTTGTAATTTTGTTTCTATCTCTTCTGGATACAACTTCACCCCCCCACTATTAATTACATTATCATGACGCCCTTTCCACAAAAACTTTTTATATGTTTTTAGTTCTACTACGTCATTGGTAATAATTGTTTCTTCATTTAGTTGTGGAGCCTTAATAATCAAACAATTTCTTGTATCAGTGCTTAATGTGATATTAGGTAGCGCCTTAAAATAGCGAGCATCTTTTTTATCTTTTTTCTTTGGATTTATTCTTCTTGCAGCGATATGAGAAACTGTTTCTGTCATACCGTAGGTTTCAAATATTTTAGTTTTAAAACCCTGAACCAATTCTTTCAAATTTTCTGAAACAGGACCACCACCGACTATTAGTTTTTTAATTAAATGGAGTCTATTAAGAGAGTTATCTAATTGTAAGGGTACCATTGCACAAAAGTCATATTGCTTATATACCGTATCCAAAGGATTTGTTCTTGGAGGTATCAAATCTATCTTCCATCCCAATACCATAGCTCTTACAAGCATCATTTTCCCAGCAATATAATTTGCAGGAAGGCATAGCAGTGCGGTAGTTCCTTCTTCAGATTTAAAAAATTTTCCGGTTGCTATTGCACTATTGATCATGTGCTGTTTATAAACTTTTATTTTTTTTGGTTTTCCCGTAGAACCTGAAGTTTGCACAACAATATGATCTTTTTCATTTAACCAATCCAACAAAAAACTTCCTGCTTCCTGTTCATAAACCTCACCTTCCTTAATAAAACTATAAGCCAAAGACTTTAGTCTTTCTTTATCAAAAGAACTTTTATTTATTGAAAAGCTTTGATGTATTTCGGGTATAGAAAATGTACTCTTAGTTTGCATATTCAAATTTCAATTTTCTAACATACTCATAAGTTATCAATATGTAAAGAGTGTGTTATCTTTTTGTTAGTTATTCTAAAACTCTATCAGATGTTATGTTTCCAAATAGTTTATCTTTCCACCCTGTCCATTTATATTTCTTAGCTAATATGAACAGATAAATAGGATATAATATAATAACCGGAAGTACAATATCAATACCTGCCGAAGGTTCTGATATATCTAAAAATATTGCATTAGTCTGAAAAGCACTCCAGTCTGTTGTAACCAACATTGCAGCCATTATATTATTTGCTGCGTGAAAGCCTAAGGCCAATTCCATACCATCGTCCATTAGAGTCATAATACCTAATAGAAGACCGGTCCCTATATAAAACACCATCATAATATAGCCTAGTTTCTCGACTTCTGGATTTAAACCATGAAGTAATCCAAACGTTACAGAAGTGATGATAAGTGGCAACCATTTATTCTTAGCTAAAACACCTATACCTTGCATTAAATATCCTCTAAACAAATACTCTTCAAAACTGGTTTGTAGCGGTAACAAGAGTAAAGAAATTAAAGCCAAGATCAAAAAAGGAATCATTTCAAAATTAAGCTTATAAATTTCTGGTTCTGTATAATAGCTAATCACAAAAAACACAATATTTATAGATGAAACAAGAAAAAATGTAAACCAAATACGTTTCCAATCAATTTTTTTTCTTGTTGTAGTCAATTCTCTAATCTTTTGTTTGTGAAGAAACTTAACAGCTATAAATAACCCCAACAATCCAGATATAAAACTTATAATCACTAAGGTTAGAAATAAATTAGAATTCATATCTAACGAGGTGAAGTTAGATTCTGCAGCAACCATCAACGTTTGTAAATCACCAGTATTTATAAATGCCCCTATGAATAAAGGGATAATGCCAATAAATTGCCAAAAAATAAAAATGATTACTAACCCGATTAAATATCTCCACCAATCATGTTTTATTTTAAGTGCTTGTGCTATATACATATAATCTTAATTTAAATAATTTACGTTCCAGTTTATGTTATTAAAATATCCCAAAGTTCCTTGACTAACAACCAATGGTGAATCAAAGTTATTCGTATACAATCCCCCTGTTCCCAAACCTTGGGGCATTTTGCTATTTAAGGTATATGTATATTGCGCAATAGCGTTTAATCCTATGTTGCTCTCTAGTGCGCTGGTAATCCACCACCCTATCCCGTATGATTCTGCAATATCAATCCATTCTTTGGTTCCTTTAAAACCTCCTACCAAGCTTGGTTTAAGAATAATATATTGTGGTTGTATAGTTTGTAGTATTTTTTTCTTTTCTGTTACATCAAAAACACCTATTAATTCTTCATCTAACGCTATAGGTAATTGAGTTTCTTTACATAATCTTGCCATTTCTATATGTTGTCCCTGTCGTATAGGTTGTTCTATACTATGCAAATTATAAACAGAAAGGCGTTTTAATTTATCTAAGGCTTCTTCTGGTTTAAAAGCTCCATTTGCATCTACTCTTAACTCAATACTGTCTGAAGAAAACTGAGATCGTATATAGGACAACAAATTTAGTTCTGTTTCAAAATCAATAGCCCCAATTTTCATTTTTATACAATCGAACCCATCATCTAATTTTGAGGTAATTTGTTGCCTCATAAATTCTTTATCTCCCATCCATATGAGTCCATTGATAGAAATTCGTTCCTCACCATTAGTAAATGCCGAAGGAAATAATAAAAAAGGAGAATCACTTTCTAAAGATCTAAAAGCTATCTCTACTCCAAACTGAATACTTGGAAACTCTATAAGCTCTTCCCAAAGTTTATCTACTCCTAAATGAATATTCTCACAGGTCCACCTTAATTTATCCTCATAATCTGGTCGGTCATCTATACTTAATGTTCTTAGAATTCCGCATTCACCTATCCCTTTCTTTGTTCCATCAGAAATCACGATAAACCAGGTTTCTTTGGTTTTTAGAATCCCTCTCGAAGTACCGCTTGGTCTTTTAAACTGAAGGGTATACTTATAATAACTGGCATCCATTATAATACGATGCTTTCCCCTATACCCAATAGCATAAGGTCTTTGTTTTTTTCAAAAAACTTTTGCTTGGCTTCATCATGATCTATTTCGATATATCCAAAAGTATCATAATGTACACCTAATATTTTATCACATTCAACAAAATCACTTGCGATAATAGCATCATCCACTCCCATTGTAAAATTATCCCCAATTGGTAAAATAGCAAGATCTAAAGTATTTCTTAATGGAATTAATTTCATATCCATTGTTAATGCTGTATCACCAGCAATGTAAATGGTTTTATGTTCTCCTTCAATAATAAATCCTCCTGGTTGTCCCCCATAAGTTCCATCGGCAAAGCTACTGGTATGAATTGCATTTACATATTTTACTTTTCCAAATTCAAAATTCCAGGTTCCTCCATGATTCATAGGATGCACTTCTATGCCTAGGTTCTGGTAATATGTAGCTATTTCATAATTCGAGACAATCGTAGCAGTATTTCTTTTCGCTATAGCCTCTGCATCGAGAACATGATCTTGATGTGCATGAGTAAGCAGTATATAATCTGCTTTAATTGTACTCATATCAATTTTATCCTTAGATAATGGATTACCCGAAATAAATGGATCTATAAGGATATTTGTTTCATTAATTTCAATTAATAAAGTATTATGGCCGTAAAAGGTAATTTTCATGCGTGAAAAATTTAAACTTATTATACTATAAATAGATCTTGAGATACAATAGAATATTACAAGGAACTACTATAAATCATCTGTAATTACAGAGTTCGACTAAATTATAAAATCTGCCCCAGACTAAATAAAATAGACAGTAAAAATGTTGTTAAAGCTATTTTTTTTAGCTCAGGATCCAGTAGTTCTGAATTGCTAGTTTTGGCTACCTTTCGTATATGAATGAGTAAAGGTATATAAGCAATCAGGAACAAAAAGTTTATAGGAGTTTTATATGTAGCATAAAGATACACTAACATGGATAGCATAGCGATAATTAGCAAAGTAAAATGATATGTTCTTGCTCGATTAATTCCTAGTTTTACAACAAGTGTATTTTTACCTGCTTTTTTATCACTATGATAATCTCTCATATTATTAAGGTTTAATACTGTAGCACTTAATAATCCGATAGTGATGGCGGGGAGAAAAACAAGTATGTCAAGTTTTTTTGCAAACAAAAAGTAGCATCCAACCACACTAACTAACCCAAAAAAGATAAATACAAAAAGATCTCCTAAGCCTCTATAGCCATATGCAGAACTACCCATCGTATACTTAATCGCGGCTGCTATAGCAGTAAGTCCTAGTATGAAAAAGAATACAGAATAGAAAAAATTTTCTTTTCCGAAAGAAACATAAATTAAAGCAATGGCAACTCCTAACGTGATTAATGCTGTAAGTACTATTCCTTTATACATTTCTTTTTTAGAAATGGCTCCGCTTTGCAAAGCTCTTTGTGGCCCAACTCTATCCTCATTATCAGTTCCTTTTACCCCATCACCATAATCATTAGCAAAATTGGATAAAATTTGTAACCCTAATGTAGTAGCAATGGCCAACCAAAAGATGTTTGTTCCTAAAAAATTTATATAACCTAAAGCTGATCCAACAACTATTCCTGAAACCGATAGTGGTAAAGTTCTTAATCTAGCTGCAGAGATCCATGCTTTGAATTTGGTCATTTTTATAATTTTGACTCCAAAGGAACATTATTTTTATAGAAAAATAAAAATTAATTACATCAATTCTTTACCTTATGGATTTGCAAAAATGCATAACAAATTATAATGTCACTCATTTTTATGAATTTAGTAATTCATCTTTCTCTAATTTTTATGAGACTTTTTATAGCTTAGCATTTTTAAATCCCTAAATACTATGTTCAAATTTATAAAAACCATTGTTTTTTTACTCTTATGCCTAATGATCGGATGTAAAGAGGAGTCAAAAAAAGATGGTATTGATCAATCAAAAATCACCAAACCTAATACTAATAAAGTAAAAAAAAATGAAAAACCTTCCTTTGTTTGGGAAGGATCCAATATATATTTTTTGTTAACCGACAGGTTTAAAAATGGGAATACTACAAATGATAAAGTTTTAGAGCGAACTAAAAAAACAGGGAAGCTTAGAGGTTTTGAAGGTGGTGATATTAAAGGGATTACTCAAAAAATAGAAGATGGATATTTTAAAGACCTTGGAGTTAATGTGATTTGGTTCAGCCCTGTTGTTGAACAGATACACGGAAGTGTAGATGAAGGTACTGGAAATACATATGCGTTTCATGGGTATTGGACAAAGGATTGGACAAAAATTGATCCGAATTTTGGCACTTATAAAGAACTTAAACAATTAGTAGAAACTGCCCATAAAAACGATATCCGAATTCTAATGGATGTTGTAATGAACCATACTGGCCCGGTTACCGAGCAAGATCCTGTTTGGCCAGATAGCTGGGTACGAACCTCTCCACAATGCACTTATAAAAATTATGAAAGCACTATAAATTGCACTCTGGTAAAAAACCTTCCTGATATAAAAACAGAGAATAATGAAAATGTAGAGTTACCCGAAGCATTAATAAATAAATGGAAGGCAGAGGGACGATTAGAAATAGAACTTGCAGAAATAGATATTTTCTTTACTAAAACAAGATTAAAAAGATCTCCTAAAAATTATATTATCAAATGGTTAACAGACTATGTTAGAGATTTAGGGATAGATGGATATCGAGTAGATACTGTAAAACATATTAGAGAAGATGCTTGGAGTATCCTGGCCGAGCAAGCTAAGTTAGCCTTCTTAGAATGGAAATCAAAAAACCCAGATAAACTACTGGATAATAATGAGTTCTTTATATTAGGTGAATTATATGGTTATGGAATCGATGGTAAACGATATTATGATTTTGGAGATCGCAAAGTAGATTATTTTGCTCATGGATTTGATAACATGATCAATTTTCAATTTAAACACGATGCTAATCAGCTTGATTATGAAAAATTGTTTAGCAAATACAGTAAAACTTTATATACAAATTTAATTGGTAAAGGGATAACCAACTACATAAGCTCTCATGATGACGGTAAACCTTTTGACAATAAAAGAAATAAAACTTATGAATCTGCCACCAAACTGCTACTAACTCCCGGGATATCACAAATATATTATGGCGATGAAATAGCAAGACCTTTAATCATCGATGAAACTAAAGGAGATGCTACTCTTAGATCTAATATGAATTGGGATGCTATCAACAATGAGGATACCAAAGCATTATTAAGGCATTGGCAAAAACTAGGAGTTTTTAGAAAAGATCACCCCGCTGTAGGAGCTGGTAAGCACAAAATGATATCTCAAAAACCCTATGTGTTTTCAAGAAAGTATCATAAAAATGGAATATCAGACAAGGTAGTAATAGGATTAGGTCTTCCTATGGGAGAAAAAGTAATTAAAATTAATTCTGTTTTCCCAGAGGGAACCATTTTGATTGATAAATACTCGGATAGAGAAGTTACAGTCTCTAATGATTCTGTAGCAGTCGATTCTGAATATGAAATTGTTCTACTAGCTATTAAAAAATAAATTAATAATAAGAATTCTTTTTAATCATAGGTCATCATCATGTGACTATGAATCTTGTTTTATTTTTTTCTAATATTCAAAAATAATATATCTCAACACCTAGTTGTATGTAGCTATATATACATATAACCTATGTTTTCATAGAAACTCAAAGTAAAAACCAGGCCTTGTATCGGGTAATAAAGTAGTAATTTATTGAAGTACATAATACCCCTTGAAGAACTTACCTCCTTAGGATAAGGAGGTAAGTGTTGGGGAAAACAAAAAAAGTAAGGGAAAAATTGTAATTGGAATACATGTCAAAGATAAAGAGGTTTAGTGCATATACGGTTACGGTTTTACCTCAAACTTTAGCCGGAATAGTAGTATAGATTAAAGATAGAGCTCTTAACTAATTGATAAACAGTAATTTAACACAAAACATCTTTGTGTGTTAAATTATACTAAATAAAAAAAACAAATATTTACGTAAATAAATACCTCGAATTGATTTCTAATAATTCAAGAAAAATTTAAATTTGCAATCATTAGTAGTTAATCATCTTTATAATATTACCCATTTGGAAAATAAAAAAGCAATCAAGTTAATCGATAAAATTCTGGTAGACCTGGAAAAAACAGGTATCAATACAGATGCACTAATTGGAGACCTTAAAGAATTAAGGACTTATGCTTTAGAAGAGCAAATACCACTAGTAGTAAAAGTTCTTAGGTTTACTTATGAACATATAGAAGAGAATAATTCTTTTCTCATACCAATTCCGGATGATGAACCTATAGATGAGGATACCGAAATAACAAACAATGAAGGAACTAAAGACCCAGTAGAGAGTCTTAAATATTTGGTATCACTTACAAAAAGTCTTAAAAACAGAACGAATATATCAGACTTAAAAGAGTATAGAGATGCTCTTATGGAGTATTAAATGGTAAGTTCTAAATAAACCATTTTCTTTATATTTTAAAAAAATCATAGATTTTACAGAAGCGCTACGTCTTTTTATTTAAGAATGGCGCTTCTCTTTTTAATATGATTAGTCATTTTTAAGGACATTATCAATTGTAGTAAGATACTCTTCAAATTTTATTAAGTCGTTATGCGATCCTTTTGGTATTGTAATTATTCTTTTATTTGAGGCTGAAATACTATTAAATAATAGCTCCCCCGATGCATAAGGAACTACTCTATCATCGGTTCCATGATAAATAGTGATATCACAAACTACATTCTGTATAAACTTATTAGACGGAATTTTATACCGTAATAACTTGTTCGTTGGAAAATAGGGTAGCCAGCTTTCTGCTACGTCATTCATATTGTAATAAGGAGTTTCTAATATCAAATGACCAGGTTGATTATCTGAAGCTACTTTTACTGCAATTCCGGTACCAATGGATCGTCCATAAATAGTTATTTGATCTTTGGGGTACAATTCTAAAACATAGTTATAAAACAATTGAGCGTCATCATATAATTTTTGTTCACTGATTTTTCCTGTACTTTTTCCATATCCTCGATAATCCATTATGATAATATCATAATTTTTTTTTGCAAAGAACATTGCTATTTCTCCCCAACGTTTCAAACTTCCTTTATTACCATGAAAATACAAAATCACCCCTTTGGGATCTTCATTAACAAAGCGAATAGCATTAAGACGACTATTATCGTTGGTTTTTAGAAAAAACTCTTCAAAAGGATGTTCAAATTGAAAAACAAAATCTGTAGAAAGTTTTTCTGGTTGAAAAATAATTTTTTCTTGAAAAAAATAAAGCAATACCATAGCAATACTATAGAGTGATATACTCCACAATAGTATTTTTTTAAGCTTGTGCATTTGCCTTTTTTGAAGAGTGCACAACACCAATACTTGTATTAGAAAGGTTTATCTTTCTCATTTTAGAATTGATAATTTCTTCAAGCATCTTATGGTAAGATTCGAAATTATTTAAATTTTTATGCCCTCCTCCTATCACAGTATACAATCGAGTAAGCTTTGGTCGAATTTTTGACAATTTAATACTTGACTTAAAAGGAATTAATTTATCATGAGTGCCGTGTATAATATGAATAGGGCAATTTACATACTTAAGCCATTTATAGGTTGGTATAGGATACCTCATTATTAAAGAAATCGGCATAAAAGGTATAAACTTTGCAGCAACCTTATTTAGGCTATAATATGGAGCATCCAATATCAACATTTTAGGATTATTAATAGAGGCAAGTTTTGTAGCAAATCCAGATCCCATTGAACGACCATATAGAATAATATATTCTTCCTTTACTTTATCTTTTATCTTATTGTAGACAAACTGAAGATCTCTTTTTATTGCTTTAAAAGAACGTCTGCCTGTACTTTTACCAAACCCTCTATAATCCAACATAAATACGTCATATCCGTGTCTTGTAAAGTCTACAGCAAATTTCCCCCAGCCTTTTATACTTTTAGAGTTCCCTTTAAGATATAGAACAACACCTTTTGGGTTTTCTACTTTAAAATGAAGACCATTAAGTATAGCCCCATCTCTTGTTTCCAGATTATACTCTTCTACAACCTGATTGTTATAATGAAATTCAAAATCCTTATCTAACTTCTCTGGTTTAAAAATAAAGTACTCCTGCAAATAATACAAGGTTATACTTACAATAACATACACTGCAAGAACACTAATTGCTATATATCCCCAATACGACATCCAATTATTCTTTTTTTGTAAGTATCTAATTTACAAAAAATTAAATTGAAGTATAAAAAAATCCTGCCGAAGCAGGGTTTTAAATACATATTATTTGTTAAAGTTTATCGTCGTGCATCATAAATTCTGAATCGAACCCCTACTCGTGCATAAATATCAAAGAATTTACTATTAGTATCTGTAAGGTTATCTACAAAATCGTTCATTACTCCTACTTCTGCCATAACATCAAACATCTCTCCTATCATTTGAGAAAAACCAGCTCCATACACACCACCTATAATCAAATTCTCATAGGCATCATCTTCTAATTCTACACCGTTTATTTCAAATTTTGTATTTACCCTAAAAGAAGGCCCAACATTAATAAAGCCACGAAAACGATCTTTACCATCACCTGTTAAGTATCTAAATTTTGGGTTAAATCCAACCTGTAGTGTTTCTGCATCACCTGTTCCTTCTATTTCGCTGGTACGTTGTAAAAGGTCTAAAGAAAAAACAATACTTGTTCTCGCTCTAACTCCCATTACATAGCCATATCCGGCATTAACAAAAAAACCGGTTCCACCCGTAGTTTCGTTGTTATCAAGGTTTAGTTTAGAAAAAGTAGCTCCGCCAGAAACTTCCCAGCGATATTGTCCATAAGAAACAACAGAAAGCGTTGTAAAAAGAATAAAAAAGATTGTTTTTTTCATGATTTCGTCTTTAGATTTGAGGTTGTAGTAGAGCGAAAATACTAAAAATTAAAAAATGACCATAAAAAAACCTGTCATATGACAGGTTTTTTTATGATCTATATTGAGATAATATCCTCTATTTATGCATAAAACCTTGTTTTTGCAATAAAAATTCTTCGGTTTCTACTATATCCTCATCAGGAATACAGCAATCTACAGGACATACAGCCGCACATTGTGGCTCTTCATGAAACCCTTTACATTCTGTACATTTATCAGGAACTATATAATATACTTCGTCACTTACAGGCTCTTGTGCTTCATCAGCATTTACATTTTTACCTCCAGGAAGAACTACATCTCCTTCTAAATCTGTACCATCAGAATACCTCCAATCATCAGCTCCTTCATAAATTGCAGTATTTGGGCATTCTGGCTCACAAGCACCGCAGTTTATACATTCATCTGTTATTATAATTGCCATAGCTCTTTTTTATTCTAAATTTGCAGCACAAAAATAGCTCGTAAACTAGTGATAAACAAATAAGAGATGTTATTAAATGACCGTATCAAAGCTTTTTCTGAATTAGGAAAGTTCCTTAACCAATTCAAAACTACTGGTTATGAGAAAGTTAATACCCTTCATCGCAATGATGATTTTTTTGATGAAATGATCCATAAAATTACTACTGCAGTACATCATAATGGATGGTTTACAGAAGAAAATGTGCTTTTTTCTCTACAGCAATGGAGTAATGCTCTTACCGAGAACAATTTGAAAGATTGGTTATCTCATTATTCATTAGAAAAAATAGAACCAAAAACTGTTGGTATTATTATGGCAGGAAATATACCATTAGTAGGATTTCATGATTTTCTTTCTGTACTAATTACAGGACATCATGTTTTAGTAAAACAATCCTCTAATGATAATCAGTTATTACCATTTATAGCTTCTTACCTAATAACAATAGAGCCTCGGTTTGAAGGAGCTATTAAATTTACTTCAGAAAAATTTAAAGGTTTTGATGCAGTAATTGCAACAGGAAGTAACAATACTTCTAGATATTTTGAATATTATTTTGGTAAAGTTCCCAATATCATACGTAAAAATAGAAATTCTGTTGCAATTTTAACAGGAAATGAAACTAATGAACAACTCGAGGTACTCGGCAATGATATTTTTAGATACTATGGATTAGGATGCAGAAGTGTATCAAAACTAATGATCCCAAAAGGGTATGATTTTGATTCTTTTTTTAAAGCTATTTATCCGTATCATGATATCATCAATAGTGCAAAGTATGCTAACAATTATGATTACAATAAAGCAGTTTATTTAATGAGTAATTACAAATTATTTGAAAATGGTTTTTTAATGCTCAAAGAGGATGAAAGTTATGCTTCTCCAATTGCTACATTATTTTATGAAACCTATGATTCTAAAGACCAGTTAAGTAATAAAATACAAAATGACAGTGAAAAAATTCAATGTATTGTAGGTTCTGATTTTTCTCCAGAATGTATTGCATTTGGGGAAACTCAAAATCCTCAACTTTCAGATTATGCAGACGGTATAGATATTATTGAATTTTTGACAAAAATTAATTGAATAATTTATCATTTTGACAATGCTTTTGTATCATATTATTAGCACCTTTGTGGTGTTTTTTCTAACTCTCTTTTTTGAGTAAAAGAAAAGATCACAAAACTATCTATTTAACAACAATTAAAAACTACTAATGAAACGGATACAATTAAAAATAATCAAAAACATAAATGTTTAAGGTATTTATAATTGTTAAAGATTCCATGTGGCCATTAAAAACAACAAACATTAGCACATGAAAAAACATAATTTTAGCGCTGGACCCTGTATTTTACCACAAGAAGTATTTAAAGAAGCATCACAAGCAGTGTTAGATTTTAACAATTCTGGTCTTTCCATTCTGGAAATATCGCATCGTAGTAAAGATTTTGTTGATGTTATGGAAGAAGCCCGCAGTCTGGCTTTAGAATTATTAGGTCTTGAAGGTAAAGGGTATAAAGCCTTATTTCTTCAAGGTGGGGCAAGTACTCAATTTCTAATGACTGCCTATAACCTACTACAATCAAAAGCAGGATACTTAAACACGGGAGCTTGGAGTGACAAAGCTGTAAAGGAAGCAAAAAAGTTTGGTGAAGTTATAGAAGTTGCTTCATCAAAAGATGCCAATTTCAACTTTATTCCCAAAAAATTAAATATTCCTACAGATTTGGATTATTTACACCTTACCAGTAATAATACAATTTACGGGACGCAATTAAAAGATTTTCCTACTACAGATATCCCATTGGTATGTGATATGAGTAGCGATATATTCTCCAGACAATTAGATTTTTCTAAATTTAGTTTGATTTATGCTGGAGCGCAAAAAAATATGGGACCTGCAGGAACAACACTTGTAGTTGTAAAAGAAGATATTCTTGGTAAAATAGAAAGGGATATTCCTTCTATGTTAGACTATCAGGTTCATATTAGCAAAGCAAGTATGTTTAACACACCTCCTGTTTATCCTGTTTATGTTTCTATGCTTACACTACGTTGGTTAAAACAACTTGGTGGAATATCTGCAATAGAAGAATTAAACGAAAAAAAGGCTAACCTTATTTATTCTGAAATTGATGTAAACCCTCTATTTAAAGGATTTGCTGCCAAAGAAGATCGTTCTTATATGAATGCAACTTTTACATTGGTAAATGAAGACCTTAAAGAAACTTTTGATGCCATGTGGAAAGAAGCAGGAATCAACGGAATCAATGGTCACAGAAGTATCGGAGGTTACAGAGCTAGTATGTACAATGCATTAAGCCTTGAAAGTGTTGCTGCTCTTGTTGATATAATGGGTGACCTGGAACGTAAAGCGTAAACTAACAACAATAATCATTAAGACAAGTCAAATTAATAGGACTTAATATTCAAAATTTAAAACTTGAAAATGAAAGTATTAGCAAACGACGGAGTATCTCAAAGCGGAATTAAAGCTTTAGAAAAAAAAGGCTTCGAGGTTTTAACAACTACAGTAGCTCAAGATCAATTAGTTAATTATATTAATGAAAATGAAATTTCTGTACTACTTGTACGAAGTGCTACCAAAGTAAGAACAGATATTATTGATAATTGTCCTTCTCTTAAGATTATTGGTCGTGGCGGTGTAGGAATGGACAATATTGATGTAGCTTATGCCCGAGAAAAAGGACTACATGTAATTAATACTCCAGCAGCTTCTTCTGGATCTGTTGCAGAGTTGGTTTTTGCACACTTATATGGTAGTGTACGTTTTTTACATGACTCTAACCGTAACATGCCTCTCGAGGGTGATAGTAAATTCAAAAACCTGAAAAAAGCATATGGTAGCGGTATCGAATTAAGAGGAAAAACCCTTGGAGTAATAGGTATCGGACGAATAGGACAGGCAACTGCAAAAATTGCAATTGGAGTTGGAATGAATGTTATTGCCTATGATCCATTTATTGAAGAAGTAGAAATACCATTAGAGTTCTTTGATGGACAATCATTAAAATTTAAGATCAAGACTGTATCCAAAGAAGAAGTTCTTAAAAATTCTGATTTTTTCACACTACACGTTCCTGCACAAAAAGAATATGTGATCGGGAATCCTGAAATCGAACAAATGAAGGATGGCGCAGGAATCATTAATGCTGCAAGAGGTGGAGTAATCGATGAAGTAGCATTGGTAGAAGCCTTGGAGAAAGGAAAATTAGGTTTTGCAGGACTTGATGTATTTGAAAATGAACCTAGTCCGGCTATCAAAATTTTGATGAATAGTAAAATATCGCTAACACCACATATTGGTGCAGCAACGGGAGAAGCTCAAGATCGTATTGGTCAAGAATTAGCCGAGCAAATTATTAAGATTCTGAACTAGACACAAAATATAAATTTCATATTAGTAAAGAGCCGTTTCAATCATTGAAACGGTTCTTTTTTTGCTCTTCATCCTATAAAATGGTTTTTCATCTTTTTTTTATCAAAATAAAATGAACTCTTAACTCTAATTCTAGTATTAAAAATGTAAATTTAGATTCATTAAAAAATATTTACAATGTCAGGAATTTTAGATCTATTAAATAGCCCTATGGGCAAGCAAATTATCAACGGTGTAAGCTCGCAAACAGGCCAATCCGAAGGTAAAACTGGAGATTTATTAAGTATGGCTATGCCTGTACTTATGGGAGCAATGCAACGAAATGCATCTACTCCTGAAGGAGCTTCAGGACTATTAGGAGCACTAACAGGTAAGCATACTGGTGGGATTTTGGATAATTTAGGAGGTTTATTTGACGGTGGTGTTGATCAAAGTGTTACTAATGATGGAGCCGGTATTCTAGGTCATATTCTTGGAAATAAACAACCTGCAGTAGAAAATGCTTTAAGTCAAAAATCAGGAATCGATGCCGGTTCTGTGGCTCAAATACTAAAAGTTGCTGCTCCAATTCTTTTAGGAGTATTAGGAAAACAAGCTAAACAAAATAACGTAAGTGATGCTAATGGATTATCAGGTTTACTAGGTGGTATGTCTGGTGGTGGTTCTAAGCAACAATCATTGATAGAATCTTTCTTAGATGCAGATGGTGATGGGAGTATTCTTGATGATGTTGCCGGAATGTTACTAAGTGGTGGTGGAAAGAAAAAAGGAGGTCTTGGAGGGCTACTAGGTGGTCTTTTCGGAAAATAATACTCCTACCCAATAATCAAATAATATAATTTTTATTATTTTGAATATATCAAAGAAAGGGCTTATTAGAGTTGTATGACTTTAATAAGCTTTTATTTTAACCAACTGCCTAGGATATAAAAAGATTATTAGTTTTATTGGTGCTCAAGAAATTGAGCAAGATCAAATTGATTTCTGGAATTTATAATTTCTACAACACTATGGTATTCTTTTTTTAGATATATTTATAAGGTTATGAAAAATTGTATTTATATAGTAATCTTAGGAATGTTCATTTATAGTTGTTCTACAACCAAAAACAGAAAAATGGATGTAGCCTCTACCGATACCGCTTCAGATACCGTAAGAATAGCAAATGATAGTCTGGAATATGAAATTATTATCATCGAACCTGGATTTAATGCATGGTTAGTAACACAAAGACCAAGAGGTTTCTATTCTGAGACATTTTTAGAAACCAGAAATCGCATATATGTTACAGAATATAATCAACGGGTAATGCAACCACAACGATTTGATCCTAATTTATATCTTCAGCAAATCAATTATCAATATGCAACTCATTATGGTTATGAGGTAAACTATCTTTTGTATAATTACTTTGTATATTTTGAGCAGCGCTATAGGCAACGATTTATTGCTACAAGAGGGCGGCGATTTTGATTTAAATTCTTTTTAATTATTGTACTTTTGCACTATGCAAAAATTTAAGGAACGCTGGGAAATAGAACGTAGTTGGCAATTAGTATTTCCCGTATTAGGATTACTCGGTTTAGTATTCTCTTCTTATCTGATTGGTAAGTATATTCTGAAATTATTACCTATAGATCAGACCGATAGCATCTATATTGGCACACTATCTGCTATAATAGTTTTTCTATTTTCGATATTCCTTTTCATTACTCTGAAGCTTTTTAATATTCTGGAGACAAAATGGAATGTTTCGTATCGATGGGAACTCATAGCAATCTTTATTGCGTTTGCGGTTACAGGATCTACTGCAGCTCGTATTTCTGATCCTATACTTACTTTTATAGGACTACATAGAGATACAACAAATGGATGGTTGTATTGGCCTATCAGAATACTATTGATATTTCCTATATATCAAATATTACTTATTATCGTAGGGTGGCTCTTTGGGCAATTTAAATTTTTCTGGGGTTTTGAAAAAAAGATGTTAAACAGAATGGGGTTTGCTCGTTTCTTTAAAGATTAAGAAATATCAACATCAATAATCTCTTTTACTTTTTCTTTTTTAATCACATATGTATATACCCACATTATCGTAAATGTTGGTATAATATCCATACCCGGTAGTGCTTCTTCTACAAATGTGAATACTCCGGCTGCCTTACCAACATTACCTTTATACATTCTGGTCATCAACCATCCCGCTAAAGGAGCCCATATCACATCTGCAAACTCCCCTACTCCAGGAATCACATAAGTAATCATCCCTAAGCCATCAAAAAGTAAACTTAATCCAAGTTTTTTATATTTATCTTTTGCCATATTTAATACATAATTTATAGTTTAATATACAATAAATAATGCAAAGAGTATTCCAAAAATTTGTTACCCTAAATCAGCCGTAATTAATCTCAAAAACTCTGATCGAGTTTCTATTTTTTCAAATTGCCCTCTAAAACCAGAAGTGGTTGTTACCGAATTTTGTTTTTGTACTCCACGCATCATCATACACATATGAGAAGCTTCAATCACTACAGCAACACCTTTTGGTTTCAATGTATTATTAATACACTCTAAAATATCATGTGTAAGTCGTTCCTGTACTTGTAATCGCCTTGCAAATACATCAACAATTCTAGGTAATTTACTTAATCCTACGATATGACCATCGGGTATATATGCAATATGTGCTTTCCCAAAAAAGGGTAACATATGATGTTCACACAACGAATATAGTTCGATATCCTTAACTATAACCATATCGTCATAGCCTTCTTTAAACATAGCACTTTTAAGAATTTCGGCAGGATCCTGATGGTATCCCTGAGTAAGAAACTGCATTGCTTTTGCTGCACGCTCAGGAGTTTTAACAATACCTTCTCTTTTTATATCTTCTCCAAGATCTTCAATAATAGATTCAAATTTTTCTTTTACTTCTTCTGTTACTTTTATATTGTATTCTTCAAAATGTTTATACGGCATAGCAATTAATTCTGTATTTCTTTTTTCAATTTATTTTTAAAGGTAGTATTTAATTTATTAAGTTTTGGATTTATCACGAATTGACAATATCCTTGACTACTATTTTGATTATAGTAATCCTGATGATATGCTTCTGCATTATAAAATGGCCCCAGTTTGGTTATTTCTGTAACTATAGGATCGTCAAAAACAAAGTCATCCTTAAGGGTTGCAATCATTTGTTCTGCTATCTGTTGTTGTTGCTCATCAACATAAAATATAGCACTTCGATACTGTGTACCACGATCTGCTCCTTGACTATTTAACGTTGTAGGGTCATGTGTAGCAAAAAATATTTCTAATAGCTCTTTATAGCTAATGAGATTAGGATCATATTCGATTTTAATCGCTTCAGCATGGCCTGTTCTTCCTGTTGTTATTTCACGGTATGCAGGATTTTTTATAGTTCCTCCTGTATATCCCGATATTACCTTATGCACCCCTTCTAAGCGCTGAAAAACTGCTTCTGTACACCAAAAACACCCTCCAGCAAATACTGCGATTTCTATATTATTTTCTTTCATAACTATATAGTCGTATTTTTTTTAACGAAAATACATATATGCATATCCATTTCTTGCTTTTTAACTTTTCGTTAGTACCACATCTCCTAATACAAGCCTAGTTTTGCAACTAATCAAAAAAAGTAAGATTTTTATTACAATTTTATGAATACACAACTACACTCAAAAGCGTATGCAGTATTTTTACTTTTCGTTACATTACAATCTTTTGCTCAAGAAAGAAAAGAAATTATAGCAGAAAGAATAAATAACCCTCCAAAAGTTGATGGTGTTCTTGATGATGAAATATGGAAAACCCTTCCGGCTCATGGTGATTTTCAAATGTGGCAACCCGGAAATGAGGGAGAAATACCAAAAGAAATAAGATCTGAAGTAAAAATGGCATATGACAATAAAGCCGTTTATTTTGGAGTCTACCTATATGATGATCAACCCGATACAGTGTTGCGTCAATTTAGCCAGCGAGATGATATATTTGTTCAGGCAGATCATTTTAGCATTGCCATAAATACCTACAACGATGGAACTAATGAAACTCGTTTTTTTATAACCAGCGCAGGTACTATTGGTGATGCAAGAGCTGATCAATTCAATGAAGATTTTAGTTATAATGTAGTTTTTGATGCCAAAGTTTCTTTTGATGACCAAGGATGGTATGCAGAATTTAAAATACCATATAATGCATTACGCTTTCCCGAAGTGAATATACAGGATTGGAGCATCAATTTTTATAGAAGATCTCTGAGCAGAAATCAGACTCATACCTGGAACTTTATTGATAATAAAATTGGTCAACGCACGCAGTATAATGGTTTGGTTAAAGGTGTAGAGAATGTTAATCCTCCTGTGAGGCTTACTTTTTTTCCGTTTGTGCAAGGTCTGGTCTCACAATCTGATGGAGACACCGAGACTGATTTTAGTGCTGGAATGGATGTGAAATATGGGCTAAGTGATAGCTTTACATTAGATGCTACCCTAATCCCGGATTTTGGGCAAGCAGCCTTTGATGAAGTTCGCCTTAATTTAGGTCCGTTCGAACAAACTTTTGGTGAAAACAGGCAATTCTTTACTGAAGGCACAGAATTATTTAACAAGGGAAATATTTTCTTTTCCAGGAGAGTTGGTGGCAAACCTTCTACATCTATATCTGATGATGACCTTAATGCTAATGAAGTTGCAGAGGACGCTCCTTCTAAAGTAAATTTGCTTAATGCATTAAAAATCTCGGGAAGGACAAAAGGAAATCTGGGTATCGGTTTTTTTAATGCTATTACAGAAAAAACAGAAATACGAATTACCGATACTATTACTGGAGCTGTGCGTAAAGAAGTAGTCGAACCGATATCGAATTATAATATTTTTGTATTGGATCAACAGTTTAATAAAAATTCTTCTGTTTCCTTAATAAATACTAATGTAACTCGTAGCGGTAGTGAGTTTAGAAATGCAAATGTAACCGGGTTGGTTTGGAACCTAGCTAATAAATCTAACTCGTATCGCCTAACCGGAAGATCTTTGGTTAGTCACATAAATTCTCCGGGAGATAATATTGGTGGTTTTGCATCTGAGCTTGATTTTGACCGTATCAAAGGTAAAATCAGGTATGGTTTTGGTCACGATTTGGCAAATACAACGTATAACATTAATGATTTGGGAGTCAATTTTAGAAATAACTTCAATAATTTCAGAGTCAGTGCGTCCTACCAAATCTTTGAACCTAAAGGATTATTTAACACCTATCGGATTAATGTTTTCGCAAGACATCGACGATTATATGATCCTAGCATTCAAACACAAAATTCTATAGGTGCCAATTGGTTTTTTGTGACCAAAAAACGATTTGGTTTTGGTGGTAGAGGATCTTATAACTCTAAAAATCAAGACTATTTTGAGCCTCGTATAGATGGAAGATTTGTTACTTTTAGTCGAAGTATAGGAGGAAGAATGTTTGTTTCTTCTGATTATAGAAAAAAATTCGCGTATGATATTAGTGCGGGAACCAGGCAGTGGTTTGATGACGGACAAAAAATATACAGAATAGAGGTTTCTCCTCGATATCGGTTTTCTGATAAATTATTAGTGATATGGAGATCAGAATATTATAATCGTCCAAACAATTTTGGGTATATCGATGATGATGGTACAGATGTATTTCTGGGGCAACGAGATATTATTTCATTAGAAAATTCGTTAAGTGCAAGTTATAATTTTGACCCATACAAAGCTGTAAATCTACGTTTCCGAAACTTCTGGAGTACAGCTGATTATTCTGATAATGTATTTTATATTCTAAACGAAAATGGCTCAAGGTCTCAAATTGATTATGATGTTTCAGAAGATAATCCAAATACCAATTTTAATATTTGGAATCTGGATTTGAGTTTTAACTGGAGATTCGCTCCTGGTAGTGAAGCTACCCTACTCTATCGCAATCAAATTTTTAATGATGATGAGCTATCTACATTAAATTATACGCAAAGTTTAAACAATTTGTTTAACAAACCTATCAAGCATACCTTATCGTTAAGAGTAGTCTATTTTCTTGATGTGAATAATTTAAAACGTTCTTCTAAAGGATAATCTTGGGGATTCTAATGATATTGATTACTTTCACTCCTTCAAGTATAGAAAACGGATGATCAAAGCTAATAATATTCATAAAAACTATGGAGACCTTCATGTTCTTAAAGGAGTAGATCTTCATATTAAACAAGGAGAAATTGTTTCTATTGTTGGTGCTTCTGGCGCAGGAAAAACTACATTACTGCAAATTTTGGGTACATTAGATAACCCCGGTCAAAAAGATGATTCTTCTCTAACTATTAATGAAACTGATATTTTTAAGCTTCAAGACAAGGAATTAAAAAATCAAAAATCAAAAAAGTTTTCAAATCTATTTCAGTTCTTTCTGATAGCATATGCTATCTTCGTTATTCTCTCATGGATTATCTCACCCGATATTTTTGATATATATATTAAAACAGCGATTAGGGTCGTACTCATTATTCCTTTACTAATTTTTGGTATCATAAATTTTATCAAAAAAAATAAAAAAGATAAGGGACTTTCTTCTTTTAGGAATGAACAATTAGGTTTTATTTTTCAATTTCATCAATTATTACCCGAATTTACTGCTCTAGAAAATGTTTGTATTCCTTCATTTATTAAAAAGGCATCACGAATTGAAGTAGAAAAAAGAGCCAAAGAACTCTTAGATTTTTTAGGGCTTTCTCATCGATATGATCATAAGCCTAATGAATTATCTGGAGGAGAACAACAACGTGTTGCCGTTGCCAGAGCACTAATCAATAATCCAAAAGTGATTTTTGCTGATGAACCTTCTGGAAATTTAGACAGCGAGGCTGCAGAAAATTTACATCAATTATTTTTTAAGCTAAGAGATGAATTTGGTCAGACTTTTGTGATTGTAACTCATAATCAGGAATTGGCTGATATGGCCGATAGAAAGTTGGTTATGGTAGATGGCAAAATTGTAGGATAAATTCAATAACAAATTACACCAGTAGTATACATACTGCTTTATTATAAAAATTCTATAAAAAAGGCTGCATCATGACGCAGCCTTTTCTTAATAAGTTTCAAAGTTCTTAGCAATTTTTATTAATACAAGTACTGTATTGCCGTTGCATCGTTTCTATTAAATCTTCCATTTTCATTTCCTGTTGCACAAGAAATCATTATAGAAGTTCTGTCGATACCTGTTGGAGTTCCTGGGATATGAATAGCTCCATCAGAACCTTGACCTTCGTTGCTACCATCACATGATCTTGCAAACCAGTCTGTATGACGTAAACCAATACAGTGGCCCATCTCATGAGTAATTACATGAGTAGCATAAGTAACACCATTGTTAGCTACTCTAGGTCCGATTCGTGCCCATTTGTATGCTCTTCCTCCAGAAGGGAATCCAGCTAATCCACCAGCTCCTAAATCACTTCTTACATATACTACTAAATCAGCAGCTTGATAATTAGTACCAAAGGTAAGTCTCATATTAAGAGAAGTATTTAAATTATTAAAATTAGCAACAGCTCTTTGTAAAGCTTGTCTTCCTGTATTAGAAAGCCCATTACCTCCACCTCCAGTGTAACCTAATACATCAATAGTACGATTACGGCTAGAAATAAGATTTCTTGTTCTATACTGCTTGTTTCCATTATCCAAAGATTCTAAACTTGGCTGATCAACAAGTCCAGCTACTGGCACACCTAAATCTGTACCATTAACAAAATAGTCTGCAGTACTTCCGTCTAGGTCAGTTACTGTTTTTACAGACACATTATTTGTATTAACCCCCATGCTTTCTAATTTTAGAAGCTGTTCTTTTGTAGGAACATTATCTATTTCATTTACTTCGGCAGCAACTTCTTCTTTTTGACAAGAAGTAATACATCCTGCCACGATAGCGCTAAGCGCTAATAATTTGATAGTTTTCATATTATTAAGTTTGTTAATTTGTGTGAGTCAAAAAAAACCAAAAGGTTTTCTATTATCTCGATTAAAAAATTAGATATTAAGAACCTTGAAACCTTAATACTAGTTAGAGTATGTAATCTTTATTGTTCTAAATGAAGCTGTTTAAGCATATCGTTAAACAGCAAAGCATAAACCGGATAGAGGCTAAAATGACCTCTTATTTAATCAAAATTTGGAAAGTATTTTTTGATTGTTCCTCAATAAGAATTTTTAAACTTCAATTTTTAGGTTTTCAAAATGGTCCCTAGAATCCTAAAATTATATTTAAAAAATATTCCGGTTTATAACTTTGTGCAACCAAGAATATAATCCATAGTTATCCTATAGACTAATATTTATTTACTAAAAACAAAATTGGAATTGTATTGAATAGTGTTTTCATAAGTCAAGAGTTTGTGTAAAATTAGTTGGTGCTAAATTCCATAAAAAAAGCGCTCAAATCAATAATTAGATGTCTTTAATCACGATTTAAGATGTCCTAAATCATGATTAAGGACATTCAAAAAAAAATCATTAACTAAATCAAATACACATATTTGCATAATTATTATTGATCAAAAACACCATATTTATATAAAAAAAATTAAACACGAAAAGACTGCCTTTTCAGGCAGCCTCTTCTAAAAAAAATCAAAGTTCTTAACTATATTATATTAATATAGATACTGCAGTGCAGTAACATCATTTCTATTTAGAGTTCCATTCATAGGGTTTCCTTGTGTAGGGCAAGAAATCATGAATGATGTAATATCAACTCCAGTTGGTGTTCCTGGAATATGAATAGCTCCATCTTGCCCTTGTCCTTCATTTTGACCATTACATACTCTTTGTTGCCAATCTGTATGACGTAATCCTATACAATGCCCCATTTCATGAGTAATAACATGTTGTGTATAAGCAACTCCTTGGTTTTTTACACTAGGTCCGATTCTTGCCCACTTGTAAGCTCTTCCACCAGAAGGAAATCCAGCTAATCCACCCGATCCTAAATCACTTCTTACATATACTACTAAATCAGCAGCTTGGTAGTTAGTACCAAAAGTAAGTCTCATATTAAGAGAGGTATTTAAGTTATTATATGTATTAACAGCTCTTTGTAAGGCTTGTCTTCCTGTGTTAGACAGTCCATTACCTCCACCACCAGTGTAACCTAATACATTAATAGTACGATTACGGCTAGAAACAATGTTTCTTGTTCTATACTGCTTCATTCCGTTATCCAAAGATTCTAAACTTGGTTGATTTACAAGTCCCACTACTGGGATACCAAGATCTGTACCATTAACGAAGTAGTCTGCGCTACTCCCATCAAGATCTGTTATCGTTTTTACAGATACATCTTCTGTATTAACTCCCATGCTTTCTAGCTTAAGAAGCTGTTCTTTTGTAGGGGTGTTATTTGTTTCATTTATTTCTGTAGCAATTTCTTCTTTTTGACAAGAAGTAATGCATCCTGTGACAATAGCACTAAGTGCTAATAATTTAATAGTTTTCATATTTTAAGTTTGTTAATTTGTGTAAGTCAATAAAAACCTTTTGGTTTTTATTATCTCGATTAAAAAATTAGATATTAAGAACTTTGAAACCTTAATACAATTAAGAATATGTAATCTGTATTGTTCTAAATAAGACTGTCTGAGTTATAGCCAAAACAAAGCATAAACCGGATCGAGGTTAAAAAGACCTCATATGAATCAAAATTTGGAAAGTTTTTTTGATTCTCACTCACTCAATAAGAAATTTTAAATCTCAACTTTTAGGCTTTCAAAATGGTCCCTAAGAATCCTAAAATTATATTTAAAAAAATTCCGGTTTATAACTTTGTTGAAATCAATAATATAGTCTATGAGTTATCTTAATAAATTTCTTTAGTTTTTATCAAGAACAAGATTGAAGTACTGTTGAATAGTGTTTCCATAATAAGTCGATTGTTTGTGTAAAATTAGTTGGTGCTAAATTCAACAAAAAGAACACTCAAGTCAACAAGTAGGTGTCCCCTAACATGATTTAGGATGTCTTAAATCATAATAAGAAACATTATAAAGGTAAGATAATCAATCATCTGAATTTTTTGCATATGACGAAGGAGAGACTCCAACAATATCTTTGAAATTTTTGTAAAAAGATGCTCTTGAGTTAAAACCAACTTCATTAGCTATTGCAGAAATGCTAAATTTTTTGTGCCTATCCATAGACAAAAGTTGTTTAAACTCCTCTATTCTATAATAATTGATATAATTATTAAAATTCTTATGCTCAATCTTATTAATCGCTTTAGAAATTAGCCTTTCTGGTAACCTAACCTCCTTAGCAAATGTTTTTAAGGTAATTGAAGGATTTAAATACGCTTTGGTTTCTATCATATATTCTTCAATAATCCTTACAATATTTTCTAATTCTGCTTTAGTTTCTTTTTCTTCTGTCTTGGGTGAAATGATATTTATAATATTAATCTGTACCAGACTGGCAATAGTAATATAATAAAGGGACAATAAAAGAATAGCATTTATAATATATGTATAATACTTTTCACTAATAAACAGATTCAATGAATTCCCTGCAAGATTAAATAAGATACAGATAACACAAAAAACAGTTAGCCAATTCAATGACTTGTATTTAGTTATTTCATAAAAATATGGTAGTTGTTTCTTATGTCTACTATTAACTTTAATAATCATAACAGACATCGTTATGATATAGATTGAAGCAACAATGTTCATTATTCTACCAAAATACATTTCTTTTAAAGTGGTATGTATTTCTGGGTTTTGTAGTACTAAAAGAAAAAATACTAATAAAAATAAAAATTCAAAAATTGCTGGAACATAATAATAGATTTTACGTTTTATATAAATTCCCGCCGTTTCTACTGCGTAGAAAAACAAAAAACTCATACTTAACAAATTAAATCGAAATGGGTGATAATAAACAGCGGGATGTTCAACATACTTAAAAACAAAATACATTGCCATCTCCACACATAAAGTAACAAAAAACAACCCCAGATATCTATTAATATATACTTTTTTAGATCGGTAAAAAAGAAGAACAACAGTAATAACTAACGTTTGTAAGCCACTTATTAAAAATAAATAATCTATAATTTTCATCTCAAGAATCTTTAAATAACAAAAAACCACTGACTGTTATTAATATAGATCAATAGAAATGCCTATATGCATAGTAACATAATAAAAACTATCTTTTTGATAGTACTAAAATAGATAAACTTTTTAACACATCAACTTATTGTACACAAAACTCAAATCTGTATTTTATTTAACCTTTTTATTAAATTTTAAAGAGTATTCATTAAAATTATCATCTTTGCTAATGAAAAAACAATAAAAATCATAATATCTCCTTGTGAAAAAATTCAACAATATCGAGCTCAAAGATTTCCTGGATGAAAAGGCATTTTACTACGAACAACCAAAATTTATTGAAACAGATCCAGTACAAATTCCCCATCTATATACTCAGAAAGAAGATATTGAAATTTCGGGATTCCTTACTGCTACCATTTCCTGGGGAAACCGCAAAAGCATCTTAACCAATTCTCACAAATTAATGTCTCTTTTGGGTAATAGCCCGTATGATTTTATAATGAATCATACCGAAATGAATCTTCAAGATTTTAATGGTTTTGTTCATAGAACCTTTAATAGTACAGATCTCTCCTATTTCATTACTGCGTTACGGTATATATATACCAAATATGTTGATATGGAAGCTTTTTTTAAATTACATAAAGGAGATGACAACTTCCAGACTGCGATTCATAATTTTAAAAAGGAATTTTTTTCATTACCACACCCACTTAGAACAGAAAAACATGTGAGTGATCCTCATAAAAATTCTGCTGCTAAGCGAATCAATATGTTTTTACGGTGGATGGTAAGAGACGCTTCTGCCGGGGTTGATTTAGGTATTTGGCGCGACCTCTCTCCTGCTCAATTATCATGCCCGTTAGATGTACACTCGGGAAATGTCGCCCGCAAGTTGGGATTGCTTACACGCAAACAAAATGATGGAAAAGCATTGTTGGAGCTTGATACAAAATTAAGGGCCTTAGACCCTACAGACCCGGTTAAGTACGATTACGCATTATTTGGACTTGGAGTTTTCGAGAAATTTTAAGTTTAGAATCATTCTAAAAAGTAATCTTAATTTTACATTCTAAACATTTAGATGATATTTCTTTAATAAACATAAAACATCTTCATAAAGTTATTGAGGTATGCCTTAGGCTAAATTTGTGGAAACAAAAATCCACACAATCATGAAAAATCATCTTATTATTGCCTCTCTAGGTGCTGCATTACTATTGGCTTCTTGCAACCTAGACGATTACACAGGAGGTCCTATTAAACCACCAACAGGAAAAATCGAACTGAAAAATCATTCTATCTCTCCTGTTTTATTAGAAAAGACTTCTGAATTTTCTGATATAGAAATATACAATCTACTTTCATCTGAAGACACCTATATTCCTGATTTCACCTACGGTTCTATGGCTGATGGTGCAGGATTACTTCGTAATAAAAACGGAACATTTACTTTAATTAATAATATAGAAGCTGATTATTCTATTGCCAGAATCACATTAGATGAGACTTTTAAACCTATTAAAGGAGAACATATTCTTAATGCTTTGGCTACAGCAAATACAGCACAATGTTCTGGCTCACTAATTACTCCATCTGTACATGGTTTTGGTCCTTTATATCTTTCTGGTGGTGAATGGGGAGGAACTTCGAAAGGTGTTTTTGCTACTGATCCATACAAGAATGCATCAGAAGCTTCTGCCCCTAGAATGTTAACCGCACTAGGGCAATGGTCTACCGAGAATGCAGTTGCATTAAATAGACGTGCATATCCTGGCAAGACTGTAGTTTTTATTGGGGATGACAATAGTAATAACGAAGTTCCATCTGGGCAATTAGGAATGTATGTGGGCAGACAGGGAGATCTTGAAGGAGGTAAATTATACGGATTAAAAGTAACCTCTCCAGATGTAACCTATGAGGTAGATATGGAAGAAGGGGTTTCTTACGATATGGAGTTTGTAGAATTAACAGAAAAAGATATCGATCTATTGGATGCCGAAGCCAAAGAAAAAGGTGTTATGGGATTTTCTAGATTAGAAGATATAGATTGGAGAAGAGGACATAACAGAAAGAAAAATCAAGAAGTATATTTTGCAGTTACAGGAAGAGATAAACCTGGATTAGTAGGAAAGGGAACACGTTCTGGAAGAATTTACAAAGTAGAATTAAATAATAGAACTCCGTTTGGCCCTGGTAAAATAACATGTGTATTAGATGGTGACAAAGTAGGTGGTACTGCAGAAGCTTTTCATAGTCCTGATAATATTTTGGTAACCGAAAATTATGCTTACATACAAGAGGATCCAAATGGAATTCAGGATTTTAAACCTGCAGCAAATCACTATTCAAGATTATATCAATACAATTTAAACTCTGGAGAATTAAAAGTAGTATTAGAATGTGATCAGCCTAAAGCAGCAGCAGCTGGATATGGAAGTCTAGATAGAATCTGGGAAATAACAGGTATGATTGACATATCAGACGTTATTGGTGTAGATGAGACTTTTCTTATGATTACCCAAAATCATGGCTGGGAAAGAACAGACGGAACACCTTTTACCGATCCTACAGCAAATCCTGATATAGCAAATAGTCGTAAAGAAGGTAGTATGCTTTATGTAATTAAAGGTTTAGAACGATAAACATATGATTTTATTTAAATACAATAAAGGGGCTTATTTTGTGATAAGCCTCTTTATCATATTCGGTATTTTTTCTTCTTGTTCAGAAGAGAAAGAAGTCAAAAAAGAAAAGACGCCATTCAATATCCAAATGAAAGAACAATTCATATCCGATATCACTATGGCTATTAATCATTTGGATAGTGCTAAAACTGATACTAGCAACCTCAAAAGATATTTTCTTCAATCCAGGAAGTATTTTAAAAAAATTGAACCCATTTTGGCTTCCCTGGACATTGAAAACTACGGCTTCTTAAATCAACCTAATATTTTGAAAGTCGAAGAAGAGGATTTTACTGATATAAAAACTAAAAATCCAAGTGGATATCAGGTTCTTGAAGAAGAAATCTTTACAGAAAACATGAATTCTGTACGTGTAAACAAACACTTGAATCTAGTTTCAAATAGATTAAAATTAATCAGAAAGAACACTAGTTTTAATCACTTAAAGACATATCATTTTTTGTGGTTGTTTAGAAAATCAATAGTTCAAATAGCACTTACAGGAATAACAGGTTTTGATTCTCCAGTCCTAGAAAACTCTTTAGAAGAGTCTAAAATAGTATACCAAAGTTTAAAGACTTACTTATCCATCTTTAAAAATGAATTTAACAACGTAGCACTTTATAAAAAATGGAATTATGAAATTGAAGCTTCAATTCAAGATTTAAATGCCAATTTTAATACATTTAATCGATATGACTTCATTAAAAATCATACGCATAAACAATTAGAGTTATGGAACCTGGTTGTTGATGACTGGCATGTGAGTTTTCCTTTTGAGTTAGCAATAAAAAATAAAGCTACTTCTCTTTTTTCTAAGGATACTTATAATCACACCTATTTTGCCGATAGAAATTCTGGAAAAATGACTCCACAAAAAGTAACATTGGGCAAAAAACTATTTTACGATACTAATTTGTCTTCGGATAAAAAGATGAGCTGCGCAACTTGTCATCACGCAGATAAAGCATTTACAGATGGATTAAAAATTGGGGCAAAAGTTACACGCAACACTCCCACTCTACTTTATGCTGGCTTACAAAAGGCATTTTTCTATGATAAAAGAGCAGGTAGTTTAGAGGGGCAAATTATTGGAGTAATAGAAAATGAAAATGAATTTCATACAGATTTAGAAACACTGAAACAGGTTGTAACGCAAGATAGTACGTATGCAAAAAGTTTTGCAGAAGTTTTCAAAAACCAAAAAGTTGGTAATGCAGAAATCAGGAATGCTATTGCCAGTTATATACGAAGTTTAGCACCATTTGATTCTAAATTTGATCGCAATATAAACACTATAGAAAATACGCTTACGCAAAATGAAATTAATGGTTTTAATCTTTTTAATGGTAAAGCCAAATGCGCCACATGTCATTTTGCTCCTGTTTTTAATGGTACTGTACCTCCTAATTATAGAGAATCAGAAATTGAATTGATTGGAGTTCCAGAGCAAAATGATACTATCAATGCTACTATTAGTTCTGATTTGGGAAGATATTATGTATATAAAACTCCTGAAAGGAAGCATTTTTTTAAAACCCCTACAGTTAGGAATGCAGGAAAAACAGCCCCTTACATGCATAACGGAGTGTATACAACCCTAGAAGATGTTATGGATTTTTATAATCGTGGCGGCGGCATTGGTATTGGTATTCATAATGAATATCAAACGCTACCTCCTGATCCATTAGATCTCACTAATCAGGAAATAAAGGATATTATTTCTTTTATACGTACACTAGAAGATAACATTGAAGCATATTAAAAGAGAGCTAGATTTACTATTCTTACCTTTTGTAATATAGAATATAGGCGGTAGTACATCTTTTTCAACAAGTTACGGTTATCGCGTAAAATTATTATGTAATGCTAATTAATTCGTAATATCTGGGTTATTTTTGTTAATTTTATTAAGAATTGATTCTTTATATAAATCAATTCTTTGTAAGAGGATGATACCAAACGCAATACCCATAAACGAAAACTTTAGGTTAGAAGCTTTAAAATCATTAGACATTCTGGATACCGAATCACAGAAGGAGTTTGATGAGATTACGGCTCTTGCTGCATTTATCTGTGAAACAGATATGGCACTAATTTCGTTGGTAGATAATGACAGACAATGGTTTAAATCTAAACACGGATTAGAGACTTGCGAGACTCCTCGTAATAATTCTCTTTGCTCTCATGTTGTTTTACAACCTCAAGCTCCATTATTAATTAAAGACACTAGAGAAGATAAACGCTTTAATGACAGTCCAATTATTCTTGAAGGAAAGCCTATTATTTTTTATGCTGGAATTCCGTTAGTAGATAAGGATGGTTTTGCTTTGGGGTCATTATGTGTGATGGATAGTGTTCCTAGAGAACTTTCTAATAAGCAATTAGAATCTCTTAATGCTTTGGCAAAACAAGTGATTATTCTTTTTGAGCTGAACAAAAAGAATAATGATCTTCAAATAATTCAAAATAAATTAGAAAAACATAACGAATCCCTAAGGGAGTTTGCAAGAGTGATTTCTCATGATCTTAAGATGCCTTTAGCCAATGTTATTACATCGACAGATTTACTGAAGCTTAAATTGGGAGATAAACTCGATAATGAAAGTTTAGAATATTTTGATTATATCAAAACTTCTTCTTTCTCTATGAGTAGCTATATTAGTGATGTACTAGATCATTATGAGAGCGAAAGTTTAATGCAGAATAAACCCGAAGAATTTTATTTAAATCATCTATTGAATAAAATTGTTGATTTACTTACTATGAAACCGGATTTTACTATTTATTTTCCCGAAGAAGATCCTATTATACAGTGTAATAAGCTTGCATTAAAACAAATTTTCTTTAATCTTATCGGAAACAGTATTAAATATAATGACAAAGAGCAAATCATTATATCTATAGAAACTAACGAGGATGAAAATTTCTACTATTTCAGAATAACAGATAATGGAATGGGAATTCCAAATGATAAATTGGATACTATTTTTGAACTTTTCACAACAGCTAATATTGCAGATAGAAGTGGTAATAAAGGTAATGGTATTGGGCTTTCTACAGTAGAAAAATTAGTTAAAAATCTAGGAGGCTATATCAAAGTATCTTCTAAAGAAAAGATTCAGACCATTTTTGAGTTCTCTATAAAGAAATCTAATTAAACTGTTTTAGATATTATTGTTGCTACGCAAGCCTGAGCACATTTTTCACCATCAATAGCTGCAGAAATTATACCTCCGGCATATCCCGCACCTTCACCACAAGGATACAATCCTTTAATATGTGTATGTTCTAATGTTTTCCAATCTCTTGGAATGCGAACAGGCGATGATGTTCTGGACTCGGGAGCATGTACTACAGCTTCATTAGTAAGATAGCCTTTCATGCTTTTACCAAATGCCTTAAAACCATCTTGTAGCGTTTGATGAATAAATTCTGGGAATACTCCCCCCATATCAGCAGATGTTAAACCAGGCTTATAAGAGGTCTCAGGAAGGTTTGTTGATATTTTTCCTTCAACCATATCTATTAACCTTTGTGCAGGAACTCTCTGAGTCTCCCCACCTACCTGCCAAGCGTGCTGCTCTATACTTTTCTGAAAATATACTCCTGATAAAGGGCCATACTTAGAAAATTCTTTAAAATCTTCTAATCGTAATTCTATAACAATACCGCTATTGGCAGTAGGTTGATCTCTTTTAGAAGGAGACCACCCGTTTGTAACCACTTCTCCAGGGCTGGTAGCACATGGAGCAATCACTCCTCCCGGGCACATACAAAAAGAGTACATACCTCTACCTTTTATCTGTTTTACAATACTATACGGCGAAGGAGGCAAATAAGGCCCACGAACCTCACATGAATACTGGATCTGATCTATAAGTTTTTGCGGGTGTTCTACTCGTACTCCCAAAGCAAAAGGTTTTGCTTCGATCTCTATTTTCTTATCATACAACAGTTCAAATATATCTCTTGCAGAATGTCCTGTAGCTAGAATAACCTTATTAGTGTCAATAGTACTCCCATCAAGCAGAGTTACACCATTAATTTCAGAGTTTTTAATTTTAAAATCAATTACACGGGTATCAAAATGTACTTCTCCTCCTCTTTCAACAATTTTCTCTCGTATTGCAGTTATAATACCGGGTAATTTATTTGTCCCAATATGTGGGTGTGCCTCGACCAAAATCTGATCGGTAGCTCCAAATCCAACCAGGAGCTCTAAAATACGATGTACATCTCCTCTTTTCTTAGATCGGGTGTATAATTTACCGTCACTGTATGTACCCGCACCACCTTCTCCAAAACAATAATTTGAATCTTCATTAACAATATGATCTCTAGTAATAGCTTTAAGATCTCTGCGACGTGCCTGTACATCTTTTCCTCGTTCTAAAACAATAGGTTTACAACCTAATTCAATACAACGGAGTGCTGCAAACAAACCAGCTGGCCCAGCTCCAATGATAATAACCTCTGGTGCATTAGAAACATTTGGATATTCGGGTACTATAATTGGTTTATCTATAAAGTCTTCCTGCACATATACTTTTAGCTTCAAATTGACCTTAATTGCTCGTTGTCGCGCATCAATAGAGCGTTTTAAAACTTGAACATGTCTAATTTCATCCAAAGGGATACCATTTTTATGTGCTACCTTACTTTTTAATTGATCGGGATGTGCAGCAATTTCTGGTGAAACTTGTATTGTGAATTCGTATTGCAATCTTAGCTTAGGTTTTGAATTTAGGGCGAAGATACAACATTCTTTGTTTCAAAATAATACTTAAAAAACATCAAAATGGTACTAGTAAACAAGTCGAAGCTTTCTAGATTTAACCTTTTCTTAAGATATTAGTTCCTATCTTTGACCTCAAACAAACCTTAAATTTACAATTATGAAAAAGCTTTTTTTATTAGCAATTGCGGTAATCGGTTTTTCAATTTCTTCGAATGCACAGGACATCAAACTTGGTTTTAAAGGTGGGGTAAACTTTGCTACATTAAATGGAGACGGTTATAACAATTTAGATGGACGAACAGGATATCATATTGGTGCTGTCGTACAAATAGGGTTATCAGATATGTTTGCTGTACAGCCAGAACTTATATATTCTGCACAAGGAGCAAAATTTAAAGCCTTTGGTATAGATCAAGATATTGATGTTGATTATTTAAATCTTCCTGTTTTAGTAAAATTTAAATTCGCTAAATTTTTTAGTGCAGAAGCAGGACCTCAATTTGGTTTTATAGTTAATGACAATTTTAATGGTGGTACCGATCCAGAAAGTTTTGACTTAAGTGCTGCTGTAGGTGCTGGAGTAGAATTTGGTTCTTTTTTCGGTCAATTACGATATAATATTGGTTTTACTGATATTGTGGATAACACTGAAGCTAAAAATTCTGTATTTCAAGTTTCTGTTGGATACTATATCTTTTAATACAAAAAAAGATTTATATATAAAAAGCGGAAGTCTTACTTCCGCTTTTTTGTTACCTTCTATTTTATGTAAAGCCAAATTTTTATCTTCTGGACCTCCTTTTATAGTTTCTATTATTACCTTTTGGCTTAGGTTTTTTATGAGGTTTGTTTCTTGATGTTGATGCCGGTTTTTCAAAACTCGCTGTTGGTTCAAAACCTGCTACAATTTCACTTTGTAGTTTTTCTCCTAATAATTTTTCTATTCCTTTTACATAGCTTATTTCTTCCTGACTAACTAAAGAGATTGCTTCTCCACTAGCTCCTGCTCTACCGGTACGGCCAATACGATGTACATAATCTTCAGAAATATTGGGTAATTCAAAATTTACAACATGTGGTAATAATGGAATATCTAGTCCACGAGCCGCTATATCTGTTGCTACCAACACCCGAATCGTTCCTTTTTTAAAACCTCCGAGAGCTTTTGTTCTAGCTCCCTGGCTTTTATTTCCATGAATTGCTGCAGCAGTAATCCCTGCAGCTACCATTTTTTTTGTTAGTCGATTAGCTCCATGCTTTGTTCTGGTAAAAACTAATACTTGTTTCCATCCTCCTTCTGATATAAATTTAATAATTAGTTCAGATTTTCTTTTTTGATCAACTCTATATAACTTTTGTTCAATTTTCTCTGCTGTAGTATTCTCTGGTGCAGCTTCAACCCAGACTGGATGATGTAAAATTCCATTAGCTAATTGTTTAATTTCCTTAGAAAATGTGGCAGAAAACAATAAGTTTTGTCTCTTAGCAGGTAATAAATTCAGAATCTTATTAATATCTCTTTGAAACCCCATATCGAGCATACGATCTGCTTCATCTAAAACCAAAATTTCAACATTCGCCAAAGAGAGTGCTCTTTGATTATGTAAATCCAATAACCGTCCAGGAGTTGCAACCAATACATCAACACCATTTCTTAATGCTCGTATTTGTGGGTTTGCATTCACTCCTCCAAATACTACCATTGATCGCAAATCCAGAAATTCGCTATATGCCCTTACATTATCCAATACCTGAGCCGCTAATTCTCTTGTAGGTGTTAGTACCAAAGCACGTACAGGTCTTTTTCTTAATTTTTGTCCTTGAGATAAAATCTGTAATAGCGGTAATGTAAATCCTGCTGTTTTTCCTGTACCTGTTTGCGCAGATGCTAAAACATCTTTTCTTTCTAAAATCGGCGGAATAGCTTTTTCTTGAATCGGCGAAGGAACTGTATATCCTTTTTTGTCGATGGCTCGTAAAAGTGCATCGGATAATCCTAATGTGTTAAATGACATATAAATCGTTTAAGAAATAACAATTTATGGGAAATGCCATTTCTGAATATTTTTGCAAAGATAGCCCTATTTTTTATGATTTTCTTTAGTAAAACAATCTAGAATGATGTTTTTGTTTAATCGGCTACCCAATACTACTACTTTAAAATAATCTATTTTACCTGATACATCATAGCATATAAAAAATACGTTTTCAAAATCCTTATTCCCAAATCTTATAGTATATTTACACAATCCAAGAATTAACAAGAGGAATGCAGTTTAAACACCCAGAATTTCTTTACGCTCTTTTTGCACTTATAATTCCTATTCTAGTTCATTTATTTCAGTTACGGCGTTTTAAAAAGGTTAATTTTACAAATGTTCAGTTTTTAAAAGCAGTTACCATACAAACTCGTAAGAGTTCTCAAATCAAAAAATGGTTAACACTAATTGCCCGTTTATTAGCAATGGCTGCTATTATTTTTGCTTTTGCTCAACCGTTTCTGGCATTAGAAGAAATTGTTGGCAAAAAAAGTAAAACAGCATTATATCTTGATAATTCATTTAGTATGCAGGCCAAAGGATCTAAAGGGCCTCTCCTAAAACGTGCTGTACAAGAAATCCTTAGCGACCTACCAGAGGAAGAGACCATATCTCTTTTTACCAATACAGAGACTTTTATTGATGTTTCTAAACAAGATATTCAAAACGACTTGTTACAGATCGAGTACTCATCAAATCAACTTTCCTACCCTGCAGCTTACCTTAAAGCAAAACAATTACTCGGGACATCTCCAGAAACTATTAAGCGTGTAATAATGGTTTCGGATTTTCAACAAAAAGAAAACGCTTTTGCTTTACAAAAAGATACAGATACAAAAACACACCTTGTTCAATTACAGCCTGTCACCAGACAAAACATTGCTATCGACAGTTTATATTTAGAACACAATACAAATAATGATCTCACACTTAATGTAGTATTAAGCAATACGGATGCTAATGCAGAAAACATATCTATTGCGCTATATAATGATGACAAATTAATTGCTAAAACAGCAGTTTCAATTCCCGAAAATGGTACAGCTGAAACTGAGTTTCGTTTAGATGAAAACATAAAAATCAATGGTCGCGTTATTATAGAAGATCCTGCAATAACATTTGATAACTCAAGGTTTTTTACTATAAATACTCCAGAAAAGATAAAAGTTGTTGCAATTAATGAAGCTGATGATAGTTTTATAAAAAATATTTTTACTTCAGATGAATTTGTAGTACTAAGCAGCTCTGTCGAAAGACTTAATTATAATGATATTAGTAATGCAAACCTGGTGATAATTAATGAGGTTAAGCAAATTCCGGTATCACTTATTAACGCACTAAAACCATTTGTTGATCAAGGAGGTACTATTTGTCTTATTCCTGCTATACACGGGGATTTGGTTTCTTATCAACAATTTATAAGCGGATATTCGACACAAGGATTATTAGCAGAAAAAACACAGGAAAAGAAAATTACTTCGATTAACTTCTCACACCCATTGTATCGGGGGGTATTTGATAAAAAAATTACAAATTTTCAATACCCAAAGGTGAATAGCTATTATCAAGCAAATGCATCTAATATTGTATTATCTTTTGAAGATAATAGTCCTTTCTTATATAAGACAAATAATATATACGTATTTACATCGGCTATAAATCAGGAAAACTCTAATTTTAAGAATTCGCCGCTAATTGTTCCTACACTATATAACATTGGTAAACGTAGCCTGCAACTTACCGATATATCATATACTATTGGTCAGATCAATTCTTATGATGTTCCTATATCTCTCGGACAAGATGGGATATTATCTCTGGTCTCTGATCAGGAAAGTATTATACCCTTGCAGCAAAGTTTTTCTACAAAAGTGAGTATCACTACAGATGAGGTTCCTACGAGGGCAGGAATTTATAGAGTACAAGATAAAAATAACAGTGTTCAACAACATGTAAGTTATAATTATAATAGTGCAGAGAGTGATTTACAATACTATAACCTAAATACTACCGAAGATTATCAAGTAAGTCAATCAATAACAGAGCTTTTTGACCAAATAAAAGAAGAGACTAGTGTTAATGAACTTTGGAAATGGTTTGTTATTTTTGCATTGATATTCCTGCTAATTGAAATACTACTATTAAAATATCTAAAATGAATTTCTTATTAAAGGCTGCTACTGTAATTGATCCAAAGTCTCCCTTTCATCGTCAAACAGTTGATATCTTGATCGAAAACGGGATAATTACAGATATTAATACAACAATCAAGGCCTCGGATCATGTTGAAGAAGTTACATTAGACAACTTACACATCTCGCAAGGATGGTTTGATAGTAGTGTAAGTTTTGGTGAACCAGGATACGAAGAACGTGAAACTATCGATCACGGTTTACAAGTAGCTGCAAAAAGTGGTTTCACAGCTATAGCATTACATCCAAACACATTTCCTATAACCGACAATAGTACTTCTGTAGGTTTTCTGAAAGGAAAATCCCAAAATAGTGCAGTATCCCTATATCCTATCGGAGCTTTGACAATACAATCTAAGGGAATAGATATGGCAGAGTTATATGATATGCAACAGGCAGGTGCTATCGCCTTTGGTGATTATAAAAAAGCCATTCAAAACCCTAATTTATTAAAGATTGCTCTTCTCTATGCGCAAAATTTTGGCGGATTGGTTCTATCTTTTCCTCAAGAAAATAATATTGCCGGAAAAGGAATGGTTAATGAAGAAGAACAAAGTACTTTATTAGGGTTGAAAGGAATTCCTGCTTTAGCAGAAGAGTTACAGATTGCACGGGATTTATTTCTACTAGAATATACCGGGGGCACCTTACACATCCCTACAATTTCGACAGCAAAATCAGTAGAATTAATTCGAGACGCTAAGGCAAAAGGATTACAAGTAAGCTGTAGTACAACCGTTCATCATTTAACTCTAACCGATAAAGAATTGGTTACATTCGACACTAATTATAAGGTACTCCCTCCATTAAGAACACAAAAAGATGTAAATGCCTTAGTAAAAGGTATAAAGGATGGTACAATTGATATGATTACCAGTGATCATCAACCAATAGATGTAGAACATAAAAAGGTAGAATTTGATCATGCAAAATATGGTACAACAGGGCTGGAAAGTGCTTTTGGAACTCTTAATAACATATTGGATATTGAACAAACAATAGCACTACTTACCAGAGGTAAATCTATTTTCAAAATAGAAAGTGAGAGCATTGAAAAAGGCAATAAAGCAGATTTATCACTATTTAGCCCTATGGATGAAACCACTTTTACAGAAGAACATGTTATATCTTCTTCAAAAAATAGTGCTTTTATAGGAAAATCTATAAAAGGAACTCCTTATGGCATTATTGCTAAGGGAAAAATGATATTGAAATAAGTCTATTACACAACTAATTCTTTATTAAGATCTAGTGTAGTAAAACTAAATAATCTAATACAACAATCATGCAATCTGACTACGCAAAACAAGGAAAAACAGCGGCTATTGTTTCATATATAACCGTTATTGGTACAATTATAGCTTTTTTCATGAATCAGGAAAGTAAAAACCAGTTTGCAAGTTTTCATATCAGGCAAGCATTAGGTTCGTGGATCAGTTTCTATCTTTTAATAGCTTTAGCTAATGTTTTTGACTCACTAATGATTCATCTCGCTTTTTATATCTTCTGTATCGTGCTGATTGTTTTTGGGCTTATCTTGGCAATACGAGAAGAACAAAAAACAGTTCCCATTTTGGGACCTTACTTTCAGGAATGGTTTAGTTTTATTAAATAGAAGGCTATAACCAACCTTTTTATGTTCAAAAAAATAGCGAAACTAGTTTTCAAATTCTTATTATTTCTTTTTTTAACTGCTCTAACTCAAATTGGTGGGGTTATATATATTCTTACAGAAGTGCTCGTTAAAAGAAATGTACGAAAATATCGATTTAAAAAATTAGGTATATTTCTTATCACTTATATATTTATAACATTTTTTATTGTTCCATATATCGCTCCATTATTTGGTAGAGAAAAAATAAAAGATACTACACAAATAAAAGCCCACAGTTTTATCACAAAATTTTTGAATAGGAATTATGTACACCCAAGGCTCTATACTGTATTAGAAAAAACCTCAAGTTTGGTTCAGCACTCTAATCCAGGAGTTATATTAATATATCTAGATGCAAATTTTCCATTTATAAATGGATTTCCATTACTTCCACATTTAAGTCATAATGATGGAAAAAAAATCGACATCTCATTTATTTACCAAGATCATAATTATCAGATTACCAATAAAAAACCTTCAATTAGTGGCTATGGGGTATTTGAATCCCCTACTAAACAAGAATATAATCAAACCTTAGTTTGTAAACAAAAAGGAAACTGGCAGTACGATTTTACAAAGTATATAACTTTTGGAACTATAAACAAAGGGCTAAAACTTTCAAAAAAAGCTACAAAAGATTTACTTTTGGCAATCGTAAAACAAAAACAGATAGAGAAAGTCTTTATAGAACCACATCTTAAGAATAGATTAAAGGTACAAAGTGCCAAAATACGATTTCATGGATGCCAGGCTGTACGGCATGATGATCATATACATATACAATTAAAATAAAACTATGCAAGCCAAAACATTATCACTACACCATATCATCAAAGAACCAACAATAAAAAAAGAAAAGACTCCTGTTCTATTCATGTTTCATGGGTATGGTAGTGATGAAAATGATCTTTTTTCTTTTGCTACAGAATTACAAGAGGAATTATTCATTATCTCGGTACGGGCACCTTATTCTATGCAACCATACGGTAATGCATGGTACGCAATCTACTTTGATGACAGCCAAGGAAAATTTAGTGATGATAAACAGGCTATCGAATCCAGAGATAAAATTGCTGGTTTTATTGATGAAGCTGTAAATGCTTATGATTTGGATAAAGATAATGTTACTCTTCTTGGATTTAGCCAGGGAACTATCCTTAGTTACGCAGTTGCACTCTCCTACCCTCAAAAGGTAAAAAATGTAATTGCACTAAGTGGATACATTAATGAAGATATCTTAGCCGATAGTTACAAGACAAATGACTTTTCTAAGCTTAATCTATATTGTTCTCATGGTAATGTAGACCAAGTAATTCCTGTGGATTGGGCACGTAAAGCTCCTATCTTACTTTCAGAACTTGGTATAACAAGTCCATTAAATGAATTTCCGGTAGGTCATGGTGTAGCGCCACAGAATTTTTATCAATTTAAAGAATGGTTGAGTACTCGTATTTAGCATTAGAATTTAAGTGTAATTTTATGCCAAATATCAGTATTTTTATAACTTATAGAGAAGTCGTAGTAATCAACAATTCTATATACTAATGACAAACCAAGACCACTAGAATCAGGTCTGTTTCCAGATTTCTTAAAACGTCCAAACAATTCTTCTTCTGGTATCTCTAATGGCTTTCCTGTGTTTTTAATCTCAAAATACTCATTGGTAAGTGTCATTACGAGTTTTCCAGATTCTATATTATGTTTTATGGCATTACTAATCAAATTATTAAACAATACATAGGCCATTGTTTCATTAATCTCTATCACTGGGTTTCCTTTAAAATCATAGGTTACTTCAATACTTTTAATATCAAGTAATTCTTTTACCTTACCTATTTTCTTTTTAAGGTATTCTGCTACTATTAGTTTTGTTGTATCGATAAATTGATTGTTATCAATTTTTGATAATAACGAAAGGTTATCTTTAAGTTTTGATAGTCTTCCTGTAGATTCATATACTTGTCCTAAAATGGATATTTGCTGTTCAGAAAGATTTTTATCTTGCATTAAAAGTTCCATTTTGTTTTTAATAATAGCTAATGGAGTTTGTATTTCGTGAGAAGTATTCTCGGTATATTCTTTCAAATTCTTATAATCCTTTGTCACTTGATTTGTCATCAGTTCAAGTGTAGAATTTAATTCTCTAAACTCCAATATATTAGTTTCACTAAAAGACAGTGGTTTTGGTTTCTTAACATTAAAATCTTTTATCTGGCTTAGAGTATTATAAAAAGGTACCCAAATTCGTTGTGAAACAATATTACTCAATACAAGCATTGTTATAAAAAATAAAGCAGTAATCAGAGTAATAACCTGCGTAACACCTCGTATTAAATCTTCTGAAGAAAGTAATGATTTGGTTATCGAAAAGACATAAAAAGTATCTTTCACTTTATCAGAAAAGGTGATCTGCCTATAGTTCATCTCCTCATTTTGGTATTCATTAAACAATACCGTGTCTTTTATAAATGTTTGGATTTTTGGGTCTCTATCTACTTTTTGAATAACAATATTATCACCTATATTTAGACTATAACTACTCAATAACTCATCATGTCTATAAAGCTCATCTACTAATTCTTCTTTTGCTGCAAATAATTTATCGTTAAACTCACTATTTACAGTATGTCTAATAACAAAGTAAGAAGATAAACCTCCTATAAGGGATACGATAAATAATCCTGTAAAATAATAACGATTGGATAAGCTTAGTAGTTTCATTGATCAGAAAATTTATACCCTACACTGTATACCGTTTGGATGTAATCTTGACCACCTTGTTCGAGAATTTTTTTTCTCAGGTTTTTTAAATGAGAATATATAAAATCATACGAATCTGCGATCCCCATTTCATCTCCCCAGAGGTGTTCTGCAATAGATCCTTTGGGAATTACACGATTTGGATTCGAGATAAAATATAACATCAGGTCATATTCCTTTTTAGTAAGTTTGAGAGTTTTGTTATTTACTTTAACACTCATTTCATAAGGGCACACTTCAATTTCATTAAAGGTAATCGTATTTTGTGCATCAAAATTTCGTCTGCGTATAATTGCCTTTATACGTGCATTTAGCTCTGCAAGATCAAATGGCTTAGTAAGATAATCATCTGCTCCAATATCAAGGCCATAAATCCTATCATCAATAGCATTACGGGCAGATACGATAATAATTCCTGATTTTGATCTCATTTCTTTAACCTGTTTGATAACATCAAGGCCACTACCATCGGGAAGATTAATATCAACAACCAGGCAATCATATTCATAATCCCAGCTTTTTTCTTTTGCCGCCGCTAAGTTATCTGTCCATTCACATTGGTATCCTTCTCTCTCGAGGTATTGTACCATTGATTCGGCAAGCATATGTTCATCTTCTATAATTAGAATTTTCACTTCTTTCGGGTTAAATTTAATACTCCAATTACCTTTAATTAAAGAAACAAATAATTATCAGAAAGCAAAAGTTTTTATAAACAATATTCATTTTCAAAAAGTAAGTCAATTTATGGTTTAAAAAAAACTTTATTACTCACTTGTTTTTCAGTCAATTACTTCGAAAAATAGAATAAAAACAACGTCTACAGATTTCCTACAGATTCTCCACAAATTCTCTACAGATTCTAATTCTACTTTCGCACCCAATAAAACAAATCGGTTAGAAAACAATCATTTAACCGTAGTTATAAAATGGTTAAACCATAATTTAAATGCTATGAAAAAAATACTTAGCCTAATCTTATTTCTTTTTTTGCAAATAAGCTTTTCGCAAACCCAAGAGGATTATCAAAAAGTAATCACCGAAGTAACGGATGCATACAACGCAAAAGATTCTAAAAAGATTTTTGATACGTTCTCCCCCCAATTACAATCGACATTTACAATTGAAAAAGTAAAACAATTCATTTCTGAAAACCAATCAAAAAAAGGGCCAATGGGAGCTTCTTCTTTTTTATTAGATGAAGACAAAGCAAAAAGGTATCTAACAGAGTTCGAAAATACTTCTTTGATTCTAATTCTAGGATTATCTCCTGATAAGAAAATTACAAAATTAATTCTTGAAGAATACTAATATTTAAATACTTAAAAACAATAAAAATGAGACATAATTATTTAACTACTAAATCAACGTATATACTGTTTATACTAGGAATAATGACATTGGGTTTGTCTACAATTAATGCCCAATCTAAGCCAAAATACGGTGTGATGACTTATAATAAAGCTATTAACATATCGGAGAAACAAGGCATGTTAATTCAAAAAATGGCCAAAGATTATTTATATATGGTAGAGAACTCTGATGATGATAAAGCTTCAAGAGATCTCATGACAAGTAAAATCATTTTTGAAAAACAGAATGAAATTTTATCTAAAAATTCTAGCAATAAGGTAACAAAGAGTAAAATTAAAAAAGTTAGTAATCTATGGGCCACATTTAAAAAACATATAGAAAGCACTCCAAATTTTGATGATGCCAAAAAAATATTAAACTTGAATACAGATTTGCTTAAAGAAACAGAAAATGTTGTTCGCTCGATTGCAATAGAATCCAAAAATGCAAATAAAGCTACAAAAGGGCTAGCAAATGATGAATCTTATAACGAAAAAGATATTGAGCTTAAAAAAATCATAACCGTATCGGGAAGACAACGTATGCTTGCACAAAGACTTGCTTTATATTATTTGGCAAATCACCCTACACTAAAAGACAAAAATTCTGAACAAATGTTGAAAAACATATACAATGAAATAGACGGAATGAATACACCATTACTCCTTTCAGATTTTGATAATGCAGAAACAGACGAAAAAATTGCAAATGCATTAACGATATGGGAATTTATAAAACAAGGTAAACTAGGAAAACAAGGATATCAACATAAAGAAATTTATGATATTTCTAATAAACTTACCAGAGCGTATAATGAAATAACGACCTTATACGAGCATACAAAATTGTAATTGTTCCCTTCCTTTCCTTTGCGTAAACAACATGTCAACACCAAATTAATCTTGTGAAACATCAATATTATCAAGCAATCTAACGTGCCTTATCCCCAAGGCACTGCTTTGAAAAATTCTAAAGATTAACATCCCACTCTTAAACCAAATAAAAATAAAATGATACGGATCTTCTGGTATGAAATATCATTTCAGATCCTGATAACATAAAAGAAAATAATAACTCAACTATTTTAAAAATACTAATTCATGAAAAAAATACTATTACTAATAATCACAATAGCATCTTTCTCTTTTGCTAATGCTCAAGAACGTCATAATAATGCTACAAAAGAGCATCATTTTGCTAAAGATTACGATAAAAAAGGAGAGTTTGAGCAAGGAGATGTATTTGTTTCTGCTTTGTTTGGATTTGATTCCAAAACAATTAAAAACGAAGGAGAAGAGCATAAAGATATTATGTTAGATGTATTTACCAGAGTAGGTTATCTTATTTCCGAAACTGTAACTGGAGGTGTAAAATTTGGATACGAAAGTGAAAAAGAAGAAGAAGGAGAAGAAGAAATTAAATCTCATCATGGACTTATCGGAGTATTTGGTCGATATGATTTTACTCCAGGTCATAAATTCTCTCTTTTTGGTGAACTTGGAGTAGATTACCTTACAGCAGATATAGAAAGAAATGGGCTTAAAAATAGAGAAAAAGGGTATAAAATTGGACTCACTCCTGGATTAACATATTTCTTGAATGATCATTTTGCTATTGAAGCTTTATGGGGAGCTATATCTTATGAATCCATGAAAGCTGATAAAGGAGAAAAATCCACCGATGAAATTATAGTAGGGTTTGATTTTGAGCATATTAATTTTGGATTAGCATATAAATTCTAAAAACAATATCCGTTATAGCCTATTATAGTAATTACCCTAAAATCACCTATACATTACGGTTGTATTGTTACATAACTAAAAATATTATAAATAAAATAATAACATACAATGAAACTGGTTTTAAAAAAATACGTCTATGTGATCGTTGGATTTTTACTATCTACAATCGGCTATTTATATTGCATTATAAGAAATGTAAATCTAGCAGAACAAATAGATATGTACTTTAACTTTATAAAATCATCAAAAATCGATGAATTAATATTTCTTTGGCTTAAGTTCTTTGCTCTATTTATTATGCTCAATATTATAGTAATTCTAGAAAAGAAGCGAAACGTGGAAAAAAGAAAAATATATCACTCAATGTTATATGCTAGTAATCATATTATACGAAACTTCTTATATCAATCTCACATTCTAAAAATGGAGGCTGAAGAAAATATCACATTTAATAAGAATACTATAAACATGTTTGAGGAGGGCAAAGATGAAGCAATGCTCTTACTCAAAAAGTTATCTTCGATAACTAAGATTGATGATAAGAGTATTTATAACTCGATAAAAGAAGAAGCTGAAAACAAAAACAGTACTATGTAACTCTTCATACTTCATAAATAAGCTCCTCTCCTCCTAAATAAATTAGATGTTGATATAGCTCAATATACCCTTGAGCGAATCATAATATAGTATTTCAAGAATTTTATCCCTTTTAGGGAAGATTGTGTGAACGGCTCTAATTCTCTTTTAGAATTATAAAAATAGAGTCAAAATGCTTGATATATCTATAATGAGAGGGGTTTTCTTTTAAATCATTAGTTATATAAACGTAACAAAATCACTATTTATATAATATCCTCAAACTCTTATGCAAGTTATTTGAAATCACCTTTGTATAATATCAAACAATGAACGTATAAGTATAAAAGTGCAATAAAACACCTATAAATGTTACATTTTAAGTATAAGCAATTACTTAATTTCGACATCAAAATAAAATATAAACTTTAATCGTATTCCTTACAAACAATAAAGCATATGTAAAAAAAATACTTTCTCTTAAAACCAAACTCAACACATGTTACACTTACAAAAAGCAATTCATAACCATATAGATAAGCTTACAACTATACAATTATCTATTATTGAAGCTATAAAAAACTACTATAGCATTCATCTTATTAAAGGTAAAATCATCATAAAGATTACGGTTCGAAAAAAACCTTATCCTTATCCCTACCAATCAATGACTCATTGTCAGAAATAGATATTGACCAAATTCTTGTTAATTACAGAACCATAGACGTAAATAAGGTTTCTATCTAATATGGCTATCTCCTAGCTCTAAAAAAAACCTTGGAGGATTTGGGGCTAATATTGTAAACACAAAATATCAAATTTGTTGCTGGTGATAACCAAAGTACAATATATAGAATTTTAAATCTGCTACATTTTTAAACCTAATCCTATGCCTTTCTCTTAAACAAACAACTACAAATAATATTAAACATAACCCAACTTAAACTATTTAAAACCATGAATTTATCACAGAACGACAGTGTTGTTTCTATAAAAAAAGAGCAATCTTCTCTAGCCAAAAAAATTTTTAATGTTATAATGAATTATAGTCATTTAAAAGTTTTTGATATTGAAATCATTTTTGATGATCCAGATGTAGATGTTGCAGTTCGAAACCACTTGAAAAAAATAAATTCATTTATCCATAAAAATGAACCAATTCGACTAATCTTACCTGCTTTTCCTGCAAAATCTCCTAACCGAGAAAAAACCTTAGGAATCAAACCCGATTTGGGAGAATTTCTGGGATTAAAACGTCTTAATAAAATATGTACCCAGATTCAACAGATTTATACTCCAGGAGCAAAAGTTGTTATCTGTTCTGACGGAAGAGTCTTTAGTGATATTGTTCAAGTTAACGATGATGATGTTACGACCTATTCTGAAGCACTAAATGATATGATTAAACGAGAAAATATAAACTATTTAGAAACCTTCAATTTAGATAACGTCTTTCCAGAACTATCATATGATGAAATGAGATATGAATTAAGTAATAATTATGGTGAAAGTATAGAAGAAGTAAAATATAATGTAAAGAATCAAGAATCAGAGAAAAACTTATTTAATGGTTTACACAAGTTTGTATATGAAGACATGTCTGTATTAAATAGGGAATTGAGTAAGAATCAATTAAAAAAACAATCAAAAGAAATAGCGTATCAAGTAATTCAAAGAAGTCATTCCTGGAGCGATCTAGTAGCAAAATTTTTCCCAGAATGCATCAGAATTTCTATCCATCCACAAAAACTAAACACAGGAAAAATAGGTATTCAATTAGTAAAATGTAATCATAATTGGGGTACTCCTTGGCACAATGTTGTTTTGCTAGATGAAGAAGGTTATAAACTAGTAAAAAACAAAGAGGCAAAAGAAATGGGAGCAGAATTAATCTCTTCACAAAAAGGGTATTCATTTTATTCAATGGTATAACAATCTCATTCAATAAGTAAAAAAATTAAAACATTATGGAAACAAATAATCTAAATGCATTACCGCAAATAAAAACCAAACCAATACTTCCATTTGGCACAATTATACAAGCAAACGAAAATGGTCTACTTACTGACTTATCTATAAAAGATTTGACAGAAATAATACATCAAGAAAAAGTTGTGCTTCTAAAAGGCTTTAAACCTATGGAGTCTAATAATATGCTAAACTATGCAAAACAGTGGGGAGATCTTCTCGAATGGAATTTTGGGCATATTTTAAATTTAGAAATTAAAGAAAATGCCAATAATTATCTATTCACAAAAGGAAATGTTCCTTTTCATTGGGATGGAGCATTTGCAAACTCAGTACCATCATTTCTGTTTTTTCAATGTTTAAGAGCCAATATTAATACACCTGGTGGAGAAAGTACATTTTGTGATACTCAAAAAGTATTAGAAAAAGCTAGTCCACAAGAATTAAAATTATGGAAAAGTATTACTATTACCTATAGTACAGATAAAAATGCTCATTACGGTGGTAAAGTAGTACAAAAACTTGTGCACTATGATGAGCATCTTGGTAAAGATGTAATACGATTCGCAGAACCATTAAATGAAGAAAGTGTACAACTTAACCCTATACATATTGAAATCTTAGGGTTTTCTTCAAATGAACAAAATGATTTTTTAAAAAGCTTCATACCCAAATTATATGAATCGGATGTATGTTATCAACATAGATGGGAAACAGGGGATTATTTACTAATTGATAATTTATCACTATTACACGGAAGAAACCCTTTAAAAGATAATATAGATCGCTATTTACAACGAATACATATTTTATAAACCACAAATAATAGACTAATCATGACACATAAAGAATATGATATTATAATCATGGGAGGAGGCCCCTCTGGATCCATATTGGGTGCTTTACTAACCAAAAAAAGTAATCTAAAAGTAGCAATTTTCGAAGAAGATGAATTTCCCCGTGAAAAAATAGGAGAGTCATTTGCTCACCCTATAATTCCTATTTTGGAGGAGTGTGGAGTACTTCAAAAAGTTTTGGATAGTGGTTGCTGGATTAAAAAGTTTGGAGGAATTTTTGATTGGGATAACAAAACTCCTAAAACTACCTTCTTTGACATGTTAAACTATGTAGAAGATGGTGTTCATCGTTGGGCCATACATACAGATAGAGCAGAATTCGATAAAATCTTATTGGATCATGCACAATCATCTGGCGTTGATGTATTTGAAAAAAACAAAATAGAACAATATCGTTATGAGAACAATATCGGAACTGTTACATTAGAATCTGGTCAGGTCGTAAATTGTAAAATTTTTGTAGATGCGTCCGGCAGAAGAAATACGGTAATCCCAACGACTCGAAAGAGTTATCTTTCAGAGTATAAAAACTTAGCTGTTTGGAATCATTTTGTTGGAGGAAAACCGGCTCAAACTCTTGATGGGGATTGGAACATCTTTAATAAAAACAATCAATCTCCGGTTGCTTGTTTCGCTTTTGAACATGGTTGGATTTGGTATATTCCTATTCCTAAAATGATAAACAACGAAAGAACAATTGTATACTCATTAGGAATCATTACTGATCCAAAATTAATAAAAACGTTAAATAAGGATTTAAAAGATCCTGAACAATTTTTTGATTTTATAAAAACAGTTCCAAGATTAAAAGATCTTATTAAAGATGCAAAACCTGTAAATGACGAAGTTAAAGTGCTATCCAACTATTCTATGATTCAGGAAAAATTTTGTGACTTTGATGAAGGCTGGATAATGGTAGGAGATTCTGCTTATTTTGTTGACCCTCTTTTTTCTTCAGGTGTTGCTTTTGCCGGTGGTATGGCATCAACTGCATCTTTATTAATAAGGTCGACACTAGATGATAAAAATCTTACCGATGAAATGAAAAAAGATGTATGGCATGATTATGATGAAGAATGGCATAAGATTGCTCACTCTTTTGCTCTATCTATAGATCAATGGTATCATGCCATAGCTAAATCTAACCCGCAAAGTATTTTTTGGAATAAAAGGAATGTACTTACTTCTGATCTGGGTATTAAAGATGAAACTTTTCATGCATTGGTAGATACTGCTTTAAATCAAGATCTCTTAACATTACTAACTTCCGGTTCTTTCAAAGAAGAAGATTTGGATACTGATGGTAGGTTTTTAAAGAGATTATCAGAATTAAATCGATCTGAACCTTCTCCCTCTGATATAGTATCATTAGATGAAAATGTATATATTAGAGATGGCTTTTCTATTGATGTCCCTGGTTTTAAAGCAAGTATCCCTCCAATGGAGATTCCAGAAGAACTAAAAAAAGCCATCGCAACATATTGGAAAGATCCAATTAAAAATGCAGACGCAGCTCCTTCAGGAATTGAACATTTAATTCCTTGTTCAAGATTTACTAAAACAGGACTTGAGAAAAATAAAGAGGTTCGATTTGTAGATCAAAGAACAGGAGGTAAAGCACTATTTGATTTATTAAAACAACAGCCCGTTTTATATAGTGAATTAATAGACAAAATAAGTATGACACAATTAACTTTGCTTAAAAATTTAATATTAGAAGGTATGGTAAATGTGCAAAAAGAATCTCTAATAGAAATTAAATAATTTTTGATTCAAAATAAAAAAGAGTTCACAGAGATAAAAAATATTTATCTCTGTGAATACTTAAAAAACAATTATTATATGTCGATAAAAAAGAAATACGAAGGAGTTATTTTTGATTTAGATGGAACGCTTTTAAATACCTTAGGAATATATACTCATATCATGAATGAGCTTATGAAAAAAAATAATTTCCCAACTCATACCATAAAAAATTATCGTGAGTTTATTGGGAATGGAACTAAAAATCTTATAAAGCAATCAATTCCTACAATAGATAGAAATGAAAAATTAATAGAAGACTTATTAAGTGAGTTTCGTTTAATGTATGAAAATTTGTATACTCAACATTCTGAAGTATATGTGGGTATTTTGGAGATTTTAGAAGAATTACAATCCACAGGAATAAAATTAGCATTATTATCCAATAAGTTTCATGATTTAACATGTAAATGTGCAAGTCATTTTTTTCCAAATATCAAATTCGATCATATTATAGGTCAATCAGACATACATAAAAAACCGGATCCAAAGGGTATTTTAGATATTTCACATTCTCTCAAAATATCTTTAGATCGATTGGTATTAATTGGAGACACAGAAGTAGATTTAGTTACTGCCAAAAATGCAGGTGTTGATAGCATTGCCATTACCTGGGGGTTTAGAAATGAAGAAAAATTGATACCATTATCTCCAAACTTTATAGTAAGAAGCTCTAATGACTTAAAACAACTGTTACTAGATCAATACGTAGCTTTATAAAAGAAAGATGTTACTCCTTTTTCTCGTAACTAAATTTTGTAGTAGCATTATTTAAACAAACTCTTTATCTATACTTATCATTAAGTCCTATACCATCGAGTATCTAAAGGAACATTTTTCACACAAGTTAAAGATTAGGGTTTATTTCTTGCTATAAGCTTTTTATCACACCAATACCAAGCAACATCCTCACCTTCAACTTCATAAGGCGCAAATTTATCAAATTCCATCCCAACTTTTTCCATTACTCTTATAGAAGCTATATTTTCTTTCATAGCAATTGCTATTATCCGTCTTAATTCGAGTTTATCAAATCCGTATCTCAAAATTGCGTGAGATGCTTCTGTTGCAAAACCCATCCCCCAATATTTAGGTGAGAATCTATAACCAAGATCAATTTCATCAAATTCAGGCAGATACGCTAAACCAGCCCAGCCAACAAACTGCATCCCATTTTTTAGAAAGGTAGCCCATCTTCCATATCCATACTTTTTATAGTCGTAAATTCTTGTCTGTATTGCCTGTTCCATTTCTTCTATAGATTCAACCAGAGGTTCTCCCGTATACTTTTGTACGTCAAAATTAGAATGCAACTGAAACATTTCCTCTTTATCATCCAAGGTAATTTCCTTTAACAATAATCTTTCTGTTTCTATCAAAGTTTTCATTTTATTGCTTATAACGGTTAATGTAAAAATTGGCGACTGGTTTTTATTTCATTTTAACTGAACCTGAACAAACATCTCCTTCCTCAATTCCAATTAACCAAATTTTTAATTTTTCAATTCGCTCTTCGGTCAGTTCTTTCAAAAAATAAGAAACGCACATTGGGTAAACACTTCCATATTCGGTTTGTTTATTTTTAGCTGGGAATTTCATTTCCAATTCAGCATCTCTGTAAGAAATCCAAATTCTTTGTGTTTTTTTAAGTCGGTCAATAAAAATTGTGTCAGATTTATATTCTGTCAATATATTTTGATAAACTTCATTAAGTTCTGTATCAGCTTTTTGATATTCGTTATTCGCATCTTTATTCATTTCCGATTGAGTCTGCGAAAAACAAGTCAATTTAAAAGTCAAAAATAATATTAAAAATAATCGGTTCATTTTTCAGTGTTTTGTTTCTTTAGCTTGTTGCCAACAATGTATAAGAAATGTAAGGCAGTTGATAAGCAATACACTTCGGATTGGTACTAAGCCAAATATAAATATTTTGCTTTTATCTTTTTTCTCATAAACGTCAAATTTTATATTTGGCGACTTTACAAATAACACAGACCTTTTGGATTAAGCACAAAAACCTATCTTTTCTTACATATTGTTATCTTCTGTAGAGACACGTAAGAGTAAGCAATTAATTTTTTAAGTCTGTCTTTTATCTGATTGAATAAGCTCATCGTAATAGCTACGTCAGAGTCAAGTGCGTCTTCGCGTACCAGCAAGAAAACCTGTTGTAATGAAAAGCCTTTAGTTATTGATTAAAAAATAGTATACTAAAGTGTCATATTTTGAAAACTATGGTAACTAAAATAGTAGAGACAAGCTTTAACAATGAGAAAAGAACGTGAAACTATATTTCTTAATGCCTTAGAAGAAAATCAGGAGAAACTATTCAGAATTTGCTCGATTTATTCAAAAGACCATGAGGATGCTAAAGACCTTTTTCAAGAGGTTTTGGTTCATGTATGGAGGTCGATAGCTACCTTTAAAGGTAATTCATCTCTTAGTACATGGATGTTCAGAATAGCCTTAAACGTTTGCCTTCGTTTTAAATCCAAACACACTAAAAACCAAAACAGATTTATTAGACTAGATAGTATGACTATTGAAAATCTTAGTTCGGAAGAAAGAATCGGAGGCGAGAATGAAAAATTAATTAGTCTAAGAAAATGTGTAAAAAAATTGAATGAAGGTGATAAGGCGATTGTTGCACTTTACCTGGAAGGATTAGCCTATAGGGAAATTTCTAGTATTCTAGGCTTGTCCGAAAATAACATAGCCGTAAAGGTTAAGCGAATAAAATCTAAATTATTGAACTGTATAAATGAAATATTATGATAGAAGATGAATTAATTAATATCTGGCAATCGTCTAGCAATCAGGAACGTTTAAAATTTGAAAAATCTAAATTGATGCTAGAATTACAATCGAGTTTAGGACGTTTACACCGTTGGTGGAAGTATATAGAACGGGTAAATGTTATTTCTGCATTGATAACTATTCTGGCATTTATGTTCATTGTTTATTGGGCTCCTTATATTTCCATGAAAATTGCGTCGGTACTCGTCATAGTGTGGTCAATATATGTTGGAATTCGAATGTCTGGCGTAAAAAAATTCAAGCCGAGCGACCTTGAAGAAAGTTACCTACAATACTTAGAAAAGACCAAAGTCTACCTTCTAGCCCAAAAGAAAATGCTTGAAACTTGGTTAAATTGGGCTATTTTGACTATTTACCTCATAGTTCCTTTGTTTTTTGTTGGTATTTGGGAAAAACCTTTAGCACGATATATAGGGGTCGGAGCATTTTTGGCTTTGGTCGGAGTAGGAATTTATGAATACTATTTGAGCAAAAGAAGAGTAGAGAATGAAATTATACCGAGAATTAATAGAATTGATGAATTGATTGAAAGTTTAGAAGAATAAATCAAATATATGATTCTAGTCATTGAAACATAATATTTGAATATTAAATCTGTAATTTCAGATTACATCATTTGTTTTTCATTAATAATTTGAAGTATAAATGACTGATTCATTGTAACATCTGAGATCACAGTTTTATTTAGTCAGTTTTTTGAGTTTTTTTAGAGCGTCTGTATTGCCATCTATCTCAATAGCTTTTTTGTAATACTCAACAGCGGCTTTCTTCTTTTTCTCTTTTAAGTAAAAATCTCCCATCGCCACATAGCTTCTAGATTCGTCTGGATAAAAGTGAAGATTTACATCAAGATAAGCTTTTGCTTTTTCAGGTAGCTTATGTACATCTAAAATAAAGAATGCTACCTCATTTACAAATTCCCATTCTGGTTTCATATCACGTTTAAAATGTGTACTCAAGGTTTTAAAATGAGTATAGTAAGGTTCAGTAAGTTCTTTTGCGCTATATCCTTTTGGAGTATTAAAAAGCCATCTTGCTTTAAATTTATACCAACTAAATAAGTTTTTTATGCCAGAATACATTGAGGGAATGATGAGACTCCTGTGGTCATCATAAGGATAATACTCCCAAGTAGCATCAAGGTGTTGTTTGTTTTCTACCAAGATATCGTGAAAGTTAAGATTGGCTCTTAAATGTTCGGTATGTCTATCATTCATCCTTCTTACTCTTACGGTATCTACTGAAGTGCTATTTGCGACAGCAACGTGAAGTGATTTGTCTTGATAGTTATTTTTTTGGAGTAGTTCTTCAGATGTATCTACAAATATCTGATCATCCCAGGAAACGGCTGGATCAATAGCTAGATACTTGTCAAAAACACGTGGATCAGATACATAGGTATTTACTACAAAAAGACCTGCAAGAGAATGTCCTACGATAGTACTCATTTCATCCACGGGGTATTTGTTTTTAAGATATGGAGCTAGCTCACACTCCATAAAGTTTATAAAATTTTCATACCCTCCTGAATTTTCAAATGGCTCTCCGGGAGAAGCTGGGGCATCAGTAGGAGTAAAATCTCTAATTCTATCTGTATTTGGAATCCCTACAACAATGGTCTGTGGCATATCCCATTTTTCTAGATGGCTTACAATACCAGCAATTGGAGAAAATTGCTCCGGAGCATCTAAAATATATAATACAGGGTATTTTTCACCTTCTTTACCTTCAACTGGAAGATGCACCCATATCTCTCGATGTTCTTTAAGAGTTTCTGAGCAAATAGAATCTACAGTGGCGATGATAATTTCTTTCTTTCCGTTTTTAGAAAATTGTGCTTTGGTCTGAAAATGTATGCTTATAATGACAACTACTAGTAGTATGTTTTTCATTTAAAAGTGATTTTATGATGATTATTTGACAGGCTTATCACAATGTAAAAGTACATTCAAAAAACCTTCAAACCGCTAAAAAATATGGGTTTGGTACGAAAAGTTATTTATTAGGGACGAAAATTATAAGGTTAAAATAACCTCTTTGTAATTTTTAGAAACAACTACTTCCATTTGGGTTACATAAATCGTATTTTGGTTTTTCCAAGATTTAAAATGAGAAGGGTTTATAAAGTGAGAACGATGCACTTGTATTAAAAAAGGAACAGTTTGATGAATTTTTTTTAGAGAAGATCGTATAAGTTTTGAACTCAAAGCATCATTATCTAAAAAGAAAATCTCAACATAGTTTTGTGAACTCGAGACAGATATTAAATCTGATGGATATAGTTTAAGTATGTCTAACTTATTATCTCCTTTTATAGTGAGCATGGTTTCTTTAGGAGGAATGAGTTTTACAACATATATTCTAGCGAGTATTAGGATAGGAATTAAGACAATAGAGGTCTTTGCCATTAAAAATGAGAAGTAAGAAAAGTTGTAGGCAGAGTTTACAAGATCGCTTTTAGAGTATGCATACAATACAATGGTAAAAAACAGACAGTAGCATACTATGGTAATAATCTCAAAAGTCACATTCCATCTTAAAAGCTTTTGATACAACTTATTTTGTATGACAGCTACAATAGCATAACACAAGAAGCTAAACAGACCAAACCCAATACTTATAGGAACCCATTCATAATCTAATATAGCATCGTCAAAGGGTCTAATAAAAAAACCAAAACAAAAAATCCAAAAACCTATAAATAGCCCAATAAGTAGGTGATGTTTTATGGATGGATTAAGTTTATTCATTTATTAATAGTATTTGGTTTTTAAATTAAATTTTGTTTTAACTCTCTGTCACAATGAATTATAGCCATTGTTGTGTTTAGTATTTTTTTATTGAGAATTTTTAAAAGTATCCTCAAAATATTTTGTCCATTTTCCGTCAACTAATTGTTCTCCATATTCTCGAAAACCGCCGTCCAAAGTTCTATTGAAAATAAATCGATTCTTTTCATTACTCCACACTATTAATTTTCCATTTCTATACTCCGCAGGATATCTAGACACACCTCTTTTAGAAAAAGGGTAATAATAGTATTTATTGTCTTTTTCATCATAATAAATTATTGTGTGTAACTGCAATAATTCGGTGTTCAACTCAATAACCAAAATGCTCTTGTCTAAATCATAAGTGATTTTTTGGTATGCCGAACCTTGTTTGGAAACAATACCTTTTTCATAAACTTTCGATGTTCCAATCCATTCACCAACCATAAAGTTTAGTAATTCCATTTTCTCTTGTTTTTCATTTTGACTAAAAACAGAATTAGTTAGTAAAAGAAAGGCAGTGAGATAATAGTATTTAGTAATTATTCTATAGTTCATATTTGTTAGTTTAATATTAAGTACAACGGCATTGTATATGAAATGTGCGATTCTTTAAAAACACAAATCTTTCATCTGTGATTGCTTTTTTATAGTATGGAAGAACTCAAAGATAGCCAAATCTTGAGCATTTTTTATATATTCTGTTGTGCTTAGTTTTTCAATTTAATACTGCGTCTATATAAACATGCTAGAGTAAGCAGAGGCTTATCATTTTCTTAATACATAATGATAATAAACCATCTTACCATTACTCAATTCCTTATGGATGTTCGAACCCTTAACTCCTGCAAAATCATTCAACGGCTTTTTTAACCAGCCCTTTACCATATTTTGAAAGAATGCTAACTTGAATTCGTGAAATGCATCCATTGCATTGACCACTTCCTTCGAGATCAATTCCTTTTTAAGCACTTCAAATCCTGCATCATTGAAAGTCTTATCAAGTTCTTCGATCTTTTCTGAGGGACGTAGGTCTGCAAACAAAAAATACCCGCCAGGACGTAGCACTCTGTTAACTTGCTCCACAAACTTTTTCATGGATCCGTAGCAATGTGACGATTCTACATTCACAATCGCATCTACACTTTCATTTCCCAACGATAAGTTTTCTGCATCACCATGAATAAAGGTTAATCCTTCCACCGAATGATGTTTATTGCAGAATTTGATTGCATTTTTAGAGTAATCAATTCCAATCATCGTCTTTGGTTTAAGATATCGTTTAATGTACGACGAACCTCCTCCACGTCCACTACCAACTTCTACTACGTCTTTATCCACAAGATCTACAGCTGTTGCCACATGGTGGTATAGCTGAATCATATACCGGTCACGCTCTTCCTCCTCTTTCAATGGAATTTCAATAGATTCATTGCAAGATTCGTATCCGTAGTTCATATAAGTCCACTCTTCTGTTGGATACTTCTTTGACAGATACTCATATAGTTTTTTCCAGACTGCTCGTTTCAGTCGTGGAGAAATTTTAAGAAAGAAAGAAAAAATATTGGTAAGCATAGGTTAGCAATAAGTGTTAACAACATATTGAAATTGAACGTACTAAGTTAGAAATATTTTTATATCAAAGTAGTTACAAAAAGGGATGTTCATCATGTTAGATTAAATACAACGTTTCGTATATGAGTAGTAGTGGATTTCTACTCACTAACTTTTCAGTTTTGCACTGACCTTTGTTATATGTTTATATTTTGTTTTATCGCTTAAACCACTATTACTTATGCGCATTGTTACCTACTAGCATTTTTAATATTTGATTAGGATAATCTATAGTTACTCATCTATGAAATAATCCCAAGCTGCTTTAGAAATATCAGATATTATTTTCTCGTTAGTTTCAAAATCTTCTACTGATTCAGTGACAAAAACGCTTATAGTAAAGTATTCTCCATTAGGTAGAAAAACAATTCCGATATTATTTACTGCGGCAGTTATACCTGTTTCTTTATGTTTTCCTGACCAGCCAGTTTTATGTGCAACTACCGTCTCTTTAGGTAATTGTCCCCTTAGTCTGTTTTTTCCTGTTTTGGTTCCTTTCATTATATTCCATATGAAATCATAGCTTTCTTTGGAAAGTAAACCATTTTTGTTTTCATAAAATGTTGCCAGTATCTTGTTAGCTTCTTTTGGTATTGTCCAATTTAGAAATTGAGAATCCCAATTATTTTGCATGGTCTCTTCATTTATCTTAACAGCAAATTCCCTAAAACCGAGACTCGAAAAATAATTTTCAACAGCCTGTGGTTCTCCAAGAAGTTTTAACAAAACATCACAACCAACATTGTCACTTAAAGCGACGGTATACTCTATGATTTCCGCTATGGTAAATTTGCCACCTTCTGGATATTTTTTTCGAATTGGACTCCATAGTCCAGGCAACAACTCACTTTTCTTAATGTCAATTTTTTGGTTTAGAGAAAGGTTGCCTTTGTCTATTTCAGATAAAATTGTCAATGCAATTGGAAACTTGAATACGCTTTGCATTGGAAAGTGTCTTTGACCATTGATACTTAGAGTATCTTTAACTTCAATACCATTAATTGCGACTCCAACAATTGCTTTTTTAGTATTTATAATACTGTCAATTTTTTTTCTTAATGTTTCAATTTCTTGAGAATATCCTTTTGAGAAAACTATTAAAAAGAGTAAGAATATAATGGGTGTTTTTTTTAGCATAATTTTTATTTTGCTTACAGATAACGTCTTTTGTATGGTGCGTTTGCTACCCGAAGGAAGCAAATGAACTATACAAATTGTTAGCTGCTTTTTATTTTTATTAGTTTATCAATTCGTCTTTTGTTTTTCTGCTGTAATAAAGATGGATATAAATTCATTAAGACATTAACAATCATAATCACTTGTCCAAATGAATAGTTTTCCGTAATGCTTTTATATGAGGCAAAAAAGGTTACGAATACAAATCCGATTAAATGACTTATTTCCGCAATTGTCATTTCTCTTCGTATTTCAGTCAAATCTATTTTCTGGTTTTCTAATTTTATTTTTTGGTTAAAAAATTTGAAAAAGGTGTTTTTTACAATCCATTTAAAATAATTGATTCCAATATTTTTATTTATAGTTTCACTAGTAATAAAATTCAGATTAGATATCTTTTTATAAAATTCAGTTTTCAAAAGGATTGCATTAATAATCATTCCAACTATCCATGAAATAAATGATATTGATATTCCAAATATTAAGCCTGCTATTAAGTACTTCGTTGTCATCTTTTCAAATTGTAGTTAACATTTAATATATGTTATTGTACAACGTTTTCATATTAATCCAGTTTATTCAGCAATCCCCCAAATCGCATTATTTTCAGCACCTATGAGCCAGCTTTTCTTCTTTCCACTAATTATAGTATCCTTTAAAGAGTAAATTAAATTAAGGCTAACATTATTCCGTGGATCTTCTTTTGGAACAATCCTTAAATTTTGTCCAACTTTAAAAGTTCGTTCTTCACATCTTGAAAGAACTGTAACAATATTTGGTAATGAGGTATTATTAGTTTTTCCGATTAGAATAGCATATGGAATTCCCTCAGTAAAACAATGAAAATTGTTTTCATGAAATTCGGTTAACTCCAAATCAAATGGTTGTGCGATTTCCAAGAATTTAAATTCCATTTTTCCATTCTCAGAATTTTCAATGATTACAGTTTTCGATTTACAACTGAAAAGTAATATCATCGCTACAATTAATATTTGGTTCTTTTTTTTCATATGTTATACAACGTTTAATATATGTGTTGTAGCTGTACATAATGTTACCTAACTATCGACATTTTCTGCGCATTGGTTGCTAGCTTTTGTTTTTTGCAAGCATTGCGCCCTCATAAAAATACAAGAACCAATCGATTAATCACTAATCAGCTATGATCATATATATCGTGTTGCCCCAATGTTTATTTTTCATATCCGTGTTTCTTTTTCCAGTCAGATATTTCTATTTCGTCTTCTGGAGAAAGTTTTAACCGTTCCTTTTCAGATGTATTAAATCCGTAAAGAAAGATTCCTATCCAAAACAAAGCTCCCGTCAAAAGTAAAATGAGTCGTTGTTTGAATTTTAGTTTAAAGTTTTCATTCCGTAATTCGATAAGATCTTTTCCAACCGTCCACTTACCAACAAGAATAAAAGGAGCAATCGCAAAAATGTATAACATTCTTAGTTTAGAATAACCTTCTGATTTATTTTGCTCTAAATTGTTTTGCAAAAAATAGTATTTTTTATCGATACTTATCATTCAACCCAATACCATCTATTATCAATGGGCTTATTTTCTCTAATCTTGATATACGAGTAGCTTCTCGCTTTGCTGTAGCAATATATTCTGCGTATTCTTTTTGTTTGAAAGGAGTTAGTTGTTCAAAAGATTTTTTTAAATTATCATTGACACTCAGTGCAGTTAATAATTCATAAGGAATCTCGATTGTTTTTGACCTTTCTGGTTTGATTTCTTTGCCTTCTTTTTGATTTCTAATTGCTTCTTTTACATACTGAAATATCAATTTTTCATCTATATCATCAGTAGTATTAAATCTCCATTGTCGTAAACCTTTGGTTTTTCCTTCTTGAGCATTTAACAACTTCTTTGCCTTATCTTCTAAAAATACACCTTGATAAAACCAAATACCTACATAGGATTTAAATGCTCCTATTCCTATTACATTTTTTCCATTAATAGTATAAACCGGAATTCCCCATTTTATAGTCTCTTCCATTTCTGTAGTAAGCATTATTGATCTTAAGATTTCTAATGCTTCTTTCCATTCTTCTTTCTTTGAAATAAATTCTTCGACTGATTTATTTTTTTGCATAGCCCCAGGTATTAAATTTATGACCGAAACCAGTTAATATAACCAACTTCTAAGTTTCAAAAAACTATCAAAATTGAAGAGATATATTATCGTGTTTCCTATACTCTTTCTAGTTTAAGATATGGTTCTTCGGGTAATAAAATTTCAATTTCGTCTTCAACAGATATTTCTCCACCTTCTACCACTACTCCCATAACACCAGCTTTTCTTATTAAATCCCCATTCTCATCAATAACCAAAACAGCTTTCATCAATCCTTCTTTTATAGAATTTAATTGATTACAAGGGTTTCTTAAACCAGTTATTCTAATTTTCACTTTCTTACCAAGCTTTAGAATAGTACTCTTAGGAAGACTTAATAAGTCTACCCCGATAGTAGTAATATTCTCTCCCATCTCCCCTTTCTTGATATAAAATCCTTTCTCCTTCAATTCCTCAAATAGTTCAGAATGAATCAGGTGTACTTGTCTTAAATTTGGCTGAGTAGGATCCTTTAATACTCTAGATCTATGTTTTACTGTTTTTCCCATATGGGCATCTCCTTTAACGCCCAATCCTTTGATAAGCGTTATATGCTCGCAACTAAATTTATTAAAAGTGTGAGATTGACTCTTGCTTACACCTAGTATCTTTCCTTTCCTCATTTAGTATATAATACGCCAATATTCTTATTTTCTTTTCAACGTAGAGAAGGCCAAAACATCTTTTCCATCTATAATATAATAGCTAAAACTAATATGATTTTCATCCACTTTGGTTATGATTACCGTTCCTTCTTTTATACAGGTATTGGTGTTCTCTAAAATTAATTCATTAAAGGTAGCACGATTGTATGAATACTCGACCAGTTCCCATTGTCCAGAACATTCTAAGCTTGGATATTTTATCTCAAATGATTGTTGGTAAATATCAATCTCTAAATTAATAGACCAGGTATTATTATCTTCTAAATCCAATTGACACCCTACTCCTTCCCACTGGCCATCAAGCCATACTATATCATCGGTTTTACATCCAACTAAAATTAAGGCAATAAAAAAAAACAGTATACTCTTGATTTTCATATTTTTTTGCATTAAAAACCTTAGAATTTTGATGCAAATCCAAAGAAATACCAATCGCAATTTATAATACTAAATTACCTGTATTTATTTTCTTTTAATTCTTAATCGGTTAAAGGTTTTAAGACATACAATATCTATATTTTTAGGTTCTTTTGCAAAGAAATATTTACGTTTTTAGTTTCAGTAGCGTTTCAATTACAGAGAGATAGATTACTTTTTACAGCATCGATTAAAATATAACACAAGTAGAATGAGTAATTTATGTTTTTTTTAGCTCGATGTAGTATTCTCCTCATTTCGATAATAAATCATTATTTTCTATACTATGTTATTTCTTTAACATGATGCTAATAGCAACCCCACCACCTTCGGCGAGGTTAATCTTTTTTGTCGTTCCTTTTTCTATTTCAAGGTGTTCAATATCTATTGCCGTAGGGTTGTTTTTATAATGGGTGTCATCGCTATCTTTATAGAGTACCGCCTGATACGTTTCCCCCTCTTTAAGGAAATCAAAATTGATAGTTATTTCTCTTTTATTTTCATCTGTTATACTTCCTACAAACCAATTTCCTGTATTTCTTTCTTCTCGTGCAATGGTTACATAATCTCCAATTTCTCCATTCAAAACAATAGTTTGCTCCCAGTTTACACCTACATCTTTTATAAATTGAAATGCAGGTTGATTTTCATAATTTTCTGGTAAATCACAAGCCATTTGGATTGGGCTATAGATGACAACATATAAGGCTAGTTGCTGTGCTAGTGTTGTATTAATTTGGTTATTTTCTTTGGTTGGCAAAGATATATCAAACACTCCAGGAGTAAAATCAATGGGTCCCGCTAACATTCTTGTAAAAGCAACTATGGGCAGGTGCTCTGGTGGGTTTCCTCCATCGGCTGCCCAGGCATTAAATTCTTGCCCTCTTAGTCCTTCTCTGGCGATCGCATTAGGATATGTACGTCGAATACCAGTAGCTTTAATAGGTTCGTGAGCGTTTATTGCTACTTTATATTTTGCTCCAGCCTCCAAGACCTTTCGATAATGATTTACCATCCATTGTCCATGATGATATTCGCCTTTTGGAATTATTTTCCCAACATAGCCCGTTTTTACAGAATGAATCCCTAACTGGCTCATCATATGAAATGCTGTATCCAATTGTTTTTCATATGTACGAGGTGCTCCAGAGGTTTCATGATGCATAATAATCTCTACCCCTTTTTCTTTTCCATATTGGGTTAATGCTTTAAGATCATAATCGGGATAGGGTGTTACAAAATCAAAAACCCCTTCTCTATCCTCAAAACCAATCCAACGCTCCCATCCTGTATTCCATCCTTCAACCAAAACACCTTTTATTCCATTTTTTGCAGCAAAATCAATATATTTTTTAGTGTTTTCTGTGGTTGCGCCATGACGTCCATGTGCTTTCCCATTATCAATCCATTTTCCATCCTCATCCATAGCCATTCCGTAATCCCAAGAGGATTTATCAATATGCATCTCCCACCAAATTCCGGCATATTTTTTAGGTTCAAACCAACTAACATCACCAATTTTATTGGGTTCATTTAAATTGACAATCAATTTAGAATCTATTAATTCGGTCGCTTTATCTGCTATTTGAATAGTTCGCCATGGGGTTTTAACCGTTTTTTCAGATAAAGCTCTTTTCACTTTATAACCTAATCTGTCTGAGCCGACAAGCTCACTTGTTAATTTAAAAGTATCATTATCAACCTTTAGTGTCATCCCGGCATAATCGGTAAGATTAGCTTCATGGAAACTTAAATATATTCCATCAGCCGTACGCATAGTTACGGGAGTATTTACAGCATTTTCAGGAATCGTGGTCTGAGCTAAATTATTATGATCTTTTAAGGCCAGTGCATTAATTTCGGATATCTTAGTGGTATTATATAGATGCTCATAAATATCCCAATCCCCGGGAATCCACCATGTAGTATGATCTCCTGTTAACTGAAACTCTGTATTCTCATCCATTACAATTAAACTATCAACACCTTGCTGTGGTAAAAATTCATAACGAAACCCAATACCATCATCATATGCTTTAAAATGTATATTAAATTTTCGATTCGGAGCAGCTATTTCTTCTAGTTCTATGATTAATTCGTTGTAATGATTTTTAACTTTCCGTTGTTCTCCCCATTGCATTTCCCAGGTTTCATCTACACTATTGGATCTAGTATCAATAATTTCTAAACCGCTTTTTAAAGCTGGTTGATTTTTAAAATCAAATCCCATGGAAGAGCTGTCGATTACAATTTTATTTTTATGTTTAACCAAATACCGGGGAGTCCCATCTTGAGATAAATAAAATTCTATCGTATTTGATTTTTTTGGAGATGATAAACTTGTAACAATCAACTGTTCTTGCTTACAAGATATTATGAGGACAAGAGTTATAAATAATAGTATGATTTTTGTTTTAGTCATTTGTCAGTTTTTGATTTTCTCAATCTTTTAAAAAATTACATCAATACTTTTAGCTTTGGTAGAATTCCAATCGAGAGCAATATTTAATGTTCTATGTTCTGCATCCCAATCAAATAAAGTAGAACTTCCCTTTATTGTTATAGATTTTGGTTCAGTTTTTATATTATGAATAACCAAAGTCACTTTTCTGTCACTGGATGTGTAATTAGCTCCTTTTTCTGCTGATAATGTTACAGATAATTTTTCAGGAGTTGTTTTGCTATCAAATTTTAATATCTCATACTTTCCATTTTCAAAAGCATTAGATGTTTTACCATCATCATCATATAATTTACCATAACTTGTCTTCACTTGATCATCATAATAATAATGTAGTATTATATCTTTGGTCGTATACATTTCTGTGGTTTGTACAGGTTTTACCATAGGAATAAATGCTCCTGCTTTTACAAATACAGGAATGTGATCTTCTACTATTTCAACTGTTCTAAATGTTCCTCCTTCAAATTTCTGTCCGGTAAAGAAATCGTACCAATTTGCTCCATTTGGAAACGGAATATCCATAGATGCAATACCTGGTTGTACTATGGGTGATACCAGAAAATGATCACCCCACATATAGGCAAAACTTATTTCGGATAACTCTTTATTATCTGTATTTTCAAAAAACAAAGGACGCATTAATGGTAACCCCATTTGATTATTATCAAAAGCAATGGTATAATTATAAGGTAGTAAGCTATATCTAAGTTCGATACTTTTCTTGGCTAAAGCTTTTGTTTTTATATCATGAAAAACAGGTTCTGGTGCAATGTGCTCCTGAGCATGTGGTCTGAATATGGGTTGAAACACTCCATATTGTAACCAGCGGGTATACAATTCTGAATCAAAAACCTCACCGCCAGCAAATCCTCCCAGATCAGAATGCATATACCCTAATCCCTGCATCCCCATCTGCAATGCTATTTCGGTTTGGGATTGCAATCCCCCCCAACTTCTGCTTACATCACCAGACCATGGGATCATTCCAAATCGTTGAGATCCAGAATATCCTGCCCGCATTAATATAAACGGACGTTGATCAGGGAAATCTCTTTGGTACCCTTCCTGCACCAATCGTGCCCAATCATGACCATAAATATTATGAACCTCATCTGCGCTTCCTGTAGCGTGTTGCAATTCTGAAGGATGTACTTCTGGCTCTCCTAAATCACCCCACCAACCTGCTACGCCATAATCACGAGTATATGTAGCATAAATATCCCAAAACCATTCTTTTCCTTTAGGATCATAAATATCTATAATTCCGGTATTTCCAAAATAAAAATCATATTGAAATGGATTCCCTTTCATATCTTTTCCTAAAACGCCTCTCTTCACAGCATCATCCCATTTTTTTGAAGTCGTTAGTACAAAAGGTTCTGTAATCAATATTGTTTTGATTCCCTGATCTTTAAAATCATTGATCATCTGTTTTGGATTTGGAAATGAGTCTTTCAAAAATTCAAAGTTTCCCATATGTCCCTTGATCTCTTTTCCAAACCAATAAATATCCAGAATTACAGCATCTAATGGTATACTATCTGTTTTAAATCTAGCTATAGTTTCTTTGGTTTCTTTTTCAGAATGATACCCGAAACGACTCGCAAAATTTCCAAATGCCCAACGAGGAGGCAATGGTTGTTTTCCTGTGAGGTTGGTATATTGATCTATCAAATCTTTCCAATCATCCCCTGCAACTACCTGATATGTTTTTCTTCCGTTAATGGTTTCATATTGTAGTGTATTATCTTTTTTACTATCTATATCTAAAAATCCAATCGGAGCATTATCAAAATGAACAGCATAAATTTTAGAAGAAAGCACTAAAGGCATTGTAAAATTCATTAATTCAGAATAATTTTCATACCCATAATGAGCTCTATTGTATAACTGAAGTTTTTTACCTCTACGATTCATCCCTACCACTCGAGATCCTGCTCCGTAAATCACTTCGCTTTTATCCAGGTTAAAATCCAAAATTTCGGTAGAATCTGTTTTTATATACCCCTCTTTTTCAGAAATCAGCTTCTTTCCCTTATACGTGTATGAAATATGAAATGGTTCTTTGGTGATATGAACATCAATACCACTAGTATGTATGGTCAGTACACTATCATTTTCTAATACCTGTATTTTTGTAGCAATAGAGTTTAAGATTACGGCATGAGATTGTGAATTAAATGTCTCCCCTGTTGGTATAAATGAGGTTTCTATAATTTTATCAGAATAAGGTTTAATTATATATTTTCCATTATCCTTAAACACCTCGATATGAGTGTCTTTTTTTTTGAAGCCTTGATATGGGCCTTCGTACTTCTTTTTACAAGAAATTGTCGTGAGTATAAGTGTAATAAATACTAGAAAAAAGGTAAACTTAGAATTCATATTCAACATGTGTTTTTATCAATAGATAGTACTCAAATATAACTGAATCCCTATAGAATAAGGATATAACGATAGCTACACCAGAAGAATTATTGATTTTTCAGTAAAACTCAATTTACTTAATAAGAATCACAAAAAATCACTACAACGTTTTCGTAAAAATTTCTAGTACAAACCAGGTGTCTAAATAAGTTCATCATAAAGTGCTGCATATTGGGTAACAAAACTTTGCTGAAGCTGATATAGGAGTAGAAATACAAAAAGGAGAAACCGAAAATCCTAAAAATAGAGTAGGAAAATCAAATACTCATTATTATGAAAATTAAAACCTGTAAAAATGTAAATTACTCAATTCTAATCTTGTTTATTGGAGCGTTCCTTTTCTCATCCTGTGAGAAAGAAGAAGTTGTATCTTCAGAAAAAGAAAATACAATCCTTAAAAATTCAGATAGCAAAAATCTGAAACGAGAAACTATCGAGGTTTCTACTTGTTCTACTTATGATAGATCATCTTGTAGTGATGATCTGGTTCTGGATACAGACGAATGTAATTTTATTTCGGGATCCGGAAGAGATATGCCTCATCAATATATCATTGATGATCTATTAAATAATTGTCGTACCGAAGAACTCCCATCTAATTGTACCTGGTGGCGAGGAAATATAACACAAACCCGTATCATAAAATTGTATTTAAACAATTGTTGTTATTCTGCTGATGTTTTTAATGGCAGATTAGATGGTTGGATGAATTTGGCCATTGACAATAGGCCAAATTCTTCATATTTGGTCACTAATTATGAGCGATTACCTGGTGGGATTATGCATAATTCACCCTTTGGACCGTATGAAATTAGAATTAGAGTTACATATCGTAAAAAAATATGTAGCATAAGTTCACTACCAGATGGTATTAGATAATCAATATGTATATATAGAACGGGCCATTTACCAGTGTAGATGGCCTTGTTTTATTTTCATGGAACTTTACACTATGTATTTATTGTTTGAATTTACGAGTAAAAAAGAGCATTTAATTACGGTAAATTCAGAAAAAGAAAAACGGATAACAGACATAATCATTTATTTAAGAATGATAAACAATCAGGTAATATACGCGATGTAAATTTAGGGTGTCATTAACCAAGCAAATCTTAAATGTACAACACGCCATGAAACGTCATTACTTAATCATTTCTAAAATAAAACACTGTATACTATTAAGTATGCTATGTATTGGGCTATTTACATTACAAGCTCAAAAATTGACCTCTAAAAATGAGTCTATAGAGAAATCCAAATTCGATCTTCCTACCGATAATCATTTTAATAGAAAAACATACCTAAAAGGAACTGGTAAGTCCTTCATAAACTTTGGAGATATACTGATATCCAGAGCAGTTTTACCAGCTGCCAGCTTCTCCAATGGACCCACCTCAGGACAATACATCAACCAAGGATTAATCAATCAACAGCCAGTTCCTTTTTATAATAAACAGCCAATACAAGGGTTTTCTTCAATTTTAAACAACTACGACAGAACCTTCACCGTATTATCAGATAATGGTTTTGGGAGTATCGAAAATTCATCAGATTATAATCTTCGTCTGTATAGAATCAAGCCAAATTTCAAAAGCATTATTGGTTGGGGTAATGGATCTATTGATGTATTAAGTTACATTGAGTTGCGAGATCCTAATGGTTTGATTCCTTTTGCTATTACCAATCATTTTAGTGATTCGAGAGTTCTCACTGGAGCAGATTTTGATATAGAATCTATACAAAGAACTGCTAACGGTGATTATTGGATTGGTGATGAATTTGGACCTTTCTTATTACATTTTGACAAGAATGGTGTTTTAATGGATCCTCCAGTACCACTACCTGATTTTGACATCCCAGGGAAAGAACTTCGTGCACCACAGAATCCATATAGTGAGGAATATAGTGCCTTGCGGATAATGAATGCTATGCGGTCACATGCAAAAGCATATGGAAGTAAATCTCCGGTAATGTCCCCATGGTACGTGATGCTTGATGATCAAAATACCAATACGGTAGTAGGAAGCAGAAAAAACCCTCCTTCTGCCCTAGCCGCTGCATCTAGTGAACTATTTAATGTATCTTCTTTAAATCGCGCAGGTCACCAAGTAGTCGTATATACTGTAAATGATCTTGAAAACATAAACCTGCTTTTGGATCTTGGTGTACAGGGAATTATCTCTGATCGCCCTGATGTATTACTAGAATCCCTTCAAAAATTTGATAAAAATAAAGATGGTCAACCTGATTTTATGACTCCTGAAGGGTTGATTGATATCAATTTATTTGATGCACAAGGCCATAGAGGTGCCCGAAACTTACGTCCAGAGAATACATTACCCGCTATAGAGGCTGCATTGGATTTTCTGATGCCAACCATAGAAACTGATTGCGGCATTACGCTGGATAGAATCCCTGTTTTGGATCATGATCCACATATCGAAGCTGCAAAAACACGTAAAGCAGATGGTACACCCTATGAGTTTAAAGATGAAGTTCTTGTTAAAGATTTTTCTTTAGATCAAATTCAAAATACATTTATTGCAGATAAAATCTTAAATGGAAGGCCTTCTCAAACTAATGATCTCTCTTTATCACCGGTTGCTGTAGCTTTTGCAAAACAGAATAGGTTTATAGATCCTTATATTATGCCTTCCTTACAGCAGCTATTCGATTTTGTGAATTTTTACACATCATACTACCAAAACGGACCTGGGGCTTCAGATCCCGAGGCAGTGAAACGTTGGAAGAATGCATCCAAGGTTCGTTTTAATATTGAAACCAAAATTAACCCCAGGACCGATATCGATGATCGTGGGGATATTTTTGCAAATAGAACAGTAGATTCAAAAACTTTTACAACGGCTGTGGCCGATGTAATCGTTGCAAATAATCTTACTGATCGGGCGGATATTCAAAGTTTTGATTTCAGGACACTTCTTATTGCTCATAAAAAATACCCAGAGATAAGAACAGTATGTTTATTTGGTGATTTCCCCAAAGTAGGTAATGCGGGAGATGGAACCAATCTACAAGATCAAAACGGGAAAAACACTCCATGGTTAGCGGGATTATATTGGCCATATAGAAATACAAAACTAGACACTCCTTTTCGGGTAAAAGGTAGTGGAGGTTTTGAAGGAATGGCATTAAGCACCGATAAAAAAACGCTGTTACCTTTACTAGAAAAACCTCTTAAAGGTTCTGATACTAATAATTTACTGATTCATGAATTCGATTTAGAAAGAAAATCATATACAGGTAAAAGATTCGAATATCCTCTTCATAAGAAAGCTAGTGCAATAGGAGATTTTATCATGTTTAGCTCAAAAAGAGGACTAATCATAGAGCGTGATGGTTCTCAAGGAGATATAAATGGTTATAAAGCAATTTATGAGGTTGAATTAGATAAAGACAAAACATTGATAGAAAAACGATTAAATGTTGATCTTCTTAAAATTAACGATATTCGTAGAATTTCTGAACCAGGATTAGAAGGTGATATAGGAATAGGAAAAGATTTTGCATTTCCTTTTGTTACGATAGAAAGCGTAGTTGTATTTAATCCTTTTTTAATCGGTGTACTCAATGATAATAACTATCCTTTTAGTGTAGGTCGCCATATAGGTACGGGGCTCCCCGATGATAATGAGTTTGTTCTTTTATGGTTAGATCAACCATTAGGAAGACAATGGAAAAAAATAAAATCTAACAAAAACAAGACAACCGCCAATACTATTAAAGTATATCCAAATACATTTAGAAATGAGGTTACTTTTTTCAATACCATAAAAAAAGAAAATACTGTATCTATTGATATTTATGACATACATGGCAACCTTATTAGAAAATTAGTAGATCAACAGCAAAATGATGAAGGCTTTACATATACCTGGAACGGTACATCAAAAAATGGTTTTGAAGTTTCTAAAGGAATCTATATTGCTGTAATCGAGATCGATGGAGAGTTTATCAAAAAGAAGCTCTTAAAAAAATAATATCGCATACTAACTTCACACCACTTAATAAACTAACTAAACAGAAAAACCACCTACGCAGGTGGTTTTTTTATATAACATCACTGGGACTTATTTAATAGTTAACATAGTAAAAATCTTAGTATATCTGAACGTATATAGAAGCTATTCTGATAATAAAACATTTTCTATAATCCCTGAAAACAGGGTTACAAATGAAAAATTTATTATCAACCTTTGCTTTTAAATCATTTCTGTTTATATATAAATTGAATACAGCTTTTCTACAAGAAATAAAAAATATGAGAAATTTAAACACCATCACTGTTTTACTTATAGGTATTATCATTTTTAGTGTAAAAGATTTTAAAATTGTTATAAACAAAATACATACCGAAAAACAAGGGTTGGTAATGCTAAAAACCATAACAAGATCTATAGTAAACAAAAAAGATGACACAAAAAACATTGTCTTTTCTGACCTCAACTTTAAAAAAGCATTAATAGAACATACAGACCCTGTTATAGATATTAATAACGATGGAGAAATATCCGAAGAAGAAGCTAAAATGATCAAAGACATAGATGTACACAATAAAAATATCTCTGATCTATCAGGAATTGAGTATTTTACAAATTTGAATCGCTTGTGGTGTCAAAACAATAAACTAACGGTATTAGATTTGAGTAAAAACTCCGCACTCACTTCCCTATATTGCTATATAAATCGAATCACTACATTAGACTTAAGTAAAAACACTGCTTTAAACTATCTGGATTGTAGTATAAATCGAATTAATAAACTCAACCTTAGCAAAAATGTAAATTTGGCCTATCTTATTTGTGATCAAAACCAACTCACTGATATCGATATTAGTAAAAACACAAAGTTGCTTGAGCTTAAATGTGGAGGTAATGAATTAACCACATTAAACCTCTATAAAAATATTGCTTTAACTCAATTACATTGTAGAAATGCTCAACTGTCTACATTAGACCTAAGTAAAAACATCGCATTAACTAAGTTGTATTGTGATAATAATCAACTTACTAATCTGGATACGAGTAATAATACGGCTTTAAAGTGGTTATGGTGTTACTACAACGAATTAATAACACTAGATCTAAGTAAAAACATTGATTTATCTTACTTATTCTGCTACGGAAATCAACTCACCTCTCTAAACATTAAAAACCGAAATACTGTCGACTTTATGGATGTAAACATGTCCGACAACCCCTCCCTCACCTGTATAGAAGTAGATGATCCTACTGCCACATACCTAAATGATTGGAAAAAAGATGCATCTGTTAGTTATTCTAGTGATTGCACCCCATAGTAAAATGATAACAAAATAATTTAATATACCTCTCTGGCATTACTACCAAGAGAGGTTTTTCTTTTCAAAAGTTTCTATAATAACAGGATTTTAAAGGTTTATATGTAAAGCGAAAATTAAATATTTTGTTATCCATGCAACCCTTGGTTTTCTAAATTGTCTATGAAATACAAAATCATTAATACGTAATTATTTTTTTTTAACAACTCAATCAAATCAAAAGTTATAAAACAAACCAATATGCATCGACATTTTAAATTTAGAAATCTAAAAAAAAGGACGCAGCAATTAATAATGTGCTGTTTGACTATATTTTTTGTTAGTACCAGTGCGATGGCACAAGACAACTATACAATAAGTGGTACCATTAAAGATAATAATAATGGGGAGACACTTTTTGGTGCTTCCGTTTTTTTGAAGGGTACTTCTATTGGTGTTATCACTAATGAGTATGGTTTTTATTCCATTACCGCCCCAAAAGGAAACTATACCCTTATTGCCTCCTATGTTGGGTATGCAGATATTAACAAAGAAGTAATACTTGACAAAAATCAAAAAATAGATTTTGATATTATTGAATCTTCTACAGAATTAGATGAAGTAATTATTAAAAGTGAAGAGACAGAACGTGTAAGTCTTAGGAAACCCGAAATGAGTGTCTCTAAGCTAAACATCAAAACTGTAAAGCAAATGCCAGTAGTATTAGGAGAAGTAGATATTATAAAATCTATTCAAATGCTGCCAGGTGTAACCAATAATGGTGAAGGCTCTAGTGGGTTTCATGTAAGAGGTGGAGCTGCGGATCAAAATTTAGTATTACTCGATGAAGCTATAATTTATAATACCTCTCATTTATTAGGCTTCTTTTCTGTTTTTAATGCAGATGCCATTAAAGATATTAAATTATATAAAGGAGGGATTCCTGCTCGTTTTGGTGGTAGAACTTCTTCTGTTCTGGATGTTCGCCAAAAGGATGGAAACAATAAGAGATTTAGTCTTACCGGGGGAATTGGTGTAATCTCTAGCCGATTAGCTGCCGAAGGTCCTTTATTTAATGATAAAGGTTCTTTTTTGGTTGCAGGTAGAGGTTCATATGTCGATCTTATCTTAAAAGCAGCTGGAGAGAAAAATACCGTAGGGTTTTATGATGTAAACCTTAAAACCAATTATAAATTAAACGAAAATAATAAGCTATACTTATCTGGATATTATGGTAGAGATACCTTTAAATTTGGAAATAATTTCAAAACCAGCTACGGAAACCTATCAGGAAATTTAAGATGGAATCATATCTTTAATGATAAATTATTTTCGAACTTATCCCTTATCTATAGTAAATATGATTATGATTTAGATATTGCTATCGAACAATTCGAATGGGTTTCGTCAATTAATAATTACAATGCCAAATATGATCTTAAATATTATGCCAGTGATAAGTTCAAATTAGACTTTGGGATTAGCGGTATCTATTATGATTTTGATCCAGGACAAGTGCAGCCAACATCAGAATCTTCTTCGATAAACCCTTTATCTCTAGATCGAAAAAAAGCTTTGGAAAGTGGTGTATATGTAAATGCAGAGCATAAACTTACCGATAAACTAACAGTACAATATGGGGTTAGATATAGTGCTTTTAGTCGTTTAGGTGGGCAAGCTTTGAAAAATTATGCTAATGACCAACCTGTTGTTTATAATAATACTTTAGGTTTTTATGAACGAGGTATCGAAATAGGAGAAACCGATTATAAGAAAAGTGAAACGATCAAAAGTTTTGGAAACTTTGAACCCAGAGCATCCTTAGCATATCAATTAAATGATGTTTCTTCTATTAAAATGGGATACTCAAGAGCAGCACAATATATCCATTTATTATCCAATACTACTTCTGTTACACCATTAGATGTGTGGACACCAAGTGGAAAATATATAAAACCACAATTATCAGATCAATATGCATTAGGGTATTTTAGAAACTTTAAAGATAAAATGTACTCCTTAGAGGTAGAAGGTTACTATAAAACCACTGATAATCGAATTGATTATATTGATGGGTCTGATTTAATAGGAAACAATACTATTGAAACCGAAATATTGAATGGAGAATCCAGAGCATACGGATTGGAACTTTTGGTACGTAAAAATGAAGGTAAATTAACAGGATGGGTTTCTTATACCTTATCAAAATCAGAACAAAGAAGTCTTGGTAGTAATGCAGGAGGTCCAGGAATCAATAATGGAGATTGGTATAATACGGCATATGACAGAACACATGATATTTCGGTAACAGGTTCTTATAAACTAACTGATAAATGGAGTTTTGGAGCTAATCTGGTTTTTCAAACCGGAAGACCTGTAACCTACCCTAATGGTCAATACGAATATGAAGGATTGTCTGTAGCTAGTTATGCCCCTAGAAATTCTGATAGATTACCCGCTTATCACAGACTTGATATCTCTGCAACATACAGACCCAACAGAAAACCAAACAGGAGATGGAAAGGAGAATGGATCTTTGGAATATACAATGTATATAATCAGAAAAATGCAGCTTCAATATCCTTTGGTCAAAATGTAGAGACAGGGGCAAATGAAGCTACAAGAACAGCAATTTTTGGTATAGTACCGTCGGTAATCTATAACTTCAAATTTTAAAAAAATAGACATATGAAAGCTTATTTAAGAATCACAATATTTCTTTTTACTATCATCTTTACCTCTTGTGAAGATGTAATAGATGTGGATGTACAAACTGCTCCTGCCCGATTAACTATTGAAGCCTCATTAGATTGGGAGAAAGGCACTACGGGAAACAATCAAACCATAAAACTAAGTACATCTACTGCATATTTTGATACAACTTCTAATACAAGTGTTACCGGTGCTTCGGTTAAAGTAACGAATGACTCTAGCGGGGTAGAATTCGTTTTTACTGATCAAAATAATGGAGAATATACAACTACAGAATTTGTACCAGTACTTAATCAATCCTATACACTAGAAGTGATCTATAACGGAGAAAATTATTCTGCCAAAGAAACATTAATGCCTGTTGTTGATATCAAAGAAGTTAGTCAATCAACTGAAGATGGTTTTGATGATGAAGTTCTGGAGGTTAACCTTAAATTCGATGATCCAAAAGATGAAGATAACTATTACCTTTTTAGATTTAAAGAAGTGGGCGATCTCCTAGCAGAATTTGAAGATTTTGACGATGAATTTGCAAACGGTAATGAAATTAGTTGGTATTATGAAAAAGAAGAAGATACCGAAACCAAAACCGAAGAATTTAAACCCGGAGATGTTGTAAATATTGATTTATACGGTATTTCTGAAGGGTATTATAACTATATAAGAATACTCATCGAGCAATCTGAAGGTCTCGGCCTTTTTAGCGCAACTCCAGTTGCTTTAAAAGGAAATTGTATTAACCTGGATAATGCGAAAAACTACGCCAATGGTTATTTTAGAGTAACACAAGTATCACGAAGAACGTATACTTTTAATTAATGATATATTTAATAAAGGCCAAATGTACATTTGGCCTTTATTAAATTAGGTATTCTTCTAGTCTTTTGGGTACAAAAATGATTTTTCTACTTCAAAATCTATCACACCACCTTCTTTCACTTCATAAATAATAAAAAGCTCTCCCCAATACACACCATCAGTAAAATCAGCTATAATCCATTTATGATTTAGCAATCTTACTTTATTAATACTCATATTACCTTCCATCCCTACAAATGGGATTAATGGGTTATCCTTTCCTGCCTTATTTTGCCCAATAATCTGGTCACTTATAGTTAAAGCTAATTTATTGGCATCATACCCCATTTCTTCAAAGTAACTTACTGCATCCTCATTACTTTCTAAAGTAAAATAGGTAATATCCATATTAGCACTAATTAGTGAATCAATGGTCGCTTCTTTTGTTGTGATTTTGGTCTTTAAGTTCTCTATTTTTGTATCATAGGATTCTTTTGCTTTTTTGGCATTCATAAACTGAAAAAGAATAAATAATGCTGCAAAAATGAATAGATATAAAAAGATCTTATTTTTCATATTCTAGATGGTTATTTTTAAATTATCGTAAGCTATATATACATTTTTAGGTAATAATCTCTCTACTTCCGCATGAAACCCTAACATATGGCTTATGTGAGTAAGGTATGCTTTTTCTGGTTGTATTTCTTCAATAAATTCGAGAGCTTCTTCCAAATTAAAATGCGAGTGATGGGGTTCTATTCTTAGTGCATTAATCACTAAAACTTTAGCTCCTTTTAATTTTAATCTTTCCTCTTCTTCAACCGTTTTTACATCTGTTAGATATGCAAAATCTTTAAATCGAAATCCAAAAACCTGCAAACGATTATGAAACGTATTTATAGGAATAACATCCAGATTCCCTAACTGAAAAGGTTGATTAGTAAGTTCATTTTCAATAACACTTGGCGCTCCGGGATATTTGTTTTCTGAAGCAAAAATATACTCAAACCTCGTTCTTAGTGCTTGTAAAACTCTTTTATGCGCATAGATAGGAATATCGCCCTGCCTGAAAAAAAATGGTCGTATATCATCTAATCCCATAGTATGATCTGCATGCTCATGAGTAAAAACTACTCCATCAATTCGAGATACCTGATTCGAGAGCATTTGCTGCCTAAAATCTGGTCCGCAATCCACAACATACTGGTAATCATCCCAAGATACAAGTATAGAAACACGAAGTCGCTTATCTCTCGGGTCGTCACTTAAACAAACAGGGTGAGTGCTTCCTATAATCGGAATCCCTTGTGATGTACCTGTACCAAGAAAAGTTACTTCCATATTTTAATAAACTAGAGCAAATGTACTTATATTTTTTTGGTCAAAAATCACATATTTCCCATAAATAATACTTAAAATATTAGGGAATATAGAAATTTACATTCAAACCTTTTTTAATACTCATTGTATTATTACCTTTACGGTAAACAAAAAAAGCCCTTTTTACTATGCCTATTAAGATAATGGGAGATAAAGAATTTGAATCTGTCCCTTCAATAAAGAGTAAAGCTTTGCGTATTAACCTGAACCAAAACATCTACGGTACTTTTGCCGAAATAGGTGCGGGTCAGGAGACTGCTCGAAACTTTTTCAGAGCTGGTGGAGCTTCTGGTACCATTGCAAAAGCAATGAGCGCATATGATAAAGATTTTAGTGATGCTATTTATGGTATCGAAAACGATAAACGTTATGTTACCGAAGCAAGATTAAAAAAAATGCTTCGACATGAAGTTGGTCTTATCGAAGAAAGAATTACCAGAGAGAAACATCCCAATAAGCTCTTTTTTAGTTATGCTAATACTGTAGCAACAATTGATTTTGCTAAGAAATATAAAGGTCATGGTTGGGTAGGCATTCGATATCAGACAACACCAAATGAAGATTATAATGAAATTTTGCTCCATATTCGGTTTCATGAAAATGATGCCCGATTGCAGCAAATGACTTTAGGGATATTAGGTGTTAACCTTATTTATGGGGCATATTACAAATACGATAATCCAAAAAAATTATTGAGATATCTGTACGATCATTTGGATAAAGATCAAATAGAGATTGACACTATTAACTTTTCTGGACCACGATTTACAAAAGTAGATAATCGATTGATGAGTCTACAATTGGTTAAGAATGGAATGACCGAAGCGGTAATGTTTGGACCCGACGGACATAATATTTTACCTGCTGCAATATTATATAAGAAAAACATATTGGCACTGCGTGGGAGTTTTAGACCCGTGACTAAGGTTAATATGGATATCTATAAAAAATCACTCAATATGTTCTTGAGTGAAAATAAAGTAAACAAAGACAAAACCGTAGTCATCTTTGAGGTAACACTATCGAACTTAAGGGCCGAAGGTGAAATCGACGAAGAAGATTTTATGGCTAGAGCCAGGTTACTTTGTTCTCTTGGACAAACAGTAATGATCTCTAATTTTAAAGAATATTACAAAGTAGTTGAGTATTTCTCTAATTACACCAAAGAACGTATGGCACTTTCTATGGGGGTTAATAATTTGGTAGATATTTTTGATGAAAAATACTACAGACACCTTAGTGGAGGTATTCTGGAAGCTTTTGGTAAACTATTCTTTAAAGATTTAAAAGTATACTTATATCCATTAAAAAATCATAAAACAGGAGAGATAACCACTAGTGACACCCTTAAAGTACACCCAAGAATGAAAGAACTTTATAAGTTCTTTAAGTATAATGGTAAGCTACAAGATATTACGGATTATGATCCTTCTATTATGAATATTTTCTCAAGAGAAGTATTGCAAAAAATTCAAGAGGGAGAATCTGGATGGGAAGATCAATTGCCAGACCTTATTCCTGAAATGATAAAAGCCAATAACTTTTTTGGATATAAAACAATAGAAACTGTAAAGTAAATTACAGATACAAAATGCATTTAAAAAGCAGTATAGTAAATAACTATACTGCTTTTTAAATATAGTATTCCCACGTCTATAAAATTTGCGCAGCGTGATCTTTGGTTTTCACCTTTGCAATGACTTCAGAAATTATTCCTTTTTCATCAATAACAAAAGTAGTACGATGAATCCCATCATATTCTCTACCCATAAATTTCTTTGGCCCCCACACCCCAAAAGCTTCGATTACAGCTTTATCCTCATCTGCTAATAATGGGTAAGGTAATTCATATTTATTTTTGAAATTTTGCTGTCGTTTGGCGCTATCAGCACTTACTCCGATAATTTCATAACCCTGGGCCAGAAAAGTTTGATAATGATCTCTTAGATTACAGGCTTCTGCTGTACAACCAGGAGTACTCGCTTTAGGGTAGAAAAAAACAACTAGTTTTTTTCCTTGATAATCCCCCAAAGTAACTGTATTTCCATCCTGATCTAATGCCGAAAAATTAGGAGCCTTATCCCCTGCTTTTAATGTTGTCATTGTATATAAATTAAATGTAGTCTATATCTGTGTAACTAAATATCCAAGTTTGTGTGTAATAAACAATAAGATTTAACTTATCTATTACTTATTTTTGTATAGTAGGGCAAGTTATAAAATTTCAAAAAAAATAGAATTAAATTTATCGTAATACTTCAGAAATAAATTTGATATTTTAATCTTCACTTCTATTACCTGGCACATCCCTTTTGTTGCGTTCAGATATTTATGTATTCTTGCATATAAATAAATGGTATTTGATATATGTCGTCGTTTGTATTTCTAAATATTGATAAAAAAATACTTCTATCCACTATTTTTATCTATATAAATGTATTTAGTGCTCTTGCACAAAACCAAGTCAAAGTAGATTCTTTATTACAACTACTTAAAACCGAAATCACAGATAAAGAAAAAGTAGATATCTACAATAGTATAGCTTTTCAATATTCTTCTACAGATTCTACTAAAACCTTTAGCTATGCAAATCGAGCTATTAATCTTTCTAAACAATTAAATTATATTGAAGGAATTTCTGATGCGCATTATAATATAAGTCAGGCTATTATAAAATTAGAACATTCTGATAAAGTATTTGATATACGTCAAAAAACAAAATATGTTAATGGTAGAGCCAAAGCATATAATGATCTAGCACTTACTTATAAAAAGAAAGGTGAGTATGCTATGGCAATAGAGCACTTTACAAAAGTATTAAAAATAGAAGATTCTCTAGGAAATAAAAAAGATATAGCTTTCTGTTATAGTAATATTGGACAAGTACATGCCAGATTGGGAAATTACAGCAAAGCATTAGATTATAATTTTAAAGCATTAGAGTTATTTAAAGAACTAAATAACAAGAATGGGATCTTTTCTGGATACAATAGTATGGGAATGATCAATGTGTATCAAAGTAATTATTCTTCTGCATTAGAGTATTTTATAAAAGCTTCTAAAATCAATGATGAAATAGGCAGTAAAAGAAAAGCTATTGTTTCTCTTAGCAATATTGGGTTTATCTATGAAACTTTAGGAGATTACGACTTAGCATTAGAATACTATTTTAAATGCTTAACAATTAGTGAAGAAACTAAAAGCCAAGCAAGTATATCTGAGGATTATTTAAACATTGGAAATATTTATTTTGAACAAGGTGACAATACCAAGGCTTTAACGTATTCTTTTAAATCCTTGAAAATTGCCAAAGACCTGAATATTAATGGCATTATGATATCTAATTATTGCTTAATAGGTGAAATATATCTCAGTCAAAAAAAATATAAAGATGCCCTGGAGTACTTAAAAAATGGATTATCATTAAGTCAGGAAATTGGAGAACAATCTTCTTCTACTATCGTAATGAATACTATAGGTGAAATTCAATTAGAATTAAAAAATTATCAACAGGCCAAAAAACATCTTATTAAAAGTATTGCTATTGCTAGAGAGATTGGTTTTCTTTCTGCAATAAAAGATGCATCGTATGGTTTAGTAAAAGTAGAGAAAGCATTAGGTAATCATAAAGCTGCTCTTGAATCTTATGAACGATATCATGCCATTTATGACTCAATCCTAGGAAAAGAGAAATCAAAACAATTATCGCAACTACAAGTACAGTACGAAACTGAGAAAAAGGAACAAGAAATAAAGAGTTTGGCACAACAAGCCTCGATCCAGTCTTTAGAATTAAAACAAGCCAATTTTAATAAAACTATTTTTGGTATTGCAAGTGTAGTTTTATTACTTCTAGGATTAGTATTGTATTTGGTAAATCGACAAAAAAGGTTAGCGTTACAACAAAGAGCACAGGATATAGAACAAAATCTATTGCGTGTACAGATGAATCCGCATTTTATTTTTAATGCCATGACTTCTATACAGGATTATATGAATCAGGGAGATGCCAAACAAGCCAGTATGTATCTCGTAAAATTCTCGAAGCTCATTCGGCAAGTGTTAGATAACTCAAGAAGTGAGTTTATTAGTCTGGATCAGGAAATTAACATGCTCGATAATTACTTGAGCATTCAAAACTTAAAACGTGATCATCCTTTTACTTTCAAAATTGAAGTAGAAGACGGTTTAATTACTGATGAAATCGCCATCCCTCCTATGTTTGCACAACCCTTTGTAGAAAATGCTATTGAACATGGTGTTACTACTATAAAAGAAGGTGCAACTATTCATATTCATTTTTCGATGGAAGAAGACCATTTGGTACTAAAAATATTGGATAATGGATCTGGGATAGAAGAAGCTATAAAGGTAAAACGTAAAGATCATGTATCGCATGCTATAAAAATAACAGAAGAACGTATCGACCTTTATCGTAAGATGCGAAAGAAAAAAATTGCATTTGATATACAAAATCTTTCTCAAGGCACACAAGTAACGTTTAATTTACCTTTTCAATATCTATAAAAAATAATTCTTTTTCAAAACATTTATACAGCAAGAAGAAGTTTTATAAATTTGCCTTTACTAATTATCATTTCAATACTCTTGCAAAAAAGACAGAGGAATTAATTAAAAAATAATTAAATCTTGTATTTCGAAATAGATATGAATATATACTATGAAAAAAAATACACTAACCATCTTTTCTTTTTTAATTGCTTTCAATGTTTTTGCACAAAATCAGACTAAAATTGATTCGCTTTTACAGGCACTTGAAACAAATATTTCTGAGAAAGAAAAAGTTGATACATATAATTTATTGGCCTTGCAGTATAAGGGAGTAGATTCTATTAAAACTTTAAACTATCTCGAACATGCTATAGACTTGGCAAAAACAATAGATTATTCACATGGAATTATTGACAGTTATATTCAAATAATTGGAATAGCCTTAAAAAAAGGGGATTATAAACAAGGAGTAGATATTGGCAATAAAGCGTTAGAGTTAGACAAAAACAACACTTACCCTAAAGGAAAAAGTGGTATCTACAATAATTTAGGAATTATCGCCTACCACCAAGGAGATATTGCTAAGGCAACTGATTATTTTCTTCAAACATTAAAAATTAGAAAAAAATTAAATGATAAATCAGAAACTGCTAATACACTTAATAATATAGGTATTTTATACGAAGTCCAAGGGGATTATGTTAAAGCTTTAGAATATCATAAGGAATCCTTAGGAATAAAAAAGGAGTTAAATGACCTGAGCGAAATGGCACTTAGCTATTTAAATATTGGTGTTTTATATCGAGAACAAAGTAATTACCCACAAGCCTTAGATTATCATTTTAAAGCTATTAAAATTGCTGAACAGCTTGAAAACAAAGATCAAATATCACTTTGTTATAATAATATAGGAACTATTTATGCCAAACAAAGCGACAATTCAAAAGCTATAGAATATTATTCAAAATCTTTATGTATAGATATAGAACTAGGACACAAAAAAGGGGTTGCTATTAATCAAATTGATTTAGGTTCTGTACACAGCGATCAAGGTAATTACACAGAAGCTTTGCGTTATTATTTTAAGTCGGTAGATGTCCTTGAGGAAATAAATGACAAGGCTAGTATAGCCTTTGGCTATAATAATATTGGTAGTATTTATCAGGAGATGAATAGTATAACTCAAGCTTTTGAATATTTTTTTAAAGCCTTAAAAATTGCTGAAGACATTAATGATAAAAATCAGATTTCTTTAATCAATAATCATATTGGAACCATTTATTATATACAAAATAATCCGACAAAAGCATTAGAACACTTTTTTACGTCTTTAAAAATTGCAGAAGAACTAAATAACAAAGAATTTATTGCTGTAAATTCTGTAGATATTGGCCGCGTTTATGTATATCAAAAAAAGTATCCTAAGGCTTTAGACCATTCATTAAAAGGCCTTAAAGTTAGTCGTGAAATTGGAGATAAATTAACCTTAAGTAAAGCTTTAATAACCATAGGAACGATTGATTGGAAATTAAAAAAATATACTCAAGCCAAAGAATATTTTACAGAAGGTATTAAGCTTGCTCAGGCGATCAAAAACCAAACTTATCTAAGAGATGCAACAAAAACCCTTGTTGAAGTAGAGAAAGCATTGGGCAATCATAAAGCTGCATTAGCATCTTATGAATTGTATCATGCCACTTATGATTCTCTGCTCGGTGAAGAAAAATCAAAACAATTATCACAATTACAAGTACAATACGAAACTGAGAAAAAGGAACAGGAAATCAAGAGTTTAGCACAGCAAGCTTCTATCCAATCTTTAGAATTAAAGCAAGCTAATTTTAATAAAACCATTTTTGGTATTGTAAGTGTGGTTTTATTGCTTCTGGGGTTAGTATTGTATTTGGTAAATCGACAAAAGAGATTAGCATTACAACAAAGAGCACAGGATATAGAACAAAACCTACTGCGTGTGCAGATGAATCCGCATTTTATTTTTAATGCTATGACTTCTATACAGGATTATATGAATCAGGGAGATGCAAAAAAAGCAAGTTTATATCTGGTAAAGTTTTCTAAGCTCATTCGACAAGTGTTAGACAATTCAAGAAGTGAATTTATTAGTCTGGATCAGGAAATTAATATGCTCGATAATTACTTGAGCATTCAAAACTTAAAACGTGATCATCCTTTTATTTTCAAAATTGAAGTAGAAGACGGTTTAACTACTGATGAAATCGCCATTCCTCCTATGTTTGCACAACCTTTTGTAGAAAATGCTATTGAACATGGTGTTACTACTATAAAAGAAGGAGCAACTATTTCTATTCATTTTTCGATGGAAGGAGACCATTTGGTCTTAAAAATATTAGATGATGGATCAGGGATTGAAGATGCTATAAAGGTAAAACGTAAAGATCATGTATCTCACGCTATAAAAATAACCGAAGAGCGAATAGATCTCTATCGTAAAATGCAAAAGAAAAAAATTGCATTTGATATTCAAGATCTTTCTCAAGGTACACAAATAACGTTTAATTTACCATTTCAACACATATAAATGAAAGTAGTCCTAATAGAAGATAATCCAGCGGCAAGAAGAAATTTTTTAGAATTACTTAAGGAGTATTGTCCTACTATAGATTTTATAGGAGAAGCGACAAATGTAGCAGAAGGAGTTGCACTAATTACCGCTAGTAAACCAGATCTTGTATTTCTTGATATTGAGATGCCAGATGGTACCGGGTTTGATGTATTACGAAAATTACCAGAAATCAATTTCCAGGTAATATTTGCTTCTTCTCATGAAAAATATGCGCTAAGAGCAATAAAATTTAGCGCCTTGGATTACCTCCTGAAACCTATAGATCCCGAAGAATTAATAGAAGCCGTCCAAAAAGCAGAATCAGAATTTGAGCATCATAAGACACCACAGAGAGTACAAACACTTATAGATAATATAAATGATCAATCAAAAGAACCTACTCGTTTGGTTCTAAAAGATAAATATGGTATTCAGATTGTATTTGTTAAAGACATTATACACCTGGAAGCAAACGGTAGTTACACCAAATTTTTCATCCATAATCAGGATAGCTTACTTGTATCTAAAGGACTTAAAGAATATGAAAATATGCTTTCTTCGCAACAATTTTTTAGATGTCATCAATCTCATTTAGTAAATCTGGATTATTTATTAAGATATGATAAACGAGAAGGAGATTATCTGGTATTAAAAGATAAAAGTAAAATTCCGCTGGCTACCAGAAAAAAAGAAATTTTACTGAAGTTAATAAATGACCTCAATTAATGTTTTAATAACTATTAAACCTCAGACTACTAATTTTATTTTAACTTTAGCTCAAATTAATTTTGTAATATGACCAAACAGGAAAAGGTAGATTTTACTATTAAGACACTTCAGGAATTATATCCTAAAATACCAATCCCATTAGATCATAAAGACCCTTATACTTTACTCATTGCAGTATTAATGAGTGCACAAAGTACAGATGTAAGAGTAAACAAAATCACTCCGCTCCTATTTGACAGAGCAGATAATCCCTATGCAATGATTAGATTATCTGTAGAAGAAATTCGGGAAATTATAAAACCAGTAGGTTTAAGCCCTATGAAAGCCAAAGGAATTCATGGGTTATCACATATATTGATCGACAAGCATAATGGCGAGGTTCCTCAAAGTTTTGAGGCTTTAGAAGAATTACCAGCTGTTGGTCATAAAACCGCTAGTGTAGTTATGTCTCAAGCATTTGGTGTACCTGCATTTCCTGTAGATACACATATTCATAGATTAATGTATAGATGGGGATTTACTAACGGTAAAAATGTTACGCAAACCGAAAAAGACGCCAAGAGGTTATTTCCAAAAGAACTATGGAACGATCTGCATCTTCAAATCATATGGTACGGTAGAGAATATTCTCCTGCAAGAGGCTGGGATCTTGATAAAGATATTATTACCAAAACTATAGGCAGAAAAACTGTTTTAGATGAGTACCAAAAAGCAAAAAGGCCTATTAAGAAATAGGCCTTTTATAAGTTTAATTTAAAATCGTTTCAAACTTAAGATTGTTATATTCTACAACCTGTAACGATTTTGAATAGTTTAGAAGAAAATCTATTGTTCTTCTGCTTGGTACTAAATGTTTTTCCTCTTTTTTAGAAGACTTAAAGTAAAATTTTGCCATATTATATAATCTTAAATTTAAAGGGTTATATAAGGATAACGGCACTAATTCTGCTTTATTGTATAAAAAAGTTATTAATTTGTTAAAACAATATTATTTTTTTCTATTACTTTTCTTAAATTAATTAATGCATATCGCATTCTACCAAGAGCAGTGTTTATACTTACACCGGTTTTATCAGATATTTCTTTAAAACTCATGTCTCTATACATACGCATTATTAAGACTTCTTTCTGGTCATCTGGTAATTCTTGAATCAAATTACGTAAATCTTCTTCTACCTGATCTTTTATTAATCTCTTTTCGGCATTTAGATTTCCATCGCTGATTACAGAGAAAATACTAAATTCTCCATTATCTTCGAATTTTGGCATACGATTTCCTTTTCTAAAGTGATCAATTACCAAATTATGGGCAATACGCATTACCCAAGGAAGAAATTTCCCTTCCTCATTATATTTTCCATTTTTTAAAGTTCGGATCACTTTAATAAAAGTATCCTGGAAAATATCTTCAGAGACATCTCTATCAAAAACTTTTGAATAAATAAAACTGTAAATACGTTGCTTATGGCGTTCGATAAGAACAGATAGTGCACATTCGTCACCATTAATGTAGTTATTAACCAGAACTGCGTCTGTTAGGGTGTAATTTTTCATACCTTGACTATTATTTAGTACAAACAAGCGTGGGGGCTCGTGCTATGTTAAACTTTTAAAGTAAAGGTATGCTATAGGCAGTTTTGTTTAAATTTTGGTTACTTAATTAGGGGCTAATATAGTAACATTCATTTAATTTCAAACAATTTCTTGTTAATTTTTTTAACTAAACTTTCAATCTACATACATTATAATACTTGTTTAGTAATCCTTATCTTTGCGCTCTTACCGCATATTTACTATGATTCAAGACATTACAACCTTAGATCCAAAAGAGAATATAATTATTAAAGGAGCTAATCTTCACAACCTGAAAGATTTAGACGCAGTTATTCCCAGAAACAAATTAGTAGTCATTACAGGATTATCTGGTTCTGGTAAATCTAGTTTGGCTTTTGATACTTTATATGCCGAAGGGCAACGCAGATATGTAGAAAGCCTTTCCTCCTATGCCAGGCAGTTTTTAGGGCGTCTTAATAAACCCAAAGTAGATTACATAAAAGGGATAGCGCCGGCAATAGCAATAGAGCAAAAAGTAAACTCTACAAATCCAAGATCTACTGTTGGTACTACCACAGAAATTTATGATTACTTAAAATTACTTTTTGCCAGAATTGGTAAGACCTACTCCCCTGTTTCTGGTAACCAGGTAAAAAAAGATAGAGTAACCGATGTGATCGAATATGTAAAATCTTTTGAAGATGGTGAAAAACTATTACTACTCTCCCCTATTCATATCGAAGATGGTCGTACACTAGAAGGAAAACTAAAAGTATTACAACAACAAGGATATGCACGTATAAAAAATAATGGTTCTGTAACCAGGATAGAAGACGCTTCTATACAAGAAAATGATGATTTTTATTTGGTTGTTGATCGTATCGTAAAAAGAGATGAAGAAGACTTTTATAACCGCTTGGCAGATGCTATTGGCTCTGCATTTTTTGAAGGGAAAGGCACTTGCTTTATCGAAACACTAAATGGTGGTAACCTAAGACAATTTAGTAATAAATTCGAATTAGACGGAGTTTCTTTCCTCGAACCCAATATACATTTATTTAGTTTTAATAATCCGTATGGTGCCTGTCCAGAATGCGAAGGTTATGGTGATGTAATAGGTATAGATGATGATCTTGTTGTCCCAAATACCGCATTAAGTGTGTATGAAGGAGCCGTTTTTCCCTGGCGAGGTGATAGTATGGGATGGTATAAAGATCAATTGGTAAATAGTGCCTATAAGTTTGATTTTCCTATTCATAAACCATATTTTGAATTATCAGATCAGGATAGAGAATTATTATGGCAAGGAAATGAATATTTTGAAGGTATTACCAGTTTCTTTAAAGAACTAGAAGCCAAAGCGTATAAAATTCAGAATCGAGTAATGCTTTCTCGCTACCGCGGAAAAACGAAATGTAACATCTGCAAAGGAAAGCGTTTGCGTAAAGAAGCAAATTATGTAAAGATTGATGGAGCCACAGTAACAGATTTGGTAGAAAAACCTTTAAATGAATTAGCCGATTTCTTTAAAAATATTAGTCTTAACGAGTACGACGCTAAAATCGCTAATCGTCTTCTTAAAGAAATTAATAGTCGATTAGAATTTTTACAAAATGTAGGGCTAGAATATTTAACACTTAATCGTAAATCAAATACACTATCCGGAGGAGAGTCACAGCGTATTAATCTGGCAACCTCGTTAGGAAGTAGTCTGGTTGGTTCTATGTATATTCTTGACGAACCTAGTATAGGATTACACCCAAAAGATACCGAAAAGCTAATCAAAGTACTACAATCTCTTCGTGATTTAGGAAATACAGTAATTGTCGTAGAACATGATGAGGATATTATGAAAGCTGCCGATGAAATCATCGATATAGGTCCCGAAGCAGGTACATATGGCGGTCATGTGGTTGCAACAGGTACTTTTGATCAAATCCTGAAAGCAGATTCTCTTACTGCAAAATACCTGAATGGAACTCTTGAAATCGAAGTTCCCGAAACTAGAAGAACTTCAAAATATTATGTCGAAATCATTGGCGCACGTGAGAATAATCTAAAAAATATTGATGTAAAAGTTCCCCTCGGAGCCTTTACAGCTATTACAGGAGTCTCTGGTAGCGGCAAGAGTACTCTTGTCAAAAAAATCATCTACCCTTCTTTACTTAAACAATTAGGAGGGTATGGAGAAAAAGCTGGACAGTTTACAGAACTTAAAGGCAATTATAGTAATATAAAGCATGTAGAGTTTGTAGATCAAAATCCAATTGGTAGATCCTCTCGCTCTAATCCTGTTACTTACATTAAAGCCTATGATGATATTCGTAACTTATTCGCTACCCAAAAATTATCTGGCATTCGTAACTATAAAGCAAAGCACTTTTCTTTTAATGTAGATGGTGGTCGATGCGAAACATGTAAAGGAGAAGGAGAAGTTACGATAGAGATGCAGTTTATGGCAGATGTACATCTAGAATGCGAAACCTGTGCAGGAAAACGCTTTAAAAAAGATGTTCTCGAAGTAACATTTCATGATAAAAATATTCATGATGTACTCTCAATGACCATAGATAATGCTATTGATTTCTTTTCAGATCATAATCAAACCAAAATTCAAAGAAAACTACAACCCTTACAAGATGTTGGTCTTGGATATGTACAGTTAGGACAAAGTTCATCTACACTATCTGGTGGTGAGGCTCAACGAATTAAACTTGCCTCCTTTTTGGTAAAAGGAAATACCAAAGACAAAGCATTATTTATTTTTGATGAACCAACTACGGGGCTTCATTTTCATGATATTAAGAAATTACTCAAGTCTTTTAATGAATTGATTGCAAAAGGGCATTCTATCTTAGTGATAGAACACAATTTAGATCTTGTAAAATGTGCCGACTATATAATTGATCTTGGACTCGAAGGTGGTAAAAATGGGGGTAATATCATTGCAGAAGGTACACCCGAAGAAATTGTAAAAATTAAAGGATCATATACAGGAGAATATTTGAAAGAGAAGTTATAATTTTAGCGATATTTCCTTATCAAAAGTAATGCCACTTTAACCCGTTGTACGTTCTAATACTTCTTACTTCATAATTACGTAGTATACAATAGGTCAAATTGTTATATATTTCACTAATCCAAAATCAATACAACCTACCAGAACATGCAAATTCAAAGTATTTTGAATACTATTTTATAAAATAATATTCACTTAAAAATCCAACCAAAATTTATATAAATTTTTATAACTCTAATCTCTATAATCCATCAAGATAGAATTATCAGCTACCACTTCTTTATAGAAGGTTATAGAGAATACAAATATCTCTAAAAAATAACTCCCTATAAATCAATTAATTACAATCAGTTTTTGATTTCTTGCAAATTTTTGGCACACCATTTGAAACACTACTTGTCAAATAGCGGAAGCCGAAAAGCTAATGAGTAGGCACAAACCCAAAACATGTAAGTTATGAAAAAAATGATACTTTTTATTGCAGTATTATTACTAGTAGGAACAACTGCACAAGCGACCGACCAAAAACACTCGGATCACCAGGATAGGGTTACAAAACGCTATCACCATGCACAACCCATTGTATTTGTAGAGGGCGGAGTACAATTTTTTGTGTATCCAGATGGAGACATAGATTACAGAATCATTAAAAGAAGAGGTAGATCTCATCATGGCAATTGGAGCCGTAACACTTATAATACACCAGGTTCATATGCACATCGTAGACATTATAACAACTTCATTAGATATGATTATTATGGTAGATTAAAAAAGGTAGGACGTAATTATATAACGTATGATCGATATAATAGAGTACGTAGAATAGGCTCTGTATCTATGAGATATAATAGAAGAGGATTAGTATATCAAATAGGAGGGCTACATATCTACTATAAAAAATATGGAAGAATAAAATATGTAGAAGGTAATGTACATTATGATGGCTGTGGATATTGTGGAATAGATGGATGTTCAATCACTCATTCTCCATACTATAATCAGAATTGGAAATATAAACAGTATAAACATAATGATGACGACGATGATGGCCACTATTATAAGAATAGAAAAAGAAAAAAAAGATATAACGATGACGATGATAATGATGATGATGATGATTAAAAAATAGATTGTATAAAGATTGGTTAGTTGTTTAAACCCCGTTGCCTCGAGTATTTGGTAGCGGGGTTTTTTATTTAGGGCGTTCGAGCGGGCTATCCGTTGCAATTCCTCGCACACTATTGGCGTGCTGTGGGATTTACACTACTATCCCTAACGCAAAACACATACAATTGATTAATCTCATTTCTTATTTAATTTTAAAGTGTTGTTAACCTTTTTTCAAGACAGCATGAATATTATATATTTATACCTTACACCAGTAGTCATTTCTATAAATATCAAATCAAAAAAATATGAATTTCTGCAAAACTTTTTTATTGTTTTTTATAATCGTTAGTGCATCAATAAATGCCCAAAAAATGCAATTCGAGGACTACGACCCACCCTCTACTCTAGTTGTTCCCGGAGTAGAAATTAAAAAAGCAAAATTTCCTTTTATCGATGTTCATAACCATCAATTTAGAATGCCAACGCAAAATCTGCAAGAGGTTGTTACCGAAATGGATAAACTAAACATGGGTGTTATGGTAAATCTATCAGGAAGAGGTAGAGGGTCTGATGAACATCTTATCAAATCACTAGAAAACGTTAAAACAAATTTCCCAAACAGATTCATCGTATTTACAAATATTGATCTTAAAGGAATAGATGAACCTGGATGGACAGAAAAAACAGTTGCTCAAATAGAAAAAGATGTAGCTATGGGAGCCAATGGATTGAAGATCTATAAAAGCCAGGGGATGGATAATAAAGATAGTAAAGGTAACCGTATTAAAATCGATGATCCTAGAATAGGGCCTGTATGGGAAAAATGTGGTCAACTCGGTATCCCGGTTTTGATACATTCTGCAGATCCAAAATCATTTTGGGATGCACATGACAATAAAAATGAGCGCTGGCTAGAACTTAAGCTGCGATCAAGAAGAAAAAGAGATTCCAAAGTAACCGGTTCCTGGGAAACCATTATACAAGAACAACACAATATTTTTAAAAAACATAAAAACACCAAATTTATCAATGCACATTTAGGTTGGTACGGAAACAACCTTGCAAAACTTGCTGAGCTTATGGATGAAATGCCAAATATGTATAGCGAGATTGGAGCGGTCATAGCAGAATTAGGTAGACAACCCCGTAATGCAAAAGCTTTCCTTACCAAATACCAAGACAGAGTAATGTTCGGAAAAGATTCATGGAACCCCGAAGAGTACTATACCTACTTCAGGGTTTTAGAATCAAACGATGAGTATTTCCCCTACTACAAAAGATATCATGCTTTCTGGAAAATGTATGGATTAGATCTTGATGATGAAGTATTAAAAAAACTATACTATAAAAATGCACTAAAAGTAATCCCCAATATTGATAAAAGTTTATTTCCAAAGTAAAAAATAAACTATTCGTTATTTCCATATAATGATACAATTGGTAAAGTATCGTATATAAAAATTATGGAGTGTTTGATGTCAAACACTCCATAATTAATAATAATCCAATATCAATCTAAACCATAAACCAATTATAATCTTAATCTAATAATGCCAGGACGTCCAAAATTTCTTGTGTTGTTTTAGGTTCAAAATTAAACGAAAGCTCTTCTTCTTCAGAGATAATTACATTTTTAATCGCCAAATACTGTTGATTATTCTCGATAGTAATGACTATATAGGTAACTGCTAACCCAACTGGTAAAGAGTCTGTATAGCTTTGTATGATTGGAGTCCCGGCATTAAAGATCTTAACAACAGCAGGCAAGTTATTTTCTTCAAAGACTAAATACACAGCAGTTTCTGTAGCATTAGGGCTATTCGTTAAATTGATATAATTTGTGGTTTTCGCCCCTGGATATGCATAAAACTTATCACAATTTGACCATCCCGTTTCAAATACATCATAGATATAAGAGGATGGAGCTGCATTATACACAATACCACTTGTTCCATTACCAATCCCTACATCTCGTGTTGCATTCCAAACGATACTTCCATCATTTGTTTCCGTCCCGGCAAAAGGAAGCATATCATCATCAGCACCTCCCGCAGATGGAACCTGAACCTGATAAAATGTACCTGGTGCCATATTCAGAGAATTTCCGTTTTGAGTAACCACAACTTCTGTCTCTCCTTCAGAAAGAAGAAAGGTATTTTCGTCAGAAAAATTAACTGCATTAGTAGGTTTGTTTGACAAAATCATTTGACTTGCCGTAAAAATTTCTTTCATAGCAACATCTACTGTACCGCTAATCAAATTTCCATCACTATCGACCAGAGAATTTGGAGGAAAAATCACTTTAGTCCCATCCTCCCCTGTAATAGTACCTCCTGTAGTTGCATCAACTGTAAAATCTTGTTTTTGTACACCATTTGCCTCATAAAATCCCAGGATATCTTGATAACCAAGAATTCCTTGTTGCGGTATCAGTTCATCATCATTTTTTGAACAACTGCTTATCAAAAAAGCAGTTAATAATACCAATATCATTCCGAATATATTCTTTAACGTATTCATCATCTTATTTTTAAAGTTTTACATCTTCATATCAATACACAAAGAATATTGTTACCCCTATTATGAATATCTTTTTATAATCCTTTTCTAGATAGTGTACATACGAGTAGAACAGTTTTAGACACCAAAAAAACACAAAATACTGTTTATCAGGTATTTATGTTTTTGGCACACTGCTTGATACTATAAAATTGAGAATGAAAAATTAATTTCTGTTCTCATTTTAAAACCACAGATTATGAAAAATTTTGTTTTACTTTTTACAGGCTTATTGTTAGCATCATTTACGGCTAGCGCTTCCGAAACGAATACAGAATCATCTGCTCGATATTACAATTATGGAAAATCATTTATCTTCTCTGAAGGAGGAATTAATTTTTCGGTATATGCAGATGGTCAATTTGATTTTTATATCAATAGACAAAGAAGCAATGTAAGTATTGGAGTTAATACTCCTGGAGTAAACATAAGTTTTAACTCTGGATATGATTATGATTCCTATGTACAGTATGATGATTATGGAGCTGTAGTACAAATAGAAGATGTACCTATCTTTTATGACTATAACGGTAGAATTGTACAAGCTGGAGACATATATATCAATTATAATAATTATGGACGTATCTCAAGAGTTGGTGGATTATATGTTCATTATAATAACTACGGAAATTTCTTAAACTGTACAGGTTATATTAACAGATATAACAGATATTATGAGTATAGACCGTTTCACGCTTATTTCACAGTACCTGTAGTAAGTAGATGTATTGTATATGAAAGACCATATAGAAGATATTATACTCCTTATAGATGTTCATATACTGTATACAGATCTAATTATTATAATGGATATTACAGCAGACCTTATAGAAGTCGTAATTATTACAGACCTAATAGTAGAGTATCAAGTTATAACAGAGGATATAGAGGTTCTCGTGCCAGAAGCACCAATTATAGAACAAGAGATCATAGAACAGCAATGTACAAAAGAAATGATCGTAACTATAGTAGTAGAGTAGCTCGCAGCAGATCTAATTACAATAAAAGTAATGTGACTCGTAGCAGATCAAACAATTATAGCACCAGAAGTAGTGCTAGAGGTAGATCAAATAATTATGGTACCAGAACTACTACCAGAAGTAGATCAAATAACAATAAAATTGGAAATGTAAACAGAACACGTTCTGTAACGCCAAATACAAGAACACGTACAACGAGTAGAAATACTCAAACCAGACAGAGAGTACAATCAAACAATAGAAGTACTCCTTCTAGACAAAGAGTTCAATCAACTCAACAAAGAACTAGAAGTGCTGTAACCAACAGACCTAAGTATGACAGAAGCAGTAGGTCTAGAAGTACTGTAGCAAAGACAAATCAGGTTCGAAGACAAAGAAGTTCTGGTAGAAATTACTCTGGTAATGTAACAAAACGTTCTAATAACAGTCAATATAGTAGTAAGAGAACAAATAAGTCCAGAGCAACAATAAATAGACAAAGAAGCAATACTTCTAACAGAGCATCGAGATCAAACAATTCTCGTTCTCGTAGCAGCAGAAGTAGAAGCTAAGAAAACATATAAGACATTAAATTTTTTGGTTGGTTAGTTGGAAAATCCCTCAGAGTAGTATGCTTTAAGCATCTCGAGGGATTTTCTGTATTAAATTGTTAATATCTACAGATACTTTTAGGATATAAAAAATAGTAGCATATCCCAAGCCAATTATAATGCTTTTAAAAATGATATTAAGAATCGGATGAAATGGTAATTCCCAAAAATAAAACCCAAAAACAAAAGCTATAATTAACACTAATGCCAAAGCTGTTTTTTTCGAAAACGGATGCATCCCAAATTTAGCATAGACAATCCATAACTTAGCAAAGTTATAACAAAACACTGCAATGCATGTAGCAATAGCTGCACCAGTAACTCCAAAAGCAGGAATCCAAAGCATATTGAGTATAACAGTAAGAATTGCCATCCCTACTCCTATATACAATACCATTCTGTAATAATCAGAACTATATAGGATCGCATTATTATTTCCCAAAAGGTTATCAAATAATTTAGCACTTCCGATTAAAATTACAACCCAAATAAACAGTTCATACTCATCAGGAATAATTTCAAAAAGCTGATGTACATTACAAATAATTAGCACAAAAAGTAATCCACTGGTTACCAAAAGATTTAGAGAGCTTTTTTTATACAAATCTCGCAATTGATCTTTTGCTTTTTCATTAATTAATTTAGCTGTTAATGGATATGTAATCTGGTGCATAGCTCTAGAAGGAATTATAATCACACTAGCGATATATGCGCATATCCCATATTTAGCCACATTTTCTATAAGAAGATAGCGCTCTATCATCGTCTTATCCAAATCAATTAATAAGGTCGCCACAGAGCCAGCAATCAATATCAATCCAGAATATTTAAGTACCGAAATATAATTACCGGGTAATGAGAACTGTGGTCTAAAACGGTGAAGCTTCAACGCATATACTTGCATAATACCAGTACGCAATACATATGCAATCATAAGTGCGTATACGAATTGCTGAATTGTAAGAACTTTAAAATATACCAAAAACAAAAGAATACTGATACATAACCTTAAAAACAACTCTTTCATTACGTTTCCGAATACACTCTTCAGCTTTACTTTAGACCATGCAAAAAACACTTCAAAATAAGACACTGCAAACGCCAGAATAAAAATAGTCCAAACATAAGGTTGTACTATCGTATTCTTATTACTAAATAAGTCCAGAATTGTAGTATAGAAAAACGAACCTATTATTCCAAGAATTAGAGCGATCAATAATGGTAAGATCAACATCATAGTTAGAAACTTATCCTGTTGCTTCTGGTCTGAATAGGATGAAAAAAACTTCACCAGAGTATTGTGTACACCAAATGCCATTAAAGGCCATATTAGATTTGAAGCTGTAATCAAGTAAGAAACCAATCCATAATGTTCTTCGTCCATAAAATTGGTGAATAAGAACAATGTATTTATGGCTCCAATACCAAACCCCATACAGGTAATAATAATATTTCGTATGGTTTGATTAACGACTACTCCCATTACTATTTCTCGATAGTTTTAATTTTAAAGCCTAAAAGTACAAAATACGAGATTAGGGATAATAGCTTATTACGATTTCATTATTTTTTCATATCAAATTCTTTCATACTACAGTAGTACTTGTTATAATAAAAAAGAGGTTGTTAGAAATAACAACCTCTTTTAATGACATTATATATATTTTTATCTAGGGCAAATCTTAGCCACATCCCCTGTAATAGTCCAGCCTTTTGCAACTATTAAAGTGTTTCTTTCTACATTACCATTACAATACTCTAGACCTTTTGCTCCTAAAGTTACATCAGATTGTATGTTTGGTAATTTGGACCATTCGATTAATAGCGTATCATAATTATGATTAGAAAGCATAGAATCATCTAACATTCCAGACATATTCATTACTTTACTCACATCCCATGTACTAAGATCTTGATTAAAAGACGTAGCATTATTAAACATAAATGACATACTTACTACGCTACTCACATTCCATGTACTAATATCTGCATTAAAAGATGTAGCGTAAGAAAACATAGAATTCATATTACCAACCTTACTCACATCCCAGTTACTAAGATCTCCTGTAAAAGATTGAGCATGAGTAAACATTCCTTTGGTAGTAATTACATTACTTACATTCCAGGCATCGATGTTTCCATTAAAAGCAATAGCTCCATTAAACATGTTCTCCATATATACCACTTTACTCACATCCCATTTACTAAGATCTCCTGCAAAAACCTTTGCGATAGAAAACATTCCTCTCATATTGACTACATTAGCAACATTCCAATTACTAAGGTCTCCATTAAAAGAAAAAGCCTGGCCAAACATAGACCCCATTTCAGTTACATTACCAACGTTCCATTGGCTTAAATCACCATTAAAAGCAGTAGCATTATAAAACATAGATCCCATAAAAGTTACATTACTTACATTCCATTTGCTAAGATCTCCTGTAAAAGAAGTAGCATTCCAAAACATAGATCCCATACGCTCTACTTTGCTTACATCCCATGTACTAATATTTCCATTAAACGAAGTAGTACCACTAAACATCCCTGTCATATCCGTTACATTACTAACATCCCATTGATCAAGATCTTTATTAAAAGATTTGGTTCCTTCAAACATCCTTCTCACGCTTGTTATAGTACTTACATCCCAATTGTTAAGATTTCCATTAAACTTAGCACAACCATAAAACATAGATCGCAATTCTGTTACCTTTGATAAATTTGGTATATCCTTAGCATTATAAGTCATGTTTTCACAAAAAATAAAAGCTTCGGCAAAAGATTCCCATTCATTATCTCCCCACTGCTCTATCGTTTGTAATTTTGCAGCATTTGAAACCGCACCATCTCCTTCAACTTCACCAGGTTTATCTTTAAATTGAACTGCTGGTAATACTCCAAAAACAGAAACGGTATGTACACCTGGCTCTACATAGGTATGCTTTGGGGTAGTTGTTACATTAGCCTCTATGATTCCATCACCCCAATCGATGGTAAAGTTGTAGGTTAGCTCATCATTAAGTTGAAAAATAATTTCTTCATTAGCAGCCGTAGTTTTCCAGGTCGTAATAAAAGATTCTTCAACATTTTCTAAAGAAATAGTAACGTCTGCACTAGCCTTATGAGTACCATCAGATACTTCTACGGTAACCGTATAGGTAGTATTTGTTTCAAAATCTAATTTTTTACCCGATACCAAGCTTAATTCTCCCGCTTCGGTCAACTCAAAAAGATCATTACTATTTTGAGTAAGTTCGAAAGTAATCGAAGCTTGTTCTGGATCTGTTGCTACTACAGTACCAATTACTACATCATCAGCAACATTTTCGGCCACAGTAAATGTTTGAGCATTAATCACTGGTGCTTCATTAACTACAAGAGGTTGAGGTTGTGCGTCATCATCTTTACTACATCCAACAGATAGTACAACCATCATCAACGTGGCCAATACACTTACTTTAATTTGTTTTCGTTTCTTCATTTGTACATTTTTTTTGAGGCGCATACTCTGGTTTCAAAAAAAAGAAAACCCGAGGAGCTTACGTAATTTTGTTTCTAAATAATTGATATTTTGATGCAAACCTAGCAAGATGTTTATCACGAAAAGAAGTTGTTTTGTATTCGCTATAGGCTGTTGGATATTCGCTATGCTTTATTTGATATCTGTGGTATGAGCACTTTTTTAAAAGTAAGTGATTGCTAATTTGAATATAGAACATTCAAAACCTGATAAAAAAATAGGTTGTCTGATCAGACAACCTATTTTTTTACAAATTTCCCTCAATTACCTATCTAGGACAACTCTTATCACCATTGAGTGTCCAGTTTTTATCGTTTATTAACATGTTTCTAGCTGCATATGCATCACAATAAACCAATCCTTCTACTCCAAAAGTAACATTGGATTGCAAATTTGGTAAAGCTGCCCATTTGGTAAGTAATGCATCATAAGTAGCTGTAGATAGTTTTGTATTACTAAGCATACCTTCCATGTTGGTTACTTTACTTACCTCCCAATTGCTTACATCCCCAGTAAAAGAAGTAGCATTCCAGAACATCGCATACATATTGGTCACATTACTTACATCCCAATTACTTAGATCACTATTAAAAGAGCCTGCACGAGAAAACATCGCATACATATTAGTCACTTTACTTACATTCCAACTACTTAGGTCACTATTAAAAGAGTTAGTATTAGCAAACATATCTTTCATATTCGTCACATTACTCACGTCCCAATTGCTTAGATCTCCGCTAAAAGACCTGGCAATAGTAAACATACCTTCCATATTAGTCACATTACTTACATCCCAATTGCTTAAATCTCCATTAAAAAGTGTAGCTCCATAAAACATATACTTCATATTGGTTACCTTAGATAGGTTTGGTATATCTGTTGCGTTATAGGTCATATTTTCGCAAAACATAAAAGCTTCTAAAAAAGATTCCCATTCATTATCTCCCCATTGCTCTATTGTTACTAATTTTGAAGCACTTCCGGTCTCACGCAATGTTATTGCAGGAAAATCTCCGGATATAGCAACGGTATAGGTCCCAGCTGTTATATAAGTATGCGATGGTGAGCCAGTTTTGTTCTCTTCTATAGTACCATCACCCCAATCGATAGTATAGTTGTATGTAAATCCACCATTTATAAACATAGCAATCCTTTCATTAACGGTAGTAGTTTTCCAGGTAGTAATAAAAGGTTCTACTACATTTTCTACAGCAAGCGTAATATCTGCACTAACTTTATGTTTTCCATCTGATACCTCTACGGTAAGCGTATGTGAAGTAACTGTTTCGAAATCTAGTTTTTTATCAGCAACCAAGCTTAATTCTCCCGTATCAGTTAACTCAAAAAGAGCATCACTATTTTTAGTTAGTGTAAATGTAAGTGCTTTGCTTTCTGGATCTGTAGCTGCTACTTTACCAATAACCGTATCATCTGCAATATCTTCTGCTACAGTAAATGTTTGAGCACTGATCTCTGGTACCTTATTAACTTCTGCTGTTGGGGTTTCACCAGGAGTTTCTGCCCGTGGTTGTACATCATCGTCTTTACTACATCCAATAGACAATATAGCTATCATCGATAGTGCCAATACATTTACTTTTACTTGTTTTCGTTTCATCATTTTTGCATCCCTTTTTTTGAGGCTCACTCTCGGTTTTTCTGTAAAGAAAATCTCAGAGCTTACATAATTTTGTTTCTAATACTTGATATTTTGATACAAACCTAGAAAGATGGTGAACACGAAAAGATGTTATTTTTTATTCGGTATATCCTGTTAGTTATTCGTTATGTTTTATTTGATATTTGATTATACGTAGTTATTAATATTATAAAAACTGATACTATAGTGAAACACTACTTAAATAAAGGTTGCCAAATAATGGCAACCTTTCCAGAAAAACACTTTTTTGAAGTATAAAATGACTCAAAAAAATAACTATTCATCAAATTTTATCACAGTAGTTTTACTTTCATTTACAGAATCTGAATATGAAACATAAGGTACTTTATTATCGACTACCAAACTTACAGATCTTGCTTCTGATAGAGTATATCCAGCAGCAGTTCCTATTTTTTGCCATTTATTTTCTTCAAATTTCATAACAGTAACCTCAGTACCTCCATCTATATATGCCACATAAGGGATATTATTATGAATCACTAAACTTTGGTATCTTGCAGAACGTGTAGAAAAACCAGGATTTCCTACTGTACTCCAAGCACCATTTTCATATTTCATCACTGTTGTTTTTCCGCCATTCACATAATCTTTATATGCAACATATAGTATTCCATTATCAATTACCATACTTTGGTATTCTGCTCGTCCTGCTGATACTTCAGTATTACCTACATTGCTCCACTTTCCATCTTTAAAATGCATTACAGTAGTTTTATTACCATTATTCTGATCCTTATATGCTACATAAGGAATATTATTATCAATCACTAAACTTTGATAACTGGCAAAACCTGCAGAAAACCTTTCTTCACCTACATTTATCCATTTATCAGCTTCAAACTTCATTACTGTAGTTTTTCCATCATTCCCATTCTGACTGTAAGCTACATATGGCACTCCATTGTTAATAGCCAAACTTTGATGAGATGCTCTAACAGCAGAAAAACCGGCAACACCAACATTTTTCCATACTCCTCCTTCAAACTTCACCAAACTTGTTTTTCTTTCACTATTATGATCACTATAAGCCATATAAGGGATTCCATTATAGAATTTTAAACTTGGGTGACCCGCTCCTCCTTTAGAAACCCCAGTTTCTGATCCGACATGTTTCCAACTACCATTTTCATACTTCATTACCATAGCCTTAAACCCGTTTCCAATATCACCATATGCAACATAAGGTATTCCATTAGAAATAACTAGGCTATGTTCATAGGTTCTTCCTACAGAAAATCCTGCTTTACCTACTATTTTCCAGCTAGCAGCTATATCTTTTAGTGTTATGTTTACAGTAGCGTTTTTTGATACTTCTCCACTCATTACTTTTACCACTGCTGTAATAGTAGTGCGAGTTTCAAAATCAAATAAAGATGGATTTTTTACGTTTAACTCTCCTGTAGCACTATTAATACTTAAAGCGTCTGCAGGCTCTTGAGAAGTGATGCTGAAAGTGACATCTCCTTCGCTCGCTGTACCGGATACCACACCAATACTCTGTCCCACTTCTGGGTTCTCATTTATTTCTGTTTTGAAATCGGTTGTCGTTACGATCACTGTTGGTGGATCTGTTTCATCAACATCTGCAATTGTTATCGTAATTTTAGCTTCTTTTGAAACTGTACCGCTTTTTACAGTAACTACTCCAATAATCGAAGTACGGGTTTCAAAATCAAACAGTGATACTTCTTTCACTTTTAATTCTCCTGTCTTAGCATCAATAGATATTGCATTTTTAGGATCCTGACTGGTCAGAGTAAAAGACACTTCTCCCTGGCTAGCTTTGCCGGTTACTTTTCCTATACTTTGCCCTACTGTCGGGTTTTCATCTATTGCTATAGTAAAATCAGCAGTTGTCACCGTGATCGGTGCAATATTTTCGTCATCGCTTTTACATCCTGTTACTATTATAGCCATTATAAATAAAGCCAATGCGCTTACTTTAATTTGTTTTTGTTTCTTCATTTGTATATTAATTTATCAGGATTACGCTCTGATCAAAAAACCAGAGGGGTATACGTAATTTTGTTTTTAATAATTGATATTTTGATGCAACCATTTCTAGGTTAATTTAATATCCTTTTTATCGGAAGGATCAAGAATAGCTGATTTTACATCTACATTAGCCTCTACCATATATTTTGATTTTTCGTTAGAAGCAAATTTGCTCATCTTTCCGATTGCGCCAAGAGTTCCTCCTTTTTCTGCTAATGAATCTGCTTTAGATTTTAACAACTTAAATGGTAAAACAAAAGGGATCTCTTTTACTTCCCCTGGTTTAATAGCATAAGTCTCAGTAAACTTAACCACACCCAAATCAAAAGATTCTGTACTTGCATTATCTCCTCGTCCTCTTGTAAATTCTTCTATAAATTTGATTTCGACTTCGATAATCTCTTGTTCGCTTTTGGTGGTTAACACCACCTTACCCTCTACTTGTTCACTTTCTTTAGCAACATGTCCCGGAATTTGTAGGGTTACTTTTACTCCTCCAATACCTAGTTTATTCTTTACTTTATCAAAAAATCCCATTTTTATTAGTTTTTATTTAATTATTGAATCCCATTTACTTTTAAATTTCATCATCTTTTTGTTGAATTTTATAGAGCACCAGTAGTTCTTGTAATTCATATATTTTGCTTTCTACATCTTCGATACTTGTATCTTTTTCTCCAGATTGCACTTGATTTTCTAGTAGCATTTCATTTTTAGCATCGTCCATACCATTCATAATAACCCCTATAAATAAGTTTAAGAAAATCATAGTGCCGATAAGGACAAATGACACGAAGTAAGTAACCGAGAGCACTAAAGTGCTTTTTGAATTTATACAAAGATTCATGTTTCCTTCATACCCATAATTCTCGCATCCAAACATATTTATGTACATAATATCTGTCCAATCTTCTAATGTTACTATCCTAAATAAGGATAACATTGATCTTTGTAAATCCTGAAAATGTATTGGGTCATTTTCTGAAAAGAAGAACACACCGGCTACAGCATAGATATAAAAGAGCAACAATAATAGAATAGAAACATATCCCATAGAAGGAATACTTTTTAATAGGGCTCCTACCAACATTTGAAGTTTTGGTAATGCTTTTATAAGTTTTAAAACTCGTAATAAACGCAATAAACGTAATATGGCAATAGAGCTTCCTCCAAAAGGAAGAAATGCAGCTGCTACAATTATAAAATCAAAAACATTCCACCCATCTGTAAAATACAACCAGGGTTTTCTTCCTTCTGCAATAACTTTAACAACAATTTCTATAATAAAAACTCCTAAAATTATTTCATTTAATACCTCTAGTACAATTTCATGTTTTGAAGAAAATTTGGGATACGTAGCAATCCCAACCAGAACACCAGCAACTAAAATTGCAATGGTGACCAGGTTTTGAAACCATTTACTTTTACTTATTGATTTACAGAAATTTACCATAAAAGTTTTATTTAACAACTACTTATTAGTTAAGTAGTATTTCAAAATTTTAATAGTATCTCAGGTAACAGATATCAGTTCTTATTTTATTATGACTAGCTATTAGTGGTAATACAGCAGTAGTTTTTTGCCAAGTATTGTGCACACGTTTTTAAAAGGAACTGGTTGATAATTTGAATATAGAATATTCAAAATCTGGTAAAAAAGGAAGCTCTCAAATTATATGATAGCTTCCTTTTTTATGTTACTGATCACTTATATTTATCTAGGGCAAGAAGTGTCCCCAATAATTCTCCAACGTTTACCGTCTGTTAAATTGATTCTTTCTCTAGCTGCATTACAATAGATTAATCCTTCTACTCCAAAAATTACATTAGATTGTATATTTGGTAGCGCTGACCACTTAGTAAGTAATGCATCGTAATTGACTGTAGATAGTTTGGTGTTATCTAACATACTACCCATTGAAATAACATTTTGAATATCCCAATCACTTATATCTTGGTTAAAAGAAGTAGCATCCATAAACATGAAGGGCATGCCGGTAACATTACTTACATCCCATTGACTTACATCTCCATTGAAAGATGTAGCGCCAGAAAACATCTGTCCCATTTCGGTAACATTACTTACATCCCATTGGCTAAGGTCTCCATTAAAAGATGTAGCATTAATAAACATTCTTATCATTTTAGTAACATTACTCACATCCCATTTACTAAGGTCTCCATTAAAAGAATCAGTGCTGGAAAACATATCCGTCATATCTGTAACTTTACTTACATTCCAACTATTTAGATCTCGAGTAAAAGATGTAGCATCACTAAACATACCTCCCATATTAGTTACATTACTTACGTCCCAATTGCTTAGATCTCCATTAAACTTGCTACATTCTCCAAACATTCCAAACATATCGGTCACTTTACTTACATCCCAATTACTTATATTACCATTAAAGGAAGAAGCACCTAAGAATACTGCTCTCATATCTGTAATGGTACTAACATCCCAATCATTAAGATCTGCATTAAACTTCGTACAACGAGCAAATATACCTGCAATACTGGCTACTTGGGATAAATCAGGTACATCTTTGGCATTATAAATCATATTGTTACATTCTACAAAAGCTCCGTAAAACGATTTCCATTTAATATCTCCCCACTGCTCTATAGTCTGTAGTTTATGAGCATCTTTTCCCTCGTTCATAGAGATACTAGGAAATTTTCCTGAAACTTTAACTGTATATGTATTGGCTGTTACATAAGTATGACTAGGAAACGTAGTTTGATTCTTTTCAATAGTACCATCACCCCAATCTATGGTATAGTCATATGTTAATTCCTTAGTAACTCCAATAGTAATCGTTTCATTGGCTTCAGTTGTTTTCCAGGTGGTGATAAAAGGTTCTGCAACATTCTCTACAGCAACTTTAATATCTGCACTGGTCTTATGAGCACCATCTGATACTTCTACAGAAAGCGTATACGAAGTAGCGGTTTCAAAATCCAGTTTTTTACCAGCTACCAAACTTAATTCTCCTGTATCGGTTAACTCAAAAAGAGCATCACTATTTTTAGTCAATGTAAATGTAAGTGCTTTGTTTTCTGGATCTGTGGCTGCTACTTTACCAATAACTGCATCATCTGCAATATCTTCAGCTACAGTAAATGTTTGAGCACTGATCTCTGGTGCTTTATTAACTACAGGAGGGGTTTGTGGTTGTTCATCATCATTACTACATGAGAATGTTACCAATACCATAAGTAGTATAATTCCTTTTGTTAAATATGTTTTCATAATTAAATTTTATTTTGGTGTAATTTTTTGAGATGCTACTATTTATCTTGAGCGTACAAATAATAGGTTAAGTTTTCATGGCTAACTGCAGAAAACACTATGTCTTTATTTTAAGCACAATCTCAAGTAAATATGTCTAGAAGAATAGATGTATTCCTTAAATTAATTTAGTTAATATGTCAAATACTTTAATTCGGACAATCAAAATCTTGATTAGTATTTGCGAAGAAATAGTTTAGATTGTAGTTTTTTTTCATGATATATTTGGATTTAAATTATACGCCAAAAATATCTCATTACTCAATTTCAATTTTCACCCGTTTAGGGTGATTTTTTTATTAATTTATTTTGACACTTTTGAAATCTATATGTAAACTATTAAATAGTAAATTTTAAAGTGTAGGTTTATTGTACTAATCAAGTGTTTCATACTAATAAAATATATCGACAATCAATAATACTATCTATTTTAGATTACTAATTTTGTAAAAACATAATCATATCTATGTCGAGATTTATTATAATATGCTATACTCTTGTCCTAAATGGTGTGATTCTTAATGCACAATCTCAGTTTTTCAAACATTTTACAACAGATAATGGTTTACCTCATGATATTACGTATCAAATCATTCAAGATCAAGAAGGGTTTATATGGATGGGTACAGATAACGGTTTAGTAAAGTTTGATGGAAATCATTTTAAATCGTATAACTATAAAGAAGGATTAGACTCTTCGTTTGTTATAGATATAATTGAAAACAGTTCTAATCAATCCTTTTATATAGCCACATGGGGAGCAGGAGTTTATCAATTAAAAAATGATAGTATTTATCACACTTCTGTTGGCCAAAAAAAATTAACAAAGATTGATAAGATACATTTATTATCTAATAATTTGTTATACGCAAACGTAAATAGATATAATTTCTCGATTTATGATTTTAATAAAAATGAAACTAAAAATTACTATCTAAAAAATAAAAATAAGGAAAAACAACAACTTTACTTAGATACAATTTTCTCGAAAAATGACTCTGCAAACACCTCAATACTGTCTAATGAAAGTATTATAAACGATACTCTATTTATACATTCAAGCTTCCAAGTAGATCGCTTTACTAACAATGTTAAAGGTGTTTATATGCTAGACACCAAAACTTTGAAAGTTAATTCTATTTTTCATGAAGTAAAAAGTAAAAAAATCTATACCGTTACTAAAGCAGACAGCGTGTTTTTTTTGGGTGGACTAAACACTATTTACAAGTACAAAGATGATAGAATGGTTGATAGTATCGTACTTCCAACCAATATGCAAAGAACTATTATTGATATACAAGTAAAAGATTCTATTTTATATTGCATAGGTAAAAGTATAACAGATGCAAGTAGAGTCACCCTGAAATATAATTTAGAGTCTGAAAAACTTATTGATGTATCAAAAGAAATCGGTATTAAAAGTATGGTTTCAGATAATTTAATAGATGAAAATGGTAATCTTTGGATTACAACATATGGAGAAGGAGTCTACATGCTTCCTAAGGATCCACCATTTTTTTTAGGAAGTAACACATTTATAAACCATGATCTAAAAGATATTGAAAAACTTGATAGCACTTTGTATGTTTTATCTACAAATCGATTATACAAAATCAAGAATAAACAAATTTTAAGTTCTATTAGTATTACCGAACATCGCGAAAAAATTCAGGCAAATAAAAACAACCATAGCATTAACATATTTGGAAGTTATGAGGGTAAAAAATATAAAATTCAAGGAACACCAGTTAATGTCGTCGTCACTAAACAATTCGAATTGCTAACTGAAGATAGTAACATCCTCATTTCCAATAAAAATGTTAACCATGGAGGTGAGTTAAATGCCTATAAAAATGGTGAGAAAATATATAGTATTAGTTTTAAAAGAGATTTGCTAAAAGAGGTTTATTTACATAAAGGTAAACTTTACATTATTCGAGATAATCAACCGGGTATAAGAATTTATAATGCCAATACAGGAACGCTAATCGAAACCTGGGATAAAACAACAGGGTTTCCTTTACAAAAAGTAACTAAAGTATTATTTCATAATCACAAAATGTGGATTGCTTCAAACAGAGGTTTATTTATCGTAGAAGGAAATAAGATACAAAATAAATTTAGTGAGCAGCAAGGACTCTTAAGTAACCATATTAATGATATCTATTTTGATCAGCATAACATATTATGGATCGCAACCCAAAGAGGTGTAAACATTTATAAAAATGATATTGTATACACCCTAGATAAAGATTCTGGGCAAAAATCTTCTTTTGTAACTGCAATTATGGAGTTAGATGATCACATATATATATCTGGTAATAAAGGTATGTTTATTAAAAATAATCTTTACCCTTTTAAAGTAAAATCGAACACAGATATTATCATTAAAAAAAAAGGAGCAAATTTTATTGTTAACCCAATAAATTATTTAAATCCCAATAGTACAAAAATACAGTATAAAATAAATAAAGATTCCTGGAGACATTTAAATACAGATACATTATTGTTACAACACTTAAGCCATGGTAAACACAAAATTCAATTTAAATATAAAGACGGATTAAGTGATTGGAAAATAAATTCACCACAATCTTTTACCATGTATCATCCATGGTACGAACGTCCCTGGTTTATTACTTTTCTTGTCATTATAACTTCGGTCTTACTTCTCGTTATTATTAGCTTGAAATTGAACCATAGTAGAGCAAAGAACTCTTTCCTAAAAGCTACATTACACGAAAGAGAACTTTTGAAAAAAGAATTGGCTAACGTTCATAAAAATATTGCTCAGGATTTTCATGATGAATTAGGAAACAAAATTGCTAGTATATCAGTACTCTCTAATCTAATGAGTAAAAAAATGAAAGAGAATACCAAAGAATTTAAACAAATAAAAAAAATCAATAGAGATTCTAATTCTTTATACTCTGGAATGAGAGATTTTATTTGGTCGTTAGATCAAAATAGTAATGAGTTAGATCATGTTTTTTGTTATCTAAAAGACTTTGGAGAAGATCTGTTTTCTAATTCAGACATCACTTTTTATGTAGAAAATCTAGAGATACCCAGGCAGATTTCACTCCCCTACTATTGGAGTAAACAGCTCATTTTTATCTTTAAAGAAGCAATGACCAATTGTATAAAACATAGCAAAGCTACAGAAGTTATACTTCATCTAAACATTAAGGATAACATATTGACAATATCATTACATGATAACGGAATTGGATGCGCAATAGAATCCCTAAAACGAAAAAACGGATTAGTCAATATGATTGAAAGAGCTAAAAAAATTAATTCAGAAGTAAATATAAAAAGTGAAAACGGGTTAAAAATAACCTTTGTAGGTAACTTAAATTCATAATTTTATTTAAAAAATGAGTGATTCTAAAATAAAAGTAATAATCATTGAGGACAATATCACTTTATTAGATTCTTACAAAGACATCATTAATGAAGCCGAGATATTTAAAGTTATAGGCACATATGAAGATTGCGAAACAGCTATTTTAAATATAAAAAGTGATAACCCTGATATTGCTCTTATTGATATACGACTTCCTGGTATAAATGGAATTGAAGGCGTTAAAAGATTAAAAAGCATCAAACCAAACCTTCTGTCTATAATGATTACGGTATACAACGATACAAAGTATATTTTTGATGCACTGTGTGCAGGAGCTATTGGATATCTAACCAAAAACACAGAGCCTGAAGAATTAATCAATGCATTAACCGAAGCATATAATGGAGGAGCACCGATGAGTGCATTAATCGCCAGAAAAGTTGTAGATTCTTTTGTCTTACCAAAAGAGAAAAGTTTATCTGATAGAGAGAATAATGTTCTACAACTCTTATCAAAAGGAAAAAGTTACGCCTCAATTGGTAATGAGCTTAATGTATCCATAAACACAATAAAAACTCATACCAGAAATATCTATGAAAAATTACAAGTGAATAGTAGAGAGGAAATTATAAAAAAATATGGTAATTAGGTTGCCCTTCTAAAATAAAAACCTCAATTAATTATCATTAGATACCTCAAATTTTATTTTCTTATAATTACTTCTTTTAATAAACCAGATATTGATCTAGTTAACTCCCTCCTGCTATATTTTTCAACACCAATAACATGAGATGCTAATGTTCTTTTTTGAAACTGAACAAAATATTCGAGTATTTGTGTTTTTATCTTTTCGTATTCATGATATTCAAAAAAGCATCCTGAATTTGTATCAAAAATAAGTTTGGATACATCTGCACCTGCTGGCCCCAACGCTATAATAGGTCTTTTAGATACCATGTATTCAAATAATTTACCCGGAATAATACATCGGGTATCTTTACTATCGATTTCAATCAATAGTAAAACTTGTGAACTTCTTTGAATTTGGATAGCTTCTGTATGTGGTACATATCCTTTTAACATCAAGAAATCAGACAATCCTGCCTCTTTTATAGAGGATAATACATCATTACTAACTGCTCCTACCAATTGTAATCGAAATGCTTCAGAAAAAGCTTCATTTTCCTTGGTTAAATCATACAAGGCTTTCCAAAGATTCGTTGGATTTCTACCGGACAATAACGATCCTATATGTGAAATAGTAAATGTAGTATCCAAAACCGTTTTAGAGATCGATTCTTTGTCATAACCATTAGTAATTACAGAAATTGGAGTATCAGTAATCCCTTTAAACTCTTCTTTTGTCGTAAAACTGGTAACAACAACATGATCAGCAGTGTTTAATACCGCTTTCTCCATAGATATATGCTTTTGCATAGATCGCTTTGTAAGTTTTAGCTTGTCATGATATCCAATGGTAGTCCAGGGGTCTCTAAAATCGGTAAGCCATTTTACTCCTGTATGTTTTTTCAACTCCTTCCCTATCAAATGTATACTATGGGGTGGACCTGTAGTAATTACGACATTAATTTTATGTTCTGAAAGGTATTTCTGTAAGTAGGTAACCGAAGGTTTTACCCAAAATTTACGGGCATCCGGGATAAAAAAATTACCTCGTATATACAATAGCAGTCGCTGTATGAAAGATTGCTTCTCTTTCCCGGCAATAATCCCTTTACTTATTGTTTTGGTTTCCTTTTTAGAAAATACCTGAGCAAAACGATAAGGTTCAAAAATAGGCTGTTTTAATACTTCTACTCCTTCAGGAATTTCAGATAATAACGAAGTATCTTCTAGAGGGTATGTAGGATTCTCGGGCACATATACTATTGGTTCTATATCAAAATCTCTAAAGTACTTAACAAACTTAAGCCACCGCTGTACTCCAGGGCCTCCTGCAGGTGGCCAATAATATGTAACGATCAGGACCTTCACGATATACCTTACTTATCTTCTTTGGTTAAAGATAGTAAACTCCCCGTTTTCTTATATTGAAAATATAATCCACCAAGTACTAATAAAACAAAAAGAATAGAACTAGTAAGTGTAATGGTGCTTCCTGTTTTTACAACCTGAGGTTCGAATTTAAATTCTATCGAATGCTTTCCTGCTGGTACCTTTAGACCTCTTAACATATAATCTACCGGATATATAGGTGTAGTTTTCCCATCAATATATGCATTCCAACCATCTTTATAATATGTTTCAGAAAAGACAATAAAACCTGGATTAGCAGCATATACATTATATGCTAGATGATTAGGCTGGGTTTTAGAAATTGACACTGTAGAAATGCTATCTTTTTTAGGAGTAAAACCTTCCAAATCTCCTTGATAATCTTTTCTAATAACCGCCGTCTTTTTGGTATCTATGGTATTTAATGATTCAAATTCCTTCTTATAATTGTCCACAAATTTTAGTTCTTCAACAAACCAAGCTGCTCCATTAATTGAAGGGTTTTGTTGAACATCTAGTTGTCCTTCTTTATTTTGTTGAATTACATATTTTACGTTAAGCATATTGATTACTTCCAGATTACCTTTGGCAATATGGCCGAAATACATATCTTCCATTTTTCTGGGACGTACTGCAGTATATCCGTTAATAGAATTAAAAAAGTAATTCGTGTGTGAATTATTAAAACCTCTAGCCTGGTCTAATACTCTAAAATAAGATTCGTCTTTTAAAATTTCTTTATCCACCGCAGTTGGTTGAAAATAGTTTCTGTATTCACGCTTAGAGATAAAACCTTCATTATCAACACTACGTCTATCTATAGTAACTAAATCTATTACAATTAGTGCTCCTAGTGCGATAAGGGTAATATTTTCTGAAAACTTTTTCTTTAAACTAAGCCAAAGCACACTTCCCATTAGAATTATAAACAGAAGTGAACGCAAACTATCACTTTTCATGATTGCAATTCGATCTTCTTTGATAGCATCAAAAATAGCAGGTTGTTCAATTCCTAATCGAACTTCTGAAGACGACTTGAAACTAAATAAACTTCCTCCAAATAGCCAGAAAATCAGACACAATCCTCCAAAAACTCCTAATGAAATTAAAAATTTCTTTTGCCTTTCTTCAATAGATATTTTGTCATTAAAGAAACGGTGTAACCCAAAAACAGCAGCAATAGGTATTAATAACTCTAAAATGACCTGAATACTTGATACTGCTCTGAACTTATTATAAAAAGGTACATAATCAATAAAAAACCTTGTTAGAAACTCTAAATTCTTACCCCAACTCAAAGCCAGTGATAATATCATTCCTGCTATCAGCCACCAGCGAAGCCTTCCTTTAACCAATAGCAATCCTAAAAGTGCTAAAAACACTACTGTTATTCCTAAATATGGAGGAGCTTCTACAAAAGGTTGTTCTCCCCAATATAGTCCTGTAACCTTAGCATAATAATTAACTTGATCTCTAGGCTGTCCTAATTCAATCAATTTTTGATAAAAAGCAGAATCTGTACCCAAATCAGATGCTCTACCTAATCCCATTAATTTAGGAACAAAAAGATTTAATGATTCTAATTTACCATAACTGTATTCTGTAATATATTCATAATCCAATCCATTCTTCTCTGAAGAAGTCGCTGTAGTTTCTGCTAATAGGTTTTTACCTCTAATACTGGTATCAACATATTCTGATGTAGATAATAAAGTTGTTGCATTTGTCGCCAACCCTAATAGCACCGCTAGCACCAATGTACCTACAGATTTTAAAAAATGTGGAATTTCTTTTTTTCGTATAGCGTCGATAAAATAAGCTACTCCCATAACCAGAGTAAGTAACCCCAGGTAATATGTCATCTGATAATGATTGGCTTGTATCTCTAAGCCCATGGCCAGTGCTGTCAATAAAAATCCCCAAACATATCTTTTCTGAAAAACCATTATAATCCCTGAAAGAACCAACGGAAAGTAAGCGATTGCATGTGCTTTAGAATTATGCCCTACTCCTATTATGACAATTAAATATGTAGAAAACCCAAAGGCTAATGCTCCTAAAATCGCAATTTTCCATGGGATACGCATGACAAGCATCAGAATATAAAAACTAAGCAAATAAAGAAAAAGATAATCTGCTGGTCTAGGTAAAAAACGAATCAAACGATCCAATTTATCCATATAATCATGTGGGAATTTTGCTCCTAGCTGATAAGTAGGCATTCCCCCATAAGCAGAATTATTCCAATACGTTTCTTTACCGGTACTAGTCCGATAATCGTTTTGTTGTTTAGCCATACTCTCATAATGCTTTATATCATTTTGATAGAGCATTTTCCCACTTAATACTGGGTTAAAATAAGCCAATGAAACTATTACAAAACCTAAAATGACAAGTATATGAGGTAAGAATCTTTTGATTAAAGACATGATGTGTGTGAGTTTACTAATAAAGAGCCAAATTAATCAATTTCCTCATAATCGATATATTCTCCTACATCTTTATTAGAAGAATTTTGTTTCGATTTTTTTTCAATAGTTACTTCACCTTCTGCAGACTGCTGGGGTTGTTGGTATTGATCAAATTGTTGTTTAAATTTCTCTCCTGCTTTCTTTGTAACATATCTAAGCAATAGAGGACCAAATAATCGCGTTATTACCTTTAGTCCATAATATACTAAGATTATAATGAGAATTATCTTTAATACCCCTTGTAGTGATGCTTCTTGCATAACATTTTTTTTCAAAAATAATGAACTCTGCATACAATTACAGGTAGACAGTCCTAAAAAAATGATAAAATCTGCTATATTTGAACCAAATCTATTGAATATGTGCCCTAAGTCTATTCTGTTATTAATTACCCTATTTTTATGTAGCCTAACGGTTTCTGCACAATATACCGAGAAGATCAATACCAATAGACCTGGTACATCACAAGGTGCTTTTTCGGTTGGTAATAATGTTTTACAATTAGAAGGTGGTTTTGGTTTTGGAAAAGAGAAACATAAACTCCTTAATACAAAGACTAATGTTTTTAAGTTTGATTATTCTGTGCGATATGGCTTGTTAATTGAACAATTAGAACTTAGGTTAAATGGTACATTTAGAGCAGATGGGGTTAGACAAACCATTGGCGGTAACGAAGAAAAAATAAAGAGAAGTAATTTTGAAGTAAATACGATTGGTGCAAAATACCTTATTTACGATCCCTATAAGAGACCAAAAAAAGATTCTACTAATTATGATGAATTAAAAAGCTGGAAAGAGCGCTACAGGTTTAAGTGGAAAAGCCTTATCCCAGCAGTTTCTGCTTATGTTGGAGCTAATTTTGTATCAAAGGACAATCCATTTACTGCGCCAAACGACGATACTTTTAGCCCAAAGATTGTTTTAATGACTCAGAATAACTGGACCACTAGTTTAAATGGAAACTGGGTATTAGTGACCAACTTGATTGTTGATAAAGTAACTACAGATGATCCGATTATTGGTTGGATTATTACTTCTACCCATGCAATTAATGAGAAATGGGCAGCTTTTGGAGAATACCAGGGACAAAAAAGTGATTTTTACAGTGATAATATTCTTAGACTCGGAGGGGCCTATTTATATAATAAAGACTTACAGTTGGATGCAAATATTGCATTCAATTTTAAAGATACCCCTTCTATTTTTACTTTTAGTTTTGGGGCTTCTTATCGATTTGACTGGCATACCAAAGACGAGATCATTGAACAGCCAGGATTAGAAGGTGGTATTAAAGACGGAGAAAAAGAAGAGAATAAAGGTGAAGGAGAAAATGATGAAGAAAATGAAGATGAGTTTGATGACCGTGAAGAAGGTGAAGAAAATGAAAATGATAGTCTTAAATTAGAAACAACTCCTTTTGTTAATGATTTTGAAGATGATAGTCTAAGAGAAGGTATTGAAAAAGATCTTGATGAAAGACGAACTGCAGAACGACTGGAGCGTGAGCGTATCGAAAATGAAAAGATCGCTAAAAAAGAAGGTAAGAAATTTAAGAAAGAAGAAGCTAGACGTCTAAAACGTGAAGCAAAAGAAGCTAGAAAAGCTGAAAAAGCTGAAATCCAAGCAGAGAAAGAAAAGCAAAAAATGATCGATGATATTGATGCTGAATTGGATAAAATGGAGAAACAACAAGGGGTTGATCAAGAGCTACAAGATATAGATAAAGAGCTCCAGGAACTCGAAAAAATGGAAAAAGAGCTAGATTCTGACAATAAAGAAAAGGAAGAGAAAAAGCAAGAAGAAAAAGAAGAGAAAAAGCAAGAGGAAGATGTAGATGCTGAGTACGAAAAGTACCAAAAGGAGCAAGAAAAAAATAAGAAAGCAGAAGAAAAGAGAAGAAAAAAAGAGAAAAAGAAGCGTCAAAAAGAAGAAAAGAAAAGAAAAAAAGAAGAACAAAAACGCAAAAACAAAGAGGAAAAAGATAATAAGACCGATGACTCGGATCTAGACAAAGAATTAGAAAAAATAGATCAGTAGTGGTGAAAAAAGCAGGAATAAAACTCTTTTAAGCATTTAAATAAAGAATCTAATGCAATTATTATTAAAATGATCTGTATGCAATCATAATATTTAATAAAAGGATTATATATTTGTGATGAATTAGAGATGATATATGATTACGATTAAAGAAATTACTTCAAAAGGAGATTTAACAACGTTTGTTAAATTTCCTTTTGAATTATATAAAGATTCCCCATATTATGTTCCTTCTATTATCAAGGAAGAAGTAGATGTGATGAATCCAAAGAAGAATCCTGTTTTTAGAAACTCTGATGCAAAATATTTCTTAGCTTACAAAGGCGATACCATAGTAGGAAGAATCGCTGCAATTATCAATTGGATTGAAGTAAACGAACAAAAAAAACCAAAAGTACGTTTTGGATGGTTTGATGTCATTGATGATATTGAAGTAACCAAAGCATTATTACAAAAAGTTTCAGAATATGGAACTCAGCATGGTTTAGAATATATGGAGGGCCCTGTAGGTTTTTCAAATATGGATAAAGCAGGAATTCTAATTAAAGGATTTGAAGAGTTAAATACCATGATTACCTGGTACAATTACCCTTACTATTCGAAACATATGGAGCAACTTAATTTTGAACCTGCTGCTACATGGGTAGAATACAAAATAAGAGTTCCGAAAAAGACCAAAGAAAAGGTAATAAAATTTGCTCAGGTTATTAAAGAACGTTATCAGCTTCAACTCCTTAAATTTAACAAAAGCAAAGAGATACTTCAATATGCTGATGACATGTTTGATCTACTAAATAAAACCTATAGTAGTTTACAAACTTTTGTTCCTATACAGCAATACCAAATAGATATGTATAAGAAAAAATACTTACCATATCTAAATCCCGAGTATATTACCTGCATCGCGGATAAAACAGGTAAACTCATAGCATTTTCTATCGTAATGCCTTCATTTTCCAAAGCTTTGAAAAAAATGAATGGTAAAGTATACCCTCTAAGATTTCTTCATATCCTAAAAGCACAGCGTAGAAATGATACAGCAGCTTTTTATCTTATAGGAGTAGATCCTGAATACCAAAATAAAGGAGTTACTGCACTTATTTTTAAAGAAATGAATGAAGCTTTTCTTCGTAATGGGATCGAAGTTGTCGAAACTAATCCCGAACTTGAAGAAAATAAAGCAATCCAGGCCCTTTGGAATGGCTATGAACATGAGCAACACAAGATGAGGCGAACGTTTAGAAAAAGTATTTAACGTCCTTTAGTTTTATCTACATATTAATGTGTTAAGGATTATTGTAATCCTAATTTTATATTTAAAATTATTAATACTTAGTTAAATAATGAATAGCTAACACCATCTTCTTAGATTTTATCTATTTTTAGTAAGACCAACATTCCTACTTATAATAAGTAGATATAAAACTTTGACATAAAGTCTGAGTGTCTTTAAAAAAATCAGAGTTTTCAAATTCTTAAAACTGTAAATCATGTTAAAAAACATTTTAAATGTAAATGGAGTTAAAAAGCTAAAAAAACAAGAACAGACAACCATTATTGGAGGATATCGTGGTCCAGATATCTGTCTGCTTCTTAATTGTGCAGAAAGGCTTGATGGAAAATGTCGTTGCGAAAATGGAACGTGTGTATTTGACAGACATTTTTGTAAATAGATATAAAGCAATCTAAAAACAAAAATATTAAGGGTTTGACTTTTTAAAGTTGGATCCTTTTTTTAATATAGTCAAGAGCTAATCAATATGGCACCTCCTTATATGATAGATATTGATTATCTCCTTAACAACTTCCCAAGTAGCTAAACATCCAGATTTGGTCTCAGTTTGATCTATATGTTTTTCTTTCATCAAAATATTGTCCTGATTTCTTGAAGACTAAAAGAATCAGGACATAACATTATAGTCAAATTATACATTTACCTCAGTTACAAAATGTAACAACAGTAAACACAAAGACATATGCCTGAGTGTCTATAATGGTTCGGGAAAAATCTATTAAATATTAATTTACTTTAAATCATTACGATTATGAAAAAACAAAAATTAAATTTCAAAAAATTATCCCTTGAAAAGTCAACTGTTACAGAATTAAATCTTAGAAAAATTGTTGGTGGAGCACGTATGGATGAGCAGATCACCAAAGACCCAACATTAAATGTGACTTGTCATTGCTAAAATACTTAGAGTATTTATACTCAAAAGGCTACTAAAATTACTTTTTAGTAGCCTTTTTTATAATTCTATTTATTTTGTAGTCAAATCAACTCCTTATTTCAAGAAATATAGAAGTTAGCTCTTTATTCTCCCATTGCAGCAGCAACAGCAGCAGACATACGTTTATAAGTTCCGTTTTCTAATCGTTCTCGTATTGCAGAAAACGCATTAAGTGTTTCTTCTATATCTTCCAAAGTATGAGAAGCTGTAGGGATTAATCTCAATAATATTAATCCTTTAGGTATAACAGGATATACTACAATAGAACAGAAAATTCCATAATTCTCTCTAAGATCTTTTACCAGAGCCATAGCTTCAGGAATACTTCCTTTTAAATATACTGGTGTAACACAACTCTGTGTAGTTCCTAGGTCAAAACCTCTTTCTTTAAGCCCATTCTGCAAAGTATTTACATTCTGCCATAGCTTAGCTTTTAGTTCAGGCATTGTTCTAAGCATATCTAAACGCTTAAGAGCTCCTACTACTAATTGCATCTGCAATGATTTTGCAAACATTTGAGAACGTAAATTATACTTTAAATAATCTATAATCTCTTGGTCGGCAGCAATAAACGCTCCTGTACTAGCCATAGATTTAGCAAAAGTTGCAAAATACACATCAATTTGATCCTGAATACCTTGCTCCTCACCTGTTCCTGCTCCTGTTGCTCCTAATGTACCAAATCCATGTGCATCATCAACAAACAATCTAAAGTTATACTTTTCTTTTAAAGCTACAATTTCTTTTAATCTTCCTTGCTCTCCTCGCATTCCAAAAACACCTTCTGAAATCAGTAAAATTCCTCCTCCGGTCTTTTGTGCCATTTTTGTGGCTCTCATCAAGTTTTTATCAATACTTTCTATATCATTATGTCGATATGTATAGCGTTGTCCTTGATGTAATCGTACTCCATCAATAATACATGCATGTGCATCTACATCATATACAATGATATCATCTTTGCTTACCAGTGCATCAATAGTAGAAACCATTCCCTGGTATCCAAAATTTAATAAATATGATGCCTCTTTATCGACAAATTCTGCCAATTCATCTTGTAACTGTTCATGAAGATCTGTATGCCCACTCATCATCCTTGCTCCCATTGGATATGCAGACCCGTAAGCTGCAGCTGCTTCTGCATCTACCTTACGAACTTCTTCTTTATTTGCTAATCCCAAATAGTCATTGATACTCCAGGTAATTACTTCTCTCCCTTGAAACCTCATTCTATTTGATATAGGCCCTTCTAGTTTAGGAAAAACAAAATATCCTTCTGCCTGATCCGCCCACTTTCCTAATGGTCCTTTGTCTTTATAAATCTTATCAAATAAATCTCTCATTTATCAAAAAATTGTTTCTTATAAGTGTGCGAAAATACGGAAAATTGATTTGATGACATAATTATATTCAATTTCACTTTTATAAAGTGTTATTTTAACACTTTATAAAATCTACTACACAATGAACCACAAGTATTTTAATGATTTTCTGTAATTTAATAAATAAAATTGATATCAACAATTGAGGAAGTAAGAAGCATATTGTAAAAATTATATCAAAAAAAACATCCCGAAATATCGAGATGTTTATAATTCTATTTTAAATATATTTTATTTAATGAATTGAACTTTTGTTGCATCAATTTCATTCTTGCTATCAAAAAATCCTTGCTCTGTCATCCAATCATCACTAAATACTTTACTCATGTATCGTGATCCATGATCAGGAAGAATAACAATAACATTACTATTTTCATCAAACTCACCTTGCTCAGCAAGTTGTTTTACACCTTGTATAGCTGCGCCACTTGTATATCCTAAAAACAGCCCTTCTTTTTTTACTAATTCTCTAGCTGTATGTGCACTATCTTCATCACTTACTTTCTCAAATTTATCTATAACATCAAAATCTGTTGCAGTAGGGATTAAATTTTTACCTAGACCTTCAATTCTATAAGGATATATTTCTTCCTCATCAAATTCTCTGGTTTCATGGTACTTTTTTAAAACCGATCCATAAGCATCGATTCCTAAAACACGTACATTACTGTTTTTTTCTTTTAAAAATCTTGCAGTACCTGAGATAGTTCCTCCGGTTCCACAACATGCAATAAAATGTGTAAGCTTACCATTGGTTTGATCCCAAATTTCTGGTCCTGTAGAATTATAATGAGCATCAATATTTAATTCATTAAAATATTGATTTATATATACAGATCCTTTTATTTCTTCATGAAGTCTTTTTGCCACCTGATAATACGATCTTGGATCATCAGCACTTACATGGGCCGGGCATACATATACCTTTGCTCCCATATTCTTAAGCATTGCAATTTTATCCTTAGAGGATTTAGAACTAACAGCAAGAATGCAATCGTAGCCTTTGATCACGCTAACCATTGCTAAACTAAAACCTGTATTACCACTTGTTGTTTCAATAATGGTATCACCGGGTTTAAGAATACCTCTTCTTTCTGCTTCTTCTATAATATAAAGTGCAATTCTATCTTTGGTGGAGTGTCCCGGGTTAAAAGATTCTACTTTTGCGTAGTAATTTCCCGGAAAGTCTTTCATAATTCTGTTTAATTTTATAAGCGGGGTATCGCCAATAAGCTCTAAAACATTATTATAAGCCCTAATATCTTCTCTCATATAAATGTGTTTTACAGATTCGTGGAATAAAATGGGGGTCCACTAACTGTTACAAAAACGGTACGAAGTTACATTATTTTTTTTTAATTACTCTTTGATACTTTCTAAATCTAATAAAAAGGCATATTCTTCTGCTACTTCTTTAAGTGCTTCAAATCTCCCTGAAGCTCCTCCATGTCCGGCTTCCATATTTGTATGCAATACTAATAAATTATTATCTGTCTTTAACTCTCTTAATTTTGCTACCCATTTTGCCGGTTCCCAATATTGCACCTGAGAATCATGTAAACCAGTAGTTATTAACATATTTGGGTATTCTTGAGCTACAACATTATCATAAGGAGAATATGATTTCATATACGCATAGTACTCTTTTTCATTAGGATTACCCCATTCATCGTATTCTCCTGTGGTTAACGGGATACTATCATCAAGCATCGTACTTACAACATCTACAAAAGGCACCGCTGCCACTACTCCATTATATAATTCTGGAGCCATATTAACTATCGCTCCCATCAATAATCCTCCGGCAGAACCTCCCATTGCATATAAATGGCTGGCAGAGGTATATCCTTGCGCGATTAAAGATTTTGAGCAATCAATAAAATCAGTAAATGTATTCTTCTTTTTAAGAAGTTTTCCGTCCTCGTACCAGGATCTTCCCAGATATTCGCTTCCTCTTATGTGAGCAATGGCATAAATAAACCCTCTATCCAATAAACTTAATCTGGCTGTAGAAAAATAAGGATCAATAGTTGATCCATATGAGCCATAACCATATTGTAATAATGGATTATTTCTGTCCTTCTTTACTCCTTTTTTGTATATTAATGAAATAGGAATCTTAGTTCCATCTTCTGCTGTTGCCCATACTCTTTCTGAAACATAATTATTTTTATCAAACTTACCACCAAGTACGTCTTGTTCCTTTTTCACTTCTTTTTTCTTAGATTCCATATCAAAATCAATTACAGAATTAGGAGTGGTAAGAGAATTATAAGAATACCTAAGGTTTTTGGTATCAAAATCAGGATTTGTACTCACATAAGCGGTATAGGTTTCGTTATCAAAAGGAAGATAATAATTAGCTGTACCGTCCCATCGTTTAATATTAATCTTATTAAGACCATTATTACGCTCACTAATAACTAAATACTCTTTAAAAATCTCTACATCTTCAAGCAAAACGTCTTTCCGGTGTGGTATAACATCTTTCCAGTTCTCTTTGACAGTATTACCTTCAGACACTTTCATTAGTTTAAAATTAGTAGCTTCATCTGCATTAGTCAATACATAGAAATGATCATCGTAATGGGCAATTCCATATTCTACTCCTCTTATTCTTGGCTGAAAAACTTTAAATTCTCCTGTAGGATCATCGGCTCTTAAAATTCTATATTCTGAAGTTAATGTGCTGCTTGATCCTATGACAAGATATTTTTTAGATTTGGTTTTATAAACAAATGTAGAAAAGGTATCATCTGTTTCATTAAAAATCTCTATATCATCTGATACCGGAGTTCCCAAAGCATGTCTATAAATTTTATCAGACCGCAATGTTTCGTCATTTTTTTTGGTGTAAAATAAAGTTTTACTATCTGTAGCCCAAGTACTGCCACCTGTCGTTGTTTCTATAGTCTCTGGATATATTTCACCCGTTTCAAGGTTTTTTATTCGTATAGTGTATTTACGTCTGCTTACAGTATCTACACCAAATGCCGCCAGTGTGTTATCAGGACTAATACTAAGTCCAGATAATCTATAATAACTATGTCCCTCGGCTTCTTTATTACAATCAAAGAGGATTTCTTCTTCTGCATCAAGACTTTCTTTTTTCCTAGAATATATAGGATAATCTTTTCCTTTTTCAAAACGGGTTAAATACCAATACCCATTTAATTTATACGGAACCGAAGAATCATCTTCTTTAATACGACTCTTCATTTCTTCAAAAAGATCTGTCTGAAACTTCTTTGTATGAGCAGTCATTTTATCATTATAGGTATTCTCTTGCTCTAAATAGTCAATTACCTCTTGGTTTTCACGGTCATTTAACCAAAAATAGTTATCAACACGCACATCATCATGCTTTTCAAGATTTGTAGGCTTTTTAGCTACTATAGGTGGTTGAACTTTAGAATCCAATGTCGTCATGGTGTTTTTTTTACAAGAAGTTGCGAAAATAAGAGATAATAAGAATATAATGAATGAAGTTTTCATAATAATCTTGTTAGTTTATTAACAGCCAAAGTACTAATTTTGTGTTTATAAATTTTAAAAACACATACACATGTTTGGAGATATGATGGGGATGATGGGTAAATTAAAGGAAACTCAGAAAAAAGTAGAGGAAACTAAAGAAAGGTTAAACACCGTTTTAGTAGATGAAGAAAGTCCTGATGGTTTGCTTAAAATCACACTCACAGCTAATAGAGAAGTCAAAAAAATCTCTATATCTGATCAACTATTAGAAGACAAAGAACAGTTAGAGGATTATTTAATTTTAGCTTTAAATAATGTTATTGCAAAAGCAACACAGGTTAATGAAACAGAATTGGCTGCAGTAGCAAAGGAAGGTATGCCAAATATTCCTGGACTGGATTTATTTAAATAGCCTTGTTATCAATTATAAGGACGTTGGCTTTAAAAAAATGCAGTTAGCTATTTTTATATTTTTCTTTCTCCTTTTAATTCTATAATTTTAACAAAAGCTAAAAAATTAACTAAAATCTGACAATATGTTTGAACTCAAAAATAAGGAAGGGTCCAGCTATCATTTTACCTTAAAAGCAAAAAACGGACAAGTTATCTTAAGTAGTGAGGTTTACAACAGTAAATCTGCTGCTGAAAATGGAATCGCTTCAGTTAAGAAAAATGCATCTGAAGATGGTCGATACGAACGTAAAACAGCTAAAAATGGTAAGTTCTATTTTAACCTAAAAGCTGGTAATGGCCAGATAATAGGTAGTAGTCAAATGTATGCTTCTGAGTCTGGAATGGAAAATGGTATCAATTCTGTAAAAGAAAATGCATCTGGTGCCGATACTAAAGAAATTTAATTTTTAAGTGTTTATAAATAAAGCTGTTCATTATATATGAACAGCTTTATTTTTATTCAGAGTTACTGAAGTTAACAGTTCTAAAAAGTGCTCATGCTTTTGCTGGGTATATTCCAAATGCGTCACAAATCTTAATTTGCCTTGCCCCATTCCATAAAAATGAACATCTTTTGATGCCATCTGTGCAATAAAATCTTCCTCATCGCCATCTACAACAAATATAACTATATTGGTATCTATGGGTTCGATTTGTGTTACAAAAGGTAGTTTTTTTAATACTTCGCCAATTTCTTTAGCTCTTTTATGATCTTCTGCTAATCGGTCGATATGATGCTCAATAGCATATAATCCTGCTGCTGCCAAATACCCTAACTGACGCATTCCTCCTCCTAAGATTTTTCTGACTCGGATTGCATTCTCCATAATTTTAGCATCGCCAATCAAAACAGATCCTATTGGTGCTCCCAGACCTTTACTTAAACAAACAGAGATCGAATCAAAAATTTCTCCGTATTGTATAGCGCTTTCATTTTTGGCTACAAGGGCATTCCATAGTCGTGCTCCATCCAAATGATATCCCAGATCATTCTGATCACATACTTGCTTTATTTTTTTAATTTCTTCAAAATCATAACATGCTCCACCTCCTTTATTGGTTGTATTTTCTATACACACCAAACTTGTTAATGGGCTATGATAAAAATCTGGCGGATTAATTGCTGCTTCTACCTGGGTAGCTGTAACCATACCTCTATGCCCACTTAGTAATTTACAAGATACGCCACTATTAAAAGAAACCCCTCCTCCTTCATAATTATACACATGAGCATATTCATCAGCAATTAATTGTTCGCCAGGTTGTGTATGCAACTTAATCGCTGCCTGGTTTGCCATACTCCCCGAGGGGAAAAACAATGCAGTTTCTTTACCAAACATATGTGCTACCTTTTCTTCTAATGCATTTACTGTAGGGTCTTCTTTATATACATCATCCCCTACCTCAGCATTCATCATAGCGGTAAGCATTTCTGGAGTAGGCTTGGTAATCGTATCGCTTCTAAGATCTATTTTCATTTTTTTATTATACTATATGATTTATATTGCAATCTACTCGACCAATAAAAATAATGTTATTTTTGCGAATGGCACTAGCATATTGCTCTAAAATAAATGTTCCTCCAAAAAAATATTATGTATAGGTTTTTCATATGTTATCTTTTACTTCAATTTCTTTTTGCTTCGACCTCACTAACGGTACAAAATTTTACAGATTCTTTACAACAAAAGAATTACAAAGAACTTGTTCAACAGTTTTTCGAAATTCGAAAGACAGATTCTACAAAAGCTAAAAAAATTGCTGAATATTATTTAGAAAGAGCAAAACATAATAGAGACACTTTAAAAATTGCTAAAGGCCTAGATCTATTTAGCTTTATATCAAACTATGAAGAACAACAAAAATATCTAGATAGTATAATACTGATTACAAAGAATAAGCAAGATAAAGAATATCCAGCTCTTGCTTATTTTGCTAAAGCTCAACTTTTTTTGTACGAAAAAAGAAATATTAAAAAAACAATTGATAACCTAAACAAAGCACGTAAACACGCCATTTTAAATAAAAACATTGATTTAGTGTACAGAGTAGATTATCATATTGCTACTATTAAAAGTGAGCATTTAAATGACAAAGAAAAAGCTTTGGTTATTTTTAAAAAGTGTGAGAAATATTATTCTAATGAAACTGAATATACACATAAGTTTCGTTATTTATACACATTACATATCATTGCTGAAACTTATTTAGGACTCAAAAGATATGATTCTACTACCTATTACAATACACTGGGTTATAAGAAAGCTTCTATAAGCACTGATTCTAATGTAGTTTCCATGAAGTCGTACTTTATACTTTGTGAAGGTATTAACCAATATGTAAAAAAAAAGTATCAAACGGCTATTGATAGTATTAATAAAGCTCTACCCACAATGATTGAGTTTGAGGATAAGGCAAAGACAATTGATAGTTATTATTATCTCGGAAAATCATATAATGACCTAGGTAATAGAGAAAAGGCAATATCTTATTTTAAAAAAACAGATTCTATATTAGAAACGCTAAAATCTACTCCTCAATATGCTCATATTAAGACTTATGAATATCTAAAAAATTATTACAAGAGCATAAATGATTTACAAAATCAAAATAAATACCTTAATAAACTCAATACTGTTCTGGATAAATATTTAAATGATCAAATTTTTATTAGTAAAAAAGTAAAAGAAGATTATGACATCCCCTTATTAAAAAAAGAACAAGGTGTATTGATAGAAAAATTGAATAAAAGCAATAGGACATATATATCAAGTATACTGATACTTATTATATTACTATTATCTTCTGGTGGCTTGCTCTATTATCAATATAGAAAAAAAAGGTTGTATCGTTTAAGATTTGAAAAACTAATGGAAGAACATACTGCAGTTTCTGAGCCTCTACGTATGGATAAAAAAACAGAAACTGTTGCTGCTAATAAAACTATACAAGTCCCTGAAAAACATGTAACTCATATATTAAGTAAATTAGATGAATTTGAAAAAGAACTAAAATATCTTACTCTTGGCATCAGCGCACAATCAATAGCTAATGATATTGATACCAATGTTAAATATTTGTCTAGGGTGATTAACTATTATAAGAATAAAACCTTCACTACTTATCTCAATGAACTTCGTATAGCACACGCAGTAAAAGAGCTAAAGACAAATAGCACATTACGAAAATTTACTATAAAAGCTATCGCCAATGAGATGGGATATAATAGTGCAGAAACTTTTTCTAATGCTTTTTATAAACAAATTAAAATTAAACCATCCTATTTTATTAGGGAATTACGAAAAAATGAAGATAATAAACAAGTAACAAAATAAAAAGGGTTGTGCCACTTACACATCGAATTCACCGCAGTAAAATTTGATAAGAAGTTACTCTAGATTCTGGAATTTCGTGTAATAGAGTTTATACTTCTGGGTAAAAAATAAAGTTTTATATACTTTCGATATTCTAAAATTCTAAATAATAATTAATGAAAAAGCAATCATTCAAGTCTAAAAAACTTACACTAAAAAAGTTTGAAATCTCTAAAATTAACAATCTAAATGAAATTTATGGCGGTGTTCATTTTAACGGCCCTGCCCAAGATGCAAGTGGCGGAGGAGGAATATGTCATAGTAATTCTTGCAATCCATGTAATAGCCATACTGGAGGAGGGATTTAAACAATTTTTCATATAGATTCTTAAAAGTTGCATCACTTATAGAAAAGCCTATTTCCTATTTTTAATATTCAAGGAGTAGGCCTTTTTTATTCTTTAAACCGCTACAGCAACATCCGGTATTTTCACTTCTAACAGTTGACGGTTTTGTAAGATAACTACTTGGTCTGCCATAGCAATAGTATCTGGTCTATGCGCGATAATTATTCTTGTAATATTCAACTTTTTTACGGTAGTATTCACTACAGACTCTAACCCTACATCAAGATGTGAGGTAGCTTCATCGAGAAACAATATTTTAGGTTTTTTGTATAAAGCTCTTGCTAACAATAACCTTTGTTTTTGTCCTCCAGACAGGCTACTCCCCATATCCCCTATCAAGGTATGATATCCCATTGGCATTGCCATGATATCTTGATGTATAGCCGCCATTTTTGCACTTTGTTCTATCCATTCCTGATCAGAGTCCGGGTCAAAAAAACAAATATTATCTGCTATACTTCCCGATAATAGCTGATCATTTTGCATTACTGTACCTATCAAATTTCTATATGTTCTTAACCCAACCTTTCTTATATCATACCCATCAATAAGGATGGTACCTGTTTCTGGTTTTAGTAATCCCAACATCACCTTCATAAGGGTAGTTTTTCCACAACCGGATGCTCCCACTACTGCTATAGAACTCCCCTCTTCTATTTTAAAATTAAGATTATTAAACAAATACGGTTCATTATCAGAGTATCTAAAACTAATATTCTCCAAGTCAAGCTCTCCTTTTACCTGTGGCAATTGTCTTTTGCTATCAATATCTTCTTCTTGCTCGGTAAGGATAATATCCCCTAGGCGTTCCATATGAAGGGAAAGCATTTTAAACTGTATAAATTTATTAACCAGAGCAGAAGCCTTTTCTGTAAACTGACTTTTATAAGACATAAAAGCATATAACATCCCAATAGTCATTAAGCTATCCATCACTAATGAGGCTGCCAAATAAATCACAATAACATTTTCGACGCCAAATAAAAATCCATTAATAAAGTTATATCCGATATCCAGTTTTCCAATTCGTATCCCTGTATTCATAGCATCGGCATAATAATTATGCCATACGGTTTGTCGTTGACTTTCGTTACCAAATAGCTTCACACTCTGGATACCTCTAACGGTTTCCATAAAATTAGAATTCTGTTTGGCATCTGCTACAATAGCTTCTTCTTTTAATTGCCTGTACGGGCGATATAATGCTAATCGTACAATAATATACAACGCTACAGCTGCCATAACGATAAAAGCTAGTGTAGTACTATATACAAACATCATTACCAAAAGCCCAATAGCCATTATCCCATCTACAATAGTTTCAATAAGACCGGTAGTTAGTAATTGCTTTACATCTTCTAGAGATCCAAATCGGGAGATGATATCACCAATATGTCTTTTTTCAAAGTAATCCATTGGTAGTTTTAACAAATGCCGTAATAGATTTGCTGCCATCTGGATATTGAGTTGTGTTCCCATATACAAAATAACGACTCCGCGTAACGCAGTAACTGCCAAATTAACCAGTTTCATAAGGCCAAAACCTAATGCTAGTATCAATAATAAATCCAGATCTCTGCTAATAATAACATCATCTACCACCAACTGCATATAAAATGGAGTTGCTATAGCAAATAGCTGTAATAATAATGACAGTATCAGAATTTGTATTAATACTCTTTTTAAACCCGTAATTCTGCTCCAGAAATCAGATAACTTTGCTCGTTTCGAAATTTTTTCTGGTTTAAAATCAGGTGTAGGCGTTAGCTCTAAAGCTACTCCTGTAAAATGTTTCGAAACTTCTGATAGCTTCATTATTCTTTTTCCTACCGCTGGATCGTGGATCGTGATTTTATTTCCTTTTACTGATGTAAGTACTACGAAATGATTTAAATCCCAATGTAAAACACATGGAGTTTTTAATTGCGAAAGCTCTTCTAATTCAAGACGCAATGGTCTGGAACTAAATTGAAGGTTATCTGCTAATTTTATAAGACCTTGTAATGTTGCTCCTTTAGAAGATATAGAATATTTACGGCGCAACGAGTTTAGATCCAATTTATGGCCATAGTAATTAGCAACCATAGCTATAGAAGCTAGCCCACATTCTGCTACCTCTGTTTGTATGATTACAGGGACTCTTTTTCTCCAACCGTAATGAAGTAAATGAATAGGATTTTGCATATACTATAATTTTCCTTTTAGACTATAAATAGGTTCTAACAGCCATTGCCCCAGGCTGCGCTCTTCTAAGATAATATCTGCCGCCACAGACATTCCTGATTGTAATGGCATCTTTTTGCCATACGCATTAATAGTTTGTACATCTAAAGCCACTTTTATGCGATATACAGGTTCTTGCATAGGAATTGGTATTGACACCTCGTTTGGATTAATAACTGCTTCTGCTATTTGCTCAATTCTGCCTTGATACAATCCATATCGTTGATACGGAAAAGCATCATACCGTAACAATACCTGTTGGTTCTTTTTTATAAAACCAATAGCTCTTGAAGGCAAAAACAACTCGGCATACAAGGTTGTATTTTCTGGTATGATGGTTAATATAGGTACAGCAGAAGATACATTTTGTCCAATATTAACCTGGGTTGAAGTAATACGACCATTTACCGGGGCTTTAATCATATAAGAATGACTATTTTTTAATTCTATAAGACGTTCTTCTATTTGTGCCAGCTGGTTTTGTAATTCTTTTAACCGCGTGCTTTTGCGTAAGGGGGATTGCTCTTGTTGCTTTCGTATATTGGCGATTTCTGTTTTCTTATTGATTTGTAACCTTTTGGTAGCATTAAAAGATGCCTTAGCTCTAAAATATATACTTCTTTTACTACTAAGGTCATCTTCAGAAACTAGTCCTTTTACTCTTAATTTTTTATAGGTATTCCATTGGTTTTTTGCCAGTTGTACTTGTTCCTTCTGACTTTGTAATTGTTGATTGATCTGATAGTATTCGTTCTTGTGATTGGCTAGAATTACCGACAAGCGGCTACCTTCACTATCCAGAACCAGTGTTTCATCTACAATTCGTTGTTCTAGATTTATTTTTTGCTCTTCTAACCTGGTAATCAATTGTTGATTGATACTAACACTATCTTTTGTACCTCGCTCTGTAGTAACTTCGAGTAAGTTTTGACCTTTGCTAATTTTTTGCCCATCGGTACTATAATTTTGATTAATAATCCCATTAAAAGGAGCGTATACGCGTACTACTCCTTTATCAGGGATTAAATATCCTGTAACCATTTCTTTACGGGCAAATGTACCAAAGACTAAAAAAGCTCCCACTATAATCACGATCATTGTTATGGCTATTGTAAATATCCAAAAGGATATGGGGCGTATCAATAAAACATCTCCTAATAACCGTTGGGTGTTATTTTGTATCGCTTCTTTTCTAAATAGCGGGGAACTCATATCTAATATTATTTATACTCCTGTAAAAGTCTTTTTCTTTCCTGATTCTGTTAAGCAAATTCCAAACGTTTGTTGACAATCTGGAGTACAAGAATCAACTACCCCTACGTTCCCTTGATTAGCACCTCCATTAATTTGCTGTAATTGAAGGTTTGAAATCGTACTTTTTTTAAGGTTTAACTTTTTCATTTTATTGATTTTATATTTGTTTTTAAGTAATTTCTATATTCTAAATTATTATCTAAACTCTCCTGAATTTTATCTCAAGAGAGTTTATAACAAGAAATTAATGATTAGACCTCTTTTACTAGTCCTCCTTATTAATTTCTTTTTTCACTATAAATACAGATAACAATTATTAATCTAATTATTTAGACGTTGCAGCAGCAGCAGAAAACCCTGTACATGCTGCTACACCTATACTCCAAGCAGCTACTGCTCCTAAACCTCCAGTACCGGCAATTAATGCTGCTCCAGCTAAAACTGCTACTGCGCAACTTGCTCCTGCCGCTTCAGTTGCTTTTACTCCTCCGTTTGTATTCGATATTTCTATATTTGTTAAATCTCTCATTTTTTTATTTTTTGTATAAATTAGTATTAATCATTAATTAATTTTCCAACGGTCCAACCAGCACAAAAGGCTTTAGCTACATTAAGTCCTGGTACTGCCCATCCAAGAACACCCGTGACAGCAACTGTGGCACAAGCCCCATCTATAACTTCTTTTGTAGCTTGTGCTCCATCACCTCCATTTACTTCTTGTACTTCTTCTATTTTTAAATTTCTCATTTTGTAAAATTTTAATTATTAAACTTCTTTTTTATCAAAGCGCTTTGACATCAACAAACATAGAAGAACAAAGAGGTTCATTGCAATATCTTGTATCGGGGATTCCAGAATTTCGATCGTTTTTCCAGAATTTCGATTTTGTTTTTAGAAAAAAATTCGATGATTATTTTTGGATACTATTATCCATTAAGAAAGCGAATGCCTAGTCATAAAAAAAGTAGTTTTCACTAAGCTTTTTTATATACATCAAAACAGTGTAAAGTCAAAATATACACAGTAACAGAATCAATCATTGCAATAAGGTAAAAACGTGAATTCTTTTTATTGAAAATTAATATAATTCCTATCTGTTATAAAACAAAAAACCGCCTGAAGTTCATTTCAAACGGTATATATTTTTTAACAACTCATTTACATAGAAAGTCTAAGAAATGAATATTCAATACATTTTTATCTCCTAAAAATTTAGGTAACTATATTAAAGTTTATACAACTCATTTATTACAGCATACTTTGTTAATCCTGCTAAGTTTCTAACATTCAGCTTTGAAATTAGAATTTTTCTATAACTTTCTACAGTATGAGTACTCAATAATAGTTCATCGGCAATTTCTTTTGTTGTATACTCTTGAGCTATTAAAACAATAACATCAATCTCTCTTTTTGTTAACTGAACTTCTTCCATTTTTTTTAATATTTTATAGTTGGCGACTACTTTCCACATATAAATTATGCAGACAAAAAATCGTCTGAAAATATATTTTCAGACGATTCATCTCAACTTTCGAAAAACCATGTGCTCACAAATCAGCTAAAAATGTGTTATCAAAGAAAATCGAAAAAATAGTGTTATTTATTTTCAGATATTACACACACACCATACAACTCATTGGTGTCTGAGAGTATTGACATGCTAATCCTTGTGTGCCATTTCCACAACCATCAGGGTTTGCTGTTGGGAGAGTTGGACTTGTAAAAACAGGAGAAGGAAATCTCACCCCTCCTTTAATACTATCTAATTGTGCGACATTCATTTTCTTAAGGTTCAATTTCTTTTTACTTTTCATGATATTTAATTTTAAGTTATACAAATATCAAAGCGCTTTGATGTAAACAAACATAGCTCACTCTGTGAGTTTAATGCAAATAGTAGTATTCAATATTCTGGAATTTCGATCGATTTTCCAGAATTTCGACTTTATTTTCAGATTAAATCACAGAAAACCTTACCCCGAAGTAGTTAAAACAACCATTTAAAGCTATGGTTTTTGAAATTATAAAGAAAAATGAATTAGCTAATTAAAAGGCATTCATCCCATTTTGTTTCAAAAGGAGCCAAATAGGATATAATAGATAATCCTATACCTGCGATACCTTCAAGTAAACTCACTTCAGACTTCCATTTCTCTTCTTCTACTCCTCGCCATACCATATATCCAGCATACCCTTGTTCATGTATTGCCATATCCAGCGCCTTCTGAACCCAAAAATCAGAAGCTTCTTTAAATACGATATCGTCTGTTTTTCTATATAAGTAATTATAAATAAGAAGTATTCCATATGCTCCATGACACAATCCGGCATCCTGAACTCCTGCTTCTTCAATATCTCTTCGTTGGGTAGAATATTTTAAAATTGCTATTGCTTCATCGCTAATTTGAGTATCTCCTAATATTTTACCAGCTCGAAATATTGATATTCCTATCCCTAAATCCCCATAACACCATGCTAATCTCGAATTGTTATCAACTATATTCTCTTTAACAATCCAGTTTGGAAATGTAGCAGTCATCGTTTTGTCTTTATTTTTACAATGCAATATATAGTTCACAGCTTGTTCCAACATCTCTCTAACATCATCATAAAATTCTTTATGTTCGGCTATTCGGGATAGGAAATTAACCATACTCGATATTCCATGAGATAAACTTAAATTACATCCCGAAATCCCTTCTTCTCGCCTTAAAACAGATTCCCACCATATTCCGTAGTCATTCTTTTTTGATGATTTTTTTAGTGCAGTAATTAATTCATCCAGGTAATTCTTATATTTCTTTTTTGATTCTTCTGAAGTCGTGTTTTGATATCGTTTTAAAAAATAATATCCATATCCCATTGCACCATGCAGAAAATCATAATTCTCTGTTTCTATATCAGTTCTCATCGCCTCCAATAAATAAGAATCTAAATCTGATGAAAGAAAATCATCATCTAACTCTACGAACTCTTCTTCCTTAAGAATTTCCAACACCCAACATGCTCCTGCAATTCCGGTACAAAAAGTAGGAAAAGTAAATCCATTATTAATGAGCTCTACGGCTCTGGTGATGGTTTCTGCTCCTTTATCTGCATGAATATCCTCATCCATAAACTTTGAATAATAAAATTGAAATAATGCAACTCCAGAAACTCCGGATAAAACTCCTACTTCTTGATTGTTTTCTGCCTTAGCATCTATAACCTCACTTATTTCCTTTAATTTATTCCTTAGTTGAATTTCAATAGTCATGTAGTGTCCGGTATTTGATATTTCGAATTTGTAAAATGGTAAAGATAAAGAGTAAAATAGTAGTGCTTCAAACAATGTCAGTCTAAATTCTAGAATTTAGACTGACATCTATTTAAATTATATTAAATGATAGGGTATACATATTTAAAAACCACAACTAAAACTACCTATAGGAGATCCATCTGGTATTTTGGGGGATGGTAGTGCTTTAAAATCTCCTGGTTTTTCTATAAACTTATTAATTTGATTCAGGTAATATTCATTATACATCTTATCAGTAACATCACCTGCCTTATTTTTAAGAAGGGGGATTAACCCTTTAATTTTGGCATAAGCAATAGCATTAACCTGCGAATATGCTTGTGTATTTTTACTTAAGTTCATTAAGTGTTTTAAAACATTAGTTTTTACAGTATGCTGTATTTCTTTATGATACTTATTTTTTGCTTTGGTTTCAAAAGAAAATTTCAACAATTGATTAAGGGTTTCTACTAATCCCAATTGATTTTGATCTAAACTTTTTTGCTGTATCAAACGAGAGGCTCTTTCTGGATGCAGTAACAAGGAAAGACTCATATCACTTGCTGTAGAAGCTACGCTTATAGCATCAAAACCAACTCCTGTTTTTCCTTTAAAAGATTCTCTGGTTCTACCATATCCGAAGGCTCTTGGTGGAAATAATTTTAATTTATCTTCTGGAATAGCTAAAATTTCGGGAGCTAATGTTTGTAAAACCTGTCCAAGTGCTTCTTTTTGTTTTTTCGAACCAACGGTTTCTACAATCGTTTGTTGATCACCTTTAACTGCATAATTATAATTTAGCCCCCCAATAAGCTTTACTGTAGCTTCAGTTTGATATCTGTGGAAGAAATAGAGAGGTACAAAAACATCTTCTAAAACCGAATACGGTTCATTACTTCTTATATTATCTGAAGAAAAATTACGTATCGCAACTTCTCTAATTTTCAACATATTTCCCAACTCCTCTGTAACACTTTTACCATTATCCCATAAATGAGCCAATTCATGTGCTCCTCCTTGTGGTCTGGCATCACTATCCGAAATAAAACGAAGACCAGATTGATAAGCTGTGTTCAAAATTTTATTAAGTGCTTCTTTTTCGTTTGTATTTTTGTCAAATTCTGAATAACTGTATGCCACAGTTACCTTATCCCATTCTCCTATATTAGTATCATAAGCATCCGACAAATCTATTTTTCCATCCTTAAGCCTTACTGTTGGATGAGGATAATCCATCACTGAAGCTCTTCCGTTTGTACTTGCAGTAAAATTATGTGCAAAACCAATAGTATGTCCTACTTCATGTGCAGATAATTGACGAATACGAGCTAGTGCCATTTCTAACATGGGTTGATAATTATCATCTCGTGTTGCAAAAGGTTGATTTAGTAATGCCTGAGCTATCAAAAAGTCCTGACGTATTCTTAAACTCCCTAAACTTACATGTCCTTTAAGAATTTCTCCCGTTCTGGGATCGACCACACTTGCACCATAACTCCAGCCTCTGGTAGAACGATGTACCCACTGTATCACATTATATCTTAAATCCATAGGGTCTGCATCTGCAGGTAGCATCTTAACCTGATATGCATTTTTAAAACCAATAGCTTCATATGCCTGATTCCACCATCTTGCTCCATCTAATAATGCAGATCGTACTGGTTCTGGTGTGCCCGGGTCTAAATAATAAACGATAGGTTCTTTTGCTTCACTTATAGCCTGATTCGGATTTTTTTTCTCTAATCGATGTCTAATAATATAGCGCTTCTTTATAGGATCTTGTACTGGTGTAGCATAATCCAAATATGAGATCGATATAGCTCCGCTCCTCGGATCAAATTCTCTCTTCTTATATCCATTATCTGGTAATTCTACAAACGAATGATGCTGAATAACCGTTAAAAATTTTGAGTCTGGCGATACGGATCTAATATTTCGCCCCGTAGATGAACCCTTATAAGTAATCAAAGCCTCAAATTCTACATTTTTAGGAAAAGCTTTAGTTCTTTCGAGACTCAAACTACTTCTGGTTTTATCAACACTGTATGTTCCTTCTTTTTGAAATTTTAATCGATTGATTATGTTATGAGTATCTTGTAAAAGAAAAGGAGTTAAGTCAATAATATATGTATTAGATTTCTCCTCTTTAATAGGAAACCCAAACAGTACAGATTTTGCAAAAGCCTGTTCAACACTTCTCTTCTCTAGTACATTGTCTGTAATAGCCCGATATCGCTGATTAGACTGTACAAGTAATAATTTATTACCTGCCTTTTGAAACTTAACTACTACTCCGTCACCAATCTGTCCTCTATCTAACCCTATATCATTTGATCCTAATCCTGTAGCCAACGAATGTACATACAAAAATTCTGAGTCAAGTTTGTCTACTTCTAGATAGATTTCGTCTTTTGATTCATTATAATGGAACTTAAAATAGCCATCAAAAGATGTAAGATTTTTCTGTTTTTCCAAGAATTGAGCAGAAATGATATTCCCCGCTAGAAAGAATAAACAAATGAAGCGTAGTTTCATAGACTATGATTTATGTGATAAAATTTCTAAATCTATAAAATAACACAAAAATTACTTCTTACTGAACTGTTAAATCTTATTTTTGTCAAAAATAAATAGATTATGATCAATACTGAGACTTTACAAGATCTTAGGGAGCGCCTGGTTGCGTTAAGGAGGTATCTTTGACATTGATGCCAAACTTATAGAAATAGCGAATCAAGAAGAAAAAACATTTGCTCCGGATTTTTGGAATAATGCCCAGGAGGCCGAAAAATTAATGCGTACTCTAAATGCTGAAAAAAAATGGGTTTCTGATTACGAAAAAGGAGTTACACTAGTTGATGACCTCGAAGTTCTTTATGAATTTTATAAAGAAGGTGACGCTACCGAATCAGAAGTTTCTGAGCGTTATGATGAGACCAAATCATCAATTGAAGATTTGGAATTTAAAAATATGCTTAGTGATGAAGGGGATAGCATGAGTGCTGTTTTACAAATCACAGCAGGTGCTGGAGGTACCGAAAGTTGTGATTGGGCAAGTATGCTCATGCGTATGTATCTGATGTGGGCAGAGAAGCAAGGTTTTAAAATTAGAGAGCTTAATTATCAAGGCGGTGATGTAGCAGGTATAAAAACGGTTACTCTAGAAATAGAAGGAGACTATGCTTTTGGATGGTTGAAAGGAGAAAATGGTGTACATCGATTAGTACGTATCTCCCCGTTCGACAGTAATGCAAAACGCCATACTTCGTTTGCTTCTATTTATGTATATCCTCTTGCTGATGATAGTATAGAAATAGACATCAATCCTGCTGATTATGAGATTATCACATCTCGTTCTAGTGGAGCAGGTGGACAAAATGTAAATAAAGTAGAAACTAAAGTACAGCTTACCCATTTCCCTACCGGAATCCAGATTTCATGCTCAGATACAAGGTCTCAGCAAGAAAATAGATTAAAAGCACTACAAATGCTTAAATCACAATTGTTTGAAATTGAACTCAAAAAGCAACAAGCACAGCGGGACGAAATTGAAGCTTCTAAAATGAAAATAGAATGGGGTTCTCAAATTCGTAATTATGTAATGCATCCTTATAAACTCGTTAAAGATGTAAGAACTGCAGAAGAGACAGGTAATGTAGATGCTGTAATGGATGGAAATATCAATCAATTCTTAAAGGCATACCTTATGACAATGGGGCAAAAAAATGAAGATTAAAAAAACATAAAATTAAAATGATCACAATTTATCATAATTCGAGATGTAGTAAATCAAGAGGATGTCTTGCAATACTTGAAGAACAAAAAAAAGACATTAATGTGGTTAATTACCAGGAAAACCCACCTTCAGAAGAAGAATTGAAAGAAATACTTAAACTTTTAGGTATCCCTCCTATAGATTTGGTTAGAAAAAATGAAGCCATCTGGAAAGAACAATTTAAAGGTAAAGATTTTACCGATTCCGAATTGATTACTATACTCTCTAATAACCCAAAATTAATAGAACGCCCGATTGTGGTTAATGGAAATAAAGCAATAATCGGAAGACCACCAGAAAAAGTTATTGATATTATATAAGTAATCTCTCTCTTACAAAATATTTTTTCGCATAAGATTAAACCTTTTACATTTCTTCATGTCTAAATGCATGTAATGCATAATAGGTGATACTACGTATCACACATTTTGAATACATCACATTTAACACATCATTAACCGCCTTCTTGTATCTGCTTCGATACTTTTGGCCAGAATTATTCAATTTTTAAAATGAAGAAATTTTTATTCTTATTATTTTCGGCATCAACACTTATGCTATCAGCCCAAAATAGAAACTTTTCAAAAGGACCTGTAAATATTACTGGTTTAATCCTAGATCAAGATACCAACAAACCCCTCGAATATGCTACGATAGCTTTTTTTAGTCCCAGGTTACAGAAAATTGTTACTGGTGGTATTACCGACAAAAACGGAAAATTTAATATCGAAGTAGATGCCGGAGTATATAACATAAGTGTAGAGTTTATTTCATTTAAAACAAAAAACCTTCCCAAACAAAAGTTATTCAAAAACACAAACTTAGGTACGATTACTCTCGGGCTGGATACCGAAACACTAGATGATGTAGTGGTCATAGCAGAAAAAACGACTGTCGAAATTAAGCTAGATAAAAAGATTTATAATGTAGGTAAAGACCTCACAGTAAGTGGCGGTACAGTAAGCGATGTATTGGATAACGTACCTTCTGTCTCTGTAGATGTCGAAGGCAATGTTGCGCTTCGTGGTAACGATAATGTAAGAATCCTTATTAACGGGAAACCATCAGGTTTAGTTGGTTTAAATAGTACCGATGCATTAAGACAATTACCTGCCGAATCTATAGAAAGAGTCGAAGTAATCACATCGCCTTCTGCTCGTTATGATGCAGAAGGAACTGCAGGGATTTTAAATATTATTCTAAGACGAAGCAAATTACAAGGCATGAACGGAGCCATTACAATTAATGGTGGTTACCCCCTATCCGCCGGTATTTCGGGAAACCTAAATTATCGATCCGGGGATTTTAACTTTTTTACAACTTCTGGGTATAACTATAGAGAAGTCCCTGGGAATTCTTTTTCCCAAACTCAATACCTTTTTAGTGGCCTACCAAACTCTTTTTTAAGAGAAGAACGTGATTTTGACAGGATACGTAAAGGATTGAATTCTAATATCGGAGTCGAATGGTATATCAATGAGACTTCATCTGTTACTACATCTTTTTTATACAGATCTAGTGATAAAGAAAGTAATACAACAAATAAAATAACAGAGTTAAATTCTAATGGAGATATTTTAAGTCAAAATATTCGTTTTGATCCAGAAATTGAAGATGATATTACGAAACAATACTCTCTTAATTATACAAAAGATTTTAATACCAGTGGTCATAAACTAACTTTCGATTTTCAGATAGAAGACAGCAATGAAGATGAGCGATCAAAAATTACTCAAGAAAATATAACCGCTGTAGAGCTTGTAAAGACAATAGAAGAACAAAATCGTATTCTGTTGCAAGCCGATTATGTGTTACCTATTGGCGAAAACACTCAATTCGAATTAGGATATAGAGGTAATTTTAATGACCTGGATACTGATTATCTGGTACAGTTAGAAGATAACGGAATCATAGCTACAAATTCTGATTTGTCCAACACCTTATTATATAAAGAACAAGTAAATGCCGGGTACACACAATTAGGAAGCAAGTGGGGAAAATTATCTTATTTATTAGGACTTAGAATGGAAAGTACACGAATTACTATCGACCAGCAAACTAGTAATGATTTAAGTAAAAAGAATTATACCGATATATTTCCGACAATTAATCTGGGGTATGAAATCTCTGAAAAACAAAGTTTAACTCTTGGATATAACCGTAGAATACGCAGGCCTAGATCCAGGTTTATTAATCCTTTTCCTTCTAGATCCAGTATTACTAACTTATTTCAGGGAAACCCAGATCTTGACCCAAGTTATTCTAATGCATTTGATTTAGGGTATCTTAATAGAATGGGGAAACTTACTTTAAATACATCTATATATTATAATCATTCTACACAGATATTCACTTTTATTTCTGAAGATACAGGTGACACAGCTATTATTGGAGCAGATGCAAATAATCCTGGTACAGAAGTCCCTGTTATTAGAAGAACACCAATAAATCTTACCAGCTCTGATCGGTATGGTTTTGAGTTTACACTTACTTACAATCCAAGTAGAAAATGGAGAGTAAATGGTAATTTTAATGCATTTCAGAATAGTGTTAGAGGAGAGAATAATGGAGAAAATCTTGATGCAGATAATTTTAGTTGGTTTGCAAGGCTTAATAATAAGGTTACACTACCGGCAAAAATAGACTGGCAAACCAGTCTTTTTTATAGAGGACCTAGTGAAAATGCACAAACAAAAAGTGATGGTATCTTTAGTATGAATTTTGCATTCAGCAAAGATCTTTTTAAAGAAAAGGCTTCGCTTACTTTTAACGTTAGTGATGTATTTAACTCTCGAAAACGAACAAGCACCTCTACTACTACTACGTTTATTTCGGATAATGAATTTCAGTGGAGGGAACGTAGTTTTAATCTATCCTTCACCTATAGATTTAATCAGAAAAAGAAAAGGCAACGTTCTCAAAGAGGAATTAATGGTGATGAAGAATTTGAAGGATAATAAAAATGATGTTAGCAAAACAAAAAAAGGAAGTCAAAATGACTTCCTTTTTTTATATATGTTATAAACTGTTATGCTTCTTCTTTCGCTTTTCGTTTAGCTTCTCTTCTTAATTTAAAGTTCTCGATGTTAGCTCCTATAATCCAATAAGGAACAACAAAAGTTAATAAAAAGATCATTAACCAAAATCCAATGGTAAGGATAGTTAAAAACGCTAAAAAACCAAGGTACTGATCGAATTCAAACATAATAATATTCTAATTTTCAAATTTTGTCAAAGATAATAACTCTTGTTTATATGTCATAGCAGAAATATGATTTATTTTTAAATCTCTTTTGATCTTAATTTATATGCTAAAAAGTAGCTGCTTTATTCAGAAGTAGTGAGGCAAATGCTTAAATTTGCACTCTTAAAAAAAACAAATCATCTTACCAAATGGAATATAGAATAGAGAAGGATACGATGGGCGAGGTAAAAGTACCTGCTGATAAGCTTTGGGGAGCACAAACAGAACGTTCCAGAAATAATTTTAAAATTGGTGCATCAGCATCTATGCCATTAGAAATTGTATATGGTTTTGCATACTTAAAAAAAGCTGCAGCATATACAAATTGCGAATTAGGAGCATTACCGATAGAGAAAAGAGATCTTATTTCGCAAGTATGCGATGAAATACTAGAAGGAAAACACGATAACCAATTTCCTTTGGTAATCTGGCAAACCGGTTCTGGTACTCAAAGTAATATGAATGTAAATGAGGTGGTTGCAAATAGAGCGCACCAATTAGCCGGTAAAACAATTGGTGAAGGAGAGAAAACATTACAACCAAATGATGATGTTAATAAATCTCAATCATCAAATGATACCTTTCCGACAGGAATGCATATTGCAGCTTATAAAAAAATAGTTGAAGTAACTATTCCGGGGGTAACTCAATTAAGAGATACTCTTAAGAAAAAATCCGAAGAATTTAAAAATGTAGTAAAAATTGGTCGTACCCACTTTATGGATGCTACACCACTTACTATCGGGCAAGAGTTATCTGGTTATGTCTCTCAATTGGATCATGGAATTAAGGCTTTAGAAAACACCTTACCTCATATGGCAGAATTAGCTTTAGGAGGAACTGCTGTAGGAACTGGGTTAAATACTCCAAAAGGGTATGCCAAACGGGTTTCAGAATTTATAGCACAATTTACCAGCTTACCATTCATCACAGCAGAGAACAAATTTGAAGCGTTGGCTGCACATGACGCTTTTGTAGAGAGTCATGGTGCTTTAAAACAATTGGCAGTTTCACTAAATAAAATAGGAAATGATATTCGTATGCTGGCTTCTGGACCAAGAAGTGGGATTGGTGAATTAATTATTCCTGCTAATGAACCAGGAAGTTCTATTATGCCTGGCAAAGTAAACCCCACACAGTGTGAAGCATTAACTATGGTATGTGCACAAGTTATGGGTAATGATGTAGCTATTAATGTTGGAGGAATGCAAGGACATTTTGAATTGAATGTATTTAAGCCTGTAATGGCTTCAAACTTGCTTCAAAGTGCTCAACTAATTGGGGATGCCTGTGTTTCTTTTGATGAGCATTGTGCCCAGGGAATTGAACCCAATCAAAAGAGAATTACCGAATTATTAAATAATTCATTGATGCTGGTAACCGCTTTAAATACCAAAATTGGGTATTATAAAGCTGCCGAAATAGCCAACACTGCTCATAAAAACGGTACGACACTTAAGCATGAAGCTGTAGCTTTAGGATATGTAACCGAAGAACAATTTGATGAATGGGTAAAACCCGAAGATATGGTGGGAGTTTTAAAATAGATTCTTTTTCCTGGTGTTATACCAACTAAAAAATTAAAATTATAATCAAGAAAACCGTTATTTACTCTAATAACGGTTTTTTTACATCTATAAGGTCTGGGATAAGCCTATAAGAATCTTTTCAACACCACTTTAAGTTTTTATTATCCTGAAAATAAACCGTTTATAATTTTTTTAGGAATTAATCTAATTTAATTGTTAAGTTTACAATAATGAAATTTATCATATTCTTAGCTCTACCTCTACTTTTTCTATCTTCTTCTGTAAGTTCTGATACCTATATCGGAAAATGGAAAATTAAAGGAGGTTCTATTATTGAAATCTATAGGGATGGAGATTATTTTTATGGAAAAATTGATAAAAGAGCAGAACGCCCACTATCCAATCTTAATGGTTTGGACAACAAGAACCCTCTTAAAGAACTTCAGGGTCGCCCTTTACTTGGAATGAATATTTTAGAAAATTTAAGTTATAAAGATGGAGAATTATCAGGGGGCACTATTTATAATGCAGATAGTGGTAAAAGCTATATTGTAAAAGTCTGGATTAATAGTGATAATACTGATCTTTGCTTTATTAGGGCGTATAAAAGTTTTTTATTTAAAACGTTTGAAGCCAGAAGAGTAAAATAACTAATACTCAAACATTGCATCTCTTTTATTCGCTATCAAAGCTCTGGTTAAATTAACTCTTAATCAACCTCTAATATAGCTAACCCATACATATTCATAAAAAACTTTTAAATTTGTATACATCCCCATTTCTGAAATAGCAAACTATGAATCTAACCTTTGTTGTTAAGAGTATTATATATTGAATCTAATTTTAACTATAAATAAACAACAATAACATGAAAATCTTAAAGAAAATTGGAATTGTACTGATTGCACTTATTGCTATTATCCTCATAGCGGCAATCTTTGTTTCTAAAGAAGTAGTTTATGAAAAATCAATTAGTATAGATGCTCCTATTGAGACCGTATGGGAAAATGTAAATAGTCTAACCGATTTAGACAAATGGAGTCCATGGAATGACTATGACCCAAATATGAAAAAAGATTTTACAGGCACAGATGGGGCCATTGGTGCAAAAGCCAGTTGGGACAGTGATGTAAAAGAAGTAGGAAAGGGTAGTCAAACCATAGCCAAAATCGAAGCACCTAATCTTTTTGAAACCGATCTCAAATTTTATGAACCCTATGAAAGTGAAGCCAAAGGATACATTAAAGTACTGAAGGAAAACAATACTACAAAAGTAACCTGGGGTTTTCAAAGCGAGATGCCTTATCCTATGAATCTTATGAATCTATTTACTAATATGGAAGAAATGATGGGTAAAGATTGGGATAAAGGCCTATCAACACTCAAAAATATTTGTGAAAACAAAGGGTAAAATATCTTATCGATAAATAGCATAGAGAGTTTAACAACAAAAAGCACAGTGAGAAATTAGCTGTGCTTTTTATACTCTCTAAAATTATGATTCTTATACTTTTTCTAATTCTAATTCAGAATCAATTTTTACCTGTTCTAATGCCTGTTCTAAATCCCAGATCAAATCCTTAGAGTGCTCTACTCCTATTGATAACCTTACTAATTGATCTGTAATATTCATTTGTTGTCTTTGCTCTTCATCTACACCTGCATGTGTCATTGTTTTAGGATGTTCTGCCAAACTTTCTGTACCACCCAGGCTTACTGCAAGTTTCATTAGTTTAAGATTATTAAGGAATATAAATGCTTCTTCTTCTCCTCCAATGATATCAAAAGATACCATTGCTCCGGGAGCAGAGCATTGTTTTTGAAATGTTTTATACCCTTCTGTTTCTTCTTCTAATAATCCTAAATAGTATACGTTTTCAATCTTAGGATGATTATTCAAATAATCAGCAATGATCTGAGCATTTTTTGTTTGCTGATCCATTCTTACTTTTAAAGTTTCTAAACTCCTAAGTAGTAACCATGCTGTATGTGGACTTACCATGTTTCCCAGGAAAGTACGCAGTGTTTTTACTCTTAACATTAGTTCTGCATTTCCCAAAACTGCTCCTGCAATGAGATCACTATGTCCTCCTATATATTTTGTAGCAGAATACAGCACCAAATCTGCTCCACACTGTAAAGGGTGTTGCCATAATGGCCCCATATATGTATTATCTACAGCCACCAAAGCTTTTCTGTCATTAGTACTAAATTGTTTTGCAATCTGGCTATATTTTTCGATATCAACGATGTCATTGGTTGGGTTAGCAGGAGTCTCGAGATAAATCATTGCTAACCGATCTGCTTTTCCAGAATCTTTGATCATTTGAAGTACTTCATCTATACTTTGGTTCGGCATTACTCCTATCGTGTGTACCCCAATTTTATCTAAAAAATGATGGATAAAATGATCCGTCCCTCCATATAAAGGATTACTATATACTAGTAAATCTCCAGGCTTAAGAAATTCTAACAATACTGTACTTATTGCAGACATTCCACTTTCAAAAACTGCACAATCATCCGCTTTATCCCATAAACAAAGACGATTTTCTAAGATTTCCAGGTTGGGATTATTAATTCTACTATAAATAAGACCAAGCTCTTCTTTTGGAGATTTCTCCCTCAAACCATAAGCTAATTCAAAAAAAGCTTTTCCTTCTTCTGCTGTTTTAAAAACAAAGGTTGATGTTTGAAAAATTGGGCATTTTATAGCTCCTTCTGATAATTCTGGTTTATAACCATGAGTCATCATTAAGCTCTCTGGGTTAAAATCGTGTTTCTTCATCTATTTATTTTATTCTTTTTCTTAATAGTAGAGCTAATGCTAATGTAGATCGCATGTTTGCCTTTACTTTCTTAAATTGAATTGATTTCTAAATACTCATTCCAATCCATAAAATTACATCTAAAAGAATTAAAAACCTTATTTAGCCTTATTTTAAGAAAAAATAATATTCATTTTTAAATCAAAAAGAATTTTATTCTATATTTGATGCGTTATCAGGCTTTATAAAGAAAATTATTATGGATAAAACAGATCGGTCAATATTATTGTTATTACAAAAAGATGGTAAAATCACAATTAAAGAAATTGCGGAAAGATTAAATCTAACTACCACTCCGATTTTTGAACGTGTAAAGAAACTAGAACGTGAAGGATATATAAAATCATATAAAGCCATATTAGATCGTAAAAAAACAGGATTACAACTAATGGTGTTTTGCAATGTTACTTTAAATCTTCATCAAACCGATTATTTAAAAAAATTTGAAAAAGATATCCAGCAATTCCCTGAAGTTGTAGAATGTTATCATGTAGCGGGCATGTTTGATTACTTAATTAAAATCTATGCAGAAGATATGGAACGTTATCAAGATTTTCTATCCAACAAATTAGCTTCTTTAGAAAATATTTCTAAAGTGCAAAGTTCTTTTGTGATGACTGAAGTAAAAGATTTCTCATATCTGCCAATTCCTTAAAAAAATATATTTCGGCTTAACAAAAGATTTAGAATACATACTGTACTTTTGATATTCAACTAAAGAAAATTGCACAGATTATGAATATTAAAAATGCGAAAGTATTGATCACAGGTGGTAATTCTGGGATAGGAAAAGCTACTGCTAGACTTTTAAAAGAAAAAGGAGCTCAGGTAATCATTTCTGGAAGAAATGAAACTACATTACAGGAAACTGCAAAAGCACTAAATATAGAATATATTAAGACCGATGTAACCGAAGAAAGTCAAGTTCAGAATATGGTACAGGAAGCCAAAAACAAAATGAATGGACTTAATGTATTGATCAATAATGCCGGTTATGGATATATCTCAAAACTTATTGATATCGAAGCCGATAAATTTATCGATCAATTTAAAACCAATATCCTTGGTGCTACACTATGTGCTAAGGAGTCGGCAAAGCATTTTGTTGCTCAAGAATACGGCAATATTATCAATATTGGATCTACATCTTCATTAAAAGGCTCGCCAACAGCTTCGCCATATGTTGCTACCAAATTTGCATTGCGAGGTATGACAGAAAGTTGGAGAAACGAGTTACGCCCTCATAACATTAGAGTTATGCAAGTGAATCCAAGTGAAGTAATGACCAGTTTTTCTGACAACAGAATAGATAATAATTCTAAAACAAAACAATACACCGAAGCAGAACAGCAAACCAAACTTAGAGGAGAAGAAATTGCCCATACTATTAGTAGTCTTTTAGAAATGGACGATAGAGGATTTATTACCGAGGCCACAGTTTTTGCTACAAATCCCAAGGTATAAAGCTATCTCATTATTTTTACCAGAAGCTCTTTAAGGATATCGCCTTGCGGAAGATTTGTTGCCCCTACTCCTTTACTTTTTACATCGGCATCTCTTAGGTAGGCAATAATCCCGCTTACTTTTTTCATAGGATAATTATGAGCTGCTTCTGAGTAATCTTTTACAAAATATGGATTGATTTTTAATGCACTGGCAACGTTGCGTTGTGATTTATCACTCAAGCCATGATATTGTAATACCTGAGAAAAAAAGCTATAGAGTAAAGAAATGGTAACCACCAACGGGTTGTCTTTGGGGTTTTGCGCAAAATAATTAATAATAAGATGTGCTTTAACCCCATTTCTGGTTCCGATGGCCTTGCGAAGTTCAAAATTATTAAACTCCTTGCTAATCCCAATATTCTCTTCAATTTGATCAGCGGTAATCTGAGTTCCTGAAGGAATAATTAGTTTTAGCTTTTCTAACTCATTATTTATTTTACTAAGATCTGTACCTAAAAACTCTACCAGCATCTGAGACGCTTTGGGTTCAATAGTATATTTAGCCCCTCCAAGAACCCTTCTTATCCAATCGGCAACCTGGTTTTCATACAGTTTTTTACTTTCAAAAATGACTCCATTCTTCGCAACTATTTTATAAAGCTTTTTTCTTTTGTCTATCTTTTTATATTTATAACACATCACCAAAACAGTAGAAGGTTGTGGGTTTTCTACATAATCTGCTAGTTTTTCAATCGTTCTGGATAATTCTTGGGCTTCTTTAACAATAACAACCTGTCTCTCTGCCATCATCGGAAAACGTTTTGCGTTAGCCACAATATCTTCTATACTTACATCACGACCATACAAGACCATTTGATTAAATCCTTTTTCTTCTTCTGCCAGTATATTCTTATCAATAAATTGAGAAATCCTATCTATATAATATGGTTCTTCCCCCATAAGAAAATAGACAGGTTTAATATTTCCTTTTTTTATATCACTTACGATTTGTTTTACTTCATCCATTCAGAAAAAATCATCAAATTTGTGTTATGCAAAAGCTTAACTTTCCAGAGTATCGGTTCAGGTTCAAAAATAGCGAAAATAAAGTTTCTATTTTTGACAGAATTCGTAAAAAATTCATCATCCTTACTCCAGAGGAATGGGTACGACAACATACCGTTCATTATCTGATTGAAGAAAAGAAATACCCAGAAAGCTTAATTAATGTAGAAAAACTAATACAACTCAATGGACTTAACAAACGCTATGACATTATTATATTTAATCCAGACGGTAGTATTTTTCTTATTGTAGAATGTAAATCTGCTCGTGTAAAAATAACACAGGAAGTATTTGACCAGATTGCGAGATACAATCTTGCTTTAGATTCAGAATACTTAATGATCTCTAATGGTCTTGATCATTATTATTGTCAAATGAACTATACCGATAAGCAATATACATTTTTAAAAGATATACCAGATTACAAATAGCTATTTCCTTCCTAGCATAAGATACTACGGTTTTTTACTCAAAGTTTTAATATTTCATATTCAAAACCAGATATGATATCAATTCAATAGCGTTACTTTATTCTTTTTTATTTGAATTTATCTCAATTATTCCTTTTACTTTGCAGATGTGAATATCGCAGTCGTCATATTAAATTGGAATGGAAGATCATTATTAGAGCAATTTTTACCTTCGGTGATCAAAAATTCTAAGGGAGCTATTGTTTATCTTGCTGATAATGCTTCTACAGACGATTCTGTTGCTTTTGTAACAACTACTTTTCCTGAAGTTAGAATTATTCAAAACAAAATCAATGGGGGTTATGCTAAAGGATACAATGATGCATTATCAAAAATTGATGCCGATATTTTTTGTCTTCTAAACAGTGATGTTGAAGTTACTAAAGATTGGTTGGTTCCTATTCTTAAAACATTTCAATCCCATACTGAAGTTGCTGCTATACAACCCAAAATCCTTGATTACAAAAAGAAAACTCATTTTGAATATGCCGGAGCTGCCGGGGGCTACATCGATAAACTGGGATATCCATATTGTCGGGGTAGAATATTTGACTCTCTTGAAGAAGATAATGGGCAGTATGATGACGCTACTACTATATTCTGGGCTAGCGGAGCATGCTTATTTATAAGAAAACAGGTATTTGAAGAAGTTGGGAAACTGGATGAAGATTTTTTTGCTCACCAGGAGGAGATTGATCTTTGTTGGCGTATCCACAGTATTGGTCATACGATAATGTATGAAGGTTCGTCAACGATTTATCATTTAGGAGGAGCAACTTTGGGTTCTATGAACCCCAGGAAAACATTTTTAAATTTTAGAAACAGCTTATATCTCCTGATCAAAAATGTGCCCGGAAGTAAAGTCTGGTTTTTGATTTTTATAAGAATGATTCTTGATGGGCTTGCTGCAATCAGATTTATTACACAAGGTAAATTCTCTCATTTTTTCGCTATTTTCAAGGCACATATTAGTTTCTATGCTAATTTTAACACTTTTAATAAAAAACGTAAAAAACTTTCAAAAACGGGGAAATATTATTCTCTTTTTTCCGTTGTATGGCAGTATTTTATTTTGAAACGTAAACATTTTGATCAATTATAAGGAGATATAATAAATTATTGTTAATGACCTAGCATTACGTCACATTTTTAATAATTTTGAGTTATATAACCAGAATAAGACTAAAAACAAATTTTCTAATGAAAAAAGCAATGATTATTGGGGCCTCTCTAGCAATTCTACTATCTTCCTGTGTTTCGCAGAAGAAGTTTTCAGAATTAGAAGCCAAAAACAAAGAAACTGAAGATCTATTAAATACAGCTACAGTTAAATTAAATAGCTGCCTTGAAGAAAAAGCGAGTTCATCTTCGCAACTTAAAGTTCTTCAAGATCAAGTATCTAATCTTAAAAATCAGAACTCTGCTCTATTAAATAATGTAGGTAATTTAGCCACTCTTTCTACTAAGGAAGCAGAGAATCTAGAAAAATCTCTAGAAAGTATTAAAGAAAAAGATTTGCAAATAAGAACAATGCAGGATGCTATTACCAAAAAGGATTCTGTAACCTTGGCACTTGTAACCAGTCTTAAAGGAGCCTTAGGAAATCTTGCCGATGAAGATATCGAGATTAATGTAGAAAAAGGAGTAGTATATGTTTCTATTTCTGATAAATTACTTTTTAAGAGCGGTAGCTATAATGTCTCTGCAAGAGCTCGTGAAGTATTAGGTAAAGTTGCAAAAGTTGTTAATGACAAACCAGATATCGAATTCCTAGTAGAAGGACATACTGATAATGTACCTATTAAAAACAAAGTACTTTTGGATAACTGGGATCTAAGTGTAAAACGTGCTACTTCTGTAGTAAGAGTATTACAAAATGATTTTAAAGTAGATCCAAAACGTATGACTGCGGCAGGAAGAAGTTACTATATACCAGTTACTGATAATAATTCTGCAGCAAACAAAGCAAAAAACAGACGTACAAGAATCGTTGTATTACCAAAACTTGATCAGTTTTATAATATGATTGAAGACGGTATGAAAAAAGCTTCAGGAAAATAATAAAAGAATATTTTTCTATTCATATAAAAAGGGAGATCATTTTGATCTCCCTTTTTTGTTTTACCAAGCAGTATACTCTTTCATTAATTTAAAATAATTCCCGTGCCATTCTGTCTGGGAAAATCGTGAGTATTGTCTTTACCCTCTTCCTCTTCTGATTTAAAAAATTTCTTCCAAAAAGAAGATTCCTTCCACCTGGATTCTGATCTGTATAATTCATTTTTCACCATATAATAACTATCAAAAATAGAAAACAATGTTTTGGAGTACGTCACAAACCCTTTTCTATCGCCTGTTAATATATAGGATTCGATAGCATCTGAAGCTTCTCTTACCGTATATATCGCATTAGCAATGCCATGAGAAGAAAGAGGATCAAAAGATAAAGCTGCATCACCAACTGCTAGCCAATTTTCTCCTGATAAATAATTGGCTATAGAAGAATTTGCATCCGATCCTATAATTTTCACTTCAGATTGTTCTACCAGAAAATCTTTTAACAAAGTCGTTTTAGATAAAACCGATTGCCAATCAGAATAATCTCTCAATTTTAACTGAACAAGGTTTTCTCTATTTGTAAAAATCGATAGAACATTAGTTTTTTCATCTAAACCAGAAACAATACCCCACCCGTCTTCAAAAGATTCTACAAATACATCGTATGTTAATTTTGGATGTTCTATTCTTGGCAAGTGACAACTAAAAGATATTAAGTTATCATATAATCGAATAGGGATATTTAATTTCTTAAGAATAGCACGATTTCTTCCTGTTGCATCAATAATCATCTTTGCCGTAATGATTTCTTTTTGATGATTATTTTCTACCTCTACAACAACTTCTTCTTTAGAAATTACCATATTCGACATTTTTTCATAGCTCATCACATTCTCAATACACAGCTGTTCGAGATCGTCTACTATAGCTTGTTTATCAATTTTCAACCCATTTTTATACGACAATTGAGAGAAAAAATTATTATTCAATATTCTTGTATTTCCCCACATTGAATGGTAACCATATGTTTTCCTGATCGCATTTTTTTCAAATATCTTTATGAGATCAAGAGAGTGTAACAAAGGCATTGAAGAAGGAGGTAATGTCTCTGCTAAGGCAAAGTGTTTCTTCTTGCTTTTACGATCCAAAACCAGATGTTGTATTCCTTTTCTCTTCAAAAGAAGTGACAACACTAATCCTGCAATACCTTTTCCTACAATAATAACATCTGTATTCATTATTTTTTATCAGCTTCTTTTCCGCTATAAGAAACATATACCGTTTTAGGCATTCCTTCTATATCTATATCTAACTTTCTACCGGTAACTATTCCTATTTTATCCCATTGATATACCATATTAATAAGTCCGTTAAGATACCCACCTTCTGCATGATACCCAATAAATCCTGTATCTGCAGTATGAAGCCAAGCTAAGCGGTTTGCATAAATATTACGTTTAGTATCCTCCAAAATATTGGGATCAAGAAGCTTTTGGTAGCTTTCCTGAGGAAACACATGTACAGGTAAATTAGCTGCCCACCAGGATGGAATAGGATATTGTTTCTCTACAAAAACTACCTGGCAACTTCCTGCATCTGATTGCCAGGGAATCCCCATCCATTTAGTAAGATCGCCCGGTGTAAGTTTCCATAACCAATTTTTCTCATTTTTGGGATTCATAGATTCACGAATATCTTCAGAATTCATCTGAAATCCAAAATCATTATAAAATATATCGTTTTGCTCTTTGCTAGTGGCAGCATTAAGGCGAACTTCTCTTAATCCATAAAATCCATACTTAAAAGCACCTTCGGTTATCCATTTATATATCATACTATTTTCAGCATAAATAAGATTATGCCTCATAGGCCAAGTTAATTCTACTCCTGGATGAAAACCACCACCATATAACGTTTCTAGTACAGCTCTGGTCATTAGTAATGGCTTTTTAGATTTATCTTTGGCAGCTTCAAAAAATTGATTTTGATAAAATGCCCCCATTTCATCTATAGTCTGAAAATCAAAATCAGGTGGTGTTTCGAACTTTCCATCCTTCCAATTCTCCAATTGTTCATACAACATCGGCGGGATAGCGAACCATTGGGCCGGGCTTCCTGGATAATCAATAGCATCTCCAGGATAATAAGGAAGTTTTAATTCATCGGTCCCGCTACCACGATTAACAACATCAGTTTTATCTTTACTTGGTATTATAGGTTCGTTATTATAATGATATGAAGGATCTCTAAAAAGATCAAATATTTGTTGTCTCACAGCATCTGCTTCTTCTTTTGGTTCTTTTTTATAGATGTATTTAAATTTTCCATCTGCCATAAGTTTATCGATCGTTTCTTTAAATGATGGAGAAAGGAAATCTCCTAGATTAACCCATTGCATCCTATACAGACGATAAAATATTGGAAATACCAAACTTAACTCGGGAGCATAGCTCTCATTAGCTGCTCCTGCTATTAAATCAAACATTGTAGATATTGGTTGGATCTGCGGTGCATAATCTGGCGGTGCAGTGGCTATCCAGGCAGAAGATAATGCATCATCTAAATGATACGTATCTCCACTATTTTTAGAAACGATAGATGCCGTAACTCTTCCATCACAAATATCATCATACCAATTAGAGTTATCTGCAAAATCGTTATTAAGGTCTGATGGGTTTAGGGATGCCGAAATACCATCTGCTCCATAAAAAATCAACGTCCCTTCATCATACTCAATAGTACCAAGATCAACAGATTTAGAAGAAGTATTCATACTAGCTGCTAATTTACTAACACCCCCATTACTATTAGAAGGGAATTTTCCGCGAATTATCTCACGTTGATCGGTAGCGTCTACTTTTGTCTTTCCCGGGTGATTAACCAGTTCTTTACGATAATCATATCCTCCTTCTACCCTCATGGATTGGTTTAGCACATTAGGATTTCTTCGTTTTGCTCCAATCCCTGGTGCCAATTTATTTTTTGCGAAATTTGGAGATAAATTTTGATTTTCTGATAAAACAGAGAGATCCAGGCTATTATTAAAATCATACCAAAACGGCTTCTTATTTGCTACTTCTACCGTCCATTCGATATCATAATCATTAGCATCTATTTGCTTAACAGGTACACCATTGTCATCACATTCATAAATATAAAATCGCTGAGCCTGCTTTTTTAAAGCTCCTTCTTCGGTAAGATAATGTTGATCCGTATCAAATAAATTAGCCCAAGGAATCTCTGGACTAAAAATAACCTGATCCTTTGTAGCGGGACCATTTCCTAATCGGGCAATGCCTATAGAAGGATAAATTCTGAATTTAGGTAGTTTCCTGACACTCATTTTATTGGTTTTAAGTTTTCTTAAAGTTAATAAAAATCCTACGGCATTACACACGTATTTATACGTGGTTTTATACCAAAATCAAGTTTAAATCACTATAAAAACTGGCAATATGAAGAGGTACTACTTAAACCAGAAAGCTATGAATTATTACTTTTTAAAGAAATATAGGTTTTTGGAGTATACCCCGTAAACTTTTTAAAAGTTGTAGAGAAATATTGGGACGAACTAAATCCTAAATTAAAAGCTACAGTGGTTATACTGTGACTCTTCAATAAATCAATTTTTGACTGCTCAATTTTTAACCTGTTTATGTATTCTTTAGGAGGGATACCCATGGTGTTTTTAAACCAAGATTTAAAATACCCAACAGAAACATTAGAAATACCTGCGAGTTCATCGACATAAATTATGCGGTGCAAATTGTTTAAAATGTAAGCATCTATATCATTTAATCTTTTTAATGGAGGGCTATCTTGTTTTCTCTTTGAAAGGTTCAACACTTCTAATATGACCTGAACAATAAGTTGATTTATGGTAATTTCTGATAAAACAGCACTACTTGTTTTCAGCTCATTTAAAAGTTTTTCAAGTATAAATTTGACTTGAAATGCTCCCTTAAAAGTTCGCTCTGAAGTCTTTTTTAACTCTCGCAGAAGATACTTTGAATGATCCCCTGGTAAATTACATAACCCATGTTGGTTATCAGAACAATTGATTTGCAACCAGAATAATTCTCCTTTATCCTCGGGATATTCGCCAGTACTATGCTCTTTATTTGGAGGAATAATAAGAATATCATTGCCATGCAATTGAAATAATTCCTCACCAATTATATAATGCTGCTCTCCCTTGATACAAAAACATATTTCTATAGCATTACAATGTTCATGTGTTGGTAATTGAGGTTGTGCTTTAGAATATTTGTAATAGCCAAACTGCAAACAACTGTTAATACCATAATCTGGTAAAAAATGCACTATGCGTTGTTCCGAATTTACACTCATTTTGTATAAAAAAGTAAGGTAGTACAAATTTAGAAGATTTATTTAAATGATTTATTCATCTTTGGATAAAATCAATACCATAAAGATGAACACTATAAAAAATGAGTTTTTAACGAATGGGTATACCAAAATAGATCAGCTTTTTGATAGTACTGAAGCCGGAGAATTATTAGCAATCTACAATAGTTTATTGAACGATAAAGAAAAAACAACTCATTTAAGAAGTGATTTAGCAGGGTTGGAGAATGATACTAAACCAATTGAGCGGATCACTCAAATCATGAGGCCAAGTTTGGTAAAACCAAAAATGTTAAATCATATTGCCTATAAAAAAGCATTACACTATGCAAAAAAATTGCTGGGAGATGATATGGAATTAGATTTTGACATGCTTATTAATAAAGCGCCTCATACCAATACTCCTACTCCATGGCATCAAGATGCTGCTTATTGGATAAATTTACCAGATAAAAGAGCTGTAAGTTGCTGGATAGCTTTGGATAATGTATACGAGAACAATGGTTGTATGTGGTTTCTCCCGGTAACAGATCAACAAATATTAGAACATACCAATTTACCAAATGGAGGAGCTTTATACTGTGATGTTGACACCACTAATGCAATCCCTGTTCCTTTACATATTGGCGAATGTACTTTTCATGATGGCTTTACACTACATTATAGTAGAGGAAACACTACAAATAGTCAACGAAGAGCTTTAATATTAAATTTTAGACCCAAAGAGATGATAAAATTAGAAAGAAGTCAGGGATTAGATCATACTGGTGCAAGAAAGCAACGATCATAAAAAAAGCATTTATGGTTTATATCTAAGCTAGATAATATCTATACTTCCTTTACCTTCTCTAAGTAATATTGGTTCGCCACTGGTTAGGTCAATTACAGTAGATGGCATATTATCACCATATCCACCATCGATCACCATATCAACCAGGTTATCCCATTTTTCTAATATCAATTCTGGATCTGTGGTATACTCTATGACTTCATCTTCATCATAGATAGAAGTGGATACAATAGGATTACCTAATTCTTCTACGATAGCTGTACAAATATTATTATCAGGAACACGAATACCTACAGTTTTCCTTTTTTTAAAAACGGTAGGTAAATTATTACTTCCCGGAAGAATAAAGGTGTATGGTCCCGGAAGTGTTCTTTTTAATAATTTAAATGTTGCATTATCAATTTGTTTTACATAATCAGAAAGATTACTTAAGTCTTTACAGATAAATGAAAAGTTAGCTTTTGCCAGTTTTACACCTTTGATCTGTGCAATCCGTTCCAGAGCTCTGTTATTTGTAATATCACACCCCAATCCATATACTGTATCTGTAGGGTAAATAACCAATCCTCCGCTACGTAAACAATTAACTACTCGTTGTATTTCACGTGGGTTTGGGTTTTCATTATATAATTTTATGAACTCTGCCATATAAAATGATTATAAATAAAGATAATGTAAAATACAGTATAAAAAGCTAATCCCTAACCTAAGCGATTAGCTATATATTATAAAACCTTCAATTTTGCAAAGCGAAGTAATAACTTCTTTATTCCTCCTTTTTCAAAATGAATTTCGGCTTTCCTATCTTGTCCGACTCCATCAATTTTAATGATTTTTCCTCTACCAAATCGCATATGTTCAACTATTGTTCCTGGTATAAGATCTTCATCAAAGAGATTTGTATTAGATGCATCAGCCGTATCATTAGATGTAGGCCTAAGTTTTCTTAGTTTACGTAGCTGTTCTTCGGTAGGTTTATGTGCTAATGGTGGTGCTCCAGAAACCGGTTTTTTAAGTCGTAGCTTACTTTTATCAACTTCTCCAAAAATATCAGAATCAATTAATGGTTTGTACCGATAACTTTCTATTGGTGTTAAATATTCTAAAAATTGCTCATCTATTTCTTCAATAAATCGACTAGGTTCGGCGTCTACCAATTTACCCCATCGATATCGGGATTGTGTATATGTAAGGTACGCTTGTTTTTCTGCACGTGTTAATGCTACATAAAACAGACGTCGTTCTTCCTCGAGTTCACTTCGGGTATTCATACTCATTCCTGATGGAAAAAGATCTTCTTCCATTCCTACTATATATACATACGGAAATTCTAATCCTTTAGCCAAATGAATAGTCATCAATGCTACTCTATCATCATCTCCAGTATCCTGATCCAAATCTGTAGCCAAAGCGACATCTTCCAGAAATTCTGCTAATGATCCTCTTACATCTGCTACTTCTTTCTGTCCTTCTACAAAATCACGTATACCATTAAGTAGTTCCTCAATATTTTCGATTCTGGCAATACCTTCTGGAGTACCATCTTTTTTAAGTTCTTGTAATAATCCTGTTTTTTTAGCAACTATTTCGGCTAACACGAATGCATCAGAAGTCTCATTAGTGATTTGAAAACTTTTGATCATCGTTATAAAGTTTTCTAGTCGAGTTTTAGTACCACTATTAATCTTTAAATTAATACGATCCAGATTTTCAATCACTTCAAAAATAGAACGATCGTAGTGATTTGCTGCAACTATCAGTTTATCTACAGTTGTTGCTCCAATTCCCCTGGCTGGATAATTTATTACTCGTTTTAAAGCCTCCTCATCTTTAGGATTAATCACTAACCTCAAATATGCTAATACATCTTTAATTTCCTTTCTTTGGTAAAAGGAAAGCCCGCCATATATTCTATATTTTATATCTCGTTTGCGTAATGCATCTTCAATAGCTCTGGATTGTGCATTAGTTCTATACAACACTGCAAAATTTCCATTCCCCAGTTGATGCTGCATCTGATTTTCAAAAATAGAACTCGCAACATATCGACCTTCATCTCCATCTGTTAATAATCGATTTACAATTATCTTAGGTCCATCATCATTTGCAGTCCAAACTACTTTATCTAGTTTGGTTTTATTCTTATCTATAATAGAGTTTGCAGCTTCTACAATATTTTTGGTAGATCTATAATTTTGCTCTAATCGATATTGCTGTACATTATCATAATCTCTTTGGAAATTAAGAATATTATTAATATTTGCTCCACGGAAAGCATAAATACTCTGTGCATCATCTCCTACCACACAAATATTCTGAAATTTATCAGATAATGCTCGTACAATAAGGTATTGAGAATGATTGGTATCCTGATACTCATCTACCAAGATGTATCTAAATCGGTTTTGATATTTAGCAAGTACTTCAGGAAAACGGTTTAGTAACTCATTCGTTTTTAATAAAAGGTCATCAAAATCCATCGCACCAGCCTTAAAACAACGATCAACATAGTGTTGATAAATCTCCCCCATTCTAGGGCGCTTTGCCATGGCATCTGCTTCTACCAGTTCTGCATTCTGAAAATATGCTTTTACGGTGATCAGGCTATTTTTATAAGAGGAAATACGAGAATACACCTGTTTGTATTTATAGATATCCTTATCGAGTCCCATCTCTTTGATTATAGAAGCTATCAATCGTTGAGAATCCTGAGTGTCATAAATTGTAAAATTAGATGGGTAACCTAATTTATCAGCTTCAAATCTCAATATTTTAGCAAATATTGAGTGAAATGTACCCATCCAAAGGTTTTTTGCTTCGCTAGGTCCAACAATACTTGCGATACGCTTTTTCATTTCACGGGCCGCTTTATTGGTAAATGTTAAGGATAGTATATTAAATGAATCTACACCCTTATGCATCAAATAAGCAATACGATACGTAAGTACTCTTGTTTTACCCGAGCCAGCACCCGCAATAACAATCATGGGCCCATCTATTTGAAGTACAGGCGCTCGTTGTGCATCATTTAGTTCTGCTAAATATTCTTCCAAAGTAACATTATATTTAAGGTCGAAATTTAAGGAAAGAACTACGGTTATGAAAACGTACTTTATGTTTTTTGTAAACAAATCATAGTCAATAACTTTTAGCAAACACCAATATTTTTTTAACATTGATCAATTGTCTCATAAATAACTAGTAATCAAACCGTAAATAAAAAAATAAAATTTACTAGATATCGTATGACTAACAGCGATATATAATGTTATACACATTATCCATTACTGGTAAACTGTAAATAAAATTAATGCTTTTCAAACCAGAATTATTAACAACAAAAATTCTTACAAGTTGATATCTTTTTAATAAAAAATATAGATTAAATGCATTTTTTTAGGATAAAATGTACTATATTTAGCAGAAACGAAAAGTAAACACTAGTTTTTATTAAAATAAAAATTCAACCAAACTCAGCACTTATGGCCCCAAACATGAATGTACAAATGGTACAAAAAGAGCAAATTAAATTTTTAAAATTCCCTAAAGAAGATGTTTTAAACAAAAGAAAAGATCAAATTGATCGATTTTTAGAATTACAAAGAGCACTCTCTTTAGGAAATCTAGAACATCATAAAGTAAGAATCGTTTTTGTAGACGATAAAGGTTTGAAAAGAGTGGAAACTACCATATGGGGAATAACCGATAAAGAGGTTATTTTAAAACAATCTACAATCATTCCGCTAGAAAGAATCATAAGCATTTCATAATTATGTATTATGTATAGACGCTACTATTTCTAAATCTAGACATATAGTTAATTTTTTAGTGTTCTAAATTTAGATTCCGAAAATGGTATATACGTATTTTGAATATAGAAATATGTATGTACTGTTTTTGTTTTTCTTAAATAGAAAGGCACTATATAGTCTTCGATATTAATATTTTGATCTATATTAGATTTTTTATACTAAAACTAGGAATATTTAGTTGTAGTAAAAATTGCAGTCGAAATAATTACCAAATAATCAAACTCAACATGAAAAGAAAATCAGTACAGTATTTTCTTCTTATTATCATGATAATAGGAGGATATAGTACTTACGCTCAATCTGAAAAATCATATTTGATATCAGATAATCAACAAAATTTTATAAATGATCTGATTAGCCCCAAAAAAAGTAAGCCTTCAGCAATCAAAATTGCTAATAACCAGGCTTTTTCTTTTAAACTAAATGTACAAAATCAAACCGATCAGGATCTTACCTTAATTGGAACTGTTAATGATCACCAATTATCGTCATTCACTTTTGTCAAAACTAATAATTCATTAGAAGGAAATATTATACTTCATGATATAAAAAAAGCATATACTTTATATTCTAAATCCAATGGTCAGGTATTCGTGAAAGAAACGGATATTAATACAGTTCTTTGTGTAGATTTTGAAAAAGCAAATACAAAAGACATAGATGCCGGAACCTCATTTTCAAAAGCAGCACCGCAATTAGAAAGTCTTCCGGGAGCACCGGGTATTATTTATCTTGACTTTGATGGAGAATTAGTTTCTAATACGAGTTGGCTTAGTGGTGCTACAATTAATGCACAATCTCCTAATTTTTCTGATGAAAAAATAATCAAAGTATGGAAAATCATGGCCGAAGATTTTCGCCCATTTAATCTAAACGTTACTACCCGAAGAGATCTTTTTGATGCAGCTCCTAAAAATCGTAGAATGATGTGCATTTTTACGACCACAAAAGATGCTGCCCCAGATTCTGGAGGAGTTGCTTATTTAAATTCGTTTTCGTCGAATAGCAATAACCCTTGTTGGGTATATAATCTAGGAACGAGATCTGCTGGTGAAACAGGATCTCATGAAGTTGGTCACACTTTGGGATTATCACATGATGGAAAACCAGGTACAACATACTACTCAGGACACGGAGAATGGAGCCCAATTATGGGATGGAGTGCCAATAAAACATTAGGGCATTGGAGTAGCGGAGAATATCCTGATGCAACAAATACACAAGATGATATTGCAATTATTTCTGGTAATAGAAATGGTGTTGGTTTTCAAAATGATGACCATGGCAATGTATTTAATGAAGCTACTGCAATTAAAGTAGCTCCTTCTGGAGTGGTAAGTGCTGATCAAAACTTTGGATTAATAAGTACCAGAGATGATAAAGATGTTTTCTCTTTTGCCGTAGAAACCGGAAATGTATCTCTATCTTTTAATCCTGATCCCGATTATCCTAATTTAAACATCCAAATAAGAATTCTAAATGAACTTGGCCAGGAAGTAGCACTTTCTGATCCAAACGGACTTACCGCATCGATCAATCAAAACCTTACAGAAGGAATTTATTATATTGAGATTGACGGTGTAGGTGAAGGAACATTAGCCAATGGATATTCTGATTACTCATCTTTAGGTAATTATTCTATATCAGGTAGTTATATACCAGGAGATGATAAACAACCTCCATTATCAGATTTTAAAGCAACTACAAACTGTTCGGTAGTAGAGTTTCAAAGTACTTCTACCAATAGAATAAGTTCTTATTTATGGAATTTTGGAGATGGTCAAACTTCTACAGAACAAAATCCAACACATACGTATGCAACTAGTGGAGACTATACCGTATCATTAACAACAACTAATGATTCTGGAGATAACACCAAAGAAAAATCAGGTTTTATATCGATAAACCTTCCTAATCTTCCTACCACTACAAACCAAAATGTTTGTGTAGGAGAATCTGTAACTATAACCGTATCAGGAAATAGCGAATACAAATGGTATACTACCTCAACCGGAGGCACCAGTATCGCATCTGGATTATCATACGAAACCCCAATACTCGATGCTACTCAAACTTATTATATAGAAGGTGCTATTGGTAATTGTACAACGACAACTAGAACAGCCGTAAAAGCAATTGTATCAGAGAATCCAGAAGCACCAGTAATAGCTGTAAACCAAAATCATATGCTATTTGTGCCATCTCAATTTTCTTCTTATCAATGGTATTATAAAGATGAATCTATTGGTGATGCTACCCAGGCTGTATATTTACCTACAGAAGTAGGTGAATATAGTATAAAAGTATTTAATGAAGCTGGATGTAGTATAACTTCTAAAACATTCGATGTTGATCAATCATTACTTAATTTGGGTCAAGAGAACAAAACGTTTACTTACTATCCTAACCCGATTAATGACGATGAAATATTACATATAGATGGTATAACAACAACTGATTATTCTGTAAGAATCGTTAACATACAGGGGCAAGTATTAATTGATGCTGCACCAACCCCTGAGATGGATATATCAGAACTTTCACATGGGTTATATATCATCTTAATCAATAACAAACCTCTTGGTAAGTTTGTAAGACAATAAGCTAGTAAATAAAAATATCAAAAGCATATCTTCTTTAATTTAGGAGGTATGCTTTTTTTGTAGATAAAAATCAAAATAGCATTTTAACTTTCAATTAATAGATTTTTGAATATCTTTAGAAACCAAAAATTACAGCTTGAAAAACACAATAGCATTCTATATTTTTATTTTACTTCCTTTTTTTATTTTTTCTCAACAAAAATCTAACGAAGGTAAAATAATAACTGAATATGGTAAAACATATACAGTTAGTGACCCAGGTTTTAAGACTAAAACACAGCATGATTTAAAAGCTGTATTTGATGTAGGAAGAACGTTTAAAGATAGTTCAAAAGTAAATCCTCTTTTTAATACCGCTGCAAGATATCTTAATATGCATGCTGATGCTGGAGTACCAGTAGAAAAGTTAAAAGTAGCATTAGTCATTCATGGTTCGGCAGCAAATGATATTCTAAATAATGCAAATTACAAAGCCAAATACAATATTGACAACCCTAATGCCCCACTTCTTTCCGCTTTAGCAAAAAAAGGAGTGCAGTTTATTTTGTGTGGGCAAACCGCCGCACATCGAGATATTTCTAAAGAAGATACACTTCCCGAAATACAGATTGCATTATCTGCAATGACCGCATTGGTACAATTACAAAACGAAAACTACAGACTTATTAATTTTTAAACTTAATGAAACTAATATGATTATAATCCTCTCATTGTGCATATCACAACATGATTATTTTTATCATCTTAGATTACCTGTGGTTCTCTTTAAACATTAAAACAAGCGCATGAAAACACAACCATCATCTTTTCTATTTATTTTCTTAATGGTCTTTTGTTCGATACAGGCACAACAAATTGACCCCGACATTAATACTTCTGCAGAAAAAATAGAATCCAAAGTAATTGAATGGAGGCGAGATTTCCATCAAAATCCTGAGCTTTCCAATCAAGAATTTGAGACTGCTAAGAAAATTGCAAAACACCTCAAAGGTCTTGGTTTAGAAGTTACCGAGAATGTTGCTAAAACAGGTGTAGTAGCTCTTCTTAAAGGAGAAAAAGAAGGTAAAACTGTAGCACTTAGAGCAGATATTGACGCATTACCGGTAACCGAACGAGTAGACATACCTTTTAAATCTGTTGTGAAAACTACATTTCTAGGTACCGAAGTTGGTGTTAGTCATGCTTGTGGTCATGATACCCATATCTCTATATTAATGGGAGTAGCAGAGATCCTTTCAAAACATAAAGATAAAATAAATGGTACGGTTAAATTTATATTTCAACCGGCAGAAGAAGGACCTCCACCGGGAGAAGAAGGTGGTGCTAAATTGATGATCAAAGAAGGGGTTTTAAAGAACCCGGATGTAGATGCAATCTTTGGCCTACACATTAATTCGGGAACAGAAGTTGGAAAAATTCGTTATAAGCCAGGAGGAACAATGGCAGCAGTAGAACGATTTGTTATTACTGTTAAAGGAAAACAAACACATGGTTCGGCTCCATGGACAGGAGTAGATCCTATCCTGATTTCGGCCAAGATTATTGACGGTTTACAAACTATTATAAGTAGAGAATCTCCTCTCGTAAATGAAGCTGCAGTAATCACAGTAGGTAAAATTACAAGTGGTGTACGATTTAATATCATCCCAGAAAGTGCCGAAATGATTGGTACAGTACGAACTTTGGATCCAAAAATGAGAGCTCTTATTATTCGTCGTATGAATGAAATGGTTCCTGCAATTGCTAAAGCATATGGCGGTGAAGCTATTATTGAATTTCAAAATAATACTTCTATAACTTATAATGATCCAGATCTTGTAAAAAAGATGTTACCCACAATTGAAGGCATTGCTGGTAAAGAAAATGTTATTCTATCAAAAGCAACCACAGGAGGAGAAGATTTTTCATATTTTCAGGAAGTAGTCCCTGGGTTTTATTTCTTTTTAGGCGGAAAAACACCTGGAAACAATCAAGCAGCTTCTCATCATACACCCGATTTCTTCATAGATGAAAGTGGATTAGTATTAGGAGTTAAGGTAATGTCCCAATTAACTATTGATTATCTTAATGCACAATAGATAAGATAAAATGGAAAGTATACTTAATTTTTTAGGTTCGATATCCTGGTGGATGTGGATCATTTTTGCTCTAGTATTAGTTGCAGCTCGTGATATATTTTTTAATAAGAGACATACGGTAAGCCATAATTTCCCGATTGTAGGTCACCTTAGATATCTATTAGAAAGTATTGGCCCAGAGATAAGACAGTATTTTGTAGCTAATAATCGAGAGGAGCTTCCATTTAATAGAATTGAGAGGGGTTGGGTATATGCTTCTTCTAAAAATGAAAATAATTACGAGGGTTTTGGTACAGATAGGGATATATATTTGCACCAGCATATTTTTGTAAAAAATTGTATGATCCCTTATAAGATGGATAAGGATCATCCTAATAGAGAAGATAAATCTTTTCTTCCTTGCGCAAAGGTTATGGGAGTATATAACCAACGAGAGAAGCCTTATCGACCTGGGTCTGTTATTAATGTTTCTGCAATGAGTTTTGGATCTCTTTCTGCACGTGCTATAGAGTCTTTAAATATAGGTGTACAAAAAGGAAATGCCTATCATAACACTGGAGAAGGAGGGCTTTCTCCTTATCATAGTAACGGAGGTGATGTCATTTTTCATTTTGGAACAGGGTATTTTGGAGTACGCGATGAGAATGGTAGTTTTTCGATGAAAAAAATGAAAGACCTTGTAACCAAGAATCCTTTTATCAGGGCTATTGAGATCAAATTATCACAAGGAGCAAAACCTGGAAAAGGAGGTGTATTACCTGGTGCCAAGATCACTCCCGAAATTGCAAAGATAAGAGGTGTAGAAGTTGGCAAAGATGTATTATCTCCTTCTGCACATAAAGCTTTTTCTGATGTTCCTGAACTATTACAATTTATTGAGGATATCGCCAAAGAGACAGGACTTCCTGTAGGGATCAAAGCTGCAATTGGTAAAACAGAGCAATGGGAACTTCTTGCAGAACTGATGGTGAAAACCAATAGAGGCCCTGATTTTATTACCATAGATGGTGGTGAAGGCGGTACAGGAGCTGCACCACCAAGTTTTGCTGATCATGTATCTCTTCCTTGGGTATATGGATTTACAGCCATTTATAAAATTTTTCAAAAACATAATCTTACAGATCGAGTAGTTTTTATAGGTAGTGGAAAACTAGGTTTTCCCGCAAAAGCTGCGATGGCATTTGCCATGGGTGTAGACTGTATAAACGTTGCCCGCGAGGCCATGATGAGTATTGGTTGTATCCAAGCACAAATATGTCATACCAATCGATGTCCTAGTGGTGTAGCAACTCAAAGTAAATGGTTACAGAAAGGAATTAATATTCCATTAAAATCAGACCGTTTGGCACAGTATTTTAAAACGTTTAGAAAAGAGTTTACAGAAATCACTCACGCTGCAGGATATGAACATCCTTGTCAGTTTACAATGCAGGATATAGATCTTAATGTGGATGACGGAGAACTTACCAAGACATTAAGAGAATCTTTTAAGTATACTAAAACTCCTGTTGAATATACTTGTACTCAGGATTTAAAAGAATGCACTTATCTTGGTGGTACTAACCAAAAATAAAATTCTCTTACATCTAACTAAACTAATACAAACCAAAAAAATATCTGATCAACTAACTTTTTTAGCATATGTACTCATAGTACAGCCATATTCTTCAACAAAGAAGTCATCAAGGTCATCTGCTTTTAAAGCTAATTCCTTTATTTTTAGTTTGATATCATTTTTTGTAGTCTCATCCTGAAATATATCTGTGATACTAATTCTGTAAGATATAAAAATAGTATTCTTATATACCCCCAATGAAAATTGTCCTTGATCACTTGATATTAAATATTCATATAACTTTTCGAGATTTTGCTTAGGTAAATTATTTAAGGGAGACGTTAGATAGAGATACTCTCTATTCATTACAAAAATCCTAATTTGAGAACTTCCTTGATGAAATTCCCAAAACTCCTGGCCTGTTCTTGTTAAAACAGGATTAATATCTAATTGTTTCAAAGAATCTTCAATAAAATTTGAAAATTCATTGAGTTCTAATTCATTAAAGACATCTTTGGATAGTGTTGCTCCACAATTATTACAGTAATCTTGTGGGACATATGTGAGTCCAGAACAAGATGAGCACTGTAGAGAAAACTTATATTCAGGATTGTTTTCAATACTTTCGATGGCTTGCTCAATTTCAGAAACAGGAATTGCAAATCCCATATTATCTGCATTATTGAATTTTGAAGAATTTATGCCTGCCAATCTTCCATCCTGTGTCACTAATGGGCCTCCGCTATTTCCTGGGTTTATTGCTGCATCTGTTTGCACAAAATATTTCCCATTCATGTGCTGCTCTGGATTCGAAACGATACCTTCGGTTATGGTAAACGGCATTCCGAATGGATATCCAAGAGCAAATACTTTTTCTTGCCTTGTTAATTCTAAAGAATTATCTACAGAAAAACCATGATCAATATTCAACTCCTCTTCTACTTTAAGTATTGCAATATCGATATCTGGATTTGTCATAATAACTTTTGCCAGCATTCTGTTATTATGATCATCTTCGACAGCGACTTCTTTGCAACCACTAATAACATGATGATTAGTAAGAATAATATCTTTACTTTTTATATAAAAACCACTCCCCGTTCCTCTTGAGGTAAGTATTTTAAATGTTGCTTCTTTTAAAGAATCTAAATTGCTCATAATTTTTTCATTTATAATCTAACCAAATAACTTAGAAAAGAATCCTTTCTTAGGAGTCGAAGTTTGTACTGCTTTATTATTTAAGATACTTTCCATCCCATTAAACAGTGATAATGCAGATGCTTCCCACTCCTTACCTGCTGCATTTTTAAGTGAGTTCACCATTTTTAAATTTATATCTTCGGGAATGTTATTATAGTAGTAGAAATCATAAAAAGCAACAAGTAGTGTTAATGTTGCTGCTGTATATTGTTTGTTCTGAATTTCTTTTTTTGCATTTTCATAAGGTCGCTCCCAACTTTGTTTTATATGTTCTAATTCACTTCGCATCTTAGTTGGCACAAATGATTCTGAAATATAGAAATCTGCCAAAAGTTCTTCCTTACTTTTATTTTTCAACGTATCCAAAAACCTTTTCCCTCTTTGAATTCGATCTTGCATATCACTTTGTGAATACAAATCATTTACTTGATTTTCAATATCTGTTCTCAACTTACCATGAGGAGCCATGAGATAATCTATACGCTTTAAAGTGATATTAATAATATCCCAATTAAAGTACCCTACCCTTGTTTGGTCAAAGTGTTCTATATACTGATCTGCTTCTTTTAAATAAGAATTGAATTTTTCCCAAATCGTATCCAAAATCTCCTGACTATAATTCTCAATATGTGGGTCGTGTAATTGTTCTACATCAAACAAACTAATAAATTCATCATCAAAGTTATCTGCATTATGGCATATCTCTTTTAAAACATAATATATTTTTAAAGGCTCACAAAGATGTAGTGGAGTACTATATAAAAAATTAAGCTGACCATCGTCTAGCTTTATTTGTGACAAATTAAGAGGTGAAAAATTGACCTCAGCAATTTTTCTATATAATGGTATTTTTTGATTCTCTCCTACCTTTAGAAAAGGTGCTTTAACATTAAAATGTGTATCTGTAATATTAATTTCTACAATTATAGAGCCATGAGGTATCTTAAAATAGGTTTCATCTGTGTTGCCATATTTTTTTCTAATATCAAGATCCAGATAATCAAACAAATTTAAAATAACATCTTTATATTGTTTTTGATCATATGCCTCTTTGGTATCATCCCATTTTGAAACCGTAATCTTAGTATTTAAAGATGACATAAGGGTCTCGTCAAAACTTAAAGTTTCCTTCATAAGAACAGATTAATAATTAATGTTTATGTTATTTTCCCATTAGAAAGAGTACAACAAACCTCTATTTTCTAAAATTTAAATGTAAACAAAAAAACAAACCTAACAAAAGAGTCGTGAAAGCATTATGTTTTCTATAAAGACATTGATCTATTAAAATTTGTTGTACTCTTTCTTTCGGAACAAACATAGAATATATCTGTAGCGTACGCATCCCTATTTTCAGTGAAAAAATTGTCTTTCTATATTATTTGTTTTAGTCTGTAAAGCAAAATTTTTATGGGAAAAAGAAATTTATTGTAAATCTAGATAGATAAATCAAAAAAGTTTGATTTATTTGTCTAGAGATAGTAACCTACACTTGTATTTAAGTAATAACATATGGAATCCAAAATAGTTGATCTTCTTTTTAATATAATTCCTGCAGTGATTGTGGGTGTTATTTCATTCTATTTTTTCAGTCTTCATACTCGTAATGAAGAAAAACGTCGTAGATTTCTTTTGCATAGAGAGAATCAAAAGCAATCTTTACCTCTTAGACTTCAGGCATATGAACGTATAGTTTTATTTTTGGAAAGAATCTCTCCTGGTAATCTATTAACAAGAATTGCTCCTATTACAGAAGATAAAAAAGATTACGAATCTTTATTGATTCATACGATTGATCAAGAATTTGAACATAATCTCACTCAACAGATTTATGTTTCTGATGAATGTTGGAATACAGTTAAAGCTTCCAAAAATGCAACTATTGCTTTAATTCGTAAAACTGCATTAAAAGAAGATGTAGATTCGGCTGATAAAATGAGAGAAGTAATTCTTACAGAACTTATAGAAAAAGGTGCTCCCAGCGATACTGCAATTGCAATTATCAAAGAAGAAATTACTGATCTATTTTAGAGATTCATTTTATTTGAGAATCTATCCCAAAAGGATTATCCTGCAAGGTCTATATTTTTAAGTTTATTTTCTTCTGCAGTTTTGGCTTTTTGAGCTGCATATTCATAACCTTGTCTCCACCAACTACTCATTAATTTTTTATTAAAAATCAATGAGTTCTCTGTAAGTTTAGATGGAGTATAGTATAAATTTAGAGGGACTTTTTTATTAATTGCAGCTAATTTACCTAATACGGTATCATGCCCTTCAACCTGGTCCAACATATAGCTAAATAGGTTTACCATAAGTGAAAACGGATTTTTACCCAGTACTTTATTATGTTCCATATTTTCTGACTCCAAAATAATGGCATCAACCTCTGTGGCTCCTCTTCGTATTGCTTCTCGAATAGGCACCATACACCCAAAACCTCCATCTGCATATTCACAGCCATCTTTGGTTACCAAACTCATAAAAGGAACATAGTTACAGGATATCCAAACCCAATCACAGAAATCTTCGTAAGAAAAATCATTAATAGATTTATATTCTGTACTATTTTTAGTGAGATTAGAAACGGTAACTACAACATCATCCACTTTTGTTCGTGCCAGCTTAAATTCTTCTTCAGAAAAGTTTCTGCGGATAGCTCGCCGTAAGTTTTTACTTTCTCCGAATGTTCGTTTTCTTTTAACAAATTGCCATAGAGATGAAAAAAAGTTAATTGATACAAACTCTCTATTTCCTTTTTTTCTAACTACAAAAGGATTTACATTAAAGATTGTATGTTGATTAACATTAGTATAGATATCATACATTTTCTCGATATTACCCAAAGCCAATTGTGAAATTAAAAGGCTTCCGGTAGAAGTCCCGAGAAACAGATCATATTTCTTACCTTGCTCCTGAATTAAGTATTGCGCTACACCACCGGCATAAGCTCCTTTACTTCCTCCTCCTGAAATTACTAGTGCTCGCATATTATAATGGGTTCGAAATGTTCTTTTTCTTTGCAAATTTATAACCTTTTGCCCACCATTGTGTCATTTTTTCCTTATCAAAAATTAATGAGTTCGTAGTCAGTACGGTAGGAGTATAATATAAATCCATTGCTACATCATGTTCTATTGCTTTAAACTTACCTATTCGAATATTCTGATGTTCGATCCTATCCATCATAAAGTCGACCATACTTGTTATTAAAGTAAAAGGGTTTTTGGTAGGCATTCTATTTAAGTAATTAATTTCTGTTTCCAACACAATAACATCGAGTTCTGTTGCTCCACGTTTTATTGCTTCTTCAATAGGAACCATCGATCCCAAACCACCATCAACATAATCACAATGGTTTTTTCTAACCAAACTCATAAAAGGTGGGTAATTGCAAGATATCCATATCCAATCTAAAAAATCCTGATATGTACATTCTTTTATTGATTTATATTCTACTTCATTAGTAGAAAGATTGGTTACCGTAATGACGATATCTTTTTCTCCAGATTTTAGTTCTTCAAAATATGATTCAGAAATAGCGCTCTCTACCAGATTTCTAAGGTTTTTACTATCTCCAAATGATTTTTTCCCTTTAATCAAATTATACAATACATTAAAATGATTGATATTGATACTTGTATATCCTCTTTGCTTTTTAATAGTAAAAGGACAGCTTTTAAATATTGAAGATTGATTTACCGAGGTATAAAAAGTTTTTATCTCTTCGATTTTGGATAATGCCAGATGTGATACCAAAAGGCTTCCGGTAGAAGTACCAATAAACAGGTCATACTTTCTACCCAAATCCTGAATTAAGTACTGTGCAACACCACCTGCAAAAGCTCCTTTACTTCCACCACCAGAAATTACTAATGCACGCATGTTCTATATTATGGGGTTAATTTTTTTTCCAAAAAATCGTATTGATTCTTCGGTAAACTATTCAATAAAACTACGTATTTCTTTTTATATTTTTCATCCTTGAGTATTTTATCAAGAATTTTTCTACAAGAGTTCCTAAAACGCCAATTATGATGCGTTGCTCCATCAACAAGATCTATTAAGGATTGATCAGAAAAAGCTTGTAAGCTTTCTAGATAAGTAAAGGCATTCTCTCGAGTACTAAACCCAAATTTAGACGACGTATACCCCGATAGTTCCAGGTAAAATTTTTGATGTTCGCTAGTATAATAATCCTTTGTGTTTAATGCTAGAACTAGCCATAACATTCTAATATTTTTAGTATTAAACCCTACTATTTCTCTGGTAAGATCTAAGTACTCTTTTCTTTTTTCTGGGAAACTAGTCCACAAATGATAAAGTGCTGGTTCTATGGTAGCATATGATGCGTCTTTTAGTAAAGATTCATATTGTTCTTGTAAATCCTTAGGTACTGTATTTAATGTATTGGCAATAGCTTGACGCACAAAAATGTTATTCGTCTCAAAAGCTTTATCATACAAGGCTATAACCTCTGGGGAGTTTTTCCCTTCTAACTGATAGACCGCTTCCTGGCCAATGTAATCATTTGTAGGAAAACCTAATGCTTTAGCCAAAGTACCCCATTTTCCTGCCATAGGTTGAGTACGTTCTTGCGCTAGGCCCAGGTAGCTTTTAATGAAATCTGATTTTGCAAGTATGTCTAATGCTTCTTGCGAAGGAAATTTTATATTCTCTAACCATAATTGTCTAAATGCTTTCAAATCTGTACCACTTACTTCTTCTGCTATCGCAAAAAAATCATTAGTTGTCACATTTTGAAATTTATGCTTTTCGAGATAATTATAGATTGTAATTTTAAAACTAGTATCTCCAATCAAATTTCTTAATGCATGAATAGCCCAGGCTCCTCTCTGATAAAATGTTAGAGAACTTGCTTTTGGATCCAATAACGATGTTGCGTTCTTTGTTTTGGATAGTTCGGTAAGCTGTTCTGCGCTTTCATACAATTTGTATTGAAAATAATCATTTCCAAAAATTTCTTTTTCTGCTAACAAAGCATAATACGTTGCAAATCCTTCCTGGAGCCAATGATGTGTTCCTTCAGTCTCGGTTACTAAATCTCCAAACCATTGATGTGCCAATTCATGAGCATTGACATTAATATAGTTTTGATCAATAAATGCTGTTTCATCAACCATAAAGGCATCAGAAAAAATGGTTGTTCCTGTATTTTCCATACCTGCATATAAAAAATCTTTAACAGGAATCTGTTTATAGTTTTGCCAAGGAAAAGAAAAACCAATCTCTTTTTCTAAAAAATCAAAAATCCTTTTACTATGTTTATAAGTAGCCTCGAATTTATTTTTGTCCTTGGGATAGTAATACATTTCTAAAGGAGTTCCATTTGCCGAACTTTCTACTACTTTATCATATTTCCCAATGGCAAAAGCAACCAAATAGCTACTCATTGGACGTTGCATATCATACTGCCAACTTTGGATAGAATCATTTACCGATTCTGTTTTAGTAAGTTTTCCATTAGCAATAACTTCGTAACCTTTTTGAAAATTGATAGTGAGATCAAATTCGGTTTTCTCATTCATATCATCAAAACTGGGAAGCCAGTTAGAAGTATATTTTCCTTGTCCTTGAGTCCAAACCTGATCATTACCTTCATAATCTTTAACAAAATAAAGTGCTTTTTTAGGTTTAGCTTCATAATAAATCACTATTCGATGCTCGCTCTCATTTTTAAAGCCAGAATTAATAACAATCTTCTTATCATCATATTTAAAATCTACATCTTTATCATCTAGAGATACGTTGTTGATTATCATATGCTGGGCATCTACCGTAATAGATCGAATGGGGTTTATTATTTTAAAAGTGTATGCTACTTTTCCTTTTATTTCTCTTGATTTGGAGTTTACAGTCACATTGACTTTACCTTTTAAAAAATCAACATCAGCTTGTTCCTTTTTAGAATTAAGGGATTCTACTGAAGCTATTTCCTGAGCATTGCCAATTGAAGAAAAAACAAGTATTAAAAAGCTTAAAATAAATTTCATACTACACATAAATCAAATGTTCTGCCAAAATAACGAAATTACTCTGTTTATGTTACAAATTTTTGATTGACAATATTTCTATAATATAGTATATTCGCTACGATGAATCCTAATATTTTACAAACTCCCATTGATTATCTGAAAGGTGTTGGCCCTTCTCGTGCTACATTGCTTCGATCAGAACTAGGGATTCATACCTACCAGGATTTGGTTAATCTTTTTCCGAATCGATATCTTGATAAAACACAATACTATAAAATCAACCAATTACAACGTAATTCGGCAGAGGTACAAATTATAGGCAAGATTGTTAATATTAAAACTGTAGAGCAAAAAAGAGGAAAGCGATTAGTTGCTAAATTTGTAGATGACACGGGTTCTTCTATAGAGTTGGTTTGGTTTAGAGGGCATAAATGGATACGCGAAAATTTAAAAATCAATACTCCATATGTCATTTTTGGAAAAACCAAATACTATAATGGTTTTAGTATGCCACATCCCGATATGGAGTTATTGACAGAGCATCAACAAAACCTAAGAACGGTAATGCAACCCATATATCCTTCTACCGAAAAACTCTCTAATAAGGGTATCACTAATCGGGTAATGAGTAAAATGATGCAACAATTGTTTGTAGAGACCAAAATACGTTTCTATGATACACTGTCTCAGGAAATTCTTGAAGAGCTTAAACTTATATCAAAAAGTGAAGCTGTTTTTAATATTCATTTTCCTAAAAGCCAGGAACTATTAGCCAAAGCACAGTATCGACTAAAATTTGAAGAGTTATTTTATATTCAGCTACAGCTAATCACTAAAAAATTAATTCGAAAACAAAAGATAAAAGGGTTTCCTTTTACTGAAGTTGGAGAACATTTTAATAATTTCTACAAGAACCATCTTCCTTTTGATCTTACTAATGCACAAAAACGGGTGATCAAAGAAATTCGAAATGATATTGGAAGCAGTGCTCAAATGAACCGTCTTTTGCAGGGAGATGTAGGATCGGGTAAAACCATTGTGGGATTAATGACGATGTTATTAGCTATCGATAATGGGTTTCAAGCCTGTTTAATGGCACCAACCGCAATTCTTGCAAATCAGCATTACCAAGGGATTACTGCACTTACTAAAGAGCTGGATGTTAATGTAAAATTATTAATGGGTAGTTCTAAAGTCAAAGAACGACGAGAAATCCATCAGGAACTAGAAGATGGATCATTACACATCTTAATTGGTACCCATGCTGTATTAGAAGACAAAGTGCAGTTTAAAAATCTAGGGTTAGCTATTATTGATGAGCAACATCGATTTGGAGTAGCACAACGAGCCAAATTATGGCATAAAAACACCTATCCACCACATATTTTGGTGATGACTGCAACTCCAATACCCAGAACATTAGCAATGAGTTTATATGGTGATCTGGATATTTCGGTAATTGACGAACTCCCCCCTGGTCGTAAATCTATTAAAACGGTACATCGATACGATAGTAATCGGTTAAAAGTATTTAAGTTTATATCTGAAGAAATACAGAAAGGAAGACAAATTTATATTGTTTATCCATTGATACAGGAATCAGAAGCGATGGATTATAAAGATCTTATGGACGGGTATGAAAGTATTGCTCGCTCCTTCCCCGCTCCTGAGTATCAAATTTCTATTGTTCATGGTAAAATGAAACCCGCAGATAAGGATTATGAAATGGAACGTTTTGTAAAAGGTGAAACCCAAATTATGGTGGCTACTACTGTAATTGAAGTTGGGGTTAATGTACCAAATGCCAGTGTAATGATTATAGAGAGCGCAGAACGTTTTGGATTATCTCAATTACACCAGTTACGAGGACGTGTTGGTCGTGGTGCAGAACAAAGTTTTTGCATTCTTATGACTAGCTTTAAGTTATCTGCAGATAGTAAGACCCGATTAGAAACTATGGTACGCACCAACGATGGTTTTGATATTGCCGAGGTAGACTTAAAATTAAGAGGCCCCGGAGACATTATGGGCACCCAGCAAAGTGGGGTGCTTAATCTTAAAATAGCAGATATTGTAAGAGATAATGATATTTTAAAAACAGCAAGGCACTATGCAATGAAAATCCTGAATGAAGACCCTTCATTATCTTTAGAGAAAAATAAAGTATTACTATACACCTATCAGCAACTCGCTAAGCATAAGAATATATGGAATTACATTTCTTAATGCATAGTAAAATGAATACAATACTATCATATTTAGCTAATTTATAATCTAAAACGTATACTGTATTACAATATCTTTGAGAAATTACTTAACAAAGTGGTTTAAAAAATAAATAAAGATTTTTACAAAAATGCCATATCAACAGATACCAGAATACCCCGAAAATTACTCCTCAGGTAATATAATTTCTAGACTTATTGATGGTCTTGGATATCGCTATTATTGGGCTACAGAAAGTCTTACTGATACTGATCTAAAGTACAAGCCATCTGTCGAAGCGTTTGATACATATGAAACGATAGAGCATATATATTGGCTTTCAATCATGATTACTAATACTGCGCAAAATTTACCCAGTATCAGACTCACTCCAGACGATCTATCTACAATGAATTTTGATATCTTAAGAAAAAAGACATTGCAGAATCTAAAGAAGGGAAGTGAATCATATGCAGAAAAAACAAAAGATGATATGGATGACTACATGATCATTATGCAAAGAGAAGGACATAAAGGAGAGTTCCCGTTTTGGCATATGATCAATGGCCCAATATCTGATGCACTCTACCATACTGGGCAAATAGTATCATTTAGAAGAACAACAGGTAATCCAATAGATTCAAAAGTTAATGTATTTACCGGAAAACCGAAGAGTTAAATTTTGGTTAAGAAGAGAATTAGAGGAATTTTTTATTCACATAATCATATTTTTATCTTTTGTAATAACAAGTTTTCAGGTTTTTAAAAGCTTTGAGATTTATCAAAGTTATTTTAATACTCTTACATAATTTTTTTGCATTAATTATGAGTCATCAGGAATATATCATAAAGGAAGCTGCTCCAGGTGAGTTTGCAAAAATTGGAGAATTAATGGTTAATGTATATTCACAACTAGAAGGATTCCCTTCTAAACAAGAACAACCTAATTATTATAAAATGTTGGCTAGTATCGGTAGTTTAACAGAAAATCCTAAAACCAAATTATTGGTTGCCATTTCATCAAATGGAAAAATAGGTGGTGGTGTTGTTTATTTTGGTGATATGAAATATTATGGCTCTGGTGGTACTGCTACAGCAGAAAAGCATGCTTCAGGATTTAGGTTACTGGCAGTCGATCCAGCTACAAGAGGTAAAGGTTTAGGCAAACGCTTAACAAACGCTTGTATACAGATTGCAAAAGATGAAAAACAAAATCAAATGATAATTCACTCTACGCAAGCTATGCAAATAGCATGGAAAATGTATGAAAACATGGGATTTAGAAGATCCGATGATTTGGATTTTATGCAAGGAGAACTTCCTGTTTTTGGCTTTAGATTAGTATTTCAAAAATAATAAACCACATTAGATACAATAAACTTTATAACTATGATACTCCCTGATTTGGATAATATTATATTTTTTTTGGCAGCTGCCTCTATATTAATTCTTATACCCGGCCCATCTGTTCTCTATATTATGGCCAAAAGTGTCGAACAAGGATATAAAGCTGGGATTGTTTCTGTTTTAGGAATAGGTATTGGAAGCTTGGTTCATGTTGCTGCCGCTGCGGTAGGTATTTCTTCTATACTACTAACATCTTCTACAGCATTTTCGATTGTAAAGTACCTGGGAGCTATCTATCTTATTTATCTGGGTGTTAAAAAATTACTAGAAAAAACACCTAATAAACAGCCTGTAATTACGAATAAAAATAAACGGTTAGATAAAATTTTTTATGAAGGTATTTTGGTGAACACTTTTAACCCTAAGACGGCGATATTTTTCTTTTCTTTTTTACCACAATTTATAAATATTGAAAAAGGAGGTAATGCCAGTCAAATATTATTTCTTGGTATTTTATTTACTGTTTTTGCAATATTAAGTGATACATTATATGTTTTACTTTCTGTGAAAATATCAAAATGGTTTACCAGTTCTAAAAAGTACCTCAAAAGACAAAAAAATATTACAGGTTCTATTTACATAGCCCTTGGCCTAATAACATTAACCATTAATCAACCAATAGAACATTCTAATACAAAATAGTTGGTATTTTTATTATGGTATAAATAGTCAAAAAATAAATAATTCATTTCATGATTCGCTTTTTTGTAACTACATCTTAAAAACAAAGTCCTTTTACCGATAGTATAGTGCAAAATAATTAGTATTAGATATGGAAATAGTATGTTACGGTTGTGGAAGAGGCGAAAATCCTGAAAATACAATTGAAGGAATACACCACTGTCAATCTATAAATCCTGATTGGTGGATTGAAATGGATATTCAGATTACTAAAGATGAAAAATTAGTTCTATTTCATGATTATCAAACAAAACGAATCACTGGAGTAAATAACAAAATTCACCAACTTACCTTAACGGAAATCCAACAATTAAATGCAGGATATAATTTCAATGTCGAAAATAAATTTATATACCGTGAAAACCCAATACAAATTCCAACAGTAGAAGAGGTATTTCAAAAATTCCCAAAAGCTAAATTGTTATTAGATCTTCATACAAATAATCTTTTGGCTGTTAACCGATTGATTACATTAATCAAAAAATATACTATGGCCAATCAGGTAATTATAGTTAGCCGTTATGATGAGGTAATTTCCTCTTTCAAAAAGAAACGACCCAAATGGAGATATGGCGTACCAACCAAAGAAGCCAAAAAAATGATCTACAGTAGTTTTCTTTATTTAGATAAACTCTTTCCTATAACATCAGATATATTAATGCTTCCAAAAAAAGCAGGTAAAATTAATGTTTTAACCAAAAGAGTGGTTAAACATGCAAGAAAACGAAACAAAACACTTTGGGCCTGGATGTATGAAGGAGAAATTGTGAAAACTGTAGATGATGAAACAGAATTAAATGAGATGAAAGAGCTTGGAGTACAAGGTATATTTACTGGTTATCCAAAAAAACTTATGAATCAAATACAGTAAATAAAGATCTCATGAAACCAAGATTAATCATTTTATCTGATCTATGGGGGCAAAAAAAGTCAGGTTGGATTGATTATTATACCAAAGAACTTCAAGATCATTTTGAGTTAAAGTATTATGACTGTTGTGAATTAGGAGAGATAGACACTTCAACATACACAGAAGAAAATCTTCATAAACAATTCATAAATGAAGGAATTGATCGTGCTATACAAAACTTACTTAAGCTTGAGAAAGGAAAAATACATATACTTGCTTTTAGTATTGGTGGGGTTATTGGTTGGAAATCTGCTATAAAAAACCTGAATGTACTATCATTATTTGCTGTTTCATCAACAAGATTACGATATGAAAGCAATAAACCTAAAACGAAAATAGAGCTCTATTTTGGAGAGAATGATATGTACACTCCAAAAAGTAAATGGTATGATATGATGAATATCGATTTCATTATAGAAAAAGGAAAAGGGCATCAACTATATATCGAACCAAAATTTGCTGTGCAATTAAGCAATAGAATTATAAATAGTATAATCATTAGAAAATAAAAAAAGCCCTACAACATAACATTGTAAGGCTTCAGTAATTACACTTGCAAAAAAATTATTTAATCATTATTTTTTCTGAAATACTTCGATTTCCATCAGATATTGTTATAAAATAAATTCCTGATGTTATTCCTTCTAAAGAAATTTTGTTATCGGTTACTACTCCAGATTTTACTATGCTACCTTGCATGTTGGTCAATGTATAGTTACTATCACGATGATCTTTCAAACGAATTTGAATATAAGTTGTAGCTGGATTTGGGAAAACTTTAGCCAAAAACACTTTATCTTCCTGTTCTAATTTTCCATCAATCTTTATTGATGATGCTCCTTTTGCTCGCGTTGTTGATCCTATATTTACAGTATAATCTTCTACTTCTCCATATCCAAAAGTCTCGCAAGATGTTGGCACACCGTTCCACTTCATAGCAACTCGCATTCTGGTATTTCCTGATGTTGCTGTTGATGGTATATCAAAATTATATGATAGGTTACCAGTATCTGATGTAGATCCACTAACTACTTTTTCGGATTCTTCAAAAGTTCCATTTTTATTAAAATCAATCCACACGCCCCAATGTTCTGTATAAGATGCGCTTGCGAATCCAACACTTAATACAATAGTATTAGCTCCATAGTCCAAGTTTGCTATCTGAGAGGTAAAGTCTCCATAACCACTATTAGCCAATGTGGTGTTAGAGATCCCTCCTATTCCTACATAATCTATATATTCATATTTTACAGTATTCCCTTTTGACACACAATAAGAAATCACTGTATCCTGAGTGGTTACTGCAACAGGATTACTTGATACAGAAATATTCCCAGCAGCATCAAATGCAGATATCTTAAATGTATAATTCGTTCCTGCTGTCAAGCCAGATACATTATACGAGATTCCGGTAGTAGTTGTTAGTACTGCTCCATTCTGATAAATCGTATATCCTGTAACACCAATATTATCTGTAGAAGCTGTCCAGGAAAGTTGTGCACTATTTTCTGTGATATTAGAAGCAGTTACATTACCAGGAATCGTTGGTGTTTCTGTATCTGAGCCCGTATTACCGCCTCCACTGAATGTATGCTTTCCCAGGCCATCAAAGGTATTTTGAGGATATGACTCCCACTCAGATGTTTTATATGTTACAGATGGTGATGATACATCTGCTTTTCTTCTTAGTGTAGCATCCTTAGCAAAGTTAGAAGATCCTCCATTAAAAGTTCCTATAACGTCTATTAAAACTCCATCTTTAAATAACCCTACCGGATCATTACCATTAAACGTCATTTCTGAAGCTCCCGAAACCAGATCCGCTTCATTTTTAATAGTATTCGAAGCAGAACTATTAGCAGCGACATAAACCTCATTATTAACCAAAACTCCAGAAAGATTTAATCCTCCGGACCAGGATCCAGAACCATTAGTTTGCCTTTTGATTGTATATCCAGAAAGATTAATTGATGCTCCTGTATAGTTTGCTATTTCTAAAGCTTTATTATTAGAAGACCCTTCTATATACTCAGAAAAAAACAATGCTGTAGCATTACCGCCGGGAGAGGTATTTTGTGTAGTGACATTAATCCCGGTACTTGCTGCAGATACATTGCCTGCTGCATCTTTTGCTTTTACAGAAAATGAATAGGTGGTATTAGCTGTTAATCCTGAAGCAGTAAAGTTAGTAGTGGTTACAGAACTTAAAAATGTTCCATTTCTAAATACATCATATCCCGTTACACCAACATTATCGGTTGAAGCGTTCCAGGATAATACAGTAGATGTTTGGGTTGTATTTGTAGCTCCCAGATTAGCAGGAATACTTGGTGCTTGAGTATCATTCCCTCCAGTATTCCCAAATCTATCTTCGGCTTGGGGCCCTCCCCAAATCTGCGTTGCAAATGCCGGGTTATCTATAAATGGGTTTCTATTACCCTGTATATTTTCAAGAATTGGGTTACGTTGTAATTCTAATGGTGAAACAGGATCCTCTGCATTCCATTCTAAAAATAATTGCAGCATATTGCTATCACCAGTAGCGGCCGTTCCTATTCCTACATTTTTGGGTAAACAACGATTATTATAACGTATATACATATACATCATCATTCTTGCTACATCTCCTTTCCATTCATCACCAGGATACCAATGTCCCTGAGAAGTAGATCCAGAATTACCCGATCCATCAGCAAATTTTCTATTTCCTCTTGATGAGTTGCGTTGTACGTCTGCGGGTCTTAAGTGGTGTGCATCTGCACCTGGTCCTTGTGTTCCCAGATTGGGGTTACCCAATGATTTTGGATACACATGTTCCCTGTTCCAATCGGTAGACCCTCCCCCATTATTGTTCACTCCTCTAGTTCTGTCTGTACCAGAATTTCCGTCAGTATCACTATATCCATATATCAAAACAACCTTTGAAGGATCAGAAGGTTCTAAATCAGTCTGTTTTAATGCATCCCACACCCCAGGTGTATAACTAAGAAATGTGGTATGTGTATTTGTCACCTTATCACTTAATTCATTTTTTAAAGCAGTTCCTGATAAGGTTAGGTTTACATCATTGTAGTATGATGGTATCTGGCTATATCCCATAAGAGGTATAAACAGAAGTAAGAGTATTATCTTTTTCATTATGTTATAAGTTAGTTTATTATGCATAATTATGTGGTTTCGAATCTAAAATTATTTTGTTAAACTCACTATAGTAGAACGTTATGAAATAGTTACCTAGTATGTTGATAATCCACTATTTACACAACAAACAACATTCAAACAACTACAATTCAACCAATTACCATTCCTAACGATTGTTAATAAGTTATTTCTTACAAAAAATTAGAGTATAGTCTATGGCTAATTTCTTCAAAAAAAACAAAATCATAAGCATGATTTTCGCGCGTATTACTACTAATAACTAACAATCTTAAGGTTTTTTATTATGAAAGTTTACTCTCTGATGAGATGGCTATAAGCCTTAATCAAGATCAATACCTTACTTTTTTAGCGGTTTTCATGTAATTGATTTACAATATTTTAAATTAAATTTAAACCATAACTTAAATATATTACACCATGAAAAAAATCTTAGATGTAACAGGAGTTCAGAAGTTAAGTAAAGATCAACAACAGAATATTAAAGGAGCATGGGGGCGTGCAACTTGCTGCCCAAGTGGAAGAGGATGCCTTATTAGCTTTGGAAATCAAAGTTTTTGTGAGCCTGGTCGTTGTGACCGTTGGGGACGTTGTATTTTTTTCTAAGAAAATTCAAAATCATATAAATGACAAACTTTCGGGTTTGTCATTTATATGATAACTACCGCTTCATTCTGGTACGGTATTATCATTGCAATCAAAATTGAATTATTAACTTTTTTAAATATATCACATAATGAAGACTATTTTAAATTTAACAGGGGTTCAAAAACTATCCAAAGAAGAGCAACAAGACATCAAAGGTTCTTGGGGTCACAGAGTATATTGTAAAGGGCCAAGACAATGTTGTTTCCGTCTTGCTAACGGATCAGAATTTTGCGATTATGGATATTGCCAATCTAATGGAAGTTGTATGTGGGCGTAACTTTAAAAAAAATGATATCGTTAAAAGGATAAACCAACAGGGTTTATCCTTTTTTTAGTGCTATACTTTTTATAAAACAATGTTATTTAACGTTTTAAAAAACTGGCTCACACTATTTTAAAGTATATTTAATTACTAACTTAAATATATATATAATGAAAAGTATTTTAGAATTAACCGGAGTTCAGAAATTAAGTAAAGAACAACAACAACAAATTAAAGGAACATGGGGACGTGCCACCTGCTGCGGACCAAGAAAGTGTCGTGTTCCTGGAACTAGTTTTTGTGATTATGGATATTGCAGATCTAACGGAAGTTGTATGTGGGCATAACTAAAACAGTACTGTGTGAAAGTATTAAAAGATAATAGTTAACCTAATACATTATTCTTTTAAGAATAGCCTTATTTATAAGTTGAAATTTATAAATCTCAAGAATATCGTGTTGTATTTTACTACATGTTCTACTATTTTTAATGGGAAAATCTGAATTATTAACTTTTAAAACTTTCACACAATGAAAAACATTTTGGAATTAACCGGAGTTCAAAAACTATCCAAACAACAACAACAAAATATTAAAGGAGCTTGGGGACGTGCGACTTGCTGTCCAAGTGGAAGAGGATGCCTTATTAGCTTTGGAAATCAAAGTTTTTGTGAGCCTGGTCGCTGTGACCGTTGGGGGCGTTGTATCTTTTTCTAAGAAAATTCGAAACCATATAAAAAGGCAAACTTTTGGGTTTGTCATTTTTTTTGATAATTACCAATTTATTCTGGTACAGTATTATCAATGTAATCAAAATTGAATTATTAACTTTTTTAAATATTTTACACGATGAAGAATATCTTAAATTTAACTGGAGTACAAAAACTATCTAAGCAAGAGCAACAAGACATCAAAGGTTCCTGGGGTCGCAGAGTATATTGTGGTGGACCAAAAAGATGTTGTTTCCGTCTTCCTAATGGAGGAGAATTTTGTGATTATGGATATTGTCAATCCAATGGAAACTGCGTTTGGGCATAACTAAAAACAATATTGTATACCATTACTAAAGGATAATAGTGCCCCCCTATATTATTCTTTTAAAAACAGTTTTTTATAAGTTGAAATTTATAAATCTCAAGAACATGGAGTTGTATTTTACTACATGATCTAATATTTTTAACAAGAGAAATCTGAGATTATTAACTTTTAAAACTTTCACGCAATGAAAAACATTTTGGAATTAACCGGAGTTCAAAAACTCTCTAAACAACAACAACGAAATATTAAAGGAGCTATGGCGAGTATATCGTGTTGTGGACGTAACAAATGTCGAATTAATTATGCTGGAGGAAGTTTTTGTGAACCGGGTAGATGCAACACATGGGGACAATGTATTTTATACTAACAACACTTTAAGTTTGAATTAAAGGATGCGCCCAAAAGCCATCCTTTTTTTTATCCTTATGATCTCAAGGGTAGTTATTATTTTAAGAATTTGTATATCAACCCATATATTTTTGCCAATTGATTAAAACATATTTCTCTTTAAGGTTCATAAATCCATATTCATAACAAAAAAGATACACTTTGTTTTCCTTGTTCTTCCAATAATGAGTAAAATAGTTAGGATCAAAACCTTTATCCAAAAGCTTTTCTTTTCTTACTGTTGCTAATCCTGCTTTATTGAATTCTTTTAAGATTTTTCGATTGGTTTTCAATTGCCGGTCTATTTTCTGAAATAGGCTATCTTCATTTTCTTTATTCTTCTGATAATGGTATGATGATTTACAATAAGATGTGCAGAACTTTTTATCTGTTCTCCCTTCCAAATCCTTATCGCAATGAAAGCATACTTTACCCATAAGTGTAGTATTAAACGTTTAATAAACGTATAAATATACATTTATATTTTTTTATTTAATTCAACCTTCTCATCTTTAAACTGTGCAATCGATTTCTAAACATATTACTCTAAAACATTTGTTGATTAATAATCAAAAAATGATTGGGATTCAATTCTACCCTGATAAGGTTATACAGGCATTGATCAAAGAACTCCCTAACCCTAAATGGAGCAAGGAGTTTGCTATGGTATATATTATAAATACCGCAAAAAACCTAAATCAGGTTTTTGAGAAATTCAGAGGAGTGGCCTGGGTAAATGGTAATTCTTTTTTCAAAGAAAAACCAATACGAGATAATGAGCCTGTGGATATCAACTGGTATCGTAATAGAATCAAAACTAAATCATACAGGTATGTTCCTGAAGCATATCTTACCAAATTAGAGCTTAAAAGGTATGCCTTAAATACTTGTAAAACCTATATTTCTCAATTTGAAAAGTTTATCAATCAATACCCAAATTGCCCTATTATAGAGTTGTCTGAACAGGAAATAAGAACATATCTGCAATTACTTATCCAACAAAATAAATCCAATAGTTATATCAATCAAACCATCAATAGTATTAAATTTTATTATGAGGCAGTGATGGAGATGCCTAATCGTTTTTATAATATAGAAAGACCTAGAAAAGAACATAAACTTCCCCAAGTCATATCGAAAGAAGAAATTCAGTCAATGATGATTTGCACAAACAATATGAAGCATCGTTGCATTGTAGGGCTATTATATTCTGCAGGATTACGTAGAAGTGAGCTATTAAATTTGCAACTAACAGATATCGATAGTAAACGAATGTTGGTCTATATTAGAAATGCTAAGAATAATAAAGATCGATATTCATTACTATCTGAAACAGTATTAAAAGATTTAAGAATCTATTATAAGCAATGGAAACCTAAGAAATATCTGTTTGAAGGAATGTTAGGAAAAAAATATTCGACAGAAAGTGTTGCTAAAATTATTAGAAATGCAAGTGAGAAAGCTAAAATTATAAGAAAGGTAACTCCACATATGTTAAGGCATTCTTTTGCTACTCATCTTTTAGAAAATGGAACAGATATTAGATATATACAAACTCTTTTAGGACATAGTAGTACAAAAACAACAGAAATATATACCCAAGTTGCTGTACATAATTTTAAGTTAATCAGAAATCCCCTAGATTTGTGAAAAAATATAATGGATATATGTGTACCAGTGCACATATATCATTGTTGTAGGTAATTGAAAATAATGGAACATCAAGAATGTAATCTGAATATAAGATATGACTTATCCAGAGAGATATGGGATAAGGTACCCTTGGTTTATGAAAGAATGAACGGTTGGATTGGGTTCGGAAAAGAAGGAAAAGGAGAAAATGGAATCCCTTATTGGTTTAGTTATAATGAAGAAGATAAATCTATATCAGCATCCATTGAACCAAATGGTCTTCAATTTTTTGCGAATATGGAACTTAATGAATGGACGCAATGGAAAAATGAATTTAAAAAAACTGCAACAGAAATTCTGGGATTTAAGGTTGGTGAAATAGAAGAAGGTGAGGTTGGTCACGAAATTGAATGGATAAAAAAATAAATAAAACAAATCGAATTAAGTACATTTGAAAAATGGAATTGGATTTAGAAAAAGGATTAAGTCTAAAAATTGAAGGAGAGCTAGGGAAAAACCAAACACTTTCCGTTGATTCCTTAATTAAAATTGCCCAATCCTTGCAAGAGTTAGTAATATCTATTGCTAAATATGATCTACCTATAGATGAAGCTATTGATCTAAATAATTTTAAAATTGAATTAACCGATTTTAAAAAAGGTAGTGCAATTCCAACTTTTGCTCTAACTCAAAAAGTGTTTCCTGTAACAACTTCGGATTATTTGCAACAAAGAAAAGAGGTTGGGAAAAAATTAAACTCTCTATTAAGTATTACTGACAAAGGGAGCTATAATGATCTAAAAGAGTTTTATCCTGAACAAATAAAAAGAAATGAACTTGTCGATAAACTCTATAATTTTACCACAAGTTTCAAAAATTCGCCAGTCTATATTTACGAAAAAGGAAATATTAACGAAGGCTATAAACCAAAAAAATTTAAGTCTTCTATTAAAAAAAATCTTCTAGTTAAAGTTCAAGAAATAAAAGAAGAGAAAAATGTAGAAAATGCTTTTGCAACCATTAAGATAATTACAAAAGGTAATAAAAAACAAAACCGAATTCAGGAAGTGATTCTTCCAACGCATAATTCATTATCATACTCACCAGATATAATTAATGTAAATAATAAGCAATATATATTCAATTATCCTTTAAGGTGCTTGTTTGAAAAAGAAGACGATTATTATTTAATAAATAATGAATTACTTGATATTGTAGGTACAGGAATGACTCAGGATGAAGCGGAGGAGAATTTTAATGAAGAATTTGACTATTTATTTAATCGGTTAAATTCACTAAGCGAAGATAAGTTGAGTAAACACCTGAATAGAATTAAAGGATTTATTAATAGCTATGTAAAAGAAGTCCTTTAATATGGTTTTAAACAAGAAAAAAGCATACAAAAATCTAAAGAAAAAAGGTTTTATTGATTCAATAAATCATAGTGGAGATCATAAATATTTAGAGTTGTATCACAATGGAAAAATGATATTATATACAAAACTAAGTAATGGAAGTAAAAAGGATTTAGACAACTTTCTCATAAGCCAAATGTCCAAACAATGTAAGCTTTCAAAAAACGAGTTTGCCGACTTGGTAAACTGTCCTCTATCTGAGAAAAAGTATTTAGAAATTCTGGATAACAAAGGTCTTCTGGAATAAAAAACTACCTACAACAATTTGTATATTGCATATGCCGCCTTCGGCAGGCAAACACAACATACAAGAACCGTTAACTACAATTATGACAAAAAAAGTCTTATTCATAATTATTACTTTGATGACAATTCTAGCTTGTAAAGAAGAGGCTTCTAATAAAATTTATGTTTTAG
>NZ_OMKA01000018.1 GCF_900299525.1 Aquimarina sp. Aq78 | reverse complement strand
ATGCAAATATAAAAACCTTTTCCTTCCTAACAACATCTTTTGGTATATTTTTTTGCAGAAAATAAGAAACGTGCTGATTTTAAAAAAGATAGAAAGCGAAGATAAGAAATTTAATCAAAATAGAGATGGATTTTTCGTACTTTTTCCATGTTTCGATACCTGATGTATTGTTTTGTATTAGGGATGGAAGTGGCATCCTTTTGTTTATTCTATGTGGTTAAAAAAAAATACAATTATGATCTACATCTCTAAGAAAACTTCATTTCCTTACATAACAAAAGATATAACGTACAGCCCGGCCCCTTCTTTTTACGGGGAATACCCAAAAATTAATTTTTCGACGTAGTAGTTTTAGTCACATCAGACCATTTGTTTCTTAGGTCATAAAAACTAAAATCTAAAGCTGTTTTCTGTTCTTTTAAGATATTTGACTGAAAACTTCGCTGTAATATGTCCTCTATCCAATAATCTTCTTCTACATTTATAGGATCGTATATCTCTTTTAAAGAAATACTAAAAAGTTTAGCTGTATTGTTATACCAAAAGGCTCTCCATCCACTTCTATATTCTTTTACCAATTCGAACATTGTTTTGCCTGTTTGTCGATAAATCAATTTGACCAGTATTTGACCTTCTGTACGAGTAAGTTTTTTTAATTCTTTAGTAAACTCCTCTTCCATGTACTTCTGCAACATTTTTATATAGCGCTTCTTTTTTCTCTTGGAATCAATATTTTCTAATCGTTCATTAAGAGCTATTAACCTATCTGCAGCTAACTTCGCATAGGGATACACTTTTCTTGTCTTACGTCTCAGGATAAGATATCTTCTTCTCGCTAGCTTGTCTTTAAAATTTAATCTCCCCAAAATAATCACTTCATCGAGATCAATAGCTTCATGAGGAATTGTATCTCCTTCAATAATATAGTACTGCACATAACCCGTAGTATCTACCTTAGAGGTATCCACAGGTTTTTGATCTCTTTTTTGGGCATTAACCAAAGAAGTTAGCATTACCAAAAGAATATATGCCGAATGTTTTATCATAATAGATTATGAGACTTTCTAAAATTGTTCCAAAATTAACAATTAACCAATTGTAAACTGTAAAATGAATGTGAATATTGTTATTTTCGCAATAAAATGAAATAATACCATGGCAAAAAAGAGCATTCTAAATAAAAAGTCTCTGACTTTTCTTGAAAAATACCTAAATAATCCAGCTCCTACAGGATATGAATGGGAAGGGCAAAAAATCTGGATGAACTACTTAAAACCTTACGTAGATGAATTTATAACGGATACGTATGGCACTGCAGTTGGTGTAATTAATCCAAAAGCAAAATATAAGGTTGTCATCGAAGGGCATGCCGATGAGATTTCCTGGTATGTAAATTATATTACGGATAATGGGCTAATTTATGTGATTAGAAATGGAGGTAGCGATCACCAGATTGCAACTTCGAAACGGGTAAATATCCATACCAAAAAAGGTATTGTAAAAGGTGTTTTTGGATGGCCAGCTATTCACACTAGAAAAGGTGCAAAAGAACAAGCCCCTACTCTAGAAAACATATGTATTGATGTAGGGTGCAACACCAAAGAAGAAGTATTAAAACTTGGAGTACATGTGGGTTGTGTGATTACCTATCCTGATGAATTTTTTATTCTGAATAAAGATAAGTTTGTTTGTCGTGCTCTTGACAACCGAATGGGAGGTTTTATGATTGCTGAAGTAGCTCGTTTACTGAAAGAAAACAAAAAGAAATTACCTTTTGGTTTATACATCACTAATTCTGTACAGGAAGAAATTGGTCTTAGAGGTGCTGAGATGATCACACACACCATTAAACCCAATGTAGCTATCGTGACTGATGTTTGCCATGATACCACTACCCCAATGATCGAAAAGAAAACGCAGGGAGAAACCAAAATTGGTGATGGCCCGGTAATTTCTTATGCTCCTGCAATACAAAACAGATTAAGAGAAGTATTGATTGATACTGCAGAAAAGAAAAAGATTCCTTTTCAGCGTATGGCATCTAGCAGAGCGACAGGAACAGATACTGATGCATTTGCATACAGTAATGGTGGTGTTGCTTCTGCTCTAATTTCTTTACCGTTGCGTTATATGCACACTACTGTAGAAATGGTACACAGAAGTGATGTAGAAAATGTTATAGAATTGATTTACGAAAGTTTACTTTCTATAAATGCAGGAGAGTCTTTTAGTTATTTTGAATAGATTTTAATCTTACACTACTATATATCCCATTTGAGAAAACGAATGGGATTTTTTATTGCTTTTGGTTTATCCCAATCCACACCTCATACCTAAAACCTAAGACCTCAAACCTCTGTTGCATACGTAAAACTTTCTCCCCTACCCTGTGGTTTCCCGTAACCGTAATAAAAAAGGTAGTAGTAGTTTTAGGGGATTAAAATATAAGAAAGGTTGGCAAGTATTAGTTTTCATGATGAAATGAATGTTTGTTGATATGAATAAATTAGTATAAACGGGTGTATATATACAGGTGCATATATCATTGTTATGTGCCATTTGAAAAAACATTTGAAAAAACATCAGGACTAAATGAAAATATTTGATATTACAATCAAAAACTTTCGAGGAATAGCAGACCTTCAAAATCTGAAAGTCGGAGAAATAAATTCATTCGTTGGTAAAAACGATTCTGGAAAATCAAACATTTTAAAAGCTCTGAACACATTTTTTAACGAAAAGTTTGTTGCCAATGACGTTTTTAAAGGAATACAAGAAGGAGAAAAAACTGAAATAACTTTAAGGTTTACACCTAACGAAGAAATCAATGCTTTAGCCCTGGACTCTGATAGTAAAATTCAACTAAAGAAAACATTTGAATTTAATACTTCTGGAAAAGTAGTTAAAACATTAACTTATATCTGCAACGATTTGAACAGTGATGATTATTCAAATTGTTGGGGAATTAAAGAATCAGGAATTAACTCTTATTGTGCTGCATTAGAGTTAGACTATTCTCGCTCTGGTCGTGGTGTGACCAACCTATCAAAAATAGAATTAATAAACGATAATACTGCCGAATTAGGAAGAGTAGAAAAGGAACACGATGCATCTGATTTTCTCAAAAACCTAAAAAAGCAATACAGCTTTATTGAACTACCTGTTTATTCTTTGTTTGATGCAGAACAAGATTTAAATGTAAGTTCTACATCATTCCAAAGTCAATTTAAACCTATTGCAACCGAATCGTTAAGAAACAACGCTGTTCTGACAGACCAAATAGAAAACAATGTGCAAACAGATTTAGAAACCGAATTTTCTGCTATTACAACATTAATGCAAAAAAACGTTCCTGAACTTGAAAAAATCAATACTTCGCCTGTTTGTAATTGGGGAAACCTTGTGAAATTTGATTTGTCATTAAAGTTTAGTTCAGACAATTACGATATTCCAATTTCAAATAAAGGTACTGGCTTCAAAAGACTTTTGATGGTAGCTTACTTTGAATATCTCGCACAAAAAACAACTAAACAGCATCAAATTTTTGGAATTGAGGAACCAGAAACATTCTTACATCCCGAATTACAACAAGATTTATTGACTTCAATTATTGAACTTGCAGATGACAGTCAATTCTTTTTAACTACACATTCACCTGTATTTGCAGGCTCAACAAGAGATTCAAATATAGTAGTTGTCAAAAAAGAGAATGAATTATCTACATATTACAATTACGAAAATGAAGATGAAATATTAGATGTAGTAATACAAGAACTAGGTATTAGGCCAAATTACAATCTGCTGAACGATAACTATAGAAAAGCAGTATTTGTAGAAGGTAGCGGAGACGCTAAATTTTGGAAAATAGCATTTGAAAAGATTAATGGAGAACTGCCAACTGACATATTATTTATTCCTTGTGGTGGCGACCAAGTGGATTTTTTTGTCAATGCACATTTATGCAGGAAAATAAATAGACGATTTATTGTTGTTTTGGATTCTGACCGAGGAGCAGTTGATTATGATGCAAAATTAGCTAATAAAGCACAACTCATTGCCAAAGTAGAAGAATTAGGTGGAGAAGTTATGATTTTAAGAAAAAGAGAAATTGAAAATTACTACTCAAGAGATGCAATCCAAAGAATACTTGGAGATGATTATGCACTTCCTGAAGAATTTCAAATTACCGATTATTCTGACATTAAAGAAGAAATCAAAACACATATTCTTGAACCATCAACTATTAACTTTAAAGCAAAAAACAACTTTTCAGTGTTTGAAGAAATGACACAAGCGGAATGGATTGCTTCTTCCGTGGTGGTGGTAGAAACAAATGATTTACAGTTAGTAATAGACAAAGTGCTGGAATAAAAACGGCACATAATACCGTGTCCTAAAACATAGCTGGCAAGTGCTAAATTGGAAGGTCTGTGTTTATTTACAAAGGCCATCAAATTTTTAAATTTGGCTTTTAAAATAGAAAAGAGAAAACAAAATATAAAAATTCGGGTCTGTGTTAATCCGAAAAGTTAGAGTCTTTTTACACGCTACGTTTTATATAAGAAGACCGTTGGCAAACATATAAGAGAACTCAACAAAAATCGAATTTTAAGCAATTATGAATCAAATATTAATCCAATCAATAATTCCAATGCTTCTACTAATTCTTGGTGGAATTGGTTGGTTATATAAACACGAAAAAGAAAAACGATTACAAGTTGAAAAACAATTATCGGAAAGAAAATATGATGTCTATATTAGACTATTAACAGTTTTCTTTGACATTCTTAAACAAGTAAAAAAAGGACAAAATACAAATGCACAGAAGCTCATAGATAAAATGATTGATATTAAAAAAGAGCTTATTATATTTGGAAGTGATGGAGTTCTACAATCTTTCTTTTTTTGGGAAAAGGCAGCAGATACTAAAGAGAATCTTATGGCATTAGCTGATTTAGTAATTGAAGTTAGAAAAGATATGGGAAATGAGAAAACGAAAATAAAAACGTTAGATTTTCTAAAATCACTAGTGCAAACTGATGAAGATTTCGAAGCGTTAAAAGAACAAGGATATAAACTTGAATAAATACGTTTGCCAACACCGGTAACCGTTGCACAAGCCCATAATTTTAAAGAAAATAACCTCATATAAGACTCTCTTTCGAGGCTTTTTTTGTTCCTTGATTTATTGAAGAGAGATTTTCAAGGTCTTTATTTCGAAGTTAGAGAGACTTTGATGAAAGACAAAAAACGCTTAAAACCTCACCAACTCCGCCAACCAAACTTCTAACGCTTTTGAGATCTCTAAAAGTGAATAAATGGCCAGTATAATAACACCATATAAAATTACTTACTTGTACCCGCCAAGTTCTAACCGCATCTGTTACAAATGGGTACTAGCAAAGGAACTATCATACTATTTGTAAAAAGAGTGATTTTAAGATCCCAGCCTACGCTGGGATGACAAGTCGTGGCATGCTCTTCGACACTACCCATCGACTACGCTCAGGATACGGGAAATTTTAAATCTTATCCTCTGGGGGTTAATCCAATTGAATATGACGAACTTTATGATCAAGATTATGATGAATAAAAAGTTCATTTTTTTAAGAGTATTGTTTTTTTATGATGTTTCCCCAAACCATCATGCCCCTTTTACCATAACCTGCCAGTAATGAATACTTATTTATGCTTTCATTATATTTTTTTCACATAACATTAACAGTGCAAGAATTCCCAGTTCCGAAAAATGAAACTGGCATGCTTTACTATTGCATAGAGAATATCAATTTTAATAACCTAATACAATACCAACTTATGAAAATACAGAAGCACCAACTTCACTAAAATTAGAATCCAAAATTTATAGAAGTTTACAAAAGATTAGTATTCTAGACACTACACCAGCCTTTTAACTTCTCGATAAAAAAGAATAATGGGACTTGTCCCCTTACTTGACTATTGCCTGAATTGAACCTTACTATTCTGCATTGATACGCACGAATACTAGTCAATACATCACTAATTTAAATTAAAAAAAATGAACACATCATTTGTATGGGGCTTGCTATGCCTTGCCTTACTATCTGTGCATCAAAGTTATGCACAAGAACCAACAGGACTTACCTGCGCTCAAAAAGCAGAAGTTATCTTAAAATTTAAAAATGATTTTAAAAACTATCCGCCAGCATTGATCGATGAAATGATCGAATATATCACCCCTTGTGCCGAAGCCTCTTATGGCAGGACAAACCCATCATCGGCCTATGCCAAAGGGCTGCTTCATCTAAAAAAAGGAGATTATACTACTCTTTTTGGTAAGAGAACAGAACTTTCCTCTTTGCACATTTCTAGGGCAGCGTATTATCAATACCCCCCTGCCATGCTTACTCATGGGATTAATCTATTAACAGATGTATATAAGGAGAAATACCATATTCGTTATTCAACTATATCCAAGGACTTTGAGAAGTTACTAACTCTTGATCATAAAAAGGATATTGCCAACTATGTATTAGGATATCTTAATCTGAAAAATCTAGTGACGAAAGAGGATTTTACCAATACCACTTTAGTCAATAAAGCCAAAGCACATTTTGAGAACAGTAACCACCCTATGGCAAAGCACTGGCTGGCAATCATGCAGTATTATGGTTATGGTGTACCCAAAGACAAAGCAAAGGCACTACAGATGTTAACCGACAATGCTATTTTTAATAGTAAAACGTTAAAGCAACACTTACAAAACCAAAATAACGATTGGATACCGATCTCGGCAGAGGAACGTTTGGCAATTATAGAGAACTATGACACCAACTACAAACCTGTGACTGTTATCGGGAGTGGGAACACCATTTTTAAAGGGCATTTTATCGAGTTTGATTGGACTGCCGCTGGCGTAAAGCAGCGTATACCTGTTACCTTATCGATTGCCATACGAGAAGATCATGGTAGTTATAAAGATGTGAGGCTCGAACTTACTATGAATGGAGAAACAAAGATTCATGATAATAAGCTTAAAAAGATTAGCAGTACGAATGCATTTTATATGACCTTTAATCAATTGCAGCCACTTAAACTCCCACCGGTAAAAAATATATTACAAGACCACCCTGATAAAAATACACTTAGCTATGGTATTAGCGAATTGTTTTTTAAAGAAGAGACAATAAATGGTAAACAGGCATTAATAATAAAACCATCACGAACTACAGAAATTTTAGAATTAAACGAGAAAGTACATACTCCTATACGTATGGTTTTATATCCAGAAACCCCGGCACCTGCAACAGTCTCTATTGCAGATACGGCTCTAAAAGCAACAAGCCCTGTGTCACTCGATAAAAATTTTGCAACCATCTCACCCAACCCTATTGGTAATGAGTTTAACATCACCTACACACTAGATCAGGCCGCCGAGGTACAGGTAGCGATATATGATTTTTTTGGACAGCAAAGAATAAGCTTGCCCAGTCAAAAAAATACTACAAAAGGCACACAAACCATTACGGTTGATAGTGCTACACTGCCCAGTGGCACCTATGTGATACAAATGACCATAAACGGAGCTCCTTATTCTAAAACTGTTGTAAAACTATAAAACACATGAAAACTATATATAAATTATTGATACTCGGTATGGTATACTTAGTATCAAACACCACATATACACAGATTGTGCAATACTCAGACGATGGTACAAAAAGCTGTATTGATTGTGAAGAGAAAAATAGTAGTACTGAGAGAAGTTGTTTATGTTTAGTCCCTGTTGAACTCCGCATATTTAACAATGAAATAGCTGCTGTAAATACCGAAAAAGAAAAATGGTTATACGAGCAAGAACTTTTATTAGCTGCTGCAATTACTGGTATAAATTATTATGCGCAATATCATAGTCCAACTGGCTTGTCTCCTGATTATAATTTTCAGAATATCCAAAAGGAGTATATTAAAGAAGTAGAAACTAATCGTATGGCAGATGGCTATATTGGTAGAGCAAATGACTATTTGAAAAATAAATTTAATTTTGATGATACGAAGTTTGAAAGTTCTTCTCTTAATTATGCAGTATTAGATATAAGAAAAAGAACAGGTACAGGAACTAATATTCCTTATGGAGATCTGAAATATGAAGGACAGTATCTAAGAAACATGTCAGATGCTAGTATAAACAGTTTATTATATGAGCAGCATAACATAAGAAGTCGACAACGCTCTGCCCTATTAAACTTTGAGAAAAGCCAGAGCAAAATTAAAAGATATCATTTGGAAGGAAGAATATCAGAAGGCTTAGCAAATAGATATATTAATCATTATAATAGCTTAGGTTACGAAGATGCAATACGATTTATGACTCGATATATGGTATGGATTAATAATCAACATCTAAATGAGATTCCATACAAACCTTTTGGCAACCCTAACAACATTTTTGTTTTAGAAGATCATGACTATACACCGCAATTAGTAGAGACAGCAGATCTGGGACAACCCATGGAAAATTTTAATCCCACAGTGTTTAATGAAATCCCAGATGATGTTGGATTGTTTAATTATGCTGTGAATTCATTAGGTACTAGTGCAGCTTCTTTTTTAAAGAATTCAGTAAATCAAGGAGTGAAAAAGGCTACTAAAAGCTATTTAGAAAATCAACAGTATAATGCCAATGGGCTAAAATTAACTCAAGATATATTTAAATCATACGCTAACAATACGCCATTTCCACACAATCAATATGATTATAGTTTAGCTACTGGACAATTATTCTCTATCAATTTTCAAGATGAGCAAAATAAAAATAGATTATTCCACATGGAAAATCATAATTCTGGTAATTCGCGTCAATTTAATGGTTTAGGTAATTTGTTGTCTTCAATGGCACAATTGCCTGATAGAAATAAAGCGTATATAGGGAATTTTATGTTAGAGGTTTTAAAAGATAATGATCATGATATGTCCACAGCATTTACAGGGCAACAGGCATTCGATCTCTTTCATTTTAGAACGTATGAATATGCAAATCTTGGTCGATATACCTTAGGCGTAGATTTTAATGAGTTTAGAGGAACTATGTTGTGGGATAATAATATTCGTTTCCCTTCTTTTCTAGGAAATCCTATTGAGATCGATGCTATATTAGCACATGAAGCAAACGATCTACCACAATTTGAGCATTTGCTAAGAGTTCGTGATTTAGCAAAAGATCTACAACTTAATCAGGCACAAACAGATTGGTTGGTTGGGCATTCTTTAAACTTCAATGAAATAAATTCTTTTTCACTTAATAATAATTCTGAGGAAGCAAAAGAGTTTTTGAGGCAGGCTATTGACATTCTTATCGCACAACAATCTGTAACTACTTTAAATGAAGTTTTTGAATATTTAGTTAGCAGAAACGAAATCTTTTATGTGGATGTGGCAAATACCCCTAAAGTTAATCCTAAAAAAGAAACTAAATGTTTTGACATAACAATGCCAGCAAAAATAACTATTTTCGTAGAACAAAATATTGCAGGATCTAGAGAAATAACAGCAAACATTGGTCATACATTTATTGGTATCGAACAAGGGAATATCTCTCGTTACTTAGGCTTTTATCCAGACAATCCTCATGCAACTTTGTTTACAGATCAAGATGGAGAAATCCATGATAATAGTAAATCAAAATATCATGTTAGTATAAGTACTGAAGTAACATCAGATCAATTAAAAAGAATAATTAATGATATAAATAATTTTCCAGATACATATAGCTTAAACGATTATAATTGTTCAGATTTTGGTATTCAGATAGCAAGGAAAGCTGGACTTAACCTACCCCGAACAGTTGGTGAATATGGAGTCTTTCCTATCAAATTTAAAGGAAGAAACCCTGCCGATTTAGGTGAAGATATAAGAGCAATGAACTCTACTTCAACTATAACTATTGATAAAACAGGAGGTAATGCTCCGGAGAAGAAAGGAGATTGTTAACCACAAAAATTATATTATGAAAAAAAACAGTAAATTAAGATTTATTCTACCATTTTTTTTAGTCTGTAGCTTACTTTCTTATTGTCAGAATCAGAAAACAGAAAAACGTGAGTTTGTAAAATCATTCTTTGAAGATATTTTTATAAAGGAAGAACCTTTAGAGCAAATATCTAAAGAATACAGATATAAGGGTTCAAAGATTAAATCAGAAGATGAAGCTATAGAAATGTTTAAAAGTTATATAACCTATTTAAAAACCACAAAAAAACACCTACTCAAAAAAGGTGTCGCTTTTAAAATAGATCATTATAACGACTGTTCTATTAAAGATTTATGGATTTTTGAAAAAAAAGAAAGAAAAAACATTTTTGTTGTTAGCGTAGAGGGTGAAATAGTGACTTATGTTTTATTGAAAAAAAATAAGATTTTTTCATTTTTGTATTTCCGAAAAGGAAGCGAAAGTACAGCATACTTCATACCATATTATGCTAAACAAGAATTCTAAATTTATATTTAGTCTTTAATTCTAAATTAAAAGAATCTACGATCAAAAAACCGTCATATTTATGGCGGTTTTTCATGAAGAGATGTGAGGTGTTTTACCCGATAACCCCTGCTCCCAATAGTGCCTCGCTAGTGGCGATATGAGTGGGATAGAAATCAGATATAGAGCAAATTAAAAAGCTATACTATTGTAGTATAGCTTTTTATATTTTGTTACTATGAGTAGGAACTATATGTTTTATAATAAATCAGGTTTTGTAATGGCTATACTCAATATGAGGGAAACATGCCTGTTTTTGGTACTCATACCGAACCCTTCGAGAGTACTTCGACAGGCCTGTCCTGAGTTTACCGAAGGGCTCAGTATAACACCTCAGGATACGACATAGGCGCATAATCCTAACAAAATCAAAAAGATAGCTAAATCTTTCTTAAAAAAATCTCAGTCCCGAAAAATGAAACTGACATCCTATATTCTTGTGTCATAAAAATTTATTAACTATATAAATATATTAAGAATGGCATTAGAAAATCTAATTAGTGTAACATTTACAGAAGAGGAATTAAACAAATTAACCCAGGGGATAGACACCATAAAAGAGGTATTGTTGGGTAAAACAGTAAATCTTACCCCCGAGCAGCGAACACAGTATGGGCGAATCGCCAATCAAAACAAACTTATTGTAGACAAAGCCAAAAACTATATGGAGCAACATCCCACCTGGATTCCTAATTTTTTGGATAAAGAAGAGTTTAATCGTGATTACACCACTCGTAAACAGATAGAATCTCATGTGCAGCAGTTAGAATATCTGGCGCAACAATTAATAGACACCAAAACCTTACTAGATCATGATAACTACTCTAATGCATTAAGTTTTTATCGTATGATGCGGTATCTGGCTGGTGAAAACGAACCGGGTGCCAAGCCTGTATATGAGGATATGAAAGTGCTTTTTAAGAAAAACGGAGGGGCTGCTAAAGAAACCGATACAGAAGCATAACTCGAAGCGCTATCGAGGTGCTTATAAGGATCATCAAGATACATCAACGTATTAAAATCATAGTTCGAACTACCACATAGGGTAGCTCAAAGAGGTACCAAGGTACTTCGAAGGATTAAAAAGGTAGTTCGAACTACCTTTTTTTGGATCGCCACCTATCGATGTATCGCAAAAAACCCTTATGCTATCGCTTTTAGTCCGTAATCTATCGCTTCGAAAGGTGAATCTATGGCTTCGAAGCTCTATTGTATCCACTCGAAGCATTAAAGTATCGGCTCGAACTACCTTTTGATACATTTGACCCCATGTCGACAAGGGGTTACCCCCTTGTTGGGAACTCTTTGAGTACTCATTATACTATCGTTTTTAAATGCATCTCGATACACGCTCGTTCCTCACGCACTCGATCCCGAGGAAAGTTCGGGACAAGTTGTGACGTAGCGTTTGTGTTGTACGTACCCTTCGACTGCGCTCAGGGTACGGTATTATCGATTACACTACATTTTCCATTATCTCCTGAACCACGTCCGGATTTAACAGCGTAGATGTATCTCCCAGATTAGAAGTATCCTTTGATGCTATTTTGCGTAAAATCCTTCTCATAATCTTACCACTTCTTGTTTTTGGCAACCCACTTACAAACTGAACTTTATCTGGTTTTGCTATTGGCCCAATAGTATTAGATACTTGTTCTCTAATCTCTTTTATCAATGCCTCATCAGCTACCTGATCATTATATAGAGTAACATATGCATATAAAGCTGTTCCTTTTACATCATGAGGAAAACCAACAATTGCAGATTCTGCAACGGCCAAATGTTCATTGATCGCATTTTCTATAGGAGCGGTTCCCAAATTATGCCCAGAAACAATGACTACATCATCTACTCTACCTGTGATTCTATAATTGCCTGTTGCATCTCTATATGCTCCATCCCCAGTGAAATACATATTCTCATATGTAGAAAAATATACATCCTTATATCGTTGGTGATCTCCATAAATTGTTCTTGCTATAGATGGCCAAGGAAATTTTATAGCTAATCTTCCTTCTGAGCTTTTTGATTTAAATTCTATTTCTTTTCCTTCTGCATCCATCAAAACGGGTTGAATACCTGGTAAAGGTAATGTCGCAAATGTCGGTCGTGTTGGTGTAATCCCGGCTAATGGAGAAATCATCACCCCTCCTGTTTCTGTTTGCCACCAAGTATCAACTACAGGTGAATTTCCTTTTCCTATATTATCATTATACCAGTGCCATGCTTCTTCATTTATTGGTTCTCCTACAGACCCAAGAACTTTAATAGAAGAAAGGTTATGTTTATCAACTAATTCTAATGGTTGTTTTGCTAGTGCTCTAATTGCAGTTGGTGCTGTATAAAAATGGGTTACATTAAGTTTATCACAAATCTCCCAGAAACGGCCATAATCGGGATAACTAGGTACTCCCTCAAACATTACAGTTGTTGCTCCTGCAGCCAATGGACCATAAATTATATACGAATGTCCAGTAATCCAACCAATATCTGCCGTACACCAATAGACATCATCTTGTTTTTTGGCATGTATATCTTGTCCCGTAGGAGCAAAATGATCACATTGAAACACATTTGCAAAGGTATAGGTAGTATACACCATATATCCTCCTATTGTATGTACCATTCCTTTTGGCTTACCAGTAGAACCAGATGTATATAATATAAACAACATATCTTCTGCATCCATCACTTCTGCCGGGCATTCTTTTTCTACTTTTTGCAATTCATCAAACCAAAACTTATCTCTACCTTCTTTCATTGGTGTTGGCTCAACCGTTCTTCTATACACAATAACCGTTTCTATAGATGGTGTAGTTTTTAAGGCCTCATCACACATCTCTTTTAATTTTACAGGTTTTGCACCTCTATACACCTCGTTTGCCGTGATCAACATTTTACATTCCGAATCATTAATACGGCTAGCTATAGCAGTACTTGAAAATCCTGCAAAAACAATAGAATGTATTGCTCCAATTCGTGCACAAGCCAGCATTGCTATTGCTAATTCGGGGATCATTGGCATATACAAACAAACCCGATCTCCTTTTTTAATACCATTATTTTTTAAAACATTCGCAAAATGGCAAACTTTTACATGAAGTTGTTTATAGGTAATATGACGTGATTCTTCAGTTGGGTCATTAGGCTCCCAAATAATAGCCGTTTTATTACCAAATTTCTCTAAATGTCTATCCAGGCAGTTTTCTGTAATATTTAATTTACCACCTTCAAACCATTTTACTTCAGGTTTTGTAAAATCCCACTCTAATGTTTTATCCCATCGTTTATGCCAATAAAATTTTTCGGCTATAGCATCCCAAAATTTTTCGGGATTATTAATACTTTCCTGATATGCTTCTTTATACTCAGCAAAAGAACTAAGCTGAAGTGTGTCTTTTATTTCCATGATCTGTGATTTTCTAATTTTGGTCTATTAAATTCTTTTAAAACATGTCATCGTCAAAAAATTATCGACAAGTAACTATTATTAAGGCGTAAACAACTTAAAAATAGCTGCATCTTGTTTAAATACCAAGATTGATTCAGTTATTTTTGAGCAATAAGCTCATTGATCTCTGCCATAATTTTTTTTATTGAAAATGGTTTTGTCAAATACTTATCTACACCCATTGATACTCCTTTTTGAATATCCGAAGTTTTATTTTTTGCAGTTAAAAACACCACTTTAATATCCTTTGTATCAACATTTGATCTTATGTATTTTAAGGTTTGATATCCATCTACGTTTGGCATCATAATATCCAACAGAACTACATCGGGAATCTGTGATTTTAATATTTCGATAGCTTCGCCTCCATCCCTGGCAATAAAAACTTCAAAATCATTCTTCTTAAATGTGTATTCTAAAGACATTACAATATTAGGTTCGTCATCAACAATTAATATCTTCTTCTTATTCAAAATTTAATCTTTTTTATCGAAGTGGTTTAAACTTTTTTCAATTCGCTATAAAAATGCTCTTTTTTACTCAATTTTCGCCAGAATCAAAAAAGTTTAAACCACTTCATTATTTACATATGCTAATCAGGAATCTCTATGATAAATCTAGCTCCTGTTTTGCAATTTTTATCGGCCCATATTTTTCCTTTATGTCCTTCTATAATCTGTTTACTTATAGCTAAACCAAAACCACTACCTGCAGGTTTTTTTACGTTTTGATTTTTGGACTGGTAAAATTTATCAAAAATATGTTTCATATCCTCGATAAGAATGCCTTTTCCGTTATCTTCAATATTAATACGAATATAATCTTTCCTTTTTTTCGATTCTATTTTAATAATTCCATTTTTTTCTTCAACAAATTTAATTGCATTAGAAAGCACATTAGTAAGTACCTGAAGCATTCTGTCTTCATCATATTTCGCAACTAAAGTTTCAAAAGGTTTTGAATTCAGAATTTTTATATTCTTTTTTTCTGCAATTGCACGCACTCCTAATATTGCTTTTTCTATGGTTAGATTTAGATCATTTTCTTTTTTATCCAGAATTTCTCTCCCAGATCCTAACTTTTCTAAATCCAGTATGTCATGAATTAACTTGGTAAGGCGTTCTGAATCGTAAACAATATTATCTAAAAACTGCATTTTTAGCTCATTGGGCATATCCTGACTATCCAGTAACACTTCTGATGCTGCTCTAATTGATGTAATTGGTGTTTTTAACTCATGTGCCACGGTATCCAGAAACTCATCTTTTAATTTATCATGAAGTGTCAACTCTTCATTAACCTCTTTTAATTCGTCTGTAAGTAGAGTTAATTCATCTGATTTCTGTTTTAAAAACTTATTTGTAGAAATCGTTTTTTTATTTTCTTCTAAAATCTCTAATACTTCTACCAGGGTAACGGGTTGTTCTTCGACTACACTGGAGATTAAAATTCGGGAAGAAGCACTACCTATGCTTCCTGTCAATAGTTTTTCTGAAAAATTAATTAACCTGGCATCTGCCGCTTCAGCATTTTTTGGAAGATCATATTTAAGGTAGAACAAATCCAAAGCGCGCTCTGTACGTTCTTCTCCCAGAAATCGGTTTAATACTTTTCTAATATCTGAAACATAGGCTTCTCCTTTCCATACAAATGCATTTTCCTGCAAAGAATTATAGTTGCTATCCACAAACATTTCTCCATAGTTACGTTCTCTATAATTTCCTTTAAAAGAAAGGGAAACCGAGAGATATACAATAACATTAAAAAACATACTCCAAAAAAATGCATGTGTTACCGGATTGAGAATGTTTATACCAAATAATGCATAGGGCTTTAAGAGTTCAATTTCAAAAGGTCCATATACAATAAAATTCATGTTACCGAATATTGTATCCAGAACAAAAGGCAAAACAAGGGTATAACTCGTAACCAATGCTCCTATAATAATTCCCATTTTTGCAGCTATAGAAGATCCTCTATTCCAAAATAGTCCTATAAAAAATGAAGGTCCAAGTTGTGCAATAACAACAAAAGATAATTGCCCAATCGAGAATAATGATAATTCAATATTAAAATTAATATAGAAAAAATAAGCCCCTAATATCAAACATAAAATAGCTATCCTTCTAATATTCTTAATATAATTGGCATTACGCTCAGGACGACTTTTGCTAAATTTATCCAGAAATCCATATGGAATAATCAGGTTATTACTAAGCATAGTTGACAATGCCAATGTTGAAACAACTACCATAGAAATCACTGCCGAAAAACCACCTAAAAATACCAGAGTTGCTAAAAACACATCTCCATTTTGTAAAGGAAGTAGTAACGAATAGTAATCTGGATTTGCCAAATCTCCTAATCGCAATTTTCCGCCCCAGGCGATAAAAACAACGAATACATTAAACAGTAGTAGATAAAGTGGAAACATCCAAATCGCATTCTTAAGATCTTTTTTGGTTGTATTCTCTATCACAGAAACGTGAAATTGTCTTGGTAAAAGAAAAATTGCTAAAAAAGACAAGACAATCATAAAATACCAATTAATACCAGACTCCAGGCTATCAAATGTAGTTAACGACTCGAAATCTTCTGTAACAGATATTTGATTGTAAATATCTGTAGTACCATCAAAAAGAAAATAGGTAACATATCCTCCTACTCCTAAAAAGAAAATAAGTTTGATTACTGATTCTACTGCTACCGAAAAAACTATTCCTTGCCTGCGTCGTGTTGCATCAGTAGTTCTTGTTCCAAAAAATGCAGCAAATACTGCTAATAAAACTGCAATATAAAATGTAGAATCTTTAAAAATCGTTCCTGAAGAATTAATTGGGTTGTTAGAAATTATCTCAAAAGTTTCTGAAACGGCTTTAAGTTGTAATGAAATATAAGGCAATACTCCCAAGACACATATTATAGTTACTAACGCTCCTAAGAATCGGTCATTACCATACCTAAGTGATATAAAATCTGCAATACTTGATACCTTATGTTGTTTTGAAATTTTGATTATTTTTTTCAATACCACAACCCAAACTGGGAAAGCTATCACAGGCCCCAAATAGGTGGTAAGAAAACTAACACCAGAAGTGGCTGCAATCCCTACACTACCATAATATGTCCATGCAGAACAGTATACTGCAAGTGATAATGTGTAGACATAAGGATTATTAACCCAGGATCTTTTTGCTTTTTTTTCGGCCCAGAAAGCAATCCCAAACAAAAGCAGCAGGTATCCTACAATTATGAATATTAATATATAACTATTCATAAAACTTTTTCAAAATTATAAAAGAGATCAAAATTGAAATCGCCCAAATCAGAAACACAAAAAAATACAATACAGGAAACCCAAAAATACTTCCGGAATGATTAAACATAAATATCAACGGAACATTGAATAGAAAAAGTAATACAATAGAAAGCACTACCAGTTTTTGTTGATGACGTTTTTTCATAAGAGCTTTATTATTGGTTACTTATATTTCCTAAGTCTATATACTTTAGTTTTCAATCATTTTTACAGCAGATTCTGTTTCTTTTAAACCTCACAGGTTTTAATCAACCTGTGAGGTTTAATTCACCTACATCTAATGTGTTGCTTCTCCAGCTCCACTAGGGATTCTTATATTTTCTACAATTTCTTGCACTTCTTTTGGCGGTGCCGAGGTAAATTTGGAAATTACTAATGATATCACAAAATTGATTACCATGGCTACAGCTCCAAATCCTTCTGGGGATATCCCAAACCACCATTCACTTGATGGAGGAAGGGTTTCGTCAAACCATCCCAATTTGTATTTTATCATATATAACAACATACACAAAATACCTACTACCATTCCTGCAATAGCTCCTTCTTTATTCATTCTTTTATAGAATATTCCTAACACAATGGCTGGGAAGAAAGAAGCCGCTGCTAAGCCAAAGGCCAGAGCTACAACAGCTGCAACAAAACCAGGTGGATTGATTCCAAAATATCCTGCAACACATACCGCTGCCACAGCTGAAAGACGCGCTGCGATTAATTCTCCTTTTTCTGAGATATCTGGTTTAATCATTTTTTTGATGAGATCATGAGATACAGAAGATGAAATCACCAATAACAATCCTGCTGCGGTAGACAATGCTGCTGCCAATCCTCCTGCAGCTACCAAAGCAATTACCCAATTAGGGAGATTTGCTATTTCGGGATTTGCTAATACCATAATATCACGATCTACAAAAAGTTCGTTCTTGGTTGCAGCATTTACATTTGTAATCTTACGCTCTCCATGCTCTCCACGATTTTTTCCATCAAAAACCGGTTTATTTTTATTCCCTTCAACTGCATGACCATTGGCATACTGTACTTGTCCATCTCCATTTTTATCTGCCCAACCTAACAAACCTGTATCTTCCCAATTTTTAAACCATAAGGGAAGTTCTTCGTATTGTTTATTTTGTACCGATTCAATAAGATTTGTTTTAGCAAAAACTGCTACTGCCGGGGCAGTTGTATACAATATAGCAATCAACAACAAGGCATACCCTGCCGATTTACGAGCATCTTTAACTCGCTTAACGGTAAAGAAACGAACAATTACATGTGGTAATCCCGCTGTACCTACCATTAATGCCAAGGTTATAGCGAATACATCTAATATTGATTTAGAACCATTTGTATATTCTGAAAACCCTAATTCTGTACTCAAACCATCCAGTTTATCGAGAAGGTAAGTTCCCGAACCATCTGCAATGGTATCCCCAAACCCTAACTGAGGTACAGGGTTTCCTGTCATCTGAATTGAAATAAATATGGCTGGTACCATAAATGCAAAGATGAGTACACAATATTGTGCTACCTGGGTGTATGTTATACCTTTCATACCACCTAGTACGGCATAAAAGAGCACAATAATCATCCCAATAATCACTCCTGTATTGATATCTACTTCTAAAAATCTGGAAAATACAATTCCGACTCCTCTCATTTGACCTGCTACATATGTAAAGGATACGAGAAGTGCACAGAATACTGCTACCGATCTTGCTGTTTTTGAATAATATCGATCCCCGATAAAATCAGGAACTGTAAATTTTCCGAATTTCCTTAGATAAGGAGCTAGCAATAATGCTAACAGTACATATCCTCCTGTCCACCCCATTAGGTATACAGCACCGTCATAGCCTGAAAAGGCTATAATACCAGCCATAGAAATAAATGAAGCAGCACTCATCCAGTCGGCAGCAGTAGCCATCCCGTTGGCTAAAGGAGATACTCCACCCCCTGCTACATAAAACTCTTTTGTAGAACTTGCTCTTGACCAAATCGCAATTCCTATATATAAAGTGAAGGTTAGCCCTACCAAAATATAAGTCCACATTTGAACACTCATAATATATTTTTTTAGTTGTTTATAATCTTAGAGATTGTGTGAATTGAATTAGGACAATGTCTTAACCAAATTCATATAATTTTCTATCTTTTTATTTTTCATCATAACCATATTTCTTATCTAATTTGTTCATTAACCGAACATAGACAAAAATTAAAATCACAAATACATAGATAGAACCTTGCTGTGCAAACCAGAACCCCAAAGGAAAACCACCCATATGAAATTGATTTAACGCATCTTTAAAAAGTATCCCTGCGCCGTATGATACGGCAAACCATACTGCAAGTAAAATAAATAAGTATTTTACATTTTCTTTCCAGTAGGCACTGGCTTTTTGTTGTTTTTCTGACATAATTATTAAGTTTTAGAGATAGATCATTGCTTGTAAGGTAACAAAACTTTGCGCATCATTATCGCCATATTTTGTGTTTAGATATTCTAAGGTTAACTTAGAGTTATGACCACTAAAATACGCATTAGCTCCAACACCAAATGTTGTTGCATTATCATCAATAGCATCTATAGATCGTAAATTAAAAGAGGTATAGGGTTGAAATTTAATTTTTTTGTTAGCATTAGGAATCACATACCCTACATGTCCATATATCATAGCCCCTGTTTCATAGGTTTGTCCCAAGGTATAGTTCTGTCCATAGTTATTATTTTGATATGTTGCATAGGCAGTAATCGCTGAACCATTACTTCCTAAAGGAGCATCGTAAAATGCATCTACAGCAAATATTGCTACATCCTCTCCTTCGAGTGTTCCATTTGTATTTGTGACGCTTCCATCGGGGTGATAAAAGAATCCTGCTCCAACATTAAATACTTTTTTACCACCCAGATATGACCCGACTTTATAAGGTAAGAAATTGGATTCCTGATCTAAAAAATTATAATCGAAATATCCAGCAAAATTCTTTCCTGCATCTTTAGACCCTAACAATCGTCTGCCAGCATATACGGCTGGACCATTTACAACAGGATCAGTACCTTCCTGAAGGTTGTTAGTTATCGATTCATTAACAGACACACGATATTGTAATTTGCCAAATTTTCCTTTGGCATAAATCCCAATGTGACGAGCAAACTGATCTGATAGTCCTATGTGTGCCCAGGATTGTCGATTATTATCAAGAGTCATAATATTAAGCGTACTTTGATTATTAAGACGAGATATTCCATTCCAATAATGTAGTCCTCCACCGATTGCATGATTTGCTCCAAGGCTATATTGCCCCCAAACCCCATGAAAGAAAAGTTGTGAACTATCTCCTTTACCCACCGGGTTTAAATTATTAGCATTTAAACTATTTAATCCAAAATGAGTAAGAATTAAAAAATCCTTATTGATTTGAGAATACATTAGAATACGTGCTCTACGAATACTAAAATCTGTATTACTATCATCATCAGGAACGTCATCTGTATATCTTGCCCAAAACTGTGCCCAGGAAATAATCCTAAAGTATTTTGAACCAGATTCATTAAGCTTTACTTTAAGTCCTCCTGTATAGTCTGGAGATCCTTGAGAAAAGACGGAGTGCGAAATCAAAAAGCTACTTAAAAAAAGTAGTAATATGAGTTTTTTCATAATTTAAGAATTTGATTTGTAGAAAATGATTAATACTACTTGCGTAGTGTTGTGCACTTGCTAAAATTCTAAAAATTATGTCAGGCAATAAAAATTAGTATAGTTATTTGCTAATTGATATAGTTATTCTTTAAAGCGCTCCCACTTTATAAGCATAAATTTATCTCCCAGCTCTGTCACAACAACCCCTGCTCCCTGAATATTCTCTGGAGATTGAAAATAATTAGCTAATTCTAAGGAGTTTAAAATCTTATATGTGGGATGATATTGAGAATTATATGGTCGCTTGATATTATATTTTTTTACCCAATTGATAACACTAACATGAGATATCCCCAAAATACGTTCGATTTCACGATACGTTAATCCTTCGAGATAAAGCTGTAGTGCTTTGTTAACATAATAATCATCTATTTTCTTGCCCAGTTTATTAACTGTGAAATAATAGTTACAATTCTTACAACGATATCGCTGTCTTTGATTTATTATCCCACTTTTTATATACTCAGATGAACTACAATTTGGACAAGTTTTAACCATCATATATATTATTTTTGCATAAATATATCATTTTAGCAATAAAAATATAACAAGTATTTAATATTAATTATAGATAAAATTAACTTTAACAAGGTATTTATTAAAAATATATCTTTAATTTCCCATTAACAATGCATAATTAAAAACAGCCATGGCAGACGAACTTATAGATATACTTCATAGGACAGGAGAGTTTACCGGAGAAGTAAAACTAAAATCTGAAGTACATCAATTAGGATTATATCATGGTAGTGTTCACATTTGGTTCTTTACAGATCTAGGAGAAATAATATTACAAAAACGAGCGGATGATAAAGATACGTATCCTGGTTTATGGGATATTTCTGTGGCTGGTCATATCGGTACTGGAGAAACACCTGAGGATTCAGCTATTCGCGAAGTTAAAGAAGAAATTGGTTTATCTGTGTCTAAAAATGACCTAAGATTTATTGGAACATATTTAGCAGAAAAAAAACCCAGACCTGATCTTTATGACAACGAATTTCATCATATCTATCTTTCACGCCTTGATGTGTCTATTAAAACACTAACGCTTCAAAAAGAAGAAGTTTCTGATCTTATGCTCATACAAATTAATGAGTTTAAAGACATTATTCAAGATTCTATTAAAAGAAAAAAATATGTCCCCCATGATAAAGCATATTATAGCTTTATTCTTAAGGAAATCACAAATCAATTATAGTAATACGCCTATTACAACTAACTATTGTAACTTCATGCTTTACTATTCAATTATAGTAATTTTGTATTGAAATTAAAAAAACAATAGATAAAAACTATGAATAATTCAACTACGAAAACAATAGAGGCTTTAAATATATTATTAGCAGATTATCATATACACTATCAAAAGCTTAGAAATTTTCATTGGAATATTACCGGGCCTCACTTTTTTGAACTTCATGTAAAATTTGAAGAATTTTATGAAGATGCTAAATTAAAAATCGACGAAATCGCAGAAAGAATTCTAACGCTTAGAGGAAAACCTGTTAGCAATTTTAGTTCTTACCTGGATCTCTCTAGTATTAAAGAGGCAGACACAACACTTGCAGATCATGAAATGGTAGCTGCTATTCTTGAGGATCATAAAGCACTTTTAAATCAATTAAAAATAGTAACTACAGCCGCTGAAGATGCCAAAGATGATGGAACACTGGATATTACAGGTACTTATATTGGAGAAATAGAAAAGACAAGTTGGATGCTCAATGCCTGGAATCATAAAAGTTAAAATATTAAAACTCTCCTATCTTATCCTTTTGATGACGGTTACCGCTAGTTGTCAAAAGGATAAGAACGCAGATTTAGTAAAGATTAATACCTTACCTAGCCTTCTTCACGAAATATCGGGTATTACTATGTTATCTGATCATAACGTGTATGCTATAAATGATTCTGGCAACAGTAATGTATTGTTTTGCTTAAATCAAAAAGGTAAAATAGTGAGCCAAATCAAAATTCCCGGAGCTACAAACATAGATTGGGAAGATCTTGCATATGATCAAGAAGACAATATTTATATTGGTGATTTTGGAAATAATGGTAATGATCGAAAAGATTTAGTCATCTATAAAGTTTCAGGAATTCTATCGAACACTATTATTACTTCAAAAATTGAATTCATTTATGAAGATCAGAAGAAATTTCCACCTAAGAAAAAAAGATTAAATTTTGATGTTGAAGCTTTTGTACACTTGAATGGTAATCTCTACTTATTTACTAAAAACAGGGGAAAAAAATCAAAAAGAGTTACTAAACTATATAGGGTTTCTGCTACGCCAGGAAAACATATGGCCAAACTAATTGGAGCCTATGAAACCTGCAAAAATTATTCTAATTGTCTTATCACCGGGGCCGCAATCAATCGATCTGAAGATAAAATAGCCCTTCTCACACATAATAAAGTATTCTTACTCAGTAATTTTAAGGGTGATAATCTATTTGACGGAAGTATTCAAAAAATAGCATTAAAGCATAATTCTCAAAAAGAAGGAATTTGTTTTAAAAACGATTCTATTCTCTTTATAACTAACGAAAAAACAAATCATCATAAAGCTACTTTATTTAAGTATATACTTAAATAAAGGCAACATTTTGGCATCGAGTAGATAAAGGGGATTTAAGCGATACAACTTTTCGTTTATACCCTTTCTTTACACATTCCTACTTTTTCGAGAATCCTAGAATCAAATATTCACGGTGGCACACCTTGCTTCTATTCTATGTAAATCAAGTTCGTCAAAACCGAAATTCAAAATCTCGGTTAATCCTTCTATAGGTTCTCCTTCAATTACTTTAGGTTACCTCAATATTGATTGAGATTCCTAATACATCATATTGATGAACTTAACCCTTTTTGATTCTGGCGAAGAATACGAAAATTGAGCAAAAAAGGCATTTTTATAGCGAATTAAAAAAAGTTTAAACTTCAATATTACTGTGGGAGAAAAATTTATAGAGGTCAGTATTTAAATACTGACCTCTATTAAATTTATTTTGTTCTGGTATTTCAGAAGTTAAAATAAGAGCTCCTTAGATAATCAGGACCTTACAATCAAAACTTATTCTATTACAACAGTTTTTGATAATTTTTTTGACCCCAGAATTAACTGCACTTGATAAAACCCTGAAGGAAGCCCTGATAAATCAATTTTTGTTTTACTTGAAGTCATTTTTTCTTTTTTTACTATTACACCATTGGAGTTAATAAGAGTTACTTGAGCCCCTATTAGTTTAGATGAAATAACAAATTGTTCTGGAGTTGGATTTGGATAAATAATCATATCGTCAATGGATTCAGTGATTAATCCAGATTTTGATCCTTTGATATTCACAGCATAATCCTCAACCTCTCCATAACTTCTTGTTCCACAAGGAGTTCTACTACTACTATTATAAGAAACTCTAATACGCATACCTGTAGTTCCTATAGATGCACCTGATGGTACTGGAATTGAAATCGAAGCTTCTGAGGCGCTACTTTTTGATAATAAATATTGTTCACCTGCATCCTCAAAATCACCATCAATATTCCAATCAATCCATGCTGTTACTTCATTATCATTACCATAGGGTTGACCAATAACTACCGATAATGCATAACTATTATTCTTAGCAACATCTGTAGATATATTTGTATAATCATGATAAGAATCTCTGGCTGAACTATTATCTATTGTCCCAAATTTAACCTTTGCAATATGTTCAGGCCCATTTGTAGCTTCTGCCGCACAATAAGTCGGTGGTGTTCCTCCATCATTATTAGGATCTGTTGTAACTGTTAATACATTACTTGCTCCTGATACATTACCTGCTGCATCTTTAGCTTTGATGGTAAAATCATAACTTGTATTTGGCGTTAATCCTGATATTGTTGCTGTGGTACCATTTACCGTAGTAGAAAGGTTACTCCCATTGTAAACATCATACGCCGTTACACCTACATTGTCTGTTGAGGCTGTCCAACTTAAACTTACACTAGTTTTAGTTTTTCCAGTAGAGACCAGATTGGATGGTGCTGTTGGTGCTTCAGAATCAGAACCAGAACCATTCTGAGCCAATAAGACTGCTTGATGCGCATCCACCAAACCATACCCCATCTGATTATTCCAAGTTCCATTAGGACGCCCTCCTGCAGTAGCATATGTATATGCTCCTACTTTCTGAGCGGATTGCTCGATAATATTATTTACCTCACTATATGTTAAGTTTGGATTAACGCTTAATATTAGTGCTGCTACTCCTGCTACTACTGGACATGCTGATGAAGTTCCGTTAAAAGTTTGCGTATAATCAGATGTAGAATATCCATTTGCCCCCTGTCTATCTGTAGTTGGCATTTTTACTCCAGGAGCTACAATATCTAATTGGCTACCATAACAACTCCCCCACTGACTCTCTCCATCACAGGAGTTTGGGTTTTTACGCTCTGCGCAAGGACTCATTGCTCCTACTATTAATAAATCTGGATTACTATTTCCTGGGTATCGAATATTTGTATTATTCTCATTACCTGCAGCAAAAACAATTACACAACCTTTTCCTCCTCTACCATTAGTTAATGTATTTGTTATAGCATTATCTATAATGCTCGATGGTGCATATCCTCCCCAAGAATTACTAATCACATCTGCTCCATTTTGCCATGCCCAATTAAAACCACTTGCTAATTGAGACGGGGTATCTGAAGATCTAAGATTGATACTGATCGATATTAATTTTGAAGTAGGTGCAACACCCGAAATTCCTAAATTATTATCTTTAACTGCCCCTATAATACCTGCGCAAGCAGTTCCATGATTTCCTCTTACTGTAGCTGGGGATGTTCCGCTATTAGCATCAAACCCTGTTCCGTGAACATTAGCTTGTAAATCTGGATGATTCATTTCTAACCCATGATCATACACAGCTGTTTTGATACTTGGATCTCCTGTGGTTATTGCCCAAGCTTGCTCCATATTGATATCAGTTCCTACCGTTCCTCCATTCTGCCCTGTATTATTTAAAGACCACTGGTTATTGAAGTAAGGATCATTCGAAGTTTCTATATTGTGATACATGAAAGCTGGTTCTGTACTCTCAAACCAACCTGTTTCATAAAAAATATTAGCAAGCTGTATTGAATTTAATTTATTTTTGGATGTTACAGAAAGCGTAAACCAAAGTGGCATGTACTTATCATGACCTAATACTTCTAGATTCATCTCTTTTGCTTTTTTATAGAGAATATCAATGTCATTTTTATCTTTAAGTTTTACATAGAAATTATTTGACAACCCTAATTCTCCTCCACTCTTTGTTATATATGTTGGAGAAGCCATTAAAGTATTAGGCAATTTCTTATAAGATTCGATCTCTTTATAATAATCTTCTATAGTCATATTTTTGTTTGTAGACACTTCCATATAATAGCTTTTTACAGCTTTCTTAGAAATTGCTTTAGCATCTAATGAAACTACAGTAGCTCTCGAATTATCTTCAACTATTTCTTTTATTTTTATTGAATTACTACGCAAAGATTTGAAAGAGTTAATAGAATTTTCTCCCTCAAATGAAATAGAAATAGTTCTAGTATTTATATTTAAAAAGAATTTTTCTCCTTTGTAGTAATAGAAATTATCTGATTGTTTTTGTCCAAAGACACTTACTGTAAAAAACAGTAGCATCAATGGTGCTATTTTATATATTATGTTTTGCATGATGTTTGTTTGTTAAATTATTATTGAAGTAGTTTAAACTTTTTTAATTCTATACAAAAAACAGTGTTTTTGACACTTCATAGCACTGCTATAAAGTGAGAAAAAGAAAGGGGTTAAGTAAAAAAAGATATTTTTTACAGCGAATTAAAAAAAGTCAAATCACTTCATTCAAAAATAGATGCCTATTTTTAAATAAATATGTTTTATTTTTTTGGTAAGACAAGAATTAAACGTAGTGATACGCTTATCTAAATTATCTATAAAGCTAATTCCACTATTTTCAAAAGTAGTTTTATACTCTATTCAGCCAAATGGATATCGTGTTTATCCATTTCTTATTCACAACTATAAAAGAAGAGAGAAAAGACTGTTAGTGTGCTTAAAATTTTCAGTTGAGTTTTCATTATTGTTTGATTTTTTGTGTTAAAGGTATTTGTTTGTTTAAATTAAAATGTTGAGCTCTTATTAAAATTTGTTATTCAAAAGTAGAGATTAATTCAAATAAACAAATACGGCAAACACGTAACAAACAGATAGTTATGACTCGATTATCATTACCAAAACAGGTAAATCATCTTTTGATTCTCAACAATGCAACACTGTTGCATTGTTGAGAATCAAAGGGTTAAACTAAAAAGAAGAATGTCGAAATTGGAGAAAATTTCAGAAGAAAAAACCAATACTGATTTAATCAAATCCCATTCGATTTAACACTGAATTAACTTTTAATTAACAAATCGACAAATATTATTCGCAATAAATTAGTACTATTTTTACGATATTCTAATTCACAAATCGATATTATATTCAAGTTTATGATCATTTATTTATACATTGAAACAAAAAAACCGTTGTTCAACACTTTTTATCCTAATGCTATTTGTGGTAGATTCTCATTTGTCTTCACGAGAACTTTTACCTCTTTATAGAGAAGGTAATCGGAGTCATTTACAAATAGAAATAAGCAATAGTATTTATAGTAACTTTTACTTCACGAGAATGATTTTTACCTTTTAACATAAGTTTAGAATCTTGAGTTTGTGTTTCTGTGTCTACATTGGCATTTTATAAATAAAAACGTATTTTAATTAAGGCATCCCTTCCTGTACTAATATTCATTAGGATGAGTGTATAAACTGTTTTATAGGAAGGTAATTTCAAGTATATGAAGTTTTTTAAATACTGTAGAATCTTATAAACTCATCCCAAAACCAAATGTAAATCGTAGTCCATCATCACTAGAGAATATTCCTAACTGTCCCCCGATAGCATCCATAGCATTAAGCCAAATACCTCCACCTACAGAATCATGCCACTGATCAGAATCTTCACCATCTAACCATACTCTCCCTATATCATAGCCTCCAAAGACTCCTAATTGTAGCGGTAATAAACCTGTTTTAAATTTATTAAAACTATATCTTAAATCTCCAGTAAATACTAATGCACTTTCACCTGTAAAACGTTCTTCTCTATATCCTCTCAATCCTTTAGTTCCTCCTAAATTAGTTCCTTGGTAAAATTCAAAACTATCTCCAATATTGATTTCTGCAATCACATCTGTCTTAAGTACTAATCTTCGATCTCGAGTAATCGAATTATAAAAACCTAATCTTGGATAAATATATCCATATGTTCTATTCGAATCTTCAACATTTGTTCTAACCCCTGTTTGCAGTTTAAACAACATTCCTCTGGTAGGATTAATATCATTATCATAGCTTTCGAACTTATACATTAAATCCAGGTTCGTAAAATACTTTCTTTCGAAGAAAACGGGATCTGCAGTTACAAAATCCAAACCAGAAGTAACAAACCTATCTTGTGTATCTTGAACCTCTATCCCTTCAAATGCAGCTTTAACCGAAAACTCATTTCCATAATTATCTCTTTTAGAAACTCCTAATCCAAATGACCAAATTCCCATCTTAACTCTATTATAATCTAAATCCAGTTCATCATCCAGGTTAATGGTGTTGTTACCGAATCCAAAAAAGTTTTGCGCAAAATTCTCACTTGTATATACGGCATCAATAAGAAAATTCCAGTTACCTAATGCTTTTACAAATTCTCCTGAGTATGACAAATCATAACCTTCTGTTTGAAAATAATATGCAGCTCTTAATCTATGTTTACTATGGTATGGGTTATTTTTAAATCCATTTACCGTATATACATCTGTTACATTAATATTGAGTCCATCATCTGGATTAAAACCAATAAAAGGAGTTACAGTATTGGTTTTACCCACATATTTATTATAATCATAAAGATTATAGTCATAAATGTTACTTAATATAAATTTTGCACCACCTTTTTTCTCTATAGTATTAGGTTTTGATTTATGATCATAGATTTTTACTTTTCTTCCATTCTCTATTACATATGTATCATTATTCTGACCACCTACAATTCGAATTTTTATCAAGTTTTTTCCTTTTCCCTTTACAACAAATTGATCGTCATCATCCAACCCATAAATCCAAATTTCTTTAGTTTCTTTAGCAGTAAAACTTCTACTACTATATGGTTTTTGTTTTTCATCTCCTTTTATTCTCGAAATCTTTATCGTTGTTTTTCCTTCTTCTCTAAGTATTTCAAAAAGATCATCTTTATCTGTTCCCTTAATAATGACATGTTTTGAAAGATATTTATAGTAACGATTAGCGATATCTTCAATATTATCTCTTCTAAGTTTAAGATATTTTTTTATTGTTTCTATAGTCTCATCCTGAAGGTTATCCGGAAGATTAGTAAATGCTTTTTCAATATAGGTATCAGAAAGGTTTTCTTTAATATATTTTGCTTGTTCTATCCATATTTCTTTCCCCGAATTCTGCGTTAATGTTCTATCTAATGGTAATCCTGATTGATTAATCCATCTCACTTTTTTAAGTTTTCCATCATATACCTGAAACTTACGCACCAATGGCACCACGAATTTTACAACATCCATAAGTATTCCATCATAATTAGAAAAAACCTGATCTCTATCTCTAGGGATAGGTCTGTACTTTTTACCATTTTTAGTATCAAATCGAGCCCATCTCCATTGATCAGAATGGCGATCCCAATCTCCTAAGATCATATCAAAAAGCCGAGTTCTTATATAATGCTCTTCGTCCATTTGATATTTTTCATCTTTCCTTAGTCTACTTAACAGGTCATCTGTACTTTCAATATCATCAGGGTTTCCAAAAGTAACTTCGTCCCTATATTCTTTTCCCGGGCGTTCTTCTAAAAAATATATTTCATTACCAAAATTTTCATTGTATTTACCTAATGCAGGGTGTTTAGGGATATAATATAACTTAGGATTTGCATGATATACTCCTATAGCATCAGCCAATGCACCAACAGTCAAAAACGCATAAGGGTAGCTAGATGTATAAAAATCCGAAAGGAGGTCTTCTGTAAACGTATCATCAAATCCACCTTCTAGATATGTAAATTTAAATACTCCTTTCTGTAAAAATTGTGTAACACTTTTACGCATTGCTCTAAGGCTATAGCGCTTTCCATCTTTATCGATAAGGCGTAGCGATCTTGTTACCTGTCCTCCTCCTTGTCTATCAATAGTAAAACCTCCCATTAAGGTATCTAAAGTAGCTACAGGAACCTTTATATCAGTACCGTACACGTATCGATAGTGGTCACCCCACATCGATTGATACAGTTTTGATTTTTTTACTTCATCTTTAGTATAAATTGAAGCTGAAACTTCTGATTCAAAAGAGTTCTTAATTGCACTAAAATCATATTCTTTTTCCTTTTCATGAACTTTTGTCTGGTACACTAATTTTGGATCACCATTCTCATTTCCGAAAAAGCGAACATTAGAAGAACCATCTTTATATACATCTAATACTGCAAAACCCTGTCCCGGATATGCAAACAATCCATCTTTTCCTAAGGAAACCGATGAAACTTTGGATCCAGAACCTGATACAATTTGTTTTAACCCATCGCTATTAATATACTGTAAGGAGTGTTCATGACCTGAAACAAAAACTATCCTATCCAAATCCCTGGTCATTGTAGATAATCTTCGCATTAACATATTATAGTGAACATTCGATAAATCTTGCGTAGAAATTCCTCCCTGAGACCGTATCTGAGCAGCTAATGAGCCCAAGATTGGGAGAGGTATTTTCATTTTTGAAGGAAAAATATGTTTATCAAAACTATACTTCCCTCCATGTATACCATTGGTAAACATAGGGTGATGCATTGCAACAAGAATAGTTTTCTTGCTATGTTTTTTTAATTCGCCCTCTACTTCAAGGAAGAATTTTTCGCGAGTTTTAATTTCACAATTATCATTGATAGTGGGGTTCTTATCCCAATTCGCCAAATACCATTGCGTATCTAAGATCAACAGATGTACCTTATCGCTAATTTCTACACTTTCGATAGGACATCCTTTTGAAGGTAAAAAAGCTTTTTTACTCTTCATTTTTTTTGCCACATACCGTTCTTGTCGATGTAACCCCTCTACCCCATCGGTATACCAATCATGATTTCCCGGGATAAAAACAACATCTCCTTTAAAATCTTTAGTCGCTTCAATTTGAGCATCTATTCGATGTTCTCCCAGGGCTCTTTCTGGAGATTCTTTTTCTGGCATTCCTTTTTGATAAACATTATCTCCTAAAAAAATAAGGTAATCATCTTTTGTTTTTGCGGTATCCAGTACTTTTTTAAGGATCGAAAGCCCTTTTGTACTCTCTTTCATTTTGGCATTCCCGGCATCTCCTACCAGATAAAATGTCTTTTCTATAGTAGCATTGGGTAATGTTTGAGTAAAATTTTCGACTTTATATTGAGGAGTGTATGTTGCGCATGAACTAAGTAATAAAGCAACACAAATAATTAGAATCTTATTATATTTATTCATTGTTTTAAGTACAATCTCTTTTTTTTAATTATTTTGGTTATCGAAAAATTAAAAGTATGTCTTCTCTACTAGAAAAAACAGATCATTTCGTTTCGGAACTTTTTGAAAAAGAGCTCCCTAACTCTTGCATCTACCATAATTACGATCACACTAAAAGAGTATTTAAAAGTACAAAAGAAATTATTGATAACACTAATTTATCTGATGAAGATAAAGAAGTTTTATTGCTTACCGCATTGTTACATGATACCGGGTACTCTAAAAGCTCTAAAGATCATGAAGAACATAGTGTAGAGATAGCCAAAGATTTTTTAGGTCAACAAAATGTTTCTCAAGAGATTATAGATAAAGTTTCAGAACAGATTATGGCAACCAAAATGGAGCATGTGCCTATTAATATTATGGAAGAAATTATAAGAGATGCAGATGCTTCTCACTTTGCAAAGGACTATTATGGAGAAACAAGTGAACTATTAAGATGTGAGTTTAAACTTAATGCAATTAAAGATTTAACTCCTTCGGATTGGTTAAAAGCCAATATTGATCTATTTAAAAACAAACATAAATATTATACCGAATATGCTATCTCTCATTGGAAACCAAAAAAAGAGGAAAATCTTACCAAAATGCTGGAAGAACAAGGAAAATTAAAGAAGGAAAAGAAGAAGGAAAAAGAAAAATTAAAAAAAATATTGAGAGAAGAAAACCCAGAAAAAGGAATACAAACTTTATTTAGAGTTACCTTAAGAAATCACATGAAACTAAGTGATATTGCTGATACAAAAGCCAATATTCTACTTTCTGTAAATGCTATTATCATATCTCTGGCACTATCAAATCTTATCCCTAAGTTAGATAACCCTTCTAATCAATACTTAATATATCCAACTTTGATATTTATTATATTTTGTATTGCTTCCATTGTATTATCTGTATTGGCAACACGTCCTAATGTAACAAGTGGAGAGTTTACTCGTAAAGAAATAGAAGAAAAGAAAGTAAACTTATTATTTTTTGGGAATTTTCATAAAATGCCATTAGATGAATATAAATCTGCAATGACAGACCTTATGAATGATAAAGAATACATCTACGATTCGATGATAAAAGATCTTTACTTTTTAGGTAAAGTTTTACATAAAAAATATAAAATCTTAAGGGTAACATATACCGTTTTTATGATAGGGATTATAACCTCTGTTATTTCATTTATTATTGCATTTAACTCATTACAATAATTACCAATTTACAGGTATAGCTACTACTATTAGAGAGTACACGATAATTTATAAGTAGGTATCAGGAGTAAGCATATCTAATTACTGGAACAAGTTTTAATTTTCACTTATTCTTTTATACAATTCTCTAAGTGGTTTCGAATTAGTGTTTTGCTTAATTAATTTCTTTCATCAAGTCTTCGTATGTATAGTATTCTTTATCTTGTTCATTCTTGTGATAAAGGATATTAACTCGTAATGCTTTTAAACCTGTAACTCCCTGAAGATTATCTAATTCTACAATCTCAATTTCTTCTTCTAGATAATTCTTGGATTGCAAGAAATTAAGATACTTGATATACTCTCTTTCATCAGAACGTTGAGAATATATAATCACCAATTTACCTTTTTCTGTAACTCGTTGATCAGTACCTTTGATTTTTGATTTATCTACACGCTTTTTTACAACTTCATATCTTGCATTATAGGTTCCATCAACATCAAATCTTTTTTCATCCATTCTAAACCTAACCGATAAAGAAGAATTAAATACTAAAACCATAGAAGCGACATCCAATGCTATAGGTAACTCTTTTTTCATTTGATAATATGCATTTTCCATTTCACACATTATCTGTAACTGCCATAATCTTAGGTTATACAAATACACTTTATTGAAGCTGTCTTGTTTTGTTATCGATTCTCCGATATACATATTATGCTCTACCCCATCAGATTTAAATCGTTCAAAATAATGTGGATACATTCCTTGTGCTTCATCTTGTTTTTGATCTAATAAAGATGCCATCTTTTTATTGATAAGCATAACAGACTCATCGTACGCTTTACGATGTTTATAAACTGTCTTTATAACCTTATCCAGCATATTATCATATTGACCTATAAGGGTATCGAGTTCGATACTTTTTTGTTTAAGATGCTTAAACAATGGTGTAATTTCTTTTTTAATAAAGTTTAAAATTTTCTGTTCACTATCTACTTGCAATTGCTCTGTTATAGAATTAATATATCGATTTGTTCTATATTTTAATTGCTCATAAATAGGTATTGGGTCTGATTCTATGACTTTATTAATTACTTTAGAAATTCCTTTAAGCTGTAACACCAGATCTTTTTGTATTGCTTCGTTACGGGCATCAGAAGAACCTTTTATATCAATTTGCCCATATAATGGGTATACATTTTCAAAAACGACTTCCCTAAACGACACAGGATTCTCATCCACCATGGCACGCATAAATCGTTTCGCTTCTTGTTTAAATTTCCAATGTACGCTGGGATGAATCGAGGTACATTCCTGCTGAATGATCAACTCTAACTCATTCTCTGTTTTAGATTTAGAACGTAGAACAGAATCTACCAAATATGGCATAACATCCTGTAATTTATTAGCATTAATACTATTCAATTCATGAACATTAGGCGATACAATTTCTAAAATACCTAATAATTTATTACCACTTTTTATAGGAGCAAGTATTGCACTATTAATACCTTGAGCTATCAGATTTTTATACATGATCTGATCCTTAGCTAACTTTTGATATTTTTTCACATCAGAAATAGCAAAATATGTAGATTCTTCAAAAAGATAATGATATGTTCCATCGCATAGAGCCGACTCACAACAATCAGAATACTTATCGGATAAAATATAACTATCTATATCCTTAAAAGGCACTCTTTCTAATATTTTTTCTTCTGGATTATAACTAGAAAAACCGACTTTAATTTCATATAAATTGAATATCGCTCTAAAAATTTGTTGAAAACTGCCTACAAAATCGCCATGTGTTTTATCATATTTAATAAGGCTGGTTTTAAAGTCAGACAACGAAACATCTGTAGTAACATCAAACATATTAGCAATAACAACACCTTTAAAAATCCAACTATGTGGTGGGAATTTTTCTTTCCATATGTCTACATTATCAAAATTATCTAATAACTCTGCTACATCTTCATCTGTAATATCTTTGGCTTTATCTGTTTTAATAACATCAATAAAATCACCATTATACATGATTCTGTAATGCCTCATTATTCCCATAGCATCAGGAATATCATAAAAGAAAGGCCTTCTAAAATCAATATTATACCCATAATAACTATTCAAAATCATACTACATCCCATGATATAATAATGCTTCTCATCAAAGTTTTTAATCTGAGGTTCAAAATCATTACCTGCAGTGGCTATTATATTTTGATAACGATCGGATGATTTTAGAACCGTATTATGAAAAGGTATTGTAGCAATCTTTATTTCATTTTGCTGTAGAATTTGTGCAAAAGAATCTTCTAATATCAAATCAATCTGAGGTAACAATTCATTTATCCTCGTTTCTTCCTTTATCCCTTCTTCTAATTCGGGATATTCTTTTGCAATTTTTAAAACTCGTGAAGCTCTATCTTTAACAAGTTCATTACCATTTTTGAACAATTCTCTATAATGTTCAAAAAATTTTGAAAAACTAATCGATATGTCTAATGGAAAATCTTGCTCTAAACCCCTCATGTCTGCTCTTTTCTGGTAGTTTACAAAAATAATACAAACCAAATTGTATCACTAGATATTAACAATTAATTAAACCATTATTTTTAACCTAGTAAATCTATGTGGTTATTATATCTGACGAATACAGCTATAAAAATTGGACAACAAATTAAGATAAACTTATTTCTGCCATATCCTTCATCATAAATTTGCATGTATTAACTATTTAAGTTAGACTAAAAATCATGGTGATTTGTTACATAAAAGATACGAATTTTCTTCTAATTCTGTATCTATAACAAAATATCCCTTAACAATTCTTTTTATCTACAACGTTAATTTTTGGAGTATATACTTTGGATTCTTTATTTTTACGATCAATTAATCCAAATTACTATGAAAAGAATTGCTTTGTTTGTTACGATTCTCCTGCTTGTAGCTTGTCAAAAAGATCAAAAAGGGTATACTATTACTGCCGATACTGCCGGTTTTAAAGATGGAACAGTGGTCTATGTTAATGCAATTAGCCAATCCAACAGACCTATTATTATTGACTCTGTAAGTATACAACAGGATCAATTTCAAATCACTTTACCTCCTCCAGAAAGTAAGGATTTTAATTATTTGACTTTTAAAGACATTAGAGGAAATGTATTGTTCATGGCAGAGAACAATCCTATAGAAATGACAATCTACAAAGATAGTTTGCGCTCTTCTGTGATTAAAGGAGGTTCTGAAAATGAATTATTCTTTTCCTATGTTAATACTGTTAAAAGATATGGTGAAGAGAAATTAAATCTAAACAACCAATATCAGATTGCTTCAAAATTAGGTGAGACAGATAAAGTTGTTAAAATATCCCTTGAAAGACAAGAGTTGATTGAAAAAGAAAAGCAATTTAGAAAAGGTATTACAGATAACACCAATTCTTTAGTATCAATTATAGCCATTACAGAACTTTTAAACCTTAAGCTACTAACTGCGCAAGAAGCTAAACTGAAGTTTGATCAAATTGATGATACGCTGAAGCCTACAAGGTTAGGTAAAAACCTAAATATGCTTATTAATAATGTAGTCTCTGCTTCTAAACAAAAGAAAATAGATATAGGAGTTACTGCTGAGGATTTTTCTGCTCCCACCCCAGAAGGTAAAATGCTATCTCTTAAAGAATCTATGGGTAAAATTACCATTATTGATTTTTGGGCTTCCTGGTGCAAACCTTGCAGAATGGAAAACCCAAATGTTGTAAAAGTATATAACAAATATCACGATAAAGGGCTCAATATTATTGGAGTATCTTTAGATAAAAAACAAGCAGCCTGGACCAAAGCTATTGCAGATGATAACCTGGAATGGAACCATGTTTCTAATTTACAATTTTGGCAAGAACCTATTGCCAGAGCCTATGGTGTAAGATCCATACCTGCCACTTTTATCATTGACGAAAAAGGAAATGTAATTGCCAAGAATCTTAGAGGGCCTGCATTAGAAAAGAAAATTTCAGAATTACTAGAACAAAAATCTCTTTAATTCAAAATACAGAATATGAATAAAAACGACCTTTTTAGGTCGTTTTTTTGTTATAGCTTTCCCAGCCTTTGTAAAATAAAAAGAATAATAATCGGAACCGCCAATAGGCCAATCATGAATAAATTTTCTTGAAACAACCAAGGAGCCAAAATTAGAGTTATTATATACCCTCCAACAGCCCCTCCAAAATGAGCATCATGGCCTATATTACCTATTTTGTTTTTCATTCCGAAAATAGAATATAACAAATACCCAATACCAAAAATATATGCAGGGATAGGGATAGGAATAAACATTAAATATAAGCTCATATCTGGTCTAAATAGAATACCTGCATATATAACTCCAGAAACAGCTCCACTCGCTCCTACCGCACTATAATGATATTCATCCTTATGGAAAAACAAGGAAAATAAATTTCCCACTAACAAACTACCAAAATATACTATCAAAAACTTAACATTACCAAAGAAGCTAACAACAACAGGTGCAAAAAAATAAAGTGTAAACATATTAAAGAACAAGTGCATCATGTCTACATGCAAGAACCCCGAAGTTAACATTCTAATTTGCTCTCCTCTTCTTATTCCTCCTATATTAAACTTATATTTTTCAAAAAAAGAAAAGTCATTAAACCCTTTTAATGACATCAATATATTAGCTCCTATAATTATAATTATAACAATGTCAAGTGTCCCCATACAACAGTAATTTTGTCCAAATATACTATATATTTATCTCAAAAAACCCAGCCAAACTATCGTTTTCTTATTAGCAAAAGTTTATGATAAAAAAAATCGGAAAATTTTATATTTGTATCCTTAATTTAACTTCATCAATGCAATTATTTGTATATCGTTTAGTTTATCCAATATTGTGGTTTATTTCAAAATTACCATGGAGACTTTTTTATGCTTTTTCTACAGGTGTGTTTTTTCTTACATATTATGTTTTTCGGTATAGAAGAAAAACTGTAACTCATAACCTAGAGTTAGTTTTTCCTAACAAAACTTCTCAAGAAATAAAAAAAATACGAAGGGAATTTTACCAGCATATGTGCGATATGTTTCTTGAAATGATCAAATCGATATCCATTTCAAATGAAGAAATGCAAGAACGATTTAAGGTTACAAATATTGAAAAACTACACGAATTAGAGGCAAAAGGAGAAAATATAATGATATTTATGGCCCACTATGCTAGTTATGAGTGGGCAAATGTAATTGATATACAAACAAATTTTCAAGCAGTTGGTGTTTATAAGAAAATAGGAAATAAATACTTTGATAGATTAGTACATCGAATCAGAGCTCGATTTGGTTCAAGACTAGTTGGTACTAAAGATGCTATGAAAGTAATTACAGAAGATCAATCTAAAGAAGGGTTGTACATGTATGGGTTAATTTCTGATCAATCTCCAAAGTTATATAAAGCAACCTTTTGGACTGATTTTATGGACATTAAGGTTCCTGTCTTTTTAGGTGCAGAAGTATTATCTAAGCGATTGGGACTAAACACATATTATCTACAAGTTGAAAAATTAAGAAGAGGATATTATGAAGCTACTTTTGTTACACTAACTGAGGATTCAAAAAACTGTGAAGACTACTCAATTATAAAAAGTTATCTTAGATTACTAGAAAACCAAATCTATAATAAACCACAGTATTATTTATGGTCTCACAAACGATGGAAACACCGTAATGCACCTATTCCTGAAGGCGCCACTGTAGATTAAAACGTGTATTCATCTACAGATTGTTAAATAAGCTTACCTTTACACGTTTTTAACTACATTACATTTATGCAATTAATCATATATTACTTAGTATATCCTATAATATTGGGCATCTCTAAACTACCTTGGCGATTATTTTATGCATTTTCTACCTGTACTTATATTTTGGTATACTATATTATTAGGTATAGAAGAAAAACAGTAACCGAAAACTTACAGCTAGTCTTCCCAGAAAAGTCTAAAAAAGAAATTAAGGATATCGGTAAATCATTTTATAAACATATGTGTGATATGTTTTTAGAAATGACAAAATCGCTTTCGATTTCTAGAGAAGAATTAATAAAACGTTATAAAGTTGTAAACCTAGATGAGTTTCATGAATTTGAAAGAAAGAATAAAAGTATAATTACATTAATGGGACATTATGGTAGTTTCGAATGGTCTAATGCAGTCGATCTTGTGTCTTTAAACCCATGTGTAGGGATCTATAAACAAATAGAAAACAAATATTTTGATCGTCTTGCACATCGCATACGTGGTCGTTTTGACTCCAGACTAATCCCTAGCCATAAAGTGGCAAGACAAATTATAAAAGATAAAAAGGAAGGCACCGTATGTGGATATGGTATGATTTCTGACCAATCTCCGAAAATATACAACGCAAAATATTGGACAGATTTTATGGGTGTCAAAGTCCCTATATTTTTAGGAGGTGAATTCTTAGCACAACGACTTGATGTTATTGTATTGTACCTTCATGTAGAAAAAGTAAAGCGAGGGCATTATGAAGTAAGGTTCATTCCTATCTCTGAAAACAGTAAAGAAGAAGAGCCATATTTTATCATAAAGAAATACCTTCAATTACTTGAAAATCAAATTCGTGAAAAACCTCAATATTACCTATGGACTCACAAACGTTGGAAACATAGAAATTCACCTATTCCAGAAGGAGCCATAGTAGATTAACCCAATACATCAAATTTGTTATATTATAAAGTTCGATCTATTTATATTCTAGTTATAAAAAGGTAATAGTAACTCCAATTATAGAAATACTAGTAAACTCAATTTTATTAGAAGGTATTGTTTTATCTCCTTTTCTTTTAAATATTTATTATACTACAGAAGATTTATTACTCGAAATCTAAGCTGTTATTTTTATTTGTTGTTATCTTTTACGCGTATAAAACAAAAATGGGAATTTTTTTAAATTCCCATTTTATTATTTGCAATGCAGTTGTATTACCAATTAACATTGGCATTAAATTGTTGATTATCACCATTTACTTTATGAAAAACTGTTCCACTTAAGCTTACTTCCCACTTATAAAGGGAGGTATTTGTAGGGTTAAAAAACACATGAGTAGCTAAAGGAAAGTATTTTGTCCCTTTAAGTGGATTACTACAATTGTTATAACTACTAAGAGAGAAGTATTGAGTATTTCCAGATTGAGAACCTGTATGAAATTTCATTTTACAATTCCCAGATACATTCACATTATATAATCTTTCTGTAGTCGTATTGTTATATACCCAATTAGAACCACCTTTATGACTCATTCTTAATTTGAAATAAACATCAGATTGTGTAACTCCAAATAAATTTAGTGTTTCAACAGCCAAATAATGCACTAATCTGTATTTTAAGCTTTTATTTTTTGGAGTTCCACAATAACTTTGATACGTATTTCTGTCAAATTCTTTCCATCCATTAGTTGGCTTGTAAAGAGTTCCGTTTTGTACACTCAATGTTACTTTACTAGCAGTACCTTCCAATTCAGTTTCTTCTAAAGGTGATAATTCTTGCTCAAAAGTACCAATAACTTTATCCTCTTTAATTAAATTGCCAGAATCATCAATAGTATTTTCATAAAAAATTCCATCTGAGTAGTTTATTAGTTTATTCCCAATTTTAAATTCTTTGTTCTCATTTAAAATAAATAAAAATGCATAAGGAGTACTATTTTTATCTTCTATTGAAATTTTATCAGAATTATACACAGAAACATAGTTATGCCCATAACTCCATTTTTCGTAATCTGAAACTTCATTAAAAGTGCTAAATAATCTAAGAGTGTTTTTGAAGTCTTCAGAATCATCAAAAATTTTAATTCGTTCTAATCCTAAGTCATTTGATTTTGAGTCCTCTACTAGTGTGTCATTTTCGGTACTACAAGAAAATAATGAGAATGATACTACTAAGGCTAAGCCAATTTTTACAAGTTTTTTCATGATTTTGTTATTTAATGGTTTTGATTAAATTTTTGTTATAAACTCAGTATACTATTCGACAAATAGTTTACTTATGCTCTCATGTTACCAGAAGCATAATTCTGTTACCCAAGAATATTATCTTTTTTTCTGAAACACCAAATAACATTTTAATTATCAAGAGAGTAATGAACAGCTCTAATTAAGGGAGGCTTATAATCCTGGAATACGAAAAAGAATATGGTATAAAAGTAACCATTCGGCAAACCACATATTGTTTGCAATCAGAAATTACGCCACAAAGAACGATATTCACAAGATACTTCTAAAGGAGTTAGAATAACTGGTACGGATGAAAGAGGAAAACCTGGTGACAGCAATTTTGTTCTATTCAAAAGGTTTTATGTATATAATGATTCTAGTATCAAAAATAAACTTGAGTGTTCTACTGTAGAAGATAATTTATTTAATGAACTCGAAAAATGCCAGAGTAAATAAAGAATCTTATTCAACAGTAGTTCATCCAAAAATATAAGATATCTACACCAACTCAAGGTAGAAATAGATATCTTATATTTAGAAATAAGCTCTTTCTGAAGTAATACAAGTTTTATTAAATCTCACGCTATAACCCTTGTAAAGAAAACTCAGAAGTAATATGTTTAGCTAAATTTAGATTCCAGCTATTTCTTTTAAAGTAATGATTGTATCTTCTGCCAACGAATCTGCTTTTTCCTGGCTTAAGGCTTCTGTATAAATACGAATGATAGGTTCTGTATTACTTTTACGTAAATGAACCCAACAATCTTCAAAATCAACTTTTACACCATCTACAGTAGACACCTCTTCTGAAACATATTTTGAATGGAATCCTTTTAAAATACCATCAACATCTAAACCTGGAGTTAGTTGAATTTTATTTTTACTCATAAAATAAGAAGGGTAGCTATCACGTAACTCGCTCACACTGCATTTCTTTTCTGCCAGATGTGTAAGAAATAAGGCTACTCCTACCAAAGAATCTCTTCCGTAATGTGATTCTGGATATATAATCCCTCCATTACCTTCACCGCCGATAACTGCATTATTTGCTTTCATCAACTCTACTACATTTACTTCACCTACAGCACTTGCTTCATAATTACCATTATGTTTTTGTGTTACATCTCTTAATGCTCTGCTTGAAGACAAGTTAGAAACAGTATTACCATTAGTTTTCCCTAATACAAAATCAGCACAAGCAACCAATGTGTATTCTTCTCCAAACATCTCTCCGTTCTCACTCATAAAAGCAAGACGATCTACATCTGGATCAACGGTAATTCCCATATCAGCTTTTTCCTTAACTACTAATTCGGATAAATCTGTTAAATGTTCTTTTAAAGGTTCTGGATTATGAGGAAAATGTCCATTAGGTTCACAGTATAATTCAATAGTTTCTACTCCCATTTTTCTAAGCAATCTAGGTATTGCAATACCTCCTGTAGAGTTAACTGCATCTACAACAACCTTGAAGCCAGATTTACTCACCAATTCTGCATTTACCAGAGATAGATTTAGTACTTCTTCAATATGTTTATCGATATATGTGTCATTTACGGTAATACTCCCCAGATCATCAACATCTGCAAAAACATACTTGTCGTTTTCTGCTATATCTAAAATCTTTTTGCCATTTTCTGCATTCAAAAATTCTCCTTTATTGTTAAGTAATTTTAATGCATTCCATTGTTTTGGATTATGACTAGCGGTAAGAATTATTCCTCCATCTGCTTTTTCTAAAGGTACAGCTATTTCTACAGTAGGTGTAGTAGAAAGTCCTAAATCAATAACATGAATCCCTAATCCAACCAAACTATTCATTACCAATTGTTGAATCATAGATCCAGAAATTCTGGCATCACGACCTACTACAACAGTTGGATGATCTTTATTAGTTTCATTTTTTAGCCAACTTCCATAAGCCGAAGCAAATTTTACCGCATCTACTGGCGTAAGATTATCACCAACTGTTCCTCCAATTGTTCCTCTAATCCCTGAAATTGATTTTATTAACGTCATATATTTTGATTGATTTTTTCTATTTCGAACAAATGTACAAGATATGACAAACAGCAACAATTTAATAGGTTAGAATTTTATAAATACGCACATGTTTTCCCCAAATTAATGACTCATAAAAAAGCATGGAGCATCTTCTATAGTGTATTTAGGCTATTACAATTTATTTTCGACAACTTCGATACATCCATTATCTGTCATAGTTACATAGAAAGTACTAAAATCATTACTAAATGTAATATTGCTAGGCTTACTACCATTAAGTTTTATTTATTTTAACCGGTTAACCTTTGGTTTTTTTACAAGTGATATTTTTTATCATACAAACGACTATAATTAATCGATATTAGTATTTAAAAAATCGTATTTTAACCCAATGAATTTTCTAGCCCACATATACCTTTCTGGTGAAGATCAAGAACTTAAAATAGGTAATTTTATCGCAGATTCTGTCAAAGGGAAAAAGCAATTACTACAATATCCAGACCGTATACGGCAAGGTATTACCTTACATCGTAAAATTGACTCATATACCGATACTCATTCTATTGTTAGAAAAAGTGTGTCCAGGCTATTTCCAAAATACAGGCATTACAGTACTGTAATTGTAGATGTTCTTTATGATCATTTTCTAGCAGCCAATTGGAAAGAATACTCTGATATTCCTCTCGAAACATATGTCGCAGAATTTTATGATTTACTGCATGAATACCATGAAGTCTTACCAAAACAGATTCAAAATTTCATGCCCTATATGATTAAGGACAATTGGCTTCTTAGCTATGCTACTATTCCAGGAATTGGTACAATATTATATCAAATGAATCAGAGAACAAAAAATAGATCTAAGATGAATTTTGCTGTCATCGAACTCGAACAATATTACTCTGATTTTGACAAGGAATTTCGTTCGTTTTTTGGAGAATTAGAACTTTACACTAAAAATGAAATAAGAACATTATGAAAATAAAACCCATCAGACATTTATTTTACATCTCTCTGCTTATCCTAAGTTTTTCATGTAAAACCAATACAGAAATAAAAAAAGAGGTTGAAAAGGTTGAACCGGTTGTAGGTCTTGTTACCCAAAAAGCTATGGTAGTTTCTGCCCGGGAAGAAGCTTCAAAAATTGGAGCAGACATCATGAAAAAAGGAGGAAACGCTTTTGATGCTATGATTGGTACAGCGATGGCACTGGCGGTTACATACCCTGTTGCAGGAAATCTAGGAGGTGGTGGATTTATGGTATATCGAAAAGCTGATGGTGAAACGGGTGCTTTGGATTATAGAGAAAAAGGACCTCTCGCATCAACCAAAGATATGTATCTGGATGACAATGGAGATTTTATTCCTAAAAAAAGTCAACTGGGAGCTATGGCTGTTGGTGTCCCCGGAACCGTTGCCGGTATTTTTGAAGTGCATAAAAAATTTGGAACTCTACCAATAGAAGACATACTCACTCCTGTGGTACAATTGGCAAAAAGAGGTTTTGTTATTACCGAAAAACAAGAAAAACGTTTTGTACATTATGAAGATCTATTCTATGAAGCAAATGAGGATACAATCCCTATTCTTAAAGGCTATAAAGCTAATGACACTCTAAAAAACATAAAACTAGCTGAAACGCTCGAAAGGATTATAAAAAATGGAGCTGCCGAGTTATACGAAGGAGAATCTGGTAAAAAATTAGTTGATTTCATCCAATCAAGAGGTGGGATAATAACTATGGATGATTTGGCAAAATACCAAGCAAAATGGCGTAAACCAGTACAGTTTAGATATAAAAACCTCAATATAACTTCTATGTCTCCGCCTTCTAGTGGAGGTGTATGTCTTGCCCAGATCATGAAAATGATAGAACCTCATGATCTAAGTAGTTATGGACATAATACACTCAAAACTATTCAGGTTATTACAGAAGCAGAGCGAAGGGCTTATGCAGACCGCAGTTTCTATTTGGGTGATCCTGATTTTGTAAAAATCCCGGTCGATACACTAATTAGCGAATCTTATCTTTCTGATCGTATGCTGGATTTTAGTTTTGATAAAGCTACATTGTCATCAGATATAAACTGTGGAATTATTCCTGGATATGAAAGTGACGAAACTACCCACTACTCTATTGTAGATCAGTTTGGTAATGCAATTTCTGTAACAACAACACTTAATGGAGCATATGGTTCGAAACTGTATGTGCCAGAATTAGGTTTTTTCCTAAATAATGAGATGGATGATTTTAGTGCCAAACCTGGTGTTCCAAACATGTTTGGGTTAACAGGTGCCGAGGCCAATGCTGTAGCTCCCGAAAAAAGAATGTTAAGTTCTATGACTCCTACAATTGTAGAAAAAGATGAGAAATTATGGATGTCTGTTGGTACTCCTGGCGGATCAACAATTATTACTTCTGTGCTCCAAACTATTTTGAATGTATCAGAATTTGGAATGACCATGCAAGATGCGGTCAATGCCCCTCGTTTTCATCATCAATGGTTACCCGATGTAGTAGTGTTTGAACCAGAATCTTTTGATAATGATTTATTAGATAGTCTACGGAAAAAAGGGTATCAAATCAATGAAGAGGATTCTAAAATTATAGGTAAAGTTGATGGTATCCTTGTACTTCCTGATGGAAGACTGGAAGGTGGTGCAGATAAAAGAGGCGATGATACTGCAATAGGGTTTTAATCAATATAGAAACATGGATTTCACAACTTCTCTAATAGCTATACTAGAAAGCAATGCTAATGCTAAAGAAGCAGTAAGAATGGAAGCGTATATGAAAAATCGTTTTTCTTATTACGGTATAAAAGCCCCTATTCGAAAAGCTCTTTTTAAAAATGTAGTCCGTGAATACATTCCTAAGCTATCTCATGATCATGTGATTACTATCGCAAATACTCTTTACAAAAAACCGAAACGAGAACTTCATTATTGTGCTATGGAACTAGTTGATCAGTTCTTAAAAAAGAAATACAACATAGCAGACATTGATTTTATAGAACAACTTATTACCACTAATTCCTGGTGGGACTCTGTTGATTTTATTGCAAAACATATTTTAGGAAAATATTTATTACAATTTCCTGATCAAATACCTCCTGTGATTGAGAAATTTTCAAATTCTGATAAGATGTGGCTTAACCGAAGTGCAATCTTATTTCAATTAGGATACAAAGACAAAACGGACTATCGATTATTATGTAAACTTTGTGAGCAACATAAATCTTCTAATGAGTTCTTTATAAAGAAAGCTATTGGGTGGGCGTTGCGAGAATACTCAAAAGTAAATCCTGAAGCTGTAGTTACCTTTATAACCAACACTAAACTGAAGCCTTTATCCGAAAAAGAAGGATTAAAAAGAATCCATTCTTAATTAATCTGTCCAGAGCCCCGATATCAGGGCTCTATAAGACAGATAAAGAATAGTAACACTTAAATTATTTATATTTAATCTACCTTTTTAATTTTACCCATCCCACGATGATCTAATTTTGTGGTTTTGGCATTTCCTTTATAATAAACGCTACCAATACCAGAAGAAGTTATACTGATTTCTTGCTGTGCATTTACTTCTACTTTTCCGATACCAGAGTTATTTATCTCTAATTTCTGAGCAACCAAATCAAAAGCTCTTAAAGCACCTGTACCATTATTATCCAGGGTTACTTCTGCAACCTTTCCTTTCAAAGCAAAATTACCTACCATTGAAATTTCACCATCTAATTTTTTACAATCTAATTCTAAAGACGTATTTCCTACTCCAGATGCTTCGATATCAAGTACATTTAGGGATAGTTTAGAAGAAGTTTTGACATTCCCTACTCCTTTTACCTCTAGCTTTGTTATATCTTTTAGAGTCACATAAACGTTCATTTTGGTTTTTTTCTTCACGTTTATTCCTTTTTTCCAACTTAAAACCAATGCATTTCCTTTGTTCTTAATAACTACAACCTCTTGCAGGTTCTCATCAGTTTCTACTTTTACAGATTCATTTTCTCCTTGAGAGAGATATACATTATAAACTCCATTTACGATGATTTCATTAAAAGTCGATATTGTTCTTTCTTGGGCAACAACATTACCATTACCTCTTAACTTATTTTGAGCCATCATTGGATTAATGGCTAATAAGGATACTATCATACAGATTAAGACTGCGAAATTATTGTTTTGTGTTTTCATTTTAGATCTATTTTAAATGTTTTTGGATGATTCTATTTATAATCAAAAGACAAAACTATTCTCATAATGTTACAGTTAGCGGAGCACAAAATTTAAAAAAACGGAAAGCAACAAAAAATAACTGTATGATTAAAAATAATTAAGATTATAAAAATCAGCTCTAATTATTAGGCATTTGTCACTTACATTTTGGCACTAATCACAAACTATCTATTACTAATGATTCTTAAGAATGTTATTTTAATGATAAAGATATATGGTCGTATTTGTTCATACATAGAAAAACAAAAAATGCGCAGCCAAAAGCTGCGCATTTTAATTTATATATAAACTAGTATATACTTATTTTACTTCCTCAAAATCAACATCCTCTACATCACTTCCTTCAGAATCGTCATTAGAAGATTGATCTGCTCCTGCATCAGGGCCAGGTTGTCCATCCTGTTGTGCGTCTGCCTGAGCTTTGTACATTTCTTCACTAGCTACTTTCCATGCTTCATTGATTTTATCAAGAGCCGGTTGAATTAAAGCTAAATCTTTAGACTCATACGCTTTCTTCAGTTCTTCTAAAGCTTCTTCAACTGGTTTTTTCTTATCATCAGATAATTTATCACCAAATTCTTTAAGTTGCTTTTCTGTTTGGAAGATCATTCCGTCGGCTTCATTAAGCTTGTCTGCAGTTTCTTTTGCTGTTTTATCTGCTTCAGCATTTGCTTCTGCTTCTTGCTTCATTTTCTCAATTTCTTCATCTGTTAATCCTGAAGAAGCTTCGATACGAATATCCTGAGATTTGTTTGTAGCTTTATCTGTAGCAGAAACTTTGATAATACCATTAGCATCGATATCAAAAGTAACTTCGATCTGAGGTGTTCCTCTTTGTGCTGGTGGAATTCCATCTAAGTGAAAACGACCAATTGTCTTGTTATCTGCTGCCATTGGGCGCTCCCCTTGTAATACATGGATCTCTACCGATGGCTGATTATCTGCAGCTGTAGAAAACACTTGTGATTTCTTAGTAGGGATCGTAGTGTTAGCTTCAATAAGCTTAGTCATTACATTACCCATTGTCTCGATACCAAGAGAAAGTGGAGTTACGTCTAATAAAAGTACATCTTTAACATCTCCAGTCAACACTCCTCCTTGAATTGCTGCTCCAACGGCAACAACCTCATCTGGATTTACACCCTTACTTGGTGCTTTTCCAAAGAATTTTTCTACTGCTTCCTGTACTGCAGGAATACGAGTAGATCCACCAACTAATATAATCTCATCAATATCACTTGTAGATAATCCTGCTGCCTTAAGCGCAGTACGACAAGGCTCTATAGTTCTTTTTACTAAGTCATCGATCAATTGATCAAATTTAGACTTAGTTAATGATCTTACCAAGTGCTTAGGTCCACTTGCTGTAGCCGTAACATATGGTAAATTAATTTCTGTTTGCGAAGAAGATGATAATTCAATCTTAGCCTTTTCTGCAGCTTCTTTAAGACGTTGTAATGCCATAGGATCTTGTCTAAGATCCATATTTTCATCAGCCTTAAACTCTTCTGCTAACCAATCAATTATTTTTTGATCTACATCATCTCCTCCTAAATGTGTATCTCCATCTGTAGATAGTACTTCAAAAACACCATCTCCTAATTCGAGGATAGATACATCATGTGTACCTCCACCAAAATCAAATACAACGATTTTCTGATCTGTACCTTTTTTATCAAGTCCATATGCCAGAGCTGCTGCTGTAGGCTCATTAATAATTCGTTCTACTTTAAGGCCTGCAATCTCACCAGCTTCTTTAGTAGCCTGACGTTGTGCATCATTAAAGTAAGCAGGTACAGTAATTACTGCACTGGTTACATCCTGACCAAGATAATCCTCTGCTGTTTTCTTCATTTTCTGAAGTGTCATTGCAGATAATTCTTGTGGTGTATATAAACGACCATCGATATCTACTCGAGGTGTATCATTATCTCCTTTTACAACTTTATAAGCTGCTCTTTCAGCTTCTTTTGAAGATTCTGAGAATTTATTTCCCATAAACCTCTTAATAGAAGAGATAGTCTTAGTTGGATTTGTAACCGCTTGACGTTTTGCAGGGTCTCCTACTTTAATTTCTCCTCCTTCTACAAAAGCTATTACAGAAGGGGTAGTTCTTTTACCTTCGGCATTAGGGATTACTACAGGCTCATTACCTTCCATTACAGAAACACAAGAGTTGGTTGTCCCTAAGTCTATTCCTATTATTTTACTCATTTTTATCTTAAATTGTTATACTATTATTCTTAATAACTTATTGCTGTTAAGTCAATGATTATGCCATTACGATCTATCTGACAGGATGTCATTATTGTTTTAGTCTTCTTAATGAATTGATCACAAAGGCGAAAGAAAAACAATATTAACTATTCTTTAAAAAATGAGTTTCTTTGTTGTCAAAAAACTATATTTACCCCCGAAATTTTATCAATAATTTTGTATTATGGAATGCATCAGTGTTTTTGATATGCTGAAAATAGGCGTAGGTCCTTCAAGTTCACACACATTAGGTCCCTGGCGTGCCGGAAGACGATGGATCGCAGAACTAAAAGAAAAAGAACTCTTTGAATCTGTTTCAACCATTACAATTGATCTTTTTGGGTCATTATCATTAACAGGAAAAGGTCATGCAACAGATATTGCTGTAATTCTAGGTTTATGTGGTTATGATCCACAAACTATCGATGTTTCTACAATTGCTACTATTATTGAAAACATAAACACTTCTAAGCAACTCTCTTTTAATAGTGAGCTTCAAGTATCTTTTGATCCAGAAACACAAATTATTTTTAATAGAGAGTTCAAAGAATTTCATCCTAATGGTATGACTTTTCATGCCAAACTGAAAGATGGAAAAAAAGTTTCGTCTTCTTTTTATTCTATTGGAGGAGGTTTTGTAGTAAAAGAAGAACGAAAGAGAAAAGAAAAAAAGCTTACTGCTTTCAAACAATTCCCTATGCCTATTCATAAGGCAACTGATCTCTTAGAGTATTGTACATCAAAAAACAAAAAGGTATCCGAAATTGTTCTCGACAATGAGCGCTCATTACAAAGCGATGCTGAAATCGATGAAAGAATTGCACAAGTCTGGAAGGTAATGCTAGAATCTATGTATACTGGTTGTCATACAGAAGGTACATTACCTGGTGGATTAAATGTAAGACGAAGAGCATATGATACTCATAAAAAATTGATGGGTACTACTGCTTATACTACTCCAACAGAATGGATTGAAGCTATTCGAAATACTGAAGTAAAATTTCGTCAAATATTAAAATGGGTATCTTGTTTTGCTTTGGCAGTCAATGAGGTAAATGCATCTCTTGGTCGTGTTGTCACCGCTCCCACTAATGGGAGTGCTGGTGTTATACCCGCCGTAATGATGTATTATATGGTTATTGAAAATCATGATGCAAATTTTGATGATGTAAAACAATTTATGCTGGTTGCCGGAGAAATTGGCAGTCTTTTCAAAAAAGGAGCTACTATTTCTGCAGCTATGGGAGGATGCCAGGCAGAAATTGGAGTTTCATCTGCAATGGCGGCTGGCGCTTTAACCGAACTTATGGGAGGTACTCCAGAACAAGTATTAATGGCAAGCGAAATTGCAATGGAGCATCATCTGGGATTAACATGTGATCCTATCGCTGGATTGGTACAGATTCCTTGTATCGAACGAAATGCAATGGGAGCCATAAAAGCTATTAATGCTTGTGAAATGGCTTTGGATACAGATGCTGCAAATGCTAAAGTACCTTTAGATAAAGTAATTGAAACCATGTGGGAAACCGCTCAGGACATGAACACAAAGTATAAAGAAACCAGTGAAGGTGGTTTGGCAGTAAAAGTAAATCTTAGTGATTGCTAATCTATAAATCACCAGTAATAAAAACACAAAGATCAAAACCTATATTGTTACAGGTATCTAATTAATATATTTTACTTACACCCCTCTCTAAATCTAGTATCTGCAATAGCAATAATTTTCCAGGTTTTACCGTCATTAAATAGTTGAAATACATTTACGCCACAATGACTAAAATTATCATTGACATAAAACTCATAAGGAGTCCAGGCATTTGCAATTGCAGAATCTGCATCAATTTTAAATGCTAGTAAACGTTCGTCCCATTTTTGTTCTGCTGGTCTATTTTGTATAGCTGTTAAAATTTTTTCTATATCAGTTTTTACTGTTTTTATCTCTCCTTCTTTGGTTCTCACTATAGTTTGTACTGCTATATTTTTGTCTATAGTAGTTTTCATCTTAGCAGTATCACCAGCGTGAAACCCTTCAAAAAAATCCAAAACAGTCTGTTTTACTTCTTTTTCGTAGCGGTTTTGGTCATCTTTAGATATATTTTTCTGAGAAAAAATACTACATGAGAAGAATAAAATAACCCATATTGATACTTTATGCATAATGTTCATTATTTTTGGATAGGTATAAAAATAAGGTTTTAATAACTACTGTGCCATATAATTTTCACTTCAATATACTAAAGAAAAATCAAAAACAGATTACACTTGTTACCATATAGGTAATTGATTACTTTTACAATCCTAAAAAAACAATTCAAAATGTCTACAGCAAAAAAAGATTATAAGCGCGTTACAGTAAAATCTCTTATCGAGATGAAGGCTAATGCAGAAAAGATATCCATGCTAACCGCTTATGATTATACTATGGCCAAAATTGTTGATGGTGCCGGAGTCGATGTTATTCTTGTAGGAGATTCTGCTTCTAATGTAATGGCAGGTCACGAAACTACACTACCTATTACATTAGATCAAATGATTTATCATGCGTCTTCTGTAATTCGAGCAATTGATCGCGCATTAATTGTTGTAGATTTACCATTTGGAAGTTACCAGAGTGACCCTAAAGAAGCTTTACGTTCTGCAATACGGATTATGAAAGAATCAGGAGGACATGCCGTAAAACTTGAAGGGGGAAAAGAAGTTAAGGAATCTATTAAAAGAATTCTTAATGCTGGTATCCCGGTTATGGGACACCTTGGTCTTACCCCGCAATCTATATATAAATTCGGAACCTATACTGTACGGGCAAAAGAAGAAGAAGAAGCACAAAAATTAAAGCAAGATGCTCTTATGCTTGAGAAAGCAGGATGTTTTGCCGTCGTTCTTGAAAAAGTACCTGCCAAATTGGCTAAAGAAGTAGCCGAAAGCCTTACTATTCCTATCATTGGTATTGGAGCAGGAAATGGAGTAGATGGACAAGTGTTGGTGACTCATGATATGTTAGGAATGACACATGAATTTAACCCTCGGTTTTTAAGACGTTATTTAGACTTATACACAGAAATGACTAATGCTTTTAAGCAATATGTTACCGATGTGAAGGCTGTTGATTTCCCTAATGAAGATGAGCAATATTAATTAGTTAGTAGTCGAATATACTCAATTACCTTATTTACAAAAGTTGGTCAAAAAAATCATTTCAAATAAAAACAATCTTCAGGTACTGCATGAAGACAACCATATTATTGTTATCAATAAGCGTTCGGGAGATATTGTACAAGGTGATAAGACTGGCGACAAACCTCTTAGCGAAGTTGTCAAAGAATATATTGCAGAAAAATATAATAAACCAGGAGCAGTATACCTAGGTGTTGTACACCGTTTAGATAGGCCTACTAGTGGAATCGTAGTGTTTGCAAGAACAAGCAAAGCTCTTCCTAGACTCAACTCATTATTTGCAAACAAAGAAGCTCAAAAAACATATTGGGCCGTAGTAAAGGATTGTCCGCCTAAAAAGCATGACAACTTAACACATTGGCTAAAGCGTAATCCAAAACAGAATAAATCCTATGCATATACAAACGAAGTACCTGATAGTAAAAAAGCAGTTTTAGAATACCAGTTAATCAAAAAGCTCGATAATTACTGTTTATTAGAAATTGACCTTCATACGGGACGCCATCATCAAATACGATCTCAGCTCTCTAGTATTGGTTGTATAATCAAAGGGGATTTAAAATATGGAGCAAATCGTAGTAATAAAGATGGAAGCATTCATTTACATGCCCGGAAATTAACCTTTATTCATCCTGTTAAAAAAGAACCTATATCTGTCACTGCTCCCCCGCCTTCTGATCCTATTTGGAATGATTGCTTGATTTAAGCTTCCGGTTATTACCTTTTTGACTACTTGTAAGTTCGTATACTTTCAATCACTACTGATGTTAAAATCAGGACACCTCCTATAATTGTTGAAAACACAGGGATTTCTCCTAAAAAAATAATTCCTATAATTATCCCATATACCGGTTGCACACTACTTATGATACTAGCCGTTGTAATCGAAAATCGTTTAAAACTTGCCAGAAACAATGTATGCCCAATAGCAGTGGTTAATAAAGCCAGAGTTAGTGTAGGTAACCATTGATCTTTTATACCAGAACTATCCATAACAAATAAGAAAGGTAGAAGAAAAACACTAATAACGACTAATTGATACCACATCAATACCGAACCGTTATAGTTACCAACTTTGGTTTTCATAATAAGGTTTCGCAGTGAATAACATAAAGCAGATATTATTCCTAAAATTACTGCTTTTGTATATGAATTACTAAAATCTAGATCAGGAACCAGGAAATAAATACCTAGTAGTACTAACAATGCTAACAACAAATGTCCTTTCTGAAATTTTGTTTTTAACAATATTGGTTCTAACAGAGCTGTAATCACTGGATAAGTAAATATAGAAAGCATTCCTATAGCAACATTAGACAACTTTAAAGCATAGAAATAAGTCACCCAATGTAACCCCATTAATATGCCGCTTAAAATAATTGTCGGTCGATCTTTACTTCCTGTTTTAAAAGAAATCCCTTTCCATCTGCAAAAAATAAATAACAATATCCCTGCTAGAATAGATCTAAAGCAAATAATCACAGGTACTGGCATATCGATATACCTTCCTAATGCTCCCGAGGTGCTAATTAACAACATAGCAAAATTTAACTCGAGTATGTTTTTTAAGTGTTGGTTACTTTTTGACAAGATTTATCGAATTAATGAGAAATTAGAATTAAATACTTTAGGCACACCATTTTCAATATAACGTACTTTAAACCAATAATCACTTGCTGGTAATTGTCTTCCACTATAGGTTCCATCCCAATTGCCATTTACACCAAGATCTTTTAAGAGTTTACCAAATCTATTAAAAATTAAAACCTGAGATATTATCACATTTGTACTACCTGTAATCCCCCAAGAGTCATGAAATCCATCTCCATTAGGTGTAAAATACCTTGGATAGTCTACGACTATTTCTACTTTAGACTCTAATTCATCACACATACGTAAATCTCTAACAAATACGGTATGCTCTCCTCTTGAAACCCCTGTAAAAATATTAGATGCCTGCCAATCTCTATTATCTATTCTAAATTCATATGTTCCATTTCCGACCACTGTAACTTCAATGGTAGCATTATCAGAAAATGCTCCTGATAACAGTTCTGCCGTAACACTTTCTGGAGGGTAAGAAGTTACTACTGATGTACTTTTTGATATTTCGCACCCTGTAACTATACTTGTAGCTAGTACACTATACTGCCCGGGAGTATCTGGTAAAAAAGAAGCATCTATTTCTCCTGGCATTTCATTTCCTGCCACTGGCGCAGTTCCTGTATACCATTGAAACGTATAATCTGAAGCATTTAACCCTGTTTCAATACGATCTTCGGGTACTAGATTAAGTACTCCTCCATCACTTTGTAAACATAATGTATATTCATCTTCAAACGTAATGGGCTCAAAAGGATTAACGATCAGAGTGATATGCTCTCCTAATCCCAAACAAGAATTTGCTCCTTTATTTTCTACTCTTACATATAGATTAATCCTAAAAGGAGATGAATTATTTCTGTAATTGGAGATATCGGTTATCTCATTTTGTTCGGATAATGCATCTGCCTGATTTTCATAATAACTAATGGTTAAATTTTGACCACCAGGGTACAACTGGGTTATTTGAGGAGTAGCGTCACTAAAATTAAATGTTGCAATTCCGTCTGTAGGGTCGACATCATCTGCCTCACAAGCAGTATACGTAAGATTAAAATTAGCAGGAATCTGCGTTGTTGAAACTTCGAGATCAACTCGTGATGTTCTAAAACAATCTGCTATAGATTCTACTCTTGCATAAACTACACTGGTCTGTATGGTTGGATTAGGGTATGCTGTAAAATTTGTGATTTGATCTGCTTGATTTCCTGCTATAGCGAGCTGTTCTGTTAAATAATATGAAAAAGTCTCATTTGCAGCATTAGTCGATATCAAAGAATTCGCTTCAGATAAATTAAATAATGAAAAACCATCAATATCATCATCACATTGCAGGAGTCGTACCGAATTCAAAACATTTGGAGGAGGGACAAATTCAACATTTATAGAGTCAGACGATGAACATCCACTAGCGATATTTACTTCTACACTATACACTCCATTTTGGGTAACTTCTAATTGAGCTCCTCCTGCAATAAGCGTTGTTCCGTCTCCTGCTGCCAAAGGGGCTCCATTTTTCTTCCAGGTATAGGTAGGGTTATTTCCTACTGTAGCATTTAAGGTAATTGGCACCCCAAGACATCCTGGATTACCAGATGCCAATGTTCTGTCTTCTCCCAGATCTCCACCAATATTAAAACTTCCGGCAGCTAGAAATACCGCAGAATCAAACTGCCCGTCTCGATTTTCTGCAATAACAAGTTTAATTGTATATCGCTCACCAACAACCACACTTCCTGCAGCTGTCAATACTTTTGTATATCCATTAAAATCTATAGGAGCAGCAGCTCCTGGACGAATTGTTCTATTATAGAAATTTGGATTTCTTGGAGGACATTCTGAAACCTGATTAATCACATCAACAAAATCTCCATCATTATTTAAATCCACTCCCTCATTAACAGTAGTTACTTTAATAGGAGTATTTGTACCTGGTACCACCGCTAAGTTTCTCGAATTCCCAGATGAATCAGTAAGAATAAAAGCAAAGACATCAGAAAATGTACAAGGAAAAGCTTCGGTATATTCTTCTGAAGCAAATAAGAAATCGAAGCTAATAAAATCTATAGTTGGCACAAAATCAAATTGAATAAAACTAGCATTATGCAAATTGACTGTGCTAGTAACTGATCCCAAGTCACTATCACCACCCCACCCCGAAGCATCACCTTCGGACAATGCTATTGGGCCATTTGGGCCAACTGCGCTCCTAGCATTTCCGGTACTTAAAATTACTCCTCTATCAATCTCAAAACCAGAATTATTGGATTCAAAATAGCCTATACCATTAAATCCAAAATTGTTCCCTGTGAAAGAAGATATATTTTCTACCGTTGCGCAGGGGCTATCTATCAAAACATCTTCTACTAACTGCTCTATAGTAAAAGAACTATCATCCACTGTTATCTGAGCATTAGTAGATAATGTGGAAAAAAAACAAATATAAAAAACTCTTTTTGCAGTTAAGTTTTTTGGTATCCATAAATTCATTACGACTTACTATTAAATGGAATATAATCCACATGCAATATTCCTTACCATCACAGAGAAAGTTGCGTATTGGATATTACAAACTAAAATACGAGTATTTTAATCAAATAAAATATTCCAATTATTTTTCAAAGGACGAAAGATATAAAATACTAATTAACTTTCAGCTCTTTATAAAATTTAAGTTACCTTATTAGCCCTTTTGCTTTCTCCTTAATTATATCTGCCACAGGTCTTCCTTCAATATTACTTTCGAGCCACGAAAGAATATCCAAATATAAAAAAGCTCTTTTCTCATAAGGATGATCTTCATACTGTTTTAGCCTTTTATGAAGTTTTCTAAACTCATCTTTAATTTGGTGAGGATAAATATCTCCAAGGTTTTTAAGAAATTTGATCATTTCTTTTTGCACTTCATGCAGGTCATCCATTTTAATTAAGAATCGATATGTTTCTTTTAGTTGACTTTCTAAATGATAATCCATGCCTGCTTCATAATGAGCTACCAAACTTAGTACTCTAGAGAAGCACATCAGGTCTTCTCTCATCTTCAAAGATTTATTATTAATAATTTTGGTTAGGTATTCAATACATTTTCGATGATTCGCCATTCCAAAATACAAACAACCAATCTTATAATAAAGTACCATTATATGATGATCATCTAAACGATTTTTAAACCCCGAAATACCACTAAGAATCTCTTCTACCAAATATTCTCCTTCATCAAAACTACCTTCCAAAAAATGCACATTCAACTTATTGTTATAAATAAACTGAAAAGATAAAACTTCTATATTATCATCTTTAGGAAAAGTCGAATCAGTAATGCTATTTTCAAATTGTTGCAAGGTGGTTTTTAATTGCGTTTTATCTTTAATTAGATACAAAGATTCCAACAAATAGTGATTTCCTCTAAGGAAAAAAACAGGATTTTGAATAATCATCTTTGGATGTTCATAAAACAAATCCAGCCATTTCTTCGAATATTTATAACACGATAAAAAATCCTGAACAATAAAACTATACCACAGGTGAGCTTTATACAACCAAAGTTTTTCTCTAAAGCCCAACATATTCCATTCATACTTTGGCAGTTTCCCGTTAAAGTAATTTGTAATTTCCTGATGTTCTTTATCGTTTCTTACATAACCACTTTTGAGCATTAAGCCATATAACTGAAGAGACAAATTGGATAGTCTACTGGTCAATACATTTTTCATACTCAGTATCTTGGCTTCCACAGTTAGTTCATCAGCCCTACTATTGATACTCCTGGTTATGTATTGTGTTTCTATAACTTTTTCAAATTCTACTATCTCATACGCAATATTGTGCTCCTCGTTTTCTTTTGCCAATACCTTTGCCTTCTCTAATATTTTTAAACTTTGTTTGTATAGTCCTTTATGATATAAAATAGAAGCAAAATCAAATTGTTCTCGTATTTGTGATCGTATATTTTGATGTAATGGACTTAGTCTTAAGCTAATTAATATTTGTTTATATAAATGAGCTTTAAGGTTAGAAAATTGTTGTTTTGTTACAATACCTCTAGAAACAATAAGATCTTCATCCAAAGTATCATGCTTATCTAAATGATTAAAAAGAGCAAGAAATTTAGAATCCGTATTTATTCCTAATCGCCCTACGTATACCTTAAACTGTCTCTTTTCTGATTTAGAAAGTGATTTCACTAAAACAAACAATGGATCTTTTTGGTCATTAGTCATTGTATGAAAATATAATATAATTAACTGATTTAAAAGTAGTTATACTCATATTAAAAGATTTTAGCATTGTAAAACCTATAATCAAATACTTCTCTTTTGAATTCCCAAAATATAAATTCGTAAGAGATTAAAGAAACATCTTTTAAGAATATTTTAAAATAATAGTGTTTTTATAGATAACACTAAAAGTTAAATTCACTGTATTTCTATGAGTAATAATAAAGTCCAAATATTCGATACCACATTAAGAGACGGAGAACAGGTCCCTGGGTGTAAGTTAAATACGCAACAGAAATTAGTTATTGCAGAGCGACTCGACCTTTTGGGTGTAGACATTATAGAAGCAGGATTCCCTGTTTCAAGTCCGGGAGATTTTACTTCGGTAAGTGAAATAGCAAAAATCGTTAAAAACGCAACTGTATGTGGATTAACCAGAGCTGTAGAAAAGGATATTAAAGTTGCTGCCGAAGCTTTAAGTTATGCTAAAAGACCTAGAATTCACACAGGTATTGGTACTTCTGAGTCTCATATTAAATATAAATTTAATTCTACTCAGGATAAGGTAATAGAAAAAGGAGTTGCTGCTGTTAAATATGCAAAATCCTTTGTAGAAGATGTTGAGTTTTTTGCAGAAGATGCCGGGAGAACTGATAATGAATTTTTAGCTCGTGTATGCGAAGCTATGATTAAAGCCGGAGCTACTGTACTTAACATTCCTGATACTACCGGATATTGCTTACCAGAAGAATATGGAGCTAAAATTAAATATCTTAAAGAGAATGTAAAAGGTATAGATAATGTTATTATTTCTTGTCATTGTCATAACGATTTAGGCCTTGCTACCGCAAATTCTATTGCAGGAGCAATCAATGGTGCTCGACAAATCGAATGTACTATTAATGGTATTGGTGAACGTGCAGGTAATACATCTCTAGAAGAAGTAGTCATGATTATGAAACAACATCCGTACTTAAATCTAAATACGGATATTGATTCTAAATTATTATATGGAACAAGCCAAATGGTATCGGATCATATGGGTATGATGGTACAACCAAATAAAGCAATTGTTGGTGCCAATGCCTTTGCTCATAGTTCGGGAATACACCAGGATGGAGTAATTAAGAACCGGGAAACTTATGAAATTATTGACCCCGAAGAAGTTGGGGTTACAGAATCTGCGATTGTACTTACTGCCAGAAGTGGAAGAGCTGCACTGGCTTACAGAGCAAAAAAAGTTGGTTATGAATTATCAAAACTTCAATTAGATGATGTTTATTCAGAATTTTTGAAATTTGCAGATCGTAAGAAAGAAGTTATCGATGAAGATATTCATCAAATTATGAAAAATACTAATGTAGCTACCGTAGTAGCATAAATAATACTAAAAGCCTACAAAAGCATTATTCCTTTTGTAGGTGTTTTATATACATATGAAGAAAACTTTATTTGACAAAGTATGGGATGCACATGTAGTCAAAGAGATACAAGACGGCCCACAAATATTATATATTGATAAACATCTAATCCATGAGGTTACCAGCCCACAAGCATTTGGAGAATTAGAACAACGTGGGATTCCTGTTTTTAGACCCGATCAAATTGTAGCTACTGCAGATCATAATACTCCTACAGAAGACCAACATCTTCCTGTTAAAGATGCATTATCCAGAAATCAACTCGAGCAGCTTACCAAAAATTGTGAGAAAAATGAAATTACATTATATGGGCTTGGTCATAAATATAATGGTATTGTTCATGTAATGGCACCAGAATTAGGTATTACACAACCTGGAATGACTATGGTCTGTGGTGATAGCCATACATCTACACATGGTGCATTCGGAACCATTGCTTTTGGTATAGGAACCAGTCAGGTAGCACAGGTATTTGCCAGTCAGTGTTTACTACTTCAAAAACCAAAAAGCCTTAGAGTTAATGTAAATGGGCAGTTAAAACCTGGCGTATTACCAAAAGATGTAATTTTATATGTGATCGCAAAACTTGGTACCAATGCCGGTACTGGATATTTTTGTGAATATGCTGGTAATGTATTTGAAGATATGTCTATGGAAGGCAGAATGACTGTCTGTAATATGAGTATCGAAATGGGTGCTCGTGGAGGAATGATTGCCCCAGATGAAACTACTTTTGAATATATAAAAGGAAAAGAATTTGCTCCTACAGGAGTCGAATTTGACAAAAAAGTAGCCTACTGGAAAACATTACCTACAGATAAAGATGCTGTGTTTGATAAAGAGTATCATTTTGATGCAGCAGATATAGAACCCATGATTACTTATGGTACTAATCCAGGAATGGGAATCAAAATCTCAGAAAATATACCTGTAGAAGATAATGCTTCATTCGAAAAATCTTTAGCTTATATGAATTTTGAGAAAGGACAATCTCTCGTGGATCAAGAAGTAAATTATGTTTTTATAGGAAGCTGTACTAATAGTAGAATAGAAGATTTTAGAATTGCTGCAAACTATATTAAAGGTAAGAAAAAAGCGAATAATGTAACTGCTTGGTTTGTTCCGGGATCGCAACTTGTAGCACAGCAAATCGTTGAAGAAGGATTAAAAGATGTTTTTGAAAACGCTGGATTTCAATTACGACAGCCTGGATGCTCTGCATGTCTGGCAATGAACGATGATAAAATTCCGGAAGGAGAATACTGTGTATCCACTTCTAATCGAAATTTTGAAGGACGACAAGGACAAGGTGCAAGGACAATTTTAGCAAGCCCTCTGGTTGCTGCAGCTACAGCTATAGAAGGAAAAATTATTGATATTACTAAACAATTAAATTAATTATGGATAAGTTTACCAAACTAACATCCTCTGCTATACCATTATCTATAGAAAATGTAGATACAGATCAAATCATACCAGCGCGGTTTTTAAAAGCTACTAGTCGCGATGGATTTGGAGAAAATTTATTTAGAGATTGGCGCTTTCATAAAGATGGAAATATAAATCAGGATTTTGTATTAAATGACACTAGTTATAAAGGTAAAATATTAGTTGCAGGAGATAACTTTGGGTGTGGTTCTAGTAGAGAACATGCTGCATGGGCAATCAACGACTTTGGTTTTAAAGTAGTGGTGTCTAGTTTTTTTGCAGATATTTTTAAAGGAAACGCTCTTAATAACGGGGTATTACCCGTTCAAGTAACTCCAGAATACCTACAGGACTTATTTAATGAAATTGAAAAAGATGCTAATTCACAAATTGAAGTAGATCTTGAAACTCAGAAAATTACTATTCTTGCTACTGGTTCTTCTTCAACTTTTGAGATTAACCCATACAAAAAAACCTGCCTTATGAATGGCTATGATGATATTGATTTTTTAATCAGTAATAAAGCAGAAATAGAAGAATTTGAAAACGAAAGAATATAAATATATATAAGTTGTCAGGCAGAGCTGGTCGAAGCCTTATAAACTATAATCAAGAACAAAAAAACACTTCGACAAGCTTAGTGTGACAAAAAGAATAAACTTATGAAATTAGATATCGCAGTATTATCAGGAGACGGTATTGGCCCAGAAGTGACCGCACAGGCTATAAAAGCATTAGAGGCAATCGCACATAACTTTGATCATTCCTTTATCTTTAAAGAAGGATTAGTAGGCGCTATTGCCATTGACAAAACCGGAACCCCATTACCAGACGAAACATTAGAACTTTGTGTACAAACAGATGCTGTTTTGTTTGGTGCAATTGGTGCTCCAAAATATGATAACGACCCTAGTGCTCCGGTTCGTCCAGAACAAGGGCTGTTAAAATTACGAAAAGAACTTGGGCTTTATGCTAATATTCGCCCTGTAAAGGCCTATTCTACCTTAATCGACAAATCACCTCTTAAACGTGAGATTATCGAAGGAACAGATATTTCTATCTACCGTGAATTAACAGGTGGTATTTATTTTGGCGAAAAAAGATTAAGTGACGATGGTAACGTTGCTTCTGATCTTTGCGAATATTCTAGAGAAGAAATTGAACGTATCGCTCATTTGGCATTTAAAGCAGCGCAAAAGCGAAGAAAAAAACTTACTCTTGTAGATAAAGCAAATGTATTAGAATCATCTCGCCTATGGAGAAAAGTAGTTACCGAAATCGCTGCTGCTTATAGCGATGTAACCTTAGACTTTTTATTTGTGGATAATGCTGCAATGCAAATGATACTCAACCCTAGTCAGTTTGATGTAATTCTTACCGAAAACATGTTTGGTGATATTATTTCTGACGAAGCTAGTGTGATTGGTGGATCTATTGGTCTCTTAGCGTCTGCTTCTATTGGAAATACATGCTGTATGTTTGAGCCTATACATGGATCTTATCCACAGGCAACAGGAAAAGGAATAGCTAATCCAATTGCTGCGATATTATCTGCCGCTATGTTATTAGAGCATTTTAATTTACTGGGAGAAGCCAATGCCATTAGAGATGCTGTAGAAAAAGCATTAGAATTAAATCTTACTACTTCTGATTTAAATCCTAGCAACCCGCTTACCACAGAAAAAGTAGGAGATTTTATTGCTGATTACATATTAAATCCTGAGGATTCTAATATCAATTTTGAGAATATACACGTAGGGCAATCTACGATTATATAAATTTTAAATAATGATTCTGTTTTAAGAAGCAATCAAAGAGGTGTCTTTGGTTGCTTCTTAAATTTTATAACCAACAACAATACAGATAAAACTATAGTCTGAATAGAAGACATTTTACCCATACTTTCCCAATAACTTTTCTACACATAATTTATACACGAACAGGGTTCTAGTTCTCAAACTTCAAATAATGTGTGTTGTTATTTTTATTATTAAATCATTATATGATTCACTAAAAAACAGCAAACAACCACGTTTCAATTGTTAAAACAATACAAAATTATCAATTACTAACACTATATTATCCCATATTTTATTCCCTATAATTTTGATGGTATTATTGTTAATATAAATACAAACTAACTCTAATATTTTCAATCTTATAACCAATGAAACACAAACTCCAAACAGTAATCTCCTTCATACTATTTTGTATGTTGGTAAGCTTTAGCCATGCGCAAAACAGATGTGGCACAAAATTATCGCCCGAAGAAGAAGTTAATTTTAAAAAAACAATCAGTAAAGTAAAGACGTTTAAAAAAACTGGGGTACAGAGTAAATCTGCTGCAACTCCATATGTTATTCCTGTAGTATTTCATATTTTACATAACGGAGGAGGCTCTGTTAGTAAAGCAGACATGAAATGTAGAATTGATGATGTCTTTAAAACAATTAATGGAGATTATAACGGTACATTCCCTGGGTTTAATCAAATCGACCCCAGATTCGAATCTATTAAAGATAAAATGAATATTGAATTTATACCGGCCTCTGTAGATCCTGATGGAAATGCGATGGATACCCCCGGTATGGATTGGCAAGCTAATGCTAATATTGCATATGGTTATGACCCTAACATTTATAAATATATGTGGTGGGGCAAAAAAAACAAATACTATTTAGACGTAGTTGTTGTAGATGCTCCTAATGAAAAAGGAGGTACCAATGGGTCAGGACATGCCTTTCTTCCTATTCAGGATGTAATACCTCATGTAACTTATAATTGGAGGTATGTTGGTAGTACCTGCGGATCACAATCTGCACCTGGATTTGAAAAAGTAATGACTCACGAATTTGGTCACTATTTTGGATTAAGACATACATTTTATGAAAGTTGTGATGTTACTAATGATGGAATCGATGACACTCCCCCAACCACACAAGCAGAAGGATGTGAAAGAGATAAACTAAATAATTGTGGTGTATATGCGAATCTTGAGAATCATATGGACTATAATACCAGTTGCCAGAATATGTTCACAAAAGGGCAAGTAAGTGCGATGACTTATTGGTTAGAAGATAGTACTGAAGCACTATATTCCAGACGTTTACTTTGGCAGGATAGTAATTTAAGCTCTGTAGGAATACTTAAAAGAACTCCAATAGCAGATTTTGCAAGCGATTACACAGCTGTTTGTAATGGGGCATCTATTACTTTTGAAGACCTTTCATTAGGCTTACCTACTTCTTGGCAATGGCAATTCGAAGGAGGGTCACCATCAACATCTGCAGAAAAAAATCCTGTAATACGATATGATAATTCTGGAATATACAAAGTTCGACTGATTGCAAGTAATGACTCTGGACAAAACACAGAAGAAAAAACCAGTTATATCTATATAAATCAAAAAACATCATCGGGACTGTCAGAAAATTTTCAAGGACAATTCCCTCCTACAGAGTGGGATATTATTAATCCTGATAAAGGATTTGGTTGGGAAAAAAGAAGTGATGCCGGAAATGGAGACAGTTCTAGTATTATAATGAATAACTCTGATAATGCTATTGTAGGAGAAGAAGATTTTCTTAGATTACCATATTATGATTTCTCTTCGGCAAAAAATAGTCAGATGTATTTTGATCTTGCCTACACAAAGTTTGATGATGCCAGTCCCGACAAATTGAAAGTACAAGTATCTAAAGATTGCGGAAACTCATGGACAGATGTTTATTCTAAAACACATACAGAATTAGAAACCAAAAGTGTAACCACTGGCCTTTCTAACGGTTGGACTCCTAAACAAGAATCTGATTGGAGAAAAGAAGTCATTGACCTTAGTGCTTATGATGGTGAATCTGAAGTAACCATTAGGTTTATGAATATATCGGGATACGGAACCAGAATATGGATAGACAATATTAATATCTTAATTAATAACGATACCACTCCGGTTTCTGACTTTTATTCTAACAAAAGAGTTTCTAATTGTAATAGTACCGAAATCTCTTTTAAAGATGTTTCTGTAGGAAATCCTACTTCATGGAATTGGACATTCGAAGGAGCCACTCCTTCATCTTCGACAGATAAAAATCCTAAAGTAACCTATAACAATCCGGGGTCTTACAACGTATCCCTTACGACAAGTAATGCTAATGGCACTGGTAATACAGTGGCAAAAAATGCATACATAACGGTTACAAATCCAACAAAAAACTCTTTTACAGAAGGGTTTGAAGGGAGTTTCCCGCCATCTGGATGGGAAATCATAGATAATGACGGAGAATTAGCCTGGGAAAAAAGTAATGCTGCAGGTCGAAACTCTTCTTCTTGTATGATTATGAATAATACAGATAACGAAGAAATAGGAGAAATAGATGAAATTATTCTTAACCCTATAGATATGTCTGGTGGTGAAACTACCTTTTCTTTTGATTTGGCGTATACCAAATTTGATAATGACAGTAAAGATAAATTAAGAATATTGGTGTCTACCAATTGCGGAAGCTCCTGGACAGAAGTATATTCAAAAATCCATACAGAGTTAGAGACCGTAGCAACAACAGACGATCCCGATACCTGGATTAATGAAATTAACCTGTGGGTACCCACACAAGATTCACATTGGAGAACAGAAAATGTATCATTATCTCAATTTAGCGGAAAAGAAAATGTATTGATAAAACTAGAAAACACATCTGGTTATGGAACTAGAATTTGGATCGATAATATGAAATTCGATATTGAAAATTCTAGTGGAAATAATTTATCAGCACCAACAGGATTATTGGCATCTAATGTATCAGAAACATCATTAACGCTAACCTGGGATTCTGCTCCTAGTGATGAAGCAGTTACAGGATATGATGTGTATCAAGCAAATACTGTTGTTGAATCTGTTACAGGAACATCTGCTAGCATCACAGGATTAACAGCTAACACAAGTTATCAGTTTAGAGTAAAAGCCAAAGATGACTCAGGAAATACTTCTAATTTTAGTGACACTTTAAATGTGACTACTCTTGGAGGGACAGATCCAACTTGTAATGATGGCATCCAGAATGGGGATGAAACAGGAGTAGATTGTGGTGGATCTTGTGAGCCTTGTAGCATTCTTACCTATTGTCCATCAAATGGAAATAATACTGCTGATGAACACATTAGCCGTGTACAATTAGGAAGTATTGATAAAACTTCTGCCGCAGGTAACGGAGGATACAGTGATTTCACATCAGAATCTACACCATTATCAAAAGGAGTAGCACAAACGATTACAATTACTCCTACATGGTCATCAACTGTGTACTCAGAAGGATACAGTGTATGGATTGATTACAATCGAGATGGAGATTTCGAAGATTCTGGCGAGCAAGTATTTAGTAAAAGTCCTTCAAAAGACACTCCTATAAAAGGAGGGTTTACTGTGCCAGATGGAGCAAAAAATGGAAATACAAGAATGAGAGTATCTATGGCATACAATACAATTCCTGGTACTTGTGAAACATTTGATTATGGTGAAGTCGAAGACTATACCGTTTCTATAGAAGGAACAACATCTACCCCTACCTGTACAGATGGTATCCAAAATGGAGATGAAACCGGAGTAGATTGCGGTGGAAGCTCTTGCTCCCCATGTAATAATACCGATGGAATTGTTTATGTAGATATCGAAGATCTTACAGTTACTTCATCTAATACCTGGGAGTTTTTCCGTATCGAAGTTGGTGATAATAGAGATTATGGCGCCTGGTACACTAGTAATTCGGTACGATTAGTTACATATGATAAAGATATTGTATGCCAAGGAAATGAAGGTAATATAACTCTAATTGGTGAAGGTGAAGGAATTGATGGTTCTGATAATTTTATAGCAAAATCAAACAGCTATACTATAAGTTCGTCTTCTTATACAACTTGGAATGGTAAATCAGGATTTATTGGATTTACCTTTAAGATAAATGGAAATACACATTATGGATGGTTTCATATATCTGTAGCTAGTAATGGTTTATCTTATACAATACTGGATTATGCATATAACAAGAAACCAAATGAGATCATTTATACCCGATCTTCAAATGCAATAAATAGCATAGCAAACAAAGGAATTTCTGAAAACAAAACATTCGCATCTCCTAATCCCTTTACTAATACTTTTGTGATTAACACTTCAAAACTTGACAAAACTAATATCACGGTTAAAGTATTTGATATACATGGAAAACTTCTGATACAAGAAGAATATACAAAAAACCCTAGATCTATAATTTTAGGAAGTGAGCTTAAAATGTCTGGGATTTATTTTGTTCAGGTACAAACAAATTCAAAAATGGAAACATTAAGAATTCTTAAGTACTAACAATTTTAAATTTATTTTTGAAAAAAAGGCTTGATTATGATATCATAATCAAGCCTTTTTAGTTTTTATAAAATCTTATCGAATAAACTCATCAGATATAGTAGCTTTTTGTATTTTAGAACATATTAGAATTAAAAACTAAGCCTACTTAACATATATAACAAATGAACAGTAAATCTTTTATAATTTTTTTCTTTTTAATGACATGTGCTATTCAGGCACAAGAAATTATCTGTTCTGCAAAAGATAAAGAAATCTTTACTACCAGAATTACAGCTTTAAAAAAAGAATATACTCCAAAAACTGCTTTTGGGGGAACTTTGGTATTTGTTGGAAAAACTTTTTTAGGTACTCCTTATGCTGCCAAAACTCTAGAGATCGGATCAAAAGAGTCGTTGGTGATTAATTTTCAGGGATTAGATTGCACTACTTTTGTAGAAAATGTACTGGTTTTAAGTCTAATGCTTAAAAATGGTAAAGATGATTTTGAATCCTATACCGCTTATCTAGAAAAAATACGTTATAAAAATGGAAAATTAGATGGATATGCCTCGCGACTACACTACTTCTCTGAGTGGATTACTAATAATGAACAAAAGGATATTTTAAGAAATATTACAGGTGATATCGGTGGAATAGAAATAGAGAAAGATATTAATTTTATGAGCACACACCGAGAACTTTATCCTTTTCTTAAAGATGATAAAAACTTTAAAGGAATACAACAATCCGAAATTAATATCAGCCAATCATCGGTATGTTTTTTACCAAAAGATCAGATTAAAGAACATGAAGCATCAATACTATCTGGTGATATCATCGCATTAACTACTTCGATCAAAGGATTAGATATTACCCATACAGGAATCGCTATACGCAAAGAGAATGGGCGAATTCATTTATTACATGCATCATCAAAGGGTCAGGTAGAAATCTCTACGCTCCCATTGGTTGATTATCTTAAAAAGATAAAAAACAATACCGGAATTATTGTTAATCGAGTACTGTAATCTTTTACTAGACTATCTATCTCTTTAATCTTGTATAACTTAACCCAAATTGTTAATTTAGTAGAGCTAAAAAAAGAAGATGTTATTTCCCAGAACAAATATAGAGCAACAATTAGGTAAACTACGGGATAAAAAATTTAATGCCTCTACCTGGAAAGAACAAGTATATACAATCTTATCGAAAGAAGAAAAGCACGAGAATCAAATTCTTAAAAACCTAGAAAATTCTTCTCATGTAGTTCAGAATGTTTTTGATCTTGATCACATAGAAACCCACAGCATATACCATCTGGATCAAATCAAAAAAATCTGTATTACCTATCGATTACGTTTTTTGGATTCTAAATATTTTAAAGGAAAGTTGCCCTTATCTGCAATTTCTGCTATTAAAAACCTTGAGAAGAAACATCAAACCGAACTAAAGGGGTTTAAAATTATTGCGCCATCTAAATTATTTAAATTAGAAAATGCTGATGATCCCCTACTCTTTGCTCCTATGGGTAATGACTATTTTTATTTAGTGCATAAATGGGGAAATGATTTACATCCACTGCGTAAATTGATGATGTGGTTTTTTAAAAGTTTTGAAAATTTACTCTTACTCACTTTTTTAGTAAGTCTTTTACTTACATTTATGGTTCCAGAAGGGATGTTCACTAAACACAGTACTACCTCAACATTTATCATGATTTTATTCTTTATGTTTAAATCGGTAGCGGCTGTGGTGTTATTTTATGGATTTGCACTTGGAAAAAACTTTAATACTGCCATATGGGATAGTAAATATTTTAATGCTTAATAACCAACACTATATTTCCTCAAAATGCATAGTAATACAAAAACAGCAGAAATTCATACTCAAGTTCCTGTAAATGATTCTTAGTTAATTAGAAATCCTTTAGATTTGTAAAAAATATAATAGATATATGTGTACTGGTACACATATATCATTGTTGTACACAAGCTCTGAAAAGCCAACCGCACAGTCAAGCACATTTCATTTTGTTCGTGCCTCACAAAATAAAAAGAGCTTGCCTTTTTCCACCACCACACGAATAGGTAATCATTAAATATTTACTATATTTGTCAAATACTGACAAGTCTAAATATTCAAGTCAAATGAAACAATCTTTCGGAGAATACATCAGACATCTACGGACAAAAAACGAACTGACTTTAACCCAACTGGGAGCAAAACTGGATTTGGATTCTGCTAATTTGAGTAAAATTGAAAACGGAAAAAGAGATTTTGACGAAAAACGTCTAACTCTGCTTGCTCAAGTTTTTGAATTGAATTTAGAAGAACTAAAAACAGAATTTTTTGGCGACCTATTTGCAAAAAAACTTTATGAAAGTAGTTCTTCAACAGATGCACTATTTGTTGCAGAGAAGAAAGTTAAATACTTACGTCAAATTAATGCTAAACAAGAAAGCCTTAAACTTTAAAATATGCCAAACAGTTTAAAAAAATACCTAAACAAAGTAATTCAAGGCGATTGCCTTGAAGAAATGAAAGAAATCCCAAGTAAAAGCATAGATATGATTTTATGTGATTTACCATATGGAACAACTCAAAACAAATGGGATTCAGTTATTGACCTTGATAAACTTTGGACTGAATATTACAGAATAATTAAAGACAATGGAGCAATTGTTCTTACATCTCAGGGCGTTTTTACTGCAAAATTAATATTAAGCAACGAAAAGCATTTCAAATACAAAATTGTTTGGATAAAATCAAAAGCAACAAATTTCTTAAATGCAAAAAAACAACCGTTGAGAAAGCACGAAGATATTTGTGTTTTTTATAAAAAACAGCCAAACTACAATCCTCAAATGACAGAAGGTGAAGCATATGATAAAGGGTTCAGAAAAGACCAACTCACAGGTAGTTATGGAGACTTCAAGTCAAATCACGTAAAAAGTAATGGTAATAGATATCCAACAGATGTGATAGCTTATGAAGAACAATCCATTGAAGATTTTGTGTACGTTAAAACGGCAGAATCTGAAGGAACTGTTTATCATCCAACTCAAAAACCAATTGAATTAGGTAGGTATTTAATTAGAACTTTTACAAAACCTGGAGATGTTGTACTTGATAATGCTTGTGGCAGTGGCAGTTTCTTACTGTCCGCTATACTTGAAAACAGAAATTTCATTGGAATAGAGAAAAATGAAGATGTGCTTCTGCATAAAGTTAAAGAGGTCGATTATATTAAAATTTGTACAGATAGAATTCAAGAAACATTAAAGAGAAAAGAGGTAGAAAAATCTACTTTACGTCTATTTAATGAACCAATAGCAAAATATCATACTTTAAACTATAACACTAAAGTTCTCAATGGCGAAAGTTACGTATAACGAGAGAAGTTGGGCTATTGATGTTATCAGTTCAATCGAAGTATTTTTAGCAAATAAGAGTTGGCATTTTAAAGGAGCTGGTGGAGAAAGTACAATAAGCAACAACAAGAAAAGTCTATTTCCTGATGTATTGTTATTTAAAGACCTCACTAAAGATATAATTGTGCAGGGTTGGGAATTAAAAATGCCTGACACTCAAATTAATGATGCGGAATTAATAAGCAATGCAATAAAAAAGGCAAAAATATTAAAAAGAGATAGCTTCCTTTTATGGAATGTAAAAAGTGCAGTGCTTTACATAAGAAATGGGGACAACTTTGAAATTCATAAAAGCTGGAATGATATAAATATAAATTCTCGCACAGAAGTAAAACCTAACGAACAACTCTGGAAAGAGTTGTTGTATGAAATTCTTGCCGACCTTAATAACTTTTTTGAATCAGGAGAAATCCCAGAAGTTACTTCACAAGAAATTTTGTCTATTGACGAAGTAATAGATGTTGTCCTAGAAAACACCAACAATTCTGCTGAAACACTAAAAGCAAAAGCTAGAACTACTCGGCAATTAGATGCAGAAATCAATCTTTGGTGGAATTCATCATCAAATGAATATGGTTTTACTTCAACTCAAACTGAACATAAACTAGCGACTTTGTCAATGGTAGTTTTGACAGATTGGGTTTTTAAAATAATTTTTGCTCATATACTAAAAAGGCATTTTAACGAAGCAAAAGAAATTGAGAATATTGAAAGGTCAACTTCTATTGCTGATGCAATGGAAATACTAACGTCTATTTCTCAAAAATGTAATTTCTGGAATATTTTCAGTCCAAACCTTGGTCAACAATATATTTCGGAAACAGCTTGGAGCGAATTGACAGAATTAAATCAATTCCTGTCAACAGTAAATATTGAAGCTATTGAAATTGAAATTCTTCATCAATTACTTCAAAGTACTATTGCAACTGCTAAAAGAAAGGTAGCGGGTCAATTTTCGACACCTAAAAAATTAGCGGATTTATTAACTCGACTAACTATTGATGATAAAACAAAAATAGTAATTGACCCTTGTTGTGGTACAGGCACAATTATCAAACAAGCCTATGAATTAAAAGAAGAATATGAAATAAATTCAAATGATATTCTTGATACCATTTGGGCTTCAGATAAACATTCCTTTCCTATTCAACTTTCGACCTTGTCAATGGCTAAACCTTCAAATATTGGAAGGATTATTAACGTTTTTGGCTCTGATGTAATTGAACTAAATCAAGGAGATATAATAGAATTTCAAAATCCAAATAATGGAGAAATAGTAGAGAAAGAATTCCCAACTGTTGATTATGTTGTTTCCAATTTACCTTTTATAAAAAGCAAGGAAATGAAAGTTTTAAATCCACATATTGTGGATATTAACGATTGGATAAAAGAAGAAACAGAAACAACAGAGACATTAAGTGGTAAAAGCGATATTTTCGCATACATTCCTTTTTACCTTCATCAATTCTTATCTGAGAATGGTAAAATTGGACTTATATTATCAAATGCTTGGCTGGGAACTGATTATGGCGAAATATTTTTAGAGCTTTTTCAAAAATTCTTCAAAATAGAATTAGTAGTAATCTCAGGTAAAGGGAAATGGTTTGATAATGCAGATGTTGTAACAACAATATTAGTGGCGTCAAAAAAAGACCCACAAACACCAACCTCAAATGATAGTGAAATCTCATTTTGCACTTTAAATGAGGAGCTACAAGAAATTGATGACATAAGAACCTTGAGCGATAATATAATAGTCAATACTGAATCTGAAAATCTAACTATTAATAGATATTCTCTTGCACAAATAAATTCATTTGAAGATTTTGGGATTCCTTGGTCAGGTTATTTTTCAAATCTAAGTTGGGTTGAAAATGTTAGAGGCAGTTTTATCAATACCAGTGATTTTTTCGATTTCACTCGAGGTGAAAGGCGTGGTTGGAACGCAATGTTTTATCCTGATTCAGGTCACGGGATTGAAAATGAATATATTAAACCAGTATTAAAGAATTTACGAAACACTGCTAGTTTAACTTCAGTTACAAACAAGGAAGCATTTTGTTGCTCTAGAAGTATTGAAGAGCTTCAAGAACTTGGGCATACAGGAGCTATTAATTGGATAAGGTCATTTGAAAACCAAAACAATAATAGTGGTATCCCACTAACGGAGTCGCTAAGTAAACCTAATATGTTTTGGTATGAAATGAAAACTGATAATATGGCTGATTTTGTAGCTAATGTAAATTATGATAGAAGTTTATTCATTTCCAAACTTGAAAATCGCTCATTTATTGACCAAAGACTAATTGGATTGTCAGTAAAAAATGAATTTCAAGATGTAAACAAAATTTTATACTTGGCTCTTCTCAATTGTACAGCAAGCTTGTTTTTAATTGAAAGTTTTGGTTTTGGTCGTGGTTTGGGTGCTTTAGATTTAAGAGCTACTAAATTTGAAAGAGATTTTAAAATTTTGAATCCAAATATTTTGACCGATGAACAAAAGTTACAAATTGTTGAATTGTTTAGACCTATGATGCAAAGAAACAGATTGCCGCTTGAACTGGAATTAGAATCAGCAGACAGAATCGCTTTTGAAAATGCTTTAATGGAAATATATGGTATTTCAGAATATTATGAACCTATTAAAAATTCTTTAAAGCAACTTTATCGAATTCGATTTGCAGTAAAAGACTAGAATATGACTTACAAAGAAATACCAGACATAACTTTAAAAATGATTATAAACGCTGGAATTATTAAAATCGGAACCAAGGTTTATTCTTCACCGAATAATGAAGTAATTGGTACTCTAGATAAAGAAGGAGCAATAACATTTGAAATCGATAATAAAATGAAAACTTTTCCTTTTCCAAGTGGAGCTGGAAGAGCAATAACAAAAACCAGTATAAATGGATGGAAATATTGGAGAATTTTAGAAAATGGAATTTATAATGAATTGAGTTATTATAAGGAAAAATATAAACAGACTGAAAGCCAACGCTAAAAGCCATACACATTTGCAATTCGCTTCAGCCATAACACAAGCCAAAAATTGCAAAAGAGTATGACTTTGCCAACGCTAGCAAGTTTGCGGAAAGAAAAGCCAGTGTACAACAATGTATAAAAATAATAGCGGTTTAATCGCTAAAAGGAAAGTAAGTAAATATAAAAAAGGTCTGTGTTTAAACGGAAAGTTAGTGCTTGAAAATCCGCTACTATTCTTATACTAGACCGTTAGCAATAATGCAAAATAAACTATGGCTTGGATTCCACTTTATCTGAACAAAGAAGACGAAAAAGAACTTTTGGATTTACTAAATTCTGAAGAACAAATAGC
>NZ_OMKA01000023.1 GCF_900299525.1 Aquimarina sp. Aq78 | reverse complement strand
CCGCAAAAAATCCTATTATTGGTTTACAATAATAGGATTAAAATATAGATGTAAATCTATTTTAGGATTAAGTATAAATATGTAAACTTTTTTTAGGACGAGACATCTTTATCGGCACCCGTCACAGACGAGCGCTAGCAGGGGGACTGTTTTTACTGTATTTCTTACTGTTGTTGATCACTCATACCTTACCAATCTTTATCAGCACCCGTCACAGACGAGCGCTAGCGGGGGTTGATATAAGCACCAAAATGGCACTAAATAAAAAGTTTTTCATATTCATTGTTTTTATAAAATTGTTACTATTTCTTATCAAAAATCTATTTTCTTTGTACATTACAATAATAAAACCCTCCCATGCCAAGGCACAGGAGAATTTTAAGAATTGCAAAAAATCAGCTAATAGCTAAATAATAAAAGGGGTAACCCTACCCTACATAGTCCAAAATTTCATCCCGACTTAGTCCTACCCTGATCAGGATTTAAAATTGGATTTGTTATCATTGCAATCATTTTATAGTGCAATAATAAAACATGCCAGTTTCGTTTTTCGGGACTGGCAAAAAAAAGTTGCTTTTTTTTTGATATTTTTTCTTCTTGTTAAAAAAAAGGCTTCTATATCCTTATTTTATTGACCCCCCGAACAAACTCAATTTTATATTCTTATACTATTTTCTGATTACTGAAACTAAAATTTTATATAATTAGGATAGTTTTAACTTTGATCAATATCATCACATATTCCTAATATCTACCTTTACAGAAAGCAATATTCATTGCTTTTTTATATTCAATAACAGACACATATGCAACATCAAAAGCACCTCTTTGATCTATCAGATGATATCACTTATCTAAATGGAGCCTATATGGCTCCTCAATTAAAATCTGTAACCGAAGTTGGTCTTGCCACTGTTATCCAAAAAGCCAGGCCTAACGAAATCACACCTCAAGATTTTTTTACCCAAAGAGAGATCCTAAAACAACGTTTTGCTACTTTGGTCGATGCACCTAATCATAAAAACATTGCTATTATACCCTCGGTATCCTATGGTATTGCTAATGCCGCTAATAACATCCCCATCAATTCTGGAGATGAAATTATAGTAGTTGATGAACAATTTCCCAGTAATGTATATGTCTGGCAAGAGGTAGCAAATAAACATGGTGCTTCTATAACGGTAATCAAACCCCCAAAAAGCTTTAAAGATCGAGGCGCACTATGGAATCAGAATATCCTTGATGCCATTACCAAAAAAACTGCTGTTGTAGCGATGCCGCATGTGCATTGGGCAGATGGTACATTATTTGACCTAAAGGCGATACGCGCAAAGACTGAAGATGCAAACGCTTTTTTAATTATTGATGGAACGCAAAGTGTGGGAGCCCTTCCTTTTTCTGTTTCAGAAATCAAACCCGATGCTTTGATTTGTGCAGGGTATAAATGGTTACTTGGTCCCTATTCTACCGGAGTAGCATATTATAGTGATGCTTTTAATGAAGGAACACCTATAGAACATAACTGGATGAACCGTTATAACAGCGAGGATTTTACTGGATTGACCCAATACGAAGATCGCTACAAAGAAAAGGCAGCCAGATATTCGGTTGGAGAATCTAGTAATTTTGTATTAACCCCAATGTTGATCCGTGCTATAGAACAATTGATCGAGTGGTCACCAGAAGCCATCCAGGAATATTGTAAAACAATCTCTACAACTGCGATACAACATCTTAGAAACTTAGGTTGTTTTATCGAAGAAGATCATTATAGAGCACATCATCTTTTCGGTATTTATTTACCAGATCATATAGATTTAGAAAGATTAAAAACCAAACTAAAAGAAGAAAATATCTTTATTTCTTTTCGCGGTAATGCCATACGGGTTTCTTCGAATGTATACAATTCTGAAACAGATTTTGATCGATTATTAGCACAATTTAGTTAATGTAAGTTAAAATAGATTAAATACATTTTTTGGCGTGCCCTTCGGGTCGGGCTATCTGCTATATCTTTTGTTTATAAAAAATCCCCGAACAGTTTTAAACCCGAATTATGCATTAGAATACAACAGCTTGAATTGCAAAACATAGCAAACAAAAGGATGCCGCTACTATCCCTCACGCATTACAATTTAACATAGAAATTTAAAATCCTTTTGCCAGAAATCGAATAGCTCTTATATTTGCTACAAAACATCATTAAGTGAGTGTAAATTTAATCTCGCAAATTGTTGCACAGTCTCGGCAAATGCAGAAACTGGGAGAAGCTATTGCCCAGCCCGAAACAAAAATACATCTGCAAGGAAGTATTGGATCGTCATTATCATTTATTATTCAAAACAGCTTTACCCAAGCCGAAAAACCATTTCTCTGCATTTTTAATGACAAAGAAGAGGCTGCTTATTATCTTAATGATCTCGAACAATTACTGGGGGATAAAAATGTACTTTTTTACCCTGGGAGTTATCGTAGACCTTACCAAATTGAAGAAACCGATAATGCAAATGTGCTTCTAAGAGCTGAAGTACTTAATCGTATCAATTCTAGAAAAAAACCAGCATTAATCATCACGTATCCCGATGCATTGTTTGAAAAGGTTGTAACCAGAAAAGAACTGGAAAAAAATACTTTAAAAATTAATGTTAATGATACGCTTTCACTCGATTTTGTAAATGAAGTATTATTCGAATATCAGTTTCAAAGAGTAGATTTTGTTACCGAGCCTGGAGAATTTTCGGTTCGTGGAGGTATTGTAGATGTGTTTTCTTTCAGTAATGACGAACCCTATAGAATCGAATTTTTTGGCGATGAAGTTGATAGTATTAGAAGTTTTGATGTAGAAACTCAACTATCTACAGATCAAATTAAAAAAATCTCTATCATCCCAAATGTTGAGAACAAAGCATTACAAGAAACCAGAGAAAGTTTCTTAAAATATATTGCCTCAAAAACAGTAATTGTCACAAAAGACATCGACCTTCTTTCTGCCAGAATTGATAAAAATTTCGAAAAAGCCGAAGAGGCCTTCAAAACGCTTTCAAAGGATATCAAACATGGTACCCCAACAGAGCTTTTTGCTACTTCAGAGAGTATCAAAAAGCAATTATTAGATTTTACATTAATCGAAATCGGTAACCGCCCTATTACCAAAGCAGATTATGCCATAAAATTTGACACCAAACCACAACCCTCTTTCAATAAACAATTCGATTTACTGATCAAAAATCTGAATGAAAATAATGAAACAGGCTATAAGAATTATATCTTCTGTGTTAGTGAACAACAGGCAAAGCGTTTTCATGATATTTTTGACGATGCAGATCTTGATGTAAAACAATATGAAACCATTGTTTTTTCTGCTTTTCAAGGGTTTATTGATCACGACCGTAAAATTGCCTGCTATACAGATCACCAGATATTCGAACGTTACCATAAGTTTAATCTTAAAAATGGATATGCCAAGAAACAGGCGATCACTCTAAAAGAACTTACCAATCTGGATGTAGGTGATTATGTAACTCATATTGATCATGGAATTGGCAAATTTGGTGGATTACAAAAGATAGATGTAGAAGGTAAAAAACAAGAAGCTATCAAGCTAATCTATGGAGAAAGAGATGTACTATACTTAAGTATTCATTCTCTGCATAAGATTTCAAAATTTAATGGTAAAGATGGTAAACCTCCACAGCTATATAAATTAGGTTCTAAAGCCTGGAAAACGCTTAAGCAAAAGACCAAAGCTCGGGTAAAACATATTGCCTTTAATTTGATTCAGTTATATGCTAAGCGGAAACTGCAAAAAGGGTTTCAGTACAATCCAGATAGTTATTTACAACATGAGTTAGAGGCTTCTTTTATATATGAAGATACCCCCGATCAAAGTACGGCTACAGAAGCAGTAAAAACCGATATGGAAAGTGAACGCCCAATGGATCGGCTTATTTGTGGAGATGTTGGTTTTGGTAAAACCGAAGTCGCTATTCGGGCAGCATTTAAAGCTGTTGATAACGGGAAACAAGTTGCTATTCTAGTCCCAACTACAATTCTTGCCTTTCAGCATGCAAAAACGTTTAGAGAACGCCTTAAAGATTTCCCGGTAACTGTAGAATATATAAATCGTTTCCGCTCGGCAAAACAAAAAAGAGAGACCCTCGAAGATCTGGCCGTAGGTAAAGTAGATATCATTATTGGGACTCACCAGCTGGTTAACAAAAATGTAAAATTTAAAGATCTAGGGTTATTAGTTATTGACGAAGAGCAAAAATTTGGGGTATCGGTAAAAGATAAACTCAAGACCATAAAAGAAAATGTAGATACACTAACCCTAACTGCTACACCAATCCCAAGAACATTACAATTTAGCCTTATGGCAGCACGGGATTTATCTACCATTACTACTCCGCCTCCCAATCGTTATCCCATTGAGACCAACGTAATACGATTTAGCGAAGAAACAATACGAGATGCTGTAAGTTACGAAATCCAACGTGGTGGCCAGGTGTTTTTTATTCATAATCGAATCGAAAACATTAAGGAAGTTGCGGGGATGGTACAACGCTTAGTTCCCGATGCCAAAGTAGGTGTTGGCCATGGGCAGATGGAAGGAAAAAAACTAGAAAGTCTTATGCTTTCTTTTATGAACGGAGAGTTTGATGTTTTGATCTCCACCACTATTGTAGAAAGCGGGTTAGATGTCCCGAATGCAAATACCATTTTTATCAATAATGCCAATAATTTTGGACTTTCAGATCTACATCAGATGCGAGGGCGTGTAGGTCGAAGTAATAAAAAAGCATTTTGTTATTTTATTACTCCTCCCTATTCTGCCATGACCGAAGATGCCCGTAAACGTATCACAGCACTAGAGCAATTCTCAGAACTAGGAAGTGGTTTTAATATTGCGATGAAAGATCTCGAAATTCGTGGAGCAGGAGACTTGTTAGGAGGAGAGCAGAGTGGATTTATTAATGAAATTGGTTTCGAAACGTACCAAAAAATCCTGAATGAAGCCATCGAAGAACTCAAAGAAAACGAGTTTGCAGAATTATATAAGGAAGAAGCAACAGACAAAGTATATTTAAAAGACACACAGATCGATACCGACTTCGAATTGTTATTTCCTGATGATTATATCAATAATATTACCGAACGACTTAGTTTATACACCGAACTTAATGGGATCAAAGAAGAATCAGACTTGCAGGAGTACGAAAAACGATTAGTAGATCGTTTTGGTGAATTACCAGATCAGGCAGTAGACTTATTAAATTCGGTTAGAATAAAATGGATAGCCACATCTATTGGGTTAGAAAAAATTATCATGAAACAAGATAAGTTGATTGGCTATTTTATTAGTGATCAACAATCTGGTTTTTATCAAAGTCCGGCATTTACATATGTATTGCAATTTGTACAACAGAATCCTGGAATTTGTAAAATGAAAGAAAAGAACACCAGAAACGGGTTACGCTTATTATTAACTTTTGAAAATGTTGCCACTGTAGATAAAGCACTGCAAGTATTGCGACCGTTACAACCTAAGATTGATATTGAGGCGTAATGACAATAAATAACATGAGTTCGATGTAATTTTCTGCCGAACTCATGTTATTTAAGAGTATCAAAAGGTTTGACAAAACTAATAATTATAGTTTTGAAGCTCCTTAATTATTTTTTCAAAATCTTCATTCTTTTTAAAAGACTTGTTGTAATCAGGATTTTTAAACGTTAATGATTCTATAACCTTCATATTGCTATTTTCAGAAGAATTTTCATCTGTAAAAAAACCTCCATGAATATAACCTTTTGAAAAATTAGTCTCTTCATATTTTAAATTTTCTGCCTTAAAATGGGGGTAGAGTTCTAAAAACTCCTGAGGTAGTTTTGGTATTGTTTGATATTCAAGCTCATTACTTCGAAAACTCCAGGTATCATAACGAAATTTTTTCTCTACAAAATCGCTAATTTGATATGACCATGTTGATCGTTTAGTACTATATTTTTGGCTCGCTGTAAACTCAAAAGCATTTTTAGAACTACTGATTAGTTTGAAATCTGTACTATACGGTGGAATAGTTACAGCTTCAAGTGTAGGAGACTCTCTTGTATAATTATAACTATAGTTTTCTGCAGTATTCGATGTATAAATACTTATATTAAAATCATAAAAATTATCAAAGACACCAAAATTAGCTACTGCCTCGCTTTCAATTTTGGTGAATAAAGTCGTTTCAAATTTTTCTTCTGGTGTAAGATTAGCTCTTAAATCTTTAAAATACGCATTACCATCATTTGGTAAATTAATAGGAATATATGAATCGAATTCTTTTAATTCACTACCATCAACAATAACCTCCTGTTGGTCTTGCACATTATCAATAAGAATATATTTTGATTTTTCTAACTCAAAATGAACCGTAATTAAAAACTTATTATAGTTATTACGAAATGAGACATTATAATCCATCGAATTATTTGTTCCAGAACCAGAATAACTACCACCTCCATTATTTGACGATATCGAAACTTTATTATACCCATCAATATTTTGAATTTTCAAAGAAAAACTTTTCAAGTCATTTGGGTTGGTAATAACACCACCACTAGTATCAGAACCTTCAAAATTCCATATTGCTCCTTTCTTAATATTAAAAAACGAACTCAAAAAATTAACCTGTGAAGATTTTCTGTTTCTGTACATAAATCTAGAAACTGTAAAAGATTCTTTTTCCTCCCCTTTTTTTGCTTTAAAAACGTATTCTTTATTATTTTCTATTTGGGTATGAGCCAAAATATTTCCCTCGTTATCATTAAGAATAACGAAACCCGAATTCACTATTTCACCAATATAAAATTCATTTACTTTTAAGGTAAAGTAAGTAATACTATCATTTACAGGATCGGTTTCGTTATTTGTATCTGAATTAATTACTGGTTCATCATCTTTTGAACAACTAATGGCAATGACCAGTAAAGCTAAAAATAATAATTTTTTCATGATATTGTTTTCTATGGTAAAACACCTTTGTAACATAAATGTCTTAGCATAGATAAATGTTACTCTGTTTTTATGGAAACCTACAATTTCTGTGTTAATATTATACTTTTTTCTAGAAATTAAACTATTACTCTTCACATTCCCTTTTATTTACGGGATTAGTTCAGTTTACTTATTTTAGAACTAATTTTTTTAAAATCTTTAGGTTTTATATTAAAGGACATTTTAGTGTGTTCTTGATAAATTGCATTTCCTGTTTTTCCATTTACAATGTTTATTATTTTATTATAATTTATCTGATTATACATTAAGTAATAGAAATCTTTCTTTTCGTTAAAGATTTTTTCTTCTAGTGTATCGTATTTAACTACTTCATATTTAAAAGGATAATCTTGCATTAACTTTTCTATCTCTGGGTTCTTTTTTTCTAATCCAAAAAAGCCATCATACCCGTATAATAGATTAGAATCTATATACAAAGTATGATTTTTAAGATCTTTTAACTCAGGGAGGACATAGTCATCATAAATATCAACAGGCCTTTCATTTTTTAAATTTTTATTTACTAATTGTAGATAATTTTTTAAATACCCTAATCTAAAATTGATAAAATCACCAACAACTTCTCCTGCGCTAAATGGTGCTGCTATTTGCTGCCTTATTTTGATATCTGGTGTAAAATAAATTGCACCTACTCTTGATATGCTCCAAACATTGTTTTTCTTTTTCTTTTTAATTTTGTCAATAACACCAAAATCTATACAGGTAAAACTATACGATTTCATCATCCCTGATTGCGTAGTTACTTCAAGCTCCATAATTTCAAATCTGGCCAAAGCATTGTCAATTTCTAAGTCATCCCCTGTAAAATCATCTTCGTAGACTACTTTATAAGGGGTTATATCCCAAACCTGATTAAGGATATTTTCATAAGATGATTTAGGGAAAATATTAGGAAAAACAAATGTTGTTTGGGTATTCGTAAACCTTTTTAACTCCTTATTGTTTAATTTCTTAAATTTATTTTTAATATGTGAAAAATTCCCAACTCTTACCTGAGAAACCCCAAGTGCTGAGGTAAAAAGAATTATGACAATAATTAAGGTTTTTGATTTGTAGTTCATTTTATGATACTATTTTAATTTTAAAAAATTAAAGTCCCGAAAACACAATTGTTAAAAGGAGTGGTTTATGTTTTTTTGCTAGAACCAAAAAAACATAAACCACTTTAAAGTGTAAAAATAAAGAAAACCTATTTTTAAAAAACTTATATTAAGTTTTTATTGAAAAATAGGACTTCTGTAATCATTATATTAATAAACTACCAAACTCCTTGTATTTGCTATTATTAAAAAATTCTACTATCCAAATTCGCTCAATACTTTTATATGACATGAATCTTAGGGAGCTGGGGATAAAGGAAATGGATCAAATCATATAACAGTTAAAACCTAGGTCATAAAATCAAAGGACTTACCCATGAAGAACCGGTAGAACAATCTAATATTAGTGTTCGTATCATACAGTATATTAAAGCCGAGGAAGTAATTCTCAGAAGTCATATCACAAAAACCATCCGTCGATAAAAAATAACACTTTAACGATAGTTTTAATGTGTTTTACCGACAAATACCTTTAAACGAGGTATATATTTTTTAATTTTATCATCGTTATAATAATAATCCAACATTGGTTATGAACACAAGAGAAGAATTTAGTTTTTTAAAAGATTCCTGGAAACAACTACAAAAGATAAATAATCGAGTTAGTCAATTGATAGATGGTTTTAATGCTAATAAACTATATGCAATAAATTATTCAAACCTAAAGAAGAGGTTTACAGAAGAAATAGAAAACTATAAAAACAATCCAGAATTAATCGATATAGAAGAATTTTCTATGAATTATTCTTTTGGATATCATTGCTATAATAATATTGATGATGTATACAGTAAAGAAGCAATGTACATTGAAGTTAAAAGTTATCTAAGGGCACTAAAAATTAGAACAGCATAGTACTTCTTAAATGTTCTTAATCTGTATTCAAAATCAATCCATAATTTGCATAACCGCCAATGCCTTACATCACCAATAATCAATACATCTAAATTCACTTTCCCAAAACATACAGGAATTACTATCAATACCTAGCCACTATCTCCAACCTCAAAAGTGCCTAAAAACACAAGTATGTTATCTATAAAAAGTAATTTCTAAAAAAAATCATAACACATTCAATAGAATAATTCCTATATTTCGGATTCTAGAGATTCTTTTACAAATCCTTGAGAAGTATTACTATACCTGGATTGTCGGGTGAATGTCGGGTGAAATACAAGCTAAAAAATTTGAGAACCTATTTCTGAGAACTAATATTGCTGAACAAAATGAAAATTAATCAAATCATGAAACAGCCAGAATTAGGTCAAAAAATTTCTGAACTCAGAAAATCTAAAGGATTTACCCAAGAAGAGCTGGTAGAACAATGTAATATTAGTGTTCGTACGATCCAGCGTATTGAAGCAGGAGAAGTAACTCCAAGAAGTTATACTATAAAAACTATTTTATCAGCACTGGATTATGACCTCGAAAGAATACAAACAGAAGAATCTCGAGTAGCTAAAGAGTTTAAAAAATTATTTCTTCTCGATATAGATGATAGTAAAGAAGTTGGTTTTCTAATCAAACAACTTTCTATCGCGTGGATCAGTGGGATTGTATATTTTATTCTTGGATTTGCAGAAATCACTGTAGACTATTACAGATACACTGAAGATCTAATGGTTACAAATAACATTGCCTATATCATATTAAAAATAGGCATGCTGGCTTCGGTTATTCTATTTACAAGAGGATTCATCCTCACCGGGAAAATTTTTAAAAATTACCTATTACGGATTACTGCATTCATTTTTATTTTTATTGGAGTATTATTTTATATCTATGATATTCTATCACTATACATTGTTGATTTTGATTATCAGTTCGTTCTTGGAGCCGAAGCAGTAACCTATGGCGTTGTTGGAATACTATTTGGAATATCGGTATTACGTCTGAAAAATGGCTTAGGAACACTTGCCACTGTAACGGGCATTTTTGAAATCATTACTTATGGTTTTATGGCGACCATCATTTTATCTCTTATTGGATTGGTTTTACTTACCCCTACAATAATTCTGGAAATCATCCTACTATATAAAGTTTCTCAAATCCTAAAAGCAAAGCAAAAGGAAATTGCTCTTGGTTAACCATTAAAAATATGTTCTAAACATTTTATAAAATCATTGAATTGTTATTCAATGACAGAAATTCTTATATCAAATTTTAAATAAATACCAATATGAAAAAAATCTGTATCATATCTATTTTGGTAATCGTTATCCCATTATTATTTTATCTATTAGAGCCAATTTTTGTTCATACTTCTGGATGGTCTTCTTTTCCTAAAATCACCAAATTACAACCAGTAGTACAACATCAAGATTCAATCTCAAAAAAAGCGGACAGTCTTCTAGAAGATATATTCACTCATATAAAAACACCTGCAATTTCTGTTGCTGTTGGTAAAAACGGAAAAATAGTTTGGGCTAATGCCATTGGTTATGCAAACCTCAAGAAGAAAATAAAAGCAAGTCCAGAAACAAAATTTAGAATAGGAAGCACTTCAAAAGCGGTGACTTCAATTGGGCTAGGAGTTCTTCTCCAAAACAGGAAACTCAGTTTTGATTCTAAAGTCAAGCAATTTGTCCCATATGCAAGTAAAAGTCTTTCTGAAATAACATTAAAACAACTTGCTTCTCATACATCAGGAATACGTAACTACGGAACCTGTTTTTGTTTCCCTATTTGGGAATATTACAACAATGATGAATACCCTAATATCAAAAAAAGTGTCGCTGTATTCAATAATGATGATTTATTATTCTCTCCTGGTACAGATTTTAGCTATAGTACTTATAACTATACCATGCTTAGTGCAATGATTGAAGGAGCTGCAAAAATGGATTTTCCTGATTTTATGAAAACCTATATATTTAAGCCCTTAAGTATAGGTATTGATGTTGAAAAAATTTCTTCCAAAATAGAAAATCTATCAAAATTCTATGAAGTTGAAAACAATGAATACAAAGAAGTTTACAAAGTAAACAATAGCAATAAATGGGCTGGCGGTGGTTTTATAGCAAGCCCAACAGATCTTGTTACCTTAGGAAATGCATTTCTAAATTATAAACTTCTAAACAAAGAAACTGTACAATCCCTTACACAACCAGTAGCCTTAACAAATGGACAAATAAATGAGCAAAGTTATGCCATTGGTTGGCGGAGTCATGCGTCAGAATCTGTTTTTAAAGACAACTATCCAGTTCAGATATTTCATCATGCTGGTATGGCAACAGGAGCAACATCAATCTTTGTACTATTCCCAGAATACAATGCATCAATCTCTTTATTAATAAACAAAACCGAATCTCCTTCAAATCTTTTTAAATACGTATATGATTTAATACATCTTTTTATCCATAAACCATAACATTATGAAAAGTCTAATCTTATCAGCTTTATTACTCATCTTAAGCATCATAAAAGAAATGGCGTAAGCACCTAATTACAATGTAGAATAAAGTGAAAAAGGCGAGAATCAATTGATTCTCGCCTTTACTAATTTTAAATACCCAACATTACTTAAAATTGAATTAATCTCACTGCTTTTTTTTATCAAATTGCACCACCAATTGGTCTGCAATAGCAACCTGCACATACCAAACCAAAATCACAATCGTTACCAGAATGACAAGGAGAATTTCTTCCTCCTTTTCCGTTAACTGATTTTTGCTGATGTTTGTTTAGTGCCTGTACACCTTCTTGATTTAAAATTGATTGTAACATAATGATATAGTTTTAAGATGAATAATTAATGATATTGATCGACTTGATATTAACCACATATTATATAGTTCTAAGTGGTTATTTTATAATCTACCCCAAATTTATGTTGCATTTATATCATAAATCGACCTTTTGTATACAATCAAACCTATTGACATCTATTTTGTAATAATTTTAATAAAATTTAATTTTCCTCACTCCTCCTGTTCCTCCAAATTCTGATATGTAAATTGCCGTACCCAATGGGTCAGAAGTAATCCCGTTAGGACCATTAAACGATGCTTCTTTAAGCAATCCATCGGTTTGAGCAGCATCTCCGGTACCCGCAAACTCCTCTACTGTACCATCCATAGAAATTTTAAATATTTTATTAACTCCAATACCAGTAGCAAAAATCGTATTTCTAATAACAGTTATATACCCAATTCCAAAACCATTAACCACGGCATCGGTAATAGTCGTAATAAGAGATACATTTCCTTCTGGGTCTATAGATAAAATATCTGCCGTACCAAAATTGCCAACAATTAAATTTCCTTTACGATCAAAATCAATCCCTACACCACCTGCTAATTTAGGGTCTGATGCATACACGGTTACTTCTCCTTCTGTAGTGATTTTATGAACCGTCGGGGTTCCAAAATTTGACACATATAGATTATTGTCATGATCCAAAGTTAGCCCAGATGGGAAACCACTAATGGCCGCCAATACTGTTTGTGTTCCCTCTGATGTAATTTTAAGAATATCTCCTGATCCACCACCACTGCTGTTAACAACATACAGATTACCTTGTAGGTCAATTGCATTCCCTAATGGACCTGTTAAGTTCGATGCAAATTCTGTAACATCACCATTTTTGGATATTTTAAAAACTCTCGTTCCATTGCCATTTGCTCCTGCAAACTGACCAAACTCTGAGACATAAATATTGCCGTATTTATCTACACTAACAGCATCATTACCAAAAAAAGGAGAAACTACAGTTTCTACCTCGAGGTCTGGATCAATCCCATCTCCATAACAAGAAATTAGTGTGATTGATATTGAGGATAAAACAAAAAGCATTAATGCTTTTATACTAACGTGTTTAATACATGTTTTCATGTTGAATGATTTTTAAGTTTGCTCTAAAGTATTTAGGCACTTCATAAAAATCGACGGTTTGGATCAATTCACACTTATTTTAAGCGGCCTTTAATCCTTTAATGTAATTTCTTGGCGTATCCTTAACCTCTAATTTAAAGGCCTTATTAAAAGTAGATTTCGAATTAAAACCAACTTCCATAGCAATGGCGAGTATGGTATGATGAAGATGTTCATTATTATCAATCTTTGATAAAAACTCCTGTATCCTAAAATGATTGATATAATCATAAAAACTACTTTTTGATACATGATTGAGATACCATGAAATATTATGAGTAGATGTATGTAATCTTAGAGAGAGGTCGCGAAGTGTTAAATCAGATTTTAGAAAAATCTTTTCTTTTTCGATGAGTCTGTTTAGTTCTTTTCCTATAGAAATAATTTGATCTTGAGGTATGCGTTGCTGTGATTTTGTTTTTTCTTTTTGAAACGGTATCCTAAACAATTCTGGTTCTTTAAGACTATAATATCCGATCACAAATATGAATACCGAAATTGTACTCCAAACCGAGTTATAATTAATAAACTTTATAGAATAATTAAAAAAATTCATCGAGGTAAAACTGATCAACCAAACCGTAATAACAATAAAGATTGAAATTTGAAAAAATTTGAAAAACGACACCAAACTTTGAGTATAAGAAACATGATTTTTCTCTTTACGAATATATGTTTTCAAAATTTTCACGTTAAGAACCCAATAGTATAGATTAGAAACAATCCCTGCTCCTTCAATAATCAAAAAAGGTATTCTAAAAAATCCTGACAATAACTTATCTGAAAAATCATCTACTTGAAAAGAAAAAATGTAAAACGAAAATAAAAGATGAAAACCAACAGGTATATAATGAAACCATGAGAGTCTAAATGCATCATTTTTAGAAAATATCAATCGTCTACTATACATATAACATAGCGGCCCAAATAAGAAAATTACCGAATCAATAAGGATAGACCATTGAAACAATCTTACAGTCAAAAATTTAAAAAAAATCATTCTCCCCAAAAGCATAAAAACAGAAAGCATTAACATTACAGAAAGTATTCTGTTTGCTGCTTTGTTCTTATTCTTAATAATCTGAAGAGTAACCGCTAAAAAAACACCTTGGCTAATTCCAAAAAAAAGTATAAGATCAATAAATTCGAAAGATTGCATTAACAAATAATTACTGTTTGCTACAAAACTATCACATTATCTTATACTTTTCGACCGAATGGATCATATCGTACTTTAAAAAAGGAAAGTATACTATGATAATTTCCTTTTAAAAGGTATTCATCATTAGTATATCAAGATAACACTACATGGTATTTAGTTTCTTGATATAATTACTTGGTGTATCCTTTATAACTGTTTTAAATGCTTTATTGAAAGTTGACTTAGAGTTAAATCCAGAGTCCATTGATAATGCGAGGAGTGTATGATGATGATGTTCATCATTCTCAATTTTTTCTACAAATGCTTTCACTCTATATGTATTGATATAATCATAAAAAGTACATTTATGAATGTTATTGAGTAACCAGGAGACATTATTAGTTGATGTATTTAATCCTTTTGCCAGATCAACCAGAGTAAGCTTATGATTCAAATAAATTTTCTCATTTACCATGAGTTTTTCTAGTCTAGTCTCTAACTTTTTAATCATTTCATCATCAAGTCGTTCTTTGTTTTTAAAATGCTTTTTTATAGATAAAGGCATTCTAAAAATATCAGGTTGTTTTAAACTATAAAAACCTATGATATACACAAAAACACAAACCACTATCCATATAGAGTTGTAGCTTAAAAACGAGGAATATATGTTAAAGCCATAACCCAATATAAAGCTTATTATCCATAACAATAAAAACAAGCCCCCTGTAATTAGAATCGTATTAAGATATCTTGCTAGATTTTGAGAATATGATAAATTGTTTTTTTCTTCTTTTTGATACACCCCTAATAACCGAAAACATCGATATCCAAGATATAAGTTGAAGAGAATTCCAACTGCCTCTATAATTAAAAAAGATAGTGTAAGACTACCATTCTGAACTAGTAAAACAAATTCATTATAAGAAAATTGATACGTCCAAAAATGATATACTAACATTCCTGCCGCAGGAATAAAATATGTATAGTGTAATATGTATTTTGATTTTTCATTAAATATTAATCTTCGATAATAAAGATATAATAAAGGACCAAATATAAACACTAGTATATCTACGAAAAGCGCCAGTCTAAAGAAGGTTTCGTTATCGGTCTCTATAGTATAGAAAAATCGACCCGTTAACATTATCGAAGCTATAATTAAAATCAGAGATAATGTTCTATTAGCAAATCTATTCTTATTCTGTATCACCTGAATCACTATCGCCAAAAATATTCCCTGACTAATACCTAAAAATACAATTAGGTCGATTAACTCAAAAGACTGCATACAGAAGTAATTTAGTTTCACACAAAACTATCGTATTATCAAATGTTTTTCGACCGAATGTACATATTCACACCTCAAAAAATCATTTTATAAATATATTTAGGACACTAATTTAGTAAAGATCTTTGCTGTACTCTATTCTAACTCATAGAAACCTATCTCCTTCTACTCCACAATGATATATTCAATCAAGACAAGCGCTTAATACAATCTACTTAAGCTAGTATATGTCTTTTTTCAAATCATAGTATTAAGATTCTAATCACAAAATTCCGAAAATCTAGAGGTATATGACCAAAATATCCACATGTTACTAAATCATTATAAGGATATTTGAACAACATCAGAACATAAAAAATGTCTTCATAAAACCAACTAACACTTAACAATCTTTATATTATGAAAAACACAATATTCTTTTTAGTTTTAATTTCGATAATTAATTTTTCTTCTGCGCAAAACTCTGCTCCGTCTTCTCATTTTAGAGCCAACGATAATGGCTCAGGTGATATCCTTATGAAGACCGTAAGGTCTACCATCACTACCAACGCTACTTATTATTGTACAATGCAATGGAATGCCGGTAGTGAAGGAGGGGCATACTGTGGTTTTCAGGATTCCCCAGATAAAGGACATGTCTTTATTTATTCGATTTGGGATCCTAGTAATGGACAGACTATTACTGCCGACTATGTTGGCCCCGGTACAATTGTTGAAAATTTTGGAGGTGAAGGAACGGGATTAAAATCTATGAATCCTACTATTGGATGGAATCTTAATGAATGGAATACCGTAGTAACTCGTCGTTGGAATGTAGGTTCTCACACATATTTTGGTTTTTGGATTCGTAGAGATTCTCAAAACAAATGGTATCATATGGTCACAATGAATTATCCAGTTAGCGATGTGACATTTAATGGCACTACAAATGCCTTTTTGGAAGACTGGCTTAGTACCGGAATGCATAAAAGACGATTTGAAATGAAAGATGGTTTTAAAAGAAAAACAGATGGAACCTGGGTGCCTATGAACCAAGGTACTTATAATCGAAATGTAGAACCTAGATCATCCAATTACACCAACGCCGTAGATGCAGGAGTCGATGATGGAATCTATTTTATGCAAAGTGGAGGAAATACATCTCCAAGTTTTTCTAGTAATCCTCCTATTACCTTTAATACCGACACAAATTCTACACCTTCAAATCCTACTATTTCATTTTCAATACAATCCGCATCTTCCACAAATATTTCATGGAATGTACCTGTATCTTCAACTCCTCAATTTAAGTATACAATCAAAGTAGATGGTAACATCGTAAAATCCGTAATTGCCCCAGAAACTAGATCTTCATCGATATCGGCTTCTTCAGGAAGTGTTGTAGAAATTATACTAGAAGACATCCTAGGAAGAATAAGTAAACACTCTATAACTGTCGATAATAGTACTCTTACAAGTGGTACTTACAAAATCACTTTTGAGCACAATGGAGAAGCTTTGACTGCTCAAGGAGATTCTAATGGTTCTAATGTTCAAATCAATAACTATAATGGTAGCGATTTACAAAAATGGAAAGTAACCAATTTAGGTAATAATACATACAAAATTATAAATGTAAATAGCGAAAAATCTTTGGATGTTTTTGGACAAAACAATGGTGACAATATAGGACTATACACATATCACGGAGGGCCAAATCAAAAGTGGAAAATAAATTCGCTTGGCCCAAATATTTATAAAGTTATAGATTCTAGAAGTCAGAAGTCCATAGATGCCTTTGGAGTAAACAATAACGCAAATGTTGGCATTTATGAGTATCATGGTGGTAATAACCAAAGGCTTAAATTTACTTCTATTTCAACAGTAAAAAATAAAAACGATATTCAGACAAATTTATCTCTGTATACAAATCATGAGTTAGGTATTTTAAATATTCGAATAAATGATGCCATAGAAGGAAAAACAGATATAGATGTGTATACCATTCAGGGAACAAGAATTATTCATAAAGAAATCTCTACACAAAGTGCTTCTGAAATTAATATTTCCGATTTAGCAAAAGGCATATATATTATTAAGTCAGGAAGAAGTTTAATAAAAAAGTTTGTTGTTAAATAGACAAACCCCAATCCAAAATTATAAAATAATTTAAGGGGCCATTTTATAAGCCCCTTATTTTTTTTAATTACTGAGTTTTTCCTCTTTATTTCATATTCAAGGATTACAAATTTTATAAAGACACAACATTCTCAAAAATGATAAAATGCATCCTCCAGATGCTCTATCCTGGTGCCCAATTTATTTTTTATAATAGCGATGATATCAAAACGTACTTCTACATCCAAATCTTGGTCAGTAACATAATGATCAATGACCTTAACCAGAGATTGTATTTGTTTAGGTTTTACAAAATCCTGAGGATTACCAAATTCGGGTGTGCTTCGCGTCTTTACTTCTACTGCAACCACAGTATTCTCTTTTCTGGCAATAATATCAACTTCATGTTTCAGATACCTATAATTTCTTTCTAGAATAGTATATCCTTTTTCGATAAGAAAATCAACCGCCATTTTTTCTCCTTTTTTACCAAGAACATTATGTTCTGCCATACTTATATATATTCTAATGTTACTTGATCCTTATCGACTTGTAAAAAAGCTTCTGCACCCATAATCAAAGCTCTATTATCCTCAACATGCCCCATTGGGAAATTAAACACTACCGGAAAATCATACTCCTGCGCAATGTCGAGAATAATCCTTTTAGCTTTTTTACCAAAGGAAACATTATTATCATGCATTTTGGTCATTCCTCCAACAATCAATCCAGATAAATTGTCGAAATACCCATTACGTTTAAGGTTTTGCAACATACGATCGATATGATAAAGATACTCATCAAGATCCTCTATACATAAAATTTTACCCGAAGTGTCCAAAGAAGATGCAGAACCACATAGAGAATATAAAATAGATAAGTTACCTCCTACTAACCTACCTCTACAGCTTCCTACAATATTTTTTTTAGAAGAAAGAATGTTATACTTAACTTTTTTACCAAAAACAGTATCTTTTAACGAGGCTATCGACGCTTCTGTTCCTTTATGGATATCTATTGGCATAGGCGCATGTAACGAGCATATACCTAGTTTATGTAGATGAGAGTGTAGCACAGTAACATCAGAATATCCTATAATCCATTTTGGGTATTTCAACATATTTGAAAAATCAATTTTATCGATGATTCTTACAGTTCCATACCCTCCTCTTGCACACCATATTCCCTTAATCTCCTTATCATCTAACATCTTTTGAAAATCAGATGCTCGTTCCTGATCTGATCCCGCAAACTGATTATTTTCTTTCCCTATTGTCGAACCTAATACAGGTACTAACCCCCATGTTTCTAATATTGCAATAGCTTCTTTTATTTCTTTTAGGTTAATTTTTCTTGCAGTAGAAACAATAGCTATTTTATCTCCTGTTTTAACAAAATCGGGCCTTCGCATTTTAGTTATAAGTTTTTAAAAAAATTGTAGTCTAATAGAATTCTCTTTGTAAAAAGCATTTATTTTACAGGTAGCTGTAACTATTTCCTATGATTTTTCTTAATTTTTCTATTTTACAATACTAATTAACAAATACTTTCGTTATAATCTATTATATTGTAAGGAATTTTGTCCCCGTTACTCTACTTTTAAACCCTATTGCCTATGATGTCGGATACTTCATGTAATCTTGCTTCCCTAGCAGAATATGTGCCTTCTCCAGGAAACCCCTGGAACGTAAGCAAAATAAATCATTTGTATCGTAGAATTGCTTTTGGAGCATCAAAAGCAGAGGTTCTTGCTGCTTTGGCTCAAAACAATCCTTCTGCATTGGTTGATCAGCTTATTGATGATGCTATTGCTCTAAATGCCACTCCCCCTCCAGCATGGGGTTTATGGAATAGAGATCAATTTGAAGCTGCCGAGACAGCTAACCCAAATAACGATATAGGGTTCTATCGAACCCAAGGAAAAAATCAAATGATAAATGATTTGATCCAAAATAAGGTAAGAGAGCGTCTTACATTGTTTTGGAGCAATCATTTTGTCACCGAAGATGACACCTATCGCAGCCCCGCATATCAATCTCAATATTATAACCTTCTTCAAATGCACGCATTGGGGAATTTTAGGGATTTTGTATACGATATAGGTATATCGAATGCCATGTTGGTATATCTTAACGGCGATGAAAATATAAGGGATAGACCTAATGAAAATTATGCCCGAGAGCTATATGAGCTTTTTACTCTTGGTGTAGACAATGCATATACAGAAGATGATATTCAGGAAACAGCAAAAGCGCTAACCGGGTATGTCAATACAAATGATATCCCCTGGGGAGATGTTCTTTTTGACCCAGCACAGTTTAGCAATGACTCCAAAACTATTTTCGGTCAAACCGGAAACTGGACCTATGACGATGTTGTTAATATTTTATTTCAACAAAGAAGTAATCAAGTTGCAACTTTTATTTGCGCAAAACTGTACACCTATTTTGTAAGCCCTACTTGTAATGATGCTATTGTTGCTCAAATGGTGCAAACTTTTATTACAAGCGGTTATCAAATAGCAGCAGTACTTCGCCAATTATTTAAAAGTGAACATTTTTTTAATATAGAAGCTATAGGGGCAATTATCAAAAGCCCTTGTGATTTAAACATAAGTTTTTTTAATGAATTAGGATTTGCGCTACCTGCAGATGTAGATCATATCGATTTTTACCGAAATACAGTACGCACATTGGGACAAGACGTATTAAACCCAATAGATGTTGAAGGTTGGCAAGGTGATGACGACTGGATTAGCCCCGATTTATTGATCGGTCGCTGGGAAAGTATTCGATATATTGTAAGTCGAACATGGAGCCAAAATCAGGAACAATTTAGAGATTTTTTAGTAGGAATGCCAATCGGCGAACAAAGCGATGGAAATCTACTAGTATCTACTGCAGATGTAGATCTTGTGGTAAGAACTATTCTAAATTATTTCTTTCCAAGAGGGATTGGTGATGCCATTACTTTTGCAGAAGCTTTAGGAGCTTTTAAGATTGATGGTATCCCAGACAATTATTATGAAGATGGTACGTGGACTTTAGGTTTTCCTCAAGTACCTCAGCAATTTGCTGCTCTACTAGATTACATTGCAGAAATCCCTGAATTCCAACTTAAATAAAAATCTTATGTGCGAAACTAATCACTCCCAGAATATAAAAAAAGATGGGTCTTGTAATACAGAAGACCATATAAAATGGAACAGAAGATCTTTCCTTCAGGCATTAGGCCTTGTTGGTGGAGGATCAATGATGTTGGGGAACACACCCCTTTCGGTTTCACGACCTTCCCCTTTATCAATAGCCCTTAGCCAGGCACCAAATGACAATATTCTAATTCTTGTTAGACTTCAAGGAGGTAATGATGGATTTAATACCATTATACCTGTTTATGATTATGATATTTATGCCAATGCCAGACCTCTTATAAAAATCCCTCCAAGTGAATTCATTACGCTTGATGATGATTATGCTATGCCAAAACCAATGAACAAATTAGAAAGTGTTTGGGGTGATGGTCAAATGAGAGTCGTTCATGGTGTAGGTTACGAAGATTCATCTTTATCTCACTTTAGAGGTTCTGATATCTATGCCAATACCAACTTAGAAGAAGAAGATAGAACTGGTTTTATGGGAAGATATTTTCAGGAAATTTACCCCGATTATATTTTTAACCCACCAGCCAGCCCTCCTTCTATACAGATAGGAAGTATAGGGAACCTAATTTTTAAAGGGCCAGAGAATGATTTCTCTTTTGCCGTTTCTGATCCTAGAAGATTACTACAGATTGCAGAGAACGGGACGTCGTATAGTACAGATGGTCTTGGAGAATGTACTTATGATGACAGAGTAAGACATCTTAGAGAAGTTACAAACACTACATTTACTTATGCCGATGTAATTAGTGCAGCATACGAACGATCTACTGATTTTGGTGGGTATCTCGATGATAGCCTGGGTAGACAATTAAGTATTATTTCCAGGTTAATCAAAGGAAACCTAGGAACCAAAGTATATTTAGTGACTTTAGGTGGGTTCGACACTCATAACAATCAAATACAAAGACACCAGGAGCTTCTTAATTCATTTTCTGAAGCCATAAGTAACTTCTATAAAGATCTTACCGCAGCAGGATGGGATGATAAAGTACTTACTATGACTATGTCTGAATTTGGCAGACGATTTAGAGAAAATGGATCTCTGGGAACAGATCATGGTACTGCAGCACCAACCATGTTTTTTGGTTCTGCCCTTAACGGAAACGGTTTTGCTGGGGAACATCCTGATTTATCAAACTTAACCCGCGGGGGTAATGTATTTAACACTACAGATTTCAGGCAGGTTTATGCTACTGTAATGAAAGATTGGTTATGTATTGATGAAAACACAGTAGGAAGAGTCCTTCTGGATGGCTCCTTTGAATCCTTAGACTTAGGGTTCAATTGTTCTGGTATTAATCCTAATATCCCTATCGATGGAGAAGGAATCACCCATATTGTTACCTATAGTGACAGTCAAACCTATATAAATATTGCAAATCCAGAAACCACTCATGTAGATATAGCACTTTATAATGTGATAGGACAAAAAGTAGCTACCTTAAGAAATGAGGTGTTAACAGAAGGAGAACATGTTATTGATGTAAAACTATCTGCAAATACAAGGCTAAGTACTGGCCCTTATGTATATCAGATTCAGACCAATAATGGTAATTATAGCAAATCAATTTTGATTTCATAAAATAGATTAATGTAACCCTTGCATTCATTCAAAATAATTGGATGATGCAAGGGTTATATTTTGCAAGTGTTTTTATTACCTTTGTGCCTTATTTTTTAGCATTATGAGCACGACGGGAAGATATACAATTACAGCAGCTTTACCATATACCAATGGCCCTATTCACATAGGTCACCTTGCAGGGGTTTATATCCCAGCAGATATTTACTCTCGTTTCCTTAGAATGACTGGCAATGATGTTGCTTTTATTTGTGGTAGTGATGAGCATGGCGCTGCTATCCCTATGCGAGCTAAAAAAGAAGGAGTTTCACCACAAGTAATTATAGATAAGTACCATACAATCATTAAAAAGTCTTTTAATGATTTTGGAATTTCATTTGATAATTACTCAAGAACTTCTGCTCCTATTCATCATGAAACCGCTTCAGAATTTTTCAAAAAATTATACGATGACGGTAAGTTTATTGAAGAAACATCAGAACAGTTATACGATCCAGAAGCTGATCAATTTCTGGCAGATCGATTTGTAGTAGGTACTTGCCCTAAGTGCGGTCACGAAGAAGCATATGGTGATCAATGCGAAAATTGTGGTAGTTCTCTTAATGCAACAGATCTTATCAATCCAAAATCAACAATTTCTGGTGCAGAGCCTATCCTAAAACAAACCAAACACTGGTTTTTACCACTAGATCAATATGAGAGTTTTTTAAGAGAATGGGTTCTCGACGGGCATAAAAAAGATTGGAAAACCAATGTATATGGCCAAATCAAATCCTGGGTAGATGATGGATTACGCCCTCGTGCAGTAACACGTGATTTGGATTGGGGAATTCCTGTTCCGGTAGCTGGTGCAGAAGGAAAAGTACTGTATGTATGGTTTGATGCTCCTATAGGATATATCTCTTCTACCAAAGAATGGGCAGCACAAGAAGGAAAAGACTGGGAACCCTACTGGAAAGATAAGAACACCAAATTAGTTCATTTTATAGGAAAAGATAATATAGTTTTTCACTGTATTATTTTCCCTAGTATGCTCAAAGCGGAAGGAAGTTATATACTCCCCGAAAACGTGCCTGCTAATGAGTTTTTAAATCTTGAAGGTAATAAACTCTCTACATCAAAAAACTGGGCAGTCTGGTTACATGAATATCTTGAAGAATTTCCTGATCAACAGGACGTATTACGATACGCATTAACTGCCAACGCTCCCGAAACTAAAGACAATGACTTTACCTGGAAAGATTTTCAGGCTCGAAATAACAATGAATTGGTAGCCATATTCGGAAACTTTATCAATCGAGTAGTTGTATTGACTAATAAATATTATAATGGTGTAATACCATTACCGGGCGCTTTTTCTGAAGTTGATGAGCAAACCTTAGCAGAACTTAAAGCCTATCCTGCGGTTATCTCGAGTTCTATAGAACGATATCGATTTAGAGAAGCCAGCCAGGAATTACTAAATGTCGCTCGATTAGGGAACAAATATCTGGCAGACGAAGAACCTTGGAAATTGATTAAAACAGACGAAGAGCGTACCAAAACTATTATGTATGTTGCATTGCAAATTGCATCTGCATTAGCTACACTATCAGAGCCATTTCTACCATTCACTTCAAGAAAATTAAAATCAATCCTTGGCTTTTCGAGACTTGATCAAGAATCTACATGGAATGAAGTTGCAACAAAAGAAGTACTTCTTCCGGCAGGACATCAAATCGAAAAAGGAGAATTGTTATTCTCTAAAATCGAAGATGTTGAAATCCAAAAACAATTAGATAAATTGGAAGCAACTAAAAAAGCTAACGAAGCTGAAAATAAAGTGGTAGAACCACAAAAAGACACAGCAACTTTTGATGATTTCACCAAATTGGATATCCGTGTTGGGACTATCATCGAAGCTGAGAAAATGCCTAAAGCCAAAAAGCTTTTAGTACTTAAAGTAGATACAGGAATTAATATCAGAACGATCGTTTCAGGTATAGCAGAACACTTTTCTCCAGAGGAAATTGTAGGTAAAAAGGTAACGGTTCTGGTTAACCTTGCTCCAAGAGCATTGAGAGGTGTAGAAAGTGAAGGAATGATCTTAATGACAGAGACTCCAGAAGGGAAACTGGTATTTCTAAATCCTGATGAGGATGGTGTGAATTCTGGGGCAATTGTTAGTTAAGTTATATGCTTAAAATAGCATATCACCCAATTTATACTCATCCTTTACCAGAAAAGCATCGATTCCCGATGGTTAAATACGAGCTATTACCTAAACAATTACTTTATGAAGGAACCTGTAAAGAAGAGAATTTCTTTACCCCTAATATCGCAGATGCAGCACCTATTCTAACAGTCCACACAAAAGACTATTATACAAGTCTTATCGAATTATCATTAGATCCCAAAACAGCTCGAAAAATTGGTTTTCCGTTATCAAAAGAGCTCATTGATCGTGAAATGATTATCACCGATGGTACGATTAAAGCTTCAGAATATGCCATACAATATGGTATCGCTATGAATATTGCTGGCGGTACTCATCATGCATATACAGATCGTGGTGAAGCATTTTGCCTACTAAATGATCAAGCCATTGGAGCACGATATCTTTTACAACATAATTTGGTGAAAAAAGTTTTGATCGTAGATCTTGATGTACACCAAGGTAACGGAACCGCAGAAATATTCGAAAATGATGATACTGTATTCACGTTCTCGATGCATGGAGCAAACAATTATCCATTTAAAAAAGAAAAATCAGATCTGGATATTGAACTCCCCAATCAAACCGAAGATCACGAATACTTAAGAATCCTAAAAGAAACTCTTCCTCAACTCATCAATGACCAGAAACCTGATTTTATGTATTATTTGAGTGGTGTAGACATCTTATCTACCGATAAATTAGGAAAATTAGGGTGTACTCTGTCTGGTTGTGCAGAACGTGACAGATTTGTACTTCAGACATGCAAGGATCTTGACATCCCAGTAATGTGCTCTATGGGAGGTGGCTATTCTCCAGATATCAAAACCATTATAGAAGCACACGCCAACACCTACAGATTAGCACAAGATATTTTCTTTTAATACCTTATATTAATCATTTGTAAACGGATATTTATTGTATCTTCAACATCAAATACTTTTTTAAATGCAAAAAGAATGTCCGGTATGTGGTGACAAAATCATTGGTAGAGCAGATAAAAAATTCTGCAGTGATTATTGTCGTAATGCATATAACAATCAGCTTAACAAGGATAGCAAAAACCTGATACGCAATATCAATAACTTGTTACGCAAAAACTATCGAATTCTTGAAGAATTAAACCCAAAAGATAAGACTAAAACCACCAAAACAAAGCTAATGACTATGGGCTTTGATTTTCAGCATTTTACCAGTATTTATGTTACTAAAACCGGAAATACCTATTATTTTATATATGATCAGGGATACCTCCCGCTAGAGAATGATTTTTATGCGATTGTAAAAAGAAATTAAAATAATCCTATTTTCTGGGAATCACTTACCCAGGATAAATAGATTATAACCTTAAGAAAATGGCAAAAATACTAACCGAGATAAGCTCAGAATTAAAAGAATTTATAGCAAAACAAAAAGTTTTCTTTGTAGGAACCGCAGCCAATGAAGGACGAGTTAATATTTCCCCCAAGGGAATGGATACATTTCGGGTTATTGGACCAAACAAAATTGTTTGGCTTAATCTTACAGGAAGTGGAAATGAAACTGCCGCTCATGTAATAAAAAATAATAGAATGACTATTCTATTCTGTGCTTTTGAAGCAAAACCCTTAATCTTGAGATTATACGGAACTGCCAGTATATTTCATAAACAAGATGAAACATATCATAACTATATTCATCTATTTCCTAAGATCATTGGTTCTCGACAAATTATTGAAATGTATGTAGATATGGTACAAACCTCTTGCGGATATGCTGTTCCGTTTATGGATTTTAAAGAAGAAAGAACACAATTAAAATCCTGGTCTGAAAAACAAGGAGAAGAGCGATTAGAAAATTATCAAAAAGAAAAGAATGCTTTTAGTATTGATGGTTTCGAAACAAGAATAACGGGTTCTGATAAAAAATAAGAATTATTAAATCCGTTATTCTTAGCTTCTGATAATATTGATTAGCGATTTCTCCAATTTTGGCTATTCATTTTCAATGCTGCTTTCATTACATCTTTTTGACTAATTTGCCCAACTAGTTTACCATCTTCCAGAATAGGAAAGCGTCTTCTTTTGGTCTGTAAAAACTTATTTGCTGCATCAAAAATATTGAGATTACCATCTATTGTTTCTACATTTTTAGCCATAAACTTTTCTACTCTAGCATCCTCAATAGGCATATTATAATAACGACTTTCATTTAATTGTTTGATACAATCACCTTCAGAAATAACACCTAATAATTGATTATTATCGTCAACCACAGGTCCTCCTGATATTTTATGCTTTACTAATGCCTCGATAACTTCCATAACTGGTTGATCAGGACTAAATGTAATCAAATCTCTTGTCATATAATCCGAGACTTTTATAAGTGTCTCATCCTGCTTCTTCGTCTTAGAGCGAGCTCCTTGAAAACTGATTATTCCCATAATATCTAATGATTTAGTGAATCTTAAATATAGTGATTTACAACAACTTATTCAAGTTAGACTTTAATTTTAATGTAATTAAAATCTAATTTTTATACCTTTATCAGTAACATTTTTTAACTATTGAATGAAATCATCAATTATCATTTCGGAAGGTATATTTTTAATAATTGTAGCTTATTTCTTACCTTTAGCCTAAATCAATACTCACACATGCGAAAGTTTCCCTCTTTACTTACGTTACTCCTCATTTTTATTTCATTAGCTTACACATTTTACAGCAGTAAACCACAAAAAATAACAGATCTCAAGACCTCTAAACAGGAATTTTCTACACTTCGTGCTTTAGAACATGTAAAAAACATCTCTAAAGAATGCCATTATCTGGGTAGTTCTGCACATGAAGAAACGAAAACATATATCCTGAATGAATTAAAAAAACTGGGACTGCAGCCCGAAATTCAAGAAGGTATTTCTATTTCTGACGGAGGAACAATAGGCAAACCTAAAAATATTATTGCAAAGATTAAAGGAAGCAATTCTACAAAGTCGTTAGTCCTCATGTCTCATTATGACAGTTCTCCACATTCTTCATATGGTGCTAGTGATGCTGGTAGTGGTGTTGCAACTATACTTGAAGGAATCAGAGCATATTTGGCTACCAATAAAGTTCCAAAAAATGATATTATCATTTGTATAACTGATGGAGAGGAGCTTGGACTTAATGGGGCGAATCTTTTTATGAAAAAGCATCCCTCAGCCAAAGATGTTGGACTTGCTCTTAATTTTGAAGCCAGAGGAAGTGGCGGTAATTCTTATATGCTTATAGAAACTAATGGTAAGAATGGAAAAATGATTAGTGAATTCTCTAAAGCTGGTGTAAAATATCCTGTTACTAATTCTCTTGCTTATAGCATTTACAAAATGCTACCTAATGATACCGATCTTACAGTTTTAAGAGAACAAGGGAATATCGAAGGGTTCAACTTTGCTTTTATCGATGATCATTTTGATTATCATACAGCCAATGACACATGGCAAAATCTAGATCTAAACACATTACAGCATCAAGGGAGTTATCTCATGCCTCTACTCTCCTACTTTTCTGAAGTCGATCTGAATACCCTTAAATCTGATCGGGATTATATTTATTTTAATGCTCCAATTTTTAATCTTGTTAAATATCCTTTTAGTTGGATATACATCTTATTGATAATTGCAATTATCTTATTTATAGGATTAATTTTTTATGGAAAATTTGCATATCGAATAGATTTCAGAGAAGTTTTAGTAGGATTAGGTGCTTTCCTTTTATGCCTTATACTTGCAGGAGGTTTAACTGTTGGAGGGTGGCAGTTGATTAAGGTTATCTATCCTCATTATAATGAAATTCAACATGGATTTACTTATAATGGCTATCAGTATATTGCTGTCTTTGTTTTATTATCTATAGCCATTTGCTTTAAGATATATGCCCGGTTTAGTAAAAGTAAAAATCAAGCTAGTTTACTCATAGGTCCATTGTTTATTTGGTTAATTATTTGTACCCTGGCGGCCGTATACCTTAAAGGTGCAAGTTATTTTATAATCATTGCATTATTTGGATTGATATCATTAGTTGTTCTTATTCGGCAAAAAAGACCTAATCCAATATTAATGGTTGTTTTGGCACTACCAGCTATCTTTATCGTATCTCCTTTTATTGTATCTTTTCCCGTGGCTTTAGGCTTAAAGATTCTTTTTGTCTCTTCTGTATTGTCAGTACTGTTGTTTGGCGCATTAATCCCAGTATTTGGATTCTACAAAAGAAAAAAACTATTTGGCAATTTATGTCTTCTTCTAAGTTTAGTTTTCTTTATTGCTGCTCATATAAAATCAGACTTTACCGAAAAACGACAAAAACCTAATAGTCTTGTCTATATCTTGGATACCGATCAAAATAAGGCCGTTTGGGCTTCTTATGATAATATTCTTGATTCCTGGACACAAAATTATATCAATCCAGAAGAAAACATTGCCGAAACTTATAATGCAAACACACTACAAAGTAAATACAGAAGGTCTTTTGCTTATGCCAATCAGGCACCTATCAAGAGTATTGGTCAACCAAAATTAGACATCAGTAAAGATACTATAATCGGAAACCTGAGACATCTGGAGTTGTGTATTGCACCTCAGCGAGATATCCAAAGAGTTGATTTATATACCGAAACCTTGTTTAATTTTGACGCTTTACGAGTTAATGGTGAAACAGCAGTAGATTTTGACTACTCTGATGGCAAAACCTATAATGCATTTACAAAAAGATGGGGTCAAAACCTGCTTACTTATCATGTAAGTAAAAATCAACCACTAGAATTACAAATGCAGTTTCATAAGGACTCATTACCGAAATTTGTTTTATATGAATCCTCATATGATTTACTTACTAATGAGCATTTCTCAATCCCGTCGAGAAATAAAAATATGATGCCTAAACCATTTGTAATAAATGATGCTGTTGTTATTAAAAAAGGGTTTGCAATAGAAGAGTATCAGGAGAAAAAAATTGATACCACACTCACATTAGACAATACATCTATCCAATCCCAAGTAATCAATGAATAAATTCATGTATTAAATAAGTTTGGTATTCAGGAAATGATTCTTGCGATCTCTATAATTGTTTTTTGTGGAATTAAGAGTAATCCTTCAATATATTAAGAAACTGGCTTAAATCCATCTTTAACCGCCCAAAAATGGCTAATCGAACCCAACAACTAATATCAAATAGCATATTATCAATATCCTGAAAAAATTATTTCATAAAAAAACCGAAGTACCATATACCTCGGTTTCTATTTTATAACTTAAAGCAAAGTGATTATCCTTTCATACTTGCCTTTAAATATTCACGATTCATTCGTGCTATATTTTCTAATGATATCCCTTTAGGACATTCGATTTCACAAGCACCAGTATTGGTACAGTTACCAAATCCTTCTTCATCCATTTGGTTTACCATTGCCAGTACACGTTCTGTAGCTTCTACCTGACCTTGTGGTAGCAATGCAAATTGCGAAACTTTAGCCGAAGTAAATAACATAGCCGAAGCATTTTTACATGCAGCTACACAAGCACCACAACCGATACAAGTTGCTGCATCCATAGCCTCGTCTGCATCTTCTTTACGAATAGGAATAGCATTTGCATCTTGTGTATTTCCTGAAGTATTAACAGAAATATACCCTCCTGCATGCTGTATACGCTCAAAAGAAGAGCGGTCTACCATTAAATCCTTTACTACAGGAAATGCTTTTGCTCTAAACGGCTCTATATAAATAGTATCTCCATTGTTAAACTTACGCATATGCAATTGACAGGTAGTCACTAAACGATCCGGCCCATGAGGTTCTCCATTGATTTGTAACGAACAGGCTCCGCAGATCCCTTCTCTACAATCATGATCAAAAACTACAGGCTCCTCCCCTTTATTGATCAAGTCTTCATTTAACACGTCTAACATTTCTAAAAAAGACATGTCTCCTTCTATTCCAGAAATTTTATAGTCTACTAACTTTCCTTTGGAATCAGCATCACTTTGACGCCATATTTTTAATGTAAGATTCATAGCTTTTTATTTATAAGAACGTGTTTTTAATTCAATGTTTTCGAAGACCAGATCTTCTTTATGCAGTTCGGCATCTTTAGGCTCTCCTTTGTACTCCCACGCTGCTACATACTTAAAGTTTTTATCGTCTCTAAGTGCTTCTCCTTTTTGTTCTCCAGACTGTTCTACAGATTCTTCTCTAAAATGTCCTCCACAAGATTCATTGCGATTTAATGCATCTTTGGCAAATAACTCTCCCAATTCTAAGAAATCAGCTACTCTTCCTGCCTTTTCTAATTCTGGATTCATACTATTAACCGTTCCCGGAACTTTTACATTTTTCCAGAAATCTTCCCGTAGTACTGCGATTTCTTCGATAGCTTCTTTTAGTTCTTTCTCATTACGAGACATTCCACATTTATTCCACATGATTTTACCTAACTTCTTATGGTAATAATCTACAGAATGTTCTCCTGATCCACCCATTAATTTCTCGATACGATCTTTAACTTCTTTTTCGGCTTGATCAAACTCTGGTGTATCTGTTGGGATTTTCCCTGTTCTAATATCACTAGATAAATAATCTCCAATCGTATATGGTAACACAAAATATCCGTCTGCTAGCCCTTGCATCAATGCTGATGCTCCAAGACGGTTTGCACCGTGATCAGAGAAATTTGCTTCTCCTGCGGCATAACATCCTGGTATAGTAGTTTGTAAGTTATAATCTACCCAAAGACCTCCCATGGTATAATGCACAGCAGGATAGATCATCATCGGAGATTTATAAGGATTCTCATCTACAATCTTTTCATACATCTGAAATAGATTCCCATATTTACTTTCGATAACTTCCTCTCCCATCTTCGTAATTTCTTCCTTAGAAGGGTTATGCATACCCGAAGTCATTGCTTTTTCTTTTCCGTATCGTTGGATTGCTGATGCAAAATCCAGATATACAGCTTCTCCTGTTTTATTCACTCCAAAACCGGCATCACAACGTTCTTTTGCTGCTCTCGAAGCTACATCACGTGGTACCAGGTTACCAAAAGCTGGATAACGACGCTCCAGATAGTAATCTCTTTCTTCTTCAGACAACTGCGTTGGTTTCAATTTACCTTCACGTATAGCTTCTACATCCTCCATTCTTTTTGGCACCCATATACGACCATCGTTACGCAACGATTCAGACATTAATGTTAATTTAGACTGATGATCTCCAGATACTGGTATACAAGTTGGGTGAATCTGGGTATAACAAGGATTTGCAAAGAAAGCTCCTCTACGGTGTGCTCTCCATGCTGCCATTACGTTACTCCCCATTGCATTGGTACTTAAATAAAATACATTTCCGTATCCACCACTTGCTAATACCACAGCGTGAGCAGAATGACGTTCTATTTCTCCTGTAACCAGATCGCGAGCAATAATTCCACGAGCTTTACCATCAACCTTCACCAAATCTAACATTTCGTGACGGTTAAAAGTTTGTATTTTCCCCCTGTTAATCTGGCGATTCATTGCAGAATATGCTCCAAGAAGCAATTGTTGCCCTGTTTGTCCTTTGGCATAAAATGTACGAGATACCAATACCCCTCCAAAAGAACGGTTATCTAACAATCCGCCATATTCACGTGCAAAAGGAACTCCTTGTGCTACGCACTGATCTATAATATTTCCTGAAACTTCTGCCAATCGATATACATTAGCTTCACGAGAACGATAATCTCCTCCTTTTACAGTATCATAAAACAGTCGGTAATCAGAATCACCATCACCCTGATAGTTTTTTGCTGCATTAATTCCTCCTTGCGCTGCAATCGAATGTGCACGACGAGGAGAATCAGAATAACAGAATGTTTTCACATTATATCCAAGCTCGGCCAATGTAGCAGCCGCACTTCCTCCTGCTAATCCTGTACCAACAACGATAACATCTATGTTTCGTTTATTCGCTGGATTAACCAGGTTAATTTTATTTTTATAATTTGTCCACTTATCTGCCAGTGGACCTTCAGGTATTTTAGAATCTAAAATTGACATACTAGTGGTGTTTTTAATGAGTAAAATGAAGCACTAAGGCGATAACAATAAACCCTACAGGAATTACTATTGCAAAAGCTTTAGCAAACTTGGTTGCTGCTATAGAATATTTATTATTAAATCCTACAGATTGAAACGAAGATGCAAACCCATGCCACAAATGCAATGCTAAAAACACAAATGAAAGTGCATATAACCCAGTACGAATAGGGCTCTCAAATTTATGTAGTAATTCTGTATAATATCGTGTTGGATCTTCTGGTGCAAATTCTACATATTTATGTACTATTTCTGGAACCCAAAAGTCATAGAAATGCAACCCTAAAAATGCAAGAATCACTAATCCAGAATAAATCATATTTCTAGACATCCATGAAGAATTAGCTCCTCCACTATATTTCGCATACTTAACCGCTCTGGCATTCTTGTTTTTGATTTCTAATACAAAACCCATCACAAAATGAAAAACCACTCCAAAAATAAGTACAGGCTGCAATGCAAATTGAACTAGCGGATTTGTACCCATAAAATGAGATAACTCATTAAATGTATCTACGCTGAAAATTGAAGTAAAATTGATGGTAAAGTGTTGTAATAAGAAGAAAACTAAGAAAAGTCCCGAAAGTGCCATGGCTACTTTTCTAGCTATTGAAGATTTTATCAATCCACCCATTATTTAAAATGTTTAATTAGTTGTGAAGCAAAAATAGGGTTCAATGCTTTTTTAGCCAAGCTTTAGCATGGGTTTATTTCGCTATTTATAATGAATATAAAAAAGAAAGCGACTTAATTGATTATCTATCTCCAAATCGATTAATACTTTCTATTAAACTTTTATTTTCTAGCTATTTAACAAAAATGACAGTAGTGGTTAAAGATCTTAACAAATCGTATCTAGTATAAAAATATGCTAATAAAAAGTGTAATAAAATTATTACACTGGTACTAAAAGGGTAAATCATAAAAAATTTACATCATGAAAACTACATTATTTTCTTTCGCATTACTTTTGATGATCAATACATTTCAGGCTCAAAAAATTGAGCATTATGATTCATTTGATGTTTCGATTCAAGGTAGTGGAGAAACTTTGTTTTTAATCCCTGGATTATCATGTAGCTCAAATGTCTGGAACGAGACTATAAACGAATACAAAAATCAGTACAAAATCCATGCTTTTACTCTGGCAGGATATTCTGGTACAAAACCCATCACCGAAGATTCTATTCTTCCTATAATTCAAAAAGATTTAATTCAATATATCAACAAACACAAATCTGAAAATAGTATTTTAATTGGTCATAGTATTGGTGGTTTTATTTCTTTATTATTAGCAATAGAAGATGAAACTATCGTTTCAAAACTTATTATAGTCGATGCATTACCTTTCTTGGCAGGTGCCAATAACCCCAATATTACAGAAGAAATTATAAAATCATCATATTCATCAATGAAAGATACCTATATTCATTTGACAGATGAGGCTTTGCAACAAAATTTAAAAGCTACTCTTAATAGTATGATACGAGATAAAAGCAAGCTTAATGGGGTACTTAAAGATGCTATAAAATCAGATAGAAGAACTCTGGGGGTTACTATGTTTGAATTGATGAGTAATGATTTGAGAGCACCTATAGCTTCTATTAAAATCCCTACTTTGATACTGACAAATTGGAATGAGCCTATTGCACAAATGCCTAGTTTAACCAAGAAATCAAAACTTTCTATTTACAAACAACAATACCAAAATTGTTCTAATTGCACTGTAGAATTAATTGAAAAAGCAGAGCACTTTATCATGTTGGATAATCCTACGGCCTTTAATGAATCTGTTAAAAGTTTTATCAATAAGTAAATGGAAAACACTAACAGAGAATTACTGTTTAAAGAGATTGTCACACACCATAAAGATAAAGTCTATCGTATTTGTCATGCGTATTTATATGAAAGAGATTTAGTAGACGACCTATATCAAGATGTGTTAATTAATATTTGGAATGGTTTAAAGAATTTTAAAGGTAATGCTCAACTTACCACATGGTTATATAGGGTAACGCTAAACACTACAATTACCTTCAACAAAAAAAACAAAAAACATCAGCAAATAATTCGTAGGGGAGTTCCCGAAAGCATAGCAGAAACGATTGATACTAATACAACAGAACAAGAACACAAAATAAGCAAGCTAATGCAATGTATACAACTACTAAAAAAAGAAGAACGTATCATTATTAGTTTAGTACTTGAAGAATTAAGCTATAAAGAGATTGCAGATATATTAGGAATAGAAATCAGTAATGTAGGTGTACGAATAAACAGAATCAAAAAGAAACTTTTAAAAATATACAATAATGAGTGATTTTGAAGAATTAAAAAATGATTGGAAATCGGTTAATATATCAAACACAGAGATGAGTCAAAATCCAGATTCTTTATTAGAAAAGTTGAAAAAACTGAACAAAAAAATCCTTTTTAGTAATTTATTGACCAGCATTTTATTTGCTCCGACTTTTATCGTTTTAGGATGGTTATGGTCTGCCTATGATAGTGGAACCCCGCTTTTTTATGGTAGTTTATTAAGTATGGGTATTTTACTTCTGATAACTCTTGTAATACTTTGGTACAGGGTACTTTTCTGGAAAACTCCTGAGCTCAACAAAAATGTAACATCTTTTGCCAGAATAATGATTAAAAAACTATCCTATTACAAATGGATCACAAGTATGTATATGCCGGTTTATCTTATTTTACTGGCTTCTATTCTTTTCGTATATTTTCGGGTAGTTCTAAAAGGAGCTAGTTTTTGGTTTTCCTTTTGGGCCTATACACTTACCTTCTGCTGGGTACTAATTGTAGGGTTTATAAGTATGATGAAAAAGGTAAAGAAAAACAAAAAAGAAATTGATCCTGTTTTACAGGATTTAAGACAGATAAAAGAAATGCTTTAAATCAAAAATTGTACTATTTTTAAGCATGCAAAATATCAAATCCAAACTACCACAAGTCGGCACTACAATTTTTACAATAATGAGCAAAATGGCTCATCAATATGAAGCATTAAATCTATCTCAGGGCTTTCCAAATTTTGAGGCAAGTCCAAAACTAATTGATTTGGTAACTCAAGCCATGCAAAATGGATATAACCAATATGCACCAATGCCTGGATTGCTCTCTTTAAGAGAAGTTATTACTAAAAAAACCAACTCGCTATACGGCAGTAATTATCATCCTGAAACCGATATTACCATAACCTCTGGTGCTACACAGGCTATTTTTACTATTATTTCGGCTTTTATAAACCCTGGTGATGAGGTAATTATATTTAAACCTGCCTATGATTCGTATGAACCATCTATCGAATTATTCGGAGGAACGATCGTTCCGGTACAGTTGTCTGCGCCTCATTTTAGCGTAGACTGGCAAGAAGTAGCTGCTAAAATCACTTCTAAAACCAAAATGATCATTATCAATACTCCTCATAATCCCAGTGGAAGCGTTTTGTCTAAAGAAGATATGCTTCAATTAGAAAAATTAGTAAAGAATACGGATATTATTTTGTTGAGTGATGAAGTATATGAACATATTATTTTTGATGGCCAGGCACATCAAAGCGCTGCATTATTTCCTGGATTAGCAGAGCGTGCTTTTATTACTGCTTCTTTCGGGAAGACATTTCATACTACCGGTTGGAAAATGGGGTATTGCCTGGCTCCAAAAGAATTAATGACAGAATTTAGAAAAGTACATCAGTTTAATGTCTTTTCTAGCAGTCATCCTATGCAATACGCTTTGGCCGAATATTTAAAAGTTCCCGGAAATTATCTTTCCCTTCCTGATTTCTATCAAAAAAAACGAGATTTTTTCCTATCTATGATTACCGATTCTCGTTTTAAGTTTACTCCAGCATCCGGGACATATTTTCAGGTATTGGATTATTCTGCTATTACTAATGAAAGTGATGTAGCTTTCGCTGAAAGGTTAACCAAAGAATATAAGATTGCATCTATCCCGGTATCCGTTTTTAACTTGAATCAGAAAGATGATAACGTGCTACGTTTCTGCTTTGCTAAAACCGAAGAAACTTTAAAACGAGCCGCAGAGATTTTGTGTGAGATTTGAAATTAAAAATCAAATCGTAACTGAATAATCTCTATTTCTTCTTTTTCCTTTTCTTTTTTCTTCTCTTTACCAGTATTAAGATTAGAGAGTGAAATCCCTAATAATCGTACAGAGTTCTTCATCTTATCTTGATACAATAATTCTTTTGCAGTTTCTAATAAGATATCGGTATCGTTTACATAATAAGGTAATGTTTTACTTCGGGTTTGTAGCGTAAAATCACTATATCTGATTTTTAGAGTCACAGTTTTACCCGAAACCTTGCTTCGCTTAAGGCGTTTTTGAAGTTCTTCTGCGATACTTTCTAATCGCTCTAGCATATAAATTTCTGAAGCTATATTTTCGCTAAAGGTTCTTTCTGCCGCCAGGGATTTGCGCTCACGGTTGGGTTTTACCTCGCTTAAATGAATTCCTCTTACAATGCGATAGTAATGCCCTCCTGATTTGCCAAAATGCTGAGTAAGAAATTCTTCTGATTTTAATTTTAAGTCTTTTCCGGTATAAATCCCTATTTGATACATTTTAGCCTGAGTGACTTTACCAACTCCATAGAATTTTTTAACATCCAGACCTTCCAAAAACTCGATTACCTCTTCGGGGTTTACTGTTTTTTGTCCATTAGGCTTATTATAGTCACTTGCTACTTTGGCAATAAACTTATTGATTGATATTCCTGCAGAAGCAGTTAATCCAACCTCATCAAAAATCTGTTTTCTGATTTCCTGGGCAATTAGTGTTGCACTGGGGTTTCCTTTTTTATTCTCGGTAACGTCTAGATAGGCCTCATCCAGGGATAAAGGTTCTACCAGATCTGTATACTCAAAGAATATTTTTCTGATTTTAGAAGAAATTTCTTGATACCGATCAAATCGAGGTCTAACAAAAATTAGATCAGGGCAAAGTTTCCTAGCTTTAAAACCAGGCATTGCAGATCGTACACCAAATACACGGGCCTCATAACTAGCTGCACTAACCACACCTCGTTTTCCTCCTCCTCCAACGGCCAATGGCTTCCCTCTAAGTTCGGGATTATCCAATTGCTCTACCGAAGCATAGAATGCATCCATGTCTACATGTATGATTTTTCTATATGTACCCGACTCTTCCACTTTACAAAAATAATAGATATTGATGATTCAAATTATAATATCTTTATCTCTAATTATAAAAAATTTCTACATCGTCGGAAATAACCGAATAATGAATCATGATTGAAATAGAACGCAAATTCCTGGTAACCTCTGAAACTTTTAAAAATGAAGCACAAAAAAGCACTCGTATTATACAGGGGTTTCTAAATACTGACCCAGAACGAACAGTTCGTATTCGAATCAGAGGAGAATACGCCTTTATTACTGTAAAAGGAATTGGCAACATTTCGGGGACTTCTCGATTTGAATGGGAAAAAGAAATTGATGTATCAGAAGCAGAACAATTGATGCTTTTATGTGAAAAAGGAATCATCGAAAAAATACGATATGAAATCTCTCTAGGAAACCACACCTACGAAGTCGATGAATTCTTTGGAGAAAACAAAGACCTCATTATAGCCGAAATTGAATTAGAAGACGAAAATGAAACATTCCTAAAACCAGATTGGTTAGGAGAAGAAGTTACGGGGAATCAAAAATATTATAATTCTCAATTAAGTAAAAAACCATACACAACCTGGTGAACTATTTTCTATTTCAAAATAATTTAAAAACTAATGAAATGAGGAAATTTTTAAATCTCATAATGCTTCTACTTGTTGTTATTCCTTTCCTAAATTGTAAGGATACCAGAAGTACAAAAAATCAACAGGTTCAGGATAAAATCGATCACCAAAACAATACAGAATCAACCTCAGAAAAAGTTAAAAATACCGTATTTTATTATGTAACTGCGACTAGCGGACTTAGTGTACGAAGACAACCTGATATTAATGCCGAAAAGATAAGTACTTTGGATTATGGGACTCCTGTTGAAATTATCGAAGAAACGGATCACGCTTTTCAGGTTAAGGAAGACACAAAAACTATTGATGGTAAATGGGTGTTGATATATTCAAAAGAAATAACTACAATAAAAGGTTATGTTTTTGATGGATTCTTAACCACAAAAAACCCTATGCTTTATCGATTATCCAACTCCGATTTAAAGTTCATCGATTCTTATGATGGGGAGAGTGATTTTGATCTGGATAATTATCTCACTTTAGAACTAATCTCCAAAAAAACTTATGAGGAGTTAAAGAAAAATCAAAAAAACAGCTTCACAATTAGAGAAGATACGTTAGAGATAAAAAAAAACAATGGAACGATTACCCTACCAACTAGCAAAGGATTAATTACACTTACAGATGAGGTTCCTGATATGGATGCAAAGCATTATAAATATATAGGAACAATCGACAGTCTAAATGCATACGTAGTTTGTCAAAGTGAATATGGCTCAGGCGAATATGGTTCAGGAGATTCTTATATTCTAATTGATAAAAACACTGGTAAAAAGCACTCTTTTCCTGAAAAACCAATCATCTCACCAGATAAGAAAAAAATTATTAATGCTTTTATGGGTGTATTTGAGATAGAACCTACAAATTTTTATTTATATGATATAGAAGAAGATAACTATGTAAAGAGATTATCAGTTTCTTTTCAAAAATGGTTGCATTCTTACGAAGACAATAGTGTTTTTTGGATTAACAAAGACGAGTTTTGTATGAAGGTAATGTCGTTACGGCTTGGAGAAAATGAAGGATTCAAAGAGTATTACCATCAATATGTGAAAATAAAAGTATTATAATTGATTACTATTTTGGTAAAACAAATAGGTAAAATCTTAATACGTTTTCTCAATCAAGTAAAAAACCAAACTATTTATGGTAAAAAAGTAAGGCCAATAGGTCTTTGACTTCAATTAACATTGCCTTAATAAATCTTAACAAAAGAGTAACATATAGTATTGGTAAGGTGAACTGGATGAGCACGGCTAAGTCTACTTATTTATTAACCAAAATTACAGTTATGTTACACAAATCTAAAAGATCCCTAATAGGGATCACATTATGTATTTTACCATTTTTAAATGCCATAGGGCAGATTCCTGTAAATGGATTTTATCCTAAAAAGAATTCTTTTACATTAGCTCCTAGTTATGGATACAAAAGTTATGATCAGTTCTATAGGGGATCTACTTTATCTGAAGGAAATCCTGCTGGTTTAGGAGAAATTTCTTCATCTATTATCTCTTTTTATAGCCAATATGCCATCACAAATTGGTTATCTACAACTCTTACCTTACCATACATTAGTGTCGAAAGTGAAGATGGAGCACTTGATCCCGTTCAAAATGTAGCTCAGATAGATGGTATTCAGGATTTAGGAATTTTTCTAAAAGCTAAAGTTTTGGAGAAAAAATTCGACAACTCTTCTCATATAACCTTGGGAGGTGCTTCTGGAGTTACATTTCCTGTAGGAAATTATAAAGGAGGGGGTGTACTTTCTCTTGGCAATGAAGCTACCACTGTTAATGGCTCAGCTATATTTCAGTATAGTACACCGTTTAAAATATTTAGCGAACTACAATTTGGGTATAGTATACGTAACAGCAATAATTTTGATATTCCTAATGCCATGTTGTATAGTGCCAAAATAGGGTACTATAATGAGTTTCTTTATGTACATGCAAAACTCAACATACAAAACTCTATGTCGGGATATGATATTGGCACCCCAGAATTTGGCAACGCAGGAGGGCCAGCTATTTTACCTGAAACTGAAGTAGATTTCACGAATCTTTCTTTTGATTTTTATGTTCCTGTTTATAAAAATGCTTTAGGTGTTTCTGCCGGATACGGCACTACTCTAGATGGTAGAAATTATAATAAAGAATCCGTTTTTTCATTTGGATTAGTATATACTTCTCGATAGTATTTGGTATAGAATAACTCCCATCAAATACAATATATGTTTGATAACTCCATCAAACATATATTGTATTTGATAGTAATAGAAAACCTAGTGCACTATATCAGACGTTTTCTAATAATGACTCTAATTGTTCTTCATTAATGGGTTTAATTAGATATCCAGAAACTAATTCAAATTTTTTAGCTCTTTCTTTATCTGTAGGGTTTTCTGATGATGATAAGATATAGATAATAATCTCTTTCTTTATATCTGGAGTGATTGTAATAAACTCATCTAAAAATCCCCATCCATCCATAACGGGCATATTTATATCCAGTAAAATTAAATCTGGTAACTTCTCTATTTTTCCTATTGTTGATCTTATGAAATTAATCCCCTCTTCTCCATTAGAAAACACAAGTAGTTTTTGATTAGGACTAAGCTTATGTACAATCTTTTTTATAATAAACTGATGAATATTATCATCATCTATAAGACATAAAATATGGTTCTCCTTAATCATAACACAATATTTATAGTGAATTTAGTTCCTTTATCAAGCTCGCTATCAATGGCTATTGTTCCTTTTAAGGCTTCAATTTGAGATTTGATTATAAAAAGCCCCAACCCTTTGGCATTAGCATTTTTATGAAACGTTTTTCTAAACCCAAACACTTTGTCTCCATATTTATTTAAATCAATCCCCAAACCATTATCTCTAAATATTAGTTGAACTCTATTATTTATTTTTTCTGAAGAAATATAAATGACAGGCTTTCTTTTAGAAGAGCAATATTTTAGAGAGTTTGAAATAAGATTAAGAAATATACTTCTTAGATAAGCAATCGAATAAGAAATTTCTTCAATTTCAAAATTAGTAATGATTTTTGCCTGAGTCTCCATGATTTTTGCACTTAATTGCCTTTTTACCTCAATACATGTTTCTTGAAGAGAGATATTTTGAATAGTCATATCAGTAGATTCATTAATCTGCACCACATTTATCAAATCTTTCATTGTTTTATTAAGTACTTCTGCAGAATTTTTGATCATGTCGGTATAGTTCATTTGTTCTTTTGTAAGAGTACTGTCCTCTAAAAATTTGGTAAGCATAAAGATATTAGCAACTGGAGATCTTAAGTTATGAGAAGTAATATAGGCATAGTCCTCTAATTGCTTATTTTTTGCTATCAATTCTTGTAATGTCGCTTCTATTTTTTGTTCTTGTCTGATTGCTTTTGTAATATCTCTGGCAATTCCAAATACTTCTCCAGTATGATCCAATGCGGTGGCATTCCAATCTAACCAAACAATTTCTCCTGTTTTAGTAAGGTATCTATTCCTAAAATTAAATATAGTAGTGCCATCAAATTGTTTTGCGGCTTCTGCAACAGTATTTTGTCGATCATCTGGATGAACAAATGTTAAATAAGGACTATCCATTAACTCTGTTTCGGTATACCCTAAAGTTTTACTCCATTGTGGGTTTAATTTGGTAAAATACCCTTCAGGATTTGAAATGGTTATTAAATCCTGACTTAGGTTAAATAGATCTTCTAATTGTCTATTTTTAAGCTTTAAAGCAATTAAATCTGCTTCTACAGAAGATTTTTCTAATTTTTTTTGAGTTATATCTTTTGCAATTAGCAAAAACCCTTCTTCATATCCTATTTTGGTTATAATCCATTCAAACCATATAATATCACCCATTTTACTAATAAGCCTAATCTTGAATGGCTCAGAATTAGAAGTTTGCAGTCGACGCTCGATTGCCTGTTTGGCTTTACTCCTATCTTCATAATGCACCAAAGTTAAATAAGGAATACTTAACAATTCCTTTTTGCCATACCCTAGTAAAACAGACCATTGAGGGTTTGACTCAACAAAATATCCATTATCATTTACTATTGTGATAAGATCATTATTTAGTACATTTTTTTTTATATATACAGAACTTGTTTTCATCGTATTATCATTACAGTATTATATGAAATTTTGACATTGGAGTTTACTAATGAGGTAGCCTAATAAAACTATCATTGTAGTTATTTCTTTTTTAATATTTAGATATTAAAAAACCAGTCTCAGGGTAAGGTAAAACATTAGAGGGTAATCGGGATATAATGTTTGTATTAAAGTTACTATAATAACTCAACATAAACAACTGTAAGTCAATAATAAAAAAAATAAAATTTACACCTTCTATTAATCATAATCCACATAATAATTACTATCTTTAAATTATCCCTATTAAGAAAATTACCCCCTATTAAGAATTCAGAAGCTTATATCCCTTTTTAAAACACCTGAAGAGTTCTTTCTTTTTACTGCTACAATCCCATTAATATAAAAGGTTTATTGAGCTTCTAAAAAATTATGAAAAGAAAACAATATTATTTAAAGTCTCTTATTGATTCTAAATATTGTATTCCTGTTATTTGGGCTATAGGGTTATCACTCTCCATACTTCTAGCAAGATCTTATTATATACTTGAGCAAAAAAAAATTGAAATAAAATTCAAGAATGAAGTTGATCAATTTGCAGCATCTCTTCACAGAGAATTTGAGTTAAACCTAGAATCTTTACATACCCTATCTACATTATTTAAATCAAACAAAAACCCTAGTTATCAAACATTTATCACAGAATCCCAGTCTATACGTAAAAGAAATAGTAGCTTTTTGGCTTTAGAATGGATTCCCTGGGTAAAACATGAAATGAGATCTCTTTATGAAAAAAATCATCAACAAGAATTTTCTGATTTTAGGTTTACAGAAAAAGACAGTTTTAATCAATTGATAAATGCAAAAATCAGAAAAGAATATTTTCCTGTTTACTATGTTGATCCTCTCACAAAAAACAAAAATGCTTTCGGATATGATTTGGCTTCAGAAAAAGAGCGATATAACACTCTAAAATCCTCACGGCTAATGGGCAAACCTCTTATCAGTGGAAATATAAAACTAGTACAAGAAAAAACAAACCCAGAAGGATGCTTAGCTTTTCTACCTATTTTTAATGAAAATAAGTCTGAAAAAAACTATAATCCAGAAAATCTTAAAGGGTTTGTACTTGGGGTTTTTAAATTTTCGAAAATCTTTGAAGCTGCTAATAACGCCAATATACCTAAAGAAATCCAGGTGATGTTGCTCAACCAAAAAAATGAAACCTCTAAAGACACCTTATTCACCTATCAATCTGCACAGGTCAATACCCAAATCAATTTCAACCATCAATTTGATTTACCAGTTTTATGGGGGAAAAAATGGGTGTTGGTCGCTGATCCTACAAGTACGTATATAAAAAATGAAAGAACAGCTTATCCTTTAATCATTCTAATAGCAGGAATAGTATTCACCTCTTTACTTGTATTGCTTTTTTATTTGTTCTCTAAAAGAAACACTCAGCTAACGCAACTTAATATCATGAAGTCAAAATTCCTGTCCTTAATATCTCATGATGTAAGAGGAGGAATAGGAACCATGGACGTTCTTCTAAAACTAGTACTGGAAGATTTTGAGAATTATGACAAAACTCAATTGAAGGAAATTATAAAATCTATTGAGCAAAACACCAACTCTATTCATTTTACTTTAGAAAACCTTATTAGTTGGTCTAAAAATGATTTATTAGCGTTAAAACCAGAAAAATCTTTATTTAGTATTACCGAATTATTTGAAAATATCACTGAATATTTTCAGCCTATTATAAATCTGAAAAATCTAAAATTTTCTACACATTACTTTACCAATGACACTTATATTCATGCAGATAAGAACATGATTTTAGCTAGTTTAAGAAATATCATTTCTAATGCTATAAAATACACTCAAAAAGGAGGAGAAATTCAAATACGACTACTTCAAACCAAAACCAAACATCTCATTGAAATTGAAGACACAGGAATCGGTATGAACCCTCATGAATTAAAAAGACTTTTTGAATACAATACCACACATAAAAAAGAAGGTACCGGAGGAGAAAGTAGTACAGGTATAGGTTTAATGATTACCAAAGATTTTTTAGACATGAATAATGCTAAGGTTCAGGTAGATAGTGCTCTTGGTAAAGGCACCACATTTAAAATTACCATCTAATTCTATTTTAGTTACTAAATTGGTAACACTACCAAATTCAAGTAAAATTCTTTATTTTAACCTCAGAAATGACTAAATAATTCATTGAAATGAAAAAACTACTCATATTTTTCGCTTTACTATCCCTTTTCTCTTGTAAGCAACAACCTAAAGAAGAAAGCACGCTGCAATCGAAGGATACAAAAGGAGTTACCGAAGAAATAAAACCTTCAGTAAAATCAATCAAGGAAAAATTAAAAGAAAACGGGTTTAAGATCTTTGACTACATAGATGAAGAAACTGGTGATACCGTGATTATGCAACAATATTTTATTGCTTTCTTAAAAAAAGGCCCCAATCGTTCTCAAAGTAAGGAAGAAGCAGATAGTTTACAAAAATTACATCTTGGTCATCTTGGTAAAATGTATAAAGAAGGGTATGCTGATATTTCGGGGCCTTTTGGGGATGATGGTGATATTCGTGGAATCACAATTTACAATACACCAACACAAAAAATGGCAGATAGTCTGGCTAATATGGATCCTATGGTAAAATCCGGGCGTTTAATGATCGAAATACATCCTTGGTGGGCAGCAAAAGGATTTCCTTTGAGATAAGTATAAATTTAAAAAGAGTGGAGCTCCTGATTACATTCAGGAATCCCACTCTTTTTTCAGTATTTTACGTACTAGCTAGCTTTAGTTTGACTTTATCGCTTTACAAAACGTTTAGTATATTGATTATTTCCATCTGTGAATTTCAGAAAATAAATTCCTTGTTTCAAATGCCCAACATCTATAGTGGATTTATTTTCACCTGATATTGAGATAATTGTCTTTCCTAAAATATCTATTACAGAATACGAGATTTCTTTTGATTCTGTATTGAAAGATATATTAAGTATATCTCTAGCCGGATTAGGATAAAGTGTTACATTATTATTTTGTTTAGCAGTTAGTGATCCACCAATCACAACAGTATAATCTTCGACTTCGCCATAATTAAATGATCCACAAGAAGAAGGAGATGTATTATATCTCATAATAACTCGCATTCTAGTAGTTCCATTGGTAGCAGATGACGGCACTGTAAAGCTTCCGCTTACGGTTGCGTTTTGAGTTGCAGATTGTGTCCAGACTTGTTCTCCGGCATCTGTAAAATCACCATCTTGATTATAATCTATCCAGACTCTATATGCTTCACTATATGTTGTGCCTGTCCAGGTAGGTGTTACCGTAATCGTAGTTGAACTTCCTTTAGATAGATTTGTCGATTCTGATGTAAAATCACTATATCCTCCGCTTCCAGCGGTAGAAGTTTTATCAATAGATCCTATTTGAACCCTACTGATATATTCTTCAGAAGCATTATTTCCATTTGCAGAACAATAGGTAACTCCACCACCACCTGTAGTGGTTACATTAACTGTATTACTAAATCCAGAAATGTTTCCAGCTGCATCTTTGGCCTTTACTCTAAATTGATATGCTGTATTAGCCGTTAATCCGGTAATGTTTGCTGAAGTACCGGTTACCGATGTGGCTATTGAATTACCTTGATACACATCATACCCAGTTACACCTACGTTATCGGTAGCAGCAGTCCAGGAAAGTGACACAGAGGTTGCTGCAACATTAGAAGCACTTAATCCAGCAGGAGCAGAAGGCGCCTGTGTGTCTCCACCACTGCCAGGGTTATATCCATTCACTATTTTGGTAGTACATCCAGGAGCCAGCCACTGACAAATATTTGGATAGGTTACAGACAAACGACCATACCAATCTGAACTATTATTTCCACAAGCAGCACCACCACCGTGTAACTGACCAACTATTCTTTTGTTTTGATCAAATAATCCTGAACCCGAAGATCCTCCTTCAGTAGTTCCATCATCCCAATCAAGAACTCTCCAGTGAGTTGTACCACTAGCACCTCCATAACCAGAGATTGTAGGTGCATCATTATCAAATGATATTTTTTTAACATCTCCTGCCGGATGATGAATACCTGTAGTTTGAGTAGGAGTACTTCCTGTTGCATCCCATCCCGAATAATAAACATTATAACTTGAAGGTGGTGTAGAAGAAAGTTTTAATAATGCATAATCAGAACTTGAACCGCTATCCATTGTCTGCGAACCAGATATAGATTGACTTGTTGACCCGTCTGAATTGCTACATCCAGGGGAATCATAATTAAATACAAAAACCCAGTTGGTTACTGTCTGACCAGAAGTACAGTGGTTTGCAGTTAAAAAATATGGTGTCCCGTTATTAGCAGTGTTATTAACTAAAGACCCAGAGCACCATCTGGTTCCGTTTCCTAGTATCACCAGCGCAACAGATCTAATCTGATCTCTCCAGGGATCTCCCTCGGCACAAGCTACATTATTATTACAAGATCCAGAACTACCAAAGCCTTTTGCCATGCTCATTATTCCTTTATAATCATGGGCAACTGCAGAAATATTTAAATCTGGTTGTTGTTTTACCAGAGCTGGTTGAAAATATTCTACTATAATTTTGTCTCCTTTTACAGGAGCTAAACCCAATCGTTTTGAGTTTTTATTATTAGCAGAAGTAAATGCTCCACGAACATCGGATTTATCTTTGTTATAGACAAATAATTTACCTCCCTCTGGAATTTTAAAATTCGAAAAGGTGAGATTAAGTGACAGTGCTCCTTTGGATTCAATCTCAATCAACCAATAACGATCACCTTTTGAATTGGTATACCATTTTCCCGAATTTTTTGGATTAAGATTCGTTTTATGAGCATACGCAAAACGCATTGGTACGTCTTTACTTGATTCTAATGCATCTTCCTTTAGTAATTTTGCTATATCTAGCTTAGGTAATGTAACACCAGGAATTTGGCTTGATTTTGAAACACGTTCATTCGAGAACAAGGGTTCTCCTCCTTGGCCTATTTGGGAATAGGCGGTAATGCTTGAACATAATGCTATGACAAGCAATAAAATTGCATTTTTCATTGGTTTTAAGAGTTAAGTTGAGTTATACGTTAATTATTAACGCTAGCTAGTCTGTAAAATGTTGATTCTAAGATACTAAGATCGCTGTTCAAAATTTAACAAATTTATTAATTTAACACAAAATTGCAATATTTTACATTTTTATTAACAAGTGTATTTTAACTACTTACGGGAAAAAAGCAGAGTAATTATGGGCTTAAATCAAAATCATTCTTTGATTTCCATTTTTCGCTTTAATTCATTTCCTTTTTCGTCTAAAACAGTAATAACATGTACTCCCGGTTTTGGAGCCACAGCCATTTCATGAAACTGCTTTGTTGTTCCGATAAATTCATTGTCAACATACCAAAATACTCGAGTTTCTGGATTTGTATGCGCAATTTTAAGAATTACCTCATTGGTTTTACCATCAAATCCTTTAGGTAAATACACACTACTATTGGCCTTTGGAAAGATGAAATCCATTCGTTCCTGAGATTCTTTTATACAGTCCGGTCGATAAGGCGGTAAAGAACGATAATCTGCATTACCTGTTTTAAAAAAATACTCTTGTAACGGAGGTAGTACAAACCAAGATTCATGAATGATATTGGTAACAGGTTCACAAGAAGAATTTACTCTGTATTGCTTTGCGGTATCCAGGTGCACTAATTGATGATATGGGCAAGGTTTGGTCCTGGTTCCTGAAACAGGAACATCCATTTGTTTGGTTGGGCAGTTGCTACCCGCCAGAAAACCACTTTTAGTACAGACTGTTACAGTAATCAGATCATCATACGGAGCAGGGAACCATTTAGATTTTGGCAATAGATTAAACACATCAAATAAAACGGGTGCAGCCGAATTTAATCCTGTGAGTTCTGGTCTTCCTTCTCCATCGGCATTGCCAATCCAAATTCCTACTACATATTTTTGGCTGGCACCGATTGCCCAGGCGTCTCTGTTACCAAAACTAGTTCCTGTTTTCCAAGCAATCTCTCTCGAAGAATCATAGAATTCCCAGGCCTCATCACCTTCTGGTCGGTTTACTTTTTTCATAGCCTCAAAAGTTAACCAAATACTTCCGGCACCATACACTGGTTTTTGTTGTGTGCTTTTACCAAAGTCTACTTCTCTATCGGCCAAAACAATTGGTTCTGTAAATTCTTGAGTAAAATATTCACTAGATGTGCTTTGATAGTGATTTAACGTGCCCGCAAAGCCAGCATATGTTTTGCTAAGATCCCAAAGATTTCCTTCTGCTCCTCCAACAATCAATGACAATCCATAATGGTCCGCTCCATATCTCAAATCTCTGATACGAAACGCATTCATCTCATCTCTAAATCTTTGCAATCCATACTGTTGCAATAACCGAACTGCTGGTATATTTAAAGAACGTGCCAAAGCTCGATTTGCCGGAGCAGCACCGCTATAACCTTCATCAAAATTCTTGGGGTTATATCCCGAAATTACTGTAGGGATATCAGAAACTAATTGTTCTGGTAACAATTCGCCTTTATCCATCATTGCGGCATATAACAATGGCTTTAATGTACTTCCTGTGCTACGCCCTGCCTGGATAATATCTACATCTTTTTGATGTGCTCTATCGGTTGGTGAATTTCCTATATAACTTAACACTTCTCTGGTATCAACATCTAAAACCAAAACTGCCATATTATGCACTTCATTTTGTTTTAATACCTCATGATGTTTTCTAACTACTCGATTAACTTGTTTTTGTAGTATTGGATCAATTGTAGTTTGTACTCTTTTACCATCATGTTCTTTAGCTAATTTCTCTAACAAATGCGGAGCTATTTGTGGCAAAAAATAAGGTTTTGGGGGTAATGTTTCACTTATTGATAGTTCGTATGTTAATGAATCGATTGTCTCTTCTTCTAAAAGGGTATGAAGCAATCGATTTCTTTTCTTTAATAATCTAATTTGATTTTTTCCAGGATAGATTAAGGAAGGCGCATTAGGTAATACCGCAAGTGTTGCGGTCTCTGCCCAGGATAATTGATGAGCTGGTAAACCAAAATAACGCCAGGCCGCCATATCGATTCCCACTACGTTACCACCAAAGGGAGCATGAGAGGCGTATAGTTTCAAAACCCTTTCTTTAGAAGTTCCAAACTCCAGTCGTGTGGCCAATACTAATTCTTTTAATTTTTCAAAATAGGTGCGTTTTTTACCTTTTCGTGCCAAACGAATAACCTGCTGAGTGATAGTACTTCCTCCTCTAACCACTTTACCTGCATTAATATTTTCGCTAATTGCTTTCCCCATCGCTACTGGGTTGAATCCGAAATGTCTATAAAATTGCTGATCTTCAAATGCGATGATACACCGTTTGAATTTTTCGGGCACACTATCGGTTTCAGGGAAACGCCATTGTCCATCGGTTGCAATTTTAGCACCTAATAATTCTCCGCTTCTGGTCTCAATTACTGTAGCAGTTGGATCATTAAATAGTGGTCTTGGTAATAAAAAGTAATATATAACCAATACTACTCCAAGGATTATGAAGCGTTTTGGATGAGTTTTTATGTAGTTTCTTACGTTTTTAAACAATGTGTACTATGGATAAATCTATAAATTATTCAAAAAAATATTTTAAACCTCTATTGACCTTCCTTCTACTGTTTTACTCCCATTGGTATCAAAATAAAAATCAATTTGCCCCATATACACTCCACTTTTACCACATTGATTGACGAGCACTTTTTCTCCCACTAAATTGTCTATAATAACTGGTTTCGGTAATAATGTATGTGTATGACCGCCTATAATCAAGTCGATATCTTTTGTCTTTTTGGCCAGATGAAGGTCAGAAACTTTATCTTGAGCATTTTTATAATCATATCCAATATGAGAAAGGCAAATTACAAGATCGCAATGCTGATCTTCTTTTAATACCCTCGTGATATCTTGAGCAATTTCAATAGGGTCGAGATATTGGGTTTCTTTATATAAATTTTTATTCACTAAACCTTCCAGTTCTATTCCTAAACCAAAGACTCCAATTTTAATCCCATCTCTAACTAATATTTTATATGGTTTTACTATGCCATCAAGCACCGTATTTTTAAAATCATAATTGGCCGATACAAAATCAAAAGTGGCATTAGGTAATTGGCTTAGTAATCCATCTATTCCATTATCAAAATCATGATTCCCTATCGTTGCAAGATCATAGTTTAGTTTTGACATCAGTTTAAATTCAATTTCACCCCCGTAATAATTAAAATATGGAGTGCCCTGAAAAATATCCCCTGCATCTAATAAAATGGTGTTTGGATTTTCTTTTCGTACTTTTTCTATGATCGATGCTCTTCTGGCAAACCCTCCTAATCCTGGGTATTTATAATGATTGTTTGGTAGTGGATCAATCTGACTATGCACATCATTGGTATGTAGTACTGTTATCTTTTTTGATACTGGTCTAACACAAGATACTAAACTCACTCCTCCTAAACTAGCAAAAGCTGTTGCCGAGACTATTTTCTGTATAAATATTCTTCTATTCTGCATATCTCATTCTTTTATCTAGTTGTACTTTTAATGTATCTATTGATTTAAAATAATCGATTAGTGCATTTCTGAATTTATAATCTGTTTTATATAATTGTATAGGATCTTTAAAGAAATTCATACTATCTCCCCCTTGTTGTAAATAATCTGTAGTAAGCACTAAATAGGTTTTACCGTTTTGTAATGATTTACCATTAATAATTAATTTTTGCACTTCTTTTGATTGCTTTACAATACTGAGTCGTAAATTAGAAACAGGGTGTGCCCGTTGTTTTTCGACCAAATAAGAAACTAACTCCTGTACTTTTTCATAAGATAATTCTACTACTACCAATTCATTTTCAAAAGGCATTACTTCAAAGGCTGTTCTAGCAGTTACCGGTCCTTTTAGTATTGGTGCCCTCATACCCCCATGATTTAATAATACAAAATCAATTTCTTTATTATATCTTTTTTTAAAAATCGGTTCTACCTGATGTAAAGAAATATCTGCTGTAAGGTTACCCAATTTGCTTTCTAATTCTCCATCGTGTTTAGTTAAATCTACTGAAGCAATACACAGTGTAGCATCCAAAGTTTTATTTAAATGATCTCGGAAAGGTGTAATAAATGAATCTATAGCTTTATCTGCAATTATTGTAGAATCAATTTTTTGCTGAATTGCTGAGATCTTATTTACAGAAACCGATTGTTGCTTACAGGAATAAATACTTATCAAGCAAAAAAGGCCTGTTAAGAGTTTATAAAACTTAGTATTCATATATTTTCGACTTTTCAACAATGGTAATAAAAAAAACAGTATGCTGCTTTATGGTTAAGTTAAAATAACCGCTTTGCTACATCAAGATAATATTGATGCATAATGTTGCACCAGAGGAAAAGGATCATAAAAATGATGTAATAATTTTTTCCATTCCTGATATTCTTCAGATTTTCTAAAACCTGTTTCATGATCTTCTATCGTTTCCCATTCTACCAACAATACATATTTGTCATTTTCTTCTATGCATTTCAATACATCATGCCTAATATATCCTTTCATAGCAGAAATGATTTTTTGCGCTTCGTTAAAAGCTTGCTCAAAAGCTTCTGATTCTCCAGGTTTTATATATAAAATTGCTTGCTCTAAAATCATTATTTTATCAACTATTGCGGTAACAATTTTTATTTACTTAAAATGGTTTCTATTTTATCTAATGAAATTTTATTTATGTTTTTGGAATATGTTCCATATACCATCTTTTTTTTAAGATTAACATCCAAAAAACCAGTCTCACATGAAAAGAAATCATAATCATCCATTTTTCCATTTTCAGAGTCCTTCCAAATTTTGTTTGGGGCAATCAAATAATGGTTCCCTATCTTAAAATGATCTGTATATGGCCGACATAGCATTCCGTTATCTCCCCAAATTTGAATGACTTTACGAGTATCTTCACCTTTATATTTTTTAATAACTTCTACTTTCATTGCTAAAGGCATTTTCTTCAATTTTCCATCATCTTCATATTCTAAAAATTCAGAATACTCAATTACTTTTACCATAGCAACAAACCCTCCTGTCGAAACTGAGGAAAATGAGCAATCTCCCTTGCAATCACAATCACATGCAATGACTTGAGAAGAATACAATCCTATGGCAAAGAGAGCTATGTATTTAAGCAGGTGTTTTTTCATAATATTTGTATTATTTTTAATTAGGATTAAAGAGGCTGTTCTGTAACCAAATCAATTAATCTACTTCACCACTTCTACCCATTTCCCTTTACTTCTTACTAAATAATCATTATCATACATGGCTTCGCATTGGATACCTGGCAGATAGTATTTACCTAAGTAGGATGCATTTAATAAAATGGTCATTGTTTTACTTTCATTTGGTTTTAGGTCAAAATAGAAATTCACTCTATCATCACGAATATCAGTATGTGTTACAGCATTAGCTTTAAACGATCCAAAATCTGTAAATCGAGTATTGACTACTTCCCATCCTGATGGGAAAATTTCGGTCAATGCAATATCTTTTACTTTAGAACCTGTAGTATTAGTAATCGTTACTTCTGCCACAAAATCTGTTCCTTGGGTTAATAGAATTGGATTAATTATATTACCATCCCTGGTCTTATAATCTACAATTGCCTTAAACTTGCTTTGAATTACTTTTTCCTTACCAACAGGTAGAATTCCACTTGTTGCAATTTGTACAAAAATGGTGTTATCCTTATTGTTTTTAAGCACCAGTTTATTACTTTTTAAAATAGATATATCACCAGAAGTTGCCAATGTCTTGTTTGTATTAGCATTTGTTGATTTTCCGTTAAGAATATAGTTTACATTTACACCTTTTCCTCCAACATAGGTTGCATATTTTGCCATTGCCATTAATGCATAAGATGTAGTTTGCGTACTCATCCAATTTTTGGAAGATAATTCTTTAGCCAAATCCACTGCCACTTTCTGTGCCTTCACTTTTTGATCCAAAGCTACAAGTGTTTCTAGTGCCATTGCCCGATTTCGACTTGTAGATCCATAGGTGTAATGATTATTGTTTCTAGGTTGAAAATCAATATTTGCCGAATTAAGCAATTGGTTTGCAGCATTTGTCTGAGCAATTAGCCCATAAGCTGCCGCTAATCTCAATTTGGCATCATTAGACAATCCTGATGTCTCCCTTAACCTGTTCATTGATGACAGATCAGGGCTTCCGGCAAGTGCTAATGTATATAATCGATAAGCTTGTGCCAGGTCATTGTTACCACTTCTCCATCGTTTGGCTTGCTGCTGCTGATAATTAATCCAGTTACTTTTAAAACCTATTGGCAATACATACCCTTGTTTATTTGCTTCGAGCAAGAAATGACCAGCATAGGTAGTTCCCCAATCATTAGGGTTACTATATCCAGGCCAATATGACATCCCACCATTTGGTTGTATAAAACGTTTAAGTCTATACATAGCAGCTTCTATATTTTTCTGTATTCTTTGCTTTTTATCCGATGATAAATTGAAGACATCACCAAGATACAATTGTGGGAATGCTGCCGAAGTCGTTTGTTCAACACAACCGTGTGGATAACGAATCAGGTAGCTTAATCTACTTTCAAAATTCATTGGTGGTAATGATGAAAACTCAATCGTTGCACTGTTACTTCCATCAATTCCAAATGCTGCAAAGTCTACTTCCTGCTCACTATTGGGTTCTAGAACAATAGAGTTGACTTCTGTCGTTATTGGATTTGGGTTCACTATATTAATAGGAACTTTATATGATGCTTTTTCTCCACCGCCACTAGCCACTACTTCAATATCTGTAATAGAAGCTCCTTCTAGCACTTCGATATCAAAATAGACCATTTTCTCATCAGGTTGAGGAAACGATAGTTTTTGTTGCGTCTCGCCGATTACTGTAAATCCTTTGTTAGGTTTTAAGGTAACGGTTACGTTTTTTACTTTATTCTCCATCGCAAAAACGGTGACTGGTATTGTTACTTTTTCTCCTGGAGTAATTTTACGAGGAATTGAAGTCAGTACCATTAAAGGTTTACGTACTGGTGTTGTCTTATCTGCACTACCATAGGCCGCGTTTTCTGCATCTGAAGCCACTATCATGGTACGTACAGATCCAACATATTTTGGAATTTTAATTTTATGAGCACGCGTCTCGCCTTTTTTAAGTTCAAATGGCCCTTCAAAGACAACCATAGGTTTAAATCGGTTCGCTTTTTTTGATTTACTGCCTCCAGCTTCTGCATCACCTCCAATACTAAATACCTGATTGATACTTCCGCCGTAGGCTCCAATTACATCATCATATACATCCCAGGTTTTTACTCCAAGTGCTTCGCGAGCGTAAAAGCTATTCCAGGGGTTTGGTGTTTTAAACCGTGTTAGATCCAATAAACCCTCATCTACAATAGCAATAGAATATGTCATGGGTTTACCATTATTTTCTCCAACTTTCAGTGTAATCGTTTCTTCTGGTCGCAATACATCTGGCATTGTTAGTTTAGGTTGAACCTTGGTATTCGGATCTTCAACAGAAATTGGAACGATGCCATATAAACGTATTGGTAAATCGTTTGCTGTATCGGCATGTGGTTGTAGTAATGTGATATTAATATACACATTGGGAGTGTATAATTCATCGATCGGCAATTCGAACTTCGTTTCTCCTTTTTGAGGGGTTACCCATTGCGAAGATAGTACCTCGGTGCCATTTTCTACAGTTACTAATGCTCTTCCTCCTTCACTAGACGGAAAGGTTACAATAGCTTTCTCCCCAACATTATAGGTGTTTTTATCTGTTGAAAACAATAACATTGTTGCTGCAGAAGGGTCATTTTTACGTGATTTCCCAGCCCAGCCTGGCCAATCGATATACATTATTTTTCCGGTAGCATGCCCTCCATTTGGGTCTACCACTCTTACCAGATATCTTCCCCACTCTGGGTATTTTAATTCAAAATTGAAATTTGCTTTTCCACTATTGTTAGTTGTTACTTTGGTCTTAAATACTTCGTTATGATATGATCCTCTATTATAAGAAGACAGGTTATCTTCTGATGTATCCCACCACCATCTCCAATCGACTTTATATATAGAAACCTCAAGATTTTTGACTGATTTAGGATTTCCTTTATCATCTACAGAAACAACTTCAAAATTATGTTTTGTGTCCGTTAACAACATTCCTCGTGCTTTATCACCTTTAGGAACATTTACTCCTACATATGTACTATATGGTGAAAAATCTTTACTAATGACATCTGTACTAAAATCTCCTCCGTTTTCATATACTTTGGTAATAAAAGAGGCTTTTAACATTCCTGCAGCTTTATTTTCAAGTTTTGGTTTAAGGCTAAAACTTGCTTTTCCTTCGCCAGAAATTCGCCCCTGAAATACTTCCTGTTCTTCGGTTCCAAACTTGCGGGTTGGGTCATCAAAAACATATCCCGGGAAGGTTTTAAAACTGGTTTTACCTGGATTGAATCGAACATTGATATCCGTTTTCAGGTTTTTGGCAATCGCTCCGTGTAACCATAACACTTCGAGATTACCTTGTATGTTCTTATTAGCCCCCAGAACTTCATCATCAAAGGTAGTTTTGATTTTAAGGCGGTTGGGTTTTATGGTTTCAATTTTAAGTGTTTTGCTAAAACTAGCTCCTCCAACATTAACTTTGGCTTGCCAGTTACCGGTAGGTGCTTCATCAGAAGTATTTACAACAAACTTGTAGAAATTTTTGATACCATTAGTCTTTGTTTTCTGGTAGGTCACTTTACCGTATGGGTCACGTAATTCAAATTTTACCGGGTGTCCTTTTGGTAATTTATTTGCATTATCATTAAGCATAAAAGATAAAAATAAGGTGTCTCCAGGACGCCAAACACCACGTTCTCCGTAAATATATCCTTTGATTCCTTTTTGCAATCTTACTCCAGAAACATCAAATTTACTTACAGATAGTGCGTTTCCATCATTCAATTTTACATAGGTTTGTTGTTTTCCCGATTGGGCAATGGCAAAATATGCAGGGCGATCTGCATCAAAACCAGTTATTCCCTCTGCATCGGTAGTCGCCACTCCCATTTCTTGTTGCTGATAATTATAAAAAGTTACTTTTACATTTGATACAGGGCTAGTGGTAATAATATCATTAACCGTAACCATATATGCATTATTAAGTCCTTTCTTAACTACTACTCCCAGGTTAGAGGCTAATACATTTGCACTTATTTTTTTATCTCTAAAGTAAGAAGTGCTACATGGGTTCTCTCTTTCTTCCCAATTGTAGTCGTAATAATCATCATAATAGTATTGAGAGCTATCCCAAAAACTAGATTCCTCTTCTTCGTCATAATTATCTGTCAATTCATTAATCGGAGTATCATCTGCAGCTGCTCCGTCACATTTATACAGCGAATAGGCTTTTCGATAATTTAGTTCTACTCTATAGATTGCCCCAGGTTCTGGTGTAATCAACTTTTTTAAATCAATTGCAAAAGCATTCCATTTACTAAGATTTAAAGATGGATTTTCTTGAAGATTAATTAGTTTTTTGGCAATTGGTCTTGCTACACTTCTCAAATCACTAGAACCATTAAGGTTGTTGTTTTGTAAAAACTGAAGGACGTTATTTTCGAAGATTTTAACTACTTGTACCTCAACCGCGCGAAGGTTGATCGCTTCAAAATTAAATTTCAGATTATCTGAAGTAGGTAGAATCACTCCGCTTTGTAGTAAACGAATCTCTGGATTGGGTTGTTGGAAAGATACATTTTCGGTATATGTGTTCTTTAATTTATAATTATCTGTGCTTTTAATCCCTTCAAAAGCAGTCACCTCTAATGTTCCTTTAAGTTCTTGTTTGGGATATACTTTGAGCACATTTCCATTTACGGTATACTTTAAATTTTTCGCTCCAGAAATGGTTACTAAACCATTAAAATTTTGATTTTTCTTTAGTGGGTCAGAAAAATTAATTTCTACATATTGATTATCTACATTAGCAACCGAAACACTAATTATAGAAAAATTATTCTTCCCGGGTATGGCAAATACATCCTCGCCTTCGGTATCGATATCAAAAGATTTACCAGACCATTTAACGTTAACTTCAGAATCATCTTCAAAACGTTGAATACTATCAATTCTAAAACTAAACTGGCGACTTTTATCGATTGATTCGCTAAATTTTACAGCTATTTCCTTTCCTTTTTGTGATGCAGTAATAAGTTGTTTTGCTACATCAAATTTCATTTGATCACTTGATGTTATTGTTCCATCTATATATTGCCAATCTTTACTATACGACTGAAGGTTATCAGTAATTATAGAAAATTGTTGTTTTAATGTCTTTACAGTAAAAACAAATTCTTCATCAAGATCATCCTTAAGATCTTTAACTAATTCCTCGAGATCTAATGTAAAAGTATAAGCGGTATCTTCATCAAAACCTTCTTCTGGCTGAAAAGAAATAGTTCGGTTGTTTACAGCAATTATTTTACCTTTTACCTTTGGTGATACAGTGAGTATATCTTTTGGCAGTTCTTGATTATCATCCCAACCTTCTACTGGTGTTTGCAACACCACATATACATTATCCAAAACTGAAATTACCCCTGAAGATACATCTGAAATATATTCTTGATATTTGTTTAATTCTGAAGCATTTGCCTCAGCTATAGATTGATCATCTTTTTTCTTACAAGAAAATACAAGTGTTACAAAAAGTAACAGATAGAGAATTCGCGATAATTTCATATTAGTCGATGTTTAGCGGATTAAAGGTAGTAATTATTTAACTGTATTCTACACTATCTTAACCTGCTTAATATTGTAAATTTCAATTCTATTATTTAATCCGTTTTTTAGTCTATTTTTTTGATCCTCATCCAACATTTCTACATTCATTTATTTACAATTAACCTGGAAAATAGGTTTATCTTCGATTTTGAAATTATCTGATTTGGTATAGTTCCCAGAACATAATTCATACTTATAGATGATCGACATATCAAAAAATGCTTCATCATCTATTCTATTTTCATTTCCTTCTTTATAAAATTCTAGATCAATATATGCTTGTTTTTCTTTATCAAAAACATGGTTTGCATTGATATCCTCTTTAAAGTGGTTATATGAGGGGTTATAAAGGAGTACAGTTTCAGAAGTATTCTTATTGGCTATTGCTCTAATAAATTCTATGTCTTCTCCTTCTGTCGGCAAAGGACGTTTTTCTGAATATTCGTTTTCATCTATATATAATTTATTTCCTTTTAACATGGCATAAAAAGGGTATGCCTCATTTTCTCTAGTAAAAAAATAAGCAATAAAATCATTAAGCCCTTTTATATTAAAATCAATTATTGCAGTATTCATTCCTTCATTTATGGTCATAAAAGAAATCATATCGGTATTCTTTTTAAAAGTTTCTACGTATGGATAGCCAAAACAGTTAGCTTCATCATTAAATACCTGTTTCATTACATAGTGGTCATCTTTTGATTTTTTCAAACTCACGAAACTTCGTGATTCTTCAAACCCCATAAAAGAGATTTTTAAACTATCTTTAATCTTTTTATTATATCTCCCATAAAGTTCGAATTCGTTTTTTTTGGTATTTGGGGTAAACAAAAAGGTATGATCTCTATCTAAACGCCACTCTCCTATCTGCGCACCTCCAAAATATGTAATTACAAATTTGCCATTTTCTAAAACGAATAGATGACTTCCTCCTTCTGGAGAATGAGAGCCTAATGCATACAAACCGATTATATCTTCCTTATTTTGGGCCATACCTATGTTCATCATACAAATTATTACAAAAACCAATATTTTTTTCATTAGTCTATCATTTATAGTAGTGTAATCATTTGATAAAAGTAATTAGATTTTTGACCTCGTTTCCCCCTGAAAATAGTGAATTTGGCACCCCTTGTTTTCAGTAAATACTAAAAAATTATACATTAAAAATATTTAATGTTTTAAAAACTTTCTTTGCTATTTTCTTTTGAATAAGTTGAAGTCATTACTATTGAAAATCTGTAGTTATGATCTTTTCTTCACCTATTAATTTTGTGTTAAAGAGAAAGTTGCTCTTTTCAAAAACTATAACTTTAGTAATATTAACCATTTAATATATTTATATCACAGCTATAAAAATTACACTAAACAAAATAGACAAATACTATGAATGTCTATAAATAGTCGTAGGAATATAATCTTAAAACTCTAATTATGTTAAAAAAAATTTCAAATTTAGGTGAAGCTTTAAGTAAAGCTCAACAAAAACAAGTTAATGGAGGAAGAGAACCTGACGGAGGTTGCAGAAGGTATGAATGGCATCCTGTTAAACGATGCTGTTGGTCTGATCATTATAATTGTTGTGATGGGACTCCAGAATGTCCAGCTCCATTGCTATAAAATTTGATAGTATCGTTTTAATAAAAAAGGAGAACGGTATCGTTCTCCTTTTTATATTTTTTGTATGCATTTTATAGACTGAATATCAACAATTATATTCTACTATTCCTCTTTATAAATTCCTATAGCAAGTTCTCCAGTGGCATTCATTGTGGCACGATACATTCCTGCGGTATTAAATTCCATCGTTACATTTCCTTTATTATCAATTGCTACAATCCCTCCTGTACCTCCAAGATCAGTTAGTTTTTTCTGTATCACCTCTTTTGAAGCTTCCTGAAGAGAGAGCCCTTTATATTCCATTAATGCCGAAATATCATGTGCTACCATCGCTCGTATAAAATATTCCCCCCATCCTGTACTTGATACTGCGCAGGTAGCGTTATTGGCATATGTTCCTGCACCAATAATTGGTGAATCTCCTATACGATTCCATTTTTTATTGGTCATCCCACCTGTAGAGGTTCCTGCGGCCAAATTTCCATTTTTATCTAGTGCTGCACAACCCACCGTTCCGAATTTAGAATCTTTTATAAACGGATCATAAAAAGCGGTTGTTTTATTAGCTTCTTTGTTTTTCAATTTTTCTTTTACCCTCTCCAGCGATTTCATTCTGTCTTCTGTAAAGAAATATGCAGGATCAACAATCTCCAGATTTCTTTCTTTAGCAAACAATTCGGCTCCACTACCTGATAATAGCACGTGAGGAGAATTAAGCATTACTTCTCTGGCTAGATTGATTGGGTTTTTAATTGTTTTAACTCCTGCTACTGCTCCAGCATTTAGGTTACTACCATCCATGATAGAAGCATCCAGTTCGTTAGTCCCTTCATTAGTAAATACTGCTCCTTTACCTGCATTAAATAATGGAGAATTCTCAAGAACGTTTATTGTTTTTTCAACCGCTTCAAGGCTTGTTCCTCCATTTTTAAGAATGGTATGTCCTACTTTTATTGCTTCTTCAAGTTTAGCTTTGTAAGCCGCTTCTTTTTCTGGAGTCATGTTCTTTTTCAAGATAGTTCCTGCTCCACCATGAATTACAATTCCAAACCTATCTTCTGGCTTTTTAATTTCCTCCTTAGCAGTTTCAACAATAGGTGTTTCTGCTGTTTCCTTTGGCTGTTCTTTACATGCCAAAAACAAAATAAAACTAAAAAAGATGATTACTCTTTTCATAATTAAGATAATTTGTGTTTACAATAATCGATTAAAGCGATTCTCCCTTGAAAGAATCTGAAGGTTAAATGTATACTATTTCCACCATTATCTTCCAAAGTTATTGATTTATTTAACTCAATATCATAGGGTTGATGCTGTCCTCCTTCGATGGCTATGTTATCAGCATATAATGATATCTTGTTGTTTGATTTTAACACAGGTTTTATCCGACCCATAATTCCTGGTGTTTCGCCAGATTTATTAAGGATTATAGATCCCGATCCTTTTGATTTTTCAACAGTTACTTCTATGTCTTCCTTTGGGTTAATATCTTTAAACAGTACTGCAGGATATTCTGGATGTGCAATAAGCACCGTATATAATTTACGTGTTCGAATAATAAAATGTGCAAGACCTTTTTCATCAGAAAACCCTTCAAGATATGTAGAATTATTAGCCACCAATACTACTTTGGCATTTTTAATCGATTCTTCTTTTTCATTTACTATTTTAATAGTAAAAATGAAAGGTTTTGGATTAATCAGGGTAGAGATCTTTGACCATTTGCCTTTCAAAAAAGTTTGATCTTTTTTTAATTTTTTTTCGATCAGCCCAGCAAATTCGTCTGGACTTCTATCTTTTAAGTTGATATACCCTACTGTTTTCAATAACCCGGGAATCTCTGTATCGTCAAATCTAGCTGGCAAAATATATTCTCTACTTTCCTGAAATGCTCTTGCCTGCATAGAGGCTCTCTCATGGTTTGTCCATAATTTTTGATTGTAAAACCCAGATATAAATAATACCGTATATCTTGCCCTGTTTTGATAAATCTCGGATAAATACTCATATAAGTTTTTACCCCATAAGTTTGTTTCTTCAAACAGGTCATAAAATACCTTGATCCCTCTTACCCTAAGGCTATTCGCAACCTCTTCTACATATGCTCTATTCTCTCCAGCAAAAGAAAGCGCAACATCATATTCATAATTCTTGTTTTTCATCACTGACTTCTTTTTCTTTTTAACCTAAAACTGACTAATTCTTACTAAAAAACCGCTATTACAAAATTACTTTGTTTATTTGGAATATTTCCAATTTTGATAGGAAATATTCCAACAAAAGTTTTACTTTTAAACCGTAAAAAGAGGCGTATTTAAAACTATGAAGTCACTGATAATAAAGGATAAAAAGCTGTAGCTATTCTGGTTATTTATGTCAGCTAGAGATATGAAATAACTCGATTACGAGGGAATTAAGAAAGATCTTATCGAACTATCATCTTGGGATTTTCGACTTTACTCGTAACAAGCTGGTGGAGGTAATATTTTTATACATTTGGCCAGGTATGAATTCTGTTGGACTTGAAGTGAATGTAGTATATTTAATAACTGCTTTTAATATGAGAACGTCTTATCTTGCTTTTTAAGCTCTTTCTTAATTCCTTCGTAAATATCATTCTTAAATATTACATTTTCTTTCCTTGAATATGCTTTTAAAGTAGCATAATACATTACATTAATAATATCTGCACCTGTAATTTCGTATTTGTCTGCAATTTCTTTCCAGTCCATATCACTATTACATTTCATATCATTTGGAATACTCTGCACCCACAACTTGTATCTTTCTGCTGTTCCTGGCATAGGGAAATGAATAATGTTATGAAACCGTCTTAAAAAGGCGTCATCTATATTATTTTTGAAATTCGACGCTAGAATTAAAAGTCCTTCAAAGTCTTCTATACGCTGTAATAAATAAGAAACTTCTTGATTTGCTGCTCTATCATTAGAAGTATTAACCCCAACTCTTTTATGAAATAGCGCATCTGCTTCATCAAAAAATAAAATCCAACGTTTACGCTCTGCTCTTGAAAATACTAATTCGATATGTTTTTCGGTTTCACCGATATATTTTGATATTACCAATGATAAGTCAATTCTATATACCGGAATATCAAACTTATTTCCCAGTAAAGATGCGGTTAGAGTTTTTCCAGTTCCTGGTTTACCGTAAAAGAGGACTCGGTATCCTGGTTTGATTTTCCTTCCAAATGTTGGGTCTTTGAGTACCTTATCATGATGATTCATCCAAACTTGAATATCATTAATTTGATCTCTGGTTTGAGGATGCAATACCAAATCCTCCCATAACATAGAGGTAGAAATTTTACGTGCCGGAAATTCTATACTATGAACCGGCGCGGCTTCTTGACCTAGCAAAATTAACTCCAGCCAATCTGCATCTGGTGTGAGGCGCCCACTCATATTAGGTTCCTTATTTGACACCGAATCTACCTGTAATAATCCGTATTTGGCAAATAATGCATCGCTACCAAATATTTTCTGAAAGTGTAACCTTTTGGAGATGTCCATACCTGCCAATAAAAAAAGTGCAGTTTCTCCGGTAGGTAAAATACCTCGATGATGTTGTCCTTTTACTCCTCCAAAAGCTATGAATTCACCACCTTGTGGGAGTGCTTGAGCCATAACATCTTCCAAAAAACCAGGTCTAACATAGGGAGAAATACTCAACAAGAGTACCAGTTTCTCCTCAAATGAAAAAGCATCGTTTACTTGTAAGACCTTATCCAAAGCAGGTATAAATGAAAGATCGTTATACTTTGTTAGATCAATTTCTGAATTTTTATCTGTTGTAGTAATTCGGTCTATTAATATTTTTCCTAATGAATCGAGACACTTATCAAAATCATCTTCATACGAGGGAACTATCTTAAGATTACCTTTTATTCTTTGCATATCCTAATATGTATAAGTGTATTACTACTTTTTGACAATGTAGAGCATGCCATTGTTGACACATATTTTGTTCAAGATACTGCATATTTGATAGTTAAAAAAGAGTGTTTTACCCCTTATTGTTCTGCATCTGGTGCAGGAGCAGGAGTTGATTCATCTTCACAATCCAAATCTACAGCAACGTGAAATGGGTCCAAAGCATCGCTAGCTGCCTGTACCGTTGTTTCTCTTGAAGCAGCATTCATACGATGTAAATTCTCTACATACTCCTGGATACCTGCACTACACCCAGTGTAATCAATAGGTAATGTTACACTACCATTATACTGACTAAAAGCAGTTACATGATCTTGCTCATGAGGTTCTAAAACATTATCAATTGCATTTCTCACTCTTTCATGTTGACACTCTGTTAACCCCTCAGGAACATCTGGTAAAGTAATGTTAGTAGACACACTATAGTCTACTTGTAATTGCCCCGTATAGTGCCAGCAATCCCCATCTGCGCAATTTACACAATCTTCTGAAGTTGTTCTACGCAGGTTTCTTGTTGTACCTGTGCCTCCATCAAAAGTCGCATCTGTTTTTCCTTCAAAAGTTACAGAGTTTGCATAAGCTGTTTTTGTAAAAACTTTGCCAAAAGTTTGAAAATCCGGAATACTTTCTGGCACCAACACCATTTCCTCCTCTTGCTCGGCCTCTTTTTCCATTGTTTCCGAATCTGCTGCTGAGTTTTGTTTTACCCCTTCTTCTATAGTTGGTTCTGCAACTTCTTCCTCTTCTTTCGCTGCCGGTTCTGTGGTATCTTCTTCTGGCATCATCTGGATTTTATGTTTTCCATTCTTTTGTTGCTGGATATGTTTTAATTCGTGTGCCAGCAATTGTTTACCTTCTAGGCTTCCTTCTTTATAATATTCCCCATTCAGTACAATATGATTTTGCCAAGCAAAAGCTTTGGCTCCAATCTCTTTGGCTGCACTGGCCGATTCTTTATCGTTATGCAATTTTACATCTCCAAAATTATCATGCATTCTGCTTTCGAAAAACGTTCGATTGTTTTTTGATAACGAATTTCCTTTACCATTGATATTATTCATATAATGGCCAAAGAAACTCTTAGAAACCGTGGTTGATTGTCCATCAGATTTCTTTTGTACTTCTTTTTTTTCTTTGTCTTCACATTTTTCACATTTGCGTTGTACTTGTGATTCAAAGAAATTATCGTTTTGTTGCTTCTTCTTAGAAGGTTGTTGTTTTTTCATCCTTCTTTTCCTAAATGATTTATTTTTCATGGTTGTATCTCTTTAATAATTCACTGTTTATAATTTAATAATATTCCAACTAAGGATCATATTTGTCCTACTTACTTAATTTAATGTCACATTCGAAGCATTACTTAATGTTGCAACTGCAGATATTAAACCATCTTTGGTTGCACCATTATAGGTTTCTTCAATTTCACTACTGATTTGATCATACCGAGTTAAACTACCAATCTTACTTACTATTTCTTTTATAATAGTTGCGTTATCTAATGAAATTGGAGTATTTGTGGCAATTTTTTCTGCAGTATCAGATTTCAATTTCACCTTTTCTTTTGGTGGGGCATCCCCTAGTTCATAATTAGATAATTCAAGATCCACGGTATTCTCAATGGATAACCCACTTTGAATATTCTTTTTCACAGTTATACCGTCTTTCTCTAACAGGTCTGCACTAACTGTTAGTCCTTTGGCTACCTGTTTCTCGGCTTTTCTTAGTGTCACCATATCCTCATGTAAAGATGGATCTATGTTTGCAGCATTCATTTGTTCGGCATTTGGAATATCTACTGAAAGTCCATAATTAGCAGTAATTACATATTTTATAACTTGTTTTGATTCTACGACCTCTTTAAGAAGTGTTTCAGTAGTATTTAAGTGGTTTTTGTTTCCTTTAACTGAAAGAGGGGTCATATTTTTCCATTTCCCTGGTCCGTGTAAATTGTCATTTAATAGATGTCCTCTAACATAGTATAAACTTCCTCCATTTTTTCTTTTCCTTAAATCTTCCCATACAGAGTTTGTCTCACCTGGAACCGAGCCACCCTCGCCTTTTTTACTCAAAACTTTTGCTGTTGTTGTACCACCCATTTTTACACCACCTCGGGTTTCTTCACTATAACTAATTTCAGATTTAGGTAATTCTCCTGTTGTATCAAATAGAATTTCCATCTGTTTGCTTAACTTTTCAAAGAAGCTTTTTATATCTTTTGCCTTTTTCTCTTTATTCTTTTCAGTTTCTTGTTTTGTTGCCCCTTCAACCTTATCCGTTCTTCTTTTGTTAATTTTCTCAGAAATATTCTTGGCCTCTGTTTTTGCTTTTTCCTGATCACTTCCTGCTTTTACTTCAACCGTATTTAAAAATTCAATTACCGTTGTGGGCTGGCTAGCAACCATAAGTTTAGCATTTGCCTCAGTTCCTTCAAAATAAATATTATGTTGTTTTCCTTCTCCATCTTTAAAACCTTTCTTCACTTTCCACCAAGAAACGAGTTTTGCGATTGCTCCTTTAACCTTCTCCTTACCTTTCTCAACAATACCTTCTCCAAACTCGATAGCTTTAAGTACTCCATTAATAATTGGCATTCCTATTTTTAACGCTTTTGCGACTAACCAATCGATGCCTTCTGTTATTTTTTCTCTTATCTTACCAATGATCTCTGCCAATTTTTTACCAATATCGCCTAGTCCGACTTGATTTGCCAGGAAGCCGATCAATACCGGAACTCCTTTTGCCATGGCTCCTTCTAGATAATCAGCTGCTACTTTAATATTACCGGCTGCAATTTCTGCCACACCATTGACAAATGAATTTAAGATCTCAAGCATTGCCTTAAGATGCTCAATAAAGGATTGGATCGCTTTATAAATAGCTATTACACTATTAATCACTGCCATGATTCCCGTTGGATCTAACATGCTCAGTAACTTGGTAATTACCGATTCTATGACCTTAGTCATGATCCAATTTTTGGCAGCATCCAACACCATATTCCATAACTCACTTAATTTCTCCTGCACATATTCCCAAATAGCAATTGGTCCTCTTTTGATGACATCTTTTACAAAAGCCCATATACCCGTTAATTTGTCTATAGCACCTTTGATTTTGGCTACTTTCTCTGCACCTATTTGCTCGGTTAATTTGATCCATACGCGCTCCATAATTTTATCTACACTTATACCCAAAATCTCAAGCACAAGATTAAGTATACTTTTGAAACTGAAATCAGGAGGCATTTTAATACCTAGACCACCCAGGGAGCCAAATAACCAGGTAGCTAATCCACTCATTAAATGTTTGAGGATATTATCAAAGAACTGTACAAAACCTTGCTTGATACCTTTAAGTATATTTTTCAAGAATCCAATAGGATCGCGTTTTATGTTACCAAAGGCCTCGAGAGAACGTTGTATAATATTGTTAACCGTATCAAACGGGAAGTTCATCGCAATAAGCATTATTTCAATGGCAATTTTTACAATAGTGATGATAAACTTCACAAGTCGTATTACTGGTGATTTGAAGGTGTTAAAAATTTTCACGAAAACGCCTGGTGGATTAAGGAAGTCTTTCCAACTCATCGACTCCCATAAACTTGTGAAGAGTCCGAGAACATATTCGACCGTGAATCCAAGACGCTTGACTGCTTTGCTAACCTTTTGCGTCATTTGATCAATTTTCCCGCTTTCCTTCATTTGCTGGAACTGTGCTTCTCCGCCATCCATAAGGCTAAAGAATCCACGAATGATATTCTCTGTATTTCTTCTTACCTTAGCACTTGTAAACGGATCTTTACCAATCAATACGGTTACCAGGAAGTAGCCTCTCTGTTTCTTAGCAAAATCACTTAATTTTGCTACTAATACCTCCCTTAATAGTGCTAATAATTCTATCATTGCATCCGTGATAAAAGATCCAATTCGTTCTATCGGTGTTGTAAATGCTTCTGCTATTTTATTAAATGTTTCTATTGGAGTAAAAAGTGATTTAAACGAAATGAGCTCCCAAGCGGTACTAAAAATATTTTTAACATCAGAAACCAAAGAGAGCATTAGATTAATACTTCTATCGATCCAGCCTGCGCATTTTTCGAAGATGCCATTTTCTAGCATTTGACGTTTGATTTGTGCTCCTCGATCTCCTAACACTTTTAACCCTGCATTCAGAATATTAGTACCATTTCGATCAACTTGTTTCTTGGTGATTGGGTCTTCACCAAGTAATACTGTCAACAGATCATAAGCATTTGGGAAATATTTCTTAACCACGGTTACCAGATTGGTAACAGCAATATCTTTGACCGTACTCAGGAAATCCTTTCCTACATCATCCACAAATGAAACAACCTGTGTAACAATAGATTGAAATAAGCTTGCTACATCATTCATAACCCGTTCTGGATTACCGACATCTTTGATACTTAACCTATTCCAGAAATTAGCGAACTTCGATTTTACACTTTCTATAAGGCCAGAAAAACGTTTTACAGAATCGAATAACCAATTTGCTACCGGATTTGTAGCTTTGAAATAATCCAATACCCATTTCACGGTATCCCCTCCTATTGGAATAATATCCAATACTGCATCTAATAATGTAAGTGGCGTTTTATTTACTTTGGTGCCTTTAATCGGGTCTTTACCCATAATATAGGTCAATAGAGTATATCCTGGGATTTCCCCAACGAAATCCAGCACCTTATCGATCAAGAAGTCTTTGGCTTTATCGATTCCTTCTTCTATAAGGTCTGCCATATCCGAGGCTAGTCCCGATACTGCATTCCATGCATCACCGAGCCATCCACCTTGTATCATTGGACCATTAGATTTGGTCTTTACCTGACTGGCTAGAGAAGATTCTGTTTTAGTTTGTATATCTGCAGGGGCATCATCAGATTCATACTCTACTCCGTTTGAAGCAAAGCCTCCTGGGCTACCAATTTCAGTTCTCTGTATCGTTTCATCTCCTTCTTCTTTTTCTGACTCTTCAGATTTTGCCTGAAGCATTTCTTCATCTTTCTCTTCTTTCTGGTCGTTTTCAGGTTTGGTCTGGATTTCATCTTCTTCCTCTTCTTTCTTCGCTGTATCCTTTTTGGTTTGGATTTCTTCTTCCTTCTGGTCCCCTTCTGGTTTAGCCTGGATTTCTTCCTCTTCGTTTTCGTTCTCAGCTTTTCGGTTTACACCATACTTAAGTTTAAGCAGTTCTTCCAAGGTTTTAGGTTTAGTATCCTTATCACCATGTTCCGGATCTCTAAGATTACCTGTTTTTGCAACCAATGGATTAAAGAAAGCGTGCCAGTTACTTAAATCATGAGTTTGCACTTGTATTTCACCACCTAAATTATCATCCCCTGCAGTATTACCATTGACGCTTTTCACCCTATTGGCGCCTTCCATACCAACTACTAAACCATAATGAGAACGTTCTTTCTTATATGCTATATCACCGGGTTTAGGAGTATGTCCAGGGGAGTAAGCGGCTTCTGGTGGTATAAATGATTTACCTAATTGCCATTTGGGCATAGGTATTCCTGATTTGTTAAGTGCCCAGAAGGCAAAAATACCACACCAACTTGGCATGACATCTCGCATACCAACTCCATTAGTAATCCCATCTGCCATCTTAATAGCTCCACGAAATTCTGATTTCTTTTTAATACTCTGTTTAGGAACTATATTCTTTTCTCCAGTAGGTTGTGAAACTATTTTGTCTTTCCCAAAGGTGGTTTCAAAGTATTCCATTAGTCTTTCCCAACCATAACGGTATCCGTCAGCACCTTCCTTATTGGCAATAACTTTTCCTTTTTCGCCCTCTGCGAGTTCTACAGCTTTTGTTAATTGTGGTGCTACTTGTCTTTGAAGAATAGACTTTTTCTGTACAGCAGTGAATGCATGTTTTCGCTGTACTTTGGATTGGGCAACGGGAGATGCCCCCTGCTGAATGGTATGTGTTAACTCATGCGCAAGTAAAGTCTTACCGGAACTTGAATCCGGATCATATTTCCCGCTATTAAAATAGACATGATTTCCGTAAGTAAAAGCATGTGCATTTACTTGCTTACTCATCTGCTGAGCGCTCGTGTCAGTATGTATTTTTACTGCACTAAAATCTGCCCCGAAGCGGGATTCCATAAAACTACTGACTGGCTTAGACATTGGCCGGCCACCTGAAGTTGAATTGTGCAACTGGTTCTGAAATCGCACACCCGTTGCGGGCGGACCGCGACCACTTCTTTGTATAACATCTGAATGATACATAGAAGTTGATCGCTCATTCGAATATCTCTGCAAGGATTCTTCCTCATCATCAGATGATGCTTGCATATCTGTATTATCTTCTCTTTGTATAAAAGTGTATTGCTTGGTTTGTATAGAAGGGGATTCTTCCTGTTCTTCGTCTGCCATTCTTTGTACAGAAATAGCCGCTGTCTGGATGGTTTCCTCTTCTTCTTTTTCTTCTTCCTGACGTTGAACTTCAGGAGGTGCAGTATTTTGTAGACCCATTTGTTGATCTGGCATATTTACTACTCGTTCTGCTACGAGATCTGCTTCTTTTTCATAAACATCATTGGGTTTATTTACTCGTAATTTGGTTTGAATAGCAGGCTGAAAAAAGGTAGATTCTGGCGTAGTTGTCCTCTGCTCTTTTTGAGATCCAAAAAAAGTTTGTTCTGTTTTGCGTTGTACGCTTACAGAAGGTTTTGCCGTTTTATCTGCTGTTGTAGAAAACAAATTCTAACTTTTATTCCATTCTACAAATAGAATATTTTGCATCCAATCCAACTTTATCGTGGTATAATTCCATGAAACATAGGATAACAAAATATCTACTGTTTGCTCTTTTATATATAAATAGTAAAATCCATTTTTGAATTTTAATTCTCCTTCTCGGATTAAAAAGGTTTCTCTTAAGCCATCCGAGGTTGTATTTTTTAATGCTTCCCAATGCTCAATGACAGAGCTTAGTAGCTCATTTATATGGGAATCTAGTTTTTTATTTGGTTTTATTTTGGTATCACAATGTTCTCCAGGTTTTAATCCAGATAAGATTTTTGGTAAGGTTAGTTTCCATTCTGGCGCCGTAGTTTCTCCAGTTGCTACGTAGTGAAACAAAATTGGTATTTCGCGTTGTTTTAATACTCCTCCTTTTGTATCAATATACCCTAGATTTTTTAGAAACATTGAAAGAAATGGAACTAACAAAACAAGTCCTGCCTGACCTACATAGGCAATATCACCTTTAGCGTCTATAACAATTTCTTCATTAGTGTTTTTTTCTTTATCTGTGCTTTTTTTATTTGAAGGATCTTTACTAAAAATATATTCTTCAATCGCAAGGAAATCTAATTCTATTTTAACATCGTTATAATCAAAAATTGCGGACAATTCTTCTTCTATTTCTTTTGGAACTTTAAACTTAGCTATAACTGCTTTTGATTGATTGATTTGTTGTTTAATAATCTTTTGTAGTGTTATTGTTAAGGACATATCACTTTTAGGCAATAGCCTAAAGACTTTAAAATAAAAATCAACCTGATTGATTGGCCATAAAGAATCTGGATTAACAATCTGCAATTGCATTACAGCAGTAAGCCATTTTAATGCATTTTTTTCTCCTAACCATTTCCCTATAAATTCTTTTAGCTTGCTAATTTCTCTGAGCTCAAAAAACCTGACAAATACGTTCTTACTTTGTATCACTTTTTGCCATCGCAGATACAATTCCTTATTCGCAATAACCTCTTCAAAAAAAGTAACAACCAGATCATTCCATTTCTCATCAGAATAATATTGGTTTACCCTACCACTTATAATATATTCTAATACAATATTTGCATTGTATTGTTCTATAGAAACTTTTGAAGATTGATTTTGGTGTATTGATTTTTTTAGAGCACTAAGAATTTGATCACTAATCAAAGAACGCAACTCCTCACTATCCTTAAAAAAGTGATCTTCTACATTAAGATTCAATTCTATATTTATTTCAGGAACGTGAATAACAGTATGAATATCTACTAAGTTATCGGCATGATTATCAATAATTTCAAGGATATTCTTTTTTGCCCAATCCACAAAATCATTCCCTTTTAACTCATCACTCGCAAGAGTTTTGAAATCAAATTCAATGAATGCATTATGTATTCTATGTATATGATTCTCTGCCACTAGGATATTAATTGTGTTAATACATCATCTAATTTTTTTAGTAATTGAATATAAATCACCTTATTTGGTGTCTCTGAAGAAGCCTTAGTAAGTTCTCCAGTGGTTATTTTTTTCATACTATCTAAGATCTTCTTTTCTGGATTTGTAAATTTGACAGAGTTTCTCCAGGAATTGATCTGCCTGATCATCATACCTAGTACTTTTTCTGTTTTTACTTTTGCCTTATTTACATCTCCCTTTTGACAGCATGCATAGAACAAGGTTAGTTTTAATAAAATCTCATACAGTAAAAGTGCAGGTCTTCTTTGTTTCGAATCAGAGGTTATGATCGAATTCAGAGATTTAATGATTTCTAAAATAGTAGAGACCGGTATTTGCCCTGTTAACAGTTTGAATTGCTCTTTTTGAGGTAGGGTCTGAATACTTGAAAACTTATCAATGAATATTGTTTTCAAGGCTATGTATTGCTCTCCACTTTTAAATTCATCGGTACTATTTTTATCAAGAATTTTAAATTTTGCTGCTATTTCATCTATCGGAGTACATAGTCTGGTTTCTGTTAAAACAACATCTGTAGCAAAATCAATAGGTATAGATTGAGACTCTTGGCAAGGACCATTATAAGCTGTTAATTTTGCCGTCGCAGTTAATAAATTTCCGTACTCAATGGGTCCTGGGTCCTTTTCTTCAGAGGTTTTACCGTTTCCAAAATCCCAAGCATATTTTTCTGCAAATAGCGTGTCATTCTCAAATTCTACAATTCGTTTCTCTCTATCAATAGTTTTGATTCCGGTACGAAGTTCGGGAACATGGTATACTTTAACTGTTATACTTTTAGAATCTCCATTGATTTCATATGTAATAGTAATTTCTTTTATACTATTATTTCCAGGTTTATAATCAATGGGTCTAAATCGATTCTCGTTAATTACTGTACCATCAACTTTTAAGACTCCTCCTTCTGGCTCTGTTGTTATGTCATAGAAAACATCATCATTTTCACAATATTCGTCATACTTCATCTCTAACCTAATTTCTGTTGGATCAGGTTCTGTTTCTCCTCCAATAACCATAAAATTCATGGGCATACAGGATGCTTTGCACATATTTGGCACAAAGAAATCGGCAATCACTGTACCATCAGGAAATTGATTCACTAGCGATTTTAACTCATCGCTTGTTAGTCTATCACTCTTTTGAAAGCTTTCAAACTCCTTAAAAACTCTGTTAAATTCAAGGCCTTTTACAGATTTACTATTTCTTACTTCCGAAATAGGATTACTCGTATTTGCTGCTCTCTTATGTGCTTTAGCTCTTACAAATTCTCTAAAATCTCTTGATGTAGCATCTGTTGCGGCTCTTGATGTATCTTCGGCAGTTGCAAAATTACCAATAGCAACAATTGTTGAACTTCCTGTCAGCGTTATATTAACATTACTCCTACCTTTAACTTGTTCTTCTTTTGTTTGATAACCAACATAAGAAACGACCAAAACTGCTGTATCAGGATCTGATACCGTAATTGAATAGTTGCCATCAAAATCGGAGGTTGTGCCTTGTGTTGTGCCTTTTACAATTATATTTGCTCCTGGTAAAGAAGCTCCTGTAACATCGGTTATAGTACCCGTAATTGTTGATGTTCTTATTTCTCGTTTATCATTATATACCAATATAAAAGTCCCTCCGGTAGTCACTCCTGCTTTATGTTGTACTCCACTATTTCTAAAAGCATACATTGCAAATGTTTGATTGGTTATAAAAAGTGCGTAGTTGAAAAGAAAATTTCTATAAAGTACGTTAAACACATCCGCTTTACAAATCCATGTCACAGCTGCCAGACTTTCTTCCCATAAAGAAGGTAATTCTATATTATTATCACTACCAGAGAGATTATCAACGAGTAATAACATGTAAGCCGCAACATTAGATGCATCTTCTAATCTTTGAGTAAGTACATTTATTTTGAGATCTACCAAACCATCTGCTAGTGCTTCATGAATTTTTTCCAAATAGTACATGACATAAACCGGATTGAGTAAAAATATCTGATTATTTGCTGCTACAGGAATACCAGCAAATCCTACTGTAGTGCTAAATGCCAATGGAGTAATATAATCTGCATTTTTTAAAGGAGCATAGAATTTATCAAATGCTTCTCCATATGTATTTGTTTTTGTTTTATAATTTGGGAATTTTTTTCTGACCATATCCGATTCAGGAAAATTATTGGTCTCAGTTACAGGAGAACCGGCCACAACAGGTAAGTTATAGAAATATACCATTACTTTAAGTATTGTACACCTCAACTCGGCAGCATGTGCATCATATTGTGATTCGATATCAGCAAAATAGCATATCAGCTCATCAATTATATCCTTATTACCTGAAATAATTTCGGACAAGCTATTTTTGTTAGATAATAAACTTCTAAAAAGTTCAAATACATCTCCATTTAAGGCCACTACATCAATGGGTAGACGTTTCTCATTTTTCACTTTATTAACCTGAGCCAAGGCACTTTTCCAGTTCATCCCTAAATGCCCTTCGACTCTAAAGAAATTATGAGGTTCGATATCATAGTTTAAAGGATCTTTGATATACTTATTTGCTCCATATTTATTTGCATCATAGGATAAATTAGTATCTCCTTTTTTGAGTCTTGTTTTTTTGAAATTCCAGTGATTATATAATTCATCAGGTCCATTTACAATATCATAATAATAAGGTATTGCTTTATCAGAAAGAGCGATATCTCCATAACTGCTTGGTGTGACTTTTACAATTCTTCGATCTTCTGTAAATGATGAGAATGGAATTTCTAGTTTCTTAATTAATAGCGCTATCTTTTTTAATAAGAATTTTATTTTTCCTTCTGAACAGCAATTACAAGAAAAAGCAGGAGATTGAATCCAGTGATGTCTAAATTCGTCTTCAGAAGAAATTGCATTTCCTAATATCAAATGTCTAGGAAATAAATCTTGGTTAGGGCAGCAAAGGGTTAAACATTCATTACACATTTTTCGCAACTCTTCATAAGCATAAATAAGATCTGAGAAGAAATCATAATAATACTGTATGTGAAGTAATTGTTGAGCAGTTATACTTCCATCAAACAAGAATTTAAAGTTATTCCTTAGTCCTAAAAAAGGGTTATTTGGAAATTCATCTTTTATATAATAGCCTAAAGAACCATAAGCAGCAGTTAAAACTTTTTCGAGATCAAAAATAAAATCTCTATCTAATATCTTAAGAAAATTTTTCAACACCTCTTGCGAGCTAAGTAATAGTGTACTAGGCACATTATATCTGGGTATTTTTACCTCGGGCCACTCTATACATGAAGATTCATGCAAAAATGGTTTTTTATTTGCGCCACTAAATATAAGTTCGTTCAAATTCTCACGATCAACCAATAGTGGTCTATGTGTTACTTCTACTGTACAACCTTTATCATCACAAGAATCTGGATCACAATTTTTGTTATCTACCTTAAGCAGTTCAACAAAAACAACCACCACTTTGTCTTCAAGAAAACTAGCCGTAATAGGCTTTTTTATTTCTGCAGCTCCATTGTTATGCAACAGGTACAATGGAAACTTTTGTTTCTTAGTTATAGCGTTTATAAAAGGAGGGTACATAAACTCCTGCTCGGCAGAAAATTCGTCATTGTAGAATGTATATGTTGTTTCAGGAAAAGGCACCAAATACCCTTTTGAAGTCACTCCAACACCTTGTGATATTGTCAAAGCTGTCCTACTGGCATTTACACTAACCTCCATACCACACATTACTCCAATACCGATTAAGGTTGTTCTGGTAAGTCGTTGTTGCTCCTCTAAATAGCCAAACATCTGATTAAGGCTTTTCTCTGTAAGCACTTGATCTGCTACAAATTTTGGATACCGATCATGTTGAATAGATTGCCCCATAATAATAATTTTTTAAATGATAGTGCTATTTAACCTAACCCTGTTTTCATCATCCCCATCTTCACAATCATGCAGGGTGGCTTGAGGGTAAACACTTTTTAAGTTTTTAAATATTTCCAGTACTTTTTTTAGTCTATCGTGCAAAATGATTTTATCTGGTTCAGGTTTTGCTAACTCCAACAACCAATCACAATAGGTTTCTTCAAATTCTTGTAATTGTTCTTCTGAAACCCAGCAGATCTTGACACCTAGATGTGCCGGCGTTTCCATACGAATTGTTTTTTCTGCGAACTTCCTAAAGGCAATTCCGCTATTTGACACCCCTTGCTCTCCATTTAAAACCACTGTTATTCTGAAGGAATAAGGATCTTCTTCCCCACATACCTTGCAGTCTTTTGGAATACAAATTGAAAGAAACGGATCGCCTTCTGGAATGGTAAGGGACGGAAGATTGCGTGGACGTAATAGAATATGTTCTACAACGTATACTTTTTCACTAAGGATTATTTGATCAATGAATGCCTCTATAACATCTTTTTGTGTATCCGCGTCAGGTTCTAACGGAAAGGTTATAGGTCCAGATGCTATCAAATCTCCATTATTATCTTCTAATTGTATTGCAAATTCGGGACCTTCAGCAATGACCTTAAGATGTGTTTTTAATGTTAATTGTTCTATTGCCAGATTAACAGCTTTCTTTAATTGATTTCGTAAATCATATTCTTGATCTACGTCAGTCAATTCTACCCCTATCAATATATTTTCATCTTCATAATTATCTAAATACCAAGTACCATCCCATTTACCATTAGTGTTTTTCTTGACCTGGTATCTAATAAATGAATGTGCACCATTTAAACCCAGTACAACTTTTATTCTTTCACTTAATCCAGAAGAATTTTCTATATCACAAACTTTTGCTTCATCCTTATAATTAATGGCCTTTGCGCGATTAGAAGAAATAACCGGAAATTTTTCTAAGAAGTTAATTTTATCGAAAACAAGTTCTTCTTCTGCTTTTTCTTGTGACCCATATGTCTGATAAAGCATCAAAGCATATTCACTAAATGATTCAGAAAATCTTGCGAGTAAATGGTCTAAAAATCCATTTCTTCTATCCAGAAACTGACTTCTGTTTTCTAACAAATCATGAAAACCTGTATCATCTATATTTACATATAGTTCGGATACTCCTTTCATTTCATGATCATTAAATAAAACGGCAAAATAACTTTTTGAAATCGTTGGATTAATGGATAATATATCCTTGAATCTTTCTAGCTGTTTGAGATACACCGAAAACAAATGCTCAAATAACAACAGATATGCTTTTAATTGTTTGGTTTGAGCTTTTCTTTGTACGGTTGAAGGTTCTTTTAAACCATGTGGTCCCACTCCATAGGTTTCGGGTAATGAATATTGAAGAGGGTAATGTTCATTATGATTCAAATATTCTCCTTCGGGTACCTTTAAATCATTATCAGTTTGGATAACTTTATTTTGTTGTCGTATACCTCTCCACATTTGCAATGTATCGTGCAATTCGTCCTGAAACGGAAGAAATGGTAAATCATCTTTAAAGACTAAGACTTTTGAAGCGTGAATATATAATCGAGGTTGGTATCCTTGTTCTATTTTTAGTTTCCAAGGTTGAGATTCTACTAATTTTCCGGCTTCATCATATCGTGTAAGTGCTATATTTTTTACGGCCTCTATTCCTTTAACATCCATCAAAATGTTAATGATGTCTGATGTGTACAATGTAGTTCGTAGATTCGAATTATCTAGTTCCTCATCAAGTATAAAACCATGATCCAATTTAGGCCCTTGAAATATCTCTTCTGTATATTTTCCATCTGATAGTAATTCACTTAACGTATAAAATTTTACTACAGGATTTAGATATTCTGTTATTAGATAATAAGCCTCTCCCAATACTACCTCAATATCTGCATCTGCCGACATTTCTATATCTGCGCATAACCCAACATCTACGATTGGGATTGTTGATATTTTGCAGTAATCTTCGGCCAGATTTCTATGTATATTTAAAGTTTTTTTTGCTTTTTTGACAGCTTCATTGGCTTTCTTAAGCTGAAATAAATATTGACTAAAAGGTCCTGTTTGATTGACGTCTTCAAAAACTGTTTTTATATCTGCTTTTTTAATTGCCGCTCTTCCATCATCTGTTTTGAACCAAATTTTTACCGGTAATTCTAAGAGATTAATATGTTCAACTCCATCAGATGTAGTGACTTTGTAATCCACATCGATTCTCAAAGGATCTCTTAAGGCTCTATAGAATTTTTCATCTGATACATCCAAATGATAATTAGTTAACTCTATGGCAATTATTTCATTTGCTTGAACTATATTCATTAACCCCAAATCTGATTGTGCTTTGTGCCAAGGGCTAAATCTAATTTCGGCAGTAGCTCTATATTTATTAGTATCAAAACCAAACTGATGAAAGATTTTTCCTCCGTTCAGATCGCCATATTGAGAATCCACTTCCAATTCTAATAAAGCATCCCAAAAGCCTTTTATCACTATCGGGTGTTCTGTTTCATCATAGGTTAACTCATTTTCTTTACAATCTGCATAAAAATCAGGATGACAAGGGCAAGGAGTGCAATTCATCCAAGCATTTGCTATTCCGGCTTGATCAATTAGAACTTTGCGCCAGTCATTATTAGTAAAAGGATTAATCGTTAATATTTCACGAGCTGTATAGAAACATTGATCATCCCATTTTACTTCTTGATTCGTTTGATAGGCCAACAAATCTTCAATTGAAAAACCAAGTTTAAAGCCAACTTCTGTTTGAGCGAAGCAAAGAAGCTCCAGTAAAGTGATTCCCGGATCATGTATATTATAATCTGTCCAATATGTGCTTCCTAATTTTTCAATTAGTTCAATACCTTTTTTTCGAAGAGCTATATAATCTTCGCTTTCCCTAAAACCTGGGTTTTTTAATATGGTAATATGCTCATTCATCGTTACAATCTATCACTTCGGTTGTATTAATAGTTTTAAGATTTACATCCAATTCATGTTGTAATGCAGGAACAGAAACTAGTATTGATCTTGCGGTAGAAGCAATAGCTTCATCTACTTTAGCAGGTTTTCCAGATGATTTTATATGAAATAATTCAAAATCTGTCAGAAAATCAACATATGGTAGTTCTTCAATAAAGTCGATTAACACAGATTGATGAATACGGCCACCAAAATTTAAATCTGTATCAGAAGCAAATACCCAAGGGCTTAAGAAATTGGTAATATCTTTTTGGATCACTTCTTTATAGTAATTAATATCCGGAAATTCATTTCTAAGTGTTATTGTACATTTCACTTTGACTTCTTCAAAGTCAGGTTGTGCTGTATGAATGCTAACCTGGCAAGAGGTTCGCTCATTAAGAAATTCTTCAATCTTTTTTAATGTGCTTTTTTTGGTATACGGTTTTAGTGGATCAATATCATTTCTATTAGCTAAATTGGGAATCGTAATTATTGAAACATTCCCTGGTGCTACTTCATTATAGACCAAATTACCTTCGCTTAATGACCCTCCAATCTTTGTATGATTAAGGCATTTTACTTTATATATTTCAGGAAATGCCTGTAGTACCAGACGTTCATAATCCCAGATAGTAATTGCCCGATTTTTATGGCGTAATCTTTCTGAAGCTCTCAAATAAAAAGCTTCATCATTCTCTATGGGAGTTCCGTCAAAACTTGTGAATGGTTGTTCGATTTTTTTAATCTTAGCTTCAGGAACAAGTAGTTTCTTGATTTCTCCAGAAGGAGATATCATAGAGCTATATTCTGTTTCTTCTGGAATAATTCTCTGGACTTCAATCGAGTTCGAATAGATTCCAACTATTTTACAAACCGCATCAGGAGCTTCTTTTACAGAACATTTGATCCATATTAAACCGCTTTCAAAAGATGTATGTTCCAAACTTGCATTCTTAGGGATACTAAAATTTATAATCCCCGACTCGATCAAACCACTGGTATTGTCTCCAACACCATCATCATCAAATTCTTTCCAAACATTATTCGCAATTAAGTATTCCCAGATAAGATGCTCTTCTGGCTTTTCTAATAATGGATCTTCACTACCTTCTTGTACTTGAAACAAAATTGCCTGGGTATCTCCTGGCTGTAGATTCTCTAAGCCAATTAATAAACTACCTTGAGATTTATATACCTCATCAGTTTTTCTGATTAATTTACTTACTAACTTTATTGGCCGATTTTGCAATGCATGATGTTGTTCATTATCACCAAAAGGACCGATCTGAAAAAATTCTAATGGTCTGTCATCAAATTTATCTTTGTTGGTTAACTGCGATGTACAACTTGCCTTATAGCTAACAGAGAACGATTCTAATGTTGGGTTATACGGATATGCAGGTGCAGTGGCACCAGGTATATTTTCCTTAAAAAAACTTTGCAGTGCCAAATAATAGTCCCTGTGCCCAAAATCATTGTTGAGTTTGATTTTTAAAAAACCTTTATTAGAATTTGCACCATAACTTGTCCATGGTTGGTTTTTATTTAGAAATAATTCTTCATGATTTGATGATAAGTCAATGTTTACACTCACCTCATCATTAACAGTATATTGTACCTCATCATTGTTCTTAAAGACATCTTCATTTTTATGACCTTGTAAAGATATCCACTTATTCTTGCTTAACTTCAGAATATCCACCTGTGGAACATATTCTGGGCCATTACTACTATGAAATGGAGTAAATTTAGCTGTGCTACTAGCTTCATAGTCCAAGGCGCCTTTGTTAACACTTCCATCTTCGTTCAAGATAAAATCCTTCCACTTAAAATTAAGTTGAATTTTAGCCTCTTTTTTATAAAATATCTCTTCACTACCTATGATAAAAGAATTACCTATTGTGGGTTCTGGTCCCCAGGGGTGAAAAGGTTTAGAGGGATTTAAAGGACTACTATCATTGTGTAATTCTAAATTTTTAATTCCATCTTCATTATATGAACCTTCAATCTGACCGACATTAACGGTCAATTTAATTTTACTAACCGCGGTGCTAACTAATTTATCGTAAATAAAAGGTTGATCATCCTGGTGTTCTAATACAATTTTTAACACTGGTTCTGTAGCAGTAAGACTTCCAAAATGCACATCTTTATTGTATGCCATAATTGGATCATTATCTGCGGGTATTGTGAACTTAAAATTGAATCCAGTTTTACCATCAAGTGTATCTTTTTTTAGCTCAGGAGAATCAATCTCCAACCATTCTTTTTCGGTTGTAATATATGCCTTGTAGTTAAAATTAGTTGTTGAAATATTTTTATCCAAAAAGATCTCCATAGTAATAACTCTCAAACCTTCTTTTAGCCTTAAAAAGTGTGAAGCAATTGCAAACCCAATTTCGGCTTTGGGCATAGTAATAGCCGTTAGTTCTGCATTTTCATATTTTTTAATATGGAAAGGATGCCAGGCTATTATATCATCTTCTAATTTTTCTCCCAATCCATCTGCACTATTGATAACAGGTGCTGAAAATAATCTTCCATCATTTATTTGACCGCCAATGTTATCTTCGACATCACCAAAATACAAGGCCGATAAGTATTTTATTTTTGCTTTATTAAGAACCGTCTCTTTAATACTCTCGTAAGTAATAATAGTCCCAGCCTCATCTTTTGAGCCCATAAATAAAATATCATCTTTTAGCGCATAAGAAGGTGTTATTTTATTTAACTCTAGAGTCAAAAATGCCTTATCCGGAGATTGTGCCAGAGGTTTAAGTTGTAACACATTTTTGTAATAAAAATCAAGATGTCGTCCTGTAAGTTCATTCAAATGTCCCTTAGTGGCATTTAGCAATTCTAACCAAGTAAGATAGAGTGCATAATTTGGTTGGTGGTTAGGCCAGTCTCTTAAATATCTATTAAGGTACTTCTGAGAAAGTTTACTAATAAATGTTACCGAAGCACTAATCTCATCCAAAATACTGGTGAAGAAATTATGTTGACTTACATATTTTATTTTTTTAGCAAAACCCGATAAACTTCCAAAAATTGAAGGATCAGAAGAAATAGCACCGTAATAGGTACTAAAATCTGATGAATCCAAATACCTTTTCCCAGCAAGGCTAGACAACCCAGAATTAATAGCTTCTTCATGCCCCGAAATTGGTTCATGAAAGATATTCAAATCAATTGAAGTGCTATTTACAATTAATTTTTGAGCTGGAGTACCGGCCAAAGACGCCTTGTAATACCCAAAGGTTCTTTCTTCTAATGGCAACAATTTTGCCTGTATATGATTAATAAGTATACTACTATATTCTTTATCCTCTTGTGTTAATCGAAACAGCTTATCTACAATAACGAAATAGGAAAAAATGATATCAAAAAGAGAAGTGTATGCTTTTTTTAGTCCAGTATCTTCTGTTTCTATATATAACAATATCTCTCTGATATATTGCGACAACATTTCTGGAGGATAGCTGGCAGCCAATGCCAACTGTGCACTAATATTGGAAGTAAAGAAAGGTTTCATTGTTCCAACGACAGCATTATTTAATGCCGTGTATCTTATATTATCCGAAAATTTCCCTGCCCATACCATCCAATCTTCTGTAGATTTATCTATAATCTCTACAGATGTTGGACTGAGTTTGGACAATACTCGTTGTCCTTGACTAGTGCCATTTCGGATTAGTGGGTTTTTATTTTCAGAACAATCACTCATTTTATACAGCTAATGGATGGTTTATAGTTAAAATATTCATTTCGGTTGCTTCTTCACTATAGAATGGGAATACAAAATTGAATCTGCTATTTGTTGAGCTAACGATATATTCTATTGAAATCAATAGTATTCCTTCGTTTTGTCTAGAGTCATCGAGTGTGATTTTTTTTGCATCAATTCTAGGCTCAAAATATAATATGGCTACTCTAATTCGTTCCTTGATTATAGTTTTAGTACCCGCATCTAATGATTCGAACAATAGAGTTTCCATATGACAACCATATTTTGGTTGCATCACTCTTTCTCCAGGTCTGGTTGTCAATAATATTTCTAGACTCTTTTGGATATCATCGTATAATTCGGTGGTTTCTAACTGCCCTTTTTCTCGATTAAATGTAGGAGGGAAACTCCAACCCACACCAATAAAACTTTTTGCCTTATTCATAATTTTATTTTTATCCGATCAAAACTGTTGGTGCTCCTAAAATAATAGTGCCTCCATGTGCAGTTGAGTCACCCATTCTAGCCGCTGGTTTACCTTCTATCATTACTGTTCCTGATCCTGCCATTATTGTATCTGGAGGACCTACACATGTACACATATCCCCTACACGTGCAGCTGGCATTCCGCCTATCATTACAGTACCACTACCCATAGAAATTGGACCGCCAACATGTGGTACTATTCCGGTTACCATTGGGCAAACATGAAAATCTGTTACCCGTGCTGCTGGTGCTCCCATATCTTTTTAATTTATCATTACCGTACTTCCTTTTACTGCGGTAGAACCTCCTGATGAAAGTTCTGCTCCGGCTCCTCCTTCTAACTTTGCATTTGCTCCACCACCGATTTCAACGTTTGCTCCTCCATCCATCTTAATATCTGCTGATGCTTTTAGTTTTATATCTTTTATACTTTTTATCTCAATCCCATCACTATTCATTACAATTTTATTCCCATTACTATCCTCAAGTGTAATGCTTGTGTCATCATCATTCAGAATGGCTTTATGACCTCCTGGTGTTTCAATTGTAATTACCTTTTTATCATCGTCGAATAAAAGTTTTAGTTCTTCTCTGGAGAGATATCCTTTTTCATGATTATCATTTGCTGCTTCGTAAGGTGCAGTGTGTTTACTACTATGCACTTTTCCTAGAATAACACCATATCTGGGGTCAGAATTTAGAAAACCCGCTATTACCTCATCTCCTATTTCGGGTCGAAAAACCCATCCTCTATTTTCTCCAGCATCTAATGCACATAACCTCATCCATGCTCCATCATCACTATCATGTACCATTGGTAATCTTACTTGAATTCTTTCTTCTCCATCTGGATCTTCCAGATTTGTAACCACTCCAACTTGTAAGCCTTCTGCAGCTGGTAAGAGTGACGAAGCCAAGGGTTGTTCTAGTTTAAATTTCTCTGCAAATCGTTTAGGAGATTCTCCAAACTGGATAAAAGTTTCCCAGTTTCCTTTTTCAATATGATGTCTCACGCCAGAAATCATTACTTTTCCTTCAAAACGTTCACCAACATCTTGTAATTCACAAATTTGCCTTAGCTTGGGAGTATGAATTCCGTCTATTTTAAGTTTACCTCTTATTTTAGAGAGACGTTGTTTTTTTAGTCTGCTATTTGCCCAATTCTGAAGCTCTGCTTCAGATAAAGCCATATGTCTTATTTCTAGTTCATTGTTATCAACAACTCCAGCCAAATCAGTCGCTGATATATTTCCCGCCGCCGGAACAGATGGGTCCTGTGCTTCACTATTTATAGCTTCTTGATCTGCCGGGTTCCAACTAATAGATTTTAGTGCTTCATATTGATATCGTGCGTCAATTTCGGCATCCAGTTCTTTAATGGTTCCCCCATATGCTAATGTTAGAATTGGTTCCTGATCAAAATTCGGAGCTTTAAATATTATTTTTGTTCCTTCTTCGGTGGTAACCCAAAACCCATTCTCTTCTGCTCGACAAACCATAAAGTCCCAGTCGGTGCAATTGAACTGTACAATCTCTTTATGGGTAATTTCTGAAGAATCACTATCTAAACTAAGCCCATGATCTCTGCAAAGTTGATCTGCAATGTCAGAATCATTTAACTCATGGAAATAATTATTCTTCAATTTGGTTGTCATCTTAATAGCTTCGTGTCTGCATTCGATAACCAAAACCGAAACACTTTTTCTAACTTTTATACTATGTTTTATGGTGATTCCTTTAAAAACAGTTTCCTCATCATTTTGATATCCTGCCTGGATTTCAATCTGTTTCCCAGGAACCAGTTCTTCGCTATCACTAGATTTAAATCCTTGCTCTGCAGCAGAACCATCCTGTAATAAAATAGTGGCCTTAGAAATACTGTTTATCTCTTCTTGAATTACAATACTCATTACTTTGAATTGCTCAGACATTTTGTTTCCATCCAGAAGTATAGTAAAGGTGGATACCGATTTTGGTTTAGTACTAGGTATGGCATTAACTTCACTCATGCTACAGGTGTATTTTTCTTAAGTGGTGGGAAAAAAATTTCAGTACCAGGAACAAGATCTCTAAAACTCGAAAGTTTGTTCACTCTGGCTATTTGCACATAATGACTCGAATTTCCATAGATTTCATAGCACATCATGGGTAAGGTATCTCCTGCTTTGAGCATTCGATAGTGGGTCATATCGGGTGATTTCTTTTTCTCTTCTGCGGTTCTTAACTCATCATCGACACTACCGATAAAAGAAACTTTACAAATTGCTCGTATCGGTTTACCTTGTGAGTTAAAAAGCTTGAAGTTGATATTTAATCCTGTACATCTACCTTTAAATGTTAAGCTTCCCCATATGATCTGAAAATGCTTAGGCTCATGAATTTCTCCTTCATACTTTAATAATAGGTCACGAAGCTTTTTAATATCTTCTTCTATCGTTTCTCTCGGTTTTCCATCGATAATTCCTGAGCTGTCAATCAAGAATTCACCTGTCCATTCTCCTGGTTTTGATACAGAAAACTTTTGTTGTGCACTACTAGTTCCTTGTCCTTGCCCATCTTGGTACTCTACTTTATAATCCAGGGTATAAGACTCTGGATTAATCATGGCAGTAAAAGTTTCTTCCTCACTCGGAGTACCAGAATATTCTGCATTTTTGAAAGCTAAAATTCGTAACTTTTTTAGAGCCATTATCTTTCGTTTTTATCTTCAATAATTTTTATGATCTGTTCGACAATATCCTTTGCCATTTTTTCAGGGTTTGATTTTTTACCCACATCTGTATCAGTCAAAGAAGCACTACTACCTTCTCCTCCTTCAGACTTTCCTTGGTTTACCGATATTTTTACGGTTAGATTTCCTATTTCTAGAGACATATCATCCTTTTTCGATTTCAAAATAATTATACACGATCTCAAGTGTTTCTACCGTGATTGAGTTTTCTGTAGCATTTAAATCACTAATACTCCATTTTCGTGGCCATGCCCTGAAAACTTTCCATGTTAGCAACGCAGTATGATCACTATTTAAGAGACTTATGTTCATGTCTACAGGTTCGAATTCCTTATTATAAAGTGCATTTTTGATCCATTTTATAATATCAGAATCAAGTAATAGTCCTCTTTTTAGGGTGAGATCAGAAAATTTACTTCTTCCCGGGAGTTTATGTTCAAACAGGTTTTGACCTCCTTCTTTAATATTTTCAACCTCTAACTCCATATTGAGTCCACCAACACTCTGAAAACGGACATCATTGTCATTTCCAACATTGATAAACTCTACCCTGAAATGAAAACCAACAGGAGGGTAATAGCCTCCAGCGGTATGAACACTTTCTTTAGCCACGATTTACATTTAAACGATTAGATTATGGTTTTTGAATCTTCATCCCCTCGTGTGCTACTTCAAGAGTTTCTATAGCGACTTCATTACCATCTGATTTAAGATCACTAGGTTGCCATTTTATCGGAAATGCATTTTTTACATTCCATGTCATAACTGGTTCATGCCCTTCATCTAATAACTTAATAGTAATATCTCTACGTTCTACTTGATTAAGGCTTATGGTATCGATCCAGTCTGAGAAATCAAAATTCTCATTAAAAGTGCCTCGCTTAAAAGTGATGTTACTAAACTTTTGCATCCCAGGCATTTTAATCTTATGAAACTCCGGACTGCTACCATCTCTATATTCTATTGGTTCAATTTGAACATCTAAACCTGTGACTTCACTGAAGCCAAATTTACTTCCACCCCAATCGACGCTGAAATGAAATTTTGGTAATGGATATGCCATGATTATTATTTTTTAATTATGAATTCGTTTATATTTTATGATGCCAAATGGGTTTAGGACTCAGCTAGTTTATGAGAGAATTGAAGTATAATAAACTCTGCAGGTCGTACCACTGCCATTCCTATCTCTACGATCATTCTTCCTTCTAGAATATCCTGAGCAGACATGGTTTTACCCAAACCAACTGCTACATAAAATGCATGTTCTGGCTTAGCTCCTTGTAAAGCGCCTTGTCGCCATAGATTAGTTAAAAAATTCTCTATCATAGTTTGTACTTTAACCCAGGTGTTAGAATCATTAGGTTCAAATACAAAAGGTTCTGTAGACTTTTTGCAGCTTTCCTCTACCATATTAAAGAAGCGTCTTACACTAATATATCGCCATTCGTTATCATTACCTGCTAAAGTTCTTGCTCCCCATACCAGGCTTCCTTTACCAGTAAAGCTTCTGATTGCATTAATAGATTTTCCGGCTACGGCATCTACATTAATATTAGCTTGTTCTTCATGGCTAATCATAACAGAAGGTCCACTCACTGAATTTACACTCACATTGGCAGGGGCTTTCCATACACCCCTGGCATTATCTACTTTGGCATATATACCTGCAATGGCACTACTTGGTGGTAACGTATTGATATTTTTCTTAATATGATTAACAATATTACTTATAACAGGGTGTTTTTCATATAAGGCATCTTGCGCTGCTTTTTTATACCCATTTGCTGCACTAGTGATTGCATCTGCATAGGCAATTAGTTTTTCAAACTCACCCAATACGTCATTAGCTACTTTTCTAGCCATTTCTGGCCTTTCTGTAGTTGTACTATAATCGCCATAATCCTTTGTTGTGGCAGTAACACCAGCGGCTCCACCGGGAAGCCAATCAGTACTTAATGTTGCATACAAACCATCTACTGTGCCTTCATCCGTGTTATCGTTAAGTGCTATAACATCGGCATTTTTATCAATCTCTATAATACCTTTAGCTGCTCCTCTTAACATACTTTCGGATTTTGCATAAGAATTAAGGTCATTTGCTATTTGACTTTTACTTTTGTCTATTCCGTCATACATGGTTTGAAAACCTATAAGTGTATTTCTGCAAAAAGTAAACAGGGATTTTAGTGTAGATTTGGCAGTTTGCCATGTAGCTGCTTCATCAACTGCTTTCTTAAATGATAGATATTTTTCTTTTAAGTTCGCTTCTTCAGTACCTCCATTTAGAGTTCCATTCGGTAACGCTGATTTAACCGTATCTAAATAATCTGAAACTAATGTTACTTCTTCATTAGCGGCATTATAATTATCTATCAATTGTAGATGCTCACTATCTGAAGAAAGCGCTTTTAAAGAGACATCTCCGTTTGAATCATCAATATTATCTTTAAAAGTGCTTAGATCAATTTCTCTGGGATAAGTAGCAACAACCCAAGGTGTATAGGCCGTACCATACTTTAGATTATTGATTCCGATATTATTTCTAAAGTTATCTATTGCGTTATCAAGATCTCCTGTAATATTTTCTTTTAAATCAAATAAACCAACTCTATCCTGTAATTTTGCACATTGCTCCAGGGCCATTTGTTGCAGACTATAGAAGCTTGCATCATCATTACCATCTTTAAGTACATTAGTGGCATCTGGGAATAAAATTATGGTGGGTTCGTCATACTTCTCTAATGCTTTTACTCCTCCTCTTAGCCCGGTTGCAGGAATTGCATTTTCATCTCCATAAATTGGTTTTGTGCCATATATACCAACAGATACTATGTAGCACTCTCCTCCTCCATTATCAAAAAACAATCTTAGGCTATCATACATTAAATATCGAACATCATTTCCGATACTTATACTACTAACAGCAAAATTGTTATTCTCATCAACCACAACGTCTATTTTATCTAATGGGTTATCACCACCAAATAACTCTCTAAATTCTAATAATGAAGAAATACGGGTTGGTATCCCAAGGAGAGAGCCTCCTTGTTTTTCTGCTTTCTGAGTATAACCCACAAAGGCAGGAATTGCCGTTTCTACTTGGGCAACTGAAGGTGGTAGTTTTGGTATTTCCTCAACATAGACACCTGGTGTTTTAAAAACTGTAGCCATAATGTGTGATTTTAATTATTTTATAAATTCAAAAATGTTTCGCTTACTATATATTTATTTTCATCATCCAGGATAGATAAATCCTCATGTCCCGGGGTTTCCATTTTCTTCAGTATCTCCGAGTTATCGTAAGTAACAGAGATTGTATCAATTGCTTTTTCATTCATTCTCACAGGCAACTTGCTTCGGAATATATTTGCTCCCAGATTATCAAATTCGATAGTACCATCATCATCTGTTATCTTAGTTACCTTATCACTTTTACACACATACTTTAATAAATACTGTGCTGGTGCAAATCGAATCTTGTAGTTGCGTGTTTCTATTTCTGTATTAGCCGGAGCGATCATATAGAATGTTCCGTCTTCTTTTAGGAATCGGTATTTTTCTGTGCTTGCCAAAGTTTCATTATGAATATTAATTAGCCCTAAGTATGGTTTCCAGTCGTTTTCTAATCTGAAATACAGGTATTCTTCTTGTGTATTAATTGTTACTTTATACATACCTTCTGAAAACGGGATGTTTTCCTGAGTATAAAAATTTAATAAAACACTTTCTACATTGGTGTTGGTAGGGTTCTCGACAGATCCAATGTTGGTGTTCTTTATCTCGATATCAAATTGCTTCGATACCGGATTATATTGAAAGTACTTGATTTCAACATTTGCAGACGGAGTATTTAATGCTATTACTTTTTCTGGTCCTGTAAATAGTAATCCTGTTACAGAGGTTACATAACTTACTTTTTCGAGCGCTCTGAATTGGTCTGTATTGTTAAGATCACCTGTATTAGCGTTTACCTTAGTAAGGCATTCATAAGCCGTATTAGCACCATCTCTAATAATATCATTATATAGATATTCTTGTGTTGCATCAAATACAGGTAATTTTTCATTTAGATATAAAATATCTTCTATAGATTTATCATTTCCGTCAATAATAGAATTTGCATTGCTAAAGTATAGTTTGGTATTGTAGGGATCTTTTAATTCATAATTTGTGATTTTTGTGAAATCATAACCAATAACTTCTAGGAAAAATTGAAGGGTGAAATCATTCGAAATTTTAAGATAAGGTTCACTACTATCAGTATGCTTGACCAAAACGTATAATTTGTTTTGAATAAATTTTGAAATCAAGCCAGCTCCCCGAAGTATTTTTTGTGTTGAAACAGTTGGTACAATGCGTAACAACAGAGGTTTGGTCACAGAAAAATAATCATGTTCTATTTCTATAGTAAATAAAGGAGTGTACTTCATTTGTTTACTTAATTTTGAATATTCCTTAGATCTCGGTCGGCTAGTATTACTGCCGTATACTTCAAAAATGATAATCGAATTTTGGGGCAAATTCTATATGTATTCAGATTACTTTAGAGCTCCTGCAATTGCACTTTTTTTCATCTGTATTTCAGTAATTAGACTGCCTTCTATTTTGTTATCTTTATCTGAAATCGGAATCAATTTCATTTTATACAACACAGAGGGTAAATACTTTCCACCAAGGGTACTCCAGAGGTGGTTGATTTGTTCGAAATTCATGGTATACAATTCTATATGTAATTTCATGATATCTTCATCAAGAGAGGGAAATTTGGGTACGGTAAAAAAGTTATTACTTTGAAAACATTGTATAACACTTGAAATCCTACTTAAAGCAGTTGTATATGTCAAATTAGCAGAAAACAACACATATAGATTAACCAATATTTCGGGATTACTTCTAATTACTTTATCTCCCTGTCTATATATGCCATCAGGATTTTTTGATATCCTATCTTCTTCAATATTTACCAGTGTAATGACTATCCCAGAACCTCCTTCTTCATCAGTAGTATCTCCTCCTTCGACAATCTTAGCGATATTACCAAGTGCGGCATATTTTTCTGTGGATGGACCAAGAATTCCTTGAAAATATTGATTAGTCCTGTCTTCAATAAAAGACATAGCTTTACCGATCATAATAAATAAGATAAAATGTGAAAATTAAATGGGGTGCTATTTTTTAAAAAATATTCAATAAAATGAAGTTCAATCTCCACAAATTATTGATATTCTGTAATCTGTGCTGTTATTTTTTAATAAATAATTAAACTAAGATTATGGTTTTAAAAGCTTATAGTTATTTTACTATTTCTTGCGGTCATTACGTATTCTACAACTCCTTTTTTGGGTCTCATAAAATACTATTATATATCACAGATTGAAATTACTATTTAACACCATCAACAACAAGGGGTAAATCCCCCTAAACGGCAGGAGCAAATACCTGAATATATCATTCCAACAATTATTATTATCCAAACATTTAGCATTATGGAATTATTCCTTTTTTATATGGAATAATTCCATAAATAAATTTTACCTTTATACCTCAAATCATCAATTGTAATGAAAACACAAAAGCATATAAAAGGCAGAGGGGCTCAAGAAAATATTCATAATAGATTTTTTGAACTACATCATGAAACAAGAGATGATTTTCTTAATTATTGCCTTGACCAGGGAGAGTCAATCGATAAACATCAAACTACTTATATAGAAACGTTTCCAAAAACGATTGTAAACAGAGTAACCAGTCCTGATGTTGGTATGTTATATTCTCTCAATCCGTATCAGGGTTGTGAGCACGGTTGTGTATATTGTTATGCCAGAAATTCTCATGAATATTGGGGCTATGGTGCTGGATTAGATTTTGAAACTAAAATTTTGGTCAAAAAAAATGCTCCTGAGTTATTAGAGAAGAAGTTGCGAAACAAAAAATGGAAAGCATATCCTATTTCACTTTCTGGAAATACTGATTGCTACCAACCTATTGAAAAAAAACTTGAAATTACCCGTAAACTTCTTGAAATTTTTCTAAAATACAGACATCCTGTTGGTATCATTACCAAGAATGCTTTAATCCTCAGAGATTTGGACCTTCTCTCTGAATTATCCAGGCATAATCTGGTAGCGGTATACCTCTCTATCACTACATTAAGAGAAGATACACGAAGAATCCTCGAGCCAAGAACTGCAAGCATAAAAAAACGATTAGAAACTCTAGAAAAGCTGAATGCTTCAGGAATCCCTACGAATGTGATGATGGCACCAATAATTCCTTCAATTAATAGTCACGAAATATTACCGTTAGCCAAAGAAATTTCTACTCGTGGTGCAAAAAGCGTTGGATATACAATCGTAAGATTAAATGGGGCCATTGGAAAAATATTCACCAAATGGTTAGAAAATACATTACCCGATCGTAAAGATAAAATACTACATCAGATCATGCAGTGCCATGAAGGCAACCTAAACGATAGTGCTTTTGGAAGAAGAATGAGAGGATCAGGGAACATGGCTCATCAAATTCATCAGTTATTTACTATAGCAAGACAAAAATACTTTCCTCAAGAGCAAAAGATACATTTAAACTGTGATCTACATCAATTCTATAAAGATGAGCAGTTGCGATTGTTCTGATCAAGACTTTCCTTCCCACTCTTTATAGAACTGTTCTAGAAACTGTTCCATAAATTGATGTCTTTCTATTGCCAATTTTTTTCCGGTTTTAGTATTCATTCTATCTTTAAGTAGCAATAATTTTTCGTAGAAATGATTAATTGTAGGTGATGCTGAAGATTTATATTCTTCTTTGTTCATCTTTAGATTTGGAACAATCTCTGGGTCATACAATGCTCTATTTTTAAACCCTCCATAGTTAAAGCATCTTGCGATCCCTATAGCTCCAATAGCATCTAATCGGTCTGCATCTTGTATGACATCTAATTCGGGAGATCTGAATTTCTGATCTATATTCCCTCCTTTGAAAGAAATATTTTCGATGATCTGAATCACATGATCGATAACTGCTTGTTTTACCTGAAGGTTTCGTAAAAAATCTGCAGCTATTTTAGGCCCAATAGTTTCATCACCATCATAAAATTTTGAGTCCGCAATATCATGAAGTAACGCACCAAGTGAGACTATAAAAAAATCAACATCTTCTTCTTTAGAAATTGATTGAGCGCTCTTAAATACCCTTTCAATATGAAACCAATCATGTCCTCCTTCGGCTCCACGAAGTGTATCCTTTACAAAATCAATAGTTTTAGATATAATCTGATCTTCAGCCATACCCAATACTATTTATTTTACTATTGCTGGTTGTACCCACTTAAATTCAAAAATTTCTTCTGGGATAACCAATCGCTCACTAATACGTTGCATTCTTGCAGGCAATTTCATTAAAAAGTCACGTGCTCTTTCTGCTTCATCTGTAAGATCTATTATTTTATCAATTTCCCATCGTTCGATAAGACGTTGCATAATATCAATATAATCTTGTGAGGTATATACCCCTATACGCTGTGCAGACCATGAAAAATCTTCGAAAGCAGTTCCTATTGATTGGCCAGATTCTCTAAGCAAATGTGCTGGCATAACAATCTTTTTCTTCATCATATCACTAAATGCAATCATCATCTGGCTTGGATCTACCTCAAAAATACTTCTTACAAACTCACTATATGCATTATGATGACGCATCTCATCTCCTGCAATAATTTTGCACATCTTAGACAATGACTTATTAGAGTATTCTTTAGCTAATTTCGCAACTCTGTTATGAGAAATATAGGTTGCTAATTCTTGAAAACTAGTATATACAAAGTTTTTATAAGGATCTCTATCTGTACCTATATCAAAACCATCGTTAATTAAGTGTTGTGTAGTTCTTTCTACTTCAATCATATTCACTCGACCCGACAAATAGAGATATTTATTCAATACATCTCCATGTCTATTCTCTTCACCTGTCCAATAACGCACCCATTTGGCCCAACCATTATCTTTTCCATTTTCATGCTGATTGACTCCTTCTACATCCATTAACCAAGACTCATAAGTAGGCAAAGCTTCTTCAGTAATAGTGTCTCCAACCAAAACTACCCAAAAATCATAAGGAAGTTCTTTAGCTAATTCTCTCAATTCTTTTACTTCTTCAAAAAAAGTATCTTCATTTTGTGAATCTGGTAAAAAATCAGTTGGTTGCCATATTTTATCTACCGGAATCAAAAATTTATCAATAAAACCATCTACCTTCTTTTCTAGTAGTTGCATTACCTCTAATCTAATATTATCTAAAGCCATTATGGTTGGTATTATGTTCTGATTGCTAAAGTAACCCTTTCTTCTATTTTATCTAGCAATATTTCGGGTTCTTTATCGATTGTTATAGGTTCTTGTACTTCTAATGTCATATGTATTCCTACTCCCATAGGAAAATTACCAAATCTAACCAGTTTCCAACTATTATTTATAGTTACTGGTACTATCAAGGCTTTTGGTGCATTTTTAAATAAGATCTTTAGCCCTGTTGGAGCAAATGTTTTGGGCTCTCCGTTTTTACTACGTGTCCCTTCGGGAAAGATAACCGCTGAAAAATTATTCTCAGCAACAAATTTTCCAAATTTTGATAATGCAGGAATTGATTGTTTTGGATTTTTCCTATCAATTAAAACATTGCCTCCATGCCGTAAATTAAAAGATATACTTGGTATTCCTTTACCTAGCTCAATCTTAGAAATAAATTTCGGCTTATGTTTTCGTAAATACCAAGATATTAATGGTATATCAAACATACTTTGATGATTAGACACCACTATTAAAGGTTGATCCTGAGGTAACTTATATTGATTTTTAAAACTAAATGATACACCCAAAATGTGTAAACATCGTAATAAGCATAGATTCATAATATTTACAACTCCTCTATGTCCTCTGGTTCCTCCTAATTTTATACCTAGCCACTGTAATGCATGAAAAATCACCAGGGTTAAACCAAAAAACAAATAGAAAGCTATAGAAAGCGGATAACTTAATATCTTTTTTATTGCCTCCATTTTATCTGTATAATTAATAAAATTTAACTTGTGTAAAGGTATTAAAAGGTCTCATATTATGAGCGTAAATCATTGGATTTATCAAAATAAAAACCGCCTGCAATGGCAAACGGTTTAAAATTCTTTTTAACGTATACGCTTTACTTTTTTAGCAGTGTTCGTTATAAGCATCTTTAAGGTTTTCTGCTATCATTTCTGCCGGACGTCCTTCGATATGATGACGCTCTAGCATATGAACTAATTCTCCGTTTCTAAACAATGCCATAGAAGGTGATGATGGAGGAAACGGAATCATGTAGCTACGTGCCTTATCTGTCGCTTCTCTATCTACTCCTGCAAAAACGGTTACCAAATTATCAGGTTTTTTATCGTTCTCTAGTGAGGCTCTTGCTCCCGGACGAGCATTTGCTGCAGCACAACCGCATACCGAATTTACAACTACCAATGTAGTTCCTTCTTTTGCTATTGCCGTGTCTACTGCCTCTTCTGTATGTAATTCTTCAAAACCAATATTGGTAAGATCTTCGCGCATTGGTTTTACTAAATCTGCTGGATACATATTTTTATTTTTTATTTTTCGTATTTCAATTTTATGCAAAGTTACAAATTATGTACCATATAAGCTCAACTGACAAGTAGTCCGAGAATTCATGCATGGTTGACAATCAAACTCAAATTTTATGTGTTCCATTTTTACATATCATCAAAAGTCAGGAGTACTCTCTAATCCATATAGAATTAACCAATAAACCTAATATTATAATCTATTTCGTAACAAATTAGGAATACATCTTACTAATATAATAAAGAACAAAAAATTATCTTTTAATAATTAGTTTATCTTTACAACCCAAAAAAAATTGTTTTGAATGATTAAATGGTTTGCTGCCATATTAGGCTATATATTTTTCAGATTACCGGGTGCAATTCTAGGTTTTATATTAGGTAGTCTTCTCGATGCAACAAAAATCAAAACTAGTGGTGGATTTAAAACGGTATTTTCTCAAGATCCAAAAGTAACTCCAGCGGATTTTGAACTCAATTTACTGTCATTATCTTCTATTGTTATTAAAGCAGATGGAAGAGTAAATCAAACAGAGCTTGATTACGTAAGGCGTTATTTTGTAAGTGCTTATGGCAAAGAAAGGGCCAATGCTACTTTTAAAACATTTAATGAAATTATCAAAAACAGACATGTTTCTGCACAACGTGTTTGTATGTATATCAATCAACATACCCGATATCCATCCAGATTACAAATTCTACACTTCTTATTCGGAATTGCAAATGCTGACGGAACAGTAAGTATTTCTGAAGCTGAAGAAATTGAGAAAATAGCAGGGTTTTTACGAATAAATTTTAAAGATTTTGAAAGTATTAAAGCAATGTTTTTCAAAACTGGAGATCATGCATATAAAATTCTGGAAATTGACAAAGCAGCTACAGATGCCGAAGTAAAAAAAGCATTTAGGACCATGGCAAAAAAATATCATCCTGATAAAGTTCAGCATATGGATGAAATTCATATTAAAGGTGCCGAAGCCAAATTTAGAGAGGTACAAAAGGCATATGATCAGATCAAAAAAGAACGAGGGATTGTGTAGCTAACTATTTATAACCAATTAAGAATATTAGTTCAAATTAAAAATTCGTCTATACAGCGCTTTTAAAAAACTTCTTGCTGGCAGACTTGTAGTGATTTTAACATCTTCTAATAGTGTAGTTTCTTCGTCTAAAAATTTCAGAATCTTTGAACTCTTGTTTTTTTGAAATAACCTGGAAAACAAATTCGAGCCTATTCTATTTTCTGTATACAAAACATCCAGAAATAGTAAATCGTAGTACCAGAACTTCGTTCTTTTGCTAAATTTTGAAAGATCTGTATTATTTTTAAGGTAAGAGGTAAGGGTGTTTATTTTTTTAAAAGACATACTAAATGTATATCCTGTACTGGGTTTTGTCCACCCTCCAGCTGTACCGATATATAATATGTTTTTAGAATTATATTTTCTAAATTCATAACAGGTCATTGGGATACATCCTTTTTCTTTTTCGATAATCTCATACTCATCGATTCCTTTTTCTCTTAAGTATCTTGCTATTTCATCTTCATATTCTTGCTCTTCCAAAAGATCTTTAGAAAATAATGTGTATTCAAACAATGCTTCGGTTTCAGAAATAGGCAGCACATACATAAATCGTGTATTGTTTTTCTGAGCCACTGTAAAATCCATAAAAGTAGCTGTTTTGACGTCAAATAGAGGGGCTTTCGTTTTCACAAACCATCCCACAAAATGCTGATTTAAAACAGGGTACTGATTTTGATTTTTGTAATCTTCGGATAGTACTGTGCTATTAAAAACTTTATCTGCAAGATGTATTCGGGTATCGGTTTCAACTTTAACAATACTTCCTTCATCGGTTAAAGAAATGATTTCCTCTTGTATGATCGTGACATTAGGTTTTTTGTTTAAAATTCTTAAAATAAAATCATAAAAATCTTTACTTCTCACAAGTTTATACTGATAAGGTGAGATCTTTATTTGTTTTGAAAAATTAGGACTTCCAAAATAAATAGTATCCCATTTTTTACTTACGATTTCATCCCAAGCGCCTATACCTTTTTCCCAAAAACACCAGGTACGATCATTCTGATTTTTTATTCCTTTATCAATTAGTAAGATTTGTTTTTCATCAAAAAAAGAGTCCAAAACCATATGGTAAGCCAGCATCAAACCCGAAGCTCCTAAACCAGAAATTATGTAATCGTACTTTTGCATATATTTGATAGTCAAATATAAAATGAAAATTCAGCAATATGCCTATGTCATAAAATATTTCGATTTTTTTTATGTATCCCTAACATCAATCATTCTTAATCATGAAAAAGATTATATTCCTAATTCTTTTTATCATACCTTTTGTTTCTCTGCTTGCTCAAGACTCGACAAAAGTGAATCCTCCAAAAATTATTACTAAACTTAAGGTTGGAAATACGGTAAATTTTAATACCGCAAGTATAGAATTTCTTCGAGTTATAGAGGATTCTCGATGTCCATCTGATGTTACATGTATTTGGGCAGGACAAGTAAAAATTGTTATTGGCATTTATAAAGATGAGGCTCTAATAGAAGAGAAGGAACTTCTTTTTGGGGTAAATGGTATTGATCCAAATCATATAAAAGAAGTATTAAAAATAGGTCAAAAAACAGTTTATAGTTATAATATAAGTCCTTACCCCTCTGCAAAAACTCCTATTATTCCTTCAGAATATTACCTACAGTTACTGATCAAATAAAAGACTCTTTTTTAAAATAGAGTTTCATTAACTTTCCTTTTCTTTGCCAAATGATTTCTAACAAGATAAAAGCTCATTTAGCTCTATTGAGTGTTAATATTGTATATGGAGCAAATTATCTTGTTGCAAAAGGATTGATGCCTGGAAAAATTGAAGCTTCTGCATTGGTGTTTCTTCGAATCAGTGGTGCGGGTTTATTGTTTTTAATCCTTAAATTCTTTGTTAAAGAACAAGTAAATAGAAAAGACATCCCTCGCTTAGCATTATGTGGTTTTTTGGGAGTAGCTACCAATCAGTTCTTTTCAATGAATGGGTTAAGTCTCACTTCTCCTGTTGATGCTGCAATTATTATTACCGCAATGCCTATTTTTACAGTAATCATTAGTTATTTCTTGCTTAAAGAACCCCTAACATTGCAGCGTATTCTTGGAATATCTATAGGAGGTATTGGTGCTGTATTATTAATCTATATAGGAAATTCTGGAGTAGGAACAGGTTCTTTGCTAGGAAATATTTTTGTTTGCATTAATGCTTTAGCGTTTGCTTTCTATTTAGTGATTGTAAAACCACTAATGTCTAAATATAAACCCGTTACTGTTATTGTTTGGACATTTTTATTTGGGTTTATATTTATGTTTCCATTTTGTATAGAAAAATTGATTCATACAGATTTTAGCGCTTTTGTTACTTCAAATTGGATTTCTTTATTTTATGTAGTGGTAGGGCCAACCTTTTTGGCATACTTACTTAATATGTTTGCTTTACAATTTGTAAAACCTACCGTTTCGAGTAGTTATATTTATGTGCAACCCGCCGTGGCTATGATTCTTGTGGGTGTTATTGCATATTTTGTTGTAAACAGCCAATATAAAGGTGATATCACGATAACAAAATTATTATGCTGTATTTTGATTTTCTGCGGAGTATATCTTATTAGTAGCGGCCCGTTAAGGTGGTTTAAGAAATCAAATTCCTAATGACATCCACAACCTGTACTATCACAAGATTTTGAAGATTTTTTCTTTGCAGAAGATAACGAAGGTTTCCAAAAGAATTTTTTAATCAAAAATCCGATGGCTCCCACAAAAATCAAAAGCACTATTATATTTTGAATAAGAATACTCATAGTCTGTATAGTCGTATAAAGATACTAAAACTTAACGTTTTTATTTTAAAATTTGATATACAATTAAGGCTACACCATATGCAAAAATACTCATAAAAATAAGTTGAGCCATTGGCCATTTCCAACTATTTGTTTCTCGTTTTACTATAGCTAAGGTACTCATACATTGCATAGCAAAGGCATAAAACAATAATAATGAGATCCCACTAGCTAAATTAAACAAAGGGCCTCCTGTTACCTGATTAACCTCTGCGGCCATTCTATTTTTTATCGTTTCTTCTTCATCACTACCCACACTATATATCGTAGCTAATGTCCCTACAAAAACTTCTCTGGCAGCAAAAGAACTAATAATTCCAATTCCTATTTTCCAATCATAGCCCAAAGGTGCTACCACAGGTTCTATTGCTTTACCCGCATATCCAATAAAAGAATATTCAAGTTTATGAGATGCTATTTTATTATCTAATTCTTCTTGTGAAAGACTAGGGTAGAGTTCTGTTATAGTTTCTTCGGCATTATTAAAATTTTCATTAGGCCCAAAACTTGCTAAAACCCATAAGATGATAGAGATTGCCAAAATGATTTTTCCCGCCCCAAAAACAAAGGCCTTTGTTTTTTCGATTACATTTATTGCTACATTTTTGAATAGCGGAACTTTATATCCCGGCATTTCGATTACAAAATAAGATTTGCTTTTGATTTTTAGTATCCTATTAAGTAACCATGCTGATCCGACTGCTGTACCAAAGCCTAGAAAATACAAAAACATCAATGTAAGACTTTGATAACCAAATATCCAACCTATTTTTTCATCAGGAATAACCAATGAAATAATAATAAGATATACAGGTAACCTTGCTGCACATGTTGTAAAAGGAACAACTAAAATCGTAATTAATCTTTCTTTCCAGTTTTCGATATTTCTTGTAGCCATTACTGCAGGAATAGCACAAGCTGTACCCGAAACTAAAGGAACAACACTTTTACCACTTAATCCAAACCTGCGCATCACTCTATCCATAAGAAAGACCACACGACTCATATAACCGCTTTCTTCTAATATGGAAATGAAGAGAAATAAAAATGCGATTTGAGGAATAAAAATAACAATCCCTCCTAACCCAGGAATAATACCTTCTGTAATCAAGTCGACAAAAGGTCCGGATGGTAGTGATGTTTTTGTCACTTCACTCAACCAGGCAAAAGCTTCATCAATTAAATCCATTGGGTAAGATGACCAATCATAAATAGCCTGAAATATCAATAAGAGTATTGCTAAAAAAATAAAATACCCCCAAAATTTATGAGTAAGTACTCTATCCAGCTTTGCTCGCATTCCTGTAGCTGCTTTTTCATCTACGGTAAGGCCTTTCTTAAGCACATTATTAATAAATTGATATCGCTTAATAGTCTCTTTTTGTTGTAACCTTTTTAGTTCACTCTCCGATTTAATTTTAAAATCAGAGGAAATAGACATGTCTTGCTTATCAAATTTCCTAAAATTAACATCTTGAGTTATTACCAGCCAAAGTTTATATAAAGATTGATCAGGAAATGCTTTTTGTAATCTGCCAAAATAATCCGGTGCAAAAGATAATGCATCAAAACATGGCGTTTTTGATAATGATGTATACGATTCTATTAATTTTTTAAGTTCATCAATTCCTTCTCCTTTACGAGCACTAATCAAAGCTATCTTAGTTTTTAGCTCTTTTTCTAATAATGGAATATCTAAGGAAATTCCTTTTCTACGCATTCGATCTGCCATATTGATTACCAAAATAGTAGGAATATCCAGATCTTTAATTTGTGTAAAAAGAAGTAAATTTCGCTTAAGATTTTCTACATCACTTACTACGACTGCTACATCAGGGTAATCTTTACCTTTTTTATTAAGCAGTAATTCGATAACTACATTTTCATCTAACGAAGAAGCATTAAGACTGTAGGTCCCTGGCAAATCCATTATATGCGCCTTGACTCCACGAGATAACTTACATACTCCTTCTTTTTTCTCGACAGTAATACCAGGATAATTACCAACCTGTTGATTAAGGCCCGTAAGCAAATTAAAAACAGATGTTTTTCCGGTATTTGGGTTTCCAATGAGTGAAACTTTAATTTGCTTAGCCATAAAAAGAATTGCTATTTAGATAATTTGAACTTCAATTTGGGCTGCAATTTCTTTACGGATGGCAAGATGGCTACCATTTATATTAAGATACATTGGACATTGAAAAGGAGCTGTCTGAAGTAATTCGACTTCATTTCCCGGCAAACATCCCATTTCTAGTAATTTTAGAGGAATAATATCTGAAGTAATCTCCTTAATCAAAGCACGCTGACCTCTCTTAAGTGTAGCAATTGTAGTCTTCAAAGTTTATTTAGATTAATTTTAAACTAAGCAAAAATAGTATAAAAAATCGTATTGAAAAAGCCAAAGTTTTAAAATAAGGTAATAGAAACCATATCTCCGAGAAATCCTCAGCTATTTACCTTCATTTTTTAAAACAGCAATATCTTCTATCAATCGATCAATATCTTCTGGATTTGTGCCATCGTAAAATCCTCGAATACGTTTCTTTTTATCAACTAGAATAAAGTTCTCTGTATGTACCATATCATATGGGCCGCCATCTCCATCAGATTTGGCTGCCAAATAGGATTTACGTGCCAAATCATAGATCTGCTTTTTATCTCCAGTGACCAAATTCCATTTAGTATCATCTACCCCTTTTTCGATAGCATATTTTTTTAACCTGGCAACACTGTCTATTTTTGGAGTCACAGAATGTGATAGCAAAAGCACATCACGATCATCTTTTAATCGCTCTTGTACCTCTTTCATATGTCCAGTCATGATAGGACAAATTGTTTGGCAAGTAGTAAAGAAAAAATCTGCGACATAAATCTTATCCTTATAATTTTGCTGGGTTACTTCTTCTCCATTTTGATTGGTTAATTTAAAATCCGGAATTTTATGATATTTACGAATATACTGTACCGTACTATCTACCAATTCTGTATTTACCATATCGGGTTCATACACTGGCAAAACTCTATTGGGTTTAAGAATTGAATATATTATAGAAATAATAATAGCAGATAATACAAAAAGTACAATTGCAAAAAATTTATATTTAGAAAAAAACTGAAGCATAGCGATCTATTGTGCCTGCAAAATTACAAGGATTATCACTTATAAAAAGGTTGTTTTCATTAAAAAAATCCTAAATCTATCGAACTGTATGGTAGTTTTTTTTCATATACTCTTCTAAAAGGTTACTTTTGCGTGATTTAATTTTGAACAACGACGTATGAGTCCATTTTTTATAAAAGCAATACAGCTACTATTAAGTTTATCCATTCTGATCGTATTACACGAATTAGGACATTTTATTCCTGCTAAATTATTTAAAACAAGAGTAGAGAAATTCTATTTGTTTTTTGATATAAAATTCTCGCTATTTAAGAAAAAAATAGGTGAAACAGTTTATGGTATTGGTTGGCTACCTTTAGGAGGGTATGTAAAAATCGCCGGTATGATCGATGAGAGTATGGATAAAGAGCAGATGGCTGGCCCACCACAACCATGGGAATTTCGATCTAAGCCTGCCTGGCAACGACTGATTATTATGCTAGGTGGTGTTACTGTAAATATTATCCTTGGATTCTTAATCTATATGGCGATTATATTTACCTGGGGAACCAATTATATCGGTTTTGATGATCTCCCAAATGGTTTTGCTGTAGAAGATTCGTTTAAAAAGTTAGGATTTGAAGACGGAGATAGGATTCTTGATGTGAATGGTAAGACGCTAGAAGATGTAACCCAGATCAATCACTATTTATTTATGCGTGATGTCAAAAATATTAGTGTTTTACATCAAAGCGGAAGTAAAGAAACGATCCAAATTCCTGAAAACATAGGAACGACTATGTTCGAATCTGGAGTTTTACGGCCTTTTTCTCCAATAAATAAGCCTATTATAGATAGCACTTATCTCGAAATAGCTGAGAAAGCTGGTCTTAAAAAAGGAGATGAAATAACTGAAGTAAACGGGAAACCTATACAATATTGGCACGAGTTTAGAAAAACAATTCTTGAAAATAAAGGCACTCCTATTGCTATAAATTATACAAGAAACAATGAAATTAATTCTACTTCAATAACTCCTAATGAAGATGGATTAATTGGTGTTGTAGTTAAAAACAGTTACAAAATACAAGAAAAAAAATACTCCTTTGGTGAAAGTATCACTAAAGGTTTCGATTTTGGATATTGGACTTTACACGATTATATCGCACAATTTAAATATGTATTTACCAAAAAAGGAGCAAGTCAGGTAGGTGGATTTGGAGCTATCGGAAATCTTTTTCCAGATGTCTGGAACTGGAGAGCCTTTTGGGGAACCACTGCTTTTATTTCTATTATTTTGGCCTTTATGAATATACTTCCTATCCCGGCATTAGATGGTGGGCATGTAATGTTTTTATTATATGAAATTATTGCTGGCAGAAAACCGAATGATAAATTTATGGAATATGCACAACTTGCAGGTTTCATTCTTCTTATCGCTCTATTACTATTTGCCAACGGTAATGATATTTACAGGGCTATTTTTGATAAATAACGAATCAATTAATAGATTTTAAGTCATTTCTCTTTAAGAGATAAATCAAGTCAATACAACTAAGGTTATATTGACTTGATTTTTTTTATACCTCTTTTAAAACAGCTTTTTTCATTTACTTCATACAATCTCATAATTTGAGACCAACGTGCGTTAGTTTTACATCAGTTATCGGTAAAAGGATAACATAAAATAATGTATCATTAAATCAATTAAAAAATGAAAAACGTAATCGAATTAACAAGTTTAGAAGCTAAAAGTATTAATGGTGGTACTGAACCACATTCTACAAGTGTATATGATGATGGAACAGGTGGTGGATGTATTCCTCCATTCTTTCCTCAATTCCCTAAACCATTTCCAGGAGGAGAGCCTATTTTATTCTAAACAATTATTATTTGGAATAAGAAGTAGGAAATAAACTTCTTATTTAACCAAAAGCACGTTAAAAACCTCAACTACAAACATATAGTTGAGGTTTTTCATGTAATAAGCATTAATAAACGAAATAATATTTGGCAAATGCTCAATAAATAACCTTAAAAAATCAAAAAAATCTTTTTGAGATATAAAAAATAGTATATATTTGCACTCGCAAAAAGAGAAAAACATTCTATATTTGCAAAAATAAATTCCTCCTTAGCTCAGTTGGTTAGAGCATCTGACTGTTAATCAGAGGGTCCTTGGTTCGAGTCCAAGAGGGGGAGCAAAACAAAGCCTTAACTTATTCAAGTTGAGGCTTTTTTGCGTTTATATAACCATAGATAAGTTATACATTATAGGAGGCGCTAGATCTAGGATCATTAATAATCAAACGAATGAAGGTATGGGTTTTTGACTAAAACGTATTCATAAACATAGGTTGGATCACTTTAAAAGCGACATAAACAGCCAATTCTTACAATTACAACAAACATAAAACAAAGTATTAACATAATATTATCTTGTTAAAGAAGAACTAAATCACTAATTTTGCACCCAATTGTATTACACACAATAAATTACTTACTTCCCCCCTCTTAGTAATGGTAATACAATACTTCTTAAAACCACAGACCGAGAGAACATAAAATGTCTCTAAATTAAATTGCCCCTATTATCTCCATAATTGGTTTGCTCAGATGTGCTGCCATTTAAAATTATTAATTGACTATGATATATACAAAAAGTATATACCATAACACTTTGTATTATACGTTAGAGATCAACTGTTTTAAATCTATAGTTATGAAAAAACTATTACTTATTTGTTTACTTTTTCATTTGGGGAATCAGCTCATCTCTGCTCAAGCAGATTATATAAGCTGGGAATTTAGAGGAGGAAGGCTTCTTGCCAATCCAGATGGCACATCTACTGGACCCGGGCCAGAACCTGCAGGACTAGATGTTGCCGCTACACCACTAACTCCACCGGCCTTTGGTCGTCTTCGTTCGGCAGTATTGGGAGATTTGGATAATGATGATGATCTGGATTTTATTTCTGGAAGTCAAGGAGGAACCGTTCATTATTTTCAGAATACAGGAACAGTCATAGCACCTAATTGGGTAGCAGCATCCATACCTACTTTGGATACTATAAAGATAAATACTTATAGTAGCACGAGTACTTTTAGAAACCAAAATAGACCACAACTGGTAGATATTGATGATGATGGTGATTTGGATTTATTTATTGGATCTCAATATAATTATGAAGGTTCTACTCTTGATGATGTTCGTTTTTATAGAAATGTAGGAACACCAGAAACACCAGTATTCGAATATGTCCCTGCATGTATCCCTGGGCTTTTGGACCAGAATATTGCAGAATTCCCTGGCTTAGGCTTTGTAGATCTTGACAATGACACAGACCTTGATTTAGTCGCTTTAGGTAGTGATAAAATGACATACTATAAAAATATAGGCACCAAAGAGAATCCTAATTTTGAATTACAATCTGAAGCAGATAGTCCCTGGGATGATGAAAGTGCATATACTAACATGGATGTACCCATACCAGTATTTGAAGATTTTGACAAAGATGGTGATTATGACATGTATTTTATGATTGATACCGGTTTTGTTAGATGGATAGAAAATGTTGGTACCGCAACTACTCCTGATTTTGCTTCTTCTCCTCAACAACTATTTAATGGTGAATTAACCAATGGAGAAATAGGGAGTTTTTCTACTATAGATTTTGGCGATGTAGATGGAGATGGTCTTAAAGATGCTATTTTAGGAAGCTTTCACGTAGCCAGATTTGCATGGTTTAGACAAGTTCCTGTTTGCATCACACCAACAATATCAACCATTACAGCAACACCAGTTACCTGTGAAGGAGAAACTTCTACCATAACGATTACTGGTAATCTTAATATTGCATCTACATGGTCGATATATACTGATTCTTGTGGCGGCACATTGGTGGGCACAACAACCACAAACACTTCTACCTTTGAAGTTACTCCTACCGCTCCAAGTACCACCTATTATATACGAGGAGAAGATGATGGTATATCCTGTATTGATGAAACAACTGCCTCTTGTACAACGATTACTATTATGGTTAATGCTATCGATGATCCTAGTTTTAATTATAATACAGACAACTATTGTAAAGGTGACACCAATCCAATACCAACAATTACAGGATTAGCAGGCGGGGTGTTCTCCAGTACATCAGGATTGAGTATTGATCCCGGGACAGGAGTCATTGATATTGCTGCAAGTACAACAGGATCCTATACCATAACCTACACCACTACTGGAGCTTGTCCTGATTCTAGTGATGTTCTTGTGGATATTACTGAATTAGACAATCCGAGTTTTAATTATAATACAGACAACTATTGCAAAGGTGATACCAACCCAACACCAACAATTACAGGATTAGCAGGAGGGGTATTCTCCAGCACAGCAGGGCTGAGTATTGATCCCGGAACAGGAATTATTGATATTGCCGCAAGTACTATAGGGCCTTATACTATAACCTATACCACTAGTGGAATCTGCCCCAATTCCAGCAATGCTCTTGTAGACATTACCGAATTAGACAATCCAAGTTTTAAATTTGATACCGACAATTACTGTAAAGGTGACACCAACCCAACACCAACCATTACAGGATTAGCAGGAGGGGTGTTCTCTAGCACAGCAGGATTGAGTATTGATCCCGGGACAGGAGCCTTAGATATTGCTGCAAGTATAGCAGGGTCCTACACAATAACGTATACTACATCTGGTACATGCACTAACTCTAATACAATAGACATAACCATAAATGCATTACCCGATGTAACAATAACAAATAATTCTCTAACCTACACCGCTACTCTTACAGGAGCGATATACCAATGGATTGATTGTAATACAGACCAACCAATTAGCGGAGAAACAAACCAATCATTCACCGCATCCAAAAACGGTTCGTATGCTGTTGATATTACTCAAAACGGTTGTACAAGCAGATCTTCTTGTATTGTAGTAGATACTATTGCATCAGAACCAGAAGACACAATATCTTCTTTTAAATCTTATCCGAACCCAACCGATGGAATTGTAACTGTTACAATTGCAGTTCAAAAAATTACCATATTTAATTATTATGGTAGAAAAGTGTTCGAAACATCAGATTCTAGCTTTGATATATCATCTCTTCAACCTGGAGTATATTTCATGGAGGTTGAAACTGGCAAAGGAAGAACCATAAAAAAAATTGTACGTCGATAGAGAAAGTTGATATAAAATCTAAATTTTAGCATAAGATCTCCTGTTAGCAGGAGGTCTTATCTTAGAGAGATATCGTGAAGTTTATTACTTTAATAAATCATATATGACTATGCTATCGAATTCTTCTTACTAGTCTTTTGCTTTTACTTTACTTACAAATTCTGGTGAAAGCCCTAAATAAGAAGCAATCATATATTGAGGAACCCGCTGTGAAAACTTAGGGTTACTTAACACAAATTGCTTATAAAGATGCTCTCCAGAAAGATTACGAGTGTATTTTACTTTATTTATATGAGCAATATGGGTTTTTTCAGTAATTATTCTAAAAAACCTATCAATTTTAGGAAGTTTAGCTGATAGTTCTTCAAAAGAATCTTGATGTAGTTCTAATACTACTGAATCTTCAATAGTTTGAATAAAATTTTCTGATGGACTTTGATTAACTAAGCTTTTATAATTCGTAAACCACCAGTTATCAATCCCAAAATCCACAATTCGCTCTACTCCTTTTTCATCAATATAATATGATCGTACACATCCTTTTAAAATAAAATATCTCGCCCTACAGATTTTCCCTTCTTCTAACACATACTCTTTCTTTTTGAATTTCTTCATTTTAAGATAATGATAAAATAGCTCCATTTCTTCATCAGAAATATCAATATAATTCCTGGTATACTCAGCCAGATTAGTAATCATAGTTTTCTACTTTATACATTCTTCAAAAGATGTTATTTTTGGTGCGTTAACAAGAAAAGAAGAAAGTTCTATTTTCATTCACAAAGTTAATATTATCTCACCTATTTTCTTCTTTATAGAACTACTATTTCACCTACACAATCCCCAAAAGAGGTCTTAACAGATTTGCAAACATTCTAAAAAATATTCAACAAAAAAAGACTGTCTTTTCAGACAGTCTTATCAATTTCAAAGATTCATATTTACTATAAAATAATCTTTAGTATGGCATGCAAGTCCCATAACCTCCATACGGAGAAATAGAGCAATACCAATCGAATTCCCCTATGGCTTCGAAGCAATCTCTTCTTGTTCTACATCCAACAGGATGCTGTATCCCTCCATTAATAGTTTCTTGTTGTTTTTTGTCCAATTGCTGAACATCTTTTAAATTTAGAATTTTTGATAACATAACTTATTAGATTTAAATTGAATTATAAAACTTACCTACTCTATTAAAAGGTTTTCGGCTTCCCCCTTTATCAAAATCTTATTCTTAATAACACTTTGACTTTTACTCTAAGGTATATTCTAACAAAGAGAGAGAAAAATATAACTCCCGTATATTAGACAAAATGAGGAGGAAGAAAACACTTATAACAACCTATAAAATCTAAAAAATTTGGAATAGTTAAAAAGGATAAATCTAAAATACCCCACGCCCACTTTCACAAACGCAATGAGTCTCATGGGTTCCTGTATCACCATCTGTAACATAACACTCTCCACCTTTTACCATTCTCATAGTACCGAGATTAATTCTGGAAATAGTAATTTTTTTAAGGCTGATTCTCTTGTTTTGATATTCTTTCATGATTATAATAGTTTAATATTTATAAAATAATATACTTTCAATAAAACATGGATCATAATTTGTTAGCCGCATTTTAAATAAATTGCGGTACGATTCAGAAGATACTTATCAATAAAAATTATTCTAAGTTTTCAATTTTTTTAATATAATAGGAAGGGTTTAAACCTGTTTTGGATTTAAAATGTTTTGTAAAAGAATTATCGCTTTTATACCCTATTTCGGAAGCAATTGATTTAATCGAAAAAGATCTAAACTTCTTGTCATTTTTCAACCTTTTTAATGCGTATTCTATTCTTAAATCATTGATATAGTCATTAAAGCTTTTTTCTTTATGTATTTTGATAATTTTTGAAAGGTATGTGGTATTTGTTTTTACTTTTTTGGCCATTGTACTTAGGCTACAATCAGATTTCAAAAAATATTCTTGATCCTCCAATCTATTTAACCTTTTTAGTACATTATTGATTTTCTCATCATCGATTACAATCTCCTTAGCACCATCTTTTGACTCCATTGTTTCTGTTCTGCGTTCAGACTCCAGATTGGATATTTTATTTATCAAATCGTTAAAAATAGTTTTATTCATTTTTTGTTTCCTGTAAAACAATACTCCAACTACTATCAACGATATTAATAATATCAATACTACTATTATACCATACCTTACTTCTTTTTGTTGTCTATTCTCGAGCTCCTTTATAGTCTCTCCTAGCTCTTGAGTATCCTTATTGTATATTTTATTAACAGTTTTATCCTTTTCGTCCTGAAATTGAGCCTGAAGTACCGTATATTTATTAAGCCAGTATTTAGATTTTCTCTCATTTCCTATAGCCTCATTACAGTCAGCCAATAGTCGATACGTTTCCAAAACTCTATCATTTCTTGAATCTTTTTTTTCTAACAAGTTTAATATACGATCCAAAGATCCAATTGCCTTTCTGTATGCTTCTTGTTTATAATAACAACGGGCAAGAAAATAATGAAGATTCAGTATAGGTTTTTTTTGCTTAATCTTATGAGTACGCGCAATATCTTCTACCAGATGTAAATACTCAAATGCCTTAGGTAAATCGTTTCTATAAAAAAACACTGCTCCTTTTTTAGTGTATAAATCAATAGTTCCAATATGATAACTTATAGGTTCACTAAGTTTAATTCCTATTTCTGCGTAATAAAGTACAGAATCATATTTCTTTTGATCCATGTATATTTCGCTAATAATAGTGATAAGATTAACATGGTTTTTACCATTTTTAAAAGAAGAGTTCTCTGCAAGTTTTAAGGAATGTTTACAGACTTCTAAAGCCTTATCTAATTGCTTCGTTCTTCTACGAATCATCGTAATTCCAGAATTTGCAACAATCTCATATTTAATATTTTTATTCTTTTGTGCAATTTCCAGAGCCTTGTAATAGGAGTCTAGCGCTTTTTGATTTTTCCAATCCTTGAGATATGAATTCCCCAGTTTTAAGTAAATAGCACATAAAAACAGCTCGTAGTTTGCTTGTTTTGCTGCCTTTGCTGCATGACTAAAGTAATATGCACTTCTTTCGTAGTTTCCCGTTTTGTAAAAAGAAAGTGCTATATAATAATATTCATTGGTCTTGGCGCTATCCTGATTTTTGAGATTAGAAAGTGCTATTTCGTAAATTTTAGCATCTTCTGGTGTAGATTTCTTTATAAATCCCCCTAATTCTTTGGAAGACCTACCAACAAGGCTATCAAATACTGGTACATTATTTTTCTGAGCAAACATTGCCGTTGTCAAGAAAATAGATAATCCTATAGAAAAAAATAAGGGTATTGATAAAAGTCTTTTAAAAAAAATCATTATTCTGGATATGATACAACTATCCAAATGTAATAATTACTTTTTTAAGCCGATTTTAAGATATTATACCCTGGTAAAAATAGCTAGAACACAATTAATTTAAAGTAATCCAGGTTGATTTTATTTCTTCTTGCTGCTTTTTGCAAAAGGGTTAAAATCTAAACACAATTGCACCCAATACTCCAGATCTTTATCCAGATCAAAACCATCGGGGGTAACAAAAACAAAACCTTTCATGGGTCTACCTGTAAAATCCATCGGCTGGCATCCTTCTTTTTTCATACCTTCTTCGGTTGCATCTATCCCTATTCGCGCCATTAGCAGATCCATTTCCTTTTTCTTACTAAAATGGATTCCACAACACATTTTATTATCGACCATGAAACATAACCCTCCCATCATTTTCTTTTCATAGAAATCTGCCTTTTGTTCTCTAAAAATCTGTCGAATACGATCTGCTATAAATTCATTGTATGCCATAGTTACTGAATTGCTTTTGATAAATATTCATTAATAGGGCGCATCGTTTGCCAATACATCATCATTTCTTCGATCAAAGTAGCACTACTAATCAGGCCAGGGGTTTCTTCTCCAACAAAATAGAACTGCTTATTAGCAATTAAAGGTTCTTTTTCACATGCCTCCTGCCATTCTTTGGGGATTCGTTTCATTGTTTCGCCTCTAATTTCTCCAAATTTCTGCACAAAATCCTTATCCTCTAATAAATTCCTAAATGTCTTAGGTGATTTATTAATTGTTGCTCTTATATTATGTAATTGTTCTTTTGACGGGCTAAAACACCCACCCATGACACCTACCATTTCTGGCGAAAAACGTAAAAATATACCAGGGATACTTTTGTCTTTACGCCCTTTACTCGAAATAAAAGCTGTGTAATGTAAGTTATATGGAGACTTATCTTTAGAAAAACGAATATCTCTATTGATTCTAAGTACACAATCCTTAGGTTCAATTTGCAAATTCGGTTCCAGTTGTTGTATTTCCCTTATCATTTCACCCACAAATGCCTCGAACGGTTTTTTAACACTGGTTTCATATCTTTTTTTGTTTTCATGAAACCAGTCTTTATGATTATTCTTTGCCAGCTCTTTAAAAAAAGCTACAAAATCTTCTGTAAAATAGCGCATCAATACGGTAATTAAAATTAGTAAAAAGAACAAATAAGTATCTCTTGCCACATTGAACCTTTTGACTTTGTTCAATGTGACAAAACATACAAAATACTACTTCATAGAATGAAAAGCCACTCTATTCCCTTCGGTATCCAAAAAAATGGCCATATATCCATTTTCTCCCAGTGAAGTTTTTGGCATTAAAATCTTGCCTCCTGCTTTTTCTACCCTAGCCAAAGGAATAGATAGATCATCACCACCATTAAGATAAGCAAACGTACCTTCTTGTGAGGGTTTATTGCCATTACCATGAGTAATACAACCTCCCACGCCTCCATCTTTATATGGAAAAAAAGCCATTTTAAAATCCATCTCCATAGGTTGCAGTTCGGCTTCTAAAAGTGCATTATAAAATTGTATTGCTCTTTCAAAATTAGTGCTTGGTATCTCAAACCAGCTAATCGCATTTGACATGATGTTATAATTTATTGGTTTCTAATATCTCAAAGGTAAGTGATCATATGTATCAAAAAAATTATACTTTTACAAAAACATAGGTTTCTAAAATGAAAAAAAACGAAGAATTATTTTACCTTATCCAATCGTTGTCTAAAAGTGAAAAGCGATATTTTAAATTAAGCACGCAAGGAAATGAATCTTCAGAATACTTAAATCTTTTTGATGCAATAGAAGCTCAAAAAGAATATGATGAAGCTCAAATTAAAGCTCTTTTTAAAGACAAAGCATTTGTAACACAATTAACGACAATAAAAAACTATCTAAAACAACGTATTCTTCAATCGTTAAGAAATTATCACTCTCGAATTTCAAAAAACGCTGAGCTTATGGACATTATTCGTAATGTAGAAATTCTATTTCACAAAGGCCAGTATACCATCTGTTTAAGCGAATTAAATCGAGCCGAAAAAAAAGCAAAAAACTTTCAGCAGGATGTTTTACTTTTTCACATACAAGATTGGAAAAGAAAAGTACACCAGGCATTATATCCTCAGGATTTTGAGACATTTAAAACTATTATTCAAAAACAAAAAGAAACACTCGAATCTACCAATGAATATATCAGTCTTTTATTGGCCAATATAGATCCCACTCAATTCTCATTATCACATAAAAAAAGTGTTTCGTTACAAAACAAAACGCTCAAAACACTACATAAATACAGAAAACAACTCCTTACCAAACATACAGACAAAGCAAAACAAACTCTAGAAGATCTCATCAAAGAGTGGGAACAAAACCCTGAGCTGTTAAGAGAATACTTTGCAATGTATTTTTCTATTAACAACAACCTTCTTGGTTTTCTTGTATTCAAAAAACAATACAAAGAGGCGTTTGTAAGAATTTTACTTTTAAAACAAAAAGCACATACCATTGGCACTATTTCTGCGGCTTTGATTAAAGAAAAATTAAGACTCTATAACATTGAACTTGAAATTCACAGAAATCTAAAAGAGCTACATACCACTCACGAGATTATTGATGAAATCCAAAATTTTATTGAGCTACATAAAACTCTTGTCCCTAATAATTATTGGCTATCTTTTCGTTTTCAATTTGCAAATATTTATTTCTTAAAAAAGGATCACAAAAAAGCATTACAATGGATTAATGACATCCTTAATCATCAAACCAAAAAAGATCGAAAAGATTTAATCACTTACACCTATTGGCTAAACCTATTGGTTCATTATGAGCTTGGCAATGGGTTTACATTACGATATTTGATAAATTCTATGAAAAAATATCTTAAAAAACAAAAAAACATAGTTTTCTATGAAAAAATCGTATTAAAGTTTTTATCAAAAACTGTCGAATATGATGTTATAGAGAAAAGAAAAGCTTTTATGGTGCTTAAAGAACAGCTCGAGGAACATCCAATTCCTGGTCATATATTAGGATATGTTGATTTTAAAGAATGGGTGTATAGAAATTGCTAACTTCTTGAGAAAGAATCAAAAAGTGATGTGCATGCAATGTCATAGTTTTCTACTACATCACTCCTTTTTACTATCTTAGTTCTCACACAGCAAAACAGTGGATAAACCACTTGCACTAATTTGAAACAAGAAATATGGGGGCTTTAACTTCACAAATTGAAAACCATTATTATCGACCTGATTTATATGATGATATTTTAAATCGCCTCAAAGAAATGGGAGTCGATATAGAAAATGTTACCCGAAAAGATATAGCCAGTGTCGATGAGTTTCATGTGAGAGGAGCAGAAGTCTCTAGCGAATTAGCAAAAACAGTTAGTGTAAATAACGCTAAACTATTAGATGTTGGATGTGGTATTGGGGGACCGTGCAGGATGTTGGCTGATGAATTTAACTGCAAAACAATTGGTCTTGATTTATCCGAAGAATTTGTAAAAACCGCAACTAATCTATCTAAGCTTGTTGGTCTAAATAATAGTACAGAATTTATTCAGGGAGATGCAACTAATTTACCTTTTGAAAACAAATCGTTTGATGTAGTTTGGACACAACACGTACAAATGAACATTAACGACAAATTAAAATTTTACTCTGAAATAGATAGAGTATTAACTAACAAAGGAACCTTTATTTATTATGATATTTTTAAAAAAGGAGGTAACGAAGTAGACTACCCAATGCCCTGGGCAAATGAATCAAAAATAAGTTTTCTTGAACAAATTTCTAAAATGGAATCTATTCTTGATACATTGGGATTACAAAAAGAACGATCTTCTGACCAAACTGCTAACGGAATTATATTCTTTGAGAATCTATTAAAAAAGATAACGCAATTTGGGCCACCAAAATTAGGACTGAATGTCTTAATGGGAGCATCTACAAAAGATAAAATCACTAATTTATTAAGAGGGCTTAAAGAAGAAAAAATCATCCTTCAGAGTGGAGTCTATAAAAAATAAATATAGTACGTACCAATAACACCTGTAGTACATTAGAACTCACAATTAATCATGACAGGAAAGTATTATAAAACAAAAGAATCAGTCGAAGAATATATCAGGTTAGCAAAAGATGTTAATGGAAAAATCTTAATTGAAAAACTTAAACAAGTTTTGCCTTCCAATTCAACGGTACTCGAAATTGGTTCGGGCCCTGGTACAGATTGGAAAATCCTAAACAAATCATATGATATTACTGGTTCTGATAACTCAACCGAATTTCTGAATCATCTGATCTCCAAAAATCCCAATGGAAAATTCCTTGAGTTGGACGCTATTACTTTAAAAACAGATAAAAAATTTGATGGGATTTATTCAAATAAGGTATTACATCACTTAAATGATAATGAATTGATCGACACTGTTAAAAGGCAATATGAAATTTTAAATTCCAATGGAATAATATGCCATTCTTTTTGGAAAGGAGAAGGTTCTGAAGTTTTTAAAGGTCTTTTTGTAAATTATCATAACGGATCAACACTTAGAAAAGCCTATCTAAAGTATTTTGACATTCTATCTATCAGTGATTATAATGAGTTTGAGGATAATGATTCTCTTTTGTTAATCGCAAAGAAAAAATAATACTCGCTCTCTGCTTTAACTACTACTCTCTCATAACTAATTCTATTTGTTAACTACAATTTCTTATAAAAAAATTGCGTAACCAAATGATTACATTTATATTTGTAACCAATCAGTTACCTAAAAACATGAGAAGAGATGTCTTTCAAGCAATAGCCGACCCGGTTAGAAGAGAAATTATAGAATTACTGGCAGACGAAACATTAACTGTAAATACGGTAGCCCAAAAATTTGACGTTAGTCGCCCTGCAATTTCAAAACACTTAAAAATCTTGAAAGAGTGTGGAATAATAACTATTAATAAACAAGGGAGAGAACGGTTATGCCAAATCCAACCCAGAAACCTTATCCCCGCTTTCTTATGGATAGAACAATATCGGAATCTGTGGGAAGACAGACTGGATTCTTTCGAAAATTATTTAACCAAATTACAAACAAAAAATAAAGAAAATGAGTAATCGAAGTGAAGCAAACAATCGAACTGTAACTCTAAAAAGAACCTTTAATGCTCCTATAAAACTAGTTTGGGAAGCCTGGACTCATCCCGAACATATCGCTCAATGGTGGGGGCCAAAAGGAATGAACACAAAAGTAATTGAGCATGATTTTAGAGTTGGTGGCAAGTGGAAATATACCATGCAAATGCCAGATGGGAACGAATTCATTTCTGATGGTGTGTATTTAGAAATTGTTGAGTTCGAAAAAATATGCTCTTCTGCAAATTTCAAACCCATGACAGAAGGTGTAGAAATACAAGCTCTATTTGAAAAAAACGGAGACAAAACTAATTTTACTTTTAATGTCATACATCCAACAGAAGAATATTGTGAACAACAAACAAAAATGGGTATTATGAATGGTTGGGGTTCTGTTTTTGATAGACTTGGGGAGTTTCTTGAAGAAAAGTAACAATTTTTATGTGAAATATTAAACACACATGAACCAAACAAAAAGCGAAATCAAATAGAACTAGTATTTAATCATGAAAACAATGACTTGCAAACAGTTAGGAGGAGCATGTAACAAAGAATTTCATGCCAATACGTTTGAAGAAATAGCCGAAATGAGTAAAAATCACGGTACAGAAATGTTTCAGAAGGGTGATAAACCACATCTTATAGCGATGAATAAAATACAAGAACTCATGAAATCTCCTGAAGCTATGAAAGAATGGTTTGAAAATGTTAGAAAAGAATTCGATACGTTACCAGAAAACGAATAAGTAACATGTTTGAAGAGATTAAAATAAGAGAACTACATAAATCTGATGCATTTTCAATAGCTGAACTTTCTGTACAACTTGGCTATCAAATTGATGAATCTTTAATTACAAAACAGATCACTTTAATAAATTCTAATAAAGATCATTTTGCATTTGTAGCTGTTTTAAATACAATAGTTATTGGATATATACATGGGTTTATTTCGATTAGATTAACATCTTCTCCTTTTTTGGAAATCGGAGGACTTATCGTTAGAAAAGAGTATAGAAGGAATGGAGTTGCCAGTACTTTGATCGAGTATCTAGAAAGTCACGCTAATGATTATAAAACCGTTAGGGTAAGATGTAATGTGAAAAGAGAATCTGCTCATCAGTTTTATTTAAATCAGAATTATATCGAGAAAAAAGAACAAAAAATATTTGAACGAACACCAGATAAACCTTAAATTAAACTGCTTAGAATTAAAAAAAGTCACTTCAAAACCTATGTTTTTGACATAAGAACATAAGGAGACTTAAAACAACACCATGGATACAATAACGGTAAAAGAAAAAGTTAAAGAAGCTCGTTTGGCCAAAGGTTTATCTCAAGAAGCATTAGCCGAAATGTCAAATATTTCTCTTAGAACCATACAGCGAATTGAAAAAGGTACGGTTACACCACGTCTTTTTACGCTACAAACGCTAGCAAAAAAACTAGATATAGATATTTCTAATTTGACCGTTAAAAAACCCAACATACAGAATTTAGCAAATGAAATATCTATTCTTAAAAAAATGAATTTATCTATTCTAGCGACATTAATTATCCCTTTAGGTAATATCATTATTCCGCTTATGATTTGGAAACTAAACGGAACATTAAAAGATTTAAAACACTTAGGAGGTAAAATAATTAGTTTTCAAATCATTTGGACAGTAGCTACCATATTTTCCTTCTTTCTGGTTGTTTTCCTTAATAATCTTATCACAGGAAATGCCGGAGACGGACTCTACATCGCTCTAATCGTTTACTTATTCTGTTTAGCAATTAACATTTTTATCATCTCTAAAAATACCATTCAGTTAAATAATAAAAATATTCTTACCATGTCATTTATACCTAATTTCTTGTAGTTAAGCACAAAAATTTCAATGAATGACATAAGAATGTCATAGTTCTGACATAATACATCTCTTAGCACTCACATACATTTGTTTCAAATAGTCAAAATGAAACAAATATGATTCATCTATCATCACAAAAAACAATTCGAATACTATTATTCATAGTAGTTATAGCCCTCTTTTTTAATTCATGTAGTGATTCTCCAAAATCACTAGATACACTAATGCAAGAGTATTCTGAAAATGGAAGAAAAAAAATCAGTAGTCCTTTTAATGGAGTTATTCTGGTTGCGAAAAAAGGAAAAATAACTTTTAAAAAAGCTTATGGACTAAAAGACCGAGAACAAAATATACCAAACATTGTAGATACCAAATTTCCAATCGGATCTGTAACCAAACAGTTTACAGCAATGTTAATAATGCAACTAGTTGAAGAAGGTGTTTTAAAATTAGAAGATTCTGTATCAACACATTTACCTTATTTCCCAAAAGAATTAGGAAATAAGATAACAATTCATCAATTGTTATCACATACTTCTGGATTACCACATTATGAAGGTATTTTAAAAACTGGAATAACTCAAGACGCTTTTATATCTACTGCTTATACTCCCAGAGAATTGGCAATACTAGTAGGGAAAGTAAAACTAGCCTATACACCAGGGACAACATTTTATTATAGTAGCTTAGGGTATATGCTCTTAGGAGCTATTTTGGAAGAAGTTTCAAAAAAACCCTTTTCAGAATTACTTGAAACAAAAATAACAAAACCATTAGGGCTAAAAAACACCGGATATGAAACTAATGAATTTATAAAAAATGAAACTGCAAAAGGCTATTCTTTTATTGAAGATGAAACCTTTCGTATGATTTTTATGAAATATGGAGGAAATTTTAATAATGTACCGTTTAGAGATCAGTCTAATATATATGCTACCGGAGGGATACACTCTACAGTTGATGATCTATTTATTTGGAGTGAAGCCATTAAAACAAACAAATTATTATCAGCCACTTATACCAAAAAAATGTTAACCCCAAATAAGCATGGTTATTGTTATGGTTGGATTCGCAATTGGGACGATCTGATCGAAAGAAACACCAAGATAAAAATGTATACTCATGGTGGCGCCCTTCATGGCCATCGCTCATCAATAAATATGTATGATGATGACACAACAATTATATTTCTCTCGAATATAAATCCAATTAAAGACAGAGAAATAATACATCAATTATACTTATCAGCACATGGCCTTGAAGATATTTATAAAGTGAAAGGGTATCCAGACAGAAGTTCTTTAAACGAATTTAAAAAACATGGGGGTATTAAAGCATTGAATAGCTATTTTGAAAAACTATCAGAGTTATGTGGCTATAAAGTGTTACCATCAGAAACTTCTGTTGGACATATTATGTATCTCTATTATCAAAATGGGAACCAGAGAATTGCAGATAGTTTAAAACAGTCTTTTTTAAAAAATTATAACCCTACCGAGAATTCTATAAATAGATTAGGCTATAAATTCCTTGATGATAATTGTGAATTAGCAATTAAATTTTTTAAAGAAAACACAAAACGATATCCTAATTCACCAAATGTATGGGATAGCTTAGGCGAAGGTTTTTTAGTGTGTGAAAGTTATAAAGAAGCAATTACTTGTTATTCAAAAGCAATTGAATTAGGAGAAAAAACAAATCATCATAGCGTAAAACTATTTAAAGAAAATTTACAACATGCAAAAAATAAATCAGAAACTAAAAAATGAATCAATCATTGAAAGCCATAAATATGTCGTAGAAGGTCATAAAGTAAAATTATACGGTTTTATATTGTAATCCATGAAGTGTTACCGAACGTTTGGTAAAATATTATTTATTTGTACATTTGCCCTATGAGACCACAAAAAGTAAATGATCAGGATTTATTAGAAGGCTTAATGTCTGTTATTCGTTCAAAAGGCTATGACGGTTCGAGTCTTAATGATCTGGCTGGTTCATCGGGCCTACAGAAAGCAAGTTTATATCATCGTTTCCCAAAAGGGAAAAAGGAAATTACTTCTGTTGTTCTGGATTATGTAGAAAAATGGGCCGCTGATAACATTCTTTCTCTTCTATCTGATACTACTATACAACCCGACAAAAGGCTTGAAAAAGCAATCATAAACATAGATCATCTTTATGGTGGAGGCGAAAAGACATGTATTTTAAGAGCATTAATAATGGATTCGAATCTCGAATTATTTGGAAAGCAATTAAATCAAATTATGATTCAATGGATTACAGGTTTTAGTACTTTAGGAATTGCATTTGGTTTATCAGAAAGTGACGCAAAAAATAAAGCAGAACAAACCTTAATTTTAATACAAGGGAGCTTAATTGTATCCAAAGCCACATCAGATCTCTCCCTTTTTCAAAAAACTTTGACATCTATAAAAACTATGTATGTTTAGTATAAAATTATACCACTTAGAGTAGAAAGACACATAAGATAAAACTCAATATTTAATGATTGTTATCCAATACCTCAAATATGCGTAACAAAGAAGTAGAAATAAGAAGAGCCAAAGGTTCTGATTTTTTATCTATTCATCGTTTTATTGAAATATTAGAAAATCAAACCTTCAAAAAAGAAAAGCAAGAAAAAATTTTTCTAGAAAATCTAAATAACCAAAATAACATATATCTTATTGCTGAAGTTGAAAATGAAATTGCTGGATTTTTAAGTTGTCACGTTCAAAATTTACTTCATCATAATGGGTTGATTGGTGAAATTCAGGAAATGTTTGTAACAGAAAGTTGTCGTGGTTTAGGAATCGGACAAAAACTAATAGATCACCTCAAAAGTATAGCCAAAGAAAAGGAAATAATTCAACTTGAAGTTACTTCCAATATTAAAAGAGAAAATGCCCATAGCTTTTACGAAAATCAAGATTTCATAAATACTCACAAAAAATTTGTTTGTAAATTCAGTAAATAAAAAAAGTGTTAACAATCATGAAAAAAGTATTCTTCTTGATATTGATCTTGTTTCTATGCTCTAAAGTATTTAGCCAGGCAAAAACCATTCATGTATATGTGGCTTTATGTGATAATGAGAATCAAGGAATTGTTCCTGTTCCGGCAAAATTAGGGAACGGAAAAGACCCAAAGCATAATTTATATTGGGGTGCTGGTTATGGGGTAAAATCTTTCTTTAAGTTTAAAGCAAAAGACTGGAAGTTGGTAAAAGATTTTGAAATAGATGATCCGGTATTACTAGATAGAGTTTTATTTAAACATAGTACCAAAAAAATCTATCTATTAGCTGATGCCTATGATGGTGCAAAAATCCAAACCTGCATTGAAGATTTTCTATTGGCCTCTAATTCTCAAAATCCTATTTCGATCGAAGTAAACTCAGAAACATTAAAATTTGGTGGTGATTCTGATTTACTCGCATATATCGGTCATGATGGCTTAATGGAATTTAACGTAGATATTTCATACAAGAAAGAGGTTATTAAAAAAAGAGAGGTTATAGTTTTGGCATGTTATAGTCAGAAGTATTTTTCAAAAGAAATAAAACGCGCAAAAGCAAATCCTATTTTATGGACTACACATTTAATGGCTCCTGAAGCATATACATTGAAGTCAGCAATCGATGGTTGGATTAAAAATGAAACTGGGAAACAAATTGAAGAAAGAGCGGCTCAAACGTATCATGCGTATCAAAAATGTGGTATAAAAGGAGCCAGAAATCTGTTTACCACAGGGTTTAAAAAATAATTTGTTTAAGATATTACCTGTAAACCAGAAATAGAAAATGCCATATACTCTTCTTAAGGAAAATATAGATAAACACATTCAATTTTCTGACTCAGAATTTGAGACCTATAGTCATTTCTTTTATCCAAAGACTATTTCTAAAAAAGATTTTTTACTTAGACAGGGTGATGTATGTCGATTTGAAGGTTTTGTAACCAAAGGTTGTTTTCGTGTGTACACGATAGATAATGATGGAAATGAAAATGTTTTATATTTTGCTGTCGAAGATTGGTGGGTGACCGACATAGATAGTTTTACAAATCAAGCCCCTGCTCTATTATCAATTCAAGCCCTTGAAGACAGTGAAGTTTTATTGATCAATAAAAAAGACAAAGAACTACTGTATCAGCAAATGCCTAAAGTTGAAAAGCTATTTCGTATTATGTCACAAAAAACTTTGGTTTCTTTACAAAGAAGGTTGATACGAAATCATTGCTATACAGCAGATGAACGTTATCTGCATTTTATTAAAACCTATCCAAAAATAGCACAAAAACTTACCAATTTACAGATTGCAGCTTACTTAGGAATCTCACATGAGTTTGTAAGTAAAATTCGAAAAAAGATCGCTTCAAAAAAATAATCAAGATACTCACAGTTATTGAACTAGTTCAATGTTTTTGAAAACTGATGTATGCAACTTTGTACCATCATTTAAAAGAACATTAAAATGAACAAAATCAATTTTTTAATAACAATACTATTAATTTCAATAACAATGAGTAGTACAGCACAAAACCTAGAATACAAAGTGTATCGGGCAGACGAAAACAGTTTTCACATCGCTTCTGTTTTAATTTATGGAGAAAAAGATGCGGTTCTTATTGATTCGCAATTCACACTTTCTGATGCACATAATGTAGTTGCAGAAATCCTAAAAAGTGGTAAAAACCTCACAACCATTTATATAAGTCATGGAGATCCTGATTATTATTTTGGGTTAGAAGTATTTAAAAACTCTTTCCCAGATGTAACCATTTATGCCAACGAGTATACGCTATCCCACATCAAAAAAACGTATGAAAAAAAGTTACAGATTTGGGGTCCAAAACTAGGGAACAATGGAACGAAAAAAGTTATTTTTCCAGAAATATTAAAAGGGAATACGATAGATCTCGAAGGTCAATCTATAGAAATAAAAGGTCTTAATGGCTCTACTCCAGAAAGAACATTTGTCTGGATTCCATCTCTAAAAGCAATTGTAGGAGGTGTAAATGTATATAACAATCTACATCTATGGATAGCAGATGCGAGTACTACAGAAAAACGCGTTGCCTGGTTATCTGTTTTAGAAGAAATGGAACGCCTTAACCCAGAAGTTGTTGTCTCTGCACATGCCTTAGATAACAACAACTTAAATCGTAATGCTATTACCTATTCTAAAAATTACCTAATTGCTTATCAGAAAGAAGAAGTAAAATCAAAAAACTCTGAAGAACTTATTGCTGCCATGCAAAAATTGTATCCAAATGCAGGTTTGGATATAGCACTTCAATTGGGTGCTAAAGTGGTAAAAGGTGAAATGAAATGGTAAATTTCTTTTGATAATAATACACAAATAATAGCGGTTTAAGTTCACTCTTAAATCGCTTTTTCGTTTAATTTCGGTACTTTGCATCCTCAAAAGCAATGGATTCGATCATATGGCAGGTCAAAACTAAAAATATGGAAGTATTTAAGGAAAATTATAGCATCTCAACAGATAAGAACAAGTTGGATGTTTTATTGATATATAATTTTCTAACAAATGAATCAGGATGGAGTGATGGTATTTCATATGATGTAGTAAAAGTATCAATAGAGAATTCTCTTAATTTTGGGCTTTATTCTGGGGAGAAACAGATTGGGTATGCAAGAGTGATTTCGGATTATTCAACAATTGCTTATTTAGGAGATATTTTTATCCTCAAAGAGTATAGAAAATTAGGGTTAAGTAAATGGCTAATGGAAACCATCATGGGGCATCCTAATTTACAAAATTTAAGACGTTGGATTTTGTTAACAAGTACTGCCGAATGGCTATATGAAAAGTATGGATTTACAAAACTTCCAAAACCAGAAATTTATATGGAGAAATTTGATCCTAATGTGTATACAAAATAAACAGCAACGGTTAATACTATAAAAACTACTTTAGATAAAAAAGTAACATAGATAGTACTCGACCTCTACATGTGGTTGCTCTTTGAGTTGTTATCTTTACAGAAAAGTAATACAGGAGAACAGTTACAAAAAATGAAAAAAGCAATATTCATACTTCTTATATATTTGATAACAGCATGCCAGCAAAAATCAGAGAGAAAATTAACTATTGCTGTAGCTGCAAATATGCAATTTGCAATGAAAGAGTTATCCAAAACTTTTACAGACCAAACAGGTATTTCCTGTGATCTTATTATAAGCTCATCGGGAAAATTAACCGCGCAAATTAAAGAGGGTGCTCCGTTTGATGTATTTGTTTCTGCCGATATAAAATATCCAAAAGAATTATTTGATACAGGTTTTGCGATCAAAGCACCTAAAATATACGGCTACGGAAAATTGGTTATGTGGTCAATGATTGATACTATTGATCCATCTCTAGAAACCCTCAAAAGTTCGAAGATACATCATATTGCAATTGCAAACCCTAAAATGGCTCCCTATGGCCTAGCTACAATAGAAATTTTAAAACAACATAACCTTTATGAAGACATAAAAGATAAATTGGTATACGGAGAAAGTGTTTTACAAACCAATCAGTTTATTATTTCAAGATCAGCAGAAATTGGTTTTACTTCAAAATCCGTAGTTTTATCTCCAGAAATGAGCAATAAAGGCAATTGGATTGATCTAAAAGATACAGATTACTCTGCAATCGCTCAAGGAGTTGTTATTCTTAACCGGAATAATCAAGAAAATGCAGAAAAGTTCTATGACTTTTTATCTTCTGCAGATGCAAGAAGAATTCTCGAAAATTTTGGTTATTCAGCAAAAGAAAATTAATCTATGAATGTTCTACAGGGAGAAATAACGTCTATAAAAACTAATGGCAGTTTATCATTGGTTACTGTTGATGTTGGAGCTGTTTTTTTTAATACTATTATAATAGAAACACCTGATACAGCTCCTTATTTAAAACAAGGAAATCATATTAAAATGATTTTCAAAGAAACAGAAGTAATTGTTGGAAAAGGGATAGAACATTCTATAAGTATACAAAACAAAGCAATCGGAGAAATTATTAATATAAAAAAAGGACAATTATTAAGTACGTTAACTATTGATTCTACCATTGGGCATCTAACAGCGATCATTACTTCTGATGCTGCTGATCAATTGCAATTAGAAATTGGCGAAAAAATCACAGCCATGATTAAAACCACCGAAATAATGTTATCAGAATGATGGATTGGCAACCTTTAGTATTAACGTTTAAACTGGCATTAGTTACCACGCTTTTGTTATTGGTTATTTCTGTCCCTTTATCCTATTGGCTTGCTCATACAAAATCAAGAGTAAAACCATTCTTAGAAACTCTGGTAAGTATGCCTTTGGTTTTACCTCCAACCGTCTTAGGATTTTATATGTTAGTAGCTTTTAGTCCTGCAAATGCTTTTGGAAGTTGGTTAAACGAGTATCTGGGCATACAACTTATTTTTTCGTTCCAGGGGCTTGTTCTTGCATCGGTTATTTATAGTTTACCGTTCATGGTACATCCTATTCAAGCTGGATTTTCAAATTTGCCTTCATCAATAACAGAAGCATCTTACGTGTTAGGAAAATCTAAAATCACCACTCTTTTCAAAGTATTACTTCCTAATATAAAACCATCATTACTCACAGGAGTTGTATTGGCTTTTGCTCATACCATTGGCGAATTTGGTGTAGTATTAATGATCGGTGGTAATATGCCAGGAAAAACAAAAGTGGCTTCTATTGCTATTTATGATGAAGTAGAAGCTCTTAATTATGATGTAGCAAATTGGTATTCCCTCATTTTATTTGCAATTACATTTAGCATCTTATTGCTGGTATATCTGGTTAATGGTGGATATCTAAAAAGATTCTGGAAATGATACATATAGCTTTGCAAAAAAAATTAACGGCGGCAAATGGAGCAATGCAACTTGATATTAACATTAATATCGAGCAAGGTCAATTAGTTACACTGTATGGGGATTCTGGAGCGGGTAAAACTTCTATACTTAGAATGGTTGCTGGATTACTACAAACAGATGAAGGACTAATTACAGTGAATCAAAAAACATGGCTTGATACCAAAAAGGGAATTTGTCTAAAACCCCAACAACGAAAAATTGGATTTGTGTTTCAGGATTATGCTTTATTTCCTAATATGACTGTAAAAGAAAATCTTCTTTTTGCAGTAGAGAAAGGTCAAAACAAGGAAGTTGTTAATGAGCTCATAGATATTATCGAACTAGGTGATCTACAAGATCGGAAACCTAAAAATCTTTCCGGGGGACAAAAACAGAGAGTGGCCTTAGCAAGAGCATTGGTAAGAAAGCCTGAAATTTTAATGCTGGATGAACCTCTTTCTGCATTAGATATAAAAATGCGTACAAAGCTACAAGATTATATTCTTAAAGTACATAAGCAATTTAATTTAACTACTCTACTTATAAGCCATGAGATAGGCGAAGTTATAAAAATGTCTGATACTGTATTTAGTATTGAAAATGGAAAAATAATTAAACAAGGAAAACCTATTGAAGTATTTACTACGAAACAAGTAAGTGGGAAATTTCAGTTTTCGGGAGAAATAATTCAAATTAAAAAAGAAGATATAATTTATATTGTTACTATTTTGGTAGGTTCAAATTTTGTAAAAATAGTTGCTGAAGAAAACGATATTAAAACAATAGCTGTGGGAGACAAAGTAATTGTAGCTTCAAAAGCATTTAACCCTCTCTTACAGAAAATAAATTAATCACAATCTTAGTATCTAAAATACTATATTATAAAAGTTGAAAATGAATTCAAAAGAAAACAGCTATAGTTAAATGGTCACTATAGCTGTTTATAAATTCTGTAAACTAATTTAAATATAAAAGTCTATTTTTTTCAGTTTTTCATCTTTCTCTATTCTTTTACAAATCGAGTAACATGTTGTGTTTTATCAGAAGTAACTTTCAAAATATATGTTCCAGTTGGCAAGTGATCTACTTGTACAGAAGATTTAAAATAGCCACTAGATACTGTTTCTCCTAATAAATTATAAATGCTATAGGTTGCTTCTTGAGAAGGATTAAAAACAATGTTTAGTACACTTCCACTTATCGGATTAGGATACACACTCATCTTTTGTGGTGGAGCAGCTGAATCAAATTTGTTCGCTTGTTCACTACAAGATGAAACAAGTCTCCATCTTCTTGCACCACGTTCCCATAGATTACCTCTATATACCACTTGATCTCCTATATTATAACGTACTCCTGACACCCAAGTATCTACTCCTTCACAAAGATTAGCATCACATCTCCCTAGCCTAATCCATCCGTTGTCAGTTCTTTCGTAAACATAACTCCTGTAAATTACTCGATCTCCAACAGCATAATTTACTCCTGATACCCACACCTGTACTCCTTCACAGATATCTGTTGTACTTCCTTCTTTTGTAGTAACCGACACTGTGTTGCTAAATCCAGAAGTATTTCCTGCAGCATCTTTAGCCTTTACTCTAAACTCATACGTAGTATTTGCGGTCAATCCGGTAACATTATAAGAAGTACCATTAACACTGGTAATCTTTACATTTCCTTGATATACATCGTATCCAGTTACTCCAACATTATCTGTAGAAGCTCCCCATGATAAAGACAGTGATGTCTGTTCAACATTTGAAGCAGATAAGTTTGTTGGAACACTCGGAGCTTCGGTATCTGTAGCTTCTTTTGTAGTAACCGAAACTGTATTACTAAATCCAGAAGTATTTCCTGCAGCATCTTTAGCTTTTACTCTAAACTCATACGTAGTATTTGCAGTCAATCCGGTAACATTATAAGAAGTACCATTAACACTGGTAATCTTCACATTTCCCTGATATACATCATACCCTGTTACTCCAACATTATCTGTAGAAGCTCCCCATGATAAAGACAATGATGTCTGCTCAACATTTGAAGCGGATAAGCTTGTTGGAACACTCGGAGCTTCGGTATCTGTAGCTTCTTTTGTTGTAACCGATACAGTACTACTAAATCCAGAAGTATTTCCTGCAGCATCTTTAGCCTTTACTCTAAACTCATACGTAGTATTTGCGGTCAATCCAGTAACATTATAAGAAGTACCACTAACACTGGTAATCTTCACATCTCCCTGGTATACATCATATCCTGTTACTCCAACATTATCTGTAGAAGCTCCCCATGATAAAGACAATGATGTCTGTTCAACATTTGAAGCGGATAAGCTTGTTGGAACACTCGGAGCTTCAGTATCTGTAGCTTCTTTTGTTGTAACCGATACAGTACTACTAAACCCAGAAATATTTCCTGCAGCATCTTTAGCCTTTACTCTAAATTCATACGTAGTATTTGCGGTCAATCCAGTAACATTATAAGAAGTACCATTAACACTGGTAATCTTCACATTTCCCTGATATACATCATACCCTATTACCCCAACATTATCTGTAGAAGCTCCCCATGATAAAGATAGTGATGTCTGCTCAACATTTGAAGCGGATAAGCTTGTTGGAACACTCGGAGCTTCGGTATCTGTAGCTTCTTTTGTTGTAACCGATACAGTACTACTAAATCCAGAAGTATTTCCTGCAGCATCTTTGGCTTTTACTCTAAACTCATACGTAGTATTTGCAGTCAATCCGGTAACATTATAAGAAGTACCACTAACACTGGTAATCTTCACATCTCCCTGATATACATCATATCCCGTTACTCCAACATTATCTGTAGAAGCTCCCCATGATAAAGACAGTGATGTTTGTTCAACATTTGAAGCGGATAAGTTTGTTGGAACACTCGGAGCTTCGGTATCTGTACTATTTCCTTTAGGGTACTTCCCAGAAATCGAAAACAATCCTAAAGAAGAGTAATCAGAATAACCTGTAGACAGGTTTCCTTCTCCTACTCCATCTATTTCAATATAATATTTCCCACTTTGTAAAGTAGTACTTATAGATGCTTTTAAACCTTGTGGATCAGAGGATGTAACCTCTTCACTATTGCTATTTAATAATCTTGCTTTAATATTTAAATTTGGATGGTATGGATTTGGATCAAAAGAAAAATTTACCTCTCCTCCAGAAGTTTGAAAAGAGAATAGGTCTTTATCCGATGTTTTTTCAATGATTCCTTCATTATCTTCTTTAGATACATTTCCATTACTATCAGATATTAATTCTGTAGCACTATTTATAGTATTTCCATGATCATCGTTTTTATACCCGAAACCGTTTCTAGAATTTGAAATAATTGCTAAATCATTCTCAGTGTTATTAGCATCATTATATTCTCCTTTACTCCAGTGCCCTAATGTTTTATTAGCACTCCAACCCATGATTGGACTCCATTGCCCATGTCCTGAATAATATGTAGTTCCAGATTTTGTTCCATCGTGTCGTAACCCAAGAGTGTGCCCTACCTCATGAGATCCTGTTTCTCCTGCTGTTCTTGTTCCTAAGTTATATACCCAACATGGATCGTCAGAATTCCAACTAAAAGAATTGAGATACGCTACTCCTCCTGATCCAGGAGCTGCATCGTTTGTTGGCGTAAATATTGCCATCATTCTTTGATTTTTTGGAGTAGCATCAAACACATCTCTTCTGGTAGTCACATTTATATTAAAAGGGTTAAAATCATCTACCATAATTCTCCATACCGCAAGAATTTTTTCATCACTAAAACCAGCAGGTTTTGCATTAATTGTTCTACCTCCTACCCAACGAGTACCAGACACTACTTCTCCATCAAAATCAAGATAGATAACATGAGATGCCCCGGGAAGACTCTCTAATTGTATTTGTGCTTTTTGTGGGGTAATTACACCAGAATCATTATTAGCCGCAGCTTTTTCTTCTTCAAAATCTACGCATAGTATACTATGAATATCCTGATCGCTTGCTAATACTTGTCCTTTGTTATTAGTTGAAATCTTAAATGCTTTTTTCTGATCATAAAATATAATCTCCCCAGATATTTTTTCATCATTTTTAGTAAAACTAAAAACAGGCTCTGTTGTAGCATCTGATTTAGCCTTGTTAACTAATACATTACCAGTTACAAAGTATCCATCTACAATACTCTTTTTAACATTAATCTTAAGGTTATATGATTCTTTATCTGATAGCTTAATAGTAAAATTGCTATTTCTTGACTTATTCGAAAATACTGATTCTGAGAAGCTCTTTACGGTTCCCACAACAACTTCTTTCTTATCTTGCGCATAAGAAGAAAAAGAAAGAATCAATAGAAAGGTTGTCATACACATCTTTTTAAATATGCCAGAAAACATCCTCTCATTAAAGTTTAAATTTTTCATGATCATGAGGTTTAGGTAAGTGATTTGTGTTTGTGTTAGTTTAAATAAAAAAAATCATCACAAAAGTAACTTGTGTGCCTTCTAAAATTTAGTCTTATTTAGAATTCATCCGTATCCAATTAGAATTCGTTACATGATAGACAATAAGTGATTAATCAAAGGAAAATTTCCAGATTCAGGAAAATGTATATTTTGGGTTCATAAAAACAACATATCATTTTATGTGAAGCTTAGAAATTATGTATCAAATAGACATTTAACTCGCTTTATTCTTTTGAATATAATTTTGGTAAATTATTATAGAAAATGTATCAAATCTTTTTGATTGCGAGAATACTATCATTTTGACATAAATATCTTATTTTTGAGTCCTTACTATAAAAATATAGGATGCGAATATTTCTTTTTTTAGGGATTATATTAGTTTGTTTTGGGTGTCAAGGTGAAAAAACCACCAATATACAAGGAAAAGACCCTGTTGCTAAGCTGGATAGTCTTTCTAAAGAAAAAATTAAATTAAATCTTCTAAAACTTTCTCCAGAGGCAGAAAGAAGTCTTGAAATTTTTGAAGATTTTCAGAATCTGAGAAGTTTTATAACCGTATTACGCAATGGAAATTCTTTCTACGTAAACAAACATGTTGATAGTATAGATTTACTAGTGAGCACGTTTAAGGAAAACCTTTCTGAAGACCTAAATATAAACACTATTAACTCCCGAATTAGTGTTCTATCTACTGAAACAGGTTTACTAAAACTACTATCTGAAAAGAAAAATAAAGATTCTGATATGGTTATGGAAGCTAATACAAGATTGATTAAAGCTTATAATAGTCTGATCATACAATTAAATGAATTGTCATTAGCGATCCCAGAAAATATTGAAAAAGAACTTTTAAGAGAACTCGAAGATCAAGAGAAACCACCTATAAAATAAAACGTATGCAAAAGCCAATCTTATCTTTATTACTTTTTGTCTGTAGTTTTTGTTTTGCACAACAAAATACTGAAATTAATACGACTCTTGAACAATGGCACAAGGCTGCAGCCAATGCCAATTTTGAAGTTTATTTTGGTCTTATGACCGAAGATGCAATTTTTATAGGAACTGATCCTACAGAAAATTGGAATAACTCTGAGTTTAAAGCCTTTTCAAAACCATATTTTGATAAAGGAAAAGCCTGGAGTTTCTCTACTCTTGAAAGAAATATTTTTGTAAAAAACGAAAGTGATATTGCCTGGTTTGATGAGTTATTAGATACTCAAATGGGGATTTGTCGAGGCAGTGGTATCCTTCAAAAAACTGCTAATGGCTGGAAAATAAAGCACTATGTGTTATCTATTGCCATCCCTAACGAAAATGTAGCTGAAATCACCAAGCTTAAAAAAGAGTTTGATACTACCTTAATGCAAAAACTAAGAGCTCCTAAAAATTAAATCAGTGATTCTTTAAATGCTGACAGCGTAGAGAAGCAATGTTTTGCTCCGTTTTCCAGGAGTTTTATTCTGTTCTTATCTCCGATACCCACAAAATCAAGAGATAAATTTTGGGCTGTTTTCAAGTCCCAAACACCATCTCCTATTGATACAATACGATCAAAATTTTCTTTATCATAATATATCTTTGATCTTTCTATAGCATCCAAAACAAAACCTTCTCTCGATTCGTGTGTTTTTGAAGTTGCTAATAGTTTTTCATCATACCAGATATCACATTGATCTAATTTGATCATAGCAGGTTTAGGCAATGCACCTGTAGCAAAACAAAAAGGAACATTACTATCTTTAAAAAACCGAATTAATGATTTGGCACCATCAATTTCTTTTACGGGATCAAACATTCCCATTTGATAAACCAAATCGATTTCAAAATCATCTAATAGTTCTTTTGGAAAGGTTTTCTTAAAATTGCGTTCGTAGTTATATCTCAATGCATAACTATCGGTATGGTGTTTATACCTATCATAATCGGTATCAATATCCGAAATCCCTAGTGCTAATAATGAGTTTGTAACCGAAATCAAATACATAGGCACACTATCTGTGAGTGTTCCATCGATATCAAATATGAATAATGTATTTTTCAGATGGTCCCTATCTTTTAAGTTAAAGCGTATATTTCACCGATAGAATAAAATTTCTTCCTGCACCAGCAATACCAGAAGAATAAGGACGGTATCGTTGATCGGTAATATTTTCTATAGATAATATACCTTTTATATTTTTGGTTACTTGGTATTGTGTTCTAAGATTAAATGTATACCAAGAAGGAGAATACGGGTTCCCATCTTGATCTTTGGCATATAAGAAGTCATTGTTTTGCTGAGAAGGTGCCAGATCTTCATAACTAAACTCTCCATTATACATTGCAAAAGCATCAATTGTAAATTTGGGTAAAATATAGCTCACCTGGGTAGTTCCAAACTGAGGTGAAACGTGTCTTGAAGAAGCTGTAGTACCATCATCAGATTCCTCTTCTCCCCCAACAAAAGTATACTTGGATGTTAGTTTAAAATTTTCAAGAAACTTGTATTCTAATCCAGCTTCAAAACCATATACTCTGGCATTTGCTGCATTCTGAATAGCTTGTACGTTACTTAGTTCTCCTCCAAAATCGATTTCTGTTTGCCCATTTAAATTATAGTCTCTTCGTATTAATGCATCTTCAAGATATGTATAATATGTCGACAGATCTATAGATAAATTTTTATCAAAATTTAATTTTACTCCTATTTCACCATTATATGCATATTCAGATTTTATATCCGGATTAGGGACAACAACAGACCCTGGTTCTGAGTCAAAAATCTTACCAACATCATCAATATTAGGTGCTCTAAAAGCTGTGGATAAATTCAATTTCCATTGTATCATATTATTAGGAAACCAACTTAGTCCTGCTGTTCCCGTTAACGCCTCGGTATCAATATTTGCTTCTGTAAATGGGAAATCAAAAAACTTGTCATCAAATTCTGAATACAAGATGATTCTATTATATCGTAATCCACCTTGAAATCTTAGTTTTTCGCTTAACTTATGCTTTATACTAAGATATGCTGCTATAGACTGCCAGGTAGATCCATTTGGATATCTTGAGGGTGCGTCTTCAATACTATTCGTATTAATATTGCGTTCTGACCCATCAGAATATACTTGATTTAGCACATATTCCAACCCATAATATACAGTGGTCTTATCGTTAAATTTTCTTTCAAAATCCCAATTTAATGAGTAAGCATCTACTTGTTCCTGGGTTCTTTCTAAAATATCACTACCAAAATTACGATCGTTTCTACTTTCTTCAAAATATTGATATGCCGTAGTGATTTTCATTTTATCATATAGCTTACTTTTTGATTTATGCGATACTTGTAGGTTACCCATAAACCAAAGCTGTGGTCCATAAAACCACTCGGCGGATCTTAAATTTCCATCTCTTCTTCTAATCAAGCGATCGTAACGAGGAAAATCTGAAGTTTCTGTATAAATAAAACTCGCATTAAAATCCCATTTTTCGCTAGGCATAAAACGAATTTTCTGTAGCAAATTAACCTGATCATACCCTGTAAACACTTGTTTTTCAGGATCATAATTTTGCACAACAACATCTTCTCCGTTTATGGTTTCTACATATTCATTTCTCAAATAATCATCAGAGCCATGACTTCCCATTTTTAAATCGTCAAAATCTGTATAGCTTACACTTGTCAAAAATGCCCACTTCTCTAATCCAATATTAAAATCAACATGGCCAGTTTTTTCATTACTGGCACTGGCATATCTAATAAGTGCATTACCACTTAGTTTTTTCTTACTGTTTAAAGCAAACTTAGGTTGTGTTGTATAAAAATTCATTACCCCACCTACTGCATCACTTCCATAAACAACAGATCCTGGTCCTAATATCACCTCTGTTCTATCTACAGTAAAAGGATCGACCGATATTACATTTTGCACATTTCCCCCTCTAAAAATTGCAGTATTCATTCGTACTCCATCCACGGTGAGCAATAATCGATTCGTAGAAAAACCTCTAATGATAGGACTACCTCCTCCCAGTTGGCTTTTTTGAATAAAAACCTGACCACTACTTTGTAAAAGATCAGCAGATGTTTGTGGCATAGATAATGCAATGTCATTAGACGAAATACTTACTATTTTTTGTGTAATTTCTTTTTGTTCCTGCCCCCATTTTGATACCGAAATAACAACTTCTGAAAGCTGGTTTTCATCTGGTTTTAAATATATAGAAAGTGATTTTGGGATTTTAGATTTAACCATACTTATACCTAAATGCGAGACATGTGTAAAATACAAGATTTCGGTATCAGAAAACGCAGAAATATTGGCCACTCCATTAAAATCAGTAATAGTACTCTTAGATTTGATTTTATTGTAAATAGCTACATTAGGGATAGGTTGATTATTTGCTGTACTAAATATTGTAATTTTTTGAGCATTGCCGGGCAATACAAAAAACATAGTCAACAAAAGAAATATAAATACCCGCATTATCTTAATTAAAAATTTCGTTTAAAACAGAAAGTGATTTCGGCTTCTTAAAACCGTGCAAATGTAGTTCAAAATATACTAATAGCATAGCTAGAATATCACTTCGTGTATTCTTTGATAGTTTAATATCCATACTTGCCTCAAATGTTGTGCCTAAAAATTGTTTAAATAATTTTACCTGATCTCCACTTACACAATATACATTACTACTAGTAGATTGAAAAACACCTTCCTGCATATTAAAATAGTCTGATTCTGCATGAGGAATATCTGGATAAAAGCCAAGGTATTGGGTAAGTTTGGTTAAAAATGTAATATGAAAATTACCAATAGTATCATGTACATCCAGCCACATTAAAGCGGTTTCAAGATATTCGAATAGATCTGTATTGGTTTCTTCTTCATGGATAGAATTCTTAAGTACTTCAGAAATAAAAAATACCAATGTGCCTTTTACGAAGTCTGTATGTAACGACTTATAAATTGTTTTTATTTTGGCTTCTTTAATTCTCTCTAAAGAGCCTTTATCTCTATGAAAAGCTTGTATTTCTAATAAGGTGAGTGGTTGAAATAATGATGCCCTGATTTTTCCTCGTTTAGATTTTAAAACTCCTTTTAGTAAATAAGAGCGTAGTCCACTTGTTTTTGTAAACAATGAAACAATCAAGTCTGCCTCACTATATCGTAAGGAATGTATTACTATTGCTGGTGAGTTGATCATCATTGTAAACCGAAAATAAATAAAAAAGCAATCCTATTTTTTCTTCTTTGGTGGATATTTGATTAGGGATTTTTCAATAATTTTTTGAAAGAAATTGGTACGTGTATCTGGCGAGGCATTAGGATGAAATCGTTTCTCGGCAATCGCCTGCCATACCAATTCATCTTTTTTCACATCAACAAAATCAATAGTAAGTTCCAGAAAGGTTTCTGGTCCACCAATAGGAATAGACCCTCCAACACCAATACCAATACCACCACTACCGCCACCAACTCCTACTCCAATACTATTACGTGAAGGTGTTTTATTAATAATCGTCTTAAAATTCATATAAATATCAGGAGTTTCTGATTTGGCAAACCCTTTGCTTTGCATAACGGCTTCTGTTACCATCAATAATCGTTTCTGATCCAAATCATTAAGTCCAGAACTCATTTCTGGATAAAAAGCATAAGTCTTGTACATTGAGAAATCCTGTTGCTCATCATAATCATAAGCCGTATGTGTACTCCCGCATGAGATTAATAGTACTAAAAAGAAAAGAGTTATATGCTTCATGAGAACCAATTTAAGGACTCGCCTTGAGTTTTTATTGGGAATTATAAAAATACATAACAAAATTATATATGCCTAAGTTCGGTACAAAGATCTAATATTTAAGAGTGTTAAATTATTTAGTTCTCCTAAATCAACAACAAAGCCGTTTAGATAAACCTCTAAGCGGCTTTGTATAAAAAGTAGTTTCTTATTGTTTTCCTTCCAACCTAAAATTAAAATGCCATTCATGCGACCACCATACATTCCAATCTTCTAAAGATGTATTATTTTTTTTCTTGGATTCACCACTAAAGCCTGTTGCTCCACAAATTCCAGAATCTACATTCAGATTAGCATCAGAGCCACTTGAAACACCAAGAGCCTCTCCATTAATCAAATAATATGTGAAATTATATTGTATATTCTTTTTTAAAAGTAGGTTTAGCGATGTCAAATCAAAATCTATCCATCCTCCAATAAACGGACCGTTTATCACAACATTCTTAGAAGTAATTATAACTCCATTTATATCTCTAATATTTAATTTAAATTCTAAATCCCCCAAATAATTTGTATTAGTTCGACGACTCACAAAAGGTCTTCTTAATAAAAAACCAAATTTTGTTGGATATGTATCTTTTGCTAAAAGTATAACTTGACCAGTACCTACATTTCTAGGGCCTATTTCAGGATAATCAGGTATTACTCTATCATCACCTCCAAACCATTTACTTGCATTCGATATATCACATTGCGCAGTATACTCTTTATTCATCAATTCTAGAGTAACTAGATACTCTTTACTTTCTCCATTTTCTGCTGTGACTGTAAATGTAATTGGATTTGTATAATCAGAAATAGTTTTTGGGTCAGGGTTTATTGTAGCTCTATCTGAAATTACACCAGTAGTTTCAATAGAAGTTAACACCGTATTTGGTAATACTCTTTGATTAATTTTTCCTGTTTCATTGTCAATATCAGCATTTGTTTCAAAAAGATCTGTTTTTATTTGAAAAGAAACTATCTCATTTTCAGGACTCAATTCCCTTTTTATATTTACTACGTAATTCTTTTTCTCTCCATTCTCTGCTGTGACAATAAAATTAATAGGATCTTTAATAGAGCTAATAGTACTTGGATCTGGTGTAACAGTTGCTTTATCAGAAATAGTAATTGCAAATGCAATATCCAAATCATCAATCGTGTAAGGAACTACACCATTTACTTCGTTATCCTTAATTTCAAAATCTTTCGTAAAATCTCCGCTTGTTAGCTTAACCGATGTAATAAAATTATCATCATTTAAAACCACTTCTTCGTCTTTATCACAAGAAGCATTAATCATTAAAATTGAAAGCAGACATACTCTTCCTAATGTAATCAGTTTTTTTGTCATCTGTAAATTAATAGTTTAAATTGATTATTATATAACAGGGTAGGACTTTTCATAAAAAAAGCGGCAAAGATACTTTTTTTTACTAAAAAAGCCGTTTGGAAATATCCAAACGGCTTTAATTTTATTTTAAGGAATCGTTAAATACTTAGATTACCCCTTGCGCTAGCATAGCATCAGCTACTTTTACAAAACCGGCAATATTAGCTCCTTTTACATAATCTACATATCCATTACCATCACTACCATATTCGAGGCAAGCAGAATGAATATCTTCCATAATTTGTTTTAGTTTGTTATCTACTTCTTCACGAGTCCAATTATAACGTAAAGAGTTTTGTGTCATTTCTAATCCAGATGTGGCTACACCTCCTGCGTTAGAAGCTTTTCCTGGTGCAAAGAAAATTTTGGCTTTATGGAAAGCTGAAATTGCTTCTGGTGTACTTGGCATATTAGCTCCTTCACTAACACAAACACATCCATTAGCAATTAACGTTTGTGCATCATCTCCATTTAATTCATTTTGAGTAGCACATGGTAACGCTATATCACATTTCACTCCCCATGGGGTTTGTCCTTTATGAAACTCTGCAGAAGGATACTTATCTGCATACTCGCTGATACGTCCTCTTTTTATATTCTTAAGTTCCATTACAAAAGCAAGTTTTTCTGCATCAACTCCATCTTTGTCATAAATATATCCAGAGGAATCCGATAGTGTTACTACTTTTGCTCCTAGTTGTGTTGCTTTTTCTGCAGCGTATTGTGCTACATTTCCTGAACCAGAAACTGTTACTATTTTTCCTTCAAAAGAACCTCCTTGGGTTTCAAGCATATTTTTTGCAAAATAAACAGTTCCATATCCAGTAGCTTCAGGGCGAATTAGAGATCCTCCCCAGGTAAGTCCTTTTCCGGTAAGAACACCAGTAAATTCATTACGCATTTTACGATACATCCCAAATAAGAATCCTATTTCACGACCTCCTACTCCTATATCTCCTGCAGGAACATCTGTATCAGGGCCAATATGTCTAAAAAGCTCACTCATAAAACTATGGCAAAAACGCATAATTTCATCGTCAGATTTTCCTTTAGGATCAAAATCAGATCCTCCTTTACCACCTCCCATAGGAAGAGTAGTTAGACTATTTTTGAAAACCTGTTCAAAAGCCAAGAATTTCAAAATACTTATGTTTACAGAAGGATGAAAACGTAACCCTCCTTTATATGGTCCTATTGCAGAATTCATTTGAATACGATATCCTCTATTCACATGAATCACTCCTTTATCATCTACCCATGGTACACGAAACATAATCGCTCTCTCTGGTTCAACCATTCTTAACAGGATATTCTTCCCGTTATAAATTTCTTTTGTAGCTATATAAGGAATTACAGTTTCGGCAACTTCTTGTACCGCTTGTAAAAATTCAGGCTCATGCGTGTTACGAGCCTTTACCTCTTCCATGAATGCATCTATCTTTGCTTGCATATGTTAATTGAATTAATAGATTCTTATCTATAGGTTGAAATATCACGCCAAATATATGATATTCCTAAAAAAACAAGTTTATTTTTTTAATTTAATAATTAGGTTATCCAATAGCTTGTTCAAGATCTGCAATTAAATCGTTAATATCCTCTATTCCTACACTTAATCTAATCAAAGAATCGACTACTCCTGTTTTCTCACGTTCTTCTTTTGGTATTGAAGCATGTGTCATACTTGCTGGGTGTCCTGCAAGGCTTTCTACACCGCCAAGAGATTCTGCTAAAGTGAAGAATTTTAGATTCTCTACGATCTTAATTGCACTATCATAATCACTTCCTTTTGTTACAAAAGAAATCATACCTCCAAAACCATCCATCTGTGCTTTGGCAATTTCATGATTAGGATGATCTTCAAAACCTGGCCAGTATACTTTTTCTATTTTAGGGTGATTCTTCAAATACTTTGCAATGGCTTCTCCATTTTCACAGTGTCGTTGCATACGTATATGTAATGTCTTAATCCCTCTTAACACCAAAAAACTATCTTGCGGTCCACAAACAGCACCACTTGCATTCTGAATAAAGTAAAGTCGTTCTGCTAATGTTGAATCCTTTACAATTAATGCCCCCATAACTACATCACTATGTCCTCCTAAATATTTGGTAGCGCTATGCATTACAATATCTGCACCAAGATCCAAAGGTCTTTGCAAGTATGGAGTAGCAAAAGTGTTATCTACGGCTAATAAAATATTGTGTGTTTTTGATATTGCAGCTATCGCTTTAATATCAATAATATTCATCATAGGATTGGTTGGTGTTTCAACCCATATTAATTTGGTGTTTTCATTTACATAATCTTCTACTTTATCTGCATTTTCCATCCCTATAAAGTGAAACTTGATTCCAAAATCTTCAAAGATTTTAGTAAACAAACGATAGGTTCCTCCATATAAATCATTAGTAGAAACAACCTCATCACCAGGTTTCAATAATTTGATTACTGCGTCTATGGCAGCAAGCCCTGATCCAAAAGCAAGTCCAAATTTTCCGTTCTCGATACTAGCAAAAGAATCTTCTAATGCTTTTCTTGTAGGATTATGTGTTCTGCTATATTCAAAACCTTTATGTCCTCCCGGAGTAGTCTGAGCGTATGTAGATGTCTGATATATCGGAGGCATGACGGCACCATAAGCCGGATCGTGTTTCTGTCCTCCGTGAATTGTTTTAGTGTTAAATTTCATCTATTTATTAGTTTTTAACAAGAATAAATTAACTTGGTCGTTTTATGTTGAAAAACGGGACAAATGTATGATTTAATTCGTTCTAATCATATTTCGTCTAATACCTTTAGTAGATGATTAACACAAAAACTAACACCAAGTCAAAATTCATTCTTTTGCTACTAATTTTTTGGGGATTATATAGCTGTGACAATACAGAATCTTTCACTTTTGAAAAACAAAATTTTACAGTAGATACCCTTCTTGATTGCAAAAATGTGGATTGCGCTTCTTTAGAAATCAACGTATTAAAAATTGTTGATGATAATCCAATAGCTCCCATTATTAATAAAGAAATAGAAAATGTAGCTTGTTCTATTCTAAATATTGGTGAAAACGGATCAGAACCAAACCTTAAAGAAGCGATCTCTCAATTTAATAATTCGTATCAAAATATTAGTGAAGAATTCCCAGAAGAAATCGTTCCTTATGAAGCTACTATTGATTGTGAACTTAGTTTTCAATGTCCAGGTTTAATCTCTGTCGTAATGGATTCTTATATATTTACCGGTGGTGCTCATGGAAATGGTACAGTTTCTTATATCAATATTGACACAAAAACAGGAAAGCAATTTTCGAATAAGTCATTATTTAAGAATTATAATGAATTTGAAGATTATGTAGAAAAGATCTTTAGAACACAACATGAAATCCCAGAAAAAGAATCGATTAATAGCACCGGTTTCTTTTTTGAAGATGATACTTTCAGTTTACCTTCAACTATAGGGTTTACAGATAAAGAAGTTGTTCTCTATTACAATCAATATGAAATCAACTCCTATGCAGAAGGACCTATAGAATTAAAATTGAATAAGGAGGAGGTTGCTTCGTTTTTTGCAATTAAGATTTTTTGATAAAACAATTTATCTTAGGAAAGATAAATTCTATATCCAAACTTACTTAAATCGCTTTTCTAAGTGCCAAGATATATCCTAAATGAATCCCTTCGTGATAATTATTAAAATTCATCGCATCCTCAACAGATTTTAATACAAATCCAGTACTAGTCTTGTAGTCATTGTAATTTTTAAAGATATCATCGCTTAAATCCTTTTCTGTTTTATCTAATGTTGTAAATAAAAGTTTCTTTATTTCTGATACTTCTTCTGCAGTAACTGGTCTTTCGGTCTTTGTTCCTTTTCGATACAAGTCTACCATTTCATCATTAATCATCATTGGTAATCCACTCAATTTATACACCAATAGTTGTTGAGTTACCACTACGTGCGCAATGTTCCATATTAGGTTATTTTTAAATCCTTCAGGCACTTCATTTAATTGATCCAAAGAATAGTTATCTAACATTTTTTCTAATATTTTTCGATTTACGCGAGTAATTGTTATTGAATCTTGCATGGTACTTATCTGTTTATTTTATTGTTTTTCAAAAGTCATATTTCGACTATGCTTAGCACAGGTATAAAATTTACCAATAATCGTATTGTATAGTAACAACATAATCATTGTAGCTCATTTCATAATTTTTAGCCAAAAATATGAGTTTTAATTGTGAAATGAATTTCCTTTGTGATGATTTTGACACTTAAAATAATCAACTGTGAAAAAAATATACCATTTGTCTACTTGCGATACTTGCAGGCGTATTTTAAATGAATTAAATCCATCCTCGGATTTCATTTTGCAAGACATTAAAAACGAAACTATTACCACAGATCAAATTGAAAAAATGTATGACTTAGCTGGAAGCTATGAGGCTTTATTTAGTAAAAGAGCACGGTTATACAAAGAGCGAGATCTTAAAAATCAGGATTTATCTGAGGAAGATTATAAAAAATTAATCTTAGAGCATTATACTTTCTTAAAACGACCAGTAATTATTGTTAATGACAAAATCTTTATCGGAAACAGTAAAAAAGTGGTAGAAGAGGCAACTATTACTATTAATGGATAAAAGAACTGCTGCATTACTCGCTGCATTTGGTGCCAGTTTGATATATGGTATAAATCATACTGTGGCCAAAGGTGTGATGCCTATCTATATCAAACCATTTGGTTTTATTTTATTGCGAGTAGTTGGTGCTGCATTATTATTCTGGCTTGCATCTATATGGGCACCAAAACAAAAAATAGAGCGTAATGACTGGCCAAGGGTAATTGCTTGTACTATTTTTGGGATGGTAATCAACATGCTTATGTTTTTTAAAGGATTGCAATTATCCACACCTATCAATAGCTCTGTAATGATCACCATCTCTCCAATTCTGGTGTTTATTTTATCTGCTTTTTTTATAAAAGAAAAAATTACTTTTTTAAGAACTATTGGTATTTTGCTAGGTTTTTCGGGAGCACTTGGCCTTATTCTTTTTGGTTCAGAAATCCGTCAGGATGCTCCAAATATCCCATTAGGAAATGCTTTATTTGTTATCAATGCAGCTTCATATGCTATTTATCTAATATTGGTAAAACCCTTAACCACCAAGTATCATTCTATTACTTTAATGAAGTGGTTTTTCTTACTTGGTGTTATTATTAATTTTCCGATTACCATTTCAGAATTTAGTGAAGTAGAATGGCTCTCGCTACCATATGAGGTAATCTGGAAAATGATTTTTGTGGTTATAGCAACTACATTTTTAACCTATTTGTTAAACATATTTGCGCTAAGGCATTTAAGAGCTTCTACAATCGCAGCATTTATATATCTACAACCTCTTCTGGCTATTAGTTTTGCCATGTTAATGGGTGCAGATTCACTAAATCCAGTCAAAATAATATCTGCAGTATTGGTTTTTTTGGGAGTATACCTGGTTACTAAGCCTCCTAAAAAAGTAATTTCTTAAGCTTGCTCTAAATCTACCGGAGTTTTAGCAAATTTTCTCTGTTTTTTTATTCGATTTAAAATAACCTTAAAAAGACTGTCTATACATTCTTCTTTTTTGTCTTTTATTAAGCATTACACAAGACTAATAACCATCTTAAAACCAAAAAAATGAAAAGATTAAAATCTCAGTTCGGGATATCTATCCTGTTTCTATTATTTACTGGTACAATCACTTTTGGACAAACCAAGACACAACAAAAACAAATCACAAAACAGTATCGACAGCAAAAATTAATCGAATTAGAAAAGCAATTTGAAAAGAAAGCAATTTCAGAAAAAGAGTTGGCCAAACAAAAAGCTAAAGAAAAAGGCTGGGAAACAGAACTCAACTTACCAAAAGGTAAATATATAGAATTACAGAAAATCGCACCTAATGGTAACCCTATTTACTACACCACTTATAATATTAGCGCTGCAAGATCAACCCGTGCCGATCATCTAAATACTGGCGGATCTTTAGGTTTAAATCTTAATGGTCAAAATATGACAGCACATGTATGGGATGCAAAAGTAGCCAGAAAAACACATCAGGAATATGATGGACCAGGAGGTGAAAATCGATTTTCTATTGGTGACAATACAAAAGGACTTCATTACCATTCTGCTCATGTAACAGGAACAATCATGGCTTCTGGACTTAAACCAAATGCAAAAGGAATGGCGCCTCAAGCCAAAGCTATTGGATATGACTGGAATAAAGATAAAGCAGAAGCTATAAAAGCAGCTTCTAAGGGTATGTTGGTATCTAATCACTCTTACGGATATCGAGTTAGAGGGCCCCTTGGGCAAGTTTTACTTCCTACTTATTTTTTTGGTGGATATATTGAAGAATCCAAAGATTGGGATCAAATCATGTATAATGCACCATATTATCTTATGGTAGTTGCCGCTGGTAATAACGGGAGGGATGACACTGCCAATAGCAAACCTTTACAAGGGAAAAAAAAATATGATAAACTTACAGGACATTCTACGGCCAAAAACAATATTGTGGTCGCCAATGCCGATGATGCGAGGATAGATCCTTATGGAAATTTTGTTTCTACTCTTATCCATGTTTCTAGCAGTGAAGGGCCAACAGATGACTTACGTATAAAACCGGATATTACAGGTAACGGAACCAGTGTCTATTCTACATCATCAAGTAAGAATTCTGCCTATAGTCACCTAACAGGTACTTCTATGGCTTCTCCAAATGTTGCTGGATCATTATTATTATTACAAGAACACTATAACAATGTTAATGGTACATTTATGAAAGCCGCTACCTTAAAAGGGTTAGCATTACATACGGCAGATGACATCAGACCTCTAGGACCAGATGCAATACATGGGTGGGGATTATTAAATGCAAAATCTGCTGCCGAAACCATAACTTATAATGGTAACAAAACTTTAATGAATGAGTTGTCGTTAAATGATGGAGAATCATATACAATTACCGTAGAAGCAGATGGATCGACTCCATTAATGGCTTCGATCTCATGGACAGATCCAGCTGGTAAACCAAGTAAAATTATAAATGACCCTACTCCTTCATTAGTAAATGATTTGGATATTAGAATTACTAAAGATGAAAAAACATTTAGGCCATTCAAACTTATATCGGTTAAGAAAAGTGGAAGAGGTGATAATACTGTTGATCCTTTCGAGAAAATCAAAATCAACAACCCGTTAGATACATATACTATAACAGTAACTCATAAAGGAAATTTAACTAATGGTGCTCAAAACTTTTCACTTATCGTTACCGGAATTACACCTGATAATCTGGAATGTACTGCAGAAACACCTACAGGTATAACTTTTTCTGAAATTAAAGATTCTCAAGCAAAAGTTTCATGGAATACCGTTGGCGGTGCGATTTATGAAATACAATATAAAGCAGTAGGAAATCCTAACTGGATACAAACCAGCACGTCAGATATTTCAACAATATTATCAGATTTATCACCAAACACAAAATATAAGGTACAGATAAAAAGTATTTGTAGTGATGGTACAACTTCGGATTTTAGTACTCAAAAAATCTTTACAACTGCACTGGTATATACAGGCTGTTTTGATGGTATAACTTCTTATCCATATATAGAGAATTTTGAAAATACTTTAGGGGTATGGACACAAGAGGCAAATGATGACTTTGATTGGTCTATAAATACAGGAGGAACTCCTTCTAATAACACAGGACCAAGAGGGCCTGGCCAAGGTAAATATTACCTATACATGGAAGCTTCTGATCCTAATTATGCACAAAAAAGAGCCATTCTTAATTCACCTTGCATAGATTTATCACAAAAAACCGAAGCTCAGTTTAGCTTTAAATACCATATGTGGGGAGCACAAGCTATGGGAACCCTTCACTTCGAAATAAGCTTAGATGACGGAACTACCTGGACTAGTCTTTGGAACAAATCAGGTAATCAAGGAGGGCGCTGGAAATTGGCAACAGTGGATTTATCTGACTATATAGGAAAAAGTATTAAATTACGATTTAATGGTATTACTGGAAACAATTGGTTAAGTGATATTGCAATAGATGCTATAAAATTAACTACAGATACCAAACTGGGCGCATCTTTCGCTACATTAACACTCACATTTGACGATCATCCAGAAGAAACAAGTTGGGCAATTCAAAAAAATACTACCAATGAAATTGTTGCCTCTGGAGGACCTTACGAATCCTGGGTCGCAGGGTCAACTGCAAATATTGATTTATGGCTATCGGCTGGCTGCTATACAATCATTTTATATGATGAAGGTAGAAATGGTATGTGTTGCTCAGAAGGTAATGGTTCATATACGCTTCAAAATGATGTTGGAGGAGCTATTCTGGCATCTGGTGGATCCTTTGGAATTAGAGATACTAAAAGTTTCTGTGTAGGAGCTCCAGAATACTGGTGGACTTCTGAAGAAGTAACTATTAACAAAGAACATATAGAAACCAAAATTTATCCTAACCCTGCCAAAAATAAGCTTTCGATAAGTACATATAATGAATATTCTTCTTATCGCATATATACAATTCTAGGTCAAGAAATAGATAAAGGAATATTGAACAATAGAGATATTGATGTAAATCATTTGAGTCCTGGCATGTATGTTCTTAGACTAACCACTACTAACAAACAACAAATAACAAAGCAGTTTATTAAAGAATAGAAAGAAAAAGCTTAAAAGAAAAAGCCGTCTAAAAATTATTTAGGCGGTTTTTTTAATAAATTGATTTTTGTTTAGATATGATTTTCAGGGTTGGGTTGTTATATAAAAAAGTAATTTCTTAAGCTTGTTCTAAGTCTACCGGGGTTTTAGCAAATTTTCTTGTATCCTCTTTGGTAAGCACCTTAAAATCTTCTGGCCGCTCTACTCTGTCTAACAATTGATGTATTTCATCCGGAAGAGCAATCAATTTTCGGGTATTCAAATCCATCCAGGCACCCATCATTTCGCATTGTGCAAAATTTCGCCCTTTATAATCATAATATTTATGCCTGAACTCAAAAAACTTTCCATCTTCACTTAATCCCGAAATTTCTAAAGAGACTTTTACCGGTCTACCATAAAACACTTCTTTAAAGTAATAAATATGCTCATAAAATACGACAGGGCCAATATTAAACTTACTCAAAAGACGTTGATCAAAACCCTTTTCTGTTAAAAAAGACATTCGGGTATGTGCTGCAAATTCTATATAAGCTTTATTCGCCAAATGACGATTTGCATCAATATCATTCCATCTAATTTCAAAATCTTTTAAATACATAATATCTATTTTTTTGATCAACAAAAGTACAAAATAACTTATTATGCACGCATAGCAGAGTGTTATTAAATATGTATATTTGATGATGCACATAAAACAAAGAATATCCAAGACCAGGTACTATTTTCGGGATTTTAGTGAAACGGGCTTTGAAAACCTATGTGGTCTTCTTGTTTTAAAAAAAACTCATAATGTATATTAAACGAAATATTAGTTGGGGAATTATCCTTCGATACGCCTGGAAAAATATTATTTTCTTCACCATATACACTACGGTTATTTTTTCATTATATCATTTTTTAGATTGGAAATTTATTGATATCCCTTTTCAACCTCTTACCGTAATTGGTATTGCCGTTGCATTTTATATTGGTTTTAAAAACAGCCAAAGTTATGATCGGTTTTGGGAGGCTCGTAAGATATGGGGTGGTATCGTAAATTATTCCAGAACCTGGACCAATCAGATATTATGTTTGGTACAAGATGATCAAAAGACCAAGCAAGTTCTGATCTATAGACATATTGCCTGGATCAATGCCTTAAGGATTCAACTCAGGCAACCAAATTCTTTTTCTTTGAAAGAGAATAGAGCTATAGAAAAACTCTTTAAAAAACATGGTGAACAAAAGCCCGCATGTGATGCCTCAAAAATTTTTGTGTCTGATCAAGAATATCAGGATTTACTAAAACGAAAAAACCCTGCCACCCATCTAGTTAAAAATCAAGGACTTCACATTAAACAACTTCTTGACCAAGGTAAAATTACAGAATTTGATAAACAGCTTTTTCATAATATCCTAGAAGAGTTATACAATCTTCAAGGTAAATGTGAACGTATTAAGAATACTCCTTTCCCAAGACAATATGCATATTTCAGCACGTTGTTTACCTGGATATTTATTCTTTTATTGCCTTTTGGTCTACTTAATGTTTTTGAAAACAAACTAAGTGAAATGACAAATGGTATAGAGCAATGGTTTGTCTTTTTAATGATACCATTATCTATTTTAATAAGCTGGGTTTTCTTTACTATGGAAAAAATTGGAAGTAACAGTGAAGATCCTTTTGAAGGAAGAATTAATGATGTGCCAATGACTGCATTATGTAAAACTATTGAAATTGATCTGCGTGACATGCTTGATGAAAAAAATCTTCCAGAAAAAGAACAACCAAAGGATAATATATTATACTAATGCCGCTAATTGAATCTAAATATACCCCTCCCTTTTTATTTCGAAATGGTCATATGTCTACCATATATCCTAATCTACTACGTAAAGTAAAAGGAGTATCACAAAAAAGAGAACGTGTAGAACTTGATGATGGAGATTTTATTGATCTTGACTGGAGTTACAGTGCAGTATCAAACTCAAAAAAACTAACGGTCATTATCCATGGACTAGAAGGTAATGGACAACGTCAATATATGCTTGGACTGGCGAGACACCTAAATCATAATGGCTGGGATTCTGCAGCAATAAACCTTAGAAATTGTAGTGGAGAAGTAAACCGTCTTTATAGATCTTATAATGCAGGAGCCAGTGAAGATTTGGATCGTATTATCAAACATATACTTACAACATATACCTATACAAATATATCAATATGTGGATTTAGTTTAGGAGGTAATATTATGTTAAAATACCTGGGAGAAGGTCGCTCTTTAGCCTCAGAGATAAAAACTGCCGCGGCTATTTCAGTTCCTTGTGATCTATATGATTCACTATCAGAAATAAATAAACCAAAAAATTACATCTATCAACAACGGTTTATAAACCATTTAAAAGCCAAATTGTATGATCGGCAAATTCAATTTTCTGACACTTTAACTACATCAGATATTAGAGCTTGCAAATCTCTTATGGATATTGATAATTTATATACCAGTAAAGCCCATGGGTATGAAAATGCGATGGAGTATTATTCTAAATGTAGCTCCAGGCAATTTCTGAAACATATCGAAGTTCCCTCCCTTATTCTTAATGCCAAAAATGATTCTTTCCTGGGAGATCTTTGTTATCCTTTTGATGAAGCCAAGAAAAATCCCAATTTATTTCTTGAAACCCCAGATTATGGAGGTCATGTAGGTTTTTACCTTCCTAATAGAGTGTATTATAATGAATTGCGAACATTAAATTTTTTTGAGCAACCCAATTAACATTAAATAAAGAAAGATTTTTCTTGCAACATAGTTGCATTATAATAATCTTAATGTTTTGTGCAGTAATTTTATTTCTCTTCATCGAAAAACTTTTTTTTATCAAAAAGATTTGATGAGCTTTGATCATGATTCTTCGATTTTTGAAGGAAATTTAACTAACCCAAACTCAACAAAAAATGAAACCAAATCAAAAACCTACCTCCTCTTAGTATTAGCAAATAAGATTTGAAAATTTATAATCTTAACATACTACTAGTTTTTCTCTACTACAAAGAATCCCGAAAAACTAATTAACCTTATAAAAAACTTTCTATTATTCTATAATAATATTTATAGAGTAGTACTGATTAATTACCCTTATGGATCTGTGAACTTCTAGTTCATCAAGTTTAATAAACCAATTTTTTTAACATAAACTCAAACACAAAAAATGAAAAAACCATTTATCATTTTAGCCGCACTTATTTGCTATATTGGGCATTCCCAATATAACTCAAGCGCCCCCTGGATGCAGGATTTAAATCAAAGCAAGAATTCTTCAGGGGTCAACACCTCTGTAAAATTTCAAAACATCACTAATGCATTTAACACCTATTGGACAGACAAAAACCATAAGAAAAAAGGTAGTGGATATAAGCCTTTTAAGAGATGGCAGGAATATTGGAAGAATTCTTTATTACCAGATGGTACCATACCAACTCCCGAGCACTTATGGAAAGCCTGGGAAGAGAAGAACAATATGGCCTCTTCTTCTACAAAGGCAGCTGTAAGCTGGGTTCCTATGGGGCCATTTGATCATGAAGTAACAGGTTCATGGTCTCCAGGACAAGGGCGAGTAAATGTTGTTATTGTAGATCCTAATAACCCTAATACATTTTATATTGGAGCTCCAGCAGGAGGAATATGGAAATCTACAGACAAAGGTGCAAATTGGACCTCTTTGTCAGATGACCTTCCTCAAATTGGTGTCTCTGGTATAGCTATCGATCCTAATAATTCGAATATTGTTTATATTTCTACTGGTGATGATGATGCCAATGATTCGTATAGCATTGGGGTTCTTAAATCTACTGATGGAGGAAATACCTGGGCCAAAACAGGCCTAGAATTTTCAAATTCACAAACCTCGAGTAATGATATTTATATCGATCCCAATAACTCGAATACATTATGGGTAGCAACTAGTCAGGGAGTTTATAAAACTACTAATGCAGGAATTGCATGGACTAAAACATTGAATGAAGACGTAAAGGATATTAAACTCAAACCAGGCGATTCTAATGTAATTTATGCAACTACAAAAGATTCTTTTTATAAATCAACAAATGGAGGAACCAGCTTTACAAAAATACAAAGTGGACTACCATCAAGTTCAGGAAGATTTGTCATCGAAGTTACCCCTGCCAATCCTAGCTATGTCTATGTTTTAAGTGCCAAAACCAGAAATGCCAATTATGCTTTTCAAGGTTTATATCGCTCAACTGATAGTGGAAATAGCTTTACAAAAACTCAAGAAACTACTAATATATTACAATCAGGTCAAGCTTGGTATGATTTAGCACTAACAGTTTCAGATACAGATGCCAATACCATTTTTGTAGGATGTCTTAATATATGGAAATCTACTGATGGAGGAAATAACTTCTCAGCAATCAATAGTTGGTCAAACCCTCAACAAGCTTCATACACCCATGCAGATATTCACTTTTTACGTTATTATGATGGAAAGTTAATGTGTGGTAGTGATGGAGGAGTATACTTATCAGAAAATGATGGTGGGAGTTTTACCGATTTAACCAAAGGATTACAGATAGGTCAGTTTTACAGAATATCAGTAGCAGAAAATAGTAGTTCTAACAACCTTGTGGGAGGACTTCAGGATAATGGAGGATATGCACGTAATGGAGATACATGGAACAATTATTTTGGTGCAGACGGAATGGATTGTGCAGTAAGTGGAACAAACCCTAATACATATTATGGGTTTATACAAGGAGGAGGATCTCTTTATAAAACTACCAATAGAGGAACAACACAAACTCGAGTAGCCGATGGACCTGAATCAGGAAATTGGGTTACTCCTCTGGTTTCTGATAAAGATGGAAATGTTTATGCAGGGTATTCTAGATTTTATAAACTTAATAATAATAATTTCCAGAGACTTTCTAACTTCAATTTTGGTGGCAAGTTAGATCAAATCGAAGTAGACCCATCTAATACAAACAATATTTATGCTTCTCGTGAAAATAATTTATATAAAAGTACTGACAAAGGAGTAAACTGGACAAAAATCCATACTTCTACTACAAATATTACTTCTATAGAAGTGCATAATGATAATACTAATATCATTTATATATCTACCAATGGTTATTCTTCATCAGGAGCTTCTAACGGTGTTTTTAAATCTACTGATCAGGGGTCAAATTTTTCTAACATATCAGGTAATTTGCCAAGTGAAGCCAAAAATGTAGTCCGACACCAAAAAGGTACCGAAACTATTTATGTAGGTACTTATTTAGGAGTATATTATAAGCAAGGAAATAACAATTGGGAAAATTATTCTGAAAATTTACCTAATGTTTCTGTACGAGACTTAGAAGTTAATTATTCAGATCAAGTATTATTGGCAGGTACTTATGGAAGAGGTGTTTGGAAAGTCCCTCTTGCAGGATCATCAACTGTAGACACACAAGCTCCTTCCACTCCTTCAAATTTAACAGCGTCTAATGTAACACAAAATACAATTGATCTTTCTTGGGTTGCTTCTACGGATAATGTTGGAGTTACCGGGTATGATATATATCAAGGCAATACTGTTATTGGTACAATAACTACTACTACATATCAGGCTATAGGGTTAACAGCAAATACAGCATATTCTTTTAAAATAAAAGCTAAAGATGCAGCAGGAAACGAATCGGCAGCCAGTAACACTTTAAATGTAACTACTGCAGGAGCATCTTCTACTTATGATGTAAAACTGCGTATTACTTTTGATAACTACCCTGAAGAAACTAGTTGGGAAATCAAAAACGCTAACAATCAGGTAGTACATTCTGGAGGAACATATCCATCTCAACCTGATGGTTCTACCCTTAATATAACCAAAACTCTGGGTGCAGGGTGTTATACTTTAGTATTTAAAGATTCGTATGGTGATGGTATTTGCTGTAGTTATGGTAATGGTTCCTATGAACTAACCAACAGTGCTTCTGGCGCAGTATTGGCTTCAGGTGGATCGTTTACTTCTGAAGATACTAAAAACTTCTGTGTAGGAAATGCTCGAATACATAACTTTAATAGAGATATGAAAACAGATGTAGAAAGCTCTGACATTGTTATTCACCCAGTTCCTGCAAAAGATTTCATTATAATCAGAATGAATAATTTTAATGGTTCTACATACAGAATCGTTAATAAAACAGGTCAAACAGTAAGAAATGGTAAAATGTCTGAAAATAGAATAGAACTGAACAATTTAACATCTGGGATGTATTTTGTATCGGTTAAATCAGATACTAAAACCATAACCAAAAAGCTTATCATTAAGCAATAATATACATTCAGTAATTTTTAAAAAACCCCGAAACAGTTTGTTTTGGGGTTTTTCTATTTACTGCAATAGTAGTTTTTAAGGCAACGAATTCAAAATAAAAAGGACGTAATCATATACTTTTCTTTTGTAAGAAAAACATCACAATACTATGCACATATATTAATTTATTATAAAAAACATGTTTTATAAACCCATTGTGCATTTCATTTTGAAATAATAAAAGCTGTACCAACTACTAAATAAAAACAAAGTGAAGTAACCACAATAAGTTAACCAGATAATAAAAGAAAGTTTTTTCTTGCAACATAGTTGCATTATTATAATCATAATGTTTTATACAGTAATTTTCTTTCTTTTCATCGAAAAACTTTTTTTTATTAAGAATAATTTAAGAAATTCGAATGTTTTCTTTGAATTCTTCAAAAAAACAACAATAACACTAACTCAAACTCAATAACAATGAAAAAAAGCTACAAAAGCCTTATTTCGTTGAGGGGCTTTAATGGGCAAGTGTCACCAAAATTAAATATCGTTATTATTTCTTCAATGATATTTTTATCTGGTGGACTTTTCGCTCAGAATCCTTCGCAAAAGGCAAAGATCGCTCAACAAAGTAATCTGTTAAAACTAAATCAATTACAGACCGAATCAGCAAGTAAAGCTGCATTACAAAAGAAAGAAGCTATAGCGGCTGCCAAAAGAAATGGATGGCAAATCAAAATGACAAATGCTAACGGAAGCTTTTCTGAACTACAAAGATTAGCAAAAGATGGTACTCCTCTCTATTATACTACATTTAATGCAGATGCTGCAAAGTCTACGCGAGCAAATCATTTAAACTCAGGAGGTTCTTTAGGCCTAAATCTAGACGGGCAAAACATGACTGCTTATGTCTGGGATGGTGGAGCGACAAGACCTACTCACCAAGAATTTGATGGTGCAGGGGGAAATAACAGGGTTGCTATTAATGATGGTGTTACAACACTTAATGGCAATAGTTTTCATGCTCAGCATGTTACCGGAACGATAGTTGCCTCTGGAGTACAGGCTAATGCAAAAGGAATGGCTTCTCAGGCAAAAGCTAAAACACATGATTGGAATAATGACGCTGCAGAAGCAACAACAGCAGCTGCAAATGGAATGTTATTATCTAATCATTCTTATGGCTTTAGAGCCAGTGCGGTTCCTGATCAATATTTTGGAGCTTATATAGATGAATCCAGAACATGGGATGAAATTATGTTTAACGCTCCATTCTATCTTATGGTAGTTGCCGCAGGAAATGACGGACTTGATAACAATTCAAATGCTCAACCACTTGATGGAAATTCTTCTTATGATAAATTAACAGGGCACTCTACTTCAAAAAACAATCTTGTAGTTGCTAATGGTCAAGATGCCAATGTAAATAATGATGGAACTCTTAATAGCATGACTATCAATTCTCAAAGTAGTGAAGGCCCAACTGATGATTATAGAATTAAGCCAGACATTACTGGTAATGGTACTGGTGTATATTCTACTTATGATAATAGTGATACAGCATACAACAGTATCTCTGGTACTTCAATGGCATCACCTAATGTAACGGGTACACTTTTACTACTACAACAACATTACAATAGTAATAATGGAAACTTTATGAAAGCTGCAACCTTAAAAGGGTTAGCACTTCATACTGCTGATGATGTTGGTCCTTCTGGACCTGACGCGGTGTACGGATGGGGATTATTAAATGCCAAAGTTGCTGCAGAAGCTATTACTAACAAAGGAACTGCTTCAAAAATAGAAGAACTAACACTTACGAGTGGTCAAACGTATACTGTAACTGTTGACTCAGATGGTACAAGTCCTTTAATGGCTTCTATTTCCTGGACAGACAGAGCAGGAACTGCAGTAACTGCAACAAATTCTAATACAGCTGTATTAGTAAATGACTTAGATATTAGGGTTACAAAAGGTTCTACCACATCTAGTCCTTACAAACTTACCAGTATTACTACAAATGGTACAGGAGACAATACTGTAGATCCTTTTGAAAGAGTGGATATCGCTAATGCTTCTGGAACATATACTATTACAGTTACTCATAAAGGAACATTAACAGGAGGGAGTCAAAATTTCTCTCTTATTGTTACTGGGTTAACAGGAACAACTACAGTATGTAGTGCAACTGTACCTACAGGAGTATCTTCTTCTGCCGTGGGATCCGATACAGCTACTATTGGTTGGACTGCAGTAGCAGGTGCAACTTATGATCTAAGATACAGACAAACAGGAACAACAACATGGACAACTTCTGCCGAAAACGGAACTTCTAAAGTGATTTCTGGATTAAACCCATCTACTACATATGAAGTACAGGTAAGAAGTAAGTGTACCGATGGAACTAATTCTAATTATAGTGCTTCTGTAAACTTTACAACTACAGATGTACAACTTAACTACTGTGACTCTAATGGTCAAAGTGTAAATGACGAATATATCAGTAATGTAAAATTAGGAACCATCGATAAAACATCCACAGGAGGAAGTGGTGGATACAGTGATTTTACTGCTGAATCTACTAACCTATCTAAAGGTAGTGCCAATACCATTACCATTACTCCTACTTGGACCGGAACTAAATATAATGAAGGATACTCTGTATGGATCGATTATAATCAAGATGGAGATTTTGCCGATACAGGAGAACAAGTATGGACCAATGCGGCTTCACAAACAACTCCGGTAAGTGGTAGCTTTACTGTACCTGCAAGTGCAAAAGATGGAAGTACAAGAATGAGAGTATCTATGAAGTACAATGGAATACCAACTCCTTGTGAATCTTTCTCTTATGGTGAAGTAGAAGATTACACCGTAGCCATAGGAGGATCTGGTACAGATACTCAAGCTCCTTCTGCTCCTGCTGGATTAACAGCTTCTAATGTTGCTCAAACTACACTTACACTATCTTGGAATGCTGCTACTGATAATGTAGGAGTGACTGGATATGATGTATATCAAGGATCTACTAATCTTGGATCGGTAACTGCAACAACAAGAAATATTACTGGATTAACCGCCAACACGGCATACCAGTTTACTGTGAAAGCTAAAGATGCAGCAGGAAACGAATCTGCAGCAAGTAGTACTTTAAATGTAACTACTGCAGGAGCATCTTCTACTTATGATGTAAAACTACGTATTACTTTTGATAACTATCCTGAAGAAACCAGCTGGGAGATTAAAGATAGCAACAACCAGGTAGTACATTCTGGAGGAACATATCCATCTCAACCTGATGGGTCAACTCTTAATATAACCAAAACTCTTGATGCCGGATGTTATACGTTAGTATTCAAAGATTCTTATGGTGATGGAATTTGCTGTAGTTATGGTAACGGTTCCTATGAACTAACCAATAGCACTTCTGGTGCTGTACTAGCTTCTGGCGCATCGTTTACTTCTGAAGATACTAAAAACTTTTGTGTAGGAAATGCACAATTAAATAATATCAACAGCGATGACACCGCAATAACTGATTTGAAAAATTCTAAATTTGTGATCTCTCCTGTTCCTGCAAAAGACTTTATCACGATTCAAATGAACAATGCTAAGGATTCAAATTATAGAATCATTAATCATATTGGTCAGATGGTAAGAAATGGTAAAGTATCTGAAAACAGAGTAGAATTAGGTGGTTTGCCAGATGGAATGTATTTCTTTTCGGTTATATCAAATGATAAAACACTAACCAAAAAATTTATTATCCAGCAATAACATAAATTCAATATTATTTAAAAACCCCGAAACAAATTGTTTCGGGGTTTTTCTATTTACAATAGTAGCAAATCTATATGTTTGAATAAAACACATATACTCGCCTACCATATCTAATGACTTTTAAAGCAATGAGTCCTTAATTATATGTTTTATTATAGAAGAAAAGAATCATAATACTATGCATACACAGCAATTTAATGTAATAAAACATGTTTTATTAAGATTAATCTATATATTCGCCCCTCAAAATAACTTCACACTCATTTTTACACATCATTTTTAATAGTTAGGCTATACTCTAAAGTATAATTTAGCGGAGATTTTTTTATCTGTTCACTAGTAATTATATTAAGGGAAATCGTCGGATTGATCCGTCTTGTACCGATATAATTCGAATGTGTTGGGGGACACAATAGAAGTATAATTACTGAACGCCCTCTCCTTTTATGGAGAGGGTTTTTTTATTAAAAAACACCTATCAAGAGTTATTTCTGTCTTTAATACACAATACTAAGTAAGATTTATTTTCCTATCAATAAAAATTAACTATCTCATTATCAGTTATAAAAAAATCCATAAACATGTTTTGAGCCATCTTAAAACATGTTTATGGACTTATACAGGTTGATTCGTAAAGCCTTTTTAAGTAGTTTTCTAAATTATAAACTTAACACACAAATCAACTTATAACAAAAAATTTTAATGTATTAGTTTTAATGTTTGTTCTTATTTTGTAATGATTGGCGATAAACCTTTTTATAACAAAAATTTATCTTTTTCAAAAACTCATAAAAAAGTAACGAAATCACATCTTTACCACATTTAAGCTCTCAAAAACAAACACTTACGGTATAAAATATATAACAATTCTTGGGTATATATGATTTATTAAAATTATATTTATAGTATATTAACCATGCACAAAACTCAAACTTCGTCATAATGAAAGATTCTAACAAAAATGCTTTCCCTCAACTGGCATTTAGTTTAACTTTTTCTCATCTAATACTACAGGAGAAAAAGAAAAACATTAAACCATCAAGAAAACAACTAATTCTTAGTTCTAACATTCGTATAGCCATTAAAAATTATCAGGATATTTCTCAAAACTATCTTAATATAAATGTTGGTAACACATATTCGAGTATCAGAAATATTTCTACCTACTCCTAAGAATTAATTACGCTTTTTTCTACACTTCTGACAAATAAATATGAAGAATGTTTCATCATTCATTCATTCTATTTTCTTCATGTATAATATATAGAAAATAACAAAAACTAACTCTTAAACACACAAACAATGAAAACAAACACTAATTCTTTAAAATCCTATATCCTCTGGATATGCACTATTTTTTTTCTATGCAACATGTTTATACTACAAGCACAAGAAAAATATTATCGAGTTATTTTTGACACAGACAAAGAGCAATTAGAAGCTCTTCAAACAAAAGGACTCGAAGTTGATCACTTTCATTATGAAAACGGAAAAGTTACTGCTGAAATCTCTCATAGTGATCTTAAATTGCTAAAGAAAAACAACGTTAGGTATAAAATTAAAATTCGTAATCTTTCTAAAAGAATTCCCAGGATAAATAAAAGGACGGATAGAAAAAATGCTCGTAAGATAAGTCAAAATAATATTCAGCAAGTGCCTTCTCCAAGCAATTTTTCCTTAGGCAGTATGGCAGGCTTTCACACCCATGATGAAGCTATAGCTGCACTGGATAAAATGAGGCAACTGTACCCTCAACTCATCACTGCTAAATCATCTATCGGTACAACAATTCAAGGCAGATCAATTTATATGGTTAAAATAAGTGATAATGCAGATACCGACGAAAACGAAGATGAAATGCTTTATACCTCTATACATCACGCCAGAGAACCGGTAGGACTCTCACAAAATCTTTTTTATATGTGGTATCTGTTAGAGAATTATAACTCTGACCCTGAAATCAAAATATTAGTAGACAATACTGAATTGTATTTTGTTCCTATTATTAACCCTGATGGATACATACACAATCAACAAACCAACCCTAATGGAGGAGGATATTGGAGAAAAAACAGACGAAACAATGGAGGATCATATGGTATAGATTTAAATCGTAACTATGGCTATCAATGGGCTGCCCCAGGAGGGTCTTCTTCAAATCCAAGTAGTGATCAGTATCATGGTCCTTCAAAATTTTCTGAACCTGAAACTCAGGCGATGAGAGATTTTACGAATCAACATAATTTTGTAGCTGCACTTAATTATCATTCTTTTAGTAACCTTTTGATTCATCCATGGGGATATAAGGCAAATACATTTACTCCTGATCAAAGTACATTTGTAAAAATATGTACATACATGACAGAAGAAAATTCATATACATACGGTACTCCTAATCAAACAGTAGGATACACAGCAGGAGGAAGCTCTGATGATTGGATGTATGGAGAACAAAGTTCTAAACCCAAGGTTTTTGCTATGACTCCAGAAGTAGGATCTTCAAACGATGGATTCTGGCCAGCTTCCAGTAGAATTATTCCTTTATGTAATGAGGTATACCCTTTTAACATCAAGATAATGAGGATGGCAGCCAAATATGCAAAAGTAACACCAGATAATGCAAATCAAACAATTACGAATACATCAGGAACAGTGGCATATTCTATTAAACGTTTTAGCCTTAATCAAGCTAACTGGACCGTTAGTTTGTCCTCAAATTCTTCGCATATAAGTTCTCTTGGGCAACCAAAACAATATGGTAGTATCACACTTTTAGGAACTGATAATGGAGCTATTGATTTTCAGTTAAAATCAACCACTCCAACAGGAACTCAAATCCCTATAACACTTACTGTAAATAATGGTAGCTGGGAGTACACCACAAATGTTACCATAACCTATAATGGTGGTTCTACTACTTGTAGTGCAACTGTACCTACAGGAGTATCTTCTTCTGCCGTGGGATCCGATACAGCTACTATTGGTTGGACTGCAGTAGCAGGTGCAACTTATGATCTAAGATACAGACAAACAGGAACAACAACATGGACAACTTCTGCCGAAAACGGAACTTCTAAAGTGATTTCTGGATTAAACCCATCTACTACATATGAAGTACAGGTAAGAAGTAAGTGTACCGATGGAACTAATTCTAATTATAGTGCTTCTGTAAACTTTACAACTACAGATGTACAACTTAACTACTGTGACTCTAATGGTCAAAGTGTAAATGACGAATATATCAGTAATGTAAAATTAGGAACCATCGATAAAACATCCACAGGAGGAAGTGGTGGATACAGTGATTTTACTGCTGAATCTACTAACCTATCTAAAGGTAGTGCCAATACCATTACCATTACTCCTACTTGGACCGGAACTAAATATAATGAAGGATACTCTGTATGGATCGATTATAATCAAGATGGAGATTTTGCCGATACAGGAGAACAAGTATGGACCAATGCGGCTTCACAAACAACTCCGGTAAGTGGTAGCTTTACTGTACCTGCAAGTGCAAAAGATGGAAGTACAAGAATGAGAGTATCTATGAAGTACAATGGAATACCAACTCCTTGTGAATCTTTCTCTTATGGTGAAGTAGAAGATTACACCGTAGCCATAGGAGGATCTGGTACAGATACTCAAGCTCCTTCTGCTCCTGCTGGATTAACAGCTTCTAATGTTGCTCAAACTACACTTACACTATCTTGGAATGCTGCTACTGATAATGTAGGAGTGACTGGATATGATGTATATCAAGGATCTACTAATCTTGGATCGGTAACTGCAACAACAAGAAATATTACTGGATTAACCGCCAACACGGCATACCAGTTTACTGTGAAAGCTAAAGATGCAGCAGGAAACGAATCTGCAGCAAGTAGTACTTTAAATGTAACTACTGCAGGAGCATCTTCTACTTATGATGTAAAACTACGTATTACTTTTGATAACTATCCTGAAGAAACCAGCTGGGAGATTAAAGATAGCAACAACCAGGTAGTACATTCTGGAGGAACATATCCATCTCAACCTGATGGGTCAACTCTTAATATAACCAAAACTCTTGATGCCGGATGTTATACGTTAGTATTCAAAGATTCTTATGGTGATGGAATTTGCTGTAGTCATGGTAACGGTTCCTATGAACTAACCAATAGCACTTCTGGTGCTGTACTAGCTTCTGGCGCATCGTTTACTTCTGAAGATACTAAAAACTTTTGTGTAGGAAATGCTGCAATGCATAACTTAAATACAGATGTGAAAACAGATATAGAAAGCTCTGACATTGTTATTCACCCAGTTCCTGCAAAAGATTTCATTATAATCAGAATGAATAATTTTAATGGGTCTACATACAGAATTATTAATAAAGCGGGCCAAATAGTAAGAAATGGTAAAATGTCTAAAAATAGAATAGAACTGAACAATTTACCATCTGGAATGTATTTTGTGTCGGTTAAATCAGATACTAAAACAATAACTAAAAAACTTATTTTAAAATAAATAAAATCAAAAATATTGCACAAAACCACCTTGTACAAGGTGGTTTTTTGTTTACTATTTAGAATTATCTCCTGTATGATCAATTATAAATCCAAAAAATATCATAAGAAAATTTTATCTCAAAAAAGATTTGTACATATTGATAGAATCTGTATCTTAGATACTTACTTCGTAAACACTCTTTTCACCACGTCATAATTAGAGAGAAATAATAGCATAAAGGATATTTACTTTTTTATGTTTTAAAACTAATTCTGTAGGCTACAGAAAGAATAAAAAATTCAAACCCGGATTAAAATAATGAGTTGTTACTCCTGTTTTCGACTCGACTTTGTAAACGTTTCGTCAAAATTAGTAGTATTATGGAATAAGAAAGGACTTGTTTCCTTTCTTTTCCATATCAAAAACAAATTACTATAAAAGGTTAATTTTTTGTTGAAATCATACAGATACTACCTCATCTTCATCTAATAATTCTTCTTGTCGCAATCGAAGTAGGATTTGAGCAACAGCAACTGTATCTTTTTCGCAATAAATAATGATACGATCAATATCCTGTTCTTCATAAAAGACTTGTCGTACCTGACTCCCATCAATATCATCTTTTGGTGATGGGATGCCTAGAATATTGGTAAGTAATTTTAAAGAAGTATAGTGTTTATAGTCTCCGAATTTCCATAAATCCAAAGTATCTAAATGAGCCACTTCCCAGGGTTTTTTGCCAAATAGATTCAACTTATACGGTAATCCTATATTATGAATAATCATTCTACGGGCGATATAAGGAAAATCAAACTCTTTTCCGTTATGGGCACAAAGCAAATGATGTGGTCTCCCAAAATGGGTTTCGATTAAGTTTTTAAAATCGATTAGTAATTGTTTTTCTTCTCCATAAAAGGATTTGGTCCTAAAGAATCTCGTTTCTCCTTTAAATGTAAAATACCCAACAGATATACATACAATTTTGCCAAATTCTGCCCATATCCCTGCCCTTTCATAGAACTCTTCGGGAGAGAACTCTTCTTTACGTTGATATTTGGTTTTATCGGCCCACAGGTATTTGGTTTCTTCACTAAGATTTTCAAAATTCTCATGTTCAGGAACAGTTTCTATATCCAGAAACAAGATATGTTCTAGATTGAGTTTATGAAGCATTCTTAAGCATTTTGTAAGCTTCTTCAATAAAAACAAAGAAATCTTCTGTAAATGATTCTCCTGGAACAAACTGACCACGATTATGCCCTAATCGTACAATCATAATATTATCCTCGGGAATACAAATTACATATTGTCCTAAAATACCTCGCATGGCAAAAATTTTCTTATCCAAGTGATCTGATAGCCAAAAACCATATCCATACATTTGTCCATCTTCAAATCTTGGTTTTGTTGCCAATTCTGTAAACTCTGCTGGTAATATTTGTTCACCTGCGAACATTCCTTTGTTTTTAAACAGCATTCCAAAACGAGCAAAATCTCTAGCATTACTTGCTATACAACAATATGCTTTTTCCATACCGCTCTCCTCTCCATCTAATTGCCAAATGGCTTCATGCTCCATCCCCAAAGGTTTCCAAAAACTCTCACTTAAATATGTCGAGAGCTTTTTCCCGGTAGCTTTTTCAATAACCATACCTAATAATTGAGTATTGCCGCTTAAGTATTCGAATCTTTGCCCTGGTTCTTCAACAATATCTAATCCTAACATTATATCTCTGATATTGGGATCATAATACGCTCTGGCTGTAATAGAAAACGGACTGGTATAATGCTCGGTCCAGTTAAGACCAGAAGACATTGAAGAAAGGTCACCTACAGTGGTTTTTGCTGCAAGACCTTGAGAAAACTCAGGAAAAAAATCTCCAACAGGCTGATCCAAACTTTTAATATGACCATCCATAATTGCTTTTCCTAACATACCTGTCACCATACTTTTTGCCATAGAAAAAGAATTGGTTTTAGAATCAATCCCAAATCCTTCGGCATAGTTTTCATACCAAATACTATCATTCTTAATAATCATGAAAGCGACAGTACCTAGCTCCTCATTAATAGCATTAAGTTTATCTGTACTTTGCACTTTATTATATCCTGGATGAGTAGCCCAGGCAATGGTACCATTTCCTTTTTCTACAGTACGATTATCAAAATATGAATAATCATCCAGATACGCAGTGGTGTGACCTGTCATATAAACCACTCTAACCCCTTTGAGTATATAATCATAATCAAAGATATACAACAGTGCTACGCAGAGTACAATAACAATAAGTAAACTTTTTAAGAAAAATTTGAGTATCCGTTTTATCATTTCAATATAAGTTTGAGTTAATATGATAATATTAAAAACAAGTGACTTGTTTAGCTAATGTATGAAAATTAATTACAGATAAATAAAGGGTGTCAAAATTTGGCGACCCTATACTTATTATCATCGCAACGATTCAGAAAACAATAATAAGATATCTCAGTTTCATTTTTTGAAACTGGAAATTTTTAAAACGATAACTAAGTAATTTTATGCAATTAAAATAGCGATTGTTGTTTTACAGGGTTTTCATGATCGAGCAACCATTTTTTCCTCCATAGTCCACCTGCATAACCTGTAAGTGATCCATCGCTACCAATAACTCGATGACAAGGCACAATGATCCATAATGGATTTTTACCATTAGCACTTGCTGCGGCTCGTATAGATTTTGGATCTCCAAGTCTCTTAGCAATATCAAGATAGGATACTGTTTTTCCAAAAGGAATTTTAAGTAATTCGCCCCAAACTTTCTTCTGAAAATCAGTACCAGTTGGGTTCAAAATAAGGTCAAAATCGGTACGTTGACCTTCAAAATATTCTTCGAGTTGAGAGACTGCTTTTTGTAAATATAAAGGAATATCTTTTGAAGGAGTATTAGTAGATTCTTTGGTAACAGAAACAATTGCAATACCATCCTCATCTCCTGATATAGTTGCAATACCTAAAGGGGTTTCTATATATACCTCATCCATTACTCTTCTTTTTTATCGTCTAAGATTCCAAGTCGTTTTGCGCGGTTTTCCCAATTTTTTCGAGCTAGAATTTGCATATCAGTTTCAGTATCGCTCTCGTCTACTATCTCCAAACCTAATAATGTCTCTATAACATCTTCCATGGTTACCAATCCATTTACAGAACCATATTCATCAACCACCAAAGCTAAATGATTTTTGGACTGAATCAGTTCATTAAACAAATCCGGTATTGGTAAATTTCTTGTTGTAAAAAGGATGGGTCTTTTTATTTCACTAATTTTTTTATGACCATTCTGATTTGCCATTTCTTTAAAAATATCATCCTTTAATACCTGACCAGTTATATTGTCTGCATTCTCTTTATAGACAGGTATTCTAGAAAAACGAAGATTTTGGTTTTCATTAAAAAACTCTTCAAGTGTTGTATCTTCCGAAGCAATTTTCATTACTGTTCTGGGAGTCATCACATCTTTAGTGAAGACCTCTTTAAAAGATAACAAGTTTTTGATAACCTTAGACTCTGACTCTTCGAAAACACCCTCCTCGTGGGCAATATCTGCCATAGCCGTAAAATCTTCTCTGCTTAATACAGATCCATGATGTCCTTTACCACCAATAAGTTTGGTTGTTAATTGTAATAGCCAAAGTATGCCTGTCCATTTCAATGGCCATATCAAAATTTTAAGAACTTTGGATGTAAAATTTGCCAGTTGTTTCCAGTAGGTTGCTCCTATTGTTTTTGGAATAATCTCAGAAGCTACCAGAATTAATAACGTCATTATACTCGAAACAATAAAAACACCATTACCCTCATCTCCAAAAGCTTTTTTTGCTTGTACTCCCACCAGAATTGCTCCAACGGTATGTGCAATGGTATTGATTGTAAGAATTGCAATTAGTGGTTTATCAACATCTTTTTTTAATGTTTCAAGACTACTGGCATATGCTTTCCCTTCCTTTTTCTTGACATTGATAAAGGTTGGGGTTATACTAAGCAAAACCGCTTCTAGTATCGAACATAAAAACGAAAAGAAAATAGAAAGTACGGCGTAAATAATTAATAGGGTCATCTTATCTTATCTATGTTGCTAAAGTAAGGATTTTGAAATGTATTTTTAGACTAAACTACTATATAAATGTTACTTATTATCCAGTTTAAGGATAATACATATACGATATGGATTCTGGACTGAGTTTATACCAAGCATAGATAAAGTACTAAACAACATATAATTACCACCCCACATAACGTGGTGGTTCAATATCATTTAGATTAAGATAAACAATGAGCTGCCCTCGATGATGAGTAACATGATCTTGTAATAGGTTAAGAATTTGAAGTTTTGATTTTCGTCCTGCAAAAAAATCAACCTCAAATTTCAGATCATCTTCATCAGTTTCCTGGATACGAGTATATACTTTATCAAATGCTTTAGTGAGTAAAGCAATGATTTCAGTCTTGGTTTCTGGCAGGTTTTCTTTTAATTTCTCTCTGTCAAATTCTTCTGAAGAAAAATATGTAGTTCCTAACCAGAGCATATTTCCACGAATGTGAAATAATTGTTCTTTAAAACTCATTTCCCGTTCGGTAGGTTTAAATCCAAATTTATCTTCTGGCATTTGCTCTGCAATTTTTAAAAGATAATCTTTAGAGTTTTTCCACTTTTCGAGAAAAGCATTTTTTGGAGTGTCTTGCTGTGCCATAATGGTACCAGAAATCAAAAAAACAAATACTAAGATTCTGTACATCATTCTGCTTTATTGGTATTTACTTCTGTCATATATATTTCTACGGCTTTGAGCTCCTCTTCTGTAAATGTTTTGATAATCGCAAAATTGGTTTTCATTACAGCAAAGGTTTCAGGATCTACAATAGGATCTGATTCTTGTTTTAAAAATGAGATCAAATCTTTATTTTGAGCTTTATAAACCTTCATAATTTCAATAACTCCAGGGCCAATAGATTTTTTATCAATCTTATGGCAAGTATAACATTTTCCTTTACCATTAAATATTTTCTTTCCCAGATCATAAGGAGAGGGTTTCTCTTTTTTTGTTCCTATTTTAATATTAGAATTTTCCTTTTTTTCGGATTGACAGCTTGCACATAACAAAACTGCTGCCATGAGGAATAAGGCTATTTTTTGCATATAAATAATCAATAGTGTTACTAGTCTCTGGTTAGAAAAGACTACTTATATTTTTCTTTGATTTTCTCAATATCTTTTTTAAAACGTTCTAATAAATCTCTTGAGAAATTGGTAATCACTTTTTCTTCTTTTGGATCCATCCCTTCACTGGCATCTGCAATTTTGGCTAATGCATACATCATAAATTCATACTCTTCATCAGGACCATTATCAGAAAATACTTCGATTATCTTTTTATATAACGTTTCGACATCATTTTGATTCTCATTTTCGTAATCAAAAGACCACTTAATATCTTTTCCTTTTGGATGTCCTTTTAAAATATCTTCAAGCGTTTCGACTTCTTTCTTTTGTATAACTCCATCACTCATTGCAATTACATAAAGTAACTCTCCAAACGTCTGATATATTCTATCTCTGCTGACCATAACTTATGATTTTTTGAATTTGACTGTTTAATTAAATTAGTGTTATACTAAAAATATACTTTACCTAAAAGATATTTACACAATTAACCCAAAAGCTTCACCACATCTTTGGCAAAATAGCTTGCAATAATTTGTGCTCCTGCTCTTTTAAAAGCCATTATTTGTTCTAGCATGACAGCATCATGATCTAACCATCCTTTTTCTGCAGCGGCTTTTAACATAGCATATTCACCACTTACCTGGTATACAGCAACAGGTATATCTACAACATCTCTGATATCTCTTACCAGATCAAGGTAACACAATCCTGGTTTTACCATCACAATATCTGCACCTTCTTCGATATCCATGAGTGTTTCTTTGATTGCCTCATCTCGATTAGCGAAATCCATCTGGTATGTCTTTTTATCTCCAAATCCAGGAGCAGAATCCAGAGCATCTCTAAATGGACCATAAAAAGCAGAAGCATACTTGGCACTGTAACTCATAATACCAGTATTCTTATAGTTTTCTTTTTCGAGTAGTTCCCGCATACTTAAGATTCGCCCATCCATCATATCACTTGGTGCAACAAAATCAGCTCCTGCCTGTGCATGTGATAATGACATTTCTGCCAAAACTTTACAGGTTTCATCATTAAGAATCTGCCCATCTTCTACAATACCATCATGACCATATGATGAATAAGGATCCAATGCTACATCGGTCATCACTAACATTTCGGGAACAGCTTCTTTAACGGCTTTAATTGCGCGTTGCATTAATCCATCAGAATTTAATGCCTCTGTACCCTTATTGTCTTTAAGGTGATCAGGTACTTTTACAAAAAGTAATACCGATTTTAATCCTAAAGACCATAGTTCTTTAACTTCGTTACCCAGTAAATCTAAACTATATCTATAGTAATCAGGCATAGAAGATATTTCTTCTTTTATACCTTTTCCTTCCACGATAAAAAGGGGAACCAAAAAATCATGAGGAGTAATTATGTTTTCTCTTACCAAAGAACGAATGGCATCATTTGTCCTTAGTCTTCTGTTTCTACGAATTTGTTGCATTCTTAACTGTAAAATTTAATCCTGTAAAGATACTCATATATCTATTACCATCTGATCATTAATTATTAAGTACCTAAAGGTAATTTTACTTAAAAATATATCAAATCATGTAACAAAACCTTAACAAATCTTACTAATATTAAAATGAATTCATCCTGACTTTTGTTTTTTATTTGTAAGCAGAATAATCATAACTTCTTAATAAAGAGGGCATAAAACACTTAGGTAGTAAAATGATAAATTTGCAACTAATAGAGCGGCGCAGAAAGAGTTTAAAAATTTAACTAGCAAATATATAAGTATGCTTACCATAAAGAATCTTAATAAAATATATCCCAATGGGACACAAGCATTAAATGATGTTAATCTTGCTTTGGAAAAAGGAATGTTTGGTCTATTAGGACCCAATGGCGCAGGAAAATCTACATTGATGAGAACCATCGCTACATTGCAACTAGCCGATTCGGGAACGATTGATTTTGATGGGATTGATGTTTTTAAACAACCGGGAGAATTAAGAAAAATATTAGGATATCTACCACAGGATTTTGGAGTATACCCAAAGGTTTCTGCTGAGATGATGCTTAATCATATTGCAAAGGTAAAAGGTATTACCAATAGCCAGGAACGTAAAGGTTATGTTGCAGATTTACTAAACAAAGTAAATCTATATAAGTTTAGGAATCGCAATCTCGGTGATTTTTCGGGAGGAATGAGGCAGCGTTTTGGTATAGCTCAAGCGCTTTTAGGGAATCCAAAACTAATTATTGTTGATGAGCCTACAGCGGGACTGGATCCCCTGGAACGTAATCGTTTTCATAACCTATTAAGTGAGTTGGGTGAGAATGCTGTTGTTATTTTGAGTACTCATATTGTAGATGATGTGACCAATCTATGCCAAAATATGGCTGTGTTTAATGAAGGTAAAATTCTGGTGCAAGGTAATCCACAGACATTGTCTGACACTCTAAACGGAAAAGTATACAGAAAACATATTGATAAATCTGAATTAGAAGCTTTTGAAAACGAATTTACGGTACTGTCTAATTACTTAAGAGGAGGAGAATTTTATATAAATGTGTACAGTGATACTAATCCCGGAGAAGGGTTTGAAGCGGTAAATAATGATTTAGAAGATTTCTATTTCTACTGTATTAATAGAAAAGAACAGGAGGCAGCAATATGATAGAAATATTCTTATTCGAACTAAGGTACCGTTTAAAACGACCTGCTACTTGGATTTATGTAGCTCTAGGAATTATAATCGCAGGTTGTTGGGGTGCTTTAATACGATCCTCTACAGCTCAATTTGTAAACAGCCCTAGTACCATCGCAGAAATCATGGGATCTATATCCATTATCTGTATTTTCTTTTATGCTGCGATCATGGGGGTTCCTATCTTCAGAGATAAAGATCATAAGACAGCGCAAACCTATTTTACATTTCCGATTACTCAAAAATCATATGTTTTAGGTCGGTTTTTGGGTAGTTATGCTATTGTTACCCTACTCAACCTCTTTATCGTATTAGGAGCAATAATCGGATTTGGTATTGGTATATTTTTAGACCGCCCTGATTATGGCACTTATACCAGCTTTAATCTATCATCTTATCTTTTACCTTTTATATTTTTATTACAAATCAATGCATTTTTAATAGGATCGTTATTCTTCTGTCTAATGGCCTTTTTTAAGAAAATGCCTATTATCTATCTGGGTGGAATTTGCTTGTTTTTGTTATATAGTATTTCAGGTGATTTTGTGACAAGTCTAGATAACCAATGGTTAACACCTTATCTTGACCCTTTTGGAAACAGAGCCTTTACTTTTGTCAAAAAGTATTGGTCGATTAATGAATTAAACACCTATCAACTTCCTATATATGGTGACTTTTTACTGAATAGGATGTTCTGGTTAGCTATAGGCTCACTATTCTTTCTTATTACCCTTTTCAGGTTCGATTATAAGAAGTTTTTACTTTCTGGTAAAAAAGGGAATAAAATAGAAAAAGGGGAATATACACCTTCACTAATCAGTTCTATAACGCAAAAATTTACCAAAAAAACAGAGTGGAACAATCTTTTTTCTCTTAGTAAAATTGAATTTCTATCTATTTTTAAAAGCCCTGTTTTTATCATTCTGTTGATCATAGGAGTTATCTTTTCTGTATTCAGTATTTATAACCTTAATGAAACCTACGGAACGCCGAATTTACCATTAACCCGATATGTAGTCATGTATATTAATGGGGTTATTTCATTCTTTTCTATAATAATATTAGTCATCTACTCTGGAGAAGCTGTTCATAGAACAAGAAAAAATAAAACCTTTGTTTTTTATGATGCATTACCTATTAGTGATTCCAGTTTGTATTTTTCAAAAATAATATCACTTATTGGTATTGCATTAACTCTTACGATAGCAAATATCATCATTGGTATTTTGTTCCAAACCTTTAATGGTTATTTTCAGTATGATCTGGGCATGTATTTTATCTATAATTTTGCTCTTGTATTCCCTGGTTTTTTAATGACCATCTTACTCTCTTTCTTCGTCCATGTACTGGTGAACAATAAGTTTTTAGGTCATTTTATAGTCATCTTAATCTATTTTGGATTACCGCTTTTCGTAGCACTTGCTTTTAAAAGTACCAATCCTATGTATATGTTTACTGGTACTACACCAATTTTTCTAAGTGATCTTAATGGTTTTGGTCATTATCTTACAGGAATCTCTTGGTTAAATATATACTGGATTCTATGTACTACAATTTTGATGATCATAGGAAAGGTATTCTGGACCCGTGGATTCTTTGCTACGGCCAAAGAGCGGTTATCACTGGCAAAACAAAGATTCACTCCCAAAACCATAGGGGTATTTGTAGTTACGATATTAGTATTTATATCTGTTGCAGGTTATAATTATTATAACCTTAACGTCCTTAATACGATGATCGACGGGAACCATTCGGAAAAGATAAATGCAGACGCCGAAAAAAAATATGCAAAATATATGGGTCAGGCTCACCCACAGGTAACTGATCTAAAAGCTTATATCGATATTTTTCCAGAAGATCGTAATATAAAAGCCAAAGGAGATTATAAAATCATAAATAACTACGATACTCCTATAGATACCTTATTGCTCGAAGTACAATATCCCGGTGCACATACCAATCTACAAAAAGTGATTTATAATGGTACTACACTTACACCAGTGGTTACAGATTCTGTATACAGAATGTACTTTTATAAGCTACCCAAAGCAATGCAACCCGATGAGAAAGCTAATCTTACTATAGAAGTATTTGCAGAAACCAAAGGTTTTTCTAATCATATGGAGACTGAAATATTATATAATGGATCCTTTCTTAATAATTCTATATTTCCAAGGTTTCATTACGAACGAAGCTTAATCGAAAATGGAGTACGTGTAAAACATGGCCTGAAAAAGCTAGACTATTTATATCCTCCTCGAACGGACAGCCTGGCACTAAAGAAAAATCTGTTTAATGAAGATGCTAATTATATTAACTTTGAAGCTATACTAAGTACGTCTGCAGATCAAACTGCTTTGGCTCCAGGTAAATTGGTAAAACAATGGGAAGAAAATAACAGAGCCTATTATCATTATGCCTTAGAATCAAAGACCGATCTGTTTTTTAATGTCGTATCTGCACGATATGATGTAGAAAAATCCAGTTGGACTGCACCAAGCGGAAAAAAAGTGGATATTGAGATTTATCACTCTCCAAAACACAAACGTAATCTAGAGTATTTTATCAAAGGTGTTAAAGTAGCTCTAGACTACTGCTCAACTAATTTTTATGAGTATCCCAATTCGGTGATCAGGATTGTAGAATTTCCTGCACATTCGAATTTTGCACAATCTTTTGTAACTACCATCCCCTATTCTGAAGATTTTGGGTTTGCCGCTAATTTTGATAAGGCAGAAGATTTTAACTACGCATTTAGAGTTACCACTCACGAGGTAGCACACCAGTGGTGGGGTCACATTGTTACTCCTAGTAAAACATCTGGTGCTAATATTATTTCTGAAACCTTGGCAGAATATTCATCGCTTATGACCATGAAGCATGAATATGGCGAAAACGGAATTAAAAATTTCCTTAAATATTCCTTAGATCGATATTTACAAAGTAGAGCTTTTAGTTTTAAGCCAGAACGATCTCTAATAAATGTAGAAACAGGATCACATATCTGGTATGAAAAAGGATCTATGGTGATGTATGAGCTTCAGGATCTTCTTGGTGAAGACAACGTAAATGAAGCTCTTAAAGGTTTTCTTAATGAGTATAGAGAGTATGAAAAAGGAGTTTATCCTACTTCAGAAAATCTATATGATGCCATTTATAAAATAGCTCCGGATTCCTTAAAATATGCTGTAGAAGATGGATTTACAAAAATTGTACTCTATGAAAATCGTGTTACTAATGCTAAGACCAAAGCTTTAGATAACGGTAGATATGAAACTACCTTTACAGTAGATTCAAAAAAAATCTACTATGATGATACTGGCAAAGAAGAACGTACCGATGACACTACTAATTATATTGAGATTGGATTATTTGGAGAAGATAGTGTTGACAAAAAGGAAGTTCCTCTTAAAACTCCATATTATTTAGAACGAAAATGGTTGAAACCCGGAGAAAATACGTTTACTATTGTTACCGATAAAAAGCCGTTAAAAGCAGGTATTGATCCCTATAACAAATTAATCGACAGAAATTCTGGAGATAACTTAAGGCCGATAGAAGAAGAGTAATCTTTGGTATATCTGCTCATTTAAAATCACGATCGAGAAGCGCTGTCTTTATCGTGATTTTTTTATTTTCTACATCAAAAAAATGATGCAGTATATACTGCATCATTTTTGTGTTTACTCTAAGTCCTTCGTTGACTTTGCAATTTTGACATCATAAATCTACGGTTTTACCGTAATATATCCAAATTACACTTAACATTTTTTTAAGAGATATCATATTCAAAATCATAGGTTGAATAACCTAATCCTTACTATACAAGCTTTTAGGGTCATACAACTAATGCTCTCACTAGGAATATATTTCAATACTTAAAAAATCACAATCAAGATAATAATATCTTGATTGTGATTTTTTTAATTTGTAAATTCCTTTGTAACAATTAGTTCTTGTTTCAGTCTTCCTTTTATGATTGTATCAGGCAACTTTATACATTTATATTGCGTCTTATACATACAGGAACTTTACTGATCTAAATATCAAATTATGAACCATAATCAGGTAGTATTAGCTTTACTTTTATTCTTATCCATAGGTACTATGGTAACTGCTCAAACCATTACTTCAAAAGTTGTAGATAAAAAAACTAATGAACCTATTCCATACGCAACTATACAATTATCTGAAAACCATGGGGTTATCACTAATGAAGAAGGGAGATTTAGCCTAAATCTAAATGGTGATTTTGCTAAAATTGACTCTATCTATATTTCCTCTATGGGGTATGAAAAAGTAGGTGTATCGGTAAAGAATGCAACCGATAGTATTATTTATATTCAACCCAAAGCTATAGAGCTAAAAGGTGTTTTTATTTCAAATAAAAACCTAACCGTAGATGAGATTATTGATAACGTTAAAGAACGAGTAGATCAAAATTATAATTTTGATCTATCAAAAAGACGATTATTTTTTAGAGAATCTGAGTTTAATGCTGTAAAAAAATTCGATGTCAAATTTAAAAAATCGACGATCAAAGAGCTTAACAAGAAATTGATCGATAGCGTTATTTCTATTTTACCCAGAAAAGCTGAGTTTTATACAGAAGTTTTATGTGATCTATATGGTAATTTTGATAAGCAGAAACTTCATATCATCAAAGCCGCAGAACTCTATGACAAAAATAATAAAGTGTCTATGGAGGCTGTAGCCGAACGCATGGAGACTATATTTAAGAAAAATGTTAAACCCAATTCCTATCTGAAAATAAAATCCGGTCTATTCGGCACCAAGGTACAGGTAGATTCTCTGCTGGAAAATACAGAAGAAGCATCAATTGTTAAGGATGAAATTGATAATCAAAAGAAAAAAGACGACAAGAGTGAATTTTTAAAACATCGAAAATCGGGATTGGAAAGTTTGATGTCGAGTCTTTTCTTTAACGAAGATGCGATGTCTAATTTTTTGAACAAATCAGGCAGGTATAATTTCGAACTTATCGATTATACCTATATGGATGATAATAGTGTATATATTATTAATTTTTCTCCAAAATGGAGAGCAGATTTTAAAGGTACATTATATGTTAATACCGAAGATTTTGCTATTGTTAGAGCAGATTATGAGAACGTAAAAAACCTTAGAAGCTTTAAACTTCTAGGGATTATGTTTCGAGATAATCTGTATCGCAACAAAGTGATTTTTTCTAAAGGACAAAACAATAAATATGATCTTAAATACCTCGAAATGCGTAGAGGCAATCTATTTGGTTTTGATCGCCCTCTAAAAGTAATTGAGAAAAATAAATTTGTTAAAGGACGACGTAAACAAAACGAGTTATCGTTAGCTCTGGATGTTATTATGACTAACATAAGTAAGTTTGAAATCGTCGTTTTTGACTCAAAACAACTATCTGAAGCTGATTATAAGTCCAGTACCGAAAACAAAAGTATTAAACCTCAATATTTATCTAAATACAATCCAGAATTCTGGAAAGGATACAATATCATAGAACCAAATTCTGCAATACGACAATTTACAGTAACTCCCGAAGTAGATTCTGGATCAAGTTCAGAATGATAAATCATATAATACTATGTGTCATTCCAGCACTTCAACAAATCCTGTTCTAAACCTCTCGAAGGGCTCAAGTACAAATTTAAATTCAGCCTACGCTGCAATCCATAGACGACTCGATACTCTACTATAATTTGACGTGAGTTCCATGTAAGAAAATTTACGTCAGTCAGAGTGATTTTCGGTAGAAAAATGTACTTCGACCAAGCTTAGCAGAGCTATCGAAGACAAGTGAATTTTTAATCAAAAGCCTTGTCATCCTGAGCTTCGTCGAAGGACCGATACAACTTTTCTTCGTTTTACTATAAAAAACCACTCAATTTGACGCTTTTAATAAGTTTTTTACTCCATTTTACCATCCAATAAGTTGATAACCCGAGAGCCATATGCCATATTTTTTTCAGAATGCGTTACTTGTATAATGGTCACTCCTTCTTTATTTAATTGTGTGAAAATTTCCATGATTTCCTCTCCCTGTTTAGAATTAAGATTCCCAGTAGGTTCATCTGCCAGAATTAATTTTGGACTAGCAATAAGTGCTCTGGCAACACCAACCAGTTGTTGCTGTCCTCCACTTAACTGAGAAGGAAAAAGATCTTTTTTACCCACAATATTAAAACGATCTAACATATCGGCCACCAAAGATTTACGCTCTGATGAACTATGTTTTTTATACAATAATGGCATCTCCAGATTTTCTTTTACCGTTAATTCATCGATCAAATGATACGCCTGAAACACAAATCCTATATATTCTTTATACAGATTAGCACGATGTTTTTCTTTTAATGAATGTACCTTTTCTTCCAGAAACGTATATTCTCCTTCATTAAAATCATCCAGCATTCCGATGATATTGAGTAAAGTAGATTTCCCTGACCCAGAAGGTCCCATGATAGAGATAAAATCACCTTCATTTACCCAAAAATTAATGTCTTTTAACAAAAAGACTTTCTGTCCTCCTGAGTGTACCCATTTTGATACATTTTTTAGTTGTAATAGCATATTTTATTTTTTCAGTTTTTATTATATGTTAATCTGGGTTTAAAAAGGGTATCCAAAAAATCTTGTTTTTCGTTTTCACAAAATACAAAGTAATCTATATATTTTTAAGAATCAGACGATAGAATACTTTGTTTTGTCTGTAATGACGTTTTAATTACTCTTTTTAGATACCCAATTTTAATCAGATTTATTTTCTATATCAATTTTTAAAATAGATTTCACCGGTTTTGAAAACCTATGCGATCCGAAATAATTTTATTCTGCTCTTAAGTTTTTAACTGGATTAGATGATGCTGCCTTAATAGTTTGAAAACTTACTGTTGCCAACGTAATTACAAATGCGCTTATCGCTGCCACTATAAATACCCAACTATCTATTGGAGTTCTATATGCAAAATCTTTGAGCCACTCATTTACCAAAAAATAAGCTATGGGCGAAGCAAGGATAATAGAAATAAGAACCAGTTTTGTAAATTCTGAAGAGAATAAAAAAGCTAACTCTGATACCTTGGCACCTAATACCTTTCTAATACTTAATTCTTTGATACGTTGCTCTGCAGTAAAAGCGGCCAGGCCAAATAACCCAAGACAAGCTATAAGTAATGCCATAATGGTAAATACACTAAGTATGATACCCATTCTTTGTTCTGATACAAAAGTGTTTTCAAAATCCTGATCCATAAAACTATATTCAAATGGCACCGAAGGATCTATCTGTGCTATATCTTCTTTAATACTCTCGATCAACTTTTGAAGATCATCAGGATTTTTAACCACTACAGGGTTAAGCCTCATCGAATAATAGGATAATCCAGCCCCATAATCCCAAACCTTATCGTTTTGATGATGGATAATGACCAATGGTGCTATTTCTTGTTGTACACTATTAATATTAAAATCTTTAACTACGCCCATGACTTCAAATTGGTCTTCGCTTCCAGAGGCTAAAGCCAGTATTTTTCCAATAGGGGAATCTGCATTATAAGATTCTTGATTACCCCACCCCAAGGTTTTAACCGCTTTTTCATTTAATATTACTTTGTATTTATCAGTAGGTCGGGACGAATCAAAATTTCTCCCGGCAACAAATTCTACTCCCAATACATCGAGATAATCTTCTTCTGTTCTTACATTTCTAAGTTGAGCTACCTGGTCATTCGCTCCCAACGTTTTGTATCGGTCTCCAGACCATATATTTGGCGGAAGTCCAAATGATTTCCCAACTTTTGAGAAGGCTGGATTTGATATCAGTCTTGTTTTAAGTGCTTCGGTATCAAAACCGATCTGCTCGATATTATGAATTTGTAGAATATTATCTTTCTCGAATCCTAAATCCAAAGAGGAAGTATATGCCAATTGCTTTTGTACGAATAAAGTACAAATCACCAGAGCAATAGAAATAGTAAACTGAAAGACAACTAATCCATTTCTAATTCCTTTTCCTTTAAATTTTGTGCTTACTTTTCCTTTAAGGGTTTCTATAGGTTGAAACATCGAAAGGTAAAACGCAGGATAGCTTCCTGAGATTAAGCCCAATCCTAATATAAATAATAATACAATTGCCAGAAATATTGGGTTCCCTAAATACGGGATCAGTTCGAGCTGTACATCTGCTATAGTGCTAAATACCCCCAAAGAAAGTTGTACAAATATCAAGGCAAAAACAGTACCTATCAAAACGAAGAGTGTAGATTCTAAAACAAATTGTTTGATTAGTGCTTTTCGTTTAGATCCTAAAACTTTTCTCACGCCTATTTCTTTTGCTCTCTTTGATGATCTTGCTGTGGAGAGATTCATGAAATTGATGCTGGATAAGATAAGTACCAGGACACCTATGGCTCCGAATATTCTAACAAACATTGGGTTTCCGGTTGGTCCAAAGGAATGAACAGAAGGTGCTTCAGACAGGTATATTTCTCTAAGAGGTTGCAGGTATAATGTCCAGTCATGTCCCGCAGTAAATTCTTTAAACGTTTGATTAAAAATACGTTCTGTTGTAGGCGGCGCCCATTTTGGTGGGATAGCCTGAATTTTTTCGGAAAACGCTGCTATATCTGTTCCTTCTTTCACCAATCCATAAGTCGAAAATGCTGTCCAAATCCATTTCCAACCATTCCTTTGCATCATTTCGGAATGGCTTTTTAAAGAAACCAACATATCAAATTGAATATGTGATTTATAAGGAACATCATCAAGTACTCCTTTTACGGTATAGGTTTTCCAGGAGTTATCATAATCTTTTACTTCTACTGTTTTTCCTATTGGGTTTTCTGTACCAAAATAACGTTCTGCTGTTTTTTTTGTCATTACCATACTCATAGGTTCACTAAGAGCTGTATTAGAATCACCTTGTAAAAATTTAAAAGAAAATACGTTAAAAAAGTTTTCTTCGGCAGCAAAGTATTGTTCTTCGCTATATAAACTTGCTTCTTCATTATGTTTGGATCGTACGATCTGTGTACCCGTCCTTAAAAGTCTGGTTACTTCTTCAAACTCTGGAGCATCTTCTCTTAATGCGATAGCCACATTGGGGCCTGTAGCCGAAGATATCTCATTCCAATCATCCCAAATATTTGGCTGGTTAACTCTATAAATACGATCTGCTTTGTCATGAAAAGTATCATAGGTCATTTCACTATGAATATATAATCCAATGATAAAACATGTACCTATTCCTATACTTAATCCTAATATATTAAGAATAGTAAATTGTTTTTGTCGAATAGCATTTCTCCAGGCTATTTTGATATAGTTTTTGATCATTACTTTTTATTTATTCAGTTCTTAAACTTTTTATAGGGTTCATTGATGCTGCTTTAATAATTTGAAAACTTACTGTTAATAAGGTTAATAATAGTGCTCCAATAATAGCAACACCATAAATCCACCATGAAATTTCCATTCGATAGTTATAATTTTGCAACCATTGTTCCATGAAATGATGGATAATAGGGATTCCTATCAAACAAGAAAGTAAAACAAGTACTATAGATCCGCTAGATAAGGTTTTCCAAAGATTAAATTTAGAAGCACCTAATACTCTGCGAATACCTATTTGCTTAGTACGTCTTTCTACAGCAAAAGAAGTTAAACCAAATAAACCAAGACAACTTATTAAAATAGCCAATAGTGTAAAAACACTCGCCAGGTTTCCTAAGCGTTGTTCAGATTTAAATTTGAGTTTATAATCTTGATCCACAAAACGGTAATCAAAATTTGCAGAAGGGACTATTTTTGTAAACACTCTTTTAATCTCAGTAATAGCAGTATTTATATCAATATCAGATTTTAATTTTATATGCATAAAATTGACATTGCTATAACTAATGTAATAAATAGCAGGACTAATGGGTTTATAAGGTGACTCCATAACCATATTTTCGGCAACCGCTATGATTTTTAGAGGTTCACTTTTCCCATAGGTAATATAGGTTCCTACAGGTTTCTTCAATTTCATGTATTTTACGGCTGCTTCATTAACAATAAGGGCTGACGAATCTGTAGGCATTTCTCTAGAAAAATCTCTTCCTTCTATTAACTCCCATCCTACAGTTTTTCCATAATCATGGGTTATAGCCATAAGACCAAACTCGTCTTCCATTTCTGGATCTTTACCCGGCCAATTAAATCCTCCACCTCTATTATATATAGCAACCTGAGGAGAAAAAGATTGAGCGATTTCCTCAACCACTCCAGCATTTTTTAACTCATCACGAAGTATATTATATTTTCCGAAATAATCAGGATTGTTCATATTTAAGTATATAAGATCATTGCCATCATACCCAATAGGCCTGTCTTTGGTATACTGAATCTGTTCAAATACAATAAAAGTACCTACAGCAAGCATAATCGATATACTGAACTGGAATATTACTAAGATTTTTCTTGGAGTTTCTGCATACTTACCCATTCTAAAAGTTCCCTTCATTACTTTTATGGGGTTAAAAGAAGAAAGAATAAAAGCTGGGTAAATTCCAGAAAAAAGACCTGTAAGCACTGTAAAAAACAATACTATACTCCAAAACAGCACATTACCCCAAGGTATACTCATGTCTTTTTGAGAAAGCTCATTGAACCATGGTAACGAAACCGATATCAATATTAATGCAAATAATAGTGCAATAAAAGATACTATAAGGGACTCAATCAAAAATTGATAGACAAGCTGATTTTTCTTGGATCCCATTGTTTTTCGTACGCCTACTTCTTTAGCTCTCTTATCTGAACGAGCTGTACTAAGACTTATAAAGTTAATACAGGCAAGTAATAAGACAAATATTGCGATATAAATAAAAAGCCAGACAAAAGTAATACGCCCTTTTGCGGGTATGCCTTGCTCAAACTCTGAGTACAAATGCCATTTGTTCATAGGGTATACAAATGGATAAAGGTTAGATTCTTTATAATTATCTACTAGATCATTTGGTCCATATTGGATATAAAAATTCTGTAAGCTTTTATTTACTTCCTCAATATCAACATCTGGCTTCAATTCTACATACATATTAAAATACCAACCATCCCATACATCTTTTACCCATTCAAATAATTTATCATTTGCTTCAAACAAATTCCAATTTGCAAAAAATTGTACATGGCGAAATCTTGTGTTTTTTGGGAAATCTTCAAAGACACCTTTAACAACGGCATCCATCTCATTATTAATCTTTATACTTTTTCCTATAGGGTTTTCTTGACCAAAAATGGCTAATGCAGCAGATTCTGATAAAACAATGGCATTCAATTCATCCAAGCTAGCATTCGTTCCCTTTATCATTTGTAATGAAAACATTTCTATTGCGCCATTTTCAATAAATGTTCCTGTTTTTGTAGAAATTTTTCCATCAATAGAAAGGGTATGATCTTTGACCCAATCTGATCTTAAAACATATTTAAAATATTCTGGGTATTTTTCTTTTAAGACACTCCCAAAGGTATATAGTACAGAAGGATCAGTATTTACTTCATTGGTTTCAAAATTCGTTGTGTTATGGTAAATCTGTCCTATCCGATCATAATTTTTATGATACTGATTAAAAGTAAAATCATCTAGTACCCATAAACCAATTATAATAACGACTGTCATTCCCAAAGCTAGTCCACCAATATTTATGAAAGAAAACCATCTATTTCTTTTTAGATTTCTCCACGCAATTTTGATATAATTTTGAAACATAACCTTTGCTTTTTAATATTGTGATTCTCCTTATTCTTCTTTTAACCCATCTACAGGGTTTTTGTTTGCCGCACCTATTGCTTGTGATCCAACTGTAAGCAAGGCAACAAATAAGGCTATACAACCTGCACCTATAAAGTACCATACTTTTAAAGGAATTCTATATGCAAAGCCTGAAAGCCAATTACTAGCCAGTAGATATGCTATAGGGACTGCAATACCTATTGCTATCAAAACTAATTTTGTAAATTCTCCAGATAGCATCATCGCCACTTGAGAAACGCTTTGTCCTAATACTTTTCTAATACTAATCTCTTTTCGTCTTCGCTCTGCCGTATACATCGCTAAACCAAACAAACCTAAACAGGAGATTAAAATGGCTAAACCAGCAAAATATTTTGATAGTGAAACCACCCGTTGTTCTGATGCATATTGTGCCTGAAAATCTGCATCCAAAAAATTATATTCAAATACATATCCAGGATTAAACTTATCATAGATATTCACAAGTTTAGTTAATGTTTCTTTTTCTGTCCCACTGGCTATTCGAACTACAAATTCTAAATTGGATCTATTATTATTTAATCTAAAAAACATAGGGCGTACAACTTCTCGAAAAGATTGAAAATGAAAATCTTTTAAGATTCCTATAATCGTATATTGTGTAGATCCGTAGCGTATCGTTTTTCCAATTGGATCCTTGATATCCATCATCTCTATCGCAGTTTCATTAAATATTATTGCAGCACTATCTACGGGAAACTGTCTAGAAAATGATCTTCCCTCTTTAAGTTTCATATCCATCGTCTCTATAAAATCATGACCGATACGAAGTTCTTTAAAACGAGATTGACGTTCTTCTTCATTACCTGTCCAAACCAATCCTCCAGTGGTATTAATGTTTGTTCCTATGATATTTTGACTAGTCATGGCAGCATTGACTACGTTTGGGACTCCTTTTAATTCTTCTAAAAAAGCCTCTGCATTTTGTCTTAGGTGGCCCTCTTGCCTAAAATAAACAACATTGTCTTTATCCATTCCCAAGTTTTTGGATTGTACATAAGCCACTTGTTGAGAAACTAATAAGACCGCTATAATCAAAATAATTGATAATGAAAATTGAAATATCACTAACCCTTTTCTAACCCATACTTCTCCCCATGAATTTTTTAATTGACCTCTTAAAATGGTTACTGGTTTAAAGCGTGAAAGGTGTAATGCAGGATAACTTCCTGCTAATATCCCGGTAAAAAAAGCAATCAATAAGAGTAGACCAAAAATCAAAGGGTCAAAACTTAAGGATAGTGCTTTGCCTGTAATTATATTAAACTGTGGTATAAAAAGAAATACTACCAAAAGTGCCAACAATAAAGAAATAAGCGCCGTCATCACTGATTCTCCAAAATACTGTGTGATAAGTGTAGTTCTTTTGGATCCTAATGCTTTCTTAACTCCTATTTCTTTTAAACGCCTTGATGCATTCGCCGTAGAAAGATTCATAAAATTGATGCATGCTATGATCAATATAAATAGTGCAATACAAGAAAATAGGTATACATAATTCATGCGTCCAGAAACTTGTTTTCCATTTTCAAAATTACCATACAGATAATTAGATGAATATTTGGTCATTACAAGATCTGCCGTAACATCTTTGTCCTGTAGCTTAGAAAAGTTTTCTATTTTAGCTGCAAATTCTTCTACATTTGTTCCTTCATTTAGCAAAATATAGGTTATCGGGTTATTATTGACCCAATCATTTTTTCCGCCATTATGTATAATTCCTTTTTTATATGTAGCTAAGGGTAATATAAAATCGAATTGAGTTGTTGAATTAGAAGGAATATCTTTAAAAACACCACTTACTTGATGTTTTTCTAACATGCCCATTGCATCCCATTCGATTACTTTTCCTACGACGCCCTCTAAAGATCCAAAAAGTCGATTTGCCAGAGACTCCGAAATCACTATCGAATTAGTCCCCTCAAGTACCTGATCTTTATCTCCTTCTATCAAAGAGTAAGAAAACACATTAAAATAGTCTTTGCCTGCAAATACACCGCCAGTCTTTATAATTTTGTTATTTACACGAAGTGGTATTTTAGCAAATTGTGCCGGTACTGTTTGAGATGCTGCATATTTTACTTCGGGTAACTTATCAGCCATTGTTTCTGCCAAAATATTTGGAGTCCAATTAAGGACTCTAGGACCTTCTCGACTTTCAAACTTATTCCAAACCTGATACAGGTATTCATCATTTTCATGAAATTTATCTACCTGAACCTCATCTAATACCCAAAGAGTGATTAAAAATACACAAGCCAACCCCGAAGATAACCCTATAACATTAATCATAAAAGTGGTCTTGTACCGCTTTATAGTCCTGAGAAATAGTTTTATATTGTGTTTAAACATAATTGTTTGTCTTTGATTGAATAGTTGATGTTTCTTATTCTTCTCTTAAAGCATGTATTGGGTTTTTATTTGCCGCTTGTATGGCTTGGATACCAACGGTTAGCATTGCAATGAGCATGACTATCAAACCAGCACTAGCGAAATACCAAAAATGTAAAGGAATCTTATATGCAAAACTACTCAGCCAATTACTGGTTAATACATACGCCACAGGTAATGCAATTAGGATAGCTACCAAAACGAGTTTAGCAAATTCTTTAGACAAGAGTAACATCACTTGTGTACTACTTTGACCTAAAACTTTTCGAACACTGATCTCTTTTCGTTTCTTTTCTGCAGTAAATGCTGCTAATCCCAATAGCCCTAAGCATGAAATCAAAATGGCGATTCCTGCAAAATATCTTGACAATACTGCTACTTTATTTTCAGATTCATATAACTTCTGATAGCTTTGATCTAAAAATTTATATTCTAATACATATCCAGGATTAAACTGACTATAAAAATGTTCTAACTTGGCTATAGTTTCTTTCTCTTTTCCAGCTTTTATCTTCACTACAATATTGGTGAGATAACTAGAATCCAAGTGAAAAAACATCGGACCTACTTTTTCATATAGAGATTTATAATGAAAATCATTTACTACTCCTACAATCTGCACATCTTTACCCCATACTTTGGCTTTTTTACCAATCGGTTCTTTAAACCCCATGATATCAACAGCGGTTTCATTTAGTACAATTTGTGATTCTTTATCACTAAAATCTCTAGAAAAACTTCTTCCTTCTTTGAGTTCGACTCCCAGAGTTTCAATAAAATCATAATGCACAATAAATCGACTAAAATTATTTTCTGAAGTCTGCCCCGCCCATTTGAAATCTACTCCGGGAGCATTTAAAATATCATTGGTTATGGCAGATGCATTGATAATTCCTGGTATGTTCTTTACTTCTAGTAAAAAAGTATCTAACCCTTCTACAGTTTTACCTTCTCTATCAAATAATAGTATATTATCTTTTTCGTACCCTAAGTTTTTGTTGTGAACAAACTGCATTTGTTTATATACAACCAGAACTGAAGCTATTAAAATAACTGATAGCGTAAATTGAAAAACAACTAGTCCTTTTCTAATCCAAAATTCGCTTATCGATCGGTTGAGTTTACCTTTCAAAATTGTAGCTGGTTTAAACTTAGAAAGGTAAAGAGAAGGGTAACTTCCTGAAACAATTCCTGTAAAAAATGCTATCCCCAGAGCGATCATGACATGAGAAGTATCATATCGAAGTAGTATTTGTTTTCCGGTAAGTTGATTGAATTGAGGAAGAAACAATATAACAATTAAGATTGCTACAAATAATGATAAAAAAGATAACAAAACAGATTCTCCCAAATATTGAACTATGAGTGTGTTTTTTGCTGCACCTATAGCTTTTTTAATTCCAATTTCCTTAATTCTTCTTGATGCTTTTGCCGTAGAAAGGTTCATAAAATTAATACATGCAATTGCCAAAATAAAAAGGGCAATTATTGAAAACAGACGCACATAATCAATTCTACCTCCTGATTGACGACCATTTTCATACCTTCCGAATAAGTAGTTATCAGAGTATTTTGCTAAAAACAAACTCGTTTTGGTGTCTGTGACCTTGGTTTTCATAAACCCTGCCAGTTTAGCATTTACCGATTCTAAATCAGTCCCTTCTTTTAATAACACATAGGTTACTGAATTAGGATTTTCCCAACCTTCTCCATATACATATTTGTATAATCCAAATGGCAATATAAAATCAAACTGGTCTGTTGAATTTGTAGGAGGGTCACTAAAAATTGCAGTAATAGTTGCCGGGCTTTCTATATTTAAGGATTTCCAGTCTATTGTTTTTCCTATAACATCCTCTGTGGTATTGAATAGTTTTTGCGCTAAACTTTCAGAAATTACAATCGAATTGTTCTCAGAGAGTGCATTATCAATCTGCCCATCTATAAGATCATATGAAAATAGTTTGAAGTATTCATTTCCTGCGAATTTCCCTATAGCCTTTAGTTTTTTATCTTCAACAGAAAGATCAAAACCCATTGACCAATCAGGATCTGTTCCTCCCACTGCTATTTCAATTTCTGGGACCTCTTCATTAAGCGCTTTTGGAAGATTGGCAGGAGTTCCATTCCAGGTATTGATCTCATTTAATTGTTCATTGTTTACCATTACCTGATAAAGTCTGCTATCCTTATCATGAAACTTATCAACTTTAAGCTCATCATTTACCCATAGATAGATCAATAATACGCATGCCAATCCGCTAGATAGTCCTATGGTATTAATCAAAAAAGTACTTTTGTATTTTTTGATATTTCTAAGAAAGAGTATAAGGTTATGTCTTAACATAATAGCTTTTTATTTATTCTGTTCTTAAACTTTTTATAGGGTTCATTGATGCTGCTCTGAAACTTTTCCAACCTATAGTCATAAATGCAATTAATAGTGTTATACAACCTGCCAGAACAAATATCCACCACTGTATTTGTATACGGTAAGCAAAATCCTGAAGCCATGTATTCATGACATAAAACCCAAGAGGAAATGCTACTAAAAAAGAAATACATACCAGTTTCATAAAATCAACTGAGAGCATTGTAATAATTTGAGGTATGGTAGATCCTAATACTTTACGAATTCCTATTTCTTTAAATCGTTGTTCTGCTGTAAAGGTTACCAGGCCAAATAATCCCAGACATGCCACAAAAATGGTGAGCAAAGCAAATACTCTAAGAATGGTTCCCATTTTTTGTTCTTTTAGATAGGTTTGATTGTATAATTCATCGAGTAAACCGTAATTAAAAGGTTCATTTACTTTAAAATCATTCCACATATCTTCTGCGACAGTAATTAATCCTTCGATATCTGATGTTTTTGCTCTGACAATTAGCCCCGAACTCGGTTCATTAATCATGATAAGAGGATCTATAGTTTGATGTAATGATTTAAAATGAAAATCTTTTACTACCCCAATTACCGAATACTGTCTTGTGCCTCCTTCATTATCTATAGACATTGTTACCGCCTCACCAATCGCATTGCCTGTAAAGCCCAAAATCCTGGCAGAAGTTTCGTTAATAATCAAATTGGTAGTTTCGGACCCTTCTTCTTTATCAAAATTTCTTCCTGCAATTAACTGCATTCCCATAGTTGGGATATAGTGTTCATCAATATTGTACACAACAGTTCTTCTAATCGCGTCAGAATCCTGACCTGGATAAATGCTTGACATATAATTATAAGAAGGCCCTGCAGGGATATGACCAGACATTGTAATATTGGATACTCTGGGGTCTTTAAATAACTGTTCTTTAAAAACTTTTTCGTTATCGCCTAACATCCAGGAATCTCTTAATACTAATATTTGGTCTTTTTCATAGCCTATATCTTTATTTTGAATGAAAGACATCTGTTGATCTACCACTATGGTAGCCAAGATAAGACCTACCGATATTGTAAACTGAAAAATGACTAACCCGCTTCTTAATCCTTTACTATTACCTGTATTGGTAAGTTTGTTTTTTAGAGCAGTTATTGGGGTAAATGAAGAGAGGAAAAAAGCGGGATAGCTTCCCGCCAGAAAACTAATCCCTATTCCTAATAGCAACAAGTACATCAAAACCTTAGGGTGAAGAATATAAGTCACTTCTAATGTTTTTCCGGATAGATCATTAAATAATGGTAATGAAATCATAACCAGAATTAATGCCAATACCATAGCAATCATCGTTGCGATAAAAGATTCTACCAAAAACTGTTTAATTAATTGACTTTTTGGTGATCCAAGTACTTTTTTTACTCCTACTTCTTTAGCTCTTTTTGATGCTGCAGCAGTAGAAAGGTTCATAAAGTTTATACAAGCTATTATTAATATAAATATCGCTATTGCACCAAAAATATATACTGTTTTGATGTCACCTCCAGGTTTGAGATTGGTAGCATCTGCAAAATCAGAATGAAGATGAATATCGGTCAAAGGTTGTAGAAATAGTCCAATATCATTACCTTTTCCATTAAACTCTTCGAAAGTCATCCCCATAGATTTTTTTATCTGCGGACCCATGTATTTATGAACAATTTTTGGTAATTTCTCTTCTACATTTCTATAATCCACACGTTTATCAAGAAGAAGATAACTGTGGTAACCAGATTCTATCCATTTAAGTTCTTTTGCATCTGCAAATCCCTTCATAGATCCAAAAGCATCAAAATGAAAGTGAGAATTTGCAGGGATCTCGTTAATTACTCCTGTGACCTTATAGTGTTGATCCCATTCTTTAAACTCTAATGTTTTTCCCAGAGGGTTTTCATTTCCAAAATACTTTGATGCTAATTTTTGAGTAATAACAATAGTATTAGGTTCTAGTAGTGCTGTGGCAGGATCACCTTTAATGAGTGGTAATGTAAATACCTGAAAAAAATTAGGATCTACATACGCAAACTTTTGATCTCTAAATGTGTTGTTTTTATGAGTAATCTGTGGGGTTCCGTTTGATTTAATACGAGTTGCCTGTAAAACTTCTGGAAATTCCTCTTGTAATGTATATGCAACAGGACCGGGTGTAACGGCTTCTTTTATTAATTCACCATTCATCTTGCCTTTTAGCACAACTCTAACAATCTGATCTGCTTTTTTATGGTAGCGATCATAACTTAATTCGTCTACTACAAAAAGGAATATAATAAGGGCGGTAGCAATTCCTATAGCTAGACCCAAAATATTAATTGTAAACAAGCTTTTGTGTTTCAAAAGTGTTCTCCACGCTACTTTTATATGGTTTTTTAACATATTGATTTATTTCTTGATTGATTCAGAATCATTTACTATTCGTCTCTTAGTACATCAACAGGATTTCCATTGGCCGCCATAAAACTTTGCCAACTTACTGTAAGTAATGTAATACCAAGTGCCATTATTCCTGCAAGTACAAATATCCACCAGCTAAGACTTGTCTTTATCGCAAAGTTTTCTAACCAGGAATTCATCGTATACCAAGCTATAGGAATAGCAATTATAAACGCAATCCCCACCCATTTTATAAAATCAATGTTTAGTAGTTTCAGAATCTTGAAAATACTTGCTCCGTTTACTTTTCTAATTCCTATTTCTTTTTTACGCTGTACACAGGTATAAGATGTTAACCCAAATAAGCCTAACGCGGCAATACATATTGCCAGAAGAGTAAATATCCTGAAGGCAGCACTAAATTCTTTATCATCATTATATTGGGCTTCAAACTTTTTATCCAAAAATGTATAACCAAAAGTTCGTTGTGGCAGTATTTGCTTCCATTTTTCTTCTATCTGGGTAATCGCTTTGTTGTATCCTGAAACAGAAGCAACAGTCTCATCAAATTTTACTAATAAATTATCACTGCTATTGCCATGTAGAATAATCATAGGATGTATCTCTTTTTTTAATCCGAAATGATGATAATCTTCAATAATCCCAGAAATCACCCAATCCCTTCCAAAAAAGTTAATGGTTTTATTGATAGCTTCATTTGGGTTAAAAACTTCTATTTCTCGCATACAAGCTTCATTAATTATAACAGTATTGCTACTTCCTTTGGGATTGTTTATAAAATTGTTTCCGGCAAGAAATTGAATGTCTAATACATCAAGATAATTACTGTCTGCTGCATATTTGTAAAATACTTTTTTGCTATCCTCTGTTCCGTTGGGGTATTTCAGCCCTATGAATCCTGATAAATTATGATAACCGTCGCCAGGATATGTCTGAGTTCTTGCTGTACTCTCTACAAAAGGGAATTTTTGCAGCTCTGTTTCAAGGATTTTACATTTATTTCTAGCCAGGGAATCTGATATATTGCTTAAAAATTCACCATGAAAAGAAATAGTTTGATTCAATTCTGCACCGATCGGTTGTTTTTGCATAAAATCTATTTGTTTGGTAATGACTATCGTACCAATAAGCAAAACAATAGTGGCTAGAAATTGCATAACAATCAATCCTTTTCTAATATTCAATCCACTGGCAGAAGCACGTATCTTTCCTTTTAATGCTTTTGATGGTGAATATGCACTTAGTAAAATAGCAGGATATAGTCCTGTCAAGATCATACCAATTACAATAAAACTAATAATAGGCAATAGCTGTATAATAGTAGAATTCTGTATAACCAATTCTTTACCTGTAACATTGTTATAGATTGAAAGCATACTTAGTGCAAGTATAATTGCTATGGCAATTGCGATACCGTTTAAAACAGTCGATTCTGTTAACGATTGCAAAATAAGTTGTATCCGTTGTGCCCCGGCAACTTTACGAACACCAACTTCCTTGGCACGTTCCAGGGATTTGGTGGTGGATAAATTGATATAATTAAGCCATGATAATAACAGTATTATAAAAGCTATGGCTGTTAGAAATTTTATCCTACTGATACTACCATTAGTTTCGGCTTCATAAGGTTTATTAGAATACAGGTGGACATCTTCCAGAGGTTCTATATTGTACCTTTCATCTTCATCGTCCTCAAAGTCACTAGCAATCACTTTATCTTTCAGAAGAGCCTTATCTGCATTTTTATCTATTTTTAGATACGTATAAAAATTACAATGTCCCCAGTTTAATTTTTTTTCTGCATCTGATGCAAACCAAGTTGCATAAGTATCCAAAGAAATCAGGAAATTGGTTTTCATATGAGTATTTTCGGGAATATCTTTTAAAACTCCCGTTACCGTTAATAGCACTTCTTCTCCTACATGAAAGCCTAATAATGTCTTTTTTATAGGGTTTTGCGCTCCAAATATCTTTTTAGCAAAAGATTCTGTGAGTACAATAGTATTAGGTTCTTTTAGTACATTTTGTTTATCTCCTTTTAAAAGGGGATAATTAAATACTTCAAAATAGGTTTCATCTGCCATGGCACCTTTGGATTCTTCAATGATTTTTCCATCATATTTAAAAGTCACCTTATCAAAACGATAAAGACGTACCTGCTCTATCACTTCAGGAAATTCTTGTTTTAAGGTAGGGCCGATAAGATTGGCCGTTTGCGCATCTGAAGCTTCGAAAACATCACCTTCCAGAGCATCCATATATACCCGGTATACATTTTCTGATCCCTCAAAAGTGTCATAACTACGTTCATAATTCACATAAACCATGATCAAAATAAAAGAAGCAACACCAATGGCTAATCCCAAAATATTAATAAAGGAATAGAGTTTATTCTTTAAAAGATATCTAATTGCTATTTTAAAATATAAAGTGTGCATGATATATATTTCTATTTAGATCTCGTAGGTTTGTGCCACATTTGATTTAGCAACTCTGCAAGATTTTATGGTTATTCTGCTCGTAAGCTTTTTAACGGTTTAATAAATGCTGCTCCGATAGATTGATAGCTTATAGTTAGAATCGCTACTGCTATTGCTAGGGTTCCTGCTACCAAAAATATTCCCCAACCAATGTTAATACGATATGCAAAATCCTCTAGCCATCGGCTCATCATGTACCAACCAATAGGAATGGCAATAGCTATTGAAATTATAATTAGTTTTAAAAAATCTAATGTCAATAGTTTATATATACTTTTAAAAGGAGCTCCTAAAACCAGTCGGATACTAATCTCTTTTTTACGTTGTTCTACCATAAAAGCTGAAAGAGCAAATAAACCTAAGCATGCTACAAGGATTGCAAACAACGCAAAACTGATAAAGATTTTACCCATACGTTGTACATCTTCGTGCATTTTAGAAAAATCCTGATTTAGAAAGCTATACCTGAAAGATTGATTAGGAACGCTTTCATCCCAAATTGAGGAAATTGACTTTAATACTTGATTTATATTGTCTGTGCCTAAACGTACAGAAATCATCCCTGGGCTATTACTTATAGCCATTGCCAAAGGTTGAATATCATCTTTTAAAGTTTCAAAATGAAAATCTTCTACTACCCCAATTATAGTCCAGGATTGTCTTCCATTAGTTATTTGTTTTCCCAAAGGAGTTTCAAAACCAAAATCCCTAGCCATAACCTCATTAATGACTATAGCATCGGTAGAATCTGAAGCTAATTCTCTAGAAAAATCTCGTCCTTTTTTTATACGTATATCCAAGGTGTTGATGTAATCATGGTCTATTTCCCAAATTTGTGCAGGAACGGCTATTCCATCATTTTCTTTACCTTTTTCTTTAAAGGTATTTCCGTTTCGTTTGGTTCCTTTGATAGGTAAATAATCACTAACAGAAACTTGTTTTACTTCGGATAATTTTAATAGTCGATCTTTAAAGTTTTGTGTCTTATTCCCTAAACTTTTCGTGCCTTGAACAATCAGAACTTGTTCTTTATCATAACCTAGTTTTTTGTTCAAAATATAATTCACCTGTTGGTATATGATTAGTGTTCCGATGATAAGGATTATAGATGTAGTAAATTGAAAAATAACCAGGCCACTTCTTAGTTTACCACTTTTGCTACCTGTACTCAAACTTCCTTTCAATACGCTCGCTGGTTTAAAAGCAGAGAGGTAAAAGGCAGGGTATAATCCGGCTAGAATCCCAATACATAATGCCGAAAGTAATAGTATGGGTAAAAACCACCATTGCCCCCATGGTACGACCAATGCTTTTGAAGCAATTGTATTAAAATATGGAAGTAATACCCATGCCAGTAACACTCCCAAAACAAATGAGATGATACTAAACAGGACTGACTCGGTTATAAATTGAGTAATTAAATTAATCCTAAAAGCTCCTACGGTTTTTCGTAACCCTACTTCTTTAGCGCGATTCGCCGATTTGGCTGTAGATAGGTTGATAAAGTTAACACATGCCAAGAGCAGAATAAATACTGCAATGGCACCAAACAACCATACAAAACGAATATCACCATGTTTTAATCCATCACTAATATCTGTTGATTTTAAATGAATATCACTTACAGGCTGTAGTTTGAATTTATAGCTTTTTAAAAAATCGATTTTATCAAGCCTGTTAGATTCTCTAGCAGTAGGGATCATATAGTCTTCAACAATGGAGAACATTTTTTGTTCTAATTCTTGTATGTTGGTATTATCATTTACTAAAATATAGGTATGATAGTTCTGTGCACCCCAGTTATGTTTTTCATAAGGATAAAAATCCCTGCCCATCATCGTCATTAGAAAGTTATACTCAAAATGTGTGTTTTCTGGTGAATCTTTCATTACACCAGTTATCTTATAGGGTTTCTCTGTATTATTATCTAAAATCAGTGTTTTGCCAATAGCATCTCCGTTAGGGAAATATTTATCAGCTTTGGCTTGAGAGATTACTATAGTTCCTGGTTGAGATAAAGCGCTTTTAGTACTTCCTTGTGCAAGAGATATTTCTAAGATTTCCAATAACTCCTGATCTGCAAAAATAAATCCATTTTCAAAAATATTTTCTGACTCCCCTTCTATTCGAAGCTCTTTGTTTCCAGTACCAAAAAGCTCACTGGTAAGAAATCTACCTGACTTTTGTATTTCAGGAAAATCTTCTTTTAAGGCTTTGGCAAAAGGTGCTGGGTAATGGGTCCATTTAATAAGTTCGCCCTTATGTATTACTTCTGTATATACCCTATAAATTTGTTTTTCATGAACATAATGCTTGTCATAGTTTAATTCGTCTTTGATAAAAAGTGCAATTAATACACACGCCATAATCCCAACAGCAAAACCTCCTATTTTGATGAAAGTAAACATCTTATCTTTTAAGATACTTCTCCTGGCAATTTTTAAATGATTCTTAAACATAATTGTCATTTTTTGATGATGAAAACAAGTATAGTCCGCGTCGATAATTTATTCTGTTCGCAAGCTTTTTATTGGATTCTGCAATACTGCAGAAATTATTTTGCTGCTCACCGAAAAAAGTACCACAAATAAGGCTAGTAAACCTGCCATAATTAGATAGATGAATTTGACGCCTTCATGATATGCAAAAACATGTATCACTTTATTCGCAATGAAATAAACTGTAATAAGCCCTAGTGTTGCTGCTATGCAGAATAATATCATATACTCTTTAAGCAGTATTAGAAAAATACTTTCCACATTTGCCCCCAGCACTTTTCGTATTGCTATCATTTTCTGCTGTGTTCTTAACGAAAAAGATACCAAACTATATAACCCAAGTACTGCCAATAGTATAGCCAACACCGAGAAAAAAATAAAAATATTGATCGTACCTTTTAGTGAGTTCAAAAAACTACTATCAAGTTCATGGTCCAAAAAACTGAATTCAATAGGGTTTTCTGGAAAATTATTGTTAAAAAGTGTATTGACCAATACTTGAGCTTCTGCCCTTTTATCCGGCGCTACTTTTATGGTTACATATGAACTACCAGAACCTTCGTCCATAAAAAGGATCATAGGCGGGATTTTCTTGAATGCGGTATAGTCGTTAAAATCTTTTACTACACCGATCACTTTTAAACGGCCATTATCAATTTTCTTTCCCAAGGCATTATCCCATCCGAACAATTCTAAAGCAGTTTGATTTATAATACATGCACTTTGGATGTCTGTAGCATAATCTTCAGAAAAATCTCTTCCTTCTATTAGTCTCATTTGGTAGGTTTTCAAAAAATCATAATCTACCCGGTGTGACCTAATCACAGCCTTACCATTAGTTGTATTCCCTTCCCAATCCATACTTTGGTGACTCCCTCCACCAAATGGAGCTGAATCTGATATAGAATAATTAAGAATATTAGAGTTTTGTAGTAATTGCTCTCCTATCGTTTTAATTACCTCCCTGTCTTCAATGCTTGTAACTTCTACCTGCGATACCAATAAATCTTCTTTTACAAACCCAATATCTCGTTGCTCTATATATTTAAACTGTTCTATAATAAGTATTGAAGTAAATACCAATGGTATCACTAAAACCAATTGAAAAACAACTAGAGTTTTTCTTAAACCTGTACGTCGTTTAATAGATGAATTACCTTGAAGAAAAGAAGAGATTTTTAAGGACGTAAGAAAGAAAACAGGGTATAGACCAGCCAAAATACCTGCAAAAAGTGAACCAAGCGCAGCATATATAAAAAATGGCCAATCCTGACTAAAAACAATAGATAAATTCTTTCCGACAATCTTATTAAAGAGTGGTAGAAACAATAGTACCAGACCTAAAGCAATAATAAAAGAAATAGATACCATAACCAATGATTCGGTAATAAACTGATATCTTAAATCACTTTTTGTACTACCCATAACCTTTTTGATTCCTATTTCTAATTCTCTCTTCATAACTTGGGCAGTAGATGAATTTATATAATTTAACAAGGTGATTAAAGCGGTAAAAATTACAACTGCAAGAAAAAGATATAGTATAGTGATCTCACTTCTATTTCCCCCACCACCTCTTACTTTAGAAGTTTTCATATAAATATCTCCAATGGGTCTTAAACTAAGTAATTCTTGAATTCCATCTTCTAACGTAAGGTGATCTGTTAAAAATCCTTTTACTTTTTCTGATACCTTGTCAATTTCTGCATTATTGTCTAACTTAACATAAACAGATGCATTATTTACACCCCACCCAGCATCGAGTTTATTTTTTGTAATGGTCTCATACGAGCTAAAAGAAAGTAGATAATCAACCCTTAAATGAGAATTATCAGGATAATCAGCAAATATGCCAGTAACTACACAATCATATTTTTTATCAATCCGTACCGTTTTTCCAATACTATTATTATCAGGAGAAAGTTTTTTGGCTAATGATTCTGAAAGCACTATACTCATTGGGTTTTCTAGAGAGCTGTGTCGATCACCTTCAACGAACTTTAAGCTAAAAAGTTCTAAAAACTCATTATCTGCAAATAGTCCATTTTTCTCATGATACATTGCATTATTAACACTTAGATAATTTGCGGTAGTTCTTATACTTGTGGCATTAGTAATTTCTGGAATAGAGTTTTGCAACTCATCTGATAACGAGTAAGGCGTATCATCCCAAATATCACTTTGGATATCACTAACATATGTTCTTTCTACCCTAAAAACTCTATCATAATCAGTATGAAATACATCATAACTATTTTCATAATTGATATAAAAAAGCATGAAAATCACAGCCGATAAACCTATGGTAAGCCCACCGATATTTACGGCCGAATATCCTTTGTTTCTTTTTAGGTTTCGCCAAGCGATTTTGATATAGTTTTTAAACATAACTATCGTTTTTTTGATTATTTATTCTGTTCGCAAACTTTTTACCGGGTTAGCGGTTGCTGCTTTAAATGCCTGTACGCATACAGTTAATATTGTAATACCCATAGTAATAGCGCCCGCTAAGGCAAAAACCCACCAACTAATCGAAATTCTATATGCAAAACCCTGTAACCAGTCCTCCATATAGTAATACGCTAGAGGAGTAGCTATGAGTAAAGCTATGAGTACCAGTTTTACAAAATCTTTGGTAAGCATATTGATTACAGTTCCTACGCTGGCGCCTAATACTTTTCGAATTCCTATTTCTTTTTTCTTCTGCTCTGCCATAAAAGAAATCAATCCAAATAAACCTAAACAACTAATCAAAATAGCCAAGCAAGTAAATACAATAGATATTTGACTTAGCCGTTTTTCTTCAACAAATAATTTTCCGACTTCTTTATCAACAAAAGTGTATACAAAGGGTGTACTAGGGTTTATTGATGTCCAGCTACGATCAAGATTAGCTAGCAAGGTTTTAAAATCTGTAGTTTCTGTTTTAACGATAAGCCATCCTGGTTCATTATCATTGAAAAGCATGATAGGAGTTATTGATTCTTTTAGAGAGGCAAAATGGTAATCGGCTACAACTCCTACAATCTCATATACCGAGGTTTCTCCTTCATACGTCTGTATCAATTTAGAACTTAATGCATTATCTATATCAATATTAAAAGCATCAATAGTAGCTTTATTAACGATAACCTGGGTACTATCATTAGCACGTAAATCACGACCAACAAGCAGAGGTGTTCCTACGGTTTTAAAATAATTATCACTAACACCATTATATTTAACCAATGTTTGATTTGCAGGATTTTCTCCTGGGAGATGTAGTCCTAAATCTCCCATTATATATTCTGATGGGTAGTGATTACTACCTGCAACATCGGTAACTCCAGATACTGTTGATACTTGAGATCGTAATGCATCAAATTTCCCTATCGCTTCATCGGTTCCTAAACGAATTGCAATAAGGTTTTCTTTATCAAACCCCATATCTTTGGTTTGTGAATATTCTACTTGCTTATTCACTATTATTACTGCTGCTATTAAGGCAATAGATACAATAAACTGAAAGACAACTAATGCTTTACGGAAGTTTCCACTCCCGCTTGATACATTAATAGTGCCTTTAAGTACCTTAACCGGTTTGATAGCCGATAAGATCAAAGCTGGATATGCTCCAGCGAATAATCCGCTAAGTATACTTAATGCCAGTAAAGGCATTAAAATTTTCAAATCAAATAAAGCAGTATAGTGTATATTTCCCTTGGTAAGTATATTCACAAAAGGTAATACTAAAGCTGTAATAGGAATACTTACCACCAAAGCAAATAGAGATAGTAATATTGATTCTCCCAAAAATTGACGTATTAGGGATCCTCTATTTGCACCTACTGCTTTTCTTACTCCAATTTCTTTGGCACGTTTATTTGCCCGTGCCGTACTAAGATTAATGAAGTTAATACATGCTACTACTTGGATAAATAGAGCAAGAATAAGTAGTAAATATAGATATTGAATATTCGAAACGGTATCAATCTGATTAGAGATCCCCTTAGAGTAAAGGTGAATATCTTTAACCTTTTGCAATAGTAAGGCCTTATCAAAACCTACTGCTGCCAAATTTTGTGCACCACGATTTTGCAAAAATGCAGGTAATTTTTCTTGCAGTTGCTTCTCATTAGATCCAGGAAGAAGTTTTACATAACTATGTACAAAATTCTGGGTTGCAAAATTTTGTTCATTTCTTACAAACTCTCCCAATCCAGGAGAATTCATGCTTAAAATATAATTTGGATTAAGGTGAGATTTTGCAGAATTATCCTCAAAAACTCCTGTTATAGTCAAAATTAATTCATCCTCACCACTGCCTAAAACCAGATTTTTGTGTAAGGCTTCTCCAGCTCCGAATAATTTTTTGGCTAATGTAGAAGAAAGGACAACAGTATTAGGATCTTTTAGTGCACCTGTAGCATTACCCTCTTTAAAAGAATAGCTAAATAGGTTAAAAAAAGTAGGATCTGCCAAATAACCACGAGACTCATAATAGCTTTCTTTACTATCCCGAACTCTCAATAACGCATCATTACCCTCACCAAAATATACAATACGACAAGCTCCTATTACTTCGGGAAAATCTTCTTTTAAAGCAAAAGCTATGGGAGGAGAACTTGTAGCTGCATTAAAATCAGCACCACCGTTACCATTACCAGTAATTACAGTTCTTATTCTATAAAGAGATTCAGCATCTTCATGATGTGTATCATAACCCAATTGAGCAAATACATATACTATTATACTTAAACAGCAAACAGTACCCACAGTTAAACCCAGTAGGTTTATACATGTCTGAAGTTTATTTTTTGTGAGATTTCTCCAAGCTATTTTTAAATGATTTTTTAGCATAACTGTCGTTTTTTGATGATGATTTATTCTGTTCGTAAGCTTTTTACCGGATTGGCAATTGCTGCTTTAATACTTTGATAGCTCACAGTCAATATCGAAATCCCAACGGCAATAAAAGCTGCAAGGATCAATACCCACCAACTGACTTCTATTCGGTATGAAAAATCTTCTAACCATTTACTCATAGCAAACCATCCTAATGGTAGAGATACCAATATTGCTATCCCAACGAGTTTAAGAAAGTCAATGGTAAGCTTATATGTAATCTGACTTACACTCGCCCCCATCACCTTTCTAACACCTATCTCCTTAGTTCGTTTTTCTGCATTAAATGCAGCCAGGCCAAATAACCCAAGGCAAGCAATTAGGATTGATAGAATGGTAAATATGATAAAAATTCGCCCCAATCGTTGTTCTGCCTGATAGGTGGTATTGAAAGATTCGTCCATGAAATAGTAATCGAAAGGCTGACCTGGAGATATTCTATTCCAGATAGTTTCAATTTGCGCTATAGTATTAGAGAAATCTCCAGTGCTAAGTTTTACTGCCATTGATCCAAGACTATTGTTCAGCGAAAGACTCAACGCATCAATATCCCTTCTTAAAGATTCGTAATGAAAATCCTTAACAACTCCCACTACAGTTCTAAATATAACTTCACCTCCATCATAATCCGATGATAATCGTATCCCAAGTGCTTCTTCTGGTGTTACTCCTAAAATAGCCACAGCAGATTCGTTTAAGATCATAGCTGTTGAATCTGTGCTAAATTTTCGATTAAAATCACGTCCTGCAATGATTTCTAAATTTAGAGTTGACACATAATCAAAATCAACATTCCAATCACTCATATTGATTGCTTTTTCATGATCATTTTTTAACCCTTCTCTATAAAATGTACTATTACCTCGAAATGAAGGTGTTGGTAAAAAGCCACTTACCGATGTATTTTTTACCTGAGCTAATTGCTGTACTTCTTCTTTAAAAGATGTTATTTTGTTTTCGGTAGCATACACATCATTTATAATTAAAACCTGATCTTTTGTAAATCCCAAATCCTTGTTTTGAATAAATTTTAATTGTTGAAAAACAACTAGAGTACTTATAATCAAAAACACAGAAATGGCAAACTGAAAAACAACCAAGGAATTTCTGATTTTTCCTCCTCCGATACCATTTTCGGTTATACCTTTCAATGCCTGGATAGGCTTGAATTTTGACATAAAAAATGCAGGGTAACTCCCCGAAAAAAGACTTAATAATGTTACTGAAGTCAGCAAAATTAACCAGAAAAAAGGATTGGTAAATGGTATGGAAATTTCTTTCCCTGCAAGGTCATTAAAAAAAGGAACCGCAATTGAAGCCACTAAAATGGCTAGTACTAATGACATAAAAGAAATTAAACCAGATTCTATCAAAAACTGTCTGATGAGCTCTGATTTATTAGAACCTAATGTTTTACGAACCCCTACTTCTTTTGCCCTCTTAAGGGAATGCGCAGTGGATAGGTTCATGAAATTAACACTTGCCAGAATAATCAGAAATAATGCGATAAAAGAAAGAATATAAACGTTTTGAATATCGCTATTTGCACTTAATTCTGGATATCTACTAGAATATAGATGAATATCTGTTAAGGCTATAGTACTAAAATTAAGATAGTTCCCAGAAGCCAAAAATTGCTCTTCTGTTATCCCAGGTGCATACTTTTGTACTCCAGGAATTACATAGTCTCTTAATGCAGATTCTAAAAAAGTATCAAAATCTTTGATATCTGCTCCCGATCTTAGTTTAATAAAAGTTGGATAATTATGGCTTCCCCATTCGGTAGAGGCAGCATCTTCATTTCCTGCCATTGCAATAAAAATATTGTGGTTTCTAATGAAAGAATTCTTTGGCATATCATCTATAACACCTACTACTGTATATGTATCCCTATTGTCTAATATCACATTTTGCCCTAAAGCTTCGTTTATCCCAAAGTGTTTTTCTGCTGCTGTTTTGGTTAGGATCAAAGTATTAGGTTCTTTTAGAGCTGTCTTGGGATTTCCTACCAACAGATCAAGGCCAAACATCTCGAAAAAAGTCGTATCTACATAAGCTGCTCCGACTTCTTTTACATTTAACTCGGTATCACTTTTTCTTACAAACATACTCCCTAAGTTCCTAAATCGTGTGGCCAGTTCTACCTGTGGGTAATCTCTTTTCATGGCTTCGGCCATAGGAGCAGATACTTCGGCATATTCTTCGGCATTTCCTCCAAATTTTACATCTACATTTATCCTATAGATACGATCAGCATCTGCAAACATCTTATCAAAACTCAATTCATCGTAGATGTACAATGAAATCAGTAGCCCTCCTACCATACCAATAGCAAGACCAAATGTATTTAGGAAAGTAAAAAAAGGTTGCTTTTTTAGACTTCTCCAAGCTATTTTTAAGTGATTTTTTAACATAACTGTCGTTTTTTGATGATGATTTATTCTGTTCGCAAGCTTTTTATCGGATTGGCTGTTGCAGCTTTAATAGCTTGATAGCTCACCGTTACAAATGCTATTGCAAGAGCTAAAATTCCGGCTAAAACAAATGTCTGCCACGAGATGTTTACTCTGTAGTCAAAATCCTCTAACCAATCATTCATGAAATACCAGGAAATGGGTACAGCCAAAACGATAGAAACTAAAACTAGTTTTATGAAATCTAATGAAAGAAGTGTAGTGATACTTCTAACTGATGCTCCTAAAACTTTACGAATTCCGATCTCTTTAATTCTGTTTTCTGCCATATAACTGGCAAGACCAAATAAGCCTAAGCAAGAAATGAAAATAGTGAGCAATGTAAACATACTTACAAGCTGACCTGTTCTTTTCTCGCTATGGAACTTTTTAGCATATTGCTGGTCTACAAATTCGTATTCAAAAGGATATTCTGGATTGTACTTCTTAAAAATCGTTTCTACCATAGCAAGACTTTCTGAGGTACTACTAGTTTTATTCAGTTTTATATGCATTACACTAAATCCAGCCTTAGTTCCTTCTATGACCATTGGTTCTATCTTTTGAAAAGGAGATTGCAATACAAAATCTTTTACAACCCCTACAATGTGCCATTCTATTCCATTATCCTTAACAATCTGACCAATAGGTTCATCAAAATTCATGAGTACTACTGCAGATTCATTAATGAGTGCTGCGGTAGAATCTGTTGGGTATTTATGTAAATCAAAATCACGCCCAGTAACAAGTTCAATTCCAAAAGTTTCCTGAATATTCTCATCTGCTGAGAACCTTTGAACAAGACTCTTATTTTCTTTATTTTTTCCCTTCCATTCAAAATTCCAGCTATTACTCCAACCCTCTGTCACAGGTGAACTAGTTCTTGTGATAGAGGTAACAGCATCAGATGCAAGAAGTTCTTCTTTTATAAGAGAATAATTTTTTTCTGTATCACCCTGTATTACTGAGTAAATCAGATTGTTTTTTGCATACCCCATTTGCCTATCTTGAACTTTTTTCAGCTGTTGTGAAACGATAATACTAGAGGTTATTAGGATAATGGCAGCAGAAAATTGAAGAATTACTAAAATTTTTCTTGGAGTAACAGCTGTATTTGACTTTATAAAAGTCCCTTTTAATACTGAAGAAGGCTTAAATCCAGAAAGAAACAATGCAGGATAACTACCTGCCAAAAGGCCAGTAAAACATATTACTCCTAAAGTCGATCCCCAGAACCAAATATTAGTCAAATCTAATGATAATGGCTTTTCTACTAATGTGCTAAAAGTGGGTAATGCAACCAAAACCAATATGAAAGCTAATACTGCTGCAATGAATGATATCAGTACAGATTCTCCCAAAAACTGACTTATAAGTGTTAATCTTCTTGCTCCAACAACTTTACGTACCCCAACTTCTTTTGCTCGTTTTTCGCTGCGTGCTGTACTCAGATTCATAAAGTTGATACATGCTATTATCAAAATAATAATTGCTATGATACCAAACATTCGAATTATATCTATTCTACCCCCTATCTCTTGACCATTTTCGAAATTTGAATACAACCAGGAACGTGTAAATGGGTATAAATAAGTGACCATTTCTGGAGAATCTTTATCATATTTTTTTCTCAAATTTTTTATCTTTTTTGAGAATAAAGTATAATCCACTCCTTTTTTAAGCATCACATAAGTAGCTACAGAGTTATTACCCCAGTATTTATCATCTGAGCCACGTTGTTTTAAATAAGCCCAAGGCATTAAAAAATCAAATTCAAAGGCTGTATTTGAAGGTAAATCCTTTAAAATACCTGTAACCATAAAACTATCTGCATCATCTACCTTAACCGTTTTACCTACTGCTTGCTCATTACCAAACACTTTTTTGGCAAAAGATTCGGTAATAATTACAGAATTAACACCATCCAAAACGGTTTCTAAACTACCCTCTAATAGTGGAAAACTAAATATTTTTAAGAAATCAGGATCAACAATTTTACCTGTACCATTTATTCTTTTATCACCTTTTGCAAATAAAAATTCAGAATCCCAATTTACTCTTGTAATATGTTCTACTTCGGGGTAATCTTTTTCTATGGCAGATGCCATAATTTTAGGTGTAGAATCCCAAGTCCATATTTCACCATCTACGGGATATTGATTATACACCTGATAAGTACGATCTTTATTATCATGAAATTGATCAATGCCAATTTCAAAATTAATCCAGATTACAATGAGTGCGGTAACGGCCAAACCTATGGATAGTCCAACAATGTTCAATATTGAGAAACTCTTATTTCTGAGTAAATTTCGCCAAGCAATTTTTAAATAGTTTTTTAACATGATCCTCGTTTTAACTATACATTCATTATTCTGTCCGTAAGCTTTTGATTGGGTTTGTTCTAGCCGCTTTAATGGCATGAAAACTAACTGTCATTAATGCTATTGTTAAGGCCAAGAATCCTGCTAAGGCAAAAACCCACCAATTTACTTCCACTCTATACGCATAAACATTAAGCCATTTATTCATCGCATACCAAGAAAACGGTGTAGCAATAAGAATTGCAATACCTACTAACTTGATAAAGTCTTTAGATAAAAGTGTTACTATACTTGTAACTTCGGCACCTAATACTTTTCGAACACCTATTTCTTTAGTTCTTTGCATGGCGCTATAAATTGCTAAGCCTAATAAGCCTAAACAAGCTATTAGAATAGCTAGAAATGAAAATATGGTAAATAGTTTCTTAAACTTAAAATCAGCTTCATACTGTGAATTAAAAGAGTCATCTAAAAAACTATATAAAAACGGACGATGAGGAACTAAGGCAGACCATTTATCCTCTATATCTTTAATAGTTGCCTGAAGGTTTTTAGATTTTATTTGTAATGAAAAATATCTACTGCTACCAGGTTCTAATCGCAATGTTAAGGGGTCTACTTTTTGGTGTAAGGATAAATAATTAAAATCTTTTACTACACCTATGATTGTACCTTCTTTACCCCATTGTTCAAAACGTTTTCCTATAATCTCTAATGGATCTGCATATCCAAAACTTTTAGCTGCTGCTTCATTAATAATCATAGAAGAAATAGTATCCGTTGCAAAGTCTCTAGAATAAGCTCTACCAGCAACTACTTCAATATCATAATGAGGTATAAAATCAACATCAACTTCATATAAAAAGGGACTAAAAGTTTTCATTGGCCCTTCTTTTGTTTCTATATCAGTTCCTGCGGCTGGAAAATGGCCTCCAGGGACTGTTCTTGAAGCTGAAACTGAACTAATATCTGGATGATTTAAAAATTCACTTTTAATGGTTTCTATGTTATCACGTACTTGACCATCCCAATTGAAATCAATAACCAACTGTTTCTCTCTATCAAAACCCAGATTCTTATTTAGCATATAATCCAATTGAGAATATACTATTACGGTACTTGCTATTAAAGCGATAGAAAGACTAAATTGAAATACTACAAGCCCTTTTCTTAGGTTAACTCCCTTTTTTGAAGTTCTAAAAACCCCTTTAAGTACACTTGATGGTTTAAAATTAGACAATATAAAAGCGGGGTAACTTCCTGCTAATATTCCTGTGACCAATGCCGTTCCAAAATACAATGAAACTGTAAAACCATTAAAAATCTCTCTGACCAAAAATTGCTTTCCTGTTATGGTGTTCATCCATGGAAGACATATAATAACTAATGTTAAACCTATTATTGCGGATAACAAAACCATAAGCAATGACTCTCCTAAAAATTGATAAATCAGGCTTTTTTTATCTGCTCCTATTACTTTTCTTACTCCAACTTCTTTTGCTCTTTCTAGCGAACGGGCAGTAGCAAGGTTCATAAAATTAATACAGGCAATTATAAGTATGAAAAATCCAATAATCACAAAAATGTAAATATTAGATAAATTACCTGTTATCCCTGGTTGTCGAGCAGCTTCAGAACCTAAATATGCATCTTTTAAAGGTTCAAATGAAAGATTATAATAATATTCAGCTTCTTCAGAAGATCTGTTTTTTTTCAAAAAACTAGGCATCTTAGCTTGAAACGCTGCTTGGTCAAAATTATCAGCTACTAAAAAATAGGTATAAAAATCTACATACCCCCAAGCATCAAAAATATCAGGTCTCGTTTGATGAAAAGAGCTCATAGACATAAGTATATCAAAAGAAAAATGTGAATTGGAAGGCACATCTTTCATTATACCCGTAACTGTGTAAACACCATCACTAGCTCTACCGCCAATGCCATTAATACTTTTACCCATTGGATCCTCATTGCCAAAATATTTTTTTGCTGTACTTTCAGTTAACACTATAGAATATGGAGCCTTCAAAGCTGACTTAGGGTTCCCTGAAACTAAAGGCCAACTAAATACATCAAATACAGTTGGATCTACATAAAAACAGTTAGCTTCTTGGAAAGAACGTTCGTTATAGCCTAATAAAACATCAGACCTTCCTGAAAATTGAACTTTTTCAACAACTTCTGAAAAATCATTTTTTAAAGCTGCTCCTACTGGTGCATTCCCCCATATCCATTTATCTTCTAAATTATCTTTATCACTATGGTGAACTACTCTATATATATTATCAGCATTTTCATGATAACTATCATAGGAAAGTTCATTCCTTATAAACAACGTTATAAGCAAAAAGCAAGTCATTCCTATAGCGAGACCTCCAATATTTATAGCAGAATATCCCTTGTTTTTTAATAGGTTTCTCCAAGCAATTTTTAAATAATTCTTTAACATAACTGTCGTTTTTTGATGTCAGGTTTTGATTGATCTGATGTTTAATTTATTTTATGAATAGTTGCTTCACCTAAAATTATTCCTTTATTTACCGAAGGGTTTCCATTATAAGCCACAGTTGCCTCCCCATATGCAGTGACTTTTAAATGATCTGAAACTCTTACTCTAAAATTACTTTCGCCATATGCTGTGATCTTAGTATTTTCGTTAATCATCCCTAAAGTGTTCACTTTTCCTTCACCATACACTGTATATTTTTGATCGCTTACACTACCCTCTTTAATTTCCAGGTAACTTTCCCCATAAATAGAAACACGTAATGAGTTTACTTTTAATGAATTCATCGTCATTTTAGATTCTCCATAGATTTTTAATCTGAAATCATCTCTTTCTATTGGACTTTTACATTCAATTATTTCTTCTCCTCGTATTGAAAGTTCTCTGATTTGGGTATATGTTATAACAGCAGTTACCATAGTTCCTTTATAGATAGGTTTCTTTCTCTCCCATCCATTTTCGTTTGTCTTCACTGTTTTGGTTGTTGTTTTGGCTCCATCCAAATACATACGAAGTGTGTTTCCTGCAACTTCGATATTGATCTTCTCTTGTGACAAACGTGCATTTTCGATCATAACGTTTTCTTTCTCTCCCTGAACAAAGGTTACCTGGATATGCGGACTTATAATTACTTTATCAAAGTGTTTTACGGCAATAGTTTCTGATTGACCTTGGCATAGATTGATACAAAAAAATAATATTGCGATTGCTAAGTGGTACAAATATTTTATCATGACTTTAATTTTAATAAGTTTATTTGATGCGTATTACACATTGACCTTGAAAGGCTTATTTTGGCTTTCGGTCACAATTTGTCCATCAAACAGATTAATAACCCTGTGGGCATAATGAGAATCTCTGTCTGAGTGTGTTACCATAACAATGGTAGTTCCTTCCTGGTTAAGTTCGGTAAGTAGGTTCATCACTTCGATACCATTTTTAGAATCCAGGTTTCCTGTTGGCTCATCTGCCAGAATTAACTTAGCATTGGTTACTACAGCTCTGGCAATAGCTACTCGCTGTTGTTGCCCTCCTGATAATTGCTGTGGGAAATGCTTTTCGCGATGTGCAATTTTCATTCGCTCTAGCACCTGTCTTACTTTTTGCTCCCGTTCGCTCTTTTTTATATTAAGATAAATCAGAGGAAGCTCTACGTTTTCAAAAACGGTAAGTTCATCAATCAAATTAAAGCTCTGAAATACAAACCCAAGATTCCCTTTTCTAATTTTGGTACGTTGATTTTCTTTTAATCCGCCTACTTCATGACCATTAAAGTGATAATATCCCTCATTAGGATTATCCAACATACCAATGATGTTGAGTAAAGTAGATTTCCCACAACCCGATGGCCCCATTATGGCCACAAATTCTCCTGCTTCAACTTTTAGATTTACATTATTTAATGCCAGAGTTTCTACTTCCTCGGTTCTAAAACTCTTTTTTATGTTCTCTATCTGTATCATTTTTTGATTGATTTTTATTTTCTAAATGCTATTTATTTTAAAATTATTTTTTCGGCGTCTCCAAAACTATCATAGTTTGAAGTAATTACTTTTTCTCCTGCTTCTAATCCTTCTAGTAACTCATAATATCTCGAATTTTGTTTTCCTATACGTATGGCTCTTTTCCATGCTACTTCACCCGAAGCATCTACAACAAAAATCCATTGCCCTCCTGTACTCTGGAAAAAACTTCCCCGAGGTAATAAAAGTGCATCATTTGATGCTCCTAGCTGCAGTTTTATATTATAGCTCTGCCCAGTTCGTATGGTTTCGGGTTTTTGATCTGCAAAAACCAGATCTACTTTAAACTTCCCGTTACGTACTTCGGGATATACTTTACGAAGACGAAGTTGATACTCTGTACCATTACGATCCAACACTGCAATCAAATCTCTTTTTACCCTATCGATATAATGTTCGTCTATTGTTGCTTCTATTTTATAATCTGTTAAAACATTTATCTGCCCTATTCGTTGTCCTTGTCTTATATTTTGTCCTATTTCTGCATCCAGAAATCCTAATTGACCATCGGCTGGAGCTCTTACATTTAAATGATCCAGACGTTCATACACCATAGAAAGTGTTTTTTGCATACGCTCCAGATCGGTATCTAATCCCGACAAAGAAGTAGCGCGAAGGGATTTATCTTGTTCTGTTTGTAGTTTAATTATTTCATGTCGTTTTTTGGATAGCTCATAGTTTTCTTTTGAAATTAGATATTCTTCCCGAGAAATCAATTCATCTTCAAAGAGAGCTTTACTCTGTTCATAATTTCGCTTCAATTTTTGTAATTCATATTCTGAACTCACCAAGTCTTTTTGGCCTTCTACTTGTCTAGAATCAAAAGTCAACTTTGTCGAACGAAGGTCATTCTGTTTCAAAGCTAAATTACTTTCACTAGCCAAAATCTGTTCATAAAGAGCACTGTTTTCTAGCTTTAATATAATATCTCCTTTTTTTACCATTGCTCCTTCTTCAATAAGTTTTTCTGTTACTCTACCTCCTTCATAAGCATCCATATAAATTGTACTTATTGGAGCTACTGCACCATTAATAGTAATATAATCATCAAATTTCCCAAAAGAAACTTCTGCTATCGACAATTTTTCTTTTTCTGTTCTAAATGTAGCTGCCGAATTTCCGGATACCATTTTCCAACCTACAAAAAACAATACTATACCTATAGCAATGTATCCATAATGTTTAGGTCTTAATCCTTTTTTCTTTTCAATCTTTATATCCATTTTATTGTGCTCTATTTATATTAAAAACAGGTAATCCGTTATAAAAATCCAATGTACTTTCATTTACTTTTAAACGTAATTGCACCTGTAGGTTTTCATTTTGTGAGTTCGCTAATAAGTTTTTAGATTGGTTGAGTTCTATAGCACTTATCAATCCTTTTTCATATTTCTTTTGTGCTATCTCAAAAGTTAAAATCTGTGCTTTCATTTTTTGTGAACTCTGTCGGTATTCTGTGCGTAGTGCATCTCCTTCTTGAACAAGTTGCTGAATGAGTTTAAACATTTCTTGTTTTTGAATATCAAAATTATTGTCTGCCCTCATCATTTCTACCTTTTGTTGTTTTACACGTGAACGATTTGACCATCCGTTGCTGATAGGAATGCTAAGTGAAACTCCAACATATTTTGAGACATTATCCTTAATTTGGTTTTTAAAAGAGATAACTTCTCCTGTGGTGTCATTGACATTAGTTTCATAATATCCCGTTTGATACCCTGCAAAAAAAGACAGAGAGGGGTATAGCCCCCCTCTGGCTATGGCTAATCGCTTTTTGGCTGCTTTTGCTTTTAACTCCTGTGCTTTTATGATAGGAACAAAAGTTGTGGCATTACTGTAAATAGAATCTTTATTTGCTCGAAGAATGTCTACATTCTCATCAGCTTCTATAAGAGAAGATTGAATAGAAATAGTAGTGACATCTTCTAAGTTCATTTCTTGTATAAGTTTAAGCTTTGCTGCTGCTACATTATTCTCATTTTGAGTAACCAATAATTGATCAGCTAATAAAGCAGATTCTGCTTCGTACAAATCAGCTTTTGCTTTTTGACCAAGTTCTACTTGTCTTTTTACAAGTTTATAATTAGTATCAGATACCTCTTCTTGTTCTTTAGAAATAGTTAAAAGCCCTTCCATAAACTGAATATCATAAAAAGCAGACATCACTCTAAATGCTAATAGATATTTTTGATGCAGTACTTCTTCATTTGCTGCTTTATGCAAAAACTTCGAAGCTTTTATCGTATTTAATTTTTGAAAACCTCTAAACAAATCAATTTCTGCATTCAACCTATAATTATTTGAGAAAAAATCAGTGTTTACAATATTGTTATTATTTGGATCTACCGATCTTCCATATCTAATATTATAATCTGAAAATGCATTGATATTTGGTAATAAATTTCTTACCGACTGCCGATATGTTTCTTTGTTAGCATCTTGATTGTATTTAAAATCCTTGAGCTGTAGATTATGGCCTACAGCATAGGCTACACAATCATCTAATGACCATGATTCTTGAGAATACATCGTATTTGATATCAAGATCAAGAGAAAATATAAGATTTTGTTTTTAGAATTTATCATTTATTAAACACTTAAATAATATTTAGATACCAAACCTTAACCTAATCTCATGCCAAAAACATAAACGCCTTTATATCAGATATTTAAATATAAAAAAATTAAAACTGAATTTTAGAAATGTAAAATTATTATACAAATAGTGTCAAATAATTTTACACTCCTATATAAGTCCTATTTCAAATTTGTAGTTTTACTATGTTAACATAAATATCAAATGATGCAGGATGGAAAAATTTTAATCATCGATGATAATAAGAGTGTCTTAAGTGCACTAGAAATCTTATTGCAGTTTGAATACAAACATATTAAGACGATTTCTAATCCAAATCAAATCTCTTCATTACAAAATTTAAGTGATTTTGATATTGTTGCATTAGACATGAATTTTTCTGCTGGTGTAAATACAGGAAATGAAGGTTTATTTTGGCTAAGAGAGATAAAGAAAAAAGCTCCTCATACTTCGGTAATTATGATGACAGCTTATGGTGCTGTTGATCTTGCTGTAAAAGCCTTAAAAGAAGGAGCTTCCGATTTTATATTAAAGCCTTGGAATAATGAAAAGCTACTGGCTACAATAAAGTCAGCTTTTTTACTTCGTAAATCCAGAAAAGAAGTACAAGAACTAAAACAGAAAGAAAACCATCTGAAACGAGTAATCAACCAGGACAGTAATTATATTATTGGTAATTCTAAAGCACTTACCGCTGTCTTGAACTTAGTTAGAAAAGTAGCTAAAACAGATGTCAATGTTTTGATCACAGGTGAAAATGGAACAGGGAAAGAACTAATAGCTCGTGAATTACATAGGATGTCTCCTCGTAAAAATGAAGTTTTTATTGGTGTAGATATGGGTTCAATATCAGAAACATTGTTTGAAAGTGAGCTTTTTGGTCATACCAAAGGAGCTTTTACAGATGCCAAAGAAGATCGAGCGGGAAAGTTTGAAGCGGCAAATAACGGCTCCTTGTTTCTTGATGAAATCGGGAACTTATCGCTACAAACTCAGGCAAAACTATTATCTGCAATACAAAACAGAACTGTAGTAAGGGTTGGTTCTAATAAATCTATTTCTGTAAACATACGCCTGGTTTGTGCTACTAATTGTAACCTTAGTCAAATGGTAGATGATGGTATATTTCGTGAAGATTTACTATATAGAATTAATACAATTCATATAGAAGTACCCCCACTTCGAGAACGAGATAATGACATCTTGATACTGGCAGATTTTTACCTGAAAAAATTTGCGTCAAAATATGGTAAACCGTCTCTTCGAATAAATACTACTGCCGAAGAAAAACTAATGGGGTATCACTGGCCAGGAAATGTAAGGGAACTACAACATACTATAGAAAGAGCAGTAATTTTATGCGAAGGAAATGTATTGAAGCCAACGGATTTTTTATTAAGTACCAATCCGGGAATTTCTTTGGATAAAGGCCCAGAAACTCTTGATGAAATGGAACGACTTATGATTGCTAAAGCACTTGACAAACATAATGGAAACTATAGTGCTGCAGCAAATCAACTTGGCATTTCAAGACAGACTTTATATAACAAAATAAAAAAATCAGAAAACTAATGGTAAGTCGAAATCTCTATACACAACTAATCCTAAGAGTCGTAATGCTTTCCTTAACCGCACTAATGTTAGCCTTTGCATTTTTTAAAGAATTATATGTTTTTTCATTTCTTGTTCTATTATTATTTTTATTACAAACTATATTTTTAATCAAATATTTAAACCATAATAATAGAAAGATTGCTTATTTTTTTAATTCAATTAAGAATGAAGATTTCACACTTCGATTTCCAGAAAAAGGAGGTCCAAAATCGTTTAATGAATTAAATCAAAGTCTTAATAGTCTTAATGATGTAATTCGAGAAGTACACTTAAAAAACCAGAGACAGGAACAGTATTATCAGGAAATACTAAAACAAGCAGAAATTGGTATTTTAACCTTTAATCATAAAGGGCATATTCTTTTTAATAACCCTAAGGTCGAAAAATTACTAAATTACACTCCACTAAATCATATAAAACAACTAGCACAGGTTGATAAAAAATTATATAGCTTATTTAATAATATCAAACCATTCGAACGAAAACTTTTTCAACTCACCAATGAGCGAGAGACTATACAACTAGCTATTAAATCTTCAGAAATAGTATTAAACAATGAGGTTCTAAGGTTAATAACCATACAAGATATCCATAACGAATTAGATGAAAAAGAAACAGATTCGTGGATAAAACTCATTAGGGTTTTGACTCATGAAATTATGAATTCTGTCACTCCTATTACTTCAATATCAGAATCTATTTTGGGCTATTATAAAGATAAAAGTGGAATCATACCGGTTACAGAGATAGATGAAAACAAGATTCACAATACTGCAAAAGGGTTAGAAGTAATCAAAAATCAGGGAAATGATTTAATGAGTTTTGTACAATCGTATCGTAGTTTTCTAAATGTACCTGTACCCGATAAGAAAATTATCAAAGTAGATGAATTATTAGAAAAGGTAAAAGTTTTGATGAGCCAGGAAATTGATTTTAATATCATTTCTTTTGATATTCTTAATACTACAGAAGATCTCGAAATTTATGCAGACGAAAAGCAAATTACCCAGATATTGGTAAACCTGTGTAAAAATGCAATTCAGGCTTTAAAAGAGACCGAAAGAGCAACTCTTATGCTTATTCTGGGAATTACACCCGAAGGGAAAAAATATATAACAGTTAAAGATAATGGTCCTGGAATTCATCCAGATATCATGAGTCAAATATTTATACCTTTTTATACTACCAAAAAAGAGGGTACTGGCATTGGTTTAAGTCTTTCTAAACAAATCATGCATATGCATGGAGGAAGTCTAACCGTTTATTCCATACCTAATAAGGAGACCTCATTCTCATTACTTTTTGAATAAAAGTTTATTCCTTATTTTACCTTATCAAGTTTTAATGTTTTAAGCAAAGCATCAAAGTAGTAATCTTCCTGATCTGGTATGATTACTACTTTATACGCTGTATTTTTTATAATATAATGTGATGATGTTTCTGGATCCAATATTTTAGAATGACGATTAACGATCTTTTGAATAAAGTCGTTGATCAAAAGCACCTCATCATAATTTATCTCTCTGCGATATGTAGGTTTATCACTTTTATAAACTAGATAATCATTCCTAAAACTAAGAGATTTTTTATCTCCAGTATGGCTATTAAATTCAAAAGTAAAATCTTTAGACGTAAATATTTTATTAATATTTTCTACAGTTGGTTCTACACTACGAGCACAACTCACAATGAAAATAACAACAAAAATTATCTTTACTCTTTGCATGATTTATGAAAAGAATAAAGATAAAAAATATTACTATCTATAATCTTATTTTGATGCAAATCGTTTTATAGAGCTTTCAAAATCAATATCTTCCAGATTACTAATCAACAATCCAATTCCTCCGGATTTTGACGCAACTATATACTCTGTCTGAAATTTTCTATCTTTTTTATAGGCTTTTAGATATTTAAGCTTAACTACTTTCGAAGTTGGAGTAAAGAAAAATCGACCATGAATTCTTTTATATTTTACTTCCTGAACATTAGATTCATCTTGCAATTGATCATTAAGCGCGGCTACAACTCTAGCAGCTCTATGCTCATCAAACTGATAAAAATCACAAGTATAGATAAATACGTAATTCTCTACATTGTTTTCATCAACAAATAGTTCGAAATCTACTTTTTTATCTTCTATTTTTTTCAATTCATGTAAAGCAACCTTTTTAAATTTTGGTTTATTTTCTAATGAATCCAGTCTATTTTTAAATTCTTCAGGAGATGTTTTAGAATAACCACTTGTAAGCACAATAGTGTTATTTCTAAATTCGATTGTGTTTTTAGAAAACTTAGAGAATTTAGAAAACTTAGATTCTTTGGGTAAAAATTCGCACCCTACAACAAGGATAACGATTAGCAATAGTAGAATTTTTTTCATAAGGCATTTGTGTTAATTAATATAACATTATTATAGATAAGCCCTAAATGATTGTCTTGCAAGTTAATAAAAAAAAACCACATAATTGTCATTCAGCCGAATTTTTAAACACTTTAACTGATTTTTTATTTCTATTCTTGGTTTTTAAGTAAGTATTATATGGCATTATGTATTGTAATAACAGGCCAATTATCCCGTTTTCTATTCTAAATTAGAAATAAACTTTTCTACGTTAAAATTAACATCATCTTCTCCTTGTTGATCAAAGGGATTTTCTAAATGGGATTGAATATTATCCAAGGCTACTAAAATAACGCTATACAAAATTGGCATTGCAAATTCTAATCCTATTGCGTATTCTTGTGCTTTATAAGCAAAGTATGGCCCGTATAATATTGGAAGAATGACTATGAAAATATCACTATACGTTCTTAGTGTTCTGGGAGTACGATATTGATAGATATGTTTAATTTTTTCGAAAGAAATCATCATTTTACTTAAAAACTGATTCGAACGTGAAGCTTCTCCCGAGGGTAATCCGTGTTTTCTCATTTCTTTTATAAAAGAAGATAGTTCTGTAAAATTTCTGTATACCTCCTTTTCATGATTTTCTAATTCGGCTACAGGTTTTGTAAACATATGCTTACAGGCGTTCAATAATCCCTCTAAATGAATTTTTAAATCTTCTTTAAGAGCTACCGGTGGATTTTCTAACCAGTGTATTGTTGCAAAATACAATGCTCTGCCATGCGCTTTGATACTACCATATTCATCTAATGCAGTTTCTCTACGCTTATATGCGCCTCCAATAGAAAAAACGATTGGAAAAACAATAGCTGTAGCAATTAAAGTTAATGGGAAATTAGCCGTAAAATCAAAATATCTACATCCATAGCTGGATATCAGGGCTAGAAAAGTAATGATAAATGTCTTACAGTTAATGATAAGACCTATCCTTCTAATTATTTTCAACATAAATATTGTAAGTGGTTATACCCAATCTTTTGGATTTGTTAGTACTTCTACTAGTCGCGCTTCTTCGCTACCCGCTTCTGGATGGTGATCATATCGCCACTGCACATGAGGGGGAAGACTCATTAGAATACTTTCTATTCTTCCATTCGTTTTTAGTCCAAATAGAGTTCCTTTATCGTGCACCAAATTAAATTCTACATAGCGTCCACGTCGAATTTCCTGCCATTCTCTTTGCATTTCGGTATATGGCAGATCTTTTCTTCTCTCTACAATTGGAGTATATGCTTCTAAAAAACTATTCCCGACTTCGGTTACAAAATCATACCAGTTTTGCATCGACGTCGTATCATTTGCTTTACAATAATCAAAAAACAAACCTCCTACTCCACGACCTTCTCCACGATGTGTATTGTAGAAATATTCGTCACATTTCTTCTTGTAGGTAGTATAAAAATTCGAGTGATGGGCATCACAAGAGTTTTTACATATCTGGTGAAAGTGTTTTGCATCCTCATCAAAGAGATAATAAGGCGTTAAATCCTGTCCCCCACCAAACCAACTATCTACGATAGTTCCGTTTGTATCATACATTTCAAAATAACGCCAATTAGCATGTACTGTTGGCACCATTGGGTTTTTAGGATGTAATACTAATGACAAACCACAGGCAAAAAAGTCAACATCACCTACATTAAAATAGCTCTGCATGGCTTTAGGAAGTGCTCCATGAACTCCAGAGATATTTACACCTCCTTTTTCGAATACATTTCCGTTTTCGATCACTCGGGTTCTTCCACCACCACCTTCGGGGCGCTCCCATAGATCTTCTCGAAATTTAGCTTGACCATCTATTTTCTCTAATTTAGAGGTTATGGTATCTTGCAAGTCTTGTATGTATTGATAAAACTTATCTTTCATTATAATTATGTAAATATTCTTACCAGATTTTATAAACCTAATAGAAATTAGCCACCCTATTTACGCTTCGATTTTGGAAACCTCTTCGGATGTGTTTTTTAGTTCAATTAATCCTTTTTCTTTCAAAATTTTCACAGTCTCGGTAGAAGCTGCAACCACAGATATAGGTAAGGTGATAATAAATCCTATAATTGGTATAAATAACATGAGTACAAACACAATTCCGTTACCAATAGCGGTTCCTCTATTTTTTCTTACAAACCGAATACTTTCTTTATAATTAAAATGGCGTTCCATAGTATAATCCATATTACCAAAACCTACATAATATGCTTGTATGAGAAAGATTAGTATTGTTGCTGCAATACCTATAACCGGAATGAAACTTAAAATAATCAACGGAATCATAAATAGTAATTCTCTAAATAGATTTCGCACATTAATACGGATACCTCTTGATAATTGTTGGCTAAATGATGTATTGCGATGCACATGATCTGTTTCTCCCAAAAAGTGCGTTTCTACTTTTTCTGAAACCGGACTCATAAATGGAGCGGATAATGCCATTACAATATGCTTATATAATATTAATCCTATCACCAGGATCAATAAACCACCAATATATGTACTAATGGTAGCAAATGTTTCTGCTCCCCACTCCCAAACCCAAATCCGAGCAATTAAAGCACCCAAATTATCTGAAAAGAAATACACTAATGCCATAAAAGATAATCCTGTGATTACACTTATCAAAATAGGTACAGCAAAAAATTTCCATAATCCTAATTTTGAAATAAGTTTGAACGTCCCGAAATAAGCCTTGATCCCGTTAATGATATTTTTAAGCATTGGTCACTGTTTTTTGATTGATTTACTCCTTTATATAAGTAGTCATTTTATCATTTTTGTTTCAATTTTTGAAATATTTCAAAATCTAGTATAGATCTCACCGGTTTTTAAAAACCAATGAAGGGTTATCTTTTACTTATTTCTACATCTCCAAAAGATAAATCAATTTATCCTTATGATCCAGTATTTCTTTGATATCTGTTACTTTCTTAGCTTTTTGGGTATTTTCCTTTAAAAAAGAGATCATTTCTTCTTCGAAACCGATGGTCAGGTCCAAAAAATATTTTCTACCGATCTCATTATTATGCAAATCCATCGCAGTTTCTATTGGTTTGTTTGGAGCTAATTTTTCGTGTAGATCGGTAATTTTTTTTGTCCAGGCTATAGATTTTTCTTTGTTTTTGGTTATTCTAAAAGTAGTCCGACAAATCAATATATTCCATAACGCATGTCGAAAAGCATTAGCTTTTCCATTTTTATGATGTGCTTTTCCATAGTGCAAATCACAAATAATCATGGTTCTCCTTGTAGCTTTTAACGTTGGATAGATAAGTAACGGATTCTGAAGCATTATCCCTGTTAATCTAAGGATTTGCCTAAAACTCAATCGTCTTAACAGACTCCTAATACTCATTCTTATGCTTGATATTCTTTTACTGCATCTACAAATGCTTGAGCATTCTCTACAGGAATATTAGGTAAAATCCCATGCCCCAAATTAGCGATATAACGATCTTTACCAAAAGCATCTATCATTTGTTTAACCATTTTTTTGATTTCTGCAGGTGGAGATAATAATCTCGAAGGATCAAAATTACCTTGTAATGTTATATTTCCTCCGGTAAGATAACGCGCATTACGTGCAGAACAGGTCCAGTCTACACCAAGAGCAGCAGCTCCTGATTGCGCCATTTCCTGTAATGCAAACCAGCATCCTTTTCCAAAAACAATTACTTCGGTTTCTTCTTTTAGTGCATCTATAATCTGCTGGATATATTTCCATGAGAATTCCTGATAATCCACTGGTGATAGCATCCCTCCCCAGCTATCAAATACCTGGACTGCATTAACTCCTGCCGCTACCTTTGCTTTAAGATATGCAATAGTAGTATCGGTAATTTTTTGTAACAATTGGTGTGCTGCTTCTGGTTGTGCAAAACACAATTCTTTGGCTTTATCAAAATTCTTAGACCCTTGTCCCTGTACAGCATAACATAAAATCGTCCATGGAGAACCTGCAAAACCAATTAAAGGAACACGGTTATCTAATCGTTCTTTTGTTAGTTTAATCGCATCCATTACATATCCTAATTCTTCATAAACATCAGGAACAATTACTTGTTCTACATCTGCTAAAGATCGAATTGGATTAGGAAGCCAGGGTCCAACCCCGTCTTTCATTTCGACTTCGATATTCATTGCTTGCGGGATCACCAAAATATCACTGAACAAGATTGCGGCATCGGGGCCAATGATATCTATAGGTTGTACGGTTATCTCTGCTGCCAGTTCTGGTGTTCTGCAGCGCGTAAAAAAATCATATTTTGCTTTTAGTGCGCGAAACTCTGGTAAATATCGTCCTGCCTGACGCATCATCCAAACTGGTGGGCGTTCTACAGTTTCTCCTTTTAGTGCTTTAAGAAATAGATCGTTTTTTAGTGCTGTCATATGCTGTTGTGAATTTTCGCAAAAGCGAAAATCGCTTTATTATTTAGTATTCAAAATGATTCTGGTCTGTATCCAAAATCATAATTTATTTTTTATTAAAATATTTTACAGCTTGAACAATTACATTCTCGACTGTAGGTTTATTGGCCACAATAATATTGTCTGTATATTTTTTAGCTTCAGAAGCAGTTGTATTTCCTATACAAAATGAAACACTTTCTTCTATTTTGTTTTCTGAAACATAACTTTGGATTCCGGATGGACTAAAAAATAATATTCCATCAAACGTTCGGTTAAATTTATTTGATTTTAAATGTGTTTTATATACTATTTGCTCTTTTACCTCAACATTATTTTGTTCTAAAAGATCAGGTAATTCATCTCTTCTCAAGTTTCCACAAAAAAACAAAAAAGAGTCGTTTTTATACTTTTTAATAATGATTTCGGCTAAATCTGATGCATTTTGAGCAGTTTCTACCACATTTAGATCATTTTCTTGTAACAGTTTTTTAGTATTATCGCCGACACAAAAACAGTTTGAAACAACCATTCCAGAATTTTTAATTGCCTTCACAGCATTCTTGCTTGTGAAAATTGCATTCTGGACTGTATCCTCAATATTAATTTCTAAAAGCTTAATAGTTATGGCTTCGTACTCGACAAATCCAATGCCTGTATTTAGCAACAACTCTTTTTGAGCTGCAGAAAGTTTTTTGGTTGAGAGTATTGTTGGTGAAGTATCCAATCTATCCTATTTCTGCTTTTATCTCTTTCATCAATTCATGTCCTCCGTTATTCAATATTTCCCGAGCGCATATCTCACCCAGATTTTCAACATCACCTATTTTTATTTCTTTATTCACTTCAATCTTATCATTTCCGTCGAGGCTAAATAAAGCTCCAGTAAAGTGAATACTATCGTTCTTAATTTTTGCTAACGCTCCTATTGGTGCAGTACAACCTCCTTCTAATTCTCGTAGAAATTCTCGTTCGATATGTACACATATTTCAGATGGTTTATCGTTCAAATTTGATAAAGCCTCTTGACAATACTTATCCTCTTCTTTAGCAACAACCAACATAGCTCCTTGTGCTGGAGCGGGAATCATCCAATCCAGATCAACATAATTATCGGGTTTTAGATTAATACGTTCTAATCCTGCAGCGGCAAATATGGCACCATTCCAATCACTATCAGTCAGTTTTTGCATTCGTGTATTTACATTTCCTCGCAGATCAACTACTGTATGTGTTGGGTATTTATGTAACCATTGTGCTTTTCTTCGAAGGCTTCCGGTAGCAATTGTTCCTTTATTTTCTAAAAAATCCAACCCCTTATGGGCCAGAATATCATTTACATTAGCTCGTTTTAAAATGGCAGCTTCTACTATCCCTTTTGGTAGAATCGTAGGAACGTCCTTCATCGAATGCACAGCAATATCAATATCACCATGTAACATGGCTATATCCAGTGTTTTGGTAAAAATTCCTGTAATCCCTAATTCATACAATGGTTTATCCAATATAATATCACCTGTTGATTTAACGGGAATCAAGTGGGTTTTATATCCTAATTCTTCTAAGTTTTTTTGCACGGTATTAGCTTGCCAAAGTGCTAATTCACTATCTCTGGTACCTATACGAATCGTTCTTGCCAAAGCTATTTGTTTTGTAATTGAAATACTTTCTGAATCAGTTCTATGCTTTCATCTGCCGAAGTATTATCATCTTTAAGATGATTGGCAAAATGATTTGTGATTTTCTGAATGATTCGACTGCTAATAATATCTGCTTGTTCTTCATCAAAATCTGCATACTTTTTTCGTTGTAGATTGATTTCTGCATCTTTTAATGTAGATAATTTATTTTTAAGTGCCTTAATAGTAGGAGCAAATTTTCTGGTTTCTAACCAACTATCAAATTCTGTTTTTACTTCTTCTATAATAACTTCGGCTTGTGGGATGTATTGTTTCCTTCTTTGCAATGTGTCATCTGTCATTTTTGACAAATGATCCAGATGTACCAAAGTTACATTTGGTAACTCAATCACATCATCTGATACATTTTTTGGAATAGACAAATCTAAAATCAATAATGGTTTCTGTGAATGAATTAATTGTTTAGAAATTGTTGGATTCTGTGCTCCCGTAGCCACAATAAGAACATCTGCATTTGTTATTTCTGACTGAATATTAGCATAATCCTTTACGATAAGATTAAATTTCCCTGCTATTTTTTCTGCTTTATCCTTTGTTCGGTTAATCAATGTGATATGGTCATTCTTGGTATGTTTTACCAAATTTTCACAGGTATTTCTTCCTATTTTACCAGTCCCGAAAAGTACTATTTTCTTGTCTGAAATGTTTTCTACATTCTTAAGAATATATTGAACTGAGGCAAAAGAAACCGAGGTTGCTCCCGATGAAATCTCAGTCTCATTCTTGATGCGTTTGCTTGCCTGAATTACGGCATTGACAAGTCTTTCAAGAAAAGGATTAGTAACTTCTACTTTTTTAGAAGCTTTAAAACTTTTTTTTAACTGACTTATGATTTCAAAATCACCTAGTATCTGGCTATCTAAACCTGTACCAACTTTAAATAAATGTGATACTGCTTTACTATTTTTATGCACATATGCTACTTTTTCGAACTCTTCTACGGTTCCATGAGTATGTTCGCAAAGTAATTTGATTAATTGAAACGGGTGTTGAGCAAAACCGTGTAATTCGGTTCGGTTACAGGTAGAGGTAACAAGCAAAGCTTCAATACCTTCTTTTTTTGCTTGTTCTAGTATTCCTTCTTTGGCCTCATCGTTTACACTAAAATGACCTCTGATCTCTGCATCAGCTTTTTTATAACTAAGTCCAATAGTGTAAAAATTCGTTCCTTTTGCTCTTAAGTGAGACTCCATGCAGTCAATTCTATAATATTCCATAACAAAAGTATTTTAGATATGTCAAAAAAAATAACGCCAGAAGAACTTTAAGTGTCGAAAAACGTTGTTTAAGATATTATTTGTGTGAAAATGAGTAAAAACCCTTATTTTTGTGTAGGTGACAGAGATTCTTGCATCGACAGTTTAGACTCATTCTAAATAAATAAAATTTTACAGTTATGGAAATTGAACTAAAAAATAACGCTCCAGGGATTCTAGAAGAAACTCAAATCGAAGATGGTTTTCATATTCTAAAATTTCAAAACGAAACTAATGAAAACCAACGAGTTGTAAGAGACATCGACAGTAGTTTTATCCAGTTTCACTTCTGTATTAAAGGAGGTATTAAATTTAACTTTAACAACGGAAGCTATGCTATAAACCTTTCTGAAGAAAATTCACTACTCCTCTATAATCCACAGCGTGATCTCCCCATGAATCTCGAAATGGAAAAAGATTCCTGGTTGATCACCATCCTTATTTCTATAAAAAAGTTTCATTCTTTATTTTCTAAAGAGGCAGATCATATTCCTTTTCTTGGGGAAGGAAACCGTGATAAAAAGTATTATACCGATGCCAAGATCTCTCCTTCAATGGCTGTGGTATTAAACCAAATTATGAACTACAACCTGCATAAGTCAATTAAGCTATTATACTTTAAAGGAAAGGCGTATGAATTATTAAGTCTCTATTTTAATAGACCCGGAGATGCAGATGTAGAGCAATGTCCATTTCTGGTAGATGAAGAAAATGTATTAAAAATCCGAAAAGCTAAAGAAATTATTATCGCTCGCATGGCAGAACCTCCTACCCTTCAGGAGTTATCAAATGAGATTGGACTACCTCTTAAAAAACTTAAAGACGGATTTAAGCAAATTTATGGCGAACCAGTATATACGTTTTTGTTTGATTATAAAATGGAGGTAGCTCGGCAATTACTAGCCTCGGGAAGTCATAATGTAAATGAGGTAGGTCTAAAAGTAGGATATAGTACTGCAAGCCATTTTATAGCTGCATTTAAAAAGAAATTTGGCACTACTCCAAAAAAATATGTGATGAGCTTAAACTAAAACTCATTAATCGAATGATTCCCCTCTGGGAATCCCTACTCCTTTTTGTAAGGATACTATCGAATCATACATCCCTTGATCCTCATCAGAAGCATCTGCTACAACTGATACAAAATCAAACTGTTCTAACAACTCCAGAATAAAGGGCAGTTTGTCTTTTTCGACATCTACAATTATACGTTTCATCTTTGCTTTTTTTAATCATCTAAAAATACTAAAATAAAACTACTCAACTTTCAGTTTGCCAGAATTTAACGTATTTTAAGTTCTGTTTGATTTCTAATTTAGATTATGCATTAATTCTATAATACTACTATCAAAAAGTCTTATCACTTTTAGTATCATTCCTCTTTATAGTTTGTATTTTTGTGTGTGCAAAAAGAAAATTTATGAGTAAAGGAATTCTCCTTGTTAATCTTGGATCACCAGACAGTACTGATCCAAAGGATGTAAAAAAATATCTTGGTGAATTTTTGATGGATCCCAGAGTAATCGATGTTCCGTTATGGGCACGAATTCTATTGGTAAAAGGGATCATCTTAAATACCAGGCCAAAAAAATCGGCTGCAGCTTATAAAAAAATATGGTGGGATGAAGGTTCTCCTTTAATTGTACTATCAGAAAAATTACAGAAAAAAGTAGCAGATCGCACCTCGATCCCTATCGGCTTAGCGATGCGTTATGGCTCAATGAATATCAAAAAAGGATTACAGAAATTACAGGATAAAGGTGTAAATGAAGTTATGATTATTCCGCTTTATCCTCAATTTGCTATGGCAACTACAGAAACCATTTTGGTTCTTGCTGAAAAATTACAGAAAGAGCATTTTCCTAACATGAAACTTGTTGATGTTCCTGCTTTTTACAACAAACCTGAGTATATCGAAATCTTATCCAAAAGTATAGCCGAAAAGTTAGAAAAATTAGATTACGAGCATCTTTTATTTTCTTATCACGGAGTACCAGAAAGGCATATTCGTAAAAGTGATATTACCAAATCACATTGCAAAATTGACAGATCATGCTGTAATACTCCTTCTAAGGCTCACGAGTTTTGCTATCGACATCAATGTTATTCGACCACACAACAAGTAGCTAAAAAACTAAATCTAAAAGAAGGAACTTATTCTACTTCTTTTCAATCTCGCTTAGGCTTCGATCCATGGTTACAACCGTATACTGATCGTACTATAGAACGCATGGGAAAAGAAGGGATTAAAAAAATGGCTATTGTAACTCCTGCTTTTGTATCAGATTGCTTAGAAACTTTAGAAGAAATAGCCATGGAAGGAGAAGAAATTTTTCATGAAGTCGGCGGTAAAGAATTCACAACCATTCCTTGTCTTAATGATCGTGATGATTGGGCAGATCTACTTGCTAATTGGGTGAATGAATGGGTTACTGTTAAAACCCAAACGGTATAATGGCAAAAATAACAGCCGAAACTTTGGGAATAGAACCCATAGGGAAATTGCTAATAAAACAAGCAGTCCCAGCATCTATAGGGATATTAGTGATGTCTCTTAATATTCTAATTGATTCTATCTTTGTAGGCAACTGGATTGGTTCAATTGCCATTGCGGCTATTAATGTAGTACTTCCTGTATCCTTTTTTATTGCTGCATTAGGAATGTCTATTGGCGTAGGAGGTTCTAGTATAATTTCTAGAGCATTAGGTGCTAACAATAAGGAAAAAGCACTCAAGACCTTTGGAAACCAGATTACCCTTTCTCTAATTTTTATGGTTTCTTTGGTTGTTTTAGGCTTGGTTTTTGTCGATGATATTATTCCAAAATTTGGCGGGAAAGGAGATATTTTTGAACCCGCAAAAATCTACTATACTATTATTTTATATGGTGTGCCTATCCTTGGTTTTGCCATGATGGGTAATACTGTGATCAGAGCAGAAGGAAAACCTAAATTTGCTATGACAGCTATGATCATTCCCACAGTTGGTAATCTACTAATGGACTATCTTTTTATTAATGTAATGGATATGGGAATGCACGGTGCTGCATGGGCGACAACAGGATCATATCTTGCTTGTTTTTTATATATTTTTTGGTTTTTCAGTTCTAAAAACTCCGAATTAAAAATCAGCTTTCGTCATCTTGGACTACAAAAAGAGATTGTTTCAGAAATTGCTTCACTTGGCGGGGTAACTCTGGCCAGACAAGCTGTAGTAAGCATTACCTATTTGTTAATGAATAATATTTTATTCGATCTTGGCCAAGAAGGCCTGGTAGCTGTGTATGCTATTATTGGTCGAATGCTAATGTTTGCCTTATTTCCTGTTTTTGGAGTAACCCAGGGATTCTTACCTATTGCCGGGTATAATTATGGTGCACAACACTATCCTCGTGTTAGAGAATCTATTAATACCGCAATCAAATATGCTGCAATTTTAGCTACCTTAGTTTTTATAGGGTTAATGATTTTTCCTGCAGAAATAACAACTTTATTTCTAAGTAATAACCCTAATCTAGCTCCCAAAGAGTTAGCACTAAATCAATATGTATTATCTCACACTGCAGAACCCATGCGATGGGTATTTGCAGCTACTCCTATTATTGCGCTTCAACTTATAGGAGCAGCCTATTTCCAGGCTGTAGGAAAAGCCATTCCTGCTTTATTACTTACGCTATCAAGGCAAGGTTTCTTTTTTATTCCTTTGATTTTGATTCTTCCTAAGTTTTATGGTGAATTAGGGGTTTGGATTTCTTTCCCGATTGCAGACATATTAGCAACCATTGTTACTGGGTATTTTCTGAACCGGGAAGTAAGAACAAAACTTATTGCACAAACTAACTAACCGTTTTTACTTTTTGGTAGTAGCAGCTTTGCTAATAATTTTCCATTCTCCATCAATCTTTTTCAGAAGAAAAATATCAATATATCGTATATCTTTATCTTCTATCAAAATTTCGGCTTTTGCCATAGCGATATCATTTTCTCTGTCTACAGATAATATTTTACCTGTCCTACCATTAAATTTCCCTTGTTCTCTTTTTTCAAACCATGAAGCATATTCATTAATCGGTACAATCCATAGTTTTTTCTCTTTATGAGTAAGAAACAAATTAGCTTCATCATAAAAAGCTTCTTTAATTGTTTCGGGCTTGTTATATGAGGTTCCCTCTAGGTATTTATTAATCGAAGATCGTATCTGATCATCTTCCGATTGTGCAATGGTGATGTTACAACTAACTAAAAATAGAGTTATCCAAAAATAGGTTTTCATGTGTTCTGTTTATTTATATTAAGGTTATTGATTATTTTTTATTCTTAAGATTTTTCCATTAGGTTCATCGGTAAGCAGATAGAGTTTCCCTTCTGGGCTTTGTACTATTTTTCTAGATCGTATTCTATCATCAACAAATAATTCTTCTGCACTTTTTATGATTTTATTTTCGATTCTGAATCTCCACAGACTTCCTCTACTCAATCCAGGAACGAGTAGATCATTTTTCCATTCGGGAAATTCATCACCAGTATAAAAAATGAGTCCGGTAGGTGCAACGGTGTGCTGCCAATACCAAATAGGATCGGTATATACAGCTCCTTCAATTTTATGAGGATAATATTCTTTACTTCGATAGCTTCCGGTGGTAATAATTGGCCAACCATAATTAGCTCCGGGTTTCAACATATTGACCTCATCTCCTTGTCGAGTGCCATGCTCACTAAACCATATATCCCCCGTCTTACTATCTACTGTTATCCCTTGTGCAGCCCTAATCCCAATGGCATAAACCCCCGGAACAGCAGTTGTTCCAAAATCAGGATTATCGTTAGGTATACTTCCATCAGGATTTATTCGATATATTTTTCCTCGTTTATCTTTCAAGTCCTGAGCAATAGGTATTTCAGGCTCATCAATTTCCTTAAACAATCGTTCTCCCATAGTGATGTATAATTTACCATCAACACCAAAAGTCATCCCTCCTCCATAATGAAAGTATTCTCTTGTATACGGCCCCGCTTCGAGCAATGTTTTTATACTAGTTAAAGAATCATTTTTTAGTACAGCACGTACTACTTTTGTGGCATTTCCTTCTCCCTTCCTTTTTGCAGCATACGAAAGATATACGTGTTTATTGTTCCTAAAATCCGGATCCAACAATACTTCAAAAATACCCGAATTATCTCCTTCTGTAATCATTCGAATGCTATCCGTTAGATCAGCAGGAAAGCCTTTTATAATTCCTTTTTCTTTTGAAATGAGATTTACTTTAACCAAATTTCCATCCTTCTCTGATACCAGAACTTCATCCTCTGACAAGAAAGCTATACTCCAAGGATGTTTAAGACTATCTATCAAAATCTCTTTTATTGGCTGCATTTTCTTTTTTGAAACCTCTGAAGGTTTTTCAATTTTGGCACAAGCCGCCACAATCAAAAGCAGTAAGAATATTGATTTATTCATTGATATTATTTTGAAATTTTATGAGTGCAAAATCCAAAAGAATACATCAAAATCCTTTAAAAAACATGATCTTTAAAACGAAAAATCAATTAAGCAGCACTAAATTGAGTTCTATATTGTGAAGGTGTAAGCTGAGTTTCTGCTTTAAAAGCGAGGTTAAAAGATGTAACATTACCAAAACCACAATCATAAGCTACAGTTGCAATTTTTTCTAAAGCATACTCAGAATCCACAAGTAATTTTTTGGCTTTTGTTATTCGAAAATGATTTACAAATTCAGAAAAATTCTTTTGTTCATTCTCATTAATCACTTGAGATAATTCTCTAGAGGAAATCGATAATTTTTCTGATATAATCTGTAACGAAATACTACTATCTAAATAAATTTTTTCATTTTCAAATAGTTCTTTTACACGATTAAGTATTTTTATGGAAGCTTCTCGATCAATTCTAGAATTACTATATTTTTCTAAAGCAAAAACATGTCTTTTTAAAAGAAGATAAGAAAACATATATATTAAAAATGAAAAAGAAATAGCTCCTAGAATATAAAATGGAATAAACCTAACAAAAATACCTAGATACAGTACCCAAATCAAGCTAATTCCAATCACAATATTTCTATACCATTTTAAAAGTTGTGGATTTGCATCATTTGTGATTTTTAAAATATCTCTCCAACAAATGGATAGATATATACCAAAGTGAAGGAGAACCAAAGAATACGCAATAGATGAAAATAAATCTCCCCTATTAGGAATAATAGGGCTACATAAAACAAATAATACAAAAGGTATTAAATGAATATAGTTTCGGTTTGAAAACGTTTGTTGTTTCTCAAAAAGAACTTTACCATAAAACCAAAGAAAAGGACCTACAGTCAATATACTAGAAATAGCCAAGTTTCTTAACCTGGGATCGACTTCTATATAATTATGAAAAACAGATTTCCCTATTCGTATTGTTAATCCTAACAATACCAAAGCCAAAAATGCATTCGCTTTTCTATTTCCTTTTTTAAGAGTAAAAAGATAAAAACATAAGAAAAGAGCCTGGATAACCCCCAAACAACTTAAGACAAGTATAAAACCTTCTATAACCATGCTTCAAAATTAGAAATGATCTCAATAGCTAAGGTTAAAATTACGTGAAAATCTTTTGCAATAATTTTTAATTCCTGACTTTAGTATCCCATCAAATCTATTTTATCTGTAATTTCTCTAAAAACGCAAGGCTTTTAAATTAAATCTCAACTAACTATGCATTCACAATTCGGCAGAGTAATTCTTATACTCTTTTTTGCTTTCTCAACTATTTTCACATCCAACTCTCAAACGTATAATCAGGAACTTTATGACGCTCTGGAATATAGACTTATTGGACCGTTTCGTGGCGGTCGAAGTGCCGCAGTAACCGGAGTACCAGGAAAACCTAATCTATTTTATTTTGGAGCTACAGGTGGTGGAGTTTGGAAAACTACAGACGGTGGACGTACCTGGAAAAATATCTCTGATGGTTTTTTTGGAGGATCAATAGGTGCTATTGCAATATCCAAAAGTGACCCTAATGTAATCTATGTTGGTGGTGGAGAAAAAACGTTACGTGGCAATGTATCTTCGGGTTATGGTGTATGGAAAAGCGTGGATGCAGGTAAAACATGGGTGCAAGCTGGTCTTTCTAAAAGTAGGCATATCCCAAGAATAACCATTCATCCAACTAATCCTGATATTGTATACGCTGCAGCATTAGGGAATATATATAAATCTACTCAAGATCGGGGTGTATACAAAAGTATCGACGGAGGCAAAACCTGGAGCAAAGTGTTGTTTGCAAATGAAGATTCTGGAGCAGTGGATCTAACTTTAGACCCTAATAATCCTCGAATTTTGTATGCCTCGACATGGAATGCAAGAAGAACACCTTATAGCCTTAGTTCTGGAGGAAATGGTTCTGCCCTTTGGAAAAGTACAGATAGTGGAAAAACATGGAATGAGATTTCAAAAAATAAAGGATTTGCCAAAGATACTTTAGGAATAATGGGAGTAACCGTTTCTCCCGTAAATAGTGAGCGAGTTTGGGCTATAGTAGAGAATAAAGAAAAAGGTGGAGTATATCGCAGTGATGATGGAGGTGATACCTGGAGCCAACTAAATAGCAGTAGAAGTTTGCGTCAACGGGCATGGTATTATAGTCGAATTTATGCTGATCCACAAGATATAGATGTTGTTTATGTCGTTAATGTGTCCTATCATAAAAGTAAAGACGGAGGTAAAAACTTTAGCAGTTATCGTGCTCCACATGGAGATCACCATGATCTGTGGATTGCTCCAGAAAACCCGAAACGTATGGTAATTGGCGATGACGGAGGTGCACAAGTTACATATGATGGTGGTGAAACCTGGAGTACATATCATAATCAGCCCACTTCACAATTTTATAGAGTGACTACCGATAATAGTTTCCCGTATCGAATTTATGCTGCCCAACAGGATAATTCTACTATACGCATCAATCATAGAAGTACAGGATGGAGTATTTCTGAAGATGATTGGGAAAGTACTGCCGGAGGGGAATCAGCTCATATTGCTGTAGATCCTAAAGATAATGATATTGTTTACGGAGGAAGTTATGATGGCTTTCTTACCAGAGTAAATCATAAAACAGAAACCGTACGCTCTATTAGCGTATGGCCAGACAATCCTATGGGACATGGAGCAGAGGATATGAAATATCGTTTTCAATGGAATTTCCCAATACTATTCTCCAAACATAATCCAAACAGATTATACACGTTCTCTAATCATGTTCATGTCACCGAAAATGAAGGGCAAAGTTGGAAAGTGATCAGTCCTGATTTAACCAGAAATGATCCTGATAAACAAAAATCTTCTGGAGGTCCTATCACACAGGATAATACATCTGTAGAATATTATTGTACCATTTTTGCCGCCGCAGAAAGCCCGGTTAAAGAAGGGCTACTATGGGTAGGAAGTGATGATGGACTTGTACATGTAAGTCAGGATGGAGGAAAGTCCTGGAATAATGCAACTCCTAAAGGAATGCCAGAATGGATGATGATCAATAGTATCGAACCCAGTGTTTTTGCAGAGGGCACTTGTTATATTGCCGGAACCAAGTATAAGTCTGGAGATTTTGCTCCGTATCTCTACAAAACCACTGATTATGGTAAATCATGGACAAAAATTACGAATGGAATCAAAAACGAGCATTTTACTCGCGTTCTTCGTGAGGATCCTAAACAAAAAGGATTATTATATGCTGGTACCGAAACAGGTATGTATATCTCTTTTAATGATGGAGCTGCCTGGGAATCTTTACAGTTAAATTTACCAATTGTTCCTATAACTGATTTAACAATTAAGGACAACAATTTGATTGTTGCTACACAAGGAAGAAGCCTCTGGATAATTGATGACTTAACAGTCTTACATCAATTAAACAATGCAATGAAAACTCAAAATCATATTTTATTTAAACCCAAGAATTCTTATCGTATGGGGGGAGGAAGTGTTAAAGACTCTAAAACAAAAGGAACTAATCATCCTGCCGGAGTCATGACTTATTTCTATCTCAAAAATTATGATGTAGCAAAAGATACAGTTTCCTTAACCTATTTTAATACTAAAAATGATACCCTAAAATCATTTAGCTCAAAAGCAAAAGAGAAAAAGGATCAATTGAAAATAGAGAAAAAAGGAGCTCAAATGTTTGCTTGGAATATGAGAGGAAAAGGAGCAGAAAAATTGGATGGTATGATCCTTTGGTGGGCAAATCTTAATGGCCCAAAAGCTGTGCCCGGTAATTATAAAGTAAGTCTTGCCGTAAATGGAAAAGAGGTATCCAAACAACCTTTTACCATTGTAGCTGATCCAAGAACAGAAGCATCACCACAACAAATGCAATCACAATTTGATTTTATTACCAGTATTAATAAAACAGTCGACAGAGCACATAAATCCATAAAGAAAATCAGAAAAATTAATGCTCAGCTTAAAGCATTTTCAACACAGTACAAAGACAACTCAGCAACTAAAGATCTAGTTAAAAAAGCTTCAGACTTACAAAAACAATTTGGTGAAATCGAAAAGGCATTATACCAGACCAAAAACAAAAGTAACCAGGACCCATTAAACTTCCCTATTAAACTTACTAATAAATTAGGGCATTTAAACTCTCTGGTAGGCATGGGAGATTTTGGCCCTACAGAACAAGATATTGCTGTCAAAAATGAACTTACTAAAAAAATCAATGATCAATTAGCAAATTTTGATAAATTAATTACTGAAGAAATTAAACGTTTTAATACAGAGTTCAATACCTTGCAGCTTAATTATCTTTTTGTAGAAAAATAAACCTTTCTGTCATCCCGAGCGGAGTCGAGGGACAACTCAATTATGAAGTGCTATTATGTTTATATTGTTGAATGTTCAGACAAATCTCTCTATACTGGATTAACAAATAATCTAGAAAGAAGGATTAATGAACATAACTATGGGTATAATGACAACTCATATACTTCGACTCGTAGACCTGTCAAATTAATATTCAATCAAGAGTTTATCCAGTTTGAACAAGCAGAAAGATTCGAAAAGAAAATTAAAAAGTGGAGTAAAAAGAAAAAAATAGCCTTAGCAAACGATAATTTTGATCTTTTAAAATTACTTTCAGAATGTAAAAACAAAAGTAATTCAAAGAATTATTCGCCTCTCGACTCCGCTCGAGGTGACAGTACATAATTATTTTCTATTTTTGATTAAGTATACAAATTCTATCATCCCGAACTGATTAAGGGATAGTTTTAAAGTCAACCAATGCTAGAATATTATAATTACATAAAATCCCTGCACCTGATATTTGTGATCACATGGTTTGCCGGATTATTTTATATTCCCCGGTTATTTATCTATCAAATAGAAGCTTCTCAAAAGCCTCTACCCGATCGAGATATATTAGGCCAGCAACTTAAATTAATGGCCAAACGCCTTTGGTTCATTATTACCTGGCCTTCTGCTATATTAGCCACTTTATTTGCTATTTGGTTACTTGTTTTGATGCCGGGTTGGTTACAACAATCATGGATGCATGTTAAACTAGGATTTATAGTCTTACTTATCATGTATCATCTAAAATGTCATCACATCTATAACCAACTTCAACGTGATATCATAAAGTGGTCTTCTGGCCAAATGCGAATGTGGAATGAGGGTTCGACAATTATTCTTTTTTCGGTAATCTTCTTGGTCATAGTTCGTGATGCAGTAAACTGGATTTATGGAGTTATTGGGATCATATCACTAGCAATCATACTTATGATGGGCATTAAACTTTACAAAAGAATCAGAAACAAAAACCCTAATGCATAATATCATTGGGTTTTCTTACAAAAACATATCAAACCAAATTAGGGAAGTCTCTTTTAATTAGAGAGGCAACTCCAGCAGATGCTAAGCAATTATTAGCACTAAAACTGGAATATCTTAAAGACACCAACACCATTCCTTTATTTGATTATGAATACTCTAATACTATAAAAGAAGAAGGTGAGCTTATTCAAAACCTTCATCGACAATCCAATAGTTTATTATTGGTTGCCGAATGTGAAGGAGATATTATTGGAAACATTGACCTTACTGGTAGTTGGCGTAAAAAGATGCAACATACCGCTATGATAGGAATGGGGATTCATACCAAATGGCAAAACCAGGGTATCGGTACTCTTTTGATTCAAAATGTGCTAGAGTGGTCAAAAGAAAATAAAGTATTAAAAGTACTATGGTTAGAAGTTTACGCTACGAATCTTCCTGGTATTAGTTTATATAAAAAAATAGGATTCAAGGAATCTGGAAATATTGAGAATTTTTTTCTTGAAGAGGAAAAATATATAGATAAAATCACAATGATTATTAATCTTTGAGGTTACTTTTTCTCAAGGTTTGGTAGTAGCACAAAAATAAAAGACTGCCCAAATATTTTTTTTCAGACAGTCTCTTAATTTATTAGTGTATTCGATTAGTTACACAATCTGTTATTTCTATTGCTATACATTCTTCTTACAGCCCTTCTATCAAAATTAGAAACATTATTAGCATTAAATACTACATTCGGGTTTGATCCAGAAGTCATAATCGAATTAGGATCTACATTAGGTGTTCCTGGTACTTGTGTTCCAAAAAACCCTTGTTCCGAATGAAGAAACCCAATATTATGCCCAATTTCGTGAGTTAATATGTTTCCCCACTCTCTAGCAGTTACCGGATCTCCATCAATACTAGGTTCATTAAGGTTTAATATAATCAAACCTCCTTCTACTCCATTAGCAGGAAATTCACCAAGACCCCAGCCTCCTATTTCACCAGGATTTGCCAAACGAACCAAAATGTCGGGATTGTTATTTACAGGTACCAAACGTAAAGTTGTTCTATTAACATTATTCCATAAGTCAATACCTCTTTGAAACCCTCTTCCTGCGGCATTATTACCTAAAGCATTCTGAATACGAATATTACCTGCCCTGTTACAGTCAACAATGGTAATAAAAGCTTGTTTTTGAAAGTTATTTTCTTTCAAGGTTTCTTCGGTGATAAAAATATCACCATCTACAATATATCCTCCCTTAGTGGATGTAACAGATGTTTTATCCGTGTCAAATCCCATTCTCTGTAATTTTGATAAAATTTCGGGAGATATATCCTGTTGCGTAATTGTACTGTCTTGTTGAATATCATTTTCAACATCAGTGGAACATCTGGTTATACCAATAGCAATAACTATCAGCATAGCTAATTTAAAAGTTTTCATAATGAGTATATATTTAAGTTGAACCTTAAAACTATTAAAACACTAATCATAAAACAAATAAATTGTTACATATTTAACTTATTTAGCTTATTTGTACATATTTAAACATTTTCTTTTCAGTTGATCAAAAAATAATGACAACGGTCAGGGATTATAAAATTTGGTTTTATAAGTTAAGATGTCGTTGTTAAGACTTTTCATTATCTTCGTGCAACTTTTAGCATAATTCTATGATCAAATCTATGACAGGCTTTGGGAAGTCTATCCTTCAGCTACCTACAAAAAAAATAACGATTGAGGTTAAATCACTTAATAGTAAAAATCTAGATCTCAATGCAAGGATCCCTTCACAATACCGTGAAAAGGAGCTTGAAATGCGAAATACTATTGCAAAAAAACTAGCAAGAGGTAAAGTTGATTTCGGATTATATGTTGAAGCAACTGGTGAAGAAACATCAAACAAAGTTAATGAAGCTATTGTAAAAGAATATATCAGACAGTTATCGAATGTGCACGAAGGAGATACGATAGAGTTACTAAAAATGGCAGTTCGTATGCCTGATGCTCTAAAAACAGAACGTGAACAAATTGATGAACAAGAATTTAATGCTATAAAAGATGAACTTACCAAAGCTTTAACAGCAATAGAAGACTATAGAATCGACGAAGGAAAGGCATTAGAAAAAGACTTCAATATTCGTGTTAAAAATATAAGCGAGCTTCTGGATAAAGTTATACAAATGGATCCCGAACGTATGGAAGCGGTTAGAGAACGACTACATAAAGCAGTGTCTGATCTAAAGGAAGAAGTAGACCAAAATCGTTTTGAACAGGAATTGATTTATTATCTTGAGAAGTTCGATATTACTGAAGAAAAAGTTCGATTAGCAAATCATTTAGAGTATTTTACTACCACTTTAAACTCTTCGGATTCTAACGGGAAGAAACTTGGTTTTATCACTCAGGAAATAGGTCGTGAAATTAATACTATTGGTAGTAAATCTAATTATGCCCCTATGCAACAACTAGTAGTTCAGATGAAAGATGAACTCGAAAAAATTAAAGAACAATTACTAAACGTGTTGTAAATGAGCCAAGGTAAACTTATTGTACTTTCGGCACCTTCTGGAAGTGGAAAAACTACTTTAGTTAAATACTTACTTAATCAAGAAGAATTAAATCTTGGGTTTTCTATTTCTGCAGCCTCTCGGGAGCCTCGCGGAGGAGAAGTTCATGGAAAAGATTATTACTTTTTATCTTTAAGAGAGTTTAAAGACAAGATTAAAGCCGAAGAATTCCTCGAATGGGAAGAAGTATATCGAGATAATTTTTATGGAACATTAAAAACTGAAGTACAACGACTTTGGGGTAACGGTAAACATGTGATTTTTGATATCGATGTTGTAGGTGGTTTAGATATTAAAAGAATATATCCAGATCGTACATTGGCAATTTTTGTAAAACCGCCTAGTATCGAAGAACTAAAGATTCGTTTGAAGAAACGTAAAACCGAATCCGAGGATAAAATCAATATGAGGGTTGCCAAAGCTTCTACCGAAATGGCTACTGCCCCGCAGTTTGATGCCATCATAACAAATGATGATCTCGAAAAAGCTAAAAACGAAGTATATCAGTTGGTTAAAAAGTTTCTTTTTAAATAGGTTCCCAGACATTGGGATTCTTGTTTTACAGAAATAAAAAATGATTATTTTCTATGAAAAAAATCGGATTGTATTTTGGGACGTTTAATCCTATTCATATCGGTCATTTGGCAATTGCCAATCATATGGCAGAGTTCTCTGATCTCGATGAACTCTGGATGGTAGTAACTCCTCATAATCCTCATAAAAAGAAAAGTTCGTTACTAGATAACCATCATCGCTATGAAATGGTATATCGCGCAACACAATCTTATCCTAAGTTAAAACCTAGTGATGTAGAATTTAAACTACCACAACCCAATTACACCGTACATACACTTGCGCACTTGCAAGAAAAATATCCTGAAGATCAATTTCATCTTATTATGGGAGAAGATAATCTAAAGAGCTTTCATAAATGGAAAAACTATGAGGTTATTCTCGAGAATCATAACATCTATGTATATCCGAGAATTGCTGAAGGAATTGTAGAAACTCAATTTACAGATCATCCCAAAATGCACCGAATCGAAGCTCCTATTATGGAGATTTCTTCTACATTCATTCGCAAGGCGATTGCGGCTAATAAAAATGTAAGACCTTTACTTCCTAAAGTTGTATGGGAATATATTGATGAAATGAATTTCTATAGGTAGAGGAATACATTATATATAAATAAAGGCCTAATATGATAAACTCTATTAGGCCTTTATTTTCTTTTATTATAATTCAATTTACTTTCCCGGAAAATCAGCTCTACGTTTCTCTAAAAATGCTGCAGTTCCTTCTTTAAAATCTTCAGTACCAAAACAGTTTCCAAATTGTTGAATCTCTGCTTTATATCCATTTACACCATCTTCATAACCAGAATTTATAGCTTTGATAGCCGCACCAATTGCTACAGAAGAATTTCTCATAATTTTTCCTGCTAGCTTTTCTGCCAATGGTATTAGTTCATCCTGAGCAGTTACATGATTTACCAATCCGTATTGCAATGCCTGATTTGCATCAATCATTCCCGCAGTCATAATCATTTCCATAGCTCTACCTTTACCAACTAACTGTGGTAAACGCTGTGTGCCACCATATCCAGGTATTACACCTAAAGAAACTTCTGGAAGTCCCATTTTTGCATTATCGCTAGCAATTCTAAAATGTGCTGCCATAGCTAATTCTAATCCACCACCCAGAGCAAATCCATTTACAGCAGCAATTACTGGTGTAGAAAGGTTAGCAACAAAATCAAAAAGTAACTCCTGTCCTTTTGTGGCCAGATTGCCTCCTTCTGATACAGAAAAATCAGCAAATTCACTAATATCTGCGCCTGCAACAAACGCTTTTTCACCGCTTCCGGTAATGATAATTACTTTAGTATCCGTATCAAGATTTGCGACTCTAAAAGCAGCATGCAATTCCTGAATAGTTTCTTTATTAAGTGCATTTAATTTTGATGGACGGTTGATAGTTATCGTTGTAACTCCGTTGTTTTGGGATGTTAAAATGTTGGTATACATTATAAATTATATTGTTTGTTTATGTCTTCTTTATTGTTTTAAATCTCTTTCAAAATACAGATAAAAATACATTCCCATTCCAAAATCTTCTACATCGGTAGATACTAATCTCCACCCTTCTTTTCCATATTCATCTAACTTTACCTGTATATCTTTAGAAGAAGATTTTAAAATATGTTCTTTGTCTAAAGTCAATTTCGAATAATAGATCAAAGACTCCAGCTTATATTCTTTCATAGTACTATATAGTATTGGATAATAATTGAAGTAAGGTTACTATTCTTTTGGGAATCTAACTTTAAAAACAGTGCCTTTTCCTTCTTTTGATGTAAAGGTAATACTTCCGTTATAGGTTTCCACAATATTTTTCACCATTCCTAATCCAAGTCCCATACCACTGGTTTTGGTTGTGAATTTAGGTTCGAAAACCTTCTTTGTATTTTCTTCGGTTATCCCAATTCCATTATCAGATACTGTAATAAGGACTTCTCCATTTTCTGAAAATACATCCACAATAATTTTGGGGATACGATCTTCGGGAATTGCTTGTATGCCGTTTTTTACCAAATTGGTGACTACTCGGATAAGTTGTGTTCTATCAAATTTAGCGATGATTTTTTCTTTTTCTGAAGGAAAAATGATGTAATCTTCGTTAAAGATATCCAATGCTAGCCCTATAATCTTTACCACATCTAGGGTTTCGCTTTTTTGTGCCGGCATCTGTGCAAAATTCGAAAACGCAGATGCAATAGAACTCATGGTATCGATCTGCTGAATTAAAGTATCACTATATTCCTGAACTTTTTGTTGAATATTAGGATCTCTGGGGTCAAATTTTCGCTGAAAACTCTGCACTGTTAATCGCATTGGTGTTAATGGATTTTTAATTTCGTGTGCTACTTGTTTCGCCATTTCTCTCCATGCTGCCTCTCGCTCGCTCTTTGCTAGCATTGCGGCGCTTTCTTCTAGCTCATCGATCATACTATTATAAGCATTAACCAATGAATAAATTTCTTCACTTGCATCACCAATATCTATTCGTTTATTTCTCTTATCTAATCTAGTTTGATCTATGGTTTCAGAAATTGTCTTTAAAGATCTGGTGATGTATTTTGATAAAAAATAAGCCAGGACTACTGCTACCAAAAGCATTAACAAATACACCTGCCCCAGACGTTGCAAAAATTGTAACAATTCTCTTGTAATCAAATCATCATCTTCGAGATATGGTAAATGTAGAATCCCTAAAGGTTTTGATCTAACATCTGTAATATAGGTATAGGATGTTAAAAATCGCTCTCCATTCTTTTCAGATTTCACCAAATACTTCTTATTAAAAAGAGAAGCCAGTGTGTCTAAAATAACAGGATTAATTTGGATGTCGGTGGTATCTTTGGCAAATAGACCTTCTGATTTAACCAGTAATTCTCCTGAAAGCCCATAAATATTAATAGGCATGGAATGTTCTTCAGAGATTTGATAGATTCGTTGTTTCTCTCTAAAAATTAACGCTATATTTTCTTCATTTATTGGGTAAGTTGTCCTTTTTAATACATTATTAATTGTGATTTGAATTCTTTCTTCTTTTCGTTCTAATCTACCTTGATGATATTCTTCTGCTTCCTCCTTATATTGATAGATCGTAACGGCAGCAATCAAAATAGAGGCCAACAATACCAATATAGTCATAGAGATAAAAATTCGTGTACGAAGAGAAAGTTTTAGTAGCCTCATAATATACTTTGACGGATAAAGATAACAAATATCACACCAAAATAGTTGTAAAAAGAAATCTGTGAACGCGTTGAATTTCCTAAATTTACCTAACGTTTAAGTTATGAATACTACTACACTGCTTTCTGTACAAAATCTTTGTGTCTCTTTTTTATCAGAAGAAAAAGAAAATCAGGTACTTTATGACATCTCTTTTGATATTCATAAAAATGAAATATTAGGAGTTGTAGGAGAATCAGGGAGTGGAAAATCTGTAGCTTCGTTAGCCATTCTGGGATTACTGCCTAACAAAATCTCTAGAATCACAAATGGAAATATTATCTATGATGGTGTCTCTTTATTAAATTGTAATGAAAAAGAGTATAGAGCGATTCGTGGTAATGAGATAGCCATGATTTTTCAGGAACCTATGAGTTCTTTAAATCCTTCTATGAAATGTGGAAGACAAGTCGCAGAAATCTTATTTCAGCATACATCACTCTCTAAAACTGAAATAAAAACTGAAGTACTTTCTTTATTCGAAAAAGTAAAACTCCCAGAACCTGATCGAGCATACAAATCATATCCTCATCAATTAAGTGGAGGCCAAAAACAACGCATCATGATTGCTATGGCCATAGCATGTAAACCAAAGCTTCTTATTGCAGATGAACCTACAACAGCACTTGATGTAACGGTACAAAAAGAAATTATCGGTTTGCTAAAAAGTCTGCAGAAAGAATACAAAATGAGTGTTTTGTTTATTTCTCATGATCTCTCGCTAGTTTCAGAAGTTGCAGATCATGTTTTGGTTATGTATCAAGGAAAAATGATAGAATATGGAACAACCAATACTATTTTTCACACTCCTCAAAAAGAATACACCAAAGCATTGATCAATGCGAGACCTCCTATGAATCTTAGATATCAAAAACTACCAACTATTGCGGATTTTTTGGAGGATACAGATCAAAAAAAGGAAATCATTACTAAAGAACAACGAGAACAACATCATCAGGATTTATATAGTCAACCACCATTACTAGAAGTTATAAATGTAGAAAAAAGTTATTTTTCTAAGGTTGGTTTATTTGGAAAAGCAGAATTTAAAGCTGTAGATGATGTAAGTTTTAAACTATACGAAGGTGAGACTTTGGGGCTCGTAGGAGAATCTGGTTGTGGTAAATCCACTTTAGGAAATACCATTTTACAATTAGATAAAGCCAATAGCGGTCAGGTTATATACAAAGGGCAAGATATCACACAATTATCATCTTCTGAAATACGAAGTCTTCGAAAAGAAATTCAGTTGATATTTCAGGATCCTTTTGCATCACTAAATCCAAGATTAACTGTTGGGAAAGCAATTATGGAACCTATGCAGGCACATAATTTATACAACAATGACAAAGAACGAAAGCAAAAGGTAATAGAATTACTAGAGCGAGTAAGCCTAACCGAGGAACATTTTAATCGTTACCCACATGAGTTTAGTGGTGGGCAACGACAACGAATAGGTATAGCTCGTACTATAGCATTACAACCAAAACTTATTATCTGCGATGAATCTGTAAGTGCGTTAGATATCTCTGTACAAGCACAGGTGCTTAACTTACTAAATGAGCTAAAAAGTAATTTTGGCTTTACCTACATCTTCATATCACATGATCTGGCTGTAGTAAAATACATGTCTGATCAGTTACTGGTTATGAATAAGGGTAAAATAGAGGAGCATGGAGATGCGGATACAATATATGAAAACCCACAAAAAGACTATACTAAGAAGTTAATACAGGCAATTCCTAAAAGTAGGTAGATAAATTCGCTGGCAACAGCATAATAATCTAATGGATTACATTAAGTTGGTAAACTTTGGAAAGTGGAATACAAAATAACCAAATTAAAAAAATAACGACTCCTTCTGCTCTATAACATTTCTTCTAAATTAAGACTCAACGATAGACGCAATTTTTCTCGTATTGGATTCTCTTCTTCTGATAATCCCAATAAACCAGCGATATCTAAATCAACATATTTTCCATGGAAACCAGTACCTATTGAGATAAAAGAATCTGTTAGTCGATTTATACCATGCGAATAACCACTTCTTGCTATTAATTTTTCTTTATATGCAAACTCTAAACCCAAAGCTATAACCGACCCTTCTAAACCAAAATCAAGTTTTTCTCCATTGGCATTCTCAACATATGAGTCAAGTAATGTTTTATACTCTGTAGTAATCCCAAGCATTTTGTCTTGGTCAAAAATAAAGTCAAAGCCTGCTCCTACCCTTAAAGTAGAAGGAGCATAAATTTCAACACTCTTATTATCATTTAAGGATTTCCCTCTTAAATTGGAAAAACCAAAGCCTGCCCTCCATCTACCATTAATTTTTTTGTAAGCTATTTCGTTTCCATAATAGAATCCTGAAACATCAACACCATATAAACTAGATGTATCACTAAAACCATCTAAAAGAGGAACTTTACCCTGTAATAAAATGAAACGACCACCTACAGACATAGCAAATGTATCTCCTAATCTTAGTGTATAAGCACCATCTATTGCTCCTTCAAGGTTGACTTGAACAAATTGAAACTCATTGATATTATAGGAATAACCTCTAAAACTTATACTATACGCACTACGGTTATTTAGTTTATTATAAAAACTTAAATTTAGTTGGCTAAACTCGTTAAATTCTTCTTTTTTTCCAGGGATTTGAGTAATTCCTATTTCAATTTTTTTATCAGAAAAGATATATTTAGAAGGGTTCCAAAATTGAGAAAAAGCATCGGCAGATGTCGCTACTCCAATGTCGCCCTGACCGGCAGCCCGGGCATCTGTTGCAATACCAATAAAACCATCTCTAACAGTAGTCACACTATTTTTCTGGGCTGACAGACTGCTATAACATATTAAAATGAATATAAGAGCATTTTTCCTCATAATTTTAGTTGCGTTACGTAGTATAGTAGTTTACCACTCCAAGTAAACAAGTCCATCTTCTGAGACAGCATTGTTTACTTGGAGTGGTACTACTAATTATTTAGTAACTCCAAAGCGCGTTCTATTCCACTATCTTTTTCTTCTTGAAAATCTAAAGAAGATAAAAATGGCACTCGATTTTCTTGATTTTCAGGGCCAATTCCAACAACTTCATACACGACTCCTTGTGCATCACTATATATTTCATTAGATAATCCTATTTCTGCTCCATTAGGCAATACATGTGTAAGAATGGTAGAAAAAGCACCATTTGTATTCTCTCCTACAATGGTTACATACGGTAAATCTTTCATACATAACGTAAAAAGTTCTGCTGCGCTTACAGTATATGGACTTGTAAGTAAAATAATATCTCCTGTAAATTGAAAATTTCCTTTTGGAGCTACAGAAAAGGATTTATTTTCTGTAAAACTGTTACCTAATCTCGCTTTTTTAAAATATGAAACTCGTTCTTGATCCATAAAACGGGATACCATATTTAAAGCCACCGTATCATATCCTCCATCGTTAAAACGGATGTCGATAATCAGTTTAGAAATCCCTGATGCAGAAAGATCGTTCATCATACTATCTAATACAGCGTTTAATGTTGACAACTCATCACTAAAATTTGTCCCATATCCTTCCATTGTTGCGATAAGAATGTACCCAATATCATCATTGATCAATCCCCATATGATATTCTCTCTTTCATCTATTTCAAAATCTCCTCCTAAATATTCTGTTGCTATTGTTGTCGCTTTTTGATCGACAAGATCAAAATAATCGTCTACATTCTCTATGATAAAATCTCCACTTAAGTTAGCATTCAGTTTTTCCAATAATGTTGGATCTCCTGATTCAATTTCAATACCATTCTCTTCATCGGATATACTTACATGTCCATCGTCTAATAAATAAGCTAACTCTTCTATGATATCATAGAAGTTATCAGCCGTAACTTGATCTTTTAAGTTCTCGTACTGAGACCAATCAATATTTCTTGTTTCAAAAAAAGCATAGTAATCATTAAAAATATTCCAGAAGTGATCAAAATTTACCTTTGGATCTTCTGTAGTAGAAATCTGATCAGGTAGGCAATTCGGATTTTGATCTGGCAATCGGACAAATTTTATTTCAGAATCTGATAATTCTGAAGAGGCTATGAGTTCATTTTTACCAATAACATCAAAGTTAAATCCAAAGAAATCTTGAAGAACAAAATCATCGTTTTGAATTGAACACCCAGCAGCATTTACATTATAGAATACATCTTTATCGTCAGTAAATTCAAAAATCCAACCTTTGTCTGCTATTGACCAAAATCCATTTATTGGATCTGCTGCTGCTGGAGGGGTATTATCATCAGATTGACAAGCAGTAAAAATTAATAAAATCAAGATTAGAAAACACTTTTTAAAATGCTTTATTATTTCTGTTTTTATGTTCATATATGAATTCATCATAGTTTTATTTTTGAAATTATTCTTACAGGTAAAAAATGTAAAGCTTAATTCTTTCATCAAAAAACCACTTGAGTGAAAGAAAGCAGCATTCTATATTATTAAAGGTTCTGAAAGTCATTAAAAACGATATCCAATACTGAAAGCGGCATAAGGCACCATCAAATCAATATTTTTGCTATTGTTTTTTTCAAAACCAAGCCCTACACCAACTCCAGCTTCATAATTAAAATGCTTGCCAATGTTTCTTCTAATTCCCCAAGTAGCAACAGTCAATAGATGATATAGGTCAAATTTTTCAGCTTCTTCAGTACTATGAAAATGATAACGGGCTCTGAGTGACATGTAATTACCACTATTACCATCTATTCTTTTATTCTTATCAGCACGTTTCTTTAGATTGTAGTACCAACGAGGTTCTAATGCTAAAACAGGTCTAATATTTGATGTATTAAGACCTCCTAAACCAACTTCACTTCGTAAAGCAACTTGATTTGATAATTTTAATTCATTGTGAGCCCATACACCTAATAATCCAGTTTGAATCCCAAAAACTGATTTTTCTACTGATATGTTTTTTTCATTTTGAGAAAACCCGAAATAAGAACTCATTACTAAAAGAGACGTAAAAAATACTTTAGTCATTTTTATGTTTTTTTGATTTACTTAGTTAAAAGTATGAGCATCAAAAAAATAAAAATGCAATTTTAGAATTGTAGAAGTCCTAATACGGGATAACTACATAAATTAGGACTGTTTTTGAAGTTTCCTGTGAGCACCAGGCGATAATCCCTCACTGGTTTTGAAAGTACTATAAAAAACACTTTTAGATTTAAAACCAGCTTCCATACCAATGGCCTCAACAGAATATTTATTAAATACTGGATTATGTAATAGATTTTTAGCTGCCTCAATTCGATATTCATTTACAAATTGAGTCACACTTTTGTTAAGCTCCTGATTTATGATTTGCGATAAATATCTTTCGCTAGTTTCCAGTCGATTTGCCAGATCTGATCTGCTTAAAAGAGGGTTTTTATATAGCTCTTCTTCATCCATCACTTCATATAATTGACTAATAATTTTGGAAACTGTAGTTTCGTTTATTTTCTTTTTTGTTTGAGTGCTATTTGTCCTTTTTGAAACTAAATATTCGTGTATTTCGTCTTTTTGAACTACTAGCTGTAGTCTAAACACTCCGTAATACAATATCCACCACAATAAAAAGGAAAGCAGTATCCATAGAAAACTTGTAGCATATTCTGAATTGAATACATAGAACTCTATAGTAGATAAAAGCCAGCATATAATAATGCATATCACAAAAAGGTTTAATCTTAATAACCAACGCTTTTTATCTTCTGAAATAGTATGAGAACCTTTTACTAATTTCCTTCCCCAAAAGATTAAAAACACATTATAGACAAATGATGCATTATCCATAATATGAAATTGCAGATCAACAAAATCCGAATTATAGAAGTTAAAAATAGTATCTAAATAAAGAATAGTTTCTATAATCAAAGAACCAATGAAAGGAAGGTAAAGCCATTTATACCAACTTTTTTTAAGGTACTTATGTTGAATTTGAATTAGAAAATAGGTAAATAGAGTAACTCCAAATAGGTACTCCAATACAGGATTGTTTAAAAATTCTAAAACCGTATCTTCTATATCAAACCACCCTAATAAAGTCAAACTTGCTAGCAAAAATATTGATAGTGAGAGATAGTTATTTGCACGATTCTTATAAAAAGAAGTAGTGACTAATGAGATACTTATAAAATATCCTATACTTCCACTGGCAAGAATTGCAAAACCTAATAGTATAGTATTCAATCTTTGAAAAAATTAATTATGTTTGATTTATTGTTAATGTCAGTTTACCTAAAAACTTCGTCTTTATTTTTGGGTAAATATAAGCTGATTTGCCAGTTTTTTGATATAAATTAACTCATTGTGTATTTAGCTATATTGATTTAATCCATCAACAACCAAGCATATTCCATATAAAAAAAACCTGTTAAGCTTAAACAGTCTAACAGGTTTCATTCATCGCGACTTGGGGAGGTTGCGATTAATTAACAACAAAAAATCACATCAACAAAAATACTTTTTTCGCCACATAAACACAGTTTGAAATCAATTCTATTGTAGGTTTGATCGATTTCTGTAGACGATTTATACGTTTTTTCATAATAGGGGAAACTTGTGTGGGTTAATAATTTTTTTAATCCTTATAAAAAATAATATATATAGGGGACACTATTTTTTATCGGGACACTAATATGCAAAATATTTTCAACAATAACGTTTAAATACACAAAAAAATCGACGAAATACGCAAAATTTTAACATTTAAATGCATATTGTTGATTTTTAAAGGTTAAAGTAAAGGTTTAAGGGTATAGAGATACTGTTGAAAGTGTAGTATTTTTCTTTCAAAAACAAGATAATCAGATCCTGTCATTACTAAACGACTCTTTTGCTAATTTATTATTCGTAGAGGTTTAATTATTATTCGTTACCATATTCATAGAATTAGATTTAAATTAATCCAATATCATTTCAGGAATATCACCTTCAATTATAAGATTTCCTTCTGTAGCATTCTTAATTTCTTCTACAGATACTCCAGGAGCTCTTTCTAAAAGTTTAAAGCCTTTATCTGTAACTTCTAGAAAAGCCAGATTTGTAACTATCTTTTTCACACAACCAACTCCCGTAAGCGGAAGCGAGCATTTTTTAAGTAATTTAGACGCTCCTGCCTTATTCGTATGCATCATCGCCACAATAATATTCTCTGCACTAGCTACAAGATCCATTGCTCCTCCCATTCCTTTTACCATTTTACCTGGGATTTTCCAGTTTGCTATATCTCCTTCTTCAGAAACCTCCATTGCTCCCAAAATTGTTAAATCAACGTGCTGCCCCCGAATCATACCAAAACTCATTGCAGAGTCAAAAAATGATGCACCTGGCATTGTAGTAATAGTTTGTTTCCCTGCATTTATAATATCAGCATCTTCTTCTCCTTCATAAGGAAAAGGTCCCATTCCTAAGACACCGTTTTCGCTTTGAAACTCTACTTCTATACCTTGAGGGATATAATTGGCAACCAATGTAGGTATACCAATTCCCAGATTAACAAAATATCCGTCCTGTAGTTCTTTAGCAATACGCTTTGCAATTCCGTTTTTATCTAACATAATTATTTTCTTCTAATCTTATATGAATTAAAATGATTGGTTGACTTACCTTCCTGAATCCATATCAAAAATGGTATTGAGATCACAGCCAGAGCCATAAGACCATAAAAACTTAAAAGAACAACAGCAACTACCGAACTTATTATAAGAGCAAGAAGTATTTTTCTATTATCAACAACAGCATCTATTCTATTAATATGTTTTTTATCTTCTTTACTACAATAATTACATATAACCTGTACTTCATCACCAACTTTCATTTGTAATTCACCTCTGGTTGCTGTTACTGGTTTAAATTTATTTTGAATCTTACATTGAGAGCATGTAAACTCTAATTTCATACTTATTAATTTAAATTTGGTTGAGGCGTCATCCTTAAATACGGTTTTATCTCTTTATGCCCTTTTGGAAATAATTCGGCTATTTCTTCATTGGCCACAGAAGGTACAATAACGCAATCTTCTCCTGGGTTCCAATTTGCCGGTGTGGCTACTTTATGATATGCTGTTAACTGAAGCGAATCAATAACGCGCAATAACTCATCAAAATTTCTTCCCGTAGAAGCTGGATACGTTATTGTAAGTTTGATCTTTTTGTCTGGAGCGATCACAAAAACGGAACGTACTGTTAATTGGCTATCTGCATTAGGATGAATCATATCATATAATTCTGATACTTTTCTATCCTCATCGGCGATGATAGGAAAATTAACCGTTGTGTTTTGTGTTTCATTAATATCCTTAATCCACCCATGATGAGATTCTAAACCATCTACACTTAGTGCAGCAACTTTTACATTGCGTTTATTAAACTCATTAGTGTATTTTGATACTGTACCTAATTCTGTAGTACAAACAGGAGTATAATCTGCTGGATGTGAAAACAGAATACCCCAGTCTTCTCCCAGCCAATTATGAAAATCTATTTCTCCTTCTGTAGTTTGTGCAATGAAGTTTGGTGCTTCATCTCCTAATCGTAATGCAGCCATGATTTATGTGTGTTTAAATTTTTAAAACGAATATTATTATTTGAAGTGATATAAACTTTTTTCAATTGAATACAAAACGTCTATTATTTTGCTTCAATTAAAAAGTCTAAACCGATTCTTTTTTACGAACTGTACGTTGCTCGATTCTTTTTTCATAATCTTGTCCTTGAAAAATTCGTTGAACAAATATCCCAGGAATATGTATATGGTCTGGATTTAAGGTTCCTGCAGGAACTAATTCTTCTACCTCGGCTACTGTTATTTTTGCAGCACCACACATACAAGGGTTGAAGTTTCTTGCTGTTCCCTTAAATATTAAATTCCCAGCTTCATCACCTTTCCAGGCTTTTACAAATGCAAAATCTGCTTTAAACGCATGTTCTAGCACATACATTTTGCCATTAAATTCTCGAGTTTCTTTTCCTTCAGCTACTTCGGTACCGTAACCTGCCGGAGTATAAATTGCAGGAAAACCTCCCTGGGCTGCACGACATCTTTCTGCCAATGTTCCTTGTGGGATAAGTTCTACATCCAACTCACCGCTAAGCATTTGACGTTCGAATTCATCATTTTCTCCTACATAAGAAGAGACCATTTTTTTGATTTGCTTTTTTTGAAGTAGAAGCCCTAATCCAAAATCATCAACTCCTGCGTTATTGGATATACAAGTAAGACCTTTGACATTAGATTTTACTAGCTCTGTTATAGTGTTTTCGGGAATACCACATAGGCCAAACCCTCCAAGCATGAAGGTCATATCATTTTTGATACCAACTAAAGCTTCGGTAACATTGGGTACCGTTTTACGAATCATAGTGTTCTAATTTTAGCAGACTAAAAGTACTAAAAAAAACAGTACCTCATCTTTTGAAATTAGATAGTTTTAAGAATATTTTAATCCTTAGACAATGCACTTTTAAAGGCTGAACTCATCTATGTTTTCATCCTGGGTACTATTTCTCTTAAAGGCATTACAATCTACTTCGATAGTTAAATTTTCAGGCTTAGGAAAAGCTTTTGTAGAAATTTTTAATGTTTTATCAGCATAGCATTTTTTCATAAATAATCCCCAAACGGGTAATGCCATTGTAGCTCCCTGTCCAAAGGTAGTCGTTCTAAAATGTGTAGCTCTATCATCTCCTCCAACCCAAACTCCTGTACAAAGGTTAGGAACAATACCCATAAACCAACCATCACTTTGATTTTGTGTTGTACCTGTTTTACCAGCTATAGGGTTTGTAAACTTATATGGGTGACCAGTAACTACATTTTTTATATCATATCTCGATGAAGGACCTGTACGTAAACGTACTCCAGAACCTGATTGTGTAACTCCCTCCATTAAATTAATAGTAACATAAGCTGCTTCTTTACTAATTACATCCCGTGTTTCGGGAACAAATTGATATAGAACGGTTCCATTTTTATCTTCAATACTAGTAATGGTTACCGGTTTGGTATATATCCCCTGATTAGCAAATGTACTATAGGCTCCTACCATTTCTGACAATTTTAAATCTACCGATCCTAATGCTATAGAAGCCACTTCAAGAATATCTGACTCTACTCCCATTTTCTTTGCAAGACGAACAATAGGCTCTGGCCCAATTCTATCCATTAAACGTGCAGAAATTGTATTCACAGATTTGGCTAATGCTTCTTTAAGACTCATATATCCGGTATAGTCTGCATCACTATTTTTTGGTGTCCAGTCATTGTCAATCACACCATGAGAACCTGCAGAAATTGTTATTTGAGATTTTGGTATGGTATCACAAGGTGAGAGTTTAAGTTGATCGATTGCTGTAGCATATACAAATGGTTTAAATGTAGATCCTACCTGGCGTGCTCCCTGATATACATGATCATACTGAAAATGCTTATAGTTTACTCCTCCTACCCAGGCTCTAACATGACCAGTTTGTGGCTCCATAGACATTAATCCCGAACGTAAAAACTTTTTATAATATAAGATAGAATCTTTAGGAGTCATTATTGTATCAATATCTCCTTTCCAACTAAATATGCTCATCTCTGTCTTTTCATCAAAAGATTTTCTTATTTCTTTTTCACTTTTACCCTGGCTAAGCATCTTTTTCCATCTGGCAGACGATCTAATACTTCGATTAAGTATTCTTTCTACTTCAGCTTCTTTTAAATCTCTAAATGGAGAGGTTTTATTATCTTTTTCTTGCTTATCAAATTCTTTCTGAAGGTTAGCCATATGCTCTTGCACTGCTTCTTCAGCATATTTTTGCATACGAGAATCTATGGTTACATTAATTCGTAAGCCATCTCTATAGATATCAAAATATTCGGGTTCGCCTTCTGCATTTTCTCCTTTAGGATTCTCTTTTACCCATTTTGACATCCAGCTTCTAACATATTCTCTAAAATAAGTTGCAGTCCCATCATTATGACCTTCTGGAGAGTAATCTAGTTTAAGTGGCAATTGTTTTAAACTATCTCTTTGTTTTTCTGTGATGTACTCGTATTTCTCCATCTGATTAAGAACCACATCTCTTCTGGTTTTTACCATTTCTGGTCTACGAAGTGGATTATATAATGATGAATTTTTTAACATCCCTACTAATACAGCTGCTTCTTCTACATTAAGATCTTTTGGATTTTTTCCGAAGTAAATTCTCGATGCAGAACTTATCCCGATTGCCTGGTTAAGAAAGTCATATTTATTAAGATACATCGTTACGATCTCTTTCTTAGTATATTGTCTTTCTAAACGGGTTGCAATTACCCATTCTTGTATTTTTTGCAAATACCGTTCGATCTTATTCTTTGATCCCCCTGTAAACAATTGCTTTGCCAATTGTTGTGATATCGTACTTGCCCCTCCTTTGGTTCCTAAAAAAACAAATGCTCTTAATGTTCCTCTGGCATCTATCCCAGAGTGATCATAATATCTCGCATCTTCTGTTGCCACCAAAGCATCCACCAAATGTTGTGGTAGATCTTCATAGCTTACAGGAGTACGATTTTCTTTAAAAAAAGTTCCTATCTGTACCCCATCTGAAGAGATAATCTGGGTTGCCAGGTCATTTTGCGGGTTTTCTAACTCTTCGAATTTCGGCATTTCTCCATAAACACCCCAACTAGCGAGGAGAAATAGTAAGGCTATTAAAAACACTCCCGATCCAAATAGTATCCAAAATGCTTTTATGTATTTTATAGTATTACTCGCTGGAGTCTTTGCTCTTTTTTTTGTTGATTTGGGTTTTGCCTTTGCCATATCTCAGCTATTTAAATCTTTTTTTAAAGGTCAGAGGAATTTTTTGCTTTTTATCGACATCTCCTTCTGGCCTTTCTCTAAAAACGTTTTAACAATATATTTTTGTATCTATCTATGAGTAGATAGATTCTATTTTATAATTTATTAAGGGTTTTGAGTATTTTCTATCCTAAATCCAATATCCGTAATTCCATCTAATGAAGATATCCCATTTACTTCGCCATTCTTTCGCATGGCATGTTCTATAGTTATCGTGTAATTTCCTTTTTCTTTAAAACTTACATTTTCTTTATACCACAATTTATTTTCTTTAAGATCAGAAAAACCTGTTCCTAACCATTTTCCGTCAGGGGCAGCAAGGCGATATTCTAATGTATCAGTGAGTACTTTACCATTTGGAAATTTCATTTCACTAATTAAAAACAAATTACTGTATTTGTATTCATTATTGTTACGAACATTTATAAACAAATTATAGGATTGTGTTGTATCGAGTTCTGGAAGCGTAAAACTCACTTCCTCATCTATTTCCCATGCATTATCTACTGTATGATATGTATCGAAAACCTGTTTATCATCGCAGGAGATAACACCAATTACAATGCATATTACTAAAAAAAACCTAAGCTTTATCATTATTCCTATTACGAGACCTACGTTTTTTGTTACCCCGATTATTTGACTTATTTGTGTTATCAGAATTCCCTTCTTTTGATTTTTTTGAAACTGCCGTTTGCTTTTCTGAAGATCCTCTATTTTTATTTTTTCTTTTGTTACGATTTCTTCTTTTACTACGTTTAGGCTGATCAAATCGCGTTAAGCTATCTTGTCCTACAACGTTCTCAAAATCTGTTTTAGTATCTTCTATTAATTCTGAAGCAAAATCTTCTAAGCTTGTTACTTTTTCATTGTTCTTGTTTGCTGTAATAATTTCATTAACATCTTCGGTAGATATTCTGTGCCAATTCATCCATTCGCCTTCATAGGCATACCACAACAATCCTTTAAAAATATCTATTTTTTGACATACAGCTGTCCCTTTGTCTGTTTGAAGCTTTATATCTGTCTTAGGAAAACTATTAAGTGCATCGATATATGCATCTAATTCATAATTTAGACAACATTTTAGTTTTCCGCATTGACCAGCTAACTTTTGCGGATTTAAAGATAATTGCTGATACCTAGCTGCGCTAGTATTTACCGACCTAAAATCGGTAAGCCAGGTAGAGCAACATAGCTCCCGACCACAGGAGCCAATACCTCCTAATCGTGCAGCTTCTTGCCTAAAACCTACCTGTCGCATTTCAATACGTGTACTAAATTCGTGTGCAAACTCCTTTATCAACTGTCTAAAATCTACCCGTTCTTCTGCTGTATAATAAAAAGTAGCTTTTGATCCATCTCCTTGAAACTCGATATCAGAAATTTTCATTTGCAGCTCTAATCTAATTGCGATTTCACGAGCACGAACCTTCATCGTTTCTTCTCTGTCACGAGCTTTCTGCCATATATCGATATCTTTTTGAGATGCTTTTCGGTAGACTTTTTTTATTTCTTCACTATCAAGTTCTACTTTCTTTTTTTTCATCTGGATACGAACTAGCTCTCCGGTAAGAGTAACAATTCCTACATCATGACCAGGAGAAGACTCTGTTGCGACAATATCTCCAATGCTTAAAGAAAGATTTTCTGTATTTTTAAAGAAGTTTTTTCTGCCATTCTTAAATCGTATTTCAACATAAGAAAAAGGCAGTGATCCACTAGGAAGTGACATGTTGGATAGCCAATCGAAAACCGTTAATTTATTGCAACCATCTGTACCACAGGTACCATTATTCTTACAACCTTTCGGCTGCCCGTCTTTTGCGGAGGAACAACTGTTACACCCCATATTTTTTATCTATATTGAAATTTGTCTGCGATTATAATCGCAACAAATATGGTTCTTACTAAAGTTAGAAATATATCATTTCTAACATATCAATCGTTAAAGATACTATGAAATGGGGATAAAAAAAACTATCTGCTACAGTATCTTTACCTTTTCAGGCTTTACTTCTTGTATTTTAATGCTTCCGAACGACCTTTTTTAAAGATCTTATTACTATTTCCTTTACCTTTTCGTAATGCTTTTTGTTCTTCAAATGATAGCTTATTAACTTCCATACATTCTGTCGAACAACAGTTTTCTAGTTCTGTTGCGCAATTCTCACATTGTATAAACAATAGATGGCACGCTTCATTTTCACAATTTACATGTGTATCACACGGTGTACCACATTGATGACAATTAGCTATTATATCACCAGAAATACGTTCTGCTCTTCTATGATCAAAAACAAAATTTTTGCCTAGGAATTTATTTTCTAAACCTTGAGCTTCTACTTGTCTTGCATATTCTATAATACCTCCTTCTAATTGAAATACATTTTTAAATCCTTTATGCTTATAATATGCACTAGCCTTCTCACAGCGTATACCCCCGGTACAATACATTACTAGTTTTTTATCCTCTTTATGATCTTTAAGATCTTCTTCGATAATATCCAAAGAGTCTCTAAAAGTATCTACATCTGGTGTAACAGCTCCTTTAAAATGACCTATTTCACTTTCATAATGATTACGCATATCTACCAGTACAGTATCTGGATCTTCGATAAGTTCATTAAATACAGAAGCATCAACATGAACTCCTTTGTTGGTTACATCAAATGTGGCATCATTTAATCCATCTGCCACAATTTTTTTACGAATTTTTACTTTTAGCTTTAAAAAAGATTTTGCGTCTTGCTCTCGTGCAATATTGAGACGTACATTTTCAAGAAAAGAAATACTATCCAGGTGTTTTTTAAAAGCTTCAAAATTTGGTGCCGGAACAGATAATTGCCCATTTATACCTTCTTGGGCTACATAAATACGCCCCAAAACCTCGAGTTCGTTCCAATGAATAAAAAGGTGATTTCTAAAAATTTGTGGATTACCAATATGTGCATATGTATAGAAAGATAGCGTAAGTCGGTCTGTACCGGCTTCATCTATAAGAGCTGCTCTCTCTTTTGCACTTAATTTGTTGTACAGTTGCATGCTATACTTACGTTTTAAGTTAAAAAGAAACTATTTATTTTTTGCAAAAATACAAATCATAAAGTAATATCCAAAGAATGTTATTTGAGTTTTAGTATGGTCAAAAATTTCGTTATCATCTCTAATCCTATTTTTTTGTTAAAAAAATCTCAGTCCTGAAAAATGAAACTCGCAACCTATACTTTTATCCGAAGTAATTCATCTTTTCGCGAAAGATAGACACAAACCTTGAGTGTCATTAAATGTTCAAGGAACATAAATTCTTTAAAAGAAATTATAATGAAAAGCTTAAAAAATCTAATGGGCGCAAAAGTGCTTAACAAAAGACAACAACAGATCATTAATGGTGGATATATTACCGGAAGCGGTAATTGTGATGATTATTCTGCAATTCCATTATGCAAACCTAGAGACACAGATAATTCAGATAATGCAAATCAATAAATTCTAATTTCTGAATATAAAAAATGCCTTGAAACTTATTTCAAGGCATTTTTTGGGCTAATTCGTTATTAAATAATTTAACGATTAAAAAATATAATAACGAAGCTAGCCACCTTCTACTATACAATTACTAATTTTAGTAATTGTGCAGCCATCAAGATTATGTCTTACGACCTTTTTAAGAAATTTCATTTCTCTCCTTCCTTCTGCCTTTGTTCATGTTTGCTTTTTATGTAGATGCTATAAAAACAAAAGGGTTGCGCTATACTTATAAAAAAATATTTAATCGATATCTAGCACCAACTTAAAAACTCTAAATCTTAAGATAAAATACAGGCATTCGTTGTTAATAACGATTTTAGAATCCATATCTCAACTACAAAAAGAAATAGTACTTTAGCAAAAAGTTTATTATCAATGTCAAATCCCGATATATTTGAACAACAAATGAGTACAGAGAAAGACGCAAAATTAAAAGCATTAAAACTTACCCTTGATAAATTAGATAAAGCCTACGGAAAAGGAACTGTAATGAAAATGAGTGACAGTTCTGTACAAGAAGTAGATGTAATCTCTACAGGCTCTCTTGGTTTAGACCTTGCATTAGGTGTTGGTGGGTATCCCAGAGGAAGAGTTGTTGAAATTTATGGCCCAGAATCTTCTGGTAAAACAACACTTACTTTGCATGCTATCGCCCAGGCACAAAAAGCCGGTGGTATTGCAGCATTTATTGACGCAGAACATGCTTTTGATCGTTTTTATGCAGAAAAACTAGGTGTAGATATAGACAATTTGATTATTTCTCAACCAGATCACGGTGAGCAGGCCTTAGAAATCACTGATAACCTGATCAGATCTGGGGCTATTGATATTATTGTTATTGATTCTGTGGCAGCACTTACTCCTAAAAGTGAAATCGAAGGCGAAATGGGAGATTCTAAAATGGGGCTTCATGCGCGATTAATGTCTCAGGCGCTTCGAAAATTAACTAGTTCAATTAGCAAAACCAATTGTACTGTTATTTTTATTAACCAGCTTCGTGAAAAAATCGGGGTAATGTTTGGAAATCCTGAAACGACTACTGGTGGTAATGCTTTAAAATTTTATGCTTCGGTACGTTTAGATATTCGTCGTTCTACACAAATCAAAAACAGTAATAGCGAAGTACAAGGTAACAAAACACGAGTTAAAGTAGTAAAAAACAAGGTAGCACCGCCTTTTAGAACTGCAGAATTTGATATCATGTATGGAGAAGGTATTTCTAAAAATGGAGAAATTATTGATATTGGTGTAGATTACGAGATTATCAAGAAAAGTGGTTCCTGGTTTAGCTATCAAGACACCAAATTAGGACAAGGACGAGATGCAGTGAAATCTTTACTTAATGATAATCCAGAACTTATGGAAGAACTTGAACAAAAAATCAAAGAAGCCATAAAAATTGCAAAAGAATAAAACTTTCTTAATAAAAATACTAAAATCCCGAAGCTTCGGGATTTTTTTATACCTTAAAAGCAACCTTATCTACATTAGAGCATCTACCTAATGGATGAGTTATATGATCTCTCAAAACCCCAAGAAAATGAGAAGGATAAAAATAGTTTTAACATTTTTACTAGTAGTTATCTTAACTGGATGTTCTGATGACGACAATGGGACAAGTTTCTTTTATGAATTAGCTACTGTACAGGAGGCTTCGCTACCTGATCAGTTTAATCGAGAAGAAACCTATACAATTACTGTGTCTTATTTTAGGCCAACAGATTGTCACTCTTTTGCAGGATTTGATTATGACAGACTAGGAAATGAACGAACTGTATCTGTTGTCAATTTGGTAGTTAATCAAGGTAATTGTAAAGATTTAGAAACGACAGATCTAGTCGAGGTCTCTTTTGATTTTCTTGTAGGAAATGAAGATTCTTACATCTTTAGATTCTGGCAAGGAAGAGACGAAAATGGAGACAATCAATTTTTAACCGTAGAAGTACCCGTATTATAAATTAAACCCGTTTTATACATTAGAAAATGGGTAAACTAAAAATAGTTGTTAGTGGGTTTAGACCAACTCATAAAAAGATGTAAGAAAAAAAATGCTCAGGCACAGGAACAATTGTATAGACTATACAGTAGTAAGCTATTTTCGATTTGCTTAAAATATTCTAACGATGCTTCGAGTGCAGAAGATACCTTGCAAGATGCTTTTATAACCATTTTTGATAAAATCGGTCAATATAAAAACCAAGGTTCTTTTGAAGGGTGGATAAAACGAGTAACTATTAATACAGCATTACAGAAATATCGAAAACAAAAAGTTTTTGATATCATTAATGAAGAACAGATTGAAGAAGTTGAAGTTGAAGTCGATGAAGAAGAGATTTCTCTAGATTACCTCTTAGAAATTATACAACAACTCCCTGATCGATATCGATTAGTATTTAATCTTTATGTGTTAGACGGTTATTCTCATAAAGAGGTTGCAGAGATGCTAGAGATCTCTATAGGAACCTCTAAATCGAATCTTGCGAGAGCAAGAAATATTTTAAAAGAAAAATTACAAACCAACCAAGAACTATATGTTCGACCAATTGAAGAACGAAGATGAATGATAAAAAAAATATAGATCGTTTATTTCAGGAAAAATTCAAGGATTTTGAAGTCATTCCCGATGAAATAGTGTGGGAAAAAATAAAGGCACGTCAAAACAAAAACAAAAAAAGAATTTTTCTGATTCCATTTTGGTATAGAGTTGCAGGTGTTGCAGCGTTAATTGCACTTATATTTGGTATAAGCTCTTTGCCTTTAAATAATGGGCTACAACAAAATAATACGATCACTGATTCTGATACTCAAAATACAATTGAACAGACCAAAACAATACCTGATAAGCAGGTTAAGCCTCCTACAGAAAATGTTATAGTAACTTCAGAAGAAAAAGAAACCAATCCTGTTGACAAAAAAATAAAAACCACTAATCAAGATCAAGACAATGATGCTGGTCAACATAATTATTTTGAGCCCTCTGTAACAAAAGAAAATGCGGTTGCTAAAACTTTGAAACAAGTACCTTCACAATCCAAAAATAGTGATCAATTAGATCCTACTTCGCATTCTGCAACTAAAAATCGAGTCGTAGATCATACCAGAACAAATAATACCAGAACCGCACAAACTCCTTTTAAGGAAAAAGAAAATCCTATTGTTATTCAAGAAAACACAATTGAGAAAACCACTATTGCTAATCAACAAAATAAAAGATCTACTCCAGAAAAAGAACATCCTCTTTTTACAGCACCTAAGGAGAAAGACAATACGAATACTCAAGGTTTAGCAGAAAAGAATAGTGATAGCGATATAAAAAACAAAACTCCAGAAGAAGAAGTTGAAGAAGTTGAAGAAGTTGAAAGCCTAAATGATAATGGTAAGAAATCCATTTTTGATGTTATAAATCAAGAAGAGGAAGAAGAAATAGCTGAAGAGTCATCATCAACCAAAAAATGGAATGTTGCTCCTAATGTCGCTCCCGTATATTATAGCTCTATCGGAAGCGGGTCTTCTATCGATTCTCAATTTGCAGATAATAATAAAAACGGACAAGTAAATATGAGTTATGGAGTGCATGTTTCTTATGTTATAAATAAGAGGTTTAGTGTACGTTCTGGAGTAAACAAGGTAGATCTTAGTTATAACACAGAAGGTGTTGGTTTTTCTCCTTCTGCGGTAGGTCAAAATCTAGAAAATGTAAGCTATAATTCTACCGCTGGAGCAATTTTGATTTCTGACATCGGAAATGTAAGAAATACTGATGTTGGGTCTGAGTCTTTAGATATTAACAGAAATGCGATAGAACAAAAACAAAATGCAGGATTACTTAATCAAAGTATTGCCTATTTAGAAGTTCCGTTAGAAATGAAATATGCCTTGGTCAATAAAAAAATTGGCGTAAATATGATTGGAGGTATAAGCACATTATTCTTACAGGATAATGAAATCTCTATAGAAGCCGGTGACTTTGAAACTCCAATAGGTGAAGCAAGTAATCTTAATGATGTGAGTTTTAGTGGTAATATAGGATTGGGTGTTGATTATAAAATATCAGATCAATTTGAGATTAATCTTGAGCCTATTTTTAAATATCAGTTTAATGCATTTAATGATAATGCCAATAATTTCAAACCCTACTATTTTGGGGTATATACTGGAGTAAGTATTAAATTTTAAGAAATATAAAGATTTTTTAGTTGGTTAGGTAGTTATTGCTATAAAACCCGGCTTATGTATTAAAAAATCTATTACAATTTCCAACTACTGCAAAATATAGCGCTTCGCTACATTTTTAAGTATAACCATAGCTATGCTATGCTGAAACTAATAAAATGTTATATTTTATGGTAATTGAAACCTTCATAACGAAGTTTTAATACATAAGCCGGGTTAAAGCAATGATGAACAAAGCCGTTTCTGGGGAGAAACGGCTTTAGCTTTTTATAAGGTAAGACCAGATTCTAATGTCTTTAAAATCAACCCTCTTATTTCTTCTTTTAGTTCTTTTTTATGTTCATGTGTTAATCCTTCTGTAGGGATTTCTTTAAGAACGCGCCCCCTCATAATTCCTGGGCTTCCGCTAAAAAAAGTATATGAAAATCGTTTTTTATTATCAAGAAATGCTAATGGTACTATAGGGATTTGGTGATCTATCGCCAGTCTGAAAGCCCCGTCTTTAAATTCATCCAAAATAACAGATTCATCATCTGGTACACCTCCTTCAGGAAAAATACAAATACTTGTACCACCATGTAATCTTGCTTGTGCACGATCAAATACTTCTTTTCTGCTTCGCTGGCTATTACGATCTACCAATATACAAGTACGTTTATAGAAAAATCCAAAAACCGGGATTTTAGCCAGCTCCTTTTTCCCTACAAATACAAAGGGATTTTTTATAGCATATAGCATTAGCATGATGTCGGTCATCGAGGTATGATTAGCAACAAACATGTAACTTTTTTTACGATCTGGTTCTGCTTCTTTGGTAATCTTTGGTAGAAAACCTGATCCATACAACACGATTTTTGCCCAAAACCTAGCAACTACAAAAAACTGCGGATACCATTCTTCTCTTGACGAAAACACCAATAATAAAGGAAACATAATAAGTATAGGAATACCCATAACGATATAAAACCAAATACGCCACAGTAGGATAAGTATGTTTCTTAGTATATGCATCTCTCCAAAAATACACAATTGGTTTGAGCTATGTGAACAAAAAAATTACCTTTGCCGAAAATAGTATGGTTATATACCTAAAGTATAAAGTAAACAGAAGGCAACTTATGATATTATAATCTGCAAACTGTGTACAGAGAATTAAATACAGAGTTAATTTTTATAAACTAAACTAAACGGTACCTAACCAAAACTTAAGGCTTAAACTATAACACAGATCAATATATCACTATGTCCAGAATTCTAACAGGAATACAGAGTACAGGCACTCCGCATTTAGGAAACCTATTAGGCGCTATCATTCCGGCAATCCAAATGGCCAATGAGCCAGAAAACGAATCGTTTTTATTTATTGCCAATATGCATTCACTTACACAAATCAAAGATGCCAATACATTACGAGAGAACACCTACTCTACTGCTGCTGCCTGGTTAGCTTGTGGACTGGATATAGAAAAGACTGTTTTTTATCGACAAAGTGATATCCCACAGGTAACAGAATTATCTTGGTACCTAAGTTGTTTTTTTCCATATCAGAGATTAACACTTGCACATTCGTTTAAGGATAAAGCAGATCGTCTCGAGGATGTAAATGCTGGATTATTTACATATCCTATGCTAATGGCGGCTGATATTCTGCTTTATGATGCAGAAATTATTCCTGTAGGAAAAGATCAATTACAACATCTTGAAATGACTCGTGATGTAGCTTCTCGAATGCACAATCAAGTAGGTGAAATGTTTGTAATACCTGAAGCCCAGGTGCAAAAAGAAACCATGTATGTGCCGGGAACTGATGGTAGCAAGATGAGTAAATCAAAAGGAAATATCATTAACCTGTTTTTGCCAGATAAGAAACTACGTAAACAGATTATGTCTATTGAAACTGATAGTACTCCACTAGAAGAACCAAAAGATCCAGATACTTGTAATTTATTTGCCTTATATAAGCTTATCGCTACTACAGAACAACAAGAGGAAATGCGTAAGAATTATCAAGGTGGAAACTACGGATATGGACATGCAAAGCAAGCTTTTTATGAATTATTGATTGAAAAATTTGCTACCGAACGCGAACGCTATGCTTATTATATGGATAACCTTAATGAAGTAGACGAGGCTCTGGCCATAGGAGCCAAAAAAGCTACTTCTATTGCCGATACTGTATTAGCAAGAGTTAGAGAAAACGTTGGGTATTAGATGTAAGTTGATTATAGTTTATAATTTGTTACAAAGCTTAAAAGAAGTAATGTTATAAAGCCTTTTAGTTAAAAAAATGCCAATCCAGATCTATCAAAGAAGCGTTGGGAGTACTAACTTCGATAAACCTGACTTGACAATCGCATAATGGGGATTTTGTAATAAGTCAAAATAAGTTCATCATTTTACCTTTAGGATTACATTATATGTCTTGTTTCTTTTATTAAAAATAACAGGGTATTTGCCTGGTTTGATGACATTGCCCTTAAGTCCTAGTTTTTTTAAATATACTTTGTCTAAAATCACTGTGTTTTTAAGATGAAACATACTGGGTTCTGCTTCCAGAGTTTTAGAATCTCTATACATCATGTTATTAGGCTTATAAAACTGTAGCCCTAAAATATTTTTGTTCATAGCAAATGGTATTGCTTTTGTATCTGATTTGATCGTCAATTTCAATACATCTTTAATAGAATTAAACACTCTCGGATCTACGTTATCATATATACTCCAAGGGTCATTGTACACCCAGTCACATTTAATTATTTTACAAAGATTTAAATAAACAGGTCCTGGTGTAATCGGGTTAAAGACATTTGGTAAACACTGTATCTGTGCACATACCCCAATTACAGACCCACTTGAATCACATCTACATGTCCTATCTCTATCATCGCAAATTTGTTTATCAAGCGTTAAACTATATATACAAAGTCCTCTTTGGGAGGCTCTGGCTTTTTTAGAAGTGTTACCATCAATTTCTTTTACATCTTCTGCGGTTTGTTCTTCTATATTGTTTTCTTGCTCACAGGCACATAGGGTGATAAGCAATACAGCCACAATATTTAATGCTACTTTTTTCATGATCAATACGGTTTTAATAAGAGTTATTATTTTGTTTGCCCCAACATTTTAAGATCAATTGATCGAATACAGTAAAGTTATAAAGCACTATATCTTAATAGTATCATAGATGTAACGAATCCTAAAAAATATGTAACATCGAAATAAGGGGGGATTTACCCCCTCTTTTTAAAGGGGTTAAAACTAGTTTTAATCATTATTTTGAATGAATAATGGTCAAAACATATAACTCATATAAAAAAAAACTAATACATCTCATACGGGAACCCGTAAGAACTGTAAGAATTTTCGTCGTAATTTAAGATCAGGGAAAATTCTTAAGAACATGTTTAAAAATCATGTGAATCGAAAATCACTAGTTTCTAGGAAGTACACTTTTTAAACAATTTCTTAATTGCGGGATCAATACCTATACCTAGAATAAAGTATACATATAGGTTAGTTTTTTAACAATTTTTAGTGCTACAAACATGAGATATATCTATTCGTATATCCTATAAGCTAGTATTTGAATTTATCATCTTTAGCCATCTTCAAAAATGACTAATCTCCTGTTAGCAAAAAACAGCAGGTATCTTTATTTAGTTAATCATTTGATCTTAAAATGTTGACCCAAACAAAGCAATTCTATTGCAATATTAAAAACCTTAAAACCTGATAGTAACCCAAAAGAAGAGAAAACATGAAAATATAAATTAAAAATCAATAGTCATGACAGAGAAAAAATTATACGAACGGTTAATGCGTTACAAAAGCAAATATGGTGTAACCCAGGAAATGTTACAGCATTACAAATGGGCTGTAGAACTACTTAAGCAAAGGCAACTTACAGTGAATGGTAATAACCAGAAAGAAGGGGTTTAAACAATCATAAGTAGTAACAGAATTAGTCTTGCTATAAAAAGTACTAGTATATAATATGAAACAGGTTTTTTATTAGACTTGCTTGGGATCTGAAAGTAAATAATTATTTTCTAGAAACATTTCTGTATATTATACTATGCTGAAACATGTATCAAACAAAAACGGGTGTTTTGGTTTTTTTAGCTACAAAGTAATTCGATATATTAGTCAATCCAAATAAAGAAAATTACACTATTATGATTCTGAAAAGAGGTCATTCTTTGGCGCCGATTTATCAAACATATGATTTTAATGATTTTTTGATCGGCACCAGTAATTATCAAAACCCAATTGAAACTGGTGTTTGGCATTCTCATGAAAAACCGGTTATCAGCCTTGTTCTTTATGGGACAAATACAGAATACCGTAAAGGTAGGGAAGTAGAAAGAGTTGGTGGATCTATAAATTACTATAATTCATATGAATTACATAGAAATGTCTACACTACCTTTCCTTCTAAACATATCAATTTGGAAATAGATGATACTTTTTTAAAAAAATATGACTTTACAGAAGAATCACTTGCGCTAGCTGTGGCAAAAAATTATAATGCTCGTTTCACTTTTATAAAATTAATGAATGAAGCAAAAATTAATGATTTGCAATCTTATAACGCAATAGAGATGTTATTTGTCGCTTTTATAGAAAACTCTCTTAATTTTAAGGATGAAATATTATTTCCAAAATGGATGTTATCTGTTAGAGATCTTTTAAATGACAGGTGGGACGAGAATATTTCTTTAAAAGAAATTGCCGACAAGGTTAATGTACACCCTACAACAATTTCTAAGAATTTTAGAACTTACTTTCAATGCACATTAGGTGAATATTCTCGTAAATTAAAAATAGATCGATCACTTGATCTGTTAAAATCTAAACAATATTCACTTACCGAAATAGCATACATATGTGGTTTTTCTGACCAAAGTCATTTTACTCGGGTTTTTAAATCTATTTCTGGTTATCTACCAAAAGAATATTCCAAAGTTTAGCTTAAAGTAAAAACCACTGCCAAAAAATAAAAATCTATTAAAAGGTATATCGACAGCTGACATACGGTTGTCACTACTCTATTTTATTTTTGTTTCAAATTAATCCACTATTTATAATGGCAGAATTATTGAAACATGTTTATACTCATGAGTTTTTTGAAAAATTTACAGCGGCTCTTCAAAAAATTGTTCCGGATTTTGATGCTTCATCTTTTTTTAAGCAAATTTTTGATTCCGAATGGCCAAACAAAGAATTGAAGCAACGAATGCGACATATTACCATCGTATTGCAACACCATTTATCTCTCGATTATATCAAAAACGTAGATATTCTATTAAAAGTTATTAGACAACTTCAAAAGGACGGTATTAAAGAAAATAGTTTTGAGTATATGTTTCTTCCGGATTTTGTAGAATATTACGGGATGAGTCATTATGATGCTTCTATACTAGTAATCGAAAAAATTACTCAATTTACCAGTTGTGAATTTGCAATTCGTCCTTTTCTGATAAAGTATCCTAAAAAAGGAATACTACAAATGAAGAAATGGTCACAGCATAAACACCCTATGGTAAGAAGGTTATCATCTGAAGGTTGCAGACCTCGTTTACCCTGGGCCATGGCGCTTCCATTCTTAAAAATCGATCCAACATCTATCCTTCCTATTCTCGAGAATCTAAAAAATGATACCTCAGAATCTGTACGAAGAAGTGTCGCCAATAATCTAAATGATATTGCAAAGGACAATCCCGATATTGTTATTGGCCTCGCAAAAGAATGGTACAAAAAATCAAAAGAAACCGATTGGTTAGTCAAACATGGATGTAGAACCCTTTTGAAACAAGGAAATGTAGAAATCATGAAATTATTTGGCTTTGGTAATATTCAAGATATCAAAATTGATAAATTACAGATTCTTACACCAAAAGTTAAGATTGGAGATAGGTTAGAATTTACTTTTCAACTTAATAACACCGGCAATTCTGCATCTAAGTTACGATTAGAGTACGGGCTTTATTATCAGAAAGCTAATGGAAGCTTGTCTAAAAAAGTTTTTAAAATAAGTGAAAAAATATATCCAGAGAAATCAATAACTATTATTAATAGAAAGCAGTCTTTTAAAATAATTACGACAAGAAAATTTCATACAGGATTACATCAATTGTCCATCATTATTAATGGGAATGAGTTTGAAAAATACAATTTTGAACTTATCACCTAAATAGGTTTTTCTTTAGTATTTTTACATAGATAACATTTTGCAACTCTTAAAATGAAGCGATATGTGGACAGAACGGTTAGCATTTTATGACAAGCTTATAGATACCAATACAAATTTCGAAAGAAAAGGAAAAACAATGCCTTATACATCTGTTAATGGCCATATGTTTTCACAATTAAATAAAGCGGGTGAAATAGGTCTTCGACTTTCTAAAGAACAAGGAACTCAATTCATGCAAGAACATCAAACTACCGTTTTCAAATCCTATGGCGCCGTAATGAAAGAGTATGTATTAGTTCCCGAAAAATTGATGCAAGATTTTGGGCTACTTTCCTCCTATCTTAATGATAGTTTTACCTACGCAAAATCATTAAAACCTAAAGATTCAAAGAAATAAACATGATTACTCCTTGGTTATGGTTTTATTCATTGACTGATATGTTGTTCCTCATTTTTATTCTATTTTAAATTTCCATTTTTTTAAACCACCAATTAGAAATAGTAAACCAATAATTACAGCTACAACAGATTGAATAGTTTCAGGTATTGTAGTTGTCTGTTGGCTTATATTATACAATTGTTCTGCAATCCCACGAAAAAGATATATAGAAGCAATTGTATAGATACCAAATTTTAAGAAAGGAAGTTTTTTAATTTTTTCGCTTGCCGAGAGTCCATAAAACCCAAAAATTAAAAAGATTAGTGCAACAAAAACCGTTAGCAAGTATGGAAGAGAAAAATGAATTTGAGTAAGTGCTTTCATTTCTTCTAGTACTCCAGTTTTTTCAAACATTTGTTCGGGCCAAATAAGTCCGATTAAATGACCTATACCAATTACTATATTTATGTATCCACCTATTTTAAGCATTAGTCTTTGATTTTTTAATTCCAATAATTCCTAATACTCCTATAGGTAACAGTAAACCCCATTGAGGTGCTAGTATTGACTTATATACACTTGAAAAGATAAACGCGAATGAAAAAGCGATGTATAAATAACTTATGAAAGAAACTAACTCTATGTTTGCTTTCTTTGTTGTGTTAAATCCATATTTAAAATAGAGTATTGAAGAGGCAAATAAAATACTAGTAGCCATATGCCAAACCCCCAATAATTCAGTTTTTATTTGCAGGTCAGTGTCGCTTTCCATAAAAGGATTAATCAAATCTAATTGACCTCCAATTAGGTGCAGGATTGCAGTAAAAATGTTAATTGTTCCTGCAATTATCCAGTATTTATTTTTCTTCATTACGTTGTTTATTTGATGTGTTATGTATTTTATTACTATTGTAGAGCATATAAATCGCATGGGGTAGCATTAAGAAAGTCATGCCTGAAAAAGGGATCATATACACCCCAATGAGCACGATTATCAAATATACCCACATGAAGTTTTTGGGAATTTGTCCATTCGTTTTCTCTGTATGGTTTACTAGAAGTCCCATGGGGATAAGTAGAAGTCCGAAATAGAAAAACCAAAATGCTGCAAAATTTTCATAATTCATTTGTCCATCGAGTAAAGGAAATTCAAAAAGCCCTTCACTTATTTTGAAAAAAAACTTGTCTGCAAATCCTGAAAACTGTTTCCAAAACGCCCATGATGAAATTCCTAGTAGTGAGTGAATAACCCCTAAGAATATTAATATTTTTCCGTTTATTATTTTCATATAGTTATAAAGTGTTTTAATTCCTTTTTTACCTCTACGAGATAATTTTTGGATTGCTTTTTGTTTTTTAGCATTTCATGATACCCTATTAAGTATTTGTAAAAAATACTTGCTTTTATAACCGCATCTTTCTTAGAATACCCAATTTCCTGGAACAACTCAGTTGTGAATTCCAATCTTCTATTGTCAATTTCGTCTATGATATATTGAACTTCCTTATTCTTTATAGCATAGCGTTTTAAGAAAAATATGAATTCTAAATAAGGATCGTTCTTAAAGGTAATTTTCAAAAATTGTTCGATTTTTTCTTCCGAAGATTTTGTTTTTTCAGTCTGCTCTATAATCTGATCTGTTTCTGAAGTAATCCAAAAATTTATAAGCTCATTGATGAAGTTTTTCTTGGATTTAAAATGCCAATAAAAGCTTGATTTGTTACATTCTAACTTTTTGGCAATCTTTTCGATGACAATACCAGAAATTCCTTGCTCAGAAAAGAGTTTGTATCCCAATTTTATCCAATCATTTCTTTGTACTATTACTTTTGGCATTATTAGACGGTTTCGTTTAAAAAAACAAATATACAATAAAACCTTTATTAAACGATATCGTTTAATAAAGGTTTTATATTTAGTTGAAGATAAAATAAGGGGGATCAGAATGATCTTCGGCTTTCTAAAGAACAAATTTCATGCAAGAATACAAACGACTGCATTCAAATCATATGTGATATTAATACATGAATATGTATTCGTGTTCAAAAAAAATAAGGAAATTTAAGGTAAGAAAACTTAGTCAAAGTCTTTGGTAAAGAAATCTTTTGGAGATATTTCAAAATATTGACAGATTTTAAAAAGTGTTGAAAAAGAAATATCTCGCTTACCTTGTTCAATTCTTCCGAAGTGAATTCCGGTATCATTAAGCGCGTCTTCTTGGGTCACATCTTTTTTTGACCTCAATTCTTTTACACGTTTAGCTAATATATTAAGTAGCTCTTTTTTGTCATATTCTTCCACAATGGAAAATTCAGCTTAATAAAACACAATTTCAATTACCGATCGGTAATTTTTTATTACATTTGTTACATCAGATGATAATGCATGACCCAAGAAGAGTTATATCAATATATGTTAGCCTATCAAGAGGAGCATCAGTTTTGTAAAAAAGACCAAAGCAATTTTATTGCTTTACTAGAAGCACTTAAGCCTGGTAGCACTGATTCGACATCATCAGAGCTTTCAAGTACGTAAGCATGTGCAACATTTCTATGGATGAATAAAAGATACTAATATCAATATAGTTTTTAACAAAAATCAATGTTTATGACAGAGAAAAAACTTTATGAGCGTCTTATGCTTCACAAAAGTAAGTATGGTATTACCCAGGAAACACAGCAACATTATTTATGGGCACTAGAAACATTACAAAAAAACAATGCTCCCCGCGAATCTCATCAGAAACTTTAGCCTACAAAGAGCCCGTATATTAAATACGGGTTCTTTTACTTTGGTAAGTGGCTAACTTCTTGATGCTTTTTTGAATAAATGAATTTAAGGGTAGTTTCATATCCCAAATCGGGATCATCATATTCAATGGTAATTATCAGGTCTCCATTTTTGACCGTCACATAAGATTTATTAAATAATAAAATTTCACTTTTATCATACATAAAATAAAAAATACCATCTGATTCTTTTTTCCAACTCCCATGGGTATCTTCTGTATCCTTTATACATTCTCCTCCTGTTCCAAAATCATCATAATAATTTTTCTCAATAAACCTACCATTCTTTAACACTTCTAGAGTTGTCATTTTTTCACAAGAGGAAAGCGGGAATTCTTCTAATGGCGCATTCTCTTCTTCATTACTGAACTCTTGCTTCAATTGCCATATGCCAACTATCATAATATTAGAAGCATTAGAATCACTCTTTCCGCAAGAAGACATTCCAAAAAGTATCAAGACCAAAAACGTAGCATAAGCCGGTAAAAGTCTCTTCATATGTTGTATTTCCAATTACAGCTACAAAAATCAGAAAAATACTTCTTATTAACAAATAATTAACGTTAAAATGTGTATTTTATCGATTATAATAGCTTTTTATCGATGCTTTTTAGTCTCATTTATTAATCATAGCTTACAATTAAAGTTAGAATTAAATGGTTATTTATAAGAGACAGTATCAAAAAAACTTCCTAAATCAAGGACTATCACTGAAAACCGGGTAGTATACACCTTGTATTACATCTATCTTAGTTTATCATTAATCCCACTCCTTAATAGTGGTATGCTATTATCTATCTCACAAATCTTTACATCAAAACTTAAATTCTTAAAAATCAAATCATGCCAAAAAAAATTTTAAAAACAATTGCTGTACTAATGCTGACTATTTTTATTAATAACTGCGAAAATGATGATACCTGTTTGGATGCTATCACAGAAGAATCGTTAGACCTTAAACAAATCTCCCCTGCTGAAGAACCTTCTACAAAAGCAACAACCAATAATTGTGTTTATTGGAGTATTGAAAGCTACGAAGGCCCTGTATGGTTTGATTTTAGAGCAGGAAGAAAAATATATCCTTATGTAAATACTATTATAAATACCACTGAAACATCTTGTGATGGAGCATGGATAGCCACAGGAGGTTTTAAAATTATAGAAAGCACTAAAAGAAAAGCACGTGTTAAAAGAATCAACCAAAATAAAGGTACAATTCAGTTTATCAACGGCAGTCTAACTGGATATCTGATGGAGTTTGATGATTTTGTCCCTAACGGATCTTCAGCTCCATGTCCTAATGAAAGCAATACCTCTATGTATAAATCAGATATAAGATACATGAATGCCGGAAGTTATGTTCCCGAATATACCTACTCCTGGAAAGTTGTAAATTATGGTCGAACAACTCACCATTCTAACCAGACTGTTATTAGAATGCCTTGGGGGCGTTCAACAGTGACTCTTAGCGTATCCTTAAATGGTTGCATCACCCAAACAAATACACAAAGTTATTTCATTGGTAATAGTAATCCAGGGGGACCTAGACCTCCACGAGATAGAAACTAATCACTTACAGAGAAACTCTAGATTATGATAATATATATTAAAGAGATTTTTTAAGTATAATATTACAAAAACATTTTGCTATGAAGTTCATAGCAAGATGTTTTTAATCAGTACAATAGTATAGCTACTTCACCAAAATCCCACGTTGGTCCATTACCGGTAGGTCCTGAAAAGCATTTTCGTTTATAGTATGTTTTCTAAACAGGTATTTTTTATCATACAATTTACTGTCTGCAAAGAAGGTGACAACAAATTCATTATTCATCCCAAGTAATTCTTCCTGAAGCATTTCGATTTTGGCAGAGGATTTTGCTTCCATCGTTCCTATACCATGACGCAGTAACGAGGTTTTTCGATCGCCTTCATATCCTTTGGTCACCACCAAAACCATTTCTATAGCAGTATCGCGATCATTAATAATATAGGAGTTCCAATGCTGAGCAAGAAATTCCTCATCCCATTCTTTGATCACTGCAATATAAACACCTTCTACAACAGGTATTTCTATATCTTTCTTCATGCTTATTACCCTATAGTGAAGACTTAAATTGTTCTAAGAAACGTACATCATTTTCGCTAAGCATTCGAATATCGGACACTCCATATAATAAGAGCGCTATACGATCGATTCCCATCCCAAATGCAAAACCACTATATTCCTGAGGATCTATATTACAATTTTTAAGCACATTTGGATCCACCATTCCACAGCCCATAATTTCTAACCAACCAGTTCCTTTGGTCATTTTATAATCGGTCTCTGTCTCTAATCCCCAGTACACATCTACTTCTGCACTAGGTTCGGTAAACGGAAAATATGATGGACGCAATCGAATTCTTGATTTACCAAACATCTCTGTAGTGAAGTATTGAAGTGTCTGTTTTAGATCTGCAAATGACACATCTTTATCAATATATAATCCTTCTACCTGATGAAAAAAGCAATGTGATCGTGCAGAAATCGCTTCATTACGATATACTCTTCCTGGAGAAATTGTACGAATTGGCGGCTTATTATTTTCCATATATCGTACTTGAACCGATGAGGTATGAGTACGTAACAAAATATCAGGATCTGTTTGAATAAAAAATGTATCCTGCATATCTCGTGCCGGGTGATATTCTGGTAAATTAAGTGCTGTAAAGTTATGCCAGTCATCTTCTATCTCAGGGCCTTCACTTACATTGAATCCTATGCGAGAGAAAATATCGATGATTTGATTTTTTACCAAAGAAATAGGATGCCTGGATCCTACAGCAATAGGCTCTGCGGGTCTTGTAAGATCACCATAGAGTCCCTTTTCTTCGTTTTTAGATTCTAATTCATCTTTTAAGGATTTTACCTTTCCTTCTGCCGCCACTTTAAGAGCATTAATAGCTTGTCCAAATTCTTTTTTCTGGTCACTAGCTACATTTCTGAACTCTGTAAAGAACTCATTAATCAATCCTTTTTTACCCGAAAACTTAATTCGAAATGCCTCGACATCTTCTTTAGTTTTGGCTTTAAAACTATCAACTTCTTCTATATACTCTTTAATCTTATCAATCATCACTATTTTCTTAATAGAACGGCAAATTTACGCATTTTAGGTTAATGGAATAGTACATTGAAGTATTTTGATTCAAATATTATATCTGATAAAAATCAGATATATCATATTGATCATTAATTTTTTTAAAAAGAAAAAAAGCTCTTATATTTTTAATTCCATTTCATACTGATCAACTATGTTATTAAGATCAATCGAATTTAGGTAGTTTAATTTATCGAGAAGTCTTTCGTCTACATTATTAATTTTTATGGTTTTACAAATACTTTGGATTCCTAAAAACAAATGACACCAACCTGATTCATTTTGATTTAAGAGATCAAATTGAGCCAAATATCCATTTACTGGATTTATAACAAAGTAGGATTCTGGAATTTGATCTTCCAAAACTTCAAAATATCTGTAATTTCCATCTTTAATTGAGTTTTTGTGATTGTCCCAGGAATAGCATTCCTGATTGGGTAAATTTATCGTATCGAATATAGTATAATCAATTTCATTTAACTCAATACTTCGCTTATTCTCAATATGTATTTTGCCTTTAAAACATTTATAATTTTTGCATTTCTTAAAACCGATGCTTTCATAGGATTTAATGGCAATCACATTCTCTTTTATGACTTCTAAAGAACATTTAGTAATACCATTTTGTTTTAAATCTTTAAGTGCATATTCGTAGATAGATTTTACTATTTTTTTTCCTCGATACTTAGGAATTACGCCTGTCCCCGTATTAAAAGCAATTATATCTCCGTTTCGTTTATCAATTCCATTAATAATGAATCCAACAAGTTTCTCATCGTCAAACATACCATAGGATAAATCAAAGCGAACTTTGGCATTACCCCATCTTTCTCTATAATACTCTAGATTCGTAGGCATTTCTACGAAGTAGTTTTTAAATGAAATTAGAAAGCAATCTATTATCGATTTAAACGCGACTTTTTCTAAACTTCTAACCACCATATTATAAATCTATCTGTATTTGTTCGACATGATTATCTTATCAAAATAAGCAATCTAAATATAATAATCTTAACGATTATCATACGATAATGATTTCATAAATTTGGAATAATTATAACCCCAGTTGTTTTTCTAAAATTGAATAAGGTAATAATCCATTTTTTAAAATGTTTTTATGAAATTCTTTAAGGTTAAAATTTTGATTTTTTTCGAGTTCTAATTTCCACTGAAGTATCTTATTAGATCCATATTTATACGTGATAACTTGTACTGGCCACCTTTTCATCCTAGCTATTTCGCGAAAAGCAATATCATCTTGTCCTTTGATATATTGCTGCCAAAATTTTAATGCTTTTTGGTCACTCCAGCCATAATAATTAAGGCCCACATCCAATACAACTCGTACAGAGCGAATAATATCCCATTCCCATTTTCCTAATTCGTCATATATATTTTGGTATGCTCCTATTTCTTTTCCTATTTCTTCTACATATGCAGCCCATCCTTCTGCGACTCCTCTATATCTAAACATCTTTTGAATATCAGAACGGGGTAATAAAGTTTCGACCATTGCCTGATAATGATGCCCTGGCATTCCTTCATGAATGTATAACCAACCTACTTGCCTCTTATTAAAAGATGTATTGAAATAGTTATAATAAAAGGTGCCATTCATATAAAACCCAGGAACCTGAGATAAATTTTTATTGGTCCCTTGTTTGATTTTCACTTCTGGAATTCTATCCAAAAACGGAAATATTTCTGGTAATTTGTTTGCTACGGTTTCTCTGATCTGAAAAAAGCTCTTTTGAACCATTTTAACATTAGAATAAAAAAATGCTGAATCCTTAATATGTCTACCAAAACCCAGGCTATCCATCCCGGATTTGATTTGTATTTCTTTGATTTTTGAGCTTACCTTTTCTATTTCTTCTACCCCCAATGCATATATCTGATCTGGTGTCGTTTCTTTATCTACCCACTTTTTTAGAAAATACTCGTACCAATCTTTTCCATTTGACACATCAAATATTTTGGTGGTTGGGATACTGTCTCTAATCGTATTTATCCACTTTTTTTCGATATGAATTCTCTCTAGGTTAAGCTGACATTGATAAAGCAATACTTCATAATCCAATCTATCCTGATCAGACAATTGATTTTTCTTAACCTTCTGCAAATTATTTTCTAAGGAGATAAATACTTCTTCCTGTTTTTGAACAGATTTCTTATCTCTAATGTTTTTGAGATTTTCTACAAAAGAAAGTTCTAGTCCCGGAAGATCTAGTTTTTTATAATCCTTTATAAATTGTTTGGTTATAGTTTCCCATTCTATAGATTGGCTTTCCGTTTTGTTATGGCAACTAAATAGAACAAACACAAATACCTGTACTATAATTTTTATATATCGATTTACCATGTTCCTTTGATTTTCAAACCTGTTTTTAATACAATGATACTATGGATATCCTACGATAGTTTGTACAATCTTGCTATTTTATATATTGCGAAGGAGGCATTTTATAATATTTTTTAAACCTTTTAGAAAACGAGGATAAATCTGTGTACCCAAGTTGATATGCTATCGAAGTTAAAGAAATCCTGTCATCATGCAATAGTTCTTTGGCTTTTTCCATTCGTAACTTTTCCTGCATTTGTAATGGAGTCATTTTAAAACAAATTTTAAAAACTCTGGCAAAATGATACTTAGAGATTCCAGATATACTGGCAAGAGCACTTAGTGGGATTTTATGGGAATAGTATAAATGAATATATTCTCTTGCTTTAAAAAGTTTTGAGACGAGAAGCTTTTGTGTGTGAATCTTTGTTGTTATCTTCTGTAAAGAATCCTCAATTATGGCTAAATCTTTTTGAAAACTGAGTAAATCATCTTTAAAATTAGTAATAATTCTAATAGGCTCTTGCACAAAATCATATCCTGAAATAGTATTAGAAAAATCGTATAAAGATTTGCCTAGTGCTATAGATAAAGTTCCCGAAAATGGTTGATTAAATAATAAATCATTTTTCAAAAAATCTGATATCTCTATATCTAATAATCCTGGATTTATATCTAAACAAAAACCTTTGGTATTTATATTCTTAGAATATACTTCATAGTCTACATTTTCTCTCAGGATAATAAACTGACTCTTATATACATCTAATTGATTTCTATTTGTTTTATAATGTTCCTTTCCTTCTACCACATATTTTAAAGCAATACCAGTAGTTTTACCATTGTAAATTGCTGGTATACTACTTTGGGAGAAATTTATTTTCCCAAAATCTCGATGTTGGTATCTGGTTTGGTTATCGATTCTTTTTACATATTGAAATCAGGTAACTAAATATACTATTAAAATCATAAAAGGTTGCCTATACTATATACTGACTTACCAAAAAATAACTTACAATTGCTTCTTTCATCAAAACAGATTGCTCACCTGCTTTAAGACCCGGTAATTGTTCTTTGACCATATAGTGTGGCCAACCATCATCGTCATAGTAATCAAATTCATAATATCCATAAGGCTCTAAGAGGCGACATATGGCAATATGCATTAAGTCTAATTTTTCTTCTTTTTTAAATTTACGATGTAGTTGACCTAATTCCTGTACTCCAATTAGATATATAATTCCATCAAGATCTAAATCTTCTCCATCTGCAAACTGATCTGACAGTTTTTTTACCAGGTTCTCCCATCGTTCTTTTAATTTTTCGTCTCTTGCCATTGTCATTACTCAATTATAGTTGTCAAATGTAACTTTAGGTATTTAATAAGAGTTCATTTTTAAACAGGATAGATTAGATTAATAGCTCGAATACTGTCAATCATAATTTCACCAGCCGGATCTTATCAAAAAGTTAAGCGCTACAAAAGTAACGCTTAACCGAAAAAAACTAACAATAAATAAAAGGGAATCTGTTATAATTCCCATAGAACACCTATTCCTCCATATTGGTTTCTATAATTTCTGAAAGAACGGGCGTCTATATCTGTATAATTTGTACTCCTCACTCTAGAATATAGCGTTGCTGTTAATGAAAATCCATTTCCGATTTCGTGTGAGGCATTTACCTGAAAATTTACATATTGATATTTAAGATTTTCTCCTATTAACATCTCGGTATTTCTAGCTTCGATTTCTTTATATTTTCTTGTAATATAGGAGAGCGATGTACGCACTTTGGTTATTTCGCTTTTATATACCATATTGAGTCCCGGGCCAAACTGACTAAATCCAGAACGTCCGGTAGAGTTATCAATTCTTGCATAGTATACAAAATTGGGCTTTATTTTAAATTTTTCGCTAAACGGTAATTCATAAAACAAACTTCCTTTTGCATAATCCCAATCTCTTTCACCATCTGTATCTATTTCACTGGCATTAAAGGTGTCATACTTTCTTTTTTTGAAATATGTATCTACCCCTATTTTGTGTTCTAATCGATTTACTTCAAAGGATTGAACGCTCGAAAATTGAACTCCAAACTCGTCAAATTGTAAGTCTCTTATTCCAAAAGCATCAAAGTCTTTGAAATTATAAAACCCTTCTAGTGTCATCTCATTAGCATTAAAAGGTATAAACTTTATTCCTGCAGTGGCTCCATAGTTTGTATATCCTAGTGGATTAATCAAGACATCCTGATCTCCTCCCAAACCTTCTCTATTCATTCGTTTAAATCTAATTTCTGCTAAAAAAGTAGCTTTTTCTGTAAATTTGTGATCATATTTTACTCTCGAACCTAAACTCCAATAACTGTCATCAAAATTCTCATAGAATATTCTCGAAAAAGGATTTAAATATAATCTCACTCTATTTTTTTTCCATTTATAGCGATATTTATAATCGATCGAGATGTCTTGATACACACTGCTTGATATCAAATCTTCTTTTGTAAGTATACTATCATTCACTCTTACTTCTTTAGGGCTTTTAAAATAATTGTATTCATATCCTCCCTGTGTTTCGATATCCAAAGTGTTTTTACTTTGTGAAAAACTTAAAGAGTATATAAATGATATGACCGCAGTAAGTATTATATTTCTTTTTTCCATTACAATTTTTCTTCTTTTGTTTAATGAGTTATTTATATAGCTCGTTTTATTACTTCTTTTAATCCCGTTTTATTTACTAGTTGAATTCCAAGGCCTGGTCGAACATTAATTTCCATAATTTGTGGGCCTTTATTTTTATCTATCACAATATCAATCCCCAGATAGTTTAATGGAAATGCCTTAGCTGTTGCAACAGATATTTCCAAAATTTCTTTCCAGTATGGTATGGGGGTACCATTAACCAAAAATGTACTATCTGGGTGATGATTGCTATATTCTTTACCGTCATACACTTCTAATAATCTTCCTTCTTTCATGTCTACACCTATCCCTACTCCATTTTGGTGAAGATTGGCTTTGCCATCAGACCTATCTGTCGGCATCCTTAACATCCCCATCAAGGGTGTTTTATTAAGCGTTATAATTCTAAAATCTGGGACTCCCTGGGGATATATCTCACAAAAAAAAGGATGTGGTTCTATACATTCTTCTACAAGTACTCTATCGTGAGAACCTAATGAAAAGAATCCCATAATGATAGATGCCATATGTTGAAAAACCTGGCGATCGGTAATTATTTCTCCATTGCTAATCCAATTATCATTCTTATCTTTTTTAAGAATTTTGATCCCACCACCTCCACTACCATTAGCTGGCTTAATTGCAACAGAATTATATTGTTGACAAGATTTCCATGCTTCCTTAATATCACTATTATATTCGATCACAGCATAGGTTTCTGCACAAGGGATATTATATTGATGTAAAATTTCTTTGGTAAGTACTTTATCATCAGCCAGAGGGTAATGTTTCTTTGGATTATTAGGATAAATGAGTCTTATATTTCTCTCATTTAAACCAATTACGCCAGATGCTGCTGTTGATTTCTTATTGAAAATTATTGAGAACATATTCGTGTCTTTTACTATTATCTTTTTGTTTGCTATAGAAACAGGTGAGTCTTTATATACCCTACCTAAAAAGGGTGATTTTTTATTTTTCTGCTTTCAAAAGCGGCTTGAACCTAAACAACTCTATCCATCGTATCCCAATGTATCTTCCTAACAACGTGGATGATGCTATGATTAAAAGAGATATTTCTGGGAATAAAACCAGAACAGACGGCAACCATGACAAGGATAGTATGAGATAAGAAATTGATGTCGCTATTAATGTTTGAAACAATTTATCTATGGCCTTTATATAACCATCTTCCAGAGTAGAGCGAGAGAAACGTTCTGCAGAAATCGTAAGAATAATAATAGGGAAAAATGTTAGTTTTGTAAGCCATTCTATGTTATTCCTAATTCCAAAATGTGTTGCCAAAAGGATCACAGATACCATTGTGGTGAGTGAGATTACCAATTTTGGTGTATATAACAGCCCTAGGTTATCAAAAGGATAAGATATTAATCCAATGAACGTGATAAGTCCAACGAAAATTGCAATTCCAGAAACGAAACCTGTATGCAACAAAGAAAAGGCAATCAATACAGGTAGGAATACTCCAAAAGTTTTTAATCCAACAATATTTCTTAAAAAAGCAACCAAAAATCCCCCAATAGGTAATAATAATAAAAGATGTAAAGCTCCTGATGGTATTACATTTTTATCGATAAGATGCCAAAGAGAGAAACCAGGTAGATCATGAAGTTCTTCAGAATTCATTTTTAAGAAAGAAATATGATTTACCTCATCCATCTTATATGTATAATCAAACTGAATACCTGTAGTATGAGTAATCAAAGATTTATCTCCTCGATAAAGCTCTAAGTAATTAGCAGGCAAATACCCAAAATGATTATTTAATGCATCAAAAGGAACCCATGTTTCATTAATCAATACTTCTGTCCAGGCATGTGATGTTCTTTTATCTGTATTTTCTACTATAATCCCTCCCCTTATTCTTGCGGGATACCCTAAATTTCTACTTAAAGCCACGAATAATCTACTTTTACCATTGCAAGAAGCTCTATTCTGTTCAATTGCGGTTACGGCATCTGTGAGTGTAATGATTGGTGCCGAAGGAATAGCATATACGTAATCAAAAATATTTTTGATTACTTCTTTATCATTTTTGGTGTTTTGTCCCAGTTGAGTCGCTAATTCATTGATAATTTCGTTATCAGATTGAATATTCTGAGTAGGTTTAAGATATTTTCTATACTTGCCTGATGCAACATTAAAGACTTTCGGAATTCTAAAATTTCTACCTTTTCCTTCGAAAACAAATTCATAATCCACAGAATGATATGTGTTTTTCTCCTCGGTGTTCCAAATTGCTCTTAAATTTTCGCCAATTTCTTCTTTCTTAGTAAAAGACAAAGTAGTGTCATTTTTGATGCTTTCTTTAGAAATTCTTTGCCTGGGGTTGCTACTGGGTATGTATGTTTTTAATGAAGTGTTTTTATCTCCTGATTTAAAAAAGAACTTATAGTTTATTTTATAAACTTTTTCAGGATTAAAATTATCATAATTATTAAGAATTGGTTTTATTTTGAGCCCTATTGAGATTATGGCAATTATTGAAATTAAAGTTAATGCAATTTTAAGATTTGTTTTCGAATTCATAATCAGCTATTTTTGGATTAATAACAGGCGGGAACCATTTCACCCTACCTCAAATCGAAAAAAACTCTTTTTTTATGACCCAATCCTCAAAATCTGTTTGTGAACAACCCGTATTCACTAAGCTATTCGAGACACATGCTGAGGATATAAGAAATTTTATTTACTACAAATGTGGGAATAAGGAACAAGCAGAAGATGTGATGCAGGAAGCATTTATAAAACTTTGGGATAACTGTAAAAAAGTAATCTTTGAGAGAACAAAAGGGTTTTTGTGTACTGTTGCTAACAACTTATTTTTAAATCAAGTTGCTCACAAGAAGGTTAGACTAGAGTATTCAAAAATACCTCGTAGCACCAAAAATATTGAATCTCCGGATTATGTGATGGAAGAAAAGGAGTTTATGGATAAGCTTCAGAATGCAATTGCCGAGCTTTCTGATGGCCAAAGAGAAGTTTTTCTACTGAATAGAATTGATAAAAAAACATATAATGAAATTGCCGAAATGCTTGACATTTCAGTAAAAGCTGTAGAAAAAAGAATGCATAATGCATTAAAGCAATTAAGAAAATTGGTAAAAAATATATGAAAGACGGTAGGGTATTTTACATCTTACCTGTTATTCTCCTGATACAAGGTAGAAATTATGCTTGACGAAAAGGAAAATACATATCTGGCAAAGTGGTTGAATAACGACCTTAGCCCCGAAGAATTAGAAGAGCTAAAAAAGCTTCCAGAATACGATGATTATAAAAAAATCGTAGATGGACTAGCCTATTTTAAGGCTCCTTCTTTTGACCTACAACCCTCATTAGCTAAGACTTTAGGTAAGATTTATCGGCCTAAAAAAGCAAAAGTGATCAATTTAAAACCAATTGTATATACTTTAACTGCAGCAGCTTCGATATTACTAATTATTGGGCTTTTCTTTAACACGGTAAGTTATACCACTAATCCCGGACAACAATTGACTGTTGTTTTACCAGATGGAAGTTCTGTCGATCTTAATGCAGCATCTACCTTAACACATCAACGTTTTTTCTGGTCACAAAATCGAAAAATCACTTTAGACGGAGAAGCATATTTTAAAGTGACTTCTGGTACTAATTTTACGGTAGCAACCAAATTAGGGAAAATCGAGGTCTTAGGAACTCAGTTTAATGTAAAGAGTAGATCTAATGAATTTAGAGTAGGTTGTTATGAAGGAAAAGTACGAGTCTCTATACAAGATAACCAACAAAAGATATTACAAAAAGGCAATGGTGTTTTGTTAAAAGACAAAAAACTTATAGATCAGACCATTACAGACCAGGAACCTTTATGGAAAAAAGGAGAGAGCATTTTTAATAGCATTCCATTAATAAATGTATTAGACGAATTAGAGAGACAATATGATATCACTTTTAAACGTGATAAAATTGATCAAAATCAGTTATTCACTGGTGGATTTAATTATAATAACTTAAATATTGCTCTAGAATCCGTTTTAGTACCTATGGGGATAGAATATGTGGTTAATGGAACTACTGTTTTGCTTTCTACTCCCTAGCTACAAATAAATCAACACATTAATTATCTAAGAATCTTAACGTTTTAGAATCCTCTAAAACCAAAATATACAATGAAAAAAATTCTGCTACTGTTACTTTTTTGCACATGCTCTTTGCAGGCACAAATCACCAAAAGTTATAAAAAAACACCTTTACAACGGGTACTTAACGAACTATCAGAATCATATGATCTCATTTTTTCATTCAGTAATGAAACCGTAAAAAACAAGATCATTACATTGGCTATTAACAATACTCCCTTGGACGAGATTTTGACTACTTTAAAAACATTAACTAATCTTAATTTTAAAAAAATATCAGATAGACAGGTGATTGTTAGTTCTCCCAGTACTAAAGTTGAAGTCTGCGGATATCTTTTTGATGAAACTACCAACGAACCTCTCTCCTACGCATCAATAAGTATTGAAAGTACTAAAACAGGAACTATTGCCAATGATGATGGTTTTTTTCAATTAGGTAGTGTCGATAAGAACACATTAATCACAATACAATATGTTGGTTATAAAGACAAAGTGATGGAGGCATCTTCTTTTAAAACCTCAAATTGTCCCAGAATCCCACTTTTTATCGAAAGCACCTCTTTGGCAGAAGTGCTTATTGTAGAATATATCACCACCGGAATTGACAAAAACATTGACGGCTCATTTGGAATTTCTAATGAAGAACTCGGTATTCTTCCTGGTCAAAGCGAACCTGATATTTTACAAAGCATTCAGCTAATTCCCGGGATAAACAGCCCCGATGAAACTGCAACGGGAATACAGATTCGCGGAGGATCACCAGACCAAAATCTCGTACTTTGGGATGATATAAAAATGTATAATACTGGTCATTTCTTTGGAATGTTTTCTGCTTTTAATCCTAATGTAGTTAAAAGTGCCAAAATTTTTAAAGGAGGTGCGGATCCAAAGTATGGGGACCGGGTATCGGGTGTTATTGATATTTCTAGTGATAAGAAAGTGCCTGAAAAATTTGATGGTGGTGTCGGAGTCAATGGGACTCATGCAGATGTTTTTACGAAAATTCCTGTGGCAAAAACTGTAGGTTTGGTTCTTTCCGGAAGACGATCTTATACCGATATTTTTGAAACTCCTACCTATAAAGCTCTTTCTGAAAAAGTATTTCAAAACACCAAAATAGTTGAGAACCCAAATCAAACACCTGTTACAGGTGAAGAAGAAGATGACGATGACGAAGAAGAGCGCGAAGAAGCAATTGCCGAAAATAATTTTTTCTTCTATGATGCCAGTGCTAAACTAATTATTGATGCATCAGAAAATGACAAAATTCTAGCGAGTACGATTTATACCAACAATGATCTTGCTTTCGAAATCAATGATGATGAAGATCTGATTACCGATGATCTCAAAATTCAAAATAAAGGAGCTAGTCTTTCCTGGGAAGGCACTAAACTAGATCACTTTCATCATAGCTTAAAAGCATATTATTCTAAGTATGATTCTGATTATTTATTCACCGAAAGACAAGAATTACAAATAGAAAAACAATCGATTAGAAAGAATACCGTAGAAGATCTTGGATTAGATCTGAATATCACTTATGATCTTGACGCCAAAAATTCGTTTATGCTGGGATACCAATTTTCTAATAGTGAAGTGTTTTATGCAATCACAAGAGAAGCTGAATTTGAAACACCAATAAATGAGTCAGACAGAGTAAAAAATAATGCAAATAGCCTATATGTAAACTATAAATTTTTACCAAAAAACAAGAGTTTCTTCAATTTTGGAATAAGAACATCTCATTATTCGATAGTCAATCAATTGTATATTGAACCCAGAGTAAATATTGAGTACCCCATTACTAATCTATTAAGAATAAAAGCAACAGGAGAACTTAGATATCAACCGATAAGTCAATTAATAGAGTTTGAAGACACCCAACTTCGTCTAGAAAATAATCTATGGATACATGCCAATGAAGAAGTTCCTGTACTAAAAAGCACTCAATATTCTACAGGATTATTGTTTTCTAAAAAAGGTTGGAATTTTGAGATTGACGGCTATTATAAAAACATCGATGGTTTAACATCGGTCACCAATGGATTTAATACAATCAATAATGATTTATCTACTGGTAAAAGTATAATTTATGGAGTAGATGTATTATTAAAAAAGAAGTTCAAAAACTTTAGAACCTGGATGGGATATACTTTTAACGATATTAAATATACTTTTCCTGAAATACAAGAAGCTTCTTTCCCCGGGAATAACGATATTACTCATAATTTTAGAATTTCTAATACATATGAAATCAATGATTGGGAATTTTCTTTGGGTTGGTTATGGCGATCAGGAGCTCCTTTTACCGATGCCGATCTTGTAAATGATGAGATCGAATACAGTGTTGCCAATGCAAAACGTTTACCAGAATATCATAGATTAGACATCTCTGCTATTTATCGATTTGATTTCAATAAAACTGGTAACTGGAGAGGGCAAATAGGTGCTTCAATACAAAACATATATAATAGACAAGTGCCTATATCTATAAGTTATAGGGTTGATGATAATGCTACTACTGGAGAAATAGAATTAGATAAGTTGCAGCAAGAATCATTAGGAATTACTCCTAATGTGGTTTTAAGATTATATTTTTAAGTGTTTTTAATGGCTTGTAGCACTTCATCCCGATGTAATAATCGCATCAATGTTATTTCCTGCTCTGATGTTATGATTCCTACCAAATAATAAAACCCTATACCCATTTTATAAGCCTTATTATTGCCACTTATTTTTCTGAAATGAGGCACATCATTTACATTTTTGGCTGTTTTTAATGAATTAAGGACATGTTTCACCTTATCCTGTAACGAAAGATCCTTAACTTTTTTAAAGTCTATAGAAAATTGAGAAGAGGTTTTTAATACCATGTTACTAGGGTTTAAACAATTCTTCTTCACTTACTGTAGATTGGGCACTAGCTTGTTGCATTAAAAGTAATAATCCCAAATCCTCTTTTTGCTCTAAAGACATTACAGCCATCTGTTCTTTTTGCTTTTGTTTGATATACCATACAATAGCTTTTTCCATAGTTTTTTTTACGCTAGAACCTTCTATTGCTGCTATTAACTTAAGTTTAGGGATTATTTTCTCATCAATATCTATTATTTTTCTCATTGTATATATTATATATATAATATGCTAAATATATATAATAAAAATTAAAATGACAAAGTGCACTTATACACAGAAAGAATTATATTTGAGATTCAATAACTATTCATTAATGAATTACATCGATATTATTTTAGGAATTCTTTTGTTATGGGGGCTAATAAAAGGATTTAGTAAGGGATTATTTTCCTCACTAGCCTCTCTTGTTGCTCTTATCGTTGGTATATACATTGCAGTTCATTTTTCTCATATTGCAGGAGGATATCTAGAACAATATGTAAATTGGGAAGAAGGAGCTATGAAATTGGTAGCTTTTGCAGTAACTTTTATTGTCGTGGTTATCCTTGTTTCTTTGGCAGGTAAAATTCTTACCAAAATAGCAGACTACGCTGCACTTGGTATTCTAAATAAAATCTTAGGTGGTGCTTTTGGAGTATTGAAAATGGCGTTTATTGCCAGTGTCATTATTATTTTTGTCGATGCCTTAAATAGAAATATTACTATTCTTAAGGAAGAAACACTTAACTCTTCTGTATTATACTCCCCTGTTAGGAAATTAGCGCCAATGATATTACCTAGCATTCTAAAAGAAGGAGAAACTAACGACTCTGAAGATTCTAAAAAGGGTACTCAAATTTAATATCCATAAATAAAAAACCTCTGAAAATCATTGAGAAATCCAGAGGTTTATTTGAATATGATATAAACTACTTAACTCGTAGTAGTATCTTCTACAATATCTCCTAAATAGGCGATACAGGAATCAAAGTCTTCAAACACACAGCTTTCTGGTATTAAATCCGGAATAATATCAATATTCTTTGCCAGATACAAAGGTTGTTTTTGGATACCTACTATATGTGTATGAATGCCTTTTTGTTCAAGACCCAAAATAATCTCTTCTAATGTATATAGTCCCGACTGGTCCATATAAGGTACCCTATCCATTCTCAAAATAACATGAGTGGCAGATTCGGGTATTTGGTTGGCTAGCTGCTGTAATTCGCTTGTAAACCCGAAAAATACTGGGCCATTAAGATGTTTGATAAATATCTCTTCTTTAAGCTCTTTTGGAAAATTAATTTCATCTTTCCAGAGTTTTTCTCCATTATTATTACGTTCTAATCCATTTAATGATTCTACTTTAGATTCACTTGCGGTAACGTCACCCATCTTCTTCATAAAAATCAGAGATGCAATTACTAAACCTATACCAACAGCAAATACTAGGTTCCAGAATACAGATAAGACCAAAACAATAATCATGATTGCAACTTCTATCTTAGGTATATGAGGTATCGCTTTTAATCCTTTATAATCCATTACTCCTATACCTACGGTAATTAAAATTCCTGCTAAAACAGCCGCAGGGATCTGAGAAGCCACAGGTCCTAGAGCTAACAAGATAATTAATAACATAATTCCGGCAATCATTCCTGATAATCTGGTTTTACCACCAGCATTAATATTAACTACAGTTCTGATCGTAGCTCCTGCTCCAGGAATACCTCCAAATATTGCTGCAATACTATTACCTATCCCTTGCCCAACTAATTCTTTATTAGGTTTATGTTTGGTCTTGGTCATATTATCTGCCACAACCGATGTTAACAACGAATCAATAGCTCCCAAAAATGCTAAAGATAGTGCTGTAAAAATATAAGGGGTTATTGTGCCTAAACTAAAACTTGAAAACATGGATAAATTCGGAACCGGAAAACCGCTTGGTATTTCTTCAATTGGTCTATAGTTTAAACCAAAACCATAGGCTACTCCAGAAACCAGAGCCAAGGCAACTAATGTACTAGGGATGGCAGTTGTAATTCTTTTAAAACCATAAATAATGATTATGGTTATTAAACACAGTATAAGTTCTAAATAGTTGATATTAGATAATGCATTTGGTAAACTTTTAATCGCTCCTATTACACCCGAAGCATCATTTCCTGCCAGAGTAACAGCTTCAAGATTTATTTCTTCATTAGAAATAGTTTCTGCTCTTTTTATAGTTTCCCTAAAATCCTCTAGTACCAAAATCCCTTCTCCTGCTTCTTCTTTCAGGATCTTATCCAAAATAACTTCTTCTGCTTCAGGTTTAAATGTATTTACAAATTCGGTATCTTCTTTTGGATAATACCCCAACGCTGGTAAAAATTGGGTGATCAGAATCATCACACCAATTGCTGTCATAAATCCGGATACAACGGGATAAGGAATATATCTGATATATTTTCCTATTCCTATGACTCCCAAACCAATCTGCATTAAACCAGAAAGCAAGAATACTGTTAAAATAGCCGGTAAAGCCTTTTCTACATCTCCATCATTAGCACCTATTATTCCTGCAATTACCAGCATACTTACAGCTGTCATTGGTGCCGTAGGGCCAGAAATCTGAGTATTTGTCCCTCCAAATAGTGCTGCAAAAAAACTAATAAAAATTGCTCCATATAATCCCGCACTTGGGCCTAATCCTGAAGATACTCCAAATGCTAATGCCAGAGGAAGTGCCACAATACCTGCAGTTAATCCACCAAAAGCATCTCCTTTTACATTACTAAATAAATCTTTAAACTTCATATTTTTTTTATTAATCGATAAAAACTAATTCTATCTTATCCGTAAAATTCAACCTGTCCAGAATCAACATGGTACATAGCTCCTATGATCTGAATATCTCCACTGGTTTCTAATTCTTTCAAAACCTCACTCTCGTTTCTCATATTCTCTATGGTTAGCATCACATTTTGCTTAGAAACATTATTTACAAATTCGATATTACCAGAGTTTCTAAGCGATGCATCTTTTGGTTCTTTTACAGCTTCTACAGCAGGTTTGATTTTGCTTAATAAACTTGTAATATTGCCCAATTTAACATCATCACAAGCTCCTTTTACTGCTCCGCAACTTGTATGACCCAAAACTACCACTAGTTTAGATCCTGCTACTTTACAAGCATACTCTATACTTCCTAAAATATCTTCATTTACAAAGTTACCTGCTACTCGTGCACTAAAAAGATCACCTATCCCTTGATCAAAAACAATCTCTACAGGAACTCTTGAATCTATACAACTAAGAACTGCTGCAAAAGGATATTGACCTCCTTTAGTATCTTTAACCTGATCTAATAAATTTCTATCTGCTCTTACTCTTTTTAAAAAGCGCTGGTTACCCTCTTCTAGATATGTTAATGACGTTTGAGGTGTCATTTTTGATTGTGTTTCTTTAGTTTGTGTTTTCATATATGTTTTTTTTAATATGTATTATCACAGTTCCTATTAGAGATAGAGTTTAAAGCTATCCATTAAAAAGCAAATCAATAACCTACGTATTTTTAGGTTTTGAAAAACTATGTTTCCAATTTGTTTATTATTTATTTCACCTACTATATATAATACCTATTCAGAATGGTTTAAAGATATCTTAATCGTTTACTGTTTATACGATTTCAGGTGGTGGAGTAGTATATTCTAAAAATACAGAAGAATTTTGAATATAAAATTCTGGATAGTAGTTAATATCTAAATGTAATATAGAAGTTATCTCATCCATATAGTATTGAGAAATCTTATCATTCTCTTTAAAGTCTTCGATTTCAGAACTTTCTTTTTCTAACGGATCAGAGTTTTCTTCAGTATCTTCAATATTAAATACAATTTTGCTTTTATTTCCTTCATACAAATGCATTAACTCAACACCATAATCAATTAGATTCAGAAAAAATCCGAATACTATCAATAATCTGGCTATTTGAATTTTAATCATTACTATAAAGCAAATTTAGAAAACAAAAATAACAGTATTGCTTTCAAATGTTGTTAAATGTATGGCAAATTTTGGTAACCATTATAGCTCTTTTAGATCAGTTTTAGGAATCCAACCAATTTTACCATCTGCAAGTTTAATTTTTTTCCAATCATTTACTGTTTCTGTCACCAGTACTTTAGTTCCTTCATGAAGTTCAAAAACTTCTTCACTTCTAAGGTTTGGTTCACTTTTTATAGTTGTTTCCTGAGCAAAAATGATTGCAAACTGGTTATTTTTAATATAATTATATTGTGAAAAAGCAAAGAATACCCCAAATAATCCAAAAATTAATATCGCCCACGATCCCACAAAGAATATTCTCTTTTTTAAAGAACTATGTGTTGTATAATACAGAATAAACAGAAGGACAAATACAATGATACAGATCACCGAAAACCATGCCCAGTTATCAAAATCCAACATATTAGTAAACTTCTTAAACGTTCTCGAAATAAAACCATCTGGGATCACATCTATTGCATCTATTGTAGCCTTCTGTGCAAAAGCCAGATTGTTCTTAATATCTTCATCATTAGGCGATAATGCCAATGCTTTTTCATAATAAAAAATACTAGGACCAATGTTGCTTAATTTATAATTTGCATTACCAAGATTATAGTATAGCGAAGCTGATTCCTGACCAGCATCCAAAATCGATTTATATGCATCTATAGCTTCCTGGTATTTTTCTTGATTATATAGCGAATTTCCTCTCTGAAATGCTTCTTTATCCTGAGAAAAACCTAATGTTATACTTAAAAAAATAAGTGCTTCAACTATTCTTTTCATACATTTATAGTTGTTTATCTATTGACGCAATTACTCTAGAGGCTTTATCATAATCCTGTTGCATTGCCGAAGTAGACGATGGAGTATATCTTGCAAACTCACAACTCTCTAATAATGCAATAAATTCTATAGATATCGCATCTTCAACATCACGTTCTTTTAGTAATCGCTTGATACGTTCTTTACTCATATCACTTGTCTGGATATGTAGTTTTGCTTTTAAATAATTATGTAATGCTCGTTCCATAGCTATATAGAACTCTTTTTGGTTCCCTAGATTCTTTTTAGCCTCAGAAAGATATTTACGGGCCAATTTATCTGCTTTCCGAACTCGGTTACCACTTACATCGCTTAGTCGTTCTTGTCTTTTTTTACCAAAGAAAAGGAATAGAGGAATCGCTAATAAAGGTGCCGTTAATGACAACCAGTACACAGTAGATTTAAAAAAGTACTCTTTTTTAATAGGTTGAAGACCTGCATTTAGTTTTAAAAATCTAAACTGGTTTCCCACTTGAGTTACTAATTTTTTATTTGTCCCTCCAGATTCTGATGTAACGACTGTATCTCCCCCATCAGGGCCATTTTTTACATTAACTACAATCTCATCTGATGTAATTCTTTTATATGTTTCTGTTTTTAAATCAAAATAAGAAAACGAAATTGATGGTATTGGATATTTACCTTTATACTGTGGTACTAAGGTGTAGGTATCAGATATGTTACCTCCCATACCTGTAAGATTTGTTCGTACTCTCTCATTATGCTGCGGTTCATATTGTTCTAAACCATTAGGTACATTAAGCTTTGGTAAATCAAATAGTTTTAAATTACCATTACCACTAACCAAAACCTTAGCATCTAAAGATTCTGTAGCATCTAGCTCTACTTTATTAGTGGTTACTTTAAAATCAAAATCTCCCACTGCGCCCGAAAAATCATCTGGTTTTCCTTGGATTGGTAAAGGTTTTGCCTCTATTATTCTATTACCTGCGGCTACAGTCTTATTAACCGTTGTGTATAATCTACCACCAAAAATGTCTCTTCTTTTTGTGGGAACATCTACAGAAACGGTTAAAGTGAGAGGCTCTATATTTAATTTACCTGTCTTTTGCGGATACAGTACTGTTTTACGAAGCACTACATAACGGTATGGTTCTCCTTTATATTGTCCGTTTTCAATTTTGAGTTGTTTCATATCGATTGCCTGACTCCAAAAATCGCTGTATTTTGGACTGTCTAGCTCTCTCCAGTTGCTTACACTAATTCGCGGACTAACATATAGTTTATAAACAACTGTAATTGCCTCATTTAAATAGGGATCTGATTTAGAAACTTCTGCTATAAGATGAAGGTTTTCACTGGCAACAAAATCTGTATCATTGCCATCCTTTGGTTTATCTACTGCACCTGTAACCTCAACTCTAATCGGTAATGTTTTATACGTCTGCCCATCAATCTCTATAGTTGCTTGTTTTATAGTGAATTGTCCTCTACGTGTAGGTTCAAGAAAATAACTAAATGTTTTGGCGTATGATCGTTTTCCATTAACCCATGAATTACTAATAGATTGATTAGGTCCACCTACAACAGTAAATCCCGAAAAGGAAGGAGGTGTAAAATTGTCTCCATCCTTATTCATTTCAAAATCTACTCGTAATCTTTCATTTACACCTAACTTTTTCTTGCTTACTTTAGCCTCAAACCTCACTTGCCCTAATGCAAGCTGCATTGTGGTCAGAAATAAGGTTAGAAAAATTAGTTTTAGTTTCATTTTTTATGCTATTTAGATCGTTAGATTTTTAAAACCTAACAAGTCTTTTATCAAATTACCAGTCTTTATCTGTTTTAACTTTTGACCCTTGAGCTTTTTTGGCGTTAATCTTATCCTGAACTTTCTTTTCCTGATTGTTCATAGCTTCGAGTAAACTTTTAACTTGTTCTGGTGATAATTTACCTTGAACCTGCTGTTGCTTCTGGTCTTTAGGTTCGCCTTCCTGATCTTTTTGATCTTTTCCTTTATCCTTTTTCTCATCTTTAGGCTCGCCCTTCTCATCTTTTTCTTTATCTCCTTCATCCTTTTTATCCTCTCCTTTATCTCCTTCTTTATCCTTTTGATCTTCTCCCTTTTCTTTTTCCTTATCTCCGTCATCTCCCTTTTTATCTTCTTTATCGTCTCCTTCTTTCTTATCCTTATTATCCTCCTTCTGATCTTTGTCTTTGTCTTTATCCTTATTCTGATCGTTCTGCTGCTGCTGTTGCTCTAGCATTTTTTTGGCTAATGCCAGATTATAACGGGTTTCATCATCTTTAGGATTATTTCTAAGTGCATTTTTATAAGCTTCAACAGCTTCTTTATATTTTTTTTGCTCCATATAGGTATTCCCTTGATTATGAAATGCCTTATGTTTTTCTGATTTAGCCGAAGCTATCTTAGCTGCTTCTGTATAACGATGTGTAGCTTCATCATATTTTTCAGAATTATAATACGCATTAGCTAAATTATATTTTGCTGTAGGGTTTACAGGATTTTTTGCAATCGCTTTTCTGTATTCTCCTTCTGCTTTAGGGAAATTACCATCTTTAACCAGAACCTTATTACCTGTAGCTATAAACTGATTTGCTTCATTAATAACTTCATCACGATTCTCTTCCTGAGCATATATAATCCCCATCTGAAAACATAATATAATACATAAAATCTTTTTCATACCTCACTATTGTTCGTTAAACAGGTTTAATTTTTTTACCCAAGATGTTTTTCTTTCTAATAAGAAAATATCTAAAAATAATAATAATAATCCAGCAAACAGAAACCACTGGAACTGATCTTTAAAATCTGCAAACTGCTTGGCTTCGAATTCTTTCTTATCCATATTTTGCAGTACCGTGGTTACTTCTTCTACAACTTCACTTGTATTTCTACCATCAATGTATGTGCCATTTGCTTGATTAGCAATTTCCTGTAAAGTTGTCGAGTTTAATTTGGTAATAACAGTACCTCCCTGACTATTTTTCTTATAACTTTGTATAATTCCGTTTCGTTTTATGGGTATAGGTGCTCCTTTTTCTAATCCTACACCGATAGTAAAGATCTTAATTCCTTCTTTGGCAGCTTCTTCTGCAATGGCCTTTACATTACCTTCATGATCTTCTCCATCACTTACAATAAATAAAACTCTATTGGTTTGCTCTTCATCATTATAGTATGTTTTTGCCAATTCTATAGCTTCATAAATTGCAGTTCCTTGAGAGGATAGCATTTCTGTATTCATAGATTGCAGGAACATCTTTCCCGAAGCATAGTCTGTAGTAATTGGTAATTGAGGAAAAGCACTACCCGCATATGCTATGATCCCAATGCGATCACTCGCCAGATTATTGATAATTTGGGTGACTAATTGCTTTGACTTTTCTAATCTATTAGGTGCAATATCTTCTGCTAGCATACTTTTAGAAACGTCTATTGCAAAAACGACATCTACTCCTTCTCGTTTTACAGTTTCAAGTTTTGTACCTACCTTAGGGTTAACCAGAGCTATCACCAAGCAAGCCAGAGCTAAACTAATTACTATGATTTTCAATACCGATTTAAAGATAGATCGATTGGGGCTCAATTTCTTAAGAAGTGCTGCATCTGCAAACTTCTTCTGAGCCGTTTTTTGCCAAACTAATACTCCTAAAAACAGCAGAATTAGTACTGGAACACCCAATAATAACCAGAAATATATTTTCTCTTCTAATACGTACATTTTCTACCTTATTCATTACATCTCATTAGTTTTCTATACCTGCGAGATTTCTATTTTTTTAAATAAAACTTCTAAATATTGTATATCTAAACAAAAATTCTACAAAAATTAATAATCCTGCCAGCAGCACTAGTGATCTAAATTTTTCTTCGTAATTATAGAATTTAAATTCTTCGATATCTGTTCTTTCTAATTTATCAATTTCTTGATAAATCTGTTGTAATTTTTTATTGTTTGTTGCTCTAAAATATTTACCTCCGGTAACTTTAGCAATTTCTTTTAATAAATCTTCATCGATTTCTACCTGTACTCTACCATATTGAAAAGATCCATTTGGTAATATAGCAACGGGAGCCAAAGCCATTCCGTTTGTACCAATACCAATTGTATAGGTTTTAATACCATATTCTACCGCTAATTCTGAAGCAATCTTAGGATCTATAAAACCAGCATTATTAGAACCATCTGTAAGTAAAATAATCACTTTACTCTTAGCTTTACTGTCTTTAAGTCGATTTACAGACGTTGCCAATCCCATTCCTATGGCAGTACCATTCTCTAAAACATTATCATATTTCACATCTTTTAAACTACCCAACACAATTGATTTATCACTTGTAATTGGAGTTTTGGTAAAGCTCTCTCCTGCATATACGACCAAACCAATACGATCATTGGGCCGATCTTTAATAAATTCTGCAGCTACTTCTTTTAATGCTTCTAATCTATTAGGCCTAAGGTCTTTTGCCAACATACTGGCAGATACATCTATCGACATTACAATATCGATACCTTTGGTAGTCTTAGTTTTGGTAGATACATCTACCGTTCTAGGTCTTGCTAATGCAGTAATAATTAAAGATAATGCTATTAGACGTATGATAAACAACAACGGTTTTAATTTGGTGAGCCAGCTTCCAGAAATTTTAAATCCTTTAACACTAGATATTTTTAAAGCCGCTTGTTGCTTATTTCGTTTCCATATATACCACCCTATTGCTAATGGAAGTAGTAAAAACAACCAAAAAAACTGTGGATTCTCAAATGTAAAATTTTCAAACATCGTTATTTGGTATTTTTAAGTTCTACAGAATTAATAATACGCTCGGCAACATCTTTCGCATAACGATCTTCTATATCATATACTAAAGTGATTTGTTGAAACCCGCCATTTTCAGCAAAATTCAACATTAGGTAGCTATTTTTTTGTTTCTTTTTGGTTACAGGATTCACTATTTCTAAATCCCCAAACACTTTAACTCCTTTTGCTCCGCCCAAAGTCTCATATTCTTCATCTTTTACAGAAATATTCTTTGCTCCTATAGACTCAAATTTTCCTACAACACCTTCGACCACTTCATTTAACTTTATTTCGGCAGGCTGTTTATATTGTATTGTGGTTACAACTACATAAAAATTTCCTGCCAGGCTTCCATATACAAAAGTTTCGTTCCCTTTAAGAGTTTGCTTTTGTTCTTCTGTCATTTGATATGCATTACGAATCAATACTCTGGGAGTAGCAACTGTAACAGGAGGAGAACCATATGCGCTTGTAATCCATTCGGTTTCTGCGAGTTCTTTTGTAGGATGCCCAAGTAGTGTGTCTTTTACAACATCGTAACCCTTAACAAAAATAAAAATGAGTAATGTAATAGCAACTACCGCCACAGCTCCAAGACTTCCTAAAATAATTTTCTTCCTGCGTTTTTTCTCGGCTACTGTTTTTCTATATTCTTCATCTGCCAGCAGTTCTTCTTCTGTTGGTTCTGGAATCGCGCTTTTTGTCTTATGAATCACCTGTTCGATAACATTACGATCTGATTTTGCTGTTATGATATCGGGTTTAGATTTGGCAAACTTGGCCATATCTGCAGTTTTCAATACATTTTTAAGTTCTTCAATAGTGGTCTTATCCAAATTAAGATTTCCTGATCTAATCTCTTCATCAAGTCGTGTAATTAACTCATCGGTGGTACTTTCCATAGCATGATCATACACTTCTTCATCGATATATTTACGAGCGGTATCACTTAACTGCGAATAGTATTCTTTATGCGAATCTTTTTCTAATAAATGAGATTCGTCAATTTTCTGAAGTGCTAGTATTGCTCTTTCATAAGGAGGCAGCTCATCTTCTTTATTTGCTTTCCGTTTTTTTCTTCTGAATATAAAAAAAGAAATCAGCCCTAATATGAGTAGTGAAATACCAATCCATAAGAACCATTTCTTCCAGTTAAAAGCAAATTTAGCATCTACATCAACCAGAGGTTTGATCTCATACATCTTTTGTTTGGTAGTATCTACCAAAATATCTCTAACCTCAACTTTAAGAGAATCTGTAAAAAAGACCTTGTCGCCGATCATTATTTTTTGTCTTGGTATCGTATAATGACCAGAATCAAACTGTGTTAATGCATATTCTTTGGTAAGGTTAAAACGTTTTCCGTTTCTAGAGGTATCAATTTTTTGTGATTCGATTACTTCTAAGGGAGTAAACGTTTGTCCTTCTGGGAAAACAACAATTTGGGTCGAATCTGCTTCGACTTGCATTTTATATCGAATCTCATTGCCTATTTCTATTGTAGTGGAGTCGATTGTTGCCGAAACCTGCGCAAAAGCACCAAATCCACTAAAGGCAAAGAATATCATCCAGGTAAAAAACCTAAGGGCTCCTGGTTGTATAGTTCTTTTTTCAAATCGTAATTTGTAATTCGTCATTCTTAAATCTTCCTTATCCTCTTCTTTTAAAATAGCCTAATAATTTCTTCACATAGCTCTCATCGATTCTACTGCTTAAAGAGCCTGCTCCACTTCGAGTAAAACTATCTTTAAAGTAATCTACTCTTTCATGATAATATGCACTGTAATTGGTTCGTGTTTTTTTAGAACCAGTATTCACCAGTAAAAGTTCTCCTGTTTCCTCATCTTCCATTTGCACCATTCCCAAATTAGGAATTTCTTCTTCTCTTCTATCATAAACTCTTATCCCGGTAACATCGTGTTTTCCTCCTACAATTTTTAATGTATGTTGATAATCATCTGCAATAAAATCAGAAAGTATAAAGACTATAGCTTTCTTTTTCATTACATTGGATAAAAACTTCAATGCTTCTGTAATATTAGTTTTCTTACTTTTAGGTTCGAACTCTAACAATTCTCGTATAATTCTTAGCACATGGGATCTTCCTTTTTTAGGCGGAATATATAACTCTATTTCATCGGTAAATAAAATTAATCCGATCTTGTCATTATTTTGGGTTGCCGAAAATGCTAAAGTTGCTGCAATTTCAGTAATGATCCCTTTTTTAAATTGTTCTTGAGTACCAAAAAGTTGTGATCCCGAAACATCTACCATCAGCATCATAGTAAGTTCTCGCTCTTCTTCAAACACTTTTATATAAGGCTCATTATACCGAGCTGTTACATTCCAATCTATATTACGTACATCATCACCAAATTGATATTGTCTCACTTCGCTAAACGTCATACCACGTCCTTTAAAAGTAGAGTGATACTCTCCTCCAAAGATGTGGTCGCTTAAGCGACGTGTCTTGATTTCAATTTTTCGAACTTTTTTTAGTAACTCTTTAGTATCCATAATTTTGCTTCAGGTTTATTCACTTTGTGAATCTTTCAGGTTTCAAGGTTTTAAACTTGAAACCAAACAACTTCAAACAATAAACTACTATGGTACTTCAATTTCATTTACAATCTTATTGATGATGTCCTCTGAAGTTACATTCTCTGCTTCGGCCTCATAGGTAATCCCTATACGATGGCGAAGTACATCAAGAATTACTGCTCGAACATCTTCTGGAATCACATATCCTCTTCGCTTAATAAAGGCATAACATTTTGCTGCAGTAGCCAAATTGATACTTCCACGAGGTGATGCTCCAAAATTGATTAAAGGTTTAAGTTCTTCTAAACCATATTTTTCTGGATAACGTGTTGCAAAAATGATATCAAGGATATACTTTTCGATTTTTTCATCCATGTATACTTCTCTAACTGCTTTCTGAGCATTAATAATCTGTTCTACTGAAACAACAGGATTTACCTGCTCAAAGGATCCTTTGAGATTTGCACGAACAATTAGTTGTTCTTCGTCTAATTTTGGATAATCAATTACTGTTTTAAGCATAAAACGGTCAACCTGAGCTTCTGGCAAAGGATATGTTCCTTCTTGCTCAACCGGGTTCTGCGTTGCCATTACCAAAAATGGCTTATCCAATATAAAAGTCTCATCTCCAATGGTTACCTGTTTTTCCTGCATAGCTTCAAGTAAAGCACTTTGCACTTTTGCCGGAGCACGGTTAATCTCATCTGCTAAGACAAAATTGGCGAAAATTGGTCCTTTTTTAATCGAAAAATCATTCTCTTTCATATTAAAAATAAGAGTTCCCACTACATCGGCTGGTAATAAATCTGGTGTAAATTGAATACGGCTAAAACTACCATGAACAGCTTTAGACAACGTATTAATGGCTAATGTTTTTGCCAAACCGGGAACTCCTTCCAGCAAAATATGACCTTGACCCAATAACCCGATGAGTAATCGTTCGACCATATGTTTTTGACCTACAATTACTTTGTTTATTTCTAGAGTTAGTAAATCTACAAATGCAGATTCTTTCTCTATTTTCTGATTGATTGAAGCAATATCAATAGCATTATTCTCTTCCATCTATTTTATTTTTTTTAAGGCGTGAATTTAACACTCATAATCCAACATTGCAAATTGTCGAATTAATTTTCATGCTCTTGTTAATTCTTGGTTAAATGTGCACTGCAAAATCTGTTTTAGGCACAAATTTTACAGTATATTTAAACCACTTTTACAAAAAATTGGACATAAAGATTTTCATCGTTTTTACGATGATCTTATCAAAAGACGGATCTGATGTAAAGGTGTTGCATTTTTTTAAATACTAAACTTACTTATGAAGACAGCATTAATCACAGGGGCCACTAGTGGAATAGGAAAATCTACCGCTATAGAATTAGCAAAACATAATATAAACCTTATTCTTTGCGGGAGAAGGCAAGATCGATTAGATACACTACAAGATGAACTAAGTAAAAAAGTGCAAGTACACACACTTTGTTTTGATGTTAGAGATAAAGACAAGGTTTTTTCTGCTATTGATAATCTTCCTTCGGGATTTAGTACAATTGATATTCTTATCAATAATGCAGGAAATGCCCATGGACTTGACCCTATTCAAACCGGAAATCTTGATGATTGGGATGCTATGATAGATATTAATGTTAAAGGGTTACTGTATGTTTCTAAGGCAATTATACCAAAAATGATTACACAACAATCTGGTCATATTATCAATATTGGCTCAATTGCAGGAAAAGAAGTCTATCCAAACGGAAACATCTATTGTGCAAGCAAACACGCTGTAGATGCAATCAATAAGGGGATGCGTATGGATCTTAACTCATACGGTATTAGAGTAGGTGCTATTCATCCGGGACTAGTAGAAACCGAGTTTAGCAATGTTAGGTTTAAAGGCAATGATCAAAAAGCAGATACTGTGTATAAAGGTTTTGATCCATTAACTCCAGAAGATATTGCTGATATTATAGCTTTTGTGGTTACACGACCATATCACGTTAATATTGCAGATCTTATTGTATTCCCAACTGCACAAGCTGGCAGTACAATAGTTAATAAAAGTTTATAATTTCTTTATTCTTATCGCATTGTTGACCCAATAAAAATGGCTAAGTTTATATTGGGAAAAGTTTCAATTGCTATTTGTAAACGGAATGATTAACAAACGCCTCCTTATTAAGAACCTACTGGCACATAATGACGAAAATAGTTTTTATGATAAGAAGCGTAAACTTAATATTGGAGAGAAAGAGGGAAAAGCCAAATTCTTAAAGCATATTTGTGCCTTAGCCAATTCTAACCCCAAAAACAATTCCTATATTGTAATAGGAGTTGAGGATGAAGACAATCAAATTATAGGGGTTGATTTTTTTGACGATAGTAAAATCCAAAATCTGGTGAATGCATATTTAGACAACCCTCCTATCGTGTCTTATGAAAATATCCCTTTTCCTCATCTATCATCGGATAAAGTAGTTGGTTTAGTAACAATCCGACCTCAAGGGGGACAACTCTGTTCTCTTCGTAAAAATATTTGGAAATATTATGGTGGTAGTGTCTTTTTTAGGGATGGTAGCATGAGTATGCCTAAAGTTTTTGATATCGAAATCAAAGATGTCAATTCAGAAATTGTAGACGCTATCGAGAGTCATGCCCAGAATAATATTGAACTTACTTTGGATGGAGTGTTTGATTTTATGAATTCTAGAACAGATTACAATCCTGCATATAAGGTTTTTAAAGAATATTTTGTGGTTTGCTGGGCAGCCAAAGAAAAACGGCAAAATGGAGAAATATATTACTCCCGAGTAGATATTGAATTAATCAATGAGCATGTAAAGCTATTTTACTCAGAATTAGATGAAGTGAGTATATCCTTAACCGATGACCAGTTTAAGATTATAGAATATGTGCAGTTAGGCTTAAAGGATACTTTTAGTTATTATCCTTTAGAAGAAGTTGTGATCACCTTTAAGGATAATGCCAGTTATGATATCGAAAGTAAACTTCTTTTTGATCCACCAAAATTTGATCTTAAAACATTATATCATTTATATAATAGTAACAATGCATTAATCGAGAAATTAAAAAACAAAATTCCTTTATCAAAAAACGAAGAAAAAGATATTATAAATCTTCCTGCTACGTATTTGATATGTTATTTTAATGATCTTAGAGAAGCAAAAGAAAAATTAGAAGAAGCAAAACCATATTTAAAACTCTATAATGATACTATATATTCTCTCTGTAAAGAAAGCATTCGAATTTTGAGAAAAGTCAGATATAGTTAATGGGGCAAAAAAGATCAACGATTAATCAACTATGGGAAGAATTTTAGTAATTGGAGATATTCACGGTGCGCTAACTGCATTAGAGCAAATACTTGAAAGAGCAAAAGTAACTAGAGATGACACTCTTATATTTTTGGGAGATTATGTAGATGGCTGGAGTCATAGTGCCCAATTAGTTTCGTTCCTGATTACCCTCAAAACATCACATAAATGCATTTTTATTAAAGGAAATCATGATGATCTTTGTTATACCTGGCTCACACAACATACTCACAATTCTGAATGGATACAACATGGTGGTCAAGCGACTATGGATTCCTATGCAAAATTATCCCCAAAAGAAATTAATACTCATCTCCATTTTTATGAAACTCTCAATAATTATCACATAGATACTCATAATCGTTTGTTTCTTCATGCCGGATTCACTAATCTTCGCGGACCTCATCGAGAATATTTTAGTGAATCATTTTATTGGGACAGGACTTTATGGGAAACTGCATTGGCAACGGATCCCAATCTAAAAAAAACAGATCTAAAATACCCTAAACGATTATTGCTTTTTGATGAGGTTTATATTGGTCATACTCCCGTTACACGAATCAATCAGACCACCCCAACACAGGCTATTTGTGTATGGAATATGGATACAGGAGCTGCATTTAAAGGACCACTTACTATAATGGATATTAATACCAAGGAGTTTTGGCAAAGTGATCCCGTATACCAATTATATCCGCATGAGAATGGTAGAAACTAAAAATTCATAATAAAAATTACTACCCAAGGGTAACAAAAATTTAAAGTTATTGATCTAAGGTTGTAAATGATAAAAAATCACATATCATGAAAACAACAATTAAATTTTTAGCATACTTACTAATAGCTTTTTCTTTAATTTTTATAATTATAAAGGAAAAGATCAATCTAATAGAAAAATCAATCCTCAAAGCAGAACCCAGCTAGATAGATATTAGATCCAATTACAACTCATCTTTTGTTCTATTTTTCAAAATGAAATAGACTACAGAATTGGTAGTATTTTTTAAACATAAGTTTAAGGCAATACAAATTCGGGAAATAACCCTTATAAATATATGGTTTTACCCTATAATAATTAAGGTTTTAACCTCTTGATAGCTTTTTAAGCTCGTTGCATCTTTGTAGCATGTAGTTGTAATTGTGGGATCTATTATTAAAACACTTCGCAAATAAACAATTGAATATTCACACAATTAATAATTAATAACATGAAAAGTATGGAAACAATAATGAAAAAATTTAAGTACGGTCTTTTGGTACTAATCTTAGTTTTAGGCTCTTGCTCTGCAGAAGATGGGGTCGATGGCCAAATAGGACCACAGGGGCCTGCAGGAGCTGATGGAACAAATGGACAAGATGGAAACGCTAATGTAGTCTCTGTTTTATTCGAAAACCAAACGATATCTAACGGAGATAATGTTTTTGACATTCCCGAATTAACTCAGAAAATATTTGACACCGGTATTGTTTATGCCTATGTTACCGTCACAGGTAATACCTATTGGGAAACTTTACCGCTTAGTCTAGGCCAGCAAATCATCCTGGAGATCGACAAGATTGAGGTTGGAAAAGCCACATTACGTGCTACTTTTACTCAATCCAATCTTAGACTTCGGTTTGTGCTGGTAGAAGGCAATGATGCCAGCGGCATTAATTTTGAGAATTATCTAGAAGTACAGTCATTTTATAATCTAACAGATTAACTTCAATATCCAGATTAACTTCAATATCTAGTAGTCAAACATGCGTATTTAAAGAAAATTTTAACTATACAATAAACGACAAACAACTCTTACCCAATTTCTTCATGGGTAGGGGTTGTTTTATTAGAGTATTTCAAAATCAATTGATTTATTTTTTAATTTCTTCTTTTCTTAAAAAACATATTCTATGATCAAAAAACAGATCAGCGTATGACTTAAAGAATAACAAACCAGCATAGGCGTAACATTCTATTTTACCATTACAGAATAAGTGCTAATCTAAAAACGGAAAATATTTTAGACAAGATCCATATGAAGGACTGGGGTCTTGTCTTCTATAAACGTTATATTATAAACTCATTCTCACCGAAAAATAGCAAAAGGACACATGCCAAAAAGTTTACTATATGTAATTTATGTTCTTATTTTATCAAATGTATATTATTGTAGCCTCAATGCACAAAATAACCAAGATAGAAATACAACTCAAATTCCTTTTGAAGTATACAAAACTACCAGTGATACCATATCGATACACGATATCATAAAATCTAATACCCTTTTTCGATCATCCAAATATTTTACTAAAAAAACTAGTTCTAAAGATATTTATTGGATAAAAATCGACCTCGACAAAGAATTAAAAACATTAAAAACAGATAGTCTCTGGTATTTAAAATCCTGTAATTATGGATATGCATCTTTATTCTATGCTGAAAACAATACACTTATAGAAAAGAAATTTGGTCTATTTGATGGTTCAGAAAAAATTAATTCTATATCCTATATTCCTAGAATACCTTTTAAATATAAGTCTCTTATCAAAAAGAGATTTATATATTTAAAAATAAGGCGTTTAAGATTTTCGGATCGTGTTACTAATTGGAAATTTCATTATGCTTCACAAACCATAAACCAGTCTGTACAAAATTATTACTCTCAAAAAAACATTATAACTCCAATACGTAAATATATTTTTTCAGGGGTATGTCTGGTTATGTTCATTCTTACTCTTGCTTTCTTTATAACTTCAAGAAATATTGAATTCTTATTTTACTCTTTATACATTTTCTGCTTATTTATCTATCTAAATGGCACTTTACTTATAGCAAACAATATCATTTTTGATGACTATAACATTATCACTCATTGGTTTTTTCAGATTGTACAAATATTAATTAATTTATGTTATGTTTATTTTGTTTCGTTTTATCTAGCCACAAAAAAAGACTATCCTACACTTAATCGTATCATAAAATACATCATTTATTCGCTTATTATCATTATAATTTTAGATAGTCTCTTTTTGTATTTTAAATATTTTGAAGGAGCTATTTATATTATGAATGTTCAGCGTTTTATAATGACTCTTTTTGGTATTGGCGGGATGATCTATTTATTACTAACCGCCAAAAATAGTTTAGCCTATTTTATAGTTGCAGGATCATTCTTATTTATGATAGGCACTCTAGGTTTCTTTTTTTTCAAGACAAGTATTTACATGATGGCAGGAGCTACTCTCGAAATTATAATTTTTGCGTTAGGCTTGGCATATAAAATGCATCAGGAACATAAAGAAAAGCTCCTCTTCGAAAAAGAATCATTTATTAACAATTGTAAAGCTCTAAGAGCTCAGATAAATCCTCATTTTATTTTTAATTCTTTAGGATCAATTCAACATCTAATTGTACTCGAAAAAAAAGAAGCTGCTTTAAAATATTTGGCTAAGTTTAGTCATTTAATACGAAACCTTCTTGAAAACTCTATAGAAACGAATATCGTATTATCTGATGAAATCAACTTACTACGGCAATATCTAGAATTAGAAGCTTTACGTTTTGACACCACTTTTAAGTACATTATTCATGTAGATGATACACTAAACGCAGATGCCGAAGAAGTACCTATGTTGATCATTCAGCCATTAGTCGAAAATGCAATCCTGTACGGTTTATTGAATAAAAAAGAAGGTAGTAAAAAACTAAATATTTGTTTCAGAAAAGAAAAAAATCAAATTATTTGTAAAATAGATGATAATGGTATAGGAAGAAATGCCGCTAAAAACATAAATTCGTCTCTTAAAAAAACCACAAAATCCAGAGGTTTAGAATTAACTGAAAAAAGATTACAAAGATTTCACAAATCTGAAGAAAAAAATATAGAAATTATAGACAAAATAGATAGCCATGGTACGTCTATAGGAACAAGGGTGATTATCAAAATTCAAACAGAATAAAATTTTCTAATTATGAGCTTAACAGCAATAATTGTAGATGATGAAAAACACAGTAGAGAAACCTTAACAAAATTACTTGAAGAGTTTTGCCTGGAAACAACTGTTTTGACTACTGCAAATTCTGTAACAGAAGCTGTCGATAAAATTAAAAACTATAATCCTGATGTTGTCTTTTTGGATATCGAACTACAATCAGGAATAGGTTTTGATATATTAACCCAAATCGATACTATAAATTTTGAAGTGATTTTTACCACTGCTTATGAGCAATATGCTATACAAGCCATAAAATTTTCATCTTTAGATTATTTACTTAAACCTTTAAGTATTGAAGAACTCAAAAATGCCATAGAAAAAGCAAAGAAAAAGAAAGATCAAGAGATTTATAAAAAACAATTAGAAACCTTAATAGATAATCTACAACAGCCAAAGTTTAATAAAATATGCCTCTCTACAGCAGATAGTGTAGAATTTATTAATGTAGAGGATATCATATACTGCAAGGCTAATGGTGCCTATACTTCATTTATTCTTAAAGATAATATATCTCTATTAGTAAGTAAGCATCTTAAAGAATATGAAAACTTATTGATCGAACAACAATTTATGAGAATACATAATAGTTTTTTGATCAATTTAAAAGAAGTAAAAAAATTTGTGAAATCTGATGGAGGTTATATTATAATGAACAATAACGATAGTATAAATATCTCAAAAAACAAAAAAGAGAAGTTTCTTGTTTCTATGAGTCATCTGCAGTAATAATACAGCAAACCGTATTCTTGTCATTTACATATCCTAAATGAATCCATATCTCGATTAATGTGTTGTCTTATCAATTGAAAAGGCATGCCCGTCTATTGAAAACATACATCCATCAATTGAAACACACCTCTTGTCAATTGCTTCTTACCACTCTTAATTAACTACTCTAAATTTACCAAAACGCTGATATACAGAATTAAAGTATAACACCTAAACCTTTGATATAAATCAGTATCGTTATTTAAAAAATCTTAATATTTCACATCATGTTAAACAACATTTTAAATTTAGAAAACGTCAAAAAAATTGACAAAAAACAGCAAAATAGAATTGCAGGAGGAGTCTTTTCTAACTATTGCGGATCGTGTTGTCAGTACTGTAGAAGTAATGGACATGACACAGGAGCTCTTCATAATGGAGATTGTTATTGCTCTAATTATAGACACTAAAAAATAAGTCTTTTATGTCCCATAAGCAATTAACCCCTAGTCATAAACTCATGGTTAGGGGTTAAAAAAACTAATCCATCTTAAAATCAATATGAAACACCTAATCAAATCAAGTTTAGCAAAAGCTATAGTAGTATTCGCTATTTTCTTATTCTATTCGTGTAGCTACGAAGAGGATATGATATTAGAAAATGAAACCTTAGTCGAAAATAAAGAGTTAGTTTTTGAAGCTCCACTTCCTCCTATTATATCTGATGGCCCTTATAACTATAAAGCTATAGGATATTCCTTTATACAGAACCAACAAGAGCATAGAGGTAGTTATTATAGCCCACTTGGGGGGTCTTCTAATTATCCTTTGGCATTAATCATGCACGGAAATGGATATAAATATGACGAATATGAAGTTTTACAAAGACATCTCGCAAAACATGGTATTGCAAGCGCAAGTATACGGTGGAGCTCAGGTAAACATGATATGAGTGTAAATACAGAAATGTCAAACCATGTCAATTGGATATATAGCAAATATCCGAACCTGACTAACTCTATAGCACTCATAGGTCATAGTATGGGAGGTGGAGCCGTAGTGAGATTTGCCGATGATCTGGAAACCACAACAGGTAAAAATGTAAAATCTGTAATATCGCTTGCTCCCGCACTTCAACATGATATGAGTGTTAAACATAACCTAATTAATACTATAAAAGGGCTACTGGTCATATACTCTGGAAATGATGAGGATAGATATGGGGCAAAAAGTTTTGACGGAAGAGAGCAAAGCGGTTTTAAATTTTATGATGAATGCTCTGCAGAAGGATCAACTTTTAGCAACTTATTTCCTGCAAAGGATATGATCTTTTTTAAAGATGGCCGTCATACTATGTATACTGATAGGAGTCAACTTCTTCCCCCATTTAACTATCAATACAGTGGTGTTAATCAAAATAAAGTAATCAATGCCTATATATTGGCACATCTGAAATTATATCTTCAAAATCATCAACAATACAACCAGTTTTTTAAATACCAGAGAAGGCCTTCTAATATGCCCCAAAATGACGTATCTGAGTTTTATCAACAACATACAGATGCCAAAAAAAGTGTTCTTGCCAACTTCGAAAACAATTCGGCTACCAAAAATTATACTGGAGGAGATATCGTTAAATCTTCTAGTGGGATTAATACAATGAAAGTAGGGAACAGTTGGAAACTTCATTCTTACTCACCTCATCATACTAAGGCAATGAGAATAACGTGGACCAAAAGAAATGTAGGAAGTTCGTTTGTGAAATTTAAATACCCGTCATCTCGTAATTTGTCATCATATTCATTTCTAAGCATCAGAGCATCCCAAATTTATAAGAACATTTATAACACCATAGATAAAGAGCAGGATTTCTACATTAGACTCAAGGATAAACAAGGCAAATACTCAAAAAAAGTGAAGATCAGTGATTTTGGTATAATACCCTATCCAATAAAACACAGCGGTAATACCATACTCCCCTTACAAACACCCATTTCTAAACTTACAAAAAGTGCCATGACCAGTACACTAATCCCATTAAGTGCATTTGGTAACATTATTAACCTTTCAAATATAAAAGAAGTATTCCTCGTATTTGATGTTCCGGGTCATGAAACAGGAGCTATTATGATTGATAATTTAGAATTTTATAAGTAACCCAGAAGTAGTTTGTGTAGTATATTTTTTGAATTCAATATCACTATGCCGTTTTAAATGTTTTCCAATCTTCTAATTCCCTGTCTGGGTTACTGAATATCCCCGCACTCTCTAATTCGATCAAGAGTTAGAGAGTGTTTAAACTAAAAATAAGATTAAAACAATGAAATACTTTACAGGCATTTTTTCACGAATTGAGTATCACTATCATAAAGATTTACAACTTCTTTTATCAAAGAACTTTGTTCACTACATTCAAAATTGGGTAAAATTAGATCATTTGAAAACTAAATTTACCAACACAAAACCTACCTTAAAGAAAGTTTACATAAAGCAAAATAGTATTAAATATTTCTGTTTCCTTATACTTATATTCACAGGGAGTTGTACAGATGAATCTTTTTTAATAGATGAGATTCCCGATTCGGATATTATTGATGATTTCGGTACCAATTGGCCATTAGAACACAATGCATATTCTTGGGATGGTTCCTGGGAGCCTACCACTGATGATTTCCCTCTTGATGGCCTTTACGACGAGATTTATTTTGATGGACATACTGTGGAAGGGGAAGCTTCTCCTATTTTGCCTCCTGGAAAATGGGATTGGAACATAACCTCATTGTTGGCAAATTGGCGAGGGTTTTCAAATTCTGTAGGAAACTTTGACCTACTTGTTGATTTTTCTGATCAAGAATTTGGCTGGAGACTCAATCGCAATGTAATTACTGGGATTGATGTGACTTCACATCTAGAACTATTTTATGGCTCACCAGGTACTGATATTATTGATTTAGGATTGCAAGGTTCTTTTAGTTCGGCAGGTAATCCTATGTATGGAGATCCTGTAAATTTTGGAGATGGCCCAGATATGTTGAGGTTTCGTCATAGCCATTCAGCAACAGTCAGAACGGGTTCTAGCGCAACAGGCCACCAGCATGATAATGATCTAGTAATTATTGGAAGCGCAGAAGTACTAAATCCAGGGGTATATGATATTATGACCACCAGTATTCATACAGGTCCGGGAAACGATTTAATTTTTGTAAATAACTGGGAAAGAGCAGCAATAGATGCGGGAAATGGAAACGACGGTAGAACAGATGCACTGGATACTTATGACGGGACAGATATTGTTGTTATAGGAGGAAATGCACGTGATTTTAGAGTCTTTGGTGGAAATGGCGGAGATCTTTTTGTCTGGCATGTAGATGAAGTAAATCAGCAACCTAATACATGGCTTGGTCCTAATTTTTTTGGAGGAGGAGCATGGGGAAATGCGCTATGGTCTGATACCGGTGTTGATCGTTTAGTACTAGGAATTCCTTCTAATACCAGAATCGTTACCTCACCAGGAGATGCAGAACAAGGGACACTTCTTGTAATGATAGGCCACAATTATGAAACAGTAATTGACGACCCAACTACTCATGATGAAGCTGCAAGATATTACATCACTGCACCTCCTGGTCCAGATGGGCAGAAAACGATCACGTTGCAGTACATATCCATTAGTGGTCATGTTAATACTGCGTACTTCTATATCACTGATGTTGAAGAACTTCAAGTAGGTATTGGAAACGATGCAAAAGTTTTTCAATTGGATGATGTAGAAGGAACAGCAACACTTAACCCAACTATTGATGTAATTACCAACATTCCTTCTAGAAGCAGCTTTACAATATTGATGGATAGTTTTCTTAAGTGATATTTCCTATTGTTTTATCTAGTTAATTCTTAAAACAATGTCTTTGTAACAATTGTGCTGCAAAAACATTGTTTTTCAGAATTAAAAATTCAGATTCCTATTTATATACTGCCTACTTCAGATTGGCTGAAAAAAATTTTTCATCAACCATTCAATTTTGTAGCTTTAGAACACAAATTTAAAATCAACTCATCAATGGGAATTTTTGACGAAATAAAGAAAAAACTTAGCCACGAATTTATAGATATCATAGAATGGTTAGACTATACCGATGATACTATTGTGCATCGGTTTGAACGATATCAAAATGAAATTAAAAATGAAGCGAAGCTTATCGTAAGAGAAGGACAAACTGCAGTTTTTATTAATGAAGGACAACTAGCAGATGTGTTCACTCCCGGAACATACACCTTAAATACACAAAATCTACCTATTTTAACGACGTTAAAAGGTTGGAAATATGGATTTAATAGTCCTTTTAAAGCTGAAGTATATTTTGTAAATACACATTTATTTACTGATGAAAAATGGGGAACCAAAAATCCAATTACCTTAAACGATGATCGTTTTGGGCTAGTAGAAATTCGTGCTTTTGGAACCTATGCATTTAAGATTAATGATGCCGGTAAATTTATAATTGATATTGTAGGAACAGATGCTAATTTCACTAATTTCGAGATCAATGAACATCTTAAAAGTTTAATCTCTACGCGATTTACTGATACGGTTGGCGAAGCTAATTTACCTATCGAGCTATATGCCGCTAATACTACAGAATTATCTGAGACTTGTCTTGATGTAATGCAACCCGAATTTAACTCTGTAGGTATTTCTCTGGAAAAATTCTTTATCGAGAATGTTTCTATGCCAGAAGAGTTGAAAAAAGAGATCTTTGAATATAGCAGAATTGATAAGCTTGATCTCGACAAATTAACCAAATTTAAGACCGCAAAAGCTATTGAAGCTGCCGCAGCCAATGAAGGAGGTACAGCAGGAGCTGGAATGGGAATGGGAATGGGATTTGTTCTGGCTCAACAAATGGGGGGCATGATGAACCCAATGGGAGGACAACAACAAATACAACCTCAACAAACTGCTCCGGTAGCTCCACCACCAATGCCAGTGCAAGTACAGTATTTTTATGCTCAAAACGGACAACAGGCAGGACCCGCATCCTTTGAACAATTAAAAGCACTATTTGCCAATAGAACCATAAATAAAGATTCTTTGGTATGGAAACAAGGAATGGATAGCTGGGTTGCGCTAAAAGATGTAGAAGAGCTAAAATCATTTCTAGGCGGAAGCACTCCTCCTCCATTACCCGGGAATTAAAAAATAAAAACTCATCTCAAAATTAATTTTGGGATAGGACGTAACCTTCTCCCCTATGGGAGAAGGAACTATTCTATATAACATCCAGTATTATTAGTTCCTAAATGGAAGAAGAAAAAAAAGCAGTTTCAGAACGTAAAAAATCCTGTACTAATTGTGGTGCAGAATTAAAATATAAACCTGGAACGACTGAGATTACTTGCGAGTATTGTGGGCATCATGAAACGATTATAAATGATCAAAATGGGTTTCAGGAATTAGAGCTTAAACCCTATCTCGAAGAAATGGGTTCTCAATCCCATTCTGAAGAAATCATGATGCTGCATTGCAAAAATTGTGGCGCAAATCAACATATCGAAGAAAACTATAAATCTTTGCATTGCGTGTATTGCACCATGCCTTTGATTATAGAAGATGCATATAAAGAAGACTGGATACTACCCGGAGCAGTTCTTCCTTTTCAATTTGATCAGAAAAAATCACATCAGATATTTTCAAAATGGGTAAAAGGGCTATGGTTCGCCCCTAATAATCTCAAAAAAGCAGCATTAGATCCCCAAAATACCAAAGGCCTCTACTTACCTTACTGGACCTTTGATGCTCAACTGTATGCGAATTATACAGGACAACGTGGAGATTATTATTATGTTAGTGTTCCGTATACAACAACGGTAAATGGTAAATCTGTTACCAGAACCCGACAAGAACGTAGAACAAGATGGTCTCCCGCAAGCGGAAATGTAAGTGGTTTTGTCGATGATACTTTAATTAAAGCATCACACCAAAATAAAAATCCAGTGCCAAGAAAAATATCAAATTGGAATCTGGATGCTCTTTCACCATTTAACACCAATTTTTTGGCAGGGTTTGTTACCGAAAAATATACGATTCCATTAAAAGATGGTCACCTATCATCTACCAAAGAAGCTGAACGTATTGCAACATCATGGGCCAAACGTGATATAGGAGGAGATACTCAAAGAGTACACAATATAGATATGAGTTTAAGCGAAGAGACCTTTAAACATATTCTGCTTCCGGTATATATTAGTGCATATCGCTTTAGTGGTAAAAAGTATAATTTCTTTATCAATGGCCAAACAGGAGCTATTTCTGGAAGCAGACCTTACTCTTTCTGGAAAATATTCTTCTTTGTATTGTTCATACTTATTATTATTGCAATAATTGTCTGGTTTGCTGAGAAATAATTTTGCCCGTGAAAAGTAATTGGCAGTCACAAAATTTAATTCATAAAAAAAGATACTGGTCGAAAACCAGTATCTTTTTTTAGTATTGTTTTCTAAAATAATGCTACTGCAAAGCTCAAGCTTCTAATCCTTAGTTTTAAACCCAATAACCTCATACACTGTCTTACTCATATCGGGACATAGATTTTCTCTTATTTTAAAAGAAACTTCCTTATCCTTAGGTATTCGTTGTTTTAGGGTGTCAAAATCATTTGTTGGTGAGTTCATAAAACCAAAAGTAATTTCTTGTCCGGGAGAAATCATATTTGTAATACCAGAACCAGAATTTATAATTTGTTTTACTTTTACTGTAGTAGCCGTTTTAAAGTTCTTTTCACAGATAGATACATTCTTAGTTACACCTTGTATTACAGCAATCAAATGCACTGTATTAGGATCAATCGTATTATCCTGAAGATCACTAAACTTCGGTTTTTCTACTTTAGGTTTAGTTTTTTCGGCTTCTTTTTCCTGAGCAATACTATTTGATTTGCAAGAAAATAAACCAACTACTATTAATATATACAGTATTTTATCCATTCTATAAAAATAAAAAAAGGAGTTGAAATTTTCAACTCCTTTTAAGTTTATCATTATTGTAACTTATTTCTTAATAAGTTTTAGAGTACTTTGATTTCCATCTTCTGTAATTCTTGCAAAATATAATCCAGATCTTGCATTTGAAGCATCCCAGATTGTATTATCACTAACATTACTATTTGAATACAACTTATTACCCATAGAATCAAAGATCTCGATAGATCTAGAAGTATTTCCATTAGATTTTAATGCTGTATCTTTAAAATTAAATGAGAACATCCCATTAGATGGATTTGGTGAAGCTGTCGTGTTTTTTGACACTTCTATTACAGCCAAAGGATCTACAGAAGGTTTAGGCTCACCTGCATCACCATCATCTACCATTCCATAAATCTGGAATACCTGATCAAGAGGATCTCTACCAAATGCAACTGAAACTGGCGTCCAATCTGTCGCTCCAGTGCCAAATAAGTCTAAGTTATCTTTAAAATGTGGTTCCTGACCAATTCCTCCATTTTGTGAAGACCAGAACCATTGTTCTTGCCCAGCACCAAAAGCTAAGTTAGCATAAACCGATAACCAATAGTTACCACTTTCTAATGTTACCGTTGCTGGAAGCACTAGATTTAAGTTTGTATCTGTTGGATTAGAGATTGGAGTAATCTCTCCACTATTATAAACCTCATCACCAGGAACCCCTGCATTATCACTATATATTACAACAGTTGCATTGGTTAATGCTGGTGAATTATTAGCTCCTCCAAAAGCTACAATTCTCTCTAACGTCCATGTATTTCCTGCAGGAATAATGAAGTCATCTGCAGATTGCGCCAGACCCCCAAAATCTACAAAGAATTGAGATGCTAATGATGATGTAGCTCCTTCTATTTGCTCATAAATTGCAAGCTCGGTTACAGATACTGTGAATCCTTCTGCAACTTGCTCATCTCCAGAAGTAGCTATAAGACCAATTGTTGCCTTACCTAAGCTATCAGGTGCAAAAGAAAGAGTGACTGTATTTCCTTCTAATGTTGCTGTTACTAATTCTGGATTAGAATTCGTAAATTCTATATTTATTGCATTTCCGTTAGAGTGAACAAATAGGTCTGTTACGTCTACTTCTACATCCTCGCTATTTTCTGCTACAAGAAGATCATCTAATAGGTAAGCTACACTTAATGAAGATTCTGGTAATTCATTAAATACCGGGAACTTTGCACTATACACCCCACTACCATGTGCAGCTACAGCGATAAATCCATCTTTACGAGTTTTTACCTCATCTGTTACAGCGTTACCAATAGCAAAAGGTTCTTTGATCCAACGAGTTCTTTCTCCATTTAATCTATTTGTATAGTATAATCCAGTACTTGTTGCTGCATATACTTTTTGTAATCTAGAACCAAAGAATCCTTGGCTGCTTCCTAAGAATGCAGTACTTCTTACAGATGGTCCATTTCCTGATCCATCAGCATTTTCTTCTAAATTACCACTAATATTTGTCCAGGTATCTCCTCCATCGGTCGTTAAGAATACACTTATTACTCTATAATTAGAGAATGTAGCAATAACTCTATCAGAATTAGATGGATCTACATTGATATCGTTTACAAAACCTTCTGGCAATCCTTTTCCTGTAGAAATATCTACTACTTCCTGATCATCAAGATTAGCATTATCCATTCTATAAATACCTCCTGCATTAGTACCATAATATAGTCTATTTGCAACTGGATACTTAGAAACATCTAAAGAAGATATTGAAGTTCCTGCCGGAGTGTCTGTATTTGGAAGATCTACCCAATTTACTGTTGCGAATGCATTTGAGAAAAGAGGGATTTCATCCAGATTATTATTTCTCCAAATTCTATTACCCGCAGGTAAATACATAATGTTATCATTATTAGAATCCAGAATAAATGGTGTAATAAAAGCAAGGTTATTAGCTCCTGCAGGTCTTACTCTGGTGAATGATTGAAATTCTCCAGCTTCATCAAAATTAAATCTATATACATTTCCTCTTTGTGAAGACACATATCTTGTTCTTCCGTTATCTGCAATTGCACTATAAGCTCCGTCACCTCCAAAATCTTCTATCCATGGTTCAATAGAACTCGTAGAAGATGTAAACCAGGTACCGTTATCCTGAAAACCAGCTAGTAGATCATCACTATTTGGTTCTGGATCAAAAGATACATGATATGGCTGTGTAGTTACATATCCGTTATTTAAAGAAATCCAATCTACAGGTTCTGCTGCAGATGTAGAAGTAGTAACATCTTCGGTTACAAATACACCTCCATCATTACCAGATAACACTTTATTAGGGTTAGATGGATAAAAAAGTAGTGCATGCTGATCAGGATGTTGATCTGGATATACACTTATATTGTTTAGAGGAGAATATCCTGCAATCCAGCTTTCTTGTCCTGCTGAAGTTGTAAATCCAGTTGTAGATCTGTATATATTAGTTCCTCCTACAAACATTAGGTTAGGATCTGCCGGACTAACCTTAACGATCATATTATATCCGCCTTGAAGATTTAAGTTTCCTACTGATCCTCCAATTCCGATAGGTAGATTAGCACTTAGATCTGTCCAGGTTTCTTCTGGTGTAGCTGCAGTAGCATCGTACTTAAATAAAAATGCTGGCCCACCTGCACTTAAATTCTGAGTAAAGAAATATACAATGTTTTCATTAGAAGGGTCTATCCCCATAACGGTTCTACCATAATCTGCTGGTAAAAGCTCTGGTGATATTTCTGTCCATGTATCAACATCTCCGTTTGTAGATGTGAAATAACCATTATTAGGATTTCCTCCAGAATCAATAGTTGCATAAATCTGACCTGTAGTTGTAACTGCAACTTCTGCAGTATTATCAAAATCGCCTGCTAATACTTCTTCAAATGATTTTCCTCCATCTTTAGATTTGTGTACACCATTAAAAGTACCTACGAAAATATCTCCATTAGTTGGATTAATCACAATAGAGTTAATCAAATCAAAAGGAGAAAATGTTCTTACGTCATTATCGTTGGTAGCTTCAAGAAGTCTCCAGGTTCTTCCACCGTTGGTAGATTTATAAACTCCGGTTCCTTGAAAAAAGGCTCCTCCTGCTCCAGCAGAATTACCAAAACGTTCTCCTGATCCATAATACCATGTATTATGTTTACCAGGTCTAGGGTCTTGTACAATACAAGTAATACTTGGTGATTGTCTACGAGACGTCACCTTTCTCCAGGACTCTCCACCATTAGTAGAGCGCCATAATCCTCCCGAAACCCCTCCGGCCAGGATTACATTCTCGTTTGTACGATCAATAGCCAAGGCTCTTGTTCTTCCTCCTACATTGTAGGGGCCTCTGTTCTTCCAATACGAAAAACGACCGGCTTTTGAAGATTTTGCAGCATTGCTAATTGATTGTTTCGAATCATTTCCTTCTGAAATCTTACTAGAGAAGTTTACCTCTTTGTCTCTAATTCCGAAAGGAATTTCATTAGTGTTCGGGTCTTTGAGTCTTTCAAATTCCCACTTCATTCTTTCTAATGCTTTATCACCAACTTTTTTCACATCCGATTTAGATCCATATTTACTATCGTAAATTTTAGATTGTTTGTAAAGCGAATGACCTCCAGGCTTTCCTTGTTGATCTGCCTGTGTTTTAAGCTGTTGTGCATTTACTGAAGTAATGGTTCCCATAAGAGAAACCGCCCAAACGGAACGTTTGAGATAAAATAAAAGTGTTTTCATTTTAAGCTGATTTGTGAGTGATTTTTTCAAAACTAGCTTAAATTTTTGAATTTTTTTCTTAAATCTTCAGGAATTTTATGATTTTTTTACTTTTTCTCTAATAAAACCTCTAAACTTTCGGTAATTACATGGCATATATCTTCTGTTACAATAATTGGATCACTGATAATTGTTGTATAACCTGTTTTACTCACCATAACTACGTAATTACCAGTTCGTTCATGAGCTCCAACAAAAATATTAGTTCCCGATATATTCTCTAGGGTTTCTTTATATTCACTATCTATAGCTACTACTGTAATACCATCTACCAAAAACGTGGCATCCATAGTATCTTTAATTGTTACTTCTAAACCTGGTCTAGCCTCTAGGGTACATAAAACAGGATCTTCTGTCCTATCATCATCATTACAAGCTACACAGAGTATTAATAAAAGTAAAAAAACTTTTTTCATTTATTTTAACTTTATAAGTTATTACTTGTACATAAGATGCTTTTAAAAAGCTATGGTTGCGTTTTTTTAACATTCTCTATACAGTATTTATTACATATATAAACCTTAAAAGTTACACATTAGTACAACATTTAATAAAAAATGCATCCCATGTGGGATGCATTTTTTATTATTTATCACAAAATTATCTGGCTATAAATCGAATTTAATTCCTTGAGCCAATGGTAATTCTGTAGTATAATTTATTGTATTGGTTTGACGTCGCATGTAAACTTTCCAAGCATCTGATCCTGATTCACGACCACCACCAGTTTCTTTTTCACCACCAAAAGCACCACCAATCTCGGCACCAGAGGTTCCTATATTTACATTAGCAATCCCACAATCTGATCCTGCATGTGATAGAAAACGTTCTGCTTCGCGTAAATTATTTGTCATAATAGCAGAGGATAATCCTTGTGCTACTCCATTTTGAGTTTCGATAGCATTTTCTACATCACCACTATACTTTAATAGGTATAATACTGGTGCAAATGTTTCGTGTTGTACAATTTCAAACGAATTATCAGCTTCTGCGATAGCAGGTTTTACATAACATCCACTTTCATAACCTTCTCCAGAAAGCACAGCTCCATCTACCACAATATTTCCTCCTTCTTCTACTACTTTCTGTAATGCATTTTGGTAACCTTTCACTGCATCAGTATCTATTAATGGTCCCACATGATTATTTTCATCCAGAGGATTACCGATTCTCAACTGTCCATAAGCGGCTACTACTGCATTTTTTACTTTATCATAAATAGATTCATGTATAATCAATCGGCGTGTCGAGGTACAACGTTGACCTGCAGTTCCTACTGCACCAAACACAGCTCCAATCACAGTCATTTTAATATCTGCATCAGGTGTAACAATAATTGCATTGTTTCCTCCTAGTTCTAAAAGTGATTTTCCTAAACGCTCTCCCACGGTTGCTCCTACAATTTTACCCATTCTGGTAGATCCTGTAGCAGAAATTAAAGGAACTCTTTTATCTGTTGTCATCATCTCTCCCACCTTATAATCTCCATTAATCAAGCAAGAAATTCCTTCTGGTAGACTATTATCTTTTAAAACTTTGGCAATAATATTTTGACATGCTATTCCGCAAAGTGGTGTTTTTTCACTAGGTTTCCATACACATACGTCTCCAGAAATCCATGCTAATGCAGTGTTCCAGGCCCATACTGCTACCGGAAAATTAAATGCAGAGATAATTCCCACAATCCCTAGTGGATGATACTGCTCATACATTCTATGACCAGGACGCTCAGAATGCATTGTTAAACCGTGCAATTGTCGAGATAATCCTACGGCAAAATCACAGATATCGATCATCTCCTGTACTTCACCTAAACCTTCTTGATAGGATTTTCCCATTTCATAAGAAACCAATTTCCCCAGAGGTTCTTTTAATTCTCGTAATGCTTCTCCGAACTGTCTTACAATTTCTCCACGTAGCGGAGCTGGCATTATTTTCCAGGTTTTGAATGCCTCAGTTGCAGTTTGTATTACTTTCTCATAATCTTCTGGCGTTGTGACTTCTACTTTACCTATCAATTCTCCATCTACAGGTGAATATGATGAAATCGTTTCTTTTGAAGAGAGCCAATTTGCTCCAGTTGAAGTTCCTTTATTGTGTTCAGAAACACCTAGTTGCTGTAGTGCTTCCTGAATTCCGAAATCTAATATTGCTGTTGCCATGTATAAGTTACTTTTTGAAAAGGTAAAGATACTGTGTTTTGGAGATAAATTAAATTTTGGCACAATCTAGCGTTAATTTTGAATGATTTTTCAAAAAATCAATTTCAAAAAAATCAATTTTACTACAAACTGAAGTTTAACAAACTAAATTGACTCACTCCTTTCAGTATACAATCCATTTTTCTGTTATGTTTTAAGAGTTATAAAAGTACTGAAATCTTTAAAATTCTGTATATAAACTAAAGGTTTCTTCATTCAAAAAGATTAATTCAAATAATGTTTATATATAAATTAACAACCATTTTCTTATTCAGGAATTTTTATTACTAAAAAAAGAAATCGCTCAAACAAGATTTCCCTTGTAGAGCGATTCCCAACTAAATAACCAACCAAAAAGTTAATATTGTTTAAGTGCTACCTTACTTTTATTTTGAAAGCTTCATAAAATCAGCTTTTTTTATTCTTTTCTTTTCATTCTGAGTTGGTTTTCCTTTCCCAGAACTCTTAAATTGTATATGTCCTCTACCTACGAATTGGTACACCGTTTCAGAGGTTGGGTGAAACAATTCTATTTTACTATCATTTATAACGGACAACTCAAAGAATTCATTGCCCAGATAATCGTAATCAAGTGTTAAAGTTTTCCTATCAAAAATGTTAACGATATCATTAACCTCATAATGACCCGTATAATCATAAAAGATATCATCAATATGAATTCCATTTTCATCCTGAGAACTTTTAAAATTTTCTCCAGATCCGAAATATGAGAATTTCAAATAGTTTTCATTATCAAATTCATTCAATACTCCAAACTCACTAGTAAAGACTTTTTCCCAAGTTTCATACTCTTGCAAGAAATAATGAATATTATCATAGAATACCTGATCATAATCAAAATTATTACGTTGGTATCCAATCAAGAAATAGCTAGTATTTGTTACCTCATCGTATACTTCTATCTGATTATCTGATAATTGAGTAATTACTAATTTATATGCACCGTCGATATCATGGCTGATATCCAAATCCATTCTAAAAGTATCATAGAAACCAACATCTAATCCATATCCATTTCCATTGCTTCCCATACCTACTAGATTATTATTGGCATAAAACGTTCCGTTTCGGAAAGAAACTGTAAACGCTTTTTGTAAAAACGGAATCTCACCATTACCCTTTGTGCGTTCGATATCTACATACCAGATCTCATAGGTATTTAATAATTCGTTTAAAGTAATTCTTGGTTCTTCTACATAAACATCTTCTTCGATAACAACCTCTGCTACACAAGAAGTTAATAGTATTGAACTTAAAAAAATAACCGAAAGTAATTTTAGCGTTTTCATATGCTGTGTGTTTTCAATTTCATTAATTGAGAACCAAAACACGTGCCAAAATCATAATAAACTGATTATCAAGTCTTTATTTTGAATTGTATTTTTCCTATTTTTGAACCCACAATATTATTTATGGAAAAAAATCTAAAATTTGCAGTACTGGGAGGTGGTAGTTGGGCAACTGCCATTGTAAAAATGCTTACCGAAAATCTAAATGAAGTCGGATGGTATATGCGAAGTACTTATGCTTTAGAGCATCTTAAAAAACAACAACATAATCCTAATTATTTAAGTTCGGTCGAATTTAAAGTTGAACAACTTAAACTTACCAATGATATCAATGAAGCTGTTGCGTATGCAGACTATCTTATTTTTGCTATTCCTTCTGCTTTTCTACATAGTGAACTCAATAAACTTACTACATCTTTAAAAGGCAAGATTATTTTTTCGGCCATAAAAGGTATTGTTCCAGAAACTGGGCTAATTGTAGGAGAACATTTTCATGATGAGTATAATATCCCTTTTAATAATATTGGGGTGATTACCGGGCCATGTCATGCAGAAGAGGTTGCACTAGAACGACTATCCTATCTTACTATAGCTTCTAATGATGAAGAAAAAGCCAAAATAATGGCTAATCATTTAAGTAGCGATTATATTAAATGCAAAACCAGTGATGACATTATCGGTACCGAATATGCTGCAGTGCTCAAGAATATCTATTCTGTAGCTGCAGGTATTGCGCATGGCCTTGGGTATGGTGATAATTTTCAGAGTGTTCTTATGAGTAATGCAATTCGTGAAATGAAACGTTTTATTAAAAAAGTACATAAAATGAAACGTAACATTAACGATTCTGCCTATTTGGGTGATTTATTGGTGACCGGATATTCTATTTTCTCTCGTAATCGAATGTTTGGTAATATGATCGGTAAGGGATACACAGTAAAAAGTGCCCAGATGGAAATGAGTATGATTGCCGAAGGATATTATGCCGCAAAGACTGCATATGAACTCGATGCTACAAAAGCTGCTCGAACACCTATCATTGATGCAGTACATGCTGTATTGTATGAAAATAAAAATCCAAAAAAAGTATTTAAGAAACTAACAGATAAGCTAGATTAATTATTCTTATCTTCATGCCTCTGATTTTTTACTATACATCTTATGAAGAAGCTTATCGAAACGTTTTATACCGGATTAAGCAATCTCGATGCTGAAACCATGATATCATGTTATCATGATGATGTGGTTTTTGAAGATCCCGGTTTTGGAAAACTAAAAGGTAATCGTGCAAAAGGTATGTGGCGTATGCTATGTAAAAACGCAAGAAATTTTAAGGTCGAATTTTCACAAGTCGAAGCTAATGATCAAAAGGGATCAGCTCATTGGGAAGCATGGTATTCTTTTAGTAAAACAGGAAGATCTGTCCACAATAAGATCGATGCTCAATTCGAATTTAAAGATGGTAAAATCATAAAACACACAGATGATTTTAACCTACATCGATGGGCTTCTCAAGCTATCGGATGGAAAGGCGCTTTGCTTGGTGGAACTGGTTTTTTTAAGAAAAAACTAATCCTGCAAACCAATAAAATGCTCGATAAATTTATGGCCTCTTGATTTTGATACCTTAACCTAATATGAATACATTACAAATCACACAACCCATTGTATCAGTAGACTGGCTTTCTAAGTATTTAGATCATCCTGATTTGGTGATTCTGGATGCTACAATTAAAAAAGTAACTTCTCAAGACAAGCCAAAAAACTCGAATCTAAAGATCAAAGGAGCTCGTTTTTTTGATATTAAAAATGTTTTTTCTGATGCAACCACCGATATTCCTAATATGCTTCCTTCTCCAGAAGCTTTCTCAGAAGCTTGCGAAGCACTTGGCATTAGTTCTCATCATACCATAGTAATCTATGATACATTAGGGATCTACTCTAGCCCAAGAGTACGATGGATGTTTAAAACCATGGGGCACCAAAACGTTGCCATATTAGATGGTGGTTTCCCTGCCTGGCAAAAAGCTGAGCAACCTTGCGAAACTGAGGATACCAGTCGACAAGAATACAGCCGTGGAAATTTTGAAGCCAATCATACTCCCAAATTGGTTACCAATGCCAAAATGATACTCTCAGAAATGAATTCTGAAAATTCTCTAATACTGGATGCCCGTTCCCCAGGTAGGTTTACTGCATCAGAGCCCGAACCCAGAGAAAGCCTTAAAGGAGGCCATATTCCAAATTCAATGAATTTGCATTATACAAAAGTACTGGATGATGGTAAAATGCGATCTACGACAGAATTGCAAAAAATTCTACAGTATTTTAATATTGAAGACAAAAAACTGATCTTTACATGTGGATCCGGTATTACTGCATGTATTATTATGCTTGCCGCAGAGCTGGCAGGATATCATAATGTATCTATATATGATGGATCATGGAGTGAATGGGGGCAGTTGGATGGAGTTCCTATTCAATGTTAAATACAAATTAAAATATCTGCTTAATTATATTATATGAATTGTTTTTTTCGATTGATTTTTTGCATTGTCTTGTTATCGGCTAATGGCTACGCTCAAAAAGCACCAAAATTTAGCTTACAAGATTTTTATACCTATACTTCTGAATTAGAATATACAGTAGATTCTATTTTTAATACATTAAGTGATCGACAAAAGGTCGCTCAAATGATCATCACTTCTGGTGGAGAAATAGGTAAGCCTGCAGCTACAGTTCAAAAATTAGCCATGCAAAATGCTATTGGAGGTGTCGTTTATCTAAAAGGACATAAGCAAAAACATACCGAAGATATCAACGCACTTAATGCCATTACTACAAAAAATAAGACCGTCCCGCTTTTGTTTAGTATGGATGCCGAGCCTAGTTTATTCTCTAGTAGAATTAAAGGAGCCCGTAAAGTAGGTAAAACTATTGATATCAAAAATGAGGCGCAATCAGACTCTGTAGTCAATATTATCAACCAGGAACTTAGAGATATTGGTGTACACCATAACTATGCTCCTGTACTCGATGTAAGTTCTAGCAATGAAGCTATTAAATCCAGAAGTTACGGAAACAATAAAGAAGATGTAGTTCGCCTCGCGAATCAGTTTATAAAATGTTCTCAAGAAAGCGGGATCATAGCAACAGCAAAACATTTTCCCGGTCATGGTCTTGTAAAAGGAGATACCCACAAACAAAGTGTATACATAGATGGTCCTTTACAGGAAGTAGATAATTATAAAAAAATTATCGAAGATGGTGTGCTCTCTATCATGGTTGCCCACATCACTATTAAAAACAATGAAGAGTATAACACCGATGGGCTACCCTCTAGTTGTTCTCCAAAAATTGTTACTGGGTTATTAAAAGAAAAAATGAGGTTTAGAGGTATTATTATATCTGATGCACTTAATATCATGAAAGCGGTTACGATATTAGACAATGCCCCCCTACTGGCTTCTAAAGCTGGTTGTGACCTGATCCTAATGCCACAAAACGAAATAAAAACAATAAATGCTATCCTGGCCGAAATGAAAATCGATGCAGGCTATAAAAAACAGGTAATGCAATCGGTAAAGAAAATCTTACGATTAAAAGTATGTGCCGGGGTCATTAAATAAATGTCAATCAAGGAACTATTAAATACGACTGAGCACCGGCCCTGGAAAATCCCTGATAAAAATTGGAAATTCTACCAGGAATGGAATAATGCAATATTTATTCATTGGCAAGTCGAATTATCAGAATTACAAAAATTTGTTCCAAAAGAACTTGAAATTGATCTTTTTGAAGGAAAACCCTGGATTTCTTTGGTCGCTTTTACCATGGAAAAAATTCGGCCTAAAAACCTACCGGCATTTCCTCCAATCTCTACTTTTGATGAAATTAATATCAGAACTTATGTCAAGTCTAATACAAAAACAGGAGTCTATTTTCTAAGTATAGAAGGAGGAACAAATTTATCCTGTAAAATAGCTAAGAAAATTTCTGAATTGCCATATCGGTATTCAAAAATAAAACGAAGCGAAAATCGATATCTATCCATAAATTCAGAGTTTAAAGATGAATTAGACATCCCATTTTCTATTGGAGAAGAAATTACAGATAAAAGCGTTCTCGATAAATGGCTTACAGAAAGGTATGCTTTGTTTCAAGATACAGAGAAGTCAATTAATGAATTTGAGATTCATCACCTGGAGTGGCCAATACAAAAAATTGAGGTTACTAACCTAAAGGTAAACTACGCAAGATTTGATAAGTTAATCAAGGATGAGCCTGATAAAATTCAATATTCAAAAGGAGTAGACGTAATTGCCTGGGGGAAGAACAAAAAAGAAAGAATTAGATTATCATAAATACTAGTTTTTATACACTATTACTATGAGAACCATTTTACTGTTTATAGGAATACTTGCCATTCCTTTCATAGGAATTTTTCAGAATACAGAGGAGTTAATCCAAAAAATCAGGACAGAATTTCGACGTATTAATTCAAATCATCAACTCAAAAAGATTGACTTATATAATGAGGAGTTCATGGAGTATACAACAGATGGTGGTGGTCAGCTTACCGGGTATTTTGAAAATGGCAAACTGGTAAAATATGTTGAATGGATTGGGGTTTCTTATGGGTCTATTGTAATAGAATATTACCTAAAGAAAGGCAAACTGTTTTTTGCTTATGAACAAGAAAATAAGTTTAAAAGTGTTTATGATTCATCTGGTGAATGGATGTATTTTGATACCTCTTTGCCACCAGAAACCATATTCGAAGGTCGCTACTATTTTAATAACTCTAAACTCATTAGAGAACTTAACAAAGGAGATCGTATATCTGACAGAGTTTTTGAGCCATCAAAAATTTTAAAACGTGTATATCTAATGACTGATATATTAAGAAAAAAAAGATAAAAACATAGCATTCTATCACAATAGTGTTCCTCTAAATTATCTGTTGTATAATTTGTAGCCCCTTTAGTATTGTATTCATCTAAAATAGATTTAATCTCTTCTGATACGGTTATAAATTGGAACAAATTAGATCCAATTATTTTTAAGGTAAAACCAGAAGGGTTTACACAAAAAACCCTAAATTTAAAGTATCGAAGTAAGCAAGGTAAAAGTAACAACCTTGTGAAACTTAACAATTATCAATATTAACCAACAGAAAATTATGAAAACACTCACACAAAGAACCTTATTGTTACTCACACCGTAAGTATACAATTCTCAATTTCGCGATAACGAATTCTAATCGACATCAAAGCTATTTTACGATTCTTAAGTCTTATTAGCTCTGTACTCCAAAAGCTCAAATACCCTATTAAACAAGAGGAAATATATTGATGCTATAACAAGTGGTGGTACACAACATATATTACTAAAGAGAACTTGAATTTCTTTAACCAAGTTTAAGGAACAAAATAGACTTCGCAACAACAAAAATACTTCACTATCACCAAAAGCTATTAATCACAAGGAGAAAAATGTGACCCGAACACTCCATAACAAAGTAAGGCAAAAACTAAAACTCACACAAAATGAAAAAACTATTTATTTTAAGTCTGTTGTTCACTATCCTCGTCGGATGCTCTGAAGAGGATTATCTGGTAGAAAACGAAAGTTTATCACAAAGCGATTCTGTACTCAAAACCTTGAAGAGTTGGGGGTTTTCTGATGATCTAATCGAAGACAAAGGAACCTATTATTTGGTAGATGGAGATATGGTTTTTTATAAAAACAAAAAATACCATGCTCCTAAAAAATCCAACACTAAACAAAGAGAACATCCCAATTCTGTGACGATTAACAATATCAATGTGTTTATAAATCCCAATATGAACTTAAATTGGAGAAATGCTTCTATAGACGCAATTGGCCGTTGGAACGCTGCTAGCTCAGGGTTGTTTCTCAATATAACTGCTACGGCAGCCAATGCGCACATCCAGATTATGTATGACTCACAAGATCCCAGTATGAATTTAGCTTCCAATGTTTTTGGAAGAGGAACATTTCCTACAACCAACGGTTTGCCTGGGGTAAGAATCTGGGTAAATCCAGATTTTAATGCATGTAGCGGGGCTATCACACAGAATATGAGAATTTCTAATGTACAACATGAACTGGGTCATAATCTAGGCATCATGCACACCAATCAAACTTCTGCAAGCCTGATTCCCGGTACACCAAGTTCAGATGCTCAATCTGTAATGAACGGTGGTCAAGCATGCTCAATTGACAACTTTAGTGCTGGGGATTTTTTAGCAATAAGGCACTTATTTCCTCCGCTCACCATGGCCGGATCATCGCTAATATGTAATACTTCCACGGTGACTTATAATGCGAGTATTTCGACTATTCCCATAAACTGGACAACCTCTTCGAATCTTCAAATCGTATCCTCTACAAATACCAGTATTACGGTAAGACCTGCAAATAGTGCATATAATGGATCAGGATTTATTCAAGCTACTTTACCATCACATACGGTACGTAGAAATATTTGGATAGGAGAAGCTGTCGTAGATATGATCGAATTCGAAAATGGTATAAATGAGATCGGTTATTTTTGTTCTAGTCACACAGGGAATACCTATAGCATAACTCCAAGATTATCGGGTACAACACATCAAATAAGGCTACGTAGATATCCTAATCTATCTATTGTATATAGCCCATCGACTAATTACTCGGGAGATTCTGGAACCTTACACTATACCCCAACTCCTGGTTGGTATCTTTTTGAGGTAAAAAGAACCAACTCTTGTGGTATCACAGAATGGTTTGGCACCGAAGTTGAATTTGTAGATTGCTCAAATGGCGGCGGTGGCGGTGAGGAATTTTAATTTCTCAATATGCCTAACTCATTTATAGAAACCATAACTATTGTAAAACTCGTTGTGCATTTTAAAACTAATACTATAAAAAAGCGTCAATTCGAGTGATTTTTCATAGTGAAACGAAGAAAAATTGTATCGAGAATAGCTTTTTTAAATAAAAATTCCCCGGAGGTATGACATTGCTTCCAGGGAATTAATTTAATCACCTGTTGTTGTTTTACAGAAAGATTCTTGACAGCATAAATAGCAGCATCAAAACTGATTGTTTTCTTCAATTGTATAGCTTTCTAAATTGAGTTTTTGCAGATTTTTGTATTGCATTCCTAATCAAAAAGAAGTTTAAAGATTTCTTTTATTTACTCTTACTCTCCAATCTTGGTTTAATGAAATATTTATAGATATAGAAAATATCAAATAGGAGTAAAGCAATGAGAAATATCCCTTCTTCCTTACCAATACAAGGAGGGCAATAATCGTCACCTCTACATTGACCACAGCTAGGAGCTAAAACATACGCAATAAAAAGGCCAATGAAATTAGTAATTATAAAAATTAGTATTTTTCTCATAATCTAAATTTTATCAATTCCCTCCAATTGATGATCTAAATTTTATCAATTCCCTACAGAACTAAAAACATAATCTTGGATTTAAAACAATTTTATTTACAACAAGATTATTAATAATTTACGATATCAAAAAACAGCCACATTATAAGTGGCTGTTTTCATATTTTGGTATGTTTCACGGATTACAAATCCGCGCCATCGGCTTTAGTATAATTTATTTCTTACTCATATGCAGCACAGAAAACATTTCTGCGCTATCATATCCGAGCGATCGGGATTGGTTACAGTTTTTACAATTCATAATTGCAAATATAACCAAGCACCAATTTGACCCACGTAGCAATATAAAACCCATATTTATTAGGTTCTAAACAATCTTAAGTAGTCTAAACAACATAAACAAGCCTCTTTATTGAGGCTTGTTTATTGTATAAAATACTGATAATCAATTCTAAAAATATAATTTTTTTCAAAAGCACCAGTTTGACCCATTGTCTTGTCCTGAAATAGGTTTACACAAAAGTGTAAAAAAATGGAAAGATATTGCAAAACTTCATCATCAAAATGGCAATCTAGATACAGTGAAGAATTTAAACGATTTGTCTGTAATGAATTTTTGACTGGCACTGTAACAAGAAGAGAGGTTGAAGATAAATATCATATAGGACATTCTCGAATTACCTATTGGTTAAAAGAATTAGGATATGATTATTCAAAACCAAGTATTGTACCTTTACCTATAATGGCAGATCAATCAGAACCATCATCAAACAACAAAGAAGCATCTTTATCACAGTTAAAGAAAGAACTTCAAGAAGCTCGATTACTGGCAGAAGCCTATCGTAAGATGATTGAAGTAGCCGAACATGAATTTAAAATCAAGATTGTAAAAAAGTCCAATACCAAGTAATCCAAGAGATGAAAACCCTTTATCCAAAGGTTAGTTTAGGCAGATTCTGCCGATTACTTGG
>NZ_OMKA01000033.1 GCF_900299525.1 Aquimarina sp. Aq78 | reverse complement strand
ATATAAAAAATCCTATTATTGGTTTACAATAATAGGATTAAAATATAGATGTAAATCTATTTTAGGATTAAGTATAAATATGTAAACTTTTTTTAGGACGAGACACCTTTACCAGCACCCGTCACAGACGAGCGCTAGCGGGGGCATACTTGTGCCATCAGGGGGCTTTTATATTTATTTTATTTACCCTTACCAATCTGGTACGGTACCCGACAGAGTCGAGCACTAGCGATCACTCATTCGGGCGCCAGCAGGGGCAAACTGGCACTAGCAATCAAGGCATACTCGCGCCATCAAGGGTAGCTTATTTATTATTTGAAGAGCGAGAAACAGGACCAGATTCCATAGGATGATTAACAATCTCACCGCGTATGTCTGCTATTCCAATAATATTATTTTTTCTTATAACTTTAAAAGTAATTAAATCTACTTTATTTTTTTTGTTAAATAAATATAATTTAGCTGTATATAAATCAATACCCCCTATCTGAATAATTTTATTCATTTGAAAATCTTCCCATCTAACAACATGAAATTCTTCTTTTTTACTTTGAATTAACTCCAGTTTTTTAGGTAATGAAGAAATCGCGTCTTTAAATTCTAAAAAATCACTTTTAATTTTTTCATCTTTAATATTCTCTATATTACTTATTGAGAAAATTGGAATTCTCAAAATACTCTCATCTTTTTTAAAAGATTTTAAAAAAAGTTTTACAAACTTCTGTTCAATCTCATCCACATCTTGAAACCCCAATAACCTGTACTCGTCTAAAACATTAGGGTTTCCTTTAAAACAACTTAGAAAGAATAAAAAAAACAAGAAAATGAATTTAAAATTTGATTTTTTTCTCAATTGGAATATTACTTTTTTCATTTAATAATTTTATAAAACTTTCTACTTGACTAACACCTGTTTTAGGTTTAAAAACATTCTTTAATTTAGGAATAACACTTATATCTTCTATCAATTCAAACCAAACATATCTATCAAAAATTGACCTTCCAGATATTTTTTAAACAAAAAACAAACTAATCTTTTGATCAAATACATAAAAATTTTCAATTTTATTAAAACCATATACTTTGTTAGAAAAGTAAATCTTTTCATTATCATATGAGACTCTTTTTAAGCCTAAATAAAGTATTCCTTGTATAATTGATAGCAAAAATAATGCCTGAGTTAAAAATGAACTGTCTATTTTATTTTTTATAACAAAAAACACTCCTGGTAATAACCACGACAATACATATTTCTTTAAAAAAACACCTTTTGATATGTCATTTATTTTATTCAACTACATTCTTTTATCTAAATTAAACTTATTCTTATTACTAGAATTATTTTAATCATTACCCTCCGTTACCTTCCTTCTTTTCAATCACTTTCAAAAGACCATCAATCCCAGCTTCAATCTGCGGTTCTAACGCTTTATATAAACCTTCCCAATCTTCATTCTCTATATAACTTTTGAAACCTGAGATATCTAATTCAAATCCTGCATCAAGATTCGGAATTCCCCATCCTCCTAATGTTTTTTTATTAAAAATTCTTCTTAATATTATATTGCGAATACTACCAATTTTTTTAGGATTAAGTTTATTTGAAATTCCAAGATTGATATCTAGACCTTGATTACCTATTTTACCATAAATAAATCTATAATTACCAGATATGCCATAATCAAATTCTAAGCTTTCTTCTACTGCGGATGCTTTAAATTCCATCCCAGCGTAAACTCCTGTTGAAACTCCTGATAAATTAAAAGTTAACAAATATTTAGAAACTCTAATTCTACTATTTCCCGAGGTACCTGTATATCCTGTCTGTATTTTTAGACCTAAAAACCCTCCTGTGTTTGGAAGCTCTTTCTCAATAGTTACAAGAGCATTAGTTCTTTCAGGTTTAATCCAGTTATAGATTTTCCTGTCAACATTATAGGCTTTTTCCATAAGTGTCCCCTCATGCCCTTCAAAAAGTAATTTTTCGCTATTACGCCAGCTTTCAATATTAGGATATTTGCTTATTATCGTCCCTATATCATTGTTTCGAAAAACATCCCAAATCTCATCTTTTGAAGCATTTGGATCATACCATGAATCATTATACTTATAACTATTTTCAAAAAAGACGGCTTTTACTTCCTCCGATGTCATTCCTGTTATAACTGCATTACCTCCTGCACCAACAGTTTTATTCGGTAAATTAAATATTACAGTTTCTAATCCTTCTAATTCAATTCCATCAATAACTCTATTTTCACTAAAAGCATAAGGAGAATTCCAAGGAAACATTTTACCTAAAGGATCTTCAGCAAAGAATCGTCCAACTCTTGGATCGTGCATACGATATTTGTAGTTTACACTATTCCCTTCCCCTTTGATTTCATTATCCATTTCCTGTCCCTGGAAACCATATCTATAGTCACCACTGTTTCCATGTCTATTAGGTAACAACATCCCAAAAGGATAGTAATCACTAAATGTAAGAACGTCTGGTGTAAAGGTAGTTAAATTTCCTGTTGTAACTGCATTCTTACGGTCGCTTACTACACTCATTACATTACCTAAATGGTTACTTAACTCATATCGCTTGTCTCCTACAGTATTGGTATATGTCTCTGGAGTTGCCATTTCGGTTTCTGGGACCTTAATGTTTTTTTGTTCTAATCCTAATCGACTACTACCATAGATATGATGTTCTGTTAACGATATTCCTTCTGGATAGGTATCTACTATTGTTCCATCTGGTATAATATCTTCTATACGTGCACTATAATCTGCTCCTGGAGTAATCTCGGTATTAGGTGCTAATGTTATGGATTTTCCTGCTACATGAGTTACCTGTGCTCCGGTGGTAATATTTACAGGAGCAACAACATCTCCTACTACTAATGTCGATTGTGCCTTATCTTCTCTAATACCACTTATCGTTATCCCTTTTATGACCTTGTCTACTAGTTCTGAACCTGAACCTCCGATTGTTCTTTTAACAAAATTACCTTCATAAACTCCCATTGTATTTCCTTGCACGTCTCGAACGTATAAGGTTCTTTTATTTTCTGGAAGTATTGTTTTAGAAACACGATTTCCTAAACCATCATAAGCAAAGTTTATGATCGTACCATTACTTTTGGTGATCTGTTTTACTTTGCCATCTACACGCCACTCGATATTGGTAATTCCTTCTTTTTTATCAACTACTAGCTGTCCTATGGCATCATACTCATAGTTATTAGCATTCTGATCTTCGAGGTCATTAAACTGGCTACCTGCAATGGCATCATCTACATGCCCTAACTGGTTAGAGCGTTTTTGTAATCCTGTATCGGAATCAGTAACCGTTTTATAAGTATAAGTAAGGTCATCCATATTCACTACCGTACCCTGGCTGTTTACTGTAGATCGCTGTAAGGTTTTTAAGTTACCATTATTGTCATAACTATAACTGGTACTATAGGTAGGGCTAGCTGTGGTACCCACCACATTATTACCTTGCATCGCTTTGATACGGTTAAGCTGGTCATACTCATAATGATTGATCTGTGATGCGAGCATAGACTCATTATTATCAATCAGGCTAGTCACCATCTGCTTGATATTACCATTATACAGGTTTTTACTGCTTTGTAATCCTGATGTATTGCTATAAGCAAATGAGGTCGCATTGGTAGTACCTACAGATTTATAATCACCGGTATAGTAACTTAACGAATACCCCATAGCATCTTTGGCTACGGTAGCACCATTGGCTCCATCACCTCCCATATCGGTATCCGGGCTTAGGTTTTCTGAGTTTACTCCTTTTAGCCATCCTTGTAAGGTGTATGCATAATCCATCCCCTGTACTTTCTTATCTCCAAGTACTGTTCTGGCCAGTGGACCGTGTGCAAAGTATTGATAACTGGCATCCTGTTCCCAGATCATCCCTTGATCAGAAGTCTGTACATTAACAATACGATTATCTGCATCGTACTGATACTTATGGATAAACTGATCTATCTTTCCTTTTTGATAGGTTACTGTATTCACATTACCACTGATCAGGTCATAGGCATACTGGGTACGTTTCATACCCGAGGTAGGATCGTCCAGTGTAAGTGCCATCTGTTTATTATGCTGCACCAGTTCTTTTACATTACCGTGGATATCATAGGTATAGAAAATCGCATGGTTATATTGCCGTTCGATTGTAGCAGTGCCAAAGGTATCATAGTAATAAATTGCAGATACTCGATTACGTGTCGTGCTTGCATAGTTATCTGCATCCAGCACCGTCTCAAAAATCTCTGTTGCTGCAATTTGTAAATCATTATATCGTGTACGGGTTACTTCTACTCGATTTGCAGCTATATTAACCGGATAGTTATCTTCTATCCGTGCAGGAACTTCGTTACCCGCACTAGTATATACCAATTTACCCGTAGTATCGTTAATACTGATCGCAGTATCAGGTATTAATTCTCCTGCTTCGGTGATTCTACCCAACTCATCATAGGTAGTATAGCTAAATCTATTATTAATACGTTGTTTTGCATTCTGAGAAGCTATAATCCTACCCAGTTTATCATAAGCAAAGCGCGTAATCCCACCATCTGGTGTTTTTTGCCATACCAGCTGGTTAAGAGAATTGTAACGATATTGCGTTAGCAACTCATGATTTGGCAACAGACCTACACTCTCTGTGGCTATGTTATTTGCCCGATGTTGGTTGATTTGTTCATTAAGTGTTACACCAGATGTATTTGTTGCCAATAATTCTGCCTTGGTAAAACGGTCAACACCTTCTGGAGGAACTGTTTGTAACAGGTTACCTGATTGGTCATAATAATATAAGGTATATTGATATTCTTTATCAAAATACTTCATATCAAAGGTCTCTACAGCATCATCGATTGCTTTTTTGATATACCCTTTAACAAATTCTTCTCGTTTGATCGTGATAAAACTCTCGTAAGCATCTCTGGTATATGCTACGCGTACACTTTTTACAAATTGCTCGCAATCTGTATCGTCTGGTACATCTATAATAACATCACTAAAATCTGTCGGGAATGCTCTTGGTACACAAATATCTTCGTTCCCCGGTTGATTAAGGTAGTCTGTAGTAAAGGCCGCCCAGGTTTTTGTATCGGCATATGCAACATAAGAATCAATAATAGCTGGCTTACCTTTGTACGCTTGTCGCATACCGGGATATCCAAAATTAAATTCTGTAGCTCCAAAACGAGCCATAGATATATAATGAAGATTTAAGGTCGAGGTAATTCCAAATTTGGTGAGGTAATAATTATAATCATCAACCAGGTATTGTAAAGAGTTTTTGCAAAAATCTTCTTCTGATACTACATCTCCTTCTTCTTTATCTGCGATACGATTCATTACCGTTGTATATGCTGTATATTTTTCTGTACAACTTACAGGAGGTACCACCGGTGGGATACAAACGGTAGGACCACAAGGTATGGTTTCGTCTGCGATAACGGCTGCGGATCTTGCAGAGGATTGATTTGATTCATTTAGTAGAGGACCAGAGAAAATATTTGCCAATTCTAATGGAGTTGTATCCTGACGAATTGATGGTGATCTTAAAGATTTTTGACTTAAAGCTGTTGTCTGAGGATCTGGTTGAACATTTTTTGATAATAAATCACATAAAGAATATCCTAATGTAAGTCCGGGTTGTGAATGATAAAAATAAAAAGGACCAATATTTTTTCCCCTAATGGTTTCGCCTGAATTATTAACAAAATCAATAGTGCTGTAGAAACCAGGATTTGATGTTCTTCTATTATCTGGAATCTCACTTCTTAATATCTTAATGTCTAAAATAGTATTTACATCAGTAAAATCTTCTTCCAAATGAAAATTTAGAGAATTACTATATGACAAATTATTAGGGCTACCATTAGTTATATAATGATAAATATTGAAATGATCATAGCCAATTGATTCTCCATTATCTATGTTACTTAAAAGATTTTTTATAACTTGAATATAGTACCTATCAAATTTATTTGGATAAGACTTCCCAATTGCTTCCAGTTCTGGTCCTATGGATTGATCAATCCTTGAATTAAGGTTAAAATTATTATAAAAAATATCATCTAAAAAAGTATTAGATATTGGTCTATTTTCTCTTTTAGATGCATAATACTCATTTAAAAGATTTTTTAATAACTCCTCGAATTGTTCTTCTTCAATACTATTTGGATCACAAGAAGTTACATCTTCATTATCTATAGAATCTTGATTACCTTGTAAAGGATTACCAATATATTTCTCCATCATTCCGCATCTTATATCAATTACCCCGTTAGGTCTTTGTACTATATTAGTAGTCTCCGTTTTAAATCCTGTATATACTTCTGGAAAACTTGAACTACCTATTGTAATATCAAATTTGAATACAGGATAGAAGCGGGTTGAACTTTCAAGATATTCAATACTATTAATAGTTGACAAATTGGTGATTTCTATAGAAGTATCGGAAAAATTAAGTTGAAAAGTAAAGTAAAAAATATCCGAATATGAAATATTAAGTTCCATTGAATTAGGAGCAGAAGAAGCAAACTTATATGCTCTAAAAAATACATGATCCAAATTAGAAAAATCAACTCCAGTGCAATCACTTCTAGAAGAAGCACATAACGATAAACTTTGATTTGTTAAAAATTCCTGTAGAAATGTAGTATATGCTGAAAACCCTTTTAACGAAATGCGTTCTCCCAATTTTGTGCTAGTTGCTCCATCTACAATTAATGCATTCATTAAAACTTTTAATTCTTCTCCGACACGGTTTGCTAATTGAACATCTACAAAATCACATATGGGATCTACAGGAGGTTCTTCAAAGAATTTGCAAAAATCTCTATTATATACTTCTAATTCTAAACCTGGAGTTCTATATCTAATAGAAAGACTTACATCTCTGGTTTGTACAATACCTAACTCATTTTTATAGGTTATTCGAACTAAAGCCACTGGAGTAGAAGGCTCTAATCCACCACCGCCTATCTCCTTAAACTCACGAATATCGAACGATACTATTTCTGTAATTGCTGAAGATGTAGCATCAAATGTTGAAAAATCAACTGCAATAATAGCTGCTTTAGCAAACACATCTTCGCTACCAGAGAATCTAATTTCAAATTTTCCTGCACTAGAAGACGTGTGTTTGATCTGAGTAATCGAAATATCAAAAGTTTCATTTGCATTTGTCGATGAAGCTACATCTGCTTTAAAACGATCCTTAAGTTTTGCTGCTGTTTTAAATTCATTGATGATAGCAGAGCTATAAGTAGTAAAAGAAGTATTCTCTGCTACATTGGTTATTCCATCATTTAGAACTTGTAACATATAATTCTCAAACAACTTCTCTGTATCGGTTTGATTAGGACAAGCAACTACTTCTGTAAGATCATCGCCTACCAAATCATTAATATCTCCACAACATAACAGATTAATCAATCTACATTTACCAGTTGCGACATCACAAGATTCATAGAGTTTGGCGGTTATCACTTTAGGAAAATGATCGGCTTCGCGATAGGTGATATTTAATTGCTGTTCCTTAATCTCTCCCGTATCTGTATAGGTATAGTTTACATTGGCTCCTGTTATGATTTTTATTGTTGCTGCATCTAATGCATTCTCCAGTACCATCGTAAATTTGGTTACTCCAGCTACTTCTATACTATAGGTTCCTACGGGACCTGCTTTCCAAACAGCAGTGCCTCCACCAAAAAATGTATCGAGATACATTCCTGCATAGGATTCTAAACCATTTAGAGATACACTGGCATTATTGATGGTATTGTTCTTTTCGAGTTCATATAACAGGTTACGTAATGCAGTTTCAAAACGTGTGGTATTATTACATCCAGAGATATCTGTACCACTACCATCCCCTATATATTCTCCTATCCCATCGGCATCGGTGATACTACAATTAGAAATTCGAGCCTGGGTAGTACCTGTCAAAATAATCTCCTGTGTAGTGGCAGTAGCACCGGTACCTATACGTACTTCGGCTACCAGGCTATATTTAAATACTTTGGCAGTGTCATCATAACTAGGGTAGATTTGTTTGATATTGGTAATCATCCAATTGGATGCTCCATAATTTCCCCATGTCTTCCCAAAAACCGATGCTGCCGGTAAGCTTACTTCAATCGGAATATCACCAACATCCAGGTTATTTTGGTTAAATCGAATCTGCAGTGTTCTATCCCCATTAGTCTTCGCATTTTTTACGGTAATAGCTACATCTGTAGGGTGTTCTCCTCCTAAATCAGTAAATAATGCCGGGCTTAGATATGCACCCGAATAGGCATTGCTAGTACTGATTCCTGAGCTATATTCTTTAAAGTAATACGTAAGGTACATCTCTAAATCCCTGGCCTTAGGACAAACACCGGTTGCTACATAATACTCATAATTAGTAAACCCAGCCATATCATCATAAATGTCTCTGGGATTATCCCCTGAGTTATATAGATTATCTGATGGCTTGAAGCGTTTCTCTTTTTTCTCATATTGTGCTACATGTACATCTTTACACAATCCATTAGCAGTACCCGTAATTAGCCCCTCTACTTTGTTGTTTACAGCAGTACTATAATTGGATAGTACCGTAAGTAAGGTAGTAGGTGGTGCTTGCGTATCTATACAGCCGTTATAACATCCTTTGTTTATAGCATAAATATTTCCAAATAAGCTTTGGATCGTTTGCTTAGCAGTGGCATAATTAGCTTTATACGTATTCCAGAACTGATCTTTTTTAGCAACATCGGTAAATGTGTCTACTTTAGCCACTATAGCTCCTGCTGTAGGATTGGTTCCTAATCCCAAATCACAACTCGAGATACTGTTACATACCAGAGTTGCCAAAGTAAACTCCATTACGTTCTTATCACTGCCATTATAATTCTGAGTAAGAGATTCTCTAATAATATCCTTTCGTGCTCCTTGTGAGGTTGTGTTTTCTACCCTTGGGATAACACTCGAAAAATAAGGATCTCTACTTGACAAAGTTTCTAAAGTTCCTAGTAAACCTGCTGTTTTTGCATCTGCAAATGTTTTAACAGATAGCAGATACATATCAAATCCATCAGAATTCATTTTAGCTCCACTAACCGTTGCTGTGACTTCGCAAACGGCATTTGCATATTCGAGATAGCAGTATTCGGGATGATATACAATCAATGATTCTGCCCATTGTTCCTGCCAGATATCATCACTTAGAAAATCTGATACATTGGCGAGGTATTGCGGCTCTACATACACAAATTCTGGATCGCCATCTTTTTCAATGATTACTGCTCCTTCTTGTAATGTTGGAGCATAGCTTATCTCTTCTTGCACCTCTCCTGCATCATTAGTGGTAATAGTAATCGTTTGTTTTATTTTCGCATAACTTATGGTACCTTCTTCATTATAATAGTGTCCATTTGTATATACCCCACTACCACTAGGAGGAGAATCATTTTTGGCATGGCGAGGATTACGCCAGCTATTAAAGGCTCCTGAAGAAGTTTTGGCACTATACAACTCATTTGCATCATTAAAAATGTTGAGTTTAGCATTATTTGCAGAAGTGGATGATCCTGCATTATTTGAATTTTGGTTATTATATATATTTGCTGTATATGCTCCATACTGTCCCAATGGCTTCATATCATTAAGCAATGCTGATGCTGCTATACCACAACTAATTGAATTGGCTACGATATCCTCTGTTGTATCGGTAGGGTCAATGGTACCATCTGCACATGGTGCATTACAAGCTCTTACCAAAGCATCCCATTGGATACCAAATACTTCTCCTAACCGTATCTTCTCATTTGCTAATTCTGTAGCAGACAGATAATCCAATTTTGAATAGTCATAATCGGCAACCTGGGTAGTTATGTAAGAAGCTCTTCCTCCATAATCTGCAACTAGGGCATCCTCACATTCTTTGCAAGTCACAAAACAGCCTTCAAAACTTAATACTGGTAAATTCGTTACCTCCTCGGGGCTGATATAACATGCATCATTTTTATCCTGAAGTTTTTTGACATATGCATCTGCATATTCTTCTAAAGCTTCTCTACTCACTACCAAACTTTTGGTAATACTGTAACTTCCTCTCTTTACTGGTGATACAAATTCTGGCAACACAAACGTTCCTGGTGTTCCCTTACTTAAATCAATTTTTTGCTTTTTTTGTCCTGAAATAAGAGAATTGGCATCTATATCCAATACATCAATAACCAGGTCATATACCAAAGGATATTGTACATTGTTTGTTGTAGTACAGGCATATTCAAAAAATGGATCATTAGTAACTGTATAGTTAAACGTTCTGTTTTCTTCAAAAGCAGAAACCTTGGTACCTGCATATTCAAGAGCGTCTCCTAATGCACCATAAGCCTGAGTAGCCGTTTTGATATTATTATCTGTATTAGTGTCTTTGGCATCTCTGGATAACTTGCCTAACAGATCAACGTTTAGCTCTTTATGTAATACCCCACTGGCATCTACTTCATCTGGGGTTCCAATCAGGTTCGTCGGAGTATATCCTGATAATGCAGTAGCAATAGTTCTACCTTGTGGATCAATATAACTTATACTGGCTTGCCCATTTGGGTCGATCACCATATTCTTTTTATAATGGGCTTTATGACCAACACTATATCCAAACAAGCGATTTAATTCTTTCTGTTCCGGAGTACCATAATAATATTCCATTTCCTGACCACTACCCAATTGATGAGTAACTCCTACACCACTCTTTCTTCGGATACGTCCTGTGTTATCAGGCATATATTCAATCTGAGAGAATGGATGTCCCTCTGCATCAGGTACTCGATCTCTAAAATCACCATTAGTATCATTGGTTGTTGAATAATATTTACTTGCTCCATTTGCAGTAGCCATTGCTTTTTCTGCAGTCGACTGATCCAAAATATTTTGACTGTTCAGGTCAAAATCTTTATAATCATATGGTGTCCCCGGTTGTAAGGTGCTCTGATTAAAATCTCTGACGTACCCTATTTGTTTTTGTGTTGTAGGAACTGGTAATACTTCTACTGCAGGACGACCTTGTGCGTCATAAATCACTTCGCCTATAATAGTATTATCGTCTGAATTGATCTTTGTAACGGTCTGACGATTACGTAAAGTACCATCAAAGTAGCTTACAACTTCTTTTTTCTTGCCTTCTTCTGCATAACTTGCCTGAAACTGCCAGTTTTTATCATTTTCATGATCTTCTGTTACTTGATAGACACCTGGCCAACTTGCAACAGTTGTTTTCTCATTGGCTCCACTACTCCATCTCCCATATTTATATTTGGATACATTCTCTTGATAACGACCTACAGCTCTTACTCTATAAATAATATACCCTTTGCTATAAATTAACGGGATATTATACTCGTTATTTATGGTTTGAATACGTGTACTATTTTGTTCAAAATCTCTGGTGGTTAACCTAATAAGGTCAGAAGTAAGTGCTGTTTCAAAAGTATCCCCATAACTATCTACCCATGTCCACTCTAATTGATAATTATCTACTCCTTCAATCACAGACCATTTTACTGACAATTCATTTCTTACGTTATCACGTACTACTTGAAGAAGAGGTGTTGTATCTGAAAGTTGTTTATAGTTTTCTATATCTAACTGTGCTGCTAATAGTATATTTTCGGGAATATACCCATTGATATCCGGAGCCAGACCTGCTCCCAAATTTTCATAGGTACCTTGTTGCACAGCTATCCGAGCCCCATACCTATCTTTTATGACGTGTTTTCTTACATCAACTCCACTATTTCCTGCTCCAGGAATCACATTATGCTCAACAGATAATTCTACCTGATATGTATTTGCATCATCAAAATTTCCGTTAGCCAATCTAGGAGTTACATTCAGTTGTATTGCATATCGAAACCAACCATACGGAGCTTGATCCGAATTTACATTCAAAATTATACTGGTCGCCGCAGAAACTGTAGTAGCATTAGTTAATGATCCAAGGTCTGGACTAAACACTAGTGCAGTATTCGAAGTAATTGCACTACTAATTTCTGATGGATTATATTCTGATCTATCTTGGCTATACCCTAAAGTTATAACAAAGAATAAAATAAAAAACTTAAGATATGTGTTCGTATTCTTCATAAATACATTTTCTTTTTAGTGTGCCTGATTGGTTAAGTGATACCCTTTATATTGTTCTGCTAATGTGATATTCTGTTTTGATAAAACATTGATGTAATCCTTGAGAACAGGTGCGGCAGAACTCTCTAATTCTCTATGTTTTAAATGAACTACTAAACGCCCATAATCCATTTTTTTGGTATTACCTTCTACGAATGGTATTAATGTAGAAAAGAACAATTCCTGTTTTTCTATCAAATACTTCTCTTTATTAATATATAGTATTACTTTACCGTATTGATTCTGAATATCGGGTTTGGTGGATACCATCTCACAGACCAAAACTCCATTCTTTTCTGTAACTTTTACTTCGTCATAAAAATCTAGAAAACTGCTAATATCTAATAGCTGGTTTTTTGGAGAAGATCCTTTAGAATCTACATAAATTGCTGTTTTCGCAGTATGATCAATATTTAATTGCCCCTCAGGAAATTGAAGGATTTCTGAGTTTAAGACCATCATTTGAGAAAAATCATTGTTCTTAACCATTTTTCCCTGGTAAGATTCTGTAATCGTATTCCCTGTTAATCCTCTATGCATATTATAGGTCACATCAATCTGATATTGCTTTTTATCATTGTATGATTGTGCTACCTTTTTAAAGAGATTTTTTACGTTTGTATTTTGTGCATTACTTTGCTGTATACTTCCTATACAACATAGTAAAATAGCGATATATTTATATGTTTTTTTCATTATTTCTGCCCATTAAGTTTAGAGTTTCCTGAACGTGTTTCCTGAATGGTAAAGACACCTCTTTCTGTCTCTTTTTTGACACGTATCAAACCGCCTTCCTGATCATATTCATAAAAGGTCGCATAATTGTTTTCATCTAATTCTGATTTCAATCTTTGGGTAATAGGATCATATACAAAAGTTTTCATATTACCTTTAAAAGGATGTATTCTCACATCATCAAAATATACGTTTAGCTGTTCTACCCCATCACCCTGAATATTGCTTTCTAAATGAATCTGCATATTTGTAGCATCTATAGGGATTGTGAAATCAGCTGAAACTCTTTGCCAACCATCTACTATCTCTCCTTTTGGTTTAAATTCGATATCTGTTCTATTTTGAGGAATAATATCAACTCCATCTTTATTTCGGTATCGTAATCGCAATAATGAATTTACATACTCCATTGCCTGATAATTTGGATCTACAGTGTACGTATATGTGGTAATACTAGAAAACGCTCCTGATGTTCTATCACTAGTATTTACTATATTATTTCTGTTAAACGATAATGATCCTCCATCAATCTTAAAAGAAGAAGTCATACAAAATTTAGTACCACATACAGAAGTTCCAGTAAAGTTTAAAGCCAGGGTAGGGTTATTTAGAAGTGGATAAGGATAACTATGTCCTTTCACATTTGGTGTTCTATATTTAAATTGAGGTGTATATTTTTTACCCGGAACCAATGAAAATTCAAATCCTACCGTTCTCTCTGGGCCGACACCATTCTGTCTTTCTTTTACATATTTAAAATCATATATGGTTAAATTTTTATCTACGACATTTTTAATGAAAGGAACTAGTACATCAAATTCGCGAGTATCAGGTTTTGGAACATATACTTCTGGGATATGTCTATCTGCTATTACCGGAGCTAAAATTATATCCTTTACAATATGATTTAATAGACCTGTAAATACATTGCTTACTTCACTAAAGTTTCTGGTTACCGGGTTAATTGCTAATAATCCATCTTCTCGTACCCAGGCACTTATTACATAACGTTCTCCTGGTTGTGGACGAAATCGTTCACATCCGATCAATGAAGGTGGTAACTCTTCTTTAATACTTACTATTACTTCTTCTCTAAATGTACTTGTACAGCAACCTACATCTCCTGGTGTACAGTTTATATCCGTTTGAGCTGCGTAATAGGTTCTTCCATCTACAAGTCTTTCAGTGGGATTATATGCCGTTCCTCCAAAAGCTGCATCATACCATAGGATATTATTTCCTGTAGCCACCAAATCTGAAATATGTACAGGGTCACTTGTATAAAAGATTTGATTTCTATTGGCAACAACCGGTGCCGGAACATCAAAAATAGAAACGGTAATCCTTTTTCTTGTACTTTCATTGTTTAATGCATCTCGCTGAACTGCATAGTATATTCCTTTATCAACCAAACCTTCTGTAGAAGCATATGTTTCTGTTCCGGTAGCTGTTTTGTACCAAATCAATGTATGGCCACTTAAAATGGTATATCTAGCTCCAAGATCAGCTATAGTCGGCCCCGTTGATTTACAGAAATATTGCCATCCATCTCCTTCTGGTTCAAATACTTTTACAGCAACAACAACTTCAAATCTACAGCCAACAGTACCTTGCTGTGCAAAATATGATTTTCCATCCTCTAATACAGTATTAATATCCAGAGGCATTCCTCCTGTAGATGTACTATACCAGTTGATATTTGTTCCTGTGATTATAAGATCTTTTATTTTTGAATTTGATAGTATCGAAAATGCCTGATAATCTTCTTCTTCAATTCCTGGAGCACCTTCATTTAGGTTTACTTTTACTCCTACTCTGGGGTCACTTGCATTTCCTTCTGCCCAATATACTATAGCTTCTAATTCAGTAGATCCAATTAAAGCTGTTCCTCCTGTTTGGGTTTCATACCAAGTGACTGTTGGCGTATTAGAAATCGGAGATACTAAATCACTTACTGTTGGTATTTTCTCTGAGCTACAAAAGGATTGGGTCGAATCCCAATTAGGCACAAGTACAGAAAGAGTGATAGAATTACGTACCAAAGTTAATCCCGTAACAACACTATTCGTAGCTGTAAAATGGTATACTCCTGCATCAGCAGTAGTTGCATTGGTTATAATTAAATCTTTATTGGTTGCTCCTGGTATCGCAATATTATTTTTATACCATTGATAACTATTATTGGTACTGGTAAGTGCGTTACTGGTAAAGGTTATTGATTTATCAATATAAATAGTGTGATTTTCTACCAGATCTACTTTTGCCTGAGGAACATATAAAAAGCTAATAAGATTTGCTACGTAAGTATTAAATTCTGGTTCTACATTCCAAAAAACAAATCTGTTCGAATCAATCATCAGATGTTTTAAGCTAGTTAACTGGCTTAATGCTGTAGGTACTCTTCCCGAAAGCTGATTATCACTAAGGTACAATTGCTGTAAATTGGTCAATTGTCCAAATTGAACTGGGATTGGCCCTGATAATTGGTTTCTTGCTAATTCTAGATATTTAAGACTTGATACATTTCCTAAAGCAGAAGGTATACTTCCTGAAAGTTGATTATCATTTGCTTTAAAATCTTGTAGTTTTCTTAGATTTCCTAGTTCTGTAGGAATATTATTGGTTAATTCATTAGTACTCAACCATAAAAACTGAAGGTTGCTTAGTGCTCCAAACTCCACCGGTATACTTCCGGTAAGTTGATTATGGTTTAAATAGAGATGCTTTAAATTACTTAATTGTCCTAATTGAACAGGAATACTTTCTGTAAGTTGGTTTCTAAATAAACTAAGCTCTTCTAATTTAGTAAGATTTCCTAATGATGCAGGAATACTTCCTGATAATTGATTATCACTTAAACTAAGATACCTCAAGTTTAACAAGTTACTTAGCTCAACAGGAATTGTTCCTGTTAATAAATTACGATACAAACTAAGTCTCTCTAAACTAGTGAGATTACCTAATTCTACAGGTATATCGCCTGTAAGTTGATTTCCCATTGCTTCCAAGGTTTTTAACCCTTTCAATTTTCCTAAAGCAGATGGGATTTCTCCTGTTAAATGATTCCAGGAAAGGTATACGTGTTCTAAACTTAATACTTTCCCTAAAGCAGATGGGATATCACCCGATAGTTTATTATCATTTAGTCGTAATGTAGTAAGATTAGTCAACTGAGAAATCGAAGTAGGAACTTCTCCGGTTACATTATTTTTTGGCAATGACAAAGTTGTTACTTTTCCATCTACAACTGTAACTCCATACCAATCACAAACTGGAACTGTATCAGATAACCAATTTGTGTTGTTGGTCCATCCTACTCCATTTGTAGTATTATAAAAATCTATAAGCCCTTGCTTTTCTACTGCTGATACTCCGCAAGAATCAGCTGGAGCTATTGATATTGTAATCGAATTACGTTCTATTGTTAGTCCTGTTACGATACTATTGGTTGCTGCAAAATGATAAACTCCCGCATCGCTTTCGCTAATAGCATTAAATACTAATTCTTTATTGGTAGCTCCCGGAATAGCTACACCATCTTTATACCATTGATAGCTATTATTGGTACTGGTAAGTATATTAGATGTTAAAGTTACTTGTAAACCAGCAACTATAGTTTTAGACTCAGTTTCATCAACTTTAGCTTGTGGGTTATGAATAAAACCTACTCCTAGTTTAGCTTGTAGAGCAGTAAACGTAGGTTCTATTTCTGAGAATATAAATTTATTATCAAAAATAGAAAAGTTTCTAAATCCGACAAACTGATCAAGTCCGGCAGGAATAGTACCAGAAAATAGATTATTATCTATTTTAAATACTTCCAGCTTAATTAATTGGGTAAATGTATCAGGAATGTTGCCTGATAATTGATTATTAGATATTGTTATTGATTTTAAATTACTTAACCCTCCTAACTCTTCTGGAATACTACCTATAAGTTGATTTGAGTTTAACTGAAGGTCTTCTAGTTTTGTTATCTGCCCTAATGATTTTGGTATACCTCCTATAAGACTATTGTTTGATAACAATAAGTGCTCTAAATTTGATAATTGACCAATATTTTCAGGAATTTCTCCTTCTAACTGATTGTTACTTAAATTCAATATCTGTAACCTGGTTAAGGTTAGTAATTCCAAAGGAATCATCCCTGTAAGCTGATTATCTGAAAGTTGAACATCTTGCAGACTAACCAATTGAAACAAAGAAGAAGGAATATTACCTGCCAGGGTATTGTTTACTAACCTTAATGAGGTTACCTTTCCATTAATCACTCTTACACCGTACCAATCACACACTTTAGAATTAGGATCATTGATTAACCAAGGCTTATTATTTGACAAAGTATTAGCCCAATTAGCTCCATTAGTAGTATTATAGATATCGATTAAAGCCTGACGTTCTGCTGCTGATATTTCACAAGAAACAGTACCTACTTCTAATTTTATTTGATGACGTGTTAATGTCAATCCTGTAACTACACTATTTGTTGATGTAAAATGATAAACTCCAGCATCTGCATCACTAGCAGAAGCTATTACAAAATTCTTATCTGTTGCTCCGGTAATTGCCACATTGTCTTTATACCATTGATACGTATTATTTGTACTGGTCAAAGCAATACTGGTTAAGGTAATGGGTTCTCCTACTGCTGCAGATATTATTTCTTCCTGATCTACTTTTGCTTGTGGGCTATAGATAAAACCAGCTCCTAGTTTCGTTTGTAAAACTATAAATGCAGGCTCTATTTCTGAGAACACAAATTGATTATCGAATACTACAAATTTTGTAAACCTAACCAGTTGATCAAATCCTACAGGAATATTACCGGTAAGTTGATTATTGCTTATTTCTAACTCTTCTAAATTGGTTAATTGAGTATACTCAGCAGGAATATTTCCAGTAAATTGATTATTATTTAGCTGAAGCTTTTTTAATTGTGTCAGCTGCCCTAATTCTTTTGGTAGATTCCCTATAAAATTATTATCAGACAATATGATCTGCTCTAAGTTTGTTAACTGTATAATTTTAATAGGAATTCCTCCTTCTAATTGATTACTTGACAGATCAAGTTGTTTTAAATTAGTCAACTCTATTAAAGAAGTTGATAAATTTCCTGCCAAATTGTTATTCCCCAATTTTAGTTCTGTCACCTTTCCGTTTACTACAGTTACTCCGTACCAATTACATACTGGAGTATCTGTTAACCAATTCGTTTTTGTGGTCCAACTTGTTCCTCCGGTTTGTGTATAGAAGTCTACAAGCGCTTGCTTTTCTCGAGCAGATACTGAGCACACATCAGACGTAACTTTTAATGTAATAGGGTTACGTTCTAAAGTCAAGTCATGTACAATAGAGTTGGTCGCTTCAAAATGATATACTCCTGCATCACTTTGTTTTGCTGTTGTTATTTTAAATGTACTATTGGTAGCTCCCGATATTGCAACACCATTCTTAAACCATTGATAGCTATTATTACTACTGGTAAGTGCCTTTGTTCCTAATATAATTTCATCACCTAGTACAACTGGTTGTTCTTCTTCCAAATCGACTTTTCCTTGAGGAAAATATTTGAATCCTGATCCTAATCTCAAATTATATGCATTGAACTCAGATTCAAGATCAGAAAACACAAATTGATTATCGTTAAGATATAATAGTTGGAGTTTAGGTAATGTAACTAAAGTAGAAGGTATTTTTCCTGAAAGTTGATTATCATGTATCCATAAAGATTCCAGGTTTGACAATTTACTTATAGCATCAGGAAGCTCACCTGTAAGTTCATTACTGTGTACATCTAATGTTTTCAAATTTGATAATTGACCAAGTGTAACAGGAATAGCTCCTGAAAGTTGATTATTATAGATGTATAAAGATTGTAATTTTGATAGATTCCCCAACTCTTCAGGAATACTACCTGTAAGATTATTGTTATATAGATTTAAATCTACCAAATTAAGTAATTCTCCAAAAGTCACTGGAATACTTCCGGAAAGTTGGTTATTATCTAAATGCAGTGATTTTAGATTTAACAACTGTCCTAATTCTACTGGAATCTCTCCTGTAAGAGCATTGCTATAAAGGTTTAAATCGGTAAGGTTAGATAAAATTCCTAATGCTAAGGGAATTTCTCCTGATAGTTTATTTCCCTGAAGGTGTAAATATCTAAGGTTACTAAGTTTTGATAAAGAGACAGGGATAGTTCCTGTTAATTTATTGTGCCCTAAATACAGAGATCTCAACTTGCTTAATAATTGTAATTCTGTAGGAATCTCCTCATACAAGTCATTTTGATTTAGAGATAAAAACTCCAGATTTAATAATTGTCCTATCTCTACAGGAATTGTTCCTGTAAGTTGATTTGTTTCCAGATTTAGCTTGATCAGGTTTGTTAATCCTTTTATTCCCACTGGAATATCACCAACCAAATTATTACTTACCAACTCTATCGTAGTAACTTTACCATCTACTACAGTAACACCATACCAATCACAAACCGGAACTGTAGCAGATAACCAATTTGTATTTGTATTCCAACTGGCTCCATTTGTACTATTGTATAAATCAACTAGTGCTTGTTTTTCTGCTGCAGAAACTCCACAACCATCTACCGGGCTTATTGACAAGGTTATTGGATTACGAGTTAATGTTAAGTTTGTAATTACACTATTCGTTGCTGTAAAATGATACACTCCTGCATCTGCATCTGTAGCATTAGAGATGACCAAATCTTTGTTCGTTGCTCCTGTAATAGTAACTCCATCTTTATACCATTGATAACTGTTATTTGTACTGGTTAATACTGTACTGGTTAAGGTTATATTTCCGTTTTTAATAACCGATAAGGTTTGTGTTTGATCTACTTTGGCTTGAGGAGAATAATTAAATATATTCACTTTTGCGTTTAAGTCATTAAAATCGGCTTCAACATCCGAAAAAATAAACTTATTCGTATTAAATCTAAAAGTTGTTAAACCTGATAAATTTTTCAAGGAAGATGGGATTTTACCACTCAAATTATAGTTTTCTGCTATATTAATCCTAAAGAGACTGGCAGAAAGTTGTCCTAGTTCTGGTGGTATCGAACCTGATAATCGGTTTCGCAATAAATTCAAATCCCTTAAACTTGATAAGTTTCCTAATTCTGGAGGAATACTCCCGGTTAACTTATTACTATAGAGCATCAGATCAAGTAAATCTGGTAGATTACCTAGTTCTGCTGGTATGTTTCCTGTTAATTGATTAGAGTTTAAATACAAATATCTTAACTTAGATAAAGTTCCAATATTTGTCGGAATGTTTCCTGATAAGTTATTAAAATTCAAATATAATGATGATATATTTGGCATATTACCAATGCTTGCAGGTATACTTCCATTTAAGTTATTATTAGTAAGTGATAAACCTCTTACTTCATCATTAGCAACAGTAACTCCATACCAATCACACACTTTAGAAGTAGGATCATTAATCAACCAAGGTTTATTATTTGCTGTTGTATTGGTCCAATTTGCTCCATTTGTACTATTGTATAAATCAATTAATGCCTGCCGTTCTGCAGCAGAAACTCCACATGCTTCAGCTGGGCTTATCGATAAAGTTATTGAATTACGAGTTAATGTTAAGTCTGTTATTACAGTATTACTCGCTGTAAAATGATATACTCCAGCATCTGCATCTGTAGCATTAGAGATAACCAAATCTTTATTGGTTGCTCCTGTAATTGCTGCTCCATCTTTATACCATTGATAGCTATTGTTTGTACTGGTTAATGCTGTACTGGTTAAAGTGATATTTCCATTTTTAATAACGGATAACGTTTGTGTTTGATCTACTTTACCTTGTGTGAGGTAAGTAAATGTAGTTAAGTTGCTTTTATAGGTAGTGAAATTTGCTTCAAAATCACTAAAAACAAAGCTATTACTTTCAAAACTTAATGAATTTAGAATATCCGAAGATGCCAAACTCGATAGTCCAGAGGGAATACTTCCTGAAAACTTATTTATACCTAATCCTAAGTTTGTTAAACTAGGTAACTGACCAATAGAAGCTGGAATTACTCCTGTAAGTAAATTTCTAGTAAAACTTAAAACTTCTATCTTCGTTAAGTTACCTAATTCTAATGGAATCTCACC
>NZ_OMKA01000016.1 GCF_900299525.1 Aquimarina sp. Aq78 | reverse complement strand
CGAACAGAGAAGTTAAGCCCGTTAGCGCCAATGGTACTACAATCGTGGGAGAGTAGGTCGCCGCCTTCCTTGAAAACCCTTCATAATATTATGAAGGGTTTTTTTTATGACATTTATGAAGCTTTTGAAACTGTACTAGAAATATTTAATTCAATTTTTCGAAAAAACTCTTCACTTTTGTAAGGCTTTCTCATGAAATCACTAAAACCAGAATCTGAATTAAGTATTGCTTTTATGGTATCTTGCGTATCTGAGGCCGTCAATGCTATAATAGGTACATGAGAGTTAAATTCTCTAATTATTTTAGTAGATTCCATTCCACCCATATTTGGCATATTTAGATCCATTAATATAAGGTCATACTTTTTTTCTTTCACCATTTCGATGGCTACAAGTCCATCATCAGCAATTTCAGAATAGTATCCCTTTGTTTTAAGAATGTTTTGTGTAACTATTTGATTTATTTTATTATCCTCAACAATTAGAATATTATAATCTTTAGTGTTTAATAATGAGATACAGTTTTTGGTGTTATTTGTTTTATTGTTTATCTCACTTACAGTATCAATTTCAAAAGAGATAGTGAAATAAAATGTAGAACCTTGTTCTGGAAAACTTTTTATTTTGATATCTCCTCCATGTAGATCAACTAAGTTCTTAACTATATGTAATCCAAGACCAGTTCCTGTAGTATGATCTTTGGAATTGGCTTGAGAAAATTTATCAAAGATTATTTCTTGTTTGTCTAAAGGAATTCCTCTTCCGTCATCTTTTATTTCAAAAGTAATTTCGACCATGTTATCAGTAATAATTGGATTTATAAAATTTAACCAAATATTCCCTTTTTTGGTGAATTTATTAGCATTACTAATAAGGTTAATAAAAATCTGAGATAATCTCACAGAATCGCCAATAAGCAAATTAGGAATATTGGGATCAAAATTAAGGTGCAAAGTATTACCATTTTTATCAGCTTGATATTCGAATGAATTTTTAATATCATCTGCTAGATTTTTAATATCATAAGTAGATTTGTCAAGACGTATCTCATAAGATTCCATTTTAGAAACTTGAAGTACATCATTAATAAGATTTAGTAAATGATCTGCAGAAAACTTCATTAGTTTTATAAACTTATGATTTTCTTCATCCTTAATTCGTTCCATTAGAATTGATGATAACCCTACAACTCCATATAACGGAGTTCTGAGTTCGTGACTAACAGTAGATATAAATTTTGTTTTTACTGCTGCTAGGTGGTCAGATTTTTCTTTTGAAATTTTAAGTTGCTTATTTCGAAGAGCGAGAGATTTCCCGAGGATTTTTGTTTTTCTATGGTTATAAATAAAGAAGCAAAAGAGTATCAAACATAATAGAAGTAGAGAGACCGTAAAAATGGATATGGTTTTCGATTGCTGTGCCTTTTGAGTTTCTATAGTATTTTTTTCCTCACTTACGATTAATTGTTTTTTATATTGTTCGGCTTCTAATTTTTCTATTTCCAGTGCTGTTTGATGATGTTTAGTATATTTTTTTAGAATTAAATATGCTTTATCCTCTTTTCCAATTTTAACCAATAAATCTTCATATTTTTTATAAATGGTCATTGCTTGTCTAAACAATTGATTTTTTTCTGCAATGGTTGCAGCTAATTCATAATACTTTATTGCAGTACTATACCTTTTATTATGATAATAATATTCACCATAACTGGTATATGTAGTGGCTAATTTTGAAGGTTGTTGTTGCTGATTAATAAAGTACTTCTTGCACTTTTCTAATAGACGATAAGCTTTTTTGTAATTCTTTGTTTTTATATAAATATCCGCCAGGTTTAAGGCTAAAATATGTTGAGAGTTTTCATTTAAATCATCAGATTTTTCATATATATGCTTTATTCTTCTAAGAGCTTTTTTAGGTTTGTTAAACCCATTTATGTAAACCAGGGCAATGTTGTTATTTATATCTATGGCTAGTTCTGGGAATCCTTCAAGTTCTTTTACGAATAACTCGGCAATTTTATAGTTTCTAAGTGCTTCTTTATAATCTTTTGTCGAAAAGTGAATTTTTCCAAGTAAATTATATGAGTATCCTTTTAAATAATATTCTTGTTTAGGGTTAAATTTTTCAGAAATATCAATTATTGTTTCAATAATCATGATGCCATTGGCTCTTCTTATTGTTGAATTTAAATGATCTTCAGTGTGGATAATTACATTTTCTAATTCCGAAAAAGACATTTCTTCATATTGTTGAGTATATGCAATAGAATAAAGCAAACTCATACATAATAAACATATGTAATGCTTGTTAATTTTGACAGTCTTCATTGTTCAACATAGATTAGGGGTGTTTAAATATATTAAAAAATTAACAAATAATCGGTTAAAATGCATAAAATCATGATTAAATAATAATATTTGTTATTTTGTGATATACAATTGTAGTCCTAAACTTACTTTTATTAAAACAATCTAATTAGCCCCTTAGAAAGGCTATAATTATAGTCTATGAGTCTGTATATCAGTTTTTAATTAAGAAGAGATTAGTTTTATATATGAGTGAATCAACTGATTTTAATCTTTTAATAGGATATAGTAGTTATAAGGAGGGATTGTGTGTGTAATAAATTGATTACCGTATACTTTAAGTAACCAAATTTAGTCACTAATATATTCTTTATATTCCAAGAAGAATCCTTCAAGTTTATCCATGTTTTTTGATAAAAAAACCATAGTTTCTTTCCAAGTGTTCCTATTATGAATACTCACATTATCTACCTCTACATATATACGAGATACAATTTTACCGTTATCAAGTTCATAGAATTGTTCATAGATAATATCTTCTACAAATTCGGTGGTAAGAATGTTTTTTAAACTAATGAGTTTGTCATAATAATATGCTTTGATTATCTCATCATAAGGTTCAATATCAATAGATACTTGAGCTTTTTTTGTAGTAAAAGTAAATTTGAGAGTTACATCTTTAATTTTAGTATTATATAAAAGCCATTTACGAGGGTATTCTTTACCAAAGCTGGTCCAGAATTCCTGACGTATTTGTTTTGATTCTGATTTGCTAAACATTAATTATATAAGATATGCAGTAATGGTGGCTATAAGAATAACCATAAGCTTGGTAATATTAAATTTATGGCCTTCATTACTCTCAAAAAGAATTGTGGTCGATACATGTAGAAATATACCAATAACCAATGCAGTAATTTCTTTATAATAATTCTGAACTGCAGTGAAATTTTCAGCAATAAAAGTTCCAAGTGGTGTCATTAACGCAAATAAAGTCAATGATATGATAATAACACTTTTCTTGATTTTGGTATTTAATAAAAAGGTAGTCAAAATCATTGCAATCGGAATTTTATGTATAATTATACCTAACAGAATCCCATCTGTATGATGTATCGGAAATCCTTCGAGTATAGCATGCAGACCTAAACTAATAAATAATAATTTTGGAATGCGATGAGTCTCTTCATTAAGATGTATGTGCCCATGTTCTGCTCCTTTAGAGAAATATTCTAGAACTTTTTGAAGAAGAATACCAATCATAATCCAAACACCAGTACGTTTTGCAAAGAGGTTATCCTCAAATACCTCCGGTAATAAATCAAAAATGGTAATTGCAAGAAGAAAAGCACCACTAAAAGCTAAAAGTAGTTTTAAACTCTTTTGATTAGAAGTTTTAAAAATAAAAACTAATAAAGCTCCTATGAATACAGCGGTTATGGATAATATATAGTTGTACACTATTTAAAAATTAATATGAGTCTTGGCGAAGTAGTTTTATCAAATTTTTGAAGTTGGTAATTGCCAAAAATATCCAACAAATTTATATTGGCATTTTCAAAATAATTTTCAAAATCATTTAGTGTAATGCTCCTAACACGTTCGGTAAATAAAAAATCCTCGTTATTATCTTTAAATCTAATTTCTTTAAAGATATATCCATCTTGATAGTATCTCTTAATATTAAATGAGATGTTATTAACTTCTTTTGTTTCTTCAGCAACCAGATTATTAATGATATATTCAACATTCATAAAATCAATAACGCCAAATCCTTTTTCATTTAAATCTGATTTAATCGCTTTAATCGTATTTAGATTATCTTCTTCTTTGTCAAAGTAGCCAAAGCTGGTAAAAAGATTAAAAACAGCAGAGAATTTCTCAGAATAAGGTTGACACATATCGTGAACCCTAAATTTTAATGTTTCATTCTCAAATTGCGAAGCATATTCAATGCTATTTTTAGAGAGATCTACACCAGTCACATCATAACCTAATGTATTTAAATAGATACTATGTCGACCTTTACCACAAGCTAAATCCAAAATTTTTTCACCAGCTTCTAAGCTTAGATACTTAGTGATATTATCCATAAAGTCTTTAGCCTCAGTGTGATTTCTATCTTTATATAAGATATGATAGTATGGTGTGTCAAACCATGATGCATACCACATTGTTGAATCTTTTAGCATAGGGCGCAAAATTAGTGTATTTTTACGGTTTAATTATAGAAGTCGTTTAAAGTTTTAAACCTTTACACTTAAAAATTTAAATACCTTCGTGTCGAAAATAAGAATAGTGAGTAATTCGTTTAAAATGGTAGCCAAGACCCTTTATGGTTTTGAAGAAGTTCTTGCAAATGAACTTAGAAAAATAGGTGCTCAAAAAGTAGAAATTGGAAACCGTATGGTTAGTTTTTATGGTGATACAGGTTTTATGTATAAGGCAAATTTATGTTTAAGAACTGCAGTGAAAATTTTAAAACCAATTACTTCCCAAAAGGTAAAAAACGAAAAAGATATCTATGATTTTATTCAAAGTATACGATGGCAAGAGTATTTAGGTTTAGAAGACACTTTTGCTATTTCTGCTACAGTTAATTCTACCATTTTTAGTCATTCTAAGTTTATCGCATTAAAGACAAAAGATGCAATTGTAGATCAGTTTAGGGAAGAAACAGGTGAGAGACCAAATGTAGATACAGAACATCCTGATCTTTCGATTGATATACATATCCAACGTGATCTATGTACAGTATCATTAGACAGTTCTGGTGGTTCATTGCATCATAGAGGATATCGCACAGCAACTAATATAGCTCCGATTAATGAAGTCTTGGCAGCTGGCTTGTTGTTACTTTCTGGTTGGGACGGACAAAGTGATTTTCTGGATCCCATGTGTGGTAGTGGTACTATGGCTATCGAAGCAGCTATGATTGCTTGTAATATTCCGGCAAATATAAATCGTAAAGAGTTTGCTTTTGAAAAATGGTTGGATTGGGATTTAGACCTGTTTGAAAAAATAGAAGAAGCCTGTCTTAATAAAACCAGAGATTTCCATCATTCAATAATAGGAATAGATAAAGAATACTCTGCCGTTAGAAAGGCAAATGTTAATATAGAAAATGCTAATCTTACTGATTTTATAAAAATAAAAGAAGGAGACTTCTTTGAATCTGAAAAAGAAGTTGAAGGACCACTTCATATCGTATTTAACCCTCCTTATGACGAACGGTTAGAAGTTAATATAGAAGAATTTTATTCTCAAATAGGGGATACACTGAAACGAAATTATCCTGGTACAAATGCTTGGTTTATTACTGCAAATCTTGAAGCATTAAAACATGTTGGACTTCGACCATCCCGTAAAATAAAAGTGTTTAATGGAAAATTAGAAGCCAGGTTAGTTAAGTATGAAATGTATGCAGGAAGTAAAAAGGCAAAGTATCAGAATTAACAACACTAATTTATACACGCATCACAAATTCCTATCATTAGGAATTGAGTTTCTTGTATTTCAAAATCTTTAAGTTCTGGAACCTCTATTTTATGAGGCAGACAAGTTACTTTGTTACAAGATTTACATTGAAAATGAATATGATTATGCATTTCATGTTTGATATTACAATCATTACAAAGCGCATAATAAGCCTTGCCATCCTCACCAGTTACAAAATGTACTTTCCCTTTTTCTGCAAACCGCTCTAAGATTCTATATACAGTGGTCTTATTAACTTTTATAGGCATTGCTTTTAAAATAGACTCTACAGACATGGTATGCTTTGCATTGGCAAGTATATCTATAACAAAATCCTGTTTCTGTGTATTTCTTGTTTTTTTCATTCCCAAAATGTAATTGAAAACTATATTTTTTGTATTATTGCAACATTGTTGCGTTAATGTAATTTGATACTGAAAATTACAAAAAAAATCTGGTTGCTATTGCATCAATTTTTAGTTCTGATAAAAAACAGTACATAATACAAGAGTTAACAATAGAGAAGAGTTAAAAAACTAGTATTCTAAAAAAAGAATACGGTTTATGCCAATTGGTCAATTTTATATTAGTATGATACATAAAACAATACACGTAAATTGGGATTTTATAGGGTTTTCTGCATCATTTTTGTGTATGCTTCATTGTATATTTTTACCAATTGTTATAGCTATCTTTCCTTTGATGGGTCTTGCTTTTCTGACCGATGAATTCTATGAGATTTTTTTAATAGGAGCCAGTCTGATGATTGCAATGTTTGCAATATATAATGGATATAAAAAATACCATGGTAAACTATTACCAGTTTTTTTGTGTCTAACAGCATTAGTTCTTTTTTGCATTGGATTTTTAATAGAAAACCATTTTCTGGAAAGAACATTACATTTTTTAGGGACATTTTTTTTGATAATTGCACATTATTATAATTGGAAATTTACGAAAGATCATAAAAGTTGTAAGATTAAACAAACACATTCAATGTAATAGAATTATTGCTATCTAAGATTAATTTAAAGCTTTGATATTTATGTTATAAGACCGAAATAAGGAAAGTATAAACCTGTAAAGTCTTATTTAGACACTTTTATGTTTTTGTTAAGAGATTATTATTGAAATAACAATAATTTTCTACTTCTTTTTGAAGCTAACCCATCAATTATACTCTCATGAAAACAAAATTCACACAATTCTTTTTCATAATATTTTTGCTTGTATTTACTTTTTCTATTTATGGGCAACGAACTAAATCGAAACAAGAAGCATCAACAGTACTCTTAGATTCGATATTCTCTGGATTAAAACTAAGAAATATAGGCCCGGCTTTTATGTCTGGTAGGATCGCTGATGTTGCTATTCATCCTAAAAATGAAAGTATTTGGTATGTCGCTGTTGGTTCGGGAGGAGTATGGAAAACTGTAAATTCTGGAACTACCTGGAAACCAATATTTGATGATCAAACATCGTACTCTATTGGTTGTGTAACTATAGATCCCGTTAATCATAATACTATTTGGGTGGGCACTGGAGAGAATGTAGGAGGACGTCATATGGGATATGGTGATGGTATCTATCGTAGTAATGATGGAGGAGCCTCATGGACCAATATGGGATTAAAAACATCAGAACACATTTCTAAAATTATTATACATCCAGAAAACTCTAACGTACTTTGGGTAGCTGTTCAAGGTCCTCTATGGAAAAAAGGAGGAGATAGAGGGTTATATAAATCTAGCGATGGAGGAAAAACATGGAAAAAGACCTTAGGAGATGATACTTGGATTGGTGTTACCGATTTGGTAATAGATCCAAGAAATCCAGATCAGCTCTATGCAGCTACATGGCAGAGGCATCGTACAGTTGCAGCTTATATGGGAGGAGGTTCAGGATCTGGCTTACATCGTAGTACAGATGGTGGGGAAACATGGGAAAAACTCAAAAACGGGCTTCCTAAGTCCTGGATGGGTAAAATTGGATTAGCCATTTCGCCACAACAGCCCGATATTTTATATGCGGCTATTGAACTAGACAGAAGAACAGGAGGAGTATATCGCTCTACAGATCGTGGCACTACCTGGGAAAAACAATCTGATGCTGTTGCCGGAGCTACCGGACCACACTATTACCAAGAATTATATGCATCTCCTCATCATTTTGAAAGATTATATTTGGTAGATAATACGATGCAAATTTCTGAGGATGGAGGGAAGACGTTTAAAAGGATGAATGAAGAACATAAACATGGAGACAATCATGCTATAGCTTTTAAGAAAGAAGACCCTGATTACCTTTTGGTAGGAACAGATGGAGGCCTATATGAAACTTTTGATCTTACTAAAAATTGGAGATTTATAGAGAATCTTCCTGTAACACAATATTATAAAGTGGCTGTAGATGATTCTGAGCCTTTTTACAATATTTATGGAGGAACTCAGGATAATAGTACACAAGGCGGACCATCAAGAACTGATAACTTACATGGGATTCAAAACTCTGACTGGAAGATTGTGCTAAATTGGGATGGCCATCAACCTGCTACAGAACCAGGGAATCCTAATATTATGTATGCAGAGCGACAAGAGGGAAATTTAACTCGTGTAGATTTAGGTACAGGAGAAGTGATAGATATCCAACCACAACCTGCGGCAGAAGAGAATTTTGAACGTTTTAATTGGGATGCTCCAATTTTGGTAAGTGCCCATGATCCTGCCCGTATCTATTTTGCTTCTCATCGTATATGGAGATCTGATAATAGGGGAGATAAATGGACGACAATATCAGGTGATTTAACCAAAAATCAGGAAAGAATAGAATTGTCTATTATGGGCAAAAAACAATCATGGGATGCACCTTGGGATTTTTTGGCCATGTCTAATTATAATACAATTACTTCGATAGCAGAATCTCCAAAACAAGAAGGTGTTCTTTATGCAGGAACTGATGATGGAATTATTCAAGCGACAGAAGATGGAGGAACGAATTGGCGAAAAATTAATGTTGGTACGCTCCCAGGAGTTCCGGCAACGGCTTTTGTTAATGATATTAAAGCCGATCTTTTTGATACAAATACAGTATATGTTGCTCTTGATAATCATAAATATGGAGATTTTAATCCTTATTTGGTAAAGAGTATAGATAATGGAAGAACCTGGAAATCTATTAAAGGAAATCTACCGAGAAGAACATTGGTATGGAGAATTGTACAAGATCATATACAACCGAATCTTTTATTTGCAGCAACAGAATTTGGAATTTATTTCACAATAGATGGTGGTAATCATTGGGTAAAATTAAAAGGAGGTATACCTACAATTTCATTTCGAGATTTGGTAATTCAGCGCAAAGAGAATGATTTAGTAGGAGCTTCTTTTGGGAGAGGCTTTTTTATATTTGATGATTTTTCTCTTTTGAGAAGTGTTTCTGAAGCTAAATTGAAAGAAGAGGCTGTGCTATTTCCAACACGAGATGCATGGTGGTATATTCCAAGACCTAGTTTAAGTTTTGATGATAAAAAAGGAAGCCAGGGAGCATCACATTATGTAGCTCCTAATCCTGATTTTGGAGCTGTACTAACATACTACTTAAAAGATGGATTAAAAACCAGCAAAGAAAACCGACAGGAAATAGAGAAAAAGAATAAAGGAAAAGATATTGCTTTTCCTGGTTGGGATAGTGTAGAAGCAGAACGAACAGAAAGTAAACCTCGTATACTATTGGCAATAACAAATAGTGCAGGAAAGACTATTCGTAGAATTGAAGGACCTGTTACCCCAGGTTTTCATAGAGTAGCATGGGATTTACGATATCCAGCTACAAATGCAATTTCTTTAGAAAAACAAGAAAACTCATTTGGGGCTCCTAGAGGATTTATGGCTGCACCAGGAAAGTATACAGCTACGCTATCCAAAGTTGTAAATGGAAAAGTAACTCAGCTTTCAGACCCTGTTTCTTTTACGGTTAAGCGTATGCATAAAGGTACATTAAAAGGAGCTGCACTTGAAAAAGTGACATCATTCTGGAGAAGTTATGAAAATACAATTGGTAGAGTTTCTACTCTAAATATGCAAGTGAATAAAGCAGAAAAACGTATTAAAGCCATGAAAGTAGCTTTGCAAAGAACAAATAGTGCTCCTGGAGATTTAGATAATCGCTTAAATACTTTAGAACGAAGTATAGCAGATTTGAATAAGGAATTCTTTGGAAATAATTCTAAACAGCGAGTGGGCGAGAAGACGAAACCTACCATTGAAAATAGAATGTTTTCTATTTATAAAGGCGTAGATCGATCTACCTATGGACCAACCAGTACACATTTAGAAACAATGAAAATAATTGATGATCAATTAAAAACTATTGCTTCTAAGTTTACTGTTTTGAAAAATGAAATGGATTCATTTTCAAAAGCATTACAAGAGGCAGGTGCCCCATTTGTTGAGGAATAATTACTAGAAGTTTGTTGTTAGATTAATACCCAGCTGCCTGGCCATCTTTACGAGATTCGGAAGCTCCATAGTAGACACTATCTTTTATCATAATTGCCTGATAGCCTCCATAAGGGCCTAAAGCATACGATACATTATGACCTTTTGAAAGCAGACCTCTAATTGCTTGATAAGAAATTCCGGATTCGATATGTAATGTTCCTCCATTGGTCATTTCTTCTCCTGTGGGTTGAGACGATCCCATATGGTTTATTCTGGGAGCATCGCCAGCTTCTTGCAGGTTCATTCCAAAATCAATCATATTAACAATAATCTGCACGTGGCCTTGTGGTTGCATACCTCCACCCATAAGCCCAAAACTCATAAATGGTTTTCCGTCTTTAGTAACAAATGCAGGAATAATGGTATGAAAAGGTCTTTTTTTAGGTTCATAGGTATTAAAATGTCCTTCTTTCAACGAAAATAGCTCACCTCTGTCTTGTAAAATAAAACCAAGCTCGGTTGGTGTCATTCCAGACCCCATACCTCTATAATTACTTTGTATTAAGGATACCATATTTCCTTCTTCATCTGCCACAGTGAGGTATATAGTATCTCCATTATTGAGATTTCCGGCATCATATGTTTTTGCAGCTTTATTTTCATCAATAAGTTTTCGTCTTTTTGTGGCGTAGTCTTTAGAAACAAGCTCCTTTACAGGAATAGTATTAAAATCTGGATCTGCATAAAATTTTGCCCGGTCTTCATAAGCTAGTTTTTTAGCTTCAGTCAGTACATGTAGATATTCTGTTGTACCAAATCCCATAGATTTTAAATCATATTCTTCTAGAATGTTTAACATTTGCAAGGCAGCTATCCCTTGTCCGTTAGGAGGCAATTCCCATACATCGTATCCTCGATAGTTTGTAGATACAGGCTCTACCCATTCTGAAGTATGATTTTTTAGATCATCATAGCTCAGAAATCCACCGTTTTCTTTCATATACTTTGCAATAGTTTTAGCAATATCTCCTTTATAGAAAGCATCTCTACCTTCATTTGCAATTTTTTCTAATGTATTCGCTAAAAAAGGGTTTTTAAAAATTTCTCCTTTTTTTGGAGCAGAACCCTTTGGCATATATGTGGTTTTAAAACCAGGGTATTTTGATAAAAATTTAGCACTTAATTGCATATAATATGAAACCAGTTCGGTCACAGGAAAACCTTCACGAGCATAATTAATAGTTGGTTGTAAAATCTTTTTCATATCTAATTTACCAAACTTACCGTGTAGTTGATACCACCCATCTACACAGCCGGGAACAGAAACAGGAAGAGCACCATGAGAAGGTATTTTTATATGGTTGTTTTTCTTAAAATATTCTAAAGTTAATTTTTCGGGAGATCGTCCACTAGCATTTAATCCATATAATTTTTGGGTTTTAGCATCCCATACAATAGCAAACAAGTCACCGCCTATACCATTTCCTGTTGGTTCCATTAATCCAAGCATTGCATTGGCCGCAATTGCTGCATCAATTGCATTACCTCCTTGTTTTAAAATATCAAGAGCAGTTTGTGTAGCCAGTGGATGACTGGTGGCTGCCATTCCGTGGGTAGCAATTACTTCAGATCGTGTGGCAAAATTTTTACCGGTAATTCGATCCTGGGAGAAAACAATACTTATAGGTACTAAAAATAGAATGCAAAGGGTATTAAATGATTTCATGTGAATGATTATGAGATGATAAAATATCCAAACAAGATAAGCAATACCCCATAATAATTGATAGAATACCCAGCAAAATGATTAATTACAAGTTTATTACGAAGTGAGGTTATTAAGAAATATAGCTGAATGAATAACTAAAATGAGAAAAGGAGGAGTGGTTATTACTATTATTTTCTTTTCTTAAAAAACGGAATCAAATAACTTATAGAATATCCATAGCCTACACCGATACTACTGTAATCATTAGTACGACCAAATCCAGGAATATATAGATTATCGAATCTATCAGGTTTTTTTTCACTAACAAGATTTCTAAGAGATATATTAGCACCCAGGTATAGATTACTTATAAGTTCTACTTTTATACCAAGAACTAATTCTATCCAGCTGGCATTTAGGCCATCAGATTTGATGCTTCCGGTTATTTGATTTGGCCCAAAATAATCTGTGCTTGTAAAAATAGAATAATCATTCAGCGTTTGATCAAAAGTAGAAAATCCATATCGCAGCCCTACATAGATACTGTTTTGCATTCCGTACCAATTATCATATATGTTATAATCTATACCTACCCTTGCATAGCTTCCAGAACCTTTTGTGTTAATGTTTTCTTCATCTCTTATTAAGGATTCATTACCTATTTCGGCGGCGAGATAGAATTTTTTATAAAATCTATAATCTCCAACAATTTCGAATCCAGAATAGTTGTCATCAACCGCCGTTCGGATTAATCGACCAAGGTCAACTCCTGCTCTAAAACCATACTTTTCTGAAGGAGGAAGTGTGTCTTTTACACTAACCTTTGGTTCTTCTTGTCCATAGAAATAGCTGGTAATCAAGATGCTAATGAAAAATAAATACGTGTGCAGTGGTTTCATCGGTTACGTTCTCTCTTTGTATTGTTATATTTTTGATCCAACTCCCATCATCCCCAGCTTCTACAGGAGATACCGTTAGACCTTTGTAATTGATCTTAAACCCACAGGCACTACTTACATATTCTTCTTCTGTTGTGTATTGAAAACTTACAGTATCTTTATTTGGAAGAGGGTCAGTATCACTATTATTAGTAATGTCAGAATTTATAGTAAATTCATAATCAGTAATCGATACGTTATTTCTTAGTGGTATTAGAATAGAATCTGTAACTGTACCTAAAGTAAATGGAGTTTCTATACCAACTGCTTTTACCTGTAGCTCTAATGGGGCTTTTACTTGTGTACTTGTGTCAAAGTCAATAAATTTTATAACCAGAAAAGGTGTAGTAGGAGTACCTTCTGCACATATATCGTCTCGTTCACAACTTAAGTTTGAATATAAAACCAAGACCCCAATTAATATAAATAACGAATATTTGTATACTCTCATATAATATTTTTTTCTATCTCAACCACAATTTAATAAATATGGTTTTTCGCAATTATCCACAATACTATAGGGATAAAAATACAATTAGATGAATGCAAAAATATTGAAACAAAATAAGTTTCAAATTGCTATTTGCGTGACCAAAAATAAAAAAGATAAACCAATTCATACTGGTTATTTCTCAAAAATAAAAGACTGGAATAAAGAGGATGTGTTGCTACTTAAGCATATTTGGATTCTAGTGATGATTTTAATGACTATTATTTTGTTTTAAAAACCGGGAACCTTTGACAGCTCCCGGCCACCGCAATAGAAAATGTAGAAGATTGCTACATCAAGTTGCCATAATCTAAAGGGTGTAATTATTCCATAAAAACTAAATTCTGGGCTTTTGCCTTGCAGTTGTGGTTAAAAGTCACTGTACAACAGTAATAGTTTCTCCTATTTTCGCCTTTTTGATTTATCCAATCCACATAATTGATAACAGTAAATGTAGAATCATTAACGATCCTAACATCTTTATCACTTTCTCCGAAAGAAATAATAGTTGATGATCGTAATCTTTTGTTGATTATAGAGTATGATGCTGTTAATGCCTCGGATTTGTGAAAAAGAAATGTGTTTTTGTTGCTTTTTTTAGAATTGGTAATCTGACTGGTGTCATTAAAATGTTGGGTGTAAAAAATAGCCCCGATTACTATTGTAATACACATAATTGGTATTACGAAGAGTTTTATTATAAACTCTCCTTTTTTAAAATCTAATATCATCATTGTAAGCCTTGGTGGTAGTGAGATGGTTTGTGTGTAAAAAATTATGGTAAGTTAACGTTAGCATTTTTTGCATCCCGTTCTTCTTGTTCTTTTATTTTTGTCCATCTAGCATAGTTTTCTTTATCTCCAATTTGAAGAAAAGCTTCTGCAACGAATCCCGCATGTAATGATGCCTCTATTCCTGGACCGTTTCGCTTAACAATATTGTATTGTTTTATGGCTTCTTGCGCAACTTGATTTTTGGTTTCGTTGATTTGATGTTGATCAGTATCACTGGAACCGGTAGTAAATAAAAAATAAATTAAAATAAGAAGAATGAAGATCAGGGGTATTTTTACTACATTTCTCATAACTGTTAGTTTTGATAAACTTAGGTTTGACTATAAAATTTATTGTAGTAGCAATCTTCGGGTACAAATGTAGGAAATAACTCATGATATTAAATATGGTTTTTGAGTTAACTTTTTATGGTTTAACCGTAATGATTTTAACTTAATAAAATAAGATAAATCACTGATATGTAGTGTTTAGCGACTTTTTTGTTAAAAGGATTGGTTATGTGCTAATAAAGCATTTGAAGTTGATGAATTTATTGCAAATTGAATGCTTGAATATGTAATGAATAAAAAAATCGATGAAATGCATAATAGAGTTATGTTTCATCGATTTTATTTATTATTGAATCAATTTTCTGGTTATTTGCAGATATATAAGTTTAATGCAAACTCAGGTTTTGTCAGAAATTGATCATGAATCTATCTTTTTTCAAGTAATACAACGTTCTCTACGTGATATGTCTGCGGGAACATATCTACAGGTTGAACTTTACTTACTTTATACATCTCATCTAACAATGAAAGATCACGTGCTTGTGTTGCACTATTACAACTTACATACACTATTTTTTGAGGAGAAATGTTTAATAATTGCCCAACGACATCTTTATGCATTCCATCTCTTGGTGGATCTGTAATTACCACTTCGGGTTGACCATGTAGGGAAATAAAATCTTTGGTAAATACCTTTTTCATATCACCAACATAGAATTCTACATTGTCAATATTATTACGTTTTGCATTTTCTTTTGCATCTTCTATAGCTTCGGGAACTGCTTCTACGCCGATTACTTTCTTTGCTTTTTTTGCAACAAACTGTGCTATAGTGCCGGTTCCTGTGTATAGGTCATATACTAATTCTTCTCCGGTAAGATTGGCAAAATCTCGAGTTACTTTATATAATTCGTATGCCTGTTTAGAATTTGTTTGATAGAAAGATTTAGCATTAATTCTAAATCGCAATCCTTCCATTTCTTCTTCGATGTAATCTTTTCCTTTGTAACAAATAACCTCTTGATCATAAATTGTATCATTACCTTTAGGATTAATTGTATACTGCAGAGAAGTGATTTCTGGGAACTCTGAAACCATATAATCTAATAATAGCGTTCTTTTTTCTACATCTTCATGAAAAAATTGAAACAAAACCATAATTTCTCCTGTAGATGCAATTCTAATCATCAATGTACGCAAAAAACCATGCTGCTTCCTTGCGTTATAAAAAGAAAGGTTGTTTTCTGTAGCAAAAACTTTTACTTTATTTCGAATATCATTACTTGGATCTTCCTGTAGATGACATTTGTTGATGTCCAGAATTTTATCCCACATTCCTGGAATATGAAAGCCTAATGCATTTCTATTTTGAATTTCAGAATCACTTCTAATTTCATCTAGAGTTAGCCATCTGCTATCACTAAAAGAAAATTCCATTTTATTTCTATAGAAAAATTGATCCTCTGAGCCAAGTATTGAACTTACCTCTGGTAGCTCAATTTTACCTAATCGAGTTAGGTTATTTACAATTTCTTGTTGTTTATAAGCCAGTTGGTGTTCATAACCCATAAACTGCCATTTACAACCTCCACAAGTTCCAAAATGCTCGCAAGTGGGCTCAACACGTTTGTCTGATAGTTTGTAAAAAGTAGTGGCAGAACCTTCATAAAAGGCTTTACGTTTTTTGGTAGTTTGGATATCTGCTACATCTCCAGGAACTGCATTGTTAATAAAAATTACCTTCCCATCTGGGGCTTTAGCAATACTTTTTCCCTTTGCACCCGCATCAATAACTTCGATATTCTCAAAGATTTGTCTTCTGTTTTTCCTTGCCATAGCGCAAAAATAACAATAGAAAGCATATACTTATTAAATTTTCAATATATCTTAAAAAAAGAAATAAAAAAATGAACCTATTTATTATTTCTACGTCTATACTATAAAGGCCAATATGACAAACACCAATAAAACAATTGACTCTTTGTTGGTATTACAATGCCAATCAGGAAGCAAGAAAGCGGTAACTCTTCTTGTTAAAAGATGGCATACAAAACTATGTAAACAGGCGTATTGGTACACTCGAGATATGGAAATTTCAAAAGATATTGCTCAAGATAGCTGGAGTACTATTTTTTTAAAAATCAATAGCTTAAAAGATTCTAATAGTTTTGGAAGTTGGGCGTTGACCATTGTAACCAGAAATGCTATTAATTGGTTGCGGAAACATAAAAAGGAAGTAGAACATTTACAAGCATATAAGGATTGTAATACAAATCGTATTGAAGATGATGTCCAAAACAATCAAAATACGATGGTGTTATTAAAAAACTCAATTAAAAAATTACCTTATAATCAACAATTAGTACTTAACCTTTTTTACATAGAGGAGTATAGCATTAAACAAATAAGTGATATTATAAACGTTTCGACAGGTACTGTTAAATCACGTCTGTTTACTGCTAGAGAAAAACTGAAATTAATTTTAAAAAATAGAAATCATGGAGAATAAAATGAAAGATATCGATCAATTGATTAAAGAAACATTGAGTCAGGAAGAAGCAAAATTTTATGATGATTTAGATGAACAAAATCTTTTCGAAATGTTAGGAGGGCTTTTTAATACTAAACACAGATGGATTATTGTATTAATGAATATAGCAACTGTAATAGCTTTTGGTTTTTTTGTTTATTGTATTATTCAATTTTTGAATACAGATAATACCAACGAACTTATAAAATGGTTTGCAGGAGGAGCGATCTGTATAATGATTATAGGAATGACCAAATTATTTGCCTGGATGCAAATGGATAAAAATGCAGTATTGAGAGAAATTAAGAGGCTAGAACTACAAGTATCTTCTATAGCTGGAAAAATATCACAATAAGATTTTAGAAAGAAGCTTATATTTAGTAATTTGCAACCAACTTCAGTAGGATGATTTCTCTCCCGAACTTTATGTCGAAGTAGGAATTGTAAAGTTTTATTTTTAATACGTGAATAATGGCAATCTTAGAGAAAAAGTCATCACAGCATTTAATTGAATTAGAAGACAAGTACGGAGCTCATAATTATCACCCACTGCCGGTTGTTTTAAACAAAGGAGAAGGTGTATATGTTTGGGATGTAGAAGGAAAAAAGTATTATGATTTTTTAAGTGCATATTCTGCAGTGAATCAAGGACATTGTCATCCTAAAATAGTAGGAGCAATGGTTAATCAAGCGCAAACATTAACGCTAACCTCACGAGCTTTTTATAATGATAAATTAGGTGAATATGAGAAGTTTGCAACTGAGTTTTTTGGTTTTGATAAATTATTACCAATGAATACTGGTGCAGAAGCTGTAGAAACAGCATTGAAACTTTGTAGAAAATGGGCATATGAGAAGAAAGGTATACCAGAAAATGAAGCACAGATTATTGTGTGTGAAAATAATTTTCATGGAAGAACAACAACAATCATATCATTTTCGAATGATGAAGTAGCCAGAAAAAACTTTGGACCATATACTGCAGGATTTATAAAAATTGAATATGATAACCTATCTGCTTTAGAACAGGCCTTAGAAAGTAATGCTAATGTTGCAGGGTTTTTGGTAGAGCCTATACAAGGAGAAGCTGGTGTGTATGTTCCTTCTGAAGGGTTTTTGGCTAAAGCCAAAGCACTTTGTGAAAAACATAATGTACTATTTCTTGCAGACGAAGTTCAAACAGGAATCGCTCGTACAGGAAAATTATTAGCGGTCGATCATGAAAATGTTAAACCGGATATTTTAATTCTAGGAAAAGCATTAAGTGGAGGAGCATATCCTGTATCAGGAGTTTTGGCTAATGACACAATAATGAGTGTTATAAGACCAGGAAATCATGGTAGTACTTTTGGAGGTAACCCTGTTGCAGCAGCGGTAGCTATAGCTGCTTTAGAAGTGGTAAGAGATGAGAAATTAGCTGAAAATGCAGAAGAATTAGGTCAGTTATTTAGATCAGAATTAAGTAAGTACATTGAGGAGTCTAAAATAGCGAATTTAGTTCGTGGTAAAGGACTGTTAAATGCGATTGTAATTAACGATTCTGAGGATAGTGATACTGCCTGGAATATCTGTGTAGCGCTTAAAGAAAATGGTCTTTTGGCTAAACCAACTCATGGTAATATTATTCGTTTTGCACCACCTCTGGTAATGGATAAAGAACAGCTACTGGATTGTGTAAATATTATTATCAAGACCTTAAAAGAGTTTGAAAAATAGTGAAATGCTATTCAAAATTTATATGAAATAAAAAAGGAGGCATGATAGCCTCCTTTTTTTATTTTATGCAAAAAAATTATTGATTTAGTATTTCAGACCATGGCATTAGAGCACCCATAAATATAATATACCCAATAATGATTAATAGGTATAAAGAACTTAATATAGTACCAATTATAGCACAAATTCTACCTGCATTTAGATTTTCATAACCTATGTATAATTCGGGATTTGCTAGATATTGTTCTTTAGCTTTCTTAGCTAATACTAGTGCAATGATACCAAATACCAATCCAAGAAATCCATAACAAAAACAGGTTACTATTGATGCGATTCCGAATATTAATACCAATGTAGCATTTGGCAATTGTTGTTTGTTTTCCATATAATGTATTAGAATTTTATAATATAATTTGTAATGATAAGTATACTATTTAAGATATAAAAATATTGAAGGGTTTTAGCTCCTTTTTTAAATTTCAGAAAAAGATGAGCAATTAAATATCCAAACATTAATAGTAATGGTATAAGTGCAGGGTACATTAGAAAAGATTCTATTAAATTACCATTAATAAGTAATAAAAAACTTCGTTGAAAACCACAACCCAAACAATCAATACCAATTAGTTTTTTAGTTGGGCATTGTAATAGATTAGATTCAATATTATTAATAAACTGTTCCAAATTATAGTAGCAAGAAATTTATTCTAAATAAAAACTGTTCGAAATATAATTCCGAACAGTTTTTAAAAATTAAATTATTTACAGATTATCCTCCGTACTGTTCCATCATTCCTCTTTGCATCTCTAGGATGCCATCATATCCTACTGTTGCAAATATGAAGATAACATAGACTAAATAGATAATACTTAATATTAGACCTACAATTGCTAGTATCTTACCTGTTTTAACATTTTGATATCCAGTATATAATTCTGGGTTTTCATTGTATAATGCAGTAGCTTTTTTTGCAAGTACTATAGCCACAATAGCCAGGATGATTCCTAGTACACCATAACAACAGCATCCTAAGATTGATAGAATACCAAAAACCAAGATTAGGGTAGAATTAGGTAATGTTTGTTTTTCCATAATTTAGATTGATTAGTTAAAAATAATTTTCATTTTGATGACATAACTTATAATGATAGTAAGTATGGCAGTGGCCATAAGACTCATTCTTATAAGTCTATCATATTTAAATTTGATAAAAAAGTTGAATCCCAAAAATATAAGTAATAATAAAAGAGGATAAATCGCGGGATACATATAAAATGCTGCAACAAAATCTCCTTTAAATAAGAGAGAAATAGATCTTTGCATTCCACAGCCTAAACAATCAACGCCAAAAATTTTTTTGTTTAAACAAGGTAGCATATAGGTCTCCAAAAGCGAAAATCTTTATAATTATTAATCGCAATATACATAATTAAGTTATTTAAAATATTTGGAGGTTCAAAAATCTATTATTTAATACTTTTGTAACTGTAAAGAAAATGTCTTGAAGTTATTATTAGAAAAGAAATCAATTCTTATATATTAGATCGGTATATTATTAATGATTATAGATAATACTATCAGGTTAATGAAAAAAAGGTTTAGGTAAATGAATTATAGCAGGGTCAAAAAAATCATAAGTATACTTTTGGTAATTATTGGAGCTATTGCAATGATAAGTGAAATTTCCTCGGTAACGAAAAACTATTATATCCAGAGTGTTGGAGTGATTTTTTTAATGTTAGGAGTATTTCTGATTAATACTAAAGTGAAATCGAAGACGAAAATCGATTCTGATCCATACTTTGAAGAAGAAGAAGAATTATGATTAAAATAGGGGATACTGTATCTGTTTTGGATGAGCCAATTACAGGTAAAGTTATAGCGGTTACTGTAGATGAAGTAACAATTGAAACAGAAGATGGGTTTGATATGACATTTTTTGTTCGTGAAGTGGTAAAAATTGAATCTGGAGAGCTTATTATGCCTTCTTATGAAGAGATAAATAAAAACTTAAAGGAGAAGGAGGTTTTTAAAAAGAAACCCAAAAGACCTATCGTTAAACCAAAAGAACGAGATATACCACCGATGGAAGTTGATTTACATGTTAACAAATTGGTGAGGTCGACAAAGGGAATGACAAATCATGATATGATTACTTTGCAATTGGACACGGCAAAAAGACAATTGGATTTTGCGATTAGTAAACGTATTCCCAATGTGATTTTTATTCATGGGGTAGGGCAAGGAATTTTAAAAGAAGAACTCAAATACCTATTTGGGAGATATGATAATATAAGAATTTCTGAAGGTGATTATAAAAAATATGGGTTAGGGGCGATGGAGGTGTATATTGTTCAGAATCCAAAATAGTTATTTTAAAACCGTAATCTCGTCTTCACCGAGTTCTAATAATTCTTGTCGTATTGAAATCCCAGCTCCTTCCAGAGTGATATCGGTAAGGGTTATTGTTCTGGTATAGATGGTTTCTGTGGCAGTGTCACTCTTTACAACATATTTTATTACAGCATTTCCATTAGAGCTTTTTAGCTCTTGAGTAACTGTAATACCACTGGGAGGAACGCTGCTACAAAAATATGCTGAGCCATCGATTTGAGCATTAAACTGTCTATACACTAAGATATTCGTAGTGTTATTAAGCGCTATGGTTTGAGTAAGATCCTCTGGAGCTGTATTTAATTCAAAAGTAGTACTTGTAAAACTAAGAGAAAGAGATTGATTAATTTGAGAATCAATTTTGAAAAAAACAAAAGTATTTTCATTTTGATTAGAACAATTCTCTAACGGAGCTGTGAAATTACTGATGTCATTTTCAATAACATCTCCTTCACTACAACTAACCAATACTGCAATAAAAATTATATAGTAAAAAAAATTATTCATAATAATGTGATATGAGCTACTCTTTTTTGGTTGTCTTAGGGATAGTAACATCTCTAAAACCAAATGAAAAATTCTTGTCTTCAAAATTTTGATTGTTACCATCAAAAACAAGACCGTTTATTGATACAGTGGTCCTAAATGTGGTTTTTATAGTATTATCAAGAACAGGATCTACTGCAACTGCTACATTGGTTGATGCTGCGTCCAGATAAAATAGCTTTCCAGAAACGGCATCTCTATCATCTCTTGGGTTTCCATTCTCATCGGCATCTTCATTACGGGTTAAGATTCCATCATTATCATCATCTTGTTCGAGATAATCAGGTACACCATCTTCATCTGTATCCCGAGGATTATCATTATCAGGAATATCGTTTGGTAACTCAACACTAGTTAGAATGTTATCATTGTCGTCATCCTGATCTTTATAATTTGGAATTCCATCACCATCGGTATCATCATCCTCAAGGTTGCCATTACCATTAAGATCTTCTTGTTCTGCAGGAATCCCATCATCATCATCTTCTGTGATGATTTCGGTTAAAATTTCAGATGTTCCTGTAATACCATTAAGTTCTTCAGCAATTATAATTTCACTAGAGGGTACATTAGAACAAAAATAATCTACAGTTACGGGTACATTGAAATTTCTATATATTAAGTTATTGGAACCTTCGCTTAGTTTGATAGAAATAGGTGTAGGTGTTGCAATAGTGTCAGAAAAAGTATCGTTGATAAAGTTGTAAGAAATAGCCTCGTTTATAGTTTTACTAATCTTGAAAAAAACAAATTCATTTGCTTTTGCACCTTTGCAAAGTTGCAAATCAACATCATCAAACTCAAAACTGGTGATCACTATGTCACCATCATCACACGAGGTAATAGATAATAATAAAAAGAGAAATGAAAACAACTTTTTCATGTCAGAATGAGTATTTTTTTTGACAAAAGTAAAGGAATTGAAAGATTATAACGTGTCTACTCGAAAATAATTTTATTTAGATTAGTTTTGTAGTCGGAAAATTGGGAATATTGTAAGAATTAAAGTTTTTACAAAAAATAAATAAATATCTATTTCAACAACTTAATTACTTTGTTTTATGCAAAAAGTTTATTTTGATAGTGCGGCTACCACAGAGGTAAGACCAGAGGTTATTGCTAAAATGGTTTCTGTATTGAAAGAAGATTATGGAAATCCTTCATCAATACATGGTTATGGTCGATCTGCTAAGAATCATATCGAACAAACTCGTAAAAATATTGCTGGTTATTTAGGAGTAAAAGCCTCAGAAATTATATTTACTTCTGGAGGTACAGAAGCTGATAATTTGGCAATAAATAGTGCTGTTAGAGATTTAGGGGTTACCCATATTATCACCTCTAAAATAGAACATCATGCTGTATTACATACGGTACAGGAAATAGAATCTCGTACAAATATAACGGTAAGTTATGTTGCTATAAATGCAGATGGCTCTATTGATTATAAACACTTAGAATCACTTCTTAGTGATTCTACAGAAAAGACATTGGTAAGTTTAATGCACGTAAATAATGAAGTTGGAACTATATTAGATATTGAGCGTGTTGGAAACTTGTGTAATGAACATAAAGCACTTTTTCATAGTGATATGGTTCAATCAATAGGTCATTATGATGTAAGCTTAAGTAATTTGCATATTGATTTTACAGCTGTAAGTGCTCATAAATTTCATGGACCAAAAGGAGTTGGTTTTGCATATATTCGCAAAAACTCAGGTTTAAAACCGTTAATTTTTGGAGGAGAGCAGGAACGAGGATATCGAGCAGGAACAGAAAGTGTGCATAATATAGCAGGCATGGATGAAGCGTTACGATTATCATATGAAAATTTGGAAGAAGAGAAGAACTACATTATAAATCTAAAGCAATACTTTATTGATACTCTTAAAAGCAACATTGAAGGAGTAAAGTTTAATGCTAGTTGTTGTGATTTTAATAAAAGTACATACACGTTAATTAGCACGTGTTTACCTGTTTCTGAAGAAAAAGCTGGCATATTGTTATTCCACCTGGATATTAATGGAATTGCCTGTTCAAAAGGGAGTGCTTGCCAAAGTGGAAGCGGTAAAGGGTCTCATGTGTTAACCGAAATTCTTTCTGATGAGGATTTACAAAAACCATCAATACGTTTCTCACTTTCAAAATTTAATACTAAAGAAGAAATAGATTATACAGTTGATGTACTAAAGAAATTTATAGAAGAATAATCTATTCTTAAAATTAAAATTTCATTCCTAGTCGAACATTAAAAACCCGTGGCGTTAAATAGTTGGGGATAGCAAATTGGCGTTGACTTGCTGCGTCTCTAACAAAAGTATTGGTGATTGTATTTTGATTATCAAAGATATTGTAGATCTCAAAACCAAGGTTTAGTTCTCTAAACATATTAAGAAAATGACCTGCTCTTAATCTTTTGTTTTGATCAACCACGACATATGATATGCCTAAATCAGCTCTTCGATAATCTCGTAGTCTGGTCTGAAAATTATATGGATCTGCATAACTGGGAGAACCTCCTGGAACTCCTGTTTGATAGACCATATTTAAATACATCTTTAAACTTGGGATTGAAGGTACATAATCCTGAAATAATACTCCAATTTTTAGTCGTTGATCAGTTGGTCGAGATATATACCCGCGCTTATCAATATTTTCTTCAGTTTTTAAATATCCTAAACTAACCCAACTCTCTGTACCAGGAACAAATTCTCCATTAAGTCTTAAGTCTATCCCTTGCGCATACGCTTCCGCATTATTTCTAGCACGATATCGTATTCTAACATTTTCAATAGTATATGGGTTTACATCGGTTAGTTTTTTATAATACAGCTCTGTGGTTAATTTAAATGGTCTTTTCCACATAGAAAAGCTGTAGTCATTACCAAGTACGATATGTATAGATTGTTGCGCTTTAACATCAGGTCTTACAACTCCTAATGAATCTCGTAATTCTCTGTAAAAGGGAGGTTGATGATACAGCCCTCCAGAAACTCTAAAGATCATATCAGATTTCCAGTCAGGTTTAATAGCAACTTGTGCCCTTGGACTGAATACAATTTGCGAATCAGAACCCTCAACTGTGTTTCCATAGATATTCCAGTTATGTGCTCTGACACCTACGTTTGCCCAAATTTCATTTTCTTTTATATTAGAGCGAATGCTATATTGTACATATCCAGAAATACGGTCAATTTTAGTGTCATTTGTAGCTCTTACACTGGTAAAAGGAACAATAGGGCTTGCAAAAGGAGTGTATGGCTGATCATTTACAAAATCCAATACAGGAGGTCTGATAGAAAACCCAGCAGAATCAATGATTTCATATTCTTGTAAACGATCTCTAATATCTTCTGAGGTAAATTTGATACCCCAATCAAACTGATGTTGATCTGCAATATATGTTCCTTTGTGTTCTAGATTAAATATTAAGGCATCCAGATCATTTCTTGCATGCGTTAATTGAGAGCCTATTCCTTCGCTAAATTCTACTTCTCCTAAATTCTCACTACCAATGTCGGTATTTACAGTTCCTAGTGCATAAGCTGCAAAAATATCATAATGTTCTTGTTCTTGGGTGTGATATCCCGAGGCAATTAATTTTAGGGTTAGATTATCATTGGCTCTGTAGGTTCCCTTAAGTGCCCCAAAATAGGTTTCGTATTTATCTTTTTCCTGCCCATCATAACGAACAGTTAGTGCTTGCACTGTTTGTAATGTTCCAAAATTCACTTGCTCCGTTAATGGCTCATAGTCATAGGTGTTAAGTGCTAAATTACTTAAAAACCCTAATTCAAATTTACTAGAGAAGTTATAAGAAAGATAAGTTTGTACATCAGCAAATCTCGGTTGAAAATTGGTTTCTGTATTCTTAGCATCTACTAGTAAACTGTTATCTCTATATCGTACACCAACAATAGCGGCTAGTTTTTTGTTCTTAGAAATTCCTTCTGCAGAAACACTACCTCCTAGAAGACTTAGATCTGCTGTTGCTCCTAATCTTGTTGGTCTTTTGTAAGTAATGTCTAGAACTGAAGAGAGTTTGTCTCCGTATTTAGCTTGAAACCCTCCTGCAGAAAAATCTACATTGCGAACCATATCTGTATTTACAAAACTTAAGCCTTCCTGCTGTCCGGATCGTACTAAAAAAGGACGATAAACTTCAATCTCATTTACATAGACCAAATTTTCATCATAATTTCCTCCACGAACAGAGTATTGCGTGCTTAATTCATTATTAGAACTCACCCCGGGTAAACTTTTGAGAAGCCCTTCTACACCAGCATTGGCAGAAGGAGTTGTTCTAATGGTTTCGGGATCTAATGTTGTAATTCCTTCTACTATTTTACGTTCTCTACCCGATATAATAACTTCAGCTATCTGTTCAATATCTGTTTTTAATACTGGGTTGAGTTCATATTCTTGATTTTCTTCCAGATTAATAACAAACTGTACATTTTTTAAACTAATGTGAGATATGTTTATTGTGATTTCTTGATTAGCAGGAATACTAAGCTGATATACGCCATTTTTATCAGATTGAGTACCAGAATCGTTATAGGAGATGTTAGCTCCCTGTATGGGTACATTGTTTTCATTAAGAACTACACCTTTTAGCGTTGCAGTCTGAGCCGAAGAAGAGATACTGAATATAATCAGTAAAATCAAAAGAGGAAAAAAATTAGGTTTCAAGAAGTAAGAGTATTTAAGGTTTTCTAAAAAATGTGGTTTCGAATGTTGCTCGATTACCTACTTTATCTAACACAACAAGTTTAAAATTATTTTCTGAGTCCACATGATTTTTATCATTAAAGTCATAGATTAACATTCCGGTCTTATAATCATATTCTAATAAAATGAATTTTCCATTTATAGTCCCTCGATAGCTTTTTATTCCAGATTCAGAATCATTAATTTTTACTTTTAAATGTGTGGCCTTTGATATCCATTTTTTGCTAGAAACATTAATGGGTATTATCGTAGGTTTCAGATTATCGGTAAATAAGGAGTATGTGCCAAAAGTACGTGTCCGAGTAGAGAATCGATTACCCTTTTTTGCGGTTCTAGAGTAGGATGGTGTTTTAGATCCATTTATACGCCCTATGTATAGTTTTTTCTTATCTTCTTCTTTATATCTGGATACATCAAAAACCAGTGTCATGTTTTTGTGTAATGGAGTCTTGTTATTGTGAATTTTGATTTTTTCCCCACTAACGGATATATCCAAATAAGTATTTTCATACAATGCTCCTTTAGGAATAAAAAGATCAAAAAAGCCTGAGCTATATGTGTAATTTTCAGTTGCCTTAGCGTACTCTGATGTTTTAGGAATATCTGTTTTTGTAATCGTTTCGAGATATTTCCCTTGTATAGGAATATTAATTGTAGTTGTATTGTTTTTAAAATCTTTGATGTGGATAGTGTAGTTGTAAGAAAGGCTATCTTGAATATTAACAATGCCATTATTTGTTTTCTTTTTGAAAACGGTTAACGGATTGTTTTTTTCAACAAAGAGTTTCGTTATCCTGCTTCTATATTCCTTAAAATAGGAGTAATCAATAATTCTGTTTGCATACCGTGTTTCTGCAAAAGAAAAACGATTCATTTCTATTTTTAAATTTTCCTGACCATTAATTTCGGTGGTTATTTCATATACACCATTATTGTTTTCGGCTAAATCTTGTTTATCTATGGTAGATACACCAAAACCAATTTTTCCATATGCATTCAGGTTTTCTGCTTTATAACTACCATCTTCTAGAAGTGTAAGTTTTAATCTAACTGGTTTTTGCGAACCATTAATTTGTGCGTTTTTGCCTAAACTATATGACCAAATACTATTTATGATTGGTTTTCTGGTATCTTTTACATCCATGCCAAAATTCATTGGGTTCATTGGTCTGGATCTTGAATCTCTAATTTCAAAATGAAGGTGAGGACCAGAACTTCCGCCTGTATTACCACTAAGTGCTATAATATCTCCTTGCTTTACTAATAACGAACCTGATTTTGGAAAAAGCTCTATTTCATAAGATTCTTTTGCATATTGTCTTTCTTTTACAAAAGCTTCAATTTCTGGAGAGAATTTTTTTAAATGTGCGTATACACTTGTATATCCATTGGGATGTGCAATGTATAATGCCTTACCGTAACCGCCATGCGAAATTTTTATTCTAGTTATTCTGCCAGATGCAGTAGCGTATACATTTAACCCTTCTTCGCCATTAGTTTTCATGTCTAATCCAGAATGAAAATGATTAGATCTCAGTTCACCAAATGTCCCAGAAACTACAGTGGGGATATCAAGAGGGTTAATAAAATAGTCTTTAGGAAGATCCTTTTGTCCATAGCAAAAAGAAAATCCGAGTAAAATAAAAACTATAATCTTTCTCATAAAAAGGGGTATCTATGTGTATGTTTATGAAATGTGTTTATAAAACTACTTATTTTTTTGGTAGGTTATGCTATTTTCAATGCATGATTAATGGCATCATTTAAATATCCACCAGAAATGATTTTTGTTCTAACCAAGTCAACATTGGTTTTCATTTTTTTATATTCATCTAAAGATAAACTTTCGAGTTTGTCACTTAATTCATCTAAATTAGAAACTGTAAAGCCAATATTGTTATCTGTTATAAAAGTACTAATGGCTGCTTTATCCCATACAATTACAGGTAATCCACATAAAATATATAATGAAGTTTTATGAGGGTTGTTGTATTTTAAATATTGTCCATATTGCCCACTACATTCTTCTGTAGAGATACCATCCCATACTAATCCAAAAGATCCTTTGATATGATAAGCTACCACATCAGAGGGAAATGCTCCTTCATAAGAAAGAATTGATTTTTCTTTTTCGGTTTTTAGTTTTTGATAATCAAATCCCATACCATACAGGTTCATTCCGAATTTTTTTCTTTCGAGCTGGTCAAGATCATAGATGTATGAATTTTTACCGTCTCCAAATCCTCCGGCATATACTATTTCGTGAAGCTTTTCTCCTGTAACATTATTATTTTGATCGGGCAATCCTTTGTTTAATATATAGTCAAATATTCCAAGTACAATTATTGGAGTTTTAACTCCTTGTTCCAAGAACCAATCTTTCATCGAATCATTGTGCACAATAATGGCGTTTGAAGAAGTTATCTTTTTTAATTCTTTATCTGCATCACTAGTTCTACCTTTTAAAAAACGAACATCATGGACTATGGTAATGATTTTGCATCTTTTTATTTTTGCAACAAACAAGACATAGTTTCTAAACTTATTTAGTGGATATTGTGTACACAATGTTGATTTATAAGGTAGCCGTATTAAGGCAAAGGTGATGCCGAAAAAGTTTTTTAGAGCTCCAATAGCAGAATTAGGGATTGAAGATTGTTTGAATCCCAGGTTTTTAAACCCCATTTCGGTTAAAATAGACTCACAATCGGTTTTTGCTTTACCTGCTGCATTAAAAAGAGATTTGTAATTTCTAGAGATGAAATATCCTTTCATATAAATGTATAAATTTAGTGCAGGAAAGATACATACATTTTATTTTTTATACCCTATTTTAAGAAGATTATCAGTTGCGATTTTTTGATGTATAATTATTACATATAAAATCCTTTTAAAAATAGTAGTTTTGACAACTGAATTTTATAGAAGCCGTTTCGAATCAAAAAAGTATACTAGTGAAAGAAAAGAAATATGATTATCTAATTGTAGGAGCAGGGTTGTTTGGGAGTGTTTTTGCTCACGAAATGACTAATCGGGGTAAAAAATGCCTTGTGATAGACAAGCGAGATCATTTAGGTGGAAACGTATATTGTGAAGAAAAAGAAGGAATTAATGTACATAAATATGGAGCTCACATTTTTCATACTAATGATAAAAAAATCTGGGATTATGTAAATCAGTTCGCAACTTTTAATAATTATATAAACTCTCCTTTATCATTGTCAAAGGGTAAATTGTATAACTTACCTTTTAATATGAATACGTTCTATCAACTTTGGGGAACCAAGACACCGCAGGAAGCAAAAAATATTATTGATAAACAAGTAGCGCAATATGGAGTAAAGTCTCCTCAAAATCTAGAAGAACAGGCTTTATCTTTGGTGGGTAAGGATATTTATGAAACTTTTATTAAAGCATATACCGAAAAACAATGGGGGAAAAAAGCTACAGAACTTCCTGCTTTCATTATTAAAAGGCTTCCTGTTAGATATACGTATAACAACAATTATTTTAATGACATTTATCAAGGAATCCCTGTGGGAGGCTATAATGTAATTATTAATGGCTTATTAAATGGTATTGACACCAAAACAGGAGTAGATTTTTTTAAAGATAGAATAGATCTTGAATCTCTAGCAGATAAGATTGTGTATACCGGTAAGATAGATGAGTTTTTTGATTATAAATATGGGCAGTTAGAGTATAGGTCATTGCGATTCGAACACGAGCTTCATAAGATAGAAAATTACCAAGGTAATGCTGTAGTGAATTATAATGATGCAAGTTATGCATTTACCAGAATTATAGAGCATAAACATTTTGAATTCGGAAAGCAAGACCGAACAATCATAACAAAAGAATATCCTGAGAACTGGGATAGAGGTAAAGAGGCATATTACCCTATTAATAATGATAGAAATCAAGAAATCTTTAAAAAGTATAAAGAAGAATCACGAGAATTAGAAGGGGTGATTTTTGGAGGAAGATTAGCAGAATATCGTTATTATGATATGCACCAGATAATCGCATCTTCTTTGTCCAAAGTAGAAGAAATATCGAGGATTAAACCACAATAAAGTAGGGGTTTAAAATTAGTTGTAAAACTATTGGGTTTTTTCAATTGGTATGTTAACTTTGTGTATCGAAGTATTGTGTAAAATTTACAATGAGTGATTTAATTGAAATTATTGATTCTCTTGAAAATAGAATAAGTAAGTTGCTTCATAAGTATGAATTGGTTAAGCAACAAAACCTAAGTCTAAAAGAGAAAATATCGAATTTGGAGTCTAATTCAGAACTTCAGGTAGATCAATTAAAGCAGTGGGAAGAAAAATTCAGTGCGCTCAAAAATGCAAACGCAATACTAGGCAGTGACGAATATAAAAGGGAAACCAAGCTCAAAATAAACGCTTTAATAAGAGAGATTGATATGTGCATAGCACAACTTTCTGAATAAGTAAAATATGGCAGATAAGCTTAAAATTAAATTATCTATTGCAGATCGTGTATACCCATTAACGATTAATCCGGATCAGGAAGAAGGTTTACGAAAGGCTGCAAAAAAGATAGAAGCTATGATAAAGCAATTTGAGCAAAGTTATGCGGTTAGAGATAAGCAAGATGTATTGGCAATGTGTGCTTTACAATTTGCGGCACAAGTAGAACAAAAAGCTATAGATAAAGATGATGACACGGTTAATGTGGCTAATAGGTTAAATGAATTAAATAATTTGCTACACGAACATTTATCATAACGTTCTTTAAAATAAATAAGGTTACTGCCTGCACTAGTTGTTATTTTGATAAACTCAACAAGAATTAATTAAAAAGGGTGAGTTTAAGTTGTAAAAGCGCGCCGCCTTGAGCGGATTCTTGAGCAACTTGTTAGCCCTAAACCTGTTTTTACAGAGTTTATACAAAACCTTTGCTAGTGCAGGCTTTTTTTATATAAATACTAACATAAATTATGGATAATAATATTATATTTTTGATAGTTGCTGGGGTAGCAGGACTAATGATAGGGTTTATCATTGCCAAAGTTCTGGAGCGTAGCAAGGCGTCAGAAATTATTAAAAATGCTAAAAAAGCTTCCGAAAGCATTTTAAGAGATGCTAAAAGTGAGGGAGAGACAATTAAAAAAGACAAGATACTTCAGGCTAAAGAAAAATTTATTGAATTAAAATCAGAACATGAAAAGGTAATATTATCCCGCGATAAGAAGATAGCTGAAGCAGAAAAACGAACTAGAGATAAAGAATCTCAGGTTTCTAATGAATTATCTAAAAACAAAAAACTAAATATAGAGCTAGAAGAAAAGATTAAAGAAGGAGAGCAGCGCAAAGATTATTTAGAAAAGAAACAAAGCGAACTTAAAAAACTTCATAAAAGTCAGGTACAACAACTTGAAGTTATATCTGGATTATCTGCAGAAGAAGCGAAAGAACAACTTGTAGAATCTCTAAAAGGACAAGCAAAGACTGATGCTATGGCGGTTATTCAAGATACTATTGAAGAAGCTAAACTTACAGCACAGCAGGAAGCTAAGAAAGTAATAATAAATACTATCCAAAGAATAGGTACAGAAGAAGCAATAGAGAATTGTGTCTCAGTTTTTAATATTGAAAGTGACGATGTAAAGGGTAGGATTATTGGTCGAGAAGGTAGGAATATTAGAGCTATTGAAGCTGCTACAGGAGTTGAGATTATAGTTGATGATACCCCCGAAGCAATAATTTTATCTTGTTTTGATTCTGTAAGAAGAGAAGTTGCCCGATTATCACTTCATAAATTAGTGACAGATGGAAGAATTCACCCTGCACGAATAGAAGAAGTGGTAAGAAAAACGAGAAAACAAATTGATGAAGAGATAATCGAAGTTGGTAAGCGTACTGTGATTGATCTCGGTATACATGGATTGCATCCAGAACTAATTAAAACTGTAGGTAGGATGAAATATAGATCTTCTTATGGTCAGAACCTTCTACAGCATTCAAGAGAAGTTGCTAAATTATGTGGTGTAATGGCTTCAGAATTAGGATTGAATCCTAAATTAGCCAAAAGAGCAGGGTTGTTGCACGATATTGGTAAAGTTCCAGACACAGAAACAGAGGTGCCACATGCTATTCTGGGAATGCAATGGGCAGAAAAATATGGTGAGAAACAAGAAGTTTGTAATGCTATAGGAGCCCATCACGATGAGGTAGAGATGACATCTTTAATATCTCCTATCGTTCAGGTGTGTGATGCGATTAGTGGTGCCAGACCAGGTGCCAGACGTCAAGTACTGGACTCTTATATACAAAGATTGAAAGATTTAGAAGGGATTGCTTTTGGGTTTGATGGAGTCAAAAAAGCTTATGCGATTCAGGCAGGTAGAGAGCTTCGTGTAATTGTGGAAAGCGAAAAAGTAAATGATGAAAAAGCAGCTAGCCTTTCTTTTGAAATTTCTCAAAAAGTACAGACAGATATGACGTATCCAGGTCAGGTTAAAGTGACCGTAATACGAGAAACAAGAGCAGTAAATATTGCTAAATAATATTTTTAGAAATACGTATAGCAAAGCGATAGTACTTAAGGGTAATATCGCTTTGTTGTTTTTGGTAAGTTTACTTGGAGAATTATTTTAGTATAGGATTAATCTCTATACTTTTTAATAATGTTGTCTTTCCACTCCAGGGCTAATTCTAAGATGTCAAATTGTTTGAATTCTTTGTTGAAGAAAGTTTTTTCGAGCTTTATTTGTATTTTTTGTTTAGGATCTGTAGATACTACAGCAAAACCAATCATATTAGAGATTTTAGCTGTTTCCAGATATACAGTGGGGTTTACAGCATAAGAATTAATGCGGTGAGTAATGTAAACGAAGGGTTTGTTTTTAAAATGTTTTTCTACTATTTGTAGTAAAACATCGTTATGTTCTGGTGATACTGTGACTCCTTCTTTCATTACAGCCTTTACATAATCTTCATATATTTCTATATGACAAAAATAAAAATTGTATGAAGTGATCATTAGGTTTTTGTTAGCTTTTAACATGTGTTTTAGATACAAAAACAGGGTGAAAATAAAACTTTTTCATGCTATTTTATCGTATAATATATGAAAAAAACATGAATTTATTAAGAGGCTAAAATATGTCTCATGTTAAATTCATGGCTATATTCGTTCTGTTTATTTGGGGTTGATATTATTTAGTTAAGTAGCTCAACAGCTTTTAATAAAGTTTCTTTAATGGATTATAAAAAAGACTGTTATTTTAGAGATAACAGTCTTTTTTGTAATTGTTATGCTTTGATGATTAGGATTCAGTAGATTCTTCTGCTTTTTTAATAGTAATTGTTAATTCACCAGAATCATCATCCATATCCATGAATATGCTATCTCCTTCTCCAAGCTGAGAGTTTATAATCTCTTCTGCTAAAGCATCTTCTATATATTTTTGAATAGCTCTTTTTAAAGGTCTTGCGCCATACTGTCTATCAAAACCTTTTTCGGTAATGTAATCCTTAGCTTTTTCACTTAAGGATAAGTCGTATCCGAGATCTTTAATTCGTCCATATAGTTTATCAAGTTCGATATCGATAATTTTATGGATATCCTCTCGTTCTAATGCGTTAAATACAACAACATCATCTACTCGGTTCAGAAACTCAGGAGCAAATGCTTTTTTTAATGCATTTTCTATTACTCCTTTTGCATAATCTTCTGCTTGAGTCTTTTTGGCAGAAGTTCCAAAACCAACTCCTTGTCCAAAGTCTTTCAGTTTACGCGCTCCAATATTAGAAGTCATAATGATTATAGCATTTCTGAAATCAATTTTTCGTCCAAGACTATCAGTAAGGTATCCATCATCTAGTACTTGAAGCATCATGTTGAATACATCGGGATGTGCCTTTTCGATTTCATCTAATAAAATAACTGCATATGGTTTTCTTCTTACTTTCTCGGTAAGTTGGCCTCCTTCTTCGTAACCAACATATCCAGGAGGTGCTCCAATAAGTCTTGAAACTGCGAATTTCTCCATATACTCACTCATATCAATACGAATAAGTGTGTCTTCACTATCAAAAAGCTCTCTAGCCAAGACTTTGGCTAACTGTGTTTTACCAACTCCTGTTTGTCCTAAAAATATAAATGACCCAATAGGTTTGTTAGGATCTTTTAATCCGGCACGGTTACGTTGTATTGCTTTTACGACTTTGGTAACAGCTTCATCCTGTCCAATAACTTTACCCATAATTAGATCAGGTAATTCGGCAAGTTTATTGCTTTCGGTCTGTGCGATACGATTAACGGGGATACCAGTCATCATAGAAACTACATCTGCTACGTTTTCTTCATCAACGGTTTCTTTATGTAATTTAGATTCTTTTTCCCATTGTTCTTGTGCAACTCCTAGTTCTTTCTCCAGATTCTTTTCGTCATCTCTAAGTTTTGCAGCTTCTTCGTATTTTTGTTTTTTGACTACACTGTTTTTTAGTTCTCTTACTTCTTCAAGTTTTTTCTCGAGATCAAGTACTTTCTTAGGAACATCAATATTAGTAATATGTACTCTAGAACCAGCTTCGTCCAGTGCATCGATAGCTTTGTCTGGTAAAAAGCGATCTGTCATATATCTATTAGTTAGTTTTACACAAGCTTGGATAGCCTCTGGTGTATAACTAACATTGTGATGTTCTTCATATTTTTCCTTAATATTATTAAGAATTTCTATGGTTTCTTCAATATTTGTAGGTTCTACAATTACTTTCTGAAAACGTCTTTCTAATGCGCCATCTTTTTCTATATATTGACGATATTCATCTAAGGTTGTAGCTCCAATACATTGAATTTCACCTCTTGCTAAGGCTGGTTTAAACATATTCGAAGCGTCTAAACTTCCTGTAGCGCCACCAGCACCAACAATAGTATGGATTTCGTCTATAAAAAGAATGATATCATCGTTCTTTTCTAATTCGTTCATTACCGCTTTCATTCGTTCTTCGAATTGTCCACGATATTTGGTTCCTGCTACTAAGCTAGCCAGATCAAGAGTAACCACTCTTTTGTCAAATAAGATTCTAGAAACTTTTCGTTTCACTATTCTTAGAGCAAGTCCTTCTGCAATGGCAGATTTACCCACTCCGGGTTCTCCTATAAGGAGAGGGTTGTTCTTTTTACGTCTACTTAATATTTGAGATACGCGCTCTATTTCTTTGGATCGTCCTACTACCGGATCGAGTTTTCCTTCTTCTGCCATTGCAGTTAAATCACGGCCAAAGTTGTCTAAAACAGGAGTTTTAGATTTTTTCCCTGCTTTACTTCCTCCAGAAGGAGAGTTAAAAGGGTTTTCTTTGGATGAATCTCCTGTTAAATCATCATCATCTTCAGAGAAAGATTCTGCTTTTGGGTTATCTATATATTCTTCTTCGTTAGCAATCATAAACTTAAATTGGTCTTTAACATTATCGTAATCTACTTTTAAACGATTTAAAAGTTTTGTAGTTGGGTCGTTTTCATTTCTTAGAATACATAACAGAAGATGAGCAGTATTAATAGAAGAACTTTGAAATAGTTTAGCTTCTAAAAAAGTAGTTTTTAGTGCTCTTTCTGCCTGTCTGGTTAAATGTAAATTTTTTTTCTCGTTTGAGGCAACGGCTATATTTGGATTTGCAGGGCTAAGAATCTCGACCTTTCTTCTTAGATTGGTCAAATCGATATCCAGCGCATCTAGAATATTAATAGCTTTACCACTTCCGTCACGTAGCAACCCTAGCATAAGGTGTTCTGTACCGATAAAGTCATGCCCTAATCTAAGAGCTTCTTCTTTACTGTATGCAATAACATCTTTTACTCTGGGTGAAAAATTATCATCCATAAAATTATTCTCTTTCTTTATAACTAAAATAGTAATTTTTAGAATTATATTGACAAAAACTATTCCTTTTAATCGATCATTAACATATATATTTTGACAATAGGGTATTTTGTCATGTAATTTCAAGCTCTAAAAAAAAACACTAGCTCCGAGACAGTGTCTTTTAAGGTTTTTTTGCTTTTATTGGTAAATAGACAAAAAATGCTTTAATAATCAAAACCTATGATCGTAGACTTATTAACTATCTATATCCTTACTATTGTTAATAAATTACGTATATTAGATAGGTAATTGGCTGTTAAAACCGTCTTAATTTACTTAAATTAGCGCGTTTAATTAATCAATTTTTAGAATAAAATAATTTTTTATGGCTGATGGAGAAAAGCTTATACCTATCAATATAGAAGATGAGATGAAATCGGCATACATTGATTACTCAATGTCTGTTATAGTATCTCGTGCACTTCCTGATGTTAGGGATGGTCTTAAGCCCGTACATAGACGTGTTTTATACGGTATGTATGAACTGGGTGTTAAAGCAAGTAGTGCCCACAAGAAATCTGCAAGAATTGTAGGTGAGGTTCTTGGTAAATATCACCCGCATGGTGATACGTCTGTATATGATACGATGGTTCGTATGGCGCAAGAATGGAGTTTGAGATATATGTTAGTTGATGGCCAGGGTAACTTTGGTTCTGTAGATGGTGATAGTCCCGCGGCTATGCGTTATACAGAAGCAAGAATGCGTAAGATATCTGAAGATATGCTGGCAGATATCGAAAAAGACACTGTAGATCATACATTTAATTTTGATGATACCTTACAAGAACCAACAGTTCTGCCAACAAGAGTTCCGGGATTATTAATAAATGGAGCTTCGGGAATTGCAGTGGGTATGGCAACAAATATGCCTCCGCATAATCTAAGTGAGGTTGTTGATGGTACAGTTGCTTATATTGAGAATAACGATATCGAAATTGATGAATTAATACAATATATTAAAGCCCCGGATTTTCCTACAGGAGGAACAATCTATGGTTATGATGGTGTTAGGGAGGCTTTTAAAACGGGTAGAGGAAGAGTCGTTATACGAGCTAAAGCAAGTTTTGAAGAAGTAAACGGTAGAGAAAGTATAATCGTTACCGAGATCCCTTATCAAGTGAATAAGGCAGATATGATTAAAAAAACTGCTGACCTTGTTAATGATAAGAAGATTGAAGGGATTTCTACAATACGTGATGAGTCTGATAGAAACGGTATGCGTATCGTATACGTTCTTAAACGTGATGCAATACCTAATATAGTACTAAACCTTTTATATAAATATACAGCCTTACAATCTTCGTTTAGTGTAAATAATATTGCACTGGTTAATGGAAGACCACAGCTGTTGAATGTAAAAGAAATGATTCATCATTTTGTCGAACACAGACATGAAGTAGTTGTTCGTCGTACAAAATATGAATTGAAAAAAGCTGAAGAAAGAGCTCATATTCTTGAAGGGTTAATTATAGCCTCTGATAATATTGATGAAGTGATTGCTTTAATTCGTTCTTCTGCAAATGCAGATGAGGCACGCGAAAAATTAATAAAGCGTTTCAAACTTTCTGAAATACAGGCCAAAGCAATCGTAGAGATGCGTTTGCGTCAATTAACAGGTCTTGAACAAGATAAGCTACGTGCAGAGTATGATGAGTTGATGAAGACTATTGATGACCTTAAGGATATTTTGGAAAAGAAGGAGCGTAGAATGCAGATCATTAAGGACGAGCTGGCAGAAATAAAAGAAAAATATGGTGATGAGCGTCGTTCTCAAATAGAATATGCAGGTGGAGATCTGAGTATAGAAGATATGATTCCGGATGAAAAAGTAGTAATTACGATTTCACATGCAGGATATATAAAAAGAACTTCTCTTAATGAATATAAGAAACAAAATAGAGGAGGAGTAGGACAAAAAGGAAGTACAACACGTAATGAGGATTTTCTTGAACATTTATTTGTAGGAACCAATCATCAGTACATGCTGTTCTTTACTCAGAAAGGAAAATGTTTCTGGATGAGAGTATATGAAATTCCAGAAGGAAGTAAAACTTCTAAAGGAAGAGCTATTCAAAATCTAATTAATATACATAATGACGATAAAGTGAAAGCTTTTATCTGTACTCAGGATCTTAAAGATGAAGAGTATATTAATTCGCATTATGTCATTATGGCAACGAAAAAAGGTCAGGTCAAAAAGACATCATTAGAACAATATTCCAGACCGAGAACAAATGGTATTAATGCAATTACTATTAAAGATAATGACGAGCTTCTAGAAGCTAAGTTAACCGATGGTAAAAGTCAGGTAATGCTAGCAGTAAAATCGGGTAAAGCAATTCGATTTGAAGAAGAAAAGACTAGACCAATGGGGCGTGGAGCCTCAGGAGTAAGAGGAATCCGACTTGCCGATGATAAAGATGAAGTAATTGGTATGGTAGCTGTTAATGAAATGGAAAGTAATATCTTAGTAGTTTCAGAAAATGGTTATGGAAAACGCTCTAAATTAGAAGATTATAGAATAACGAATAGAGGAGGTAAAGGTGTTAAAACCATTTCTGTTACAGATAAAACAGGAAGCCTGGTAGCAATTAAGAACGTTACCGATTTAGATGATCTTATGATTATAAATAAATCAGGAATCGCTATTCGACTTGCAATAGAAGACTTACGTGTAATGGGACGCGCAACACAAGGTGTACGTCTTATTAATTTAAAAGGTAAAGATTCTATTGCTGCAGTAGCAAAAGTTATGCATGACGAAGACGATATAGATCAGGATGAAGATATAGAAGATGTTGATTCTTCTGAGACAGATACTGATAATGCTTCAGATGGCACGAATATTGATAATGAAACAAAACAATAATTAAATCCCATTTTAAAAAAAACTCAAGTAATGAAGACTAAATTTTTCGTAGTACTATTTCTAGCTGTTAGTGCTTTTGGATTTTCCCAAAAACAAGCAATAAAATCAGCCGCCAAAGCTTTAAAATCTGGCGATATGGATGTAGCAGCAGAAGCATTACAAGCTGCAGAAGGACAGTTGGATGCTGCCGATGATAAAATGAAGGCAAACTATTATTTTCTTAAAGGTCAGGTTATAGCTGCTTCTGCAGGTGAATCTTTAGATAAAATCGAAAGTGCAGCAAGTGCTTATAATAAAACAATCGAAATTGAAGCAGCAGCAGGAGCATCTAAATATACTGCTGATGCATCACAAAAATTACAATTATTGCGTCAATCTTTAATCGAAAATGCAATTAAAGATCAGAATGCAAAAAATTATAAAGGAGCATCAGAAAAACTTTATTTAGGATATACAACTAATAAAGCTGATACTACATATTTATATTATGCAGCGGGTAACGCTGTTAATGATAAAGACTATGATACTGCTCTAAAATATTACAAGGAATTAAAAGACCTTGGTTTTAGCGGAGAAAAAAAGGAATTTGTAGCAACGCATAAAGAAACTGGTAAGCTTGATGTTTTCGAATCTAAACAAATAAGAGATCTTTCTGTAAAATCTGGAGAGTATATTAAACCAGAAACTAAAACTTCTGAATCCAAAAAAGGAGAGATTGCTAAAAATATTGCCTTGATTTATATGAGCCAAGGAAAAGATGAAGAAGCTGTAGCTGCTATTGAAGAGGCTAAAAAAGAAAACCCTGAGGATTCTGCATTAATGCAGGCAGAAGCCGACGTATATTATAAGTTAGGTAATATTGCTAAGTATAAGGAGATTATGGAACAGATCGTAGCTAACGACCCTGAAAACCCAGATTTACTATATAATTTAGGAGTTAGTGCATCTCGTCTTGGTGACAATGATCAGGCAATGGGATACTATAAGAAGGCTTTAGAGCTAAAGCCAGATTATACTGCTGCTCAAATTAATATTGCTTCTATAATTTTAAGTGGAGAAACTAAGATTGTAGACGAGATGAATGGTTTAGGAACATCTTCAAGTGATAATAGAAAATATGAAGAACTAACAAAAAAGAGATCAGAATTATATAAAACAGCTGTTCCTTATCTTGAAGGAGCTCTAAAAAGTAATCCTGACAATGTAGAAGCTATTCGTACATTGATGAATATATTTTATCAGTTGGATGATCCTAAAGCTGGTGAAATGAAAGATAAACTTAAAGCTTTAGAAGGAGGTAACTAATAGTAGATCCTTTTAATAAGTCATAAAAAAAACCGGAATATACATTCCGGTTTTTTTTATGATCTATTTGAGCACTTATAGAATAGTATCCTAGATTGAATACTGTTATTTATCTAAGTTCAGCTCCTAATTTATTTTCAAAATTATACTGTAACTTGTTCATGATCTTATCAATTTGTTTATCGGTAAGTGTTTTATTATCGTCTTGCAAAATGAAGCTTACAGCATACGATTTTTTCCCTTTAGGCAGGTTTTTACCTTGGTACACATCGAATAAGTTTACATCTTTTAAAATTTGTTTTTCGGTTTGCTTGGCGATAGTGTGAATTTCTTCAAACTTTATAGAATCATCCAATAGCAAAGCAAAATCACGACGTACTTCAGGAAACTTTGGGATACCTGTGTACTTTATTTTGTTGTGTTTTGCATATTCCAAGATAACATCCCAGTTAAAATCGGCATACAATACTTCCTGAGAAATAGAAAAATGTTTTAGTATAGATTTTTTTAGTATCCCAAAATCAACTAATTGTGCTTTGCCAATACTTAAAGAAAGACCTTCTGCAAAAACATCATTCTTTATAGGAGAAGTTTTTAACCTTGTTAACCCTAAGCGCTCTAAAACAGAGTATACTATTCCTTTTAGGTAAAAGAAATCACTAGTTTGCGAACTCATGGTCCAGGTTTCTTTGGATCTATCTCCAGAAATAATAATGCTTAAATGTTTATTTTCTATTCTTTTATCTTCGTAATTATGATATGTTTTTCCAAACTCAAATAATTTAAGATCTGATCGCTTTCTATTGCTGTTATATGACACAGCTTCTAATCCTGAAAATAACATAGATTGTCTCATTACTGCCAAATCATTACTAAGTGGATTTAGCATCTCGACATTATTTTCATCTTTAAGTTGTTCACTTAAGGCAATATAATCAGGAGAGGTAAGCGAGTTGGCTAACATCTCATAAAATCCCTGACCAACGAGTTGATTTGATATCGTATTTTGCACATTATGATCAGAGAACTTATCAATATTTGATATAGAAGCATTTAATTTTTGAGTAAAACCTATAGTGTTATACCCGTATACTCTAAGAATTTCTTCTATAACATCAACTTCTCTTTGTACATCATTTCTATATGCAGGAATCGTAAGGCCTATACCTGTCTCAGTTACACTATTGATTTTAATGTCTAACGAAGTGAGAATTCTTTTAATAGTATCTTGAGGTACTTCTTCACCAATTAATTTTGTAGCATTTTCAAAAGATAAAATTACCTGAAAATCTTCAATTTTTTTTGGATACAAATCCATGATTTCACTAGAAATATTTCCTCCTGCAAGTTCCTGTATCAATAGAGCAGCTCTTTTAAGAGCATATTCGGTGATATTTGGATCAATACCTCGTTCAAACCTAAAAGAAGCATCTGTATTTAGACCATGTCGTTTTGCTGTTTTACGAATACTAATAGGATCAAAATATGCACTTTCTAAGAAAATCGAAGTTGTTCTTTCTGTTACTCCCGAGTTTACTCCTCCAAATACACCAGCAATGCAAAGAGGTTTTACAGCATCACAGATCATAAGATCTTCCTGATGCAATTCTCTTTCTACTTCATCTAGAGTTATAAATTTAGTACCGGCATCTAATGTTTTTACTTCAATTTTATTTCCTTCAATATAATGTGCGTCAAATGCGTGTAATGGTTGTCCTAGCTCATGTAAAACATAATTAGTAACATCTACTACATTGTTTTTTGGAGTAATTCCAATCGCTTTCAATCTATGTTGCAACCAGGCAGGAGACTCACTTACTTTAATATCAGAAATTGTTACACCACAATATCTAGGCGCCAGTTCTGTATTTTTGACCTCTATGTCGATTTTGTTTAACCTGTTTTCTACTCTAAAATTACTCACCGATGGAGTAATGAGTTCTAGATTAAGATCTTTTTGTAGTAATCCTGCTTTGAGATCACGTGCAGTACCCCAATGACTCATTGCATCTGCACGATTAGGAGTTAATCCAATTTCAAACACAGAATCATTTTCAATATCAAATATCTCTGCAGCTTTAGTTCCTACAGTGATATCAGTATTTAAAACCATAATCCCATCATGACTTTTTCCTAACCCTAATTCATCCTCGGCGCAGATCATACCATGGCTTTCTTCGCCTCTTATTTTTCCTTTTTTTATGACCCATTCTTCACCTTTATCATTGTAAAGTTTTGTGCCAATAGTTGCAACAGGAACTTTTTGTCCAGCAGCAACATTAGGAGCACCACAAACAATCTGAACTGGTTCACCACTACCTAAATCTACTTTGGTAATTTTAAGCTTATCTGCATTTGGATGTTTTTCGCAATTAAGAACTTGCCCTATAATAACACCTTCTAGTCCACCTTTTACACTTTGATAGGACTCTATTCCTTCTACCTCCAATCCTAAATCGGTAAGGAGTTCTCCGGTTTTTTCTGCATCCCAATCGATATTAATAAATTGCTTCAGCCAGTTATACGAAATCTTCATTTGTGATCTTTCTAAATTCAGGTGGTAAAGATAATATATTGGGCAGAGGATACAAATAGTTGTAAGTATATCTATAAATAAAATTATGGTATATTTAGAATAGTTTTATTCTAACCAAATTTTAATATTATGAAAACAGGAATTAAGTTATTTACTATTATGTTTCTTTTCGGAATAATTTCTTGTACAGATAAGAAAAAAGAAGAGGAAGAAACCAAAGCAGCCGTAGAAAAAATAGAAGCGGTTGAATCTGAATTAGATCAAATCTCAGAAGAAGTAGAAACCAAAGTAGAAGAATTAGAAGAATCGTTAGAAGATTTGGATAATATCTAAAAAAAACATTTTGTAATAAACCATCATACCTTCTTAATTATTACTAACATTAACTAAAAAAACTAACATGAAATTTATAAAACTAGTATTCGTATTTGTTTTGATTTTTACTTTAGGGAATCAGGTAACAATTGCTCAGGGAAAATCTCAAGAAGCAAAAGAAAAAATAGCTGAGAAAAAAGAAAAAGCTCAGGAGAAGACAGAAAAAAAAGCTAAAAAAGCTCAGGAGAAGGCAAAGAAAGCTAGAGAAAAAGCAGAAAAAAAAGTTGAAAAACTAGAAGAGAAAGTAGAAGAAGCTAAGGATAAAGCTATTGAAAAGGCTGAAAAAGCTGAAGAAAAAGCCGAAAAAGCTTTAGAAAAAGCTGAAGAGAAGATTAATAAGAAGGTCTATGGTGAAAATAAAGAAGGATTAACTGGTAAGGAATTTGGAATGGCTAGAGCTGAAGAAGCTAAGAATATGGTGAAAGAACGTAATGAGGTGTTGAAAAAGAATGAAGAAAGGATAACTAGAGGTAAAGAAAAAATTGAAGCAGCAAAAGAACGCCTGGCAAAAGCAAAGGAAAAGGAAGGAGAAGAAGCTCTAACTCCTGAAGAAATAGCAGAAAAAGAAGCCAAAATCACTAAAGCCGAAGAAAAACTAAAAGCCTTAAAAGAATCAATTAAAAAAGGAAAAGAAAAGATGAAAGAAGGAAAAGAAAAATTAGACAAATTATATGCGAAGGAGCAATAAAAACCTAATAAAATTATAAAAAGAGAATCGTCCGGTAAGTTTTGAGTAACTTTCCGGACTTTTTATACAATAAAAATAATGAAAAAAACAGCCGTATTTATTCTACTTGTAACCACTATTTTTTCTTCCTGTAAGAAAGAAAAACCATCTGATTTGATTGAGTTTAAAAGTGGACCCTGGAAAGCAACTTTAGAAGTTCAGGATAATAAAAAACTTCCTTTTTTGATTGAAGTAATGGAGGATCAAACCTTAAGGATTTTTAATGCCGAAGAAACAATCGATGTAGATGAAGTTATAATCAATAAAGATTCTATACGAATTAAGCTTCCTGTTTTTGAAGGGTATATCGCTGGTCGATTTGTAGATTCGATGACAATTTCTGGAAGTTTTATTAAAAAAAGCCTGGATAGAGTGGTGCCTTTTACGGCAAATTATGGAGAACAGGATCGATTTGAAATTGTTTCAAAATCAAATCATGATATTACAGGAAATTGGGAGACAATTTTTAGTAAAGACAATGAAGAAGATAGATATATAGCCAAAGGTACTTTTAAACAAAATGGAAATATGGTTACGGGTACATTTAGAACAACTACAGGAGACTATCGTTATTTAGAAGGCGTTTTAAATAATGATCAATTACAATTATCAACTTTTGATGGAGCTCATGCTTTCTTATTTACTGCACAAGTTACAGATAGTACATTAAGTGGTCATTTTTATTCGGGTAATCACTGGAAAGAGCCTTTTGTAGCAAAAAGAAATGAGAACTTTAAATTACCTTCTGAAGATTCACTAACTTTTCTGAAAGAAGGATATGATACATTAGAATTTAATTTCCCTGATGTTGAAGGAAATCAAATTTCGCTTAAAGATGATCAGTTTAAAGATAAAGTGGTAATCGTACAAATTATGGGGACCTGGTGTCCAAACTGTATGGATGAAACCAAATATTATGTAGAATATCAGAATAAGCATAAAAACAATGGAGCCGAATTTGTTGCATTAGCTTTTGAATATGCAAAGACCGAAGAAAAAGCATTTAAATCTATAAAACGATTACAGCAAAAATTAAAAGTAACATATCCTGTTCTTTTAGCTCAATATGGAACTTCAGATAAGCAGAAAGCACAAGAAAAACTACCAATGCTAAACCATGTATTGTCATATCCAACTACCATTTTTATTGATAAAAAAGGACAAGTACGTAAAATACACACAGGTTTCAATGGCCCGGCTACAGGTCAAAAATACGTAGATTTTAAAAAGGATTTTGAAGGTTTTGTTAATCAGTTGTTAAAAGAATAGTATGGTTTAACAATCAATTATGACTTTCTTTTTGAGTTTAACACTACCGTAACATTAGGATTGAGATATACCTCTTACATTGTTTAGGTCAGAAATTAGATTTCTCTAAGTGATAATAATTAATCAAAAAAAAGTCATGAAACAATTCAACTTAATTACAACTTGTATTGTGAGCGCAATGATGCTGCTCTCAATTCAAACAAATGCGCAACTTACCACGCCTGAAGGAAGCCAACGTGCCCAAGTAATGCAGCGTGTGGGAACTACCAACATCACAATTGATTATGGGAGACCAAGTGTAAAAGAACGTGAAATCTGGGGGAAACTAGTTCCTTATGGATATAATAATCTGGGTTTTGGAACATCTACAGCGGCACCCTGGAGAGCAGGAGCTAATAGCAATTCGACTATAGAGTTTACTCACGATGTGAAAATCGAAGGAAAAGATATTAAAGCAGGTACTTATGGCCTCCATATTGCACTAAAAGAAGATGGTGGAGCTACGGTTATATTTTCTAATAATTCTACCTCTTGGGGAAGTTATTTTTATGATGAAAAGGAAGATGCTTTGCGAGTAGATGTTAAAACCAAAGAGGCAGCACATACCGAAATGCTAACTTTTTTATTTCCTGAAGTAGAAGCTAATAGTACGATAGCAGCATTGAGATGGGAGAAAAAAGAAATTCCTTTCAAGATCGAAGTGGATGTAAAAAATGTTGTAATGAAAGACATTAAGAATGATCTTCGCAATTCTGCAGGTTTTACTCAGACAAACTGGGATAATGCTGCAAATTATGCTTTTAATGCAGGTGAGTTAGATCAGGCACTAGAATGGGTTGATGCATCTATATCCGGTAGCTTTTTTAGTAAAGAAACTTTTGCTAACCTATCTCTTAAATCACAAATTTTGGCTAAGCAAGGGAAAACAAGTGAAGCTATGACTTTTGTAGATAAAGCAGCTAAACTAGGAAGTACTTCTCAGGTTTTTAGATTAGGAACAGGTTTAATAAGATTAGGTCAAAAAGATAAAGCTCTCCTTGTTTTAAAGGATAACGTAAAAAACAGTAAAGGTGCATGGCCATCTAATTATGGATTAGCAAAAGCATATTCGGCAACCGGGGATTATAAAAATGCTATAAAAGCGATAAATACATCATTAGGCAATGCTCCTGATCGATTTAAAGGAAGACTTAATGGTGATTTAGAAAAACTTAAAAATGGAAAAGATATAAATTAAAGGAGTAATCTATAACAATAATGAAAGACCGTTTAAATTTTATTAAACGGTCTTTGTGTTTTATTTTATGTATAACTTAGTCGGTGAATTTTCTCATTACCCATTCAATAGGACCATATTTTGAATGCTTTTTATTAATCATAGAAAAGATAAGACATACTATAATAAAGAACATGGCGTATAAAAAGGAAAAGTTTACTGTATACTCTCCCATTTTTATAGAGCTAACCATTTCTATAAATCCCATTCCTATTATAACATGTGCAATATAAAACGTTAAGGCAAGTTGTCCCGTATTTTTTAATATATGTATGAAAGTGGTATTCTCATATTTCTTTGAAATTAGAATACAAAATGAAATAAGAAGTATGGCTACACTACTTCCAGAAATCATGTATAGTGGTAATGGTGGCATAGGATCTGTTCCAAGAATTGGAGTTAATTCTGTGATCATTTCTTGGTTTCCCATAGAAAAGAATGCAATTGAGAAATATGATATTATCTGTACAACTACAAATACAGTAAGACTGATCCATAATGCTTGTGTAACTACTCTAGTATTATCTAATTCCATTTTACCAAACCACATTCCTATAATCATAAATGCACTCCAGGGGATTACAGGATGGAAACCATTAAAAAAAAGGTTTTTTAAAAAACCTTTTACAGTCCATAGGTTTATATAGTTCATTTTTGCATAGTCCCATCCATTATCATAATCCCATAATATCATAAGTATAGGATATACTATAATCATTCCTATCGCAATAAATAATAGTGTTTCTGGCTTACTTTTTATTAAAAATATTGCCAGCAGTATATATATCCCATAAAAGTGTAAAATATCCGCTTGCCAGATTGTGGAATAGGATATGCCAATTAAAAAAAGAAATAGAGCTCTTTTGAGAAGTTTGTATTTGTTTCGGTTTAGTTCATCTGCATTATTACGATATGCTGCACCTTTTGTCATTAATGAAAATCCTACACCTGCCAGAACAACAAAGGTTGCAGCTGCTTTACCATCTAATAATCCTAAAATAGTAGTCAAGAATGGATTGTCATGATTTCCAAATACCATTTTAAAATTAACTATAATCATTCCAAAAATTGCCAGTGATCGTGCAACATCAATTCCAATAATTCTTTTTTGCATAGAGCTCTTTTTTGCAAACAAATATAGATGAGCAAATTAGAAGCGTTATTGTTCAATACAGACAATTATTATTTTACAGGAATATAAATCTCGGTAAGGAGTTCTTTTTCTGGAGTATCAGTTTCATCATTAAGATAAAACTCTAAAGTAGGTTTGTCTTCAAATTCTAATTGCACTTCGGTTATCCAGTACCCATAGATTAAATTGTAGGTGTCTGTAGAGCTCTCGTGACTACCTTTGTGTAAGAACTTGGCATATTTTTGTTGAGCTATATGTTTGGTTTTAAATAATCCTTTTAAAGGAAAGTCTATTTCTTTTTCTAGAACAATCCCAGCATTATATCTACAATGTAAAGTGTCTGTGATTGCATCATCATCTAATATTTCACCCAATATAATTGTTTCGTCTTTTAATAAATCATGTTTTGAGGCATATGAGATCAATTGTTTCCAGGTTTTTTCTATACCATTGATATTTTCATAAGATCCTTGATAGGTTAAATATAAAATATCAAAACCAGGAATTTCTTCGAGTTCATAAGTAAGAATTTGTTCCTTATTGTTTTCTAATGAGAAGATGGCTTTTTGGGTAATGTATTGTTTGATTTTGTTCGAATTTCGAAAAGAAGAAGGAGAACATTTAAATTGTTTTTTAAAAGCTTTACTAAAAGCGGCAATGTCACTATATCCAATTTCATGGGCAATATCTGAGATGTTTTCAGATGAAAATTTCAGGTATTCTGCGGCCTTTTCTAATTTTATTCTTTTTATATATTGACCTATAGTTTCGTGATGTAGTGCAAGAAATATTCTGTTTATATTTCGATAAGAATAAAACGATATGTCTTCTATATCTTTTTTACTGATCTCATTTTTAAATTTCTCTTCTATAAAGAGAATTAATTTTTTATAACGTTCCAGTTGTGTTGGATTTCCCATGTTTTATCATTTTAAAGGAAAGGTACTGCGAAATAGTAGTATCAGAGTTGTCTTTTTAGGACAATTAGATATGTTATTCATAGCGTAAAATAAGAATTTTAATGCAATATAGAGATTATACTTTTTTGTCTTAATAGGACAAACGACATAGTATTCATGCTTACTAATTTTGGTTAAAATTTAATAGTAGAACATGAACAATAAAACAAGTATAAAAGCTTTAATGGTAATATTATTCATTTTTTCAATCTATAATGTCAAAGCACAAACTATAGATAAGAATAACCTCTTAAAAAAATGGGATCTGCATACCTATAAGATTGGAGTTAAGAAATATCCGCCATCTAAAAAAGAAAAAAATGACTATATCCTTTTTAAAAAGGACATGACCTTTATCTCTATGTCTGAAGGGAAAAAGGAGAATGGTGCCTGGATGTTAAACACTAATGGTAGTTATATAATGATGACTGATGATAAAAAAGAAAAGGTAAAGGCACACATCCTCGTTTTAACATCTACGAATTTGGTGTTGCGTTTTGATATTAAAGAGATTAGAGAGATAGAGGTTCATTATGGGTTTAATTTATAAAATCAAATTTATAATGAAGCTTATCTGGTATGTATCAATATTTTTCTTGTCTTCTATAGTATTATCTCAAGAAAACATAACCTTAAAAACTGTTCCTTTTCATACAGAAAACTCATCAATATACATAGAACAGGTTTTCGATATTAGAAAAGAGAAAACCTTAGGACTAGGAACTAATAGATTTGGAGAAAAAGTCATTTTTCAATTACACCCAAATGCACCAAGGGCTATTCTGGATTTTATGAAAACTTCTTTTTTGCATGCTAAGGATGCAAAACCAATATATATAAAAGTCGAGGATTTAGAAATTCAACAATCTCAGAGTAGTATAAGTCATATAACGACCAGGGTGTATATAAACTTGGTTTTTTATGAAAAAGAAAATGATAAACTGAAAGAACTTCATGCTGTACGGCATTATGAAGAAGAAACTTTTTCTATATCTGATGAATCAAAAATATTTGAAACCTATGAAAAAAGAATCAGAGCTGCATTAGAATATTGTACCCTAAGTTTTATGAATCATTATAAAAAAAGGAACAGACCAGAATCTACATCAAGAGGTATACAAACAAACGTAGAGGATGTTTTTTATGAAAAATCCAAATCGAAACATGCAGAACGATTAGGAAAATGGTTTAACATGTTGACATATAAAAAAATATATAGCAAGTATAAAGAGGGATGGAAGATTAGTTATATAGGATTTGCTGATAGTGATAAAAACTTCATCATGCCCTTTGTAATATCTTATGATAGATATAGTATAAAACGAAGTTCATTGCTCAATAAAAGCTATACGTCTGTAGATGCTTTTAGTATTGGTGGTGGTTTTGATGGGTATTTAAAAATAGTACCTGGATTATATGCTAATATAAGCCTAGAAGTACCTTTGGGGCTTGAAATCGCAAAAAAAATAGAAGGTAAAAAGCAACACAATTTTCTTATCGGGATAAGCTCTAGGCAGGGAATAAAAATTATCCCATGGAAAGATTATGGTATTGTGATTGGAGCTGGTGTTTTTCAACAAATACAAACTTCTAAAGTGTATACAAAAAACTTCGGATTTGAGCTCGAACTAGGGGTTAATTTTTAATCTGAAAACCGCTTTCAGAACAGTAATGTATTCAATTAAAAGAAACAAATAAATCAAAATGAAGAAAACAATTAAATTAATGTTATGTACAGTGTTATTGGGGATAATAACTATAAGTGCACAAGAAAAACAAAAAGGGATAGAATTTGGAATTAAAGCAGGGGCTAACCTAACCGAATTTAGGAATACATCTTCTAAATTTAAAATAGGAATAATGGGAGGAGTCTTTTCTCAATATAGGCTATCCGAAAAATTAGCAATTCGATCCGAAATACTTTATTCTGCCCAAGGAGCAAAATCAAAGATTAGTTCTGGTAAAATAAAATTAAACTACATCAATATATTACCGGCGATCATAAAATTCTACCCTATTAATAAATTAAGCCTCGAAGCCGGACCTCATGTAGGATACCTGTTAAGTGGTAAAGGAGCAGGTTTTGTAAAGAGTAATTTTAAGAAAATCGATTACGGAGTAGCTTTGGGTATAGGATACTCATTAACTGATAATTTAGAAGTTGGAATTAGATATAACCTGGGGCTAGTTGATATTACTAAAGCGAGTACTACATCACTTAAAAATTCAGTATTTCAAGCCGGTTTAGCTTATAAATTATAATATTTATAATGATTGTGTTGATCAAATTAGCAGTAGAACAGATTATATCATTTATTGTATAAAGAATTTAAAAGCAGAAAAGACAGGAAGTAAGATGTCAAAAAGTTATCTGATATGATAAAAGGTTTAGAGTATTTCTAAACCTTTTTTGCTGAAATGAAAACCGAATTGTTAATATTATATGACTATGATAGAAAGAAGTTTTATTATGCATTGATCTTATGTTAAATTACGGTATTAGCGTATCTTTGTACTACCAAATTGTTATACATGAGTAAAGCCGTTTATATTGCTACTATAGAACCTAATAGTGGTAAATCTATTGTTGTTTTGGGTATGATGCGTATGCTTCTGGGTAAAGTAGCCAGAGTAGGGTATTTTAGACCAATTATTGACGATCCTAAAGAAGGAGAAGTTGATAATCATATCAATACTGTAATATCGCATTTCGAATTAGATATTAACTTCAAAAAAGCCTATGCGTATACAAGAAGTGAAGTACTTCAAAAATACAATCAGGGTAAATCAGGAGAGATTATAGATGAGATTATCAAGAAATACAAAAATCTTGAAGAAAGATTCGATTTCATATTAGTAGAAGGTACTGATTTTTCTGATGAAGGTAATATCATTGAGTTTGATATTAATGTTATTATTGCCAAAAACCTGGGTATCCCAGCTGTCATTGTTGCAAGTGGAATTGATAAACAAAACGATGAAATTGTTAGTAATCTAAAACTAGCATATGATACTTTTAATAGTAAAGACGTAGAGGTATTGGCTATGGTAGCAAATAAGGTTACCCAAGGTTGTGAAAAACAATTAGAAAATAGTTTTGAAAAAGATTTTGGGAATGATGTCGATCGTATTATTATTCCAAAAATTAACTCTTTGATTAATCCTACTATCAAAGAGATTGTAAACGAATTAGAAGGCAATGTGTTGTTTGGTAAAGAATACCTCAATAATCAAGCTGGTAGTTTTGGAGTAGGAGCAATGCAATTGCGTAACTACCTTACACATCTTAAGGATAATAGCCTTGTAATTACCCCTGGAGATCGTGCTGATATCATTTTGGGAGTATTGCAAGCAAATATTTCTGATAACTATCCAAAGATTTCTGGAATTATACTTACTGGAGGAATTATTCCTGAATCATCAATACTTAAATTAATAGAAGGAGTTTCTTTATCTTTTCCTATTATATCAGTACCTAGTGGTACATTTTCTATTACCAATAAAATAGGGGCCATTAAATCTAAAATTTACCTAGATAATCTACAAAAGATAAACACGTCGATTAGTATATTCGAAAAATATGTTAATGAAGATCAACTAGCGGATAAACTGATTACATTTAAATCAGAAGGGTTAACGCCACGAATGTTTCAATATAATTTATTAAGACGTGCTTTAAAACATAAAAAACATATTGTTCTTCCAGAAGGATCAGATGAAAGAATCCTAAGAGCTACATCCAGATTATTAGCTTCGGGAGTTGTGGATATTACTTTAATCGGAAACGAAAAGAAAATAAAGAGTAAAGCTACAAAACTTGATATTCCAATAGATTTTGATAAAATACAGGTTGTTTTCCCTACAGAATCTCCTTATTATGATGATTATGTGCAAACATTTTATGAGCTAAGAAAGCACAAAAATGTAAACCTGGACATGGCCAAAGATATGATGGCAGACGTATCTTATTTTGGTACGATGATGATATACAAAGGTCACGCCGACGGAATGGTCTCAGGAGCAGTGCATACTACACAACATACAATAAGACCAGCTTTGCAGTTTATAAAGACCAAACCAGGAGTAAAAGTTGTTTCTTCGGTATTTTTTATGTGTTTAGAAGATCGAGTATCAGTTTTTGGTGATTGTGCAATTAACCCCAATCCTAATGCAGAACAATTGGCAGAAATAGCAATTTCTTCTTCAGAATCTGCAGCAGCATTTGGGATTGAACCAAAAGTAGCAATGTTATCATATTCGTCAGGAACCTCTGGTAAAGGAGAAGATGTAGAAATTGTTAGAGAAGCAACTGCTATTGTAAAAGAAAAACATCCTGATCTAAAAATTGAAGGACCAATACAATATGATGCGGCAGTAGATTTAGAAGTGGCGCAAAGTAAATTACCGAATTCTGAGGTAGCAGGCCAGGCAAGTGTTTTAATATTTCCTGATTTAAATACAGGTAATAATACCTATAAAGCTATTCAACGAGAAACAGGAGCATTAGCCATTGGTCCAATGCTACAGGGATTAAATAAACCAGTTAATGATTTGAGCAGAGGATGTACTGTTGATGATGTATATAATACTGTAATTATAACAGCAATTCAGGCTCAGGGATTATAAAAACAGAGTGAAGAAATGCCTGATTTTAATACTCTAAACTCTTAAAAAAATATGCAAATACTTGTACTAAATTCTGGAAGTTCATCTATAAAATTTCAACTATTTACTATGCCCAACGCAAAGGTAATTTGTTCGGGCTTGGTAGAACGTATTGGTTTAGAAAATGCTAAAATCTCTTATGCGTCAGAAATAAATAAAATTGAAAAAACGGTAAATGTAAATACTCACAAAGATGGATTACAATTAATAGCCAGTTATTTGATGGATGATGAAGTAGGAGTGATCCGATTTGCATCAGAAATTCATACCGTTGGCCATAGAGTAGTGCATGGAGGAAGCACTTTTGCAGAAACAGTTGAAATTACAGAAGAAGTAAAACAAAAAATCAAGAAACTTTCTGCGTTAGCACCATTACATAATCCTGCAAATTTGGAAGGAATTTTGGTTGCCGAAGAAATTTTTTCTGATGCACAACAAGTAGCTGTATTTGATACAGCTTTTCATCAAACTATTCCTGTGGAAGCCTATAAATATGCTATTCCGAATACGTTTTTGGATGAGCATAATATCAGAGTATATGGTTTTCATGGTACTAGTCATAAATACGTTTCAGAAAAAGCTATAGAATTTTTAGGGAAAGAGAAATCAAAGTCCAAGATAATTACAATTCACTTAGGAAATGGATGTAGTATGACCGCGGTTCGGGATGGTAAAAGTATTGATCATACTTTAGGATTTGCACCCATGAATGGATTGATCATGGGAACTCGATCCGGAGATATTGACCCTGCAGTGATCTTTTATATGGTTAATTCCTTAGGGTATTCACTAAAAGAAGTAAACGATCTTTTACAAAAAGAAAGCGGAATGTTGGGGTTAACAGGGTATAGCGATTTACGGGATATTGAATCTGAAGCAGAAAAAGGAAATAAGGACTGCCAGTTAGCTCTGCAAATGAATGCATATCGTATCAAAAAATTTATTGGAGCATATGCTTCGATTATGAATGGTTTGGATGCTATTGTATTTACTGCCGGAATAGGTGAGAACTCTGATATGATTAGAAGTTTGGTATGTAAAGATCAAGAATTTTTTGGTATTCAATTAGATGACGAAAAGAACAGTATTCGATCTAAAGAAATAAGAGATATAAGTTTACCTTCTTCAAAAGTGAAAATATTAGTTATTCCTACTAATGAAGAATTAGAGATTGCCAAGCAATCGTTCGAATTATTAGCATAAAGGCATTATAAAAAAAGAAAACTAGAGAATCCCTGCAGTAATGCATGTGCATCCCGAAAAGAGACATATTCTTTTATGGTTAAACGCTATTGTCGTTCAGCAAATTCTTTAAATTGTCTGAGCCATTTTTCTGCTGGTTTTCGATACATACTCGGAAATAAAATCGCCATCAATTTTGGCATAATCCAGTTTATACGAGTGTACTCGTATTCGAATTCATACTTTGTTTTGTTTTCGCTTAATGCAATAAAATTACATTTCATGGTATTGTCCATATGTTTATGGTGATAACTAGCTTCAAAAGAATGTGGAAGTTCATTTTTAGTTATTGTTTCAATTAATTCCATATCATGTTTTCCGTGTTTATAAAACATTTTGGAAACAGTACCTACTTTACCCTTTTCTCCACTGATCAATTCTTTTTTAATAAACCCATCTTGATATTCCTTAAGATTATCGGGGTTTGCAAACAGCTCTGCCACTTTATCTAATGATTGATCAATCTCGATATAACCTTTATGTTTCATAAGAATTTAGTTTTAAATGGTTACAAATTACATTCCGATTTATTTTACTTTAATTCATGATTTATGAGTTGGCTTCAAGTTTCTTTTCTATTCGTTTAATGGTATTCCAGTTACGAGTTGTGATATGCTTACCAAAATATCGTTCTAGAACTTCCATTCCTTTTGGGGTCTTAGTTATAGAAAGGTCTAAGACACTTACAATAGTTTTGTCGATCTTATCGATAATTTTAAAAGCATTATTATCACTTGTCCATGGTAATTGTAAATCGGTTTCAACATCTTCCTTCAAAAATGAAACATACAATCGAATATCTTTTGTTACCAGGATGTCTTTAAATGGATCTCGATCCAACAAATCATACATCATTTCAGATTTTCTTATGATGGTTGGGATAGGAAAACCAAAGGTCTTTGCTAAATGATCAGAAATCATTTTTTCGAGACTCTTTGCATCACCTTTTGTTGAGTCAAATATTATATTTCCCGAATTAAGAATTGTAATTACTTTTTCGAAATTCAAATTTTCCATTTCTTTACGAAGTTCGGCCATAGGAACCTTGTGATGACCACTCACATTAATTCCTCGCAGTAAAGCAACATATTTACTCATTTCTTTAAATTTTATTTTAGTGTTTTTCTTCTTTTTTTAATTCATGTTTTAGTTTTTTTGTGTAATCAACAAACTTTTTTCCAATCATCTTATTTGCTTTTAAAGTCAAATCGACTTTATTTTTATCATTATCTAACCAAAGAAAGAGTTTCTCTTTGTGAAAATAATATCGATCTTCAATTATTGTGGTTTTATTTGAATCAAATTCTTCATTGTAGATTGGTATGTTGTAACGATATTGCTGGTCAAATGCAAAAAATAACTTTTTGTTTTTGAAATAATACTGAGTTATGTTTTTTCCGGTTTCTCCAAATTCAATTATTTCGATTAATTTTAAATCATCATTATCGAAATATGCAGTTACATGGCCTCCTTCGGTAGTATTTAATTCAATTTCTGAGGATCTTTTTATATAAAAATCCATATTGTTTCTTATCGTCTTATACTCAGATCTAATTTCTTTCAAGGTTGTTTCTTTCGATTGCGCCGAGATTGGTTCTAATCCAAAAAACAAAAGAGTCAATATAATTATAGTTTTTTTCATAATTGTTAGTGGCGTTATATATGAAAATAGAATCTTGATAATTGTGATCTTTTTACCATAAATGTATTAAAAAAGCGCAAGCTTTGATGACTTGCGCTTAATTAGCTGTTTTAATGTATCTTATCGTAACACTATTCTTGTTGTATTAGATCTATTACAAAATTTAGTTGTGTGTCAACTTGGTTGATATAATCGGTATATGTTTGTGATACGTTATGATCTGGTATAATTCCTCTATTGTAAATTTGATTTTCTTTTTTAACAACATCTTGTTCTAAATTTACTACAGAAAAGAATAGTTCAATTTTGGATTTTGGTAAAATATAACCCAAAGCATTATGCCCGTTATGTCCATAATAGCCACCCATTGTTTCTTCTCCTATAGTGATTGCATTACTGTTTCCAGCAACCATTGCTGCAAATAAACTACCAGCAGAAGCCACTCGCGGACTAATCAATAGGTATATATTTCCTGTAAAGGCATTTTTATTTGGTGTTCTAATTTTATGATCGGCACTAGTCGAATCTTGATAAAATTTCCCATTTTCTTCTTTTGGGAATTGATTTTGAAAGCTTTTATTGTATTTGCCAACTCCAAGAGGTCTTAGAAATCTAGGAATTTTGGTGTATGCATATTTTAGATAGGGAATTTTGTTGAAACTTATCCACGCTTGTTTGTTCTCTGAAAAATTACGTTGCGTTAAATAAGAATATGTAACCAAATCGTTAGGGTCTGTTCCCCCACCATTATAACGAATATCAACAATTAAGTTTTTAATATTGTTGTTTTTTATACCAGTAAAAACACTATCTAAAAAAGAAACATATCGTAAATGCATTGGATTTTTCTCATTTCCCATTCCAAAATCATTTATTGTTAAAATTCCGGTTTCACGGTCAATAGATTTGTAACTGTAAATTTCATTTTCCTTCCAATCCTTATAATTAACTTCATCAAATGGTTTCGAATATCTATTCTTTATATTTTTATAATAAGCGTTAAAACTTATACTATGTAAGACCTTTTGCTGAATTTTATCTGAATCATGAACTCGATATTTAACTTTAAAAGCGCTTTTAAGACCATAGTGTAACCTATAATATCTGCTAAAATTATAATGAATTCCAATTGATTTTCCTGTAATATTTACACCATCTGTTGTATAATATTTGTATAAACTTTGTAGTATTTCATTAATTTTTAAATTATTTATCGAAACTATTTCAGCACCTAAAGGAATTTCCTTGTTAACAATATTTACTATTACTTTGTCTTGAATTAATTTTATCGGCAAAGGGAAATATCCTTGCTCTTCATTTTTCATTGACTTGAACACTTTTTTTGGTAATGAAATATCATTATGTAAACTGCCTTCAAAATCAGTTAATTGATAAATTATATTATAAAAATCTCTATATGATTTTGATTTTTTAACTTCTTTAAATGCCCATTGATATATACTATCTATTTGTTTTTTAGTGCGATATTTATAGAGACCAGAATTTGCTTTAATTCGTATATCTTTAAAAATCTGTAGATCTTTTGTCATCTTATCAATAGAAAATTTTTCATCTAAAGATTGAGCAAATAGGGTAGAGGTATAGCATATTAAAAAACAGGTAAGTAAGGATATTCTGTATTTCATAAAGTAATTTTTTTTCAAAAATATATTTATACAGATACGCTAACTTGTAGAATCTTGGCAATTATAAGATAGATGAAATACTTTTTTGATACATTTTAGGTGAAATACCAACATAACGCTTAAAAGTATTAGAAAAATGCGCCAAATCTGAAAACTCATAATCAAATGCAATCTGAGTTAAGTCAGTGTTCTTTGTAATTAACTGTTTACTCGAAAATATTTTTTTCATTAAAATATAATTCATCGGAGTCATTCCTGTTGAGGCTTTAAACTTTTTTGCAAACCCGTATTTATTTAGATTAGCAATCTTAGAGAGCTTATCTAAACAAAACTTACTTGAAATGTTGTTATCAATATATGAGCTAACGTTATGGAGTGAATTGAAATTTAATTCGGAATATTCTTCTTTTTTTTCTTGAGAATAGTGTTTTAAAGTTGCCACAAATTGAAACAACAAATTTTCAATAGTTGGAATGTCATTTATAATAATTGCATTTTTCAATAACCTAAAGAGCTGGTTAGCATTTTTATTATTTATTTTCCGATTAACAAAAGTTATATTTTTTCCATTAAAAAGGTATTTCATTACATCTTTAGAAATATATATGGTATCGAATTCAACTTGAGAAGTGCTATCAATTAATGGGTTAGAATGTATTTCATATGGATTTGTAATTGTTATACAACCTTTTTCACTAAAAATGCTTTGACTTTCTAGCTCAATTTGCTCAATACCCTTGTGAATAAGTGAAATGCAAAACGTTTCATGATAATGCTTAGGAAAATCGGTTACTTGCTTTTGTACATTTATATATTCTAAGTTATCTAATATCATTCTTTAGTTTATCAATGTTGTCTAACTATTTAAAGAAACACCTGTTTTAATTGTGTTTAATTTTATGCTAGGTACAGTTTTCTATTCACCACTTTTTTTATTTTCTAATATCTTCATAGCTATTTTTCCACCAATCCATGCCATAGGAATATAAGCGATAACGATATCTGCTACTGCAAACCAGGTTGGTCCTGGTAGCATATAGTTAACCATGATTCCACCCAACAGGAACAATCCACCAATACCCAATGAGAATTTCATTTTGTGACTGGCAGCTATTAAACCAGCAATCGTTGCACCGGCAAGAGTACCTAATGCATGTGCCAAAAAAGGAAAAATAAAATGTTCGAATCCTAAAGTTGGCATAACAGCTGCCAAAGCGTCCATATCATTTGGATCAATACCCTTTATAGGAATTAACTTATGACCAACTTGGATGAGTGTTATATTGATAATACTACCACCTAACCATCCAGCAATAACAGCTAAAATATTTTTTAGAATTGAATTCATAGTTGTTTTTTTATGATTGCCAAACTTCAAACACAAACTTCATTTTTTCAGATTGTGTGTGATAATGTGTTTCTATAAATTAGTTGCAAGGTTAAACACCTAATTTAACAATTAATTTTATATAGTGTTGATAATAGGCTTTCTTTTATCGATCAAATCAATGTGTGAAAATAATATTCAGGATCCAATTTGATTAAACTAGAATATGATATGTATATATAGATTTAGATAATTTTTTGATTAAACATTAACTATTTTATTTTCTAAAAATAATTACTGTCTGATGGTTTTTATTTTGTTTTGGTAAATGTTTTCCAAACTTGCATTGCAACTACTGCGACTAATGTTGGGGCAGTAATATAAATCCAAAGTGCTGTTAAGTTTCCAGAAACAATTGCTGGTGCAAAACTTCTCGCTGGATTAAATGAACCACCAGAGATTGGTCCTGCAAATAAAATAATTCCAGTAACGAATAGTCCAATTATAAGCCCTGCTATATTAGAAAATTCTTTTTTGGATGTTACTCCCAAAATTGTAAGCATTAAAAAGAAAGTCAATACTGATTCTAAAAAGAAAGATTGCAATAATTCTCCAGAAGGAGTTGTAGTTCCTAATGTTAAGTTTTCAGGGAATACAAATTTGAGTAATCCGCTTGCGGAAACAGCTCCAATGATTTGAGCAGAAATATAAAATGAAGCTTCTTTTTTTGTAGTTAGCTTTCCTATTGTTAATGCTATAGTAACAGATGGATTCATGTGTGCACCAGAAATATTTCCGAAAATATAAATCATAGCACTAATTATTATTCCGAACGCTAAAGCGATTCCTATTAAACCTAAATTTCCACTGGTTTGTTGGTTTACTATTATTGCTCCTGTACCACAAAAAACTAAAGCAAAGGTGCCAATAAATTCGGCAATATATTTTTTCATATTATTCTTAAAAAGAAAAGAGGGTAATTAGCATGCTAGTTACCCTCTTTTTAGTAATATATTAAGTCTTAGATTGCTGCTGATGCACCAGCTTCTGCCACTGCATGGTCATTTTCAACAGAACTTCCACTTACTCCAATAGCGCCAATGATTTCACCTGCTATGTTCTTAATTGGTACACCACCAGGAAAAGTAATTAGACCATTATTTGAGTGCTCGATGTTGTACAAAGCACCTCCTGGTTGAGACAATTCGCCAATAATGCCTGTATTCATATCAAAATAACGAGCCGTTTTAGCTTTTTTAATTGATATATCTAAAGAACCTAACCAAGCTCCATCCATACGTCCAAATGCTACTAAGTTAGCTCCTGCATCTACAATTGCAATATTCATTTTTGTATCGATCGCTATAGATTTTTCTTTTGCTGCCGAAATAATTTTTTCAGCTTGTGCTAATGTAATATTCATTATTTTATGTTTTAATTTTTGTTATAATTTGAGTACAAATTTACAGTGTAGATAATATTATTCAATTACTAAAACAGTTCAATAACTTATGAAAAAAGGTCAAGTATAAAAATGAAATTAAAAAGATGAAATGTCATCTGGAAATTTCTTTGGGACTAAACCCAAATTTATTTTTAAAAGCTGTGCTGAAGTTTGAAAGGTTATTATAACCAAAATCCAAGTATATATCTGATGGTGTTAATTTTCCTAGTTCTAATGCTTCTTTTGCTTTTTGAAGTCGCTTGTCTTGTAACCATTTTCCTGGAGATGCTTTATACTCATTAATAAAATGACGTTTAAAAGTAGATAAACTCATATTACATAAAAATGCAATTTCCTCTAATTTTAGATTGGAATGTATTTTACTCTCGATAATTTTTTTGAAAGGAGAGGTTTCTTCAACGATTAATGATCTTAAATATAATTCAAACTTTTTTCCATATTTATGAATAAGGTAAAGCATAATTTCTTCAAATTTTACAGAAAGTAAGTTTTCTATAAAAACAGTTGGCGCATCACTAATTGTTGATAATGAATTTAAATAAGAAGTTATGTAAGCATCATTTCTAATTGCAAAATAAGGCACTTCTTCCTTTGTTATTTGTTGATTTTGTATGTGTTTATCTAAAAAATCTTTGAGTATTTTTTCAGAAAAAAATAAGAGCTTACAGTAATAAATAGCATCTGTATCCAGTAATTCTGTCCAAAGCCAATTTCCTTTTTTAAGAAGTAACGATTGATCTTTATTTACAGTAACCGATGTTCCTGCAAAGTGTACTTGCTTTTTTCCGACTTGTAAAAAGCTAAACATATGCATATTTAGGTTGACCTTAGTTTTAATGATGTCCTCGGTCATTTTAAAATCGTAGACAAAAAGATCAGGTTTAAGTTTAGGGTTATTAATATATAATTCTGGTATATTGTCTATTGGCATATGGTGGTATTTCAAAGTCATCTTATAATTCGGCCTCTTCCTGGTAACAAGATTTTTACGATGCTAAGATCTCAAAAAAAATATTTTTTTGAGCTACGAATATTTACATTTTCTATGTTGCTTCCTTCATAATAGAGAAACGTGTAGTCACAGCTTTTATTAAATGTATCTTTCTTTAATAATAGTAATATGATGTTTTTCATGACCAATTATAGACTTTAGAAAATCTTCAAGAGTAATTTCATATTGTTGGGCCATACCTTTTATCTTTAATTGACTTTTAGATAATGTCTCAATAAAACTAGTAGATGCCTTTCTTACATTTACAAAATCTGCTATTAATTGTTTGAGTGTTAATTCTTCAAAACGACTATTTTTCACTAATAAATTTTGGTCATAGCCCCATAGTTCTATTGATTCGTTTCTACTCATTAAAAATGCTCGAAATATTTTTATTCTTTCGTGATCTGTTATATGACCTACAATTTGTTTAATATTCCATTTAGTGGGTGCATAACGATAAATAGCTTTTTCCTCACCAATAGAATTTAGAAATTCTATCGTTGATGACGAAGAAAAGAGTGATTGATAATTCATATTCTTTACAAAGTCATAATAATATGGGAATCCATCTTCGGGTGTATATTTCATATTTTACTACGATGATTACTTGTCAATCAATGATATAATAGTCGCCTCTTTTAATTGTAAAAGATATAACTCTTTCCAAATGACGATAAGGTGTTTATGTATGGTTTGTTGCGTTAGAACTAAGATAACAAATTAAAGCAAATTAGATACCGAAGGAGGGAAGGTGCTGTTCATAGCATTGATTGGAGATATGTTCGAGAGTTTAAAAAACATAAACACCTAGATTAATGATGTTTATGTTTTTGAATGATATCCTTTACTATACTTTTATAGAGTATGAATATTAAGTTTTAGCTAATCGCACAACTTCCATTACCATTTGGGCTCATCCAATTACCTTGGATAGTATCTCCATCTGCGAGTTGGAGTAAAGCTTGACCCTTTAATTGACAGCCTTGATCCCACTTAGAATCAACTTCATAAATCATTGAAATCCCATTTGTACCTGCAGGAAAGGTGAATGTTGTTTTGGGACCATTTGCTTTGATAGCAACCGCTTCAAGCCAAGTTGGGTTAGCAGCATTTACATTTGATGTATAATTAAATTTGATATTTCTTCCTGTAGCAGGTGTTGTAATAGAATTTGTTAATGTTACTTTTACAGCCGTTGGTAATCCTGATGATGGAATAGCAGATCCTTTTACATATGGGTTATTTTTATCACAAGGAGCAGTCCCCATTGTATTTCCTGTACTGCTAAAGGATGTTATTTTAGAATATTCTGTAATGATTGATTTTGCGCCGTGATCAGGAATTTCGTCACCGCTTGTTGTGAGCATACCCCATCCAGCATTTCGCTCATAATATCTAAAAGCAAAGCCACCCGAAACGACATCTGCCATATTTATTGGCGAGCCTGATCCTGATTGTGGCGTGAGTTTCGTACCTCCATACAAATAGTCAACTTGTTGCCAAGTTCTTGGAGAGACAGCTCTTGGATTCGAACCCATTTCAGTAAAAGTTATCGGCACTGGGTTAGAGCCTTCAAATGCTTTTGTTAATGTATAATAAGCGCCAACTTTTGCTGCGAGTGTTCCTCCAGCCCAACGCTCACAATTGTAGCCTAAGAAATCAAGACGTTCTGATGCGTCCCCACACATGTACGCTTTAGCTGCAGGTATAGTGAAATCAGGATCATCACGAAGTGCTGCAGTAACGGGAACAGTACGAGCACAATTTTTTGCCATATAGGCTTTCAAGTATTTGGCCCCGGCTTTAATTTTATTTGGAATATCGTAACCTGGATTTTGTCCTTCTTTACCAGGATCAATTGTTTCGTTTCCTATTGAAAATCCCAGAACATTCTGGTATTTACAGAATTCATCAGCAATAGCTTTCAATCGGGCGTTATACACTGTAGGACCGTCATGTACTGTTGTGTGATCCACAGCACCTACTAAAACATAAATTCCTGCAGCAGCCAAAGCATTCATGACTTTTGTGTGATCTTTTGTTGGATCAACTTGATAAACACGAATGGCGTTTATTTTCATGTTTGTGAACCCGTAAGTTGTTGTTGTTTTCAATAAGTCTTGAATAGTAGTTAGATTATTGTCTGAAATTGGGTCTACAAAATCTGTAGGTTGATAACATACTCCTTTTGGAGCCCACTGATCTGTACCGCACATAAACAAATTATTGGAGATGGTAATTGGCTTAATGTTGGATGAATTAATACTTTGTGTCATAGTTTTGGTTTTAATATTGGTTTGTACTTATAAATAAGCGCAATAACCAATATACTAACCCCAAATCAATCTCATATTAGTATAAGTACCTTAATATATACGTACATATACGGTAATCTCTTTACTACTTTTATAAGGAATATTTAGTAAATTTCATTTTAATATAGTTTATACGTTGTTAGCAAAAGTTTTTTCCATAATTATATATTCAATTCCACCTTTTTCAAATTTTTTATCTGTAGGTTTTAAATCGAATCTCTCATAGAATTTTGATTTCTCCACTCGAGCATTACACCATAATTTTTTAATCCCTTCTTTCTCTATTAAATCGATTATATTTTTTAATAGAATTGTCCCGTACCCTAATCCCTGAAATTCAATTAATGTTGCAAATTTTCTGAATTGTGCCTCATTATTCTCTACAAATAAGGATATTATAGAAGTGATCTCTCCATTTACAAATAAACCAAAATGTCTCGCATTTTCATCGTTTGGCAATTCAACATATTCTATCGGTTTATTTGGCCACATAACTTTGTGTCGAATCGGTAAAGTCTCGGAAGAAGTAATTTGTTTAATTTCGGTAATTGTATTTTTCACTTATATGGGATTTTGTTATCACCAAATATATGTTATTACACATAATTTGTACGTTTGTTTTAATATTACATTTGAATATATATAATTATACTTTTATAGTTTGTATAGATCAATAGAGTATTTATGAAGAAGAAAGAAAATGGAACTAAAAGAATAAAGAAGCCTTGGCCAACTAAAGATGCTATGGAACAGGTTTATGAAATGAAACTTTGGGGTGGTAATAAATCTGATTTTTATTCTGGTGAGGGATCACATCATCCAGATATAATAAATCCATATATAGATGTTTTAACTTCATTTTTGACCTCTTTTAAAAACCCTCTTACGGTATGTGATTTAGGTTGTGGAGATTTTAATGTAGGAAAAGAATTGGTGAAGCATACTAAGAAATATGTTGCTGTTGATATAGTAACAGATCTTATAGCACGTAATAAAAAAATATATAAAGAAGAAAATTTAGAATTCCATTGTTTGGATATCGCAGTAGATGATTTACCTTCTGGAGATTGTGTTTTATTAAGACAAGTATTACAACATTTATCAAATGCTGAAGTACAGAGTATAGTAAGTAAACTAACAGGTTTTAAATATGTTATTTTAACAGAACATATACCTGAAGGAGATTTTATACCTAATAAAGAGATTGTTTCAGGGCAAGGAATTAGACTAAAAAAACAAAGCGGTCTAAACATATTAGCTCCACCATTTAATTTTAAAGTAACAGAAGAAAAACAATTATTGTCTATTGCTTTACATGATTATAAAGGGGTTATAGTAACTACGTTTTATAAAATTTTTTAAACTACATCTATGCAATTGATTTTGCATATTATTATTACATCTTATTCTTTTAATATCAATTTTTCTATTTTCCTATTATCGATTCTATTTTGGACGTGTTTCGAATTTTCCAGTAAAATGGTTTTCTTCAAAGTAGGGAAAATTTTGTTTGCTCGTTTTATCATTTTTTTACCAGGAAACATAATATCTTTTTTTGCAGCGATTATAGTAATTGGAGTTTTTATTGATTGAGCTTCTTCTTTTTTTATTGTTGGAACAGGAGTAAAGTCCATTTTAAAATGTAAAAAAACTTTCGATAAGTAGTTAAGAGCAAATTCATCTCTTTCAGAAAAAAGGACTTCCAAGAATTTTTCCAGATATTTTGTGTTTTTAGTTTTTATATATCGTTTCATAGGAACGAATACCTTGAATAGAGCAATAAGAGGATTTCCATTTACAATAAATGCGGGTGCAGATAAGAATACCTCTTTTATATTGCTTTGATTTTGAATCAAAGTTTTGAGAATTATTAGCCCCCCGAAAGAGAAACCAACCATAGTTACATTTTTCAACTCTAATTTATTGATAATATCGTTTATCCATAAACCATAACTTTCATCTTTCATATTTAATCTGATTTCAGCACTTTTATTAGGTTGTGCCAGTACATCTATAGCAAATACCTGATACTCTTTATAAAGAGTAGGGTAGGTTTCTAAAGCGATGGGAGCGCAACCATTAGACCCATGAACTAAAAGTAAAGGTGGCTTTATAGAATTACCGACTATAATGATATTGGTTTTTCCGAAATTGGTGTCAATAACCTTGTTTTCAAATTCTATTTCTAAATCATTTAATTTTTCATTATAAAGATTTAGTATTTCATTTCTTCCAAATTCTGATTTGTATAATGATTTCATTTTGTAATTTTAGGACAAATTTACTAATATTAATTTTTTAGGACAAGTTTACTAATGAGCAAAAAGAAGAAATTAATTTTAGAAGTTGCTAGAACTTTATTTAATGAAAAGGGTTACAGTCAAGTAACCATAAGAATGATTGCTTTAAAACTAGACATGAGTTCAGGAAATCTAAATTACCATTATAAAAAGCGAGAGGATATTTTTGAAGCTTTATATTTTGAGATGGTTTCAGAATTTGATGAGAGAATAAAGAACTTAAAAAATGCAGAAGTCTCAGTAACACAAATTAGGAATGATATTGAACAAAGTATGATAAGAATGATTGATTATAAATTCTTCTGGACAGATTTATACAATCTTTTAGCCGTAAGTGAAAAAGTAAAAAAACATTTTCAAGAAGTTTATAAAAACAGAATCACTGGTTGTTTTTTGTTGTTTGAAAAAATGAAAAATCAAAATTTAATGAGAGATTCGTCTTTTGAATTGGAGTATAATTTTTTGGCAGAAAGAATGATTAGTTATGGGAACACATGGCTATATTCTACGAGGTTATACTTTAATAAATTTAACTCAAATGATATAGATAATCAGGTAAATACACTTTTAAGTATGTTGTATCCATTTCTTACGTCTCTAGGGCAAAAGGAATTTAAAAAAATACTACCAAATCTTTTTGATTGAGGTGTTACAACGTCTTTTGTAGTATGGTTTGTTTGCATCCATCCATAAGGGCACATACACCATATAAATTGCTATAGACTTTTTATTTTTTTAATAGTTCTATAATCTCCTCATTTTTCATTCAGAATTCATTTTTTTCACGTGTAACTCATGGTTGGTGTAGAGTTTGATTGGCTAGGAACTAAATTAATAAAAGAAAAGAAACCAAAGGGAGAATTTGTAGGATTTTCCTAGTACGTATAGATTTAGTAATTAATTTTTTAGATTATTGCAAACCAGTTTGTAATATCTATAGTTCTTAATGTCTAGTTTATCCATTCCACTATTTTTTTTTGAATAATTGGGTATGAATTTTTAGAAGGCATATGTTTTGAGTTTTCTAAAAGATGGACTTCTTTTAAATTTGAAAATAACTCTTTACTTCTTTGAGCAATTTTTTCTCCAGGAAAATAGATATCATCTTTAGCAGCAATTACATATACTGGAGCTTTAAAATTTTCAACCTCTTTTGGTTTTAATAACTTAGGTATTCTTGTGTCTAATTTTACACCTTTCATTATTAGGCTTAACATTTGGAACAAAAAATCATCTTCAGTAGGAACAAATGCACTTAAAAAAGATTTTAGATGTTTTTCTTTTTTAGTAATACTCCATCTAATTAACGGAAAAGTAAGTTTTTTTGTGGACTTCCAAATATTTCCATTTACAATACCGCTTGGTACTACCAAAATACATTTTTCTATACGTTGTGGTTTATAAGTTATTAGCTTTTCAACGATAAACGCACCATAAGATATTCCAACAACATTTACTTTTTTTATCTCTAATTTTTCCAAAACTTCATCTACCCATAGCGCAAAAGAATTATCTTTAATATTCATTATTGTTTCTTCGCTCTTAGTTGCTTGTCCTATGGTTTCAATAACATAAAAACAATACTTGTCTAAAATCCCTTTGATGGCCTCTAACGTAATTGGTGCGCCAGCATTATAACCGTGAAACATTACAATTTTTTTTCCTTTAGAATTGCCTGTTTTTACAACTCTGGTTCTTCCAAATTTTGTGTCAACATCTATATTGGTATAGTCAATTTGTAAATCTTTTAATTTTTCATCATACAGATTCATTAGATCTGTTTTTGCCTGGTTATTCTTGTATATTGATGCCACAGTAAATTTAATTTAAAACAAAGATATTTAAAATATATCAAAATTAGTCCAAATAGCCTATTTTTGTGAAATAATGAAAACAAAAGACAAGATTAAAAATACAGCTAGAGAGCTTTTTAATAATAAGGGGTTTAGAAATGTTACGTTAAGAGAGGTTGCTAAAGAGCTTTGTATTAGCTATGGTAATGTTACATATCATTTTAAAACAAAGAATCAATTGATTCTTAATTTATATGAAGATATGCAAAACGAGATCTTAGAAATTTTAAAAACATTTGATTATGAAAATTTATTAAAAGGCATATTAGAGGCTCCTAAATTTACTTTTGAAATCTCAATAAAGTACTTGTTTTTTTATGTCGATTTTATAGAAATTAAGAGAAGTTATACAGATATTTCTTTAAAATTAGAACAAGATAATGCAGATAGAAAAAAAGGATATTTGCAAATTTTACAAAGGTTACAGCTTCAAGAATTATTGCGAGGTGAGTTAATCGATAAAGATTTAGATTATTTAATGGATTTAAGTGGAGCAATGCGTACTTTTTTCTTTATAAATCTTCATCCCAAGAATTTTTTAGATGTTGATTTAAAAGATAAATATGTAGTTTATGTAAATAACTTAATCTTTCCATACCTTACTACAAAAGGTATGGAGAAGTATAAGTCTTATTTAGGGTAATCTTTCGTTATAATAAGGTCTAATGGTTTACAACGTTTTTTTAAAAAAATCCAATGCCAATCTCAATGTTTTTTCGTGTATTTCCTTTCTGTCAACTGTTGGTTTGTCTATTGTTATGTTAGGTGCGACTTCTTTTCCGAATTCTGTGGGTTCATTCAAAAACACATAATGTCCAACATTTTTATCAAACAAGTGTATTTGGCTGGTCTTGATTAAATGATGGTAATTTTCCGCATTGTTTTTTATAGGTGTATTTGTGTCACCTTTTCCGGCTACAATAAAAACAGGTGCGGTAATTTTGCTTGTTTGTTCTTTGGCATGGAATCCAAATCCAATTGCTGGCGCCATCACAAAAAATGCCTTGATTCTATCATCTTTTACATGATCTTTGTACTTATTATAGGATGAAACGATAAGGCTGTCATTTTCAAAATCTATAATTTCATCCGTTTTGGGAAATTCGGCGGGCATTTCTCTACCTTCTGGTTTTTCATTTTCTCTAATTGTTCTATCTACATAACCACCTGCCAATGCGATATTTGTATAACCTCCCAAAGAAAAACCAACTCCACCAATTCTTGACGTGTCTATTTTTGTCCCAATTTCAGTATTGTTAAGGATATTTGTAAGTACGTATTGAACATCAATTGCTCTTTCCCACCATTTTACGAATTCCCTCGGTATTTTATTAAAAGTGGAATTCCCATAGTGATCTAATGAAACAACAACATACCCTTCTTTTACCATTTTTTCAATAAACCAAGTCAATGAAAACCTATTGCCTCCTGTTCCGTGCGAGATTAATATCAGCGGAAATTTTTCATTCGGAATAGTTGCATTCGGAATTGTTTCGATGGTCTTGAAAAGTTCCTTTTGGTTTTCTTTCGACTCTTTTTTTGTCAAATTATCTAAAGTAGGGTACCAAATTTCAGTAAGTAATGGTCGATTTCTTGATTCATCTACAAACGTTACTGATTTTTGTCCTATTCTAAACGTTTTTTCTTTTTGCTGGGCACAAGAAAGAAATAGGGTGATTGCTGTTAAAATTATTAACGTGTTTTTCATTTATTAGTTTGTCAGTTAAAATTTATAGACAAACGAAAAAAAAAAATGTTACAGTATTTCTTTAAATTACTATCGATGGTTTATATATGAATGGTAGGACAAACAATTACTTATAGCTATTATTAGCATTTGTTATTTTCTTTCAAATATTTAATGATTATTCCAAGTTGCCCTAAATGGTAAATATCGTGATGTAGCATTCCGTTAATTACAAAACTATATTTATAATTACCTTTAAAATCTGTATCATAATATTCTTCATTCAGAAATTCATCATCTTTTGATTTTAATAAGTTAATTAATTCGGTCAGGGTTTTATCATATTCCGATTTGATATATTGCCAACCGATTAATTTCAATTTGTCATTAGTCAACCAGTTTTCCTCGCAATCATCTGTTTTACTTCCTTTACCTGTCTGGATTTTTAAGATTGTCTCTTTTCTCCACAATGTCAAATGAGAAATTATTTCAGCGATACTGTGTAAGTTTTCAATCGGTCTAAAGAAAACTGCATTTTCGTTTACCTGATTCAATTTGCTGGTAAAAGTACTACATATCCATAATTTTCCATTTTGGACTTCTACTAATTGTTGAATAATATTTTCGACAAGGTATTTCATTAAAATAAATGCTAACGTTAAATATATGTGTCGTAGCAGGGCAAAATGTTATGTTGCGATCGACAAATCTGCGCTGATTTTATAACTTTCCCTACATATAGTCTTTATGTCTTAGCAAATATACAAGAACCATTGAATCCATCAATAAAACCTGCTATGACTTATATTTGGTGTTGTATGCAGTGCTTCATTCACTATTTGATTCACTTCGTTTGATATTCCACAAAGCAATCGTAGATGCGATAAAAAAGATAATTAAGATTATATTTAAGTACCCTCCACATACTATAATCCAAGTACTGCCTGACAAATTTTTACAAATAAAACCTTGAATCAAAAAAGGTATAAGTGGAAAAAAAAGAATAATCCATCTCGGATATAAAGTTTTTCTTTTCCAAACTTGAACGATAAATAAAATTGATAAAAGCCCAAAAATAGGATAAACAAATAACCTTAAAACATTATTTGTTTCTACAGCAAGTGAGACGGCCTCATTCATATCAAGATTATTTTGAGTAGCCAATTTTGCTGATGTTGCAATAGAAACATACACACCATGGATAACTCCATATGCTATTACAATAGCTCCAAAGCAAAATAATATGGTATTCCTTAAAACAGGTTTACTTGGTTTGAACGCATGATATACTTGAACCACTCCAAGCATATAAAACCAAGCAGCTAACAGAGCGGTAACGCCACTTGTAATAATTCTTAAGTCCGATGCCTTCCCCATATTTTCTCTTAAATTGGTATTACTTGAGTCATAGTAAAAAAGCATATCTCCGGCAAATAGAATTAGTCCACCAATTATTCCGAATATTCCAAAGACTCTAATCCAAAACTGATTAATTTTCATTGATTGCGCTTATTTTGTATGCTGTTTTTTATTTGTAATAGTAATGCCAATTACTTTCATAATTCGTGTCAAAATTCTCTTTATTGCCCAGGTAAGTAGTTTTTCAATCTTATTATTATTTGGAATTAAATTCCCCAAAATGCCATAATATTCCACAAGGGTCGTGAAGGAAAAACTCGTTTCCCCATTCTTTATATACAATTTCAGATAATCGTACATTCTTATACTTTTTAGTCAATTTTAGATTCTGTATAGTTTTTAAAGTATTTTCCAAATTATCTACTTCGAAGAAAATCATTGAGTTATCAATCCAATCTTTTACAAAAGCGTCTTGTAGATAAAATCCGAAGTTTCCAATATAGAAATAAGACATTTTTTTAGAGGTAATTATTTCCTCAAATCCCAAATCAGTATAAAAATCTCGAGAAATAGTATAGTTTTTAGAACCAATAAAAGGCCTAATGGATTTTCCTTCTATTTTCATTTTGAGCATTTTACTAAATTACATACAACGTGTTTGTATAAGAGCAGTAGCTGATAAATTGCTCTTACTTTCAGATAGCAATATACTCAATTAAAGACAAAAACGGTTTGAGTTCTCATCCATACCGCTATTGCTTTTATACGTTGTTAGCTGTAGTTACTTTACTAAGCTTAATAATTCATCAAATAATTTTTTTAGAACTCTAATTACCCTTAACGTTTTGGATATGGGCTTTTTGGGATTTAGAGACAAATATCTATCTAACTCGAATCAAACAAAGCCATTTTCAATAATTATTGCATTTCATTATTCTATGTAATTCGGTTGATAATAATTCTTAAGATAAGAATCCCAATTTGGTTTTTTTGAATTCTTTAAAATAGTCTCTACCCATAAATTTCTTTCGTACCACAGTATACCCAAATCCCAAACACAAAATTGTATTCCTTTGTCAGAGTAGTCTATTATTTCATTTGGAGAGTCTAATTCTGAAAAATAAACATGATGCTGCATTACATTTTCATAAATCCACCAATTTACTAATGTGAACACGCAATCTTTTGCTTCGTGAATGATAACAGTTCCTATCTTATAATTCGGATATGCATTTATCTTGGTTTTTTCTTTAATCAAGTTGGGTAATTTAGATTTGATAATTTTTTCTACATCTGGAATTACTCTTGTTTCATCATACTTTATGCGATATACCTTGAATTTCCAATCATTAAACTCGTATAATCCTGAATAACTAGTTGCTCTTTTTTTAAATTGTTCCATATTTTATTTTTCTTAAGATTGAATTTTTTTAATCTCTCATATGTGATTTTAAATCATATTTCATGATAAAAAAGTTATACTATAAAAAGTATAGTTGCAAAACTAATTATAGTATTTTACTTTTGCAATAACGGTCAAAAAGGATAGTTTAATTATATATTAGAAATATGTACAATTTTAACGGGAGAGAATACCCCTGTTGTTCAAGTTTAACGATGGGTATTATTGGAGGGAAGTGGAAAACAGCCATCTTGTATAATTTGATGAATGAAACATTGCGATACAATGAGCTAAGAAAGAAAATGTCAACTGTTGTTACCGATCGTACGCTAAGTTTGCAATTGAAATCATTAGCCGAAGATGGAATAATCAAAAGGAAGGTTTTTTATTCAAAACCACCACTTAAAGTTGAGTATTCTTTGACTGATTTTGGTAAAACATTGATTCCTTTAATTCAACTTATTGCTGACTGGGGAGCTTTTGTCAATGAAAGAAATACTAAGTAGGATTCTTAATATTTGTCAAGGATTCAAATACCATAAATAAGCAGTCCCAGTTAATTTAGTGTCAAATTTATATAGATTTAGATTGAAATCACCTAAGACCTTCTACCGTAGGTTTAAATACTAGTTTTTTCAAATTACAGTTAACGTTTAGTATATGGCAAGTAGGGCAGTAGAAAGCGATAAACTTTCGGGATTGCTCTGAGCCAAAGCGTTGTATTTTGTTTTTAATTTATTCATTTTAAAAGCCAAATCAACGATTTGGTGGTGTTTGTAAATAGCACTAAACTTTGGGTTAAGCACCAAAACCGGTATTAATTATAGCCATTGTTAGCAGTTGGTTTTTATTTTTTCAAAACATAATTAAACTTTGAACTTTGAATCTTTTCTTTGGTTTTATCAAAATTCAATGAGTCATTCAGTTTTTTATAAATTATGTTTTTTTGAATACTAATATTGATATTGTTGGAAGTTAAATCTATACTCTTAGAATATGTTTTCAATGCAGATTCTAAATTCCCTCTAAGATATTCCTTTGTTGCCTGTTTAAACAGTGACTCGTAAGATTTTGTAATATCACTTGTTTTTTTGTTGACTTCTATTTTTCCATTTACATTTTTTAAATCTGGAAACACGATATAATGAAATGAAATTTCTTTAAGAACTTTAACTTTTTTTCCATTTACGATTGGAGAAATCCACATTCCATTAGTTTTCGAAATCGCCTTTTTCAAATTTTTATCATATGATTTATTAATGTGATGATGGATTTTTATATCACTAACTTTTCCATCGGTGTTTATCACAAATGTAGAGTAAGACAAATGCTCTTTCCCATTTGAACGTTCTTCTACAAATGGTTGAATAAAACTCTTCACATCAGCGTTGTCTTTATTCCTGAATTTTGGGTAAACTTTTTGATTTTCAATATATAAATAGTCTTGTTCTTCTTTAATAATATCCTTTTCATCAAGAGTTAATCCATCCAAATAAACTTGCTCTCTATTAAAAAATATCCTAGTAGAACTAGGGCTAATTTTATTATTATTTAACTCAATTAAAATGAGTTGTTTATTATCTATTTTTTCAATCTTAAACTTGTTGAATAGTAAATCGACAATATTATTCTGAATGGTGTATTTAATTTCATTGCCCTTTTCATTGTAAACTGAGGAAATATACATTTGACCATTATTTTCAAAAGTATACTTGATAAATTTTTCATCTCTTTTTTCAATAAATGGGTCGCTTTTTTTATCAAATGCCTCCATTTTTGTTTTAATCCAAGAGCCAAGAATAATTCTACTATTTTGACTAAATAGAGATGTAGAAAGTGTAAATAAAAATATTGAGGTAATTATTCTGATATTCATTTTTTCAATTTGCTGCTAACGTTTAGCTATGCGTAGTGCGGGAGCAGAAAATTACAGGTTTTCGAGCAAGCACTTAGCCAAAGTTTATGTTTTGTTTTTAATTTATTCATTTTTAAAAGCCAAATCAACGATTTGGCGGTGTTTGTAAATAGCACTGAACTTTCGTCAACCACTGAACGCCTTATTTGCTATATACAGTGTTACCCATTTTTTATTTGTTCTTAATCGGGTTCGTTTTCAAATCTAAAATTTCGATCACCACACATTCTGCTGAATGTGTTGCACCTTCTCTGAAATAGCCCTTCATTCCAATTTTTATTTTGCCGTAATGATATGGTCTCATTTCATTATTAATAATCCACATTCGAGCCGTTCCAGAATTTGGCACTTGCTTGTCGTTATCAAGAAGAACATTGCCACATTCATCTTCAAATTCAGGCCATATCATATACATTTTATCTCCCTCACCTTCAATTGAAAAATCTGAACGTATTCCTTGAAAAGGCTCACCAGATATCCTCCCTCCATTTTCTGGATTTCTGAATTTATATCTGACTCGAAAATCTGCCTTATGACCTAGTCGGTTTTCGTATGATTCGTGCATCCCCAATTTTATTTATAACATATCAGTTTGACGTAGTCATCTGTTACTTCAAGAGCAAATTGCCCCACACTTTCTATTAATTCAGTAATCATTGATAGATTTTGTTCCTTTATGGGTTCTGCTTTAACTGTCTTCGGAAAAATTAGGAATTCTATTTCTTTGAAGGTCAACCAACCGCCAAGCGAATTGTGTCCTTCAAAGCCGTTTTGCCAATAGTCAAATCCTTAAGTGGTGTCCTCAGTGAGATATAATTCACCTATCCCTTCACTTTGGACCTTCTTGAATTCGATTTTTTCAATTTTGCCTGAGTCACCTACAAGTTTATCTATCAAACGAGCCCATTTTGAGTTTGACATTAGATGTTCAGAGAAACGAGCAACAGATTTTTCAATCTCTCGATCAATTTGTTCGTCATATCTTTTTGCTTTTTTCGTTCTCATTTTAATTGTGGGTAAAGTGTTTGTGTATGGTTTCGTTGCGTCTTTCAGCAACTAAATTAGCAAATACAAACCGAATAGAAAATCCGTGAGGATTTTCGTAAGTAGGCGAGTACTAGCAATGAATTATACACTGTGCTGGCATTTCGTTTTTTTACTTCTTGTATCTATATTAATAAGCAATATGAATTTATGGAGAATACATTCAATTCTGATTTTTCTTTATCTAATCTCCATCATTCATTCCTAATTTTTTTAGCATTGCAATACTATTAATGTTATCAGGATTAATTTCAACAGATTTTTTATAGTTAATAATAGCTTTTTCTTTCTCATTGTTTTTCATTAATGCCTCAGCATAACTATTATATACATTTGAAGAATTAGGAAATATTTTTACGTTTAGATGAAATACCGCAATTGCGTTTTCAAGTTCCCCTTTTGAAAGGTAGAAATACCCCAAATCATTCAATTGATTTTCTCCAAAATCATATTTGTCAGATTGACTTTCCTTTAGTTTCCAATAGATTTCGGTAGCAACTTCCATTCCTTCATTTCTAATCTTTATATTAATAAGGTTAGCAATAGAAGGTTTTTTTGGTTCAGTTAAAGGTGATGTTGCATCTAATAAATGAAATCCAATATCATCGATACCTACAGCATTTTTTGAATTTGTTAATACCACTACACCTTTATCTCCACCTTTTATAAAACCTATAAATGTTCGATAACCTCCTGTTCCTCCATTGTGCCATACAATTTCTAATCTATCACGTAATAGAATGTGCCACCCCAAGCCAACTTTTAAACTATTATGCACAGTTGCTGTTTTAGTATGCGACAGCTTCATAGCAGGATATAAATCATTCTTTTTTAAACCCATATTATGTGCTAAATAATTAAGCATATCTACTGCCGTAGAACGAATAGCTCCAGCACCTGCTAAAGTTGGAATGTCCCAATTTTCCACTTCAAATCCAAAACTGTTATGCCCTATAGCTAAATTTTCTTTCATTTTTGGATTTAAAGTAATACGAGTATTTTCTAATTTTAAAGGATTTGTAATAACCTCATTTACTAACTCTTCATAACTCATTTGTTTTTTATACGCCAATAGATGACCTAACAAACCCTGTGAGTAATTAGAGTATTCGTATTTTGAACCAATGTCTCGAGGAAGTTCATAATCATTCAAGAAATTATATAACTGCTCTATAGAATAGTCTGCATAAGGGTTTTCAGAATTAGCAGGGGTAAAATTATTTGGCATCCCAGGGAATGAAGAAGTGTGATTTGATAAATGATACAATTTGATTGATTTTCCGTTTCTTTTTGGTGCTGTAATACCTTTTGGCAAAAGCTGTTGTAAAGGAGTATCTAAACTTAACTCCCTATTTACTACTCTATCTGCTAATAAAATTCCCGTAAATGTCTTTGAAACAGAACCAATTTCAAAAACAGTATTTTCATCAACAGGAGAATTAGTCTTTAATGATTTTACACCATAGTTATAATAAGTTACCCCTTTAGAATTAATTACTCCAACAACTATTCCTGTATTTTCGCTATTATCAACACGAGATTTGATGTTTTCCTTTACTTCTTCAGAAATAATGTTGTTTTGAGTTTGACATCCAGAGAATACTATTTGAGAAAAAATTAATAAAGCAATGAAATATTTTTTCATGAGTTTTAAGTTTTTTGATTTATTGAACTACAAAGGTGGTAATTAGAATACAAAAGAATGTCCTACTTTAGTAAGTATTGGTACTTCTTTGTGCAAGTTTTAGATTATCAGTTATTCGTGATTTTGGGTGATAGGAAACTATTTACATAGTCTAATGAGGTTTTTTAATTTTCTTGAAGATAGAAATTGGCATTTTCGACTCTAAATTAATTTCTATAGCATCAATTTCTCCATTTATTGCTGTATGAAAATGTAATTTATATACTTCGTTATAACCACTTATTTTAAGCTTTACTTTGAAGTTATTAAACCCAATATGTTCCATTTTACTTTCAAAGTCATTGAATTCAAAATGTAGTTTCTTGTTCTTTTTTGAAATAGTGATATTTCCATATGTTTTATCTTGGTATTTTCCTATATATTCATCGGTTTCATGTAGCAATGGTATTTGTTTTTTACTAATAATTCTCTTCTTTTTCTCTTCTTTATATTCTAATGATTTTTCCAATTCATAATTTCTTACGTGATTATCTTCATCAAAAATTTCAGTAGCATAATCATTAATTAATGAAATATAATTAGACCAATTATTAGTCATTATTACAATACCAAACTTTTTTTCAGGCACTATGGTAACTTTGCTTCTAAATCCATCTATTGCACCCTCTTTTTGTATCCATTTTTTACCATTTTGAAAGCCCATTATCCAACCAATAGATGTTGATATAGAGTGAGTTGGTTTAAAAGGTGCGTGAGGACCTGTTACATAGTTGAATTGATTTTCATTTAAAAAATCAGTATTATCAACGGCACCTTTATTTGCTAGCATTTTTATCCATAATGCCATATCATGAGGTGTAGATGAAATTGAACCTGCTGGAGCAATGATGTCAATATTTTGATAATCTACTTCTGTTATTCCATCTGGCTTATAGCCATTAGACCTTTCTTTATATTCCATAAAATCTTTAAATCCAGTAAATGATGTTTCCATTTTTAAGGGATTGAAGAGTTCTTCTTTTACAAGATTCTCCCATTTTTTTCCACTCACTTTTTCTTCTACAACGCCTGCAACTAAATACATAAAATTATTATAACCATATTGTTGTCTAAATGAGGATTTTGATTCTAAGAGTGGAAGTTTCGACAATATTTCATCTCTTGTAATTAATGAGTTTTGATAATACATCAATTCATACCTACCTACACCTGTTGTATGTGTAAATAAATCTATCATTGTAGCATTCTTTGTTACATAACTGTCTGCCACTGCAAACTCAGGGTAATACTTTTTAATTGGGGTATTCCAGTCAAGTAATCCTTTTTCAACTAATTTAGAGGCAATAATTCCTGTCATAGGTTTTGTTACAGAACCAATAGCAAATAAAGTGTTTTTTGTAACTGGTTTTTTTTCAACAGCATCACGATAGCCAATACCACCTTGATAGATTATTTTGCCATCATAAACGATTGCCATTCCAACTCCTTGAGTATTTGTCTTAATGCGAAGTGAATCAGCTAATTTTAAAAAGTAATCTAATTTTTGATCTATTGTCCTTTTTGTAGTGTTTTTAACTGATTGCCCAAATACTGCTATTTGAGTTAAGAATATTAAGAGCATAAAGCATTTTTTCATGAATTCCGAATTTTTATATTTTGATATACAAAAGTGCTATTTAGGGTGAAAAAGAACGTTCTACTTTAGTAGGAATTAGCACTGCTTTATGCAAGTAACTGATTTTTAGCTGTTTTTCTGTATTGGGAAGGTGTTAAGTTTGTCTGCTTTTTGAACGCAGTATTAAAGGGAGTTTTTGAATTGAAGCCTACATCATACATGATTTCTTGAATTGTATTTTTTTTAAATGATGTATCTCTTAATATTTTCATCGCCTTTTTTATTCTATATTCATTTACAAAATCAAAAAAATGTTTACTCATATGTTGATTTATTAAAACAGATAATTCTCGTGAAGGAATATTTAAATGATTTGCTAATTTTTGAAGTGTTAAGGACGCATCTAAATATGGCTCTTCATCTTGCATAAATTGATTTATTTTTTCAATACGTGGATCTTCAATTCTGTTTATTTTTTCTTTAATTGGAAATAGACTTGCTTCTATGCCTTGAAATATTTTAGGAGCAAAAAGCGCTTTGCTAAATAACCATGAAATAAAAGCTACACTTAAAAGCAACATTATAATACGCAAATTGTCCATTGTGTCAATGTTATTGTAAGTATGTCGTTGAATACTTTTTGCGAATGTTATAGTTGCTATAATAATATCAATAATTAAAAATTGTTTTAACCATGTATAATTTATTAGAGCGTTCGAGTTAGAGTAATTTTGTTTTACAATGTTGCGATAGCGTATAACTTGATATACTTCAAGAAATAAAAAAGTATAACCCACTGCGTAGCCAAAAAAAGTAGTAAAAAGTACTGCTGGTTGGTCAGAGTAATTTTCAAAAAATAATTTTTGTTGATGTATATTAATATTAAAAAAAGCAGGAAATAATACCACTAAATTAATAAAAAGGGGTACGAAAAACAGTATATATTTGGTTTTAAGTTTAAAATTATCATATAATACTGAAAGTATATATAGGTACAGTATAGGGGATTTTAAACCGGCTAATACTTCCATTCTAAGCATTTCAGCAGTATAAGATAGTGTTATGAATTTCGGATAAAAAAATGCAGTTAGATCTAAAGCAATAACAATTAAATAAACTGCAAATAGTAAATTACTCAGCTTTTTATTTGTTTTTAGAGAGAGTAAATATCCTGCAAAAAATAAGAACAAAAAGACAGAAAAAATGCTTAATAATTCAATAGTATTAAATGTCATTATCGCATTGCGGTTTTAAAGTTTTTTTTGAATTATCTTTCTGTAATATTCTCATAATTTTGACTTTAGACTGGGATTTGTAAATGAATACCAACGTTTAATATATGTGTCGTAGCAGGGTAAAATGTTACCTTGCTTTTGGCTTTTCTGCGCATTGATTGTTAACTTTTACTTTCAGCAAGCATTGCGCCATCATAAATATACAAGAACCAATCGATTCATGACTTAGCTGCTATGATCACATATATGTTGTTGTACAACGTTTACTTGTTCATTAATTCATCCATTCTGTCATTAAATACAGTATAAATTTCTTCTGCTTTTAATTCGGTTTTGTCTTTTGTACAATCTCCACCAAGCATTACAATTACTGTTTCTTTGTTATTAACAGTTTTTACGTTAACTCCAAAAATTGGAGCATATCCACCAGAAAATTCAAAAAACATGTAGTATTCAGATTCAGAAAACTTGTCGGCTATTTTTGCTATGCGTTTTTTCAATTCTTGCTTTTCCATATCCGTCAAATTTAAACTTTCGCTTAATTTATAAGGTATTACGCAAGAAATGACAGAATTAAGGTCAGAATTTAATTTCTCTTTAAGTTCAACTATTACTTTATTTTCTTTTAATTCCGCAACTTTTAGATTTAGGATATGATTTACTTGTTTTTCCGATCCTTCTAGTTCAGATAATTGCTTAAGCAAAGGATTTTCTTGCGCTTTTAACGATAAAGAAAGGAAAATGAATAATATTGTAGTCAATACTTTTTTCATATGTTGTACAACGGTATTGTGTATGAAATGTAGCATGCAAAAAGACACTAACTTTTCAGTTTAACACAGAGCCGAATTTTAAATTTTGTTATTTATTTTTTTCTCATTTTAAATATACCAAATTTAAAAATTTGGTGACTTGGCAAATAGATAAAGACCTTTCGGTTAGGCACTTATTGTCCTATTTTTTTTATACATTGTTGTGTGTAGTGCTTTCTCACATTTTTGTTCCGATGTAATATACTTTTTTATCTTTCGGCACTACAAAAATTAATTCCGCTCCAGTTGGGTCAATTCCATTGCAATAAATACTCCAAGGATAGACATAAACATCTTCTTTTTGTAAATTTTCTAATTTCGGAAACCAAGGAATTTCATATTGCCATCCGCTTATCATTTTTACTGCATCATCCAAAACTTCTGGCAAACTATCTAATCTATAAAATCCTTTTTTATTTTTCAGCTCGTCAATTGTCACTTTCGATATGTCAATTCCATATGCATCAAGATAATCACCAGTAAAGGAGCGACCAGATTCATAACTATTCGTTACTTTTTCGATTCTTTCGTCTCCAAGTCCGCACCAATTTAATACAAATCTAACATCAGATTTCGTTGCTTTGTTTTCAATAGTTTTATTTCCGAATGATGATGAATAAGCGAAATAACATAAAATCAGAATTAGTCCAATTAATGATATTCCTCCCCAAATAGTTAGGGCTTTCTTTCCTAAATTATAAATTCTGTTCTTCAATTAATTTTAAGTTCAAAGGTTTGTTTCGCATTACACACAACGTCTCGGGTATGGTGCGTAGCGCGCTGAAAGCCGCTATGAACTATACCCATTGTTAGCCACTTTGTTTTTTATTCTGTTATAAATTCGTTTTTGTTTTCTCTAATGTACTTTATTCTTAGTTCTCCAATTTTCTCGGTATCATAAAGGTTATAAAATTCAGTGTCCAAATCATTTAGTGGATTGTCTTTATAAGATTCGCTAAAACTTTCCATTGTTCCATCGTCAAATTCCTCAAGTCGTTCCTTATTTTCCGAATAAATTTTATTCGCTCGTTTAGTTAATTCTGAAAACTTTTCTGCTCCAATTGTCATGAATCCGACTTCCGCCATTTCCGCATATTGTCCGCTCGAATTAAAATAGAATTGGTTAAATCCACCATTATTGACTTCTCCTTCGATTATCCAAGTCGAGAAGAAGGCTTGCTGTCCTTTCGAAAGTTTTTTCACATTATTTAATTCGTTTTCATAGTCGTCTCCGATAATCTCATAAATGTTGTCAAAAATTGCTTGTTCAAGCTTGTCATCAGAAATTGAGTCCAAAATTTCATCTGTCAATTCCTTATAGATTTTCCGATTTTTGAATTCATCAATACTGTTTTTGGACTGTTCAAGAAACTGCTCAAACTCAGCATCTTTTTTAGGTTCAGGTTCATTCTTTCCTTTACAACCAAAGAAATTTAATATTGAAGTCAAAATCATTATCGTTATTATTCTTTTGCTCATTGATTGGTCTACATTGTGGCTAACGTATTTGTGTATGGTTAGTTGCGTAATTTTAGCGTAAAAATAATTAAAATACTTGAAGTTAATTGTCTGCGAGATTTTTCCGAAGGAATAAATCCTTAAGCAAATGAATTATACACGTTGTTAGCACCAGTTTTTTATATATCGTTTAAATTCAGTTATTATTTCAAATGGAATATGGTAAGCATTAAAAGTTACTTCATTTCCATTTCTCTCCAAATTGTTAAACACTTTTATGTCATTAGTTTTGGTCTTATATTTTCCAGCAAAAGTTTCTAAATTAGAAATAGCATTTTCAATTTCTTCTTTTTGTTTAGTGAAAATAAATTTTTGAATTTTTAGTATAGACGTAGATAAATCCACAATTAGAGGTTTTAAATCAATATCTACTTCTAGATTCTTTATATCATCATAAACAATTTTTCCTAAAAGACTTTTCTCTTTCTTTATTAAATCGAGGTCAATCGATAATTGTAAACTTCCAGTCGTTTTTACTGGTGTTTCAATATTCTTTTCGGCTTTTAGTTCTAACCCTTGAAGCGGAAAACCTAAATGAAGAGAATAATTCCTCAATTTTATTAAAAAGCGATATGCAAAAACGTTATCAAATTCATTACTTGTAAGTTCTCTAAACTCTTTAGATTCTTCAGAGTCTTTTCCGTATTTTCTTTTTAGATGTGCTTCTCCATTATCGAGAAAAAACTTAAATGAAGATAGCAAATTCAGAATCACTCTATTTCCTTGGAATAATAATTCTTGACTATGTGCTTTTTTAATATCAACAGTTCCAATATGTAAATCCGATATTTTTTCTAAAAATTCCGAATATTCATTTCCGTTCATTTGAAGGTTTTTGAAAATAACAAATTGTGTATAAGCAACTTTTATTATTTCAGAATCGAGTTGAATCTCGTCAAAAGTTTCTTGACTTATATTTTTAATAGTGTCAAATTTTCTATTCTCAAATGTTGAAAGTCTTATCAATTCAGAGTGCGGTTTTCAAATTGGTGCTAACGTCTCGTATAAGAAACGTAGGGCAGGTGATAAGCGATACGTTTCGAATTGGTACTTAGTCAGATATAAATATTTTGCTTTTATTTTTTTCTCATAAATGCCAAATTTTATATTTGGCGACCTTGTAAATAAACACAGACCTTTCGATTAAGCACAAAAGCCCTATGTTTTTTTATACATTGTTATGTGTTTTCTATTTAACGGGTTTGATATGATAAGTCGTTTTTTCTTATTTCCCTAAGGAATAGTAATATATCTATAGTCAAAGTCATAAGGTGCCCCAAATAAAAATGCATTTCTTGAACTATCAAAAGTCACTTGTTCCCAGTCTCCTGAAAAGTTCTCTAAGTTCCATACTTCAACATTACCATCTTCTTTTATTAGCTTGATAGAACTATTTTTTAATTCTAATTTTCCAACACCTTGTTTCTCCAAAATTGGAGTTCCTTCAAATCCAATGAATGGTATTTTTACTCCGTTTAAAATAATAACTGATTTTTCTAAATCATACTCCCATTCATCTTCTATTTCTATAACTTTTCCAGTATCTATTTCAAAATAAACTATTGCATGGAAATCAAAAACATAGAAACAACCATTCTTAGGTATAGTAAACCCCCTAGACCTTTCTATACAGTCAACGAAGCATATTTCATAATACAGTTTTTGTGTCTTGATAAACATTAAGCCAATTATATTTTTATTTTTCAGTTTCTTTTAACTCCTTGTTCTAAGGAATTAATTCGTTTGTAATTTTGAGGATTGCACATAACGTTTAATATATGTGTCGTAGCAGGGCAAAATGTTACCCTAATTTCGACAAAAACTACGCATTGGTTGCTAACTTTTACTTTCTGCAAGCATTGCGCCTTACCAAAAATACAACAACCATTCGATTGACCACTTAGCTGCTATGATCACATATATGTTGTTAGCATTAGTTGTTTTGGTTTCTTATTAATTCCAATATTGTTTCGTAATCCCTTGTTTTTTCCCATTCCAAGTATGACTTTGGAAATTCGAGAATATTTAAAATCTCATCAACATATTCTTTTAAAAATTCATATTCATATTCAAAATCATAGAAGGATTTCAATTCAGAATACTTTCTGAAAATTGGAGTAGATTTATTTAAGTAATATTCCAAGATACAATTAGGACTTAATAATTTCGTGTTCTTTTTATTACCAATATAAATATAAGGCATATCATATCCTCCGTGTTGAATTGTGATTAATACCTTTTCTTTAGATATAAATAACATCTGTCCGTCCCTGGATTTAATCTTTTCAAAACCTATTTTGGGTAAAAGTAAAGATGCTTTTTCAGAAAGCTTATCATACAAAGGATGATATGGCCAATCAAATGACATATTTTTGTTTTTATTAATGCTAACGTTTCGTGTATGGTGTCGTAGCATCCCGAAGGGTGCTATGCACTATACACATTGTTAACTACTTTTATTTTATTAATTCTACTCTTGTAACTAAGTATGTCA
>NZ_OMKA01000012.1 GCF_900299525.1 Aquimarina sp. Aq78 | reverse complement strand
CTTCATAATATTGATCCAACAATCAGTTGTCCGGCCACAGTAAATGTTACTGTTGATGCAGGTCTATGTACCGCAAGTAGTGTTGCTTTAGGCACTCCAACCACTTCAGATAATTGTGCAGTGGCCAGTGTAACAAACGATGCACCTGGAGTTTTCCCGATAGGAGATACGACAATCACCTGGACAGTAACGGACAGTTCTGGGAATACAGCTACCTGTACTCAAACGGTAACCGTAACCGACAATATTGATCCAACAATCAGTTGTCCTGCTACAGTAAATGTCAATGTTGATGCCGGTCTATGTACTGCGAGTAGTGTTGCTTTAGGCACTCCTACTACAGGAGATAATTGTGCTGTAGCCAGTACAACCAATGATGCACCGGGAGTTTTCCCATTAGGAGATACAACAGTCACCTGGACAGTAACAGATAGTTCTGGAAACACAGCGACCTGTACTCAAACGGTAACCGTAACCGACAATATTGATCCAACAATCAGTTGTCCAGCCACAGTAAATGTCAATGTTGATGCCGGTCTATGTACCGCAAGTAGTGTTGCTTTAGGCACTCCTACTACAGGAGATAATTGTGCTGTAGCCAGTACAACCAATGATGCACCAGGAGTTTTCCCGATAGGAGATACGACAGTAACCTGGACGGTAACGGATAGTTCTGGAAACACAGCTACCTGTACACAAACGGTAACCGTGACGGATAACATCGATCCAACGATCAGTTGTCCAGCCACAGTAAATGTTACTGTAGATGCTGGTTTATGTACTGCAAGTAGTGTTGCTTTAGGTACACCAACCACTTCAGATAATTGTGCAGTGGCCAGTGTAACAAACGATGCACCCGGAGTTTTCCCATTAGGAGATACGACAATCACCTGGACAGTAACGGACAGTTCAGGAAATACAGCTACCTGTACACAAACGGTAACGGTAACGGATAATATTGATCCAACAATCAGTTGTCCGGCCACAGTAAATGTTACTGTTGATGCAGGTCTATGTACCGCAAGTAGTGTTGCTTTAGGCACTCCAACCACT
>NZ_OMKA01000010.1 GCF_900299525.1 Aquimarina sp. Aq78 | reverse complement strand
CGCAGTACATAGACCGGCATCAACATTGACATTTACTGTGGCTGGACAACTGATTGTTGGATCTATATTATCGGTTACGGTTACCGTTTGTGTACAGGTAGCTGTATTCCCAGAACTGTCCGTTACTGTCCAGGTGATTGTCGTATCTCCTATCGGGAAAACTCCCGGTGCATCGTTTGTTACACTGGCCACTGCACAATTATCTGAAGTGGTTGGAGTGCCTAAAGCAACACTACTTGCGGTACATAGACCTGCATCAACAGTAACATTTACTGTGGCCGGACAACTGATTGTTGGATCAATATTATCCGTTACCGTTACCGTTTGTGTACAGGTAGCTGTATTTCCTGAACTGTCCGTTACTGTCCAGGTGATTGTCGTATCTCCTAATGGGAAAACTCCGGGTGCATCGTTTGTTACACTGGCCACTGCACAATTATCTGAAGTGGTTGGTGTACCTAAAGCAACACTACTTGCAGTACATAAACCAGCATCTACAGTAACATTTACTGTGGCTGGACAACTGATCGTTGGATCGATGTTATCCGTCACGGTTACCGTTTGTGTACAGGTAGCTGTGTTTCCAGAACTATCCGTTACCGTCCAGGTTACTGTCGTATCTCCTATCGGGAAAACTCCTGGTGCATCATTGGTTGTACTGGCTACAGCACAATTATCTCCTGTAGTTGGCGTACCTAAAGCAACACTACTCGCAGTACATAAGCCTGCATCTACATTGACATTTACTGTGGCTGGACAACTGATCGTTGGATCGATGTTATCCGTCACGGTTACCGTTTGAGTACAGGTAGCTGTATTTCCTGAACTGTCCGTTACTGTCCAGGTCACTGTTGTATCTCCTAATGGGAAAACTCCAGGTGCATCATTGGTTGTACTGGCTACTGCACAATTATCTGAAGTGGTAGGTGTACCTAAAGCTACACTACTCGCTGTACATAATCCAGCATCAACATTTACGTTTACTGTGGCTGGACAACTAATCGTTGGATCAATATTGTCGGTTACCGTTACAGTCTGAGTACAGGTCGCTGTATTTCCTGAGCTATCCGTGACTGTCCAGGTCACTGTCGTATCTCCTAATGGGAAAACTCCCGGTGCATCATTGGTTGTACTGGCTACTGCACAATTATCTCCTGTAGTAGGTGTACCTAAAGCTACACTACTCGCTGTACATAAACCAGCATCAACATTGACGTTTACTGTGGCTGGACAACTGATTGTTGGATCTATATTATCAGTCACTGTTACCGTTTG
>NZ_OMKA01000006.1 GCF_900299525.1 Aquimarina sp. Aq78 | reverse complement strand
TAAATGGAAAAGAAAGACGACACAACCCATAAAAATACTATTGCTAACAATTTGTATATTGCATATGCTCCCTTTAGGAAGCAAACGCAACATACAAGAGACGTTGTAGGTAATTAAAGAAAATGAAACATACCCGGAGAATACTATTAGCATTGATGATTGTAAGTTGTTCCCAAAAACCCAATCAAAACCAACAGAGCGACACTGCAAATGAAACTGAAGCCGAAACTGAAACTAACTCGGTTTCTACAGATAGTAAGTTTGACTTTTATAGTGATAGCGTTTTGACTCATATTGATGCTGAAGAATTATGCGAATTCAGTTTTGACTTCTTTCTACCTCAATTGAATCAAAAATTGATCGAAAACGATTTAAAGATAGATGTTCAAACTACAGATGACTATGAAAGCTCATTTGAAATAACAATCAATGGACACAATGTCAAACTATACTCGAATGAAGAGCTAACCAATGGAAATTTTTGGGACATAGGACCTCGCAATTTTTTCAGAGTTGTCAACAAGATTCTGAAAGAGAAAAATATAGAAAAGAAATTCTATTTGCTTTATGGAGGAAATGATTTGCATGCTGTTTTTCTGACTGAAAAGCAATTTGAATCAATGTCTAAAATAAATAAGGATGATAAAAACGAAGTTCCTTATCTACCATTAAAATAAACTACCTACAACACGGTATATAGCAAATAGGGCGTTTAGTGGTTTACGAAAGTTCAGTGCTATTTACAAACACCGCCAAATCGTTGATTTGGCTTTTAAAATGAATAAGATAAAAACAAAATACAACGTTTTGGCTCAGTGCAAACCCGAAAGTTTATCGCTTTCTACTGCCCTACTTGCCATATACTAAACGTTAGCTACAAGTCACAAAAACTATGTGGAGAGAATATGAAAAGAAATTATACGAAAAGCTATCTGAAATATATCCAGATTGTGAAATTGAATATAACGACTCAATATTCGGTTTGTATAGCAGAACTGAGCGACAAATCGATTTTTCTATCAGAGGAAACATAGCAGGAAGAAAAGTATTGGGAATCGTTGATGCAAAGTATTACAACAAAAATGTAGATGTCAAGGTCGTAGAAAGTTTTATTGGTATGACTGAAGATATTAATGCAAATTTCGGATTAATAATAACAAATAAAGGATATTCAAAAGCAGCTAAAAATCGAGTAAAATTTTCTAATCTTAAACTTGACGTTTTAGAGCTAAATGAAATGAATGAGATTGATATCTCCGTTGATTATTTTTTTAATCAAACTATAAAAGGATTACAATTATCAAAATATGAATTTTTTAAGAGAGGTAAGTATACCTCGAATTATTTTGATGAAGTCAAATCTGATTATGGTAAAAGAATACTCTATTTTAAAGAAGGCTTTGCTAATACAGAGTATTATGCCTTTAAAAAATTATTAGAAAGTTCTACAAGAATTTTTAGAGATTTTGACCAACTCGACAGAATAAACGTATTTATTCCTGCTAATAAGAACAATGAAAAAACGAATTATAACGACGAAAAGACTTTGTATTCGTGTACTATAAGCAGAAATCAACTTGAAAAATTTTTAAAATTAGATATTGATTTTTTAAGGGAAGACATTAAATATTGGAGGAATGAATTTTTAGATAAACTTACTAAGAGTTTAGTACTTGAGTTTGCAAACTTATTCGTTGAAGAAGAAAACATAAAATAACCAGTAGCTAACAAGGTATAAAAAACATAGGGCAGTTGAGGCTTTCCGAAAAATCTGTGTTTATTTGCAAAGTCGCCAAATTAAAAATTTGGCATTTTCAATAAAAAAGATAAAAGCAAAATATTATATTTGGCTTAGTATCAAACCGAAACGTATTGCTTATCACCTTCCCTACGTTTCTTATACTAAACGTTAGCTACAATTTGAATGAACATTAGAACTACTATCATAATACTTCTGACTTTTGCCAGTTTAGAATCCTTTTCTCAAAGTATTTTTTCAGCTTTGAGACACGATGATCCGATTGATTTAAGAACTGACTCAAAAGTAAAAGAACTTACAAAAACCACAACTTTCTTCAACAAAAGTGGAACTGAAACTAAAAAGGATATTATCGTTGTAAATCATCAGAATAAAATTACATCCGAATTGAGATATGGTGAAAACGGAAAGTTAGAAACTCGACTTTCTCGAAGTTTTGATTCGACAGGAACAAGAAGTTTACAAAGAAAAATTGAACGCTGGCATTCTGTAATTGGATATAGTTCTGAAACTGCAACTTATGAATACGACGAAAATGGTTTTATGATTAAGATAACTGACCGAAATAAAAACAACCAAATTATTAGAGAAACATTTCTAAAAAATAATGAAAATGGTCATCCAATAGAATTAAAGCTGAATACCGGAAATTCAAACTCTTACGGAATTGAAATTGCGGAATATGATTATCCGAATAATCAGGCAATCACAAAGGTTCTTGACGACAACGGAAAAATAATATCTGAAAGTAAACATAAAATTGACTTTTCAATTAAAGGTTCTCATAATTCAGAATATGACGAAAATGGAAATTTACTCAAATCTGGAAAATATGAATACGAATATAAGTATGACAAGAAACTGAATTGGAAAAAGAAGATTATGTACAAAACCGAAAATGGAAAAAAAAGAAAGTATCAGGTTTTGACAAGAAAAATTAAATACGAAAAGTAAAAACTGTAGCTAACAACGTGTATAATCAATTGCTTGAGTGTCTACAGGCAAATCGGAAAATTCTCCGAATTCCCCTCAGGTTCCTCCCCTTTTGCTATCTTAGTTGCTAATCGCAACTAATCATACACTAGACCGTTAGCACCAATTAGAAATTTAAAATGAAATTGAATAAATTATTCCCCCTTCTTTACCTTTTAATTTGGGGTTGTATACTTTTTGGATTACCAAAAGAAGTTTTTTACTCTGGAGAAGGAATAATGAGATGGATTGTTTTTGGAGGAATATTCTTTATTCTACCATACGTTTTATTTAAATCTTTAGAACTAACTTCTCTTGCTAAAAAAACTAGGAGCGGAATTGCAATCGCTTCAGTTTTTCTTGGAATTCCTTTTGGTTTATGGTTAGGAATACAAAGTAAAGCGGAATTGAAAAGTAATGGAAATACAACAATTGGAATAATTAAAAAAGCTTGGATGGTTAAAAGACGGAATCAAGCTGACGTTTGGTCTGTTCAAGCTTATTATAATGTAAACAACAAACCATATAAAACATCAACTAAAGAAAACCCTGAAAAGAGCTTATCCAAAGGCGATACCGTAACAATTTTATACTCTAAAACAACTCCGCAAATGAGTGAAATTTTGGAATTGGAAAAATAACAGGTGCTAACACTATATATGTGATCATAACAGTTAAGTGATAGACCCAATGGGTATTGTATTTTTGGTAACGTGCAATGCTTGCAGAAAGAAAAAGTTAGCAACC
>NZ_OMKA01000017.1 GCF_900299525.1 Aquimarina sp. Aq78 | reverse complement strand
GGGGAAGAATTGTATTAGTGAGATTCCTAAAAAGCGTTGGGATATTGATAAATATTATCAAAAAGGGGAGGCTGTTGCAGGCAAGACCTATAGCAAATGGATGGGCGCTTTGGAAGGGTATGATCTTTTTGATCCCTTATTTTTTAATATTTCTCCTATTGAGGCAGAGAGTATGGATCCACAGCAACGATTGTTTTTGGAGGCTTGTTGGCATACGATAGAACATGCAGGATACAATCCACATGTGCTTTCGGGTAGTAAATGTGGAGTATATGTAGGATGTGCAGCTGGAGACTATCTTCAACAATCAAAAAAACATCAATTGAGTGCTCAGGGATTTACGGGTGCAGCCGGTTCTATATTAGCAGCACGTATTTCTTACTTTTTAGATTTACAAGGTCCTTGTATCTCTATTGATACAGCCTGTTCATCTTCACTGGTGGCTATTGCCAATGCCTGTGATGGCTTGGTGTCGGGCAATATTGATTCTGCTCTGGCAGGTGGGGTTTATTTGATGGCAACACCTTCGATGCACATTATGAGTTCACAATCAGGTATGCTCTCTCCAGATGGTAAATGCCATACTTTTGATCAGCGTGCCAATGGTTTTGTACCGGGAGAAGGAGTTGGAGTGGTCATGCTAAAAAGATTGGAAGATGCAGAAAAAGATAAGGATACTATTCTGGGGGTTATCCAGGGGTGGGGTATTAATCAAGATGGAAAAACCAATGGCATTACGGCTCCTAACACAGAATCACAAATACAATTAGAACAACAGGTGTATGATCAATTTGATATAGATCCGAATAAAATTCAGTTGATCGAGACGCATGGTACAGGTACTAAGCTTGGAGATCCTATTGAGGTAGAAGGATTACGCAGGTCGTTTAAAAAATACACAGAGGAAAAAGAATATTGTGCTCTGGGATCTGTAAAGAGCAATATTGGTCATTGTTTAACTGCTTCAGGAGTGGCAGGGTTTATTAAGGTACTACAGGCGATGAAGTACAAACAGTTGCCACCCACTATAAATTTTGAACAGTTAAATGAGCATATCGATTTGAAGGATAGTCCTTTTTATGTGAATACAGATTTAAGGGATTGGGAAGTCAGGGAGTCACAACAACGTCAGGCAGCGATCAGTTCTTTTGGATTTAGTGGCACTAATGCTCATTTGGTGATAGGCGAATACGTTTCTCAGAACCAGAAAGTGGTTAAACGACCTGTTCAGGTCATTACACAATACTCGGATTTTATAGTTCCTTTATCAGCCAGATCTGAGGAGCAATTAAAACAAAAGGCTTCTGATTTACTGGGATATATTGAAGAGAAGAAAGGTTCTCTGGACTTGATTGAGATGAGCTATACTTTACAAGTAGGCAGGGAAGCGATGGAGGAACGCCTTGGTTTTATGGTGAAGGATATCGATCAACTTACAGAAAAGCTTAGAGCTTATGGTAATGGAGAGGATGCTATAAACGGTGTCTATTTGGGTCAGGTGAAGCGCAATAAAGAAGGTTTACGAATCATTAGTAATGATGATGAGATGAAAGAAACCATTATAGATACATATATACGTCAGAGGCAATTATCGAAATTACTGGATTTATGGGTTAAAGGATTGGAGTTGGATTGGGATAAACTCTACGGAGATCATAAACCTAATCGTATCAACTTGCCATTGTATCCATTTGCAAGAGAACGATACTGGATTGAAAGAACACTTGGTAATGATAAAAAAGAGAAAGAAAAGACTTTAGAAGTACTTCATCCATTAGTGCATAAGAATACTTCGGACCTTCATCAGCAAAGCTATAGCACCATATTTGATGGTGAAGAATTTTTTATCAAAGAGAATAAGATTCATGATAATAAAGTCCTACCAGGATTAGCTTGTTTGGAAATGGCTCGCGCTGCTATGATATTGGCTAATGCCCCTCAGAATGAATCTTCGATAATTGAATTACACCATATTTCCTGTACAAAACCAATTGTGGTTGAGGAAACAAAGGAAGTTGAAATAGCCTTGTTTGCAAGGGAGGGAGAAGATCGTATAAATGAACGAATAGATATTGAAATTTATAATACTGAAGAAGAACAGGAAGTATATTTTCAGGGACAAGTCACTTATAGCCATCAAAATATAACCGCTAAACTGGATATTTCCCAGCTCAAGGATGAAATGAAACAGATTTCTTCGAAATCCAATGATATCTATGCAAAATTATCTCAAATAGGACATGTCTATGGTTCTACTCTCCAGGGAATCTCAACTATTTATCGAGGAGATAATCAATTATTAGCAGAAGTAAGCATACCACTTCTAGAAGAAAATGATCAGAATGGATTTATACTCTACCCTGCGATCATGGAAGGAGTGATGCAGGCATGTATCGGTTTAATTACAGATATGAAATCTATAAGCCAACCATTATTCCTAGCTTCTTTAGATACCGCACGTATCGTATCTTCTTGTACTAAGGAAATGAATATCTGGGTACGTGTTAAGGATATGAAAGTAACTAATCTTATACTAGATATTGATCTTATAGACCAGCAAGGGAATGTTTGTATAGAAATGAGGGGATTATCTTTACAAAATTTTAGTGTAGATACTAATACTTCAGAAAATGTAGAAAAAGCAGTTGATATACATCAAGACAAGTATAGTGATACTGCCTTACAGTCAGAAGAAGCTTCTCAGGAATTATTTTTCAAGGAATATTGGCAAGATCAACCTCTTACTTTTGATACTTCATTACCCGATAACAAGCAGCTTATCATTTTTGCAGATAAAGAGTTTAAAGAGAGTATCATAAATAGCGATAATACTGACCAGTTTGCTAAAGCAATTTTTGTATTTCAAGAACAGAAATACAAAAAGGTCACAGACAAACTTTATCACTGTCGCTTCAATAATGTGATAGATATTCAAAAAGTACTTAAAGGTGTAAACGATAAAAGTAATAAGTCTATTGGACTAATATATACTTGGGCAAAAAATAATAAGGAAAAAGGTATTCATGCGTTGTTTAATGTATTCAAAGCTATTAAAAAATTTGACAATTCTGTTGATATTACGCTAGTAGGTAACTATGATCCTGCATCTGTAGAAACATGTTGGGATTATTCTTGGATAGGCTTTGAGCGTTCCTTAAAATTAGTATTACCTAATTCAAAGATATCATTACTTTATACAGATTCATCTGGATGTACGCCTCAGCAATTATTAGATGCCGTACAACATCCTGGAGTAATTTGGTATAAAGATCAGCAAAGGTTTGAACTGTCATACAAACCATTTGATCTTAATAATACTGTAAAAACACCAGTACTTAGAAAGAATGGAAGCTATTTAATTACCGGAGGTATCGGAAAGCTAGGATTCGAGTTAGCATGTTATTTAGCCAAGGAATATCAGGCAAAACTACTCTTACTTGGTAGGAGACCATTAACCTCTGATATTAAGGAAAAGATCGATAAGTTAAAACAGGAAGGAGCTCAGGAAGTTTATTATCAGTCTGTTAATATTAGTGATAGAAAATCTATGACGTCTTGGGCAAAAAAACTTCCTTTTAATCTATCAGGAATTATTCATACAGCGGGAGTTGAAGGTTCTGAGGTTTTCTATGAAAAAACAACAAAAAACATCAATGAAGTGCTTCAACCTAAATCTAAAGGCATAATAATATTAGATGAAATACTAAATAAACAACCTCTGGATTTTGTATGTTATTTTTCATCATCAGCTGCTATGTTGGGTGATTTTGGATCTTGTGACTATGCCATAGCAAATCGCTTTCTAATGGCTTATGCCAATTACCGTGAACAGAAAACTCAAAATAATGGAAAATCCATTGTTATAAACTGGCCTTTTTGGAAAGATGGAGGTATGGGTAAAGGCGATTTTGAGCAAGCTGCCTTTTATCTAAAAAGCAGTGGTCAGGAGGTACTCGAAACATCAGAAGGAATAACAATATGGAATGATATCATCCAATCCAATCAAACACAAATACTGGCGCTCAAAGGTAAACCTAGTCGTGTTGAACAATTCTTACATCGTGCCTATACAACTGAACAACTGAGTCAATCACAGTCGAATGTTGAAAACCAACGTTCCCACATGAGTAAAGGGTGGAAAATACAATATCAGGACCTCTCTCTAAAAGAATGTGTCTATTCTGATCTGATCAAGCTTGTATCTACAAGTTTGAAAATACCTTCAGAGAAACTGGATGGAGTAACCAACCTGGCAGATTACGGTTTTGATTCTATCAGTTTGACAACATTTGCCAAAGAACTAAGAGCATATTTCTTTATTACTATAACCCCTGCGGTATTTTATAACTATTCCACTATTGAGAAATTAAGTGATTACTTCGTAGAAGATTATCATAAACACTTAGAAGAATTTTATAGTAAATCACAGAGTAAAGTGATTGAGAGAGAACGGGTAGCAGTGAAAAACCCGGTATTAAATAAAACATCAATCCGAAAACGTTTCTTACAAACTAAATCCAAAGATACTTCAAACTTTTCGAGTTTGGATCAGGAGCCTATTGCCATTATAGGTATGTCAGGACGTTTCCCCGGCGCAGATACAACAGATCAACTATGGGAAATGTTAGAAAAGGGGGAGAGTGGTATTAGTGAAGTTCCTTTATCACGTTGGGACTGGCGCGATTATTTCTCAAAACCAGGTGATTCAGATAATAAAATCAGTACTAATAAAGGAGGTTTTATTAACAATGTGGATGAATTCGATCCTTTGTTTTTTGAAATAACACCCAGAGAAGCAGAAGCCATGGATCCCGGCCAAAGAATGCTTTTAATTGAAGCGTATAAAGCGATTGAAGATGCTCAAATAGACCCGTCATCGTTACGAGGAACTCCAGTAGGTGTTTTTGCAGGAATGGAAGAAAGCCAATATAGCTCACTTACTTCAGATGAACAGGGAGTTGGGAATAGTGGCAATGCCATGATATCTTCCAGACTTTCATACTATCTGGACTTACAGGGCCCTACAATTGCGACCAACACAGCCTGTTCTTCAGGATTGGTAGCCATGCATCAGGCAATTATGAGTTTACGAAACAGAGAATGTGAATCAGCATTAGTTGCCGGTATCTCTTCTTTGATTTTATCACCTAAATTCTATGTTAAGATGAGCCAGGCAGGAATGCTTTCGGAAGATGGTCAATGCTATAGCTTTGCTAAAAAAGCCAATGGTATCGGTGCTAGTGAAGCTATTGTAGTGCTAATGCTAAAACCTCTGTCAGCAGCCATTGAAGCAGGCAACCCTATTTATGGAACGATCAAAGCCAGCGGTATTAACTTTGACGGGAAAACCAATGGAGTTACTGCACCTAGCGGTAAAAGTCAAGAAGAACTAATTAAAAATATCTATACCAATTATAATATCAATCCCCGGGACATCTCGCATATTATTGCTCATGGCACAGGAACAAAATTGGGTGATCCCATTGAACTTAATGCCTTAAATGACGCTTTTAAAAAATTGATTAAAGAACAACCGCATTCAAAACAAACCACTAATTGCGCCATAACAAGTTGTAAAAGTAACTTAGGTCATACAATGGCCGCTTCGGGATTGGTAAGTGTAGTCAGCCTATTAAAAGGACTGCAGCATAATAAAATACCCGCTACTATTAACTGTGAGGATGAAAATGATTATATAAGCTGGGAGAACAGTCCATTTTATATCAATAAGATGACCAAGAAATGGGAAAAAGAACAAGGTAAATCTCGTGTGGGAGGCATAAGTTCTTTTGGTCGTAGTGGTACTAATGCTCATGTAGTCATTGAAGAGTATAAAACACCAACAGCTCCTGAATTTTCTTCTGTCACGAATCCTGAAGATGATACACAGGTTATGATTGTTCTATCTGCCAAAACAGAGGAGCAATTACTGCACAAAGTTAGTGACCTGTTAACTTTAATAAAAAAACCTGATCATGTTATTGATTTACTTTCTATAGCCTACTCCTTACAAGTAACCCGAGAAGTTATGGAGGTGCGTTTAGGGTTTATTGTGAGTTCTGTAGAGGAGTTAGTAGATAAACTAGAGGCATACCTTAATTCAGAAAGAAATATTGAAGGCTTTTATAAAGGAGAAGCAAAACACTATGACACCTCAATATCCATATTTAATTCAGATACCGATTTACAGGAAACTATTGATAAATGGATAGCAAATAAAAAACTTTCGAAGTTACTCGAGTTATGGGTTAAAGGCCTTAAAATAAACTGGAACAAGCTTTATGGAGAAGTTAAACCTAAATGCATCAGTTTACCCAAATATCCATTTGCCAAGGAGCGATATTGGATCAAAAAGGAAAAATCGAAACAAGTCATTGAAAATAGCCCTGTAGAGGTTAACAATAATTATGAAATCATAGAAGATCTCGTCAATCAGATAGAAAGTGAATCCATTGCAACAGATCAAGCCATTGGCTTACTAAAGAAATATAGCACATATTAATAAATACTTAAGATAAATTGATTATGCAAAGTATAAATGAAACCGTCATTCCCTTATTAAAAGAAGAATCATCTACCATAATAAAAGGTGAAAATGGAATAACCACAATAACCTTTTATCAAGGTGATCAAACGCACGCATCTAATGTTCTACGCGCCCGGTTAAAAGAAATTATCGATGATAACCCTTGGTTGGCCGGACGATTAGTAAAAAATAAGAAACATAAAAATTTACAACTTTCATACCCTTCTGGACCTATACCAGACAATGTGATAGAACGTATTTTCCTTGATAATCCTTCTCATATTAAAATTGGATCTAATACAAAATATGAGGAATTATTTAAAGTATCCAAACCTGCCATAGTGAAAAAGGGAGTGAAATTAATTAATAAAACAGATCCTGTAACCAAATTGACCATTGTTCCTGACCAGCATTCTCAGGGAAAAGGATTTGCTCTTGTTTTTTCAATTTCTCATGTGGTAGCAGATGGATATACGTATTATAAGATCTTTAACCAATTGTTTACTGATAAACCTGTGGAACGCTTGGCAGCACAACGAAATCAAAAAGCTGCTGATAGGGTGACTGAAGTTGTGGGTCAAAAATCATTTAAGTTTTTTCATTCTGCACCATTTATTTTAAACTTAGTGAAAGGAGCCATATTTGGTAAAAAAACAAAGTGCTATGGATTTTATGTAGAACCCAAAAAAATCGATACAGCCAAAAATCAAGTTAAGGAAAATTCAACATCAGGGGTAGATTATATTTCAACCAATGATATCCTTACTTCAAGCTTTGCAAAGGTAACTAATTCACGTATTTGCATTATGGCAGTTAATTTGAGGAGTTGGATCAAGGATATTGGTAGTGATGATGCAGGAAACTATGCAGGAGGACTTCTATTCGATAATGATACAGGTCATCATCCAGTTAATATTCGCAAGGCTTTTCAATCAGGATTACCTGTTCCAACTACAGCAAAGCCCTTACCTAAATTTGGTGAAGCACTGCAATGTAAGCTTGGTTTGATCAGTAGTTGGGCCGATTTTCAAGAAAGCCATGATTTGGAAAAATGTGAACAGTTATTTCATATTCCTTTATATGAAGCCAAGAAAGCTTTTCCATTAGACTCTGCAGTAGTTTTCAAAGCCAAACCAGAACAATTTGGAATTATATATTTTTCAAAAACAGTAGAACGAAATAAATTTTTGTCGGATTGTGAAATTGATGATACTATCTCATCAAAAATTTTCGATTAAAAAAAGCGTGTAAGCCTTTTATACAGCATTATCTTAAAACCTTTTAACCCACTTTTTGTATAAGAACTTTGTGATGAAGCTTTGAATTACCATAAATACTGATGGATTCTTAATTTTTGTAGAGCATCGCTATGGTGAAATTGAAAAACATAGTGAAACGGTAGTATTTGCAGTAGTTCAAAGATGTAATAAATTTTCTAATCATGAAGCGGGTTTAATCAATAGCAGTACTATAATGATTGATTTCATAGAATATGTAGTTTTAGAATTGAAGAGCAAGAGACTTTCAAAAGCAAATGCTCTAGATCTTATTAAACAATTTAGTCACCGTGCAGTAACCCATACTAACAGAGATGTTATACATCCCTTGTTACACAAGAATACATCCGATTTAAGTCAGCAAAGTTTTAGTACAACATTTAATGGGGAGGAGTTTTTTCTGAAAGATCATGAGGTAAAAGGACAAAAGGTTTTACCTGGAGTTGCTTATTTGGAAATGGCTCGAATGGCCTTTAGAAAAGCCTTATCCCTTCAGGAAGAATCAATTGTTGAATTACGTAATATTATATGGGCTCAACCGATTATAGTTCAGGAATCTAAAGAGATCACTATTGCTTTATTTGCTGATGAAACTGAAATAAGTAATGGACAGATAAATTACGAAATTTATAGCAGCGAACTAGAAACAGAAAATGGTATCAAAGAAACGATTCATTGCCAAGGTCAAGCTGTCTATATCAATAATTCAAAGTCTGTACAACTCGACATTGATAAACTCAAAATAGAAATGCAACAGGGAAAGATAGAGTCAAAGTCTATCTATGCAGCGTATTCCAAATTAGGTCTAAATTACGGAGCTACTTATCAGGGTATAAAAACGATATTTCAAGGTGAAGGACAATTACTGGCAGAATTAAACTTACATAAGGGTATTGGATCAGACCTTGATGAGTATACTTTACATCCTGGTTTGATGGATAGTGCGTTGCAGTCTGCTATTGGTTTATTTGGTAGTTTAGACCAAATACCCAGTAAGCCATCATTACCATTTGCTCTGGAGTCATTAAAGGTTTTTTCGAGTTGTACTAAAGAAATGTTTGCTTGGGTTAGATATGCAAAAGGAAATAAACCTACCGATAAAGTTACCAAGCTAGATATAGATTTGTGTAATCAGGAAGGTGTGGTTGTCATACAAATGAGAGGATTTTCTTCACGATTACTTAATGAAGATTCGGTGACCAGAGAAACCACTGTAACAGAAAAAGGAGTGTTGTTTGCTGCCCCTGTTTGGCAAGTGACAAAAGATATAAAGCCTTTCAGCGAAAATGGAATAGATGTATTGAAACAACGATATGTTTTTCTATGTGAAATTCCCCAGGTAAATACAAAACAATTGGAATCTCTTCTTGCTTCCAGTAAAGTGATGCATTTACAAAATACTCAGCAAAAAAATATAGCGGAGCGATTTAGTGACTATGCGCGAATTTGCTTTGAACAGATCCATGCTATACTAAATGATAAACCTCAGGATAAAGTGTTTATCCAAATTGTTACAACCAATAATAGTGAACAATCTATATTTACAGGTCTTTCTGCATTGATTAAAACCGCTACCCTTGAAAACCCTCAGTTAACGGGTCAGGTTATTGTTACTTACCCAGATATAACGATAAAAGAACTGACAGCGCAACTTCAGGAAAATCAAAACAAAACACAGGATACGATTATAAAATATGAACAAGGTACACGACATGTTTTGGGTTGGAAAGAAATACCAGTAATACCTAATAAACCCAGAATTGTTTTTAAGGATAATGGTGTCTATCTCATTACGGCAGGACTGGGAAATCTGGGTATAGTGTTTGCGAAGGAAATTTTGAAACAAACCCTGAATGCCAAAATCATTTTGACGGGAAGATCAAAGCTTACAGAAGAAAAACAAACCCTTATTGATGAAATAGGTGGTAAGGTTGGTCAACTCACTTATAAGCAATTAGATGTCACAGATTATGATAAAGTGAAACAGATCATTGTTTCAATAAAAAAAGAGCATAAAGGTGTTCATGGTATCATTCACAGTGCTGGAATGGTTTCGGATAACTTTATTCTCAAGAAAACACCTGAAGAGTTTAGTAAAGTTCTTGATCCTAAAGTTTTGGGGACGTATAATCTGGATGAAGCTAGTAAAAATATTGATCTTGATTTTTTAGTTTTATTCTCATCAATCTCGTCTATAACCGGAAATAGTGGTCAGGCTGATTATGCAACAGCCAATAGTTTTATGGACCAGTTTGCCGTTTATCGTAATCAATTGGTTGCGATTAAACAAAGATTAGGGAAAACTATAGCTGTTAACTGGCCTTTATGGCAAGAAGGAGGGATGAAAATCGATCAGTTGAAACAGGAAATGTTACTGCAGAGTACGGGTATGTACCCAATGAGTACAGAGACAGGAGTACATGCATTTCATAGAAGTTTACAACTAGCTCATGACCAATTACTTGTTGCAGAAGGTGATTTAAACCAATTAAATCAGGTATTATTTACTAATAACACTTCTGAAACGCCATCTTCAGATAGTATTACCCGGGAGAAAAAAGAATCAGTTGTTGAAATAGATAAAGGAAACCTGGAAGAGAAAACCCAGAATTATATCAAAAAACAACTTTCTGAATTGTTCAAGCTTCCATCTCATAAGATTGATCCACTTGCTCCTTTAGAAAAATATGGTATAGATTCTATTCTGGCAATGAACCTAACCAATCAATTAGAAAAAACTTTTGGTTCTCTGCCAAAAACACTCTTTTTTGAATATCAAACTATTCAAGAGCTTACAGATTACTTTATAAAATCATATTCGAAGAAACTGACTACACTCTTTGCTTCTTCATTAGAAAAAGATAGTTCGAAAAATAGAGATATTTCCATCCCCTCACCTGTTAAAACTCAATCAGAACAAGCTCATTTCAGAACCATTAGACGTCAAAGGAAGATTGAGGTTTCTGTAGATAAAAAAAATAATATCGATACAGATACTATTGCGATTATCGGTTTGAGTGGTCGCTATCCAAAAGCAACTAATATTGAAGCGTACTGGAATAACTTACGCGATGGTAAAGACTGTATTACTGAAGTACCAAAGAATCGTTGGGACTGGCATGAATATTATAGTCCAGATCGTAATAAAAGCGGGTATCATTATAGCAAATGGGGAGGATTTATTGATGGTGTTGACGAATTTGACCCTTTATTTTTTAATATTTCACCTCTAGAAGCAGAGATACTGGATCCCCAAGAACGTTTGTTTTTACAACATGCATGGATGGCTATAGAAGATTCAGGCTACTCTAAAGCTGGTCTACAAATACCGCACAAATTTGGACAGGCAGGACAAGTCGGTGTATATGCTGGAGTTATGTACAGTGAATATCAACTTTATGGTATTGAAGCCAGTAAGAGAGGGCAACGAATTGGAGTTCCCGGGAGTTATGCCAGTATAGCAAACAGAGTCTCTTATATGTTAGATCTTCATGGACCTAGTATGACAGTCGATTCTATGTGTTCCTCATCCTTAACGGCTATTCATTTAGCATGTCAGGATTTAAAACAAGGGCGAACCAGTTTGGGAATTGCAGGAGGGGTCAATGTTAGTATTCATCCCAACAAATATATGGTAATCAGTGCTGGGCAATATATTTCAAGTGATGGACATTGCCAAAGCTTTGGAGAAGGAGGCGAAGGCTATATCCCGGGTGAAGGTGTAGGTGTGGTTGTATTGAAAAGATTATCTGAAGCGGAAAGAGATGGAGATCATATCTACGGCATTATTAAAGGTAGTACTCTTAATCATGGAGGTAAAACTAATGGTTATAGTGTGCCTAATCCAAAGGCACAATCTAATCTTATTAGTAATATATTAAAAGAAACAGAGACAGATCCTAGACATATAAGTTATATTGAAGCACACGGAACAGGAACTAAACTAGGCGATCCTATTGAAATATCAGCCTTAAATAAGGCATTTAAACAAAGCACATCAGATACAGGATTTTGTTTACTGGGCTCTGCTAAATCCAATATAGGTCATTGTGAGTCGGCCGCTGGTATTGCAGGACTAACCAAAGTATTGCTACAATTAAAACACAGAGAAATAGTTCCATCTCTGCATTCAAAAAACTTAAACCCTAATATAGATTTTGAGAAGACCCCGTTTATTGTCAACCAAACATTAAAAGCATGGGAACAACCCATAATTGATGGTATCCCACAACCTCGGATAGCTGGCGTTTCATCTTTTGGTGCTGGAGGGGCAAATGCACATATTATTGTTCAGGAATATGTAGCACCCGAAAAGGTAAGTCAATCCAGAATTTCTACTGATTCGGATTCAAAAACTATCATTCCTTTATCAGCTAGAACACCAGATCAACTTAAACAAAAAGCTCTTGATCTTCTCGATTTCCTTCAGAAGGAAAAAACAAAAAAACAAGATCAGGCTATTGAATCGGTTGATCTTACCGAAATGGCATACACGCTACAGGTAGGAAGAGAAACAATGGATATGCGACTTGGCTTTATGGTAAGTTCAGTTGATGATTTGATCCAAAAGCTTGAAGCATATATCAATGGTGAAAAGGATATTGAAGATACATATCAGGAGTATACAAACAAGGATAAAGACACTTTATTGGTATTTAATGCAGATGTAGATTTTGAGCAAACTGTTGATAAATGGATAGCTAGGAGGAAATTATCTAAACTTCTGGATTTGTGGGTTAAAGGCTTAAACTTGGATTGGAATAAATTCTATGGAGAGAATAAACCTAAACGTATAAGTTTACCTGTATACCCTTTTTCTAAGGATAAGTATTGGATCGATGTAAAAATGAATAATCAAAGTACGGTTGATGGAAAAATCACATCGATATTGCATCCTTTACTACATAGTAATACTTCAGACCTTAGCAAACAGAGTTATAGCTCTATCTTTAGTGGCGAAGAGTTTTTTCTTGCAGATCATCAGGTGAAAATTAAAGAAGATGAGATAAGCAAAGTATTACCAGCAGTAGCTTACCTTGAAATGGCACGGGTGGCAATAGAGAAAGCCACTCCTGTTAAAACAAGATCAGGTATTCTGGAACTTCATAACACCGCATGGGCTCAACCACTCGTGGTAGAGAAAGATAAGCAGGTAGAAATAGCTTTGTTTATTAAAGGTGAAAACCAGATTGATTATGAAATTTATAGTAAGAATAATGAGGAGGAAATTGTTCACTGTCAGGGAATAGCTAAGTATAGCACTTATCTTTTGCCTGAAAAATTAAATATAGAGCAACTCAAAGGACAAATGAATAGAGGCAGCATAGAAGCAGCTACCTTATATTCAATATTTAAATCTATAGGGCTTGTTTATGGTTCTGCCTATCAAGGGATCACTAAGGTTTATCAAGGAGAAAAACAGCTCTTGGCACAATTGAGTTTGCCATCAGTTGTTAAAGCAAACCAAAAAGACTATTTGTTGCATCCGAGTTTGATGGATAGTGGTTTACAAGCTGCTTTTGGTTTGATAGATGATTTAACTACGATTCCTTCACAACCTTCTGTACCCTTTGCTTTGGAGACTATACGAATACTATCTGCTGTTACAGAACACATGTTTGCTTGGGTTCGTTACTCAGAAGGAAGTCTGCCTACCGATGCTATTACCAAACTAGATATTGATATATGTGATCAAGAGGGGAATGTATGTGTACAAATGAAAGGATTATCTTCCAGGCAATTAAAGGAAGACACCATTGGTTTAAAAAATAAGGATATAGGCACTTTAATGGCTAAACCTTTATGGAAGAGCTGTGAAATAGCTCATATATCAGAAACTACCGAAGCTAAATTTGATGAGAAACATGTTATTTTGTGTGAAATATCTGGTGCAGAAGCAAGTCAGCTTGAAACATTAATTCACAATAGCCATTGTATACAACTTGAAGCCTCACAAAAAAATATAGCAGAACGTTATAACAATTATGCATTGACTTGTTTTGAACATGTTCAGAAAATAATAAAGAATAAACCCAAAGGAAAGGTTCTTATCCAAATTGTAGTTGCCGATAACAAGGAACAGGTACTTTTTTCAGGATTATCAGGATTACTAAAAACTGCAGCTCTGGAAAATCCAATGCTAACCGGTCAAATTATCCTCACAAAATCAAGTATACATACAAAAGAACTGGTAGGTCAACTACAGAAAGCAGCAACTCTACCAGAAAAATCTATTATAAAATATGAAAATAGCACTTCATATATTTTACAATGGAACGAAGTAAAAGCAAATCAGGAGAATACTAAACCTGTATTCAAAAATCAAGGCGTTTACTTGATTACGGGAGGTCTTGGTGCTTTGGGAGTTTTGTTTGCCAAGGAAATTTTACAACAAGCCAAAGAGGCAAAGGTTATAGTAACCGGGCGCTCTGAACTGATAGAAGAAAAGCAGATAATTTTAAATGAACTGAACTCGGGTACTGGTCAGGTTGAATATCAACAGCTAGATCTTAATGATCTGAATCAAGTAGAAAAACTTATAGCTACTATTGAAAAGAAAAATGGAAAACTTAATGGTATAATTCATAGTGCCGGTATGATATCAGATAACTTTATTCTGAAGAAAACCAGTGCCGAATTTACTAAAGTGTTAGCACCCAAAGTTACCGGAACGTACAATTTAGATCTGGCTAGTAAAAATATTAATCTTGATTTCTTAGTATTGTTTTCATCACTATCAGGTGCGATGGGTAATCTGGGACAGTCGGATTATGCAACAGCTAATGCCTTTATGGACCAATTTGCGAGTTACCGTAACCAATTGGCAGATCAAAAATTAAGACATGGACATACCCTTTCTATCAATTGGCCTTTGTGGGAAGGCGGAAACCTGAGTATTACTCAGAAAAATATTGAAATGCTCCAGCAAGCAACGGGAATATCTCCTATGCAAACTTCATCTGGTATCAAGGCATTATATAGAAGTATGACCTTACAGGATAATCAAGTTTTGGTTATGGAAGGAAATGTTCAGAAAATGCGCTCAATCTTACTTTCTAATCAAGCTCATAAGGTAGAACATAGACTAGAAGTTACAACTATAAAGAACAAAGAGTCCTCACAAGCTTCTATAGTAGATTCAAATATCCTTTTAGATAAAACCATAAGCTATCTTCGAAAACTGTTTGCAGAGGTTTTAAAAATTAAGACTCATGAACTTGATCCAAAAGCACCACTAGAGAATTATGGTATTGATTCTATACTCGCTATGAGATTGACCAATATACTTGAAAAAACTTTTGGCTCTCTTTCTAAAACCTTGTTTTTTGAATATCAGACTTTAAAAAGCTTAGCAGGATTTTTTGCCAAAACATATCCCCAAATTATTCAGGAACGTGAAGGGACTCAACAAACAGTATCTTCATCGATAGAATTGCCTAAGGATACAATTAAGAAACAATCACCGACTTCTACAATGTATTCAAGTAATCGTTTCTTTACTAATGAGGTCAACGTTCAGAGAGAAGTTGCCATTGTAGGATTAAGCGGTAAATATCCATTGGCAGAGAATATGGAAGAATTTTGGGAAAACCTGAAAAATGGTCGGGATTGTATTACACAAATTCCAGAGGGACGTTGGGATACAGATCGTTTTTTTGATCCTAAACGTAATCAAGTTGGGAAAAGCTATAGTAAATGGGGAGGGTTTATTTCTGATGTCGATAAATTCGATCCGTTGTTTTTTAATATATCACCTAAAGAGGCTGAATTAATTGACCCTCAGGAACGACTTTTTGTCGAAACTGCATGGCAAACCATTGAAGATGCTGGCTATAGTAAAGAAAATATCTCAACACTGGGACGAGTTGGTGTGTATGTTGGAGTTATGTATGGACAATATCAACTTTATGGGGCAGAAGCTATGTTGGCAGGTAATGCTGTTGTTCCAGGTTCATCTTATGCATCAATCGCAAATAGAGTTTCTTACTTCTTAGATCTGCATGGACCCAGTATTGCTTTAGATACTATGTGTTCGTCATCTTTAACAGCTATTCATCAGGCTAGTGAAGAAATACGGAAAGGTGAAATAGAAGCAGCCATTGCCGGAGGGGTTAATGTATCTATACATCCTCATAAATATCTCATGCTAAGTCAGGGTAATTTTGCAGCCAGTGATGGCAGGTGCAGAAGTTTTGGAGAAGGTGGAGATGGATACGTTGCTGGTGAAGGTGTTGGAGCTGTTCTGCTCAAATCTCTTGATAAAGCCATCGAAGATGGTGACCACATATATGGTATAGTGAAATCCAGTGTAATTAACCATGGAGGAAAAACGAATGGGTATTCGGTACCAAACCCTAATGCACAAGGGGATTTGATTCGGGAATCACTTAAAAAAGCCAAAGTTGATCCTTCAACATTGGGATATATTGAAACTCATGGTACAGGTACAGCTTTGGGAGATCCTATCGAAATTACCGGATTAAATAAAGCTTTTGGAGAATCAATTTCACAAAAACAAGTATGTCCGATAGGCTCTGTTAAATCAAACATAGGGCATCTGGAATCGGCAGCAGGAATAGCCGCAGTTACTAAGGTATTACTGCAGTTGAAACATAAAAAACTAGTTCCTTCTTTACATGCAACTACATTAAATCCTAATATTAATTTTAAAGACTCACCTTTTTATGTACAGCAAGAATTAGCAACCTGGAAAGATTATGAAGAACACCCCAGACGAGCTAGTATAAGTTCTTTTGGTGCGGGAGGTTCGAATGCACACCTTATTATAGAAGAATATAAAAACAGTAACGACAACAAAACCGAATCTTACTACAATGGACCTCAGTCGTTTGTTCTCTCTTCGAGAGATAAAAATACACTTTTGAAGTATGTCAAGAAGATGACAGGTTTTCTTAGAAGAAACAAAGATATTGAACTAGAGGAGTTGGTATATACCTCACAAGTAGGAAGGACACCAATGAATGAGCGTCTTGTGATCGTAACTACTAATATAGATGAACTTGTCGAAAAACTGGATCAATGGGCATCAATACACGAAGTAAAAAATCATACAGTATTAAAAAGAGGTACAAATGAGTTAGAAGGTGTATACTATGGAAATATTAAGAAAGCTTCTTCCGACACCATTGCCTTATTGGAAGGAGAAGAAGGCAACGCTTATCTGAAGGTGATTATGGAGGCCCGTAATCAGGAAAAATTGGCTAAACTATGGATATCAGGAGCTGATATTGATTGGTCTCTGTTCTATCAGAATGTTCGCCCAAAGCGTATTTCTCTTCCCACGTATCCTTTTGCTAAAGAGCGATATTGGATTACTAAACCTGCATTTTCTCTGCCTGTCGATTCACAGATAATACAAGGAAACAATATTGAGGATACATCTGAAGAAGAGAAAAAGAAATTACATTACTGCACTAAATGGGTTGAACAAAATCTTGATGTGTCTGAAGAAAAATCACCAGAGAATGGTTTCATACTAATCCTGGATACCTCAGAAGAACTTTTCCTTACTCTAAAAAAACAATCAAATCAATATCCAGAAGGGAATTCATATATTTTGTTAAAACCAGGATATGCTTTTGAAGAAATAGAGTCATCTGTTTTTACTATTGACTTTCAGAAGGAAGAACACTTTAAAGAACTGGTAGAACACCTTAGCATAAAAGACCAGCTTCCTTATCGAATTATTCATCGGGAGTTAGAGCCAGATGGTTTAGATGAGAAAGAAAACATAACTCATCAGCTCAATTATAGTATTTATACCTTGTTTAATCTATGCAAGGCTTTAATAGAACAAAAACATCAAACCTCGCTTCAGATTTTGTCAATTTTCTCGGGTAATACAAATTTAACTGTTCCATACAATGCTGCACTAGGAAGCTTTTTCAAAACCTTAACTCTAGAGAATCCTTACTATAAAGGAAAGATTGTTGAGGTTAAGGATAGTAAGCAAGTCGCTATGGTAGAAAAGGTTCGTATTATTAGGGATGAATTCAGTGATGAAAACTGGAGGAAGAATGAAATTCGTTATAAATTCCTAAAAGATAAACAAACCTATGTTCGTTATGTCAAGGAACTAACTCAATTTACCAATATTGAAAAGAATACAGATCGTTTACCATTAAAGCAGAACGGTGTTTATATAGTATCAGGAGGTCTAGGTGGGTTAGGTCTTATTTTTAGTGAATATCTGGCTAAAAATTACCAGAGTAATTTGATTCTTTTTGGGAGATCCCCCCTTAAAGCAGCACAAAAGAAAAAAATCGATATACTTAAAGCTTATGGCTCTAAAATCTTATACCTGCAAGCTGATGTATCCAAATTAGAAGATGTGGAGGCCATTGTAAAAACGGCAAAGACAAATTTTTCACAGATCAACGGAGTGATTCATGGCGCAGGAATTAACCGGGATTCGTTTATTCTCAAGAAATCTAAAGAAGAGATAGACAAAGTATTAGCTCCCAAAATTTACGGAACAATTAATTTAGACCTAGCTACGAGAGATGAAAATTTGGATGTCTTTATCATGTTTTCTTCAATCGCAGGTGTGTTAGGTAATATAGGACAATCCGATTATGCCTATGGCAATCATTACCTCAATTCATTTGCAGAAAATAGGGAAGCTCTGGTAAGAGAACAAAAACGCTACGGCAAAACGCTGGCAGTTAACTGGCCTTATTGGGAAGAAGGAGGAATGCGTATTTCTGATGAAGAAGTTACTTTGATCCAAAAGGAAACAGGTCTTTGCCCTATATCTATAGAAGAAGGGATACAATTTCTAGAAGAATTTCTATTATCTGATGTATCTCAGGGTATTCCACTATATGGTTTCCCATCAAGAATCAGGACTTATATTGATCGAACTGCTAAAAAAGTTGAAAAAAACAAGCAGATCCAAGCTAATACAATAGATATTGATATTCTTCTTGAAAAAACAGAAGAGTATCTTAAAACACTGATCGGAAAAGAGATTAAACTTGATCCGAATCGAATTGATCCTGAAGAACATTTTGAGTCCTTTGGTATTGATTCTATAAGTATTAACCAGATAAATTTAAATCTTGAAAGAGACTTAGGAGATTTGCCAAAAACTTTATTTTATGAATATTCTACTATAGGAGAATTGGCTGCATATCTGATTCAGGAAGAACAGGAGACGTTAATCCAATTCCTAAATATAGAAGGTTTGATAAACTTATCAAGTAATCAGATTAAACCACAGTATGAAACAGAAATCCAAAGAGAACCTGTAAGAGAAAGCAAACAGCAAATAAAGGATGCAATTGATGAACCAACTACTTATCAGGATTCAGAATCGATTGCCATTATTGGAGTGCATGGAAGCTACCCTCAATCTGAAAATTTGGATTCATATTGGGAAAGTCTGAAACAAGGAAAAGATTTAACGGACTTAGTACCTAAAAGTCGATGGGATTTTGAAGAATTTTATGATGGAGATCCAGAGAAAGCGGCAGAAGGAAAAATTTATGGCAAGTGGGGAGGTTTTATAAGTGATGTTGACAAGTTTGACCCTCATTTTTTCAATATCACTCCGGAAGAAGCCAGGATAATGGATCCGCAAGAGCGACTTTTTTTACAATCTGTTTGGGCTACCATAGAAGATGCAGGGTATACAAAAGATAGTCTGAAAAAACGATATCCTAAGGCCAAAAGTGCTAATGTAGGAGTTTTTGTAGGCGTTACAACAAATACCTATAACCTGTTGGCATCTGAAGAATGGAGTAAAGGAAATACAGTTCCTAGTGCCCACCCCTGGTCGATTGCTAACCGTATATCCTACTTATTTGATTTTAACGGACCTAGTATGCCTGTTGATACAGCTTGTTCATCTTCTTCAGTGGCGATACACCTTGCATGTGAAAGTCTAAAAAAACAGGAATGTCAGGTCGCTGTTGCTGGCGGTGTAAACTTATATTTGCATCCATCTAAATATCATTCATTATGTAAGAATCGAATGATATCCCTGGGAGGAAAATGCCATAGTTACGGTAAAGGAGATGATGGTTTTGTTCCTGGTGAAGGAGTAGGATCGGTTCTGCTAAAACCACTCAGTAAAGCCATTGAGGATGGTGATCATATATATGGTGTACTGGCAGGGAGTGCGTTTGATCATAGTGGCAGGTCGAATGGATATTCTGCTCCAAATCCTAATGCCCAGGCAAATTTGATAGAGCATACCCTTCAAAAGGCTCAAATCCATCCCGAAACCATAAGTTATATAGAAGGGCATGGCACAGGTACACAGCTGGGAGATAGCCTTGAAATTGTGGCTTTAACTAATGCATTTCAAAAACAAACTGTAAAAAAACAAGTTACCGCTATTGGATCAGTCAAATCCAATATTGGGCACCCTGAGTCAGCAGCAGGAATTGCAGGAGTAGCAAAAGTACTTTTGCAAATGAAATATCAACAGTTAGTGCCTACAATTAATTCTGATGAAATAAATCCAAATATTAATTTCAAAGAATCACCATTTTATCTCCAACATCAATTGACTTCATGGGAATCTCCCTCGGGGAATCCTCGTAGAGCACTTATAAACTCGTTTGGAGCAGGAGGAGTGAATGCATGTTTAATACTAGAGGAATATAGGAATGTAAAAGCTGAAGAGGTACACTCGAAAGAAGGGCCACATCTTATAATATTTTCTGCAAAAAATGATGAACGTCTTAAGGAATATTCGAATCGGCTACTCAATTATATAGAAAAAGAAAAACAAGTGAACCTTGCAGATCTATCTTTTACCTTACAAGTTGGTCGGGAAGTGATGTCAGAAAGATTGGCGATTGTTGCTTCAAATAGAGAAGAACTCATAATTCGATTGAAAGATTGGGAACAACAAAACGAGTCTGATCATATTTTTAGAGGTAAGCCAAATCCTAAACGAGGAAGAAAGAAAATACTCAATAACGAAGAAGAACTTCGTTCTCTTTTTGAGGCAGGTGATCTGGGTAAACTCGCGCAATTATGGGTTACCGGAGTTGAAATGGATTGGGAAAGGTTATATACTCGGGATAAGCCCAATAGGATATCACTGCCTACTTATCCTTTTGCCAAAGAAAGGTATTGGGTATCAGATCGAGTAATTGAAGAAAAGAGAACGGTAACCAAACCCATAGGTGCTCAACTACATCCTTTAATTTCATATAATTCATCTACATTAAGAGAAGTTCGTTTTAGTTCATGGTTATCTGATAGAGAGTTTTATGCATCGGATCATAAGGTTAATAAAGAGAAAATCTTTCCAGGTTCAGGGTTTATTGAAATTGCAAATATTTCAGGAAACCTCGCAGGAGAACAAAAGGTTAGTAAGATTAAGGATATTGTGTGGGCTCACCCATTAAGTTTTAAGAAAGGCTCACAGTTTATTAATACATCATTAAAACCTAATGGTATTGGTACTGAATTTAAAATTACTTCACTTGATGATGAAAATGAACAAATAATTCATTCTGAAGGGAAGTTGTTTTTTCAAAACGGTAATAAACATTCAGCAGATACTGAAAATATTTCAATACAAAAGCTTAAGGAACAGTGTTCTGAGCCTCAGAATGGCTCATACTACTATAATATCTTTAACCAGGTAGGTTTTAATTATGGCTTAGCATTTAAAACTATTCAGGAATTTTATATCAATGAATCCTTTGCTTTATCTAGGTTGAAATTAACAGATCATTTATTAATCGATTCTGATCGATTCATTCTTCATCCTTGTATTGTCGATGGCGCTTTACAAACTGTTGCTGGATTGATTGGACAGATGGAATCAGCAACTCCACATGTACCATTTGCTATCGATGAAATAGAAATTTTTCGCTCATTACCTCATACCTGTTATGCTTATGTGGAACACGTAGAGGAAGAAGTTCGGTCTCCAGCAAGTATCAAAAAATTCAATATAAAAATTATCAATGAAGCAGGAGATGTTTTAGTTAGGATTAAAAACTTTTATGTAAGAGCATTTAATAAGGTTGATACTGATCAGGATAATCTACATACCGATCAAGTTATAGAATCTAATAGTATGGCTTTCGAAGTAAGCTCATAATATGGATGGGTTGTGAATTCAACAAAATCATATTTCAAAATCATAAAACTGTTGTAATAAGAAACACACAAAAGGTACCCTAGTCACACAAAGGGTTTCTTTTAATAAACATAATTCAATCTTTCTAACAAGAGAAATGGGTTATGAACTATATATAATTAAAAACTCACTAAAATTTCCATTATGAAGGCTATTAAAGAAGGTTTAAAAGTATTATCCAGAGGAACTTGTGGTACAGCATTTTGTTCTCTGTTAAATAGCGAGTATGGTGTTCCGAATGAAATAGCAGAGATTGCGGCATCTCCTTTTGCAGGAGGACTATTGAATAGAGGATACCAATGCGGAATGATCGGAGGAGCCGTTTTGGCTGCCGGAGCAGAATCATACCGAAGAAATGAAGACACAGGAGAAGCAATAGCAATGGCTATAACAGCTACACAACATCTGATGGAATCCTTTAAAAAAAGAACAAATACGATAAGTTGCCGTGATATTACAGATATGGATCTTACTGGTAAATTAGCTCCGCTAAAAGTATTATTTACGGGAAAAGCATTTGGTTGTATGAAGCTGGCAGGAAGATGGGCTCCCGAAGCAATTAAATCAGCAGATGAAGGCTTATCGGATGAATCTGTAAGTTTCTGTCCGGGATCGGTAAGTTGTGCATCTGAGGTGGTTAGAAAAATGGGAGCTACAGAAGAAGAAATGCTTATGGTAGCTGGATATGCCGGAGGGCTTGGTTTAAGCGGAAAAGAATGCGGAGCGCTAAGTGCTGCGATTTGGTATAAAATGGTGGATTGGATAAAAAAGAATCCTGGTAAATCACCATCGTCATTTGATAGCCTGGAGACCAAAAAGATGCTGAGAGCGTTTTATGTTCAAACAGACTCTGAAGTATTATGCAGTAAAATTACAAACAAAGAATTTAAGGATATAGATGATCACTCCGAATATATTAAGAATGGAGGTTGTAAGAAGATCATCGATGCACTTGCTGCACTATAATTTAAAAATATGATTGCCATGCTAAAACAAATATTGAACAAGCGAAATGTTTATTTCGATCATAACGCAACGACTCATATTGCACCATCTGTAAGAAGCGTAATGAACCGGGTATTGAAATCTTATTGGGGAAACCCCTCATCAGGGTATTCTAAAGGGAGAATGTCTGCACAAATTATTGAAAAAGCTCGTGAACAAGTTGCTGCCGCGATCGGAGCTCATTCACATGAAGTGTATTTTTCTAGTTGTGCAACCGAGTCCAATAATGCGTTATTGAAAACAATAAGTAATCATTTCTATCCAGATAAAAACAAAATAATATCTACACCAATTGAGCATCCTTCGGTGATTCAAACACTAGAGTATTTAAAGACCAAAAATATAGATGTTCAATATTGTCCTGTAGATAGTTCTGGACGTGTATTGCTTAAAGAGCTTGAAGCAATGATAGATGATCGAACTTCTATGGTTTGTTGTATGTTGGCAAATAATGAAATAGGAACGATTCAGGATATTAAAAAAATATCTGAAATGGCCAAGGCTAAAGGTGCTCTGGTTTTTTCTGATTGTGTGCAGGCATTAGGCAAAATCCCTATAAACGTGAAGGAATTAGGAGTCGATTATGCTACATTTTCTGCTCATAAACTCTATGGTCCTAAGGGGATAGGTGCCTGGTATGCCAAAATCAGCTGTCCTCTGGAACCTTATATTCATGGAGGACATCAAGAAGAAGGAATGCGAGCAGGTACAGAATCCATTCATAATATCGCAGGTTTTGGAGAAGCTTGCAGGCATGTAAATAAACTTGTATCTCTTTCAATAAAAAATGAGCCTCTTAAAAAAATATTCATTAATGAATTGAAAGCGATAAAAAGTGATATCATTATTAATTCTCCAATAGATAACTGTTTGACAAATACCATTAATTTAACCTTTCCAGGTATTGGCAGTGGTGACTTAATGAAATCACTGGATTATAAGGGAATTGCTGTTTCTTCTGGCTCTGCGTGTAGTGCATCATCTAATAAACCCTCCCATGTTTTAAAAGCAATAGGATTAACAGATGAGGCAGCACAGGAATCTATCCGGATCAGCTTTGGATCGAAGACAAAACACCAACATATCAGGTACGCTTTAAAGGTGATGAAAGAATATATTGAAGAAATAAAATGCGAAAAATCAAATTCATCTGTAAAGATCAATAGACCAGGCTTGAATTATAAATAGGTGAAGATGTCACTCAGGTAAAAAAAGCATTAAAAATTTTAAGCAATTATTTAATGTGAAGAAATGATTAAATCTTTAGTGCTATAGCGAAGTGTTTGCACTCATTCTCAATTTTATAACTAATTTGGGGATAAATGATTACTAAAATTTAAATGTATAAAAATGTATAAATCCGAAAAATTTTGGGATAAAAGTGCGAATGGGTACGATAAGGAAGAAATGAAAGATAGAGAGGTGCGAATTAAAATTCTTCAAAAAATCAAGGGATATCTCAAAAAAGAGGATAATGTTCTGGATTATGGATGTGCCACAGGAATATTAGCTAATGAAATCGCTAGTAATGTTGATAAGGTTTACGGTATTGATATATCGTCTGAAATGATCCGGATTGCCCAGGACAAAGCCAATGAATTACAGATTCAAAATGTAGATTATTCACATACCACAATATTCGATATGAACTATAAGTCAGGAAACTTTGATATGATACTAGCAGTCTATATGCTTCATTTATTAGAAGATTTACCCAAAGCTTTGGAAAGGATTCATGAATTGTTAAAACCAGGAGGAGTATTTATTTCTGTAACACCTTGTTTGGGAAAAAGATCTTTTGTGGGAATTGCACTATCGCTTGTCAGTAAAATCGGATTAATTCCGAAACTGAAAACATATACTGTTTCAGAATTAGAAAACTCAATAAAGGATACGGGATTTGAAATTTTTGAAACCGAATGTTTGCACCGCAGAGGGCGTCAACATTTTATTGCAGTAAGAAAAAATTAGGATGTTTAGTGTTAAGAAAATTATTCAAAAATAAAAATAGATTAAAAATTAAATAAAACGAGATTCAAATGGAAACAACTATGTATAATGAGCATGGATCATCAAACGTTAGCCAGCTCAAACAACAAGAAAATGGCGCGCTAAAAGGTAATGAATCAGAAACAGCATTTGCTGAGCTGGAACGTGGAGTGCATGCAGCACTAGAAACTTATTCCAACGTACATCGTGGGAGTGGACACAATTCGATGGTATCTTCTCATCTATATGAGCATGCCAGAGATATTGTGTTGGAATATATGGGGCTTAACAAAGATAGATACATTGTCATTTTTTGCTCCTCCAAAAGAACAAATAGTTTAACATCACAACTTAAGTCTGGAAGCTATCAATTTTTGACAAGTCTAGAGATTGGTTTGCCGTTGGGTATAACCGCAGTTGTTGTCGGGAAAAAAGCATTACCTAAAGGCACCCCATCCGAGTGTGGTGGAGGAACGGCCAGACTTGTTGCGGCAGAATGGATAATCTGGAATAACGGACCAGACAAATTTGAAGCAGGTACTCCGGCCATTGTTAATGTTATTGCATTTAGTAAGGCACTTCTCTTAATGAAGCAATATGGAAAAGATATCTTTAAGAAATTATCTCAAAAGGATCTTAGCGTAAATGAGTTGATATATAAGGATGAGTTAGAGAAATACTCCGGACTGGAACTCATGAAGAAACTTAAACAAACCTTAATAGGACGAGGTTTAATTGTACCAACCATGGAAGGTGAAAGACAATTCGTAAACCTGGATAATAGTGCCAGTACACCTACATTTACCCCAATTTGGAACACGTTTCGTGAAGCATTACGTTTGCCAGAGAAAAGAAGACAAGAAGTAGTGCAAGAAGTAAAAACTATTTGTAGTGAAATCCTAGGAGCACCTCTTGAAAACTATGATATTATTTTTACCAAAAATACTACCGAATCTATCAATCTTGTATCAGAAAACCTGATCAATAATCCCGAAAATAATATTGATCCAGTAGTACTGATCTCCCTGCTGGAGCATTCCTCTAATGATTTACCTTGGCGCATGATTTCCCAAAACTCTCTGATCAGGTTAGGAGTGAATGAAGAAGGTTTTATAGATTTAGTAGAACTGGAAAAAAACCTACGAGAATATAATCTAGAGTATAAGTACGCAAAGAAACGTATTAAAGTTGTTGCTCTGAGTGGTGCTTCTAACGTTTTAGGGTCATGTCATAATATCAAGGAAGTAAGCTCAATTGTTCATAAATATGGTGCAAAACTTCTGATAGACGGTGCCCAGGTAGTTGCTCACCTTAAGGTTGAGATAGAAAAAGATGGGATCGATTATATGGCTTTTTCTGCTCATAAAATCTATGCCCCATTTGGTACCGGAGTATTGGTGGTTAAAAAAGGATTACTCAATCATAACCTGAATGAGAAGAAACGTATCCAATTATCTGGAGAAGAAAACATAGGAGGAATTGCGTCATTGGGTAAAGCACTTGTACTTTTACAACGCATCGGTATGGATGTGGTTCATAAAGAAGAACAAGTATTGACTAAACGAATATTAGATGGAATGTCAAAAATACCTGGACTGACTGTTTTCGGGGTAAATGATCCAAAGTCCCCTAAATTTGATGATAGGATAGGAGTTATTGTTTTTGAGACAAAAGGAATTTTGCATAACAAACTAGCAGAAGAGATGTTCCGAAAAGGAGGTATCGGTGTAAGATACGGTTGTCATTGCGCTCATTTACTGGTTAAGAAAATAACAGGTATTAGCCCTGTACTCGAGCAAGTACAACGTGTTGTTCTAACTGTAGCTCCAAAGACCCAATTACCGGGAGTTGTTAGAGTCAGTCTTGGAATAGAAAATACAGAAGAAGATGTAGACATCTTAATTGAGGTGTTACATAAACTAATTCAACAAATCAAAGAAAAACCTAGTGGGGCGCAAAAAAAGGCAAACTCCAAAGCAGAAGCTGATTTCCAGAAACAGCTGGATGATTTCTCTCAGGCAGCAGTTAAAAGAGTTTATGCTTAGTTGCTAAAAAGGGTTGCAACATATGTTAATACTCATGAATAAAAAATAATACCCTTACTCCAAAACATAATCTGGTTTTGGAGAATTCCTAGAACTTAAATTTTTATTTACAAGAATTTTATTAGATATGCTGAGGTAGGATTTTGTTTACATATCCTGATAGCCTTATTCATGGCAGATCTTTTGTGTCAGTAAGCCAGCATTTAAGATAGATATCAAGAAAGATAAATGATCTTGAGTGACTACTTGGTAATTGACATTGGTAATTGAATTTCAACGTTCTATTGATTAAACGAAGCCTTCGAGATGGCCTATCGTAAATCAAATATCATCAACGATACATTATAATTAAAAAACTAAGATACAGGTAATGTAGCTTAATCTGGTATGCTAGAAAAAATCGTATGCCAATCACACAAAAACTTAATTTTTAATCATTTAATAATAGAAAAATATATGCGTATAGCAGGAATTGAAGCAATGAATGTCTTCGGAGGCACAACATTTTTGGATGTAGAAAAACTTGCAGAATATCGTAAATTAGATACATCTCGTTTTAAAAATCTTCTTATGAAAGAGAAGACGGTGGCATTACCCTATGAGGATCCAGTCACTTTTGGAGTAAATGCTGCTAAGCCTCTCATAGATGCTCTTAGCCCAGAAGAAAAAGATCGTATCGAGCTGGTAATCTCATGTACAGAATCGTCCTTTGATTTTGGGAAATCAATGAGTACTTATTTTCATGAAATTTTGGGATTGAACCGCAATTGTCGCTTGTTTGAGTTAAAAAATGCATGCTATTCTGGGGTGGCCGGTTTTCAAATGGCAATCAATTTTATCTTGTCTCAAACTTCACCTGGGGCAAAAGCTCTGGTAATTGCGACAGATGTATCTCGTTTTATGATAGAAGAAGGTGGGGATGCACTCACTATGGAGTGGTCATTTGCAGAACCTAGCGGAGGAGCCGGAGCGGTTGCTATGCTGGTTAGTGAGAAACCTTATGTGTTTCAGGTAGATATTGGCGCTAATGGATATTATGGTTATCAGGTGATGGATACTTGTAGACCTACTACAGATGGCGAAGCCGGAGATTCTGACTTGTCATTACTCTCTTATTTAGACTGTTGTGAGAATTCTTTTTACGAATATCAAAAACGTGTTCCCGAGGCAAATTATGCCAAGACTTTTAGCTACCTGGCCTTTCATACTCCTTTTGGAGGAATGGTCAAAGGAGCACATCGTAATTTAATGCGCAAAGCAGTGAAAGCAAAACCTAAGGACATAGAAATGGATTTTGAGAACCGAGTAGTTCCTGGGTTGGTCTACTGTCAGCGTATTGGCAATATTATGGGAGCGACAGCCATGATGTCACTCGCTAGTACGATTGAGAATGGCAGTTTTGACGCACCACAAAGAGTTGGATGTTTTTCTTATGGGTCGGGTTGTTGTTCTGAGTTTTTTAGCGGTATAGTAGGTGAAAAAAGTCAGGAAAGTATACAAAAATTCAAGATTAAAGAACAATTTGATAAAAGGTACGAACTAAAAATGGATGAATATGAAAATTTACTGGTAGGTAGCAATGCAGTAAAATTTGGTACACGCAATGTAAAACTGGATACGGATTTTATTTCTCAAGCCAGAAAAACGTTGAACAGAGAGACACTTTTTTTAAAAGAGATTAAAGAATTTAAAAGAGAATACGAATGGATATCATAAGTAATGTAACATCATACGAAACTATAAAAACCAGGTTTGAAGGCGATATTTGTTTTATTCAAATCGATCGCCCAGAGGCTAAAAATGCAATTAATAATAGGTTAATCGAAGAGTTTACAAACGCACTTGATCTATGTGAAGAATTGGCAAAAATCGTGGTTGTCGAAGGTTCTCCTGAAGTGTTTTGTTTTGGAGCAGATTTCAAAGGCATCCAACAGAGTCTTGAAAACGGGACTCAGCATCAAGATCAAAACCCCGAACAAATGTATAATCTATGGCAAAAATTAGCTTCAGGCCCATACATTACTATTGCACATGTTAGAGGAAAGGCTAATGCTGGTGGAATGGGTTTTGTAGCTGCTTGCGATATAGTACTCTGTGAACAGAAAGCAGTATTCAGTTTATCAGAACTTCTTTTTGGACTGATGCCTGCCTGTGTTTTGCCTTTTCTGATCCGTCGAATAGGATTCTCCAAAGCACATTACATGACATTAATGACCCAACCTATATCGGCAAAGGAAGCATATGATTGGGGACTGGTGGATGCATATGACGAGAATAGTAAAAATCTGTTAAGAAAGCATTTATTACGCCTACGCCTGCTTTCCAAGCAAGGAATAACCAGTTATAAAAGTTATCTGAATAAATTGGATAATTTCCCAAATGCTACTAAGTCACATGCTCTTGCAGCTAATATTGAAGTGTTTTCTGATGAAAGGAACCTGAATAAAATAGCAAGATTTGTAAAAACCGGTCAATTTCCCTGGGAAGAAGGATAAATAATACATGCGGTATCCGGTAAGATTAGCTGTTAAATCGGATTTACACATATTGTTTAAACCTTTCAAAAACCAAACACAATTAGTTTTTTAGATATGGCTTCAAATGATTTTGATACATCATTAACGTCGTGAAGAAAACAAATCATTATTAATTTATTTTTTAGAGAGAGGCATGAAGAATTGCTCCAACTTCACCAATGATGTTGTATATAGTATTATCATCTCACTTATAAGTATTTCATGTGTTTATGGCCAGGTTCCTGTAGAAAACGATACCATAGAAGACATCGAGGATTTCGATATCATTGATATGGAATCTACTCTGGTTGAAGAGAAGAAGGATTCGATATCATGGGTTTCAGATGTGTTTAGTGCAATGCGTTTGGGGATACAATATGGTTTTACGTATAAAGTCGAAAAACCGGATAAGATAATGAATAACCGGCTTTCGTTTCGGTTAGAATATTCTAAATCCTTCTTGGATTATCTTTCACTCCATATAGATACTAAAATGTTTACTTTTCTCAAAAATGATCATAGGATTCGTGATGAAAATGATATAGTGGCATTTGAAGGAAGAACAAGAGAAGCTTATTTACAGACTAGTTTTAATAGAACAAGTATCAAAGCTGGAATTCAGATAGTTGTATGGGGGGAATCGGATTATGCGATTGTTACTAATGAAATAGGCCGTTTGGATTACCGGGAACCGCTAAGTCTCAATATGGATGACCTTAGGATAGGACAACCTATGCTAACCGTAGACCAGTATTCATCATTTGGATATTGGAGTGCGTTTTTTGTGCCTTATCCCGAATTTAACGAACAACCTCGAAAAGGAACAGGGTATTATTATGATCCTTTTGACGGAAAAGTTGAATATCTAAAGGAAAAACAAAAGGGAAATTTTTCTGAATATGGTTTACGATGGAGAAAAACCTTCGGAAAAAGTGACATTAGTATTATGGCAGCCAGTTTGATAGATAATCAATATGCCTTACGAATGGTCAACCCTGATCTTATTGCCAAAAGTAAACAGCGGTTTTTTATGACTGGTGTTACCTTCAATCGAGCAATCAATAATTTACTCGTTAAAGGTGAAGTAGCAATAAAATCTGAAAAAGCATATAACGATACATCGTTTCAGATTGTAAAAAAAAATGCTTTGGACGCCTCAATTGGTATTGATTATTCTCCCAACAGTACTTTTACGTTAAGTATGGAAGCAGTGAATTACCATATCATGGATTGGTCTGATCAAATTCAGGGAATTCCCAGAAATAATTATATAGCCCTATTGGCCTTAAGTAAACAACTAATGAAAAATAATCTATCCCTTAGTTGGGCTTCTATGTACAACGGACCTTATACTAATTTTTTTAATGTGTTATCGGCTTCCTACAATTGGAATGACCATATCACTTTAAATTTTGATGCACTCATTCCTATTGTAGACGATGCTAGAAGTGGATTTTACCCTTATCGTGATCAAAAACAGGTTGCTTTTAGGGTTTTGTATCAGCTTTGATTAATTCACGATTAATACTATGTGCGGTATTTTTTTGGCTTTAAATAGAAAAAGAAGAGTTCAGGTAATATTGAAGTAAAACGTCTTATCCGATTACCAAAAGGTTTTTCAGGTTTCCTAATCATACTAGTTGTACAAAAAGTGTAATGAGATTAGGAAAGCCTGTCATTAAATAAAAAAATCAAATGAATAAACAGATTATATGTATGTTCTCTGGCCAGGGTTCTCAATACTATGAAATGGGTAAAGAACTCTACGAACATAATGAACAATTCAGATATTGGATGGATCATTGTAATGAAATAGTTTTTCCATTAATAGGAACCTCTTTAATTGATGTTTTGTATCGAGGAAAGAGAAAAAGCGAACCCTTTGACAACATTCTTTATACGAACCCTGCTTTATTGAGTATCCAATATAGTATGTTCAAATTACTTAAGGGAATGAATATCCAACCAGATTTTCTTATGGGATATAGTATGGGAGAGCTTCATGCAGCTGTTGTTTCAGGTGCTATTTCCCTGGAAGATGGAATCAGGGTATCGGTTGATATAGCTAAGCTTGTTCATGAAAAAACCCAGCCTGCAGGTATGTTGGCTATTATGGGATCAAAATCAATAATGATCCGCTACCCAGATCTTTTTCGTAATTGTTGGTTTACAGCAGGAAATTTTCAAGAGAACTTTGTTGTGAGCGGTTTGCCTCACACAATAGAAAACCTTTATCAAAACTTAAATAAGGAAAATGTTATATCACAAATATTACCGGTAAAATATGGGTTTCATACCAAACTCATAGATCCAATCGAAGAGGCTTATAAACAAATTTTTAGAGATATTAAGGTAGTATCTCCCGAAATTCCAGTGATATCATCATTGCAAACAGGGACAGTTCGGGAATTGAATGGAGACTATGTATGGAAAGCTATCCGTAATCCTGTTAATTTCGAGCAAACTGTTGAAAGAATACTGGAAACCGAAGATTACGCTTTTATAGATATAGGACCTAGTGGAACTTTGTCAACTTTTGTTAAATATATACTTCCTTCAGGTTCAGGTTCTATTTCATTGCAAATGATAAATCAATTCGGAAGTGATTTAAATGTCATTCAAAAATTAAAAACCTGTTTATGTTAGTGAATCACTGCTATAAACATTCTTTAGAAATATTGACGGAAAATATTTTATAAAAAAACAATAAGAAAAGGTGCTGTGCCCAAGAGGTTTAAGGGGAAGGTCTGCAAAACCTTTATTTCAGTGGTTCGAATCCACTCAGCACCTCTTAAGAACATAATAACCTGTAAGTTTTGAATCTATGACTTACGCAAATGGCGCTGTACCCAAGAGGTCTAAGGGGAAGGTCCGCAAAGCCTTTATTTCAGTGGTTCGAATCCACTCGGCGCCTCTATAAATGCAAAATAGAGCACATTAATTTACACATCAATGAAATTTGAAAATCTGATAATGGATATTGGATATACCGATACTGGTTATAGCGGTATAGTACAGGTTGTCATACTGAGAATGACTTATATGTCTATGGTAAACTATAGTTATTTGGTGGTTGACCATATTAATAATCAAGCTATTATTGTGGATCCGGCCTGGGATATGAGAAAAGTAGAGCAGGCACTGGAGAATACCGGAACAGTCTTAAGTGGAATTTTACTTACTCATTCTCATCTTGATCATATTCATTTAGCCAAACCTCTGGCAGAAAAATACTGTTGCCCTATTTGGATGTCCAATGAAGAAATTACGTACTCTGGTTTTCATGCTCCACAATTAGAAAGCATTGGTACAACACCATGGTCAGTTGGCCAAATACAGATTGAACCTTTATTTACCCCGGGTCATACACCTGGTGGTATGTGTTATCTAATAGGAAACAGTCTATTTACCGGGGATACATTATTTGCCGAAGGTTGTGGCTTATGTTTTGACATGCAAGGAGCACATAATATGTACGAAAGTATTAAATATCTAAAAAAAAGAATTGCAACAGATACGCTCATTTTCCCGGGTCATAGTTATGGAAGACCACCAGGTCAGGTATTTTCTGAAGTATTGAAGCAAAATATATATCTGCAATTTAAAAACAAAAATGATTTTACTGCATATCGTTTAAGAAAGGGACAGAATAAATTGAACTTTTTTGATTTTCAGTAAGATAAAATCTTAAGCTAAAAAGAAGTGTATAATATTTAAATAAATAATAGAAGTTATGTCAAAAGAACATGTTTTTGAAGTAGTAAAAAATGTTATTATAGAAGTGCTTCCGGACATTAAACCGGAGCAGATTCAGATCGAAAGAAATCTACGAGAATTGGGTGCTAACTCAATTGATAGGATGGAGGTTGTTACCATGTCGATGGAAGAATTAGACCTGAAAATACCTTTAATGAGCTTTGCTCAAGTAAGTAATATTCAAGGTATGGTAGACGTATTGGTAGAGAACTATGCATCTGTCGAGAGTAATTAATATAGTTAATGGTATTGCCAATAGATTACTAAAATAAGATAGATGATAGTAACCATAAATAAGGTTGGGATTACTGGTATGGGAACAGTTTCTTCAATAGGTAATGATGTTTCTACATTTTGTAACTCTTTAAGGGGTGGAAAATCAGGTATTAAGCAAACACCAATTATAAAAGAACCAAAAATATCTGTTGATCTTGCGGCTAAGATAGAAGACTTTTCCTTCTCTGATTCTATAGATCGTTTTCAAAATGTATCAGAAGAGAAATATGATCATGCCAAGCGATTAGGAAGAAGAGCTCCATTTGTTATTCAAACGTCCATTATATCTGCCTTAGAAGCATGGTTTAGTGCCAGATTACATGATAACAAGCCTTTGCCAGAGCGAATAGGATTGATTGTTGCTGGGCAAAACAGTACTCAGAATTATCAATATGACTTGATTTCAAAATTTAGGAAAAATCCGGAGTATCTATCTCCCCGATATGCACTTGAGTTTTTGGAGACCAATCAAATCGGGGTTTTGAGCGAACTATTTGGTATTGAAGGAGAAGGGTTTGCCGTAGGAGGAGCATCTGCAACTGGGAATGTCGGTATTATAAAAGGATATCAGCTTGTTCATTCAGGTCTGGTTGATGTGTGTATAGTTACAGGTGTTGTTGCTGACCTTTCCCCAATGGATATTCAAGGTTTTATTAACATTGGAGCCATGGGAGGTAAGAAATATATAGATCAACCAGAAAAATCCTGCCGCCCTTTTGATACACAACACGAAGGTTTTATTTATGGACAAGCTAGTGCCAGTGTAATTCTAGAATCAGAAATAAGTGCTACTAAAAGGGGTATTCCATTCCTGGCAGAAGTCAAAGGTTATGCATTGAATCTTGATAGCAATAGTTCTGCTAATCCAAATGTAAATGGCGAAGCAAAAGCGATGCTTTCAGCGTTAAATCAAGCTGGGTTATCAGCTTCAGATGTTGATTATATAAATACTCATGGAAGCTCTTCTCCCTTGGGAGATAAAACCGAAGCAGAGGCTATTAGCAAAGTTTTCAAAGATCATAGATCTGATTTGTGGTTAAATTCTACCAAAGGGTTAACAGGGCACTGTTTGTATTCGGCAGGCATAGTAGAGACAATTGCTACAGTTGAACAAATGAGACAAGGATTTCTACACCCAAATAAAAATCTGGAGATCCCGATTTGTAAAGACTTACAGTTTTGTGGTACTGCAGCCGTTGATTATCAGGTTGATGTTGCAATGAGTAACTCTTTTGGCTTTGGTGGAATAAATACTTCGATTGTATTAAAAAGAAGATAAAATTAAAATTATAAACCTAATATAAAAAAACAAGATAAAAATGAAGAAAACATATGTGTTTCCTGGGCAGGGCTCTCAGAGAAAAGGAATGGGAGAGACGCTTTTTGATGAGTTTCCTGCGTTAACAAAGAAAGCGGATAAAATATTGGGGTATTCTATTAAAGAACTTTGTTTAGAAAATCCTAATGATCAGTTGAATCACACACAATATACTCAGCCGGCACTATATGTAGTGAACGCTTTGTCTTATCAGAAGAAAATTAAGGATGGAGAAAAACAACCAGATTTTTTAGCAGGCCATAGTCTGGGTGAGTATAATGCATTGCAGGTATCGGGTGTGTTTAGTTTTGAAAGCGGTCTTAAACTAGTTAAAAAAAGAGGTGAACTCATGAGCCAGGCTAAAAATGGAGGGATGGCCGCTGTTCTAAATTCTTCAGAAGAAAAAATTCTGGAAATACTTAAGAATGCAAACCTGACTACTATTGATATTGCCAACTTAAATGCCTCTTCTCAGATTGTTATTTCAGGTTTAAAAGAAGACATTGATAAGGCACATCCATTTTTTGAAAAAGCAGATATCATGTTTATACCTTTAAATACAAGTGGTGCATTTCACTCACGCTATATGAAAGAAGCAGCTGCTGAATTTGAAAAGTTTGTAAAGAAGACAAGGTTTTACAAACCAAAAATCGATGTAGTTGCTAACGTTACCGGGAAACCCTATGTACATGGCAATGTAGCTCAGCACTTAATAGATCAGTTATCCAACAGTGTACGATGGTCCGAAAGCATGACATATTTGTTGCATCAGGGAGAGATGGAGTTTGAAGAACTGGGAGTAGGAGATGTACTGACCAAATTGATGGGGTATATCAAAAGAGATTATACAAAAACGGTTAGGGAACAGACCGGTAAAAAAGCAGAGACCAATCAAAAAAAACGTTCCCAAGCAGCACCTGGTAGTTCAAAGAAAGCGGCCAAACCAGTTAAAAAAAACAAATCGGTAACAAAAAAAGTAAAACAAAAGAAACTATCAGACCCGACTAAACTTGTCGAGCAATGGAACGAAGTTTACCCAGTAGGAACAAGGGTAATCTCAGACTTTTATGAAAATGAACTGGAAACCAGATCAGAAGCCATAATATTATTTGGGCATCGAGCAGCCGTATATATCAAAGGGTATAATGGATATTTTGATCTAAAAGAAGTGAAACCGGTTCAAAGGAGTTAAATGAAAAATAAATTAATATTTATTTTTTTAGATGGAGTGGGCTTAGGAAAAAATGTGGAATCAAACCCATTTACAAGAGCTTTAATGCCAACAATGTTTAATCTAGTTGGCGAGGCATTAACCAATACCACAAATGTTGTGAAGCAAAATTTTCTGGTGAAAGGAATTGATGCATGCCTGGGAGTTGAAGGAGTACCTCAAAGCGCAACAGGGCAGTCATCTTTATTTACCGGATATAATGCTCAGGCATTTTTAGGCCATCATTTGATGGCGTATCCAAATGATCAATTGATATCATTGATCAACAAAAGATCAATTTTCAAATACGCCAATGAGAATTATATCAAAAGCATTTTTGCTAACTCCTATACCGATGGGTTTTTCAAATCTTTTAATACGAATTCTCCAAATTACAGCGTGACTACACGTTGCGTATTAGCGGCCAAAAATAGTTTTAATACTATGAATGATCTTATTGAAGGCAGAGCTGTACATTGGGATATTACAAACCTTACTTTACAAGATGTGTCCAATAATAAGATACCTTTAATAACTCCGTTTATAGCTGGAGAAAATTTAAAGAACTTAACAAAAGATCATGATTTGATTTTATATGAATGTTTTTTACCTGATTTAATAGGGCATAGAAAGGACATGAATAAATCCATCATGTTTTTAGAGATGTTTGATGAATTTCTTAATGGAGTAATTCATGATAAACCAGAAAATATTCATGTTTTAATTACCAGTGATCATGGGAATATTGAAGACCTTTCTTTTGGCGGTCACAGTAAAAATGAAGTTCCGTTTATTTTTATCGGTAAAGAAGCACATCACTTTTTAAAAGTGAGAGCTATTGATGAAATATTTAACGCCATATTTTCAAAACTATTTAATACGGCCTCTATTACTAAACTTGAAAAGATTTGAGAATGCAATCAATAGATATATTTTTTACATCCTTTAAAAATCCGATGGAGCAAAGTCTTTTTTCAGATTATCTATTATTGCTACCGCCAGATTTGAGAAAAAAAAATTCACAATACATTCGTTGGCAGGACAGACATGCACACTTGTTAGGACGCTTACTATTGATTGAAGCACTAAAGAACTATCATATAGAAAATAATATTTGGGACCTTATCGCTTATAGCTCACACAAACGCCCATATTTAACCTTGAAGGGGTATGATTTTAATATATCTCATTCTGGTGATTTTGTGATTTGTGCGATAGGAAAAAATATCAGGCTTGGTATTGATATTGAAGAAAACCGAAAGAGAAACCTTAAAGACTTCAGGGGTTTAATGACTGATGATCAGTGGGATGAAATTAACGGTGCGAGTTGCCCATTAAAAGCATTTTATAAATATTGGACAATTAAGGAAAGTGTGATCAAGGCAGATGGACGGGGATTTTATATACCTCTAGATAAACTTGAAGTGAAGAATAATACAGTTCATTTTGACGATAAATTGTGGTTTGTAAAAGATTTTGTGTTCACAAACGGTTATAGTGCTGCACTAACAACCAATCAATTATCAACATTTAAAATGCATGATGTAAATTTTTATAAATCACATATGGTTTAGCCCAATTAACAGATTAATTAAAAACTAATTCAAATTAAATTATAGATTATGGATAAGAACGAAAACGACATTTTTGATTTGATAGCTACTCATGTAGCTGATATCTCTTTAGACATAGCGCATGGTCCTATCATACGCTCTTCAATGTTATCTCCTCTCGGAATGGATTCTATTGGTAGAGCAGAGCTAATTGCAAGGATGCTCGAAGAACTATCATTGACAGCTTCGGCAAGAGAATTTTACAAAGCCAATAATCTTGGCGAACTTGCAGCGTTATTTGCAAATAAGCTGAAGGAGCAGTGAATCCTGTTAGTTGATCGAGATTAATAATTGAATACTTTTTTATCAGAAACCAGAATTGATGTTTTTGACAAAAAGCTTTTAGATATATCTATATGTTTTTTGTGTTCACTTTGTACTTTTGTACAAAATTAGAAAGACCAGTTAGTCGTGTTTTTTATTACTTATTGAATATTTATACTTATTAAAAAAAGTTTTATAGCAAAAAAAATAGCTTATGTATTTGATGAAAAGTAAAGTAAGATTGGCAGGTTTGTTATTTATAGCAGGTATGGTTGCTGGGGTTTTTAGTGTAGCACCATCGATTGATTCTACAAAATATTTAACAGAAGCCGCTGCAAATTCTAATAATGTAATCATAGATGCTTTCTTTCAATTCATAATGTCGCTTGCATATTTAGGAATTGCAATTTTATTATACCCTGTAATCAGAAGGTTTGATGGTAGTTTAGCAATCGGCTTTTTTAGTTTTAGGATAATTTCTGCAACACTCGTAATTTTTGGAACAATATTATTATTGTCAATATTGGCATTAAGTCAGGAGTTTGTATATAATTCACCTCAAAGCTCTCCTGATTTAAAAGCATTAGGAAATGTATTCAAAGTTATGCGGGATTATATAAACCATGTATTTATGGTTCTGGTTTTATGTATAGGAAATTTTATGTTGTATGTTTTATTAGTGAAATCACGGCTAGTGCCTCGTTGGCTTTCAGTTTGGGGAGTATTAGGTACATTGTTGTCTGCAATAGCAAGTATTTTAATTTTATTTCAGGTTATTGAAATTATCACAGCCGAATACTTAATTTTAAATGTTCCAACGGCAATATTAGAATTGATTCTGGGGATATGGTTAATAGTAAACGGATTTGACAAAAGAGCATGTGTAGAAATGTACGAATAAAGAAAATGTAAGAAAGTAAAAAAGATATACATAGGAGTTTTGTAATATATATTCCACATTTTGAATTTGATTTAAGCTTAGACTTTACGCGAAAAAGCATAGAAAATGAACATTTAATAATACGATAGAAAGTTGAAGTAGGGTATAATCTTCGGATAAAAAGCTCGATACTAGTCACGACTTTAATACTATTTTGTCTATAAACCTCTATACATACAATATGTATAGAGGTTTTCTTTGTTAGATATTATAGTACCAGCTTTTTATGTAAATTGAGTATAGATCTTTGATTTTCAAAATAATAACATGCTAGATGTAGATTCTGCTCTACTAGTTCTTCTAATTTGACAGTATATTTTTTACTTGATACCAGTAAAATTTTTAAAAAAACAGGATAGAATATTTTTATTTATAATCATTCTTAATAGATTTGCGGCGCATACATTATATTTATTTAGAATAAATAAATATAATTTTCTAAATCTATTAATTATAATAAATGAAAAATCAATTACTTATCATTTTAGCATTGCTATTATCAACCTCTTTTTCTTTTTCACAAAATGGAAGTATAAAAGGTACAACTGTAGATAACACTCAAGCTGTGATATCAGGAGTTAATATTATCATTAAAAACTCAACTCAAGGAGTACAATCTGATGAAAATGGAGCTTTTGAAATCACAAACGTTGCAGACGGGGATCATATTCTTGTTGTATCCTATTTAGGATTTAAGACAAAAGAAATTCCTTTTACTATATCTAATAATGAAACCAAACAATTTGATGCCATTATCCTATACGAAGGAAATGAAATTTTAGCCGAAGTTATAATAGAAGGAGAGCGAAGAAATAAATTTTCAAGAAAAAAAACAGCCTATGTAGCTAAACTACCTTTAAAAGACTTAGAGAATACTCAGGTTTATAGCACAGTCACCACAGATTTGTTAAAATCACAGGTGGTAACAAACTTTGAAGATGCATTAAAAAATGCAGTTGGTGTTGAAAAATTATGGTCTTCTACAGGACGAGGCGGAGATGGAGCCGGATATTATTCTTTACGAGGGTTTTCGGTACAACCTCAATTGGTTAATGGAATACCAGGTCTTACAAACGGAACTATTAATGCAGCAAACATTGAAAGAATTGAAGTGGTAAAAGGCCCTTCTGCGACACTATTTGGTAGTGCCGTAACTTCATACGGAGGACTTATAAATGTCGTTACCAAAAAACCATATATAGGTTTTGGAGGCGAACTTTCTTTTACATCTGGAACCTATGGTTTTAATCAAGTAAGTGGAGATATTAATACCCCATTGGATAAAAATAATAACATTTATTTTAGATTGAACACATCTTATGCTACAGAACAGAGTTTTCAAGATGCTGGTTTTAGAAAATCTTTTTTTGTAGCTCCATCACTATCTTATCGTGTTAGTAATAAATTATCCTTTTCGTTTTATGGAGAAATTTCACAGGCAGAACAAACCAATCCTATGTTTCTGTTTTTGAATAGGAGTGCACCTACCCAAGCAAATAACTTAGATGAATTAGGATACAATTATAAATTGTCATTTACTAGTAATGAATTAACCTTAGAAAACCCTACGCAAAATTATCGTGTAGAAATGGATTATAAGCTTTCTGATACTTGGCAATCACAAACCGTATTGTCAAAAAGTTCAACATCTACAAAAGGATATTATTCTTATTTGTTTGATTTTGGAGTTTTGGGCAATGATACTTTTTCTCGTTTTATTAGTAAACAAAATTCCAATACTCAAACAACAGATATTCAACAAAACTTTATAGGAGATTTTAAATTGGGATCAATTAGAAATAGAGTTGTTTTGGGTATCGATTATTTTAACTCGACACAAACCAATAATAGTAGCGGCTTTACTTTTTATGGAAATATAACTCCTGAGGGAGGTTCTAGTGGGGATAATCCTTTTACACCAGATGTAGAGACTGATACATATACATTATCAGCGGCTAGTGTAGATGCTGCTCTAGAATCCCAAGGTATATCTAATGTAAAATCTAAATCACATATTTACAGTGCTTATATTTCTGATGTTGTTAATATCATCCCATCACTGTCTGTAATGGTAGGCTTAAGGTTAGATATGTTTGATAATGAAGGTGATTTAGCAAATCTTGATGATGATTTTGACCAAACAGCTTTTTCTCCAAAATTTGGTGTTTTATATCAACCTATAATGGATAAATTATCTGTATTTGCTAATTACCAAAACGGATTCACTAATGTAGAACCTGCTTTAGTAGGAGATCCGAATGCAGGGCCACAAACGTTACAAACTTTTGATCCTGAGCAAGCTAATCAATTAGAATTTGGTGTTAAGACTAATTTATTTAATAATAGATTAAATGCTTCGGTGAGTTATTATGATATTAAAGTAAAAGATCGTGTTATTACAGATCCGGCTTCACCTTTCAATAAAATACAAGGAGGTGAAGTAGAAAGTAGTGGTTTTGAAATTGAAGTAAACGCTAGCCCTATTGATGGCCTTAATATTAGAGCAGGCTTTAGCAATAATGATAGCGAAACCACAAAATCTGATAATGCAGAAATATTAAATCGTAGACCATTAGAAGCTGGCCCTGAGACGCTTTATAACTTTTGGACGAGTTATGAATTTCAAAATGGTAAACTAGATGGTTTTGGATTGGGATTAGGCTTCAATGGTGCGAGTGAACGTTTTGCAATCAACTATGTATCTACCGGAGAGTTTATTCTTCCGAGTTATACTATTGCTAATGCTTCTATTTTTTATCAAGCGAAAAAATATAGAATCGGCCTAAAACTGAATAATGCATTTAATAAAGAATATTACAAAGGTTGGTCAACTATAACGCCCCAAACCCCAAGAGCTATATATGCGAATTTAATATATAAGTTTTAAAATATTTTAATATAAACAACTCTAAATATCTTATTTAGAGTTGTTTGGTTTATAAAGATGAAATGATAACAATTAGTGTATTATTAATTTTTTTTGGAAGTTTTTTATTATACCATACCTCAAAAGAGGTACTGATAAACTATGATTTAACTATTGAAAAATGGATTAAATTAAACATGGTTGTTTCAAAGCTTATAGCGGGTGTACTTTTATTAGCTTCATTAATCATTGCCATTGTTTCTTTAGGAAGAACATCTGGGATTTTATTTTGGCTTTTTTTGATGATGATAATTTTAGGATTAATCATCATTATAGCTCCATTAAAAAAAGTAACATACAAACAGATTTCAGTTTTATTTTTAGTGCTATTAATACTTGAATTAATATTATAAATTATGCCAGCAAATCCAAAATATTTAGATAAATCTCCCTGGCAACAATTTGCTAAAATTTCTGCAGGAATTTTAGGAGGTTATATCATTTCTGCATTATTACATATGTGTTTACCGCTTTGGTTGCCTAATCCACAAGAAATTTTAATTACCTCAATATTTACTTTGTTTATCGTATGGTGTGCGCTTTTAATTGTTCCTTTTTTATTTAAAAATGGATGGAAAGCTTGGTTGCTATATATATTAATAGCCATAGTATTGTTTGGGATATATTATTTAGGAAATCAAAATAACCCTTTTGTATAATGAGTAAGAGAAATCATAATATATTCTTTAATACACATACTGTAAGTGGTATAGTGATTAGTGTTACTTTGTACATCATATTTTTTGCAGGAGCATTTGCTTTATTTAAAGAAGAAATTGCGATATGGGAAGAAGGAAAATCCATAGGTCATGTTGAAAGAAGTGATATTGATTATGATAGAATATTAAAAACGCTGGATGATCAATATCAATTAACCGGTAGAGATTTACAGCTTAATTTAGGAGAAGATCGTGACCATATTTATGTTTTTATGGGAGCGAGTAAAGACTCGTTGGCATCAGAAAAAGGAAAACAGTCTAATTATTTCTATGTTGATATTAATTCTATCGATACCAAAACGTATCCAGAGCAATATAGTTTGGGAGAGTTTTTATATCGATTACATTTTTTTGCACAACTACCCTCAATTGGTATATATCTAGCTGGTTTTGTAGCATTATTTTTCTTATTTGCTATAGTTACCGGGGTTATTGTTCATTGGAAAAAAATCATCCCTAATTTTTATACGTTCAATCCAAAATCAGTTTTAAAACGTGTTTGGGTAGACGCTCACACTGCTCTTGGAGTAATAGGATTACCCTTTCAGTTTATTTTTGCTGTTACCGGTGCCTATTTTTGCTTAAGTATTTTGGTATTACTTCCCGCTAATACCTTATATAATAATAATCAGACCAAACTGATGGAGGATTTACGTCCCGAACGAAAAACGTACGAGTGGATTGCTAGAGCAGAAAAAGAAATCCCCAGTTTTAATGCCTTTTCGAAAAAAACGACAAATAATCAGACCGATTTTCACCTAACAAGAGGTATTATAAAAAACTATGGTGGCACCAATATGAAATATGTTTTAATTGGTGAATATGAAGATAATAAACGTTTTATTGGCACGGGTCGCACTGTTCTTGATGTCTTCTCGGGAAAAATAGAAGAACAGAAAAACCCCGATAAAACAGTTTACTCTGAAGATTTTCAACGTACTATAAGTCGATTACATTTTGGAGATTATGGTGGAATCCCAATGAAAATGATCTATTTTATTTTAGCAATGATAACGTGCTTTGTTATCATTACAGGAGTTTTAATTTGGATTGAGGCTCGCAATAAAAAGAGCATGACAATTAGCCAAAGATTATATACTGCTAGAGTAGGTCATATTTACTTAGCTATTTGTTTGTCAATGCTTCCTGTAACTGCGTTAGCATTTTTATTTGTAAAATTTTCGAATGGCTATTTTGAAGATAAGCAAACCACGATCTATTACTTTTATTTTATGCTATGGTTGATCGCTATTTTCTTTTTTCGATTTAAGAGAGATAATTATGCAACCAATAAATATAGTTTATTACTTGGAGCCATTTTTGGATTTCTGATCCCAATTAGTAACGGAATTATATCAGGAAATTGGATATGGAACACTTTTAATCAGCATCAATTTGAAATTTTATTGATCGATGTTCTGTGGATTATAATTGCTTCAATTTCACTTGTTTTTTATTTTAAGATACAACCACAAGTTAAAGCACAAAGTAGCTTTGATAAAAATCAGATAGATTATAAAAATATTTCGGTTTTAAAAGCTGAAGAAATAAAAAAAGCTAAAGCAAAACAGAATAATAGCAATGATATGGAAGCTAGTAAATTAGAAATAAAAAACGAAAATCATAATTCGATAACCATGAGAACAAAAATTATCATATTGTGGATATTTATTATCCTTGGATTTATATTTCACCACATTTATGGATTAGCTAATGTGTTTTTTAAAGAATCAGTATTTATTGAAGGTTCAACAGGAGAAACACCTTTTTGGGCACATCAGTGGCGTATTTTAATGGAAGGATTGGCCTTCTTATTTGCAGTAATGACTGTGCAAGTATCTAAAAAATGGTTTCGATGGATTTCATTTATTTGGGGAATTATTGTAGCCTTATTTAATGTATATCATGTTATTGAAGCTATCATGCATGAAGAAGCTAATTATTCTGAAATTTTTATATTGCTCTTGATGGCGGTTGCAAGCATCTTTTTGGTTATAAATTTGAATAAGTGGAAAAATATTCAAATAACATAAATTGTTCCTTAAGTTATAGAAATAACAAACGTTGGTGACTAGAAATAGAAAAAGCCTGGATTTTCATCCAGGCTTTTTCTATTCCCGAATTCCTGAATGTAATATAGCCCAAACAGGAGTATACTCAGAGCTTGAAGAATTTGTAATTTGTTTTAAGTCATTCCCACCAATTTTGATAGTAAATAAATCGAAATTATCGCTTGTTATATTAGTGAAAACTATGGTTGAACTGTCGGGAGACCAAGATGATTTAAATCTCCAATACATATTACGATCCTTATAATAGTTATAACTGTTGTATTTACTTTGTAGTGTATTGGTTAGATTAATTTGATTTGAACCAGTAGTATCCATTCTGTATAGATCTAAATACCCATTTCTATCCGAAAAAAAAGCAATATACTTCCCGTCGGGAGATACCGAAGGCGCAAAATCATTTCCAGAAATATTTTTAGTCAAATTTGTAACTTTTTTACTTTTTAAAGTAATACTGTAGATATCGTTCGATCCATTTTTATCACTATAGAAAATTATACACTCACCATTTACCGACCACACAGGAATTCTATTTTCTTTACCCATAGTATTAGTAAGTATGGTTTCGTTTTTTCCGTTTTTATCGGCTATAAAAATATGAGTGTCTCTTCCTACGTTTTTTTCATAAACGATCATATCTCCTTTTGGAGAAAATACACCATTGGTGTAGTAGTTTGACGAATGACTGATTTTTTTTGTAGAGGTAGTAGTAAGATCATGGATAGCCAATTTCCAACCACCATAACGATAGGTGTTAAAAAGAATTGTTTTTCCGTCTGGTGAAATATCGGGATTATATTCTCCCATCCCAGATGAATAAGGAATAACTACTTTTTCACTAGAACCGTTTGGATCTATACTTAATATAGACCACCCTCTATCATTGTTTAGTTTTCTGGCAAAAAGAATTTTGGATTGCGAATATCCTCCAATAGCTATTAAGCAGAAAAGAAAGGTTGTTTTAAGCAAATTCATTGATTTTAATTCTCTATTTCTTAGTTAACAAGTTATCTAATTCTTCAACATAAGTGTCGATTATTTTATACTGTACATCTATATTCAAACTCTTTAATTTTTTAACTATATTTTGCTTTATCTGCAGTGCATTTTTATCTTTTTTAGTGTAAAACAATCGTATTGGGATTTTTAGTTTAGTCAATAGATCGTACTCTTTGTTATTATAATGCTCCCAATAATTACTAGATAATAGAGTAAGAGAGGCTGGGGGAGATTCTAAGACAGTGATATATGTTTGTGCAGGAATACAACCATCTTTATACCCTATAAAATGAATCTTTTGATGTTTTACTTTATAGTTTTTCTTTACGAATTTTAAAAAGTCGTTGAAACCATGATGAATTGGATGACTTATCCAATCTGGTTGGCCAATAGGAACTTTTGGTACAATAATTATAAAATCATAATTTTTGTGATTCATCCATAGGTTATTTACCGACCAAATCGCTTGATCTTTTTTAGCATCAACTGCAGCAAATGCTACTGCTGTATTATATGTTTTGTTGTTATCATAACCTTCGGGAAGTAGTACCGTATACTCAAATGTAATACCGTTAAATGCTTTATATCTTTTAAATCCCTTCGCTTGCGCTGATAAAAAACTTGTATTTACAAAAAGGGCTACTATGAATATTAAAAATGATTTCATTTTATGTTTTTAAGGGTGTCTAAATCTTATATCTCAACAAAATTATAGAAGATGTACTTTTTAAAAAACCAATTTGTGACAGATGGTTGATGATGTGACGATTGGTTAATTTGGATCATTTTTTTATGCTGTATAAAGCAAGTTGTCACAAAGTTAACAGTCTGCCACAATCTTCTTTCTAAGAGCATACTCCTGTGATAATTTTACATCCATAAATAAATTATAAAATCATATTTAGAATGTTAAACGGTAAATCTATCAACATGAAAACATTAAAGATTAATCTGTGGCTTGTCACTGTTTTACTATTGACAACTTACAGTTACGCACAGGCTGTGGTAACTACTCCTAAGCGAAGTCCAAGAGCCGAGTTTAGTCAAACTTTTGGTATAACAAAAGTTACTATTGAGTATGGAGCACCAAAAGTAAAAGTAGCAAGAGGAGACAGAACGGGTAAAGTTTGGGGTCAACTAGTACCTTTTGGATTGCAAAAAATAAATTTTGCTGGTAAAGGAGAAATCCCATGGAGAGCAGGAGCTGATGAGAACACTACTATTACTTTTAGCACGGATGTTAAAGTAGAAGGTAAAGATTTAAAAACAGGAACGTATGGTTTGCATATGATCATTAAGGATGAGAAAAATGCTACAGTGATCTTTTCTAAAAACACGAGTTCATGGGGGAGTTTTTGGTATACTCCGAATGAAGATGTTTTACGAGTGGATGTAGTAATGAGGGACAATGCATTTCATGATGTGTTGAATTATAGTGCTACCAAATTAGATACCAAACAAGCCGAATTTTCTTTAAGTTGGGAACATAAACAAATCCCCTTTAATGTTAGTGCAGATACACCAGTATTAGTAACCGACAATCTAAAAGATGAATTGAGAGGACAATTTGGTTTTGGGTGGAAAGGTAAATTCCAGGGAGCTCAATACCTTACAAGAGTAAATCATGAACCAGAATTGGCATTACAATGGATAAACGAATCTATTGGAGTGCAGAAAATGTTTCAAAATTTAAGCTTAAAAGCTAATATCCTATTTCAACAAGGAAAAACAAAAGAAGCAATGCCTTTTTTGGATGAAGCTGCAGATATGGCAAATAATAATCAATTAAATGGATTAGGGTATTTACTTATGACTAATAAGCAGTTGGATAAAGCAATATCTTATTTTGAATTAAATGTAAAACGAAACCCTAAAGATGCAAATGTACATAACAGTTTAGGTGAGGCATATAAAACTAAAGGTCAAAATAAAGAAGCACTTAAAATGTTTAAAAAATCAAACACATTAAATCCTCCAAAATTTGTAAAAGATAGTAATGATCAATTTATTAAAGAATTACAAGGGAAATAATTAAATACTAAAGAACCCGATTTGTTAGAGATTGATTGATAACAGGGTTATTTAGAGTAGCCGGCAGAAATAATATCTTTTTTGATATCATATTCTTTATTAGCATAGCATAATTTAGAATATCCAATTGAGATCTTATCTGCTGGCTTTATAGTATATGCTCTTACCATTTCATTTGTTGGATTACCAGGGAAATTAAATGAAGCTTTTACAGCCAAATCAATAGTTTTATCAGTAGTATTTAATACATACATAGCATCACCACATTTGTTAGCTTCCTTTTCAATTTTTAAAAAGGAAATTGCCTCTTGACCATACAAATCACCATGTGCATCAAAACCACCATTATTGTTATCGTATAATAAATGGTAAATTTCTATATAGGTTAATTCACTAATATTTTTTGAGTTAGAATTCACTGAAGTATTTTTTTCATTCTTGCAGCTATGAAATAGTATTAAGAAAGAACATAAAAAAAAGAAAACTTTTAATTTCATAAAGCGGTAATTTCTATTAAACAAATTTTTATAATAATATATAACTACTTTTAAAAGGAATTTCTAATAACAAATGTATAATTTTTAATTTTGACGTTTCGTTTTTTAAATCATAAAAACCTTCCTATATCTATAAAAAAGATAGTTTTAGCCGCATTGGCCGTAAGCCTGTTTTTTATTTTAAAAGCGTATACAAATCATTTGATTAATCAATTCAATTATCCGTTTAGTTGGATATTAATTTCTTTAAAAATAAGTATAGCTTACTTACTATGGGTAGTTTTGATTCCGCTTGTATATTCTCTGGTAAAAATGCTACAAGATAATAGTACAACTGTTCTATATAAGATTTTAATGTTTACAACTGGTTGTGTTGTACTAGCTGTTTTTCATCAAATTTTGAGTTCACGAATAAATGATTTTATAAATTACCTTAATAATGGTTATATGAAATCTTTTTTTGGCCGTAATAGTATAACAGTACTTGTTGTAGGAAGTTTCTCAAGTTTTATAGAGTTACTTGTGATTATTGCTTCTTTTTTAGCTTTGGATTATCAAAAAAAATATATACGAAATCAAAAAGAATTAATTGCAGCACAGTTAAATGCATTACGAATGCAATTGCAACCACATTTTTTGTTTAATACTTTACATTCTATAGCTGCGATGATAGATATTGATACAAAAAATGCACAGAAAATGTTAAGTAAACTTGGTGGTTTATTACGTAATGTATTAGAATACGATGCAGAACAAATGGTAACGGTTGCCGATGAATTAAACTTTATTAAAAATTATTTAGATTTAGAACAAGTTCGTTATCAAGACAGAGTAACAATAGATTATGATATCCCCGATGATGTTTTGGATATAAAAATTCCGAATATGATTTTTCAACCTTTAGTAGAAAATGCTGTAAAATACGGGATAATACCAACTATTGATGATGGTAAAATAGACATTACAATTAAGCAAGAACGTTGTAAAACGCTACAAGAAAATGCTTTGGTTTTGCAAATTACAAATACATATAATTCTAAAAGTACTATGGAGAAGCCAATAGGCACAGGAGTAGGATTAGTGAATATTAGAAAAAGATTACAACAATTTTATCAAAACCGTTTTGTGTTCACTTCACACTTTCAAACTAAAGAATTATATGTCGCAAGGATCACAGTACCAATTATTACATAGTTATGAGATTACGATACATGATTATAGATGATGAATATCTAGCCAGGCAGCGTTTAATTAAGTTGCTAGAAAATTTTAAAGATATTTTACTGGTTGGAGAATGTAGAAATGGAAATGAGGCGATAGAAAAAATTACATTAAAAGAACCCGATTTAATCTTTTTAGATATACAAATGCCAGATATGAATGGGTTCAATGTTATTTCTCGATTGCAACATAAGCCTTATGTGATATTTACTACAGCATATGATACTTATGCTTTAAAGGCCTTTGAGATAAATGCCGTTGATTATCTTTTGAAACCGTTTGATGAAGAACGACTGCATATTACTTTAGATAGAGTTTTTGAACTTAAAAAAAGAAAAAAAGCATCAAACTTAGAAGATAAGATTAAAAAACTGATCAGTAATTATGAATCTAAACCTTCTGATTTTTTAAATGAGATTATAATCAATGAAAAAGGCAGAGATGTAGGTATTAGCATAGATGATATCATCTATTTTAAAAGTGATGGCAATTATGTACAAATTATTACGCAAGATAAAACGTATCTGTACAGAATAACGATGAATGCTTTGTTTGATAGCCTGGATACATTTCAGTTTTTAAGAATTCATCGCTCTTTAATAGTAAATAAAGTATATATAAAGTCTTGTAGATATACGAGTAATAATGAATATCAATTAAGACTAAAAAACAATAAAGAACTTATTTCTTCAAGATCATACAAGTCTTCAATTTCTGATTACTTATCGACTTTAGAAACATAATTTTTCTTCCTGTTAATAACATTTTTAATAACTCATTTTTATTAATCTAAAAGGAGGAGTTTCTATTCTTATTTTTATAAAAGATAAAAAGGTCTTTTAATAGTGTAATAATGAATTTTTATGATTTTCATATAGTGCTTCAGGAAGTACCAGGGGAAATAAGTATATGTTTTAGTATTTCAGGATGTCCTTTAAGGTGTAAAGGATGTCATTCGCCTTTTTTATGGAAAAAAGGGAGTGGTGAAAAATTAACTAAAAAAAAATACAAAGATATACTCGATAGGTATTCTGGATTTGCCACCTGTGTCGTTTTTATGGGAGGAGAATGGCACAAGAAGGAATTGATAACCTATTTGAAATATGCTAAAAATAAAGGATATAATACCTGCCTTTATACAGGGTTAGAAAAAGTGAATGATAAAATCTTATCCCAATTAACTTGGATTAAAACAGGAAGATGGAATCAATCTTTAGGAGGACTAAATAGCGAAACCACCAATCAAGAATTTATAGAAGTAAAAACCAATAAGCGACTTAATTACTTATTTATTAAAAATTAAAAACTCATGATACGACTTTCAGATGATCAAATAGCAAATAAAATTGATTTTATAACCCATTACTTGGATTCTACAAATGCAGCAGATGGATCCAAAGTAGATGCTAATGCCAATGTGACTTCAAAAAACATTGCAACGATGGAGGCAGAGTTAAATAAAGACATTAATATACAAGTAAACAGAGCATTGGTAAAACAAAAAATAGCTACTCTGTATGGCAATGATCTAGCTGAAGAATACACCAGACAGATAGAATCACATGAGATTTATGTACACGATGAGACTTCACTAAAACCATATTGCGTTTCTATAAGTATGTACCCATTCTTATTAGACGGACTCACAAAATTAGGAGGTGAAAGTAAAGCTCCAAAACATCTGGAGAGTTATTGTGGTGAGTTTGTTAACCTTGTCTTTGCAGTAAGTTCGCAGTTTGCCGGAGCATTAGCTACCGTAGAGTTCTTGATGTATTTTGATTATTTTGCTGTTAAAGATCTTGGAGAAGATTATTTACAGACCCATGAAAAACGTATTGCAAATCATTTACAACATGTAGTTTATGCGGTTAATCAACCCGCTGCCGCAAGAGGTTATCAATCTGTATTCTGGAATATTTCTCTATACGATGAAGCCTATTTTAATAGTATGTTTGGAGATTTTGTATTTCCCGATATGACCAAACCAAAATGGGAAAGTGTAAAAAAGTTACAAGAATTCTTCATGAAATGGTTTAATAAGGAACGAAAAAGAGCTGTACTTACTTTTCCTGTAGTTACTGCCGCAATGCTTGTAAAAAATAATGCTCCTGTCGATAGAGAATTTACCGAAATGTGTGCACAAGAATTAAGTGAAGGAAACTCTTTTTTTATTTACCAATCCGAAAATGCAGATAGCTTAGCATCTTGTTGTCGTTTACGAAATGAAATTAGTGATAATACCTTTAGTTATTCTTTAGGTGCAGGAGGGGTAGCAACAGGGTCTATAAATGTAATCACTCTTAACATGAACCGGTTGGTTCAAAAAAAGGCTGATATTGTTGAAGAAGTACAAAAGATTCATAAATATCAGGTTGCTTACAGAAAACTTATAGACGAATATAATGAAGCGGGATTATTGCCTGTTTATCAAGCAGGCTTTATAGCATTAGATAAACAATTTTTAACAGTAGGGATTAATGGTATGGTAGAAGCTGCCGAGAGCCAGGGAATCGAAGCAAGCAATAACACTACATATAAGAATTTTGTGAATACCTATCTAAAAGCAATTTATCAAGAAAATAGAGCAGCAAAAGAAAAATATGGATTCATGTTTAACACAGAGTTTGTTCCTGCTGAAAATCTGGGGATAAAAAATGCAAAATGGGATAAGGAAGATGGATTATTTGTGCCTAGAGATTGCTATAACTCATATTTCTATGCAGTCGAAGATAATAAAGTAAATTCTCTGGATAAAATAATGTTACATGGTAAAGAGATTATACAATATTTGGATGGTGGCTCAGCACTTCATCTTAACCTTGAAGAGACTCCCAACAAAGACGGATTTATAAAACTAATTCATGCAACAGCTGCTGCAGGATGTAACTATTTCTGTTTTAATATAAGAATTACAATATGCAATGAATGCTCACATATAGATAAGCGCACTTTGTTTGTATGCAATGACTGTGGTTCTCATAATGTAGATCATGCCACTCGGGTAATAGGATATTTAAAACGAGTATCTAATTTTAGTTCTGATCGACAAAGTGAACATCAATTAAGACATTATCATACGCAACATGCGAAACCTAATTTAGTAAATAAAAGAATTGAAGTTTTGACAGAAAAACAACCAGAATATGAAATTGATCGACATGCTTAAAACATAGAAGTTATTAAAACATGATAATTGTCATATTTAGTTCTGATTCCATTAGTGATTTTTGACAGATACATATGTATTAGGTTTTAAAAAAATAGTGCCAATTTGATGCTATAGTTCTAATACATATTGATTAACCGATACAAAACTTAATTCGTTATAATGAAACTACATTCATTTCATATTCCCGTAATGGGAATAGGCTTTACTATTGATACTCCATTAAAAGTTTCTCATCTGGGAATAGATTCTGTGATTTCATTGGTTGATGATATTCTATTAGAAAAACTAAGAAAGATGTATTGTGATACATTCGAAATGCCATATAATGAAATCACAGAAAGTATAGAAGATTTTAGAGCTAAGAGGATTACTTCTTATCTTAATTTGATGAATGATCTGGCAGAAAAAAAGTTTAATCAACTTAAAAATATTACAACAGAGTGTAGTAATGAATTGAAGCAATATTTCAATATTTTACCAGATACTTCAATACTAAAGCAGCGATTTAAAGGATTAGCATCCAATGATTTCAATTTTAAAGGAATTAAGGATTTAATAGAAGCCAATTTATCGATGGGCAGTATTGATGTAAATATCATGACCAAAGTAGATAAAGAAAATTATCAAAAAAAAGAGAAACTATCTTCTAAGTATAATGATGCTCACGCAGCACTTAGAGGATATGCTAATAGCGAATTATCTTCATCCGTAATACTTTCTGCTGGGATGAACCCCAGACTGTATAGTTATATGGAAGAGTTTGAGGATTTTTACCCAAACCAGAACGGAGAAATTAAAAAGAAGATAGTTTTAAAAGTAAGTGATTATAGATCTGCTCTGATACAAGGAAAATTTTTAGCCAAAAAAGGATTATGGGTTTCAGAATATAGAATTGAATCCGGACTTAATTGCGGAGGTCATGCATTTGCAACAGATGGATATCTTATGGGGCCAATATTGGCTCAGTTTAGAGATCAGAAAGAAGAATTGATTTCTGAAATACATAAAATTATAGCAGAGGTATGGTCTCGTAAAAACCGAAATGTTCCGCAATCTCCTCTACCTGTTAAAATCACTGCCCAGGGTGGGGTGGGTACAGCAGAAGAACATCAGTTTTTATTAGAACATTACAAGGTAGATTCAGTAGGGTGGGGAACCCCATTTCTTTTGGTGCCAGAAGCAACAACAGTCGATAATAGTACATTAGATAAATTAGTAAAAGCCAAAGAAGATGATTTATATCTAAGTGATATCTCTCCTTTAGGAATACCATTTAATAGTTTAAAAGGAAATACAAAAGATCAGGAAAAGCTAACTTTAGTAGAAAAAAACAGGCCAGGTAGTTCATGTCCTAAAAAATTTGTCGCTCTAAATAAAGAATTTACTGAAAAAGGAATATGTACAGCATCACGACAATATCAGCATATAAAAATTAAGGAGCTGGATAAAAAGGAACTTTCTCAGGAAGATTATCAAAGAGAATTTGATCAAATCACAGAAAAATCATGCACCTGTGTTGGTCTGGGAACTTCTGCATTACTAAAATATAACTTAGATACTAAAGTTGAAGGAGAAGGAGTTTCGATATGTCCTGGGCCAAATATGGCTTATTTCTCTAAAATTATGAGTTTAAAAGAAATAACAAGTCATATTTATGGAGAATCTGATGAAGTTGTGCGAACAGATCGTCCTAACATGTTTATAAAAGAACTAAACATTTATATTGATTTTTTAAAGGATAAGCTTGAAGAAACAAAGCATTCTATAAATGATAAACAGAAAAAATATTTGTCAGTATTTGTGAAAAATCTAAAAGAAGGAGTTTCTTATTATGAAAACATTTTTGGAGGTATAAAAATAGCTTTTGAAAATTCTAAATCTCAAATTTTAAACGATTTGGATAATAGCAAAACGACTTTAAACCAAATAAACTCAGAAATTGATGATTTGTAAATGATATCTAGGTAAAGCTATTATTTTAGATCAAATCCTTTTAAAGAAATTACGGTTCCTTCTACTTCAATTTCTTCAACAAGTTTAGAAATCGTTTTATCTCTAAATTCATTTAATATTTTTTTCTTAAACGGTGATACAGTAGAATGTACAGGACATGGATTTTTATCGCTGCATTTTGATAGTCCTAAAAAACATTTATCAAATTTATGAGTACCATCGATGCAACAGATAACATCCCAAACTGATTTCTCTTTATTTTTTTTATCCAGAAAAAAACCACCTCCAGGACCTTTAGTAGAGGAAACCAGCTTATTAGAGGTTAATTGCCTTAATAATTTGGCCAAAAAAGGTTGAGGCGTCTCTAATTCTTCGGCAATTTTTTTTACTCCTATTTTATGAGTCTCATCAGAGTGTATTGCTAAATAAAGTATTGCTCTTATAGCGTATTTACAAGCGTTAGATAGCATAATAGCTTTTTTTTTAGATCAAATATAATAAAAAAGATCGTTTTGTCTTTTTTGTGACTTTTATCATATTTTCCTTACTGTAATAGGGGCTATATTTGCCGCATGAAAAGTACGGTAATTCTATTCGTTGCTATCCTGATGCTTATCAAGCCTCTTTGGCCTGTAGGAGAGTATATCATGAATTATGATTACATCGTAAAAAACCTCTGTATAAATAAAGATAGGCCTAGATTAAAGTGTGATGGTAAATGTTATTTAAAAAAACAATTAGCCAAAGAATCCGACTCAGAAAATAATCCATTCAAAGACAAAAAATCTAAGAATGAGATTCAACATATTGTTTTTTTTCAACTATTACTTGATTTTGATTTAAAAAATGAGCCAGAAAATACAGTTGAGAACAATTATAAAACTACACAAGAAATAATTTCCAAATTACTTATTACAGATATTTCTCCACCTCCAGAGTTTGGATAATTCAATATGAACTTATTTAAGCTTTTTGTTTTAAGCGAAAATTTAAGATTTTTTGCCATAATGAATCCTTTTTTGAGAAGCATAGCCATATAGTTACGTTACGAAAAAAAGTCAAAATTAAGGTGAATAAGAAAAATTTGCAGCAAAAAGTAAAAGCTTAAATGAGTTCTATAAATGTATTTGTTTTGAAGGTATGATATACCTCAAATACATGTGCATAAACTTATTTATATGTTGAATTATTTATAAAATATATTCTAATGAAAACTAGTATTGGTGTGACCTCTTTGTATAGGGTTTTGAGGGCACCGTTTAAAAGGGTAAATATGCTATGGTATATCCTGCTTTTTCTAATTACCCCCTGTTGGGTTAATGCCCAGGAAGAAATCCTAAACAAAGAGCCAGATACTATTATGCCGATCAATTTGGAAGAAGTGATTTTGATATCTGCCAGAAAAGAATTGGATTATCAAAAACAACCCAAACCATTATCGTCGTTAGATGAATATCTGGAGCTTTCACAAAAAGTGGGTATGATAAAACGAGGAGCCTATGCTTGGGAACCTGCACTAAATAATATGACATCAGAAAGACTTTCTGTTACTATTGATGGGATGCGAATCTTTGGTGCATGTACAGATAAAATGGATCCTATTACCTCTTATGTAGATGTATCCAATCTTGCTAAAGCCCATGTTGCATCGGGACAACAAGGATCAGAATATGGAAACTGTATAGGAGGCGCAATAGATCTGGAGTTAGATAAAAGCAATTTTAGAGAAACAGGATTCAAAGCAAGTTTAGAAGATGGATTCGAAACCAATAACCAATTAGTGGTTCTGGGGGCAGAAGCCAATTATTCAAATTCTGATTTTTATGTAGATGGAGATATCATTTATCGCAAAGCGGAAAACTATACCGCAGGAAATGGAGAAGAAATCAATTTTTCTCAATATACAAAGTATAATGTTTCTGTAAACGGAGGATATAAGATTGATAAAAACAAGGCACTTACAGCAACTGCTATTTATGATGAAGCACGAGATGTAGGTTATCCTGCATTACCCATGGATGTTTCTTTGGCACGTGCAATTATTACATCTATAAGTTTTGAACAAAATACTATAGGTGTATTTAGCGATTGGAAGTCTAAAGTGTACTTTAATAAAGTTACTCATGTGATGGATGATTCTCAAAGACCAGATGTACCTATTCGAATGGATATGCCGGGATGGAGTGATACATATGGGTTTTTCTCTGAAGTGAATTTGAAAACCAAAAAACAACACTTTTTGATGAAATGGGACGGGTTTTACAATACCTCTCTTGCAGAAATGACAATGTACCCTAATAACCCCAATGAGAACCCTATGTTTATGCTTACTTGGCCCGATGTACGAACTTGGAATACAGGTTTATATGCTGAAGATAAAATTAGCTTTAAAAAAAGTTCTTTAAAATTATCTGCGAGATTAGCAGTACAAAACAATAATGTAGCTGATGATTTTGGACTTAACAGTCTCAGAATCTTTTATCCAGATATGGAAGAATCCAAAACACGTTTTCTTAAAAGTGCTTCGCTGCAATATCATAAACATTTAGAACCTATTCACATCAATGCTGGACTGTCTTATGGAGAACGAGCACCATCAGTATCAGAAGGATATGGATTTTATCTTTTTAACAGTTTTGATAATCACGATTATATTGGTGACCCTAACTTAAAAAATGAACAATCTATAGAGGCTAATGCTAAAATTTCGTTAGAAAAATCTAAATTAAAAATTGCTCTGGAAGGAAATATTTTTCGAATGCCTAATTACATTATTGGTGAGGTAAATGAATCGCTTAGTACTATGACAATTGGTGCTGATGGAGTAAAAATATATGAAAATCTAGAGTATGCTGATTTGATTAATGTGTCTTTGAGTACAGAATACAAAATCATCCCAGAACTTGGATGGTCTGCTTCGGTATCCTACCATCAGGGAAAAGATGATACCAATCGCAATTTGCCTTTTATAAGTCCAGTGTCTTATCGATCAGGTATTCAATATAATAAGAATAGTTTTTCTGGATCAATTACAATGAAAGGTGCAGGAGATCAAACAAATTTTAATCCCGAATTTGGCGAAGATAAAACATTGGCCTACATCATTTTTTCTCTAACTCTGGGAAAAACCTTTTACCTAAATAACGATGTGGTATATGCCAAGGCAGGGGTAGAAAATATTTTTGATGAATACTATTCAACGTATACAGATTGGAAAAATGTTCCTCGAATGGGGCGTAATTTCTTCATCACATTTTCATACAAAATCAATTAAAAAAAACATAATTAAAAATAAACAAATGAAAACCATAAAATTAATTTTTACAGTAATCATACTTTCAACCATTTTTGTCTCATGTAGTTCTGATGATGACGAAATGATAGTAAATCCTATGGAAGGATTTAACCTGGTAACTTCTTTTGATGCTAACAATCATTCTATAGAATTGTATTCTAAGAAGAACGATTTTAGCATTGGGTATAATGAGGTGTACATACGTATTAAAGATATAGCGACAAAAAACTATGTTTCTCAATCCGAAATTTCTTGGATGCCTATGATGCATATGACACAAATGGAGCACTCTTGTCCAAAATCTACCTTGACTGTTACTGATGACAAGACGGTTTCTAAAGGGTTCTTGGTTTTTCAAATGCCAGGGAATACAGATGAATACTGGGATCTTACCATTACCTATAAAATTAGTGGAGAAGAATTCACAACAAAGAAAACCATAGATGTAATATCACCGGTAGATGGTAAACAAAAAGTAAATACATTTATGGGTAGTGATGGTACTCGTTATATTTTGACTATGACCGGGCCAGTAGATCCAAAAGTTGCAGTAAATGATTTTAGTGCGATGCTTTTTAAAATGGAAAATATGATGACTTTTTCTGTAGTAGAAAACTATAAAATTACAGTAGACCCTCGAATGCCTAGTATGGGTAATCATAGCTCGCCAAATAATGAAGATTTGAGCTATGATGGCACATCAAAAATGTACAATGGAAAATTATCACTAACCATGACAGGATATTGGAAAATTAACTTGAAATTATTAAACGAATCTCAAGAAGTACTAAAAGGAGAAGACGTTACTACGGATAACCTTGAAAGCAGTTTATTTTTTGAAATTGAGTTTTAAACCTCTCTTTTCTTTTGATGAAAGGCCACTCGAAAGAGAGGCCTTTTTTATGATGTATAAATGAGCTGTATGATAAAATAAGATAAAAAAGACTTTTTTATCTTTAATTATGACTTTTGTCATAGTATTCATATTCAAAGACCTCTATTTTTCGCGACGTAATGAATAGTATTGTAAAAGTGGAGTTAAAAGAAAAAATAAACAAAATAAAGGAAGAAAAAAATGCCGTAATCCTTGCACATTATTATCAACGGCCAGAAATACAAGAGGTTGCTGATTATGTTGGAGATAGTTTAGGATTATCCCAAAAAGCAGCAGAAATTGATGCAGATATTATTGTCTTTGCAGGTGTGCACTTTATGGCAGAGACTGCAAAAATCCTTAACCCTGCAAAAAAAGTGGTTTTACCAGATTTAACCGCCGGGTGCTCATTAGCAGATTCGTGCCCTCCCAATGCATTTGGTTCTTTTGTAGCATCACACCCTGATCATATTGTAATTACTTATATCAATTGTTCGGCAGAAATTAAAGCAATGAGTGATTTGGTTTGCACTTCTTCTAATGCTCTTAAAATTGTGGAATCGATACCAAAGGATACACCTATCATTTTTGCCCCAGATAAGAACCTAGGTAAATACATCATAAAACAAACAGGTAGAGATATGTTACTTTGGGATGGTAGTTGTATAGTACATGAAGCTTTCTGTATCGACAAATTACTAGATTTATATCAAAATAATCCAGGGTCGGTAATTATAGCTCATCCAGAATCTGAAGAGCATATTTTAAAAACTGCAAAATATGTAGGATCTACTGCAGGGATGATAAATTATGTCAAAGAACACCCTAAAGAGAAGTTCATAGTAGCAACTGAAGCAGGTATTTTACACGAAATGAAAAAGAAGGTTCCCGATACAATCTTGATTCCTGCTCCTGCCGAAGAGGATAATACGTGCGCTTGTAGTGAGTGTGGCTATATGAAAGTAAACACACTTCAGAAATTATATGATTGTCTTCATAATGAAACCCCAGAAATAAATGTCATAGAGGATATAAGAAAAAAAGCATTAACTCCTATTGTACGAATGTTAGAACTTTCTAAATAAAAGGATGATGATGTCAGTAGACTATTTAGTAATCGGTTCTGGTGCAGCCGGGTTAACTTTTGCGGTTAAAGTAGCAGAAAAATTTGAAGATAAAAGAGTTTGCATAATAACGAAGGCAGATGATGATGAATCTAATACGAAATATGCTCAAGGAGGGGTAGCGGTAGTATTAGATGCTAAAGAAGATTCTTTTCAAAAACATATACAAGATACTTTGGTTGCAGGTGACGGTTTGTGCGATCCCGAAATTGTTAAAATGGTCGTTAAAGAAGGCCCCAAAAGACTTAATGATTTAATTCAATGGGGAGCTAATTTTGATTTAGATTATAACGGGAACTTAGATCTAGGTAAAGAAGGAGGGCATTCAGAATACCGTATTGTTCATCATAAAGATATTACAGGTCGCGAAATAGAAACAGCATTACTAACTCGTATTCATCAATTGCCTAACGTTAGTATATTAAGTCATCATTTTGCAATTGATCTGATTACAGAACATCAATTGCAAATACAAAGTCATGAAAATATTTCTTGTTATGGGGCTTATGCTCTGAATCAAAAAACTGGAGAAATAAAAACGATAAAAGCCGCAGTAACATTGTTAGCAACAGGAGGTATTGGTAAAGTATACGGTCATACTACTAACCCTGTTATAGCAACAGGTGATGGAATTGCAATGGCATACAGAGCAAAAGCAAGAATTGAAGATATGGAATTTGTTCAGTTTCACCCAACAGCATTATACGAGGATAAAGATGGGCAATCGTTCTTAATATCTGAAGCAGTAAGAGGTTTTGGAGCATATCTACGAAATAAGAATGGACATAGGTTTATGTTAGATTATGACTCAAGAGGAGAACTTGCTTCTCGAGATATAGTTTCAAAAAGTATAGATAATGAACTTAAAAAATCTGGAGATTCTTGTGTTTATTTGGACTGTACCCATCTTCAGGTAGAGGATTTTAGAAAACATTTTCCCACAATTTATAAAAAATGCACAGCTAATCATATTAACATAGAAAAAGATTGGATTCCGGTAGTTCCTGCATCTCATTATTTATGTGGTGGTATTGAAGTTGACAAAAATGGAATGACATCTATTCAGAATTTATTTGCCTGTGGAGAATGTTCCAGAACAGGTTTACATGGAGCAAACAGGTTAGCTTCAAACTCCTTGTTAGAAGCTTTAGTGTATGCCCATAACAGTTACAAATACCTATGTTCTAATGCTGTACAATCGGTTTCAATATCTATTCCTAATTGGAATGATCAGGGAACTCATGTCAATAAAGAACACATCATCATAAAGCATAATACCAGGCAATTACAGGCCTTGATGAGAGATTATGTAGGTATTGTACGTAGTAACCACCGTTTGATGAAAGCTAAAGAACATTTAGACTTAATGTATAGAGAAGTAGAAGAGCTTTATAGAGATTCGAAGGTAAATACAGCATTATGTGAATTACGAAACATGATTAATATTGCGCACTTGATTATAGGGCAATCTTTAGAAAGAAAAGAAAATAAAGGAGGATATTTTAACATAGATAATAATAGTGCTTCTCCAGAAATTTTAGAAATACAGAACCCCTAATATATTATGATATGACGAATGAAATAATTAAAAAAAGTATAGCCAAAGGGATTTCCTATACAGCATATGTTGAACTAATAAATAGTCTTGTTGAAGAAGAAAGTACAACAGGAGTAGAACAGCTTAAGCAACGTATAGATTTTACCAAATTAAATGCAAGCCGAATGCGAAGACTCGATAAAACTCTTACGATTCCAGAGCAAGCCAAACAAGTTTTTCGAGATATGAAAGAAAAGCAAACCTGGCTTGTTCTTATAGAAAGTTGGTGTGCTGATGGAGCACAGACCATTCCTGTTTTAAATAAAATAGCAAAAGAAGTACCCGCTATTGACTTAAGAGTCTTGTTGCGCGATGATAATCCTGAGTTTATGGATCTTTTTTTAACAAACGGAACACGCTCTATACCTAAACTAATAATAGCCGATAATGATGGTAATGTATTAAATACATGGGGCCCAAGATCAACAATAGCCACAAATATGGTCATGGCTTACAAAGAAAAAAATAAAAAAATAGATGACTCTTTTAAAAAAGAATTACAAATCTGGTATAATAAAAATAAGGGAGAAGCTATTGTTGATGATCTTGTAAAAATGGCTGAAGACTCACTTACGTTAGAAAAAGATTTTGATTAATAGGTCCTGTTTACATATAAAAAACTTCCGAAAAATCTTTTCTCGGAAGTTTTTTATTAATGGTATTAATCTTCTACAAAGGGACAAGCCTTAGCCCCTTCTACAATCTTCTTTTCCATCTCTATTGCTTTTGGAAATAAAATATTATTCTCTAGATGGATATGTAAATGTAAATCCTTTTCAAATTCTTCTAACATTGAAAAAGTAACATTATATGTATTACAAGCATCTTCGGGAGGAGTATAATTATTTGATAATCCTGAAATTTTACGAAACCGTACTCCTTCGTTATCGTGTTCCTGCATCATCATCGAAATAGGATTCTCTACAGTTCCAAAATGTGGAGGTTGCACGTTATGATTTTGTTCCAGGTTTTTCACCATTTTTCTAACAAAAGGAAATAGTATAATTTCCTCTTTTTTCATATGTTGTGCAAGTTCACCAGAGGCTTCACTAAATAAAGTATGAATTTCTAATAACTCTGGATGGCGCCCTCCATGTACTTTGCAGAGTTTTTCTAAATACTGACGTAGTATCGGGATCTTTTCCTCTACATAACGGTGATGTTTCTTTTCTATATAATCTGCTAATAGATCAAGTGGCCAGGATTGATAATCAATAGTAACATCATCTTTTTGGGTTAAAACGTCGTTCAAATTCTCTAGAAGGGTTTCAACTTCAATTCCGTTTTTGTTGCAAACCTCTTCCAATGTTCTATCTCCTCTACAGCAAAAATCAATTCCATATTTTGAAAAAACGGTAGCAGTTCGATAATCCTTTGCAACGAATTGCCCTACCTTGGTTTTTATTAATGTTTCCATAATTTATTTATTTAAAATTGTTTTATTTTATTTTTTAATGTTAAGTCAAACACAAACCAGCAAGTAGTTACTATACCAATTGCAAAAATGATATCACCAATAGATCGTAGCCACTTTAAAATAATCATTGTAGGGTGTTGCATTAGTTCTGCAGAACGGGCATACCACATTCCATGATCCATACTTTCAAGTGCTTGCCATATACCTATTGGTAATAAGCTTAGCAGGGCCATTGCCAATAATCCTATATTTAAGGACCAAAAAGTAATTTTTAGTAATTTTTGATTCCAGAGGATGTCTCTGTATAAGCTTCTTAAAACAAAGAGCATTAAGCCTATTCCCAGCATACCATAAACTCCAAACATAGCTGTATGTGCATGAAGTGGTGTTGTATTAAGCCCTTGAACATAATACAAAGCAATTGGTGGGTTTATGATAAAACCAAAAATTCCTGCTCCAAGAAAATTCCAGAAGGCTACTGCTATCATAAAATAGATTGGCCACTTATAATCCTCAAGCCAACGTGTTGCTTTAGATAGTTTATAATTATGATATGCTTCATATCCAATAAGGGTAAGAGGAACAACTTCTAAAGCACTAAATGTAGCACCTAGAGCCATTATAGCAGTAGGAGTTCCAGAAAAATAAAGGTGATGAAAAGTACCCAAAATACCACCAGACATAAATATAATAGTAGCAAATAATACATTGTGAATAGCGGTTTTAGTTTTCAATAATCCTAGTCTTACAAATAGGAAAGCGATAACTACAGTGGCAAAAACTTCAAAAAAGCCTTCTACCCAAAGATGTACAACCCACCATCTCCAATATTCAGCAATCGCTAGATTTGTCTGTCTGCCCCACATTAATCCAGCACCATAGAACATGGCTATTGCAGTACAGGATATTAAAAACATGATGATGAGGTTTTTTTCTTCGGTTTTTCTCTTCAATACGGGTAGTAGTGGGCGAACCATTAAAGCCAGCCATAGAAATAATCCAATAAGTAGAAAAATTTGCCAGAATCTACCTAAGTCAACATATTCATATCCTTGATGTCCAAACCAGAAGTTCTCTATCAGATCGAGCTTTTGCATTACTCCCATCCATTGACCAAACATTGAACCTACTACAATAATCAAAAGGGCAATAAATAGAAAATTAACACCAAATACTTGAAATTTCGGATCTTTACCAGACACTGCTGGCGCAATGTATAATCCTGTTGCTAACCAAGCCGTTGCAATCCAGAAGATGGCTAATTGAGTATGCCAGGTACGGGTAACAGAATATGGAAGGATTTCATCCAAAGGTATCCCGTAAAACCCATTTCCTTCTACACCGTAGTGAGCAGTAACAATACCTAATAACATCTGAACGACCATTAAAAGGCTTACAGCCCAAAAGTATTTTTTAACTAATCGCATAGAAGGTGTCATACCTTGTTTTAATAATGGATCTTCTGATGGAGGAGGAGCATCTTCGTCTTCACCGGATTTAACATGATAGAAGACTAATACACCAATACATAAAATCAATAAAATAATACTTACTCCCGACCAGGTGTATAGGCTTGTAGTTGGGACGTTACCAACTAACTCATCTGCAGGCCAATTGTGAGTATATGAAATTACATCCTCGGGTCTTTCTGTAACGGTAGCCCAGGTAGCCCAAAAGAAAAAAGCATTCATTTTTTGCATTCGCTCTTCACTTTTAATAGTGTTTTTAGGAATTGCATAGTCTGATCGTAATTGATCAAACTTTGGATCATCGGTAAATAGATCTTTATAATAATTACTTAAATGATGTATAGCTTCAACTCTTTCTTTTGAAATAGAAATTGTATTGCTGACCTTATCATAAGTGTTAGTTCTTAGATCCTTTTGCAATCGTATTTTTAAGGCAGCCTGCTGCTCATCATTAATTTCATCATAACTTTTGTTGAAATCCGATTTTGCATATTTATTTAAGATAAACAGAGCTTCGCGATGTAACCAATCTGCTGTCCAGTCGGGCGCAACATAGGCCCCATGCCCCCAGATCGACCCGACCTCTTGACCACCAATGCTTTGCCAAATATTTTGGCCTTCCTTAATCGCTTTACCAGTGAAAACAACTTTGTTATCAGATGAAATAATCTTATTAGGTATGGGAGGAGATTGTTGATAAATCTCGTACCCATAATAACCTAATACGCCAAAGGAGAGCAGTATCACTGCTGTAAATCCTAGCCATAGTTTTCGTTCTTTATTCATTTTTTAGATATTGAAAAATTAATTCGGACAATTTTGTCCTGTTTAAGAGTAATTTTTTTTAGGTTTTTAAATATGAAGCTCCAGACTTGATCCCAAGAGCTAATTCTTCAAGGTTGGTAGATTCTAACATTTTCTTTAATTCTTCTCTTACGGAAGCGAATTTATGATGAACAGGACATGGGTGATCTTCTGAGCATTTATTGAGACCTAACCCACAACCAATATAAATACTATCACCATCTATTGCATCAACAATTTTTGCAAGTTGTATTGATGCTATTTTGTGTTTTTCTATTTCAAAACCACCGGCAGCACCTTTTATAGAATCCACTATATCATTTTTAGCTAGTTTTTGGAGAATCTTTGCAGTAAATGCTTCTGGCGAATCAATTTTGGCCGCAATATCTTTAAGGCTTACTCGCTCTCCTTGGTATGATTTTAAGGCGATAAAGATGGCAGCTTTAATTCCGTATTCACAGGCTTTTGAAAACATTCTATTCAAAAATTAGTTATAGTGCAAAATTAGTAATTATTTAATTAGGATAAAAATATCCGAATTAAATAATTACTAATTTTTTATTCCTGAATTTCAATAAAAGACTAATTAGTCTTAAAATATGATAAATATCATATTTCATGTGCTGCGGTAATTCTTATTTTTACAAAATAAAAGATAAAAAAGTCTTTTATTAATAGTAAAAGTAGTAAGAATATGAAATCAAAAAAACCATTTGTATTGTTATCTAGTACAGGATTGTTTATAGGCGTTCTATTGATGATCCTATCTGCCTGCTCACAAAACAAGGAAGCAGAGGCAAAGAATTATCTGGGGCCAGAAGGCATTCCTGTAAGTCAAGAAATGATTGCCGAATTAACTTCACCTCCCAATGTTCCTGGACCTACAGGAAGAAGAAAAGCGAAGAAACTTATCGTGAATATGGAGGTTCTAGAAGAAGAAGGAGAGATGACAGATGGAGTAAAGTATGTGTATTGGACGTTTGGAGGTTCGGTACCGGGAAGTTTTATAAGAACAAAAGTTGGGGATGAAGTAGAGTTTCACTTAAAAAATCACCCAGATAACAAACTACCCCATAATATAGATTTACATGCTGTAACAGGCCCAGGAGGTGGAGCAACATCTTCTTTTGTAGCTCCTGGACATGAAGCTCAGTTTTCTTTTAAAGTACTAAATCCAGGATTGTATGTATATCACTGTGCAACAGCTCCGGTAGGGATGCATATTGCTAACGGAATGTATGGACTAATACTTGTTGAGCCCGAAGAAGGTCTTCCACCGGTAGATAAAGAATATTATGTAATGCAAGGGGATTTTTATACCAAAGGAGAGAATGGAGATAGAGGATTGCAACCCTTTGATATGAAAAAAGCTGTAGATGAAGATGCAGATTATGTGGTTTTTAATGGAAAAGTAGGTTCGTTAACTGGTGATAATGCAATTACAGCAAATGTTGGAGAAACGATAAGATTATATGTAGGTAATGGTGGGCCAAACCTTGTATCTTCTTTTCATGTTATTGGCGAAATTTTTGATGTCGTTAGGGTAGAAGGAGGCGATCTTATTAATACGAATGTGCAAACTACTCTGGTTCCTGCAGGAGGTGCAGCTATCGTAGAATTTAAAGTAGATGTTCCGGGAACCTTCATTTTAGTGGATCACTCTATTTTTAGAGCATTTAATAAAGGTGCCTTAGGAATGCTCAAGGTACAAGGAGAAGAGAACAAGAAAATATACTCTGGTAAACAGGAAGAAGGAGTCTATCAACCAGAAGGAAGTGGAATCCAGGAAATGCCCGTTGAAGAGGGTGTAGTAAAAACCGAAGAAACGGCAAAATCACTACAAGAAAAAATGGAATTTGGTAAAGCTACCTATATGAGAACTTGTTTTGCTTGTCATCAAGCCGAAGGTCAAGGAATTCCTAATGCTTTTCCGCCTCTGGCTAAATCAGATTATTTAAATGCTGATCTAAACCGTGCAATTGATATTATACTAAACGGTAAAACAGGAGAAATTACTGTAAACGGTGAAAAATACAATAGTGTGATGACTAAACAAGACCTAACAGATGAAGAAGTAGCCAATGTGCTTACTTACATATACAATAGTTGGGGGAATTCTAAAAAAGAAGTAACAGCATCCATGGTTGCAAGTAAAAGAAACGCACATTAAAATTATAGAATAAATGCTAACTCCTCCTTTAAAAATAGTTTTCTTTTTTGCTATATGTATAGGATATACATTAAATAGTGTTATAGCACAAACAGAAAATATGGTTACTGTTAAAGGAGGGGTTTATATTCCTCTGTACGGAGTTGATTCTACGGCGGTAAAAGTCAATGATTTTTTGATGGATGTTTATCCTGTATCAAATAGTGAATTTTTAGCATTTGTTAAGAAATACCCACAATGGAAACGAAGCCATGTAAAGCGGTTATTTGCAGATAAAAACTATTTGGTACTTTGGAAAGATGATAATACTCTAAGTGATCAATTGAAACCTAATTCTCCTATAACAGGTATTTCTTGGTTTGCTGCCAAAAAATATTGTGAGTGTCAAGGAAAAAGATTACCAACTATTGATGAATGGGAATATGCTGCAATGGCAGATGATAAGACTATAGATGCAAGGAAAAAAGAAACCTATAATCAATATATTTTAGAATGGTACGAAACTCCTAAATCTTTTAATAACAGTATTGGATCTACTTTTAAAAATTATTGGGGTATATATGATTTACATGGATTAGTATGGGAATGGACATTGGATTTTAATTCTGTACTGATATCGGGAGAATCTAGAAAAGATGTAGATAAAGATAGTAATTTATTTTGCGGCAGTGCAGCCGTTGGAGCTTCAGATTTAATGAATTACGCTGCGTTTATGCGTTATGCTTTTAGAGGAAGTATGAAAGCAAATTATGCAGTCAAGAATTTAGGTTTTCGTTGTGTAAAAGACATTAATATAACTCCTTAAACCCACAAGATAAAACTCAAATATATAATGTATGTTAAATCATCAAATATGATCAAAATAAATATCATAAAAATTTTACTATTAGGAGCAATCATTGTGTTAAGCTCTTGTAATAAAGAAAAAAAACAAGAAGAAGTAGCTGTGTCTGAATCTAAATCCAAAGAACATAACACCTCTATTTCTGAACTTTCGATCTATAACTTGCCCTCTATTTGGACTACACAGGACAATAAAAAAATAGAACTCAAAGAATTAAAAGGAGATGTTCTTGTAATGGTAATGATCTATACCTCTTGTAAAGCAGCCTGCCCGAGATTGGTGGCTGATATGAGAGATATAGAAGCTCAAATTCCAGAATCTAAAAAAGAGAATATTAAACTCTTATTGGTAAGTATTGATCCAGAGACTGACACCCCCGAAAGGTTAAAAAAATTCTCTATTGAGAACGAAATGGAATCCGATCAATGGCTGTTTCTTAGAGGTACTAAATCAGATACAAGAGAATTTGCAGCTGTTCTTGCTGTGAATTACAAAAAAATATCACCAATGGATTTTTCACACTCTAACATTATAAGTGTTTTTGATCAGGGAGGAGAATTAGTCCATCAACAAGAAGGGTTAGGAGTAAACAATAAGGAAACCGTAAATAAAATTATTGAGTTGGCACATTAAGGTAAAAAGGGAATGTCGTCTTTTAGAACCCTAATTTATAGCCTTCGAGTTAAGAATTTTATGTTCAATTTTCTGAAAACCGTAAAATAAAAGACTAATTTGTCCGAAATATGACAAAAATCATATTTATCTCCCTATCCCATACCTAATTTTGTCTGATATAATCAAAATAATATTTCTCTTGAGAAATGAATTTTTGAACAATAATCTTAAATCTATTAAAATGATTAGACTAGACAAATTGATAATTTTATTCGCTGTTACTCTATTAATAAGTTGTGGAGGAAAAGAAGAAAAAAAGGAAGAACAAATTAAAATAGGAAAGAGCACAACAACTCAAAAAAAAGAAACCAAACCCGTTTCTACTGGCACTCCTGCATCGAAAAAAGTTGATCTTACAAATAAAGGAGTTGGACCAATCAAAAATTTAGTATTAGATGCCACTATTGACGAAAAAATGGCTGCTCAGGGAGCCGAACTCTTTAAGACAAAATGTACTGCTTGTCATAAAACCCATAAGAAGTTTATCGGACCAGCTCCCGTTGGGATCTTAGAAAGACGAACTCCAGAATGGATTATGAATATGATTTTGGATCCTGAAAAAATGATTAAAGAAGATCCACTGGCTCAAGAATTACTAAAAGAACATAATGGATCTCCAATGGCAAATCAAAGTTTAAAAGAAGAAGAAGCTAGAGCCATTTTAGAATACTTCAGAACTTTGAAAAAGGGATAGTATAAAAGGTTTTTATTGGAAATATTGTAACCTGTCTAAGGATAAAGAATGTTAAAGCAGATTGTTCAACCCACCATAATAAATTTAAAACAAGCAGAAGAAATATTTGCAGAATTACCACCTGCTATTTATTCCAGTACATCTGCAGCGCCTTATTACAGTAGTATAGGTGGGCATTTACGTCATATACTTGATATTTTTAAATGTATAGTTAATGGTATAGATTCGAGAATTATTGACTTAACCAAGAGAAAAAGGGGAACTATTGTAGAACAAAACCCAGTTGAGGGTCAGAGATATTTGAGAAAAATAATTTCTGACCTTGAATGTATTTCTGGTTTAGATCCTAGTATTGCTATTATTATAAAAGATGATCTTGGGATGGGGATGGTTGAGATTCCAACAACCCTTGGAGGAGGGTTAAACCAAGCTCATAGTCATGCAATCCACCATTTTGCTTGTATTGGATACATATTACATATTCATGGAACCATTTTACCAAATAAAGTTTTTGGATACAACCCTACAACACCCGAAAATCAGAGTATTTGATGCTGTAGGATTTATAGATTTTGTGCAGATCAATATCGACACAACAAAAAATAAACTAAACTAAATATTATGAAAACAACTAAAGCATTTTTTTTAATTCTAATGAGCTTTACCTTCTTGCTAAGTTGTAAAACAGAAACGAAGAAAGAGGAAACAAATTCAACACCAAAAAAAACAGTAACCGAAACCACTGAAAAACAAGGGCAAGCATTTATTCAAGATGATGAAGCGACCCCTAATGTGCTTAATATAGCAATTGGTTCTAAAGATCATACTACATTGGTGGCGGCTGTTCAGGCTGCCGGTTTAGAAAATGCCTTGGTGAATGCAGGGCCTTTAATGGTATTTGCTCCAACTAATGAAGCGTTTGATGCATTACCCGAAGGAACTGTAGAAAATCTGTTGAAACCAGAAAATAAAAACGCATTAGCAAACATTCTAAAATACCATGTAACACCAGGTAATTACTCAAAAGATTTTTTGAAAAAATTTAAAAAATTGGGTCAGTCTAATGGTGTAAATGTGAAAGTAACTAAAGAAGGCGAAGATGTTTTTATTGGTGAAGCCAAAATTGTAGCAAGTATTCCTGCCGGTAACGGGATTGTACATGTTATTGATAAGGTATTATTACCACCATCAAATTAATTAAACTAATAAAAAGATAAACCAATGAAACGTATATCTCAAATACTCTTTATTACAGCAGTACTTAGCTTGGTAATAACCAGCTGTGCAGATATTAATAAAGATAAAAAAATGACCGATGGAGCACTAGGATCTAATGCTGCAGAAAAAGTCTATGTAGCTCCTGGGGAGCATGATGAATTTTATGCATTTGTCTCGGGAGGATTTAGTGGACAACTATCTGTATATGGACTTCCATCAGGACGATTATTTAAAGTAATCCCTGTTTTTTCTCAAGATGCAGAAAAAGCATGGGGATATAATGAAGAAACAAAACCAATGCTTAATACCTCTTATGGTTTTGTGCCTTGGGATGACTCTCACCACCCAGATATATCGCAGACCAATGGAGAAGTTGATGGGCGTTGGGTTTTTATTAATGGAAACAATACCCCAAGAATCGCAAGAATTGACCTAAGTACTTTTGAAACCACAGAAATAATCGAAGTTCCTAATAGTGCTGGTAATCATAGTTCATCTTTTGTAACAGAAAATACAGAATATGTAGTAGCAGGAACTCGTTTTTCTGTACCTGTACCACAAGAAGATATTGCTATCAAAGAATATAAAGGAAAATTTAAAGGCGCTGTATCCTTTATAAGTGTAGATCCTGATCATGGAAATATGGAAATGGCTTTTCAGATTTTACTACCAGGTTTTAATTATGATTTAGCTCACCCGGGTAGAGGAGCTTCACATGGTTGGTTCTTTTTTACTACATACAATACAGAAGAAGCAAATTCTTTGTTAGAAGTAAATGCATCTCAAAATGATAAAGACTTCATCGCTGCAATCAATTGGAAAAAAGCAGAAGAATATATCAAACAAGGGAAGTTTAAAACAATGCCGGCTAATTATGCACATAATGTATATGATGAGAAAACACATACGGCGACTTCTACAATGAAGAAAGAAGTAAAAGTATTAGATCCTGCAGAATGCCCAGGTTTAGTATACTTTTTACCAACACCTAAATCACCACATGGTTGTGATGTAGACCCATCGGGAGAATATATTGTTGGTAACGGTAAACTTTCAGCCGATCTTACAGTACACTCGTTCAGTAAAATGATTAAGGCTATCGAAAATAAACAGTTTGATGGAGATGCTTATGGAATTCCGATTATCAAATTTGAAGATGCATTGGCAGGTGTTGTTTCTCAAGCAGGACTAGGGCCATTACATACCGAGTTTGATGGTAAAGGAAATGGATATACCACGTTCTTTATTTCTTCTGAAGTAGTAAAATGGAAGCTAGAAAGTTGGGAAGTAATAGATAGAAAACCTACATATTATTCTGTAGGCCACTTGATGATTCCTGGAGGAAACTCTAGAAAACCATTTGGTAAATATGTACTGGCGATGAACAAGATAACCAAAGATCGTTATCTACCAACTGGACCAGAAGTTACTCAATCTGCACAGTTGTATGATATTACAGGTGAAAAAATGGAATTACTATTAGATTTCCCAACTATTGGAGAACCACATTATGCAGCTGGGATATCTGCAGATCTAATAAAACCTCGTTCTAAAAAGATATATAAGTTAGAAGAAAACGAACATAAATATGCTGTTAAAAATAATGAAAATATAAGAGTAGAACGTGAAGGAAAAGAAGTACATGTATATATGACTATGATTAGAAGCCATTTTACGCCCGATAATATAGAAGGGATTAAAGTAGGAGATAAAGTCTATTTTCATGTCACAAATTTAGAACAAGATTATGATGTACCGCATGGAGTGAGTATAATCGGAGCCAATACTTCTGAGCTGTTAATAATGCCTGGGCAAACAGAAACTTTTGTTTGGGAACCTAAACAAGTAGGAGTCTGGCCATTCTATTGTACCGATTTTTGTTCGGCATTACATCAAGAGATGCAAGGATATGTAAGGGTATCACCTGCATCATCTAATATAGAACTTTCCTGGTCTTTAGGAGAAGATTGATTTCGGATTCTACCAGGAAGGAGATAGATTAGTTATATTTCCAAAAAAGCGAGAGGACAAAATCCCCTCTCGCTTTTAAATCAACTTAAAAAAATTGTAGTCATGAAGAAGAAATCAAGAATATTAATGCTTGTAGGAGTACTGTTACCTTTATTTCTGTTCGTATTTCCTCTTTGGAATATTACATTAGAAGCTCCTCAATATCCAACTCCATTAGGAATGGATATCTACATAAATGATTTCGCAGACATGCATCCTCATGATATTAAGAATATCAATTTGATGAATCATTATGTAGGAATGAAATACATTCCCGAATCGATTCCAGAATTCAGGATTTTTCCTATTGTGATTATAGTAATGGCCTTTTTAGGAATTATATTAGCCTTTAAAGCAAACTATAAATGGTTTTTGGGATGGTTTATAATAATGACCATTTTAGCCTTGGCAGGAATCTATGATTTTTATCTGTGGGAGCATGACTATGGGCATGATTTGGACCCAAAAGCAATAATGAAATTTACCAATCCAGATGGAACTGTTATGGGGTTTCAACCCCCTTTATTTGGAACCAAAGATATTTTAAATTTTAGAGCACACTCATACCCTCAATTAGGGGCATATTTTTTAGCAATAGGAATGGCTCTGACCTTTATTTCTTATTTTGTGGGAAAACGTGAAAAAACTTCAAAAGTCAATAAAAATGAAAAAATATAGCTTTAACAATATCGCCTTTTTTATTTTAGTGATTATGCTTTTTGGTTCGTGCAATGTTCAACCAGAAACAATACACTACGGAGAAGATAATTGTCATTATTGCAGCATGACTATTGTTGATAAAATTCATGGAGCAGAGATTGTTACAAAAAAAGGTAAAGTATTTAAGTTTGATGCTGTAGAATGTATGATAAATTATGCTGCAGAGATAGATAAAGAAGAGGTGTCAATCTACCTTTCTAATCATTACGATTCTCCAGAAGAATTAATTGATGCAACACAAGCTACTTTTTTGATAAGTAAAAATATATCGAGTCCCATGGGAGCATTTTTAACCTCATTTGAAAGTAAGGCGAGTGCAGAAAAAGTGAAATCTGAAAAAGGAGGGGATGTATTTACCTGGGAGGAACTTTTAGAACATCTAAAACATTAAAATAGAAATATATCTATTCAGTAACTAATAGATGAAAATACTTATCCCGATGAAAATTGGAAACTATTCGAATTCTATGTTGATCCATATTGATTCAGATCTAACCTATAGAAAAAGCAAATAATAAATAAATGTTTCAAATCAGGAAAATACTATTTCTGGCAATCTTTCTTCTGCCAGTGTCACTTCTCGGCAAGACTATAAAGGTCTGCAATTCCTGTGAAATAAAAACAATAAAAAGTGGTATAGTTATAGCCAAAGCACTTGATACAGTACTTGTAAAAAAAGGAAAGTATAACGAATTTAATATTGTGATTGATAAACCTTTGACATTATTGGGTGAAAATTATCCCATAATTGATGGGGAGTTAAAAGGAGGGATTATAAAAGTGATTTCTGATAATGTTACGGTAGATGGATTATTCATTATTAATGTAGGTACTAGTTATACAGAGGATTATGCGGCTGTACGGGTGGTGAAAAGTAAAAACTTTTTGATACAAAACTTAGTGTTAGAAAAGTTATTCTTTGGGATATATCTAGAGAAATCAAGAGATGGCAGAGTTTTTCATAATAAGATTATAGGTGATGCGGTAGAAGAATATAATTCGGGTAACGGTATACAACTATGGTATTCTCAAAATATAGATATAGAAAATAATATTATTACACATGTAAGAGACGGTATCTACCTTGAGTTTGCCAATGATTGTAGAATAAAAAATAACATAAGTTCTAATAACTTACGATATGGGTTGCATTTTATGTTTTCTAATAATGACCTGTATGAAAATAATACGTTTGAGAATAATGGAGCAGGTGTCGCTGTTATGTTCTCCAAGAAGATCAAAATGTTGAACAATACGTTTAAAGAAAACTGGGGAGCAGCATCCTATGGTCTTTTGTTGAAAGAGATCAATGATGCAGAAATAATAGGAAATATTTTTAAAGAGAATACAATAGGGATTAATATCGAAGGCTCTAATCGAATTAAGTATACTAAAAACAGTTTTGTAAAAAACGGTTGGGCCATCAAAGTACGTGGTGCATGTTATACAAATATATTTAGCAACAATAATTTTATGTATAATTCATTTGATGTCTCCTATAACAGTAAACTTAATGACAACAAATTTGACAACAATTATTGGAGTGGGTATACGGGATATGATTTAGATAAAAATGGTGTTGGAGATGTACCTTACAGGCCTGTAAAATTATTTTCGTATATCGTAAACCGGACCCCAGAAACAATTATCTTAATGAGGAGCTTGTTTATTGATATGATTGATTTTTCTGAAAAAGTCTCACCTGTATTTACCCCTGATGATTTACTTGATAAGTATCCGTTAATGAAAAAACAAGGATGATTAAAATTGATAATTTACATAAGGATTTTGGAAAGAATCAGGTTTTAAAAGGAGTCGATTTAAGTATTGCTGAAGGCGGGATATTTGCAATACTTGGACCAAATGGATCTGGTAAAACGACATTGATCAAATCTATTCTTGGGATGGTTATCCCAAATAAAGGAGATATTTTTATTGATGATACTCCAATTAAGAAAAGTTGGAAATATCGTGAGCAAATAGACTATTTACCGCAAATAGCTAATTTCCCTGCAAATCTTACAGTGCAAGAATTGATTAGAATGATCAAAGATTTACGAAATAAACCTGGAGATGATACTGCGCTGATATCCTCTTTTCAATTGAGCCCTTTTCTAGATAAAAAACTAAGTAACCTATCCGGGGGAACAAAACAAAAAGTAAATTTAGTATTAACATTAATGTTTGATAGTCCATTAATTATTCTAGATGAGCCTACTACAGGGCTTGACCCTATTGCCTTGTTAGAGCTTAAAAAAATAATACAAATAGAAAAAGAAAAAGGAAAAACCGTTTTGATCACTTCTCATATTATGAGTTTTGTTGAAGAGATAGCCGATGAAATCGTTTTTCTTCTCGAGGGTAAGGTATATTTCAAGGGAAATATAAGCACCTTAAAAGAAAAAACGAAGGAAAACGATTTTGAACATGCGATTGCTAATCTGCTAAAAGAAAATAATGCTTAAGATTTTAAAATATAGTTTTTACGACCTTATACGTAGCCGATGGAGTTATGTATACCTGCTTTTTTATTTGGCATTAGGATTTGTATTATTATTCCTCAATAATGATTTGTCAAAAGCTGTAATTACTTTGATGAATGTGATTATTATTCTTGTCCCTCTTATCGGAACTATTTTTGGAGTTATGTATTATTACAATTCTAAGGAGTTTACCGAATTACTTTTGGCGCAGCCCATTAAGAGATCGTCTATTTTTCTTGGACAATATTTAGGAGTAGCACTTTCATTATCTATGAGTTTGGTAATAGGGTTGGGGTTACCGTTTGCTATGTACGGCCTTTTTCAATCGAGTGCGATTTGGGAATTTTCCTTACTCCTAATTACTGGTACATTTTTGACACTAATTTTTACGGCGTTAGCATTTAATATTGCTCTGTATAATGAAAACAAAATAAAAGGGTTTAGCTATGCTATTTTGCTCTGGTTATTTATGGCGGTAATTTACGATGGTCTTTTTTTAATGTCATTAATCATGTTTGAATCCTACCCATTAGATAAATTTTCAATAGGAGTAACTTTATTTAACCCTATTGATTTATCCAGAATTTTGATATTATTAAAACTTGATATTTCTGCTTTATTGGGATATACCGGTGCAGTTTTTCAGAAATTTTTTGGCACTAATTTAGGAGTAATTTTATCTTGTATCGCACTTTCTATTTGGGTATTTTTACCTACATTCAACATCTATAGAAAATCTAAGAAAAAGGACTTCTAAAGCTATATTTGTTGTATTGAAGAAACTGTTGCATGATAAAATCAAAACGAAATGCCCTGATATCACTTGCCTTTTTTTTATTGGCAGCGGCACTTGGTGTTTTTTTAAGATTTTTATACGTTTTTGATATATCTGTAGATTATAGATATATTGTACATACACACTCTCATATAGCATTACTAGGATGGGTATATATTGGTTTAACAACCTTACTTTACAAATTATATTTAGGTAAGTGTAATGTTGATAAACGATATAGAATCATTTTCTGGTTTACCCAATTTACCTTATTAGGAATGTTGTTTAGTTTCCCTTTTCAGGGATATGCATTATTCTCGATAACTTTTTCTACACTATTCCTTTTTGCTTCGTATTGGTTTACTGGGTTTTTTATTAAAAATATACCAGAGAAGTTTAAGGATGCAAAATCTTACAAATGTATAAAGATTGCTTTGTGGTATATGGTTATTTCTAGTATTGGTCCTTGGGCATTAGGAGCAATAATGAGTACGCTAGGAACAAATTCTATTTGGTATAGACTGGCTATTTATTTTTATTTGCATTTTCAGTATAACGGATGGATGATACTAGCTTTATTTGGATTGTTGATTTTTATTCTTGAGCATCAAGAAGTATGTGTCTCTAATAGAGACTTTAGTAGCTTTTCTTGGACAATTAACCTCGGGATTATTTTAAGCTTTTTTCTTTCGGTATTATGGACTAGACCGGCAGATATTTATTATATTTTGGGAGGAGTAGGTGGCTTACTTCAATGTATAGCATTTTTGATATTTATTAGACTATTAATAAAATCAAAAACGTTATTAAACAACATATTCTCGGGTTTTCAAAAAAAACTATTAAAAACAATCGGTATTCTTATACTAATTAAATTTTTACTACAACTGATCTCGGCTTTTCCATATTTTGCAAACCTGGCCACTACTATTATTGATTTTACTATTGGTTATTTACATTGGACTTTTTTGGGGGTAGTAAGCATTAGTTTATTTTTATTCTTAGCATATTTTAAACTTATTAAAATTCCTGAAAAAGGATATTACATCTATCTTTTAGGATTTGTTCTCACTGAAGTATTGATTTTTTATAAAGGAGCTGTCATTTGGCTTGATTTTATTTTTTTCGAACACTATTTCATTACACTTTCAATAGCCAGTGTTGTGGTCTTAATTGGTATTAGTTTTCTTTTTATTGCTAATTTAAGGTCAATCAAAATATAACCTCAAAAGAGTAAAAATATTTTGCAAGTATACTACAGCTGTTCATTTTTAGATCATTTAGTTTTACCTAATAATTTTTACAAAAAAAAATTATGTCAGTTCCGAAAAATGAAACTGAGACCTATTATTATTGCAATGTAAAAATTGAATGTAGAAACTATATAAATACACATAAACTAAACATTGAAATGAAAAAACAATCACTTTTACTTCTGTTAATGATCTTAAGTATTACCGGTTATGCCCAAATCAAATTTGAGCAGGGATATTTTATTGATAATAATGGAATAAAAACAGAATGCCTTATTAAAAATGTGGACTGGCATGATAATCCCAGCCGGATTGAATATAAAATGAATGAAGATACTAAGGCTAAGATGGGCGATATAAAAAATATTAAAGAATTTGGGGTTTCTGATCTAAAATATATAAGAGAAACTGTAAATATTGATATGTCTAGCGAAGAATTGAATCATTTAAGTGCGAACAAGAATCCTGAGTTCAAAGAAGTAACTTTATTTCTGAAACATATAATACAAGGCGAAGCAAACCTATATCAATATGAGGAGGGGAACTTAATTAGATATTTTTACCAGGTAGGTGATAAGGATATAGAGCAGTTAATCTATAAAACGTATAGAGTTACACAAGAAATAGTAAACGGAGTAGCAAGAGAAAGAACGAATAAGATTGATAAAAATAATCGATACAAACAGCAGCTTTGGACAGATGTTAAATGCGATAACATCAAAGAAAGCGATGCTGCAAAAACTAACTATAAGAAAAATAGTTTAGTAAAGTATTTTATAAAATATAATACATGTAAAGATCCAAACTTTGTAAACACTCGTAAACGAGAAGGTAGAGATTTGTTTAACCTTACTATTAGACCAGGGGTTAATTTTTCTTCTCTTAAACCCAATATAGACCTATCTAATTTTGTTATAGATAATAGTAGTAGAGATATTAGTAATTTTGAAGATCAATCAGGTCTTAGGTTTGGGATTGAAGCAGAGTTTATTTTACCCTTTAATAAAAACAAATGGGGGATATTTATAGAGCCCACTTATCAGTCTTATAAATCAGAATTAGTAATAGAATACATAAATTTTCTTGGTACAAATACCAGAACTTATACTGTTGACTATAAATCTATAGAATTACCTATAGGTTTAAGACATTATATGTTTCTAAGTGATAAGTCAAAATTGTTTGTTAATGCTGCTTATGTATTAGACTTCGAGTTTGATTCAACACTTGTATTAAAGAATAATAGTTCTACCCCAATCGTTAATAAGTTAAAAAGCAAAACGAATATAGCAGTAGGTTTTGGATATAAATATAATGATCGATATAGTATTGAAGCACGTTATGCAACAAGCCGCGAAATAGGTGGCATATTTGATTATAATTCTTTCTCTGTGATTTTAGGTTATTCGCTATTTTAAAGAGAGTATTTTTCAGAAGAAAAATTTTGATAAATAAAAGAAAAACCCAGGAGTATGTTCTTGGGTTTTTTTGATTCTGGTAGTTTGTTGTGTTTCAGAATTTCTTAAATTTTTGATAAGAATTTTTTATGTATTTCTTCGTTCTTGTATTTAGTTGTACATTAGTCCCACACCTCAAAACCTAAAATTATGTCAGAGTTTTGGCTTTATATAAAGCTGGGTTTTGGTCACGTGCTAGATTGGCATGCTTATGACCATATTTTATTTTTAGTTGCGCTAACAGTAGGGTATACTTTTGATAATTGGAAACGTATTTTATTACTAGTTACCGTATTTACAATAGGGCATACATTGTCTTTATTTCTCGCAGCATATGATGTAGTATCAGTAAATTCGAGATTGGTAGAATTCTTGATTCCTTTGACCATATTGATTGCAGGTTTGTTTAATGTATTTACTGTAAAGAATACTTCAAAAAACAGTAAAATAGGAATCTTATATGGAGTAACTATTTTTTTTGGACTAATTCATGGATTGGGATTTTCTAGTTATTTTAGAGCAATTAGCAGTAATGTGAACTCTAAAATTTTGCCCTTAATTGAATTTGGATTAGGTGTTGAGGCTGCACAGATTATTATTGTTTTAATTGTTCTTATAGTTAGCTTTATATTTCAAACTTTTTTTCGATTTTCAAAACGAGATTGGATACTTGTTGTTTCTTCTATTGTAATAGGAATGGTAATCCCCATGCTTATCGCAAATAAAATTTGGTGAATAAGTGTGATTAGGGTTGTATTTGCCACATCGTAATAATATATTCGTACTTTGATTGTTATCAATACACTAGTCATTCTATTTTATGTCAAAAAAAAAACAACTGAAGTACGATAAAGCCTATCTAAGGATTGCAAGAGAATGGGGGAAATTATCTCATTGTGAAAGAAAAAAAGTTGGTGCGGTTATTGTAAAGGATAGAATGATTATTTCAGATGGATTTAATGGGACTCCAACAGGTTTTGAGAATCCATGTGAAAACGAAGAAGGATATACAAAGTGGTATGTATTGCATGCAGAAGCAAATGCGATTTCTAAAGTAGCTTCATCTACTCAGTCATGTAGAGGAGCAACATTATATATTACATTATCACCATGTAAAGAGTGTAGTAAATTGATTCACCAGGCGGGTATAAAACGCATAGTGTATCAAATTGGTTATAAAGATGACTCTGGTTTGCAATTTCTTGCTAAGGCTGGAGTAGAAATAGAACAGATTACGGATTTAGAAGAATAATGGGATATTCAAAAAAATACTTGCCTTTGTTTTTAGGTTTGGCTGTAGGAGCCGGAGTATTTTTGGGTAGTAAACTTGATTTTAGCAACCCTTCGGCAAAGCTATTTTCATATAACCCCAAAAAAGAGAAACTAAATAGGCTTATTGATTATATAGACTATGAGTATGTAGATGAAATCAATACCGATAGTATCGTCGAGGTTACGGTAAACAGAATATTAGAAAACCTGGACCCTCATTCGATATATATACCCTCAGAAGAACTTGAAGGGATTACAGAGAACATGCAAGGAGATTTTATTGGTATTGGAGTAAGTTATTACCCCTATAGAGATACAATATCTGTAATTAATACCATAAAAGGAGGGCCGAGTGAAAAATCTGGAATTAAGGCAGGAGATAGGATATTAATGGCAGATAGCGATACCTTATTTGGAGAACGACTTATAAGAGATGGGTTAGCAAATAGGTTAAAAGGAGAGCTAAACAGCCAGGTGCAACTTAGAGTATATAGAAAAGGTAAAGGCACATTTGATGTTGTAGTAAAAAGAGGACGCGTACCTATACAAAGTGTAGATGCATCTTATATGTTAGATGATAAATTAGGGTACGTAAAAGTAAACCGTTTTGCAGAGACAACCTATAAAGAATTTAAAACGGCAATGGATGAGCTAATTGAAGAAGGTGCTGAAAATGTAGTGATTGATCTTCGTGATAATGGAGGAGGGTTTATTGCTCCGGCTCTAAAAATGGCAGACGAATTTTTGAAAGATGATGTGCTGATTATGTTTACCAAAAATAAAAAAGGAGCCATCGAAAATAATTTTGCTACCAATAAAGGGAGTTTTGAACAAGGAAAAGTCTATGTACTAATCAATGAAAACTCTGCCTCTGCCAGTGAAATTTTTGCAGGAGCAATTCAAGATAATGATAGAGGTGCTATCGTTGGCAGACGTTCTTACGGAAAAGGTCTTGTACAAAGAGAAATGGCATTGGGTGACGGTAGTGCAATACGATTAACAATTTCAAGATACTATACACCAACTGGGAGGTCAATACAAAAGCCATATGCTAATGGAAATAAAGAGTATTTTAATGAGTATATGGAGCGATATAAGAATGGAGAATTGCAGAGTGCAGATAGTATTCATGTGGCAGACTCTCTAAAATTTAAAACTCCAGGAGGTAAAATTGTTTATGGAGGTGGGGGTATTATACCAGATATATTTGTTAGTAAAGATACTACACGTGTTGGTGAAACATTAGATTATATGTTACGTTCTGGTCGTATGGGAGGGTATGTATTCGAAGAACTAGATAAAAACAGGTCGTATTATAATGATTTATCTGAAAAGGAGTTTAATGAAAAAATCAACATAGATGACGTTTTTGCTGAAGATTTTTTAAAATATTCAAGACAAAGAGGAATAGAAATTGAGTTGAAAAATTATGAAGATCAATTAAAAAAATATTTGAAAGCGACAATGGCGCAACAATTATTTGGAACTGGAGCCTTCGAAAGAATTATAAATAACGATGATGCAATGATTAATAAAGTATTATCACTTTCTAAAGAAGAATAACTTATATCCGATATATATGTCAGAATTTGAAGAATATCTAGTAGCTATTGCAATATGCTCTCCGCTTTTTTTCTTTATTATAGCAGTTGCTTTTAGGTTGTTGGATAATAGTGCTTCTATTTTTTTAAAGCATGATATATTAGTTGATACCTCTTATGTTTCTGGTGATATAATAAGAGAACACATCCATAGTTCTGAAGATATAAAGCTTAAAAAATCCTTAATGCGAGCATTATTATTTAGAAAGCTGCATAACTTTTTTATGATCCTAATGGTAATTTCGATTCCACCTGTGATTATCGCTTGCTTCTTTGTGTTTTAAGTAGTGTTTTACTGTTAAACTAAAGCTGATAAAGATTCAGGAATTAATTACCTCTTTTCTTCTTTTGGATATTTTTAGAAACCAACAAGATTGACATTAACAGAACTACGCAAGCAGAAGAAAAAATGCCAATAAGAGCCGTTTTACTATCGCCAGTAAATAAATCATCAAAATCTAGATAAGTTATATTGTAAATGATTAAACCTGTTGCAATAGCAATTAGTAAGTATATAAAATATTTCATGTGTTTAATTCTCTTTAAAAAAGACCTTTAATATTTGTAGCAAATAATTTAACTGCAATAGCAAGTAGAATTACCCCAAAAATCTTTCGAATCACATTAATTCCTTGCTTACCTATTATTTTTTCTATCTTTTTTGATGATTTTAAAACAATATACACAAAAATAATATTGATTAGTATAGCAATTACTATGTTAATCGGGTGGTACTCTGCCCGTAAAGAAAGGATAGAGGTCATTGTACCAGCTCCGGCAATCAAAGGAAAGGCTAAAGGAACTACTGCAGCAGTTTCTGGCTCATCGTCTTTGTATAATTGGATACCTAATATCATTTCTAAGGCTAGAAAGAAAATAATAAAAGCACCAGCTACAGCAAAAGAATTAACGTCGATCCCGATAAGGTTTAGAATTTCTTTCCCTACAAAAAGAAAAACAACCATTAATATAGCAGCAACAATCGAAGCTTTTTCACTTTGGATATGTCCTACTTTTTTACGTAAATCAATAATAATAGGGATACTTCCTATGATATCTATTACCGCGAATAAAATCATACTTGCAGTAAATATTTCTTTAAGATCAAAGTTCATAGTAAAATGGTTTCAAAAATTTGAGCAAATATAAATAGACTTTATTAAATAAAGGTATTATAAAAAGGTGAATAAATTGTAAAAAATCTCTTGTATAAGAATTATCTTAGCGGCATGTTTCAATTAGGAAAAACCATAGTTTCTGAGGATATAATAGAGAAAGACTTTGTATGTAATCTTTCTGCATGCAAAGGAGCCTGCTGTATTGATGGTGAGGCGGGAGCACCCTTAGAAGAGTCAGAGACTCTTAAGCTTAAAGAGATATATCCTATCGTCAAATCTTATTTGAGAAAGGAGGGTGTCGAGGCTATCGAACATTACGGAACCCATGTTAAAACTGCTAATGGAGAATTAGAAACACCTCTAATTGATGGAGCAGATTGTGCATATGTGATTTTTGATCAAAAAGGAACAGCTATGTGTGCTATCGAAGAAGCCTATAACCAAGGTGAAGTTGATTGGAAAAAACCAGTATCTTGTCATTTGTACCCAGTTAGAGTACAAGAGTACACCGAGTTTTCTGCCGTAAATTATCACAAATGGGAAATCTGTGATGATGCCTGTACATTGGGTAAAGAATTTCAAGTACCAATCTATAAGTTTGTTAAAGAAGCTTTAATCCGAAAATTTGGAGAAGACTGGTATATAGAACTTGAAAACGTGGCAGCAAAATTGAAAAAATAAACCCCTTCTTTATATTTTTAGATATAAATAACTCTCTTTTTTTGTTCTTTTTTTTGTTAAAAAAAGAGTTTTTTCAGCTTACGGGTTTACCGTAAACAGGTACATTTTCCCTTCTTTGTTTTTCTGTTGAAAAACCTCGGTTAGCAAGTGAAAAATAAGAGATTTTTGAAGATGATGTTCACATTATCTGTATTTTATAAAAAACACTTAATATTTTGATTAACAAAGTGTTATGTGTGTTTTTGTGAAAGATCATTTTTGTTGCAAATTCACTTCGTGTTGAAAACTTTGTTGAAAACGTTTGTTAACTTTCCGTAGAACTTTTAACCTATTTTTTGATCTTTGTAATACCCTTAGGAAATAAGAAATTCTCTAAAAAAACAGCTAAAAAAAAAAGAATGAGCGCCGTAGAACCTATTTTGCAAGAAAACAAAGATCGATTCGTAATTTTTCCTATCCAACACCACGATATTTGGGAATGGTATAAGAAATCCGAGGCTAGTTTTTGGACAGCAGAAGAGATCGATTTGCATCAGGATATTACGGATTGGGCAACCAAACTTACTGAGGACGAACAATATTTTATCAAACATATTTTAGCATTTTTTGCTGCATCTGATGGTATTGTTAATGAAAATCTTGCAGAAAATTTTATAAACGAAGTACAGTATAGTGAGGCAAAATTTTTCTATGGTTTCCAGATCATGATGGAAAACATTCATTCAGAAACATACTCTTTATTGATCGATACTTATGTAAAGGATGAGAAAGAAAAGGATGTACTATTTAATGCATTAGAGAATTTTCCTGCAATTAAGAAAAAAGCAGACTGGGCATTACAATGGATAGAATCTGATTCTTTTGCAGAACGTTTAATTGCCTTTGCAGCGGTAGAAGGGATCTTCTTTTCAGGAGCGTTCTGCTCTATATTCTGGTTGAAAAAACGTGGATTAATGCCAGGGCTTACATTTTCTAATGAACTAATTTCAAGAGATGAAGGAGTACATTGCGATTTTGCAGTTCATCTTCATAACAAACATTTGATAAATAAAGTACCAAAAGATAGAATTAGAAAAATCCTGATAGACGCATTAGATATAGAGAGAGAATTTATAACAGAATCTCTTCCGGTAAGTTTGATAGGTATGAACTCTAAATTAATGACTCAATATTTAGAATTTGTTACCGATAGATTATTGGTAGAATTAGGATGTGAAAAAGAATATGAAACATCAAATCCATTTGATTTTATGGACATGATCTCTTTGCAAGGTAAAACCAATTTCTTTGAGAAAAGGGTTTCAGAATATCAAAAAGCAGGGGTGCTTAATAAAGACACGGAAGACAATAAGATAAGTTTTGATGCAGATTTTTAATCGAAAAGAAAATTAATAGTGTAACGTTGATTTCTTATGATTATCATTCCAACGAAAGTTGGATCCAAAACACTTTAAAATAAAGATATATTCATTCTGAGCTAATCAAAAACATTTCTTCTGTTTAATTCAGATTAGCTCAGTTTGATAAAGCTTTATAAGAAGCTACACAAAAAACAAAAAGGGACGAAAGTCATATTATTATTTTTTATCTATAGAATTACTCTGATTTTTGGATGTAGAGATTTCTTTTTAGTATCCAATTTCAAGGAGATGAAATATAGTTTTTGACCTTCAAATTATAAAATTAGTAACACGAATTATCATCAACTTCTTCATTAAGAAGAAAATTTAAAAACCAAAAAAAAGTATGTATGTAGTAAAAAGAGATGGGCGTAAAGAACCAATTATGTTCGACAAGATTACCGCAAGGGTAAGAAAATTATGTTATGGACTTAATCCACTAGTTGATCCTGTAAAGGTAGCAATGAGAGTGATAGAAGGGTTGTATGATGGAGTAACGACTAGTGAGTTGGATAATTTGGCTGCAGAAATAGCAGCAACAATGACTATAACACACCCTGATTATGCGAAGCTTGCAGCTCGTATCTCTGTTTCTAATCTACATAAAAATACAAAGAAAACTTTTTCTGAAGTCATTACAGACTTATATGAGTATGTAAACCCAAGAAACGGTAAAAAAGGACCATTGATAGCCGATGATGTATATGAGGTAATTATGGCTAATAAGGAAAAGCTGGATTCTACTATTATATACAATAGAGATTTTGGCTATGATTATTTTGGTTTTAAAACATTAGAACGTTCTTATCTATTAAAAATCAATGGCACAATTGCTGAACGTCCGCAACATATGCTTATGAGAGTTTCTATCGGTATCCATCTTAATGATCTTGATGCTGCTATAGAGACTTATGAATTGATGTCTAAAAAATACTTTACACACGCTACACCAACATTATTTAATTCGGGAACACCAAAACCGCAAATGTCATCTTGTTTCCTTCTGGCGATGAAAGATGATAGTATTGATGGTATTTATGATACGCTTAAACAAACAGCAAAAATTTCTCAGTCTGCTGGAGGAATAGGATTATCTATACATAATGTACGTGCTACAGGTTCTTATATTGCCGGTACTAATGGAACATCCAACGGTATTGTGCCCATGCTACAAGTATATAATGATACAGCTCGTTATGTAGATCAGGGTGGAGGAAAGCGTAAAGGATCGTTTGCAATATATGTAGAACCATGGCATGCTGATATTTTTGATTTTCTGGATCTGAAAAAGAATCATGGTAAAGAAGAGATGCGTGCACGTGATTTATTCTATGCAATGTGGGTACCGGATTTATTTATGAAACGTGTACAAGAAGATGCAGAATGGACCTTAATGTGTCCTAATGAGTGTCCTGGTTTGTTTGATATACATAGTGATGAGTTTGAAGAAGCTTACCTTCGTTTTGAATCAGAAGGAAAAGGACGAAGAACAATCAAAGCACGTGAGCTTTGGGAAAAAATCTTAGAATCTCAAATCGAAACTGGTACACCTTATATGTTGTATAAAGATGCTGCAAATCGCAAATCTAATCAACAAAATCTGGGAACTATACGATCATCTAATTTATGTACAGAGATATTAGAATATACTAGCCCAGATGAAGTAGCCGTATGTAACCTGGCATCTATTGCATTGCCAATGTTTGTGAAAAACGGAGAGTTTGATCATAAAGAACTCTTTAGGATTACAAAACGAGTAACTAAGAATCTGAACAGAGTAATTGATCGTAATTACTATCCGGTAAAAGAAGCAGAAAATTCTAATATGCGTCATCGTCCAATTGGATTAGGGGTGCAAGGATTGGCTGATGCATTTATCCAATTGCGTTTGCCATTTACCAGTGATGAGGCTAAGAAATTAAACCAAGAGATTTTTGAAACTTTATATTTTGCTGCAGTAACAGCATCTATGGAAGAAGCAAAAGCTGATGGACCATATCAAACTTATGAAGGTTCTCCAATATCTAAAGGAGATTTTCAATACAACCTATGGGGAATAAAAGATGAAGAATTAAGTGGTCGTTGGGACTGGGCAAAACTTCGTAAGCAAGTGCTTAAAAACGGAGTTCGTAACTCATTATTAGTTGCACCAATGCCTACAGCATCTACTTCTCAGATTTTAGGAAACAATGAAGCATTCGAACCGTACACAAGTAATATCTATACCAGACGTGTATTATCTGGAGAATTTATTGTCGTAAATAAACACTTATTAGAAGATTTAGTGAAATTAGGATTATGGAATGATAATCTTAAGGATGCTATTATGCGTGCAAATGGTTCAGTACAAAATATAGATATCATTCCGCAAGATCTAAAAGAACTGTACAAAACTGTTTGGGAAATGAGTATGAAAGATATTATCGATATGTCTCGTCATAGAGGATATTTTATCGATCAGTCTCAATCTTTAAACTTGTTCTTAGAAGGTGCTACTATGGCCAAATTAACTTCAATGCATTTTTATGCATGGAAGAGTGGATTAAAAACGGGTATGTATTACCTGAGAACGAAATCTGCGGTAGATGCAATTAAGTTTACGCTTAAAAAGGAAACTAAAGAAGAGCCTAAACCAGAGCAAGTAGCCGTAGCTGCTGCACAAGTAATGGAAGCGCAAGCAACCAAAGAAGAACCAAAACAAGAAGCTGTTGCACCAGAAGGAACAGCTCTTACTCCAGAAGAACTTCGTGCAATCATTGCACAATCTAAAGAAGGTGAAGGAGACGATTGTTTAATGTGTGGGTCTTAGACCTAGATTTATATAGGGCAAAAGGGAAGTTTTCTTAGGATACTTCCCTTTTTTGTTATTGAGAATATTATTCGTTTTCTTAAAATCAGGATTTTTTGTTACTTTTAGGCTCCTACCCAACTAACCTTACTATACTTTTTTATATGGAAAACATTACTATTCCTCGGATATTGTGTTCGCAATGTGAAACCGAAATTAATTCTGAAACTAAATTCTGTACCAATTGTGGTTATCCTGAAAATGGAGACGAAAAGGAAAAGGCACATTTTCATGCTAATAAAGTGATGAAAAAGAGTCAGACAAAGGATGACCAAAAGAAGATTAAATCAGCAAGAAAGACATTGTATTGGATAGCAGGAATCTTTTTTGTTTCTGGATTATTTTTATTTTTCGTTTTGAAAGATATACCTACTTTGATTTTCAGTGCCATTTTAGCTGCTATATTTTTGGTTTTAGCATATTGGTCACAGCATAAGCCATTTGCTGCATTATTATCTGCGTTGTTGTTGTATATAATGGTGATTGCTTTAAATGCAATTGTAGAACCTATGACCATTTTTAAAGGGATTCTTGTAAAAGTAATTATACTAAGTTTTTTGATTAAAGGAGTATATTCAGCTTCACAAAACGATAAAGACTAAGTATAGTATGATTTGTAAAGCTTGTAATACAATTTTAGAAAATGAAGTAAATTTTTGTCCAAATTGTGGTATAGCTACAGTAAAAGCCGAAATAGTAAAAAAAAGCGAACACCTTAATTTGGTTATAGCATTTTACGTTGTAATGCTTGCATTTCTAATTGTTACTGTTTTTATATATCGGGATGGTACATTAGTTGAAGAGATTGTTGTTGAAAGTATTTTTGCCTTGATTATTGTGGGGTTTACCTTTTACGATTTTAAAAACATTATAGAATTATATAGGTTTCCTAAAATCAACGTATTACTTTTTTTAGGAATCATTTTGGCTCCTTTTATAACTGCTTTTTTAGTTTACTACGGAATAGAAATCGTTAATGTATTATTGTTCGATGAATCTCAGAATTATTATCTAGAATATGTTGGCTATCCAAATGCCTTATTCTGGGCAATTTTATTTGTAGCCGTTCTTCCGCCAATTTTTGAAGAATTAGCTTTCAGAGGATTTTTGTTTAATCAATTGAATAAAATAACAAGTGCAAAAGCCACAATTATACTTACGGCATTTATTTTTGCTCTAATTCACCTTTCTGTATTATCATTATTATGGATATTTCCTTTCGGACTGTTATTAGGGTATTTAAGATATAGATATAAAACATTATGGTTAGGAATGATAATTCATTTCATACATAACCTGATAGTATTATCTTTGGACTATTATTATTATACCACATTGTTAGAATTTTAACTTTTATGATGAATTGGGAACAACTCTTGTCCTTAAAACGACAAGGAGATAGAAATAAAAGATTACGTAAAGAGCAAGACGAAACCCGGTTAGGTTTTGAAGTCGATTATGATCGCATTATCTTCTCTTCGGCCTTTAGAAGTTTACAGGATAAAACACAAGTTATTCCGTTATCCAAAACCAGCTTTGTGCATACACGATTAACACATAGCCTCGAAGTATCTGTAGTGGGACGTTCTTTAGGTAGAGTAGTAGGTAAGAAAATCTTAGAAAAACATCCACATCTTGCTGCTGTTCATGGATATCAGTTTAATGATTTTGGTGCTATCGTTGCAGCTGCAGCATTAGCGCATGATATTGGTAACCCACCCTTTGGGCATTCTGGGGAGAAGGCTATAGGAGAATACTTCAAAACAGGAAGCGGTAACCGATATAAAGATAAACTCACTCCTAAGCAGTATCAGGATTTGATTGATTTTGAGGGGAATGCCAATGGGTTTAAAATTCTTACAGAATCCCGCGAAGGGATAGAAGGAGGCCTTAGATTATCCTATGCGACATTAGGAGCGTTTATGAAATACCCTAAAGAATCATTACCTAAAAAACCAACGACACATATTGCTCATAAAAAATTTGGATACTTTCAGAACGATACCTCTTTTTTTAGAGAGGTAGCAGAAGAAGTGGGGTTATTGCAATATAAGATAGGTGATGAGGTTACTTATAGCCGCCATCCATTAACTTTTTTGGTAGAGGCAGCAGATGATATTTGTTATACTATTATCGATTTTGAAGATGGTATTAATCTGGGATTGATAGAAGAAGAATATGCTTTAGAATACTTGATCAAATTGGTAAAAGATACCATCAATACTTCAAAATATAATAAGCTTATTACTACAGCAGATCGATTAAGTTATCTTAGAGCACTAGCTATTAATACCTTAATAGGAGAAGCAGCAAGTATTTTTATCGAGCATGAAGAAGCCATATTATCAGGAACCTTTGATATGGCATTAATAGACAAAAGTAAATACGAAGCTCAAATCGATGATATCATTAAAATTAGCGTTGCTAAGATTTATCAAAGTCAGGAAGTAACCGAAAAAGAAATTGCAGGATATGAGATTCTTGCTACTCTTTTAGATCGCTATTGCGTGGCTACAGATAACTTTAATAAGGAAGAGAGTTCTAACTATGACAAGCTAATTTTGAGAGCCGAAGGCATTAATTTTGACTATACAAATGCAGATCTCTATACCCGTCTTATTGGAATAAGTAACTATGTGGCGAGTTTAACTGATGGTAATGCGCTGTTGAAATTTCAGAAGATTAAAGGATTGCAGATATAAAAAATGCTTAGAGGTATGTGTTGATTGTATTAAGAATTTTTTCAGGAGAAATCCCGCAAATGTTATGTAGTTGATCTACTGTGCCATGATGAATAAATTGATCAGGAATACCTAAAGCGACAATATTGTTTTTAAAATTATTCTGATTGGCAAAATCGAGTATTGAACTCCCAAAACCACCTTTGATAACGCCATCTTCAACAGTAATAATGGTGTCATAGTTCTGCACTATTTGTTTCAGTAGATCAATATCTAAAGGTTTTATAAAACAAAAATGATAGTGGCTAATTGTTTTTTCTATAGCTTCTATGGCCTTGGTTACATTATGTGCAATAGTACCTGTAGAAACTAAAGCGATTTTAGAACCTTTTTTTAGGCTGGTTGCTTTACCAATTTCTAGTTTTTGCATAGGAACTTCCCAATCGATAATATGCCCTCTGCCTCTGGGGTATCGTATCGCTATAGGGTGATCTAGCCCCAAAGAAGCAGTATAAAGTAAATGCCTTAGCTCAATTTCATTGGCTGGTGCTGCAACAATCATATTAGGGACGCATGAAAGATAGGCAATATCATAAACACCGTGGTGTGTTGCGCCATCTGCACCAACAATACCAGCACGATCAACACAAAAAATAACAGGCAAATTTTGTAAAGCTACATCGTGGATTACCTGATCATAGGCACGTTGTAAAAAAGTAGAATAGATTGTGCAAAATGGGATTAATCCTTGTGTTGCCATTCCGGCAGCAAGGGTGACCGCATGTTGCTCAGCAATGCCAACATCAAAAGCCCGATCAGGCATTTCTTCCATCATGTATTTTAGAGAACTCCCAGTGGGCATTGCAGGTGTAATACCTATAATCTTTTTGTTTTTTCTTGCAAGTTCAAGAATAGTAAACCCAAAAACATCCTGAAACTTAGGTGGTAATCCTGTATTATCTTTTGAAATTAGATCCCCAGTCGAAGCATCAAATTTACCCGGAGCATGGTATTTTACCTGGTCCTCTTCAGCTTGTTTTAAACCTTTTCCTTTGGTGGTAATAATATGTAAAAGTTTTGGGCCTTTTGTAGTTTTTAGTTTTTCTAAAGTTTTGAGAAGCATAGGTAAGTCATGCCCGTCAATAGGACCAAAATAATTAAAATTTAATGCCTCTATAATATTATTTTTTCTAGGTCTAACTCCGATCTTAGCTTTAGTAAGGTATTCTTTGAGAGCACCTACACTAGGGTCGATACCGATAGCATTATCATTAAGGATAACCAGCATATTGGTGTCGGTTACTCCGGCATGATTAAGTCCTTCGAAAGCCATTCCACTAGCAATAGAAGCATCACCAATTATTGCGACATGCTGTTTTGTGATATCTCCTTTTAATTTAGATGCAATTGCCATACCTAATACAGCCGAAATAGAAGTAGAAGAGTGCCCAACTCCAAAAGTATCATAATCACTTTCAGTACGCTTAGGAAACCCACTTATACCATCCAATTGTCTATTTGTATGAAAGATATCTTTTCTTCCGGTAAGGATTTTATGAGGATAAGCCTGATGGCCCACATCCCAAACAAGAAGATCATTGGGGGTGTCAAAAATATAATGTAGAGCAATAGTAAGTTCTATCACTCCTAAACTTGCTCCGAGATGACCTTCTTTAGCAGCAACAATATTGATCACAAAATCCCGAAGTTCTCTGGCTAGTTTGGGTAACTGATCAGTAGATAACTTTCTTAGATCAGATGGATATTTGATATTGGATAGAAATGATTGTTGCATAGCACAAAAGTACTATTTTGTAATGGTTCTTTATATACTTTTTATTTCATTCAGAATGCAAATATTTTTATTTAGCTTTACCTAAAATTTAATAGTATATGTTAGACCCATTGGATGATTCTTACTATATGAAGAAAGCGCTTCAGGAAGCAGAATTGGCGTATGAAAAAAATGAAGTTCCGATAGGAGCGGTTATAGTAGTTGAAGATCGAATTATAGCCAGAGCTCATAACCTTACAGAATTACTAACTGACGTTACAGCTCATGCTGAAATGCAGGCAATAACGGCGGCAGCAAATTTTTTGGGAGGAAAATACCTTAAAGAATGCACATTATATGTAACCCTTGAGCCCTGTCAGATGTGTGCCGGAGCGTTATATTGGAGTCAGATCAAAAAAATAGTATTCGGCGCGGTTGATGAACGAAGGGGATGTGCTGCAATGGGAACAAAACTTCACCCAAAAACTGAAATTATAGGTGGTGTTTTGGAAGAAGAATGTGGAGCACTACTTACCAGATTTTTTATTGAAAAACGAAACCTTAACTGAAGATCAATTTTTTGTGTCAAGCGTTAATTAAAAATAAAAAAACACTACGATCGGTAGTGCTTTTGAAACTTTGGAGTATGCGCTCTATCCGTGAATTATACGCACATTAGCTGCAGTAAGTCCTTTTCTTCCTTCCTCTTCATTATACTCCACTTTGTCACCTTCATTTAATGCCTCGCCATCAATTCCTGAAGCATGAACAAAAATGTCTTTTCCTGTTTCGTCGTTTGTAATAAATCCGTAACCTTTTGATTCATTAAAAAATTTTACTGTTCCTTCCATTGTAATAAGATAATAAGTATTTGAATAATAAAGGTAGTTTTAAATTTTTTATGAATTGTTATCAAAGTATGAATATTTTAAAAATTTATCAGTTACTATTTTCCCTATTTGCCTCATAATCCCTCATTTTCTTTAAGTTTTCTTCGGTAAGCATATAGTCTTTAACTTTTTTGTTTTTCCATCTGTGATAGATAAAAATTGGCATTAGAATAAAAGAAGAAGCTAATATGCCAATCCCGACTAATTTATCACCGGTACCATGATCTCCCGAATTTTTGAAGTAATATCCAACACATATAAGTATGATAATAGCTATAAAGAGTATTCTAATAATATATTTCATGAGTTTTTAAGGTATTGTGAAAATAAATTCATTAAAAATTGAGATTTCCCCCAGATAATAGCAATACTTGTTTTTATAACAATGTTATGATGGATTAGGAGTTTTATCGTGTAAAATTAATCAACTTTCTGCGATATGCAGTAAGAAGTTTTGATTTTGAAATAAAACCAAAATACTTGCCATTTTTAATCACAGGTAGATTCCAGGCTCCAGTATCCTGAAATTTTTTCATTACTGTTTTTGCATTGTCATGTTCATAAATTATAGCAACCGAGGTTTGAGCCATCAAGGTATCTACTGTTATTTTGTGATATAAGGTAATGTCAAACATAATATCTCTAATGTCATCTAGTGAAACCATTCCTATGAGATGATCAGATTCATCAGTAACAGGAAATAAGTTCCTATTTGATTTTGCGACGGCTTCGCTTAAAAGTTGCTTTAGGGTATAGTTTGGTTTTACCGAGATAAAATTAGTTTCTATACAGTCTTCGAGATTCATTAAAGTCAAAACGGTTTGATCCTTGTCATGGGTCAATAAATGACCTTGTTTTGCGAGTTCTCGGGTGTAGATATTATGTTCTATTTTATTTTTTGAAATTATAAATGATATTGAAGTCGTAATCATTAACGGAACAAATAACTCATAACTAGAAGTGATTTCTGCAATAAGAAATATTGAAGTTAGTGGGGCATGTAATACCCCGGCAATAAGCCCAGCCATTCCTAGTAACGTGAAATTGGCTTCAGAAACATGAAACCCCATTCCTAGATTATTAATTACTTTAGATACTACATTACCTAATGCACTACCCATAACCATTGTTGGGATGAATATTCCTCCAGAGCCTCCTGCAGCAAAGGTAGCGGTCATGGCAACAGCCTTAAAAATGGTAATACCTGTTAATAAAGCAATGACAATCCATATGTTACTAGTCATAGCGTCAAATGGAGTTTTACCGATAGCAGTTAGATGATCACCGTGTAATAAACCATTTATAAAACCAAGACCTTCACCATAGAGTGGAGGAATAAAATATAACATGATTCCGATAGCAAGTCCGCCAATTAATAACCGATGAATCTTTTTAGAAAACCGATCAAAAAAATGTAGTATTCCAAAATACATCTTAGTAAAATATATAGAAGCAAATGCAGTTCCGATTCCTAAAATAATGTAAAATGGAGTATCGTAAATATCAAATTTTTCTAAAACATTAAATCTAAATAAAACTTCATCGCCTAAAAAAAAATAAGAAGTAATTATTGATGATACTGAAGCAAAAAGTAAGGGTAACAAGGAAGTCAATGTAAGATCTAAACTAAATACTTCTACAGCAAAAACTAGCCCTGCCAAAGGAGATTTGAATACAGCAGAAATAGCACCTGCAGAAGCACAACCAATAAGTAATACTCTTGTTTTTCGATTAACATGAAATAAGGTGCTAAAACTAGAACTTAATGCTGATCCAGAACTAATTGCTGGGCCCAAAAGCCCTACCGAACCACCAAAACCTACTGTTATTGGTGCTAGAATGAGAGGTAAATATCCATGAATAGGCCTTATGACTCCATTTTTTTTTGAAAGCGAATGTAAAATAAGAGGGATCGCTGATTTTACATCTCTTTTAAATACATATTTTGTGAATATATAAACGATTAGTAAACCTATTATAGGAATGATAAAGTAAAAAGAAGCTTGCCAGGAGATGATATCACTTTCTAAAACGACCTGGATTAAATGAGTAATATTTTTTAATAGTAAGGAAACAAGCCCTGCTGTAAACCCAACAAGAATGCTTAGGATAAGAATAAAGGTTTTGTCAGAAATATGGCGATATCTCCATTTAAGTATCTTATAGAGTAGTGTCTTTTTTTTTGGGGGAGACATATTTACCTGACTTAACTAGTTTAAAGGTAATAAAAATCCCGCTCGTGGCGGGATTTTATATTATAAATCAAGTTTTATATTTAATTCTTTGAGTTGTTCGCTATCAATATTAGATGGTGCATCGATCATAATATCCCTTCCACTATTATTTTTTGGAAAAGCTATAAAATCCCGGATTGTTTCCTGGCCGCCAAGAATAGCGACTAATCTATCGAACCCAAAAGCAATACCACCATGAGGAGGAGCCCCATATTGAAAAGCATCCATTAAAAACCCAAACTGTGCCTTTGCTTCTTCTGGGGTGAATCCCAAATGATCAAACATTAATGCCTGCGTTTCTTTATCATGAATACGGATAGAACCACCACCAATTTCATTTCCGTTTAAAACAAGATCATATGCATTAGCACGAACATCTCCTGGTTTAGTGTCTAATAAAGCAATATCTTCTGGTTTTGGAGAAGTGAAAGGATGATGCATAGCATGATAACGTTCTGTTTCTTCATCCCATTCTAATAATGGAAAATCTACTACCCATAGAGGAGCAAATTCTTCTGGATTTCTTAACCCTAGTCGTTCAGCAAGTTCCATTCTAAGTGCACTTAGTTGTGCTCTTACTTTGTTTGTTTGACCAGAAAGGACACAGATTAAATCTCCAGCTTTCGCTCCGGTTGCCTTTGCCCATTTGGCCAGGTCATCTTGGTCGTAAAACTTGTCTACAGAGGATTTATATGTACCATCTTCATTGCACTTTACATATACCATTCCGAGTGCTCCAACTTGAGGACGTTTTACCCAATCAATAAGTTTGTCAATCTCTTTTCTGGTATATGAAGCTCCACCAGGAACTGCGATCCCAACAACTAACTCTGCAGTATTAAACACATTAAATTCTTTGTGTTGAGCAATATCGTTAAGCTCACCAAACTTCATTTCAAACCTTATATCGGGTTTGTCATTACCATAAGTTCGCATGGCCTCATCATAGGTCATTCTGGGGAAATCACCAATATTGACTCCTTTTATTTCGGATAATAAATATTGGGTAAGTCCTTCGAATATGTTTAAAATATCTTCTTGCTCGACAAATGCCATTTCACAATCTATCTGCGTGAATTCGGGTTGTCTGTCGGCTCTTAAATCTTCATCTCTAAAACATTTTACAATCTGAAAATATTTATCCATTCCACCAACCATAAGTAGCTGCTTAAACGTTTGTGGTGATTGTGGTAATGCGTAGAATTGTCCTTCATTCATTCTGGATGGAACAACAAAATCACGAGCTCCTTCGGGGGTGGATTTAATTAAATACGGAGTTTCAACTTCGATAAACCCTTCATTCGAAAGATAATTTCTTACTTGCATTCCTACTTGATGTCTAAACATCAAGCTATTTTTCACAGGATTACGACGTATATCCAGATACCTATATTTCATTCTAATATCTTCTCCTCCATCCGTTTGATCTTCTATAGTAAAAGGAGGGACGATAGATTCATTAAGAATCGTTAATTCATTCACCAGAATTTCAATTTCCCCTGTAGGGATATTTTGATTTTTAGACTCACGTTCAATTACCGTTCCTTTTATCTGGATAACAAACTCTCTTCCGAGAGTTTTAGCTTTTTCGACAATTAATGCTGGTGTACGCTCTTCATCAAATATCAATTGAGTGATCCCATAACGATCTCTAAGATCAACCCATATCATAAATCCTTTATCACGAGTCTTTTGCACCCATCCTGATAAGGTGACTTCTTTTTTGATATCTGAGGCGCGTAGTTCACCGCACGAATGACTTCTATACATATGTTATATATTAAGGCTGCAAAAATAAGAAGATTTATGGATTAGTTGATGATTGATGGTTGATAGTTTTTATGAGAATATAATTGCGATAGATTGTTTTAATGTTTCTTAAAAGTATAGTATATATTAATTTGATGCTCATACGTGATTATATCAGTTGTTAATTTGATCGCTACATCGAGACAAATTCCTTAATGTTTTATTAAATACTAGCCAGAAACTTTAAATCTTTTTTTAGTTTTTCAATACATAATAGGCAGTATTTTGGCTGTTTTTATGCGAACAATTGTTAGTTTTAACATTGTTTTATCAATATCTTTTAATAGATTTAACCAAACATTTAAACAGATCATTATGAAAAAACACAATCATTTTTGCAAAATGAAGATTTTGCTATTACTAATTTTTGTTCCGACTTTGTTGTTGGCTCAGGAGACTATTACGGGAAAAGTAGTCGTTGAGAGCACTGGCGAAGGAGCTCCTTTTATGAATGTTATTGAAGAAGGAACAAATAATGGTACCTCCAGTGACATTGATGGTAACTTTAGTATTACTGTGAACAGTTTACCAGTAAACCTAAAAGTATTTGCATTAGGATTTGCAGAAAAAACTGTATCTGTAGCAACTGCAGGAAATATCACGATTCAAGTAGCTGAGTCTACAGAATCATTAGAAGAAGTGGTAGTTACAGGATTGGCTACCTCTGTAAAGAGAAGTAATGCTGCAAATGCCGTAGCATCAATTTCGGCAGAGGAATTAGTAGGATCAACACCTCCACCAACATTGGACGGTGCGTTATACGGAAAATTTGCAGGAGCTATAGTAAGTGCAAATTCGGGTGCTCCAGGAGGAGGATTATCAGTAAAACTTAGAGGGATTACTTCAATTGCAGGAAATTCTCAACCTCTATATATTGTTGATGGTGTATATATTGACAATTCATCTATTGCTGCAGGATTAAATACAGTATCAGGTGCGGCTGCAGGAGGAAGTGCATCAAATCAGGATAATCCAACAAACCGTATTGCTGATATAAATCCAGATGATATAGCGAATATCGAAATATTAAAAGGAGCTTCGGCTGCTGCTATTTATGGGTCAAGAGCTTCTGCAGGGGTAGTTATAATTACCACTAAGAGAGGTAAGGCAGGAAAAACAAGTATTAACATTACTCAGTCTAATGGTTTTACTCAAGCGATCAGATTATTAGGAGTACGTAATTATACAGAACAAAATATAACAGCTTCTGGTAGTTTTGATAATGATGATTTACAAAACTTTATTGCAGCTAGAAATGCAGGACGATTAGTAGATTATGAAGAAGAACTTTTTGGTGAGGAAGGATTTATTTCAAAAACAAATCTTAATGTAAGTGGTGGTGGAGAAAAAACAACTTTTTACGCTGGGATTTCACATCAGAATGAGGACGGAATAGTTAAAAGAACAGGATATGAGAAGACATCATTACGATTAAATATTGATCATAAAATTACTGATAATATTAAGCTTAGTTTAAGCAATAATTATATTCAGTCGTCTTCTGATAGAGGATTTTTTAATAATGATAATACAGGTACTACCATTGGAGTTGCTTTAACATCAACAACTCCTTGGTTAAATTTATTTCCTGATGCTAATGGAGTATATCCTGATAACCCTTCTGGGGCTTCAAATATTCTTCAAACCAGAGATTTAATTACCAATAATGAAAAAAATAAAAGATTCATTGCGGGTGCTAACCTAGACGTTAATATTTATAAAAGTGATCATTCTAATTTGAAAGCTGTTTTAAGAGCAGGGATTGATGCATATACTTTTGAGACTTTGGCTCTATTTCCAAAAACATTACAATTCCAGAACCCCGATAATGGTGGTGTAGGAGGAGTTTCTGCTCAGGGAACTACAAGAAATACAAATAATAACTATTCTGGATTTTTAGTACATAACTATTTTACTGATAGTAATCTTAATTTTAGAACTCAAGTAGGTTTGACAAGAGAACTTTTTGATCAAAACTCGGTGTTGACTACAGCAACTGGTTTAGTATCTGGGCAAACAAACTTAAATTTATCTGCAGCAAGAAATATTGTACAAAACAGACTAAAACAAGAAGATTTTGGATTTTTTGTACAAGAAGAGATTAATTATCAAGATAAGATCATAGGAACCATTGGAGTTAGAGGAGATAAATCATCTAATAACACAGATGTAAATCAGTTCTTTTATTATCCAAAAGCTTCGCTGGCAGTTAATATACCTAAATTTGGTTTTTGGAGTTTAGATCAGGTTAATGAACTTAAGCTAAGAATTGCTTATGGTGAAGCCGGAAACTTTCCGTTTTTTGGAGCAAATACAACTATTTTCACAAATACTGCAATTGCTGGTTTAAGTGGAATCACACTAAACGGTCAATTAGGAAATACTGACATTGAGCCAGAAAGACAAAAGGAGTTAGAATTTGGATTTGATTTAGGATTATTAGATAATAGAGTAGGGTTACAGTTTACATATTATCAAAAAAAGGTTGATGATTTAATAATTTCATCGGCAATAGAGCCATCAACAGGTTTTATTTCTCAGGTAGTTAATGCTGGTAATTTAGAAAATAAAGGTTTTGAAGTAAGTTTAAATGCTGTTCCTATTAGTAATGATAATTTTGAGTGGTCTACTTTTGTTACATTCTTTAAAAATACATCAGAAATAACAAAATTAAACATCCCAGCTTTTAATACGGGAGCTTTTGGAGCTACCTTGGGAACATTTAGAATAGAAGAAGGTAAAAGTGCAACACAGATCGTAGGGATTACACCTAATGGGTTAGCAGTTTTAGGAGATGCTGAACCTGATTTTCAAATGTCTTTTCAGAATAGTTTAAAATATAAAAACTTTGATTTGTCATTTTTATGGCAATGGAAAAAAGGTGGTGATAATGTAAACCTTACAGCTCTATTAACTGATTTAAATGGTACTAGTGCTGATTATGACGATATTGATTTAGATCCAGCTGGTGTTTTAGGTAATGGAGATTACAGACAAAGTCAATTAGGAGTCTCTGCAAGACCTTTTGTTGAAGATGCTTCCTATTTAAGACTAAGAGAACTAGGATTATATTATAATGTGCCTAGTAAGATCTTACAAAACTGGTTTGGTAAAATTATTGAATCTGCAAAAATCGGATTCTCTGGAACCAATATAATTAATGTATTTGATTATAACAGTTATGACCCTGAAGTTTCGAATTTTGGATCTAATGGGATATCAACAGGGGTAGAAGTTACTCCATTCCCATCGTCAAAAAGATATTTGTTTCACTTATCTGTGAGTTTATAAAAAGAAAGAAATGATTATGAAAAATATATATAAAATAGTTGGTGTTGCAGTTCTTGGTTTTATGACGCTTACTTCATGTGATATTGATGAGGTAGGAGATTTAAATGGGCCTACACTAGAAAATATAATAGATAACAGTACCAAAGGAGATATACAGGATTTGGTTGGTGGTATACTATCCGATATGAGAGTTAGATTAGGAACTTATTATGATGATGTAGGCGTTATAGGTCGTGAATATTATCGTTTTTCAAGTTCTGATCCTAGATTTACATCGGATTTATTAGGGAAAGATAAGGCTGTATTAGATAATAATACGTTTTATACAACAGGTCCATGGGGTGCTCGCTATGGTACAGCAAAAGGAGCTAGTATTCTAGTACAAGCTATCGAAAATACTTCTCCTGCGTATAGTGAACAAGAGAAAAATGGACTAAGAGGAATAGGAAAAACAATTCAGGCTTATGAATTACTTCTTAATCTGAATTTGACATATCAAGGAGGAATAAGAGCAGATATCAGCAATCCAGAAAGTTTAGGTCCATTTTTAGGGTTTACACAATCTTTGGATGCTATAGAAGCATTATTGGTTTCGGGTGCTACAGATTTGAGTAATGCAGGAAGTGAATTTGCAGTTAATTTATCATCTGGTTTTACAGGGTTTAATACTCCGGCTACTTTTCTTCAATTTAATAAAGCAATCTCGGCCAGAGTAGCTGCGTATCAAGGAGATTTATCTGCTTTGTCAGGATATTTGACAGATTCTTTTCTTAGTCTTACCAATTCTTCTGATGATTTAGCCAATGGAGTATACTATGTGTTTTCTGCCGATGGTGGTGATCTAAGAAATCCAATGTTTTTTGCTTTAAATGCTTCTACAGCGGGGGTTAGAGTAGCACATCCTAGCTATATTACTGATATTGGTGCTACAGATAGTAGACGTTCTAAAGTAGCTCAAAGAAGTTCATCTATAACTTCTGATGGTCTTTCAGGAGATTATGACTTTAGACTATATACCACAGATGTAGATCCTATTCCACTAATTAGAAATGAAGAATTAATTCTTTTATATGCTGAAGCTAATCACATAAGTAATCCAACAAATGCTGTAACAGCAATTGATTTGGTAAGAAATGCTGCAGGAATTGGAGCTTATGCAGGTGGTACTAGTCCAGCTGAATTGCTTGACGAAATTCTAAGACAACGTAGATTTTCATTATATGGAGAAGGTCATAGATGGATTGATATGAGACGTTTTGATAGATTAGGAGATTTGCCTATCGATAGAGTAGGTGGCGGTGATGTTGAACCAGATGATGTTTGGGTTCAGTTCCCTATACCAGCAACAGAGAATCAATAGATTACTCTTTTTAAGATAATAAACGCCGCAAATTTTTGCGGCGTTTTTTTATGAACTTCTCTTAGAATAGATACCATTTATCATTACTTCACAATCACTTTTCTGATATGATTTCCATATGGTGTTTCTAATACCAGGGCATATACTCCAGAGGGTACTTGTAATGTAAAAGGGATTTCATATTGTTTTTTACCAGATTGTTTTTTTTGAGTGAGTATAGTGTTATTAGTTAGTTTGAATATTTTAATACTAATATCTTTTTGTTCTTTCAGGGTTACTTTTGCAGAGAATTTTCCATCAGAAGGGTTTGGATATACGCTAAATTCTCTGATATTTCCTAGCTGTTGATTTTGATTATCCTGGTTTTGCTCATCTGTTATCTCCTTTTGTAGTACCAATATTTTTTGAGTAAATGTATCCTGACAGTTTCCTAGTTTAGAGATCATAGTGATTTCATATTCTCCCGGTTTATCAAAATACAATTCAATAAGATCTTGATCTTGTGT
>NZ_OMKA01000015.1 GCF_900299525.1 Aquimarina sp. Aq78 | reverse complement strand
CCGCTAACCATAATACAGTGTAGAGATTGATATTTTTTGGGTTATCTAAACTGTAGTGTCACTAGCGAGACGCTAGCGGGAGCGGGGGAATTTCTGAACTATCTATCTATATCATCAATTTCACCTTTATATTCCAGATATTCTTCTTTGTTTTCATTAATGTTATATTCATGGTAGATATAATGTTTATAACTTGTATGAATATCTACTAACGTTTCTACTTCATCCTTGGTCTCCAAAATGTTATCTGACTTTTTTATTTTATCAAAAAACATTTCTACATCATTATAAATTATTACTACAACATTATTAACAACAAAGTAGCCTTTAGGTGTTAAAGGATTACTTTCTAATTTAAAATATTGTTGTTCTGTTTGAAAATTACTTGCTTTAAGATAAATATTAATGCCCTCGGTATTTGTAGAATCAATTCTTAAAAGTATTACATTTAATAAAGGGTCTTTTGAGATTTCATTTTTAATTTTTTGTTGAATAGGTTCTAAAATAATATCATTTTTAAGTATATGTGTAGGTTCTATTTTGTTAGAATTATCACGATTATATATACTACAAGATGATGATGATGTGATGAACAAACTAAACAACGCTAATAATAGGTTTATACTGTTATTCATATTTATTGTTTTATAGGTTGTGGAGTCAAAGATGATGCCGGTTTTTGAAAACCTCTATAATTATAGTTATAACTAGTAACATTAATAGGATCATAAACTTGAGATTTTATATTAACATTTGGGAATCTTGCGTTTATGATTCTAGCACTATTTATATCTCCTCTACTTGGTTCTTGATTCAGTGTAGAAATACCGGCAGCAGCTTTTAATAATTCGCTAGTGCTACGGGGATGAGAATGTCTTTTAGTAATATCAGTACTGCCACTATTGATCAATTTCAAAGTCATAAAATTACCTGAAGCATCTGAGTCCTCACTACGTGTAGTACCTACAAAAGAATCTGAATTAGCTGCTTTGACTTGAGACCATTCTACAACAGAATTATCAGCAAAAAACTCAAAGGCTTCACTTGCAACAGAATCATCCTCAAATTGTATATGGTAGACATTTTTGGTCGTTTTAGTTCCATCAGGACCAACAGTATTTACTTCTGTGGTTGTCATTGATTCTATCTGCCCATCCTTTTCTAAAGTTACAAAATCGTCTTCCTTAACATTATTGTTACTATCTGTCGCAAAAACTCTATCAGGAGCATTAGTATCAGCTATTTTCACAAAAGAGCCATCTTGATTAAGCGCATAATCATCAAGTAAACCAGAAGGATCAATTCTAAGAATAGGATTGTTCTGTACAAAATTATAAGGTGTTAACCAGCTTCTTTCTTCTGCAAGTGGATCAATTGAAGTAAACCTTGCAATTGCTGGATCATATTGTCTAAAGTCCATTTCATATAGGTTTAATCCTAAATCTTCATTAAACTCAACTCCCTGAAATTTATAATCATGCTCCCTACCATTCACGGCAAAATTGTATCCTTTATGTTCGAGTCCAAAAGGATAATAGTTTTTCTCTTCTACGATCTCAGAAGTAGTGATATTACCGTCTTTATTGGCGTCTTTATAGGATAGTCTTATATTCCCTAAATGATCTTTAAACTGATATACATACTTAAACCCATCAGTTTCTTTTTCTACAATACCTTCTGTATGGTTAAAGAATTCTAATGTACCATTCTTATAGACATAATTCCCGGCATACTCGGTTGTTAAAGAACTTCCCTCTGTGGTAATCTTTTTTAGTTTTACCCCAGTGGCGTCGTAAATATAGGTAATATTTCCGGTATGAGAAGCATTATTTACCGTTACTGTTTTAGGGAGATTTAAATGATTATAGGTAATCCCTGTAATCCCTTTGTTTTGATCTATAGTCATATTACCATTGGCATCATAGATGTAATCATTATTGGTATTGCTACCATCTTCAAACCCACTGGCTCCATCGATTTGTTCTTCTACAGTTAAGAGTTTATTTCCAGCATCATAAGTATACGATAGGTAATCCAATGCCACATTTCCCTTTTTATGTCTTTTTAGTGATTTTAGGTTACCGTTCTTATCATAGGTAATCCCAAAAACTCTAAACCAATCCTGCTCACTATTATCCTGGGTATTATAATTTGCATCGGTAATTCGATTTAAAGCATCATAGCTGTATTTGTAATGTCGCTCTACATTATCATTGGCAGTTTTCCATGCTGTTTCAGAGATATTGCCATTAAACAGTGCAGTAGCCCCATGTTGTGGTATATTATAATTGATCGTAAAATCAAACAGGTCATTATCATCATAACTGTCTTGATTGATGCTTTTTAACCATCCTCGTACATTATATTTGTAATTTACATCCTGTAACCCACCACCAACTTCTTTAGAAATTAATTGTCCTAACTTATCATAAGTATTAGATACGATTAATTCTCCCGGGAATTCCTCGTTCTGGATCTTAGCAAAGAAAGAAGTACTAGCAGTGGCTGCAAAATGAAATCCATTAGATAAGGTAATGGTATTACCTGCTACAGTAGTCGTGGTTTGGGTGATCGGTTGTGATAAGGTTACTGCTGGTGTAACCCCGGTATTACCCGTACAATTTACCCCAGAAGCATCTTCTATACATTGCCGTTGGGTGAGTATCCTGCCCATATGATCATAAGTAAAACGATCTATGGTTATAATGGCAGCATTGTTACCTTTAGTATGAGTTGTTTTAGTCTCTTCGACCTTACCTACAAAATCCAGTTGGGTTGCTACGATATCGGTAGTATTAAGATACTCATTTGTACTAGCTACGTAGATGGGTCGTGCTTTTTTATCATAATAGGTAACGGTAGTGATCCAATCATAAGTATCTAACACCCGTACTTTGCTTCCTGTAGCTAGTGTTTTGGTTCGATCGGTAATAGCTTCGGTATATACCGTTCCCGGGTTGGTTAATCCGGCGATATCAAAAGTATAGTCATCATAATAATTAATCGTTAATAATGTGGCACTACTTATTTTGGGATATCCTCCGTCGTTATAGTATAGTTGCACTCCATCGACCAACACAGGAGCGATACGTGCTACCCATAATACATTACTATAGGCTGTAGCTTCGGTTTGTATAGCAGACCGATCTCTGGCATCGGTAATCTTACCTGTATAAGCCACCCGACCAAAAGCATCGTATTTGGTGTATAGCCACGCATTATCTGCTTTTAAATTAGCGTCTTGTGTCATAATCGGTTGATCTAACGAGTTGTATACAATATGCTCCTTGTCTTTACCAGGGATTTTCTTTTCAATCAATCGGTTTCTGTAATCATAACGATACTGATAACAGAGTTCGGCAAGCTCAGTATCAGAGATACTCGTAGTACTAGTATCTACTTTGGGCGGGATCACATAAGTAAGATTACCATATTTATCATATACATAATAGGTGTCATGCGCCTCGACCACGCTCGGCGCCCCAACATTGGCAAAGGTTCTTTTTAAGACGATTCTGCCTTGCTTGTCCTTGTATTCTCTAGTGGTATGCAGATTCCCATCTGCCGGAGTCCAGTTTTCGTCTTTGGTACTAGTGACATATAATTCTCCCGCAGCATAGTTTCTAACTTTTGTTAAGGTAGGTACTTCTGTATTAGTTGGTGTTGTAAAATCAACTTTAAAATACACTACTTCATTCGCCACATTGGTATCCCAATCAAATTTAATGGTATGATCTGTGTCATCTTCTTTATTAGCTTTCCAGGCTTTTCCTGGTGCCCCCTGTTCTAATACTCTATTAAGAGGGGAAGCTTCATATACACTTTCTGAGTAGGCATTAAAATCGTTATGATTTGCATCGATCCCTATAAAATCATCGGCATAAGTGGTTTTATAATATTGGTTGATATCCATGTTTATATCCACATTTTGATAACTTCCTATAGTTTTATCAGATTCAAAAGGCAGGTATTGTTTTGCTTGTCTGCCATAGGCATCATAGGTGATATGAGTCACAATATCACTACCGCCAGGTGAGGCCTGAATAGCTCTTTCTTGTATAGGTCTGCCTAATCCATCATAGTAGGTTATGCTTTCTATAGCTCTATCCAGATCATTAATAGTAGAGCAGTTTACATTTTCTAACTCTGTAATAGTCATTGGCGTTTGTGGAGCTACTACATGTACATAGTTCTTGTCTGATAATACTACCTGGGCCTGAAGATTGAGTCCCATAAGCAGTACTATAATACTGTATATAATTTGTTTTTTCATCTTGTTATATTGTTTATGGGATTAATGTTGTATTCCAATAGGGTCACCACCGCCACCACCGCCAGAAGATTTACGTACTGTAATTGGCATGGTTTTTATCACAACTTGTTGGGTTCGGGAATCGGTATATGTTACACTCAATTCATAATCTCCGCTTTCACTCATTCCTGCTGTAAAGCTTGATCCACTCCCTACATTACGTGTCCATGTGGGATTGCTCATTCTCCATAGTTTCCATTGCGTTCTGGTATAGTGCCCAGAACCACCGCTTACTCTAGTGATGCTAAAAGTTTCACTTGGGTTTGTATTGTTAAGATGAGCAGAACCCGGACTAACAGTAACACTCATAGGGTCATAAGAGTATACCGTTACACTCTTTTCTTTGAAATGCCCAGAGATTGCATTATCCACAACACGGAACTTAACCGTGTATGTTCCACGACTGGGGAAGTTATTAGAGTAACTAGTACCTGTGGTACTTTGCTTTACATTGTTTACATACCATTCGTATCTACGAACTCCTGATCCTCCACCAATACTACTAGTTGTAAAATTTATGGTTGTTCCTCGTACAATATAAGTTTTTGAAGCACTTACCGCAGGAGTGGTCAACGGATTATATGCGTACAGTGTTTTTATAGCACTAAGCTTTGTTTTTCCACTTTTAGTGTCAATTGTTTGAAAACGAATATTATATGTTCCTGTGGTACTAGGCTTATATCTTAAAGTAGTGGTTCTACTAGCTTGTCTTACATTATTTACAAACCATTCGTATCTTAAGCTACCTGAACCTCCTCCTATGTTAGCCGCACTAAAATCAACGTTAGTTCCTTTTACAACATAAGTATGATTTGCACTTACTGTTGGAGTAATTAGTTCTGGATATCGTAGTAAAACTGGTGTTGACTTACTTTTTAATAACCTTTTGGTCTTGGTATTATACGCTACTAATGTAATACTATAGCTACCTTCATTAGTAAACGTTCTAGTAAAAGATGTTGTGCTATCACACTGTTCTTGATTACCATTTACAAACCAGGTGTATAAGTAATCATTAGGATTCTGAATATCACCAGCTGTAAATGTAATTGGTTTCCCGGGAGTAACAGCACCCGAACTGGTGATACTAAATATAATTCCATCATAAGGATCAGGATTTTGCCCTATATAATTATAGTTAATTCTTTGGATTACTTTATCCTCATTATCTTTTACCAAAGTCAATCGACTTAGACCATCATAATCATATTGGGTAGTATATCCTCTTGCATCGGTTGCTGCCACAACTCCTTTTAGCGGATCATAAACAAAAGTGGTAATCTGTGCATTGGTAAAAGAGTTTCGTAAATTACTATACAGCGTATTGAGTTGACTATCGGTTGTTGTTTTTAGATTAACAGCCCCGGTCACTCCTTCTAATTCGGTTTTGGTTACTCCTATGAGTTGTGCCAAAACATAGTTATGTGTGGTGTCCCATAAGATAGCAGTAGGAACCCCGTTTTTGCGTTGTACTTCAATAGGTTTTCCTGCTTCGAGTTTAAACGCCTGATATAATTCATAATTCGATGGGATATGACCTACAGCAGATTGGTGAGTAGATAATCCTTTATGATGCCTGTACGTAGCAATCACATTACCTTTAAGGTTATAATCCATGTATTGCCCCTGGATAAGATCACTATTCACATATACTTTCTTGCTTATCGGTAAACCGGTTTGGTGGTTATTATATAACGTAGCAATAGTGGTATTTTCTGATTGATGATCTACAGGATAAGTATATCTAATTTCTACATGTTTGCCATCGGGTACTGTACTATAGTTATCATCCAGAATAGCTTGTTCACTATCTGCATGCAATCTACCCTCTAATTCTTGTTTGATAACCAGGATATCATTATTATACTCATACTTATATCTGGTAACCGAAGCTTTAAAGGGTTCTCCGGTTTTATAAAGGTAATCGATCTCTGTTTTCTGAGAAAGTACATTTTTACGATGATAATAATTAGTCGAATTAGGATTGGTATATCCAAGACCAGGTTTACTACTACCAAGAGGAGTAAAACAAAGTGTCTTATCGCTAAGTGTCCAAAATTGTGTTGTCTTTACAATAGCATTATCATAAGCATAGATGATCTTTTTTACCTTATCATTTTTGTTATACAGCTCTTGTTCTAACAATTGAGATTCATAAGACTTATTTTGAAAAGCATCGGTGTACTTTTCTATTGTTTTGATCGATTCATCTGTTCCTATTTTGTTAATAGTAACCTGTTTATAAAAATATCCTGATTTGATTAAAGCTGGATTTAAAGCGATATTTTCTGCAGAAAATGCTGTTCTTTCTCCATAACTTTTAATGGTGTTGTTGATATTTAAGCTATTTCCAGTGAGTCCATCATAAGTATATTGGGTCTCCCCGGTAACATTGTCATTAGTGTCTTTATCTACTATAGATTTTACTCTAAGTCCTCCTGCATAACGTGTAGTTTGGGTATTAGACGTTTCTTTTTCACTCCAACTTAGATTTACTGATATTCGTGCAGTAGGATTAGCTATAAGTTCTGATTCTTTTACTTTAAGTTCTAAAATATAATCTCCTTTTAAAAGATTTTTACTCCCTTCTGCTCCAATCACTTTAAAGGGAGAAAATATAGGCGTTCCCAGACTGCCATCACTTTGTTTTGGGTAGATGTTAAACCTTGAACAATCTATACTTGGGTTATTAGGATCATTATTACAAATTGTTGAAGTTGCCCCGTAGGTAACGGGAGTTCCTAAATTACCCAGTAAATCATCGGTCAAAGAAAAAGTAGTTCTAAATACTCTATATCCTCCCGATGTAAAATAGTCACCAGAAGCATGTATTGGAATTTCTTTATGTACATACCTCGGATCATTATTGGTTGTAGAAGGAACAGCGTTAGGCTCATAAGTAAATTCAGTCGAGCCTCCTGTAGGATACTCAACTTTATTTAAGACACCTCTTTTAAGAAAATTAAAATCTTCTCTACGATCTGCAAGGCTACTACGATAATTTTGAGCTATGGTATTATATGCATTGAGAGAGTAGGGTACCAAGGTGCTATTATTTTTTCCATTATAATACCCATGATAATCTTTTGCCATACTTCCCTTTGAAGGAAGATTACCTCCTTGATAATAAAACTTATATGGCGGTTTGGTACTCCCATCAAAACCTACTTCCTGGATTTGATCTAATCGTAAGCGTGAATCTCCAGAGAATTTACCGTAAGTAAAGGTGTAAGACTTTGTTTTGTTGGCTATTTTATCTAAAATGGTAATAGAGCTTAACTTCTTTTGCCAGGTAGATAATGTAGTGTCTTGTTCGTAATTAAAAGTCACTTTAATAGTAGCAGATTCAATAGTGCTAATAAGTTGATTTCTGGTAGAATACCCTATAGTTGTAGTAGAAACTGAAGTGTTATTATTAATTCCCAATCCAGAACACCCACATTGAGGGCTACTTTGTTCACATCCCGGGGCAACATCTATAGAATGAGAAGCATTATTGATCGTATAATCCAGATCATAATGGGTGTAGGTAAAATTGATTTCTTTATTGTTTTTAGTAATCAATTTATTAATCATCCAACCAGTTGGATATGATTCTGTATTTGTACTTATGTTTCCGCTATTAGTACCTGTGAGTACTTGTTTAGAATTTAGTTCCCGCATGGTATCATTATCAAAATAATAGGTGTTACCATTTTCATCTAGAGCTTTAAAATAAGCTGAGTTTCCTGCTCCTGTAACTTTTTCAATCAACATAGAAGATTGTTTTTCTTGCTCTGTTGTTCCATCTTGATTAAAAATAAAAGCTCCTGAGTGGTTTAAAAATCTATAACTAAAATCATCGGGATAATAATCATGATAATAATCAGAACTTCCTATTTGTTGTTGAACAGGCCAAGTATCAATTTGCCCTTTTGAGGCTATCCAATCAGGATTTACAATCCCTCTCGAATTAGGAACTAACCAGCCTTCTTCGTCGATCTTATCATTCACTTGTCTAAATATTCCTCCTCCCGCATTCAAGGTCCATTTCAACCCAACTACACTGGCGAGATCATCGACCTTAACCCCAGAAGCATGATATGATAGTGAAATAGGAATCGAGTTTCCATCTTCTTGTATAGTGAATATAGGGATTTCAATCTGTGGAATCCCAGTAGCATGATTTACCGGAGTGTTTCCATAAATCGTAAATGTAGATGCATTAGGAGTCTCTGGTATATACTCGGCATGGTACGTGAGATAATCCGGTTTAAATTCCTCTTGGGTTTGAGCATAGAGTCCATAGCAAAACAGGAAGAGTAGTAGTATTGTTGCTTTGTTCATAGGTAAATATTTAATGACTGATTTTGTTTTTTAATCGTGTTCCCAATGCAATATTAAAGCACGCCAGTTTCATTTTTCGGGACTGAGAAAAAATAAATGCTTTTTTTGAAGTCAAGAATCGAGAAGTTATAGGTGTTTGAATAATGGGATAAATTTCTTCTTTTACTTTTTTAAATAATACGACTACCTTCGTGATTCATTAATTCATAATTCATTTGTTTCTACATACGCACCCATACGAACCGTTTTTCCCTAAAGGAGCTACCAAACTAATTGTAGGAACATTACCACCACCAAGGTTTACTATGGGGGAATTAAAAAAAGGAGATGTTAATTTCTGTTATGGTAGTATAAGCGGTTTGTTATGGCCTGTTTTGGATAACATATTTGATCTGGATTTAAAGTTTGAGACCACTCAAAACGCAATAGATCAAAGAAAGGATTTCTTAACCTCTAGAGGGATAGGAGTTTGTGATATTGTACATAGTTGTGAACGAGAAAAGATCGATGCATCAGATTTAGGAATGCAAAATAGTACCCTTAGAGATATAGTATCGTATTTAAAGCAATATCCACAAATAGATACGTTGCTTTTTACAGGAGGTAATAGTAAAAATGGTCCTGAATATTTTTTTAGAAGACACTTAAAAGGATATGGCCTAAAGTTAGAAGTGATATCAAACGATATTCCTAGAATACATCGGTTTAGTTTAGGAGATAGAATAATCAATACGGTATCTCTTACTGCACCATCGGGGGCTGCCAATCGATCTATAGGGAGTTTACAGGAATATAAGGCATTAAAAAAAGCAAACCCTAAATTCAATACTATTGATTTTAGGGTGATGCAATATCAAAAATATTTTTAAAGCTTATTCAGATTCTTCGTCAGCTTTCTTTTTTGTAGTCTTCTTTGCAGCTGGTTTAGCTTTAGGTGTTGCCTCAGTCTTTGTTTTTGCCTCAGCTTTAGGCGTTGCTTCAGTTTTAGGTTTTGTCTCAGCTTTTGTCTCGGCTTTTGGCGTTGCTTCAGTTTTTGGTGCGGGCTCAGTTTTAGCCACTGCTTTAGGTTTTGGGGTTGATTTAGGCTTTGTTGTTTCTACTATAGCGGTCAATTTTTTACGACGTCTTAGTTTTCCATAAGAACCAATACCGATTTTACCACGACGTGTTTTTTTATCTCCTTTACCCATATATTAGATTTTATATTAAATAATTGATTAGGTGTGAATTACTAATGTAAGGATTTAGAAATGAAAAATGAAAAAACCTGTTGTGCATTTAGATGTTTTTTTAACTATAATCCGTCAATTCGACTTTAGGAGAAGTGTATCGAGAATAGGATTTTAGCTTAAAAAAGCTATTCTCGATACATTTTGTCTCCATTTCATTACTACAAAACACTCGAATTGACGCTTTTTTCGTAATAATTTTCCTAAATGCACAACAGCTATGAAAAATAATATTTTTTAAAACTGTTTTGTATCAGGTATACGTTAGGGGGTAGTATTGTTTTTGATTGAAATGGTTTAATTATTTTCACTTCAATCAAAAAAAGGTTAAACTACTTCAGTAAAAAAAACTATTTTCGAGCGAATCAAAAAAGTAGGATGAGTTCATTTCGAAAAACATTAAAACGTAGGTATAGTATTTCGAATAGAAAACTTCTTCTTATACTTTATAGCATACTTATTTTTATTCATTTCATTCTTAGAGATACTATATATCCGATCAATATTATATATTATGCATGCCCCATACTATTTCTGCTCATTGGAAATCTAATATTAACCGTATTGTTTTTTAAAGTTAAAAAGGTGTTTTATACTTTAATAGGGTGTCTTTTATGTTTATCATTGTATTGGTTTGCTACCTACTATAATGCGAAATCACCACCAGAACCTTCTGATAAGAGTAAGAGCATATTATTTTGGAATATCGCGAGAAAAGGAGAACGATCGATGGATGTTATTATCAAAAAAGTAAAGGAACAAGAGCCGTCTTTTATAGCATTGGTAGAGGCCGAAGAGGTGACTGATAAGGATGTAATGCGATTTAAGGATACATTTTCATCTTATAGTATACAAAAATTAGAAGGAGGGATGGTACTAGCAGTAAAAGGAGAAATAAATAACATCAAGTATCACTACAAAGACGAGAGTTTTAAATTTAATTATATAACCGTTACGCTTGATAATCAAAAAAAATCAATACTTATTGCAGATGTTAATGCAGTACCTTTTACGAATAGAAAATCCGCATTACATACTATTTATGAATTCACTATAAAAAATAACCCATCTTTTATTGTAGGGGATTTTAATACACCTTATGAAAGTGTACATTTTGGTGATTTTAAAAATAACCTGAATAGTTTTCATATGACTTCTAAAGGATTTACAGCAACATGGCCTTATGGTATTCCTTTATTCGAAATAGATCAAATTTGGAGTGCTAAAAAGATTAAACCGGTTTTTCTGAAAAAAGAACATTACAAAATATCAGACCATGCGCTCTTAATAGGAGTATATGAATAAACATGATAGATTAATGTGTTGAGTTAGAAATGGAAAATGAAACCTATGTTTTTTATGTATTTCATTATGGTCTAATCTAGCAATAGAGGAGTTTGAAATCCAACATGACTTCATTTTTCACTTTTCTTATTTATGCAGATTGGATTCATAAATTAACATCTCTAATATTCTTATCATGACTAAATCTTGATTTTTTTTAGTAGATTTATGCCTGTTAATTCTAAAATCTATGAAAGAATTTTTTGAAGGTATGTCAACCTTCGAGCAAGCATATTGGATTATAGCAATATTAGGTTCTATTATATTCCTGGTTATTTTTGCTTTAACCTTTATTGGTGCTAGTGATGTGGATATGGAAGCAGATATTTCTGATGTTGATGCAGATGATGGAGGTGTAGGTTTTCAATTTTTCACATTTAAAAATGTGATTGCTTTTTTTACCATTTTTGGTTGGACAGGTATTTTATGTATTGATAACGAATTATCTACTATTGTTACAATCGTTATTTCTTCTTTTGCAGGATTACTAATGATGATATTAACCTCTCTCTTGTTTTTCTGGATGCATAAAATGGCTGAATCTGGTACATTAAAAATTAAAAATGCTATTGGAGTAATTGGCGAAGTATATTTACCAGTTGGAGCAAACAGGTCGAGTATAGGAAAAATACAGATTAAAGTACAAGGTAGTTTACGAGAATTAGAAGCAGTAACAGATTCTGAAGAAATTTTAAGCACTTCTACTTTGGTAAAAGTTGTTGAAATTATAAGCTCAGAATTACTACTGGTCGAAAAATTATCTAACTAAAAATTTTAAATAAAATACGAATGAATATATTTTCATTATTTGCTGGATCTGGAGTTACTGGCATATACTTAGTAGCTGCAGTTATATTAATTTTTGTTGTTTTTATGTTTTCTATGTTCAGAAGGTACAAGCGTTGTCCTTCTGATAAAGTGTTGGTGGTTTATGGAAAAACTGGCGGGGAAAGTTCTTCTAAATGTATTCATGGAGGAGCGGCATTTATATGGCCTATAATTCAGGATTATTCGTTTCTGGATTTAACTCCGATTTCGATAGAAGTAAATTTGATTAATGCATTGAGTAAACAAAATATCCGTGTAAATGTACCTTCTAGATTTACTATTGGTATTTCTACAGAACCATCTATAATGCAAAATGCAGCAGAACGTTTGTTGGGGTTAAGCTTAGATGCTGTTCAAGAATTAGCACAAGAAATTATTTTTGGCCAGCTGCGATTGGTTGTTGCATCAATGGATATTGAAGAAATTAATACAGATAGAGATAAATTCTTATCGCATATTACTCATAGTGTTGAAGCTGAGTTAAAGAAAGTAGGTTTAAAACTGATTAATGTAAATATTACAGATATACATGACGAGTCTGGATATATCGAAGCCTTAGGAAAAGAAGCCGCAGCAAAAGCTATTAATGATGCTATTATTTCTGTAGCTCAAAAAGATAGAGATGGAGCAATAGGACAAGCAGAAGCTGTTCAGGATCAAAGAGTTCAAGTTGCTGCAGCAAATGCAAAAGCGGTCGAAGGTGAAAATACAGCAAAGGTTCAGGTTGCTAATTCTGATGCAGATAGAAGAGCTCGTGAAGCAGAGGCAGAGAGAATAGCTAATGCTTCAGAAAAAGTACAATCGGCAAAAGCATTAGAAGAAGCCTATGCAGCAGAAAAGATCGCCGAAGATGCAAGAGCAAAACGTAAAGAAGCAGAGCAAGGTGCAGATATCATTGTTCCTGCACAAATTGATAAGAAAAAAATTGAAATTGATGCAGAAGCGGAAGCAGAACAAATTAGACGAATTGCAAAAGGAGAGGCGGATGCAATTTTTATGAAAAAAGAAGCTGAAGCAAAAGGGATGTATGAAATTTTAACTAAACAAGCAGAAGGGTTAGACCGCATTGTTAAAGCAGCTGGAAATGACCCTAAAGAAGCAGTGTTGTTATTGATAGCAGATAAATTACCTGAGTTAGTTAAAACACAAGCAGAAGCAATTAAAAATATTAAAATAGATAAAATTACGGTCTGGGAAAATGGTAATGGAGAAGATGGTAAAACTTCGACCTCCAACTTTATTTCGGGGATGTATAAAGCAGTACCACCTTTACAAGAAATGTTCAATATGGCAGGAATGCAATTGCCTAATTACTTAAAAGGAGAAGAGAAAGAAAACCTGGATTCTGAAATAAAAAAAGATACTAATACCAAGGACAAGGAATAAAGATGTCTTACTTCTCATACTGATAATGACCAATAATTTTATAATCAAACAGACAATCTGCTAATACTTGTCCGCCACCAATATTATGAACAATTAGATAGCGCTGTTGATCGTTGGATTTTTTATTCACTACTAAGCCAATATGTGTGAGTCCTCCTCCCAGGTTCCAACATACAATATCACCAGGTAGATAATCTTTAGAATCGTTAGTTATTGGTTTTGTTTTTCCAAATCTGGAAAAAAACTTCATTAGATTAGGGACTCTTCTGTGGTCAATGTTTTTATCGGTTTTAGACAATCCCCAGTTTTTGGGATATAGTCCAAAATTGATGTACATATCTTCATGTACTTCTTTTTGTAAGTCAATATCCAGTGTTCTATACGCTCTGATCACTACATCTGTACACACTCCTTTATCACCAGGAACATCTCCATTTGGGTAGTCAATAGAGAAATAAGAAGGATCGTACGTCACTTTGTTTTTGGTTAATTCTATTGCAGCATCAGATAATTGAATTTTAAAATCAGTTTGCCCAAAATTAAATTGAACAAAAAGTATGAAAAGCAATAGAGAAAGTAGATGTTTTGTAATCATAAATTAGCTCTTATAAATTATTAAATATAAGTAAAACAATGCTATATAGTCTATATAAAGAGGGTTGGCTGTAGCAAAATTTACGTCGGTCATAATGATTTTCGACAGAAAATTGTATCGAGACAAGTAAATTTTCATCAAAACTTTAATTTTGACACAAATTTTCTCCACACCATTCAAGCGCAGTCGGGAAGTCATTATGAAAAACCACTCAATCTGACATTTTTTTTAATTAAAGCCTTATAATCAAACTCATACCATTTGTATTTTGAATTTTCGGTTACAGTAAATTCAATGTATAAATGGTATCAGATTACATATTAAAATACATGACCATACTGGTAACTCTTATAATTGAAAACAGTTAGTCAGGTTTATTTTTATGAATAGTAAATCTTTAAAATGATAAAAATAGAAGTAATCATTTAGCTGTTTTCATTAAAAGAAATAAAGAGTTCAGCTATAATAAGTATTACTACAATGAATAGTAATAGGACTAGAGGGAGTTGAAAAGTATTTGTTTAGAATACAGTAGAAAGGTTAAAAATACCTATACAGTACTCAAGAAATTGAAAAAGTTAACTACAAATACACAAAGCAAATTTCGAAAATATACTTGTAGTATTTGGCAAAACTTTGGGATCAGTGAGCAGTTTGCTATAGCGCATTATTAGTAATTTTGTGTCTACATTATATGGTAATACCACTTAAAATTTACTTAAAAACAGGATTTGATACGCAACCTATTTATCAGATGTGCATCAAATCTATGATACCTAAATAATAAATAGTTGTATGATAAAAAAAATACCTAGTATAGCAACAATTGTATTGATGTTGTTTTTTTATTCTTGTAGCGATGATGAAAATAACTTAAAAATGCCCGAAGAGGTAATTGTTCCACCAGATGAAATTATTAAAATCCCAGTAGTTATACATGTGATCAATCCACCATCACGACCATTTGTTATTAGTGATGAAAAAATACAATCCCAAATCGATGTACTCAATAAGGATTATAGGAAAAAAAATGAAGATCATGTAAAAACCCCAGATGAGTTTATAGGTTTGGTTGCAGATGTTGGTATAGAGTTTTATTTGGCAACTACAGATCCAGACGGAAAACCGACTACAGGAATTATTAGAACAGAATCAGATATATCGGGTTTTTCTGGAAATGATTTAACAGGTGAGTTGCCTATAGAAGAATACAAACTTTTTTTTGACAATAAAGGAGGACAGGATATTTGGCCTAGGGATAAATATCTAAATATTTATATAGCAGACATGACAGATAGGTGGGGTAAATTAGGTTTGGCAGGGTATGCATATTTTCCTGGAGCAGACCCAAGAATAGATGCAGTAGTTATAGATCCTAGAGTATTTGGCACATTACCCCCATTAGAAGCAGGATATGAATTAGGTAGAACGGCTACTCATGAAATAGGGCATTGGTTGAACTTAAAACATATATACGGTAAAGATGGTAGTTGTGAAGTTGGAGATGAAGTAGCAGATACTCCTGATCAGGAAAGCCAAAACTTAGGAAAACCAATTCATCCTAAAAACTCTTGTGATAATAATGAGATGTTTATGAATTTCATGGATCGTGTTGATGATGATACGATGTTTATGTTTACTAATGGCCAGAAAGAAAGAATACGAGCATTGTTTAATGAAGGAGGTGCCAGAAGAGCTCTATATCTTGAGAATAAGTAAAGAGAAGTGAAATCATGAAACTGTCAAAAAAAATACTTTTGATTGACAGCTTCATGAATACTATATAATTATCTAATGCTTCCAACAAACTTGTCAATAGTGTCTACCCCTTCATTAGTAAGGTGTTTTATGAAAGCAGAGCCAATGATAGCACCTTTAGCTGTTTTTGTAGCTTGTGTAAACGTTTCCTTGTTACTGATTCCAAAACCAACAATTTGCGGATTTTTTAGATCCAAAGCTTCAATGCGTTCAAAATATTGCTGTTGCGTATCGCCAAATGTACTTTTGGCTCCGGTGGTACTTGCAGAACTCACCATATAGATGAAACCATTAGATACACTATCTATGAATCGAATTCGTTCATCTGAAGTCTGTGGAGTGATTAGAAATACATTGATCAAGCCATATTTTTCAAAAGTTTCCTGATAATGTTCGTGATATTCATTAACCGGTAGATCGGGAATAATCAATCCGTCGATACCAATTTCCTGGCACTTAGCACAAAAAGCTTCTATGCCATACTGCATCATAGGATTAAAATACCCCATAATAATTAAAGGAATGTTAACCGATTTACGAATGTCTTTTAATTGTTCAAATAGAAGTTGAGTAGTCATACCATTTTTAAGAGCAATAGTCGAACTCTCTTGTATCGTTGGTCCGTCTGCCAAAGGGTCACTAAAAGGTAATCCTATTTCGATCATATCTACACCGTTTTTTTCTAGATCTTGTATGATTTTTGCGGTATCGTTTAGTGATGGGTAACCAGCGGTAAAATATATAGATAGTAACTTTTTATCTTGCTTCAATGCTGTATTTATTCTGTTCATTTTTTAGTATTGAGTATTGAGTAGTACGTATTGAGTAGTTGGAAATTAGTGCTCATTGCAATGTACTTACTACTTAATTGTTATAATTTAAAATAGTCTATATATGTGTCGAGATCCTTATCTCCTCTACCAGATAGGCTTATCACCACAATATCATCGGGTCTGAATTTTTTATCATTAAAGATCGCCAGGGCGTGCGAAGATTCTATTGCGGGAATAATTCCTTCTAATTGCGATAGTTCTAATCCGGCGGCCATGGCATCATCATCGGTTACAGAATAAAATTCTCCTCGTGCAGTTTTGTATAGATGGGCATGTAGTGGTCCAACACCGGGGTAATCCAGTCCTGCAGAAATAGAATAAGGTTCTGTGATTTGTCCATCAGAGGTTTGCATTAACAGGGTTTTACATCCATGAATGATTCCTTCTTTTCCTAATTGAGAGGTAGCGGCACTCTCGCCACTATGTACTCCTTTTCCGGCAGCTTCTACAGCAATAATTCCAACACTAGGTTCTTCTAAAAAATGATAATATGTTCCTGCAGCATTACTACCACCACCAATACAGGCTACTACATAATCAGGATGCTCTCTACCTTCTTTTTCCTTTAGCTGCCACTTGATTTCTTCTGAAATTATAGATTGAAATCGTGTTACCATATCCGGGTATGGATGAGGTCCTATGGCAGAGCCAATAATATAATGTGTGTCGACAGGATTATTGATCCAATCTCGTATAGCTTCGTTGGTAGCATCTTTAAGAGTTTTACTTCCTGATTTGGCAGGTCTTACCTCGGCGCCAAGCATTTTCATTCGCGCTACATTAGGTGCTTGTCGTTTGATATCAATCTCGCCCATATAGACAATACATTTGATACCCATAAGTGCACATACTGTGGCTGTAGCTACTCCATGTTGTCCTGCACCCGTTTCTGCAATAATCCTGTTTTTACCTAATCGTTTGGCTACAAGAATTTGTCCAATAGTATTATTTACTTTATGTGCACCGGTATGGTTAAGGTCTTCACGTTTAAGGTATACTTTTGTATTGTGTTTTTCTGAAAGACGTTTGGCGAAATATAATGGAGAAGGGCGACCAACGTAGTCTTTTAATAATTGATCAAACTCTTCTTTAAAAGAAGGTTCATTCATAATATCCAGATAAGTAGTTCGTAATTCTTCAACATTAGGGTAAAGCATTTCTGGTATATATGCTCCTCCAAAATCTCCGTAATATCCTTTTTCGTTAGCTTGATAATTCATTTTTTGTAGTTTTTGGTTGTCATTGCGTTTGTGTTGGAATGACAAGCTTTATAAATTTTTCGAGATCTTCTGTTTTTTTTAATCCTGGTTTGCTTTCGAATTTGCTATTTACATCAATAGCGTGTAAATATTTAGATTCGGGACTCTCGAGAAAAGATAAAAGATCTTCTATTTCATCGAGTCCAATACCACCACTTAAAATGAATGGGGTAGAAGAAGGGTATCCTTTTAAGACACTCCAATCAAAAGTATATCCATTACCTCCTTTTTCTTTTCCTTTGGTATCAAAGAGAAAATAATCTACAATACCTTCGTAGGGTTGTAAACGGTCGAAATCAAACTCATCTTTGATCGAAAATACTTTCCACACTTCGAAATTATAGCGTTCAAAACCAATTTCTTTTCCATTTTTACTAACTGGAAGAGACAGTTCTACTTCTTTTAACGCCTTGCAATATTCGGAACTCTCATCTCCATGAAGTTGGATAGCATCTAAACTATGTTTAGCAATTTTTGAAACAACTTGATTTATTGGTTCATTAACAAAAACCCCTACTTTTTTAATTGTCGAGGGTAGTTTCGGAATTTCTCCTTCAAAATTTCTGGGAGAGTTTTCATAGAAAATAAAGCCAAGGTAATCTGGTTTCATAGCTGCAACAGCTTCTATGTTTTCCTTATATTTCATCCCACAGACTTTCAGTTTCATTTCTTTAGGTCTTTTATGAATTCTACAGCACTGGCTCCGGGGTTTTCGGTTTTCATGAAGTTTTCACCGATAAGAAAACCTTTATATCCATATTGCTTTAGGTCTTTTATTGCTTCAATGGTACTAATGCCACTCTCTGAAACTTTTACAAAATCATCTGGGATTTGAGTACTTAGCGTTTTACTAATATCTGTACTCACTTCGAATGTTTTTAGATTTCGATTGTTCACGCCCAGCATATCCAAAGATGGCATAATAGATTTTTGTAGTTCGTCTTGGTTATGAACTTCTAATAATACATCGAGTGATAAGCTTTTAGCAAACTGGGATAAAGATTTGATCTCATCGCGTGATAAAACGGCTGCGATTAATAAGATGACATCGGCTCCATGAGCTTTGGCTTCTAATAATTGATATTCGTCGATGATAAATTCTTTACGTAGTAAAGGCATTTGTACTGTAGCTCTGGCAAGTAAAAGATCTTCTAAGGATCCTCCAAAATACTTACCATCTGATAGCACCGACATCCCACAAGCTCCTGCATTTTCATACCCCTGTGCTACATCTTGTACGCTTACAGTTTGATTAATCACAGATTTTGAAGGGGATCTACGCTTGTGTTCTGCAATGATACCTGTATCACTATTCTGTAAAGCTTTGGCTAATGAATTTGTTTGACGGTCAAACAAAACAGAGTTCTCTAATTGTTTGATAGGAATTAAACTTTTTTTGAGTTCAACTTCTTTATGTTTATCTGCTATTATTTTATCTAGTATGTTCATTTATGGTTGTTTGTTGGCTACATTCATTTTAGTACTTTATTTTTTTTAGTGAGGCATATAATAAATGTTGTGCTTACTAAACAATATTTAGTTTTCCTTCTTTTTTTAGTTCATCATTCATTAGTAATCGAACAGATTCAAAATAATCGGTTTCGAATGTAATTGCCGTGATATCATCGGTTAAAAAATCGTAATCGTAGTTTTTTTCGATACTACCATCAGAATTTACCAAATCAATGTTAAATATATTTTCTTTTGTTTGATTCAATTTTCCGTAAAATATTTCTGCTTCATTGTCTTGAAATTCGAAGACTCCATGTTTTTTCTCAGACCATTGAAGTATTTCAAGTGTGTTCCCGAATTTAAACCCATCTGGCACATCTGTTTTAATATTTTTGAGTTTTAAAACCCTCGAAATCTTACCTTCTTTTGTTTTAGATTTTCTCTTTTTTACAGTTTTTTTTCTATACAATTTAAATCCGTCAACCACATAGTCTACGGGTATATGTTTAACCAAAATCCAATCTTCATTTTCGCTAATAAGTAGCCCGGTTTCTTTCTCTTCCCAACCTGTGATTTTGTATGTTTCGACTTTCATTTTATTACATTGAATTTCTTTTGTGTATTTATAAATCCCAGCAGAAGTACTGGAGTGATAAATTATTTTAATTCTTACTTAATTCCTGAACTTTTTTTAGTGCTATTAATCCTTTTCCAGAACGTAGTGATTCTTTTGCTTTTTCGAATCCTTGTTTTGGTTCGAGACCTTCTACAGTGGCGATAGCCATTCCTGCATTGGCACAGACTACATTATTTTGAGCTTCGGTACCATTACCACTTAAGATATTCATAAATATAGCAGCAGATGCTTCGATAGAATCTCCTCCGTAAATATCTTCTTGTTTCAATGTTGGTACTCCAAAATCTAATGGCGAGAGCATTCCTTCTGTAGTATTAGAGATTGTTTTTGTGTTTCCGGTTAGCGAAATCTCATCGTATCCATCCAGAGCATGGATAATAGTGAATTTTTTATCTGTATTTTGATATAGGTATCCATACATCCTTGCTAATTCTAGGTTAAAAACTCCTACGATTTGATTTTTTGGAAATGCTGGATTTACCATTGGTCCAAGCATATTGAAAAAGGTTTTTACACCTAATTCTCTACGTATCGGAGCAACATTTTTCATCGCAGGATGAAATAATGGAGCATGTAATACACATATCCCGGCTTCATCGATACTACGTTTTAAAAAGTCTTTATCATTACTGAACTTAATCCCCAAATGCTCCATTACATTCGAACTACCACATGTTGAAGAAACTCCGTAGTTTCCGTGTTTAGTAACTTTAATTCCTGCTCCTGCCGAGACAAAAGAAGAAAGCGTTGAAATATTAAAGGTGTCTTTACCGTCACCACCAGTACCACAAAGATCTACGGGGTTGTACTCGCTAAGGTCTATTGCGATACAAAGCTCTAGTAATGCATCTCTAAAACCTTCTAATTCTTCGATGGTAATGCTACGCATCATATATACAGTAAGAAATGAAGCGATCTGACTTTGATTGTATTCTCCTTTAGAAATGTTAACCAAAACACCTTTGGCTTCTTCTTTAGAGATGGTTTCGTGATTGATTAATCGATTGAGTAAGTTTTTCATAAGTCCCTCACTCCAACTCTCTCACAACATTGGAAAGAGAGTTTGTATGGAGTATTTTTAAAAGTTAGTATTTATTATCATTTAGGTATTAATATCAATTATTAACCCAGTTTTCTAGTATCTTTTTTCCGTCGGGGGTTAATACAGATTCTGGATGAAATTGCACCCCACGAACATCTAATTCTTTATGACGTAGAGACATGATTTGCCCGTTTTGATCATATGAAGTCACTTGCAGGCAATCGGGTAAATCTTTATCTTCTACTACCCAGGAGTGATATCTTCCTACATCAAAATTGGTATTAAGTCCCTCAAAAAGAGATTCATCTGTGACTGATAGTGTTACATTGGTTGCTACACCATGATACACTTCATTGAGGTTGATGAGGCTACCTCCAAAAACTTCTCCTATAGCCTGTTGTCCTAGGCAAACTCCAAAAATACTTTTGGTATTTGCATATTCACGGATAATATCTTTTAGTAATCCTGCTTCATCTGGAATCCCAGGACCCGGAGACAATAATATTTTTTGAAAAGCATCTACATCTTCTAATCGTAATTGGTCATTACGTTTTACGACAACCTCACAACCAAGATCTTCTAGATAATGAACCAGATTGTATACGAATGAGTCGTAATTGTCTATTACTAATATTTTTGTATTCATTGTTTTTTTTTTAGAGTTTCAGAGTTTTTACACTTTGTTACTTTGTCTCTTTACTACTTTTTTGTGTTAGGGATAGAAGCTAGCTACCTTGTAGCGCGAATAGCCCGACCCCAAATAATTGGGGAAACACCCTTATATTTCTTCTGCAAGTTTTAATGCTTTTGTTAATGCTCCTAATTTATTATAGACTTCTTGTAATTCGTTTTCTTCATTTGATTCATTAACCAGTCCAGCTCCTGCCTGCCAGTGTAATTTGTGATTTTTACTTAGAAATGTACGGATCATGATCGCGTGATTAAAGTTTCCTGAAAAATCCATAAAACCAATAGCTCCCCCGTAGAAATCACGGTTTACGTTTTCGTATTTTTCGATAAGTTGCATGGCCATATGTTTTGGTGCACCACTTAATGTACCTGCCGGGAAAGTGTCTCCTACTATTTGCATAGTGGTGGTGTCTTTGTGTTTTTTGCTAGTGACTTTACTAACTAAGTGGATCACATGAGAATAAAATTGAACTTCTCTATAGGTTTCTACAGTAACATGGTTTCCGTTTCGACTTAGGTCATTACGAGCCAGGTCTACCAGCATCACGTGTTCTGCATTTTCTTTTTCATCTACAGATAGTTTTTTTGCTAATTCTGCATCTTGCTCGTCATTGCCTGTGCGTTTAAAAGTTCCTGCGATGGGGTGAATCTCGGCAATATCATCTTTGACTACTAGTTGTGCCTCGGGAGAACTACCAAATATTTTAAAATCACCATAATCAAAGTAAAACAAGTAAGGTGAAGGGTTAACACTTCGTAATGCCCGATAGACATTAAATTCATCTCCTTTGAATTTTTGCGAAAAGCGTTTGGATAGTACTAATTGAAATACGTCTCCGCGATGACAATGTTTTTTGGCTAAGGTTACATGTTCTTTATATTGTTCATCATTAAGATTAGAGGTGGTATCACCGACTGTAGTAAAATTATAGGAAGCAAAATTTTTGACTTTAAGTAAAGATTCTATTTCGGCAATATTGCTTTCTGATTCATAGCAGTGAGCAAAAATATAAGCTTCATTAGTAAAATTACTGATAGCAATAATGTTTTGATATACCGTGTATTGTATGTCTGGAATATTTAAACCTTCTTCTTTTTTAGAAATAGAGATATCTTCAAAATATCGAACAGCATCATAGGAGATATAACCAAAAAGACCATTGTTAATGAATTTGAACTTACTTTTGGAGGTTATAAATTTTTTACCAAATTGCTCAACAACTTCTGCGATGTTGGTGGTATCGGTTATTGGGGTTTCCTCGATGGTTTTATCGGGAAAGGATTGATAAATAGTTTCGTTTTCTACTTTGATATTGGCAATCGGATTACAGCAGATGTAAGAAAAACTATTTTCACTCCCTCTATAATCGTTATTTTCTAATAATAGGCTATTAGGAAAACGGTCTCTGATTTTTAGATAAACACTCACCGGAGTAAAGGTGTCTGCCAGGATTTGTTTGAAATGTGTGGTTAATTTATAATTCATTTTGCGTTTTTAATTTTTAAATACAATCTCTGTTTAGGGAACAAAAAAAAGGCTTGTCGTGATTCGACAAGCCTTTGATATGTTTTACTTAACACAATGATAGGATCTATCTCACGACGTTTTCGTTTTGAGATGACCACCACCAATTATTTGTTAAGATTGTTTTCATTTTTTTTATTTGTTAGGCCAAATATATAAATTAATTATAATTCAGAACAATAAAAAATTACATTTTTAAATTAACAGCTAATTCGAATTCATCGCTGATTGCTTTATCACCTAAGTTATCAAAGAAACTTCCTGACCCGTACTTGATGTCATACTTTGTTCTATCTACTTTAAGTGTTGTTGATGCGGTAGCACCATTTACAGCTAAAATAAATTTGATTGGATTTGTTTTTCCTTTAATCGTAAGATCTCCGGCTACTACATAACCTTTGTCTGTTTTTTTAGTTTTTGTAACCACTAATTTTGCACTTTTATGATTTGCTATTCCGAAGAAATCATCAGAGCTTAAGTGTCCTTCAAGTTTTTCTTTTCCTTTTCCAGCTTCAAGATCACTAACGGCTAGTGTAGTCATATCTACTGTAAATTCACCTCCTGTAAGGTTATCACCATCAAATACTAAAAAACCTTCTGATAGATTTAGTGTTCCAGTATGAGATCCGGTAACTTTTTTACCTGTCCAGTTAATTGTACTTTCTGAAGTTTTGATTTCTTTTTTTTGTGCAAAAGTAGATGTTGTTGCAACTATTGCAATTGCTAAGAATAATGATTTAAGTCTAGTTTTCATGATCGTTTAAAAATTAATAGTTATTGTTATTTATGAGTTAGAATTTCTAAGTTTGTTTAATAATTCATTTAATTGGATCAAATCCTCTGTAGAGAAATTTGAAGTAACACTGTTTTCCAATTCATCCATTACAGGACTTACTTTATCCAAAAATTTTTTCCCTTGCTCTGTAATAGTAATTTCAACCTTTCTCCGATTAGATTCACAGGTTATACGTTTTACATAGCCTTTGTTGATGAGCTTATCTACCAATCGAGTAGTATTACTCATTTTAGTAACCATTCTTTCTTGTATGGTAGAGAGGTTAGCTGGTTTTTCTTTTTGTCCTTTTAGGATTCGTAAGACATTAAATTGTTGAAGTGAAATATCATAAGCTTTTAAATTGATATTGATTTTATCCATTATCCAGTTTTCCGTATATAATAAATTTATTACGATTTTTTTAGGTAGCGGAAGTTCAATCTCTGTTTTTATGATTTTTTCTATATTCAATTGTATCTACAATATTTGTCTATACAAATGTATGTTAATTTTTATTTCGAAAATTGTAAATTGTTATTAATTCTTTGTTAAATTCGGGTTTTGAGATCAGGTTTAATAGTATTATTGTCATTTAGAAAAGTATCGTTATTGCGTTAAACAATTGTGAAAAATTCTGAAAATATTTAGATAAAATATAGAAACCTTGTTAATTTTCTTTTGCAGAATTAAAGGTTTTGATACATTAGTATGATGTCGAGATTAATTTTATATACCGTATTTATAGTGCTTTTTACTAATTGTAAAGGAGAGCAACAGACTGTAGCTCTTGATGCAACAGATGTTTTCGAAAGTAAAGGTATAGAGATACCTGTATATGATTTTGAGAGTTTTAAACCGCTATTAAATATTAATGACGGGAAAATAAGAGTGATTAATTTCTGGGCTACATGGTGTAAACCATGTGTAGCCGAGTTGCCTTATTTTGAGTTAATCAACAGTAGGTATCCTAAGAATAAGGTTGAGGTGATTTTGGTAAGCCTGGATTTACCCAGTCAAGTAGAATCTAAGTTAATTCCATTTGTAAAAAAACAAAAGATAGGAAGTAAAGTGATTTTACTAGATGATCCCGATGCAAATAATTGGATCCCAAAAGTTAACCGTGATTGGTCTGGTTCTATACCGGCAACAGTAATATATAAAAATGGTGATAGTAATTTTTATGAAAGATCTTTTACTTATAATGAATTAGAAAAAGAGCTTAAAAAAATGCTGTAAATACTAATTAATAGAAAAGCAATCAAAAATTAAACAGATGAAAACTTTAAAAATTCTGGTAGGAGTAGCCTTTGTGATCGCGATAAGCGCATTTGCATTGGATAAAGTGTCTGGTACTAAAATTGAAGGAGGATATTCGATTGGAGATGTTGCTACAGATTTTAAACTAAAAAATGTTGATGATACTTTAATATCATTGGCAGATTATAAAGAAGCCAAAGGGTTTATTGTAATCTTTACATGTAACCACTGTCCATATTCTGTGGCTTACGAAGATAGAATAATTGAATTAGATGCTGCTTTTAAAGAAAAAGGATACCCTGTTGTAGCTATAAATCCTAATAATCCAAAGGCTTATCCAGATGATAGTTTTGATAATATGCAGATAAGAGCAAAAGATAAAGGATTTACTTTTCCGTATTTATTTGATGACGGACAAAAAATATATCCTCAGTATGGAGCTACTAAAACTCCTCATGTCTATGTTCTAGAGAAAACACCTACAGGTAATATCGTTCGGTATATAGGTGCAATTGATAATAATTATAAAGATGCATCGGCTGCCGATCAGAAATATGTCGAAGATGCTGTAAATGCCCTATTAAAAGGAGAAAAAGTTCCTGTAGAAATTACAAAAGCTATCGGTTGTAGTATTAAAGCATAGTTTTTTTGTAATTTTTTAATAAATTGAAGGTGTAGTTTTAACACAATTAATGAACTACTCTTTATATTTGTAAGGAATATAAAAAAACAAAAGTCCAATTTTAGTAGAACACATTTTATAATGGCAGAAGATATCACTCAAGAAGAATGGCAAGAGCAAATTGCTAATGACAATAATGCAGTAATTTTAGATGTAAGAACAGAAGAAGAAGTAGAGGATGGGTATATACCCAATATGCTTAATGTAGATATTCGTCAGGGACAAGGTTTTCTTGATGAGATAGGAAAGCTGGATAAAACCAAAAACTACTATGTATACTGTCGTTCTGGGGCACGTAGTGCTCAAGCGTGTATGTTAATGAATCAAATGGGATTCGAAACTACATATAATTTGGTTGGAGGCTTTATGAATTGGGAAGGCGAAATCGTAGAAGATTAGTATACTATCTTATGAAAATCAAATCATTTTTAGTAATCATTTTTATTTCTTCAGTATTGCTTAATTGCAAACGGGTTGAAGAAGATTCTGTAGTAGAGTTAATTACAGTTGAAGAAATGGATTCATTATTAGAAATGAGTAAAGTGCAACTTATTGATGTAAGAACACCAGGTGAGTATGCCCAAGGATATATCGAAGGGGCTGTGAATATCGATTTTAGAAATGAAAATTTTGAAGACCTAATTTCTAAAATTGATAAAACAAAACCCGTAATTGTATATTGTGCCCGAGGTGGAAGAAGTAATAAATGCTCTAGCTATATGAAAAAAGCAGGATTTACTAAAATCTATGATCTCGATGGTGGTATCACAGAATGGAAGTTTAAAAAGAGAAAAGTAATTAGATAAAGCTTATTTAATTATATATAAGATATATTTTATTAAAAAGCTAGCCCTTTATAGAAAGTATCATTAACTAATCTTGCACTACCCAATAATATTGCTTTTTCCTGAAGTTCGCTTTTGTGTATTTTCACAAGACAATCTTGGGCGTTTATTTTTTTCTCAAGCTCATTAGCAAAAAAAGGCCATGCTTTGGCAATATTACCTCCAATAACTATAGCTTCTGCATTGTAAGATTTTAACCAGGGACTTAAAAATTCAGCTAGATTTTCAGAAAATTCATTAAAAACTTGTTGTACCGCAACATCATTTTTTAAAGAAGCTTCTGTAAGTTCTTTAACATTATCAATTGTAGTATCGGTAATCTCTTTATATCTTTTGATAAACCACCGGGTAGAAAAATAATCATCAGCGATTCCATCTTTATATGGGATGTGATATAACTCTCCATCCTTAGGGATTCCATCTCCAGAAAGAATTGGAAGTCCATGAAAAAGAAAAGAAGCACCAAAACCTGCACCCAATATTATCCCTAGGCCTCTTCGAATTGATTTAAGCTTTCCTCTCCAGACTTCACCAATACCAAAGCAAGCGGCATCATTATAAAACCGTATAGGAATATCATCAGATAGTTGTAATTTTTTCTTCAGTATTTCTTTAATATTTATACAAAAAAGAGAAGCATATTTTTGCTGCATTTTGAAGGCAAAAATCCCATTATAATAATCAAATGGTCCAGGTATAGCTATGCCAATTCCTTCTAGAGGATCATCTACAAGAGTATCGATAACTTTCTGCAATGCAAATAACCACCGTTCTAATATTTCATCAGCTTCGGCTGTATTATCTACCGTAATAGAAACTAGATTAGCTTCTGATAATTTGTTTGTTTTGGTGTCTATTCCAGCTACAGTAATATAATTACCTCCAATATCTACTCCTAATATCATTTGTTGTATATAGTCTATTTAAGTAATACTAACTAAAAAATAGCTAGTCGCCAAAATTACAATTTAAAATAGTTTTTGCTTTGATTATTATTAATTATTCTTCTTGTAAATTGTATCATATAGTAAACCCCAAGGCTTTGACTTGGGGTTTCTTTTATTCTTTTTATCAAGATATATGATAAATCTTACGGTATTACATATATGAAATTTGACAATGCATTTTATATACTACATAAATTTCAATAAGGTGAAAAACTTATGATAAGCGTTATTCTGTAATCTTAGGAGTGCTTTGCATTTCAAAAATAATCTCTCCACCTTTTATAATGTCATTATGCGAAAGAGTAACATTATTTATGACTCTACCATTTACAGTAACTTGATTAACATAGATGTTATCTTTACTTTGATTTTTTACTATAATCCTAAGATCTTTTCCGTTTTCCAAATGAAGTATTGCTTCTTTAACCAGAGGGCTTCCTATTGCATAATCGGGCGACCCAGGTGTAACGGGATAAAATCCTAAACTACTAAATATATACCACGCGCTCATTTGTCCTGCATCATCATTACCACACAATCCATCTACTGTAGGGCCATACATAGTATTCATAATCATACGAACACGCTCTTGGGTTTTATGTGGTTTCCCTGTCCAGTTATATAAATAAGGGATATGATGACCGGGTTCATTGCCATGTACATAATTGCCTATAATTCCGTCTCGAGTAATGTCTTCGTGTTTTTCTATAAATTTGTCTTCTAATTTCATAGTGAACAAAGAATCTAGATGTTGACTAAATCGTTCATTTCCTCCCATCATTTTTACCATTTTTTCTAATTGATGAGGTACATATAATCCATAATTCCATGCATTTCCTTCAATAAAACCTTGCCCGTGCGTATCTAAAGGGTCAAATTCTTTTCTAAATTCACCATTAGATAATTTAGGACGCATATATCCAATTTTGGGATCATACACATTGTTATAATACTCTGATCTTTTTAGAAATTGATCCGTAGTCTTCTTATCTCCTGTACTATTTGCAATCTGGGCAATACACCAATCATTGTACGCTAATTCTAGTGTTTTAGAAACAGAAGAGTGGCTTTTATCATCAGGTACGTATTGATATTTGATATAATCCCCTAAGCCATCAAAATAAGGAACATTGGCGGTACTTACTGATGCTGCAAGAGCTTTGTTTTTATCAAAATCTCCAACGTTTTTAGCGATTGCATCTGCAATTACCGAAGTCGCATGATAGCCTATCATACACCAGTTTTCATTAGCATAATGACTCCAGATCGGTAACATATGATGTACACTTTGTTCTTGATGAGCCAGCATCGATTTGATCATATCGTTGTTACGACTAGGTTGTGTAATATTAAACAAGGGATGTAAGGCTCTATATGTATCCCAAAGAGAGAAAACCGAGTAGTTTGTGAAATTTTCGGAAACATGAATGTTTTGATCCAGCCCAAGATAACTACCATCTACATCTTCATAAATAATTGGACTAAGCATTGTGTGATATAGTGCAGTGTAGAATGTAGTTTTGTCTGCTTCTGTAATCGTTTTTACTTCTATTTTTGATAACTCATCATTCCATTTGTTCTCAGTTTTCTGTTTCGTTTTCTCAAAATCCCAATTAGGTAACTCGGATTTCAGGTTTTTTAATGCCCCGTCGGTACTAACAGAGGATAGTGCAAATTTGATATTGATTTTTTCGTTAGTCTTTGTGTCAAAATTAAAATATGCGCGAATATCTTTTCCTGCCATTTCAGGGAAATTTTCCTGTTGCTCAAAACGACGATAAAACCCATCATATTTTACAGTATCGTACTTTTTGTGTCCATAACTATTAAAAGGTTTAGAGAATTGCATAGCAAAAAATACTTTTTTGGTTCTTGCCCATCCTTTGGTTTGACGATAACCGGTTACTAAGGAATCATTTTCTACTCGTAAGAATGTCCATACGTTTTTGTCATCATGATGATAAACATTATAAACTAAATCCAAAATAATGTGTGCATCTTTTGTTTCGGGAAAAGTATATTGATGAACTCCTACACGTTCTGTTGCAGTAAGTTCTGCTGTTATGTCATAATCCTTTAGTTTTACTCTATAGTATCCTGGTGAAGCATACTCATTATCATGAGAAAACGTAGAATAAAATCCTTTAGAGCCATCTGCTGTTTTTATGGGATCGAGCACTAAACTCCCAGTTGTTGGCATTACTAAAAAATCCCCTAGATCAGAGTGCCCCGTACCACTTAGGTTAGTGTGAGAAAAACCTATTATTGTAGAATCCCTGTATTGATACCCAGCGCAATATTCATAAGTTTCTTTGTTGTAACTACCATCCTTGTTAAACATTACTTCAAAATTCGTTTGTGGGCTTACTTGTACCATCCCGAAAGGCGCTGTTGCTCCTGGGTAGGTATGTCCCATTTTGCTGGTGCCAATAAATGGATTAACATATTTTGTAAAATCTGTTTTTTTGATAGTTTTTGATACAGGATTCTGGGTTACCGGATCTGTAGAATCTTTCTTGCATGAAGAAAAACAAAGTATTACTGTTATTAGAATTGATAGATATTTCATTACTATATGATTTTTGTTTTCACTTTTAACAAAGGGTCTGATGTTTAAACACTTTTTATATAGAGTGATGAGAGTTTATTTTTATGTTTTAAGAATTAGCCTTTCTTCTACCATAAAAGACTATATAAATATAGCAGATTAAAACTAGGATAAATGCAGTCTTAAATCCTGTTTGATCAGAAAGTAATCCAAATAAAGGAGGAATTATTGCTCCACCTACAATCATAGTGCATAAAACACCGGATGCCTGTGGTTTTAGATCTTCTAATCCTTCTATTGATAAGGAAAATATGGTAGGGAACATAATGGAGTTAAATAACCCTACCGCCAGAATACTCCACATAGCTATAAAACCAGAAGTTGATATAGATATCAAAATCAATATAGTAGCTCCAATGGCAAAGAAGCTTAAAACCTTTGCTGGTTTTATGATTTTGGTTAAATGCGCCCCTATAAACCGACCAATCATAGCACCACTCCAATAAAAGGTAACAAAAGCACCTACTATTGCTTTATTATCCAGTATTTGGCTATCAGCTCCCAGAATCCCTTCAGAAATACTCCTCATGAATGTACTTTCTTTGATTAGGGTAGCAAGGTTCATATCTAAAAAATAATTGATTAGATAACTACCTATTGCAACTTCGGCTCCAACATATACAAATATCCCAATGGCTCCCATAACCAAAGACTTATTTTGTAAAACTTTTACATATCCGCCTTTCGGACTATCTTTTATTAATTTAGGGAGTTTGATAAATATAAAAGCAAAGGCCAGGATGGCTACAAATATGGCGATTCCTATGAAAGGAGATTGAACTGCAGCAGCTTCAGAAATATAATAGTTTTCTTTATCTAAAGTGTTTAAGGCAGCAATTTCCTGAGGGTTTTTAACTTTATCACTTAAAATAAACATAGCTCCGATAGCTGGAGCAATAGTTGTACCTAATGAATTAAAAGCCTGTGACAAATTAAGTCTGCTTGAAGCACCTTCTTCAGAGCCTAGTACAGCTACATATGGGTTAGCAGCAACTTGTAGAATAGTAATTCCACTTGCTACTACAAAGTATGCTAACATAAAAATACTAAATTCACGATAAGATGCAGCGGGGTAAAATAATAAACATCCTGTTGCGAGTGTTAATAAGCCTAATATGATTCCTTTTTTATAACCAATTTTAGATAGAATAAACCCAGAAGGTATTGATAATAAAAAGTAAGCTCCAAAAAACGCAAATTGAACTAATCCAGCCTGAAAGTAATTTAAAGTAAAAACTTCGCGAAGTCTAGGAATTAGAGAGTCGACTAGTACTGTTATAAATCCCCACAAAAAAAATAAGGAGGTTAAAAATATAAAAGCACTTTTATGGGTTGTACTGTTTTTCAAAATAGTGTTTTTTTTAGATTATTATATGTTTTATCTTTTAGTATTGAGGATTTTAAACTAGAGTTTAATCTTTTGCTGATATGCTCGGTTTATATGACTTCAAAAACAGAGACTTTCATAAAATATATTGTTAACCAGACGTGCCCCACCTAGTAAAATAGCTTTTTCTTTTAATTCACTTTGGTATATTTTTGTATTGCATCCTTGGTTTTTTAATTCTGTGTCAAGATTATCCGCAAAAGAATTCCATGCTTTAGATATATTTCCTCCTATTACTACAGCATCTGCATTATATCCTTTTAACCATGGAGATAGAAAAACGGCTAAATTTCTAGAAAATTCCTCGAATATTTGATCTGTATGTGGGCTGGATTTAAAATCAGTAATTAGATCTTTTACGCCACTTATAGTAATCCCTGTTGCCTCCTTGTATTTTTTAATAAACCAGCGGGTAGAGAAATATTCATCTGCTATTCCGTTTTTAAAGGGAATATTGTACAGTTCACCATTTTCGGGAACACCATCTCCAGAAAGCATAGGAAGTCCCTGTGATAAGAAGGTGGCTCCAAAACCAGTGCCTAGAGTTATAGCCAATGCTTTTTCTGCGGATTTAAGTTTTCCTTTCCAAAATTCTCCTATACCAAAACAGGCTGCATCATTATAAAACCGTAAAGGTGTGGTATCTGATAAAGCTAATCGTTTGATAATTATTTTCTTGATATTTATACCTAACAGAGAAGTGAATTTGTTCTCCATTTTGTATGCAAAAATACCCTGGTAATAATCAAAGGGACCTGGTAATGCAATGCATATTCCTTCTAGAGGTTCTTTATCCTTATTAAGAGAGTCTATACTTTTTTGTAAAACCCGGATCCATTGATCAATAATTTCACTTGCTTGAGCGGTGCTGTCTACCTCTGCCGAAATTAAATTAGAGTCGGGTATTTTATGGTTTTTGGTGTCAACACGGCCTACAGTAATGTGACTACCTCCTATATCTACTCCTAATATCATTGTTTATTCTACAGTTTTTTTATTTAGTTAATTATTAGTTCTTTTTATTAGCAATCAAGTATAGTTTTGATGTTAACTTAAATATGTGTTTTACTATCTTTTGAAAATTATGGATTGGATACATCTCCATTTTGATCAACCATATGATAAAGATAAGAAGTGTCAATTTCTGTTTTCTTAAAACCTGGGCCACTCCATAATGTTTTTAGACCGATATTATCCGAACATTGAAAATATCGAATAGTAAATTTATGTAATCCTTTAGATAGAATGATATCATTCTTTTGAGTGAAGCTAAACGATTTCCTTCCATCACTTTCAAACAATTCTTTATTATCAATTAGTAATTGAGCGCCATCATTGGCAGAAATTTCAAAATTATATATCCCATTTTTTGGAATATTTATAAATCCATCAAATTCGAAACCTATCCATTCATCTCTTAAACGGGATTCTATATTGATATTTGATACTTCTCCTTTTTGTATGGGGTCTTCTTGTGAAAAATCGTAAACAGATCTAAAAATACCTTCGTAATATTTATACGAAAGCCCGTTTTTAAGCTTGGTTCTTAGTTTCTTCGGATCTATACTCTCTAGTTTTTCGAGGAATAATGTTGTTGTATAACTAGATATTAAACCTTTTTTAAAAGCTTTGATTTTTAGTTTTGTAGATTTTTTAACCTCAAAAGGAGAATTATATCGCAAACTATTTTCTGTAGGTTCACTACCATCGATTGTGTAATACATATTGGCATTTTCTGTATCACAATCTAAAACGATTGTTTTGGTATCTAAAAATGTGGCGTGATCAGATTTTAGATACGGTATACTTACTGTTTTTTTAGTGTCTGATAAAGGTCTGTTTGAAGGATGGATACCCCAATTTTTATTTGGGATATCTGTCATTTCAAAAACCAATTCACCTCCTTTTACAATGTCTTCGTGTTTTAGATACGTATTAGGGTATTCTTTACCATTAAGTTTCAAGGATGAAAAGTGGATATTTTTTTCACTGGCATTATTGGCTATTATGGTAAAAGTATTTCCATTATCAAGTTTGATTTCGGCCTTTTCAAACGAAGGGCTTCCAATAACATATTCTGGAGCTCCTGGAGTAACAGAGTAAAATCCTAAACTGCTCAATACGTACCATGCAGACATTTGTCCGCAATCATCGTTTCCGCAGAGCCCATCAGGTTCAGAGGTATACATTTCATTTAATATTTTATGAATAGTTTGCTGTGATTTCCAGGGCTTACCGGCATAGTTGTATAAGTAAGCGAGGTGATGGCTGGGTTCGTTTCCATGAGAATATTGACCTAGCAACCCAGAAACATCAGAATCTTTGCTAATTTCTTCATCAAAATTTTTAGAGAAAAGGTTGTCTAGCCATTGATTAAAATTAGTGTCACCACCAACTAAATCAATAATGCTTGCTATATCATGAGGAACAAACAGGCTGTATTGATATGAGTTCCCTTCGGTGAAATTAAAATTATACGTTTTTTCGACAGATGTAGGATTAAAATCCTCATACCATTTTCTATTAGAATATCGAGGTCTCATAAAACCTGTTTGTTGATCATATAGATTAACAAAAAATTGAGCTCTTCTAGAATATTCATTATAGATGTCTGTTTTGTTTAAAGCTTTTGCCATTTGAGCAATACACCAGTCATCGTATGCATATTCTAGTGTTTTGGAAACCGATTGACTACTTTTGTTTGAAGGTACGAAACCTAATTCGGTATAGTAATTAATGCCCCTCTTTTTTACATTAGAACTTTCTATCATTGCATTTAATACTTTTTCGGTATTCACATCTGTTATTCCTTTTAAATATGCATCTGCCATTACCGATACTCCGTGATACCCTATCATACATCTTGTGTCATTTGCTGCCAGTTCCCACATGGGGATTTCGCCATATTGCTCATGTTTTTTTTGTAAAGTAACAACGATATCCCGGGTTACGTCTGGCTCTATAATTGTTAACAGTGGGTGTAAACCTCTAAAAGTATCCCAAAGAGAAAAAACCGTGTAATTATTGAATCCTTGTGCTGTATGTATTTTGTCATCCATCCCTCGATATTGACCATCAATATCATTATATAAGTTAGGAGTCAAAAGACTGTGATATAATGAGGTATAGAATATTTCTTTTTTATCTTCATTGCCATCGGATATTTCTATTTTACTTAACGAATTATTCCAGGTTTTTTTTGCCTTTTTTCTAATTTCATCAAATCGCCAATGAGATAATTCTTTTTCCAGGTTTTTTCTGGCACCATCTATACTTACAGCAGATAATGCCACTTTAGCTATAATCTGATCTCCAGAACTATCAAAATTAAGAGCTGCTATTATTTTTTTGCTACTAAATTTAGTGCCGGTAGTTACTGTTTTTTTTCCATTAAGAATTTGATATGATACGATTGGTTTTGAAAATCGTGCAACAAAATACTGGCGTTGATTTCCTGCCCATGCTTTTGATCTTCGATATCCGGCAATTTCTGTTTTACTGATGATCTCAAACTCTGATTCTATTACCGGATCACGATGCTCTAGATCAATAATAATACTGGTTTTTTCTGCTTTAGGGTAGGTATATCTGTGTACTCCAACTCGTTTTGTAGTTGTTAGTTCTGTTTTTATATTGTAGTCATCAAGAACTACTGAATAATACCCTGGTTCTGCAAATTCATTGTCGTGACTATATCTAGAACGATATCCAGAATCAGGATTTTCTGGAGTTCCGGCCCGAAATTGTATTTCTCCTGTTGCTGGCATGAATAGAATATCACCTAAATCAGGAACTCCTGTTCCTGATAAGTGTGTATGGGTAAACCCTATAATAGAAGTGTCCATATAGTCATATCCTGCACAAGCAGGCCAACTAGTGTGATCATTCCTGGTGTCGGGACTCAATTGTACCATTCCGAAAGGAAGCATAGGACCAGGGAATGTATGTCCTGGTGATTTTGTTCCAATGAAAACATCTACATAGTCTACCGGTTTTTTTACTTCTTCTTTATTTGTACAGTGTATACCTAATCCTGCAATAAAGAGGGTTAGGAGTATTCTTCTAAACATAAGCAATTTCATGATTCATTTATTTTGAACGTTGTGATTGAATTACATAGGATTTTAAAAAATGTATGATGAATTAACATATGAAAGACAGAATCTGTATAAATGATTCTGTCTTTACAATCTAAAACAAAAAATAACTAATGAAACAAATCTATTAGTGAAATATAGTTTATGGTTAATATCCGGAGTTTTGATTTAAAGCTCCTCCAGAAGAATTTATTGCATCCAGAGGAATAGGGTAGTATTCGCTTTTTCCCTGAGTAAAACTTGCTCCATTAAGGTAAACACGTTTTGAAGATTCTTCATTGATGTATTTATTCAATACCTGTGGAGCTACTCCCCAGCGTACTAAATCAAAAAATCGATGTCCTTCTGAGGCTAATTCTAATCTTCTTTCAAAACGAACCGCTTTAATGGCATATTCCTGATCAGGAAATGATGTGTACTCATTGATTACATAGTTTGCAGCTGGTGTTCCGTCGGGGTTTTTAACAAATCCATCTGGATTTGCAGCTCTAGCTCTTATTCTGTTAACAAGGTTCATAGCTTCATTTAATTGACCGTCCTGTGCATAAATCTCAGCTCTCCATAGCAATACATCAGAATATCTTATCAAAGGTGTGTTGATGGCATTATATTGGGGTAGTCCGGCTGCAGACATTGAGCCTTCCTGAGATTTTAATATCTCATGTTTCTTACCAACATATGGCCCTCCGTTAGATTGATCACGTGTCCATCTTGATCCGGGCATAATTCCCCAGCCTAAATATTCTATACCCCTTCTACCAACTGTCCAGTCTAATCTTGGATCTAGATTCCCGATATGTGGTGTAAAAGGTTGATCAGATGTTATTCCTTGATCATTAGTGATATCAGAGTCATTAAAAGAGTCTAATAGTGGTAAGCCATTAGCATCTGTTTTAAATGCATTTACTAAATTTTGACTAGGTTGAAAAAAGCCACAACATCCTCCTCCGGGAGCATCAGAGGCATAAGGATGGTTTAGTCTATTACCTCTATTGCCATTAATAAATCCATCTCCTCCATCATTTACAGAATTCTGAACAGCAAATACAGATTCTGAATTATTATCTTTTTCGGCATTAAAATTATCATGATAATATGGAACCAATTGAAATGGCCCTTCATTAATGATATTATCTAAAATAGGCCTTGCTGCTTCATGATCATTTTGAAACATATGTGCTTTTGCTAGATATGCTTTTGCTATCCATGAGTTAGCTCTTCCGGCATCATCCTGACTTTCAGGGAGGTTATTTATTGCATATGTTAGATCATCTTCTATTTGTGGCCAAATATCAGTATTATTAGATGGAGTAGTAGTTAGCCCTTCTTTCATAAAAGGTACATTGTTCCATATTTTTTTTGCATCCATATGGTAATGTGCTCTTAGGAAATGTGCTTCTGCACCTAGGACGGTTAAATCTGTTTCTGGAGTACCTTTTTCTATAGCTTTGGTAATTGATTCTATCGTTTGATTTGCTCTGGAAATACCTTCAAATAAAGATTCCCATTTTCTGGATATATAAATATTTGTAGTTCCCGAAGAGAAACGCTCTACATCATTTAGTTGAGGTTGATCATCTATAGACGAACCTTTATGAAAATCATCAGAGGCTACATCTCCTAGGGCCCAGTTAGATGCTGGTGCCCAGAAATAACCAGGATTTCCATCCAAAATAGCATAAGCACTGATAAGTTGTTGGTCGACCCACTCTTTATCAAATTCTATTACCCCTTCGACAAGAGATCCTTGTGGTTCAATGTCTAGTTCTTTCTCGCAAGAAATCACTAGTGCTGTAACGAATACAAATAAGATTATTTTTTTCATCTGTTTATATTTGATTTTTTTGATTTTTTTGTAAAACGGGCTATAAGATTATCATTGGTTTCATCTTCATTTACTTGTTTATCAATGCTCATTTTACCTCGTTTTTTATTTATAAAGCAAGATTAACACCTAGTATGAATGTTCTTGCTACAGGGTATGCACCTCTATCAATACCGATATCCAGATTTACAGAGTCGCCACCATATTGTTGTAAGTTGATTTCGGGATCTAACCCAGAGTATTTTGTCCAGGTATGTAGGTTTTTGGCCTGTAAGAAAAACCTTAATCTCGAAATATTTAATTTAGATATTAACCGTTCTGGAAGGCTATACCCTAATTGAACATTTTTAAGTCGTAAGTATGACCCGTCTTCTATATAATAACTACTGGCACTAGAATAGTGTTCTGCCGGATTGTTAGATAGTTTAGGTAGCCTAGCTCCCGTATTAGTGGGACTCCAGGAGTTTAGGTAATCTCTGCTTTTTGCTCCGGGAAAGCTATTGAAATCGGTAAAGAATTTGGTGAAATTATAAATATCGTTTCCTTGGCTTCCCTGGAAGAATATTCCGAAATCAATATTTTTATATTCTACTCCCATATTAAAGCTATAGGTAAAGTCTGGATGAGGACTCCCAATAAAATCTCTATCGTCATCATTAATCACTCCGTCGTTATTAATATCTCTGTATTTAAATGTTCCTATCTCTTTTCCTAAGTAATCACCAGTTGCTGCAAGTTCTGCGTCATTTTGGATGATACCATCAATAATAAAACCATGGAAAGAAGCAATAGAATGACCTGCTTGTGTTCTAGAAGGCCTGGTTTCTCGTGCTAGGTTTCCTTCTATAAAATAATTGGGATTATCTCCTAATTCTTTGACTGTGTTATTGTAAGCAGAAATATTTATTGAAGCATGGTACTTTAAATTTTTATTAATTTGATCGTTATACCCTAATGAAAAGTCAAATCCTTTATTTTCTACAGACCCTGCATTGATATATTTAGCCTGAGCAAGACCTATAAGGGTTACATTGGCTTGATCTTGAACTAATAATTTTTTTGTTAGTGCATTATAGTATTCAAAGCTGAATGTTAATTTTTGATCGAATAAAACTCCATCAATTCCGATGTTCTTTGTTGCTGTTGTTTCCCACTCCAAATCCGGGTTTCCGAATATGAATAAACTATATCCAGGCGTTACATTAGAGTTATTACCTCCGATATCATAATTGCTATCATCGTTATTAATATATTGGCTAAATATTCTACCTTGAGGAATACTTTCGTTTCCTAATTCTCCGTATCCTGCTTTTATTTTGAGGTCATTTATAAACGATACGCTTTTCATGAAATTTTCGCTAGATAGTCTCCATGCAGCACTATATGAAGGGAAGTAATCTGATCTTTTGTTTTGCGAAAATTTTGAAGTGGCATCTCTTCTTAGAGAAAATGATAATAAGTACTTATCGTTGTAACCATAATCTAATTTTCCAAAGCTAGAGAAATATCCACTTTTTATCCCACTACCATTATTATCTCTTGAACCGGTTCCTCTATCTAAATACCTATAATCTAGTTCATCGGTAAAGAAATCAGTTCTTGAAGCACTTAAAAATTTTCTTTGTGTTTTATTAGATTCTGTTCCTAACATAGCATTAATAGAATGGTTTCCTATGTTCTTAGAATAGCTAAGGGTGTTATACCATGTAGAAGAAATTGTATAGTCGTTATTTTCAGATAATCGATTAACAGAATTAGGTTCTGCAACTTCAGGGTTAAGAAAAGTGTAGAAAGAACTATTATTATTATTATAATCAAGCCCTATGTTGGTTTTAAAAGTAAAATCGTTTAGAAAATCTAATTCTGCATATGCATTACCAATTGTTCTGTAACTTCTTTGTAAGTTGTTTTTATTTCGAGTTGCGCTGGCTACAGGGTTAATACCATTACCTAACCCCGGACTTTGAGGGCCCGCATAGTTGCCTGCAATATCATATACAGGAATAATAGGTTGCGCTCTATATAAGAAAGAAATATCTCCTCCGGTGGATTGATTTCCAACAGAACCAACTCTATCAGAGTAAGAAAGGTTAAAAGATTCTCCTATTCTAAAATTATTGGTTATTTTGAATTCTGAATTTGCTCTTAATACATATCTGTTATAGAAGGTATGTAAGGCTGCACCTTCCTGTTTTAGTGCACCCATTCCGACATGAAATTTTGCGTTTTCAGATCCTCCAGATAACCCTAGGTTATAATTTTGAACAAATGCATCGTTGAAATATTCATCAAACCAATCTGTACCTTCTTTATTCGCTCTGGTGATCTTATTAGTTTGAGAGTCATATGTGGATAGATCTGCAGAATCTGCTCCAGCTGGGGTTAAGTAGTTTGGTAATACTGGAGTATTTCCGTTACCATATTGAGGGTGAGAAGGAGCAAAACCATCATTGTTAAAACGAGTCCAAATAGCATTTGCAGTCTCTTGGGGAGATAATAAATCTGGAAAAGCAGATTTAGGAATGTTATCAATTCCTAAGCTTGTATTAAATGTAAACTTAGTTTTGCTATTATACTTACCTCCTTTGGTGGTGATAAGGATTACTCCGTTGGCAGCTCTAAATCCATAAATTGCAGAAGAAGAAGCGTCTTTTAATATCTGCATTGATTCGATATCAGCTGGATTTAATTGGTTAATTCCAGTAGTTGTTGGTGTACCATCAATTACATAAAGAGGATCATTATTATTGATTGTTCCAAATCCTCGTATTCTTACCATTGCAGATCCTCCGGGTCCTCCTTCAGAACTTACAGTAACACCCGCGGCTAATCCTTGCAAAGATTGTTCGATATCTACAGGTGTGGTAGCGGCTAGATCTTCTGCTTTGATTACAGTAACAGATCCGGTTATGTTTCTCACCGATTGTTTTGAATACCCGGTAACTACAATTTCCTCTAATTGATTAGAACTCTCCTGCATAGCTATATCATGCACCCCCGAGTCTGATACAGTAATACTTTGAGTTTCCATTCCCAGATAGCTAAATAACAGAGTATCTCCTGATGAAGCTGTTAATGAATAGTTTCCGTCAAAATCGGTTTGTGTTCCTGTGGAAGAGTCTTTTATAATAATATTTACTCCAGGTAGTAACATTCCAGTGTTATCTGTTACTTTTCCAGTAATTGTAATTTCCTGGGCCGTGGCCATATTGGCAAATGACATGAAGGTAAGCACAAAAAATAGATATCCTAATTTATTCTTCATATTAAAATTGGTTTAGTTAATAATTTGACTGCTGATTTCTCTAATAAGCTCTTAATTGATTTGTATTTCTAAAAGATTAACAAAGTGTTATGTTTAAGAGAATTATTGTTTTCAAATTTATAGTATGAAGATTAATATTTGTATTTTGATATAAATATTAGTGATTTTTATGGCAAAAATTGATTTATAAAGTTTTTTTATCTTTTTGGAATATGTATATATCTGCTATTAAGTCTTTTTTCTTGTTAAAATAGGAGTCTTTTTTTGATAAAAAGGATTGAATATGTCTTTTATGAGAGTATAATGCGCTTAAAATGTTAATTTGATGTGAAATCAATTTGTTTTTATTTTGAATTCTATTTCTAAAATAAAAACATATCTGGTTAAATAAATGGAATAATTATATGATTGTGGTAAAAAAAACTGTATTATTATAAAATAAAAGTTTTTTTATCTGTATAACGTAATTTTAGTATTATTCACATGGAAATGTTAGATAACACAGACAAAACCATTTTACGAATCCTTCAAAGAGATTCTAAAAAAACAGCGAAAGAGATAGCAAATCTTTTGAACTTAACAGTGTCTCCTATATATGAAAGGATAAAACGTTTAGAAAGTAAAGGGTATATAGAAAAATATGTTGCAATTGTGAATAAGAATATGATTGGTCTACCAATTACAGCATTTTGTCAGGTATCTCTTCAGTCTCATGGAGAGTCATTTATTGATAAGTTTGAAAATCAAATAAAAAACTTGAAAGAGGTTCAAGAATGCTTTCATATGGCGGGACAGGTAGATTTTCTGTTAAAAATTAACATGAATAGCTTAGAAGAATATCACGAATTTATGCGCTCTAAATTGTCAAAAATTGATAATATCGGAGTTTTAAATACTACTTTTTCATTAAAGGTAATTAAACATACTTCAGAATATTATCTATAAACAATATATTTTATGAAAAAACACCTGTTACGTATAGGCACAGGTGTTTTAACAATTCTAATTAACTATGGTATAGTATAAACCGATGTTATCGCTTTATAAATCTATTTCTATATATGGTTTCCCCATTTTGTTTAACAATTATAAAATACATTTTGCTTTCCAAATGATTCAGACTTAATTCATTTCTTGAAGTTTTTTCTGTAAAAATTAAAGAACCTTGTGTGTCGTAAACTTCAAAAACCAGAGGTGTGTTTTTTAAGTTTTGTGGTTTTGTGAAAAACAATCTATCTTTTATTGGGTTTGGGTATGACTTTAAATTGAATGCTTCTTCTGGTTTTTTATTTTCCATTGCAAGCATGTTATTTCTGTTATTTCCACCGCAATCCAGATTCCATGGGTAATCCCCATCATAATCAAGAGTATTACCATTATTGATGTAGTTTTTGTACTCATTCCATACGGTTTCTACATCTTTTCCAAGAATATCTTTAAACGCATTGTCAAATGACCAGGAGTTTCCTAAATCTTTTGCTGCCTTATTAAATTTATAGATAAAATTCTTGTCATATTTTTGGGTAACATATTGTAGAAAGAATCCTGTTGTGGTGTATCCACCTAGCCATTTTCTGGAATCATTTACGTTTGGAGTTCTGGTTTGATGAAATCCTGCATAAATTCTTACGCCATCTGCTATACCTTCAGTATATGCCCAAAAAGGAGAAGACCCGTCATAAGTTCCTCCTGTAGTTGGAGAGTAGTTATATCCATGAGTTACTTCGTGAAATAAAATACCATCAATCTCATCTTTTATAACCTGAGAATCATTACCAGAATCTCTATAGATTTTGGCGAGATGTTGCGTGCTTACTTCTATGGTCATTTGATCACCTTCTCCAAATTTGTGAGCTACAAAATCTTCATTTTTTAAGTTGAATTTTAATAGCCTAAATTTTGGAGCATCTGCAGAGTTACGGTACAAAATTTTAGCTACATCAAGACAACGTTGTTTCATGTAGTTTTCTGCATTTGGGATCACTTGTTTAAATATTTGTGATCCAATAGTTGATCCATCAAAATCTCTAAATTCTACTCTTGGAGTAAGAAAATCATTACCCCATGCACAAGAACCTCCATCGGTAGAACTTTCTTTTCCAAACAGTTCGAGTTCAGATAATTGTAGAATGGTTCCACTATTGTTTCTCATCGATAATCGATAATAGTTGTAGGAAGAAGTAGTAGTTACCTGAAAAGTTCTTTTTTGATTTCTATTCGGAAAATCCTGATTGGATCTTTGATCAATATTTTGCCAGGAACTTCCGTTAGTAGATCCTTGCAGAGTCCAGCTTTTAGGGTCTCTATCTGGTGCGTCGTTCCCAGAGGTTATCGTATATGAAGATAATGTATAGTTTTTGGTTGCTTTATACTGTACCCATGCAGAGGTGTTAAAAGTTAAGAATTTAGAATTAGGATCATTATCAATAAGTTTTGTTATATCCTCAAAAGATGGAGAATCATTATGTTGATCAGAAATGTTTCCCCCGTCATTAGTGATGTCAATAATTTCTCCTCCACCTCCATTTGAAGAAACTTTAATAATTGAAGTTTTAGTTTCTGTATCAGATCCATCTCCGTTTATTGCTTTAAGAGTTACCGAATAGGTTCCTTCTCTATTATACTTCACTATAGGATTAGTTTGCGTACTACTAGATGGACTACCTCCATCAAACGTCCAATTATATGAAGTAGCATCGGTTGAAGAATTAGTAAAAGACACACTTTCTCCTTCTTTTATGTTGGTTTTATTTGCTCTAAAATCAGCTACGGGAAGTTGTTGTGTGTTTTTTTCTTTTCCAAACAATTCGAGTTCAGATAATTGTAGAATAGTCCCACTATTATTACTCATCGATAATCGATAATATTGATATGAAGAAGTGGTGCTAACCTGAAAAGTCCTTTTTTGATTTCTATTTGGGAAATCTTGATTGGATTTCTGATCGATGTTTTGCCAAGAACTTCCGTTTGTTGATCCTTGTATCGTCCAGTTTTTTGGATCTCTTTCTGCTGCATCATTTGCAGAAGATATCGTGTAAGAAGATAAAACATAAGACGTACTAGCTTTATACTGTACCCATGCAGATGCATTAAACGTTAGATACTTAGAATTGATATTGTTATCGATCAAATTAGAGATACCTTCATTAGAAGGGGAGTCGTTGTGTTGGCTAGATATACTACCACCATCATTAGTAATGTCTATAGCTCCTGTAGGAGGAGGAGTATCTCCACCACAATCCAGACTCCATGGGTAATCCCCATCATAATCAAGAGTATTACCATTATTGATGTAGTTTTTGTACTCATTCCATACGGTTTCTACACCTTTTCCAAGAATATCTTTAAACGCATTGTCAAATGACCAGGAGTTTCCTAAATCTTTTGCTGCCTTATTAAATTTATAGATAAAATTCTTATCATATTTTTGGGTAACATATTGTAGAAAGAATCCTGTTGTGGTGTATCCACCTAACCATTTCCTGGAATCATTTACGTTTGGAGTTCTGGTCTGATGAAATCCTGCATAAATTCTTACGCCATCTGCTATACCTTCAGTATATGCCCAAAAAGGAGAAGATCCGTCATAAGTTCCTCCTGTAGTTGGTGAGTAGTTATATCCATGGGTTACTTCGTGAAATAAAATACCATCAATCTCATCTTTTATAACCTGAGAATCATTACCAGAATCTCTATAGATTTTGGCCAGATGTTGCGTGCTTACTTCTATGGTCATTTGATCACCTTCTCCAAATTTGTGAGCTACAAAATCTTCATTTTTTAAGTTGAATTTTAATAGCCTGAATTTTGGAGCATCTGCAGAGTTACGGTACAAAATTTTAGCTACATCAAGACAACGTTGTTTCATGTAGTTTTCTGCATTAGGGATCACTTGTTTAAATATTTGTGATCCAATAGTTGATCCATCAAAATCTCTAAATTCTACTCTTGGAGTAAGAAAATCATTCCCCCATACACAAGCTTGTTTACTTTTGGAAATAGAAGAAGTGTTGTTTTTACTACTTGTAATAGGATTTACGGGTCGTGCGCTCATTTTGACTGCAAATACCATGGCTGCTACCATGCTTATCCGAAGTATGTGCTTTTTGTAATTTTTCATTGTGAAGTTTGTGTTTTTTATTAGTATGATTTATAAAAAAACTAATAAATGTTAGTTGCAATAAAATTACAGTATTGGGGTATGTTTTCATTTTTTGGACTTAATTTCAGTGTTTTTTATTCTTTTTTATTCTTTTTTAGTTTTTTTTCTTTTTAGAAGGAAGTATGTTGATTTTATAAAGTGTTTTTTATGCTAAAAAAATAACATCTCTATAGGATAAGTATAGAATAAAAAAGCATTTTCTGTGAATTATAGATAAGTAGAGCTTTTAGATAAGCTTTTTTTAGACAGTTTTGATCCATCTAAAAATTGCTTACTATCACATGAGAACATAATTAAGTAGATATACAAAAACCATATACCACTTTAAACAAGAAGTAAATCAACACGGTTTTTTTAATAAAATAGATTGTAAAAAGAGTACATGAACATACCTATTTATATATGTGTAAAACGTATCTCTTATGTTTTAATATAGCAAGGAACTCTTTAGAAATCGCTTGGTTTACTAATTTAGAACAGTATTTTCTTCACTTACTATCTAAAGGAATCTACACTTAATTTCAATGTTTTAGATGATTATATAATCCTCATTGGTTTGTTGAAATCAGGAGAGAATGTGTAAGGAATAGTACTAAAATATCCATATATGATACTTTATTAATCCAAATGGTGGTAATACCATAACTCTAAGATATATTTCGCCTCTAAATAATCAATCTTAAAAACATATGGAAAAAAAAGTAGACACAAATCAGTTCTCAAAGCTTTTTTCGACAAGGGCTTGGAAACTAAACTTTACAAAAATCGTTAACAAAACTAAAATCCCATATCCTTCTTTCTAAAACATTACAAAGGGGATTGATAAGAAAAGACAAATAGAAATATCATCTTAAAAGTTAATCATAGATATACTTCTACGTCTTAAATCTTTCTACAAAATTATGGATCAGGTACTTGGGAAAATACCAAAAGATCCGTCAAGTAATTTTAAAATTTAATAAAACAAACTAATGAACACAAAAATTAATCTTTCGGTTATACTCATGCTGATTTTTTGTACACTAGGTTTTGCACAAGAAAAAACAGTATCCGGTAAAATAACAGAGGATTCTGGGATTCCTCTTCCAGGAGTAAATATTCTAGTCAAAGGAACATCATCTGGTGCACAATCTGATTTTGATGGTAATTACTCTTTGCAGGTAGAAGCAGGTCAAACACTTATTTTTTCTTATCTGGGTTTTAAAACAGAAGAAAAACTAGTAGGAAATGAGACTACAGTCAATATGACGATGTATCAAGATGCTACTTCACTAGATGAAATCGTAGTAACAGCTCTTGGTATAAGTAGATCTAAAAAATCTTTGGGATATGCAACTCAAAAGATAGAATCAGAAGATATTAGCAAAGCTAAAGGTGTAAACTTTGTGAATTCATTGTCTGGTAAACTTGCTGGAGTTACGGTTTCTAGAAATAATAACTTCGGAGGTTCGACGAATGTGATTATCAGGGGGTATTCTTCCTTGACTGGTAATAACCAACCTTTATTTGTGATTGATGGTACTCCGATTAGTAATAGAATTAACAATTCGAGAAATTCAACAGCCGGTAGAGGAGGATATGATTATGGTAATGCTGCATCTGATATTAATCCAGATGATATAGAAAGTATTAACGTATTAAAAGGAGCTGCTGCATCTGCTTTATATGGATCTAGAGCAGGAAACGGAGTAATTATAATCACTACAAAAAAAGGGTCTAAAAATAAAGGATTAGGGATAACAATTAATTCAAACACTACATTTAGCAAATTTGATCCTAAAACATTCGCGAGATATCAAAAAGAATATGGAGGAGGTTATGGAGCTTCTTTTGTACAGGAAGATGTAAATGGAGATGGTATTTTAGATGATGTTGTAGATACAGGAGGCGATGCTTCCTGGGGACCAAGATTTGACTCTAATCTTTTGGTATACCAATCGGGAGCTTTTTTTCCAGAAAACCCTAATTATCGTACTCCTACACCATGGGTAGCGGCAAAAAATGACCCTACCTCTATCTTTCAGACAGGTTTATTGCAATCAACCAATGTTAGTGTTGATGGGGCTTCAGACAAAGGAAATTTCAGGTTAGGATTTACCAATGTAGAACAAACAGGTATTTTGCCCAATAGTTTAATTAAAAGGCAAACGGTAGATTTTGGAGGAAGTTATAAGTTGACCGATAAAGTCACAGCGAGAGCAAAGGTTACGTATACAAAAAATAGTGGACGAGGTAGATTCGCTACAGGATATGACGAAAATAGTGTTTTACCTGGATTGCGACAATGGTATCAGACAAATGTTGACTTAAGAGAGCAAAGAGATGCATATTTTAGGTTAGGAAGAAATGCTACCTGGAATTTACGGTCATCAGCACGTACAGGCGACGATCCTTATGCACCAAGACCACAATATTGGGATAATCCGTATTGGACATTATATGAAAATTATCAAACCGATGGTAGAGATCGTGTTTTTGGAAATGTAGCTTTAACATATAAAGTGAATGATTGGTTTGATGTTTTGGCAAGAGTGACTATGGATAGATTTGATGAAATAAGAGAAGAAAGAGTCAATGTTTCTAGTTTCAACCCATCTGAGTATAACAGATTTAATGGGTTTTTTAGAGAAATGAACTACGACATGATAGGGAACTTTAATTTTGATATTACTGAAAAGCTTAATTTTAAAGGACTACTGGGAATGAATCTTACCAGAACGAATAGAAGTTCTATTTTTGCAGAAACGAATGGAGGACTTAATACTTTTGGATTTTATTCTTTATCCAATTCAGTAAATCCAATAGCACCACCTATCGAAAGAAAGTCTAGCATGGGCGTTAATGGGTATTATGCTAGTGCGTCGTTTGGTTATGATGATATATTATTCTTAGATGCAACATATAGAATAGATCGATCATCAACACTACCAGATGGTAAAAGACAATTTAATTATCCATCAATTTCTACTAGTTTTCTTTTTTCTAACCTCTTTACAAGTGATTGGTTAAATTTCGGGAAATTGAGGTTGAACTACGCCGAAGTGGGTAATAGTGCAGGAGTACTTCTTGTAGATGATGTATATACTTTTGTTAATGGTTTTGCTGGGCAATCTCTTTTCTCATTACCAAATAATAAAAATAATCCTACACTTAAGCATGAAACCGTTATAAGTTATGAGGCAGGATTAGAAATTAAGCTTTTTAAAAATAGATTTGGATTTGATTTAACAGCATATCAAACAAATAGTAAAGATCAAATTCTTCCATTAGATATATCTACTTCTACAGGATTTAATTCAAAAATTGTAAATGCTGGTGAAATTGAAAATAAAGGATATGAAGTTAGTCTTTTTGGAACTCCAATTAAAACCCAAAACTTTGAATGGAATATCAATGTAAACTGGAGTACATACAAAAGTGAAGTAGTTTCTCTATTGGATGGAATTGATAATTTAAGTTTATCAGGAACATTACAAGAAGACGTTTCTATTAATGCTACTGTAGGAGAACCTTATGGTACGATTAGAGGATCTAGTTTTAAATACCTTAATGGCCAACGAGTTGTTGATGAAAACGGATACTACGTGACTAACGAAGAAAATGGAGTGATTGGTAATATAATTCCAGATTGGAATGGAGGAATCAACAATACTTTTAGATATAAAAATGCTTCGCTTAGTTTCTTAATTGATATGCAAAAAGGAGGAGATATCTATTCTCTCGATCATACATATGGATATGCTACCGGAATATTCCCTGAAACTGCAGGACTTAATGATTTAGGTAATCCTATAAGAGATGCTGTTGCCGATGGAGGAGGAATAATTGCTCCTGGCGTTAGAGAAGATGGGACCCCTAATACAGTAAGAACCCCCGTAAATAGTTTTGATAGCCCATTTATTTATTACAGATCAACAGATGAACAGGATGTTTATGATGCTTCTTTTGTAAAATTAAGAGAAGTAATATTCTCTTATTCTCTACCAACAAAGTTATTAGATAACCTACCTATTAATGATGTGGTGGTTTCTGTAATTGGTAGAAACTTATGGATTATTGATAAAAACATTCCATATTCTGATCCAGAAGCAGGATTAAGTGCAGGTAACTTACAAGGATTTCAATCTTCTGCATATCCCACATCCAAAGAATATGGTTTTAACCTAAAAGTAAAATTCTAAAAAAATGAAAAATAGTAAAATTTTAGCCATACTATTCTGCTTGTTTACGATCTTTTCCTGTAAGGTAGATGATCTTAACGTGAGTGATAAACAGATTTCTGAAGTTCCTTCAACAACATTATTTACTAATGGGCAACGAAATTTGGTTGACCAAATGGTTACTCAAAGTGTTTTTGATAATCATCTGAAATTTTATGCGCAATATTGGGCGGGTACTGGTTTTATAGGTCCTGAAACTAATTTTCAAGATCTTAAGAGTTTTCCACAAAATTATTGGAATACACTTTATAGAGATGTTCTAAGTGACCTTAACGAAGCGGCTCGATTAATTCCAGAAGAAGAAGTATTCGGTTTTACCGAAATAGATAAGCAAAATAGATTAGCGATTATCGAAATTTTGAAAGTATATACTTTTCATGTTTTGGTAGATCTTTTTGGAGATGTTCCTTACTCTGAAGCACTGTCTTTGGATGAAAATATTTTGAATCCAGCATATGATGATGATCAAAATATATATACTAATATCATAAATCAGCTAAATACTGCGATTAGTAACCTTAATACTTCCGGAAAATCATTTGGTGATTCAGACTTGATTTATCAAGGAGATGTTTCTAAATGGGCAAAATTTGCAAATTCCTTAAAGTTACGATTAGCACTAAGAATTGCTGATGTGGATTCTAATCAAGCTGGAACATTAGCAACAGAGGCGGTTAATTCTGGAGTATTTACTGCTAATGCAGACAATGCGTCATTAGTATATGAGACAACAACACCTAATACAAATCCAATATGGGAAACTCTTGTAAATAGCGGTAGAGAAGATTATGTTGTTGCAGAGGCTATAGTAGATATTATGCAACCGATTAATGATCCGAGACAATCTGGTTATTTTGATAATAACCTAACTCCTTATGTAGGAGGAATACTAGGAAATCTTAATGTATTTGACAATTTTACCCACATTGGTACAGCTTTTCATCAACCAGATTTAGAAGGGTTGTTATTTGACTATGCAGAAGTAGAGTTTTTATTGGCAGAAGCAGCAGAACGTTCTTTAGTTGGATCTCCGGCAGATGCAGAAAATCATTACAATAATGCAATTACAGCATCTATTACGTATTGGGGAGGTTCATCAGGTGATGCAACAACTTATCTAGGACAAGCAAGTGTGGCATACACAACTGCAACCGGAAACTATAGACAAAAGATAGGAACTCAGCAGTGGATCGCTTTTTATAACAGAGGTTTTGAAGGATGGTCAAGTTATAGAAGATTAGGTTTCCCTAATTTAAACGATAGCTCAGAAGGTAATCCTATTCCAAGAAGAATAAAATACCCTATTAGAGAATACAATACTAATGGTACAAATGTAGCAAACGCTGCTTCAAATATTGGAGGAGATGAATTGAGTACCAAAATATTCTGGGATGTGAATTAAGAGATATAGAACTCATTTTTAATTTGTGATAGTCCTTTTCCCTCTTAATAGACAGTATAACCTGATCAATTAAGAGGGAATTTTGATTTATAAAACAAAATTAGAACTTGACCTACTTTTTTTTAATCTGAATGAATATTAATCAAAAAATCAATATTTACCGTTGTGTAGGGTAATTTAATACCATACATGGATAATTTCTAGGTACTTTACACTTTAAATTCATGGTATATTTGACCCGAAATATTAAACCACAATTATGGCTATAAATTGGAAAGGCGTAATGCCAGCAGTAACAACTAAATTCACTAATGAGGATACTTTGGACCTAGATATGTTTGAAGTTAATATTAATGCTCAACTAGAAGCTGGAGTTCACGGAATTATTCTGGGAGGAACGCTGGGAGAGGCTAGTACCTTAAGTGATACAGAAAAGAGAATATTGGTAAAAAAGACAGTTGAAATTGTTAATGGCAGAGTTCCTGTAATCATGAACATTGCAGAACAAACGACCAAAAATGCAATCGATGCAGCTGCAAAAGCTAAAGAAGATGGTGCTCAGGGATTAATGATGCTACCTCCAATGCGTTACAAAGCTGGAGATCGTGAAACAGTAGTGTATTTTAAAGAAGTAGCTAAAAGTACAGAGCTACCGATTATGGTATATAATAATCCTGTAGATTATAAGATTGAAGTAACTCTGGATATGTTTGAAGAGTTATTAGAAATGGATAATATACAAGCTGTAAAAGAATCTACAAGAGATATATCTAATATTACACGAATCAAAAATAAATTCGGAAACCGTCTAAAAATTCTTTCTGGTGTTGATACTTTAGCTTTAGAGAGTCTTTTGATGGGAGCAGATGGCTGGGTTGCTGGACTTGTAGATGCTTTTCCTGCAGAAACTGTTGCTATTTACGAATTACAAAAAGCAGGAAGACTTCAGGAAGCACTTGAGATATACAGATGGTTTTTACCGTTATTAGAGTTGGATATAAATGCAAAACTAGTACAAAATATTAAGCTTGCAGAAGTAGCTACAGGAATCGGTACAGAAAATGTACGTGCACCAAGACTACCACTTATTGGTGAGGAACGTAAAAATGTACTTAGAATTATTGAAAATGGATTAAAAACAAGACCTGCCTTACCAGAGTATAAAGAACTAAATGCTGTAGTGAGTTAGATTTTTGCTCCTCAACATCTTGTTTTTATTTTAAACAATTTTATTATTAATTCATTTTATATTAAAACCATTAATCAATATATGATAACTGGAAAAAATTATATAGGAAATAGATTATCGGCCGCAGGTTCAGTTTCTCGTAAAACATTCAATCCAAAACTAAATATTGAGAACGAATACGAATTTTACGAAGCTACTTTAGAAGAAGTAAATGAAGCTACAGAACTAGCACATCAGGCTTTTAAAGAATATAGAAACGTTACAGGAGCTAAAAGAGCAGAATTCTTAAATGCTATTGCAGATGAGATTCTGGCTTTAGATGATGAACTGATTCAGGCATATACTTCAGAAACTGGATTGCCAGAAGGAAGAGCAATGGGAGAAAGAGGTCGCACAATTTTTCAATTACGTTCTTTTGCAGAATTGGTCTCTAATGAAGAGTGGCGAGAAAATACAATCGATTTGGCAGATACCAAACGAACACCTGCTCCTAAACCAGATATTAGAAAAACTAATATTCCTTTGGGGCCGGTAGTAGTATTTGCAGCCAGTAATTTTCCTTTAGCATTTTCTACTGCAGGAGGAGATACCGCTAGCGCATTGGCTTCAGGATGCCCGGTAATCGTTAAATCACATGCGATGCACTCTGGAACAGGAGAACTGGTTTCATCTGCTATCATAAAAGCAGCCGAAAAAACAGGAATGCCAAATGGAGTTTTTTCAAATATTACCGGAAGCGGAAGAGTAGTGGGAGCTGCCCTGGTAAAACATTCAAAAGTAAAAGCTGTTGGTTTTACCGGTAGTATCTCGGGAGGAAGAGCTTTATTTAATCTGGCAGCAAATAGAGAAGAACCAATTCCTGTTTTTGCAGAAATGGGAAGTGTTAATCCTGTAATTATTACACCCGAAGCAATTACCAAAAGAGCAGACGAAATTGCAACTACCTATGCTAATTCTATTACAGTGGGTACAGGTCAGTTTTGTACAAATCCAGGCTTGATCTTAACTATTGATAACGATAAAACAAGAAATTTTATCAAGGACTTAGCAGAAAAAAGTACTGCAATAGCTCCTCAGTGCATGCTGCATCCTAATATAAAAAGAGATTTTGTAGAAAATAGAACGACAATATCTTCCCAATCAGGCGTAGAAGTTGTAGCTTCTTTAGACGATGAGGTAGAACCTAATTTTGCCCCTACTCAAATTTCTGCTGTTTCTGGAGCCGATTTTTTAACTAATCCAAAAATGCACCAGGAAGTCTTTGGTCCTTTTTCATTAGTAGTTAGATGTAAAGATGAAGCAGAACTAGTAGAAATCATCAATAGCCTCGAAGGACAACTAACAGGAACTATCCTGGCAGAAGAATCAGATTATCAAAACTTAGGTAATATCGTTGATGCACTTCAAGACAGAGTTGGACGTGTAATTTTTAATGGAGTACCCACAGGAGTAGAAGTTTGTCCTTCTATGACACACGGAGGCCCATATCCGGCATCGTCTGATTCCAGATTTTCTGCTGTGGGAACAAATGCTATAAAACGATGGGTAAGACCATTTAGCTATCAGGATTGGCCAAATGAATTGCTCCCAAATGCACTTAAAAATGAAAACCCTTATGAAATAACAAGAGCTGTAGATGGAACTCATTCTAATGAGAAAGTATAAGTTTTGACTCTAGAACAATATTCTAATAACAATCTGTTTAAATGTTGGTATTGTTGAGTTTATAATCAAGAGGGTATGGTTCTTTATCATACCTTTTTGGTGTAAACTTGTAAAAGAATAAGATGTAGAAATGAATTTTGTTTACAAAAAAAACAGGAAATAGAATGAAATGAGTAAAACAACTTATAAATTGACGGCTGTACCTTTAACAACTAAAAGAGAAGAGGAGACAACTGGAAAATAACTATTAATCATTTTATTCTGATAGAATTTCTAATATGCGTTACGAAAACTTACCAAATACCGTTTTTATACAGAACCGAAATAATTTTGCTTCCAAAACCAAAGAGAATACGATCACTATTCTTACGTCTAACGATATCAAGCATACCAATGCAGATGATGTTATGGGGTTTGCTCAAAACAATGATTTATTTTATTTGTCAGGAATAGATCAGGAAGAAACAATATTGGTATTATATCCAGATGCTTATAAGCCAGAAAACAGAGAAATTTTGTTCATAAAAGAAACTAATGAACATATTAAGATCTGGGATGGTGAAAAATTAACCAAAGAAGAAGCGTATCAGATTTCTGGGGTAAAACGTATAGAATGGGTACACGATTTTGAAAAAATACTTCAATTAATGGCCTTCGAAGCAGATGGTTTTTATTTAGGACATAACGAGCACATAAAGCGAATTACATATAACAAACAAACACAACAGGATCGAATGATTAACTGGTGTAAAGAAAAATATCCTTTGCATCAGTATCATCGAGCCGCCAAAATTACAAGAGCCTTACGTCCTATTAAATCAAATGAAGAAGTAACACTGATACAAAAAGCTGCAGATATTAGTATCAAAGGTTTTTACAGGGTGCTCAAAACAGTAAAGCCAAACTGCAAAGAGTATGAATTAGAAGCAGAATTAACATATGCACTTCTTAAAAATGGAGGAACAAGACATGCTTTTAAACCTATTGTGGCTTCAGGAAAAAATGCTTGTGCATTACATTATAATACCAATGATAATACCTGCCAGGATGGTGATATGATACTGTTGGATTTTGGAGTTTGCTATGGTAATTATAATAGTGATACAACACGTTGTATTCCTGTAAATGGTAAATTTTCAGATCGACAAAAAGAAGTATATTCTGCGGTTCTTTATTGTTTAAAAGAAGGAAGCAAGTTACTTAAGCCAGGGGTTATCCCAGCAGATTATGAAAAACAAATGGCCAGTTTAGTCGAAGAGCAACTTATTAAAATCGGATTACTTGATGCTTCTGAAGTTGCTGCTCAAAATCCGGATAAACCTTTGTATAAAAAGTATTTTATGCATGGTACAGCACATCATCTTGGATTAGATGTTCACGATGTAGGTTTGTACTCCAGGGCCTTAGAATCAGGGATGGTACTTACCTGTGAGCCCGGCATCTATATTCCTGAAGAAGGAATAGGCTGTCGCCTCGAGAATGATTACCTCATTACAGAAACCGGAAACATAAATCTTACACAAGCTATGCCTATAGAAATTGAAGAAATTGAGAAGTTGATGACAGTATAGTATTAATTACAAAATTATAAATTATGAATGCATTAGGAATAGGCGGTTCTACTATCGAAAAAGAATTAAATGCTATACAGCCAAAAGCTCATCTTGCCAAACCCATCCAAAAAGAAGAATTTCAAGCCAGAATACATAAAGCTTGTGATCTTATGAAAAAGCAAGAGATTCCTGCAGTATATCTGCATGCAGGAACAAATCTATTTTACTTTACAGGAATGCGATGGAATCCGAGTGAGCGAATGGTCGGAGCATTACTATTTCCTGATGGTGAGGTGCATTATATAGGTCCTAAATTTGAAGAAGGAACTATTTTGGATTTTATGTTAATAAAAGGCCCTGTTCATTGCTGGGAAGAACATGAAAGTCCATATACCTTATTTGTGAATATTCTTAAAAAGAAAAATATTAGTGGTAAGGATGTGGCTATGGATGAAGCAACACCCTTTTTTATTATTGATGGAATCCTAAAAGAACAATCCATTTATCATCTGATTAATGCAAAACCGATTACAGCAGGTTGTAGAATGATAAAATCTAAAGCAGAAATTGCCATCATGCAAACTGCTATGGATATTACTATGGAAGTGCAAAAAGCTGCAGCAAGAATATTGAAACCTGGGATTAGTGCTAAAGAAGTTACTGGTTTTATTAATGAAGCTCATAAACGATACGGTATTCCTTCGGGATCATACTTTTGTATTGTGTTATTTGGTGTAGATTCTTCTTTTCCCCATGGCGTAAAAACACCAAAAAACCTTGAGCAAAACGAAGTAGTACTAGTAGATACAGGATGTGTCTTACATGATTATATTTCAGATATCACTCGAACATATGTGTATGGTGAAATCAATGAGTTACAGCGTAAGATATGGAATCTTGAGAAAGAAACTCAACTCTCTGCATTTGCTGCTGCTCAATTAGGAGAACCATGTGCTGTAATAGATAATGCTTCAAGAAAAACATTAGAAACCAAAGGTCTTGGTCCTGATTATAAATTACCGGGTTTGCCTCACCGCACCGGCCACGGAATCGGATTAGATATCCATGAATGGCCATATATAGCAAGACATGAAGAGGCGATTCTTACATCCGGAATGTGTTTCAGTAATGAACCTATGATCTGTGTACCTGATGAATTTGGTATTAGATTAGAAGATCATATCTATATGACCGACGAAGGACCAAAATGGTTTACGCAACCTGCGCATTCAATTGAAGATCCTTTCGGTTTATCTCTGTAAAGAGATATAGGGCAAACAAAGCTATCCCAAAGTATCATCGATAATACTTTGGGATAGTTTTGTTTGTTATCTAAAAATAAATCCGTTTTTCATAGGGTCATCAGGATCGATCATAAAAGTATGCATTCCTGTAATGTGGGCTGTTCCTTCAACTTGTGGTATTACCGCTTTATAGGGGCCGTACTCTTCTTCAGAAATAACAGAACCCTTAAATACAGAATCTGTGATACTTTCTATAGTCATCGTATCTCCATATTGTATTTCATTTCTCATTTTATGTATTGCCATTCTACCAGAAACTCCTGATCCTGTAGGACACCGATCAACTTCTCCTTCAGCAAAAATACATACATTTCTACTATCGATATTTTCTTTTGTAGAATCTCCAATAAAAATGGTACCGTATAAAAAGCTAAGATCTTCTTCGTAAGGATGTAAAATATTAGAATCTTGCTCCATTACGGCATGTTTTATGTCCATTCCTTTGGAAATCAACATTCTATATGAATTTGAAGTCAAATCAAAATCAAAGTTGTTTTTAGCCATATCTACATATGCATAAAAAGCTCCTCCGTATGCTAAATCATAAATTACTTCTCCTATACCGTCTACCTTTACTTTTCTATCCAACCCAACTACAAAACTGGGAACGCAATGAAAACGAACTCCGGTCACTTTTCCATTTTTTACTTGTGCATAAGATATGATTCGACCACAAGGAGCATCAATTTTTATGGTATTATCTCCTTCATTATAATCTATCCAGTTCATCTCTACAGCCAATGTAGAAATCGCGATAATAGCATGACCACACATGGTGCTATATCCTTCGTTGTGTATAAACATGATACCAAAATCCCCATCATCATCATTAGGCGGTAGTAAGATACATCCATACATATCGGCATGACCGCGAGGTTCAAACATAAGTGAGGTACGTAAATGATCATAATGCTCTTTACAATATCTTCTGTATTCTAAGACCGAATTTCCTTTCAGTTCGGGAAAACCATCAACAATAACCCTAAGGGGCTCTCCTCCTGTATGCATATCTATTGTTTTGATTTGCAACCAATCTTCTTTTGGCTTGAAATCAATATTTCTTAGGATATTTTGATAAGTTTTACTCATGTGTATATTTATTATAGTAATAAGTAGCTGCTGCTAAATCTTCGAGGGCATGTCCTACAGATTTAAAAATAGTTATTTCACTATCACTGGTTCTTCCTTGCTTAGCCTTAGAGCAGAGTTCGAATAAATCAGCTCCGATATCACCTTCTTTTAGAATACCTTCTTTAAGAGGAATAACAATATCTCCACTTTCTTTAAGTCCTCCCTGAAAAGTATCCACAAAGACAGTCGCTTTTTTTATGCTTTCATTATCAGCTTCACGCATATCTTTTTTGTAAGCTCCAACCAAATCTACATGCTGCCCGGTTTTTAAGTATTTACCCAAAACCAAAGGAGTTTTGGATAATGTTGCGCAGGATATAATATCTACTTCAGAAATTTTTTCTTCTATTGTATGTATAGCATGAATTTCAAAATCTTCTCCTTCTAATTCAGTTGATATTTTTTTAGCTTTTTCATAATTCCTTCCCCAGATATAGACTGTTTTAATAGGCCTTACGCTGGCGTGGGCTTTAATTAAATTCGTAGAGAGCGCTCCCGTTCCAATCATTAATAAGGAAGAAGCATCAGTTTTAGATAAATACGATGATGCCAAGGCAGATGCCGAAGCTGTTCGTTTTACGGTCAAACTTTTTGCTTCCATTATAGCTTTTATGGTACCTTTGATGGCGTCCATATATAAATATGTGCCTTGGATCGACGGTAGATCAAACTGACCGTTTTCTGGACTTACCGTTACAACCTTGACTCCTGCCTCTTTACCAGGATTCCAGGCCGGCATCAATAGTAAAGTAGAGTCTTCCTGAACCGCTGGATTTGGAAAATCATGATGATGACGCATGGGCACCAGAATAGAATTTGACGCAAATTTGTCTTTTAATTCAGCAATTAGCTCATTAAAATTAGTGTTGTTTTCAATAAAATCGGTACTGACCTGAACAATTGTATCCATAGGTTATAAATGTAAACAAATCCCAATTCGTAATGACATACTAACTCAAATGTTATTAAAATGATATTATTCTTAGGTAATATAGTATCATTAAGTCAGTACTCTTTTAAGCTATCTTTAAAATATTAAAAACTATTTATTTTATGAATCGAGCTAAGTATATATTATTACTACTTCTTGTTAATCTTTCTCTTTTTTCTTGTAAAAGTTCATTACCATCTACTACTGAGATATCGTTTGAGCAAAAATTAAAGAATTTATTCCCTACTGCAGAGATAAGTGCAATAAAGGTGAATGATCATTTTACAGAATCGTATCGGTTGATATTAAAACAGCCATTAGATCATAATAATCCAGATGCAGGAACTTTTGATCATTATGTATATGTATCACATTCTGATTATTCGCAACCCACAGTATTAGTTACCGAAGGATATTCTGCAAAACACAGAACGTATGAATTGAGCACCTTGCTAAAAGCAAATCAGGTTATGGTAGAATATAGGTTTTATGGAAAATCAAGACCTAATCCAATTCCATGGAAGTATTTGACTAATGATCAGGCAATTCAGGATTATCATCTTCTGGTTATGAAGCTAAAAAAAATATACACTAATAAGTGGATTTCTACAGGAATAAGTAAAGGAGGGGAGACGGTATTGATCTATAAATCGCAGTACCCAAAAGATATGGACGCTGCTGTTTCTTATGTTGCTCCTTTGATCAATACTCGTGAAGATCCAAGAACACAACAACATATTGCTACCGTTGGAACCGAAGAATGCAGAACTAAGATCACTAATTTTCAACGATTATTGTTGACTCGAAGAGAAGCTCTTTTGAAGGAAATTGATCAGCATTCCAGAAAAAAGAAAATGAGTTTTACAAAAGTATCATCAGAGGAGGCTCTTGAATATGCAGTATTAGAGTTTCCTTTTTCATTTTGGCAATGGGGAGGAAAGTGTGATGAAATTCCTAATGGGCATGCCGACGCTGCTACATTGTTTGCTTATCTTAATAAAGTGGTAGGAATCGGTTTCTATAATGATAAAACATATCACGACCTGTTACCTTCTTATTATCAACATATGATAGAGCTTGGGTATTATGGATTTGACACTACTCCTGTACAGGACTTAGTTAAAGTGGTAAAACAGCCAACTAATATGAGATTTGCTCCAAAAAATATTCCTATGATTTATGATCAAAATTATATTAAAAAGGTTAGGGATTATGTAGAGAATGAAGGTGATCATGTCATTTACATTTATGGAGAATATGACCCGTGGGGAGCTTGTTCACCTAATCCAAAACCTCATGTAAACGCTTTAAAAATGGTGTTGCCCAAAGGAAGTCATAGTACCAGAATTAAAAATTTCTCAAAAGAAGATCAAAGAAAAATCTATGACAAGTTACAAACGTGGTTGTCCAAGGATGACTAAACTATATTTGCAATAAATTTTAAGCCTGTAGCATGCTACAGGCTTAAAAAAATAATAACTAATGATGGATTAATACATTTTTAATACCTGAAATTCGTCATAGCTAAGCATCCATGCGTCATCTTTTTTCACCCATTTCTCCTGATAAATTTTTCCTTCTCCAATATTCATTGACCAATCAGAGGAGATCTTAACCGCTTCTGGAGAAACTATACTAAATCTTGGATTGTGATAGGTTAAGTTTTTTGCGCCAGAGGCGATTAATTTTTGCCAAAACTGCTTAATACTCGTTTTACCATGTAACAATTTAGCCATAGGAATAGCATTCATTGTAGCATTCTCGAGATATCCATTTGTAAAAATTTCATTGTTTTGTGTATTAAACCCTTTGGTTATTTCTATTGATGCTTTAATTACAGCTTCTAGCATTTGATGACTTGCAATAGGATTTGTTTTATTTTCTGTAGGTGTTTTGTATTGTTCTAGTACTTCAAAATCATCATAAGTAAGGACCCACTTATCATTTTTTTTCTCCCATTTTTCTTGAAAAATAACACCTCTTCCTACATTCATACTCCAATTTGCGGATAATAATGCAGTTGTTGCATTAACGACTTCAATACTTAGATCTGTATAAATTAAATTCGTTGCCCCTGATTTTATAAAAGGTTGCCAGAAATCTTTTATTTCCTGAGTTCCTTTTTTTATACCAAAAGGTTTAGCATTCATCACAGCTTTTGTATCATAGCCCTCAATGCAAATATTACTTTTTCCTTCATTGAATGCTGTTATCCATTTTTCACTGGCATTAAGTACCTCTAGCGCTATTTCATGATGTGCTGTAGGAGAATGTTCTACATAGGATTGTTTTACAATTTCCTTTTTTTCGGTTGGCTTATGTTGTATCCAGGCAATAGAAATAACCAGAATCAAACATAATGCTATTGTTTTTACTACTTTCATTTGTTTATTTTTTAAATTATAAATGCAAAGAAAGCAGGAGAGAGGATGTCATACTTGTGACTTTTATCACACTACGTACTTTTTTTTAAAATTCTAATTTCTTGTTTCCCTAATGCAACAATTCCTTCTGTTTCTAATTTTTTTAAAAGTCTTGAAATCACTTCTCTTGTAGTAGCCAATTCTCTGGCTAATTGTTGATGTGATCTTTGTAAAACAGCATTGTCAGATTCTAACATTAAATATTCGAGTAAACGTTCTCTAAGGGGGTTAAAAGCAAGTTTTGAGTAGTTATTAATAAGTACGTTGTAGCTATCTCTAAATGTATTTATGGTAAATCGATTCCAGGATTTATATGTGAAACATCAATCGTTTACAAATCTCACAGGGATATTTAATACCATTGATTCTTCTTCAACAATAGCATTAACGGTACTTTTACAATCTTCAAAACAGGCAGATAAAGAGAGAGTACATGTTTCCATATTTCCTAAATAATAAATAAGAATTTCACGTTCCTCATTTTCCTGATACACTCTAACTTTTCCACTGATTACAATTTTCAGAACTTTGATATATTTATTTTCTTTTATTAAAAACTCACCTTTTTGATGCTTTGAAAAAGAAGTTTTTTCACGAAGCTCTTTTTTGAGCTCTTCTTCTGTTATATGTAATTTTCGAAATACATGATCTAACATAATCCGGGGGTGTTTTCGTTTTTAAGAATAGTCTTTCAAAGTTTTATAATACTGATATTTCTAATTTGTACCGTATCTGAAAGTCAATTATGAGCGATGATAAAAGTAGTCATTAATGTTTTTAAAACCTTACCAGTTTATGACATCATTAATTTAACTATTAAAAGCGCAAACCTTTATGATTTGCGCTTTCTACATTTTTATAGGTTTTTATTTTTCATTTACAATTTCAAGAAGAATATTAGCTAGATTTTCTGGTTGAGAGAAATTCGGAGTATGACTGGAGCGTAAAGTAAATATTTTTTTTACTTTTCCTTTATACATTGCTCTTTGCACTTCGATGGGTATAGCTCGATCTTCTGTACATTCTATATAGTACTTTGGGATTCGCCCAAAATTGCTGTCTGTAACTTCTAACTCATACATTAGCGGGGCAGATGGTTCAGGAACGATATAGGGTTTAGCATTATTAAAAGCTTCTTTAGGAATATCATGAGCAAAGGCATTTTGAATTTCATTTTCATCTATCATAGCATAAGTTTTATCTTCAGATAGGTAGAAATTATCAACAGCTACAGAGCCTTCTACTCCCTGAGCTGCACTGAAAAAAGAACCTCCGTTGGGTAATAAAAAAGCAGAGAGGTAGACAATACTTTTTATTTTATTAGGTCGTACCTCTGCAACCCTGCTCACTGTAATACCATTAAAACTGTGTCCAGCCAATATTACAGGTTGCTCTTGCTTGTCAAGAATATCAGTAATTGCTTTTACATAATCTATCATTGTAATTGTGGCGGGAGGTGTTTTATCTTTTCCATGCCCGGGAAGATCGGGAGTGATTACATTATGCCCTTCATCTTTTAGCTTTGAAGCTACATTTTTCCATTGCCACGCACCTAACCAGGCAGAGTGTACCAATACATAAGTTTCTTTTTTTGTTTCCATAATGTTTCCTTTTTTTGCGTTTACATTGTTGTTTGCACCATTGCTAAATGTTACTATTCCGATTAGGAAAACAGCAACTAATTTTAATTTTCGTTTCATAAATTTTTAGCGTATTACTTATGGCACAAATGTATATGAGGAAACAGCCTTAAACTTGTACCTTTTGATACAAGTGGCTAATACATTTTATTTTTTTCTGAAGATGCTAGGAAAGAAGCTCTATTTTCTTGAATTGAAGTTTTACAATATGATCTAATTCATATTGCTTTAAGATTTTTGAAACTACTTCTCGGGTAGTACCTACTTCTTTGGCTAATTGTTGGTGTGATATCTGTATGATTGAAGAATTATTTCTATTAGCTTCGGATCTTAAGTAGTCTATTAACCTTTCATTTATTTTTTTAAAGGCCAGGTCTTTATAAGAAAGTAGTAAATCTTCATAACTTATAATAAAAGAGTTAGTGGTAAAGATATTCCAGGATTTAAATGTAAAACTCCATTCGGATACAAATCGTACTGGAATTTTAATGATTATAGTTTCCATTTCTGTTTTGGCATGCACAAGGCTTTTACAATCTCTAAATGTTGCAGATAATGATAATACACAGGTCTGGATCGGATTAACATAATACAGCAAAATTTGGCGATCTTCATTTTCTTGCCAGACTCTCACCTTTCCTGAAATAACAATAGCTAACCACTTGATGTATTTATCCTGTTCTACAATAAAAGTATTCTTAGGTAGTGTTTGTACTATTCCTTCTTTAAGAATATGTTCCTGCAGTTTTTCTTCTACAATATTCAAGCCTTTAAATAACTGTTCGAACTCGGTCATTTTTATGAATAAAAAATAGTTAGTACCACCTTAATTAGTACAAATATATACAAGTGGTGTATACTTATAGTACATCTATTTTAGAATAACCATTATGTTTTATATAGTATTGCTGTGTTAAGCTTTAGTATATAAATCTAATACTAACCTCTATTTTCCTCCGCCTGGTAAATTTGTTTTAAGATAATGGGTTAGTGTTTCACGCAAGTGTCGAGAGGTGTTTTCTCCTTCATATATACCATGAGATCGATTAGGATACGATACCATAGAGAATATTTTATTATGACGGATAAGCTCATTAGCCAGTACTTCTATACTTTGATAATGAACATTATCATCTCCTGTCCCGTGTATCAATAATAAATCTCCTTTAAGATTTTTGGCAAAATTAACCGGAGATCCTTTTTCATAACTTTCGGGCATGAGTTGCGGTATTCCCGAGTATCGTTCCTGGTAGATATTATCATATAATCTTTGATCAGATACAGGGGCTACTGCCATTCCCATCTTATAAATTTCGGGATATCTGAATAAAGCATTAAGGGTCATAGAACCACCACCGCTCCATCCCCAAATACCAACGCGATCTGGATCTACAAAATTAAACATTTCAATGATTTTTTTTGTTCCTTGAGCCTGGTCTGAAGAAGAAAGAACACCAATTTGTCCATACACACATTTTCTCCATTCTCTTCCCTTAGGACCAGGAGTGCCTCGGTTATCAATGCTCATTACAATATACCCTTGCTGGGATAACATTGTATGCCATAAATAGTTGCTTCCACCCCAGGAATCTAATACAGTTTGAGACCAAGGTTCACCATATACATGAAATAAGACAGGGTACTTTTTTGATGGATCAAATCCTAGAGGTTTGATCATATATGCATCTAGTGATGTACCATCGTCTAAAGAAATTTTAAAAAACTCTTGTGGATTATGATCTATAGCTGCTATTTGTTTTTTTAGTTTTTGGTTAGAGACCAAAGTTTTAATCACTTTGTGATCGGGTAAAGAGATAATATCGGTAGTAGGAGGAAGGCCAGATTTAGAATACGTATGCTGAGCAAATTTTCCGTTTGGAGCAATACGATATCGATGCGTTCCCGGTTGATCTTTTGGTGATAGTCTTTCTGCTTTTCCTTTTTTATTAAGTTTGATTCTATACAGATATCTTTGTGTAGCATTTTCTGGACTTGCCATATAGTATAGCCATCCGTTTTTTTCGTCGATTAATTCAATATTAATCATGTCTAAATCTGTAGGAGATACTTGGGTTTCATTACCGTCTTTAACAAGGTAAAGAGCTTTCCATCCACTTTTTTCACTTACCCAGGTAAATGTACCGGCATCCTCAAGATATTTAAAATCATCTACAGCTTCTAACCAGGCAGTTTCTTTATCTTCATAAATTATCTGAGTATTACCATCCTGAGCATTGCAAAGTGTTACTTTATTATGGTTTTGTGCTCTGTTGAGGTGTTGCAGAAGCAATGATTTAGAATCTGGTTTCCAAATCATTCTGGGAATATATTGATTACTGGCATCTCCCGGTAATTTTATCCAGGTTGTAGATCCTCCAGATACATTAACGACTCCAACTTTTGCTTCAGACGGTTTTTCTCCTGCTTTAGGATATTGTACCGGTATCGTATACGAATAGATAGAATCTGTAGTATTGATCATAAGAAAATTCTTAATCTTACTGGCGTTGATTCTCCAGTATGCAATCTTACTACCATCGGGACTCCATCTAAAACCATCTCTACATGAGAACTCTTCTTCATATGCCCAATCAAAAGTTCCGTTAATGATCTTATCTGTTCCGTCTGTTGTTAATGCAGTGATATTTCCATCGGTTAGTGATTCGATATAAATATTGTGCTTTCTTACATACCCTACCTTATTTCCATCTGGTGAAAACTTGGCAAACATAAGCGAAGATGATTTTGCCTTTGCACCGCCCAGTTTGGTCAGTTTTTTTGTTTTTAAGTGTAATACCCAATAATCTCCTTTGGTGTTATACCTCCATACTCTCGAAGAGTTGGTAAAGAATAAGACTTTACTTTTATCGGTAGACCAGGTGTAATTTTCTATACGAAGCGGAGTGTCTTTTCCTTCAGGAATCATCCATTTTGCTGGAATTAAAATACTTTGCTCTCCTGTTTTGGTATCTGTTTTAATAATATCATAATACCCTTTGTTTTCTGAAGAAGCTACTAATGTGGTATAGGAATCCCCTCCTTCAAACCATTTTAAGGCTTTTGATCGTTCTGAAGAAAAATCTCTGCTACTAAAGATTTGTTCTAGTGAAAGTTTTGATTGTTGAGCAGATAAGATGCTTACATTTAGTATAACAAAGAATATGCAGCAAATCTTTTTGATCGTATTACAATGTATCATTAATCGGAAGTTTAATTTTAAAGAGATATCTAATTTGGTGATTTCTCAAAGATATAGTGATATCGTATGGATTTTATACTATAAGTTAGCTAAATGTGATATTATATTACCTTTTTTGATATTGTTTTGTTGAAAATCATGAGAAAATAATGCTAAACTATTCGTGCTCGTCATCTAATTTGTACATATTTATGTAGTGTAATGCATACAAAGTATTCAATTATAATGACGACCAACTAATCATCATCGTCATCATCCATTTCTGATTCTTCAGGCCCGTCATCATCTGAAATGTCATCCAGGTAGTTTTCAATTATACTAAATGCAAGTGTACCTATTAAACTGCCAAGCATACCAGATAGTAACATCTTATGTTTTTTGAATTTTTCTGGTATAGAATTAACTAGCACTTTTATTTTATAATTCTTCTGTTTATTATAATCCATCCAACCATTGAAAAACCTAGGAATTTCATCATTTTTTCTAGAAATATACTCCTGTATTTGTTCTGCTGGTGCACTAAGTCCGTACTCAAGGATAAAATCGTTGAGGTTTAAAGTGGAAAGAATTGTATTGAGGCTGGTTGCTTTTCCGGTAGTTTTTTCTTGGGCTAATACTGCAGTATAGACTTCTGGATTAGTTTTCCTAAACCATTCCATAAAAAGATCTATCGCTCCTTTACTACGTAACGATGATAACGAGTCAAAGGTTGTAGAGAGTTCTTTTTCTACCGCAGCAAGATTTTCTAATTTTTTATATTTTCTGCCGGTGGCAGTTGCTTTTTCAGTCTCGGTTACCAAAGTAAGGATCTCATATATAATCCTGTTACGTTCTTCAATTGGAGCTCCAATATCCATAACGTCTTTACTTTTCCAGGCATTGTATTGAGAACCCAGTAGCGTAATTTTGTTTTTTATTTCAGAATTACCCTCATCCAACAAAATCTTAATAGCCTCTTCTATCTTGTTATCGATAATTAGTTCTCTTATTACATCGAAATTCATTGGATTTGTGTTTTCATGCTGATTTTTATACGGTTAATACCCTGATATTAAATAAGCTGTTTTTTAATTACAAGGAAATCTATTTTTAAAGGCGTCAATTTCTTGAGCGTACCATAGTAATTTAAAATTTTCTAATACTTCTGTATCCATGCTTTTACCGTATTGCTGTTTTGCAATTGCCCATGTAATCCCACTAGAATTCCAGGTAGGTGTGGGTAATGTTTTGATGTCATTTTGTGTTTTTTCTGCTAAGGTGGCTAATCTTTCTACAGGAAAAGAGCTCCCTAGATCTCCGTTTAAGATCACTCTAAATAGTCGTTGTACTAATGAAAACGACTGCATCCGTTTCACTACAGCATGATCTGAAACGTTGTTATAAATTCCATTCCGAACCATCCGTTCGATGGTTCCTGAAGCTTTGAGTTGGGGAAATTCCCAGGGGTCTATAGTATCTTCATCTAGTGTGTTATCTTTTGATATTGGACTATAGGTGATTTGACGAATAAAACGAAGAGGGAAGAATGAAACATTCTTAGTGTCGCGAGGTCTTAAGAAAGAAAGTTCCTTGTCTACTTTGTATGGTAGTTCGCGAACTCCCGACCAAAGTTCTGTTTCAGATAAAATAAGAACATCCGGGTTACTATCGATATTATTTTGTTTTACATAGTATTTAAACATAAAAAAGTGTCCATTCGATTTTTTAACAGTTGTTTTAATTAATTGTACTACACTTTGACTGAAATACTTAGGTTTGTTTTTCATATGAGATAGATTGGGATTATTTAATATTTTCCCATTAGATAGAAGCGTATAGATGTTTGTCCATTCACTTTCCAGCGTTTTTTCCAGTTCGATTATTCTGTCATATAGTGCAAGTCTTGTTTCCTGATTTTGCATAGCAATGATTTGGAAACTTATATAACGGTATAAGAGTTCCTGGTATCGATAGGATTTCAATGCTTTTTTAATTTGATAGTTAGAATCTGCCCCAGCATATTTATCCACTAGTCTGTCCAGACCAATTGCCTTACAACCCAAGTCTGTATTTACCAATGATGGGTGTAATAATATTTTAAAAAATGGTAAAGGATTGGCTTGTACCATGGTTACAGCTATGGGTCTCCCATCGGCAACATAACTTAAGGCTTGTTGTATAATATCTTTATCATAGCTGCCTGCAAATACTATTTTACCATCGGCTCTTTTTAGGTATATCTCCAGTTTTTTGCCCTTAGTTCTCCAAGTGATATCTGTAAAGTTAACGTCTGTTTTTCCGGTATTGGTAGGGTCCTGTCCAATCAATACACCACCAACTCTACGAAAACCTTTTAACCTTTTAAAACTTCTGGCCCGAGTTACACTTTTTTTGGAAGTAGATCTGGGAGAATTTATAGAACTCCCTCCCGAACCATCAAGAGATGCAATATTCCCTGATAATTCACCAACAACTTGGGCTGCAGTCGAACCGAGATCTGTACCTACTTGCCCCGGGAAATAATGATTTAAGTCTGCCAGGGACTCTGTCATTCGCAAACCTTGTTCCGGGTTTAAACCTGCTAATTTTTTGATGGCTTGTTTTGAGCTATTAATTTTTGTTTTGCTCAATTGATTATGAGAAAGAGAAGGTTTATGATCTTCTGATAAGTTTACGGCAATATCTACTGCTTTTGGGAAGTCTAAATCTTCGACAGCATATGCCATAAATTGATCTGCCTGGATATTGGGTGTAGAAATATTATCGACTGCTTCTTTTACAGTTTTTTTTACTAAATCAATTGGAAATTGTTTTCCTTGTTTTTGAATCCAGTTTTTTACTGTCTTATTGCCAATATGCTCTGCTAAATCCTGTCCAAGTTTTGCTTCTATATTCTGTGATTGTAACATGCGCCCCAATTGACCTGAAAATTCTTCATAGCTTTCTCCTAAAATCATACCTGCCACTTCTCTCATGCTTGCAGGCTTGCTAAAAGTACCTTTGTAATTTTTTACTTTTACCTTTAATTGCTCTAATACTGTTCTATTAGATTTTACATCTTTTTTAAGCTTTTCTTTAAACTGCTTTCCTATATCCGTTGTAGGCTCTTTGGGGTTTATGTTTTCGGCATATGTTTGACTATATTTCTTTGCATACTCAGCATTAGATGGTGTTCCTTTCGTTTTTTGCTCATAAACTGTATATCCTTTTTTGGAAGCACCATCAGGTTCTGAGGCATAAGTCTTTAGAATGTTTTCTCGTACTGTATTAGCTCTTATTTTGAAAGCATCAGTCGAATTAGGTATATCATCAGCATTTTTGGCCAATACTTTAGCGATCTGACGCTCAAAAATGATACTTATTTGATTTACAGTTTCTTCATCTTCATCATTCCACTCTTTATCATTATCTGTTTGAGGAGTATTGTTTGGATTAACGATTTTTCTCCATTCTTTATCAAGTTTACTTTGGTGTGTCTGTAGTTGAAGTTCTGCAAGTTTGGTAGCCGCCTTATTAGTATCAGAAGTGATAATAGGTGAAGATGCCGCCATAAAGGATAGTAAAATAAACACCAATCCTAGTGAACTTATGGCTCTACTAGTTCGGTACAAGGAGTTTACCAAACCTTTGCTGCTAAAAAATAGTACTATTTTTTCTCTAAAAGAGTTTTTTGAGGCTGAATCATTATCCACCTTTTCTATACTTGGTATAATTCGACGTTTGATATCTTCTTCTTTCAATTGATACTTAAGCGCCCATATGATATTGTTCAGATATTCCAGGTTGTTTTTTATTTCTTCCTTTTCTTTTGAGGTTAACTTATCAAGATTTATCGAAGAGATTCGTCTATGCTCTTCTTCGGCTTTAGCAATACTATCTGATATCTCATCCATTTTTAGTGAAGGAGCTTCATAAGCAAGTTCTCCTCGTTGATATTTCTCATATAATTCTACATACACAGATTTTCCAAACTGTTTGGCATTCCTGATAATCAATGCAATCACCACAATGCACAGAATGATTAGTAAAAAATAAAACTTGCGATTGTCTATGCTTTCAATGGCTTTTTCAGACCATGTCAACGTATTAAGTACGTTATCGATTACTCCCGAAGAATCCTTGAATACAGATGTAAATAGATTTAATATTTTTAGAAATAACCAAATAGAAAAATAAGTTATCGAAGCAATAAAGGAGAGTTTTTTTAGATACCCAAATGCAGCTAGTCGCCCAATTTTAGTAAGTTCACCAAATTTCTTATACTTGAAACTCCTATTAAGAGTCCAGGGGATTATTGTTTTTTTAAAAAACAACCAGATTAAAAAAGCGATTACAGATGTGAGAAGAAGATTCATAATACTTTGGTTTAAAGGTTTAATACTGCGAGTTTGTTACTAATGATTTAAAAAGATTTATTCTGTAAGAGAATTGAGGTCTTTTTCTGCTTTTTCAATAAAAAAATGTAGGGCTCGTGCAATTTTTGTCAGCTCTTTTCTATATGTTTGATCATCAATATCATCCATCATTTTGTCATTCAGAAGCACATTATATCTATAGGCTAATAAATGTGATTGAGCCCTGTAATCAACGAACTGTGTTTTTGTGACGTCTACAAATTGTGATATAGCTTTTTCTGTTTCTCCCAGAGTTATTAATGATTGGATCCCTTTGAGGTTTTTTGATATTAGGTTATTGTCCAGGTTTATTTCTGTAGGATCAGCATGATCAAGAATTGCAATTGGCTTGTTGCTGTTTTCAATATTAAATAGGTGTGTTAACGTTGTTAGCTGGCCTTTATCTACTGGATTTGATGTACTCTTAAATTCATCTGTTTGTAAATACTTAGCTACCCTACAAATAAAAAAATCTGGACTTAAATCATCTATTTTGTTTATTATAGGTCTTTGTACATGATGATAAGCTTCAATTCTTTTAGGTACTTGTCTTAATACATGATAAAGTATATCTATGATCCCCACATATTCTTCGCCATTACTGGCATAACCTTCAAGAGCTTCTAGAACGACTTCGGTAAACAAGCTGTTTTTTGATTCGGGAAGAATTACAGATTGTTCATCATCATCACATGAGGTAATAAAGACCTTTCCTGTTCCGGATTTCAATTTCTTTAGTATTTCTATATTAGAATTAACAATTTGTTCATCAGCACTTTTTAGTTTGATTAATGGTTTTTCGTCTATCATTCCTGCGGCATGACAGCAGTCTAACATCACCAGGAGTCTATTAGCTTCTATGCTATTAATTAACTCAGAAAATTCATCACCCTTGATCATAGTATTATCTCTATCATAAGGATCATAACCATTAGTTAACAGATAATAGTCACTACCATTAGAGCCTCTATATTTTCCACCATGTCCAGAATAGAAAATTACCACTGTAGCATCTTCGATATTTTTTACTTTTTCTACTATGTTTTGAAGCTCAGACAAGACATTTTCCCGGGTAGCATTTTTTTCTGTTAAAAGGATTACATTTTTTGGATCATAAGCCGCTTTATTATTGTCTCCTAAAACTTTTGCAATAGCATTGGCATCATCTATGGTTACCGGAAGATCTCCACCAACTCCTATTAGTAAGGCATGTGCATTTTCTAAATTCATGATACTTTTTGTTTTGATTATTTAGTTTACTATTCTGCGGATTCTCTAAGGCGCTTACTGAAGTTTCTTTACTTAAATGGAGTTAACAATTACTGTTATTTTAAAAAAGAATCCTTTACTTTTATTTTAGTAAATCAATACATTGATTTCTATCCCCGTTATCCCAAGTTCATTACTCCAAATGATTCACAGATTGTTGATCATATATTCCTTTCCCAATTTATATGTATCAATCATTATGATTATTTGGTATGCTAAAACTATATAATGCTGATATACATTTCAATACCTACTTATGGGTATTTTGAGATGGTATTAATTTCTTAAAAAGAGAAGAGGTAACTTTTTGGTAAACAAATAAGAAATTAAATTATTTTCAGCGTATATTCAAAGTGTAAAAATCCCCGTAACTGGGTATTTCTAAAAGCATTTTCCTTTTGCAATTTTGGAGAGTAATCAAAAAAAATAAGAAATGAATGCAAAACAACTAAATCCTTTAGACTTAACATTAACAATAAGCCTTAGTGAGGCAGATGAGGATCGAATGCAATTAGTATATGCTTCACAGCTATATCAAACCTTTTTTGCTGTATTTGGAGCATTTGATGTGGATAGAACCGATCCAAACGACCTTAAATTGAAAGGAATCGTTCTGCAGTTAATAAACTATAAAGGAATGATAAACCTGGGGATTATTGGAGTAAGTAACCCCATAATAATTGAAAATGGAATTGAAATACGATTTAAGGTTAAGGCGATGATGCCATCGGGAATTTTAAAATATTATGGTTTTGATGAAGCAGTACCTGTTAAAAACTCTGACCGTATTGATTTTCAAAGAGTTCTTGAACCTATAGATGTTAAACCATATACAGGAGTAGGTGATAATCTTGTACATGATTGTGAATTTTTTGAGCGAGATGGTTTATATAATAGAAAAAGAACTTTACGATTAGATGACGATAATGTAAAGGGTTTTATCTCGCACGATTCTGATGGTGAGCTGCGAAGATGGTTAAGTACTCCCGCAACTCTGGAAAGGAATGATGCAAGAATGGCAAATACCATTAAGTATCACTCTGGCATATTGATTATTCCTCATAAACAAGTTATACCCAAAGCTCCTGGAGGCAGGTGCCCTAAATCAAAAAGTATTGCTAAATATTAGAAAAAAAAATACTCATATTATACTTATCTTTTTTAGTATGCTCTGTTTAATGGGGCATGCTAAAACAGATGTAACCAATTTCGATACATTCTTCTATCATCTTAAGAATTTAGAATTGAATAAGGCGAAAGAAGATATAACATCTGTTCAAGATGATAAAGCATCCGAATTATTAACAGTTTTATTGGATTTGCTATATGATGCCGGACAAACAACGAATGAATCGTATTATGATAGTATACAGTTAAGGGATTCAACCGAAATTAATAACAGTATATATTTACTGCTACAAGGGTACAAAGAACTTTATTATCACCCTGTGCAAGCAAATGCTTATCAGTATTTTAGTGATGGATATGTTCTTGCGAAAAAGATTGGATATAAGCCACTAGAGAAACAATTTCTTCTTGGTTTATTAGAATTGTATCATTCAGAGATTCTACAAAGCAATCAACAGTATATTTCTTATTTATCTGATTTTGAGAATTTGATTGAAGATGATATTGATAGGTTTTGGTTTCTTCTGTATACCTCTATTTTAGATTCAAAAACGATAAGTGAGATAGACCAATTATCTTCTTCCAGTCTTAATAAGCTAGCTCTTTTGGTATCAAATACGAATGAAATAAGTGATGTCCTTCTCACAAAATTTTATTACGAAAAGGCCGTTTATTATGGTTTCGATAGGAATTTTAAAGATGCACGAGTTTATTATGCCAAGGTGATTCCCCATGTTAAAAAACCTTTTTTGAAATATATGGCTTTTGGTTCTTTTATACGATTAGGAGTCATGGATAGTGAGGAGGGGAATTTGAATAATGCGCTCAAGCATCTGGATTCTGCCAGTAGATATATTGATAGTCGAGATACGTTAAAAAGTTTTTTTTATATAGATAGATATAAGGCAGATTTTTATGCCAGGTCAAAACAATTCGATTCGGCTTATGTTTCATTAAATAAGTCACTTGATGCCGAGTATCAATTACAATATCGTAAAAATTCTCTCGAAATTTCTCGGATGAATGTTCTGTATGAGACTGAAAAAAAAGAAAGACAGCTATTAGAAGAACGTCAAAAGACAAAACAAAATCAAAATTTCCTGATTATAGCTCTGGTGATCATTGGTTTGGGAAGTTTGGTAGCTATTTTACTTCAAAAAAACACTTCAAAAAAACAGAAACTAGCAGAGCAAGAGCGTGAGATTCAAAAGCGAAAAGTAGCAACATTACTAAAAGAGCAAGAGCTGTTAAGTATAGATGCCATGATTGAAGGGCAAGAAAAAGAACGACAACGAGTGGCAAATGAGTTGCATGATGATTTAGGAAGCTTGATGGCTACGGTTAGGCTTTATTTTGAAAATATTAAAGTTGATAAAAAAGATAATTCTCTAGAAAAAGCAAGTGAGTTGTTAGAAGAAGCATACCAGAAGATACGAGGAATGGCTCATTCTAAAAACTCTGGAGTTATTGCCTCTCAGGGGTTAATTCCGGCAGTGATGAGGATGGCCAAATCCATTTCAGAAACCAATACAATAGTGTTGGAAGTTCACAATTTTGGTATGGAAGAACGTATGGAAAATTCTTTGGAGCTTACTATTTTTAGAATTATCCAGGAACTGGTTACGAATATTGTTAAGCATGCAGAGGCAACCGCAGGAAGTATCCAGTTTACAAAGCATGAAGAAAGTTTAAATATTTTAATTGAAGATAACGGAAGAGGTTTTAATTTTTCGAAAATAGAAGCCTCTTCTGAAGGAATTGGTCTATATAATATTGAAAAACGAATAGAACATTTGGAAGGTAATTTTACAATTGATAGTACCCCTGGGAAAGGAACTTCCATTATAATCGATATACCATTATGATTAAGGTCGTTATTGCAGAAGATCATCAGGCGCTTATAGATGGAATTCTATCTTATCTTGAGTATGAAGACGATATTAAAGTTGTAGGCCATGCTAATGATGGAGATGCTTTGCTAGAAGTTATTCAAAGACACACACCTTCGATAGTACTCTGTGATATCCGAATGCCAAAAATGGATGGAATTACAGTAACCAAACGTATTCGAAATGAATATCCTGAAATCCAGGTAATTGCGTTTACGATGTTTGACCAGGAAGAAGCAATCCGGCAGATGTTAGAAGCTGGAGCTGTAGGGTATATCCTAAAAAATTCTCCTTTACAAATAGTTCTGGAAGCTATACGTACGGTTGCAGAAGGGAAAACTTATTTTGATAAAAAAATCCATCTGCCTTCTGCCGAAAAAAATAACTCCAAAAGTGTTTTATCCTCTCGTGAAAAGGAAATTTTAGGCCTAATTGCCAGAGGCAAAACTTCACACGAAATTGCAGATCAACTTTTTATAGGAAAGAGCACAGTAGATACGCATCGTAAGAATATGATTCGAAAACTAGGACTTAATGGTGCAGGGGAGTTACTTAGGTTTGCTCTGGAACGAAAATATGATTTTTAAACACCGTATTGATCACAGAATTGAATTGGAAAATCCCCACTAATGGGGATTTTTTTTTTCGATCAATGGTGGTAGCTTAGCTATACTAAAATATAGAAATTATGAGCATTTATATAACATGTTTTTTAGGCGCATGCCTTCAAGAAGTACTACACTGGGTGGACTTAAAACAGAAACTAGGTGAAGAAGTGAAAATTACAAAATCTATTGATTATTGGGCAATAACTTTAGTTGCAATAGTGCTATTCACATTTGCCACTCCCATTTTGGTAGATAGCTTTGAGGGAAGTGAAAATTGGCATTACCTGGTGGTTGCTTTTGCGTTTCCTTCGGTACTAAAGAAATTAGTTAAAGTAGTACTGGGATGGCTACCGGCTGGTGATGGTCCTCGTTCTCTTACAACGAAATCTGACCCAGCCCCATTTAAAATGAAAGATTATTTTAAAAGTGTGTAAAGCTGTACGAAGTTGAAGTTTTAACTTAGTTGTATTTGTTAGTACTAATTGAAGCAAATACAACTAGTTGTGCTTACTAATTACTAAGTGGTACTGTAACGATCTGTTGTTTCTTTAATTCATCTTCGTTTAAGTCTCGTGTTAACCAACCGCTTCTACCAGCTGTAGCTATTGCATAAGGAGTAATCCAAAATAAAGTAAATGCATAAAAAACACTATATGGATACGCCCAAAAAGACTCTAATATAGTATGTTTTCTGGCATAAAATAAAGCTTGGATACTCGAAAAAACTAATATACTCACCAATGTAGAACTAAAGAATAATAGTGGATATGTACCTATAAAAAATAACATTAACAGCATGGCTGGATATGCTGCTATCATTTTTAACCATTGGTTTAAGAGTAGTACTCTGGTACCAATTTTAGTCCCTTTTCTAAAATTTGTAAAAGCAAATCTACTCATAGCAATATTCTCTCGAATGTTACTTCTCTCCCAACGGATAAACATTTTAGATAGGTTTTTATAACGCTCTGGAGTGTTGGTATAAACGTATGCCTCACGCTGAAAAAATACTTTATAACCTTGCTTCAAAATCATATTAGTCATAGCACGATCCTCACCGATTTTCGAAACTTCTCCCATAAAAGTCTGATTAATCCAGTCTTGAAGACAATTGAAGACTGCCTCTCTGCGATAAGCAGATAAAGCGCCTGGTGTGCATAATACTGAACCTAATCTACTTTGTGCAGAACGTATAAATTCGAAACTAAAGGCAAAACTCACATTTAACATACGTGGAATTACAGCTTTTTCTCTGTTTAATACACGTACATTTCCTGCTACAGCTCCACACTCTTTATTTACAACAAAAGGACTTGCCATAAGGCGCAACGTATCTTTTTTAACTATAGAATCACTATCAACAGTTATAAATACTTCTCCTGTGGCTAAATTGAACCCACGGTATAATGCATGCCTTTTTCCTTTGTTTTTTGGTTGTTGGTAAATCGAAACACGATCGCCTAATACTTCTTTAGCTTTTTGCATCCATTGCCAGGTATTATCCTGACTTCCATCATCAATAGAAATTAACTGTAATTTTTCTTTCGGATAATCACTTTCGGCAAGACTAATTAAAGTTTTATAAACCAATTCTCCTTCATTATAAGCAGGTACTATAACTGTACACGAGGGTAATTTTTCATGTGATACTGGTTTAATGACCTTATAACGTAGATATAAAAACAGCAAATAAATTAAAAAACTAATCTTAACCGTAAGTAGCATGATACCAGTGATCATTAGGGGGATTCCCCAGATGGTATTCATTCTTTCTAAATACACTTTTTCAAAATAAGGTTGTAGAAAATAAAATAAAGATACACCCCCAAATATTAATAGAAATGTTGCTATTAGAATGAGAGGTGATGATACATTTGAAATAAATTTTTCTAGAAGATTAGGGGATTTATTTATAGATATTGATGTTTCCAAAGATTCGCAAGATGTTGATTGCTTCATGAATGTTTCCTTAAATTACTCGTGAGAGAAAACAACATTGATGCCATTTTTAGTATGATTTGAACAACAAGTGTTTAGGCGGTTGTTCTAATTTTTTGGGTGTAGAAATCTTACACACTTGTGTGTATTTATACATCATTATTGTATAAAATTAAATGTGATACGTATGCTTTTATTAGTAAAAAGGCATCAGATATCTTGTCCTGAAAAAAGTTTACAAGTTTTTATTTAATCCTAGAATAGGTTTGCGCTTTATGAGGGAGAAACTCAGGTATTACAAAAAAATGAGAAGGGATTGAATAAAACTATAATAAATGAATCGGAATTATGGGATTTTTTATATTTTCATGACTGAGTAGAAATTTATAGAAAAAATTAAAAAACTAAAGTTCAATAAACAAATGAGAAACCTAATTATAGTATTTATTCTTTTAATATCCTTGTGTGGTTATAGCCAAGAGCGAAAAACACAGGTAAATGTATCTAAATTTTATAGAGAAGGTGATTTATCGTTCTTACATATAGAGAAAGAAAAATACATTATAATGCAGATGATTCATTTTGAAAATGAAAAAAGTAATGAAAAAGAAATGATACTAAACGGAGTAGAGTATCGATTAAAGAAGGTATTTAAAATTAAAAACCTGAATTCAACTTCATCTATTCATTCATTAGAGTACTGGTCTAGTTTAAATAATGACATTATACTAATGGATAAATAGAAGGGATATTTGTTTAAATTTTAAAAAATAATAATGAAACAATAATTACTTTCCTATTTACTTTCCCGTGAAAAACAAAAACATCTGCAAATACAGAGGTTTTTTGTTAATGCAATGGAGTCGGAGAGGGCTGCAGCGATCAGTAAATGTCCTTAGGACATTTGCAGCGAAAGAGCCAGCTGGCGCATTGGCCGAATCCTCCGGATACACTGCAACCCTGCCGTTTGACAGGTTTGTAGTGGAGTCGGAGAGGGCTGCAGTGATTAGTAAATGTCCTTAGGACATTTGCAGCGAAAGAGCCAGCCGATGTATTGGCCGAATCCCCCGGATACACAAAAACCTGCCGTTTGGCAGGTTTGTAGTGGAGTCGGAGGGATTCGAACCCTCGTCCAAACAAGTAATACAATAGCTTTCTACACGTTTAGTTTTTGTTTAATTTTCGTCGATAGGAAAGACCAAAAACCGCCAACTTATCGCTTATTCTCAATTAAGTTTCGAAATTATATCAAGATCCTATAATTTCTAGGTCTATTTTTACGATACTCAAAACCAAACGCCATAAACCAAGGCTTTTGAAGAGTATCCTGCTTGTCTACCTTGTAGACCGAGGCATTATCCTACTAAAATTCAGATTATGCAGCTAGGGCGTAGTTATTCTCGCCGTTTAAAAAAGTGAAATATGATATTTACGAGCTATATCTCAGCGCTCGACGTGCTTACTACCTTATTAATCTCGCTGTCAAAACCAGTCGACCCCAGTAGTATTTTCCGAAATTTGATCATTATATTTCTTTTTAAAACAGAATCTGTTTTCAATTTGATCAAAAATACTTTCGGGCAGCAAATATAATCATAATTATCATATCTTTACCCTCGTTTTTTTAGTACAAAATTTATACCAATTCATATGACTAAGTTCGGTGTCATTAAAGAGCGAAAAAACCCGCCAGATCGTCGTGTAGTTTTTTCGCCAGATGGCCTAAAATCAGTAGTGACCAAATTTCCTCAAGCCTCTTTTATTGTAGAACCTTCTAGTGTTAGAGTTTTTAATGACTCTGAGTACGAAAAAGCTGGCTTTGCAGTTTCTGATGATTTATCAGATTGTGATGTCTTACTTGGTGTAAAAGAAGTACCTATTACGGCTTTATTACCTAACAAAAAGTATTTTTTCTTTTCGCATACGATCAAAAAGCAAACGTATAATAGAGATTTACTTAATGCTATCCTTAAAAATAATATAGAACTGTATGATCACGAAGTCATTGTGGGGCAGCATGGTTTTAGATTAATAGGATTTGGGAAATACGCTGGGATCGTTGGTGCATATAATGGATTTAGAGCCTGGGGACTTAAGTTTGATACTTTTGCCTTACCTAAGGCCGAAACACTTAACGATCAGAAAGCATTAGAATCTGAATTGTCTAAAATCAAATTGCCAAATATAAAGATTGTACTTACAGGAAATGGAAAAGTAGGAAGTGGGGCCAAAGAGATTCTTGATGCCATGAATATTAAAGAAGTTTCTGTAGATGAATATTTGAATACGACGTTTGATGAACCAGTTTATGTTCAAATCGATGTGTTGGATTATAATAAACGCAAAGACGGGCGTACTGTAGATAAGGGTGATTTTTATACGAACCCACAAGAATATGAAGGAGACTTTATGCGATTTGCAAAAGTGAGTGATATGTATATTGCTGGCCACTTTTTTGGAGACGGAGCACCTTTTATTTTTACTAGAGAAGATGCCAAGTCCAAAGATTTTAAAATCAAGTTGGTGGCAGATGTTTCATGTGATATTGATGGGCCGGTAGCAACTACAATCAGATCTTCTACAATTGCAGACCCTATATATGGATATGATCCGCAGACCGAAACAGAAACCGATGTTAAAGACCCAAATGCAATAGGGGTAATGGCAGTTGATAATTTGCCATGCGAATTACCCAAGGATGCTAGTACAGGATTTGGAGAAATGTTTTTAGAACATGTAATCCCTGCATTTTTTAACGATGATAAAGATGGTATTCTCGAAAGAGCAAGAATGACCAAAGACGGAAAACTGACAGAAAGATATAGTTACCTTCAGGATTATCTAGAGGGTAAAGAATAATTTTTATTAAATAGATCAATACAATATGACAACTCAAGAACTGGTTGCCCAAATACATGCAAAACAATCATTTTTATGTATAGGATTAGATGTGGATTTAAATAAAATCCCTAAGCATTTATTGGATAAGGAAGACCCTATTTTTGAGTTTAATAAAGCAATTATAGACGCAACACACCATCTTGCTGTTGCTTATAAACCTAATACTGCTTTTTATGAAGCCTATGGTATCAACGGGTGGAAATCTCTGGAAAAAACGATTAACTATCTAAATGCAAATTATCCTGAGATTTTTACGATTGCAGATGCCAAACGTGGAGATATTGGTAATACAAGTACAATGTATGCCAAAGCTTTTTTTGAAGACTTAGCGTTTGATTCGGTTACTATTGCTCCTTATATGGGTAAGGATTCTGTAGAACCATTTCTGGCATTTAAAAATAAACATACAATACTTCTTGCACTAACCTCTAATCAGGGAGCTTTTGATTTTCAAACAAAAGATGTAGAGGGAAAAGAACTATACAAGCAGGTATTAGAAGTTTCTAAATCATATAAGAACTCTGAAAACTTAATGTATGTGGTTGGAGCAACCAAGGCTGAGTTTATTGGAGAAATTAGAAAAATTATACCTGATAGTTTTCTTTTGGTTCCCGGTGTAGGAGCACAAGGCGGAAATTTACAAGAAGTATGTAAATATGGATTGAATGATCAGGTAGGATTGTTAATCAACTCTTCAAGAGGTATTATATATGCTTCAGACGGAATTGATTATGCCGAAGCAGCAGCAAACAAAGCATTAGAACTTCAAAAGCAAATGGAAGATATCTTGAAATAAAAAAAGGAACAAGAATAGTGTATACTCTTGTTCCTTTCCAAAAGGATAGAATTAACGCCTATTAGCGTTAAAAACGTGTTTTGCATACCCGTAAAGTCCGTATGCAATAAAAATAACGAAAAATGCCATTATACCATAAATGATAACATTTAGTAATATTGAACTCATAGCCCCAAAATTTTAATATTAATATCTTCTAAGATAAGAAGATGTTTTCTAAAATCCTATTTTTAAGTATCTAATTATTAAGTATTTATGATTTTTTTATGATTTTTGAAAATTCTTAAAAGTAACACCGCTAGTGCTATGATATGTATAGATCAATTGGGTAGGGAAATTGAATTTTTAAAACCTCCAAAACGTATTGTTTCTTTGGTGCCTTCGCAAACCGAGTTATTAGTTTCGTTAGGATTATCAGATAATATTGTTGGTGTGACTAAATTTTGTGTTCACCCAAAAGCGATAAGAACTCAAAAAGCTATTGTAGGGGGGACTAAAAAAGTCGATTATGAAAAAATAAAAAAGCTAAACCCGGATATTATTCTTTGTAATAAGGAAGAAAACACAAAAGAGATCGTAGCGTACTTGCAAGAAGAATATCCTGTGCATGTTTCAGATATTTTTTCGATATCAGAAGCTTTAGAAATGATTAAGCAATACGGAGAGATTTTTAACAAAAAAACTGAAGCAACTGCACTTATATCTAAAATAAGATTAGAAAAAGAATCTTTTGATGATTTTGTGTCTACAATGCCCCAAAAACGAGTGGCATATTTCATCTGGAAGGATCCCTGGATGGTAACCGGTAAAGATACATTTGTAGATTATCTGCTAAAAGCAAATCGTTTCATAAACGTTTTTGATGATAAAAAACGTTATCCAGAAGTGTCAAAAGAGGAACTTAGCTCAATACAAGATTTGGATTTGATCATGTTATCTTCAGAACCGTATCCTTTTTCAGAAAAGCATATTGATGAACTGGCAAATATATCCAATGCAAAGGTTATTTTGGTTGATGGAGAGTATTTTTCGTGGTACGGATCTCGTTTAGCCCAAGCTTTTTCATACTTCAAAACACTGCATGAAGTTTAAAATAAACCTATACTTTCTTATGAGAATAAATAATAAACTTCAATAGGCAATTAGACAAATATCGATTAGATAGATTGTCCCTCGATTTCTTTTATTTGGATTAAGATTTCACCAGCTTTTTGATGAAGCTGATCACTTTTATTTTTATCTGTAAGTGCTAATTTATAAGCACTCTTCATTAATTTACAGTAGGTATACTGTAACTTTTGCAATTCAGTTTTGTTCTTTAACCAGGCAAACATTTCTCTTCTCTTACATTTATAATGCAAAGATACTGGATAATAGAAAGGAGGTTTCTTAAGGATCAGTTAAGGTAGCCTAAAATTGTTATAAATGTAAATAAGCCTCTTAATTATTGATTAAGAGGCTTATTTAAGATTTTATCGATCTTGCAAAGCAAATACCCGTCGCAATAAATCGGTTGTTCTGGAGCTAAGCTTAGTTCGAATGTCTTTTTCTTCTACGGCAATCATGGCATACACTCCTTTAAGAGCTTCACCCGTTACATAATCTGTTAGATCCGGGTTTACATTATTGGTGAGTGGTATTGCATTGTATTTTGTGATAATATTAGACCAAATTTTATCTGCACCTACTTTAGAAAATGATTTGTTGATTACAGGATTAAACTTTTGGTATAGTTGACTTCGCGTTTTACTCTCAAGATATTGAGTAGCTGCCCTGTTATTACCTAGCAGTATTTGTTTAGCATCATTAAACGTTATTTGTTTTACAGCACCTACGAATATAGGTGTTGCTTCTTTTACAGCATCTTCTGCAGCACGATTAATTGCTTTTAACCCTTCATCTGCAAGTTTGCTTAATCCAATATCTCTTAATGTCTTATCTACTTTTCGTAACTCTTGGGGAAGAAGAATTTTAACAAGTTGATTTCTATAAAAACCATCTTTTTGGGTAAGTTTTGTGACTTGCTTATCAATACCATTATCTAAAGCTTCTCTTAATCCATTAGAGATATCAATATTGCTCAATCCAAAACCTCCGGTAGTTTGCGGAAGGTTATTTACGACTTGTTGTAACTCTGCACAACTTGATAATAAAAAGATAGCGAGTATAATAAAAATTTGTTTCATGATTTCTTATTAGATTTGAGATTGTAATTATAACTATATGTAATACGTAATTATGATTAGGTTGATATCCAATCATAATTACGTATTGCGAATTTTACCTAACCTTTAAAATTAATAAATGTAGTCAGATGAAATCAAATTTAATTTTTTTAATACTATCTATTCTAATTATTTCATGTAAAAATGAAAAAGTATCGATAAAAAGCCAATCTGTTCCACAAAATGAATTTGACCAGTATATTGCTGTATTAGGAATTGCACAGGACGGAGGGTTTCCTCATATTAATAATACAAATGAATACGTAGCTGTTCAAAAAGGTAAGGTTGATAAAGAATTGGTTACTGCATTAGGTGTGATTGATAAGAAACACCATAAAAAATTTATATTCGAGGCAACACCAGATATGCCAGAACAATTGGCAGTTTTAGACAATGAACATCTAAAAAATGATGCTATTATTGATGGCGTATTTTTAACACATGCTCATATAGGGCACTATACAGGATTGATGCATTTTGGGAGAGAAGCCATGGGAGCAAATAAAATACCTGTGTATGCAATGCCAAGAATGCAATCTTTTTTAGAAACTAACGGCCCATGGTCACAATTGGTCTCTTTGAAGAATATAACCATTAAACCTATACAGGCAGATTCTACAATTGCGTTAACAAATGCGATACAGGTAATTCCCTTTTTGGTACCTCATAGAGATGAATATTCTGAAACAGTAGGATATAAAATTATCGGAAATAGTAAAAAAGCGTTATTTATCCCGGATATTAATAAGTGGTCTCTTTGGAAGAAAAATATAGTAGATCAGGTCAAACAAGTAGATTATGCCTTTATTGATGCTACTTTCTTTCAAAATGGAGAAATTCCAAGACCAATGTCCGAGGTGCCACATCCTTTTATCGAAGAAACCATTGCTTTATTTGAAAATGAATCAAAAGAAGTAAAATCAAAAATAATATTTATTCATTTTAATCATTCGAATCCGGCACTTCAAAAAGATTACAAAGGAAGAACAGCCCTGGAAGAACAAGGATATCATTTTGCAAATACCAAGGATGTTTTTCCGCTATAAAAACTACAGTATTATTGTTATAAGTGATTGCTTATTTTGTTGTATAGATCTTAATTAATTGGGAAAACACATTCTTTATAAATATAAAAACTATAAACATTAGTGATAAAATTTGAAACATAAAATCACTGAAAATGGGGGATGCTACTACTGAGTATCGTTTTATCTTTATAGATAATTTATAAAGTGAAAAACTATATATGTTTTGGAAAGAGAACTTGAAATTGCCTATTACTCCAGAAGATAAAAAGTGGGTAGAAGAAAGTATTGCGTTTCTTGATGATAAGTTAAAAGGACGAGAGACGAAAACTGTATTACCAACTCATCCTTATTTTAGTAAGAAGTTTGAAGGCACGCTATCAGATGCTAAGTTTGTATTGAATCAGGTTATGCAACTAATGGGAATAGAGGATGTAAGTATTCAGTTGAAATTATTCAATGAGGGGGCAGTAAAAATGGAAGATGGTAGCATTCTTACTACTCCAGCCGATATCAATGGGAGATGGAAAGGTACGGCAGGGATGTATCAAAATTTAAATGATGTTACTACGATTTTTATAGCCACCGATCAGCTTAACAACTTAGAAACTCTAATTGCTACAATAGCTCACGAACTATCACATCAACTGCTTTTAGGAGAACAATGGATTAAGGATAATGACGAGTATCTCACAGATCTTCTGGCCATAGTATGTGGTTTTGGAATTTTTATTGGAAACTCTAAATTTAATTTTTCTTCAGAACAAATAGGAATTGGGAACAATTGGAAAATGAGTAAACAAGGGTATTTACCAGAGCAAGTTATTGCCTATTCGATGGCATATTTATCAATTAAACGAGGAGAATCTATTGACTATGCTAAATTTCTAAATAAAACTGTAGCAAAATATTTCAAGCAAAGTATAAAGTATCTTAAAAAAAATGGTGTAACAGATTCTGTTTCGAATTCTGTAAAAGAAATTAAGACTTCACAAGAAGTTGTAAAAACACCTACCAGGCTTAAAGAAGATTTTTTGGAAGAAATACAACAGGAAACACCCGAAAATGCTAAAGAATTCAAAATAGATACTATTGAGGGAATAGAGAAGATATCTTTGGTAGAAGCTTGTGCTCAAGAAGATATTCCATTAGTGAAGCATTTACTACAAATAGGGGTAGATATAAATACGACTTCTAAATTAGGGTTTTCTGCGTTGAATATGGCAGTCATTAAGAATAATATCAAGTTAATACATATGCTTCTTGATGCTGGTGCAGATATCAATCTTCAGAACACAGCTGTGTTTGGCTTAGGTGAAACACCACTTATATCTGCGGTTAAGGAAAATAATGCAACTGTTATAAAATTAATATTAGATCATGGTGCAGATCCTAACACACCAAATTACTTTCATAAAACACCTTTGATGATAGCAGCACAAGAAAATGCTCTGGAAGCAGTAAAAGTACTATTAGAACATAAGGTGCCGATTGAACATGGAACCCACACGGGTTTATATACAGAAACGCCACTATGTATTGCGGTCTTAAATAATCATACAGAGATGGTTACCCTTCTTGTACAGAATCGGGCAAAGACCAAACCACTTAGGAAATTACCGCGACATAAGATTAATCCTAAAATGGTAAAGTGGTTAAAACAACGTAAATATTTATAAAAAGCGGTATCTCTCGTTTTAAAGCGCTACACTTTGAAACAGAAATACATTTAAACAAGGGAGTTTTTCCTTCATGAAAAAACAACAGTTTTATTATTATAGACCAGTAATTTTCTTTCAAGATGATGTTTAATAGCTCGAGATAATACAATTTTTTCGAGATCACGACCTTTAAGAACAAAATCATGTGCATTATGAATGTGCGATACACGCGCAATCTCTTGCTCAATAATAGGTCCGCCTTCTGGATCAGAAGTTACATAATGACTTGTTGCGCCAATGATTTTTACACCTCTTTCATAAGCAGAGTGATATGGCTTTGTTCCAGGAAAAGCAGGTAAAAAAGAACGGTGTATGTTTATGATTTTATAAGGAAATTGCTCTATAAAATCAGAAGAAATAATTTGCATATATCTCGCCAGAACTACAAAGTCAATATTATGTTCTTTTAGAAGTTCTATTTGCTGTGTTTCAGCTTGTTTTTTGGTATCTTTTGTTACCGGAATATGCTTAAATGGGATATCAAAAGCATCAGCGATAGGCTTAAGATCTTCATGATTACTTATAATAATAGGGATGTATACTTTTAGTTCTCCAGAGGCATATCTTCCCAAAATATCATAAAGACAATGATTGTATTTAGAAACAAAAAGAGCCATTCGAGGCTTCTTTTCTGTATCATACATTTCCCAATGCATGTTATAATTTTCTGCAACGTGTGTAGTAAAGGACTCTTTAAATAACGCAAGTTTTTCTTCGTCTTCATCAAATTCGCATTCTAATCTCATAAAGAATTCCTTTAGTTCACGATCTACATGCTGTTCTATGTATATGGTATTCCCTTTTTTGGCCAGAATGAAATTGGTGACTGTTGCTATAATTCCTTTTCTGTCGGGGCAATTAATTAATAGGGTTGTTTTTTTCATTATGACTTGTGTTTTCTCAAGACATAAACTTACTATTATTGAACTGATTTTAGAAATTGTTTTTTTCTTAAATTTTATGAATTAGCCTTATTCTTTTATTGATTTGAACTGTATTGCCTTGATCAATGTATGATTTTTAGAAAACTAACATAATAAGTATTAAATTTGAACTATAAATAATGAAAGCATTTGATAGGTTAAATAAATTATATAATTCTAAAAAAATAATCCTTTTTGATGCGTATTTCGTAAATTAGCAGCACTAAAACCACTTTTTATTATCAATGGAACAAAAAGCACCATATACACCCAAGAATAAAGTAAGAATAGTTACCGCAGCTTCATTATTTGATGGACACGATGCGGCTATTAATATTATGCGCCGTATTATCCAATCTACAGGAGTAGAAGTCATTCACTTAGGTCACGATCGTAGTGTAGAAGAGGTTGTGAATTGTGCCATACAAGAAGATGCTAATGCTATAGCTATGACTTCCTATCAAGGAGGGCATAACGAATATTTTAAGTATATGTATGATTTGCTAAAAGAAAAAGGAGCAACTCACATTAAAATATTTGGTGGCGGTGGTGGAGTAATCCTTCCCGAAGAGATTAAAGAACTGATGGATTATGGGATTACTCGTATATACTCTCCTGATGATGGAAGAGAATTAGGGTTACAAGGAATGATTAATGACCTTGTAGAAAGGTCGGATTTTCCTATAGGAGATCAGCTTAATGGAGAAGTAGAGCATCTGGTAGAAAAAGAAATCGGTTCTATTGCTCGAGTTATTTCTGCAGCAGAAAATTTTCCTGAAATAGCTAAAGGAGCCTTAGATCAAATACATATAAAAAATAAAACGTCAAAAACACCTGTACTTGGTATTACTGGTACTGGTGGAGCTGGTAAATCATCATTAGTTGATGAGTTGGTTCGCCGGTTTTTAATTGATTTTCCAGAGAAAACAATCGGATTAATTTCTGTAGACCCTTCTAAACGTAAAACGGGAGGAGCATTATTAGGAGATAGAATTAGAATGAATGCTATTAATTCTCCAAGAGTATATATGCGTTCTCTGGCTACACGCCAATCTAATCTGGCATTGTCTAAGTATGTGGCAGAAGCTATAGAAGTGCTTAAAGCTGCTGAGTTTGATCTTATCATTCTCGAAACTTCGGGAATCGGTCAGTCTGATACCGAAATCTTAGAGCATAGTGATACTTCTTTATATGTAATGACACCAGAATTTGGTGCAGCAACGCAATTAGAGAAAATAGATATGTTGGATTTTGCAGACTTGGTAGCCATCAATAAATTTGATAAAAGAGGCTCTTTGGATGCATTACGAGATGTAAAAAAACAATATATGCGTAATCATCAATTATGGGATATTCCACAAGATGAGTTACCAGTATTTGGGACTATTGCTTCGCAGTTTAATGACCCGGGGATGAATACACTCTACAAGGCAATTATGGATAAAATTGTAGAGAAAACCGGAGTTGAGTTGAAGTCTGATTTTCATATTTCTAAAGAAATGTCTGAAAAGATATTTGTTATTCCACCAAGTAGAACTCGATATTTATCAGAAATCTCAGAGAATAACAGAGCATATGATAAAACTGCAAACACTCAGGTAGAAGTTGCACAAAAATTATATGGTATTTATAAAACGATCTGTAGCGTTGCTAATGTTGATTCTATTGCTTTATCTAAGAATGGTATTGAAGAAGAGAGTCTTCAAAATGTAAAAACCGAGGATAATGCATCATTTTTGAAGTTACTTTTAGCAGAGTTTGATAGAGTAAAACTTAATCTTGATCCTCATAATTGGGAAATTATTACAGGGTGGGCTGTTAAGATCAAAAAATATAAAGATCCTATTTATTCTTTTAAGGTAAGAGATAAAGAAATTAAAATAGAAACACATACAGAATCTCTGTCGCATAGTCAGATTCCTAAGGTGGCATTACCAAAATATGAAGCCTGGGGTGATATCTTGAAATGGTGTTTACAAGAAAATGTACCGGGTGAGTTTCCTTATGCTTCGGGCTTATATCCTTTTAAACGTACCGGAGAAGACCCAACACGTATGTTTGCTGGAGAAGGTGGTCCCGAACGTACCAATCGTCGTTTTCACTATGTGAGTTTAGGAATGCCGGCTAAGCGACTTTCTACTGCCTTTGATTCGGTAACACTTTATGGAAATGATCCCGACCAAAGACCTGATATTTATGGTAAAATTGGTAATGCAGGAGTATCAATTTGCTGTCTTGATGATGCAAAGAAATTATACTCTGGATTTGATTTAACACACGCCATGACTTCGGTAAGTATGACCATTAATGGTCCTGCACCAATGTTACTAGGTTTCTTTATGAATGCAGCGATCGATCAAAACTGTGAGAAATATATTAAAGAAAATAACCTTGAAACCGAAGTAGCGTCGAAAATCAAAAAAATATATACCAAAAAAGGAGTAGAACGTCCAGAATATCAAGGCGAACTCCCTGAAGGTAATGATGGATTAGGACTAATGCTTCTTGGTGTTACAGGAGATCAGGTATTACCCGCAGATGTATATAATGACATTAAAGCTACAACCTTAAATACTGTTCGTGGTACAGTACAGGCAGATATACTTAAAGAAGATCAAGCACAAAATACTTGTATTTTCTCTACAGAATTTGCACTGCGTTTGATGGGAGATGTACAAGAATATTTTATTGACAAACAAGTACGTAACTTCTATTCGGTATCCATTTCTGGATATCATATAGCAGAAGCAGGTGCAAATCCAATCACACAGTTAGCATTAACATTGGCAAATGGTTTTACTTATGTAGAATATTATCTAAGCCGTGGAATGGATATTAATAAATTTGGACCTAACTTATCCTTTTTCTTCTCTAATGGTATTGATCCAGAATATGCAGTTATTGGGCGTGTAGCACGTAAAATATGGGCAAAAGCTTTAAGAAATAAATACGGAGCAAATTCTAGAGCTCAGATGTTGAAATATCATATTCAAACCTCGGGTCGATCATTACATGCCCAGGAAATTGATTTTAATGATATTCGTACAACACTTCAAGCTTTATATGCGATTTATGATAATTGTAACTCATTGCATACCAATGCTTATGATGAAGCGATTACCACGCCAACAGAAGAGTCTGTGCGTAGAGCAATGGCAATACAATTAATCATTAATAAAGAATTAGGACTAGCTAAAAATGAAAACCCAATTCAGGGATCTTTTATTATAGAAGAACTAACAGATCTTGTTGAAGATGCGGTATTAGCAGAGTTTGACAGGATTACAGAACGAGGAGGAGTGCTTGGAGCTATGGAAACCATGTACCAACGTAGTAAAATACAAGAAGAGAGCTTGTATTATGAAACGTTGAAACATAATGGAGAGTTTCCGATTATTGGAGTGAATACATTTTTAAGCTCTAAAGGATCACCAACGGTAACACCAGGAGAAGTAATTCGTGCAACAGAAGAAGAAAAGCAGTATCAGATCAAAATGCTAAACGAATTGCATAAAGGAAATGCTGACACTACAGCAGAACTACTAAAAAACTTACAACAAAAAGCAATCAGTAATCAGAACATTTTTGAAGCTTTAATGGATGTATGTAAAAAATGTTCTTTAGGCCAGATTACATCAGCACTGTTTGAAGTAGGAGGGCAGTATAGACGAAATATGTAAGTTGCTTAACTCGTAAGAGCGAAGCATAATATAGAATTCTTTTAACAAAACCTCACAGAGATACTTAGCTTGTTTCGGTATCCCTGTGAGGTTTATTGTTTGTAGCATTAGACGAACTCAATTCAATACTCGATTTATTTAGGGTTTATCTAAGAAAGATTAATAATGATCAAAATTTCAATATCTTTAGGCATGAGTAATACCATTTTAACTTTGAAATTGGTATAAAAATCTAATTCGTGTTTAGTACCATAGAATATACAGTAACCGCAATTGTGTGCCTTATTTCGGCAATAGTAATTCAACGTATTTTTAGCAAAGAAAAACTTCGTGGAGCTGATAAAAAAGCTATTCATGGAATCAAGTGGTTTGGACTGGCAATATTTGTTTGGGGTCTTGGAGCCTTGGTTAACTTGATTATGGTTGAAGGATTACAATGGCCTTCGACCAATAAAATCCTGATTTATTTTGGAGTACTGGTTTCTTTGGCAAACTCATTGTTTATTTTATTATCCCTTCCTTCAATAGAACATCCTCAAAAACCTGGGATTGTAGTGCGACTGGTACAACGTTTTAGTGTTCGCGAATTTATAGGGCTCTTTTGCGGTGTTTTAGGAATGATCACTTTTGTTTTCATCGCATCTTCCTATGGCAATCCCGAGATTAGTAATAATTTTATTTGGTTGATTGATATCCCTATTTCTATTTTGGTGGCTATTTCATTGCTTTATGAGCTTAATAAAGCTTTTGTAGGAAGGCAAATGAGATTTATGTATTTACCCACGTTTGCATTATTTGTTTTAATTGTAATCGCTGTTTGCCATCGTATGATACCGCAGGATAGAGTTTTACAATTTATTGATCAGCAATTCTGGGGAGTATTAGGTAGTATTACTGCTATTTCGTTCAAATTTCTTTTTATTCTTTTATTTTCTATTCTTTTATACAGTTGGAAATTTCTTTCAGAAAAAGAACAACAGCAAAGTCTGGCTCAAAAACTGGAAATTCAAAAAGCTAAACTCGAAAAAGAAAAAGAACAATTGCTATTGGCAAACGAAAGCCATTTGGATACGATCAAGACATTAAAAAATAACCTAAAAACGATAAAAGCAACATCAAAAATAGAACTTTCCGAAAGACAAAAAGAGGTTTTAGGATACCTGGCGTATTATGGAAGCTATAAATCATATACCGAAATTGCCCAGGAAATGCACATTAGTACAGATGGATTTCAGACCCATATCCATCAAATAAAAAAGATGCTTAACATAAGTGGGACAGGGGGAAAAGAACAGTTGATTGCTTTTGCAAAGGCTAATAGTTTTCTTCAGTATACTTCACTAAAAGATGATACGTAACCGTATGCTTAACCATTCTGGTCATAAATTTTGAATACTACTTAACCTTTTGTAGTGTTGGTTTTTAGAGCAATTTGCTTTAAAAATTTCACTATGTTATTTCCTTGTATTATTTCAGAACAAAATTTAGATGAAAATATCAATCGTGTTTTTGGTGATGCTACCAGTTGGTTTGTCGATGCAATTCTGGCCGAAATCCCAATCACAGAGACTGTAGGAATTCCTTGGGTGGTTGTGGTATTGATATTAGGAGCTGGATATTTTACGCTGTATTTTAAGTTTATTAATGTAAGAAGTTTTTATACCGCGATACAAGTGGTTCGGGGAAAATATGATGCTGTAGAAAATTTGGATCAGGAAGGTTCTAATGATTTATCTTCTGAAAGCACTTTAGTAAAAGAAAAAAATACTGATGATGTAAATGGAGAAGTTAGTCATTTTCAGGCATTAACTACAGCCGTTTCGGCTACAGTAGGACTGGGTAATATTGCTGGTGTAGCAATTGCCTTATCTATTGGTGGTGCGGGAGCAACACTCTGGATGATCATTATAGGAGTGTTGGGAATGTCTTCAAAATTTGTAGAATGTACATTGGGAGTTAAATACCGGGAGGTAGATAGTGATGGAAAAGTTTTTGGTGGTCCTATGTATTATTTAACCAAAGGGTTAGGAGAAAAAGGTTATGCCAAATTAGGAAAAGTTCTATCTGTGCTTTTTGCTATTATGTGTATAGGTGGATCGTTTGGTGGTGGTAATATGTTTCAGGTAAATCAGGCATTTAAATTGTTTGATCATGTGATAATTTCGGATAACTCAATGTTACATGGACAAGGTTGGGTGTTTGGAGTTATCATGGCAATATTAGTTGGTGTTGTTATCATTGGCGGAATCAAAAAAATAGCAAGTGTCACGGATAAAATTGTACCCTTTATGGTATTGATTTATATCGCAGCAGTTTTGATTGTTTTGGTATTGTATAGCTCTGCTATTCCTGCAGCGTTTAGAGCGATTTGGGAAGGTGCTTTTCATCCTGAAGGAGTAATGGGAGGTTTTGTAGGAGTATTGGTTCAAGGGTTTAGACGAGGAGCATTTAGTAATGAAGCAGGAGTTGGTAGTGCTTCAATAGCTCATAGTGCTGTAAAAACACGTTTTCCTGCAAGTGAAGGACTAGTGGCATTGCTCGAGCCTTTTATCGATACTGTGGTTGTGTGTACAATGACTGCTTTGGTGTTAATTATAACCGGGCAGGTAGATACAAGTACCGAAATTGATTTTGAACAAGGTGTTCTCCTTACTGCTTCTGCATTAGAGAGTGGTGTCTCATGGTTTCCGTATCTCCTCACAATTGCAGTATTACTTTTTGCTTTCTCTTCTATGATTTCATGGTCATATTATGGATACCAGGCCTGGAGCTATCTTTTTGGAAGAAGCAAACGCACAGAATACTTGTATAAGTTTATTTTTTGCTGTTTTACAGTAATAGGTGCTGCAGCTACATTAAATGCAGTTACAGATTTTAGTGATGCAATGATTTTTGCTATGATGGTACCTAATATGATAGGTTTATTTTTATTAAGCCCTAAAGTAAAAGATGAATTAATACGCTACAAAAAAAGTATTGCCGGAAGGATAAAATAATCAAAAAATATCATGAAATAGAAATCTATAAAAAGTATACTTTATAAACTCATCATCCAGGAACGTTGCAGATGTTTAAATTTTCTAAGTTCTTTACGCAATAGAATTAAGAATTCTTTTCCGTTACTTTCGGATTGCTCGAGACGCTCACAATTTTTATAAAGCTTATTGGTAATATGTATTAGAGAAGTAGCATGCCTTATACGCTCATCTTGAAAGACTTGGTTTTCGGCTTTAATTATTTTAGGAGCCAGCGCATCTGATTGTCTTATGATGTCACCTGTAAAATAAATATGAGGATTCTCACTCCCATTATTTTGTAATGCAGCCAAGTCATGAACAAGATAATTTGAAATGCTTCTCGAGAGTGTAAATATCTCAAGAGCTTTCTTGTATAATCTTTTATTTCGGGGCTGTAATCTCATATTAGTTTGTTACTTCAAAAATAATGTTATTTTTAGTATTTTTTCTTTATTATTTAAAGTCAAATGATTAATTTACATTAGCAATTAAGGACTTTTGTTATTTTTTGCTTAAAAATGAAATTTTTGTAAATGAAATAATAATTAGAAGATGTAGCTATATATAATACAGAGCATAAAAGTATAGATAAGGATAGAAAAAAGATGCTTATGCAAATTCTAAATGATCATTAAAAAAATGAAAAATACACCAATGAAAATAGATGCTATAAACTGGGATATTCTAAAATGTTTGCAACAAAATGCAAGATTATCTAATACTGAGATAGGAAGAAAAGTAGGTTTAAGTTCTCCTGCAGTTGCCGAAAGGATAAAGAAGATGGAAGATTATGGAGTTTTAAAAGGATATATTGCCGATGTTTCATATACCAAAACTGGGTATCAATTAAAGGCAATAATCACGCTGCGAGCATTTATGGGAAGATTAAAACCATTTTTGATAAAAGTATCAGAATTTAAGGAAGTCATGAATTGTTATCGAATCACAGGTAATGAAAATATAGTTATGGAAGTAGTATTAAGAGATCAGATACATTTGCAAGAATTTATAGATAGACTTATTACTTATGGAGAAGTCAAAACACATATTATACTTTCTAATCTTATCGAGAATAATCCAATTACTGGTCATGCCGAATTTAGAGAATTAGACATCTAATTTATGGCATGAGATTTGATTATATCTATACAAAGAACAATCTTTATCTTGTGTGAGGACATTAGTATGGGGAACTAAAGAGAGTACAGGGAAAAGGTGAAAAACGTCTGAATGCATTCAGACGTTTTTTTATTGTTCTAATCCAGATTTCATTAAATTTATAGAATAATTATGCATCTTTTTGTACTCCTTTTAGTCCTATAGATATATAATTATATTAAATCATAGCATTATGAAAAATAAAGAATGTACCTGCACATGTTCAAGTTGCGCAGAAGGGCAATGTTCTAACTGCTCCATTACTAGGACGCGAATGTACAGGATGTAGCTGTTAACAATAACTTCCCTATTTCTATTAAAAATAGAAATAGGGATATTTCTGTTTTGATTTATGGAAACTTCGAATCTTTGGAAAACCTATCATAAAGACATTAGATTGTTTATAAAAAGTAAAGTGAAAAACGATCAAATTGTTGATGATTTGATACAAGAGACTTTTATAAAGGTACATAGTAATAAAAATAAACTTAGAGATCATTCTAAAATCAAATCCTGGTTATTTACAATTGCAAGAAATATAGTATATGATTATTTTAAAGAAAATAGACAAACTACAGATTTTATAAATGAACAAATATATGAAGAGACTGATACTGATCATTCTGAAAAAGATTGTCTCCCAGAATTAATAAATAGATTGCCAGAAAAATATCGAAACCCATTACTTCTTTCTGATGTGAAAGGTCTTAAGCAAAAACAAATTGCAGAACAATTAGGAATACCTTTGTCTACTGTTAAATCACAAATACAACGTGCTCGAAAAATGATCATACAAGGGTATATGGATTGCTGTGACTATAAACTTAATGATGAAGGGAAATTAGTAGGAGAGACTAAAGGGAAGGAAAATTGTAAAATATGTAGATAAAAAAGATATTAAAATACTGCTAAAAGCTATTAGGTGGTGTTTTTTTTGTGTTATTTAGTTATAAATTCATTGTGTTGTGTCAATATTGTTTCTTAAAAAGCATCTCTTTTTTGTTGTACTTTGCATAAGCTTCATAAACTATGGGCAAAATACGCTTACACTCAAAAAGGGTGTTGTTATGGATTCTTTGATTATTCCTTCTACAGGTAATCATTTTAGTATTTATTTACCCAAATCTTTTGATTTAGATAAAAGTTGGCCCTTACTCTTGGGGTTTGATAGTTCGGGAAATACAGGAAAAACTGCGCAATTATATAGGGAAGCAGCTGAAGAACAAGGGTATATTGTAGCTATTAGTAATTTTCAGAAAGATCAAGAAGCACAAAAAAGAGTAGAGTATGTATCTGATTTTATGAGCCATATTTTTTCTCTTTTTCAGATTCAAAAAGGAAGAGTCTACATTGCGGGGATACAGGAAGATGCAAAATTAGCAAGTCTACTAGCCGCTTTATATCCTAATGAAGTATTTGGGGTAATTGCAATAGAAGATACTTATTTCTATGATTCGAGAATAAGGATTAAAAAAAACTTCTCTTATCGGGGTATTGTAAGTATTGATAATTATAGGTACCAGGATTTTTTCAATATTAAAAAATACTTAAAAAGCAGGGCAGTTCCTGCTGAGGTTTATGTATGTGAGAAAGATTCTGGATTACTACTCAATAAACATATAAAAAAAACACTTTCTGATTTTACATTACACGCAATGAATAAAGGAAGGATGCCAATAGATTCAATTTGGGTTCGAGGTTTATTTCAGAAAGAAATGAAACAAGTAGAATCTTATCAGGGTGAAGGTAGATTCTTAAATGCTTTTAATGAAGTAAAACGTATACGACTCAAATACGGCGTTTTTTTTAATACTAATGATCTAAAAGAAAAACAGAAAGAAATTAAAAAAACTAAAGAGTATAAACAACAGAAACGACTAGAGGCAAAATACCTGAACAAGGAAAGTTTTCTTAGAGAAGCATATTTACTTTCTATGGAGGAAGATATCGGAGTAAAAGAGTTTGAAAACTTGGGGTGGTGGAAATATCAAATGTCAGAATTAGATACCTTGATTTTAGGCAAAGAAAAACATGCCCGTCATATGGGGTATAGAATGAAAGGTTATGTGAGATATCTGGTCGATAGTTATAAAAATGAACTTCCTGAAAAAGAAGAAAATCTGGAAGAAAATTTATTCCTTAATATATTGAGTACCATAGTGGATAAAAAGGATTTTGAATCTTATCGAAAAATAATTTCATTAAGTGCCCAGGATCAGGATAATGAAACAGCTTTGTTTTATTTAGAGCAAATGCTGAAAAATGGATATAAAGATCTAAATGCATTGTATACTATAGAAGGTACATTAGCCTTGAGAATATCTAAAAAGTATAATGAATTAGTGAAAAAATACCTCGGAAATTCTAAATACTTCTTTTCAAAATAAATTGAAATCATAAAATTTTGTGTATTTCATCGAATTTATGTGTTTTTTGTCGTAGTTTTTTTGGTTTGTATGATTTTTTTACATTATATTTACAATAGTAAAAAATACTTGATGTGTCATCCAGAATTAACATTTTAAACTGTATGACGATATGGATTTAAAATATTAGTTTGGAATACATCAGGGATAAATTAAGTGTGAGGACATTAGTCTAAAGACCCCGAATCTTGAAGCTAAAGAGAGTACGTAATTTTCCCTAAATACTGAAAGCGATCTGAATAAGATCGCTTTTATTATTTTTATTTATTAACTACAAGATGAGGTACATTTTTCAGGTTCCAATCAATTACTAATCCTCCTGCAAGTGATCTTGCAATTTCTGCACCATATAGATATTCACATAAATATAATGCAGCTTCAAAACTTTTAGCACCTCCGGCAGAAGTTATATACTTTTTGTCATGTACAAATAGGACTTCTTTTCTGATATCCAGGTTGGGAAATGTACTACGCATTTGATCTATATCGCTAGGAAAAGTAGTGGACACCACATCATCAAGAACTCCAGCTTTAGCGAGAACAAATGCTCCATCACAGTGCGAAGTCATAAACGAGGCAGTTTTATCAACTTGTTTTACAAAATCAATCATCACTTTATCATCTAAATCGGTATCTAAATGGTGCTCGGCACTAGGAACTACCAAAATATCTATTTTAGGCAAAGAATCTTTTACATAATTATAATCAGGTATAATTTTTACACCTTCAAACGTGGTTATTGGGTGATCTGTATTTGCAACTGTAAAAACATTCATTTGTTTTATGTTCTTACGATATTGAGTATGTTGAAAAATATCAAAAGGAGCAGTAAACTCAGTATTATAAGTTCCATCCATAATGAGGAAAGCAACATTATATCGGTTAGGTTCTAATTTGGGAAAACTCTTTTTCTTTTTTACTGTTTCTATTTTTGTTTCTACAGTATTGGATTGCTTTTCCTGCTGTACTTGAGTACAACCATAAATTAATATAATACAAAAGGTGAAAAAGAAATTTTTCATTGCTATGAGTTTTATAAATGATAGTTAACCAGGTGTTTTTTCCTGGTTAAGTTTTCGTTTTACGATGTATAATAAAAATGTTCCTATGGCAGCAATCAGGGTCATAAAAATCCAGGTATTTTCATACCCAAAATTATTTATGAATTGCATTCCAGAATTATGACCAAAGATATGAGCAAGAGAAAAAGACATACTATATAATGCCATATAGGCTCCTTGTCTTCCTTTTTTTGACCTATCTAAAGCAAAAGCATTTCCAAAGGGAAATGCGACCATCTCCCCGAGTGTGGCGATAATCATTCCGATAACCAAAACTCCTGCCCAGGGAGTAAACAATAGTAGTAGAAAGCTTATACCTGTTAGGACAAAACCTCCAATAACATTGCCTATTCTAGATAGTTTGGTTTTTTCTAGGTATGCTATTAATGGCATTTCAAAGAAAAATATCAAAGCACCATTTAAAGCAAGTAATAATCCAATTTTCTGCTCTGATAATTGGTGTATTTCTTTATAATACAATGGGATTGTAGAAAAATACTGCACAAATATAAAACCAAATAAAGCCAATGCAATTAGAAACAAGACATAAGTGCCATCACTATGAGCACTTACCGGGTTTTCGACAACAACTTCCTTATCCAATACTTTTGCTTTTTTGGGATGAAGCGTTTGTATCATGACAAACCCAGCTATAATGCAGGTAATCCCGTCTATCCAAAACAAACCATAATAACCTATAGACGCTATAATTAGCCCGCCAATTGCAGGACCGGCAGAGAAACCTAGATTGATAGCAAGTCGAATAAAAGTTAATGATCTGGTTTTATTCTCTGGTTTACTATAGGCGCTTAATGCTACAAAAAAAGCAGGCCTTGCCATATCAGCAATTGCAATTAGAATAAAGAAACCAACACAAATACTCCAGAAACTAGTAAAATATTGAATAGTTATAAATGAAACTCCTGTTAATAACAAAGAAATAAGTATGACTTTATAGTAACCAATTTGATCACATAATTTGCCTCCTAACCAAGCACCTAAAAAAGAACCTAATCCATAACTGGTCATAATCCATCCTACTTGTTGTAGCGAAAAGTCCAGGTCATCGGTTAAGTATAGAGATAAAAAGGGGATTACCATTGCCCCGGCTCTATTGATTAGTGTGATCAAAGCTAACCACCACACCTCTTTTGATAATCCAGAAAAAGAGTTGAAGTAATGAAGTAAAAGTTTTAGCAATGTATTTATGATTTGTATTAGACTTCCAATTAATAGATAAAAGTAGCTTTTTATCTATTATTTAAGCATAATTTTATTAAAATTAATTAGTTAACTAATTGTAAATTGTACTTTTGCAAAAAAATAAAGGGGAAGTGTTCAGAATATCAATTTTATTTGTGTTTTTTATTGGGAATATAATTGCTCAGGATTCTATAGCGATAAAAAAAATATTATCTTTTCAGGAAGAACTTAATAAAGATTTTGCTTCTGAAGAAACGTCACCTTTAATACCAAAAGATTTAGAACGTTTTAAAACGCTCGATTTTTTTGAAATTGATACTTCTTTTTGTATTCGTGCAAAATTTGTTCGTACACCATATGAGACACCTTTTGTTATGAAAACCACAACGGGTAGAGAACCTTTATATGTTAAATATGGAGAGGCTCATTTTATATTTCGACAAAAGTCTTATGTGTTACAGATATATCAAAATCAAGGATTAAAGACTCAACCAGAGTTTGAAGATTATTTATTTCTTCCTTTTACAGATTTAACTAATGGAGAATTAAGTTATGCAGGAGGGCGTTTTATAGACCTTAAAATTCCTGAAGGAGACTATATTGTTATTGATTTTAATACTTCTTATAATCCGTATTGTGCTTATAACGATAGATATTCTTGCCCAATACCTCCAGAAGCAAACCATCTGGATATAAAGATTCCTGTGGGTGTTAAGGTGTATAAAAAGTATCCAGAGAATGAATAAAAAAAGCGCCCTGATGATTCAGAACGCTTTTGTTTTATAAAAAGATATACTAGAATTTATATACAGCTCCAAGTACAAAAGAAGAAAGACTTTTTGTTGCCTCTCTATTATTATCTAAAAAGAAATCTTCAGAAGTTGCGTCTATTCTTAATTCTGGTTTAAGAGTTAGCTCTCCAATAGTATAATTTCCTGTAAGTGTAGCTGTGATAACATCTCCATCACCTTGCGTATCTAAACCAATTACATCTGTTAACCCGCCATTGTACACCGAGAAATATTCTCCTCTTATTCCTATAGCGAATTTTTCAGATGTTCTGTATTGAGGATATAATGCTACTCCGTAAAACCCAGAAGCATCTCCGTTTTCTTGTGGTTCTGTAGATACATAAGTTGTATTTACTCCAAGGTAAAAATCTTGTGTCAGATCCCATCCGGTAGTAAGATCTACCTGAAAAGTAGGGCCTACTTCTCCGGGCTCTCCTTCATTACCATATCTAAAGTTAAGAAAAGCACTACCATTATCTAAGGTGTATCCTATTTGTGCTCCAGCAATGTAGGTGTCAAACGGATTATTGTCTGTATAATCACTAGGATTCATTACAGCAAGCATGGCAGACCATTTTTCACTTATTGCAATATCTGCTTTCAAACCAGTATGAGATAAAGGACCATAAGTGAACATATATGAAGTAGAATAATTGAAATTTTCTGTCGGCGAAATCATTTCATATCCAATAAAAGTATTAAAATTACCGAAGGTAAGTTTAACACTTTCAGTTACGTTCCAATAGACATATAACTGGTTTATAATTTGAGCAGAATCATCAGAATTAAATACAGCGTCTTCGCCTCTGGGTCCAAAAACAAGATCAGCTACAAATCCAACTTTTTCACCTTCGTATCCTAAAACAGCATTAGCCATGCCTAATGCAAAACCACTTTCGTCTGCAAAAAATGTTTGAGGGGCTACCGAATTGTCATTAGGAGCTGCAAAATTGTACCTGTAATATCCATCAACTGATCCTGATAAGCTTATTTTGGACAATAATTTATCAAGTGTCGATTTTGGTTTTTCTTCCTGGCTAATGACATTGAAACTCAAAAAAAATAAAGTAAAGAGAGCTACTTTTTTAAAAAATTTTGTGATAACCTTTGCTTCCATAGTTAGTTTTAATTGTTGTAATTATTTTTGATTAGGGGTGTAAAACTATGTAAAAGAATTTGAACCCGAAAGGATAAAGTTGTAAGGTGTTTTTAATGACAAAAAGTATTTAGAGAATGAATAAAAAAAAGCGTTCTGATGATTCAGAACGCTTTTGCTTTATAAAAAGGTATACTAGAATTTATATACAGCTCCAAGTACAAAAGAAGAAAGACTTTTTGTAGCTTCTCTATCATTATCTAAAAAGAAATCTTCAGAAGTTGCGTCTATTCTTAATTCTGGTTTAAGAGTTAACTCTCCAATAGTATAATTTCCTGTAAGTGTAGCTGTAATAACATCTCCATCACCTTGTGTGTCTAAACCAATTACATTTGTTAACCCACCATTGTAAACCGAGAAATACTCTCCTCTTATTCCTATAGCGAATTTTTCAGATGTTCTGTATTGAGGGTATAATGCTACTCCGTAAAACCCAGAAGCATCTCCGTTTTCTTGTGGTTCTGTAGATACATAAGTTGTATTTACTCCAAGATAAAAATCTTGTGTCAGATTCCATCCTGTAGTAAGATCTACCTGAAAAGTAGGACCTACTTCTCCGGGCTCTCCTTCATTACCATATCTAAAGTTAAGAAAGGTGCTACCATTATCCAGGGTATATCCTATTTGGACTCCTGCAATATAAGTATCAAACGGATTGTTGTCTGTATAATCACTAGGATTCATTATAGCAAGCATAGCAGACCATTTTTCACTTATTGCAACATCTGCTTTCAAACCAGTGTGTGAGAAGGGACCGTATGAGAACATATATGAAGTAGAGTAATTGAAATTCCCTGTTGGTGAAATTACTTCATACCCAATAAAAGTATTAAAATTACCGAAAGTAAGTTTAACGCTTTTGGTTACATTCCAATAAACATATAGCTGGTTTATAATTTGGGCAGAATCATCAGAATTAAATACAGCATCTTCGCCTCTGGATCCAAAGACAAGATCGGCTACAAATCCAACTTTTTCGCCGTCATACCCCAAAATAGCATTAGCCATACCTAGCGCAAAACCATTTTCGTTTGCAAAAGATGTTTGTGGAGCTACCGAATTGTCATTAGGCGCTGCAAAATTGTACCTGTAATAGCCGTCAACTGATCCTGATAAGCTTATTTTGGATACTAATTTATCGAGTGTTGATTTTGGTTTTTCTTCTTGGCTAATGACGTTTAAACTCAAAAAGATTAATGTAAAAAAAGTTACTTTTCTTAAAAAAAATGTGGTGGTTTTTGTTCTCATAATTAACATGGATTACCGTTATAATTAGTTTTTAATTGGTACGGTAAAACTATATAAAAACACTTATACCCTATAAAATATAGGGTATAAGTGTTAATTTTTATACATAATGTATTTTATACCCTTATAAAATTAGGGTATAATTTTTATTTTGATATATTTTGAGAATTTGAAAGTACCTTTTTTAACTTTCTTTATGATATTGCATTTGTTTTATTTAAAAAGGCCTTAATAAACACATTAGAAAGTGAGATTAGCTAAAAACTTAATGTGAGTTTATTTAAATAGAGAATATTGGAAATGATAAGTACGGCAAAAATTTAGAGTAATGCCTGATTACCTTTTTCTTCGGTTCTGATTCTGTAAGTGTCCTGGATATTTGATACAAATATTTTTCCATCACCAACTTCTCCGGTTTTAGCAGAATCTATTAGTGCGCGAATTGTTTTTTCCTCAAATTCATCAGAAACAACTATAGATAAGTATCTACGTGGTATATCAGATGTATTATAGGTGATCCCTCTATATATATGGCCTTTCTTTTCATTGCCAACACCTGTTACATCCCAATAGGTAAAGAAATTCACTTCAATTTTATGTAGAGCTTCTTTTACGGCTTCGAATTTTGATTTGCGTATAATTGCTTCGATTTTTTTCATAAGCCTTTACTTAAATTAATTTCCGGTACAATTTTTATTGGATTATTTCACAATAAACATTCCTAAAAATATGAAAAGAACTCCAACCACAAATGATCCGGCGGCATAGATGATGAAGTTGATAAAATCTCCGGATTTTAGTAATACATGATTTTCGTAGGCAAATGTAGAAAAAGTGGTAAACCCTCCACAAAAACCTGTTGCCAAGAGGGTAACAGTATTTTGTGATATTACATTGTTTTTAAGCGCTAGACCGAGAATAATCCCAATAAAGAGACTTCCTAAAATATTAGCTGTAAAGGTACCATATGGGATTCCTGTAGAAGAGCTATTAAGGTATTTACTTATAAGATAACGTGCGATGCTACCTGTGCCGCCTCCAATAAACACCAAAAGTATTTGTTTCATCTGTTTTTATCTATTGTTTTAAAGGTCTGGCTAGTATTAATTTATGTTTGTATAGAATTTACAAAACGATATATGTTCGTATCAACTTGGTTACTATATGATCATAAATTAATAAACTGCATTCTATGATTCAATAGAATGCAGTTTATATAGTGTTATTTTATTGGAATATATATTTCTGTAACCCATTCAGCAGGATTTGGTTGTAATCTTGGCTCTACGCGATACACCTCAAAAGCTGCAGATTCTATATTTGGTTCTAGATTGTTCTCTGCAATATATTTGTAACCAGCTTCCCATGCTTCTTTTAGGTTAATGTAATCTCCTTTAAGTGTCGTCTTCACTACTTTTTGTCTGGGTAAAAAATCACAAAGAATAGAACTTTCTTTAGGAGTGATTACTTTATCTCTGGTTGGGATTGCGGTAGAGAAAATTGCTGTTCCTTGTTCTTCATTATACTCATTATATAACGTAAAGGGCATACCTGTTTGTGGAAGATTATTTTGTTTCATATATGTATCCACTGCAGGGATCATATCTTTCATTTTTTCAGGAATTATAGCTATTGAAGAAGCAGTAGCACTGTACATATAAAACCCGCCCCCATGTTCTGTAACTCCATCTACATGAACAGCATATTTTTTCATTTTCTCATCAGTGAATGCATCGAGTTTTTCGAGTCCACGAGCATACATAGGTTTTATCATTTGGGATATAGTACTATCTTGAGTAGCCCAAAATGCCTTTTCCATAAAAGATTGTTCACCTTTCATTCCCCAAGTTACTTTAGTCTTTTTGCCTTCGATTTTTTCAAATTTCCAGTACACGTCACTTTTGCTTTCGCCCATAGGAGTGATAAATGTGATATTTTGATCTATGCTGGTAAATGGAGAAGTTTTTATGGTTTCCATTTTACCGTCTCCCTCTGTTTCACTTTTCCAGCTATAAGAAGCACCTTCACCACTTGTTTTTTCGGGATATTCCATAATAAAATCATCAGATTCATCCATCCAAGGCCCCCATTTGTCCCAGGTTTTATATTCATTGATTGTAGCAAATAATAACTCATCAGGAGCATCTATTACTCTACTTTCTTCTACTTGATACTCACCGTCTATGGTAGCAACATAAACAGCTCCGCCAATTATTACTAATAATAATAGAAAAAATAAATATTTTACTATTTTCATGTTAGTTAGTTTAGATTGTTTGGTCAGCTAATATAAACAATTTTAACATCCTTTTATTTTGTTACATTTGTCAAAACAATAAAATAAAATAAATGAAACTCGACAGAATATTATTTTTTATAGCAATCACTAGTTTAATGATTGCATGTAAAAAGGATCCAAGCGTTAAGGATCAAATTAACCAACAAGAAGAAAAACAGGAAGTAGCAGAGGAAAAGTTTGATTATGTTGTAGAGCAATTTGCTGATCTGAAAATTTTAAGATACCAAATACCGGGTTGGGATAATCTTACTTTGAAAGAACAAAAATTAGTGTATTATCTTACACAAGCAGGATTAAGTGGAAGAGATATTATGTGGGATCAGAATTACCGTCATAATCTTACTATCCGAAAAGCATTAGAAAAAGTCCACACTTCTTATGACGGAAATAAGAGTGATGCAAACTGGAAAACTTTTGAAACGTATCTAAAACGAGTTTGGTTTTCTAACGGGATTCATCATCACTATAGTAATGATAAGATTAAACCAGAATTTAGTCGAGATTACTTTAGCTCTCTTCTTGCAGCGACAGGAACCGAAGTGTCTAAAGAAGTATACGAAGTGATCTTTAATGATCAAGATGCTAAAAAAGTAAATCAAGCAAAAGGAGTTGATAATGTAGCACTATCTGCGGTTAACTTTTATGGCCCTGGAGTTACTAATACCGATGTTACATCATTCTATAGTAAAATGAAATCTCCAAATGCAGAGAAACCTTTATCTTTTGGTTTAAACTCTCAATTGGTAAAAGAAAATGGAAAATTAAAAGAACGAGTATATAAATCAGGAGGATTGTATGGATCAGCAATCGACGAAATTATCAAATGGTTAGAAAAAGCAAAAGCTGTAGCAGAAAATGAAGCACAAGGAGATGCTTTAGGGCTATTGATCGAATATTATAAAACAGGAAATTTACAAACCTGGGATGATTATAATGTGGCATGGACTGCAGCTACAGAAGGTAATATCGATTACATTAATAGTTTTATTGAAGTATATAATGATCCATTAGGATATAGAGGTTCTTATGAAACTATTGTACAGATCAAGGATTTTGATATGTCTAAAAAAATGTCTGTGCTATCAGAAAATGCACAGTGGTTTGAAGATAATTCTCCATTAATGGATGCTCATAAAAAAGATAGTGTTGTAGGGGTTTCGTATAAAGTAGTAGCTGTTGCCGGGGAGGCAGGAGATGCATCACCAAGTACACCTATAGGAGTAAATCTTCCTAATGCAAACTGGATTAGAGCTGCTGTAGGTTCTAAGTCTGTATCCTTAGGAAATATTATCGGTGCTTATAATAATGCTGGTGGTTCGGGACGTTTAAAAGAGTTTGTGCATGATGATGAAGAGTTTGAACTAGAAGAAAAATATGGACAATTAGGAGATAAATTACATACAGCGTTACATGAAGTAGTTGGTCATGCATCTGGAAAATTAAACCCAGGAGTAGGAGAAACTAAAGAAACATTAAAAAACTATGCTTCTACTATGGAAGAAGGTCGTGCTGATTTAGTTGGGTTATACTATTTAATGGATCCAAAATTACAAGAACTAGGATTAGTTGAAGATTGGGAAAAGACAGGTAAAGCTGCTTATGATGGATATATTAGAAATGGATTAATGACACAATTGATTCGTTTAAATCTTGGTGATGATGTAGAAGAAGCTCATATGCGTAATCGCCAGTGGGTTAGTGGCTGGGCTTTTGAACAAGGAAAGAAAGATAATGTAATCGAAAAAGTAAGTAGAGAAGGAAAAACCTACTTTAATATTAATGACTATACCAAACTACGTGAAATCTTTGGTCGTTTATTAAAAGAAACACAACGTATCAAATCTGAAGGAGATTATAAAGCAGCAGAAGCTTTGGTAGAAGGATATGGTGTAAAAGTTGATCAAGCTGTACATGCAGAAGTATTAGAGCGTAATAAGCAATTTACATCGGCACCGTATAGTGGTTTTGTAAATCCTGTTTTAGTACCAAAAACGGATGATGCAGATGAGATTATAGGTTTTGAAGTATTCCAACCTAAAACCTTTGAAGAACAGATGTTATGGTACAGTAAGAATTATAACTTCTTACCTGAGGTGAATTAAGAAATAAAAATCAATTTAGGTATAGAGTCCCCTTTTTAGTATTTTATCAAAAAAGGGGACTTTTTTTGTAAAATTATTCTGGAGTCTTTTCTTTCTTTGGTTTAAAATTTAATTCTGCTTTATAGCCAAATTGTACATTAAAGAAATTAGAACTAGCATCTAAACTTCTTCTTCCTTGTTCATATTGTAATCTAATAAATATAGCATCATTTTTATTGCCAGGAGTATAAAAATAAGCTTCAGAGTTTATGGTAAACGTATCGAAGTTGAGAACTCTGTTTTCTAAGATATTATTATTTTGATAACGATTAAAATAAAAGGAAGCATGCAATCCAAAGTTGTGAAATCGTTCTATTTGTATTTCGCTTCCTATTCCAATACCTAGAGTAGTGGTATTTATTTTGTCATCTGTATCTTTTTTGGTGATTTCTGTTACATCTAATGCCCCTTTAGCCTTAAAGAGTAATTTATAAGGGAATTTTTTTCCAAATCTAGTTTCAAAAAGATCTAACTCTCCTCCAAAGTTCAAAAAAGATTTTTGTATTAAATCAAGTTCATCATCTAATTCTACAGGTAATGTCCTGTCATCATTGTCAAATCTGGAATACCTGATTTTTGTTTTCATTTTTTTAAGCATATAGTTAAAACCGTTAAAAAAACTAAATGGGTTAAGATAAAAAGTACTACTACCTTCAAAACTTACGATACCATTAGATGCCTCATCAATCAACCCTAAAAAATCAGAATAAAAACGAAGATCGATAACAGATTTTAGATTGTTATCGATACTAACTTTATAATTCTCATTTTCTTGAGATAAACTAATGTTATCACTTTCTATGACATACCTTTTTCCGTTTTCGTGATTAAAACCAACTAAGTCAACTAATAGTATATACTTTTCATTTTTATCATCATTTTGATTGCTATATAGCTTTATGGTATTTTTCTTTTTATTGAAACTAAAAATACTGGTAGTAGATTTATTATAAAAAAATTCATTTTCACTATCATTGTCTACAATAGCGTTGATGTCATATATCACACCATCTTTAATTTCTATATTCACACTTTTTATATTGATAGCGGTTTGATTGTTTGGATCATTTTCTTCATATACTTTAACATCTTTTCCCTTTTTAATAAAAGTAAAAGTTCCTATGAATTCTTTTTTGTCTAGTGTGTTTAACTCAGATAGGATTTTGAAGATTTTTTCTATAGTTTCATCAGGTTTATTGTCAGGATCTTCTACTACATCTTCTAATGTTTCGAGCGTTTCTTTGTCGAGCCCCATTTTTTCTTCTAACATGAGCAATAATGTTTCAGAATTCTTTTTTGTGATTTCATTTTTTTGCTGATTTAGAACTTCTACATTTTTCTTGTCTAGTTTTGTTTCCAAATTACTACTAATTTGATTTACAATTTCATTAATAGTTTCTTTGGTTAATGTACTTTTTTCATCTTTTTCTTCATTTTTATCTTGAGCTATTCCTTTAGATATTGATATGATAGAGATGAGTGTAATTAAGATAATTTTTTTCATGATTATAGTTGTTTAGTGCATACCAAAACTACCTTTCAATCAAGCACAAAAAAATACCCATAGCAGGGTATATTTATCTTTTAAAGAAGGGGGAGAGTTACCTAAAAATCATACTTTTTTTCAATGGCATAGCGCAATAATTCTCCTTTGCCGTGAAGACCCAGTTTACGTATGATATTTTTACGATGGGTTTCTACAGTAGACACCGAATTGAAACGAATGGCAGCGATCTCTGATGAGGTTTTTCCTTGTCCGATAAGTTTTAAGATTTCCCGTTCACTTTTTGATAATAGTTGTTTTTTAGGAGCTTGTTTGGCATCTTTAGAAAATAGTGAGGGGTCAATATCAGCATCAAAATAAGTCTCTCCCCTTGCTACATGTTGTATTGCGATTAATACTTCTTCCAGGGGTGAGTTTTTAAGTAGGTATCCAGAAGCTCCAGCTTCAATCATTTGTCGAACAGCATCTTCCTGATCAAACATAGAGAAAGCAATGATTTTGGTATGAGGAAATTCTTTTTTTATGATTTTGCAAGCTGCAATACCATCAATTTTAGGCATTCTGATATCGGTAAGTACAACTTTAGGTTGTTTTCTTCTCACAATATTGAGTAGTTCTTCTCCATCATTGGCCATACCAACAATACTAATTTCTTCTTCATACCGAAGAAGAAGTTCTACACCGTCAATAAGAGATTGGTGGTCTTCTGCAATTGCTATAGTGATCATATAGGTATATTTATAATGATATTAGTTCCTTTTCCTATAGTAGAATCAATCTCGAAGGTTCCCTGGAGATGTTCTACTCGTTTTTCAATATTTCTTAATCCCATTCCTTCTTTTTTGGGTAATACTTTGGCATCAAACCCTTTACCATTATCCTCTAGGATGATATTTAAAAGAGAATCATGATTGGTTAAGGAAATATGGATTTCTGAAGCTTCGGCATGTTTAATAGTATTGGTAATTAACTCCTGTATCATCCTAAAGATTGATATTTCTAAAGCATTATCCAATCGTTCTTGTAGCCCATAATCCTGTACTTCGATATACAATCCATCACCATTAGACACTTTTTTAGCGAGCTTTTTAACCGCAGGTAATAATCCTTGATTGGCCATAACTCCACTGTTTTTTTCATGAGCAATGGTGCGTACTTTTTGGTAGGCTTCATCTAATAGTGCATTCGTTTTGGTATATAATTCTTCTACATGTTCAACTTTGGGGTTATCTTTATGATGTTGTAAATGCTGAAAATGAAGCTTAACCGTAGCGAGTGTACTTCCCAGGTTATCATGCAGTTCATTAGCCAAACGTTGCCGTTCTTTTTCTTGTCCAGAAATCATAGCATCGATAGCAGTAAGCTCTTGTTCTTTAAGCAACTTTTCTGTTTTTTGGATTTCGATCTCTCGTTCTTGCTCAGCGATGCGTTGTTTGCGTTTGGTGTTTTTGTAAAGTAAAAATGCCATGCTACTGCCAAGAATAAGCATAGAGATAGAACCAATCCATAGTATTTGTTGTTCGCGTTGTTCTTTTTCTACCTGATTTTGAAGTTCTTGGTTTTCCTTTTGCTCAATTAAAATTTGCTTTTCTTTTTCTGCTGCACGATACTTGTTTTCGGCATCTATTATTGCATTGTTTTGAGATTGGTTATCTATTGTATCGTTTATAGCTAATAACTTTTCGGCATATTCAAGAGCCCTTTTAGGATCATTATTCTGTTTATGACTAATCAATTGATTTTTGTAATAGATAGCTCTGGTTTTGATATCATACTCTTCAAGGTTTATGCTGTTTGTTTTTTGAAAAAAAGTTATAGCTTTCTGATAATCTCCAGAATTTTCATGCGCTTTTGCTTGATTGTTATAGTTAATTGATATTTGCTGTTGTAGCCCATACTTTTGAAATATGCTTAAGGATTTATCGAAGTAAAATAACGAAGAGTCTATTTTTTTGTTGATAGTGTTATGAGCAACCCCCATATTCATTTCTATGAATGCAATTTTTACTTCTTTCTGAATCTTATCTTCTAATCTATTTAGTTGATGAATTGATTTTTTATAAAAATATAAGGTGCAATTTAGATCATTCAGATTTAAATATAAATCCGCTTCTATAGAGTAAGCCCTAGCAAGGTAAATAGGTATTCTGGATGAGTGTGCAAAATTCCAATATTCGATTCTAAATGGGGAAGGGTCAATTTTTAAATCTTTTTGGTGCATTAATAAATTATAAATCTCATAATTGGTATTAGCTATATGCCTTAAGCTATCTGAAACTTTAAGTTTTTTTTTAGCTTCTAATAACTCGTTAAACCCCTTGTGGTGCTTGTCTTTTCTTGTGTGAATTATACCTAAATAGTAATGATAAAGCCCATTTTGAAAATTATTTTTTAAGGGTTTAGTGTTCTGCAGAGATATCAATGCAGAATCTAACTCATATCTATTAATTTGATTTTGAACTTGTTTGAAAATATGATTTTGCCCATAAGAAAAACCAGTAACAAAAAGTATTACTGGTAAAATTCCTAAAATGATATTTTTTTTGATTTTCATTAAATACTTACGATTATGCTTCCGTCTTTGGTTTTTGGTGTTGGTTCAGGTAGGGTGCAATTAAACCTTTCAATAACCTCGCATCTTTCACCATATACCTTAAACAAAAACGTAATTTTATCTTTAGGTCTTAGAGTTAATTTCCCAAAATGATTTTCATCGGCGGGAAATTTTGGAGGAATTATATCATCCCCTAATTTACTCATATGTATTAATACATAATCTTTATATTCAAAATCGGTATTAACACATCGGGTGATTTTACAAATTTTAAATAGTTTTTTAGTTAAGTTGTTTAAAAAGAAATCGATATGTTTTATGTTTTCATCATGCCAAAGAAATTGTGCTTGTAAATCAATTTCTTTATCATTAAACAAAAATAATTTTTTTTGACTTTGATATGGCCAATTTCTTTTTTGTGGTATTCTTTTTTCCATAATGTTTAATTGTTTAGTAATTTGAAATTATCAAGAGTGAAGTGATCTATGAGTGTTGTGGTGATTATGTTATTTTGAATTTCATTAAATACTTCTTGTTTTTGACAGAAAGGTTTATTAAAAATGAAATTAATATCGTTGGCAACAGAATATCTTACTAGTTTCCCATTGTGTAATCTCTTTCTTAAGCTGGTAAGACTGAATATAAGACCTACTACTTTTTCTTCTTGATTTTCCTTTGAGATAAGCAACGCACCAGAATCACCATCAGTTGAAATATCTTCGATAAGGAGTTGTCTTTTAAATATTTTTTGTCCTGATGAATATTGAATTCTTATAGTTGTATTAATTGAATGTATGCATGTATAATTTTGTGAACAATGGTTGCTTCCAGAGTATGAACCGTATCCATTTTGATACACGGACATTCCAATTTTTGGTTGAGTAATTGCCCACTTTTTGAGTTTGTATCTGGATAAAATTTCACATGAAGTTTTCTTATTAAATTTTATAAAAGCAACTTCTTTGTATGTGTCAACCGCAGTCCAGAATAATGTTCCTATTGATTTTCCATTAGGGCAAAAGACATCTTCCCCTAAATTCATTTTTGAGCCTGAAAAAATATGCCAATTTGTAATTCCAAATAAAGAATCGGGATATTGTAGAAGTTTAAATATACCACCTAAGGTGCCTTCATTTTGCCCTTCACTTATTATAGGTTGGCTACCGTATGGATACTTAAACCAAGATCCATATTCCGAAATGTTTTCAAACTCTTCTTGAGTACTTTGAGCACTTTTCACAAAGCTAGAATATTGACTTAGCTTTATGTTATCAGAAGTAACAAATTGATTTTTTACAGGAATACTTATTTTTTCAATTATTGATGTATTTGTTTGAATCAAAGAATATGCCTCTTGGTTGTTGATAGGGTAGTCTATTTCTTTTTGAACATAATTTCGAATTCTATGATAAAACTCAGAAGGGACAGGCAATAAAGCAGGGACCTTATTTTTGTCAAACTTCCCTAAATATGCATCAATTGCCGTGATGTTGTAATCTATCTGCACAATTCCGTCACCTTCTTTATTTATACCTATTTCTAGGCCATAACCACGTCTGTTTTTTTTATTGACTTCTACAACAGCTATATACATTATGTATGGAGATCTGAGTAGAAAATGTTCATAAAAATCTAGTACTTCATTAGCTTGCTCAATGGATGTATATAATAAGTTGTCATTCATGATGATTAATTTCAAATATTAAACAAATACACTATTTAGATGTTAGATAGAATTTACCTTATAGATTTTTAAATTAATTTCACTTTGTCATTTAGTATACTCCAAAATTCTTAAAAAAGAGATCGTTAATCCATACCCAATACAAGGTATTTCGTCTTAATAGTTTTAAAAAAAACCAAAAGATAAACGGGTTACATACCAATACGGTAGTAACCAAAATGCAACTATTTTGACTGAATTCTAGGGGTGAATGTGATTTACTCGGGTTGTAAATACGTCTTTAACGCAAAAAGCAACAAAATAAAGATAATAAAACCAATGAGAATAAAAAGACTACCCTTATAATATTTGCGATGTAGTTTGATATCTTTTCGATAGCTAAATATCATTAAGATGATAAATGCTACGACAAAAAATCCTGCAAATATTAACTGGCCCTGACTAAACATAAATTGTTATTTTTACGGCAAAGATAATCTATAAAAATATACTGATGAAAGATAAAATTGCTGCGGTACAAGAATTTCATACCTCATTTAAACTAGGATATAAAAACGAGCCTATAGCAGATTTGGGAGAAGCTAAAAACACACTTCGATTTAACTTGATGAAAGAGGAGAATGAAGAATATTTAGAGGCTGCTCAAAACAAAGACTTGGTTGAAGTTGCAGATGCTTTGGGCGATATGCTATATATCTTATGTGGTACTATTATCGAGCATGGTATGCAGCACAAGATAGAAGAAGTGTTTAACGAGATACAGCGTAGTAATATGAGTAAACTGGGCGAAGATGGGCAACCTATTTATAGAGAGGATGGTAAAGTACTTAAAGGGCCTAATTATTTTAAACCCAATATCAAAGAAATCTTAGATCGATAAACAAAAAAACTCCGGAAGAACATTCCGGAGTTTTTTTATTGTATAAGAAATATCTTTTCTAGCATCTAGCTATACTTTATGTCTCCATCCAAAAGTATCTTCGGCTTTATTGTATTGAATATCCATTAGTGCTTTTTTGAAATGAGAAGCATAAGAATTTTCTTGCTTTTCGATTTCATAATGCTCTCCTTTATACCCAAAAGCTTTTACCGGGCTCACCACAGCAGCAGTTCCTGCACCAAAAACTTCTTTTAGACTTCCGTTTTTTGCAGCTTCTACAATTTCACTAACCTTAACAGGTCGGACATCTACTTTAATACCTTCTTTTTCGGCAATAGTAATTAAACTTTTACGAGTGACTCCATCAAGAATTCTATCACTAACAGGAGCGGTAAGTAAAGTATCATTAACTCTAAAGAATACATTCATGGTTCCTGCCTCTTCCATATATTCATGAGCATTAGAATCGGTCCAGATGATTTGTTGGTACCCTTGTTCTTGTGCAAGTTTTGTTGGATAAAACTGCCCCGCATAGTTTCCGGCGGCTTTTGCATATCCGAAACCTCCGCTAGCAGAACGGCTAAATTTTTCTGCAACCAATACACTTACATCACCACTATAATAGGATTGTGCAGGTGAGCATATGATCATAAATTTATATTCATCTGCTTCAGAAGCAGAAACACTTGCCTGAGTTGCGATAACAAAAGGACGTATGTATAATGAATTTCCGTAACCAGGTTTGATCCATTCATCATCTAACTTTAATAGGGCATTTAAACCTTCAAAAAAGTAATCTTCAGGAAATTCTGGTATAGCCAAACGTTCAGCAGATATGTTGATACGTTTAAAATTTTCATCAGGTCTGAATAAAAAAGTATCTCCATTATCATCTTTATATGCTTTCATTCCTTCAAAAACTGCTTGTCCATAATGAAAAACACGAGCAGAAGGCTCCATAGTGAGCGGTCCGTAAGGAACAATTTCTGGTGTTTGCCATTCTCCATTCACATAATCACAGACAAACATATGATCTGTAAAAATTTTCCCGAAATTAAGGTTTTCAAAATCTACTTGTCCGATTTTAGACTCACTTACTTCACTAATTTTCAAGGCTTGAGAAATTGTGTTTTTCATTTGTTTCAGTCGTTTTAATTATTTTACATTACATTAATTAAAAGATCAAGAATGAGTGAGGTCACTACATACTATGGTAAGAGATTTAAATAGTTACTTTGAAGAAAAGAGTATCTAAATTTCTTAATGCTTGCTTCGCTTGGTTTATCTTTTAAAAGTTAATGACAGTAGTGGGCTTTTCTATAGCTTGTTATCATATTCTTAGTCTCAAAACCAAAGAAATACTAACATTCTTCTAATTCACTACAAAAATACCCTTTTCTTATAAAATAAGAATTTTAAAAATGTTTAATTTTGCAAAACATATAGATAATAAAGGATTATGAAAAAAAATGCATTGTTTTTTGTAGGATTGTTAGTACTAGTAGGTTGTAATTCATCGATTAAAACAGAAAACTTCTTTTCTGTTAAAGATATTTCAAACGAAAATTATAAAAGTTTTGGCGATAAAGTATCTTCTGATCATATTTACAATAGAGATGCAATAGCAGAAAAATATAAAAATTTAAAAGAGGGAGATACCGTAGCAGTTGCTTTTTCTAGTACTGTAAATGCGGTTTGTAAGGCTAAAGGTTGTTGGATGAAAGTAGCTTTGGATGGAGATAAAGAAACTATGGTAAAGTTTAAAGATTATGGTTTTTTTGTGCCAAAGGATATAGAAAATGATACTATCATTGTTCAGGGGAAAGCATTTGTGAGCGAGATGTCTGTAGATGAGCAACGTCATTTCGCCAGTGATGCAGGAAAAACTGAAGAAGAAATTGCTAGTATTACAACTCCTAAGACAACGTATTCTTTTGTAGCAGAAGGTGTTTTGATAAAAGAATAATGCAAGAAGAAATAGAGCGTAAAATTATTACTACTGCAGATGGTTCAAAAACCATTCACTTGCCAGGATTGAATGAACATTACCATTCTAAGCATGGGGCAATCAATGAGGCAAAACATGTATTTATTAAAAGTGGATTCGATCATATTCTAAGCAAAAATAAGCTTGGGGCGTTGGATATTATGGAGATAGGTTTTGGGACTGGTCTAAATGCTTTTATAACATTTCTTGAAGCCGAAAAAATCGATCTACCCATTCATTATGTTGGGGTAGAAGCATACCCTGTAACATTACCCGAGGCCAAACTAATGAATTATCCAGAAATACTTGCTGTAAAAGAAAAACAATGGATTTTTGATGAGATGCATCAATCTTTGTGGGAGTTACCAGTAGAGATCACTTCGAATTTTAAACTCTTTAAGCGTAAACAGTTTTTTGCTGATATACAGGATAAAAACAGTATTGATTTAATCTATTTTGATGCTTTTGGAGCTAGAGTACAACCTGAACTTTGGACAATAGAAATTTTTAGGAAGATGTATGAAGCACTTCAGTTTAAAGGAGTTTTGGTTACTTATGCTGCCAAAGGGAGCGTAAGGCGTGCTATGCAAGAGGTAGGTTTTGTGGTAGAAAGACTTCCCGGCCCACCGGGAAAACGAGAAATGCTTAGAGCTACAAAAGTAGAATCATAAATACACTATTTGTTAGGAAGTTAGAAGAATACTAAACGTATGTTAAAGCTATAATAAAGAGATAGGTTTTATTATAAGGTGGTAGTATTTTGCAATAGATTATAGTGAAATGAAACAAACATTTTAATGAGAGAACGTAGTGACAATACACGTTTTTAGTTTTTTAATTAATTTATAATCATATAATTACTAAAATTTAAACATGTGAAAGTTTTAATTACTGGTGCAACGGGTTTGGTAGGTCAGGAAATAGTTAATCTGTGTCACCAATCTGGAATTGAAGTAAACTACCTCACCACTAGTAAAGATAAGCTTAGTTCTAAAGCGAACTATACAGGCTACTTTTGGGATCCCAAAAGAGGCGAAATCGATACCGATTGTTTTAATGATGTCGAAGTGATTGTTAATCTTGTTGGCGCTACGGTTGCAAAACGATGGACATCTTCCTACAGAAAAGAAATACTAGAAAGCAGGACACATACTGCTTCTCTTATTTTAGAATCGTTAAAAAACATCAAACATTCGGTTCGTCATATTGTTTCTGCAAGTGCTATTGGTATATATCCGGATTCTTTTCAGAATTATTATATGGAAGATGCTCCCGAGCGTGATACTGGATTTTTAGGAGAAGTAGTTACCCAATGGGAGAATGCTGTTTTACAGTTCAAAATGTTAGATATCGAAGTCGGTTTACTTCGTATTGGATTAGTTTTATCCGAGAAAGGAGGAGCTTTTCCTAAAATGGTAAAACCTATTCGATTTGGAATGGGAGCTTTTTTCGGAAACGGGAAACAATGGCAAAGCTGGATTCATGTTCAAGATCTGGCTCGCATATTTATGTTTGTAATAGAAGAAGAGTTAACGGGGGTTTTTAATGCGGTAGCACCTAATCCTGTATCTAATAAAAAGCTAATGAATACAATAGCAGAGAAATTAAATAAAAAAATAGTTTTACCCAATGTACCAAGACTAACGATGAAGTTGTTTCTAGGAGAAATGCATAGTCTTTTGTTTTCTAGCCAGCGTGTTTGTAGTAGTAGGATTTCTACCACAGGGTTTAATTTTAATTTTGACAATATCGCTTCAGCAGTAGATGTACTTATTGATGAGGAATCCAGATAAAAAAAACCGATACTCTCATGAGTACCGGTTTGTAATTACTTCAAAAGATAAAAAGCTATTCTAAGACTTATTTGCTTTTATACTTATCTTTATTTCAATATCATCATTAATAAATTTATCTCCCAGATCTCCAAAAACTGATTTAGAAGCATAATTTACACTCCAATCAGTACGGTTAATGGTAAAAACTTCAGAGTTTAATTTCATTACATCACCTTCAACAGAGGTTGTGGCAGGAAATGAAATGTTTTTCTTGATATCTTTTAAGGTTAGGTTACCTTCGATATAAGTTTTCCCTTCTTTTTCACTAATTCCGGTAACTTCAAAAACTCCTTTTGGGAATTTGGCAATATTAAAAAAGTGATCTTCTGTTCCTTCTCCTTCTCCTTTAAGGTGTCCTTCTAAATCAGCTTTGCTATCTCCTTCAAGATCAGTAACATTTATAGAGGTCATGTCAATGATAAAAGACCCGCTCATGATTACTCCTTCTTTAGCTTCAAAGGTACCGCTGGTTAATTTTAATGTCCCTGTATGCTTTTCTAATGGTTTAGATCCAACCCAATCTATAGAACTTGATGCAACATCTACACTGTACATAATAGCTTCTACCGGAGCTTCTTTTACTTCTTCTGGAGTATTAGCTTTGGTTTCGTTTTGTTTTTCTCCTTTACAAGAATAAGCGGTTATTAAAAGCACAGTAACAATAAGTGTGCTGGCAAATCTGATTTTCATAATATTAGTTTTAGTTAAAAATGATGTCAAAATTATTTTTTTATAGAAAGAATACTCTTAAATATATACTAAAAAATTCCTGTGACATTATGACATTAATTCAAAAATGGCAGTACTTTTGCTTATTCAAAATGAAAACGTATAAAAGGTACGAGTTACATGAGTAAGAAAAATAAAAACACTGAAGATGTAAAAGATCAAGTAGAGGAAGTACTTGATGCTCCTGTTGAAGAAACAGAGACAGAAGAGGTAGTAGATGCAGAAGCACTACTAAAAGAAGAGCTTGGAAAGGAAAAGGATAAGTTTTTAAGACTTTTTGCCGAGTTTGAAAATTATAAAAAAAGAACCTCTAAAGAGCGTTTAGAATTATTTAAAACTGCAAGTCAGGATGTTATACAATCTATGTTACCTGTATTAGATGATTTTGATCGAGCATTAAAAGAAATTGAGAAATCAGAAGATACTGCAGTTATTGAAGGTGTAGAGCTAATTCATAACAAATTGAAGGAAACTTTAAAAAGTAAAGGTTTGTCTGAGGTAGAAGTGTCTGCAGGAGATGTTTTTAATGCTGATGATCATGAGGCGATTACTCAAATACCTGCTCCAAATGATGATCTAAAAGGAAAGATTGTAGACGTAATAGAAAAAGGTTATAAGTTGGGAGATAAAGTGATTCGTTTTCCAAAAGTTGTGACTGGTCAATAAGAAATTATGAAGGAAGATTTTTACGACATATTAGGCATTAGTAAAAATGCTACAGGAGCTGAAATAAAAAAGGCGTATCGAAAAAAAGCTATAGAATATCACCCCGATAAAAACCCCGGTGATAAAACTGCTGAAGAAAAATTTAAAAAAGCAGCAGAGGCATATGAGATTTTGAGCGACCCTGATAAAAAGGCACGTTATGATCAATATGGACATCAGGCTTTTGAAGGTGGCGGATTTGGCGGTGGCGGCGGAATGAATATGGATGACATATTCAGTCAATTTGGTGATATTTTTGGTGGTGGATTTGGAGGCTTTAGTGGTTTTGGCGGCGGAGGCGGCGGAAGACAACGAAGAGCTAAAGGAAGTAATCTTCGTATTCGTGTTAAACTTACACTAGAGGAGATAGCCAATGGTGTTGAAAAGAAGATTAAGGTAAAACGAAAAATTCAAGCACCAGGAACCACTTATAAAACATGTAGTACATGTAATGGTGCAGGACAAGTAACAAGAATTACTAATACTATATTAGGAAGAATGCAAACGTCTTCTCCTTGTCCTTCTTGTGGAGGCGCTGGTCAGACGATAGATCATAGACCTAACGATGCAGATGCTCAGGGTTTAAAAGCTATAGAAGAAACAGTTAGTATAAAAATACCTGCAGGAGTAGAAGATGGGATGCAACTTAAAGTTGCAGGAAAAGGTAATGAAGCTCCTGGTAATGGGGTCGCAGGAGATCTTTTGGTAGCTATAGAAGAACAGGAACATTTAGAATTGCAAAGAGAAGGAAATAATTTGCATTATGACTTATATATTAGCTTCTCTGAGGCCGTTTTAGGAGCATCCAGAGAAATTGATACTGTATCTGGTAAAGTAAGAATTAAGATAGAAGATGGAGTTCAAAGTGGTAAGATTTTGAGATTGAGAGGAAAAGGAATTCCAAGTCTTAATGGTTACGGGAAAGGCGACCTTTTGGTACATGTTAATGTATGGACACCAAAAGCCTTGAGCAAAGAACAACGAGAATTTTTTGAAAAAATGGCTAAGGATGATCACTTTAAACCCAGCCCCGATAGTGGAGATAAGTCATTTTTTGAAAAAGTAAAAGATATGTTTTCATAGTTAAATTAGATGATTTGAACTACTTCTAATCATTATAATTCTATTAACGTTTGATTAAGAAAAATTCGTATATTTGAGACATCACTAGCGCATTTAGTGATAATTTTTCTTTTTCATAGCAATTTTTTTCCCATCCTTAATACTTGTATTTAGGGTGGGTTTTGTTTTTATGATTAGGTGGCTATTCATAATCAGGGTTAAAAGAAGAGAAACCATTTTATATGCTATTTTATCTCATTAATCATTAACATAATTAGCATAAGTTTTTAAGTTTTCGTATCATTCGGGTTTCATATTAAACTACAATTATATTTTACTATCTATGGCTAATCTTTTAGAGGTACAACAAGCCACAAAACAATTTGGAAACTTTACTGCATTGCAAGATGTATCAATTCAGGTACCTAAAGGAAGTATATTTGGATTACTTGGCCCTAACGGTGCTGGTAAAACCACACTAATTAGAATCATTAATCAAATTACCTTGCCTGATAAGGGAAGTGTATATCTGGATAATGAACTGCTAAAACCACAGCATATTAGAGATATTGGTTATCTGCCGGAAGAAAGAGGACTATATAAATCTATGAAGGTAGGTGAACAAGCATTGTATCTGGCGCAACTAAAAGGTCTTAGTAAAACCGAAGCCAAAGAACGCCTAAAGTATTGGTTTGATAAATTTGACATCTCACATTGGTGGAACAAAAAAATACAAGAACTCTCTAAAGGAATGGCACAAAAAGTGCAATTTATTGTAACTGTACTTCATAAACCTAAACTCCTGATTTTTGATGAACCATTTAGTGGTTTTGATCCTATAAATGCAAATGTTATTAAAGATGAAATTCTACAACTACGGGATGAAGGAGCAACGGTTATATTTTCTACTCACCGAATGGAAAGTGTAGAAGAATTATGTGATCATATTGCTCTAATTAATAAGTCTAAAAAAATACTGGAAGGTAAACTTACCGATATAAAGAGAGCTTATAAATCTAATACTTTTGAAGTAGGTCTTTTAACCGAAAATAATACTGATTTGTATACCACATTGCAAGATAAATTTAATGTAGTCCCTGCAGATTTTAAAACAATTGATGATCAATTGAAAATGAAAATAACTTTGGATACTAATACATCCTCAAATGAGCTACTACAGTACTTATCAGATAAAGGGCAAGTAATGAGATTTAATGAAGTGATCCCAGGAGTTAACGAGATATTTATTAAAACCATTACAGAGAATGAGTAACCTAAAATTAATTATTAAAAGAGAATTTATAGCTCGAGTTCGCAATAGAACCTTTGTAGTGATGACTTTTTTAAGTCCTTTGATCATGGTAGGTATGATTTCTTTAATTGCCTGGCTCGCAACTTTGAACAATGATGAAATTCGTAAAGTAGCATTCTATGATGAAACAGGATTGTTTAGTACAGACTTTAAAGATTCTGGTGATATAGACTATATAGATTATAGTGATTTACCCTTAAACGATGCAAAAGACTCTGTGGTTATTAAAAAACTCGATGGGTTATTGTATGTGCCAAAGAAAAGTAGCAACAGTGAACTTGCAAAATCAATACAATTTTATGCTGATGAAGCGCCAAGTATTTCAATACTTAATAGAATTGAAGAAATAATAGCAAGTAAATTAACGAACCAAAACTTTAAAGAAAAAGGATTGGATCTGGATGTTATAGAGAACTCAAAAGCTAAAGTAAATATTTTAATAGAAAACTTTTCTGGGGAGAAAACATCAAAGATGTCTAGTTATATAAAGATGATTTTTGGTGGTGTAGCAGGATATTTCTTGATGATGTTTATTATCATTTATGGTAATATGGTAATGCGATCTGTTATTGAAGAAAAATCTAATCGAATTATAGAGATTATTATTTCTTCTGTAAAACCATTGCAGCTTATGATGGGTAAAATTCTGGGAACTTCTTTTGCAGGGATTCTTCAGTTCCTTATCTGGGTGATTTTAGGAGGAGTGTTACTTGCTGTGGTATCTTCGGTTTTTGGTATAGATCCGCAACCAGGAGGTATAGATCAATCGCTGGTTATGCAGGAAGATGGTCAACAAGAAATACAACTAATACTTCAGGATATCATGAAGCTTCCGCTAGGAACTCTAGTACTGTCTTTTTTCATTTATTTTATAGGAGGATACTTTTTATACAGTTCAATTTATGCTGCTATAGGTGCTGCTGTGGATAGCGAAACCGATTCGCAACAATTTATGTTACCCATTATTTTGCCGTTAATGTTAGGGATTTATGTTGGGTTCTTTTCAGTAATAGAAAATCCTCACGGTACGGTATCTACTGTGTTTTCTATGATTCCTTTAACTTCTCCAATAGTTATGCTAATGCGTATACCTTTTGGAGTGCCTTGGTGGGAAGTATTAATTTCTATGCTTCTATTGGTAGGAAGTATTATCTTTATCACGTGGCTGGCAGGAAAAATATATAGGGTAGGAATACTCATGTATGGTAAAAAACCAAGTTATAAGGAGTTATTTAAGTGGATGAAATATTAACACTATGATGCAGGAAGAAATTACAGAACAAGTAAAAGACCAGGTGAAAGAAGTTATCCCTAAAAATGTTTGGGATACCCTGCAAGATTTTTTTAGTTACGAAATTTTTCATTTCGGAACAGATGAACACCCTTTTGTACTTACTGTAGGTTTGTTGTTTTTTGTATTGCTGGTTTTTGTTATTACTTCAGTTATCTTAAAACTCACAAAGAGGTTTTTTACCCGTAGAATGCAAAATCAGGATAAGCTCAAGTTTGAATCGGTATTCTCATTTTCAAAATACTTTATTTATCTCATTGTTATCTTTTTTGCACTAGATAGTATTGGCTTTAATATCACCGCTATATTTGCTGCTTCTGCTGCATTATTAGTTGGTGTAGGTCTTGCATTGCAAACCTTTATCCAGGATATTTTATCCGGGATATTTATTTTTATAGATCAAACGGTACATGTAGGCGATATCATAGAATTAGATGGTAAAGTAGGACGAGTAGAAGAAATAAAATTAAGAACTACTCGAGCAGTAACTATAGATAACAAAGTTTTGATTATCCCTAATCATAAATATATGTCCTCGTCCTTATATAACTGGACTCAAAACGGGACAGTAACCAGGGAATCTGTTTCTGTGGGTGTTGCTTATGGTAGCGATACACAATTGGTTAAAGAACTGCTTATTAAGGCAGCATCCTCAAATTCTAATGTGTTAAAAGATCCACCTCCATTAGTTTTATTTACCGACTTTGCAGATAGCTCATTAAATTTTAAAGTAATTTTTACTATTGATGATAGTTTTCAATCGGGAGTTCCTAAAAGCGAGATTAGATTTGAAATAGATCGTTTGTTTAGAGAACATAAGATTAATATTCCTTTCCCACAACGTGAGGTTACGATTATAAAAGAATGAAGAAAAACGGATAGAAAAGCATAACATACGCCCCATAAATGAGAAAGAGCCTGATTTTTATATGCATACTACTTTATAGCTTAAACGGTATACGTTGTCAGAGTACTGATTTAGCAAGAATCGAATATACATATATCCCACAAGCCGATAGTGATAATGTTTATAGTCGGTTTAGAATTTCGGCTAATTATCCTATTAAAATGGATGATAAAGGAACCTACTTGGTAATCGGTGCACAATATAGATTTAATAACATAGAGATAGATGACGAGTTAGGGTTTGATGATCAGGGAGACTTAAATAGTTTTCATACTGCAGCTATAGAGTTGGGGTATACATTTAAGATGAAAAATAATTGGAGGTTTGGTACTAAATTCGGAGTTGGAATTTCATCTAATTTTGAAGGGTCTGGTGTAGAAAGAGATGATTTTAGATATAGAGGGTCTTTGTATTTTGTAAAGACGTATAAAAATGTACAAGAACCAAAAACGGCTCGTTTAATTGTAGGAGTGCAGTATACTAATCCCGCTAGTCTTAATTTTCCACTTCCTATCATTAATTATTATAAAAGATTTCATCAAAGTTGGTCGTATGCTATTGGGACTCCTAAAACAAATATTAAATATTTTTTTAGTGAAAAAAGTACACTCCAGGCTTTTGTGGGGTTCGATCGTTTTTATGGTAATTTGCAAAATAACAAAGCATATGTAGATGATAACGGAGAGACAAAAGTAATAGAAAATGTATCGATGTTTAATGTTATGGGAGCATTGGGGTATGAATATTATTTTACGGAACACTTATTGTTCTACACATATGCGGGATATACATTAAGTAATGAAATTCGTTTACGAGATGGTAATCAAGAAAATGTAATGGCAATCAATGATAAAAATACATTCTATTTTCGTAGCGGAATAAAATTTAAAATATAATGGCAAAAATATTAGTAATTGAGGACGAAGCAGCAATTCGTAGGGTTCTGGTAAAAATTTTATCTGAAGAAAACAATAAATATGAAGTTTTCGAAGCCGAAGACGGACTTTCTGGTATAGAAAAAATCAAAGCAGATGATTATGATCTTGTACTCTGTGATATCAAAATGCCAAAAATGGATGGAGTAGAAGTGCTAGAAGCTATAAAAAAGATAAAGCCCGAAATCCCTATTGTCATGATTTCTGGTCATGGGGATTTGGATACTGCTGTAAACACAATGAGGTTAGGTGCTTTTGATTATATTTCTAAGCCACCAGACCTTAATCGTTTGCTCAATACAGTACGTAATGCTTTGGATCGTAAAGAACTGGTCGTGGAGAACAAAATGCTAAAGAAAAAGGTCTCCAAAAATTATGAGATGATAGGGGAATCAAAAGCTATTTCTGATATCAAGAACATAATCGAAAAAGTTGCAGCAACAGATGCAAGAGTTTTAATTACAGGTCCCAATGGTACAGGTAAAGAATTAGTTGCACACTGGATTCATCAAAAAAGTGAACGTTCAAAAGGACCAATGATAGAAGTGAACTGTGCAGCAATACCTGGAGAATTAATAGAAAGTGAACTTTTTGGGCATGTAAAAGGAGCTTTTACATCTGCCAATAAAGACCGTGCCGGTAAATTTGAAGCTGCGAATGGAGGAACGATATTTCTTGATGAAATTGGAGATATGAGCCTTTCTGCACAAGCCAAAGTACTTAGAGCACTACAAGAAAATAAAATACAAAGAGTTGGTAGTGATAGAGATATCAAAGTAGATGTGCGTGTAGTTGCTGCAACAAATAAAGACCTGAAAAAAGAAATAGCAGAAAATAAATTTAGAGAGGATCTGTATCATAGATTGGCAGTGATTTTGGTGAAAGTCCCGGCACTAAATGATAGAAGAGATGATATTCCTTTATTGGTAGAGTATTTTACCAAAAAAATATCCGGAGAACAAGGATCACCTATTAAAACATTTTCAGCCAAAGCTATAAAACAATTACAGCAATATGATTGGACAGGTAATATCAGAGAACTACGCAATGTAGTTGAGCGTCTAATTATCCTTGGTGGTAGCGAAGTTAGTGAAGAAGATGTAAAACTTTTTGCAACTAAATAATTATTAATATTTATTCCAGTTCATAGTCTATAATGATTGATTGTGGTTTTTAGTAAAAAGATTATTGTAATTAATGCTTCTTATATTACGACCAATTATAGCATATGCCCTAAATAATGAGAAGAGTTTTATTTTTAATTTTGTTGTTGTGTATACCGTATATATCTTCTGCTCAATATGATCCAGGAGCAACCAATTATGGATTTGCAGCTACAAAAAGTTTCGGACTCGAAAATGAATTAGCATTAGGAGCCAGGATAGAATATGCTTTTAATTGTTACACTACTTTTCTGGGAGAATACAATCGTTCATTTGCTATAGGTGCTGATGAAGAGTATGAGGGATATAATGAATTGGCAATTGGAGTAAATTTGATTTTATTTAATTGGTACCCTACTACGATAACAGCTGGTATGGGATATGTAGGTAATGATTCGGTCGAATTTGAAGCAATTGAAGATGATGCTTTTCTGGGTTTTAGAACAGGAAGCTTTAACCATGGAGCACAAATTAAAATAAGAGCATTACATCAGGTTTCTATACCTGTACATATTTTTGCAGAACTTAATGTTAAGAGTCTAGGACGAAGGTATGATACTTTTATGATTGGATTTAGTTATGATTTCTATGCTAGATAAATCTTTTTACCTTTTCAAATGTTTCTGATTGCCCCTTTTTTGTTAAAAAATATATTAAAAAGAGTGTATTAGTAAACTATTTTCTTACAAACCCAAAACTTTAGTATCTTTCGGGTGATAACACAAATCATAGTATGAAGAAGATAAACCACGAAGATTTTATGGTGTCTAATGCCATAGAATTATCTAAAATCCCTACCACTTTTGATCTTAACGAAAGCGAAAAAAAAATCGAGAAAGAACTCGAAGAAACACGTGAGAAATTAGGAGAGCTTCAGGATACTTTATATGCACATGGTAAATATGCTGTGCTGGTTTGTCTTCAGGGTATGGATACCTCTGGTAAGGATAGTTTGATCAGAGAAGTATTTAAAGATTTCAATACTCGTGGCATTATTGTTCATAGTTTTAAGGTCCCTACAGCATTAGAATTAGGTCATGATTATTTATGGAGACACTATATTGCTTTGCCACAACGTGGAAAGTTTGGAGTCTTCAATAGAACACATTATGAAAATGTTTTGGTAACACGAGTACATCCAGAATATATAATGGGAGAACATATTCCTCATATCAATACAGTTGAAGATATTAATGATGTATTTTGGGATAAACGTTTTGAACAAATTCGAAATTTTGAAAAACACATTGCCGAAAACGGTACCTTGATTTATAAATTCTATTTGCATTTATCAAAAGAAGAGCAAAAGAATAGATTACTTCGCAGGCTAGAGAAAAAAGAAAAAAACTGGAAATTTTCTGCAGGAGATTTAAAAGAGCGCAAACTTTGGGACCAATATCAGAATTGTTATCAGGACGCCATAAATAGAACTTCTTTGCCACATGCCCCATGGTATGTAATTCCTGCAGATAATAAGCCCGTAGCAAGATATATTGTAGCAAAAACTTTATATACTACATTAAAAGAATATGACGATATACAAGAACCAGAATTAGACAACAAAACAAAAGCCAATCTGGATTTGTATAAACAAGAATTAGAGAACGAATAAAAAGGTTTAAGAAAATACTATGGTAAGAACTATAATCCCAATCATTTTTGCAATTTTATCACTTAATGGCTTTGCACAAAATGAAGCAAAAGAAGATTCTACTACATTAAAAAAAATATACGATACCTCACTGCTAAATGGTAAAAGTTATGCATGGCTGGATTATCTTTCTAACCAGATTGGAGGGAGACTTTCGGGTTCTGTAAATGCACAACTAGCTGTAGAGTGGGGAGAAAAAGAATTAAAAGAGCTAGGCTTGGATAAAGTATGGTTACAACCAGTAATGGTACCAAAATGGACTCGCGGTGTAACAGAATTTGCTTATATCGAAACAGAACCAGGCGTAACGACTAATGTGCCAATTTGCGCATTAGGAGGTTCTGTACCAACACCAATAGGTGGTATTAAAGCACCTATTATAGAAGTTAAAGGATTAGAAGAACTTAAAGAAATGGGTACTGCTCAGATTGAAGGAAAAATAGTGTTTTTTAACAGGCCTATGCAAGCAGATCTTATTGAAACATTTAGAGCATATGGTGGATGTGTAGATCAACGATATTCTGGAGCAGCAGAAGCAGCTAAGTTTGGAGCTGTTGGAGTAATTGTACGTTCTATGAACCTCAGATTAGACGATTTTCCACATACAGGAGCAATGAGCTACGGTAAACTTGGAGATATGGATAAGATTCCTGCTGCCGCAATAAGTACGAATGGAGCAGACTTGTTAAGCTCTATGTTAACATTAAACCCTAAAATTAAGTTTCATATTAATATGAACTGCCGTACATGGAAAGATGTACAATCATACAATGTAATTGGCGAAATTACAGGAAGTGAATTTCCTAAAGAATATATGGTAGTTGGTGGGCATTTAGACTCTTGGGATCTGGGAGATGGTTCTCATGATGATGGAGCAGGAATAGTACAATCTATGGAAGTGCTTCGACTATTTAAAGAAATAGGGTATAAACCTAAACGATCTATTCGAGTAGTATTATTTATGAATGAAGAGAATGGGTTACGCGGAGGTAGAAAATATGCAGAGGTGGCCAAAAATAAAGGAGAAAACCATGTCTTTGCCCTGGAAAGTGATTCAGGAGGATTTACTCCCAGAGGTTTTTCGTTTGATTGCGATGATGCTAATTTTGCACAAGTACAAGGCTGGAAGCCTCTTTTTGAACCCTATCTGATACATTCTTTCACTCAAGGTGGAAGCGGTGCCGATATAGGACCACTTAAAAAAGAGGGAATCGTACTCGCAGGATTACGACCAGATTCACAACGCTACTTTGATTATCACCATGCTAAGAACGATACTTTTGATGCCGTTAATAGGAGAGAACTCGAATTAGGCGCTGCCACAATGGCCAGTTTAGTGTATCTTTTTGATAAATATGGAATGAAATAATATTTTAAAGTACATAACAAAAATGGAGATTTTGACTCTAAAATTTCCATTTTTGTTGTGAACTTATATCAGTATGAAATAACTGGTTGATAAGATGAACCACCAATCCCCGGTTTCTTTTACCTTAATTTCTTTTTAGAACAAGTAATTTCTGTAGTACTTCTCGTTTAGAAAAATTTTAAATAACGTTAAATAAACAATAAGAATTGCTTAGTTCATTTCGGTTCTAATACCTTTGCGTCTTCAAAATTGTAAAATGCTACAACAGTACACCAAAGAATTTCGATATAACCTAAAGTTGGCTGCACCGGTAATGCTGGGTATGCTGGGGCATACTTTTGTAGGATTGGTCGATAATATTATGGTGGGACAGCTGGGTACAGCAGAATTAGCAGCAGTATCTCTCGGAAATAGTTTTATGTTTATTGCCATGTCTTTAGGGATTGGATTTTCTACAGCAATTACACCATTGGTAGCAGAAGCAGATGGAGAAAATAATTTCAAAAATGGTAAATCAGCGTTTAAACATGGGTTGTTTTTATGTACCACATTAGGAATAGTTCTGTTTTTATTAATATTGGCAGCAAAACCATTGATGTATCTAATGAAACAACCGCCAGAAGTGGTTGAACTTGCAATACCATATCTGGATCTGGTCGCTTTTTCATTGATTCCATTAGTAAGTTTTCAGGCATTAAAGCAATTCTCAGATGGGTTGTCTATGACCAAATATCCAATGTATGCCACTTTGGTTGCGAATTTGGTTAATATAGTTCTCAATTATGTATTGATTTTTGGAAAATTTGGTTTTCCACAAATGGGAATAGTTGGTGCAGCTGTCGGGACACTAGCTTCAAGATTTGTGATGGTTATCTTTTTATGGGTTTTTCTTAAGAATAAAGAAAAATCTAGACCTTATGTTACCCGCATCAAATTTTTTACTTTAGAACGCAGAATGATAAATAAGATAGTGGCACTAGGGTTTCCGTCTTCGTTACAGATGTTTTTTGAAGTAGCCATTTTTACCGCTGCTATATGGCTATCTGGGATTTTAGGTAAAAATCCACAAGCAGCAAATCAAATTGCATTGAATCTGGCTTCTATGACCTTTATGGTAGCTATGGGGTTAAGTGTCGCTGCTATGGTACGTGTTGGTAATCAAAAAGGGCTTCAGCATTTTAGAGATTTAAGAAGAATTGCGATTTCGATATTTTTACTAACATTTTTAATAGAAGCTGTTTTTGCCTTGTTTTTTATCCTCTTTAATGAGTTGTTACCACAAATATATCTGGATGTAAATGATGTTGAAAATATAGCAGATAATACCGAAGTGATTTCTATTGCTGCAAAACTATTGATTATCGCAGCATTATTTCAGATTTCTGATGGAATACAAGTTACAGTACTTGGTGCTTTGAGAGGCCTGCAGGATGTTAAGATTCCTACCTTAATTACATTTATTGCATATTGGGTAGTAGGGTTTCCTATTAGTTATTATTTAGGATTATATACCGAATATAAAAGCTCTGGAATATGGATTGGATTGCTAGCAGGTCTTTCTGTTTCTGCATTACTACTATATCTTAGATTTAATGCTTTGACCAAAGGTTTAATTCAGAAAAATTAAAATTATTATCTCTTTGTTACCTTTTAAATCAAGGCTTTAGAAGTGATTTTTTAAATAAAAATAAAGATCAAATACCATTTTTATACTTATTACGTTTATTTGGTATTAACGAATAATTAACTATCTTTCCAAAAAAAGAGAATACAAAATATGAGAGTCCCAAATTCTAGATTTTGTCTACTACTTGTAGTTCTTGCCATAATGGTTACGCAGAGTAGTATAAGTCAAAACTTTGTCCATAGTAAAAATCAAAATCTTATTCCTAATCCTAGTTTCGAAGCTACAAATGCTGCGATTGCACGATTAGATATGGAGATGCAAAATTTTGGAATTATTAAAGATTGGAAAGCTTCAATTAACTCTCCGGATGCTTATCACCCAAGATTAGATGATATTAGATTTATTCATAAGGCACCTAACTTTTTAAAGCAGTTTGGAGCACAAGAACCCAGAACAGGAGAAGGTAAAGTAGGAATGTATATTGCTGGAGGTCCTTATAAAGAAGGAGTGACGGCAAAATTAAAACAACCATTATCCAAAGGTAAATATTACTATTTTCATATGTATGTTTCTCTTGGTGAAGGAATCTCGAATTCCTGTACTTCGTCTATTGGATCATATTTTACCGCTAGAAGACCAAAAATAACTACCACCTCTAGATTTCCTCTAAATATAGAATCGTCAAAAATAGTATGTAATACCAAAGGATGGACTAAAGTTTGTGGTGTATATAGAGCAAAAGGAACAGAAAAATATATTTCTTTGGGATATTTCTCAGATAGCCCAAAAGGAAAATCTGTAAAAGGAGGAGGATTTGATACAGCTTATTATTTTGTAGACGATGTTTTACTAATGGAAATGAGAGATACCAAAAACCTTGCATCAAGCCAGGTGTGTGATATGGCTCTTGATTTTTCGCCTGTAGAGTTTTTGGTAGGTGAAAGTGAAGCATATAAAGAAATTCAAAAGGCATTGGATTCTTATATCCAATATGTAACCATTTTTAAAGTAAGCACAGTTAAAATTATTGGTCATGCAGATGATGCTGGTTCATCTTTTGAGAATGAAATCATGTCTGCAATGAGAGCAAGTAATGTGAAAAAATATTTTGTTGAACAAGGTATAGACGAATCTTTAATCGAAATAGTAGCGGCTGGAGATACTATGCCTGTGGTTACTACAGGTTCTAATTTGGACCCAGAATCAAATAACAGAATAGAAATTAAAATTGAATAGTAGTTCCCTAATAATTTTCTGATTTCCTTAAAAAAGATAGTACCTTTGAAACTTTGTAATTTTAAGTATTCATTATGGACTTTCCAAAATTCTTATTAGGTGATAATACTGATTATCCAGATGCCATTTTTGTAATTCATACCGAGTTTCCCAGATTTATTATCAATCTGGAGAATGATGAAGTAGAATGGCTTGAAGAGTTTGATAAAGATGATGAAAAAGAATTGTTAGAAGAAGCAGAAAATCTTTTTATAGCTGCTAACGATTTTTATGATCGTGAAATAGAACGTTACGACGAATAAAAAATAAATAAACAACCATAACAATGGAAGACCTCATACAATTAGACAAAGATCTTTTTTTATATCTCAATAACCTGGGCTCATCTGCATGGGATGGATTTTGGTTATTTATGACAGAGAAGTTATACCAAATCCCCTTGTATTTAGTATTACTGGTTTTTTTCTATAAATATTTTGGAATTAGAGGCACCATCATTACATTGATAGTAGTAGCGTTATTAATTACAGCTACTGATCAGTTATCTAACCTGTTTAAGAATGTGTTGTTTATGCGACCAAGACCATGTAGAGCAGACGGAGTATCCGAGTTTACACGTTTTATTGCAGAACGTTGTGGACGTCACGGGTATTTTTCGGGCCATGCAGCAAGTTCTATGGCATTAGCTTTTTTTACTGGATTAGCCCTTCGAAAACACTTAAAATATATTTTCCCATTTATGGTGGTATGGTCAATTGTTGTTAGTTATAGCAGAATTTATATAGGAGTGCATTATCCCGGCGATATTGTCACTGGTATGGCAATAGGTATTTTGTTGGGAGTAGGAGCATTTAAGCTACATACATTTCTGGTAAAGAAATATGGGGAAGTTGTATAATAAGTAAGTAATGTAGAATTATAGTAATCTAAAATCTCTTCTTTTTCTTCTTTTTACCAAAAAGACGCTTAAGGAAATTATCTCTTTTTTCGGGTCTACAATCCAAATCTTTTAAAACTTCTTTGGAGCTCTCTTCGAATTTACTTTTTGTAATAGGATCAAATGTACTATCTAGATTCATCTTTTGGTACAATTTAGCAAAAATTGGTAACGCAGTATTGGCTCCTTGTCCTAAAGCTGTAGTCTTAAAACCAATATTATAGTTGTCATTTCCTACCCAGGTGATCGTTACTAAGTTTGGGGTGATACCCACAAACCAACCATCCTTATTGTCTTGGGTGGTCCCTGTTTTTCCTGCAATATCGTTTTTGAGGTTATAGGTCGCTCTAAGTCTGGTTGCAGTACCTTGCTCTACAGTAGATTTCATCATTTCTAAAAGCACCTGCCTGGTGTAATTATTATAAGCAGGAGTCTCAGCTATTTCAGGCTCGAAAGAAGCAATTAAACGACCGTTTTTATCCTCAATTCTCGAAATATAAAATGGCTTAACACTTTTACCTTCATTTACATAACTTGCATAAGCACCTGCTAATTCTTTTAATTTAATACCATCTGTACCCAATGCCATTGCAGGTTCTTCAGAAAGTATAGCCGTGACTCCTAGTTTTTTTACCTGATCTACAACTTTTGGGATACCAACCTCATTGAGCACCTTTACGGCAATAGTATTAACAGAGTTGCTTAGTGCTTTTTCTAGCGTAAAATTAAGATAAGGATCATTTTGTTCTGATGCATTTTTAGGCGTCCAGTTATCCAAATTTGTATAGGTAATCTCTTTTGTCGAAAAATAAGAACAAGGCTTCATGCCATTTTCTATAGCAGTAGTATAAACAAAAGGTTTAAAAGTAGATCCAACCTGTCTTTCGCTTTGCGAAACATGATCATATTTAAAATAACGATAATCAATCCCTCCCAGATATGCTTGTACCGCACCCGTTGTTGGTTCGATAGCAATCATTCCTGTATTAAGAAACTTAAGGTAATGTTGTATACTATCGAGAGAAGATATTTTTTTAGTAATGTTACCACTCCATTCGAACAGTTCTATGTCTTTCTTTGCAGAAAGAGAATCTTCAATTTGTGCTTCTGTAAGTCCTTGTTCTTTGTAAATAGTATAAATTTTGAGGTTTTTGATCGCATTATTAACAAGATCTTTATTGTTTTTCCAGGGAGCAGCACTGCCAAAAGATTTTTCATAATCGTTTTGTAAAACTTGCATATGTTCTTTCATAGCTTCTTCTGCCAAAACCTGCATTTTATAATCTAGCGTAGTATGTACAATCAAACCATCATTATAGATATCATAAACAGTGCTATCTGGCTTTTTATGCTTTTCTAAGATGTTGATCAATTCTTTTTTTACTTCTTCTCTGAAATAAGGTGCCAATCCAAGATCGTGATTAAAATATTGATAATCCATGATGATGGGCTGACTCATTGTTTGATTTGACCGATGAGCACTTAGGTACTCATATTTAGCCATTTGTTGAAGTACAACATCCCTTCTTAACTGACTTCTTTCAGGGAAAAGTCTTGGGTTATAACTATGATTTGCTTTTAATGTTCCTATAAGTGTAGCTGCTTCAGATAGTGTTAATTGATGGGTGGATTTATTAAAGAATTTCTGGGCGGCACTTTCTATTCCGTAGGTGTTATCTGGAAACGGAACAGTGTTAAAGTATAGTGTAAGAATCTCTTTTTTTGAATAAATATCTTCTATTCTTTTGGCAACAAAAGATTCTTTCAATTTATTGATTACTGTACTAAAAAATTTGTATTTTTTTCTTCCGAAGAGGTTTTTTGCCAATTGTAAAGTTATAGTACTTCCTCCTCCCGAAGATTTATCTCTAAGCAAAATGGTTTTAAAAAACACGCGTAACAGACTTGTGTTATCTACACCATCATGTTCATAGAAGCGTACATCCTCTGTAGCTACTAGTGCATCAATAAGGTGCTGAGGTAAATCTTCGTAAGATATAGGTTGTCTGTCATAGATGTAATATTTACCAATCATATGGCCATCTTTATCGAGTACTTGAGTGGCCTCGGCCTGTTTTAAAGAACTTAATTCTTCTTTGTTAGGTAATTTACCCCAAAAGCCAAAATAGATACTAGCATAAAAGCAAATGCTGAAGAAAATGAACCCACCAATGGTATATAATAACCATTTCATCCATTTTTTTTTAAATATCGTCTTTATCATAATCATAATACCGACATACATAACGTCGAAAATGCCATATTATTAGGAGATATGGGTTTCTTGTTTTTTCTGAAACCTCTAATAAATAATACAATCATTATTATCATAAGCAATGAAAAAGGTAGCGAAGTGAAAATATAGAGTTTTTGTATTACAATTAGAGCAAAATATGCAAGAGTAAAACATGAAGTAATCCCAGCCAGAAAAATCTACCAAATCGTTTGCGAATATATATAGAATGCCCTTTTATACTCTCATGTTTTCCAAAGTGAAAACATATAAAAAAGATTAAAATTCCAAGAGAAATATATAGTACCCCATTTTTCTTAAAATGAAGTTTCATATAGTGTCTAGTGTCTTTTCTCTTTTTGGATTTGAGCTTTGATATAAAAAATGACTCGTTGTAAATATAAATTTCCTAAAGAGTTTTGAAAACACACTATGATCATAGGAAAAATTCAAATTTTTAACAAGTAAAAAATTGAAAAAAATAATTGATTTTTAAAGTTGATTTCTTAAAAGTTCCATTTTTTTTATTTAGACTTGTAGTAACAAATTACTCAGTGAAATAATATACGCTCAATTGAAAATTACTTGGAGTAACTTAATAAAAACTACTCCAAGATTTATAGTAGAGATAATAACATTTAGCAAAAAAAATGTTATTTGAAATATGTAAAGTATAGAATTAATTCTTAAAACCTTGAGTCCTATGAAAAGAGTAATTGTTGACTACAAAAAGCTTAATAAAAATATTTTAAACCTACTTGTAGAAAAGTTTCCCGATGGCTATGCCGATAAGGATATTGTTCATTTTAGAAATCAGCATAATGAAGCAATAGAAGCTGTAGAGGTAAGAACAGAAGAGACTATCTATTTGGTTAAAATTAGCAAACGTCTCGCAGATACCATGCAAAGTTTTGAAGAGGAAGAAGAAACTGTAAGTACTACAAGTGATATTCCTGAAGAAGTGCGTAAAGATCAAGTAGCAGATATTGATGATAAATAATCATCATCTTTTTTCGAAATATGCATTTTCTTTACTTTTGATGTTTTTTTTATATGAATTTGGAGATTCTCCAGTTTTGTTTTTAAAAAGCCTGCTAAAATATGAGGGGCTTTCAAATCCCAATATAAAAGAAATTTCTTTCGAACTGATTTGGCTATAGAGTAATAATCGTTTTGCTTCAATAATAATACGATCAATAATAATTTTTTTACTTGAGGATCCATTGGCAAACATTGTGATCTCGGTTAATTTTCTGTTTGATAAACCGAGCTCATGAGCATAAAAATCACACTCGTGATAACTAGAAAAATTAAGTTCTAGCAATTCTAGAAACTTATAATATATCTTTTTTTCATAAGATTGATTTAAATTTTGCTCATCACTATTGATTTCATTACATTTTCGCTGCAATTTCACCAATAAAGTAAGTAATAGAAAAACGATTGTATTTCTTCTCCCGTATGAATATAAAGGAGATAGGTATTCATAATGAAGCTGTTTTAAAATTGCTTCAAATTGTGATACATCATCCTTGCCTAAAATAATTGTATTTACCTTAGATATATTATGAATTATGGATAAAAAAGAGATGTTATCGATCGTTTTTTGAAAAGGAATAAGCTCACTATCAAAACGAATTAGAAAACCCTGCATGTTTTTTCCTTTAATGAAATCATGTACCTGTCCTCGCTCTATTAAATAAAAAGTATTCGGAGTTTTCAGGTTTACAATTTCATCGTCTATGTTCTGAAGTGCTTCACCGGATTTAAAATATATAATCTCATGATATGTATGACGATGTGGGTCTCTTTTTTTTCTATCTCTGTTTTTTTCATGAACTAAGGGACGCATAAAAAAGGGCAAATCTTTTTTATCCGAAAATTTATCTAATCGAATCAAATCTTTATCTTTCATACATCAAAAATAATCCATTATACATATAAATAGTAGCAAGACAACAAAAAGTGAAACAATTATAGCACTTTTATGAATCAACTTTGTTTTTAAATAAACGAGATTGCAACTAATAAATTATACTATGTTAACTTCATCACAAATAAAAGAGGAAGCAAATCGATTACATGATTCAGAAAAAAATAAAAAACAGGTAGTCGCCACAACAAATTATTTTCCTGAGATGGATATTAATGATGCCTATCAAATTCAGAAAGAGTGGGTTAATATCAAAAAGCAAGAAGGTAGAAAAGTAGTTGGATATAAAATTGGTCTTACTTCTAAAGTTATGCAGGTCGCTATGAATATTAATGAACCTGATTATGGAACACTACTAGACGATATGGTTTATGAAAATGGTTGTGAGATAAAAACTTCCGATTTTTTGGATCCAAGGATAGAGGTAGAATTAGCTTTTGTATTGAAAAAACCACTTTTCGGAGATACTCTTACAATAGAAGATGTATTGGATGCAACAGATTATGTAGTACCTGTACTAGAACTTATTGCAGCACGCACTTTCCGGGTTGATCCCAATACAAATTATAGTAGAACTGTTAAAGATACGATTTCTGATAATGCAGCTAATGCAGGGATCATTTTGGGTAATACCAAAATTAATCCTCGAGATATAGATTTAAGGTGGGTAGGTGCATTATTATACAAAAACGGAACTATCGAAGAGTCTGGTATTGCTGCAGCTGTACTTGATCACCCTGCCAAAGGTATTATATGGTTAGCAAAAAAATATGCAAAACACAATATAACGTTAGATGCAGGACAAATCATTTTGGCAGGTTCTTTTACACGTCCGGTTATCGTAAAGGCCGGAGATACTATTACTGTTGATTATAATTCACTGGGGAAAATAACTTGTAATTTTATGTAATAACATGAACATTTCTAAAAACTTATTCAAAGAAGCAGTACATAATCGTGAAACCATTTATGGTATATGGAATGGTATTGTAGATACAGTTACAGCAGAGATTTTGGCAGGTTCTGGATTTGATTGGATTGTAATTGATGGAGAACATGCTCCATTTGATTTAAGAACTATTCAGACGCAACTGCAAGTAATGGCTGCATATGATGTGCAGGTTATTGTTCGCCCACCTGTTGGGGGTTCTGTACTTATAAAACAGTTTATGGATATTGGTGTGCAAAGCTTGTTGGTTCCGATGGTCGAAAGCGCATCACAGGCAGAAGAACTTGTAAAGGCAATGCGTTACCCCCCAGAAGGCTTTAGAGGCATAGGTACAGCATTGGCAAGAGCATCAAAATGGAATAGAACTAATGATTATTTCCTGGATGCTAATAATGAAATGTGTTTGATCTGTCAGGTAGAATCTGTTGAAGGAATTAATCATTTAGAAGAAATCTTAGCAGTAAATGGGGTAGATGGAGTATTTATAGGACCAGCAGATTTAGCAGGATCAATGGGGTATTTGGGGCAACCCAACCACCCAAAAGTAAAAGAGGTAATAGTAAAAGCTATCCACCGCATTAAGGCGAAAGGAAAAACAGCAGGTTTTCTGTCTACATCAAAAGAAATTGTTAACTATTACAGTGAGCAAGGTGCTAATATGATTGGAGTTGGGATTGATACTCTTCTACTTGCAAAAACAGCAAAAGAATTAGCAGAACACTATAAACCAGAACAAAAAGATAATACGTCAAATACACGCTACTGATTTGTGAAAAGCAAAAAGATTATAGTAGTGAGAATTTGATTCGGCAATAAATATAAATGTATGAAACACGTAAGGTTTGCGTATAATGGAGGAATCCATCAGGGGATTTATGAAAATGATCTTATACTAAAAGGGACACAAGAATTTAATCCTGATGATGTTATGTTTCTTCCACCCCTTGATCCACAAGGAGTAGGTAAAGCAATTGGTGTAGCATTAGCCTATGCAGATCATGCCAAGGAACTAAAGTTAGAGATTCCAGAATATCCCATATTGTTTCACAAAATGCCCCATACGATGATTGGGCATAAATCCAATATTATTGTTCCATCGGGAATAGATTATATGCACTACGAATGTGAACTTGTGGCTGTAATAGGTCGTTCGTGCAGAAAAGTTAAAGCGGCTGATGCATTAGATTATGTTGGATATTATATGGTAGGCAATGAAATTACGGTTCGTGATTTTGTGGTTAATTATTACAGACCACCACTTAAGGCAAAAGGATTTGATACCTGGGGGCCTTGTGGTCCGTGGATGGTAGATGCCAAAGATATAGACCCTAACAATGTTTCCCTTAAAACCTGGGTGAATGGAGAACTAAGACAAGAAGGTAATACCAAAAATATTAGACATAACATTGCAGAATTGATAGAGTATATGTCAGATTTTATGACACTTAATCCCGGCGATATGATTTGGTCAGGAACTCCAGAAGGAGTATCACACATTTATCCGGGAGATACAGTAGTATGTGAAGTGTCGGGTATTGGAAAATTAGAAAATTACTTAATAGCAGAATAATGTTAGACGAGAATTTAGAATTATTACATCGGTTTTTACCTCAATTGAAAGAAAGAGGTATCAAGAATCTTATCAATGGAAAAACTGTTGAAGCGATTTCAGGAAAAACATTTGAGAATACAACACCTGTAGATGGAAGTTTTATAACTAATGTAGCAGAAAGTGATAAAGAAGATATTGATAATGCAGCTCGGGCCGCAATGGATGCTTTTACAGAATGGAAAGCAATGTCTCATAAAAGTAGACGAGATATTTTGTATGCCATAGCAGAAAAAATAGAAGAACATGCAGATGAAATTGCGATACTAGAAAGCTATGATACGGGACAACCTATCCGTTTTATGAAAAAAGCCGCGATTAGAGGTGCTGCAAACTTTAAGTATTTTGCAGATAAAGCCATTGATGCACAAAATGGGTTATCTACACCAGATACCCATCATGTAAATTATACCATGCGTCAACCCATCGGGCCAGTAGGTATTATTACCCCCTGGAATACTCCATTTATGCTAAGCACATGGAAGATAGCACCAGCTCTGGCAGCAGGTTGTACTGTCGTTCATAAACCTGCCGAATTTAGTCCCATAACAGCAGCAAGGCTCGCAGAATTAGCACATGAAGCAGGATTGCCAAAAGGAGTATGGAATGTGGTACATGGTTTTGGAGAAACAGCAGGAAAATCATTGACAGAACATGAACACATAAAGGCAGTTGCATTTATCGGAGAAACTACAACAGGTAGCCACATTATGAAACAAGGAGCACCAACGTTAAAAAGAGTGCATTTAGAATTAGGGGGACAAAATCCTATTATTGTTTTTAATGATGCTGATGTAGAGAGAGCTCTAGATGCTGCAATTTTTATGAAATACAGCCTTAATGGAGAACGATGCACATCAAGTAGTAGATTATTATTACAAAAAGATATCTATTCAGATTTTGTTGAAAAACTAAAAAAGAGAGTCGCTAATATAAAAGTAGGGCATCCATTAGATCCGATAACCGAAATTGGCCCTATGATTCATCCTACACATCAGGAAAAAGTATTGAATTATAGCAAAATAGGAAAAGAAGAAGGAGCGACTCTGGCTTTGGGTGGTGGTAAACCAGATGGGTTAGAAAAAGGATGTTATGTAGATCCAACATTATTTATAGATGCATCAAAAGGTATGCGCATTGCCCAAGAAGAAGTTTTTGGACCGTTTCTAACCGTAATTCCATTTGAAACTGAAGATGAAGCCATCGAAATAGCCAATGCCGTAAAATATGGGTTAACGGCTTATATCTGGACAAAAGATGTAGGTCGTGCACATCGTGTAGCACATAAAGTAGAAGCAGGAATGGTATGGATAAATTCGCAAAATGTAAGACACTTACCCACACCTTTTGGAGGAATTAAATATAGCGGTATAGGCAGAGATGGAGGAGAGTATAGTTTTGACTTTTATATGGAAACCAAAAATATTTCTGTAGCACTAGGAGATCATGATATCCCAAAATTGGGGATTGAATAAAATTAACATTATGGGAAGAATAGTATTAGCAGCCAAAATAACACATGTTCCAACAATGTTGTTATCCGAGAGACCAGGAAAACTATATGGTTGTAGACAACAAGCTATTGATGGGCATAAAGAAATAGCTCGTCGAGGTCGTGCTAATAAAGCAGATACTATAATTGTTTTAGATACGCATTGGCTCGTAAATGCAGGATACCATATCAATGCTGGTAGTTATTTTAAAGGCACATATACAAGTCATGAATTTCCTCAATTTATTCAAAATATGGATTATGAATATTGCGGAAATTCTGATTTAGGAAATGCCATAGCTAGAAAAGCCATGAAAAAAGGAGTACATACAGAGTCTCATAATATTGAGTCTCTTACACTTGAGTATGGCACTCTGGTTCCAATGCACTATATGAATCCTGAAAGAGATTTGAAAGTAGTATCTATTGCAGCTATGTGTACAGTTCATAGTCATGAATCTTCTCGCAAGTTAGGAGAAGCTATTGCCGAAGCAGTTAAAGAAAGTGATAATAATGTAATGTTATTGGCATCAGGTTCTCTTTCTCATAAAATGTGGGCAAATGAAGATTATGAAGCAAATAATGGAACTTTTACAATATCAAGCGAGTTTAACCGACAGATGGATCTTCATGTACTTGACTTGTGGAAAAAAGGAGAACATAAAACATTCTTGAAGCTTTTGCCAGAATATGCAGAGAGATGCTCTGGTGAAGGAAATATGCATGATACAGCGATGCTATATGGAGCTATAGGTTGGGACAAATATCAAAATAGATGTGAACAAATAGGAGAATATTTTCCGAGTTCAGGTACAGGACAGGTAAATGTGATTTTTCCTGTTTCATGAAGTGTATTAATAGTAATAAAAATAACCTAATATACTAAGGTAATGCCACATATAACATTAGAATGCTCAGATAATATAGAAGCAGATTTTAGAGCTATTTTTCAAACTCTAACCAATGAATTTGTAGCTACGGGACATATTCCTCAATTAGGAGTAAAATGTAGAGTTGTACGATCTAGTGATCATTTCATAATTGATGGCAATCCTGATTATAAAATGATAAATCTATTGATTCGTTTACGCGAAGGTCGTTCTCTCGAAGTTAGAAAAGAATTGTCTGAGATAGGTATGAAAGTGTTACAAAAATATTTTGAGAGTGAAATCAATGCGAAAGAGATTATCCTTTCTACAGAGATAAAAGAATTGATAATGGGACTAGACTTAACCAAAAATGCTGTTAGATAAATGAAATCAATACAAGAACTTTCGTTACATCCAAAGACTACATCTTTTTTTGGCGATCTGTCTAAGAAAAATTTTATAAATAATGAGTGGGTTATAGCAAATGGTGATGAGGTTGGCCAAGTGATTAATCCTGCTAATGAAGAGGTGATCGCTACCATTCCTATTTCTTCACCAGAAGATGTAAACAAAGCAGTGAGTGCAGCTAAAAAAGCTTTGTATAGCCATGAATGGCGAAAAATGCTTCCTGCAGACCGAGAGCGATTACTGTATAAATTAGGTGATTTAATTGAAGAAAATGCAGATCATATCGCAGAAGTAATCACTTTAGAAAATGGAAAACCCTTTGCAGAAGCCAGAAAATCTGAAGTATTAGGGGCAGCCAAAACGTTTAGATACTATGCTGGATGGTGTAGCAAAATCGAGGGAGAAACCTTTAATATTTCTATTCCGCAACCTCATAATAAACAAAACTTTGCTTTTACACGTAGAGAGCCTATAGGAGTAGTAGCGGCAGTTATTCCTTGGAATACCCCGTTCTCTATTGCAGCCTGGAAATTGGCACCGGCTCTGGCAGCAGGTTGTACAGTAGTATTAAAACCATCGGGAGAAACACCACTTAATTCTTTGGTATTAGCAGAACTCATAGCAGAAGCCGGTTTTCCGGCAGGTGTAGTTAATATTATATTAGGTAACGGTAGCACTACTGGAAATGCTTTAGTATCACATCCAGATATTGATAAAGTAACTTTTACGGGATCTACTGCTACTGGAAAATCTATAGGAAAAGCAGCTATCGATTCTATTACAGGAATATCATTAGAACTGGGAGGGAAATCTCCAGCAATTGTCTTTGAAGATGCAGATTTGGATTGGGCGTCCCAATGTGTATCGCAAGGTATTTTTAGAAATATGGGACAAATTTGTGTTTCAGGTTCTAGAGTATATATTCAGGAAAAGGTTTATGATAAAGTCATGACTGATATTATGCACAGCGCTCAAAAAATGAAAATCGGACATGGGTTTGAGGATAATGTGACTTTAGGACCTTTGGTGTGTAAATCACATTTAGATACAGTTATCGATTATATAAAATTAGGTAAGGAAGAGGGAGCTACCTTGATTTCGGGTGGAAAAAAAATAAAAGATAAAGGGTATTTTTTAGAACCAGCTATTTTCTCAGCTACCGATAATAACCTTAGAGTACTACAGGAAGAGATTTTTGGCCCTGTACTAGTTGGTGTACCTTTTAAAACTGTTGATGAGGCTATTAAATTAGCTAATCAGACTAATTACGGACTTTCTTCTACTGTTTTTACTAAGGATGTTTCTAAGTCTATGCGAATGGTAGACGAACTAGAAGCCGGCTGGGTATGGGTAAACTCTAATGCTCGGTCAGATCCTCATTTCCCTCTAGGCGGATTTAAACAATCGGGAATAGGAAAAGAATTAGGAAAAGAAGGGTTATATGCTTTTACAAAAACAAAAGCAGTAAATATAGTATACTAAACTATGACAAAATTAACGGGGGGACAGATCGTAGTACGATCATTGATAAAACAAGGTGTTAAAATTGTTTTTGGTTTACCAGGAGTACAAAACGATTGGTTGTACAATGCATTTTATGATTATCAGGATGAAATATCGGTAATACATACGCGCCATGAGCAAGGAGTAGGGTACATGGCATTAGGATATCACTTGGCAACTGGTGAAACGGCAGTCTATAACGTAGTTCCTGGACCAGGATTCCTTAATAGTTCGGCAGCTTTGTTAACAGCCTATGGGTTGAATGCAAAAGTATTGGCATTGGTTGGTCAAACTCCTTTAAAAACTCAAGGAAAAGGTTGGGGTGTATTACATGAGTCTAATGATCAATTGGGAATAATGAAACGCCTTACCAAATATTCGGATAAGGTGAATGATATTAAAGAAATACCACATAAAATACAGAAATCCTTTCAGGAAATGAAAACTGGAAGACCACAGCCAGTGGGATTAGAAATTTCTATGGACTTGTTAATGAGCTCTGATGAAATGGAATTTCCGGCTTTCGCGAAAGCAAAACAAGAAGAAGAAATAGATACATCTATAATTAACAAGATAACAGAAGCTTTGATTCATGCAAAAAAACCATTAATTTTTGTAGGAAGTGGAGCTATGGATGCTAGCGAAGAGATTACAGCACTGGCTAATTATATGCAAATTCCGGTATTTGCATATCGAACCGGAAAAGGTGTCGTCTCTTCTAGAAATTATCTGAGCCATCCAGTACCGGCTGCGTATGAATTATGGAAAGAAGCAGATGTGGTTGTGGGAATAGGAAGTCATGTACGTATGCCTATATTAAAATGGGGGACTGATGAACATCTGTCATTTATTAGTATTAATATAGATACTAATGATCATGATAAAATTACAACACCAGATATTGCCTTAACAGCTAATGCAGCACAAGCATCAAAAGTAATCTTAGAGGCACTTAAAAACAAAATCCCTCAAAGAGCTAGTAGAGAAAAAGAAATGCAAGCATTAAAAGTTAGTTGGAAAGAAAAAACAATGTATTTAGAACCTCAAGCTACATATTTGAGAATTATTAGAGAAGAATTACCAGATGATGGGATCTTTGTAGATGAGTTAACACAGGTTGGTTTTGCCAGCAGAATGCTATGGGAGGCTTATGCTCCCAGAACCTATTTATCTACAGGATATATGGGGACTTTAGGATGGGGATTTCCTACTGCACTTGGAGCAAAAATAGCAAAACCAGAATTACCTGTAATTACAGTTTGCGGTGACGGTGGGTTTATGTTTGCTGTACAAGAATTAGCTACAGCTGTACAGCATAAGATAGGTGTAATCATTTGCCTGTTTAATAATAATGCCTTTGGTAATGTGCAGAATATGCAGATCAATAACTATGGGGATAAAGTAATAGCCAGTGATTTGACGAATCCAGACTTTATCTCAATGGCAAAATCATACGGTGCTAATGCAGAAAAAGTAACAGATTTTGATAGTTTTAGAGAGGCAATACAAAAGGCAAAACAACAAGAATTGCCAACACTAATAGAAATAGGAGTAGGTATTGATATGCCTTCTACAGATCAATTTAAATCAATGCCTAAGCTGAGAGGTGTAAAATAATCTATAAAGATGTATACAGATGAAAATAGCTATTATATCAGATATTCATGAAAATTTCCATAATCTTATTCTTGCATTAGAGGAAATTGAAAGACAGAATTGTAAGCACATACTTTGCTTGGGAGATTTAATGAATGCTGGTATAGCAAAAGTATTGTCGTGTTCTACGATTCCTGTATTTACGATTTGGGGAAATAATGATGGCGAAAAAGTTGAAATTACTAAAGTAGCCCAGTATCAGAATAGTAATCTTAGTGTAAGCCTAAATACATATGACTTTTTAGAAATAGATAATCGCAAAATTTTTATTTCTCATTACGATGATCTTGCCATTCCAATGGCAACTTCTCGATTGTATGATGCAGTTTTTTTTGGACATACCCACATATCTTCAATTCAAAAAGAAAATGAGACATGGATTGTAAATCCAGGAGAAATTTCTGCTCATAAAACAGGAATAGCCTCTTTGGCTATTTATGATACAGATACTAACGATGTAAAAATCTTAGAACTTGAGAATAGTAAAACATTAAAAACAGAATTAGTAACTGAATTTTTTAAGAAAAATAAAGAAATATTGCAGCTTCGGTCTGAAACAGCTTTCAATATATGAAGTAAAACAAAAAGTGCTATAATAATAACACTTTAATTCATTCTGTTTCAAAAACTAATTTTTAATTTTCTAGAGCCTATACCAAAATAATCAAATGATGTATAAGAAACATATATTAGACAATATACCTTATAAAGTAGGTGCAACAAAAACTGAAAGTAAAAACAAAAATGAAGACCAAAAAATATATAAGCTTTCTTCGAATGAGAACTTTTTGGGGCCTTCGCCAAAAGTGTTAGAAGCTATACAAGAATCGTTAAATGAACTATCTGAATATCACCATAGAGATGATTCTTTGTTAAAAAAGGCGTTAGTCGATCATTATGATAATGGTATTAAAGCAGATCAGTACATAACTGCAAATAGTGGTGTAGAAATTATTGATATCATTTGTAGAGGGTTTTTGGATGCCAATAGTGAAGTAATCGTTTCTTCTCCAACATTTAAAGCATATGGTAATTTTGCGAGTATAGAAAATGCTACAGTAATTGATATTCCTTTAAAAATACCGGATTTTAGCTTAAATGTAGAAGGAATTATTGATGCGGTTAATGAGAATACACGATTGATATTTCTGACTACTCCCAATAACCCTACGGGAACTATAATTCCTAAAAAAGATGTGGATTATTTATTAGATAATATCCCAGATACTGTTATTGTAATTTATGATGAAGTATATTTTCATTTTGTAGAAGACCCGGATTTTTGTAACGCTGCATATTATATCAAAAAAAATAAAAATGTAATTGCTATTCATAGTTTTTCAAAAGCATATGGATTAGCAGGAATGCGTATTGGTTATGCATTTTCAACTCCTAAAATTGCTTCGTATCTACAGAAAATAAGTAGACCTTTTATGATTAATGTGTTAAGCACTGCCGCTGCGATTGCAGCTTTAACAGATGATGAGCATATAGAAAGCACTCAAAAATTAATTAGCGAACAAAAGAAGTGGATGTATGCACAATTTGAGAAGATGGGTATTACATACTGGAAAAGTGAAGCTAATTTTATTTTATTTCGATCTCCAATAGACGAAGAAAAAATAACAAATTCTTTTCTGAAAGCAGGTATTATGGTAAGACCATGTAGTAAGTTTGGAGTTAAAGACCATATTAGAGTAACAGTGGCAACACCGATTATAAATACTATGTTTTTCGAAGTATTAAAAGCATTGCTATAAATTTAAACAAACTGCACTATGGATTACTCATCATATATTGTTTTACCCAAAAAAGGAGAATTATATTCAATACTGGATGCAGTTGCTTTAAAAGCTAAAATTGTATGTTTTGCAGGATTACCTGGAGTAGGAAAAAGTTTATATGTACAGCAATTTGCCTACATGGCATTACAGAAGAATAGAAAGATCTCTATATTACAATGGGATGATGCCCGCCAAGGTTTTGAAACAGAAGAGGTGTTGAAGATTTATCCTGAAATCAATGGAGTTACTCATGCAGGTATTAGAAAATCTTGTGGGTTATGGTCTAGAAAAGCGGTTTATGATTGGTATCAATTACATAAAAATGATAATGAAATATTAATCCTTGAAGCTCCTTTGGTAGGGAATAGGTTGATAGAATTAGGGAAAAAGAGAGAAGATAAACTAGAGCCTATATTATCAAGTGATAATACTCAATTTATACTACCTGTGCCTTCTGATGAACTTAGAAAATTAATAATAAGTAAACGAGTAAAGACGACAGAGAATCCTAATCACGAAATGGAGAAAGCAGATGCTCAGCCTCATGTACTTATGGCATTGTATCGCGAAATATGTGAGGTAGGTAAAAAGTTGGGAATGAAGAAACAATTAAACGAAGACCTTGAGTATGATAAATCTTTTTATGAATCGCTTTATAGAAAAGTACTTCAGGCAAGACATGTAAAAACATTATTTGTGGATAAAGCTTTCGAAGTTAATTCGGTATATGATGTTCGCCAAAAGTTTTCTAAACTAACACCTTCAATAGAAGAAGTCTCTTATTTTGTATCACTGGTGCAAGAAAAATATCCAACAGATGAGCAATTAGAAATAGGAGTAAATAAATGGTACATAGTAAAATAAAGTTAGGTTAAGAAATTCTCATCTCCTTTAATTGACAATAGGAATTTGTTTAGATTCTTATAAAGGGTTCGCAAAACGAAAAACTGATCATAAAGTTCTATTTGGCATTAAATGTAATGATTATGTAGTTGTTTAAACATGTATAGATTTAGTTATTATATTTCCAGTATTTATATAGATTGTGTTCTTTTATTTTAAAAACCCTATTTTGCATCATGAGAATGAAGGGGAAATCATTCCAAATACTTGAAAAAAGATGTAAATGAGGAAAACAGAATATTATCTACTCCTATTTCTTATTGGAACACAATTAAAGGGGCAAACATTAGATAATGAAAACAAAAATTCATTTTTTATTTCGCCAGAAGTAATACTTGGAAAAACGACAGAACCTAATACTGGTTTTCCTAAAACTAAAATGCTTAAATCTATTTTTGTTAGTATAGGAAGTTACAACAAAAAGGTAGATGCACAATGGAGTTCTAGACTGGGGTATCCAAAAACTGGACTAGCATTAGGAATTACCGATTTCGGAAATATTGAAAAAGTAGGTAGAGCCTATATCGCAATGCCTTTTGTTGAAATTGGATTGTTTCAAAAAAAAACAAATAGGTGGCATCTTAATATGGGGTTTGGCGCATCCTATATTGATACAAAGTATGACCCAGAAATAAATCCTTTTAATAAGGCAGTAACAACAAGTCTTAATTGGTCGTACAAAACTTTTTTGTATTATGATGTTTTAATAGGTAAATCTACGCAATGGCGTTTAGGACTAGGATATGGCCATTATTCTAACGGACACACGAGATTACCTAATCAGGGACTTAACTCTTTTTTGATAAGTGCTTCTTCATCTTTTGGAGAACCTCAAACTATTCTTGAGGAAGATGTAACAGTGTTAAGAAAAGAACGAGTCAAATCCTCACAGAACTATTTTTCATTTCGTAGTGGCATAGGTCAAAATGTACTCTCTGAAGAATTTAATGATAAAAAAGAAGTGTATTCTGTTGCATTATCCGTAGGTAAAGTTGTTAACAAGATTTTTAAGATTGGAATCGGTTTTTATGGTAGGTTCTATGAGCACTATTATGATTATATCAAAAATGATGAAATGCTAATACAGGAGCAAGTTCCTTTTTTTAAAGAAAAACCTGTTGCATACGCAAGCAATTATGGTTTTTTTTCTAGTACAGAAGTTTTTATAGGGCATATTGGTGTAGAATTTGAACTTGGACTTAATATATATAAACCATTTTATAAAATTGAATGGCAGCTTAGCCAGGGAGAAACACGCGGGGATCAATATATTTTGGGAGAGTTGGATTGGTATTATGAAATAAAACGAACGATTTCTAGTAGGTTAGGAGTGAAATACTATTTGTTTAATACACATAACTCACCCAAAAACAATATTTTTTTTGGAGCAAATATTAATGCAAATTTAGGACAGGCTGATTTTTCTGAACTTAGTTTAGGATATGTGCACCGTTTTAATTTGAAAGAAAGAAAAAAAGAATATTCAAACTAATACGTTTTTTTGTTATTTATTTAAACCTAACAAATACCTTGCAGCAGCAAAGGGGGTCATTTTGTGTTGTTGCACGGCTTCAATTTTTGAATCTAAAGCAGCTTTAACTTTGGGATTGTTATAAAAAGAGTTTTTTAATTGTTCTTCAATAGTTTGTAATAGCCAGAACTTATTTTGTTGGATTCTGTTTTTTTCAAAAAATCCATTTTCAGAAGTAATTTTCAGGTATTTTAGGATCATTTTCCAAATGTCATCAATACCAGTACCTTCTATTGCACTACAGGTTAGTACTTCTGGAGACCAGCTGTTTTGTGTAAGAGGATATAAGTGAAGTGCTTTTCTAAATTGATTTTTGGCTTTACGGGCACGTATCAGGTTATCACCATCGGCCTTATTAATTACAAGAGCATCTGCCATTTCTATAATACCACGTTTGATACCTTGTAATTCGTCTCCTGCACCTGCCAATTTTAGTAATAAAAAGAAATCTACCATACTATGCACAGCGGTTTCACTTTGTCCTACACCTACAGTTTCAATAATGATAACATCATACCCTGCAGCTTCACAAAGGATAATAGACTCTCGTGTTTTTTGAGCTACTCCTCCCAATGAGTTTCCAGATGGAGAAGGACGTATGAAAGCCATAGAGGATCTTACTAAAGATTCCATTCGGGTCTTATCACCTAGTATACTGCCATGTGAAATTGTACTACTAGGGTCTACCGCTAAAACTGCAACTTTTTTCCCTTTTTGTAATAACAAATTACCTAAAGCTTCAATAAAGGTACTTTTGCCTACTCCAGGAACTCCTGTTATACCTATTCTTAAAGAGTTGTTGGCATAAGGAAGGCACATTTCGATAAGGTTCTGTGCTTTTTCAATATGGTTTTGCTGGGTACTTTCAATTAACGTAATTCCTTTACTTAAAGCAGCGGTGTCTTGAGCAATGATTGCTTTAAAAATAGGATCAATTACAACTTCTTTTTGCTGTAATTTTTTAAAACGATCAATTGCTTGACTACTCGTGCTAGAAGGAATATTAGTATGTTTGGTAGAATCTTTAGACACAGAATGACTTTATGGCAAAGTTATAAATTCCTTTTGGAAACTTATAATTTATAAATAGACCTTCTGTTATTTTAAGTTTATAAAGTATTATGAATCTTATATTGGTACAGACTTATCAAAACAGAATGCATTTATATTTTAATAGGAACTGCAATCGCAGTTCTATCCCATGCAAGATATAGTATGGTAAAATCATTTGCATTTTCAAAATAAATAGAAAATTGTTCTACTACATTTAATAAGGGTTGCACAGGCACTTCTACAGTGAGCACGTCGTATGAAACATCTCGTTTTGCTGTGCCATCCATATGTACTCCCCAATCATATTCTTTACTATTAAAAATTACTTTCCAGGATTTGGGATTTGGTATGGTCCATAGTGTATAGGTTCCTGCTTTAAGTACAGTGCCATCAACGAGAAGATCTTTATCTGTTGTAAATGTAGTAGCTTCATTGGCTCCTGTCCTCCATACTTCATTATATGGAACCAGATTACCAAAAATTTCTCTATCCTTTTTATATGGTCTGTTGTAAAAAACAGTGAAAGTAGCATCTTTTGCTGTGTGAGTAACGATTTCTTCGGGACTATGTTTTTTGGTACTTTGCTTCATGAAATACATTCCTGCAAATCCAATCAATACTAATCCTAATAAAATAAGTATTGCTCGTTTTAAAAGTTTTGGCATAACATTTTTTTTAATCCTAAATATACCTCTTTTACAACTTATGTCTGTGTTTAAATATTCATAAAAAAAAGAAAGCTTTAGAGGTTAATTAAATAGAAGAGTACTATTTATACCATTTATACTACAAATACGAATGGATACAGAAATCATGAGTATATATTGTTTTTTGTTAATTATTTGATATACAGTATATTGTTGGGGTGCTATGATTTTTATGCATAATTTTGCAACATAGAATATATGTTTTCGTCTATATAGATGAGTACGATTTAAAACAGTTTTAAATAATAATCACTAACCATATAAAGTTAAGAAAGTTTGTTACAAAGCGAGCTAATAGAACAATGTAGGACTAACGATCGTAGAGCGCAGATGAAACTCTATAATAAATACTGTGATGGTATGTATTATGTAGCGTTGCGTTTTCTTAAAGATCCATTTGAGGCGGAGGAAGCTATGCAAGAATCTTTCATCAAAGCTTTTATGCGACTTCATCAATTTACAGGAGATGTTACTTTTGGTGCTTGGCTTAAACGAATTGTTATAAATAAAAGCATAGATATGCTAAAAGCTAAGAAAATGAATATGGTTGCGATTAATGAACAGGTTATGACTAGTGTAGAAGAACAGAACGATTGGTCAGTGTCAGATTCTGTTACTGTAGATGAGGTGAAAAAAGCAATCGAAAAATTACCAGAAAAATATAAATATGCCGTCATGCTATTTTTGATAGAAGGGTATGATCATAATGAAATTAGTGAAGTACTTGATATTACACCGGTTTCTTCAAGAACATTGGTACATAGGGGAAAAAAGCAGCTACAGGAAGAATTAAAACATTTGAGACATGGCACAGGATATTAGAGAACTATTAAAGCAGGATAAACAGATTCCTGCTGAGCAAATAAGAAAAGGGCATCAACAAAGATTTATGTCTAGGATGGAGAATGAATTGCCTAAAAAGATCAGAAAGTTTGATTATAAATGGCTTAATATTGCTGCTAGTATTGTTGTTATCTTTTCGGTTTCTTTACTTACATATAATCAACTTGGGAGTAGTGGTGCTGAAGGACCTGATATAGTAGATTTAAATACTGCTCCTGTAAAAAATTCCTCTGTAATATTAGCAAAACAATCTTCCCCTCTGGCAGAAATATCTCCCGAGTATCAAGAAGTAGAAAATAGTATACTTACCAGTATAAAATTTCAATTATCACAGATTACAATCGATGATACTAATAGAGAATTGGTAGAAAGTTTTATGACCAGATTGGATAATCTCGATAAAGAATACCAAAAACTTAATAAAGAATTAATAGAGGTTGGACCGAATGTTCAAAGTGTAGAGGCTATGATGGAGAATTTAACAATAAGGTTATCTCTTTTAAATAGACTAAAAGACAAACTAAAAGAATTAGAGCGAATTGAAAACGAAAATTACAATGAAGTACAGGCTTAATGTAGCGACTCTTGGTTTATTGTGCTGTGCGAGCTTATTTGCACAAGACAGACAAGATAAATTAAATGAAAAGCTCGCAGTAAATAAAGATGTTACTGTCGTTCTTAATACGAGTCATACTAATATTGTTTTTGAAACCTGGAATAAAAATACAATCGAGGTGGAAGCTTACTTAGAAGGTAATCTTTCTGACGAAAACAGCAAACACATCCTCGATAGTTGGCAGGTAGATGTATTAGGAGATAGCCAGAAAGTAACTATTAATTCTACTGCAGGAAATTTATGGAGTAGAAAAGTGACTGCTTCCAGTATTACAATGGACAGAAAGAGCTTGCAGGAATTAAGGATGTTAAGCCCTATGATTACTGATATGTTGGGACCTCTTATGGAAAACATAGCTAAAAACCCTATGCCAAGTACTCTTTCTCAAAATCAAGCTAACGTTAATTATAATAATGGAACCCATAAAGAAAATGATGAAAAATATATTAAGCAATGGGAGAGCCAGATACGTGAAAAATTTATTGATGAACAAAAGCAAAAATGGGCTAAACAATTTGAAGCTGACCCTAAAAACAAGATAAAATTAGAAACCTGGGGAGCGCAATATGAAAAACAAATGGATGCATGGGCATCACAATTAATACAAGATATTGGTAAGCAGCAAACCGGAACGGCTAATGTTACAGTCTATAGGTATAGCACTAGTAGAGTTAATACTAATAGCACAAGTAAAATTATTAAGGTACGTATCCCTAAAGATGCCAAATTAAGACTTAATATTCGCCATGGAGATGTACAATTGGCAGAGAAATCCAATAATATTAAAGCTTCTCTGTCCCATACTAAGCTTTCTGCTAATATTATAGATGGTAAACAAACATTTATTAAAGCTTCTTATTCTCCTGTTTTTGTAAGACAATGGAACAATGGTAGATTAATGATTAATTATGTGAAGAATTGTAGAATACAAAATGCTAAAAACCTTCTTGTTAATGCTGATTCTAGTAATGTTTTTATCCAGCAACTTGATGAAAATGGAGCAATCTCTGGAAGTTTTGGAGTAATTAATATAGCTAATCTCGGAGAATCTTTTTCTACTCTGGATCTGGCAGTTCAAAACAGTGACTTTAAATTAAATTTACCCGAAACAGCATTTAATTTATCGTACAGTGGGGCGCAAAGTATAATTTCTTTGCCTAAAACTTTGGAAATAAATACAAGAAAGAATTTTGGTAATGTGTTTGTTAATGGATTCCAAAATACTCGTAGTACAGACAAAATAATTACAATTAATGCTAAGTATAGCAAAGTTGTATTAAATAATAAATAAAGTTTTTTCATAGTAATGTAGTGTTAATTATAGAAAAGCTCTATCGGTTTAGACTGATAGGGCTTTTTTAGTAGTATAATCCTAGAGCTTAATTTAAACACATTCAGATCTTTACCCTAAAAGAGAGGTGAATTTCAAAATAATACTACTAAGAAATTGGTTAGATTTTTGAATTCATTTTAGATCAACATTAACTTAACATACCATATTTTCTTTCTACTTGATTAGGGCAAAAGCGTAAGTATATTACAGAATAAGTCTTTTAATCTGTTAATTTTTGCCCTTTATCTGATTTTTTAACAATACTCAAAAAATAAAACACTGATAATCAGTTTATTAACGTTTATTAAAGGTTAATTTAACATTTTTTGTGTCATTTATCGAATATCGAAAACATTTGATCTAAAAGTCTGGTTTTTAATTTGTTTAACTATAATTAAGTAATATCATTGTATGGTAAAACCGTAATAAAATAATAACAACCCCCACTATAAAGTTTATAAAGATGAAATCAATAGCGTGTTTTTTTAGCTTATTTTTATTCTTGAGTAGTTATGCAAATGACTTGGACCAAATTCTAGAAGTAGAAATGGAAGGCCTTGTTGTGGTAGTTGTAGATTTTCAGGAAGGGGATAAGATTAAATTATTCGAAGTAGAAAGTGGAGATCATGTTTTATCAAAAACTCATGGAGAGATTGACCTTAGTCAATTACCTATGGGAGCTTACCTATTAGAAAATAGTGAAGGAGAGTCTGTTGTTATAGAACGTTTAGAAGAAGCTATTAATATTACAGGAGCAATAGAGAATGTAGAGACAGATTTTGTTTTAGAAAATGATAGCAAAAGAGCATATGTACCTGCAGAGATTGATGTAGAGCAAGAATTTATTCACTACTATGAAAATGCAGAGACAAATCTTTTAGAAATAACTAGAGATGGAGATTTTGTAACTGTGGTTGGTTTTGAAGAAGGAGACAAAATCAAATTATTTGAAGTAAAAAATACAGTACATATTTTATCAAAAACAACAAATTTTGTAGACCTTAGTCAATTACCTGTTGGGGTTTATGTTTTGGAGAACAATAAAGGAGAATCTGTTGTTGTTGAAAAATTTGTAAATAACGATGATCTTGTAGCAGATATGTAATAAAATTTTTTAATACCATATAAAGCCTTCCAAACTTGGAAGGCTTTTTTTATGCAGTTTATTTAATGGATGTGAAATCCTGGAATTGCTATGGAGAGGTTTAAGAAGTTCTTATAGTGTTTTATTAAACCTGTTAAGATTGGAGATTATATACCTTTGATGTTAATAGATAACGTGCTTAAATTTGATTATGACTTCTTTGAATTCAGGATAAGATTCTTATATCAAATCTTTTATGATCTATAGAGTGAATAAAAACAGTATAAAAAAATATCCTGATGTTGACCATCAGGATATTTTTTTGTTAAGTAATACTTTTGTTTATTTGTCCAGATTCTTCGTCATAGTAAAGCCAGTAAATAAACCAACTCCAGCCATTAAGAAGATTGTACCTGGATACGCAATATCTTCATCTACACCTATAGATAAATGTAGGATACCAGCTATAAAAATTCCGATTCCAATACCCATTAGTAATAAAGATAAATTTAGAATAAGTACTTTCCATACAGGAGTGACTCTTTTTTCTTTACTGCTATAAAATATAGAAGCATCTGCTCCTTTTTCTATAAGAGCCATACGTTCTTTATTTCTAGCCGAAATAAATAAATAAATAATTCCAAAAAATACTCCTAAGATTGCGGGCATTATAATTACTTCTGATCCCATCATGTTTTTAGTTTAAAAGATTAATACTGTTCGTTTTCTAATTAAGACGAAGAGTAATTCGAAGTGGTTACAAAAAAGGTAAAAAAAATATTTTGTACTTTTTAATAGAAATTATGTAACCGATGATTATAAAGTGTCGTCCTATGAGAAAATGAACCATCAATCAGATCAATATTATATTAATCAAGTGCTAGAAGGGCAGGTAAATGCTTTTTCGGTTCTGGTAGAGCGTTACCAGGGTTTAGTGTATACGGTAGTGTATCGTATGATTAAGAATAAGGAACAGGCAGAAGAAGTAGCTCAGGATTCTTTTATAAAGGCATATAAATCCTTAAGTAATTATAGGGGTGATGCTAAGTTTTCTACCTGGTTATACACTATTGCGTATAGAAAAAGTTTGGATGCAATCAAAGCAAGTAAAAGAATGATAACTTCTGAACTTATAGAAGAGGTAAGTGAAGGAGAAATGGAACTGGTTGGTGATGCATTGAACTATTTGCAGGTAAAAGAAAGAAAAAAAATTATATCAGATAGTATAATGAGACTTCCTGAAGACGAAGCCGCTATTATTACGCTATATTATTTTGAGGAAAAAAGTGTAAAAGAGATTGTAGAAATTGTAAATTTAACAGCAGATAATGTGAAAATAAAATTATATCGTAGTAGAAAAAAACTATATTCGATATTAAAGCATCACATTTCTCCAGAAATTAGTAGTAAAAATGGAAGAGCAATATAAAGACATTAAACATTTAGTCAAAGAAGCCGGATTAGAGACTCCTTCAGTAAATTTTTTGAAGAATGTTATGGAGCAGGTTGAGCTTTCAACTGTTGAGGTGTCATCGGCATACAAACCTTTGATTTCTAAGAAAGTTTGGTTTGTTATTGCAGTAGTTACTGCTGTATTGCTATGTACCATACCGTTTTTATCAGATAGTAAAGAATCGATTTTAAGTTCTATTGATTTTTCTTTTTTAAATAAGATAAGTATCAAAAATCCATTTTCTGGCTTCACATTTCATAAAACTACGATATATGGTATTTTATTTCTTGCCCTTCTGTTTCTTATACAAATAACTATTTTAAAACGGAGAATTGATAGACGATTTTCTTTATAATTGTTTAGTAAATTTTGGCTCTCGAAAAATAAAAATTTAAAAGACACAAAAAAACTACCTAAACAATGAATTAAAGTAGGGGATACTCTATATACATTTTTTAGGTAGTCTATAAAACCAACTAAGTTTATTGGATTATTTTTTTACAATCGTGTGTATTTCTGAAGCTCCTTTTGATGTTATTTTCACGAAATAATTTCCTTTTTCGGTTATTGCTCCTCCAAAAGGAAGTACTCCAGGATTTCTGTCATAGTTTTTATGGTAAATACGTCTTCCTAAAAGATCGTATACACTCATAGTAAACCTTTCTTTACCTAATTTTGTCAGGTCAATATTTGTAGTCTCAGTAAATGAATTAGGGTATACCTTAACCAAATTCTCTGCTTTTTCTGGACCTGCTGCCGCTGGCCTTTTGGTTAATAATCCCTGACCTGCATTAGTGTTATAGGCATAATCCAATATAGTATACGATAATCCATCATTTGCTACAGTAGCATAAAACCATCCATAATGTGTATTGCCACTAATTTTAAAAGTAAATCCTATGTAGCCTGATTTACCATTCCAATTCGTA
>NZ_OMKA01000002.1 GCF_900299525.1 Aquimarina sp. Aq78 | reverse complement strand
CTCTAACTGTGCATGTGATGCCTGGATAGGTTGTTTAACAACATACCAGGTAACAATTTCTGAACAGGCAGGGGTCGTTAAAGAACCACTATAGGTATAAAAATTCATATTACCAGGAAGTATATCGGCTATATGATACTCATTATTACTTGTGTAATATTCATCCTTATGTTCGGGAAGATTATCCATAAACTGAGACAAAACTTCATTTTCTGCTCCTTCGGTAAAAAAAATACCGACTACTGCCAACAAACCAGTAGTTGGGTTTCTGTGTACCAAATGCATCTCCATAGGATATCTATTTCCATTTATAGTATGCTCACTACCAGTATGAAAGTGAAACTGTAAAAGATCGTAATCAATATTGTTTAATGAAGCCGAACTACCAGGAGTATAATCAAAACGTAAAGTATGACCATTATTAACAATAGTTGTAGTACTTGTAGTATAATTGGTATTGATATTATTAATATCATCCGCATCATCCGCATCATCTGCATCATCGGTTACAATATCAATTGGAGACTGTACATTACCTCCACAATCTTTCCAATCCTCGCCGCAAAGATCAGCCCAGAATGCTGGTCCTTCTGATCCTTCGTACTCAAAATGACAGTCTGATGAACTTTTTCGTCCAAAAAAGATGTTCCCAAGATTTGTCTCGTCATTTTTATTAATATCCTGATTAACATTTTGATCCTGAATATCTGTCTTTTCATTCTCACAAGAAGCTAATCCATAAATTAAAGCCAAAGTAAATAAATACTTAAAAAAATTTGATTTCATAATGTGTTGAGTTTACAATTTTATGTGTTCAAAAATATGAGCTTGTTATTATTTTTTGTGCAAAATCCATCAATCAAGAATATGATATTTATCAATTAATTTATTGATGATTGAATGGTTTAAACCAGAATAAATCGATATTTTTAAAGTATTAACTATCACACAAAACTCATGACACAATCTTCTGATTTACAACATAGATTAATTACTATTTTAAAGCTCTCTACTTTTCTTATTTTTTTAGGTAGAGCCTACCAGCACATCGTTTGGGACGCTCCCTACAGGACTTTTCTATGGGACGAAAGTATCCTAAAAAGTAGTATTGAAAATATTTTTGGTATTGCCTGGAATGATTATGTAACCAGCCTATCGGCTGCTAATACAATTTCTTTTTCAATAAAAGCAATAGGTGTCTTTTATCTCATTTGTGCTATCATTACTTTAATGATAAAACCTAACATGAAAAAAATCGGTAAATTCTTTTTATTAGGGGGGAGTATTGGACTTTTTATTTTGGCAATCTTGTATTGTAAAGAGAAGTTTTTACATGTTGGGCAATTTTTTGAATATACAATTCAATTCATGACTCCGGTACTTCTTTATATGATATTATTCACCTCTATTGAATTTAAAAAAATACGCTTAATTGCTCTTATTGCTATTGCTCTTACATTTAGTTGTCATGGTTTATATGCTATCGGATATTATCCCAGACCAGGTAGTTTTATTGACATGACACTCAATACTTTGCCAATTAGTGAACCTAGCGCGCATGTAATGTTAAAAACAGCAGGTATTCTTGATTTTGTAGTTGCCATTGCTATTTTTATTCCCAGAATATCTTATGCTGCTTTAGTATATGCCTTTGTATGGGGAGGGTTGACCGCTATAGCCCGACTAGTAGGTCATTTTCACATTGCTTTTTTATGGAACTCATTCAGTCAATGGACCTGGGAAATGTTGATTAGACTGCCTCATGGTTTAATTCCCTTGTTTGTGATGATTGCTGATCGTCCTAATGTACGTTATCTAAAGAAACTTTCTTTCAGAAAAAATCCTCAAACTATATAATTCATTCATCATTATACTTTATAAATAATCCTCGGGTAAACCCCGAGGATTATATTAGAATAAGTTCAGTTAATTATCTTTATACAACACGTCATATTCTTTCTCCTTACTACAATTTTTGTTAGACTATAAAGCACTTTGAAATAGAAAATGAATTTCATACTAACCTTCTTTCTTCATAATCTGATCAATCATCAAGCTTAAAACAAAACGACAATATTTCGTTGAGCAAATCTTGGAGTATTAACCTTCTTAGAATAAAAAAACTGCCTGAACATATGCTCAGGCAGTTTACTACTAGTAATAAAGATGTTCTATCTTTTAATAAACTTCTTACTTTCCTCTCCTTCTCTTGTTTTAATAACAATAAAATATACTCCTGCATTTAATTTATCAATAGCATAGGTTGTTGTTTCTGATTTAAAGTATACTTTATCAACCACCCTTCCGAACATATCTCTAATGATAGCTTCAGACCTATTGGCCTTAGTATAATTAGGATATTTGATGTGTAATACACCAGATTCTATCGGGTTTGGATGAATTTCCAGTTTTTTCTCTACAACACTGTTCTCGTCTACTAATGAAATATCATTTCTTTGAGCAACAGCTGCGATAGTATGTGGGTTATCAATAGTCACAAGACTACCTCCTGTAGGATTCCAAACATCGATATTGGTTGGTAAAACAAACAAGTTGTTATCACTCACCTGCCCAACACTGCTGGCATTATCTACTTTAATAGTTCTAAGTTCTATCTTATTTTTATCAATCCATAACCACTTAAACTGGTTAAACGATGCGGCTGCTCTTGTCCAGTTTTTGGTATCAGAAGCATTACGTAAAGGAGCTCCCCAACATCCTTCACCAACATAAACAGCTCGTTTAGGGTCGGTATCCACTCTTACAAATCCTTCATCACTTCCTGAGCCTGTCGAAGGTTTGATTGGCCAGGTACGTTTCACCACATGAGAATCACTCTCCATCACCAATTGTACGGCATGAGTATAAAAAGGTTTAGACCATGCTTCATACTGATCATTCTGTTCTGATTTACCAGGCTCATGAGGTCTGGTTGCTCTATGGTACTGAGCTACAGCCCAGGTGTGACTAGCAGAATTGGATGCTAAATCATTAGCCAACCAAGTTCCCTGTGTACCTGCTGGTGTTACCTCTGTGTTTAAGGTATAGGTTCTTATCAAATTCCCTCCAAAACTCAATGCATAATATTCTCCTCCAGCAGCAGTAGGAATATCAAAAAGATCTCTGATATCATTAGAGCTTTCATGATTACCTCGTGCAGCTACTACCGGAATCATTCTTCCATCAGCACCGATAGTCAATTGCCAGTCGTCAAACCAGTTTTTCCATTGAGAACTAGAAGAAGAACTGGTCATATCTCCTCCAAATAGTACCGCATGTGGTCTGATCTTAGCAACCAGTCTATTGGCGTTCTGTCTTGGAGTACGATTGTTTCTCGAATCCCCTCCTGCAATAATTGATAAACGAGTATTAGGATCACTAGGTGCAGTCTTAAACCAGAACCTCTTAGAAACCCCTTCACTATCCTTGATCACAAAATAATACGCAGTATCTGCCTGAAGTCCTGTTAATCTTGCATAGTTATTATTCATTCCTTTACTAGAAACGGTTCTGTCTACAGTTTTACTAAATGGATATGATGCAGCATTACTACCAAAATCTGTAGTGCCATAATGTACTACAGGATTGGTTCCTGTTACCTGATTCCATCCTACAACTATAGTTGTGGATGTGTTACCTCTCCAGGTTAATCGATACTTTTCTGTTGATGTACTGATCACTGGAGTTTCAGTAAAGGTTGCTGTTACTGTTTTATCAGAACTCATGGTCACAGATCCCGGATTGGTATTACCAGACAAGGCACCTGACCATCCGCTAAAATCCCATCCTGATGCAGCAGTAGCAGTAACAGTAACTGAGGTTCCTGAGTTATAGGTTCCTCCACCACTTACAGTTCCTTGTCCTGTTGTATTGGTCGTTAAGGTATATTGAACAACATTTGTTGTAGTGGCATTGACAGCAGTACTATTTGCAGATACATTACCTGCAGCATCTTTGGCTCGCACCGCAAAACTATAACTAGTATTGGCAGTAAGACCACTAACACTATAGGTAGTACTTGTTGATGAACCAATACTTGCTCCATCTTGATATACATCATACCCTGTAACCCCAATATTATCTGTAGAGGCATCCCAGCTAAGATCTAATGATGTGTTTGCAATATTAGCAGCTGTTAGGTTCGCAGGTACTGTAGGTGCTTGTGTGTCGGGAATGATAGAAATAATCTTCACATTATCGATCGCTATATCACTACTCCACCCTGATCCTGTTGTTGCTTTAAATTGTAATTTGATAACAGATCCAGCATAGGAAGTAAGTGCAACAGTAGCTTGATTCCAAACATCTCCCTGGCTACCATTCTTTGACCAGATTGAAGTATAAGTAACCCCATCATCGGTACTTGCCAAAACTTCCATAGTACCCATAGCAGTTCCCTGCATATGGTATCCAAACTCCAGTGATCCATTAGGAACTCCTGTTAAATCTATACAAGGACTGTTTAATAAAGCAACTTTATTTGGACTACCTGCCGGAGTGACATTGGTCGATGCTTCGGTATACAGATAGAATGAACCATCTTGTCCGCTTGCAGGACCAGTACCACTCGATGGAGTACCTCCTGAATCTCGGGTCCAATCAATATCATCTCCTGTAGCATTGATCCAAACTCCAAGACCACTCTCGAAACTCTCACTGTATGGAAAACTGTTAATCCCAGCACATCCTGGAGTAGCCGTGGTAGTAACATTAGCAACATTACTATTCCCTGATACATTACCCGCAGCATCTTTGGCTTTTATGGTAAAGCTATATGCTGTTGAAGCAGTAAGACCGGTAACATTAAAACTAGTGGTTGTCGATGTTCCTATGCTACTACCTCCCTGAAATATCTCATATTCGGTAACGCCTACATTATCTGTAGAAGCAGTCCAGGATAAATCGGCTGTTGTTGCTCCAATATTAGAAGCGGCTAAACTTGCCGGTGCACTTGGTGCCTGAGTGTCAGGTGTTGTAGAAATGATCTTCACATTATCGATCGCTATATCACTACTCCATCCCGATCCTGTCGTTGCTTTAAATTGTAACTTGATGACAGATCCAGCATAGGAAGTAAGTGCAACAGTAGCTTGGTTCCAAACATCTCCCTGGCTACCATTCTTTGACCAGATTGAAGTATAAGTAACTCCATCATCGGTACTTGCTAAAACTTCCATATTACCCATAGCAGTTCCCTGCATATGGTATCCAAACTCCAGTGATCCATTAGGAATTCCTGTTAAATCTATACAAGGGCTGTTTAATAAAGCAACTTTATTTGGACTACCTGCAGGAGTGACATTGGTCGATGCTTCAGTATACAGATAGAATGAACCATCTTGTCCGCTTGCAGGACCAGTACCACTCGATGGAGTACCTCCTGAATCTCGGGTCCAATCAATATCATCGCCTGTAGCATTGGTCCAAACTCCAAAATCAGACTCAAAACTCTCACTGTATGGAAAACTGTTAATCCCAGCACATCCTGGAGTAGCTGTAGTAGTAATATTAGCAACATTACTGTTTCCTGATACATTACCCGCAGCATCTTTGGCTTTTACGGTAAAGCTATATGCTGTTGAAGCAGTAAGACCGGTAACACTAAAACCAGTGGTTGTCGATGTTCCTATGCTACTACCTGCCTGAAATATCTCATATTCGCTAACGCCTACATTATCTGTAGAAGCAGTCCAGGATAAATCGGCTGTTGTTGCTCCAATATTAGAAGCTGCTAAACTTGCTGGTGCACTTGGTGCCTGGGTGTCAGGTGTTGTAGAAATAATCTTCACATTATCGATTGCTATATCACTACTCCATCCTGATCCTGTTGTTGCTTTAAATTGTAACTTGATGACAGATCCAGCATAGGAAGTAAGTGCAACAGTAGCTTGGTTCCAAACATCTCCCTGGCTACCATTCTTTGACCAGATTGAAGTATAAGTAACTCCATCATCGGTACTTGCTAAAACTTCCATATTACCCATAGCAGTTCCCTGCATATGGTATCCAAACTCCAGTGATCCATTAGGAATTCCTGTTAAATCTATACAAGGGCTGTTTAATAAAGCAACTTTATTTGGACTACCTGCAGGAGTGACATTGGTCGATGCTTCAGTATACAGATAGAATGAACCATCTTGTCCGCTTGCAGGACCAGTACCACTCGATGGAGTACCTCCTGAATCTCGGGTCCAATCAATATCATCGCCTGTAGTATTGGTCCAAACTCCAAAATCAGACTCAAAACTCTCACTGTATGGAAAACTGTTAATCCCAGCACATCCTGGAGTAGCTGTAGTAGTAATATTAGCAACATTACTGTTTCCTGATACATTACCCGCAGCATCTTTGGCTTTTACGGTAAAGCTATATGCTGTTGAAGCAGTAAGACCGGTAACACTAAAACCAGTGGTTGTCGATGTTCCTATGCTACTACCTGCCTGAAATATCTCATATTCGCTAACACCTACATTATCTGTAGAAGCAGTCCAGGATAAATCGGCTGTTGTTTGTGTTATATTGGCACTAGTTAATCCCGATGGTGTAGAAGGTGCTTGTGTATCCGGGATAGGTGTTAATGTAGTTACATTAACTACATTACTACTTCCAGATGCATTACCTGCAGCATCTTTCGCTTTTACCGTAAAACTATATCCAGTATTTGCTGTTAATCCATTTACACTAAAACTGGTGGTTACAGATGTACCAATACTTGCTGCTCCTTGAAATATCTCATATTCGATAACCCCTACATTATCTGTCGATGCAGTCCAGGACAAATCTGTACTGTTAGTAGTAGTATTAGAGGCAGTAAGGTTTGCTGGCACACTCGGAGCCTGTGTATCTGTACTAACAACTACACCATTAGCAATTAATGAAAAATCCTGAGAGCCATTTGTTAGTGTACCTTTATGAGTAACTGTAACTGTATATGTTCCAGCAGCTAAAACGGCATCTATCTTTTCGACATTATCTCTAAAATTATCACCTTTTTGCGCAGCATCACTGTAATTATTAAAGCTTCCATTAGGTACCATTACCCATGGAGAATATGTATTATTGTTACCAGTTACACGAACATCCAGGTCATTTACCAATACAGGTGTGTTTCCTGAACCAATTGCTCCAGCAGGATCATTCCATACGATAGTCAAAGCTAATGGTGTAGATCCGTCAGAAATGATAGTTCTGGTATATGTACTTCCATTATTTAAGGTTAACTCATCCATAATAGATGTGTTACCATTATTACTGATAACCTGAGCAGCTCTTTCTGCATTAACCAGCCCCCATCCACTTGCAAAATCAGGACCATCATTGGCTCCCATTTCATCAGCAGTATCAATAATCAACCCTTTAGCTGTGGCAGCTCTCATGTACACTCCATTGATATTTTTATAGTGTTCTTGTAACAAAGCAATAGTACCTGCAGTTGCTGGAGTAGACATCGAAGTACCACTCTTACTACCATAATCTGTATCGCTGGCATTATCAGAAGAATATACCGTAGTACCATTATTAGTAATATCTGGTTTAATTCTCCAATCATCGGAAGGGCCGTAAGAACTAGATGAAGACATACTTACAGAAGAAGGTCCTGTATAGTTTAGGATATCATTACAATTTCCGACAACCAGTAAATTCTTTGCGAGCTGGTTTGTTTTTACTACTCCATAATTATTTCCGCTATTTCCTGCAGATTTACAATGCAGATAAAACGGAGCATTATGAGTAACTTCATCCATATCACGAGCAGTAGCGTCATAAACTCCTGCCGAACCACTTGGTGTGTTTGAATTATTAGCCAAAATTCCTCCGGCAGCAGCAAATGAAGCTGCTTCTGTTACCATCCCAGAGGCTGTATAGTTTTTAATAGTTGCTCCCGAGGCCATTCCTCTGGCTGCTGGATCGGTACCGCTAGCGATTAATGTACCTCCTGTATGTGTTCCATGGCTAGTAACAGATCCTCCATCACCTCCATTAGAAGCTCTACCTCCAAATTCCTGATGAGTCGGCCTAGCATAACCACTTTCCCATACACCTATTTCAATGCCGGCACCACTAAGATTAAGGCCTGATGATCCTCCCGTCCAAATTTTGTTTGTACGCCCTGAAGCGGCAGCATCAACATTATCATCATAAGCATAAATGGGTTCGCCTTTTTCATTAAAAGAATAAAAAACTCCTAACCGACCATCTATTGTGGTCTTTGTAAGAGCTACTTTTTGACTTGCAACTTTAGCCTTATTGGCATTGTTTATAGTATTAGATTTGTTAATAATCTTTTGCAGAGCTTGTAAATCGGTTTGTTTTTTAATATTCTCTCGGTCATTCTGATTTTGTGCGTTAACGAATATCGAAAACAACAAAAAAGGAATAAGAAGGAATATACTCTTCCTTGATTTCATGTGTTGAGTTTTAATTAATTAAGATTGTGTGTTTATAAAAATTAGTTTAAGATTTTAAAAGAGAAAAATCTTTTATGTCCAAAAAAGACATTGGGGTCGGGGAATAAGAATTTTTGTCTTAATACTTGCATTTTTTTGAGTATTCATAGGTTTTAATTTGATTACTAATTAAAATGGTTGTGTCTATTTATTATGACGTATTAATCATGATCACCCCCTAGTACATTATTTTTTAAAATAAAATAAAAGTTTTACTATCAAGAGATTATAAGCTAATACTATAGACTACACCTATTCTGAACGTAATTCATTATTTTGTCACAAATTGAATTCGCTCTTTTATAAAAGTGCTATGTGTTCTTATAAAAATGTAGTGTGGTTTTGTCTATTTCTACAATTAGAAATTTAAAACAGCAATAGAAGATATTATATAAGGTTAGAGATAAGGGTGTTTTCCTGGTTCTCATGAGCTTGTGTAGATTTACGGTTAATGATGCATCAAAAATACTTTCTTATCATCATTCAAATTCTCGAATTAATCAATCTAAAACCTGATATTTATCAATTATTTTTTTGACAAAAGTGATCTGTTTTCATGGTATAATCATTTCTTTTAGATCAGAGTTTCTATAATAAGGATAAATAATACAATTCGCATTTTTACTATTCCCAGAGAGTCTAAAAAATCTTCTTCAACCTTTAAAAACATATGTTATATTTCACAAAAATTAAGCATTTAACATCCTGGTTAATAACAGGGTCCATCAATTTATTGTTTATATTTACTTCTCAAAAACAATTCAACATTCACAATCAATGAACGCACACATCACTCTAAGGGTTACTTCCCTACTTTTATTTTTATGTACTCTCACTACATTTTCTCAAAATGCTAAAAAGGAAAAAGATTCGATCAAAAAAGCAACTAAGGAGCTTCCTTTAGAGCCCGAACGTACAATATCATTTACAACTGATCAGGGAACCTGGATTTCGCTAGATGTAAGTCCAGATGGAAAAACTATTGTTTTTGATCTTATGGGTGATATTTATTCTATTCCTATTAATGGTGGTAAAGCAACTCAAATCACCAGCGGTATGGCATATGATGTACATCCCAGATATAGCCCCGATGGTAAGTCTTTGGTTTTTATCTCAGATAAAAGTGGTTCTGATAATATCTGGACTCTGGATCTTGCTACTAAAGAAGATAAACAAATTACTAAAGAAGAAAAGCATAATTTCTTTTCTGCAGAATGGACAGCTGATGGAGAATATATTGTAGGTGGTAAAGGACGTAGAAATATTAAACTACATATTTATCATAAAGAAGGTGGCTCTGGAAGTCAATTGTTTGAAAAACCTAAAAACATCAAAGCTATTGATCCTGCTTTTAGTGCAGATGGTAAATTGTTGTATTTCTCACAGCGTAAAGGTTCCTGGGACTACAATGCACAATTACCACAATATCAAATAGGAACTTATGATATGGAAGATGGTGATATGGCAGTAGTAACCTCTAGGTATGGCTCTGCTTTTACTCCTACTTTATCTAATGACAGTAACTGGTTGGTGTATGGCACTCGTTTTGAGGAAGAAACTGGTCTTGTATTGCGAAACTTAAAAACTGGAAAAGAACGATGGTTGGCATACCCGGTTCAACGTGATGAACAAGAATCGATTGCTCCTCTGGGAGTGTTACCGGCAATGTCATTCACTCCAGACAATAAAAGCCTAATTGTTTCTTATGGTGGAAAAATATATGCTGTTTCTTTAGAAAATAATACTGCCAAAGAAATCTCTTTTCAGGCTGATATAAATCTTGATTTAGGTCCAAAATTAGCTTTTAAATACCCAATAAAAGATACTGAAAATGTAAGGGTAACCCAGATTCGTGATGCCAAGCCCTCTCCAGATGGCTCTAAACTGGTATTTACTGCACTGAATCGATTATATGTAATGAATTTACCCAATGGTACTCCCAAACGTTTAACCACAAATAATTTTACAGAAGCACAACCCACCTGGTCTCCCGATGGAAAATATATTGTATTCACTACCTGGAAACAAGGAGGAGGTCATTTGTTTAAAGTAAATCTCGATGGTCGTTCTGCACCTGTACAATTAACCAAACAACCAGGTATTTACACAAAACCCTCATGGTCTTATTCTTCAAATAGAATTGCATTTCATCGAGGAGTTGCTCAAACGTATGATGATGCCATTGACCCATTTTCGAATAGAACCCAGGAAGATTTGGTATGGATACAGGCTAATGGAGGTGCTATCAATTTGATTGATAAAACAAAAGGAAGACAAAACCCTCATTTTACCAAAATAGATAATCGTATTTACCTAAGTAATAATGAAAAAGGGTTAGTTTCTATTCGTTGGGATGGATCTGATGAAAAACAGCATCTAAAATTAACCGGAATCACTACTCATGGTTCTCAGGATATTTTTGGTAAAAATCATCATGAAGGTAATCTTAGCAATTATATCCCAAATGCCTTACCATCATCAGAAGAAGGATGGCGAGATAAAAGTAAAGCTTCAAAACCATCAGAAATACAAATTTCGCCAGATGGAAAAACTGCACTTGCACTAATCAATAATGATATCTATACTGTAATTATTCCTCGATATGGTAAAACACCATCAGTTTCTGTAGCCAAAGTTAGTGGAGCTGCATTTCCGGCTATGAAATTAACAGTTATAGGTGGAGAGTTTCCTACCTGGTCCTCGAATAGTAAAAAAGTACATTGGTCTCTGGGGGCAAGTCATTTTAGATATGATTTAGAAGCAGGAAAAAAGTTTAATGATAGCATAACTGCTGCCAAAAAAAAAGAAGAAGAACTTAAAGAAATAGAGAAAAAATCTGATACTACAAAAACAGATAAAAAAGAAGATAAAGAAAAAAAGAAAGATCCAAAGTTTGAAGCTGAAGAATTCAAAATCAATGTAAATTATAAAAAGGATATACCTAAAGGAACTTTATTATTGCAAGGAGGGCGTATTGTTACCATGAAAGGGTACAATGTTATCAAAAAAGGTGATATTCTTATAGAAAATAACAGAATTAAAGCTATTGGTATTTCGGGAAGCTTAACAATTCCTGCTGATACCCATACCATTGATGTTTCTGGAAAAACATTAGTTCCCGGATTTGTTGATACTCATGCTCACATGTGGCCCAGTTGGGGCGTACATAAAAACCAGGTATGGATGTATTCTGCTAATCTGGCCTATGGCGTTACCACTACCAGAGACCCGCAGACCGGTACAACCGATGTTCTTACCTATGCCGATATGGTAGAGTCTGGTATGATTCATGGCCCACGTGTATATAGTACAGGTCCTGGAGTTGGGTTTTGGAAATATCAAATCGAAAGCCTGGATCATGCAAAAGATGTATTAAAACAGTATAGCGAGTATTATAATACTAAGAGTATCAAAATGTATTTGGTGGGTAATCGTAAACACCGACAGTGGATTATGATGGCTGCAAAAGAATTAAAACTAATGCCTACTACCGAAGGAGGATTGGATTTTAAATTAAATATGACTCAACTCTTAGATGGCTATCCAGGCCATGAACATTCCTTACCTATTTACCCTATCTATAAAGATGTTGTAAAAACCATAGCTGATTCAAAAATGGCAGTTACACCTACTTTATTAGTATCCTATGGTGGGCCTTGGGCAGAAAATTATTATTACTCCCGTGAGAATGTTTGGAGTGATCAAAAAATACAATATTTCACACCTTATAAAGAATTAGCACAAAAATCCAGAAGAAGACCAGGTTGGTTTATGGAAGAAGAACATGTATTTAAAAAACATGCCGTATTTATGAAAGACCTGGTAGAAGCAGGAGGCTTGGCTGGAGTAGGAAGTCATGGACAATTACAAGGGCTCGGGTTTCATTGGGAATTGTGGTCTGTGGGTAGTGGTGGAATGAAAAATCATGACGCCCTTAGGGTTGCCACCACACTCGGTGCAGAAGCATTAGGGTTAGATACTGATTTGGGAAGTATTGAAGTCGGAAAATTAGCAGACATTTTAATTTTATCAAAAAATCCATTAGAAAATATCAGAAACACAAATACACTAACCCATGTAATAAAAAATGGAAGGGTGTATAATGCCAATACATTGGATGAAGTATGGCCAAAAAAACAAAAAGCAGAAATTTTTCATTGGCAAACCAAAAAACCTAATGGATTACCCGGAATTAAGAAGTAGGTATGTGAAAATAGAGTTAATTTCAATAAATATTTGGAAAACAACAGAGAAACTAGTAATATTTGCATAACAAAATGAGAAACAACAGACTACATATTAATCCTAAAACATTGTATAAACAATGTAAATATCGTTGGGTAATTATATTATCCCCTCAAAATAGGATGCTATGTAGCTATTTTTGATTTTTTTTGAAGTGATTTAAAACAAAGACTAAATATAACTCAAGCGTCCAAGAAATTGGACGCTTTTTTTGTTGAACCATTTTGATGTAAAATGAAGTAAATACAGAAAATCGAGTCGAAATAATCCTCCTAAAGTGTAGAATCTTATAAAGTAACAATACATTTTAATCTAATAAATTAAGTAATCTGAATAAACTCAATAAAAAAATTAAACATATGAATAGAAATTAATTAGCACATAAAAAATACTATTTGGAAACTAAGCAACAGGGAGACAGACAATTGCTGCAACTATCCAAAATCTGTTGAAAAACGGACAGGAATTCCTATGTTTCAAAATAACTATAACTGATTGATTACCAATAAAATAACTTGAAAAAATGTTTGCTCATTTAAAAATTGTTTTGATCTTTGCATCTAAACAATTGCGAACTTAGATTAATATTAATAGTACGCATTTAACTTAAAAAAATAAAAATGACACTTAGTAATTCACAACATATGTTAACCCGACTTTTTAATAAACAATCGAGGTATTGTTCTGGAGTGAACATAAAAGGTGTCTATTATATAGAAAAGATAATTATAAGAATATAACTTATAAACAAATCAAGATATAAAAAAGACGCCCTAGTAAGGCGTCTTTTTTTATTGATATAGTTCATTGACATATTGAAGAAAACTAAATGTATTAGGTTCTAATACCAGAACCTCTATAGTATAGTATGTACTGTAGCGTAATTGCTAGTACATCCGACTGTCTCTTGGATGTACATCCCGCACTGCGGGATCAGTACTACTAATTTTTCTGGATATTACTTTTCTTAATACCCAAATAGACAGCAATACCCCCCGTAAAAAACATTAATAAGCTATATACCGCAGGAGCAACTGCAAACGAAGTATTTTCAAGCAAAACAACAGCAATAGTTATTGCTAAAGTCCCGTTTTGAATCCCAGACTCAATTGCAATTGAAATGGCTCTTTTATCTTTAATTCTAAATAATCTAGAAGAATAATATCCTACAATCATGGTAATAACATTTAAACATAAAGCAACTACTCCTGCTTGCTGAAAATAAGACACAATATTATCTTTTTCTTTAATTGTGATACCCGCAATTACAAGTATGAGTACAATCCCAGAGGCTCGTCGAACAGGTTTAGCCATTTTTAAAGCAAATCGTTCATTATATTTTCTAATCAACATACCAATACCCACAGGAATAATGGTAATTACCAATATCTGAATAATGGTTGTCATCACATCCAATCTAATCATTTGCCCCTCTTCCAAAAAGTGAAGAAGTGCAAAATTTATAATAAATGGTATAGTTAAAATAGTAATCAAACTACTTAATGCAGTAAGAGTAACAGATAATGCTATATCTCCTTTTGCCAAATGAGATATTAAATTAGAAGTAGGTCCACCAGGACATGCAGTTAAGATCATAATTCCAATTGCAATTTCGGGTTGTATTGGGAATAAGGATGCCAATGCAAATCCCAACACTGGCAAAATTAGTATTTGATTAGTCAATCCTAACAATATTGCTTTAGGATATATAAATATTCTTTTAAAATCATCAACAACCAGAGACAATCCCATTCCAAGCATTATAATAATAAGGGATAAAGCTAAAATAATTGTTGATATACTATCCATGTTTTATAGTTCTAATTGAATAAGCAATATAGAAATTTTCGAAGGATATTCTGGTAAAACATCATGAGGAATACGGTATTCCTCATACATCTAATTACCAACATTTTACAGATCATCTAATACAATGCACAATAATATATACCTAAAAAAACTGATAAGATAACCTTATCGGTTCTATTAATCTTTAAAACAACAATCATGAGAAATAATGTATCACAATGGTTTTTACATAAAACCAAAGAAACAGGAAAGTTCATTGTGAACTCTACAACAAAGAAACGAACAGAAAATTATGCAAATTCTTTTCAAAAAATTGACTCACGCGGATATGAATCGTCACGAGGCACATAAATAACAATTCAAAAAAAGTAATATTATGAAAACACAACTTACCAATACCAAAGAAAAAAATACAAAAAGAAAAATCGATACACTAGTAACAAAATGGTTATCTAATTACATCACGGCGATGTGTAAAGCTTTATACCCTCCTGGCTCAGAAGGAATACAAAGTAAAAACGACAGACATCGCACTTTTTATAAATGATGACATGATCTACACAAAAATTGAGATTTCAGTTAACAACAAACCCTCATAAGGTCTAAATAGGATTACCATAAACGAGGGCTTGTAGTAGTGCCCTGTTACAAATGGGGAAGTAACAGGGTTGGGGTCTGAATTATATCAAAAAGGATCTCTTATTTTATGAAAAACACATATAGATAACAATAACTGTAATACAAATTGATATACCTATAGGTACTACATATTTGAATGGACTTATATTTACTTGTCCCGTGTATTTTTGCTTGTATTCATCTTTCCGTGGGTATAGTCTACCGATAAGTAGCATAATGATTACATTTAGAATAAACAGCAATGCCATTACATGTAAAAAATGTGGATAATTTTCATCTCCAATCACATACGGTTTTAATATAAACTGGCTAATAATATACAACAAGGAGCCAGAGATAAGTCCTATTTTTGCAGCAATTGCAGGAACATATTTTGTTAAATACCCCACTACAATTATGGTTAAGATTGGAATACTATAAATACCATTTGCTTCTTGCAGGTAGCCAAATAATCCATCTGAAGCGTATACTAGGAGTGGGGCTACAAACATTGATATTATTGCTAAGATAACTCCAAATCGTTTTCCTGCTTTTACAACAGTAGCCTCACTTGCTTCTTTATTAAAATATTCTTTATAAATATCTATTCCAAATAGTGTAACAGAACTATTCAAAGCACTATTAAATGAACTTAAAATCGCTCCAAACAATACCGCCGCAAAAAAACCAACTAAGGATATTGGTAATACTTTACTTACCAACATAGGATAAGCTTCATCTGGGTTTTTGAGTGTATCTCCAAACATATGGAAAGCAATAATACCAGGTAACACAACTATAATTGGCCCCAAGATTTTAACAAATGACCCTAATAACAAGCCTTTTTGGCCTTCTTTTAAGTTTTTTGCTCCAAGAGCTCTTTGTATAATAGCCTGATTGGTTCCCCAGTAAAATAGTTGTACAAGCATCATTCCCGTAAAAATGGTTGTAAAGGGAACCGATGCTTTATTATCTCCTATAGAATTAAATTTATCGGGATATAAATCTAATAAAACATTAATTCCTTCTAAAATACTGCCGCTTCCAATATCCCACAATCCAAATAAAGGAATCATTACCCCTCCTATTAATAATCCAATAGCATTAATTGTATCTGATACTGCTACAGCTTTTAACCCTCCAAAAATTGCATAAATTGAGCCTATACTTCCAATTCCCCATACAGTAATCCATAATGCTATTGATTCTGATACTCCCAGAAGTTCCGGGATATTAAACATTGTATTAATAGCCAACGCTCCAGAATATAAAACTGTTGGTAACAAAATAACTGCATAACCCGTAAGAAATAAACCCGAGGTTATTGCTTTGGTTGTTGTATCATATCTTCGTTGTAAAAACTGGGGAACTGTAGTAATCCCGCCTTTTAGATAACGAGGTAATAAAAATATGGCAGTAATTACCATAGCAATGGCTGCAAGTGTCTCCCACGCCATAACTAATATTCCTTCTTTAAACGCTGCTCCATTTAGACCAACAATCTGTTCTGTTGATAAATTAGTGAGTAATAAGGACCCTGCAATAACTCCCGCTGTCAAACTCCTACCTCCTAAAAAATAACCATCAGAAGATTTTTCATTTGTTTTTTTTGTAGATAAGTAAGAAATAACACCTACTAAAAGTGTAAACCCTAAAAAAGAAATAATACCTATATAATTCATAATTTTATTTTAATCTTCATTTATAATTTCAACATAAACCACTAACAATCAAAATTATACATATATGGCAAATGATATAATGATCATTATTTTGCCAATGTGTATCAAAATATTCTTTACACTTTTTTATCTTCTCTCATTCTTATAATCTCGAAACCTAAGGAGTGTTTTTACTTACTTCTCGAATTCTTACAAATTGTAAATAATCGTTGTTTTTTGCTGCTACAACATATCTAGTAGTATCTGCCTGTAGTATAGCCAAATCTTTGACGTCTCCCTGTATGAACAAACCGCTTTTGATTGCAGAAATTGGCTTGAATTTGCCTTTTCCATTGCCTTTTAAGAATAATCCGTGCCCAGCATCATTTCTTGGTGTTTCAACTTCTGAAGCATATAAATTTCCTGCTATAAGAGCATCTATATTACCATCTTCATCAAAATCATCTACCAAAATTTGATTAATCGATGATACCTGAGCTTCTAATGGTAATTTGTGAATAAAGAATTTGCCATCTTTATTTTCAAGATATACACTTGCAAAAGATTTTATTTGATAATGTAATGATGATTCTAGCGATTTTTTGGTGTATACATCAACTAGTGTGGCTTCAGAAAAACTTTCATAGTCTTTAAATTTATGTTTGATCATTGATATTTGATCCGATGAACATTCTCTTCCTCTAACTGGAAATTGCTCCCCGTCATTATAATAACTAAGTACAATATCGGCATTACTATCCTTATCAAAATCGTTTACATAAATATCAAAAGTTTCATCTTCTGTGGCTTTATACTTATAATTCAATCCATTATTTCCTATTATATAATCTATATCACCATCGTTATCAAAATCTCCTTGCCCGATACTCCACCACCATCCTGTTGTATCTTTTGTTAATCCCAATTCTTGCGATACTTCTTTAAAACCTGTTTTAATATTTTTAAAGACCCTAATTGGCATCCATTCTCCAACAACAATAATATCTAACCAATCATCATTATCATAATCGGTAATTACTGCACTTGTGGCCATTCCTAAATCGATAAAATTTTTTGCATGAGAATCTGTAACATCATCAAACTGTATGTTTCCATCTCGACTATTATTTTTTAACAGATAGCTATGTGCAGGAATTGGGTATTGTTCAGGAACCTGGCGTCCTAAAACCAGCAAATCTTGCTTACCATCCTTATCAAAATCTAAAGGATATGCTCTCGAACCACTGGTTAACATTTTTGGTAAGCTATTTTTTGCTTTGGAAAAATGCCCTCCACCATCATTAATGTATAACCTATCTTGTAGCATATCTGACGTTGGAGAGAATTCATAACCGCCACTCACCACATATAAGTCATTATCTCCATCTTGATCTGCATCAAAAAAAACAGCTCCAACATCTTCATTAATTTTATCTTCTTCAAATGCCTTAATAGTTTGTTTTTCAAATCCAGTTGCATTTTGAAAAAACAAGCTTCCTGCTTGTTCTGATGCACCACCCACAAAATAATCATCTAATCCATCATTATTTATATCTCCCACAGCCATTCCTGGTCCAAATGCCGACATCTTATGTGGAAGCAAAACCTGCTTAGAAAAATCATTATAGCTATTTTCTTGATGTTTATATTGTGAAAAATGCTCATTTTCTTCTGAAGTAAATAAAACTGACTCTTTTTTTGATACTGAATTTTTGGTTATAGCATCTTCATATTTTACTACTAATTTTTGGTTTACTTCGAGATTCTTAAGCATTTGATATTTTCCATCTGTCCAAACAACTTTTAACTCTTTAATAGTTTTTGATTGATTGACTCCAAAATGTAGTTCTGGAGCGACTGATGACTGAAACCCTCTTGATAAAGTAAGCTCTTGCATTTGAGTTTGGTTCCCTGTTGTCAAATATACCCTATTACCTAATCCGAACTTATTTTTGGTATTACCCTCAAATTGGATGGTGATATAGTTATTTTTTTCTGCACTCTTATTTTCGAAAATTGATGCATAATCATCGATATTATTTGTGACAATTTCCAAATCTCCATCATTATCCAAATCTGCATAAGCAACCCCATTAGAGAAACCTTTATACTGTATCCCCCATCGTTCATTTACATTTTCAAAACTATAATTTCCAACATTGCGAAACATGAAGTTATCTATCTTCTCTGAAGGAATCTTTAAACTTCTTTGCAAAAGGCTATCTTTCTTATTTTTTAGCTTATTTAAATTCTCAAAATAGTCGTTATTATTTATTTCTCTTCTGGTACCATTGGTAATAAATAAATCTTTACGGCCGTCATTATCAAAATCTGCAAAGAGTGGTCCCCAACTCCAATCTGTCGAAGAAGTTCCTGTTATTCTGGAAACATTAGAAAAATAAGGAATCCCATCATTGTTTATCCCTGTATTAACTTGCATACAGTTATGCATATATTGATAGTGAAAACCAGAATTAACTGTGCTCCAAAATAGTTTAGGATTCATACTCGCCATATTTGCTTTTTTACGGCGATTTTTTTGAGCATCCATATCTACCTGAAAAATATCCAGATTTCCATCATTATTATAATCAGCAATATCGGTTCCCATACCGAAAAAAGCAGTATGAGAAGTTGCTTCTTTAATTACTTCTTTAAAAGTTCCGTCCTGATTATTTATATATAGATAATCTGGGGTACTAAAATCATTTGACACATATATATCAGACCATCCATCATTGTTTAAGTCTCCAACCGTTGCACTTAATGAAAGTCCGAAGCTTTTTACTCCTGCTTCTTCTGTAACATCAGTGAATGTATCTCCATCATTTCTGTATAAATGATCTGTTTCTTCGGCTTTGGTATTCGCCATTTTAAATTTATAGTAGAAATTAGGGGCGTTAAATTTTGTGGGAGGATAATTTGCTACATATAGATCCAAATCTCCATCATTATCATAATCAAAAAATGTTCCCTGAACACTATTTCCTATATCATTGATATTATATTCGTGAGCTTTTTCAGAAAATGTTTGATCTCCATTATTGATAAACAATTGATTCATTTTAGTTCCAAATTTTCCACCTACAGAGCAGTATATGTCTAAAAATCCATCTGCATTAACATCTACCATAGTTACACCAGTATACCATCTATCATCTCCATCAACACCAGCTTTTATGGTAATATCTTCAAACTTAAGATTACCTCTATTGATATATAATTTGTTTGAAACCTGATTTCCTGTAAAATAAACATCTATAAGTCCATCGTTATTAATATCTCCTGTTGCAACACCTCCGCCCATATATAAGTATGAATATGTAAAATAATTCAAAGAGTCATTTTCGGTAAGATCATTACTAAAATGAATACCGGTTGATGAGTGTTCTAGGCTGGTAAATATTCGATCATCAATTGATGTACTCTTTTGCGAACAACTAGTAAGTACGATCAAGCCAATAACAAAAACAAAGCACTTATATATCATATTTTACAAAATCATATGTAAAAGACAGCATGTAAAAACACGCTGTCTTTTTTAAAAACAATTCAAATAAACAAATCTAATATCCATTGTTTTGTTTTAACTGGCCATTGCTCACTGCAATTACGATTTGCGGTATTGGATAGCGCTCATTCACTCCCGGAGTAAATGAAGCATTAGTTAAATGTTGGCGTTTTGTAACTTCAACCGATAGGTAAGAGTTTAAAACCTGAGCGGCATTACCTCTTCTTACTAAATCAAAAAAGCGATGACCTTCTAAAGCTGTTTCAATTCTATATTCATGAGCTACAGCCTTTATAGCTTGGTCCTGGCCAGAAAAAGCACCGTATGTCCCGACAACATAGTTTGCTGCAGGAGTAGCCGTTGGTACTCCATCTGCGTCTAATTCTTTAACAAAATCATCTGAGTTTGCAGCACGCATTCTAACTCTATCTACTAATGATACTCCCAAATCTCCTTCTCCTAATACTGCCATAATTTCGGCTCTCCATAAAAGTATTTCAGCAAATCTTATGATATTAGTATTTAGCGCACTAACGCCAGGAGCCCATGCAGAAGGAGCATCAATACTGGCATTATTAAATTGACTTTGTCTAAAAACACTTATTTTTTGAAGATAAGGGCCTCCATTTGGAGGGTTTCTAATCCAGGATTGCCCAGGCATAATTCCCCATCCATTAAAATCAATACCTCTTCTACCCACTTTCCAATCTAACCTAGGATCTAATTCTCCTGTATGTGGTGTAAACGCATCGGTAGAAGCCACTCCATCATCATTCGTGACATCAACATCGTTAAACGTATCTAACATTGGTAATCCTGTAGCATCTGTTTTATAAGCATTTACCAGGTTTTGCGAAGGTTGATAAAATCCGCAACATGCTCCTCCTGTAGTTCCTACAGGAGCTCCGTTAGGAAAATTTAATGCTTCACCCCAATTTCCATTATCATCTTGCGAAGATCCATCACTAACTGTATTTTGAACAGCAAATATAGACTCTGTACTGTTCTCTGATGCTGCATTAAAATTATCAGAATACTTTGCTGCTAAACTATAGGGTCCTGCATTAATAACATCATCCAATATTGGTGCCGCCGATGCATAATCTAGTTGATACATATGTATTTTTGCCAGGTATGCTTTTGCAACCCAGCTGTTAGCACCGCCAACAAATCGTGAAGTATCTGATAATTGTGCTATAGCAAATTTAAAATCTTCTTCGATGAGGGTCCATGAATCTACATTTTCATTGGATAAAGATTCTGTTGCTGTTTCATCTACATAAGGTATGTTATCCCATAATTTTTTAGCTTCAAAATGATAATGGGCTCTTAAAAATCTTGCTTCAGCTTCAAACAGATTTGCTTCGGCAGATGTAAGATCTCCAGCTTCCAATCCTGCTTTCACCCCTCTTATTGCTTCATTACTTCGTGCAACACCTTCAAAAAGCGAATTCCATTTATACCCATAGTATCTACCTTCACCAGAATTAGGTAAATAAAACTCTACATTATCAATAATTGTTTGATCTCCAGGATCACTCCCTTTATATGCATTATCTGATGCTACCTCTCCATAAATCCAATTTGATGCAGCTGAACGCCATGGATCTGATGTATCCAAATTTCCATCCAACATACCATAAGCTGCAGTTAATTGAGAACTTACCCAATTATTATCAAATACAATAACATCTGAACTAAACTGTCCTTGAAGAGGAATTTCTAATTCTTCTTTACAAGATTGAAAAGTAGTGATCATCAATACCGAAATACATAGTAAAAGCACTATTTTTTTCGGTTCTATATAGTTAAATAATTTTTTCATCTTTCTTCTCTTTTAGAATGTAACATTTAAGCCTAAATTCAAGGATCTAGAAACCGGATACGCCCCTCTATCAACACCTATTTCAAGGTTTGCTTGTTGTTGATTGGTATAGTTCGATAGATTAATTTCGGGATCCAGGCCGCTGTAATCTGTAAATGTCAATAAGTTTTTACCTTGTATAAAGATTCTAATTTTTTCAACTTTTAACTTAGAAGTAATCTTATCATCTAATGAATAACCAAGTGAGACATTTTTAAGTCTTAAGTAAGACCCATCTTCGATATAGTAAGAAGAACCTGTTGCTTCATTAGCATTTAATGTTAAAGCAGGTAATACTCCATTAGGGTTTGATGGTGACCAAGAGTTTGTTACATAATCTATACTTTTACCACCTTCAAAATTGGAAAAATCAGTCCAAAACTTTGTTAAGTTGTAGATTTCATTCCCTTGTGATCCTTGAAAAAGCATTGTGAAATCAAAATTTTTATAATCAGCATTAAAACTTACTCCATATGTAAAATCTGGATGAGGGTCCCCTATAATATCTCGTGGATCTCCCGTAAGAATTGCTCTCCCAGTATTTTGGTCAATCCCTTCCCATGTTAAACCAACAAAGGAAGATATTGGATGCCCTTCTGCAGTATTTGTAGTTTCAAAACCAGTTTGAGAACCTAAAACAGGATTAGCAATTGGCGCTGGGTTTTCTCTATCTAAAAAGTCTACATTATTATTGTAATGTGAAACATTAACTCCAATAGAATAATTAAAAGCATTATCAGAATTACTTGAATATGTAATCCCTAAATCAAAACCTTTATTAGTCATCTGTCCTAAGTTTCGATAAATAGAGTTTATTGTATTTCCGTATATCGTTGGGTCTACAGGAGTAGCCAACAACATATCTTTTGTAACGGATTCGTATACATCCAAATTAATCCCAAGTTTGTTATTAAAAAAATCGGCATCAAGACCTATATTAGTAGTAGTGGTAGTTTCCCATGATAAATTTGGATCTCCAATATTGGTTAAGAAGTAGCCTGTTTGTCCATTATAGTTATTGAAATTAAGGCTTGGACCAAATGCAGTAACTCCTCTGAACGCAGGTATATTATCATTACCAAGCTCTCCCCAACTTAACTTAAGGAGTAAATTACTTACCACTGAGGAGTCAATCAAAAAGTTCTCTCCCGAAATTCTCCAACCAACACTTACGGCAGGAAAAGTACCGACTTGATTACCTCCTTCGAACTTAGAAGATTGATCACGCCTTACGGTTGCACTTAATAGATACTTGTCATTAAAAGCATAATCTGCTTTTCCGAATATTGAAAAACTCGAAGTTTTTGATTGACCACTTCCCACTATTGGTGTACCTGTACCAGCACTTAAAAAAGTAGCATCAGGTGTGGTAAATAAAAAGTTTGAAATTTGCGCATAAAAAGATTCAAATCGGTTTTTCTTAAATTCTGTTCCTGCAAAAACATCTATACTATGAACATCATTTATATTCTTTGCAAATTGAAGAATACTATACCAGTTTGTATTGATCACATCTGTCGATGTTTCTCTTAGTTGATTTACTGCTCTTGCAGTAGCATTCTCATAATCTACAGGTTGAAAATATGAAAACTTAGAACTACCAATATCAGCAGTATACGTAGTTTTTATCAATAAGTCCTTAGTAATATCAAATTCTGCATATATAGAACCTAGAGCTCGTAAAGTCTCTGTAACATTATCTTTATTTCTATCGGCTACCGCAAGCGCGTTATATCCAATACCTACACCTGCAGCACCAGCAGTTCCTGCATAATTACCTCTAATATCCCTAACCGGAATAAGCGGATGCATTCTATATAAAGCAGCAAGTTGGCTTTCGTTATTTTGATTATCATTATCGTTCAACGGATCCGTAATACCCACCTTTTCTGAAAAAGAAGTATTTAATGTTTCTCCAATACGAAATCTATCGGTAATATTAAATTCAGAATTTACCCTAAGATTATAACGATCAAAAGATGTTTCTCTACCTACACCTTTCTGATCCAATAAACCTACACCAACATAAAATTTAGAATTTTCATTACCTCCATTGATTCCTATATTGTGTTGTTGTACTAAAGCAGAATCAAAAAATTCATCAAACCAGTCTGTACCACCTTTATTTGCTCTAGTAATTCTATTATTAGGAAAGCTATATGTACTTTCATCAACATTACCCGACACACCCTGAGGTAATATATAATCTGGTAATACCGGACTTGCTCCAGAACCATATTGAGGGTGTGATGGATTAGGATTTCCATCGTTTATTGCTGCTTGCCAATATGCATCTGCCAATTGTTGTGGTGTTGCCATATCAGGAAAAACAGATCTAGGAATAAAATCTACTCCAGTAACTCCATTGTATGTAAATGAAACCTTATTATTTCTGTTTCCATTTTTGGTAGTGATTATAATAACTCCATTTGCTGCACCAATCCCATAAATTGAAGCTGCAGCTGCATCTTTAAGTATTTGAATAGAAGCAATATCATCTGGATTGAGATCATTTAACCCCTGTCCTGTTTGCACACCATCAATTACATATAATGGATCATTACCATTAATAGTACCATATCCTCTGATACGTACTGCTGCATTTCCTCCAGGACCACCTTCGACACCTACCGTTACACCAGAGGCCTGGCCTTGTAACGACTGCTCTATACTAGAAGGAGTTGTCGCTGCTATCGCATCAGACTGAACAATAGTAACCGAACCTGTAATATTTCTAGTACTTTGCTTTGTATATCCAGTTACAATTACTTCACTCAATTCACTTGCATCTTCAATCAATGTAATATCTATCGCAGATTGGCCAGAGAATACTACCTCTTTAGTTATGAATCCAACATAAGAAAACACTAGAGATTCCCCATTAGAAATTTCTAATGTATAATTACCATCAAAATCGGTTTGTGTTCCTCTGTCTGTTCCTTTTATCAGGACACTTGCCCCTGGTAACGGTGTCCCGTCACCGGTAATCACTTTACCTGTTAATATTGCTTGTTGGGATTCTTTTGAATCTGAAATCGTTTTCGTATCCAACTCTTTTTTTCGTTTAGATATTACGATTTGCCGATCAATTATTTTATAAGTGAGGTCTGTTTTTTGAAGTACCCTATTTAGTATCTCTTTTACAGTAGATTGTTTAAGACGTAGTGTGATTTTTGTATTGGTTTTTACAATATCATCCTTATAAAAAAATATAAACTCGCTTTGAGAATGAATTTGATCAAACAGTTCTTCAAGAGTACCGTTTTTTAAGTTAATATCCAGCTTAGTTTGTGAATAAGAGTTATGTGCATACACACTCGTTAAGCCAAAACACAGGAATAAAATAAAAACTCTCATAAGGGTTAATAAAAAATTGAGTTTCTTCTTTTCAGACAAAAAAGAAACGCCGTTAACTTTTTTATTCATAATTTTGTTTTTTATGCATTAAGTATTGCGATATCGCAATATTTGGTTAGGTCAGGAAATGTTACAGCATTTTCTGACTTTTTTTGTAATAAATTACAGTCTCTTTGTTATTTCATATCATATATAGTTGATGTTTTTAGTTAATTACAAATTTTCCGTTTTCTATTTTGTATCTCAAATCTGTTGATTGTTTGAGGACTTCCATCACCTTTTCTACACTATCTTTTAAATCCAAATGACCAGAGAAAGTTTGTTTTTTAAGTTCTTCACTCTCTATTGAAATCGTAACATTATAATATCTGGAAAGCTTTTTGACTATCATATCCATTCTTTGCTTTTTGAATATAAATTTACCATCTCGCCATGACATATATTTGGTAACATCAACCCTGTTTCTACTTATCTTTTTAGTTTTATTATTATATACTGCAAGTGTTCCCGGAGTTATTTTTATACTTGATTTTCCAAAAATAGAATTCCCTTTATATTTTATCTCTACACTACCTCTTTCTAGCGCTGTACTAGTATGATAATCATCACTATAGCTACTTACATTAAATACAGTACCCAAAACTTTAATATCATAATCATCTGTAACCACATAAAATGGTTGTTTTTTGTTATGTTTTACATCAAAAATAGCTTCTCCTACGAGATGAACTTCTCTTTTATCTCCATTAAACACAACTGGATACGTAAGTTTCGATCCCGAATTAAGCCATACTTTTGTGCCTTCAGAAAGTGTAATTTTAGTTCTCTTTCCATAAGGAACAATAATCGTATTAAAAGTATTCTTTACTGGTTGTTCTACTTTTTTAGAATTATTAATATTCACTTCTCCTCCAGAGCTAGAATATGTGATACTTGATGCTTTCTCTGTTATTTTTACCTCGTCTTTATCATTTAAAACCAATTTCACATCTCCATCTTTATCGATACTAATATCTGTAGCATCAACATAATTTTTTATTGCTGAAGAATTTTGATAGGTATTCGCATGCTTAACAGAAAAGAATATAATTGCAATTGCTGCAGCAGCGCCTATATAATATCTTAGCTGTCTATTTTTTCTTTTATTACGATATTCTGTAACAGACGTATTTATTTTATTTTTTAAAAGTCTTTTTTCTTCTTCAGTTAACATTTTGGGAAGATTTTTATATCAATTACTATTTTGTGTTTTTTACTTAACACATTATTATACTATAGTATTTGGTAAAATTTGGAGATGAAATAACAAATTCAGCACCTTACCATACTATAAAAGCATCAAACTCAAAAAACATAGACAAAAAAATATTGTTTTTTTAATTTTTATTTAACCTATATCTCATTTCGCAGTTTTTTCACCGCCCTGTAGATAAGTGTACGTACTGATTCTATGGAAATTCCCATGATCGCAGCAATTTCTTCGTAAGATTTTTTTTCATCAAATTTTAAGGATAATCCTTTTCGCTGCCTGCTAGAAAGAGATGTTAAAGCAACAGAAAGCTTAGCTTCTATTTCTAAAGAACTTTCTGACTGAATAATCGTTTCTTCTATTGATTTGTATTCTGATCTAATTTCATTTTTTTTCTCTTCTGTTGAAAACAGAGTAAGTTTTGATTTAAATTTTCTATTGATCTTTCTTTTCAAAGATTTAAAAAGATAATATTTCACATTATCTACATCAGAAAGTTTTTTACGGTATTTATATATATCCAAAAATAGATCATGGATACAATCTTTAACATAATCTGTATCCTTGGTATGTTGAATACCAAATTCATAAAGTGCATCTATATACTTATCATATAGTTGATTAAAAGCATCTAAATCCCCTAATTTAACTTTTGTCCACAATATAGTATCTTTAGTTTTAACGGATTGCATTTAAAATAGTTTAAGCATTTATGAATTCTCAAAAGAATAGGATATATTTTTAACGTTTTGATAATTAATTCAACATTAAAATGAAAAAATAAATATAGCCAAAAATACCTATAACTCTTTTTCTAATGCAATTTTTTTAGAAAGTGATCCAATCATAACTTCGAATTCTCCACTTTCTGCAATCCATTCATTATTTTCATTAACAAACTTTAAATCATCAATTCCAATTGTAAATGAAACTGTTCTCATTTCTCCGGGTTGAAGTTCTATTTTTTTAAATCTTTTTAGGCTTTTTACCTCTGGTGTAATACTGGCAAATATATCTTTAAGGTAAAGCTGTACTACTTCTTTCCCTGTTCTTATTCCTGTATTTTGAACATCAACAGTTATTTGAACAGCATCTTCTTTATTGATAAATATCTTATCTAGATTCAAGTTTTTATAACTGAAGGTTGTATATGATAATCCATAACCAAACTCATACTGTGGATTATAACTCCTTTGATAATTTGCATCATCATTTTGTTCTTCATCTCCTAAACTTTCAGTATATTTTCTATTATATTTTTGTAGAGAATTTGCATATCTGGGATAATTATAAGGTAATTTTCCACTAGGGTTTATATCGCCATAAACAATATCTACCAAAGCACGTGCACCTTCATTTCCTGGAAGATAACATTGTAAAACGGCATTCATATCGTTTTCAAACTGACTTATGATTCTTGGTCTTCCTTCATTAAGAATTAGTATAATCGGTTTATTTAGCTTAGCTAATGCCTGAGCCAATTTGATTTGAGGTTCGGTGATTATCAAATCATTAATATCTCCAGGAGTTTCTGTATAATTATGCTCCCCCAAACACAAAACAATATAATCTACATTATTAGCAAGTGAAACAGATTTGGCAATATCGACCTCCTCAAAAATAGATACCCCAGGTGTATATATTACATTTTGCTCTCCTATTTTATTTTTAAATGCTTCTAAAATCGTAAGCTTATCATTTGCATATTCATCACTTTTTTCTCCTTGCCAAGTATATGACCATCCACCATTAAGGTATTTCATACTATTAGCAGTTGGACCGGTTATTAACACCTTACTTTCTTTAGAAATCGGAAGTATTTTATCTGTGTTTTTTAGTAAAGTAATAGACTCAGATGCGGCGATATATGACATTGCAATCGAAGAAGGAGAACCAAAATTCGGATAATCTTCAGGGTCTGTAACAGGTGTTCTAAATAAATCTAGTTCAAACTTGACTCTTAAAATTCTACTTACAGCATCATCAATTCTAGACATAGGTACTTCGCCATCACTTACTAAAGAAAATAACTCTTCGAAAAATGAGTAATTATCTGGCACCATACTCATATCAATTCCTGCCATAACTGATTTTTTAACTGCTTCACGCATAGTAGAAGCTACCTTATGGCGAGTATGTAAGTAAATTATATCTTGCCAATCTGTTACCACAAAACCTTTAAAATCTAATTCGTCTTTTAGAATCTCTGTTATCATTTTTTTACTAGCATGAACAGGAATACCATTAATCTCTCCAGAACTAACCATAACACTTTTGGCTCCGGCGCTTATACTTTTCTTGTATATTGGCAAATCATATTGCCTAAGTACTCTCTCAGGAATAATGCTTGGGGTTCTATCTTTTCCTGTAGCTGTACTACCATATCCAATATAATGTTTAAGACAGGTCGCTACTTTATCAGAAGCACCAACATCATTTCCCTGAAAACCTTTTACCATAGCTGCAGCCATCTGTGAAGACAAATAAGTATCCTCTCCAAAAGATTCCCAAAGTCTTGACCAGGCAGGATGTCGCGGTAAATCCAGATCAGGAGAAAAGACCCAGGGTATTGAAGATGCTCTCGTCTCATAAGCTGCAATTGCGGTACATTTTTCTACCAATTCAGAATCCCATGTTGCAGCCATACCAATTTGTTGAGGAAATAAAACAGCCCCATCTGTATAACTTGCTCCATGAATAGCATCTATTCCATAAATGATCGGAATTTTCTTATCGGTTTGATTAGTTTCAGCCAAAATTTCATTTAAAATCGCATTCCATCTTTTTGGTTTTGGAGCTCCTGGATTTGGCGTATTAAGTATTGAACCTATCTTATATTTATGAATCGCTTCTTTTAATTTATTCTTATCTAGTATTCCTGGTTCTCCTTCTTTTTCCAGTGCAGTGATTGTAATTTGAGTCATTTGACCAATTTTTTCTTCCAAAGTCATACTAGATAATAGTTTAGATACTTTGGCATCAATTGGGTCAGAAGGAACATCCTCTTGTTTTTTAAATGAGCAAGATGATAACAACGCCATACTTACTAGCATAGTAATAATTGTACTAATTCTCATATTTGGTGATATATTATTGATTCGTAAACATTTATAAAAGAGTACTTACTTCAAGAAACATAGACACTATTCTTGAAGTTTTTTATTAAATCATCAAAAACATCGCTTAAATCATATCAAAATAATAAAAAGTCATATGGTTTTAATGTGTATGATTTTTCTCAATACACTTCATATATTTCTTCAATAATTGCGTATAAATACCTATACTTTTTACTTCAAAAATTCTCTACCTTTAAACTACACAAAACGAACCAACTTCAATATTACTATGGATATCAACCAAACACTATCCAATCTTATTAAGAATGATAAAATCTGGGTTATCATTATTTCTTTGGTTATTATCATCTTGGGATTTAGTAACCTATTAGTGGCCCCAGCTATTGATTTTTTATCTGATGTAAATGGGGATATGATGCTAGGCCTTGGCGTTGCCATGGAATTAAAAAGTATAACTACAGGTATTGACCATTCGGGTATCCTCTTAGTGGGGGGACTGGCAATAGAGCTTTCTGATATTTTTACACGAGCAATCAATTATTTAACCTTTGCTAATATTGTAATCGCAGTTCAAACCATATTGGTAAATATGGGTAAATCATTACTGTTTAAATTACTTCCTGTGCTTTTTCTTATAGGTATATTCTTTGAAAAATATAAAAAAGTAGCTTTGAAATTACTTATTATAGCATTACTTATCAACCCGGGACTTTCTTTATACGTTAATGGAATACACTATGTGTCTGACACTATGGAACTGGATCTTGGTTCTTCATTACATGAGCACCTTTCATCTATCAAAAATAAATATGAAGCAAAGAGAAAACACATTAAATCAAAACAAGAAGCTCGAAAAGAAAGACAATTAGAGAAAGCTAAAGAAAAAGGTCATAAAAAAATAGGTCTCTTTAAAAAAGTTGAAGATGCAGTTGTTGATAAAGTTGAAGATGTTAGTGTGGATGTAGGAGAAGGGTTTTCTGAAGCTTTTGAAATTTTAAAAGAAGGTAAAAAAGAATTGATGAAACTTATTATAAATATGATTAGTAACCTCATTGTTCTTTTTCTTATTTTGCCGCTATTATATTTTTATATCATGAGTTTCTTACTCAAAAAGTTCTTTCATTTTTCTGGATTAAGTACAATCAAAGAAGCCCAAGAGGAAAATTTAAAAAAACTTGGCAAAGATTTTACCAATAATTCACAGTAATCTAAAACTTTATACAATCAAATACTCTTAAGACTTAACCAATAGAACCCATGAAAAAAATTACCATTCAACTTTTCGCACTATCGTTAGTACTATTTTCTTGTACAACAGACAAAAACAATTTGTGCAATTCAGAAAATCAAAGACTCGAAACAGACCCTTCTATTTTAGGAATGGATGTTTCTCATTTTCAAGGTGACATCAAATGGGATGACATTAAGAAAGACGGTGTTAATTTTGTTTATATAAAAGCCTCTGAAGGTGATGATTTTAAAGATCCAAAATTTAAAACAAACAGAGCAGCTGCAAAAAGTAAATGTATCTACAGAGGTGCTTATCATTTTTATGAAACCGGCTACGATCCCACAAAGCAAGCTCAAAATTTTATAGCAGCAGTTGGTAAATTAGAACCGGGAGATTTACCTCCTGTTTTAGATTTGGAAGAATTAGGGATTCAAGCCCCTGTGACCAAAAAAGAGTACCAAAAAAACACTTTACTCTGGTTACAAATCGTAGAAAAAGAATGGGGAGTGGCCCCAATTATATATTCTAATTTTTATTTTGGAATTAAATACCTTGATCATCCCGATTTTGCTAAATATAAATTATGGATTGCCGAGTATACCAAGAAAACTCCAAAAATTCCTAAAACCTGGAAAAATGAAGGCTGGATTATCTGGCAACGTACAGATCTTAAAGACTTAAAGGGAATCAAAGGTGACGTAGATTATGATCTATTTCATGGAAATGCTGAAGCGTTTAGGAAACTGTTAAAAAAATAATGCATCTCATCACGAAAGTGATTTAAGTGATATCGATGCAGCAATAACTTTACACAATCTTATCATATCCCTTCAAGCAAAAAACACTTATTATTTATATCTTATACCATCATTAATTCATTGAATATAAACTCTTAAAACCTTCAAAAATGAAAAGTATTCTAAATGTAAATGGGGTAAAAAAACTAAGTAAAGAGCTTCAAAAATCTATTAGTGGATCAGGACCAAATTGTTACCAAATGGGAGATCTATGTTGTCGAAATGGTTTTTGCGGCATTGGAGAATGCAACGGTAGATTCTGTATGTGGGGATAAAACATACCCTGGTGACTTTAAATAAAAGTTACCAGGGTTATTTATAGTACTATCAAATTGCTTAATAGCTTAATAATTCGTCTATCTTCTCTTTTACCTTTTCTGTAGAAGGGATCATTGTTTGCTCAAGTGTACTGTTTAAAGGAATAGCTGGCATATTTTCTGATCCAATAGTCATCACAGGAGCATCCAGATATCTAAAACATTCTTCCTGGATTTTACCCGATAATGCTCTTGCAAAAGAATTATTGGTTGGCTCTTCGGTTACTACAAGGCATTTCTTTGTTTTCTTTACCGACTCCATAATGGTTTCTTCGTCTAGAGGGTACAATGTGCGCAAATCAATCACCTCGACTACATCTTTCATATCTTTTGTAGCATTAAGTGCCCAATGCACTCCCATACCATAGGTTACGATAGTCATAGTTTCTTTTTCGTCTTGTGGCCATATACGCTGTACAACATTAGCTTTCCCAAAAGGTAAAATATAATCTTCTGATGGCTCTATAGTTCTGGCGGCATCAGTTCCTTTTACCTTTGACCAATACAGTCCTTTGTGTTCCAAAATAACTACAGGATTTGGATCGTAATACGCAGCTTTCATTAGTCCTTTTAAATCTGCCCCATTACTTGGATACGCAATCTTGATTCCACGGATATTGGTAACTACAGATTCAACAGAAGAGGAGTGATAAGGTCCTCCACTACCATATGCTCCAATCGGAACCCGAAGAATCATCGATACCGGCCATTTTCCATTAGACAAATAACATGACCTACTCACCTCTGTAAATAATTGGTTTAATCCCGGCCAGATATAATCTGCAAACTGTACTTCTACAATGGGTTTTAATCCAACTGCAGACATTCCCACAGTAGAACCTACAATAAAAGCTTCCTGGATAGGAGTATTAAACACACGCTCATCTCCAAATTTTTGCGCCAGCGTAGCCGCTTCTCTAAATACACCTCCTAATCTTCCTCCTACATCCTGGCCATATAGTAAACACTCTTTGTGCTCTCTCATTAATTCTTCTACAGCGAACAGAGCACAATCTACCATCACCACTTCTTCTTTATCTGCAGGAGATCGTTCTCCTTTCTCTTCTGTAATTGGTGTGGGTGCAAAATCATGAGTAAAAAGGTCTTCTGGTTTTGGATCTTCAGCCTTCATTGCTTCTTCCAAATCTTTGGCTACTACTGCTTTTGCTTCTGCTTCGATAGTCAACACTTCATCTTCTGTAAAACCAGATGAAAGTAATTGGTTTCTTAATACCGGATATGGATCACGAGAGCGAGCCTCTTCTAGATCATCACGATACCATTCCATTCGTACTCCCGAAGTATGATGATTTAATAACGGTACCCTAGCATGTACCAGAATCGGTCTTCTTTCTTCTCTAATTGTTTTGATTACCTCTTGTATCGCTAGATAACTTTCGGTAAAATTAGCTCCATCGATAGAAATAGCTTCTAATCCATTAAATCCTGCCGCATATTCAAAAGCACTTTGCGCACGTGTTTCTTCTGCATTAGCCGAAATATCCCATCCATTATCCTGTACCAGATACAAAATAGGTAATTGCTTTAAAGCAGCCATCTGAAAAGCTTCTGCAATCTCCCCTTCTGTTACCGAAGCATCTCCTAAAGAGCAAACTACCAGAGGTAGCTTTGTTATCTCACTCTTGCCGGAATCGTTTCCAGAAATATGATCTATCCCTACTAATTCTTTGTATTGCATCCCTAATGCTACTCCCGTTGCAGGTATAGCCTGCATTCCTGTTGCCGATGATTGATGTGGGATTTTTGGCTTATCCTCATCACGTAAACTAGGGTGTGAATAATACGTTCTACCTCCAGAAAATGGATCATCCTTTTTAGCCAACAATTGTAACATCAAATCATAAGGTCGCATTCCGATTCCTAATAACATGGCATCATCACGATAATACGGAAACGCATAATCCTGAGGCAATAATTGCATTGCCGTAGCTATTTGGATTGCTTCATGCCCTCTTGAGGTTGCATGTACATATTTAGAAACAGTTTTGAAATTTTCTTCATACAACTCGGTCATCGACTTAGCCTTACAAAGTGTCATGAACGCTTTTTGTAATGCTTCTTTTGCTATGGTCTTTTCTGCTAACATTTCTTTTTTTGATTTTTGAATTACTAATAATTGTAATTCCGAATTCTTCATTTATCAATCTCAGGTCAGGTTGTGCCGGTCAAAATCTTTTTTAAACCTCATGAGTAAAGCCATTCCTATAGGCATTGTCCCAGATTTATTGAAGGGCTCAATATGACAAAACTTTTATCTTACTTTCTCTCTAACAGGTACGGGTATAATCCAACCATGTTTATCTTCTCTTTTCTGAACTTTAATCTCATCCAAAGTATCCTTCATATCCTGGCTTACAGGGTTTGTATTGGGTAATGTGATCAATTCTTCATTATATCCAATAGCTTCTACCATAGCAATAGCAACTGCTGTTCCTGTTCCAAAAGCTTCTTCTAATTTTCCTTCTTTCGAATATGTAATAACCTCATCGATCGTAATCGGGCGTTCTTCTACTTCAAAACCTTTATCTTTAAGTAAAGTGATCACACTATCCCGTGTAATTCCTTTTAAAATAGATCCATTGGTTTTCGGCGTAATAAACTTACCATCTACTTTAAAAAAGATATTCATCGTTCCTACTTCCTGGATATATTTATGTTCATTGGCATCCAGCCACAATACTTGGTCATATCCTTTGGCTTTGGCTTTTTCGGTTGGTAGAATCGCCGCTGCATAATTTCCTGCAGCTTTTGCTTCCCCTGTTCCTCCATCTGCCGCTCTTATATATTCGGTTTCAGCATATAATCTGATTTTTTTAGTAAAGAACGGACCTGCAGGAGAACAGATTACAATAAACTTATAACTTGATGCTGCTCGCATCCCGATAAAAGGTTCATCTGCATACATAAATGGGCGTAAATACAATGCGCTTCCTTCTTGTGGTGGTATCCATCCATGCTCTATTCCTACAATTTGTTTTACTGCCTCTACAAAAAGTTCTTCGGGTACAGAAGGCATTCCCATTCTGGCTGCACTATGATTAAATCGTTTTGCATTTTCTTCTGGTCTAAATAACAACGGAGTATTATCATTACCTACTGTTGCTTTCATTCCTTCAAAAATTGCTTGCCCATAATGCAAAGCCATTGCTGCAGGATGTGTAGGAATTAATGCTAATGGTTCGATTCGTGGGTTTTGCCAAGCTCCATCTTCATAATCACAGATAAACATATGATCGGTAAAGGCTTTTCCCAAAGGAATATTATCAAAATCAATATCCTTTAATTTTGAATCTGAGGTTGTTGTAATTTTGATTTTTTGCTCCATTATTATTGTTTTGGGCACATCCCAGTGGGTCGGGCTATTCGCGCTACATGGTAGCCAGCTTCTATCCCTTGTGCATTTATTATTATATTTCTCTATTTATATCAAAAGCTTCCAATTCATCACCTACTTTACGTAAAAATGATCCTCCTAAAAACCCATCTACTACTCTATGATCAAAAGACAAGGATAAATACATCATACTTCTAATTGCAATTTCATCTCCTTTTTCTGTAGTAATTACTTCGGGTCTTTTCTTAATAATCCCTAAAGCAAGAATAGCAACTTCGGGTTGATTAATAATTGGTGTTCCCATTAAACTTCCAAAGGTTCCTACATTAGAAATAGTAAAAGTACTTCCCTGTATTTCGTCTGGTTTTAAGGCATTATTTCTTGCACTATTAGCCAGGTGGTTTACACGTTTGGCTAATCCAAGTAAGTTTTTCTCATCAGCATTTTTAACTACCGGAACGATTAAATTACCATTAGGCAGTGCAGTTGCCATACCAACATTAATATCGTTATGTACCACAATCTTCTTGTCATCCACAGAAACATTAATCATCGGGTATTCCTGAATTGCCTTAGCAACGGCTTCTACAAAAATTGGAGTGAATGTTAATTTCTCTCCATGTTTTTCCTTAAACTTTACCTTTACTTCATTTCTCCAATTCACAATGTTAGTTACATCAACTTCAATATAACTGGTTACGTGAGGTGAGGTATGTTTAGAATACACCATATGATCTGCGATCATTTTTCGCATACGATCCATTTCTACAATACGATCTTTTCCTTCTACAAACGAGATTGGAGGTGCATTGTAAGTTGATTTTGGCGCTTGTGGTTGTGGTCTGCTTGGTAAAGGATATTTTCTATTTTTTAGGTAATGCATCACATCACTCTTACGTATACGACCATCTACTCCTGTACCTGCAATACTCTGTAGTTCTTCTACAGTTATATTTTCTTTTTGAGCAATACTAATGATCAAAGGAGATAAGAAACCATCGTTTTCTCCTGTGTTTAGAGTTTTGAACTCAGAATTATTTGCTTTTCTTGATTCAGAATTAGCCAATGGTTTCTGAGTTTTTTGTGATTTTTCAGTCGTTTTTGACTTTTCAGGTTTTTGGCTCAGTGTTACAGATTTTGCATCTGCATCAATTACGGCAATTACCTGTCCTATTTCTACTACCTCATTAGGTTGGTAACGTATTTCTGTAATCACTCCATTACAAGGAGAAGGAACCTCAGAATCTACCTTATCTGTAGCTACTTCTAAAATCGTCTCATCCTCTTCTACTGTATCACCTACATTCTTTAACCAGTTAAGAATGGTAGCCTCTGATATACTTTCACCCATTTTGGGCATTTTTAATTCTACTGTCGACATCTTGGTTAACTAATGTTTGTTAGTTTATTATTTGTAATATATTAATTTTATTCGTTTATGTTACATTCAACTTGTTGAAGACTTTTTTATATCCTCATTGATTACATTTCAACAAGCTTGGTGTGACATTCGTAATTATCTATTTTCGCTTAAACTCTTCCAGCGTTTTATAAAATGCTTCTTGTTTAGTTCTATCTTTCGGAACCTCTCTTAAAGGTTCTACTTCTTTAAGTGACTCATAACAATCTGCAGGTAATTGTTGATACAACTTTGTTCCTTTTGTTTTCCAGTATATCATTTCATCACTCACTTCTTTAATTACCTTCGCTGGATTACCAACAATCAAACTTCGTTTTGGAAAAGCAGTATTTGCTTTCACAAAAGACATTGCCCCCACTATACATTCATCTCCAATTTCTGCATCATCCATAATCACAGTATTCATCCCTATTAAGCAATTACGGCCCAAATTTGCTCCATGAATCACTGCTCCGTGTCCTACATGTGCACTTTCTTTGAGCACAATAGATTTACCCGGAAACATATGTACAGTACAATTTTCTTGCACATTAACTCCATCTTCAAGGATAATCTCTCCCCAATCTCCACGTATCGCGGCTCCTGGTCCGATGTAACAGTTTTTACCAATAATCACATTACCAGTTACTGCTGCTAATGGATGCACAAAACTACTTTCGTGTACTACGGGTATATATCCTTTAAAGCTGTAAATCATGAAAATATCTGATATTGAATGTTAAATATCGAACCTGGAAATCAAACTATTATCTAATTAAATCAAACTTCAATATTCGGTGTTCTTCTATTTAATATTCTGTGTTCTATTTAAATCGTTTCAATGTTTCTTTTGTAAAGTCACTTAGTACCAATCTTCCGCTAATTACCGCTCTATCTGCCAAAAGTGTATCCCAATCCTCTGTTCCTTTCCAAAATGCTTGTTTCATATCCTTCATTGCCTCTGGATTGTATGTACATAAATGTTCTGCAAAAGCTTTTACTTCAGCATCTAATGTTTCTACATCTTCAAAAACTTTGGTAAATAATCCTTTATCTCTAGCCCACTCTGCATCATAAAATGAATTGGCATCAATCGCTATTTGTGTCATTGCAGATAACCCTATTTTACGTTCTACTGCAGGTCCTACTACAAATGGTCCTATACCTACATTAAGTTCACTTAATTTTATGGAAGCATATTTTGTCGCCATACAATAGTCGGTTGCAGAAGCTAATCCAACTCCACCACCAACAGTTTTTCCTTGTACTCGCCCAATAATAAATTTTGGACATTTTCGCATAGCATTGATCACGTTGGCAAAGCCAGAGAAAAATACTTTTCCGGTTTCGGCATCATTAATATTGATCAATTCTTTAAAACTGGCTCCGGCACAAAACGTTCTGTCTCTTCCACTTTTTAATACAATTACCTTGATGTCATCATTATTACCAGCATCAGTAATTGTTTGAGCAAGCTTAGCCAAAATATCTCCTGGCAAAGAGTTATGAGCAGGATGAAAAAACTCAATGGTTCCTACCTGGTTTTCTATGTTTATGTTTACGTATGGTTGTGTCATTATCTGCGTTCCCGCGTAGGCGGGAATCTTATTATTTTAATTCTACATTATTTTTAAAATACTCGGTCAAATTTTCAGTCAAGTCAATCCAACTTATATTATCTTTTTCAATCAATTTTATTTTCCATTCCCGCTTCTATTTTTTCATTTGCTTTTCCCGGGTGTACGCTTCTTCTTTTGTCTTATAATTTTCATAATACACCAACTTCTCCAGATTATATCTTGCTGAAAATGTTCTCGGATGTATTTTATTTCTGTGTTGGCGTATTCTTCTTTTCAAATCTTTAGTCACTCCTATATAGAGAACTCCGTTAGGTTTATTTGTTATGATATATACACTCCAAATTATCATTTACATTTAATTATAAGATTCTCATCCCTTCATAATTTAGATTCCCGTCTTCACGGGAATTTTGATCAATTTAACCTAATAGATTAAATTGATCAAAATGATGGTTTAAATGTTTTCTTTCTAACAAATACCATTCATATTTGTTCAACTCTCCGAAAACAATATTTTTTAGTATTGCATCTGGATTTTCCTTAAAATATGTTTTATACACTTCTCTTTCTTCGTTCAACTTTGTTACAGCTGTTTCAAGATCAGGATGTCTTAGATCTTCTAACTCTCCTTTTTTAAGTAATGGAAAGTCTGTGTTTTTAGGAAAAGCTTCATAATTATATAAACTATTATGTACTTTATCCAGAATCTTCTCTGGCGTTGCAATCTCAAAATCCTGAATTTCTCCAGAAGCAATTTTGTATGTATACTCCAGATGTTCAACCATATGTTGGGGTGTCATGATTCCCCATTTTGGTTTAGCATCTGTGGTTAGCTTATATAAGCATTCTTTAATTTTTGCTTCAGTCATTTCTACAAGAGAGGTTTGTTTTTTCTGCACCATCGTTAAAATGGTAGCAATAGCTACTAACTCGTCTTCAGCATCAAAAACCTCTACAAACCATTTTACAATTCCGCTAGGGTGCTCTGCACTTGCAACATCACGATCTACTTTTTCTTTACAGGTTAGTCTAACATATACCGTGTCATTATGATAGATCGGTCTTAAAAATCTACATTCTTCTAATCCATAATTCGCTGCTACCGGACCTTTATTAGGATATACAAACAAACCTGCTGCTGCTGCAAGGATAAAATATCCGTGGGCGGTACGTTTTTCAAAAATACTTCCGTCTAAGGATGTTATATCTGTATGCGCATAGAAGTGATCCCAGGTAAGATTTGCAAAACCAATGATATCTGTATCAGTTACTGTACGTTTATGAGTTTTTAGTGACATCCCCGGCTCAATATCCTCCCAATGATACGAGAACGGATGATTCTCTGATTCTTTATATGCAGAATTAGCCTGATATATACCTGTTACTTCTGTAAGTGTGGTTGGTGTTCCCTGGATGGCACAGCGTTGCATAAAATGCTTGATTCCTCGCATTCCTCCCATTTCTTCACCACCACCGGCACGTCCCGGGCCTCCATGCGTAAGCAACGGTAACGGCGAACCATGACCAGTGCTCTGTTTTGCATTTTCTCGATTACCAACTAGGATACGACCATGATGAGAAGCTGCTTCTACTATATATTTTTTGGCTATTTTATCATCGTATGTAAAAATAGAAGATACCAATGATCCTTTACCCATTTGAGATAATGTAATAGCATCTTCAAGGGTATCATAAGGCATAATGGTTGCTACCGGGCCGAACGCTTCAATAGTGTGAGCATTTGTATTTTTGAATGGGTGATCTTCTCTCATCAAAATCGGACTCACGAATGCTCCTTTTTGAGCATCAGCTCCAACTGTTTCAAGTTTATCTAAATCACCATATACCATCTGAGCAGTTTTGGCTATTTCGGAGATATTATTCTTAAAACTTTCTACTTGTTGCTGGCTTGCCAAAGCACCCATTCGTACTTCTTTTAACCTTGGATCTCCAACAGTAACCTTATCTAATTGTTGCCCTAAAGCAATCTGCACATCTTCGATAAGATCAGAAGGTACTATAATCCTACGTATGGCGGTACATTTCTGACCGCATTTCACAGTCATTTCTTTTCTAACTTCTTTGACAAACAAGTCAAACTCTGGTGTACCTGGTACAGCATCTTTTCCTAACACCGAAGCATTTAATGAATCTGCTTCCATAGTAAAAGGAACAGATTCTTCTACTAATCTTGGATGCGCTTTCAGCATTCTTCCTGTATGTGCAGAACCTGTAAAAGTTACTACATCCTGAGATTCTACGGTGTCCAGAATAGTTTTTGTCATTCCACTAAGGAGTTGCAATGCTCCTACTGGCAATATTCCTGAATCTATAATTACTCGCACTACTGCTTCAGTTAAATATGCGGTTTGTGGTCCTGGTAGTACTACTGCAGGAACTCCTGCCATCCAATTAACTGCACACTTCTCTAACATTCCCCAAATAGGGAAATTAAAAGCGTTGATATGTACTGCAACTCCTCGTTTAGGCACCAAAATATGATGTGCCATAAATCGTCCGCCTTTAGACAAATCTATAGGATCTCCTTCTACATGATAAGGTTGATTAGGAAATAGTTTTCGTAATGATGCATTGGCAAAAAGATTACCAAAACCTCCTTCGATATCGATCCAACTATCCACTCGGGTTGCTCCCGTACGGTAGCTTAGTTCATAAAACTCTTCTTTACGTTTGGTGAGATATAATGCTAGTTTTTTAAGCATATTACCACGTTGTTGAAAAGTCATTTTTCGAAGAATTTCTCCTCCTTTGGTTCTTCCGTATTGTAATACCTCGGGGATATCTAATCCTTCTGTTGAAGACATACCGATAACTTCACCTGTTACGGCATCGTGCATTACGATTCCATCTCCAGAACCCGAAGTCCATTTTCCGTTTATGTAGCTTTCTAGTTTTTTCATAAATCAGATATTTGTATTTTCAATTACACAAGCATACCCTTGACCTACTCCCACGCACATTGTAATTAGAGCATATCGTTTATTTTGTTGTTGTAATTCTAAAGCTGCAGAGTATGCAATCCTAGCACCAGTCACTCCTAATGGGTGTCCTATTGCAATAGACCCTCCGTTAGGGTTTATTCTAGAATCGTCATCTGCTAATCCCCATTCTCGTATACATGCCAATGCTTGTGAAGCAAAAGCTTCATTAAGTTCTATAACATCAATATCATCCATCGTAATTCCCGCTTTCTCTAACGCTTTATTAGATGCCTGAACAGGACCAATTCCCATAATTCTGGGTTCTACTCCCACTACTGCAGAACTTACTATTCTGGCCAGTGGTTTTAAGTTATATTTTTTTACTGCATCTTCTGATGCTATAATAGTAGCTGCTGCTCCATCGTTTAGCCCTGAAGAGTTTCCTGCAGTTACACTTCCTTCTTTTTTAAAAGCCGGGCGTAATTTTGCTAACACCTCTTTGGTAGTTGTTGGTTTTACAAACTCGTCATCAGAAAACAGGATTGGGTCTTTTTTACGTTGTGGAATTTCGACTGTAGTAATTTCTTTAGCTAGTCTCCCAGATTTCTGAGCATTGGTCGCTTTCATCTGACTCCAATACGCAAAAGTATCCTGATCTTCTCTTGAGATATTATATTTCTCTACCAGATTCTCTGCAGTATTTCCCATACCATCTGTACCATATAGCTCATGCATTTTTTGGTTTACAAATCGCCATCCAAAACTAGAATCATACATTTTAGAATCATTACCATAGGCTGATGATGGTTTTGCAATTACATATGGGCCACGTGTCATATTCTCTACTCCTCCCGAAATAAACAGATCACCATCTCCTGCTTTTATTGCTCTATTTGCATGGATTATTGCAGACAGTCCCGAACTACATAAACGATTTACCGTTTCTCCCGGAACAGTAAAAGGTAACCCCGCTAATAATGCTGCCATTCTGGCTACATTACGATTATCTTCACCGGCTTGATTAGCACATCCCAAAATGACATCATCATAGGCTCCTTTTGGAATATTTGGATTATTTTCTACTAACTTTTCTATTACCAAAGCTCCTAAATCATCAGTTCTCACTGCCGATAATGTTCCTTTATAACTTCCTATAGGAGTACGGATTCCGTCTATTATATATGCTTCTTTCAAAAGTTTAAATTTTAAATGTTAAATCATAAATTCTAAAGTGTAATCTGATGTATCCGGATCACTTCTACATTTATCATTTTACGGTTTTATATTTTAAATTCTATTTTGCTTCAATTAGAGATTCCAACCTATAGTTTATTCTGTACTAAGTCAAAGGGTCGGAATAACAAAACTGTTCACTTATACAGTAAACGGTTTTACTCTTAATATTTATTCTTCCCAGTCTTTACTGGTTCTGTATACTACTCCTTTAAAAAGTGCAACGATATCATTTTCTCTTTTAACTTCTACAATATTAAAACCTACTTTGGTCTTAGTAATATCAACTGTAGCTTCTGCTGTTAAATAATCTCCCTCTTCCAAAGCTTCGATATGATTGATCGAGGTTTCTATAGATACTGCATATTTACCATGAGTATTTGCCGAAAAACCAAAAGCTGTATCTGCCAAGCTATAAGATATTCCTCCGTGAGCTTTATTCATGCTATTCAACATTTCTTTCCTAATCGTCATCCCTACTTTACATCTTCCTTTTTCGACTTCGATAATTTCGATACCTAACCATTGGCTAAAAGCATCTTGAGATAACATCTTATGAGGAATTCTTTCTGATTTTATCATACGGGTAGATTAATTATCTGCAACTAGTTTTTTATTAAAAAAAGTTCGATTCTCTCTCACCATTTTTCTTAATATCGGGCTACATCGATATCGATCTTCGTGATATTCGTTATAAAGATTGTCTAACATATTGACACACCAATCTATTCCTTTTTCATCTGCCCAGGTTAACAATCCTTTTGGATAATTTACTCCTTTGGTCATTGCAATATCGATATCTTCTGCCGAGGCAATATTCCAGAACAGTGCATCTGCTGCTTCATTGATCAACATCACCAATACTCTATCAAAGATATATTGCGCCAGTACTTTATCTTCTTTAGGGCTTTGCTTTATTGCATTTTCACCATATTCATAATACCCTTTACCTGATTTTCTTCCCAGATATCCTGCTTCAGATAATCTCTTTTGTGTAAAAGAAGGTTTGTATCGGGGATCATAGTAAAATGCTTCAAACACAGTTTCTGTAACCGTATAATTGATATCGTTTCCTATAAAATCCATTAACTCAAAAGGCCCCATTCTAAACCCTCCCAAAGTTTTTAAACTCCAATCTATAGTAGCTACATCTGCCAAGCCTTCTTCATAAATACGTAAAGATTCTCCATAAAAAGGCCGTGCTACACGATTCACAATAAATCCAGGAGTATCCTTAGCTAAGGCTACTATTTTCTTCCAATCTTTGATGATACTCACTACTTTATCAGTAACCTGAGTTGACGTTTGTACTGCAGGAATTACCTCAACCAATTTCATTAACGGAGCTGGATTAAAAAAATGAATACCTATACATCGCTCTGGTTTTTGTAATGAAGATGCTATGGATGCTATAGATAAAGAAGAGGTATTGGATGCGATAATTGTATTTTCAGAAACGTATGTTTCTAATTCTGAAAACACTTTCTTTTTAATATCCAGGTTCTCTAAAATAGCTTCGATTGTGAGATCTGCATCTTTAAGGTCTTTTAAAGCATCAACATAAGAAATATTACCTTGAATACGTGTTTTCTCTACTTGATCAATCCTTCCTTTTTCAATTAAGCGGGAAAGAATTTTTTCTAAAGCTTGTTTACTTCTATCTAACGCTTCCTGTTTCGTGTCAAATACTTTTACTTTACAACCAGAAGTAGCTGCTACCTGAGCGATACCACTTCCCATTGTTCCTGATCCTATTACTCCAACAATCATAATTAATTTCGAATATCGAATGTTAAATATCAAATACTGAAATATTTATTTTCAGTAAGCCGATTAGCATTCATTACTTATTTTTATTTTGCGATGTTCGAATACTGGATACAAAAATCGCTATGAGTTCATTATTTTCTTTTATAATTAATTCTAACTTATCAATATCTATAACTTGATTCGTTCCTTTTTGAATTTTCAAGTTCACAAGTGATTCTCTTAACTCTTTTAAACATATTTTCATTTTATGAAGGAAATCCCTCGGTGACTCAGCACTTTGAGCTTCTCCATAATTTAATGCAGCAGAAGTTGAAGAACGTATTAATTGTTTAGATAAATGTTGAGAAGCAAAATTATCTTCTGATTTTCCAAAAACTAGAATAACATCAATTGAAAATTTAATCAATCTTTCTTCTAAATCGTATTTATAGTTTTTCACACTTAAAACTTTAGTATTCGATATTCTTTTATTCGTTATTGGATATTTCTACTTATTTACCTTTAAATATTGGTTTTCTTTTTTCAATGAACGAATTTACCCCTTCTGCATAATCTTCGCTTTCAGCAGATTCTATCTGTAGATCTGACTCCATTGTTAATTGCTCTTCAAGCGTATTTACCAAAGACTGATTTAGTAATCTTTTGGTCAACCCCAATGCTTTGGTAGGCATTAGTGCTAGTTTTGAAGTTAATTTAACAGCCTCTTCTTCAAAAGCTTCGACTTCAACCATTTTATAAACCATTCCTAATTGCTCTGCTTCTTTTGCACTCACTTTATCACCTAACATCATTAAGGCAGAAGCTTTTTGGAAGCCAATCAATCTAGGTAGAAAAAAGGTTCCTGCGCTATCCGGAATTAATCCGATTTTACTAAATGCCTGGATAAAACTTGCAGCTTCTGAAACTATAACGATGTCACATGCCAATGCAATATTAGCTCCTGCTCCTGCAGCGACTCCGTTTACGGCTGCCACAATAGGTTTTTCGATAGTTCTTATCCTGCGAATTATTGGATTGTAATGTTCTTCTAATATTTTTCTAAAACCTGGATTCAACTCGGGAGAAGTCACTTCTTTAAGATCCTGGCCAGCACAAAATGCTTTTCCGTTACCAGTAAGCATAATAGCTCTTACTTCATCATTAGTATTACACTCATCTAATGTTTTCTGTAACAACAAGGCCATTTCTCTATTGAAACTATTAAAAGTTTCTGGACGGTTTAACGTTATTTTCGCTATTCCATTATCAATGTGCAATTGGATTGAAGGCATATTTAGTTCTCTATTTTGAAATGTGGATTATAAATTATTCCGATACTATTATTCCATGGGCATTTTACTGACGCCACTACTATTTCTCCTCCTACATTTGTTGGTTTCTCATGTTCTGTAGCTCCTAAATCAAGTAATCTTTGATATGTTGCATCAATCTTTTCTACACCCCAATATGAAAGCACACCATCTGATTTTGCTTCTGAAGAGGTTTCTTCCGGGAGTAATCCAAGCTCATATCCCCCTATATTGAATCCCACGTAAAAAGGTTCATCAAAATAAGGCTTTGTATTAAATGCTTCTGAATACCACTTCTTGGCTTTATCCAGATCACTAACTTTATATATTGTTGTTCTTAATCCGAGCATCATTATTTGAGACATTTGAAATAATCAAAAGGTTCTAAGCAATCATTACATTGAAACAGTGCTTTACACGCTGTTGAACCAAATTGACTTATCATTTTTGTATTTGTTGAGCCACATTGGGTACACTTTACTATTTTTTTACCTCCAAGTAATGCTTCTTTATCAGCTTTCTCGTTTAAAGGTGCAGCAATCCCATATTTTTCTAGCGCTTCTCTACCATTTGGAGTAATCCAATCGGTAGTCCATGCTGGTGATAAAACCAAAGTAACTTTGGCTTCTATATTTTCTTTTGCAAAAGCAGTAATAATATCGTCTCCTATCACATCCATCGCGGGGCAACCGCTATACGTTGGAGTAATTGTAACCTGAGCAATAGTTTCTATCATTTGAGCAGAGCGAACGACTCCCATATCCATAATAGACAATACCGGAATTTCGGGATCATGAACTTTTTCCAAAATTGGAATCAGTGTTGGATCGATATGTTTCTCTAATTCTATTGTCATAATAAATATTAAATATCGAATATTTAACACCAAAGGTTGAAGTTTTATTTCTCTTCATCATTCAATATTCTAAACTCAGTATTCTATATTATTTTACCACTTCATGTTAGGATAGGTACGTTGCATATATTGCAAATCTGAAAGTAAATACCCCATATGTTCACTATGAATACCTTGTTTACCACCTTTCTGAAACCATTTTGTTTCTGGTATGGTAATAGTAGCTTCTTCAAATACCTCACTAATTCTTTGATTGTATTTTTCTCGCAAAGCTTCAGTATTAACTCCAACTCCATTTTCTACAGCAATCTTATCATCGTCTGTCATATGGAATAGTTCATCTGTAAACTTCCATAAGTCATCAACAGCTTCCTGAACTTTTTGATGGCTTTCTTCTGTACCATCTCCTAATCTTTTCATCCAATCAGAAGAAAATCTTTGATGATAACTCACTTCTTTAATTCCTTTCTTTGCAATTGCTGCTAATGTTTCATCACCACTATTTTGCAATTCTTCTAATAATAGTAAATGAAAAGCATCATAGAAGAACTGTCTTGTAATCACATATCCAAAGTGTTTGTTTGGTTGCTCAACAAGAAGTACGTTTTTGTATTGTCTTTCTATTCTCAAAAAAGCAATATCATCTTCAGTCTTCCCTTCTCCAGAAAGCTGAGCCACGTATTGATAATAGCTTCGTGTTTGGCCTAATAAATCCAATGCCATATTAGTCATTGCAATATCTGTTTCCAGATTTGGTCCATGACCACACAATTCTGACAATCGTTGACCGAGGATCAAAGCATTATCTGCTACACCGTAGATATATTGTATTTTATTTTCGTTTTTCATAATACAGCCCATAAAATGGGTATCTTATTTAAATAACTTTGATTTCAAATAGTTAAGCCTCCTGTATTCACAGGAATTGTAATTCTTGCAGTTGCAGAAATCACATATGCTTTACTTCATCGGGTAATGTATAAAACGTTGGGTGTCTATACACTTTATCCTGAGCGGGTTCAAATAATTCTCCGTTATTTTCGGGGTTTGATGCTGTAATATGTTTAGATTCTACTACCCATATACTTACTCCTTCATTTCTTCGCGTATATACATCTCTGGCATTTTCTAAAGCCATTTCTGCATCGGCTGCATGAATACTACCGAAATGACGATGTTCTAAACCATTTTTACTTCTTACAAATACTTCCCAAAGTGGCCAGTTATTTTTCATAATCATGAATTTTGAATTCTGAATTCAGAATTATTATATTGCTTTTTTAAGCTTTTTATCTTCTTGTTTTTTGGCATAAGCCATAGCTGCGTCTCTTACCCATTCTCCTTTTTCCCAGGCATTAACTCTAGCTGTCATACGTTCTTTGTTACATGGACCATGGCCTTTTACTACTTGCCAGAATTCGTCCCAATCTATTTCTCCAAAATCGTAGCTTCCTTTTTCTTCATTCCATTTTAAATCGGGATCCGGAATAGTGAGTCCTATTAAATCTGCTTGCGGAACAGTTTGATCGATAAACTGCTGACGTAATTCATCATTAGTTTTTCTCTTTAATTTCCACTTCATTGATTGAGCAGTATGCACAGATTCTGCATCTGTAGGTCCCAGCATCATCAACGATGGCCACCACCATCTATTTAACGCATCTTGTGCCATTTCTTTCTGTTCTGGAGTACCATTCGCCAATGTAATCATTATTTCATATCCTTGACGCTGATGAAAACTCTCTTCTTTACATACACGTACCATAGCTCTTGCATAAGGCCCATAAGAAGTACTACACAGTGGCACTTGATTAATAATTGCTGCACCGTCTACCAGCCAGCCAATTGCTCCCATATCTGCCCAAGTGACTGTAGGGTAATTAAATATACTAGAGTATTTTGCTTTACCTGTATGCAATTGTTCGTATAGTTCTTCTCTAGAAATCCCTAAAGTCTCACATGCACTATATAGGTATAATCCATGCCCGGCCTCATCCTGAACTTTAGCTATTAAAGCTACTTTACGCCTTAAGGAAGGTGCACGAGTAATCCAGTTTCCTTCTGGGAGCATTCCAATAATTTCGGAATGTGCATGCTGAGAAATTTGCCGAATATGAGTTTTCCGGTATTTTTCTGGCATCCAATCTTTAGGTTCAATCTTTTCATCTCTAGCAATTTTCTGCTCAAAGATTTCTTCTAGACTTCGACTCTGCTCCATCCCTTGGTTTTTTATTTCTTTTTCGCTCATAACACTTGAGTTTTATACATCAAAATCAACCACTACTTTTTCTGTGGTAGGAACAGCCTGGCAAGATAATACTAAACCTTTAGCAACCTCATCTTCTTCTAGTGCATAGTTTACCTTCATTTCTACTGCTCCTTCAACAACTTTACATTTACAAGTACTGCACACTCCACCTTTACAAGCAAAAGGCAAATCTGCTCCAGAGGCCAATGCTCCATCTAATATATTATCGTGATCATCATCCATTGCAAAGTGAAACTCTTTTCCACCATCTATAATAGTAACCTCGGTTCCATCAAATTTATGATCAACTACCTCTGCTGCTTTTTTCTTATCTTCTTCAGAAACACCTGAAAAGAAAAGTTCATAATGAATTTTCTCTTTTGATAATCCTGCATTGACCAACCCGTCTCTAATTAAAAAGATCATTTCTTCAGGGCCGCAGACAAAGCATTCATCTACATTGGATATATCAATTACTTTATCAGTAAGTTCTTGTATCTTTTCTTCTGTAAATCGCCCATTAAGCAATGGTATATCCCGCTGTTCTTTTGTTAAAAAATAAAATATCTCTACTCTGCCAAAATACTTATTTCTAAGCACTTCTATCTCTTCTTTAAAGATAATGGATTTCGCATTCCGATTCAAGTAAAAGAGCTTGAAAGTACTTTCTGGTTCAGAAGCAAGGTGAGTTTTTAATATGGATAATATAGGTGTAATACCACTTCCTGCTGCAAAAACAATATAGTTTTTAGCTTTTGACGGGGCTACTTCAACAAAAAAGTTTCCCATAGGAGGCATTACTTCTATAACATCTCCTTCTTTAAGTACGTCATTTGCAAAGTTAGAAAATAATCCCTGATCAATTCGTTTAACTGCCACTTGCCATTTATTTTCGACAGGGCTTGAACACAAGGAATAAGAGCGTCTTACCTCTTCATCATTTATAGATGTTTTTAGAGTAAGATGCTGACCTTGCTTAAACAAAAATGCACTCCTAAGCTCTTCTGGTATATCAAAAGTAATAGATGTACAATCCTTAGTTTCTTTAGTTAACTCAGAAACGCGAATAGAATAAAAATCAGTCATATCTTAATTTAACTATATAGTTATAGCTAAACAAAACTAACAATTGTTAGTTTGATACACAAATAATTATTTGTTAATTTTATGACTACCCTTAAATATTGATCATGCTACCCCTTTAAGCAGTACCGATATCATATCGCGTTTCAAGATATCAGAATCGATCTCTTTTTGTTCGGGATACCACAAATACAATGTTCTTAAGGTAGAAAGTGTAGAAAAAACCATAATTTCCACATTATAGGGTTTAATCTCTCCTTTTTCCAACCCTTTCTTTACGATATCCCTAAAATTATCTTCATACTCTTCTCGCATTTTCTCAAAGTATTGCAGGTTACTCTCTTCAAGATGCATCCAATCATTATTAAGTGAAGCCAGACCATCTGCATTTCGTAAAGTCACATCTATATGCAAGTCAATAATATTTTCCAGTTTTTGGATTGTATTTTCATCAGAAGTTACAATTTTATTCATCCCCACAGTAAATTCTTCTGCAAGTCCAATTATGATAGTAGACAATATTTCTTGTTTTGACTGAATATGATTATACAGACTTGCAGCTTTAATCCCCATAGCTTTTGCCAAATCTCTCATAGTCACTGCGCTATATCCTTTTTCTTTAAAAAGAATAGCCGCTGCATTTATAATTTCCTGTTTTCTGCTTTCGGGTCTCATCTGTTTCTATTTATCATTTTTATTGGTCAGATAAAATTCACATAGTAATCATTTTCGACAAGCTCACCTAATAAAGTGAAGCTAGTATGAAAAGCCTTAACTATATTTATTTCATTGTAGGTATTTTGTTTTCCACTCAAAAATAAATTTTAATCTCATATAACCCATATTTTTGCGACCAAAAACAATGATTACGATGAATTTATGTTATAAATAATACTATATTAACCATAAAAAGAATCTAGACTTATGAAATCCTTAATGATCATTTTGTTTTTCGTGGCATTTTCAAACACAAATAGTTGTGCAAACAAAAATAATGCAGCAGTCAAAAATCAGGAAAAAGAAAGTCAGGTTACTAAAAAGGCAACTTTTTTCATCACTCTTCTTAACGGGAAAGATGTTTCTGAGAGGAAATTACACATCACTTTTGATGAAGAACAAAGCTCTGCTTATGGCCACGCTGGCTGTAATACGTTTTCGTCGAAGTATACTGAAGAAAACGGAACTATTTCTTTTAGCTTTCCTATTGCAACAAAAATGTATTGCGAAAAAAATGCAGCAATAGAAAAAGAATTTTTCAAAACTCTTGTTGAAGTTAAAACCAGAATCCTGAAAGAAGATTCTCTAATTCTAAAAGACGGTAACAATAAAGAGTTATTCTCTGGTGTAAGATCCAAAGAATAACTCTTTAAATATTATTATTCTATATCTAGAATTGCTTACTTACAATTACTTTTTTAGTAAAAGAAGTGCCATCAGATGTGTTTTTAACATAAATAAAATACATTCCTGTTGATTTATCTGACATATCAATTTGCCCTTTTTCCTCAGACAATTTCCCAGAACCGACAACCATTCCAGAGATATTATAAAGATAATATTCTAATTTTCCCTCTACTGTATTAGTAATACTAATTATAGCTTCTGACGCATTAAAAGAAACGGCTAACACTTTTTCTTCTTCTGGTTCAGGCTCAATTGGTGGTGGAGGTGGTGGAGGTGGTGGGTTACCATCATTTTCTTGAGAAAGCATATCTAATGTTTCTCTTCCAGTATTATCAGAATCTAACCAATTAGAAAGTCTGTTAGAATCTGAGTTACCAAAACTCCACGAAACATTAAACCTACCATAAAAATCTGAAAGATCATTATCATTTGTTCCCGAACAAGCGGCTCCTCCTCCTGCAAGTTGCCCTACTATTCTACCACTTGGGTTAAAAAGAGCAGAACCAGAAGATCCTCCTTCTGTAACTCCAAGATCCCAATCTGTTACTTGCCAGGAATCAACAGGATCGGTTAAACCTCCTATGCCAGTTTTTATTTGTGTTAGTGCTGTATTTTCTCTACACACCTTCATTATATCTCCGCTAGGATGGTGAATCCCTATTGCAAAATTTGCTGCTATATCTCTTCGATCCCAACCTGCCCATTCTAAATCCCAGGATTCATCTAAACCTCCATCTAAATTCAACAGTTTGAAATCAGATTCTACATTAGCAGCTAATCGTGTAGCACCACTCGTTGTTTGGTTTACTGCAGCATCTGTACTACCTGTAGTTGTCGCACAAGAAGGATTAGGACTAATCCAATTGAAACGGAATGCCCACGTAGATTCACTACCAGCATTACAATGATTAGCTGTCAAAAAATATGGTGCTTTATCATTCTTCGTATTATTAATTAATGTCCCTGTACATACAAAACCTTGCATAATCACAAAAGCTACTGCATGTTTTAATCTATCTTTTAATTCATCAAAATCCTCTCCAACAGGGCATTCTACATCTTGATTACAATCCCCAGAATCACCTAGATTTTTGCTTTGAATTTGAGTATTTGTAATTGAGCGATATCCATGAATTACTTTAGCAATGTTTAATTGTCCCTTACCAACAACAGAAGCAGGTTCAAAATATTCTATCCAAACATTATCTCCTTCTACCATCCAAGTACCTAGCATCTGGTCTGGTCTGTTAAAGATATTTGTATATGCACCCAAAAGATCAGATTTATCTCTATTATATAGATGCACAGTAGCTCCTCTAGGTATTTTATAGGTATCAAAAATGAAATTTAATGTCTTGGCACCTTTAGATATAATATTAATACGCCATATTCTATCTCCATTAGGTAATTCGTCCCATACTCCAGAATTTTTAAGACCTAAGTTTACTTTAAGTTCATAACCAAATCTCCATGGTCTTGATTTATCTAAATCATTCTTGGCATCTTCAGCTTCAATTTTAGCCAAATCAAAATTTTTCATAAGCATCGGAACTATGCTTTTTTTCTCCTGCATACCCCAACTTACTGGTTCACTATATGTAACCTGGGCATTTATACCTAATGTAAATAATAATAATCCTAATACTATCAGCTTAATTCTCACAACCATTTATTTTTTTAATTGATAAAACAAATTTAACTATTTAAGAATACTTCAATATCAAAATAAAACTATTAATTTTCCAATTAAATTGTCTTGATAAAAAATTAATTTCTATATATGTCTCTAAATATTGTATCTAACCCCCTAATTGAAAGGCTTCCCGCACATTTAAAACAATTCATAAAACCACAAAATTATGAAGAGTATACGCCAATAAATCAAGCGGTTTGGAGGTATGTTATGCGCAAAAATACTACTTCACTTACCAAAGTTGCCCATAATTCTTACTTAAATGGTCTTAAAAAGACAGGAATTTCGATCGATGAAATACCGAGTATGTATGGAATGAATCGGATTCTAAAAGAAATTGGATGGGCAGCTGTAGCTGTTGATGGATTTATTCCTCCTAATGCATTTATGGAATTTCAAGCTTATAATATTCTTGTTATCGCATCAGACATCAGGCAATTAGAAAATATTGAATATACCCCTGCTCCTGACATAATTCATGAAGCGGCAGGGCATGCTCCTATCATTGCTAATCCTGACTATGCAGAATACTTACGTCGTTTCGGAAAAATTGGATGTAAGGCTATCTCTTCTAAAAAAGATTATGATTTGTATGAAGCCGTGCGTACACTTTCTATTCTAAAAGAAGCATATGGTACGGATCCTAAAGAGATAGAGGAAGCAGAAAGAAAAATAGAGGAACTACAAAACCAGAAAGAAAATCCTTCGGAAATGGCTTTGATACGTAACCTGCATTGGTGGACGGTTGAATATGGTCTAATTGGCACAGTAGATGAGCCCAGGATTTATGGTGCCGGATTACTTTCCTCGATTGGAGAAAGTGAGTGGTGTATGACTAATAATGTAAAAAAACTGCCTTACTCTCCTGATGCTGCTTTTCAGGATTTTGACATCACCAAACCACAACCTCAACTCTTTGTAACGCCAGATTTTGCCTATTTATGCCAGGTATTAGAAGAGTTTGCAGATACCATGGCCTTGAGAAAAGGTGGGCACAGAGGACTTGCAAAACTAATCGAATCAGAAAATTTAGGAACCATAGAGTTAAGTACTGGTTTACAAATCTCGGGAGTATTTACCCGAATGATAAAAAATGAGGATAACGAAGTTATTTATTTTGAAACTAGTGGCCCGACAGCACTTTCATTTAGAGAAAAAGAGCTTATTGGCCATGGTATAGAAGCTCACCCTAATGGGCTTAGATCTCCTCTTGGAAAATTAAAAGGTATTAATCTTGCTATAGAAAACATGTCTCCAAGAGACCTGAAAGCTTATAACTTTTATGACGGAGAATACATAGAATTCGAATTCGAAAGCGGAATCACTATTGCAGGAACCAATATTACTGGGATAAGAAACATTAAAGGTGAATTAATTTTAATTCAGTTTAGCGAATGTACCATTAAATATAAAGACGAATATCTTTTTAAACCAGAATGGGGTACTTTTGATCTGGCTGTTGGAAAAGAAATAGTTTCAGCTTTCTCTGGTCCTGCAGATGATAACTCATTTGATTTAGTAACCCATAATCCTTCATCGGTTACTGCGCAAAGGACATATTCTCAAAAAGAAAAAGACTTACACTCTTTATACTCGTCTGTTAAAAATATTAGGGAAGGAAAAAATGCTATGTTTTCGCTAGAAGCTGCATTCGAAATTTTAGAAAAAGAGCATCCTGATGATTGGTTACTTTGTTTAGAGATTTATGAATTAGTTTATGATAGAGATTCAGCATTTGCTTCACAGGTTTTAGAACATCTTAAAAAGATACAATCCAAAAGATCTAATATTCAACATTTAATCAATAGTGGTATTGATACCGTAATCGACTCTGAGTTTACAGTATAGAATACCATTTCTTTTTTTTAATTACTTCATCAAAAATCATAGCTTCTAGAATTTTTAGTTTGCTATCATAAGGATGTGTGTTTTTCTAAAATTCCTAAACAAAAACAACAATAAAACAGCAAACACCTTAAAATCAGCATTTTAAACAAAGAATACTATTTTATATGCATGCATAATAAATATGTAAAAAACAAAAAAACACTTATCGTTTTTTATGGCTTAACCACATTTCTTTTGAGTATTTAATACACTACAAATCAAGGTAATACGATATCATTTTCCTAATTTTAAAAGACAAAACTAACTTAAGTATATTAATTATGAAAAAATCATTTTTACTTTTAAATGTAGTTCTCGTTTCCTTGTTATTTTTTAATTGTGAAACCGAAGAAACAGTCGTTAATGAAACTAACGTGGTTCAGGACACGAATAGTATAGACAAAAAAAGGATCGCATTTGATCTCATTGATTTACTCGCCAATACAGAGTTTAAGACTAATATTGTAGAGACATTAGCCAAAGATCACACACCAGGTATTAAGCTATCTAAATTATTAAAAGAAAATGCTTTCATATCGGATCAGAAATCGTATCAATCTTTAAAAAAGGTAATAGATAAAGCAGATAATCAGCTTAAATCTAATGAAATCCCAGACAATATAGAAATCCCAGAATTATGGCTACAAAGACCAAGTAATAAATCGGTAAATTATGCTGATCTATTAGTATCATTTGCTCCCGAAGGTGATGAAAAATCATGGACGGAAATTGAAGCATATACTCTTGAAGGAGAAACTGTTTTTCTTGACGTTAAAGACATACCTAATGTGCCTGTACTTGTTATAGAAACCAAAGGCTATGAAACCTTAAAAGTAGAAGTTAATTATATGAATAAGCAGTTACAGACTGCTGGATTACAAAATAATCGTTTTAGATCTGCTAAAATGGACTTAAGCCCTTCTTCAAAAGCCAATTCAGGACTTGAAACAACCAAATTAGATCAAATACGTTTAAATCAAGATGAGGAACCCTGGATCAGTGGTGCTGCAGAGGTATACGCTATCACCTCTGGAATAAAAAACACCAGTAATGAAGCCGAAGTAAAGATCATACCTATGTATTATCTGGATTATGAAGGCACAACATATTATCCTAACCAAATTATGCTTTTCTGGGATGATTATAAATATCAGGCAGCAAATATCCAATTATTCGAAAAAGATGACAACTACAATTTTAAGCAATTGGTCTCCATTATTGTTGATGGTATTTTTCAAATCGTTGGTACTGTCTCTGGTCAGGCATGGGTAAATGTACTTGGACAAGTAGCAGGGGCTATTATTCAAGCAATGCCAGATGAATGGTATACTAACAACGATGATTATGTAGACTCTTTATATACTATTCAAAAAAACAAAACCTATACTAATCACGTAGGTGCTCGAGGTAATGCAACAGTGACTTTATCTCCCCTATTTATTCCTAGTAATTAAACATATTATAAAGGAGGTTGCTATAATATATATATAGCAACCTCCTTTATTTTAAAAATAAATAATTATTTAGCCCCAAATCATATGAGGATATTCTTTATATAGCTGATATTTTTTTGCTTCTAGCTTCTGCAAAAACAACAGATATTGCTCACTTTTTGGATTAAACGGCCTATGCATCATTCCTTTTTTGATTTCCTCAACTCTATTCATGATTTGAGCAGTCTTTTCAGAAATCCAAATTTCAGAAAAACGTTCCCAGATATAGTGGATGGCCAAACTACTAGGGTGAATCATATCTAAATCATAAAATCGATAATCTCTAAGTTCATCCATCATGATTTCATAAGAAGGAAAATAACTTAGATTTTTATTCTCATGAATAATTTGATGTACCGATGTAATTAAATGAGATTTACTTCTGTTGTTCTCTACAAACCCATCTTTACTATGCCGTACAGGAGAAACGGTAAATACAATTTCTGCAGATGGATTAACACCTTTAACTAGATGTATACAATTTTGAAGGCATTGATTGATCTCATCTATAGATAACAATTCTTTTTCAAACTCTCGCTGCGGAATTTTATGGCAATTCGCTACCACCATATCCAGAGATTTTAATCGATATACCCATGCAGTACCGAGAGTGATAAAAATATGTGTCGCAGATTTAATATTCTCTCTTGTAGCTGTTAGTGCATTATTTAAATTAGACAATACTACATTTTGATCAGCATTGCTTAAAGAGGAATGTGCATCAAAACAGTGCCATTGTTCATTGATATAAAACAAATCGGTATCGGTATATTTTTCTCCCTGAGTAGCCATCCACAAAAATGTTTCTATAGCCTTAGGATGAAATAATATCCCAAATGGATTGATCTTATTCTTAAACTTAAAGTATTCGAATTTCTCTCCAATGTTTTCTGCAAAGCATGATCCTAGCAGTAAAAGTTCTGAATTATAATCAATTTTTGGTTCTTGAGACTGTAGTGTTATTTTGGTGTGTAGGTTCATAAGTCTCCTTACTCAAACCCCTTCCATAGAGGAAGAGGGAGAGTTTTATAATTTAAGATTATTTCAAATATTGTTTTGCATTATCTAATGCTTCTTCTATACCTGCAGGGTTCTTTCCTCCTGCTGTAGCAAAAAACGGCTGTCCGCCGCCACCGCCTTGAATATACTTACCAAGTTCACGAACCATTTGTCCTGCATTCAATTTTTTCTCATCTACCAAATTCTTAGAAATATAGCATGACAACAAAGCCTTACCTTTCTGGTCCGATCCAAAAAGCACTACAATATTTTCAAGTTCACCTCCTAATTCGAATGACAAGTCTTTAATCCCTGCTGCATCTAAATCTACTTTTTTAGCCAGAAATTTAACCCCATTTACATCTTCAAATTCTGATTTAAGATCTCCTTTCAGATTTTTGGCCTTATCCTTAAGAAGGGCTTCAATCTGTTTTTTCAGACTTGTGTTTTCTTCTTGTAATGATACAATGGTCTTTAAAGGGTCCTTTGTTTTAAGAACTGCTTTTACTTCTCCATACGCTTCTGATTGAGTTGTAAAGTATTCTTTTGCTGCATCACCGGTAATTGCCTCAATCCTACGAATCCCCGCTGCAATTGCACTTTCTGATACAATTTTAAAATGCCATATACTACTGGTGTTTTTTACATGAGTACCTCCGCAAAGCTCCATAGATTCTCCAAATCGTATTGCTCTTACTGTATCTCCATATTTTTCTCCAAATAATGCAATAGCTCCTTCTGTTATTGCCTGATCATAAGAAATATTGCGTTGTTCTTCTAATGGAAGCTGCTCGCGAATTCTCGCATTTACAAAATGCTCAACTTCTTTCAATTCTTCAGTAGTCATTTTAGCAAAATGAGAGAAATCAAAACGCAAATTACCACTATGAACCATCGATCCCTTTTGTTCTACATGAGTCCCCAGAATTGTACGCAATGCCTGATGCATCAAATGTGTTGCTGTATGATTTGAAGCAGATCTTGAACGTTGTTTTTCATCTACTACAGCTGTCAAAATCTCATCTATATGCTTAGGCAAGTTTTTAGTAAAATGAATAATAAGATTATTTTCTTTCTTGGTATCTATTATATACACAACATCACCATTAGGCACTTCTAGGTATCCTTTGTCTCCAACCTGTCCTCCTCCTTCAGGATAAAATGGTGTTTTATCAAATACCAACTGATACAGTTCTCCATCTTTTTTACTATTTACTTTGCGATAACGGGTCACCTTTACATTTGTTGTAAGGTGATCATATCCAATAAAGTTTTCTGTAGTATTATCCAGTAATATTTTCCAATCTCCGGCAGTTACTTGTGATGCTGCTCTAGATCTATCTTTTTGTTTTTGGAGTTCTACTTCAAATGCATTTTCATCTAATTCATATCCCTGCTCGCTCAAAATTAAAGCTGTCAAATCAATCGGAAAACCAAAAGTATCATACAGCTCGAAAGCTTTCTCTCCAGAGATTATATTTCCTTTGGTATTCTTAATCACATTTTCTAACAATACCAGTCCCTGATCCAATGTTCTTAAAAAAGATTGTTCTTCTTCTTTAATTACATTAGTGATTAAGTTTTTCTGAGCTTTCAATTCAGGAAAAGCTTTACTCATTTGTTTGCTAAGTGTTTCTACCAACTTATAGATAAAAGGTTCTTTGGTATCCAGAAAAGTAAAGCCATATCGAATAGCCCTACGTAAAATTCTTCGGATCACATATCCCGCTCCTGTATTACTGGGCAGTTGGCCATCTGCAATAGAAAATGATACAGCTCTTACATGATCGGCAATAACACGAATTGCAACACTTACTTTTCCATCCTCATCGGTTGGTAAGCTATTTTTATCATATGTAGAATTGGTAATCGTTTCAATTTCTCGAATTATAGGCGTAAAAACATCGGTATCATAATTTGACTTCACTCCTTGTAATACCATACATAAACGTTCGAATCCCATTCCGGTATCTACATGTTGCGCTGGTAACTTCTCTAATGACCCATCTGCTTTTCGATTATACTGCATAAAAACCAGGTTCCAGATTTCTACCACTTGTGGATGGTCCATATTCACCAAATCCCGACCAGGAATTTTAGCTTTTTCCTCATCTGAACGGATATCTACATGAATCTCAGAACAAGGGCCACATGGTCCCTGATCCCCCATTTCCCAGAAATTGTCTTTCTTATTCCCCATGATGATACGTTCTTCTGGAACAATAGCTGTCCAGAGGTCATAGGCTTCCTTATCCATATCCAGGTTTTCATCTTTTGCTCCTTCGAAAACAGAAACATAAAGAATTTCTTTATCTATACCGTATACTTCGGTCAACAATTCCCAGGCCCATTGAATTGCTTCTTTTTTAAAATAATCTCCAAAACTCCAATTCCCAAGCATTTCAAACATGGTATGGTGATAGGTATCCATACCTACTTCTTCCAAATCATTATGTTTACCACTTACACGCAAACATTTTTGAGTATCTGTTATTCTATTACTTTTTGGAATACCATTACCTAAAAAGAATTCTTTAAACTGGTTCATCCCCGCATTAGTAAACATTAAAGTAGGGTCGTCCTTTATCACCATAGGTGCAGAAGGCACGATGCCATGTTTTTTGGATTTAAAAAACTCTAAAAATTGATTTCTTATTTCTTGGGATTTCATGAATTCTATTTATTACTATTTTTCGAAATAAAACACTTAATACAATCGCGATCAATATTTTGCGTTGTTTTAAAAAAAGATTCTAATTCGATATTTGTCAGTTTTTTCCGGACTTTGCAACAATTTGTTATATTTGTTGCGATGTCTTGGTTTATTATAAACCACATATTGGTTAATATCCTGCAAAAATAGCATATTTTAGATTATGTCAAAGGTTAAATATTACTATGATAGTGAGACGCTTTCTTATCGAAGAATAGAGCAAAAGAAAGGGCGTAAATTTGGTATAGCCGCATTAGGAGTTATTAGCTCTTTTTTAGCTGGTTTTATCCTTCTCCTTATTTATCTTAACATCCCCCAATTAGAGACTCCTAAAGAAAAAGCCTATAAAAGAGAACTTGAAAACATGCAGCTTCAATATGATCTAATGAATCAAAGATTGAAGCGTGATGAAAATATTTTAAAAGAAATCGCAGAACGTGACGATAATATATATCGTCTTTATTTTGGAGCTAATCCTATTCCTGGTGAATTACGTAATGCCGGATTTGGTGGTGTGAACAGGTATAAGAGTCTAGAAGGATTTGAAAATTCTGATATTATTGTTGAAAGCAGTGAACGTATCGACAAATTGACCAAACAGATTGTAGTTCAATCAAAATCCCTTGATGAAATTGCATCTTTGGCAGAGAAAAAAGAAGAGCTGTTAGCAACAATTCCTGCTATACAACCTATACAAAATTCGGATTTAAGACGTATGGCATCTGGTTATGGATGGAGAAGTGATCCTTTTACCAAAGCAAGAAAATTTCATTATGGAATGGATTTTTCGGCTAATACAGGAACCCCAGTTTATGCCTCTGGTAATGGTGTAGTAACCCGTGCAGATGCTAATTCTTCTGGTTACGGAAAACATATACGCATTGATCACGGCTTTAATTATGTTAGTTTATATGCACACCTAAGTAAATATAATGTAGAGAAAGGCCAGAAAGTAAAACGAGGAGATGTTATTGGATATGTAGGAAGTACAGGAAGATCTGTTGCTCCCCACCTACATTATGAGATTTTCAAAGATGGAGAACGTATTAACCCTCGTAATTTTTATTATGGAAGTTTATCTTCTGAAGAGTTTAGCCAAATGCTTAAAGCTTCTAATCTTATTAATGAAACTCTAGATTAAATATTGATGCGTAAACTATTTCTTATTGTCTTCGTTTTTGGTTTTTGCTCTTCTATACAAGCTCAAAAATATTCAAAAGAAGTACTGGACTCGATGTACGTAATAGTCCAAAACACCCAACAAAAATTAGCAAAACCTAAATATATTAAAATCATGGCCGTTGGTGATATCATGATGGGAACCGATTTTCCTAATGATAGTTATTTACCTCCCGAAGGTAAAGGTCCTTTTGATGATGTTAATACTATACTTAGTCAAGCAGATTTACTTTTTGGCAATTTAGAAGGTACGCTTACTGATGAAGGAGAAAATGCTAAACGCTGTTCTGACCCATCAAAATGTTATTCGTTTAGATCACCAGAGTATTTTGGAAAATATCTTGAAGAAACAGGATTTGATGTAATGAGTATTGCTAATAATCATATTGGTGATTTTGGTGAAATAGGAATTAAGAACACTTCTAAAACTCTCGAAAAGCACAATATTGCTTATGCAGGAATATTTGCTCAACCTTCAACAATTTTTGAAAAAGATGGTATCACGTATGGATTTTGTGCTTTTGCCCCTAACAAGGATTGCATAAAAATTCATAACTTAACCAATGCTAAAAAAATCGTAACCGAACTCAAACAAAAGGTAGATATCGTGATTGTTTCTTTTCATGGAGGTGCAGAAGGCCTTAAATACACTCATGTTCCCAGAAAAACAGAACGTTTTTATGGTGAAGATCGTGGTGATGTTTATCGTTTTGCACATACTATGATTGATGCAGGTGCTGATATTATTATTGGACATGGACCACATGTTTCAAGAGCTTTTGAAGTATACAAAAATAAGTTTATAGCATACAGTTTGGGTAATTTCTGTACCTACTCCCGGTTTAATCTAAGTGGCATTAAAGGATATGCTCCTATTGCAGAAATTGAGATTGATACCGATGGTAATTTCATTAAAGGTAAGCTACATTCTGCAAAGCAGATAGATGAAGTATATCCATTTATTGATGAGAAAAAAAGAGCATTGAAGGAAATTAAATTATTAACAGAAGAGGATTTCCCTGAAAGTAAGCTTATTTTTGAAGATGATGGAAGTTTTACACAACAAAAAGAATAAGTATGTATGTAGACTTACCAAAAAAAATGTATTACAGTATTGGTGAAGTAGCCGATGCTTTTGATGTAAACGCCTCTTTAATTCGCTTTTGGGAAAAGGAATTTGATATTATAAAGCCTAAAAAAAATGCTAAAGGCAATCGAAAATTTACTCCAGAGGACATCAAGAACCTCGAGTTAATTTATCATCTTGTAAAAGAGCGTGGATTTACTCTGGAAGGTGCTAAAATTCATCTTAAAGAACAAAAACAAGAAGCATTAGATAGTTTTGACATCATCAGAAAACTAGAATCTATCAAAGGACAATTGCTTAAAATCAAAGAACAACTATAAAAAGTCATCTTATTATCTAATTACAATAATTACTTCTCTTACTTCTTCCTTAAATACACCGAAACTGGAACACCATGAAAATCAAACTCTTTACGAAGTTGGTTTTCGAGAAATCGTTTATATGGATCTCTTATATACTGAGGTAAATTACAGAAAAATGCAAATTGAGGTTGTGGTGTTGGCAATTGCGTAATATACTTTATCTTCACATACTTACCTTTATAGGCTGGCGGTGGGTTACGTTCAATTATCGGCAATAAAACATCATTAAGCTCACTGGTTTTGATCTTCTTAGATCTGTTTTTATACACCTCTACAGCTGTTTCGATAGCTTTAAATATACGTTGCTTTGTTAAAGCTGAAATAAATACAATAGGAACATCGGTAAATGGCTCTGTTTCTTTACGTATATATTTTTCAAAATCTTTTAAGGTATTATTCTCTTTATCTTCTACAAGATCCCATTTATTAACTAAGATCACTACTCCCTTACGATTACGCTCTGCTAGCCAAAAAATATTTTGTACTTGTCCGTCAAAGCCTCTGGTAGCATCCAAAACTATTAAACAAACATCACTATGTTCAATCGCTCGAACTGATCGCATTACAGAATAAAATTCCAGATCTTCTTTCACTTTAGACTTACGTCGTATTCCTGCAGTATCTACCAGGTTAAACTCGAACCCAAAACGATTATATTTAGTATCAATTGCATCCCGGGTAGTTCCTGCAATATCGGTAACGATATATCTATCTTCACCTATCAAAGCATTAATAAAAGAAGATTTCCCTGCATTAGGCCTTCCTACTACAGCAAATCGTGGTAATTCACTAGATTCGTCTTCTTCTTTTTCGGGCAGTACTTTTACCAACTCATCCAGAAGTTCTCCTGTACCACTTCCGTTAATACTGGCAATAGTATAATATTCGCCAAGGCCTAAATTATAAAATTCTACCGCATTTGTAGCTCTCTGTCCATTATCCACCTTATTTACAACCAAAAAAACAGGCTTATCTACTTTACGAAGCAGATTAGCAACATCCTGATCCATTCCTGTTATTCCTGATTCTACATCAACCATAAAGATAATAGCGTCTGCTTCATCGATAGCCAATTCTACCTGTTTATCGATTTCGGCTTCAAAAACATCATCACTACCCACAACATAACCACCTGTATCAATCAATGAAAACTCTACTCCATTCCAATCACTCTTTCCATAATGTCGATCACGGGTTACCCCGCTAACAGCATCTACAATAGCCTCTCTTCTTTGAATTAATCGATTAAAGAACGTTGACTTTCCAACATTAGGTCTTCCTACAATTGCCACTATACCACTCATTGATATCTATTCTAAATTTTGCACAAAATTAGACTTTTTATTTTAGCAATACTACAAATGTTTTGATTTGATTAACAATAGGAAAGAAAGTAAAAATAAAAAGCCCAAAGGCCAATGTTTCAGGCCGATGGAACTTTTCATAATTGATAGTCAGTCAGTGAAATAATTACTTAGTCAAATATACCACGTATTGTAGTCAAGTTGGTTACTGTAAAACAACAAAGTTTTTATTGTTATTAGTGAAAAAACAAGGCTTTTTAGCCTCTCATCAGCATTATGACAGGGATTCTTCTATCGATATTAATTTAATCTTTTTTATTTATTTCATAAATAGCGACCGTATTAGACACTTCATTAGTTACTATTATCAAATCATTTTCTGTTGGACTATCTTCTGCTTCGACTACAATCAATCCTTCTGGAGAAATATCTGTTTCATTCTTTAACCATTCTAAAAATTTTGGATTAGTGGGATTGGATATATCATACACCAAAACTCCGCCTGTTCTCTCTAACCCAACAAAAAGCAGTGTTTTGCTACCTACTTTAAGGGTTTCTACAGCTTCTGGCTCTGCTCCTTTATCATCAGATCTTTTATCGGCTGCACTTCCTTCGTTAGTATTAAAAGCACTCGGGTCCAAATCAAAAATCGTTTTTCCTATTTGATCTCCACTGTCATAAATAACTGCTCCAGATGTAGACCATATCGTAAATGATCTTCCGCCATAAGTATAAATCATGTCATAATCTCCATCACCATCAACATCTCCATTTGCAGTAGTGATTTTTAGTCTTCCCAAATTCTCATCTAATTGTAAGGTAGCTGCATCAGAAAAAGCAACAGGATCAAGTGTAAGATCTTTTACTCTCTTTTCTTCAGAAAACCCATCGTAATCTCTAGAATCTCCTTCATTTGCTGTTATTAAGTATCTCCCTCCTCTGATCTTAGTATACGTTATTGCATCTGGGTGATAAAACCCAAAAACCGGCCAATTTTGAAAATTTCCTATAATATCATCTTTATCACTAGCATCTATTTGATTGTTTGTCAATCTATAATTTTTTACTCCCAGTCCGATAATATCAGTAATCGTTTTAGTTTCCAGATTAACGATTGCCAGTCCGTTATTTTCCTGTAATGTAACATATGCTGTTTTCGAATCATGAGAAATAGCAACATACTCTGGTTCTACATCTTGCGCCAGAGATGCTCCTGGTCCAAAAACCCGAAAATCATTACCAATAGTTTGGCCATCAAAAGCCGTAAAACTTAGATTCGAAACCTGCCCGGTAGCAACCTCTATAATAGTTATTGATCCTTCTGGGTCATCTGTATACAAATCATTAGGTTCTCCTTCATTTGCTACTACAATATATTTCCCATTAGGACTAAAAGATACCATATCTGGTAACGCACCTGCTGGATAGGTATGTAGTAATTCTTGTGAATCTGAATTGTAAATTGCAATCGTTCCGTTGGCTTGTTTGTTTGAAGAATTTTCTAAAGCCACAGCCACCATTCCGTTGTTCACAGCTACACTATTTGGATTACCAACCAAAGATATATCTACTCCTTGTACAGGTACGCCGGGATCAGAAATATCCCAAACCGAAAGTTCTGATTCTTTTGGATTTACAACAAAAAGTTTATCTGTTTGTGGGTCAAAAGCAGAAATCTCTGCAAATCCCTCATCTCCTGTTCCATTGGTAAATCCACCAATTTTCCTGAACGTTAGTTCATTAGTATTTCCCCCACCGTGATAATCATCAGGATCACATGCACTAAAGAGTCCTAATACAACTGCGGAAATAAGAATAGTCTTGTTAAAAATTTTCATTATTGATCTCGTTTTGTGTGATTAAAAATTCAAATGTTAACAACACATATATCCTTAACGTTATGCTAAGGATAAATTATAGACATTAATAAATGAGCTACATAAATACCATTAATAATAGATTTAAGTTATCACTAAATTTTAAAGCCTGTTGAAAGGCATATCAACAGGCTTTAAACAAATATGTATTAAAAAACTATTCTATAACTATTCTTTTCACTGCCTTAATTCCATAGTTTCCTACTATCTTAAGCATATAAATCCCTGAAGATAGTTTTGAAAACTGATCAAGGTCTATATCAATTGCATTATCTCCTTTAAATATTTTTCTAACAATCTCTGATTCCACCACATATCCTGAAACATTATATAATGAAATCTTGATCTCTTGTGTATCTTCAGATTTTATATTCAAAAATAAATTATCCGTTGACTTTAAAAATGTTGGGTACACATTTATCGTTTTACTTTTTGGAATAAAACCTCCTTCACACGAATAAGCAGTAAGTTTCACATCATCCTTACCAACACATTCGCCGATAGTAACCTCCAATGTATAACTAGCTGGATATACCGTAATAGATCTGGATGTTTCTCCTGTTGACCACAGATAAGTATCTGCCTCAATTGGAGAGGTAAGAGTTACCGATTCTCCTAAACATACCTTTTGATCTTCTCCAAGATCAATTGTAATACCAGAAGAAACAGAAACAAGTACTTTGTCTGTTATTTCTTTACATGTATCACAACCACTTACTATTACTTTATAGTTCGTATTTTTTTCTGGAGAAACAATAATGTTTTTTGTAGTTTCTCCGGTTGACCATAAATACGTCAAACCTGAAGTAGCACAATCTCCTTTTACTTCTGCAACAAGATTAATTTCCTGCCCTGGGCAAATCTCTTGATCTTCTCCAACAGTAACAAATAACGATTTTCTTACTCTCACTTCAACTGCATCTGAATCTTTACAATTTTCGCAATCTTTTACAATTACAGTATATACCCCTTCTTTATTAACAACAATTGAAGAAGTAGTTTCTCCAGTAGACCATAAATAGGCAATATCACATGTAGATTTACCAGAAACTAAAGCTTTAAGTGTTATATTTTCATTATCGCAAATTTCGATATCACCACCTACATCAACCCTTAATTTACAATCTGTATCAGGATTATCTATACAAGACTCAAAAACATGATGATGTAATTCACCTTCGTTATGATAATAGTTTGCTGCTATAACTTGTCCATTAATATTCCCTGAAGAGTTTTTAACTACATTTGATTCTGGAGCGAATAAGGTCCCAACAAGTGTACCTCCTCCTTTAAGAGTTATTTTTGAAGAGTTAAAGAAATTCCAAAGAATAAACTTCCCATGATGATCTCCTATATTATTAATATTAAACACATTCCACTCAAAATCTCCTGATACATCTACATTAATAATAACTGGTGTATCAACATTTGGTTCATTCTCAAATGTTAAGTAAGGTAAATTAATAAGCTCACTCCCTTTAAGGTTTAAAACATTTATTTTATTTTGAACTAGTACAATTTTGTTATACTGGTCAATGGTTAAATTAGCATCAAGTGTACTTAGGTGAAGAGATGTGGATTTGAATCCAGCAAAAGCTGTTTCAAAATCAATTAAATCCTTATGTCCTACACTATTCTCTGGTTGTTTCCTCTGTACTTGAACTCTAGGCAGTCTATCATACCTCCCCGAAGTTAATCTAGTGTTCACAGAAACATTATTAAAATCTTTATCAAAAACATTAGAATTGCTAAGATCACCTACTTTCGTAAACCCCTGATTAAGATGAATTCCCTGGCCAGAATCATATATAATTTTTCCATTAATAACCAATGAAGAAGCCTGACTATCTCCATTAAAATAATTCTCTCCAGCTACATGAGATGCAAGAGTAATGATTCCGTTCATTGTCAAATCTCCTCCGACAGCAACAGGGCCTTCTGTATCCCCTCCTCCAAGATGAGCTTCTCCTCTTACAAATACATTATAACCTAAAGCTTCTTTTAATGGGTTTTTACATTCTTGGACTGCAACTATTTTTTCATTATTTAATCGGGTAAAACCGGTCAAAACTAAGAAAACAGAAAGTGACGCAAGATTTAACAGATTAAATGGTTTTGTAGCTTTAGCCACATTTTTTTTGTTAATACTAAACATTGTAATAATTTTTGAGTTTGATTATTATTCTTATAAAACCCTAGCAATGAACCCCATAAGAACAGGTTAGGTTTATAACTAAAATAAAAGTGAAAAAAACATCTGTAAAAACTGTTAATCAGCTTAATACATTATGTTTTCATTTTGTTTGATGATGTATAAGGAAAGTGTAGTTGTGTTCATTGTTAAGGGCGTTTTTGGTTAAGTTTTTTGGTCACAAGAGTATTGAATATATTAATTTCAATCACTAATGAAACTTAACAAAAACGACAAACAATAAATATTATTATTAAAAATATAGAATTATTAAAAATTTAATCAAAAAACATAAATAAATTGTATGAATATCTATTATGAAATTTGTTAGACTATGCTTAAAGGTAAAATCAATTATTATATCCAAATCGTCTTAACTGACGTTCATTGCTACGCCAATTTTTATTGATTTTCACATAAAGTTCTATATGTATCTTTTTTCCAAAAAACTTTTCCAGTTCTTTACGCGCCTCAGTACCTACTCTTTTCAAAGCAGATCCTTTATGACCTATAATTATTCCTTTTTGAGAATCTCGCTCCACCATAATTACCGAACGAATTCTAATAATATCATCATCCTCTACAAATTCCTCTGTCTCTACCTCTACAGAATAAGGAATCTCTTTTTTATAGTGTACTAATATTTTTTCTCGAATGGCTTCATTTACAAAAAAGCGTTCTGGTTTATCTGTTAACTGATCTTTTGGATAAAAAGGTGGAGAATCTGGTAATAATTCTACTATTCTACCAAAAACTTCTTTTACGTTAAAATTCTCTAAAGCAGATACTGGATATATTTCTGCATTGGGTACCTTTTGACTCCAGAATTGAACCTGTTCTTCTAATTTTTCCTGATTAGACTGGTCTATTTTGTTTATGAGTAGAAGAATAGGAATTTTTGCATTTGTTATTTTATTAAAAAAAGCTTCATCTTTTAGATCCTTTTCACCAATCTCTACCATATATATCAATACATCTGCATCTTCAAAAGCAGATTTAACAAAATCCATCATTGATTCCTGAAGCTCATAAGCAGGTTTTATAATCCCAGGAGTATCTGATAAAATCACCTGAAAATCATCCCCATTTACAATTCCTAAAATACGATGTCTTGTTGTTTGCGCTTTAGAAGTAATAATAGATAACTTTTCGCCAATAAAAGCATTCATCAATGTGGATTTACCTACATTAGGGTTACCTATAATATTTACAAAGCCAGCTTTATGAGCCATATAATTGATTTTAGTGCAAAGGTAGACGAATATTAAACAAGAAAACAACAGATCATAGAATTATTACATACATCCCTGTCTTATTAACATTTTCCTACAAAAAGTAGTTATTAAAATAAAGGTATTGAATTGACTTTTTAATTGAATTTTTCTTAAATTTAGTTCCAGTATGTTTTCAAATACCCCGTGGAAACAAGTTTTTAACATTAAATTCTGGGATCGTTTGAAAAATCACACGTTATTTTTTGCTTCAATCTTTATAAAAAGAAATTTCATTTCTTTCTGGGCACTTATTCTCTTATCATCGTCACAGCTTTTTTCTCAAGATCAGGATAAACAAATAACCAAGGCAGATCAAAGTTTTACAGCATTTGCTTATATAGATGCCAGAGCAATATACATGGATGTGGCTCAACGTGGATATTCTTCTCAAAATCTATATTCTAAACTAGGGGATTCATTTTATTTTACAGGGGATCTTGAAGATTCTGTAAAATGGTATGAAAAATTAATTCAGAACTATCCAGAAGATTTAAATCCCGAATATTTATTTAGATATGCACAAAGCTTAAAAAGTGTTGAACGCTACAAGGAAGCCGATAATATCATGGACCAATTCTATGCTATTACAGGAAATGACAAACGTGCTAAATCTTTCATAGAAAAGAGAAATTATCTAGATTTCATCGAAATGCAATCAGGGAAATATGACATATTTCCCCTTAGTATTAATTCAAAAAATTCTGAATACGCTCCTAGTTTCAACAACAAAAATCAAATCGTATTTGCCTCGTCAAGAAGTAAAAATATTAATGATTCAAAACTTCATAAATGGAACAAAATGCCTTTTTTAGATATCTTTTCTTCAAACATCAAAGAAGATCAGATTACTCTGGAAGACCCTGTTAAGTTAAAAGGAAAAATAAATACAAAATTTCATGAGTCATCTACCAGTTTTAGTAAAGATGGAGAAACAGTATATTTTTCTAGAAACAACTATACCAACAACAAATTAGGAACAAGTAAAAAGGGGGTTGTATTACTAAAATTATACATGGCTACCCTCAAAGACGGAATATGGACCGATATCATAGAATTACCTTTTTCTAGTGACGAATATTCTGTGTCTCATCCTTCCTTAAGCGCTGATGGGGCTAAACTCTATTTCGCTAGTGACATGCCTGGTACTTTGGGACAATCTGACCTGTTTGTGGTAGATGTATTAGGAGGTGGAAAATATGGCGAACCAAAAAACTTAGGAGGTAACATAAATACAGAAGGCAGAGAAACTTTTCCTTATATCAGTGACAGTGGAAGACTATACTTTTCTAGTGATGGTCATGTAGGCTTGGGAGGGTTAGATATTTTTGTTTCTGTACCTAACGAATCTGGTTTTTCTAATGCTTTTAATATTGGTAAACCTGTAAATAGTTCTAAAGACGACTTTACCTTCGTATTAAATGAAGATACCAAAATAGGATATTTTGCCAGTAACAGAAAAGGAGGTAAAGGTAATGATGATATCTACAGTTTTAAGCAAGTCGAAGAGTTGATCACTTCTTGTATGCAATATGTAGAAGGAACAGTTACAGATAATGCAACCGGTGAGCCACTTATAAGGGCAGATATTATAGTATTGGATAAAAATGAAAACATGGTAGATCAGGCTGTTTCTGATTTAAAAGGGAAATACAAAATCAAAGTTCCTTGTAGTGAATCATATGTGATACGAGCAGCGTTAAATGAGTATATCCCAAAAGAGGTTACACTAGAGACTACAGATGTTTTCGAATTCATTCATGATATCCCTTTTGCATTAGAAGGAGTGGCAGCTCAAAAATTATTATCCACTAGAGTAGAGGTTACTATTGGTGATGATCTGGGGAAAATTTTACAAGTAGAACCTATTTATTTTGGTCTGGATGATTATGAGATTAGTCCAAATGCCGAAGTAGAACTCCAAAAAATAATTTCGGCGATGAACAAATATCCAGAATTAAAGATTGAAGTTCGCTCACATACCGATAGTAGATCCAGTCATTGGTATAACAAAAAGTTAAGTGTAAAAAGAATGAGGGCTACAATAAGATATATCGTGCGAAAAGGCAATATTGATTGGCAACGCATACCTGGCAAAGCATACGGAGAAAGAAGATTAATCAATAAATGTGCTGATGGGATAGATTGCACAGAGGAAGAGCATCAGGAAAACAGAAGAAGTGAATTTATCATTGTAGAAATAAAGTAAAGCAAAAATCTGATCTAATAAAACACATAAAAAATGGTATTAGACTTTATATTTTTCAAAATACATTTTAGCTCTGGCATTTACTCTAGGAGCTAGTAATAACCCAGAAACTACTGTAGGTATTGCCATTATAGCAAAAGCACTGTCAATAAGATTAATTGCAAATTCTATTTTTACTACTGCAGCAATTATAATCGATACTATATATAAATAGTTATAATATTTACCATACTTCGGCTTTGTTAAAAATCCTAAACATGTAGTACCATAATGCGAATATGAAAACAGTGTCGAAAGCCCAAATACCAAAACCATAACAACCACTACAATATCTCCTAATCCATATGGTAGAACAGAATTAAAAGCTTCTAAAGTAAGAGATATCCCATTATCATTAGAGTTTTGCCACACCCCAGTAGAAAGTATTGCCAAAGCGGTTAATGTGCATACCAGTAATGTATCTATTGCAGGACCAATCATTGCCACTAGCCCTTCTCTAATAGGCTCATTAGTTTTTGCTGTACCATGCATCATTGGCGCAGTTCCTATACCTGCTTCGTTAGAAAAGGCGGCTCTTTTTACTCCTGTTTTAATCAAATATCCTAAAGCTCCTCCTGCCGCTGCTTTTCCAGAAAATGCATCCGAGAAAATTAACATAAACATATCTGGTATTTTTTCTATTTGTAATACCAGAATAGTAATCACTGTGATAAAATATAACACCACCATAAAAGGAACCAGTCTACTAGCCACAACACCAATTCTTTTTATTCCTCCCATAATGACTAGCGAAGCGAATCCTGCTAATACAATCCCGATATACCATTTATAATCATCATTCCAATCTAAAACATCTACTAATGTTTGAGTGAGTTGGTTTGCCGTAAACGCAGGGAGTGTGCCTACCAATCCTGCCAAGGCAAAAAGTACAGCTAGAGGCTTCCATTGAGTACCCAAACCTTTGGTGATGACATACATAGGACCACTAAGTAAAGATCCTCCCTCATCCTCTGATCGGTACATTACCGCTAATGAACAGGTATAAAATTTGGTTGCCATACCGATTAAAGCACTGATCCACATCCAGAAAACAGCTCCTGGGCCACCAGCAACAATTGCCACAGCTACACCACTAATATTACCCATACCCACTGTTGCGGCAATAGCAGAAGACAAGGCCTGAAAATGACTAAGTTCTCCTGGCGCATGCTCATTATCATATTTACCTCGCAACACATTGATCGCGTGTTTAAAATAAAAAAAAGGCGTAAACCTAGAATAAATAAGAAAAAATACTCCTCCACCAATAAGCAATACCAATAAAGGCCAATCCCATACCCAGGAGCTAAAACCAGCAATAAAATCTTCTACTATTTTAAACATAAACAATAAGGATAGTGATTATAAATGTAGTGACAAAAATTATATATGATACCTTCATTTTAAAAATTACAGGACCTACGTTCTTATAAACCTAGGTTTATCGACTCCACGATCATACATAATAATACTTCCCGCTACAGCAACATTAATACTTAGTTCTGATTTAAATTTGACTAAAAACTGTGATTTCTCAATAGCTTTTTTGGACAACCCGTGGTCTTCGGCTCCTAGTAAATATACACAACGTTTCGGATGGTTAAAAGTTTCGAGAGATTGTGCATTATCTGTTAATTCTATTCCTATCAACATTGCTCCTTTAGGTAAGTGTCGATAAAAATCTTCAAAAGTATCATAATGAAAATACGGCATGGCTTTTACCGCATTATGAGTATCACTTGCTTGTTTTGCATATCGATTGCCTATCGTAAAAATAAAACTAGCACCCATGTTTTGTGCAGAACGCCATAATACACCTAGATTCTCTGGTGTTTTACCATTTTGAATACCGATCCCAAAAAATTCATTCTCGAAATTATCAATCATAGGGCAAAAATAGAAAAACTGAGATATAGTTGAAGAACCAAAACCTAAACTAAAATAAATTTAATTCTAATATACAATCACAACTAACTATTGCTGTATTTTATGTAAGCATTTTTTAGTCTAGTATCATACTTATTTTTCTTATAACCCGATCCATTATATCCTTCGGCAAATCTTGCCCAGTTCTTTTCTTTTATCCAATCCAGTAGTTTTTCACCTTTAAAAGATGTAGCTTCTATAAATTTACCAAAAGCTTTAAGATGTTCTCTTTCATGATCATACATTTCTGAAACAAAATGATCTACAGAAGAAAAACCTAAGTTCGCATAATGAAACCCCATGATTTGGAAAGCTCCCCATGATGCCGAGCTATATGCTGCTTCATGAAAAGCTGGTTCATCAGACATTCCCGCAGCTTTTTCTAAACGATCATACTCCCCAGCTCCTCCTTTATAGTATGCTTTGGTCCATTTTTCATATAGCACGTTTTTGGTATATTCTGAAACATACTGAGATGGATTCACTCCTCGTTTATCCAATTCTTTCCAAAAAATATGGCCTTCAAACAAAATTCTTGGTCTACCAGACACCAAAAACCCTTTTCCATTACTTTCTACTTCATTAACCGCCTTTACCATTGCTAATTCTAATTCAAACTGATCTGCAAAATCCTTCACATCTTGTTCGGACAGGAGCTTATCGTTAAATGCAATAAAGTCATTTTTGACTTCGATAAGTTTGGACCAGGTTTTAAGTCCTACTATACCATCTATTACAAGATTATGTCTAGTCTGAAAATCTCTGACGGCTGCATCCGTATCCTTTCCAAAAAAATTAGACACATATACTTGATATCCCAGTGTGGTTAAAATTTCTTCCAAAAAATGAACATCCTGTCCGTTCGAACGGTAACGTATTGTTTTCATTTGTTTATATTTTATAGATTTTTGTATTGGGTCAACTTCTATTTTAAAACAGAAGGTAAATATCAAATAGTCTATAACTAAACGCAAAATTCTCTAAACATATTTAGTAAAAACTGAATATCTGGTATATCGATTTTTATTTTCTATAAATACTAATAGATAAACATGCACACCTTTGTAAAATCATAAGAGATGATCTACTTTTAAAAAGATGTTTAAAATCTAAACTTCGTAAGGGTAATTCTTGTGAAGATACAAAAAATAGTATCCTAAGGGCATAATTTCAAAATCAACTTCAACCTTACCATATCACATATTTTCAAGCACTTATGATTTATTTCATGATAAATAGCATAAATCAAAAGCAGTAAAAAACTATATAACCTAAAAAAAAATTCATTACATGATTTACTATACAGGTTATCAATAAGTCCTCACCTCCTATCTTCTAAAGCACTAGAATATAAAACAGGAAAAAGATATTTTATTTTGCCAAAAACGAATTCTAGTTGAATCATTACGAATACTAAAAGTACATCCTAAAGAATAAGATAAGGAACTACTTTTATATCAAATAGCCAACCTCAAAATAAGCTGTTATGAAAAATGTTGCCATAATCATTATTCTGTTTCAAAGTTTTCAAGGTATCCATGCACAAAAAGTTTTTGCCGATACACAAGAGTTTTTGGTTACTACCGAAATTATGGACCGAGGAGAAAAACACCCCTCATATGTTATAAACCTGGTTCGTTCGGGAGAGAAAAATTCAGATAAAATATCGACTCTTACTATTGAAGACACAGAGCTTTTTGAGGATATCTTTATAACCGCCTTAGAGAACCCTGGACTAGAAGGGGTCTCTAAGGTGATTAAGATGGAAGTTGAATACTTAGCATGCTGTGCTCATGTAGAGTCGTATTATTACATGCTTAAAGAAGATAACACTATTGTAGCGTTGCCTGAACTTAATAATGTGTATTGTGAAAATTCTGACTCCGATTTTCAGTACATATTTCCAAATCAGGAATACGGTATAGAAGGTAATATATTACAAACACAAACATTTTATCAAGGAGCAACAACTAATACTAAATATGTAAACCTAAAACAAAGCTTTACCTGGAACGATGGCGTTTTTGAGGATTCAAAGACAACTGCTATCACTGGGTACTAATTAATCCTAACAGTAATCTCAATCTAATAAACAAAAAGGGGGAAACTTTTGTTTATTATACCGACCCACCCTAACAGGTGGTGTCGGTTTTTTTTGATTATGACCCGGACCGAAATTCAGTTTGATTATATTTGTTACCAACCAGACAAACCTCTTGTGAACTTAAATTATAAAACCATCTATCTTGTTTCATTCCTGATATTGAGTATTATCGGTTCATTATCAGCACAAAACAATCAACTTAGAGCATATACATTAGAAGATGGACTACCTCAATCACAGGTTTATGATATCGCACAAGATAAAATAGGCTACTTATGGCTAGGTACTCAAGGAGGTGGGCTCTCCAGGTTTAATGGGGAAGAGTTTAAGGTCTGGAACGAAAATGATGGATTACAGTCTAATTACATTCATTCACTTGCTTTTGTAAATGACAGCCTTTTTATTGGTACTAAAAATGGATTAAGTATTAAGGTTAAGAATAAATTCACTAACCTAGAAGGTCCTCGGATTAATAAAATATGTCAAATAGCCAACAAAACATATCTGGCCACTAATATTGGTATTTATCAATATCGTAAAAATCTAGGTTTAATTAAGATTAATCTTAATTCCAAGATTAACACTAGTATAATTAATGACATTGTCTTTGACGGTAAATTATACTGGGTAGCCACCAATAAAGGGCTCTGGAAATTAAATAATATAAAACAGGAAACAAGCATTATAGAAAGACATAGTGCATATGATTTTACTGCTGCCATCTTTCATAACAATAAGGTATTTGCTGCTGCTTTCAACCAAGGGATTCTGGTTTTAAATACTAATGCAAAAACCTATGGTAATCGTTGGATTCAAAGACCCGTAAGAGTAACAGATATTTCTGTACACAACAATAACGAATTATGGTTTGCTACTGATAATGATGGTATCACAATCCTCGATTTCGAAAAGTATACCGAAAAAAAGAAAATCAATCGAAAAAATGGGCTATCTGTCTCTCATACCAGAAAAAGCATCTTAGATCGTCAATCCAATATTTGGATCGCCACATCGGGAGGAGGATTTTATAAGTATTTTCAGAATAATTTCACACACTATGACCAAAATACAGGATTAAAAGGTAATCGCGTATATGCTGTTCATAACACAAAAAACAGTATCTGGGCATCTAATTCTGAAGTTGGGCTGGTACAGATCGATTCTCTGGGGATTCATCATATCCCACAGGAAGAACGCTTATCTGAAGTTAAGATTAAAACCATAACCAGTGATAATTCTGGAAATATTTGGGCAGGTACCGAAGGTAAAGGAATTCTTTTTAAAGAGATTAAACAAATTGATAGTATCGCTGTAGATACTACCTATGGTAAAGAGTTAAATTCGGATCCAATTATTACAACCGACACTATTGCAATAACGGTTAGCGAAAATCACATCATTGATACCGATAAAGGTTTGCTATCAGATTGGATAAGAACTGTACAAGTTGTAGATAATACTATTTGGGTCGCATCTTATTCGGCAGGTATTTCAAAATTTATATACGATCCAAAAAAGAAACGTATAACATCTCTAAAGAAATTCACCAGAAAGAGTGGTATTCAAGATGTGCAAATTAGAGACATGAAAAAAGATTCTCTCGGCAAAATCTGGTATGCTACTCAAAATGGGCATCTAGGATATATCGAGAGGAATAAAGTTACACACTTAGGCAATGTTCTAAAACAAAAGACAGCAATTAGCACATTACTTTTTCACAAAAACATACTATACCTTGGAACAGCAGGAAGAGGAATCTGGTGGTCTAATCTTGATGGAAATATCGCCTTCAAAAAACTAAAAGGCAGAAAAAAACCCTATTCAGACAATATTTATCAAATGATATTTGATGACAAAAACAATCTATGGGCAGGAAGTGAACGAGGAGTTGATAGAATTGAATTAAACCAATCAAATGATATTGTAGATATTTTTCATTTTGGAAGAAATGATGGTTTTTTAGGAATTGAAACCTGTCTTAATGCTGTCACCAAAGACAATGAGGGAAATCTCTGGTTTGGTGCGATATATGGGCTAACCAAATATCAACCTACAGGAACTACCAAAGCTACAATTAAACCCAGTCTATATTTTGAAGATGTAGAAGTTGCCTATCGTAGTGTAGATTCTATTCAATTAGGCGCATGGGCAAACAGCAACAATGTTTTAAAACTAACACCAAATCAAACAGAATTATCGTTTAGCTACAAAACTATTGATCTTGATCACCCTAATGATGTAGAGTATCGCTGGAGGTTAAACAATTCTGAATGGAGTCCCTGGTCATCAGACAACAAACAAAATCTTGCAGGACTAGCTTATGGACCTCATTACTTCTCTGCGCAATCCAGAAACTACAGATGGGAAGAAAGTGACCCTATTATGTTTCAGTTTTTTATTGATAGTCCTATTTATGAAAAAGCCTGGTTTCAATTAGCTGTCTTAGCAATAATTGTACTAATTTTAGGGGGATATGCTTTATCTTACATTAGAAGAGTAAAACGAAAAAATAAGGAAGAACGTAATCGCTTACAAATGCAGAATCATTTACTATCATTAGAACAAAAAGCATTGCGTTTACAAATGAATCCTCATTTTATATTTAATGCGCTTAATGGTATAAAAGCAATGGGAACTAATAATCCTAATCGTATGAATACTACGATAAATACATTTGCTACTTTATTAAGAGAAACATTATATAACTCTAGAAAAGATCATATAACTCTGGATCAGGAAATACAGACTTTAAAACATTATATAGAGATAGAACAATTAATGGCTAGCAAACCGTTTATCTATGATATTTCTATAGATTCTGATTTTGATCCCGAAGAAATCCTTATTCCACCAATGCTAATTCAACCCTTTGTAGAAAACGCTGTTAGACATGGTATCTTAAAAGGTAGTCGTGATGGTGAATTAAAAGTATTATTTCATACTACTGAAGATTTTTTACATTGCACTATATTAGATAATGGACAAGGTATTTTTCAATCACAAAAAAACAAAACTAAGACAGATCATCAATCTATGGCACTTACAGTAACCCGAGAGCGGCTTGAATCAATTTCGGGAAAGGATTCTTTACATATAAAAGAAATTCTCTTAAACGGTAATTCTGTAGCAGGAACCGAGATTACATTTAAAATACCATTAGAAACCGACTATTAAAACAATTATGCTTACAGCGATTATCGTAGAAGACATGCCTGATGCACTTCAACTTTTAAAAAGTGATCTAAAAGTGAATCATCCAGAAATAAAAGTAGTTGATACTGCCCAAAGCGTAGTTGAGGCAGCAAAATCATTACGCAACACGCAACCCGATATTCTTTTTTTAGATATTATGTTAGGCGATGGTACTGGATTTGATATACTAGAAATATTTCCCGAGCTAAAATCAAAGATCATCTTTGTTACCGCCAGTGATGAGTTTGCCATCAGAGCTTTTAAATTTGCAGCTATTGATTATGTATTAAAACCATACTCAAATGAAGAGTTAGCTCAAGCTATTGCCCGTGCCAAAGAACAGATTCAACCTAACAAAGAACGTCTTAACATTCTAAAAGATACGTTATCTGCACCAGAGCAAAAACCTGATAAAATCTCACTTCATACTCTTGATAAAATTATCATCGTAAACCTGGACGATATCATACGTTGTGAATCTGATAGCAATAACACCATTTTCTATCTTCAGGACGGACAGAAAATTTTTGTAACTAAAACATTGAAATATTTTTCTGACATGCTTAAGAATTATCAATTTCTGCGAGTACATCAAAGTCACTTGGTTAATCTACAATGCATTAGTGCCTTTATCAAAACCGATGGAGGATATCTTATGCTAAAAAACGGAGAAAACATCCCCGTTTCGGTACGAAAAAAAATAGAAGTAATGGAAATCCTAGATCGATTGCATAGGTAAAGATCTATAGAGTCTAAAGATTATCTCATTAAACTTCGTTTTCTATATCTATCATGTGTGCAACCGTTTTAATCAATCTGTTATGTTTGGTAACAAAAGGATTTGTTTCATCCCATACGTAACCAGCTAAAACTGCACATATTTGCCTCTTGATTTGTGGGTTTTCTGGCCGATGGAAAAATAACTTTTGAAGATTTCCCGTATACCATTCTTTTACATAGGATGCAAAAACATTAACGCCTCCTTTAATATACCCAGTATATTCTTGTTCCCAATCTACAGCTTCATCTTGCAACTCTTTAGCGACAAGTTTTGCCGCTAACAGTGCTGATTCGGTAGCAAATGTAACTCCAGAAGAAAACACAGGATCTAAAAACTCTGCGCTATTTCCTGTTAACACATATCCTTTGCCGTACAATTGTTTTACAGATTTTGAATAATTTTTAATTGATATAGGATCAAACATAAAATCAACATTTTCAAAACGCTTATAAAAATAGTCCGAACGTTGTAACATTTGCGTTAATTTTTCTGTAGCATTACCTTCAAATGAATCCAGAAATTCAGTTGGCCCTACATACCCTATACTAGTAACTCCGTTAGAAAAAGGGATTACCCATAACCAGGTTTCAGTATCTATTACATCAAATGTGATCAGTGTTCCTTCATTCCCTTCTGGCCTATTAACATCCTTAACATGAGTGAAAATCGAAGAGTGTTTTGGCAATTCTGAAGGTTGTTCTAAATCTAAAAGCCTGGGTAATACTCTTCCATAACCGCTAGAATCTATGACATATTTTGCAGTAATAACACGGTGTTTCCCTTCTTTATCTTTTACAGTGGTTTTTGAAATTTCTCCCTCAAAATCTACGGCAACAACTTCTTCTTCAAAACTGATATCTACTCCTCTATTAATAAGTTCTTTTGTAAGGGCTGAATCAAAATCTGCACGAGGTACCTGCCATGTCCAATCCCAACCTTCTGTATGTTTCTTACTAAAATCAAAATTACAAACCTTCTCTCCTTTAATAAATCGTGCTCCTGATTTTACTTCGAAATCACATGCTTTTAAACAATCCAACAATCCTACTTCTTCAAAATGATCCATACATCTTGGCAAAAGACTTTCTCCGATCACAAATCTTGGAAAAAGGCTCTTTTCAACTACTTTCACATTATAACCATTATTATGTAAATAAGAGGCTGCAACACATCCCGAAGGTCCCGCTCCCACTACTAAAACATCAATATTTTCATCATTCATAGCACTATTGTACTTATTAATTCCTTAATTATTATAAATTTGCAAACCAAAATAACTGTTTTATTTTTGGTTATTAAAATATTATTCATTAAAATTTTGAGCAAAATATAGATGCTAACACTAAAAGGGAAAATAGAAATACAGGACTTTTTTGACATTATATTTAAAGAAGAATCGATTGCAATAGACGAAAGTGTTCTAGCAACTGTAGAAGAAAGTTTTAATTTTTTAAAAGAATTTTCTGAAAACAAAATCATTTATGGTGTAAATACTGGTTTTGGGCCAATGGCACAATACAAAATAAACGATAAAGAAAGAAATCAACTACAATACAATTTAATAAGAAGTCATGCTTCGGGAACAGGAAATCCAATTCCTCCTATGTATGTAAAAGCAGCTATGTTAGCGCGTTTAAACACCCTGTGTCTAGGGTATTCTGGTGTTCATAAATCTGTTATAGATGTTATGACTTCTTTGATTAATAAAGATATTACTCCTCTTATTTACGAACATGGTGGTGTTGGTGCTAGTGGAGATTTGGTTCAATTAGCACATTTAGCCTTAACTCTTATTGGTGAAGGAGAAGTATTTCATGAAGGAGAACGAAAAAACACTAAAGAGGTTTTTGAACAAGAAAATATTAGTCCCATTACGATTGCTTTACGAGAAGGGCTTGGCTTAATGAACGGAACATCTGTAATGACTGGAGTGGGACTAGTGAATACTATTTACACAAGAAGGTTATTAAACTGGATGATTACCGCTTCATGTGCAATAAATGAAATTGTACAAGCATATGATGACCATTTATCACAAGAATTAAACCATGCAAAAAAACATGTTGGACAACAACAAATTGCTAAGCAGATGCGAGAGCATTTAGAAAGTAGTTCTTTAATCAGAAAAAGAGAAGAGTATCTATATACCGATCAAACTGAAGTAACTGTCTTTAAAGAGAAGGTTCAAGAATACTATTCATTGCGTTGTGTTCCTCAAATACTAGGTCCAGTCTTAGACACCTTAAACAATATTGAAAAAATTCTAATAGAAGAAGTTAATTCTGCCAATGACAATCCTATTATAGATGTTAAGGAAAAACACGTATACCATGGAGGTAATTTTCACGGGGATTATGTTTCTTTAGAAATGGATAAGTTAAAAATTGTAGTTACCAAATTGTCAATGCTGGCAGAACGTCAATTAAATTACTTATTAAACTCTAAATTAAACGATATACTTCCTCCTTTTGTAAACCTTGCCAAACTAGGTTTAAACTTTGGAATGCAAGGAGTTCAATTTACAGCGACATCTACTACTGCAGAAAATCAAATGCTATCAAATCCTATGTATGTGCATAGTATCCCTAACAACAATGACAATCAAGATATTGTAAGCATGGGAACAAATGCTGCCTTGATCACAAAAAAGGTTATAGAAAATGCTTTTGAAGTTATTGCTATAGAACTAATAACCGTTGTTCAGGCAATAGAGTATTTAGAGGTGAAAGATCAGGTTTCTACGAATACAAAAAAGATGTATGATGCCATACGAAATATAGTTCCTATCTTTACAGAAGATGTTGTTATGTACCCCTATGTGAATCAAGTAAAAGATTTTATTATTAATAATGAAACCATAGAAGCGTGATGAAAACTAAACATTTTTTAATTTTTGTATTTTCTTTTTGTTTGCTGGCAGGATCTGCCCAAGAACTAGCATTAGCAAAATTCGAAGGTAAATTTGGTTATCTAACAAAATCAGGTGATTGGAAAATACCTGCAACCTTTGACGTTGCAAAAAACTTTTCTGAAGATCTAGCTGCCGCAAGAAAAGGTAAACTTTGGGGGTTTATAAATAGAAAAGGAGAATGGGCCATAGAGCCTGGTTTCGATAAAGTTAAAGCTTTTAATTCTGGTATAGCAGTTGTTTTAAAAAACAAAGAATGGTTTTATATCAACACCAAAGGGGAGAAAACCCTTACCAATGTTGATTCTGATAAAATTTATGATTTTAAAGACGGTTTTGCTATCCTAAGAAAAGGAGATAAAATAGGCTTTATCAATACAAAAGGAGAGACTACAGTAGCTCCGAAATTTTCGAAAGCCTTCAATTTTGAAAATGGATATGCTAAAGTAAGAGAAGATGAAAAATGGGGATTAATAGATCCTTCTGGCAATTATTTTGTAAAAACAACCTATGACGGCGTTAGTAATGTATATCATAACGCAATTGTAGCTACCCAAGGTCTTCGCCATGGATTGATTATTAACGGAGAGTTTAAAGAAATATCAGGAGCTCAAAAAATCTGGGATTTCTCTGTAAATGGAGAATACACTTACGCTAAAAAAAATGATAAAATTGGTTTTATCAATAAAAATGGAGAATGGATAGTTGAACCCACCTACGACAAAGTAAGAGCTTTTAATAACGGATTAGCGCCTGTGCTTAAAGATGGTAAATGGGGATACATTAATACCAGTGGCGAAACTGTAATTCCTTTTAAATTTAGAGACGCAGAAATATTTAGTGCAGATGGATTAGCACCTGTTAAATCTAAAAAACTTTGGGGATTTATAAATACAAAAGGAGAACTGGTCATAGAAGAGAAATATGAAATTACAGCTGGTGGTTTTTCTATTTTCAAAAAAAATGCGCAAAAAGGTTTTGTAAATGGCTTAGCAAGAGTTAAACAAAAAAAATCTTGGTGTTTTCTAAACACTAAAGGAGAAATACTTAAAAACATGTGGTTTGAAAACTTAGAGTTATTTAATTAGTAAAATTATTAATCTTAATCATTAATCGATTGAAATAACTATTACATCTTACCCAAAAAACGATATCTAAAATAAATGAAGTGTGCTTTAATTACAGGTGGCTCAAGAGGAATTGGAAAAGCAATTTGCGTACAACTCGCTAAAGATACCGACTATCATATATTAATTAATTACAATAGTAACGAAACTGCTGCAAAGCAAACTCTTACAGAAATAGAAGCTAATGGTGGAACTGCAGAAATTATTCAATTTAATGTAGTTGATGCTGATCAGGTAAAAACAAAGTTAGACACCTGGCAAGAGAATAATAAAGATGCTATTATTGAAGTCATCGTAAATAATGCAGGAATCACGAAGGACAACTTATTTATGTGGATGACCCAAAATGATTGGCAAAATGTTATTAATACTTCTCTTGATGGTTTTTATAATGTAACAAATCATTTAATTCAAAAATTACTACGAAACAGATACGGTAGAGTTATAAATATTGCTTCTGTATCTGGAGTTAAGGGAACAGCTGGGCAAACTAACTATTCTGCTGCCAAAGGCGCAATAATTGGAGCTACTAAAGCTCTGGCACAAGAAATTGCAAAAAGAAATATCACAGTAAATGCTGTTGCTCCGGGGTTTATTAAAACTGACATGACCAATGAGTTGGACGAAAAAGAACTTAAAAAATTAATTCCAGCCAATAGATTTGGAGAAGCTGAAGAAGTAGCACATATCGTATCGTTTTTAGCCTCCAAAAAAGCTTCATACATTACTGGTGAAGTGATTAATATAAATGGTGGAATTTACTCGTAAATTAATTTAGAATATATGAGAAGAGTTGTAATCACAGGAATGGGTATATATTCTTGTATTGGTAAAAACCTAGAAGAAGTAAAAACGTCATTATACAACGGAACATCTGGAATTGTTTTTGACGAAAAAAGAAAAGAGTTCGGATATCGCTCTTGTTTAACAGGAATGGTAGCAGAACCAGAATTAAACAAATTACTTTCCCGAAGACAACGTATTAGTTTAGGGCAAGAAGGAACATATGCTTATATAGCTACACTCGAAGCTTTAAAAAATGCAAATATAGATCAATCTTTCCTTGATCAAAACGAAGTAGGCATACTTTATGGAAATGATAGTACTGCACAGTCGGTTATTGAATCTGTAGAAAAGATCAAAGAAAAAAAAGACACCACATTGGTAGGTTCGGGAGCTATTTTTAGAGGAATGAACTCTTCTGTAACTATGAACCTTTCTACAATTTTTAAACTTAGAGGGATCAACTTTACGATTAGCGCAGCTTGTGCCAGTGGGTCTCATGCTATCGGAATGGCATATCAATTTATAAAAACCGGATTACAAGATTGTATTGTTTGTGGAGGAGCTCAAGAAATAAACCAACTTGCCATGGGAAGTTTTGATGGCCTAGGTGTATTCTCTACAAATACAGAACATCCAGAAAAAGCCTCTCGCCCATTTGATACTAATCGAGATGGATTAGTACCCAGTGGCGGATCTGCTACTCTTATTGTAGAGAGTTATGAATCTGCAATCAAAAGAGGAGCAACAATTCTGGGAGAAATAATAGGGTATGGATTTTCCTCAAACGGGGAACATATCTCTACTCCTAATGTTGATGGTCCATCCAGAGCTATGAAAAAAGCACTCCAACAAGCAAATATCCAAACATCGGCTATAGATTATGTAAATGCTCATGCAACCTCAACTCCTGTTGGAGATGCCAATGAAGCAAAAGCTATCTTTAATGTTTTTGGAGAAAACGGACCTCATGTGAGCTCTACAAAATCTATGACAGGGCATGAATGCTGGATGGCAGGAGCTAGTGAAGTGATCTATTCTATGCTCATGATGCAACATTCTTTTATTGCACCAAATATAAATTTGGAGCATCCAGATGAAGATGCTGCTAAACTAAATTTGGTTAATAAAACCCTAGATAAAAAAATTGATGTATTTTTGTCTAATTCTTTTGGATTTGGGGGAACAAATTCCGCGTTAATAATAAAAAAATTTAATAAATAGAATATGGATAAAGAAGTTATTATTGAAAAGATAAACGACTTTCTTATTGATGAGTTTGAAGTAGAAGGGGAAAATATTTCACCAGAAGCAAACTTAAAAGAAACTCTTGAGCTAGATAGCTTAGATTTTGTCGATCTTGTAGTAGCTGTAGAATCCAATTTTGGTGTAAAATTAATAGGCGAAGATTTTATAAATGTTGTAACACTTCAAAATTTTTATGACCTTATAGAAAATAAAATAAAATCGCTATAAACATATATGACTACTGAATGGAAAGGAAAGTCCAGAGGTACAGTACTTGGGTATAAAATATTTGTTTTCTTTATTAAAAAAGTTGGCTTAGGCTCTGCCTATTTTATTTTATACTTTGTTGCTATATATTTTTGTTTTTTTGCCTTATCTAGTAGTAGATCTATATATTACTATTTAAACAAGAGACTTAAATACCCTAGATTTAAAAGTTTTTTAAAGATATTCCAAAGCTATTATGTTTTTGGCCAGACTATTATAGATAAAGTTGCCATATCATCGGGTCTTAGAAATAAATTTACGTACGAGTTTGATGGTGTAGAACTAATAAACGAAACCTTAAAGCAAAAAAAAGGAGGTATTCTTATTAGTGCTCATCTTGGTAATTTTGAGATTGCTGAGCATTTTTTTGGTGAGCTAGAGGAGAATGCCGCAATTAGTCTTCTAACCACAGACATAGAGCATACTGCAATTAAGAATTACCTTGATAGTGTTACTTCAAAATCTAATATTAAATTTATTTTCATCAAAGAAGATCTTTCTCATATTTTTCAAATTAACGCCGCTTTGGCTAGAAATGAAATCGTATGTATTACAGGAGATCGTTATCTAGAAGGTTCTAAATATTTAACACAAGATTTATTAGGACAAGAAGCCAAGTTTCCTTCTGGGCCTTTTATGTTAGCCTCTAGATTAAAAGTACCTGTGCTTTTTGTATATGTAATGAAAGAAACAAATACTCATTACCACCTTTATGCAAGAAAGGCCAAAGCAAAACACAGAGATGCCAAAGAACTATTAAAAGAATATACAGAAAGTGTAAAATGGATGTTAGATAAATATCCATTACAATGGTTTAACTATTTCGACTTTTGGAATGGAAACAACAAATAAAATGAAACATGTTTTAGTGATCCATTATTCGCAATCCGGACAATTGTCAGAAATTGTTAAAAACATAGTTTCTCCTATGGCTTCCTCTGAAGAAATAAAAGTAACACATCATAAAATTGAAATGGAAAAACCTTATCCTTTTCCATGGAATAAAAAAGCTTTTTTTGGTGTTTTCCCAGAAGCATTTCTTCAGATTCCAGAAAAAATCAAACCAATTCCTTCAGAAATAACAAATCAAAAATACGATTTAGTGATACTTGGCTATCAAATCTGGTATCTAACCCCTTCTATCCCTATCAATTCTTTTTTAAAGTCAGAAAGTGCTAAAAAAATATTGGATAACACACCTGTGATTACAGTAATCGGATGTAGAAATTTATGGATTCAAGCACAGGAGAAAATGAAAATTCTTTTAGCATCTTGTAATGCAAAACTAGTAGGGAATATTGCTTTAGTAGATAGACACATTAATCACATAAGTGTATTAACCATAAAGCACTGGATGTTTAAAGGAAAAAAAAGTCGATTTTTAGGTTTTTTCCCTAAACCAGGAGTTTCTGATAAAGACATAAAGAATGTAGCAAAATTCACTCCTTCTATAAAGGACGCATTACTTGCTAGTAATTTTTCAGGATTACAAAAAAAATTGGTACAATTAGGTGCGGTAAAAATCAAACCGTTTCTAGTTATTGTAGATAAGCGAGGCAATATTATATTTTCAAAATTAGCCAACTTAGCATACAAAAAAGGAAAAACAAGTAAGACTGGACGTGAAAATCTCCTTATTTTTTTTAATTATTACTTGTTATTTGCTATTTGGATTATAGCACCACTAGTTTTTATTGTATTTTTGACTGCTTATATTTTTATGTATAAAAAAATTAGCAGAGAAAAAAAATATTATTCATCTGTTGATACAAAAAATAATTAATGAAAGACGTATACATTACCAGAATATCAAAGTTTTTACCTAACGACCCGATCGATAATGATCAGATGGAAGAGAGATTGGGCATTCTAGATGGAAAAGTATCAAAAGGCCGAAGAATTGTTTTACGAAATAATCAAATAAAAACCAGATATTATGCGATTGATAATGACGGAAATATAACACATAATAATGCTCAGCTTACTAAAGAAGCTGTAGAGCTTTTATGTGATGAAAGTTTTACTGCAGAAAATATTGAATTATTATCTTGTGGCACAGGTAGTCCTGATCAAATATTACCATCACATGCTGCTATGGTTCATGGGTTTTTAAAAAATGGAAATGTAGAAATCAATTCCCCTTCGGGAGCCTGTTGTTCTGGTATGAGTGCTTTAAAATTTGGTTACCTTGCAATCAAATCAGGGCAAAATACTAATGCAGTTTGCACAGGATCTGAGCGTGCATCTTCGTGGATGAAATCAGATGTTTTTAAAAATGAAATAGAGCATTTAAAAAAGTTAGAAGAAACACCAATCCTAGCTTTTAATAAAGATTTCTTACGTTGGATGTTATCTGATGGCGCCGGAGCTTTTCTTTTAGAAGATAAACCGAATGGTCATCTTCCTTTAAAAATTGAATGGATGGATGCATATTCTTATGCTCATGAAATAGAAGCATGCATGTATGCGGGAGGAGATAAGCTAGACAATGGAGAACTCAAACCATGGAGTGAATACCCATCAGAAGAATGGGCGCAAAAATCACTATTCGCGATAAAGCAAGATGTTAAATTACTATCAGAAAATATTCTAACAAAGGCTGTAGAAACCTTAGTTAAAGTATTTGACAAACATGATATTAACCCAGAAGACATCACGTATTATTTACCACACATTTCTTCATACTATTTTAAAGACGCCTTATATGAAGCTATGAAAGATAATGGTGTAGAAATACCTTGGGAAAATTGGTTTATCAATTTAAGTAAGGTAGGAAATGTTGGTGCTGGTTCTATTTATATTATGCTAGAAGAATTAGTGAATACTGGGAAGTTAAAAAAAGGAAATAAAATTTTACTTTCTGTACCTGAAAGCTCCCGTTTTTCATATTCGGTGGCACTTTTAACCGTTTGCTAAAATGAAAAACACAAAATTTCCTATTACAAATATTAAACACTTAATACCTCAAAAAGAGCCTTTCGAAATGGTAGATACTTTGTTAGGTTTTTCTGAGACAAGTGTTGCATCCTCTTTCAAAATCACAGAAAACAACCTTTTTCTAAAAGACAATCTATTTTTAGAACCAGGAATTATAGAAAATATGGCACAAACTGTAGCATTACACACAGGTTATGATTATTTTCTTAGAGACGAACCCGCTCCCACAGGCTATATAGGATCAATAAAAAAAGTAGAAGTTTTTTATCTCCCAAAATTAAATGAGACTATAACTACCGAAGCCGAAATCTTACATGAATTCATGGGAGTTACTATGGTTAAAATTGAAGTATTTAACACCAAAAAAGAAGTGATTGCTTCTGGACAAATGAAAACAGTTATTGCTAGTTAATGGATAAAGTCAAAACATTAGATATCGCTAAATTCCTGCCACATCGAGCACCATTTTTAATGGTAGACAAAGTGCTATCTATTGATGATGAACATGTAGCAACCTCTTTTGATATAAAATCAGATTGCATTTTTGTTAACGATACTATTTTTAGTGAAATTGGTATGGTAGAAAATGCTGCTCAAACCTGCTCTTCAATCGTTGGCAAAAGTTATTTTGAAGAAGATGACCTAGAAGGTGAAGGCACAAAACTTATTGGTTTTATTAGTGCAATAAAAAAAGTTGTAGTCCATAGCTGCCCTAGTATAGGAGAGACAATAGTTTCTAAGGCTGTTTTAAAATCTCGATTCGACACCGAACAATACAGCATGTGTACATTAGAGTGTACTATCCATGAAGCAGATAAAGAATTATTATCTTGTGAAATGAATTTATTTATTCAGGAAATGAAATAGGTGTACTATGAAAAAAAGTGAGATTCCACAAGATAAGGGTAGCTTAAAGTCTGCAAACTTTAAAGAGTTATGCTATGCCGTTAATGAAAATGGAGAGTATACAACTGCAGGTAGCAGTGGATGGACCCCTAAGACCATTGCGTTAAATAATGCGCTACAGGAAATAAACGAGCGTATAGAAAAAGCAAAAATTAGAGTTTTAAACAACCAGACAAGCCCTATAGAATATTATATGGAACTACATAAAATGGACATTACTATTTTAGCTAGTTATGTTGGTCTATGGAAATGGCGGGTTAAAAGGCACTTTAAACCAAAAGTGTTTCATAAACTATCTCAAAAAATATTACAAAAATACGCTGACATTTTCGAAATCACTGTAGATCAATTAAAACACATTGAACATGGAAATTAATTTTACACACCATCAATCTGCACACTGCGAAAATGGTGTTGTGTCTAATTTAATGAAGCATAATGGCTTCAATGTTAGTGAACCTATGGTCTTTGGAATCGGATCAGGCCTGTTGTTTTGTTACATACCGTTTTTAATGGTAAACCACGCTCCTGCTCTTACATACAGAGCAATGCCTGGCTTTATTTTTAAACGATTTGCAAAAAGAGTTGGAATAAAAATAAAACGAGAAAAATTTAAAAACCCTCAGAATGCTAAGGCGCGTTTAGACGAAAACCTTAACAAAAATAATCCTGTAGGGCTTCAAGTTGGGGTATATAATCTAGTATATTTTCCCGATGAATATCGTTTTCATTTTAATGCTCATAACTTAGTTGTTTATGGGAAAAAAGAAGATTCGTACTTAATTAGCGACCCCGTAATGGAGACCGTTACAACTCTAACAGCAAAAGAACTGGAAAAAGTACGTTTTGCCAAAGGTGCTTTCGCTCCTAAAGGGCATATGTATTATCCTATCGATTTTCCTAAGGAATTAGCTTTAGAAAAAGCCATAGTTAAAGGAATTAAACAAACCTGTAGAGAAATGCTTGCTCCAGTACCTATTGTTGGAGTTAAAGGAATTCGAACAGTTGCTAAACTAATTCGCAAATGGCCAAAGAAGAAAGGCACAAAAGTGGCCAATCATTATTTGGGACAAGTAGTTAGGATGCAAGAAGAAATAGGAACTGGGGGTGGTGGATTTAGATATATCTATGCTGCATTCTTACAGGAAGCAGGTAAAGTATTAAAGAATGATACATTAATCGAGTTATCTATAGAAATGACTGCAATTGGTGATTCGTGGAGAGATTTTGCTTTAGATGCTTCTCGTATATACAAAAACCGAAGCGCAAAAGATGATGCATACAACGATGTTGCTTCGCAACTAGATGATATAGCAAATCGAGAAGAAGTTTTCTTTAAAAAACTGAAGAAAGCTATTTAATAGTAAAATAAAGCATGATTAAAATTGAACAATTATCTAAAAAATATAAAGGTGCAGAAGCATATTCTGTATCAGATTTAGATTTGTTTATCGATGAAAAAGAAATTTTTGGACTACTTGGTCCAAATGGTGCAGGAAAGACTACATTAATTTCATTATTATGTTCTTTAATAAAACCTACATCAGGATCATTTACTATAGATGGTCTAACCTATAAAAATCCCAATCAATTAAAACAACTCATTGGTATTGTACCACAAGAATATGCTTTATACCCGGCGTTAACTGCTAATGAAAATCTTACCTATTTTGGTAGTATGTATGGTTTAAAAGGACAGTTATTAAAATCTAAAATAAGCCAGGCAATTGAAATATTAGGTCTGTCTAAGTTTGCTAATAAAAAAGTGAGTACGTTTTCTGGAGGGATGAAACGTCGTATTAATTTAATCGCTAGTATATTACACGAGCCCAAGGTATTATTCTTAGACGAACCAACTGTTGGGGTGGATGTACAATCTAAAAATGTAATTATTAAATACTTACAACTCTTAAATAAAAAAGGAGCTACTATTATTTATACATCACATCATTTAAATGAAGCTGAAGATTTTTGTACCAGAGTAGCTATTATAGATCATGGAAAAATAATATCTCAAGGACAACCACAAGAATTAATTTCTAATCAAAAAAATGCAAATAACCTTGAAGATGTATTTTTAGCCTTAACCGGGAAAGCATTAAGAGATCATGCATAAATTATGGGCTTCTACATATAAAGAATTCTTATTACTCACTAGGGATATTGGAGGCATTGCAATTTTGTTCATAATGCCTATCGTACTAATCATCACGATAACAATAATTCAAGACAGTAGCTTTAAAACGATTAGCGACACCAAGATTCCTATACTTCTTGTAAATAATGATAATGGTCGTGTTTCTGAGACTATAATTAGTAGCTTAACAGCATCCAATACTTTTCAGGTCATTCAAAAAGATAAAGAGCAAGAAGCCAGAGATCTGGTATTTAAAGGAAATTATCAATTAGCGATCATCATTCCAGAAAAATTATCATCAGATTTAGATAAAAAAGTCAATCAGAATGTAGAAGGGATTTTATCAAAATTTCGTTTGGAAGAAGAAGAAAAAGAAATTCAACCAGAAGAAACTATTTTAAGCAAAGAGGTTAGATTATATTTTGATCCGGCAACTCAACTTACCTTTAAAAGTTCTGTAAAAAATGGTATCGATAAGATGATTTCTAAAATAGAAACGCAATCTATTTACAAGGCTTTTCATGAACAAGTATCAGAAGATGATACAGAAGTTATTTTTGAAACCGATAATTTTATCAGTTTTAAAGAAATAGTCCCAAAACAAGGAGACAAAGAGATCATACCCAATTCGGCGCAGCACAATGTACCTGCCTGGACTTTATTTGCCATCTTTTTTATTATAGTACCTTTATCTATAAATATTGTAAAAGAAAAAAATCAAGGAACTTTTGTACGATTAAGAACAAATCCTGTATCCTATGCAATAGTATTAGGAGGAAAAACAACAGTGTATCTGGCTGTTTGTCTCATACAATTTACTTTAATGCTAGCAATAGGAGTGTTTTTATTTCCTAAATTAGGTTTACCAACATTAGACGTATCGGGAAGAATATTTAATCTGTTTATTGTCGCTTTTTTTGCAGGTTTAGCTGCGATAGGATTAGGATTATTGTTAGGAACGGTTGCAAAAACACAAGAACAATCTGCTCCATTTGGGGCAACCTTTGTGGTTATTCTAGCTGCTTTGGGAGGTGTTTGGGTACCTGTTTTTGTAATGCCAAAATTCATGCAGCTGTTATCTAATATTTCACCAATGAATTGGGGTTTAAATGCCTTCTATGATGTATTTTTGCGAAATGCCAGCTTTATAGAACTTGTTCCAGAAATAATATTACTTTTATTATTTTTTATAATAACAGCTTTAATTTCTATTGTTTATAATGAAAAGAAAAATGCAGTCTAAAAATAACAAAGAAATAAGTTTCACCAGCCAGGTTAGAGTACGTTTTGTAGAAACTGACCCCTTAGGAATTGTCTGGCATGGTAATTATATTCAATATTTTGAGGATGGTAGGGAAGCTTTTGGAAGACATCATGGTATTTCTTATTTAGATCAAAAAAAATTTGGTTATGCTACGCCAATCGTAAAGTCTAGTACAGAACACAAACTACCTTTACGATATGGAGATATTGCTACCATAAAAACAATTTATGTAGATAGTCCAGCTGCTAAAATGATTTTTAGATATGAAATTTATAACCAAAATCATAAATTAGTCTGCACAGGAGAAACCGTACAGGTATTTGTTGGAGATACAGGAAATGGTGATTTATCACTAACAATTCCATCTTTCTTTATCAAATGGAAACAAAAAGAAGGCCTTATAAAATTGAATGAGTAAGATTTACGCTTCATATAATAATATAATATCATCGCTTGGTTTTGACAGCCAAACTGTTGTACAGAATATTCATAACGAGAATTCGGGTTTACGACTTATTGATGATAAAGATCTGTTGCCTGATCCATTTTATTCTTCAATAATAAATACAGAAGATTTATATGCCGATTTTAAACAATTAAATAATGAAGGGCAGTTCACACGTTTAGAACAGATGATGATTTCTTCGCTAAGCAAAGTTATTAAAGCATCTAAAACACCCTTAACAAATCGTGTTGGGCTTATTATATCTACTACCAAAGGCAATATTGATGCCTTAAATAAAAACAATGAATTCCTAAAAGAACGTGCTTATTTAAGCTCCTTAGGAAAAGTGGTCAAAGAAACATTAGGATTTAAAAATGATGCTATTGTTGTTTCTAATGCATGTGTTTCTGGAATTTTATCTATTGCAATTGCAAAACGCTACATTAACCATGGTACCTATGATGATGTTTTTATTGTTAGCGGAGATATGGTAAGTGAATTTATAATAACTGGTTTTAATTCATTTCAAGCGTTAAGTAATGAACCCTGTAAACCTTATGACAAAGACAGAACAGGAGTTAATATAGGAGAAGTAGCTGCCAGTATTTTAGTTACTAATAATGAAAAAGGACTGCCAAAAGAAGCGGTTGCTATTTTGGGTGAAGGCTCTTGTAACGATGCTAATCATATTTCGGGACCTTCACGAACTGGTGAAGGATTATTTCGAAGTGTACAATCTGCTTTCAAAGAAGGAAATGTCACCCATACCGATATTGATTACATTTCGGCCCACGGAACAGCAACATTGTTTAATGACGAAACAGAATCAATTGCATTTAACAGACTTAATTTAAACAAAGTACCACTAAATAGTTTAAAAGGCTATTTTGGCCATACATTAGGAGCTTCAGGGTTAGTTGAGACTATTGTTGGGATGTATTCATTACAAAATAACACACTATACACCTCATTAGGTTTCAAAGAACCTGGGACATCAAAACCTTTAAACATCATCACAAAAACCACCCCAAAACAATTAAATATTTTTCTAAAAACCGCCTCCGGATTCGGAGGTTGTAATACAGCAGTTATATTTCAAAAAGTAAAATAATTTATTCTATAAAGACATGCCAATTCAAACAATAAAAGCTATAGACGCAATTCAGGAAGCCCAAAAAATAGCTTTTGCACCTTTTGTTTTTCAAGCCACAGTTTCACTAAGAAAACTGGGAGTTCTAAATCTTATTTTTGATAGAAGAAAAAACGGAGGGATTTCTATAAAAGATATTTCTAAAGAATTATCTATTAGCATATATGGCATTGGTGTTTTATTAGAAATTGCCGAAAGCTCAAATATTGTTAGTAAAAATAGTGATGACAAATATGAGATTACTACAATTGGTTATTTTTTGACGTATAATAAAACGGTTGATGTTAATATTAATTTCACCAATGATGTCTGCTATAAAGGGCTATATCATTTAAACGATTCTATTAAAGAAGGGAAACCCGAAGGCTTAAAAGAATTAGGAAATTGGGATACCATATATGAAGGCTTATCACAATTAGATCCACAAATACAAAAATCCTGGTTTGAATTTGATCACCATTATTCTGATGACGTATTTCAAGATGCTCTAGAAATTGTTTTTAGAACTAATCCAAAAACTATATTTGATATTGGAGCCAACACAGGTAAATTTGCTATAAGTAGTTGCGAATTTAGTGAAACAGTTTCTATAAAAATGATCGACTTACCTGGTCAATTAAACAAAGCATTAGCTAATGTAAAAAACAAAGGGTTTGAAAAACGAGTTTCTGGTCATGAAATAGATTGGTTATCAGAAAACCCACAGATTCCTAATGATGGAGTAGATACGATTTGGATGAGTCAATTTTTAGATTGTTTTTCTGAAAAAGAAATCCTTAAAGTTTTAAAAACTTGTGTTAATTCTATGGATGATACGACCGAGTTATTAATCATGGAAACTTTTACAGACAGACAAAAATTTGATAATGCCAAGTTTATCCTAGAAGCAACATCGTTATACTTTACAGTATTGGCAAATGGAAATAGTAAAATGTATCCTTCTACTGTTTTTACAAAACTAATTGATCAGGCAGGATTAATAATAAAAGAAGATTTGGTTGTAGGAGAATACCATACCATGTTTGTCTGTAAAAAAAAGTAGTCGATTTATGGAGTCCGGATTTTATATAAAATCATTCTGTCACATAAAAGATCATAAAGTCTCTTTAAACGGATCTGTTATATATGACGATAAAGATGCTTTAGATTTTTTAGAATTTATTAAAGCAGCTTATAGAAGTTTTGATATTAAATATCCTAAATTCTTTAAAATGGATGGGTTAAGTAAACTTGCATTTTTGGCATCAGATCTTATCCTACAAAAAGAAAAACTAAATATAGAAGACGAAAATAACATTGCTATTGTATTTTCAAATAAATCATCCAGTTTAGATACTGATGAAAAACATCAGGAATCTATCCAAAATAAAGACAATTACTATCCAAGCCCTGCCGTTTTTGTTTATACATTACCCAATATTTGTATTGGTGAGATTAGTATAAAATATAAACTTCATTCTGAAAATAGTTTTTTTATCTTTGACAGCTTTAATGCTGAATATTTATCAGACTATACAAATAGTCTTTTATTAGCAAACAAAGCTGATGAAGCACTTTGTGGTTGGGTAGAATTTGATGGAGTGGCATATGACGCATTTTTATACTTGGTTTCTAAAGAAGGAACCACAACACATACTAAACAAAATATAGTAAATTTATATAATACATAATATGGAGGTTTTAAAACAAGAACTAAAGGAAAACATTATTGAGCAATTAAATCTTGAAGATATTGCTGTTGAAGATATTGCTGATGACGATATTCTTTTTGGTGATGGTTTAGGCTTAGACTCAATTGATGCATTAGAGTTAATTGTAATGCTAGATAAAAACTACGGCATTAAATTAACCGATCCTAAAGAAGGACGTGAAATTTTTGCATCTATAGAAGTAATGGCAAAATACATTTCTGAGCATAGAACAAAATAAATTTTAGTTGTATTTAAATGAGTAAAGGTGTTGCTATAACTGGAATGGGAATAATTTCTGCTATTGGAAACAATGTCACAGAAAATTACCAATCGCTTATTAATGGTAAAAAAGGAATCTCCAGGGTTTCCAAAATTAATACCATTCATAAAGATGATATTATGGTCGGTGAAATCGCATCTACAAATCTGGAGTTAGAACAACAATTAGGTCTAACTCCTGATAATAATTACTCAAGAACAGCTTTATTAGGTGCTATTGCTGCTAAGCAAGCAATACAAGATGCTGGAATCTCTGATATCAACACCTATAAGACAGGATTAGTTTCGGCGACCAGCGTTGGTGGGATGGATATGACAGAAACTTACTATTATGATTATCTTGAAAATAAAAGCACCCAAAAATATATCGAAGGTCACCATGCCGGAGATTCTACTCAAAAAATCGCAGAGCAGTTAGGAATCAAAAAAAGCCTGGTAACTACAATAAGTACAGCTTGTTCTTCTGCTGCAAATGCTATAATGCTCGGTGCCCGATTGATTAAATCAGGAAAACTAGACAGAGTTATTGTTGGTGGCGCAGATTGTTTGTCTAAGTTTACCATTAATGGATTTAAAACTCTAATGATCTTATCTGACACCTACAATACTCCTTTTGATGAAAATAGAAAAGGTTTAAATTTAGGTGAAGCTGCCGCTTTCTTAGTACTAGAATCTGATGAAGTGATTGCTGCAGAAAAAAAAGAAGTATTGGGATATGTTAAAGGATATGGCAATGCAAATGATGCCTATCATCAAACAGCATCTTCTGAAAATGGAGATGGAGCAACTTTAGCAATGCAAAAAGCTTTAAAAGTTGCAGCATACACAGCAAAAGATATTGATTACATTAATGCACACGGCACAGCAACAGGAAATAATGACCTATCTGAAGGACGTGCTATTCTAAGAGTTTTTGGTGAAGAAATTCCCGATTTTAGCTCTACAAAAGCGTATACAGGACATACTTTGGCTGCAGCAGGAGCTATCGAAGCTGTTTATGCCGTATTAGCCCTTCAACATAATATCATCTATCCTAATCTCAATTTTAAAACTCAGATGAAAGAGTTTGATATTACACCACAATTAGAGCTCAAAGAAAAAGAATTGCACACCGTGTTGTCTAATTCCTTAGGTTTCGGAGGTAATTGTTCTACAGTAATTTTTTCAAAAGAACAATAGCAAAATTGTAAACAAAGGTTAACCTATATGCAAAAACTGTTTAATTAAAGAGATATGAGTGCAGTCTATATAACCGGTGTCGGATCTATTTCATCTCAAAAAACTTTTGACAATACTGAGTTTTTGAGAGAAATCCTCACCTATACAGATAATGTGATTTCTGTGGTTAACCCAAATTATAAAGAGTATATCCCACCTGCTGCTGCACGTAGAATGGCAAAAGGCATTAAAATGGGAGTTGTTGCATCCAGAATTGCATTGAAAGATGCAAATATAGAAAATGTTGATGCGATTATTACAGGAACGGGAATGGGATGTGTTAGAGATTCAGAAAAATTTGTTAGTGCAATTATAGACAATGACGAACAATACCTCACCCCTACTTCATTTATACAATCAACTCATAATACAGTTGGTGGGCAAATCGCTTTAGGACTTCAATGTAAAGGCTACAATTTCACATATGTACATGCAAGTGTATCTTTTGAATCGGCATTATTAGATGCCCAATTACAACTAGAAAATAATGAGGTTGATACTATTTTAATCGGAGGTGTTGATGAGCATGGTGATCATACAATTACCATTCACAAACTTATTAATCACATTAAATTAGAAAAAACCAAATCTACTAATGTATTAGATTCTAAAACAGAAGGTGCAATATTTGGAGAAGGTGCAAATTTCTTTGTAGTATCAAATAAAAAGCAAGACTCGAGCTATGCCGAAGTTATAGCAGTACAAACCTATAATACATTATCAGAAACCGAAGTATCTCATGCAGCTCAACTATTTTTAAAGGATAATGGCTTAGCTATTGATGATATAGATGCTATTGTATTAGGAAATAATGGAGATGTAAAATACGATACATTTTACAATGAGTTAAGTTTAAATCTATTCAAAGAGACACAACAGATATATTACAAACATTTATGCGGTGAATTTAATACCGCATCGTCTTTTGGGGTATGGTTGGCTTCAAAAATTTTAAAAACACAAGAGTTACCAGAAGTAGTTAAGTTAAATAAAAAATCAATATCAAACTTTACTACTATTTTATTATACAATCAATATAGAGGAGAGAATCATAGCTTCACTTTACTGCGTAAATGCTAAATTTTAAATACGTCAATAGAATAACAGCACTCGCTTTTTTGGTTTTACACATAACCAATTACTCAATAGAAATACCGGTATGGTCTTATTTCCTATTAGCTTTTATATGGTTACTTATTACTATGGCTGGTTCTGGACTTATACAATGGAACTACCATTTTACTTCTCTTAATGCAAATAGAGATATAAAAAATAATCAAGTTGCTATTACTTTTGATGATGGACCAAACCCAGAATTCACACCTCAAATCTTAAAACTCTTAAAACAATATAATGCAAAAGCTACTTTTTTTTGCATTGGCAAACACATTGAGATGTATCCCGAATTAGTTAAAGAAAGTATCAAACAAGGGCATGTTATTGGTAATCATACGTATTCGCACCCTAACTCTTTTGGTTTTTTAAAAACGGGAGAAGTAATTTCAGAGCTACAACAAACCAACGCTATAGTAAAAGAAGTAACCGGGCTAGCTATGCGACTATACAGACCTGCTTTTGGTGTAACAAATCCAAGAATTAAAAGAGCATTAAAAGCCACAGGATTACAACCTATTGGATGGAATGTCAGATCTCTGGATACAACATCCAGGAGTTCGGATAAAGTACTAAAACGAATAACTAAAAAACTATCCAAAGGAGATGTCATTTTACTTCATGATACAAGTTTAAAAACAATTATTGTTTTGGAACAGTTATTGTTATTTTTACAACAACAAAATATAGAATCGGTTACAATAGATTCTTTATTTAAGATAAAAGCATATGCCTAAAATTGTTTATTTAATACTATTTATAGCTACTACTCTATCTGCTCAAACTAAAATGAGTACTATAGAAGCCGATGCCTTAAAAACAAAAGTAAAAGCTCTTGCTGCCACAACAAAAACTATTTCAAGTGATTTTACACAATACAAACACCTGGATTTTTTATCGAATGATATTATCACAACAGGAAAACTTGCTTTTAAAACACCAGATGTTGTAAAATGGGAATATGTAAAACCTTTTAAATATTCTGTGTTATTTAAAAACAAGACACTATACATTAATGATGAAGGCAATAAAAGTAATATTGATATTGGGTCTAGTGAGCAGTTTAAGCAATTGAACAAACTTATTATTAATAGCGTAAAAGGAGATATGTTTAATGATGATGAGTTTGATATCAGTTATTATAAAAACCAAGGAAATAGCGAGGTGCATTTTGGTCCAAAGGACAAAAAATTCGAAAAATTCATTAAAGCATTTCATATAACATTTAACTCCAAAGGCGATGTTGTTGAAGTAAAAATGATAGAACCTTCAAATGATTATACGAGAATAGTATTTAGCAACAGAGTCTTAAACACCCCTTTGGCAGATGAGATATTTGCTCATTAGTTTTTGTTTTATGTGTATAGGATGTGCTTCCTATACGAAGAAAAACAATTTCATCAAAAGAGAAACATCTGATATAGAAATAAGAAATTTATATTTTTCAGATAAGACGCAAGATTATGTCTATAAAGCAAATATTGATGTTTACAAAAAACATTTTGGTGGGATTTTTATTGTAAAAAAAATTGAAGATAAAAATCATCGTATTGTCTTTACTACAGAAATGGGAAATAAAATTTTTGACTTTTCATTTATTAACGAAAGCTTTACGGTAAATTATATCTTAGAAGATTTCAATAAAAAGATTTTAATAAACATTTTAAAAAAAGATTTTAAAGCATTGATTGAAGAAAATCCTGTGCTTTTAAATACATTTTCATATCAAAACGATGTTGTTTTTGAAGCTAAAATTAATAATGATAAACATTATTATTACAATACAAATAATGAAATAAATAAAATTGTAAGAACTGGAAATAGAAAAGAAAAAGTAGTTTTTACATTTTCAGAAATTAGTGATACTATTGCAAATCTAATTATGATTGAGCACAAGAATTTAAAGCTTAAAATTAATTTAAAATCAATTCAAAAATGAGAAATCTTTTATTGGTCATAACCTTTCTTGGTATTTTTGGGACGGTTTCTGCACAAAGCAAGACATCTTTTGGATTAAGAGGCGGGGCTAACATTTCGGATCTTACTAATGCAAATTTAGAAACTAAAGCAGGTATTTATGTAGGAGCTTTTTTACAAATCAGGTTCTCAGAGCTATATGCTCTTCAACCCGAAGTGGGATACTCTAATCAAGGTGGTAATAACAAATTTTCAAATGGAGATGATCTCGAAATTCATTACGTTTCAATATCTGCTACCAGCAAATTTTTCGTTAGAAATACAGGATTACATTTAATAATCGCACCAAGTCTTGATTTTGATTTTGATGATACTCCCGTAAGTCTTGTAAACAGAGAAGAAGGTAATGACATTACCTTTGTAGATCTTTCTATTGCCGCTGGTCTTGGTTACGAATTTAAAAACGGAATCGCTATAGAAACTAGATATAAGCATGGTACACTAGATGTATTTTCTGGTGATTTCCATGATTTTTCAACACAATCGATATACGAAGAAAAAAATCAATTTAATCGTGTTTTTCAAATTGGCCTATCGTATAGATTTAATTTCTAATTACTTATGTTACTAAAAGATTTTTACACCGCAAATACATTAGAGACTGTTGAAAATATGTCGACAGCAACTATTACCATCAACAAAAACCATAAGATTTTCAAAGGACATTTCCCAGGGAATCCTGTAACACCAGGTGTTTGTATGATGCAAATAATAAAAGAATTAACAGAAGGCATTGTAGATAAAAAACTATTTATGCAATCCTCTAGTAATATCAAATTCATGGCTATTATAAATCCGGAAAAAAACCCAGATTTAGTTTTAACTTTAGATATTACCAAGACAGATGATACGTATAAAGTAAAAAATGTAACTACATTTGAAGATACAGTTGCTTTAAAATTAACGGCTAATTTTAAGACAAAGTAAATTTAAATACAAAACGAACATTAAAAATATTTTTAATTTTTAATGAAAGAATGTGGTGACTACGCACGTTCTCAATTTTATAATTAATATATTATCAAATAATTACCAAAACCTAACCGTGTGAAATTTTTAATTGTTTTCATATCATTATCTCTTACCATTCTATCGATAGATCTGGATACCATTAGAATCGCGTATAAAGAAGCTGCTCATGACAAAACAAAAGTAGCTGCACTTAATGAACAACTTGCATCGGTAAATAAAGAAGATGATATTGTTTTAGTGGCTTATAAAGGAGCTGCTATCACATTGCAAGCTAAGTATGAAAAAAGTATAAAAGAAAAAAGACGGTTGTTTATAGAAGGAGTTACATATATAGAATTTGCTATAGAGAAATCGCCAAATGCTATCGAACCTCGTTTTATACGTATAGGAATACAAGAAAATACTCCTAAATTGCTAAAATATAAATCCAATATAAAAGAAGACAAATTATTTCTGCTTAAGCAATACAAGACTATAAAACCCAAAATTTTAAAAAAGCATATCGGTGAGTATATTTTGCAATCGAAAGCTTTTAGTGATGAAGAAAAAGCAGTAATTTTAGTTCCTTAAAAATTGAAACACTTCAATTGAGTGATAAAAGAGTTTACAAAACAAAAAATCGACCTATTCAACGTATGTGTAATAATTCCTACCTATAATAATTGCAAAACATTACGACGGGTTATAGATGGTGTATTACTTTATACTAAAAATATTATTGTTGTAAATGATGGGGCAACAGATACTACTCAGGAGATATTAAAAGAATATCCTCAAGTTCAACAAATCCATCTGCCAAAAAATAAAGGAAAAGGTAACGCTTTACGTGTTGGATTTGTATCTGCACAAAAACAAGGTTTTAAGTATGCAATTACGATAGATTCTGATGGTCAGCATTTTCCTGAAGATATTCCAGTTTTTATTACAGCTTTAGAAAAATCAGAAAATAAAAACATCCTACTCATTGGTGCCAGAAATATGAGCCAGGAAAGCGTTCCTAAAAAAAGTAGTTTCGGAAATAAGTTTTCAAACTTCTGGTTTTGGGTAGAAACCGGTACAAAACTTCAGGACACACAATCTGGGTATAGACTATATCCACTAGAAGAATTAGCAAAATTGAATTTTTATACCTCAAAATTTGAATTTGAAATAGAAGTTATTGTAAAAGCAGCCTGGAGAGATGTAATTGTAAAAAATATTCCAATACAAGTATTATATGATGAAACCGAAAGGGTATCACATTTTAGGCCTTTTAAAGATTTTACCCGAATAAGTATTCTTAATACCTGGTTGGTTACGGTAGCTTTTTTATATATAAAGCCAAGAAATTTATTCCGGAAAGTTAAAAAAAAAGGAGTAAAACGTTTCTTTTTTGAAGATTTCTTAGAAAGTCAGGATTCCCCACAAAAAAAAGCATTATCGGTGGCTCTTGGGGTTTTCATAGGGGTCTCACCTCTATGGGGATTTCACACAGTACTTGTGCTCTTTTTAGCTGTCGTTTTAAAATTAAATAAGGTAATTGCTTTTGCTTTTTCTAATGTAAGTTTACCCCCTTTCATTCCTTTTATCGTTTTTATGAGTTTAAAAGTCGGTAGTTTTGTTTTAGGAGAATCTCAACCATCATTTACCAATATTGGTGAAAATTTTGAAATGATAAAAAGCCTAAAAACCTATATTGTAGGTAGTTTTACCTTAGCCATAATTTCTGCTATTACGATAGGAATTTTAGGATATGTATTTCTTATCATTTTTTATAAAAAAAATAATGCATCATAATGGATAGCTTTTTTTATAGTTTATATACATCTATTGTTTCCAAAAAAGTTGCAAGCTTTGGAATATTTGTACTCATTATTTCGGGTTTATTATTTACAGCTTCAAAAATTCAATTTGAAGAAGATATCACCAAATTGATTCCTACAAATGATAAGACTTCTGAGATTCAAAAAGTACTAAAATCAGTAAATTTTGCTGATAAAATCATAGTAAATATCACACGTCAACCAGGAGGATCGGTTGATGATCTCACTCAGTATGCAACACAATTTATTGATAGCGTTACTCTAAGATCTGGTAAGCACATTACCCAAATCCAAGGTAAGGTCGAAGAAGAAGATATTTTTAATACTTTGGATTTTGTATACAAAAATCTTCCTCTTTTTTTACAAGAAAATGATTATAAGGGCATTAAAAATAAAATTCAAAAAGATAGCATCGAAACTATCACAAATAGTAATTATAAAACTTTAGTTTCTCCAACCGGAATCATTGCAAAAGATAATATTTTAAAGGACCCCTTGGGATTATCATTTATTGCCCTAAAAAAATTACAGCAGCTTAGTTTTGGTGATGATTTCACATTACACAATGGTTTTTTACTTAGTAAAGATCAAAATCATGTTCTATTATTTATAACTCCTAAATTAAAATCTAGCGAAACGGCCAAGAATGCTTCGTTTGTAGAAGATCTTTATCAAATAAACAATCAACTCAATGGTTTTTTTAAAGATAAAGTACAAAGTGAATATTTTGGAGGTGCTTTAATTGCTGTAGCAAATGCTAAACAAATAAAACGCGATATCCAACTAACCATTAGTATTGCTATTACTATTTTATTAATCATACTTATCTTCTTTTATAGAAAAATTACTATTCCGATTATTTTATTTGTTCCAACAATTTTCGGAGGGTTATTAGCTATTGCTTTATTGTATTTAATTCGCGTAAAAATTTCTGCAATATCCCTGGGTATTGGCTCTGTACTACTAGGGGTTACTTTGGATTATTCACTTCATATTCTAACACATATAAGAAGTAACACTAATATTAAAGCTGTTTACAAAGAAATCACTACTCCTGTTTTAATGAGTAGTTTAACAACAGCTTTGGCATTCTTATGCTTATTATTTTTAGAATCACAAGCACTTCAGGATTTAGGTATTTTTGCAGCAATTAGTGTTGTCGGATCCTCTTTTTTTGCATTAATTTTTATACCTCAAGTATATAAAAGCGCTTCTCAAAAAAAGCCAAAAACAACATTAATCGATAATGCCGCTCAATATCCTTTACATAAAAACAAATGGGCAATTATAGTATTAACGCTGTTACTAATTGTAAGCTTGTTTACCTATAATAAAGTACAGTTTAATAATGACATTTCTAAGCTAAACTTTGAGCCACAAGAGCTAAAAGATGCACAATTAAGATTAGATGCTCTAACTAATATTGCTTCAAAATCAATTTATCTGGCAGCCTATGAAAATTCGGAGCAAGGTGCTTTACAAATAAATGACAAGATTTTTGAAAAGCTACAAATATTAAAAGCTGAAGGGAAAGTAATCGATTTTAGCTCGATTGGATCTTTAATTTATTCAGAAAAAACTCAAAAAGAAAGAATTTCGAGATGGAATTCTTTCTGGAACACTAATACAATAGCAAATACAAAAGCAAATCTTATTGAAAGCGGAAACAAATTAGGCTTTAAGCCTAATAGTTTTAATGCTTTTTATACCCTATTAGAATCGAATTTCGAGCCTCTTAAAATTACAGATTATAACGCCTTAAAAACGATTTCTATTGCAGATTATATAACAACAAAAGATGATTTTATCACTGCAACAACGCTCGTTAAAGTAAAAGATGAAAATGCGCAACATATAGTCGATATTTTTAAAGATCAACCTCAAACTATTGTTATCGACAGAAAACATATGAATGAAACCTTTTTAGGGAATCTAAAAAATGACTTTAACAAACTAGTAGGTTACTCATTAATTGTTGTGCTGCTTATCCTCTTATTATTTTATAGAAGTTTATCTCTTACCCTGGTAACAAGCATTCCTATAGCGATCACATGGTTGTTAACAATTGGTATAATGGGATTATTTTCACTAGAGTTTAACATCTTTAATATTATAATTTCAACTTTTATTTTTGGTCTTGGGATTGACTATAGTATTTTTATGACTAATGGGTTACTACATGAGTATAGAACTGGGGAAAAAGCATTAGCAACTCATAAAACATCTATTATTTTATCTGTTATCACTACTATTTTGGGAGTAGGTGTTTTAATATTTGCTAAACATCCTGCGTTATATACGATATCATTACTTTCTATTATCGGAATATTATCTGCAATTGTTATTTCATTTACAATTCAACCTCAATTATTTAGGCTTTTTATCGGTAGTAAGACAAAAAGACCGATAACACTCAGATTATTTATACATTCTGTTCTTTCTTTTTGTTATTATGGTATAGGAGGCTTACTACTTTCACTATTTAGTGTATTTCTGATAAAAATTATCCCGTTACCTAAAAAAATGAAAATGAAATGGTTTCATAAAATAATGTCAAAATTTATGGGATCGGTACTATATACAAACCCATTTGTGCATAAAAAAATCATTAATCAAAGTAATGAAACCTTTGATAAACCAGGGGTTATTATTGCTAATCATACTTCATTCTTAGACATTTTGGCAATAGGAATGTTATATCCAAAAATTATTTTCCTGGTAAATGATTGGGTGTACAACTCTCCTGTTTTTGGAAAAGCAGTTCAATTAGCTGGTTTTTATCCAGTGTCTAGCGGTATAGAGAATGGATTAGACCATTTAAAGAAGAAAGTTGATCAAGGCTACTCACTTATTGCCTTTCCTGAAGGAACTAGATCTAATACTAATAAAATTAAACGATTTCACAAAGGAGCATTTTATCTTGCAGAGCAATTTGGATTAGACATCATTCCAATACTTATTCATGGAAATTCTGAAGTCCTCCCCAAAGGAAGTTTTATTATTAAAGATGGTAGTATAACTATCAAAATACTCGATAGAATAAAAGCAAACGATACTAGTTTTGGCGAAAACTATGCTAGAAAAACAAAGCAAATCGGGGCATATTTTAAAAATGAATTTGAAAAACTTAGGAATGAGATAGAACATGATGGGTATTTTAATAATATCATCCTTGAAGAATATCGATACAAAGGAGATCCTCTATATAAAGAAGTGCTAAAGGACCTAAAAACCAATAAAGAAATTTATAAAACAATTATAGACACAGTAGGTAAAAAAGAAACTATACTTCATATTTCAAAAGATTCTGGTCAATTAGATTTTCTATTATCTCTAGATAGTCCAGACAGAAAGATTATTAATTATACAGAAAACAAAAACACTAGGGATGTTGTTAAAAACAGCTATATTACTAATAATCATAGTAAAATTATTTGTGTAGATAATTTAGAAGAAACAACGGTATATGATGCAAGTGTTCTTATTATAAATTTAGCTACGATTACACAAAATGAATTAGAAAAGGTACTAAGCAGTAAAATTAATCTGTTAATTTTACTAAAAGAAAGTCAAAATATACATACACAGATAATTACTAATTTGGGATTCGAGATCGATCACCAAAAGAATAATCTGGTTATTTTAAAAAACAAAGAAAATTAAAGAATGAAAGAGCATTATGATATTGTAATTATCGGAAGTGGTTTGGGTGGTTTGGTTTCTGCTATCATTTTAGCCAAAGAGGGCTATAGTGTATGTGTGTTAGAAAAAAACAATCAGTATGGAGGAAATTTGCAAACCTTTGTAAGAGACAAAACTATTTTTGATACAGGAGTACACTATATTGGTGGACTTTCTGAAGGGCAAAATCTATATCAATATTTTAAATACATTAATATCGTTGATGATTTAAAATTAAAAAAACTTGATGAAGACGGTTTTGATATCATAACTTTTGAAGGTGACGAAAAAGAATATAAGCATGCTCAAGGGTATGACAATTTTATAAAAGTTTTGGTAGATCAATTCCCAGAAGAGGAAGAAGCCATTAGAACCTATTGTGATAAATTAAAAGAAACATGTCTTAAATTTCCACTTTACCAATTAAAACAGGGTAAACCTTACTTTGATGATAGTGAACTTTTTTCGCTCAACGCAAAATCCTATATCAATTCCCTTACCGATAATAAAAAACTACAAGGAGTTCTTGCAGGGACAAATTATTTATATGCCGGAGATAGTGATCGCACCCCTTTTTATGTACACGCCTTATGTATTAATTCTTATATCGAAAGTTCATATCGATGTATAAATGGAGGAAGTCAAATCACAAAAGCTTTAATCAGGAGATTAAAAGAACAAGATGGTGAAGTATATAAACATCATGAAGTTGTCAAATTTGAATTTGAAAACGATAAAATCAGTTCTGTTATATGCAAAAATGGTAAAGAAATAAAAGGAGATTTGTTTATTTCTAATATTGAACCAAAACTTACTTTACAGCTTGCAGGAGAAGATAAATTTAGAAAATCATATGCCAATAGAGTACGTAAGATTGAAAGCACTATAGCAGCTTTTACATTATATATTGTATTAAAGCCAAACACTTTTGCCTATCAAAATAAAAATTTCTACCATTTTAATCACCCAGATAGGGTTTGGGATACACAAAGTTATACTCAAGAAAGTTGGCCAGAAGGATATATGATATCTATGGGAATTAATAAAAATACAAAGGAATATGGAGATAGTATTGCTGTAATGACCTATATGCGTTATGAAGAAGTTGAGCCCTGGGAAAATACATTTAATACGGTAGCTCATAAAAATGAAAGAGGGCAAACTTATGAAGAATTTAAAGCTCAAAAAGCTCAAAAAATAATAGATGAATTAGAGAAAAAATTCCCTAATATAAAAGATTGCATTCAAGAAACATACACCTCAACACCATTATCCTATAGAGATTATATCGGTAGTAATGAAGGATCAATGTATGCCTATGTTAAAGATGTTAATAAACCTATGCACTCTTTTTTATCTCCGAAAACCAAAATTAAAAACTTAATGTTTACTGGCCAGAGTTTAAATATGCATGGCATTTTAGGAGTTACTATTAGTGCAGTTATCACATGCTCAGAAATAATCGGTAGTGATTATTTACTTGACAAAATACTAGAAGCCAACAAAGAACAAAAAACTATTTAGGCTATGAAAAAAAATAAAATAACGAGCATCTAAAAAACAAAGGAGTATGTTCTTAAAAACATCTTGTTTTACAAAATGGTTGTGCTTTTTTGCACTCCTTTTTCTATTAATGTCGTGTGGCGTTTCTAGATCAATAAAGGATATCCCTGATGTTAGTGCCTATTCTTCTTCAATAGAAGAAAGAATTAAAGTTTCGGACTCTGTTTTTACTATAGGAAATAGCTTTCTTAGTAAAAACAAGCAAGGTTTATGGGAACTTTATGTAGAAGGAGATCCTTTGCAAATCGGTTTACAAACCGGAAGCCTAACACAAGAATTATTTAAAAAACAAGAGCATGCTTTTTTATCAAAGGTTGGAGAATTAGTACCTTCAAAAACAAAACAATATTTATTAAGAAAAGTTGTAGCCTGGTATAATAGGAAAATGTATTTACACATTCCTGCAGAGTATAAAGCAGAAATATACGGACTTTCAAAATATGCATCAAACGATTATAATCATATAGCAGAGAACTATCTAAGAATACTATACCTTCATGGTGCGCATGATATAGGACATGCTTTGCAAGATTTAGCATTAGTAGGGTGCTCTTCATTTGCCGCTTGGGGGGAGAAAACCGTAGACGGTGATTTGATCATTGGTAGGAATTTTGATTTTTATGCTGGTGATGACTTTGCCAAAGATAAAATCATTGCTTTTGTAAGTCCAACAGAAGGTCATAAATTTATGTCTGTAACCTGGGGAGGAATGATTGGTGTAGTTTCGGGAATGAACGAACATGGTCTTACAATAACTATAAATGCAGGGAAATCCAAAATCCCTTTATTAGCAAAAACACCGATTTCAATTTTGGCCCGTGAGATTTTACAATATGCTTCAACAATAGATGAAGCAATAGCAATAGCAAAAAAACGAGAAGTTTTTGTATCTGAATCAATATTTATAGGAAGCGCAAAAGATAAAAAAGCAATTACTATTGAGGTTTCTCCAAAAAATTTTGGCGTTTATGAGGTTCCTAACTCTAATCAATTAATTTGTTCTAATCATTTTCAAAGTGAGGCCTATTCAAATGATCAAAACAATATAAAACATATCGCAGAAAGTCATTCTCAATATCGTTATAAAAGAATGCAGGAGCTATTGCAACAACAACCAAAAGTAACCCCACAAATTGCTGTTGATATTCTAAGAAATAAAGAAGGGTTGAACAACAAACAAATTGGATATGGTAATGAAAAAGCTTTAAATCAATTATTAGCACATCATGGTATTGTTTTTAAACCAGAAGATCGAATGGTTTGGGTATCATCAAGTCCATATCAATTAGGGGAATTTGTTGCCTATAACCTAAATGATATTTTTAATAAAAAACCGACAAAAACAGCATTATCTCAATCTGAATTAAATATTGAAAAAGACTCTTTTCAGTTTACCAAGGCATATAAGGATTATGAAAACTACAGGCAATTAAGTAAGGAGATTCAAATAGCAATTGACAACAAAGAAACATTAGATCCCTCTTTTATCGGAACTTTTCAGAAGACCAATCCAGAGTATTGGGAAGTATATTATTTAATTGGTAAATATTATTACGAAAAACAATATTACACCGCTGCATTACATGCTTTTGAAGAAGCAAGCGACAAAGAAATTACGACAGTTCCCGACAAACGTGAAATCGATTTGTATATTAAAAAATTAAAAAGGAAATTAAAACAATGATTCCTGAAATAGAAAAAGCATCGCTGGCTCAGATCAAAAAAGTACAAGAGCAAGAATTAAAGAAATTAATATCTTATTTAGATACCCATTCTACCTACTATCAAAGTGTTTTTGCAAAGCATAATATTCTTCCTTCGACGATTAATACTCTAGAGGACTTAGTAAAAATACCAGTTACTACCAAAGAGCAATTACAACAGTTTAATGATGATTTTATCTGCGTACCAAAAAGCGAAATCATAGATTATGTTACTACCTCGGGAACCTTGGGAGAACCTGTTACTTTTGCGTTAACAGATAATGATCTAAAAAGGCTAGCCTATAACGAAGCAATTTCTTTTGCCTGTGCTGGTGTGCAAAAGGAAGATGTAATGCAATTAATGACAACTATCGATAGGCGTTTTATGGCAGGACTAGCCTATTTCCTGGGCGCTCGGGAATTAGGAGCAGGAATCATACGTGTAGGAGCTGGAATCCCCGAATTACAATGGGATTCTATTTTAAAATTTAAACCTACCTACCTCATCGTAGTTCCTTCATTTTTATTGAAACTAATTAAATATGCAAAAGAACACGATATTGACCTCAATACTTCTGGGATAAAAGGTGCTATTTGTATAGGAGAATCTCTTAGAAATCAAGATTTTTCGTTAAACACACTGGCAAAAAACATAAAAGATACCTGGAACATCGAATTATACTCTACCTATGCATCTACAGAAATGAATACCGCTTTTACAGAGTGTAGCGAGCAACAAGGCGGGCATCATCATCCAGAGCTTATTATTGCAGAGATTCTAGACGACAACAATAGTCCTGTTTCTCCTGGTGAGGTAGGAGAACTTACCGTTACTACTTTGGGAGTAGAAGCAATGCCTTTATTGCGATTTAAAACAGGAGATATGATCAAGGCACATACTTCAAGTTGTGCATGTGGGCGCAATACAATGCGTTTGGGTCCGGTAGTAGGAAGAAAAAAACAGATGATCAAGTATAAAGGAACAACCTTGTACCCTCCTGCTATGGATAATATTCTCAATGATTTTAATGAGGTAGAGAATTATATCATCGAAATTTTTCATAATGCAATAGGTACAGATGAAATCTTAATCAAAATAGTTACACAAACCCCTACAGAAGATTTACTGCATGATATAAAAGATCATTTTAGAGCAAAGCTTAGAGTATCTCCAAAAATTGAATTTCATGATAAAAAAGACATTCAGAAACTTCAATTTCCTAAACTGAGTAGAAAACCTGTAATTGTTATTGATAAAAGAGAAATAGAATAATCCCTTTTCTGATTTAAGCAGTACTCATATAAAACTTTGCAATCTCTAGATTGATTTTAGTTACCTTCGGTAAACAAAAAGATACTCGTAATGGTAATGGCTACACATACTCTGTATGAAATCATAATTATGTAGTTAAGCGTTGTGTTTTGATTCCTTATAAAAATGACAGATAGGTGACATCTAAATGTCGTTACAAAAACAAGGAGCTCTCCATAGCTTTGTATCAAACAAAAATATAATTATGGAAACCCAATCAATTGCAAAAAACTTAGTGTATCAACGAAAATTAAAAGGGTATACTCAAGAAGAATTATCAGAAAAAACACAAGTTACAATTCGTACCATCCAGCGTATAGAAAAAGGAGATGTAACTCCACATCTTCAAACCGTAAAATTGTTAGCTACTGCATTAGACATTGAGGTGAATGATTTATTGATATTAGAAAATCCAAAGGAGGAAACAATACAGAAAAAATGGCTTATCTTATTACATAGTACTCCGTTTTTAGGTTTTATAATACCACTGGCAAATATACTTTTCCCTTTATTTATTTGGATTCATAAGAGAGAAGATAATGAGCTATACCAACGCCATGGTATAAAAATTATTAATTTTCAAATAACGATGAGCATAGTATACATACTTTCATTAGTAGCTCTTGTAACTGTTGAAAAATGGGGTTTTTTCTTGTTTATATCTATAATCCCATTTAGTATAATTTGTATGTTATTTAATATAGTAAGAGTTGTTAATTCGCAAAAATGCTATTATCCATTATCATTTCCGTTTCTGAGCAGTACTAAAAAAACTATATCCAAAAAAATGATAGTATTACTATTGACAAGCACTATGTGGTTCACAAGTTGCACTCAAGCGAAAGCACAAAATATTGTACGTCTGGATGGAACCAAAATAACTAAAGATTCATTAACAACTAAAATTAATAGACTCATCAAAAATGCAAATGTCCCTGGGATTGCAGTTACTATTTTTAATGATAATAAGGTTACATATCAGAAGACTTTTGGGTATAAAGATTATGATAAAAAATTGACTCTAAATGATTCTACTAATATTTACGGAGGTTCTTTTAGTAAAGCAGTTTTTGGAGTACTGGTAATGAAATTAGTAGAAGATGGCGTTATTGATCTCGACACAGCTTTAGAGTCTTATTTACCTAAAAAAATACACGAGTACAAACCACTTACACGTTGGCATGATGATTTTTCTGCCTTAAAAAACGATAGTCTATATCATAAAATAACGGCTCGTATGTGTTTGACTCACACTACTGGCTTTGCTAATTCCCGATGGATGGAATCGGATTATCAACTGCGTGTAAACCGTGAACCAGGAAGCAGGTATAGTTATTCTGGAGAAGGATTTATTTATCTGCAGGTCGTATTAGAAAAAATACTGGGAAAAAATCTGGAGGAATTAGCGCAGGAGTTAATTTTCAAACCATTAAACATGAGTCACTCCAGTTACCAATGGTCATCATCATTTGAAGATAACTTTGCATACGGTCATACTATCACAAGTGAGCGTTTTAAAAAAGATATAGATAATGAGCCAAGAGGAGGTAGTACATTAGAAACTACGCCAGAAGATTATTCGAAGTTTCTTAAAGCTGTATTACAACAAAAAATTATCACGATAGAATCTTGGAAAGAACTGTTTAAACCACAGTTTAGAATTCGTTCTATCAAACAATTTGGACCACTTGCTTTTAAAGATTCTACACAAAATGATTCCATTGAATTAAGTTATGGGTTAGGTTGGGGCATTTTGAAAACTCCTTATGGTTTTGGAGCATTTAAAGAATGTCATGGCAATGGATTTCAGCATTATTCAATTATATTTCCAGAAGCACAAAAGGGTATTATGATAATGACCAATAGTGATAATGGAGAAAGTATCTTTAAAGAACTATTAGAAGTATCGATTGCAGATACGTATACACCATGGCATTGGGAGAATTATATCCCTTATAACAAAGAGTAAAAAATAAAGAAAGTATTAACGTTATCCCAATTAGGTTTTATAATCTAATAGGATAACGTTTTAATATATCAAATAGAAATTATTTTTCTTTAACAGAAGAAAATCTATTATCATCGGTAGCCAAACGTGACTTTTTTACTTCTATTTTACGTAACATCCAGTCTGGATAATCAGAAGGATCTTCGGCATCATAAATACGAACATCCTGATTTAGATCCACATCTGGCTGAATAAGATCATCTTGTCTACATTTGAGAATTAGTGCAGCCGTCTGAACTCCAGAATAACTTGCTCCTGCCACACCATGAGATGCAATACTAGCACCACAGAGGTATAAATTTTCGATCTCACTTTTTGGTTTATATGCTAAAGGACCAATATGGCGTAAACTTTTTTCGGTACCATATACACAACCATCGGTAGAATTTATATAATACTCATTGGTAATCGGGGTTCCTAATTCTTTTTGTACAATATGATCACTAATCCTGGGGACTACTTTTTCCAGACTATTCACAAACTTTTGAGTCAATTTTTCTTTGAATTGCAGATATTCTGGAGAGCGTTCTTTATCCTCATTCTCAAACCTTTCAAAAGCCTTATAATTAATATAAGTAATTACTTCCATAGTATGATATCGACCATCATAACTTATTGGATCTTTAAGAGTTGTACAACTTATAAAAAGACCAGCAAACTCATCCCCTTCTTCAATATCAATTCTTTGCATTTCTGCAAACTGCTCGTCCATATCTGCATTTTTGGGCATCATCCAAATATTACCAGAATCCAATCCTGCTTTTCGAAGATCCATATCCACTGTCAAAAACAGCATAAGTGATGTACACGAATATTTTGTTTTATTAAGTTTCTTTAATAATTTACGGCTTATATTATCACGACCTACCATATCTAAATAGGTTTTCCCCGGATCTGCGTTAGAGATTACCCTTTTGGCAAGAATTTTCTCTCCGTTTTCGAGTTCGACTCCAATAGCTCGTTTTTTCTTTTCTCCTTCTAATAAAATACGTTTTACACTTTGACCAGTACGTACTTCACTACCATGTTTTTTGATTGCATTAGTCATTGCCTTTACTATAGCTCCGCCACCACCCATGGGATAAAAACCACCATCAAAATAATGATCCATTACTGCACAATGCAGCGGAAAACTTGCCTTACCCGGTGGTAATCCATGATCACCATATTGTATATTGAGTATCGTTTTGAGTAATGGGTTTTTGAGATACCAACCGATCACCTTTTTTAAGCTAAACAATGCATATTTCCCCATGTATTTTGTTCGAAAAGGAATAGTAACATGATCCCAAAAACCTTTTATTTTAGGGATTAACTGTATTTGTCTACTCACTGTACGAACCATAGTGAGGTATTTTTTAATATTCTTCTTTTCTTCAGGAAAACGTTGTGATAATGAGTCACATAATTCATCAAAATTAGCAGGAAAATCAAAACGTTCATCACCAATCCAGCAATGTTCGTATGCTTGTGTATTCATTCTAAAAAAAGCCAGATCATTTGCAATCCCCAGTCCTTCATAAAGCTCGCTTGTAGATTGCCCTTTATCTAATAACCCCACATAATGTACTCCTGGTGTAAAACGATACCCATTTAGATAAAAACTATGACACCATCCACCCGGCACATCATGCTGTTCGAGAACTAATACACGTTGACCACTTCGAGCAAGACAAATAGCAGAAGCAAGTCCTCCTACTCCAGAACCAATAATAATTGTATCTATTTCATTTTCATTCTTCAATTTTAGATCTGATGTTTCTTGAGAGTTGTCTCGCATTGTTTATAATAAAATGAAAGGTTAATTTTTTTAATTGTTTTGTAATGATACAACTATATTTTCAGAAGTGATCAATGAACCTATCCAGAGTACTACTTTTCCTTACAAAATTCACATTTTTACACTCTAATTTTGTTATTTTTTCTATCCTCCATTTATCTACAAAAAATTACCATTCGTCTACACTAAAAATACATTTCAACGAAAGAAATAATAAAATTATCCCTAAAAAGGAGACCTTTAGTGTTGTTAAAGAACAATTTTTAACCTAACTTAAAACACTGAAATAATGAGTTTGACTTTTTTATTAATAGATGATGATGAAATAGAACGGCTAAAATTTGCTAGAGTTTTGGATAAAAATAACTATCCACATAAAATTGTGGAAGCCAAAAATGGTGAAGAAGCTTTAGATATTTTAGCTCAAAAGGAGCAACAACCAGATATTATCTTTCTTGATCTAAATATGCCTAAAATGAATGGTTTAGAATTTTTAAAGGAGCTAAAGTCAAATGCAACATTACAATACATACCGGTGATCATTCTAAGTACATCTAATAATCATCAAGATCTAAAAGAGGCTTACAAAATTGGAGCCGCTGGTTATATTGTTAAACCATTAAAGTATGAAGAATACACGCACAAAATAAAATGTTTAATTGAATACTGGAGTGTTAATGAGCTTTTAAAAGTATAACGGTTATCTTTATTAACTTCAGAAATAATATAGACATGAAATAAATTTCTTTTTAATGTAAATATATTGTCATTATAGGAGTTCTTATCTGTTTTTATACCCCAAAAGAAAACATCGGTTTGAGTTAAATTAATTTAATTCAAAACACTGAGGACTACCCCTATATCGTTTTCTTTTAAAATCACACACAATCATTCGAAACTACGATATAACAGTATTTTTGAGGTATAAAAGCGTCTAACCAAAAAGTTTTTAAAAGAATGAAAGGAATAGTATTTACAGAATTTTTAGAATTAGTCGAAGATAAATTCGGGTTAGCAGTAGTTGACAAAATTATCCAACAGTCTAATCTACCATCGCAAGGAGCATATACTGCTATAGGTACCTATGATTTTTCTGAAATGCTGGGATTGTTAAAGCATCTTAGCGAGCATACAAAACTAAGTATCGATGACCTTCTTCTTACATATGCCGAACATTTTTTTTCTGTCTTAGCCAGTAGCTACCCTGATTTAATCGATAAATACAATGATCCTATAGAAATGCTATCTTCTATCGAAAACCATATTCATGTCGAAGTTCGAAAAATATACCCTGATGCAGAACTACCCACTTTTGAAATACAAGAAAAAACAGCCTCTAAACTGGTTATGATTTATAAATCCAGTAGAGCCATGTACAGCTTTGGGCTTGGACTAATGCGCAAAACTTTTGAGCATTTTGATGCTACCGCAACAATCACTCTAGAAAAACTCACATCAGATGGAACGGAAGTAAAATTTAGTATCGTGAAAACAAATGAGTAATGATGATATAGAAATACTAAAAAGAGCTATACAAAGAGAGAAATTAGCTCGAAAACAAGCAGAAAAAATTCTTGAAGATAAATCTCGAGAACTTTATCTCATTACTCAGGAATTAAAGGATACCAACGAAAAATTAGAAGAACAGGTAGGTACAAAGGAATCCGAATTACAGGGTGTATTCGATAATTTACTTGATGCCTACGTTAGAATGGATATTTTTGGCAATGTCCTGGAGATGAACTATGCCGCTAGAAATTTATTTGGATATGATATCGCCGAAGAAAAACTAAATGTCGTAAAACTTATTTATAAAGAAGATTATAAATATGCCATGACCTCTTTTCAGGAATTGGTTACCAAAGGTTCTTTTTCTGATTACCAGGCCCGGGTATATACAAAAGAAAATGGAATACGTACCGTTCATATTAATGCCAGTCTTATTTTTGATAAAAACAAGACTCCTATCGGGGCACAGGGTATTGTAACCGATATTACCGAAGAACTTAAGCAGAAACAAATATTCGAAGAACAGAAAAAACAATTATCTGTTATTGTCGAAAACTCGTCTTTAGGAATTGTACTTGCTCAATTTGGTACAATAGTTCAAACCAATAAGGCATTTCAAAACCTATTAGGCTATACCGCAGAAGAACTCCTGAAAAAAGAAGTTAAAGATATTTCTATGAAAGATGAATATGAGGCTGTAGCAGAAAATTTAGAAAAGATGAATACAGGAATCATCGATAGCTTTTCTGTAAACAAAAGATATGTAAAACACAATGGCTCTTCATTTTGGGCCAAAACCAATATTGCAGCAGTACGAGATCATGATGGAAACATTAAATACCAGGTTGCATTTATTGAAGATATAACAGAACAATTAAAGGTAGAAAAACAAAGGGATCAATTAGTAAAAAACCTGGAGAAAACAAATCAGGAACTTAAAGATTATGCGCATATCGTTTCTCATGACCTAAAATCACCTTTGAGAAGTATTAATGCTCTTGTAAACTGGATTAAGGAAGATCATGTTGATACACTGGATAAAACCGGGGTACACCATTTTACTATGATCGAAAATACACTGGAAAAAATGGAAACTCTCATCAATAATATCCTTAGTTATTCTAGTGTAAGTAATAAAGAAAATCTACAAACCAAAGAAATAGATCTTAATATACTTATAGATGATATAAAAAACATCATTCTGATTCCTGATCATATGCAAATTTCTATTAAAAATAAACTACCTGTAATCAATGGTGATATTACCAGAATTCAACAGCTTTTTCAGAACCTAATTGGTAATGCGGTAATTTATACAGATAAAGAAATAGGAAAAATAGATATCGATTATGAAGATAAAAAGACCCATTACCTCTTTAAAATTATAGATAATGGTATCGGCATAAAAAAAGAACATCATGACAAAATATTTAAGATGTTTCAATCTGTGGGAGACAATGAAAATTCTTCGGGAATAGGGCTCGCCATTGTTAAAAAAATAATAGACCTGTATGAAGGTGATATATGGCTAGAAAGTGAATTAGGTATGGGTACAACTTTTTATTTCACACTAAAAAAATAGGACATATGAGATTTGAACAATTTGAAAAGAGAAAAAATCAAGAATGGACTGCTGTTGTAACAACAGAAAAAAAACTAAAAAACCCTTTAGTGTTGGTTTTCGGAAATCGATATGAACTAGAAGACCCCGAAGTTTATAATGACGTAAAAAAACTATTCCCAGATGGAGAAATTGTTATCGGCTCTACTGCCGGTGAAATTATTGGGAGTAAAGTTCTTGATGATTCGATAGCACTAACTGCCATAGAATTTGAAAAAAGTACCTATGTTATATTTCGCGAAAATAGTATCGACAATAATAAGGATGCAGTACAACTAGGAAATAAACTGATTCAAAAAGTACCAAAAGAAGGTTTAAAACATGTTTTCATTATTTCTGAAGGAAGTTTTGTAAACGGTTCGGCGTTAATTGAAGGCCTCGAAACAATGATCGATGATGTTGCTATAACGGGTGGACTCTGTGGGGATGATTCGAGATTTGAAAAAACAATATCGGGTTATAATGAAAACCCTAAAGAAGGAGAAGTTATATTAATTGCCTTTTATGGTGAATCTTTAGAGATTAGTTATGCCCAATATGGAGGATGGACTGCTTTTGGACCAGAACGAATAATTACAAAATCTGATCATAATGTACTGTATGAATTAGATAACCAACCTGCCCTGGATTTATACAAAAAATATTTGGGAGATAAAGCTGCAGAACTTCCTCAATCTGCATTATTATATCCACTTAGTGTTAAATCCAAAGATAAAGAAGAACCTATTGTAAGAACAATTCTATCCATCGATGAGAAAACCAATACGATGACACTGGCAGGAGATGTACCAGAAGGAGCCGTCGTTCAATTAATGATGGGACATATTGATAATATTGTAGATGGAGCATTGCAAGCAGCAGAAATAGGAATGAGAGACAGAAAGCATAAACCCGAACTAGCATTATTGGTTAGCTGTATCGGTAGAAAATTAGTCATGGATCAACGTGTTGAAGAAGAGGTAGAAGAAGTTATAGACTCTATTGGTGCTCAAGCTACCGTAGCTGGATTTTATTCATATGGCGAACTATCCCCTTTTGAAGGAAAAAATTCAAACTGCGAGCTACATAATCAAACAATGACTTTAACTTTATTTAGTGAATAGTATGCACTCATTATTGACCAGACAAATCAAAAAACATTTGAATACTGAGCATAAAGAATCTCAGTATTCAGAAAAATTTCTAAGTGCTATTGATAGATCCTATCACAATTTTGAAGATCAACTAGCTATGTTACAAAGAGCAATGTCTATAAGTTCTAAAGAATTGTTTGATGCCAACCAAAAGCTTCAGCAAGAAGCAGAACAGCAAAAAAAAGTGATTGCCAGTTTAACTGATGCCACTAGAATTCTTCAATCCATAACTTTCAAAAATATGAAAGGAGGAAAAAATGGGGATGAACTCTCAGGAATTGAACTTGCGGTAATGATCGAAGAGCAAGCTTTTCAAATTTCTGAAATAGAAAAACAAAGAGAATTGCTACTCAAAGATTTAGAAAAAAGTAATACAGAGCTTAACGATTATGCCCATGTAGTATCTCACGATTTAAAATCTCCATTACGAAGTATTAATACGCTTATTAACTGGATAAAAGAAGATACCCAGGGAGGACTTGAAGCACCAATACTAAAAAATCTGAATTTAATTGATCAGAATATTGAAAAAATGGATAATCTAATCAGTGGGATTTTAGAATATTCTATAATTAGTGATAAAACAAGAAATCTCGAATCTGATATTGATTTAAATACTCTAATCGAAGATATTACACATGTAATACATCCTCCTGATCATATAAAAATTAGCATACACAATCAACTTCCTGTTATATATGCAGACGTATCAAGAATTAAACAAATATTTCAGAATTTAATTAATAACGCTGTACAAGCAATAGATAAAGATAAAGGAGAGGTTATCGTGATCTATGAAGAAATCCCCCATTTCTGGAAGTTCGGGATTAAAGATAATGGAAAAGGAATTTCTGAAAAATATCACAACAAGATATTTCAGATATTTCAAACTCTTGATGACAAAAAAAAATCAACAGGTATTGGGTTATCGATCGTAAAAAAAATAGTAGAATTTTATAATGGTAAAATCTGGATCGAGTCTGAAGAGGGACAAGGAACTACTTTCTATTTTACATTAAAAAAATAACATATGAACGAAACTCCAAATCTCATATATATTAAAGAACTGGCTGCTGGTTCTGAGTCTTTTGAACAAAAACTAATTGGTATTATACAGCGAGAATTTCCTGATGAAAAAAATGAATTTCTTAAAAATTATACCTCAAAAGCATATACTAAAGCAGCAGAAAATGTTCATAAACTAAAACATAAAATCGGAATGTTTGGCTTTGAAGAAGGGTATCAAACTGCCATAGACTTTGAAGAAGAGCTAAAAAGCAGTAACACTTCGTTATATTCAAAATTTATATTAATTTTAGAATCCATAGAGCATTTTCTAAAAACGCTTTAAAAATCCTTTAAAAACCAACTTATTATGAATTGCATAATTATAGATGATGAAGAAACCGCAAGAATGATTATTCAACAACTTTGTTCACAGGTTGATGAACTAAATGTTATTGAAGATTTTCCGAATGCAATTCAGGCTATTAAATTCTTAAATAAAGAAGAAGTAGATCTTATATTTCTGGATATTCATATGCCAGACTTTACAGGTTTTGATTTTATCGACACCTTAAAGAATCCGCCTAAGATTATTTTAACAACTTCTGACAAGAATTTTGCTTTAGAAGCTTTTGAGTATGAGTGTATTGTAGATTATCTGGTGAAACCAGTAACCTTACCTAGATTTCTTAAAGCAATACAAAAGGCAGAAAGTGCAACAACAGTTGCTGCAACAGAAAGTGCAACCGAGACAACAGCAGAATCCTCCCTAAACACTTCTTCTTCTGAAGAAAATGAGCTTTATATTAATATCGACAGAAGGTTAATCAAGATCAATATCCCAACTATTAATTTGATTGAAGCCAAAGGAGATTATGTGCTAATTAAAACCGAAAAGCAAAATTACACAGTTCATTCTACATTAAAAAAGGTTGAAGAAAAACTACCAACCGATCTTTTCCTAAAAGTACATCGATCTTATATCATTAATATCAAAAAAATTATTGATATAGAAGACAACAGTGTACTTATTGCAAAAGATGTTATCCCTGTAAGTCGTTCTAATCGCCCAGAATTAATGAAGCGTCTTAATATGCTTTAAACTAAATTAGCAACATCTCATTGATTTGTCACACTGAGCCTGTCGAAGTGCTTTCAAATTTGTATTTTCAAATGTCTTCGACAGGCTCAGACTGACAAGAAGTTTTAAATCCTATCCTTAGACATTGACAATCCAGTTTAAAAATTCACCTCTTCTCTAAACCCATTCATCTACAGCAAATTACCACTGATCGAATACTACCAATACAAAGAGTTGATATAGATTAATTTTAGTCATCAGAAACCTAAATCTATATCAAAATGAAAAAAATAACTACCCTCATATTTATATTAGTAGCTTTATCTGGATATGCTCAACAACCTTTTGATTGTGATGAAGGTAATTTCTATCAGGTGATCTCTGGATCTTTAAAAGCATATGATCCAATTACCGGTTCATATTCTGATGCACTACACACCTACTCTACCACCTATAATGCAGGAGGATATAATCCCGAAGATAATTATCTATATGCCATTAAGAAAGGTGACAATCATCTCCTTAGAATTGCCAAGGATATGGTGATTGATCTTGGTGCTGTAACCCCTGCCGGAACTACAGTTTTTGGTGGTGGATATGCAGCAGATGTAGATGCAGACGGAAATCTTTGGGTTTTCCAAAACAACAATAAGAGAACATTTCATAAAATAACAAATTTAAAAGACTATGACGGATCTTCTTCTCCCGTTTTCGAGGTTGTAGAAGCAGATCAGGCTTCGCCTAGTACTTGTGCAGATATTGCCTATATAAATGGTTCCTTTTATGGAGGAAGCAGAGGAAAACTATACAAATGGGATCTGTCATCAGGAACCCCTGTATTTTCTCAAAAAACAGTAACCAATCTACCTACAGGTACTTTTGGAGCTGCTTATGCCGATGCTAATAACAGATTGTATTTATCTGTTAATAACGGAGGGTTATACTTAATCAATGATTACGAAAGTAATACCCCAACAGCCACACTCCTTAATCTTACCGAGACCACAAACTCTAATGATGGATTTAAATGTGCCAATGGCATTTCTCCTCTGGATAAAGATCAAGATGGTGCTTTAGATTCTATGGATATCGATAGTGATGGTGATGGTATAACAAATATTACAGAATGTAACGGTATGAATCCTTATGGAGATGATGATGGTGATGATTTATACAACTATCTGGATAATGATATCAGTGGTAACGGAGACAATGTAGTACAAGACGCTTTTGATAGAGACAGCGATGGTAATCCCGATTTTCTGGATATCGATTCTGATAACGATGGTATCTATGATATCGTAGAAGCAGGACAAGGTGATAAAGACACGAATAACGACGGGGTCTACAATGGATCAGATAGCAACTTTTTGGATACCGATCTTGATGGATTAGCAGATGCATTTGATCCTGATCAAGGCAATGCTGTTATTCTTATAGATACTGATAATGATAACATTTATGACTGCTATGATATCGATTCTGATAATGATGGAATTGTAGATATCATAGAAGGACAAAATAGTGGTAACTACCAGGGGTTATCAAACATTGATAACGATAATGATGGTATGGATGATGCCTTTGATTCTGATTATGCTGGAACCATTAATGGATTAGTAGATACAGACAATGATGGAATTTATGATCACCTGGATACTGATTCTGACAATAATGGCGTATCTGATAGTACAGAAGCATATGATAGTGATGGTGACGGAATTGCAGAAACTACACTATCTGGAGTTGATAACGATAATGACGGATTAGATGATAGTTTTGATTTAAGAAAAAGTAGTTTTGCTCCCGAAAACGGAGGGCAAACCCCGGCAAGTTTTCCTATCCCAGAAATCTGTGACCGATATAATTATTTAGGTGATTTTTCTTCTAATGGAAAGCCTTTATATTTAGACGGGCAGGATGTAGTGAGCCAGGAAACTATCGATTTGGTAAATAATGCACTACCAGAAGGATATCCGGTACCCGATTTTAACCCTCACTATATTTCTTCGGGTTATGATACAGATATTGAAGTACAGGAACAAGCCGATATATGGGTTACTTTTATAGGAGAAGGAGCTGGATATAAAAATACACTGGGATTCTATACCTATGACATTAACAACCCATCACCTTCAATACCAGCGCCAGAAGACATTACGATCATTTTTCCTAATGTATCGGCTGTAGGAAGCGGTGGCGAATTAGAAGTAGGTGATAAAGTAAAAATAGGAACTTTTCCTCCTAATACAGGAATAGGATGGGTATTGCTAGCCAATGCATGGTCAGACGGTTGTGTAGGAACAGGACACTGGCAACTACACTCTAATCCGGATTATAATCCAGAAACAGACCCTACCCTACGATATCACAATGTATTATTATCTGATCCCGATAACGAAAGAATTATATTAGGCTTCGAAGATATAAGAAGAGATTATGCTTCTTGTGACCAGGATTTTAACGATGCGTTATTCTATATCACAGCAAGTCCTTATACAGCGATCTCTACAGATAATTGTGTAGATATCGATACTGCAACCGATGTTACTTCTGCCAATAATGGAGGATTAGAAAGTAACGGTGACTTAGCCAGCTTAATCGCCAAACGTAACTTTAGCAGAACAAAAACGAATAGTGTTTTTAATACCAAAAAGAGTCAAAAAAGATTTCAGCCTAGTACGAAATCATACAAATCTGCAAACAATGAAGATTTAAGTATCTATTTCCCTAACACAGGAATATTCGGTACCGAGTCTACTTATGTATCCAGCCCAGAAGATTTATTGGGGATCACTAATGCAGAAGCTGTATTCTCTGTAGATTACTATAAAGGAAATGAAAGAGTAGCAGCAGCACTGGCAACGTCGACCAAAGGTTCTATTTATGATCATTCAAAAACAATATGTGATCGATTAAACGGCTCTAAATTATTAGATGTACGAACGGTAACTATCAAAAATCATACACTTGTAAGTACCAGAATAGAAAGAGCTACAGGTCAAATTGAATATGCACTAACCTTTTCGGTTAAGAAAGGTGAATCTGAAAACGAAATCTATAGCTTATGGAATATCGGTAACTACCCAGATGGAGATTATTTAAATTTCCAGGTATGGGGAGGATCGGTACCACAAGTAGCCAATATTGCCAATCATATCTTAGATGCATTTACAACCGATAAACCTATGCGTAGTCATAAAGTGAGCCATAGAGTACCTACCGTATTTGTAGAAAAAGGATCATATGCAGATGGAAAACTAACTCTTAATATCATCAATAAATTAGGCGCTCACCATATGACATTTAATGGTAATATTAGAACGACCGAACAATCAAAAGAACACAATATGATCGAAACCGTAGCATTATCAGGAGCATACCATGAGCAAATCACAATAGAAACAGGGTATTTATTTGATATCGGGTTCTCGATCAAAGGAGAAAACTCTGCCCAATTAGATGCATTATATCTGGCAGATGGCCCCTGGGGTATTGATTACCAGGAACAAGGCGTAGTGATCGAGAATTTTGAAGTCACGACACATGATGTAGCAGCACAGAAAAGTGAATATACTATAGAACGTAATGCACTGGTATATGGCGAAGTAAAAGAAACGCTAAATCTTTTTAGAAATATCCTGGCAGGTGAACTTACACTAGCTGTATCTGACTACGATGCTGTGCAGTTCGAAATGTATAACGATAGAGATATCGAGGTGATATTAGTAACCGAAGGCCTTACAAACTGGAGTAACAGACTTAGATATAGAATTGCTGCCACAGATAAAAAGACAACTCATACCCTTTCGTTTGCTGATTTTACAAATGGAAATAAAGAAAATGAAGCCTTCAAAAAAGTAAGAAGCATTGTATTTTCTGTACAGGGAGATTATCAAAACTTTACTCCATTTCATTTAGAAGTATCGGATCTGGCATTCACCAGTACGGTAACAATAGATCCAGAACTAGATCCAGAAACACCAACTGTGGCAACAGAAGATGAGGAAGAAGATAATGATGATCAAATCGCACAAGTAGAAACCGATGAGCAAATGGTAGTGACTACACTTTCTAATTATCCTAATCCTTTTAGAAATAAAACTACGATTAGAGTACCGGGCATACACAAGACCATAGAAATGGTTGTTATCGATATGATAGGAAGAACAGTACGACAAGAACGTATGGCTTTACATAATAACAGTATAACTTTTGAAACCAAAAGCCTTATCCCCGGTGTATACTATTACATCTTAAGAAGTGATAACAAACAAAAATATAAAGGCAGTTTTTTAATCCGATAATAAAGTATACCATTTAGCACTTAAGTTTACACTAAATGGTATTAGGTTAAGTTCAGGATTTGGGTAATAGCGAGGATGATGTCATGGTTGTCCTCGCTATTTTTTTTAACCCAAATGATCAATATTGTTATGTTAATAAAAAACACGATCTCTATGTTAGACTGACAATACAAAAACGTAACGTAACAACATTGCCCGAATTACGTATTAGGACTTCCTGATAAGGTTTAAAAAAACAGTAAATCATTAAAAAAACATCCAGCTACAGTAAGAAAATATACACTCCTACTCAACAAATACCTTTCTACATTCAAAAAACATTTTCTTTCATTAAAAAAAATGATCATCTACATCAAAAAAATGTACCCTTACATTCTACAAATAAGCATCTGCATTAAAAAAATGTATACTTCAATTTAATAAATAGCATTTTACATATAGAAAATAACTTGCTATGCTGTCTAAAAAAATAAGGGAGAGGAGTAACAAAACAACAACTAGGTAAATATACTAAGAGCATATGCTTAAATACAGTATAGCATACAAATTAGTATACACTTAAAACCCAATTTTTATGGATCAAAGACAGATCAATCGATTAGAAATGTACCAGGCCGTACAAACGTTTATGGACACCAATACCAATATATGGAATAGCGTACCGATATTAGTAACTTTTAAAAATGAGTTAGATGAGTTATTGATACAAATCAATGAAAACAAAGATACTCAGGAGGCCTCTAGAGTATATCTAAGTAGTAACAAAACTATTCAAAAACGGTTTGTATCAGAAAAAGGAGACATTCTTAATGACGCACTAGAAGCTTATGCAGCTGTAGAAGGTAATGCAGTATTAGAACAAAAAGCGGCAAAAAGTTTTACTGACCTATATAGTCTTCGCAATCAGGATTTTGTAACTGTAGTTACAGAGACCATCTCATTATTAGATCAAAACATAACGCCTCTGGGCGATTATGGAGTAACCCAGGATCAAATCACAGATCTAAAAAATAGTTTTGATAGTTTTTTGGTACTTAACGGTGAGCCCAGACAATATCGTATTGCTCAAAAACAAGCAACAGCTACATTGTCTGATCTTTTTGATCAAACCTCTGCCTTGCTTAATAACAAAATTGATAAAGTGATGAAACAGTTTAAACGTACCCATACTACTTTTTATAATGGATATCTGGCGGCACGCGTGATTGTTGGCAATTAGCCTGTCAAATGCAAATTAGTAATATTAATTCTAAAATAGAGCAGATTGATCTCTGCTCTATTTTTTGGTATGGATTCTACCCTCGCTATGCTGGTGTTTACCTCTCCTCAAAATCAGATTTTTATTTTTTTCTAAAAAAACTTTCATTTTTTTTCTCAGTCCCGAAAAACGAAACTGGGATGCCGTAATATTGCTACTGGAATACAATAAAAACAAAATCAGTCGCTAATTACTTTTATATGAAAAAACTAACGTTTTATTTGATGTTGTTGCTTTCTATCCCTTTGATTGCTCAAAGAGAAAGCGGTTATCAAAACAATTTAAACTATGCTCCTTCTACACCAGAAGT
>NZ_OMKA01000003.1 GCF_900299525.1 Aquimarina sp. Aq78 | reverse complement strand
TGCTTAAATTCTTCACTATACCTATTCTGCCATTTTGTTGAATAAGTTTTTGAATATCTATCCATTATATTACACTTTTGTGTAAACCTATTTCAGGACAAGACAAGATTGGAGAATAAGAGTAGAGCAAATAAACGATAAGAACCAGTTACAATAATGTAGCTGGTTTTTTATTTAGATTATAATATTCTAGTTTCATTTTTTGAAACTGTACTATTGTATTTTGGTCAGATAAACAAGAATTATAATATTTCATAATACATCTGGTTATATTTGGTTAGTTTCGCTATGGTGTATTGTAAATATAGTAGTGTAAAAAAATATTAGGATGACTATACCATGTAGAGATTGATATTTTTTGGGTTATCTAAACTGTAGTACCACTAACGAGACGCTAGCGGGAGCGGGGGTAATGGGGTAAACTATACATTCTCTGTTACATATTAGTTTTGGGTATGGCTATTTTTATTTATTGAAATGCTTCATTACAGCATAGTAATCATTGATATCAACTCCTTCTGCTTTTAGTTTAGATAGAATATCCTGCTGCTCACCGCTTCTATTTGTTGATGCGATGATTACTATTCTTAGTTCGTCGAATTGACCAGCAGTAACAGAGAACACAGTATTTAGATTTCTATTATAGAAATCCATAGAATATTTTTCCAACTCTATAAAGGTTCTGATATCGATTCTTAATGGAGTTAAGTTCGTATTTGGGATTGGGTATAAACGAGTGCTTCCATTTAATTTTAAGTATCCCAAAATCGCATCATTGTCAATCACTTCTTGTGTGAATTCTGGTATAGACTGGTCGTGAAAACCATCTGATATTGTAGAGAGATTATATGTAAAAGATCGAACATTTGCATTACCATTCTCCCCATTGGTTCCGTCACCCCCAGCAATACCTTGTCCTCCTTGTGGACCAACAGGTCCTATGGCTCCGTCTTCTCCATCAGAACAACCTAATGCCAATAACGTAATGAGTGTTAAAAAAAAGTACTTTAGTTTTAATTTTTTTTGTTTTCATGATGTGAATTTTTAATGATATAACTCGTTGTGTATTTAAATATTCTTTTACCGAAATCTGTGTATCGAGAATAGGATTATTGACCAAAAAAGCTATTCTCGATACATTTTGTCTTCATTTCATTACAGCAAAACACTCGAATTGACACTTCTTTGTAGCATTTTTCTTAAATGCATAACAGGTTGATATATTTAGTTAAGAATCCAAACAGAATTGTTTGCTAGGCCCGGCGAAGAACCACCAGCTACAGCATATAATTTTCCATGTAATGATGCGAAAGCATACTTTAGTCCTGTGGTGATAGGAATTCGATTTGTGGCTAACCTCCAATCAATACCGTTTCTTGATTGATAATAATTAGTAAGATTACTCCCAGAAATTATATTAAGCCTATTGTTTAAGACAGTAAGTGTTGGATTGTATGAGAAGTTTATTGTTGTATTATTTGATAATTCACCCCATGTAGCCCCATCGGTGCTTGTTCGTATAGTTACTCTTCGGTTACTTGGGTTTCCTTCTTCTAAAACACCATATAGTGTATTGTTTAAATTTGCAATACCCATCCCATATTTGAATGCAAAACCATGATTATTGGTTTCCAAAATCCAATTAAGACCATCGGTAGAGCTGTAGACATGACGCTCATTAGAAAGATCTGCAACATTACCGTTGTAGCCTGCAATACGCCATAATTTGTTATTAAACACGATCATGGTCATGTTGTTATATTGGTTAAATGGAGTTATCTCAGCTTCTTCGATCCAGGTAATGCCATCTTCAGAACTATAGATTGCCCTAGATACACTTGCTCCTCGTACACCTCCGTAAACCCATAATTTGTTATTAAATACAATAGCATAGTGTTGATGAATGGGACCAAATGGTGGAGCATCTTGCGCTAAAACCCAGGTAACCCCATCAGAACTTGACCAAACATCCCCTAAAGGATCTCCTGCTTCGTTTTGACCGCCGATAACCCATAATTTATCATTAAAAGCTACTGTAGTAGAGTATGCCCGCTTAGGAAAAGCTGCATTGTCGGTAAGTAACCTGGGAGCGATATGTTCTGTTGTAAAAGCTCTGATTGCAGATGTAGCAATATCTCTTACACCATTATTTGCTGTTACTTTCCATTTATAAATAGCTCCTATTTCAAGAGGAGTTTCTATGGTGTATGATGTCGTACTTACAGCGGCTATCTTACTCATATTGTTGTCATCAAACCCTATGTAAATATCGTAGTTAAAAGATTCGTTACTCACAAAAGCATCCCATGATAATTCTCCATCAATTCGAAAAAGAGTTTCATCGGTGGTTGGCGTAGAAAGTGTAATTTCCCCAAGTTCAAATTGTATAATAGGTTGGTCATCATCATTTTTACAACTTAGTAGTAGTGTACAAAGCACTAAAGCGATATTGAAATGTTTAAAAAAAGTTTTCATGTGTTCTTACTTTATTCTTGTGTTATTTTTCGAATTTTATGATTTCTAGAATCGGAAACATAAAGATGATTATCGGTATCTATTGTAACATCAAATGGAGAATCAAATTGAGCAGATACTGTTGTGCCATCTGCAAAACCAGGGGTATTTCCTACCAGAGTAGTTACTACTCCTTGAGGCGTGATTTTCCTTATTTTGTCATTCCCACTATCAGCAACATAGATAACTCCATCTGTGTCGATAATAATGCTTGTAGGGGAGTTAAATTGGGCTGCAGTGCCATTGCCATCAGCAAAACCAGAGGTGTTTCCTGCGAAGGTGCTCACTACACCTTGAGGCGTGATTTTTCGTACTTTGTCATTACCCCGTTCTACTATATATAGGGTGTCATTTTTATCTATTGCAATACCTGTAGGGAAATTAAATTGGGCCATACCACCGGTTCCATCTGCATAACCTGTAGTACTACCTGCTATAGTACTTACTACTCCTTGGGGTGTAATCTTTCTTATTTTATCGTTCCCAGAATCAGCAACAAATATATTTCCTAAAGCATCTGTTACAAGCCCTTGAGGAAAATTGAACTGAGCCATAGTACCAGTTCCATCTGCAAAACCAGGAGCACTTCCTGCGATAGTACTTACTACTCCTTGAGGAGTGATTTTTCTTATGGCGTGATTCCAGGTATCGGCCACATATAGATTGCCTTCTGTATCTATTGTAATATCTGTAGGGAAATTAAATTGAGCCATACTACCAGTTCCATCTGCATTGCCTTGAGTACTACCAGTTAGGGTACTTACTACTCCTTGAGCTGTAATCTTTCTAATTTTATGATTCTGTATGTCTACAACATATAGATTGCTATCTGCATCTAGTGTAATACCAGTAGGATTATTAAATTGGGCAACATTACCTGCTCCATCTGCATGACCTTGAGTACTACCTGCTAAAGTGCTTACATTTACTTCGGTAATAGTATAGGTGAATTCTGGGCCGGTAAGTGTTGTGCCATTTACAGATAGAGTTACCAGTCCTGTAAATGCTCTGGCGGGTACAATTGCCCTGATTTGGTTATTACTTACTGATTGTACAGTACCTTCTTTGTCATTAAAAAATACGTGTACCTTACTGATATCTTCGCCAAAATTATTACCGTTAATGGTTACAATAGTAGTTTTTGGACCACTGATAGGGCTTATACTACTTAGAGTTGCTGCTGGTACTACTACTGGTGGTGTATTGCCATTATCATCACTACTACAACTTGCTAGCACTAGTATTAGCAATAGAACTATACTGTTTTTTATTGTTTTCATGTGTTCTTACTTTATTCTTGCGTGATTTTTCTTATTTTGTGATTATTAGTATCTGTAACATACAGTATGTGATCTCTATCTATTATAATTCCATATGGGTAAGTAAATTGTGCCGAAGTACTTGTGCCGTCTGCAAACCCTTCTGTACTTCCTGCCAGGGTACTAACTACTCCTTGCGGTGTTATTTTTCTTATTTTATGATTTTCAGTATCCGCCACGTATAGATTACTATCTGTGTCTATTGTAATACCTAGAGGAAAGTTAAACTGAGCTAAAGTACCAATGCCGTCTGCAGAACCTAGGGTACTTCCTGCCATGGTGCTCACTACCCCTTGCGGTGTTATTTTTCTAATTTTATGATTTTCATAATCTGTCACATACAGATTACTATCTAAGTCTATTGCAATACCTAGAGGATAGCTAAATTTGGCCATAGTACCAGTGCCATCTGCAAAACCTTCAGTATTACCAGCCAAGGTACTTACCACCCCTTCTGGTGTTATTTTTCTTATTTTATGATTGTAAGAGTCAGCTATGTATAAATTATTATCTGTGTCTATTGCAATAGCATATGGTCTATTAAACTGGGCAACACTGCCTTGGCCATCTGCAAATCCTGAAGTGCTGCCTGCCAGTGTGCTTACCACTCCTTGTGGTGTTATTTTTCTTATTTTATGATTATTGGTATCCGTTACATATAGATTATTATCTGTATCTATTGCAATACTACTGGGATCATAAAACTGGGCTGCACTACTTTGACCATCGGCAAACCCTGAGGTGCTACCTGCCAGTGTGCTTACCACTCCTTGTGGTGTTATTTTTCTTATTTTCTGATTGTTAGAATCAGCTATGTATAGATTATTATCTGTATCTATTACAATACCAATAGGCTTATTAAACTGGGCAGCACTGCCTTGCCCATCTACAAATCCTAGGGTACTACCGGCTATAGTGCTTACATTTACTTCGGTAATGGTATAGGAGAATTCTGGGCCAGTAAGTGTTGTGCCATTTACAGATAGAGTTACCAGTCCTGTAAATGCTCTGGCCGGCACAATTGCCTTGATTTGGTTATTACTTACTGATTGTATAGTACCTTCTTTGTCATTAAAAAACACTTGTACTTTATTAATGTCTTCACCAAAATTATTGCCGTTTATGGTTACAATGGTGGTTTTTGGCCCACTGGTAGGGCTTATGTTGCTTAGGGTTGCGATGGGTAGCGTAGGGGGAGGTGTGGTATTACCATTATCATCACTACTACAACTCGCTAGCACTACTACTACTAGCACTATAACTATACTGTTTTTTATTGTTTTCATGTGTTCTTACTTTATTGTTTTTAAAAATTTTAATCTTGTTAGTATAGGTTAGTGTTGTATTAGGTATATAGATTGATATCATTTTTTTTTAGGCGCACCCTTTGTTTTTTATTGATAATGTGTTTAGTTGTCGGTCAGAGTCCTTCGATAAACTCATGAGGCCTGTCGAAGATTTTTGAAAACACAAATTTGGAATCACTTCGACAAGCTCAGTGTGACATATTGATTTTTTAAGGTAAACGACATTGATAATTAGGAATTAAAAGAAGGCAGAAATACCAATACCCAGAAAAATAGAGGATAAGCTTTCTTTGTAACCAGATGGTGCATTATCGGGATTAATATCTTCCCAGGAATAACTTACACTAGGTTCGATGGCAACATGATTTCCGAGAAAAAAAGCATAGCCGGCTCCAACTCTAAATCCAAAAATATTTGATTTTATATCTGTTGAGCCAAGCAATCCTCCATCGGTAGTTGTTTTAGAATTTCCTATTCCGATAAGGCCTTCGAAATAGATGTTGTTTTGCAGGTAATAACGGGCAAAAGGCCCAATACCAAAACCATTGGTGGTCGTTTCTATATCTCCAAAATCTGAATCTTGCTTTTCTTTGTTTGTATTAATGCCTAATTCGAGACCCACGGCAAGATTATCGATTACAAAATATCCAACTTTTGGCGTTATTCTGGTGGTAAATGCGGTTGCTTTGTCATCATTTCTTTTTCGAGTGGTGAAATAAACATTAACACTCCCGTTAGCAATAAAACTCCCCTTTGTTTTGGCGTCAAATCCAGAGTCTTGTGCGTGAGATGAAACTATAAAAATGAATGTTACGATTAATGTGGTTACTTTTTTCATAATGAATTAATTTTAGTTGATTTGATGTAAAATGCTTTTTGTGATTAGTTTTCCGTTTGCTTTGCGTGTTTCTTCTTTTACCATACCGACACCTTCTGCTATCCATTGTTTAGAATGTTGTGTCGTGGTCATTCCCATGGTTAACTCGTTGGTATAAGTAATTACATAGCAATCAAAAGTTCCTGCAGGGGTAGTAACTTGCTCTTTTGCAATTATTTTTCTGTTTTGCATATTGGTGGTCATATTTATGTTCATGATTCCCGCATTTACAGACATATGTACAGATGCATTAGGTAATTCCTGACCAATAGTTAAACTATTGGGGAAAGAGATGTCATCTCCCGTAATACTATATTCCATATCATTATATTGATCAAGTATACCAGGGGCAATAAAAGATTCGGGATCTAAACGAGTCGTTTTTCCCGAACAACGAGCTTTAAATGATGAGGTGACAATTGATTTCTTGTTTCTACCGTCTTTTAGATTCATGGCAATAGTAATAACACTTTGAGTAGCTGTGTTTTTTACATCGGTTACCTTAAATTCGGTTATGGTAGAAAGGCGTTCCTTTTTATCATATTGATGGATGATTAGTTCTTTACCTTCCTCACTAGCATAAAACTTACTACAATTGTTGTTCTGAGCAGAAACCGATGTGAGTACCAGTATTGTAATTAAAAAAGTGATATGTTTCATCTGTTTGTATTTCATTGTTTTTAGAGGTCAGATGAAATTTGCCAATACTCATTTCGGTTGGTGTCAACTTATATGGTTATGGCTCATTTCATAGATTGTTTTATTAATCGTTACTTCATTTTTTTGATAGGTGGCATGATGATTTTATGGATTAAGCTTAATTAAAATAGATTCTCCATTTCGCTCTACCAGTTCATAGGTTCTATCAATTGCATCTTGTATATAATCTGCATAATTGAGATTATTAGATAAATTGATCAAATCCACATAATTCTCTTCGAAACGAGACGCATCTTCAAAATAATTAGCATAATCAGAAAGACTTTCTGGTAGTTGTGGAAGTGTTATTTTATTTGCACCATTATTCGGGATTGTAATGTGCCATGAAAGGTTTTTTGCTGCCGGATTTATAATTTGAGTATCAATATTGGTACATAAATAAATGCCAGATGGTTGTACTTGCAGACTGTTTGATGTTGAAGTATACGAAAAATTCCAATTAGGTTTTGTAATGGATACTGTTTCAGGTAAACCATTAGTTTTAATTGCTTTGCTATGGTATACTCCATCTGGGTATGATCCTCCATATTTTGTTAAGTAATATTCAAAACCTTCAGTGATTTCCAAATATTGAGAACCATTACCTTCGAGATTAACAGATCTGTTGGTGTCATAAATAGCATAAAGATCAGTGTGGTTTCTGTCTGAAGTATCATTTACCGTTATAGCACTTGTAGATACGATGTTAAAATCTGCAAAACTTAAAGTTCTATTTTCAATTTCTTTATAGTTATCAATCCATGTATATCCATAAACCATAGGATCTACATCATTTGGCTTATACCTTATTTTCAGGAAAATTTTATCACTAGAACCTTCTTTATTATATTCATAAGTTTTGGTAGGAGCACTGGTAAGGGGATCGACTCCATCTGTACTAGTTCTGCGTTTTAGTCCATAAACAAAAAGCCTGATGCGTGTAGCCCCGGTTAAGTTTAGCGTAAATTTTATGCTACCATTTCTAGTAGAATTGTAATTGGGAGCAATTGCACTGCTGCCAACAGGTACGTCTTTGATAGTGATTAGACCTTTATAACTATCTGTTTCTAAAAGGGTAGTAAGCATAAAACTATTTGAGGCATATCCTTTTGCGGTTAGTGTATAAATTCCGGGTATTTTGTTGGTTTCTACGGTGGTTAAGATTTCGCCTTCAGCATTGTTGGCTATGATCATATTAGGTAAGCTGTTTACACTAAGATTAGAATAATCAAATGTTGCTAATATGATTTCTTGATTAGGATCTATTCCGGGGCCGTTGTCATCGTTAGAACAAGACAAGAATATGGTAACCGATAACGACAATAACAATATATATAAAATGGATTTTGATGTTTTCATTTTTTTGAGATTTAGAGTTTAATAAATTCTACTCGTCTGTTTTTTGCTTTTCCGGCCTTTGAAGTATTATCTGCTATTGGTCTTGCTTCTCCTTTTCCTTCGATTTGAATTCTGCTAAACCGAATATCATATTGTTCTACAAGAATCATTTTAACAGCTTTTGCTCGTTGTTCAGAAAGTTTTCTATTGCTTTCTGCATTCCCATCAGCATCTGTATGGCCTATGATTTTTATTTTCATATCGGGTAGGTTTTGCAAAGCCATAGCTACCTCTTTTACGATCGTTTCAGATCCTCCTGTAATGGTTGAGAATCCTGCTTTAAAAAGGATAGCATTGGTAGATAAACGTCCTTCGGTAATAAGCTTACTTCGATTATCCTGACCACTCTTAGCTATTTTAATATTAGATATGTATACCTCGTCTTTATCGCTTGCATCCCGCAATCCTTTGGTGTATAATTTAAATACATTTGCTTTTTGTGGAACTAATCTTGGAATATCCACGATTTTATTTTCATTAAGCCATACTCGCATTCGGGTTTTATTGACAGCGATAGCTATATGGGACATTCCTTTTATTGCAGTACGATAATCTTTACCTATCTGATTTCGGATCTGGCGTTGTCCGTTTGTTACTTTTTCTACAACACCAGGAGATTCGATGAATTGGCAAGGAGATAGTTCTACCATACACCAGTTTTTTGATCGTTGAAAACCAGTATTGTCTTCGAGTAAAAGTTTAATCCAGGCCTGAGAACTGGTTTTTTTATCTAATCCTTGAGTAAGAAGATCAAATTCTATGGTGTAATTTTCGGGAAATGACTCTTTAATTGTCGGGACATACTTAGAGTTACCTCCCAAACGGAACCATTTTTTACCATCAATCTTTACGATTTCACCAGAGCCGTTGGTATCCCATTTAGCAGGAAAATCTCCTTGTTGATCATTTGTGAAATCATCCTCAAATACTACAATATTTCCTGATATAAAATCAGAGGCACGATTGATTTCATACTCCTTAGAGCTTCCGATAATAACTCCTCTTTTTTTCTTTTTCCTTTTTCTTTTCTTCTTTTTTCCTTCAAAAATACCATCAAGACCTTTGTTGGTTTTTTTTTCTGTTTCCCGCTCTACACGTTTTTCAATAGTACGTTTTGCCGCTTCTTCTGCCTTTTTACCCAACCTTTCTAATAATTGAGCATTACTTGTAGTGATACTACATAGTGCAAGAAGAAAGCAAAGTGTTTTTGTAGTTTTCATCGATTTGCGTTTTATTTCCCCTAATTACTTTTATTGATGTTTTTTGGCTTCTACTATTTTTTTCTCGATTGCTAATCCCAAAGAATCTTTTTGTTTTTGGGTAAGTTTTTTAGCTTGTAAATAGTACATGTTTTTGTACTCTAATTTTTGCTCTGCAGGGATATCCATTTTTTCGAGTAGTTCTAGGAAACTTATTGTTTTTCCATTTGATTTTCCATCCAGATTTTCTCCAAATACACCAGATAATAAGTTGGCTTTCATATCTAAAAGATTCTCTTTTTTTACATTTTTTTTACTTGTTTTGCTAGTATCTATACTTTGTGCATTTGCCCATTGCGTGATAAAAAGTGCTATAATCAAGAGTTGTAATGATTTCATGATTTCTAAATTTTAATTCTGTCATTTACTTCGTTAATAGTGATGAAATGTGTCTTGTTTATATAAGAACAGTTCTTAATCTTCTTTAATACTGCTTATTTCACCGGTTCTACGTGTACCACCTGCACCATCACTACGATTACTTCCAAAAATCCATATCTCATCATTAAATAGTAATGCGGTGTGACCGTTGATACCATCTGTTCCTGGTCTGGGGCCTTCATATCTGGTCCAGGTCATCATATCTGATGAATACCATATTTCGTTGTTAAACTCAGTAAGGTTATCTTTACCAGCAATAACCCACACTTTATTATTGTAAACAGTTGCAGAATGTGCATTTCTTTCAGAAAACAGAGTAGCGGGGTTAACTTCTGCCCATGAACTACCATTGGTACTGGTCCATATTTCATTTACTTTGTTACCCGCTATATCTTCTCCTCCCAGTAGATATATTGCATCATTAAAAACAACACCTTTTTGTCCTGCTCTTCCAGAAAACGCATTATCGGTTTCTTGTATCCAGTCTAGACCATTTGTTGTTGACCATACCTCAGTTTGATTAGTTGTACGATTACCTTTTGTTACATACATTCTGTTGTTATATACGATGGTTTCATGAGCTAATAAAGCTCCAAAGGGAGGAGATAATTCGTTCCAGGACTCCCCATCTGTTGAATGCCATATATTGGTATATGGAACATCTGCAATGTCTTTACCACCGATAAGCCAAAGTTGATCATTAAATGTAGTTAATGTAGCTCCATAACGAAAAGATGTAAAGCTTGTTGGTGTAGTACTAGAAAGAGGAACAGTACCCCAATTAATACCATTATTACTAGACCAGAGGAAATGAAATTGAGAACCACCGTATGAATTATAACCTCCGGCAGCATAAATTTTTCCGTCAAAAATAGCCATGGCGACTTCTGCAAATTCACCCATTTGATCTTCTTCAGTTTGTACTGTAAAGGTTAAAGAAAACTCTCCTCCTCCTCGTAAAGGAGCATTATCATCATCATCTGAGTTACACGAAAAAAGGATAACTGTAAGTATGGCTAACAGTAGTGTGTTAAAAGCTTTTGTTTTCATTTCTTTTATTTTTAAAGTTTTACATCTTCATATCCTTATACCAAGAATATTGTTACCTCTATTATGAATATTTTTCATAATTTTTTTAGAAAAAATCAAGCTTTCAACAAAAGCAGAAATTTGATAGATGATACTCTTACTTCCTAAATTTTACTTCCTTAATTATTTTGTTTTTATGTATGATTTTTAATGTGTAGGTTCCATCTTCTAAATGATTTATATTTAGATGTATGCTGTTCGTAGAAAAACTATTGAGTTGCCCTTTATAACTTTTTCTTTTTTTATTCATGCTAGCATGATCAATCAATAAATCAAACTTTGTTTTTAGACTTGACGGTAAAACTAGGATATGTAAAAGGAGATCATTATAAGGTATGTAACAAAGACTATGAATTATGTAACATTAAGAGAATAGGGGGATTGCCCCTTGTTTTTAGGGATGTTTATTAAGAGGTGATAAAAGAATTATTTACTTTCTTTAGTAGCATACTCAGAAGGAGTACATTGATACATTTCTTTAAAGCATTTAGTAAAATAAGAATGATCGTTGAAACCTACAGCATACCCAACCTGAGATACATTTGTATCAGAATTTTTGAGTAGTTGTGCGGACAATTTAAGACGTTGAGATCTAATAAATTCTGAGGATGTTAAGCCAGTAAGAGCCTTTAGTTTTCTGTGTAGTTGCATTCGGCTCATACCTATGGCTTTACTAAATTCTTCTACACTAAAAGAAGATTCTATCAATTGTTCATCCATTACCTTTTGTACTTTGTTTAAGAAGTTTTCATCCATAGGGGTTATGGTGATATCTTTTGGAGTTAAAAATACTTCCTGGCTATATCGCAATTGCAATTTTTTTCTAATCATCAAAAGATTATTAACCTTGGCAGCCAGTATTTTTTGATTAAAAGGTTTGGTCATGTATTCATCAGCTCCTATTTGCAATCCTGACAATTCATTTTCTTCACCGGCTTTTGCAGTTAATAAAATGATTGGAATATGACTGGTACGTTCATCATTCTTTAATTCATTAGTGAGCTCAATTCCATCTTTTTTGGGCATCATAATATCAGAAATGATGATATCAGGAATGTGTTGTATCGCCAGTTCACATCCTTCTTCTCCATTATCGCTACTAATAATATGATACTGATCTTTAAAATTATCCTGAAGCAATTTATTTAGATCCTTATTGTCTTCAACTATTAATAAAATAGGAAGTTCATCATTTTTATTGCCCAATTCTAAATCATTTGTAGCGGTGTCAGAAATTTCATGAATAGTATGATAATGAGTAATAGGTACTGAATTTTCTTCTATAACTGTAGCATTTTTTATAACCTTTTTATCTAAGGAGATTGCAAAGTTAAAGCTTGTCCATTCCTTTGGTTTACTATCCACAGTGATTACTCCTTCGTGTAATTTTACAAGTTCATTAACCAAAGCTAGCCCGATACCTGTGCCAGATTGAGAACTATGGGTTTGATAAAAACGTTTAAAAACCAGTTGTTGTTGTTCTTTGGTCAAGCCTTCTCCTGTGTTTTTTATATCGACAAGGAGTTTATCTTTTTTGATATGAGCATTGCAGATAATAGAACCATTTTCTGGAGTATATTTTATAGCATTCGACACTAAATTAGTTGTAATTTTATATAAGGCATCCCGATCCAACCAGCCTTCTTCTTCATGATTGTTTAAATACGTTAGAAAATTAATGTTTTTTAAACTTGCTGCATACTCAAAATCTTTAACGATAGCATTAACTTGTTGTATTGGTTTTACCTTTTGCAAAGATAAAGTCATACTACCGGCTTCAATTTTGGAGATATCTAATAATTGATTGACTAGATCAGAAATTCGATTACTATTGTTTAAAACTAATTCAAAATCAACACGATCTTTTTTACTAAGATCTTCATTCATTAGTTTGTTTTGTATGGGGCCAGATATTAGGGTAAGTGGAGTTCTAAGCTCATGCGATATGTTAGCAAAGAAGTTTGATTTTGCTTTGTCTAGTTGTATAAGTTCGGTTTTTATTTTTCGTTCATTATCAAGCTCATACTGACCTTTAATTCTATATTCAACATTTCTTTTATTATTATATGATACAATTCCTGAAAAAATTAAAATCTCAATTAATACAGTATTTAAAAAGTATAAACCATTAGCCGTAATTATAGAGGCAATATTTCCAATAATAAGTAAAAAACTACTTATAAGTACAACTCTTGATATCAAATCTTTTCTCACAGAGAATAGATATACAAAGACAATTAATGCAGTACTACCAAAAAATATTCTAAATGCGAAGAAAACACCAATACGATAATTAAGGTGCGGATCAATTATAGATATGATTAAGTTAATAATAGCAAAAAGAACAATGCTGAATAAAAAATAGTTAGAGAATTTACATAACCGTTTATGGACTACCTTAAACTCTAAGATACCGTAAACAAAATAAAAATAAAAAAAGGAAGCTCCAATAATACTAAGTTGTTTTATATAATGAAAAAGCATAGGGTGAATACTGTTCAATACAGAAAAAGTAAATGGAGTATTTGGAGCAAAAATTGCGGTCACAAAAAATAAGTAAATACTATAGTTCAAAAAGTTTTTATCTCTAGAGATAAAAAAACTTACAAGAAAAAGTAAGCAAGCAATGAATATAGCACCTGTATAAAACTCTTGATGTTTAGCTACGGAAACCTCTCTAATTATATCACCAACAACACTTTTATGGTCAACAAGTATAATCCCAAAAGATTCTCTGATACTTGATTTACCAGCATTGGAGATTGGTTTTTTATTAAAATAAAAAGGTTTAGAAAAGTCAATCGAATCTATAGATAAACTAAGTGATGAAGCTTGCTCAATATCATAAGTAATCTTTCCTTTTTTAATAAATGTCCCGGTTTCATATTTTTTGTAACCTTCTTTTTTGAGAGGTATATAAAAATCTGAAGCATCACTAATAAAGGTTAGAAAATATAATATTTTGGCATCTGTTTTAATATCTATTTTAAATTTATACCAATAAAAAGCATTTGGTTCAGAATTTTTAAAATCTAAAAGATGTATAGATTTAAATGCTTGGAGTGTAATTTGATTAAAATTAAGTTCTTTAGAATAATCTTTGTAAAGAGTTACTTCTTCTAAAGGCATATAAATACTGTCTTTACTAGTAATTTCTATAGGCTTTGTAGAAATCGATTGAGCGGTAGAATTTATTTGGAGGATTAAAAAAAGTAGAGGAAAGAAATTTCTCATGTTTTTAATTTGGCTTTTTAAATATAGCAATTATAAATAAATCAATTACTTATAGATATAAGATTTGTAACCAATTGATGTTACATATGTCATAAAAGATTTTCGCATACACAATTCGAGTTAAATTATTATAATCCTTTTGTTGGGTGTTCATATCATGTAGCGTCGAAACGCTTTAAATTTTAAAAAATAATCATACTTTTATACACACAATTGAATATTTCTTAGTTTGCTACTCTAAAATGACCGAAAACGTAAAAATTATTGAATGTCCCCGTGATGCTATGCAGGGTATAAAAGAATTTATTCCTACCGAAAAAAAGGTTCAATACATTCAGTCTTTACTAAGATGTGGTTTTGATACTATAGATTTTGGAAGTTTTGTTTCACCAAAAGCGATACCGCAAATGGTGGATACTGCCCAGGTTTTATCGCAATTGGATCTCTCTGATACCAGAAGCAAATTGTTGGCTATTATTGCTAATGTTCGTGGTGCTAATGATGCAGTACAACACGAAGCGATTGATTATTTGGGATACCCTTTTTCTATTTCAGAAAATTTCCAGATGAGAAATACACATAAGACTATTGCAGAATCTGTAGCTACATTACAAGAAATACTACACATCGCTGATAAAGCAAATAAAGAAGTGGTGGCTTATCTTTCTATGGGGTTTGGTAATCCTTATGGAGATCCATGGAGCGTAGAAATAGTAGGAGAGTGGACCGAGAAATTAAGCAAGATGGGAGTGAAAATTCTTTCGTTATCTGATACTGTTGGTACTTCTACACCAGAAATTATTGATTATTTGTTTTCGAATTTAATTCCGGCCTATCCAGAGATTGAATTTGGAGCACACCTACATACAACACCAACGACCTGGTTTGAGAAAGTAGATTCTGCATATAAAGCAGGATGTAGACGGTTTGATGGAGCTATTCAGGGATTTGGAGGATGCCCAATGGCAAAAGACGAATTAACTGGTAATATGCCTACCGAGCGTATGATCTCATATTTTACAACGGTGAATGCCGAAATAAATATCAGAACATTAAGTTTTGAATCTTCTCATAATGAGGCTACCAAAATATTTTCTTTATACCATTAAGTTATAAATGTCTTAAAATCAGTTCGATATTTTTTTTATTTACTGAAATTTAAAATTAATTTAGATTTAGAATAAATAAACTTTGTCAAATTCGTTTTGATGAATATCTTTGCGAACTCATAAGTTATTGATATTAAGTCTAAATAAAAAAAATGAAAATTAAAAACTTACTAAAATTTGTATGTATATCAGGAACCTTTATTTTAGGGTCTTGTTCTTCAGATGATGATAGTACTCCGCCAGTAGTGGTAGAGGCACCTGCGACCTACGTTTTTGAACGTAATAATGAAAGCTCTATAAGCTTTGGAGGCCAAACTACGCGTATTGCAATGGCCGAAGAAATTATAAGTAAATTAAAAGATAATGCAAGTACCGAAGCTATTTTAGATGCAATGTTTGCTCATGCAGAAGGAGCGAATGATTTTTCTGATGCTGATTTAAATGCATCTGGTAAAAGTGTAAGAAGCAAGACGGCTGCATCAAGAGATTATTTTTCTGATAATGCAACAGATGCTGCAGTTATAAAAGAAAAATTTGATGGTTGGATAAAAAGCCAGGTAGATGATGTTTTTCCTAATTGGGCGACAAGTGCTTCAGCTGGTGTAGCAGGAGTTATACAAGAAGCCGGAGGAGGGTCTAATAGATATGTTAATGCAAAAGGATTAGAATTAAACCAAGCATTTGCCAAGAGTTTAATTGGAGCTTTAATGACTGATCAAGCTTTAAATAATTATTTAGGAACTGCGGTTTTAGATGAAGCTTCTAATGTAGCAGATAATAATAATGGTGTGGTAGCAGAAGGTAAACCTTATACTACAATGGAGCACAAATGGGATGAAGCTTATGGCTATCTATATGGTGCTTCTCAGGATAAAGCAGATCCAAATAAAACTATTGGTAAAGATGATAGTTTTCTAAATAAATATATTGGTAGAGTAGAAGGAGATTCTGATTTTGCAGGTATTGCAAAAGAAATATTTGATGCATTTAAGTTAGGTAGAGCAGCCATTGTTGCAAAGAAATATGATATTCGTGATGAGCAAGCAGCAATTATTAGAGCAAAAATATCACAAGTTATTGCGGTAAGAGCAGTATATTATTTACAACAAGGAAAAAATGCGTTAGAAGCCCCTACTGTAGATTATGCTAGTGCATTTCATGACCTATCTGAAGGGTTTGGGTTTGTTTATAGTTTACAATTTACAAGAAAATCAGAAGGTAATGTACCTTATTTAACGAGAACAGAGGTTCAAGGACTAATAGATCAGTTAATGGGAGGTACCAATGGATTTTGGGATGTGACTCCGGCAACTTTACAATCAATTTCAGAAACAATTGCAGGTAAATTTAGTTTTACTGTGGCACAAGCCGGTAGCTAGAATAATAAACAATTCATAAAGTTTAAAAAAAGAGGTTGGAAATCATAACATTTCCAACCTCTTTTTTTACATTTGCAAAAATTTATTAAGAATAAATAAAAATAAGATGAATAAATCATTATTTTTAATTTTGGCCATGCTGATTTTTATTGCAGGCTGCTCATCGAGTGATGATTCGAATGGTACAGGCGATAATACAGATAATTTTGACCGAAAAGCCTTATTAACTAATATAGCAGATAATATAGTTATACCTTCATATCAAAGTTTTTCTAATGATATAACTGCTTTAAAAACGGCAACCTCTGGTTTTATAACTACAACCGATGCGGCAAATCTTATTGCGCTAAGGAATGCTTGGATAAAAGCATATACCTCATGGCAATCGGTGAGTATGTTTGAAATAGGAAAAGCAGAAGAACTTTCGCTACGAAATTTTATGAATGTATATCCTGTTACTGTAGCCGAAATAGAATCTAATATTACTTCGGGAACGTATGATTTTACTTCGGTAACAAAACAAGACGAACAAGGATTTGGAGCTTTGGATTATCTTTTGAATGGATTATCAGGTACCGATATAGGGATCGTTGAGTTTTATACTACCAATGCTAATGCTGCTGGTTATAAAAAGTACTTAACTGATTTGGTAAACCGTATGAATAATCTTACCGATGAGGTTTTAAACGACTGGAAAGGAAGTTATAGAGGTACTTTTATAAGTAATAGTGGATCTTCTGCAACAAGCTCGGTAGATAAATTGACTAATGATTTTATTTTTCATTATGAAAAGCATTTACGTGCAGCCAAAATAGGAATACCTGCAGGTGTGTTCTCGGGGTCTCCATTAGATAATACAGTAGAAGCTTTTTATAAGACAGATATATCTAAAACACTTTTTAATGCTAATCTTAATGCATTACAAGATTTTTTTAACGGAAAACATTTTGGTAGTACCACTACAGGAGAAAGTTTAAAAACGTATTTAGATTTCTTAAATACGATTAAGGATGGTGCAGATTTAAGTACTCTTATCAATAACCAATTTAATACTGCAAGAACAAAAGCATCAAGTCTCGATGACGATTTTTCATCTCAGGTTCGTACTAACAATAGTTTAATGACACAAACATATGATGAATTACAGAAAAATGTAGTTTTTCTTAAAGTAGATATGCTTTCTGCATTGTCTATACGTGTAGATTTTGTTGATGCTGATGGAGATTAAATTTGCATATATTGTTAGATGATTTTTAAACTTGACGAATATCTGAAAAAAACGACGGAGGCTGCACCACTTGCAGTCTTTCGTATTTTTTTTGGAGTAATGATGCTAATTAGTATTATTCGTTTTTGGAGCTACGGATGGATTGATAAACTATACATTCAGCCTAAGTTTTTTTTCTCATATTATGGTTTCGAATGGATAAAACCTATAGGAATCTATACCTACATTATTTTTGTCATATGCGGAATTTCTACGATTTTTATAGCACTTGGTTTCAAATATAGGATTGCAATAGTTACTTTTTTTATCAGTTTTACTTACATAGAATTGATGGATAAGACAACATATCTTAATCATTACTATTTTATAAGCTTACTTAGTTTTGTAATGATTTTTTTACCTGCAAATAGGTATTATGCATTAGATGCAAAACTGAAAAGAATTTCTTATCAATTAATTCCTAACTGGACAATTGATGTTATCAAATTACTTTTGGGGATTGTATATTTTTATGCAGGTTTGGCAAAACTTAATTCTGATTGGTTGGCAAAAGCGATGCCTCTTAAAATATGGTTACCTTCTAAATATAGCGTACCTCTTTTGGGAGATTTGATGCAAAAAGAATGGATGCATTATCTATTTAGCTATTCGGGTGCGATTTATGATCTTACAATTCCACTATTGTTATTATATAAAAAAACGAGACCTTTTGCTTTTATTCTGGTCGTTATCTTTCATGTTTTAACCCGAGTTCTTTTTCCTATAGGAATGTTCCCTTATATTATGATTGTGAGCACATTGATATTTTTTGATGCTAATCTCCATCATAAAATATTAGATTTTATTTCCAAAGTGTTTAAAATAAGCAAGCTACAGTTTGATACCAATACAGCATTACAATTTTTTCCTGAGAAAAATAAAATCCTTTTAACCTCTATAACTATATTCTTTGCTATTCAATTGCTTTTACCGTTTAGATATATGTTATACCCAGGAGAGTTATTCTGGACAGAAGAAGGATATCGATTTTCATGGAGAGTAATGTTGATGGAAAAAGCGGGCTATGCTAATTTTAAAATTGTTGATAGTAAAACCAAAAAGCGATTTTATGTTGATAATGATGATTTTCTTACAGCTTTTCAACAAAAACAAATGGCATCGCAACCTGATTTTATATTACAATACGCTCATTATCTAAAAAAGCATTTTAAAAGTCAAGGGCATCAAAACATACAAGTATTTGTTGAGAGCTATGTAGCACTTAATGGTAGGTTGAGTACTCAATATATAGATCCAACAGTAGATCTGGGAAAACAAAAAGAATCATTTAAACATAAAAATTGGATTATTCCATTTAAGGATGAAATTAAGGGATTATAGAATATTTTTTGGAACATTATTAATGATGAGCTCTGTTTTTGGGCAATATCAATTTAAGGGCACAGTAACAAATCTGGATAATCAACCTGTTGTAAATGCCGAGGTATATAACAGAACCAGTGGTCAGCAGGCAATTACAAATACGGATGGTCAATTTAAATTTGCAGACTTACCACAAGGAGAATTTCTGATTACTATTTTTAGTTTTGATTTTGAAATTCTGGAACAACAAATAAAGATTGAAGGGGATTCATCACAAGATTTTGTATTGAAACCTCTTGGAGAAGAACTTTCTGAAGTTTTGATCACACAACGAAAAGAAAAGATTTTTGGACTTAAACAACTTAAACCTGTAGAAGGAACCGCAATTTTTGCAGGTAAAAAAAGTGAAGTAATTCTGGTAGATCAAACGGTAGGTAATTTAGCTTCAAATAATTCTAGGCAGATTTATGCTCAGGTTGTTGGATTAAATATATATGAAAATAGTGATGCAGGCCTTCAGCTTAATATTGGAGGTAGAGGGTTAGATCCGAACCGATCTGCTAATTTTAACATAAAACAGAATGGTTATGATATAAGTGCCGATGTTTTAGGGTATCCTGAGAGTTATTATACTCCTCCTGCAGAAGCTCTGAGTGAAATACAGGTTGTTCGCGGAGCTGCATCATTACAATATGGAACTCAGTTTGGAGGATTAATCAATTTTAAAATGAAACAGCCTAACCCCAATAAAAAAATAGAACTTATATCCAGGCAATCATTGGGATCATTTAATTTATTTACGAGTTTTAATAGTATTAGTGGTACTTTAGGTAAGTTTAGTTATTACACTTATTTTAATTATAAAAAAGGTGACGGTTATAGACCAAATTCAGAATTTGATTCTAAAAACTTTTATGCGAATGTCGGATATGCTTTTACCGATAAAACAAAACTAACTTTTGAAGCCACATATCTAGATTATCTAGCACAACAACCAGGAGGATTAACCGATACTCAATTCGATGAAAACCCAGAGTTTAGCAATCGAACCAGAAATTGGTTTGATGTAAATTGGAAATTATTTTCCCTAAAACTAGAACATAAATTCTCTGATAAGACCGATTTTAGTTTAAATCTTTTTGGTCTTGATGCTTCTCGGAAAGCAGTAGGTTTTAGAGGAAATCCTTTTGTATTAAACTCAAACCCAATCACAGATGTAGATGAAACAGATGCTAATGGTAATTTTGCTTTTCCGCGTGATTTGATTGTAGGTAATTTTAGAAATTGGGGAGCAGAAGCTAGATTATTAAGTAGATACAAGATATTTGGAAAAGAATCAGTTTTTTTAATTGGCTCAAAGTATTACCAAGCTAATAATGACTCTAGACAAGGTCCTGGAAGTGTAGGGACTAATGCGAATTTTGATTTTGCTACACAAGCATTTCCTGATTATCCAAACCAATCTGATTTTGATTTTCCTAATTTGAATGTAGCAATATTCGGAGAGAATATTTTTAATATTTCTGATAGCTTTTCAGTAACTCCTGGTTTTAGATTTGAATATATTAAAACCGAAAGCGAAGGAAGTTATAATCAGGTTAATTTTGATCTGGCAGGAAATCCCATATCTAATACTACCCTTGTAGACAACAGAACCTTGGATCGCTCATTCTTACTTTTTGGTATTGGAGCCAGTTATAAGCCAAATACTCATTTAGAAGCATATGCCAATTTATCTCAGAATTATAGATCAGTTACTTTTAGTGATATTCGTGTAGTAAGTCCAACTTTTATAATTGATCCTGATATTTCTGATGAAGAAGGTTTTACTGCTGATTTTGGTGTTAGAGGAAGAATAGGAGGGAATAAATTATCTTATGATATTGGAGGTTTCGGATTGCTTTATGATGATCGTATTGGGATTGTATTAGATGACAGAGCAAATAGAGTTAGAAAAAATATTGGAAAAGCACTTATCTATGGACTAGAGACTTTTGTGGATTGGAATATTCTTAATACATTTTACACAGGAAACTCAGATTTTCGATTTAATTGGTTTGTTAATGCTTCTTTTACAGAATCAGAATATATAGAATCTGAAGAAGCAGGAGTAAAAGGTAAAAAAGTTGAATTTATACCAGCAGTGAATTTAAAGACGGGATTAAAATTTGGTTACAAAAACTTTCTTGCTAACACACAATTCACCTATTTGTCAGAACAGTTTACAGATGTAACCAATGCCACTAATGCACCTTCTGGAGATAGTCGTAATGGTATTATTGGAGAAATCCCATCATACCATATCCTTGATTTTTCAGTTTCTTATCGATATAAGAAATTTAAACTGGAAACAGGAGTAAATAATGTTTTAGATACCGATTATTTTACTAGAAGAGCTACTGGTTATCCTGGTCCAGGGATTATACCTTCTGAACCTTTAACTTGGTATACAACTTTACAGTTTAAGTGGTAAGAATTTGAATGATTTGTATATAGTAATGTATTAAAAAAATAGTGTAATGAATGAATTTTTCGGGTACGATAGTATGGTGGCGAAGTATTACGAAAAAACGTCTAATCACATATTGCCACTAATTTCTTGGGAGTTCTATGGTGAGCATCATACAGTATTAGAGAGCTTTAGAGAGGACCTTAATATATTAAAGAAAATTACCGAAAACTGGAATTTTACAAGAGATTATTATCAAGAGCTTATTCAAAAAAAATCTGTTATTGTTATTACGAATCCCAATCTTAAAATTGTATATGCTTCGCAAAATATTCAAAAACTAAGTGGATATTTACCTAATGAGATTATTGGTAACTCACCAAAGATATTTCAAGGGGAAGATACGTGTACTAAGACATCATCAAAAATAAGAAGTGCTATAAACAATGAAATCTCTTTTGAAGTATCAATATTAAACTACAAAAAAAATAAAACCCCGTATGTCTGTCTCATTAAAGGATTTCCAGTTCATGATAAACATGGTAAACTAGTCAATTATATTGCTTTTGAGAAAGCAGCTTGAGACATATTTTGATGGTTTTAAATTTAAACCAAAAACCTAATAACTTTTTTTTGAAGATTAATTATCGAAACCTGTAAAGGAGGGTAATGTAATTGTTTCTTGTTATAATAGAATTATGTATTTTAGTTCAATATTATTGAACAATACTAAATAAACATGATAAAAGAAATAGAAGAACTATTAAATGATCAAATAAAATTTGAAGCAAAAGCTTCTGCACAATATCTTTCGATGGCTAGTTGGGCTGATACCAGAGGATATAATGGTATAGCAGAATTTTTTTATATGCAATCAGAAGAAGAAAGAGTACATATGACCAAATTGGTTAAGTTTATTAATGAACGAAGTGGCAATGCTGTTATTCCTGCAATAGATAAGCCTAGAGATGATTTTAAATCGTTGATGGAGCTTTTTGAAACATTCTTGAAAAGTGAAGAATTTGTTACAGAAAAAATTAATAATATTATATACGAATGTCTGGAACGTAAAGATTATAATGTACATAATTTTATGCAATGGTATGTAGCAGAGCAATTAGAAGAAGAGGCAATAGCACGTACATTATTAGATAAACTTAAAATTATTGGCGACGATAAGTCTGGTCATTATTTATTTGATAGAGATATCAATACTTTTCAAGCAGCAGAAGAGCCTAAATGATTGTTAATAAGTTAATAAAGATAAAATAGAGATTCCTTTTTTTGGAATCTTTTTTTTATATTTTTGTACTTTATTTAGATTCAATAAAAATTATATCAGTGCAAAGCTCAGGTACTCCATCATTATATTCTCCTTGTCCGGCTGTCAATTGTGAAATAGCCTGTGGAGGGAAAAAGAAAAAATGTTGTAAAAAATATAAAAAGAAAGGAAAATCTAATTGTAAAAGGTGCCCTAAGCTATAGTTTATAGGGTTTTATAATATATTTTGGATGTTAATCCATTCTCGAAAAACGGAAATACCCACAGGTATTTCCGTTTTTTTATAAAAAAACGACTATTTAATGTAGGGTGTTTCTCTATATAACTGTATTATAAGTAGAAGTCGAATTAAAGGTTGTAGTAAATAAGAGTAAGTATGTAACCTTGTTCGGTATAAAAATTGTTCTTTTAATAATAATTATTTAGACTTAGTACGTATTATGACCTTCAAACGAATTTTAAGTACTAATTAACAATTTGAATAGTTACTATAAAGTAGATTTACATTCATATGAAAAAGATTATTTCAGTTATATTCCTGATGTTTTTAGGAATTAATTTAGCAGGAGCCCAGGAATGGTTAACCGATTTTGAAGAAGCAAAAAAGATTGCACAAGAGAATAATAAAAAAATAATTTTAGTATTTGCAGGTTCAGACTGGTGTGCACCATGTATTAAACTAGAAAAACAGATTCTAGATACTAAGGAATTTCAGGAATATTCAAAAAAGCATTATGTATTGCTAAAGGCAGATTTTCCCCGAAAGAAAAAAAACCAATTACCAGAAGCGCTGCAAAACCAGAATAAAACATTAGCAGAGACATATAATAAAAGCGGAGGCTTTCCATTAGTCGTTGTTTTAGATAAAAATGGCAAAAAAATTGGGGAGACCGGTTATAAAAAAGTAACACCAAATGCGTACTTAGAAATACTAAGTGCAATGACCAAATAATATTTTGAGACTTCTCCTTACATTTTTATGTTTAGCTACAATAAGTAGTAGTTTCTCGCAACAAATACATAAACGTACCCTAAAATTGATGGGAAGTCGTTTTGATATTACTGTTGTCGATAAAGATAAAATTACAGCTAATCAGTATATCGATATTGCTGTTGAAGAAATTCAAAGAATCGAAAAATTGATTTCTTCATGGGATAAGAACTCTCAAACTTCATTAATTAATAATAATGCCGGGATTAATCCGGTGAAAGTTGATACAGAACTTTTCGACCTAATAAACAGAGCTGTTCGGATATCTAAATTAACAGATGGCGCATTCGACATTAGTTATGCCTCGATGGACCGAATTTGGAAATTTGATAATAGCATGAAAAAAATGCCCTCTGAAGAAGAAATAAAGATGTCGGTGGCAAAGGTAGGTTATCAAAATATAGTTTTAGATAAAACAAAATCTACAGTATTTCTTACACAAAAAGGAATGAAAATAGGATTTGGAGCTATTGGTAAAGGATATGCAGCAGATAAGGCCAAAGATCTTCTAATAGGTAAAGGAGTAAATGCCGGAATTATAAATGCCTCTGGAGATATGAATACCTGGGGGAAACAACCCGACGGAAGCGAGTGGAAAGTCGCAATTACCAATCCTTTAAATAAAAATAATGCATTTGCATTATTACCCGTAATAGATAAAGCAGTAGTGACCTCTGGGAATTATGAAAAATATGTAACTTTTGATAATAAGCGATATTCTCATATTATTGATCCCAGAACAGGATATCCATCTACTGGTATAGTAAGTGCTACAGTTTTTGCCCCAAAAGCAGAGTTGGCAGATGCTTTAGCAACTTCTGTTTTTGTAATGGGGATTGAGATAGGATTAAATAGAATAAATCAATTAACAGGAATTGAATGTATCATTATTGATGACCAGGGAAATATTCATACCTCTGATCATATTAAGATAGATAACCAATAACGATAATTTTTATAAAACGTACTTTATGAACAAGTTAATACCAATACTTTTAGTACTGCTACTTTCTCTAAATTCATGTGTAGCCGTAAAAGAATATGAAAAAGTACAAATCAATGATCCGGATATGGAGTTAGCACTCAAAAAAATTGATCGCTTCGAAACCAATTTCCAGGCCTATAGAGAATCTGCTGCAGGAGCAAATGGAGGGAAAACCGGAGGAGGATGTGGTTGTAATTAGTGACCAATAACCATATTAATAAAGAATATTAAAATATACTATACAATTTTATAAAGTAAAGATCCTTGAAAAAAATCCCCTTAATAATAGCAATATTGTCGGTAGTGATTGTAACTGGACAGGAGCAACAACAAGATGGTACCACAACATACAAAAAAAGAGTATTAGAATCTGCAGAAGTAGATTTCTTGATGAGTTATTACACTCAGGAAGGAGATAATGCTGCGGTTACAGGTGGTGTAGGTACAGAAGAACTTACTGATCTTACACCTACAATAGTGGTTTCTATCCCACTAAACGATGATGATGTATTAACAATAGATGCAGGGATATCAGCATATTCATCAGCTTCTTCTAGTAATGTTAATCCTTTTGATGGTAATGGTACTGCAAGTCCATTTGTAGCTTCTTCTGGAGCATCAAAAAAGGATGTTTTGACTACAATATCAGGAAGTTATAGCCATAGTAGTGATGATCGAAATAGTGTATGGTCGGCCAATGTAGCAGTTGCAACCGAGTATGATTATTTTTCTGTTGGTTTTGGAGGTAGTTATTCTAGACTTTTCAATGAAAAAAATACAGAATTAAGTGTAAAAGCTAATGTGTTTCTGGATACATGGAAAGCAATATATCCCACAGAATTAAGAGATCAACCTACGTTTACAAAGTTTGATGATGAATCTCGTAATTCATATTCTGTAGGATTTGGGTTCTCACAAATTTTGTCTAAAAAATTACAAGGATCCCTTGCATTAGATTTTATTCAACAAGAAGGTCTTTTGTCAACACCGTTTCAACGAGTACAATTTGCCGATGTGGCCGACGTAATTATTGAAGAATTTACATACGGTGATGATGTAGAAAGATTACCAGATTCTAGATTTAAAATAGCCGCAGGAGGAAGATTACATTATTATATTAATGAAATTTTTACAATACGAACATTTTATAGATATTATACAGATGATTGGGGGATTAACTCGCATACTGCAAGTATAGAAGTACCTATTAAAATTACAGATAAATTTACACTGTACCCTTCATATCGTTTTTATACACAAACAAAAGCAGATTATTTCGCTCCGTTTAATCAACATTTATCTACACAGCAATTCTACACCTCTGATTATGATTTGTCTGGATTTGATGCGAATCAATACGGTTTTGGTATTAGTTATACAGATATCTTTGCAAAATTACATATCTGGAAACTTGGTTTAAAAAGTATTGATCTTCGATTTAGACAATATGAACGTGACTCTGGACTAAGCTCTAGTTTGTTTTCTGGAGGATTCAGCTTTATAATGGATTAAATCAGTTTATTACTTCATAATTTTTCTAACCTTAAAATACTATTATTTTTATTCTGTATTGAAATAAGCAAGTTCTGGGTTTTAAAAATACCTTGGGCTAAATACTTTTATACCGTTTTTAAAATTAAAGTATTATGGAGATAAGTGAACAAAATCAGTTTCATTACAATCGTATTGCAGAGGCGATAACGTATATTAAGCAAAATTTTAAAGATCAACCTAATCTGGATGAGATTGCAGAAAAGGTACATATCAGCCCTTTTCATTTTCAAAGACTCTTTACAGATTGGGTAGGAGTGAGCCCAAAAAAGTTTTTACAGTATACCAGTCTGGAATATGCAAAAAACATTTTAAAAGATCAACAAACGACTTTGTTTGATGCGGCATATGAGACTGGACTTTCTGGAACAGGAAGATTACATGATCTTTTTATAAAAATAGAAGGAATGACACCCGGAGAATACAAAAATGGGGGTCAAAACCTTGACATCAATTATAGCTATGCCGAAAGCCCGTTTGGTAAAATGCTGGTAGCCTCTACTTCAAAGGGTGTTTGTCATATGACATTTGCAGATGACGAACATGCATTTACAACATTACAAAAACGTTTTCCAAAAGCAAAATTTACTCAAATCGTAGATAGATCTCAGCAAAATGCTTTATTTATTTTCACGAAAGACTGGAAAAAATTGAATCAAATAAAATTACATCTTAAAGGAACTGATTTTCAATTAAAAGTTTGGGAAACATTACTCAAGATCCCAAAGGGTGGATTAACAACATATGGAACCATTGCCAATCACATTCATAAACCTAAAGCATCCAGAGCTGTGGGGACCGCTATAGGTAGTAATCCTGTTGCATTTTTAATCCCTTGTCATCGGGTAATCCAATCTACAGGTGATTTAGGACAATACCATTGGGGCAGTACGCGCAAAACAGCTATAATTGGCTGGGAAGCAGCAAAAGTTAATTCATAACTAAGCAAGATTCGGGTGTTTTGCTTTTTAGATTCTGGTCACTTTTGTTAAACCAGAGTTATGTAATGAATTTTCTATGGCATAGTCTGGACTAAATCATAAAATAAGAATATGCAAAAATTTAGAATTGTCCCATTAACAAAAGAATATGTGTCAAGAATCAAAGAAACAAGAGTAGATGATTTTGGTTACCCAATTGTTGAACAAATTGCTACAGGTTATGGGCCTTGTCGTATTTCCTTACAAAAATTTGATCCAGGAAAAGATATCCGATTATTGATTAGTCATAGTCCTTTTGAAATTAAAAATGCATTTAATCAACCAGGCCCAATTTTTGTTCACAAAAAAGAAGTTAAACCTTATAAGAATAGCCATCAATTCCCACCAGAAATCAAAGCAGATAAACAAAATTTCCCTTTATCATTGATTGGGTATACTAAGAAACAAAATATGATATTTACAAAATTGGTAGGCGATGATGATGTAGATCTATTGATACCAGAAATATTTAATAACTATAATGACATAGCATATTTACATGCCAGAAATGCTGAAGCTTGTTGCTTTATATGTAAAATTGAAAGAGTGTAATTTTCAGAAACTATTAAAATATTTAAAACAACTTCCATTTTTATAAATGAGTTCAATAAAAAGGGAACACTATCCTTATATGTGTTCCCTTTTAGCCATTTACGTTAATAGATAAGTTATGGGCGTTTTATAATAAAACGTTTATAAAGGATAATACCCTACCTCAATTAATTTCTTAAAATAATATTTGAAATTCTCAATTTAAAAATTGATGAACAGAATATGAATAAAATTTTTAAAGATATCTTAATAATAAGAACCAGAATGATAGCAAAACTGGAATAGGGATTCTGGTAAATTGTATTGTTTTACATGAATTGTATTGCATTTGTCATATATAAGCAAGGATATTTAATAACATAGTATTAGGGATAAAACCAAAAAAAACGTTAAATTTAGCCTACTTAAATGCCCAAACTATGCAATCCAAATTAATTCTTACTACAGTTAGTATAGCTATGCTAACATTGAGCAGCTTTAAAAATAGCCCAGAACATCATGAGACTGTTGGAGAAAAAGAAAATACTAGTGGTGTATACCAGGGAGGCCCAAAAGAATTAATAGGGAAATGGGTAATGGATGGTGATCCTAATACTTATATAGAATTGAGATCAGATGGAACTGTTATAGAAAAATCCTTAGGAGAGCCCCTAAAAAGGTACTGGCTATTAAAAGATAGCAAACTATGCTTAAAAGCTACATCGGTAGAAGGAGGCACAGAAATGTGTTTAGAATATGTGCTAAGAGAAGATATGCTGGAGATTACCATGAATGAAATGAAACTTCATTATGCCAGATTTAAAGAATAATAATATAGCAATGGTATAAAATTTGCTGATAGAGTAAAAGAATTGATAAGTTTATCAACTTCTGAGCATTTAAAAATATCAAAACTATATATTACCAAAAAAACACTAAATTTATATCCTTATTTTATTAAAAAATTAAATTATGAAAAGTCCCCAATCTATATCCGTAATTTTTACAATTGTTATTTTAGCTGTAACTTTAATGAGTTTTAAGACAAATCCTGTACAGCAAGATCAGATAGCAGAGTCAAGAATTTTAGTTGATCAGGTATTCCCAGGAGCTGAACTGATGGGAATATGGGTAAAAGAAAATGACCCTGAAACAGTTATCATGTTTAAATTAGATAATACATTAGTAGAAAAATCAAAAACAAAGACGACTAAAAAAACGTGGACTATAAACGTAAAAGATCGCAAGGTGTGTATTGATAGTTCAGAATGTATAACTTATGAAGTAACGGAAAACACGTTATTTCTTTATATAAACAAAGAAAAAGTAATATATAATAGATCTACTAAAGAATAAGAAGTTTTTTAAGAAGACAACGTTTTAACAAAATTCTATAAAAAGATAGCGGGTGTATTAAAATACACCCGCTATCTTTTTAACAATAATTCGTGATTTTTTCAATGTGTAGATAGATTTACTTGTTGAAAAACAATACAATATCAAACTATAAATATCACTTTGGCCTATTTTTTAAAACATTTTATTAAAAAATATCATGTTGCTTGTCCAAAAATCAAAAAAGCGTTCGTCATAGTAATGTAAAAAATAAATAATCACTTAAAAAAACAGACAAATGAAAGAATTTATGTTTCTTTTTAGAGGAGATGATAAAGTATGGGATTCTAAATCTCCAGAAGAACAGCAAATGCATATGCAGGAATGGCAACAATGGATTGGCGAAATGGCCCAACAAGAAAAATTTATTGGAGGCGAACGACTATATTCACATGGAAATACAATTCATCCCGGAGGAACCAAAGTAACCGATAGACCTCTAACAGAAGGTAAAGAGTTGGTAGGTGGATATTTGATCATAAAAGCAGATAAAATAGAAGATGCTACCGAAATGGCAAAAGGATGCCCTGGATTGCAATGGAATTCTTATGTAGAAGTAAGAGAAGTATGGCCAGAGGATTAAGATAATAGAATATTAAAAAGATATAGTAATGAAAGAGTTTATGTATATTATTCGTGGCGGACATGATGCTAACCGATCACCAGAAGAGATGCAACAACATATGCAACATTGGCAACAATGGATGGGTAGTTTGGAGAAATCAGAACAACTTGTTGGTGGTCAGCCATTAATGAACGAGGCCAAAACATTGACCGAAGGTGGTAAAAAGGTAACCGATCGTCCATTAGCAGAAGGTAAAGAATTAGTTGGTGGATACTTACTAATTAAGGCAAACTCTCTGGACCATGCAGCACAAATAGCTAAGGATTGTCCGGGTTTTGAATATGGATGCAGCGTCGAAGTACGAGAAATAAGCCCAATGGAGTAACTTTTTGGAAAATAGAGATCACATAGATCATACATTAAACCATCTTTTTAGACAAGAGTCAGGAAAGATGGTTTCTGTATTGATTAAAATATTCGGTATCGAAAATATAGAATTAGCCGAGGACGTGGTGCAAGATGCTCTAGTTAAAGCTCTGGAAACCTGGAAATTTAGAGGAATGCCAGATAACCCAAGAGCATGGTTATATCGTACAGCTAAAAACAAAGCGATAGATATTATCAGGCATAATAAACATAGTCGTGTTATCGATTTTTCTGATCCCGAAAAACAACTTCTGACTTCGGGATATACACTAACCACTACAATGGATAACTATTGGCAGGAACAGCATATTAAAGATGATTTCTTAGGAATGATGTATGCGTGCTGTCACCCTGATATCTCGCAAGAAAATCAAATTACATTTATTCTAAAAGCATTATGTGGATTTAGTACCAAGGAGGTTGCACGATCCTTTCTTAGTAATGAAGATACTATCTCTAAAAGGTTATATCGAACCAAAGAATATTTTAGAAAACACAAGATACGCCCTGTAATCCCAACTTCTGATGAGATAAACCCAAGAACCAAAACTGTTCTTAATGCCATCTACCTCATGTTTAACGAAGGCTATAATTCTACTCATGCCGATCAGTTGATTCGCAAAGACCTAATTAGCCAGGCAATGCTTTTATGTAAATCTCTATTATCAGAAAAACGTACACAATTACCCGAAGTATATGCATTGATGGGGTTAATGTGTTTTCACGCTTCAAGAATTGATAGTAGGCTAACAAAAGAAGGAAGGCTTATTTTACTTTCTGAACAAGATCGTACAACATGGGATGCAGAACTCATACAATCTGGAGAACAGTATCTAAACAAAGCTGCTTTTGGAGACGAACTCTCAACATATCATCTCGAAGCTGCTATAGCATATCAACATTGCTGCGCAAAGCAATATGCAGATACGAACTGGGAAATGATATTAGAGTATTATGAACTCTTATTAAAAATCGCTAACGATCCTATCGTATTTTTAAATCGATGCCTGGTTATTTTAGAACTCAGAGGTCCAAAAGAAGCACTAATAGCACTTGAAAATGTAAAGAACAATAAGTTGCTAGAAAAATATTATCTATACCATGCAACTTTAGGCGAAATCTATCAACGGTTAGAAGATAATCGTACAGCAGCAACATACTACCAAAAAGCAATGCAACTTACCCAGTCTAAACAAGAAAGACAGTTTCTAAAAGATAAAATTGCTCGTATTTTGAAATAAAAACAAACATCTATTATATACTAAGATAGTGCCTTTTTAGAAAAACTTTTTTACCTTTTCAGAATGAATATTTTTTATTCTGTAATTCCGGGTGAAATATAAATAATACTTTTCACGGGAAACAGTGTACTATAAATTGAGCGTATCATAGATATTTGTTGACTATTCAAAATGTGTATGCTATATATTTAGTTTTGAAAAGAAACAGGTTTTGAATTTTTGATTTAGATAGTGGTATTTACTCTTAGAAGTGATGATATAGCTTTAAATATAACCTTGTTATATTTTGTAGTATCTTAATTTATGAAAGCTTTGAAGAATATTTAGCATTAGGCAAATATAATAATATTGTAATATGGGAAACAACCAAGATCAGATACATCAGCTTTTGGAGAAGCTAGAAATTCTACTGAAAAGACAACAAGATTTCTCAACTCAAATACAAGATCTTAAAGATGAAATATATAAGATAAAAATATCATCAGCCAACCAGCCGGATATAAAAACAGAAAACCCAACTCCTGTTTCACCTATAACCGAAATTACAAAAGAAAGTGTCAAAACCCCACCCTCTTCTGTTAAATCTGAAGATGTACCACCAGCATTAGTAAAAGAAGAAAAAACTACTATTACCAAAACCAGTATACCAAAAAAGAAATCTAACCTTGAAAAATTTATTGGAGAAAATCTAATCAATAAAATAGGTATCATCATTATTATAATTGGTGTTGCTATTGGAGCAAAGTATACTATAGAACATGATCTAATAGGACCATTAACTAGGATTATACTGGGATATCTAACAGGATTAGGGCTTTTAGGAATTGGAATGAAGCTAAAGAAAAAATATGAGAATTTTAGTGCTGTACTGGTTAGTGGTGCTATGACTATATTATATTTTATTACCTTTTTAGCATATGATTTATACGGTCTAATTCCGCAGACTCTGACATTTATTCTTATGCTATTATTTACGGCATTTACTGTTTTTGCAGCAATACAGTATAATAAACAAATCATAGCTCATATCGGGCTCGTAGGTGCATATGCGGTTCCTTTTTTATTAAGTGATGGATCGGGTAGAGTAGTGATTTTGTTTAGTTATATGGCGATTATTAATATAGGTATTCTCATTATTGCCATCAAAAAATACTGGAAACCTCTTTATTTTTCATCTTTTTTGCTTACCTGGATCATTTTTATGTCATGGTACGCAGATAAATACACTATAGAAGAACACTTTACTCTTGGCTTTATATTTCTTTCTGTATTTTTTATCACATTCTATCTTATGTTTTTGGTATATAAACTCAGAAAAAAAGAAAGCTTTAAAATCATTGATGTAATTCTACAGTTATCTAATTCATTTATCTTTTATGGCATTGGATTTTCGATGTTAAGCAATCACGAATATGGTAAGGATTTATTAGGTGTATTTACATTGGTGAATGCAGTGATTCATTTTGTAGTTAGCGTTATTGTACATAGATTAAAACTAGCTGACCGTAACCTGTTTTATTTTGTGTCAGGTATGGTTTTGATTTTTATTACAATTGCATTTCCTGTACAACTAGATGGAAATTGGGTTACACTGCTATGGGCAGGAGAAGCGGCATTGTTATTTTGGATTGGGCGAACCAAAAAAGTGCCGATATACGAAATACTTTCGTATCCATTGTGGGCCTTAACTTTTTTTAGTCTTTTACATGATTGGATCGTAGTGTATTATCGATATAGTCCAACACTACCAGAAACCAAGTTAATACCAGTGTTTAATATTTACCTTATGACATCAATATTGTGTATTGTGTCTTTTGCATTTATTTATATCACACATCGTAAAGAGAAATTATCTTTTCCCTGGCCAAAGCAACCCTGGTTATATACAATGCTTACCATAGGTCTTGCATTACTATTGATATGTACCACTTATTTTACATTTTGGATAGAAATAGATAGTTATTGGAACCAGGTTTATCAAGATATAGACCACCAGTATATTTCTCAAAATATCAATAATACAGAACAGTATACAGTATTATCAGATACCAGAAATTTTAAAGCTATTTGGCTTATTAATTATAGTTTATTGTTTCTGATTATTTTGTCTTTTGTAAATATCAAAAAAATCAAAAACAATGTTTTTGGATATATCACCCTTGGTTTTATGATGTTTGCTCTTTTTGGGTTTTTAACTCGAGGATTATACCTGTTAAGTGAATTTAGAGTTAATTATCTGGAATTAAAAGAAACAGAATTTAGTGCAGAAGCCTTTTCCCACATAGGTATACGATACATTTCTTTTGTATTCGTGGCTGGTTTACTATTTACTTTTTATAAATATGTACGACAAAAGTTTCTTGGTATAACCTTTAAAATAGCTTTTGAAATTATATTGCATAGTACATTAATCTGGATAGTAAGTAGTGAATTAATACATTGGTTAGACCTGTCGGGGTATACAGAAACATATAAACTAGGATTGAGTATTTTATGGGGTATTTATGCTTTGTTACTCATTGTTTTAGGAATATGGAAAAGAAAAAAATATCTACGGGTCTTAGCAATTATCGTATTTGGAATTACACTTATAAAATTATTCTTTTATGATATTTCACATATGGAAACTATTGCTAAAACTATTGTATTCTTAGCTTTAGGAGTGCTTCTTTTAATTATTTCATTTTTATACAATAAATACAAACATATTATAGCAGATGAAACAAATAGTAACTAGTTTTAAAAACCTATTCATGAAGAATAAGAATATGTTTAAAATCTTTAAAGTGAGTGTGCAGTGATTATATGTGTTCTTAATTTGTTTGCAGATAATTAAAAAGAATTAAACTCATGAAAAAGAAAATTATAATATTTCTGGCACTATTGATTTGTTTTGGGACTTATGCCCAGATGGATCAATATGCTTATAAAAATATATTGCCAGAGATAACAGATACCTGGCATGCAATTAGTCTACCTGATGAAATGTTTAGTAAGGTTTTGCCAAACTTATCCGATATTAGAGTCTTTGGGATCACAAACAAGAAAGACACGATAGAAGCACCTTATCTTTTACGATTAAAAACCGAAAAAAAATCCTTTAATAAAGTACCTTTTACCATCTTAAATACTTCATATAATGAGAAAGGGGCATATATTACAATGGAGATTCCAACTAAGCAACCAATTAATCAAATTCATCTAGATTTTGAGCAATCAAATTTTGATTGGTTGATTACTTTAGAGGGAACTCGAGATCGTAAAGAATGGTATACCATAAAAGAAGACTACCGTATACTCTCTATAAAAAATGAACTTACAGACTATCAATTCACCACAGTACGATTTCCTAACGCACAGTATCGCTATTTTAGGATACTGATAAAAAGTATTAAAAAACCCGTTTTACAATCGGCTAGTGTAACCAGGTATGAAGTTAAAGAAGCAAACTACAAGAAGTATGACATAGAAAAACTAAATATTCAGAATCCTAAGGGGACCAAAAAGACTATTATAGATGTTAATCTTAAAATACCAGTTCCTGTAAGTTATATTGGTATCGAAGTACAGGAAACTTTTGATTATTATCGTCCTATATCTATTCGATATATAGCAGATAGTATACAAACTAAGCAAGGTAGCTGGAAACCCCGTTATAGAGAGCTTGGTTCGGGAATACTTAATTCTATAGAAGATAATGTATTTACCAATACGAGTACAATTGCTCAGAACTTTAGAATAGTGATCGATAATCATGACAATCAACCTTTAAAAATTAATAAAGTTATCGTTAAAGGATATCAACACGAACTTGTTACACGTTTTGCAAATCCAGGAACATATTATCTTGTTTATGGAAATGATAAAATGAAAAAACCTTCGTATGATCTTAATCATATATCTGCCAAAATCCCGAGTGAGATATCAACGTTACTTCCCGAAATACAACAGGTTATTGACCAAGAAGAAGCTGTTGTAACAGAACCCTTGTTTGCTAATAAGATCTGGTTATGGGGTATAATGGGTATTGTGATCCTACTATTAGGAGGATTTACATTATCTATGATGAAAAAAAGGTAAAAAGTATGTTATTTTCTGGAGTAGGAAGAAGTTTTTGACCTCCTATAAAGTGGTTTTTTGCGATCAGGATGATAAGAAAAACCTGTGAAAAGTACTTGATTTTGGTTTATATGGCTCTGTTTTCATTTTTTTTCATTTTTTTTTGAATCTTTTTATCGAATTTTTTTTGAGTATTGATAAGGGGTCCGAGGCTTTAACAGGGGAAAAAACCCCTAGGTATTGTTGTGGAAAACCGTAAACAACTTTAAAAATAATTACTTATGTTAGCAGTATTACACGTATGATAATGAAGTTTATAATCTTACCAAATTGGTTTAGACCAACTACAGTTTCATAGTTTAAGAATTAGTATCCTATGTAGGCATATCTTAGTGTAATAAAGTGCCAGAAAATGAATAAGAAATAAGTAAAAAATAAAAACTCTACATCTTACCCATTACGGTGAGATTGCGTCCAATATATTAAGCTCTAGCTTACGACGGGCCCCAAAAAGAAAACTTGTAAATGAAAATTGAATTACTATCTATTTTTGATGGATTATTTAGTGTAAACACCAAAGAAAAGAAGCAAGAAAAGAGTACTGCAAAAATTTTTATGACAGATACACATACTAATTCCGGTAGAACATTGATGATCGAAGAAGAAACCTATGCTGTTTGGGCTTACCTCTTGAGAGCAGATAAAGAAGATATTGATTTTGATGGCTTTCTATGTGCGGTAATCGATCCAAAATTTTCTGGCGTAAATTCACATAAAAATATCCTGGAAAGAAGAGATGCACCATTGCCTGCCTTATATGCTAATCGATATAGTTATGTTAAAAACCTTAAAAAGAAAGATATAAAAGTACATTGGCAAGAAGAGCATGTAACCATATCCATAAAGAAAAAAGTTTACCTTATCATGGATCTAAATACAAAGACTAGCTATTCAAAAGGGTTAGCAGATGATTGTGACTACGGAAAACAACTAAAAAGCTAAGTAGATATACAATATGTAACTCATTTATTTTGATGGATTACTTTTCTAAGATATATCTAATCTTGGTATAAAGTTGTTCATTATCTTCTCTCAACAACATTTACTTCTCGATGAAATACAAATATTTAACTTTTGGCAGGATGTCGAGATAGATATTTAATATAGAGGTATGATCTTACCGTTCAGCAAAAATATTTAACTGCAAGAGTATGATTGTATTACCTTGATGCATAGAACAGAATTAATGACTGCTAATAGGTGCCATACGATTTTATAAAGTAATTTATCCTTTTTGTCAGTTAAAAATCAAAAAACAATGAACAGAAAGATCATGCTTATAATTTGTCTTTTAACTATAAGCCATTTATTTTCTCAACAGATACCAGATACAATTTATAGTCCTGAAATAACAGTAAAAATGTATCCAAAAAAACCTGGTACTACGATACATATAGATCAAGGACATCACAATTTTCATACAAAGAACAACAGGTTTTTGCCTTTTGCAAAATTAGTATCAAAGGACGGTTATAAAGTTACTGGTTTTGAAGGGAAATTTGCAAAAGATAAATTAAAAGATCTTAAGATATTAGTAATTTCTAATGCTTTATCAGAAAACAGCAGACCTCCTTTTGTAGCACCTACAGAAAGTGCTTTTTCGAAAAATGAGATAAATAATGTAAAAGAATGGGTTAAAAATGGTGGTTCTCTTTTTCTGATAGCAGATCATATGCCTTTTGCTGGTGCCTCTGCAAATCTTGCAAAAGCATTTGGTTTTACATTTTATGACGGCTTTGTAATGGATCCAGATGATAAGGGCATTTTTGACTTTTCCAGGAAAAATAAAATGCTCAGTCATAATATGATAACAAATGGTAGAAATATTAAAGAGCGGATAAATCGCATAAGAACCTTTACCGGTCAAGGGTTTAAAACACCAGAAAAAGCTACTTCAATTTTAAATTTAAAAAAAGAATATACCGTATTTATGACAGATACTATGTGGGTTTTTAATGAAAAAACACCTAGAATCTCTGCAGAGAATTTATCACAAGGTGCTGTTTTAGAATATGGAAAAGGTAGGATAGCTGTATTTGGAGAAGCAGCCATGTTTACTGCGCAAATTGCCGGTAGAGATAGAGTTAAGGTTGGGATGAATTCTGCAGAAGCTGCTGAAAATTATCAACTGTTACTTAATCTAATACATTGGTTAGATAAGGTGTATTGATCAAACAAATTAAGAAGTATCAATATATAGAAACACTAAAAAAATATATTCATGAAAAACATACTGCAAAACAACCTCCTTTTAATAACGTCATTTTTGCTATTAACAGTATTACACTTTCCTAAATCTAATGCTCAACACGCTGTTACAGAACAATATTTTAGACACATGAGGTATAATCATGTATCGCCACATGTAAAGATAAAAGGAATTCATGAAATAAATCATCAAGAAGCTCAACGTACTTCTCATTATGTGTTTAAGTATAATGAAAAAAAACAGTTGACAGAGATTATTAACTATCACTATCATGATCAGCGAAAACACCCTTTAGCAACAATAGGGGCTCATAGAACAGTTTTTGATTACACTAATGGGGTAGAGACCCGTGTTTTTTTTGATAAGAAAGGAAATCGAATGATCAATGATCGTGAAGTGTATAAAGAAGTATATCAATATGATAAAAAAGGATTTGTAAATGCGCTGGATTTCTATGATCTGAATGGTGATCCTATGGAATCTAATTGGAAAATTGCGAATTATAGGTGGTCAAAAAACAAAAAATTAATAATAGAAAAGAGATATGATTTGCAAAATACTCCTGTTAATATTTCACCATATTTTGAATTTGGGATAACAGGAATTTTATATAGAAAAGACGGATCTCCAAAAGCTAATTATAATCTTAATGAGAAGTTAGAAGTTCAAGAAAACTCAATAGGAGTGGCTTCTTACCAAGATACTTATGATAAAAATGGAAATCATATTAGGTATTCTTATCATAATGTAAAAGGAGAATTAACTAAAAATCAATGGAATTTTGCAGCCAACAACCAAGAATTTGATGACAAGGGATACCTCATAAAAGGAGCGATGTTTGACGAAAACAATAAACTGATACACAAACGAGATTTTCCTTCTGTTACTCATATAAGAATGGCTAGTGCGGTAAGTAAAAAAGATACTATAGAAATCAAGGAAAGAGCGTTAGGGTATTTAGTAGCACTACAGGAATTAAAACCTGATCTTATGAAAGAAGTGTTTCATGAAGATTTAGCAAAGAGAACGATGGGTTTTGACCGGGAAAAACAAAAAGAAGTGATTAGAGAAACCAGTTATGAACAGATGATAGAGTTTGCAAAATCATGGAATAAGTCTGGAACCAAGTTTCCGCCTAAACCAAGTAATGAAATAAAAATACTAGATATCTATAACCGTATGGCTACTGTTAAATTGATTTCAGACAATTGGGTAGAGTATTTACATTTAGTAAAAACAAATAACCAATGGCAAATCATAAATTTACTTTGGCAGTATAAGAATGTGGATCGATATCCAAACCAAAATAAATAAAAATCATACCTAAGATACATTATAATACAGATTAAAATAATGAAAAATAAAATATTGATATTTATCCTGACTGTCTTAACCCCAATGCTTCTTTTAGCGCAATCAAATACTGATGTCATTAAAAGAATAGAAGGACTAATGATCAAAAACTATGTTTTTCTGGATAAGGCACAGGAGGTAAATAAACATCTGGATAAATTAATGGAAGAGAAGTATTTTGATACTTTTAAAAAGCCAGAAGATTTTGCAAGAGCATTGACAAAAGAGATGCAAAAAATCACAAATGATAAACATCTTAATATCGCCCCGCCTAGACCTAGAAATAGTGCTCAAAGTAACCCTTTGAGTTTTATTCCCAGGCATTTACAAAATATAGAGCGTTTTCGTATGGGAGGATTTGGAGAGGTTAATTTTTTTGAAGGAAATGTGGGGTATGTTCACCTAAAAGGATTTAGAGTAGAAGACACTATAAAAGTAGATCCTCTAATGAAATATTTGTCAACTGCTGATGCTATAATTATAGATTTGAGAGGGAATGGGGGAGGTAATGGTCCTGTTGGAGTTAATTTAAGTAGTTATTTTCTTCCTGAAAACTTACCATTAACTAGTGTATACACAAGAAGAACAGATACTATGGAAAACTATAGTACAGTACCCGTAAAAGGTATGCAAAGACTGGATGTTCCTTTATTTATATTAACCAATGGCAGAACCTTTTCTGCATCCGAAGCTTTTGCATACGACCTACAAGCGAGAAAAAGGGCTACAATTATAGGAGAAAACACTGGTGGTGGTGCGCATCCTGTGAATTTTATGAGATTACCACAAGGATATAGGCTTATTGTTCCAATTGCTCGGTCGATCAATCCTGTAACAAATACAAATTGGGAAGGTGTTGGTGTGATACCTGATGTTAAATCTACTGCCGATGATGCACTAGAAAAAGCTAAAGAAATAGCTAAAGTAAGTGCTGCAAAATATAGAGAAAAACCTTTTAAACAGCTAGAAAAGGTTTTGGAAAAAAATGAGTATACAGAACAAGACGAAAAAACTGTTTGTGAACTTCTACAATTGATATTGAAAAGAGGGCATATGGAGAGTTTTATGGTTAACGATATGGGATATAATTATCTGGAAAAAAATATAAAAGCTGCCTTGGTAATCCTAAGAGCAGGATCAATACTTTTTCCTGATTCTCCCAATGCACAGGATAGCTATGCCGAGGTTTTAGCACAAAATGGACAGAATAAATTAGCATTAAAACATTATGAAGCCGCCGTAGCTATTGCAAAACATAGAAAAGATAAACAAGTAAAATTGTACCAGAAGAACTTAAGCAATTTTAAAGATAAAATGTGATCATATGTACTATTTGTAGTAGATGACAGGTTTATTTCCAAACCTTTTTTCCGGTCAGGTATATTTTTTCCAAAGCCTGATCTCTATAACTTCTTCCCATCGGGATGGTATGATCATTTATTTCTAATACATTTCCTTGTATAACACTTATATAGTGAAAGTTTACTATAAAAGATTTGTGAACCTGTACAAACTGAGACGATGGTAATAGTTCTAACATTCCCGAAAGGGTTTGATAAGTAACAAAAAACCTGTCTTTTAGTACTACTTTAATATAATCTTTTAAGCTTTCAATTAGAAGAATATCAGTATAGTACACCTTTATTTTTTTATTATCTACCTTAAAAAAAGCGGCGCCAGGAGAAGTTTCTGGAATTTTTATGGGTTGATCTGTATGTGTTCTTATTTTCTCAATAGCCTGTACAAAGCGATAAAAAGGAATTGGTTTTATTAGATAATCAACAGCATTAAGCTCAAATCCATCTACTGCATAATGACGATGTGCTGTTGTAAAAATAACCTTAGGAGGAGAAGAGACGGCTTTTAAAAAATTGATCCCATTTAGCATAGGCATCTGTATATCTAGAAAAATAAGATCGATTGTTTCGGTATTCAAAAATTCAATAGCTGATAAAGCATCATCAAATTTTCCAACTTCGGATAAAAAATCTAACCTGCTGATGTAATCAGAAATAACATCCTGAGCTAATGGCTCATCATCTACAATAATACATTTTATAGTACTCATCAATTATCTAGTTGTATACTTAGGTCGACATAAAACTTATGCGTACGTTCTTCTAACCTAAAGGTATGTTTTTGAGGGTAAATAATCTGTAATCTTTTAGATAAATTTTGAACGCCTATTCCGTTTTTATTACCTTCTTTTACAGAGTTTCCTACAGGATTAACAGTGCTGATATGTAATTCATCATTAGTAACCGCTATTTTTATTTGTATATCTACATCTCCTCTTTCATTCAAAGAACAATGTTTAAAAGCATTTTCGACTATAGGAATTAGGATAAGAGGAGTGATCATCACACCGCTAAAATTACCAGTGATTTCCATTTGTAGATTCAAACGATTGCCAAAACGCAACTTCTCTAATTCAATATAATCATGCAAGTGATGTATTTCCTTTTCTAAAGAAATTTTGTCTTCACTACCTTCATATAAAGTATAAGATAATAAGTTTGATAGTTGTAATAGAGCTTCTGGAGTTTTTTTTGAACCCTTTAATGATAATGAGTACAGATTGTTTAACGTATTAAAGAGAAAATGAGGATTCATTTGTGATCTCAGAAAATTCAATTCACTGATCTTTTGTTCTTTTTTTATTTTTTCTAAGTTGATCTTATTTTCGTAGTGATCTTGTAAAATCTTGATAGCAGTAGGAGGACCAAACCATAATAATATTGCTCTTGCAAAATCCAGTATTCTGGGAAAAGAAAAATAATCAGAAGGAAGTTTTGGTATGTCTAATAAAACCGGGTAGACAAAGTAATATTGAAAAAGTTTTACAAGTAATGAGTTTATAATAAGAAGAGGAATGAAAGTCAGAAAATAATATGCATAGCGTTTGGTACTAATATACTTAGGCCATAAGTAATACATGTGTATATAATAAAATGGGATTTCTAGTAAACAACCCAGGTACTTATAAGAAGCTTTTATCAAAGAAGCACCATACATTACATCCATTACTATCCAAATCAATAAATAAAGAATCCAAAAAACGATATGTTTTAAGGTTCGATTTTTAAAAAATATAGAAGTTGTCATAGTAATGTAGATGCATTTAAGTATATCCCAAATAGGATAAAATGGATCGTAATATCGTTAAATTATGAGTATTTGACTATTATTTTCTCTCAACAACACCTCTTGCTCGATGAAATATAGAAATATATGTTGATGTAATGTGTTTATAGCCTATATAATAAAGGTTAGTTACACTTGCTATTTCTTTCTTAGGTCGTATTTTTTATATGATTCCCTGATAAAAAACTATATTTGCTGCTTAGTTATAATTGCATTTTATATAACTAAACGTAAACCATTTTTGAAAACGGAGTAAGTTTAAGTACTTACTCCGTTTTTTTGTTTTTATGAAAAAAAGGGCATAGGAGGATAATGAAATAAGAACCAATGTAATACCTGTTACTGTAAAAATCAATTCTATTGTTTTACCATTTTGGTTACAATTTGTGAACCATCATTTCCTTCCAGATTTACAAGATAAATACCAGACTTATAGCCACTAATATTAATATCGAATTCCTCGCCAGAAGTATAGGAAAATCTTTCTACCAGTCTGCCATCTACCGTAAAAATTTCTCCTTCATAAGCAATAACACTTTTTAATGTCGAGTTAATTGTGAATGTACTTTGGGCTGGATTAGGGTAAATAGAAAAAATCTCCTTCTCTACAATAGGAGGACTAGTTGGATTGTCTTTTACATTTAATGTTGCTTCAAACATTCCCCGGCCATGAGTAGCTGCTACAATTTTTGCATCTGATTCTCGTATGGCAATCATATCTGTTCTTACATTGGCAAGAGTTTCATTTTTGGGAAACCATTCCACTTCATCTGATTTTATATCATTGGTAGCCCACACACCAATTTCTGTCGCTAATAGTACCTGAGACCTATCAAAAGGATTAAATAATCCCCATCGTACAGGCATATCAGGTAAGTTATTTTCTTTTTCAATCCACGAGGATCCACCATTATCACTATACCAAACAGAACTAATACCATAATTAGAAAAAGTAATCAAAATTTCATCTTCTGTTTCACCGATATCAATACTGGATATAGTGGCAGGAGGAAATGAATTACTGCCAATCTCTATAACTGTAGGGGTATCACTCTGCGCGTTTGTTACTTTAAATAATTTACCAGATTGAGTACCAATAAATAATGTCGAAGTTCTTGTTTTGTCATATGGCGATACTTTTACGCTAGAGTAGGGTACAGTCGATCCTGTGTTTAGCGGTGTAAATTTTGAAATTATAGTATCACTTTTTATCTCAACTGTTAATAACTCATCAATATGTTGATTATCTGTTGAGCTAATTGCACCACCAAGCCCCATTGCGTTTGCAAAAATTGTATTGGTTTGAGAGTTGTAATCTGTTGCATTGATAAAAGTACCACTTAATTGACCAACATAAGTAAAATTTTCGCCAGCATCCCTGCTGATAAAATATTGATTATGATATACCGAAGTGATCCTAATATGGGGTTCGTTTTTATCAACAAACGCAAATACACCATCCCCACCACTTACCATATCGGTAACATCAATAGGATTACCATCATATCGCAGTGTACCATTATCCTGCGTTCCTCCATAATAAGCATCAATTCCTTTTCCCGGGTGAATACCAATAGTATAGTATTGAATAGTATTTAAGCCTTTATTTACGTCAAAAAAGGAAGGAAATATATTTAAAAAGTTATCAAATTCGGCTACATTAGAAGTAGTCATATTATTTGAATAAAATACACCTCCATCTGTAGAAATAAGAACTTCATCAGAAGAGCCTGGTCTATACAGAATAGTATGTTGATCTGCATGAACATATTTTGGGAATTTATGACGATTTGCTACCCAGTAAGAAATCGATTGCCAGCGTAATGCACTAGCATCTGTAGTATCAGCAGTATCGGTTCCTGTTAATTTAAAACTATTGAGACCACCTATAATAATAGTGTTCTCGTCAACAGCATCTACTCCTATAGCCATGGCATGCCAGGTAAGCGATCCCCAGCCTCCCCAGCCCAGATCTCTACTTGGACCTGCAAATTCTGACCATGTGCTACCGGCATCAGAAGATTGTAAAAGGATACAAAAATTACTAGAGTCTCTTATGAATCCCGACGGGAATTTGAATCCTCCACTTATAATAGCATAAACTCTCTTTGGATTAGAAGGAGCAACTGCAAATTTTACTCTACCTGGATAAAGGTCACTTGAAGGATCAAATCTGCTTGTTGCAAAAGAATCATCAATAGTCCAGTCAGTTCCATTTAAAGAACTAAGTATAACGCCTGCTCCATTTTCATCTACATTTCGCATTGTACCGACGAGAAGTTTTCCTCCATCGACTTCTTGTATATCTGATGGAGCATATGGTGTAGTATCTCCTACTATATTCGGAAGCACTTGTACCCAATTGGTACCGCCATCTATTGATCGATACAGTCCATTAGTAGTATTAGATCCATGTGGAGCTCCTTTATAAGTTCCCGAAGCAACTGCTGCATAGAGTACATTTGTACCTGCTTCATTTCTAACAAGAATGTCGTTTATATAAGCAAAATCAGTACTTGATGGTAAAAGCTGCCAGGTTTCACCATGATCAACAGATTTCCATATACCTGTACCACGACCAGAGGATTCCCGATAAATATTTACAGCTGTATAAGATTCTCCCGTTCCCACATACATCGTATTACTGTTATCAGGATCAAAAGTAATGGCACCTACAGCCAGATTTTCAAAAAAACCAGATGCATTTTCCCAGGAAGATTCTGGATTTGTAATATCATTATTATACCATAGTCCACCAGTAACCGATCCGCCCCATATTTTTTTATGTGTTGCGTCTGAAGGATCAAAGACTATTTTTCGAATTCTACCCGATATGTTAGCAGGGATATTTTTCCATTGTATTTGATCACTACTGCTTTTTTGTAATAATTTACTCTTAAGTGCTTGTGCTTTGGTAAATTGAAATGATTTTAATAAACGCTCTTTAGGTACATTTTTTGTTGCCGGATCTAGAGTAGTAAGATATTCGTGAAGTGCAGCAAAATCTGGCCTATCAGGTTTTTTGCTATTTAATTCTCCTGGTGTTGCATATGCTTTTTGATAGGTGTCGTTCAAAAAAGCTTCATGTTCTTCTCTTAGGTTAGAAGTTTTTAAATTATAATGTAATACCCATCCACATAGGATTATAGTTAACATAATTGTAATTATGCGATGTTTTGTGGTTTGTGTTTTCATTCTACAGAGTGTAAGGTTTGGTTTATTATATCAGTACCCTTAATGTAGTTTACATTAAGAATATTGATTGTGTGCTGTATAATGTGCTAAACAACAGAGTGTTAAAATAATTCACTTTGATGTGTTATCATTATAAACAAAAATCATTTTTGTAAATATAACCAATTGATTAAGAAATTGTATTTCTAAATCTATACAGAGATCAATAGATTAGTTTGTATACGACACTTTTTTTAAGAAAAGAACCTATCGTTATTAGAAGATAAAGTATCCAAGAGACCTGAAAAACTGTAGATTCCATTTAATTTAACACACTTCCACTGTCACCAGATTGCGAACCAATTACATTCTTCACAATTTGTATTTTTTAGAACTCTCATTTCTGGTTGGCCCATGTGTTAATTGAGAGTAATGGTACTTTGTTGTTTTTCAGATCTTTTGGGTACTAAGCAGCAAGCTCCCCATTTCCTACTGTTTCTTTGCCTGTTTCGATTGATCCCCATTTAGAACTAGTATTAAATTTAATTGATACAGGACTTTCACTTCTAAGGGTTTCAAGAATAGATTGTAATTTTGTTTCATGAAAATAGAGTACTATACTACCATTGCTATGTTGTTTATTTTCTGGCAATGTCTTTTCGTTTTTAATAATAGCTAAATGTCCTATATATTCTTGACTCTGACCATGAAGGTATACAAACCCCATTTGGTAACCGCCACCGCCAGCATAATTACTAACAATTTGAAGACTATAACTTTCTACTTTGTGTGAAACAATCATTATTTATAGATTTTGAAATATGAGTTAGACTGTTTTGTTTATTCAAAAGTAGTGTATTAGGTGTTATCAAAATAGAGGGAAAACACGGATTCTGAGTAGGGGATATTACCCCTTATGGGACGGATCATCCATAATTGTATGATATGATAATTAAGATCAAAGCACATGCAAATAATACATTTTGTATACTACTTTGACTTATTTAAAACAATGTGGAATTTGTTTTTTTAAAATCTTTACATTTTTTATATGAACTTCTCTTATCTTAGAAAGTTCTCGAAAGATAAAACCCTACAGATTTTTCACTGAATTGTGGAGCAAAAGCAATTCCATCCAGTTTTTTGAAAGGATTCCAGGAGATAAGATGATTAAAATGATATACCAGTTTTACAGATAATATTCCTATACCAGCTCCAACCAAAACATCAGAGAGGTAATGCATATTATTAAGCATTCTTAAACTTCCTGTAGTAATAGCAAAAAAGTAACCACTATATGCTAAAAGAGGATTAGTGTTTTTAAACTCTTCATATAATACCGTGGCTGTAGTAAATGCTGTAGTAGTATGCCCCGATGGAAAAGAATTAGCATTTGTAGAACCTCCCGGTCTGTATTTGTGAACTTCTCTCTTTAACAATGAAGATGCACCATTACTTATGAGAGATGAAAGAATAAGGTTTTTGGTTTGATCAAACCAATGACTTTTTGACTTTGCTCCTAAAATATCGGCAGCATACATTTCTACAACGGGAGCATATCTGGTGTAATCATCCATGCCGAAATAAAAATCATCACCGACCATATTCCTAAGATCTTTCTGAAATGATTTCTCAAAGCTAGTTGTAGATAAAAGAATACCAGTAGCAATTAAGGCTACGGGTATAATTCTTTTGCTAAATAAAGTTTTCTCTGGTTTAAATTCTATCTGACTAGAATTCGTAAATGTTGAATTGGTAAGTGGGGCATCAGTAAATTGAGCATTGGCAATATTGATATATAAAAATATCAATGCCAGGGTTAGCATAGTTCTCATACAATAATTCTTTTTGGGGCTGTAGATTGTTTTGATATACTTGGTATCAAAACAATCTAACAAACTAAATATATGGTATAATTACTAAAATTATGTTAATAAAATTAATTTTGTTAATAAATAATTAACAATTTCTGCAAAAATACTAGTACTTTAACATTTTGTCGATTACTCTGTACGTTACTTATTAAAGTAAACCGGTAATATAAGTGATCTTGATTATCAAAATAAAAAGGTATAGGTTTAATATTCCTTAAAAAAGACGTACATTTGCACGCAATTAAATTTTAATTGCGATGACAGCACATGAATCCAAAATCGTTGGAGAAGGTTTAACCTATGACGATGTTCTTCTAGTCCCAGCTTTTTCTGAAATTCTACCTAGAGAGGTAAGTATCAGAACTAAGTTTACAAAAAATATTATACTTAATGTTCCTATCGTTTCTGCAGCAATGGATACTGTTACAGAAAGTCGTATGGCTATTGCTATGGCTCAAGAAGGTGGGATAGGAGTGTTACATAAAAACATGACTATCGAAGAACAGGCAATTAAAGTACGCAAAGTAAAACGTGCAGAAAGCGGTATGATTATCGATCCGGTAACATTACCTCTGGACGCCAAAGTAATTGATGCCAAAAACAATATGCGAGAGCATAGCATTGGTGGGATTCCGATTGTAGATGATCATTATAAATTGATTGGTATTGTTACCAATAGAGATCTTCGTTTTGAGAAAAATGATCAACGACCTATATCTGAAGTAATGACTAGTAAAAACCTGGTTACAGTAGGAGAAGGAACATCATTACAACAAGCCGAAGTAATTTTACAAGATAATAAGATCGAAAAACTACCAGTAGTAGATAAGGAAAACACTTTGGTTGGCTTAATTACTTTTAGAGATATTACTAAACTGACCTTAAAACCAAATGCAAATAAAGATAAGTTAGGGCGTTTGCGTGTAGCAGCTGCTATTGGAGTTACCGGTGATGCTGTAGAGAGAGCAGAAGCCTTAGTGAAATCTGGAGTAGATGCTGTGGTTATTGATACAGCACATGGGCATACCAAAGGTGTAGTTGCGGTATTAAAAGAAGTAAAAGCAAAATTCCCAGAATTAGAAGTAGTTGTAGGGAATATCGCGACTGGCGAAGCTGCAAAATATTTGGTAGAAGCAGGTGCTGATGCAGTTAAGGTAGGAATTGGTCCTGGATCTATATGCACTACAAGGGTAGTGGCAGGTGTAGGATTTCCTCAGTTTTCTGCAGTATTAGAAGTAGCTAATGCAATAAAAGGATCTGGAGTTCCTGTGATTGCAGATGGAGGGATTAGATATACCGGAGATATTCCAAAAGCTATAGCGGCAGGAGCAGATACAGTTATGTTAGGGTCACTTCTTGCAGGAACGAAAGAATCTCCAGGAGAAACAGTGATCTACGAAGGAAGAAAATTTAAAACCTATAGAGGTATGGGGTCTGTAGAAGCTATGAAGAAAGGTTCTAAAGATCGATATTTTCAGGATGTTGAAGACGATATTAAAAAACTGGTTCCAGAAGGTATAGTAGGTAGAGTAGCCTATAAAGGAGATCTTGTAGAGAGTATACATCAATTTATAGGAGGATTACGTGCCGGTATGGGATATTGTGGAGCAAAAGATATTCCGACACTACAGGAAAATGGTCGTTTCGTGAAGATTACTGCTAGTGGTATTAATGAAAGTCACCCACATGATGTAACTATTACCAAAGAAGCACCTAATTATAGCAGAAGATAGTAGCTAAATATGAAATACCAAGACAAAATAATATATCTCCTTTTGGGAATATTTATTATTGGTCTAAACTCCTGTAAACAAAAAGAAACATTACCTATTGACGAAAACTCGATTCAAGGGACTTGGATAGGTGGAGCATTTATATATGATAGGGATTTTTATTTGCCTAGTAATTATGTGCTTGAATTTAAAAAGGATACGCTTCACTTCAAAAAATTGAGCGGTACTACATTCTTTAAAAACAGGATACAATTTTCTAAGGACTCTATTACACTAGATACGACTTCTTATCCTATTCGTAAATTTTATATAAAAAATGATCAGTTAAATTTTCTTGATAAAATCGAGGCACATCGTTTGATTACTACAAAGACAATTAATGTTCAGGAGTTTGAAGACTTTTTGTCATCCAAAGATTGGAAAATAAATGAAGAAACTGGGATTTTCAGATTTAGTAAAGAAGAAAAACAACTACAATTTATAAATACCAATAGTGATGAGTATTATACCTATTGTTATGAATTCATTACTTTTCAGAATGCATTATTTCTTATCAAGAAAGGAAATCAATTAGCATGTGATCAGAATTATCAATTTTGGGAACAAGTACTTTCATATGACGAAAATAGTATCTATACCTTTGGTTTTAGGGATGGAGAGTTTAAAAAAATACAATACATACCTGTTCGAAGATCAGATGCCGAGATAAAACCAGTTTCATTTCAGCTTTGTAATCAATACATTAACAAGAATTTCCCTGGAGATAGATATTATTATCAGGGCACAGCATATAAGGGAGGGCTTTATCATATAAGAAAGATTTTTAAAGAGTACTATAAGAAGCCCGATGGTAATACAGAATCGGGGATATTTCAGGTTCGATTTGTAGTTAATTGCGAAGGAAAGGCTGGAATGTATGAAACACAAGCATTTGATACTGATTATCAACATAAGGAGTTTTCGGAAGAAGTAGCTAATCAGATTCTTGAAATTACAAAAGGCTTACAGGATTGGATACCAGGTAGAAAACCAAAAAGTAATAAAGCCATAGATACCTATATTTACTTAAGTTTTAGAATTAAAAATGGAAAGATTATTCGTATATATCCTTAATGTTTGTCTTATCAGTTTGATGTATTCTTGTCGAGAGGGGAAAGTTGTGGACTATTCAGAATGGACAGAAGAACAAAAGTCTGAAGAAACCAAACGTTTGGAGTATGAAAAGAAACGGTCTTTTCAAGGAGCGATAAATGAACAGGCATATTTAGATACGTTAATTGCTCTAAATCCTGATATCGCAGATTATTATATCGAAAAATCAATTGCAAACAGTAAGATAGGAGATTATCATATCGCTATTCCTTTACTTGAAAAAGCAATGGAACTTGATCCAAAAGAAACATTATACTATACATCTTGGTTAATGACAGATTTGTATAAAGATTATGATCGAGCCTTACAATACCTTAATCAATATGATGATTATACTCCTGATAAGACAGATTATGCCTGGGGAGAGAATGTTAATTCATTAAAAGGAGAAGTGTTACAAGCGTTAGAAAGACATGAAGAGGCAATACTAGAATTTACGAATGCAATAGATGAAGAAGGAGATTATGTAAAAGTATCTGCTTATGTATATAGAGGGATTAGTTATACGCATCAAAAAATGTACAAAGAAGCTATTGCCGATTTTGATATGGCGATTAAGTTATATGACAAATCTTCTATGGGATATTACTATAAAGGACTTGCTTTATTAGAAATGGACAATAAAGAAGAGGCAATATTGGCAATAGAACAATCAAAAAAACTAATCAAACAAGGATACAAAGCTTCTGATCCTTATAAGGAAGTGTATAATGAGATATACTTGATGCAGGTAGAGGATAAATTAAAAGAAATTGCTAGTAACGAGTTATAAAAAAAACGTATCAATTGATACGTTTTTTTTATAATAATATAATGCTGTATTTTATTTTTTAGGAGCTTCTTTTATAGTGATTCCTAATTTTGTCATTACTGTTTTGGTTACATCGAATTTAGGATCAACATATGCCAAACCACTTGTGGTAATAGTAAATACTTGAGCATATCCTTCAGCTTTAGCAACTTCTTCTAGTGCTTGTCCAATTTTTTGATATAGAGGTTGTAGTAATCTATTTTGTTCTATTTGGATTAATTTACTACCATTCTGACGAAATTTTGCAATATCATTTTCTAAAGCAATGATTTCTTCCTGCTTTGTTTTTTTAATAGCCTCGGTAAAAGAAGCTACCTTGTCTTGATATTCCTTCACTTTAGCTTGGTATGCTTCTACCTTTACTTTTAAATCACCTTCCATTTTGCCATTATAAGCTTTTAAATCTTCCTGAACCTTGGTAAGTTCTGGCATTTGAGAAAGAATATATTCAGAATCTATAGTTCCGGTTTTGGATTGTGCATTTAATTGAAAACTAACGACCAATATTAAGATTGATAATATTATTTTTTTCATTTTACTTTTTTGTTTTTTTATTTTCTATTTTTTTGCAAATATATAAGGTCTTAGACAATATACGTGCCACGAATTATTTTTTTTAAAAATCTACCCTTCATAGAGTTGTCCACGATGAGGTTTTAAAGCATCACGTACCTTTTTCATTTCAGAATCGGTAACAACCATATAGGCCAAACTATGTAGGTCATTGAAATCCTGATATCCCGTAATATCAAGAGTTAATTTTTCTGAAGTAATATATTCCTTAAGATGGATTTCGTGATGTTGGGCAGTTTTACTTGCAGCAGGACCTCTAAAATCCCAAATTAATTTTATTTTTCGTTCCAAAATAGTCGTCAATTTTATAGTCGTCAAAAATGTTTTTGTGAATTAATTGTCTAATACGCTTTTTCCTTCTTCTGCAAAAGCTTTAAAATCTTCCATGTATGCACAGGATTGTTTTTTGAAAGCACCTGGCATAAGAAATCCCATGAGTTTCATAAAACCATTAAATTTAAATTCGTTTTTAGAGACCCATTTCGTATTTCCGTTTGAGAGTTCTTCGAAATAATTTTCCTGAATGTTATATACGTTTTTCGCATCAAAAGTAAGATGAAATGACTCAGGAAGATCAAATAAAGTGATTGTTTCTATCATTTCAATTTCTCGCTTACCCATTTTATAAGTAAGTTTTGAAATTGCTCCGGTTTTTCCTTTTATGCCACTTAAGTGCTCCATACTTACAAAGCCCTTTTGCCAGTGTTTTATGTTTTCTTCATTATTAAATTTTTCAATCACCTGATTTCTAGGTAATTTTATTTCGATGTCGAGTGTATATTCCATGATGAGATTGTTGTTAGTGAGTTTTGTAAAGTGGCTACAATATACATAGATCATAAAAAAATTAAAAGTTAATACTATAGGAGGTGTTTACATCGTTAGAACAAGGAACTTGTAAAACATCTTAATATTATTATTTTTGTTCGATTTAGAACTTCATCATGTAGAAATTATGTATAAAAAGGGGCTATTATTTTTTTTAGGAAGTATTCTGTTTACACTTGCAAATGCACAACAATCAAAAGATGTGCTATTTACTATTGACGAATCTCCTGTGTATATATCAGAGTTTAAGAGAGTGTATCTTAAAAACATAGATTTAGTTAAAGACAATTCGCAAAAGAATATAGACGAGTATCTTGATTTGTTTATTAATTATAAGTTAAAGTTAAGAGAAGCAAAACACCTTGGGTTAGACAAAAAACAAACGTATTTAGAAGAATTAGAGGGGTATAGAAAACAACTGGCAAAAGGATATCTTACAGATACCAGAACTTCTGATGCATTAATAAGGGAAGCTTATGATCGCTCTCTTGAGCAAGTAAATGCAAGTCATATTTTGATTATGGTAAAACCTAATGCATCAGCAAAGGATACTATCGCCGCATATCAAAAAATTGTTGAAGCAAGAAATAAGATTATAAACGGAGAATCTTTTGATGTTGTTGCTAAATCCTATAGTCAAGACCCTTCTGTTGCTAAAAACAATGGAAATTTAGGTTGGTTTTCTGCGTTCAGAATGGTGTATCCATTCGAAAAAGCTGCATATGTAACCAAAGTAGGGGAGATTTCAGAACCGTTCAGAACACAATTTGGTTACCATGTTGTAAAAGTTAATGGTAGAGAGAAAAAATTAGGAGAAGTTACTGTAGCTCATATTATGGTAGCTATTAATAATAATAGAACATCAGAAGCAGCAGAAAAAAGGATAAAAGAAATCAATCAGCAACTTCAGCAAGGAGTTTCTTTTGCTTCATTAGCAAAACAATATAGTGATGATCCAAGTACAGCAATAGAGGGTGGGAAGATTAGACGTTTTGGACAAGGAGCATTAAATTCTGAGAAATTCGAAAAAACCGCTTTTGATTTAGAAAAAAAAGGCGAAATCTCTGCACCAATACAAACTAAGTATGGCTGGCATATCATACAACTTATAGATAAACATCCTCTCAAGAGTTTTGAAGAACAAAAAAACGAACTTACCAAAAAAGTAAAAAGGGATAGCAGATCAAAATTAGTGACTACTTCGTTTATTAATTCATTAAAGAAAAAATATGCTATTACCAAGAATGAAAAAGCAGTTGCATATTTTAAAGAAATGCTTCCAGCTACATTTTCTAAAGAGGAATGGAGCATACCCGAAGATAAAAATCTGGAAAAGGAACTCTTTAATCTTAAAAAAGAGAAATATATATACAAGGACTTTGCTGGGTTTTTGAAGAGTAATCAAACAAGAATAGAAGGATATGCAGATGTTTCTGCTTTTGTTGAAGAAATGTATACCCGATTCGAATCAACAACCTTACTTCGATATTATGAAGAGCACCTTGAAGAGGATAATAAAGATTTTGCAAATGTAATAGGGGAGTATCGTGATGGGCTTTTACTTTTTGATCTTATGGAATCTAAAATATGGAATGTGTCTAAAACAGACTCTATTGGACTTAAAAAATATTATGAAACTCAAAAAAGTAAGTATACACAAAATGAGGCGTATAAAGTTCTTAAAGCTTCTTCATCAAAACAAGAAGCGATTAGTAAGGTTGAGAAATTACTGAAGAAGAAAAAGTCGATTAAAGAAATAAAAACTGAAGTCAATAAAGGAGATATAGCTTTAGTCCTTTTTTCAGAAGAAGAATTAGCTAAAGGAGACGCAATATTACCCAAGAATTTTTCTGCAGAAAAAGGGGAGATTGTGTTCCTGGAAGAAGAGAATTTTAAGACTTTGATTATGGTTAGAGAAATCTTACCTTCAAGAATTAAAACTTTTGAAGAAACTAAGGGCGAAGTGATTAATGATTTTCAGGAAAGTATAGAAAATAAATGGCTAGATCATTTAAGAGTAAAATACCCGGTAAAGGTTAATGAGAAAACCTTAAAAAAAGCTAAAAAAGAATTATCAATTTAAAAAATTAATAAATTTTTGATTAAAGAGCAGTACAATTGTACATGCTCTAAGATGCTGTTATTAATTTCTTTATAGATAATTAAAAAGTGGGAATGCGTGAATAAGATATAATGATTATGACTTTTTACAAGCTAGATAGTTATTTCATATATCTATATCAACATAAGTCTGATCGTCTAAAGAATATTATATATAAACAGATGAAATATTATAAATTAATACTGCTATTGCTAATTATTGTTTCTTGCCAAAAATTTAAGAATCAAATTAAAAAAGAAGCTATTGCCAGAGTAAATGATACCTATCTATATAAAGATGATGTTAAAAAACTAGTACCAAAGGATGTGTCTACAGGCGATAGTACTAATATTGTTAATAACTATATTAATACATGGGCTACTCGTCAATTGTTTATTGACAAGGCTAAACTAAATCTTACCCAAGAAGAACTTGAAGAATTTAATGATTTGGTAGAAAACTATCAAAGTACCTTATATATCAATGCTTACAAGAATGCAGTGATCAATAAATCTATTAATATGGAGATCACAGAACAAGATCTTCAATCATATTATGATCAAAATTTGAAAAATTTTAATCTTAATGAGGAGTTAGTAAAATTACGTTACTTACATTTGCCACCTGATTACGCGAATATTGTTGCAACGAAGCAACAATTCAATCGTTTTAATGAAGAGGATATAGAAGAGTTGAGAGGAAAAAAGATAGAATACCTAACATATTCTTTAAATGATTCTGCTTGGATCAAGTTAGATCAGGTATTAAGTAAGATTCCAATTCTCAAAAAACAAGATAGGTCAAAACTCTTAAAAAATGGGAAATATATGCAACTTAGAGATTCTACAGGAGTATATATGGTGAAAATAGAAGACGTATTAAAGCGTAATGAAATAGCACCACTAGAATATATTAAGCCTACAATAAGGCAGATTATATTAAATAAGAGAAAGTTGGAGCTAATAAAAAAAATAGAAAAAGACATTACAAGAGATGCAGTTGAGAACAAACAATTTGAAGTTTATGATTAAAACTACAGTACTTTGTGCTATACTTACTTTTAGTATAAATACACAATTTTATGCACAAGAGATTATTGAAGAAGTAGCACAAGATTCTATAGTAACCCAGGATACCATTAATGGACAGAATAGTATCATGGTAAATGATTCTATAAATGCGCCGATAGAAACTGTAAAAGTACCGTTTCAAAAGACAAAAATAGATGGCGTAGCTGCGGTGATTGGAGAAAATGTAATTTTGGATAGTGATGTAGATATTGCCTATAGACAGTTGATTAGTGAGGGTGTTTCTGCTTCTGATGTAAGCCGTTGCGAACTTGCAGGTAGTTTGTTTGAGGCCAAATTGTATGCCCATCATGCTATTCAGGATAGTATAGAAGTTAGAGATGCAGAAGTTAACTCTATGGTTGACCAGCAATTGGCATATATGACAAATGAGTTGGGAACGGTAGAAAAAGTATTAAAATTTTATAAAAAGGATAATGTGGTAGATTTCAGAAAAGAACTTTTTGAAATCAATAAGTCAAATAGGTTATCAGAACAGATGAGAACCAAAATCATCAAAGATATCGAGATTACTCCAGAAGAAATCAGAGAATTTTTTGATGACATTCCAAAAGAAGAAAGACCACTTTTTGGTACAGAACTTGAATTAGCTCAGATTGTAATAGAACCAGAAATACCTCAGGAAGAAGAGCAAAAAGTAATCGATAGATTAAATCAATTTAGAGAAGATATTGTAGAGAACGGTAGTAGCTTTGCTACTAAAGCAGTATTGTACTCTCAGGATCCAGGTTCTAAATCTACTGGGGGAAAATATACTCTTGATCGCAAAACAAACTTTGCCAAAGAATTTAAAGATGTAGCTTTTAGCTTACAAGAAGGAGAAGTAAGCGAACCATTTAAAACTGATTTTGGATGGCATATTGTAAAAGTTGATAAAATACGAGGAGAAGAAATCGACGTAAGACACATACTACTCTCTCCCGAAGTAACTAGAAAAACGGTTGATGAAGCCAAAAGGTTAATAGATTCTATACGAACAAGTATTGTTTCGGGTTCTATTAAATTTAAAGAGGCGGCAAGAAAATTTAGTGATGAAAAAGAAACTCGTGAAGATGGAGGGCAACTACTTAACCCCACTACAGGAGATACTCGTTTTGAACTTACCAAAATTGACCCTATATTGTACGATCAAGTATCTAAACTAAAAATGAATGAAGTTTCTCTGGTAATTCCTGATCAGGATCGTCAAGGTCGAAAAAAGTATAAATTAATAACAGTACTTAACCGGTTTGATGAACATATAGCTGATTACGCAAATGACTATCTTAAAATACAGGAATTGGCATTAAGAAAAAAACAAATTGATGCGATTCGTAAGTGGCAGAGTGAGAAGATAATGGATACCTATATAAAAATAAACGGAGAGTATAGAGACTGTGAGTATAGTGGTAACTGGTTAAAAAAATAAAATAATATGTCAGACGACGTAGCGGCTATAGAAAAACTAGTAAAAAAACATTCAGAACTCAAAAAAGAAATATCCAAAGTCATTATTGGACAAGAAAAAGTTATCGATCAGATACTTATTTCTATTTTTTCTGGCGGTCACGCATTATTAATTGGTGTTCCCGGGCTTGCTAAAACCCTTATGGTTAATACCATTTCTCAAGCTTTAGGGTTAGATTTTAAAAGAATTCAGTTTACTCCTGATTTGATGCCTAGTGATATATTAGGAAGTGAAATACTGGATGAAACTAGACATTTTAAATTTATTAAAGGCCCTATATTCTCTAATATCATTTTGGCAGATGAGATTAATCGTACTCCGCCAAAAACCCAGGCAGCACTTCTTGAAGCAATGCAGGAAAGATCTGTAACAGTTGCTGGACATCATTACACTTTGGACTTACCATATTTTGTTCTTGCAACCCAAAACCCAATTGAACAAGAAGGAACATATCCATTACCAGAAGCGCAACTGGATAGATTTATGTTTGCTATCGAGCTTAAATATCCAAGCTTTCAGGAAGAAGTAGATGTTGTAAAGAGTACTACAGGAGATACAAGCGCTACTGTTAACCCATTATTTACTGCTAAGGAGATTATAGATTTTCAACATTTGATTCGCCGTATTCCGGTGGCAGATAATGTAATTGAATATGCTGTAAGCATGGTGGGTAAAACAAGACCTGATGGAGAAACAGCAACAGAATTAGTAAAAAATTATATAGATTGGGGAGCAGGACCGCGAGCTTCTCAAAATTTAATTCTGGCAGCCAAAGCTAATGCTGCTATCAAAGGCAAATATTCTCCGGATATAGAAGATGTACAGGCTGTAGCTATGGGGATTCTTCGTCATCGTATCATAAAAAACTACAAAGCAGAAGCAGAAGGCATTAGTGTAGAAGATGTGATTAATAGCCTGTTTTAATAACTACTTCATTAAAAAGCTTTCAAAGGATTTGTTGATTTCTGATATAGTTAATCTTCAATACAGGTGTGTATAATCAATCCTGTATAATCAGAAATTATTTTTCTTTATTAAGATTAAACCTTTTTCATGTTTAACGGTCATAGTATTGAACGTTCAACAGAGAATATTGTTTAATATAGAAAAATTGAAAAAGAAACAAATGAAAAATAATATAATATGTGCCATGGTTTTGTTTATGGGAGCTATAGTAGTATCAGCCCAACCCGAGGAAAATCATATGGGTCGCAAGGCATTAAGAAAAGAATTTTATGAAAGTCTTTCTGAGAGTCAGAAAAATGAATTAAAAAACAAAAAAGAACTTAGAAAAGAGCAAAGAAAGGTGATGCATGCCAGTTTTACCAAAGAACAGTTGGCGATTGTAAAAAATGAAGATCTTTCTAGAAAGGGAAAAAGAAAAGCATTGAAACTTACCCTTAGCGAGGCGCAAAAAGAGATGCGTGAAAATCATAAAGCCATTATGAAAGATGAAAATGAAAAGTTTAAAGCATCGCTCTCAGAAGCTCAATTAGAACAATATGAGCAAATAAGAAAAAGAAAACATAACAAGAGAAAACATAGAAAAAGAAAAGATTAGTATCAAAATTAGAAGTTTTGAATTTGCAAAAAGTGAAGTTATACGGCTTCACTTTTTCATTTTATGCCAGTTTTCACCTTTTTTAGATCGTTTTTTGAAGAATGACTATAACGTTTTCGTGAATTGAAGAAATGGCGAAGTATTTTCTTATCTTAATTTTTAGCGATATTGTAATTTTCGTAATTCTAATTTATGAATTTCAATAAATGAAGCCTCATATTTTTTTAAAAATGCAAAAAGAAGGGATTAAATGTATTCATTTAAGAAAATCCTTTAAAATTCGTATTTTCGCAAGACTTTTCAATACTAAAAAATAATTAGAGATGGCATTCGATATCGATATGATAAAAAAGGTATACAGTCAGGTAGCCGACCGTGTTAATACAGCACGCGAAGTTACAGGTAAACCTTTAACCTTGGCAGAGAAAATTTTGTATTCACACTTGTGGGACGTAAAAACAAAAAAAGCGTTCACACGGGGTAAAGATTATGTTGATTTTGCACCAGACCGTATCGCTTGTCAGGATGCGACAGCTCAAATGGCATTATTACAGTTTATGCAAGCTGGTAAAAATAAAGTGGCAGTACCAACAACAGTGCACTGTGATCACTTGATCCAGGCAAAAGATGGTGCAGCAACAGATTTAAAAAATGCTAATGATATTAGTAGTGAAGTATTTAACTTCTTAGAATCTGTATCTGATAAATATGGAATCGGATTCTGGAAACCAGGAGCTGGAATTATTCATCAGGTAGTATTAGAAAACTATGCTTTCCCAGGTGGAATGATGATTGGAACAGATTCTCATACTGTAAATGCAGGTGGTTTAGGAATGGTTGCAATTGGTGTAGGTGGAGCAGATGCGGTAGACGTTATGGCTGGTATGGCTTGGGAATTGAAGTTTCCTAAGTTAATAGGAGTAAAATTAACTGGTAAATTATCTGGTTGGACTGCACCTAAGGATGTGATCTTAAAAGTAGCAGAAATTCTTACAGTAAAAGGAGGAACTGGTGCCATAGTAGAATATTTTGGACCTGGGGCAACATCAATGTCATGTACAGGAAAAGGAACCATCTGTAATATGGGTGCCGAAATAGGAGCTACAACATCTACTTTTGGTTATGATGAATCTATGGAGCGTTACTTGCGTGCTACAGAAAGAGAAGATGTAGCAGATGCAGCAAACAAAGTAAAAGAGCACTTAACAGCAGATCCTGAGGTATATGCAAATCCAGAACAATATTTTGATCAAGTAATCGAAATTAATTTATCTGAATTAGGACCATTGCTAAATGGACCTTTTACTCCAGATTTATCGACGGCTGTTGGTAGTACAATGACAGAAAAAGCAAAAGCTAATGATTGGCCAATTCAAGTAGAATGGGGATTAATAGGTTCTTGTACAAACTCTTCTTACGAAGATTTATCTCGTGCCTCTTCAATCGCACAACAAGCGTTGGATAAAGGTTTAAAAATGAAAGCAGAATTAGGAATCAACCCAGGTTCTGAGCAAGTAAGATATACAGCAGATAGAGATGGTATCCTTGGGATATTTGAAAAACTAGATGCTAAAATATTTACCAATGCTTGTGGACCTTGTATTGGACAATGGGCAAGATATAATGACCCTAAAAATGCTCCGAAAAATAGTATCGTTCACTCTTTTAATAGAAACTTTGCTAAGCGTGCAGATGGTAACCCTAATACACACGCTTTTGTTGCATCACCAGAATTAACTGCAGCAATTGCAGTTGCAGGGCGACTAGATTTTAATCCTTTAATCGATAAGTTAATTAACGAAAATGGTGAAGAGGTAATGTTCGATGAACCAACAGGATGGGAACTACCTCCAAAAGGATTTGAAGTAAAAGATAATGGATATTTAGCTCCAGTTGAAGATGGTAGTGGTGTAGAAGTGAAAGTAAGTCCGACTTCAGAAAGGTTAGAGTTGTTAACACCATTTGTGCCCATAGGTAACGAAATTAATGGAGCGAAATTGCTAATAAAAGCATTTGGTAAATGTACTACAGATCATATTTCTATGGCAGGACCATGGTTACGTTATAGAGGTCATTTAGATAATATCTCTAATAACTGTTTAATTGGAGCTGTAAATGCATTTGGTAAAAAAACAAACTTTGTTAAAAACCAATTAACAGGAGAGTTTGGTGGTGTGCCAGATACAGCAAGAGCATATAAAGCAGCAGGAGTACCTACTATTGTTGTAGGAGATCATAACTACGGAGAAGGTTCATCACGAGAACATGCTGCAATGGAGCCACGTCATTTAGGTGTGTGTGCAGTAATTGTAAAATCATTCGCTCGTATCCACGAAACAAACCTTAAGAAACAAGGTATGCTTGGATTAACGTTTGCTAATGAAAGTGATTATGATTTGATACAAGAAGATGATACTTTTAATTTTACAGATCTTAACCAATTTGCATCAGGAAAACAATTAACATTAGAAATTGTTCATGCAGATGGGTCTATAGATACTGCTATGTTAAATCATACCTATAATAATTCACAAATAGAATGGTTTAATGAAGGTTCTGCATTAAATTTAATCAAGAAGCAGAATGCTTAAGGCATTGTAAAAGAGTAATTTTAAATATAAAAACTCCCAAAAAGATTAATCTTTTTGGGAGTTTTTTTTGCTTGAATTGGAAATGAATTAACGAGGAAAACAGTCTACACTAACCATTACACAAAATTTGTGCTGAGGAGGAAGCTGTTCGTATTGGCTACAGGTAACAACTATTGGGCCGTTGTATGTATCACATGGATTGCCGCCACCATTAATTTGTTTTTGTTCTGTTCTGGATAATTTTTTTCCTAGGTTTAAAAGCGTGTTTTTCATAATTTTTTGTGTAATAATCCTGAACTTTATATAGCTCTCAGGATATGAGCTTATCTATAAAAATACTACTTTTTTGTATTCAATTACTATAGCTGGTATTACTATAATGCTAATTTTGAAGAAGAATAGATGCTATTTATAATTTGAAAAAAGAATAAGTTGATATTGAACTTCTTTATTTCTTAATATAACTTGATAAGTTTTTTTATTCCAAAACATAAATATGTAAATTTGCGTATATGGTACGCCAAAATATAAAAGTAGCTGTTGATGCTGTAGTCTTTGGATATAAAGACAAGAGACTTAATGTCCTATTGATAAAAAGAGATATAAACCCTTTTAAAGGCTCTTGGGCTTTACCGGGTGGTTTGGTCTTAGAAAACGAAAGTTTAGAACAGGCTGTGGTTAGAGAACTTAAAGAAGAGACTAATGTAACCATAGACTATTTAGAACAATTGTATTCTTTTGGTGATCCAGGGAGAGATCCAAGAAATAGAGTAGTAAGTGTTACTTATTTTGCTTTGGTAAAACCAGAACACTATGCAATCAAAGCAGATACCGATGCTCAAGATGTTGCATGGTTTGATATGACCGAACTTCCGGATTTGGCATTTGACCACATTCATATTTTGGAAACAGCAAAAAAGCGATTACAGAATAAACTTACATATGAACCCGTAGGGTTTGATTTACTTGCTGATAAGTTTTTGTTTTCGGATCTCGAAAAGCTATATATGACTATTCTGCAAAAAGTAATTGATCGTCGAAATTTTAGAAAAAAAATACTAAGCTTCGGAATCCTTGAAGAGTTAGACGAAAAAATCTCTGAAGGAAGAGGTAGACCAGCAAACCTTTTTAAATTCAATAAAAAGCAATACTTCAAACTTAAAGAAGAAGGATTTCTCTTCGATATTAAATAATATCATCACTACAATCAATACTGCTGGCCTTCAGAAAGATATATTTGAAGGCGCATTATATTAAAATAATGTAATTTTTACGCAAAATATTTTGTGGTGTCATCTTTCTATTATAAATTTGCGTAAAAATAACACAATTATGAAATATTTACATTTGGACCCATCGTTTACACCTTTTGAGGAATCTATTGATTTTAAGTCATTTGTTTTTAATGGAGGAGAACCGCATATAAATATTTTGGATCAAGATATAGGAAACAGTATCACGATTACGCAACGAATCAATTCGTTTAATGATTTAGGATTGTTGTTGATTGCTACCGATGCGTTACGTAGAATGAATGTAAAGGAGATTGATGTGTTTATTCCATATTTTCCTGCTGCTAGGCAAGATAGGGTGATGGTTGCAGGAGAATCACTTAGTGTTAAAGTATATACCGATAGTATTAATGCGCAAAACTATAATAAGGTAACAATTTTTGATCCACATTCTGAGGTAACTCCTGCGTTATTAGATCATGTGACAGTGATTCAGAATTATGAATTTGTCAAACAATGTTTAAATTTCATCAAAGAAGAAGTAGTATTAATTTCTCCCGATGGTGGAGCTTTAAAAAAAATCTATAAAGTATCTGAATTTCTGGGTGGAGTAGAAGTAGTAGAATGTTCTAAAAAAAGAGATGTAAAAACAGGAGCCTTGTCTGGTTTTAGAGTATATGAAAATGATTTAGAAGGAAAACATTGTGTAATTGTTGATGACATTTGTGATGGAGGAGGAACCTTTCTGGGATTGGCAACAGCGCTAAAAGAAAAAAATGCAGGTAAACTAAGTTTAATTATCAGTCATGGTATTTTTAGTAAAGGGTATGAAGAATTAACCAAATCATTTGATACCATTTTTACAACAAATTCCTTTAGAGATATAAATGAAGAAAAGGTAGTACAAATTCCTGTTATTCCAGAGTAGACCAGAACCTATTTTGCGAATAATGAATACGATCCAAAAATAACAGAAAATGAATCTAATAGTACCACCAATTATCCCAGAATTGAATAAAAACCTAAGTGTTTTTCTGGCAGGAAGTATAGAATTAGATGTAGCTCAAAGATGGCAGGATAAGGTGGTAGAGAAACTATCAAAAGAAAATGTCACACTGTTAAACCCCAGAAGATCGAGTTGGGATGCCAGTTGGGAACAAAAGATAGATAATCCAGTTTTTAAAGAGCAAGTACTTTGGGAGTTAGAAGCTTTAGAAAAAGCAGATATGATCATCATGTATTTTGATAAAAAGACAAAATCACCTATAACATTGCTAGAGTTAGGATTGTACGCAAGGAGTAATAAATTGGTAGTATGTTGCCCAGAAGGATTTTGGAGAAAAGGAAATGTAGATGTTGTCTGTGAGCAATACGGAGTACAAAAAGTGAATAGCTTAGAGGAATTGATTAATGAAGTAAAGAAAAAATTAAAATGAAATTACAACTTAAAAAATATAAAGAACAAGAGAAAAAATGGCCCCAAAGTGGGTATCATATCATGGCGCAATATGATGATGAGAAAATAATAGTATACCAATCTTATCGGCCTGAAATAGGAACTTTTGCTGTAAAACATCAATTTTTTGGAGGAGCTTTTAGCTTAGACCGAATGACATGGATTAAACCTAATTTCTTGTGGATGATGTACAGAAATGGTTGGGGAACAAAAGAAGGACAAGAAGTAGTATTAGCGATACACCTCAAAAAAGAAGCTTTTGAGAATTATGTAAAGAATGCAGTGTATTCATCATTTAAACCAGAGCTATATACGTCGTATGAAGCCTGGCAGAAAGATGTTGCAAATTCTAATGTGAGATTACAATGGGACCCCGATCATGATCCATATGGAGTGAAATTAGAAAGACGAGCCATCCAGATTGGATTAAGAAAGAAGTATATAAAAAGCTATGCAAAAGATGATATTTTGGGGATTGAAGATGTTTCTGATTTTGTTAGTGAGCAATATGAATTTGTCAAAAATAAAGATTTAGAAAACCTGATCACTCCGGCAGAGAGACCACTGGTATTTAAGGATGAAAAATTGAATGCATATTTGAAACTGAAATGAAACTAACAGTAATCCAATCTGATATCACTACTGTTAAAGCAGATGCTATTGTTAACGCAGCAAATTCTTCTCTTTTGGGAGGAGGTGGAGTGGATGGAGCAATTCATCGCAAAGGCGGATCTGCTATCTTGGATGCTTGTAGGGCTGTTAGAGCCAAGCAAGGTAAATGTAATCCGGGAGAAGCTGTGGTTACGACTGCAGGTAATCTTCCTGCAAATTATGTTATTCATACCGTAGGACCAGTTTGGAATAATGGAGGGAAAGAAAAGGAAGAACTATTAAAAAACTGCTATATCAATTCATTAAAATTAGCAATTGAGAATGAAGTAAAAAGGATAGCTTTTCCAAATATAAGTACAGGGATCTATAAATTCCCTAAAAACATTGCGGCAAGAATAGCCGTCGAAGCGGTTAAAAATTTTAATCAAGATAAGATTGAAGAGATAATCTTTGTTTGTTTTGATCAGGAAAATTTTGAGCTGTATAATGAATTATTAAAAAATGAAAACAAATAATAAACATATAAGTAAATTTTTAAGCCTTATTCTAAGGCATGACCCTGATAAAGTGGGGATACAACTCGATGAAAATGGTTGGGCAGATGTACAGGAATTACTGCAAAAAGTAAAAAGATATCGACCTGAATTAAATATGGATGTATTAGAAGAAGTTGTAGCATCCTGTGATAAGCAACGCTTTGCATTTAATGAAGATCATACCAGAATTAGAGCCAGTCAAGGTCACTCAATCAAGGTAGATTTGGAGTATCAACCCGAACAACCCCCAGAATTCTTGTATCACGGTACAGTGGCCAAATTTATGGATGCCATTAGAGAAAAGGGGTTGCTAAAAATGAGCAGGCATCATGTACATCTAAGCAAAGAAAGAGAAACAGCTATAAAAGTAGGATCCAGAAGAGGAAAACCTATTATTCTAACCGTGAGATCAGGCGACATGTATGCCAAAGGAATAGAGTTTTATCAATCCTATAATGAAGTGTGGCTAACCGATGTAGTCGCTCCAGAATATATTGAGTTTAAATCATAATATAACCAGACCTCACAAGTTTAAAACCTGTGAGGTCTTAAGCAATTATAAAGAATAATCTAAATGAAAAGGAAAGAGTTACATCCAGAAATATGTCTCATTGAAAATTTTCTCTCTAAAGAAATGTGTGATCAATTTATTGAAAAAGGAGAGCAGGTTTCATTTGAAGAAGCAAAAGTTAATATTGATGGCAAGCAGATAATGGTAAAGGGGATTCGAAATAACCAACGTATTTTGTTTAAGGATGAAATACTTGGGGAAAAAATATGGTCAGAAATAGAACCTCTAGTGGTTGAAACTTTTGGAAATTACAGAGCAATTGGCCTTAACGAAATGTTTAGGATATACAAATATGGCGAAGGGCAACGCTTTAAAATGCATAGAGATGGAAGTTATGAACGAAGTGAAAATGAATGCAGTTTCTTCTCGTTTTTGATATATCTTAATGATGATTTCAAAGGAGGAGAGACTTATTTTGAAGAAGGGATTACAGTTAATCCAAAATTAGGTGATGCTTTAGTATTTCATCATCCGTTACGCCATGAAGGTAAGCCTATTATTAAAGGAATTAAATATGTCTTAAGAACAGATATAATGTATGGACTATTGTAGTGATAGAGTCTAAAGATGTGTTACAAAAAAATAAGATGATTACTAATAAAGAAAGATTTCTTGGTTCAATGTTCTTAGGAGCTATTGGTGATGCAATAGGGAGCGGATATGAAAATGTAGAACAAATCGAAGAGAATATCTTTTACCCTTTTGGAAAACCAGAGGAGAAAATACCAGAATGGGATATTACAGATGATACGCAATTAACATTAGCGACTTGTGAAGCATTGATTGAAGACCCTTTTTTGGATCCAGAAATACTATCTAATTATTTTGTTTCTTATTTTGCTAATGGAATGATTAGAGGAATAGGAGCATCAACGTTAAAAGCCATTAGAGAACTCCAAATTGGCTTGGATTGGAGTCAAACCGGTAGAAGAGGAGAATACTCTGCAGGTAATGGAGCGGCAATGCGTGTTGCCCCAATAGCTTTTTTTAAAAATATTTCAAGAGAACGAATAGAACAAATATGTTCCATAACACATTATAATTCTGAGGCATATATTGGAGCTTTGGCAGTAGTTTTTGCAATTAAAACTATTATAGAAGAGAATTGGATAAATGAAATAAGTTTAATGAAATTAATTACTTCGGATTTGCCAGATTCAAAAGTAAAAGATAGGTTACTGGAATTAGATATTTTGTCTAAAACAAAATCAATAACAGAAATTGCTAGTTTAGGGAATGATGGGTATGTTGTTAATTCAGTTCCTTTTTCGATTTTTTCTGCAAATATGATAAAAGAAAAACCTATTGATGTTATTTTCGATGAAATCATAAATAGCGGAGGAGATACTGATACGAATTGTTCAATAACAGGGCAAATAGTGGGAACTTATATTGGTTATAATGGTATACCTAAATATTTGAAAGATAATTTAAAGAAATTACCTGAATATTCTTGGATGAATAATATTGTTAATAGGTTAAGCAAACAATTGTAAAATGAGAACCCTGGTAATCGGTGATATACATGGTGGTCATAGGGCTTTACTTCAGGTTTTAGAACGAGCAAATGTAACTTCAGAAGATACCCTGATTTTTTTGGGAGATTACGTAGATGGTTGGAGTGAATCGGCTATTGTAATACAAGAACTTATACATCTTTCTATATCCAATACATGTGTTTTTATACGAGGAAATCATGACCTGTGGTGCGGGTTATGGCTAGAAAAAGGAGTAACCAATCCTGTATGGTTGGCACATGGAGGAAAAGAAACAATCCATAGCTATATTCAATCAGGGTTACTTACCAAAGAAACTCATAAAGCATTTTTTAATACGCTGAAAGATTACTATCTGGATAAAGAGGGTAGGCTTTTTGTACATGCAGGATTCACATCGATGCATGGAGTAGGAAAAGAGGAGTATGATTCTAATTATTATTGGGATCGAACATTATGGGAATCAGCGTTACTTGCCGATAAAGTTGGAGAGGTAGCTTTAAAAGATGATCCGCCAAAACGGTTTAGTCATTATTCCGAGATTTATATCGGGCATACCCCTACTATTGAGTATGGTAAAGATACTCCTATAAAAGCTTATAATCTCTGGAATATAGATACAGGAGCAGGTTTCAAGGGAAAACTTACCATACTAGATATTGATACTAAAAAATGTTGGCAAAGTGATCCATTGCCTTCTTTATACCTTGATGAAAAAGGAAGAAACTAAGACTTTCTAACTTTAACGGAAAACAGGGTAGTTTCTAACATAAATTGGATCTATTTTTATCTTCTAAAATTTTGTAATGATTAAGATCGAATTCTTATTAAGATGTAGAATTAGCTGGAGTAGCAAGATTATTTTACTCTTGTCATTGTGTATGCTTTCATTTAATCTTGTAAAATCTCAAAATATGGATAATGTTATTGATCAAGATTCTTTTGTAATTGTCGAAAAACCTCAAAAAATATATAAAGGATTTTATAAATATGGAAAACCATATAATGGATATTTTTCAAAAGGAAACGATGAATTTCCCAGAGTTGATTATTATGAGAATGGAGAAGCAAAATTTCAATATTCTTTAGATGTTTATCAAATGGCATTAGGAGCAGAAACTTCTGAAATAGAAGGTTTACAAGAGCAACAAGGAGAAGTGATGAGTGAAGAAGATTATGAAGTATATATAAGAGATTTGTATAAACCAAAATTAAACATCAAATCTGTTTATAAGAATGGTAAAATAATAGATGGATATGAATATGAAGAAGCGCCTTCGGGAATATTCTCTAAAAAAATAGAGAATAAAAAATATACAGCATTACATATAGATATATTTGCTAAGCACTATTATCAGCGAACTTTGATAATTCAGAAAGGAGATAGTATTATTATAGGATCGCCTACCTTAGCTGCAGCAGGGGAGAAGTTGGAAATACAATTATTCAGGAAAAATAAGAGTTGGAAGGCTTCATATACTATAAATGAAAAAGAAATTGGTGTTAAATATTTTATGAAAGGAAATGTAGATGTTTTACCTGCGAATAGCACCATGTTTATATATGATCAAAGTGATGGAACATATGGTTATGGAACCAGTGGTTTTCAGGAATATTCGACCAAGTTAGATTTGGTAGATATACAGAAAATCTATTTTGAGAAACCAGAGATTTTTATCAATAAGAATATGCAATCTTTTTTTGATGAGTTTATAGAGATCATCATTAATGAAATGCATAAAGAAGATAAACAACGTCCAGAAGATCCTGAAATTTTTAGAGGATACATTCTCACAGGAGATAATGGTAAAATAATAGAAGGGATACGTTTCTTTGAGAAACCGGGAAACACATATTACATAGAATACAAAAACAGTTCTGAAGTTAAAAATGCTAAAGTAGATCTTAGTGGTTTTCAAAAAGTATTTAAGGAATTCATGAATCGAAAGTATGAAAACTAGCATGTTTTCTACTAGTTTTTGAAGTAATCCAGAAAAAAATTCTTTTAAGATTTTATCAGTTTAAAAATAAAAACTATATTTGCGTATAAATAACGCAAAATAAAATAAAGATGAATCCATTACTATTAACAGACGGTTATAAATTAGGGCACAAAGAGCAATATCCAAACGGAACTACTTTTGTGTATTCTAACTGGACACCTAGGAAAAGTAGAATAGAAGGAATTGATAATGTAGTGTTTTTTGGGTTGCAGTATTTTATTAAAGAATATTTAATCAAACAATTCAACGAACGGTTTTTTAATCTTCCCAAAGAAGAAGTGACTGCAGAATATAAAAAATATGTAGATCATTATCTGGGTATAGATTATGATATTACACATATCGAAGAATTACACGATTTAGGATATTTACCTATCAAAATCAAATCTTTACCTGAAGGAACAGAAGTTCCTATTCGAGTACCAATGTTTACAGTAATGAACACCAAACCAGAGTTTTTCTGGCTTACCAATTATCTGGAAACTTTATTGTCTAATATTATTTGGCAACCTTGTACTTCTGCTACTATTGCAAAACAATATCAAAGTATTTTATCCTCTTTTGCAATAGAAACAGATCGTGATAATATAGAGTTTATTACCTGGCAGGGTCACGATTTCTCGATGCGAGGAATGTCGGGTACAGAATCTTCAATTCTTAGCGGTATGGGACATGCATTATCCTTTTCTGGGAGTGATACATTGCCTGTAGCAAAAGCTTTTGAAACATATTATAATGCAGATGTTACCAAAGAATTGGTTATCGGTAGTGTAAATGCTACAGAACATAGCGTGATGTGTGCAGGAAGTAAGGATGATGAAATAGGAACTTTTAAAAGGTTATTAGAAACATATCCAACAGGAATATTATCTGTAGTATCTGATACCTGGGATCTTTGGAAAGTGCTAACAGAATATTTACCTAAACTAAAAAATGAAATTCTCGAAAGAGAAGGAAAACTTGTCATTAGACCAGATTCTGGTGATCCTGTGGATATTATTTGCGGATGTGATCATAAGAATCCAATAGTTGCTAAGGGTGTTATAGAGTTACTTTGGGATGAATTTGGAGGAACGATAAATGATCAGGGGTACAAAGTGTTGAATCCAAAAATAGGAGCTATCTATGGAGATAGTATTACAATCGAAAGAGCAACCCAGATTTGTAAAAAGTTGAAAGCTAAAGGTTTTGCTTCTACTAATGTGGTTTTGGGAATAGGGAGTTTTACATATCAATACAATACCCGAGACACTTTTGGATTTGCAATGAAAGCTACTTATGTAGAAGTACAGGGAGAAGGAAGAGAAATATTTAAAGATCCGATCACAGATGATGGTACTAAAAAATCTGCAAAAGGGCGTATTCAATTATATGAAGAACAAGGGAAAATAGTGTATAAAGATCAGGTTTCTGAACAAGAAGAGAATCAAGGATTATTAGAAACTGTTTTTAAAGATGGAGAATTACTAATAGAAGATAATTTGTCTACAATTCGTAAAAGAATTGCTCAATAAATTAAGTTTATATCATAGAATTCGCAAAACTCCTTAAAATTAAGCTTTTAAGGGGTTTCTAATACAATAATGTAAGGGATTTGAGTGTTTTACGACATAAGTAGATAAACTAACATCATAAAACATAATCATCATGAGTGCAATCTGGTTTTTTGAGGATTCAGATCTCTTTAAGGTATTATGCCCTCATAAGTTTAAAAGGTATAAAAAGGATCACGACTTTGATGCTTACCGAAAGAACGACTACATTTATTTTGAAGAAGACTCTGCAAACAAAGTATACCTTATAGAAAAAGGAAAGGTAAAAATTGGATACTATGCAGAAGATGGATATGAGGTCATAAAAGCTATTCTTACCCGGGGAGAGATTTTTGGTGAAAAAGCTATTCTTGGAGAGAATAAAAGAACAGAGTTTGCGCAATCTGTCGATAATACAACTTCTATTTGTCCCATCGGTGTAGAAACCATGCATGGACTCATGCGCGAGAATCAATCTTTTAGCCTTAGAATCTATAAATTTATAGGTATGCGATTTAAGCGCCTGGAAAGAAGGCTACAATTACTTCTCTTTAAAGATACCAAAACAAGATTATTAGAGTTCTTAAACGAGCTTAAAGAAGACTATGGACACTGTTGTCCTTATACAGGAGATATGGTAATAGAGCATCCTTATACCCAAAAAGACATAGCTCATCTTATCGGTACATCGAGACCAACCCTAAATATTATTCTAAACGAATTAAAGGAATCTAACGTCATAGATTTTAATAGAAAAGAGATTCGTTTAAAAAATGTTGCTTAATGTTAGGTGGCTAACATTTTAAAAACTTCAATGTTAATAATTTTATGGTCTAATAATCATAAAAAAAAAGCAATGTTTAAAAAAGCAATTATAGGTACTCTGGTTATCGGATGTATTGTTTCTTCATGTAGTAATGATGATGACTCTGGTAATGTACCTACCGAATCAAATGTAACACTTAATCTTAGTGGATTAGAAGACTTAGGAAGCGATTATCTTTATGAAGGATGGATTATCGTTAATGAAGCTCCAGTTTCTACAGGAACATTTTCTGTAAATAGTGCAGGAGAATTATCTAGTACTTCTTTTATGGTAAATACAGAATCACTTAAGACAGCGGCAGCTTTTGTATTAACAATAGAACCAAATCCTGATCCAAACCCGGCACCATCAGATACAAAACTATTAAAAGGTGATTTTGGAACCGGTAATACAGCAACAGTAGGATTGGGACCTGTAGGTGAAGGAGATTTTTCAGCTTCGGCAGGAGGGTTTTTCTTAAGAACCCCAACAGATGAGGCTTCGGGAACTGCTAATAATGGTAATGATCAATTTGGAGTATGGTTTGGTACCCCAGGAATGCCTCCGGCAGCGAATTTAACCTTACCAGTTCTTGATGCAGGATGGAAATATGAAGGATGGGTGGTAGCAGATGGAGTACCTATTTCTACAGGAACATTTACAATGAATAATACTGCAGATGATAATGTTGGAGATATTAATGGGTTTAGTGAAACCGCTTCTAATGGACCACAATTACCAGGAGAAGACTTTTTTAGAAACGCTCCAGACGGAGTAACATTTCCATTAGATGTAAGAGGAAAAACGGTTGTGATTTCTGTAGAACCATTTCCAGACAATGCAGCAGCACCATTTTTGTTGAAACCTTTGGTTGGTACAGCAGGTACAGATACCGCACCTACTAGTTATACCTTTGAGCTTAATAGTGCTTCATTTCCTTCGGGAAGTGTAACAAGATAATAGTTCATTGTTATTTTTTGTTAGTTTTAAAGCGCAATCAAAGATTGCGCTTTATTAATTTAAGAAAACTGTATTTCAAGAATTAAGTCTATATCTATCTTAGATGTAGTGCCATTTATTTATATAACTTTGTAAGGTGTTTCAGGATTTTGTTACTAATCAAAATATCTGTGACTATAGATAAAAAAATCAAATGAGTTCATGATATGAGTTCTGAAAAACAAAAGATTTAGATAGATGAAGTTTAATAAAAAGAACATCTCCAATGTGATTTTTGCAATCATATTGATATTATTTTTTATTCCTAATACCAGAGGAATGATGCAGATATTTTTAACCAGAATTTTCTCTTTTAGCCCTGGAATAGTAAAAGTAGAAGAAAGAGCACAGGTAGCATCATATGACTGGAAATTACATGGAGTAAACACAGCGTCTACTAATTTTAATATAGCAAAAGATAAAGTTGTTCTAATCAATTATTGGGCTACATGGTGTCCTCCTTGCATAGCAGAAATGCCTTCATTACAAAAATTGTATAATGATTATAAAGATGAAGTAGTATTTCTCTTTGTAACTACAGATGATGATCCAGAATTAAATAAGTTTATGAAGAATAAAAACTATAGTTATCCTATCTATAGATCATTATCAGAGCACCCAAAACCTTTTGTGAGTAAAACAATACCTGCAACTTATCTGTTGGATAAAAAAGGAAACATTATTATTGATAAAGTTGGTGCAGCAGATTGGAATAGCACCAAAGTAAGAGAAACCATCGATAATCTATTAGCCGAATAAAATCTATTTCTTAAAATATTTAAAAGGAACCACTAACATACCAAAACATTCTCCTTTTTCCTTTTTTATATTTTTATGATGCATTTTATGAGCTCTTCGTACTCCTTTGGCGTACCAATTGCTCGTATTTCTGAATGCTTTAAAACGCTGATGTATAAAAATATCATGTACTACAAAATAGGCAATACCATAAGCTAGAATGCCTAGACCTATAGCCCTTCCGATCCAAAATGTATGCGAATCGTGAAACAAAATACAAGACATACTTACTATAGCATAGAATACAAAGAATAAATCATTGCGTTCCCACCAACTGTCATGATCTTTATGATGATGATCTCTGTGTAATGACCACAAAAAACCATGCATTACATATTTGTGAGTGAACCAAGCCATAAACTCCATAATAGAGAAGGCGGCAAGAAAAACTAATATTTGGACAAAAACTTTCACAAAAGTGGTTTTATACAAAAATACAGCTAAATTAAGTTTAATCGATAGTCAAAATAGGATTTTGCTAATAATCCAAATTTTTGATAATTCGATACTCGTATACGTGTATTTTTTATTTCTAAAGACGGAGTTTTTTTAAGTTTATTTAATAATTTTTTATAGTAAATAAATGCAGTATATACTCCAAATTTTGCTTCAACAGGAAGTCTTAAGATACCTTGTAAAGCTTTATCGAAATCTTCTTCTATTTCCTTAATAATTTTAAGTTTAGATTCTTCATCGAGTTCATTTAAATTTAGATTCGGAAAATAGGTCCTGTTAAGATCTTCAAAATCTGTTTTTAGATCCCGTAAGAAATTAACCTTCTGAAAAGCAGAACCCAAATGCATTGCGCTTTGCTTTAAATTAGCATACTTTTCGGCATCTCCATTCACAAAAACTTTCAAACACATTAATCCAACTACATCTGCCGATCCATAAATATAATCTTTGTATTCCTGATCTGTTAGATAGTTGGTTTTATGCAAATCTAATCGCATACTTTTCATAAATGATTCATACAACTCCGGATTAATATTATATTGATGAACTGTTTTTTGAAAAGAGTTAAGAATAGGATTTAGACTAATCTTATTTTTAATTGCTTTGTACATTTCCTCTTCAAAATCATTAAATAATTTTTCTTTATCATATTCATGAAATGTATCTACAATTTCATCTGCAAATCTTACAAAACCATAAATATTGTAAATGTCCTGTCGTATAGAATCTGATAACATTTTTGAAGCAAGCGAAAATGATGTACTGTAGGAATTCGTAACAATTTTGCTACAACTTTGCGATACAGTATCAAAAATAGACTTCATAAGATAGGATTTAAGGTTTAATTGAGTTTGTTATATTGTTGTACTAGGTTTTAACGTCTTGTCATACTTATAATGAGTTTCGATTAATCCGGCTACTAGTTTTCCTGAAATCAAAGATGGGGGTACACCTGGACCGGGAACAGTAAGTTGCCCGGTGAAAAATAGATTTTTTATTTTTTTACTTTTTAACTTAGGTCTTAGGAATGCAGTTTGTAAAAGTGTATTAGCCATTCCATAGGCATTTCCTTTGTAAGAATTATATTCTTTTATAAAATCTTTAATACAAAAGGACTCTTTAAAGATAATGCTATTTTTAACATTTTGATTTGTAAGTGCCTCAAAACGAGTCATGATTTTATCAAAATAATGCTCTCTTAATTCATCGGTATCTTCTATTCCAGGAGCTAACGGGATAAGAAAAAAACCATTCTCTTTGCCTTTAGGAGCAGATTCTGGATCTGTTAAAGAAGTGAAATTAGCATAAAACAACGGATCGTTAGGCCATTTTGGGGTGTCATAAATATCCTTTGTATGTTGCTCAAAATCGGTATCAAAAAATAAATTATGATGGTTGATATTTTGTAATTTTTTATCAAACCCTACATAAAAAATTAGAGAAGAAGGAGCAAAAGTTTTACGCTCCCAATATTTTTCAGAATATTGTCGATACTCTGGTGCTAATAATGTTTCTCCGTGATGATAATCTGCTCCGCATAATACAATATCAGCATCTATTTTTTTACCATTTGCAATAATGCCTTTTGCATGACTGTTTTCGACTACTATTTTTTCGACAGTTGCATTGGTGTGAATTGTTACACCAAGTGATCTGGATAATTCTTCCATCCCTGCTATTACACTATACATTCCTCCCCTGGGATGCCAAGTTCCCAACCCAAAATCAGCATAGTTCATAAAACTATAAAAAGCAGGAGTATCACTTGGTTTAGCACCTAAGAACAGTACAGGAAACTCAAGAATTTGGATTAACTTTTTACTTTTAAATTCTTTACGAACTTCTTTAGAAATAGTACTAAAAAATTGACCTACTCTTAGAATTGTTTGTTTTGTTACCAGTTCTAATAAGGAAACTCCTGGTCGATAGACTAAATCCTTAATTGCAATTTCATAATTATTCTGTGCAGTTTTGATGAACTTTTGTAGTTTAACCGAACTGCCTCTTTCTTCTGCTTCAAAAGTTTCATATATTTTTTCTAATGAACCACCTATCGTGATACTTTCATTGTTTTTAAAGAAAACTTTGTATGCAGGGTGTAGTTTATCTAAGGTGTAATAATCAGAGGCAGATGTGTTAAAGTCCCTAAAAAAACGTTCAAATACATCGGGCATCCAATACCAGGAAGGGCCAGTGTCGAATGTAAACCCTTCTTTTTTTAATTGCCCGGCTCTACCACCAACAGTTGCATTTTTTTCAAAAATAGTTACATCGTATCCTAATTTAGCCAGATAGCACGAAGCAGAAAGCGAAGAAAATCCAGAACCGATGATTGCTATCTTTTTAAACATAACTGAAATACTTATAAAATTAAAGCTCAGAAATTAATGAGCTAATTGATTCAAAATAACGATGGTTGTGTCCTGTGTTATTAGAAATATGCATGATTTGTTTGCCTAATATCCATAACTCATTGACTCTATTGGCACATACAATTGTATTAAAATCTTCGAGGTATTTTTTTATATTATCTTTTTCTGGTCTGATGGTAAAATAGGATATAAACACCACATCATCATGAAAAGAAAGCATATTAGGCAGACTGTCTAAAGGAATACTTGGGCCTAGATAAATAGCCTTATATCCATGTAAGAGTACTTCGTAATTAATATATAATAAACCTAATTCATGTATTTCGTTTTCTGGAAGAAATAAAATAAAAGCTCTATCCGTTTTGGTAGGTTTAGAATATTGAAGTTTTTCAATGTTTAGTAATAACTTTTGCTTTATTAAATTAGAGATAAAATGTTCATGTGCAGGGCTGATTGTATCTGTCTGCCATAATAATCCTATTTCTTTTAATAAAGGAATAAAAAAATCAACAAATATTTCTTTAAAATTTCTTTTGCTCTCTAGTTGTGAATATGTTTCTAAAAATAGCTCAAGATCATAATTTAGCATCGCAATTTTAAAGGAGTTTATAGCCTGATTTTTGATGCTATTGTCAGATACGATACTTCTTACATATTCATTAATTTCTTGTGTACCTAATTTAGAAATTCTAGATATTTTGTAACCACTGTTTACCAAGTAGGTAACATTAAGTAGTTTTTGAAGATTTTTTAAATTGTATGTTCTTATATTGGTATCAGTACGATCAGGAGAAAGTAGATTATATCTTTTTTCCCATATTCTTATGGTGTGCGCTTTTACACCACAAAGATTCTCCAGATCTTTAATACTAAATGTTTGTTTAATATTGTTCACTTTTTTTTATAAATCGTTAAACAAAACTAAGAAAAAGAAAACATTTATTTTTTGAAAAAATGTTAAAATAGTATCATTAACTGTTAAAAAACAAACATTTTTTAGCAATTTGTTAATGATAAGGGGTTTGATGGCGTAGTGTTGATATAGTTTTTTGATACTTAGTGTTATAGTATAGCTTGATACTACTTCATTGTGTATTCTACAGTAGAAGATTTAAAAGAAAAAAATAGAAACATTTGTTTTTAGGAAACGCAAAGCTTTGCTAATATGAATTTCAACGGTTTTAGTAGAGATTCCTAAAATATCGGCTATTTCTTTATGTTTTTTTTGCTCTAAACGGCTAAGTTTAAATACTTCTCTACATTTTTTTGGAAGTTGCTCAATAGCCTTTTCAAGTTTTAACCAATTTAGATCTAATTGGTTTTCTTCTTCGCTAGTATACATTTCGAATATGGCTTCCCATCTTAGAGAATCTAATGCGTCGTATTCCTTTTTTTGTTTCCGTAGATGCATTAGAAATTCATTATGACAAGATCTGAAAAGATAATTTTTTAAAGATGAAGTAATTCGTAAAGTTGATTTTTTTTCCCAAAGTCTAAGTAAAACATTTTGCACCAGATCTTCAGACAATGACGAATTATTAGAAAGCTTATAAACGTAGTTATACAGCCAGGAATAGTATTGATTAAATACTATTTTATAGCTGTCTCGATTTCCGTCTGTAAGCCCCTGAATCAGTAATTTTTCTATGTCCCTACTATCTTTTTTCATTATAAAAATCACCGACTAAATTAAAAAAAATAAAATAAAGTAGGGGATTTGTGGTTTTTCTGCATCTTTTAAATAGAAAAAATGAAGAATGGATAATTATTTAACAATAATTAAGAAGTACCTAGAAGGAGACATTTCGTCCTCAGATAGACAGGCATTACAACAATGGTTGGCTGAAAATCCTGACCATGAAATCCTTTTTAAGCAAGAAATAAAGAAATGGTATGCTACAAACAAAGAGCTACCAGCAGATCCAAACTCTGCTTATGAACGTTTTATCCACACTATTGAGGAAAAGAAGGTTAAGGTGATTAGTCTAAAATCTCTGTCAACGGTATTAAAGTATGCTGCAGTTTTAGGAGGGATACTTCTAGGAGGATATTATTATACCACTCAGAATGTTTCTACTGTTAAAACAAACTCTACTGTTGTTGAGGCAAATACTCTACCCGTGGATAAAATCAAAATTGTTCAGGCAGATGGTACCGTTACGTATACTGATTTTAATGATAAAGCGGATATCATAAATGCTAGTGGTAGTTTGATTGGTAAAAAAGATCAGAATCAATTTATTGTTCAGCCAGGTACTGAGGTGACCGAAGCTAAGTATATTGAAATCTCTATTCCTAAAGGAAAATTATTTCAGCTCACATTATCCGACGGAACCAAAGTATGGCTAAATGCGGCGAGTAGTTTAAAATTCCCTCAACATTTTATGCCTACAAAAGAAAATAGAATGGTCTATCTAAAAGGAGAAGCTTTTTTTGATGTTACCAAAAATAAAGAGCAGCCGTTTATAGTAAAAACAGAAAATGTAGATGTAGAAGTTTTAGGAACCCAGTTTAATGTATCTTCTTATGCTGAAGATGCTACGGTAAAAACAACATTGGTAGAAGGTGCTGTGGTTGTCAACGATCAAAATGAGAATACAAGCTCATTGCAACTAATACCAAACGATCAAGCAATTTTTAGTAAGCATAAAAAAATTATGCATAAACAAAAGGTAAATACATCCTTATACACTTCTTGGATGGATAAAAAGATTATACTACAAAATGAATCCTTTATAGATGCATTTAAAAGGATAGAACGCAGCTATGATGTCTCGATAACAAGTCATAACAAAACATTAAATAACACACATTTTACAGGAGAATTTGATGTAGAGAATATCGAAGAAATCCTGAGAACATTTTCAGAAACTTTAAAATTTACATATGAAATAAAAGGTAAGAACATTACAATCAATCCGTAAAAAAAAAGGAAGTGCTGCTACACTTCCCTTACTGATTCGATTATTATTTAACAGAGTACTTAACAATCAAACTTTTCAAAAATATGAAAAAAAAGGGTAATCATGCGCTATTTTCACACGTAGCGTACCAATCAATTGTATTAAAAATGAAACTTACACTGGTTCTATTTAGTTTTTCCATCTTTCAGATGATGGCAACTTCGGGCTTTTCACAAGGCAAAATAGAACTTGATTTCGAGGAAACACCATTATCTGAAGTCATTGAAGAAATTAAAAACCAAACATCATATAAGTTTTTTTACATTAATGATGAAGTAAATCTAAGTCAAAAGACTACAATCCAGGTTAATAAAGAAACTCTGGATAAAGTTCTGCAACTCTTGTTTAATAGAACAGATATCTCATATTCTATTATCGGGAAACAAGTGATATTGAAAAAAACTCATTTACTTAAAGAGAAGATAGAGTTACAACGTGAGATTAAAGGAAATGTCAAAGATTTTAATGGAAACCCATTACCCGGCGCAAATGTGTTGGTTAAAGGAACTACAACTGGGGCTCAAACAGATTTTGACGGTAATTTTGCGATTAATTTATCAGGCGAAAACAATACTTTGATTGTTTCTTATATTGGTTTTGAAACTACAGAGGTAGATGTAACGGGTAAAGATTTTATTGAGATAGTATTACAAGATGCTGCTGCGCAATTAGATGATGTAATTCTTGTAGGGTCTAGAAATCCTAGTCGTACAGCTACAGAAACTGCGGTGCCAATTGATGTTATCGATATCACTCAGATGGCTACTCAGGGACCACAGACTTCGATTAATGAAATTTTAAATTATGCAGCTCCTTCATTCACGTCACAGACCCAAACTGTTTCTGATGGTACAGATCATATCGATCCAGCTTCTTTACGTGGTTTAGGACCCGATCAGGTTTTGGTATTAATTAATGGAAAAAGAAGGCATAATACTTCATTGGTTAATGTAAATGGTACCGTTGGAGCGGGTAGTGTAGGTACAGATATGAACGCAATTCCTACTGCTGCTATTCAAAGAATTGAAGTATTACGAGATGGAGCCGCTGCTCAATATGGCTCTGATGCCATTGCTGGCGTGATTAATATTGTATTGAAAAAGGCAACAGGTAAATTAGATCTTACGCTTACTACTGGAGCTAATTTTAGTGAAAACTCTAATCAGTTTGATGGAGGTAGTGATGGAGAGAAAGTAAAATTAGAAGCAAATTATGGATTGGCGCTAGGAGAAAATGGAGGATTTATCAATTTTACAGGATCACTTTCTACCAGAGAACCAGCATTACGTAATCGCGATTATCAAGGAGATATTTTTAAAGGATTTCATGGAGCAGAACGTGTTTTTGCAGCAGGAGGAGGAAATGTAGCAGAAATGACACTTGCAGATTATCAAACTGCTGCTCAAGGAATCACATACCTGGATCAGAGTGTTAAGGACCAGATCGCAGCTTTAGATGTTAATAATCCTGCAGATGTAGATACTTTCAGGGGATTATTGGATATAGATGTCGATGAGGCAGAATTGACAGCTCGTGGATTAACTCGTACGGATTTTAGATTTAAAGTAGGTACAGCCAAATTAAGAGAAGGGAAATTCTTTGCCAATATGTCTATCCCACTAAGTGATGATACCGAGATTTATAGTTTTGGTGGTATTAGTTATCGACAAGGATTGGCATCTGGGTTTTACAGAAGACCAGCACAAGGAGATGGTAGAGCTAATACACCAGCATTTCCTAATGGATTCTTACCTAATATAGGAACAGATATTGTTGACAAATCTATCGCACTGGGAATTAAAGGTAAGATTAAAGATTGGAGTGTAGATTTCTCGAATACATATGGGATCAATACTTTTGACATCACTGTTGGTAATTCTAGTAATGGAACCTTGGGTGTTGCAACACCAAGAACTTTTGATGCAGGAGCATTAAGTTTTATGCAGAATACTACTAATCTGGATATTAGCAAATTTCATGAAGATATTTTTGAAGGATTTAATGTTGCAATGGGAGCAGAGTACAAAGTAGAGAACTACTCGATTACAGCAGGAGAGGAAGCTTCTTATACCAGTTATGATATTAACGGAAACCCCGTAACCAGTACTACTCCCGATAATGAATTAGTTCAAAATAATTTCACGGGAGCTGTACTTGGTGGAGGTTCACAAGTGTTTAGAGGATATGATCCGAATAACGAAACCGATAAATATAGAAATAGTATTGCGGGCTATATCGATCTGGAAGTTGATTTTACAAAGCAATGGTTAGTTAGCTTGGCAGGGAGATATGAAAACTATTCTGATTTTGGAGATACTTTTAACTATAAACTAGCAACCAGGTATAAGATATCAGATAATTTTTCTGTACGAGGGGCTAATAGTACTGGATTTAGAGCACCATCGTTACACCAGCAATTTTTTAGTAGAACCAGCACAGTTTTTGTGGATAATCAACCTTTTGAGCAAGGTACGTTTACCAATGATAGTAGAGCAGCGACTTTAATTGGGATAGCGAAATTAAAGGAAGAAACTTCTAATAGTTATAGTCTTGGTCTTACAGCAAAAATTCAGAATTTCACAATCACTGCAGACGCCTATTTGATTACTATCGATGATAGAATAGTGTATAGCGGTAGTTTTGGAAACGGAGGAGATGCAGAGCTTACTCAGATATTTGAGGATGCAGGAGCTACCAGTGCGCGTTTCTTTGTGAATGCAATTGATACAAAATCTCAAGGTATAGATGTTGTGATTTCTCATAAAGCTGACTTTGGCGAAAATGCAACTTTAAAAAGTGATCTGTCTGCTACATTTGCAGAAACTGAGGTAGAGGAGATTAGAATTCCGGCTAGAATTGCTAGTGCAGGTCAGGGAGGTAACTTCTTTGATGCCCAGGAAGAGGCTTTTCTAACGTTGGCACAACCAAGAACAAAATTAAGCCTTACCAATGCATTATCTATCGGAAGATATAATGTGCTACTAAGAAACGTATTCTTTGGAGAGGTAACCGATCCAGATGATTTTAATGGAGACCCAAGAGTCGAAGGAACAATAGTTAGTGATGATGCTGTTTATGGAGGAAAAGTGATAACCGACCTTTCTGTTTCTGCAAAGGTTTTTGAAAACCTTAATATTACCATAGGAGCTAACAATTTATTAGATGTATATCCCGATGATAATAGAGCAGGAGGAACTGCTGGTGATCAGTTTGTGTATTCTCGAAGAACATCACAATTTGGATATACCGGAAGATTCTTATTTGCAAGAATTAATTTTAGCCTATAGTTGAGTTTGTATTATTAGTTTAGTACAGTAAAAGACAGGGATAAATTTATCCCTGTCTTTTAAACAATCTATTATATCTGGTACCTTATTTTTTAAAGTAATCCATAGGATTTACTCTTTCTCTGTTTAATCGTACTTCATAATGAAGATGATATCCTGTTGATTTACCAGTACTTCCTACATACCCGATAATCTGGCCTTTTTTAATTTTTTCACCATTTTTAATATTGAAACCTTGTAAGTGCGCATACCAGGTTTCGTAACCATCTGCATGAGATATTACTATTAAATTACCCCAATCCTCTTTTGAGGAAGTGTTTACAATCATGCCGTCTGCTGTTGCTAAAACAGGAACACCTTGTTTTGCTCTAATGTCAATACCTCCGTGAACTATTTTTTTCTTCTCAATAGGATGTGTAAAACTTTTGCCAAAAGATGCTGTAATATCTTTGATAGAACCATCTTTTACAGGAAAAATGGAAGGAGGGTCTTTTTTGTCTATTTCAGTATTTATGGATTGTACAATAGTATAATCAAATTCATCTTCTGATTCATGTATTGGTTTTGTGAAAGCCATTAGAAGAAAAAGAAGAACAGGAATTAATATTATATATCGTATAATGTTTGTTTTAGTAGAATGGTTTTTTGTGATCATGTCTATTCGTTTTTTGATAATTGATTGATTGAAATAACTATATAATTTAATAGATTGCTTTGCGGTTATGTTTTTAAATAAAAGTTCTAAATAATATGATTTTTTAATTTGTGTATTGATTACAGCCTGATCTGCCTGAAATTCGTGGACAGCTATAATTGATTTTTTGAAAAAATATACAAAAGGATTAAACCAGTGTAAAGCGATATAAATTTCAGTAAAAATTAAATCTATAGTATGTAGAGATTTACTATGAACTTTTTCATGATCAATGATTGGTTGTTCATAATCATTTATTTTACTCTCTGGAATAAAGATCCAATTAAAAAAAGAGAATATTGTAGGTACATCAGCAGTGATAAAATGGTAACCTTCTTTGATATAAGTTTTTGATTTTCTCTTTATACGATATAATTGTAGTATAGGAATCAGTAATCGTATTATGTATATTACAAAGCCGATACAGTAAAATATAAATAGATAATCAATTATATTCCTATTGCTCTTCGGAGTTATGATTTTCTCTTTATGATTTGGTACTGTTAGATGATTAAATGATATGAATTCGTCAAAACTTGGGATGTCAATAGGATTATTTTTAAACGGTAGTTCAGCCTCGTTTAAAACAGGAAGTATTAACGAAAGTGGTAATAAAATTAATAGTATAATTCTATTGATTTTATGAAAAGTTAATTTCCGTAAAAAGAAATGAAATGCTATATACATAGCTGAAAAACAAAAGCTTACTTCTAATGTGTGTATTAAGTAATTATTCATTTTCTTTTTTTAGTTTTTCTATTTTTTCTTCAATTAATAACTTCATTTTTTCTAATTCAGATAAGTTTAAATCTTCGTCATTAGCAAAGTGGAGAGCAAATTTACTTATAGAGCCACTAAAGAAGTTACCAATAACCTGCTTAAAATGATTTTTAAAATATACTTCCTTCGATACCAAAGGAAAATACTCACGAATCCTACCGTATGAGTTATAGTTTATAAATTTTTTTGTAACCAAAGTTCTTATAACTGTTGATATTGTTGTGTATGCTGGCTTAGGTTCGGGAAACTCATCAACTATATCTTTTAGGAATGCTTTTTCTAGCTTCCAGAGGTATTGCATTATTTGCTCCTCAGCTTTTGTTAAATCTCTCATACGGCAAATGTAACTATATTTTTAGTAATATTACTAAAAATATAGTTTTATTACTATTTTTATAGTAATGAAGCTTCAGAAAACACATGTATAAAGAGGGGTCAGGTATTGTATAGATTTTAGAATGACAAAAAATACTAATATTAAAATAGAAGTCAGTAATTTATTGAGATATCTATCCCGATGAGAATCGAGTAGGAGGGGCTATCAGAGATCAATTAGTGTATTCCCGAAGAACATCACAATTTGGATATATCGGAAGATTCTTATTTGCAAGAATTAATTTTAGCCTATAGTTGAGTTTGTATTATTAGTTTAGTACAGTAATAGACAGAGATAAATTTATCCCTGTCTATTTTTTTAAATCATCATTATAACAGCAAGAAGTGAAGCTACACTAAATAATAGGCAGAGTTTTGCAAAGAAATAACTATTAATTTTTAGGTTAGTTTTCATGATTGATCGTTTTAGTATTATACAAATTAGATGCGGAAAAACTATTTTTTATAAGCGTAATAGCTTTATCTATGAATAGCATGACTACAGGCCCCAGGAAGACTCGATAAAAAATTTTGGACTACTTTGAAATTAAATCTGAATTTGGTTCTAAAAAGATTCATAATATTTTTTTTAGTGTTGAATATTTAATTGGCTATAGTTATGAGTTTTAATCATAACATTATGAATCAAAGGTAATTAGAGTTATTGTCTTTCCAAATACGTGGAAATACGTAATTTTATATTCAGGTATATGGAATAAAAGAGAAAGGATTTTCTTGTGATTGAATATTTTGATAAATAAAAAAATGGTATTGGTAGTTTTGAAGAATGTAATTCTCTAAGAAAGGAAGAATATTGTGTATTATTACTTTTAAAGATGTGCACTATACAGTATAGTGTGCCCAGAGCGGGAGTCGAACCCGCACGCCCTAATGGACACATGGCCCTCAACCATGCCTGTCTACCAGTTCCAGCACCTGGGCAGTATGAATACTACAATATAACATAAAACTAAAAAAGTATCGTAAAAATTACGATACTTTTTAGTGACCGGGCTGGGGCTCGAACCCAGGACCCTCTCCTTAAAAGGGAGATGCTCTACCAACTGAGCTACCAGGTCATTGATAATTTCATTATCAGATATTTTTAAGAACTGAATAAATAATAATCAACTATTATTTATTTGTGACCGGGCTGGGGCTCGAACCCAGGACCCTCTCCTTAAAAGGGAGATGCTCTACCAACTGAGCTACCAGGTCAGACATTCTTTTTTCCTTGAATGCGGGTGCAAATATACTATCATTAATTTATTTTTCAAGAAGAAATTCATATAAATTTGTATTTTGTTTAAAATGATGTTTTTTTTGAGCAATATCTATTTAATTTTTACAGTATGAATATAGTTTTAATGGGGTATATGGGAAGCGGAAAATCCCTGGTAGGCAGAGACTTGGCTGCTAAAATGAAATTGAGTTATCTTGATTTGGATGATTTTATAGAAATTCAAGAAAAAAAATCAATTAGAAAGATTTTTGACGATCAAGGTGAAATATATTTCAGGAAAAAGGAATCTTTATACTTTAAAGAGGTGTTAGAGACATATAAAAACACCATTATTTCTCTTGGTGGAGGTACACCTTGTTTTGCAGGTAACTTAGAAATTGTAGCAAATAATGAAAATGCAAAAAGTATATATTTACAAACCTCGTTAGATGAACTAACAAAAAGGTTATTTGCAGAAAGGAGCAAACGACCATTGATTTCTCATGTTACTACACCAAACGAACTTAAGGATTTTGTTCGTAAACACTTGTTTGAGCGATCTTTTTACTATAATCAAGCTGATTACAAAGTAATTACTGATCAAAAAAGTAAGGATCAAATAAGTGAAGAAATTAAAACTTTTTTATTTTAAAATAGCAAGATCTTCATCTCCAAACTTTACAATAATATGCTCATGTAATGAAGTAGATAAAGAGATTCCTTTAAAATCGGCCTTAATTGGGTATTTCTTATGGTTTCGGTTAACCAAAACCGCAGTTTTAAATCTGGTAAGAGGAACATCAAGAAAATGCTTTACACCATAAATAAGAGCAGTACCAGAATTTAGTACATCATCTGCAAGAATTACAGGTTTGTTTTGATAATCAGATGCCTCTATTGAAGTTTTTACAGTGTTATGAGGAGATTTTTTATTCATTGTAACCTTACATAACGTTATTTTTAAGTCAGAGATATCTTCTAATATGATTTTTAAGCGCTTGGCAAATATATATCCGTTCTCTGCTATCCCTGCAATTATAATCTCTTTTTCATCAACATTAGTTTCATAAATCTGATATGCAATACGTTTTATTTTGTGTTGTATTTGTTCGTGGGTAAGAATTATATTGTTGTCGGTTTGCATATTTCAGAATTGTTGATTGCTATTTATAATAGTGTAAATAAACTATTACTAATGATTGTTTTTAATTATAAATAGAGTTTTATAAAAATTTATAACGGGTTTTCAAATATAAAAAAGAGTTCGTTACCCATACGTGGTTCTATAGAATTATAACAGTTTTCTAATGTTTTTATAGTAAAAGACTCAGAAAACAAAAGTTCATATTCTTTTTTATCTCCTCCAAAAGGAGGTCCTTTATGCTCAAAATATTTATTAAATAAAACTCCGACCAGTTTTCCTTTTGGAGAAAGAAGGTTTGAGATTTTATTCGTATAATCTCTTCGCTGTTCTGGGGATAAAGCACAGAAGAAAGTTTGTTCGATGATTAGATCAAATGTTCCTTTATACTTAAAAAAGTCGGCACAAATTAATTTTTCAGAAGGAAACTCAGGTAATCGTCGTTTAAAACTTTGTAATACATCTTCTACAAGGTCTAATATATAGATGTTTTTAAATCCCTGATTAAACAAATATTCTGCTTCATAGGCATTTCCACAACCCGGGATCAGAATTTTAAGATCACGATCTTTCAACTGATCAAAATAATTGGTTATAGGAGGAGAAGCAAAACCAATATCCCATCCCGTTTGTCTATTTTGATAACGATATTTCCAATATTCTTTATTCGGGATCATTCTTCACTATCATTTATTTCGCCATCATTTACTTCATCATCAGAATACCAATCATCGATATCTCTTCGGTCTTTTTTGGTAGGCCTTCCGGTACCTTTTTTTCGATAATAATCTTTAGAATATTTTAAAAGATCTAATTTTTGCAACGCTTCCTTTGGAGTAGTGTCTTTACGATAGATATCGACGAGCTTAGCTCCAATTCGATTGTCTGGTGTATCGAGTACCATAAGTTCATAATTAATTTGATTTTTACGAACAGTAATTTTATCCATAGGATAGATATCTCTGGAAGGTTTGATGATATTTCCGTTAACACGAATTTTACCATCTTTGCATGCTTTTGTAGCAATACTTCGTGTCTTAAAGTATCGAATACACCATAAATATTTGTCAACTCGCATAAAAAATAATTAAAATGCGTTTTTATATTAAATAATTGTGAAACAAAAGTACAAGAAAATCGTATCTTGCGCCTTCAAAAAAGTAAATACATGAATGTAATAAAATATAGCTGTGCCATTGTGCTAGCTTTGGTGGTTTTATATGCTTGTAAAAAAGACGATGATGATGGTGGTGGAACTGCCGTTCCTCCAAGAGATAGGGGAGAACAACAAATAACTGATGATGCAGCACTTCAGGATTATTTGAGAACACATTTTTATACTCTTGAAGATGTGTTTATAAATAATGACGCTACACCAGAATACCAACTTGCAAAGTTAGATACAATAGCTGATGCAAATATAGGAGAGCAATCAATTTTGGATTCACCTCTTTTAACAACTAAAAAGATTACAAGGAACGATGTTGAATACACGTTGTACATTTTAAACCTAAATCAAGGCGAAGGTACACATCAACCAACTTTTGCAGATTCTACTCTGGTGACATATCAGGGAGAATTGCTGTATAAGCCAACGGCTTCTAATAGGGTGTTTGATAATGCAGTAAATCCTGTGTGGTTTGATTTAGTGTCTGTTGTAGAGGGTTTTAGAGAATCGTTAGTAGATTTTAAAGGAGCTTCGAGTTTTGTTCAGAATGGTGATGGTTCAGTTACACATACAGGTTATGGAAACCTGGTTGTGTTTATGCCTTCTGGTTTAGCTTATTTTAATGAAGCTCGTCCAAGTATCCCAGCATATTCTCCATTAATTTTTAACATTCAATTGTATAAAGTTAATCAGGCTGATCATGATAGAGATGGTTTGCCGTCTTATTTAGAAGATATAGATGGTGATCGTTTGTTATTAAGGGATGCAAATGATGATACAGATCAAGATACTGCTCCAGATTATTTAGATAATGATGATGATAGAGATGGTACATTAACCAAAGATGAGATAACAGTTAATGACAGTAATAATGATGGGTTTATTACCTTGGATGAAATTACATTTTATGATGATGACGGCGATGGTATAAAGAATCATCTGGATGCTGATGATAGAGATTTAAAAAATGAATAAAAAAAACTCCGATTGAAAAATCGGAGTTTTTTTTTAAACAAATTTAGATCTATAAGTCCAGAGAAAGACCTATAATGAGTTGATTCGGTCTAGAATCTACTCTTATGCTTTTATCTATTGATTCTGCAGTGTTTTTACTAAGTCCACGTTCATAACGTATATCTGCGTTAAATCTGCCAAATTGTACACCGGCACCAAATTGTAATCCAACAGTAAACTCGTTTTTAACATCACCAAGCCTTACATCTTCCAGATCTGTTTCAACAATATACTGTAATGCTGGGCCTCCAAAGACATGTATTGGTCCCAAAACAGAAATTCCTAAAAGAATGGGTAAATCTAATTTCTTGATCGTGTAATCGAGCTCTGCATTTGCAAGTTTGTAGGTACTGTTGTTGACTGTGTATTGTAATTCTGGTTTGAGATAAATATTATCGGTTAATTTTCCTCTTAAGAATACCCCCAAGTGATACCCAACCCTATCATCTGCTGTTGTTCTTGTGACATCGGTAATCTCGATTTTACCATTATCTCCATAATTAAGCCCTCCTTTTACTCCAAAAGTTACTCTTTTTTCCTGTGCTAGTAAGGCGCAAGAAGTAAATAACATAAAAAAGATAAATACATTTTTCATTGTAAAATAATTTTTGCTTCAATCGGGATTATATAATAGAACTTTGTTATTAGGGTTTAAAATGCAATAAAACCTGATGCTTTCTTAGTTTTACATAGCGTTAGATGCATTTACACTAAAAAAATATGGTATAGCATCATCAGGGTTTGAAGTTGCTTCAAACTGTAATAGATTATCTATTGCGTAATCCAGATTTAAAGATTAATAAATAATTTGAGTGATTTTGGTATAAAGGCTAGTCTATAGAGAACGAATGTCTTCTTGTTTTATTTTTTATAAAAACAAAAAACCTTCTGAAATAAATCAGAAGGTTTTCTTAATATTATTTAAAAGTATTATTTTCTTTTTACAACTTTTAACACAGCTTTGTTTATAGCTTCTGCATTTAAGCCATATTTTTCCATTAACTGATCTGGTGTTCCGCTTTCTCCAAAAGTGTCATTTGTTGCAATAAATTCTTGTGGTACAGGATTGTGCAGTGCTAAAACTCTTGAAACACTTTCTCCTAAACCTCCTAAGAAATTATGCTCTTCTGCAGTAACAATACACCCTGTTTTCTTTACCGAATTTAGAATTGCTTCATCATCAAGTGGTTTTATTGTATGTATATTGATGACTTCTGCACTAATTCCTTGTTTGTGTAATGATTCTGCTGCTAGTAAAGCTTCCCATACCAAATGACCAGTAGCAACTATAGTTACATCGGTTCCTTCTTGTAGTAGAACTGCTTTTCCGATTTCGAATTTTTGATCTTCTGGAGTGAAATTAGCAACTTTTGGTCTTCCAAATCTTAAATAAACCGGGCCTTCGTAATCCGCTATTGCCAGAGTAGCAGCTTTAGTTTGATTATAATCACATGTATTGATTACTGTCATTCCTGGTAGCATTTTCATAAGGCCAATATCTTCCAGAATTTGGTGTGTTGCTCCATCTTCTCCTAGTGTTAGACCAGCATGCGAAGCACAAATCTTTACATTTTTATCACTATACGCTATAGATTGACGAATTTGATCATAAACACGTCCTGTAGAGAAATTTGCAAACGTTCCTGTAAAAGGGATTTTACCACCTATAGTTAACCCTGCTGCGATTCCCATCATATTTGCTTCAGCAATACCAATCTGAAAAAAACGTTCGGGATGATTAGCGATAAAAGCATCCATTTTTAAAGAACCGATCAAATCGGCACATAATGCCACTACATTTTCATTAGTTTTACCTAATTCTTCTAAACCGGCTCCAAAACCAGAACGAGTATCTTTTTTTCCTGTGTCTATATATTTTTTCATTCTGTTATTTTATAACTAAAGTTAATATCTAAAGTTTTAGGATTACTATCTGTTTTTACTGCCTTGATTAAAGTTTTATTTTTACTGGCAAGATATAATATAACCCCATTAATTTTTGGTATTTTAATATCTTCTGATACATTAGAACCCGACAGCATAGTATAAATTGAATTCATAAGGATAGAATTGTTAAATTTCATATCTTCTGAATAAACAATTTTGATTTTTTCTTCAGGCTCATTATCAGGATACAATTGGTGAATATTGTAATCTGTATTTTCAATTTGAATGTTATCTTCTGTTTTTTCAAGAATAAATTGTGTTATACCATCAAATGGGGATTTATCTCTTGTAGAAGGAATAAAATCATTAACATTCATTTTCATGAAAAACTCATTTTTATCAAAACTCATTAGAAAATAGACAAACTGTTGTTTGATATCAAAAACAATATGCATTTCAGAATTTTTAATATCTGCATCTCGTCTTTTAAACACAGACCTTTGGAAATTTTTTACCAGAGCATCAGAGTCAGTATACAAATAATCACCGTTTTTACTAAACCCTATAGTGATAGTATCTTTCTTTTTTTTAGTTTCAATTTCATAATCAACAAAATAATCGATTACTATTTTTTGACTAAAAGAAGAGACAGATGTCAATAAGCACAATATAAAGAATGCTAGTTTAGCTATTTTCATTTTATGATTTTTAATAATCTCCTAGGGTTTCAGGATTTTGTGCTAATCCAATTTCTAGCTGTTCATCATTAGGAGCTTTACCATGCCATGCATGTGTATGCATCATAAAATCAACTCCATTCCCCATTACAGTATGCATTAATATACAAACAGGTTTTCCTTTACCTGTTCTACTTTTTGCTTCCTTCAGACCTTCAGTAACAGCAGAAATATTGTTACCTTCTTTAATTTCCATAACATCCCAGCCAAAAGCTTCAAATTTTGCTTTTAGATCTCCTAGCGGAAGAACATCGTCTGTAGAACCATCTATTTGTTTACCGTTATAATCAATGGTAGCGATAAGATTATCTACTTTTTTTCCTGAAGCATACATAGCAGCTTCCCAAATTTGTCCTTCTTGAAGCTCTCCATCACCATGCAGACTATATACAAGATGAGAGTCATTATTTAATTTTTTTGCTTGTGCAGCACCCAAAGCTACAGACATTCCTTGTCCTAATGATCCAGAAGCAATACGAATACCAGGAAGCCCTTCATGAGTTGTAGGATGTCCTTGTAATCTACTGTTAATTAGCCTAAACGTGTTTAGCTCTTCTACAGGGAAATACCCACTTCGTGCTAATACACTATAATAGACTGGTGAAATATGACCATTGGATAAGAAAAAGATATCTTCATCGATACCATCCATATCAAAATCATCTTTTCGATCTAAAACTTCTTGAAACAGGGCAACAAAAAATTCTGTACATCCCAAAGATCCTCCTGGATGACCAGAATTAACTTTGTGTACTTGTCGTAAAATATCTCTACGTACTTGTGTTGCAAAATCCTCTAATTGTTTTGTTTTTGGCATTATATTGCTAATTTCTTGATAATAAAGCCCCAAAAGTACAGGTTTTGTATGCGGTGACAAAATGTATAGACTGCTTTTAATTAAGAAACTAATGTTAATAACAAAAAGTTTTAGAAAACCTAAGTTCACCAATGTGATTTTAGTTAGTTATCTTTGCGCTCCATCAAACAGGAATTATGCAATTTGACCTTTTGTCCAAAGACTCTCTAAGTAAAGCGAGAGCAGGTAAAATAAGTACAGATCACGGTGTTATAGAAACACCGATTTTTATGCCGGTAGGAACAGTTGCTACCGTAAAAGGAGTACATCAAAGAGAATTAAAAAATGATATTAATCCCGATATTATTTTAGGAAATACATATCATTTATATCTACGACCTCAAACTCCTATTTTAGAAAAAGCGGGAGGATTACATAAGTTTATGAACTGGGACCGAAATATCCTTACCGATAGTGGAGGTTATCAGGTATATTCTTTATCAGCTAATCGAAAAATAAAAGAAGAAGGAGTGAAGTTTAAGTCCCATATTGATGGTTCATTTCATGTGTTTACTCCAGAAAATGTAATGGAAATTCAGCGTACTATTGGGGCAGATATCATCATGGCATTTGATGAGTGTACACCTTATCCTTGTGATTATCAATATGCAAAAAGAAGTATGCATATGACACACAGGTGGTTAGATCGTTGTATGCAACATTTAGAAAAAATTCCGGTTAAGTATGGGTATGATCAGGCTTTTTTTCCAATAGTACAGGGAAGCACTTATAAAGATCTTAGAAAACAATCGGCAGAATATATTGCGAATGCTGGAGCCGTTGGTAATGCAATTGGAGGATTGTCTGTAGGAGAACCGGCAGAAGAAATGTATGCGATGACAGAAGTAGTTACGGATATTTTGCCAGAAGATAAACCAAGGTATTTAATGGGAGTAGGAACACCTATTAATATTTTAGAAAATATTGCTCTTGGTGTAGATATGTTTGATTGTGTAATGCCCACTCGTAATGCGCGTAACGGGATGTTATTTACAGCACATGGAACTATTAATATAAAAAATAAAAAATGGGAAGATGATTTTTCGGCAATAGATGACATGGCTATCACTTTTGTAGACACAGAGTATTCTAAGGCGTATTTAAAACATCTTTTTTCAGTAAATGAATTATTAGGAAAACAAATAGCAACAATACATAATTTAGGTTTCTACTTATGGTTGGTTCGCGAAGCTAGAAAACATATCTTAGCCGGTGATTTTAATTCCTGGAAGAATATGATGGTTAAACAAATGGATAAAAGATTATAGATTGAAAATACTGGACTGGTACATACTTAAAAGATATCTGGGAACATTTTTTACAATGATTCTGCTTTTTATCCCTATAGGAATAATAGTAGACCTTTCAGAAAAAATAGATAATATGCTGGAACATCAGGTTCCTCTTGATGCCGTAATAGAGTATTATCTTGACTTTACCGTTTATTTTGCCAATTTACTATTTCCTCTCTTCGTATTCTTATCTGTAATTTGGTTTACTTCTAAACTCGCTAACAAAACAGAAATTATAGCTTTTTTAAGCTCAGGAGTTTCATTTTGGAGGTTTCTTAGACCCTATATGATAGGTGCAATTATTATTTGTTTTGGAGCATTAGCTATGGGATTGTTTTTGGCTCCAAAAGCCAGTCAGGGATTTAATGAATTTAAATATTCTTACCTTAAAAAAGGTAAAAAAGTACAGGAAACTAAAAACGTATATCGACAGCTTAATGATAGTATGTTTTTATATGCCAATAACTTTAAACCTCTAGATAAATCGGCTACTAATTTTACATTAGAATATTTTGATGGTAATAGATTAAAGATAAAGATTTCGGCAAGAAGAATCGTGTTTAGAGATAGTATCTATGAATTGAGAGATTATGTAAAACGAACTGTATTAGAAAATAAAGATATTATTGAAAAGGCTAAAACAAAGGATACTGTCTTGCCTTTTAATATAGATGAATTTACCCCGGTTACGTATGTGGCAGAGACTCTTAATTACGCAGAGTTAAGTAAATTTATCGAAAAAGAAAGTAAAAGAGGGTCGTCTGATATTAATAGATATAAAGTTGTTGCTTATAAAAGATGGAGTATACCGGTATCTGCATTTATTCTTACCATTATCGGTGTAGCTGTTTCTTCTATGAAAAGAAGAGGAGGAATGGGAGTTAACTTGGCTGTTGGTATTTCATTAGCATTCGTTTTTATCTTTTTTGATAAAGTTTTAGGTACAATGGCCAACCAATCTGATTTTCCACCAATAGTTGCTGTATGGTTCCCTAATATATCCTTTGGAATCTTAGCGATTTATCTTTTATACAATGCCAAACGCTAAACTTTTTAATTACCTGCATTTACATTTTATAGTGTTTATATGGGGGTTCACAGCTATTCTTGGAGAATTGATATCTATCGAAGCATTACCACTGGTTTGGTATAGAATGCTTCTGGCTTCAATATTTATTTATGTTTACATTTATTTCAAAAAATTACCAATAGCGGTTTCAAGAAAATTATTTTTCACACTTTTTTTGGCGGGAATTGTCATAGCATTGCACTGGATTACTTTTTTTGCAGCAATCAAAGTTTCTAATGTATCTATAACACTATCCATGATGTCTACAGGAGCTTTTTTTACTTCGATTTTGGAACCCATTTTCTATAAAAGAAAGGTAATATGGTATGAAATTCTTTTCGGGCTTTTAGTGATTACAGGATTGTATATTATTTTTAAAGTTGAAGGAGATTACTTTATAGGCATTGTTTATGCATTGTGTTCTGCTTTTTTATCGTCGGTTTTTTCCTTGATAAATGGTAAGGTAGCACAACAATATAATCCATCTGTAATCTCATTTTATGAATTATTAAGTGGTGTAGGGGTTGTAACTGTATATTTGTTAGGGGCAACAATATTTGGCACAACATCCGATGGATTTACAGTTTCGTTTTTTCAATTAACAACTTCAGATTGGATGTATATGTTATTATTGGCGTCGGTTTGTACGGCCTATGCTTTTATAGGTTCTGTACAGGTAATGAAATATTTGACTCCATATACAGTAATGTTAACGACTAACTTAGAACCTGTATATGGGATACTATTAGCTTTCCTGATTTTTGGAGAAGCAGAAAAGATGAACCCCCAATTCTACTATGGTGCAGCGATTATTCTTGGCACAGTTGTTTTAAACGGAATATTCAAAAATGCTAAAAAAAGAAAAAGAGAAGGAACTTTGCATAACATTACGAAGTAAAGTTTTTATATTTGTCGGCTAACCCTAGTTAATATAAAATATATTCTTGATATGGAATATTTAGAATTTGAACTCCCCATTAAGGAACTCGAAGAACAATTTGAGAAGGCTTGCGCTATCGGTGAAGAAAGCGAAGTCGATGTTACCGATACGTGTAAGCAAATTGAAAAAAAGCTAAAAGAAACTAAAAAAGAAATATATAAAAACCTTACGCCATGGCAACGAGTTCAGCTGTCAAGGCACCCTTCTAGACCATATACTCTAGATTATGTAGATGCAATTTGTGGTGAATCCTTTTTAGAACTGCATGGCGATCGAAATGTGAAAGATGATAAAGCCATGATTGGTGGTTTAGGAAAAATAGGAGACCAAAGTTTTATGTTTGTTGGTCAACAAAAAGGATACAATACCAAGACCAGACAATACCGTAATTTCGGAATGGCAAACCCAGAAGGATATCGTAAAGCACTTCGTTTAATGAAAAGTGCAGAAAAATTTGATATTCCGGTAGTTACTTTTATTGATACTCCTGGAGCTTACCCTGGATTAGAAGCAGAAGAACGTGGTCAAGGAGAAGCAATTGCTCGTAATATACTCGAAATGACTCGCCTTAAAGTACCGGTTATTGTAGTGATTATAGGAGAAGGAGCTAGTGGAGGGGCATTAGGAATAGGAGTAGGAGATAAAGTATTGATGCTCGAAAACGCATGGTACTCTGTGATATCTCCAGAAAATTGCTCTTCTATATTATGGAGAAGCTGGGATCAGAAAGAACAAGCAGCAGAAGCATTAAAACTTACAGCAAAAGATAGTGTTAATCTTAAAGTGGTTGATGAAATCGTTAAAGAACCGCTTGGAGGAGCACATAGTGATCGAGAAACTACCTTTAAAACAGTACGGGATAAAATATTGGCATCTTTTGAAGAATTAAAAAACTTATCACCAGAAGAATTGGTTGAAAAGCGAATGGAAAAGTATGCTAATATGGGAGTCTTTAAAGACTAACCCCTAAAGGAAATCACTTACTGCCTGAATCTGAAGTTGTAAGCTTCAGATTTTTTTATGCTTATTAACAATAAAATTAAGTTATTAACAGTTCATTTGTTGAAGACTGGTGGACATTCGTATCTTTGTATTTAGGTACATCTTTTTACAATTTTTTTACATTCGTAGTCATGGAAAAAGTAAAGCAAACTAAGCAAATAAATTACGATCGGGGGAACGTAATTTCGCTTGAAAAAGGAAAAATACCTCCTCAAGCGGTTGATTTAGAGGAAGTTGTGCTTGGAGCAATGATGATTGATAAGAAAGGGGTCGACGAAATTATTGACATACTTAATCCCGATGTTTTTTATAGAGAAGCACATCAATACATCTTTGAAGCAATATTTAAACTATTCGAAAACTCTGAGCCAATAGACTTATTAACGGTTTCTAGCCAGCTAAAGAAGGATTCGAGATTAGAATTGGCCGGAGGGGATTATTATTTGGTACAATTAACCCAAAAAGTGGCATCCTCTGCGCATATAGAGTTTCATGCCAGAATAATTCTTCAGAAATATATACAACGAAGTTTAATTAAAATTTCGAATGAAATTATTGAAGAATCCTACGATGAGACTACAGACGTTTTTGACCTTCTCGATATGGCAGAATCCAGATTGTATGAAGTTACACAAGGAAATATAAAACGATCTACAGAGACTGCACAAAATCTGGTTATACAGGCAAAGAAAAAAATACAGGAAATTTCAAACAAAGAAGGGATGAGTGGAGTTCCATCTGGCTTTGATAAGCTGGATAAACTTACTTCGGGTTGGCAGCCAAGTGATTTAATCATTGTGGCTGCCCGTCCGGGTATGGGAAAAACCGCTTTAACGCTTTCTATGGCAAGAAATATGGCAGTAGGAAGCAATATTCCTGTTGCTTTTTTCTCTTTAGAGATGTCCTCTGTACAGTTGATTACTCGTTTGATATCTTCAGAAACAGGACTTTCTTCAGAAAAACTACGTACCGGTAAATTAGAAAAACACGAGTGGGAACAACTTAATGTAAAAGTTAAAGATTTAGAAAAAGCACCATTATTTATCGATGATACCCCGTCATTGTCAATTTTCGATCTTCGAGCTAAAGCACGTCGTCTTGCATCGCAGCATGGTATTAGAATGATAGTTATTGATTATTTGCAATTAATGACGGCAGGAGGATCAGGGAAAAATGGAAATCGTGAACAAGAGATTTCGACTATTTCACGTAACTTAAAAGCTTTAGCAAAAGAATTGAGTATTCCTGTAATCGCTTTATCCCAGTTATCTCGTGCGGTAGAAACTCGTGGAGGAAGTAAAAGACCACTACTTAGTGACCTTCGTGAATCTGGAGCGATTGAACAAGATGCAGATATTGTAGCCTTTATTTTTAGACCTGAATATTATAAAATTGACGAATGGGATGATGAAGAAAGATCTCCTACTCAAGGGCAAGGAGAATTCATCGTGGCAAAACACCGTAACGGTGGTTTAGAAAATATTAGGTTAAAATTTATTGGTCACTTGGGTAAATTTGATAACTTAGATGACTTTAGTACTCCTTTTGAGTTTCATTCAAAAATGAATGATGGTAGTGAAGATGAGCCACTTAGTACAAGTCATCTTCCTAGTGCAGATGAAGCCTTTGGGAGTAGCATAAATGACTCTAGCGATGATGACGACGAAGTACCTTTCTAAAATAACGCAGATATTTAAATCTTTCGTACTACAACAAAGATGGCTTCGCCCTGGTGTAGTTATATTGGTTTTTTTATTTACATTTCAATCTTATGCATCTTATGTGTTAATTCCGATGGATGCAGATGGCCAACAAAATCACTTAAAAGCCTATGGGATTACCTATTGGACATTAAGTAAAGATCTTAAAGTGAAATGGTTGCTAAACTATAGAGGAGGATCTTTTTTATTGCCAGATACAGAATATATTAGAAAAGAATGTACCATTAGAGGGGTTTCGTATGAAGTACTTAGCGATGCTGAAACTAACGAAATTTTAGAAGAAATAAGTAGTCCTTCACAGAATATGGAGGCCGTAGTCTTAGAAAAAGCACCAAAAATAGCAGTGTATTCTCCCAAAGGAAACCAACCTTGGGATGATGCGGTTACTATGGTATTGACATTTGCAGAAATTCCCTATAAAACAATTTATGATAAAGAAGTTCTAGAAGACAACCTGATCTTATATGACTGGCTACATTTACATCACGAAGATTTTACAGGACAATATGGTAAGTTTTATGCTACATATAGAGCCGCTCCATGGTATATTAGAGAAAAAGCTGCTGCAGAAAAATTAGCCAACGAACTTGGATATTCAAAAGTTTCACAAGAGAAACTAGCAGTCGCTTTAAAAATTAGAGATTATGTTGTTGGCGGTGGATTTATGTTTGCCATGTGTAGTGCTACAGATAGTTTTGAGATTGCTATAGCTGCAGAAGGAGTTGATGTTTGTGAGCCTATGTTTGATGGAGATCCCAGTGAACCGGGATACCAATCTAAGATAGATTATAGTAAGACTTTTGCGTTTAAGAACTTTACACTAGAGCGTAGCCCAAATGTATATGAGTTTTCTTCAATAGATATGACTAGAAAACGCCGTATCCCCAAAACAACAGATTATTTTACGCTTATGGATTTCTCTGCAAAATGGGATCCTATCCCAACTATGCTTTGCCAGAATCATACGGCTTTGGTTAAAGGATTTATGGGGCAAACTACAGCATATAACCCTAATGAGATTAAATCTAATGTATTAGTACTGGGCGAAAATAAAACCAATTCAGAAGCTCGCTATATACATGGAATTAAGGGAAAAGGATTCTTTACTTTTTACGGAGGGCACGATCCCGAAGATTATACACATAGAGTTGGCGATCCAAAGACAGAATTAGAACTGCATCCTAATTCACCGGGATATCGTTTAATTCTAAACAATGTACTCTTTCCTGCTGCAAAAAAGAAAAAGCAGAAAACCTAATAGCAATATTGCATTTCTAATCACGGTTTACAGTGATGAATCTACGTATTACTTTTTATAATTTTGTTTTTGATTCATGACAAAGTGAAGCATATTATAGCAAAATGATAAAAAAAGTATTAATGATATTAGCTGCAATTTTTCTACTACTAACTACACTGGGTATTTATGGAGTGTATCGTTTTTTAAATCCATTTGGAAAATTGGTAAATGAGGAGAAATCTGATTCTTACTTTTACACACGAGATGGGGATGAGATTATATACAGCCCTATGGGAAATTGGTTTTCATTAGGAAAGAATGAAATGAATGTTGATTTTGCCACTTTTCAAGTTTTGGGTAGAGCATATGCAAAAGATCAAAACCGTGTGTACTATGAAGCAAAAATCCTTGATTTTGATATTGATGTCCCTTCTTTTACAGTTAAATATGACTACAACATTCCTATGGATAAAAATCATGTATATATCATGCATGATCGATATGATTTAGAAAAAGGAGAAGGTTTTAAAATTTTAGAAGATGCAGATCCAGCTACATATATACAGTTAAATTTTAGTTTTGCAAAAGACAAGAATCACATATTTAGGGATAATGAAAAGCTAACAAAAGTAGACTACTCATCTTTTGAAATACTTAATGAAGAGTTTTGTAAGGATAATAAAGGGGTATACTATTATTTATATCATGAACCTTTGCGTAAAATTGAAACGAACTTATCAGAAGTAACTGTGTTAAATCAATATTGTATTCGTGATGATAAATATATATACCTACACACAAGTAGCAGAAATGGAGAAAGTGTTGATGAGGTAGTTAGTATTCCTTTTAAGAATGCAGAAAGAATAACGTTTTTTGATAGTAATAAAATAATCAAAATAGATGATGTTATCTATTATGAAACAATACCCTTAAAAGAAGCTGATGCTGATACCTTTGAAGAAATCGAATATGGGTATACAAAAGACATCAATTACGTTTTTTTTCTAGGAGAAATTATTAAAGGTGCAGATCCCAAAACTTTTAAATATAATAGTAGGAATTATACTTTTTCGGATAAAAACCATGTTTATGAATCTGGAGAAGTTTTAAAAAAATCAAAAAACTGGTGATACAGTATTGTAAGGTAATTTAAGTAATACGACTACACTGTCTATAATTAACTTATTTACAAATCTTAATCATGAAAAATCTTATCCTAGTATCACTTTTGATTACAACTATTATCTCCTGTAAACAAGAAGTAAAACCAGAAAAAGAAACCAAAGTTCGGGAAGAACAAAAAGAAGAAGTTATACCAGATCGATCTGGAGATTTTCCAGAAGATATTGCTACTGTTTTTAAAGCTCATGGAGGTATCAATGCGTTTGATCAAATGAATAGCATGATTTTTGAGATTGCTAAGCCTGAAGGAAACGAAAAACACACTATTGATCTTAAAACCCGTTATGCGCGTGTAGAAACAGATAAATTCGTTTTAGGATTTGATGGTAAAGAAGCTTGGTTAGAGCAGGATTCTACTTATTTCAAGGGAAATCCTCGTTTCTATCACAATTTGATGTTCTATTTTTATGCAATGCCTTTTGTGTTGGGTGATGATGGAATTTCATATCAAAAAGTAGATGACCTTAAGGTGGGTGATATTTCGTATGCAGGCTATAAAATATCTTATGGAGATGGTATTGGAGATTCACCCAAAGACAATTATTTTCTTTATTACGATAAACCATCTGGGAAAATGAAATTTCTAGGCTATACAGTTACATTTTTCAGTAAAGAATCTAGCGAAAAAATAAGTCTGATAGAATATGCAGATTGGAATGATGTAAATGGAATATTGCTTCCTACATCCCTTAAATGGAGAGCTTATAAAGATGGTGTAGTAGGAGAGGTTAAAAGTGAAATGAATTTTGTAAATGCTAAAATAGATAAGAAAAAAGTTTCTAGTTCATTATTTAAAAAACCTAGTATAGAAAAAAGTAAAACCTTGTAAATGATGTATGTTGTAATGACAGAAAACTTAATTGAAAACAAGGTTTAACAATCAAAATAAAATTAAGGAAGTATGACATTACATTTCAAGTTTATTAATGTAGTTTTTGTTTTAATTTTTTGTACAAATAATTTTGCACAGGAACAGGAAATTCCGAATACTGTCAAATTACCGGATACTTCATCTTGGGAGTCTGTGAGGAAACAAATTAAAATGGAAACCCGTTTTATCAACAGATGGCCCAATGCCGAACATTATTTTAAAAGAGGTAGGTGTAAAGCAGTAATTCACGATTGGAAATCTGCACTATCAGACTTAGATAAATCCATTGAGTTTAGCCCTAATGCAATGATTTCATATTATGTTAGGGGAGCTGTAAAGGAAAGATTAGACGATTTAGAAGGAGCGAGAGATGATTTTTCAAAAGTTATTGAGCTAAAACCGGATTATGAAATGGCTTGGTTAGATAGGGCTCAAATTTATACAAAACTTGAAAATTTTGATGCAGCAAAAGAAGATCTGAATATGGCTCTGAAATTATACCCTAATTGGAGTCTAGCTTTCTTTCGATTCGGTAATTTATATAGTGACAAAAAAGACTATGATGAGGCAATAATATATTACGAAAAATGTATAGAAATCAACAAGGATTCATATATGGCATATAACAATCTGGGAGATATACATTATAAGAAAAAGAACTATGACAAGGCAATTTTGTATACCTCTGAAGCAATAACAATTTTTCCTAACTACATAAAAGCTTTAAAAACAAGAGTAGGCGCAAAATTGGCTAAAGGAGATACGGACTTCTGTCAGGATATTAAAAAGTTGGTAAAACTAGGAGATATAGAATCTATAGCAATTATTGATGAATATTGTCCAAATTGATTTATAAAGGATTATTTCCTGTGTAATTATACTTTTGGCTACATTGATATAGATAGTTTATTAAAGAAGTTAAATCTTTTAACTAAAAAGATTTAACTTCTTTAATAAGAGTATTTAGGATTATTATTTAGTGTATTTTTCACTATATCGTTTCCATAACTTAGTCTGGTGGCTTTCTAAACTAATATCACGTCCTTGGATAAAAGCTTTCTCTAATTGATTGGTGCGCATATCCAGGGCATCACCGATACTAATAAATAGAGTGGCATCTTTACCAACTTCAAGAGTTCCGGTACTATTATCAATACCCAGAATTTTGGCACTGTTACCAGTAATGAGTTGTAAAGCCTTTTCTTTATCTAATCCATGTGCAGCAACAGTTCCTGCCTGAAACGGTAAATTACGGGCATTAGCACGCTCCATTTGCCCGCTATTCTGTAATGCAACCAACACTCCAGCATCCATCAATAATTTTGCATTTTTATAAGGTAAATCATAATCTTCATCTTCTTGCCTGGGAGTAGAGTGTGTTCTTGTAGTTAGAACTGGAACATTGTTTTGTTTTAGCTGTGCTGCAACTTTATAAGCTTCATAGGCACCTACTAAAACTATTTTCTTGATATTATTTTTTTTAGAAAAACTAAGCACATCCAAAATTTCTTTTTCTGTATTTACATGTACAAATAAAGTTTTTGACCCATCAAAAATACCTTTCATTGCTTGGTGAGGAAGATTTCCTGTTGTCTTAGTTGATTTAATGAAAGCTTTGGATTGATGTATAAAATCTACCAATTCTGTTATTTGTTCTGCATATTTTTTATTGGGCTTATATCCGGGATCCTCACCAAGCCACCAACGACCCCTTGTAAAGGAACTTGGCCAATTGATATGAATACCATCATCTACTTTTATAGTTGCATCTTCCCAATTCCATGCATCTAATTGCACAATCGATGATGTTCCCGAAATTCTACCGCCACGAGGGGTAACCTGTGCTATTAAAACACCATTGGGGCGCATACTTTCTACAATTTTACTCTCTGCATTGTAGGCTATAATACTTCGAATATGTGGGTTGTAATTTCCAATTTCACTATCGTCATCTGTAGCACGAACAGCACCTATTTCTACTAATCCTAAGGTAGAATTTGGAGCTATAAAACCAGGATAGATATGTTTTCCAGAAGCGTTAATTACAGTTCCTTTTGCAGAGGCACTTCCATTAGCACCTATTGCTGTTATCTTTCCATTTTCAAAAACGATAATACTATTTTCAATAACTTCTCCATTACCAATATGTGCTGTAGCACCAGTGATCGTTATTGCTTCACTCTGAACTTTTGCTGGGGTTTGCTGCGCTGTTACTTTTCCAAAGGAAATAATACACAGTGCTATTATGAATACTATTTTTTTCATATTCTTTATGATTTTAGACCTCGACAAGCTTAGTCTGATCTATATTTTGTTTAATTAATAGTTTCTAAAGTTTCGCATTCGAAATGTTGCTTTTCCTTCTTCTTGGCAGGCTGTGTTTTAAGACCACTGTTTTTTGCCTTTAAAAGCATAGTAGAAAGTTTATTTCTTTCTGCTGCAATAGATTTTCTCATAGCTTTATCTTTTTCAAGATCAAAATACACGGCTCCTTCGATTATAGTTTTTTCTGCTTTAGCATATATAGATAGTGGATGATCTGTCCATAATACTAAATCTGCATCTTTACCTATTTTAATACTTCCTACTTTGTCATCGATATGTAATAGTTTGGCAGGGTTAAGAGTTACAAATTTCAACGCATCTTCTTCACTTACACCACCATATTTTACGGATTTAGCAGCTTCCTGATTAAGACGACGAGACATTTCTCCATCATCACTATTGATTGCAGTAACTACACCTTGTTTATGCATAATAGCTGCATTATAAGGAATGGCATCATTAACCTCATATTTGTATGCCCACCAGTCAGAGAAGGTAGATCCTCCAACACCATGAGCTACCATTTTATCTGCTAGCTTATATCCCTCGAGAATATGGGTAAAGGTGTTAATCCTAAAATTAAATTTTTCGGCAACCTTCATTAACATATTGATCTCACTTTGCACATAAGAATGGCAGCTAATATAACGTTGACCGTTTATAATTTCTGCCAAGGTTTCCATTTCGGTATCCTTTCGATACGGTTTACCACTTGTTTTAAGTTTATGGTACTCTTTTGCACGAGAGAAGTAATCTATATATAATTGTTCAACCCCCATTCTTGATTGTGGGAAACGGCTAAAACTTTGCCAATTACTTTGTTTTACATTCTCGCCTAATGCGAATTTGATAAACTTTGGTGAATTGGGGTAGATAAGATTATTGGCACTCTGTCCCCATTTTAATTTTATGATTGCAGAGCGTCCTCCTATTGGATTTGCAGAACCATGAAGAATCTGAATAGAGGTTACACCACCTGCCAGATTTCTATAAATATCAATATCATCGGGAGATACAACATCTTCGATAGTTACTTCGGCAGAAGAATTATGTCCAGCTTCATTAATGGCAGCCGCTGCAATATGAGAATGCTCGTCAACAATACCAGAAGTAAGATGTTTTCCTGTAGCATCAATTATTTTGGCGTTACTATCATTAAGGTTTTTACCAATAGCAGTGATTTTACCATTTTTGACTAATACATCGGTCTCTGTTAAAATCCCATCGGTTTCATTGGTCCAAACTGTTGCATTTTTAAATAGTAACGACTCCGATTTTGGTACTTGAGAATTTCCATATGCTATATTAGGATATACAACAGGAAGAACTTCGGGTTTTTCTTTTTTATCGGTTGATTTTTTATCCTTTTTTTCAGAAGCCTTTTCGGGTTTCTTTTTAACAGAAAAAGAAGTTTGCGCTCCATTAGGAAGAATAGCTTTACCACTCCAAAAATTAGGAGTGCCAGTAATACTGGATATAATCCTTGTGTATTGTGTTTTAGTAGTATCAGTATCGGTAAAAGTAATAGTTACCCAATCATTCTTATAGTTTATTTTGGATCCTAATTTTGTTTCACCAAGTTTTATTTCGGCTTTAGGTTTTGTAGGCTTTCCAGAAATTGACATATCATACGTTTTTCCGGCAACGGTTAGCTTATAGTTACCATTGATATCGGTAACATTCATATCATTCACTATATTTTTACGACCCTGCACCCAGTTCTCATAAATAATATTGTCTTTTGAAAATAATTCACTTTTGGTGATTAGAAAGTTTGCATAGCTCCCTTTTTTAATACTTCCTAAAAGATTACTCTTTCCTAAAATCTGTGCAGGTATGGTTGTTAGCGCTGCAATGGCAATTTTTTTATCCAAGCCATACTCAATAGCTTTTGTAATTCTGCCTTTTAGATCGGCAACCTTTTTTAATTTATGTGTAGTCAAAGAAAAGGTAATCCCATTTTTTGATAATACAGAAGGATTTGTTGGGGCCTGGTTCCAATGTCTCATATCTCCAAGACTTACCAGATTAGCCATAAAAGGATCTGAAACATCATAGGCTTCAGGAAAATCCAGAGGAATTATATATTTGGCATTGGTAGCTTTTACCTTGTCGATCCTGGCATATTCATCTCCACCACCAACAAGTACGTATTGGGTATTAAATTGATCACCAACCTTATCAGCTCTAAAACCATTTATTCTGCTTCCTGCTTCAAAAATTTGAGGAAGATTTTTGTTCCTGTTTAAAGCTTCCAGAGATAGATCTTTGTTAGTGGCATTACCACCAGCATACCAATCGGCATCGTGATACACTTGTCTTAGAAGTGCCATAGCTCCCATTAATGATGTGGGGTATATCTGTTTACTTTTATTACTTTTAGAAAAAGATAAGAACTGTGATGAGCGATCACTTAATAGTCGATCACCTTCTGTACCTTCATTATTTAGAGCCACTAATAACCCGGTTCCTCTTACAATACCATCGGGCATATGAGTATTAAGTACTCCAAACCCTTCTTTTACATATTCTGTTGCTTTTTTGGCGTCATATTTAAAGGAGGTTAAGGCATTAGTTTCTGGACGAATGTGATCGTTCCAGTAATAGCCTTCTCGGGATGCTTCATATTGCGGGTTACCTCTAAAAGGGCTTCCTCCTTTTCGTTTAGGTTTTTCGATACCAAAATTGGTGAATGGATCAATAAAAGAAGCATAAATATGTTTCCCTTTAAGGTCAATTATCACACTATTCGCAGGAGCCGAAATAGAATTTCCTACCTGTACAATTTTACCTTTTTGGATAACTAGAGTTCCATTTTTGATCTCAGTATCTGGTGTTGTGTGAATCGTCGCGTTTTTAAATACGGTGTAATTAGAATTGGTAGTGTTAACCCCATCATTTTTTGGAAAATAATCTTGAGAGTAAGAATTTAGAATTCCGCATATCACCGTAAGTGATAATAGAAGTTTTTTCATAAGTGATTAGTGTAAAGTAAATTGAATCGGATTTAAAGATAACGGTTGAAATAAAAAGAGGCTGTTAATTAAGATTGTTTTAACATTAGCTATTGCATTATTAAATTTGTATTTTTAGGATTACATCTGTATATATTAACAATAGAACGTACAATAATGAAAAGCTTTTTTATTCTTTTTTTATGGATTGGCACTACTTTAATGATTGGGCAATCTAATATAAATAACGATTTTAATTCTAGTAATGGCTTAGCGTATGATACTACAAAAGTGCTTAACGTATATAGTAGTCCTACTGGAAACAGCTATACCGAAAAATCGATAAAAGGGCATAAATACTATAATGAAGAGTATAAAATAGCAGAAATTTATGTTGCCGATAGGATGATTCATAAATATGCTGTACGTTATGATGCATATCATGATCAAATTGAAGTTATAGAAAACGATAAAAAATTTGTCCTTTCTAAAGAAAATAAAATCCGAGTGGTTTTGAAAGATTATGAATATGGATTGCTGTTAAATAAAAAAGGAGTAGAAGAATATTTTATTATTTTCAATAAAAACAAAGAAACTTCATTAGTATTAAAAGCAAGAAAAAAAATTCAGGATGCCAAAAAACCTAAATCAGGTTTTGAGAAATATACACCTCCGGCTTTTTATAGAGATTATTTTTATTTTATAAAAAATAAGACAGGAAATTTAAAGAAAGTAAGACTAAAAAAGAATAGCGTTCTTAACGTTTTGAAAGATAAAAAAGATGATCTTGAAAAATTTGCATCTTCAGAAAAATTGAAGTTTAAAAAGGAATCAGATTTGATTAAGATAATAGATTACTATAATACGTTGTAGTGCTATTAGAATCTTGTCGGTGCTAATTTTAAAGCAACCATATAATTATTAAGTTTCTTCCATTATTGTTTTCCATTTTTGACTCCAATAGAGACAGAATAAATACATCAGAAATCCCAACTTGATTGTGGTATCATATGTGGGATAAACCTTCGCATTTTTGAATATAGTATACTTAGAATTTGTTGTAATAACCTAACTTATTATTTTTTTGAGAAATAATACTGAGAGTGAGAATTTAAAATTCTGTATATCACCGCAAGTGATAATAGAAGTTTTTTCATAAGTATGGTGTACCATAAATTGAATCATATGTAAAACAATAATTGGTATAATAAAGATTGTTAATTAAGATTGTTTTAACATTACTTGTACTAGTATATTTATGGATTTTTAGAAATTTACCAAAATATTAACAACAAAATTTATAATAATGAAAAACTTTTTTATTCTTTTTTTATTGATGAGTAGTACTGTAATGATTGGGCAGGAAACCTTTGGAGGAGGAGCCTCGGATCCTGGAGGTAAGACAGGGATAGGGCCTTTTAGTTCAACAATTATGGTAAGACAAAAAGCTCGAAACACTTCTATTAAGGGACATCAGTATTTTGAAGAGAATAATGAAATGGCAACAATATATGTGAATAAAAAACAAGTACGCCAATGTTTAGTTAGATACAATGCTTTTAATGGAGAACTAGAATATGTAGATGATAATAAAAGATTTAATATGCTAAAAGTAGATAACTTAGAAGTTGCTCTTAGAAAGTATAGCTATAAGTTATTTAATTATGAAGGGGACAGACAATTTTTTGTTGTGTATAATAAAGGACCATTCTCTCTGGGAGTGAAAGCAATGAAGAAAGTAAAACAAGGGAAAGAAGCGGTAACCAGTTATGATGCTAGTACTCCTTCAAAATATATTGAGAATAATAAATACTTTATAATTAACAATAAAAAGGGAGAGGTTCAAAAAGTAAAACTTAAGAAAAAGGACATCCTTAAAGTTTTGGATAAAAAAGAAGAACTTGAAAAATTTGCCTCTTCAAAAAAACTAAGTTTTAAGAAGGAAAAAGACCTGATTAAGATTATTAATTATTATAATTCTATATAACTTTAGGATTGACTTATCTATTTAATTTTATCAGAATTTAGAATTCTTGTAGTATATCAGATTGTTAAATAGTATTTTTAACAATGGGTGATATTATGTATAAAAGTCGTTTCTTTACTTCGGGAAAATTTAAATTAAAGAGAATGAAAAAATTGTTTTTAGTGCTTTTATTGTTGCAAAATTGTCTGATTGTTGGGCAAGCTAAAATAGGTTCGGTTGCTGGAGTTGAAGAAACAACAAATATGAGTGCTTATGGGACTCGAGTAGTAGTTAAGAAGCCTTTAAAGAATACTGTTCAGGGGCATCAGTACTACGAAAATGAAAATAAGCTTGCTTCGGTATACGTAAACGGAAAAAAAATGCGTAGAGCCTATGTTAGATATAATACTTTAAATGACGAAATTGAAGTTACAGAAATATTCAATGTTTTGAAAAGAGAGAATATTCGGGTTGTTTTGGACGAAGGATATGTTTATAAGATGTTAGATTATGAAGGGACAAAACAGTTCTTTGTCTTTTTAAAAGAAGGAAAGAATTCTTTGGTTATGAAGGTAGAAAAGAAGGTAAAGCAAGGTCAAAAAGGAATTGATGCTTATGAACAGACAACGAATGATAAATATATAGAAAAACGTAGTTATTTCATATTGAAAGCTGATGGTGATTTACTTAAGGTCAAATTAAAACAGAAAGATGTATTGAAAGTTTTGGAAGATAAAAAGAACGAAATCGAAAAGTACGTTTCCTCAAAAGGGCTTAATTATAAAAAAGAAAATGATCTAATTAGAATTGTGGGGTATTATAATACCTTATAGCTGTTCTATAATCTGGTCTTATAATAATTAACTAATAAAGCTACGACATAACTATAGGTTTCCATACCATCAGGTTGGTTATTAGCTTTTAAATAACTATCATAAGTACTTTTAAAAATGGGTTCCAGGGGATTTTCATAAGATTCCCAGAACTCATTTACTTCAATATAATTTCTTCTAATACCGGGTCTTAATTTTTCGATAAGACAGATTGCTTTTTCTTCATTACGAAGATAAAGATCGTTTAGGCAAAATTTTAAAGCAAAGGTAGCTCCACTATAGTTAAAATATACATCATCATAATTCATTGTGGTCAATGCAGCTATAAAATTGGCTTCATTTTCTTTGGCAAATCCTAATTGATGTGCTTCTTCATGGCAACTTGTGGTAGGCGCCTTGTAATTAAGTATTAATCCGTTTACTTGCGCTTCATTGGTAATAGGATTTAAATACCCACTAAACCCCATGTAGGTTAGAGGAAGACTTAATATAGATGTTTTAATACTCTTAGGGTGATATTGTAATACAGGAAATATTTGATGTAACTGATCGTAAGCAGGAATTGTTTTTTGAAATATTTCTTCTTTAGAATATGGTATTCGTATAGGTAGGGAATCGTTGGATTCTAGTTGCAGATGTAAAGAATTGGCTTGAACTATTAATTTTTCTGAAACGTCAATCAGTTCTTCTTCGCTATATTCATCATCTAATTGTAATATCTCATGTAAGGGTAATCTATAATAATTCATTCCCCAAAGAATATGAAAACATGCATACACAATTGATAAAGTAGCGCCAATATCCAATACTATTTCCTTCCATAACAAATGCTTCTTAAATACCTTTTTAAATAAAAAACGTATTAGCATAATAATTAAAACGCAGTATAAAATATCCCCAAAAGAAAATGGAAGCCATCCAAATACATATCGCAAAGCCTTGGAGATATAAACAAACAAGCCATTACTATATAATTTTTCTATAACTTCAGGAAAAAAAGAAAAGATTTTAATCAGAATGATTTGAACAGGAAGTAATATTGTGAGATAAAGTTTTGTCTTAGATTGCATGGGATAAAGATATTTACAATTCTCAATTTAGAATGAAGAATTAAGAGTTTTTTTAGGATCTATTTGTTTGACTTTAGAAACTTTATGACTTTGACAGCTCTAAGCTTTGATACTTGATTTAAAATTTAGAATTTTGCTAAATATCTATAATATAACGCTGACAATATTTAAACATCAATTATGAATTCAGAAATAAGAAGCCTTGAGCCTAAAGTGATATGGAATAAATTTGCAGATCTTAATGCGGTTCCAAGACCTTCAAAAAAAGAAGAACGTGTCATTGCGTTTATGAAAGATTTTGGAGAATCATTAGGATTAACTACCGAGATAGACAAGGTTGGTAATGTTCTAATTAGAAAACCAGCTACTTCGGGAATGGAAGATCGAAAAGTGGTAGTGATGCAATCTCACCTGGATATGGTACATCAAAAAAATACAGATACCGATTTTGATTTTGATACCCAAGGTATAGAAATGTATATCGATGAAGATTGGGTAAGAGCCAAAGGAACAACTCTTGGTGCCGATAATGGATTAGGAGTAGCTACTATTATGGCAATTCTGGAATCTACAGATATTGCACATCCTGCTATCGAGGCATTATTTACCATTGATGAAGAAACAGGAATGACAGGAGCTATGGGATTAGAAGGAGGATGGTTACATGGGGATATATTATTAAACCTGGATACCGAGGAAGATGATGAAATAGGAGTTGGTTGTGCTGGCGGAATTGATGTTACAGCAAAAAGAAATTATAAAGAAGAACCGGTTGCAGATGGTAAAGTAGGGTATACTATTGCTATTACAGGACTTAGTGGAGGGCATTCTGGTATGGATATTCATAAAGGATTAGGGAATGCTAATAAAATAATGAATAGACTTTTATTTGATGGTTTTGAGAATTTTGGCTTACAAATTAGTGAAGTAAAAGGAGGAAGCTTACGTAATGCAATCCCAAGAGAAAGCTTCGCTATAATTGTAGTAGATGCAGTACAGGCAAAAGCTTTTGAATTCGAAATAGGAGAGTTATCTAAAACAATCCAGAATGAACTTTCTATCGCCGATCCTGATCTTACTATAGAAATTAATACTACAGATCTACCAGCACAGGTAATGGAGTTAGGTGTTCAGGAAGGAGTAATAAAGGCATTATATGCTGCACATAATGGAGTGTATACTATGAGCGCTTCAATCTCTGACTTGGTAGAAACCTCTAATAACATTGCTAAAATAACAATAGGAAAAGGAGATATCACTATCGAATGTCTAACCCGAAGCAGTGTAGAATCTTCTAAGTTGGATCTTGCAAACAAGTTGAGAGCTACTTTTGAGTTAATAGGATGTGAAGTAACCACTAGTGGGGATTATCCCGGTTGGGCTCCTAATATGAATTCTCCAATATTAAAAGTAATGGATGAATTGTATCAAAACCTTAATGGCGAAAAAGCACATGTAGCTGCCTGTCATGCAGGATTAGAATGTGGTATCCTGGGGCAGAATTATCCGGATATGGATATGATATCGTTTGGACCAACAATCTTGGGAGCACACTCACCAGACGAAAGAACAAGTATCTCGTCGGTACAAAAATACTGGAAATTCGTAAAAGAAATCTTAAAGGAAACTCCAAAGAAATAGTATTCATCTTTTGGCTATAATTGCCAATTAATGAATTGATATATAAACCTATCTTACTTATGCAAGGACACGACGTCTCAGATAAGTAAGATAGGTTTATTGGTTTATAGAAGTATATATTAAGATCATATTATACTGACTCTAATTCATTGTTGTAGAATTTTCTTACCATTTTCACTTGAATTAGTTACTTTTAAACTACAGTAGAAAACATCTCTTGTCTTTTTTTAATTAAATAATTAGTACAAAATTATTATGAGTCATCTTAAAATAGTGGAGGCAAAAAATATAGTAGCAACTCTAATCGTAATGAGTGTATTGGGGTGTAGTAATTCACAGACGAATAAAAAAACATCTTCGATTTTTGTAGATACAACAAAAACAATAGCTAGAGATAGTTTATATACTAATAAGAGCATAAACCTTTCTGATGATAAGGAGAATGATATTGATAAAATAGAAACAGAAATAAGTATTAAAAATAAGTCTGACTATTCAGATAAATTTATTGATGGACTCAAAAAATTAAGAGAGAAGAAGATCACACTTTCGGATAATCTATTGATTTTAAATGACACCGATACTATTTATTTTCCAGAAACTCCAGAAATAGGTCGTCGAATAACATTAACAGGTAAAAAAGGTAATCTTGCAGTTGCTGTTATAATTAAGAGATTTAACTATACTACAATCGATTATAAAATAGAGATGACAGAATTTGGGAAATCAAATCATACTCAAAATGGAAAAGCTGATATAGCTTCAAGCTTCTATTTAGGAGATGAATCCGATACAAGTGATAAAACTGGTATTTCTTATTTTTCTACAGAATTTACAGATCTAAGAGAAAATGATTGTTATGCTTATATTCGGCTGGGGTATGAAAAAGAAACGGGACCTTATTTACTTGGGAAAATAATAAAGAATTGTAATGAAAAACTATCGGATATAGATCTTGACAATTTTCCAATATTAATAGAAAAATAGGATATATAAAAATGGTAATAACAACCTGTCATAGATATCTCTGAAAATAAAAATTCATAAAAAAAAGGTTGTAATGTGTTAGTTGAAAGTGTATTATGGGAAAAAACAAAAAGATAAGTAGTGGTGTAAAAGTTGGGCTTATAGCTATTACGATTAATATTATTACTGTTGCAGTTTATATCTATCAAACAAATCTAATGCAAAAACAGCAACATGCTTCAGTATGGCCGTATTTGGAATGGAGAATTATTTATAACCAGGATGATGGGGTAGTGTTGAAAGTCCGTAACAATGGCGTTGGTCCTGCAATAATTAACAAAGCAGCTATAAAACTGAATAATAATCCTGTTCCGGTGTTAGATTCTTTATTTTCTAAACTTCTTGGAACTACTCAATTTCCGCATCTGACAGCAGAAGTTCAGAACCGGGTTTTACCAGCAGGAGAATCAATAAACATGATAAAAGTTGTTGATCCAAAATGGGCCGAACTTCTTTATGCAAAAGTGAACGAAAGTAATTTTGAAATGAAAATATGCTACGAATCCATTTACGAGGATCAATGGGTATGTACAGGGACTATTGTTAAAGAATCTAGATGTAATTAAAACCTTTTAATAAAGGCTCTTATTTTAACTTTAAAATATATAATATCAAAAGTTTATTTCATTAGAAAATGATAAGAAAAGCAAAAGCTGCTCAATAGAGGAGAAAATAAAATACATAATCAAAATATTTTGTCATATGAAAAATACAGACGCACCAATTGTAGTAGAAGAAACTTATATGACAACACCAAAAAATGTTTGGAAAGCCATAACAGAATTAGACCAAATGAAAAAATGGTTTTTTGAACAAATTGAATCGTTTGAAGCAAAAGAAGGATTTAAAACACAATTTGTTGTCGAGGTCGAAAATCGAACGTTTACACACCTTTGGAAGATAACAGAAGTAGTACCAAATCAGAAGATAAAATATAGTTGGAGATATAAAGAATATAGCGGAGATTCATTTGTAACATTTGAATTGTTTAAAAATGAGAATCATGTAAAACTTAGGTTGATGACCGAAATAATAGACAGTTTTCCGCCTGATATTCCAGAATTTGCACGAGAGAGCTGTATAGGAGGCTGGGAATACTTTATTAAAAGTAGTTTAAAAGAATATTTAATGTCAAAAAAATAAGTGTAGAATGAAAACTACCTCTATAGATTACCATATCATTGCTTGGGTTTATCAATAACTTAATGAATTATGGATAATAGAGAAATTAAAATAAGACAGCTTAAAGAATCAGATAAATTACAAATGGCAAAACTTGCCAATAATAGTAATATATCAAATAATCTAAGAGATTATTTTCCTAATCCTTATGATGAAGAGGATGCTACATCCTTTATTGAGATGACAATACAACAGGACCCTGTAGTAAGCTTCGGGATTGAGTTTAGAGGTAAACTTTGTGGAGTTATATCTCTTATGTTACAAAATGATATATATAGAAAATCAGCAGAAATAGGGTATTGGCTTGGAGAACCTTATTGGGGTAAAGGGATTACTACAAAAGCTGTAGACCAGATAACCGAATATGGATTTGAAAAATTAAACCTGATTAGAATATATGCAGGAATTATTGAATATAACACTACTTCAATGAGGGTTCTCGAAAAAAGCGGGTTTAAAAAAGAAGGAATATTCCAAAAGGCAATTATTAAGAATGATAAAATTTGGGATGAACATAGGTATTATATCTTAAATAAAAAGATGTAGTAGTATGTTATAACAATAGTAAATAATAATGTGACTTCAGATTTTAAAAAATGAAAATAATAGAGATAGAACTAAATAAAGAATACCTGATTGCTAAACAAAGTAAGGAAGTAAGTTATTGTGATGTTTTTCAATTGAGAACCACAGTATTAAATGAAGTGCCTAAACCAAAAGATTGTATGGTAGCATTCTTTAAATCCTTCTCACCGTTTTTTACGAAACTATTACTCTCTAGAGAGAAAATAGCCAAAAAAATGGGACTAAAAACAGCAACTAAACTAACTCATACAGAAAGAGAAGCATATTTGAACGAATTTGAAGGTAATATTGGGGATAGTATTGCAATATTCGATGTACTGGATAAGAATGATATAGAACTGTTAACAGGACAGACAGACAAACATTTAGATTTTAAACTATCTTTTATTAGTTATAAAGAGGGGGAAGACACGATAATAGAACTAGCAACCGTAGTGAAAATACATAATACCCTAGGAAAAATGTATTTCTTTTTTGTGAAACCATTTCATCGATATTTTATGAAAAAAATATTTAAAAAAATGGAAAAAGAATTGTTGTTTATAGAAAAAAAGAAAGCCCATAAGACAGCATAATGATCTTTTCTCACTTTAAAAATTCTATAAAAATTGGAATATTAAATTAAAAGGCCGTCAATTTTCGATAGTATAATTCTAAAAATGTAATATTCCGAAAACCTTTACTATACCTGGTCTAAGCATTGTTTTGGTTTTAATAGGTTAACTAGCAGATAATCAATAAAATAAAAAATCTTTGGTTTATTGATTTCTCTTAGATATATTTGCAGTGTACTAGATAACTAATACACTAGCCATGATTCAAATTAAAGACTTACGGTTCTATTACCCAAAAAGCAAAATAATCCTGGATAATATCACTTTAGATTTTATCCCGGGAAACATTTATGGACTTTTTGGTAAGAATGGTGAAGGAAAGAGTACATTAATGAAGATAATGACCGGATTGTTATTTCCAAAAGCAGGTTATTATCGGGTTTTGGGTGAAAATATTTCAGGAAGAAATGTAAAATGTCTTCAGGATATTTTTATGGTACCAGAAGATTTTGAGTTACCAGGACTTAAGATTTCTACTTATGAACAAGTAAATTCTCCTTTTTATCCAAGGTTCTCTCGAGATCAATTTTATAAACTAATAGAAGAGTTTAAGCTCTCGACCGATGAAAACATATCAACTCTTTCTTTTGGTAATAAGAAGAAAGTACTTATTGCATTTGGAATTGCAACAAATACAAAGCTCCTGCTTATGGATGAGCCAACTAATGGGTTGGATATTCCATCAAAAAGTCAATTTAGGAAGATTATGGCTCTGGCGGTTGATGAGGGGAAATGTATTATTATTTCTACTCACCAGGTTCGGGATTTACATAGCTTGATAAATCATGTAGTGATATTGGATCAATCCAAAGTAGCATTTGATCAGCCATTGTCTAATGTTTCTGAACATTTATGGTTTGGAAAACCTAGGAGAGATACAAAAGAGTCTATTATTTATTCTGAAACATCTTTTGGAGGAAAAGCTATGCTTTTTAGAGAAGATAGAGATGAGACAGAAGTGGATCTAGAATTATTATTTAATGCCGTTTTAAGTGAATCTAATAGAATTAATAATGCCTTAAATACATTTCATGATGGAACAATTTAACATTAAGAGAATAGGCAGTTTTATATATAGAGATATCATACTTCTTAAGGGAGCAATACTTACTACTTTATCTGTTGCCAGTGCTATTTTTTTTATTGTCTTTTTGTTTAGTTTACGAGGGGACCATCAGATTTCGAGTGGCGAATTTATGAGCATATTCGGTAAGTTTTATATAGCGTTAGGAGTACTATTTATTTTTTCAACTTTTAAAGAAGCGCATAACCAAAAATCAAACCATCTATATTTTTCATTACCCGTTTCATCTTATGAAAGAATAGCTGCAGCCTGGCTTAGTACTTTTGTGGTATATACTCTTGTGTTTTCAATCCTTGGTTTTTTGGTTGGGCAAATAACAATTATATTGGGCAGTATGTTTTCTGAAACCAATTTTCACCTGTTGCCTATATTTTCAGAAAGCTACTGGCAGCTGGTTAAGGTTTATTTTGTTATACAACCCGTATTTCTTTATGGTGCTATTGCATTTAATAAAAATAGAGTGGGAAAAACATTACTTGTAGTTGTATTACTTGTTTTTGGGTTGATAGTACTCAATATGATGCTTTTCGGGATGCTCAATTACGGGTATGATGTATTTTCGGGAGAAGGACTAGCCTCAGAAGCATTTGATAAAACTGGACAAGATTTTTCTGGAATGGGAAAAGGGTTTTTTATGGGCATTTTTGTGCCGCTAATGCTATTAGCAAGTTATTTTAAGATAGTTGAAAAGGAAGTATAAGGATGGATTTTGATGACAGCAAACCTATTTATTTACAAATCGTAGATTTTTTCTATGAGAATATACTTGTAAAAAGATGGCAGGAGGATGAAAGAATACCTTCTGTGAGAGAGATTGCTGTTATGGTAGAGGTAAATCCTAATACCGCAATAAGAGCTTTTACCTATTTGCAGGAACAAGAGGTAATCTATAACAAAAGAGGGATAGGGTATTTTGTTTCAGAAAATGGATACAACAAGGTTCTCGATATTAAAAGAAAAGAATTTATGGAAGAACTTCTTCCTGATATATTTAAAAAAATGGGACTGCTTGATATAAAATTTGAAGAAGTAAAAGACTCATTTAATCAATATCTAAATAATATAGATCATGAAGACAAGTAACTGGATTGTAATAGTCGCATTAGGAGCTGTTATTCTTTTTTTTCTGGCTTTCCAGTTTTCTATACATGATAATGTGAGGAAAGGAGAACTTCTAGAGAATGCAATTCAATATACCGAGAATATGATATCTGAAACAAGAATTGTTTCTGCGTTTAGCAAGATATCAGTTAGTCATGGTATTGAAGTTTTTTTTAAACAAGATAGCATAACTGAAGTAAAAGTAGAAGCCTCAGAAAATTTAATGACCCATATTAAAACCGAAGTGAAGGATAAAAAATTAATCATAGAAAAAACAAAGAGAGAGGAAAAAGGAGATACAGTGAGAATATTTGTTTCTAATCATCAATTGGATTCACTACAAGTGAGCTCAGAATCATATTTCGAAACAAAAGGAGCAGTTTCCGGAAAAGATTTAATACTGGAATTTACAGATGATAGTAATGGAAATCTCGAACTGTTATATGAGTCGGTTAAATGCTCTGCTACTCCTGGATCTAATGTGAAATTAAAAGGAAATACAAATGAAATTGATTTCTCTAACTAATCAATAGAGAAGAAAATTAAATTATTATCATTAATCAAAAAACGAACATTATGGATTTAATCAAAAAAAACAGAATATTAGAAGATTACAAAATCAATATAAAACTAAAACTTTCTGCCTTGTGGACCTCACTTGTTGTGTGTTATATTTATGGAGATTTTTTCTCTTTATTCGTTCCAGGAGCAATAGAAGACATGATAGCTAAAGTCACCCCTATTGGTGAGACAACTCCTACTATAATTCTAGCTTTTGCAATAAGTATGGCTATTCCTGCAATGATGATTTCATTGTCTCTATTACTAAAACCAAACATAAATCGCTGGTTAAATATCATTGTTGGTAGCCTTTACACTATTATAATGGTTCTTACGATGATAAACCCTACACCCTGGACAATATACTATATGTTTTTGGGGGTAATAGAAATCGCTCTGAGTTTATTAATCATTCGCTATGCCTTGAAATGGCCTAAGCAAGAAGCTTAGAAACAACATACATAATAAATCAAAGTAGTTATGTAGATGTAGAATACACATTTCATTCTATAACCTAACTATATAAATAAGCAGTATTAAGTATAGATATTACTTTTTACTACAGGAATTTTGTTCTCAATATTTTCAAAAGGCAATTATCATCAATCAAAAAACAAACATTATGAGTTTAATAAAAAACGAAGATTATCATGCACAAAATAGGACTGCAAGAATAGCAGGACTAGTTTATTTAAGTGTTGTATTAAGTGGAATCTTTAATCTAGTGTATGTACCCTCAAAACTTATAGTATGGGATGATGCCTCGATTACATTTAACAATATAGCTACATCAGAACTGTTATTTCGAATGGGGATTTTAAGTGGATTGATTAGCTATGTATGTTATATAATGTTACCGATAGTTTTATACAAATTGCTTAAACCAGTTCATAAAAATTCTGCAATATTAATGGTAGTATTTGCTATCATTAGTGTTCCTATTTCTTATTTGAATATACAAAACAAAGTTGATATTCTTTCATTAATTGGTAATGCAGAATATCTTAAAGTGTATACTACAGAACAGTTACAAGCACAGGTAATGCTGCTTTTGGAGTCTTATCATAATGGAATTCTTATTGTTGAGGTATTTTGGGGACTTTGGCTCTTTCCTTTTGGGTATCTGGTTTTTAAATCAGGTTTTCTTCCTAAAACGTTAGGTATTTTGTTGATGATCGGCTGTTTTAGTTACTTGATAGCGGTATGTGGAGAATTACTTTTTCCTAATTACAAAATCCCCTCCTTTGTTATGCTTCCTGCCAGTATAGGAGAAATAGGTTCTTGTCTGTGGCTACTAATCATGGGCACAAAAAAAGACAAATCAACGTATGTATCTAACAGCTAAAATACATATATCTAGATAAAATTTTTAAAACCTGAATATTTTAAGTTTTAAGAAATCATCATCATCAATCAAAAAACGAACAATTATGAAATCAAAAGACGCTGTCACAAACACGTTGGAAAACGAGTCTGTGAAAATTAAAAAAGTACCAAAGTTCTATATGTATGCTATGAGAGCTATTTATCTCCTTACCTTTTTTACTTTGGGGCATAGTACATGGACAGAAATTATTAACCCTAGCGAAGTTTGGGGTCCTTATGATGGAGTTACCTATAGTTTTTGGGCTGCGTATGCTACTTTGATGGGCTTAGGAATACGATATCCTTTAAAAATGCTGCCTTTACTATTACTGCAATTATTTTATAAGTCGGTATGGGCCATAGGTATTGCATATCCTTTATGGTCTTCTGGTCAACTAGATTCGACCTCAGAAGAATTTCTCAAACCATTTCTTATGGCAATTCCTATTGACCTTATCGTTATCCCTTGGGGATATGTGTTTAAAAACTATATAAAGGAGCTTTTTAAATTTAGATAGCCTATATCACACTTTTTTTGTCTGTTTCTAACTTCTTTTTGATAGAAGTTAGAAGCTTGAGACTTATCATCAATCATCATCAATCAGAAAACGAATAGTTATGAAATCAAATGAAAAAAAGAAGTTAGAAATTCGAATCTATTTTACTGGAATAATAACTCTATTGGTAGGAACACATCTAATTTGGGACTATTATCATGGGGGAGTGCCAACCCATCATATTCTTCATCGTGCGGACTTACCAGGTATATCAAATTGGTGGAGTATCATTGCTCTACCTATACTAATCTGGTATCTGTTATATCGCATTCATCGAAGAATAGTTAATAACGAAAAGTTGAGAGTGCACCAAAACATGACTAATATCCTTTATAGATTTATTGGAGCTCTTTTATTTGGAATGTTGATTTCTCTCTTTTTTACGCTTGATATGGATTTTCCAAAGTATATGATGATTGGATTATTTCTAATATCATTTTTCATTCCATTATACAGGTCTGAGTACCTACTTGGTTTTATCATTGGAATGACATACACTTTCGGAGGAATTCTACCAATAGGAATAGGAGTTTTATTGACTATTGTATTTGTAATTACCTACAAACTTGTGAGAGGCGGTATCTTATACCTTGTATCAAAAAAGGTAAGAACAAGCTAACTTTAATGAAAAGGGAATAGATTAAGAAACCGATCCTACAAACACGGTTAATAATCTTATTGGCAATTTTTGACCGCAGTATAAGAATGATTTAATTCCTTCCAATAGTCTTAATCAATTATTTCTAACAGTACGAACTTATTATTAAAGAACAAATGACTGCTATTCTATAATCAAAGAAAGTCTTTCATATTAAATATTAAAAAAACAAGTGTTAATCATATCATCATCAATCAAAAAACGAATAAAATGAAATCAGAAAATAGTAGTGCCAGTATAGCACGACCTAAAACGGTAAAAGCAGATAGAGCTCTGGGAACTGCAGTGACGTTTTGGTTCCTTGTAGCCGTTATTGGTCAATGGATCTTTGCATATTATGTAACTTTCTTTTATGGTAGTTCTGCAGTACATGGAGATTTTGAGAAATGGAATGAAGTTCTTCCTCATGGATATATTCCTGGTGAAACCATGGGGAATTTAGCCGTTGCCTTGCATATTGTATTAGCGATCATTATTATAGTAGGTGGGCCACTTCAATTTATTCCTCAGATTCGTATCCATGCTCGTGCTTTTCATCGATGGAATGGCCGTATTTATATCTTCACTGCATTATTGATTAGTGTTGATGGGCTTTACATGATTTGGATTCGCGGTAATATAGGCGGACTTGTTGGTCAGGTAAGTGTTAGTATTAATGCTTTTTTGATTATGTTTTTTGCTATTATGTCTTGGCGCACAGCCGTTGCTCGTGATTTTAATACCCACAGACGATGGGCACTTAGGTTGTTTTTGGTATCTAATGGTGTCTGGTTTTTTCGTATCGGATTAATGTTTTGGCTTTTTATTAATGGTGGCCCAGTTGGTTTTGATCCAGAGACGTTTCAGGGGCCGTTTCTCGTATTCCTAGGGTTTGGTCAATTTCTAGTGCCACTAGCCATTCTAGAACTCTATCTTCGAGCACAAGATCGAAGTGGTACTACAGGTAAGTTTGCTATGACGACCCTTCTTTTTTTTCTGACCATCATAACCGGTATTGGGATTTTTGCTGCAACCATGAGCATGTGGCTTCCGCGTCTGTAAAGTTTGCTTATAATCACTAATCAATATTTAGAAATGAAGAACATGATAATAGATAATCAAGAAGTTATTAGAAAAACCGAACTTGAAAAAGTGTGCGATAAACTCTATGAAGTTGAGAAGACCAAAAACTATAAAGAATTCTATGTGTTTATAAAAACAACAAGACTACCCTTTATTCCTTGTCATGAGAAAAATACAGAAATAGTTTATCAAGAATGCTTCAGAATTTTGCACAGGATTGGTGAAATATCAATTCCCGTGTCTGTTGCTTTATCTATGCATTATTATATTCTGGCATCATTATCTTCTTTCCCTTTTTCGAAGAAAAGTATACAATATTGGAAAAGAGAAGTTTTACTAAAAAAGATAGAAAAAGACCAAATATTGATTGCCAATACCGGATCGGTACGAACTTTTAAAGAGACTTCTGGTAACAAAGGTATAGTGGCGCAAAAAAAAAGAAACGTTTATATAATAAATGGTCGATCCCCATATATGTCATTATCTGGTGTAGCCGATTATTTAGTATTCACAGCAACATTAACTAATGGAACTAAGGCAGTATTTTTTCTACCTGCAAATGATGATAAAATTGAATTTGAAGAAGCTGTATTTGGAGATACAATGAAAGGATCGTTTACAAAATCAGTTACGTTCAAAAATTTAGTAGTGAGTAGTACCAATGTTATTAAATTGGATACTACAAATGAAGAAAGATGTGAACTTTTGATTTATCAAAGATCATGGTTCCAGGCACTGGTGCCTGGTTCTTATTTGGGAGCAGCGTTCTGTGTGATTTCGCATTTAAAAGCGTTTAGTCAAAAAAAGATTAAAAATGATAAAAAATTATCTGAGTCAGATAACTTCCTTGATAGTCTTGGGGAGTTAATGATAAAATACAAAACGGGATATATGCTATGTGAGAACGCAGGAACTAAACTAGCAAATTTTGAAAAAGGAAATAAGGCATCATTAGACAAAATATTTGAGGCCTCTGTAGTAGCAAAGTATTTTTCGACACATTTTTCTGAAGAAATTATTAATAAGGTAAGGTATATAATGGGGTCAAAATTTTTATCACCCAATTCCTTAACAAATAAAATTTATAAAGAGATAGTATATGGAGTTTTACAACCCATGACCGATATAGATATAAAGGCACATTTTGGTAAATCAGTAATGAACAATACGAGCTGTGATTTTTTATAATATTTGAAGTGCAACAAAAAACACATGATAATGTGCAACCTTTTTTTACATAGACTGTCTAATCTTGATATTGGGCTATATGGAACAAAAAAGAGCAATAGATAGAGTTTTGATTAAGAGGGTATTAGATGGTGATTCTATAGCATTTGAAACCATTATTTCCAACACTAAAGGTTTAGTTATCCAGATCATTTATAAGATGGTCAAAAACCCAGAAGACAGAAAGGACCTGGCACAAGAAGTATATTTGAAAGTTTATGATAAGTTAGAAAGTTTTAAATTTAACGCTAAGTTATCTACCTGGATCGCAACCATAACATATAACACTTGCCTAAACTATCTGAAAAAGAAAAAAATACCAATTCTGGATATAGATAAAAACGAGGAAAAAGAACTTTGGGAAAAAATAAGTGTTAATACATTTTGTTACTCTGATAATCAGACAGAATCATACGTTTTTAAGAAAGAACGTTCCCAAATACTCACCTTAGCAATAGAGAAACTATCTCCTTTATACAAAACCCTGATTACACTTTATCATAATGAAGAATTAAGTTATGCAGAAATTACAGAAATTACTGATTTACCAAAAGGAACGGTAAAGAATTATTTGTATAGAGCTAGAAAAAAACTAAAAGAGAACCTATTACTTAACTATAAAAAAGAAGAACTATGAAGATGCAACATCTGTATGATAAAGATATTCAGAAATATACTTTTGACAAATCAAATTGTAGTAGTGATAATATTGAACATATTAATTCATGCGAAGTATGTAAAAAGGTTTCAGAAAGTTATTTGCTATTATCTAGAGAACTTAAATCTCAACCAGAACCTGAGCTAGAATTTAATTTAACAGAATTGGTCTTAGATCGGTTAGCTTTCTCTAAAAAAGAGCCAATCTATAATTATATGCTCTGTCTTATAATTATAATGAGTCTGGGAGCTGCTTTTTTTACCATTTATATTTTTAGAGACGTATTCAGTAATGTATTTAGTACCAATATTACGATCTCAAACTATTTTATCCTTAGTATAGCGATCCTGATTTCGTTGTTTCTTGGCCTGGATATGTATAGATCATACTATAAAAAAATAAATATGTTGAAGTATTAATAAAAGGATTGCAACATTTAGTGGGACTAGTTGTCTAATCCCATATAAACATAAAAAAGATATAGGCTATGAACTCAATATTTATTACTCCAGCACAATATATAGATTCAGATTTTATAAAAATGGGTGTTTTTATTTTTATCATTGTTTTGGTAATGCTCTTTGTGTTGTTAATTATAAGAAAAATATTGGAGCATAAGCTGAAAAATAAAATCCTGGATAAAGGAATATCTGAAAGTATTGTCTCTTCTATTCTACAAAGAAAATCAGATGATCATCATATCAATATTAAATGGTTTGCCATTTTGATGAGTGTAGGGATTGGATTATTTATTGTCAACTATACACTGCCTTTAGGGATACATTCTTTTGCTATAATGGCTATCTGTATTTCGGTAAGCTTTTTACTCTATTTCTGGTATTTGAAACGGCTTGGTAAGTAATACTTCTTAGAAATTAAAATCAAAAACACGGCAATTTTATACATGGCTCTCCAGAAGAGCCCGGAAAAATACGTCTTAATATTAACTACAGAAAAAAAATAAAATAATCATGAAAAGAGCATTTTTAACCTTAATTAGTCTCATTATATTATCAGGATGGACTACTTCATGTGCACAAAAAGATGAATATATCATTAGAAAAATAGATAATTACTTAAATAGAAGTGTCTCAAATGGATTTTCAGGAAGTGTTTTGGTAGCTAAACAAGGAAGAATTATTCTTAATAAAGGGTATGGTTTAGCAAATAGAGAAGATGATATTTTGTATTCACCGAATACAGTTGCTACAATAGGATCTACAACGAAACAATTTACAGCTACTGCTATATTAAAACTGGTCGAGTTTAATAAAATAAAGGTAACCGATCCTCTGAGCATGTTTTTCATTGATCTGCCAAATGATAAAAAAAACATTACGATTCATCAGTTATTAACCCATACATCAGGACTAATTGATGTAATCGGTGAGGGAGATTTTGATTATATACCCAGAACGCAATTTTTTAAGACTTTGTTTGAAACAGAATTAATTCAGAAACCGGGATTAAAATACAGATATTCTAATGCAGGCTATAGTATACTAGCACGAATTATCGAATTGATTTCTGGACAGGAGTATGAGAGTTTTTTAAATGAATATTTGTTCAAGCCTGCAGGTATGAAACAAACAGGATATTTTATCCCTGACTGGGATAAAAAGATGATTGCAAGTGGTTATATGAATAATGTTGTACCTGTAGGAACGATGATTGAACGATTTCATAAAGCGGGAGATAAAGTATCATGGACTCTAAAAGGAAATGGAGGAATTCATTCTACACCCGAAGATATGTATAAATGGTATTTGGCCCTAAAATCTAATAAGATCTTATCAAAACCACTAACAAAAATATTGACTACACCATATACTCCAGAGCAGGAAAGCAGATCTAGTCATTATGCTTATGGATGGGCAATTTTTAATTCAGATAGAAACACAAAAATTATAAGTCATAACGGAGGAAATCGTATATTTTTCCATGATTTTATATGGCTTCCCAAAGAAGATGTGATAATTATATTTTTTACAAATGCGACCAGTAGAGAAGTAGAACTTGCATGGCCTATAGAAAAAATGATTTTTAATACAGATTATCAACCAAAACCAATTAAAAAAAATATTAACTTTTTTGTATTTGATTTTATAAAGAAAAATAAAATAAATCAGTCAAATGTGTTAACTGCAATGATCAAAAAAGAATATAGCTCTGATTTGAGAAATGGAGATACTCTTAATGATATAGGATATATGATGTTAAGGCAAGAGGAAAATCCTGATTGGGCAATAGAGTTATTTAGGTTCAATGTTCAGTTATTTCCAGATAATGGTAATCTTTGGGATTCTCTGGGTGATGGATATAAGAAAAAAGGAGATAAAGAAAAAGCAATTAAAGCATATCAAAAAGCATATGAACTTGATCCTTCACTTACTGCATCAATTAAATCATTAGCAGAGCTTGGTATTAAGGTTGAAGTAAAAACAAAAAAAGAAGCTGTTGTTGATAATTCTATCCTAAAAAGTTATGTAGGAAAATATGAACTTAAACCAGGGTTTGTACTAACTGTAACTTATGAAAACGATAAATTAATTGTTCAACCCACTGGTCGGAGTTCTATGCCAATGTTTGCAGTATCGAATGAAGAGTTCTTTCTAGAAAAAATGAATACTAATATTCGGTTCAATAAAAATGATGATGGTAAAGTAGAAAGTTTGACTCTTATTGAGAATGGAGAAGAAATACAAGCAAAACGGTTGTGAAAATCTTTTAACCTCTACAGGATGAGAATTGTGGGAGGATATTATACAAAACAGAAAACATCCCGAATTAATCGGGATGTTTTTATTTTTTGACTATTGTGATAATACAATAGAAATTATTTTTTTTCTTCTGCCTGGCCTGGTATACTAGCCAATTCTATCTCGAAAATTAGATCGGTATTTGGTGGAATTCCTCGATTACCTCTTTCTCCATAAGCAAGATGAGAAGGAATAAAAATTATAGCTTTAGAACCTACATTTTTTAATTGTAATATACCTTCTTTAAAACCAGCAATCATTTTTGCTTCAGCAGAATATGGCATTTGTGCAGGGGCATATCCTCTTGGGTCATCAGCTCTACGCTGATTAAAAACTCCTAGTTCTTTTGCTTTTTCGGCAATATTAGTATCAAAGACTCTTCCATCTGTGAAATACCCTGCATAATTTATACCTACAGTTTCTCCCGGTTTGGGTTGTGGTCCATCTCCCTGATTTGTATGTATAATTTCAAGACCACTTTCTAATTTTGTTGCTGTACCTTTCTGTTCATTAAACTTTGCAGCAATAGCTTCATTACGCTCTTTTGCTAATCGTTCTTTTTCAGCCTTTTCTTCTTCAACAGCTTTTATCTTGTCTGTAAACGCAGTTTCCGTATTAAAAGCTTTAGCATCGGAACCTTTACGAATGATATTAACTTCCATCATTTTTATCTCTGCTTCTGGTTTGTCTCCAGGAACCGTTTTTGTAACACCAATACTATCAATAATGTCTTGTCCTAAAACGATTTCTCCAAAAACAGTATGTTTTCCATTTAACCAAGGAGTTTCTTTTAGCGTAATAAAAAACTGACTACCGTTGGTATTTGGGCCAGAATTAGCCATTGATAAGATTCCTTTTGATTTATGAGAAAGTGAATCCACAATCTCATCCGGAAATTTATATCCTGGATCTCCTGTTCCAGTTCCAAGAGGATCTCCAGTTTGGATCATAAAATCTTTGATTACTCTGTGAAATATAATTCCGTTATAATATTTTTTTCCTTTATAAGTACTGTCAACCATAGTATTGGTACCTTCTGCCAGAGAAACAAAGTTGGCGACTGTCATAGGTGTAAGGTCATAATGTAATTTTGCTACAGCAGTACCTTTGTTTGTAACGATTTCAGCATAGACACCTTCTTGTAAATCTGGATATTTTTCATTACAACTGTTGAATGCTAATGCAATAATAGCTAAGAATAATAAATTTAATTTTTTCATTTTTGTTGGTAATTAATTTTCTGTTGTTGATTCTTTTGTAATTGTGTTAAGTGTTACTTCTGCTATTAACGGAATATTTGTGCCAATCTTATTATCATCACCATAATATCCATATGCTTGATAAGAAGGAAACAGAAATGTTACCATTTCACCTTGTTTCATAAGCTTTAATCCTTCTCTAAGACCTAAAAAAAGTTCTTCTTTATCAATACGGTATGTAATTGTATTTAATTCTTGTTGCGAATAAATTACAGTGCCGCCTAAATCTTTTACATTATAATCGAAAGTAACGATATCTCCAAATTGTGGTGTGGTGGTAGATATGGTATCTTTTTTAGTGTAGAAATACCAGAATCCTGTTTCTGAGGTTATATAATTATTGGTAGAGTCTTCATTAATAATTTTTTGAATTCTAGCCTCTTCTCTTGCTGCAAGTTCTTTATTGCGATTAATAGATTCACTAATAAAAGAACCAGATTTAATACTTATTGGTCTTCGGGCTTCAGGTGTTTTACAAGAAGAAAATAAAAAAAGAAGACAGAGCGTGTGAAGGGCTAATCTCATTGATTCAGGACTTTTTTATAAGTTGGTAAGATACTAATAAATTTTTCAACGGTATTAGATAATGATAGATTACTTCTCCCACCAGCTGCATTATTATGACCTCCCCCTTCAAAATGATTTCTTGAGAATTCGTTTACCGAAAAATCACCCTTAGAGCGTAAAGAGATTTTGATAATTTCTTCTCCTTTGTTTTCAATAAAAATAGCAGCAAATTTGATTCCTTTTATAGAAAGCCCAAAATTAACAAAACCTTCAGTATCTCCTTTTTTGAAACCATGTTGATCCAATTCTTTTTGAGATAAAGTAATGTATGCTGTTTTGTATTCTGGTAGTACTTTTAGATTATTTAAGGCAATACCTTTTAATTGAATTTTGGATAGTGTATTAGTATCATAAATACTTTCATGGATTCTAGTATTATCGGCTCCTCGATCGATTAGATCTGCTATTACTTTATGAGTAGTGCTTGTTGTAGATCTATATCTAAAAGATCCAGTATCTGTCATTATTCCAACATAAATGCAGGTTGCGGCCTCTGGAGTGATTTTATCCAAATCATTCAGTTTTTCTATGAAATGATATATCATCTGGCAGGTAGAGCTCATACCAGGATCACTATAAGTTACTTCTGCGTAATCATCGGGTTGTTGGTGATGATCAATCATAATAAAGGTAGCTTTCGCTTTTGCCAAAACATTCTCCATATCACCACTTCTAGAAAAGTGATTAAAATCTAAAGTGAAAATAAGATCCGCTTTTTCAATTTTGGATAAGGCAGTTTTTATATCACTATCATACTTAAGAATAGTATCTTCACCAGGCATCCATTTTAAAAAAAGGGGATAGTCATTTGGTGTAATAACCGTAACATCATGTCCAAAAGAAATGAGATAGTGATATAAAGCCAAACTAGAACCTATAGCATCACCATCAGGATTTTTATGAGTTACAATTACAATATTTTTTGAAGAAGAAAGAAGTCTTCTTACCTTGTTTGTTTCATTAGTATTCATAGGTCAGCGAAGATACAATAAATAATATTTTAGTAATATTAGAACAATTAATTTTGTTGAGTCATTAAATTTAAGAGTCATGAGATATATTGATAGTTTTCTAGTTATGTTTTTTTGTGTAATTCAATTCACTTTTTCACAAGATAAAACTGCATCATCTTCAGATTTTGTTATAGGATTCGGAAGTTGCAATAAGCAGAACAGCCCTCAGCCTTTTTGGAATGAAATCTTAAAAAATACTCCTAATCTATTTATTTGGGGAGGAGATAATATCTATGCAGATTCTGATGATATGTCCAAAATAGAAAGTGATTATACGATACAAAATAGTAATCCCGATTATCAAAAATTAAAGAAAGTAGTTCCTGTAATGGCTACCTGGGATGATCATGATTATGGTAAAAATGATGCAGGAGTAGAGTGGAATAAAAAAGAAGAAAGCCAGCAGTTATTTCTAGATTTTTTAGAAGTAGGAAAGGATGATCCTCTAAGAGTTCAGGATGGGATTTATACATCAAGAGTTTTTGAAATTGAAAAAGGAAGCATAAAAGTGATCGTTTTGGATACTCGATATTTTAGATCTGCTTTAAGAAAGAGTACAGAAGAAGGAAGACGGTATGAACCATATGAAAATAATGAAGGTACTGTATTAGGAGAAGCGCAATGGAAATGGTTTGAAAAAGAGCTGGCATCCAATTATTCTGATTTTGTTCTTATTGTGAGTAGTATTCAATTTTTGTCATCAGAACATGGTTTTGAAACTTGGGGGAATTTTCCTCACGAAGTAAAACGATTAAATGATATGCTAATAAATAATGGAGTAAGAAATGCTATAATACTTAGTGGAGATCGCCATATTTCTGAGTTTTCTATGAATAAGGTAAAGGGACTTAAGTATCCATTAATTGATTTTACATCTAGTGGTTTAACACATTCATATGCCGAATATAAAGGAGAATCTAATAAGTACAGAATCGGCCGGGTAATCTCGACTCCAAGTTTTGGAGTGCTAAAATTTGATCTTGATTCTTATACCGTAACTATGCAGATTCGAGGTAAAAATAATATTGTATTACAAGAGTATAAACGACAATACCCTAAAAAATAGATTTGGAGATCTAGTTATTGAACGTGCTTTTCTTTAACTATAAAAAGAAGAATAAATCTATTCGGATGTAAATAATTGATTCTTAATAATACTCATTTCATATAATAATTCTTGTTTTTGATGCTTTTATATATATTTTTGCACAAAAATTTTAAAAATCGGGTTTTATATACCTAAGTAATAATTTGAAATACTTCTGATTATAAGAGGTATTAGATAACAAAAACATACAATGGCAACAAACAGAACTTTTACAATGCTTAAACCGGATGCGGTAAGAAAAGGATACATTGGAGGAATTATTGAGCAAATTACTGCTTCAGGATTTAGAATTGTAGCGATGAAATTAACTCAGCTTACTACAGATGATGCTGCAGCATTTTATGCAGTTCATAAAGAGCGTCCTTTTTACGGAGAATTAGTAGAGTATATGACAAGTGGTCCAATTGTAGCGGCTATTTTAGAAAAGGAAAATGCTGTAGAAGATTTCAGAACCTTAATAGGAGCAACAAATCCTGAAGAAGCTGCAGAAGGAACTATTCGTAAAAAGTATGCTACTTCTATTAGTGAAAACGCTGTTCACGGTAGTGATAGTGATGAAAATGCTGCTATTGAAGGAGCTTTTCATTTTTCTGGAAGAGAGCAGTTCTAAAAAGATATATTTCTTATTACAAAAAAGCTGTCTATATATAGACAGCTTTTTTGTGTTTTATAAATTGATTATACCTTTTCTTTTATTTTTTTAGGAATACCATCTTTATGAAGTAAAATCCCTACGGTTTTCATTCTAAAATACGCTTCAGACATATAAAGATACCCATGTTGAGCTCCTTTAATTCCCCATGAATTTTTGATCTTATAATACGTCTTTCCTTTTTTATCCACGCCTTTGCCCACTAAATGCATTAAGTGATCATCTGTTGTATTGTACTTTTCGAATTCTTTTTGTCGAGATTCGGGAGTAACTTTTTCTTCTTTGATATATTCTTTAAATGCATCCTTGCGTTCTTTTTTATGGGTAAGAATTGCTAAGCCGCTTTTTTGAGAAAATCCTACTTCACTTACATCTCCATCCCAGGCTACAGTATATCCTTCTTTTAACGCATGATCAACTACCTGTTGTAACTCATCAAGTGGGATATTATGATATATACCATTAGAAAAATTATCTGGTATTTCGAGAATAAAATCACTATTCATTGGATGATGAGTGAAAGAAGTTAGTGTAATATAGTTATTTGCATCTATCCCAAGTTCTTTGGCAAACTCCATAGGAGTATAGGTTTTATTATTGTAATTAAAGGTGTCTGGTCTTTCTCCAAGATAGATGTCTAACATAGCTTCATAACTTTTCCACCAGTTTTTTGAAAGAATTTTGTGTTTCACTGCGTTATCAACCATATTGGTTAATAATTTAATGAGTTCACTGTGATCGTGACGGTCTGCAATACTTCCAGCAAAACCTGTATAAATTTCATTAGGAATAATCCCGTGTTTACGAATAGATTTTATAACATCATGTGCAAGTGCTCCTTCACTAAATTGGGCTTTACCTTGTCTTAATATATAATTTCTGGCTTTATCGGTGTATGTATTTCTAACTTGAAATACTTCTGATAAATCATGAACTCCATGTCCTAGACGAGCAATTTCTGATTCGATATATGAGGTGGTAGAAAAACTCCAGCAGGTACCTGTTTTTCCTTGACTAATAACAGGATTACATTTAAGAGATATTTCATCTGTTATACTATAATCGGGATGTGTTTCTTGCGCATATCCTATAGATAAAAATAGAAACATGCAATTAATAAAAAAGAGTTTTTTCATTTTAGTTATATGATTTGTAGGCAATGAAGGTACAAGAAAATAGATAAATAAGAAAAACTCAACTAAAAAAATAGAGTAGTTATTTACCAAAAAATTCTAAAGCTAATATTAGGAGTAATCCCCAGTGATAATATATCAGAATTGATCAACTGGTTATTAAGAGAATTTGTTGTTCTAAACTCTCGATTTAGTAAATTCTTTTTATTGTATAAATTTAGAACAGAAAGCCCAATTCTGTATTTAATACTGGGATTGTATCCTATTTTAAAATCATAAATAGCAGAGAAATCTAATCTATGATATTCTGGAAGATTATTACTGTTAATCTCATCAAATTCTAAGATTACGATTTCACCACTTTCATCTACTCCAGATACATTAGTATAGGCTTTACCTGTATGCCAAATCCACCCCAGGGAGAATTGAAAATTATTAATTTTATAAAATTGTGACCATTTTACTGTATGTTCAATATTCCAATTACCAGGAAAAGATTGATTGTTATTAATATCTTCAAATGTATTATGGGTGTTGATATAAGAATAACTAACCCAGGTTTTGTAATTTTTAAATCTTTTTTTTATAAAAAGATCGACGCCAAAAATTCTACTTTCCCCTACATGGTGAACATTGTCTATAGGATTAATAAATCCTGCGGTTAATGTGGTAATATCTTCGATTTGTTTATAATATCCATCGATATCCAGGTACCATTTATTTTTTCTAAAACTGCTTCCTAATGTAAATTGATAGCTACTAATCACGGGAAACTGCTCATTGTTTGCTAATGTCCAGACTTGATTTTCAAGAGATAAGTCGCTCACGACAGATTCTTGTATCTGGCTGGTTGATTGACTTCTGTATTCTAAGCTGGTATTGATTTCCCAATTTTTGGTAATATATTTTTGAGCAAAAATTCGAGGCTCTATAAAAGTTTTATCAAGCTCTGCATAAAAATTGAAACGTAATCCGGCAGAAACATAAAAGTTTTTTGGAGTATCGAATGTGTATTCTGCATATGCTGCATGTGTATTTAAAAAACGATCATCTTCATCCAGAATTAATTCATAACTAGGGGTAGCAGTAACAAAGGCATATCTAATCGTATTGTTAGATAATTGATAACCTCCAGAAATGTTTTGATATTTTGATAGTTTATAATTTAACCCAAGTTCTGCACCATAATCTCCAACAGTATTTTTTTTACTTTCGATTTCGGTTATTGTTCCTAGGTTTCGGGTAATAAACTGATAATTTAAAAGATATTTGGTGTAATACCCACTTACTTTGGTATTAAAAGTTTTACTGTATGTGTGGCTCCACTTAAAATTATATCCTTCATTTTCTGTAGTGAGGTCATCATTAAAGGATTCGATAGCGTCACTTCTTCTAAAATCTAAGTCATTTTTACTATAAATCGTATTAATTTCAATTTTGTCACTATCTGAAGGCTGTAGAATTAAATTCGCATTATAATCTATATAGAAAAAATCATTATTTTCATTATTAAGGGCAACGGTCTCGGCAATTTTAGTATTCTGAAAAACACGATCAGAGAGTTGTTTATAGGTAAATGTTTCTAAAACATCGGTATATGATCTTCTTCCTGATACCTGAAGTGATATTTTATCTCGTATGATAGGAATATGCGCTACTATATCTGCATTTATCATATTAAATCCGGCTCCACCAGAAAAACGTTCTGCAATTTGGTTTTCGGATTTAATATCTACAACTCCTGCAATTCTATCCCCGTACTTGGCACTGACTCCACTTTTAGAAAAATTTACCTCTTTAGCTACATATGGGTTAAACGCAGATAGCATACCAAATAAATGTCCCTGATGGTAGGTTTTTATACCATTCCATAGTACTAGATTTTGATTAGGAGAACTTCCTCTTACAAATAACCCAGAAGCAGTCTCAAAAGGATTGTTAACACCAGGAGTGAGTTGTATAGTTTGTAAAATATCTGGCTCTGTACGCCCAGGAAGAATTTCTACATTATTTAAATCAATATGAATAACTTCTTTGTTTTGGGTAATTCCTTTAGCCAAATATTCCTGAATAAAAACTTCATCCAGGATTTCTTCATGTGCATTGGTAAGGTATATTTTAATGCACTCATTAGTTAAAAACGATTTAGAATTCAGAACTCTTTGACGAAATCCCGGTGCACTAATTAAAATAACCGAGTTGTATGGAACTTGATTACTTTCAAAATACCCCTTGTTGTCTGTGGTTACATTAGTACGATTAGCTTTAAAAAAAACTCCTATATCCTTAAGAGGCTTTTGCTCTTCGTCTAGAATATATCCACAAACAGAAATAGTATCTCTTTTGTTTAAAACACTAATGGTAACAAAGTTTTTTCCAGTGATTTTAAATTGTAATTTCGTTTGTTGTTGTAATTTTTTAATTAAATCTTGTAGAGAGAGTTGAGGGCTTAGGGTTATAGAAATATTTTTATCCTTTATAAAAGTATCGATATAAGAAAACTTAAGGCTATAAAATTCCTCGATTATAGGAATTATTTCTGGTAGTGGTCTATTATTAATAGTAATGACTTTTGCTTCTTCTTGAGAAGAAACAGATATGCTACATAAAAAAAGACATACACATAAAAGTCTTATCATTCTATTACTTTTCTAATACCACGGTCTTGCCATCTTTCGATAGGCTATACTTCATGCCTAAGGTACTAAAAACTGTTCTAAGAGCAACTTCCTTATTATTATTAGGGAAAGTTCCTGTGTATATAGTTTCGAGATTTATCTCTGTTGTTTTAATTTTTAAATCATATTGTTCTTCAAGTTCATTAAATACATATTTGATAGGTATGCTTCTAAACGAACTTGTATTGCTAAGCCAGGATGGTTCCCGAGTGTCGAAAGTCCAACTTTCTGGAACAGTATTTTCTAGATTTCTATATCCTTTTCCCGCTGTTAGAATTTCTTTATTTTCCTTATTGGCAACACTAACTTTACCTTCAAAACAAGTAACTTCGAAAAAAGTATTTTGAGACTGCACATTAAATTGGGTTCCTAGTACAGAAACCTCGCCGTTTTTGGTAGTAACTGTGAATTTACTTCCTCTTTTTACTTTAAAAAATGCCTCCCCTTCTAATGTTACCATTCTATTTTCTTTCCAATTCTCTTTGTCAAAACTTGCAATAGATTTAGCATTTAAGATCATTTCTGATCCATCTGGTAATATTACAGATAATTGTTCTCCAAAATTAGTGTTGAAAGATTCATTGGGGCTAAATAAAAAGATTCCCAGAATAATTGCAATCGAAGCTGCAACTGCAATATAGGGCCATAATCGTATAACCGAATTAGAATTTTCTTTTGCTGTATAGTCTGATTTAGATTTTAAAGTAGATAGCTCTTTTTCTACATCATAATCTTTTAGGTCCAAAGCATCAGCACCAGCCATTATTTTTACATAATACTCATATTCAGGATGAGACTTAAACTCACGAAGTTCCTCCTCAGAAAGCTCTCCGCTAATCCATCTGGATAAGAATATATCGTCTTTTTTATCGTCTAACATAACTTCGGCATATAATATGTGAACGTTTTATTTTTAAATTACCCTACCTCTTTTTATTAAAAAGTTTTCTAGGTCAATAGGTTTACTTTAAATATTTCCTATTTTTCCTCTTAATGTTAATAATGCTTTATGCATCAATTTTTCTATTGCTTTTACAGAAACATTCGATAGCTCTGCAATTTCTTTATATGTTTTTTTATCTATTCGACTCAGCAGGAACACTTCTCTTTGGCGTTCTGGTAAATCCGCAATTGCGCTTTTTAATTTTTCCATATACTCTTTTTCAAGAGCAATAAATTCTGGTGATTCGTGATTGATATCTGTTTTACGTTGTGTAATATAGTCTCTGTATTTAAACCTCACTTTTTGATGTCGTGTAACGCTAATTCCAAGATTGGTAGCAATAGTATAAATGTAGCTTTTGGCTTTATCTATCGACACTTTAGAGCAATTGCTCCAGAGTTTAATAAATGCATCCTGAACAATATCTTCTGCTTGTTCCAGATCTCCAAATTTGTAATATATATAATTCCTCAAAAGTTTGGAATTACTTTTGAAAAACTCGTCAAAGACTTGCTCGTTACATGTAGAATTATTGTTGTCAGACATTTAGGGGAATAAAAATATATTTTCAAATCTAGATTTTTTTTTCAAGCTATCAAAGAATAAAAAATGAAAGTAGGGGGGGTAGGGTAATTTTTTTTTAAATCGTTTCATTTTAAGAGAGGTTTAAAAAGCTTCTGAAGAAAATTTAGTAACCCCTAAAATTATTTACGATGAAAAAACTTGGTATTTGGTATACGTTGATGCTTACGCTTCTATTAGGATTTGCCTCTTGTGAAACAGAAGATTTTAATAATGATCCAGAGGTTAAGATTGTTATAGATAACAAAGATGGAAGTGCGGTTTATAGTTTTGAAGCTAAGACAAGCGGGATTAACAATGATGCACAGACGATTTGGTCTGTAGATGGAAATGATATAGAAGGAGAAGACGAAGAAAATATTATTAATCAGATTTTGGATTATTTGTTTGAGCCCGGTAAACATACAATTTGTGTAAGAATAATAACCGAGGAGAGAACAATAGAAGCCTGTGCTGATATAGAGGTAGAGGTAGACGAAAATAACCCTTGTCCTGATTTGTTTTTTAGAAGTAAACATTATCAAGGGCGATCTACTTATAAGTTTTTTGCAGACTTTAGAGGGATTCAAGAGGTATCTTATGGATGGTATATTAATGATAGATTGGTAGAAGATTCTGCACCTGACGAGGATAATTATTTGATTTGGGATTTTAAAGAACCAGGTAGATATGAAGTATGTATCAAAACAGAAACACCAAATTGCCCAGAAGGAGTCTCTTATTGTAAAGTTATAGAGGTTGAAGAATCAGATTTGGTTTGTCCAGAAGTTTCTTTTACAAAAGAAATAGAACCAGGAACTGTGGGCACCTATACTTTTGAAGCAAAAATAGAAGGTACAGATGAAGTAAGTCAAATATTGTGGTATGTTGATGGGAAAGATGTTGAATCACCAAAAAATGATCCACAGGTAGGAAATAGAACTCTTGTATATCAATTTGATTCTGGAGCTCATGAAGTATGCTTAAAAGTGATTACGCCTGATTGCCCAGAAGGAGTGAAATATTGTAAAGAGATAAGAGTAGGAGATTGCCCAGATCTGTTCTTTGAACCAGAACGAGATGGAGATAAAGCTGCATATCATTTTTATCCTCGCGCATTTGAAGGAATAGATGATGTTACTCTAGAATGGTTCGTTAACGGAAAATATGTGGGCAAATCACCAGAATTCCCTCATAACAATCCATTTTATTATGAATTTGATGGACCAGGAAGATATGAAGTATGCTTAATGATTGAAACACCAAGTTGTCCAGATGGTATCTCATATTGTAAGATTGTAGAATTTGAGTAATACTACTGATTTTCTATTCACTTATAGATTATAAAGAACATAAAAGTTAGTTAGGTTAGATTAATTAGGTTGATTCCCTGGAAGCGAGGCCATGCTTTCGGGGAATCTTTATTTATAAGGTTATGATGTAATATTATTTATAGTTAGTGAAAAATTAAATCATAGAATTTAATATGATGAAGATCGAAAGAAAAAAGCCGTCAAATAGAGTGTCTTTTGTAATGACTAGGTGGTCCTACCTAGAATGAAATTGAAAATTTCGAAATGACAGAAGGAAAATTGTAGAGATTTTCCCAATCCTTCTCCTACAACCCTTGAAGGATATGCGAGATAAATGATTTGTTTTTACATGTTTTTTTTATCCAGAAAACACTCCTTTAGATTTGTGTTTAAATGTTTAATAGAAACCTCTTTGATAGAAAGGTAGAAGATTTCAGGATATAAAACGAAGGAATATTATTTAAAAAACTAAGCATAATATTGGTATAAAAAATAGGGATGAGATTTTCTATCTCACCCCTATAAACTATATTAATATTTTAATGGAATATTGGTTAATTCAAATCCCAAAAAAGTTTTGTTTCTGCAAGATCACCACCTATTGTTGCAGAGGCAGCTTGCCAGTTCGTACCATTTAAGGTTTGTTCTATAATAGGATACGTATATCTATTAGGGAAACCAGAAACGGGTTCAGCTGGAGTAGCTAATATTGGGAAATCTAAAAGTCTGATTGAAGTCCAGCCTTCTAACCCTCTATTAAATAAGGCTATCCATTTTTGATTACCAATTACTTCTTTCCAAGGAGTAGTTGCAGTACTTGCTGCCAAAGCAGTATCATAGTCCACAGTTGCTTGAGCAAGATATGTTACTGCATCTGCATTTGATCCTCCCCAGCTTTCTATAGATTCAACTACAGCAATATCATAATGACTTTTTGCTGTACCACCAACTGCAAAAGTTCTAGCAGCAGCTTCGGCTAATAGAAATTCAACTTCAGCATAGTCAAAAATTACACCTGGAGTTGTTGCCGCTTCTACCTGAGCAGACACGTGAGAATGTGAAGAATAGTTTGATGTAGCTCCAATACCTCCTCCAACATAAGTGCCAGTTCCTGGTACTTCTAAGAAATATAGAGGTCTTCTGGGATCATTTAATGTATTCATCATATCTACGATCGTAACCGCCGCAACAAAATCATGCCTTCCACTCAAAACTAAATTATCATGAATAGGATTTGTGTTTGGTGACGCTGCTAAGTACGTAAAATTGGCATTATCAGCTCTACTGGTAAATACACCACTTGTAACTGCTGCTTCTACGGTAGTTCTTGCAAATGCATTATCTACATCAGATAATAAGATACCCATTCTAAGTTTTAAAGAAGCAGCAAACTTTTTCCATAGCGATGCATCACCACCATAAATATTATCTGCAGCTCCAAAACTTCCTTTGCTTGTATCTAATGCATCAATAGCAACCGTAAGTCTACCAATCAATGCTTTGTATACAGTTTCACCATCATCATATGCAGGTAATAAGTTATTAATATCTAGAGCTTCTGTATAAGGAACATTTCCAAAAGTTTCTATTAATATGCTATAAGTATAGACAGTTAAGATTTCTATTACCTGAAGCTTATTCGCTTTAACTTCAATATCCGAAGGAAGTGAATATTCTGTGTCTTCTATAATCTTAGCAGCTTCATCCAGGTCTTTTAAGACATCTTTATAAAGAATACTCCAATGTGTAGCAGGAATAGTTCTACTAGTTTGATCATAGTTGCTTTCATCTGTATAGGTTGTTTCTTGTAGATATTGAGCAAAAAGTTTAGTATTGTTATTATTTACATTTAGATCTACTATTTGATCAACCAGATTTTTCTGTGCACCTGTAAATAAGGTTTCTCCAGGAACAGAAGATGGATCTTTAATATTTTCGTTCAGACTCTCGAGATTATCCGAACAAGAGGCTATAATTACCGCGGTAATTAGGATTAATATTTTTTTCATCTTAATTTTTTTAGAATTGTAATTTTAAGTTAAAACCAAAATCTCTGGTTGTTGGTAATGACCCAGTAGAGTACCCTTGTAGGTTACCAGAACTTAAACCTCCTTCAGGATCTTCATGAGGAGTGTTTTTGTCAATAATCCAAAGGTTTGATCCAATTATACTTATAGATACATCATTTAAGAAAGTGTAGTCAATTAATTTTTTAGGAAAAGTATATGTTAAAGAGACTTCACGTAATTTTACATAACTAGCATCATATACAAAAGCAGCATCAGGTAAACCTCTACGATATCCTTGAGCACCAAATCGATCTGCTCTGATTCGCGTAGTATTTGTAGATCCATCAGGATTTACACCTGGGTTGATAAAACCTCCGCCATCGGCTAAAGTATTTCTTACAGGGTTCCCTAAATCATTGATAAAAGCTGTTTCTGCATATAAACCAGTTGCCAGACCATAATACTGATCCAAAGCAAATATGCTACCTCCTTTTTGGATATCAATTAAAAAGCTAAAAGAAAGGTTTTTATAATTAACTTTATTAGAAATACCCATCAACCATTCTGGGTTAGTGTCTCCTATTACATTATTGGATGCAGTAGTTTTTATATGTTGTCCATTAGAAGGGTCTATAACTCTTTGCCCATTTATATAAGTGTAATCTGTACCATAAATAACACCATATGGCTGACCCACAGTAGCGTTTATTGTAACACCTCCTTGAAAGTCACCTAATTGAAGATTTTCTATACCATCTTCTAAAGAGACTACTTTGTTTTTATTTTTTGACCAGTTTACATTTACCTTCCAGGACAGATCGTCTGTTTTTATTGGGGTTCCAGATACAGATACTTCTATACCTTTATTTTCAATTTCTCCTGCATTAAGAATTTTAGAAGTATAACCAGTTCCTCTACTAACAGGTACTCCAAAAATTTGATCAATAGAGTTGTTTACGTAATATGCAACATCAAATCCAAATCTATTTTGTAAAAGTTTCATTTCTAAACCAATCTCAGTACTTGTTGTTCTTTCAGGTTTTAGATTAGGATTCTTTTTTACGTTTCCTACAGAAGTACTTGCGCTTCCTATAGGAGTATTCACATTATAACTATCATATAAAAAATCAAAAGGAGCACTATTACCTACTTCTGCATAATTGGCTCTTAATTTACCAAATGAAATAATATCTGTCTCCAAAAGGCTAGAAAAAACAAAACTACCAGCAATAGATGGGTAGTAGAAAGTACTATTACCTTTTGGTAAAGTTGAAGAATGATCTCTTCTTATGGTACCATCTAAAAACAACATGTTTTTATATCCAAGAGATACACTGGCATACACACCATCAACTCCAATTTTTTCATCTCTTTCTACAGGTAATGGAAGTGGTCCTTTACTGTTTTGTAATGAATATAATCTAGGAACACTTAGCCCACCACTGGTAGATGCATAAATAGATTGAAAGTGATTTCTTCTAATATTAGTTCCTAAAATTCCTTTAATATTAAATTCATCACTTAAGTTTTTATCAAAATTGAACATCAAATCATAGTTGGTTTCTGTATTTCGAATATCCCTTCTTCCATATCCAGAATCTACATTACCTCTACTAACTCCAAAACGAGTAGGAACACTACCGTTAGCTCTTCTTTCTTCCTGTAATTCAGAATATGTATCTGTAGCGACTCTACCTGTAATATTAAACCAATCAGTTATTACATAATTTAAAGAAACGTTTCCTAAAAAACGATTTCTTGAATCAGATTGATAATTCTCATAACGTTTCCAATATGGATTATCCCAATAAATTGGCGTAGAACCGGCATCTGCAGAAGCAGGGTTCCAAGTTACGTTTCTTCTTGTTGCAAAATAGATATCTTCTTGTTGCCTTATATCAACATTGGTTTGCCACCATTGTTTAAAATTAGATACAATATTATCATTATATCCTGTAGAGTTACGACCTAAACCATCTGTTTTGATATAATTAGCATATCCAGTTGCAGTTAATTTATCGCTAAGTTTAAAACTTCCACTCATAGAAAAGTTATGCTTCTTGATAGAACTGTTTGGCATCAAACCAGTTTGATCAAACATCGTGTAATTTAATCTAAAAGAACCCTGATCATACCCTTTGTCTAATGATAACGAATTTGTAATTGTTATCGGAGTCTCAAAAAATGAAATAGGACCATTCTCAGCGTTTACCCATGGAGTGGCTGTTCTGTAGTTAGGTGATGCAGGATCAAAAGAATCCCATTGGTAGATTAATAAATTTGGATCAAAAGCAGATCCATAAGAAGCATCATCATCATATTTAACTGTTTCATCATCTGCTGTACCATCTCCTAAAATATCTTCCTGATAAAAACCAGGGCTATACCCAGCACCATATTGTGTTTGGTATTTTGCAAATGTACTTTTATCTATAGTTCCAAATGTCATTCCAGAATTAACTGTAATTCCCATACCTTTGGATTTACCACCTTTTTTAGTAGTAATCATAATGACACCATTTGCAGCTCTTGAGCCATAAAGAGCAGATGCAGCAGCACCTTTTAGAACGTTTATAGATTCTATATCCTCAGGATTAATATCTGATGCAGCATTACCATAATCATAATACCCTCCTTGAGCTTGCCCCTGACCAGCAGAATTACTATTTGTATTATTGATAGGAACTCCATCAATAACAAATAAAGCCTGGTTACTTCCTGTTAAAGAAGCGTTACCTCTAATAACAACATTGGTAGACCCACCTATATTGTTATTTTTTCTAATTTGAATACCAGAAGCTTTTCCAGAAAGTGCGTTTACAAAATTTGCAGTTTTCACTTTGGTTAAATCTTCTCCATCAACTTCTTGTGTAGAATATCCTAAAGATTTCTTATCTCTAGAAATACCGAGAGCCGTAACTACTATTTCTTCTAATTGAGAAGCTGTAACTTCTAATTGTACATTAATAGTTTTTTGGGCACCTACAATAACCTCCTGATCTGCAAAACCAAGATAACTGAAAAGAAGAGTACTTCCTTCAGAAGCTTGTAACGAATACATTCCGTCAAAATCTGTTTGAGCTCCACTGTTGCTTCCCTTTACTATAATATTTACACCAGGTAATGGCATGCCGCCATCGTCTGTGACCTTACCTGTAATAGGGGTTTCTTGCGCAACAGAAAATTGCGTCACTAATACCGTTAGAAGTATTAGCATGTTTTTTGTTAATAATTTCATTATTGCATGTTAATTTTTGTTAGTAAGCAAGGTTATTAAGAATATTTAGAGGAGAATAGTGATAGTAATTTTTTAACAAAAGATTAACCTCAAATTTGTAAGGGTAATTATTTGAAACGACTAATTAATATTTTTATCTATTTGTGAAGAAATTTTAGATCGTTTTAAACTCTATAACTTTTAGAACGATGAATATCGAATATTGTGATTTAAGACCCAATGTTTTTTTATAATAATACAGGTAAATTAAAATTTATCGAGTTGTTTTGTTGTTCTTAATTATTTAGATAGCCTTTTGATTCTAATTTTATTTTATATACATTCATCCATGTTAAATAGAGAAATGGGGTAGGGTAAATGAATTTGGAAACGTTATAAATATATCTAGAATAGTTTCATATTGAATAAATTAAGTACATATTGTAAAGGTTTTATACTAGCATTGGTAATGTTTGCATATTCTTGTGTAAATGATGACTCTTTTTTTCCTGATAGTATAGATGCTAAGATTACATCAACTACAACAATCGTATCTATCCTTAATGATATAAAAACCAGAAATTCGGTAATAAATGAAGAAGAGTTGTGTTTTACTTTTAAATATCCATTAATATTTGGTTATAATACTGATTCGACCATACGAGTTGATGATTATCAAGGATTACTTGGTGTAATTTCTGGACAAAGTGCAAATTTTAATATAACCGGGTTGCAATTTCCTATTCAGGTAATGTTTAAAGGTGCTGATGGTCCACTTCTTGTAGAAAATGAAGATTCTTTGATTAATGTACTTAGAGAATGTCAGATAAAAACATTCAGAGATGTTTTTGATCATTTATATAGACAATGTTTTAAGTTTGAATATCCTATTTCGCTAAGTGATAAAGAAAATAAAGAAGTTAATATTGATAGTGAGGAAAATTTTAGTCGTTTTCTTACGGATCAGGGAGCTATTTATCAGCCGAATTTTAAATTTCCAATATCAATACTAGTTACTCCAGACCTTAAGCCGACCCAAATATCGACATATTATGAGTTTTATGAAATCATAAATAATTGTGTTGGCTGTCCTGCAATACGATTTGAAATCGAACCTTTACAAGATAATGAGTATAGATTCATTCCGGATATTGAGGTTATCGAAGGATATCAACTATTTTTTAAAATCAATGGGGAGATAATTGCTGATCAGGTTGTTGATGGAAACCCATTTACAAGACAATTTACTCCGGGAACATATGAAACTTGTATAAAAGTGATTACCACTAACTGCCTTAGCGGAACGATTGCTTGTAAAGAAATTGTGGTAGAACCTATTTGCCCAGATATTACATTTACTAATGAACGAATTACAGGCACAAATACATATAAATTTAACCCCTCTGTTACAGGAGTGAGTAATGATGTTACTATAGGCTGGTATGTGAATGAAGTTTTTATTGAAAATTCATTGTTAAGCGTTGGAGTAGTAGAGTTTGATTTGGATCAAGGCACAAATAATGTGTGTGCAAAAGTAATGACTCCAAATTGCTCTGATGGCATACAGTTTTGTGACGAGATAATAGTTCCCTAACCACTCTGTACATTGTTAATGACAAAGCGTTAAATAGTAATACATCTTAACTGTAAAATCCTTTTCTTTTATCGAGCATAGAACACGATATTTTTGATAATTTTGTGGTAAACAAAATGAAATCATGAAGTATCACACCAGAAAAATTATAAAACCAGGCGATTTAAATTCTAATGAAACCTTATTTGGAGGTAGGTTGTTAGAATGGATAGATGAAGAAGCGGCGTTGTATGCAATTATACAATTACAAAACAGAAGAGTAGTGACAAAATTCATGTCTGAAATCAATTTTGTGAGCTCTGCAGTACAAGGTGATATTATTGAAATAGGAATGGGCGTTGTGAAATTCGGAAATACCTCTTTGATTCTTAAATGTGAAGTGAGAAATAAATTAACGCATAAGACAATTATTAAGGTAGAGAATATAACAGTAGTTAATCTTGATATCAATGGAAAACCAGTATCACATGGTAAAACTGAAATTTTACATGAAAAAAAGGAGTTACCTCAGAACTAATTTTTTGACTAATACTTTGCCTAGTTCTTCATTGAGGTTATCTATTATTTTTTGCCTGCCATAACTAAGTTCTTCTCTTAATACAGATGATGTAAGTTCAACATACACAGTTTCTCTTTCAAGTTTAATATTCCGCGTATATTTTGTTATTGCAGGTCCCATTATTTTTTCCCAAACATCACGTACAGCAACCTTGTCTAGTCCTTTTTGTAGATTATTGTCAGAAACAAAGCTTTTTAAAGCCTCTTCCATACTCTGATGTTCTTGATGACGTTTTGCCATTATAATTTTAGCTTTTGATATCGTTGATAAAAGTAAACATTTCCTGTTTCATTCTTGAAAACTATCTCGTTTTCTTTTGCAGAAATAATGGTTTCTTTCCATGCCGCTAACGAGTTTTTATAATATAATCTTACACTATCGTTTTCAATAGCTATAGTGAATATTTCCTGATTATTGGTAATTATAAAATTTCCATCCAGTTGAGGTCGTACTTTTTTGCGTATTCCTATTGAGTCTTTAACTTCAAAAAAGTCAATATCTTGATTGAACACATATTCTTTTTTGTTTCCATCAGGTAATACTACCTTTTTGATTTCCCAATATCCATCCAAGTATTGAATATACTCTTTTGGGTTGGTGGTTGTACAAGAAGTGACATATAGAAGTGCTATATAAAGTAAAACTCGTCGCATATTTTATTTGAGTGTTTTTTATTAATCAGAAGAAATTTTTAATGATCTCTATTTCTCTAATTCGTTATTTTTCAACTTAATAATTTTGTATGATTGCGATATCTTTTTTACCACACTTTCTGTTCGATCTGCATGAGTATCACTAATGAATAATTGTCCAAAATTTTGATCATCTACCAATTTTATGATATGCTCTACACGTTTTTCATCAAGTTTGTCAAAAATATCATCAAGTAAGAGTATAGGGTTTACTTTACTTTGTTTTTTAATAAAATCAAATTGAGCTAGTTTTAAAGCAATAAGAAACGATTTTTGTTGTCCCTGGCTTCCGAATTTTTTAATAGGATAGCCTTCAATCTCAAAAGCTAAATCATCTTTATGAACTCCCACACTGGTATATTGTAGCATTCTGTCTCTAGAAAGACTCTGCTCTAAAAGAGTTAGTAAATTAGTTTCGGATAGCTTACTTTGATAAGAAAGAGTAACACTTTCTTTTCCAGAGCTAATTGCTTGATACCTGTTTTCGAAAATAGGAATAAAAACCTCTAAAAATGCTGCTCTTTTTTCATAGATAATACTACCGTACTCATGCATTTGCTGGTTGTATACCTCTAATGTGGTAGGATCAAAAGTATTATTGGCAGTAAAGTACTTTAATAGAGAGTTACGCTGTGATACAATTTTAGAATATTTTAATAATGTTTTTAGATAAGATTGATCACTTTGGGAGATCACACCATCTATAAATTTGCGACGAGTATCACTACCTTCTGTAATTAGATCTCTGTCTGCAGGAGAAATAATTACCAAAGGTAAAAAACCAATATGCTCACTAAAAGTATCATATATTTTTGCGTTGCGTTTGATTACTTTTTTCTGCCCTCTTTTTGCACTTACAATAACTTTTTCATCACGACCTTCCTTTGTGTAAAGACCGTCAATGACAAAAAAATCGGCATTATGCTTAATGTTTTGACTGGTAATTGGATTGAAATAGCTTTTACCAAATGACAAATGATAAATAGCATCCAGAATATTTGTTTTTCCGACCCCATTATTTCCAACAAGACAGTTTATCTTATCGTCAAATTCAAAATTGATGGACTCGAAATTTTTATAATTAAGTAAAGAAAGAGAATTTAAAATCATAAAATAGTGATCATCAAGGAGTCCCGACTTTAATAGAATTCTTAGTTAACCGACGCAAATTATTGAAAAATAATAAATAGTTGTGCTTTTAATTGTGAATAAATATTTTATTTTTGCCGTTCATTAAAGAAAATTTATGGCAACTTACAAGAAACGTGGACACAAACCAAAAAACAAAGCTGAAGAAGTTGAGCAAATAGAAGACAATTCAACAACTGCTGAGGTATTTAATACCTTAGATGAAGGGGCTTCTAAAACTGAAGAATGGGTTGCAGCTAACCAAAAATATATACTAAGTGCTGTCGGAATGATAGCCGTTGTGATATTAGGATATCTTGGATTTCAGAAATTTATCCAGGAACCAAAAGAGGAAGAAGCAGCTAATGAGATGTTTACTGCACAACAGTATTTTGATAATGCTGTTAATGGTAACTCTAAACTTAGTGATTCGTTATATACTTTAGCTCTTAACGGAGGAGAAGGGAAGTATGGTTTTTTAGGAATTATAGAGAATTATGGTAGTACCGACGCTGCTAACCTATCAAACTATTATGCTGGATTTTCTTACCTAAATATGAATAAATACCAGGAAGCAATCAATTACCTTGATAGTTTTAAGAGTGATGACGATATATTAGGTCCTTTAGCTTTAGGTGGTATTGGGGATGCATTTTCTCAGCTTGATCAAACAGAAGAAGCATTAGGGTATTATGAAAAAGCGGCTAAAGCAAAAGTAAATGACTTTACTACTCCGAAGTTTTTATTAAAAGCAGCAATTACTGCAATATCTCTTGATAAACCAGAAGTTGCAATTCCGTATTTAGAAAGAATTAAAGAAGAGTTTCCTAAGAGTGTAGAAGCTAATCAAGCAGATGTACATCTAGGTAAAGCACAAGCAATGAAGTAATAGTTTTGTGGTTCTAATTTTTAGTTTTTTGCTGAAACCTAAAACCCAAGACGCGAAACCAATATGGCTACAGAAAATAAAAATTTATCACAATACGATAAAACTACTATCCCAAATGCGAAAAACTTTCGGTTTGGGATTGTTGTTTCAGAATGGAATGAAGAAATTACCCAAGGGCTATTTCAAGGTGCATTTGATGCATTTATAGATTGTGGAGCAGTAAAAGAAAACATAGTACGCTGGAATGTACCCGGAAGTTTCGAATTGATATACGGCTGTAAGAAAATGCAAGAATCTTTTGATATGCTTGATGCTGTTATTGCTGTAGGATCTGTTATACAAGGAGAAACCAAGCATTTTGACTTTGTTTGCGAAGGTGTTACACAAGGAATCAAGGACTTAAATATAGCTAGTGATATCCCTGTAATCTTTTGTGTGCTTACAGATAATACACTACAGCAATCTATTGATCGTTCTGGCGGAAAGCATGGTAATAAAGGAACTGAAGCGGCAATTGCAGCTATCAAAATGGCACAGTTGCGTAAAGACGCAACCTTTTATAAATGAGAATTCTCTAGCTAAAATCTAAGCGGTATAATCTTTGCTATTTATATTTTGATGTTATTGTAATGCTAAAAACTTTACATTACAATGCTTTTTAAGTATATTTGGATAATCAAAAAGATAGAAGCAGATTGTGAAGTTAAGTATCCCAAAAAGAAGGAAAAACCGAAGATTCAATTACACCCCTAGATACTATGAAGGTAAAAGTGGAGGTAATATCTATAATTTTGAGAATAAAATTACCAAATACAGGGATGCTACAAATGATATAGATTTTGGTTCACACTGGGCAGAAGCCCGTACATCGAGTCGTAATCGAGGTAATCGTGAAATTAATAGAAAGGTTATTTATATTGCAATAATCCTGATCTTCATCTTTTTGTATATAATTGATTTTGATTTATCCATATTTACTGCACGACGATAGATGTCTGATATCATTCAACTATTACCAGATCACGTAGCTAATCAAATTGCTGCCGGAGAGGTGGTTCAACGACCAGCTTCAGTAGTGAAAGAGCTATTAGAGAACGCAATTGATGCTAAGGCTACGCATATAAAATTAATCATAAAAGAAGCTGGTAAAACTCTTATTCAGGTTATTGATAATGGATCAGGAATGAGCGTTACCGATGCCAGACTGAGTTTTGAAAGGCATGCTACTTCAAAAATAAAAGCAGCAGAAGATATTTTTCAATTAGATACCAAAGGTTTCAGAGGAGAAGCTTTGGCCTCTATTGCTGCGATTGCCCATGTAGAGTTAAAAACTAAGCAAGAAGAAGATGAGGTAGGTACAGAGATTAATATAGAAGGTAGTGAAGTGATTTCTCAAGAAGTATGCGTAACACCAAAAGGAACCTCTATAAGTGTCAAAAATCTATTTTATAATATTCCTGCAAGGCGAAATTTTTTAAAATCAAATGCAGTAGAATTACGCCATATTATCGATGAATTTCATCGGGTGACTATGGCACATCATTCTATTAAATTTGATATGTACCATAATGGTAGTGAAGTTTTTAATCTACCTATTACAAATTGTCGCCAACGTATTGTAAATATTTTTGGAGGGAAAACCAATGAAAAACTTGTTCCCGTTGAAGAAGAAACAGACTTAGTTACTATAAGTGGGTTTATAGGAAAACCAGAATATGCTAAGCGTACACGTGGCGAGCAGTTTTTCTTTGTTAATAATAGGTTTATTAAGAGTCCTTATTTGAATCATGCCGTTAATGCTGCATTTGAAGGTTTGCTAAAAGATAAAGCACATCCAAGCTATTTTGTATATCTTACTGTGGACCCCAAATCAATAGATATTAATATTCACCCTACTAAGACCGAAATTAAATTTGAAGATGAACATGCGTTGTATGCCATGTTAAGAGCTTCGATAAAACATAGCCTTGGGCAATTTAATGTGGCACCTGTATTAGATTTTAATAGAGATGCTTCGATGGATACACCTTATGAGTATAAGAGTAAGACTGCTCAAACACCTACAATAGAGGTAGATCGTAATTTTAATCCGTTTAAAGATGAAAAAGTATCTGGTGGTGGCTCGTTTTCGGGCAAAAGCCATACATCGTTTAAAAAAGAATCTGCCGGAGACTGGGAGAATCTGTATGTAGGGTTAGAATCTGAAATGACAACCTTCAAGCCTACTGAAAATGATTTTTCTTCAGTAGAATTCGAAAGTGCAGAAGTTACAGGATCATTGTTTGAGACCGATGAAAAAAAAGTTGGACATCATACAACGTATCAACTTAGAAAAAAATATATTGTTACTACCATAAAAAGTGGGATGGTGATTGTTAATCAAAACCGAGCACATCAAAGAATATTATACGAAGAGTTATTGCGTAATATTACCATGGCAAGTGCTGTAAGTCAACAATTATTGTTTCCACTGGTACTTTCTTTTACCAAAAAAGAGATTGAACTTCTTACTACTGTAAAAGAACAGCTCGAAAATACAGGGTTTGTTTTTGGAGAGTTATCCCCCGGAGAGGTTGAAATCATGGGAATACCATCGGTTACTTCAGAAAAAGAAGTAGCTCAACTTTTAGAACAGTTGATTAATGATCTCGAAAGTGAGGTGCCAGATAGTGGTTTTTCTCAGACAGATTTGCTAGCCAGATCCATTTCAAAAAGTATTGCAGTGCGAGCAGGAGTAGAATTGGCTTCAGAACAACAACAGTATATGGTAAATAGCCTGTTTGCATGTACCGAGCCTACTATAACACCAAATAATAAGCCGACTTTCATTACGTTAACAGTAGATGAAATCGATAAGAAATTTTAATACATAAATGGGGAGAATTACAGATACAGTAAAGGGGTTATTAATTATTAATGCCATTTTTTTCGTAGGGTCGTTAACTTTAGGAAACAACGCATTTAATTTATTTGCACTCTGGTTTCCTAAAAATGATAATTTCCAGATATGGCAAATTGTTTCCCATATGTTTATGCATGCAGATGCAGGGCATATCTTTTTTAATATGTTTGCCTTATATATGTTTGGAAGCCATTTGGAAAGTTCTATCGGTCAGAAAAAGTTTCTTTTTATTTACTTTTTTTCAGGGCTTGGTGCAGTAGGTTTTCAAATTCTATTTTCATATTTTCAGTTTACCCCAGGATATCAGGCATATTTGGATGCAGGTTTTTCTCCTGCAGAAATTGGTAAATTCATACAAGATACTGTTGCCTCTGGTCAATATAAAGTATATCCTAATATACCTCAAGAAGTTACTGAGAGAATGATAGGGGCTTATGTAACGCCAATGGTAGGGGCTTCGGGTGCTATTTTTGGAATATTAGCAGCATTTGCGGTATTATACCCTAATTTACCATTATATATAATTTTTATTCCGATTCCTATTAAGGCAAAATATTTGATAGGTGGTTATTTTTTATTAGACCTTTATGGAGGAATAACGGGGCAAGCAATTTTAGGTCCTTCTAATGTCGCTCATTGGGCACATATTGGTGGTGCTGTAATTGGATTTATTACTATGTGGTATTGGAAAAAGAATTCGTTCAATGATAAACGGTGGTATTAATCGATGACAGCAAATAATCTATCATATCAGTTTAAAACAGCTAATGTAATCATTAAGCTTATTGTTATTAATGTAGCTTTATTTTTATTCGCTACACTAGGATCCTGGATTTTTAAAACAAACTCTGGTGCTTTGATGGAGTGGTTTGTTTTACCTGTTGATCCTGGATCGTTGATCGTACAACCCTGGAGTATTCTCACGTATAGTTTTTTGCATTTTGATTTTTGGCATATTTTCTGGAATATGCTAGTGCTATACTGGTTCGGACAATATGTTTTAAACTTATTTACCGAAAAAAGATTTCTCACAATTTACTTATTAGGTGCTATCTGCGGAGGATTATTATTTGTACTGGCTTATAATGTATTTCCGGTTTTAAATAACACATTAGCATATTTAATTGGAGCATCGGCTGCAGTTCGTGCCATTATGATTTTTATTGCTGCATATACACCAAATTCTGAAGTGCGAATCTTTATGTTTAACATCAAATTATGGCAGATAGGAGTGTTTGTAGTGCTTTCTGATCTTATTCAAATTCCTACATCTGGTAATGCTGGTGGATTGATTGCTCATTTGGGCGGTGCACTTTTTGGTTATATATATGCGATTCAGCTTAAAAAAGGAAATGACATCGGTTCCTGGTTCGAAAAACTTATGGATGGACTAAGTGCCATGTTTACCTCAAAAAAGAAAAGTCCGTTAAAGACAGTTCATAGATCAAAAACTCATAAAAGAGCTCCTAAAAAAACAGCAACTTCTTCAGTTAAAACTCCTAATCAGAAACAAATTGATGCTATTTTGGATAAAATTAGCAAAAGTGGCTATGATAGCTTAACCAAAGAAGAGAAAGATTTTTTGTTTAAAGCAGGGAAGGAGTAGTTATGAGGAAAGTAATTAGTAAGATCGTCTTTTTGATGAACGCGATGGCAGCTTCTGCCTTGTTACTGTCCTATTTACTACCTTATGTTTCTCCAAAAATGTTTCCGTTATTGTCTGTGTTAAGTTTGGCAGTACCAATCCTAATTGTGATTAATGTGTTGTTTCTGCTATTTTGGGCAGTACAACTCAATAAAAAGGGAATACTTTCTCTGGTTGTACTAATTCTTGGAATTTCTCATGTATCTTCATTGTATAAGCTAAGAGGAAAATCAGCCGATGAGGTCGAGGATGGTATTTCATTGATGAGTTATAACGTACATAGTTTTAATCGTTTTTTCTGGATAACCTCAAAAACTATCCCTAAGGATATTTCAAAACTGGTGAAAGATCAAAACCCAGACATCTTTTGTGCTCAGGAATATTATAATAATCCGGATATCGATTTTAGCCAATATTCAAATAAGTATGAGTATTTTAATCACAACAGTAGAGAATTGGCATTGGTTATCTTTTCGAAATATCCGTTTATAAATAAAGGCTCTTTAAGTTTTGAGAATACGGCTAACAATGTGATTTTTGCAGATGTAATATTTCCTAAGGATACTATTAGAGTGTATAATATTCATTTGCAATCCCATAGAATTAGTTCTAAAACAGATGATTTGGCTAAGGCAGATTCTCAAAAGTTATTAAAGCGTATCGGAGTATCTTTTAAAAAACAACAAACTCAGACAGAGCAGCTTATAGAGCATATGAAATCTTCGCCGTATAGAAACATTGTGATGGGTGATTTTAATAATACGGCATATTCATATGTGTACGATAAAATTAGATCAGAAAACCTTCAGGATACTTTTAAGAAAGCAGGAAAAGGATTTGGTAAAACCTTTAAGTTCGAATTGTTTCCGGCCAGAATTGATTTTATTTTAGTCCCCGAAGAATTTGAAGTACAAGGGTTTAAAAGCTTTGACCTTGAGCTTTCAGACCATTTTCCAATACTATCAAAAATAAAGTTTTAGTTTTTAAAGGCGCAATACCATTTTCTTAATGATTCATTATCGTATTACAATCCATCTATACTGATAGCATTTATTTCCATTTTTGCTTCCCAATCCTCAAAGAAAACTGCATGTTTGTTTTTCATCATTAGCTTCATCCTTTCTTTTACAGACTGTTGTATTTGTAGAGGTAATGTGTAGAATTTTTTACTGATTTTGGTTAACCTTCCATCATAATTGCTGTTCTGATGTCTAATAGTTACTCTCCTTTTGTTATGGTAGATAATAATCTTCACTCTACCATCTGTATATCCATCTTGTCCCATAGTACCATAAACCAATACAAGATCAGCCAGACCATCATTATCTAAATCAGATAAACTTGAGTATTTATTCCAAAATCCAATCGATGTTTCCCAATCTTTATCTATATCATCTTTAATAGAAGATTTTTTTTTGAACTGCTTGTTTCTATAAGATAAATTAGTTGCTTTTATCTGATCATACAAGGTGTCATTTTTTTCATCTATTCCTTTAAAACGTTCTGATAATAACAGGTAATATTCCCCCAACTCGTCTTTATACGAATATGCTTGATAAATAGGGGATACAATATCGAACCGCCTTTTTGTTCTTTTAGTAAAAGTTGATGCGATTTCTTTATTAGAAAGCCTACGGGCCATTTTTGGATCGAATGAAATAGAATCAAGCCTTTTAAGCTCTACTATTGGGGTAGAATCCTCTTTTGTTACTTGTTGCTCAGTATTGTCATTGGAATCTTTTGTTTGTTTTCCACAAGAAAATAAGCTAATAATTACGATAAAAAGTAGAAGTTTGTTCATAGAAAAAAATAGATTAAAAGCAGTTTGTTAGAACCAGTTCTATACTAAATGTAATCAATATTTTCTAAAATGGATTGTATAAGCTATTTTTTACATCATCCAGCAATCAAGCTGATCTGTAAGAATATGCCATAGTAGAGCTAATCCGATAATTCTCGTTTTAGGAAAAAATAACATAATCCCATATGCTGTAATAGCATAATAACTATGTAAAGGATGGAATCCAATACTACACCGATTAGGGTCAAAAATTTGATCGGCCAAAATATGATCGATATCAATTACCATAGCTGCTATAAACAGAAAATAGACCTTCTTCCATTGTTTGGGAAAGAAGAGTATTGCGATCAATAATGGAACTATGAAATGAAATCCATAGTGTAAGATCGGTCGAATCATAGAAAAATAGATTGATTCTCGAGATACGTTAATGCATTGGTACCCTCATTAAATATCAAATCTAAAATAGAGAGATTAGGTATAAAGCCGTATTTGTCTTCAAAAACTTGAATATAAGGTTGAAGGTCATATGACTTTGTTTTTTTTGCATTTACCAGATTTCGCAAATCAGTAACTTCTTTGGGATCCTTGTCATATGTAATAGTTTTAGAAAAAGAAGTATCTAATTGAAGACAGTCTAGTACGACTTGCATACATTCATAATTGAAATCCAGAAGAAATTCTTTGGGTTTTTCAAATAAGTAAACAAATTCATGTTCATAATATTCAAAAAACGGCGAAGTTCTGTAGGCGGTTTCAAGGGATTTCCAATGTAATGCTTGCCATTGAAAATCATTCTCGATACGAACATCCCTGTATAATTGTCTTTCTTGCTTTTGATTATGCTTAATGGGAATGGACAATAAAAGTTTGCCATTTGCTCCATAGACATAAGTACGGTTACGATAGGTTTGTTTTTGATAATTATCTTCATTTTCAAAAACAACAACATCAGATTTGGCTACAGCTACATACTGCAGTATAGATCCAAAATACATAGGATGGAGTAGGGATGTTTTCAATTTTATGGTACTGGGTATTAAGCTCCTTTTTTCCTTTTACGATATTGATTATAGATAATCCAGCCAGCTAAAACAATCAAGAAATATTTAAAATAGGACACAGGCTTTCCATTTCCTCCAACGGTAGTGAACATGCGTTCCCATCGTATTTTGTTAAAAAGTCCTTTAGCATTAGAATCCCAACTAAACCATACAAAAACAGGTTTCCCTACAATATGATTGGCAGGAACGTAACCCCATACACGACTATCTTCACTGTTATGACGATTATCACCCATCATCCAGTAATAATCTTGTTTAAAAGTATAGCGATCTATAGATTTGCCATTAAGGAGTACTTGCGTGCCGTTTACAGATAATTTATTGTCAATTCCCATTTCAGAACCTTCATAGACCTCTATGATTCTTCTGTAAAGGGAGAAACTTTTGAGATCCATTTTCACTGTTTTACCAGCTTCGGGAATATAAATTGCACCAAAATTATCCGAATTCCAATTTACTTTACCATTATTAGGAAAGATTTTAGGATCTTTTAAACCTTTTGGAGTCACATTTCTCTGTATACTAGCTATGTTTTGATGATTTTTAAATCGAGAAGCAGCCTCCTCGGTCATACCATGGGCACTAAATTGTGAATTGTTATACCCAAACTCATTTTGTTTTATTTTATAACGGTTGTATAGATTTTGAAGATTGAAACTACTACCTTTAGTTGTTCCAGAATATGAAAACTGTACTTGAGCACGTTCTGGTAATTTGGTTTGTTTTCCATTAATATAGACAAAACCATCTACTACTGCCAGAGAATCACCAGGAATACCTACACAACGTTTTACATAATTAGATTTTTTATCTATAGGTTTATAATGATATTTCCCATCGCTATATTGCTGAAAAGCATTTACAGTATCTATTGGCCAGCTAAACACTACAATATCATTACGCTTGATTTTTTGAAAACCAGGTAATCTAAAATATGGATATTGTGGCTTATTAGAATACGATTTGGTTCGTACCAGTGGGATTGTATCATGAACCATAGGAAAAGATACTGCTGTCATAGGAGTACGAGCACCATAATGAAACTTACTAACAAATAAGAAATCCCCAACCAGTAATGTTCTTTCTAAGGAACCGGTAGGAATGGTGTAGGGCTGCATAAAATAAGTGTGTACTATAGTTGCAGCAACGATTGCAAATAGAATTGAACTTACCCATTCTCCTGTTGCGGTTCTTGGTTTTAGATCTCGATCTTCAATATAAGTTACATCGAGCATGTAGTTAACATAAAAGATATAGAATCCAAGAGTAACGATAACCAGAATGGTATCGGTGGTAGAATTTTTCCCAAAACTTCGTATCGTTTCTACCCAAATAACAGGTAGCATAATGACATTTATTACAGGGATAAATAATAGTATCACCCACCACCATGGACGATTTATAATTTTCATTAAAATTACAGCATTATAGACAGGGATAAGAGCCTCCCATGCTTTTCTACCTGCTTTACTATATAATTTCCAGGTTCCCAGAAAATGAATAACCTGTAGTATCAGGAAAAAAATAAACCATTCTGTAAGTATCATCTTTTAATATATTTTTTAATATAAGTCCCTTTTATCTGTAAAGTGTTACACTTTTTATAAACCTAGTACATCTTTCATACTATAAACTCCGGTTTTGTCTTTTAGCCATTCGGCGGCTACAACAGCACCTAGTGCAAAACCATTACGATTATGTGCAGTGTGTTTGATTTCTATATCATCAACCAGAGAAGAGTATGTTATGGTATGAGTGCCGGGAACTTTATCAATTCTTTTTGCAACAATCGGGATGGTGTTTTCATCACCTTTATCCAATTGCCATGCCTTTTTATCTGTATTTTGAATAACTCCCTCTGCAAGTGTTATTGCAGTACCACTCGGAGCATCCAGTTTTTCGGTATGATGAATTTCTTCCATAGCTATAGCGTACCCTTCTAAAGGGTTCATCATCTTGGCAAGCTTTTTATTAAGCTCGAAGAATAAATTCACCCCCAAACTATAATTTGAAGCATAAATGAAACCTCCTTTTTTTTCATTACATAATTCAAGGATATCATCATAATGATCTAGCCATCCCGTTGTACCGGATATTACAGGAACATTGGCATTAAAACAATTGGTGATATTATTTACTGCTGCGTCAGGAATACTAAAATCAATAGCTACATCGGCTTCAGAAAGATCATATGTAGTATCACCTTTATCTACTTTAAGTACTATGGTATGACCTCTTTCTATTGCGATCTTTTCTATGGTTTTACCCATTTTGCCATATCCCAGTAGTGCAATTTTCATATTTTGGTTGATATTAATTCACTAAGCTCTTAAGGATTAGTATTTCTTAAAAGCTATAGTTGAGTGATACGCCGTAATTTGGTTTGGTATCAAACTCATTAAAATTTATTTTTGGTTTGAACGAGAGATCTTCGGTTACATTATATTGTAATAAATGAGCTGTCACATTTGCATCTACAATATTTAAAAGATAAACTCCTACTGTTATTAACAGTGATAATTCTTTATCCCGACGAAAACGTTCTTGCAATGATATTAATTGATCATTTGTTATATTAGGAAACTCATCATCTGTAAAACCTGCCAGTCTTCGTTTGTATATATCCCGAAAGCGATTATAATTATTGTTATTATCGATATAGAAATAAATACCTGCTCCTAATGCTGCATATACGATAGGGATTTTCCAATATTTCTTAGTGTATGCTTGTCCTAATCCTGGTAGAACTGCAGAATAAAATGCTGCTCTAGCCGGAGCTAAAGGCTCATAAGGACGTATTTTCCTTTCCCTTTTTTTCTTTTTTACAGGAACTTCCTCTGTAATAACTTTTAATTCTTCATTTTCTTGAGAAAGAATATTTTGAATAGAAAGTAGTACAAAAAAAATAATATAAAAGAATTTAATCTTCACTATCTATAAGTTTCTTTAAGCGTTTAAAATCTTCTTCTGAAGAAAATGGTATAATAAGTTTTCCACTTCCTTTACCAGAAACTTTTATATCAATTTTTGCGCCAAAATAGTCTGAAAACTCTTTTACCCCTTTGGCAATGTGTTTTGGTAGCTGATTATTAGAAGAAGAAACCTTTGTGTTTGGGGTATCTTCTGTTTTATCATTAAGGGATCTAACTATTTTTTCGGTATCCCGAACAGATAATGATTTTCCTATAATACTCTCATAAATATCCAGTTGTTGTTGCTGATCTTCAATATTTATCAAAGCACGACCATGTCCCATAGATATAAAACCATCTCGCATACCTGTTTGTACAATAGGATCTAGTTTTAGTAATCTTAAATAATTAGCAATAGTAGATCTTTTTTTTCCTACTCTATCACTCAATTGCTCTTGTGTCAGACTAATCTCATCGATGAGACGTTGGTATGATAGGGCAATTTCAATAGGATCTAAATCCTGTCGTTGAATATTCTCTACCAATGCCATTGTTAATGACTCCTGGTCATTGGCAATACGAATATATGCAGGTATTGTTTTTAATCCAGCTAATTTTGAAGCTCGAAAACGACGTTCTCCACTTACTAACTGATAATTGTCAAAATCTAATTTACGAACTGTGATTGGCTGTATAACGCCAACTTCTTTTATCGAGGTTGCAAGTTCTCGTAATGTCTCATCATTAAAACTAGTACGAGGCTGAAATGGATTTACATCTATACTATTTAGATCTAATTCTATAATATTACCAACTACTTTATCTGCATTTTTGTCCTCTACTGATTGTATATCATTATCAGGATCTTTTAATAGTGCCGATAATCCTCTTCCTAGTGCCTGCTTTTTAGTTGCCTTCGCCATGAATCCTTAACTATTTTTCTTAATAATTTCGTGTGCCAAACTTAAGTAATTACTAGCACCTTTACTAGAAGCATCATAATTAATTATGCTTTCACCGTAACTTGGAGCCTCACTTAAACGAATATTCCTCTGAATGATAGTTTTAAACACCATTTCATTAAAGTGTTTTTGAACTTCTTCTACTACCTGATTAGATAATCTTAATCTAGAGTCATACATCGTTAACAATAACCCTTCGATATCCAAATTTTTATTATGGATTTTTTGTACGCTTTTTACTGTGTTTAAAAGTTTTCCTAGCCCTTCTAATGCAAAATATTCACACTGAATAGGAATCATTACCGAATCAGCGGCGGTTAACGCATTTAAAGTTAACAAGCCGAGAGAAGGTGCACAATCTATGAGGATATAGTCATATTTTGACTTTAACCCTTCGATTGCTTTTTTCATCATATACTCACGTTGATCTTTATCAACAAGCTCTATTTCTATTGCAACCAAGTCAATATGTGCAGGGATAATATGCACATTAGGAGAATTGGTTTCTAAAATTGCATCTTCAGACTTTATGGTATGTTCTAGAATTTGATACGTCCCTTTTTCAATATTTTCGACATCTAACCCTAGTCCAGAAGTTGCATTGGCCTGTGGATCTGCATCGATAAGGAGTACTTTTTTCTCTAAAACACCTAGAGAAGCCGCTAAGTTTACAGAGGTGGTAGTTTTACCTACACCACCTTTTTGATTTGCAATTGCTATTATTTTACCCATGAGGGGAGATTTGGATTTAGTAGCGATAAAAATACAATTTATTATATATTATAAAAATGAAAAATGTTAACAGTAGGAAAAAAAAAGACCATCCCCCTTTAAGGATGGTCTAACGTACTTTTATTATTGTTAATAAATACTTATTTATTTTTTTTTGCTCTGATCATTGCTTCCAGTTGATCCCACATTTCTTCGGGGATTTGTTCAAGAAGATTAAATTGTCCTGCTCCTTTTAACCATTCACCACCATCTAATGTAACAACTTCGCCATTTACATAGGCAGAAAAATCAGATACCAAATAAGCCGCAAGATTAGCAAGTTCCTGATGATCCCCTACACGAGCTAAAGGTACTTGTTTAGCCATATCGATCTTATCTTTTAAATCACCTGGTAAAAGGCGGTCCCATGCTCCTTTTGTAGGAAAAGGACCCGGAGCGATCGCATTAAAACGCATTCCGTATTTTGCCCATTCTACAGCTAATGATCGGGTCATTGCTAAAACTCCCGCTTTTGCAGTAGCACTAGGTACTACATACGCCGAACCTGTCCAGGCATATGTTGTCACGATATTTAGAACGACAGTGTTTTTGTAATTATTTTTAATCCAGTGTTTTCCAAAAGCTAGTGTACAGTTTTTAGTGCCTTTTAACACAATGTCAATAATGATATCAAATGCACGATGCGATAAACGCTCTGTAGGAGAAATAAAATTTCCTGCAGCATTATTAAGTAACACATCTACCGAACCAAAAGCTTCAAGAACCTTGTCTCTCATTGCTTCTACTTGATCATATTCTCTTACATCACATTGCACTGGTAAACAGGTACCGCCTGTTTCTGATTCTAGCTCTTTGGCCGTGTTTTGTAATTTTTCTAGATTACGCGAAGTAATGGCAACATTGGCTCCAAGTTCTAGAAAATATCTCGTCATAGATTTTCCTAATCCGCTACCCCCACCGGTAACAACGATATTTTTTCCTTTTAGTGCTCCATCACGAAGCATTTTATCTTTATAATTCATATTTGTATCAGTATTCTGCTAAGATAACAAGTTATAATTATAAACTATGCATGCATAGTTTATTTTTGTTTTCTTTTTAATGTTTAGCTAAAATACTATTATTTATAATGCTTAAAGTAGTGTGGGATTAAAAAATAATTATCTAATTATTGTGATTACCTATAATCATTAGAAAAGTCATACGTCATACTTCCATAACATTGCCTAATTATTTTTGTGTATTTTTATAAAAACACTACCACTATTTTTGGTGTGTATTATTTGGGAAAAGGAATATATTATTGAAATTATGATTATAAAAGCGAAACAACTACCCCTGTGCACGATAGGAATATATACTGCTTATTTTATTAGCAAAATGATTTTAAAAAAGCATTTAGTTTTTAAAACCTTATTTCTAGTGGTAATCATGGGAAATTATGCTTCTGTCTTTGGTCAGTCAAGATCAAAACTAAAGGAAATTTCGGGATATGTAACTTATAATGATTCTCCTATAGAAAATGCAAATGTCATAGTAAAGAATACAGGTGTAAAAACAACTACAAATAAAAAAGGGTATTATAAAATTAAAGCTGCTGAGAAAGAAATTATAGAGTTTTCTTCTGTTGGTATGAAGCCAGTTGAGATTATGGTTGAAGACGTCACTAAACGTCTTAATATAGCTATGGTTGATGAGTTAAATGAACTTGGAGAAGTGGTGCTTAAGACTAATAAAAAGAAGAATAGTTATAGAGAAGAAGAAGAGTCTACAATAACAACTTCTTATGGGAAAATCAATAAAAAAAGTGTCTCATATGGCAGAATAAAGAAGATTAGAGGTAAAGAGCTTACAGTTCAAGGAACCAGCTTAATTGAAACACTAAGTGGTATTGTAAAATATCTAAGTATTGAAAAAGGTAGAGTACGAATAGTGCCTAATTTGTCTATTTCAAGCCCTGAAGAAAGTTTAGCAATTTGGGATATTGATGGTACTGTATACGAATATCCTCCTAACTTGGCAGTAGGAGATATTGATAAAGTTACTGTGCTAAAATCCGTGTCCGCAACTACAAAATATGGTATGCGAGGGTCGGGAGGTGTAATTGTTGTAAGAACCATAGGTGTCAAATCAAAAAAACAAAAAAAAAGAAAGAAGAAAAAAGGAAAACAAAATGGTTATGGGAATGGAGCTGTTCCTTATACCTCGGTAGAATCTAAGACTCCTTTCCTTACCACTCTGGATACAATTTCTGATCATGAAACATTGTCTAAATTTTTTCAGGGACTTTCCTCTAATTATTTAGAAACTCCTGATTTTTATCTGGATGTTTCTAAATATTTTAAAACGGAGAAAAACAACGATTCCATATCGTTACAGGTGCTATCTGATGCTCAAGATATTTTTAAGAATGACCCAGAAGCATTGAAGGCTATCGCATATACATATCAAGAACGAGGTTTACATCAAAAAGCTGTTGATGTATATACCAAACTTGTAGAATTAAGACCATCTTATGCACAATCATATAGAGATCTGGCAAATGCATATACAGAGAATAAACAATATAAAAAAGCCTGGAATATGTATCTTCAATATTTACGAGAAGGTAATTATATACTTGAAGAAGGGATTGAAAAAGTGGTATATAGTGAGATGGCATTTTTATATACACTAAAAAAGGGAGCAGCTGGTATTAAAGAAAATTCTGAGATTAAGGGATTGGGATTGCAAAATTCAAAAAGCGATATCCGTTTAGTGTTTGAGTGGGATACCTCTGAAGCAGAGTTTGCAATAGAATTTGTTGATCCCCAATCTAGAGCATTTAATTTTGAGCATTCTCAGGAAAAGGATAGTAACCGTATTATGGATGAAAAGCAAAGAGGATATTCTTCTAATGAATTTTATCTTTATGATTTGACCGAGGGGAATTGGTTTATTAATATAACATATTTAGGAAATAAAAAGGATAAACCTTCTTATGTAAAAGCCTCAGTATATAGAAATTGGGGTAAGATTAATCAAACCAAAGAGGTCAAACTTTTTAAACTCAAAAGAAAAAATTATAAAATGGGACTATTAAAATTGAATTCAAAACTACCTAATTCAGAATATTGATTACTTAAATAGTTAATAAAAACATAAAAATTACTATTTATCGTCTCTATGCATAAATACGGCAAAATCTTTGTGGAGTTAAAAAATGAATTAAAATCAAATTCGTAATAACCTTTATAAGGTTGATTTCTTCATTTAATTCTACTCATAATGCCTGCAAAAAAACACTCAGCTTTTTTGATGATTTTAATCATGACGATAATGGGGAATTTTCCTGCCCTTTTTGCTCAGTCTAAATCAAACCTAAATAGAATCTATGGATATGTTACTTCAAATAATATCCCTCTAAAGAATGTAAATGTTTCAATACAAGATAAAAATAGAAGAACTATTACCGATGAAAATGGATATTATTATATAGAGGCTTCAGAAAAAGAAGTCATTTATTTTTCTTTTGTAGGAAAAAAACCAGTAGAAGTTATTGTAGAAGATGTCACTCAGTTTCTTAATATAAAGATGATCGAAGATGTCAATACACTAGATGAAGTATTAGTTAAAACTAATCGTCATGAGAAACATTCTATGAAGAATAAGCCTAAATTATCTAAACTGAAAACAGCATATGGGGAAATTGATCTAAGAAGTTCACCATTTGCTTCTAAAATTGTAAAAGGAGAAGATCTTAATGTAGGAGCTATTGATTTAATAGAAGCGATTAGGGGACGTATTCCAATTTATGGTGTTGTCTATCAAGGTTCGGATCCTGTAGGTAATGAAGGTATGACAGTGGGGCATGGTAAAAAAAGAGTTAGAATTTTACCTAGAGTTTATACTATGTTTAATGAAGGAAGTGGACTGGCAATTTGGGATGTTGATGGCTTTGTTTATGAGGAAGCACCCCATATTGATTTGAATGATATTGCATATGTAGCCGTACTTAGATCTGTTGCGGCAAGAACAAAATATGGAACAAGAGGAGCAGGAGGAGTTATTGTTGTTACTACAAAGAGTTCTATGTTGCGTAAAACACTTAAAAGAAAGCTTGGAACCAATGAAAATCAGTATCAAAATAATGCTTTTCCTTATATTGATAAAGAATCTAATATTATAGGTGTCTTAGAGAAAACAGATTCGAATATCAGCGAAAAAAAAGTGTATGAAACCTATAAAACCCTATCTGCAAAATATCAAAATTCACCAAGTTTTTATCTTGATGTAGCTAATTACTTTAGGCAAGAAAAAGAAAACAACAAACTTTCCTTGTTAGTGCTGGCAGATATGGAAAAGATGTTTGATAAAAATGCAGAGGCACTTAAAGCTCTTGCCTACAAATACCAGGAATTGGGTGAAAAGTTGAAAGCTTTGAATGTTTATAATAAGATTATTCATTTAAGACCATCTTATGCACAATCATTTCGCGACTTAGCTAATGTTTATTCAGAAAACAAAGAGTATCAGAATGCTTGGGATATGTATATACGATATTTACGCAGAGGTTTTAAATTAGAAGAGAAGGGTATAGAGCAAGTTGTTTATAATGAAATGAAGTACTTGTATGCACAAAAAAAAGAGGAAGCAAAAATTAAAGAAATTTTTAGGATTAAGAAAGAGGAAGAAGAAACGTTAACCAGTGATGTTCGTGTTGTTTTTGAATGGAATACCTCTGAGGCAGAATTCTTATTGGAATTTGTAGATCCTCAATTAAATTCTTTTGTTTATGAGCATTCTTGGGCAAAAAATAGTGATCGTATTTCAGATGAGAAACTAAAAGGATATTCTTCTGATGAATTTTTTATTTATGATTTAGGTAAAGGAGAGTGGCTTATAAATATCACTTATCTAGGAAATAAAAAGTATGCTCCCACATATTTAAAAGCAACAGTTTACAAGAATTGGGGAAGAGAAAATCAAACAAATCATATAAAACTATTCAAACTCAATAGTTATAACCACAAGATGCAATTGTTTAAGTTTAACTCAATATTTAGATAATATCTACTTAAATACAGAAATTAAAATCTCTAAGATAGTGATTGCTGCATCACTTATTTTTGTTCCTGGCCCAAAAATAGCAACTGCACCTGCTTCAAAGAGAACATCGTAGTCATCAGGAGGGATCACACCACCAACAATAACCATTATGTCTTCTCTTCCATATTTTTTAAGCTCTTCGACAATTTGAGGAACCAAAGTTTTATGCCCTCCAGCAAGTGAAGATACTCCTACAATATGTACATCATTTTCTACAGCTTGTTTTGCGGCTTCAACAGGAGTTTGAAATAACGGGCCAATATCTACATCAAAACCTACATCGGCATAACTGGTTGCAACTACTTTTGCACCACGGTCATGACCATCTTGTCCCATTTTGGCAATCATAATCCTCGGTCTACGACCTTCTAATTTAGCGTATTGATTTGCTAATTCTCTTGCTTTATTAAAAGAAGCATCATCTTTTATTTCTTTTGCATACACACCCGTAAATGATTTGATTTCTGCTTTATATCTTCCAAACTCTTTTTCTAAGGCATCACTGATTTCTCCTAGCGTAGCTCTCAGTCTTGCGGCTTCTACTGCTAAAGCTAATAAATTTTGACTTTCATTAGTCGCTGCTATAGTTAAATTATGCAATGCTTTTTGTACAGCCTGCTCATCTCTTGAAGCTTTTACTTTATTAAGTCCTTCTATTTGCTGAGTTCTCACAGCTTGATTATCTACTTTTAGAGTACTAATAGCCTCTTCTTCTTCTAGTTTAAACTTATTAACCCCTATGATGATGTCTTGTTCGCTATCGATTCTGGCTTGTTTACGTGCAGCGGCTTCTTCTATTCTCATTTTTGGGATTCCTGCTTCAATAGCTTTGGTCATTCCTCCCAGTTCTTCTACTTCTTCAATAAGCTTCCAAGCTTTTTCGGCAATATCGTTAGTTAAGGATTCTACGTAATAACTCCCTGCCCATGGATCAACTGTGCGGGTAATCTGAGTTTCTTCTTGTAGATATATCTGTGTATTTCTGGCAATTCTTGCAGAAAAATCTGTAGGCAGTGCAATGGCTTCATCTAGTGCATTGGTGTGTAAACTCTGTGTTCCGCCAAAAGCAGCAGCACTTGCTTCTATACAAGTACGTGCCACATTATTAAATGGATCTTGTGCAGTAAGACTCCATCCACTAGTTTGACAATGCGTACGGAGCATTAAAGATTTTGGGTTTTTTGGATTAAACTGCTGGATCAATTTGGCCCATAGCATGCGTGCTGCACGCATTTTAGCAATTTCCATAAAATGATTCATGCCAATTGCCCAAAAGAAAGAAAGACGCGGTGCAAATGAATCGACATCCATACCTGCTTCAATTCCTTTTCTAATATACTCTAACCCATCTGCTAATGTGTATGCCAATTCGATATCACAGGTAGCACCAGCTTCCTGCATGTGGTAACCAGAGATACTTATAGGGTTAAACTTTGGCATATTTTTAGAGCAATATTTAAAAATATCACCAATGATTCGCATAGATGGAGCGGGAGGGTAAACGTAAGTATTACGTACCATGAACTCTTTTAAGATATCATTTTGAATAGTTCCAGAAAGAAGGTTTTTATCTACACCTTGTTCTTCTGCTGCTACAATATAAAATGCCATAATGGGTAAAACAGCTCCATTCATAGTCATAGAAACAGACATTTTATCGAGTGGAATCTGATCAAATAAAACTTTCATATCCTCTACAGTATCAATCGCTACTCCAGCCATACCTACATCACCAAACACACGTTCATGATCACTGTCATATCCACGGTGTGTAGCCAGATCAAAAGCTACAGATAGTCCTTTTTGTCCCGCAGCAAGGTTTCTGCGATAAAAAGCATTACTTTCTTCTGCAGTAGAAAAACCTGCATATTGTCGTATTGTCCAAGGTCTACGAACATACATCGTAGAATATGGACCACGTAAATAGGGAGGGACTCCAGCAGAAAAATTAAGATGATCTACATCACTAATATCATCTTTTTCGTAAAAGGATTTTATATCAACTCCCTCTGAAGTAGTAAATGTAGAAATCTGTTGCTGTTTATCAAGGGTAACTTCTTTTGATAACTGGATATGTTGTACGTCTTTTCTATTCATTACTCAAAACCTCATTTTTAAAAATGATAAATTAACAAGGCTATAAATTTAAGGTTTTAAAAACGATTTTTATTAAAAAAAAACGGATTCAAGTTTAAGTTTTTAGAGAATAGTAAAAAAATTACTTAAATGCCTTTTCGATAACCATTAAGATGGAGTAATATACATCAAAAGCTATAAAGTTTTTTATTTCTATTGCACAAAACTCTTTGTCGGGAATATAGTAGATTCTTTGCGAAATTAATGAAGTACTAACATTACCATCTTCTTCGAGAGTAGAAATAATATCTTTAAAGTCATCGCTATCACTTGTGTTTTTAAGGCATTGAATATATCCGCCTCTATAATTGAAAATTAAGATTTCTTCTCCATTTTTTTTACTTGTAGTGGGTGTAGACTTTTTTACAGCTTCTTGATTTTCGTATTCGCTTAATTTGATCCAAAGAGAGTTTTTATTATTAGCAATCTTTTTGAATTCTCGAGCGAGTTTAATAGAGTTATCAGATGGGAGTTTTCTTAAATCAATCGATAAACTGGCAACCTCGGCTAAGAAAGTTCGATAGGTTTTTATAGAATCTGTACCAAATTTATAGTGAGCAAATAGGTCATTCTCAAAAGAATCATATGCTTTTTTTATGATACCGGTTTCATCTACACTAAGGCAGTCATAACCAGACTGAGAATAAGTCACCTTTAAGCATATAAATAAAGTTATGACTATAATTCTAGATCTAATCTTAAGGGGCATTGATTTAGATTTAGTAATGTTAATGTATAGGCTAAATTTTATAATTCAGCCGGGAAGTTAACAATAAGTTAGCAAATATTAACGTTTTATTGTATTTTTTTCTTAAATCCGAAATTATTGCCGTTGTTTTTTGTGAAATTCAATATCAAATGAAATAAGGAGGTAACACCTTAAGTGACTTATGTATAGGTGTCATATTTTCTTAGGTAATTACCCAAATGCTTTCTCTATTACTAACAAAATAGAGTAATAGATATCAAAAGCGATGAAACTTTTTACCTCATGGGTGTTAAATTCTTCTCTTGGTAAATCATGCAATCTTTGTGCGATTAGAGAAGGACTTACATTACCATCAAGCTCTAAAGTATTTACAATATCCTTAAACCCTTCGCTATTGCTATTGTTTTTTAAGCATTGGATAAACCCACCACGATAATTAAATGTCAAAACTTCTTCTTCTTTTTGTTGATTAGTTTTTGGGCCAGAAGTATTTTTTGAAGCCACCATTTCTTCATCATATTGACTTAATAAAACCCAAAGAGAATTTCTATCGGTAGCTTTTTTCTTGTATATACGCGCTAGTTGTATAGAATTCTTAGAAGGAAGCTCTCTTAGGTTTATGGATAAACTATATACTTCATTAAGAAACGTTTGGTACGTTCTTATGGTATCATTGTTAAATTTATAATGATGAAATAAATCTTTTTCAAAGGAATCAAAAGATTGTTTTAGTAATCCTTGATTGTCAATCTTGAGGCAGTCAAAATTTTGTTCAGTGGCTTGAGTATTACCTGTAGTACATATAAATAGAACTAAAAAAAATAATACAACCGTATATTTAATCTTTAGGGGCATGAGATTAATATTTAGTTATAAAAAAAGTATTGCTTCCTTGTAAAGTACGAAAAATTAACGACTTATGCTATGAGTTCACGGTTTTTCTTTCTATTTCCTGAGGCAATCTTTTTGCTATTATTGGAGATAAAAGTGTTTTTCGAACTCTTTTTTCTGGAAATACCGGTTTTTGAAATTCTGGAATATGTTCTTCGGGATTTTGATATTTATTGGTCCCTGTTAATATAATTTCTTGATTATTAAATAATTCTTGCTCTTTTTCGGCACTTTCTTTTATTTTTTTCTGAATAACTCCTGATTTTAATTGATTCAGGAAACCACCGCCTTCCTCAATATTTTTAAATATTGATAATGCTTTATCGGCCATTTGTTTTGTTATACTCTCAATATAGTAAGATCCTGAAGCAGGATTAGCAACCAGATCAAAGTAGCTTTCGTTTTTTAGAATTAAAAGTTGATTTAACGAAATTCTCGTCCCAAAATCATTTTCGAGATGATAAATATCGTCATAAGGTAGATTTTGAATGGTATCGGCACCTCCTAATATTGCACTCATACATTCTGTAGTAGTACGTAACATATTTACATTATAATCCAGAATGGTCTTGTTTCTATATGATGGATATGCTAAAATATGGCACTCTGTTGTAGCATTATATTCTGGGGCCAAGGTGCTCCATAATATTCTAAGAGCTCTTAGTTTAGCTATTTCAAAAAAGTAATTACCACCCACCGCAACTTTAAAAACTACAGGCGTTTTTTCTAAAAGTGTATTTGTAGCGTTCTCAAAATGATTTAAGTATTCATTGGCATGAGCTAATCCATATGCTAATTGTTGTACCATTGTAGCGCCAGCATTTTGATACAACCCTATATTGATGCTAATACTGTTTTTTAGATGTTTATTTTTAGTGATTTGATCTAATGAAACATGATCTTCTTTTAATGTCTTATACCAGTTTCCTGTACTTGCCAGATTATTAATAATATCTGTTAATATATAAATACTTAGATTAATTTCTTTGGCAATATCATTTAGTTTTTGAACATAAGAAGGAGAAAGAAATTCAGTTTCTATAAAAACAGAAGTATCAGAGGTAATATGTTGTAAAAGACTTTTTGGGTCAATATCTTCTTGTGAGATCACAAAATGAATACTTTCGGCACCTTTTTTAATAGCTTCCAAGGCTTTTTGGTTACCAATAATAGCTGTGCTGACTACTATTTTTACAGAATTTTTCCAAGTAGAAGGATGAGATACAGAACCGTTTTCGATACTGTCCTCCTCGTTGTAAAAAGGTTTTATGTCAATACCTTCTAAAGATTTATAAATCAATGCTTCATTATAATCTGCACCTTTGAGATCAAATTGAATTTTTTGTTTCCATTGTTTTGCAGAAACTTCTTCAAAACCATCGAATAGGGATTTAGTCATCTTTTTTGTTTTTAGGTACACTATCTTCATACTCAATAATGTATATTTCTTCATTATCTCGCTTCATAAAATATTCTTCTCTTGCGAATTTTTCAAGCTCGCTACTGTCTTTTAATACTTTAATATCCTTCTGATCCTTTACAATCTCCTTCATATAGTATTCCTTATTATCTTCAAGCTCCTGGATTTCCTCATCTAATTCTCTATGAATCAACCAGGAATTGGTGTCGAAAAACAGCATCCAAACTATAAATAACAGAATAATGAGTACATATTTATTTAAAAATATGGCAAATATCGGGATCAACGCCGGTTTATTTTTTAGTTTCTGAAAATATTGTTTTAGCTTCAATCTAATTGAGAATAATATTCGTTGTAAAGGTACAAAAGTTAATTCAAGCGTTCTTTGATAATGGTACGTACAATATCAATAGCTACATTATTATAGTTGTTGTTGGGTATAATAAGATCAGCAAATTCTTTGGTTGGATCAATGAATTGTTGATGCATAGGTTTTAATGTGTTTTGGTATCTATCCAAAACTTCATCCATATCGCGTCCACGCTCTGCTATATCCCTTTTAAGTCTCCGTATTAGTCGTTCATCACTATCTGTTTGTACATATATTTTTATATCAAACATTTCCCGGATTTTTGGATTGGTAAGTATTAAAATTCCTTCAACGATGATTACTTTGCTTGGTGCTGTACTAACAGTTTCACTAGTACGATTATGTTCTACAAAAGAATATACAGGTTGTTCTATTGTTTCACCTTTTCTAAGTGCGGTCAAATGTTGACCTAATAGTTCGAAATCTATAGATTGTGGATGATCAAAGTTTATTTTAACTCGTTCTTCGTATGTGAGATGACTTGTATCTTTATAGTATGAGTCTTGTGATATGACACAAACTTCATTTTCTGGTAATTCATTTACAATTTGATTGACAACAGTAGTTTTACCACAGCCTGTTCCTCCGGCGATACCGATAATTAGCATTTCTGATTTTTTTGACAAATTTAAAGATTGTTTTTGAGTAATTGCGCATCAAATTTCTATTGTCGTAAAAGTTATTGTATACCTTCTGTTAGATCAAAGAAATATACAAGAGGTTTTTATGACGGATAATATAGAACTCCAGAGGAAGAATCTTTCCTGGCTCCGGTAACAGATTGCAGGCAATTTACCTCATTTCTTTCTCTAAGTACTCCCATAAAAGCAAAGATCAGTGCTTCTTTAAAATCAATAATCTCTTCTGATGGAATAACTACGGTTGCAAAGCCGTCTAATTTTTGTTGCAATGTTTGGATAAGAAAATCATTTTTTGCACCACCACCGGTTACCAGTATAGAACTGTTTTTATGCTTAGTTTTTTTAATTGCATCTGCTATTTGAGTAGCAATATGGTGAACGGCTGTATGTAAAATATTTTCTGTAGAATCCTGATTATGAACAATAATAGGCATCATTTCTTCGGTAAACCATTCATATCCTAAAGATTTTGGAAACGGAAGCTTATAATACGATAGATTATTTAAAGTATCTAGTAAGGTAGGATTTAAGATACCTGTTTTAGCGATCGCCCCACCTTTATCATATGCTTTATCTATAGTCGAACAAATAAAATTAAGTAGCATATTGGCAGGCGAAATATCATAAGCAATTCTTTTTTCTCCACTATTAAAAGAGATATTGCTAATCCCACCCAAATTAAGACAAAAATCATATTGACCAAATAACAACTGATCACCTATAGGAACTAGAGGGGCTCCCTGGCCACCCAGGGCAACATCATTGGTTCTAAAATCACAGATTACTTTTTGCTCACATGCATTAGCCAGATGTTGTCCAGATCCTATTTGATATGTTAATCCAATTTCGGGTTGATGAAAAACAGTGTGACCATGACTCGCTACAAAATCTACCTGAATATTGTTTTGATTCATGAATTTTTTTACCTGATTACCCAACCAACTTCCATATTCGTTATGAAAAGTCAATAAAGCCCTTGGTTCGAGATGTACTGTGTTTTTTAATTGTTCTTTAAAAGTAATGTCATAATCAATACTATCATTATTAATAATAGAGAATATCCAGGTATCATTTTTCTTTTCAAATGAGCAATAAACGATATCCAATCCGTCAAGAGAAGTCCCAGACATTAAACCGATTGTAGTGTATTGATTTTTAACCGAACTCATATCTTTTTATATTGAAAGTTGTACAGGAGATAGACCAATGGCTTTATGTTTCCCAAGAAAGTGTTTGGCTCCTACCTCTTGAAAAGTTTTAAAATTCTGATATACAAGTACTATATTATTTATATTCTTAGTCTGTAATATTCTCAAAACATATGGATTACCAAACAAATATAAAGTTACATTTTTTGTCTTACTTAGTTTTTCTATAGTTTGCCGTATCTCTGGATCTATACCAAACTCATGCATTGGTTTTATCGAAGGAGGAAACAATGCTATAAGAATATTATTACCAGAAATGGTAGTAGAAAATGGTTGAGTATATCTTGATTTATTAAACTGTTTGTATTGTTTAATTTCTTCGAAAAAGGTACAATTTTCGCTATTTCCTATAACTACAGCTTCAAAACTTTCGGTATCAAATTTTTCAAAACTTTCTTTATCCGACTTATAATGAGTAAGTGATGCTTTAGCAATGTTACTATTTAAAGAAACTCCTTTTTCAGGATCAAAAGTAGGGTTCGAGATATTCTTTTCAAATGCATCCTTTTTAAGCTTTTGAATTCTTGTAAAACTTTCTTCAATTTGCTTGTCGGTTGCATTTTTTTCTATGATACGAATACCTTCTGCTACATGCTCTGCAAAACATAGAATGTCATTACCTGCATCAAATGCTTTCCACTCTAATATTCCTTTTTCGGGATATAATTTAGAAACACTATGCATATTAAGGGCATCAGAAATAACAACACCTTCGAAACCCAATTCATTTCTTAATACTCCTTTTATAATATCTTTTGACAAAGTAGCGGATATATCTTTTCCTTTGGTTAAAGAAGGTACAGCGAGGTGCCCGATCAAAATGCTATCAATTCCCGATGCTATTGCTTTTATAAATGGATACAGTTCTTCATCATATAATTCTTGTCGGGTTTTGGAGATTACAGGAAGTCCAAGGTGCGAATCTACAGCGGTATCCCCGTGTCCTGGAAAATGCTTAAAACAGCCTAAAACTCCCGAAGCTTTAAGTCCTTTGTAAAATGCTAAAGATTTAAGTGTAACCTGTTCTTTTTTCTCACCAAATGAACGATAACCGATTACAGGGTTATTAGGGTTGACATTAATATCGGCGACAGGAGCTAGATTGAGGTGAATTCCTACACTTTTAAGATCATTTCCTATGTATTTTCCTACTTCGGTAATCAAATCTGATTGGTCATCGGGTATTGCTCCTAATGTTATAGCATAAGGGTATTGAGGTGTATTCTCTACACGCATAGCCAATCCCCATTCTGCATCAATACTAATTAGTAGTGGAGTAGGAGCTATGTTTTGATAATGTGTTATAAGTTCTGCTAGTCGTTTAGCGCTGTCTTCATTTCGAATCACTTTTTTCTTGCCTTCAAAGTTGGTAGCAGCACTAGCTCTACTATGAAAAAAGGTAAGGCCTCCTACTTTGTGATCTTGTATTAATTTTTCAACTTCTTTTATTTCTTGATCCGTGTCATTAATAAATGCAGCAGGAAAGAAAAACTGACCAATTTTTTCGATTTTGGAAAGGTTAGATAGATTCATTGCTTGCATTAATTTAATTTTTGTCTTTCTTTCCGTAAGTAGCGGGATATTGGATGTATCGAGTAAGGATAATGCCAGGAATTGCCGCAATGGCTACCCATATAAAGAATCCGGTATATCCAAGAACCTCCTGGATGAAACCACTAATCATACCTGGTAACATCATACCTAAAGCCATAAATCCTGTTGCGATTGCATAATGAGAAGTTTTAGAAACACCCTCTGCTACATATATCAAAAACATAAGATAAGCAGCAAATCCAAATCCATACCCGAATTGTTCTATAATAACAACTAATGTAACAGATACTACAGAAGATGCTTCCCAGAAGCTTAACAAAATATATAATATATTAGGCAGATTTAAAGCTAGAATCATAGGAAGCATCCACTTTTTTAATCCATATACCGAAATAGCAATACCTCCCAGAATTCCTCCTATGGTTAAGGCTATAATTCCGAATGTACCATAAATAGTACCTACTTCGGTAGTGGATAATGCCAGTCCACCAGCTTCTTTCTGATCTAATAAAAAGGGAGAAGCCATTTTTACCAATTGAGATTCTCCTAATCTGTAAAGAAGGATAAAGGCAAGAACAACACCTATTTGTTTTTTTTGAAAGAAGGTTTTAAAAACATCGAAGAAACGCATTGGTTTTTCTTTAGAAGCCTCGGTTTCATTTTCTACTTTTGGAGTTGCAAAAAGATTGATTACTGTTAATACAATCATGAAAACAGCAGTAATGATCATGGTATAAGACCATGCTTTTTGATTATTCCCATAATGTTCTTCTAAAAAGCCAGCAAGTACGACAATTAACCCTTGCCCTGTTACCATAGCCAAGCGGTAAAAAGTACTACGTACTCCTAAAAAAAAGGATTGCTTTTTTTGTGTAAGGCTAATAAGGTAATATCCATCAGAAGCAATATCGTTTGTGGCTGATGCAAATGCGGCTATCCAGAAACAGGAAAGACTAAGAACAAAGAAATTATTAGTAGGGATCGTTAAGCCTACTCCCAAAAATGCTATAGCAATAAGGAGTTGCATGCCTAAAAACCAATTACGCTTAGTACTTTTAATATCTACAAACGGGCTCCATAGTGGTTTTATAACCCAAGGAAGGTAGAGCCAACTGGTATACAATCCAATATCGGCATTACTAATTCCTAGTTTCTTATACATGATTACAGAAAACGTGATGATAATTACATATGGTAATCCTTCTGTAAAATATAATGAAGGCACCCAAGCCCAGGCATTTTTGTCTTTATTAGGTTCTGTCATGAATTGTTATTAAGGAAAGAAAGATACTTATAAATTATTAGTAATACCTGATTTATATTTTATCAATATAATCTAGTTCTAGCTTATCCAGATCTATCTCTGGGAGCGACTTTTTATAAAAAAAATCAATGATTTGATCCACAAGATACGAATTGATTTTTTCCATTTTTTTTTCTTCAATCATAGTGAAGACATTCATTGCTTCGGCCTTTTTAAACTCTTTGATTAGTTTATCGGGCTTTTTAACTGCATCCATACCGTTATACTTCTCCATTTTTTTCTTCATCCATCTATGGCTAACTAGTTTTATATGACTATCATGAACATCTTTCCTTAGAAGGTCTATCCGTTCTATATTATTTTTTGCTTCCTTCTGTGTACGATTTAGTTGTATTTTAGCTTTGGTAAATTGCCTTTCGAATTTAAAATCAAGACGACGCATATCGTGTTTCAGGTCTTGGATTACTTCATAAAGTGCATTATCATATATGGTTAAGAACTCTTCATACGCATACAATGCATCAAGAAATACAATAGCATCCTTTCGATATAATCTAGGTATTGGTTGATCTTTTACTCTTTTAAATAAACCGGCAAGTTCTACTTGTTTTTCTTCAGGGATGTTTGTAAACCATGAGTTATTCTTTAACGCTCTTAATTTTGTAGTGATCTCAAATCTGGTACCCTTATAAAGTTCTGATTTATAACTAAACCTATATGTATTGGGATTTTCTTGAGCGTTAACATGGTACATGATTAGAAATACAGAAATAAATGCTAAGAATTTCATACACCATGTTTAGTTGGTAAGAGTTTTTTTAGACTATAATGAAATAACATTAACGTAATATACGGTTTGATTGTTATATAATTTATAATAAATTCTATATTTTATCAACCTTGGGTTATATTCTAAGAAAAATGTTATTTTTCAACTTTACCAACTTCTTCAACGGTAACCATTTTTTTCTGGGTATTACCCCAACTATTCATAATGTAATTCATTACATCTGCAATTTCTTCGTCTTCAAGACCTAATGACGTCATCGCACTATTATAAGTCTTTCCGTTAACTTTGATAGGACCATTTAACCCATATTTGATAGAATAGATGCTTTCTTTTCGTTTGTTAACTAACCAATCTGATCCTGCCAAAGGCGGAAATACATTAGGAGATCCTTTTCCATCCGGAAGATGACATTGCATACAAAAATCAGTATAAATCTCGTTTCCGCGAGCGATACTTTCTGATAATTTGGCATCTTGAATTTTTGATACAGGATATAGAACATATTCGATATCTGGTTTTTCTTGTTGTGCAACAAGTGAAATACTTATGATCAATATGGTAATTTCTATTATGAAGAAACGTTTTAAATATTTTTTCATGCGTTTACATGTTTCTAATTTAATTAGGAATTATTTTTACAATACCTTTATTTTCTACTGCTACATAGATATAACCGTCAGGTCCTTGCCTTACATTACGAATACGCCCCATACCATCTAATAATTTTTTTCGTCCTGTAACTTTTTTATCTGTCAATTCTACCAGTTCGAGATATTGAAATACTAGAGAACCTACTAATAGGTTATTTTTCCATTGGGGATAAATATCACTTGTAATAAAATCCATTCCGCTTGGAGCGATAGAAGGAACCCAGTAGTATAAAGGCTGTTTCATCCCTTCTTTTTTAGTGATATCTGTAATAGATGTACCACTATAATTAATACCATAAGTGATTACTGGCCACCCATAGTTTGTACCTTTTATAATTGGATTAATTTCATCACCACCCTTTGGGCCATGTTCATGAACCCAGATTGTACCATCGGGATGTATTGCCATTCCTTGTGGATTACGATGACCATAAGAAAAGATAGCTTTTTTTGCACCACTTTTGGTAACAAAAGGGTTATCTTTAGGAATAGTACCATCATCATTAAGGCGGTATATTTTTCCTCCATCTCTGGTAATATCTTGAGGATTTACATCTCTATTACCGCGATCTCCAATAGAAAAGTAGAGATATCCTTCATTATCAAATTCTATTCGTGATCCAAAATGATGCCCTTTTGTAGTATTAGGGGTTCCTTTATAAAGTTTTTCTATACTAGTTAGTTGATTGTTTTTTAGTTTGGCTCTAATTAAAGCTGTGTTGCCACCTTTTTCTGTACCTTCTTTAGAAGAATATGTGATATATAACCATCCGTTATCTTTATATTTTGGATGTAACTCTATATCCAACAACCCACCTTGATTACGATTATATACTTCTGGGATATTGCCAATAGAAGTTTTATTACCATTCTTAAAATGGATTAATTCTCCACTTTTTTCAGTAATAAGCATACTACCATCAGGCAGCCAAGCCATTCCCCAAGGGATTTGTAAATCAGGAACAACAACTTCTGTGGTATAGTTTTTAGGATCACCTTCTAAGGTAATATCATTTTCTTTTTGTTGCTGTGCGCAAGCCGAAAACACAATAGTTAGAAAGATTAAAAATGACGAGATTTTCATAAGTTTTTTGTTGATTTCCGAAAAATACAAAGAAATATTAGTTATAATCTATAATTTATGTTAATCCCTGCGTATGCATTAAGTGGTAAACCAGGATAGAAATACCTGGGAGAATTACCACCAAACCCTCTGGCATTGATTTGTAATTGAGAGGCATACTTAGTGTCTAAAATATTGTTTGCGCCAAAAAATAAGTCATACCTAAAGTGAGGTCCAATGTTATTTTTGAAACCTACTTTACCATGTAATAATTCATAGTTTTTGCTAAATGTTGTATTTGCATCATTTGCAGGTATTTTACCTACAGTCTGAAAGCTAAGGTTACCATAAAACCCTTTTTGAGCTATAAATTCAATTCCAGAATTGGTAACTTCAGAAGGAACACCGGTAAGATCGTTATTCGAAAAATCATTATCCAAATCTACAAAGTCATCAAATTTATGGTCATATATTGATGCATTGAAAAAGAATTTTAATACTCCTGAGTTTACTTTTATAATATCGAAATTCAATTCTAATTCGGCACCATTATGTATGGTTTTTCCTGCATTAATAGCAAAGAAATTATCATCGATAGTTCTTCTTGAAACCAAAAGATCTTTAGCTCTAAATTGATATAATGATAAAGACCCATAGAGCATATCCTGTAATAGACTATATCGGGTACCGATCTCATAATTCCAACCTATTTCGGGTTTTATATCGGGATTAAAAAGACCATCAGGCAATAGTGTTTCTGAAGTAGTAGGAGTAGAGAAACCGTGGGCAATGTTTCCGTAGAGCGTAAATTGAGAATTTAGAGAATAATTTATTCCAATTTTGGGAGAGAATATGGGATCAAAATCGAATTTGCCAGAGCTATCTTCTCCATCAGATAAGAATTGATCATCGATATCAAAAAAAGTCTGATTGAGATTTATGCCAACATTTACTCTAAACTTCTTATTAATCTTATAATTTGCTTCAGCAAAAATGTTGTAATAGTATCGTTTTTCATCGAGATCAGAAAGTTGATTGCCTTGTACACTACCTGTTCCAGTAGGAAAATCCTGATATAAATTTTCAAAAGTCTTACCAGTATAATAATCAAAGAATAATTCTCCACCTGCGGTCCAGTTTAATTCCTTACCAGCAATTATATGAGTGCCCAAAACTCGGTTTCTAATACCAAAACTTGTTGCATTTTCTTTTAATATATTAAAAGGTCTAGACTCGTCATTGTTTCTAAAAGAACTAAAAACACTAGTATTATGTGATGTTTTTGGACTATATTTATGTCTCCAGGTTACTCCTAATAGTCCATAATCAACATCTTCCAAACCTTGAGCACGCCCCCAGGTAAATGCGGCCTGTCTTGGATTGTTTTCAAAATTTTCCTGATCTAATGAACTGGGGATACCAGCATTAAGATTAACATAACTTCCTACTATCGAAAAATTGTTTTTCTTTCCAGCATCAAAACCAGAGGCCAGTGTTACTGTATTTCGATCATATTTATTATTATCTCGGTATCCATCAGTATGATTATTGCTATACAGTACTGTAATATTAGATTTTTCTTTAGATATGGCGGCCTTAGCCAGAATTCTTCTTAATCCATAACTCCCAAAGGATGTAGTTAATTCACTCTCAGAAGTATTTGTGTTTGCAAATTCGGGTTGAAATAAGATAGTTCCTCCTAATCCCACACCATAACTGCTTGAAGAAGGTCCTTTATGAATTTCTATACTGGATAAAGCACCGAGTTCTAAATCCTCTATAGAAGATTCTCCATTTCCATCGGTTAATGGAATATCCCCAAAATAGGCTCTTATATTAGCTGTGCCAAATAAGTTTCTGGCTCCGATTCCTCTAATTGTAATTCTATTGGTATTTAATGTACCATTTTGCATAAAAACACCAGCAACTCTATTGAGAACGGGGTGTAACTCAATTGAGTTTCCACGATTAATATCACTAGCTGTAATAGAAGAGACAGCCTCTGCTGCATACTTATGTTTTTGTGGACGAAAATGATCTTCTATCACAACCTCAACTAAATTTGTAATGGGAACTAATGCTATTACAATGTATTCATCCTTAATATGGTTATGTTTGTTAACATCTATAGAAGTTTCAGTATAACCATCTTTGAAAAACTTTATTTTGCCTAAAGACTTTATAGTGAACTTGCCATCAGTATCAGTGAAAACTTTGATATTACTGTCTGTATCAAGAACATTTACATTGGCTATTGGAAGTTTATTCGAACTATTTATGACAATTCCTTTAGTGTCAAATTGTGAGTATACAGAAAAGTGACAAGCGAGTACTAAAAATAAAAATATTCTTTTCAAGATTTGTTTTTCCTCAAATATCGGAAACTAGAGGCAATTGGGTTTAAAAAACATGATTGTGTTAATGAATATTATGATTTTTTAACGATCAGATGGAGTAATTCTTACACCGAAGAAAATATACAACTGTACTATGAAGTGAAAAGTGTTCATTTTTTATAGAGGCCAGTTGTTATATAAATTCCCCTTATCAACTGACCTGCTATAAAAAACAGAATTATCCAAAAAAACAATGTCATTTTTGGACCCCCTAAATATTTTCTTCTTTTTTATTTATATTATGTAATTGTCTCTTATCCTTCGTATATTCAAACCAATTACGAACTATTAGTATAATTAGTACTATTAGTATTATAACTTGAACAGCAATCAATGCAATCATCTTTCCCTTTTTACAAGAAGTATAATAAAACTTCTATTTTTATCCGTTATATAGTTTTGACACATAAAAAAAAGAAAAGTCACTTTAGATTCATTACTTTATAATTTCAACTTTTTTATCTGCTATAAGTTTAATGGGATAGACTACTCTGTTATTATCATTGCTTTCTACTGTCATGCTAATATTATCGATAGAAATAATAACTCCTTCATCACCTTCGATTCTAATTTTTTGTCCTACTTCAAAATTCTTCTTAGAATAAAAACCTAGTAATAATCTATACACAACATCTCTGGAACCTAAACCTAATGCAAGTACAAAAGTGGCTAAAAAAGCTCCCAGGATTAGAGAAAGGTTGTTTGTTATGATACTAGTATTGATACCTGCTTGATTTAAAGCAGTAATCGAAACAATAGCTACAATACTAAAAAAGAGGATAGAGCTTATTAGTTTAGCTCCACTAAGATCCAAAGATTTTAGCAAAGCATAAACAGATTTTCTTACTAAAGAAGCCAGGTATAATCCTAATCCTAAAATTACGATCGAACTGAATATTTTGGGTAAATAATCGATTAACCTTCCTGCACCATTCGAAACCATATTTAAACCAAACATATCAGCTCCGACAATGACCAATACAAGAATTAGAAACCACTTAACAAAAGCTAGAATTATTTTGGTAGGTTCGATTTTGGTAGCAGAATTAAAAAGAGTCCCGTTATCACTAATTTTAGATACCAAAGTATCAATTTTGGTTAGCTTCAAGGATTTTTTTAATATAAAAAGAATGAGTTTTACAATCATCCACCCGACTAAAATGAACAAAATGGCACCAATTATATTAGGCATAATCTCATATAGTTCATTAAATATATTTTCAATCAATTTAAAATTTAGAAATTTTTCCATACGATTTTTGGAGGTTAGTCTTTAATTTTTGTTAGAACGACTTACTATTTTAAAAAGTTCTTCAAGAGAATTTGGATATTTTATAGCAAATAAATCAGCCAGATCTAGTGATAGCTTTACTATTTCGACATCATCGAGTACCTTTTCCTTGATAGAAGCAGGTAATTCTTCATTTTGAATAATTTTTTTAAATGGATTTTTCATTTTTTGTGGGGTATTAGGTTTAAAAGGTGTTATAAGGTTTTATATGAGTTCACTAATCTAGATTTGGCTCGGCTTAATCTCATTTTTACTGCACTACTGCCAATGTTTAGAGCTTTTTCAATTTCTTTTATAGATAGATCATCCTGATATTTCATCATTAAAATGATTTTATCTTCTGGTTCAATTTTTTTTAGCGCCATTGCAAGTTTTTTGGACTTTAATTTCATCATATCTTCATCGTCTATCTCTTCGGGTGGGTATTCAACGATAATATCATCGATAGATACGATTTTCTCTTTTTTCTTTTTTTGAATCCTTTGTACATAATTCACACAGAAATTATAGGTAAATGAGTACAACCAGGTAGAAAATTTAGAATTTCCTTTAAATGTTTTTAGCTTGGCGAATAAAAGAACAAAAATATCGTGTGTTAAATCTTGTGCCTCTTCATTAGACTTTACAAAACTCAAGCATTTATTATATATAGTTTTTGCATATCTGTCATAAAGAATTGCATATAGCTTAGTATCCTTACTTTTGGCTATTTTGTAAACAAGCTCTTTATCCTCCAAATTTTCATCCAGTTCTGTCTTCTTCAACCTGTATTTTTATTACATATAATCCCTCTAAATAGTTTAGACACAGTATGTCTAAAAAAGTCACTTTTAATTTTATTTCTTTATTTCAAAGTGATTGCTGTACTCCTGTTATGATTTGTTTTAAAGTGATGTATTATGGTATTAAAATATCCAAAACACAAATCTTTAGGGTATGAGTGAAGGTTTAAAAGAGTTCAAAAAAATATTTTTGAAACCTTAATTTAAGCAAAAAATAAAAGTAATAGTATGATTTATAAAGATTTCTTGTTTTTTAAAACTAGTTTTTAAGCAGTTAACAGATGAACTGAGAACTTTCACAGATTAAAATTTTCTAAAAAAGATAGACGTATCACTTTTGAGATATCAAAATCGAAAGAATGATACGAACAGTAAGTTTTATACTATTTTTTTTTATAGGATTCTCAATTATGAGTGGTCAGGAAATAAAAATGTTGAAAGGAACGGTAAAAGATCAGATAACCCAGGAAATTATCCCTTATGCTACAGTAGCAGCTTATAATAATAAAGGAGAATTAGTTGATGGTATTTCGACTAATGATCAGGGTCAATTTCTACTAGAGACAGACAAAATATTTACATATTTTGAAGTTAGTTTTATTGGTTATCAAACTACTCTGGTTCAATTTTCTGAAGTTGGCGATCCAACCAATATTTCAATTAGACTGCAATCGATGGCAAGCACTCTAGACGAAATTGTTATCGAGGCTGACCGAACAACCACACAGCTTAAAATCGATAGAAAAATTATCGATATAGGAGCAGATATTCAACAATCTGGCACTACAGCACTCGAAGCTTTTGATCAAATAACAGATATACAGACTGATTTAGGAACTGGTAATATTTCATTAAGAGGTAGTGACAATGTGAAATTGTTGATCAATGGGAAACCTTCTTCCTTAGATGCAGTAGAGTTATTAGAGCAAATCCCATCATCTTCTATAAAAACTGTAGAAATTATTACTTCTCCATCAGCAAAATATCAGGCAGATGGGTTATCAGGTGTTATTAATGTGATCTTGAAAAGAAATATAAATAGAGGATTTAACCTTAATCTTAATAGTGCACTAGGAACAAAGCGATATAGCTATGGTATTGATGGAAACTATAACCTTTCATTTATGAACTTAAGATTTAACGCCTCGCAATCTGGAAGAGAAATGGATAGCAAACAAACTATTAATCGATCTTTTATAAATGGTGATACTCAAAGTATTTTTACTCCCCACGATTTTAATGGAAAAATAAAAAGAGGAGTAATTGGATTAGACTTTTTTGTGGATGAACATAATGAATTCTCTTTGGGATTTGATTATACCGATGATTATCATAGTTTTTATAATAACTCACAATATTTTGATGTGACTGATCGTGATGATTTTACATATACTCGTAACTCAGCACATTCACATTTTACTTCTGTTTTTAATGCTAATTACCGTAGAGGATTTAATAAAGAAGGACATTTTTTAGAGATTGACTATAATCTTAATAATAATAAAAATGAGTATCCAGCTTCTGATTTTGAAGATGATGTTTTTTTGTTTGATCAAACAATAGAAGAAGATAATACAATCCATGCCATATCATTAGACTATGCATTGCCTGTTTCAGAAAAAATTCAAATAGAAACTGGTGCATCCTGGAATAGAAGTGATACAAAAAACCAACAGTTTTTTGGACCAAATAATGCAGTGTCTACATTAAATACATTTGATTATGAAGAAGAACTTTTAGGTATCTATGGGCTTACAAAATTTAATATTCAAAAATTAGATTGGCAAGTTGGATTGCGATATGAATATTTCTCATCAAAATCTCAAAATACGTTAAATTCATCAACAACCGATTTACATTTTTCTAATCTTTTTCCTTCAATTCATGTAGCCTATACCTTTAGTGAAGATAATACACTGGGGTTGGGGTATAGCAAACGAATTTCCAGACCTAATTTACATCATATTAACCCTTTTCAGCTAGGAAATCCCTTTTTTAGATTTGATGGTAACCCAGGATTAAAACCAGAATCAAGTGATAATATTGAACTTAATTACCAAAATAATAAGAGAAAATTAAGTTGGTCTGTTGCCACATTTTATCGCTACAGAAAAGATGTTATTCTTTGGGTAAATACTATAGAAGATAATAATGTACAGGTGATCTCATTTCAAAATATTGGGATAAATCATTCATTGGGTATTGAAGCTACTGCAAAATATAAGTTTACTAAGTATTGGAATACTATACTTACCGGGAATTATTATTACACAATGACAGATCAGAACAATCTGGTTACCTGGGATGAATTATACTCGTCTAATCTACAATTAAAAAATACATTTAAAATCACTAAAAAGGTGAGTACAGATATAACATATCGACATACACCCAAGAGACAAAATGCTTTTAATTATATAGAACCAAGACATAGAGTTGATTGGGCGGTAAGAGCAAAATTTTTGAATAATAAATTAACGGCCAACTTAAGAGTGATAGATGTATTAGATGATAACTTAATGAAACGAAATACACGTACTACCGAGTTTAGCCAACGTACTGTTTGGAAGTTTCAATCACAAACACTGGGATTTCTATTTAGTCTTAAGTATACACTCTTTAAAAATGGGGATAGAGCAAGAAATAGAAAAGAGCGAGAATATAGACATAATCATTCTAGCAATTAAAAAAGTAAAACAAATAAAACTATACGTAATGCAGATAAATTCTTTTTTGTCAACAGTAATATTGATTTTTATGTTAACAATAATCGGTTGTAAACCAAATGATTTTGTTGAAGAAAAAATCTCTTCTCAAGAACTTTCCGAATGGAAAACAATAGGAAAAGGTAAAACCTCGATTAAGGATCATGAATTTATTTTCGAAGAAATTGATAGCTCTAATGGCTTCTTTTTGGTAAGTCCTAAAAGTTATCAGGGAGATATGGTAGTACAATATAAAATAAAGGCGTTGTCAAAAGCATCGGTATTAATTGTGTTATTTTCTGCTTCTGATACCAAAGAAACTATACAGCTAACCTTACCCGAAAAGAATGCTACTGCCGAAGATATTTGGGAGTGGCGAAGAAAAATGAATCATTATAACGTGACTTTTAATAATAAATCTCATGGCTATACTCCATTCTTTTACAAAAACATTTCTTCTCTGGAACGAGATTTTCATCTCCGGAAACAAGAAAACATAATGGAGTATAACCAATGGGTTAATGTCGAAATTGGTAAAAAAGAGAATAGAGTGTGGTTTTCTCTTAATGATAGTATTATTTTCGAACGTACAGATTATAATCCACTTCTGGGAGGGCATATACTTTTCAGAATAAGTGGTGCTTCTACTCAAGAGGAAACCATTCTAGCAAAGTCATCTATAAAGGATTTGATGATTTATCATCAATAAAAGTAATACCTTAGTAAGGTTTTATAAAAGAACGTGTGAATAATAACTCTATGTATTCAAAACTAAAAAAAGCAGAACCTGTATTGCATCTGCTTTTTTGGGGAATGGTACTTTTTTTTCCATATATAAAGTATCTGGGAAGAGAAGGAGGATACCCTATGAGTTTTATGCATGAGCTAGTTACATTGGTATTCAATATGATACCTACATATGTCATGTATCTGTGGTTTTTTCCTTTAAAAAATAAGAAGAAGTTTATTGTTTTGGTATTGCTTGTTTTTAGTAGTAATGCTTTAATCCACTATTATGCAGATAATTTTTTTCATATGGGAGAAGACCATAAAGATCATCAAGATCATCGCTGGAAATATGTGGTTTCTAGCTGGGTGACGTATTTCTCCTTTAGTTTGGCTTTTTTTGCTTTGTATTCTATTAAAAAGTTATATGCTAAACAACTTGAGCTGGATACTACAAAACAAGAAAAACAACAAGCAGAACTCAACGCATTAAAAGCACAAATAAACCCTCATTTCTTATTTAATACGTTAAATAATATTTATGCAAATGCTTTAAAGAAAGATGAAAAAACCCCGGATTTGATTTTAAAGCTATCAAATAGTTTTAGATATGTACTGCATGAGGGGCAAAAAGAAAAAGTAAGTTTGTCTCATGAAATCACTCATGTGAAAGACTATATTAGCTTGCAGGAAGAACGATTATCTACCAAAATAAAAGCTACTTTTTTTGAAGAAATTGATAACTCTAAAAAGGAAATAGCTCCGTTACTTTTAATCCCTTTTGTAGAAAATGCATTTAAGTATACTAGTATTTTAAAAGGTAAAAACCATCAGATACTAATTAAAGCTGTATTAGAAAAGGATCACTTCTCTTTTTATTGCGAAAATCCATATGATGAAAACAAAAAACCGGAGATTGATACAAATTGGCAAGAAAGTGGCATTGGGATAAAAAACACTCAAAATAGACTACAGTTATTATATCCAGAGAAATATCAATTGCAGATTAAGAACGAAAATAATGTGTATAAAGTAATACTCACTATCTCATTATGATAAATTGTTTGATTATAGAAGACGAACACGGTGCACAAGAGGTGTTGCAAAATTATATTGATAAAACCCCATTTGTGAACTGCTTAGGAGTGTATGAAAGCGGATTGGATATTAGATTAGAAAAACTAAAAGAGGTAGATTTTATGTTTTTAGATATTCAACTTCCAGAGTTAAATGGTTTATCTTTTTTAAAAACACTTATCAACCCTCCAAAAGTAATTGTAACTACTGCTTATCCAGATTATGCAGTAGATGCTTTTGAAGAAAATGTATTGGATTACCTGGTAAAACCATTTTCTTATGAACGCTTTTTTAAAGCAATTACCCGAGTTCGAAATCAAATAAAGATTACGAATAACGAAATCGACAAACAGCTTTTTTTATATGCAGATAAGACCATTTATAAAATTACTATTGATGATATTTTATATTTAAAAGCCGAGGTAGATTATGTAAAAGTAATTACTAAAGAAAAGTCTATTTTACTGTTAGACAGTTTACATAATTGGGAAAAAAAACTGTATGACTATAATTTTGTAAGAACTCATCGTTCTTATATTGTAAATTTTGAGAAAATAGATAAAGTATCAGGAAACTTGGTATATATAGCAGATGAAAAAATCCCTGTTGGAAAAACATATAAGGAAGAATTCTTAAAAAAGATGAAATATATAAGGTAATTGCGATACCTATTTTTTAGCAAAATCCTTTCTAATACGACTTAGAGTACTATCTGTTATTCCTAAATAGGAAGCAATATATTTTAAGGGAGCATTCATAATAATTTCTGAATTTGATTGTAAAAGAGCCTTGTATCGTTGTTCTGCTGTTTGATTTATCATCGAGATAGTTCTTTTTTTTGAGGCAATAAATTCTTTAACCAGGATAGCCCTTCCAAAGTCCCTAAATGCTGGTTTGTTGTGAAAAAGAGTGTTTAATTGTTGGTATGAAAATCGATATCCTCGACAATCGGTAATTGCCTGTATATTTACTTGTGAAGGTACTCTTTGAAAAAAAGAAGTAACTTCAAAAACAACAGAATTTGAAGTATAAAAATCAGTAGTAACTTCGTTACCTTCGATGTCATATAGGTATGTTCGTAATAGCCCTTTTTCAAAAAAGTAGTAGTCATCACTAATTTTACCTTCTCGAACGATGAATTCTCCTTTGTTTAATTCTTTATATTCAAAAGATTTTGCTATAGCTATGGCTTCTGCTTCAGGAATAGGAATAATGTGTTGTATAAATACGACTAAACTGTTCATGCTATAAAATCATTTATGATTATAATTGTTTTCAATTTAAATTTCCTTCAACAAACTCCATAAAGTTACTCCATTTCTTGCATCAACACTTATATAAATAAAATACAGGAAAAATATCAATACCTATAAATACGATTTGTATCCTTTTTTGAGTATTGACATTTGATTAATACTAACTTCAAATTTATTTTATTTTGAATTCATTCTTCTTGATAAAAGGCAAGAAATTATTAATGTTGGCATTACATGAATAATTTTACGATTACTTTTAACAGACCTAATTTTTTTAAAGTGTAAGATGATTTTCCTAATTTCTGTAGACTTTGTTTTGGTTTTCCAAGATCTACAGAAATGTGTTTAATTCTTTCGTCATGTACCTGCCCTGTTAAATAGAATTTCTTAATCATAGTGTTTACGACTTCTTCTTGTTTTTCATAAAAATCATGATGTCCACTATCTGTAATAACGACCAAATGTCCGTTAGGTAAATAGTCAATTAATTCTTTTGCGTTTTCTATGGGAGAACTTACATCCAGATTTCCATTGACTAGTAAAGTATTTACATAGGAAGTTTCGAATGTTCTATATTGTTTAGGAATCATTTGTACATTCCATTCAGAATAATTGATTATTTCAAATAGTTTTGATAGAGGAGCACCAAGTAAATTGCTTTTAGAATCCATTGCAGTAGTATAATTTCTTTCTGATTGGTAATCAGCGGTGATGGATTTTGCAAGAAATTCTCCCCAATAAAGTTTTTTTACATTAGGTAGAAGATCATACATCATAACCAAAAAAGCTAACCCACTAAAATCTCCTCCCTCTGCAGCAATAAATGCATCAAATACTTGTGCTGTTCCTGCTGTTGTGTATAGCATACTAAACATGGTTACCCTTACTTTTCCTGGATCAATATTAATTTTTTTCCATTTTACTGGTAACTCAGAAAATACATTTTGGATGGTCCGGATTATGTCGGGTGATCTTTTAAGGTTCGAAGGATCTTTTTTCCACAATTCGCCATATTTAACAAGAACATTATCTATTTCTTGTGGATCCCAGGCAAAATGCCCTGGAGGGTTTATACCCCCAATTGCACTTCTATAAATGCTATTTGGGTATCTTAATCCGTATATATATGCTAATCGTGTTCCATAACTAGCGCCAAATAGGTTTATTTTGTCATAGCCTAGTTTGTTTTTGGCAAGTTCAATATCATCTATAACTTCGATCATGGTATAGCCATTAATATCAACACCGTTTTTCTTATACTGTTTTAATTGATTTTTTAAAACACCACCTAATTTTTTTAGGTGTTCAGGAGAAAAAACCTTTGTATGATGTATCAGTGCTTTTTCAAATGTTTCAGAATCAAGTTGCACAGAGCCATCAACCCCACGATATCCAACCATAACTATATCATGATTGTCAAGTAACCATAATCTTGGGTTTTTCCATATGTTTGAAGCTCCCGGACCTCCGGCCAATAAAAAAATGGGTTCTTTTGGTTTATTACTTGTAGAATGTAATTTAATTACTGGTATAGTAATGATACGGCTATTGGGATTATTTCGATTTTCTTTGACGGCTAATGAAAAGTAATCGGCCTTAATTTTCTTTGGGTATTTTTTAGTATTCTTATTTTTAAATGTCCCTCGTTTTATTATAATATCACCTTCTTTCAAAGCTTTGCTTTTAACAAAAACCGGAATTTTAGAAGCACAAGAGGAAAGAAGAATACTACTTAATAACGTAATGATGATCGTTTGGATAATGTTATAGGTTTTCATTTACAAAAGCTTGCTTAATTAAATTTTTAAGGCAAACATATAAGTATCAAAACAGTATCACGTTTCAACTTGTAATCTGACACTTGTTTTTCTTTAAGGTATTTAAGAAAGATGGGCGCTATAGTTATTTTACAACCGATTTGAGGTATTCTGAAGGTGTTTTTCCGGTATGTTTTTTAAAATACCGGTTGAATGATGATTTAGAATTAAATCCACAATCATATGCTAGAGCTAATAATGTGAATTGTTGATTTTCAGGAATATTAATCAACCTCTTAAATTCTTCTACTCGAAAATCATTGATGAAATCATAAAAATTCCTTTCCTCCTTTTTATTAATTATCTCGGATAAGTAATTAGGGTGTATGTTCAGTTTAGAGGCCAGGTCATTCAATGAAAGGTTGTTTTCTTTGTAACACTCTTCTTTGGTCATTAATAACATTAGATTCTTGTATGTATCTTCGGCTAATTCATCGGTAAGACCAGATTTTATATATTTTGTTTTTTTATTTTCTTTTTTAGATACCCTTCTTTGATTTCTTTTTAATACCAAATCTTGAGTACTAAAAATATCTTTTTGTTGTATTCCAAAAAAACCAATTAAAATCACAAAAACAGAAACTCCCATGAAGATATAAATATCATTATTTGAGAAAATCAGGATACTCCATATTATTCCTAGACCATATATCAAAAATCGCAACCATTTTAAGTCAATCTCTTCGATATTAGAAAACTGCACCAGAATATTTTTTTTATGCCTTTTTAATAAAATACTAGACCATAGTACATAGATGATACCCGATATATAAATTAGTGATATGCCTATAGCCATAAATGTTTCATAACCCTTACCTTCATTTTCAAACACTTCTATTTTTTGTGCACCCGAAAGAAGAAAAAACGGAATCAAATAGAGATACGACAAAATAATCGGAGTTAAATGCAATAGAACATACCAATTCTTTTTTGGAAATTGATTGGTAACAGCAGATACATAGTAATATAGAAATATACCATGAAATAAAGGAAGGGGAAAATGTAACCCTAATAGGTGAGGAGATTGATAAATGTGCTCTGTGAAATTAAGATGAAAAAGATATAAATGAACCGCGATCAAGATCATCCATCCCAAAAGAATCATATCTGATCTTGATTTATTCTTTTTATTAAGAAGTAATGCCGAAATAAATAAAGCAATACTAATACCTGCTATGTATATCATTTTTTATTACTAAAGCAAAGTCAAAAATACAGAAACTAAGTTTTTTTTCTTTGGCATTTCTTGATAAAAGGCAAAACGAATAATAAAGTTCAATCACAAATGTGATTGAACTTTATGTTTGAAGAGATACTGGTATGTAAAAGAATAGAAGTACATTTTATATGCTGTACCTATGCTTATGTTAGATTTTCCTCAAATTAAAAAAACTTACTAACGAAATAATTATCGTAATTAACACTAATGGAAGCATAGAATTAACCCAATTAATGGTATGTGAAATAGATGCGTATTTTGGTTTGAATTCCTTCCAATTTTCATTTTTAACCGGATAATTTTCGAATATTTTGGGATAGAAATATAGCCTTAACTCTTCATGGTACTTATCTAGATGATCTAAAAAAAGTAGATGGTTATTTAAGTCGGATTGCGCAATTTGATTAAAGGTTAATTGAACATGCATCGTAGGTATTGCAAGGGATATTGCCTGACTTACGTTTTCTCTTAGTTTTATTTTTTCCTTCATTGTTTTACTGGATTCTAGTGATTCGTCATCACCCATCTGTTGCATTCCATAATACCAGAGCCAGCTAAATTTGTCTTCGGGAACAGGATATTTTTTATACTGTGGATAATGAGCAAAAAATTTGTCCATAGTAACCTCTTTTGCCATATCCCATTTTTTATGATACCCATCTCGTTGTTCTACCATAGTTTTTAGTGTTTCTGGTACAGGATATGTATTGATGACATAATTGTTTACCGAGGCAGGAAGTAATATGGTAAGTAGTATCCATAAAGATATCAATGTTAATGCATTAAAACTCGAATTTTTTCGGAAAGAAATAATGATAAAACATAAAGAAGTCCAAAATGCCAAATACAAAATACTTACAATTATAAAAGCGATAAGAGCTTCGTTAATTGGTAGTTGTAAAATAATAATAGCCAATAAAAAAAGTATAGTTAATACTGTGTATAGAAAAAATACTCTTACAGATAATTTTTTAAATAAAAACTTAATAGGAGAAGAGGTCTGAGCGGATACCAATCGCCATGTTTCAGCTTCTTTTTCTTCAGAATACAAATTAAATGTTAATGCGATAAGTAGTAACGGAAACAAGTAGATGATTACAAAACCAAGATCTAAATTTCCAGATAGTAAAAGAGATGGATTCTCAAAATCGGTATCATATTTTTGCCCTTCAAGACCTCGTATGGTTACAGCTAATATCGATGGGTTTATATCACGTTGACCAATAGAAAGTCCTGTTAAACTATTTGATTTCTTGACTAGAGAAAAACGTAAATAATAAAGTAATAGACCCAGGTCATCATTATGATATTTTACATTTCGTTTAATACTCTCTTCTTGAAATGACTCGGCTTCAATAATTGCTTTTTCTTGCTTTTGGGTAAATTGCTTTCCGATGAAAATACTTATTATACCTACCCCTAGAAGAAGCACAAGAGAAATAGCTGCTATTTTGGTTCGAATAAACGATTTAAATAATATGGAATACATAGTTATATGACTTTTGTTTTTTTAGATAAACTTCTTACGATTATGACAGAGAGAATACTCCAAAGAATCAACGAGAAAATAGACAAAGCTTCGTTTTTCAGAATAGATATGGTAGACAAATGATCATATTCGAAATCGGGAAACGCTTCCCAATGACTCTTATCTATACTATTAGAGGTGCCTGTTTTTTTGTTTGAAATGAGTTTCATTTGTAACGAATTCATTTCTTGTGCAAGTTGATAACGATAACGTTCTGCCTGATGCTGAAAATGAATATAGGACGCAAAATCGGTCCCCGAAAAAGCCATAGAAATATGTTTTATTGCTGTATATGGATTAAGTAAAGCAGAAAGCCTTTCGATGGCATTTTGACTTTTATATGTAGCTAATAAATTATTTAAATGTTGATTATAAATTGAAGCGCTGATTTTTTCACTTTGACTCATGATAAAACCTCCGTAGTTAAAAGGTAATTGGTCTACAGATTCAACATTATTTGCCAGAAGTACAGAATCTTTAATTGCTTTATAATGAATATCATCTGGATTGTGACTATCTCCTTCTTTTATCAAATCGTTTTCTACAATAGATTCGAACTCTATTTTTGAAGGAGTAGGGTAAAGGTAATGCCCAAAAGCTTGAAGTGTTTTAGGAAGTATAATGATAAAGAATAGCCAGATTCCTAAGAGCCTTATTAAAGAATCTTTGGCAGTTTTACTTATGGCAGAAACCAGAATGGTTATACTGCTAATGATACCAAAAAAAAGTACATAACTCAATACTAGTATAAGGTATCTTGTTATTTCAGAAGAAGTTATGGGGGTGCCTTCTGCAAAAATCATAAATAATAGAGTGATGATAATTACTGGAATAAAGAAAAACATGGCAAGACTCATTAACCCAAGAGATTTACCGAAAAATATTTCTCTCCAAGTGGCCCCTTGATTGATCATTATTTTTAAGATGTTATTTTCTCTTTCACTAGCTAAAGCTCCAAAGCCTAAATAAAAAATGAGTAATGGGAAAATGATTTTTAACAACATAGCCAAACTTACTTCTCCAAAGCGAAGCAAGCCTGTAGATAGGCTTGCTTCTGAGAAATTTATGGTATTTTGTTTATGAGCTTCTAAAAAAACAGCATTCCCTGTATAGTTTTCCATTCCAAAATCAAACAGACTTAGTTTGTGTTTTAGACGAAAAGCAAAGGATCCGTAGTGCGCCATACGATGCGGGTGTTTATCTGGGTTACTCTCCCAGCTATGCCTGGCTTCTTCCTGATAAAAATTTCGAATATGGTTTTGAGTATTATAATTATCCCATCCGCTATAGGCAGCAAATGCAATTAAAACAGTCACCAAAATCATAGTAACATGTAATACTTTGGATCTAAAAGTGGTTTGCCATAATTGTTTGGCAAATAATATGATTATAGACCTTCTCATATATTTAAAATTTATAGGTTGTTGTAAGTGTTATATTTCTAGGAGCTCCAGGAAACAAACGCGTGTATGTTTGTGCACCCAACCAATATGTTGTATCAAATAAATTACCCACATTTACCGCTACCTGTAGATTACTTTTAGTAGGAGTATAATACAGTGCTGCATCAAAAATGGTAGAGGCTGGTACTTCAAAATCACGTGTAAACCAAGGGACTTTACTTCCTTGATGTTGTACGCCAAACCCAATACCCAAATCTCTTAATATAGACCCATTGTCGAAATTGTAACGTGTCCACAGATTTGCACTATGTTTTGGTACGTTCTCTTTTCTGGCACCGTTCAAAGTAGCATCAGCATCAGTTACAATAATGGCATCGATATAACTGTAAGAAGCGTTTATTTGCCAATTGGGTAGTAAGTAGCCTGCCATATCCCATTCAAATCCTCTACTACGGTCGGCTCCACGTTGTACCAACAAATCTGGTTGAGAAGGGTCATTGGCACTCATTAGAATGTTTTTCTGATTAATTTCGTAGAAAGCCATGTTCATTGTTATCTTTTTATTAAACAAATCAGCTTTCACCCCTATTTCTTTTAAATCGGAAATTAAAGGCTTGAATCGTGAAGCAGATTCGTCAGCCCAAAAAAACTGACCTGTACTTGGTAGTAAGGTAACAGTGTTAGATTGAGGTTGGAAACCCTCTAAATAAGTTCCATATACGTTAATATTATTATTTACAGCATAGGTTATACCGATTCTAGGAAGGAGTCTTTGGTTTGTGAAAGAAGATTCATTAGTTGTTTTATAATTGGTTATGTCTTCGAACCACTCATTTCTTAAACTCAATAATAAAGAGAACTTGTTCCATTTCAACTGCTCCTGAATATAGACGGCATTACTCATGGTTAATGCAGAAGGAACTGCGATACGTGAGTTAATCGTATAATCTTGAATATTCTGTATCGTGTATGATGGGTTTGCCAAATCAAAATGATTGACATTGGGTTTGGGCAATGTACGATCCCCCATAGTAATGGTTTGATAATCTGATGCATTTGCTAGATCAAAAGACCTGGTGACACTACCATCATTTAATAAATAACCTCTTGCTGAGTTTTGACCGCCTCCTTTAAGTTTTTTCCAGTAGTGCAAATCATATCCGACCAATAATTTGTGATCTATCGACCCCGTTTTGAAATCAAAATTGAAATAGCTGTTTACATTATCAATGCTCCAAAACTGCTTTCGTTGTACAAATCGCATGGAGACCAAACTGGGAATAGGCTCGTTTGCAATATCTACAGCAAATGTATTTGTAGTACGATGCTCCTGTAAATCTTCGGTCCAGGTTTGTTTCATATAAGAGGTGTTAAAAGTAATATTAGGGCTGAATTTATGAGAAATATTTCCCGTAATAATTACTTCCTTCGATTTGAAAAAGTCGCTAGAAGCTCCTAAATTAAGGCTTATAGGTGTGCTGTTAAGGTCTGTCTGCCCGGCTATCGCTCCAAAAATAGGTTGTCCACGATCTAGATTACCATTCATGTTATTGAAAATGAACTCTACATTGATGGCAGTTTTTTTATTTGGGATATAACTGAACGATGGTGATAGTAAGATTGATTTATTACTTACTAAATCACGGTAAGATTGTGCTGATTGGTATGCTCCATTTATACGGTATAGCAACGTTTTAGACTCGTTAAGTGGCCCTGTAAAATCTAAAGTCCCTCTCATAGTACTAAAACTACCCACACTTAAACTCACTTCTTTTCTATCTACTGATAAAGGTTTTTTAGTAACCATATTAATACTTCCACCGGGATCAACACTGGCAAAAGTTGCACTGGCAGGCCCTTTTATTACTTCTACTCTTTCTATGTTCGAGGTAAGTGGCTGTAAGAAATAAAACTGCCGAGTACGCATACCATTAATGATCTGCCCTTCTTCGTTTTGGCTTATACCTCTTATATTGTACTGATTATAAAAACTAGATGGACTAACACCACTAACTACTTTAACGGCATCTGCTAAGTGAAAGGCTTGCCTATCGGCAATCAGTTCCTTTGTTACAGAGGCAATAGCCTGTGGTAATTCTTTGTTCGCAATGGCTATTTTGGTAGCAGAGAACGAATAGTCACTATTATAATCTCGTTTTGTACGCCCTACTACTTCTACGGTTTGAAGTTGTTGTACATCTTCTATTAGCGCTATCGTGCCGAGATCATACTCTTTGTTTTCTAGAAAATCATAGGTCTTGGTGATCACATAAAAACCAACATAACTTATCTTAACTTCATAAGTTCCTGTTTTTTGCAAAATAAAGTTGAATTCTCCGTTTTCATTAGAAATAGTTCCTTCTTTTTTTTCTTCAATATCAAAGGAAATAGTAGCACCGGGAATGATATTTTGTTTTTCGTCAATGATTTTGCCTTTAATATTGATTTGAGCAAAACTTTGCTGACAAATAATGGCAAGTAAAATAATTAAAACTTCTTTTTTCATGGGGTAATTTTTAAATGGTTTCTAAATACAGTTCTTTTAGCTGGTTGGCATCAATACCACTTGTTTTAATCTGTTGAACAAGGGAGCCTTCTTTCATGATTCCGATAGTAGTACCTACATGTACAGCGTTGAATATATCATGTGTGGCCATGAATATGGTTTTACCTTCTTTAGCAAGTTCTTTGCAAGTTGTAGTAAATTCAGCTGATGCTTTAGGATCAAGACCAGATGTTGGTTCATCCATAAAAATTACATCAGCATTTTTTGCAACTGCAACCGCAATACCCACTTTTTGGCGCATCCCTTTAGAATAAGTAGACAGATGTTGTTGATGTGCTTCTTCCTGTAATCCAGCTTTAGTTAAAAAATCCTGTAGTTTTTCTTGAGGGTATTTATACCCAGCCAAACGACTGAAAAAATCTAAATTTTCTATTCCTGATAAATTCCCATATAGCTGAACTGTCTCTGGGATATAGGCTGTTTTTTTCTTTATAGAAGTAGTATTGGATTCAATCTCTTCATTATCGATTAAAATTTGCCCACTATCAGGTTTTATAAAACCAAGAAATAGATTAATAGTTGTGGTTTTTCCGGCCCCATTTTGACCAAGGAGACAGAATATAGAACCTTGTTCTACTTGAAAAGAAACATTGTTTAATGCTTTTTTCCCGTTATAGGTTTTTGACAAGTTTTTTGCTCTGAGCATTGTGTTTAAGGTATTATTGTATCTCTAAAAAGAGATCGTATTAATAAATAGAGGTATAATCTTAAGTGGTAGTAATTAAACTGAGATTTTGAATAAGAGAATAGCCATTCCTTATATCCAAATGTTTATAACCTTGTGGTTATATACAATTACAGTCTAATTAGAGTACTTAAAATTGGAAGTCGTTAAGTTTTAGACCCTAAAAACATGAGTAACAGAAGAAAGTCAAAGCTTATGAAAACATAAACCGAATTATCTTTTAAGGCTATGAGAATTAGCATTTATGGGTAGCTTCACCTCATTGATTTAAGAAAAATATCAAGTATAAAACCTGATGAGTAATCGCTTAAAAGAAAGAGTTTAATTGTTAAAAATGAAAATAGAGTAAAATAACTATGCTAAAAAAGGAGGAGGTCTCGAAAATAGATTTGTAATATTTACATCACTACTATAAACGAAGTTGTAGTGACTTATTACATTTTTTTGAGTATAGAACTCAAAAGTACTATTTACATAGTTTTGGCTGGTGTCATTAACAGCAGCCGGAGTAAAATTGGTTATAGAAACGAGATCGCAAACTTCACAATGTTCTATACCATCATCATTATGAGTAAGTACATGCAAGCCTGCCACTTTCAGAGAGAGGAAAATGACAATAAAAATATAGGTAATGTAATTTTTTAAATCCCCAATTTTCATAACAAACAAACGTACCAAATAATATGTATATAAAATGTTAAATAATTCTAAATTGTTTGGATGATCCAAAATGATACAATATTAGTATAGCGTGACTTTAAAAATTGCATTTATTAGAGGAATTAAAGCATACGATAAGCCTTTATTTAGAATAGATAATAATTCAAGAGTTTTTTATAATCTGTTCTTTATATTTTGTAGGCAACATATTACCTGTTTATTTTTTACTTACTTCTTCTTAAAAAAGCTAGGATTCTAAGTTCCAACAAATAAAAAATCCAACCACAATAGTGATTGGATTTCTTTCCTTGAGTATTCTCATATACAATGATAAATGATATAGGGATTTAAATTAAATAAAAAAATCTTTTCATGAATGTTGATTTTGGTTTAACTTACACACAACAGCAGTATAAAATTTCTCTAGAAGCAAATTTTATATTGTTATTAATTGGTTAAAACAAAATCAAGTAAATTTATTTGAAACTTATTTCTATTTTCTGAATTGGTAAAAAACACATAACCCACTTTTTTTTCTAGATTAAGCATATATAGTGCTGTATTACTTTTGTTATCACCTCCATGAGAGTAATTTGTACCATAATCAGATTCTTCTACAGCAATTCCAAGTCCATATTTCTGTTCTTTTGATCTTTTAGTCGCCAATTTCCTTGATTGTATTTTTAACAGCTCATTACGGCTTTTTTTTGATACTATTTTAGTGTTTATAAGCGCTAATAAAAAATTTGAAAATTCTTTAGACTCTGTTTGCAAGCTAGCTGATGCCTTAAAATTGGGATCTTTTGCACTGCTGCTATAGCCTTTGTTTAATGCACCTTTAAAATGACCATTAGCACGATGTTTTTCTATATAGTCGTTCCAAACAAAACTAGAATTATTCATAGCTAGAGGGTCAAAAATAGCCGCTTTAATTAAACCTTGTAGTTCATTTTTTTCAACTCCTTTTAGATGGGCAATTACCATAGCCAAATATTCATAACCTTCTCCTGAATATTGAAATTTAGTTCCTGGTTCAAATTGTATGGTAAGCTTACCTTTTGGATTATAATTTCCTTGTTGATCTAGATATCTCCAATTTGGAAACCCACTCGTATGCGATAATACCATTCTAGCAGTAATTAATTTATAGCGCTCATCATAAGCAATATCAGGATACTCCATGTAGGTATATAATGGTGTATCCAAATCAAGAATATTATCATCTACCATTTTCATAACAAAAAAACTAAACACTGTTTTAGACATAGAGGCAGCATCAAACATTGTAGAACTATCTACTGTTTCTTTGGTCTCAATGTTTTTAACTCCCAACGCATTGTGATACGCTATCTTATCATCATTAACAAAAGCTATAGACAGTCCTGGTATATTAAGCGAATCCATTTGATGTTTAATAAAAACATCCATTTTGGATGAAGAAATAAGATTACCATTAAAAGATCGAATAAAAGTTTCTGACTCTGTTTTTTGATTGGTTTTACATGAGAATAATGCAATGCTCAATACTAATATGTATACTACTTTAGTGTTCATTTGATTTAGTTTAATGACTTATTACTTTATCGTTATTGGATGTATTTGTGTTTTTTTAAAAAGATATCCATTTTCTTTTGAGCATCAAGTCTGATTTTTTCATCAGGGTTTGGCCATCCATCGTCAGGTTCTGATGAAGGTGTAAATAAATGTCCAACACCATCATAGATAATCAGTTTACATTCATTTGTATATTCATCCATATTCTTCTTAAATAGTTCAGAACCTTTTAGTGGGGTTACGGTATCATCTCTCCCAATTACAATTATTGTTGGAGGAGTCTTTTTAGATACAAATTCTGCCGGCGAAATATTCTTTACATTGATTTTGTCAAGTAATCTTTTTTGAAAATTTGTATACAGAAGCAAAGAAAGTGCTGGCGATTTTAAAAGTAATAAATTTGGCGCACTAGATATTTTTTCATCAGAAGCACCTAAATTATTGAAGACAGCAGCACTAGCGGCAAGATGCGCACCCGCAGACCAACCATAAGCCGCTATTTTATTTTCATTAACAGAAAATTCAGTTGCGTTTTTTCGAACCCATCGTATGGCACGTTGTGCATCTAGTACTGATTCATACGGGGTAATATTTTTATCTAAATTTTGCAGTCTGTATTGTACAGAAAAGGCTACAATACCTTTGCTCGCATAATGTTTAGCACTACTAAACCCCCAAGCAGCTTCTCCCATAGACCATCCACCCCCATGAAATATTACAATGGCAGGATATTCCTTATCAGAATCAAAATCTGAAGGAAGAATACGATAGATTTTTAATTGTTCTTTATTGTCGTAAATAAACTCCTCTATTTTTAAAGAATCCGATTTTAGTTGTGCACTTACTACAAAGCAAAAAAGAAAACTTGCGATGTAGAAAAACACTTTTGTTTTTAAAACTTCCATGATGTTAGAATTTTGATTAAAATAATGCATGTTATTGGTGCGATTTGCTTACTCGAGAGTAATCACCATTCCTATCTAAGAAAATTAAATTCCCTCCTAGTTTTTTAGGAAATATAATAAGAAGTGATATGTCAGGTGCTAAAAAAGTATTTTCATCCACAGGAATAAGCTGGTGTCTTTCATTATCAATTTGAATAAACAATACATTGTGTTCGTTGGTAATCACAACGAAATGATTTTTCCAATCGTATTGACCTGCATATCCATTAAGGTTCTTGTCGCCTATGTCAAAAAACTCATACTCTGTTGGTTGAAAATAATCCCAATTATATTCTTTTGCTACAGCTCTTTGTATATGATTAAACAAGTCTTCTGTATTTACGCCATTTGCCATGATAATCACCGCTTGTTCTTTATTCACAGATCCAAAAATGACTGAGGTAAAGCCATAATTTTGTCCTGTATGCCTAAAAGCAATATCATCTACATCATTATTCCAATTCAATAGTGTAAATCCAAGTTTCTCAAGGTTACCCCCTTTATTGAATACCTTATTGGTCATGTCTTGAGAGATGAGTTTATGAGTCCCTTTGGCATGATCGTTAAGCAATGTATATGTAAATCTCGCTAAATCGTCTGGAGTTGTCCATATACCTCCAGCAGCTTTAAACGTGATGATATTATAGGGTTGTGGCTGTAAATTTTCTGAATACCCTGTAGCCTTTGTAGTAAGAAGTCTTTCAGGAATTGGTTGTACAAATGAACTTGTTTTCATTTTTGAAGGTTTAAAAACCAGTTCGTCTATCACACTTTCAAACTTTTTATCAGTTACATCTTCTAATAATTTTTCTAAAATTAAATACCCAGGGTTAGAATAAATGTATTTTGAACCAGGTACAGCAACTAATTTTGCAGCAGGATGTTTGGATAGTTGTTCCCCTCTTAAAGTTTGCTCAATGGTTGGTATGGTTTCATAAGGCATATAATTGGGTCCATAATATCTGTTAAACCCTGAAGTATGTCCAATAAGTCTACGAACTGTAACTTTTTCTTTTTTTGTGAACTCATTTATAGGAACTTTCCACCCTTTTAATTTTTTATTTACATCTTCATCTAAATCCAAAATACCTTGTTCCACCAATTTTAAAGCGGCCATTGCAGTTATTGGTTTTCCTAGGGAAGCTCCTGTGAAAACAGTTTTTTCATCCACTTTGATTGAATCTTTCAAGTTTGCATACCCATAATTTTTTGACCAAGAAATTTTACCTTTATCTACAAAAACAATACGAAGTCCGGGGACTTTATATTTAAGCATCAGGTCTTCTATACTTTGTTTTTCTGCTTTCCCTTTTAAATAATAATTAGGTGTTAAATTACTAAATACGGCTTTCCGGTGAACTATTGAAGTATCCAGAAACGTGTTTTTTTGGTCATTGTTTTCTTTTGATTCTTTGCAAGAAAACAAAGAAACAACGATTAGGAAAATGATTGTTTTTTTCAAGTTAAATTATATTTGATTGATGAATAGAATCTGTTTGAGTACAATGATAATCTCAATTACTAATCTCGATTTTTTGAGCACTACAAATTAAGCATTAAACGAAAATCAAATAACAGATTTTCTCTAACATAAAAATTGGTTTTAATTGATAATGAGAATACAAAAAAACACAATTTTTCATTGTCAACAGTCCTAAAATATACTTTCGGACTAATTATTTTCTAAACTTTTTAGGTAAAGAGCTTTTGAATATTCATCCATTTAGAATTCTTGAATTATTATTAAATAATATTGCTCATTATTAAAATAGGGCACATTTTAAATCTATCTTTATAATTAGAAATTGACCTAACACAAACATAACCCAAAACTGTAATCTCTTTAATAAATGGAAATAACTGGTTTCGATTTGCTATTAATAATCATTATTGGTCATTGTCTTTACTTAATTTTGTCATTCAAGTCGATTCCTCAAAGAAATAAAGGTGCAAACAAAATCTTACAATATTTATTAATTATATATGGTTGTATTTTGTTGGAAGGCGTTTTAGTTTTTAAAATAAAAGATTTGGATGTCTTAATGCATTACAGAGGTATTACAACTGCAATTTACTTTATCATTGGGCCATTAATTTATACGTATTTAAGAAGGCTTCTTTTTTCTGAAAACGGGTCTTACAATCTTACTGTTTTACACTATTTACCTGCAATTATATTTCTGTTTTATTCTGTGTTAATAATTATTACATATGACTATTTGAGAGAGTATAAAAGATTTTTAATTGCTTCTTATTTTTTATTTGAATTATTTGCAATCATTTCTATTTCAATTTATTGCTACAAATCTTATCGATTATCGCGTTATTTTCAAATAAGTGAAAGACTAGAGTTGTCATTTAATCAGACAATTTCAAAATATATTAATAGAATTCTTTTTATTATGTCTGCTTGCATGTTTGCATGGTCAATTAGCGTAATTGATAGATATATTTCTAAATTTCACGGTAATTTTTTTACAGACCTCATCTGGTTACTATTTGGAGCTCAAGCATATGTTATTGGATATTATAGTCTAAAGCAACCAAAAATATTTAAGATTCGTTTACCTGAAAATGATCAAAATAAATCTGTTAAGAAAAACAAATTAAGTAAGGATGAAATAAATAAACTTCAAAAACTAATGAACTCTTTTTTGGAAGATAAAAAAGGGTATGTACAACCAAGATTAAGCCTGCCAATTTTGGCTAACCAAATTGGCACAACATCAAATAATTTATCATGGCTTTTGAACAACGTTTACGGAAAAACATTTTACCAATTAATCAATGAATATAGAGTTAAAGATTTTTTGCAAAGAGTTGATAAAGAGGATTATAAGGAATTAACCTTAATTTCTATTGCGCTTGAAGTTGGATTCAATTCCAAGTCTACCTTTTACAAGGCATTTAAAGAGATTAAAAAAATTACTCCTTCTGAATACATTAGTAAAATCGAAAATTCTAAACAAGCGAAAAAAAATTGAATAGATAATAAACTACAAAATTGTAACAATCCATAAAATTTGTTGCTTTTTATGTCGAATAGAGAATGTTAAAACTACCATATCCGCTTGGCGGATTTGAATCATTTTTAAAGTAATGGATTCTCCTAGATTTTATAAGAAATAATATCCGGCCTCTGAATCCATCACTTTAAAAACGATTTTCATTAGTTCCTAAAAAGTGAGCTTTAATAATACGAAAAGAAATTAATTTATTTTCATGTTGTAATTTTGATAGCAGTCAAACAGTTTACGGTAGACTTGTTCCAGATAGGTATTAATTAATCGAGTTTCACCGCTCAATCCTTTGTTTATTCTTATGAGTGTCCCAATGAGAAATTAATACTTTTTTTTAAAGAAAGTTCAGCTCGTTTTCCATTAACTTGTAATACGAGCATAGAGCGGTGCTGTTCTATTTTTGGTATTTGCTAGTTTTAGTCAAAACAGAATACTGAAGGTGTGCGTGTTTTTCATACTTTTTTGTTTTAATAATTAAACATTAAAAACAAAAGTCAAATCAGTTGTCTCGGTTACCTTTTTAATATAATTTGATACTTGGTAACCGAATAGGTAACATTTTTAAACAAATCAATTCAAATTAAATGATAGTCCTAAAACCACAAAACTTGATAATCATATGATTATCAAGTTTTTGTTATTAATTGATTTATTGAAAAGTCAGGGTGGCAGGATTAATTAAAATTCTGTAACTTATTATATTCTAGTATTTTAAACACTTTTAAATATAGGTGTTCACCTAATTGTACACTAAAGTCAAAAAGAACTATTTAAAAATAAATTTAATTTGTCTTTGCGGTGGGGAGATATACAATTTCCAATAAAAAAATGTAAAATAAATTATACTTTTTTACGTAGAAGATAGAAGTTTAAAAATATCTTTTAAACTCAAAGAAATCGTTTCGTGATTTAAGGTATTTTCATTGGAAAAATCCAAAACAATATACTATACAAATAGTTGTGGTTAGTTATTCTCCCACTCATCACGAAGAATTCCATAGCTTACGGAATCGAAATATTTTCCATTTACAATTCTAGCTTTTCTATATCTTGCTTCTTCTTTCATGCCTAATTTTTTTGCAAGCTTAATCATTCCTACATTTCCTGACCAGGTGGTAATTCCAAGTCTGACAATATCATTTTTAATTAGAAAAACTTCGTTTATCCACAACTTAAGAGCCGTACAACCAATTCCTTTATTCCAAAACTTATCATTAAAAATAACAATACCTATTTCAAGCCAATTAGTTTCTTTTGATTTCCAATACCAACTGACTTCTCCAATCATTTCATTTTTTTCGTTGGAAATAATTCGAATATTTCCCAAAACATCATTTCCTTTTTGAAATTTCAACTTTAATGTTTGAATTTCTATTTCAATTTCTTTCTCTGTGGATTTCTTAAAATAAGGACCATTTAATAAATGATAGTTGTGCTTAGGATGTTTCCAATATTCATAATCATCAAGGTCCTCTACTTTAAGTCTTTTAAGAAGTACTTTATCATTATGTTCTTTAGACTTTGTCATTCTACTTTAATTTGTAAAAAAGAAATCAAAGACCAAGTTAACTTGGTCTTTGAAATTTTGAGTTAAGAAATTATTTCTAAATAAGTAGCCTAAGGTAATATCTTCAATAATAACTTTATCTATATTATTTTTGGTAATTACCGCTTTCAATTCATTTGCATTATTTTTTGTAACAGAAGAACCAATAAATTGACCATTAGAGGTAAAACAAGTAGGTACTTTATTTCTGATTTCAGTAATGATTTCAAATTTGAGTATTTTTTCACTTTCTAACATAGTAATGAATTTTATTTAATTAAACTGATTTACAACTTTAAGAAGTGCTTCCATACTCATATCAATATCTTTTTTAGTGGTTGACCATCCTACTGTACTGATTCGCATGGCTTCTTTACCGTGCCAATTGGTACCACCAAACCAAGCGGTTCCTTCTTTTTGAATCTCTGTTATTACTGCCTTAGTTTTTTCATCAGAGCCAAACGAAACCATTACTTGGTTAAGTTCCACATTGTTTAAAATCTCGAAGCCTTCTTCTCTTAGTCTTTTTTCAAAATACTTAGCCAAATCACAGGATTTACCTATCATATCCGAAACGCCTTTTCGTCCTAAACTTTTTAAGGCTGCCCAAACTTCAGTCCCCCTTGCTCTTCTTGAAGTTTCTAAGGTTCTGTTCATTGGGTCATCATTCCCTTGAACGAGGTAATTACCTTTTAAAGTAAGTGCTTTTTTAATAACCATTTCATCTTTATAGAATGCCATACCAGAATCATAAGGGACATTTAGCCATTTATGAGCATCCGTAGCCCACGAATCTGCCTTTTCAAAGCCTTTCATTAAATAGTTAAGTTTTGGGTTTGAAGCTGCCCATAAACCAAAAGCACCATCAATATGTACCCAGGCATTATATTTTTTCGCTTTTTCAATGATAGTATCAAAAGGATCAAATGCTCCTGAATCTACATTTCCTGCTTGTAAACAAATAATTGTTGGTTCATCTTTAAATTCTGGAAGTTTATTGGCATCAATTGCACCATTATCATCTACTGGAATTTTTTCTATTTGTGCGTTTCCAATACCTATTGCTCTTAAAGCTCTTAGCATGGTGGTATGTACTTCTTCACCAACTAGAACTCTAATTTTTGGAGCACCAAAGACTCCGTTGGTTTGAATATCCCATCCATATTGTTCTAATACATGATTTCTGGCACCAAGTAAACAAACCATATCAGCGGTAGTAGTACCGGTTACAAAAGAACAACGTGTTTGTTTTGGTAAATGTAAAACATCAACTAGCCATTTTTCAGCCACTTGCTCTAATTTACATGCTAATGGAGAAAGTACTGCCATGTTAGGCAATTGATCCCAAGCAGCAGCCAACCATTGAGCTGCTACGGTAACAGGTAAGTTCGCTCCAGTTACAAACCCAAAAAATCGTGGACTTATTGTTACCATAGCTCCCTTACTACCAATATCCTCTAGTTCTTCAATAACCTTTTTAGAAGGGATTGGAGTTTCAGGAAAAGGACTATCTAATAAAGAAATGTTTTTAAGAGCTTCTTCGGTTGGTTCAATGTCTCTAGTTTGTGCTTCGTTTAAAAAAGCTATTGCTTTTTGAGCAGCATAATTTAAAGTTTCATCTCTTTCAGAGAGTATTTTATGTACATCCATTTTTTTATTCTGTTTTAATGAGAAACAAAATTAAAATAGGTAGACCTGAAAAAATTGTATAATCTTGCTATTGGGAAATGGAAGACTGATATTGTTTAGGGGTAATCCCTAAAAAAGATTTGAAATTTCTTGTAAAGTGGCTTTGATCGAAGAATCCAACCATGTAGCCCACTTCTGTAACCGAGTTTTTAAGCTTCAACAATTCCTGAGCTTTATTGAGTCTTAAGTTCGTCAAATACTTATGCGGAGGAATACCAATTGATTTTGAAAAAACTCTATTTAAATAATAAGTACTTAAACCCGAAACCTCTGATAATTGTTCTAATGTTATTTTGGAATCAAAGTAGGTGTGTAAATAATCTTTTACACGGTTAGCAATGATGGAATTTGTAGACATTTCATCTACTTTTAGTTTATTTGAACCGTGAGTTTTTACAAGATAAGCAAACGTTTCATAAAAACAATTTTGATTTTGAATGGTATCAAACTGATTCGAAAAAAGATAATTATGTAGATGTAATAATTGTTCTTCTAGATGTTTGTCTTTTACTGTGACCTTATCAAAATTTGGAAGTGTAACCTCATCCTGTGCCATATCATTTGCAATCTGTTGAAAAACTTCTGGCTGTATATTAAAAGTTCTATACTGGTAGCCTTCATCATCAACATTTTTGTTACTATGGATTCTCTCTGGATTTATCATTGAGATATGTCCCTTAGAAATTATTTTTTCTTTAGGTGACTTTGGACAATACGATTGTACACCACTTTCCATTACACCAATAATAAACTCAGGGTGATAATGTAATGAAGCTTTGTTAGATTTGAAATTAGCGTTCATTAACTGAACTCCAGAAATATCATGGTTAACATGAAATTTCAAGATGTTGCCTTTTATGAATTTTGCTTCTCTCATAATTAACTATAATGTATGTATATGGACATTACGCATATATCTAATATAGATATGCTCAAATATAAGAAATATAGTTACCTTTTAATATTGTAAATAGAATAACCATTTGTATGAAAATATTATTCGCTTTGCGAAGGAGGTTTGAATAAGCAAGAGGATAACGCAGTATGCGATTGTTATTATTTTATTAATTACCAGTTAGATAGGTTTTTTTGGCATTTTGCTTCAAAAATGAAAATTAACCCAATAAAATTAAGGTTTCATTGTAACAATTCAATAAAATATGGATGATTTTAAATGTTACTATAGAAATAGATCCATTAAATCTCCTGATTTATAAATTGAAAGAAATTACTATAATTCTTGTAATGATAATTTTTTATTGGAATTTGAACTTAACAAGTTGTATTCAATGAAGTATATAGTATTAGCATACTAAAACTTATTCTTTTTGAATTAGACTTAAATTGAATAAAATACATGAAAATAAAAAATCCAACCACAATAGTGATTGGATTTCTTTAGTCGGGGTGGCAGGATTCGAACCTGCGACCTCCGCGTCCCAAACGCGGCGCGATAACCGGGCTACGCTACACCCCGAGGTGTGTATTTCCCTTTTGAGGGTGCAAATATAGACAAATCATTTAAAATAGAACCAAATTAGGTTATAAAGTGAAGATTTTTTTTATCCTTGTTTTAGAAACCAGTAAAACCCCTTTTTATGCTAGACATAAAAGGGGTTCTATATAGGTATGGGGGTACACTATTATGCGTGATAGTAACGTTCTCTGTAAATTTTTCCATCTTTCCACTCTGTAACAACAGTCTGTTCTGAAAGCATAGTACTACCATCTTTTAATTTTAATTCCATCACGGCGTCATAAAAAGAATGGTTTCCATTAACTGCATAATTGTTTACATCATATCTAATAAACTCAGAAAGTTGATTATCTATAAAATCCTGCTCGAACTTAAGGTTGAACGCTTTCCCTTTTTTAGGAGCATCATTAGCTTCTTTTAATTCTACATCATCATGTAAATAGGAATCCATAGCTTCGATAAAAGCTCCTTTTGATAATAATTCATGAACGTGTTTAAGGTTTGTTTCAATTGTATTTTCCATGTTTATTTTTTTAGATTAATTATTGATTACTATTTGATGGTGTAAAGATGCGAGGATCATTGTTGCCAGAAAATGTAGTTTTTCCCTTAACCCTTGTCAATTTTTCCCGAGGAGAACAGTTCTAATGAGATCAAGGTCAGAATAGTTGTCACACATCGAATTTATTAGAAGAAAGCATATTGTAGATGTACAGGTATTAACGCTTTTATGAGCATGATTTTCATGAAAAAATAAAGTCTTTGTATAACTATTATACCAGAGCTAGATCGTATCTTTATAGACCAAAAGAAGCTTCCGGAAAAACATTTTTTTTTCACATTTGTAACCAATGTTACTAACTTTTGTTATCCTGAAAAGTATCTTTATAACGTTAAAGATTTAAAAGACAAATTCTATGGAAAACCTTGATGCGGCAAGACTCCAAATGGCATTTACCCTAATATTTCATATTGTTTTTGCTTGTATTGGTATGGTCATGCCTTTTTTTATGGTAGTATCACACTATAAATGGTTGAAAACAAAAGATAAAGTGTATTTAGTTTTAACCAGATCATGGCAAAAAGGCGTTGCCATTTTTTTTGTTACCGGTGCAGTTTCTGGAACAGCATTATCTTTCGAGCTGGGACTACTCTGGCCTGAGTTTATGAAACATGCTGGTCCTATTATCGGGATGCCTTTTTCATTAGAAGGAGCAGCATTTTTTGTTGAAGCGGTAGCCTTAGGGTTTTATTTATATGGATGGGGTAAACTACCAGAAAAATTTCATTGGATAACTGGTGTTATTATTGGTTTGTCTGGAGTAGCATCTGGTATTTTGGTAGTAGCAGCAAATGGGTGGATGAATGCTCCAACAGGATTTGACTATATAGACGGGAAATTCCTAAATATAGATCCGATTCAGGCGATGTTAAACCCCGCCTGGTTTACACAAGCTTTACATATGACATTGGCTGCTTTTACAGCTACTGGTTTTGCCGTTGCGGGAGTTCATGCATATCAGGTATATCGAAAAAGAAAAGTAGAATTACATAAAAAAGCATTTAAGATAGCAATAACATTCGGAGCGATAGCAGCAATATTACAGCCGATTAGCGGTGATATTTCTGCTAAAGATATTGCAGAACGACAACCTGTGAAACTTGCAGCGATGGAAGCTCACTATAATACAGAAAAAGGAGTTTCATTATATATAGGTGGCATTGTAGATACCGAAAAACAAGAAGTAAACTATAAAATTGAAATCCCCGGAATGTTGTCATTTTTGGCATTCTCAGATTTTGATGCAGAAGTAAAAGGATTAAACGATTTTCCTGAAGATGAACGACCTAATGTACCTATGGTACATTATGCATTTCAGATCATGGTAGGAATAGGTACCCTTTTATTATTTGCAGGAATCCTATATTTTATATCGCTAAAAAAGAAAAAATGGTTTACTAATCATAAGTATTGGCTATTATTTGTGATACTGGCCCCAATGGGATTTATTGCTTTAGAAGCTGGGTGGATTGTTACAGAAGTAGGAAGACAACCCTGGATAATTCATAAAATAATGAGAACCAAAGATGCAGTGACTCCTATGCCCGGTATTGTATTTAGTTTCTATACCTATGTTGCAGTATATCTTACCTTATCAGTCGCTGTTACGTGGTTAATGCTTAGGCAAATAAAGGTGTTAAATAATTCAAATCACTAAATATGTTGTACGTTGTATTATTCTTTTTGATTTTTTCCTTGTATCTATATGTAGTTTTGGGAGGAGCAGATTATGGAGCCGGTATTGTAGAACTTTTTTCTTCAGAAGAAAACCAGAAAATAACTAAGAAAACTATTTATCGTGTAATGGGACCTGTTTGGGAAGCTAATCATATTTGGATTATCATTTTGATTGTAATTCTGTGGATAGCATTTCCGGTTTATTATAATATTATGGTAGTGAGTTTACATATTCCACTTACGATAATACTATTAGGAGTTACACTAAGAGGAGTAGCTTTTGTGTTTAGACATTATGATGCTATTATTGATAATTCTCAAAAATTATATGATAACATGTTTAAAATCTCTAGTTTAATAACTCCGATATTTTTAGGGATGGTATTCGGGGCATTAATTAGTGGTGAAATACGTATAGTAGATGACATTGGTTCCTTAACATTTTATGAAGCATTTGTAAAGCCATGGTTTAATGTGTTTAGCATATTGGTTGGATTATTTTTTGCATCACTTTGCGCGTTTTTATCTTCTGTATTATTAATAGGAGAGTCTAAAGAAGGACATGAAAATATCTATATTAGAAAATCTGCTATTGCTACAATTATTGTTTTTGTTGTAGGACTGTTAACTTTTGGATATGGATACATCTCAGGGAATGTATTCGTACAAGGATTTATAAAGAGTCCTTTTGCTATAATTTCTGTTGTACTTTCTGCTCTTTTATTATTTCCTTTGTGGAAGACTATTACTAAGGGAGACACTATATGGAGTAGGTTTTTTGCTGGATTACAGGTGTTTTTGATTTTACTTGCAGTTATGGTTTCTCATTACCCAGATATAATAATTACCCAAACCGGGAGTGTTAGTTTAATAGAAGACATAGCTCCGGATAGTGTTATTAAAGTCTTAGGAATAACTCTTATTATCGGAGGAACCGTTATTTTACCAGGGTTGTTTCATCTATTAAAATCATTTAAAATGATCAAGATTCTGGAAAGAGATTAATAAGTATACATATCACCCGATAACCTTTAAAAAGGACTTGATTTAAATTATTTCCTGTATTTCTATACTGATTTCTTATCCTAAAACATAGGTATTTCCTAGTGTAGTGGGTTTAAAAAGAGGTCATAAATTCTGACTATTTAAAAATTATTTTTTGGAGTCTCATAATTTGAGATCATTGCACATTAGTTTTACCAAAGTTTTCAATAGGAAGCAACTCAAAGAAATAATGTTTAATTAAAATTCAATCAAAAAATGAGAAATTTAACAGGTAAGGAATTAAGAGAAACTAACGGGGGAATAGATGGTTTAGCTGCAGCTTTGGCTGAGATAGCAAGACAAATGGAAGCGATTAAGAAATTAGGAACATTAACAGGAACTACTGATGATATACATAACTAGTATTGTGTATACTTGGATACAAAATTTTCAACTATGAAAGATTTACAAAAATTAGGAAAGCCTTTGAGTAAGACTCAACAAAAGGAAATAAAAGGAGGAGCCGCAAGAATTTCAATTGGGGATATTGATGACTGCATATTTCCTTTAGCACCACCACCACCTGGATGTAACTGGCATATTGATATGAAAGCGTGTACGGCAAAACTTGTCTGTCTGGATCTCATTGAAATAAGATAATTTCACAAAGGCTATCAAAATAACTTGATAGCCTTTTTTATTTCATTTTTGTACAAATACCTCTTCAAAAAGAGTTTAAATATGGCTGAGGTTAAAGTGCAATCGTTATAAATTTTTTAAAATTTTAGTTAATAATCGATTCTCAAAAATTAGAATAAAAAGTTATATTTGCACTCTGATTTTTCGGGATGTGACATAGGACGGGGAGGTAGGAGTTTCGAATGCTTGGAATTTTTTTTTGAAATACGGGTAGTAGCTTAGTCCGGTTAAAGTGCTGGTCTGGGGGACCAGAGATCGGAGGTTCGAATCCTCTCTACCCGACATAAGTAAACTTCTTTACACAAAGAAGTTTACTGCTTTTTACACCTATATTTTTAGCTAATAATTTATATTGTTTATGTCGCTTCAAAAGGTTTATATAGAAAAAAATTTCAATTAAATTATTGTCAGGTATTGTTACTTGTTTTATGAAATTATTATTAGAAATATCTAATAAGCATGAATTTAGTTTTAAATTTGGTTATGCAACAAGTACCAATTCATATAAATTTTATAGGGGCAATCATTTTTATTGGGATTTTCTTTGGTTTTTTTGTTTCATACTTTTTGATTAAAAAATCACTTCAAAATAAATCTCCAAATCTCTTTATGGGGTTTTTATTACTTGTCTTATCACTTATAATGTTGGAGGGATGGTTTAATTATACCGGTTATATTTTTCAAGTATTATGGCTAACTAACTTTTCTGAACCTTTAAATTTTGTAATCGCACCATTAATTTACTTGTTTATGACATCTCAATTAGGAGATGAAAGAGGTAGAAAAGATGGGTTGCATTTTATACCTTTTCTATTGTGGTTAGGATATTGTATGTTTTTCTTTACCCAACTAGAGGTGTTTAAATACAATGATAATATTCGTGTTATGCAATTGGGAATTGCTGAAATTTCAACTTCAGAAGCCTATGCAGGAGATCCATTAAGTATTCGTAATTATGTTAATATAGGAACTATTATACATATTTTTGTTTACAATATTATACTCACTAGACGATTACTAATTGAAACCAAAAAAGAAGGTGTATCTTTTTTCAAAACAACCAATAAAGCTTTAAAATATTTAAGGAATTCGTTTTATCATTTCCTAATCGTCATGGTTATTTTAATTTTGGTGAAATCGAATTTTGAAAGTGATGTTGGAGATTATTTGATTTTTCTCTATTTATCATTTATGATTTTTATGACGGCATATCAAATTATGAATGATTCAAATTACTTTAACCAAGTGTCTAACTTTTTGGAAGGCCCTGTATTGAAATACAAAAAATCTTCTTTAGAAGAAGATAATAAAAAGATAATTCTGGAAGCTATAAAAGATCAAATGCAGAATAAAAAATATTTTACTAGCGGTACTGCTTCTTTATCAGGTCTGGCAAAATCTATAAATCAAAGTTCTCATCACGTATCTCAAGTTATTAATGAAAAACTGGAAATGACTTTCTTCGAGTTATTAGCTTCATATAGAGTAGAGGAGGCTAAGATTATTTTAAAGACGGATTTAGGTAAAAAACTTACTATTGAAGAAGTTGCAGAACGTGTGGGATATAACTCAAAATCTGCTTTTAATACAGCATTTAAGAAATTTAATTCACAAACCCCATCTGCATTTAGGGATTTGTAATTTGTTTATAATCAGTGCTGATTAGTGCTTCCTTATAAACTCGAACACCTTGCTTATAGGCTAATTCGTGTTGACATATAGACTGTTTATACTTTTGACTCAAATCAAAAACGAGCAGTTATGAATTCTCAAGTACAGACAAAAAAACAACGCCAATATTTTATTGACTGGCTAAGAATAGGACTAATAATAAGTGTATTCTTTTTTCATGTGGGTATGATTTTCAGACCTGAGCAATGGCATGTAAACAGTACAGAAACATTTCCTTTTTTAGAACCAATTATGTGGTGGTTACATATATGGAGAATGCCCTTGTTGTTTCTAGTATCGGGAGTAGGTACTTACTATGCGATTGGACATAGAACAAGTTGGCAATACCTAAAAGAACGATTTAAAAGGTTATACATTCCTTTTACTGTTGGCTTTTTTACATTAGTGCCATTAATGGTATATGTAGAGCGTATCGATAATTATACTTCTTTTTTAGATTTCATTCCACATATGTTTGATGGCGGCCCATATCCCGTAGGAAATATCTCCTGGCATCACTTGTGGTTTATTCTCTACTTATTCATTATTTCTTTACTAATTACCCCATTTTTAAATTACACCAAAAGTGGTCATTATAATATGGTAAGAGGTAAGCTAATAATGATAACTTCAAAAAAAATGGGATTAAATTGGGTATTACCTATCATCATCATATCTCAGCTAATTTTGAGGCAATATTTTCCAAATAGTACCCATGCGTTATACAATGACTGGGCATATTTCATATATTATCTTTTGTTCTTTTTAAGTGGTTTTATGCTATTTACAAGTGGCAAAGTGATACATACTCTTTCTAATAATAGAAGGTTATACTTATACCAAACAATACTATTTACGATCCTATATTTTATAATTATTTATTGGGTAGAGAAAAGTGGTATTAAAGACTATCTATACTTAATTACTAGTATAACATTAGCATGGTCTTGTGGTTTAGCAGCAATAGGCTATGTTAGAGTTTATTTTAATAAAGATCATAAGTGTAGAAAAGCTCTAAATGAAGCCATTTATCCATTTTATTTATTACATCAACCGGCCTTAATATTTGTAGGTTATTTTGTGTTGCAATGGGACATATCATATATATATCAAGCTCTCTTTATAATTTTATTTTCATTGATTTCAATAACAGTATGTTATTGGTTTATTATTAGACGGCTTAATGTTTTGAGAATCGTATTTGGAATGAAAATGAAAGCAAAGAAAGTACATATTGAATCTGGTCAAATTGAAAAAGAATTAATATTGGATAAATAATGATTGATAGTAACTTAAAAGTATAAAACAATGAAGTTATTCAGGAATATTAGAAAATCTCTAATTCAAAAAGGCAACCTAAAACGATACTTGTTATATGCGATAGGTGAAGTTTTTCTAGTAATGATTGGTATTAGTTTAGCTTTTCAAGTTAATAACTGGAATGATAATCGTATCAGGAATAGTACAGAAATTAAGTATTATGAGAATATTAAAGATGAAATCACAGATGATAAAGCATTGGTTATAGAACAAATACATTTCAATAATCGGTATATGGAAGAATTTAAGTATGCCAACGAAATTCTTGAAGCAAACGACCGAAGTAAAATTGATACGCTGGGATTTATAGTACGTAACCTTACTCAATATTCAGATTTTGATAAAAAAGGAAATATATATGAGACACTTGTTAATAGTGGAGAAATAAAACTACTTCAAAATCATATGATTGTGAATAATATAAGAGAGTTGGAAGAAAAGTACAATTACATTAATAGAATGGAAAACATTCATTATGATGCTATGATGAAACATGTAATTATTGCTACAAATTCTATAATTAAATTTTCGGATGCTTCAGTACAAAAGCCGAACCAACTATATTCTTATGAATTTCAAAATCTTGTACTATCACTACTACAAATCATGACAGAAAAAGACAAAGTTTATAATGAGGTTTTGAATGAAATTGAGACAATTACCAAATTAATAGATAAAGCGTTAAAATTACCCTAATTTGCATATGTAATATTAAATAAATTGTGGTTATAAGATTATCTTTGTGTTGTGATAAATACCCTGTCTATAGCAGTATTACCATTTGAGAATATGAGTTCTGATAAAGAGAATGAGTATTTTTGTGATGGTCTAACCGAGGAGATTATCAATACTTTAGCTCAGGTAAATGGTTTAAAAATCACATCGCGTACTTCTTCTTTTTTCTTTAAAAATAAAGATATTTCTCTAACAAAAATTGGAAAGGATTTAAATGTTTCAATACTCTTAGAAGGAAGTGTTCGATTATCTAAGGATACCATTAGAATTACGGCACAGTTAATTGAGGTTCAAGGCGATTTTCATTTTTGGTCAGAAACTTGGGATAGAAAACTCGAAAATATTTTTGCTATCCAAGATGAGATAAGCTTATTAATTACAGATAAAATCAGAGAAAACTTTGGCCATTTTGAAATTAAAGACAAGCTGGTAAGTAAACAGACTGATTACATAGAAGCGTATCAATTATATTTAAAAGGTAATTATCATTTCCAAAAATGGAACCCAGAAGATTTGGAGTTAGCTAAGGTATATTTTACAAAAGCTTTAGAAATAGATACAGAGCATGCACAGTCAAATTTTGGTCTGTCACAATATTATTCAATGATGGCAGGTCTTGGCTTTTTGCCAAAAGTAGAAACTTATGAAAAAGCGAGAGGTTTTGTAAATAAAGCTTTAAAATTAAACCCTCAACTTCCCGAGGCCCATTATGGATTGGCAAGTGTAAGTTATTGGTATGAATGGGATTTTAAAAAAACGATTCAGCATCTAAGCAAAGCTATAGAAGTAAATCCCAATTTTGCACCTGCTTATATACATTTTGCATTTCATTATTGCTTTTTAAAGAAGTTTAAAAAAGCATTAGAACATATTGAAATAGCTATTAGCTTAGATCCATTATCGTCTGAAGTATATTTTGCCAAAGGATATATACATTATATTATGGAAGATTATGATGCTTCTATAAAGATTTTGGATACCTGTTTAAAATTGAACCCAAACAATTTATTAGGGATTATAATAAAAGCTTGTTGCTGGTTAATGCAAAATAAGATACATCTTGTTATAGATTATTTTACTTCAGATTTGCCGACTACTATTGATGTTGCTACGAAATATGGAATACTAGGTATTGCTTATACTATTTTGAAAGACGTAGAGAAGAAAGAAGTTTATATAAACTTGTTGCATAAGGAAATAGAAAATTCTAAAGCAGAAAGAGCACAGTTTTTTATGTTTTTAATTTGGATTCATTCAGGAGAAAAAAAGAAAGCCTTTAAATGGTTAAAAGGAATTATTGGTACCAAACCAACCTTGATGTTAACCATATTTAGAGATCCTTTGTTAAATTCTATAAAACAAAACCCAGAATATAAGGAAATCACTGATGAGATATTTTTATCAACTTTTGATATTGAAGAAAATGATACTAAGAAAAAAGAACTTTTAACTAAAGCACAGCGTAAAAAGTATTCTCAAAAACTATTGAATTATATAGAACAAGATGCACCTTATCTAAATTCTGATTTAACATTAAAAAGCCTTGCATCTCATTTAGAGATTCACCCAAATCAAATGTCTTGGCTAATCAATCATGAGTTTAATAAAAACTTTAGTGAATTTATTAATCACTATAGAGTAGAAACTTTTAAGCGTATTTCTAAAGATCCAAAAAATTCTCATATCACATTGATAGGTTTGGCGTACGAAAGTGGTTTTAATTCAAAAACTGTTTTTAATACCTTTTTCAAAAAAGAAACCGGAATGACACCAATGCAATACCTTAAACTGTAATTTTAGCACATCTCCTACCTAATAGTATTGTAATAATAAGTTTGAAACAGGCATTAGTTCGTTCGCATTTATAATTCGGAACTCTTAAACGAATTCTTCAGTATATTTTTGTTAAAAAGGTAATTGAGAAGCTTTATACAATTAGAAAAAAAACTGAAATAAAAATATAACAAAATGAAGAAGATAAGTATAAGTGCAATTATTGTTACTATGTTATTTACAATTCTTAGCTGTTCAAACGATGATCTTCCTAAAGCAGCAGAAAGTGCTTATTTAAATTACAAAACTAAGACAGAGTTAGAGCTTCCTTTTGATGAGGAATGGTGGGTATTCTGGGGTGGTAGAAGTGTAAGAGAAAATTATCATGTAGCACTTAAAGAACAAAGGTTTGCTTTAGATATTGTACAAAGAATCGATGGAAGCACACATATCGGTAAAGGTTCTCAAAATGAAGATTATCACTGTTTTGGAAAACGTTTAAATGCACCCGGAAACGGAAAAATTGTTGATGTTATAAATAATATAGAAGACAATATTCCTGGGGAATTTAATCAAGATTCCCCAACTGGTAACCGTGTTATAATTGACCATGAAAACGGGGAGTTTTCAATCTTGGCGCATTTTAAAAAAGGATCGATAATTGTTTCAGTTGGTGATACTGTTATAAAAGGACAAGAGTTAGGAAAAGCTGGGAATAGTGGTAATTCAAGCGAACCTCATTTACACTATCATTTACAAACCACTGCAGATCCATTTGATGGAGATGGTTTACCAGCTCAATTCCTAGATTACTATGCAGATAATATTTTAGTAGAAATAGGAGAACCCGTGAGAAATCAAAAAATTAAAAACCAATAATTGAATTTTACTTAAAAAATAATATTGATGAATAAAAATAATAAGTCAATGGCTGATTACAGTAAACAATTTGAAAATGAAATACTTTTAAACTTTCAATTTAAACATATAACATTCAATAAAATAAAAAATCAATACGTAGCAACATTAATAGATAAACAAGAGTATGAAATTTTAAAAGGTTTTGGAGACACAGTCTTGGATGCAATTAATGATTTACATAGTGATTTAATATAAAAATGATAAAACGTTGATATTGTATCTTATGTATGCTCAGAGTTATAGACTTTCACTTACGTACTTGTTATGTCAGAATACAACATTTATTTAAATTAAATAATACTCTATTACTATTTAAATGCACATAAAATTAAAAATATGTATAGGATTCATTATGGGAGTTATACTATCTATAGCACTTGTATATCTAATTACAGATATGTTCAATACCTATATGAATATATACAATTTTGCCACTTTCTTTATGATTTTTATAATAGGTGTTATTGTGCTAACGGGAACTTTTATCATAGTTCAAAAAATAAAGAAAAGGACTATAAATAAAGGTGTTATTGCTAAAACGATTTTTATTTCTTTAGTAATAATGGATATTGTTTTGATAGTTTTTGGCTTCGCTTTTTATGATTATTCCACACCCAGAGATGTGCCCTTTGGAAAAACATATCAAAATGTATATAGTATGCCTTCTCAACTAAATGATGGATGGAAAGTATCGTCATTAATCCAGGAAGAAATGGATACATTAGTTTATAATACGGTAGTTAATAAACTGGTTAATGACCGAAGCTACAAACGTATGCATAGCATACTAATTATTAAAAATGGAAAATTGGTGGCAGAAGATTATTTTTATAACTATGATAAAAATACACCTCATGATTTACGATCTGCTAATAAAACAATTACTTCAATTTTAATAGGTATTGCTATAGATAAAGGATTTATAAAAGATGTCAATGAAAAAATTTATGATATGTTTCCAGAATATCAAAGTTTAATTGATTGGGGGAAAAATAAAAAGATAGTATCCATAAAACATCTTCTAACTATGAATACGGGACTTGATTGTAATGATTGGGATTCATCCTCAGTAGGGAATGAAAATAAATTATATAAAACAAATGATTGGATAAAAGCATTTCTAGAGCTACCATACAAAGAAAAATCAGGCTCCCAGTTTTCTTATTGCACTTTTGGAGAAATGATGTTAAGAGCTATTATTGTTAAAGCAACAGGTACGTCGCTGCAAGATTTTGCTAAAGAATATTTATTTACCCCTCTTAATATAACCAATTATAAGTGGACAACGGTTATGCCAAATCGAGAAGATATTGGCATTAGAGTATCACTTACATCTAGAGATTTTGCAAAATTGGGACAATTATATTTAGATAATGGTATCTGGAATAAAAATCAGATAGTCTCAAAAAAATGGATTGAAGCATCGGTAAGTAATCATACAACAACGACAGAAAAGAGGTTAGGGTACCCAAAATATGGCTTTCTCTGGTGGAAAAATTATTTTGACATTAAAGGGAAGCACGTTAATGGATATCAGGCACAGGGAAATGGAGGACAATTAGTATTCGTTTTTCCCGATTTTGATATGATTGTGGTCTTTACTGCTGGGAATTATGGTAATCCAAGAATGATTAATGGATTTAACATCTTAAAAGAAGAAATACTACCTTCTATTATAAATAATAACAACATAAATTAATACAAAATGGAACATTTAGCGACAATAGGAATTTTTTTTGCAGGTTTAGGAACTTTATTATGCAGTTTTGGAATCTTTTGGTTCGTCTCGATTTATCAAAAAGTAAATACACCTAAAGAGGAAAAATAAGCAAATCTCATATTGATAACTTTATGAAGATGATTCTAATGCTAATTACTATTCTAAGTTTTTTCGAACTGTAGAATACATGACAATTATAGCTACATACTTATATTCAATATCACTTTTATTTTGACAGGTGCTAAAAACATAAAATTGAAATGAGGAATGTATTGATTAAAGGCAAAAAACTTATATCTGAAGAAAAGAAGTTGAAAGCATAGAGAAGTCATGACGAAATAGTCGAGGGAATTATAGAGAGAATGAAGTATATGGGTAAACAGATGGAGTTACTTTTTTAGCTGCTATGGTAAGCTAAAAAAAAGAATCCATATTTCTGCTAAAGAAGAAGATTTGAATACAGAATTTGAGAATTACTTTCTTTGGGTAAAGTCAATGAACAAAGCTATTATACTTACCTATATGATCGTGAAATATAAAAAGAGGCGCTTACCGATACAAATCTGTTGCGGTTAAGTAGTAATATTACAGAAGAGATAGGAGGTTGAGAATAGTTTTAAAAACTTTCAAAACAACCATTTAAATTCATAAGCTTCTTTTTAAGTATAAAATAAAAGGCGTGTTTTATAATTGTTTGAGAGCTTGCTCTACACTTTGAACAGGAAGTTTGCATGCTCCTTCCTGGCAGACATATATAAAAGTTGCATCTTCTATATACTTGTTTTTAAATACGGGGAGTGAACTTTCTTGAGTACTTGCCACAACGATAGCATTAGGAATGTAATAAGAATTAAAAATATCTGCTATCGAATCTGCTTTTTTCCCTACGATTACAATCTCATAAAAAGGATAGACGGTATGAAGCTGTAAAGCACTCCATTTAGAAAAATCTTTAGCATTATCAGTTAGGTAAATCGCCATAGAAGATAGCATTTGCTTTGATTTTTCTGTAAGCTTGTTATCATAGTTTAGAATACCAAGTTTTTTGAGATTATGTGCCATAATAGCATTTGGCGATGGTATTACTCCATCATCAACTTTAATTAATGTCGATATCAATTTACTTTCTTTGGTATACTTAAACATTTTAGTAACCGAATCAGCAAAATGTGTAGAGGTAGTAGTGTGTAAATTATTTGCCCGATCAAGATATTTTGTTTCTCCGGTAATACTATATAAATTAATTGTTGCATCAATTAGAAGAGCATAATCTTCAATAAAACCCTCTTGCTGCGTACTACCTTTTTTATAGGTATGAATCAAAAAATCATTTCTGGTATTATTGGTGTCAATAAAATCAGAAAGCGCGATAGCTTTGGTGAGATACTCTTTATTTCCTAAAGCTTTATAAGCATCAATAAATCCATTAATCAACAATGCATTCCATGAAGTAATAACTTTATCATCGATAGCAGGAGACACTCTTTTCTGTCTTTCGGTAAAGAGTAATTCTTGCCATTTAGTTTTTAGGAGTGCTAGCTTCTCGGGCAAAATATTATTTTGCGCACTAAATATACTATCGTTAGAAGATTGTTTTATAATAAGAGAAGCTTCCTTTTCTGTACTATCAGAAACTCCTAAATTATAATATGTAGAGAAAATAGAATACTCTTCTTTTAGAACAAGTTTTAGCTCTTCTTTTTTCCATTGGTAATAGCCACCTTCTTTACCTTTGCTATCAGCATCTATCGCCGAATGATACCCTCCATTTTGACCTTTCATTTCATGTTCTAAAAAATTGATGGTCTCTTTCACTATTGTTTTATACCGTGTCTTTTTATAAACTTTATATGCTTTAGAATAGAGGCTGATTAATTGAGCATTAGTGTAGAGCATTTTTTCAAAATGGGGAACCTCCCAATGTGGATCGGTACTGTATCTGAAAAAACCTCCACCAACATGATCATAAATACCTCCGGATGCAATTCTATCTAATGTGTTTTCAACATGTTTTTTAATAGTGTCATTACCTGTTAACGCTGCATAGTCCATAAGAAAATCCAAACTATGAGGTTTTATGAATTTTTGGTTCCCGAGATCTCCTCCCCATTTTGAATCCCAGTTTTTTTGCCAATTTTTCACACTTAGATCGAGCGTATTTTTAGTCAAATGTGCATCATCATTTTTGGGTTCAATTACATTTGTAGCATGTATACCAGATGAAATTTTATCAGCATATTCGGTTAGTTTTTGAGGATCAGTTTGGTATAAATTAATGATTTTATCTAGTACCTCTTTCCACTGTTCATTGGTATGATAAGTACCTCCATATACAGGTTTTCCATTCGGAAGAAGAATAACATTAAGAGGCCACCCGCCACTACCTTGCATTAATTGTACAGCAGTCATATAAATATGATCCAGATCGGGACGTTCTTCTCTATCAACTTTAATGTTTATAAAATGCTCATTCATTAACAAGGCAACATCTTGATCTGCAAAAGTCTCCTTTTCCATTACATGACACCAATGGCAAGAGGAATATCCAATACTTACAACTAATAATTTGTTAGCTGCTACTGCTTCCTCAAGAGCACTATCACTCCAGGGTCTCCAATCCACAGGGTTATGTGCATGTTGTAATAAATATGGACTTGTTTCATCAATCAACCTATTGGTATATGCATGGTCACTTTTTGATGGAGTATCCTTGCATCCAAAAACAAATAGTAATAAAGAAAAAACGGTAAATTTTATAATTCGAGAAGTATTTAGCATTTCGTTACAAAAAGGTATATTTAGGGCAAAGTACAATAATTTGTATAATATCCCCAAGTACGACGCTTTAGAGATTTATTTATAATAAGAAATGTATAGTGTAGTGCCGTCATTTGATAAATTAATTCAAGTTGTTTGTCTATAAAAACACGCTGTTTAGAGGATAAGTTTACAATAAAAAAAAATGTTCCTTATTTTCAAATTCCCTCGAAAAAGGAGGACTTAATTTTTTAAAATATTATGCAGAATACATTTTACCTCATAGTGCTGATTTTGATTTTTTCTGGTTGCTCAAAGCATCAGAAAGAAGATACTACTGTTGTAGAAACAAAGCAAATTTCAACACTATTTGAAAAAGTTTCAGAAACTCATAGTACTATTGGTTTTAAAAATAAGATCGAAGAAACATTATATTTCAATTTTCTTAATTATTCATATATCTATAATGGAGGGGGCGTAGCTGTAGGAGATATTAATAATGATGGATTAGAAGACATATATTTTAGTTCTAATCAAGGCACTAATAAACTTTACCTTAATAAAGGTGATTTTGTTTTTGATGATATCACAAAAAATGCAGGAGTTACAGATCAGGAAGGTTGGTCTACTGGTGTTTCTATGATAGATATCAACACCGATGGTTGGTTAGATATTTATGTATGTAAATCAGGAGCACTTAAAGATGAGGGTAAAAGAAAGAATAAACTGTATATCAACCAGAAAAATGGAACATTTATAGAGCAAGCTGATCAATATGGTTTGGCATCCAGTGCTTTTTCAACTCAGGCTTATTATTTGGATTTTGATAAAGATGGAGATTTAGATATATACCTATTAAATCACAGACCGGATTTTAATAATAATGTAACGATAGACCCAAGAATCCAATTTAATTATCTTCCCGAAAGTAGCGACCAGCTTTTTGAAAATAACGAAGGAAAGTTTACCGATATTACTCAAAAATCGGGACTATTAAATAAAGCCTGGGGACTTAGTGCTTCTATTGGCGATTTTAATGAAGACAATTGGCCCGATGTTTATGTAGCTAATGATTTTTTAGAATCTGATTTTCTTTATATCAATAATCACGATGGTACATTTACCAACACCATCCTTAACACTTTTGACCATATCACTGCAAATAGTATGGGATCTGATTTTGCTGATATTAATAATGATTTAAAACCTGATCTGGTGGTTTTGGATATGATGTCTGATGATCATAAAAGAAGTAAAGAAAATATGGCATCGATGAGTACCGAAAATTTCAACGAGTTGGTTGAAGCAGGGTATCATCATCAATACATGTCTAATGCGTTACAACTAAACCTGGGGAATGGTATGTATAGTGAAATAGGGCAATTGTCTGGTATTTCAAATACAGATTGGAGTTGGGCTCCTGTATTGGCAGATTTTGATAATGATGGATTTAATGACCTTTTTGTGACTAATGGTATCCTTCATGATCTTTCTAACCAGGATTTTAGAAATAGAATGAAGACTAATATTCGTAATCGAAAAAAAGTAACATTAGACGAAGCAATTGGTATGATGCCTTCTAGCAAATTAAGTAACAAAATGTTTCTTAATAATGGAGACTTAACGTTTTTACCTGTTACCAAAGAATGGGGACTACAAGAAAAAGTAAATTCTAATGGGGTTGCCTATGCTGATCTTGATAATGATGGAGATCTTGATCTTATCCTCAACAATCAGATGGAAACTGCAAGTATCTATAAAAATAACCAGGACAATAACTATATATCGATTATACTTTCTGGTGGTGATAAAAATCTCAATGGTATTGGTGCAAAAGTTAATATCTATACCAAAGACCAACAACAGTCAAAAACGCATTATCCTGTAAGAGGATTTCAATCTTCTGTAAGTCAACGAATACATTTTGGATTAGGAGATATAACAATGATAGATAGTATACAAGTACAATGGCCTCAAGGAGCATATACTACACTTCAGGATATAAAAGGGAATCAATTGCTCGAGATCAATCAAAAAGATGCACAGTCAACCGCAGAGAAAACTAAAAAGCAACATACAAATATCTCAACTGTGATTGATGCTTCTCAATTTGGGATTCAGTATAAAAATACCGAACGTAATTTTGATGATTACAAACTTCAGTTATTATTACCGCAAAAACAAAGCGAAAAAGGGAAAGCACTTACCGTTGGTGATGTAAATAACGATGGAAAAGATGATTTCTTTGTGGGGAATGCCAAAGGAGCACCTGCAGCAATCTATATTCAGAAAGAAGATGGCACATTTAGGACTTCTAGTATTTCCGTTTTTCAGAATGATAAAGAATTTGAAGATAACCAGGCATTATTTTTTGATCTTGATAATGATGGAGATCAGGATTTATATGTAGCGAGTGGAAGTTATGAAGATCAGGAAAATAGTGATTGGCTTGTCGATAGAGTCTATACAAATGATGGGAAAGGTAATTTTACCAGAGATACTACATTTCCTAAGATCAAATCGATATCTTCTGCCGTGGCTGCATCTGATGTTGATCAGGATGGTGATCTTGATCTTTTTATTGGTGGAGGAGTAGTCCCGGGTAAATATCCTATGTCATCACTTTCATATATGCTAAGAAATGACCGAGGAAATTTTGTGAAGGGAACCCATAAAATGATCAAAGGACAAGAACAACTAAACATGGTAAATGGCGCTGTTTTTTCTGATTATGATAAGGATGGAGACGAAGACCTTTTGGTAATCGGAGAGTGGATGCCAATTACCATTTTTGATAATGATAAAGGAGTATTGATTAAAAAAGATATAGACGCATTACAACATACTTCTGGATGGTATTTTACGATACACCCTACAGATATTGATAGTGATGGGGATGTGGATTATTTAATAGGAAATATGGGCCAGAATACTAAGTTTCATCCTACAAAAGACAAACCACTACACATTTACACCAAAGATTTTGATCAAAACCAAAGTTTGGATATTATTTTGAGTAAAGAATCCAAAACAGGATTACTATTGCCCGTGAGAGGGAAACAATGCTCCTCTGAGCAATTACCCATGTTAAAGAATAAGTTTAAAACCTATGGGGAATTTGCAAACGCATCACTGTCTGATATTTATGGAGATCAGGACTTGAAAGAAGCAACTCATTACATGGCTAAGGAGTTTACTACTGTTATACTGATTAATGATGGAAAAGGAAATTTTAATATAACATCATTACCAGTACAAGCTCAATTTGGGCCAACTACAGATTTTGTTGTCGAAGATTTTAATAAGGACGGAGTAAATGACATTTTTGGAGTAGGCTCATTATATGAAGCCGAAGTAGAAACGATACGTTACGATGCCAATAAAGGATATCTTCTGTATAGAAATCAGGAAACTCCTCTACGTTTTTCTGCGACATTGCCTGCACTACACGGGTTAGAAATAAAAGCTGCAGAACGTATAATGATCGGTGATAAAAAATATATCCTTATGCAATGTAAAAATGAAGGGTTAAAATTATTTCCTATAGATTCTTAAACCCTGATTTCAGATCACACACTTACAATACCTTCAAAATTTAATTGATTTAGCGTGTAAATCTAGATTCGTCTTATTTCAAAAACATAAAAGATTAACTACCTTAGTTACCTGGATAAGAAATATACTCACCTGGGAAATTATACCTAAATAATGATGTAGTATTCTTTGGTAAAATAGCATAAAAATAATGAGAACACGTATTGGTAAAGTAGCTGATATAAAAGGAATTCTTTCACTTCAGGAAAAGAACCTGTTTAGTAATTTAACCGAAAAAGAACGAGAAACAGGTTTTGTGACCACCCCATTTACTACTAGTCAAATTGAAGAGATTATAAAGCAAAACGGAATTTTTATTGCAGAAAATGATAATGATGTAATTGTGGCTTATGCTTTTGCCGGAAACTGGAAATATTTTGAGCAATGGGAAATTTTTAATGTTATGATATCTCGTTTTCCAAAATTATCATTCGAAGGATATCAAATTTCAACAGAAAATAGTTTTCAATACGGGCCGGTTTGTATTGATAAGGATTACCGTGGTAAAGGACTGCTAAATTTGATTTTTGAAGAAATGAGAATCGAATTCATAAAAAAATATCCTATTAGCATAACATTTATAAATAAAGTGAATGTTATTTCTGAAAAAGCACATACTAAGAAATTGGGCTGGAAAATAATAGATGAATTCGAGTTTAATAACAATTCGTATATCGGACTTGCTTTTGATATGAAAAAATCAGTGTTGTAGATATGGATCCAATTGATAAATTAATACAACATTTTAGAGAAAGTATTGTCCTTACAGATCATGATGCCAATTGCGTTAGTGAATGTTTTCATGCGGTAACTTTAAAAAAGAAAGAAGTTCTGTTGTATACAGGGGAGGTTTCTTTACATATGAGATTTATAACAGAAGGAGCTCTAAGAAGTTATTATATGGATGAAGAAGCGCGAGAACATATCATTCAATTTGGAATAGAAGGTTGGTGGGTTAATGATCTGTATAGTTACCTTACCAGAACTCCGGCCAGACACTTTATCCAGGCATTAGAACATAGTGTAATACTACAAATTCATCGGGATACATTAAATCAATTATATGACCAGGTACCGGCAATAGAACGTTTTTTTAGGTTTAAGTTTGAAAAAGCATATGTTGCTTTGCAAGATCGTACACTTAATACTTTAAGTAAAACAGCGGAAGAACGATATTTTGAGTTTCGTTCAAAATATAGGGATATCGAACAGCGTGTTCCGCAATACATGATTGCTTCATATTTAGGAATGACTCCAGAGTTTTTAAGCGCATTAAGAAAAAAAACTGGAATATGATCCGTTCTTAAGATACCTTAAGATTTTTAATGCCAAATAGCAGTTAGTTTGTACTAAATAATTTAAAAAATAGTACAAATGAAAAAAATCCTTGCTTTTTCGGGAAGTAATAACCCTAAATCAATCAATCAACAATTATTGATTGCAGCAGTCAATAAAATCGATGAGCATACTAATGTACATCTCATACAATTATCAGATTATATAGTTCCTATTTATAGTCCGGTCATAGAAGAGAAAGGTATTCCAAAACCGATAAAAGAGCTTTTTCAACTTTTTACAAAGGCAGAAGGGTTTATGATTGCTTCACCAGAGCATAACGGACTTCCTTCATCTTTTTTCAAAAACATCATAGATTGGCTTTCAAGAATCGATCAACGATTTTTTGGAGACAAACCCGTAGTGTTAATGAGCACCTCTCCTGGAGTAACAGGAGGAGCATCACATCTTCAGATTTTAGAAAAACTCTTCCCAATATGGGGTGGGAACCTATCTGGTATATATTCTTTAGGAGATTTTAATAACAAGTTTGATGTAAACAATTCATCAATTCTAGATCCATTAGAGAACGCAAAACTAGACAAAGAAGTTAAGACATTAATGCAATAAATAAGTATTCACTCTATAAAAACAAAAAACATGAAAAATACAGAAAACAGTAGCACAGTAGTACATGATTATTTTAATGCTTTTCAAAATGGCAATATGGATAAAGTAGTAAATTTGTTTCATGAAAATTGCCTGATCGTAAGTGTACGTGACCAAGAACGTAAAAAAGATCAACTTCATGGTACATATAGAACCAAAGAAGAAGCAAAGCAGTTTATTGCTAACATAGTTAATTCTTTTACGACCAAAGAATTTAGTGTAGAAAGGGTAATCTCTGAAGGAAATGTCGTTTTTGCAAATGGAAAATTTTCACACGAAGTAAAAGCAACTGGCAAATTATTTATAAGTGATTGGGCTCAGATAAGCATAATTGAAGATGGAAAAATTAAAGAATATAGATTTTATGAAGATTCGGCAGCTTTTGTAAAAACTTCACAGAACTAAATTTTATGAAGGAGACCATAATAAACCACCTTTTTGAATTTTGGGAATATATAGGAACACAGGGAGGCTTTTTTAATAGAGGAGAGGGGTATGTCTATACCAAACCCGAAAAAAACTCCTGGCCCAATAAAATTTTTGAGATAGATCCAGAAACAGTAAACCTGAAACAACTTCATACAGAAATGAAGAATGGGGTCTTGCCAAAATCATTAGGAGTAGCCGAAAATGAAAATATAGAAAAACGATTACTACAGCACGATTTTGAGCAGCAATCAATGGTAAAAGCAATGTTTTTGGAAACTTCTAAGCATACTGCACCTTTAGATAATTTTGCTACGATAGAGCCCGTTGATGATGATAACAAGGCAATAGTATTTGCAAGAGTTTCATCAAATTCATTTGGATATCAAATACTCCCCGAGACTATAATTTCATTAGTTAAACACCAAAAAAACATACATCTTTTTTTGGGTAAATATAACAGTGAATATGTAAGTTGCGGAATTATATATCATGATAAAAATGGATGTTCTGGGATACATATGATAGGAACACTACCAGAATATAGAGGAATGGGATTAGGTAAAATTATGACCAACAAGCTATTATTTGAAGCGTACAGAAATCTAAGTGATATCGTTGTTTTAGTGGCATCTAGATCTGGTGAGAGAATTTATTCTAAAATTGGATTTATAACCGATGGAACACTAAAGAGTTATACAGTTAAAACCCAAAGGTAGCTGGATTTTATAGTATCGTTAATAGTTTTTTTTATTCTTAAGTTGTTGATAATCTTTACTATGAATGATAATAAAATAATACTAAAAAAAAGACTTATCATTAAGAAGAGGTCGATCATATTATAACATTGAAAAGCTAAACATATCAGATAAGTTCGTATTTTTTTAATATATTAACACTTTATTAATAATTTAAAACTAACAATATGGAAATAATTGTAACAATTGTTATTGGAGCAGTAGCTGGTTGGCTAGGAGGTACCATTTATAAAGGTGGTGGTTTAGGTCTCATCGGAAATATTATAGTTGGAATCGTCGGTAGTTATGTAGGATACTGGCTTTTGGGAAGATTGGGAATTAGCCTGGGTACCGGTTGGATCGGTGCGATACTTACTGGGGCTATCGGAGCGATAATCATTCTGTTCTTGCTCAATCTAATATTTAAAAAACGGTAATCAATATACTTACTATAGTCATATAGATGTTTTATCGATATGAGAGTAAGATAAATTTGATTCTAATCATACTACAAAAAGCTACCTATCTGGTAGCTTTTTGCTTTTTAGATAAAGAGTTTAGATTTCATGCGCAATATTAGACAAACGAATGTATTTGATCATTACATTTATATTGTTGTTAGAAATGGTTTGCCTTTATATCATAGATTAGAACAAGATAAAAGTAGATTTGGAAAAGAACTAGTTGCTTTATAAACTCAACTTTGTATTGTAAATTAAAAACAATAAAAATGAGTCAAAAAACTGCAATTATTACAGGCGGAAGCCGTGGATTAGGTCGTGATATGGCAATCAATCTAGCAAAAGATGGTGTGAATATTATCTTTTCTTATCATAAAAACGGGAACAAAGCAAAAGAAGTTATTTCAGAAATAGAGGCACTGGGGCAGAAAGCTATAGCTTTTCCTTTTGATGCTACCAACTATAAAAACGGACAAGAATTCATAAACAAAGTGACCAATTATTTAAAAGAAGAAAATGGTAACCTTAATTTTGATTTTTTAATCAATAATGCCGGAACAGGAGTACATAATTTGGTTTCAGATACAACGGAGGAAGAATTTGATGAAATGATGAATGTGCATCTTAAAAGTATTTATTTTCTAACCCAATCAGCATTACCTTTTCTTAATAAAGGAGGGCGAATCATCAATATTTCTAGTGGATTAACCCGTTTTAGTCTACCAGGTATGTCTGCATATGCAATGATGAAGGGAGGTATAGAAGTTTTTACACGTTATTTAACAAAAGAATTAGGACAACGTAAAATTACAGCTAATGTTATCGCACCAGGAGCCATTGCAACCGATTTTGCAGGAGGAAGTAATAAAGATGAACAAAAAGCAGCTTTAATTTCTAGTATTACTGCATTAGGGCGTGTTGGTGAAGCTGAAGATATTGGAGGAATCGTTGCTTTTTTATGTTCTGATAAAGCAGGTTGGATTAATGGACAACGTATTGAAGTCTCAGGAGGTATGTTGACATAAAAAAATCCATAAATTTAGTATAATGAAAGACTTAAAGCATTTTAAAAAAGTAAGTGATTATCATAAATTAGCTAATATTGCCGCTCCCGAACATCCGTTAATAAGTTTAGTGGATTATAGTCAGGTTAGGTATCCATCGGATATTGAAGAACTAAAATGGAAACAAGACTATTATACTATTGGATTAAAGCGAAACGTAGCACATAAATTTTTTTATGGGCAACAAGAGTATGATTTTGATGAAGGTATCATGACATTTGTAGCACCAAAACAGGTGATGAGTTTAGGAAATAACCCTAATATTAAAGATCATAAACCTTCAGGTTGGTTACTATTAGTTCATCCTGATTTTTTATGGAATTCACCGTTGGCGACGCAAATAACAAATTATGATTTTTTTGGATATACGGTAAATGAAGCGCTTTTCCTTTCTGAAAAAGAAGAACAAATGATGCTGGATCTCTTGAAGAATATCCAACGCGAGTATCAATCAAATATGGATAAGTTTAGTCAGAAAATTATTATTTCACAGTTAGAGTTGCTTCTCAATTATGCAGAACGCTTTTATGAACGACAGTTCATCACTCGTAAGATTTCTAACCACCAGGTGTTAGGTCAGCTAGAACAAATCTTATCAGATTACTTTAAAGTTGATAGCTTAGTTGAAAAAGGCCTGCCTACTGTTCAATGGGTGGCTAATTGCTTAAACCTTACTCCGAATTACTTGAGCAGTATGCTCAAATCATTAACCGGGCAAAGTACACAACAACATATTCATAATAAATTAGTAGAAAAGGCCAAAGAACAGCTATCAACAACATTGCTTTCGGTAAGTGAAATTGCTTATAATTTGGGTTTTGAACACCCGGCATCATTTACAAAGCTCTTCAAAAATAAAACAGACATGTCTCCCATAGAATTTAGAAAAGCATATAATTGAATACATAAAACTATCGCAAAGTGTAAATACAAAATAGCTAATTAAGCGCAAATCATAAAAATTTGCGCTTTTTTAATACATTTAATACCTAGTGTAAGTGGTGTAATACTATTAACAATCTGTATGAAAGCTATAGACAATTTTTATTTTGATAAAGAAGAACCAATTAAAAGTTGCCTTTTGGGATTAAAAGCTATAATAACCGATTATAATTCCGAATTTGAGTCGAAATGGTATTACCGCTTACCTTGCTTTATGTATAAAAATCAGATCTTTTGCTATTTATGGGTAGATAAGAAAACACAATTCCCTTACATAGCAATTGGAAAAGGTGTAAAAATTAACCATCCAGACTTAATTCAGGGAAAAAGGACGTTTACAAAATTATTAATGATTGACCCGAATAAAGATATTCCGATAGAAAAAATTCATAGCATATTTGATATGGCAATGAAACTTTATACTGAAAAATAAAACCACCGAATAGCATCTTAGGCGTATTACTTATTAACTACCTTACGTTTTTTAAACTTAATGTTATGTGTTCACGAATAAGAAATCGATAATGATAATAATACAAAATAATTGTTACAAACATTTATAAACATAAAAAAGGTAGCTTACATATTGTCTATGACCTGATAGAATTTTTCTTTAGTGTAATAACAACTAATATTAATTTCAATATGCGCACTAAAAAACTTTTAATCTTACCCGTTTCTTTATTATACCTTTTGTCTATTCTAGTTTTGGGCTGTGTTCAAAAAAATAATTCTAAAGCAGAAGTAGAAAAATCAGCAGATCTTGTAAATCCTGAAGATTGGCCAAGCATTAAAGCACTACCATTAGATCCTGTGATCGAAGCACAAATAGATGATCTATTGCCAAAACTTACACTAGAGCAAAAAGTAGGTCAGGTAATCCAGGCAGACAATGGATCTATTACGCCAGAAGAGGTTAAAAAATATCGTTTGGGCTCTGTTTTAAGTGGTGGGAATTCGGCACCCGGACCATTACCTTATGCAGATCCAAAAACTTGGTTGGCAATGGCTGATGAATACTACAATGCATCGATTGATGTGGAAGGTGTTGAAGTTGCGATACCATGTATATGGGGAATAGATGCAGTACATGGTCATGCTAACCTTATTGGAGCAATAATTTTTCCACATAATATTGGACTCGGAGCGATGAACAATCCTGACTTGATGGAGCAAATTGCATCAGTAACTGCTCATGAGCTTACTGTATCTGGTCATGATTGGACCTTTGCTCCTACTTTAGCAGTACCCCAAGACGTTCGTTGGGGTAGAAGTTATGAAGGATTCTCTGAAGATGCGAAGATTGTAAAGTCGTATGCAGATCGTATTGTTTATGGATTGCAGGGCCGTTTCGGCGAAGCCGATTTTATGGGAGATGGTCGCGTTATATCTAGTGCTAAGCACTTTCTCGCTGATGGTGCAACAGAAAAAGGCGTTGATCAAGGTGATGCCCTTGTTAGTGAAACAGAATTACGTAATGTGCATGCGACAGGTTATTATAGTGCTATACCTGCAGGTGTTCAAACAGTGATGGTTTCTTTCTCCAGTTGGCAAGGTAAAAAACTCCATGGCGAGAAAGAACTGTTGACAGATGTCTTGAAGGAACGACTTGGTTTTAACGGTTTTGTGGTAGGTGACTGGAACGGTCATGGCCAGGTTCCTGGTTGTACAAATACAGATTGTGCGCAGTCGCTGAATGCAGGCCTGGATATGTATATGGCCCCTGACAGCTGGAAAGGTTTGTATAAGAGCACATTGAAGCATGTAAAGAGTGGAACAATTCCAATGTCCCGCTTAGATGATGCAGTACGTCGTATACTTAGAGTGAAAATTGCTTCGGGTATATTTACCAAAGGAGCACCGAGTACACGTAAAAATGCAGGAGACGAAAACCTTTTGGGGCTACCAGAAAATAGAGCCATCGCACGCCAGGCGGTTCGAGAGTCGATGGTTTTGCTTAAAAACAATAACAGTACTTTACCGATTGATGCTATGAAAACAATTTTGGTAATTGGTGATGGAGCAGAAAATATCTCTAAGGCATGTGGTGGTTGGACATTGTCCTGGCAGGGAACAGGTCATACCAATGATGAGTTTCCCAATGGTGACTCTATTCTTGATGGTATTAAGAAAGCAGTTAACACAGCAGGTGGTAAGGTAATTTATTCAGCTAATGGAGATACAACCGTGAAAGCTGATGTTGTAATTGCCGTATATGGAGAAGATCCATATGCTGAGTTTCAAGGCGACAGAGAAAACCTTGACTTTATTCCAAATGGTTTTGATGTAAATAAATTGGCAGAATTTCAAAGTAAAGGCATTCCTGTTGTATCTGTTTTTCTATCAGGCCGCCCACTATGGTGTAATCCTGAAATAAACAAGTCAGATGCATTTATCGCAGCATGGTTACCTGGTACTGAAGGTGGAGGGATTTCGGATTTATTATTTCAAAGAGATCCTTCTTTTGATTTTACAGGCCGTCTATCATTTTCATGGCCAGCAAGTGCGGTAGTATCAGAAGATAGTGAACCGTTATTTAAATTAGGTTATGGTCTTTCTTATAATAATAATATAGCGGTCAATCAACTTTCTGAAAATTCTGGCATAGAAAATAATAAAGTAGTATCTACAGGCGAGTTTTTCAGTAAAGGTGCCCCTGTTGCGCCATGGGGATTATGGTTAAACTCAGGTAATTTGGTCAAACAAATTGCTAGTTTTCCAACATCTGTTGGAGGGCTAATTATAAGTAAGACAGACCACATGGCACAAGAAGATGCATTAAGAATAAAATGGTCTAAATCAGATCGTGATCAAATGCGGATCAGTACGACTTCACCAAGCAATATGTCTCGCCAAGCAAATGGAGCAATGGAACTTACTTTCTCTGCAAAATCATTTAAAGCAAAGGAGGCAGTTGTCGAAATTGGTATGTGTGATAAAAATTCTTCTTGCGATAAAACTCTTAATATCAATATCGCTGCCGATCATTGGCAAGAATATCGAATAAGTCTAAGCTGTTTTGATAACCTTGGTGTTGATATGACCAAAATAAGCTCTGCATTAATGATTACCGCAGGAGAAGGCGTAGATATTGGACTTAGCAATATTCGCTTAGAATCAGACATTGATGCTAGGCCTGGATGTAAGGGTAAATAGAGTTTTTATGGTTTAATGAAAGCAATATTAGGTATGTCAAAAAATGATAAGAGGAAAATATTTATATTTGGGTTAGCACCGACCTGAAACGTATTGCTTATTATCTACCTTATGTTTCTTATACAGAACATTACCTTCAATAGATAAAACTTAAAAACATATGCGTTTACTAATTAATTGTTTTTTCTGGTGTTTATTAACTCCTTTAATATGTTGCAGTCAGAAAGTAGATGATCGTCTTAAGTATCTTGAACAAAAACCTCCATCTGTAAACCCAGAGATATTCGCACCCGGTCTTATTTCTAAAAATACTGAATCAGAATTTGGTTCGGTTTTTAATACCGAAGCAACACAATTTTTCTATGGAGTAGATATAAACGGAAGAACCGAAATAAGATATTCAGAACTTATAGAAAACAAATGGAGCAAACCTAGAACTATTTTATCTCATGATAAATATGGATTTAATGACCCATTCCTTTCTCCAGACGAAAAGAGATTATACTTTATATCAGAAAGAACATTAGATGGTATGGGAGCCAAACAAGATCATGATATATGGTATGTAGAAAAAGAAGGTAACGAGTGGTCAGAACCTATCAATGCCGGACCCAACATCAATTCCAATAGAAATGAATACTATATTTCATTTACACAAACCGGAACAATGTATTTTTCATCAAATAAAATAACCGCTGAGAAAAAGCAGAGTGACTTTGATATATACTCCTCTAAAAGTATTAATGGAAAATTTCAGAAAGCGATTACGCTTGGAGATTCAATTAACACCTCAAATTATGAAGCTGATGTTTTTGTTGACCCAGAGGAAAGCTACATTATTTTTTGTGCAAGACGACCAAAGGGATTAGGTAGAGGTGATTTGTATATTAGTTTCAAGAATACTGATGGTACTTGGACAAAATCTATCAATATGGGAGAAAAAATCAATACAAAAAACCACGAACTCTGTCCTTTTGTATCAAAAGATGGTAAATATTTCTTCTATACAAGTAATCAAGATATTTACTGGGTAAGTACTAAAATTATCGATGAATTAAAAAAAAGCAGGTAACGTTGTGTGTAATTAAAAACCAAAATGTCTCAAAAGAAAACAATTAGCGATTCTTTGCACAAAACAATATCATTAGAAAAAGGCGGTTTTTTTCTTCAATATGGCAAACCTTGTATAGAAATTGGTATGTTGATTAAAGGAGTGATGAGGGGTTTTGTTTATGATAATGATGGTAATGAAATCACTACTCATTTTTATCAGGAAGATGATATGATTATTGGTAGTTATATACCAAAAACAAATGTAGTAATGTATGTTGAAGCTTTAGAAAAATGTAAAATTTCTGTAGCAGATTATTCAGAAGTGATGTCTTGGGTCAATAAAGACAAAAATATCACCGAAATAATAACAAACGAGTTCCAAAAACTCAATAATCAATTACAATCAAGATTAGTATCTCTTTTAAATTTGAATTCTGTAGAAAAGTATGAACTCTTTTTAAAAGAATACCCCAGTTTAATCAATCGAATTCCACATTATTACATTGCAAACTACTTAGGTATTACACCAACACAATTAAGTAGAGCACGAAAACAATTTATCGACAAATGTAAATGAGAAAAAAAATACGTATTCGTTCTTTTGTATCAAGAAATGATATAAAAAAGATACAATATGGAAAAGCATTTTGAACTAACAGACAAAGTATTCGAAAATCAATTTACACAGTGTACACTAAATCCTGAAATTTTTAGTCATGAAGCACATTTACGACTGGCTTGGATAAATATTAGTAATCATGGAGTTGAACAAGCTGAAAAAAAGATACAAACTCAGCTACAGAATTTTGTCGAATTTGTAGGTGCAAAAGACAAATACAACAAAACACTAACGATTGTCGCGATCAAAGCAGTGAATCATTTTATGAATCAATCAAACTCTAATAATTTTAAAGATTTCATAGTTGAGTTTCCGCAATTAAAAACCAGCTTTAAACAACTCATCGGTAGCCATTATAGTTTTGATATTTTTAATTCGGAAAAAGCAAAAACAGAATTTTTAGAACCTGATGTACTTACTTTTGATTAAAAGCAGTATAGTGAGATTAGAATCTGTGTTAAACTGAAAATATCATCTTTTCTATAGTGAATGACATAAAATAAATGCAAATTACTTTACTTGATTAAGTAACATTTTACCTGGTTAGGACATATACCCATAAATAGTTGACACAAGCACTTAATCATATGCAGAAATCATCTACATCTCTTTATAGAATTCGGAAAACAAGTTGGGGTATTTGGGTACAAATTTCGGCCGGTGTTGAAAATAGTAATCAAGGTGATAAAATATCCGACAACTTGTTTTTTGAGTATAAAGCTAATACCATACATCTAACAGATGTTGAAATTGAACTTTTAAAAGAAGGTCTTATCTGGGTAAGTTCAATAATTGAAAAGAAAATTAATACTCCAACCAAAATAACTCTGAATGAAATAAAGCTAAATCATTGTGACTATCAAGTTGAAGGAATGTTTTACGGAATTGCATTTTGGGCATCTGAACATTTTGGGTTTGATTTACCCAAGTATCAATTTAATTATGACCTGAAAAAGAATAAGTATATGTTCCCTGATTTAGATGACAAATTAAAAAAACTATTTACTACACTATACATGAGATCAGAGCAATTTAGTTTCAAGTAAAAAGAATTCCCTGTTTTTAGCAATGCTAAATTTTTATAAGTTTAATCAAAAGCCGTCAAGTTGAGTGGTTTTTCATAGTGAAACGAAGAAAAATTGTATCGAAATTAGGCTTTTGATTAAAATTTACTTGTCTTCGAAAAACTTAGAACAAGTCTTGTCGAAGTACAGTTTTCGATAGAAAATCATCGACTGGAGTAAACTTTATTACATGGAACTCACATTCCTCCTCCTTCTTTCTAAAAGCGTATCAAGTTATAATTACTACGTCAATTAAATAATACAATCAACAATATTCTGAACAAGAAAAAAGATAGGTTAATCCATGTATTTTATCACTTTCTACATATTGGCTTAGTAGGTATGAGATGTTCTTATTGTAACAAAGAAAAATGAAATATGTCTTTTAACTATAACCAAAATCTAGTATAAAATGAATCTTTCTAAAAAACAAACACGCTTTTTAATTATTAGTAACATCTCTTGTTGGGCATTATTATTAGTCCTGTTACTGACTGGTTTTACTGGGATAAAGAATACTACATTTGATGTCATTACTGCAGAAAGAATTAACATAGTGAATGACGACGGAACTACAGTTATGGCACTAGCAAACAAACAACGTATTGCAGCACCTAGGATGAATGGAAAAGAATACCCTGTTAGTATGATAGAGAGAGAGCACTTTGCCGGGATGATATTTTTTAATGAAGAAGGAGATGAAATAGGAGGACTTGTTTTTAATAGTGCTCAATTGCCAGACGGGAGAAAGTTTGGAGCTGGTCATTTATCGTTCGATAGATATAACGATAATCAGGTAATAAATTTAGAACATAAAGAAAATATTCATGGCAGTATTAAGTCTGGAATAACGTTTTATGATAGAACTGGTAATGGTAGTTTTGGTAAAAACCTTGATTTGATAGAAGAATATAAATACCAAAATATATCAGATGATAGAAAAAAGGAAATCATTGAGGAAATAAGAAAAATGAAAAAGAATCGTGATCTGGGAGTAGAAAGAGTATTCTTGGGTAGCGATAACGAAATTCCTCAACTTACAATGAAAGATGTTATGGGGAATGAAAGGATAAAACTATTTATAGATTCTACAAATGTCGCCAAACTACATTTTTATAACGAAAAAGGAGTGCTAATTGGTGAAATCCCTAAGGAATAATGATGAATTAAATCAAAAATACAATGTAACCTTTCTAAAAAACGATGGTCTTAAGTACAAAATATATATATGAACCTGTTTCGATCAAATTTTTTTGTACTCCTTAGTATTGTATTAGTATCAATTTTGTTTTTTACAGCATGTGCAACCGATAGAAAACCCGATGTTCCTAAAACAAAAGAAAAAGCTGCATTAAACCAGTTATTAGAGGAGAAAATTAATCTTCATTATCCACCCGATGGAGCAGGAGCGGTTGTTTTAATTCGTAAAGGCGGAAAAACATTACTCAAAAAAGCATTTGGAAATATAAATATAGAACATCAGGTAGAGGCTCAAATCGATATGAAATTCCGTATCGCCTCTATTACAAAGCAATTTACTGCCGTTTGTATTTTGATGTTAGAAGAACAAGGGAAACTATCTCTTGATAATGATATTAGAGAGTATATTCCTGAGTATAAACAATCATATGATAACAAAATTACTATTCGTCAATTATTAGGGCATACTGCAGGAATTCCAGAATACACAGAAGTAGAACCTTCTTATGATCATCATGGTACAGATCGGGTAACTATGGACACTATTGTAAATGTGATCAATACTATTTCACTTGATTTTAAACCCGGAACTGCCTGGAAATATTCAAACTCAGGATATGTTTTATTAGGCAAAATTGTTGAAAACGTTTCCAAACAGGAGTTTAGAGCATATATGCAAGAGCATATTTTTGATGTGTTAGATATGAAACAGTCAAGCTTCTATGATTTTTATGAAGTCGTTCCGCAATTGTCTAAGGGATACGAAGTAGCCGAGGAAGAACCTCATAAAATTGTTCATGCAAAGGCTGTAAAACCAGGAACACTTGCAGATGGCGGCATCATTTCTACTATCGATGATATAACCATTTGGTACGATGCTTTAAAAAACAACACATTAATCAGTGAGCAACAAAAACAGATCGCTTTCACTTCTCAAAGCCTGCATGATGGCAGAAAAACTAAATATGGATTAGGTTGGTGGACCACAACTTTGGGGAAGTACACTACAGTAGAGCATGGAGGAAACGTGCACGGCACCGAATGTTACTCGTTATGGGTTCTTGAAGAGGACTTACAAATTATTGTGTTATCAAACCTAAATAGAAGTTCTCCGGGAGCACTCGCCGTACAATTAGCTTCAGATGTTTTAGGAATTCTACCTAATCTAGAACAGGTTAAGTCCTTTGATGAGAGTGTGTTAAAGAAGTTTACAGGGGTTTATACTCATGAAGATGGAACCATTCGTAATATCACATTAGAAAACGGACAGCTTAATTCGCAGCGAGACCAGGGGAGAAAGTTTGTTATTGTGCCAATTAGCGAACACAAATTTATTTTTGAATCCGATCCTGATTGGTGGATTGATTTTACCATAAATGAGGATAAAAAAATAGAGAGCCTTGCCGTTGGATCCAGAACTGCTTTAGTGTCAAATGGGAAGCGAAACCAATAATAGTGCTGTATATCCAAAATCAAGAAGTATGATACTGGTATTTTGATGAAGTTTCTTTCACTAATTCACAGAAATACTTCTCTAAAAAATGTATGGGTATTGTATTTTTTGAAAGCTGCTAAAAGCAAAAACCAAAGGACATTCTTAAGTTTTTATGTAACCTTTTTGAAAAAAATGGGTAATACAAATAAAGACTACCCAAAAATAGTAGGTTAAATCAAAAAGAAATGAAACGAAATCCACAAAGATTATCGACTCTTTATACATGTAGCTTATTTATTTTCCTATTTAGTTCAATTCACGCTCAGACCAATAAAAATCATGCTACAACTAGTAAATTAACTAAAGTCGAGCAAGCTAACTCATTATTTAAAGAATGGAATTCAGTAAATTCTGGTGGTGCAGCAATTGCAGTTATTAAAAACGGAAAAGTTGTTTTTAGTAATGCATACGGAAGTGCCAATTTAGAATATAACATTCCAAATACGACTAACACTATATTTCATGCAGCTTCATTATCAAAACAATTTACCGCTTATGCCATTTTGCTTCTTGAAAAAGAAGGAAAATTGTCACTAGATGATGATATAAGAACATACATACCAGAAGTTCCAAATTTTGGTAAAAAAATTACTTTACGACATCTTGCTAGTCATACAAGTGGTATAAGAGATCAATGGCGACTCCTGTATTTAGCAGGATGGAAAAATGATGATGTTATTCTTAATCAGGATATTTTGGATTTAGTATCTAAACAGACTTCTTTAAACTTTGACCCTGGAACCAAACTATCATATTCAAATACAGGATTTACTTTATTAGCAGAAGTTGTAGCACGTGTATCGGGTCAATCTTTTGCTGAATATACAAAAGATAACATTTTTGTTCCATTAGAAATGAGCAATTCACAATTCTATGATGATTATGAAAAAATAGTAAAGAACAGGGCGTACTCTTACAAGAATAAAGAAAATATCATTAAAAAAAGTAAACTTAGCTTCTCTACTGTAGGGGCTACCAATTTATTTACTACTGTACATGATTTATGTAAATGGGCTATTTACCTAAATACTCCAGCTTCAGAAAATAAAGGCATAATAACAAAAATGAATCAACAGGCCTATTTAAATAATGGTCAAATCACCGAGGCTGCAATGGGACAATGGACAGGAGTTAAATATAAAGGTTTAGAATGGTTCGATCATACCGGTTCTGATGCTAGTTTTAGAGCTTATTTTTCTCGATTTCCAGAGCATAATTCGGCTGTAGTAATATTAGCAAATACAACACCAATACGTGCTTCTACGCTGGCATTAAAAACTGCCGATATTTTTTTAGATGAATATTATAAATCTGAATCAAAAGGAAAAGCAAAGAAGAGTAAGAATGAAAAAAAGATTAAAAAATCTATCAAACTATCCAAAAATCAGATGTCAAAATTTTGTGGTAAATATTGGGAACCCAAAGAATGGTATGATAGAGAAATAAAAATTGTTAATGACACACTTATATATTATAGATCCGAAGAAAGTCAAACAAGGTTACTGCCAATTAGTAATAATGAATTTAAAATGTTGGCGGATACAAACGATGTAAGTGTCATTTTTGAAGAAAATGAAAACAATGAAAAAGTGATGCGATTGAATATCAATAACAATCAAAACATTGAATTCTTAAAATATAACTCGTTCAATATTAGTGAGTATACTGGGGATTTTACTAGTGAAGAGCTTGATAGCTCAATTCAGTTTTATAACGACAATGACTCAGTTTTTATAAAACTATTTAAAAGAAATCCGATTAAACTAAAAGCTATTAAAAAAGATGTATTTACATCATCAAACAGACATTTTAAGAAAATTGAAATCCTTAGAAATCCAAAAGGTATAATTTCTGGTTTTTTAGTGTCAAATGGAGGTATTGCTAGCTTAAAATATGATAAGAACTAAACCATAAATAGGTACCAATGAAAACTGTTTTTATAATAGGATTTTTGTTTTTAATTGTATCAACTAGTTGCGATTCAAGCAAAAAATCAATAGGACTAACCGAATTAGAAAAAGTTACTATTGGTAAATTAATCAAAAAGAATATAGATGAAGGTATTGAAGCTACACGGGTAAAAGACATTGAAACTTATATGAGCCGATTACCACAGGATCTTGTAATTTATGATGAAAGCGGAGAAATCATTTCAAGAGATAAACAAAAAGAATATGCATTGAGAGATTGGGCAATAATCGATACCACTTTGAGTATAAAAATGGATATTGATAGTATACAATTTTTAAAAAAAGATAGTGTAATTGTTTTTACATCTCAACGATGGAAAAGAATGATGTTTCAAAGAGACGGTATAACAACAGATACTGTACTAACTACACAGAAGCATAAAGAAACCTGGAGAAGCAATGAAGAAGGCTGGTTTGGATATGACATAGAAGAACTTGGCGGAGAAATATTCATAAACGGAAAAAAATATATATCCGAATAAAACTACAATCAATAGCGTATAATATCTGATTTCCTTTTCAGAAAATTATCACTACCAGACAATAGGTTTATGTCTTTTTGCTACTTTAGTACAAAATCAAAGAATCTCTGTACTAAAAAGTATCTTGTTTTGACTAATACCTGTGCGTAAAATATGAATCCAATTTCAACCTTATTAGAAGAAATAAATAGCCAAGATTTGTGGGATAAAGAGTTAAAATTGGATAGGAATGAATATTTAAAAGTAAAAGGAAGTGTTGACACAAACGGATATCTGGTTGTAGATGGTAGTTTAAGAATTTTTGTGATAGACGAGTTTGAAGAACACACTATTAGGTTTGGCTACAGAAACAATTTTATTGCGGCTCTCGATTCATTTATAAACGAAAAACCATCTGATTTTTATATTCAAGCCTTAAAGAAGACGACTTTAAAAGTGATTAAAAAAGCTAACCTTATGAACTTTATATGGTCTTCTCCAGAATATACTAAAGCATGGTATCTGATTTTTGAAAACTTTGTTTTGCAACAAATGGAACGAGAAAGGGATATTTTGACCACTTCTCCTTTAGAAAGATATAAGAGGGTTTTAAAACGTAGTCCTCAGCTCTTTCAGGAAATACCAAACAAGTATATTGCTTCCTACTTACGAATGACACCCGAAACACTTTCAAGAATTAAAAAATCTTAATTTCGATCAATGTTTTAAAGTTTGAAATCATAGAGTTTTGTATAAAAAAACAAATGAAGATAACGTCAAAAGATTTACTACTGGATTTGGTAGAAAGAACACGAAAAAATATTAATGAAGCAGAAAAATATAATCAGCTGTCAATAGAAAAACTCAACTGGAAAAATACACCAGAAAGTTGGAGTATTTTAGAGTGTTTGGAACATTTAAATTTATATGGAGACTATTATCTGCCCGAGATTGAAGATAGAATGCTAAGGTCGAAAAGAAAAAATGCTTCTGTTTTTAAATCAGGCCTTTTGGGGAATTACTTTGCAAAAATGATGCTTCCCAGAGAAAAATTGAATACCATGAAAACATTCAAAGATAAAAATCCGATTAATAATGATCTGGATGAAAAATGTATTGACAGGTTTATAGCACAACAACACAAGACGTTAGAATTATTAGATATAGCAAGAAATAAAGACCTAAGTAAGATTAAAACATCGATCAGTATTTCTAAATGGATAAAATTAAAATTGGGTGATACGTTTAGAGTACTTATTTATCACAATCAAAGGCATATCGTACAATGTAATAGAATAGCTAATAAATACTAATTATTGTAAACCAATAATAGGATTAAAATATAGATGTAAAGTTTTTTTAGGATTTAAGTAAAAACTGTAAACTTTTTTTAGGACGAGATACATTTTAACTTGATAAAAGGGCTGTTTTTTATACTTTCGTTAACCATATACACTATGTTTATTGTAATTTTAAAGAAACATAATAGATGGGAACTTACACCAGAAAAACACCTTTAAAAATTGATTGTCCGATGGAAAGAACATTACATGTTATTTCCGGGAAATGGAAACTTGCACTATTATGTGAACTTAATAGAGGGAGTTGTAGACTCAAAGATTTAGAAAAATACAACCCCGAAGCTTCTAAAAGAGCTTTAACCAAACAGCTAGGCGAATTAGTAGATGATGGTATTATTCAAAAAAAAGATTATGAAGTGTATCCTAAAAAAGTAGAGTACTCTTTAACAAAAAAAGGAAAAGAGCTTATTCCTGTGCTAAAAGTCTTAGATGATTTTGGTAAACAATTATAAAATTATTTTTGATCAAAAAACCGTTCTTTCATTGTTTGTATTACAACCTCCATCCCTTCTTTTTTAAACCATTCAACTTCTTTTGTGGCGTGATTCCCCGCAATGTAATTTATTTGCTTTTTATTGTCTGTTGCAGCTTCAAATACAACCATTGCAATGTCTTCTGGATTATCTGAAATAGAACCAATTTCAGATTTTAATACTTTAATGTATTTATTAAAATCTTCTTGATAATCTGGATGAGATACGAATTCACCATTATTACCAAAATTAGTTTGCATATAACCAGGTACAACAGTTTTAGTATCTATTCCAAACCTACCTAACTCATAGCTCATACTTGCAGTCCAGTTTTCTAATGCCGCTTTTGTAGCTTCGTATACTGCAATAAATGGGTATGGAATATATGCCGTAGAAGATGTGGTAGTAATAATTGTTCCGTTATTCCTTTTCTTAAAAAAAGGAATAAAAGCTTTTGTTACAAATATAGTACCTAATAAGTTTGTGTTTATTAACTTCTCTAACTGTGAGTTAGTAACGGCTTCTAACGGCCCAGCAAGACCAAAACCAGCATTGTTAAATAAAACGTCAATCGGGCTTATTTTTTCTGCATCTGCTACAACGTCAATAATTTGTTTAGCATTACTAATGTCTAATTTTAGTAAGTGAACGTTTGATAATTGTGATAATTCGGTTTCCTTTTCGGGATTTCTCATAGTTGCTATTACAATCCAACCTTTAGCAGCAAATAATTTAGCAGTGACTTTTCCTAATCCTTGTGAAGCACCTGTGATGAAAATTGTTTTGTTCATATCTATCTAATTTTATTTTACAAAGGTGATAGATTAAAATCGAATAAGATTTGCCAAATGACAAAAAGCGAATTAGCTTATATTTTTTCTTATTCGACTTAGTGATGATTGTGTCATACCTAAATAAGAAGCAACATAAGACAAAGGAATACGATTGATAAGGTTAGGGAACACTTCTATGAACATTAAGTAGCGATTGGTAGCATTTTGCTCAATTAAAGGACTCCTTCTTTCTAATTTTTCGGATAGAGTTTTATTAATTATTTTCTGAAAAATAACATCCCATCCTACAATTGTATTTGAAATTTCTTTCCAATCTTTATTTGAAAACACCAGTAATTTACAATCTGTAGCAGCCTGAACGTATTCTGTAAATGGCTCTTCTTTCAATTTAAACATCAAATGATTTTCGTCAAGAAAGTATTTTGTGATTTCTTCGCCTTTATTATTATAATAACTTATACGCAGAACGCCTTCTACAATAAATCCAACTCGTTTTAGAATTTTTCCCGCTTCAGCAAAATACTCATCTTTGCAAAGTTCTAGTTCTTCACCCTTTTTGCTAATAAGCTCTATTTGCTGTTGATTTAAACTACCAAACTGCAATATATAATCTATAAATTCTTTCATTTGGGAAAATTAATGAAAGTCATTTTGATAGGAATTGTCATTTGGTAAAAAAATATGAAGTAGACTTGGTTCTCAAAATTAACCATATCATCATATATAAGTATAGTTACTAGTGATAGAAAGCAATTGTCATTTATTCATTGTTAGCGGTTCATTGTTTTTCTTCCAGTATGACTCAATACTAAAAGTGCGATTGTTGCAATTAATTGATTTAACATCCATTGCCTTGCATTACAGGCTCTAGCCAATTCAATAGATTTTTTATTATTTAGAACAGCATTTTCATGTTTACCTCGAACCAAACAGACTTTAGCAATGCCATCATAAGCATCGAATGATGAAGAATTATATTTAATACTTTTATTATAATTTCCAAATGCTTTTTTGATACTCTTCAATTTCAAAATAGTTAAGAGCGAGTTGATTATAAAATTTTTCAAGCGAACCTGGGAAAACTCTTTTATACCATTCTCAAGAATTAATAAATTCTCTTTTTTATCACGATTTAGAAAATGTAGCAAACTTAATCATCCTGTTTTCTTGTAGATAGTGGAAAGGTTTGTATTTTGATGGATATCCGTAGAAATTATAATAAACCGTATTTTTGGAAGACGAATATTAAAAATGAAAAATGAGCATCTTCAAAAAATTATTTGGAAACAAACAGGAATCAAAAGTTAAAGTAAGTATGAATACCGATGAATTTAGAAAATTATCGAAATCAAATTTTGATAACTTCGGTGATTTGCTTGAGCTACATGGAGGTTTATCTTTTGAAAAACAACAGAATTTTAGTGAAATAACTGGTGAGCATTCCTGGAATATAAATCTAAATGAGGGCCTTATTACCTTTGGAGAGTATAGCTTTCCTTTTGAAGTGATTGGTTCTTTGTCTTTTAATGATTTCTCCTGGATGTGGGGATGGGCAAATGAAAAGAGTGGTATACCTGAAAATTTATTAGAAAGTTCTTTAAAATTAAAAAGTATTGGAGAGCAAAATAATATAGAAGAATTTGTGAACGGACATTTTTCTGTACAGGAGGGGTTCGAGCATAAAATGGGACTTATTGTAAGTGGTATGCTAAATGCAGATGCTTATTTTTGTGCAAATTATGGGCAAGGAACAATGGTTGTAACTATAAAAAGTAAAGACATACCTAGAATAGACAATAACCGGCTAGAAAAAGTACTCACCAATTTCCCACAACTTATTAGTAGTATTGAGATGAATCATAAAAATGCGTTTCTAAACTATTTGATTGACAAGGATTTTCAAATAAAGAACCAAGAAAATACGATTGAGGGATTAAAAAATGAAAAAGTACTGGTTGCAGAATTTGATGAATTGGGAAGGCTTAAAAATCTAAATGGAAAGATCTAAGCAACATTATATTTAGATTAGATGCATTTCAATTAATTACTACTGCTACGTTTACAAAAGAATAGATAACTAAATAGTAAAACTTTTATGACAGAACTTCTACCAATTTCTAAAAGTGAATTGATTAAAGATTTCCGAGCAATAGGAGTTAAGGCTGGAATGAACTTAATGCTCCATTCTTCGTTAAGTAAGATAGGGTGGGTAATTGGAGGAGCACAAACAGTGGTGAGCGCGCTAATTGATATCATTGGTAAAGAGGGAACTATTGTTATGCCCGCTGCAACTCCATTTTGTTTGCACCCTAACGATTGGGGTGAAACCAAAATCCCAGAAAGCTGGATACCAAAAATAGTAGAACATTTACCTGTGTTTGATCTCAATACAACACCAACAACAATGGGAGCAATACCAGAAACATTTAGAAACTGGCCTGAAACTGTACGAAGCGATCACCCTATTAGTTCGGTGTCTGCCTGGGGGAAACTATCAGCTGAAATCACAAAAACTCATACTTTAGAAATTTCAGAAGGAGAAAATACTCCTTACGAAAAAGTTTATGACCTTAATTTCGAAATACTCCTATTGGGAGTAGGATTCAATCGATGTACAATGCTTCATTTTGCAGAATCAAAATCAAAAAACAGGAGAACCACAACTAGTACATATCCGATTTTTCGTAATATTAAAAGAGTATGGGTTGAAGTAGAAGATATGGGAAATGATAATGGTACTTATTTTCCTAAAATAGGAGCATCATATTTGAAGGATAGAAACGCAAGTATAGGAAAAGTAGGAACAGCAGATTCAATTCTATGCTCAGCAAAAACATTGGTTGATTATGGAACTAGTTATTTTGATACTATGAATATATAAAAAAGTCCTCCTTCACTGATCCATTGTGTCGGAGGACTTTAAACAATCAAAAACTATTTTTAGTTACAGGTTCCTATAGTTTTCCACCAGTGTTCACCACTACCTGGGGTTACCCATATTGGCCCTGACTGAGCTTCGTATAATGTACCTTGGTATACTACTTTATCTCCCACATTATATACTGTTGGATATGCTTCCCAATTTGCAATCCCGCTACAAGAACCACCGTTACCACCACCAGAAGAAGTAATAATAATGGATACTGTAGCCGATGTAGATGTTGCATTAGCATTATCTGTAGCAACAGCACTTAGGCTATAACTTCCTACAGCAGCATTATTCCAGGAATAGCTATATGGACTTGTTGTGTCTTCTCCAAGTTTAGTAGTTCCTTGAAAAAATTCAACTTTAGTAATTGTCCCATCGGTATCAGAAGCATTTGCTGTAATATTGATAGACTGCCCCTCGGTTACCGATTGGTTATTTGTAGGAGATGTGATAGATACAGAAGGAGATTGGTTGTTTCCTCCTCCGTTACCATTACAATTCTGAACAAATTCCCATGGCAATCCTGCTCCAGAATTTGATGATGGATTATCATTTTGCGTCCACCATTTTGCACGATATAATTTATTGTTATGCACAACTTCCTGACCAGTGTTATAAACAGCAGAAGCATTCCATGGCGCAGATTCACAGCCTGATCCACCACCTCCACCGCCATCGCCAGAGTATGGAGATTCTGGATAGTTTTCTGCATTGGCTATGGCCTGAGATTGTGATACACCATTAAGTACCTGACTTGCAACATGAAGATATCCATATGCAGAAGAAGTCGTATTACCAAGTAATAATTGCCATATCATAACTCCATCATTAGAGCTGTTATTTACAGAAATATGGTTAGATAGCTCTGCTATATTTTGATAGGTATATTCATAATAAGGCCCCCAAGGTTCATTAGGATAATGAACTCCGGCTGCAATAGAAAAGCCATACTGGTTTGAGTAGTGTTTATATGCATCATACATAATTTTTCTATTACTGGCAGCTCCCGTATTATATCCTTGATATGCAATAAGATCAATTTTATCACCAACAGCTTCCATTACAGGAATCATATGCCCTGTAGTAGCAAAACCAAATAAACTAATGCCTTGGTTAGGTGAAGTAGCATTGAATAAGTTAGTATCGGACTCTCCAGTTACTGTGTTTCTTTTACTATAGGCGAAAGGAGAGGAGGGGTCATTATTATTTGCACCTCCTAAAGCTCCAACTCCCGCAGGAGCACAGGCTAATAAGTATTGTCCTTTTGGCATAATAGCTCTTGAATTTGTAAAGAAATCGATGAAGCGTTGTACATTTATAGGTTCTCCTATGGTGGCAAAACTACCATTGGGTTCAAAATCCCAATCGATACCTTCAAATCCCATGTCATCTACCAGATCTTTGATCTGCTGATAATTTATATCATAAGCTGCATCTGTACCCCAATACGTTTCTCCACCTACAGATAAAATAACTTTGATGCCTTTTGATTTTAGAGCTGCAACAGATTCTTTTAAAGTAGCCCCTCCGTAAGGAGTTTGAATACCGGTATTGGTAATATCTAAAGAACCTTTTTGATAACGAAGATTAGGCTTTGCAAATGCCAAAAAAACGTGAGTGATATGTTCTGGGATATCTCTTAGTTTTGATCCTTGCCCAGGTCCGGCCCAACTTTCTGACCAGGAAGGGAAATATCCTAAGACAATAGGTTCTGTGAGTGCTGCCTTGTCTGTTAGACTTGTTTCAGAATTTTGAGCCTCCAGAGCCCCTTCTTCTATAAAACTTTCATTCGTACAGGAAAATAAAAAAACCTGAATGAATAAGACGACTGATAATCTTTTAAGTAATTTCATTGTGTATTAAATTAAGAGTTTGTGAATATTGCGAGGCCATTATACAGTTAATGAAAAATCATATGTTCATCTATTTCTTTATAATCAACCTCAGAAGCTTTTCTATATTTGAGTTCTACAGTATTCCAATCTGTTGCCCAACCTTTTGCTATATTGTTTAGATACACTATCTTAAGTTTATGTTTTCCTTTTTGTAAAGCGATTGAGCTTTCTTTTGGATGTTTTTTTAATGGGGTTTTATAATCAATAACGAGTTGATCCGCTATCCATATCTGATCTTGCGTACTAGAAAAATAATACACTCCATCCTCTGGGATGTCAACATAACCATTAAGAAAAACAGCCTTGAAATTATCTTCATTTACTTCATGTCCCCAGTGATATGTTGTATTCGCATCTTTGATATTTTTAATAGTAGATGTATGGCTTTTAGTAATATCATTAACATCACTGATACTTTTGAAATAACCTTTTATTTCTTTCATGATAAGTCCCTGAGATAATTCTGCTGTATCAGAAGAAGCAATGAGATTTTCTTTTGTGATGTTCAATTTTCGAATACTACTCATTTTTCCACTTTTCAATATTGAAGCAATTCGTAGTTCTGTATTTTCCTTAAAATTTAAAGGTTCGATATATGCTGTGCTAGTTGCTATTGGATCTGTTCCATCTGTAGTGTATACCATTTTAACCGGATGTGTGGTAGAAAAAGGAATACTTATACTATCAGTAAATACAATCTTATTTGAAGTAGGCCCCTCGGGAAGAGGAATATGGTAATTGATATTATAATGTTCTAATACATCATAAACACTATTTAATCTATTTAAGAAATCATCGAATTTTTTATTTTCTTTTTGTGACCATGTAGTCTCTGCCAATGCTATGATACGCGGATATAGCAGGTACTCAATTGTTTCTTCTTCATAAGTATATTCGGTCCAGACATTTCCTTGTGCGCCTAAAATATGTTTCTTTTTATCTTCTTCAATTTCTTTTGGTATTGGATCATAGTGATATACTTTGTCTAGTGGGATATACCCTCCAAAAGCTAAAGGTTCTGCTTTAAAATCTCCTTGATAAAAATTAAAATAACAATACTTAGCAGGAGTCATAATAACATCATGTCCTTTATTAGCGGCATTGATTCCACCTTCTTCTCCTTGCCATGACATAATATTTGTAGTAGGGGTAATACCACCTTCCAGAATCTCATCCCATCCAATCATTTTTTTCTGATATTTTGATAAGATTTTTTCTACACGAGCCATAAAATAACTTTGAATTTCTTTTTCATCTTTTAGGCCTTCGCGTTGTTTTAATTTCTGACATTCTGCAGAATTTTTCCATTGATCTTTAGGTACTTCATCTCCTCCCATATGATAGTATTCATAAGGAAAAAGAGTTGATAGTTCCTGGACTACATCTTCTATAAAAGTGTAAGTTTCTTCTTTTCCGGCACATAGTATACTAGACTCGACACCCCATAAATTCCTTACCTTATATTTTTCTTCACTACAAGAAAGCTCTGGGTATCCTGCCAAAATTGCTATAGCATGCCCTGGTGTGTCAAATTCTGGAATTACATCAATAAATCTTTCTTTGGCGTATTGTACGACTTCTTTTATTTCTTCTTGAGTATAAAATCCTTGATGAAAAGAACCATCAGCATTTTTTCTTTTGGAACCTATCTTTGTAAGTTTAGGGTATTTTTTAATTTCTATTCGCCATCCCTGATCATCTGTTAAGTGCCAATGAAATTTGTTGATCTTGAAAAGAGATAATAGATCAAGTTGTTTTTTGATAAAATCAATTGAGAAGAAATGCCTGGAAACATCCAGATGCATTCCTCGCCAACCGAAACGAGGTTTATCTTCTATATCTAGAGCCTGGATTTTAACAGGAAAATGCATTTGATTTTTTGAATTGGCATCATATAACGGAAGAAGTTGCATAAAAGTTTGCATTCCATAAAACAATCCTTGATCGGTTTTTGCTTTTATTTTTATCTCGTCTTTTGATATAGACAGACGATATTCTTCTTCACCAAAGTCTAGCGTACTTTCTTTGATTAGTTGAATGCTGTTTTTAGTGTTATTTTCATTATCTATTGAAAAAGAATGACCTGTGAGAGTCTTCATTTTTTCGATAAAAAAACTTGCGATAACTTCAGAAGAAGCATCAGTACATAGAAAAGCAGTTTTTTTGTTGATCTCGAAATATCCTTGTTTTTGATTTACTTTGAAAGGTATGGGGGTGATACTCAAAGATTGATTAACAGGGAATGATGAATCAGGACTTTTACAGGCCATGAAAATTAAAAAAAAGAAAGGTATAATTCGTAAACTCATTACTGACTTGTTTTTTGAGAAATTCTTTGGATGATCAGGCGATTAACTAAATGATCTATTGGTTTTTTTACAAAACCCCTAACCCGATAACCATGGTCATCTAATAATTTTTTTATAATATCTTGAGAGTAGTAGGCTACCGAACCCACAAAGTGTATAGGATATTTGGATAATTCTTCTTTGTATTGAAAAAGGTAAGTACTTATAAATTTTGAAATACCATGATGTAAAATTCCTTCGAGATAAGCATTTCCTCGATTTCTAAAAATGAATTTTGCATAAGAAGCTAAGTACTTATTTGGATGATCAGCACAATATAATTCATCAAGAATTTGATTAAGTTCGGTAGTATATTCATTCTTAAATAATGAGGCTGTATCAGATGGCATTTTACCTAGGAAATAATCTTTAATCAATTTTTTCCCTAAATAATTACCACTACCTTCATCTGCTAATAGGTACCCTAAAGCAGGGGATTTTTGAATAACTTTTTCTCCATCAAAATAACAGCAATTTGCTCCTGTTCCCAAAATACATACTACACTTGGTTTTTCTGTTGTAGCTTTTACGGCTCCAATGATATCTTCTTCTATAACAACAGATGTTACATTTTTAAATATAGATTGCAGCACGAAGGCTATTTTTTTCTTAGCATCAGCCTCACCACACCCTGCACCATAAAAATAAATCTTATGTATGAGATCCCTTTTTTGTAGTATAGAGTCTGCTTTTTGAACAATATTTATGATAGCATTGTCAGAAAGTAAAAGAGGGTTTATACCATCGGTTTTAGTCTTGTCAACGAGTTCTCCATTAGTATCAACAAGAACCCAATCACATTTGGTAGAACCGCTATCTGCAAATAATATCATTAGTCATTAGTTTATTTATCATTTATGTATTGTCTTATTGCTGGTGCATAGCGAAGAGATTCTTTTTAAAAGCAACTTTCCCTCATATGTTGAGGGAAGGTTGTTTTTTGCAAAAATTTATCTAACAAACAAAGCAATTAATTTTAAAATATATATCTCTTAAAAGCTTCTATTGCCTCATAATCTGCGAGACCAAGCTTATCATATAATATCGCTGTATTTCTATTTCTTTCACGAGCTCTTAGCCAAAATTCTCTTGAATCTTCCCCTTGAAACATCACTCTATCTTTTTGAGATTGGTGATATAGGATAGCATTAGTCTTTTTGGATACTTCGTGTGGACTTAGAGGTACGGCCATTTCAATTTCAGAAACATCCCACTCTTGCCAGGCACCTCTATATAGCCATACCCAACAATCATCCATGAAGGTTTTACTTTTTAGGTTGTCGACAGCCTCGAAAATAGCATCTAGACAAACCTTATGAGTTCCATGAGGATCGGCAAGATCACCTGCAGCATATATTTGATGTGGTTTTATTTTTTCAATAATACTAGCGGTAAGAGTTACATCTTCTTCTCCTAACGGATTTTTTTTGATTCTTCCGGTTTCATAAAAAGGAAGGTCTAAAAAATGAACTTTATCATCATCTAATCCAAAATACCGAGTAGCGCCCAAAGATTCCATTCGTCTAATTAACCCTTTGATTAACCGAACTTCTGGTATATCAATATCACCTGGATTTTTTGATTTAAGAAATGTAATTACTTTTTTAAAAGTATCTTCTTCTTTATTAGGATGAACACTATTGGCTACCTCAGCAAACTTTAAGGCTTCATCATCTGTAACCGCTATATTACCCGAAGTTTGATAAGCAACATGTACATCATGCCCTTGATCAATTAATCTTAAGAATGTTCCTCCCATTGATATTACATCATCATCTGGGTGAGGACTAAAAATTAAAACTCTCTTTTTTGCAGGGAGGGCTCTCTCGGGTCTGTTGGTATCATCTGCATTTGGTTTTCCTCCTGGCCACCCTGTGATGGTATGTTGAACGTTATTAAAAATTTTAATATTTAAATCATAAGAAGATCCTTCAACAGCCAATAGACCAGACATTCCATTATCGTTATAATCTTTATCTGTAAGTTTTAAGACAGGTTTATTGAGTTCTTGACTCAACCAGGTAACAGCTTTAAATTTTAATTGTTCTTTCCAGATACATTGATCTACAAGCCATGGCGTTTTGATTCGTGTAAGTTCAGAAGCAGCTTCAGAATCAAGGATAATAGTGGTGTTTTTATGTTCTTGTAAAAAAGATGCAGGAATATTAGATGTAATTTCACCTTCTATTGTCTGTTTAACCACTGTAGCCTTTTTATGTCCCCAAGCCAATAGTAATACCCTTCTGGATTTCATTATGGTACTTATTCCCATAGTAACGGCTTTTTTGGGAACATTTTCTAAACCATTAAAATCAGAAGAAGCATCAGTTCTGGTGACATGATCTAATGTGATGATTCGTGTACCCGAATTGGGATGCGATCCTGGTTCGTTAAAACCGATATGTCCTGTCCTACCAATTCCTAAGAGTTGAAAATCTAGTCCGCCGTACTTTTTGATCTTCATCTCGTAATCAATGCAATATTGATCCATTTCTGTAACAGGAATGGTGCCATCAGGAATGTTGATGTTTTCTGGGTTAATATCTACATGATCAAATAAGTGTTGATGCATGAAGTGATAATAACTTTGCTGATGTGCAGTATCCATTGGATAATATTCATCCAGATTAAAAGTAATTACGTTTGAAAAGCTTAACTCTCCAGAACGATGCAAGCTTACTAATTCTTCATATACTTTTATAGGAGAAGAACCTGTAGCAAGACCTAGTACACAAGGGTTACCTTCTTGTTGTTTTTGTTTAATTAGTGTTGCAATTTCGTGTGCAACAAGCTTTGAAGCTATCGACGAATCGGGAAATATTTCATTATGAATCTTCTCAAACTTCGTTTTTTCAAACTGTCCTACCTGTTTATATTCAATTTCCTGGATCATTTTTCCTCAAGAGTTTGATTGTTTTAATTGTTTTTTTATTTTAAGGCTTTTTATGAAAAGAGATGGAGTTGAGAGATATTGCTCTATCCATCTCTTTCATAAGTATTATTTGGCTAACTCAAATTTTTTAAAAATTTCCACCAGCAATATCCCACCATAATCGAGTACCTCCATTATCGGCACCTCCAAGAAGTGTTCTCGCTTGTGCTACTCCTTGTGGGTTAGTACTTCGTTGACTAGCAGGGAAAGGTAATCTTCTAACCTGAATATCAGTATCTACAGTACCTCCACTATTATTAGCTACCGAAGGGAATATTTTTGGATATCCCGTTCTTCTGAATTCACTCCATGCTTCTTGTCCGTCAGGAAACATAGCAATCCATTTCTGAGTAATAATTCGTTCTAATTTTTCTTCATTCGTTGCTCCGGCATTCCAGGCAATAGTAATCGTACTTAATGCAGCAATATTATTAGATCCAACAGGATCAACATAATCAATAGGTGTAGAGGCATTATCAGTAATATAGGTTGATGCTCCAGCAGCGCCGTGTTGATCAAAAGAAGTTGTGATTCCCATTTCATAATTTGATTGCGCATCACCGGCACCAGTCCATCCTCTTAAGGCAGCTTCTGCCTTTAAGAAATATGCTTCTGCAGCAGTCATTAATTGGATATTTGTAGTTGGAGTTTTATCAATGATATAAGAATTTCCTAATCTTGAAAATCCAACATAATCTCCTTTTTGATCGATATCATCAGTATATCCATCTAATAATGGTAATCCACTTCTTAATCCTTTTAATGATCCAGGTGTTACCGTAGATTCTTCGAATAAAACAGGACCTCTGGCATCGTTATATCCAACTAATATAGATTCCATAGAAGCATTCATACGAACGTCATTCCATTCAGAATTAAAAACAGTTAGTGGATGTTTTGCACCACCTTGAATGATGAAATTATCAGCATTAGTTTCCAGAAGTCCACCACTATGTGCTAATGATTTCTCTCCTTCAATTTGAGCCTTAGCAGCATCTGCTTTCGAAATTCTCATTGCTAAACGTAATCGAAGTGTATTGGCAAATTTTATCCATTGCGCATAATTTCCTCCATATACAAGATCAAAATTGGTGAATTGCTCATTGGTAGGATCTGTAGATAAAGTGGTTATTGCTTCGTCAAGTTCAGTAAAAAATTGATTGTATACTTCTTGTTGAGTATCATATTCTGGAAAAGATGCTCCAGGTACTCCAAATTTTGAATACACAATTGGTCCATATACATCGGTTACTCTATGCATACCTTCTACTCTTAATATTTTTGCGATAGCATAGATTAATGGGAATTTTTCTTCTCCACGCTCTTTGACTAATGCAGCATTTTGCATAACTCCTGTAGAAGAATATGGGATATCCCAAGGGAATTGATCCCAAAAATCAATAAAATTATAGTTTGTGGTATTTGCTCCTCCTGCAAATGGTCTTGGTGGGGCCATATATCCAGAGAAGGTATCTGCATTTAGATTATGTTGTAATTGCGTATGCCATGCAGGGTCATACCTGTATAGGTTTAAAAAGATAGGATTAAATGGTCCACCTACATTAATAAAATCGGCTTCACTTTGTGCATCCGTTAATCCATTAGGATCTGTATTTAATGCTTCGAAATCGTCTGTACATGAGAGTACAAATACCGAGATAAAAGCAGTAATGATTATTTTTTTAAATATATTTTTCATGATATTCTATTCCTTTTAATTAAAATGATAAGCCAACATTCAAACCGATACTTCTGGTAGATGGCGATCCGAATACATCAACACCCTGAAGTCCATTTCCTGTACTTAAAGATATATTTGGGTCATAAGGTGCATCTTTATAAAAGAAAAATAAATTTCTACCGACTAAAGAAGTATTGATCGAATTAAAGAAACTATTCTCTCCAAGATTAAAATTATACCCTATAGATAATTCTGCTAAACGGATATTAGTAGCGTCATATACATATTCACCACTAAATTTATCTCTTCCTCCAATTGCTTGGTAATATTCTGAAGCTGGTATTGAAGTTTCTGAACCAGAAACTTCATCAAAGATTCTTACGCTACCTGTTCTATCTAATGTTCCGAAACCATCAACAATAGCTTCAGTAAGACTCATTACTTCTCCACCAAATTTTCCATCAACTAAAAAGGATAATGTTATGTTTTTATAGGTGAAAGAATTATTCCATCCTAAAGAAAAATCAGGATTTGCATTTCCTAATAAATCAAAACCTCCTCTGGTATTTGCATCAGGTGCTGCTTGAGTAAAGTTACCATCTGTATTTCGAATCGGCAATCCATTTGCATTTCTGTTAAGTCTTTTTCCATAAATATCACCAAAAGATCCACCTTCTGCAATTAATAAGGCATAAGAGTTAACACTTATAGGGGTTAGTTCTAGAAAATCTCTATCTAATCTAGAATCTAATTCCTTAATAGTATTTTTATTACTAGCTAGATTTACAGTTGTATTCCAGGAAAAATTTTCATTTTGTATTGGGTCTGCAGTAATAGAAACTTCAATACCTTTATTTTCAAAATCCCCTGCGTTGATAGCAAATTGATCTGCTGTTTGACCGTTAGCATTTGTTTGACCACTAGCAGATTGGACTGTCATAAACTGATCTATAGTATTGGTTTTGTAATATCCAATTTCAAACCCTAGACGGTTATTAAAAAATTGCCATTCTGTACCTATTTCAAAAGATCTTTGAGTTTCTGGCTTTAGCTCTGTAAGCGGTCTTACAGTAGGACGGTTTAACCCTCCTGGACCAGTACCAATAGTGTTGATTGGATTATTGGCGAAACTTTGTATATCATTACCCACTTCTGCATAAGAAGCTCTTACTTTTGCAAAAGAAATTACTTCAGGTAAATCAAACATCTCAGATACTACTCCTGTAATACCAAAAGATGGATAGAAGAAAGAATCTGATACAGTTGAAGACCAATCATTTCTAGCAGTAAGATCAAGATATAACATATCTTTAAACCCTAATGTTGTACTAGCGAATAGAGATTGTACTTCTTTTTGCTCAGCTTTAGTTTCTTTTAATATTGGATTAACTCCTACTGTACCAACGACAAAATTAGAAAGCGTAAAGATATTTGGTATTTTTAGATTACCTCCTACACCAGAATCTAATAAGGTGCTTTCTCCTAAATCAGATTTTCTGATACTGGTACCGATATTAGCTGTTAAATTTAAATTTTCTGAAAGAGGAGTATTAATTGTCGCTATGATATCACCATAGATCTGAGTATCCTCTACATCATTTAATAAATAACGACCGTTTGATGCAGATAGCGTTCCATCGGTAGTTGCATAGATTTTTCTTTCAAATTTATAAAAGTTTTTATCATAACTTCCTCTGGTTTGCACAGATAACCAGTCATTAAACCTATATTTTAAAGAAACAGAGGCTAATACTTTTTGATTTTGATCATCACTGGCATTTCTATTGATTATCCAATATGGGTTTTGTTCGATATCAGAAGTTCCTCTAAACCAACGTTGCGCCATTAAATTTCTATCTACATTAAATTCTTCAAAAACTCTATAGTTACTTAAGGTTTCTGTATCCGAATTAAATGCTGTTGCTCCTACTAATGGATTATAATATAGACCAGAAACGGGCTTATTATGTATTTTTTGAGTTGAAAGCAAGATGTTTGCATCAACAGTTAACTTGTTATCAAATAGTTTAGCTGTTTCTCTAATATTAAGTGTATGCTTTTTTACATTATGAGTAGGAAGTACTCCTGATGCTTGTGTATTCGCATAAGAGAAATACGTTTGAGCAGTTTCTGTTCCTCCCGATACTGACAATGAATTAATTGCAGTTGTTCCTGTTTCTAAAAAGTCATCTACGTTTTTTTGTGTACGATCATTATAATCAAGTAAATAAGCAGCGTTATCTACTGTGAAACTAGAAGATACATTTGTTCTAAAACTTCCTGACTTACCTTTCTTAGTGGTAATTAATATAACACCATTAGATCCCTGACTACCATATAGGGCAGAAGCAGAAGCTCCTTTTAGGACACTAATACTTGCAATGTCATCTGGATTGATAAGAGATAATGCATCTCCACCATCTCTGTTTCCCGCGTTTTCAATATCACCAAATGTACTATTAGGTTGAATAGCAGAATTGTTTAATAAAGGAATACCATCTATAACATATAATGGTTGGTTGTTTCTCGTAGAAGTATTACCCCTTAGAGTTACTTTTACTGATCCACCAACACCAGAGGCACTTCTGTTTACAACAAGTCCTGATACTTTACCAGAAAGACTGTTAATAGGATTTGCATCTTTGATTTTTGTTAGCTCATCAGATTTTATATCCTGAGCAGCATAAGTAAGTGACTTCCTGGTTTTTTGAATCCCCAGTGCAGTTACTACTACATCTTCTAATTGTTCAGCATCTTCTTGTAACTGAACATTTATTACTGTATCACTACCTACAGTAACTTCTTTATTTGACATTCCTAAATAGGAAAACTGAATTACATCTCCTGCAGCAGCAGTAATTGTGTAATTTCCATCAAAATCTGTCTGTACTCCGTTTGTAGTTCCTTTTACAATAATATTAACTCCAGGCAGTGGTACACCATCTGAAGCCCCTGTTACTGTACCCGTTATTTGGGTTCCCTGCCCAAAACTCATAAAAGAAAAAAATAATAGAGTGGTAAGGGTTAAAATTTTTTGTTTCATATTAATAAGTGTTTTTTGAATGATCTCAAAGTAGTATTTTAATTATTTAACAAAATTTTTTTTAGACAAACGACATCGTTTCAATAACAATCGACATACATTGATAGATAACGGTTTTTTTGAAATTCGATATTCTTATTTTTTTTGTTTTTCTCTACAAATAGCCTTACATTTTTCAAAAATTTTTGTTAAAAAAGTGATTTTAACTAGTATTATTTAATGATTTTTTAAAAAAAGAGAGGGGTAACGTGCAAAGGACTATTAAACGAAAATATCATCTATATTTTTGGATTATCTATTTTTTATTTAATGTAATTCGATGGGGAAGTTATTTTAATGATTATTGGTATTCGTTAAAATCGAACCTTGTAGAATTTCCTCTACACATCATCTTAGTTTATTTTAATATTTATTTTTTAGTTCCTAAATACATATTCAAAAAAAAGTATGTGTATTACGTACTTTTCTTATGTATGTCTCTTGGGGTTCATTATATATTAAGGTCTGGTCTTAATCTATTGTTGGTTACCGAGGATATCTGGCCAGAAGTAGAAGGAAGGCTGGATCCATTTGGTTTTAATCATATTGTAGCAGTAGCTATAGGAGAATTGTATGTTGTAGGGTTAACCTCTGCAATAAAATATACAGTTGATTTTTTGATTATGCAAAATAAGAATAGAGACTTAAGTGAATTGCAATATAAAACAGAATTAAAATATTTAAAAGCGCAGATACAACCCCATTTCTTTTTTAACACACTTAATAGTTTATATGCACTAACAATAAAAAAATCGGATTTGGCACCTAATCTTGTATTAAAACTATCTAACTTTATGAGATATGTGATTTATGATACCAGTAAAAAGAAGCTCCCTCTTTTGCAGGAGATTGATCATATCGATAATTACATTGAGCTCGAAAAAATGCGTTATGGTGATCGAGTTGATTCGAGGGTTGATATAAATGGTAATATTGATGATGTTAAAGTAGTTCCTATGCTGTTTTTACCGTTTATTGAGAATGCTTTTAAACATGGGCTAAAAAATAATGACAGAATGGAGTTATTAATCTCTTTTGAAAGATTTGAAAATGAACTGGTATTTATATCTAAAAATAATTATGAAGATGAATCTAAAACTAAAAGACTTAATGGAATTGGAATAAAAAATGTAAAAAGAAGGTTAGAAATACTATACCCAAAAAAATATACACTAAACATAGCACAAAAAAATAATGAGTATTCGATTTTGCTTAAAATCCCTATATAATGACTATTAAATGTATCATAATTGATGATGAGCCCTTAGCAATTGAAGTTATTGAATCTTTTTTAAAAGAATTTAAAAACATTCAGATCGTTGATACTTTTAAAAACCCAATAGAGGCATTATCTATATTAGAACAAGGAGATATTGACGCTGTCTTTTTAGATATTAATATGCCTAGAATGAATGGTTTAGAATTTTTAAAAAGCTTACAGGAATATCCCCAGATTATTATTACCACTGCATATAAGGAATATGCATTAGAAAGTTATGAGCTAGAAGTTCTCGATTATCTTGTAAAACCTATTTCTTTTAATCGATTTCTGAAATCTATAAATAAATTAACAGCAAGGCTTGTTGCTATAAAGAAACATGAACCTTCTATGAATATGGTGCAACCGGCTCATATTTTCTTAAAAGTAGATAAGAAATTGGTGAAAATTCTTTTAACTGATATACTTTTTATTGAAAGCCTTAAAGATTATATCAGGGTGAGTACACTTGAAGATACATTTCTATCCCATAAATCTTTAACCAGTATTAGTGAAGAGCTTCCTTCAGAAAATTTTATAAGGATTCATAAATCGTATACTATAGCTATAGATAAAGTTAAATCTATCGAAGGGAATCTTGCCGAGGTGGGGGAAAAAAGAATTCCTATAGGGAGAAATTATGCGGCTCACGCAAAACAACGAATATTAAAAAACAAATCAAATTTATTAAAATAAAAATAATGGTTTTAACAACATTGGACTACATAATCATAGCCTCATTTTTCTTAACCACACTTATTATCGGTGTTGTGGTATCTAAAAGATCTGGAAAAAATACAGCAGAGTATTTTTTGTCAGGACGTAATATGCCCTGGTGGTTACTTGGTTTTTCGATGGTAGCAACTACATTTTCTACCGACACTCCAAATTTAGTTACTGATATTGTAAGACAGGACGGTGTCGCCGGTAATTGGGTATGGTGGGCCTTTTTATTGACAGGTCTTCTAACCGTATTTGTATATGCCAAATTATGGCGTAAATCAAACGTTACGACAGATTTAGAGTTTTATACACTGAGGTATAGTGGTAAACCTGCTCGATTTTTAAGGGGATTTAGATCGATATATCTCGGAGTAGTATTTAATATAATTGCCATGGCTGCGGTAAACCTTGCTGCAATCAAAATAGGGCAAATTATGCTTGGACTTTCACCAATACAGACCGTTTTGATTGGTGGCGTGGTAACAGCTGCTTTTAGCTCTTTAGGAGGTTTTAGGGGGGTGATTTATACAGATTTTGTACTTTTCTTTGTTGCAATAGTAGGTGCTGTAGGAGCTTCTTATTATTTGGTTAATCTTCCTGAAGTGGGAGGGTTGAGCAATTTGGTCTCTCATCCAAATGTATCTGATAAACTTTCATTTTTCCCAGATTTTTCTAATACAGAAGCATTAATTGGGATTTTAATTATACCATTAGCAGTACAATGGTGGAGTTCATGGTATCCTGGTGCAGAACCAGGAGGTGGTGGATATATTGCGCAACGTATGCTTGCTGCAAAAAACGAAAACCATGCAATAGGTGCTACTTTCTTTTTTAATATTATGCATTATGCACTACGACCTTGGCCATGGATTTTGGTAGCATTAGCATCTTTAGTAATGTATCCAGATATCGCTAGTATTCAAGAGGCTTTTCCTAATGTTGAATCTAGTAAATTAGGACATGATTTGGCTTATTCGGCGATGTTAACAAAGCTTCCGGCTGGACTATTAGGACTTGTCTTAGCTTCTCTGGGTGCTGCATTTATGTCAACGTTATCTACACATCTTAATTGGGGATCATCTTATATCGTTAATGATTTCTATAAGCAACAAATTAAAAAAGATGCAAGTGAAAAAGAACTGGTGAATGTTGGACGAATTACTACTATAGTCCTTATGGTGACTAGTGCTGTATTTGCACTTTATCTTACCAATGCCAAGCAGCTTTTTGACATTATTTTAATGTTTGGAGCAGGAACAGGATTAGTATATATTTTACGCTGGTTTTGGTGGCGTATAAATGCATGGAGTGAGATATCTGTAATGTTCTCTGCGATGCTTATCCCATTAATTTTAACTTTTACACCTCTTGGTGACTCACTATTTGGATATACCAGCGATGCTGGAGAAATAATATCAGGAATTTTTCCTTCTTGGTTTAGATTTATAGCTATGGTGATTATAACTTCAATTGTTTGGATTGTGACAACTTATCTAACTAAACCAGAATCAAAAGAGACTTTACGATCTTTTTATAAAAGTATTCAACCCGGTGGACCAGGCTGGAAAAAAATTGTGGATGAAGCTGATGCCGAGGGAGTAGAAATAGTTGAATCTAATGAGAAATGGTCTGTACCTTCTGGAATTCTAGCAATGTTATTAGGTTGCGTATTAGTATATAGTTGTTTGTTTTCTGTAGGTAACTTGCTTTATGGAGAGTACGCCATGGCTGCAATTATAGGAGTATTAGCTGTAGTTTCTGGCTTCTTATTGGTGAGAGTTTGGAAATCAATAGGAAAGAATTTAATGTCGTGAGTGTAACTAAACGAATACAATCTGTTGATTTTTTAAGAGGGCTTACTATAATGCTTATGATTCTGGTAAATACACCAGGGGATTGGTCTTATGTATATACACCATTATTACATGCAGAGTGGAATGGCCTTACTTTGGCAGATTTTGTATTTCCTTTCTTTTTATTTATTGTTGGGATATCTATATCGTTTGTATACAAACATAAAAAAGGAGATAGGGTTATTTATAAGAAAATTGTAAAACGTAGTATAAAATTAGTAGCACTGGGATTACTTATCAATGTGTTTTTACCCTATTTTCCTTTTATTGAAACAGAATCCGTACGTCTCCCAGGAGTATTACAACGAATAGGAATTGTATTTTGCGTAGCATCTATATTGTATCTGAATTGTACTAGAAAACAGTTGATTTCTATTGCTGCTATTATTCTTATAGGCTATTGGGTATGGTTGACATATATTCCATTGCCTGATGGGGCCACTCCTATACTAGAAAGAGGCCCAAACAACTGGGCCAATTATCTGGATTATCTATTACTTAAAGGGCATATTTGGAAACCTGATTATGATCCTGAAGGAATTCTTAGTACGATACCGGCTATAGTAACCACAATTACGGGAATCGTTGTGGGCGAGATTTTAGTGAGTGCAACAAAACGGAAACTTGGTGTATTGACCATAATGGGAACATGTTTTATTCTTATAGGATATCTATGGAGTATTTTCTTCCCAATCAATAAAGTGTTGTGGAGTAGTAGTTTTGTACTAGTCACATCGGGCTATGCTACTTTGTTTTTAGTGTTATTTCATTATTTCATGGATTATAAAGAGCGTGATTTTGGTAGTCTTGTGAAATATGTAGGTGCTAATGCAATCATTATCTATTTCTCTTCTATGATACTTGCCAAATCTTTTTATTTAATTAAAATAGATTCACAAACCTCGGTACATCAATTTCTTTTTGAAACATTTTTTGTATACCCGTCGATTGGTAAACCATTATCTTCGTTTTTCTATGCATTGATTGTTGTTGGTTTTTATACGCTTTTAGCATATTTTTTATACAAGAAAAAGATATTTATTAAAGTCTAAAATTTCAATAAGAAAAATTACAAGATACTATAAAGGGTACTATAAGAAATTAAAATAATTCTTGTAGTACTTTTATTTAAAAAACATTTTTTAAAATTGATTATGTTAAAATTTTAAAAAATAAAGCTTATTTTTGTTAAAATTTTAATTGTAAATAGGCTTAATGCAAATCATAATACAAATAATTACCCCTTCTTGTTTTATATCTGCCTAATAAAAAAAGCTTAAGATTTGTTATTCATAAATTACAATTATCGAGGATAATGTGATTTTTAAATATGATCTAATGATATCTAAGTTGATTTTAAATACTAGGTAATAAAGTTGTACTCTAAGCTAAAAGATGAAACAAGACGTTTTATGAAAAGAAATGTATTCACCTCAATAATTCTTATTTCATTACTGATTTTATTTGCTAGTGCTAAAGAGGCTTATGATTTCTCTTCTGTACAGGAGGAGAATGTTTTAAAACAAAATTTAGATTCTATAGAATATTGGATAGATCATGATTATATAAGTAAGGCTCTTAGTATAATTGATGAAACTGAAAAATTAGCATTAGAGAGTGACAATAAAAAGCATATTGCTCGAGTCTATAGATTGCATAGTGGGTTGTATATATCTGTTCAGGATTTAAAAGGGTTCGAAACTTATCTAGAAAAAGCGACTATCTTACAAAAACAAGTACAAGATCAATATGGTGAAATGTACATAAATAACCTCTGGGGCTTATATCATAAAATAATATCAAAAGATAATAATAAAGCGATTTTTTTCTTAAAAAAAGCGATAGATGGAGCAGAAAAATATAAGTATGAGGAGCAAAGTATTGATATGCTGGTAAACTTAACTTCTATTTATTATCGAAATGCGGATTGGAAAAACTGTTATGAGGCCTCTCAAAAAGCTATTGAACTTGCAAAAAAATATCATAAAGATATAAGATTGATATATCTATATTATCGAATTGGCACGGCATGTTCAAAAACAAATAGATATGATGAAGCACTTATTTTTTTTAGAAAAGGAGAAGAGATTGCCAAAAAAGAAATAGACTCAGCAAAGACAAGTAATTATGCAAACCACACATTATATCTTGCAGGGATTGCAGATATATATGACCGAAAAAAGGAATATAAATTAGCTAATAATTATTATAAAGATTATATCCAAGAACAGGCAAAACAGAATAATATTTTTCTTGAAAAGTATGCTCAAGACATAAAAGGATACAAAGAACTTCAGTTAAAACAAAAGGATAATGAAAGGATTCTTGCAGAAAATAAGTACCAACAAGCTCAATTAAAGCTTAATGAATCTCTTTTGATATCTGGAATTGTGATTATAGTTATTCTGGTTCTTTTGGTCTTACTTCAATATAAAAATTCTAGATTAAAAACAGAGAATAACGTACTCTTACAACAGAAAAATCAAGAATTATTAAAGGCAAAAAATAGGGTAGAAGAAGCTTATAAACAGAAAACATTGTTTATCAATAATATTACTCATGAATTAAGAACCCCCCTTCATGCAATAAATGGCATTGCACATTTATTAGAGAATAAGGAATCTAATGAAAATCAGCGAAAAAAGCAGTTAAATATATTACAGTTTTCGGGGAAATATCTATTAAGATTTATTAATGATATTATAGAATTAAACAGATCTGACGAAGCATATAAAACTTCTTTAAAAAAACACCCTTTTGATCCTGTCAAGTTAGCTAATACAATTAAAGAATCTCTTAAATTCTTTATTATAGGAGAAAACAATAATGATTTTAATTTTTTATTAGATGACAAATTACCCAAGAAACTTTTGGGTGACTCTGATCATTTGTCAAGAATTGTTATTAGTATTCTTTCAAATACTTCTAGATACATAAATGGGGGTGTTATAGAGTTTTCGATGCAACATCTTTTTTCAAGAGAAAAGACAAGCACTATCTTATTTTCATTAAAGAGTAAAAATTTATATTTTTCTATGAGAAAGCAAGAAGAATTAAATAAAGCTTTTATAGAAAACGAATCCGCAATTTTCACTTCTTTATCAGATGAAAATAATCTACCTACTCTCGAATTAGTTATAGCTAATAAATTACTTCTTCAGTGTAATAGTAAACTGGATTTTATATCGGACGAAAAAGAAGGTGCAATTTTTAGTTTTCAAATACCTTTCGAACACATAGAGCAGAAAATAGGGCAAGCAGAATTTAACGGTGAAAAAAAGAAAGATGTAAAAATTTTGGTTGTCGAGGACAATAAGATTAATCAATTAATTACACGAAAAATCATAACTAATTTCGGTTATCATTGTGAAATTGCTTCAGATGGTTATGAAGCATTGAAAATGACAGAGAAAAATGGATATGATCTTATTTTTATGGATATAATGATGGAAGGGATTGATGGGTTTGAAACTACAAAAAGAATACGTAAATCGGATAAAAAAACTCCAATTATTGCCTTAACAGCTATTTCTGAATCAGAAAACAAAGAAAATTTTGTAAATGCAGGTATTACCAAAGTAATAAATAAACCCTTCGAACCCGTAACACTACTGGAACAAATTCAAAAAGTTATACCAAAATAATAAAACTATCTGGTTCTAATATCTCGAATTAATCAGTTCTTTTTTTCTTCAATAAATGAATAATTATAGAATTGTATAATTGATTAATCCAAAATTTCACTTATTGCCAATCTGATGGCTTTTGTGTGCTAAAAAGTGTTACTCGTATATTTTATTTCTTCAAAAGAACTTAAATACAGTACTTTATGATTAGGTTTTTAAAAAACTTAAAGAAAACCAACGACTTAACACAAATTAACCTTAACAATGACACACAAGCTCACTACTCCAAAAATCCATTGGATTTTATGCAGGAAATTATGGATAATGATTTTTACTGTATTACTTTTTGCTATTAATCCAACGTTTTCTAACGATGATAATACATATCCCAGGATATCAAAATCAGATTATTCTTTTACTCCGGATAAATCTTTGACCGTAAAACCATTATTTCAAGTTAATGATTTGATAAATAAAGACTTATGGGATACTTTGTTTCCGTACCGTTTTGGCGCCAAAGACACAGGAGGCGGTGTTTGGGTATTAGATCCTAAAGATGATTTTTATACTTTCGAATCTTTTATCGAGGCCATTAATAGAATGAGTAAAATTGAAGTGACCTTTGAGAGAAGATGTGGTACGAACGCTTATAGAGTTACACGTACTGATAAGACTACAGGTGTATCAAAAGTGATTCGAACCGATGTAGATTTTGATGCACCAAGAAATGTAGAAAAAGAAATTGTCATTAAAGAAGTAGATTATGGATCCTTTTTGGGAGAAGGAAATCTGGAAACCAGAAAAAGAGAGATTACCGCTTTTTTTGCTAATATCTCTCACGAGACTACCGGGGGGTGGTCAACTGCTCCGGGTGGACAGTTTTCTTGGGGTTTGCACTTTCGCGAAGAACCTACAGATGCTTCTTATGCTTCTCCAGATACAAATTATCCCCCAACTCCGGGAAAATCATATAAAGGAAGAGGACCAATACAGTTATCATACAATTATAACTACGGTCCTGCCAGTGAATTTATTTTTGGAGACAAACAAATACTCTTGGATAATCCGGAAAAAGTAATCGAAGATGCTGCTTTAGCTTTTCAGACTGCTATTTGGTTTTGGATGACACCTCAATATCCTAAGCCATCGGCTCATGATGTGATGGTGAACAAATGGACCCCTAATGAGTTGGATAAAACCAAAAATAGAATTCCAGGACTTGGGATGACTGTAAATATTATTAATGGAGGAGTAGAATGTGGGCAAGGTACAGAAAAACCTCAGGTAGTGGATAGAATAGGGTACTACCAAAGATTCACTGATATTTATAATATAGGAACCGATATGGATGGAGTTCATGATCTTTCTGATTGTGGATGTAAAGATATGTCTAAGTATGGTGGTGATGCTGCTGATCTTACAGCAGAACCCTGCGCACAAAAACCTCAGGTAACATTTGCTAGCCCGAAGAATAATCAAATGTTTGAGCAAACTACATTTTCGCCAATTTCGGTAAGCTTGTCTATAGACGAAAAAAACACAAAATTAGTAAGCGTTACTACATCTGTAGAAAATCAAACTTTTGATGGAGTAACATTCAGTTGGACACCATCTAGTTATACAAGTCACGTTTTAACCGCTAATGCTGTATTTGAAAATGGTATTACCGCAACTTCAACCATAAAGATTATTATTTGGGATGGAGTGAATATTGACTGTCAAGAAGTGCCCGAATGGAATGCTTCAAGAATTTATAAAGACAAGAACAACTATGTGAAGTACAATAACAAAGTCTATAAAAACAAATGGTATGCAGATAGTAGTAATATCCCAGGAAGTGATACCGTATGGGAGTTTGTAAAAGAATGTGGTGCTTCTAATGGAACTAACCCTGTAATAACATGGGAATCACCAGGTAATGGACAGGTCATAGAACAAAAAGAACTTACACCAATTACTTTAAAAGCCAGTGCTACAGATACCGATGGAACTGTTCAATCTTTTGTCTTTAAATATAACAATACTAGTATTAATCCTACCTCTTCAGGGAATAACTATACAGCTAGTTTTACGCCAACTGCATTTGGAGAAATTACGATTACAGCATCTGCTACAGATGATCAAAATAATACTTCAGAAAAAGCAATTTCTTTTACTGTGAAAGAAAAAACGACAGGAGGAAATAATAATGCTCCAGTTGTAAGTATAACTTCTCCGGGTGATAATACTTCTTTTGAAGCAGGAACTTCGATTCCTATCACGGTAAGTGCGTCTGACAATGATGGTACGATTACAAAAGTAACTTTTTTTAATAATGGAAATAAGATAGGAGAAAGCTTAAGTAGCCCTTATACATATACAATTACTAATGCAGTAGAAGGAAATTATGTATTAACAGCCGAAGCTACAGATGATGACGGTGCTTCTTCAACTTCTTCTTCAATTTCAGTTTCGGTTACTACGGTGGGTAATGGTAACTGTGCGAATGTACCTCAATATGTAGCAGGTACTTCTTATGGATTAAATGATGAAGTAGTAAATGAAGGAGAAAAATTTGAATGTAACATCCCGGGATGGTGCTCATCTGCTGCTGCTTGGGCATATGCACCTGGTACTGGAGCTCATTGGCAACTTGCCTGGACAAAAACAGGAACTTGTTCTAAAAGTAACTCTGAAATAACTTCAAATGATTACTCTGTTTTTCCTACTGTAACTCAGGATATTGTAAACTTTAGGATAAAAACAGATAATACATCCTGGATTAGGATTAATCTATACCACCTTTCTGGAAAATTAATAAGTACACAATCATTTAATGGAATCCAGACAAAGTCAGTAAAATCATTTACACACGATCTGTCAAATCTCAAAAACGGTCTTTATGTATTTAAAATTTACATAAATGACGACGTTTATTTTGAGAAAATCCTTAAAAATTAACTGCTAAGGAACTATTTCGGGTAGTTATTTACTAGTGACTTAACTACCCGATTATATATATACAAACTCGAATTAATTAATCACACTAATCATGAAAAATTATTATACATTTTTATTAATGTTTTTTTGTGCGCTGTATATTCAGGCACAATACAATTTCCCTACCTGTTCTACAGAATGGGATGCAAGTAAAGTTCCTTATACACAAGGGCAAGAAGTTTCTTATAATAATATTAATTATAAGTGTAAATACTATACCAGTGATGCTCCTGGAGCTGGTTCCTGGGAACTAATAGGACCATGTGGTGATGGAGGACTAGGACCAGACTATTCTGGTAAACAACGAATTATTGGGTATTTGCCTACCTGGGTTGCTGATTATGATATCAAAAATAAATTTAATCCAGAAGTAGTAACACATCTGAACATTTCTTTTTTAATGTTTAAACAGAATAATAACGATTATAATAGTTCAAACTTTGCTTCTATATCTTTTGATGAGTTTCAATCTAGAAAAGTAGATTCTGTTCTTAACGATTTAGGTGTTCTTCAAAAAGCTAAAGCCAAAGGAGTAAAAGTATCTGTTGCATTAGGTGGAGCTACAGATTATGCATTTCTATGGTTGATGAACAAATACCAAAACAATGATAGTAAACTAGATGAAATAGCAACATTGATTGCTAATTATGTTACTCAAAATGATCTGGACGGGGTTGATTTGGATATGGAATGCTGGTGGGCAGATCCAGCCATTAGTGGGACTTCAGATCAAGGAGGAAGAGTAAGAGGAAGCAAATGGGGAGATGCTGATAAAGGTCCTCACCCAGCAGGTGTTGGACTAAAAAAATTAAGTCAGAAACTAAGAGCTAAAATACCTAATAAATTAATTACAGCTGCCGTATTCGGAACATCTTGGTATGGAAATAACTATGATGATGGTATGGCAGACTATATGGATTGGATTGGTCTTATGTCTTATGATTTTACAGGATCATGGGATAAATCACCAGAAGGCCCTCATTCTTCTCTTTATAAAGTAGAACAAGGTACTTATCAAGGACAAACAGCAGATAATCCAATTTATTCTGCACAAGATGCATTAGAATATTGGATGGGGTTTGCTCCACCAGCCTGGAATCATGCTGGAGGATTTAATGTACCAAAAGCCAAATTAGCTTTTGGATTGCCCGTTTATGGCTATGATTTTTCTGAAAAGAAACCTAATGGAGGTAACGGAGCCAAATTTGTTCCTTATAAGGATATCATAAAAGATTTTGCTAATGCAGCTACAAGTTATGACCCTAAGGATCCTAAAAAGTTAAGAGGGTACATAGGAGAGAATGGGAAAAAAATATATTATAACACACCAAAATTAGCTGGAGAAAAAATAAAATATTCTAAGCAGTATGGGCATCAGGGGTTAATTATATGGGAACTTACACAAGATGTCGATTATAATTCGTCTTCAAGTATTCTTAAAGCTGTAAATGAGGCTGCAGGAAATACAGATCCTATAAACAATTCACCAACAGTAGTATGGGAAGCTCCCACAAATGAGCAAGTTATCGAATTAACCGAATTGTCTGCGATAGCATTGAAAGCTAGTGCAACAGATTCTGATGGAACCATTCAATCTTTTACGTTTAAGCATAACAATACTAACATTAGTGCTACAGCAAATGGAAGTAATTATACAGCCAGTTTTACTCCTGCAGCATTTGGTGAAGTAACGCTCATTGCTTCTGCAACAGATAATAAAAATGCAACTTCAGAAAAAACAATTGTCTTTACTGTAAAAGAAAAGGTAGTAGGAGGTAATACACCTCCATCAATAACTCTAATCGAACCAAAAGATTCAGATATTATAGAGCAAACAACACTGTCATCAATTCAGTTAAAAGCTACTGTAACAGATGATAATCAGGTTAGCTCTGTTAGGTTTATTGTAAATAATGTTGAAATTACTCCATCTGCAAATGGTACTCAATACGTTACAGATTGGACTCCTGGTGCTTTTGGTGATGTATCATATAAAATTACGGCTACAGATAATGAAGGATTATCTACAGAAACAGTTGTTATGTTTACTGTGAAAGAAAAAGTCATAGGAGGTAACTGTGATGGGATAGCTGCATGGAGATCTGATCAAATATATGCGACAGCGGGACAAAAAGTAAGTTATAACGGTAATCTCTATACCAATAAATGGTGGACACAAGGAGAGACTCCGGGAAGCAGTTCTGTATGGGGGTTTGTTTCTAGTTGTGGTGGAGGCTCTGGTAGTGGAGATTTTTGTGGATCTTCACAATGGGTAGCATCTATTGCTTATAATAGTGGAGATCAAATATACCATAGCCAAAAAATTTATAAAGCCAAATGGTGGACAGAAGGCGAAACTCCAGGTAGTAGTTCTGTTTGGGAATTTGTTTCAGATTGTGTCAATAATAATCCAAATATGTCTTCTGTTGCATTTCAAACATTGGTGGATGATGTTATAAAGTATAAGATAACAGTTCCAGAAGTATCATGGGTGAAAATTGATGTATATGATATCTATGGTAAATTAATGGATACAAAATCTTTAAAAGAGTATAGTGGAAGTAGAGATTTTACACAAGATTTATCTACTCTGAAAAGTGGAATTTATATCTATAAAATTAATATCGGTGGAGAGGTAATCACCAAAAAAATAATTAAAAAATAAATCCAAAAAAGCAGTTAAAGAATCTCAGAAATATATTGAATAATAGAAAATTGCCAAATAAAGGGTCTTGAAGCATTGATTGGCTAACACAAACTCAGCATTTTTTTTATCAGCGTATTCTAAGGCCCTGATTTGGCAGATTCATTGATTGTAATATAAACTCTAAAACCTCATTATTATGAAAACAACAGTTCGATTTATTGCAGATTTAGTTGGTGATAAAAATGAAGATTTAGCTAGAAAATATGATACTAAACGGTATACCGTTTAAAATTTTGTTTGTTATGTTGTGAATAGATGCTAGTCATTTATACATACTAAAGATCCGGGGTATATATCCCGGATCTTTTTTTTGCTTAAATGGTAACGCCATCTATGATTTTACCTTTAACCTTTTTTATATAGTTTCTTCCTATGGGAAGTGATTTATCAGCAATTTCGATACAGTTTTTATCAATGGCCTTAATTTTATTAATGGCGATAGTATATGATCTGTGGATTCTTATAAAAAGATACTCGGGCAGTAACCTGGTAATTGCAGATAGATTATAATGTGTTACATAATCTTTATGATTCGTTTTTATGATGACATAATCTTTAAGGCTTTTTATATATAAAATGTCTTCAAAATAAATTTTGATCATTTTTTTATCTACTTTAATAAAAATGTGATCTTCTAATTGAGATGAATGTGATAGCTTATTTATATTATTTAATGTTCTGGATATTTTATGTAAAGATTTTACTAACCTCTTCAATGAGATTGGTTTTATTAAATAATCTATAACTCCTAATTCAAACCCTTGTACAGCATAATCTTCATCAGACGAAGTTATAATAATTAAAGGAGGGTTGTCTATGCTTTTAATAAACTCTAACCCATTTACCATGGGCATGTAAATATCAACAAATATTAAATCAATTGTGTTTTTACGAATAAAATCAAATGCATCAACGGCATTATAGCAGCAGAAAACCACTTCAAAATGCTCAAAATATTCTAAGTGTTTTTTTAAAATATTGATAGCCAGAGGATCATCATCAATAAGTAAACATTTTACTTTCATTCTATAGGTTTTTTAGCAATTATTCTATGGTTAAATAGAGGTAGTTTATTCTTTTTTTTATTGAATAAATCATACTTTCTATTTGGGTATGTAACCAGATTTATTCTATTTTATTGTTTCTTTTTGTAAAGGCTTTTATAGAATAACCTCTTTTGCCTATAGAAATTATAGAATAGAATCAATTTGCATCTTATTCCTGTTTTCCTTCTGAAAATCTACAATTTTAAGTCATTCAGCTAATTAGTTTTTTTAAACCCTCAGTTATTTCTACTTTTTCATTGAAAACTACAACGTTTTCGTAAATAATAACACAAACCATTTATAACTAAAGGTAAAAATTATGAGAAAATTAAACCAAACTTTTAAGGCCTGGTGTTTTCAAAAATTGCATTTGAAAACGTCTTTGCTTTTGATCTTTATGTGCATTTCGAGCATTGCTTTTGCACAAGTGAACACAGGAGGGAGCGCTACGACTTCTAATCATCAGAAACAAGTTATTGGCTATATAACTAACTGGGATGCATGGAAAACCACTACAGCAGGAGTTCCTGCTCCGGGAGCTTTAACTCATCTTAATATTGATTATTCTAAATACACGATTCTTAACTATTCATTTTTTGGAGTAGCCAGAGATGGTTCATTACATAGTGGAGATCACAGAAATAAAAATATTTATCAGGATGGAGCAACACAAGCACCAGCAGATCTATTTTTTACAGATTTATATAGTAGCTGGGATTTACACCTCTTATTCGGGGAGTTAGAATATGTAAACTATGTAAATGCTGATATAAAAGCACGTGCAGAAGCTCAAGGCTTTCAAGTAGAAGTAGGGGCTAGTACATGGACACATCCTGTCTGGGGATTAAGTGGCGGATTGCCATTACCTCTTAAAAAAGAAAATGGAGCATTAGGATTATTAGATCTTGCCCACCAAAAAGGAGTAAAAGTAATGGCATCTATAGGTGGATGGAGTATGTGTAAACATTTCCCAGAAATGGCTGCCGATCCTGTAAAAAGAGCAAAGTTTATTGAAGACTGTAAAAGATTAATCAATATTGGTTTCGACGGGATTGATTTAGACTGGGAATATCCTGGGCCATTTTCAGGAATGAATTTTACAGGTAGTCAGGCAGATTTTGCGAATTTTGAATCTTTATTACAAGAAATTCGTAATGCTATAGGACCTTCAAAATTAATTACATCGGCTATGGCTGCAGATCCAAGAAAACTGGATGGATTTAATTGGTCTGGAGTAGCTGCTAATATGGATTATTTTAACATGATGACTTATGACTATAATGGTGGTTGGTCTAATAAAGCAGGACATAATGCACCAGTATATCCGTATACAGGAGCAGAAGTGCCTTTCTTTAACTGGCAATCTACATTAGAAAAACTTGTTGAAGTGGGTGTTCCTAAAAACAAAATATGTTTTGGAGCCCCATTCTACGGTAGGGGTGTAGTAACAGAAGGAACAGCTGATCTTAATGCAACAACAGTAAAACGATCAGAAACTGTACAACCCGATGGACCAATACAAACCGCTGCAGATTATACAAATTGGCCAAAAGAAGTGTATGATGGTACTCCTAATTACTTTTTTATCAAACAAAAAGCCTTATCTCCTAATAGTGGTTGGACCAGAAAATGGGATAATGAAGCTAAGGTTCCTTATTTGGTAAATGGTAAATACTTTTTAAGCTATGATGATGAAGAGTCTATTGCTATTAAAGCTCAATTTATTAATGATAATGGGCTTGCCGGAACTATAGTATGGACAGTTTATGGTGACTTGGAACTTGGAGGTACAGCTACTTCTTTTGGTAGAAAACTTAAAAGATGGTCAGATGTGAAATCTCCATTAGTTAACAAAATAAATGAAGTATTTGCCAATGGTGGTACAGGAGGAAATGTTTCTCCTACGGTTAGTATAACAGCACCAGCAAATAATTCTACTTTTGCCGAAGGTGCAACAATAGCTATAACGGCTAATGCATCTGATAGTGATGGAACGATCTCTAAAGTTGAATTCTATAATGGAACCACAAAATTAGGAGAAGATACTACATCACCATATGAGTATTCGTGGTCTAATGTTCCAGCCGGGAGTTATACAATAACGGCCAGAGCAACAGATAATGGTAATGCTAGCACGACTTCTTCTGCCGTTTCTGTATCTGTTGGTAATAGTACAAATACACCGCCAACAGTAAATATTACTTCACCTAATAATAATGATTCTTTTACAGCGGGAGTGTCAATAGCTATAACAGCTAATGCATCAGATAGTGATGGAACGATCTCTAAAGTCGAGTTTTATAATGGAACCACAAAGTTAGGAGAAGATACTAGCAGCCCATATGGCTATACAATTTCTAATGCATTAGCAGGTGATTATACATTAACTGCAAAAGCAACAGATAATGAAAATGCAACGACAACTTCTACTACTATTTCTATAACAGTTACTAGTGATACAGGGGGATGTGCAAATATACCACAATATGCTGCGGGTACTTCATATAGCAAAGATCAGGAAGTACAAAACGAAGGCGGAAAATTTAAATGTAATGTTCCGGGATGGTGTTCTTCTGCAGCAGCTTGGGCATATGCACCAGGTACTGGAGCTCACTGGCAAGATGCCTGGTCAAAAACAGGTGATTGTAGTGGCGGGACTCCTAATACCAGTCCTACTGTAAGTATTACTTCGCCAAGCGATAATAGCTCGTTTCAAGAAGGAGTATCTGTAACAATAACTGCTAATGCAGCAGATGCAGATGGTACAGTATCTAAAGTTGAATTTTATAACGGTAGTACAAAACTAGGAGAAGATACTTCTAGCCCTTATGAATATGTTTGGCAAAATGTTTCTGCAGGAAATTATGTGCTAACTGCTAAAGCAACTGATAATCAAGGAGCATCGACCACATCTTCTGTAATAAACATTACGGTTAATGGGACTAATAACTCTCCTCCAACGGTTGCAATTACTTCTCCAAATAATAATGATTCTTTTAATGAAGGAGCTTCAGTTTCTATCACTGCAAATGCTTCTGATAGTGACGGAACTATTTCTAAAGTTGAATTTTATAATGGAGCTACAAAATTAGGAGAAGATACTAGTAGTCCTTATGCATATACAATTTCTAACGCATCTGTAGGAAATTATACATTGACGGCTAAAGCTACTGATAATGGTGGAGCTACTTCAACTTCTTCTGTGATATCAATTTCAGTAACTACAGTAGGAAATGGTAATTGTGAAGGATTACCACAATATACTGCAGGTACTTCTTATAGCAAAGATCAGGAAGTGCAAAATGAAGGCGAAAAGTTTAAATGTAATGTTCCAGGATGGTGCTCTTCAGCAGCAGGATGGGCTTATGCACCTGGTACAGGAGCTCATTGGCAATTAGCTTGGTCTAAAACAGGAGACTGTGCAGTAAGAAATTCTGCGGTTAGAGTATTTCCGAATCCTACTGAAAATGGTATCATAAATGTGATGATAAATTCTGGAAAGTCTAACTCTAATTTTAGATTTGAAGTACATTCCCTTAGCGGAGCTACATTATTAGATTTTGAAAATAATGTGATGAATGGACGGAATGGTAAAACATTCAATATCAGTTCTTTAAAATCTGGCCTGTATTTGTATACGATTACTATAGGAAATGAAAAGGAATATGGTAAGATGAAAGTATCAAATTAATTTAAAATAGTTTTTGAAACCATAAAAGGGAGTTTCTTCTACCCTTTTATGGTTACTATTAAGAATCTTATTATATAAATTACGATTACAGATTTTTTGATGGGTTGAATAGAATACTATTTATCAACCCATTGTGCGTATTGATGTTTTTGAATCTCAAAATTCGTCAATTCGAGTGCTTGTATATTTCAATATAACACTTAAATACTACTAAAACCATGTTTAAAAAAAGAACAAACTCAGTAAATTTTATTACAATTAATTGCTCATGGAGGCAGTTAATTTGTACGACCTTATTTCTAACAGTATTTCTATCTGTTTTTCCCCATGGCACAGTAACATACCCGCCAAGTCGTGTTTGGAATTGTTTTCAGGAAAACCCCGAAAGTCCAGATTCTGCTGCTTGTATTGCAGCAGTAGCCTCTCATGGTACGCAGCCATTATATGATTGGAGTGAAATTAATCAAGCTAATGCTAATGGTAATCATCAGCAATATGTGATGGATGGAAATCTGGCTAGTGGTGGCAGGCCTGATAAATATGGAGGCATGGATCAAGTTAGATCTGATTGGGTGTCGACAAAAGTTTCTCCAGGCCCATTTACAGTTACTTGGACAAATCATGCTCCTCATGCAACTGCTTATTATGAAGTTTATATAACCAAAGCAAGCTGGACACCTGATCAACCATTAACTTGGGATAGTCTTGAACTTTTGGTACGAACATCTCCAAGTGCACCAGAAAGGATTGTTAATATTCCGGTAACACTTCCTGCTAGAACAGGTAGACATGTTATTTATAGTATTTGGCAAAGATCAGACAGTCCAGAGGCATTTTATTCGACTAGTGATATCAATTTTGATGGAGGAGATACTGATACACAGGCACCTTCTACACCTACTGGTTTAGGGGCATCAAATGCTACACAAACTACAGTCGATCTTGCCTGGAATGCAGCTACCGATAATGTAGCTGTAACGGGATATGATATATACCAGGGAAATACTATTGTTGCTACCGCAACTGGTACTTCTCATCAAGTAACTGGATTAACAGCAAACACCTCGTATTCTTTTAGAATAAAAGCAAAGGATGCTGCAAATAATCAATCTGATTTTAGTAATACCACAACTGCAACTACACTTCCTGATACAGGAGGAGGAAATTGTGCAGGAATATCACAATATGTAGCAGGAACTTCTTATAGCAAAGATCAGGAAGTACAAAATGCAGGAGAAAAATTTACATGTAATATTCCGGGATGGTGTTCTTCTGCAGCAGCTTGGGCATATGCACCAGGTACCGGAGCTCACTGGCAAGATGCATGGTCAAAAACAGGTGATTGCGGTGGCGGTACTCCTAACAGCAGTCCTACTGTAAGTATTACTTCACCAAACGATAATAGCTCGTTTCAAGAAGGAGTATCTGTAACAATAACTGCTAATGCAGCAGATACAGATGGGGCAGTGTCTAAAGTTGAATTTTATAACGGTAGTACAAAACTGGGAGAAGATACTTCTATTCCTTATGAATATGTTTGGCAAAATGTTTCTGCAGGAAATTATGTACTAACTTCCAAAGCAACCGATAACCAAGGAGCATCGACCACATCTTCTGTAATAAACATTACAGTTAATGGAGTTAATAATACTCCTCCATCAGTTGCAATTACTTCTCCAAATAATAATGATTCTTTTAATGAAGGGACTTCAGTTTCTATCACTGCAAATGCTTCTGATAGTGACGGAACTATTTCTAAAGTTGAATTTTATAATGGAGCTACAAAACTAGGAGAAGATACTTCTAGCCCTTATGGATATACAATTTCTAATGCGTCTGTAGGAAGTTATACGTTGACTGCTAAGGCTACTGATAATGGCGGAGCTACTTCAACTTCTTCTGTAGTATCAATTTCGGTTACTACAGTAGGAAATGGTAATTGCGATGGATTACCACAATATGTTGCGGGTACTTCATATAGCAAAGATCAGGAAGTACAAAATGAAGGCGAAAAATTTAAATGTAATATTCCGGGATGGTGCTCTTCTGCAGCGGCATGGGCATATGCACCTGGTACTGGAGCTCATTGGCAGGATGCCTGGTCTAAAACAGGTGATTGCGGAGGAGGAACAGGAGGTTCTCCTGTAGTAAATATCACATCTCCTTCAAATGGTGCAACATATACCGCTGGTAGTTCTGTTGTTGTTAATGCTACAGCAACTGATGATGGAACTGTTACTAAAGTAGAATTCTTTGATGGAACTACAAAACTAGGAGAAGATACTACTAATCCGTATTCTTTTACAATTTCCAATGCACAATCTGCAAGCTATTCTTTAACAGCCGTAGCAACAGATAATGAGAATAACCAAACCACTTCAGAAGTTGTTACTGTAAGAAAAAGAGTAGATGGTGGAAATAATAACTTACCAAGTAAGATTTTGGTTGGGTACTGGCATAATTTTGATAATGGATCTACTACGCCAAGACTGAGTGAAGTATCCAGAGACTGGGATGTGATTTGTATTGCATTTGCAGAGCCTAAAGCAGGAAGTACAGCCGATATGCTATTTAGTCCATATAGTATTTATAATGGAAATACTCAGGCTTTTATAGATGATGTTACTACTGTAAAGAGTAGAGGACAAAAAGTACTAATTTCTATTGGAGGTGCCAATGCCAGAGTAGAATTAAATAATGACACTGAAAAGAATTTATTTATAAGTTCTATGACCAATATCATCAATACATATGGTTTTAATGGATTGGATATAGATTTAGAAGGAAGTTCTCTTTCATTAGGTAGCGGAGATTCGGATTTCAGGAATCCGACTACAACAAAGATTAAGAATCTTATTGCTGCCACAAAAGCCATTAGAACCAATATAGGTGCAAATAGATTTATATTAAGTATGGCTCCAGAAACAGCGTATGTACAAGGTGCTTATGGAAATTATTCTGGAATTTTTGGAGCATATTTACCTGTAATTCATGCATTACGTAATGAAATGGATTATATTCATGTACAGCACTATAATACAGGTTCTATGTTTGGGGGAGATGGAAAAATATACCAGCCAGCTACTGCAGATTTTCATGTGGCTATGGCAGAAATGTTAATTACTGGTTTCCCGGTTGCTCAAACAGGGCTTACATTCCCTGGTCTTAGAGCAGATCAGGTTGCTATTGGATTACCTGCTACTACACAAGCAGCAGGAAGCGGATATACTTCTGAAGCTGTTGTGCAACAAGCACTGGATTATTTGATTAAAGGAACCTCTTATCCAGGAAGAACGTATACAACCAGTTCTACGTATCCTAGTTTTAGAGGTTTAATGACCTGGTCTATAAATTGGGATTTGGTAAATAATTCTGCTTTCTCTTCAAGTCATAGAGCATATTTGGATGGATTAGGTGCCAGAACTGCTGTAATTAATACACAAAGTAGTGTAGGGAAAGTATTTCCTAATCCTATTTCTGGAAATATAATTAATGTTGCCTTAGATGGTTCTATTTCTAAATCAGGTTCTGATTATTTCAGATTCCAGATATTTAATACTAATGGAGTTGAAGTTTATAATTTTCAAAATGACAAGCTTCAAAGAGGAGAAAGTGTTAAGAGTTTTGATATAGGTGAACTAGAATCAGGAATGTATTTTTATACGATTTCAGTTTCCAAAAACAAAACAACAGGCAAAATAATTAGAGAGTAATTTATTTTAATTTTCTAAGTATACTACTTAAAATGGAGTCCAGATATCTGGACTCCATTATTTTTGATTTAATTTTCTTGAAAAGGATTTACTCAACTCTACTGTAGTTTTCGGCAAGTGTATATTGCCCGTTTTTATCGATATTAATTTGTTGATAAGAGTTAGAATCCATCATTAGTTCAAATCTAAAAACTTGAATAGTGTCTACGATTTTCATCATTGGCCCTGAAGCATATTCTAAGCGTTCTTCAAGGATACCATCCTTAATTGCATAGGTACCATAGCCAAACCATTCGTTTTTGTCTTTTGGATCAAACCGGGTCCACATCACTTTTTCTTTGCTGTACATCTTTACCTGGCGATATCCATTTTGATTTAAAATAGTATCGCTTATTTGATTATCTTCATAAAGAAATTGATGTTTAAGTTCCCAAACACCTTCAAGGTTATAAGGCTCAGTAACGGTAGCTTTATTCTGATGTGTAAAGGCAGAAAAAAAGCACACCCCTAATAGAATCAGTACTAAGGTTTTCATGATTGAGAGGTTTTAAATCAGTATCTTATTAAGTTACAAAAAAATGGTGAGATAAAAAGAGCTGGATAAACTTTTGTGATGGTGTTAAGATATTGATTTTAAATAAATTATATATGATGAGGTAGTTGGTTTTAATTCTGTCAACATTTTTGAGATGTATTGGTTTTTCAAAGAAATTGACACTTCTATTTATAGAAAAATGGTTCTGTAATTATTGTTTTTCTGACCTGTATGATATATTCGGTGTATTTAAATCTTTAATTTCTGAATAGGAATGCGGATTCAAATTATTATTTTTAAAATCTGAATTGAATATTCTAAAGAAATATCAGGCTATGATTCGGCGTGGAGGAGCTGAGGTAAAACAAGTAAACAAATCCATTATGAAAGGATTTTAGATTCAACTCCTGCCAACGCCGAGATTATAGCCATATTTTAGTCTAATATCAATTCCATTTGGATATTACATCGCTCATATGGAGTTGAATGTCCCACTACTTTGTTAAACCCCAGTTTATGATACAGATTAATGGCAGGTTTTAATACAGTATTACTTTCTAAATATATTTTTTGAGCATTTAATGATTGCGCTTTTTTGATTATAGCTTTCCCTAATAACCAACCTATGCCTTTACCTTTTGCCTGTGGAGAAACAGCCATTTTGGCAAGTTCAAAATCGTAATGAGGATCTTCCATTTTTATTAAGGCACATACACCAACAGGTTCTTTATCGTATAATGCAACTAATATCTCGCCTCCTTTATCCAAAATGTACTCTTTTGGTTGATCCAGAGATTTACGATCCGTTTCTTCCATCTTAAAAAAGGTAGTGATCCATTCTTCATTGAGGTTCTTGAATGGGATTCTATATTTGGCCTCATAAGGAACGATTTCAACTTTTTTTATTTCTCTAAGTTTCTTTTCTTCTTTTACACGGTGAAACATTGATTTTTGATCCAAAAGAAATTCAAACTCTTCAATAGCATGCCACATATTGTGCCTGCTTTGATTTAAGGTAACTTCTACAGCTTTTTGTACATCGGTATATTGTTCTTTAATATGATTTGCTATCTGCCGGCCTTTGGGAGCCAGTTCGATATTATTTTTTCTCCCGTCATTTTTATCTTTCTTTTCACGTAAAATTTGTTCTTTAACCATCTCCCGAACAATTTTGCTTACAGAGGGATGAGAGTGACCAATTTCATTGGCTATTGCGGTAATAGATTTCTCGCTATTCTGAGACAAAACATAAAACACAGGAAACCATTTTGGCTTTAAATCCACGTCATACATTTCATAAATTTTTGTAGCATCTTCTGTCATCTTTTCACTTAACATTCTAAGTCTGGTGCCAATTGCTATTATACCAATATTGTCAAAAAAATTCATTTGCATAGTTAATTACGTAATCAGTTACGTAAATATAATGATTTCCTTTCTTTTTTCAAAATGGATTCACTTTTCCGAAGATATTGTGATAGGGGTAAAGGGCTACAAAGCAATTTGAAACCTTATATTTTATTTGTAGTTTATGTGTTGGATTATTTCATAAAAAAACCCGGTCACATACATGAACCGGGTCTCTCTCTTTATAAAACAGTAATGTTTTTTACTTTTTGGATCCGTTTTTCATGTTTTCTTTAACAAGTCCATAGAACTCATCAAATTTTGGATCAATTATAATTCTGGTAGCAGTTTCTATACTTTGCGAACCATATTCGCTTTTTCCCAGAACATCCATTCTTTTTGGATCCACTTTAAAATCATTTTGTAGAGTCCTTACTACCGATGCAGCTTGCTTGGTACTAAGGTCCCAATTATCGCTAATACTTTTATCTTTAAAATTAATTGCATTGCTATTTCCCTCGACAATGATTTTTAAATCAGGTTTCGCATTTAAAGCATTTGCTATCTTTTCCAAGACACCTTTTGCTTTATCTTCAATAACACAATTATTATCATCTTCACCAAACAGTAATGTATTGGCCAAAGTAATTAGCACAGCTCCATTTTGTACGGCAATATTAGCATCACTACCAAGTGCATTTTTTAAAACTGTTAACGTTGCCAGTTTGGTAGAATCGGTTTTGCCAATAGCATCGTTTATCGTTTTAATCTGTTTATCTTTTTCCTGAAGACTTTCAAGAGAAGTTTCTAAGTTTTTAGCTTTCTGATTAGATAATTGGGTAAAACTACTCATATTGGTCAAAAGAGAAGCATTGGTCTCTTTTAGATCTTTTACTTGTATCTCCATTGTTTCAACCTGAGTTAATGTTGCTTTTTCTTTTTTACGAGAATCATTTAACTCAGCTTCAGTAGTTTTTAATTCCTTTCTTAGCTTATTTATTTCTTCAAGAAGGTCCTTTTTTTTCTGTGCATGAATAGACAAAGTCGAAATAAACAATACACAAACAAATAAAATAATTTTTTTCATCGATCTTTAATATGATTTGTTGCAATTGCTAAAGTAAAACATTTTTATAAATAACATGGCAACTGGTCGTTATGACTTTTCTAATAGTTGCTTTGCACTTTTAATACTAGAATTGATTTGATCCTTTAATGAATTCACTTTAATTTCTTCTTCCTTAAGCAGTTTTATTTGCGAAGATACTTTTTCAGGGTCTGTTTTGCTGCCTTCTTCTTCATGAGGAAATTTATCACTAAAATCACTCATCCAGGTCATCATAAAATCATAAGCATCTTTTACTTCTTGTTGCGCTTTTGCATATGATTTCCCTTGGGCAGTGGTATCAATTTTAGTTTCTAGATCTTTTATAAGGCTACTCATTTCACCCATTTTTGGCATAACTTCATCATGCACATCAATTACTTTTTGCATGAGAACGTCAAATTCTTGTTCTTCTTTAGAAAGTTGATTACAGGATGTGAATACTAATAGTAGTAGTGAAGTTGCGTATAAAAATGATAATTTCATAATTGTAATTTTTAAGTTTTTGTTTTGTTGCTAGTCTAAACGTTTCAAAGATATTGTTTTTCCTTTTTCTTATGAAGTTTAGCCGCTTTGTATTGCTGTCCGATTTTATTCATTTTATGCATTTGTATAATAATACAAAGCAGGCAAAATGAAATTGCTGTGATTAGAATAAAAGTTAACATATACATTAGATTAAGATTTCTTGATTTTTTTTGTTAGATATTCTGTACCAATGATCAAAATAAGACTTATTCCGAATAGTGGAAAAACTATAGCTAAGATTCCTATCAGTACGATGACTCCATATCCGATTTTGAAGGTCACAGGCACTTTTGGAACCCCCCAATCTCCTTTACGTTTTCGCATGATATAAGAAATCAAAGCAGAGATGCTCATTATAGTTAATGCTATTGCGGTTAGTAACATCAACCACCAGCTCCAGGCTCCAAACTCTCCTTGATGAAATGCCATAACCCACATTCGACCACGCATTAAAATCCCTACGTCATCCCAATTATTAGATAATATTTGCCTACCAGAATATTGATCAAAATGAATCTTTTTTTGAGTATTCAGATCCGATGGATTTAAATTAGATACGCTAAAAATACTTTTTGGTCCTTTTGGAAAGTGAACCAGTACTGTTCCCGGAAGGTCAAGTGCCTCTGCTTTGGCTGCCATTTGATCTAATGTTAAAGCATCTCCTTTATCATTTGACTGCAATTGATGTCCTTTCCATGTAGCTGGATAGCCAGTATTTGTTATTTTTTGAAGTTGTTTAAAGTTATCACCAAATACATCTGTCCAGGGAAAACCACCGGCTAAAATGAGAAGTAATAATCCAGAAACCCAAAACCCTGTAATAGCATGTATATCTCTATAAAATGTTCTCTTTCCCTGATTTGTTCTGGGTATAAAAACACCTTTTATTTTCCGGCCACGTTCGGGCCACCAAACGTATAACCCGGTTAGTATGAGAACTACCATCCAACTAGCGATAAGCTCAACGATTTTAGTACCAAACGTACCCATTAGTAATTCACCGTGTAGTTTTCTGATTTTAAACATATCTGTATCCCGGGTAATAATTTCTCCGGAAATATCACCTGAATATGGATTTACGTATACACTACTTTTTCCGCCAAAACGCCCTGATATAAATTCGGTTGCCTGATTGGCAGTAGAAGTTAAAACCATTGTATTGGGTTTTTTAATAACATTTTTGTTTGCGATTTCCCATTGTTCCTGAAGAGAAATAGGGGCTCCTTGTACAACGACTTCTTTAATATGCTTTTGCTTCGAGGCCTCGTAATCTGCTTTGAATAAATATATCCCGCCGGTTATAGAAAGTACAATTATAAACGGAAGCGATATTAATCCAGCAATAAAATGCCATTTCCAAAGCCATTGATTTAATTTTTTGTTTTTTTTCATTTCTTAGGTGAAATTGGCCTTCACAGGTTTTAAAAACCTGTGAAGGCTGGTTATTAGAAGTTATACTTCACTCCAAGATGGAAAGCTCTTGGATTACCAATTGTGAAACTATTTTCTCCTCTAAATCTATTAAATGAAGCTCTCGCTGCATACAACTCATCAAAAATGTTAAGTGCATGACCCCATACTTCAAAATCTTTATATTGAATGGTAGCTCTAAGGTTAAAAACAGAGTGTCCATCATAGGTTGCCGTATCAAAAGTTCCATTTTCATTAGCTATCTGATTTTCGAAACTGGTATTGTATTTACCTACCAATTCGTGTTCTGCCGTTAAGCTGAATCCAAAACTGTTTTCATACTTCTTACGATATGTAATTAAAGAAGTTCCCAATAGATTAGGAGCTGTTTCTCTGTCGGTATCAGAATAATCAATTCCTCTATCAAAAAACTCTACATAGCGATGCTGCGCATAACTACCATTATGAGTTATGGATAACCCTTCTATAGGGATCCAGGTTATGCCATACTCGATACCATATGATCTTGTTTTACCAGCATTGGTGCTAAAAAAATTATCATCTGCATCTCGTAAAGTAATTAAGGTGTTTTGTCCTTCGAGAAGATAAATAGCAGCATCTAATTTTAATTTTGAAGGAATAGTAAAATAACCTCCAACTTCGTAATTATGATAACGACTTGGTTTTATACCTAGTAGTTCATTTCGATTACGATACAATGTAGAAACCTGGGGTGGTGCAAACCCTTGCGAATAGTTTGCATACATTCCGGTTTTTGTATTAAAATTATAATTGAGACCTAATTTTGGAGTTAGATTATTAAAATTGTCGACAGCGTCATTTACGCCTGTGGTTTCAACTTGATTGTCATAATCATATTCAAAACCATCATAACGTAATGCCGCAGTGATTTTTAAGGCATCGATAGGCGATATCTCATATTGAAAAAAGCCAGCATAATTAAATATATTAGCTTTATAATTAAGGATAAAATCTCTGGAGTTAACAGCGTACCCCAGATTTCTTCCCGTTTCGGGATCAACAACAACTTGTATGGTCTCTGCCACATAATCTTGTGGGGAATAATCTGCTGTAGTACCAATGATTAAAGAAGAATTAGCAAAGTTGAAGTCTAACTTATGTTGAATTAATCCCACAAAGCTTTTAAACTGGTTAGAGTTTACTTCTCCCGAACCCAATCCTGTTAACTGCCCCTGATTTCTAAATTGCCGTATTCTATAAGAAGGAATTTGATCCATTCGATTGTTTCTAACAATAAAATTGAATGAAGTCTTATTAGTGTTGCTCCAAAATTTGTCTAGTGTAGTTCTGGCTCTAAATGTAATTGCTTCTCTTTCGGTAAACGTTTGATCACTTTCATAATTTCCTTCATTGTAGTTGGATTCACTTAGAGAACCAGACATATCGGATCGATAATCTATAAGGTCGAAAACAGTTGTCCATCTTGCGGTTTCGGTAATATCATAGACTGTTTTAAAAGTAACAGCTAACTTTTCATAATCACTATGTTCTATAGGACCATCTTCACGCTGTACATGATGGCTTCCCAGATAAAAACCGAATTTTTCACTGGTTTGATCAGAAATTTCGAATTCATATCGAGTTAGTCCTAGGTCATTGATTTGAAAACCAACACTACCATTAAGGTTTTCCGTTGGGTTTTTGGTAATAAAATTAAAACTACCTCCGATAGCTTCGCTACCATAAATGCTTGAAGCCGGACCTTTTAATACCTCAACACGACCAAAAGAAGTGTTGTTCATCTCTAATAAAGCATTGTGATTAAATACCGATGTAGGTCGAATTTGAATACCGTCTTCCAGGTATAAGAATAACGCTTTTGTAGAAATAGGAGTACGAACAGCCATAAAATGTTGTTCATTACTTGCTGATCGGGAAGTAGACATAAATACTCCTGGCACCTGGTTTACCAATTGATCAATACCAAAAGCTTTAGTTTCTGCAATAGCTTGTGTATGTATTGAAGCAATAGATCCAGGTACCTCAGAACGTTTTTGAACCTCTCTACTGGCAGAGGTTACCAAAACTTCTTCTAAGGCTACATTATCTTCTGTTAATTTAATGATATTAAAAGCATCTGTTAAACTTGTTTTTTTGGAGATATATCCCAAAAAACTAATAGTGACTTCTGTAGAATTTTCTAATGTGATTTTAAAAACTCCTTCCGAGTCACTCATAACTCCATTAGTAGTACTATTAGAGTCAATAATAGTTGCTCCTGATAATGGATGATTAGCACTGTCTACTATTTTTCCTTTATATGATTGTTGTGTATAACCGTATACCCCTAAACATAGAGTAACAGCATAAACTAATATGTTTTTCATTGTATATAATGAGTTGCAATGACGATTTTTCTCTATATAGAGTATGACCTAGAATACCACACTTTTAAGGTATGGTAAGTCGAAAACAAATAATCTGAATTCAAAAATCTTTTTATACAGGACTAGACAAAGAGCTTTACTTTTCTTTATCGAAGCATTTTGACTGATGATTATTGAACCTTACTAGGTGTTTATTCAACTAAAAACCTAAGTATGTATACCAGGAAATATCGTCTTTTTGATATTAAAAAATGTTGAATTTTTTGTAATAGTAATTTTTGAATAAGAACCGATGATCTATTCAAAAATTAAATTCAAAATATGTTATGTAATTAAGAAAAGATATACTCAGGAGGGTGATCAATATCTTTAGAGATAGTTTTTAAACGGCAGTTTTTTAATTTCCAATTCTGAGTGTTTTCTGAAACAAACGGATTTGTATTTTTTATTTGCATTGTATTTTCTTGAAAAAATAAAGGAATAAAAGCTTCTGTTATAATGGTGGTATCAGAATTTTCTTTTGAAGACTGTGTCTTAGCCTTCATTTGACTCATTAAATAACACTTACCATTACAATTAAGACGAGGGCGTTCTTTATTTACACAATATTTTTCTACAATAGTATCAATATTAAGTTGGTAGTAGAGTACAGTACTGATTTCCATAGCAGGGCGTATGGCAAAAGAAGCAAATAGTAGTATGGAGAATAGAATTCTCATCAGTACGCATAAATTTCGTGCAAAAATACAAATTTGGATTGTTCTTTTATTCCAAAAAACCAATAAGCTGTTGTTAAAAAGGTTATTAGCTGATTTTTAAAGTTTTATAAGAATAGTATAATATCTGCATGAGCCACTTTAACGACATTTTATTATTGTTTAGAAGCTGTTTTGAGCTTTTGGGAGAGATATTTTTCGTTGATCGTATTTCTCCTGATTTTAAACTTATTTGGTTTGTGAAATACTATTTATACCATTAAAAAAGATAAATGATCAAATTAAAGTTAACATAGGATCAGTTTTGGATAATATACTATTGATATTCATTTTTTAAATCAATTAATTTTATGGTAACTAAGAAACACAAACTTTAAAACGATGAAAAACAATCAACTACGTTCAATTTTTCCTGAACACAAGAACAAGATTATTTCTGCACTTCGAGGTGTCTATGAAGATACGGGCTCAACATAATTGTTGGCGTGATTTATTTTTTTAAAGACACACATACTTTGGTTTTTACATACAATTAAGAAGCAAAGAAGCATCTAGTAAACGTACATGATATATTCGTTTATATAGATGCTAAAAGACTATTGATTTATGGCGTTGTAGTATTAATAGACAACATCATAAAAGGCTTATTATCTATTTTCGAGTATAAAGGATATTCTTTATGACCTCGAAGTATACTTATTTATTTAAAACCTAACTTATTTATCCTGATCGATAGACCTATAATAGATCGAGGGATATTTTATTTACACAAATCTTATGAAATCTTCACAGTATTCTCTTTATGAGAAAAAAACAATATGGCTATTTTTTGGCCTAATAATGATAATTCAATTATCATTTGCTCAAAATCAGAACCCCATACCAATATCATCATCATCAAATCATTCATCAGATCATTGTTCAAGAGCTTCTCATCAAAATGAGAGCATTATTCCTAGTGCTAAAGCCAAAGACAATTCTTTTGGAATAGCTAAAAAAGCGGTATGTCAATATAGTACCAATGCACAGTGGGGTAGTTTATCTACTTCTGCATTAATTAATGCTATGAGGCAGGCTGGTGATTATGATTGTTACAGGGATTTATTTAACTACAGTTCCTATTCAACAAGTATTTTTTCTAATGCCAAAGTAAAAGCAGTCGCCAATGAAGTAAGAGGTCTGGCATCCTCATATAATGGAACCAACAGTACAGGGATGTATGGATTAACAATTTATCTGCACATTGCTATTTATCTGGATTTTAATCAAACTTCAATTGATTTAACACCAGATACGTATAGCGCAATACATGAAGCTATCTCTGGTTTAGGAGGTAACTCGTCACTTCTTAAACATAGTGTATACGCTATGGATGTATTACAGGAAATACTTATAGTGGCAGGAGATTTAAAATCACGTCATAAACCAGCTTCTATTAATCTTTTTGAAAGAGTGTTACGAGATTTTGCGGTTAACGAAACCTGGACATCTATTACAGATCCAGATATAGAAAAAGCGTATACAAAAGGGATGAATACAGTTTATAATGCTTTTTACAATAGTGTAACTGATGATTTTGTAAACGGACTGGTTAGTGACAAACAATCTATTGATTTGTTAGCAAAAGCAGCAGTGAATAGTGCATTGATTAATAAAGGAGGGGATTTTCAATATTTGTGGCAAAATGCGACCGGTGCATTGGCTATACTAGCAAAATCTGATAAGCTTATTGGTGATATACAAGGACACCTGGCTGCTATAACCAATTATTTCCCAAAGCTATCTCCTAATTGGGCAAAAGCAAAAATGGCGCTAAATCAATATGGAGATTGTAGTGCGTATAACCTTTGTCAACATCCATTGTCTATACGACAAGAAGTAGAAGAGTATTTGTTTCCAAAGACAGTATCGTATGATGATGATAAAATGATCATTCGAACTCCTCTTAGTGATGAAAAAATACAAAACCTGTATCATGCTGCTAAACAAGTACAAAGTCAGTTTTTTAGATTATTACAAACAGATGAACCGGTTGCAGGAGATACTAATACTACCATTAATATGATAGTTTTTGGTTCTAAACAACAATATGATGATTATGCACCATTGTTATTTGGTATTCGTACTGATAATGGAGGAATGTATCTCGAAGGGATTGCGACTTTTTATACCTGGGACCGAACTGTTGGAGTAGAAAGCTCTTTATCTCTGGAATCGTTATTTAGACATGAATATTGTCATTATTTACAAGGAAGGTATTTGGTACCAGGTAATTGGGGATCATCAGATATATATAATAATAGTAGACTAGTTTGGTATGAAGAAGGTATGGCTGATTTTTTTGCCGGATCTACAGATACTAATGGGGTACAAATGTTAGCGCAAAATACCAGGGCTATTATCAATAAGGGATCGGGTTGGCCTACACTAAATACTGTTTTTAACTCAAGCTATACAAGTGGGAATTTTTACCATTATACCTACGGAAACGCGGCCTGGTACAATTGGTATCTTAACAATTTTGACTATTTAAAACGCTTTTTTGAGTATACCAGAAATAATGATATTACCGGATTTGATAATTTTGTAAGTGAACTTAGAAATAATGGAGAAACTTCGTATAATAATTTTTTACTTGACGTAAAAAATGAACAAGTAATTGGATGGCAACCTACGACAAGTTGGTCTGATGATAATCAAATTAGTATCGGAAGCCCTTCTGCAATTCAAAATGAAATAGGAAACCTACCCAATACCAGTAATATTTCGGTTGCGATAGATGCCGAAAAATCCTATCGTCGTTTTAAAATAGAAGGTAAGGTTACGGGTTCTGGATCAGGAGCTGCTCCTAAAGATATTGCTAAACAGCTAGACAATGTTATATTGAAGCTTAGAGAAAATGAACTCGTAAATAATTTTAAATATACTGTAGGGTATTTTAAAAATTTAAATTCATCAGGTAGTCGTTCTGCCGATTTTATAATCACAGGGCCACTTAAGGATGCCGATATTAGTGATAATCCGGTAGCAGAGTTTTCGGCTGCAAATGTGACTACTATTGCAGGAGGAAAAATAGATTTTGTAAACGAATCTACGGGGTATATTACAGGTCTTGACTGGTCTTTTCCATCTGGATCTCCTTCTAGTGTAACCGATCAACAGACGCCACAGATAACATATAATTCTCCAGGAGAGTATAATGTTACTTTAACGGCAAAAGGAACTGCAGGAAGCAGTGATACAAAGACAATTCAGAATTATATTAAAGTATATCCTTCTGGTACGAATACATATTGTAGCGCCACCAATAAAGAAGGAGGAGATGATGTACATATCACTAAAATTCAATTAGGTGATTTTGAAAATACTTCGGGATATACAACATCCTATGTAGATTATACCTCGTTGGCAGCAATAATACGAACCAACCAAAGTACTCTATTAGATATTACAGTACAAAACGGACATTGGAGTTATAATGCATTAGGAGTATGGATTGATTGGAATCAAGATGGAGATTTTGTAGATGCTGGAGAAGAAGTTTTTCATAAATATGCTGCGGGACCATATAATCAACAAATTACGCCTCCATCTGGTGCAAAATTAGGCACAACCCGAATGAGGGTACGAATGAGTTATGGAGCAGAAGATAATATAACCCCTTGCGGAACGCAAAACAGTATTGGAGAAATTGAAGATTATTCAATTATAGTAACAAATGATCCAGCTCCTGTTAATACTCCACCGGTAATTACATTGCTAAAACCTTCTAACGGACAGAATTTTGTTCAAAAAGAAAATATAGCTGTAGAAACTGTTATAAAAGATGATGAAAAAGTCGAAAAAGCTGAATTAAAAGTAGATGGAGAATTAATTTCTACAGATTATGTAGCTCCTTATCAATGGACTCATATCAATAAATTAAATTTTCTGTCTCCGGGACAACATGAATTAACGATCATAGCATATGATAATGATGGAGCAACAGATTCTAAATCGGTAACGCTAAATATAGAAAAAGCTCCAATAACCTTTTGTGATGCATCTAATGAAGATAGTTCGCTACACATTACTCAGGTAATTTTTGGAGATATTAATAATAGTACAGCTCATAATCCCTATTCGGATCATACCAATTTATCTACAGTTGTTCAAAAAGGAGAACAAGTTGCATTGACTATAAAGACTATAAATGAGAACTGGTCATATAATGCAATTGGAGCCTGGATCGATTGGAATCAGGACGGAGATTTTATAGATACAGACGAAGAAGTGTTTTCTCTTTACGGCCCTGGGCCCTATAATGGCACAGTAACTGTACCTTCTTCAGCATTAACAGGGACTCCATTACGAATGAGAGTAAGAATGGGATATGGATCTAAAGATAAAATAAATCCTTGCGGAAATGATACGTATTTGGGTGAAGTAGAAGATTATACGGTGTATGTTGGAAATAGCACAACGCCAACGTGTAATGATGGTATCCAAAATGGAGATGAAACCGGTGTAGATTGCGGGGGTTCATGTACTCCTTGTCAGGTTACACCAACCTGTAGTGATGGTATCCAAAATGGAGATGAAACTGGAGTAGATTGTGGCGGTTCATGTGCTCCCTGTGCTACTTTAACTTACTGTGCTGCAAATGGAAATAGTGTATCTGATGAATATATTAGCAGAGTTCAATTAGGAACTATTGATAATACATCTACAGCGGGAAGTGGAGGATATAATGACTTTACTTCTGTATCTACAGCTTTGTCTAAAGGAATTGCTCATACGATTACTATAACTCCAACTTGGACAGGCACTACTTATACAGAAGCTTATAGTGTATGGATAGATTATAATCAGGATGGAGATTTTGAAGATGCTAATGAACAAGTGTTGAGCAAAGCGGCATCAAAAGACACTTCTGTAAATGGAAACTTCACAATTCCTGATGGTGCAAAAAATGGAAATACCAGAATGAGAGTATCAATGAGATACAATACAATCCCATCATCATGTGGTTCTTTTGATTATGGAGAAGTAGAAGATTATACTATTTCTATAGGAACAGGTTCAACACCTACTTGTAATGATGGTATCCAGAATGGAAATGAAACCGGAATAGATTGCGGTGGTTCTTGTACTCCTTGTAATACAGATACAGGAGTAGTTTATGTAGATATTAATGATATAACGGTGACCTCATCAAATACCTGGGAGTTCTTTAGAATAGAAACGGGAGATAATAAAGATTATGGTGCCTGGTATACTAGCAACTCTGTGAGATTGGTTACTTACGATAAGGATCTTGTATGTGTAGGTACTAGTAAAAATGTAACATTAATAGGAGAAGGAGTAGGAATTGATAGTGCCAGTAATTTTAGAGCAGAATCTAATAGCTACATCATAAGTTCTTCTGATTATACCGATTGGAAAGGAAAATCTGGCTTTGTAGGGTTTACTTTTAAAATTAGCGGTAATACACATTACGGTTGGTTTCATATATCAGTAGCCAATAATGGCCTATCCTATACTATTTTGGATTATGCATATAATACAAATCCAAATCAGACCATTACTACAAAAGTAATGAACTTAAAAAATCGCAATGATTATAGCTTAGGTAATACCATTACTATTTTTCCTAATCCATTTACCGAGAACTTTGTGATCAATACATCAACATTGGATAAAAGAGACTTGGTGGTAAAAGTTTATGACATACAAGGAAAATTGTTGATCCATAAAAAGTATGGAAAAAATCCTGGGCAAATAACTTTAGGACAGCAGATTAAAATGTCTGGAAGCTATTTTGTAAAAATAATGACAGATACAAAAACAGAAACATTAAGGGTTTTTAAATATTAATAAGGAGTTATTAATAGGTAGTGTTATTGATAAAAAGGTTGCTTGAAAAAGCAACCTTTTTTTATAAATTAAAAGACTCAATCTCAAAAATGAAGTTTCATACCTTCATGAGAAGCTATAAACCCTAGTTTCTCATAAAATCGTATGGATTCGGGGCGCTTTTTATCTGTAGTAAGTTGTAGTACATGTGCTTTTTTTTGTTTTGCCCGTTCTATGGTCCATTCAAACATTTTTTGCCCAATTCCTTTACCTCTTTGATCCTCTCTAATTCTCACAGCCTCAATTTGTGCTCGTATTCCTCCTTGATACGTTAAATATTGTATGAAAGATAATTGTAAAGTGCCAATAATTTCAAAATCATTATTCTCTATTACGATCAATTCTTGGTTTGGATCAGTATTAATAGCTGTAAAAGCTTCAAAATATTCTTTTGGGAGAGGAATTTGATAGTTCTCCCTGGTTTTTCCTAGTTCATCATTAGCAATCATTTGTACGATTGAAGGAACATCTTGTTGGGTTGCTTTTCTAAAATTCATGGTATGTGTATATACAGAACACTTTGGCTCATATAATTATCCTTTTATAAAAGTAATACTATCTTATATTTTAGAAGTAAAACGGGTATTGTTTTTGAATATATACTCTTGAAGATTTATAGTTTGCCCTTCACCAAATTTTATAATTCTATCATCATTCCATTTATATAGTTCTTCAATCGGTTCCTTAAATAATGAAAATGATGTATGATGTACAGGTAAGATAACAGATGGCCTGGTGATTGTTACGGTGTCTTTTAAAAGATCGGCTGTATATGAAAAAGGACCACCAAATTTGTCTAAACCTCCTCCTCCCATATTGGGAATCAAAATATCTGCTTTACGTGCTTTAATGTGTTTTTTCATTTTAGAATGATTGATAGTATCTCCGGTTACATAAATCTCTAGAGGTTGACCATCTTTCCTTATTTTTATCCAATAACCATTGACTCCTCCACATAATATAGCTGATATATAGTTAGAACCATGAACACAAGTTATTGCTTCAATTTCAATCTCATAACCTTTACTATTTGTATGTGTTTTATCTGCCCAGTTCATGAACGAAACATTTTCTAAAGACCTATTCATAAACCAAGGCTTTATGTTTTTATGCGAATATACTTTTGAGCTCGACGATATTTTAGACATTCCCAATTCATCAATGTGATCTGAGTGATTATGAGTTAATAACCAAATATCAATATTCTCAAAATCCGAATTTACAAATTGAGGTTTTGTCCGTCTTTTAGCTTTAAAAAACTTCAAATCAATTATAGTATTTATGTCGCAAAGAATAGGGTCGCAAGCAATTTTAAGATCTCCAACTTTTAATATCCATGTTGAAGCACCAATCCATTTAAAATCTATGTTCAAATTTTTCATATATTTACATTTTAAGTTACTTTAAGTAACCAAAAATAATTTAAAATACACTGATAAACAATAACTTACAAATTAGTAATTAAGTAACATTATGATAACTAATACTGATAAACAACAGGTTAGATTGAAGAAAAAAATTGAAAAATATTTTGTTTCTACTGCTCCATACTTAAAAGAAGGGTTTTGCCCGACAAAAAACCTACTAGCAACTACTTTAGATAAGTGGAGCTTGTTATGTGTTTTTAATTTGGGGTATTATGAAGTTCTTAGGTTTAATGAATTAAAAAAAAATATAGATGGAATTTCCTCAAGAATGTTAGCCGTTACCTTGAAGAAATTAGAAGGATATGATATTGTAGAACGCAAGGTTTATCCAGAAATTCCTCCCAAAGTCGAATATTCTCTTACGAAATTTGGTTTTGAGTTATCAGATAAAATCATAGACTTAAGCAATTGGTTTATGGATAATTCTAAATCTTTACGATAATTTATGTGTTTTATTAAAAGAAACCTTCTGTTATTAGACCTACCTACTATTCCCTGATGTATTGCGATAAATAATTTTATGGATTGAATGATACTCATTATACCATGTATTAGTTTTTTTGAGCACAAATAATCAAGGTTTCCACTTTCATTGTTTTTCCATTAATTTCTTGCCCTGGTTCCTCTTTTTCAATATGTTCTGTAACTACGAAGTTATTACTGTGTAATAATTGGATAACTTCTGATTTGTTAAACATATCAAATCCATATTTTACAAAGGGGTATGCTGCCATACTTGATTTTGGCCTTAAAGAAATGATCAGTTTTCCTTTAGGTTTTAAAACCCTTCTAATCTCCTTTAAAACACGTTTAGGGTCCTCCCAGAAATAAATAGTGTTAATGGTGAAAATTATATTAAACTCTGCGTCTTCACAAGGTATTTTATCTGCATTGGCTATGAAAAAATTAACCTTTCCCTCTTTTATTAGTTTTTCATTCAATGCAGTTGCCTTGCTCACCATTTCCTTAGAATAATCACAACCTTTATATTGAATTGTATTTTCTAGTTTAAAAATATCTTTCACAAAAAAACCATTTCCCATACCGATTTCTAATATAACATCGTTTGCCTTTGGGTTCAATACATCAATAGTATGAAGGTTGATAAATTTATTACCGACATTCATCTTTTCTCCCATTTCTATCCCCCAATCTCCTTCGGGTTTTCGTAGTTGTAGGGCTATGTTTTTAAGTTGTTCTTCTGTCATTTTTGGGTTTAAAAAAAGGTGTGTAATAATTTAATCTATTTCTTGTCTGTACTACTACTTTTCTGATCACTACTGTTTTTGAGTTCAATTAATGTTAGTTGTGCAGCAGCACATAGCTTTTTATTTCCGTTTTTAATGATAAATACTTCAGATTTACAGATAGTTAATGTTCTTCCATTTTTTAAGACACTTGATTTTCCTATTAACAATTCTCCATCTCCCGGTGCCATTAAATTGATCTTAAACTCTACTGTTAAAACAGAGGAGTTTTCTTCCATTAATGAAAATCCAGCATATCCAGCTGCATTATCGGCAATTGTACTAATTATGCCTGCATGAAAAAAACCATGTTGCTGTGTTAAACTCGAATGATAAGGTACATGGATCTCGCAATATCCCGGTTGAACGTCTATCAATTGTGCATTGATTAGTTTCATGAACTGTTGACGCTCAAAGCTTTCTTTAACTTTTTTCTTGTAAATATCTGACTTAGGTTCAAATTTCATTCTATGTGAAAAATAACAAAATTATGCCTGATAAAATACTAATTATCTAAAAAAAATCAATTAGTGAGATCTTTGTTTGCTGTAGTGAATAATGGTAATGATATTTTATATTTTACTACTAGTAATCGAATTAAAATGATTAACAAGGCAGTAGAGATATATGTGATATTCTGATCCAAATCAAATGAATATAAAACCATAAAACATATCCCACCCGCGATAGAGGCTGTGGCATATATTTCTTTTCTGAAGAGTACAGGGATTTCATTACATAAAATGTCACGAATTACTCCTCCAAAACAACCGGTTGTAGCTCCAAGAGCAATAGAAACAATAGGTTCTAATTCTGCATTAATCCCTGTTTCGACTCCTACGATAGTAAAAACTCCCAAACCAATGGTATCAAATAAAAAAATTGATCCTTTAAGATAATCGAGTTTGTTTCTAAAAATGATAGAAAATACAGTAACTCCGCCTATCAAATACATGGTGGTCGTATTTTGCATCCAGGAAACAGGAGTATTGCCTATAAGGATATCTCGAATAGTACCTCCGCCAATAGACGTGACAAATGCAATGATAAAAATACCGAAGAGATCTAATTTTCGATTCATTGCGCTTAATGAACCCGATATTACGAATGCAATGGTTCCTAAAATATCTAAGATATTAAAAATTGTCATCTCGTTTATTTTGTGGTTAAATGTAATATATCTTGTCTGATTTTAAAACATTAAAATTTTATGTTGTTTGAGTAATAAGAAAAAACATATTGTTTTAGAAACCATTTAGGATATCTAAGATAGCGATCTGTACTATTTACAAACTCAAATTACTCTTCACAAATCGTTTTATTGGTATGAAATTTTAACTGTTACTTTTAGTAAATAATATACTACTTAAAACACGATAAAAATGAAAAAAAAATTACTTACGCTAGGTCTATTTTTTATGGCCATAAATAGTTATTGCCAGATTATTAATTTTCCTGACCCTAACTTTAAATATGATTTAACACATTATTCTACTTCAATAGATACAAATAATGATGGAGAGATTGATGTTACAGAAGCACAAAATTATCATGGAAATCTTTTTATTGGTGGCGGACAGGATATATCTGATCTAACAGGAATTGAATTTTTTGTAAATATATCCGGTCTATACATGAGAAGTAATTTAATAACCGAATTGGATCTAAGCAATAACCTAAATATAAGAGTAGTTCAGGTAGATGATAATAGAATAAGCAAAATCAATTTAGGTAACAATATTGTTTTAGAAGCATTGTATTGTTCATTTAATGAGTTGGTCGATATAGATGTAAGTAAGTATCCTGTTTTAAGTTTAGTGGATTGCCGCAATAATCCAGATCTTAAAACATTGGATATAGCAAATGGAAATAATTACGGAAGTAACTTTTTTTGTTGGGCAAATGACAATCCAAAACTAACATGTATAAACATAGATTCGGGATTTACACCACCAATAAACCATTGGTATTGGAAAAAAGATACATCTGCCAGTTATAGCGACATATGCGTACAAAGTAGCACAGGAGGATTGATAGATTTAGGGCCTCTTTCTGATGAGGTGCCAGAATCAGGTAAAGAAGTAAGCAATGATATCATCGTATACCCAAACCCGGCAAATAGCTTTGTTAATATTCGATCTAAAGAAAAAATAAAGAAACTTACTTTGTACACGTTTGTTGGTGAGCAAGTTTTACAGAAACAAAATACTCCTAAATTAGATATCTCTGAGGTGAATAGAGGAGTATATTGGCTTGTAATAGAGACAAAAAGCAAAACACTAAGAAAAAAAGTCATAAAGGAATAACATATTCCATTGCCTATTTAAATTGTATATTATGAAAATAAAAAACTACTTACAGATATTAGTTTTAGTATTAAACTTCTCTTTTTTTAATCAGCTCTTTGCACAAGATCAAATGGTTCATTTATTAGAACCCTCACGAGATGGAAAAAAACAACAGATTTTGCAAATTGGTGAGAACAATGGTGTAAAGTTATTAGCGATGGCTTCTTGTAAACAATGTATGCCCGCTGTTTACACTTATAATCCAGAGGCTAGTAAAGCATCGGGGAAAACTATTTATGGCACCTCGGGTATCTATGTGATACCTTATGATGAAAATAGTTATGTGTCTGTAGCTCCTAAATCACCAGCAGTGGCCATAGGAGAAGGTATTTGGGAGACTTTTCTATATGCTAATTTCTTTAGTGCAGATAAAGCTAAGATTGCTAGTATGACTAAAAAGAAAGTAGAAGATTGGGCGATAAATTTTTCAAAACAGATTATGACAGGAGGAGTTGGTGCACAACCTGTTGATAGTGAAAGTAACCTTTATTATCCAGCAGCAAAAGAACTACACAATGGAGAGTCGTTTAATTCTGTTACTATAGATATTACAAAAGGAAAAGAGATACATCTTAATTTTCCTAATGGCCATGGTGAGCGTTATAACTATATGGTAGAATTGAGTAAGGTTTTGGAAGTTGATATTTATGATGTTGGAGGTAATAGGCGAGAATATATGTTTGTAGAAAGTCCGCTTTCGATTATATGGGCAAAATACAGTTCGGGAAATGATTTAGGGAAATCTACATGGGGTACATACGAAACCTTTAATTATTTCCATAAAGATCAAAAAGTAATACGAAATTTACTGGTAAGTAAAGAAGGTCAGGATAAAATAGATGCAAAACTGGCAGATTGGTCATTAAAAGCAAAAGAGTACGCCGAAAAGACCTATGCAGCCAAAGTAGCAAAAGACATAAAAAACAGACGACTACCATCAAAAGGGTTAAGTAACTCAGCATTAGAAAAACAAGCGACACTAGCAGCAAAATTATGGGCAAATCAATATGGTTGGGAAGAAACTATAACCAAAGCATACTTTGCTGATAACGACTGGAGTATTTACAGAAATACGCTAACCGGTGTACAGCTTGGTAGACGAATTTCGGGTGTTATTGTAATGAGACGTAAAGATGGTAAATGCAGTTTTCAGTATGCGACGTTTGCTCAACAATATAATGGTAATGATTACCAAAAAGTATTTACAGAAGGTATCGCTCGAGGACAGAATGTTTTAGAATGTACCTATGTTAACTGAAACTATATAAGACTTATAAACTCAAATTGTGATTCACAAACTGCTTTATGATCACTAATTCTAAACTACCTATTTTTGTTACATGAATGTAATTAAGGCAATACTGGTAGATGATGAGCAAAGAGCTAGAAATGTTTTATCTAATTTGATAAAGCGTTGTAATCTGAATATAGATATTCTTGCTCAGTGCAGTTGCCTTGAAGATGCTGTCGAAGAGATTAAAAAACTACAACCTGATGTCGTATTTTTAGATGTTCAGATGCCTAACTATGCAGGATATGAGATCGCAAATTTCTTTGAAGAAATGAATTTTGATATCATTTTTGTAACTGCTTTTGATGAGTATGCTATAAAAGCTTTTGAGTTATCTGCTATAGATTACCTGGTAAAACCTATAGATAGAAAACGATTAATAGAAGCCGTAGAAAAACTGCAAAGCAAAATAGAAAAACAAAAAAAGATAGAAGATTATCAGATTTTACTAAACACCATAAAAGAAAAAGAGTTTAAACAAATTATACTTCCCGAATTAGGCAATAGACGTATTATCGCTATTAATACTATAATTGCTATTGAAGCAGATGGATCGTATAGTAAGATTTATACAACCGAAAACAAACCGGTAACTACAAGTAAGAACCTGAAATACTTTGAAAATTTACTACCCGAAGACACCTCTTTTTTTCGCTCTCACAGAACCTGGATGATAAATTTAAAGTATATTGAGGTTATTAATAAATCTAGCTTAACTATAATATTGGCACAAAATATAACTGCCAAAATATCAAGAACCCGTTTTAGTTCTTTTGAGAATACCATACGATAGACTTTATGAATATATTACTACAATTAATTAATCTTGGGATAACTGAAAATAGTACTCCATTAGAGAAAAAACGCTCTAAAGTTCTTAATTTATGTTCTTTGATCTCTTTATTTGCTTCGTTGTTCTTTTTATGTTTTGATTTTGCAATACAACAATTAACTACTTCTCGAATGATTATTCTAGTGGCCGAAATTGTTATATTTTGTGGGATATTATATCTACAAAAACGGAAATACCTTTTTCTATCTAGGTTAGTATTTATATCTATTGTAATGCTTATCCTTTTTTTGCACTCTAATGTTACTTTTAAAGGATTTTATGCAGAGTATCAGTACATAGTAATCCCTTTATTTTCTATATTATTTTTTGATAAAAAAAACATTCATTATATATTTTTAATTCTATCTATTATAGCATTTTATCTTCCTAATTATTTATATTCTATTTACCCTGAAAAATACTTTGGATACACCAATGTTGTATTTATGTTTGTTGGAGTATTTTTTATTGTGAATCTCTTTAAAAATCTAAACATAAAGAATGAACTAGCATTAAAAGAGAATAATGATAAATTACAGAAACAAAATAGTATTATAGAAACGCAAAAACTACTGTTAGAAAAGGCGTATTCAGAATTAGAAGTAAGCAAAAAGAATGAGTTGGCATTTTTACAATTGAAGTCTTTAAAATCTCAAATGAATCCTCATTTTATCTTTAATTCACTTAATTCTATTCAGGATTTAATTCTTCAGCAAAATACAGATGCCTCTTATGATTATATCGTTTTATTCGCACAATTGGTTAGAAATACATTAAACTATTCTAATAAAGATTTTATTGCTATTGATAAAGAATTAGAATTTTTAGAAATATATCTTCAGTTAGAGAAATTAAGGTTCGAAGATGATTTTACATATACTATCGAACATACTAATACAGAAGGTTTGTCTGTTCCTTCACTAATCGTACAACCTTTTATAGAAAATGCCCTGATTCACGGGTTACTACACAAATCTGGTAAAAAGCAACTCACTATAGATTTTACATTTACCGATGATCTACTATGCACGGTTATCGATAATGGTATTGGTAGAAAAGAGGCAAAGAAAATTCAGGCGCGACAGGGAGGTCGTCATGAATCCTTTGCGTTAGAAGCTATACAACAGAGATTAGAAATCTTAAAAGAACAATATGGTACAGCGGTAGGTTACCAGGTATTTGATTTATATGATAATGGGTATGCTACAGGGACAAAAGTCGAAATTAGAATGCCTTTTCAGAAAAAATACTGAATCGGTAGGGATATTTGATTTTATAAAGGGATAAAGGATGATAAAAAGAATAACAGCCTGGTACAAAAAAATAATAGCTATTGGTACCCACGATGAATTTAGTGCGATACAAAATAAGCATACAAGACTGGTAAATATTTATATACTGATTGCTTTACATACCAGTATACTTTTTTATATAGGAGATTTAATTTTTATTCAAAAACCTCTAAGTTCGCATATCATAAGTTATATATCCCAGTTTTATTTAATTTCTGTATTGGTATGTAATAAGAAAAGGTTTTTTGGGTTCGCAAAAATGTTGTGGATTTTATATTTATTCATTTTTATAAATTTATCTACCGTAATGGTTAACCCTGGGATTTATACAGAGTATTACTTCCTTCTAATTCCAGGTATTTGTTTATCGATTTATCAAAAAAAAACTTTACCTATAATATTTACATTGGTAAGTATAGTTTGCTTTTTTATTCCTTACTATTATCTCGATATATATCCAGTAGATCACCCAAACAGAATGAACGGTGTAGTGGTCATAATTTTATTTTATTGTATTTACGCAATAGTTAATTATTTTAAAAAACTAAATATACGTAATGAAGAAAAATTAGCCCAGGCATATCAAAAACTTGAAGAATCTAAGAAGAGTGAATTAGCCTTGTTACAATTGAAGTCTTTAAAATCTCAAATGAATCCTCATTTTATATTTAATTCGCTTAATTCTATTCAGGATTTAATCCTTCAACAAAATACCGATTCATCATACGATTATGTAGTGTTATTCTCACAACTGGTTAGAAATACCTTAAACTACTCTAATAAAAACTTTATTGCTATTGATAAAGAATTAGCGTTTTTAGAAGTATACCTTCAACTAGAGAAATTAAGGTTCGAAGATGATTTTACATACACTATTCAACATACCAATACAGAAGGTTTATCTGTTCCTTCACTAATCGTACAACCTTTTATAGAAAATGCGCTGATCCATGGTTTATTACACAAAGAGGGTAAAAAAGAACTCGTTATAGATTTTACATTTACAGATGATCTATTATGTACAGTAACCGATAATGGTATTGGTAGAAAAGAAGCAAAGAAAATCCAGGAGCGACAAGGAGGTCGTCATGAATCTTTTGCCCTGGAAGCTATAAAGCAACGATTAGAAATCCTAAAAGAACAATATGGAAATGAGGTTGGGTATACCGTATTTGATGAATATGATAATCAAATAAGTACAGGTACCAAAGTAGAAATCAGGATGCCTTTTCAAAAGAGATATTGATGAGGTTTTATAATCATGTATAAATTGACTAAAATAAAGAGGCTATATAAACAACTTATAAATACGGGTATCTATCAAGATAATAAGGTAGAGCATAAAAGAATACGATTATTAAATGCTTTTTGTTTAACATGGCTCGTGTCTTATTTATTTTGGTGCTCATTTTGGTCATATTCGTTTTTGCAAACTTTATTGAGTCCTCTATTTTGATGGAGAATTTTTACTTCTTATGTCCTTTGATAGCTCTTGTGTTAATTGATAATAAGTGGATAACATTATCAATCATGTTACTTTGTTGGGGATTATATTACGTCCCTTTTGTGATAACTACAGGTCTGTATCCAGAGAAAACGATGAATCCTATTTTGATATTATCCATTTTTGTTGCGAGTTATGTTATATTAAATTATTCGCAATCATTAAATAGGAAAAAGGAAATTGAATTAAAAAAAAACAAACAAGATCTTGAAGCGGCCTATAAAGAATTAGAGCTAAGTAAAAAGAATGAGTTGGCATTTTTACAATTGAAGTCTTTAAAATCTCAAATGAACCCACATTTTATATTTAACTCCCTTAATTCTATTCAGGATTTAATTCTTCAGCAAAACACTGATTCATCATACGATTATGTGGTTTTGTTCTCACAACTGGTTAGAAATACGTTAAACTATTCTAATAAAGACTTTATTACTATTGATAAAGAGCTAGAATTCTTAGAAATATACCTTCAATTAGAGAAATTAAGATTCGAAGATGATTTTACATATACTATTCAACATACCAATACAGAAGGTTTATCTGTTCCTTCATTAATAGTACAACCTTTTATAGAAAATGCGCTGATCCATGGCTTACTACATAAAGCAGGTAAAAAACAACTTACCATAGATTTTACATTTACAGACCATCTTTTATGTACTATAACCGATAATGGTATTGGTAGAAAAGAAGCAAAGAAAATGCAGGAGCGACAAGGAGGACATCATGAATCTTTTGCCCTAGAAGCTATACAACAACGATTAGAAATCTTAAAAGAACAATATGGTATAGCGGTAGGATATCATGTACAAGATTTATATGATAATAAGCTCGCCACAGGTACAAAAGTAGAAATCAGAATGCCCTACAAAAAGAAATATTAATCCTGTTCACAAACCCAAATTGAGTTTCACAAACTCATTTGTACTCTTCTATATAGTCATCTGTATTCTTGCCGGTGATTATTAATTCAAGATGTTCAAAAAAAGCAACTTCCTTCTGGCTATCCTAATTTCGTTCAATGTTTTTTCTCAGGAAAAATCGATTGACAGCCTTATTACCGTTCTAAATAATAATGTTAAACAAGATACTGTAAGGGTTAATTCCTTGATCAAAATAGCCTATTATTATATAGATAGAGATATGGAGAAAGTACTACCTTATCTTCAGGAAGCACTCAAAATATCTAAAACTATAGATGCTAAATATCACAGCATAAGTATACAAAATGAAATGGCTCGATATTATAGAGCTAAGGGAGTATGGGATAATGCGATGAAACAAGCTATTATTGCTAAAAAAGAAGCAGATGCTTTTGGTACAAAACAGCAAAAACTAATAGCAAATAGTGGTTTGCAAATTGTATATGCCAATTCTGGAGATGATAAAAAAAGTATAGAATTAGCTTTAGAAAATTTGACATTAACCGAGAAAGATCCTCCTTCTCCTGCAAGAGCCAGAACATATTTTGATATTGGAAATCTCTATTTAAAACTTAGAAAATTAGATCAAACCGAAGAATATTATACCAAAGGTGTTCTAATGTGTCGTGAAGTAGGGTTTAAACCCGGGGAAATGGTAATGAAAATGTCTTTAAGCAACTTATATAAAAGGCAAAAAAGATATGAGAAGGCATTGGAGTTTATTAATGAACCGTTAGTATATTATATAAAAACAAAACAGATCGTGCGTATAGGCAGTGCTTATATGCAGATAGCACAAATCAAATCTTTGCAAGGAAAACATGAAGAATCTGTCCCTATATATTTAAATGCATTACAAAATTATGAAGATTCGGGAGCTAGTTTACACTTTAAAAAGCATATCCTTCAAAATTTATTTATAGCTTATAGCATATTGCAAGATCAGGAAAAGGCTACAGAGTTTAATACGGCATACAAGAAGTTAAAGGATTCTATAGATTCGAATGAACGTAAAGCACTTACCGAAAAACTAAAGGTAGCTTACGAAACAGATAAAATAGCAGCCCAAAAAGATGCTGCAGAAGCCAAAACCAAACTTGCTGAAGCTACATCAAGACAAAATAAAAATTACCTTATTGGAGCCATTATTATTTCAATTTTAATATTAATGAGTGCATTGTTTTTAATTGGAAGATTACGTACCAGAAAGAAAATGGAATTAATAACCTTAGAATTTCAAGAAACCCAAAAACGATTAGAGATAGAAAAGCAATATAAAGAAAGCGAATTAAAAGCTTTAAAATCTCAAATGAATCCTCATTTTATATTTAATTCTCTCAATTCTATTCAGGATTTAATCCTTCAGCAAAATACAGATTCTTCTTATGATTATATCGTTTTGTTTGCGCAGTTGGTTAGAAACACCTTAAACTATTCTAGTAAAAATTTTATAGCAATAGAAAAAGAACTAGAGTTCTTAGATGTATATCTTCAATTAGAGAAATTGAGATTCGAAGATGATTTTACATACACTATACAAAGCATAAATACAGAGGGCTTATCTGTACTCTCTTTAATAGTACAGCCCTTTATAGAAAATGCATTACTACACGGCTTGCTACATAAAGCAGGTAAAAAACAACTTACTATAGATTTTACTTTTACAGATCACTTGTTATGTACTATTATTGATAATGGTATTGGTAGGAAGGGAGCAAAGAAAATCCAGGAGCGACAAGGTAATCACCATGAATCTTTTGCCCTAAATGCTATACAACAGCGATTAGAAATCCTAAAAGATCAGTATGGTACAGATGTGGGATACCAGATATTTGATTTATATAATGATCAATTGGCTATAGGTACCCGAGTAGAGATCAGAATGCCATATCAAAAAGAGTATTAATTGGTGATGTAGTTCTATGTACTGTAATAAAAAAATGATGAAAAAATATATAATAGCCAGCCTGCTTTTTACTTTTTCTACTGTAATTTCTCAGGAAACTATTGTGAAATCTGAGTTTGCAAAATATCCAATTGGTGCTATAACAAAAGAGAAGATTAGCAATACTTTAGAGTTGCTTTTTTCAGAAATCGAGCAAGGCAACATAAACCCTGATTTTCTTACAGCTAAAAAACAGACCTTAACAATGGTAACCCTTCATAAATTGATGAATTATGAATTACAAAAGGATACACTTACTTCTAATGTTAAGGGCAAACAATTGATTAATATGTATCCAATTTCGAATCATGAATATGCATTATCTATTAGTTATACTTTGCAAAAGAACAGTTCCTTGCCAACAATTGTATATGTTGTAAACCTTGTTGCAACAGAAAGGGATAAAAAAATCACATTTTCAATCCCATTAGAGTATCAAACAAAATATTGGCATACAGAAGAAATCGGTAATATCACATATCATTATAGAGGTAAGATAAATAAAGAAAGAGCTCAGTTATTTGATAAGAAGAATACTCAAATTGCTAATAATTTAGGTTTGAAACCTGAAAAGATTGATTTTTATATGTGTGATAATTTTCAAGAAATTTTAAACCTACGAGGGATAGTATATTCGGTTAAAGAAAAAGGTAAATATAAAGATGGTTATGGTGTTGTCGACAAAACAATATTTTCTGTAATGAATAACGAAGATTTCTCACATGATATGTTACATTACTATTCGGGAAAAATAAATGAACGAAAAAACCGAAATTGGATTACAGAAGAAGGAGTGGCATATAGCTGGGGTAATGCCTATTATACAGATACAAATGGGGAAATGATTACTCATAATAGACTTGTAGATGAATTAAAAGAGTATCTGTCAAAAAATACGAATACAAATCTTTTTGAACTGTTTAGTGAAAATGTAAAAATCTTTGATCATATAGCACCCGAAGTCTCAGTTCGTTCTACCATTTCGGGTTTGATAGTTAACTTGGTGCAGAAGAAACAAGGTATTGAAGGAGTTTTAAAATTAATCAATGCAGGAAGACAAAATAAATTAGAAAGCTTTTTAAAGAAAACAAACGAATTAATAGGGCTCAACCAAAATAATTTTAATTCAATAATTGAAAAACTGATTACCGAAAATTAAAATCAGCTTGGAGGTATGTACACGCATTATCAGGATAAGAACTAAATGGTATTATACCATACAAAATGGGCTAAACCCCACTTACCTAAGTGGGGGAGGGTACTTATATAAGTGGGTAAGTTGATGGTATATACGTTAGAGGGGGACTTATGGTAGTGGGTGCTGCTGCCTGTAACTCTGGTTAGAGGTACTTCGATTAGTGGGAGGGGGTACTTAAAAGAGAGGTGTGTCCTATGTTGAACAGAGGTAGTACTTGTGTTGAACATTGGATGTCCCTGTGTTTGCACACGGGGAGGGGTACTTCTGCAGTAGGGGGAGGGTACTTGATAAGTACCCCCTGGTATACTGTTTTATCCTAAAAAAGTTTAAACGACTTCATTTTTTATAGCTTTCAAAATATAGATTGCCACTTCATTTATAGAATGATATACTTCATATTATCAGTAGCATACCTTTTTTTTTATAGCAAAATTTTCCATTCACAAACTCAAATAGCGTTTCACAAACTCATTTGTTTGCTTCTGCCCAGTTGTCTGTATTCTTGCCAATGATTAGTAATTCAAAAAAATAAAATATGGTAAAACAACTACTCCGATTTGAATATTTACTTCAGAATGTATTGCACTTTTCTAAACCAAAACATAGCTATATCAATGTTTTAGTAATTGGTAACTATTTGGAAACAAAACATTCTTAAAAAACTATTAGAAGGAATCCCTTCCTTTTCTAACACACTCAAGGATACATCGAAAACAAACATCAAAAAAAGTAACCCATAATAATGAAAAACTGTACTATGAAAACAATTAAACTACTATTGCTATCTATAGTGATACTAGCACTATCCTGTAGTAAAGATGATGATGCAGTACCACCAGTTAATAAAGCCCCAGAGATCAAGGCGCAATCCTTTACCGTATCAGAATCAGCAACAGATACAGATGTATTTGGTACCGTAAAAGCAACCGATACAGACAAAGATGCATTAAGCTATAGTATTACCACAAACAGTGATAACCTATTCGAGGTCACAAAAGCGGGAGCACTAAGTTTGGTAGCAGGAAAAACATTAGATTTTGAAACCAAAACGACTCATGAAATCACTGTAGAGGTAACCGATGGTAAAGCCAAAGCAGCTGCAAAAATAACGATTACCGTGACAGATGTAAACGAAAATCAACCACCAGTGATTGACGATCAAACATTTACAGTAGCCGAAGATATTACAAATACTGTTATTGATGTCGTAACCGCAACAGATCCGGAAGGGGATACATTAACCTATAGAGTTGAAAGTAATGATAATAACTTATTTGAAATTACAGGAGATGGGATACTAAGTCTTGCCCCTAATAAGGTTTTGGATTACGAATCAAATACTAACCATTCAATTACCATAACAGTTTCTGATGGAAATGGAGGAGAAAGTTCTGCTCAAATACTCATTAATGTAACAGATGTTTTAGAAGCAGGGAGTGAAGGATTTCGAGTACGTACTCTAGCTGGTAATGGCACACTTGGTTTTACAAACGGTACAGGTACATCAGCACAGTTTTCGACTCCAATAGGGGTAGATGTTGATAGTAATGGTAATATCTACATAGTAGATCGAAACAATAATGTTATTCGCAAAATTACCCCTGCAGGGGTAGTGAGTACTTTTGCAGGAAGTACTTATGGATATGCAGATGGTACTGGTGCCGCAGCAAAGTTTCGCGCTCCATACGGTATAACAATAGATGCAAATGATAACATATATGTAGGAGATTACTTTAATCACCGTATTCGTAAAATAACTCCAGCAGGTGTAGTCACTACGCTAGCAGGTTCTGGTGTTGTAGGTTCTGCAGATGGTACGAGTACCGTTGCACAGTTTAATGAACCTTATGGGTTGGATGTAGATAGTAATGGCAATGTTTATGTAGCAGACTATGGAAACAACCGTATTCGTAAAATTACCCCCGCTGGTGTAGTGACTACCCTTGCAGGAAGCTCTCGTGGCTTTGCAGATGGCACAGGTACTGCAGCGATGTTTAAAGCCCCACATGATGTTGCAGTAGATAATAATGATAACGTATATGTAACAGATGGCTTTAATCACCGTATTCGTAAAATCACTCCAGCAGGTGTAGTTACTACGTTTGCAGGAACAAATCAAGGTTTTGCAGACGGTACAGGTACGCAAGCGAGGTTTAATACCCCAGAAGGTATAACTATTGATAATTCAGGAAATCTATATGTAACCGATAGGAGTAATCACTGTATCCGCAAGATTACATCTACAGGTGTGGTAAGTATTCTTGCAGGGTCAAATGATTTTGGATTTGTAAATGGTACCGGAGCAACAGCGCGATTCAGACAACCTGCCGGGATTACAGTAAATGCATCCGGAGTTTTTTATGTAACAGATGAATCAAATCACAGTGTTCGTAAAATAGAACCTTTTTCAAATAATTAAAAACATAGTATGAAAACAATAAAACTACTGTTGCTTTTTGTAGCAATACTGGCACTATCATGTAGTAAAGATGATGATGCAACAACTTCTCCACCGGCTAATAATGCTCCTGAGATCAAGGCACAATCTTTTAATGCCTCAGAATCGGTGACAGATGCAGATGTATTTGGTACTGTAAAAGCTACCGATGCAGATAAAGAGGAGCTAAGCTATAGTATTACTGCAAATAGTGATGATCTTTTCGAAATTACTAAAACAGGAGCATTAAGTCTTGTGGCAGGAAAAACATTAGATTTTGAAACCAAAGCTTCTCATGAGATCACTGTAGAAGTAACCGATGGTAAAGCTAAAGCAGCTGCAAAAATAACGATTACAGTTATCGATGTAGATGAAAACATGCCACCCGTTATTGTGGATCAAACGTTTAGTGTAGCAGAAAATCCAACATCAAGTACTGTACTTGGAACCGTAGTTGCTACAGATCCCAATGGTGATACGCTAACGTATACACTTACTAACTCTATTGGTACAGTAGCCATATTTGAAATTACAGGTAATGAGATCAAGCTAAAATCAGGTGTTTTAAATTATGAAGATTTTACAAAACATAATGTTACTGTTACTGTAGACGATGGAACACTTACGGCATCTGCTCAGATTACTATTAATGTTACAGATGTAAATGAAGCGCCAACATTCCCGGATCGGAATTATACTTTTAGTCAACCAGAAGATATTGATGATACGGTTATTATTGCTACGGTAACGGCTACAGATCCTGAAGGGGATAATCTAATTTATACGCTTAATAATAACCCGGGCAGTCTTTTTGAGATCAACAGTGCTGGAGAAATTAGTTTATCAACAGGGAAGTTTCTAGATTATGAAAACCAAACCAGTCATACCATAACAGTGCAAGCAACCGATGGAAACCTTACTGCCTTGCAGCATGGAGTGCAAATTAATGTAACCGATGTAACTGATGTAAGTGTAACTACTGTAGGAGCATTACCTAACGGAGGTGTTCCTCAATTTTATAATACTCCAATTGGAATTGCTATAGATGGGTCTGGAAATATATATGTAGCGGATTATGCTAATCATCGTATTCGTAAGGTCAATACAAATGGTACGGTAACTATTCTTGCAGGAGGTTCTCAGGGATATGCGGATGGTACAGGAACTGCAGCTCGCTTTAATTTTCCTTACGGAGTAGCAGTAGACGGAGGGGGTAATGTATACGTAACCGATCGAAACAATTATCGTATTCGCAAGATTACTCCGGGAGGAGTAGTAACTACTTTGGCTGGGTCTACTCAGGGATATGCAGATGGTACAGGGACTACAGCTCGATTTAATCACCCTACGGGAATAGTTGTTGATGGATCAGGGAACATTTTTGTGTCGGATTGGTCTAATCATAGTATTCGTAAAATTACTCCAACAGGAGTAGTCTCAACTTTTGCAGGATTAAATGAAGGTTTTGCTGATGGGACAGGTACTACGGCTCGATTTGATAATCCTGCAGGGTTGGCTGTAGATAGTTCAGGAAATATATATGTAGCCGATGAAAGTAATAGTCGCATCCGTAAAATTACTCCATCCGGAGTAGTATCTACAATAGCAGGATCTAATGATGGGTATGCAGATGGTACGGGTACATCAGCCCGGTTTTTTAAACCTACTGGAGTAGCTATAGATGGATCAGGTAATTTATATGTGGCCGATAGGATAAATCATCGTATTCGTAAAATCACTTCAGCTGGAGTAGTATCTACTTTGGCAGGATCTAGTAGAGGTTGGGCCGATGGGATAGGTACAGTAGCACAATTTAATCTTCCTTCAGGAATAGTTGTTGATGGATCAGGAACTGTATACGTTGCTGATGAACGCAATCACTTCCTCCGTAAGATCATCATTCAATAAACATACGTACAGCAACCCTCATCTCAGGTTTTAGGACCTGAGATGAGGTTGATGTTTAATAAAACAATGATATACCCAAAATAGCCATAACAAAATGAAAAATAGATATAAAATCTTCATGCTTTTTACTATTGGTGTAGTATTACTCCTTAATAGTTGTAGCAAAGATGATGAGGCAACAACGATTGTAATTCCTCCAGCCAATATAGCGCCAGAAATTAAAGCGCAATCCTTTAACGTATCTGAATCGGCAGCCGATACAGATATATTTGGTACTGTAAAAGCTACCGATGCAGACAAAGAGGAGTTAAGCTATAGTATTACTGCAAATAGTGATGATTTATTTGAAATTACTAAAGCTGGAGCACTAAGCCTGGTAGCGGGAAAAACATTGGATTTTGAAACCAAAACCTCTTATGAAATCACTGTAGAAGTAACCGATGGTAAAGCCAAAGCAGCTGCGAAAATAACGATTACTGTTATTGATGTAGACGAAAACATGCCACCTGTTATTGCAGATCAGGTTTTTAGTGTGGCAGAAAATCCAACATCAAGTATTGTACTGGGAGCTGTAGTTGCTACCGATCCTAATAATGATGATCTTACCTATACAATTACGAATCTTACCGGTGCTTTGGCCAAATTTGAAATTACAGGTAATGAAATCAAACTAAAATCAGGATTTTTAGATTACGAAGTTCTTACAAGACATACGGTAACAGTTACTGTAAACGATGGAACATTTACAACATCTGCAGAGGTTACTATTACGGTTACTGATGTAAATGAAGCCCCTGTTTTTGGGAATAGCTCTACTACATTTACTGCTGCCGAAAATATAGCAGAAACTGTTGTTATAGGTACTTTGAGTGCAACAGATCCAGAGGCTGATGCGGTTAGCTATAGGTTGGCTAATAATGTACACAGTGATAATTTTGAAATTGATGTGAATACTGGTGAAATAAGCCTAAAATCCAGAGGGAGTTTAGATTTTGAAACCAGGACAAGTTACTCATTCCAAGCTCATGTAAGTGATGGAACATTAAACGCAACCCCCGTTACAGTAACCATAAACATAACTAATGTTTCTGATGTAAATGTAGGGAGCATTTTAGCTCTTAATAAACTGCAAACAGGAATAGTGGTAGATGCTTCGGGAAATATATATGTAGCAGACACTAGAAAACACCGTATTCTTAAATACCTTTCTTCGGGAGGAACTACGACTATTGCAGGATCAGGAGTTGCCGGGTTTGCAGATGGTAGCGGTATAACCGCTCAGTTTGATAACCCTAATGGTTTGGCCATAGATGCTTCAGGAAATCTTTATGTAGCAGATACTGATAATCATCGAATTAGAAAAATTACCCCTACCGGAGTAGTATCTACTATTGCAGGGTCGGGTGTTAGCGGTTTTGTAAATGGTACAGGTACTGTAGCTCAGTTTGATTCTCCGTATGGGATAGATGTGCATGCAAATGGTGATCTATATGTAGCAGATACAGGCAATCATAGTATTCGACATATTACTCCTGCTGGTGTAGTATCTACGTATGCAGGTACTGGTATCAGTGGTTTGATTAATGGGAACACTACCACAGCCCAGTTTAATGAACCTATAGATGTGATAATAGGTTTATCCACAAACCTATATATAGCAGATGCTTCTAATCATGTGATTCGCCAGATTACCGATACTGGATCTGTACTCACTCTTGCAGGATCTACTCAGGGATATGCAGATGGTATAGGTACTGTGGCTCAATTTAGTTCTCCGTATGGAGTTACTCGAGATACAAACGGTAATATATATGTAGCCGATAAAGATAATCATCGTATTCGTAAAATTACTCCTGCAGGAGTCGTGTCTACCTATGCGGGTTCTGGTACTATGGGCTTTACCAATGGTAATGCTAATGTTGCTCAATTTAATGAGCCGATTAATCTGTGTATAGATGGTTCGGGAACTATTTATGTCACCGATTATCAAAATGATTATATCCGAAAAATATTTGTTCAATAAATAATAACACAAATAGAGTTTACTGTAAAAGTTTTACAACAAACCCTATTTAACTTAAATAAGATGATATTATGAAAACTATAAAACTACTGTTGCTATGTACAGCAATATTACTACTATCCTGTAGTAAAGATGATGACCCTGCTATTACACCGGTTAATAATGCCCCGGAGATCAAGGCACAATCTTTTAATGCCTCAGAGTCGGTAACAGATACAGATGTATTAGGTACTGTAGAAGCTACCGATGCAGATAAAGAGGAGCTAAGCTATAGCATTACTGCAAACAGTGATGATCTATTCGAAATCACTAAAGCAGGAGCATTAAGCCTGGTAACAGGAAAAACATTAGATTTTGAAACCAAAACTACACATGAAATCACTGTAGAAGTAACCGATGATAAAGCCAAAGCAGCTGCAAAAATAACAATTACGGTTATCGATGTAGATGAAAATATGCCCCCTGTTATTGCAGATCAAACTTTTAGTGTGGCAGAAAATATAAATGCAACAGATGTAATAGGTACTATTGTAGCAACTGATCCAGATGGCGATAATTTGACTTATACACTCACTAACCCAGATAATCCTACAACGGCATTTATTATTGAAGATGATAAAATAAAACTATCCCAAGGAGAGTCGTTAGATTTTGAAACTACAACTAGCCATGTTGTAACCATTACAGCAAGTGATGGAACACTTACTGCATCTGCACAGATTACTATTAATGTTACGGATGTCGTAGAAACAAGTACCGTAACAGTGAGTACTTTTGCTGGGAGCTTTTCTGGGTATGTAGATGCTACAGGTACCGCGGCAAGATTTGCCCTTCCTTCGGGGTGTGCAATAGATAGCCATGGTAATCTCTTTGTCGCAGATGTATCTAATCAACGTATTCGTAAAATTACCCCAGCAGGAGTCGTTACTACCTTTGCAGGGAGTACTTTTGGATATGCCGATGGTACAGGTGCTGCAGCAAAATTTAATTTTCCATATGATATTGCTATAGATGCAAATGATAACCTTTATGTCGCAGATTCTAATAATAATCGTATTCGCAAAATTACTCCGGCAGGAGTAGTAACCACGCTTGCAGGTTCTGGGATATCCGGTTCTGCAAATGGTACAGGTACAGCAGCAAGATTTAATGGTCCTAGAGGGGTAGCAGTTGACGCTTCAGGAAATGTCTATGTTTCAGACTATGGTAATCATCGTATTCGTAAAGTTACTCCAACGGGAGTAGTAACAAATCTTGCAGGAGGATCTCCAGGTTTTGCAGATGGTACAGGACTTAATGCAAGGTTTAATCACCCATCTGGATTAACAGTAAACAGTAACGGAGATATATACGTATGTGATAACTCTAATCATCGTGTTCGTAAAATTACTCCAGCAGGAGTAGTAGCTACTATTGTAGGGAATGGTACCGCAGGTTTTCTTGATAATACAGGTACTTCTGCAAGATTTAGCTACCCTAGAGATATCACCGTAGATGCCAATGATAATTTGTATGTGACAGATTTTGGTAATCGTAGAGTTCGTAAAATTACTCCTGCTAAAGTAGTTACTACTTTAGCAGGTAATGGATCTACAGGTTCTACAGATGGTGATGGGACAGTTGCAACATTTAATTCAGCTTATGGTATCGCTTCTGCAGGTTCAGGAATTTTTTATGTAACCGATAATGGAAGTAGTCGTATTCGTAAAATTGTTATTTCTAATACTCCTTAAAAAAGATAATAAAACACCATCCCAAATCATAGAACTTGGGATGGTGTTATTATGTAACCATACCATTTTTACACACTAATTATTTAAAGAAAACTAAAATGAAAAAAATAACACTCTTGGGATTATGCATACTGTTTTTTAGCCATAGCCTAAAAGCACAGGGAGAAATAAAACATCAAACCCAACAACTAGAATCTATACAGCTAGGAAATTATACAGCATATTTAACACAGCAAAGTAGTAGTGGTGACTATGAAGGAGGTTTGGATGTATTACTATATAAAATCACCAATTTTAAAGAGTATACAGTTCAACCTGGTGTTCATAAGGAGGTATATATGTTATTTGGAGAAGATCCTGATCGTCCTGATGATCATAAAGAAACCATGTTTTTACCAGATAATGAAGCATTCCCGATAACCTATGTTCAAAAAGTTTATGAAGGAAGCCCGGCAATGCAAAAAGAGATAGGATATTCTCCCAGGATTAATAGACTGTCTGATGGAAATCGAATAGTTTTTATTGATGGAAAAATCTTTATGATTGAAGACTGGGTGGATAAAGATAATTACAAACTTGAAGCTGTATTAGAGTATCAAGTAAAAAAAATGGGAGGTTTAAAAAAGATGAAGGAAGTGATGAAATCTCCTAAAAAAATGAAGGCAATGCAGCCACATAAGATGCTTCAGGAATATTTGGATAATGCATATAATAAACAACAAGAAGTATATGCAAAATGGATAAAGAATCCTAAAAACGCAGCACTTATTGAAAATATAGATCAGATTAGAGAATTTATAATAGGAGCTATTAATAAGCAAAGAGATGATTGGTATAATTCTGCAGAGTATAAGCGTATTAAAGAAAGAAATGCATCTGCAAGACAAAGCAGCCTAGAAAGTGAAGTGACTATTAACAATAATACAGGAAAGGACATTTATATTTATGCAGAAGGCTCTAGCAATGGATCACGAGTTTCGGCAAATGGAAGAGGTACTTTTAATTGTAAGAAAAACCAATATTATAGTTTTAGTGGAAATTCGTCTGCAAGTAATGGAACCTTAATTGTTGGAGCAAACCAAAGCTGTGGTACAACTGTAAATGTAAATTAAAGATAACAGTAATAGTTTTTATAATTGATAATCCTACCCTGATTTGAATTTACTTATTAGAGATAAAATTTTCCTATAAAGTAATTGAGATGGATAACCAGAGGCAGACCTAATAATAGTCTGCCTTTTTGTTATTTATAATAAAATATTCATATCTTTTATGTTGATATACTATTGTAAAAGTACTAGTTGTGCTTTGAATTTACTGGAAAAGAAAATCAATTATTTTCGGATATATCAGCAATTTTTATCATCTTCTTCAATTAATTTCTTAATAAAACATGAGGGGTTCATGCCAACGGTTTTTTTGAAAATTTTTGAGAAAGAAGAAGCACTAGAATATCCAAAATCTTTTGCAATTGCATCTAAAGAATGTTTTCGTAATTCTGGATTTTCTGTAAGGCTTTTTGTAATGTGTTGAATACGAAGATTGTTGGTGTGCTCTGTAAAAGAAACTCCTGTATGAGAGTTAATAATTTTTGATATGTAAGAGGTGTTACTATCTAGTTTACTTGCTACATATTTCAAGCTAAATTCAGGATTTAAAAAGGCTTTTTGTAACTCTAGCTCATCTAAACCCGAAATAATTTTATTAATAATATCTTCTCGAATAGCAATTTTCGGAGCACTATTATTTTCTGTAGATTGCGGAGTAGGTATTTTTTTTTCTGCTTCAAGAGAAATAAGAGCTTGATATTTTTTATCTGTTTTTGTTCGTAAAATATAAGAGCGAATTAGTACAACTAGTAAAAAAATAGATAAAAGAATGAAAAATATCTTATAAACAAACCATCTGTTTTTCTTCTGGTTTAAAAGTACTTGATTGGTATTGTTTATTTTTTTTAAAGCAATAAAACTTAACTGTTCGATTCCGTTAATTTTAAGAGTATCTAACTTTTTAATTTCAGATAATGCCAAGGTAGAATATTTGTAAGCTTTTTCTAATTGTTGCGTTTTATTATATGAATTGGCCAATATAGTATACCCTTTTAATAGTAGATTATTGTTTCTAGGGTGCAATATGTTTTTTTCTAGAAATAGGTTTCCATAATACAAACAAGAGTCTTGACGATTTAGATTATAAAATGCTTTAGCTAGATAAAGATATGTTTCTTGATTTGTAAAATGTTTTTCCTCAGTAAGTTTTATTTTTTTTGCTTTTCTTAAAAGAGATAATGCATGCTCGTATTTTTGTTGATGTAATGCAATAACCCCCATTTTTATATCAAATAATTTCTGAGTGTGATTCGTTTGCTGTTCTATTTGGATAGCCGATTTATAATGTTTTCCATAATATGTTTTGGCAGAATCCAGAAAATTTGGTTTAAGAAATTTCTCATAAGATTTTAAATAGGAATCTCCCAATGCAACATTTATACTAGGAAGAGTTAATTTGTTTTCATTTACAGTCGAGATATTTTTTAGTGGGCTTAATAGTTTAATCGCAGATTCGTATTTTTCAAGTTCTATATAAATTAAAGCAGTTTGATATTGTAATGCTAGTTTATATTTTTCAGAATAGAAATTATTCTTTTCACATAAATTTTCATTTAGCTCTATGTATTCTAGAGCTTTAGAGTAATCTCCTAAACATTTTTCTATATAGGAAAGACGCCCAAGCACATGAGATTTAATATTTAAAAAACAACTTTTATACAAGGTAGAATCTTCAGTATTTAATTTTTTTAGAATTTTTAAGGATACCTCTTTAGATTTACTACAATCTCTTTTAAAATAAATAGCATTCGCTTCAAACATCAATCCATTTAGATAATCACAAGGAGAATCAGCATACAATTGCATTTTTTTAGCATAAAATAGTGTACTGTCATTATGTATTCTGTAAAACTCATTTGTTTTATTTAACCAAAAAGAATATGGTTTAGATGGAGCTTGCGAGTAGGCAGAAAAAATCAAAAAGAATACAAGGTAAAGTAATTTCATATAAAGTAAAATTCAGGACAAAATTAATAGAATTAGAAAAGAATACAACAAGAAATTTTTATGTTTTTTATGAATTATTACCATGAATAAATTATGGTAATAATTTATAATTATAAAACTCTGAATCACATAAATATTTTGATTTTTACATCTTTTTAGATGTTTATTCATAAATGGACATGCCGTTCTTTTTTCTTAAAAGAAAAGGCTTCATGATTTTGTGGTTTGTCTTAATGTTTAATTCTTAAACTCTTTGTGTAACAAAGGGTTCTGATAGTAACAGGGAGTTGAGTTTATAAGTTAAGATTTAGTAATATATAGGGTAACATTTATAAATCTTAACTACTTGCGATTTTAATACCATATATACCAAAGTATATTCGCTTTTGGAAAAAGAGTGAGAATCCTTTAGTTTATCGAGAAACGAAGTTACAAGCACTTCTTTATATAATATATTTTATAAAGTATTGTAGTTGGATAGTATAGTGTTTTCCAAAAAAATAAGAACGAATAAATATTTAAGGTTTATAAGATTTTATAAGAACCATTATGATTCAAAAAATTAGAGAAAGCAAAACATCAAAAATTCTAGCAACTTATTTGGCAATACAACTTGTGGTTACTATAATTCAGCCTACTTTTCTATATGCTTTAACCAGTGGTCCTTCACAACCAGAGTTTAATTCTTTTACTCCTATTGGTACATCAGATATGGTAGATTTAACCAGCGGAGATTTTAACTATAATATTCCAATTATGGATGTAGGAGGTTACCCTTTAAATCTTGCTTATGATTCAGGAGTAACTATGGATCAAGAAGCCAGTTGGGTAGGTTTGGGGTGGAATCTTAATGTAGGACAAATTAGAAGGCAGGTACGAGGAATTCCTGATGACTTTAAAGGAGATACACTGCATTATGAAAAAAACCTTAAAAAACATGTAACTGTTGGGCTTAATGCAAAGGTTGATCCTCAGGTTTTTGGATTGGAAACAGGGGATTATGTAAATGCTTCACTAGGATTAGGTATCCAGTATAGTAATTATCATGGAATTACCTTTAAGCCTTCTTATGGGTTATCTTTTGCGGTATCAGATAATGTAAGTGTGGGGATGAATGTACAAACTTCTACTTTAGATGGAGCAACAATTTCACCAAATATAAGTGCTAAAAAAAACATTCGAAGCATCGAGGGACAAGCTTTAAATGGAAGTTTAAACGCTGGGGTTTCGTTTAATTCTAATAAAGGTTTGTCTTCGTTTAGTTTAAGCGCTTCTTCGGGGGTTAATGTAAAGAACTGGGTTGAAGGAAATAATTATTCTTTAGGAGGAACTTCTGGTAGTCTTTCTTTTTCCGATATAACTGTAACTCCCAGAAAAAGAACATCTTTTAAGGATATTAATAGTAATTTTTCGTTTTCTGTAGGAGGAGATATCTGGGGGTTGGACGGAGAAGTAGAACTATCTGCATCAGCTTCGGTACAAAAAATAAAAGATAAACAAAAAATAGAAAAAGCATATGGATATGAGCATACAGGACAGGCAAGTTCTCATGATGTTTTAGATTATAATAGAGAAAATGACCGGGAAATTAGTAAGAGTTTATTAGCATTGCCTTATACCAACTACACGTATGATCTGTATAGCGTTAATGCACAAGGAATCGGGGGTATGTTTCGTCCGCACAGAACACAGATTGGTCAGATTTATGACGAATATGTTAAAGATGAAAGTTTAGGGTTTAGCTTAGGTGGTGAAATAGAGGCAGGTACAGGATTTCATGTAGGGGCAAATTTTGTAATGTCGCCCTCCAAAAGTCATACAGGTGTATGGAAAACTACTGCGTCAAAATATTTAAAAAATGAAAACGAAAATGCTCCAAATCAAGCAGTAGATAACGAACCCGTATATTTTAAATACGTAGGAACTTCTAAAGTAGATCAGGAAGCAGAATTCTATAAAGAACGTTTAGGAGGAGATTCACCAATTGCTTTAAAAATTGGTGGCGGTGGATTTAATAGCTATGCAGATACTAAATTTAGAATAAAAACCTATGATCCAGTATCTCAAAAACCAAAATATGATAAAGAACTAGGTTTTCAGAACAGTTTTAAAAGAACAAAACGAGATGTTCGTAATCAAGCTGTTCAAAAATTAACAAAAAAAGAAGTTAAAGCTCTGTATAAAGATTCTTATTATAAAGATCGGATTAGTACATATGCAAAAGATCATCATACAGCACAACTTCGAGTATTAAAACCTGATGGGAATACGTATGTTTTTGGAGAAACGGCTTATAATATTAAAAAGCAAGAAGTAACTTTTGCTACCAATTCTACTCAATATGATTGTGTAAAGGGAATTGTTAAATATAATACTAATAATACTAATGAAAATACGGTTAACAATACCAGCGGGATAGATCATTTTTATGATAAGGTAGAAACTCCAGCTTATGCGCATACCTATTTGTTATCTTCGGTTTTATCTGCAGATTATGAAGATAGATCAGGAGATGGTCCTACAGAAGATGATTTAGGAAGTTATACCTTATTTGAATATGAGGTAAAAGAAAAAGATCCTTATCGATGGAGAATTCCTTATGGTTATAAAGAAGCTTCTTATAACGCAGGACTCAATTCGCATAGATTAGATCAAAAAGGAAGTTATATCTATGGCGAGAAGGAAATTAAATACATTCGTAAAATCACAACCAAAACTCATGTAGCAGTTTTTGATTTATCCAAACGTAAGGACGCCAGGGGAGTAAAAGATCATAATGGAGGAGAACCAGTTGCAGGACAACATATGTACAAAATTGATCAAATTAGATTATATGCCAAACCTGAATACGAAAAATATAAGAAAGATTTAGAAGATGATGAGGATTCAAATGATCCAACAATACAACAATTAGCCCCTATTAAAACTGCACATTTTGTGTATGATTATTCTCAATGCCAGAAAGTTGAAAATAATTTTGAAGGTGATCTCGATGATAACGAATTAGATTATTTTGATAAGAAAGGAGAGAAAAAAAATAAAGGAAAACTAACCCTTAAAAAAGTGTATTTTACATACAGAGGGTCTAAAATGGGCAAATACACACCTTATACTTTTGAGTATAATGGTGCGAACCCAGATTACAACCTTAAATCATATGATGTTTGGGGTAATTATAAACCTAATAAAGGAAGTTGTATCCCAACAGATACTACACTAACTGCACCAGAATTTCCTTTTGTAGATCAAAACGATAAGGCACTACAAGATCAATACACCGCAGCTTGGTCATTAAGCGATATTGGTTTACCATCTGGTGGAACTTTGTCATTAAGTTATGAAAGTGATGATTATCAATATGTACAGGATAAAGATCCTATGCAGATGTTTAAAGTAGTGGGTGTAGGTAATAAAGATAATTCAACTACATCAGATCCTAAAGCTAATCAAATTTTATATAAGGGAGCTATAGGGGAGGCCAAATATTTATATGTAGAATTACCCAATGAAAATGATGTTAACATAGATTTTAGATCAAAATATCTAAAAGGGCAGGAAGAAAAGCCAATATACTTTAGGTTTTTAGTAAATATGACTAAGGCAGGTGCCATAGGAGCTAGTCAAACAGATTTTGATTATGTAACTGGTTATTTTGAAAGAAACGGAGAATCAAAGGTATTTAAAGCTGCTAATGGGAAAATATACGCTTCAATCCCTATGAAGCATAGTGAGATGGAAGGAGGAGTAGATGGAGGAATGAAAGTTAACCCAATTTCTAAAGCAGGATGGTATTTTGGTAGAAAATATTTAAACCGCGTAGTCTATGATGAACTTGGAGCAGATTATGGAGCACAAGAAAGTGCAGGAAGTATTGCTAAAAAACTAATTTCTAGTATTGGTGCTATCGGACAAATATTTTCAGGACCTAATGGAAAACTAAGAAGTAATTCTCATTTATGTGCTCAGCGTTTTGTTCCTCAAAAATCATGGATTCGTTTATCTGTACCTAATAAAAGGAAACTAGGAGGAGGAGTAAGAGTGAAACAATTAGTTATGACCGATCAATGGGATAAAATGGGCGGAAATGAATCCCAAACGTATGGTCAAACCTATGAATATACATTAGAAGATGGAACTACTAGTGGGGTTGCAACTTTTGAACCCAATGATAGCGCAGAAAATCCTTTTGTACAGCCATTTTATGACCAAGGAAAACGATTGATAGCACCTCGTGAAGTTAGCTATGTAGAAAAACCTTTTGGAAAAGCATTTTTTCCTAATGCAAAGGTAACTTATGGCAGGGTAACCGTAAAAAATTTAGAACGTAAAAATATCACCAAGCATGCTACAGGTAAGATAATTACAGAGCATTATACCTCCAGGGATTTTCCTACTAAGGTAGATTATACCGATATGGATAAACGATTCCCTAGTAATCAGAATAATATATTAAAACAATTGATAGGAGGACTTTTTGGAGCACCGGTAAATGTTAAAAATGAATTTACGATGACTCAGGGGTATGCAGTACATACCAATGATATGGACGGTAAACAAAAGGGACAGTATGTATATCAGGAAGGTATGGATAAACCTATATCTTCTGTAAGATATAAATACCACACAAATATATCAGACAACAGTAAATTAAATAATACTGTTCCTATAATTTATAAAGATGGGACTATACAAAATAATCAACAGATTGGGATAGATTATGATGTGATTAATGATTTCAGAGAGAATTATTCAAATTCAAAATCTATTGGAGGGAATGTTAATGTGGTAACATTTTTTGTTCCAATATTTATAGTGATTGTATTTACTGCTTTTCCTACCTATGTTGAGCATGAGAATATAGCGCATAGTGCTATAACTACCAAGGTAATACATCAAACAGGAATTTTAAAAGAAAAGATAGCAACCGATTTAGGGTCTAAAGTTTCTACAACTAATGAAGCCTGGGATGCAGAAACAGGAGAAGTGTTGCTGACCAAAACAGTAAATGAGTTTGATGATAGTTATTACAATTTTGATTTTCCTGCGTATTGGAGCTATGATAGAATGGGGCAAGCTACCAAAAACTTAGGAAATAAAGGAGTTTTAACTCCATCTGGGGATTATTTTACATTACCTAATGTGAAAAAATACTTTACGTTGGGAGATGAAATTTTAGCATCTTATAGTAAAGATACAGAAGAACGATTGTGGGTAGTAGGTTTTAACGATACTCAAACGGCGGTGTTACTAATGGACGATAAAGGACTGGTAGTTAACAAAAGTGCTAAAACCATACAAGAAAAAGTGAAATTTAAAGTAGTGCGTTCGGGATACAGAAACCTACAGCAAGCAAAGATGGGCTCGATAACGATGATGAAAAATCCATTAAAAAGTAAAAATGGGAATTGGGTGAATCAAATTACAGATCAGAGCTTTTACCAATCTGGGGATAGCAGTCCAACAGATCAGTTAAAGATTATAAATGGTAGTGCTGTAGCTTATGATGATTTCTGGAACTGCCAGTGTGAAAATGGATTAGAAAGTATTCCTTTTGCCACTCCAGATTCAGACCAATTGGCAGACTTGAGTATAGAAGAGTATGGATTTAATCCATACTTAAATAATGTAAAAGGAGATTGGAAAGCGAAACAATCCTATGCATATCTTACAGAAAGGATTGGAGTAACGCAAGGAGGAGAAAACAAGAAAAATACCAGAAAAGAAGGATACTTTAAAGATTTTACTCCCTACTATACACTTATAGATGACAAATGGGTACCACATGAGCAGGCTCAGGATAATTGGACCTTTGCTAGTGAAGTAACGCAATACAGCCCTTTTGGAGTAGAAATAGAAAATAAAGATGCGTTGGGTCGTTACTCATCTGCACAATATGGATATAATTTCACCCTACCAGTTGTGGTAACTTCTAATAGTAAATATCGCTATATGGGAGCAGATAATTTTGAAGACTATAGTTTTCTCAATACCGATAACGGGCATTATAGTTTTAAAGAACAAGTTACAGGCGATGGAGATAAAGGTATAGCCATTTCTACTACTCATGCGCATACGGGAAATACTAGTTTATGGATCCCTAAAAATAATGGAGCCAGTATGACCACCCAATTACAAGGAGATCTAGTACCAGATAACGATTATGATGATGATGGATGGAAGGATGATGAAGATAATTGCCCTTACACTTATAATCGTTCTCAAACTGATTATGATAATGATGGGATTGGAGATTCGTGTGATGATAATGCGGTGCCGCTTATTACGGATATAAAGAAATCTGGACAGTTTTATGGATGGAGAGAACAAGCAACCTTTACAATTCAAGGAACACCAAATACCGAAGTGGTTTGTAAGATTACGCCACAAAGTTACGGAAATAAAGGAGCGTGGCTATCTGTAAATGGAGAAGGTTTTAAAATGACAAATAAAGTAATTACATTAAAATTGGGACCTACAGGACGTGCATTTGTACAGTTTGAAGCAAGAGCACAAAGAAGAGGGTTTTGGAGAAGCCCTAATCGCGTTGCTGTTGATTTTAGAGTATTTCATCAAGATGGTATTACTCCAGTATATAATAGTCCAGTTATTAGACTAGACCCCGTAGGGTATAGAAATTTAGGAAGTGGAGGAGAGCATGGAGCTAAATCTTTATTTCCATCAAGTTTATAACAGTATAACTACTCAATAATCCAAAAGGACTATTAAAAAATATATAGATGAAAACAGTATTTAAGTATATCATACTCCTATTTCTTTTTGTAACTAAAATGTATGGGCACACCTCTGGAGATACATCAAACATTCTGTATCAAATCTCTTGTGAAGTTCCCGAAACAGAAAAACAAGCATTATTAGATCTATATAATGCGACAGATGGTGCTAACTGGAAAAATACGATAGCCAATAATAAGCCTTGGGATGCCAATACCCCAGTTTGTGATTGGTATGGTGTTACTGTATCGAATGGAAAAGTGGTTACAGTTAGACTTTCGAATAATAACTTGGCAGGCTATATCCCTTCAGAGATTGAGGGAGTGTCCTATCTACAGAACCTTACAATTTCTGGTAATGAGAACTTATCAGGTGAAATACCGGTATCTATAGGTAAATTGACAAACCTGAAACAGCTTGCAATATATGGTAATCCCAAACTATCTGGTAGTATCCCTAAAGAAATAGGGAATTTGACGAATCTAACTCGATTGACCTTAAATCAAAACAATCTAACAGGTACACTTCCTGTAGAGCTAGGTAATTTAACAAAAATGAGTTCTATGTTAATTCGTTCTAATCAATTAACAGGAACTATCCCAAAAGAATTGGCACAGATTGATGAATTATGGGAATTATTTTTAGATGGAAATCAACTAACTGGAGGACTACCTCCAGAAATAGGAAGGCTTTCTAATCTACGTCATCTTTCTTTGTCCAATAACAAACTCGCAGGAACAATTCCTGTTGAATATAAAGGGTTAATAAAGCTAACTTATTTAGCTTTATCTAATAACGAATTATCTGGTGTAATCCCATCAGAATTATTTACCCTTCAACTTTTGGAGAAAGTTTTTTTGGATAGAAATAACTTTGAAGGAAGTATTCCTTCAGGAATTTCAGAACTCTCAAATCTAGAAAGGCTAATTATAAATAATAATCATTTCAAAGGAAAACTTCCTATTATTAATTCGTTAGCACTTGAGTATTTATCTATACACTATAATGAATTTGTGTTTTCTGATATAGAAGAAGATCACTCATCCTATAAAGCTAAGGTCCAGAACAAATACAGATACTCGCCTCAAGCCAAAGTAGATCAATCCGAAACAAAAAATATTAATACAGGGCAATCCATCACTTTAACTACTAACGCATTAATAAGTACAAATAATAGTTATCAATGGTATAAAGATGGGGTTGCAATAACGGGGGCTACAAGCAAAAATTTGATCATTTCTAATGCTGCCGATACTGATGCAGGAGTATACCACTTTAGGACAACTAACACAGTAGTAAATGGACTTGCTTTAGAACGACATCCAATAACTCTTACTATAACTAGCCAGGACACATGTGGAGTTTCTGCTGCAGAAAAACAAGCATTGTTAGATTTATACAATTCGACAGATGGACCTAACTGGAAAAATACGATAGCCAATAATAAGCCTTGGGATGCCAATACCCCCGTTTGTGATTGGTATGGTGTTACTGTAGTAGATGATAAAGTAACAAGAGTAGAATTAGTGAGTAATAATTTAGTTGGTGACATTCCACAGGGGGTAAAAGGACTCACAAATTTGATCAAGTTAAACCTAGAAACAAATCAGCTTACAGGAACTATCCCTATAGAGATGGGACAGTTAATAAATTTGGAGTTTCTATCGCTAAATCAAAATGATTTGTATGGAGAAATTCCTATAGAATTAGAACTATTAGGAGAATTAAGATCTCTGTACTTAGGACATAATAAGTTAACAGGAAGGATTCCAGATTCTTTATCAAAACTTAGAGATCTTAGATATTTACACCTTCAGGGAAATAATTTATCAGGAGAAATTCCTGTAGCACTGGAGGAGTTATCAAAACTTACAGATTTAAACCTTTATAGCAATGTTCTTACAGGAACGATTCCTGTAGAATTAGGACAGTTATTAAATTTAAAATCATTGCATTTAGATAATAATCGACTTACAGGAAGTATTCCAGTAACTCTAGGTCAATTATTTAATTTGGTAGATCTTAATCTGTATAATAATAGTCTTTCAGGTAGTATCCCTGAAGAGTTGGGGAACTTATCAAATTTACAGTCGTTATATGTTTATAATAATCGACTTTCAGGAGCCATTCCAGTTTCTTTGGGGCGGTTGTCTAATTTAAAATCATTAGATATACATAGTAATAGGCTTACTGGTGGGGTTCCGGATTCTATAAGCAAATTATCTAATTTGGAATCTTTGTGGATACATGATAATGAACTTACAGGAAAAATCCCTGCTAGTCTAGTTACATTACCGAAACTTCAATTAGTACATCTCAACAATAACCAATTTGTGTTTTCTGATCTAGAATCAGAATTCAATGCATATAATTTGAGATTTGGATCTGGATTTAAATATTATCCTCAAGACAAAGTTGATTTAAAAGAAGAGCAGCCTGTTGTGATCGGAGAAGAGATTACATTAAGTACAGAGGAACTTACCAGTAGCAATAATAGCTATCAATGGTTTAAAAACGGGATAGCAATACCAGAAGCGACTAATAGTACATTAAAAATAATAGCAGCAAAAGAAGACGACGCAGGAGTATATCATTTTAAGGCGACAAATACTATTGTACAAGATTTGATTTTAGAACGTAACCCAATTACAGTAAAGGTTACATCTGATACCTGTGCTGTGTCTACCAGAGAAAAACAAGCACTTATAGATTTTTATAGACTAACTGGAGGAACAGGTTGGACTACTACAACGAATTGGTTGACTGATATTCCTGTATGTAATTGGTATGGAGTAACTGTAGTAAAAGGAAAGGTGACTGGATTAAAATTAAGCAATAATAATTTGATAGGGAGTATATCCCCAGCATTGGTAGAGTTGACTAATTTGCAAGAATTGAATCTGTCTGGTAATCAATTAGAAGGAGAAATTCCTATTGAAATTGTACAATTATTAGATCTAGAGCAGATTATATTGTCTAATAATAATTTTTCAGGAAATTTACCGAAAGAACTAGGCCAACTAACACGATTAAAAAAACTGCAACTAAGCAATAATCAATTTACAGGAAACATTCCTGTAGAATATACGCAATTAATAAGCTTAGAAGAGGTAGGAATAAATAACAATCAGCTTAGAGGAGATATTCCTGCTGGATTTGATAAGCTTATTGGATTTGAAATTTTCACCATTTTTGATAACCAATTTGTGTTCTCAGAGATAGAGCCCATATTTGTGGCTTTACAAACAAAACTGGGAGCCAATTTTATCTATACCCCACAGGCCAAAGTAGATCAGGAAGAAATAATAACTGCATCAGTAGGAGAACCTATAACTTTAACAGGTACGGCTTTAACCAGTACAAATAATACCTATCAGTGGTATAAGGATGATGTAGTAATTACAGGAGCAACAGGCAAGAATTTTGTAATAGCAGCAGCAAGTGATTCTGATGTTGGGGTATATCATTTTATAGCAACCAATAGTGTAGTTACTGGATTGACATTAACACGTCATCAAATACAATTAGAAGTAGGTACCGCTTCTTGTGAGATATCCGCAACAGAACGTCAGGCTTTAATTGATATATATAATGAGGCTAATGGTGCCAGTTGGGTAAATACATTAGCAAATAATAAGCCTTGGGATATTACAAATCCCAATTCTAAGGTATGTGACTGGTATGGTGTAAAAGTAACTAATGGAAAAGTAACTTCATTAAGATTAATAAATAACGATTTGGTAGGTGATATTCCTTCTTCTTTGTTTCAATTAACTAGTTTAAAAGATATTCAGCTTTCAGACAATCAACTTACAGGAGTACTACCTGTATCGTTGGCAACCTTAACCAAATTACAGACGTTAAATTTGAGTAATAATACATTAGAAGGAGAAATTCCCGAAAATATAGGGGAGCTTTTAAGCTTAGAACATGTATTACTATCTAACAACGTTTTTATAGGGAATATACCAAAATCATTAGGGCAGATAGCACAACTAGAAAATCTTCAATTGGGTGCAAATCAACTTACAGGTTCTATTCCGGTAGAGTTAGGAGAGGCTAGCAATCTAAGATCACTAGTACTTTCTAATAATCAATTATCGGGAGACATTCCTGAAACGTTTGCCCAACTAACTAAATTAGAAGTGTTAAGAATAAATAACAATCAGTTATCTGGTAGTGTTCCTACAGGGTTAGATCAGTTTTCGGGATTTAGAAACTTTACTATTTTTGATAATCAATTTATATTTTCGGAAATAGAAACTACGTTTGAAGCTTTAAAAGCAAAACTAGGAGTAGGTTTTATCCATGATCCGCAAGCTAAAGTTGATAAAGTAGAGTCTAAAACCGTTGTTGCTGGTTTAGAAGTAACCTTAACATCTAATATACTTACCAGTACTAATAATAGGTATCAGTGGTATAAGGATGGAGTAGCTATTACAGGGGCAACTAATAAAAAACTAATACTTAATACTATTGAGGATAGTGATGCTGGAATATATCATTTTACAGCAACTAATAGTATTGTAAAAGAACTAACAATAGAACGTAACCCGATAACAATATCTATAGCTCCGGGAGATTCTTGTGGCGTATCAGCAGCAGAAAAACAAGCACTTATAGATTTTTATACAACTACAAATGGAGCAGGATGGACCACCAACACGAATTGGTTATCTGCTACTGTTCCGGTATGCGATTGGTATGGAATTACAGTTGTAGACGGTAAAATAACAGCATTGAAATTACCGAAAAATAATGTAACAGGAAAAATCCCCGCTTCGATTTCTTCGTTAGTTCATCTTACTACATTACGATTAAATGATAATAAACTATCTGGGGATATCCCATCTGCTTTAGGAGAAGTAGTAAGTTTGGAGCATGTATACCTTTCCTGGAATCATTTAACAGGAGAAATTCCACCAGCTATAGGGAAATTAAAAGCATTAAGAACTTTGGAAGCTATGGGGAATCAATTTACAGGAAATATACCTGTAGAACTCGGTAACCTTACAAGCCTAGAAAGACTTAGCCTGTATCGTAACTTATTAACAGGAACAATTCCTGTAGAATTAAGTGGATTATTAAACTTGAAATATCTTAGTTTAAGCGACAATCAATTATCTGGTAGTATTCCTCTATCATTGGGTAATCTTACCAAATTAGAAGAACTGAGTTTATTTAGAAACCAACTTTCAGAAAGTATTCCAATTCAATTAGGGCAATTAAGTAGTTTAAAACATCTTTATTTAAATCATAATCAACTCTCAGGGAGTATACCAGTAGAATTGGGAGCGCTAAGTAACCTTCAATATTTATGGTTGAGTACAAATAAATTAACCAATACTATTCCTTCAGAACTAGGGGATTTGAGAAAACTACAAGATTTTAAAGCAAATGACAATAGGCTCTCAGGAAATATCCCTGCTGCTTTAGGAGATGTATTATCTCTTAAATATTTGGAGTTAGCAAGAAATCAATTGTCAGGACCAATTCCAGTTCAATTTGGAAAATTAACAAACCTACAGCAATTATACCTTAGTAATAATCAGCTTTCGGGAAGAGTACCTACGGCATTAAGTCAGTTAACTAGTTTAAAACACCTGATGATTGATTTTAACAGATTTGTTTTTTGGAATGTAGAACCAGAATTTAAGACTTACACAGCAAACCTTACAAGTTTTTTATATATTCCCCAAGCCAAGGTTGATCAACCCGAAACCAAAAATGTTATTACAGGGCAATCCATCACTTTAAGTACTACTGCATTGAATAGTGATAATAATAGTTATCAATGGTATAAAGATGGGGTTGCAATAACAGGAGCTACAAGCAAAGATTTGATCATTACTAATGTAACAGCAGCCGATGAAGGAGTATACCACTTTTTGGCTACGAACTCAGTAATCATAGATCTAACTTTAGAACGATATCCAATTATTATTAAGATAAAAAATCAGAACAATTGTAGCCTTATAACCTGCGAAGAAGCAGTGATTCAGGCATTAAATTTCTTAAAAGAAAATGATATTATCTCCTTTCCGCAAGTTGAGTATACCCTTACAGATAACCCTGCATTTTTTGAAACTTGCGTAGATGAGGTTTTCAATATTAACAATCAGGATACCTTAGTGTGGAAAAGTATAAGTGCTCCACTTGGTTATGCATTACAATTAAATGGGGTTAGTATTTTTGAAGTATTTAGATCTGCTCCAGGACTTAGTGACCTTAGTATTGCATCGTTCTCTAGTATTGATATAACTAATGTTCATAATGCTATCACATACTTAGGTACGGATGGTTCATTAAAAGTGATGTCAACCACAGGGTTTCTACTGAATTGTACTCCCAAAGATTGTGTAGACTGTCCTGTAGATACAAACTTTTGTTTAAGTGGGATATCAGAAGAGTATCCTTTGGTAGAATATCTGGTTCCGCAAGGAGAACATATTGTATGGTATCTTACAGAAACAGGAGGTACTGCTATTAAAAAGGAAGAATTTATAACTACCGAAGCAGAAAAGCCAGCAGGAATAACATATTGGTGGGATGATACTAGTGATACTGTAAACACGAGAACCCCATTAATTGTTAAGATTAGTGATAATGTACCAGTAGTAGAAGAGTTTCAAAACTTCCCAAAAGGTATGCAAGCAACAATCAATGATTTAAAGGTAGAAGGCGATAATGTACAATGGTATACCGTACCAGTAGGAGGAACACCACTTAGTATAGATACAATATTAGAAGATGAAAAAACATATTTTGCCGAAGGATCAGGAACTCCTTGTAGAGCATCCGTAATTGTTTCTATAGGAACTCATCCTCCAGAAGGAGATGGCTATCAAGTGGTATGTGAAGGAACCACTTTAGCCGAACTGGAACAAAAATTAAAAATAATAGAAGGATCTACTATCAAATGGTATGATCAGCAAGAAAACGGTAGCGAATTATCCGCAACAATTCAAGTAGAGAACGGAGTCACATATTATGCTTCTCAGGTCGATATCTACGGAGATATAAGTGAATTTAGAAAAGAGATTACTGTTAATGTAGTTGTCGTTTCTCCTCCTTTTGTCCCAGAAACTCTACAAACTTTTTATAATAATAAATCTCATACGATTGCAGATTTATTAGCAATTGGATATGAAATTCGATGGTATGATCGTAAAATTGGAGGAACTGTATATGCAGATTCAGAAGAATTGATAGATGGGCAAGTATACTATGCAGAGCAGAGGTCAGAAAATGATTGCCCCGGGATACGACAAGGAGTACAAGTACGAATTTTAGAAGAAGAAATCCCTGAGCTGTTTGGGTGTGAGAAATTTAAGCCCAAAGCAGGAGATCGTTATGTGGTTAATGGATGGGTTAGAGAACAAGGCATAAATCGAGTAAATCCAGATGTCATACTCTTTAATGATAGTAAGGAAAGTCAGATGTTTGTAGAATTATTGAACCATTTAAAAAATCGCATTATAGATACCGATCCAGATATATATTATATACCAGAAATATATATTCCACAAAGTGCAACCCAAAACCTGGATTTTGACCCACTACTAGCCTATGTAAACGATACACAAATAGAGGAAAGAAAACTTACTGTATATGGGTTAACATTAGAAAAAGATACTTATGGGCATACTATTGGATTTTCTTTTGCCTTAAATAAAAACCGTACTAGCACATTTACTTATTTGTCGCCTAAAGTTAGAAGAAAAGATTCAGGAAATGGAACTAGCACTACGTTAACTTACCGATATCCAATTAGAGATAATAAGGATAATATGACGCTTACTTTTACCGATGTAAGAGTAGAAAACGGGCAGTTTTATATGATTTCAAATTTTAGTATGTTAAATGCAGGATTAGACACCGTAACATTAACCAGTGTAAAAGATAACGATTCTAAACAGTCTGGAATAAATCCAGAAGTTACCTTTTATCAAGATGAAGAAATATCAGGATATCAGCCAATCACTTACCTCAATACTTTAGTAAAAATAGCATACAAAGATGCAGATGAGGTGATTATGGATACTCATGGCTTACAATTTAAACCCCAAGGTCCAGTAATCGAAGGATGGCAACAAGTATCAGGATCTTTTACGATACCTGTAGATGCTCACCAGATGACATTATCTTTAGAAAATACATCCTCAGAGGTCAATGTATATTTTGATGATATTCGTTTTCATCCTTATGATGGTAATATGAAAACCTTTGTGTATGATCCAGCAACACAACGGTTGATGTCTGAGTTGGACGAAAATAATTTTGCCACTTTTTATGAATATGATGCAGAAGGAGACTTGGTTAGAATTAAAAAAGAAACAGAAAGAGGAGTATTCACTATTCAAGAAAGCCGATCCGGAAATACCAAAGCAACCAAATAGATTGGGATTACCTAGTAAATAAAGAACAGTATACAAAAAATCAAAAGATTAAGAATATGGCGATTATAGTCCGATATGGGATCATTATAGCTTTAGTGCTAATAGCAGGAACTAATAACGGTAAGGCACAAACACAAGAAGCTATTGCTGTTTTAGAAAAACTTCAGAGAGCTTATACTAAGGAATCAGGTTATGATATAAAGATGACTTACACTATGTATAGAGGATATACAGGAAGTAAGGTTACCGAAAAATATAATGGAACACTATATAAGAAGGGGAACACTTTTATAATGAAAGCTTTGGATATGGAAGCCTTACAGTTTCCAGAAGGACAATTAAGAATAGACCATAAGTCCAAAAATATATACTATACAAAACAATCAGGAAAAATAGAGAACCCCACAGATATATCTAAGATATTGCAGTTCTATATACCAGTTTCTCTAGTAAATAGACAAGGAATAGATATTATTGAAATGAATGTAAAAAGTCGTCAATTACCGATACCATTTCAAAAAGTAATTTTACATATACTTAAAGAAAAGAACACTCTATTAAAACAAGAGTTATACTTCGCTCAGAAAATGCCTTTTATTACAAATGAAGGGAAAGAAGAATATGATACAGCAAGGGTAGAGATCGAATTAGAAGATAATACAGACACAAAATCCATAAGGCAAAAAAAGCTTTCGGATTATGTAATTCGACAAGGAAACCAACTCATGCTTACCGATATCTATAGTACTTACACATTAATCGATCAAACTAATCCATAAGACTTACGCTATGTACAATTTAAAAAAACACATTTATAGGTATATTTTCGGGATAGCTATGATCATGCTTTCCTACAATGTCTATGCACAAGAAGAGCAAGTATTTGATGGTACAGTAATAAAGCAGGCACAACAAGTAGGAAATATACTAACGTATCAATCTTCTTTCCTAACAACTGCTACGGCAATAGACAAAGAACCATTTGCTTATGTTAACTTAAGCATATTACCAGATACAGCTCCATTTACCATCTATAAATTCTCTGTAACTATAGAGGTTACTCCTATAAAGGCAGATGGTATCCCAGCTAGCACCAGTCATACGCAAGAATTGTATGTAGAGCAAAATAGGGCATTAGGAGCAGGTAGTTACATCGATAAGCAACAGTACAACTTAAAGGGAGCCTATGGAGCACAGGTAAAAATATTAAAATATAGCTATGAGGATATAGAAAATAATATAGCTACTATAGAAAATGGAACAATCCCACCTAATATACAGCTAGCTATCGGGCATCAAAAAGAGCGTTTTGAACTATTAAACAATACAGTTCCTGTTTTGAATGTTACTCCTAAAGGAAAAGAGGTAGAGTTTTATTGGAAACATGTAGATGGAGCAAAAGAATATGATCTGGAATGGACTTGGGTAGATAATTATGGAGAAAATATAGTTCCGTTACGAGTAGATGAAGTGTATTTTACAGAAAAAAACTTTAGACAAAATAGCACGCGGGTTCGTATAAAACAAAATAATTACCAAATACCATTGGTGTATTCTCAAGGCTACTTGATTTATAGAGTGCGGGCAGTTGGATATTTTCTAGAAGATATATCCCGAGAAAAATTAGGAGAATGGACTAGTGGGGCATCGGTTAAAAATACTGTTGCAGACTGGCCTCATGTATTTGAGATAACAAAGGAGCTGGAACATGAGTCTGGCAAAAATTGGCAATTTCAGGCCTCGTATGCAGAAAACGGAAAAAAGAAAGAAGTAGTTAGTTACTTTGATGGAGGTCTTCGTAACAGACAAACAGTTACTACTATTAATACCGATCAGCATGCTATTATTGGTGAGGTAATTTATGATGCGCAGGGGCGTCCTGCGGTAGAAGTACTTCCTGTACCAACCAATGATGCAGAATTAAAATATTACCTTAATTTTAATACTGATGCCGAAGGGCATTTTTATAGCTATCAAGATTTTGACGAAAACCTTCAAAACATAATAGATCAGCCTTCTGCTGATAAACTTATGGGGGTGCAATCAGGAGCATCACACTATTATTCTACAGCAAATACCATTACGGGATCTTTTAAGAATAGAATACCTGATGCACAAGGACTTCCTATGTCTCAAATCGAATATACTCCAGATAATACAGGACGTATTCGCAGAAAAAGTGGAGTAGGACCAACACATCAATTGGGATCTGGACATGAGATGGAATACTACTATGGTACACCAGAGCAAAAAGAGTTAAATCGTTTGTTTGGTTACTCGGTAGGAAATGCAGTCCATTACAAAAAAAATATGGTGTTAGATCCTAACCGTCAACTAAGTATTAGTTATCTGGATCCGCAAGGACGTACCATTGCAACTGCTCTTGCAGGCTATAAGCCAGATCATCTAATTGGATTAGACGAAGAAAATGATGACACAGGATTACATAAACAAATCCGTACCGATCTTCTGGGGAAAATTAACCGTAGTGATACCGATAACAACGAAGATCATAATGCTATAAGAAGTACAGCCATATTAGGGAATCTGCAAGATCAATTATCCTATACTTCAGTCAAAACAGCCATACATCATGAAACCAGAAAATTTGTATACGATCTGATTCATGAACAACCCAATTTTGTTTTTAAAACTAAAATTACCGAAACAGACGAATGTGAAGTTACTTATCCTTTAGCATATAATTTAACTATAGATATTGTAAACAATGCAGCACAAAGTTTGATGACGAATCCAGTACAACAAACTTCTGTGGTTTTAGGAGGAACTAAAGGAAATACTTTTGCCTTGGATGAAATGGAAATTCCGATTAAAAGAGGAACCTTTAATATCACTAAAGATCTGGAGATTGATTCAGAAAAGTTGAAAGAATATGCAGACGATTATATTGCCAGATTACAGGATCCGAACGATCCTTGTTATGTAAAACAAGAAGATGTATCTCCTACGCCTTTACTGCTAGACGGATGTTTTACTAGTTGTGAAGAATGTGCTCAAAGTTTAAGAGGAGATTTTACAACCAACGAAGAAGCAAGACAAGCTTATGTAGACGATCAAATAGAAACTTATGACCCTGCACAATTAGAATTGTTGACAACCATAGAAATTCAGCAATTAGAAAATGCATTAGCAGCCCAATGGGATCAGGCGTTAGAAGCTTGTATGGCACCATGTTCTGATGGTAGTGTAGGAGCTAATGAAGATACCGCAGATTCAATTAGCTGTCAATCCAAAAAAGAACAGCTATTACAAGATATAAGTCCTTTAGGGCAATATGGAGCTGGAGTATCAGGGTCGACGACAACACTATTAAATATATTTAATACAGAAAACCGTTTGTTAAATACACAAGTAAGTGATGCGGTACATAATAGTTGGAGAAACCCCAGGCATGAAACCTATGATCCGCAACCATCCTCACAGACAGAATTATATACAAAAGGGCATTATTATGAAAAAGATGGAACGATTAGTTATATAACTATTCAAAAAAAGACTGACATTGATGAGGATGGGGTAGAAACCATTACATATACCCCTTCCATCATTGCCGATAGTCCTGTCCGAGAGGATTCAGAAAACCCAGAGCAAGTATTTGTAGAACCACAGTACTTAGAGCATGTTTCTGATATAATACATCCAGATACCTGGCAGGATAGTTGGGCAGTTTCGTTGATAACATACCACCCAGAGTATGGCTATTTAGCATACAGTACAGCAGTATGCGAATTAAAAACGCTTCGCTCAGGGACGAACAGTTATTTTAATCCTGATGGGTATGATAATTATCTAAAATCCATAACAACATTTAAAGAAGCAGTAGATGCAGGGGTTTTATCTAGCAATGGAACAACTATTGCCGATGAGGACCCTTATTTTACAAAAACATTACCAAATAACTTTGAGACCAGTGCATTATATACTGCCAGAAAATCTATTATAAAAGAAGCCTTAACAACAAACTATGATGGCTCTAAAGCATCCTTAATGGCTTCGGTATACAAAACTGCGATTTGTAACACCTTACAAGAGTGTAGTGTACCAGCAGGAGTACCAGCAGTGTATTCTGCAATTCAAAGATTGCCGATAGATAAACAAGATCAATTCTGGAACTCTTATAAGACCAATTATATGGGGCTTAAACAACGTATCCTGTCTACTTTTATGGATGCTTACGCCCTTAAAAGAGGGTTTTATAATGGTTGTATTGGAGTGTCAGAAGCACCAGTTAGTTTGATTGCTCGTTTAGATACTTATAACAGAAGTGCAATAACTCGCTTGCAAGCATATATAAGTAATACCACAGATAGACTTTGCCAATATGAAAAGTCCTCGGCCTATCAAAATAAACAAAAACGTTTTCAGCCTACCGATATGTACCACAATGCCGGGGCAACTCCAGAACAAGTATTGAACGATATTGCTGAGCAGGTAAACTACGAATATTTTATCAATACAGGCATCTGTCCGTTGGCAAGAGATTTAGAATTATACTGGGGTGGTTTTTTTAATGATCTCAATCAAAAAGGAGGAACGCCAAAAACACCTCTTGCATATACAGGGCAGTATTTTACGATGGCATTATTTGAAGAGTTAGGAGGTAGTTTCCCCGCATCGCAGGATGTTATTATTTCTGGTACAGTACATGGAAAAAAATATACTCAACAAATAGGAGTAGGTGCACCATTAGATCAGGGAGAGCAAACGCTTAGTTTACCAAATACCTTTTCACAAAGTTGGAGTACCTATGGACAACAATGGAGCATAACAAATATTAGTAAGATACATGCTACCTATAATACAACAGCAAAGGTATTTGAATACCAGTTATTGGCGCAGATAGAAGAAAATGGAGCTATAAAAGAGATTATTTTTAATGGCACTACCAAAGCTCGTATTGCCGAATGTAGTGTAGGAACCCCCAACGAAGTAGGACAATATTTGGGAACAGGAAACACTTGGGACGAATCCGGAGATTGTAACATAGAAAGTTATTTCTCTAAGTCTATGGTGAAATTACTGAACAAACTAATAGAATTAGGAAAGATTAATGCAACATCCTATGATATTGCACAATTAACAGAATATACCAATAGCTACTTAGCACAGTATTTTGGAGGAGGAACCAGTGTATTATGGAATAGCCTAGGAGGTGGTGTGTATACCTTGACTGTAGATGGAGTACAAAAAATGCAATGGAGTCTGGATACGATGCTTCCCGACCAGGGAACTATTAGTGCGGTAAGCTTTGGGTTAACAGAAGGGGTATCTAATACCATTATTGGACAAACCGTACAGGTCACTTGGTTAAATACCATAGAAACAGGAATCGCAAAAGTGGGTACCGTAGGTACTGTAGCCGAAAATGAAGAACGAATCCTTAATTTTTTATGTTGTGGGGATATTAATGATCACTTAACAACTGGAGATATAGTTTGTATTGATGACTCTCTAGAGCAACGATTTGGGGAGGATATGACCAATTTAATGAATGCCTTAATTGATAAAGGAAAAGCAACTACGGATAATCTTTTTCAATCTATTTCCTTGAAAGAATATCCAGAGTATACAACTTTATTACAAGATTTCTTCACATCAAATAGTGGGTGTTATGTTCCCGGTCCTAGTAATGTTTATGTTTATTGTGATTATCCTAAGCTTAATTATTCTAATCTGGATCATGTGTATGCTACTTTTGGGGATCAGAACGGAGGGTATAACTGTCAGTTTGAAATACGTTTTTCAGATATACAAGTTATTAGATTTGATATTAATACGAATATTAAGAACTTACATAAGGGGAATATCGTAGGTATTAAAAATAATTTTGGTGGTTATAATAACCCTAGACTTGCAAAGTTTATAATTTCTCATAAAGATGAAAATAATACTATTGTAGAAAGTGATACAAAAATTGTTGAATATCAAAAAGATAACATTAGACGAATTCATCCTACTAATTTATGGTTTGGTTGTGATTTATTAGATAAAGCTGAAAATTTACCATTACTACCAGACCCAGACGAATTAAAAAATGAAGATGTATCTGCTTGCCAAACAAATCCAGATCTGGAAAATCAATTTGAAGTACTAATTAAAAAAATATTTAATGCACAATTAGAGGCAACAAGAACAGGTACCAAAGTCCCTAAAGCAGTGTATGATGATCTGTTTTTAGGTTCTTTTCAACTTGGAGAAAGAATTAGAATAGGACTTGCTCCACAATACGAGGCTCATAATCCGCCATTAACATATTTTGATGATTTTGTTGGTTATTTTAGCAGGATATATGGCGATCCTTCTAGAATAGGCTTGATTCATAATAATACAAGACATTGGATATCATTTAGTGCAAATTATACACCTAATAGTTGGCCAACCGGATATCCAAATAATGGTTTTACCTATTTTAGACTTGATTTTGAAGAGGACTTTTATAATGTAGAAGAGATTTTGGATATAATGATTTTGGATTCGTCCAAATTCTCTTACTCCTCACTTTCCGGAGGAGTTAGTGCTTCAATACGATATAGAAATACAAGCGGTGAAATTATTTTAGCTAAAAATGTTATTTTATCAATTAGTCGGCGAGAACAAATTGATGGAAAATCATATAGTGTAGATTTTTCCCTTTGCGACCTATTAGCAGTAAGCTTAAATCCAACAGCGACCAGAAGTACTACTAATAATAGTAGTAGTACTCAAACAACTTCGTTTGATAAAAACACAAATCTATTAACTAGTAGACAAGCTACTAGGTTTACAGAAGTATCACAAATCACTTTTGCTGCTCGATTAAACGAACCTTGTGCAGAGCCTTGTTTACCACAACCTTTACCACCAGTAAGTTGTACAGATGCTTATGAGGTTTATAAAAACATTCTAATAAGAATAGGAGATACAGAGGAGAATTATAGTTCAGATGATTTCTGTAAATATCATTTGGGATATTTGGTGGCAGACTATGATCAGTACTTAAAAACTATGGGAGTTAGCGATACGCAATCTCTTTTCTATATGACCATAGCCGATTTTGGGGCAACCGATTTTAACTATGGATATAGGGATATGGTTAACGTGATCAATGCTTATAAGGCGCATACCAATACTACTGCAGTAGATAAACGAGATTCATGGCGTACTTTTACTGCCAATCACTTAGTACAATTACAACAAGGAGGGGCATGTATTCCTATCCCAAGTCCTTTTCCAGTAGATACGAGTGGGATTGAAGTGCCACAATCAGATCAGAATACCTGTGAGGAACTTACACGAAGCATTCATGCCAGTTATTCTTTGGATACCTATCAAGCATATTTAGAGGGGCAACGTCAGATGTTTATTAATGCCTACGTAAAGCATGCTATAGAAGGAGTAGTAGAGCATTTTGATATGCAATATTTTGATAAAGAATATCAGTATACACTATACTATTACGATCAGGCAGGGAACCTAATTCAGACCGTACCGCCAGAAGGAGTAAATCGTTTTACAGATGATCAGTTAGAAACCGATAGCGGTGCAGGGACTCTTAATGATCGTATCAATACCTATAGAGCAACCAACATCGATTTAGAGGAAGATGCATTGCTACCAGATCATAGCTTACAAACACGCTATAAATATAATGCCCTTAACCAATTGGTATGGCAATATACTCCAGATGGGGGGATTACTCGTTTTGCCTATGATAAACTGGGTAGAATTATAGCTTCGCAAAACGCAAAGCAATTAAAAAATAATACTTTTAGTTATACCCGATACGATGGTTTAGGACGTATTATCGAAGCAGGCGAACTAATTCCTAATATTTCTATTGCTATAGAAGCATCTACAGGAATACTAATCGATAGTACTACCAAAAACCGAGTAGCTATGGATAGCTATCCATATTCTATATCCAAGGAGCAACGCGAAGTAACCCGCACACAATATACCAAACCAGTAAGTCATGCAGCCGATATTTTTAATACCATAGGGGTATTAGACGCTACAGTAGAAGCACGCTCTCGTAACCGGGTAACCGCTATCTATTATTATGATACGGTTAAAGAAGGTATACAAACCCGGGATTATGAAAATGCGATCTACTATCACTACGATGTTCATGGTAATGTAAAAGAATTAGTACAGCATAATCGTATCCTCTCTCATTCTCAAGACATCCCTTTTTCAGGAACTAAAAATATAGAATACGAATACGATTTGATTAGTGGTAATGTAAATAAAGTATATTACCAGAAGGGGCAACAAGATCAATTTATACACCGATATACCTATGATGCAGATAACCGTATTGTAAAGGTAGAAACCTCTGCAGATGGATATATATGGGAGCAAGATGCACAATACGAATATTTTGCTCATGGACCACTAGCTAGAACAGTACTAGGAGATCAACAAGTACAAGGACAGGATTATACCTACACAATACATGGTTGGCTAAAGGGAGTAAATTCTGATAGTCTGGATCCTAAAGATGATCCAGGAGCAGATGGTACAGAAAAAACAGCAAAAGATGCCTATGGATATACATTAGGGTATTATGAAAACGATTACCAGTCAGTAGGATCTATCAACGCCTTTGTACATACTAATGCAGCTGCACAAAACCCAAAAGAGCTTTATAATGGTAATATAAAGCAGATGACTACCAGTCTGGTAAATACCAATGGGGCGCCACAAGGGATACAGATGAATCATTACCAGTACGATCAGCTTAATCGTATTAAAGATATGAAAGGTTATGATATCTCTAAAACAACAACACCACAAAACTATACCAGTGCGTATAGTTATGATCGTAACGGGAATTTAAAAAAGCTAAATAGAGTAACTGTTAATAAAAATGGCAATCAAGTAGATATGGATGATCTTACCTATCACTACTTGCCTAATAGTAATAAGTTGGATCATGTAGATGATGCAGTAAAAGGAAGTAGATTTAATGATCTAAAAGACCAGAAAGAAGGAAACTACCAATACGATGCCATAGGACAGTTACTAAGGGATGAAAAAGATAATATAGCCAATATCGACTGGCGCGTAGATGGTAAAATACGAGAGATTACTAAAAAAGATGGCGTGCGTATACGTTTTGTATATGACGGACTAGGTAATCGTATTGCCAAAGTAATGGCTATACCCGGGCAACCAGAAGAGGTTACGGTATATGTGCGGGATGCACAGGGTAATGTAATGGCAGTGTACGAGACGAATGAGTCCAACCCACAGGATATTACAGATCAAAAACAAATTACCTTAACCGAGCATCAAGTATATGGCAGTAGTAGACTAGGAGTAGAGAAAAAACATCTCGAATTGGTAGCTATACAACCAGAAACAACCAGTTTAATAACCAAAACGGTTGGAGACAAACGCTACGAATTAAGTAATCATTTAGGTAATGTATTAAGTGTAATTAGCGACCGTAAACTCTTACAAACAAGTATTAGTACGACACAGGTTGTTAATCAATATGATTTTGAAGGATGGATATCTATAGATGATGATTATAATTGGTTTAAAAATGGTAGAGCGCAAGTAACAACAAATACCAACCAATTAGTAGCATCGGTAGATGATCGTAACGACGGGATTGCACATTCTATGCTTACCGAACCAGATAAAGAGTATACGATCACCTATGATCTAGAATTAACTTCTTCTCCTGATATTAAGATTAAAGCATCTAATTTTGGAGAAATTCTACATGAAAAAATAGAGACTACCAACGGTGAAAAAACATTTACGTTTACAGCAGCAGGGGTAGTAACTATGATACAGTGGGTACGAACCAAAGATAAAGATGATATCACACAGGTGTTTGCTATAGATAATGTAGCGATATCTACAGAGGTAGCAGATGCTAATCCAACAATTGTTACTACCTTTGTGCCAGACGTTCTTACATTTAATGATTATTACCCGTTCGGGATGCTTCTACCTAATAGACATGGTAATAGTGGAGACTATAGATACGGATTCCAAGGACAGGAGAAAGATGATGAGGTTAAAGGGGAAGGGAATAGCTTAAATTATAGATACAGGATGCACGATCCTAGAGTGGGTAGATTTTTTGCCGTGGATCCATTGACAGCAAAATATCCACATTATACTCCATATTCATTTAGCGGTAATAAAGTAATTGCTTTTACTGAATTAGAAGGGCAGGAAGAATACTATTATTGGAATAGTATGCAGCAAAAAACAGGTAAAATACAGCTTGATTTAGTCCCTATCCTTTACAACCCTCCAGATATTTCAGAGTACGGGTTTTACACTACGCCTGAAGAAGCAAAAAAAGTAGGTCAATCTAGAGATAAAGCTTTTCAAAGGAAAATAGATATAGCGAAGCATCAGGCGGGACAAAAAGCAATGCAAGATTTTGCTAGACTAAGTAACCCTATATGGGTTGCTTTTGAGATGAGCCCGCTTGGAGGAGCAGCTTCTGCTATAAATAATTATTCAGAAGGTAATTATGGTTGGGGAACTCTTGATTTAGCTTTATCTGCTTTTGAAGTTAGAGCATTTTTTAATGCTAGAAGTTTAAGAGGATTAACTAGTAAAACAGGAAGTGAAATAGGTTTTTCTTCAACCTTTAGAATGCTTCCTGTTGAATTAAATGAATCAACTTTACGTCAAGTAGGGAGTATAGTTGAACGTATTTATAAGTCAAGGCATAGACCATCTTTTAGAAAAGGGGTAGTTGAAACAGTATGGTGTAATGCAGCTAAAGCTGATGTAAATGGAAATGTTTATGATCCAAATACATTTCAATTAATTCAGTGGGATCAAACTAAAAGTAGAGTAGGTCAATGGGATATGGGACATACTCCAGGAAACGAATGGCATGCATTAAGACAGAAGTATATTAATGGTGAGGTTACATGGAAGCAAGTGTTGGATGAATATAATAACCCATCAAAGTATGTGCCTGAATTACCTTCGTCAAATAGAAGTGGTGTTTATGAAGGTCAAGCGCGTCCTCAAAGAGAATAGAAGGTTATTTTAATATATATATAAATGGATTTATTTAGGCTTATAAGAGATAAAAAAATTAAAGACTTTATTACTAATTTTTCTCAAGAAGATTTAAATATTATAAACGAAAGTTCTTATAACTTACTTATGGTTTCAATATTTGAGGAGTTAAAAGAAATATCACTTTTTCTGATAGATAAAGGAATCGATTTAAATTATCAAGATAAAAAAGGACAAACAATTTTACATCATATAGCAATATATTTTGATAAAGAAATTTTGGAGACCTCTCTTAAAAAGAATATAGATATAAATCTAGTAGATATTTATGGTAATCAGGCTCTTTGGTCAGCAGTATTTAATGATAAAGGTTATGGTAAGAGAGCTCTGATGGTTAGTTTATTACTATCCCATGGAGCTAATCCAAACCATATTAATAATGTAAATAAATCTCCTTTACAAATAGCTGAATTAGCAGGTTATAAGGAAGTTTTTGAATTGATGATTAATAATTAACCTGCTGCCGCCCGAATGTAATTGCTATTGTTCGACCCCTGCTACCGCTCGAATGTGATGGCTAGTGCTCGACTCTGTCGGGTACCGTACCAGATTGGTAGTGAGAGTAAGAAGTAAATAAAATAAAGATAAAAGCTACTGTAACAGGTAGCTTTTATTGTTTTAAGAAATAAGGTTACTCAGGTTATCTTTTAGTTTTTTCTTAGAGATAGCGTATCACCTCATGCTTGCCCCGCTCCTGCTAGTTTGTAACTAGTGGTTCCCCCTGATGCCGCTCGAATGTGGCTAGTGCTCGACTCTGTCGGGTACCGTATCAGATTGGTAGTATTGAGTGATCAGGTAAGAGTAATAAAAAAAAATAGATTAAGATATAGATTCTGTTTACTCGATCTCCCTGATGCCGCTCGAATGTAGGGCTAGTGCTCGACTCTGTTGGGTACCGTACCAGATTGGCAGTGAGAATAAAAAGTAAATAAAATAAAGATAAAAGCTGCTGTAACAGGTAGCTTTTATTGTTTTAAGAAATAAAGTTACTCAGGTTATCTTTTAGTTTTTTCTTAGAGATAGCGTAGGTAAATTCAAAGTATAAATGGTATTATAATTAAAAACTGTAGTAAATTCAATATATAGTGTATAGATATAAGATGTCTATATGGATATAACAATTCTTAATAACTTTACTGTAAGGTTTATGATCAAATTGCTACTTTTACAATATATAAAACGAAGAGAATATGTCTGATACAATAGAAAGAATAAAGTGTCTTATTATAGGTTCAGGTCCTGCAGGATATACTGCGGCAATATATGCGGCAAGAGCAGATCTTAAACCTATTATGTATACTGGTATGGAACCAGGTGGCCAATTAACGACTACTACAGAAGTGGATAATTTCCCCGGATACCCAGAAGGAATAGATGGTCCCACGATGATGGTACAATTACAACAACAAGCAGAGCGTTTTGGTACAGAAGTACGTATCGGGATGGTAACTGCTGTTGATTTTAATACTACAGATGGAGGAATCCATAAAGTAACTGTAGATAATTCAACGCAGATTGAAGCAGAAACCGTTATTATTTCTACAGGAGCTACTGCAAAATATCTGGGACTACCTAGTGAACAAAAATTACGTGGTGGTGGAGTTTCTGCCTGCGCAGTTTGTGATGGATTCTTTTACAAAGGGCAAGATGTAGCGATTGTAGGAGCAGGGGATACCGCTGCAGAAGAAGCTACATATTTATCTAATATATGTTCTAATGTAACGATGCTGGTTCGTAAAGATCATATGAGAGCTTCTAAAGCAATGCAACATCGCGTGAACAATACACCAAATATTAAGGTAATGTATAATACCGAAGTTGATGAGGTATTAGGAGATCAGGTAGTAGAAGGGTTACGAATGGTAAATAACCAGACAAATGATAAAGAAGAAATTGAGATAACCGGTTTGTTTATAGCTATTGGCCATAAACCGAATACAGATATCTTTAAAGGACAATTAGATATGGATGATACAGGGTATTTGATTACCGAAGGGAAGTCTACTAAGACAAATATCCCAGGAGTATTTGCTTCAGGAGATGTTCAGGATAAAGAGTACAGACAAGCTGTTACGGCTGCAGGAACCGGATGTATGGCTGCGCTGGATGCAGAACGATATCTGGCAACAGTAGAAACAAGTGACAAAGTTTCGGCTTAAGCCGAAAAAAATACAGCATTAAAAAAAGAACATCTCGCCAAGCGAGATGTTCTTTTTTAATTTATCTTAAACCTACTAGGAACGTAGTCTATATTTTTTTTATACAAAATAGCTTCATTAGCAAATGTTTTCATTATAACCTTAGGCTCACCAAGGAGATAGATTTCAGTTTTATCTTTAGCTTCAATACTAATTTCTTCATTAGTCAAAATATAACAATCACTAGCACCTTCTGCAATTAATGTAGTTTTGATAACACTTAATTTTTCACCATAAAAATCAGTGTCATTATCTGCTCTAACCAGCATTGATTTTACTTCGCCTTCAAGTTTGGCATATCCTTTTTGGTATAAATCTACTTTAAGGCTATCAGTCGTAACAATTCCTTTTAATTCTGAATTTTCATTTATTTGATAAGTAACTTCCTGAGCTGTAACATGTAACTCTACTATCGATTTTCCATTGGTTATGCAATCTACGCGATTGGCATCAGCGGTAAGAAATACTTCGGCATTATCATTTGCATTTACGATCAGTTTAGTCGTATTTATAGGAGATAATGATCTAACATTTACCTTGTCATATAGTATAATTTTCTTTAATTCTGAAGCATAAGAGATATCAAGATTTAATGCTTTTGCACGTCGCATATCCCGATCCGACTTGATTGTTAAAACACTATCTACAACTTCTACTTGTATTACCTCTTGCAGATTGCTATCTGCTTCGATCTTTACCTGGTTATCACTACTCTCGTCTAATGTAACTTCGAAACCTTCATGAATTTCTATGGTATGGAAGTCTTCAACGTCTAGTTGTTCTGTACTAACAATTTTGTTGCCTTTAATTTTTTCCTTTTGTCCATAGGTGTTTCCCAATACCAAAAGTGTCAATACTAACAATAGTGCTCTCATATTTGTGTGAAATTTATATACTAATAAACAGTTTTTTTTGCCTTTAAGTATAGTTTTGTATAAAACTTGTTACAAATATAAATAGAGAAGTGGTTTATATTATTTCAGATTAAAAATAATGTAGTATCTATTATATGAACATGAGATATTTTGTTATTAATAAAAAAGGTTGCCATATAAGCAACCTTTTAAAATATCTGATTTTTTACCCGAAGTAATTAATTATGAACATCGGTATACCCTTTCCAATGTTCTCCAAAAGGAGCGAAGCGATATGAACCTCTTCTTCTTGCCCAGCTACTATTTGTTGTTTTTCTTGCCCACCATCCCGGTTGTATAGTATGCTCCTTTTGTTTAGTCTTATTTTTACCATAGGTAAGGTGAGCAGTTATACTCCCATTACTATCATGAAAAACGGAAGTATACATTTGTATATATTTCCACGTAGCAGAGGATTGATAACGTTTACTGCCAAATTTACTATTATAACATTGCTCTGCCCCTTGATGACTATCACAGAAAGCTTTGGTTTCTATATTAAGATTTGTTGTAGTCATTAACTTTGTAGGGAATTTTGCAATAGAAAAAACCGAGTGATCTAATTTTTCTACTACTGGTCTATTGCTTGATAACTTTGTTTTTTCATCAGAACTTGCAAAATCTATTAGAGCTTTAGGCACAGGAGTGCCTTCTGGAGTAAGTGATAAGTACACCTTGAGCATAGAGTTATTTTTAAAATCAATAAACATCTTGGTGTCATTAGTACCAGATTCTAGACCGGATATATAAGGTTCTGATTCTTCATATCCTTTACTCATGGTCAAACTAATTCCGTTAGAAAAATTGAAGGTTGCCAAATCAATTTCTTCAATTTCTGAGATTTCATTTGTTATAGTATCCTCTTGGATATCCATATCTTCTTGACAGGAAACAATAACAAGTGTAAAACATACAATAAGTATGATTTTTGTAACATTTAAATACTTCATTTTTGTGATTTTTTAAGTTTGTTAATACTGAATGTAAACTTAATACTGTCACATTATGAAGTGTCCTGATTTTTTGAAAATCAAAAAATCAGGACACTTTCTTGTATTTTTATATGCTATAGAAGGGGAAGAATTGTTTTTTTAACTAGATTTAAAAGAAACAGAGATTCTATAAAAAAACTGCCCGAAAAGCATTGGTTGGTTAGTGTTGCTTTCTCAGGCAGCTTAGTTTTGGTTGATTAAATTAATTGGGTTGTTAGATCTTAATGACCTCTAACATCTCCACCAGAGTTATCTGTTTCAGATACTTTTTCTGGTTTTCCGTAGTACACAACATCTGCACCACTTGTTGCTTTACCTGTAAACTCGTCCTTGGCATGGATTTTAATAGAAGCACCACTTGTTGCTCTTGCTTCGGATACTAAGCTTAACAAATCTTCTGCACGGATATCTGCACCGCTGGTAGCATTTGCTTTATGATTATTTACTTTTCCGGTTAAGTTCATCATGGCTCCACTGGTAACAGAAGTTGTTATAGTTTCTGCCTTTACTCTTAATTTAATATCTGCACCACTAGTAGCACTAAGATCAAGATCTTTTTGAACTACAGCTTCATCTGAAGAGATGCTGGCACCGCTATTAACATGAACTTTATTGATTTTGTCATAAGAGACAAATACATTTTTTTCGTCTGCATAGTATATGTTTTCATCAGAAGTAACATATAGTGTACTACCTTCTACATATACTTCGATATGATCGTGTAAGTTTTTATTGGCTTCTACAATTACTTTTTGATCAGAATTGTTTACCAGGATAACATCTAAGCCTCTACTTGCTTTTATGGCGTTAAAGTCTTGACTGATGGTTCTTTCTTTTCTAATTACTTCTCCTTGGCCTTTAACCCCATTAAAGACAACATTGCAGGAGCAACATAAAGCTGATAAGCAAAAGGTGATAATAATTTTGGCTAGTGTAGTCATAATTGTTTGTTTTGATATGTTTAACTGTTCGTTTTTTGATTAACTCTGCCAGAAGCAGATTGATTTAGTTTTCGGTTTTTATTTCGATTCCGTTCTCGTCTATTTTTACTTTTACAGGTTCATTATTTAATTCTACTCCGTCTTCTCCTATTTTTAGTTTAAAGTCATTGTCTTCAGAGTTTATATTTATGTTTACGCTATCATCATCTTCATCCCATTCGTTATATTCCCAATCGTTCTTATCTTCTGGACATTCTTTACATTCGAATTTTCCGTCGACTAATTTGATGTATTCTCCTTCTTTACCATCAATAGAAATATAATCATCGTATTTCCATGAGTTATTAAATTCTGATGTGTTGTCATTAGCAAATACTGTAATTCCTTCTGGTAATGTTAAGATTACTTTTATTTCCTGATCTCTGTATTTGCTAGCATAGTCGGTAATTGCGTATCCATCTAATAAGAGGGTGTTACCATTAACTTCATATCCATATTTAAGTTCTTTGGCTCTTTTTGAAGCTTCTTCATACGATCTTCCTTCTGCATTTTTTTCTATAGTAATTCGTACTGTCGAATCTCTTTTTGAAGCTTTTAAGTATATTTCTATATCCCGGATAACAATTACTCGATTACCTTGATCATCTCTTTTGATTTTATAATCATTTCTATGGTATAAATGTTTGACATACCTGTTATTTCCTTCCATTTTTATGGTTAAGGTATCATTACTTGTGATAGGAAGTACTTTTTGCTCCATGATTACATCTGCGTCATAAGCTTCTAGTGTAGCTTGTCTAACTCCAAGAATTCCTAACCCGATAAGAGAAAATATCCATATGGCTAATAAACCTAACTTGGCTGGTGTTCCGATAGATTTTAGGTTTTTTATCAGAATTTTTAAACCAAGAATAAATAAAAAGAAAAAAGGTATTCCTACAGCAAAAAATGTTACTAATGATACTAACCATAATGGAACTTCGGGGTGACTGCCTACTTCAATATATTCTACCCAGGGAACATCCATAAATCCAAATGTTCCTATGGTAAACAGACCAACAAATAAACTAATAAGAGTAACGCCGGCTACTATAATAAGAATCACACCGATAAATTTTACAAAAATCTTTAAAAAGAATAGTAATACATCACCTAAAGCTTCAAAAAAAGTAGTAGAACTGCTTTTTACCTTGCTACTATATTTTTGATAATCTACATTTTTTACCGTATCTGCTACACCATCAAATCCTTCTTTAATTTTCTTTTCGATGTTACTGATATTAACAGCTTCACCTTTCATAGCCAAAAAATCAGCTGTTGTTTTTGCTTCTGGTACAAAAATCCAAAATGCGATATAGATTAGAATAAATGCACCACTAGAAAAAATAGTAAACAATACCCAGGCTAATCTAATCCAAATTGGTTCAATCCCCAGATAGTGACTTAATCCAGAGCTTACTCCTCCAACATAAGAACTTGTAGTATCTCTAAATAACTGTCTTGATGCTTTCGTTTTTTGATATGTTGTGTTTGGTTCATCCTCGAAGATTTCTTCATCTAATCTATAATCTTCTGGTTGCCCCATTACGGCAATTACTTCTTCTACTTCTTTGTTTCCGATAACCTGTCGTTCATCCTTTATTTTTTCACTGAACAATTCTGCTATTCTGGCTTCTATATCAGATATAATCTCATCTCTCCCTTGTGAATCGGTAAATGAGCGTTTTATAGCGCTGAGATAGCGTTGCAGTTTTAAGTAAGCGTTTTCGTCTATATGAAAAAATATGCCTGCTAAATTTATATTAACTGTCTTATTCATTTTACTTCTTTTTTTGTTTGGTTACCAGATTTACAGCATTCCGTAATTCGTCCCAAGTGGTATTTAATTCGTTAAGAAACAATTTTCCTGTTTCTGTGAGTCCGTAATATTTTCGTGGTGGCCCTGATGTAGATTCTTCCCAGCGATAACTCAGCAATCCAGCGTTTTTGAGTCTAGTTAATAGGGGATATATCGTGCCTTCTACCACAAGCATCTTTGCGTCTTTAAGGGTTTCTAAAATTTCAGCTACATAGGCATCATCGTCCTTAAGGATAGAAAGTATGCAATATTCCAGAACACCTTTGCGCATTTGCGCTTTTGTGTTTTCGATCTTCATAAAACTAATTTTTAAAAGTTAAACTGTTCATTTTTTGATTGATGTTGGTGTTTGATGATTGATGATTATTTTAAAAAATATTGATCAGAAAGTACTACACCGGCAATTAAAACAGAGGTTAAAAGATAATTGATTAGGTTAAATTTTAAACTATATCCTTGTTCTTTTGACGTTTTTATGACAAGAAAAAATAAAGTAAAACATACAATTAACGGTAGTATCCATTGTCCGAGTCCAAGCCACTGGCTTATTCTGGCTTCATCATTAGGATTAAAGATAGATACAATCATAGCCATTAATCTAAATGCAAAAGCAAAAAACAAGAATGGATACCAGTATGTGTTTTTTGTTTTTCTAATCACATAAAAAAACACAAATGCTGTTAGTATAGTGAAAATTGGTCCTGCAGCACTTATAAAATGATCATGCCATGCAGATTCATATTCTCCATTTACCAAGAAAGCCGAATTAAGTGTCATCTTCATTGGATATCCTAATAACTTTCCTGTAAGTAAATGTGCCAATTCATGAAAAAAGAAGGACAACAGAACAGCAAGAGCGGTTATCAAAATATATTTTATGTTAATTGTTTGTTTCATTATATTATTTTATAAATCGTATAGATAATGGATATCTGTAACTTTCGCCTTTATTCGCTTTTAAAGCGGCAGTGATGACAAAAATAATTTCCAGAAAAAATCCAATTAATGCTATAATTCCAATAAAGGAAGCTCCTATAAGAGTTCTAAATCCTCCTGCATCAGAAAAGTTGATTGATATATCATTAAAATGAAACAAATCAGTAATTGTAGCATCTCCAAAGACATGAAAAATGAAAAATGGAAAAGAAAATATTCCTAGTATTACAGTATATAATAGAATACTTAATTGAAAATTGATTGCTTCCTTACCATGATCATCTATAAAATCTGACTTATCCTTATTGGTAGACCATAATAATATTGGAACTATGTAATTCCCAAAAGGAATAAAGTATTTAGAAAATACTCCCAGATGCATAAACGTTGCGATATTTTTGTGATTTTTGATTGACATTGTAAAAGTATATAATAGTTTCTTATGCAAATATATGGTTAAAAAAAGGTATTATGCAAAACATAGTACCATATTTTAACATAAATTTAAGATTTAGAACCCTTTTCTTGACTATTTCTTTTGCCTATATTGTGAGAACTAAAAATAAAACTCATGGATATTACTCCTAGAAAACTTAATGCATTCTTACTATTTAAGTTACCCTCTGCCTGGCTATGTGGTGTAAGGGTTAAAAATATAGATAGAACAAGCTGTACCGTTAGTGTAAAACATCGATGGATAAACCAAAATCCTTTTAAATCTATGTTTTGGGCAGTGCAGGGAATGGCGGCAGAATTAACTACCGGGGCCTTGGTAACAGGATATATAAGAGATAGTGGAAAAAAGATATCAATGCTGGTGGCAAGCAATAATGCAACATATACCAAAAAGGCTGTTGGTAGAATTACTTTTGTGTGTACCGAAGGAGATTTGGTAGCTGATGCCATTAGAAAAACTATCGAAACCGGTGAAGGACAAACGGTATGGATGAAATCAATAGGAACTAATCAAGATGGTATTGAAGTTTCTACATTTAATTTTGAATGGACAGTTAAAGTGAAAAATGAAAAGTAAAATAGTATAGCGAAAAAAAAGGATAGACTGTAACACTTTATGAAATTCGTTTACTTATAAAGAAACTATTCATTAATCAATATACTATAAACATTAAAAATATGACAGCACACGAAATCGACTACGAAATTATTGGCGAAGAAATGCAATATGTAGAGATAGAGCTAGATCCACAAGAAGGAGTGATTGCAGAAGCAGGAAGTTTTATGATGATGGAAGATGGAATAAAGATGGATACGATTTTTGGTGATGGTTCTGCTAAAGATACTGGAGTTCTGGGTAAAATATTTGGAGCTGGTAAACGATTGTTAACAGGAGAAAGCTTATTTATGACAGCTTTTTATAATCAGGTAGGAGGGAAAAAGAAAGTAAGTTTTGCATCTCCATATCCAGGAAAGATTATTCCTATAGATTTAACTAATTATGGGGAGAAATTTATTTGCCAAAAAGATGCATTTTTATGTGCGGCCAAAGGAGTTTCTATTGGAATAGAATTTTCTAGAAAATTAGGAAGAGGGCTATTTGGTGGTGAAGGCTTTATTATGCAGAAATTAGAGGGTGATGGTATGGCCTTTGTTCATGCAGGTGGAACTACATCCCGAAAAGAACTGCAACCTGGTGAAAAACTAAAAGTAGATACAGGATGTATTATTGGATTTTCTAAAGGAATACAATATGATATAGAATTTGTAGGAGGGATTAAGAATACTATTTTTGGAGGAGAAGGATTGTTTTTTGCAACATTAACAGGTCCAGGAGTTGTGTATATACAATCTTTGCCGTTTAGCAGACTTGCAAATAGAGTATTGGCATTGGCCCCCAGAGGAGGAGGAAAAAGTAAAGGTGAAGGTAGTATTCTAGGTGGTTTGGGAGATATTTTGGATGGCGATAACAGTTTTTAACAGTGTTAAATAAGCGCCAAAAGACTATTTTTTTGGTTTTATTTACATATATTAGCTAGAACAACTTTAAAAACTATAAGATTATTCCTACAATTACTTGTTTAAACCTAACATTTTTTAAACCCCTATTAATTTATGGCTAGAGCAATGTTTGATTACACAAAAACTGTGCTTAAAAAAGTAAGTTTTGATGTTAATCTTTTTACTAAGGAAGTTTTAAAAGCACTAAACAGACTGCTTCCTCACGAGATTGAAGAATTAAAAATCTGGATTCAATCATTAACGATGAAACAACCAGAATTACAATCTTGTTTAATCTATTTAAAATCATAAAAAAAAAGCGACTTTCTAGTCGCTTTTTACTTTTGCCATAGGGCTAATGATTTTTACATTTTGAAAAGTAATAGCTCCTTTTACAACTCCAGCAATGGTAGAATGCAAAGCATCAATAATTTGCATTTTTAATTCACTTTTATTAAAAATTAAACTCACTTCTCGTGCGGGAGAAGGCTCATTAAAGTAGTGAAGATTACTTTTTTCGTCATTCTTTATATCTAAAGTATGTAAATAGGGTAGAAGTGTCATTCCCAAACCTTCATTTGCCAACTTTACAAGTGTCTCAAAACTTCCACTTTCTAACTGAAAATGATCCTCCTCATAACTTTTCTTGGTCTTACACAGGTTAATAATCCCATCTCTAAAACAATGACCATCCTCTAGCAGAAGCATATCATCAATATCAAGATCAGTAATATCAATTTTTTTCTTTTGATTCAATCTATGAGTAGAAGGAATATAACCTACAAAAGGTTCATAGTATAAAACACGTTCTTTAATGTTTTCGTTTTCTAAAGGAGTTGCTGCAATAGCAGCATCAAGATGACCATCGAGAAGACGTTCAATTATAGCTTCTGTGTTTAACTCCTCTATTTTTAATTTTACCTTTGGATATTTTTTTATAAAATTGTTTAAAAACATAGGTAAAAGAGTAGGCATTATCGTAGGAATCACACCTAATTTAAATTCACCACCTATAAACCCTTTTTGTTGATCTACAATATCTTGAATTCGTTCACTTTCATTTACAATATTTTTTGCCTGTTGAACAAGTTTGTTACCAACTTCTGTAAGTTCAATAGGTTTTTTACTACGATCAAAGATGAGGATATCTAGCTCTTCCTCAAGCTTTTGAATTTGCATGCTTAGCGTAGGTTGAGTCACAAAAGTTTTTTCTGCAGCCTTCGTAAAATTTTTGTGTTCGGCTACTGCTAAAACATATCTTAATTGTGTTATGGTCATGGTTTGCGTTTTGGGGAACAAAAATATAAAAGCTATTGATATTATTTATTAAATAATTATTAAAAATTTATTTTATCTATTGTGTTTGAAATAAAAAAAGGAATAGCACAGATGAAATGCTATTCCTTTTTAGATATACCTGTTAGTCAGGTTTTGATTGATGAATATGGGGTTATAAATTACATTCTGATTTCTAGTTCCAGATTTTCTGAGTTTACTTCGAATTTGGCTTCATCCCATAATGGAGGACCGTAACTCATATTGTTATTAGATACACCATAATCTTCTTTTGGCATTCCGCTAGGTTCAAAATCCATTCGATTATTTCCATTCACATCATGAAAACAACTAATAGCGAATACTCCTTCGGGAACATTAGAAAAAGTAATTTTTGCTACACCATCTACAATTGTACTTTTTTCGCCTTTGATTGGGGCAGCTTTCATAAAAGTATTTTCGTTATAAAGCCCAAAAATAACTTCTCCTTCAGAACTTGTTATATTGGGAACGGTTACTGTAATGGTTACTCCTTTAGTTTTTTCTTGAGCTTGAAGAAGAAAGTTAGAAACTAAAAGCGCGGCTAGTAAAGCTAGAGTTTTCATAAGATAAAGTTTTATAGTTATTTGTTTTTTGATGAATCAAAAGTCTATAAATCTTTATTTGAGAACAATAAGAAACTCCCCAGTTGTCATTTTTGTAGGATGAAATGTATTTTAACCGATACCTTGTTATTAGAGATTAATTAAAAAGATTAAACTTAAAATTATAAACAAAAAGCCTTTGGCATTATAGAAATGCCAAAGGACGTAACTATCTCCAAACCTTAGGATATCAATGTAGAATCACAATATAATAGGCAAACTCTATATACCACCTGGATCTACGACATATGTTTTGGTTATTTTTTTTGTTGGGCAACCTTCTTTAGATATTGTTAGAGTAATAGATACTGGTTTTCTTCCCCCATAGTTGAAATCAAGGTATTCTCCATTACCAATTGTCCACCCATTTGCGAGCTGCCATTTGTAGGTAAATTTTGGATCATAATTAATTGCTTTCAAATGTAATTCGTAGCGAACGCCAATACGAGCTATTTGAGTATGTACGTTATCATGTGGACAAAGAAATGTTGATAGTGGAGGCAGTTTGTATTCTGGGAGTTCAATTTTATAATACGTAAATCCGCCATTGTTATTTTTGGTAATGAGAATTAAAGTAGCTGCATCTTTCTTAATTCTTTTAATTTTTACTTCTTGTTGAGTGTCACTTCCTATAATTTCAAAACTAGAGTCTATTGTCCATCCAATCAAATTTTGACATTCGGTTTTATAAGTCAGAATGCCCCCTACAGGAGGATATGCATGCTCGGCATTACTCCAATAAATACCAGGACCTTGATACGCAGTTAAGGAGATATCACACCCCTGACTGCCTGCTTTTTCTATATTATCACTTGTTATTGTTGAGATTTCAATTGGATCGTTTACATCATTGGTTTCACAACTGTTTAGACCTATAAGCATCATAAGAGCTATGAAGGTCTTTAAAAAGATTTTTTTCATGATTTGTATTTATTGAAATGATCCAAACTTTTTTCAATTTTCTATATATTATCATTCCTATTCCATCGTAATGTTATGGAGTCAAATATTTTCAATTCAATAAAAAAATGAACCACTCATTGTTTATAATTTAATCAAAACTAAATACGATCAATCAATTTAACTACCCCGTTTTCAGTGAAACTATTTAATTTTTTAGTTCTGTGTTTTTATATTAAATAATGATTGGTAATTAAAAATTGAAATATTTTAATACAGGTTTTTTTTGTACGTTGACATAAAGCTAAGGAGTACTTTCCTTATATTATAGAAGGCAAGAAAATTATATATCCTATGAGTTAAAGATGGTAGGTAGTCTGGAATCCGAAGTTTTATATATGGGTTTTACTTATCAAATAGTTTGTATTGTCCTTTTAATCTTATCGTTACGACAATATCTTCTTTGTTGTTATTTCTAAAATACCAACCGTGTTTACCTTCAAAAGGGGCTGTAAATGTTCCGGCCATATTGTTAGAATATGCCAAAGTATAACTCTCATAAAATACATTTTCGGGAGGGTTTTCTTGTCGTACTTCTCCATGAAAATCAATATAAACAATAGCATCATTAGCAGTACTCCACTCATACTTTATACTCCCATATTTTAATGCTTTAAACTTGTATTCTATACCTTTTCCAGCAGGGACAGTCACATTAATAGTATCATTTTGCTCTGTAAATTGTTCTGATGGTGGTGGATTGTTTGCTTCTTTGGGTTTAGGTACACTTACCGGAGAACCTAATTTTTCTAATTTAAGTTTCTCGAAATTTAATTGAGATACTGGTTCTGTATCGACTGTTTTTATTTTTTCAGTATCATTTACATATAATCTGCTAAAACCAAAAAGCTTTCCTGTACCTAGTGGGTCTATATTGTATTCTGCAGGCAAAACTGCAGTTATAAGCACAACAAAACCAATAAATAAGGCTATAAAAATTGATTTTATAAGTTGTTTTTTATTCATTATGTGGGTATTGCTTGTTGTCATAATTTAGAGTTACGTCATGAAATATCCTGTCATTTGAAATCCAAACAACAAAAAGCCTGCAGCCATAAGAATTATATTGGTAAGATTAGAGAATTTAACGTAACTGTTATACCTTCTCCAAACCCCTAAAAGTATAAGAACTAATCCTAAGGCTAAAAACTGTCCTATTTCTACACCTATATTAAAACCGATTAGATTTACAAAAAGGCCTTCTTTATCAAAATTAAATTCTTGTAATTTGGTTGCTAATCCAAAACCATGAAACAATCCAAAAATTAATACCGCTATTTTGGTATTGGGTTGTTTCTTAAAAAAATGCTTAAATCCTCCTAGGTTATCAAATCCTTTATATACAATCGATAATGCGATAATGGCATCTATTAAAAATGCATTTACATTAATATCTGCCATTACACCAAGTAATAGGGTAAAACTATGACCGATTGTAAAAAAACTTACATACAATAATATTTCTTTTGTTCTGTATAAAAAGAAAATGACCCCTACCAGAAAAAGTAGATGGTCATATCCTGTTATCATATGTTTTGCACCGATGTATAGAAACGGTCCAAAAGCAATTCCTTTATTTCCCAATAAAAAAGACTGTGTTTCATCATCAACACCATGCGTAGCGTTTGCTGTTATTGAAACCAGCACAAAGGCGAGAAATATAAAGAATGTTTTGGTGTTTTTTAACATTTTTGCAATATAGATTAATGTGCGTGTCCGTGTTCTTTTACTTGTTGGATACTATCTAATCTTGCTTTTTCAGCTTCATCAACCTCTATTGTTGATTCTTGAGTAGCTTCTACTTTAGCAGGATCTGTGTTTTCTTCTTTTTTTTCTTTTTTCTCTGTACAAGCTCCTAAAGTTGCTATAGCTAAAACAGCTATAATCATTGATTTTTTAATTGTCATGTTTGTGTTTTTTAGATGAGTTAATTCTAATAAGTTTCTTTTAAATTTTTGAAGTTATACTATTTAACTAACTTAATTTTTTGATCAAAAATTTATTTTCTTCATAATCTCTAAAACAAAAAATTATCATTTTTAGTATGTATGATTTAATAAGTAAAATAGTGTTGCTTACATGGTAAATATAGTTTTTTTTCCAAGATTGCCACAAAGAATGTATATCTCTTAGTGGTATGAATATTCTATAAAAATAGAAAACAGAAAATAATGATTTTATAGTTGCATAGGTAGTAAACAAATTCTAATTAAAGAAGCTTTTTTTGTATTGATTTAGAGTACCTATTTTTAGTATTACTCTCGAAATTTTTAATGCATATTTTGAGAGTATATGATTCAAATATATTCTATTTGGGAATGAAAATAAATTTCTTATTTAATTTTCAAGAGCTCTTTTATTAATGTCCTCGATCCATTACTATTCATTGCCTTTATATTAATACCTTCTTCAGTAAGCAATTTGATAACATCGATTTTTTGATAATAAGCAACTTTGTGAAGCACATTGGATGCGAAATTTGCTAGCAAAAGAAAAAGTTCAATAAATCTAATTAATTATGATGTCTAATTTTTATTCAATTGCAAGTCCGATTATGCTATGTGTTAAGATTCGAAGTATAGATGTAATGTTATGAAAAGGTAAATAATGCTATATGAGTATATAGGTTTATTGAAAATAGAAGTTTATTTGATGTAAAATTGTAGAAGAATGACCATAACTCAAATTATTGGTTGGCTGGGCGCTATAGTTTATGTGCTTGCTTATTTATTGTTAAGTTTAGAAATTCTAAAATCGAATAAAGAACTATTTCATGGTATGAACACTTTTGGAGCTTTATGTTTGATTGTTAATGCTTTACCTGTAGGTGATTATCCCACAATTGTGGTAAATGTAGTTTGGGGATTAATTGGCTTAATATCGATAATTAGAATTGTTTTGAAAAGAAAGTTTATCAATTAATAAGTATAAATACCTAACTTGTTTTATATTGAATTAATTGTTTTACATGATTCATGTATATGGCTACTTGTTTTTCATATTCTTTTCTGTTGTTTGTAAAAGTTCCCAGATAGTAGTAAGCTCCATCGATAAGGGCAAAAATAATTTCGGTAAGCTCACTTATATTAGTATTCACTATAATTCCGTTGTTTCTTGCATCCAACAACCTGTCTTTTAAGACATCGTGTAATGTTTCCAAAAAAGACTTAAAACTTTTATTAAAATCTTTATTTCGATATACTTGTGCATAAAAACTATAAAAAACCCCATCGTCTACATAATCATTCCATTTTCTTGAAAATAAAAGTATAATAAACTCTTCTAGTTTTTCCTTACTATCTATGGATTTAAGTTTTTCTGAATCAATAAAACTTAAGTATTTTTCGAGAATATAATCTTTTAATGCAACTAGAAGACTCTCTTTTGTTTCAAAATAATGCATTACTAAGCCTTTGCTAATTCCCATTTCTTCGGCAACTTTTGCTACAGAAGTATTTTCTAAACCGATTTTTTTGGCTACTGTATAGAAAGCAATTATGATTTCTTTTTGCCGTGTTTCACTTAAGTTTTTTCTACCCATTAACTGTTGATTTTTGTCAAAAATATAGTTTTAAAATCGATTTATTAAATCTTCTTTTGTTTTACAAATCAAAAGACCCATATGACTAATCTAGCAAAATACTACTTCTATATACCTCTGAAACTTGTACTAATTTCTATGTTGAAACACCTGGTAATGTGTTGATAACAAGGTGTTTTTCCTTGCGTGCAAATGCTGATCGACTGAAACTACTAAAACAATTTAGTTAACTTAAATAGAAAATCTATAACATTAGTTTAACCATACAGTAAACTTTTTTTAATTGACTGGTTGTTCAATCTATTTTTACTTCGATGTAGATTTGCAATGGGAAAACAGTAATAGTTTAATCTTTTTTCCAGATGATTAATCTTGTTTTAACTAACTAATAATTCTTATGAGATTTTTTTTATACATAGTGATAATACTAATTGGATGTTCTGTTAATGGTCAGGATAAAACTTCTAAAAATACTACTACCGAAGGTGCTAAAAAAGTAGTATTCATAATTGTTGATGGTATTTCAACAGATTTATTTTATAAATCTAATACTCCCTTTATAGATACGATGTCCAAAGAAGGTGCTTTTTCTGAAGCATATGTTGGAGGAGAAAAAGGAAAATACACTGAAACACCAACTATATCTGCGGTTGGCTATAATAGTTTACTTACGGGTACTTGGGTTAACAAGCATAATGTTTATGGAAATTCTATCCTAAAGCCTAACTATAATTACCCTTCGATATTTAGAGTATTTAAAGATACTTATCCAGATAAGAAAATTGCTATTTATTCATCATGGTTGGATAACAGAACCAAGCTTGTAGGAGAAGGATTAAAGGAAACGAGTGCCATAAAAATGGATTATTCTTTTGATGGCTTAGAGTTAAATGAAGAAAAGTTTCCGCATGATAAATTAAAAAAATACCTAAAACGAATAGATGCAGAAGTGGCTAGGGAAGCAGCCAATCACATATTTGAAACAGGACCAGATTTATCCTGGATATATCTAGAGCATAGTGATGATATGGGGCATATTTTTGGAGAAAGCCCTACGTATTTTAATGTAGTGTCTTTTGAAGATTCACTACTCGGTCTTATTTGGGATGCTGTCAAATTAAGAGAACAAAAAACAGGAGAAGATTGGCTCATAATAGTGACAACAGATCACGGAAGAATGCCTAGTGATGGGAAACATCATGGTCAACAATCTTATAGAGAACGAAGTACTTGGATAGCATTAAGTAAGCCTATTGATAATAATTACTTTAAAAACAACAAAGTAGCTATCGTAGACATATTCCCTACTATTTGTGATTATCTGGATATTACTGTACCAGAAGAAACAGCATTAGAATTAGATGGAATTTCTCTAATGAAAAAAGTAGATGTATCTAAGTTGCAAGGAGTATGTGTAAATAATGAATTTCTACATCTGCAGTGGTTAACAGAGCATAAGGAAAATGAAACAGGAAAAGTATATATAAGCTATACCGATAATTATAAAAAAGGAGAGAAAGATAATTTTGCTCTTTTGGGAGAAGTCGATATTCAAAAAAGAGAGTTTACTACCAAAATAAAACCTCCCACTAGTACAAAGTATATGAAAACTGTTTTGAAAACTAAAAATCAAACTATTAATACTTGGGTAAAAGTTACACTCAAATAGGCAATCTAAATCAATTATTAAATAACACTAAAAACTTGTGAAAATGAACAAGAACCTGATTATTTTATTTCTCATTTTTTCTACTTCCCTTTTTGCTCAAAAACAAATTACGGGTGTTGTAGTAGATCCTGCTGGGACACCTGTTCCAGGAGTAAATGTAATAATACAAAATACAACAAGAGGTACTGCAACAGATTTTGATGGAAATTATGCTTTAGAAGTTAATGAAGGAGAAATTATAGAATTTTCTGTTTTGGGATATGAGACTCAAACGATAATGATAAAGAACCAAACGGTTATCAATATTTCATTACAAGAGGGGGCTGATCTATTAGAAGAAGTAGTAGTAACTTCTTTAGGGATACGAAAAGAAAAAAAGGCTTTAGGATATGCAGTTAGCGAACTAAAATCTGAAGATATTAATAGAGTTAAAGCGACTAATGTTATCAATACTCTTTCTGGTAAAGTTCCCGGTTTACAGGTAACAGGAGCAAGTAATGGTTTAGGAAGTTCTGCAAGAGTGGTGATAAGAGGAGAGAATTCCTTAAACCTTAATAGTAACGAACCTTTGTTTATTTTGGATGGTATACCTGTAAACAATCGTGTTTTTGGAGTTGGAGGAAATTCTACTGATCAAGTAGATCTTCCAACGGATTATGGTAATGGCCTTTCAGAACTTAATTCTGATGATTTTGAATCTGTAACGGTGCTTAAAGGTGCTGCGGCATCTGCATTATATGGATCCAGAGCAGCAAATGGTGTAATTGTAATTACTACAAAAAAAGGAAAAGTAGGGCATGGTTTAGGAGTTGAAATCTCGTCTTCTACTATGTTTAGTTCTGCATTAAGATTACCAGATTTACAGACCGAATATGGTGGTGGATGGGCCGGAGCATATGCCTCAAATTTTGGTACTAATTATGGACCAAGACTTGATGGATCTATTGTTTCCCATGAATTATCTTTAGGAGAATCAATCGATAGACCATTTATCAATCGATATGATTTAAATGACTTTTTTGAAACAGGTGTAAATTTAAATAATACAGTTTCTATTTCTGGAGCTAATGAGAAAGGGAATTTTTTATTTAGCTATGGGAATAATTATAATGAAGGAATAATTCCTAACACAAACCTAAAAGGAAACAGTTTTAGATTAAACGCTAGTTATAGTATCAATGATAAATGGAAAATTCAAGGATTAGCTAATTATATAGATAGGAGTTCTGATAACCTTCCGGTAGCAGGATATGGCTCGCAAGGTATAATGTATACTTTACTTTGGAACTATATAAATGTTGATTTAGATGATTTAAAAAACTATTGGAATGTAGAAAATGAAGAACAACGTAAATTATTTACATGGGGAGATAATCCCTGGTTTATTGTAAATGAGAATATTAATACATTCAATAAGAAAAGGTTTATTGGAAATGTAAATACAACGTATCACTTTACAGAAAACCTAAGCCTATTAGCTCGAATAGGGGCAGACGAATCAAATGATTTTAGATGGTCACGTAGATCTATTGGTGCACAAAGAGCTCCAAATGGATTATATAGAGAGCAAAGAATTAATTTTTCTGAAATCAATGCAGACTTCTTGCTTTCATATGAAAAAGAATTTGGCAATTTTGAAACCAAAACGTCAATAGGAAGCAATAGATTTGATCAAAAAATTACCGAAAGTTTCTTATTAGGTAATGGATTAACGATTCCTGGAATTTACAATTCACAGAATATTGATGTAACCCCAGAATTGAGAAGAGATATCTTTAAGAAAAGGATTAATAGCGTATATGCATTTACAAATATAGGATATAAGGACTTTTTATATTTAGATATATCTGCGAGAAATGACTGGTCTTCTACACTACCAGCAGGAAATGATTCGTATTTCTATCCTGCAGCTTCCTTGTCTTTTATTCCTTCTGCGTTGTTTTCTATGCCAGAAGCAATAGATTTCTTAAAACTTAGATTTAATATAGCAGAAGTAGGTAAAGATACCGATCCTTATAGACTTTCAAAAACATTTAATTTTGCCACACTACCTGGTACATTGACCAACCCGACTCAATTACCAAATGCTAATTTGAAACCAGAAAGAACTACATCTACAGAATTTGGATTAGAAACCTTTTTATTCAAAAAACGACTTTCTTTAGATGCAACTTATTATACATCAATATCCAGAGATCAAATTCTTAATGTTGGAGTATCTGGGAGTAATGGATTCAATTCTTTGGTAACAAATGCAGGAGAGATTCAAAATTCGGGAATAGAACTAGCCTTAGGTATGGTGCCTATTAGAACCGAGAATTTTGAATGGAGCATAAATGCTAATTTTTCAAAAAATGAAAGCGAAGTAAAATCCTTATCAGGAGACCTGGATACATTTATTATCGCTCAAGGACCAGATGGAGTTACAGTAGAGGCTAGACCAGGAGAACAAATGGGAGATATTTATGGCCAGGCCTATGTTAGAAATGATGTTGGAGAAATTATATTTGAAAATGGTTTACCACTCACAGGAGATAGAAAAAAAGTGGGAAACTACAATCCTGATTGGATGTTAGGATTATCAACAAATCTAAGATATAAGGGAATAAATTTATCTGTGTTATTTGATATCAGACAAGGAGGAGAAATTTATTCTTATACCAATGCAATTGGAAGAGAAAGTGGAATTCTAGCACTAACAGCTGGATGGAGAGATGGAGTTGTTGGAGAAGGAGTAGTAAGTGATGGGGCAGGAGGTTTTGTCCCAAATACTCAGGAAGTAACTGCAGAAGCATGGGCATACGGAGTGCCAAGAAGTAATGCCGAAGCAAATATTTTTGATGCCTCCTACATAAAGCTACGTCAGTTAAGCCTGGGGTATACTTTCCCTGAAAAAGTTGTTAAACCACTTGGTTTACAACAGTTTTCTATAAGCCTGGTTGGATCCAATTTAGTACTGTGGACAGATGTTCCCAATATAGATCCTGAAGCTCAGGCGTTAAACGGAGGGTCTTTATTGCCAGGATTTGAAGTAACTCAACTACCCTCTGCAAGAACGTACGGTTTTAAACTTAATATGAAATTATAAAAAGTAACATAATCATGAAAAAAATAGTTTATTTATTAACTCTGATTATTCTAGGAGCTTGTACAGATCAGTTCGAAGAGTTGAATACCAATCCAAATGATCCAGTAACAGCAAGCGAAAACTTATTGCTACCTACAGTTTTGTTTGATTTGTCAAATATTACAGTGAATCAAACTTACGGTTTTGGAGATGTTATAGGGCAATATACAGGGAATTATGAATTTAATGATATCGATATATATCGTTGGCAGGCAGATGATAGATTCTGGTCCCCAATGTATAGGATATTGCAGGATATTAGTGATTTAAAAGTAATTGCAGAAGAGAATAATAATGAAAATTATAAAGCTATTGCTTTAATTCTAGAAGCATATATTTACAGTGTTATCACAGATGCATATGGCGACGCACCTATGACAGAAGCTAATAGAACAATTGAAGGAATCACTACTCCTGTTTATGATAAACAAGAAGATATTTATGCAGCTATATTCTCAAAGTTAGAAGAAGCAAATACTATTGCTGATGTTTCAGAAACTATTAAAGGAGATATTGTATACAATGGGGATTTAGGTAAATGGAAAAAGTTTGCAAATTCGTTACGTTTACGTTTGTTAATGAGAATATCCGGAGTACAAAATGTAAGCTCAGATATGAATAGTATTATAAATAATCCAGATACATATCCTGTATTTACTTCAAATGATGATAATGCTATATATAAATATAGCGGAGTTGTTCCTGATGTATCTAACGTATCTCAAGCAGGAGGAGGAAGAGATTATGAATACTTTTTACGTATACCAACAGCTCATTTTTTAGGATTGTTAGACACTAATAATGACCCTCGTTTAAACTTATGGATAAACCCTAAGGAAGGAACCGACGATCGAACACTAGGAATAATACCAGGACAACCACTGGGAGAAATAGGGCGTCCTGCAGATTTTAGTAGAAAAGCAGTAGAGTTCTTTGAAGAAGCAGAGAGAATCCAAGGAATATTTATGACGTATAGTGAGTTGAATTTTATTTTAGCAGAAGCCAAAGAAAAGACTATGATTTCTGCTGGTACAGCAAAAGGTTATTATGATATAGCTGTACAGTCCTCTTTTGATCAATGGGGAGTAACCATACCTGTTGACTTTCTTACAACAGCAGTGCCATATGATAATAGTACAGATAGATTATATGAACAAAAATGGTTAGCACTTTATCATACCGGAGTAGAACCTTGGTTTGATTGGAAAAGAACAGGTAAACCATCTTTTATCAAGGCGGGATCAGGCAATCTTAATAATGATATGGTTCCTATACGATTGAGGTACCCAAGTTTAGAACAATCTGTAAATGCGAGTAACTACGAGCAAGCCTCTGCTGCTATGGGTGGAGATAATATTAATGCTTCATCCTGGTGGTGGTAAGAATTAATTGAGTTTAAATAATTACATTATGTAATTTCAATTATCTAAAATGCTTCTGGGAAATCAGGAGCATTTTTTATTTGAGTTAAAATTATGATTTTTTATGTTTTCAAAATTGGCTACGAAGAATTTTGTGATATACTACACGTAAGATGTTTTGAAGAAAATTTATTGGATAAACTCATTAACACAAGTGTGAAATATGTAATGAAAAAGAATAATCAATTTTAAATTTTTAAGTGTAATGAATTGTTACGTAACTTTTAGTAAAGTCTTATATAAAGCGAACTTTGGTTTGCATTATTTTTATTTTCCATTAAAAGAACAGATGCTTTCTTTTTCGTATATTTTTCCTATTTGTATCCAAAAACTAAATCTTAAATATAGGGTATGTAATATGTTGATTATCTAGAGTTTTGGGTTTACATGCTAAATCCAATGATATGATGATATTCAAGAAACCATTGGAAACATTATAATAACCCCCTGGCTTTAATTTCCAAGTATTTGTTAATGGTATTAACAGTAAGATTTTCTGGGGTAGTTAACACAGTTTGTATCCCATGTTTTTGTAGCTCTTTTACCATTACTTTTTTATCATATGCAAATTGTTGCGCAATAGTTTGATCATAAATAGTTTGTAGGTCTTCTGCATTTTGTTGGATAAGATGATCAAGTTCTGTATTCTGAAAGAAGATGACTACCAGTACATGTTTTTTTGCTAATGCCTGTAAATATGGAAGTTGTCTTTTTAAAGATGATATGTGCTCAAAATTAGTATATAACAGGAGTAAACTTCTATGGTTTATTTGTCGTTTAACATGAGTATATAATAATCCATAATCAGAATCAAGAAACTGGGTTTTGACATTATAAAGTGTTTCAGAAATATTGTTAATGTATGTTTTCTTTCCGCTAGACGGCAAAAAATCATTTACTGTATTAGAAAAAGATAACATCCCTACCTTATCATGTTTTTTTAAGGCAATATTAGAAAAAGCCAGCGTACTGTTAACAGCATAATCCAGAAGACTCAATCCTTTAAATGGCATTTTCATAACACGACTAGCATCGATTATAGAATATATAGGTTGAGATTTCTCATCCTGAAATTGATTGATCATCAAATTACCATGTTTTGCAGAAGCTTTCCAGTTAATGGTACGAACATCATCACCGGTTACATATTCTTTGATTTGCTCAAACTCCATAGTGTGCCCAATACGGCGTATTTTTTTAAGTCCTATTTGGGTTAACTTATTATCAATAGCCAAAAAATCATACTTTTTCATTTGGATAAAAGAAGGATATACTTTTACCATTGCAGCTTTATCAAAACTATAACGACGTTTTGCAAGACCTATCCTGGTCATGGCGTACACATATAGGTTTCCAAAGACATACTCTCCTCGTTTTACAGGGCGTAATGAGTATTCAAAATCTAAAATAGACTTAGGAGAGATACTTCCTTTTTTGAGGAAATCACGTTTTTGAAATTGTACAGGGATCTCATCGATAATCTCTACATTAGTAGTGAACTTGTAATTACTTTTTATTCTTACCGGAACAGCATTAAAATCGCTATTCGAAAATTTATCGGGCAAAATTCTATTGGCATGAACTCCATTTTGAGTATTATATAAAGCCACAATATCAAACAGAAAAACAATCATTAATCCCCATACCAATAACCAGACAATAGGGTATATTGAAGTAAACCAGTATGATAATAAAAACAATACTGATATTAGAGTGAATATATAAAACACTCTGGAACTTAGATATAGTGATTTTAAAAATTGGATCAAAACTAACGGGGTATTTCTACAGATTGCAATATCATTTCAATAACATTTTCTGTTGTCATTCCTTCCATTTCACGTTCTGGTGATAAGATTAAACGATGGCGTAACACAGGAAAAAGTGATTTTTTTATATCCTCTGGTGTTACAAAATCTCTCCCGTTAATTGCAGCAAAAGCTTTTGAGGCATTCATAACAGCAATTGATGCACGTGGAGAACCTCCTAAATATAAATGAGGATGTGTTCTGGTTTTGGTTACAATCTCGGCAATATACCCCAGAATTTTTTCTTCAATGATTACATCTTGTGTTTTTGCTTTAAATTCTAGTAATTGTTTCGGAGTAATCACAGGATCAACCATTTCTAAAGGCTTTGTTGTTTTTCTAACATGATGGGTCTTTAGGATATTTACTTCGTCTTCAAAAGTAGGGTAATCTACTTTGATTTTAAATAAAAATCGATCCAGTTGTGCTTCTGGTAAAGCATAAGTCCCTTCTTGTTCTACAGGATTTTGAGTTGCCAATACCATAAAAGGAGGATCCATAGGATATCGAATACCATCTATAGTTACTTGCTTTTCTTCCATCACTTCAAACAAGGCTGCTTGAGTTTTGGCAGGAGCACGATTAATCTCATCGATGAGAACCATATTAGAAAAAATAGGCCCTTTTTTAAATTCAAAGTCACTTGTTTTCATATTAAGTACAGAAGTTCCTAATACATCACTTGGCATAAGATCAGGAGTAAATTGGATTCGGTTAAAACCAGTCTTTAACGTTTTTGCGAATAATTTGGCAGTCACCGTTTTTGCGATCCCAGGGACTCCTTCGATTAAAACATGACCGTTAGACAACAAGGAAACAATTAATAGCTCGATAAAATCCTGCTGTCCAACGATTACTTTTGCCAATTCTGCCTTTAGTTTTTCTACAGATTGTTGTAATTCACTAAGATCAATCCTGTTCTCAAAACTCAGATTTTGCTCTTGAGATTCTGTTTCAGGGGATTGTTCTGGATTTATATTGTTTTTAATTTCTTCGTTTTCCATTTATACTTCGTTTAAATGATATATCGTTTTTTAAGATCGACTTTTGAATATGTTGATTAATTGATAAAGTTTTAATAAATCTTCTTTTTCAATTTTTACTTTTTTATTGAGTTCATCAAAATATTTAAATATTATTTTGGTATCCTCTATACTATTGTTGCTTCTGGCTGCAATATCGACTATTGTTTTTTCATTTAGTTCATTTGTAGGAATTCTAAGCACGTTACGAACATAATCCAAAAATAACAGGTTTTGCTTAGTTGCTATTTCTTTATGTTTTCCTTTTTCAAAATACATTCCGCTAATGGTCTTTGTAAAAGATAAAGTCTGATTTTTTAAAGGCTCTATAATCGGAATACTACGTTGTTTTCGTTTTCCTTCAAAAATTACAAAAAGGACTACTCCAATAAGAACAAAGTAGTATGCCCATTTGAGATAGCGATTATTTAAAAGTAAGAAAAGGGGAGAGGTATAAAATGTCTTTCCCGATTTATAATAATTATCCCATAGTATTTTTTGATTGGGATTTATATATGCCAAAAGGTTTTGAGTATATAGATAATTCTTGTCTTTTAGCATAAAATAATTCCCAAAAGCTTCGGGAAAGGTGTGTAATAGAATTTTTCCATTGCCAAAAGATTGTTGTATGTAGTTTACTTTTGGATCTTTGATCTTTAATGTATCATTATATAACTGTGAAACCCCTAAGATAGTAGCATTTACAGTATCTAATTCATTGAAATAAGGATTGTAAATATCTTGATTATATAAAAAAGGTGACTGTGTTTTAAGCTCTTTATTAACCAACTCTACAAGTGGTTTAGTAGATATTTTATCAATAGATATAAGATTATCTGTCTCAATATTAAGAGTGTCTAATAATCGATTTTCTATAGTTTTTGCTGAAACAAATAAAGTATTCCCTCTTTCGACCCATTTTAATATTGTATGTAGCTCATTTTTATCAAAACTTATTGATCCATTAATAAAAAAATATGTTCCTGATACACTATCATTATCCTTGAGAAATTCATAAGGTGGTTGGTTTATATCCTGTAACTCTTGAGTATCAAAAGACTCTTTTATTAAATTGTAGGAAACAAAAGAACCCAAGGGAATTTTATCTGTTTTGGCATAACTTGGATACCAGTTTACAGGTTCGGGCTCACTAGCTTCTATATAGGTGAGTAAACCAATGGCTCCTATAATGATGATGATTAATATTTTAGAACTTTTAGTCATCACATTAACGTTGGATAAGATGGGTTATAGAAGTAAACTCTTTTTCAGCTTTCAGATATAACTTTTCATTAACCTCAAAGCTTCCATACCAGATAAAATCATATAACTTGGTGATAGATTTAAATTGATGTTGTACCGAATCATCTGTTAATTCTTTTATATAATCGGTATTTGTTTTTTGAGCTTCCCATTGAATGAGTTCTACATCAGATAATTTTTTTAATACAAACAAGTAATAATACCGAATTGCTAATCTATAATTTTTATGCTCTAAGGCCTGATTAATGAGCTGTTGGATATCCTGATTTTGAATAATATCTTCGTCTTCTGTAAGCTCTACCTGTGGAGCAAGTTGCTTTTCGAGAAGCATATCTGCAGGATTTACTTTCATAAATAACCAACCTAATAGAAATAATACACCTATAACTAAGAGATAGGGTAGTAATCTAAAAACTACAGCCCAGAATCCGGTTACTTCTTCTGTGCCGAATAACCACGAGATAAACCGATGCCAGAGTTGAGTCACCCAATTTTTAAATTGCGTCCACCAGTTATCAGGTTCCTGATATTCGGTATAATCAAAATCATCTTGTGTTTTAAACTCCTCCATTTTCGGGTTATCAAACTGTGGTGCTTTTTGCTTAGAATCGAGATCATAAACTAACTCCTGGGGAGCAGATATAGCAGTACTGTCCTGAACCCTTGCCGATAAGAAGAGTGGTACAAAAAATAAGACGTAGTAAAGAATTTTCAATTTATTCTGATTTACCTAAAGAGTCAATTTGTTCTAAAGCGCCTGTAGCGTGTTTTCTTTCATTCAAATTATAATATATAAATGCAGTAGAAATTGCGGTGATAATATATAATATATATTGAACTGCCGATGATAGCGTATTTAAGACTATAAAAACCCAATCAACCATAGTAGATGGATCGGCCAAAGACCCTTCTGAAGCTGCAGTAAATGTTTTTGTAAATGTATAGATTACTGCCGGAATAGAAAATACCATACTTATAATCCCTATAATTATCGCGATAACAAAAAGTGTAGCAAAGGTAATCCACCATTCGTTTTTCACAAGTAGGAAACTATCATTTATAGCATCAGAAATACTGGTGTTACGAAATACCAGAATTGAAAAAACCAAACTCATAGGGACATATAAATAGATACCTGGAATTGCACAAAGCATGAAACCAAAAAAAGTAATCAATCCCGAAAGTATTCCTAATCCGATAATATTTCCGAAATCTTTTTTTACTCCCTGTACTACAACTCCCTGGTCAACACTACCTTTGTTATTTATATAGTTTTTAATATAATGTAAAACGGTTCCGAAAAGTAATGCATAAAATACGAGTAATGTTGCTAGCATTGCAAAAAGAGCAATAATAAGCGCTCCCGAATTTAGCATCTCTCCATTTCGAATGCTCACCGGATCAAAAATATTAGCAGAAGAATAAGTATAATACCCAGAAGCAAGTAAAAGTAATACAAAAGCGATACCTGATGTTTTTAATAAAACAGATATCAATGATTTACCATTTTCTCTTATAAAAGCAAAAGTATCTGTTAGGATATCTCCTAACTCTCTTTTTTTCTTAAACTCTATGTAATTATTATTCATTTTTTTGTCTGTTGTAAAGTTGTCTTGGGTAAATTACGTAATAAAATAAGATTAGAGCTAGCGACCCACATATGATTACAATAGCTAGCCAATCCGGCATTTCTGTATGTCTGGTCACAAAACCTTCTAAAAACCCTGCTACTATAAAAAATGGAATCGTGCTAATCACAATTTTTAACCCTGCTTTAATTCCTCTAATAAAAGAAGTAAGTCGAGTATATGTTTTTGGAAATAAAATAGAATTTCCTACAACCAGGCCTGCACATCCTGCAATAATAATTACAGAGATTTCAATAGTACCATGAATCCATATCGTGCGAGCACTTTCCCAAAGTAATCCTTTCTCGTAGAAGAAATACTGAAAAGAACCTAGCATTATAAAATTTTGCATGAGCATATATATGGTACCTATCCCGAACATTACTCCTAGAATAAAGCAATTAAGAGCTACTTTTATATTGTTTAAAGTAATTCCCAAAAACATATTGGTTTCTCCCATTTGTTTATATACTGCCATGGGATCTGCATTAGCAATATTTTCTAAGGTCATATTTACATATGCATCACCTAATATTGATCTTACAAAAGCTCCGTCTGTCGCAGAAGAGTACGCTCCGATAGCTGTAAATAAAGCAGAAATCAGGAATGCGATTAGTAAGTGTTTTTGATATTGATAGAACTCTAAAGGGAATTCTTTAACCCAAAAAGAATACAATCGGTTTTTTTTCTCTTTTTTTGTTTTATAGATTTTTTGATGGGCACTGGATGCTAAGCCATTTAAGTAGTTAAGAGTTTGACTATTAGGGTAAAATGTCTGAGCATAACTAAGGTGATCAGTTATCTCTATATATAAATTAGATAGCTCATCTGGAGTTATTTGAGTATTATTAACCAGAACACTTTCAAATTTTAACCATTTATCTTTATTTTGCCTCACAAAAGCCGCCTCACGCATGTATCGAAGATTAAGAGGCTCAAAGAAACATAATTAATGGATAATTTTCAAATAGAAACTGCTCAAAATGTTAGTATACAGCAAAATGCTGCTGGGATAGGAGAGCGTATTCTAGCGTATCTTATTGATCTTTTGATTATCATAGCTTATTTTATCATAGCTATATTTATGATTGGGGCATTAAGTCTTGATTATGGAGACGAGTGGGCTTTTTGGTTAATTTTAAGTTTACCTCCATTCTTATATTTTATAGTATGGGAAACATTTTGGGATGGTAAAACTCCTGGTAAAGCAACGATGAAAATAAAAGTGGCTCGTATGGATGGTGCAAGACCAGCTTTTTCGAATTATCTGGTACGATGGCTGCTTCGTTTATTAGATATTACTTTGGCATTTGGAGGTGTTGCGGTTGTTTCTATTTTGTTAAACGGCAAAGGACAACGCCTTGGAGATATGGCAGCAGGTACTACTGTGATTAGTGAGCGGCAACGTGTACGATTTAATCAGACCATATTAGTCGATATTCCCGAGGATTATGTAGCCATGTATCCTCAGGTTACTGTTTTTAGTGATGCAGAGATTCGTAAAATAAAAACTATTTATACAGAAGCCAGGCGAGATGCAGATCATAATATTATTCTGGAACTTTCTAAAAAAGTAAGTGCTTTAATGGATGTTACTCCACAAGAAAAACCATTACAGTTTGTAGATCGAGTAATAGCCGATTACAATTACTATACGCAGAAACTATAATCTTTTAATAGCTGGTATCAGAAATAAAACCCTTAAAACACACTAGCTGTTTTTTTATCCCCTCTGCTTTTATAAAAATAGTTTCTTTTTCTAGCTACCATTTTTTTTGCATTGAATTACCAATAAGGATGCAATAAAAATAGAAGGTAACATTTATAAATTGATACCTTAAAATTTATAAATGTTAAGTACTACACCTTTCAATAAAGTGTACTGTTGCATTACCTTTATTGGACATAACATTTTATGATGTTATAAAATATTTTCGCGAAAATAGTCGTAAAGTCGTAAGCGACTTAAAAAAAAATACAGACAAATTAATTCTTAAAACAATAATCATGTTAAAATCTATTTTAGAAATTAATGGTGTTAAATCACTAACTAGAGGTAGCCTAAAAAATATATCAGGTGGAAGAATGAGAACAGATTGTAGTGTAATATTTGGTGCGTGCGATGAACAACACCCTACAAATGATGAAAAGTTTGTAAAGTGTCTGGATTATAGTGGTTGTGGACCTGCTTTCTAAGATGATAATGCCAACGAGCAATAATCATAAGAGAAGTACTTAAAATTTATTTTAAAAAGCCCTTTCAAAGGGCTTTTTTCTTTTCAATAACCAAAAATAGGTGTAGATCAGAATCTTTTAGGTTTTAAATAATCCTAAATACTACAAAACAACTTTCTTCTTTGTTTTATTCCTTCTCTTCGGTTTTTATAAAAATAGTTTCTTTTTTGGGGTAACAATTTTTTTCCTTGTTGATATAATGGTATAAATCATAAAACTTTTATAACATGAAAAAAATGAATTTTAAAAAATTAGAATTAAACAAGAAGACCATTGCACAGGTAAAAGGAGGGTTAGCTCACCCTATGGGACCATATAAAGAACGCGTAAAGTGGGCTGTGGGAACACATAATACATGTCAATGTGAAACTATTGCTGCGCCATGCTAAATTTTATAAGCGGACTTAGGTCCGCTTTTTTCTTTGTTTTATACAATAACCAGTATTACTTAATCACTTCAGCTTTTATAAAAATATTTTCTTTTGGCCATTCGCTACCATCTGTAGGAACATTAGAGATTTTATCAGCCACATCCATTCCTTTTACAACTTTTCCGAAAATCGTATGTTCTCCATCCAGGTGAAAAGCTCCGTTTTTAGCAATTACAATAAAGAATTCGAATGGTGTGGAGCGATTTGATGGATTATCTACCCATTGTTTGGATAGGGCAACAGCACCTCTGGTGTGCCTCAAACCTTTTACGGGCTCCTGCGGAATGGTATAGTCTCCAATTTCATGACGTTTGTTTGCCATTTGTTGACGATCACTATTACCTCCCTGGATTACAAAACCTTTGGCTACACGATAGAAAAAAGTTTCATCAAAATATTTCTGTTTTACCAGATAAATAAAATTTGCTCTATGTATAGGTGTTTTTTTATATAATTTGATATGGATATCACCATATATGGTTTTTATATTAACCAATGTCTCTGGATTTTCTTTACCATAATTAGTCAGGAATTCCTCTAGACTATCATTAGTTAGTCTAAATGGCTCTTCTTCAGAGTCTTTGTTTTTGCTATCCAATTTCTTTTTTCCCTGTGTTGTAGTAGTATTCGTTTTTTCCTTTTTATCATTTACAGAAATTGAATCTGTATTTGTTTTTACATCCTGTTTATTTTTCTTAGAATGTGTATCTTCACAACTAGAGAATATGAAAATAGATACGCAAAAGCATAAAATTGATTTGGTAAATGACATTTGAAACATTTAAAAATTTAATCCCAAAAATAGAAAAAATGTCAGTACCGGGAGAATCTTCCCATTTTATTATGGCTCCAGAAGCTCGTATGAAAGCATTAAATCATCTTAAAATTGAAGAGAAGAATCCTCGAAATGCTGCAGTGATGATGCTTTTTTACCCAAAGGATGCTATAACTCATCTTGTACTGATTTTACGACCCGAATATGAAGGAGTTCATTCGGGACAGATAGCATTGCCAGGAGGAAAAGTAGAGACTTATGATGTAGACTATACAGAGACCGCATTACGCGAAACTCATGAAGAAGTAGGAGTACAGCCCAATACGGTTACGATTCTTAAGTCCCTTACAAAAGTATATATACCTCCTTCTAATTTTTGGGTACATCCGTTTTTAGGGTTTTCTGAAAGAAGACCCAATTTTGTTCGCCAGAAAGAAGAAGTTGCAAAAGTTATTGAGGTTCCGCTAACAGAACTTCTTAATGAAGATAATGTAGTTTTTAAAAAATTAACGACTTCTTATGCAAAGAATATAGAGGTACCTTCCTTTGAACTAAACGGTTACGTTGTCTGGGGAGCAACTGCAATGATGTTAAGTGAGCTTAAAATGCTTTTAAAGACGTCAATAGCGTTATGATTTTGTATATTTGGCATTCCTAATACAACCGGTTTTCTACATATGGGATTATTTAAAAGAAATCCATTTGGACATATATTATTTTTTAAAAAATGGCTTATCCGTATTATGGGTGGGTTAACGCATAGTCGTTATAGAGGTTTTAATGAATTACAAATTGAAGGAAGTGAAATTTTTAAAAACCTTCCAGATAATAATGTGTTATTTGTTTCTAATCATCAGACCTATTTTGCTGATGTAGTAGCAATGTTTCATGTCTTTAATGCAAGTTTAAGTGGTCGTACAGATTCTATTAAAAATGTAGGGTATCTGTGGCAACCAAAAATGAATTTATATTACGTTGCTGCAAAAGAGACGATGAGAGCTGGATTGTTAGCAAGAATTCTAGCATATGCAGGAGCTATAACTGTAGAGCGTACCTGGAGAGAGAAAGGAAAAGATGTGAATCGCCAGGTAAAAATGAGCGATATTACCAATATTTCAAGAGCATTAGATGATGGGTGGGTGATTACATTTCCGCAGGGAACAACAAAACCTTTTAAGCCTATTCGCAAAGGAACTGCTCATATTATCAGAAAATATAAACCAATTGTAATCCCTATTGTAATAGATGGTTTTAGAAGATCTTTTGATAAAAAAGGTATTCGAATTAAAAAACGGGGAATATTGCAATCTATGGTTGTAAAAGAGCCACTGGATATAGACTATGAAAATGATTCTATTGACGATATCGTTAGTAAATTAGAGTATGCCATAGAACAACACCCTTCTTTTCTTAAAGTAATTCCGAAGGAAGAATTAGAAGCCGAGGAGGAGTTAAATAAGAAAAGACAGTGGGAGTATTAATCTCTTTAGTACATTTTATTACCCTCCCTCATTCAAAAAAAGCCAAGAGATCATTCGATCTTTTGACTTTTTAAAGTTAACCTAGTACGTATAAAAAAAATCTGTTATGCTATTTGGCACATTCCCCAAAAGCAAAAGAATTCTTCATGCTCAAAGCCAGGTATCGAATTTAAAACACTACAATCATCATGACTATAGCAACGCATACCTGTGTTACCTCCATTAATAGATTTTTGCTCTTTTTTATTTAAAACTTGAGCTCCTTTTAATTGCATTATTTTTTTCATTTTGTTAGAAATTATTTGTTTTTATTATGACAGCAAACATTTTAAGACAGTTGCAGTTTTCTGTCTATTATCCTGATGACATCTTGTTTTTTTGTCATTATAGGTTGTTCAAAAAATAGAACCTGGTATTCAGGTAAATGAACATATAGAAAGTATAACTACGTTTCCGTTGATAATTCTTTCTACTCCACAACTTCCTGAACAGCAATCGCTATCCTCTATACATCTTCTTGCTACATTTTGACATCCATAAGCACCACCGTGAATCAATTTCTGATGTTGTTTTTTAAGTACCGTAACTCCGTTTACTTTTAAAATTTTATGAATCATTTTTAATGTTTTAAATTAGAAATACAACAAAAAAGTCCCTAAGGATTAACCTTAGGGAAATAATATTTAGTCTAACTGCTCATAACAACGCCCAAAAGAACAATGACCACCACAAAGGCTAAGACATTGATCACCATAGTATGTACCAGCTTTGATTGTTTGTTGTTCGTTTTTACTTAATTGAGTTGCTCCTTTTAAATCTAAAATGTTATTAAACATGATGATAAGTTTTAATTACCTACTCTATAGATAAGGTTTTCGGCTGCCCCCTTTATCAAAATTAATCACTGTGGATAGTTTTGATTCTGAAACTAAAGTATGTAGCAATTAGGGGTATTAAAAATGAAGTATGACCATTTTAAACAAAATAGCCATAAAAAAACCCTGCACATTAGCAGGGTAATAAATATTTTGAAAAAGTAATATTTATTTTTCGTTATAACAATAATCGATAATCACTCCGTTTACTTCTGCAATGTCACTGGTTAAAACACTGGATCCTCCTTCTATTTTTTTCATAGAACCTAAGTTGATCCTTGCTATTGTTAACTTTTTGAGATTGATTTTTTGTGTTCCGTCTTTTTTCATTCTTAGGATGATTTAGTTATTTATAAGCCTTTTTCTTAAGTATATAAGAATTAAGAAAAATGTATTTCGTTAGAAATATATTTTATTTTAAGAGCTTATAATAATTACTTATGGCTAAATTGTTTAAAATAGCCATGAGTTATATACTAATTTCTGAGTCTAAATATTGCTTATCCAAACTCTTAATATAATAGGACGGATTGATGCCTGTTTTTGCTTTAAAATGTTTCACCAGCGAGTAGCTACTTTTATATCCAATTTCTGCAGCAATAGATTGAATAGAAAATGACCTGAATTTTTTGTCATCTTTTAATCTTTTTAGAACATATTCAATTCTAAGGTCATTGATATAATCGGTAAAGTTTTTTTCTTTGTGAATGTTTATTATTTTGGATAAATACGTGGCATTGGTTTTTAACTTTTTTGCCATGGATCGTAAATTACATTCAGACTTTAAAAAGTATTCTTGAGCTTCTAGTTTTTCTAAGCCTTTAATAATTTCGTTGATTTTCTGATCATCAATAATAATTTCTTTGGGCGATTCTTTCTTATTAGCCGTGATTTGTTTAATAGATTCTAAATTGTTAATTTCTTTCATTAATTTATTAAACAAAGCTTTATTGGATCGTTGTTTTTTGATGTACATAAAAACGATACAGGTAAGCATCATTAATGTGATTAAAAGAATCCAGAATATTAGGTTTTTAGCTTGCTTATCTTTGGTTTGTTTTGTTTTAAGGGTTACTATTTGTTTTTGAAGTCTATTAGTCTCTTTTTCATGAATAATATCCACTGTTTGATCCTTATCTTTTTGATAAGATTCATTTAATTTAACATATCTGTTACTCCACAGATTTGCTTTTTCATGTTCTTTTTTTTCATTGTAACAATGAGCTAGTAGCAAATGAGACCTAATCGCTGGAGGTTTTAGGGAATCATTTTCTGCAAAGTTGTTTATACTATTCGTTAATACGTTAATCGCTTTATCATAAAATTCTTGCTGATAATAACAACTTGCAATGAAATAATTGGTGTTGATTATGGGGTAGGTTTTGTTGTTAATTTCTTGTTGGGACAGAATGCCTTTTGCTTTAAATAAAAAATCTAAGGATGTATCATATTTTTTTTGATAATAATATACCATTCCTTTTTTTATGTATAAATCCAAAATAGCCTCTTTATACCCCAGCTCTTTGCTTATATCTAGCCCTTTTTCTATATAGTATAATGTAGAATCATATTGTTCTCTATCTAAATACACTTCACTAGTAAGAATCAAAATACTAGCGTGAGCTCCTTTTCTATAAAAATTAGTATTCGGAATTAATTTAAGTGAGTGATGTGCGATTTTTAGAGATTTGTCCAATCTGTTCATTCTTTTGAGAATAACAATGAGTCCCGAATTAGCTTTAATTTCAATTTCTTTGTGCCCTGTCTGTTCTGTAATATCTAATGCTTTTGAATAGGCGTCAAGTGCATCTTTATTTTTTCCATCTCTAAGATGTATATGACCTTTTCTAGCATATATAATAGATAATAAGGAGTCATGGTGCGCTTTTTTAACTATTTGTTCCGCTTTATCATAATAGGACATGCTTTTTTCATAATCTTCATTGTTGTAAAATAACCCAGCTTGTTTAATATATGCTATAGCATCTTGAATATCATTTTCTTGACCAGAAACACAAAAGGAGTTGAATACAAGAATAAATAAAGGAAAAATAAGGTATTTGCCTAATAAAGGTTTATAGTGGGTTGTCATTATGATAGAGTGTGTATTATCAAAAGTAAGTAATACTTTTATTTTTCCAGAATATTTATATCACATACTCATAAGGATCAAAAATGAAAAGAGGTATAGAATATAATATGGTTGTTTCTTTAATTAACCAAGAAATAATTTAGTGGATTACCTTTTGTTTCACAAAATATTTAAAAACAAAATGTTCTCCTGGTGAGGTAGATAATGATACTGATGCCTTTGCCAGGACAGATTGATAGATCAATATGTGGATTTCTGATGACAGACAATAATTAAACCAAGAATAAATACTACTCTTAGTCTCTATCATTCTAACCACATCTTAAAATCCTTTACACGCTCTCTTGCTACGATAATTTCTTGTTCGCTAAAATGATTAAGTTTTATTTGTAATCTTGAATTGGTATAGGATATAATATCTTGTATCGCATTTATGTTGATGTAGAACTTTCTGCTTGCTCTAAAAAATTGCTGTGGATTTAATTCGTCTTCAAGAGACTCTAGAGTCGTATCGATCAGATAGTTTCTATTATCTGTTGTATGCAAATATGTTCCTTTATTTTCAGAATAAAAACATTCGATATCTTCTACCGAAAATATTTTAAGATGTTGTCCTACCTTTGTCGTGAATCGCTTTTTATACGTGCGATCCATAGGGTTTATTAACAGCTTTTTGATATCTTCAAAATCTACCTGAAGCTGTTGTTTTTGTGGTAATTGTTCCTTGTATTTTTTTACAGCAACTTCTAACTCTTCGTCGTCTATTGGTTTTAAAAGATAATCGATACTATTTAGCTTAAAAGCTTTAAGAGCATATTCGTCATAAGCAGTGGTAAATATAATTGAGCTTTTTATAGTGATTGCATCAAATATTTCAAAAGATAAACCATCACTTAATTGAATATCCAGAAAAATTAGATCCGGATGTTCATTAGTACTAAACCATTCTATAGATTCTCGCACAGAATGTAACATGGTATGTACTTTTATATTTAGTTCACCAAGCATTCTGTTTAGACGTCTGGCAGCAGGTTTTTCATCTTCAATAATTATAATGTTCATTCTTTTAAAGTTAGATAGTTTTAAAGTTTTAAAAAGGTAAAGAATTTATGCCTAGTGCGTATCACTCCTGATTTCACACTTTTATAGTTATCATTTTTATTCCCAACGTTGTTGTTCCGGGCCTTGTTCCTCGTCCATATATTCTCTAATCTTACGTTCTTCCCAGTCTTTATCAAACATAGGGTTTATTCTATAAGCTTTGACTGCATGAAAAGCTAAACCAATTCCCCAACCGAATGCAGCCCATAAAAACCAGGCATAATGCCATTCGTTTTGATAATAATTTAATCCGGCAAGAAACCCAATAACGATAACATAAGAGAATAAATTATTATAGAATTTTTTTAATTCTTCTACTCGCTCTTTTGCCCGTTCATATCTTTTTTCTTTATTGAAATCTTTCATGATAATTAGTTTTTAAGTTTATTGATATTGTTTTAAAAAGAAATTAAAACTTATCCTTGTCCATAAATTCTTTGATTTTACGTTCTTCCCAATCTTTGCTGAAAATAGATTTTTTAAAGAATTTTTTCAGAAAGAACCTTTCTCTAAATACCCATAATCCATGACCTAACAATGCAATTCCCCATATTACTGGAGTTAAAATGGTATTCCAGAATTTCCAGTTTCTAAAGCCTGGGTCATCATTATTAGCGTCAATAAATGTTATTAAGTTAGACATGAAAAACAATAGAGCAATATTGATTACAATATATACAGCAAGGTGAGAATAGAATCCTTTTTCTTCATCAAGTCTTTTCTTTGCTTTTTCGTAAGCTTTTTCTTCGTTATAATCATTCATGGTAGCTGTCATTTGATTCGTTCATATATTTTCTAATTTTTTTCTCTTCCCAATCCTTTCCTAATACTGGGTGATATCCATAAGCTTCTGAATAATGAAAGATGAGCCCGATACCCCAACCCACAATAGGAAATATAACCCAGGGAATACCAAATCCTGTTGTTTTGTAATTTAGTACAGCCAGGCAAGGGATAACGATTACATAAGAAATCAGGTTGCCATAAAATTCTTTGATCTTTTGTACACGTTCTTTTGCTCTTTTATATTTTATGCTTTTTGTGTGTTCTATATTTTCTGAAATTGTCATATCTGCTGATTTTATTTGTTTTGTTAATATTGGAAGCTCTGCAATAAATGCCTCTTCCGTTTTATACACCGAAAATTTTCTTTTCGTTAATAGTGCGTATCGTTGTTGTACATTTCCTAAGCCTACACCACTGCTTTGTTTTATGACTTCTTTAGGTTGAAGATTATTTTCAACGATTAGAAAATTATCTTTTTCATAGATTTTGATATGCAGAGGGTTCTCTGGCATCACTATATTGTGTTTTACAGTATTCTCAAGTAAAATTTGTAATGATAATGGTACTACTCTGGCTTCAGGATTTAATGCTTGCTCAGGAATCTCAAAAATAATACTGTCTTCAAAGCGTAATTGTATTAAGGTCATATAGGTTCGAGCAAATTTTAATTCTTCGTCCACAGTGACCAATTCTTTATCTTTTTGCTCTAAAACATATCGATATACTTTTGATAATGATGTTGTAAATTTTTGTGCCATTTTTGGATTTTCCTCAATTAGAGAGGTCAATACATTAAGGCTGTTAAACAAAAAATGAGGATCTAATTGATTCTTTAATGCTGCAAACTTTGCAGAAACAGTTCCCGCTATAATCTTTTGCTCGGTAACTTTTTTCTCCTGTAATGCTTTATAAAAGTATACCGTATGAAAGAATAGAGAAATAATAACTGTTAGTAATAATGGAAACAGGTAATCTTTAAAAGACTGATCCGCAATAAACTCTGAGCTTGTTTGGGTTTTAAGTATGACTACAGCAACAACAAACTGACATATTGCATACCCTACCATTGTTATGATGATAGAACCTCCGGCTCCAATTAAAACCCTTTGTAGCCCTTTGTTTTTCCATTCAAATTTATTATTTAAAATAGTGAAATAAAGAGAGTTTAGGTAGGTTAGAATGAAACAATACATATAGGCAATAGTCCACCATTTTACAGTAAGGATTCGGTCAAAATTAAAACCATTTACTAATAAAGCTACCAATGCAACTATCACAGAGACCACTAGGGAAACAATGGCTATTCTTTTTAAATCATTCATGTACACCTCTTTTTTATTTTAATATGATCAAGGGTGAATTTTTACTTTTAAAAATTATCCTTTACAATTTTCCTGAACACGTTTTACCTGATCTTTACCCCATTTTGGGTAGAATGGAATATCATGGGATTCGTTTTCAAAATACAAGATAGCTTTTTCTATCTCAGGACAAAAAGCTTTTGGGTCTTTACCAAAGAATTTTGCACCTCCCATTTTCCATTCGGCATGGTATAAAGTCGCTCTGGGATTTTTGGGTTCTAATACCTTTGCTTTTTGATATAATTGTTCAACTTTGGCAGACAATGTCATCCCGTATACCGAGGGATTGTATGCAACATATGCTGTGTTAAGTAATGCTTCCATAATTAGTATTTCGGCATTGTCACTCGCATATGTTTTTGCTTCATTAAGGTAATCCTGAGCCTTTTTTAATCTGGATTCTATAGCTTCTGCATCTTTTATACTAAAAGTTGTAATAATATGAACTTGGGCAGCATAGTAATACGGTAGCCAGTTTTCTTTTTCAGCTTTAGCAATACGTTCAAAAAGGTTAATAGCCTCATCTGGGTTTTTATCTCCCCATAATTCAAAAGCTTTAGTCATTCCTTTTTCATATGATGATTGGGCATTGGTTGCTGTAATGGTAAAAAAAGCAAGTATAATAATTATTGTTTTCATGATGGTTTAGTTTTTAATTTATAGTGTAAAGATCATTAGGAAACTGATCTTTTTAAAATATTTATGACCGAAGTGTATTTTTTAATGGATGAAATGTAAATACACTTATAATTTGATAGATTGTACGATTGCTTTATCAGAAATAGAGAACTTAGCATCTTCCCATTGTGGTGGTCCAAACCTTCCTTTTGCATTATTACTGGTCCCATATGGCTCTGTAGGGATGCTAAGAAAAGTGTTCAATTTTTGGTTATTATCAGTATCGTGATATAATGAGATAGCATATTCTCCTTTAGGAACATTTTTGAAAATGACTTCGACACTTCCGGTTTTGGCTTTGGTACTGATAGATTGATATGTTTTATTCAGGAAATTACCTTTATTATCATATAATCCTACCTGTATTGTACCCTTGTCGGATTCTATATTGGTGATCATAACGGTAAGAGAAAATTCTGATTCCTGGGCAATACTTGTTTTTGTACATAACATGAGTAATAGGATGATCGTAAATTTTAAAGTTTTCATAATAGTATAGTTTTATAGATTATCTAATTGATTATCGGTTTTATTATCACTGATGGTCCAGAAAAAACCAACAATAAAAAAGCGATCTGCATTAGGTGTTATAGCTCGCCTGGAGAAGTTTCCGTCGACATTGGGTGTATTTGCATATTGATAGTTAAAAACATTATCAAACCCTAGTACATTAGAAACCGAGAAGTATAGGATTTTTTGTTGACTGATAAGATATGCCCAACTAAAGTTGATTGAATTATAAGTTTTTGTCTTTTCATTTTGAAATACAGATTGATTGGGATTATTATAGGGTCTACCAGATGCAAAATTATAAGTGGCACTCATTAATGATTTCCAATCTTCGATCCAGTATTTAGTAACCAAAGACAGGTTGTGTTTTGCTGCAAAATTTGGAGTCGCTTTATTAGGATAATTTCTGTAATCTCTTTTAGTATCTAGATAAGAATAACTGGCCCAATACTCGAGATTCTTGATAGATTTGTTATCTCGCCAGAAGATATCTAGTCCAGCAGCATAACCTCTTCCATTATTAGTATACAAACTGGTAAACTCTGGGCGATCTGTATCAAATTTAACGAGTTCTTCATAAGATTTGTAATAGGCTTCGGCTCTAAAAGTTCTTCGATTATTTTGATATAGGTAATTAAAAATATAATGCGATGATTTTTCGGGTTCCAGAGTTTCATTATATTTTAAAACATCTTGTTGTGGTGCTTGGTAAAAATCACCATATGCTAATGATATCTGAGATTTTGATGACGTTTTATATGCTAAAGAAGCTCTGGGTGAGATCTTGGTATAATCTAATAAGGTGTTATGAACTCCACGGACTCCTATTTGCATTGCTAGTTTTTTACTGAAAAACACATTAGCTTCAGTAAAAGCTGCAGTACTATTATTATCAAATGAACTTTTAAAAGGATCAGAATCAGGAACAGAAACATGTTCTGAAAACGTACCTACATATTGTTCTGCACCAAAATTTAATTTAAAACGATTGCTAAATCTCTTTCTTAATTTCAATTTAAAATGAAAACTGTTCTCATTGTTATCGACATTGGTATTTACAATTTTAATATCGTTATGATCATTCGCAAAACTAGTACCAGTTGTGATAGTCCAATCGTTACCTAAACTTCCTTTATACGAAGTGTTGAGATATAAATTCCTGTTTTTAAGTCCAAAATTAACTCCTTCTGGCGTATTGATATCTTCTTGAACAAGATCAAATTCGGAGTAGTTTAAACCTCCGTATACTTTTAAAAGCCCTTTTTCAAATGTATGGCGATATACCGCTTCTCCTGATAACGATTCGTATGGTTTTTTCCAATCTACCCGTTGTGATATAATTTCTTGATATGGTTTTAGGTTTAGGTAAAAAGCATTAATACTTAAAGAGTTCTTTTTCCACTTTTGTGTATTTCCTAAACCAAGACCAACACTTATAAAAGATAAATCTGTTTTTTCCTGATCGGGTTCATCGATAGTATTTAACAATAAAACACTTGATAATGCATCGCCATATTCTGCAGAATAGCCTCCGGTAGAAAAGTTGGTGCCTTTAAAAAGAAAAGGCGAAAACCTCCCACGAGTAGGGATATTATTTGTGGTTGCGGCAAAGGGTTGAAAAACTCTCAACCCATCGATATAGATATTAGTTTCATTAGCATCTCCACCGCGTACAAAAAGCCTACCGTCTTCGGCAACGGTAGAAGTTCCTGGTAAAGTCTGAAAAGCACCAATGTAATCCCCTGCAGCACCTGCTGTAGTAACAATGTCCAAAGGAGAGAGTACAGAGGCTTTGCTGTTATCCCCAGCAGAAAACGTTCCAGCATTAAGAACTACACTACCTAAAGAATTTACATCTTCTCGTAGTGTAATTTTTAAATTGTTCATTGCAGAGACATCGATTACTATCGTATATGTCTCAAAAGAAAGAAAAGAAACTAGTAAGGTTTGAGGCCCTGTTTCTGAAGTGGAGAAAGAAAAAGTTCCATTTGTATCAGAAGATCCTCCATCATAAGTTCCGTCGAGATAGACATTTGCTCCTTCAATAGGGATTCCTGATGCATCGGTCACATTTCCTGTAATAGAGGTTTGAGCATTTGCAGAGAATAGAATTGTGATAAAGGCAATGGTTAGTGCTAGTTTCATGTATATAATAGTTTTTTGATTTCGAGTTCAAAAATGGTCTATCTATACAAAAACTGAAATTGAATTTTACCGAACTGTAGAATTTTATGGATTAATTGTAATGTTGTTTTTTTCTTTTATGTCTTGTATTAAAATTTAAAGGAATAGTAACAACGGCCTGAAAAGTTAATGCTCCTATAGCATTTGCCCCCATATCACCCCAGGATGCATAATGATTTGATGATGTACTATCAACGACTTCCTTTATGCTACCTATGATTATGGTGGTAGAAAGAGAAATTAATCGCTTTTGCAATTCGGGAAGTTTCTTGTGTTTTGGATGAATCGATAAATAAGTATAAGTAATAGTACTTATGCCAAAAGAGCCAACACTGTGTATAATTTTATCCTCTTGCCAAAAATCAGTGTTATTTGTGTTTTGTGCCATTACTTCTACACACAATAGGATAGTAATAAAAAGTAATATTCTTTTCATGGTCTTCAGGTTTTAGGGTGTTAGTAGTATTTCGAAGTCATATGAACTTCTGTATCACTATTCTGTTTTATGAAAAAGAGTATCGGATAAGCTTTTATAATGAATATCTCGAACTTAGAACAGGTATGTCGATATTTCTATAGATCCAAATTAGTTTTATAAGCAGTGAGATTCCTGAAGAATTCGTTGAGATGTTTTTTTGTACTGCTCAATGGTTTTCTATAAGCGATGAAGGTAAATTGCTTCATTGATTTATATTATTTGATAGCGATGATACCTTTCATAAAATCATTTATAGGATTTTCTACTTTGTTGTAATTAATGCTATGAACACACAGACATTGTCTTACTTATTGAAAGATTTGGGTATGGTGAAGAAATTATGAAAAAGAAAATTGAGGTATTCTAATTCTAACAGAACATTAAAATTTAAGAAGCATAACTATCTTCCTATTTTGAAGTATGGAGTAAGATAACACTACACTCGTTCTATAGTATCTTCTTTATTCTTAAACGGCCTTACTATCAATCTTGCTGCTTTATCATAATTTATGTAATTGTATACCCAGTTAAAGAAAGTAACAAATCGATTTCTAAAACCTACCAGGAACCATAAATGAATAAACATCCATATAAACCAGGCAAAGAAACCTCCGAATTTAAATTTTCCGATATCCACTACTGCTTTATTACGACCGATAGTAGCCATAGACCCTTTGTCGAAATATTTAAAAGGAGTCATGTCTTTACCTTTAAGGTAGCGTTTTAAGTTTTTGGCAAGATGACTTCCTTGTTGTATCGCTGGTTGTGCGACCATTGGATGCCCCTTGGGATATTTTTTTGTTTCCATTACTGAGATATCACCGATAGCAAAAATATTTTCGTACCCATCGATCTGATTGAATTCGTTTACTTTATAGCGATTAGCTCTTGGGATCAGGGAATCTGCATGTATTCCTGATACGGGAGCTCCTGTGACACCGGCAGACCATATAAAGGTGGCGGTTCTAAGAGATAGGTCAGTATTGGTACTTACAATATTATTTTCATAGTGTTGTACTTGGGTATTGGTATGAATATGTACCCCCATTTTTTTTAAGAATTTAGCAGCTTTTTCTGATGCATGTTCACTCATAGGAGGGAGCACACGAGGAGCGCCTTCTATCAAATGAATTTCCATATCTTCAAAATTCATATCAGGATAATCTCTGGGAAGCACATTTAATTTTAATTCTGCAATTCCTCCTGCTAGTTCAACTCCTGTTGGACCAGCACCTGCGAGCACAAAACGCAGAAGCTCTTTCCTTTCTTCTGGATCTGTGGTAATCACTGCCTGCTCTAGGTTTTCAAGCATTAAGCTACGTAAATTTAATGCTTGCGGTAAGTTTTTCATTCGCATCGCATTATTTTCAATAGTAGTATTTCCAAAAAAATTGGTTCGCGCACCTGTAGCAATAACAAGATAATCATAAGAAATACTACCAATATTGGTATGTACATTTTGAATATCTGGATCTATGGCTGTTACTTCTGCCATTCTAAAAAAAGTATTTTTACCTCTTTTAACAATCTTACGAAGTGGATATGCAATAGAATCTGGTTCTAATGATGATGTAGATACCTGGTAAAGAAGTGGTTGGAAAGTGTGGTAATTATGCCTGTCTAATAAGACTAGTTGTACATCTTCTTTAACCATTTTTCTTGCTAATGCAACCCCTGCAAAACCCCCGCCAATTACGACTAATCTGGGTAAATTGGTATGTGGAATATTCATAAGATATATGTTGTTTTACAAAGATAAAGTGATAAAATTATATACCCTACAGAATACTTGGATTTATGACAAAAATTATCATACTTTTATTTTTATTTGTAACATAAACGTTTTCTTGACTACATATAAGAAGTAACCGACCAAAGTGAATAAAGAATTAGAACATAGTTTTGTAACCAATCTTGAGCAAAATCAGAATATTGTGCACAAGGTCTGTAGAATATATACCAGTGATTCTGATTCACATAATGATTTGTTTCAGGAAATAACGATTCAGCTTTGGAAAGCATATCCTAAGTTTAGAGGAGACGCTAAGTTTAGCACTTGGATGTATAGAGTTGCATTAAATACTGCAATTACATTATACAGAAGGTCCAAAAGAAGTATTAAGACAGCAGATCTTGATACGATGAATTTTAAGATAAAAGCTGAAGAATATGATGATGAGGTCGAGCAGCAACTGAAACTAATGTATGCAGCAGTAAAACAATTAAATGATATAGAGAAAGCTCTGGTTTTCTTATATCTTGAAGATAAATCATATAGAGAAATAGCTGATACCATGGGTATTAGCGAGGTAAATGCCCGAGTAAAGATGAATAGAGTTAAAACGAAGTTGAAAAAAATACTAAATCCGTAACCCCATGGATGAATTAGAGCTATTAAAGAAGGACTGGAAGAAGCAAGAAGATGTGCTTCCCAGATTGTCATATAAAGAAATATATAAAATGATTCTAAAAAAATCTTCTTCTATTGTAAGATGGATTTTTATCATTAGTATTTTAGAGTTTCTATTATGGGCTTCTTTGGATGTCGTATTTAGACTAAACGGAATGTATTCGAAGGTAGAAAAGGTAGATATGGGGTCATTCTCCTTGATAGCTTCGATTGTTTCTTACGGTATCTTGCTATACTTTATTACTCGTTTTTATATAAACTATAAGAAAATAAAGGTTACCGATTCTGCTAAAGTATTAATGGAAAATATTATAAAAACCAGAAGAACAGTAAAACGATATATCTGGGTAAATATTAGCTTTTTTGCATTAGCAATGGTTGCTACCATGAGTTATGCACTTATATTCACAGAAACATTTCAGAACAATTCTGTCGAAAACCAATTGCCAGTATGGTTAGTCGTAGTGGTTACTTTATTGGTTACATCAATGTTTATAGGAATAATAGCATTATTCTACAGGGTTATTTATGGGATTTTTACCCGAAGATTGAAAAGAAATTATGGAGAACTTAAAAAACTTGAGATATAATTATTTATTCTCATTAAATGCAGATGGTAATAGCTGAGGAATAAATTTAACCAGCAAAGGTAATAGTAAGCTCCCGCCAGGAAGAATAAAAATAGCCAAAGAAGGTATCGTTTTACAGATATCAAGTAGTTGTTTTTTTACTTGTTGTTTTTCTTCCTTAGATAAATCCCGCATAGTAGATTGCCCTAATAAAATCATTAGATCTTTACTTTCAGAGATTTCTTTAATTAATCTTTTTTTATTCCTTAGTATCAATATACTTACCGTTCGTGAGGTTTGCTGGTAAAAATGTAATGCAGGATTCGAGTAATTAAAAAATGAAATATTTTCTTTATGTTCATTAATGAACGATTGTACCAAATCAATTGATTCTGCTATTACCGTATGAGATAGCTCAAGCTCTGTACCAAGAGCCAGCATAAAACTCTGTTCTCCTGTATCTACTTCTCTATCATTCCAAACAGCTAAACTGGTAAGATCCAGAATATATTTTTTTTCAATTTCATCTGTATATGGATCTAGTTCTATATAATCAAAACTAGCTTCTTCTTCTGTAGAAATATTAGTATACCGTACAGATGAAGAGAATAGCTTAACTAAAAGCTTGTCATATTCATCTTGCTCTTTTTTAGAGTTAAGAGCAAGAAAAACAGTATTTGTTAAGGTTTCCTCTAATTTGGCAGCATACCCAAAAGGATCCTTATCATGTATAAGAAAATACTCAAAAGCTAACACATCAATAAATAATAATGCATTTGTTAATAGATGACTAAAGTTTTTCTTAAAAACAGACTCATTAGTTTGTATACGGGCATGTATAATTTTTTCGAGCTTTTCATTTTTATTCCCAGGAAGTATATTCCCCAAAGAAAAAATAGATTTTTTGGTATCTAAAAAATCATAGAACTGTACAAGTGCATCAACACAATCATTTTTATCGGCATTTTCGATTGTATCATAGTAGGTAATTACTAGTGCAGCGAATAAATTGATCTTTGTCTTTTCTTCTTCAGAATAAACAATATCAGAATCATTAACTATAATAGTATCTATAGAGGTACCATAGATAAAACCTATTCGTCTTAAATCGAGATATAGCTCATCAAATGACCATTGAGGTAAATTAGGGTCACTATCGAGATCTCGTAAAAATTTTTCTATCCAACCCGAAGTTGAAGGATTCATTGATTAATAATTTGTTACAAAGTTAATTTTATTTTGGTGAAATGCTATTTTGAAAAGTCATTAAAATGTATAAAGAAAAATGAAATTTCTATAACGCTATAATGGTACAGGAACAAGCCTTATGTAGCATACTAAAAGATAGTAAAATTGTATTAGAATACTGGATTATTAGGTTACAGCAGAACATTTATATTAATAACAACGCAAGAAACGGGTTTTAAGAACCTGATAATTATAAGAGTTTTACGATTTCAGAGAAAAGTATAAATAAAAACATGTAAACGTGCAAAGACGGTGAAAGAAATACAACGTAAAATAGAAACTATAGATTGGCAAATAATAACCAATGAAATGCATAAAAAAGGATATGCCATTATCCCAGAATTTCTTTCAGAAAATCAATGTAGAGAAATGATAGGTAGATACGATAATCCTACAGGTTATCGCAAAACTGTAATAATGGAACGATACAGGTTTGGTTTGGGGGAGTATAAATATTTTGATTACCCATTACCAGAACTTGTACAGGCTATTAGAGAAAATATATATCCAAAACTTGCTCCAATTGCCAATTTGTGGATGAAAGTATTGAAAATAAACAAAATCTTTCCCGAAACACTTGGGGAGTTACAAACATTGTGTCATTCTAATCATCAGTTAAAACCTACACCATTGATTTTAAAATATGGAAAAGGGGGATTTAATACTTTGCATCAGGACTTATATGGAGACGTGTATTTTCCTCTCCAAACTGTTTTGTTTTTAAACGAACCAGATAATGATTATACAGGAGGAGAATTTGTTGTAACACAACAAACTCCCAGAGCACAGTCTAAAGCTATTGTTTTACAGCCTAAAAAAGGAGATATGCTTATTTTTACAACTAACTTTAGACCTGTAAAGGGAACAAAAGGATATTACAGGGTAAATATGAAACATGGAGTGAGCGAGCTACATAGTGGCAAAAGATATACCTTAGGAGTGATTTTTCATGATGCTGTTAGTTAGAATGATATTACACAAAGAAATAGGAAATACAGGCTTAAGAAAAAAAATCAGGCAAAAAGAAATTTGCTTTGGAGGTAACCTAAAACTCAAAATTTATGGAACTTTGAAATGTAGGTCGGGAAAGAGAATGAAACGAGAAAATCGAGTATTTTTTTTGTCAGAAAACGAAGCAAAAAATCAAGGATACAGGCCTTGCGGACATTGTATGAAAAGTGAATATAAAAAATGGAAGAATGGATTTGTTTAGTCATATCATAGATCATGAGAAAAATATATTGCCCCATGATGGTATCGTGAATTATTATGGAAAATTGATGCCATCACAGCAAGCCAATCATTATTATAATTGCTTATTAGAAAATATAGAATGGAAAAATGATGAGGCTATCATTTTTGGTAAACGAATTGTAACCAAACGTAAAGTAGCCTGGTATGCAGAAAAATCATTCGAATATACATATTCAAACACTACAAAATTAGCATTACCCTGGATACCAGAATTGTTAGAATTAAAGGAACTTATAGAACAAAAAACAGACGAAACATTTAATTCTTGCTTGCTTAATTTATACCATACTGGTAGCGAAGGAATGGCTTGGCATAGTGATGCAGAAAAAGATCTAAAAAAAAATGGAGCAATCGCATCATTGAGTTTTGGAGCAGAACGAAAATTTGCTTTTAAGCATAAAGCTACAAAAGAAAAAAGAGCATTGGTTTTAGAAAATGGTAGCTTGTTAATAATGAAGGATACAACACAGACTAATTGGCTGCATCGTTTACCCCCAACAAAAAAGATAAGCACCCCAAGGATTAATTTAACTTTTAGAACTATAATTGAAAAAGATATAAAATAAAAAGAGGCTATTCTGAATAGCCTCTTTTTTGTTATGTAAGATAATTTTATTGGATAATCCCACCACAACTCACTCTGCTACCTGCAGCACCAGAAGGTTGAGAAGTAAAATCATCTATACCTTTATGTACAATAATTGCTTTACCTACAATATTCTTTTTATCATCATCACAACCAATACACCATTCGTTAGTAGCAAAAGTTATATTGCCATTACCGCTTGCATCGGCTTTAAAGTTTCCTATATCTCCCTTGTGATACCCTTCTTTGGCACCCCATTTCCCATGAGGTTCCATCGTTGGGTTCCAATGCCCTCCTGTAGATTTACCATCTGCCGACGTACAATCTGCTTTTTCGTGAATATGGATAGCATGCTCCCCTTCATCTAGTCCTGTTAATTCTGCTATCATGTTTACCATACCTTCAGATTCGGTAAAAATAACTTTGCCAGAAACTTTACTATCACTTTTTGGTTCTAGAGTGAACTCTAGGGTCTTTGTATTATCCTCTTCTTCTTGATCTGTAGTAGTATCTACATTTTCTTTGGTGTTCTCTTGATCTGTAGCTTCTTTCTTTTCTCCTTTACAACCAAATACAGCTATAGATAAGAAAGCTAACACTACCAATTTTAACGTTTTCATAGTTTTATGGTTTGTATGTCATTTACAAACGTAATATAATGTAGTTTTAGTTTATGACAAAGAATTTGGATAGGAAATCCCGAAGCATTTATAATATGTAAATTATATTCTTTTGAAGAGTTCTTTATTATCACGCACACCTCGTTTTAGGTTTTCAGTGATAATTAGAGCTTTATCGATTCGGGATTGAGAATTTTTTATTTTTAGAATATAGTAAATTAAGCTTCTTTTCTTTCCATCGGTCAAAGATTCAAAGATATCTAAAGCTTCCAGGTCACTTTGTAAAACAGCATCAAATTCTTCTGGCATCTCTACTCCGTATTTGGTAGTATCTTCGTGTAAGGCAACTTTAAAAAAATCTGTAGGAAAAACACCTAGTTTCTTTTGATTTTGTTTGTTAAAAGTAATAAGATAATTACTTTTCCATTTTTGTAAAGCAGCATGAAATCGTACCGATAATGTATTGAAAGTAATTTCTACAATCACTCTTTTATGTCCTTCTTCTATAAGATATTGTGCAATTTTATCTGGCACAATAATACTATGACTAGAATTGAGTGAAGTTTCAAAAATTTGATTTTTCATAGTCTATAATTTTATCGAAAATACAAAACAAAATTTGCCTCAGGTTAAGAATATTTTGTTTAATGTTTGTTTAATAGTGTTAATCAAATTTGATATTTAGTAAAGATAACTAACGTTAGTTTTAGAAAAAGTTGATACTAAATTCGACACTTTTTCCGTAATGTTAAAATGGGATTCTTATTCTTTCCTTTTTTTAAGTAAAATTTTTGATAAAAAATGTTTTGATTATAGAACCAGTATTTATAATAGCTAAGCAAAGTATTATGAATAACAAAAAGCATTACAATGTTGATATTGAACATATTTCAATATAATTGTTAAATTTCGTGTGTTTCGTGAGATATTCTCATTTGTTTATATAAATGCTTTAATTTTTGTTAATTTTATAGAACACAAACTCAAAAATTTTTTTTATGAAAAAAGGTTACTCGTTTGTCATTCTATTATTTTTAATAGGGCAAACAATTCTTGCACAGAACTCGAACACACTAGTTCGAAATCACTTTAGCGATATTGCTAAAAATGAATCTTCAAAAACTTTAAATACTGATTTTTCAGAATGGAGAATTACAGATGAGGTTCCTTCATTAAAGCCTGGTATAACACATGTATATGTTAATCAGCTTTATAATGGAATTCCTATTGTAGATGGAGCTTATAAGTTAACAGTTAATAATGGTAAAATTACTTATGAAATTGATCAATTTATTAAAGGAGTAAAATCAAAAGTAACTTCTACAAAAGCATCTTCTACAGAGGTTTCGGCAATAAATGCGGTTATAAGGGCGCATAACTTGCCTTCTGCTAAAAGATTATCTAAAACTGTAAGCAAATCTAATGGAAACGATGTTTCACAATTTACAGATTCTGGAATTACAGGGGACAATGAACCTATTCAAGTTAGAAAAGTCTATAAATTACATAATAACGAATTACGTCTTAGTTGGAATGTGAGTCTCTATGAGAAAAACGGACATAACTGGTGGAATAGTTTTGTAGATGCTGCGACAGGTGAAATTATATATGAAGATAACTGGGTAGTAAAATGTACTTTTGAAAGTGTTGATCACGGTTCACACAGTCATGAATCATTACTTATGGATACCAAAGAGGTAGTAACGGTTGCAGAAGCACCAACAGCAGCTTTGGCACCTGATTCATATAATGTACTTGCAATGCCGGTAGAAAGTCCAATACATGGTAGTCGTTCTATAGTTACAAATCCAGCAAATGCTACAGCATCTCCTTTTGGATGGCATGATACTAATGGAAGTAATGGAGCAGAACACACCATTACAAGAGGTAATAATGTATGGGCACAGGATGATATTAACGGAAATAATGGTACAGGTTCTTCTCCTAATGGAGGATCAAGTCTTGACTTTGATTTTCCATTAAATCTTAATCAGGATCCCAGCAATTATAGAGATGCCGCTATAACTAATTTATTTTACTGGAATAATATCATACATGATGTTTTCTACCAATATGGTTTTAATGAAGCTAGTGGAAATTTTCAGGAAAACAACTATGGTAAAGGAGGAGCAGGAAGTGATTCTGTAAATGCCGATGCTCAAGATGGTAGCGTTACTTGTAATGATCCAAGAACTAATTGTATCAATAATGCAAATTTTGGTACTCCACCAGATGGAAGTAACCCAAGAATGCAAATGTTCTTATGGAATAGAACCACCCCTAAGAGAGATGGAGATTTTGATAATGGGATTATAGCTCATGAGTATGGACATGGTATTTCTACTCGATTAGTAGGAGGACCTTCTTCTAATGTTTTAGGAGGATCTGAGCAAATGGGTGAAGGATGGTCTGACTTTTTTGGGTTAATATTGACCATGAAAGCAGGTGATGTAGGTACAGATGGAAGAGGTGTTGGTACATATGCGCTTGGCCAACCAACTTCTGGAAACGGAATTAGACCAACTCGATATTCTACAGATACATCTATTAATAGTACAGATTATGGAGATATAAATAACCTTCGTGTACCACATGGAGTTGGTTATGCATTTGCAACAATTCTTTGGGATATGACTTGGGCTTTAATAGACCAAGAAGGTTTTGATGCAGATTTTTATAATGGAACAGGTGGGAATAATATTGCTATGGCCCTTGTTATTGAAGGATTAAAGAATACAGCTAATAACCCAGGATTTGTTTCGGGTAGAGATGGGATTCTTCAGGCAGATAAAGATTTATATAACGAAAAATATAAGTGTTTGATTTGGAAAGCATTTGCAGCACGTGGAGTAGGACAAGATGCTAACGAAAATAATAACGGTGGTTCTAATAGTAATACAGATCAAACTGTTTCTTTTGTAAATCCTTGTGATGATCCAGGTCCAGGACCTGGTAATTGTTCTGGTGATGTGACTTCATTCCCGTTCTCAGAAAGTTTCGAAACTAATTTAGGAGAATGGGCGCAGGCAACATCGGGAGATGATCTAAACTGGACCAGAAATTCTGGAACTACTCCTTCTACAGGAACAGGACCAAGTAGTGCAGCAGATGGTACGTTCTACCTTTATGTTGAAGCTTCTGGTAATGGAACAGGATATCCTAATAAAAGAGCTATTTTAAATTCTCCTTGTTTAAATTTCAGTAGTTTAACAACTCCTAAACTTGCATTCCAATACCATATGGTAGGAAGTGCTATAAACACTTTGGTAGTCGAAGCAAGAACCGATAACACAGGAAACTGGACAAGCGTATTCTCTAAGACAGGTGCTCAGGGTACTGGTTGGAATACGGCAGATGTAGATCTATCGACATATGCTGGTAACGCAAGTGTGCAATTACGATTTAATGTAGTTACAGGTAGTGGTACTAGCGGTTGGCAAAGTGATATTGCAATAGATGCTGTAAGTATTCAAAATGGTACCACAAATCCGCCGGTGTGTGATGCATTGAATTTTAATGATTTTACAATCACAGCATTCTCTAATCAGGATAGCGCAGGTAATTTCTCAATCGTAAGTGGTGGAGCGGGATTATCAATGCAGAATAATACCTGGAAATATATTAGCCTTAACTATACCGTTACAGCAAATACAGTAATAGAGTTTGATTTTAGCAGCACTTCTCAAGGTGAAATCCACGCAGTTGGTTTTGAAAATGATAATTCATTAACTTCTTCTAGATATTTTAAAGTTCATGGTACCCAAAATTATGGAGTAACCAACTTTGATAATTATGCTAGCGGAACCAAGAAATATGTTATTCCTGTAGGTGATTTTTATACAGGTAGTATGGATCGTTTAGTATTTATAAATGATAACGATGCAGGTAGCGGAAATAACTCAATATTCTCTAATGTTAAAATTTATGAAGGATCTTGTGGCGGATCGTTAGTAGCAGAAACACTTGCTGCATTTGGAAGTATGACTCCTATTTTAGGTGATGAAGATGAAGGTGAGGTATCAACCATTAGAATTGCACCAAACCCATTGAAGAAAGGAAACTTACTTCGAGTGTTTGTTCCTAGTAAAGAAATATCAAATACATCATATTCCATTATAAATATCATGGGACAAGTAGTTGGAGAAGGAAGGCTTAATAATAATGGCTTTATCAATCTTGATCGTTTGGGTGCAGGTATGTATATACTTAAAATCCAAAATTCTGAAAGAAAAGAAAAAGGTACAATAAAGCGTTTTATTATTGAATAACTGATTTGTAGAGTAATACTAAAGACCGTTCGAAAGAACGGTCTTTTTTGTTAGAGGTGTATTTGATATTATTTTGTTTTTCAAGACTAATATGGTGATAAATGGTACTAAACCATGAGGAAGGCGATATAATACTTCATAAAGGTTTTGGTGAATAGATTGTAAAGGGAAATCAATATAAAAATTGGCAACAATTCTGGCAAATGCGGTAGCCAACCCCCATATTAATGCATACCACAAAGTATATATAGCCGTTTTGGGAACAAAAATTAAAGCAGCAATTACAAAATCCAAAATACCTGCGATATATAAAAAGGTGATAGCCACAGATTCTGAGCACCCAGCAATTTGAATAACCATATCAACGAATTTTCCGGGAACAGGATAAAACCCAAAGGCGTATAGTCCATGCGAAAAAAAAGTAACTGCAATTAGTATTTTTAGAGTAAGGATAAACCTTTTAGAAGTAAAATTATCAGTATAGGTATAGAGTAAAACAAAAGGTAAACCAAATTGGATGCTATGTTCAAAAAATTGAGCTGTATGATAAAACTTTTCTTTAGTGAGAAGAACAGCCAGAATTACTAAAGAAATTCCTCCTGCAAGTATAGGAAAACGCATCCATTTTTTATTATTTATAGTAAAACCTAATGCACAAAATGCGGCTATCAGATAGAGTATACCATTACTTCTAATAATAGCTTGAATTGTATGATCTGTTGTACTACTTGTTACATAATCTTTCCATGAAATATTAAAAACCCCTTCGATAGTAGGCTTTAAAAGACCCTCATCCCAAAAAAAAGACCGATATGGAGCATCCCAGAACAAGTGCTGCCATGCTCTGCCAATGAAAATCAGAAAAACTGATATTTTAAGAATACGTAATGCTTTAGGATTTTTCATGATACAAATTAAAAGTAATCAATGTTAATAGAGTCTGAACTAATTGTTATGTTTTGTGAAAGCTTTTGTTATCTGATTTAATTCTTAATTAAGATTATTGCAGGTTTAATTTGCTACTTATCATTAGTTTAATTTTGTAGTTCATTAACCAATGTTACACAGCCATGAAAAAAATCTATCTACTTATTGTAGCCCTTATTGGGCTGCAAACTTATGCTTCTAATGATAAGTATCGTTTAACCCTACGGGATAACCCAGCCACTTCTATAGTTGTTGGGTGGAATCAGATTTCAGGAAATAATCCTATAGTATATTTTGATACAGTAGACCACGGTACCAATTATACCAATTATAACTATTCGAAATCTCCGGATCGTATGGTCTCTTATCGTGGAATGAATAATCATTTTGTTCGTTTATCAGGATTAACTCCGGATACAGCTTACTATTTTGTGATTAAGGATAGTGAAGGAGTGAGTAAACGATTTTGGTTTAAAACCACTCCACAAGAAAATAGCAGATTTTCCTTTATTGCTGGCGGGGATTCTAGAAATAATAGAACTCCCAGATTAAACGCAAATCGTCTGGTAGCAAAACTAAAACCACATGCGGTACTTTTTGGAGGAGATATGACCGATAATGATAGTGATTCACAGTGGAGAACCTGGTTTGATGATTGGCAGTTAACTATTGCCAACGATGGAAGAATGTTTCCTATTCTTGCAGCTAGAGGAAATCATGAAAAAAGTAATAGTACAATTATTAATCTATTCGATGTACCTTCTTCTGGAGTACACTACGCGATTACTTTTGGGCGTAATCTGGTACGAACCTATACGCTAAATTCTCTTACCGCTATTTCTGGAGACCAAACGAACTGGTTAAAGAATGATCTTAATGCTAATCAGAATATTATCTGGAAAATTGCACAGTATCATTTTCCGATGCTTCCTCATGTATCTTCTAAGATAGATAACCTTATAGAATATGCAAATTGGGCTCAGTTATTTTATGATAAAGATGTAAAATTGGTAATAGAATGTGATGCACATACAGTAAAAAGCACCTGGCCTTTAAGGCCTTCTACAGATTCTGGAAATGAAGGTGGATTTGTAAGAGATGAGGATGGAACAGTCTATGTAGGAGAAGGAGGTTGGGGAGCACCATTACGAGATAATGATGATATCAAAAGTTGGACAAGAGATTCTGGTAAATTCAATCAATTTAAATGGATTTTTATTGATGAGGCAAAAATTGAAACACGAACTATAAAAGTTGATAATGCAACACAAGTAGGAGAGGTTTCTAATCATAATGTATTTGAAACCCCCAACAATCTTGATATCTGGAATCCCTCAAACGGAAGTGTGATTAAGATTATAAATAAAGCGTTTAGCGCGCCTCAAATTTCTTTTGCTACACTTCAAGAAGGACAGCATATTCCTGCAGGGAATACAACGATCGAAGTAAATGCAACCGATAGCGATGGGGAAATTGATAGAGTCGAATTTTATATAGATGAAAATTTGGTTGATGTAGATACTACTGCCCCCTATAGCATCCTGAAAAATTTAACTAATGGGATTCATAATATTAAAGCAATAGCATTTGATGATCATGATCTATGTAGTGAAAAGGAAATAACAGTCAATGTTGGGCAGTTTTCAGGAAATCTTACTGTATCTGTATCAGGAGGATATGATGATGTAGAAGAAAATTTTGTCGGACAACTTTATATAGATAGCAGTGATCTCGAATTGGTATATGACGCTACAAACCTTATAAGTTTTCAAAAAGTAGGTATTCGCTTTCAGAATATTGTAATACCACGAGGAGCAGCTATTAACAGTGCATATATCCAGTTCACAGCCGATGAAAGTCATCATAAACAAGCAGAACTAGAGTTTTCTTTACATAATAGTGATAATTCACCCCTGTTTTCTAATGAGAATAATGTATCTGGTAGAAGTGTTGTATCTCATAAAGTACGATGGAAACCTAATCCATGGACTGCAGGGCAAAGTGGTAGTGCTCAACGAACTCCTAATCTTAAAGGGATGGTACAACAAATAATAGATAAAGGAGGATGGAATCCTGGTAATAATATGAGTTTTATTATTCGTGGAAAAGGAAAAAGCTCCTGGAGAACTAGATATAAGAGAGTAGCAAGTGCTTATGAAAGTGGTTCGGATAAAGCAGCTAAATTGATAGTGAATTATACTTTTGACAGCAATTCGAGAATCGCAGAGCGTAAAGAAAATCAAATTAATACCATAACTACAACACCATTAGATGTCGAATTACATAAAATTAAAGTGTACCCTAATCCATTTGATGAAGCGTTAAATATCACTGTTCCTACAATACAAGATGCAATACATATTGAAATCTATAGTACTAATGGAAAACTTGTATTTTCTAAGAAAACACAAATTAAAAATAATACAGTAAGTATTCGTCCCGAAATTCTGGATAAAGGAGTATATGTTATTCAGCTGATAGATAAAAACGGATATTCTTTAATGACTAAACGGGTAGTTAAAAAATAGTATACATATAGAAAATGAAGGAAGTCCTTGGCTTACTCATGTTAATTAATCTCTTGTTATTTGTTATGATTTTTTAAAGTTTATGTTACCAAATTTAATTCTCAATTAATAGTAAATCAAGATGTATTTAACGTATTCGTAATAAGGTACTTTTGATTTCTTAATACACTAACCCTAACACACAAATAATGAAAAAACTTATTTTTCTTATTGTAATTCTTTTGGGATTACAAACTCAGGCTTCTAATGGGAAGTACCGTCTAACTTTACGGGATAATCCAGCCACTTCAATAGTAATTGGATGGGATCAGACATCGGGAAATAGTCCTGTTGTTTATTACGGAACCACCGATTATGGAACAAATTACAGTAGTTACCCAAATTCACAAGCTCCAGACAGAACAGTTTCTTATAAAGGAATGAATAATAATTTTGCTCGTCTTACAGGATTATCTCCTAATACAGCATATTATTTTGTAATTAGAGATAGTCAAGGAACCAGTGAGCGTTTTTGGTTTAAAACTGCTCCGGCAGATAATAGTCGATTATCTTTCATTGCCGGAGGTGACTCTCGTAACAATCGTACGCCAAGAAAAAATGCAAATCGCTTAGTCGCGAAACTAAAACCTCACGCAGTATTGTTTGGTGGAGATATGACTAATGGAGATAGTAATTCTGAATGGATCGATTGGTTTAACGACTGGCAACTAACAATTGCGAATGATAACAGAATGTTTCCGATTATAGCTACCCGAGGAAATCATGAAGATAGTAACAACAGTATTTATAATCTTTTTGATGTACCGTCATCAAGCGTATATTATGCGCTAACTTTTGGGGATAATTTGGTAAGAACATATACACTTAATACAGAAATTTCTATTTCAGGAAGTCAAACCACATGGTTGCAAAGTGATCTAAATGCTAATCCTAATGTAATCTGGAAAATGGCACAATATCATAAACCCATGCGTCCTCATGTTTCTTCTAAAAGAGAAGGAAATAGCCAATACAGTAACTGGGCACAACTTTTTTATGATAAAGGTGTAAAATTAGTGGTAGAATGTGATGCTCATACTGTAAAAACTACCTGGCCCGTTCGTCCATCTACGGGATCTGGTAGTGATGAAGGATTTATAAGAGATGACCAAAACGGAACTGTGTATGCAGGAGAAGGTTGTTGGGGAGCTCCGTTACGTTCTAATAATGATAACAAAACCTGGACCCGTAATTCGGCAAGGTTTAACCAGTTTAAATGGATCTTTGTTGACGAAAATAAAATTGAAACAAGAACAATTAAGGTGGATAATGCATCTCAAGTTGTAGAAGTTTCAAACAATAATGTATTTCAAATACCTTCAAATCTAGACATATGGAATCCTTCTAATGGTTCTGTGATAACTATAAATAATACTAATGTACCAGATAATGAAGTACCTTCTGTACCAACCAACTTAACATCATCTAATATAACAGTAAATTCGGTATCTTTAAGTTGGAACGCATCAACCGATAATATAGCCGTTTCGGGATATGATGTATATCAAAATAATACGATAATAGCTACAACAGCTTCTACAGAATATACGGTAAATGGACTATCTCCAAATTCTACATACTCTTTCAAAATTAAAGCAAAAGATGCAGCAGGAAATGTTTCAGGATTTAGTACAACAAAAAGTATTACTACATTAGATGGATCTGCTACACTTTATACGCTAGGTATAACAACTATCGGTACTAGCGACTCAAAACACGCTACCCGTAGGGCAATGCCATATACAATGAGCGAAGGTGGTATTTTACAAAGTATTACAATGCATATTGCTGGTGGTACCGGAGATGTACAATTAGGAGTATACGTAGATAATAACGGAAAACCAGGTAATAAGCTAGGGCAAACTACAGCAACGGCAGTAAGATCCACCAGAGGATGGCAAACCATTTCTTTACAAAATCCTGTTACTGTAAATAGCGGAGATACGATATGGTTGGCTTGGATATTTTCTAATAACCCTGGTATCGCTTATGTATCCGGAAGCCCAGGAAGATATCAGGCTACTGGATCAAGTTGGTCTACAAGCGGTAACAATATGCCATCAAGTTATGGTAGTGGATCTCAAAGTAACTACAGGTACTCGGTATATGCAAATTATATGCGTAATCAATCTTCTACTACCTATACATTAACTACAAGTACAGTAGGGCAAGGCTCGATAAGTGGAGGAGGAACTTATAACGATGGGAGTTTGGCTACTATTACCGTAACTGCAGCATCTGGATGGCAGTTTGATGGATGGAGCGGAGCACTCACGGGAACCACTAACCCCACTACTATTACTATGAATGCCAACAAAAATGTCACTGCTACTTTTAGTGAAACCTCTACAGGAGGGTCGCAAACTATAGAAGTTGCTATTAGCAACGGTAGTGATGATGTAGAAGAGGACAAAAACGGAAGTTTATATACTAATAGTAGTGATTTAGAATTGGTTTATGATAGCAGTAATAATTCTAGTTACCAGGTTATCGGGTTACGATTCAGGTCGGTAGGAATACCTAAAAATGCAACGATAACAAATGCGTATCTACAGTTTACTGCAGATGAAAGTCATAGTGCAGGGGCTACATTAGAAATATCACTTCATGATGCTGGTAATTCACCAGTATTTTCATCATCTAATAATGTTTCGGGAAGAACAGTATTTTCAAATAAAGTTACATGGAATCCACAATCCTGGTCCCGTAATCAAAGTGGAAATGCGCAGCGTTCTCCTGATCTGAAAAGTATGGTGCAAAGTTTGGTCAATAAAAACAATTGGTCATCTGGAAACAATGTAAGCTTTATCATTAGAGGTAAGGGAAATAGTTTAACCAGTACATCGGCAAAAAGAGTAGCAGATTCTTATGAAGGAGGGGCAGCCAAAGCAGCCAGATTAGTAGTGGAATATACAATCGTTAGTGCCAGATCTTCTGAGGCTATTGCAGTTATACAAAAAGAATCTTTTATGGTGCACCCTAATCCTTTTACTACTACAATTAATATTTCTACACCTTTATCAGAAAAGAATAGATCATATACAGCTGTAATTTATAACTTAGAAGGAAAAGTAATTTACAAGGAAAGAATTTTAACAACAGCATCAAGTAAAACGATAACAATAACTCCAAAGCGTATTGACTCTGGGATTTACCTACTTTCAATAAACAATCAAAACGGTGAGATTGTAAAAACGCAACGATTAATAAAACAATGATATAATCTAGAAAAAGATTAAACAAATATTGATAAGAGCCGCTAACTTATTGTGAAATTAGTGGCTCTTTCTGTTGTAGTTTTTAAATCAAAGTAGTAATTACCTGTGTTTCGCTATGCAATGTTTTATGAACCGGGCATTTATCTGCGATTTGTAAGATTCTGGTAATCTGTTTTTCGTCGAGATTTCCTTCTATCTTTATTTCTCTTTCGAAAGTATCGATTTTTGCTGTTGGATCTTCACAATTTTCACAATCTATCATATGAGATTTACTATAGCTGGTATGTACTTCTACATGCTGTAAATCCCACCCTTTTCTCGCAACATACATTTTTATGGTCATAGCTGTACAGGCAGATAATCCTGCTGATACATACTCATAGGGTGATGGTCCAAAATCATGACCTCCTACACTTTCTGGCTCATCGGCAATCAAATAATGATTTCCAACTTTCATTTGTGTCGTATACCCTTCAGCATTTCCTAAACTGGCAACTACATGGTGTTGACTTTTAAGTCTTGGTTCTTCGGGAATTTTAATATATCGAGAGGACCATCCTGCAATAACATTTCCGGCATACATAGAATCTTCTTTCCGCATCAGTAAGTGATCTGCCCCATCTAAGGTTACGAAGCTTTTGGGGTGTTTTGCAACATGATAAATTTCTTCAGCATTTTTTATGGGTACAGTAGTATCTTGCGGAGAATGCATTACCAAAAGTGCTTTATTTAGATGTTTTGCAACCTCAGGAAGTGATTTGGTTTCTAAGTCATCCAAAAATTGTTTTTTTATCGTAAAATCTCTTCCACTTAGGTTGATTGTGGCTTTTCCATTTATTTGAATTTCTTCTAAACCACTTTTTAGTAAATGTGCAACGTGCTTTGGGTTAGAAGGAGCTCCAATCGTTGCAACTGCTTTGATAGTATCAATCTTTGCTGCTGCAAATATTGAAGCGGCACCTCCAAGAGAATGCCCAATAAGTAGAGTAGGAGCTTTATACTCTTTTGCCAAAAAATCTGCTGCAGCTACAAGATCTTCGACATTGCCAGAAAAGTTGGTGTCTTCAAAATCACCTTCGCTTTCTCCGAGCCCGGTAAAATCAAATCTTAGTACTCCAAATCCTTGAGAAGTAAGTCCTCTACTTATATTTCGTACCGCACCCAGATTCTTATTACAAGTAAAGCAATGCGCAAATAATGCAAAATTATGTGGATGCTGATCGGCAGGAAGCTCTAAACGCCCCGATAGTGATTGACCTTCAGCATTGATAAAAGTTACTTTAGAAAGACTCATATAAATGATAGTTTGTATTAAAGGTCGAACTTTTTACTTTAAAATAACATTTTAAGTACTAATAATTTGAGCTTGCCAGGAATTAAGAGATTGACAGGTTTTCTGGATTAAATTTCCTTTTTTAATGTTGATCAATTAAAATAGGATTTCCATCAGGATCAGTAATCATAAAAGATACAGGTCCTTCTTTCTTATCAATACCATTCGACATTGTAACTGTAATTCCTTCTCCTTTTACCTTTTTATGAATATCACGAGCATTTTCAGAATTAAAAGTCAGTGTATTGCTAGGAAACATTTCCTGAAACAAACCAATTTTCGATGCTCCGTTTTTAAGGATAACCCATTTTTGATCCAAATTACCATCGATCATTGTAAATCCTAGTTTTTCATAAAAGCTTTTAGAAGCTTTAATATTTTTTACCGTTAATGAAATTGAAAAAATACCGAGATCCATGGTTTTTTTATTTTTGGTTATATACCAAATATACGATCTTCTTTTTTTCCATGTTTTGTCGGGTTGAACATCGAATGAGGTGGTAATAAGTTCACCTTCTTTTAAACTAGAAAGATGCCTGTGAACATTTTTACTACCATTGGGGCTTATGAATTCCTGAATCATTTCAGTTTGATTTCCTTCTTTTTGAGTCATAGGACCGATTCCAACCGTACCATCACCACCATATTGAGCGACAATACCTTGGTTTTTGGTAAAATCCCAATATTGACGAAACTCCCAAAAGATTCCTTGTTTTTTTCCTTTTATTAATCCATAGAGTTTACCTGTGATACTTTGTTTTCCGATTCCCCATTCCCAATCCATACCATACTGATCAAAGGGCTCATCTTTGCTTTTATATGTTTTATTATCAGTAATCCAACTCCCAATGGATTGCTCCATATTTTTAACAAACCAATCTGGAATTTTTTGTTGAGAAAATATAATATGGGTGGATGTTAAAAATATAAGTATTGTGATATATGCTTTCATAATATTGATTTTATTTTTCTGCTATTTTCTGCCAGTTATTTAATAAGAACTCAGTGTCTTTTTCAGCTTGTTCTGTTCCCATGGATAAGAAATATCCACTTAGGAAAGGGCTTTTGAATTCATATGAGAAATCTAGAAAAAGACGGGTTTGCATAGCACTTATTGCTTCTAATTTCCAGGAACCGGATAATGATTTTAAAGGAAAAGGGTAATCTTCTTTTTGAGTGTTTACAACAAACTGAAACTCTTTACCAGGATTCCATAATGTACAGGTTTCTTCCCAACTGCTTCCATCTGGTGCGCTACAAACACGTTTCATCCCTAAACCTTCTCCTTCAACAATCTCGACATGATTAATATTTGGGGCCGTTACTTTATGATAGTTACCCACATCAGAAATTACTTCCCAAACCTGATCTTTGGGAGCATTAATGATTCGTTCGGCGGTAAAGTGTTGTACACCTTTGGCTTTTGGATATTGAACAAAACCATATACAAGTATAATAACAATATCGAGTACTAGGAATAGTGCTATTCCTTTTAAAATTTTACGTATCATATCTATTTTTTTTATTGTTTCTACATCATAAAAGTACCTAAGAAAATCACGAGAAGCCTTGAAAATAGGGAACGCTTAATTAATTGAAACTCATTTGTTATATATTCTATCTAATTCAGTTTTTCATTTAATTAAGTAGTACTATTTTTATGATATGAATAGTATAGAGTCTTTTGCATTTGGAGTTACTTTTCTATTAGGAGGAGTAATTCTCGTTGGTAGTTTTGTTGTTTTGGTTATTTTAAAAAGCACTTCACTTAAACAATCGAGATATTTTCTGGCGATAGCTCTTTTTGGTCTCATACAACATTTGTTTACCTATTTATTATTTACGACTCAACTGATCAAGCAATGGCCGCATATGTTGGGGATTGGATATCCATTGTTATTTTTGGTAGGCCCCTGTTTTTATTTATTTGTAAAGAGTTATGGAGATTCTTCTTTTAGATTAAAGAAAAGAGATAGTATTCATGTTTTGCCTTTTTTAATGATGTTATTACTTCTTTTTCCCAGATATTTAGGGAGTTCCGAAGAAAAGCAAGAAATTATACAATACTATTATGATATTTTACCCGGTGGTGCAGTAGCCTTTTCTGATTGGTTACAAGCAAGTTTACATTTGATTTTATTGTTGATCTATGCGTTGGCAACCTTAGTAATGATATATAAAAAAGATAAAAAGAATAGTATATTATTGAAACGATTTGGTGTATTGTTAACGATTTTAGCTTTTACTGAAATCGTATTGCAAACAGGCTTTTTACTTACAGGAGCTTCAGCAATAACTGCAGAGATTATTCTTTCTGGATTAATGTCAATAACTATATTATTACTAGGATATTGGATTGTGGATATAAAACAAATTCTCCCTGTGTTGGAAGGGAAAAAATATAAAACATCACCATTATCTGAAATGCGATCGCTGGAGATACAACAACAAATACAGACATTTTTTGAAAATGAAGATTGGTATCTAATATCTAACTTCAAAATTGCAGATTTGTCAAAAACTATTGATGTACCATCCCACCATATCTCACAGGTATTGAGTGAGAAAATGAGTTCTAACTTTTATGAAATTATTAATCATCATCGTATTAAGAAGGCTAAAAAAATGCTGCAATCGGGAGCACTACAGAAAATATCCGTTCAGGCTATTGGAGAAGAGTGCGGGTTTAGTAGTAAAACCAGTTTTTACAGAGCGTTTAAAAAAGTAACTTCGATGACTCCAACAGAATATCTTAATAAAGATGTTAAGAAACACGATGCTACTACAAATTAATTTTTTAATTACTTCAGAAGATTAAAAAAGAAATATGAATATTACCCAGATATCATGCTTTTTACCACGGCCCAGTTCCCGGTATCTTTAGACTCTTCAGAAGCCATTCCTATAGCTTGTAATTCTGCAACCAGATGTGCATTTGCAAAACTCGGATTTCCACTTTCTACAGCATTTAAAAAATGAGTTATCGATTCTCTCATTCCGGGCCAGTCTGCATAAGGTTGTAATGCAGGGAAATGTTCTGCTAAAGACCTTTCTTTAGTTCTTAATTTTAGTTCTCCCGTTAAAATATCTATTTGGATATCTCCTTTACTTCCAATAATCTCTATTGTAATTACCAGTTTATCTACACTATCTATATTAACTTTTAGTTCACCCCAAATACCGTTATAATCAAAAAGACCAGTACTTCGGCTTTGTCGTCTTCCATTGGTTCCATGGCCATCCATAATAAGAACACGTTTTGGTATAGCATTTAGTAAAATATTAAGAACATGAACATACCAGAGTGATAAGCGATTGATATTTGTTGTATCCTGATCGGGTTCAGGTCCCCAATTAGACCTTAAATCAATACTCACAGTTTGTATTTTTCCAATAACTTCATTTTTTATAAGCTTAGCTGCTTCTGCTATAACAGGAATAAGTCCTAATTCTAGATCGGCATGTGTAATTTGTGGAGCATTTACCAACTTTTCCAGTACTTTTGGTATCAAATCTCTGGTATGACCAATAGGAGGTTCATAAAAAATAGCCTTACCAGAATCTAATGCTTCCATTACAATTTTACCATGTAAAGCATCAGGAACTGCAATCATTATGGCATCGATCGAGGGCGAATTTAATAAGTCTTCATAATTACTATATACATCAATCGTATTTCCAAATTGTGATTTGATAGCTGCGATTGTACCATCACTTTTTGCAGAAATGGCAACAATATCTGCTCTTCCGTCATATGTAAGAGCTGGTATATAAGCATCTTTGACCCAATTGCCGTAGCCTATGATCCCTATCTTTATTTTAGACATACTTATTTTTTTTATTTTTCTTAAACACTATGATACATAAACCTATTTGTAAGAATAATGCAAGACTATTGGTTGTCCATAAAGCAATTGCTTCAAACCGAAGTCCATAGATGGCCCAAAATGAATACACAAATAACCAACCCATAACATAACCTGGTGAAAGACTACTCGACTGCTTTGATTTATATTCTTTAATAATTTGAATGGCAGTTATAACGCAAACAAAAAAACCAATAGAAAAACCGATGATTTCAAATATTGATTCTGGTATAGATTGTAAAAAGTTCATTTTATATGGTTTTTATAATTGCACATGGATTTCCGAAAGCTAATGTGTTATCAGGAATGTCTTTGGTTACTACAGAACCTGCTCCTATGGTAACATTATTACCGATAGTAACTCCAGGTAATATCACACTGTTTCCACCAATCCATACATTATCTCCTATATGTACAGGGCTTGTTAATGTAGTAAAGGGAGCATTACCGGATTTTTGTATTCTATCAGAGGCTTTTACAGGATGTTTTGCCGTATATATCTGAACAAAAGGCGCAATTAGCCCGTTTTTTCCAATGGTTATTGTATTATCATCGATAAACATACAATTGGTGTTTATTACTGTGTTTTCTCCCACAGAAATATGTACTCCATAATCACAAAAAAAAGGTGGTTCGATCCATGCACCATCTCCAATACGGCCTAATAAATCTGATAGTGTTTGTTTTTTACCTTCAGTATCAGTAGAATCCAGAGTATTATATGCCTGCATTAATTTTCTAGCTTTATGATACATTTTGATTAATTCGGGATCCCTGGTATCATAGGACTCACCAGCCAGCATTTTTTCTTTTTCGGTCATATGCATGTTTTCTTAAGTTAAATAACGACCGTACAAAATTAGCTTTGTTTGAGAAGAATATTTTTTACCTATGTTAAAAAATGTTGTTTAGCTCTTAATCTACTTAAAGTAACTTGAGTAACTCCCAGAAAAGAAGCGATATAGCCTAGCTTTACACGTTTAAATAAATCAAATTTCTCTTTAGTAAAAGTATTATAACGTTCTTTGGCAGACTGTGTAGCCAATGCAATATGACGTAATTCGAGATCGAGAAATGCTTTTTGATGTGCTATTCTGGACCAATTCGCAATTTCAATATTGGTTTTGTATAATAAGTTTAATTCATGTACAGGAATAGCATATATAATAGAATCTTCTAATAAATCCACACATTCGAATCCCGGTTTATTTTCATAACAGCTTAACATAGAAAAAGCTAATTCTCCTTCTTTACTAAACCATGTCGTAGCCTCTTCTCCATCAATAATACAATAAGAACGAGTCAACCCTTTTTCTATGAAATAGTAATTCTTGTCTACAACCCCGCTTTTAATGAGTACATGCTTTTTAGGAAGATGTAGTTTTGTCATCTTACTTGTTAAAGATGCTATAGAAACATCGCTTACTGCATACATACTTTTTATACTAGATATAATTTTTTCCACGTCTTAAGGTATAGTTCTTATTTCCAAAAGTAAGAATTTAGTATTACCTCTTATCTTATTTTGTACAATAAAGGAATTCTATATACCTCTTTTATAGTTTTAAACTAAAGAAACTTCTATAAAAGATCTTGAATTGTTAAAGAGTTAGAGATGAAGGAATATCAATGATGATTTATATCTATGTAGACTTTACATAGTTTTGAAAAGCTACTTTATAGGATTGCCCGATTGATAATTTAGTACTGTTAATTGTTACCGAGTTAGAATCAAAAGCCGAAATATGACTTACATTAATAATAGTTGATTTATGAATCTGTATAAACCCTTTTCCTAGTTCATCCAGAGCATTTTTAATCGATTGCCTGGCCAGAATATTTTTATCTTTAGTAATGTAACTTATATAATTACCATCTTTTTGAAGATATAAAATATCATCGATATTGGTTTTAAATTGTTGTTGACCACTTTTTATATAAATGATACCATTAGCTATTTTTTGTGGTTCTGGTTCTTCAATAGTGTCCTTAATCTTAAGTACAGCTTTAAGAAAACGTTCAAACGAAATGGGTTTTAATAAATAATCAGTAACCTGATATTCATAACTCTCTACTGCATATTCAGAATATGCTGTTGTTAATATAATTTTAGGAGGGTTTTCTAATGTTTTTATAAAAGATATGCCAGATAATTGAGGCATATTGATATCTAGAAATATTAAATCTACATCACATTCTTTTAAAAACACCAATGCTTCGATAGGGTTTCTAAAACTACGAATGCATTCTACAAAAGATAACTTTTTGATATAACCTTGTAATAACTCTATAGCATTAGGTTCATCATCTATAATTACAGCGGTAATCATATAGTAAGATTAATTTTTAATAGTACATAAAAGATATGCTCATCATCTTTGATATCCAAATTATATTGATTTGGATAGATTAGATTTAAGCGTTTTTTTACATTTTCTAAACCGATACCAGAGTATTTTTTTTCGAATTCGGTTTTTTTAAGGTGATGTTTTGAGTTTTTAACTTCAAAATGTAGTAGGTTATCTTTAAACTCGAGTTTGATATGAATAAAAGATTTGGTCTGGATATCAAGACCATGTTTAAACGCATTCTCGACAAATGGAATTAATAGTGTAGGTGCGATTTTTGGATCTTCATCATTTGTTTCTGTAATCAATGAAATTTCAAAAGGATCTTCTGTACTATATTTTAATTTTTGAAGCGCAATGTAGTTTTCTATAAATTCAATTTCTTTGGAAAGTAAAACTTGTTCTGCTTGAGTATCATAAATCATAAATCGCAACAGATCCGACAGTTTTGTTATCCCCGAAGAAGTCTCTGCATTTTCTGAACGTTCTGATATCGCTAATAAGTTGTTTAATGCATTAAACATAAAGTGAGGATTGATCTGCGATTGCATCAATTGTAATTCGGCACTTATCTTTTCTTTTTCTAAAGCTTGTTGATGCGTTTCCATTTTTAGTTGATGTCTTACCATTCCATAGACCACTGCAGCAATAATAAAAAAGAGATTATAAAATATAAAAAATCGTATCATGATAGTATGAAACGTCGTATTCTGAAGGTATACAACTCCCAACTCAATTAACAGAAGATCGGCTAGACCTAAAAGAAGTAAACTAGAAAAAACCAGGTACTTTTTAGACGAATAGTATCTTGGAGTTAAGTAAAAAGTAACGATATAAAAGAAAGGAATAATACTAATCATTCCTATAAAATTTGGGAGAATAAAAATCCCCATTTCTATAGTTTCCTGTACAACAACTCCATCTACATCTTCTACTGTATTTTCAACTATCCCTACCTCTGTGGTTAATAATAAAATAGCAACAGCGGCAACCCAGAATAGAATATTCAGGAACACCTCAATCCATCGTTGTAAAGTTATTTGTGGTATGCTCACAATTCAAAAGTATAGATAATTGTTGAATCGTTTTTGTAAAAGTGCTGTACTCTCGATTTTTGGTACAAAACAAAAGGATTATGGTAGGAATACAATTAATAACTTGGATTTTGACATAGATAACTTAGTTTTTACCTAAGTAACATTTTGTTGTAAACTATTGATAACCATTTTAATATTGGTATTCAAAATCATTAAAAAAGAACAGATGAAACATGTATTTAAAATAATAATATTGGTAAGCCTTCTACTATCTTGTAAAGAAGAACCAACAGTAGCACAGGAAATAGTTAGTAATGCTACTGTAACCAATAAAGAGAAACTATCAAATTACCTGAATGAATTAGAAAAATCAGGATTTTCTGGAAGTGTTTTGGTAGCCCAAAAAGGAAAAGTCCTGTTGGAAAAAGGATATGGATATTCTAATCGTGAAAACAAAATCAAAAGTACCTCAGAAACTGTTTTCGATATAGGTTCGATAACCAAACAATTTACGGGGGCTGCTATTTTAAAATTAGAAATGCAGGGAAAATTATCCGTAGAAGACAAACTCTCTAAATATATCTCTAACATACCCGATGATAAAAAGGATATCACATTGCATCAGTTACTTACACATTCTTCTGGATTTCAATCAGCAATAGGAGATGATTATGAAAATATTTCTACTCAAGAATTTATAAAAGAAGCTTTTAAAAGAAAATTGCTATTTAAACCAGGAACCAAGTTTACATATTCTAATGTGGGGTATAGTTTCTTAGGTATTATCATTGAGGAAGTTTCGGGAATATCTTACGAAGAGTATTTAATGAAACATTTGTGGAAACCTTCTGGGATGCATCAAACCGGGTATAAAAAACCTTTGTTTAAAGATATAGCAGTTGGATATCGCAAGAATAAACATTGGGGAAAGCCTATAGATAAAAAATGGGGTGTAGATGGGCCATACTGGCACTTAAAAGCAAATGGAGGAGTACTATCTACCACACAAGATATGTATAAATGGCACCAGGCAATGCTAGGAGATAAAATTCTGGATGCTACAGCAAAAACCAAGTACTATGGTAAACATATTGAAGAAGGAGAGGGGGCAGGATCATATTATGGATATGGATGGGCTATTTTCCCTACACCTCGTAATACCGAATTGATTGCTCATAATGGAGGTAATGGTATTTTCTTTGCCGATATGTGGCGTTATCTTGATGAAGATATCACCATTATTATGATGACCAATGCGGTAGACCGAAAATTCGAAAATATTGCTTCTCAGATTGCAGGGATACTTTTAAAACCTGATTTCAACCCTACTGTTAAAGAACAATCAAAAGGAGCAATAAGAGGAGAAATGGCAGATCAATTAGTAAATGAATTTATGAAAATAGTAAACCAAAATAATCAAAATACCTGGAAGTCTTTTATGGAAAATAGAATGACACCTACATTCAAAAATTCTTTTTCTATAGAGAAACATGTAGCAATGTTTAAACAATTGCATGAAGATCTTAATGGAGGAAAGATCGTACAAATTGCGGTAAATGAGAATGAAGTAGTTCTAGGTGTTGAAACTAAAAACGGGGTAGAACAGATTCTATTCGATGTTACTCCTAATGCTAAAGGAGAATTAAGGATAGAAGGTATACGATAAGAATATAATGTCCTTTTCTAATATCCTAAATTTCTTATCATACCAAGCCTGTCGAAGTAGTTCTATGTTTGTATTATCAAATGCCTTCGATAGGTTTGGTTTTGATAATTAGAAGGTTAGTTACTAACCGTTATCAATAATTTTTAAATCTCTTTAAGATAGAAAAAGGCTTCATTAGAGTTATCTGTAAACAGAATACGGTTTCCTTCACTTATGATTTGATTTCCACCATTTTCCAAAACTTGATTTTTGGTTTTGTATAAATCTTCTACACCAAACGTACATATCCAATATTTGTATTTTTCCATATATGTGCCTAATACTTCTACTATATCAGCAATATGTTCATGTTTGTCATTTAGGACATTATAATAGCCTTTTTCATTTTTTATGATTTTCCAATTAAAAACCCCTTGATAAAATGGAATAATTTTACTTGAGTCAAAAACGTGCAGTTCATTCCAAATGATCGTGTTTGCTGTCTTCTCTGTACGCACATTTTTTAGTTTATCACCTTGGTATATCGTGAAACCAGCTCCTTGCGGGTCTCGAATTAAAGCAATCTTGCCAAAGTTTTTTATTTCGTAATCGATTTCTATAATTTCACCAAACATTTTGGCTTTGTTAATAGTTTCGTCAACACATGCCACTTTAATATATGTCATCCAAAAATGAGGCATACGCATTTGTTTGAATTTTTCTGGTGTTTCATATAGACCAACAACTTCGATAGTACCTAAAAAAGCAGTGTAATAATTATCCCTTTTGTAATATTTCCATCGAAAAACGTTTTCATAGAAAGGAATTGTTTTTTCAGGTGAATAGGTAGATAAATCTGCAAAAAAGGGATTGTTTGATATCATATATAGACTATTCAATGGTTAAACTTTTCCCTGCTCTTTAGGTATCCAATCTGGCGGCTTTATAAAGGCTAGTAACTTATTTTTAAAGCCTTTAATTTGTGTTAGCTTTTTAAAGAAACGTACAATACCATGAAAGAAAACCTTGATAGGATTTACACTGTTTAACGGTTCTGAAATTCCGTAAACTACTTTTTCTTTTTCTGGTTCAAATGTACCAAGCATTCTATCCCACAAAATAAAAATTCCTGCATAGTTTTTGTCCCAATACTGCCGGTTTGAACCATGATGTACCCTGTGATGCGAAGGTGTATTAAATATATACTCTACAGGCTTGACTAATTTGCCAACTATTTCGGTATGTAATAACGTCTGAAATACTTGTACAAATACTTCTGATAATAATACTAAAATTGGATCAAAACCTAATAGTACAAGCGGTAGTGAAAACAAAATGGGAAGAATCGCATCAAAAGGGCCAAAGCGATAAGCTACAGACATATTAAAATGTGGTGAACTATGATGTACGGTGTGTGTTGCCCAGCCAATACCAATACGGTGCATCATACGATGTTCCCAATAATAGGCGAAATCGGCTAAAATAACACAGGATATAATAGTTGCCCAATTAAGTTCCAGATGTGGTAAACTAAAGTTTTGGTAAATCCAAAAATAAAGTTTGGTAACTGCTAAAATACCAAGGATAATTTCAATTATAAAAAATGCTCCGAATGTAATTACATTGGCTATACTATCTAAAATTAGATCTTTATTTAACTGTTTTTGATATGCATAGCGTATCAATTCTAAAATGAAAAACGGTATGATTACGTATAGTAAGCTTAAATCATTTAATATATAGAACCAATATTCAAGATCGATCCAGTTGATTTTTTTTGATAAAAACTCAATCATGATTATTGCTTTTTCCAGATTTCTATACCGTCATAACCATAAGAATCATAGCTCAATTTAAAGGTGCTATTATCTAACATATCAATGTTACATTCTACATCGTATTTCTCACCTTTATACATAACTAAATATTGACCTTTACCTTGGTATCCATCAAATGATTTAATAACTAAGGTTTTAATGCTTTCTGCCTTTTGACTATTTCCGTTTTCATCCTGATATTTCAAAATGTAAGCGTTAAACATATTATCTTCTTTCTTTATTTCATATACAATAGCACCTTTAAACTCTTTGCTGTTATAAGTTACTTTCCATTTACCAATGATATAATCAGTTTCTAAGTTTATTATGCTTCTTTCTGATTTCGATTCTCGTTTATGCTTTTTGGTAGTAGTATCGGACAAAACTTTATTTTCTGATTTGCTGAACTTCTTTGTGTTTTTTTGAGATGCATAGGTTACCAAATGAGCGCTACCTGCGATAAGAATGATCAAGAATAAACTCCTAACCAACAACGTTGAATTTTTCATAATTTTTTTATTTATTACAAATATCTGATAGGTAATTATTCCTTTTTTTGATCTACATCAAAAAATCACTTTTGAGCACGTAATCTACTCAATGTTTCCTGCGAAATACCTAAAAAAGAAGCAATGTACCCCAGTTTTACTCTCAATTCAATATCAGGAAAGTATGAAAGTAACAATTGATATTTCTCTTTGGCCGTTAGAAAAGCCCAGCCTTTAGAAAACTCATCTAGGAAGGTTAGCATTTCTTCAGCGAGTAATCTAGCAAAATTACCGAAAGCAGGGAAGTCAGCTATTAGTTTTTGATAATTGCCAAAACTAATTTGATATAAAACACAATCTTCTAAGCATTCTATTTCTTCAAAACTTTGTTTTTGAGCATAAAAGCTGTACCAAGATGTAATGAATTGATTTTCTATATAGAACCATGAAGATATTTGTTTACCATCATGATGATGATAATAGCTGTGTAGAATCCCTTTTTCTATGAAATATAGGTTATTGGCTTTATTGCCATGTATCAATATTTTATCTCCTTTTATTACCTTATTCAGTTCAAAGTCATTTAAAATTCTTTGTTGCAATTCAGGGTCTAAAAAACAGCGGTTACTTATTTCTTGAAGTAGATTTTGCATTTTTAATTTTGAGGTTGGTAAAGTTTGTAGAAAACGTCTCTTGTCTATTGCGTTCGCTTTCTGCCTCTGGCAGATGCATATGCAATATACAAATTGTTGTAAAGCGTTGTATATTAATTCCTTTTATAAAATAGAAAAACCTTTACTACTCATTGGTTTACAGGTTATCATTTGTAATGATATTTTGTAACTAGTTTTCATCTTTAATAATAGTAATTGGCGTTCCCTCAACCCCAGCATAGAAGACAATTATCTCAGCAGGTTCAGTACCATTATTTTCGCCATAATGCCAGGTATTTACTAATTCTACAATTGGATCACCAGCTTTTAGATATAAAGTGTCATTATTTTCACTTATTACGGTTAATTCTCCTTTTAATAAAACACCTGCATTAATTTCTGAATGCTTATGAGTTTCTAATCTTGTTTTTGGTGGAATAGTTATTTTTAAAATGGTTACTTTAGGATTTCCCTCCAGGTATTTTGGGAGTGGCGTACCATTCCAACTCTTAGATGTTTCGACCAACGTAATGACCTTAGTTTTACTGTTTTTTTTTGAGCTGCATGATAATAGCAGAATCAATGCAAAATATAATAGAATATTTAGTGTTTTCATTTCTTAGGTTGGTTACTGTGTTAAATACTAGGTTCTGGTGTCACTCAGCTGCTATGATATCATACTTGGTGCCTGGCATACGTTTTTTTAATTCCAAATAGAATTTCCTGTCCGTAGTTTCCATATTGTATTATTGTCTACGAGTTTTAGAGAAGAATTGTTTAGGATTTCAAAAACAATATCATTTTGAAATCCCAATGTGTTTGATGATGAATGTATTACTACTTTACCATTCTCGATTTTATAATTGAAAGAATACTTTATGTCTGTAAATATTATTTCTACATTTTCGGTATCGATAAAACTTAATTCTTGATGGCAGTTTACAAAAAAATTAGGATCAGTTTGAGCATCTATACATTCTTGTTCGGTTTCAAAAAAAAGATGGTCAAAAGTTTTCCCGATAAATTCGGTATTCTGGGAATCATCATCATTTGAACAGCTTAAAAGCAATACTCCAAAAATTGATAGTAAAAAGTATTTTCCCATTTTCGTTTTTTATATAGATTCCTTTTTTAAGAATAGGTTGCGTTTAAGTGTATGATAATGATTTCCCGGTAAAATGCGTTTTAATGCAGTTTAGGTTTTGTTAGAATTAGATTTCTTTGATCAAATTATGTTTTTTATATCTATGAATTTTTAAATTGAATAACTTTTTTACTTTCCTTTAAGGATAGTGATTTAGTCTTTTATCACAGCAATTGTAATGAACTCATCTCGATCTTTTCCATACGCGCATAAAAAATTTGTTCATTTATATGCAAAAGATTAATCAGGTTCAATGCTATAAACACCGCAATTCCAGTAGACTCCTTTACATTATCACCAAATTCTACCTGCAACCCGATATTATCAGTCTCATCATCATTTGATATTCCTTGAGGATCCTTCCACGTTCCAGCTGCATCCATTTCTGTTACTGCCTTTAGGAAAAACAGTGAATCTGATTTATCTCGAGGTAACATCATGGTTAAAATCTCTTCCTGTCCACGTGTTAAATTAACATTAATATCTTCATCACCATATAAAATGGCATAGAGCATGTCTCGTGCTTCCTCGAGGAGAGCTTCTCCTTTTGTAGATCTTTGTCGAGATTCAATAGCAGCCATCCCCATGTGCGGTGGATTGGCAAGGAGACCTGATTCCTCCAGATTCTCTCTCCGAATTTTTCGATACTTATCAATAAAGTCTTTCACAGATTGATCATCATAGCCTTTTTTACTAATTCGAGCCAAGCGCCTCCTCATATTTTCAAGATTTTCCTTTTGCGCATGCAAACTGTGACGCTCACAAGTCAGGTAAATAATCTGATCAATAAGCCAACCTTTATCTTTCTGCTTCAACTCTGAACGAATTTTTGCCTCAAGCTCAGGAAATAAATCATCTTGCGCCTTTTTAATAATACTACTTATATTGTCCATCGACTTAGTTTTTTTTAAATTATTGCTAGCGATTCAGCTATGATTTCGTTGAGGAACCTCTCAAGGGTTATTCCACCGAAATCCAACCTTTTGGTTATTACTTCTATTTTGATGTGGCATAAAACCATAAGAACGATATCTATTGTTAGCCACTGGTTTTACGATTCTTTTTTATTAGCCCATAAATTATATTAATCGGAAAAATGATTTGTGCTAAAATCATGAGGAGTATTATTATTGTTATGACTAAAGTGAGATTATTATTGAATTTATATTCTATTATTTCTTTCTGATAAAGTTGAGCAAAAATCGGCACTAATATAATGCCACCAAAAGTGAGTACAATGTGAGCCCAATTTAGCCATTTTGAAAGTCTTCTATTCACTTTTTGCATTACCCAATATCCAAACCCTATTATTCCAAAAAGAATAGAAATCAACGTAGCCAAATAAAAATAGTCAATTAGATAATAAGTATCGTGAATATTTATATCGAATATTGCGCCTCTGCTCAAAAATCCAATTAACATTATTATCGGAATTGTAAGTAAAAAAATCAGATGTGGTTTTTTTAATAGTTGGTTCATTTCTTGACTTATGGCTAAGGATTAATATATAGCAGATTATGTTTCGTTAGGATAGCTATATTTTGTTATATGGTATTAGTGGTTTTTATTTTTTTCAATCCAATCCATTCGTGTTCAATATCCCTCATCAAAAGTGCATTATCAAATTTCAGAGAACCTTTTGGGAAAATGTTTTGATTCTCAAAAAAACTAGATTTAACCTCTTTTACATCTAATAGAGATACTTTCCAGTTATATGCTTTGAGTTTTAACCCGTCAAAGTCATTTTTGTCTGGAGAATATCCAATTGAACCATTCTCGAAAAAATCAGAAACACATTTCAAGTTTTCAAATACACTTTTTTTATTCCAGTTGTTAGTTTCTCTTGCCACAATTGATAAAGAGGTTTTGTCATCACTAATAAACGCCACATTATAATTTCCATCAGATTCACTAACAGTAAATTCTGCAATGTGATGAATTCCAGGAAAAATTGTTCCTCCTGCCAAAGAGTTTAATTTCGAAGAGGTATCTCTTCTTGGAATATATACACCTTCTTTTAATTTCCCGTCTTCTATCCATTCAACCGCAATTCTGTGAGCTCCGTTTTCCGAGGAAATTCCAATTTGTTTTGGTAATCCTTTAGGTCTAATTTCTTTTAGTCTTATTAAGCATATTCCAGCAATGCCTTTTCCATTAACCAGCTTAGGTTTAAATGGTTTTGGTAAATAGTTTTCCAAAACTTCTTTGTCAACTTGATAGTTGATAAGAATTCGTCTGTCAATTATTCCTTTTATTTTCGGTATTTTCATCTTTTGGTAATCACCACTAACGTTCCGGGTAAACTGCATTGAAATGCAATTTAGGTTTTATTAGCACCAGTTTCTACTTTTTTTCTTCACGCAAAATTTTCTCTATTTTACGACCTCTTGCCAATTCATCAATCAGCTTCTCCATACGTCTACATTGTTTATACAATTCAAATTTATCCTCTATTTCTTCAATTCGATAACCACAAACGACTCCTTTAATCAAGTGTGCGTTTGGAGTTATTTTAGCTTTTTGAAAAAATGTTCTAAAAGTTGCTTTTTCATCAATAAGTGCTTGTAAAGCATCTTGATCAAAACCAGTAAACCATTTAATTACTTGGTTGAGTTCTTCTTTTGTTCTACCATTTTTTACCAATCTATTCAGGTAAAGTGGATAAATGGATGCAAAAATCATATTGGCAACCTTTTCATTTTTTTCGGCCGTAACTTTCATTTTTATTTGATTTTGAATTGATTAGTGCTAACGGTCTAGTATAACCATAAGTTAAGGGTTAAATTAGCGATTATTTTCGGATTAAATACTGACTTTAGCAATTCCAAGTGAATTTAGGCGTAGTCGAATCCGCCGTAATTGCGGATATACATTGTTAGGCACTGGCTTTTTATTTTCAATTCCCAATAATTTTGTTCCAAAACGATTTCTTTGGGATTAGATTCTTCCTGTTCAAATCCAAAACTTCTTTTCCGTTTGACTTAATCAATAAGTTCAACAACTTATTATATCCATTTTCTATTTTGTATTCCATTTCATTTTTATAAAGTGGAAGAACATTGTAAATATTTATTTTTCTACCGTCTTTTTTAATTTCCGTAAAATCCTTACCAAAAGTCACAGACGGAAGAATTAAAGCTCCAACAAATTCAGTTTCATTACTGTAAGGTGTCATATCTTCTTTTGCTTGTATTGTATGTCCAATTCCAATCCAAGTATCGTAAAAGTGAGGAAATTTAGCTGTTTGTTTTAGAATCGAAATAATCCAATCATTTTTGTTTTCGCCAGAGTAAACTTGCTCAAATTCAATTTCTTTTGGAATTAGCATCATTAATTCGGCAAATTCTAATTTAGTTGGGTTTTCTGCTTGTTCCGACACGTTCATTTTTAAAGTACTCATTCCAGAAGTCAGAAGAATATTGAATTGAGCATTTTCTGGTTTAATGAAATAAACATCAAGATGTAAATCCAATGTCGGGATTTCGTGAAAGACAGTTATTAGATTTTCATCGAAAAACTTGTCCAAATGTTCATCAATCCATTCAGCATGTTCGTGGTAATGTTTTTTGTCTGAGAATGGATTTTTGTATTCGGTCATTTGTTTTTCAGCTTGTGTCTAACGTTTTGTGTATGATTTCGTTGCATGTTTTAGCAACTAATTTAGCAAATACAAATCAAATAGAAAATCTGTAAGAATTTTCATTAATAAGCTTGCACTAGCAATTAATTTTCTACGTTGTTGCTAGTAGTTTTATTTCAGTTAATACTTTTTCCACATTGTAGTTCAATTCAACTTCTCCATTTAACCTCAATATTTTACAATCCAGCATTTCAATCCAATTGTTATGAACTTTTAAAGAACGACCATCAAAGTTTGGATTTTCATATTGGTTTGCCCATTCCAAGAATGCTTTTGAGTTCTGCTGGATTTTTTTGTCAGTCTGAAGTTTCTCTCCATAACGTTCGGTTTCACGAATTTTTAGTCGTTCCATCCGTGCGGTATTTTCCAATCGGATAAAAATGGCTAAATCAAACGCAGATTCCCATTCTTTTCCCCAACTTACCATTGAACCACTAACTACCACGTTTGTAAAATTGTTGAAATCCACTTTCAGATTTTCGTTCCGTTTAGTCAACGGTATTTTTTCTTGAAAAGGTGGATTGGTTTTTTTCCAGTAATAATCGTCAACATCCAAGTGCTTAAAATCAGTCCTTTTCTTGATTTCATTTCCTAAAGTTGTTGTTCCTGAACCAGATGCTCCAAATATCAATAATTTCATTTGCTAGGTTTGTGTTTTATTAAATGTACACCGCTAGATAAAATCCAAGCAGCAATACTAAAAGTGAAAATTCTAAAGCCTGTTAAACTCGTAAATACAAATCCCGTTAATCCTCCAATGATTGCGAAGAGTGTAATGAAAATACCCAAAAATCCAATCCACTTTGGAAATTTATCTTCAATTAATACTATAACGGAATATACAAGTATTGCAATACAGCAAGCGATAATAAAAATATAATCTAGCGGAATATTAATTGAAAAACTGAAGTTGGTAATTGGTTTCAATATTTCCAAATTGTCATTTAATCTATTTGAATATTGATTGAGGAAATAGGGTAAAACGAGCCCGTTAAATAGAGCTGCGAGCATTGCAGCAATTAATCCAAATGAGATGATGATAAAAGCCAGAATAGAAAGTCTCCATTTATCTAAAAGACAAATTGTAAGTCCATAAAAACCAAATAAAATAATAGGTAGACTAAATATTGCTAATGAGTGAGCAATCATAATTGTTTTAGAAATTTTAATAATATGCTCAATACTGCCACCACTTGGATGTAACACCATTGTTATAATAATTAATAGCGCTCCAGAAATAAGTGAGATGCCTGTACTCTTGCAAAAATGATTTTTCATTGAATTGATATTTAGTATGAAAGACAAATATCAACGGTTCAAAGAAAACTATCACTTGATTGAAATCAAGAAATAAATCACTTAATTCTTTTTCTTACTCTACTCAACGTTTCTGGTGTAATTTTCAGATAAGATGCTATTATTTTTTGAGGGAACTTATGAATAAGCTTAGGTTTACTTTTAAGTAGATAATTATATTTTTCATCAGGCGTATTGTTATTATCAAAAAAATCAATTCGTGATGTTGACTCTTCTAATATTTTACCCATTTGAAGAAAGCTTTGTGATAATCCAATTAATTTGTGCATAGACTCTATTGAAAGTTCATAGACAGAACTCTCTTCGAATGCTTGAATCGAATACTTGGATGGTGTTCTGGAAGTAAAACTTTTATGGCTTATTACCCAATCATTAGAAACGTAAAGGTCAATAAAATTTTTATCGAGGTCTGAGTCAATATTATATTGATAAAGACTACCAGAAATCACAAAGTAAACTGATGAGCAAGTATCACCTTTTTTTAATAAAAAATCATCTTTTTCAAGTTTTCTATATTGAAGCTCTTGCCTGAGAAGTAAAGACTCTTTTTCTGAAAATTCTCCAGCTCTCTTAAGAAGTTCCAAAATTGATTCATCCATTAGTTCAATTATTTCTCGAAGTTGATTTTTTAAATTATCAGCAATAAGTAAATAAAGTTACCGTAGTAACTATATTTCTTTTATATGAGTAGCTAAATTAATAAATCTTTTATGGTTTTAGCCTTTTCTATGTCTGCTAATCAGGCTACTAGTGATATGCTTATTTTCAAGATCATGTTTAGATACAATTTTGATCTAAGTATGAGATACTTGATCTAAAAGTTTTTGTGTTGATACAATTGTAGCAAATTCATCTTTTAGACTAGCTATTGCCGTATCATGAATTAATTGTGCATCGTAGTTTTGGCCATTAGCACCTACTTTATTAAAAGTGGCAACAGCATCTTCTATCAAATAGGTTTTAAATCCAAAATTACCAGCCATTCTGGTAGTGGTAGATACACAATGATCTGTGGTTAATCCTATAATAACCAGAGTATCTATATTTTTTTGTTCTAATTGTTCTTTAAGATTGGTACCTATAAAAGCACTATTCACATCCTTTTCGATAACAGGCTCATTTACTAGCGGAGTATTAAAATCCATAAATTCATTACCTATATTGCCTTTAGCCAGAGGAGAATTTGAAGTAGTAGAACAATGTTTGATGTGAAATATAGGAAGATCATGTGTTCTCCAAAACACCAGGAGCTTTTCCATATTGGTTTCTGCATCAGGATTGTTACGTTCTCCACCCCAATGTGCTATATTTTCAAATCCTTTTTGGATATCTATAAGTAATAATGCCGGGTTATTATCTTTTGAAATCTGCATTAGTTTTTTTCCTTTTTTCTAAAATCAGTATTATAGATCACTCCTAACTGTAATCGATCATAATTAACGCCGGTAAAATGATTTTTTAGATATCCCAGCTGTATGCTAAAATTAGATTTTACATTATACCCTACAGCGCCGTATAATCTGTTTTGACCAAAAATTGGTTCTTGAAGATTGATAAATACTTCATCATAGGCATTTAGAAACCATTTTTGATTAATTGGGTAAGTGAGTTGTAAACGATACCGTGCTCTATGCTCGGTGAAATCATCATTCTGTGTGCTGATAAATCGTTGCTCGAGACGGTATCGATGCTCGAATTTAAATTTTCCTACAGTATTCTTCAAAATAAACTGCTCAAAGATTCGATGCTCATTTGTGTTTTCTTCACCAGGAGTATCCTCAAATGTACCATCGGTACTAATAAATCCATATCCTAAGGTAGCTATCGCTTTATCGCTGATATGATAATTCAATCCTGTTCTTAGTAATAATTGATTAAAACTTGAAGTAACCTCATAAAAGCGAAACTGTGCTTCAGAATGAATACTAAGTTTATCACTTACACGATTTGTTCCAAAATACATGTACCAGGCTCCTAACTCATTTTCACCGTTATCCTGGGCATTAGAAAAATTAATTGCAGAAAGTAATACTAAGAAGAGAAAGAGATTTTTTGTGTTCATAATTTAGAATACGTTTTGAATTTTTCCCAAAATTAATAAAGTAATTCTATTGAAAACTTAATTTAATGTGAAAACCAACACAAATTTAAAATAAACTAATATCCTTTAACTCGTTGTGCATTTTAAAACTAATACTATAAAAAAGCGTCAATTCGAGTGGTTTTTCATAGTGAAACGAAGAAAAATTGTATTTCGGAAAGCTCAGCAAGACTATCGAGAATAACTTTTTTGATCCCAAATTCTATTCTCGATACACTTCTTCCTATGATCGAAGAACTTGAATTAACGAATTTGGAATTCAAAAACATCAAAATGTACAATGGATATCCTTTATAACTTTCTTTTGCTAATCATTTCAAAAAAAGCTTTGCGATAGGTATCACTTATTGGTAATGTCTTATCATGAATATAGACATGCAGAGAATCTGTCTTGATAATGTGATTGATTGAAACAATGTATGATTTATGAACCTTAATAAAGGTAGTAGAAGGGAGGGTGCTTTCTATATGTTTTAAGGTACTGTATGTAATGATTTGATTATTTGATAAATGAACAGCGACATAATTTTTTAGTCCTTCTATATATAAGATATCATTTAGATATACTTTTTCATAATTGTTTTTACCATCGGTTTTTATAAATACGTATTCTTTTGTAGATACATTATTAGAAGAGAACTCTTCTTTTTGCTTTACCTTGAGAACAGCTTGGTAAAAACGATCGAATTCAAAAGGTTTTAATAAATAATCCACTGCATTTAGATCATATCCTTCTATAGCAAATTGTGGGTAAGCTGTAGTAAAAATAATCTGTACTTTATCTTTGATGATTTTTGATAATTGAATACCAGATAAATCCGGCATCTGAATATCCAAAAAAACTAAATCAATAGCATCACTTTCAATATGTTTTAGTGCTTCCAGAGCTTTTGTGGTACTAGCAACACACTCTAAAAAAGATATTTTTTCTACATAATTTTCTAACAAACGTATCGCTGGCGGTTCATCATCTACAATAAGACAACGCAATGATGATATATTCATAGTGGTATTTTTAAATAAGCTTCAAAATAAGGTTTTTCTTCTTTACGGTATAGTATGAAATCATTTTTAAAAAGAGCGGTTAACCTTTTTTGAATACTTGAATATCCTATTCCTTGCTCTACATATTTCTCTGAAGTAGAAATTTTGTTTTTAGTACTGATTTCAATAGCACTCGGAAGGATGGTTATTGTAATATTTGCCTTAGCAGATTTGTCATTAACGATCCCATGTTTAAACACATTTTCTATAAAATGAATCAATAGCATGGCGGGCACCTCCTGATCTGTGACACTTCCATTTACCTGGTAGTCTACTGCCAGATTATCCTCATAACGTTTTTGAAAAAAGTAAATATAATCAGCAATAAACTTAAGATCCTTTTTTAAAAGTATTTTATCCTGCTGAGTCTCATAAGTCACAAAACGTAACAAATCCGAAAGTCTATGAATGTCTGCCGCGATTTTAGGCTGACTCTCTATAAGTAATTCTGAGTAAAAACTGTTAAGTGTATTAAAAAGGAAATGCGGTCCTAATTGTGATTTAAGCAAGCTCAATTCTGCTTTTTTATTTTCAATTTTTAATTGATGAATCGCTTCTTTATGATCTACGAATCGAAAGAAAAGATATATAGCAGTACTAAACAACAAACTTTTTGAGGCATAGTATGAGTTATCAAATACATAGTACCCAAAATGACGAAAATTATCTCCATAATTATGCAACCCGGTAATAGAATAGAGTAGTACTTCTTCTAGCAAATAGCGAATACCCGCATATAGAAACACCAATAGAATTATACCGAGACAGTATGGTACAATACGCTTTCGCGAAAGCATAAGTGGGCATAATACTTTATAATTAATCACATAAATACTAAAGAAGGTGATATACATTGTTATTCCAAACAAGTATATAGGGTAATCAAAATATTCTGCCCAACTACTTTTTTGCTTGTAGATATAATCTCCATATAAATCCATTATAATAATTAATATGCCAAGCAGTGTGTGGTACCTCCAACGGTATTTGAATACGATCATAATTCAAAAATAGTATTTTGAATATTCAATTTATACGTTCCTGGTTACAATGCTCTTTTTCTTTATACAAAACCAGTAAACCATACAACCAAATATCAAATAGTTCTTTTATCCCTCTTTTGTCCGGTAGATATCAGGATAGGTGTAAATCTGTTATTTGTTAAGCCCGTATCGTTTTTTTTTGCTTTAAAACCGAAGAATAATGAAATCATTTATTGCACTTAGTATTATAATCCTATTCTTTTCTTGTAAAGAGAAACCCATGGATAGTGTTGAGGTCAAAATTGAGAAGACGAATCCGGCACCTGTTATAGATGCATCGTATATCGCTACAAAAACTAGATATTTTACAATTACAGATACGGCTATTGCTGGAGAAGGCCGTGCAATGCTGGAACGTATTATTTCTAAATCGCAGTTTGTGATGTTTGGTGAACGCCATGGTTCAAAAGCTACTTCGCAATTGATTACAAGACTCATCCCAATGTTACATAAAGCAGGATTTAATCACACTGCTTTTGAAGTTGGCCCGTACTCAGCAAAAAAATTGATAGCACTTAGTACACCGCCATCAGCCACAGTAGAGAATCTTAAAGAGTTTACTACACAATACGCTCTTGAAGAAGCTCATGAGATCCCAATCCCTTTCTTTGATGGTCTTGAGGATGCTTATTTTCTAAAAGCTATTCGCGATCGTGATATGAATATCTGGGGACTTGATCAAGAATACTACTCGTCTACATTATATTTTATGGATGAGCTACTCACTTTTGTTACCGATAGTCCTGACTATGAAATCATCAAATCAGAAAAAGAACAAGCTTCAAAAATAATTGCCTCTTGGTATGCAAAAGATAATGTACCAGGTGCAGAAATTAAGCTTTTTGACGAAATCCAAAAAGAGCCTGTAGTGCAACAGTATTTAAATCACTTTCGCGGAAATAAGAATACCAAAAAGATAGTTGAAGATTTAGAAATTAGTTGGGATATTTATACGCGTTGGCGAGAAGATTCACATGCAGACCGAATAAGTTATATGCGTAATAATTTTTTAACCCAGTATAAAAAAGCATCACTAACAGAGTCAAATCCTAAAGTATTTCTAAAATTCGGAAATCTACACGCTTCAAAAATTTTAACTAATGGTTGTTATGACCTGGGAGATCTAGTTACTCAACTTGCTGAAGAAGGAGGAAGTAAAGCCACTATCATAAATACATGGCACCGTTATTATAGTAACGAAAAAGGAGAAGAACAAGATTACTTAGAAAAATACGCTTCTTACTATAAACGTCTTCGAGATTTTATGATCCTGGCAAAACGGGATCAATGGACTATCATTGATTTAGAAGCGATACGTAGTGATATTCAAGAAGGACGTATAACATTACCAGTAAATGGTGATTACCATAAGATTAAGAGTTTAATTGATGGTTATGATTATCAACTCATTCTACCCTTAGATAAGAGAGTAACACCAAATAAAAATTAGTACAAACCAGAGTTCGACGTAAGAAAATGACGTCAATCCGAGTGATCTGATACTTCGACAAGCTCAGTAGGACTATCGAGAATAGTTATTTTCTTACGTTGAGCTCTGGTTACAACACACCTATTTAATAATTTTAAAATAATACTATTATGCGTAACCTCATTTCAATTTTAATTACTGTATTCACTATCTGTTTACCTTGTAATGCTCAAGATCAAAAACCTGTTATTAGTATTTTGGGTATGATACATTTACATAACCCCGGAGCCGATGAAGTAAATATGGATATGGGTAATATTCATTCTGATAAAAGACAGGCAGAATTAAAAGAACTTATTGATTTGATTGCTAAGTTTAAACCAACCAAGATTGCTATAGAATCGTCATTAGGGGAGACCTTATGGAGCCAGATTTATTATACCAAGTATCTAAATGGAGTATTAGAAAAAGAAATAAGTGAAGATGATAAATGGAGGATGTCTAGCGAAACTGTTCAAATAGCTTACCCTTTAGCAAAACAAATGGGGCATGATAAACTATATCCCATAGATGCACATACAGAATTTGATACAGCTCCTGTTATTGCTTATGCAAAACAAAATAATCAGGAAATACAATTAGCAGAATTTAAAAAACTGATTGGTAGTATGCAAAATGATATGAAATCTATATCCAAAGGCTCTGTTTTAGACATTATAAAATTTGCTAATTCTAATGACTTTGATAAAAATTACAATCAAACGTTTTATCTAAAGCATCTGGTTTCTTTTGGCAAGGAAGGTAATTATATAGGTACCGATGTGGTTTCAAAATGGTATGATAGAAATTTAAAGATCTTTACTAACCTTAACAGAATTGTTGAACCAACAGATAGAGTTTTGGTCATTTATGGTGCCGGGCATAAAGATATCCTGGTTGACCTTATTAAAGATAGAGCAGATTGGGAGTATTATGCTGTCAATAAATTACTACATCACAAAAAATAACATGCTTCACAAAGGGTTTACCATACACAAAGAAGGTATAAATTATAATAATTAGTGCAATTTGCAAATAATGCTTAGTAACCTTTTTGGGTAGGTATTAAGTTTGTAACTTTATGATACACAAACTGTTTTGAGTTTTTAAAATAGTGGTTCGGGGTCAGCCATTATTAATTAAAGATTCAAACCTTAAAACCAAAAAAATGAAACGTATATTAACAATCGCCATTGCCTTTTTTACGGTAATGTGCTTTGCGCAAACTCAACCACAAAAGCCCAGTGAACTAGTAGCCCAGCAAAAATCCTCGGGCTCAAATTTTGAAAACACCGAACTTTTTACTACAACTGCTAAAAAAAGTAATTTACAAATTCCGAAAGAACTTAAGGATTATGTGTTACTTTCTTTAGATCAAAGTAAAATGAAATCTTTACAAGGTAATTTCCCGAATACGATGAACTTAAGTATTCCGGGGCAGAAATCAGCAATGTCACTCGACCTTGTTAAAGTGAGCATTAGAACAGACGATTTCTCGGCTATAGATATGCCTTCGGGTAAGGTGCTTTCTCGTGATAACATAGCACACTACAGAGGTGTAGTAAAAGGCCAGACTAACTCTCTGGTAGCTATTAGTTTTTATGAAGATAAAGTATCTGGTTTTATTAGTATCGATGGTCAGGATGGTAATATGGTAGTTGGACCTGTAGAAAATAGTAAGAATCATATCCTCTATAAGGATAAGGAAATTAGTTATTTATATGATTTTTCTTGTCAGGTAGAGGACGATATAGAAAAAGGAGGATACACGATTGAAGAATTGGCTGATAACCCACAAAGTAAAGCCGCTGCAAAGTGCGTAAAAATATTCTTCGATATATGTACAGATATTGTTAGCGATAAAGGAGGAGCTCAGGCAGCTTCTAATTATATCGAAGCTGTATTTAATCAAGTAGCTGCTCTATATGCAAATGATCAAATATCTATTAAATTATCGGGTACCAAAGCTTGGACTTCTAATCAACCGTTTACCAACAATAGTCTTGATAGCTATATCAGCTATAAAAACCAAAACGGTATTAATGGAGATTTAGCCCATATGGTGAATTATAGTTTTGGAGGAGGACTAGCCGGAGGAATCGGAACACTATGTAACTCATCAAGAAAAGCTGCGGTTTCTGGTATCAAAGGTAGTTATCAAAATATACCTACCTATTCTTTTGATGTATTCTTAATATCTCATGAGACAGGACATAATGTAGGATCACGACATACACATGCATGTGTATGGAATGGTAATAATACAGCAATAGATGGTTGTTCAGGTTTTACAGAAGGAAGTTGTTCGGTACCCGGAAACCCTTCTGGAGGAGGAACTATTATGAGTTATTGCCCGCAAACCAGTGTTGGAGTAAATTTCAACAAAGGATTTGGTTCGCAACCTGCTAATGTAATCCGTAATTATATTGCAGGATCAAGTTGTTTACAGACTTGTGATGGTGGTGGGTGTAATACAGGAGATGCTATATCTGTAACATTTACCAATAATACAGATTGTACCTTACAATATTATCAGAATAATTCTTTACAGGGATCTGCCAATGCTGGAGGTTCGTATAATGCAAATACTACAGTAGGAACTGCATGGCAAGCCAAAAAAGCTTCTGGAGGAGATACAGTAGATAATTTTACAATGACTTGTGGCCAAACCACCTATAATTCTTCAGGAAATTGTAGTAGTGGTGGCGGTAACTGTGATGGTGTAGCTCCTTGGTCTCCAAATGTTAACTATAGTGTTGGTGATCGAGTAACCTATAATGGATCTTTGTATGAAAGAACTGCTACAGGATGGACTAATTTAGGACCATGTACTACAACAACCGATCCTTGTGCGGGAGTAGCACCATATTCTTCTGGTACTGTATATAATGTGGGTGACCGTGTAACCTATAATGGATATCTATATGAAAGAACCGCTACAGGATGGACTAACTTAGGCGCTTGTGGAGGAGCATTTTCTTCTGCTTTCAAAGGAGATGGGCCAGCAGGAGGATTGCAATTTAAAGCATTCCCTAATCCAGCAAAAGATCTTTTAAATCTTGAAATTAGTAATGCAAAATCTTCTTCTCAAATCAGTATCAAGGATATAAACGGAAGAACATTAGAAATCTTAGATCTTAAAACGCCTCCGGGAGGAAATGTAGTAAGAAAAACAGTAGATATTAGTAAGTTATCTACGGGTATCTATTTTGTACAAGTTATTACTAATAGTAAAACACTTACTCAAAAGATTTTTGTAAAATAATTTATAAATAATAATAAAAATTGACCCCAATTATAAAGGCTGCCTGTACAGGCAGCCTTTTTTATTTTTCTATGGAAAACTTTAAGTTTTTCTTCTTAGGATTCCGAATCAATCTTAGTAGATTCGGTTTTACCGTCATTAATCATTTCGGTACCTGCGCTTTTTAAATATTTGTCTAAGAACTTCAAAATTCTACCATAGGCTTCGATTTGATTTTCTTTTTTTACAAACCCATGTCCTTCATCCTCAAATAACACATATTCTACAGGAACACCGCTTTTCTTAACTCCTTCTACAATTTCATCAGATTCTACTTTTAAAACTCTGGGATCCTTGGCTCCTTGAAGTACAATTAATGGTTTTGTAACTTTTTCGGTATGAAAAAGAGGAGAAATTTGTCGTAAACGAACAGAATCAGCAGTATTTGGATCTCCCATTTCTGTATACAATGCTTCTTTAAAAGACTCCCACCATGGCGGAATACTTTTTAATGTTCTTAACCAATTTGTAACTCCAAAAATATTTACACCAACCTTAAACTCTTCTGGAGTATAAGTAAGTGCTGCCATAGTCATATACCCTCCATAAGAACCACCGATGATTCCTATTTTATCGGCATCTACAATATCTTGTTTTGCCAGCCAGTCTTTTCCTGCAACACAATCTTTTAGATCTTTATCCCCATGATTTTGATCATCCATTTTGAAAAAAGTCTTACCATAACCACTACTACCTCTATTATTAACAGCTAGCACGGCATACCCGTGGTTTACCAGGTATTGGATTATAGAATTAAATCCTTGTCTGGATTGCCCTCCAGGACCACCATGAACCCAAACTAATGCAGGTACTTTATGATCGACAGTAGCTTGTTTTGGTTTATAATATATAGCAGGAATGTCTAACCCATCAAAAGATTTAAAACGAACTACTTCAGAAGTAACCAAATGATCTGCATTGATATCCTTGTTTAAAACATCTGTAAGCTTATGATATTTTTTGGTTGCAAGATCATAAGAATATGAATTGGTAGGTGTATTTGACCCACCAACGCTAAGTAATGCCATAGATTCATCTCTAGAAAACCGTGCACTATTAATTTGCTGATTTTCAATAGCAGGAAAATCAATAGTATTACCTGTGGCTACTTCTTTTACCTCCATAACTGTCTTAGCATCTTCATTGGTAAACATTACCTGGTATTTTCCGTCTCGGGTGAAGTAAAAACCAGAAATATCCCAGTTTTTTTCCAAAACTTTTTCTTTACTACCATCTTCAAGATTATACTTCATTAGGTAACTAAATTCTGCATTATCATCTGTAGTATAATAGAATGATTTACCATCTGGAGAAAAATCCTCTGGTGAGTTTCCGCTTAAGTTATCGTTAATCTTAACTTTTTCTTTGGTTTCGGTATTCAATAGATAAAGATCATTATCATTAGTATTGATAGACTTAGAAAGCGCTATATACTTTCTGTCTTCAGACATTCCGCCAAAATCCATCCCATCGGTATTCTGATAAATTAACTTGGATGTAAAATCAGCAATATCCATCTCATAATGATCCATATATTTAGGATCTCGCTCGTTAGTGGCATAAAAGAAACTTTTGCCATCTTTGGCCCATCCTCTAAACGAGGCTCTTACATTCTTTTCGGGAGTCAGACGTTTGATACCCGAACTGTCTTTGATAAAGAGTTTATGTATTTCATCACCATTACCATCCATTCTGAATAAGATTCTATCATCCTCGGGGAAATATGATAACCCAAAAACCGAAGCACTATCAGATTTGGTTACAGGTATAAGTTCACCACCATTGGTAGAAACTGTATACATATTATAAATCCCTGAACGGTTGCTTGTCATAAGCACCTTGGATTTATCTGCAGAAAATCCATTCGAAAATGCATTTTCATTATCCATAAATTGTTCTATGGAATACTGGTCGATTTTAATAGGCTGAGCGATTTCCTCTTTTTTTTCTTGCTTACAAGAGTAGAAGAGGAGCAAACCCATACTAAGTGTGAGTAGTTTTTTCATGAGTGTTTTATTTGTCTGTTATTATTCTAAACTAAAATTCTTAATTTCTTTAAAAGGAGAAGCATCTAGCTTCTCAATAGTTTCGCGATAAGGTTTCCAATCGTTTATAAAGAATTCATTGGTCTTTACCAGCGCATCTTGTAATGCATCTTTAGCTTGTTTTATCAAGGTGTTTTCTGTAGAAGTTAATCCATTTTGGCGACTACCTGTATACCATCCAGCAGTACCCATGCGTTGCATCACAGTTACTTCTGGATTACGAGTGATCCCTTGACGCTTATCTTCCTTACCAAGATAGATAGCAATTACACTATCTATTTTTTTAGAAATGTCTTTAGATAATTTAATCTGATCTTTATATTTCTTTTTATCTAATTTGTTAAGCTCTTTCTGGTATTTTGAGGCTATATCTTTACTTTCTACCAATTGTTTTACAGCATCTGCTGCCGATTGCCTCATTTTTTCCATGTTTTTTGAAGCTGCATAAATTTCATTGATATTCTTCTGGGATACTTGTAATCTGGGATCAGATTTTACTTCTATCATGGTCTCAGATTTTTGATCTCCATATTCTAGTGTCAATTTATATTTCCCTGGTTTTACACCAACACCACCGGGTTCTCTATCTTGTTTTTGGATTTTTCGCGAAGGTCGATCAACACCTTTTTCATCCATAAACCATTTTGTTTTATGAAACCCTGTAGAATCTGGAGTTTTTTCTTTTAAAGTTCTAATCAAACGATCTCCGTCATAAATTTTAAGATGAATAGAATCCCATTTCACCTTGGCTTCTTCTTTCTCAGGATCAGCCTCATCATCACCTTCTTTTTTATCCTCTTCTTTGTTTGGTTCTTCTTTTTTCTTTTCTTCTACTTTAATGTAATATGAAATAAGAGCTCCATAGTCACGATTTTCACCATTATATAAGGCATCTCCTCCAAAACGACTACCAGTAGGTTGTTGATAAGCAGCCTGGTATGCTATCGGAGGTTCGAAAAGCTGTAGTTTTTGATTTAAAATAGCACTGTTTTTTGCTAATGCTCTTAATGGTCGTATATCATCTAATACCCAGGCAGCTCTACCAAAAGTACCAATAACCAGGTCATGTTCTCTAGGCTGTATAACCAAATCCTTTACAGATACCGTAGGAAAACCTTTGGTCCATTTTGTCCAACTGTTTCCTGCATTAAGAGAGATGTATAACCCATCATCGGTACCTAGAAATAATAGGTTTTTTTCTATAGGATCTTCAACGATACTAAGGGCATAGCTTTTTACGTCGCCTTGATCAACAATGCGTTTCCATGTTTTACCGTAATCCGTAGTTCTAAATACATATGGCGTATAGTTAAATCTTCTATAATCATTAGCTACCAAAAGTGCTTCTCCCTTCTTTTTGTTTGAGGCTTTGATTTGTACAATCCAGCTTCCTTTTGGCAGTTCTTTTATATTATTAGATACATCGGTCCAGTTTGTTCCTCCGTTTTGAGTGATATGTACTCGACCGTCATCTGTACTTGCCCAAAGCATATTTTGCTCTAGTGGTGATGGCTCAACAACCAAAACTGTACAATGATTTTCTGCACCTGTAGCATCCATCGTTAATCCACCGCTTTCTGCTTGTTTTAACTTCTCGGGATTGTTTGTCGAAAGATCAGGAGATATCACTTTCCAGGTAAGTCCTTTATCTGTACTCTTATGCACAAATTGACTTCCAAAATAGATTGTATTATTATCAAATGGATCAATATTGATTGCTGCATTCCAGTTAAAACGCAATTTTACTTTTGGATCGGGGTGAGTAGGGCGCACGGTATAGTTGTTACCCGTCATCCAATCATATCGACTTACATATCCTTGCTGACTCATCGTCCATCCATATCGTGAGTCATCTTTATCCGGTACAACATCAAATCCATCACCAAACGATATTTCCTGCCAGTATGAGTTTCTGATTCCTTGTGCTTTCCATACATAAGCAGGGCCTCTCCAACTACCATTATCCTGCATACCTCCATATACATTATAAGGGAATTCATTATCTACATTAATATGATAAAATTGTGCAACAGGAAGGTTTCCTATAAAACGCCAGGATTTACCTCCATCACGAGTGATGTTTAGTCCGCCATCATTACCATCGATCATATAATTTCCATCGTTAGGATGAATCCACCATGCATGATGATCGGGGTGTACACCATTATCAACACCATAAGCCGGCATTAACTGCGTAAAGTTTTTACCACCATCTTCAGAAACATTTACATAGGTAAATACAGAATATACTCTATTCTCATTTTGTGGATCTACAAATATATCAGAGTAATAAAAAGGACGATTACCGATATCTTTTTTATCATTAATTTTTTTCCATTTAAACCCTCCGTCTGTTGATTTGTATAGTGCATTCTTTTTGGCCTCGACCAATGCATAAACAATATTAGGTTTATTAGCTGCTATTGCTAATCCTATTCTACCTAAATTACCTTTTGGAAGCCCGTCTTTATCAGTACGTTCTTCCCAGTTTTTTCCTCCATCATGAGTGATGTAAAGACCAGAACCTTCTCCTCCCGAATTAAAAAACCAGGGGTCACGTTTATGTTCCCACATGGCAACTATTAACTTGTTAGGGTTTGTAGGATCCATGACAAGGTCTGCAGCTCCGGTTTTATTATTATTGAATAGGATTTTGGTCCAGGTAGCACCTCCATCGGTAGTTTTAAAAACTCCTCTTTCAGGATGTTCTCCCCAGGGAGATCCGATTGCTGCCACATAAACAATATCAGGATTAGTAGGATCTATGATCACTTTATGTATGTGACGGGTTTTCTCTAACCCCATAAGTTTCCAGTTTTTACCACCATCCAGAGATCTATAGATACCATATCCACCATTAAGACTATTTCTAGGATTTCCTTCTCCTGTACCTACCCAGATTACCGATGGATTTGATTGTTGGATAGCAACGGCCCCAATAGAAGCAGTAGCTTCATTATTAAAAATGGGAGCCCATTTTATTCCTCCAGAAGTAGATTTCCAGAGCCCTCCAGAAGCGGTTCCTGCATATATAATATCAGGATTGGTAGTTACCACATCTATAGCAGTGACACGACCACTCATTCCCCCAGGACCTATATTACGCGGAGTATTATCTTTAATAAGATCCATGGTAAATTTCTGAGCGGATAACGTAGAAATCACACCTAGTAGTAACAGTAAAAATATTTGTTTTTTCATTTTTTTGGTTGTGAATTAATTATAGTTGTATTTGTTGTTCTAATATTGTGAGAAAATGTATCTCGGGATATCTATTTTTTAAATCTAAAAGCTCTTTCTCTTTTATTTTTGGTGAAATATGGGTAGCAATTACCTTTTTCGGGTTGATATATTTTTTGATCAATGTTGGAGCATCATCTTGTAAAAGCATCCAATAAGGAAGAATAGCAATGTCGATATCTTCATCACGTAATTTTAACTCGTTAAATAAACCAATTTCTTCGAGCCAGTTGGTATCTCCTACATGCAAAAACTTCTTGTTATTGATATGGATTATGTAGCCCACATTTTCTACGGCTACATGCCTCTTGCCAGCATGATTTATTTTAAGTCCAGTAACCTTGATCTTACCAATGTCTATAGTTTGTTTTGTATAGTCTTTTGTAACAATTGTAAATGTTCGACCTTTAAACTTAGAGAAATTCTTAGTGATTTGATTTGCCCCAAAAAGAATAGCTTTTTTGTTTAAGTCTAAATATTTTCGAGATAATGAAGCACTAAAATGATCCCCATGATAATGGGTAAATAAAATAGCGTTAGGTTTAAATCTGGTATTGATTTTATGTACTACTTCTTCAGAAGGAAATAGATAATCGTCTCCATATTTTGTGTGTAAACCATCAATTAGTACAGAAGATTGATCATTAGATATAAGAACACCCATATTACCTGTATAGGTAAGTGTTATATTTTCTTGTGAAATACCAGAAATACTGTAAAGAAGACTGATAATAAGGAAGAGTATTTTTAACACGCTCTAATAGATTGACTTTGAAAAGCCTAAAGTAAATAAAATGAATACGCTAAAGTCTTAAAGGCGTGTTAAGGTAAAATGAGGTAAATTTGAAAGATTAAAAATCATATTTATAATGAAATTTATAGAGCTTACACTTAAGAATCATACAATCCTTCACGGCTTTGATGCTCGAAATCGAGAAATTACAGAAGAAGTAGAAGTAGAAGAGGCTTCAAAAAAAATAGTAGCGGTTAGTAGAATTCTATCGATCAGCGAAAAGTTTATTTTAATAAAATATGCGTACAATAGAATTATATACTGGGAATACATGGAGGACTATGAGACTATAAAAAAGATGCTTATAGAATAGACTGTAATTATACTTTTTTAAATTCCTGTGGAAAAGATGAAGGATCAAAATCCCAGAAATAAGGAAGCAGATAGTAAGTGATTACTATAATAAGAATAATGGATATAATATTTAGCCAAAATCCTTTTTTCATCATATCAGGAATGGTTAAATAACCCGAACCAAATACTACTGCGTTAGGTGGAGTAGCTACGGGAAGCATGAACGCACATGATGCCGCGATTGTTGCACCTACCATAAGAATAAATGGATGTACATCAAGCGATAGCGCCATCGATGCCAAAACAGGTAATAACATTGACGTAGTGGCAACATTTGATGTGATTTCGGTTAAGAAATTTACAGCTGTAACGATAAAAGCTAAAAGAGTAATCAAATAAACTCCTTGCAATAATGTCATTTGCGTACCTATCCACAGTGCTAATCCCGATTCTTTAAAACCTGCAGCCAAAGCAAGACCACCGCCAAAAAGTAAAAGTACACCCCATGGTAATTTTACTGCAGATGTCCAGTTCATTAATGGTTTTCCTTTTTCCCGACTGGGTAGAAGAAAAAGAAGTAATGCTGCGGTAATAGCAATTATAGTATCATCTATAGCCGAAAAAATAGGTTGTAATAAAAAGGACCTTGTAATCCAGGCAAAAGCGGTAAATATAAATACTGCAAGTACCAGTTTTTCTTCAAAAGATATTTTACCTAATTCTTTTAATTGTCTTTTCACCTCATTTTTCCCTCCCGGAAATTCTTTTTGTTTAAAAGAAAAAGCTATTTGAACCAAATAACGCCAACAGATGAATAACATCACTATAGAAATGGGCAAACCTATAATAATCCAATTAGTAAACGTTATTTCGAAACCATAGACTTCTTTAACAATTCCTGCCAGAATAAGATTAGTAGGAGTTCCAATAAGTGAGGCAACTCCTCCTATAGATGCACTATATGCTATGGCAAGCATTAGTGCTTTTCCGAAGATTTTATTTTCATCTTCGATAGTATTTGGGTTATCAGTAAGTTGAGTGATTATGGCAATACCAATTGGTAACATCATTACAGATGTTGCAGTGTTAGAAATCCACATAGATAAAAATGCCGTAGCAATCATGAAGCCAAGAATCATTGTTTTAACATTAGTACCAATAACATTTATAATGCTTAATGCGATACGTTTATGTAAATTCCATCTTTCTATTCCAATAGCTAATATAAATCCACCGGCATATAAGAAAACATTATGATTGCCGAATGCTGCAGTCGTCGTCTTGATATCTAAGCCACCAGATAACGGAAATAAAACAATGGGCAACAGCGAAGTGGCAGCAATAGGAATAGCTTCTGTAATCCACCATATAGCAACCCATAATGTGCTAGCCAGTATAGCATTGGCTTCTTTACTTAAACCATCGGGGTGAAAAAAAAATAATACAAGAAAAAAAATTGCAGGGCCAGATATGGCTCCTATTTTTTTAATACTTACATTCATACGATAGCGCTATTAAGAAATCATAAGTTTAGTAAATGATTGATAAAAGTATAGATAAAAGAATTAAATAGTTACCCCAAAGCATAGAAATATTGCTTCAAGAGTATAAGGTAATACTTGAAGTAGTCTCAATGTGTTCAATAAAAGAAATGGTAGAAAGAAAAAATATTTATTTGTTATCTGTTTTTGTTAAGGTATCATAACCTTTGATTTGTCTCTATTTCGTGCAGAAATAAGATGAAAGTTTTTATCAACTTTTACAATGATTACTTTACCGGTATGTAAATTAACCATTTTCCATCTGAAACCATAAGATGTTTCAAAAATCGCAGATCTTGCTGTTTTGCGTAAATCAATTTCATCAATATTTTCGACAATTTGATTCGCCAAAAGATCAAGACCTCTTTCTTTTACTTCTTCTGTAGAAAGTTTACGATCACGAGGGGTTTGACTTTGATCAATAGTAATTTCGTATGAATACGTTTCAATACTATTATTTGGAAATATTAAAAATGAGAAAAATAGGAATAGAAGGGGTATGTAATTTTTCATAATCTAACGATTTTGTGAATTACATACTATGTCACTTACACATTATGCAATTAAATCCGGTTTACGTTTATTGTCATATGTATTTGTATAGTGCTTTAACAATTATCTTAAAAAGGGGTGTTGTAAAATTAACGCTTAAATACTCCTTTTATGATATTATTATGTTAAAAAAATGATAAAATCTCTTAAAATTCTAAATTTTTACTTCATTTTATTATCAAATAATCAAATATGCTATAGTATTTATATGGTAATTACTTTATTCTTATTTCTTATACAGTTTTTTACCAGCTTCATAATATTTATCTCCTTCTATCCAAAAAGGAGTTGTTGCATTATTAGCTATGTTTCTACATGCTAAAACATACGACTGAAAAAACTTAAATAAATAGTCATAATCTAAGGTATCGGGATTGTCAGTAACTTGGTGGTAGTACTTTGTGATTTCTTCGTCAAAAGCGGTGAATCCCATACTAAAAGTAGGTGCAGGAATCCCTTTTGCAGCAAAATTTACGTTATCAGACCGGTCAAATAACCCTTGCTCAGGAGCGGGATCATCAATGGCTTTTAGTCCAAATTTGGTAGCAGCATCTTCAATGTCTTTTTGTGCGGTTGTTCTGCTTAGACCAATAATAGTTGCGAGTGTTGTATCATTATAGCCTCCATTATCACTATTAAAGCAATATACCATTTGATGTAAAGGAATTACCGGGTGATCCACATACCACTTACTTCCTAAAAGACCTTTTTCTTCTCCTGTAAAAAGGATAAAGAGTGCTGATCTTTTGGTTGGGTATTTTGCAATGTTTTCTGCCGCAGAAAGCACAGTAACAGTCCCAACGGCATTATCCCGGGCTCCATTGTAAATCGAATCATTTTCAACAGCTTTACCAATACCTACATGGTCGTAGTGAGCAGAATATATAATATATTCATTTTTAAGTTTGGGGTCAGAACCTTCTACATAACCAACCACGTTTTGTGAGGCAACAGCACTTTTTTTGATTCCTTCAATTGTAAACTCTATATCAATCTCCTTATTTTTTACAAAGAGTTTACTTATATCTTCATTTTGGTCATTTATCCATGTATGAGAAAAGCTGTCAGAATCTTTATTTTGATCAGCAACAATCATTTTTTCACCATTGAGATAATGATCTAATCTCATCCATGTAGGATCATCAAAATTAGCAACCTCTATAATACCAATAGCACCTTTTTGTTTGGCAAGCTTATTCTTTTCTTTAGCTGTAGAAAAAGCAGGTCTGATATTTTTATTGTCTTTAGTTCCTATAATAGTAATTACATATTTCCCTTTTACATCAATAGTATTATAATCTTCTTCTAGACCATGATTTAAGAAAACAGCTTTTCCTTTATAATTGGCATTTCCCGATGCTACTGTAGCTATTTTATTAAGAGTTAAAGCCCCTGTTTTAAATTCAGTCTTTGTAGCTCCAGATGTTTTCTCCAGCTCTACATTTTGAAGATAACTGGTTGTCTTGGGAATTGGTTTTACTCCATATCCTCGTAGCATATTAGCCAGATATTGCGCAGCAATTTTGTTTTCTGGACTTCCGGTTTGCCTACCTTTTAGTTCATCTGAAGCCAGAAAATAAATATGCCCTTCAATTTTACTTTTAGAAACAGTAGATTTTACTTTTTCGACATCATTCTGTGCCGAAATAGAGATTGTAAAAAGAAAAAGTAACGAGAGTATAATAGATTTTTTCATGAGTGAGAATGATATAATTGCGTGATCAAATTAATGGTATAGCGTATAATTAAAAAGAGCTACCTTCTTTTCAAAGATAACAATTGTTTGTACTTTGTTGTAATGCAATACGTTGTTTTCTAATAAATGTTCTCAAAAACAAATGTTAATTCTCATTTCTTCGATAGATAATAAGTTCTTATCTTTTATAAATTATACTAACTTTATCTAATGAAAAAAGAAAAAAAAGTATTTAGGAAAGGCTTTGCATTCAAAATCTTTGAGGCGCCAGAACAATCTCCGTTTGATAAGCTTTTTGATATTTTTCAGGAAGTTATCACCCATACTTCGGGAGATCTTGATGAAGCTTTAGACTGGATGAAAGAATTAGATAAAGAATATCAACTTACCGATGAGAATTACACGCTGGATGATTTTGTAGAGGATTTAAAGAAGAAAGGATACATTCGAGAAGAGATAAAACCAGATGGCAAAGGAGGAATGTCTATTACCGCCAAAACCGAGCAGGCAATTCGAAAAAGAGCACTAGATCAAATTTTCGGAAAGCTAAAACGAAGTGGAGCAGGCAATCACAGAACAAATTATATTGGCAAAGGAGATGAACATTCTGGGGAGTTTCGTAATTATCAGTATGGAGATTCGTTAGAACAAATATCAATAACAGAAAGCCTTAAAAATGCGCAGATCAATCATGGGATCGGTGATTTAAATCTAACCGAAGATGATCTTGTAGTCGAAGAAACCCAGTTTAAAGCACAAATGAGTACGGTATTGATGATTGATATTAGTCACAGTATGATTTTGTATGGAGAGGATCGTATTACTCCTGCCAAGAAAGTTGCAATGGCACTTGCAGAACTTATCATTACCAAATATCCCAAAGATACATTGGATATATTGGTTTTTGGTAATGATGCATGGCCAATCGCTATCAAAGATTTACCATATTTACAGGTAGGGCCATATCATACGAATACCGTAGCAGGTTTACAGCTGGCTATGGATATGTTACGAAGAAAACGCAATACAAATAAGCAGGTTTTTATGATTACCGATGGTAAACCAAGTTGTTTAAGAATGCCAGATGGGCAATACTATAAGAATAGTAATGGATTAGATCGGTATATCGTAAGCAAATGTTATATGATGGCCCAACAGGCCAGAAAATTGCATATACCCATAACCACCTTCATGATTGCACAAGATCCTTACTTAATGCAGTTTGTAAGAGAGTTTACCCATGCGAATCAAGGAAAAGCATTTTATACTGGCCTTAATGGGCTAGGTGAAATGATTTTTGAAGACTATGAAACGAATAGAAAAAAAAGAATACGAGGATAAATTCGTTTTGAATTTAAAAGTATTTGTTAGAACGAAAAAGAAAAGATGAAAATTTTAGAAATAAAGACATTAGGCCAATTAAAGAAATCCGGATATCAAAGTATATCGATAAAAGATGAATTAAGAAATAATCTAAGAACTAAGATTAGTAATAATGAAGAAACCTTTACAGGAATTCATGGGTATGAAAATACAGTGATTCCCGAATTAGAAAGAGCAATTCTTTCCAGGCATAATATTAATTTATTAGGATTACGTGGCCAGGCAAAAACCCGTTTAGCACGACAAATGATTAACCTTCTGGATGAGTGGGTTCCTGTAGTAGAAGGCTCAGAAATTAGTGATGATCCGTTTCACCCTATTTCGAGATATGCTACTAATTTAGTAGAAGAGAAAGGTGATGATACTCCCATTAGTTGGTTGCATCGATCAGAACGTTTTGCAGAAAAATTAGCAACTCCGGATGTTACTGTGGCTGATATAATAGGAGATGTGGATCCAATTAAAGCTGCTAATCTAAAATTAAGTTATGCAGATGATCGTGTGATTCATTTTGGGATGATTCCAAGAGCAAACCGAAGTATTTTTGTAATTAATGAATTACCAGATTTACAGGCTCGTATTCAGGTGGCATTATTTAATATTTTACAAGAAGGTGATATCCAGATTAGAGGGTTTAAGCTTCGGTTACCATTAGATATACAATTTGTGTTTACAGCAAATCCAGAGGATTATACTAATCGCGGAAGTATTGTAACACCTTTAAAAGATAGAATAGGCTCACAGATTCTTACTCATTATCCCAAGACTATAGAAGTGGCAAAAACGATTACTCAGCAAGAAGCTAAATTAGATTCAAGGCAGGCTGATTTGGTTTATGTGCCAGATATTGCAAAGGACCTGTTAGAACAAATTAGTTTTCAGGCTAGAGAAAGTGAGTTCATTGATCATAAAAGTGGCATTAGTGCCAGAATGAGTATTACTGCTTATGAAAATTTGTTAAGTATGGCAGAATACCGAGCATTGCGATCTGATGATGATCAAACACTATTGCGATTAAGTGATTTTATAGGTATTATTCCTGCTATTACGGGTAAAGTAGAATTGGTATATGAAGGAGAGCAGGAGGGAGCTGCCTCTGTAGCCCATTCCTTAATTTCTGATGCTATTAAGACTTTATTTTCAGAATACTTTCCGAAAATCGAAAAACTAGAAAAAGAAGGCTATGAAAGCCCATATCAGAATCTGATAAATTGGTTTTTTGAAGAGAGTGGATTCGAATTGTTAGATGATATATCAGACAAAGAGTATAAAGAAAAACTAGATGCTATTACTCCTCTTAAGAGCCTCATTAATGAATATCAACCTGAAACTAGTATAGAAGATAACTATTTTATGATGGAATTCTTATTGTGGGGATTGGTAGAATATAAAAAACTAAGTAAATATAGGTTATCTGAAGGATTTCGTTTTAACGATCTTTATGGGAGTTATATAAGTGGATTATAGTAGATATGGATTTGTACAGAGATTTTAGAATGATAGTATAGAAACAAATGCGCATTTGAGATAGTTAGGTAACATATCAGTTGATTATGACATATACATAACAGTATTAGCAAATATCACTAAAATTATGGAAAAGAAATATGCAATTTTACCAGACAGAATAAAAGCTGTTGTGGTAGATGGAATAGTTTTGATTGCACTAATGTTTGTTATAACAGAAATCTTCGCTTTGTTTAATGAGGTTCCTGTTTTTTTTAGAATCATAGCTTTTATTTTCATTTTTGTTCTTTATGATCCAATATTGACGGCTAGGTATGGAGGTACTGTGGGGCATTCTTTTAGTAATATTATAGTAAAAAGAGAGGAAGATCATAATAAAAATATTGCCTTTCATAAAGCACTTATTCGATTCTTAATAAAATTCTCACTAGGATGGATTTCTTTGGTAACAGTAACTGGGAATGAAAAAAGAAAAGCAATTCATGATTTTGCCGCTGGCTCTATTGTTATAGAAACAAAATAATTAATATCAATTCAAGTTAGAAATGATATACTAATTATGCTTTATTGTTATAAGTAGTTCCTTCCATTTCTAAAAAAAAATTCCTAAAAAACATTATTCAGAATTACAAAAAATATAAAACCTAAGTAACATTTTTAATCATTAAGACATATATAGATACACACAAAAACTTAATTCAAATGATTAAAATATTCACATCACTATTACTACTGTCATCATTTATTTCATGGGGACAGCAGACAACAGAATTTATTATTTCTGGCGGAATACAGGATAATGATCCAAATATTAATAATGTTTTATCAGATGCAGTTACAAGTCTTAATGGAAATGGTACTATTACAATCAAAGGAGATATAGAAGTTCGTGTTGATTTCAATATTCCTGAAGGAATCGAACTAAAGTTTTTTAAAGGGAATAAATTTATAATAAAGGGTAATACTACACTAACCATAAATGGTAGTATTAATGCAGGTCAATATCAAATTTTCGATTTAAAGGATAATGGAACCGTCGAAGATTGTTTTTGGGATAGATGGGATTTTACTTTAGATGATGGTAAAGTTAGAGGTAATTTAAAAAACAACTATGTAATACCACAATGGTGGGATATTGATGATACTGGTGTTATTCCGTGTGGTCAAAATTTTCAAAAAGCAATTGAATCATTTCCAAGTGTTCAAAAATTTGTAGCAAATGGAAAATTTCTACTTGAAAAGACTTTACATTTAAATCAAAACAACCGCTATTACGATTTTAGTGGTGCTACTTTTGTTGGAGTCAATGAAGATAGGGATGTATGCCAATTCTATAAAGAAAGTTACCTATTATGGTATAATACACCTGCACCTCATGGGTTGCCACAAACATTTCCAGCAACTGATACTGGAGGTTTAATTAACATAGGGAAACTTAGAGACTTAACCGAAACGTCTCCTTATTCGGTTGTAAATGTAACTTTATATGGAGGTATTTATATACCTAAAAGTAAATACGACAATGCACTGGGAATATTAAATTCTAAGAATATAAAAATTTTGAATGTAACCATAAACTGCTATAATGGACAAAGGGGAATTGCTCTCCAACCCCACACGAATTGGAATGTTCCTACAAGAACAGATCATATAATTGTTAGGGACGTTATTCAACAAGGAGGGACTAACCTTTTCAATATAGATATTAACTCAAATAGTAACACATCTAATGTTATTGTTTCTAATGTTGTTGGACATGATATTGGAGGTCATAAACCTGACCCAAATAATAGTGCTAGAGAAGCGGCTTTTAGAATTTCTTCTGGAGGTTCTATTCAAAAAATTCATAATATTACAATTTCTGAAGTAATACTTTCAGGCGTTTATAAGGCTTTTAATGTTAGTGGAGCTAGTGGTATCATTTCAAACATTCAAGTTATTAATTCAGAAACGAATTGGTTAGATGGTACTAATCCAGAATTAAAAGTTGAAAATATTAGAATACATTGATTTACCATTTAATCCAATTTAGATACAATAGTTTACCACCAAACTACAAAAAAACGTTTATAAGAATCTCCATTACTCCTCATCCAAAGTAATGGAGATTTTTTTTGTGATAATAATACCTGTACCTGTTCTTTTATGTCATCAAAAGAAAACCAGATGTCACCATGTTTTGGATCGGTAACCCAATCTTTTTTCTTCGGAATATTAAAATAACAACTACCATATTGTTCTAAGGTAAAAGCTTCTGATCTTAACCAAAAACCAACAATACATTGATTGTTTATAATAGGGAGCAGCTCATTTTTCATAGAAATAGGGACAAAAAGATTCGCCATATAACATACCTGTTGATGAATACTTTTTGGATCTATTTGTAAATCTTCCAGAATAGGCAGAGTTTCGTCTCTGTAGAGTAAAGGCAATTGTTTTGTTTTTAATTTTTCTATTTTTTGAAGTAAGGTATCTTTACGGTTTGGACCAATCCATTGTTTCAGCTCACCTTCAATTAATGAGTCATACAGATAAAATTTGTATACAACTTCAATATGTAAAGTCTTATTATCTCTATGATCTTTTATTAGAAAATCTAATTCTCCGATTGTAATCTTATCCAGATATACTTGAATATTCTTTGCTATAACCTCATAACGATCAGAATTGGTAATACAATATTCAAAAAAGTATTCTATACGCTTCCCTAATACTTCGTTATCCCGAATATTAATTTCTGTTGCATCGGGTAAAACGTCGTTTTCTAGTACCTCTTCGATACCAAAAGGCGATAGGTTCAAAAAAGCTTTATCATTCCATAAGGGCTTACTATTTAAAAACCCTAAATATTCATTCTTGATTGGCATTTAAGTTTTAAGTAAATTTTGATTTTGAAAAAACTGAAAAGTATTTATTGATAATAGGTTTCAGTATTTTTCTATCTACAGGTTTAGAAACAAAATCATCACAACCTGCATCTAATGCTTTTTGGATATCTTCTTCTGTAGAGTATGCCGTTTGTGCTACGATGGGTAACCCGGGTCTCATCTTCTTTATCTTTCTTGTAGCTGTATAACCATCCATCACAGGCATTCTTATATCCATGAGAATTAAATCGATATGGTCATTTTTTTTGCAAATCTCTACTGCTTTCTTTCCATTTTCTGCACGATGAATTACAAATTTATATCCTTTCATTTTTAGTAATATCGTTTTAAGGAATAAAAAATTCACATCACCGTCTTCTACAATTAAAATAACCTGTTTTATGGGAATGTCTGGAGCCTTTTCTTTATTCGAAGGGATATCAGATGTAAGAGGATTAACTATAGGATGGTATGGTACTGTTAATGTGAATATAGAACCTTTATTAACCATTGAAACAAAAGTAACATTACCTCCAATTAATTTGGCATTTTTCTGAGCAATTGATAAGCCCAATCCAAGACCATCATAGCTTTTTGTAACTTCTTTCTCAGACTGTGAGAAGTTTCTAAATATTAACTCCTGATCTTCGGGTTTGATACCTATTCCTGTGTCTATTATCGTAATTACCAGAGAACTATTTTCAATTTCACTAGAAATTTCGATCATACCTTTGGCTGTAAATTTGATTGCATTATCAATAAGATTTTGTAGAATCTTATGGATTTTTAACTTATCCATAAGTATGATACCCTGATCATCGGTTAATTTATTATTGAGGTATATGGCAATATTTTTGCTAATCGCTTTACTCTGAAAATCAGAAAATAGTGTTTGTAATGTTTCGTTAATATTTATTTCTTCAAAACGAACTTCGACCTGATTCGTCTCTAATTTTGAGATTTCGATGATATCATCGATAATATTGATTAATTGATTACTGCTATTTATAATAATTTTTGAATATTCTTTTTGTTGATCCGGTGTGATTTGTGGGTCATTAAGTAATTCAGAAAAACCAATAATACCATTCATAGGAGTACGTACTTCATGAGAAATATTATGAATAAATGCAGTTTTTAATTTATTACTTTCTTCGGCCCGCTCTTTAGCAATTTTTAATTCTTTTGTTTTTTGTTTGATTAAATATTTAAGATATCTGTTAAGAAGAAGAATGACAACTAACGATAGTAGAATAATCCCGGAAAGGGTAATCCAAAAGCTTGCTTTTTTATAAAAAGGAATAACGGTATGATATAACCAATTTTCAAAAATGATTTCCTTTTCATTATCGGTAATACTGCTGGTAGTCTTAGAAATAATTTCACTAAGCATAGTATTACTTTTTTGAACTGCAAGACTTGGAGCATATGTAAATTGGGTTTCTGAAGCAATTTTGAGATTATCCAGATTTTCTGTTTTTATGAGGTAATTAGCTACTGCCTTTGGTCCTATATAAGCATGGTACTTTCCAGAGCTAACTTTTCTTAAACAACTTAAATCGTCTATTTCGGTAGAAATGTTGAGGTCTTTTTCATATTCTTTCAAGATTTCATATATCGCATAATCTTTTGGAACCGTAATTATTTTATCGGTATAGTCTTTTAGATTCGTTCCGTAATCGATATCTTTTTGAGTTATAATAGCGTGACTAGACTCGAAGAGTTGTGAGTAGAAATTAAGATAAGCATCCCTTTTATTGGTTTGTTGAATTTCTAAAATGATTTCAATTTTGTTATTTTTTGCATCGTTTAGAAGTTGTTCCCAATTGGTATATAGTTTTCGTTGAAATTTGTGGCCAATTTTCTTTTCGATAAGAGCGAGGTAATCAATTAAGATACCATCTATTTCTTCATTTTCATTAATGAATTGATATGGGGCATAATATGGAAAAACTCCAACAGAAATACTATCATTGTTTTGTAACCAATCTTTCTCTTTGTCACTTAGAATTGTAGATTTTGAACAAGAAAAAAATCCTATCCATATACTAAAAGAACAGAAAATATATAGTAGTTTTTTTGCCATAGCTTTTTACTAGTTATCCCTTACTTTTCTTGCTCCTTATTAATAAAGATACTATTTAATAGTAACACTTTCAAGAAACACTTGTCTTATTTATAGAACAAAGTGAATTAATATAAATTCATAATTCATAAATTTTTCTATCATAAGGGATTGTATTTATTTTAAAAAGAATATACGGATAAATACTTATGAATTACTTTTTTCAAAATTTCTGGATCAACTGGTTTTGCAATAAAATCGTCGCATCCAGAGGCAAAAACATTTAGTATGTCTTCTTTGTTAGCATATGCTGTTTGTGCAATCACAGGCAGTTCTGGGTTTAGTTTCTTTATAAGTACTGTAGCGTCATAGCCATCCATTTCGGGCATCTTCATGTCCATAAATACCAGACTAATAGAATTATTTTCTTTAATAAATGTTACTGCTTCTTTTCCATCTTTAGCACGGTGAATGGTAAAGTGATAGTTTTCTATTTTTAGTAAAATTGTTTTAAGAACCAAAAAATTAACGTCACCATCTTCTGCAATCAGGATAGAATGTTGCTTGGTTTTTACTTCTTTAGATAATGTAGGCGATATAGTATTCAGAGGATTGGTTACCATAACAGGATGATAAGGTAATACGATTCTAAAAGTAGATCCTTTGTCAGGAATAGAAGAAAAAGATAACTCACCTTTCATTAAATTTGTATACTCTTTGGCTATGGTAAGTCCCAACCCTAATCCTCCATATTTTCTTGAAATTTGATTTTCTGATTGAGAAAACCTTTTAAATATAAGCTGTTGATTCTTGGGGTCAATTCCAATTCCCGAGTCTCGTATATTAATAATCAAATGATCTGTTTGTACCATAACCGAAATAAGTACAGCTCCTCTTTTGGTATATTTTACCGCATTTTTAACTAGACTATTTATAATTTTGATAAGCTTAAGTTTATCAATAAGCACATAGCGTTGATCATCTAACAGGTTATTATTAAGTATAAGTGAGATTCCTTTTTTCTTTGCTTTTATTTCGAAAGTCGAAAAAACAATATCAAAAACTTCGTAAAGATCGGTTTCTTCCTGGATAAGAATAACCTGTCCCGTTTGTAATTTCGAAATTTCAAGTATGTTATCCATACTATCAATTAATTGTTTACTGCTTTTAATTATAATTTTGGTGTATTTTTCTTTTTGGTTATCCGTTGTATTCGATTCTTTAAGAAGTCTAGAAAAACCAATGATACCATTCATTGGTGTTCGGATTTCATGTGATATATTATGGATAAATGCTGTTTTTAATTGATTATCCTTTTCGGCATTATCTTTTGCAATTCTTAGTGCTTTTGTCTTGTGTTTTACAATGTACCCTAAATAAAAGTTGATTCCCAAAACAATGAGGAGGCCCAACAATATAAAAAGGACTAAAGGAATTAAAAAATTGGGGTTTTTATAAAATGGTTTTGTTTTAATGTAAAGCCAGTTTTCTACAATATTTTGTTTTTCGTTATCAGAAATATTGTTAATAGTCTTTTGAATGATTTTATTTAAAACAGTATTGTCTTTATCAACAGCAATACTAGGGATGTAAGAATATTTAGTTTCAGCTATGATTTTAAGATTGTCGAAGTTTTTGGATTTTATTAAAAAATTTGCCACAGTTTTTGGACCAAAATATGCATCGTGCTCTCCTATCTGCACCTTTTGTAGAGCCATATTTTCGTTGAGATAGGTTTTAAGTTTAATCTCGGGATGTTTTTTTCTTAAGTATTCTTCTGAAGAGTACCCAAGGGGAACGGTTATGGTTTTGGTACTAAAATCTTTTAAAGTAAGTCCATCGGGAGTATCTTTTGAAGCTACAAGAACAAAAGGAGTGTCAAAGAATTCGGTATAAAAGTTTAGATATTGACTACGATCCCAGGTTTGTTGAGCTTCCAGGATCATATCAATCTTTTTACTTTTGGCATCCTTAACCAGTTCGGACCAATCAGAATAATACCTTCTTTTAAATTTATGATCTATTTTATGCTCAATTAGATTAAAATATTCAATAAAAATGCCTTCAATAGTAGTATGGTCATTTATAAATTGATATGGTGGGTAATACGGAAACAAAGCTATTGTAATAGAATCATTTTGTTTTAACCAATCCGTTTCAGCGTTCGTTAATATTTTTTCTTTTGAGCAAGAAAAAAATAGAATTGAACACAGAAAAAACGGGAAGAGTAAAAGAAATGTTTTGCGATTACACATTTAAATCAAATCTTCTAAGGTGATGATAATGATATTGTTAATACATGTTAGAATTAAAGATAAGCATTATTTATTCAACTATTAAAATAGGATATGTTACTTTTTTATTTCTGTACCATCGGGATATAAAGCAAATCTACCTTTAGAAGGAGAATGAACATGATCATTACTGTCCCAGGGCCAGCCTCCAAATTCTGTTTGTTGATACTCTTGTATAGCTTCTCTAATTTCTATCTGGCTATTCATAACAAATGGCCCGTGTTTCACTACAGGTTCATTCATTGGTTTGCCTTGCAACAATAATATATGAGCTTCTGTATTACCATTTTTTAAGATGAATTCCTGATCTGCATTTAGAATGATTTCATGATGTACAGGAATAGTATATCCTTCACTCGTAACTTCGGTTCCTTTAAAGAAATATAACGATCTGTTTATCCCTTTAGAAGCTGTAGGGAAGGTAAACGTTGCATTAGGATCGATTTTGATAGTCCATATAGCGATTTCATTATTGGGATCTGCTGCCCAGGAATCAGGAGCAGGAGCAGGAGCTGTTATATCATCTAATTTTCCTGCAATTAAAGTAACCTCAGTTGCATACCCATGTTCATCCTGTTTCTTTATTTTAGGTACCTCTTCACTCCAGAGCATTTTAAAATGTGGTTCTACCATTTTTTTGTCTCTCGGAAGGTTAAGCCAAATCTGAAATAACAAAAATGGATTTTCTTTTTCAGTATGTAGCAAAGGAAACATTTCAGAATGTTGTACACCTTTACCAGCGGTCATCCATTGTACATCACCATTACCAAAACGTCCTGCAGCTCCAAGTGAATCAGAGTGATCCACCAATCCTTTTTGGACAACGGTAACCGTTTCAAAACCTCGATGAGGATGTGCAGGGAAACCAGGTATTTTGGTTCCATGATACATTCGCCATCCATCTTTAAGAGTAAAATCCTGACCAATATTACGACCTTCTAGTGACGCATCGGGACCTAATTTTCCGTTTCCTTTTGGATATTGATCTTCATGATAAGCACAGAATAAAAATGGATCGCTGGTTTCCCAAGGAAAACCCAAAGGTTTAATTTTTATAATAGCAGCCATAATTTAATATTTTGATCCTTTATTTATATTGACTGATGATTTGGTAATGAATGCTCTAATATCATCATTGGCCTTAATTAAATCTTCATTACGAAGGTACATCATATGTCCGCTGCGATATCCTTTAAAACTTAGACGATCTTTAAGTTTTCCATTCGCGTTGAGTTGCCACATCACATATTTAGCATTAAAATAAGTAGTAGCACCATCATAATAACCCGATTGAATCATAGTGTGCAGGTTGGCATTCATCGCCATTGCTTTTCTTAAGTTTTCACCTGTATTATTACCTTTGGTTCTATCCCAAGGTCTTACCGGACCAAACATATTGTATTTTAAGTCGGTTTTAAATTTTAATTCCTGACTATAGTAATAGTTGATAGCTGGTGTAAACGAATGAAGCCAGGAAGTTAGCTCACTATTATAATCAGGATTATCTCCTGCATCCTTTATATCCATTCCTTTATATCGAGAATCCAATCGGCCAATCGTATACCCTTCTTTATCTCGTAAAAGATCTTTCCAGAAATATGATTTTGGTACTTCAAGATTATGCTGTCGTATTGTTTTCTTAGAAAGTCCAGAGTAGTAAGCCATCTTATTGATAACTTCTTCTTTTTTGGTAGTATCCAGGTATCCGCTTTTTACAATTGCCGGAAGCAGTTCATTGATCGTATAGTTTTCTACTTCTGGAAGTACTTCTAGTAAATCTTTGTTCTGAAGCTCTGGAGGTAACATTTTATGATACCATGCTGCTGCTGCAAAATAGGGTAATCGGTTTGCTACTTCTACGGGCCCATCAAATTTAAAACCTATTTCGGTAGGGGAGACCAATATCACTCCGTTAAGATACATCCACTGGCGATTTTGTAACTCAAGAGCCAGTCCAGAAACTCTCGTTGTTCCATAGCTTTCTCCGATAAGGTATTTTGGAGATCGCCAACGATTATTTCGGGTTACAAACGTATTGATCCAATCGGCTAAGTATTTTACATCTGCTTTTACCCCAAAGAATAACTTTTTATCAGGCATTTTTCCATCTTTTCCTGGGATCATTCTAGAATACCCTGTGTTTACAGGATTTACAAATACAATATCTGCTACATCCAAGACCGAATTAGGATTGGCTTTGATTCCATAAGGTTGTACAGGAAACCCTTCATTATCGATCTTAAGAATACGGGGACCTGTATAAGCAATATGCATCCAAACTGAAGCTGATCCTGGACCACCATTAAATGAAATGAGTAAAGGTCGGTTTTCATCATTTTTGATATCAGATCTTTTGTAATAGGTATAACATAAAGAAGCTATAGGTGCTCCTGTTTCATCCCAAATCGGTTGAAACCCTACTGTTGCTTTGTATGCAACAGCCTTTCCTTTTATTGTAGTTGTATGATTTGTTACTATAGTGGTATCGATAGGAACTTTAACGTTTTGTGCTTCCGCGTAAAGCGAAATAACAAACATTATAATGAATAAAGTAAATATGTTTTTCATTTTTATGGTATAGTAATTAGTATTTTTAATTTTTACGGGCATTCTGAGCAATTTCCTGCAATTTTTGATCTATGGCTTCTTTGGGCAACCATTGTCCTCTAATCAGTACACCAGAAACTTGTTTTAAGGCTTTACTATTTTCTAGTGGATTTGCATCCAGTATAACCATATCGGCATCCAACCCTTCTTTGATTTGCCCAAATGTATCTTCCTTACCAAAAAACAGGGCAGGATTTATTGTCCCTGATTGTAGCACATCTAGTGGTGTTAATCCAGCAGCTATCATTCCGTCGATTTCGTGATGAATTGAAAATCCGGGAACATTAAATAATTGTGGAGCATCCGAGCCTAATAATATTTGATGTCCATTATCATGTAGTTTTTTAAGTAGCGTTCTTCTTATAGTATTAAATTGTTGCCATTGTTCTTTATTAAAACTAGGATTCTCTTCGGTATATTGACTTTTTCTTTGTTTCCAGTTTTGCAATGTAGAAGCGGGCATATATTTCATTTCGTGACCTTTCAATAACTCATCAGCAGTTACAGGAGCAAACCATCTTTCAAATAAGCTTTGGGTAGGAACGATCCAGATAGTATTGTCTTTTGCAAGTTGTACCAATTCATCGATTTTGGATTTATCCGCCAACGGAGTGAAATTATATCCAAAGAAACCGTTATCCCCAGGATTTACATTTTCTGATTCGGGAACCAGCCCTTCTAAAAACCCATCGATGTGATCAATAGAGGCGTATTTACTTTCTATAGCATGCCGTATACCAACATCAACTGGAACATGTCCAGAAAAAGGAATACCTACTTCGTTAGCAGTTTTTACCAATTGATCAAATACTTCTATTGTAATACCAGGATGAATTTTTAAGAAATCATAACCTTCTTTTTGATAAGCCGTTACTTTGGCAATGACTTCTTCTTTTGTCTTTACCGAATTTCCATTCAGAGAAGGGCTAGAGGTAAAAATTCTAGGGCTTAAGATGTCACCTGTCTCCGCACGTTGTCTTAATTTTAAGTGAGAAGGATCACCAAGCATACCACGTATTGTTGTTATCCCATTAGAAAGATATAAAAACAAAACCTCCTCGATACGTTCTTTTGACGTCGAAGGTTGTGGTATATGAGCATGCATTTCTGCTAATCCAGGAATGATGTATTTTCCTTCTGCATTGATCTTTGTAGTATATCCTTCAGGGTTTTCTATAGTATTAGTAACCTTTTTTATTTTTCCAGAATCGATTACAATCTGTTGTTTTTCGATAATAGTACCGTTACTTACATCTACAATATTAGCATCTGTAATCAAGATAGCAGTTTTACTAACTTGTTTTTGGGGTTGAGCACAAGATGCTACCAGTGCTGTAAATAGTATGAAAAGATATGTTCTCATCACATGAGTTTTAAAATTTAGTTGCTGATCTTTTTAGGCCTTGTAAGAGCCATAGATCTAATTATGCCCTAAATGACATCCACATCCTGGTTTCATAAAGCTTTGTGCTTCTTTATGCCATGGGAAAGCCTGACTATAATTAGCATTCTCCCACCAGAATTTAGTTCGTGCTTTGGTTGTGTTACCAATCTCATTCATGGTATCGGTATCATATAACCGTCCGTTTACCATAGTATATTTTACAGTTTCTGTGTTTCTGATATTTTCTAAAGGATTTTTATCAAGAACGATAAGATCGGCTAGTTTTCCTTCTTTTAATGAACCAATATCATTTCCTGCACCAATATATTCTGCACCATTTAGTGTTGCTGCTCTTAACGCTTCCATATTGGTCATTCCTCCTTGTTGAAGCAACCATAACTCCCAATGCGCTCCCAGACCTTGTAATTGTCCATGCGCTCCCAGGTTTACTTTAACTCCTGCATCAGTTAGTGCTTTACATGTTTTTGAAACCAGAATATGTCCATTTTCATATTCTTCATCAGGAACCATAGTTCTATGTCTTGCGCGAGCATCGATAATAGCTCTCGGAGTATATTTAAGCAGTTTTTCATTTTCCCAAACCTTATCTTTTTGATAGAAATAGTATTCCCCATTCATCCCGCCATAATTTACAATTAGAGTAGGTGTATATCCTGAATTACTGGTTTTCCAAAGTTCATTTACATCTTTATACACGGGAGCAACAGGAATATTATGTTCAACTCCTGTATGACCATCCATGATCATACTCATATTATGATAAAAAGTTGATCCTCCTTCGGGAACTACGTTGATTTGAAGCTCTCTTGCTGCCTGTATCACCTGCTGACGCTGATCTCTACGAGGTTGATTATAACTCTTAACGGATTTAGCACCAAATGCTTTGGTTCTTCTGATAGAGGATCGAGCATCTTCCAGCTTATTGACTACTGCTTTAAAGTCTCCATCTGCTCCGTATAGAATAATTCCTGTAGAGTAGAGGCGAGGCCCTACCATCTCACCGCTTTTAATCATCTCAGACATGGTGAAAATAGATTCAGTATTGGCAGAAGGATCGTGAGATGTGGTTACTCCAAAAGCTAGATTGGCATATAATTGCCAATGTTTTTGAGTCGTTAGACCGTATCTAAACCCTCCCACATGTGCGTGTGCATCTACAATACCGGGCATAATTGTCTTGCCTTTTATATCATATACTTTAGCATCGCTAGGTACAGGTACTTCAGAAGTAGTTCCAATTTTTTCAATACGGTTATCTTTAATAATGATAGTTCCTTCTTCGATTACCTGATCGCCTTCCATCGTAATTATTCTGGCATTAGTAAATGCAATTCTACCTTGTGGCACATCTGTTTTTACTTCTAAACCAATTTTGATACCTGTTGCTGTTACTTCTCCTACTTTTTCTGGAGAGTTAGGCAAAAATGTAAAACGATCTTTAACCTCATTAGAGAAGTACTCATCTCCAAGAGTCCATATTACTTTTTTACTATCTCTGGACCAATGAAGATTAACCCCTGCGTCTTTAGAAATCTGGGATACCGGTACAGCTTTAGAGTTGTTATCCAAGTCTATTTCTTTACCATTAAGTACTAGTGGAGCAATAAATGCTTTGTGCAGATTGGTAAAAGCAATCCATTTATTATCAGGACTAGGTACTAATCGGTTGGCATATTTAGATTTTATATGTGTTTTTTTATCTTTTCCATTAAGATCAACAGATTTTAACTCTTTAGTCAGATTTCCAAAATATGTACCTCCGGTTTGATAAAAGATACGCTTTCCGTCTTTAGAAAACATAGGGTATTCTCCTTCTTCTGTTATTAGTTTAGTATTGCTACCAGAAGATGACATGGTATAAATACCAGTATTTTTAGTAAAACTTAGACCTTGATCACTGTTTCCATTTTCTTTTCTGAAAGTAATCAAGTTATTTGTAGCATTAAATACCGGAGTTCTATAAATTCCTTTTTTTGTGGTTAGCTTGGAAGAAGTACCACCAGAAGCAGGAATTTTATGTATTGCTCCCAGGTTTTCATCATTCCAGGTGACATATACAATATGTTGACCATCTCTAGAGAAGCTAGGCTCAAACTCAAAATCGACAAATTGAGTAGTAAGGCGTTGTGGTTTCCCTTTGGGTAGACTTTTACTCCATAAATGTCCAAGAGCACTAAACACTACTGTTTTACCATCTGGAGAAGTAACTACATTACGAATTACTTTGGATGTAAACTTTTCGGGAGAAACAGGGGTATTAAAATGCAGGGTTTCTGCAATTTTGATGGTAGCATCTACTGTAAACGGAATATTGGTTACTTGTTGATTCTCTACATTAATTTTATTGATTTTTCCACCAGCCCAGAATATAATTTCGTTGTTATTAGGCATCCAGCTAAAATTGGGATAGATCCCAAAAATCGCCCAGGCTTCTTGTTGGTCTTTGTTTAGTTTATCATGGATTGGCCATTCTTCACCGGTTTCCAGATTATGGATGTATAATACCGTTTTGGTACGTACTCTTTTTACAAAAGCAAGCTTTTTACCATCTCTGGACACTTGTGGTCGTGCTGCCCCTCCTGGTCCACCAGTAACAGTAATCGTTTTTCCGGTTTCGAATTCATATCTTTTAATGGCATAGATTTGTTTGTTAGGGTCTTTATTATACTGAAAAAAACCACCGGGATACATATCTTCGGCATAGTACATATATTTACCATCAGGGGAAATATTAGGTTCATTAACATCTTGTTGGTCATTTTTTCTTTTGGTTAACTGCAACCCAGAACCTCCTGTAATATGATACTGCCACATTTCACCAGCACCCAGAGAACGCTGAGAGGTAAAGTGTTTTCTTGCTACCAGATAATTGCCATCAGGCATCCAGGCAGCATTGTTTAATAATCTAAACTTTTCTTTAGTAATTTGTTTAGGATGACTACCATCACTATTCATTACCCAAATATTATCACCTCCACCGGCATCACTGGTGAAAGATACCTTTTTGCCATCAGGACTAAAACGAGGTTGTACCTCAAATGGGATTCCTGTACGTAATACTTTAGCTTTTCCACCAGAAACAGGGATACTATAGATATCTCCCAAAAGGTCAAAAACAATAGTATTGCCATCAGGGCTAACATCCAGATTCATCCAGGTACCTTGATCTGTGGTAAACGTATGATTTTTATAATTAAATTCTCCTGTGGGATTAGAAACATCCCATTTTTCTTCTTCTTTTTTATCTTTCTTGTTTTTTTGAGCTTGAGTATTGAAGATTAAAAATATCCCGATAATCAGAGTAGTAACAATGTGTTTGTGCATGATTAGTGATTTATATGATCCGAAAATAAGGATTTATCATACAAAATATCTTAAAGTGGTGTTAATGCGATTTTGAAAAAAATAGAATCTTAGATTCTATTTTTTTCATCTTCAATCCCTGTTTTACGTTTTCTGGATTTTTTTACTTCTTTACTTCCAAAAGTATAGGTTAAATTAAAACTAACCTGTCGGCTATCCCAACCCCCATTACCTTGTATAGATAAGTCTCCAAATCGGGTATCTCCTTTCCAAGGAGAAGTATATAAGATATCATTAAAAGCTAATCGAGCATTTAATTTATTAGAGAAGAAACGTTTTTGAAAAGCGAGGTTTAACGAACCTAAACTTTTGATTTGATATGTTCCTCCCCAGATCGATGGTGAATTAAACCACCCCGAGATTTCCATTTTATAACCTCTGGGTAATGAAAACGTGTTTTGGCCATATAAACTTAACGTATTTTGAGATACTGAAACAAAATCTTGATTATTAGCTTCAAAAATGGTTCTATATGCATTAAGACTGTAATATACACTCCACCAGTTGTTAATTTTGGTAGGGTAGGATATACTTAGATTAATGACTTTTTGATCTGCTACATTTCTAGTAATAATGAAGTTTTGATTTTCGCTCTGGGACTCGGTTACTTGTGCAAAATAGTCACCTATTATACTGTAACTTAAAGCGGTAGTTAGTCTATAGTTATAAGTATGCGAAAGTTTTATATTATCGGTGTATTGTGGTTGTAAAAACGGGTTTCCTTTTCTAAAAGATAATTCATTAATTTTATATTCAAAAGGATTTAAATTTTGATAGTTAGGTCGTTGTATTCTTCGACTATAGGTCAATGCAAAAGAATTCTTTTGATTCATTTGGTAAGTGATACCTCCGCTAGGAAAAAAATCAATATAATCCCTTTTTACTCTGTCATCAATTGTATTTTGACTACTAAATAATTGTCCATCAGATTTGGTTTGTTCTACTCGAAGACCAAATTGTATGTTCAGTTTTTTGAATTTACGGTTATAGTTAAAATATCCAGCATGAATCTGCTCATCATATGCAAAATCATTGCTTTGATCCAGGTTAAGAATATCTTGTCCATTTATTCTATCGAAGAAATCAAATTCATTTTCAGTATTTATATTAGAATATTTAATACCTAACCCTAATTTCCCTTTAAGAAAGTCTTGTTCATAATCTACTTTTGCAGTAAAAATGGTAATATCTATAGGGGTATTAAAGAAATTAACTGTTTCACTTTGTAGTTCGGTTTCATCTCCGTTATAATACCGATTGGGTTGCAGGTTTGCTCTGTCATTATTATACTGTCCATAATCCAGGTCTACATTCATGCTATATCCAAGAGTATCTTTGTAGCGATAGTTTAGGTTAGTATATAGATTACTGGTCTTTGTGTCGCTATCACTTCCTGCAACTAAAACTTCTTGAGGAGTACTATTTCCTGAAGGAATAATAAGTGTTCTGGAATCTGTATTTGAAATTGAATTATTAAAATTTCCTGTAAAAATAATGCCTAGAGTAGATTTACTATTGATAAAGTAATCATATCCTAATTTTAGGTTATTACTATTATTTTCATTAACCGTTTCTGATTTGGCATCTAGAATAGTATTGTTTTGTGTTCTGTATAAGTCGATAAAACTAAAACTCTTTCCAAAACGATTACTATACGTTCCGAATAGATTAGATTTTTTATTCCTGGTATTAAAGGAAACAGAACTAGTATATCTTGCATAATCTCCATAAGTGATTCCGGCACTTGCAGAACCATTTGTACCTAAGCTTTTATCCCTTTTTAGTTTAATATTGATAATCCCGGCATTACCTTCAGCTTCATATTTTGAAGAAGGTTGGGTAATGATCTCAATTGCTTCGATATCGCTGGATTGGATAGTTTTTAGATAATTAGTAAGATCTTCTCCTCTAAGTACAGAAGGCTTGTCATCTATATATATTAATACTCCGGTTTTGCCTTCTACAATGAGATTATCATTGTTATCAACGATGACTCCCGGAGCTTTACGTAGGAGCTCATAGCCAGATGTTCCTGTGGCACTTAGAGTATTTTGTACGTTAAAAACGGTTTTATCTGCCATTACCTGTACTACTGGTTTTTCTGCGACTATAGTGATCTCATCCAGATTTTCTGTTTTTACATTAAGCGTAATCCTGTTTAGATCTATATCCTTTCCATCAATTGTAAAAGAAACAGATGTATAATCATCGAATCCAAGGCTGGAGATGATACCTTGATATGTTCCATTTTTTATATTTTCGATATTAAATTCTCCTTTAGTATTGGTAATCACACCTTTTATAAATTCTTTGTTAGAGACTTTAATAAGAGAAATTGTTGCGGCATCAATTGGCCTTGATTGTTGATCCATAACAATACCTTTTACAGTATTTTGCGCTTTGATTATATTGATAGACATAAATATGAGGATAATGCATACGATCCATTTGTTATTTTTTCCAGACATAATTGTTTGTTTTTTTGTTTCGACAAATTTGAAAAATGAAACAACATGAAGCATCTGTAAACCGACGAGTTGGCTATTACTTCGTTAAACAGGAAAGGACAACTTATCTTGATATAGGACAATTCGTCGAAATTTATATTTTAAAGAAGTGTTTTAATTTTAGCTTTGTACAAATTAGAACACAGTTATGAAAAAGCCTTTTCTACAAAGAAGAATTTTTGACGTTCGGATTGTCGAACTTATTGTCTTTAGTTCCATTTATTTATTTTTTGCATCTGCTTATCATATTGCATTATGGATAAATCGTGGCGGATATACACAAGAAGATAACATACTGTTTGATCCTATAAGTTTTATGGATGATAGTGGATTAGGTTATACTCTGAAGTTAATTATCACTCTTCCTATTTGGTGGCTCCTTTTTAGAAAGCTGAAAATTTGGTCAATAAAAGAAAAGTTACTGTTACATTTAATATTACTACCTTCATTTGTTATCATATGGCAACAATTGTATAGTGTTTTTAGTAATGTATTTGGATTTTTCTATTTACAAGGACCTGCACAAATTTGGGATATATATCTTCCTGCTTTATTTTATATTTTACAATTTGGAATCTTTCATTCTTATCAATACCATGTTGACAATCAGAAAAAGATAAAAGTTGAAGGAGAATTACGTGCTGTCGCATTAAAAAGTGAATTATCTGCATTAAAAGCTCAACTAAATCCACATTTTTTATATAATGTATTTAATACCATTAGTGCTTCAGTACCACCGGAAAACGAAAAAACGAGACACTTAATTGCAGAATTATCAGATTTGTTTAGATATCAATTACAAGCTTCTCAAGTAGAAAAAGTTCCTTTGAAAGAAGAATTGGATTTTGTAAAAAAGTATTTGGCATTAGAAAAAGAACGTTTCGAAGAACGTCTACAGATAGAAATTGATGTAGATGAGAATGTAATGGAAGAAATGATACCTCCTATGTTATTACAACCGCTAGTCGAAAATTCTGTAAAACATGGACTTGCTTCTTTGATAGATGGAGGGAAAGTGTCAATTACAATTTCTAAAAATGAAGATAAACTTTTTTTTGAAATTGCAGATACGGGAGTTGGAATAAAGAATAAAGAAAAAATATTTGGTAAAGGTATAGGACTAACAAATACCAAGATGCGCATAGAGAAGATGTACAATTCTACTCTTCAATTGAGTGATAATATACCACAAGGATTAAAAGTTAATTTTGTTATATAATAGATGAAAAAAGTACTCATTATAGACGATGAAGCAGCAGCTAGGAAGCTTATTAAGGAATACTTAATTGATTTCCCAGAACTTATTTTGTTAGGAGAAGCTAATAACGGAGTAGATGCGGTTAAAATGATAAATGAATTTAGACCAGATCTTGTATTCATGGATGTGCAAATGCCAGGAATGAGTGGGTTTGATGTACTAACGCATATCGAAGAGATACCACAAATCATTTTTTCGACAGCATATGATAAATATGCATTGCAAGCTTTTGAGGTACATGCAATTGATTATTTACTTAAACCGTATACTAAAGAAAGATTTAAAGTAGCTATCGAACGCTTAAATTCGTATATGGGTGAAAACAAAGTAAGACCTCTGGCAGAAAGTTTATTGATGGATCAACCCAAATATCCAGAACGAATACTCGTGCAGTCGCAAGGAAAATTAATCACAATAGCCGTAAAAGATATTATAAGGGTAGAAGCTTATGGTGATTATTCTAAATTGATTACAGATACAGGAGTGTATCTTAGTAATTTTGGTATTTCGGTTCTGGAAGAAAAATTTAATAATACAATTCTAATTAGAGTGCATCGATCTTCTATTATAAACCTAAACAAGGTAAAAGAGTTGAATAAGTATACGAAGAGTTATGATGTAATTATGCAAAACGAAGATGTGGTAAGAGTAAGCCGAGGTTATATGGATAATATAAAACGATTAATGTTTTAAATATATATCACCAATTTCCTCTGGACTTCATATTCGCTTCACAGAATTTAATAATTTCTACAATACGTTTATCACGGGTTTCTTGTCGTTTGGCTTGATTAATCCAGTAGAGGTAACTTTTACGGTAGCTTTGTGCAAAGTTTTGATAGTTTTCAAAAGCTAAAGGATTTTGATCAAAGGCATGTTGTAAATCTTTGGGGATGACACCATTTTCTACATCATCCAGAGCAATCCATGAACCGTTCTTTTTGGCTACTTCGATACTTATCAAACCACTTTGATGCATCAAATCATTTTTGATAAGATTTATGATGTAGGTTTTATTAACTTTGCTCCAAACACTTTTGGGTTTACGAGGGCAGAAATATTGCCTGCGACGCTGATCATCTAGCCTTTTTACTGTAGAATCTATCCAGCCATAACATAATGCTACTTTTACAGCTTCTTCCCACCGCATACTTGGTTGTTTGCTTTCTACTTTATAAAGTATAAGATATACTCCCTGAGATTGATGGTGATTTTCATGAAGCCAGGAACGCCATTCCTGATCATTTTTAAAGTATAATTCGGGTTTACCAGACATAAAAAAACACTTTGATAAAATTACGTTTTCAAGGTAGTAATTTTTTGGAATACAATATATATTCAAAATATAATCAGATTCCTTTTTGATGACCTGCTTTTTTTTAGTTTTGCATTCTTAAATTAGAAAGATATGATTTCTGTAGACGGAATTGCTGTAGAGTTTAGTGGCGAAACATTATTTAGTAATGTTTCTTTTGTTATTAATGAAAATGATAAAATTGCCTTAATGGGCAAGAATGGTGCAGGTAAATCCACTATGATGAAAATTATTGCAGGAGCACAGAAAGCAAACAGAGGGCATGTTAGATGTCCCAAAGAGGCAGTGATTGCATATTTACCACAACATCTATTAACAGATGATGATTGTACTGTATTTGAAGAAGCATTAAAAGCTTTTGGCGATATTTTGGGGATGCAGGAGGAGATGGATCGATTAAATAAAGAACTCGAAACTCGTACCGATTATGAATCTAGCGAGTATATGGCAATTATCGAAAAAGTAACCGATCTGGGAGAGAAGTTTTATGCTGTAGAAGAGGTAAATTATGATGCCGAAGTAGAGAAGGCGCTAAAAGGACTCGGGTTTAAGAGAGAAGATTTTACACGGCCCACCAGTGAGTTTAGCGGTGGGTGGAGAATGCGTATAGAGCTTGCTAAAATCTTATTACAGAAACCAGACTTAATCCTTTTGGATGAGCCAACCAATCATGTAGATATAGAATCTGTAATCTGGCTAGAGGACTTTTTGATTAATAAAGCCAAGGCAGTTATCGTTATCTCTCATGATAAAACGTTTATCGATACGATCACCAATAGGACTATTGAGGTGACAATGGGAAGAATCTATGACTATAAGGCAAATTATTCGCATTACCTGCAACTACGAGAAGAAAGAAGAGCGAATCAAATAAAAGCATACCAGGAGCAACAAAAATTTATTGCAGATACCAAAACATTTATCGAACGATTTAAAGGTACGTACTCAAAAACCAATCAGGTAAATTCGCGGGAACGTATGTTAGAGAAGTTACAGATTATCGAAATTGATGAGATTGATACTTCATCTTTAAAACTCAGATTCCCCGCATCAGTTCGATCGGGAGATTATCCCGTAATAGCAAAAGATTTATCAAAAAGCTATGATGAGCATGTAGTGTTTAAAAATGCAAATTTATCGATTTCCAGAGGAGAAAAAGTATCATTTGTAGGACGTAATGGCGAAGGTAAATCTACAATGATTAAAGCGATTATGGGAGAGATTGAGTATGAGGGAACTTGTGACCTGGGGCATAATGTTAAGGTAGGATATTTTGCACAAAACCAAGCGGCATTATTGGATCAGAATCTTACCGTATTTCAGACAGTTGATGAAGTGGCAGAAGGAGAAGTACGAACACAGATCAAAAATATTTTAGGACAGTTTATGTTTGGTGGCGATGATATCGATAAAAAAGTAAGTGTCCTTTCAGGTGGAGAACGAACACGACTGGCAATGGTTAAGTTACTTTTAGAACCTGTTAATCTTTTAATTCTCGATGAGCCTACCAATCATTTGGACTTAAAATCAAAAGATGTACTAAAAGAAGCTTTATTAAATTTTGATGGGACTTTGATTTTGGTTTCTCATGATCGTGACTTTTTACAAGGTTTGTCGCAAAAGGTATTTGAGTTTAAAGACAAAAGAGTAATTGAGCATTTTGAAACCATAGATGATTTTCTTTCGAGAAACAAGATTGAAAACTTAAAAGAAATTGATCTTAAATCATAACGGAAGGCATAACCCCATTATATAGAATACTAATACATCACTTACCAAGGAGCAATAAATAATATACGATCTATCAAAAAATCTGTTAGATTTGTATACCAATAATCTGATTGTAATCAGAGAAGATTAGCTTTTTTGAATGATAAAAGTATCTATGTCTAAAATATATAGTGAATGGAGGTATTAGAAATCATATTGTTGATTTTGGCATATTCCCTAATTATCATCGCATTATTTTTGGAAGTCATTTGCTATACAAAAAATATTGAAACGCTTGAAACTATATACTTTACAGTTTCATTGCTTTTACTAATTGTAGCGTTAACGATCACCTATTTTTTTAAACCTTTTAATTCAGACAGTACTAATATTTTTATTTTATTAGCGATGATATTGGTTGCGCTTACTACCCCTTTGCATATTCTAGAAGAGAGGCGTCATACTGTAAAACCTATTTTCAAAAAGTTGCTAATAGCCTTTTCGGGGATGTTAACCATACTCGTTATTTCGGGACATTTTATTAAAATATTGAATTTTTTACAATTTGTAGTAGCACTATTTTTAGGGATTTCTGTCGTTTTGTCCATGATTCTGATAAGAATAACCAAACCTAAAGTAAACATTGTACATCGTGAAAAAATGGAGCGATATATTGCTATTGCCGTCCTTATTCTGATTCCACTTTCTTTACTAACCAATTATGTTGCAGACCTAAATGGCATAAACACAAAAATTGGATTTACGCTTCCATTGATTTTTATTGTACTCGCAGGAAGTAAATTATGGAGTGATATAGAACGACTATCTCTTTTTAAACCTAAAAATACAGTAAAAGAACAAAACCTAATTAATTATTCCTTGACCAATAGAGAAAAGGAAATCGCTTTACTTCTTATTAAAGGAAATACATATAAACAAATATCAGAACAGCTATTTATTTCAATTCCTACTGTAAAAACACACGTTTCCAATATTTACAGAAAATGCAAGATAAATAACAGGATAGAACTTATCTCGTTGCTGTCTAGTTAATTAGTTTAATTTTTTATACCTAAAACAAGTATCATACTTTTGTATGATATTTAGAATAACTTGCTTTTTAATACAAATTCCCTATTGCTACCGTCTCGTTTGTTATCCATTTTTGCGGTATTATTTTCATAAACGTAATACAAAAACATGAGACAAATTTTTCTAGTGGCTTTCGTTCTGTCCTATTCATTTAATGTATCGGCGCAAAGAGATGTACTACCTACTACAGATAAAAAAAGATTAGATTTTGCCAAAACCTATTTTGAATTGGGTGGAAATTTACTCCCATCATTTACGGGGAAACGACTTTCGGGAAATGAACTTATTAGTTTTAAACATCCAGAAACTTTAAATACAACCTTGTATTGGGGTGGTTTTCATTTCTGGGGGCATGCAGAACTCTATGTGTCTTTTCCTTTAAAACAATTTAGCCTTAAATCGAATGACGAAACAGATGTAGAATTTACACATTATACAGTTACGGGAGCCCGATTTTTGCCTTGGGCATATCAAGAAAAGAAACTCAGACCTTATGTTGGTATTGGTTGGTCTGCGTTAGATTTTAAACAGGTTGTGAAACCAGATGAAGATCAGCCTAAACTTGAGAAAAACTTTACATGGACTGCTGATGCTGGAATATTGTATGGGTATAAAAATTTTGCAGCTAGACTTGGCGTTAATTATTATCCGGATAATACATGGAATTATCCCATCTCCAAAACCGAATTCCAGAAAATTAAAACCCCAAATTTTAGTGTACAACTAGGATTACTCTATGCTATGGATCTTACTAAAGATAATGGAGACCCTACTATAAATGAAAGATGGAATAACTATCCAGAAGTTTCAAGCCTGGGCTTAAATGCTTCAAGTTTTGGTGATTTTTTTGCTGCTATCGGACCCTCTGTTTCCTTTTCTCTTGCAGAATCCGAATACAACAATAGCGAATATCCTTATCTAAATAAAAAGCAGGCATCTGGCGGTTATTTTGATATTGCCTTAGGATATCAATTCAATACAGCTAATATGTTTACCGCAATATCATTCAGAAATCCGAAATTTGAACAACAAGCGTATGGAACCAGGCAAACTATTAAAAAAACTTCTGTAGCATTAGAAACAGCCAAATTTTTAACCGACTATACTGGTTTTGCTCCCTTTATCGGTTTAAATGTAGCCTATGATCATATCGAATATTCAGAGATTACAGATGAAGGAAACAAAAAACTAACATTTAATAAAATTGAACCCGGTATCACTATCGGATGGGATATCGTTCCGGGAAAATCTGAGGAGTTTTTGATTTTAAGAACAAATTTACGTTGGTATCCCTTCTCTTCCTTCGAGGTAGAAGGAAGAAAATTTAATTTCAACCAATTAGAATACAATTTAATACAACTTGTTTTTTATCCTGAACGACTTTTAAGATCTAAAAAAAATATTTTTAAGTAGTGTAATAAAATTTTCAAATCAGAATGTATGCTGACATAGGGTTGTCATTCCTCCACTTTATTTTTACTTCAAAATAAATAGAAGTAGAAATGAAAAATAATAAAATCAACTTTATAGAATTACAGGCATTAGATTTAAATGAAATCAAAAAATTCTATGGCGACACTTTTGGTTGGACTTTTACAGATTATGGAGATCAGTATTGTGACTTCCACCAAGCGGGAATTGATGGAGGATTTGCCAAAGTAGAAAAAATTAGTACAGGAGGTACTCTAGTCGTTTTATATCATGATGACTTATCACATGCTTTAGAAAATGTACAAAAAAATGGTGGAAAAATATCTAAGGAAGTATTTTCCTTTCCTGGAGGAAGTCGATTTGAATTTATTGACCCTAGTGGAAATAAACTAGCAGTTTGGACTGATAAATAAACATGATATAAAAAAACATACAATGAAAAAAACATTAGTAGTAAGCTACGCACCAAGAAAGGGTTCTTATACAAAGCAATTGGTGGATGAATTTATTAAGCTAGCCGATGGTAAAACAGAAATTACATTTTTAGATTTAGTGGCTTCTCCACCAGATTTATTACTTGGTGATAATCTAAATTTAATATTATATGGAGGGCAACCAGAATATACCGACGAAGAAAAGAAAAGACTTTCTAATCATTTTCAATTAATACAACACGTATTAGATGCGGATCATATTGTATTGGCTTCTCCTATGTATAATTTCTCTTTGCCAGCTACAGTAAAAGCCTGGGTAGATACTATAGTAGTTACTGATAAAACATTTGAAATTACAGAAGATGGTAGTTTTAAAGGGCTTTGTGAAGGAAAAAAGGCATTAATATTAGCAGTGGCTGGGGGAGATTACTCAGAAGAAACGGTCCAGGAATATTTTTCTCCAACTATAAAAAGGAATTTTGAATTTATCGGGATCCCTTCTGAACAGATTTCTGCTTTTGGAGTAGCTCAATATCCAGAAAAAATAGATACTATTATTTCAAACGCAAAAGTTGAAATTTCGAAAGTAGTAGGGCAGTGGTATTAAACCATTATCTGGCTTGGTGTAACATAATTGAAAGTTTTTAATCTATATATAAAACTTTCAATTATGTCAAATAAACGATCTAAGGTATTTTTTTGCTCATTGTTTTTTCATATTGTCGTTGTCTTAAGTTCATATGGTCAAACAGATACACTGTTATTAAACTATGAACAGTATACATTAAAAAACGGGCTTGATGTTATATTACAACCCGATTCTACTGTCGAAGATGTTTCTGTAGAATTTTGGCTTCGTAAGGGAATTAGCATGGATAAACCTAGTCAGTATGGTTTTGCCCATTTTTTTGAACATGTGATGCCGTTTGGTATAATGGATAGTCTTAAACGTGCTCAATTGAAAACTTATAGAACAGGGAGTAATGCACAGGTTAAAAAAGATTATACCCGGTTTTATGTAAAAGTAAAACCAAAAGGAGTAGGCCTTGCTTTAGAAATGGCAGCCGGACGATTAATGGCTGGCACTGATCGTATTACAGAAAAGCGAATAGAATTTCAGAGAAAAAGAGTACTGTCTGAAATTGATAGAAATGCCAAGAATCCACAATGGAGCGCACCAGGAGGGATGGCGATTTATAAAGGCACTTTTGGTAAAAACCATCCTTATGGTAGTAGTGGATATGGATTAATTGAAAATAACAAGAACTTCAAACTAAAAGAATTTAAAGAACGATATAACAAAATTGTATATGCAGATAACACAGTTCTTTTTCTAGTTGGTAATTTTGATGTTGAAGATGTTAAAAAACAAATAGAGACATATTTCAGGAACCTTCCTTCAAAAGAAAAAGATCACAAGATCATTAAACCCGCAAAGCATGTAGAAGGAAATATAACAATGAAAGCTCCTCACCCCAAAGATACTGTACAAACAATGGTGTTCTCTTGGGCAGTACCCAAATGGGGTTCTATAGATGATAGTACTTTAAAACTTATAACAAGTATACTCGATACTCGTCTTAAAGATAAAAGTCGTTTTCCAGAATCATTTATAAAAACTTCGGTTTCTACAGATATGTATGAGTTTGGAGGACAGTTCACAATACGCACTACTTTTGCTTCTGTAAAAGATAGTACACAAATAGAAAACCTTGTTTTGGATAAAGTAAACGAATTTATAGAAACTGGAGTTACAGAAGTAGAACTGAAAGGTGCCAAACAAAGTGAAATTAATGACATAAAAGAAATGCAACAACGATTAGGTTTTCAATGGAGTAGGACAGAACTGTTAGGAGAAAGCTTTTTGTTTACAGGAGATCCGGGGTTTTATGTTAAGAGACTCAAAAAACAATTACAGCTAACCAGAGAAGATGTAAAAAAAGGAGCAAAAAAATGGCTGAAACAAAAACCGTTTAGGGTATTATTTATTTCAAATAAAAAAGAATAGGTGTTTTTATGAATTCGATAGTATCTTGTTCTGGTATTTTGGAGATGTATTATGAACAATAAAAAAGAAATGCTGATACAAAACTATCAATCAGATTGGACACAAAATTTTAATAGTATTAGAGAAGTGATAAAAGAGGCCCTTTGGGATACAGAAATTACAATCGAACATGTGGGGAGTACAGCGGTTAAGAACTTAGCTGCAAAACCCATTATTGATATTGACATTATCTACGATAAAAACGTGTCTTTTGAAACAATAAAAGAAGGATTAAAAAAACTGGGGTATTATCACAATGGAGACCAGGGAATAAAGGAAAGAGAGGCTTTCAAGCGAGAAAATTCGAATAAGAAACATAAAGTATTAGATTTCATCACACATCACCTTTATGTTTGTCCGCTTCATAGTAAAGAATTGCAAAGACATATACTGTTTAGGGATTATTTGATAAAGAATACAGACGAAAGAGAAGCATACCAAAAAATTAAACTCGAAATCGCAAAAAAAGCAAACCAAGATCAAAAAGTATATGCAAAACTGAAAGAGACTATGGCAAAGGAGTTTATTGAATCAATCCTTGAAAAAGCCATAGAAAAGAAAACATAAAATACAATCATGTATATAAATACTGTTGACATAGGGTTGTCATCATTACACTTTACTTTTGTTTTATAAGATTAGGATATTACCAATTACGGTTAATTCGAAGTGTAAATGATATGCTAAAAGAGGATACATTATGAAACATGAATGGAGAAAAAAAGAAAAAGGAGTGTATATGCCCAAAAACACACCCGAAATCATTGAAATTCCCGAATACAAGTTTCTTACTATCGAAGGAGAGGGGAATCCTAATAGTGAATTCTTTTCAGAATATATTGGTGTACTGTATGCGGTTTCATACGGGATAAAAATGGGATTAAAAAAAGGAACTGTACCCAAAGGATATTTTGATTATACCGTTTACCCGCTAGAAGGCGTTTGGGATATTACTGAAGAAGCAAAGAAAGCATATGAAGGTACTATTAATAAAGATGACCTGGTTTTTAAATTAATGATCAGGCAACCTAACTTTATCAATGATGAATTAGCGAAACACATGATTGACCAGACAAAGAAAAAGAAGCCTCATGTGTTATTAGAAAAAGTAAAATTTGAGAAGATAGCAGAGGGTAAATGTATCCAAATGATGCATTTGGGAAGTTATGACAACGAACCTGAAAGCTTTAAGGTAATGGAAGAATTTACCGATAAAGAAAATCTCTATAGACCATCTAAAGTACATAGAGAAATTTACCTGTCCGATTTTAGAAAAGTACCCGCCGAAAAACTAAAAACAGTTTTACGATTTAGAGTAGTTTCAAAGTAGTTAAACGTGTATCCTATAAACCCGTTAAAGAACTAAACTACAGCTTATTTTGAGGTGTTATTGTAACAAAATCTGTAATGGATCGTCGACAATAATAAATCAAAAAACGAATCGAAATGAATTCAAATCAAAAAAATGGAAGAATTGCAGGGTTGGTATTTCTTATTCTCATAGGAGCTGGTGTGTTTGCAGAATTTTTTGTTCGCCAGAAGATTTTTGTGACAGATGACCCTGTTACAACTGCAGCTAATATTGCTAAAAATGGTTGGTTATACCGTTTAGGAATTGTTAGTGATTTGGTGATGATCCTTGCTTTTTTCTTCTACCCATTAGTCTTAGAAAGAGTGTTTAAACACGTTAATAAAAACCTATCTAAACTTATGGTGTTGTCTGTTATGATCTCTGTTGCGATATTATCTGTTACGATGCTTGCAATGATCGCACCATTGTTGTTAACTAGTGGAGATGATTATATGGCTGGATTTACTACTGATCAGATAAACGGCTTGGTTACATTCTTTCTAAAACTACATACTAATGGTTATTTTATTTCACAGGTATTTTATGGATTGTATCTGTTACCACTTGGGTATATGATTTTTAAATCGGGTCTTGCTCCAAAGATTATCGGTGTGTTGTTGATGTTGGGATGTATTGGTGATCAGATCGATGTGATCAGATATTTCCTTTTCCCAGATACCGATTCAGTACTATTACAAAACATTACTACACCTGCCGATCTGGGAGAGATGTCACTATGTTTATGGTTGTTGATTATGGGACTTCGAAATGGGAAAGTAGAAACTGAAAGTGTTGCCTAATTACCAAAGATGTTAAAAGACATTGTTACCAAAAATTATTCAAACTGATTGGATATGTAGTAAAGAGGGCTACGTAGAAGTTAGTTTGGATGCTGTTTTTAATTCAATATTTATTAGTACAATTAGAATAATGATTTCTACTATAATATATCCCCAACCAAAAGCAGTTATTTTTTGGTGATGTTGAAACGTTATACCGATTGAAATAAAGCAATATATAAGATTCATCAAAGCAATAGCAGTTAAGAAAAACTTCTGGTTTTTCTTAACTCTTAGATAGCAATAAAAGTCATAAATCGCAAAAACACAAGGAAAAAAAGCAAGGATGTAAAGCGCTTTTGCAGGGATTCCAAAAATGCTTTCGAGTCTCACTAAAACAATTCCTAATAAAAAAGCAGAAAGTAGTGCTCCTAAACCATCGATTAAAAAAAGTCGTTTAGGATGTACTACCATTTTATTGATAATCTGTTGAAAAACCATAGCTTTATGTAGTATCTAAATTTAGTAACATTAATAATTCGAGTTAAATAATAGCTTTACTTTTTAGATAAAAATATTTTTGATTTTATTATAAACTCACCCTTGGTCTCACCTTCATGAGCTCCATGTGCCACGTTTGGTAATATCCAAAGATCAGATTTAGGTAGGTTTTTCTTAACACGTGCTACTTCTTCTAAATCCATACCTTCATCATCATCGCCAATCATAATTAATACCTCGGGTTTTATGGTTTGCAATTCTTCATTAGTTATCTTGACTGTGTAGTTCTTAAATTGATTCATTAAGGCTTTTATCTTATCATCTGTACCATGATTAGTTAATAACCATGGGAAATTGGCTCTGTTTTCAAATGTAAAAGCTTTCTGATACTCGGGAAAATCATTGACCGTCCAGGTTCCTACTGCTCCGATTGTTATCATTGACTCTATTAAAGATGGATTTGTTAAAGCAAGCTGATAAAGAATATCACCTCCAAAACTAAATCCAATTGCCTTAATTTTACTCAGTTTCAAATACTGCACTAAGGAGTTAAGATCTTCGGCAACTGATTTTATGGATAAATCTTCTTTAAAAGCATCTGATTTTCCATGCCCGGTTAAATCAATTAGGTATACTTCATATTCTTTCTCAAAATCTTTAACATAGGGTAGCCATGATTTTGAAGAAAGGGTATAACCGTGTAAAAGAAACAAAGGTTTGCCTTTACCATAAACTTCATAATATATATTTTTTCCGTTTACGGCTACAGATTCTGATTTCTTTGGTACTTGTGAAAAAATAGATGTTGATATTAAAATAAAGAGTATAAAAATAATGTGTTTTTTCATTGTGATTGGGGTATTACTAATGCCATAAATATATGACTTTGTAATTTGATAGTGTGGATTTGTAAAACGCACTTATATATTTACTATTTAAACCTATATAATTTATACATTTAGGTTTCTGCTGCGCTTTGATAATTGGGGAATAGGTTAGATCTAATTGTGCGTTTGTTTTCGATTAAAATAGCGTCTTAAGATATAATTCCTTAAAATACTTAAAACAGTTAAGTAAATGGTTAGGATTATATTTTTACCTGAATTGTTTTCTATTCCCAATATTGGAAATATGATATGTAATGAAATCATGGTGATAAAAAAACCAACAGTTACATTCACTAAACTTTCGATAAATGATTGTTTTTTAGTCTGCATCCCTTAATAGCTGAATTTTTGAAGATGTATTGTTTTGATCTATTTCAATAATTCTGTACCCAAAGACAGAAGTGTTTATTTCTATGGTATTTAAGTTTTTCTCAATTTGATAAGAAACTGCGGGGGTAATATGTTGAGTAATGTTTTTGTGAATTAAAGTACTCTCTATATGATAATGTCCACAAAAAATAGTAATCTCATTGAGGCTATCTTCTAAAAGAGAGATTATATCTTCTCGGTTTTTTAGTTTCCCAATTTCATCAACTTTCAGGTTTAGACCAATAATGGGATGATGTACAAAAATGATAATTGGTTTAGCCGAAATAAGTTCTTTTTCAAGCCAAAGCAGTTGTTTCTTATCAATTACTCCTTCTGAAGAATCTAAGTATATAAATTTAAAATACTCTTTTATAGTGCTGCTGTATAATTTTTCTGAATCATAATCTGCACCTTTATTATAGTGTTTCGAAATTTCAGAAAACATATCATGATTACCTAGAGTAATTGACAAGGTTTTAGTTTTAAGTTGTTCAAAGAAATATGAGATCCCTTTGTTTTCTCCAATATCTCCTGTACAGACCACTCGAGTAATCTTCTTATCTTCTATATCTTTTACAATATTGTCGAATCGTTTTCTTGCCAGTACACCATTTTTTAATGGGTATTCTTCATCTAAATGTAAATCCGTTATATGAGCTATTTTTTCATACATAAGCTTTTGTTTTAATAAGAACAAAAATAGATATGAGCAGTATGATGAGTTTATAAAATCTTGCTGATTTTATAAATGTTTTCTATACTGTGAAGGAGAGAAACCTGTGTGTTTCTTAAATACATTAGAAAAGTAAGAGGTATTATCAAAACCACATTCGATGGCAATTTGTAAAACAGAATCTTTAGAATACCGTAATCTGTTCTTTGCTTTTACTAAACGAATAGAAGTTAAATATGCTAGTGGGGTATTTCCGTTAATTTCGGTAAATAATCGATGTAAATAATATTTACTGATGCCAATGTCTCTACTAATAGTATCAAGTGAGATGTCTTCACTACTATTATCGTTTAAATATTCTTTAGTCACCGAAATTAATTTAAACAATTCTTTTTTTGTATTGTGTTTAACTATTTTTAATGCCGAAAACTTAGTGTCAATATTAGTCTGCTCTTGAACAATTGCTTCAGAGATACGAATGAATAAATTATCCATTTGTCGATTGAAATCGTGTTGATTATACTCATAAAGATGAGTGATTTTATCTAGTAAAAACCCCACTTGGTTACTTGATTTTTTTTGAGTCACTTCAAGAAATTCAAGTTGTGATGTGTTACTAGTATGATATTTATATATTTCTTCGATTAACTTGGGTGATAAGAAGAAAGATAATCCTTTTGTTCCTTTTTTTGCTTCGGTAGTAATACAACTATTATTATTTATAATTAGATATTGATTTTTAGTAATCTTAATATCTTGATTGTTAAAGTTATAGTGTTTAGTTCCTTCTATAACATACTTTAACGAATAAGTAGATGTATATGATATAGAAATATCATCATGATGCTTAGCGTATAATATCTTATTTTCTAATTGATTCGAAAATGTTGGAGTAGTTGTTATTTCTTCAAGTTTTACCATAAAATAAAATCAATTTTACATCAAAAGGTTTGACGGATTTGGTTTAAAGCTTTAAACTTAGGGTTAATCGCAAAACCCTTGAGAACTATATCTTTTATTAGATTTTCGTTTTACTCTAATATTTTGTTCATTACTTTATCATACCTCGTGTCCATACACACACTAATATCTGTTGTCATAAATTTTCCGTTATAAAAAAGACTAAAAATAGTTGCTGGACTTGGAGCAGATTGAGCCTGTTTCATGGTTTCTAATTTAATTATTTTTAATGGAAGCTTCCTGTTTTTAGCAGTCTCAATTAAAGAGTTTTTTGCATGGAATTCTGCAAAAGGGCAACGGTTAGAATAATAAACTACGATTCCATTTTTTTCAGAACATTCCCCACTTTTCACAGATTCATTAAATTTTGGTAATTCTGCTTTTGGATTTATTTTTTTTACTAAAAGACTAAATCCACTTGAAATTCTTTCAACTTCTTCAAATTCTTGTTTTAGAAACCATTTTGTATCACTCATAAAATGAAATTTCTTAGTTCCTACAACTGTCACTAAACCATCTTTTCCTTGACTCTTAGCATCTTCAATTGCTGTTTTTAGAAGTTCTTTTCCATATCCATTCTTTTTGAATTTTCCAGACACCCAAAAGCAATTAATATTCAAGTAATTAGGTGCTTTAATTGGAATCCATGAATTTTCGGCAGGGCCATATTCTATAAATACTTTCGCTCTTTCATTAATTCGCCTAAATACATATCCGTTATTGAATTCTTTAGTCAACCAATCTTTTTTCGCTTGATAGCTATCAGAACATTTCTTATCAGATATTGCACAGCATATATGTTCTGTGGATATGTTTTCTGTATTTAAATCGATTAACTGTTCCATTTTCACCCTTTTTCTTAATAAAGCCTAGTGTTAAATATATATGTCTAAAAAAGAGTGATATACCTAAGCCAATTGACCCTTCTAAATCTATTTTTATTTCTTATTAAACTTATAAAATTTAGCGCTATTACAAAAGGAAATAACCTTTAAATCTAACACTAGATTACTCAGGTTTTATATATAATGTTAGGTACTCGCTTTTTATTTTATTATTTGGGTTAAGTATACAATTCCAAATATCCATCCAGTATATAGAGTAGTATAAGTCAGAGCATAAACAACCGAGATTCCAATGTTTTCTTTAGTATTTATTGATTTGCTAAAAACGAATTTTAAAGCTCTAAAAAAGATCCAGTATAACATTGCTAGTATTATGAAAATTGAAAACCAGAAAATAGCTTCTAAAACGATTAACAAGAAAATAAATAAAATAGTCATTCCAATCCATAAAAGTATTGATAAAATTAAACCTCCAATTTCATCTCCAACATCAATATCAGGTAAATCGAAATCAGGAACTGTTCCAGAATCTGCGATATAATCACCACTTTTAAAATTCCTAAACTTAGGGAAGTTATCAATTAGTCCAATACCTTTATATAGACCATAAGTCATAAAGAAAAAAAGAATAGAAGCAATAACTCCTAATGATAAATAAAGATTAGAAGTTAAATTTCGATTGTAATTTATATCGGTCAAATATACCGTCAATATTGTAGTTCCAATTACAAGTAAAGAAACAATGAATACGGATTTTCCTTTAAGATATGTTTGTTTGGCTTTCAATTTTATTTTGTACTTGTGGCCAACAATTATATATAGTTACCACGATACTCATATTTCTTTTATATGGGTAGCTAAAATAGTAAATCTTTTAACTTTTTAAGAGGTGCCTTCTGATTCTGTTGGGTATGTATATTGTTAGCAATTGTTTTTTTATTTTAATAATATTTATTAATTCCGCCAAACCCTTTTATTAGCTTATTATCTCTTGTTTTATTAATAAAATTTGAAATTCGCTTTTCAAATTCCTCTGGTCTTTTTCTTGAACTGTCAATGTATGCAATTCTAATTCGTTTATAAGATTCTGAAAAACTTTGATAATTACTCCAAACCTCTTTATCTACTTGAATTCGTTTGATTATATCTTCTGAAAAAATAAATTCCTGTTGAATTATTTTAAAGACATCATTCTTAATTGACTTATGAATCATGTTGTTTTCAAAAAGCCATTTCAAGCGTTCTTTATTTGGTTGAGAAAACGTAGCGTTTTTTCTCCTTTTGCTAAACCTTTGAATAGTGGTTTCTTCATTTAATGATTTGACAGTACTATCTATCCAACCAAAACAAAGAGCCTCTTCAACAGCATCATTATATAGGATTCTTTTTTTTCCTGTCTTTTTAAGAGGATATTCTAACCAAATGTCATCTTTGGCCTCAAAATTAGTTTCTAGCCATTTTCTCCATTCTTTCCTGTCAATAAAATATTTAGTTGATATAGTATTCATTTTCTTAATGTTTACATCGTAAACAACTGGATACCCTGTTGTTTTATACAATACTAGCGGTTATTACTTTTCATTATTTCTGATTTAAAAACCCTTTTGCAATATTGTCTACTATGCTATGATGAGTATTCCAACTATTATAAACCTCCAAGGCCCAATTTTTTATTATGCTTTTGCATTCTGTTTCATTGGTCGAATTTTCTATAATATCAGTTGTAGTTATGTTTCCTCTTTCAAGAGTTTTTGGAGGATTTAAATATTCATCTTGTTTATGAACTTTGTATGTATTCAGATAATCACTCAACTTAGGTGATAAATCATAAGTCCATTTAACGTTGTAGTTAAAAACCAAATGCAATCTCGAAAGATGAAAATGATTACTCCATCTACCATGAATTTCTGGGTGTTGTAATGTGTGTGCGTCAACAATTAGAAATCTGTAGGAATGATTTTCAATGTTTGAAAAATCAATATTTTGAAATCCGAGATTAAAAATTTCTAAACATTCATGAATTCCTCTTTTTGTATTAGCTCCGCAAAATTGACATTTTCCATTGGCTAAGAGTATAACCCCATTCTTTTCTGCTAAATCAATATAATCTTGCATTGTCTTTTTCGCTTGTTGTTAACGTCTCTTGTATGTTGCGTTTGCATCCCGAAGGGTGCATATGCACTATACAAATTGTTATCAACTGATTATTTCTTTTTATTTTGATGCTCTGAGATTTTTTCCCAAGCTTTTCTTGTCATAACGACTAATTTATCCTTTTTGCAATCCCATAAAGAAACATTCTTTTTAGAGATTACAATGTGTTGTTTCCAATTTGCATATTTTTCATAAAGCATTATTGTACACAAGTCTGTGGATGTAATTAAATTTCCAGTAGTTTTTAAATGACTATGCATAGTAACAGCATCCTTAGTTTTGTCATCATATTCAATAGGAATTATATTCTTATGCAATGACTTTTTCTCTTTAAGATTATTGTTCTTGTCAAAAGTCAATAAATAATCATTTCCTAAAACGACAACTCCTGATATTGTAGGTCCCGTTAAAACAAAAACTTTCTTGTCTTTTCCGCTAATAATTGGAATAGGATTTAAGTTAGTATTATTATATTGCTTGAATAAATCATTGTCCGTATTTATTTCTGCTAAAGCATTTTTTCGAATTTGAAATAAATCCATTTCATAATTATTGAACTTTCTTTTTACTGTATCAACAACGGCTTTTGTTACATTAAAACTTTCGTCAAATGTAATTTTTGCAAGTACTTCTGGAATCTCATTTTGATCAAAGAAAATACAATTATGAGAATCGTTTTCTGAATAGGAAAAATACCCACCAATTAGGTTTCTTTTTTCCGGAAATCGCTCTAAGAATATGTCAGTTCCATTCCAAGATGCTTTCTCGGAGTTATACAACAAATATGCTTCTGCTAATACTTTATCCTCTGTTTGTCCATAGGAAATATTATTCCAAATCAATAAATTAAGGACTATTAAAGTCAACTTCATAATTTTATTTTTCGTTTGTTGATAACAATTCTATATGGTTACCACGGTAACTATATTTCTTCTACATGGGTACTAAAATAATAAATCTTTTCTCGTCAAATCTTTTAGTTAGAGTGTGCAGATTTAAATCTCCCAAGCGTTAATGCGATTAGTAGTATTCCTATTCCGATGCCTGTAAATGAGCCTTTGGCTAGATCAGATAATTCTGCATAGTGAGAAAATATTTGTGTGAATGCAATTAGTAGTAAGCCGATTGATAATAGAATTAATGATTTTTTTTTAGTGATACTATTTATATTTATTGTTTTTGTAATTAGTATTTCAATTGCACTATTTGTTACTGAGTTTATTTTAAACTGTTATTTGTTTGTTTTTCTTTTTTACCTTCCATTTTTTCAATCCACCCAAAAAATATAGAAGTCCTATTAGCGTTGCCAAAATTCCCATAGTTGGAAAAAAATCATTCAACACAGAATACACCAACTCTGTAATCCCTCGCAATAGATAAATTACTGCTATTAGAAATATTCCAATTTTCAAAAATGGTAGTTTTTTAAATGTACCACTAGCCGAAAGTCCGTATAATCCAAACATAAAAAATACCGTTGCAACCAAAAGAGTTGTTAAATACGGAATGGAAAAATGAATTTGTGACAATTCTGCCATTTTTTCCTCAATTCCAAAAATTTTAAAGACCTCTTCGAGCCAAAACATACCAATTAGGTGGGCAATTGCTATTCCTATATTTAAATATCCTCCAAGTTTTAGCATACTTTCGATCCTTCAGTTTTTCGATTTTTGGTAATAGTCTTATCTAGTGTATACAATTCGACCATCTGTTTTTGCATATACTTTTCTGGTGTATGTTTTAGTGTGAAATTTCTAATGATTTCAATAAATCTATTCGTTATTGCAATTTTTGATGTAATTCTGGATTGTTTAACTAATTTTTCGACTTTCGATTTTCTATAGCTATAAAAATCCTCGTATGCAGTTGCTACACTTTTAGATTTTTTGATAAAATGAGATACATAAAAAGCATCTTCAATTGCTTGCGCACCACCTTGACCTAAATCAGGAGTCATGCTGTGTGCTGCATCTCCAACAAGGCAAATATTTTGTATGCTCCATTTTTTTAACAATTCTAAATCTGAAAGGTCGCCTCTAATTATTTTGTTAATTGGTGTGCTTTCAATCACTTCGTTAACAAGTGGATCAAATCCAGAAAACATATTGGTTAATAGGTTCTTTAGATTTTCTTTATCATCCTGTAAATTAGGTTCACTCAATTTTACAGCAAACCAATATACTTTTCCATCTGATATTTTAGATATTCCGAATTGAAATTTTTGTCCCCACAACGTAAAACCAACTGATTTTAGTTCACTACTTAAGTTGTAATCTGAAATTCCTCTCCAGCAGGTTTGCCCCGAATATCTTATTTTACTATTGGGAAATAATTGTTTTCTTACATTAGAATTAATACCGTCTGCACCAATAATAGATTTTGTCTGAATTGAAGTCCCATCTGTAAAATTGATTTTTAGTGACTTGTCACTATTTTGGAAATATTCTTTGAAGGTTTTATTTAGTTCTATATTTTCTTGTGCTACGTATTTGTATAGAATTTGCTGTAGTTTTCCTCTATGAATTGCCATTGTGGTATACCCAAATGTCTTTTGAATAAACTCCTGATTAGAATCAGATATTGGTTTTAATTTATGGTCAGCTACTAAAATTCGATTGAAACTATTTCCAGAATCTTGAATTTCTTTTAATAGCGCAGGATTAATCCATTCTAATACTTGTAGAGCATTTGGTGATAACCATATTCCAGCTCCCACTTCTTTTAAATACGCTGCTCTTTCGTATAATTTATAAGAAATGTTTAATTTATCAAAGGATAATGCTGTTACTAATCCTCCTATTCCTCCTCCAATTATTGATATATTATTTGCCATTATTTTGTATTCATAGTAAACCTTCTGTACTCTTTTATTTCAAAAAGGTTATAAAGAAGGCTGTATAAATGGAGTGTAATAAAAGAGGGTATTGTAAAACCAGATATGTAAGAAATTTGTTTCACCTTCGATTTTTTACAAAGGTCTATTCTAATTATTAGTTTTCATTTGATATATATCAAATTCGACTATTAAGTTTTCGTATTCTACTCAATGTTTCAAGAGTTATCCCCAGGAAGGAAGCAATATGTGTTAATGGTATCCTTTGGGTAATATTTGGATAAGCAGATAAAATGCTTTGGTACTTTTGTTCGGCAGATTGAAACTGTATAGATACAATTCGTGCCTGAAGTTTTAACATTGTTTTAGTCGCAACCGTTTTACTTAATCTTTCAAAATCATGATACTTATCAGATAATTTCAAGGTGTTATCTCTAGAAACCTCTAATAGTAAAGTTTCTTCTAACGCTTCTATATAATGTGGGCTTGGAATGTTCTGAAAAAAGCTATTGATAGCACAAATAAAATCCTTTTCAAAAGCAAACCAATCTGTAATATCTTTCCCGTCATTTAGATAATAAGCCCTGGCACAACCCCTTACAATAAAGAAGGCCTTATCAGAATATTGCCCTTCTTTTACTATTGCATCTCCTTTTTTTAATTTCAATATTTTAGAATGATTTGAGAATTCTAATTTACATGCCGAAGTCAAAGGAGAATACTTCTCACCAATCATATTTATGATTTCTTCTTTATTCATTAGTGTAGTATTTGAGTACAAGAATTTTTAGCTTCGTACCTATGGTTTTATATAGATATTGCTGTGTACTTTTCTTATTTCTTAAAGCTTGATTTCCTCAATCTGCCGGAGGTTATTATTTTTATATTCTGCTATTGTCAACGTTTTAACCGTTCCACCGATTTCAAACTCATCTTTGTTCCATTGATCCACCATTTTTTTACAATCTAATTTGTTCAACGAATTTCCGATTCCGATATGCGGTATAAAATCCAGATCAAGTCTATGGTTTTCTTTTAGTATTCCGCTATAAAGTCTATCGTGGATTTTGACAATATTGCTATACCCTTCATCTGGTACAAGGAAGGTGTGGAAATATTCGTTGAAAGCATCTTTGTTTATTGTAGCACAACGCAGCACAAAATCGAAATTATTAAATGTTGCTGCTTGTTTTTTAATTTCTGCTATAAAATCGGTTTCCGTTTGGTCAAATACAGGAAATACAATAGTAAAATGAGGCTCGACCACATTGTAAAAAAGCTTGTCATTTTCTTTTCGGTAATTTTGTATTACATCAAAATCTGATTTTTTGATTTCGGGATATGCCAAGACTAAATATGCCATTTTTTTGATTCAGATGGTTTTTCTTAAATACGCCACAACGATATAAATATGTGTCGTAGCAAAGTAAAACGTTACCTTACCATCGACATTATTATGTCATAGCAAATATACAAGAACCATTGAGTTATCACTTAACCACTATGATATCATACATGGTGCTATACCAGGCTTCTTGTTTCCTGTTTACATTTTGGACTAGGAAACACCTTTAATTCGAATTCCGTACCTTAGTGTTATGAGGGTATTGTTTGTCATTATGCTATTGGTTTGCATGCAAAGTAGAGCACAGGATACTGTACTAAAAACAAACGACAGTCTTTCTGTACAACTTTTCGAGAGAGGCACTCAAAATGTAAATAAATGCACCCCTTGGCATCACATGCAATGTGTTTATATAACTGCAACAGAAGTGTATAAGGATGGGAGCGAAGGGAAATCAACACGCCACTGGTGGCGTATGTCTTATATTGGCAGAGCGTGCACTGCACAACATGGTACTACCTTTGGACGAATATTTGAAGGTTTTTTTGCCATCCCTCATTATATAGGAATTGGTATAGGAAATAGTATTGGTTATATGATATACCTTGTACGGGGCTCCCCAGATAAAATACAAGCACGAAAGCAAAAGAGAAGAGAAAGAAGATTGTTTAGAGATGCAGAACGAAAGAAAGCAAGAAGTATTCGTATTGGTCATAATGAAGGCTAGCGTTTCGTGTATGATTTGTGTTGTTTGAGAATTTAGTTCTCAAAAAAAGGATGGAAAGCACAGGGTTTTATGAGAAACCTTCAAACAATCTTTAAATAACAGGAACTTTAGGAGACGTTATTGTAAAACGTTTTTTTGGTTCTCTGTTTTTGTCAATACTATGTGATTATTCTAATCATATAGATTTGCAGAAAACATGTTTCTTGAATGATTTTTGCCATGTACAATAACTGAGTTTATCTGATTATATGCTGATATATTATGTAGTGGATCTTGATTCAATACTAATAAATTTGCTATTTTACCTTTTTCAATAGTTCCATATTTGTCATTTATATGAAAAGCATTTGCATTATTAAATGTAGCAGCAATAAATATCTTTTCTAATGAAATCCCTGCTTCAATCCAATGTTTCATCTCCAAAAAGCCATTATATCCTGGAGGATTGGCATGATTGTTCATGGCAGGTGTATCAGATCCAAATAGTAAATAGCCATTCGCATTGGATAGATGATTAGTACTACTATTGATTTTATCCAAAATTAACTGCATCATGTTAGCTATTTCTCTATCTGGAGTTTCTGCGTCAAAATAATCTCCGCCATAGGTCAGAATTCTCTTTTTTTGCCATAATCCTTCGTCGGTTTTCAACCATTTCAGTAGATTGGGAGGAAGTACATTTTCTAAATTTGAGTCATTAATAAAATTAGAATTAAAGACATCTCTTTGCCCAGCAATTACTCTAAAAGTAGGTTGGTATCCAATCTTTTTATAGGCAATGGTTGATAACAATTCTTTATGTGCTTCTGGAAGTTTAGTAACATATAGATAATCTTTTAGTATTCCCCAGTGCCACATTCCATGGGCAATAATATCCACATTAGCTTCTGATCCAAACTTTTGTGCGGCAAAAGAGTTTGCGTGTAGTAATACAGGAATGCTTTCACTTTTTGCCTCGTGTACCAAATCTTTTATAATATCTAATGAAGGTAATTCCCAAAGCATCTCTTCTGTACCACCAAATCCGTCTTCATAAATAGTTTTCATGCATATTCCATCTTGTTTATTAACGATATCTGAAACTACTTTTTTTACAGAGTGATCATTAATATTTATAGTATCTGGTATACTAACATTTTCGTTGTATTTGTCATGTAAGAAATTTGGATAGAATTTATATCGATCTTTTGGATTATCCTCGGCCATCATAAAATCATTCATCACTTTTACTTGTTCACCACATGTGTAAATATCTGGTTTAATCTCTTTACTCTTTATTTGTTTGATAATTCTTGGATTATAGTTGTTTGGATCAATTAGGGTAGTATAACCAAAATACAGGTAACTATGTGGAAGTTGATCATAATAACTATTTGCCAATTTTGGTAAATCTTGTACATGTTTATAATTCATTCCGGCAATAGAACTCAAATGTACATGAGAATCAATTAATCCTGGGGTTAGGTATTTTCCCGTTCCCTCAATTTTTTTATAGGTACCTTTTACATTTGGTTTCTTCCTCCCGCAATATAGGATAGTGTCATTATCGATCAGTACATATCCAATGTACTTTTTTATGATACCGTTTTTATTGGCAGATATTACAGTAATATTATTGATATATAATCCGTTATCTATATTAAAGGTGGGGTAGTCATTTTTACACCCTAGGATTATTATTAGTACACTAATAATAAGTGTTTTGGATAGGCTCATCTTTTATCTTTTTTTAAGCAAAACTATTGCAGAGAAAAAGATTAGTTGCTTTAAAAGAAGATTTAGGACTTAAAATATTTAGATAGTTGTCTTAAAAGAAGATTTAAGATTTAGTAATCATTAGAGCTTTTATATTTAGAAGGAGATAATCCAGTGGCTTTCTTGAAAGCAAGATTAAAAGTTGATTTAGAGTTAAAACCACAATCAAAAGCGATACTCAACATTTTATAATGACTATATGTTTTGTCATTTAGCCTTTTCTTTACTTCTTCAATTCTCCAAGTATTAATATAATCGTTAAAATTTTTATGAATATGTTCGTTGATAACAAAAGATAGAACTTTTGGATTTATATCTATTGAATCTGCAAGAGTAATTAGTGAAATATCACCATCTAAAAAGGGTTTTTTCTCATTCATAAAAAGAGTTAACTTATTTAATAAATGTTTACTTTCTTTCTCCTCTAAAATGAAAGTTTTCCTTTTTGGAGTTCCCTTAATGTCGAACAAAAATTGTGCATGGATAATAACTTGTAAACTCAAAAAATAAAGAATCACTGCTAATAGCACCATTATTGGATAATAATATATAAGTTCCATGTTATATTGAAAGTAAATCCATTCTGCCAAAACGTAGACTATCCAAATAATAAGAAAACCAAAAAACAAGAATGTTAGCTGATTTAATAATTTGTAAAGTATTTTAGAATAAGAAGACTTATTTTGTCTACACAAGTTATTGGTTAGGTATAGATATACTGTGAAATAAACAATACTAAAACTTTCGTTTATTTTTATAATATTTTGCAGATACTTCTGATAATTGATGGAGTCTTTTACTGCAAAATAAAATAATATGTATCCCAAATTTATAATTAGAAAAGGTAAGAAATGTTTAATCTTGAATTTTGTGATTTTTATAGTTCTTAAAGATTCTTTCGAGTATAAATAGAATGCGGGAGAAATTAGTAAAATGAAATTAAGATTAACCAAGAACAATGATTGATTTTCGTAAATGCCTATTACTAAAACCCTTCCTAATATTGCGGAAAAACCAATTAATATTAACGACAAATAAAGTTTTCCTTGTTTCGATTTGAAACCTTTTATTAAAAGGAATACACCGACGATAAGACCTTGCAGGGCGCCAAAAGAAATAATGAAATTAATTATTTGGTACAAACTTCTAATTCGTTAAGTTATTTTTTAATTCAAATATTTTATAATAAAGAAGTATAGTTGCTATGATAACTATACTTCTTTATATATGGTATCTAAATTAATGAATCTTTTTTTTATTAAGAGATGGATCTGCACATCTATTTTGGGATAGATGATTCTAGGTCAAGTCCAGAAAGGCACCCTTTCGAGCTATGAATTTGATACGAGGCCATATCTTGCTGCTCCATGCAAATGTCTCGATCCGAAAGTAGGTGTTGGCAATAGTTTTATTCAGAACTTTTATTACTTTTCAAAAATTCATTAAATGCTATCTTACTTTCGTTTGTTAAATGTTTTTCAGCTAATTGAATTATGGCATCAGGTCCTTTGTTTACCCATTTTATAAGATTCTCATCATTCCCTTTAGCTTCTAATGCGAGCCATACTGCAACTGGCAAAGCGCCCCATTTTTTTTTCATAGAACCCCTAGATAGGTTTGCATGCAAATCGTTTTCTTCCTCAGGTGTAAGGTTGGACTGTGTAGATACCTTTATAATTTTTTCAGTAAATATTGGATATAATTTTTTGAAAGTGTTTTTTGATGTCAAGGATAAAGAATCTCCTGTAGGAAACCATTTTGGTGACATCGAACGATACATCCCAAAACCTTCTGTCACGCATTCCCACAAAATCTGATCTTTAAATGTATCGAGTTTTAAGTTGTTTTTCTTTGCCCATTGTTTATGAAGCAAATGAGTGAATTCGTGTGCAAATATACGGTCAATTCGATTGTTGTTGACTGATTTTTTTGCAGATCCGTATGCTTTATTTAATGCATTTACATCTAGACAAATAGTTTTATTATTATATGTAAAAGCATCATCTCCACCTTGATACCCTAAAAGAATAGAAATGGTATCATTAAGTTTGATATTCTGAAAAGGTACTTTTAGGGAGTCTCTAAAAGCATTCCATTTGTTTGTTTTGGATTCAATTAAGTTAATCCAATCTTGTTCTTCTTTTGTTATTTGTTTAATCACATTTGATAGAGAGTCAAGTATAGAAGCATTCTTCCTGTTTGCTAATACATTTCTCCATTCATTAGATATTTGATCAGAGTTAATACCTAACTTAACCTTTATAATTCGGTTGTCTTCAACCGTATTGATAGAAGAGTTCTTTATTACTTCTATATGTTCAGAATTAGTTTCTTTTTTTGAGTTTGAGTTACAATTCATTAATAAAATTGAACTAAGAGCAATGAAGTAAATGTTTAAGCTTTTCATTTGATTGATTGATTGATTGATTGATTTTGAATATAAGAGTTTAAAAACTTACTTATGTTACACAATCCTTGTGAATCTTTTTTGATAAATTAGATAGAGTCCACGTTCTTAGAAGATTATTTGTTTTTTATCTTTTGATAACTTGAATGTGGAAAACCTATTATAGAGTATTGCCGACGTTTTGTGTATGGTTAGTTGTGGAAAATCAGTTGTGATTTTCTGACGTACTCAAATGTAATTAATTGCTACTTAATTTACTGTGAGGCAACTCAGTAGCAATTAATCATACACGTCTTAAGTTTGATTCTTCATACATTTAAGTATTAATCAGAAAGAGCAAAAGAGAGAATTAAGGTTTGTATTCACTATTTTTGAAATTGCTTGAATACCTTATAAGCGCTTATCCAGAATACTTTTTTTACTTTTAGTAAATGAATATTTAGCTATCAAATCTATTTTTTATAATCTCTAATATCTTCTGTAGCACTTGTAAGAGTTTTTAGAAGAACAGAATCATATTTTAAAACTAAATCTTTAAATTTTTTGTCTTCTACTTTAATTTTTCCATTGTAAATAGCCTTTTTAAGAGGTCTTAAATCCAAGAGAACCCACATACCTTCTTCTTCATACTCAAATAGCTTCTTATATTCAGGAACATATTTTAATCGATCAATTTTTTCTCCACTACTTCTAATATAGTATCTGCCAGAAAGAGCAAGATTAAAACTTTTGGAATTATTCAATATTGCAAATTCGTATAAGGTATTTCCAATATCATAAATAGCCAATGGGTTTTTTCCATAAGCAGTATGCATACTGCCCATTTTTAGAATCATTTTCGGATGAGATTCATCTAATAATGCTTTTTTGTAATAATCAAAAAAGTAATGTTTCATCATAATTGCTCTGGAATTATTACTTTTAAAATATTGTTTAGTAGGACCATTACCATAAGCATATATTTTCCAACTTTTTTCTAACTCTACCAATTGAGTAGTTATCTCTTTATATATTCCTTTTGACTCAGAGATAAACTCGGAAATACTCTTATCCTCCAAAAGTAAATTGAACTTGGATTTTGATTTCATAGTAAGATACTTTAGTATCACAAGTCGAGCTTTTTTATAGAGCTTTTTATAGTCTTCAGAGTTGTTTTTTGATTTATTAATTTTATTAAAAATATCATCAAATAAAAAGGGAGCCCCATATACAAACTCTTGATCGATTCCCCAGATATTATAATTATTGGTTAAAGCAACTTGGAGCATATTAACTTCATCCATCCCATCAAAAAATGGAATTGGATTTGTCGAATCATCTGAATTGTATTTTCTATAAAATTTAGATAAAGAATCAATACCATTTTTTTGTTTTAGAATAGATATTAATTTTTTCTTACTAAAAGGACCTATTTCTACAGCAAAATTATTGTACCCTTCAGGTTTTAGCAAGTTAAGAATAGCAGAAGTAAATTGGGGAGTCTCTTTATTTCCGTGTAACTCACCAATCATGAAAAATTGAGAGCTTTTGGCTTCTTTTTTTATATAGTTTTTTCCACTTCCAATAATTTCATTGTTTACAATTTTAAATGTGTATTTGTTTAACTGAATAATTGAATCAATAGAAGAATCATTTTGTGCAGATGACTTTCTTGAAGTAAAACAAACAAGCAATAAAATCAAGAAAACCGTAGATTTTTTTATTTTTTTCATAATTAAAGTATTAAGTACCTTAAAGATTATGGAAACTTGAGAATGTTACACTTAATTTAATAGTCGATTAGTATTGAGTTTTTTTGGAATTGTTTTATGAATAGAATTTAAGAGTCTTATTAAACTTTAAGAAAGAAAGAAAGATTGATTTTGGATTACCTAACCTTTAATTATTGCCAACGTCTCGGCTATGGTTAGTACGGGAATTAAAATTACTGAATTTCCGATTAAGCACTTAGCCAAAACTTTTTATTTTGTTTATCTTTTTAATTTAAAGCCAAATTAAAAGATTTGGCGTTGAATGTAAATATACACAAGCTTTCAATTTTAAACACCAAAACCTGTATTACTTATAGGTTTTGTTGTACCTTGTTTTTCTTAAGATCAATGATATTAAGTATTAGAGTCAGTTTATTTATACCAATTTTTGAAATGAAATGGAAACTTAACTCTATAAACACAAATCTAATAACTAATAAGCCAATAAAAAGAGTAGGCAAAAATTCTAAAGCTTTTTCAAATCCATCATTATAAGCTATTATTCCAAATCCAATTAGTGGATAGGATAAGAGAATTGAAAACATAATTTTAAAAGCATTATGAATTCGAACTTCTATTATTCCATCCTGGTCTGTAAATTCTCCTGATAACACACATACTGCACCACGTCCAACTTCTGATGAGATTAGTTTAAAACCGTTTTCATTTACTTGTCCACGAAATTCTTTTTTAGTCCTTTCAGAAACTAGTGAGTCAGTTATATCAGTATTCGCTTTTAAATTCTGAACAGCAATTGAGTAATCACTTCCCAATTTTGCAGTAAATTTTTTAGAGGGAAATAATTTCATTCAATTTCAGATAATATTTTTAATGAGGCATAACGTGATTGTGTATGGTTAGTTGCGTGGTTAAGCAACTAAATTAGTGAACAAATACGAACCTGAGAAAATTCCGAAGGAATTTTCCAAATAAGCAACGACCAAAGCAATTAATTATATACGGTGTTAGGCATAGTTATTTTTACCCACAAGCTCCATGACATTTTTTAGGAATATGAAGATGAACTATTCCTATTTCCGTGTTTTCTCTTTTTAATATTGACTTTGTTTCATTTTCCCCTTTTAAAATTCCATTAATGGGATTCATTATAAATGCAAGTTCGTCATTGACAACTATTGAAGTTTGTTTGTTTAATTCAGGAGATTTTAAATATGATTTGTCTAATAGGTTTGGTTCTGTGTTAAGTGCAATTTTTAATGCTTCACTTTTAGCTAATTCCTTATAGTTTCCTATATCAAAACTATCCATTTTTTTTAGCCATTTTTTAATATTGGATAAACCTTTAGCATATTTTAGTTTATTTAGTCTATTTGAATACCAAATATGTGTATAAGCTGTAAAATCAAGATAATTAGGTTCAGAATCCTCTGATAGAAATTCATGATTGTCAAGAATGTCATTAATTCTTTTTAAATATTGAGTTACAATATTTTTCCATTCTTCATTCGGTTTTTCATCCAAAGGATTATTGCCTTTCATACTTTTTTTGATTTTGAGTCTATCTATAATAAACTCATAAGCATCTTTCATAGGAATGTGCTTAAAATAGCTTGTAATCATTTCAATAGGATTCAATAAACCCATTACAGCTTTTCCAAATTCATATTCCAATTCATCTGAAAACTCTTGTTGACTTTCGTTTAAGTGATAATAGCTTAATCTCTTATTTCTTGAAATTTCAGCGATTTGATGACAGATTTCTTTAGTATCACAATAAATATCTGAACCAATTTGTAAAATAGGAACTCGTCTCGAATAATTACCTGTTAAAGTTTCTTGTACTGGTCGTGGTATACCTTTACTTGTAAGCTCAGAATACCAATCCAATTGACAATAGCCTAACATTGCCATTATTTTTTGACAATAAGGTGAACCAAAATTTCTATGTAAGATTACTTTTTCCATTTTCTGATTTTTTATCCACAACCGCCAAAACAATGTTTTGAAAGTTTCAATTTTTTAGATTCATTATGTTCGTTTATTATATTGAGTTCGTATACATCCGTTCCTTTCTCGTAAATATCTTCGAGAATCACTTCACATTTTAAAAACTGTTTAATATTTGTATCTGTTTTTAAAGTATAGTTAGTTTCGGTCTTACTTTCTAATAATCCTATTGCTAAGGTTTGCTTTGGACTTTTTTTTGATAATACTTTATATATTCTTTTCATAAAAGATTATTTTAAATAAGATTTTTTCATTAATAACATCTTGAAATAGAGCTTTACCAATGGAGTAGTAAATTTAGGCATTATACTATTTTTGTTATATGATGGTCTTTGTTTTATTCTATCTACCCAATCAATAGTTTTAGAGTATTTGAAGAATTCGAAACCAAGGTATTGCAAGAATATTACGTTTGCTACCCAAGCGATATCTGCTATTGATATTTTATTCCCTAAAATATAGTCTTGTTTTTCTAAAGTTTCTTCAAGACGTTCCATGTGCAGTTTATTAATAATTAAAGCTTCTTCCTTTTCTTTTTGATTCATATGATATCCTTTATCTACTAGAAATTTGTATTTATCGTAGTTATGTTTTTTATAAAGATGAAGCTTATCTTTTCGAGCAGGTCTGCCAAAATCTCTAGAATATAAGTAATAAACGATAGAGTTGATATGTGTTCTAGTAGCAGCTTCAACCCATTCCCACATTTCTTTTTCTTTATCCAGATAAGGAGTTAAACTGATATTCGAGAATGCTGTCTCTAAATACCTCAAAATATTTTCACTTCCGTTAATTACAGTTCCATTATGAATCATTGCAGGAACGCTGCCTTGAGGATTTATTTCCAAGAACTCAGAAGAGAATTGTTCAAATTTATTTAAATGAACAATGTGACTTTTCCAAGGGATTTGTTTTTCTTCTAAAAGTAGACGTATTCTAAAAGCATTATTAGATGCTGGATGGTGAAATAGATGAATGCCTTTAAAGTCATTTATATTTTTGTTTTTTAATATATCAAAAACCATTATTCTAACTGTTTTAACTGATGCAAAGTTAGAATCAACTTATTTTAATAAAGTTAACCTATGTGACAATCGTATTTAAGAAAAATTATTTAGATGCTCTGATTCGGCTAAGACTTTGTCTTTTTATTCCAAGGTAAGTGGCAATATGGCTTAAATTAATTCGTTGAAATATAGCGGGATATTCTTTTAAAAGATTTTCGTATCTCTCTTTAGCAGTTCTTGTTTGAATATCGACTAAGCGATTTGCAACTTTTATGAATGAAGAAATAATCAGTTTTTCAATTAACTGTGTAATTTCTGGAGATGACTCTTTAAGCTCAACGAAACTATTAAATGTAATTATTCTTACACTAGTACCTTCTAAAGCTTGAAGTCCATAAGGACTCTCAGATTGATTTAATGTACTGGAAAGAACAGTTACAATGTCATTCTCAAATGAAAACCAATGCGAAATGTCATCTCCTTTTGAGCTATAGTAAAAAGTTCTTATCACTCCGCTTTCAATGAGGTAAACATTTTTATATATAGAATTTGGTTCGACAATAATTTCGTTTTTAGAAAACTTTTTTACAGGTTGAGATGAAAACAGTTCTTTTATCTGTTTTTCTTCCTTTTCTGTTATTTTGAGGGTGTTCATTTCTAATTATGCCTAACAATTATATATAGTTACCATAGTAACTATATATCTTTTATACAAGTAGCTAAAATAGTAAATCTTTTATGTCTTTACTTTTTATTGTTACATAGGTCTGTGATCCATTTTGAGATATATGATTCTGGATCAAGTCTAGAATGACACATTTTATATGTACAGTATAAGTATCTCTTCTGTACCCCCTTGTTGATATGGAGTCGAACCCGCCGAAAAGTAGTTCGAGCTGATACATTACACTTCTAAGTCATAAACTCACTCTTAGAAGGGATAAATTATGGAGTAAAAGCGATACTTTAATGGTTTTTTACGATACATCGATGGGTAACGATCCTAAAAAAGGTAGCTCGAACTACCTTTTTAACGCTTTAAAGCACTTGGATACCCCTTCGAACTACCATATATGGTACTCTAAGTTATGATTTTGATACGAGGACGTACCTTGCTGATCCTTGCAAGTGTCTCGGTCACGCTTCGAGTTATGTTTCTGTATGGGTAGCTTTTTTTGTAGAGCTTGTTTATTGTAGTAGTCTCTTACTTATATATTTAATTCTCATGCGCTAACTGGTGCATCACTTTGTCAATATCTTCAATGAGTGGTTTTAACGTTTTTCTAATTACTCGCTTGTTCACCCAAAATATTGCTGCAAAGACAACTATTGCAAAAATCAGAGACACTATTTTATACATAAGTGGCATTGGTAACACCTGATTAATAATGGTATTTGACCAGCCATATTCTGAAGGGTCTCCTAAACCAATAATTGATATTGCGTATGGAATAAAGCCAGGTATAATAAACCAGTATAGTACTGTATCTAATAACCTGATTTCTTGAAGCATATTTGCTTTCTGGTTTTCAAGCTGCGCACGGAAAGATAAACTTAGCTGAATGGGTTTTTTATTATTATTATGATTTCTGCGTTTAATAATACCCCAAACAAAACCAATCATAGCTAAAATAATTCCGACTTTGGTTATTGGAAATGGAACTATATAAGCAATGTATCCAAAAATCGGAATACTAATTATAGTAGTAATAAAATCAGTAATGTCCCTTCTTCGAATAGCTTTTTCTATATTATTCGTTTTATCATTTAAATCAATTATAAGTCTGGATAAGTCGAATTTGATTTTTTCTGTCTGAGATGAATTTTTCCAAATCTCTTTTAACCTTTTTTCTAACATTTTAATTTATTTTAAGAGTTATACAATCGAATAATAACTTCCGTATTCTTTTCATTTTTACAGCTATGTGATTTTCAGTCAAGCCAGTAATCGTCGCTATTTCTTTATAAGGTAATTCGTCTAAATAAAGAATAATAATAGCCCGATCACTTTCATTTAATGTAGAAATACAACTATGTAGAGCTTGATAATTTTCTTGGTTATTATTTTCAGGAATATTTTCGGTTAATATAAATTGAATAGATTCAAACCGAACTAACTTATCATTACTCTTCTTAAATTTCATCTTAGAACGAGAACAAACGTTTAATGAAATTTTATAAATCCATGTGCTAATATTAGATTTACCTTTAAAGGTTGAATAAGACTCCCAAATATGGATTATTACTTCCTGAAAAAGATCCTGTGGCTCAATTGGCGAGATAGCATAAATACGACAAATTCTGTAAATTTTGTCTTTATTATCTTCTATGATTTGGTTGAAAACTAGTTTATCTTGCATATTATCTGTCTCTATTAACCTTAGTGACAATAGTTCTAAAAATATGACAAGAATTTTGAATTATTTTTATGTTTACTACTTTAATCTCATTAATAAGTAGTAATTGTAAACTCATTCTATTATTATTAGAATCGGTATCAATTAACTTATTATAAGACTTTGCCAGCACCCAATGGTACGGATTTAAGATACAAATCCGCGCCATCGGGTTGATCTTGTATCATACCACATATAGGATGCGGAGTTACTATAGGCTATCGTTGAAATATTGACAACGCTACAATGGCGTTGCCAACAATCCAACAATATAAAATCATTAGCATGAGATAATTAAAATAATAAAATATTGTATTTTTAACCTAAGACTTGGGAAAAGGCTTTACATAGGATACGGTGTTAGCTGTAGTTTTTTTTAATTTGTTTTATAGTATCAGTATTTATTTTAAAGAGTTAAATGTTTCATCATATGAATTAGCTAACGTATATGTTTTTTCTCTTAAAAAATTAGAGAGGTCCTCAATGTTGGTATGTCCATTTTGATCCTTTACAGATATAGGATTTCCAATTCTAACTTTAACAATCTTCTTTTTCTGAGTAAAAAACTCCGAAGGTAGTTTTGCGGTACGTAAAAAACCGCTAATTCCGGAAAGCCAATAAAATAAATTACTGTTTTTAGCATGAAAATATAATGGCACTACGGGGACTTGAGATTTTTGAATTAATTTTATAGGTGACCGTCCCCATTGTCTGTCTTGAAAAATATCCCCATCTTTTATAGTAGATACTTCTCCTGCAGGAAAAAGCCCTAAAGGCTTTCCTTCTCCTATAATTGTTAGACATTTCTCAAAAGCTCCTAAGGATCCAATTTCCTTTTTTTTATTTTCAAAAGGATTTACTGGAATGATGATAGATTGTACTGGTACTACTCTTTGCGCAAGAAAATTAGCAGTAGCCCTAAAGTCTGGTCTAACTTCTAGCATGATTTTTAAAAGCAATATTGCATCTACTCCACCCATTGGATGGTTTGAAACTGTAATAAAGGAGCCGTTTTTAGGAATACGCTTTAAGTCTTCATCAGAGACTTCATATTTGACTTTCATATCCTTTAAAACACCTCTCAAAAAATCAATATCTGGTAGATGTTTATTATTGTCATACAATCGATTAACAGCATCTATTCGTAATACTTTTAACACCATCCAACCTATAAAGGTTCCTAAAAATCCTGCTTTACTAACATTTAGTGCTTTTGCAATTTCTTTTGAACTTACTAATCCCATATTTTTTTGAAAAAAACAAATTTAACCAAATTAAAGATTACTCAGACATCACTATTTGTACTAGAACTCTTTTTTTGGTAATAATTTATCAATTTCAGTATAATACTTTGTCAGTAACATTAATTATTATGTAATTGAAAACTCAAAAATATACTATAATTAGGGTTTATGTACCTTTAGTTTCTTTTAATTGACATTATGTTTGCCAAAACAAAAACAAAGTGTGTTTTTGTGTCCACTTTGTTATTAGTGTTAAGTAAGGTTTTGTCTCTTAAAAAGAGACAAAAGAACTGTAAATAGAGGGTGATATAATCAAATTATTGAATGGGGGGTAATCCTTATCTAATTACTGCTAACGTCAAATATATGCGTTGTAGCAGGGCAAAATGTTACGTAACTATCGACATTTTCTGTGCATTGATTGCTATATTTTTCCTTTTGCAAGCATTGTGCCTTACGAAAAATACAACAACCATTCGATTCATCCCTTAGCTGTGCTATGATCACATATATGTTGTTGTAGTGCGTTTATTTGATTTTTTTAGTTATTTCTTTCGTCAGCTCAATCCTTCCACTTGTTCCAATTTTGCCATCTTTATAAATAACCTCCACACTTTCCGTTCCAGCGATTGGGATATAGTTTTCATCACATTTGTAAGTCCTAGTTGTATCAGCTGCATAAATTCTGTAGTTCGTTTTTATTGTCATAGACTCTATACATTCGTAACAGGCATCAGCTCCACAATAACCAATGAATATTGCCTTAGAGTCAATTTTCTGTCCAGTTATAGTATATGTTGTCAATATTGGAACCATACATTCCGCCATTCCAAGTGTTATTGTAGAAACATAATTTCCGTTTGAAGGAAAAACTCCAAATATTAGCTCACTTTTGGCGTCGGAAGAATACTTCAGACTCAATTTTTCGTTCAATTTGGGTAAGTCCATAACTGCATCTTCACAGCCTTTTATTTTGACAGGCAACTTAATCTTCGGAAATTGATCAAGAAATGCTTGAAATTGGTCATTTACTTGAGGGATTTCTTGGGTTACACTTTTCTGTTCAAATAGTTTATTTTCAGAGTTTTTGTTCTCCGATTTGCAACTAAAAAGTAAAACAATTCCGGTAAATAATATTAGTTTATTCATATTTGTTCAATGCACTACTTATATGTACTAATGTTTCTGTTTTTATACTATAATTTCTTGCCTATGTTTTCTAATACCGCTATCGGTTAATCCAATCTCGTAGGCTTCGGCATATACCTCATCACGAGCTTCTAATTCGTTCCAGGCATCATTTAATAAGCTCATTTCTATCCTGTCTAGATCAAAGACATCATTATATTTTACCGTTTGATTTAATTGCTTCTTTTGATTTGGTTCTTGTAGCAATGCGCTAATAATCTTTTTTTGGATACCTTTAATAATGTACAGGTCTTCTTCGTGATGATCTTTAAGGTTATATTTTACTTCGAGATGCTCTAATAATCCTTGTACTATTTTTTCTCGTTCGATATTCTTGTCTTCAGAAATTTCTCTGATTTTACGGCTCAATTTGTTCATTTTTTTAATCCCTTGTTTTCTTGATGTAGCGATGTAATATACCGTAGGTATATTTTAGCTACTAAACTACTATTCCCTTTTTAGATATTTTTACGGGAACCCGCAGGAGTGAGATAAAAGTTTAATTTGATGGGGTAGAGGTGATTAGGCTTTTAGAAAATTTGTATCAAAGCCATAAGCTATGTAAGCAAGTTTTTGCATATTTACCTTTACAAAGGCTACTCAAAAACGATTGATTTTTATGATAGAAGATATATTTAAAAAGATTACCAAAGAGTATGGTGAAATTAGTGCCGAAGCTATTTATGATTGGTCCGAAAAAATAAAAATTGTAGAGTATAAGAAAAGAGATATACTGGTAAAAGAGGGTACATACTCACATAAGTTTTATTATATCATACAAGGCGCACTCAAAGCCTATTACTTATCTGATGGTAAAAAAATAACCGACTGGTTTGCATTAGAAAATGATTTTATTCCGTCGACGACCGATCATATACATGGTCAACCCAGCTCTCATACTATAGAAGTATTAGAAGATAGTGTCCTGGTTGTATTAAACCATGATGATTTAGAAGATTTGTGTAAAAAACACCATGATTTTGAACACCTGTACCGCCTCACACTATCCAAAGTAATCTACCAACTTAGAGAGCGAATAGCTTCTCTTCAGTTTAGAACGGTACAACAACGTTATGATAGCCTGATCTATCTACACCCAAAAATCGAATCTCGCGTGCCTCTGGGCGATATTGCTTCTTTTCTGGGAATTACACAAGAAACATTGAGTAGGATTAGAGCTTCAAAGTAAGAATTTGATTTAGATCAAAAGTTTTTATTCACCAAATGGATAATTTTGTTTTCGGATTTTGAAAAGGAACTATCATTTTGATATTTCGTTTGCTTTATTTTCCTAAATACTTTTGAAGAAATGAAAAGAATACACCTATTCGAATTCGAAGATTTACCATGGTTTCCTAACGGGATTAGAATCTGTATGACCAGACTAATTATGGTAATGCATAAAAAATTTGGTACCAGTCAGGATATGGCTATGCTGCTTGCTGATCTTATTAAACATACAAAGACAACAAAAATTATTGATTTATGCTCGGGTAGTGGAGGCCCCATGCTCGATACGATACAACTATTGCGAAATCAGTATAATTTAGAAGATGTTGAATTGATTTTATCAGATTTGTACCCCAATTTAGAAGCTGCCAAACGAATAAATAGCAACAGCGATTATATGAGTTATAGGACAACTCCCCTGGATGCTACGCATATTGATGATTCGATACAAGGAATATTTACAATGGTAGGTAGTTTTCATCATATGAAACCAGACCAGGCAAAAAGTATTTTGACAGCTGTACAAAGAAAAAAGCAACCGATTTGTATTATGGAAATCAATAAAAAATTTCCGCTCCTGCTATGGTGGCTCTTTATCCCTCTTAGTGCCGTTTTATGCCTTTTTATCACGCCATTGGTGCGACCTTTAACGATCAGACAGATTATTTTTACCTATATAATCCCTGTAATTCCTTTGTGTTTTGCTTGGGATGCTGTAATTACCAGCGGGAGAATATATCGATTAGAAGATCTCGATGAGCTTTTACAAGGCATTAAGGAGGATACCTATATCTGGAAAAAAGAGGTTATAGAAGGAAAGTCAGAAAAAATTTACCTAATAGGATATCCAAAAGAGTAGGATATCGTATCTCGTAAAACTAAACTACAAATCGTAGTACTTACTCTATGTTACAAATAACCATATCTCTCGTCTTCTGGTTAAAGATAAGAACATGAGATATCCATTAATTAAGCCCAAATACTATTTTACATTGCTTAACGAATTCATCGGATTTATAAAAAAGCCGAAGTATGAAAAAAATCTGGAAAAATCTGTAACTCTTAAAATATATGATACCATTGGGCTGTACTTTTTAAAATTCATATTATTGATTCCTGTAATTTTGTTTTTTGCTCTCGTATATGACCCAGAGAACGTACAAAAGGCAAATATGTTAGAACGTTTTTCTCCATTGGTCTTATTAGTAGTCGGTGGGATAATTCTCCCTCTTATAGAAGAAGTTGCTTTTAGGCTTTCCTTAAAATTTAAACCCATTTATATTGCACTATCATCCAGTGTATTTTCATACTACGTATTGACCAAAATTGTTTTTCAAACAAAAATAAGTGCGATAGACGAAAGCTTTATGATACGAGTAGTTATTGCAATTGCATTAGGAATATTCTTGTATCCTGTAGTTAATAGTACATCGATAAAAGAGAGATTGGCTAACTTCTGGAGAACACATTTTAGAAGTGTATATTATATCTCTTGCGTGTGTTTTGCCTGGATACATATTACAAAGTATGAGTTAAACTGGACAAATATTCTTTTGCTTCCGATTCTTACCTTACCTCAATTAATGAGCGCATTAATTTATGGATATATAAGAGTATCTTTTGGTTTTAAGTATCCATTGTTTTTTCATATGTCTAACAATCTTCTAGCGATAAGCTTATCTCTTTTGCCTTTTACAGATTAAAAAATTAAATACTCAATTTTTACCATAGAAAAATATTGCAGTAAAGAGAAGATCTCTGATACATCAAGGTGTTCTATAAGTAAGAATACATTAGGTTGTTATTATGTTTCTTAACTCAAGAACACCTATAGGAATATGCATTTGGTACAGGCGCGAACCCCATTGTATATACCAACTATGATCCAATATGTTTTCTGGATTTCACTACTATATAGTTAGTTTATGATAATATTTAATCTCTGGAGCTTCTATTAAAAAAGCAGAGAGCTTTGCCATGATTCCATTATTAGAAATAAAAGCTATATAATCTGTATGGTGACTTTTACTTAGCCATTCCTCATAAAATACCATTTCATTTGCCTCTTTGTCAAAAAGTATTTTCACCGATAAACATCCTTTAAACCCTCTTACATTAGGTAGATTCTCTTCAAGAAAATTCATGAGATCATTTACGACAGAATTTTTGACTTTTGACTTTAATATTACTTTACAATTTGTTTCCATTAGTTTTTATTAATCAATATCTGAAACAAAATTAGAAAGGAAAGAATTGAATACTCTTAATCTAAATTAAGAAATGAACTTAATGTGTAAAGTTTACTATTATATTGAAGGCAAAGAGGGAAAAAACTTTCAACTTACAATAAAACTTACAACATCCTTTTGTTTACATCATAGATAAATTATAGATATCCAAGACTGACAATTGATTCGATGGCTATTTTTTAATTATTCAATGTATAAAATGGGAAATATGATGATTGAGAAATTAATCCTTTTTGAGATATCCTGATCGCAGCATATTTTTATATAGTAAAAATTGATACACTATGTCTACTAACAAATACTCCTATCTTCGATGTGATCACTGCGGAGAAATTTATGATAAGAACGAAATCCATAGCTATTGTCCAAAAGATAATCAACCTCTGGTTGCACATTATAATCTGGATAGTCCACTTTCTAAAGACAGTATAAAAAACAGGCCGGCTACAATGTGGCGATATCATGAATTATTACCTGTCCAAAAAGAGGAAAACCGCGTTAGCCTTGGTGAAGGATATACGCCACTCCTTACATTATCAAAACTAGAATCTACCTATAACCAATCTCAGTTATTACTTAAGGATGAATCTGGTAACCCTACAGGTTCTTTTAAAGCACGGGGAATTAGTATGGCAGTCAGTAAAGCAAAAGAACATGGGATTAAGGCAATGTGCATCCCTACTGCGGGAAATGCAGGAAGTGCTCTTAGTGCATATTGTGCTAAAGCCGGAATTAATGCTCATATTTTTATGCCCGAAGAAACTCCAAAAACGTTTCAACTAGATTGTGAAATCATGGGAGCCAATGTTACTAAGGTAAAAGGAAATATTGCAGATGCTGCCCGTATGATGAGATCAAAAAATGATGGATCCTGGTTTGATGTATCTACATTACAAGAACCGTTTAGACTAGAAGGGAAAAAAACAATGGGATATGAAATTGCAGAGCAGCTACAGTGGAAATTACCAGATGTAATTCTATATCCTACAGGAGGCGGCACTGGATTAATAGGAATATGGAAAGCTTTTCTTGAAATGAAAGCTTTACAATGGATAGATCATATTCCTACCCGAATGGTAGCTGTTCAAGGCGATGGATGTAATCCTATTATTACTTCTTTTTACAATGAAATGGATCATGTACCAAAGCATAAAAATCCTGCTCCAACAATAGCCAATGGATTAAGAGTGCCAAAGCCGTTTGGAGATCGATTGATCATGAAAACATTATATGAAAGTAACGGAACAGCGATTTCTATTTCTGATCAGGAAATAAAAGAAGGGATGCAGGAATTTGCAAAAACAGAAGGATTATTTATTTCTCCAGAGGGCTCTGCAGTATGGGCAGCATATAAAAAACTAAAGCAAACCCATTGGATAAAAGATAATGAATCAGTAGTGCTTCTTAATACAGGCTCTGTATATAAGTATACCGAAAATTTATATTCATAATTTGTTATACCACTTACAGCACATTCAAATTGTAAATGGTAGTACTTCTTTTTAAGTAATTTAAATTTGATGTAAACAGGCTGTCTTTTAAACAGCCTGTTTTTGAGTATATCATAAAATTATGACAGGCAGACTGCTATGATAAATTAAACCGTTCTTTAAGGGCTTGTTTAACGCGTTCTAAACCCGCCAGGATATATTCTTTGCGTTCTCCAATCCCTATTCTGAAATGATGGTCCATCCCATAACAATCTCCTGCCAAAATAAATACACTTTTTTCTGTACGTAACCATTCTGCCAGTTCGGTAGAATTAATATCTAAATTGTATTTTATAAATAACATTCCACCACTCTTTGGGGGTACATATTCAAACAAATCCCCGTATTGATCCAACCATTGCTTTACCACTTTTAGGTTTTCATTAAGCATGGTTCTGTTTCGAGTTAGTATTTCTTTACGTTTTTCGGGTCTTAATGCGATTTCGCCAATATAATGACTCATTATGCCAGCAGTAATAGAAGTATAATCATGATATGCCCATGTATCTGCAATCAGTGTTTCGGGGCCTATTAACCACCCTAAACGTAATCCGGGTAGGGCATAGGCTTTAGACAATCCACCGTTAACCATAACTTTGTCATACATCCCAATAAAACTTTCGATAATTTCTCCGTCTAATTCGGCTCCACGATATACTTCATCACAATATACCCAGGCATCTACACGCTTTGCGATAGCTACAATTTCTTGCATTTCTTCAGAAGAAAGTGTGTACCCTGTTGGGTTATTGGGATTACATAGCGCAATCATTTTTGTTTTTGAAGTAACCAGAGATTTTAATTCTTCGATATCTGGTTTCCATTTATTTTCTTCACGTAAATGAAATGCCTTCGGGATACATCCCATCTCTTCGGCAATACCCCAGATTTGCATATAGTTGGGTACCATCATAACCACTTCATCCCCTTTTTCTAACAAGGTATGACAAGCAATAAAATTCGCTTCAGAAGAACCATTGGTTACCAATACATTCTCCTCATTAGCACCATTATACATCGCACTAATTCTTTTACGCAATGGGATAGAACCATTAGTTTGTCCATACCCTAAAACAGTATTGGTAAGTGTATCTATCTGGTCTTTCTCTAATAGTTCATTAAGAGTGTAGGGATGAAAACCACTTTCTGTTAGATTATAATCTACTGTGTTTTCAAATAAGGATTGTACTCTTTCGAGCTCAAAAATTGGAATATTCATTCTATTTATATTTTGGTATTCATGTATGTTTTATAAACAGCTTTTGCAATCATTATATCTTGTACTGCAACTCCTGTAAGGTCTGCTATTGTTATTTGATCATCATTGGTACGTTGCAAAGCAGGATTCTGAATTGCATTACCGAGTTCTACGATTTTTTCTTCGGAAATTGAACCGTCTTTAACAGCCCGATATATTTCGCCTCTGCTTTTACTTTGCGGAATACTATCTGCAATAACAATATCTGCTTTTTGAAGCACCTTACTATCAAGTTCTTGTTTATCTGAAGTATCAGAGCCTACTGCTGTGATATGAGTACCGGGTAAGATATCTTTTGCATCAAGCAGTGCGACTTCAGATGGAGTAGTAGTAACAATTAAAGTACTGTTTTTTGCTACTTCTGCAGGAGTTTTGGCAATATGAATATCAAAATCAGTACTCAATTCTGTGCTAAACTTCTCTGCATTTTCGGGTGTTCTTCCCCATACCCACACGGTTTTACAAGGATTGTTTTTCTGCAGGAATTGCAACTGTAGTTTTGCCTGGATCCCGGTACCTATAATACCAATAGCATTTATTTTTTCAGGAGCAAAATATGTGGCTGCCAGAGCACCTGCTGCTGCAGTACGAATATCAGTAAGATATCCTTCATCTAATAAAATAGCTACTGGTTGCCCTGTTTTTTGACTAAATAAGAGCATCATTCCCTGGCTGGAAGCAATTCCTAATTTTGAATTATTATAAAAACCAGAGGCAATTTTGATGACATAAAAATCATCATTCTTTATATACCCATATTTAATATGTACATCCCCAGGAGGATCTTCAAATAGTAATTCACCTACAGGTGGAACTACCGTTTTTTTATTACTATAGTGTATAAAACCTTCTTTCATAGCCGCAACGACATCTAATGATTTTATACTTTCTTTAATATCTTTTAGATTAATAATAGTCGCCATACTTTACCATTATTTGAGTTAACAATTGATTATCTATCTTTTTTCCGGTTACTACCAGAACCACATTTTTACCTTGATACGCTTTACTTTGTAATAATGCTGCAATCGGTAGCGCAGCTGTAGGTTCAATTTCTACTTTATGATATTTCAGCATAAAAGCCACAGCTTTTTTTATATCCTCTTCTTCAATGATCTCAAAACCCGACAAGTGTTTTTTACAAATACCATAAGTGATGGCATTATCTTCAATTCCGCCAGCAGATGCATCTGCTATTGTTGATAAAGTACTTGGAGGAACGATACCATTAAGTTGTATCGATAAATACATTTCTGAAGCATTTTTGGGTTGACATCCAATGATCGAAACACTATCATTGGTGCTAAAATAAGTGCTTACCCCAGATGCCAGTCCACCACCGCCAACAGGAGTTAAAATAGTATCTACTTCTGGTACTTGTTCTTCTATTTCAATAGCAATAGTACCTTGCCCTTTAATAATTTCGGGATCATTATAGGGATGGATTAGAACACCGTTCATCTCTTTTGCATATACTCTTGCTTTTTCTTCTGTTTCTAAACTGTTTTCACCATAAAAAATAACTCTGATCGAGTATTGCTCAAGAGCTTTTATTTTTGCGTCACTTGTTTTCTTTGGAAGAAATAATACACCTTTAAATCCAAATTTTTCTGATGCGTATCCAAATGCTGCGGCATGATTTCCTGTTGATGCTGCAACAAAAGTTTTGTCAAAAACACTTTTGTCTAAACTGCGTATTTTAGTAAGAACTCCTCGTATTTTAAAAGACCCCGTGTATTGCAAAAATTCCATTTTAAGAAAGACATTCGCCCCGGATATTTTACTTAACTCTGGAGAATGCGCCATAGGAGTTCTATGCAAATCAGACTTGCTAATTTTGTATGCATCTATTATATCTGTAGCATGTATCATTGTTTTGAATTTGGAAAATTTTGATCTATCGCTTCAATAGATTTCTGGATTAATTTTGCTACATTTTTATAGTATTCTGGATTTGTATCTTCGATATCATCGGTTGCCTTGTGATACCCAGGGTGATCTTCTTCACTAAAAGTGATATTGGGAATTCCCTTCCTGAAAAAAGGACCATTATCAGAAGAAAACATCCAATAGTCTTTGGTTTTATCATCTGGATCATCGTGACCATAAGAAACGGTTAACGGACTATCTTTTGCAATACTTTCGATTATGGGTTTAAATTGAGGATAAGGATAGGTACCAACTACATATATTTCGTTTTTTGGATTACGACTAATCATATCCATATTGATATTGAGTTTGATATCTGATAACAAAACCGGTGGATTATCTACAAAATGTTTAGAACCAAATAGTCCTAGTTCTTCGGCATCAAAAGCTGCAAAAAGAATAGAGTGCTGAGGTTGATTTTTTGAGAAATATTTTGCTAAGATCAATAGGGCAGAAGTACCAGAAGCATTATCATCTGCACCATTATAAATGGTGTCATTTATAATACCAAGGTGATCATAATGTGCACCAATAACAATATATTTTTGAGGATTTGTTTTACCTTTTATATAACCTATAAAATTGGTTCCAACCCTTTCTTTTTTGGTTTTTCTATCTTTAAAAGTAAAGTGAGAATCATAATCGGTATCTAATTTTTCTAAACCAATATTTTTAAAATATGACCTGATAAAATCTTGTGCTTTTTGATTATTTCCTGTACCTCTCCCCAAATACTGATCTGATGCTATTTGTTTTTGAATGTCCAGTAATTCAGTCGTTTCTATTCCTGAATCAGTTATTACATCATATTTTTTTATTTCGTTAGCTGTCATCCAGTGAATACTATCTGCAGGGGCCGCTTCTAATGTATACCAATAAAATTCTGTAGGGATATTCATTTCGGTATAATAGCTTACGTATTTTTTGTGCTCTTCATGATCTTTAGGAAAATCCAGTGCTACACTATCTTCTCCAGACCAGGAATGTACTCCAAGCTTAGCTGTAGCGTGAATATTTCGTTTTTCTCCTGCCAAAAACATATCTGTTCCGCCCGAAGCTACCATTCCGTTTTCGGGGATATAGGTATTTATATGATGTTTCCTAATTTCGCGTGAAGCAAGAAGATTGATTTCATCATCTATAGACCCGGGAACTTCTTCCATTACCAATGTAGTCACTTTTGGATTTTCGAATAGGATTTCTTTAATATCATGTAGTGTATTAGAATAAATAACACCATTCATGTATAGGGTGTCTTTTGTAGTTTGATTTTCTTTAAAATAGAATTCTGCTACTTGATCACCTTCCATTTTCATTAATATCTTTTGCCCAAAAGAAGAGGTATATAGAATTTCGGGAAAGAAATACAAGGTAGCAACAGAAACAATGATAATTGTTAGAAATGCGATGATAACTCTTTTCATAATAGTAATGTGTTAATTAATACCAGATGCAATAAAAAAAACCTCCGTACACCAAATCAACTTTTGTTGATTAAGGTATACGGAGGTTTTCCGTAAGAAATTCACTTGCTTTTCCGATGTTCTTCCTTAAGCTAAAAAACAAGAGTGTAACATACTGTTACTGTATTTCTATCCATACAAAGATAGAAAAAAAAATATTTAAGTAGATAAAAATTAGAAATATAGCTCCTAAATGTCTGTTTTGGTAAGTGAAATTTGGTAGGATATCATTTTTTTTGAATAAAATAAATATCTACATAATCAGTAACCTCACTACAAGGATTATTCATCTCCTGGAGTCTCCAGTATTTCCTATTTCCTTTTACTTTAAAATTGAATTCTCCTTCTCTTATACAAGGTTCTCCGTTGTTTATAAAATCTACCTGGGTCTCAATAGCCCCATTAAATACTAGGTGCTTTGCAGAGGTAGGGGTAATGGTACCTTTGATTTTTAAGAAATCACTATTTTCTTTACTATTTTGGTGGCCTTCTATAGTATATGTATTGGCTTTTTCTGATTTTACGATTTTGGCAGTTCCAAAGTAATCCCATGAAATCCATTGAACAGATAGATAGTGATTACCTACCAGAGTTTGATCCAGGTTGTTTTGTGAAAAAGAAAATAATGGAAAGGATACTAAAAGAATTAAAACTATTTTTTTCATGCGTTCTCACATTAATAATTGATTATACCTCTTGATTACTACAAACATCTTTGAATCAAAGATAGACATCATAGGTAATTTATAGTACCTTGTTTTCAGTGAAATTGTTTATGTCGATAACTTTTTCAAAGCTCCCTGTAATTGATTATGACCACTTTCTGGATAAAACTTAATATACAAAAGCGGCTTGAAATAAATAATCAAACCGCTTTTACTTTTCTTTGTCATGGATTTATTTTTCGACTATTTGTTTCATAATAGGGATTACCATTTCCCATCCTTTTAGAGATTCTTTATATCTCTTTTCTCCCAGAGCAACAGTTGCAAAATTTCCTTGAGTTAATTTTAGTATAGTCTTATTGTTTTTTTCTTTCAGATCATATGTCAGACTCAAATAATTCTCTGGAATATCTTCAATTTCCATGTTTGGGTCAAACATTGTAAAAGTTACTAGTTCTCCTTTTTTACATTCAACTATTTTTCCTTTTACATAGGTAACTTCTTTACCATCTTCGGTTTGTCCCTTCCATAAGATGAGGCTCTCGACTTCCCAATCCGATATGACTTCACAACCATACATGTATTGTTTGGTTATTGTTGGATTTGTTAATAATCCCCATACTTTTTCTTTATTGGCATTGAATTGAATTTCTTTTTCGATCATCATGATTGCAATAGTGTTTTTTGATTTACAACCTATTAATAATAGTGAGATAATTACTAATAAGGAAAATCTGGTTTTCATATATTTTAGTTTTACAATTTGAAACCAAAAGTGCTATCATTTTTTCCTTTTAGATTGTACGATCGGGATAATTTCTAATACTATCGGGAGTAGTACCAAATTCTTTTTTAAATGCTTTTGAAAAATGTTGAGGAGAACTATAACCAGTTTTATAAGCGATCTCTTTTGCAGATAGATCTGTTCCTAATAATAGCTTTTTGGCTAGATTCATTCGATTATTGTGAATGTATCCAAACACAGTAGTGCCAAATAGTTCTTTAAACCCTTTCTTAAGTTTGTATTCGTTGAGACCAATTAGTTTTGATAATTGACTAATTGTTGGCGGATTATCTATTTGTAGGGTTAAAATTTCTTTTGCTTCAAATAGTTTCTGTTTATCAGAATTAGATTTAATGAATTTGTTCGCGGTACTTAATTCATATAATTCTGCTTGCAATACCAGAAGTTCTATACTTTTTGATAGCAAAAATAGATCTTTGAGTTCATTAGTATATTGTGCATATAGAATCTCATTAATTACTTGTTGTATTTTAAAATTATTCGGTCTCCATTCATTAGATAGAATGGCATTTTCATTAAGGATTACTTTATCAGCCAGTTTTTTTAGTGATTCATTTCCGTTTTGAGCTATATTAATAAAGAAATCTGTAGCGAAATTAATTCCAAAAGTTTCAATTCTTTTACTCTTGTTAGATACTTCGATTTCTATTCCTTTAGAGTACATTATGTTATTGTGTGACCCCACTAAATCAAAAGATGAGTTGAGTTGTTTGTACTTAAAATTATAATTTCCATTTAGCCCAAAATGTAACCTGACCGATTCAGAATCATTTTTGGAGATATAAGATCCAAATGTTTTATAATCAATAATATTATGAGAAATTGAAATTTTATCTAATTCCCATTTTTTTGAAGTTATGATTTCGTTTTCAGATGTCACTCTAATTTCATTTTATCAGGATAAACAATTTACGATAATTTATAGAAGAGTATATTTGTTATCGCAATCTACCAAATAGTTGTTGGTTGTATCTTTTATATTATAACATCTTTCCTAAAATTTCTTTCATCATTTTGGCTGCCAAAAATGCTGTCATATTCTGAAAATCCCTATTAGGATTATATTCTACAATATCTGCCCCAATGACTTCACCTTTTATGTTATGGATTAAATCGATTACTTGCCTTGAAGAAAGACCTCCAGGCTCATGATGTGAAACTCCGGGTGCATATGCTGGATCAAAACCATCCATATCCAATGATATATATACGGGATTATCAAATTGAGATATTTTGGTTACATCGAGGTTTTTCATTTGATGAATTTCGACATTAAATTTTTCTGCCTGTTCTGCCTGATGTGTATTTAATGTTCTAATCCCTACCTGAACCAATTTGGCTGCGAATCCATTTTCCATAATTCTGGCAAAAGGACAGGCGTGAGAGTATTTATCACCTTCAAAGTTATCATATAAATCAGAATGTGCGTCGATATGTAAAATGTCTAATTTTGGATATTTTTTATGATGAGCCTTAATAATAGGAAATGTGATAGAGTGATCCCCTCCCAGAGTAAAAACTTTTGTTTCAGATTCTAAATGATTCGAAGTTATAGTTTCAATGTCAAAATAATCTGAAATATCAAAATCTCCTTTATCTGTTATTCGGGAATCTTCGATTGTGATTCCGTTTTCTGTAAATAAATTAAGTGAACCACAGTGTAATACCTCTCTAATTAATGGAGGAGCTAGTCCCGGACCTTGCTGAAAAGAGGATTTTTTATCAAATTGTATTCCTTGTATGATAATTTTGCTCATTTATTTTTAGGTATTAATTCTGGTTTATTTGCCGGAGTAATTTACAAATAGTATCGTTAATTGGCGTTGCAATTTTATTTTGTACTGCTACCTTTTCGATCGCCCCATTTTTTGCGTTAACTTCTATAATATGTCCTGTTAACCGATCAGATAACATTGAGCTTCCTTTTGTTTTTGAGTATGTAGCTATTTTATGTAGCATTTCAGATTCAAAACTACTTTCAATTATAGCTCCGTTTGATTTTGCTACTTCAATCCCTTCTCTTAGCAGATCCTTATACAAATCTATTACTTCTGGATTTTCAAAAACAGAACATGTTCTCCCGGTTAAGCATAGTATTGATCCCAAGGCAGAACTTTCTATTAGCTTTTTCCAATTTTCGGTTTTGTAATCCAGTACTTCTATTATCTGCGCATCATTTTTGGTAAAAAGCTCTTTAAATCGCGTAGCTAATTTGCTTTTTTCGACTTTAAGTATCGGTTTTCTAAATTGTAAGTAATAATTATCTTCAATGGGTTGAGTAGGACAATCAATCATACATTCTAAAATATTTTCTGCTGTAGTAAAAGGCGTAATGCGTTCTTTTAATTCTATACCGTTTCTTATAACAGCTACTTTAGTATTCGCCCCAATTAATTTTGCCAATTTATCATTAGCAGCGTCAAAATGATATTCTTTTAAGCATATAAGTAACCAATCAAGTTCTTCTGATCTTTCTTTTTCAGTCTCGATAGGTATTTCTATTTTTTCATCTTGAAATTGTATTTTGATTTTTGATTTTGGAGTTCTGGTATAATAGAATACTTCGTTTTCAGGATGTACTACTAATATCCGTGAAATTACAGAACCTATTGCGCCAAGGCCGAGTATTCCAATTTTTCTCATGTATTGTTTTTAATATAGTAAATTTTGTAAATAGTTTTGATTTCAATGACACTTGATGTTTAATTTTATCTCCATAAGCTCTTTCCATATAGGATGACTATTTTCTTTAGGAGATAAATAAAACCAAACTAAATATTTTTCCTTGATCGGGCAGTAATTGCTTTTAATTATGACATTAAGAGTGACCATTTCTTTTGCAAAAAATTCATCATAAATTTTTATTGAACCTTTAAAAGTATTTATATCAACTTGTTTTATTGATGATTCTGTTTCAGGAATATTTTTAAATAAACTGAAGTTAGTTATGGCTCCGGTATTCATAAGTCCATCAAAATAGGTATTCATTGTATTTTCCAGCTTTGAGGAGTTTAAATCCGGGTTTTTTTCTATCATCCATAAAAAAATATATGAAAAGTAATCCTCTTTATTTGTATCACCCCAACCTGGTGCAAACCGAATATGTTCTTCTCCTTGATAATCTAAATTACCAGCAAATATTAGTGGAAACTCCAGAACTTCACTTCTCCAATCATTTTTTGCTTCAAGAACATTGTCAATATTGTTATACAACCTAAAATAAAGATATCCGGCACCAATTGCAATAACAGTTATTAAGACGAGTACTATTTTTAGAAGTCTTTTTAACATATGATTTTTAAATCGATTATTTATGACGATTAAATAGCGATACCAAGATAATTATAATTTCTAAGTATTTTACGTGCGATTATAAGGTTTAGAAATATAAAATACCTTAAACGATGACTTGGTAGTAAGAGGTTTTTTAAAATACGAATGTTCCTGTTTTAAGATTTAGAGAAAAATACAAGAAACAATTATTATTGATAGTATGGATTTATATATTTTTTGACAAAGTAGTACCCTAGAATAGTAATAACTTCATTAATGATAAATAGTAGTCCAATCCCGATAATGGGTTGCGCTAGAAACTTTTTTTCAACCATTAAAAACTCAAGCATCCCAAAAATTGGTCCCCATAATATATATGGGAAAAGAACCAAGTAAAAAAGGAACCATATTAACTTATGCTTATTTTCTATTGATCGATATGCTTTTATAAGGGGAGGCAGGCAAATTAACCAAATAATGATGATTACTGACCAATAAATAAACGCAGAGTCTCCGAAAAGCTGAGCTGTAGCATAAAACTCATCATTCATCTTAAAAAAAGGGGAAATCATTCTTTGAAGTGGTAATTGAGCAAAGATGATAGCAAAACCTAAATGTTTTTTATAATCTGATGATTTGTGCGTTAAAAAATGTGCCCCTACGTACATCATGATAAAACTAAAAATTGGACCAATATATGTTGCTATTAATGATTTTGGATCTTGCTCACATGCCGTCTCAAAATAATTAAATGTCTTTTGTCCCCAATCTCCACAAATAAAATATCCAGAAAAATGATGCACTAGTTCATGTAATGAAGCATATAGCATTATGATGCTATAAAAGGCCAGGCAATACTTCCAGGTTATTTTTATTTTGATCATAAATAATGAGTATATAGGATATAAAGAAAATTAATCACTACTTTTCTTTTGCTTACCAGTAATTAAAAACTCTAATAAAGCAGTATTAAGACTATCCCCTGTATTACTATTGGTAAATACAACATATCCCATATTGAGATCACTATACAGTATAGCTTCACATCTAAAATCACCATTATTTCCTCCATGCCCGAAACTAGGGCCAAACGGTGTTTTTTGCATATGGATACTTAATCCAAAATAGTTTTCCCATCCTTCTGGAACAGGATCTTCTTTATCTTTAGGAATTCTGGTTTGTATTTTAAACATTTCTTTATAGGTTTCTGGTTTTAGCCCTTTTTTGTTCTGTAACCCTAATAAGAAATTGGTAAATGTTTTAGCCTCTGTATGCATACTCCAGGCCATACCTGGATTTTCTGGTAATGAAGCCTGTGATGGCAGGTTATCAAAATGACCATTGGATACTACTTTGGCCAGGTATTCATTTTTAGAGAAATAGGTGTTTTCTAAATCTAATGGTGTAAGTACTTCTTCTTTTAGTATAGTATTGATATCCTTGCCTGTTACTTTGGTAACTACTCTTTTTAAGTATTCAAAACCTTCGCCAGAATATTGATATTTGGTACCTGGTGTAAATTTAATATCAATCTTTCCATCTTCGTTCATCCAAGCCCAGTTTGGAAATCCTGTTTTGTGAGACATTACATGTCGGGCTGTTATGAGTTTATAGCGATCATCATGGTCAATGGCTTCAAATGGCAAATATTCATATAATGGTTTATCAAGATCAATAATCCCACGTTCTACTAATCGCATTACAGCAAAACCAAAAACAGGTTTGGTAATCGAAGCTGCTTCGAATAAGGTATTGTGATCTACTTTCTTTTTTGTGAGTGTGTTCTTTACTCCGTAGGTCTGATGATAAACGACTTTACCATTTTTAATCAATGCAAGGGATACTCCGGGGATTTGATAATGTTCCTGATATGTTTTGATAAACGTATCCACTATAGAAGCTTTTTTGATATCAAAATCGTGTAAAATTCCTTTGTCTGGGATTATATCTGGGTCAGAAATGGTAGATAATTCTAATGTTGGTGCAGTGATGTTTTTATTTGCCACCGCTGTGACTTTGATATTGACATCTTTTGTATTTATTCTAAAAAGCTCTTCGTCTCTAAATTGACTTTCATCTTGGTAAAATAAACCTGATGCTGGTGAAATGATATACTCACCAGAGGGAAGATCTAAAGTGTAATTTCCGGTTGAATCTACCGAGGTTTGCGTCCAAAGGGCAGGGTTATGAGTAGATGTAAATCGAATTCGGTTAGGATAGCCTTTCATAGTGCTATTTTTCCATTTTAATTTTCCACTGATTGTACCTGTTTTTTCTTCTCCTTTCATAAATATCACATCACCAAGTCTTCCTGGGGCACTACTTTTACCGCCACTATTTCCCCAGGCAATAAAAGAATTAGAGTTTTGATCATCATCAGCATCTTTATCGATAAATACATGATCGATTCCAATAGATTTGCCTGTAGTTATGGTACTATTAAGTTTTACTTTACATTCATAAATAGTGGTGTTTTTATTTCGTTTGGATTTGATCTCTATAGCATCCCAATTTGTGTTTTTCTTTGTAGGATCCCAGCTTATAGATTGATTATTGGTGTCTTTATAATTTTCACTATACTGATATAGATCTACACCAGAACCATCGGGAGAGTGTTGCTCATCGATATAGAAATTAAAGGTATCTTGTGTATTCCACTCTGATGCATCGGTAGTATCTACAATATGAGAGTCGTCTGTTATTACAACAACAATGTAAAGAGCTTTTTCAGGGAGGTTATATCCCACTTGAAAATAAGCATCAAAATCATTTTTGTCCTTAGGGCCACCACCATATGGTAGTTTATTGATAGGATAGCGAGTAAAGTCTTTTGGCCAATCTTGAGTATTCCCGTCAATAGTTATAGAAGATACAGGATATGCATAGGCGATAGCACCATTAGACATCTCTATTAAATTTTCTGATTTTGTTTTTATGTCAATCGAATTACTATATGCGGCAATATTGAAAAACACAAAAAAGAGTAGTGCTATATACACTACTCTTTTTGAAATATTTCGATGTTCGTTGGATTGATGATGAATGGTATCTGTAAGAGAATTAAAGCGCAAACCCATAGTGATTGATTTAAAATGTGAATAAATAGCTATATTCCTTAAAAAAGATGAGACTAAAGAGCATCATCTTTTTTAAAGATACTATTGTTTAAAGATTGTTACAGTTTTGCAGTTATAAATTGAAATAAAGTTAAACAAGGGAGGTTTTAAACTGTGCTGTTATATAGATTGGCATTAATCACTTAGTTTATGAAATATTGTTTTTGGATGTTGTGAAGATGTGTATCCTGTAACTTTTTTATTTTTATCCTTTATAAATGTGATCTTATGATTAGCCAGGTTCATAAAAGTATTATTTTGTACATGAAAAATCGGGTAGTTTCTATCATCTACTATCGCATAAAGAGCTTTTTCTCTTGGGTTGATTTTTAATTTTACTTTAGCTCCATCCAGATATTCATAAGTTCCGGTGTATGCTTCCAGAATTGTTCTGTCACTATAATTTTTATAAGGATCATCTTCTGATAAAATTACCCCTTCTCCTGGTATCCACTTATCATACTCCATATGGTATGCTATTCTTCGTGCTTCATTAAATCCTTGAAGTTTTGCTACCAAATGTAAGGCACCATCAATGCCAGCAGAAATACCAGCTGTGGTTATTACTTGTCCATTATCAACAAATCGGGCGTCTTTTATCACTGTTATATTTGGATAATTACTTTCTAATCCATTCAACGCGTTATGAAAAGTGGTTGCTGATTTACCATCAAGAACTCCGGCTTTTGCTAATGCAAATACTCCTGTACATACCGAGAAATGGTATTCGATGTTTTGTTGTGCTTTTATCCATTCAATTACTTTCGGATCATTAAAAGCACTGGAAGAGTTTCCTCCAAAAAAAGCAAGTATATCTGCATTAGGGCTATTTGCTATACTGTAATCCGGGAGTATTTTGAGAATTCCCTGGGAGATAATAGGTTCTTTGGTTTTAGAAACCGTAAAAACTTCAAAATTTGCATATGCAAATACTTCCATAGGTCCAGCAAAATCTAATACTTCTATACCAGGTTGTAAATAGAAGGCAATTGTCATTTTTTTGTTGGCTAGTTTTTGAAGTTCTTTTTTTGTAGTAAGTTTCATATTACAATGATGGCAGGTTCCAGGTTTACTAAATTTTAAAGTGTCGCAACTACTATTGCAAGGAGGACACACATAAATTTCATTAGAAGTTGCTGAAGGTTGTGATATAGCCGATATATTGATCAGTAATAGTAATACTAATAACTTTTGCATTATTTTTTGAGTAATGATTAATTCTTCAAAATTAAATGTCTTTTGTAAATCTTAAAAGGACAAGTGTGCGCAGTATTAGGACAGATATATTATATATAAGTGAAGTTAACAGGCAATACACCTTTATGTTTTTTAAGTAAGGCTCTTAATTGGTTCGTGCTTTTTAATCCACATTGGTTGGCAACATAGCTAACTTTATTACCATCGGCTAAAAGATGTATGGCTTTATCTACTCTAAGTTTTTCGAGATAGGCACCAATGGTAATTCCCGTTGTTTTTTTAAAGAGCCGTGTAAGATTACGACTACTCATATATACATAATCAGCCATATCTTCTAGTGTGAATGAAGTATGGAGGTGTTTTGTCATATAATCTTGGGCATCATGAATCCGAGTGTCCAGATGATTTCGATATTGCAAGAAAATACTCAGTTGAGGATCAGATTCGCTACGACGAAAATATATAACTACTTCTTTGGCTATATCTGTAGCAAACTTAGGGCCATATAATTGCTCGAGAATAAATAAAGAAAGATCAATACCAGAACTAACTCCTGCACTAGAGTACAGACGATTATCTACAACAAATAATCTGTTGTTAACTAGATCAACTTTGCGAAACTTATTAGTGAATTCTTTAAAATATTTCCAATGCGTTGTACATTTATGCCCATCTAATAACCCTGATTCTGCAAGTAAAAAACTTCCGGTACATACAGAACAGATATTGACTCCGTTAGAATATTGAATATGTAACCAATCAAAAAATGCTTTACTTTTTTGTATAAATTCAGAATCAGAAAGTAATTGAAATTCGATCCCTGGGATAAAAATAAAATCACCCTCTTTTAATTCAAATTTCTCAAAGTTAGAAAGCTTTGCAAAATACAGTCCAGCACTGCTCTCTATTTCCTCTTCATTGTTTATAGTAACAAAATGAAGATCGATATCTGCCCCATATTCTTTGGCTTCATAAAAGATATGTGCTGGACCATTAATATCTAATAAATGAACTTTGGGTGGTATGACAAAAATGATATTTTTGATAATCTGATTTTAAGCTAAAATACTAATAAATAGTATTCTTTAAAGAGTATTAAATGGACAAAGAGAAGGTTTTTATGCTTCGTTTTCTTCAATAATTTTATTTTTTAACTCGATAATTTCTAAAAGGGTTCGTATCTCCTTTTGAATACTATCTCTAACAAACTTAATAAAGATAATAGCACCGATAACATAGGAAACATCGATCATTACCATTTGCCATGTGGTAAAGTATAAGCTAAATTCTGGAGTGATCATATAAAAACCAATAGTGTACAATGCTATTATGGTTATAGTGACCGGCCCATGAATACGTTTTCTGAACTTATAAAATGCTATTGTATCATTGGTTGTTTTTAGCACATCATCTATTACATCAATCTTTTTTGATTTTAAGACACTAATACATTCGATTATTATTCTTAGTAATAATCCTCCTATCATTAGTGCTACTCCAATTCTACTTAGTATTTCTTTTACCGGAGCGAGGTAGTAGAAAAAAGCAGATATTCCTATTAATGTGATTGATAGTATTATGATGTTTCCGTAGTGAAAACGAACATTTAAATTTTTCTTAGACGTAATAGAAGATAATGTCTCTTCTAGTATTCCAGAATTGCTCTCGATATCTTTTTTTCCTTTTTGCCACTTACGCTGCAAATCATCAAATTCATTACTCATGATCTAATATTTTTTTAAGTCGTTTCTTTATTCTGTGAATTTTTACCCTAACATTGGTGGGTTTAATACCTAAAACATGTGATATAGTTTCATAGTCCTGTCCTTCTAACACCATCATAATGATTAACCTATCCAGTTCTTCTAATTGGCCTATGGCTATATACAATCCTTGTTCTTGTTCTGCATCTTGGTTTTGTGACTCATCAACCAGTACATGTTCTATTTTATCAAAGGATAATCTCTTTTTCTTTTTTTCTTTTCTTATGTATTGCAGGCATGTATTTACCGTGATTCTATACACCCAGGTTTTATGAGTGGATTGCCCTTTAAAGTTTTCGAGAGCATTCCAGATATTAATGAATACTTCTTGCGAAAGATCATTAGCCATATCTATATCTCCTTTCATAAAACCGAGACACATTTGCTGAACCATAGGGTAACACTGGCGATATACGCTCTCAAAAAGTTGTTGATTCTTTTTACTCATTTGCAAGGAAAGCATTTACTGTTGTATAAAACCATTCGGGTTGATCAAACATTATAAAGTGTTTACTGTTTGAAGCCATCTTGATAGATTTGTTTGCTAAAGTAGCATATTGTTTTTCATAATTAGATTTTGCGACCTCTACAGAAGGAAATGATGCTCCCAGAATTAAAGTTTTTGCAGTCACTTTGTTTAAAATCTTTCTTAAATCCAGCTTTAATAAATCGGTATATCCATATACATAGGTTTCGCGATCAGCTTCCATAATCCAATTGATTAAAGTATCTACTTTATCTTTGTTATTAGTCATGTTTTGTGCCATCATGGTAGCAGTCTGTTTAAACTGTATATCTTCTGCTTGTAGCATTTGCTTGTTATATGGGCTATCGTATTGTATTTGACTTTCTGGTACACCAGGCATCATTAATTCTCTCATACAAGGGATAGAATCTACAATAACTAACCTGGTAATTGTATCGGGTAGTGCTGCAGCAAGATCAATAGCTAGATTTCCACCCATACTGTGCCCTATAATTGTTACATTGGTTAGGTTTTTATCTTTGATATATACAATCAACTCTTTTTTAATGGTATCATACCATGGCATTGCAATAGGAGGGTTACCATTAAAACCAGCGTAGGAAATAAGATGAGCTTCACTTTTTGTAGTTAAATGTTCAACGGTATCGTTCCATATTGATCCGGGAGTGGTAAAACCTGGTAAAAATAATACAGGATTTCCTTGTCCAACTATTTCAGTTTTGATAGCCGATGTTTGACTAAATCCTAAGTTTATAATAATTAGTACTAATAAGGTAATTCTAAATGTTTTCATGTCTTTATTTTTATTGTATTTCTATTTTGATTTTCCCCTTTGATGCAGAAAGTTGTGAATTGTTACACGTGGGATAAAAAAAATAAAAAGAAATAAAAAAGACCTGTTAGAACTTAATCAATAGTTGGTTGATAACGTACAGAGGATATTAGAGTTATTGAATAGAGTTTACCTATAAGAAGAGGGATTAATGTTTGGATGAATCGTTAAATTGCCAAAGGACATTTACAATTTTCCATGTATCGTTTATTTTTACAATATGCATGTAATCAATCCACTCATCGGCAATAAGTTTTACAGAAGCTGTCTTGTCAAGAACATCTAATATAATAACCTCTTTTTTTGGTTTTTTGGGAAACTTATCTCCGTTACTATTATAAAACTCTGAGAGAATTACCATAAAATCAGTAAACGTTTCTCGAAGATATTCTTTGTTTGTAGCTTTGTTTTTCCAAAAAGTCCTTTTTGCCATTCTAGGATGAGCAGCTCGCTCAAATTGCTTAGGATTTACATTGTGTTGTGCTTCGAGGTAATCAAGAGCTACTTGTTTAATATCCAGAGAATCTTGTTTGGATTGCGCATTTGTTTGGTAAGCAAGTAAACTTATACAACATACTAAAACAATTTTAAACATATAATTCATGATGAGGACCTTTTATTTTTGTTTCTAAAATAGAAGATATCTAATAATTAAGTTTGAAAGTTTTCTTAAATGTTAATGAGCAATAAATGTTATTTTTTATTGCTGAGAAGTGAAATATTCTTTTGGTGACGTTCCCATCAACTTTTTGAAAGATTTATTAAATGTAGTTTTAGAATTAAAACCTGCTTCCTGGGCCAACCCGAAAAAGGTGAAGTTTTTAGCTTTATCTGTTTTTGCTAATTCTACAAATTCTTTAATCCGATGATAATTAATGTATTCAAAGAAATTCATGCCGATATTTTCGTTTAATAATCGGGCTATTTCTGGACTGCTTACTCCCAGCATGTCAGCAAGTTCTGCTTTTAATAATTTTCTATTGAGGTACGGCTTTTTCTCCACCATTAACTGATCTAATTTGGTTTGTAAATGGTCTAGATCTGATTTGGATAGCTTGGATTGCGTATATTTTTTTTGAACTCTACTGGGGATAATTTTAAATAGATCAGGAGAAATCATACCATAATAAGCGATAAAAAGAATGATTAAAGCGATACTTAGCCAAATTGCTTCTCTTGCTGTCCTTTCTAGCATTTCAAATCCTAAAATACTAATGAAATACACAATAACCCAGCATAATAAGCAAATACCAATTGCAATAAGAAAATTAAAGAAAAACTGTGTCTTTACGGTATAACTTAATTCATCGCGTAACCCTTTCCTAAAAGAAAGAAATAACTGAAGACTCATTACCCAATACGTAATGTTGAATAGTAGACCAATACCAATAAAAATAGTTATGGTACGAAATAATTCTCCACTTTTAATTCTTGCTCCAATAACTTCGTCTGTAGGAAGCATAAACATAAAAATTACAAAAATAATATAGAAAATTCCGGGGAGGTAGTGTAACAGATCCTGATATGAAAAACGTTTGTTTAATAATGAAGATTTGGTAAATAAGTAAATTGTGGATCCAAATAGGAGTGTTGCAAACTCAGAAAATGCAATCAGTCGAAAGTTTTTACCAAAAATATCAGATATATAAAGTACTCGACCCGATAAACCAATCATAAGAACCAGTACTAAAAAAGCGACATATCCATTAATGTTTTTTCTGTTTTTTGGTGAAAAAAGGTAAATACAGAGTAAAAATAAACTCTGGAAATAACCAAAATATACGAGTTGATTTAAAAGTGTTTGCATAATGATGTATTAAGCAGGTTATTTAATAACCTGCTTTTTATAGGTCTAAAATAGTTACTAAATCTGAAATTGGTTCACATGTTTCACCGAACTATGATCCATTTTTAGATTTTCTTTATAAAATTGTTCAAAAGCGGCCTTGTTTTCCCAGGTAGTAATCACCAAATAATCTGGATTGTAGTTATACCCAAAAGGAGACGCACCTTCTGTAAATTCAACTTGTGTTTGACCGCCTGCTTTTTTCATTTTTTGTATCCATCTTTGTTTAAATTTTTGAAAAGACGACTTGTCTTTATGCCAATACGCAGTAACCATATTAAATTTCTCAGGATTAATACTAAAAGAAAGATCTTGTTTTAATTCGTAATAAGTAAGACCAAATGTAGACCAGATATTTCTTCTCTCTTCATGAAAACCTGGCATTGTTTTTTGAATATCCTGTAAGAATTTCTCTCGCCCATTAAGGGTATCCCAATATCCAAAAATCATACTTTCGGGATGATAATTGCCTTGAGTCGGACTTCCTTTTATAGCAACGCCAGGTAATCTATGATATCCCATTTTTTCGGCTACAGGAAATGCAGTTTTAAAGTAGTGCTGTAGTTTTTGTTTAGTGTCGGGTTTGGTATTTATAAAAATGATATCAAATACGTGCCCTTTTTTTAGGGTATATGATATTGTCTTTGATTGCGCATTCAGAGATGTAAAATTAACAGTCAAAAAGAGTGTTAATAATGAGATTTTTAAAAGCTTCATATAGTTTTTCAATTTTAATTAATGATTTTTTTTACAAGACAAATGTATATGCTATCATCTGGGAAATGAAGAATAATAGGGGACGAAAGGTACATATACCGTATGTGTACTTTTATTTGAAGATAAAATTGCGAAAATGGGCGGTGTAGGGATGATCCAATTAAAATCTATTAACTCTAGTTACGAAGTATATGCTTAATCGATATTTTTTTTGCTATTTATTTGATCAACCAAATTACAGATATACCGATTAAATTCAACATTTCTTGCGCCATAACTGGCAAGCCCTATTAATTTTACGTCCTGATTTTCTGTAGAATCTACCTTTATGATAAATAAGGAGTAGCCTTTTCTGGTTTTAAACCTAAGTCCTTGTTCTTCTCTTATAATTTCATAATCACTCAACTCATCAGAATAAGGTGATTCTTTTATTAAAATATAGTTTTCATAAAGAATGCAATTAGTACTTGGCTTAACTTTACTCAAAAGGTAGACAAGGGTAACGATACTAATTACTACCATACTACCTATTATCATAACGATCATCTTTCTTGAGTTTTTATGCATTGTTAATCACACCTTATGCTATCTAATGTACTAAAAATTATTTTCTTTTTGAATTCATAATTTGCTTCTTGTTTAAAAAAACACTCTGAAAATCTACAAATTATAGTCATTCAGCTAATTTGTTTTTTATACGTTTCTCTTATTTATATCTTTTAAAGAATCTCAATATATATTAACCCAACGTATTTAAAACGTAAACAATGAAACACAAACTCTTATTCGTCGTATGCTTACTATTTAATTTTTGTATCTATTCCCAAACCTTTATTCGGAATTATAGTAATCCCACAGCAACTTATCAATTAAAAATGGATTTTTCACCTCAATCCTGGGGAGATGTTTATCTTGATATAGAAGTGAAAAATACAGGAAACAGTGGTATTAATGCTAGAAATGCTAAACTTCAATTTTTATCTGATGTTACTCCAAGCCTTGTTAATTTTACACCTAATGGAAGTATTTCATATCCAACTGTAACGATGACCCATCTACAAGATGGAGATCGATTTATTAATACTTTAAATATCGGACTTCCCGAAGCATCTTGGGTTGATCATGTTTTATCTCCTAATGAAAGTTTTAAACTTAGAGTTGACCTTAGAACGGTAACATCATCATATAGTGATCTCGCTGATTCTATGCGATTTTATACAGAAAATGGAACACCTTCATTATTTACAGATGTGACCACCACAGTAACTGGAAATGATGCTAATGCTGTAATAGTTAACTATAAAAATACAAGTTCTAATACTCTATCTACAGAAACAATTACAACATCTGCTACCTCTTCGCTAAGAATTGACCAGCCATACCAGATATGGGCAAATAGTTTTGTCGTAGGTACTACTCAATATACAAGTGCATACGAAGAATCATCGCCTTTATCATTCATACCTTCTGAAACAAATACTAATATTGCTATAGGATATACAAGATCTACTATTCGTACAGAAAATGTAACTGTTAATGTAACCGGACTTCCCAGTGGAGTTTCTACACCAATTGCTCTTAAGAATAGTGATATAAACGGTGCAGATAAAAATACACAGATTACTAATGGCAGTACTAGTATACCACAAGTTCTCGAAGGAAATTATACTGTTACAATATCTGCCTATACCGATAATGCTAATAATCTTATTTATACTCCTCAATACACTGCTAATCTTACAGTAGCGATAGGAAATAGCAATACTCTGGCTGTTTCTTTTACAGCTTCTTCTGTTCATGAATTTACAGTCAAAGGTTTTCCTAGATATTTATCTCATGGAACCATAACCAATGCTGCTGCTGCTTTTGATGATAATTTTAAGAACTCACCTTTAAACGCTCTTTTTAAATATTCTGGATTAGACGGAGCAGGGGATAGAGGTAAGATTCCTGATATGACTCCTACAAAAAACACTATCGAACAGGCACGAAGATTAGAAGCTAGTCAAGGCGGAAGAAAAATACTTCCTGTAATGGTGCATTATACTGCTAATGCTAGTGGTGGTGGATCACTAGAAGCTATTAAAGATCTGAGCGAAAATCAAAATTTATATTTTCATTATAGAAATTTGATTCAGGAAATTAAAGTTATTTTAAGTTATGAAGACACTGATCACCCTAATCCCGGAGCTTTTGTAATTAGCCCCGATCTGATAGGTGCTATTCAACAAGATGTCGTTTTTGGAAATGATCATAATATCAGAACCATGCGAGTCGAGGTTAATCAAGATATCAAAAGAGCTTTTGAAGATGAGAATTTAAGTATTACAGGACTTCCTTCTTTTTCTGATAATCTGAAAGGTTATTTGCAGTCGGTTAATTTTTTGATTCATCATGTGGGAGAATGTAAAATTCCATTTGGGTATCAGCAAAATGTATGGGCCGCTGGTTCTGCCCGTTGGGTGTTTGAAAAAGCAGGAGAGTTTAATGACCCTGTGAGCGAAGCTATAGAAGTGGCCGATTTTATGAATAGTCTTGAGTTATATACAGGAGAGTGGAAACCAGATTTTATAGCTTTTGACCGATACGAAAGAGACTGTTTTGGACCAGCCGCGATACAAAATTACGCATGGACAGCTAAACATTGGGATATGTACCTGACCTTTTGTAAAGAAATTGCAAAACGAATAGGTAATGTACCTATCATGTTATGGCAAATTCCTGGAGGACATATGCCTACTACAGATGAAAATATTGTCAATTTTGATATTGCTAATCACTCCTCTGCATCTGCTCCTTATTTTCTTGGAGATAGTAGAATAGGGACAGACCTTAGTAAGATTCACCCTGAGCTGAAAAATATAACATTAGCACTTCCGCATTATGAAGCTAATACTATAGGAGGACATTTGGCTAATGATAATGGTTATGATTGGGGAACGTCTAATCTACAAAAACTAGCAAATATGAATGTTTTCACTATTTTATGGGGTGGAGGATCTACTACCGGAATAGGTTCTATCGGTACTAATGGAGATGATGACCAGTGGTTAGCTAAAAAAATAAATGAATATTATAGCAATGCTCCTGTATATAAGACTGCTGCGATTACACCATATCAAAATGCAACGTATTGCCAGAATGGAATAAAATCTCCATTGTTACCTAATGAAATTAATAAAGAATTACAGGGAATAAAAATATTCCCTAGCCCCGCAAAAGATCAATTACAGATAAGTAGCTCTGCTTCTGATCAGGAATATATGATAACGATATTCGATATATATGGTAAAAAAGTAGGCGAATATAAAAATCGAAACGGGAACAGTATAGATGTATCTAATTTATCTAAGGGAGCTTATATTATTAAATTACATTCTCGATCTGAAGAAGGAAGTATCTCTAAAATATTTTATAAAGAATAACTCTATCTGTTTAAAGAACAGATGTTAACTAAATTTATTAACCAGAGCCTGTTAAAATTATTTGATCACCAAGTATGATATGAAATTGACAGGCTCTGATTGATACTAAAAAATCTTTCTTGAAGAGATGATTTTTAGGTCATTTATTTCTGGAAATAGAAAAGATAAAATTGTCTAGGTTATCACTATCCTCTCTATGTTCAATATGATTAAAGTTATTTTTAATCAATAACTTTTTTGAAGGTTCATTATTTTTATGTGTAAAAGCTTCTATAGTATCTAGCTCTAAAGTTTTAAACCCATAATCTAGGATACCTACCAGTGCTTCATTCATAATCCCTTGTTTATGAAACTTCGGATGTAAATCATAGCCTACTTCTGCTATTTTTTTGTCTTCAGAGAAATTCCATAAGCAAATAGTACCAATGAGTTCTGGATTATCTTTTATTGTAATTCCCCAAAATAACCAGTTTTGCTCATCAATACCTTTATTGATTTTGTCAATGAAATTGTTAGCATCTTCTATTGTATTTGTTTTTGGTCTTTTTACAAATGTGTTAACACCTTCATCAGATCGTAAGAAGAGAATTACCTGATTGTCATTTTCTTTTAATTGTCTTAGAAGTAATCTTTCGGTTTGTAATTTTGGTAAAGAGGTAATTTTCATTATTTAAGATTCTTTTTTGGGCCTAATGTATTCAAAAAGAATTATACTCTCATGTACATTTGAAATTACTAGCAATTATTTAATTAAGTACCATATAAAAACTGCCAAAGGTTTAAATCTTTGGCAGTTTTATAATTTTTAGAAATAACCTATCTACTTAACAATCGTTTCTATGTGAAATACATGTTCCTGTTGCACAAGCAAAGTTGCAATTTGGAGCAATACTAGAATCACAATCTCCTGTACCAGTACCTCCTTTAATTTTTTGAGCACTAAACTTAGAAATTGTGTTTTTGTTAAGTTTGAGTTTTTTTAACTGCTTTTTTTTCATGATATATATTTAATTTGATTAATATCTAAATTTATCAAATTAGCTGCATTATTTTTTTAGAATGCTATTAATTAACTAAAAGTTTAACTACATCGTTATTCATCTACTAAATATGGCACTTGTTTTTAAGATTATTTTAGATATAAGTATTTAAAAGCAAGTGTATTCTGTAATTGTTAGATAGTATTAGCGATTACTTAAATAAAATAACAAGCCCCCCAATTGCAGTCATGATTAAAATAAACTTTCGGTATTGGTGATCTTTAAATCGCTTTACGACCTTAAGCCCGATGATAAATCCCAATATGACTCCTGGAATCAAATATAAATCCACAATTAATGTCTTCATATTTATAGTATCCCAGCTAAAAATATGAAATGGAAGTTTAAACAAATTAATTATAAAAAAGAGCCAGGCAGCGGTACCAATAAACTCATTTTTTGGTATTCGGGTTGCCATGAAAAAAATATTAGTAAATGCTCCTGCCAGGTTTCCTATCATTGTGGTGAAACCAGCAGCAAACCCGGTAGTGCCAATAAACCAAAGCTTATTAGGAATGTTTTTTTTATCGTACCGTTCCCAAAAAAACATGATGATAACACTGATAATGATAATCACGGCCATTCCTTTCTTAAATATATATTCAGGAAGATCTTTTCCTACAAAAACAGCTATTAGAACTCCACCTATCATCCATGGGAGAAATTGAAAGAGATATTTCCAACGGGCATGTCGGTTATAATAGAGTACAGCCAAAACATCTGCAAAAATTAAAAGAGGTAATAGTATTCCTGTAGATGCTTTTGCACCATGTGCCAATGCCATTAGGGTTACGACCACAATTCCCATTCCTTTAAGTCCTGATTTGGACACTCCTAATATAAAAGCAGCAGTAAATGGAATAAGATAAGATGCCATTTTAGAATACTATAGTTCTTTTACATTTACATAAAAATTGGGATCTACAGTAAGTTTATTTCCTTTAAAATCTTTTGTCTGCCAATTGGCATTTGGTTGTACCCATTCTGGATTACCATCTATAAAGAGACGTACAGGCATATCAAATTGATCTACGATATTGTTATAACGATATTTTAATTTACCGTCTTTAAAATTATATTCGAGAACAGGTACTTTTATGGTTCTTAGATATTGATCAAAAAACTGAGTTAAATCGATGTTGGTTTCTTTGCTAATATAATCTTCGATCTGCTTTGTTGTCACTGTTTTATGATAAAATGTAGAATTAAGCCCTCTAAGGATGGATCTCCATTTTTCATCATCTTCTATAAGTTGACGTAGTGTGTGTAACATATTTGATCCCTTAAGGTACATATCACCTGATCCTTCATTATTTACATTATATGTACCTATAATTGGAGAATCATTCTGGATTTTTTTTCTGGTACCTATTACATATTCTGCAGCGGCCTTTTTTCCATAATGATAATCAAGAAAAAGACTTTCAGAATATGCAGTAAAACCTTCATGAATCCACATATCTGCCGCATCTTTATAGGTGATATTATTAGCAAACCATTCGTGACCAGATTCATGAATAATAATAAAATCAAATTTCAATCCCCACCCTGACCCAGAAAGGTCATTACCAAGATATCCATTTATATATTTGTTTCCATAAGTGACAGAGCTTTGATGCTCCATCCCAAGATAAGGTACTTCAACCAGTTTAAAACTATCTTCATAAAAAGGATAGGGGCCAAACCAATGCTCAAAAGCTTTCATCATCTTTGGAGCATCTTTAAATTGTTTTTTCGCTTTTTCCAGATTATCTTTTAATACATAATAATCCATATCCAGTTTTCCTTTCTCACCTTCATATTGTTCTCCAAAATGAACATAATCACCGATATTGATATTTACTCCATAATTATTGATTGGGTTACTTACAAACCAATGAAATGTTTTGGTATTATTATCATGTTCTTCTGTTTTGCGTAATCGACCATTAGATACATTCATAAGAGTAGATGGTACATTAACACTAATAAGTAAACTATCTACTTCATCATACATATGATCTTTGTTAGGCCACCAAACGCTAGCTCCTAACCCTTGGCATGAAGAAGCTACAAAATGTTTTCCATTCTGATCTTTTTTCCAGGAAATACCACCATCCCATGGGGCACGAACAGCTTCACGAGGTTTACCACTATAGTACACTTCTATTACATTTTTACTATTTTCTTTTTGTGCTGTTGATAGTGTTATAAAATGAGCATTACCTTCTGATGTTACTTTTAGTTCCTTATTATCCTGAAGTACTTTTTCTATTTTTAAAGGAGGTTGCAGGTCGATTTGCATTATGTTATGCTCTTTCAACACTTTGTAATGAATTGTATTTTTTCCTGAAATAGTTTTTTGATCAGGGTCTACAGCAATATCAAGATGGTAATAGGTTAAATCCCACCATGCTCTTTCTGGAGTTATCGATCCTCGCAATGAATCTTGTCTTGTAAATTGTGATTCTTGTGCAGATAATAAGGTAAAACTTAAAATACTGAATGCTATTGTATAGAATGTGTTCATCTATGGTATGTTTATTTCTCGATAATTATACTTAATGTCTAACTGTTAGGTCTGTAGAATTCGCATAATAATCAATTTTGTATTAGTTTCGAAATTATTAGCAGACTCTTTTTATAATTTATCTAAAAGTTTCTGAAGGAAACACAACAGGACTCTCATGACCATTTTTGCCGACAGCGGCTATTCCGAAGAAGAAATTGTCAATAACAATGCCATCTAGAATAAAGTTGTCTACATTTCCTACAAAACGGCTATGATCCCAGGTAGGAGAAGTGGTATCTCGCCAGTATATTTTGTAACCTTTAATATTTGGGTCATTGGCTTTTTTCCATTTAAATTTTACTGAAGGCTCTACAATTCCGCCTATTTTTACTTCAGATGGGGCAGGAGGAGCCCATGCAATACTGGCTAAATTTATGGCATTAACAGCAGTGAGTTTTGCAGCATAATTAAAATTAACATGTTCTACAACATCTCCGTATTTGATCCCATTTTCTTCACGAATATTTTGATGTTGCTGCGTATAGTTTTCATGTGCTTCCATAATTCGAATTCCGGCATAGCCTAAATCATTAAAAGGTCTGTGATGCCCACCGCGCCCAAAACGATCTAATCGATAAATCATCATTGGATTCATCTCTGGCATATATGTTTTTACATTTTTATGCACATATCGGGCCAATTGGCGCGAAATCCCGTCAACTTCTCCTCCATAAAAACGTCTACGTCTTACAGTTTTTTCGTTATCGGTAAGATTGGTAGGTTCAGAAAATATTCTAAAAGTTCTATTATCGATAATTCCATCTACTCCTTTAATGTTTCCGATCATATCATTATTAAGGATTCCTATAATATCCCAGCCTTTGTCTTTAGCGTATTTTGCTAGTCCACCACCGCCAAAGAGGCCTTGTTCTTCTCCAGATAATCCAACATAAATAATACTATTTTCAAAAGTATGTTTTGATAATACTCGTGCAGCTTCAATGGTTCCTGCCATTCCGCTAGCATTATCATTTGCACCAGGAGCATCGGTAGTAAAATCCATAGTATCACTAGCTCGAGAATCGATATCACCACTCATAATAATATAGCGGTTAGGGTATTTTGTTCCTTTTTGTATGGCTACTACATTTACCACCCAGGCATCATGAGGAACTCTGGATCCCATATCTTTGGTTACAAAATCTTTTTGATAAAATACATCTAAACAGTTCTTACAATCTGTAGAGATTTTTTCAAACTCTGTTTTGATCCACCTTCGGGCTGCTCCAATACCTCGTGTTTGAGAAATAGTATCACTAAATGTATTACGAGTTCCGAAGTTCGCTAATTTTTTGACATCGGTTTCAATTCTATCTGCAGAGACTGCATTGATGATATCATAAATACGTTGATCTGTTTGTGCGATTAAAACGGTAGATAATAGAAGTAGGGCTGAGGTAAAAAATGTTTTCATTTGTGTGAATTTGATCGCCTAATGTAAAGAAAAGAGTCAAGTAATAATGATCTCTTAACAAATTTATAAGAGCATATGGGTTATCTTAAAAATGTTACCTTAGAAATTTTACAATCAATTATTTCATAAATTGCTATTACGCTTGAATATTTTTCTCCAAACCTAACATATTCACGATCCACAACTTTATTGCCTAATACAATACGATTTTTAATTTCGCAATACAGATTTGGTACTCTTTCAAACATAGCCTTAAAACTTTCTCTCATTTTTTCTTTCCCATCTATAGAGATTTCTTCCGGAAAATTATAAATTTTAATATCTTCTGAATAGGTATCCATAAACGCATCTATATCTCTTGCGTTGTATGCGTTTACTTGCCGTTGTACAACCTGTTCAGGTGTTTCTTTGATTAAATCCGAAACTCCTACTATTTTACCACCTTTAATTACTTCTTTGATTGAATTTAGGTTTTGAAGATTTTCTAATGGGTTATTTTTAAGAATAACTAAATCAGCTAATTTCCCTTCCGAAATAGAACCGATCTGATTATCTAAACCAAAGCCTTTTGCTGCATTTATAGTAGAAGCTCTTAAAATATCCAAATTACTAATACCGGATTTCTTCATGGCTTCGATTTCTTGAATGTAAGAGGAAGCGTGAATGGTTCCTATATTTCCTGCATCAGTACCTGTAGCTACATTTATACCATTTTCTGATAATTTTTTCAGATTCTGAAACATGATTTTATCTTTGGCTGCAGATCGTTCCAGATATGTTTTTTCATTATTTCTCAGATTCTTAAGCCCTTTAGGAATATCTTCATCAGAGATTTTTTTTACATCTGTTAATGAACGATATACAGTGGGATTTGCAAAGGCAAGATCTTGATAATGGTTGTCAGGCTTACCTAAAAAAGATTTTCCATAATTTTTAGATACTATTAATGTAGGAATATATGTAACATTATTCTTTTTTAGCAATTCGATAAACTCGTTATCTATTAAAGTATCTGTCACACTATGAACCAATATGTCTGCACCTGCTTTTACTGCTAATTTTGCTGTATTTAACTGAGTGGCATGTACTGTAAGTTTTAGATTGTTTTTATGTGTTAATTGGGCAATATGCTCCACAATAGGATATGTTTTTTCTGCTGGGATGTCTTTTGTAGCGATATACCAAATCTTAATGAAATCGGGCTTATACGGAAGCATTTTATTAAAAAGAATAGTAGCTTGTTCTTTGGTAGTGATTTTTTCTATAGGAATATCCTCAAGTTCGGAAAAGGCTTTAGGTTGGTAGGGAGAAAAGAGAGGGCCGGTAACATAAACATTTGGAGAAATATTATTTTGGGATACGCTGTCTCTGATTATGAAATTAGAGAATGGCCCGCCAACATCCATAACAGAAGTAATACCTAATCTTAAATATCTTTTAAAGTTATCGGGAACTATTTTTTTTGCAAATTCTATTTCATCTTCATAAGGCATTATGTGCTTTAAATCTATAGCGTCGGGGCGAGTATATAAACTTCCTGTTTGGAAAAAATGTATATGAGAGTCAATCATACCAGGAATGATAAATTTATCAGCACCATTAATAACTTCGGTATTTTCTTTTGGAGTGATTTTTTTAGAAGAAATAGATGTTATATTTTTACCCTCTATTGCTATATTTTGTTGTTTTTTGATTTTCCCGGTTTCAACATCAATTATATTAATGTTTTCTATTACTATTGTTTGAGCTATACTAATAGCTGGATTAATAATTATAAATAGAATTATTAGGATTACTATTTTTTTCATCATTTAGTTTGTGTAATTATTTGTATTACTGAATAAAAACAACCTTAGTTATTTTCTCATTATTTACCTCATAAATCGCTACAGCACTATAATATTGTTTATTGATGGTTAGAAACTCTTCATCAATAACTACATTACCCATTAGAATTCTGTTTTTTATTTTACAATTGAGATCAGGTGTGGTTTTAAAGAAATTGGTATATCCTTCTTTGATTTTTTCATGACCTTCGTATAAAAATTTGTATGGAAAATTATACACTTTTATATCTTTGGAATAGGTAGCAACAAAAGCGTCGATATCTCTCCCATTATAAGCATCGAGTTGTTTATTAATAATGTTTTCAGAATTCTTTTCGATATCATTATCAGGTTGAGGTCTGATAAAAGTTACCTTAGCAATCTTTCCATTTTTTACTTCATATATAGAGATCACTTTTACAATCCGATCACTATAAGTAACATATTCTTCATCAATTACTTTATTACCAAGTACAATACGATGTTTGATTTCACAAAATAAATTGGGTTCAGTTTTAAATTTTTTATCATAATAAGGACGCATGGCTTCTTTACCTTTGTAGCGTACTGTATCTGGATAATCATAAATTAATACATCATCATTATATGTAGCTAAAAAGGCATCGATATCTTTGGCATTGTAGGCGTCTAATTGTTTTTGAACAATATGCTCGGGAGAAATATCTGATACCACAGCAAGCATACTTCCTGAAGTATTTGTTGCTATTCTGGAAATATGACCAATTTCTTTATCCATAAAAGTATAAAAGGTGTTCCAGCCAGAATCTGTTTTTGGATTAAACTTAAAAACTGTATTCCCTTTCCCCATCAAGATGGTACCATCTGGTAACCAGCACATATCTTCGGATTTGGGTACTGTATTTATGATTTTTTCGGTGATTCCTGTTATAGGATCAATTGATTTAATTTCCCAATCTTTATTTTCTTTACTGATATAGCTAATCAGATTTGAATTTGGTATTTTATGCAACGATCTTCCTACTTTTTTTTGAAGAGTATGATTAGTTCCTTTTTTTATATTAGATACTACCAATGACAATGCATTATCTTCAAGTACAGATGAAACGAGCATATCATTATTAAACCAGGTATGATACCCAACCTTAAGCCCTTCTAATAAAACTTTGGACTCCCCGGTTTTGTAATCATAACGATAAAGGAGTTGTTTGCCATCTTGATCCAGGCGAATAGAAGAAACTTGATTTTTGCTAGGGATTTTGGTAGGAGAATATTCACTTCCGTTTTTGGTTTCTGTAACCCAATCTATTTTAGCGTTTTTGCTATTATATACGGCTATATCTGTTTGTTTATTACGGGTAGAAGAAAACAAAACCATGGTATCATTAAAAATGGAAGGTTGGTTATCATACCCTTTGTTGTTAGATATATTTCTTTGATTGTTAAGTATGATTGTTTTTTCTTTTTTGATGATATCAAAAAGATATACTTCAGTATCGGTTTGTGAGAAGGCAGGTATTGTAGTGAGTATTACTAAAAGAACAATTGTGTGCTTCATTGTTTTTATTTTCTAAAATACATTGAAATATTGACGTTATTCTTAAGTAAATGTTAATGTAGAAATGATGTTGATACTTGTTTTTTAGAAAAAAGAAAAATGAGTTTAATCAAAAAACCCAGAGCATAAAGCTCCGGGTTTTCGAAAGTTGAGTTAGAAAGGCTATTGAGGGAACAATAGTCAATTGTGTATATTGTTGATAAGATTAGATCCCATACACGAGAAATCTAAAATTTTGTGGGCTAATTATTGAAACCAAATCACATAAGAACTAATCGGGTTGTCTATACTAAAGAAACTTCCTGATTGGTTAGTAAATGCATTGCTAAATGTTCTAAAATTTCCTCTTTCGGTATATAATAAACCGTTAGGAGATGTCCAGTAATCTAATAATGGTTGAATACGGGGTTGAAAGAAACCACCATTAGCATCTGTTGCACCTACTAGAGTTAAAAACATTTTTTTATCTACTACAGATACATTGAAATTATAATTTCCGGCAAAGTCAGTGGTTCCATCTGATGCTCTAAATGTCATAGTTGCTGTAGGCGTAGGGGTCGAGAAATCCAATATGAAAAAATAAATACTCATCGTTAACCCATTAGGGGCAAGGTTAGTATTTATAGTAGTGAAAATATCAAGAAACTCTTGAGACATAAATTGAGCATCACCATAAGTAGGTCGATATCCAAATATTGAACGCGTACCATCCTGTATCTTTAAAATATCATCACTAATATATCCAGGTTCAATCGAAGCACTAATTACAGCAATAAGATCTCCTACAGTTGATTTAAATGTATTAGTTGCTACCTCGTATGTGAATGATTGAAAATCGGTTCCATTAAAAGAAAAAGGAGTTATAAAATCAAATCCTGTTTCTGTAATTTTTAATGGTAAATCAAAAGATAGGATATTATTACTATTGTCTGCTCCACTAAACGTTGCTCTTCTTGTATTGTCATTAAAACTGAAATTAGAAGAAAACACTTCTTGTGCAGCAGTATTAGTAATAGTTAATTCTCTAAAGAAATCAGTTGTAAGATGTCCATCTTTTATACGTTCTTCTAAACCTTGAAGCACTATGATCTGATCTTTATCTAGTGCTGTTGCAGGTGTTAAAGTAATGATTGATTTATCTCCCTGATCTGTTTTACTTTTAAGCACCACTTTTTCACTAGTAATCTCTTCAAAAATAAATTCGAATTCTGCTCCTAATGCAAATTGTTGAGTCTCAAACAAACTATGTAGTGTTGAATAGTTCTCTAATACCAATTCTGGCAACTGATTAACTCCTACACGATAAGTAGATGGTAAATCATTTGTACCATTTTTATAATCAGAAGTTGTTTCAACTGTATTATCAGCATTGAATTTTAAATGAACTCTAAATAAAGCTTCACTTTCTCCAGGGAAATAATCTGCTTTCCATCCAAATTCAGGTGCTATTAATATTTTCTTATAACTTTCTAATTGTGCATTAACACGAGTATCAATATCTTGATCAAACAATGGTTCTACTTCATTATCATTGCTACAGGCCATAAAACCTAAAGTGATAATAAGTAATGCATATATTTTTATATTTTTTAACATGTTGTTCTAAATTTGATTAGTTAATACTGCTTAAAAACTCATCTCTTAATACTAAAAGATCAATTCCAACATCTTCTTTCATATACTTTACAACAGCATCATATTTTTGTTGAATACGTACTCTACCTGCATTTCTATCTATACAATCCTGACCTTGACCTGTGCAATCTTCTGCGGTAAGGTAAGTAGCTTGAAATACAGCTGGATCGGTTGTAACGATATAGGATATGGTTTCTGCAAAATCTTCTCCAACGGCAGAAGTAGCATAAGGAGTAACCATCCCTCTTGCAATAGCACTATTTTGAGTTTCTTGTGTCCACGTTCCTGGTGTTGTGTAATCTTCATTCGATATATCGTAGAAAGCTTCTACATCAAAATTAAAATTTTGATCTACAATATGAGCGAACTCATGATGTAAGGTTCTAAATGTTTGAACAATCCAGTCTTTATTACCAGGAGCATAATCATTTGCTTGGGTAAGAGTTACTCTAACCCCAGCATCTGCAATTCCCAAAGTAATAGTACCATCACCATTATATAGAGGAGAACCTAATAAAACGATTTCTGCAGGGAAATATGTTCTTAAAAACTCTTCTCCTTGATCCGAAGCTTTATTATATGGTTCTATCCAAGCTTGTTTGATAAGTTCGGCAATAGGCTTTACTACATCTAAACGAGGTGGCACAGCTGATTTAGAAGGATCTATATATCGATCAACAAATTTGTATATAACATTACAGCCATACGGGTCTCTAAATTCATTTTTTAAATAGACATCAAGCTCATTAGTCGATTCTACTTCGTTTTGTTCAAAAATAGATTGCGGTTGTAATGTTTCTTCTCTATCACATCCAGATAATACTGCTACACTAAGCATAAGAAACAGTATTCTTTGTACTACTATATTTTGTGTTTTCATAATCAATATTTTATCTAGGGTTAGGAGTTAATCCGAATGAAAGTGCATCATTAGGAATTTGTATGGCTTTTCTCAAATCATTTTCTGTTAGCGTAAAAGTTTGACCTCCTTCACTTACAGGTAATACATGGGTTATAGAGATATTATGTCTCTTAACATCAAACCATCGTAAACCATGATCCCAAAACTCTTTTTTTCTTTCGTGTAGTATTAGTTCCTTAACTGCATCACTTTCACTAAGCAAAATTGGTTGATTAGTTTGTGGATCAATAGGACTATAAAAATTTATGATATCGGTAGTGTTGTTAAATTGATTACCGTTATATCTCTTGTTTGCCAGAACGTTAACATCTGCAAGTGCAGCAGCTTGATCTCCAAGAAAAAGATTAGCTTCAGCTCTGTTTAGCAATACTTCTTCGCCTTTAAATACTTGAGCGATATAATATGCTTGACCAGAATTAGAAGATAAGTTTTCTCTAAAAAAGTATTCTCTTAATCGTGCTTGAAATCTGGCATCTGTTCCTCCTGAACGCCACCCACCTATAATAGTTCTGTTATCGGTAACAGAGAACAGGTTGCGATATAGATTATTCACATCACCAGCATTTAATCTATATCCGGTACTTCTTCTTGCATAGAAAGAAAATTGAGATATAACCAATACGTTACTAGGGTCCGATGGATCGCTATAATTTTCTGCAGTCCCATCATAACCACCACTAGTTAGTGTGGTAAAATCTTTCAGAAAGAAATCTGGAGAACCATCTAGAAACAGATCACTATATTTTTTACAATTTGCATAGTCTTTTTTCCATAAGTAAAATCTTGAAGCAAAGGCTTGAGCAGCTTTTTTAGTAAAATGATACTTTTTGGTTCCTATGAAAAAATCATCATTAATAAGAGCTAAGCCCTCTAATAAATCTTTTTCCACAAGACTATAAACTTCTGCAACCGTATTACGTTTGTAGCTTGGTAAGAACTCTATTTCTGGTTGTAGTACATATGGAACCCCTAAATTAGAGGATGCATTCTCATCGTAATGTAAACCAAATAAGTTAACTAGCATAAAGTGATGGTACGCTCTAGAGAGAAGAGCCTCTCCTTTTACAGCATTTTTTTGCTTCTGATCACCTTCCATACCATCAATTACAGCTAGTACTTCATTAGTCTGTGCGATTGCCGCATAACTACGATCCCAATAAAAAGTTGGTGAATCCTGAAATATTGCCGTTACATCAGCCCAAGTATAGGTTTGAGTGTCCTGCAAATCAATAGAGTTTCCTCCTGCAGTTTGTGCAATACCATTAGCATCAAGATTACCTACAGGACCAGCTAAGTCTGTATACATATCTGTGAATACATAACTAGCTTGTGTATAGGCATCTGCAACAACTTTGGCTGCTTTTTCAACAGTGTCTAATTCTAATCTATTATCTGGAGATTCGTCCAAATATTTCTCACAACTTGAATTTAACATTACAAGAAGGAGGAGTAGTATATATGATGTTAATTTATAATTCTTCATAATTAATCTTTTTAGAATCCAACATTAAGTGATAACGATACAGTTTTTGGTACTGGTAATGCAGCTCCTCCAGAATTAAAGAATTCAGGATCCTGACCATTTAACGCTTTGTCAGAGTATAGTAAGAATAAATTCTCTCCTTGTATACGAATTCTTGCAGAAGTAAAACCTATCTTTTCTGCGTATGCAGAAGGGACAGTATATCCTAGTGCAATTGATCTCATACGAGCATATGTACCATCGACTACTCTTAAATCACTATTATTATATAATTCATAAGCGTTATCGCCTCCTGTTACAATACCATTTGCATTTACAAAGGCATTAAGTTCAGAGATTAAAGTTCTATTTTCTACAATAGCAGGAATGTTAGTAATATTTTCATCTCCAGGAAGTGCCCATCTGTTGGTTAATTCACCTGGTAGTGAATTAAAATCAGTATAAGAGGCATCAAAATTACTATTCAAACGTATCTTGTAATCAAATTTGAATGAGATATTAGTAGATAAAGTAAAGCCTTCATAAGTGAAGGTGTTACTAAGTCCACCAGCTCCTCTTGGTTGAGTTGGACCTTCATACTTCAATATTTTTTCAATATCATCTCTGCTTTGAAGATCTATATTTGTTACTCTATTATTATCAGCATCAAAGAATGTTGGGATACCAAATTCATTTAGTCCAGCAAAGCGAACTGAGTATAATGCAGAGATTTCACGACCAGTGTATGGTGCTCCCGATGGAGATATTAAATCTACTAATCTAGGATCAAATTGAAGTTCTTCTACTTCTTCTGTATTGTAACCTACATTAATATTGGTTGACCATTCAAAATTTCTTGTCTTTACATTAACAGTAGATAAAGCAAATTCATATCCATCAACTTTTAAATCTGCATAATTACCTGTTTTAAAAGCTTCACCACCTACACCACTTGTTTTAATGGTTCCGATAAGATCAAATGAATTACGTTTATAGTAACCCAGTTCACCTGCAACTCGGTTGTTAAACATAGAGAATTCTAATCCAGCACTAAATTCTTTAAGTTTTTCAAAAGTTAAATTAGTATTTTCTAAAGAATTGATTTGAATTGTACTTTCTACATCTTGCGGACGTAATGGTACACGACCTCTTAAGTCTAATGTAGCACTTGTAAGAGGACCTCTTCCTCCAGACAATCCATAAGTTGCTTTTAATTTTAAAAGATTTACCCATTCTGCTTTAAAGAAATCTTCTCTATCAATGTTCCACGCTCCACTAATATTATAATTTGTAAGATATCTTGCTTTAGGACTTGATCCTTGTAGGTTGGATCCATCATATCTTAAAGTACCATTAAGAGTGTACTTGTTGTGTAAAGTGTATCCTGCATTAAAGAAAAAACCAGTAAAACGATCTCTAAAATTAGAAATCTCAAAATATTGATCTCCGTTATCGATTAATTGATCAATAGCATCGGGGTTTGTATTGACTAAATATCCATTCTCATAAGAAATACCAATACCATTGAACTCTCTACTGGTTCTATTTGTTGATTTTATTTCTTGCCCTAAAAGAAAAGCAAATTGGTTATTATCATTAATGCTTGGGTTCCAGGAAATAGAATTTCTCCAATATAAATAATCTAAAACATCTTCATTAAAGATATTAATACCACCTTCTGGTAATATTGAATAACGAGGTCTGGTTAAGTTATCTCTATCCTGATATAAGAAAGGATTTACATTTGCCAGAACGCCTTCATCTGCTCTAAAAGCTTCAGCTTGGTTAGATTTATCACCAATAACATGTTCTCGTTGCGTAATTGCTTTACGATAGTTGAATGTAGAATTTGCAGTTAAATTATTACCTAATTTATAATTTAGATCTGTTTGAAAAGCAATATCAGTAACATCAATGTTAATATAGTTATTACTCAATTCATGGATGATATTAAATGGTGCATAGTTTTTTCTGAAAAATTCTAAATTACCATTTTCATCGTATGGTGTAACACTTCTACTATTGGTTAAAGAATAGCTGTAAGGATTGATTTCGAATTCACGTTCAAAATCACCTGTTAAAGGATCTAATCTTCTATCATTTGTACCTGGAGCAATCTGATCTCTAAAACTCCCTGTTAATGAGGTGTTTATTGAGAATTTTTCGGAAAGGTTAAATTTTGTATTTAATCTTGCCGTATAACGTTGAGCTTCATCTCCTATTGTTTGTCCCTGATCATTAAGATAACTTAAAGAGAAATAGTAGATGGCATCATCACTTCCTCCAGAAACACTTAAAGAATGATTTTGTTGCAATGATAAATCATTAAAAAGGGTTTCAAACCAATCTGTATTGGCTACTTGATAACGGTTAAAATAGCTATCAGCCAATTGTCCATTAGCTCCTATTTCTACGTTATTCGTTCTTCTTTCGTTAAAATATTGTCCTAAAACTCCATAAGATTCAGCATACTGAGCAGTTGTTAAATCAACTAATCCTTTCTCTACCAATTCTGCATAAACAGATAATTCTTGTTGAGAATTCAATACATTAAAGTTTGTATATCGAGGTCGTAAACGGTAAGAGAAATTGTTGCTATAGTTTACTCTTAAAGCCCCTCTTTTACCCTTTTTGGTTGTGATTACAATTACTCCATTCTTTGCACGTGCACCATATAAAGCAGTTGCAGAAGCATCTTTTAGGATAGAAAAACTTTTAATATCATCTGGGTTTAATCCAGCGATAGAGGAACCAATTAATGAATTGATATCACCAGAAGCTAAATCCTGTTGAGCTAATTCTACATTATCTTCTAAAATTACTCCATCAACTACCCAAATTGGGTTATTGTTACCTGTAAGAGAGGTGTTACCTCTAATTCTAATTCTTGGAGATGCACCAAATGAACCAGAAACATTATCTACAACTACCCCAGCATCTCTACCTTCTAGAAGTCTTGATGCATCAGAAACCCCATCAATTTTAATGTCCTCCAAGTTAAGTTTTGTAGCAACACCGGCAAAAAGACGGCGATCTACTTTTTTATAACCATCTGTTATTATGACTTCGTCTAGTGACTCTACAGATTCTTTTAATACAAATTGAAATTTTGTTTTATTCTTATCTGTGATTGTAATGGTTTGAGTTTCGTAACCTAAGTTTTCTATCTTAATGATATCTGATACCGAAACTCGCATCGTAAAATTTCCATCAAAGTCTGTAACTACTCCTTGAGTAGTTCCTTGTATAGATACAGTAGACCCGGGAATGGGGAGACCATTTTTGTCAACAACCTGTCCACTGATTTCAAAACCTTTCTGTGGTTTTACCAGCGCAGATTGTCGTTTTTTGATTGTTGGAATATTAGAACTAACGGGTTTTTTTACCAATACAATTTGCTTATCTACTATTTTATAAGAGACATTGGTGTTCTTAAATATTCTATCTAAAATATATTCTACTCTTTTGTTAGAAACCTTAAAAGATACCTTTCTTTTGGTATTTACCTCAGCATCCTTAAAAAACACTTTAAATTCTGTTTTTTGTTGTATTAAATCAAATACTCTCTCAATTGTAAAGTTTTTCACATCAAGTGAAATCTTGGTGTTTTGAGAATAAGTATTTGCGTTTATTCTAAATAGAGACAATATAATTAATAGTATTGTTAGCCTCATTTTCAAATTAAATATTAATTTTGCCACACCATTTGTGTGGTTTTGTCTAATTATTTTCATATTTTTAATATGATTTAATGATTGAACCATTGTTAAATTACGCTTACTCTAAATCGGGAGATGTTGCAGCATTTCTCGATTTTTTTTTGTTTATTAGTCATTTTGGAAACATACTTTTTTTGTTTTAGGGGTTAATAATTATTTCATTTTCTTTGATAGTAAAATTGAAGAAGGTGTTGCTCTTAAACGTTTTTAATACATCTTCTATATTTTCTACATCAAACTGACCTGTGAATTTTTCTTTCTTTATTTTGGGGTAATTAATTGTTATTTTCTTGTCATACGATCTCTCCAGTTTCTTAATGATATTCTCAAAACTTTCATTTTTAAACAGTAATATTCCATCAACCCAAGCAGTATAATTTTCGGTTTTTACTGTAGAAATATCTAAATTCTGACCTGATTTTAAAAGACTAGCCTTCTGATTTGGCTTAAGTATTTGATCGGTATCTTTATTAAATCGTTCTTTATTTTTAAATACACCTACACTACCTTCTACCAGAACAACCTCAGAAAAAGGATCATCAGTGTAAGAAGAGACATTAAACTTTGTTCCTAAAACTTCAGTTTTAATACCATTAGTAGATACAATGAATGGAGCTTCTTCATTTCGGGCAACTTCAAAATAGGCTTCACCAGATAATTCTACCTCACGAACTTGTCCGGCAATAAAACGCACAGGGAATTTTAATGTAGAACCTGCATTAACATGAACTATAGTTCCATCAGATAATTCTAATTGAAATTTTCTTCCGTAAGGTACTTTTAACGTGTTGATACTTGGTTTTGCCTCAGCAATGTTATTTTTTTCGTTTTGGTATACTATTTTACCTTTTTCCTGAACTCCTACTACAGTACCATCGTTATTTTTAATCTCTTTAAATAACTCATTCTCCTGTATAGTTTCAAGACTGCCATCGCTTAGTTGTAATGTTACTTCATTTAAAGTAGAATCGGTGCCAAAAAAAGTATTGTTGTAGTATAAAGTAGCACTAATTATAAGTCCTACAAAAACTGCAGCATATTTTAAATAATTATTGATTCTATTTTTGCGGATTTTAGTACGAGATTTTGTACTTTGTATTTGTTTTTGGAATAATGATGATGCTTTTTGATTATCAAAATCGTTTTTACCTAATTGGATGTAATGATCAGTGATAATGTATTTTTTAAATTCATTTAAATTTTCTTCATCATTCAATAGTTTTTTGAACTCGATGAGTTCTCGTTCGGACATCTCATTATTTAGGTATTTTAGTATTTGATTTATATCCAAATCTTTGTTTTTTTTCATGCGAATTATTGGCTTATTTATAGTTAAGACTTGAAAAAAATAAAAAACCCTTACTTCTGAAACTATTTTTTTTATTATTTATGTAAAGTTTTTGTTAATTGTTTTAGGATAGGGTTTAAAAATGAGTTAAAAAAAGAGTGCTATAAAGAACGAGACCCAAATAGAGGAACTTAAGAAAGGTAATGAGTTTGTATACAGGCATTTATATGAGATGTACTATAACGAATTATGCTCCTATATCTATAGTTTATCGAGGGATAAACAGCAGGCAGAAGACATCGTTCAGAACGTAATGCTTAAAATTTGGAAGAATAAAAAAAAATTAAATATTAACACTTCTATCAAAAATTATCTATATAAAGCATGTTATTATGAATTAATAGATACCTATAATAAAAATAAAAAAGAGTTAAGTTATATAGAACAAATACAAAAAAATACTCTTAATGTTTTTGTAGAAGAAGACAACGATTTTATCAAAAAGAAAATACACCTTGTTCAGGTAGAAATTGAAAAACTTCCTCCAAAATGTAAAGAAGTATTTGTATTAAATAAAATTCAGGGGTTTAAGTACAAAGAAGTGGCAGAACAATTAGATATCTCTATAAAAACTGTCGAAGCACAAATGTCAAAAGCTATGTCAAGAATTAAAGAGGCTCTAGAGACTGTTTAATAGAATATTTCTTATCAAAAATGATATTTCAAACTATTTAATTACTTATTTTCTTAACGTATATATGCCTAAAATTGGTCCTATACTTAAAAATACGTAAAGCATAGTGTTGTCTATTTTTCCTGTTAAAAAAGATAGTAACTGAATACTAATTATAGTAATTGCAAACCCTATGCAATTTATGATTGTGAGAGCAGTACCTCTTAATTCTGGCGGTACAGCAGCAGCTACCATTGTTGAGAATTGAGGAGAATCTGAAATAACCAACATTCCCCAAATACTTAAAGCAATTAAAAATAATTCGGGCGGTAATAGGAAAAGTAGGGGAGAAGCAAGACAAAATATTCCAGAAATTAATAGTGAATTATATGCCACTTTTCTACTTCCGGTTTTTAAAGAAATCAAACCACCCAGAATGCAGGAAATGAAACCAACACCTATGATGATAAAAGACCAAAAAGACACCTGAAGCTGTGTCGATTGTAAACGAGAATAGGTTTTAAGAATAATAGGGACAAATCCCCAAAACGCATATAGCTCCCACATATGTCCAAAATATCCAAAAGCAGCTTTTCTAAAACTAGGGATACTAAAAAGTTGTGTAACGATCCCAAGTTGAAGCTTAGAAACAAGTTTTCTGTATGGACCATCAGGAACCAAAAACCACATTGCTGATCCTCCAACAAATGCTAAGATAGATGTGCTGATAATTACAGCTTTATAATCGCTACTCCAGGAAAACTGGTTTATTAGGTGAGGAAAAGCTGTCCCTAGTACCAAAGCACCTACAAGGTACCCAAGTGCTTTACCGAGTCCGTCTTTATAATAATCAGAGGCTATTTTCATACCAATTGGGTATATGCCGGCAAGAAAAAAGCCAGTTCCAAATCTTGCTGTAAGTAAATTAAATACCGTGATATCAGGAATAAGCAATGACAAATTACTAAGCCCTCCTAAAAAAGCGCAAATCATAAATATTCGAGATGGAGAAAACCGATCGGCTAATGTTAATAAAGCAAATGTTAGTGTTCCTACGATAAACCCAAATTGTACAAAAGACAAAAGATAGCCTAAAATATTAAAACCAACATTAAACTGAGAGGCGAGATCATCAATAACAGCATTGCCAGCAAACCATAACGAAGTACAAAAAAACTGCGAAATGATAATCACCGGGAGTATGTAGAATTTTGATTTCAATACATTATTCTTCTAAAATGATTGTGCCAAAAACATCAGCATTAATCCACCCCAGGTTTTTTTCTTCTCCTGGGATAAAAACAGAACCAATAAAATTTTCTCTTTCCTTACTACCATCATTATCATTATAAGCAATAGCAAAACCTAATTTCTGATCCTTTTTTAAAATCATTGGATCATTAACTTTTCCTTCTATATAAGTGTTGTCATATACAATGATCTCAAACTCCCATACCGATACATCGCCATTAGTAATTCGTTTAGAGCTAACATGACTATTATATAGTAATGGTTTTTTTTGTTCATCCAGATCAACAACATTTCCGTCTAATGCTACATGATACGCGAATGCATTATTAGAATATTGATGATCACCACCAGAGTTATCCGCATCAATAAAAATTTCTACACAGTCATCATCCCACCATAAACTTAGAGGATCTTTATTTTGATCATATAAAACATCATCTTTGATTTCTACTAATACATATAGAGCTTCTGGAGTCCAAACCACTTTATATCTTCCAAAAAAATCATTAAAGGTATAAGGTGCTCCCAGCCATCTTTGGTCAAAACCATACCAAATGGCTTCTTCCCAAATAGGATCATTCATCTTGCCATCTAGCTTAGGAACAATTACTGCTTTTTTTACTTTTCTGATTTGGTGATCAACTTTAACTTTCTGTTTTCGTAAATCTTTTTGATCTACGATTGCCAATTCATCTTTAGTAGAGTTGGGAAGGTTTTTTTTACAGCTTAGTATAAATAATAAAATGAATAATAGAAGTATTCTTTTCATAATGAGATTTAGTGACATAATCATGATAAATGTAGTGAACAAAATTTAAAAATTAGTTGTAGTATATAAATAAGTAATAATCATTTGTATTTCTAATGGTAGATTACTGGATAACTGGAAATAGATATTTTATGTTCATTTGATATTAATAAGTGTATTAAATTGAGTTTTGATTTTAGTAAATATTCAACGAAGTTTCATACTTCATTTTAAAATAAAAATACTAGGTTTTGCCTTTGTTTTGTCTAAATAATAAAAGAATAAAATGAAAGATGTATAGACAAAATTTCGGTGCTAATAATAAAAGGAACTCTCGGTTATTATTGTTTTGGAAGAAAAAATATGGAATACTTTGTATGAATAACCATGCATTTTTTGTCTATGTAAAACTTATTATAACTGAAAAATAATTATTTCCATCCCACTATAATTATAACGTATTACATTATATCCCCATAAAGTGGTAGCCGAAGATTGACAATTGTTACTTTCGATACATATTAAGAAGTCCTTAAGGGTTTGTAGCCTGTTAAAAGTAATTTTGGGAGCACCATAAAGAGTATAATCAGAATCTAAAATGGAGATGAGATGATCAATACTTTCTCTATGTATTCTAGAATTTCATACTTCATTCTAGAATGAAATAAAAAAAATAAAGCTGTTTTACTTTTGTGAAATACAAAAAGGAACAGGTAAAATGAAACATTCGGCGAGAGTATTTTGGAAGAAAAATCAACATGAAGCATTTATGGATGGAAAATATAGCAGGGCACATATCTGGTATTTTGATGGGGGAGCAGAGATTTTGGCTTCTTCTTCTCCAGAGGTGGTTCCCACTCCAATGTCTGATGCATCTGCGGTGGATCCTGAAGAAGCATTTTTGGCATCTGTTTCGAGTTGTCATATGTTGTTTTTTCTTTCTATCGCTTCAAAGAAAAAATATGTTGTAGAGAGCTATGAAGATCATCCTGTAGGGGAACTAAAAGAAATAAAAGGAAAAAAAGCAATTACTACGATTGCATTATACCCTAAGGTAATTTTTAAAGGAAATCATCCTTCAACAAAAAATATAGAGCAGATGCATAATCTAGCACATTCTAATTGTTTTATCGCGAACTCTATTATAGCAAATATTCAAATTAAATTAATGTAAAATCAAATATGAGAAATTTAGCAATTAGATTAGATAATAAACCTGGAGCTTTGGCAGAAATGGGAGAAATTTTAGGAAACGTGGGAGTAAGCCTTGAAGGAGGAGGTGTTTTTGTACATAACAATATTGGAATGGCTAATTTTTTGGTAGATGATGCCGAAAAAGGAAAGAAAGCATTAGAATCTTATGGGGTTGAAGTGTTTGCGATCAATAAAGTACTTATTCAAAAATTAAACCAGGAAGTACCTGGACAGTTAGGTAAAATTTGCCGTTTAATGGAGAAAAATAATATAAACATAATAACACAATATAGTGATCATGATAATCAGTTAATATTAGTTGTAGATGATTATGAAAAAGGCAAAGTTATTTCAGAGAATTGGAAAAGAGGGATATATTAAAAATACACATAATGAATTCGATAGAAATTATTTTATTAAACTGTACAGAGACAAGAAGACGAAGTATTAAACTTTGGAAAGGAATACCAGAAGAACATTTTGATTGGAAACCAGATAAAAATGCGTTCTCAATTATCGAAATGATTAGACATGTATTAGAAACCGAGCATTTATTTCATAAGATAATTGACAATAGAGGAAACCTGGGAGATTACCATTCACCATGGCAAGGAATGAAGTATGTGGGGCTGGAGTTTGAACTTGAGATAGCAATGAGCTATAGAAAGAATTTTCTTGATATGATAGAGGGGTTAACAGAGACAGATCTTGAAAACATAAGGATAGAAAGAACAGAAGTAGGACAGAGCAAAAAACTTGGTGATTATCTAAATAGAATTGTGTTTCATGAAGCAGTACATATGGGACAAATGCTCGATTATTTAAGAACACTTGAAGTAAAAAGGCCTAAAATATGGGATTGAAAATGATCATATCGATTATATTATAGTAAATTCATGGCGCAAATGATATTACATTAGTTTTGTGTATTGAAATCGGATAATATTGTGATAATAGTTAATGGAAGAGTTCGAAAATAAATTTGCTCAGATCGCCTCTTTATTAGGAGATAAATCTCGATCTGTAATGCTATGGTGTTTGTTAGATGGTAGAGCATATACAGCTCTTGAGCTGTCGATATGCGCAAATATTTCTGCACAATCAGCAAGTAATCATTTAAAAAAATTAATTCAGGCTAATATATTACTAGTAGAAAAACAAGGAAGACATCGGTATTATAGGTATGCTACCTCTGAAGTAGCTCAAGTTATTGAATCTATGGCAGGATTAGTATCCATTACCGATGAATATACCAGGACTAAACAACCAGAACTTAATGGTATAACATATGCCAGAACTTGTTATGATCATTTGGCAGGAAAAATTGGTGTAAAAATCACAGATGCCTTGCTTGATAAAGGCATGGTAGAAATTGTAGAACGAACTTATAAAGTTACATCTGCAGGAGAGAGTTGGTTTCAAAATGTTGGTATTGATATCGATGATATAATGTTGCAAAAACGATCTTTCGCTCATCCATGTCTGGATTGGAGTGAGCGTAGACATCACTTGGCAGGTGCACTTGGTGCCTCTTTTCTCACTATGATGTTACAAAATGATTGGATACGAAGGAAGAAAGATTCAAGAGAGATTTTGGTAACAGGGAAAGGAAAATTAGAATTAAAAACAAGGTTAAATTTGGAAATATAAAAACCGCCTTCTAATTATTTAAAAGGCGGCTTCTTATGATAAATTAAACACATCACAATGTTTTGTGTTCTTTTACTCTATTGATTAACCAATAAAATACCCATTTTCTTTGGCGATTTTATCAGCAATTTTAGTTCTTAAAGCAACTACATTAGGCTGATTAGCATATTTAGTAAAACGTTTAAGTCCCATTAACATCATTCGTTGTTCATCTCCTTCTGCAAAAGAAACTATTCCTTCTTTTCCTTTTCTAATAATAATATCTACGGCATTGTATAAATATAATTGAGACATTGCTATTTGAGTTTCCTGAGCATCTTCACCAAAACGTTTTGCATTTTTCTCGGTACGTAAGATTGCAGATTCTGCCATGTAAATTTCAATTAAAATATCTGAAGCAGCTAGTAATAATTGTTGATGATCCTCAAGTTGTGGTCCAAATTTTTGTACTGCAGCTCCTGCAACCATCAAAAATACTTTCTTAAGCTTAGCTATGATTTCTTTTTCTTCAGAAAACAATACTGAATAATCCGGAGTATCAAAAGATGGAATACCTGTAAGTTCATCTGCAACTTTCATTGCAGGGCCAAGAAGATCTACATGACCTTTCATTGCTTTCTTTACTAACATTCCTACGGCAAGCATTCGATTAATTTCATTGGTACCTTCGTAGATTCTTGAAATACGAGCATCTCTCCATGCAGACTCCATTGGGGTATCTGCAGAGAATCCCATACCTCCAAAAATCTGTACACCTTCATCAGTACAACTTTGTACATCTTCAGAAACGGCAACTTTAAGAATAGAGCACTCAATTGCATATTCTTCGACACCTTTAAGTTCTGCTTCCTGATGTGTGTTTCCTTCCGCTTGACGGATAGCAATTCTATCTTCGATATTTTTTGCAGCTCTGTAACTAGCAGATTCATCGGCATATGTATTGGTAGCCATTTCAGCAATTTTAGCTTTAATAGCACCAAAGTTCATAATAGGTGTTTTGAACTGGATACGCTCATTAGCATATTTGGTAGCTTCACCAATCACACGACGTTGTGCATCAAGACAGGCAGCAGCAAGTTTAATACGTCCTACATTTAGTGCATTCATTGCGATTTTAAACCCATTACCTCTTTCTGATAACATGTTTTCTACCGGTACTTTGGTCTCGCTAAAGAATACCTGGCGAGTAGAAGAGGAATGAATACCTAACTTTTTTTCTTCATCGCCGAGAGAAATCCCATTGGATGGATCATTTTCTACAATAAACCCTGTAATATTTTTATCATCTTCAATACGAGCAAAAACAATAAATAAACTACAGAAACCAGCATTAGATATCCACATTTTCTGACCAGAAATCGAGTAATGTTTTCCATCCTCAGAAAGAACAGCTTTTGTTTTACCAGAATTGGCATCTGATCCTGCACCTGGTTCTGTTAAGCAGTATGCTCCAAACCACTCACCAGTAGCAAGCTTAGGGACATATTTTTTCTTTTGCTCTTCATTGCCATACAAGGTGATTGGCATGGTACCAATACCAGTATGAGCTCCAAAAGCAGTACTAAATGATCCAGTAGCTCCAGAGATATAATCACAAACTAACATCGTAGATACGAATCCCATTCCTAAACCATCATATGCTTCAGGCACAGAAACTCCTAAAAGTCCAAGTTCACCAGCCTTACGCATGCATTCTTCTGTATATGCATAGTCTTTACTTTCGAATCGCTCCCAATGAGCCCATAACTCACGGTCTACAAACTCTCTAGCACTATCACGCATCATTCTTTGCTCCTCAGAAAAATCTTCTGGGGTAAATACATCTTCACATTTAGTTTCTTTAACAAGGAATTGTCCTCCTCTAAGAATATCTTTATTTATAGTTTTATCACTCATTTTTTTAGTAAGGTTTTAGTCGTTAGTATTGAGGCTGATTAAGATGTAATTTTTTAACACTTAAATCTCAATTCTAATTTTAATTTAAAAATTCATAAATACCAGCAGCACCTTGTCCTGTACCTACACACATGGTTACCATTCCGTATTTACCTTTCATATCACGTTTACGCATTTCGTCAAATAATTGAACCGAAAGTTTTGCTCCGGTACATCCTAATGGATGTCCTAATGCAATTGCTCCTCCATTAACATTTACGATATCCTGATTGAGACTTAATTCTCTCATTACTGCAAGAGATTGAGAAGCAAAAGCTTCATTAAGTTCTATAAGTTCTATATCGTCTTGTTTTAATCCGGCTTGTTTTAAAGCTTTCGGAATAGCTTTTACCGGGCCAATACCCATGATTCTTGGTTCTACACCTGCAGCAGCATAATTAACAAGTCTTGCAATAGGCTCAAGGTTTAGTTCTTTAACCATCTCTTCACTCATTACCATAACAAAAGCGGCACCATCACTCATTTGCGAAGAATTACCAGCAGTTACACTTCCTCCAGCTTCGAATACTGGTCTAAGTTTACCTAACACTTCTTTACTGGTTCCGGCACGAGGCCCTTCATCCTTAGATACAGTATATGATTTTGTTGCCTTTTTTCCATTTTCATCGACATAAATTTGTTCGACATTAATAGGAACAATTTGATCCTGAAAACGCTTTTCTGCTTGCGCTTTTAAGGCCTTCACATGTGAGTTATAGGCAAATTCATCTTGATCTTCACGAGACACTTTGAATTGGTGAGCAACTGCCTCTGCAGTATTTCCCATTCCCCAATAATAATCTTCATGCCCTGATTTGGCTAAATCATAATTAAGTTCTGTTTTATAACCCGTCATAGGAACTGCACTCATGCTTTCTGCCCCACCGGCAATAATACAATCTGCCATTCCAGATTGTATTTTGGCTGTTGCAATACCAATGGTTTCTATTCCTGATGAACAAAACCTATTTACTGTTACTCCGGGAACATCAACAGAATTTAATCCCATTAATGAGATTAAACGTGCCATATTTAACCCTTGAGACCCTTCGGGCATGGCATTACCAACGATTACATCGTCGATACGTGCTTTGTCAAGGTTAGGAAGCTCTTTCATCATATGTGCTATGGTTTCGGCTGCCAATTCATCTGTTCTTTTAAACCTGAACACCCCACGAGGAGCTTTTCCTACGGCTGTTCTATATGCTTTTACTATATATGCTGTTTTCATTGTTTTCTTTTTCTAGTTTCTTAGAGGTTTTCCTTTCTTAAGCATATGCTCGATACGTTCAAGAGTTTTACGTTCTGTACAAAGTGACAAGAAAGCTTCACGTTCTAGATCTAATAAGTATTGTTCTGTAACCAATGTTGGTTCAGATAAATCTCCACCAGCCATTACATATCCTAGTTTATTAGCTATTTTATGATCATGTTCAGAAATATATTTACTAGCTTCCATAGAGTCGGTCCCTACTAAGAACATACCTAATGCTTGTTTACCTAGCACCTTAATATCTTTTCGAAGAGGTGATTGTGTGTATCCTTGTTCTGCCATCAATTTAGCATGTGCTTTTGCTGTAGCGATTTGGCGATCTTTATTAACAACAACGATATCTTTTCCTTTTTGAAGTATATTAGTATCATATGCTTCATAAGCAGAAGTTGATACTTTGGCCATACCTATAGTTAGGAAATGTTCTTGTAGTACATTAAGTTCTACGTCATTTTTCTTAAAAGTATCAGAGGCTCTTAATGCCATTTCTTTGGATCCACCACCACCGGGGATAACACCAACACCAAATTCTACAAGTCCTATATATGTTTCTGCGGCAGCAATTACTTTATCGGCATGCATAGAAAGTTCACATCCACCACCAAGTGCCATACCATGAGGAGCAGCAATTGTTGGGATTGCAGAATAACGCATACGCATCATAGAATCCTGGAAATATTTAATTGCCATATTAAGCTCGTCATATTCTTGCTCAACAGCCATCATAAATATCATTCCGATATTTGCACCTACAGAGAAGTTTGCTGCTTGATTACCAACAACTAATCCCTGAAAATCTTTTTCAGCAATATCGATAGCTTTGTTTAATCCGGCTAAAACATCACCACCAATAGTGTTCATCTTACTCTGGAATTCTAGATTTAGAATTCCATCACCAAGATCTTCTACTACGACTCCGCTATTTTTAAATACTTCTGAAGATTTACGAATATTATCCAGAATAATAAATGCATCTTGCCCTGGTACTTTTACTTGTTCTTTTTTAGGAATATCGTAGAAAAATGTAGCTCCGTTATTTACAGTATAAAAAGAAGTACTTCCTGAGGCGATCATATCATTTATCCAATCAGCAGGTTCATACCCTTCTGCACGCATCATTTCGATTCCTTTTTCTACTCCAACAGCATCCCAGATCTGAAAAGGACCATGTTCCCATCCAAAACCAGCTTTCATTGCATCATCGATCTTATATAAATCGTCTGTAATTTCAGGAATACGATTAGAAACATATGCGAACAGTGCAGATAAATTTTTACGATAAAATTCTCCTGCTTTATCTTTTCCGGATACTAATACTTTAAAACGATCAACTACTTTATCTATAGTTTTTGTCATTTCGAGAGTAGCAAAAGAGGCTCTTTTCTTAGCTCTGTATTCTAAAGTATCTAAATCTAAAGACAGGATTTCTCTTTTTCCATCTGCACCAACATTCTTTTTATAGAATCCTTGTCCGGTCTTACTTCCCAACCATTTGTTTTCCATCATGGTGTCAATGAAATCCGGAAGTTTAAATAATTCATGACGTTCGTCATCCTGGCAATTGTCGGCAATACCATTAGCTACATGAACCAAAGTATCCAGACCAACGACATCGACTGTACGAAAAGTTGCAGATTTTGGACGGCCAATTACAGGACCAGTAAGTTTGTCTACTTCTTCTATGGTTAATCCCATCTCTTTTACCATGTGGAATAAACTCATGATACTAAAGATCCCTATTCTATTACCAATAAACGCAGGGGTGTCTTTTGCAACGACAGAAGTTTTTCCTAAATATTGTTCTCCATATCCATTAAGAAAATCCAAAACTTCCTGAGATGTATTTGGGCCAGGAATAATTTCGAATAATTTAAGATAACGAGCAGGGTTAAAGAAATGTGTTCCACAGAAATGCTTCTGAAAATCTTCACTTCTTCCTTCATTCATAAAATGAATAGGAATACCAGAGGTATTAGAAGTAATTAATGTACCTGGTGTTCTGTGTTTTTCAAGATTTTCAAAAACTATTTTTTTAATATCTAATCTTTCTACAACAACTTCTATAATCCAATCTACATCTGCAACTTTTGCGATATCATCTTCCAGATTTCCTGTAGTGATACGATTTGCAAATTTTTGATGGTATATAGGAGAAGGTTTAGATTTAAGAGCAGCGGTAAGTGAATCATTTACTAATCGATTACGGACCACTTTGTTGTCTAGAGTAAGGCCTTTCGCTTTTTCTTTATCGTTAAGTTCTCGAGGGACTATATCTAATAATAGTACTTCGACACCAATATTAGCGAAATGACATGCAATACCAGATCCCATGATTCCTGAGCCGATAACTGCAACTTTTTTAATGATTCTTTTCATTTTTTAACTTCGAGTTGTTAAGGTTTTACAGATTCTTGTTTTGAGTAAATTTTTTTAGATGATATCAGATCATTTATGGTTTGAAACACCTCTAAGAAAATGTCTAATTTTTCTTGTGGGACATGTTTTCTTACCATGGTATCAAAAGTAAAAACGACTTCTTTCGAGAAATTTCTCATTTCTACGCCAAACGGAGTGAGGTAGATCAATACACCGCGTCCATCCTGAGGATTTTTCTTTCGGAAAATCAATCCTTTTTCTTCCATGGTTTTCAAAGTGCGTGATAAACTTGTAGCTTCCATTCCCATTTTGGGGCCTAGTGAAGTAGAAGGTGTACCGCTTTCTGGGTCTATGCTTAGTAATGCAAATCCAGTAGCCATCGTACTTCCTTTTTTGCTGGCTTCTTCATTATACATCTTAGCAACCGCCATCCAGGTGGCTCTAAGCGCATAATCGATTGTCTTTTCTCTCATTCAAAAAAATTGTTATGAATGTAAAGGTAAGAAAATTTATTATGCACGCATAATAAATAAAGTAAAAAATTGAGAAAAGTTTATGTAATGTACACTTTTTTGTTGAATTAATAAAAAAACTCCCCATAAAATGAGGAGTTTACTGATTAACAGTTAAAGTTTACAAACGTTTTGCGTTGCAATCAGTTAATTGAATTAGCCATAAATTTTGGTATAAAGATCTTTGTATTTTTCTTTTATTATTTTCCTTTTTAACTTCATAGTAGGAGTGAGGTGACCCGCATCAATACTCCATTCATCTGATGTAAGTTCAAAACGTTTTACACGTTCCCATTTTCCGAACTTTTTATTATGCTCATCTACTTCTTCCTGGTAACGATCAATAATTGATTGATTGCTAAGAGCTTCTTGCATAGAGTCTCCTATTTGTATTCCTTTACGTTCTGCCCATTCTTTTAGAAATTCGAAGTTGGGTTGTATAAATGCTGCCGGCATTTTTTCTCCTTCTCCAATTACCATGATTTGCTCGATAAAACGAGATTGTTTCATGGCATTTTCTATTAATTGCGGAGCAACATATTTACCTCCAGAAGTTTTAAACATTTCTTTTTTACGATCGGTAATACGCAAAAAACCATCACTATCAACTTCACCAATATCTCCGGTATGGAAATACCCATTTTTTAATACCTCTTTGGTTTTTTCTTCATCTTTATAATATCCTAACATTACTTGAGGACCTTTTACCAGAATCTCACCATCTTCTGCTATTTTTACTTCGGTTTCAGGGATCATTCTTCCTACAGAGCCTATTTTCATTCCTCTGTTTCCTGTTTCATTTACAGAGATTACAGGGGACGTTTCAGTAAGACCATATCCTTCCATAACTCCCATCCCTGCTGCATTAAATATTCGTGCAAGTCTTGGCTGTAGTGCAGCACTACCAGAAGCAATTAATTTTAAATTACCTCCCAGAGCTTCTTGCCATTTACTAAAAATAAGTTTTCGGGCGAGACCTAATTTTTTCTCATACCACCAACCATTTGCTCCATAAGGTTCGTATTTTAATCCCAGATCTACTGCCCAAAAGAATAATTTCTTTTTGATCCCTGTGAGATCAGCTCCTTTGGCAATAATTTTGTCATATACTTTTTCTAGTAATCTCGGTACCGCAGTCATAACCTCGGGTCTAACCTCCTTTAGGTTATCACTAATAGTTTCTAAAGATTCTGCAAAATATATGCTCACACCACGGTATTGATACAAATACATTAACATTCTTTCATAAATATGGCATACGGGAAGAAAACTTAAGGCTTTAGTTTCTCCATCTACAATAGGGAATCTGGAAGAACTATTTATCGAATTGCTTACTACATTTTTATGACTAAGCATAACTCCTTTAGGTCTTCCTGTAGTTCCCGAAGTATATATTAGAGTAGCAAGATCATCTTCTTTTACAGAGGCCATAATTTCTTCTACTTCTGATTGATTGCTATCGTCTTTACCTAATTCAAGAACTTCATTCCAGCTTTTGCAACCTGAAATATCATTATAAGAATATACTTCTTTTAATGAAGGTACATTTGCCTTAATGTTTTTAACTTTTTGAAATACTTCTTCATCTGAAACAAAACAATATGTCGCTTCAGAATGATTTAAAACATATTCGTAATCTTCTTGAGAAATTGTAGGATAAATAGGAACATCCTGTGCTCCAATTTGAAGAACACCAATGTCAGTTATATTCCATTCTGTTCTGTTATTAGAAGATATAATTGCTATTTTATCATTAGGTTTTACTCCTAATCGTAACAAACCACGGCTAATTTGATTTGCTTTTTCTACATATTCCTTAGTAGAAGTAGCAATCCATTCACCATTATATTTAGTTATTAAAGCCTTGTCTAAATTAAATTTTTCTAATTGATAATGTGGGAAATCAAATAATCTCGTAATTTTTGTCATAAGTTGTTTTAAAATAATTTTTGTAGCATTCTAAAGCTCTTTCCAGATGGTTGTTTTAAAAATAATTGGGTGATTAATTTACGTATAAACAAATTAGAATACACCACAATTTAAGAACTTAAAAGAACTACTATGCGCGCATAGTTTTGCAAATTATAAAAAATCTTATAATACACAACTCTAAGATATAAAAAAAAGGAGCTGTAAATTGTTAACTCTTTAATATTTTATCGTTTTTAATAAAATATCTGCCATTTATAGATTCAAAAATAGCTTTATAATACATAAATAGGATAATCTCTTAACAAATCAAGAGCTATGTTCTAAATCTATTTAATGACTTATTAGATTATTTTTTACCTGCTCAAAGTTTTTTACGTCTATTTTTCCTTTGGTAGGAATCATATTTTGCCACACCCAATTGTAGTGTTCGATTACTTTTTTAGCTTTTAAATGCGGTCTATCTCCAGTGGTATGCCCATCTTCTATCACGGTTATGTTATAGTCCTTTGTTAAAGCTGATTGAACAGTTGATTCTACACAAAAATCAGTTGCACAACCTGTAATAAATAACTCATCGATATGTAAGTCGTTTAGTTTTGATTGTAGCTTTGACTTATAAAATATATCATTTGCATACTTATCTATAAAAACGTCTGTTGATTTTACGTTTAAGTCATCTAGCAATTCCCATTCTGCTGTATTTGGTACAAATTCATTTGTTTTTGTGCCATCATGTTGAATAAAAAATACAGAAAAATCAGAGGCTCTAAATAGTTGTGCAAGCGTATTGATTCTGTTTACAACTCCTTTTGCATCAAAGCGTGGAGTTTTTGGAGTAAAAGAACCTTTTTGCATGTCAATTATTAAGAGCGCTTTTCTGTTTTTCATTCAGAAACGTTTTTCTCTAACCATTTTCTGGCATTTACAAAGGCTTCGATCCATGGGGATACTTCATCATGTCTATCTTGGAGATAGTTGGCCCAGTTCCATTGAAAAATTGAACGCTCAATATGAGGCATCATTACCAAATGACGACCAGTTTTATCTGTCATCATAGCTGTGTTGTAATTTGATCCATTTGGGTTAGAAGGGTATCCTTCGTATCCATATTTTGCAACAATGTTATATTGATCTTCTGGTAACGGTAGGTCAAACTTTCCTTCACCATGAGAAATCCATACTCCCAGTGTACTTCCTGCCAAAGTAGATAGCATTACAGAATTATTATCCTGTACTTTTACAGAAGTGAAACTACTCTCATGCTTATGAGAATCATTGTAGGTTAGTTTGCCGTGTTTTTCATGTTCTGGATTAATAACTTCTAGCTCCATAAACAACTGGCAACCGTTACAGATACCTACAGATAGAGTATCTTCTCTTTTAAAGAATTTTTTTAAGGCTGTATTTGCTTTTTCGTTATACAAAAAGGCACCTGCCCATCCTTTTGCGGATCCTAAAACATCACTATTAGAGAAACCTCCTACGGCTCCAATAAACTGAATATCTTCTAATGTTTCTCGACCAGATATCAAATCGGTCATGTGTACATCTTTTACATCAAAACCTGCCAAATACATGGCATTGGCCATTTCTCGTTCAGAATTACTTCCTTTTTCACGTATGATAGCTGCTTTTGGTCTTTCAAACTTACCAGAAATGATTGGTCGTTTACCATCAAAGTGTTTTGGAAAAGAATAGTGTAATGGTTGATCTGTATAATTTTCAAATCGATCTTTTGCTAAATCATTTGCAGTTTGTTTCTGATCTAATAAGAAAGAAGTTTTATACCATGTATTTCTTAATTCTTCTATAGGAAGATCAAAGGAGTCATTTTGATTTTTAATTGATAAAGAAGCTTCTTCTTTTACAGTACCGATATTGAAAAACTCAATGTTGTTTTTAGAAAGAATAGACTCGATGTCTGAGTTTGAAGCACTCTGAAAAACAATCCCAGAGTTTTCTGCAAACAATAATTTAATTGAGTCAGATTCTCCAATTTTGGTAAGATCAAGTTCTGCTCCAAGATTAAGATCTGCAAAACACAACTCTAATAATGTAGTGATTAAACCTCCTGAAGCTATATCATGACCTGCCACAATTTTATCGTCTCTAATTAGATCTTGAATCACGTTAAAGGTATTCTTAAAACCAGCTGCGTTCTTAATATTTGGTGCTTCAGAACCAATTTTATTTAATATTTGTGCAAATGAAGAGCCTCCAAGCTGATGTTTATCATTTGAAAGGTTAATATAATAGATATCACCCCCATTTTTTTGTAAAACGGGTTCAACAATTTTGGTGATGTCATTACAATGTGCAGCTGCAGATATCACTACGGTTCCGGGAGCAATAACTTCTTCATTTGGGTATTTTTGCTTCATAGATAATGAATCTTTACCCGTAGGCACATTGATTCCTAAATCAATAGCAAAATCTGAAATTGCTTTTACAGCTTTATATAATCTGGCATCTTCTCCTTCATTTTTACAAGGCCACATCCAGTTTGCGGATAATGAAACGGATTGTAATCCTTCATTTAGTGGTGCCCATATCATATTAGTCAATGCTTCGGCAATAGAATTTTTACTTCCTGCTTCTGGGTTAATCAAGCCAGAGATAGGAGAATGCCCAATACTAGTTGCAATACCTTCTTTGCCATTATAATCAAGAGCCATTACTCCGCAATTATTTAGTGGTAATTGTAATGGTCCAACACATTGTTGTTTAGCAACTTTTCCTCCTACACATCGATCTACTTTATTGGTTAACCAATCTTTACAGGCAACAGCTTCTAATTGTAGTACCTGTTCGAGATAGTTTTGAAAATTTTCTTTGTTATATGAAATGTTTTCATAATTACGCTCAATGGTTTTATCATTCATTATAGTCTTAGGAGAACTGCCAAACATATCTTCTAATGCCAGGTCCATTGGTGTATCTCCTTTGGTCTTGGATTGAAAAGTAAAACGGTGATCTCCGGTAACATCTCCTACTTCATACATAGGTGAGCGTTCACGCTCTGCAATACGTTGCAGTGTATCTATATTTTTTTGCCCGATAACTAATCCCATACGTTCTTGGGATTCGTTACCGATGATTTCTTTTGCCGATAATGTTGGGTCTCCTACAGGTAGTTTATCCAGGTCAATTTTTCCTCCGGTTTCTTCTACTAGCTCAGAAAGACAGTTAAGATGGCCTCCTGCACCATGATCATGTATGGATACAATTGTATTTTCTTCATTTTCTACCATACCTCTAATTGCATTAGAGGCACGTTTTTGCATTTCTGGATTAGAGCGCTGTATCGCATTTAATTCGATACCGCTGCTAAATTCTCCTGTATCTGCAGAAGATACGGCAGCACCACCCATACCAATTCGATAATTTTCTCCTCCCAGGATTACAATTTTATCTCCTTTTTCTGGAGTAGCTTTGATAGCTTGTTCGGCTTTACCATATCCAATCCCACCTGCCTGCATAATTACTTTGTCGAAACCAAGTTTACGGGCATTTTCTTCGTGCTCAAAAGTGAGTACAGATCCTGTGATTAGAGGTTGACCAAATTTATTCCCAAAATCAGAAGCTCCGTTAGAAGCTTTTATCAAAATATCCATTGGAGTTTGGTATAGCCAATCTCTTTCTGTCATAGCTTTCTCCCATGGGCGATTATTTTCTAATCGCGAATATGAGGTCATATATACTGCTGTCCCGGCAAGAGGCAAGGAGCCTTTTCCTCCAGCAAGGCGATCTCTGATTTCTCCTCCAGATCCTGTAGCAGCTCCATTAAATGGTTCTACTGTGGTCGGAAAATTATGTGTTTCCGCTTTAAGCGAAATCACACTGTTAAATTCGGTTTCCTGATAAAAATCAGGCTTATCAGCAGTTTTTGGAGCAAACTGAGTAACTCTTGGCCCTTTTATAAACGCTACATTATCTTTATAAGCAGAAACAATATCGTTTGGATTTATCTTTGATGTCTTTTTAATTAACTTAAAAAGCGATGTAGGTTGTTCTTCTCCATCAATCACAAAAGTCCCATTAAATATTTTATGACGACAGTGTTCAGAATTTACTTGCGAAAATCCAAAAACTTCTGAGTCCGTAAGTTGTCGCCCTATTTTTTTGCTAACCCCTTCGAGGTACTCAATCTCTTCGTCATTAAGCGCTAAACCTTCGGCGATATTATAAGCAGCAATATCATTAATTTCTATGATCGATTCTGGCTTTATATCAATAGTATAGATATTCTGATTTAATAGATCATACTTTTGAGAAAGCATAGGGTCAAAATCAATGTAATCTTTTGTAACGGCTCGAAATTCTTCTATTCTAATAATTCCTTCTATACCCATATTCTGAGTGATCTCTACGGCATTGGTACTCCACGGAGTAATCATTGCGGCACGAGGACCAACAAAAAAAGCGTCAATAGACGCCACAGATAGTTGAGGTTGGTTGCCAAATAACCAGGTTAATTTTTTGATGGTTGAAGGAGAGATTTCATTGTTTGTTTGAACTGCAAATACTTTCTCGTTTTGGTTTCCGAAGAAATGGATCATACTTCGATTATTTGTGTTGATTTTTATTAAGCTGCAAATTTACTACTTTCTTGCTAAAATTTGGTATAAAACTAAGATAGAATCCCATAGTTATTCACCAAATTTTGAACAATAGAAAAGAGATAAAATGTAATAACCAAATTTCGTAATACTACAGTATTGATGTTTCGATAGTTTTTAGAAGGTATTACATCTTTGTAAGAGTGAAATTTTTATATAACTGTATACATATTATTGTATACCGATACGTATTATTTTCTTTCTAATAGGGCCATATAAAATCCATCATATCCTGATTTATGTGAAAGTACTTTCTTGTCTTTGATCAAGGTGAAATCATTTCCGATTTCTTTAGAAAGGAAACTTTTTACCTGATCTTGATTTTCTGATGGTAAAATAGAACAGGTAGCATATACTAATTTTCCTCCGGACTTTACCATTTTAGAATAATTCTCAAGTATTTCGGCTTGTGTATGTTTGATTTTATCTAAAAATTCTGGTTGTAATTTCCATTTAGCATCAGGATTTCGTCGTAAAACACCCAAACCACTACATGGGGCATCGATAAGAACACGATCTGCTTTGCCATGTAATTTTTTGATGTCTTTTGTGCTTTCTATGACTCGGGTTTCGATATTATGGGCACCATCTCTACGTGCTCTTCTTTTAAGCTCTTTTAGTTTATTGCCATAAATATCCATAGCGATAACCTGCCCTTTATTTTGCATCAAGGCTGCCAAATGAAGGCTTTTACCGCCTGCACCTGCACAAGTATCTACAACACGTTGTCCTGGTTGTACTTCTAGAAAATCGGCTACCAATTGAGAAGAAGCATCTTGTACTTCAAATAATCCATTTTTGAATGCTTCTGTGGAAAATACATTAGTTCTTTCGACAAGCTTCAGCGCATCTGGATATCCTTTAATGAATTCGGTATCGATATTTTCGTCTTCCAGTAGACTTCTAAGTTTTTCTCTTGATGTTTTTAAGGTATTTGCACGAAGAATAACAGGAGCCTGCTCATTAAGTGCAGTAATTTCTTTATCCCACAGTTTACCTAGTTCTTGCTCTCCCAATTGATCCATCCAATCGGGGATAGATTCTTTAAATTTTCTTATTTTGCTTAATTCATCAAAACGTCCTTTGATACGGCGGGTAGGCGTGGGGCCAATTTGTTTCCAATCGGGCAAAGAAATCCCTCTTAGAGTAGCCCAAACGGCGAAGACTCTCCATAAGTTATCTCTGGAGAAAGGTTCTTTTACTTCGGCTATTTCGGTATATAAGCGTTTCCACCTTACGATTTCATATACGGTCTCTGCAACAAAACTACGATCACGTGATCCCCATCTTTTGTCTCGTTTCAGTAATTTCTGAACCACTTTATCTGCATAGCTTCCTTCATTAAATATTTCATGTAATCCATCTATAACAGCAAAGACAAGATTTCTATGTAAACGCATTGTATTATTTTTTAAGGTGTGCAAAGGTAGACCTTTGTGATCAAATACTATTATATTTGACTATAATTATTGATATAGGAACCTATGAAATTAATCTGCACCTTATTATTTGTTTTGACTTTTGTTTTTTGGACTACAGAAGAGAAAGTAGTAACTCATAATTTTTCTAAAGTTGAAATAGAAGTTATTTTAAAAGATTCTATAAGTATACGAGCCTTAGATATATATAATGATACTTTGATTGGTTTTGGATTTAATAAAGGGTACGGGTTTATGAACCTTACTACAAAAAAGAAGACTATTATCGAGTTCTCAGAGACTGATACTATAGAAAAAAAGGAAAACTGGATTGCAGAGCAACGCGCTGTTAGTTTTACCGATAAATCGTTTTTTAGTCTAGGAGTGAGTTCTCCTGCAAGATTAAGAAAAATAGATAGAGAGAGTAAAAAAGAAAAAATTGTATATACCGAAATGCATAAAAAGATATTTTATGATGCAATTGCATTTTGGAATGCTAAAGAAGGAATTGCAATGGGAGACCCTACGGATACTTGTTTGTCGATAATTATTACAAGAGATGAAGGGGAAACCTGGAAAAAGGTTTCTTGTAATGATCTACCTGAGGCTTTTGTTGGAGAAGCAGCATTTGCTGCTAGTAATGGAAACATTGCAATTGTAGGCGATAAGACGTGGATAGCTACAGGAGGGATGAAATCCAGGGTGTTTTACTCTCCTGATAAAGGAAAAACATGGGAGGTTTTTGATACTCCGATCATTCAAGGAAAAGAAACCACAGGAGCGTATTCTGTTGATTTTTATGACGAGAATAATGGAGTCATTTTTGGAGGAGATTATACAGATCCAAAAAGTAACGAGGCAAATAAAGCGATTACAAAAGATGGAGGAAAAACCTGGAATTTGGTGTCAGATGGTAGTGGAGTAGGGTATAAGAGCTGTATACGATATATCCCTAATGGTGGTGGTAAAGAAATGGTAGCTGTTGGATTTACGGGAATATCAATTTCTAATGATCTTGGAAGGAGTTGGAAAGAGCTAAGTAAAGAAGGTTTTTATACCATAAGATTTATAAATGATAGTACCGCAATAGCAGCTGGTAAAGGAAGAATTGCTAAACTGGTTTTTAAATAAAAAAGAGGCTTGTTATAACCTCTTTTTTTGTTTTATTACAACGGTTGTTAATGTCTTTTTCTTCGTTCTTTAATTCTTGCAAGCATACGTTTATGAAAATCTGCTTCTGCTTTTATGAGTTTTAGAATCTTCTTATTAGGTATGGCCTTCTTTAGATCGACGATTAATTTTTTTCGGGACTGTGATTTCTGTTCTTCAACCTCCAGAAAGCTGTTTATAGCGTCTTCAGCTTGCTTATCACTTAAACCGGTGGGGTTGTCGTTGGATTCTTTTATACTTCTAATTAATTTACGCTCTTGACGTCTAAGCTTTCCAACGGTTTCTTCATGTGCATTATAAACAGGCCAGAATTGCTGTGCCTCTTTACTGGTTAAATCTAATTTTTCAGTAATATATGCAATTTTAAATGCCTTTATTTTTTCTCTTGACCCGTGTTGAGCAAAAGCACCTATATAAAAACAGGCAAAGCAAATAAGTAAAACTATCTTTTTCATGTGTATGTTTATTGTTTTAGAGGTCACATGTAATCTTTGACGATTAAAAGAATTATAGATTGATGTTTTAATAATTATTTTAATCGAGTCGGTTTCATGTGTATGTTTTATTCTGTAAATATAATTTCATCATCTAAATCCTCTTCGGATAAATACTCTAATAAAGTTTCATCATCAATTAATTCTTTTTCGAATGTTTCCGAATACATAATATCATCATCTAATAGAACTGCTATTTCTGTAGTACTAAGTTCAATATCTTCTTCGGTAAAATAAGCATGTATATCGGCAACCTCAATAGAATTAAAATTTAATTCTGATTCTTTAGGTATGGATACAGATATAATAATAGCAATCATTGCTGCAATACCAGAGAGATATAAAATATTTTTCTTGGCTCGTAATGAGATAAGTTCCCCTTTGGGTTTATCATCATCAATTTTTTGCATTATATTACCTTCTAAAGTAGTAAAATAGTCTTCTGGGGTTTTAAAACCCGAATCCATTTTGGAACTCAGTTGGTCATCTTTATCTGAAGCTATTTTTTCAAAAAGCTTACTTTCGAAACTTTCAAAATAACCTTCTGGTACTTTAAAACCGTCATTGTTTTTATGTGATTTATCTTTTTTCACTGATAGTATGACTTTTTTATTATAAAATGGTTTAATCTTTTTTTAAAAATTCTTCAATTTTTTTTGAAGCTAAATGATACGAAGCTTTTAATGCCCCTTCACTGGTCTCCAGAATTTCTGACATCTCACGATATTTTAGTTCCTGAAAATATTTCATATTAAAGACCTGTTGTTGTTTTTGTGGCAAAGTAGCTATAGCCTTTTGCAACATGAGTTGTATTTGATCTCCTTCATAATAAACATCTGCTTCGAGGTTCTGAATTAATTGTAAACTTAACTCTTCATTACTAATATTATATTTTTTTGCTTTTTGATTAAGAAAAGTAATAGACTCATTTGTGGCTATACGATATAACCAAGAGTATAATTTACTATCTCCTTTAAATTTTTTTATATTCTTATACACTTTAATAAACACATTTTGTAGTATATCATCTGTATCATCATGATTTTTTACCATATTCCTAATATGCCAGTAAAGGCGCTGTTGATATATAGCAACAAGCTTACCAAAAGCGATATTTATATCCTCGTCTGATTGTAAGGCAATAAGTAGGTCTTGTTCTTCCTGAGTGTTCAAAGGTAAAATTAGTTTTATTGAAATGATCAATTATTTGATCTTGGTACTACTATATGACTAATGTACATAAAAAAGGTTTAATCATATTTTAAATATTTTTTGTAGGAATTTTGTAGGATTAAATGTTAAATTATATGATTATTTACTTTTTTTATAGATAAAATACACTTTTTGTTTGGTGAATTGAAAATAATTACTATCTTTACAGTGTAATAATGATTGAGTTCTTTCATTTCCCCCAAGATGAAAGTTTTTTATAAAAGTGAGTTTTAATTTTAGAGTAAGCCCCTAAATTAAGATGATTTGTGTGAAGAGAAAGAGTGCGAAAGCACTCTTTTTTATGTTTAATACTTTTTACCAGGTAATATTTCGAAATATTCATGATTGTAGGATAAGGACTACAAAATATAATATTTATTTAATTTTTAAAAGTTAAAACACATAATTATTAGATAAAATGCATTTTTTATTTGGTGGATTGAAAATAATTACTATCTTTACAGTGTAATAATGATTGAGTTCTTTCATTTCCCCCAAGATGAAAGTTTTTATAAAAGTGAGTTTTAATTTTAGAGTAAGCCCCTAAATTAAGATGATTTGTGTGAAGAAAAAGAGTGCGAAAGCACTCTTTTTTATGTTTAATATATTCGATAACTTTTAAATAAATAAAATTTATTCTCTATTAAAAATCAATAATTGTAGGAATTAGATTACTTAATTATGGTTATTGTTAAGTTTAATGCGGTTAAAAAGTATTTTTTATAGATAAAATTCAATTTTTATTTGGACGTCCCGGATTTTTGTATTATATTTACATCATAATTAAAGAGAGTTAGTCCTTCCATTCCCCCCAAGATGGAAGATGTTAATAAGAGTGAGTTTTAATTTTAGAATAAGCCCCTAAATTAAGATGATTTGTGTGAAGAAAAAGAGTGCGGAAGCACTCTTTTTTATGTTTTATCTTTTCGATAGTTTTAATTTAAATACAATTTTTTATAGATAAAGTATAGTTTTATGCGGTTAAAATCAATTTTTGGTTTGTGAAAATACGTGGTCGGTCAGAAAAGGAAGAATTTCACATTTCTAATATCTCAGAATAGATATCGTTCTTTTTTCCAAAAGAGCTATCGTTAAGCTCGTTTTGAACTCGTATTTTTATGAAGTACGTGTATTCAACAATAACCACAAAAAAAAGGCCATCCCTAGAGATAGCCTTTTAGAACTATTAATTAGACTATTATTGTTTTATAAATCTTTTGGTGACAGCCAACCTTTTAGAAACAAATCTTACAAAATACATACCAGTTGTAAATTGTGAGACATCAATGTCATGAGAACCCACACTTGGATTTATCTTTTTAATGATCGCTCCTGTGGATGCAAATATTATAATCTCATCAAAATCACCTCCCAAAATATCAATAGTTAACTTTGAATTTGCTGGATTAGGATGCATTTTAATATTCCTTTTTGAGTTTTGAGTGAATGATCTCAGAGCTTCTACATCATTATTAACAGTGACTCCAGTTCCAAGATTAATTGTGTAATCTTCCACTTCACCATAAGTGAAAGCTTCACAAGAGGTTGGAATTCCATTATACTTCATTGAAACTCTCATTCTAACCGAAGTTTTAGAAGTTCCACTAGGAACTGTAAAAGATCCACTATTAGAAGTATTAGTCGAAGCGGCTTTGGACCAAACTAATTCGCCTGTATCATTAAAATCTCCATTATTATTGTAGTCAATCCAAACAGCGTATGCTTCAGAGTACGTGGTTCCTGTCCAGGTAGGGACAACCGTAACAGTATATGTTTGACCTTCGTTTAAATCTGTAGAAATTGAAGTGAAATCTGAATATAGTTGTGCATCAGAACTTTTGTTGATTGTATTTAACTGGACATTGCTAATAAATTCTTCGCTTGCATTTGTACTTGCAGAGCTACAATAAGTAACAACGGTTCCTGTTGTAGTGAACGAAGTAGTAGCATTTCCTGAAACATTCCCGGCAGCATCTTCGGCAGTTACAGAAGCAGTATATGTGGTTGAAGGTGAAAGCCCGGTAACGTTAAAAGTAGTAGTTGTAGAAGTACCAACAACAGTACCACCTATAGAGATATTATAGCGAGCTACACCCACATTATCTGTAGATGCGGTCCAATTAAGTACTGATCCACTAGATGTGATGTTACTGGCAACCAAATTAGTTGGATTCGTTGGTGCTTCAGTATCAGGAGTACCAGCTTGAATTTGAAATTTTCCAACGACACCTTTTCTACCACTCTTAATATACTCGGTAATAAACCAAAATGAAGAATCATCAGATGGATCTACATCAATCTTGCTATAATCCCCATATCGGTTACCGCTAATATTTCCAGTTCCATTTGCGATGAGTCCTTCTGTACTTGTCATTGTTCCTAATGGGTCAGAACTCAATCTCCCTGTAAAATAAGAACTTACTCTAACTGTTGTTGGTGTTGTAGGTCCAGACATAGATGTATATCCCATTCCTATATTTCCGTTTCCATCCATTGCGAGACTAGCGTTCCAGGCATGTCTTCCATCTGGTGCGGTATAAGTGCCCTCTTGATATAAAGACCAAGGCTGATTATCCCCACTTTGTCGAAACTCGTACCAACGTACTCCTGCCAGTTCACCTGAACCAGCATCTGTATCAACTACAAAATTAAATACTGCAGAATTATGAGTAGCAAATTTTCTAAATTGAGCTTGATTCATGATAGTTGCTTGTAGTGCATCAATTGCACCGCCTCCGGGTTGAGTTAAATTAGTAAAACTTCCATTGTCAAAAACACTAATAAAAGGTGTTGTATTGATTTGCTGAGGGTTTGAAACTGTCGAGTTTGCTGGAGTAGTCCAATCTATATTAGCAGTCCAAACTTTAATATGGTCCACAGATACTCCGCTCCATGCATTGTCCTGTAAATAGACTATGGTAGCACCTCCAGCAGCAGGTAAATTGCCATTAGTAACATTTAAAGCTTGCGGACTATGAAAACCACTGGTAACAATCCCCGGAAGTTTAAATCCAATAATTTGAGCTGAAGAATTTCCTGCCAACATAGCAGTTCTCTCTAATGCCCAAAGTTTATTAGTACCTCCAGTATTTTCGGTAATATAGTATCCATCACTCCAGACAGATAGTTTTTGATAATCTGCTATACCCGGAATATTGTATATATACCATCCTGCTGTTAATGGGTTAGGGCCATCTGAAACCGCCACCTGAGCTCCGGATCCCAAAAATGAAAGTACCCATCTATCTGCTGCATTATCATAGGATGCCGTAAGATCACAACAGCCACCCGAAGGGAAAATAGCAGGATTAGGAGCGGTTTGACCTAACAATTGATTACCAGATTTATCATAAATCATAAACCCGGTATTATAAACCACCATCACATGATTAGGGCCTATGGCCATAGAAGGATCTGTCGGTTGAGAATTTGATGAATAGGTGTCAAAAACAAGGCTAGCGGGAGCTCTTTTCATGCTTTGTTCCTTTTCATGTTTATTTCTTACGAAGTAATCATTTTTCGTTTGAGGGTCTTTGCCAGATACAATTTGATTTCCTAATGATTTTTTATCTTTTGCCTCCCTTACCGAATTGTCCGGGGGGGTAAGATCATTGGGTCTTGATTCTAGAGATGAGACATACTCTACAGAAGATATCTTTCCATGATAGAAAGCTTTGGTGTCATTTTCTTGTGCGCGGGTCATAAAAGAAACGGCGAACAATAGCGGTAATAATAATAAATTTTTTAGTTTCATTGAGTTTGTTTTAAGAGATTTAACTAGCTTAAAGTTAGATAAATAACATCGGTAATTCCAAATTCAATACACCTTTTTTTAATTGAATGGTAAGGCCATATTCTTAATATGTGCTAACCTTCGTTTTATACCTTTTTAACCATCTAGTCAAGTAATCTGTATCAAAAATTTACTATTAGATACTTTAAATCTTTATCATTTTTTAGGAGAATTAGAGATTGTAGTTAGGTATACAGAAAACATAATCGATGAGATAATCAATGAATATTTGGAATACCACTGATGAAGAAAATGATGGTGATTACAATTGATACCATTTCAAAGTTAAATGGATAGGTATTAATATTGGAACAAGCAGAGGGGGAGATATCAATTCTAGTTGTTTTTATTAAGTAAATTTAACCAGAAATAGTTCTTAGAAAAATCAAACCCCTGTACTTAATAGTTACAGGGGTTTTGTCGTTTTATTGTAAACTATAAGTTTTTTATTGATCTAATGATTGCATATTCACCAATTTTTGATAAATACCATCTTTAGAAATAAGCTCATCATGTGTACCTTGTTCAACAATTTTCCCTTTTTGCATTACAACGATTAGATCTGAATTTTGTATTGTTGATAATCTATGAGCGATCACAATACTTGTTCTGTTTTTCATCATATTCTCTAATGCAGATTGTACCAATCGTTCACTTTCGGTATCTAGAGCAGAAGTTGCTTCATCCAAAATCATGATAGGAGGATTTTTTAATACAGCACGTGCTATAGATAAACGTTGCTTTTGTCCGCCACTAATTTTATTACCGCTATCTCCTATATTGGTTTCGATCCCTGCTGGTAAATCTTTTACAAATTCCCAGGCATTAGCAATTTTTAAAGCTTTTATAATTTCTTCGTCAGATGCAGATGGATCTCCAACCAACAAATTATTTTTTATAGAGTCATTAAATAAAATAGAATCCTGGGTAACCAATCCCATGAGATCTCTTAAGGAGTGTTTGGTTAGATCTTTAATATCTACACCATCTATTTTAATATTTCCTTTGTTTACATCATAAAAACGAGTAACCAGATTGGCGATAGTGGATTTACCACTACCAGACTGACCAACTAGTGCAACAGAACTACCTTTGGGTACTTTTAAAGAAAAATCATTTAGTACATACTCATCTTCATATTTAAAAGATATATTCTCTAGAGTAATATCAGTGGTAAACTCTTTTTTCTCTTTTGCATTTGGGTGATCTTGCAGAGGCGAGGTCGTATTTAATATTTCTAGTACACGCTCTGCCGCTGCATTACCTCTTTTTACTCCATAACTTGCCTTAGAAATGGCTTTTGCTGGCGTAAGAATATTATAGGCAAGACCCATATACACAATAAAAAGTCCTGGATCCAAAGATTTTTCTACTAGTACCATTTGCCCTCCATACCATAATAAAATAGAGATTACAGTTATACCCAAAAATTCACTTGTTGGGGATGCAAGATTTTGTCTGTTAAGTAGCGTATTCGAAAAATTATAGAAACGAGAAGTAGATTCCTGGAACTTTTTTCCAAATATTTTTTCAGCATTAAATCCTTTGATAACTTTTAACCCACCAAGAGTTTCCTCGACAATAGAAAGAAAGAATCCTTGTTCTTGTTGTACTTTATCCGAGTGTTTTTTCAACTTTTTTCCAATTAAAGAAATCAAAAACCCCGATATCGGAATAAAAATAAAGACAAATATTGTTAATTTTAAACTTATCAATAGCATGGTAAGTATCGTAAATAGAATCATCAAAGGCTCTCTTACAATAAGTTCTAATATAGATAAAAAGGAATGTTGTATTTCTAGAACATCTGTAGATATCCTAGCCATAGTATCTCCTTTTCTTTTTTCTGAAAAATATGACAGTGGTAATTCTACTGTCTTTTTGTATAATTCATTACGTACATCCTTTAAAACACCATTTCTTAGAAATGTAATAAAGTACATTGCCAGGTAATTAAAAATATTCTTAAGAAAGAACATACTTATTACAAGAACCACCATAAAAATTAGGACATCCTCACTACCTTGATCGGCTTTTTGTGTTACAAAATAATTAAGATAATCTTCACCATATTCTTTAGCTTTTAATATGCCTTCCCATTTTGGTTTAACCCTAATTTTTTCAGTTTTGTCAAAAAGAACCTTTAGCATGGGAAATAAAGATACCATAGATAGTGTTCCGAAAAGGGCATAAAAAATATTAGAAATTATATTTAATATAGCATATACTTTATAGGGTTTCGCAAAGCGAAGGATTTGTTTAAAATAATTCATTAAAAATATACTGAACAGCTATCACTGTTGTTTAAGTTAATTGTAAGTCTTTTTTGATGGCTTCAATTCTACCATCTAATTGTTGTTGCACAGTAGTAAAGTCAGCACTTGTATGAAGTGATTCCTGTACACTGATATAAAATTTTATTTTTGGTTCTGTTCCGCTTGGTCTGGCAGCAATTTTACTTCCTGCTTCGGTATAAAATATCAAAACATTTGATTTTGGGATATCAATACTATGCTCTGTATGATCCTGAACATTTTTGGCAATACCGGTTTGATAATCCTCGATCAAAACTACTTTTTCTTCATTTAGAGATTTTGGAGGATTATTTCTTAAATCCACCATAGTTTGCTTAATCTCTGCAGCACCATCGATTCCTTTTTTTACCAATGAAACCAAATGCTCTTTATAAAAACCATGTTTTGTATATAAATCTAATAAAGTACTATAAAAAGAACTACCATTTGCTTTGGCAAAAGCAACAATCTCACAAGCGAGTAGGGTAGACGTTACTGCATCTTTATCTCTAACAAAATCACCTACCATAAACCCAAAACTTTCTTCACCACCACCAATAAAGTGTTGGTCAGGGAAATCTTTGATTAATTTGGCAATCCATTTAAAACCGGTTAGTACTTCTTTATATTCTACACCGTAGGCCTGGGCCAGACTTTGCATCATAGGAGTAGATACTATGGTAGATGCAATAAATTCATTGCCAGTAAACCCTTGTTTTTTATAATTTTCTAACAAAAACCAGGTCATTACAATCATAGTTTGGTTTCCGTTAAGTAATTGTAATTCCCCTTGATCATTACGAACAGCTATTCCTAATCGATCACAATCAGGATCGGTACCAATTACAATATCTGCATCAACTTGGGTAGCAAGTTCCATTGCCATTGCTAAGGCTTCTGGTTCTTCTGGGTTAGGAGATTTTACGGTAGGAAAATTACCATCGGGTTCTGCTTGTTCTTTTACGATATGTACATTTTTGTATCCTGCTTTTTCAAGAGTCTCGGGTACAGCGGTAATAGAAGTACCGTGTAACGAAGTAAAAACAATTGTCGTATTATCTTTTGCTTCCTGGGTAGCTGCGAAACTTCCGTTTTTCACACTCTGTTCAATAAAAACAGTATCAATCTCCTGATCTATTTTTTGAATAAGACTAGGATTCGTATCAAATTGAATATCTGAATATTTTAATGCATTTATTTCTGCAATAATCTCACCATCTTGCGGCGGAACTAATTGTCCGCCATCCTGCCAATATACTTTATATCCATTATATTCTGGTGGATTATGACTCGCAGTGAGTACTATACCACAATGACAGCCTAATTCTCGCACGGCAAAAGACAATTCTGGAGTAGGACGAAGGCTGGAGAATAAATAGACTTTAATACCATTAGCAGAAAATACATCTGCAACTACTTGCGCAAGCGTATCACTATTATGTCTACAATCATATGCAATTACTGCTTTGGGTTGTTCTCCCGGAAATTGCTTGATCATATAATTACTTAACCCTTGTGTACTTTTTCCCAAGGTGTATTTATTGATTCGATTGGTTCCCACACCCATGATACCACGCATACCTCCGGTACCAAATTCGAGATCTTTATAAAAGCTCTCTTTTAATTCTTCTGAATTAGTATCCTGTAAATTTTTAATTTCTTTTTGAGTAGTGGTATCAAAAACCGGAGTTAACCACTCGTCAACTCTTAGGTTTATATCAGAATCTGTGATTTGCATGCTTGTGATTTTAGTGCAAAAATACTATTTAATTTTGGTAAAAAAGTTTCGAAATACGCATAAACTGCTTCGATATTTAATTCATCATGACTTTTTATATCTGCACGATGAATTGGCTACATTAAAGATGTATCTTTTCTGCAATGCTATATCGCTCTTTACTTCGTTTGCTGGTTAGGATAATTTCACCTAAGAATCCTGCCAGAAAGAACTGTGTTCCTAAAATCATAGAGGTTAACGCTACATAAAACTCGGGGCGTTGTGCGATAAGTCTCCCTTTGGTTTCTATAAAAAGTTTATCGATCCCCAAGTATAACGAAAAGCAGAATCCTATAATAAAAAGTAGGGTGCCGATAAGACCAAAAAAGTGCATGGGTCTTTTGCCGAAACGCGACATAAACCAAATGGTGATTAAGTCTAGGAAACCATTTATAAAACGACTCATCCCAAATTTAGTTTTACCGTATTTTCGAGCCTGATGTAGTACCACTTTCTCACCGATTTTTGCAAAACCAGCATTTTTGGCAAGTACAGGGATATAACGATGCATCTCGCCATGTACATCTATGTTTTTTATTACGATATTTTTATACGCCTTTAGTCCACAATTAAAATCATGTAATTTAACACCAGATGTTTTTCTGGCTGCTGCATTAAATAATTTTGAAGGTAGATTTTTGGCAATAACAGAATCGTATCGTTTCTTTTTCCATCCGGAAATGAGATCATAGCCTTCTTTGGTGATCATATCATATAGTTCTGGGATTTCTTCTGGATTGTCTTGTAAATCAGCATCCATAGTAATGACCACATCCCCCAGAGCTGTGCCAAACCCAGCATGTAATGCTTGTGATTTCCCAAAGTTTTTTAAGAAACGAATTCCTTTTACCTGTTGGTCTTTTTTTGATAATGCCGAGATCGTGTCCCACGATCCATCAGTACTACCGTCATCGATAAAAATAATTTCATAAGAAAAAGAATTGGATTGCATAACTTTTGCAATCCAATTGTATAATTCATTAAGTGATTCCTGCTCATTAAGCAGTGGTATGACCACAGATATATTCATATATTAATATAAGTCTTGTTTCTTTTGCTATTATACAAAAAGCATGAATGTTCAAATATAATGAAATGTTGTTAGTTGTAGTATTTATTTACTACAATCATAATAATTTAGAGAGAGATTCCTTTTTATTAAGTTTGGTATAGGTATAAAATTATTTAAGTTAATTATAAATCTTTTTTCTTAGCTAATATGAGTCCAGAAATTAAAACGTAAATAAATCCCATTAATATATTGCCTGTTAAACCAAATGCAATTCGAAAATAAATAGTATTAGTTTTTTGGAAAAATGCTAATTGTTCATGTAGTTCTTCGGGAGTTATACTAGGATTATTCCTGATTATTCTATCTCGATTAATTGTCATCATTTTATTGGCTAAATCGGGCTCAAATATTGTTTCGTTCAAAACTATCCAAATTATATGTATAATTGCTGATATTAAGACTATTCCCATGCCTATTTTAAAAGCTCTTTTTAGTTTTAAAAAACCATTATTTGCGCATTTGTAGTTGTATAAACCATAACTAATGATACTTAAAGATATGACAACACCTATTATCGAAATAGTCCATTCTTTAAAGTTCATATTATTATCGGTTAAATTAAGGAATAGGTTACATGCGAAAATTGCGACCCCCAAGATTACTCCATATTTAGTGATATGTTTTTTAGTAGAAATAGCGTTGGTTTCCATTGGTTACTATAATTTATGGTTTGTTATAAATTTTGCTTTTTATGCATGATCGCTCCTCCTATTAGGGAAATTATAAACCCTAATAACAATCTCCAGAATAACCCGATTGTATTAACGATATATGAAGAACTGAATTTTTTCGAAAATTCCATGGTTTCGTTTACTTTTTCAGGAGACATTTCTGGATTATTTAGAATCATCTTCTCTCGTTGAGTATCGAGTATTTGGTTGAACAAATTTGGCTCTATAACGTTAGATAGTAAAACATTCCATACGATCGTTATTATACCTCCTATTAGAGAAATACCTAAACCTATTTTTAAAGCCTTTCCTAATTTTAAAAAGTCATTATTATTTGATTTGTAGCTGTATAATCCATAAATAATGATGCAAAAGGGTATAGCAATATTTATGGTTACATGGATCCAATGTTTACTAGTAATATTATTGGTCAGATAAAGAAAAACGTTGTATATGACAAATATAATCCCTAAAATTACTCCATATTTAATGATATATTTTCTAGCAGAAATAGCGTTGGATTCCATTACGTACTTTATTTTTTGGATTATTATAAGTTTTGTTTTTTGTGTAGGATTGCTCCTGTGATTAAGGAAATTATAAATCCTAAGGATAAATGCAAAATAAGAATAGTAGGAATGTATATATATGGGGAAACCACTATTTCAGAAAACTCCATAGTTTTATGTACTTCCTCTGGGGATATATTTGGGTCTTTTAGAAAAATCCTTTCTCGGGAGGCATTGAAACGTTGATTCATCAACTCAGGTTCTATTACATTCTTTAAAAAAGTATCCCATATAATATATGTGATTCCACCAATTAAGGAAATACCCATGCCTATTTTTAAAGCTTTCTTCAATTTTAAAAAGCCATTATTTTTAGATTTGTACGCGTATATTCCATAAATTAAGGGAATGCTATGTATAAGTAATTCAGCAAGAGTGTATATAGAAGAGTGATTAAATGTGTTGTCGGTTATATAAAGAATAATGCTTAAAGTAATCCATGCAATACCACTGATTATCCCATATTTAGTGATGTATTTTTTAGTAGAAATAGCATTAGTTTCCATTGGTTACTGTAATTTATGGTTTGTTATAAGTTTTGCTTTTTATGCATAATTGCTCCTGTGATTAAGGAAATTATAAGCCCTAATGATAAATGCAAAAGCAAGGTAGTAGGAATAAATATATATGGGGAATACATTGCTTCGGAAAACTCCATAATTTTGTGTACTTCTTCAGGGGATATATTTGGGTCTTTTAGAAAAATATTTTCTCTGGAGTCATTGAAACTTTGATTTAATAACTCAGGTTCTACTACATGAAATAAAAAAAAAGTCCATAAGATGAATGTTATTCCACCAATTAAAGAAACACCAGTACCTATTTTTAAAGCTTCTTTCAATTTTAAAAAACCATTGTTTTTAGATTTGTACGCGTATATTCCAAAAATAACAGGAATACTATGTATAAGGAAGTCAATAACACTATCTCCTGAGGAAAGGTTAAATACATTGTTGGTCATATATCGAATTACACCTAGTATAATCCATGCAATACAAATAATTATTCCATATTTAATGATATATTTTTTAGTAGAAATAGTGCTAGTCTCCATATATTGAGTATTCTAAAAAAGAAGTAAATATTCAAATATAATGAAATGTTGTTAGTTAGATCTCTGTTACATAAAATGTAAAATGAATCTTTACTTTTGTAAAATTGATTTATGTTAGAACATCTATAGAAAGAAGGTATTGAAGATAGTATTTTTAACTTTGTACTATGATAAACAATTTACTATGTTTTTAGAGTATAATAATATCTGAAGAAGACATTTTGATGTGTCAAAAAAATTAAATGAAAAGAATATTACTTTTAATTTTTATCATTCACTGTAAACTACTTGCTCAGGAAAGTGAAGTTGATTTTAAAAATCCAGACTCTATTCAATCAAAGACTTATTTTGAGTTGTATGAATTGTTTTTTGATAATTATAAGGAGAATCCAGATAAAGCTCGTCTATATGCCAATAGATACTTAGAGAAAGGGAAAAATGAAAATGAAGATCTTGTAATTGCTCATGGCTTCTTTTTAATCTCTCATTTATACGAAGGGAACGAGATATGTCTTAAATATGCAGATAGTATTATTCAATTAACCAAAGGTTTGAAAAACAATGGCCTTCTTACCAGAGGATATTTGTTAAAAGGGGATTATTTTTTGAAAAAAGGACTGTTTCAGGAGGCTTGGAACAATTATAAAAAAGCAGACCAGATTATTACAAAAAAATCTAACTCAAGGACGCTTTATAGGTATAATCGATCTATTGGACGGCTAAAAAGTAGAATAGGAAGGCATAAAGAAGCGATAAAAATTTTTCAAGAATGTTATCAATATGCCTCAAAAGAAGAATTAGATGATCGTTTTCAGGATATACTATATCTAGCCAATGAATTTAATCAACTGAAAGTACTGGACTCTGCTTCTTATTATAATAACCTAGGAATTAGAGGAACATTGGATATTCAGGATAAGCATAGATATACTTTGTTTGTCCTTAATTCTGGGATTACTTATTATCATAAGAAAACATATCAGAGCGCAATTGATAGTATCTCTAAAACACTACCGTATCTAAGGAGAAGTAATGAGTCTCAAGGACTAATAACCTCCTATTTTTATTTAGGAAAAGCTTATGCTGGGATTAATTTAAAAGATCAGAGCGTTGATTATTTAATGAAGATGGATTCCGTTGTTCAAATTCAGGAAGATATTATTCCTAAACTACAAGAAGGATATAAACTACTAATTAATCATTTTAAAGAACAGAGTGATATTGAGAAAGAGTCATTGTATCTTCAAAGGCAATCTAAAATTGATAGTTTGCAGAGTAATAATACAACAAATGTATTACAAAGAATAATTAGCGAGTATACCGTACCTATGATAGTTTCTAATAAAGACACCAGAATTTCTAAATTAGAAGATAGTGGTATGAATTATAGAATAACTATAATCGTAACAATCTTGTTGCTCATTATTTCTGTCGGGATCATGATTTATCTTCATAACGACCGTAAACGCTATCGAAAAAGTTTTCGTGCTGTCGTTTCATATACTAATAAAGTAGTCGAAACCGAACCAAAACTTAATACGAAGAATGAAAAACATCTTAATGACTTAAACATTTCGGAGGAGGTTATCCAGAAAATCCTAGAAGGTATGAAGGATTTTGAAAGTGGTAAACGATATCTGGATAAAAAATACACACTTGGTGTGTTAGCCAAAGAATTAAAAACGAATTCAACTTATCTATCAAAAATCATCAATATTTATAAAGAAAAGAATTTTTCTAATTATTTGCATGATCTTAGAATTGGATATGCAATTGAGCGATTAAGGGATGATGAGAAATTTAGAAGATACTCTATAAAAGGGATTTCCGAAGAAATGGGATTTAAGACTAGCGAGTCTTTTGCAAAAGCATTTCATAAAAAAACAGGGATTTACCCTTCTTCTTTTATAAAGAAACTGAAAAATACTTAGTTTTATAAAAAAAATAGGACTGCATTTTGCAATCCTATTCTGTAATTTGTTAAGCAGTGGTATGACCACAGATATATTCATATATTAATATAAGTCTTGTTTCTTTTGCATTGCTAATCCTGCAAATAGGGAAATGATAAATCCTATAAATAAACTCCAGATTAACGCAAATGCAGAAAGCATATATGGAGTAGTAAATTTCTTAGTCATCTCCAGGCTTTGATTTAGTTGTTCTTCTGGCATATCAGGAAAACGCTCGATCATTTGTTCACGTTGTACTTCATTCATTTGGTTAACAATATCCGGCTCTATAACGCTCATTAACAGAATCGTCCAAATAACACTTATGATACCGCCAATAAGAGCAATACCCAGCCCAATTTTTATAGCTTCACCAAGTTTAAGAAATCCGCCGTTAGCAGCTTTATATGCTTTTATCCCGTATACGGTAACACCTACCATAATTGCTAAACCGATAACAGAATGCACCCAGTTTTGCTCAGCATATCCATCCATAACATAGACTACTACTCCCATTAGGACAGAGAGAATCCCCAGGATTACTCCGTAGTTGATTATAATTTTCTTGGTTGATGCTTTATCATTTTCCATATATAAAATAGTTTTGGTTATTATAAACCATAAGTACACAAATATAGTAAATTGTTACAGGTATGGATAATAAATTTATGGTATTGATCACTAATGTCTACTGGTTTTTTTAGATACAATACAGGTAAGTTTTAGGGTAATAAATAGATAAATAGGGATATACATTAAAAAACATCTCTGTTTTTCTGCATGATAGCTCCTCCTATTAAGGAAATAATAAAGCCTAAGAATAAATTCCAGATTAACGAAAGAATAGGCATAATATATGGTGAACTCATTTTTTCAGCCATTGCTATATTTTGATCGATTTGTTCTCGAGACATGTTATGATTTCGTTTTATCATTTCTTCTCGTTGCATATCGAATATTTGACTCATCATATCAGGTTCGATTACATTCATTAATGTAATATTCCAAATAATAGAGATCACCCCGCCAATTAAAGCAATACCAATACCTATTTTTAAAGCACCACCTAATTTTAGATAACCATTATTAGCTGTTTTGTATGCACTTATTCCATAAAAAATAATACTAATAAGTATGACCGCGCTTATAACGGCAAAAATCCAGTTTCTACTTGCGACATTATCTGTCATGTAAAGAATAACACCATATATGATAGATATGATGCCTAAGATCAGACCGTAATTTAAAATAAATTTTTTAGTGGGAATAGTAGTTTTTTTCATGAAAAAAATGTTTTCAAATGTTTATAGACCATAAGTAAGCAAATATAATAAAATGGTGTTGGTATCGGTATTGTAAAAGTAGCACTTTATCGATAGAATTCATATTTTTGTCGTATATTTACTAAGTTATTACGGTTTTACCGTAGTGTGAATGTGGTGTCAGCAGGCGTAAAATAAGGGGATTCGCTTAAAATGATTGTTAAGGATTAATCTGTTGATATCTTGTGTTTTAGGAGTAGTTTTATTGATAAAACAAACTTTTTTAGAATTACTTACCCCAATTTGAATTGTATAAAAATATATTAACGAAACTAGTATTTATGAGAAAACTATTACTTTTTACATGTGTAATTTCTTTCCTTACTGTTATTTCTTGTTCCCGCGATGAGGAATCTACACAAGTTTCATTGACAGAGAAAGAATACCTGGTCAAGCAAACTATTATTGAGTTTAATAATAGTGCTGTTAAAACTGGAAAATATGAGGCATTTATTAAAGATGTATCTCAAAAATCAGTAACAACACCATTGAATTCAGTTGAATTGGAGGCTATGGTTCAGGGATTTCTTGGGGATCAGACCCAGGCATTTTTGGATGTGTATTATCAACTTGTAGCTTTAAATATAACACCAGAAGAGTTTCATGTTATAGCTAGCCAATTTGAGTATTTAAGGTTAAATGTAATAACAAGCTCAAATAAGTCAGATGGATGTTGTGGAACAGGTGGATCTGTTGGTACAGCAGATAAGATTTTTCTTGCTTTGATTGACTTTTTTTGTGGTTGCGAGGTAGAATAATATTTTAATGAAATTCTAAATAGTTGCTAGGTGTTTACAGCATCAATTAATTTACATTTCTTTATTTGTAAAATAATTTTGCATTTAAAAAAATAGTTGTAAATTTGCACCTCGAAAATAGAAAAGAAATACTACAATGAGAAAAGATATTCACCCAGAAAATTATAGATTAGTTGCTTTTAAAGATATGTCTAACGATGAAGTTTTTTTAACTAAATCTACAGCCAATACTAAAGAAACTTTAGAAGTAGAGGGTGTAGAGTATCCGTTAGTGAAATTAGAAATTTCAAGAACATCACATCCTTTCTATACCGGTAAATCAAAACTTATCGATACTGCAGGACGTATTGACAAATTCAAAAACAAATACGCTAAATTCAAAAAGTAATTTAGTAGTATATACTATAATAAGAAGCCTTTCCATTTGGAAAGGCTTTTTTTATGCTTATTTAAATTGACTCGAGAATAGTTTTTTTTGATCCCAAACCCTTGTCATCCTAAGTGTGTCGAAGGGCTCGATACACTATGCCTAAAAACTCGACACTCCAATTGATGTGATTTTTTAGTAAGCTGATTGTTAGAAGAGGAGCGAGTAGATAACTTAGATTTGATCTTCTTTTCATTTTCTTTGCCTGTCCAAAGAAAACGAAACAAAAGAAAAGACACTTTTTCAAGGTATTTTTCAGTTATACTGAAAACCAGATTGATTCTGCTAAAATCTTTCCAAGGCTTCAAGATTTTTTTACGCAAAACAAATCTTATACTGGAGAAAAAGATTTTCAAAGCTCTGCTTTGGAACGTGAATATATCTAAGGGAGAAAATTTTATTTGACGGCTTTTTTAAGCTAAATCCTTACATCAAATTCGCGTTAATTAAAAAAGGATAATTCTATTTCATTTTGATGCATTTTATTATTTTAACGTGAATAATGGATAAGAAATTTTCGTCAGTTTGAGTGCCAAATCTCTGATTTGGTGTATCGAAAACAAGAAAATTTATAACTAAAAAGTACTTCTCGATACTAAATTCTTACAGAATTTCACTCGAAGTGACGTATCTGCTCTTAAATATTATTTATGTTATTTTACAAATAAATTCGTCAAACAGCACTATTTTTAATATTAACGTCTTTATTTTTGCAGCCGTATAACTAACTAATTTTTTGAAATCGAAACATGAATTATATTCTTTTTGACGGTGCTTCACGTAATGCGTTATTACCATTTACTTATACACGACCAGTTGCCGAGATTAGGATTGGGATATTAACCATTCGTGAGAAATGGGAGAAATATTTGGGATCTACTACTTCTACAGTAACAGAAGAATACCTAAGTGAAAAATTTCCTATGGTAGAGTTAGCAGAGAATATAATGATCAATGCTTCTTACTTACCATCAGAACAATTGGTAACAGCAATTAAAAACCTGAAACCCGAACAAGCTATTTTTTGCGATGATGAACCTATCGCTTTTTACGTCAAAGAAGATCAGGAGGTAGATTTTGAGACCTATGAAATAATAGCATATGATACTGATGTGTTTACAGTACAGCATACCTGGGATATTTTTTCAAAAAATGAACAAGCGATTGCTGATGATTTTAAACTACTAACACAGGATAGAGAGAGTCAGCCTATTCCTGAAAGTAATAATTGTATTGCTCCCGAAAATATTTTTATTGAAGAAGGAGCAAAACTCGAATTTACAATGCTTAATGCTAGTAAAGGACCAATATACATAGGAAAAGATGCCGAAATCATGGAAGGCAGTATGATTAGAGGGCCTTTTGCGCTTTGTGATCGTGCTGTGGTAAAGATGGGAGCAAAGATTTATGGAGGCACTACTATTGGAGTGCATTCTAAGGTAGGGGGAGAGATCAATAACTCGGTAATATTTGGATGCTCTAATAAAGGTCATGACGGATATATGGGGAATTCTGTAATAGGAGAGTGGTGTAATCTGGGAGCAGATACGAATACCTCTAACCTTAAAAATAATTATGCCGAAGTTCGTTTATGGAACTATGAAACAGAAAGCTTTACAAAGACAGGATTGCGATTCTGTGGCTTAATGATGGGGGATCACTCTAAATGCGGTATCAATACCATGTTTAATACTGGGACTGTTGTAGGAGTAAATGCCAATATTTTTGGTACAGGTTTCCCTCGTAATTTTGTGCCTAGCTATAGCTGGGGAGGAAGTGCAGGTTTTACCACTTATTTAACCAAAAAAGCTTTTGAAGTGGCTAATGTAGTTATGTCCAGAAGGAAAATCGAGTTTACAAAACAAGAAGAACAGATTCTGGAACAGGTTTTTGAAGATACTAAGCAGTGGCGAAAGGGTTATGAAAAATAGTTCTCTCTTGTGTTTGTATAATATAATTATCTCACTAAATCGGGAGACTCTACAGAGTTGGTGATTTATTGTTTTTTGTCATCCCAGCCCTTTGACTCGGCTCAGGATAAACTAAAGGCTGGGATCCACTTTATGTAGTTGTTGTAATGGATTCCGTTCTTCAACGGAATGACAAATCAACTCATTTCTGTGTCCTGTAAATCTTTATTATATACTTAGAATTTTCATATATCAAACCCTAATTATTTAATACGTTCTTTCCATACTCGTTTTAATACCAGGAAATTTTGAGGATTATTAGTGAGTCCTTTTACGTTTTTTTGAGTAAATCGAACTACCTGATCATAGTACAAAGGAACGATAGGAGCATTGGCAATAATAATAGAATCCATTTTTATATAATGCTGCTCTCTTATTTTGATATCTGTTATTAAGAAGCTTTCTTCATATAATCGATCAAAAGTCTCATTTTTGAAATGTGTATAGTTAGGGCCGTGAGGAGTAAAGTTTTTACTGTAATATGGCGATAGAAAATTTTCGGCATCAGGGTAGTCTGCAATCCAACTGGCACGAAATGATTCTAGTTTTCCTTTCCATTTCTTTTGGCGTATTGTCGAAGGCGGCATTACATCTACTATGATGTTTAATCCAACTTTTTCGAGCTCTCTTTGTATAAATTCGCAGATGCTTTGGTAATTTGCATCTGTTGCAATTCGTATGGTTGGATTGTTTTCTCCTGTTTGTTTTTTATAAGTTTCGACTAACCTACGGGCTTTTTCGGGATCATAGTCATATCCAGGAATACTATTAAACCCGGGAATCCCCTTGGGAATAAAACCATGTGTTGCAGGAGTTCCTATGCCATTCTTTAGATAGGTGATCATCTTCTTTCTGTCGAAGCCATAATTAATAGCTTTTCTTAATATTTCTGATTGTATTTCCTTCTTGTCTGTATCCAGGTAGAAGCCTAAGTATTCAGAATTCAGATAAGAGCCTTTACTAATATTAACACGGTCTTTGTATTTCTCTCTCAACTTACCGCTAGGCGTTAATAATTCATCTTTATATGAAGCATCGAGACTGTTTAATAAATCGATATTTCCTTTGGCAAACTGTAAAAATTCACTTTGCTTGTCGGGTAAAAAGGTAATAGCTACAGCTTCGAGATAGGGGAGTTGTTTGCCATTTTTGTCCTTTTCATAATACAATTCATTCTTACGTAAAACGAGCTTGATATTTTCTTCCCATAATTTAAATTTAAATGGACCTGTACCAATGGGGTTGGCTCTAAATTGATTCCCGTAAAATGCTACCACTTCTTTAGGAACCACAGAGCAATACCGCATACTCATCAATCCCAAAAATGCAGGAAAAGGTTTTTTTAGTTTGATTTCAAAAATAGTATCATTAATAGCTTTATAGGTGTCTACAGTCTTTAGAACCCAATTACCGGGCGATGCTACTTTGGGATCAACCAATCTATTGAAGCTATACACAAAATCCTCTGCAATAACATGCCGGGTGCTGTCTTTGGTCTTAAATTGTTCGTGCTTATGAAATTTTACATCATTTCGAAGTATAAAAGTATAGGTAAGAGCATCTTCAGAAATTTCCCATCTTTTTGCAACGTCGGGCTTAATATGTAATGAATCATCTAGTTGTATCAAACTGTTAAACAGTTGATTTGTAGACCAGATATTAGCTACATCTCTTGCAAATGCAGGATCTAATGAACTTATATTTTCATATTGATTGTACCGAAATATCAAATGATCTCTGTTTTCTTGAGAAGAATCTCTACAAGATATTAGAGTTAGTAAAATATAAGCTATTGTTAAATAACGAGTTATGAAAAAATAATGAATACACTTCAATTTTAGTAAACGAATTATTGTTGGTATATTTGCACCCTGAAAATTTATTCCAGAGCGACTCAATATTTTTGAGTTTTGGTATGGGTAAATATAATGAGATTTCTGCCCCTGCGGAAATGACACTTATGTTTTATGAGAAAAAAAGTTGCTTTTTATACTTTAGGTTGTAAACTGAATTTTTCAGAAACCTCTACAATTGCAAGAGATTTTACAAAAGAAGGCTTTGATCGTGTAGATTTTTCTGAGAATGCTGATATCTATGTAATTAATACATGTTCTGTTACCGAAAATGCAGATAAAAGATTTAAAACTATAGTTAAACAAGCTCAAAAGGTAAACCCTGATGCTTTTGTTGCTGCTGTGGGATGTTATGCCCAGTTAAAGCCAGAAGAATTAGCTTCTGTTGATGGTGTAGATCTGGTTTTGGGAGCTACAGAGAAATTTAAAATTACCGATTATATTAATGATCTTTCTAAGAATGATTTTGGAGAAGTGCATTCTTGCGAAATCGAAGAAGCCGATTTTTATGTAGGTAGTTATTCTATTGGGGACCGTACCCGCGCATTTTTAAAAGTGCAGGACGGTTGCGATTATAAATGTACCTATTGTACAATCCCACTTGCCAGAGGGATTTCACGAAGTGATACCCTGCAGAATGTATTGAAAAATGCTAAAGAAATTTCTGAAAAAGGAATTAAAGAGATTGTACTTACCGGAGTTAATATAGGAGATTATGGTAAGGGTGAGTATGGAAATAAGAAACATGAACATACATTTTTTGAACTGGTACAAGCGTTAGATAAAGTCGATGGTATAGAGCGATTACGAATTTCATCTATAGAGCCAAATTTGCTTAAAAATGAAACTATAGATTTTGTGTCAGGCTCCAGAACTTTTGTGCCTCATTTTCATATTCCTTTACAGTCTGGGAACGATGATATTCTAAAACTGATGAGACGCAGGTATCTTAGCGATCTATATATTGATAGGGTACATAGAATTAAAGAAGTAATGCCTCATGCTTGTATTGGAGTTGATATTATTGTTGGTTTTCCTGGTGAAACAGATGATCATTTTTTGGACACTTATAACTTTTTGTCTCGATTAGATATATCGTATTTACATGTGTTTACCTATTCTGAAAGAGATAATACTGTAGCAGCAGATTTAGATGGTGTAGTTTCTCAAGACGTGAGAAAGAAAAGAAGTAAAATGTTACGAGGATTATCTGCAAAGAAAAGAAGAGCATTTTATGAAAGCCAGTTGGGAACAGAAAGAACAGTTCTGTTTGAATCTGAAAATAAGGAAGGATATATACACGGTTTTACCGAAAATTATGTGAAAGTTAAAATGCCATGGAATCCGTTGTATGTAAACACGTTGCATGAGATAAGGCTAACAATTATTGATGAAGATGGGATAGTGAGATTTGATTTTATGACGTAAAAACTAAGAAGAATTCGGTATATAGTACAAAAAAAGTCTGCGATAAAGCAGACTTTTTTTGTACCAATAATGTAGTAAACTATATGTTTATTCCAACAGGAAGTAAATCTTTATATTTCCTTCGGTTTTTTCGCATAAATTTTGCAATAATAGGACTAGTAGGTACTAATCTAATATTACGTTCTTGAATTACATTAAATACTGCAATGATAAAATCTTGTTCATAACCTTTATCAAGATGTTCTTCACTCATGACAAGTTTAGTAAGAAAGATTTTCCTTTCTTGTAGCGCGTATTCGATCTTTGCTTTTTGACCGTCAATTGTAGTTTCGAATTGTCTTAGAAATTCATTGTCGATAATTTCTAATTCAACAGCACTCATGTTCTCCATATTTTTTAAAATTATGAGGTATTTAATCAAATGTTTATAAGGAGTTAACCTTACTAATCATAACAATCTTATTAGAGAAGGTTTTTTAGATATATCTATCTGAAATAAAGGTTATTAACTTAACAAAAATAAGGTTTAACCTTGCCTCTTCTAACTAAGATTAGTTAGTTCTAAAATTCCCTTTTGCAAAAATTTAACTCAATGTTTCCTTTTTTCTAACAAAGGAATACTATAATTTTGATACGCAAAGATAAGAAAATTAGAGTTTTAAATTTAATACCCACTGTTAAAATACCTATGTCGCAGGAAGTTAGCCATGTTTATTTTGTTCCAGGGATGGCAGCAGATGTTTCGATATTCGAATATATTAAGCTTCCCAAGGATAAATTTGTAACTCAAACCCTACCTTGGAAGATTCCTGATAAGAACGAATCTATTGAGAATTATGCTAAACGTATGTGTGAGGAAATTGAACATACAAATTGCATTTTGATCGGAGTATCGTTTGGCGGAGTGATGGTACAAGAGATGAGTAGATATTTGAATTTAAAGAAACTTATCATTATTTCGAGTGTTAAAAACAAGTTTGAGTTACCTACCCGAATTAAAATTGCCAGAAAAACCAGGGCCTATAAATTGTTGCCTACAGCAATAGTTTCTAAAATAGATAATTGGGAAAAATTAGCTTTTGGTGATTTCGCCAAAAAACGAGCTGCTATGTATCAAAAATATTTATCAATTAATGATAAAAGATATTTGGATTGGGCTATTGAAAAAATGGTGTGCTGGGATCAGGAGAAAACACCAGATGAGCTTATTCATATTCATGGTGATAAGGATATCGTTTTTCCTATCGCAAATATAAAAAAATGTATAACAGTTGATGGGGGAACTCATGTTATGATTGTAAATAGAGCGAAGTGGTTTAATAAACATTTGCCCGAAATAATTAGTGATAACTTGCGTTAATCTAACTTTTTACGCTATATTGTACAATAAATTTTATTCCCCAATAAAATCAAAATCTACTTAAGTAATGAAAACAATTAAGAAATTTTTAGTTCTCTTAGGTGTGCTGTTCACCTTCGGAATTTTAGTAAATGCTACACAAGACCATCAGCCAGAAAAACCATTGGCACAAGAAGTTTTAGAAGAAAAATTGATAAATGATTATAATGTATATGCTATTGCAATGCCAGATAATCTTAATTTTTCTGGAGAATTAGTTCCAATAGAAAATCCAGATATAAGAGAACGAATGGATAGAGAATTGTTGGTTAATACCTACTGGCAATCTAATGGTTTACTTCTTTTTAAGAGAGCAAATAAGTATTTTCCTATTATAGAACCAATCCTTAAAGAACAAGGTGTTCCAGATGATTTTAAATACCTGGCTGTAATAGAAAGTAGCTTGACTCAAGCTGTATCTCCTGCAAGAGCAACAGGGTTTTGGCAAATCTTAAAAGGCACTGCTAAAGAGTATGGGCTAGAGGTAAATGAAAATGTAGACGAACGTTATCATATCGAGAAATCCACAATGGTGGCTTGTAGATATCTTAAAAAAGCAAAAGAAAAATTTGGTTCCTGGACTTTGGCAGCAGCAGCCTATAATGCTGGTAGAGCAGGGGTTAATAAACGACTCGATAAACAAAAAGTGACTACCTATTATGATCTTTTATTAGGAGAAGAGACAGGTAGATATGTATTTAGAATTGTTGCAGTGAAAGAAATCTTAAGCAACCCAAAGAAATACGGCTTTAATTTTAGTAATGAAGATTTATATACTCATATCCCTACATTTAATGTTTTGGTAGATGAGCCTATTGCTGATTTTACTGCTTTTGCCGAGCAATATGATATCAATTATAAAATTTTAAAACTACATAACCCCTGGCTTAGAGAAGCTCGTTTAAATAATCATTCTGGTAAAGAGTATCTTATAAAAATACCAAGAGAGGGGTATTACAAAACTACAACCGGACAATAATAATTTGAGATTTTTTATCTAAGTTAGCTGCTTGTTCTAAAGTAGTATGAAATATGACATGATATGGCATTAAGAAAAATATCTTATGTCGGTTATTGTTTGGATTTCTGGTAAATGGAAATGTTTGAAACTACTTTTACTAAGAGAACGTTGAGATCATACGTTCTTGATTTTATGACTAGTTACCAAGTGATTACTAAAATTTAGATGTGTGAATACTTCAGTACTTATTTCGTTAATTTTAATTGGGTTATTAGCAGGTTTTTTTAGTGGTACATTGGGGGTAGGAGGAAGTGTGATTATGATTCCTCTTCTGATTTTATGGGTAAACTTTTCTCAACACGAAGCACAGGGAACTAGCCTTGCGGTACTAGCAGTCCCTGTAACGTTGTTAGCTGCATATAACTACTATCAGGAAGGGTTTGTAAACTGGAAATACGCAATTATAATAGCAGTGACTTTTATTATTGGAGGATATTTAGGAAGCAAACTAGCAATTTCTATAAATCAGGCATTACTAAAAAAAATCTTTGGAGGAGTATTATTAATAGTAGCGATAAAAATGATTTTTGGGAAATAGAATTTACTAATTATCCTTTTTGATATTTATAGAATCTTGTTCTCGTTTATATCTTTCATATTCTTCATCAATATCGCGTTCTTCATCTGTACGTCGATCTTCATTTTCTTTTGCTTCAGCCTCTGCATTGTTTATTTCAGTATTTAAATCCAAATCAGCAATTAAAAGAGAAACGCCTTTTGATAATGAATTAAAGTGGATGTTGTAAGAGTTACTAAGTGTTTCACTTGAGTGATGAGTAACAATTTTTCTAATATCCAGTATCTTTTTATCTCCACCCATAAAATACATCATAGGAAAGCCTAATGCGTGCTTTAATTTATTGATAATATATGAATCCTGATTGGTTTTTTCATCAATGTGGACTAGGTGAATGTTGCTATTGTATTCTTTTACTTTTTCTTTTAATTTTTCTTTATTATCCCAGAAGAGGACTACAAAGTCAATCTGATCATGAAATCTATCGGCTAGATCGTTTAGCGCAGGGATTTCTCCAATGCCAGGAACACACCAGGAAGCATATGTAATAAGAAAAATTGGTTTTTCGTAATCTCTTAAAAGAATAGGATCTCCTTTTAGTGGATATACATTAAAGTTATCCATATAAGTTCCACTAAGGTGATTAGTTACCAGAGAGTCAAATAAGAATTCAGCACGTTCCAAATCTTTATCTTGATAAGCAAGATCAATTTTTTGGTTGTATTTTACGATATGCGCCGAAATAGCAACCGAAAATGGTATTTGTCTTTCTTCTTGAGCAAAGGAATTGCTGAAATATAAAGAGAGTATTCCTAATACTAATAATTTCTTCATTATAAATAGATTACGGTAGCTAATGTAATATAATGCCATCAAAAATAACATTTTTTAGGTGTAAAACTTTAGATGTTAGCTTAATTAAAAAACGTTCTAAAGATTGTATTAAACTATCATTAAACGTAATTTTTAATACAATTAGTATGCCTAAATTTTCTTCATTTGCTGTTTCATCATTGTTATCTGATCCTTAAGCATGTTGTGTTTGTCTAATTTTTTAGCTTCTGTAAGTAACATTTGGGCTTCTCTTTTACGGCGTTTAGTCATTGCAATACCAGCAAGATTTAATTTTGCCACTGCAAGATCCTGATTCATCGATAACCCTAGTTTAATAGCTTTTTTAAGATGTTTTTCGGCTTGTGTGATATTGGTTTGCGACAGCATTATACCAAGAAGGTAGTTGTGGTACCCTTGTTGTTTTACAGTAAGAGCACTTTCGGGATTTTTGATTTTGTTTAACCATTTTTTGGCACCTTCAAAATCTTGTTTACGTAACCTTAAGAAAGCCAGGAGAATTAATTCGTTTTTAAAGTATAAAAAGACAAAAATAGCAGCTAATAAAATAAGCATAATTCCATTACCTACATATCCTTCTACTATCTGCCATATTGCTACTCCGGTAACGATTGCTGCGATTACTAATTTTATATTTTTATTGTACATTTTAAACCTTATTTTATTGTTTTGTAGTTGTTTTTAAATTTTATTGATGTAGGTATTTTGGTATCTGGCATGGTAGAGATTAGTGTATTTCCTTTGCAGATACCTTCTGTGTTTCCTTCTAGCATAAGCCCTGTTTTGCTATTAACAGTTATCATTGCTTTTTGAGAACCCGATACGATTACGGTAGCGCTAGCATTTACATTTTCCATTTCTACTTCTGATGTAGCTGCAATAGTAGCATTTTCATCCGTAATTGAAGCAATATTCCATTTATTTTTGCTTTTCATTTTACCGGTATACTCATTTTCCCATTGGTCACCCAATGTAGCTTTATTATCACCATAGATATAGGTCATTTGCTCAAAATTACCTAATAATTGGTTATCTCCCCATTGTTGGTCTAAACTAGTGCGTACTTGCGCCACAGCATTTGGCTCTGTAATACCAGCATTTTTTATCATATTATCAATAAGGACTTCTGTTCCCTCTAAAGCATTAATTTTGCCATTTTTTTGCATTACCATGGTAATAGGGGAATTAATAAGTCCTTGAAAAATAAGGCCTTGTATATCGGTGGAATCTGGTTTTATAGAAGTGTCCATATCCATAAGAACTCCTAAAGTAGGAGAACTCGTTTTCATTTTTAGTGTTTGATATTTCATTTCTATATAAAACAGGCTATTTTCTATTTTTTTCACTACAAAAGACATCTCTGCACTAATATCATTTGTGATTGTTTGCTTTGCTCCAGAAATATCTTGCGTAATTATCTGTTCAGAATCCTGACGAATTGCAAAAGAATCTCCAATATTTAAATTATATTGCAAAGTAGCTTGAGAAAATCCAGTAATTGATAGTATCAGTACTAGTATAAAAATGATTGATTTTTTCATGAAAATAGGATTGCGATTTTCTTGTGCAAAGAAACTAATTTTTTTGGATAAAAAATATTTGATATTTACGTTTGTCAAAGTAAAAACTCTTTGTATATTTGCCCGCAGTTTTGGGAAGAAGTTCTCATAAAAGATCAAATTAGATATTTCAAGAAGATTTATAAAGATATATAGCAATGAAAAGAACGTTTCAACCATCGAAGAGAAAGAGAAAAAACAAACACGGTTTCAGAGAGCGTATGGCTTCTGCAAATGGTAGAAAGGTGTTGGCTCGTAGAAGAGCAAAAGGAAGAAAGAAAATATCTGTTTCGTCTGAACTAAGACATAAGCACTAATGATAACGTTCATTAAAAATATTGAAGGTGTTACTTTATAGGTAACGCCTTTTTTTATATCTAATACATAATTTTATAGGAAAAGCCAATACTGTTATTACATGCCAAAAAGAGAAAAACTAAAAAGTATACTTATTATAGGATCGGGACCAATTGTTATTGGTCAAGCGTGTGAGTTTGATTATTCTGGTACACAAGCACTACGTTCTTTAAGAGAAGATGGGATAGAAACGATCCTGATCAATTCGAATCCTGCTACTATTATGACAGATCCTTCTATGGCGGATCATGTATATCTTAAACCGTTAAATACTAAGTCAATAATACAGATTCTGAAAGAACACCCTCAGATTGATGCTGTATTACCCACTATGGGAGGCCAAACTGCGCTTAATCTTTGTATTGAAGCAGATGAAAAAGGAATATGGAAAGATTTTGAAGTAGAGATCATAGGAGTAGATATTGATGCTATAAATATTACTGAAGATAGAGAGCAGTTTAGAGAACTAATGCTTTCTATTGGGATTCCAATGGCTCCTCAGGCAACTGCCAATTCTTATCTAAAAGGAAAAGAGATTGCTCAGGAATTTGGATTTCCTCTTGTAATTAGAGCATCATATACACTTGGTGGGGCAGGCGCGTCTATTGTTTATAAGGAAGAAGATTTTGATGAATTATTAACACGTGGACTGGAGATTTCTCCAATTCATGAGGTAATGATTGATAAAGCTCTTATCGGGTGGAAAGAGTATGAATTAGAATTGTTAAGAGATAATAATGACAATGTAGTTATTATTTGTACTATAGAGAATATGGATCCTATGGGAATCCATACCGGAGATTCGATTACAGTTGCTCCCGCAATGACTTTAAGTGATAAAACTTTTCAGCGTATGCGTGATATGGCGATCCATATGATGCGTAGTATTGGAGATTTTGCAGGAGGATGTAATGTACAATTTGCAGTAAGCCCAGATGAAAATGAAGATATTATTGCGATCGAGATTAATCCTAGAGTTTCTCGTTCTTCTGCATTGGCATCAAAAGCAACAGGATATCCGATTGCTAAAATAGCAGCAAAGCTGGCTATTGGATATAACCTGGATGAATTAGATAACCAGATTACCAAATCTACTTCGGCTTTATTCGAACCTACATTAGATTATGTAATTGTAAAAATACCACGATGGAATTTTGATAAATTCGAAGGATCTGATCGTACATTAGGACTCCAGATGAAATCTGTTGGAGAAGTAATGGCAATCGGTAGATCGTTTCAGGAAGCATTGCATAAAGCGACTCAGTCTTTAGAAATTAAAAGAAACGGACTTGGTGCCGATGGAAAAGGGTATAAAGACTATGATCAAATTATAGATAAACTTACCTATGCCAGTTGGGATCGTGTATTTGTAATCTATGATGCTATCCAGATGGGAATCCCATTAAGCAGAATACACGAAATCACAAAAATAGATATGTGGTTCCTAAAACAGTATGAGGAATTATATAATCTTGAAAAAGAAGTTTCGACATATACCATTCAATCCCTTACTAAAGAATTAATACTGGAAGCTAAACAAAAAGGTTTTGCAGATAGACAAATAGCTCATATGGTAGGATGTTACGAAAGTGAAGTCTACAACAAAAGGGATGAGTTGGGGATAAAAAGAGTGTATAAATTAGTAGACACATGTGCTGCAGAATTTAAAGCCGAAACTCCTTACTTCTATTCTACGTTTGAAGCAGAAATAGAAACACCAGAAGGAGAAAAATATGTGTCTAATGAGAGTGTTGTTAGTGATAAAAAGAAAATTGTTGTTTTAGGTTCAGGTCCTAACAGGATTGGACAAGGAATCGAGTTCGATTATTGTTGTGTGCATGGCGTTTTGGCATCTGCAGAGTGCGGATATGAAACGATTATGATCAATTGTAATCCAGAAACTGTATCTACCGATTTTGACACTGCCGATAAATTATATTTTGAACCTGTATTTTGGGAACATATTTATGATATTATTAGGCATGAAAAACCAGAAGGAGTAATTGTTCAGCTTGGTGGTCAAACGGCATTAAAACTTGCTGAAAAGTTAGATCGCTACGGAATTAAGATTATAGGAACAAGTTACCAATCACTTGATCTTGCTGAAGATAGAGGACATTTCTCTAAATTATTACAGGAAAACAATATTCCATATCCTGAGTTTGATATTGCAGAAACTGCAGATCAAGCACTTGAAGTGGCAGATCGTTTGGATTTTCCAATTTTGGTGAGACCATCTTATGTATTAGGAGGGCAAGGAATGAAGATTGTAATCAATAAGCAGGAATTAGAAGAGCATGTTGTCGACTTATTACGCAAAATCCCTAATAATAAATTACTATTAGACCACTATCTGGATGGTGCGATCGAAGCAGAAGCAGATGCAATATGTGATGGTAAAAATGTGTATATCATAGGAATTATGGAGCATATAGAGCCGTGTGGAATTCACTCAGGAGATTCTAATGCTACATTACCTCCATTTAATTTGGGAGAGTTTGTGATGCAACAGATTAAAGATCATACACATAAGATTGCTCTGGCCTTAAATACCGTGGGATTAATAAATATTCAGTTTGCTATCAAAGATGATACAGTATATATCATTGAAGCAAATCCAAGAGCTTCGAGAACAGTACCTTTTATTGCTAAGGCATACGGAGAACCTTATGTGAATTATGCAACCAAAGTAATGCTGGGAGAAAAGAAAGTGACAGATTTTGATTTCAAACCCCATCTAAATGGATATGCGATTAAACAACCAGTATTCTCTTTCAATAAATTCCCTAATGTTAATAAGAAATTGGGTCCAGAAATGAAAAGTACAGGAGAGAGTATTTTGTTTATTGACGATCTTAAAGACGATCAGTTTTATGATCTATATTCGAGACGCAAAATGTATTTGAGTAAATAATACTTTATATATAGAAATTATAAAAAACCAGATTGTTAAGTATACAATCTGGTTTTTTTATTTATTTAACTCGTTTTAGGCATAAGAAAATATATAGCTTTCTTAATCAGGTTTTGTGTTTTATTTTTTGAGTTCATGTTTATAGATGGAGACTGGTATTAGTAATACATATAACTTTTATAGTTTAATCTAATTTATATCTTAAACCTATAAATAAACGTCTACCTTGATTTGGTGCATAAATATATGTTGGGTCAAAAGATAATCCATAAGGGTTGTCTGCTGTAGGAAGGACATTACCATTAGTGTCAAAAACCACATTTTCATCAAAAGGATCATTGGCTCTTGCTATGATAAAAGGATTACCTTTATTAGGTGTCCAGTTCAACAAGTTTTTTACTCCACCGTATACTTCAAAGCTTTTCAAACCATCATAGGTTAGTTGAATATTCTGGATACTCCAAACTTTAGATTCATCTTTTCTTGGATCTAACTCCCCCAAAACAGGTAAACGCATTGGGCCATATAGATTTCCTGTGTAATCAATAGTAAAATTATAATTGAAGTTTTTATAAGAAATAGTCCAGGTTCCAGAATATTTTTCGGTAAGTACTTGTTGTTGTTTAATACCATTTTCTTTTTGAGATACGTCTTGAATTGTAAATCCAGCCAAAGCTTTAAAGTTACTAGATAGAACAGCATCTAAATTAACACTTAATCCCTTACTTGTGGCAGAACCATTTAAATTATCATAAATAACTTGATTTGGATTGGTGTCATAATCTGGTAAGATCGCGTTGGTAAAATAAGTGTACCAGGCAGAAGCATCAATACCAATAATCATACTGTTTTTGGTGTATAATTTTCTTAGATAATTAACATTAACATTATACGATTTTTCGGGCTTTAATTCTTCTTCTATGATTACATCCCGAGAACCTGTTAAAGCAGCATGTTCTTCTGCAAATAAATTTACAACTCTAAAACCTGTTCCTGTGTTTAGTCTAAAAATGTCGTGTTCTGTGGGTTTAAATTTGTACGCTAATCTTGGAGTAAAAATATTACCGTGTCTTTTGTCATAATCATATCTTGCTCCAAGTAATAGTTTATGTTTTTCGCTTATAGTTATTTCGTCTTGAGCAAAAAAGGAAGGAATTACAATTTTATCTGAATTTTCTGTGATAGGTGTATTGTCATCATAATAATTATAGCGCATTGCCGCACCAAAAAGAAGATCGTGATTTTGTTTGGATTTATCCCAAGTTAATTGCCCGAAACCAATACGCTGTTTTGCTAGATAAAAAGTATCTCCATAAGCAGAATTTTGATCGTGATCTGAGTAGGAAAACTGAAACACCATATTTTCTTCTATCGGCAATTGATATTTACCAATTACTTCGTAACGAGTTGTATAAATACTTTCGCCATATATGTCTTTACCACCTCTAAATTCTGGAGTCCATTGCATTTCGCCTCCCCAACGATCTTCATAAAAGAAACGTCCGGCTACAGAAAACACACGATTGTTTTTTCGGGAAAAATCCCATTTTTGAAAAACAGAAATTCTATCTTGTAAAGTAACATCAGTAAAATTATCATTGTTATTATCAATCGGATTTGAGTAATTAAAGTAATTAGCTCCGAAAAGCATATTGGATTTTTTGCCAACTTTTGCTTTAAATCCCAAATCAAAATTTGCTTCTCCCCAATCTGTCACATAACTATCGGCAAAAAATATGGGAGCGTTTTCTGGTAATTTTGTAATTACATTAATTAATCCACCAACAGCTTCACTACCATATAGAGAAGAAGCTGGACCTTTAACTATTTCAACTTGCTCAATTAAGGAGTTTGGTATTCCAGAAAGCCCATAAACAGTTGATAAACCACTAACAATAGGCATACCATCGATTAAAACCAAAGTATAGGGGCCTTCTAGACCATTTATATGAATATCACCAGTGTTGCATACGCTACAATTAATCTGTGGGCGTACACCATTTACATTTTGTAAAGCTTCAAAAATATTAGGAGTGGGATTCTTTTTTAAGAAAGTTGGTGAATATACTTCTACAGGAACCGGGCTTTCGAGTCTTTTTACGGGTTTCAGAGTTCCGGTTATTACGATTTCATCAAGAAGTTCAACCTCTTCAAGATTGATATCAATGATAATGTTCTTTCCTTGTAAAGAGATTTGTTTTTGAAATGTTTTAAACCCTGTAAAAGATGCTACTAAAACATAATCACCTTCAGGAATATTTTCAATTATAAAATTTCCGTTTTCCTGACTTACTGTACCTGTTTTAGTACCTTTTAAGTATATATTCACAAAAGGTAAGGATTCGTTATTTGTTGTTACTTTTCCCGAAATATCGAATGTATCGTTGGCCCGTAAAATATTTGATAATAATAGTAGAAGAATAAAAATGTGCTTCATTTTTTGAATAGTTGAATTATGACGCAAATATTTTATTTTAATTAAATCTAAATAATGATAATTATCATTATTTAGATGAAAAACTTAGATGTCAATACAATATAAAGGCAGGAATAATAAGAAAAGTTGAAATTGCTTTTAGAGGAAATGGAAATGAGTTTATAGAGGAGAATTTAGAAAGTGTTAGTTTTTAGATTCTTATAAAGGAATCATATAAAATCTAATGTTCGATCGTGAGTGAAAGTGTTGAACAACGTTTTTTTTGTTTCAATGCATAAATAAATGATTATAAACTTGAGTATAATGTCGATTTGTGAATAAGAATATCATAAAAATAATGCTGATTTATTCCGAATAAGATTCACTAATTCATTAATTTAAGGTTAACGCAGTGTTAAATAGTGTTAAATTTCATTAAATTAGTATTGGTTTTTTCTTCTGAAATTTTCTTCTATTTAGGCATTCTCTTTTTTCGTTTAACCTCCTGATTTTCAATAATGCAACAGTGTTGCATTATTGAAAATCAGGAGGTGATTCATCTGATTTAAGGACGATAATAGAGCCATAACTAGCTGTTTGTTACGTGTTTGCCGTATTTGTTTATTTGAATTAATCTTTACTTTTGAACAACAAATTTTAATGAGAGCTCAACTTTTAATTTAAATTTTAGAATCAAACGTTTAACACAAAAAATCAAACAATAATGAAAACTCAACTGAGAATTTTAAGTATACTAACAGTCTTCTCTTTCCTCTTTTATAGTTGCGAAAAAGATGCTGATGGGGTTACTGATATCGAAACCGGAGTAGATACCACTGATGAAGTCGGAGCAGATCAGGCAGTACCTGGAGAGTATATTGTAATTTATAAAGAAGATAAATCTCTATCTGGTAAAAGTGCTGGTATGAAAGCTAAATCCCAGCAAACATTATCTAAATATGCGATAGCAGAGGATAATATAAAACAAACCTATAGCAGTGCTATCCAAGGTTTTCATGTAGAAAACTTATCTGTAAAGGAGGTAGAAATGCTTAAAAATGATTCTGAGATTGCATATATCCAGCCTAATTATATTAGAACACTGGATGTTGAAATGGGAACACCAGTTAAGGCCCTTCCCGCGACTGTGCATAATAAAGCAGCGAACAAAGGTTCTTGGTTACCGAGTGGAGACTTTTTACCATGGGGTATAAATAGAGTAGGTAGAGCAAATGGTGCTGGTAGAACTTGCTGGATTATTGATAGTGGAATCTCACCTCATAGTGATTTAAATATTGATACCAACCGAAGCAGAAGTTTTGTTGGTGGATCATGGCAAGATCAAAACGGACACGGAACTCATGTAGCAGGAACTGTTGCTGCAAAAAATAATGGTTCTGGAGTTATTGGTGTAGCTTATGGTGCTACAGTTGTTTCTGTAAGAGTTTTAAATGCGCAGGGTAGCGGTAGTGATGCAAGTATACTTGGAGGTGTAGATTATGTTGCCAGAAATGCAAGAAATGGAGATACCTGGAACTATAGTATAGGATATAGAAATCGTCATACTGATGCAGCTACAGACAATGCTTTTAGAAACCTAGAGCGAACAACTTATGGCGCTATGGCTGCAGGTAATAGTAATGATGATACACAGTATTATTCACCACAAAGATTACGAACTAGAAACTCTTGGAATGTGGGTAACATGACCAGAAATGATGGTCCTGCAGGAACTTCTAATTACGGAAGAAGTGTAGATCGTTGGGCTCCTGGTACCCAAGTATGGTCTACATGGTTAAACGGACAATTTAATAGAATCTCTGGTACTTCTATGGCGTCACCACATGTGGCAGGAATACTATTGCTAAGAGGTAACAGTACAGGAACAGATGGTTCCGTAAGTAAAGGAGGCCATACGGCTCCTATAGCTACCACAAATTAATATACGGTAGTTTCATATTTTTGAGTATGTATTTAGAGGCTGGGTAACTCCAGCCTCTTTTTTGTATTTTAAGTAGAAATTCTAAAGAATTATGATGTTATTTTTCTAGAAAACCATCCGCTTCCCAATCCAGGATAATATCTATTGTGGCTTGAGGCAACCTACCTTCTGGAGGCATTACATTTACTCCTGTTGAGTTGACTAAAAGTACAAGATCTCTATTCACACCAACTATAGTTTCTGTGAAATTACGCATAGGAAAAGGAGCTCCGTTTTGAGCAGGAACGGTATGGCAACGTACACATTGACTATCTATAATAGTCTTAACATCTGCATCATATGTCGTAATTTTATTTGGGTTTGGATTTGTATCAGGATCTGGATCCGGATTAGGTTGTGGACTATCATCACCACTGCTACAATTAAAGCAAAGTATAGCTATAAGTAGCATTAAATATTTTTTGAATATATTTTCCATAACGGGGTTTTTATATGAAATATACAAAGATTTTGCTAATAGATGGTATAACGTAATGATCTTGATTTAATTATAAGTCGATCTTTACATTATATTGGTCAAGGATTTCGAAATGGGATTCGGGGTCAAATTCTGAGTCTTTGAAACGATTACGCCTTGTAACTGCATCTTCTTTGCGTATAATACTTCTTACAAAACGACGTATCGAAGTTTTGTTTTCTAATATCAATCCGGGTATAGGCACACTTTTGCCTTTGTCATTTTTGGCCACCATAGTAAAATAACTAGAGTTGCAATGTTTTACTTTACTGGTCTGTATGTTTTCTGATTCGACTCGTACACCTACTACCATAGAGGTATTGCCTACATGATTAACAGATGCTTTAAGGGTTACAAGTTCACCTACCTCAATAGGTTTTAAGAAATCTACTTTATCGACACTAGCAGTCACGCAATAGGTTTCTGAGTGTTTAGAAGCACATGCAAAAGCAATTTGATCCATCAAAGACAAGATATAGCCACCATGTATTTTTCCACTAAAATTAGAATGGGAGGGGAGCATCAATTCTGAAATAGTTACTCTGGATTCGGTATTGGTTTTGTACTTTTTCATTCTAGTATTCATTTAGTTGATAATATAAGAATTGTACTACTTATTTCTAAAGTGAGGAGAGTCTTCCTCAACAACATCGATTACAAAATATTTTGTGTCTCCAAGCCAGGAAATTTTAGCAAAACGTTCCTTATATTTTAATTTTACATATCTACCTTGAAATTTTTCGAGTTTCTTAATAATGTCTTCTTTCTGGCTTTCAACAGAAAAACTAAATATTTGCGCTCCAGAGATCCCCTGACTAATTTCGCCTTCCCAGGTTTTAAACACCACTCCTTTATTACTAAATTTTATGAGCTCGCCACTTCGGGTTCCTTCGCTATAAGATGCATAATATATAAATGCATACCATGCTGCAAAAAGAGCTAAGATTACAATGATGAGTATTCCGAGTATTTTTTTCATTTTTAGAAAGCGTTATATACTTTGGTCATAAATTCATCGATTTGATTGGGTTCGAGCCATCGAGTAACTACTATCAGGTTTTGTTTTTGGTCGACTACGATAAAATTACCACCAAAACCTGCGGCATAATACAAATGTTCTGGTAGTCCTTCCCAATGCCTTGATCCTTTTTGGTTAAGCCACCACATAAATCCATAGTTTGGGTTCGCCTGTGAGGGTTTGATAGCTTCTTTGATCCATTGTTTTGATAGTAATTGTTTTCCGTTCCAGTTTCCATCGTTAAGAAAAAGTAATCCAAACCGGGCATGATCTAATGTATTAATGAATAATCCACCACCAGAATGACCACCACCACTTACAGACTGCATATTGATACCATCAATAGCAACCCATGAGTTATTGTATCCATACCACCTCCATGTGGTTGATGCACCAATGGGGTTCATTATTTTTTCTTTTAGTACCTGTGGCAGTGGTTTTCTCCAAACATTTAGTAAGGAATAGGCTAATACGTTAACTCGAACATCGTTGTACTCAAAAACAGTTCCGGGTTCATTAAGTTTTCTAAATTTCCAATCGTCAATATCACCTTCTTTTGGGGGGCGATCTGCCCAGTCATATCCACCCCATAATTGCCCAGACCAATCTGAAGATTGTGTAAGTAAGTGTCTCCAGGTAATTTTCTTGTTGTGCTTTCCATCAAACGTATGATCCCATATGGTAGTATAAGCGTGATCATCAACAGAATGTATCAACCTATCATCTACAGCTAACCCTGCCATAGTAGATAAATAACTTTTGGTAACGCTAAATGTCATGTCTACCCTGTCTATATCTCCCCATTTCGATATAATGTACCCGTTTTTAATGATAAGTCCGGCAGGACCGCCTCTTTTTTTGGTAGGCCCCAAGATTTTGTGATATGGTTCTCGCTCAAAACCTTTTACGATGGCTTCACGTAGATCTTTTGATCCCGAATATTCATGATCCTGAGCAAACTGCACTGCTTCTTGAAGCTTCTGTGCATCTATTTTAAATTCGGTAGGACTTTTTTCTTGCCAGTTTCCCCGCTCGGGAAAATAAGCCTGCTGTGCAGTAGCAATATGAAAAACGTTTCCGAAAAGAAATACAAGAAAATATATTTTTATAAGTATAGATTTCATGTGTTTACATCTTTTAATTACTTGTTTTAGTATTGGGCGCAAATACTTTACTCTTTATTACTTTTCTTATCAGAATAAAAAAACCAATTACAAAAAGAATTGATCCTAAAAAGGAAAAACCTTGGACGACATATATAAAGATTACATAAGAATCTACTCCTAACGTACTAATATATGTAGCACCTACAACATTCGAAATACCACATAATAAAGATATAATGCTACCTGTGGTTAATAATATTGCTTCTGTTTTTGACCCTATTTTGGTTATGTAATAGATACATAATATAACTATAACTAATTGCGGGATAGAGGTTAGAATACCCAAAAAAATGTGTTTAATAATTTCTGTAATGCCTTGCCCCATAGTTGTTTTTTTATTCTGAAACCTTATTTTTAATAATTTTCTGGATCATCATAAAGAAACCAATTATGAAAAGTATGGATCCAATGAATGAAATAGTATTTATTCCAGAGTTGATAATAAGGTATATGTCAAATCCCCATGAATCTACAAACCTATAGATGAATTGATGTAAAATTGCTACTATCAGGATCAGGATATTACCGATAAGTATAAGGATTCCTTCTTTTGTTGTTCCCTTTTTGCTCATATAATACATCGTAAGGATTATAAATACCAGAATGGGTAGAATGTAAAACAGCCCTCCAATAATCCTGTGTATAATTTCTGATAAGTTTGAATTTGATACCATAATTATTGATCTATGTTTTGTTGATTATTCATTTTCTTCGGTGGCTCTTTTAATCACAGCTTCGGGTAATGATTTTTTGGCTTTAGCTCCCATTTTTTTAAGTTTTTCGACACTTGTAATCAGATTTCCTCTACCTTCTACCAGTTTGTTCATTGCAGCAGAATAATCTTTTTTTGCATCATCTATCTTTTTGCCTACACCGGTAAGATCTTTTACTAACCCTTCAAACTTATCATATAAAGCTCCGGCCTGTCGTGCAATCTCAATAGCATTGCGTTGTTGTTTTTCATTATTCCACATGGTATCAATCGTACGTAGGGTGGCCAGAAGAGTAGAAGGAGTAACGATAACTATATTTTTTTCGAAAGCCTGATTGTATAATTTGCTATCCTGATTAATTGCTATCGCGAAAGCAGGTTCTATAGGAACAAACATTAAAATAAAATCGGGTGATTCGATATCATACAAATCTTGATAATTTTTTTCTGAAAGCTGATCTACATGACGCTTTAATGACGTGATGTGTTCTTTGAGATGAGTGGCTCTTAAGTCTTCATTTTCTTCATTGATATAACGCTCGTACGCAGTAAGTGCTACTTTGGAGTCAATAATCATCTTTTTACTGTCTGGTAGGTAAATCACTACATCGGGCATTACTCTTTGTCCGTCGTCTAGAGTAAAACTTTGTTGCACAAAATACTCTCTATCTTTCTCTAATCCAGATTTTTCTAATACACGTTCCAGCACTAATTCTCCCCAATTACCTTGCATTTTGCTATCGCCTTTAAGTGCTTTGGTGAGATTGGTTGCCTCCTTGCTCATTTGTTCATTAAGGTCTTTAAGACCTACTATTTGCTGGCGTAGTGCTGCATGATAATCGATACTTTCCTTATGAGTTTGTTCTACTTTTTTCTCAAAAGTATTGATCTTTTCTTGTAATGGATTCAGGATATTTTTAATATTCTCTTTATTCTGTTCGGTAAATTTATTAGACTTCTCTTCCAGGATTTTATTGGCAAGATTTTCAAATTCTTTGGTGAATTTTTCCTGAAGTTTTTCTACTTCTTCTTTTTGTGATGCATTTTTAAGTTGAAGATTTTCATATTCTGCATTACGACGAGTAAGTTCGGTATTTAGAAAATCTTTTTCTCTACGAATCTCTTCGCGTTCTTTAATCAATTCAGAAAGTTGTTTTTCGGTATTATTTTTAAGTTCATCGAACTGAGATTGAAGCAAATTTGCTCTTTCATTAGTAGCACTTTTTTCACTATTATGTTGTAATGAAACTACATATTTACCAATAAAAAAACCTACAATAATTGATATAATGATTACCCCAACGGCAATGATAATCGGTGTGTATTCTGACATGTAATCTTTTGTTTACTCAAAGATAAAGATAAGCAATGAAAATTTGGATGAAGTACTCGAAGTTTTCATATTTATAATGTTACTATTCTTTTAGTTTATCTCGATCTCGAACAGGTAATTTTTTGACTACCAGACTGTAAGAATCATCTATCCATTGTTTGATTAGCATATCGGGGATAGAGTGATCCATTAGTATTTTATTCCAGTGTTTTTTACTCATGTAGGATGGAGGTGCTATGGCGGTATAGGTTTCTCGAAGAGTATCAACATCATTGGGGTTACATTTCACACTTATAGCCTTAAAAGATGATATATCTGTAGCTGTAAACATTTTTCCTAATACCTTAAAAACTAAAGCGTCAGGAAGTTTTCCGAAAGGAAAAGATTCGGTTACTCCTTTTTTACTAATGCAGTGTTCTCTGTATTCTTCTATATTCATTTCTCTGTATTCTCTGATTTAGTGAAGTTACAAAATTGATACAAAAAAAGGTTATCCTGTTACAGATAACCTCAAGGCTTTTCAAATCCTTATGGATCTTTCTATTTATGATGAATTATGGTTTAATGGTTATTGTTGGTGCTTGTACTTTTACATCAAATGTAATTTTACCATTGCTTCCATTACCAGAAACTAATTCTTTGATTTTTATTAACCCTTTACGGCCATAATTATCTACAAATTCTAATACATCTCCAATAGCAAGGTCGGTAACTCTTTCTGTAGTAGGTATAGAGATATCATCTAAATCCGAAGCAGTGGTAGTTGTATCAAAATCTTTAGTTGATGTAGTTATGTAGAAATTATTTAATTCTTCTGCTGCAACACCCGAGATACCAGCTACACCTGCGTCAAGTGTTCCATCATTGTTTGTATCGAAAAGTTGTGGATAGTCTACTGTAGAAGCTAAAGAAGCTTTTTGCGTAGCACCATAATAGTATCCAAAATCCCAAAGAGCTGCAAATTCCTCCCCTTGATTAATTTTATAAATTTTTCCATCAAAAACCGATATAAAGGTATTAGACGAACCGTCTTTTAAAGGAGCAGCTAAAATTGTAGCTTCATACACCTTTATACCAGAGCTACTATTAGCTCCTGTACCAAATTTAACGGTTATACTACCTACTGCATTATCTTCAAAAACATTTCTTTTTGTTACATCTCTAAAATCACCTCTACCCGATGTAGCCCATATATTATAAACAATTGTACCATTATCCATACTACTTGGTGCAGGGAAATCAATGGTGAAATCAAAAGCATTTTTTTTATCTGATGCCAAATCTAAAGATCCATCTTTTTTACTATCTACTGTTACTCCCGTTGTAGATATTTGGTAAGGAACTTCTCCAGAACCTCCTGTATTTTGGGTAATATACAGGCGTCGCATAGATTTAGATTGAGATTCAAATTTAATTCTGATTTTTACATTTTCTCCATTGGCACCACCAGTCACACTAACAGCACGTTTGTCGCCTGTTCCAGATTCAGTTACAATTAACTCTGCATCTGAAGTTCCTCCGTCTGGAGTTAATATATCTTGATTATCATCTGAGCTACAACTAAATGTAAAAGCTACGATAATTAATAAAGTTACAATTGATTTGAGTTTTAACATGGTATTCATAGGTTTAATTTATAATTTGGGATAAAATTATAGCTTTCTATACTAACTGTACGAGGTTAGCAACTTCAAATTTTTACAGTTTTCCCTTGATAAGCAGATTTATTCGATAAAGTGTAATTAAAAGCAAAGAGAAGTAGGAGAAAAGTAGTGTTTTACAAGAATTTAGTTTCTTACTTTATATCTCCCGGATTTAGAATCAAAAAGAATCAGGTCTTCAGGAAAAAGAGAGGAAAATGCACGGCATTGTACTAATTCTTTGGGTCTTCCAAATTCGAAACCATCCTCATTCATTACAATCATTTTATCACATAATTGTATGGCAAAATCGATTTCATGAGTAGAAAAAAGAATAGTTTTTCTGGTCTCAAAGGCCAAACGTTTTAGTAGTTTAAGGATATAGGCTTTGTGATATACATCTAAGTGAGTTGTAGGTTCATCAAGCATAATAAAAGGAGTATCCTGTGCAATAGCACGGGCGATAAGTACTTTTTGTAACTGCCCATCACTAAGTTCAAAACATCTCTTGGCTACCAAGTTACCAATATGTGTTACTTCGATTGCTTTGCGAATTTGTTCTATATCTTCTTCTGCCATTTTTCCTACCCAGTTGGTATAAGGTTGTCTACCTAAGGCTACCAATTCTTGTACTGTAAGGTTTTTTGAAGCAATTTGCTCTGTTAAAACAATACTCAACTGCGAAGCTAGTTCGACAGATTTATAAGATTGAAGTTCTATGTCAGACAACATGATTTTACCATGAAGAGCTGGTTGTACACGGGATAAAGTACGTAATAAAGTAGATTTTCCGATTCCGTTGGCACCTACTAATCCTACCAGTTCTCCTTCGTGCAATTTTAGATTGATATCAGCAGCAATAACATTAAGCTCCTTTTTGGTACGATAACCAATAGAGAGGTCTTCTGTCTTAAGAACGATATTTAGGGTTTCGCGATTAATAGATTTAAGGTTTTAAGTTTTGAGATTTTCTATATCAAATATAGAGAATAGAATTTTAAACGGTTTTTTGATACTTTTTCTTTCTGATAAACGAAAATAAGAACCCAAAAATCATAAGAATAAGTAAAGGAATCAGGATATTGATAACTTGCCATAGGGTTTTGTTTTCAACAACTTTTTCGACATTTAGAAATGAAATATTGATCTCTTTACTTCTAATTTCAATAAGGCCAGAATCATCTAACAGGTAATTTACTGCGTTTAGCAGAAATTCTTTATTTCCATATTTTAAATTCATGGTCGGATCAAAACCTAATTCTATTGGCTGCCCTTTTCGCGTTTGGTTTTTAATAATATCCCCATCGGCAATAACGATCATTTTTGTAGGAGCACTCTTATCTTTATGATCTTCAATTTTATAAGGTTTTATTCTGTCTTTATAGGTAGATTTAAAATTTCCTTCGAGAAGTACAGCCAAACTTTGGGGCCCTTCATTATAACTAGCAATGTCTGGTTTTTTTCTAATGATATTTTCTAATCGTATTTCTTTGGGTACTCCCTCTATTTTTGATTTGTCAGAACTAGTGAGTAGTATCGTCTTTTTGATACCATTTTTTAAGGTGTCAATCTGGTTTGAAAATTCAAATTTTACGGATTCTGTATTTTTAACAATAGGGTGATTGCTGGTACTTTTGGTTAGTGACCCATAAAACCATGGATACGGGGTGAATTGAGTTTCACTACCTTGTCCAGAAGCTAATACCAATGGTGCAGAGTACAAGTCATTTACCAAAACGGGATTAACTCTTACTCCATAAGAGAATAAAGCATCTCCTAATCTTAGATCCTGCATGATCGCAACAGAAGAACCTTCAGGATTCATTAAACTATCGATTTCCATAGTAACAGATTCTAATAGCCATAATGATTTTCCTCCATTCATTACAAATTGATCCAGTACATACTTTTCTTTTTCAGAAAAAGCTTTTGTGGGCTTAGCATTGATAATCATATCAAACTTTTGCAATTCTTGTAATGTCTTTATCGTATTACTCGTTACCGAATCCAAAGTAAATGCTCCGACAAAGTAATAATTTTGTAGCGTTTTAATAAAATCGGCAATTTTGATATCGGGTAATTGTCCATTTCCTTTGAGCACTGCAATTTTGTGTTTTTTAGGATGTAGTAACTTGGTTAACCCATCTGCAAAAGCATATTCTAATTGTTGAATAGAACTGTTTACTCGCTCTTCTGAAGTGGCTCCAATGGTATTTTTGATTAAAGGAATTTTTACACTTCTGTTTTGAAAACTTAGAATAGCCCAGGGAACTACAGTTTCAATTTCGGTTTTCCCGTTTTCCTGTACGCTTACCTCCATTGGGGTTAGACCAAATTTTTGTAGTTCTGTAATTGTTTGTGCTCGTATTCCTTCTTCCTCTAAAGGGTTGGTGAAAATGTGCTGAATATTAGGGTTTATAGCATTAAACTCTTCTAATATTTGTTTGGTTTCAGATTGTAAACGTCTAAACTCTGAAGGAAAATCTCCTTCTAGCAATACGTCAATAACAACAGGAGCCGTTGCTTCTTTTACTAAGTTTTTGGTAGCTTCAGAAAGTGTAAAACGACTATCCTGGGTAAGATCAAAACGATTATATAATGAGTTTCCGATTAAAAATAGAACAACGACAGAGATTAATGTAATACCAATAGGTTTGATTTTCTGCTTTATTGCCCCTTTTTCAAGAACGATAATGGTAAGAATCACAAATAGTAGAATACTACTTAAAAAATAAAAGATATCTCTGGTATCCAAAATACCCTGACTCATACGTTCGTAATGCAATTGCATTCCTAGTTGTTCAACGATAGTATTCATTGCTCCTAGCAAGTTGTAATCTACGAGTCCGCTAAAACCAAAATAAAAAATGAAACATAGAAACAGCGAGATCAAAAAAGCAACAATTTGATTGTTGGTAATCGAAGACGAAAATATACCCATTGCGGTATATGCTGCGGCAAGTAATAGTAGTGCAATGTACGATCCTATAGTACTACCTATATCGAGATTGCCAATAGGGTTTCCTAATTGATAAATAGTAACGATGTAAAGAAGGCTAGGGATTAAAGCAATTAGGATTAAGGATAAGGTACCTAGATATTTTCCAAGTACCAATTGCCAGTTTTTGATTGGTTTTGTAATCAATACCTCCAAAGTTCCTTGTTTCTTTTCTTCAGCAAAACTTCTCATGGTTACAGCAGGAATGAGAAATAACAATATCCATGGTGCAATCTGGAAAAAAGGTGAGAGATCAGCAAACCCGCTATCCAGAATATTAAATTGCCCTTTAAAGACCCACAAAAAGAGTCCGTTAAGGATTAAAAATATAGCAATCACCAAATACCCTACAGCAGAGGAGAAAAAGGTATTGATTTCTTTTCGTATTAATGCAAACATAGTTTTTTAGGATTGAAGTTTTTTTAAGTTTATGAAGTCATGTATTATAAACTTTATACCTCGATTACACTCCATGCTTCTGGTCTTTGACTAAACTTATTTTTAGTATTTGCCCAAACTCCTTTGAATAACGCAGAGTTTCTGTAGTTATTGAGATGCTCTTCAGATTCCCAATGACTATAGGTGAAAAATTGATTAGTTTGATGTGCATCTCTTAATAATTTTAGATGACTACATCCTTCAAAATTTCTGATCTTCTCTTTATTCTGTTCAAAGTTTTCTAAAAAAGCATCAATTTGATCGGGTAAGAATCCCATTTTTACGATTCGTATTATCATTTTTTAATTTTCAAAAGTATAACCACAAGGTTTTACAGTTTATTTTCGCTTCTTTTCAGATATTAATTATTCAAAACTAATGCTTACCGTATCTCTATAGTACAATCCAAAGAGATTGGAGGCTCCCCCTACAGTTTTAGGGTTACTCTTATAGATGGCTAGTTCTAAGTATCCCGAAGAATTAAAGACAGCTAATTTTTTACCATCTTCTTCGCGTTTACTTTTTTCGATATCAAAATTGATAGCATCACTATACCGGTTATATACGTTTTGGAATACTGCTGTACGCGCTGTAATTTTAAATTTGCGCCCTTTTCCAATTTCCTCAAAAAGCTTACGTGTAATGTTAGTAACCAAATTACCATAATTATCGATATAGATAATGCTGCCTACGATTTGCTTATCCCCAAGATTTACAATAGGGGTAATCCCTTTTATTGTTTTGATTTCTGAGATTGTTTTTCCAATTACTTCTAGTGTACCACCTCGGGCAATATGACAAGCCACGGCCACAAAAACATCCAAGACAGGAAAATTAGATACTATAGCATCGTGAATATTTATTTCGACAATCTTCTCTGGATTAAATTCTGATGTGATTAAACACACCAGTCCATTATTAGCACATATAAAGTAATGACCGTCTAGTTCTACAGCAATATGTTTATTTTCTGGATTAAGTTCACTATCGATTCCTATGATATGTATACTTCCTTTTGGAAAACTTTTATACGCATTTTGTATGATGTATGCAGCTTCTGTTATATGAAAAGGTGAGATTTCATGAGATATATCAACAACTTTGGCATCTGGCAATTCTGTATAAATAGCTCCTTTAACCGCAGATACAAAATGATCTTTGATTCCAAAATCTGTAGTTAAGGTGATTATTGGCATGTATAAGAATTGTTAATATCTTTTAGTTGTAAGCACTTAAAAATATGTAAATTTGTTTTGAAGTTATTCAAAGCTTTTCTTTGGACAACAAAATGATGATAAAACCATCGTATTTACTGTTTTTTGATCACTAACTCATATAGTGATGATATAAACATTTTGCTTCGTTTTAAATTTCTATTTTGTTTTCCCGACAAAAACTTGAACAACTTTAGCAAACTTAGTCAATCCTAAAAAAAAATCATACTAAAATTCGTATAGCTTTTGAACGAACTTATTATAGAACTTACAGAAATCAATCCGAGAGAGTTTTTCGGACTTCAGAATAGCAATATTCAATTATTAAAAAAGTACTTCCCTAAGTTAAAAATTGTAGCAAGAGGCAGTAAGATAAAAGTATATGGAGACGATGACATGCTCAAAGAGTTTGATATGCGTCTTAATATGCTTCTAGAACATTTTAGCAAATACAATAAGCTGGATGAGAATGCAATAGAGCGTGTGCTTACCAGTGTGAGTAAGGCAGATTATGAAACATCGCCTAACAGTGGAGAAACATTAGTGCATGGAGTAGGTGGGAAATTAATTAAGGCCCAGACTGCTAATCAACGTAAGCTGGTAGAGACTTGTAAAAAGAACGATATGGTTTTTGCTATTGGTCCAGCAGGTACCGGAAAAACGTATACCAGTGTTGCACTAGCTATTAAGGCACTAAAAGAAAAAGAGGTGAGGCGTATTATTCTTACACGCCCTGCAGTAGAAGCTGGAGAAAACCTTGGATTTTTACCGGGAGATCTTAAAGAGAAACTAGATCCGTATATGCAACCTTTATACGACGCTTTACGTGATATGGTTCCTAATGAAAAGCTCGATAGTTATATAGAAAAAGGAGTTATACAAATCGCACCTATGGCATTTATGCGAGGTAGAACATTGGATAATGCTTTTGTAATCCTTGATGAGGCACAAAATACAACACATGCACAGATGAAAATGTTTCTGACGCGTATGGGGAAAAATGCTAAATTTATTATTACAGGTGATCCTGGACAGATAGATTTACCAAGAAGAGTTACTTCTGGACTTAAAGAAGCTCTACTAGTGCTTAAAAACACACAGGGGATAGGTATGATTTACCTGGATGACAAAGATGTGATTCGCCATAAATTGGTGAAAAAGGTAATTGCTGCTTATAAAGAGATAGAACATAGAAATGGATAAATAGTTTTAGGGTTTTAGTTTCTAATTGAAATTAAAGCCAGAAACCCGAAACCTAAGTAATGAATACAATTGTAGATACAAACTATAATTTTCCTAATCAAAAATCAGTATACAAAGGGAAAGTAAGAGAAGTATATAGTATAAATGATGAACTTTTGGTGATGATTGCAACTGATCGTTTATCAGCATTTGATGTAGTAATGCCAAGAGGAATTCCTTTTAAGGGGCAGATTCTTAATCAAATTGCAACCAAGATGATGAAAGAAACCGAAGATTTGGTGCCAAATTGGTTAATAGCCACTCCAGATCCAAATGTGGCTGTTGGGCATTTATGCCAACCTTTTAAAGTAGAAATGGTGATTAGAGGGTATCTTTCTGGTCATGCAGCTCGAGAATATAAAGCCGATAAAAGAATATTGTGTGGTGTATCTATGCCCGATGGTATGAAAGAGAATGATAAGTTTCCTCAACCAATCATAACACCTTCTACCAAAGCAGATAATGGAGAGCATGATGAGGATATTTCTAGAGAAGAAATATTATCAAAAGGAATTGTTTCTGAAACAGATTATCTCATCTTAGAGGATTATACTCGTAAACTTTTTCAAAGAGGAACAGAGATTGCAGCAAAAAGAGGGTTGATCCTTGTAGACACCAAATATGAGTTTGGTAAAACAAAAGATGGTAAAATTGTATTGATTGATGAAATACATACTCCGGATTCTTCTCGCTATTTTTATGAAGAAGGATATGAAGAACGACAAGAGAATGGAGAATCACAGAAACAATTATCTAAAGAGTTCGTAAGACAGTGGCTAATTGGTAAAGGTTTTCAAGGTAAAGAAGGCCAACAGATTCCTGAAATGACAGATGAATATATTAATTCTGTCTCTGAACGATATATCGAATTATATGAAAATATAACAGGTGTATCTTTTATAAAAGAAGATGTCTCTGATATACAAGGAAGGATAGAAGAGAATGTACTAGAATATTTGAGCAAATAGAAAAACAATATTATCGTATTATAAAAAGCTGTCGTTAATTAACGACAGCTTTTTTTTGATATAAAATACAAGAATTAGTCGATTATGAGGATGCATTCGAGTTCTGCACAATGACGCCCATAATCGGTACACAAGCCAGTTCTGGGATCAATGCATTGTTTTCTTCCTCCATTAATAGATAATTGTTGTTTTCTGTTTAATTTCTCGACACCATTAAGGTTCATAATGTTATTTAACATGACATAGATTTTAAAAGTTATTATACTTTTAAAGATATATGAAATGTCCTGTTTTCTACTACGTCATTACCACAATTAACAGTGTATTATGATATGAAGAAGAATCATCAATTATGCCACCTTATACTCTAACAATTGTATATTATCTTGTAGGCGCTCTTTTACGATACTCATCATTCGTTTGTTTAATGCAGAAGAATTTTCCATATAGACCTGGTATTCTTCTACAGTAAATTGGCCTATAATCATTCCTTTTAAACTATTTCTGAATTTCATGTCCTTTTGGATAGCATTCTCAATAAAATCGAAACGTTTTTCTAAGGATAATTCGTAGAAAGTATTCTTTCTTTTTTTAATGTAGTTTTTAAATACTTCGATTAATAAGCCTCCTTGTAGTTTTATAATAGGCCTAATCGTTTTGTTCTGAAATTGTTCATCATTAGACATGTTTTCAGAAACTCTTGCATTTAATAACTGTGGTCGTATTGCCAATAAATTTGATTCCCTGTTTTCCATAATAAAGAAGGTTTACTAAAAATAAGTATTTGTTGTGCTCAAAAATCAAGATGGTGATTAGAGTTTTAAACGACTTATAAACAATAATAGAGTTACATATATTATATGGGATGTTTTGTTATACTAATCTAATCTTTTTATTTTTCTGCTACATTACCTAAACAATAAGTTATATATAATAAAAGCCCTCTATTATAGAGGGCTTTTATGCAGCAAGATGCTTTTTAGCTTATTTTTTTATGAATTCTTCTTTACTTAAAATTTTGACAGGAGTGTTCCCCGTTTTTTCAAGGTGTTTATTAAGTTTAGCTACCTGCTTACCATTGATTTTATCGTATGCAGTTTTGGCTTCATTTAATCTTGTTTCTAATACTTCCTGATTTTCTAATTGAGCAAATGAAGGCTTCTCAAATTGCTCTGCCACTTCACCATATAAATCAGATAATTTCTCTCTCAATTGTGGTTCGGCTTCATCAACATAATTATCACCAGTGGTTACTACCAGAGTTTCTTTTAAGGTATTTAGTTCCTTAATAACGGCAGAAGTAATTTTTTGCGAAGCTGGATCTTTTTTTAATACTGCTTCGGCCTTCTTTATATTTTGATCAATTTTATGAACCAAATATGCCAGATCTTCCATGTCATTAAATAACTCTTGTGTCGTTTTATTATGAGTAATTCTGTCTTTTTCTGAAATTAATGAGGTGGGATCGTTTAATAATGTTATCGCACTTTCATATTGTTTCTTTCCTTTTTTGAGTACTATTTTATAAGTCCCTGCAGAAACTCTTGGAGCAGTGAATCCACCAAAGGTAAATGTTTTTCCAGCAGCTACTTTAGGTCCTTTTTTTCTGAAGTTCCAGGTTACTATATTAATCCCTTTAGCTTTTCCGGGAACAAGGCTTACTATCTCATTACCATTTTGATCCTGGATAGATAGTGTCATTTTTCCAAAAGTATGTCTCTTTTTAAGGTAGTAGATAACTTTTGCAGAAGAGCTTGGATTATCACCTGTAAATTGAAGTTCTGTGCTTCCGCCACCAAAACCACCTTCTTCTTTGATTATTGAAGGTTTGGTATCGAAAAAGTGAACATCTTTGACAAGAACTTGCTGGTTTATTTGCCTTAGAGGAGAGATATCATCAATAATAATAACACCTCTACCGTGGGTCCCTAATACCAGATCATTAGTTTTTTTCTGTAGATCAATAAAATGCACCGCAGCGGCAGGCATATTATTGGTAAAACGAGACCAGTTTTTACCCCCATTTATGGATATAAACAATCCAAACTCGGTACCTAAGTATAGTAAATCTTCATTTACATAATCTTCCTGAATGTTTCTTGCAAATCCTATAATCTCATCTGTCGCCAGAGATTTCCATGTTTTTCCAAAATCTGATGTTTTATATACATAGGTATTCATATCTCCCGATGCATGACCATCAAACACAGCATATGCTGTCCCTTTATTATGTGAACTAGCTTCTATGTGATATACCCAGGTATTTTTTGGTACTCCTAGAATATTAGCTACTGTATTGGTCCAGGTCGCTCCACCATCCTGTGTAACCTGTACATTACCATCATCGGTTCCTACCCAAATTACCTTTTGATCTATTGGGGATTCTGCAATTGTAAAAATTGTAGTGTGAGTTTCGGCTCCCGATTTATCTGTAGAGATACCTCCTGATTCTTTATCTTGCTTTGCAGGATCATTGGTGGTTAGGTCTGGTGATATTTTTTTCCAGTTATCGCCCATGTCTTCACTTACATGAAGGAATTGGCTACCCATATAAAATCGATCTGGTTGATGATTACTCACAGCCATTGGAGCGTTCCAGTTAAAACGTAAATCAGCTTCTCCCTTTATAGGTAAAGGAGCAACATTTTTGGTGTAATTCTTATCTACATCATATCTCCAAACATTTTGTGCTCCTTGCATTTCAGAATATATAATATTCTTGGCTGGGTGTCTTAATACTCTAAACCCATCTCCATATCCAACACGGTTCCAGTCGCGAGCTTCTATACCTCCAGGAGAAGAAGATGGTCCCCACCAGGAACCATTATCTTGCAGACCACCATAAATATTATATGGCTCTTCATTATCTACACTAATATGATAGAATTGAGAAATAGGTAAATTATCAACCATATCCATTGTTGATCCACCATCCCAGCTTCTGTATACTCCACCATCGGTTCCTACATACATTCTGTCTGAATTGTTGATGTCAAAAACAACGTCATGTATATCTGCATGCATATTCCCCAAGTTTTTGAACGTCTTTCCTCCATCTCTAGAGATAGAACCGAACAATCCTCCTTTAACCAGAATATCCGGGTTTTTTGGATCGACAACTATTCTAGCGAAATAGAAAGGTCTCACGACTAAGCCAAAATCTCCATTTAATAATTTCCAATTGGCTCCTGCATCATCAGAACGATATAGTCCTTTATCTTCTTTGCTTTCTACAACAGCATATACTATTTTAGAGTTTGAAGGGGCTATTGCCAATGCAAATCTACCCAGATTACCTTTAGGAAAACCATTATGGATTTTATTCCATGTTTTTCCTGCATCTGTGGATTTGTACAGTGCGCTACTAGGTCCTCCAGAATTAAATCCCCATGCAGTCCTTCTAAATTCCCACATTGCTGCATAAAGAGTATTAGGATCTTTGGGATCCATTATAAGATCATTGACTCCTGTTTTCTCATTAATATAAAGTATTTTTTCCCAGGTTTTTCCTCCATCTATTGTTTTGTATACTCCTCTGTCTTCACTATCTCCCCATAATGCTCCTAAAACTCCTACATAGACTTCATTAGAGTTATTTGGGTTAATCTCTATACTACCAATTCGTTCTGAATTTTCAAACCCCATTTTTTTCCAGTTCGCACCACCATCTGTGGATTTGTATAAACCATCACCGATAGAAACACTGTTTCTGGTCCATATTTCACCTGTTCCTACCCAAATGGTATTATCTGGATCGTTGGGATCAATCTTTACTACTCCTATTGATTGTGCATGATCATCAAATACAGAAGAGAAGCTTGCTCCTCCATTCGAGGATTTCCAAACCCCTCCACCGGCAGTACCGGCATATAGTATTTTATCATTAGTAGGGTGATTTTCTAAGTCTATAATTCGACCACTCATGAGTGCTGGTCCGATTTGTCGTGCTTCAAGGTTTCCGAATAATTCTTTGCCTTTTAGAACAACTTCTTGTGCTTGCAAGTGTATGGAAAAGAGTATAGCCAAGCTTGCAATTATAAATTGTTTGTTCATAATTACTGGTTGTTAATTTAGAATAAAAAATCCCCAAGTTTTTAATTTGGGGATTATGATTTGTGTTTATTTTCCTTCTGGGAAAGCGAATAATGTAGTTTCTACTTCTGGATTGAGATTAAACTCCTTAAAATCCATACTTTGGAATTGACTACTTTGTGAGAATGGGAAATATAATCCTTCTACTTCCTGATAATCGCTAATAGACATTTTTATTTTCTGACCCTTCATTGGACCTTCCTGAATTTCTTCTTCAATTATAATAGGTACAAAATTTTCGGTATCAAAATAGTAATGAGAAATATTAGGTTGTGATTGACCATTAACCGTGATAGGATCTTTGGTTACCTTTATTTTAAAGGTATCGGTTCCATCTACAGTTTCATTACCAATAAGTTCTATGGCATATCCTTTTTCTTTATAATTTAAAAATGGAGAAGGCCAATCTTTCATTTGCTTCTTCATGTTTTCTGTAGCTTCATTGTCGCTTTTTTCAGCTTCCATAGTTTGCTGATTTCTAGACCACGAGACTTTTCCGTCATATGCTGCCCAGATCATCTTGTTTCCTTGTAATTCAATAGTGGTAGACTGGCGCCCATCTTTCATCATAACTTGTTCAAAAGGAATTTCCATCCCTTGCATTTTCATTACTCCTTTCATAGTAATGCCTTCTAGTTTTTCCCAATTTTCTTTTCCTCCTGTATTTTCGAAGTAATTATTAACTATTTCATCTGCAGTTTGTGCATAAAATGATGTTGAGATAGCTAGTACAAGAGCTACTGTAATAGATTTTAAAGCATTCATTAGTTGTGATTTTTATGATGTTGTTGTAATAATTAGTCAATCGAGTTATATTTTTGTTACACTTTTTTTAATTTTTTTGTAGTAATAAGGGCGAAGTAATTACCCACAGTCTTAATTTTTTAATTAATTTTCATCAAATAAACATAAAAAACCAGGTGCATGAAATTTGGCAAAGTAGAACATCCTGATATGGTAGATTTTAGTTTACCAAAAGATCATAAGGATACGGTAAGAATTTTAAATACTACAGCTAAAGAAAGTTTATCGACTTATGTTGGCTGTGCCAAATGGAATAGACAAGATTTAAAAGGGTTTTATCCCAGAGGAACCAAAGATGAATTAGAGTATTATTCGAGGCAGTTTAATAGTATCGAATTGAATGCTACATTTTATAGGATTTTTCCTGAAGATCAATTCAAAAAATGGTACGATAAAACTCCAGAAGGGTTCAAGTTTTTTCCAAAACTAGTACAGAATATTTCTCATCTAAAAAGATTAAATGAAGATGTACAGCCTTATGTTGATGAATACTTATACAATGTAATTCACTTAAAAGAAAAGTTAGGAACTATATTTTTACAGATGCATGGTAATTTTGCTCCTAAAAATTTTGATAGAGTTATTCGATTTATAGAAAAGTGGCCTAAAGAAATACGTCTGGCGGTAGAATTTAGGCATACAGATTGGTTTAATGATTTAGTGGTAGCCGATGAGTTATATAGTCTTCTTGAAAGTAACAATATATCGAATATCATTACAGACACAGCAGGTAGAAGAGATTTACTGCATATGCGTTTAACCAATGATGAAGCTTTTGTAAGATATGTTGGAGCAAATCATGAAACGGATTATACAAGGCTAGATGATTGGATAAAGAGACTTTCTACCTGGAAAGATCAAGGAATTAACCAGATACACTTTTTTGTGCATCAAAATCTGGAAGTAGAATCACCTTTACTTTCTAAGTATTTCATTAAAGAATTGAATACGCATATAGGAACCCAATTAGGCTTGCCTAACCATTTATCAGACGACCTCAAATTGTTTTAGTATAGAGATGTAGAGCTATTTGATAGGCTTTACATATGATTTGATGGTATTACCTTCTTTTATAAATGTTAAAAGTTTAATTTTTATTGCTTTTTAGCGAATATATGTGTAGTTTGCCGATGAATTTAAAAATAATGTTGTAGGAAATTACTTAATATTATTGCTTTAAATTCGAGTACGATTACCTCATGGTCCCTAAAATATCAATTGTATGAATAAACTTTTACGCTATCCTCTTATACTGGTTTTTTTGTTAATTGCTAATCTAGCTAATTCTCAATCTAGTGCTAACATCAATCATTCTAATCACGAACAGGAAAATATATTTTCTTTTCTTTCTGATCATCCTATCTTGATCCAAAATCAAACGTTTCTTAAAAAGAAGGTTTTTTCTTACGATTTTAATGTCGTTGAAACCGAACATCACCATTTAGAGCATGATCATGCCAATGAAGTAGTTTTGTTGGATATCTTATTCTCTGATGAAGGATCTGATTTTAACTGCTCTGGCGGTTTTTGTATGAATAAATCTCATTTTCATAAAAAGGGATTAAGTATGAAAAAGCAACTCTTTGACTATTTCATGAGTATTGCTTGTTAATAGGATTTAATAATTATGCTGGTTATTTTCTGATTAAGTTGAATTATGAATAGATATTCAATTACTTTTGCAACTTAAATCAGATATGTATGACGTTTTTAGAGTTAGGAGTACCCAAAGATCTTAATAAAGGCCTTAAAGAAATGGGAATTACAGTTCCTACAAAGATTCAAGAACAGGCAATTCCTGTTTTAATGAGTCAGCGAACCGATTTTATTGGGAAAGCTCAAACTGGAACAGGAAAAACTGCAGCTTTTGGAATTCCGTTATTATCCCAGATTAATCCTTCTAAAAAACATGTACAGGCCTTGGTTTTAGCTCCTACTCGCGAATTGGGCCAACAGATAGCAAAACAACTTTTTAAGTTCACAAAGTATACGGATAAGATTTTTACCGAATCGGTATATGGTGGTGAAAAAATTGAAAGACAACTTTCGAGATTAAAAAGACCTACACATATCATTGTAGCAACACCCGGAAGACTTATAGATTTAATTAATAGGAAAGCGGTTGATATATCTGAGATCAAAACATTGGTCATGGACGAAGCGGATGAAATGTTAAGTATGGGATTTAAGAAAGATCTTACCACAATTTTATCCAAAACCAAAGGAAATAGAAATGTTTGGCTTTTTTCTGCAACGATGCCATCTTCTCTAAACGAAATTATAAATTCTTATGTTAGTAAAAGCGCAGTACAAATAAGTATTGATAAAGATGAAGCGGTTAATAAAGGTATAGATCATCAATTTGTAGTAGGTGATGAGGTTAACAAATTAGATACGCTTACGTATTTTCTGAAAACACAAAAAGAGGGTAGGGGAATTATTTTTACAAGAACTAAAGCTGCTGCCCGTACACTTCATAAACAACTGAAAGCTAAAAATTATGAAGTGGGTCTTCTAGAAGGAGAAATGACACAAAAAGATAGGGATAAAGTAATGAGAGCTTTTAGAAAAAAAACTTTACAATTACTGGTGTCCACAGATGTTGCCGCTAGAGGTATTGATGTTGCTAATTTGGCTTTTGTTGCACATTTTCAATTACCAGATCAAATAGAATATTATACGCATAGAAGTGGTAGAACCGCTAGAGCAGGAAAAACAGGTCTATCTTTGGCTTTAATAACCAAATCAGAAGTACAGGTTATAAGAGAACTCGAAAAACAACTAGGAATACGATTTAACCAGATTAGATAATCAAAATATAGTTTTTGATTCTTATAGCTATTTCTGTAATTATGTAGGTTGTGATGTACCTATTTTTGATATAACCGATAAAAGTTGATCAAAATTTACGGGTTTAGAGAAATAATTATCAAACCCGATATTAATAAAACGTTGCTCGTCTCCTGGCATAGCATAAGCAGTTACCGCAAAAACAGGGATGTTTTTAAGAATATCCAGCTTACGGAATCTTTGAAGTAATTCACAGCCATCCATTTGATTAAGTCCCAGGTTAATATCAACCAGGATAAGATCAAGCATTTCTTCCTTCACAACTTTAAGTGCTTGTGAACCATTTTCTGCAATGATAACATTAGAATCGTTTCTGGATAACATTTTATCCATTACCATTGCGTTTATCTTATTATCTTCTACGTAGAGAACATTCATAGGCATTTTGGAATTATAATATTAAACTCGGTACCTTTACCTATTTCACTTTTTACTTCTATTTTCCCATCCAGGATTTCAATATATCGCTTAGATAAGCTTAGGCCAATACCAGTTCCTTCATATTTACGACTCATACCAATACTTTCTTGCATGAAAGGATCAAAAATTTTCTTAAGATTCTCGTTGTCTATTCCAATACCAGTATCAGTTATTGAAATATAAACATTATTTTTTGAATTTTTAGAATTAACTTTAATAATTATACTTCCTTTGTTAGTGTATTTAATGGCGTTATGGATAATATTGTTTATTGCAGCTCTAAATAAATCTTTATCTATCCTAACTTGTGGACTGGTCTTATCAAGTTCTAATTGATAGGTTAATTCCTTTGCTTCGGCCATATGTTTATATTCTCTATGCGAAGTTTCTATAGTATAGTTAATGTCTAATTTTTGTACGTTTATGTTCTTTTTTATAGCTTCTATTTCGCTAAAATTAGATAAGTTGTTGATTGTATCCAGAAGTCTGTTTTTACTTTCTTCCAAATATTCCAGGAGTTTTTCTCTTTCGTCAGGTTTTTCCTCGTCTAGTAATAGCTTAGTCACAGTCATTATGCCATTTAGTGGAGTTCTTATTTCATGACTAAAATTGGATAATATATTTGATTTAAGGCTATTTAGCTCTTGTTCCTTAATATGTGATTCTTTAATTGCGATTTCTGCTAATTTTCGTTCTGTGATGTCCAAAAAACTAACAAGAACAGAGTTTACTGTTTTTCCTTGATCAAAAACAGGAGTGTATTTGGCTTCAAGCCATTGTAAATCACCTTTGTGAGTAATACGTTCTATTTCTTTTTTTACAATATTTCCTTTTAGAGCTTCATTAAATTCATGAGCAAAGGAATTTTTGAAATTAAGAGGCATAACATCTATAAAACGGCAAGACACTTCGTTTGGATTTACATTAAAGTCTCTATTTATAATTTTCACAGATTTCTCATCAGTCATTAGAATTGTTCCTTTGGTATCTAACAAAATTGTATATGCAAATCCGTTATTAACGATTGCCTGTAATCGATTTTTACTTTCTACAATAGTTTTTTCATTGATTTTTTTTTGATGAACATCGATCAAATTACCAATCATTCGGGTTGTTTCTCCTTTTGAATTTTTTCTTTTGAAACCGTACACTTCATAATGTCGATACCCTTCATTAATATGCTTAAGTCGATAGTAATTATAATAGTAATTATCATCTTGATTAAAGTTATCATATCGCCTAGTAAGCATTTTTTCTACATCATCTGGGTGTATCATTTTTCTAAACTCTTCTTCTGCTACAAAATCCTGATCCAGAGGTAATCCCAACATTTTTTTAAAATCCGAGCTATAAAAAACTTCATTCCTTTTAACATGATAATCAAACAATCCAGATTGTATTCCTTTTAAAGCCAGATGCTTGGTTTCTTCGCTATACTTTAGCTTTTCAATATAATTGTACCGATCTGTAACATCTGTAATAGTTCCGTTTACATATACAACCTCATCTTTATAAATAACAGGTTGTCCTACAACTTTAACCCACTTTTCATTTCCTTTTTCAGTACTAATTTTTTCTGTATACTCATAAGTTTCTTTGTCTTTGATAAGGTTATCAAGAAAACTTTTTATTCTTACTCTGGCATCTTTTGGGTAAAAGCTAATTTCTTTTTCCCTTGTTATAGGAGTACAGGAACTTAGTTCGTTTATTAAGTAACAACCATCAGACCAGTACATTTCATTGTTCTTGGGATTAAAATACCAGGCACCTGTTTTGGCAAGCTTTGAAATAGTTAATAGCGCTCTATGTTCTTTGTATTCTTCTGTAGTATCTATTCCTGTTGCATAAATCAAATTATTATGTAGTTTGAAATCAAATTTTATTGAGACAACTCCTTGTTTTTCGGTAGGGAAGTTTAAAGATATATTGATGAGTGGGTTGTCATCAGATAAACCAGATACCGAATTTAAAAACACAGATACATCATTATCAATTATAAAATCGGTAATGAGCTTTCCTTCGATTTTATTTTTATCCAGAGGAAATAATAGTTCACATCGATTATTGAAAGAAATTATTTCTCCATTTTTTTTTAGAATAAAAAGAAATAGTAATGTTTTTTCTGATGAGATTCCAAATTTTTCTAAAGTTAAAGACATACGTACTGGTTAATTCTATTTAAAGTTACAAAATGATTTGTAATTCTCTGTTTTGAATTGACTTCAAAAAAATAATTTTCCATTTATCATAGTTTAGAGAGCTCAAACTTTGCTCATAGTGTTTTCTCAATGAAATACAAGAATGGTTACAGATATTTCTGATAATGTGAATATTAATGTTTCTATAACTCATATGGATAATATCGATATTCTGAAGTATATAAAACAAAAGTATTGGAACCTTGATCTTAAAAAATCAAATCAGAATATTAAACTTTGTAATAAAATAAAGAAAAGCCCTCTAAATCTAACTTTAGAGGGCTTACCATAAAATAGTAAATACTACCTAACCGTAAAACAACCGACTTATTTTTAGACGGATTTAGGTGCTATTACTATACCTTCCCAGCTGTATATAATGAAGCCCTAATACATCTGGAAAGGGGAACGTAAAAGGGGGTTAGTAAAAATATGATGTACTATACCTAAGTATTCTCTGATTGTTTTATGATTTGTTTTTAGGATCATTATATATAGAATTAAACTATAAATTGAGTATTATAATTAATGAGATTGTTGATATAATAAACCATGTTGATATTCCTAGAACTGCAGGTTTCCACCCAACCGCTTTTATTTTAGAAATAGATAAATTCGTTCCTATCAGGAAAAGAACAACTACGAATATTGATTTTGAAATCGTATATACCGAATTTGTAATTGTACTAGAGATAGACCAATAGCTATTTAGGATAATTACCAAAGCAAAAATTGCTATAAACCATGGTATTCTTTTTGAATTGAATTCGCCTTTAAATAACAAAGAAGAAAAAATAGCTACGGGAATAATCCATAACGTCTTAACCAACTTAATGACTGTAGCTATTTTTAAAGCTTCTTCTCCGTAAATTTGTGCAGCACCAACTACAGAACTGGTATCATGGATAGCAATCGCACTCCATAGACCAAATTGATATTCAGATAAATTAAATATGTGTCCTAGAGTAGGGAAAACTAATAATGCTATAGCATTAAGAATAAAAACTATACTTAAGGCAATAGAAATATCTTCTTTTGGAGCGTTAATTGTAGATGCAATTGCAGCAATTGCACTTCCGCCACAGATAGCTGTTCCTGATGAAATTAGATGAGCTGTTTTTTGTTCGACTTTAAAGGTTTTTCCTAATAAAATCCCAATGCATAAAGCAAAAGCTACAAAAATCATAGTATATATGAAACCATTTTGTCCAATACCCCATGTTTCCTGAATATCGAGATTAAAACCAATTCCGATAATGGCAAGTTTCAGTAAAAAACTGATGACCTTGTTGTTAAATGCAAGAAATCGATTTCCGAATAAATTGGCATATAAAAAACCTAATAATAATGCTGCAGAGCTATTTATAATCGAACATAAACATGCTATAATAATTAGAGAAAATATAATTATCCCGGTAAATTGAGTAGCTTTTTCTTTCATCAAAATATTCATCTACGTCTTGTTAATATTGTATTGCAGATGCAAATTTGAATATTTTTACAGAATAAGTTTTATAACAATTTGTAATCCTTTATTCCATTTGGTTATAGTGGGCAGCAAAGAAATGTTTTGTTTTTTCTACTGTATTGGAGTATTCTCCATGTAAATTCACCATATGAAAAACACGCTTGATAGTAAAAGAAGTAATGTCAATAATTTTTAATTTATTATTCATTAGTTCATCTGTAATGCAATGAATAGATAGAAAAGAGTATGAACCTGAGTGCATTAAATAGGTTTTGATACTTTCTGTGCTTCCCAGAGTCATCTCTATAGATAATTGTTTAATATCTACTCCAGAATTTCCTAAAGTGTCTTTTATCACGTTTCTGGTACCAGAACCTTTCTCTCTTAGTATTAATGGTAATTTTTTGAGCTCTTCTAAAGTGATTTCTTGTTTTTTTAATGAAATGTTATCGGCACTGGTTACCAAAACAATTTCATCTAAAACAAATGTTTCATAGTGTAATAATGGATTAGAAGTATTTCCTTCGGTAAAACCAATATCTACTTGTTTATTAATAATTGATGCTTCTATATGTTCAGAATTATTATTGAGAAGAGTAATGTTGGTAGTGCTGTATTTTGCTTTAAATTTTGATAATATTTTAGGTAAAATGTACTGAGAAATCGTAGTACTTGCTCCAATAGTGATCTTATCGGGAAATTTACTGTTCAAAGCCAAAAAATCATCTTCTAATTGATTATATAGGCTCAGTATTTTATTGGTGTATTGTAATAATAATTTTCCTTCAGAAGTTAAACTTATTTTGTTGCCATGTCTGTTAAATAACGCTTTACCAAAATGTTTTTCTAATTCGTTGATATGTTTTGTTATCGCAGGCTGGGTAATAAAAAGTATTTTGGCAGCTTTGGTAAAGCTTAGAAAATCTGCAACTTTTTTGAAAACTTTTAATCTGTAGATCATTAGACTATACTTAAGCGGTTTTTCTTTCAGTAAAAAGATGTATTGAAAAAGTAAATTTTGATTTCAATAGATTAAAACCTCTTTATTGATAGTATTAATTATAACGTTTTACCTTATGTATTCCCTACCAGGTATGCCAATTTGCCTTTAAAGTAGTGAAAAATAACTTCATAATTTTAATATGATACATTCCTGACAATGGATGAGAATTGTTTCTTAAAAAAGAAGTGCTTAAAGAACATTTAAAATTACTACAATTTTGTTTCTTAGAATGCAGTTTTAAGTTAAAGTTCAAATGTATAGATCTCTTATGTAAATAGGCTATTGTAATTTGTTATGGGGTATTATGTTATGTTATAACCCATTAGTAGTTGATTAAAATATTGAAATTTTGATATAATAGATATCAACTTTTAGTGTATTGTTAGCAAAAAATGGTTTATCAATATCATTTATCTCAGGGATAGAAATATTTACGTAAACTTATGTACTTATTAGTATAAAATAAGGAGGTAGGTTTAATTAATAAATATAGCATAATAAAAATGATGATTAACAGAGCGGTCGTAATATTTATTGGATTATTTATAGTGTGCATATCTTGTTCATCAACTCATGTTACTCAAGAATCAGAAATCGAAAGTTTTGACCAGCAAGGTGATGAACGTGATATATCGAATGAAAAATATAGCCTCTTGTTTGTAGGTAATAGTTTGACTTATTATAATGATTTACCCAAATTGGTAAGAGAAGAAGCGAAAAATAAAGGGATAATTGTTACCACTACAATGTTGGCTAAGCCTAATTATGCTATCATAGATCATTGGGCAGATAGAGAGGTTCAACGCCTGATTAAAACAAAGAAATATGATTTTGTGATTATACAGCAAGGCCCTTCTTCCCAGGCTGATGGAAGAGAAATGCTTCTTAACTCAGGGAAAGAGTATAGTGATTTCTGTAATGCAAATGGAGCCAAACTGGCCTATTTCATGGTATGGCCATCAAGGATATATTATCATACTTTTGAAGGTGTTATTAAAAACTATACCGATGCTGCTATCAAGAATAATGCAATACTGTGCCCGGTAGGGAAAATTTGGAAACAACATTTTGATAAAACTAACGACTTTTCATATTACAGTCCTGATCAATTTCATCCTTCCTTATCTGGTAGTCAAGTTGCTGCTAGAGTAATAGTTGCTTCTTTATTCGCTAACTAGTTGCTTAGATATACTATATGGAATTTGGTTAAGCGTTTTCTTCAGAAATCCTTGGTATTTTTATGATATTGATTACTCCTGAATCTCCATTATTTCTTATGTCAAATGAATAATTACCTTGATACAGGGTATCTATTCGTTCTAAAACATTACTGATACCATTACCAAAAACAATCTTCTCTTGTTGTAATTGTAGGCCATTATTAGTTATCTCGAAAACGATTTCATCATGGTGAATAAATATTTTTATGCCGATAGTGATAGTATCATGGGTATACGAAAAACCATGTTTTATCGAGTTTTCTACAATAGGTTGTAAAATAAGTGGTGGGATTTTTTCAGACAATAAGGAGTTGGTCGTATCAATATCAAAATTTAGCTTATCACCAAACCGCAATTTTTCGATGCCTAAATATTTGTTTAAAATTGATAACTCTTCTTTCAAAGTAATATATTTTACATCTTTAATACTAAGTGTTTTTCTTAGCATTTCACTTAAATCTGCTATTGCATCTTGCGATTTTTCAATATCAATATCCATTAAGGAAGAAATATCGTTTAAAGCGTTAAATAGAAAATGTGGTTGAAGTTGTGATTGTAAGACTTTAATTTTTGAATCCAGTAGTTGTGCTTTTAAATTAGATTCTTTTATCTCCTGATCTTTTTGTTTTTGAAAATAGTAATAGGCATAAAGAATGGTGATTAATGTAAAATAGACAAAAAAGTTAAAATTCGAACTATAGGCTAGTCTCGATAAGATTACTTTAATATCGATAACATCGGTATATCCCAGGATGTATTTTTCATATCCTAATAGCAGAATCGAACTGTATAGTGATAATAAAACAGAAATTAAAGTATGAATAATGATACTAATGGGTAGAGAGAATTTGTTCATAATATAGACTCTCGTAAATATGATTGATGCTATAATAAATATGAACTTGGTGCCATAATTGAACAAATAATTCATGATGAGCCCAATCCAGGAAAATGTTTTAAATGAAACTCCACTTATTTTTTGAAAGAGTGCAATGATAAGAGCAAAAAGGCATGCCAAAATATAAAAGAGAACTATAAATCTAAAAAGTTTTTTGTCTAGCATTTTAAGAATTCTTAATATCAATTTTCTTTAGAAAAGAGGCTTTATATGTTTTTGTTAAAGAGAATGACTTTCCATCATTCATGGTAATGCTATAATCTCCCATGCCTTCTCCGATAACCTCTTTAATTTCTTTTAATCTTAGGATAGTTGATCTGTTTACACGAATAAATTCTTTTGGATCTAGTTTTTTAATAAAATCACTCATAGAGATACGATACACATGTTTTTGATCCGAATACGTAAAGATTTCGGCATAATATGCAGATGAAATGATGTATTTTACATCGCTAGTCTCAACAAAATAATACTTCTTACCAAGTTTTAAAACAATTCGCTCTAAGTATGTATTGCGCTCTTCTAAGATACTTGTTTCTTCATTTTTTAGAAATTGAATCAAGCTACTCATTTTTGAACTAAAAATTTCTTTTTCATTCAATTTAATACGATTGATTCCTCTGTGTAAAGCTTCAAAAAAGCGATCTTTTTTAAAAGGCTTTAATAAGAAATCAATAGCTTGTACTTCAAATGCTTTTACTGCAAAGCTATCAAAAGCAGTCACAAAAATAATAGTAGGAGTACATTCTGTATGTACCTTTTTTAGCACATCAAAACCAGTCATATCTGTCATTTGTATATCTAAGAAAACAAGATCAGGCTCTAACTCACGAATAGATTGTATTGCTTCCTTACCAGATGACGCTTCAAAAATAGAATTGGTTACTTCCGCTTCAATAATTAATTTTAAAATCCTTTTTCTAGCCAAAGCCTCATCATCAACAATAAGTATTTTCATAATAATTGATCTTGGTAAGTATATTGCTTTTTTAAGCCGTTCATAATTTAAACTTTTAATTCATAGTATCAAATCATTTTTTATAGAGACCGAAGTATAAAACGGACTGTAAGTAAACGAAACGTTTATAAAATTGTCAAAAAAATGATATTTACAAACGATTTCATGATATTTTCATCTAATTCTTTACGTAGTAATTCCTCATATTTGATCTATAAATTATCAAAAAATAACTTCAAGAAATATTAGAAGATGTTTTTTACAAAAAGTTTAGAGACCATGAGACTTAAAATATTAGTAATCATAATTTTTTCGACAATAACTGGCTATGCGCAAAGCCTAAATGAACTCTACAAGAAGAGTGTAGAAGCTTATAAAAATAAAAATTATGAAGCATTCGAAAAGCTTAATTTAGAAGCCCTAGAGTTGCATCCTTCGCAGCCTACAATATTATTTAATTTAGCAGCTTCCTATGCTCTTAATAGTAAGAATAAGCAGTCTTTTGAGCTTTTGAGTACTTTATTGAGTTGGAATGCCAAACTAAAATTTGAGGATGAAGATTTTAAACACCTTTTAGAAGAGAAGAAGTTTAAAAATGATTTAAAGGAAAAAGCTTCCTTTTTTTCAACTCAAAAAGAATCAAGCTCTGTTTTTTTCGAAGTACCAGGTAAATATCATATCGAAGATGTAGTGATGATAGATGATATTGCTTACCTAACCGATGTGAGAAATGGGTTTGTTATTAAATATAACCTGAAAACTAAAAAATCCGAAGAACTTCTATCTGTAGCAGGTTCTGCTTTTGCAATTATAAAGGGAGCAGATAAGAACTCTATTTGGGTGTCATCATCTATGTTTCCTAACTATAGTAAATATGACAAAGAGCAAAATAATAAGTCATTTATTTATAAGATAGATGCCAAGAATGGAAGTGTAATCACGAAAATAGAAATACCAGAAGAAGCTGTTATTGGGAGTATGGTTTTAGCTAAAAACAATAAAATCTATGCGACTAATTCTGTATCACCAAAAATATTTATAATAGATACTAATAAAGGAATACTCGAAAATTCTCTTGAAATTAAAGAAGCGTTTAACCTACAAGGGATAACTCTTGATGATACGCATGAATATGTGTTTATAGCCGATTATATAAAAGGGATCATGAAATTGAGTTTAACTGATTTTTCAAATAGAAAGTGGTATGAATCCAAAGAGTATTTATTAAAAGGAATAGATGGTTTAAATTATATTGATGATAATACATTAATAGCCATTCAAAATAATTCGAACCCAAAAAAGGTAATAAAGCTTAGTATAGATTCTAATAAGATAACTAAAGTAGAAATTTTGGATAATGCATTACCGCATAAAGGAGAGCCTACTAATGGTAAATTCTATAAAAAAATGGGATATCTTTATATTTCGAATAGTCAATGGCCTTTTTATGATAAAAAGAACACTCCATTAATAGAACAATGGGAGCCACAAAGGATAAGAATTTTTAAGACCTTTTAAAATGCTTGAAGAGCAAATTATTAGATATACAGAAGAGCAGTTGCCCGAAATCAAGAGCATTTTTTTTCTAAATGTTCCTGAGTATTTTGTAGAAAAAGAGTGGGACGACTTTACAGAGTATTTAAAATTGCATAGTACTACATATTTTGTTGCCAAGAATGAAAATGAGGTAATTGGTTGCGGTGGATATCATAAAAGTACTCCAGATACAGCAAGGCTTTCGTGGGATTTTATTCACCCAGAGTTTAAAGGTAAAGGTTTAGGGAGAAAAATGATTTTACATTGTATTGAAGAAATAGGAAAAGATCAAGATATACATAATATTGAGGTTTGGACTTCGCAACATGCATATCAATTTTATGCCAAATTTGGATTAGAAACATACCATATTGAAGAGCATTATTGGGGAAAAAACCTACATCTTTATAAAATGAAATCGAGAAAAGGGATTTAGTATACATCTGAATATAATATTTTACTCTTCCCAGGAACTACAAGTATGTCCTGTTTTCTGTATAAAAACTTGAAATCTGGCCGATTAGGGATGTCAACCGGAATGCATTTTTCGTGGAATCTTGTTCAGGATGTTTTTTTTGGTTTTGCAGTTAACAGCAATAGTACAAAAGTATCCATAATTAGTGTGGATGTGTCTAACAATGCCATAACTGGTGGAGTTTTTGGGCCAGAAGGAAGTGTGCTATTTCTATGTATATGTGTAATTGCAGTAATACTACTATTATTATGGAAAAAAATTAAGGGATACAGCGCTTTAGTTAATCCTTTGCTTATTAGAAAATACTCTTGAGATAGTTTGGCTCTTTTATGATTACCTCACTATGATAATTATCAGGTTTTGTGATCTTTAAAAAAATAGTATAATGTTTTGCTTATGAGTGAATTTTAAAAATTAAATTTCAATTTTATAGATTGTTCTTATGATATTGGTCATATTAAAAAAGAAGCGTAGTCCTTACATTTGGGATATTGGTCATAAAAAAGTTTATTATGGACATATCTATATTTTTAGCAAAATTTTGGGGCTGGTATTTAATTATATTTTTTTTCATATTGAGTTTTAATCCTAATAGGATTAAACAGATTTTTGAAGATCTGAAGGATCAAAAATTTGTAATTATAACCTCGTTTGTAGCAATTATAGTAGGATTACTCAATATCCTTTTTCATAATATATGGGAGCCAAGCTGGAAATTTATCATTACTATCATAGGTTGGATTTCATTAGGTATAGGTTTGGTGTTATTCATCTTTCCGAAAGGAACCACTAAGTGGTTAGAATTTATCAATATAAAATTGGTACAAGTGTTATACGTACTATTGTTTTTAACAGGGATTCTCTTGTTAAATGCAGGGTATGAGATCGTACCATATTGATCTTTTAAAAAGTTATGGCAATGTATACCTGAAGAAATCATAACCAAAGATATATCCTTGGTTAAGGATGAAAATGCTTCATTAGAGGAAATGTATAACTAACTACTGTCCAGTTCAAAAAAAATAGTTCTCGAAATTTAAGTTGTTTTTTAAATAATTCTTATACAAAATAGTACCGTAATGAAAACTCTTATCGTTTACTTTTCCTTTTCTGGAAATAATGAATTACTGGCAAAAGACCTAACCAAAGACCTGGAAGCCGATCTATTGCAGATCACCGAACCCAAAAAACGAGGGATGTTCAAGATTATGTTGGACATGTTATTTAATCGTTTTCCTAAGATCAATAAACTGAATATCTTATGGAGTGACTACCAACATATCGTTTTGATAGCTCCGATCTGGAACTATATTATAGCGCATCCAATGAAAACCTTCATCAAAAAAAATAAGGAGTACCTAAAAAACTATTCATTTATAACACTTTGTTCGGGGCGTGATACACAAAAAGAAAAGATAGTAGCTCAATTAAAAAAGTTGGCAAGCTATGAGCCTAAAGTAACTATAGAATTAGAAACCAGAACATTCATTACCTCAGAGCAAGAGAGTAAGGGAGCATATAAAGTAACTAAAGAAGATTTACAGAAGCTAAAAAAAGAAGAGGCGTATCATAAATTTTTAGAAACATATGTAGCCAAAAAATGATAGTTTTTGGATGTTACCTTTACTTCTAGTAGTGTTCACCCCATTGAGTTATTGCTTTTATTTCGACACAAGAATTAAGAATACTTAAATAAATACAACATTAAATCTTGACCTGATTTCGGATGGTTTCTTTTAAAAGTGTAAAAATGAAAAAAGCCCATAACATTATGTTATGGGCTTTTATGGAATTAAGTAAATTCCTTGCGGAGAATGAGGGATTCGAACCCCCGGAGGTGTGACCCTCAACAGTTTTCAAGACTGCCGCATTCGACCACTCTGCCAATTCTCCAGTGTTTAGTCTCATCAGGTATTCCCTGAATGCGGGTGCAAATATAAAAACTTTTTTAATTCTAAAAAGAAAAATTTTAAAAAATTTTAAGAGTTATTTTCTTTTAAGAAAACATTCTCATATTCATATGGGATGAATTGAGTATATTGTACATCTTTAATTAAATAATTTCATGAAAAATACTATAATACTAGTCAGCTCATTTATAGTCTGTTGTTGTGGAACATCTCAAAATTCTACAACTGCTAATCCAAAAATAGATTCACATACTAGTGTGAATACAGAATTAACCGCTGTTACCTATGCTGAAAGCATTACTGCCAAAGAATTAAAAGAATATTTATATGTTTTTGCAGGTGATGATTTCGAAGGCCGTGATACAGGAGAACCCGGTCAGAAAAAAGCTGCAGAATATTTAAAGAAACAATATCAAAGAATGGGTATTCCTTCTCCTTTAGGGGGAGATGATTACTATCAGGAAATACCCGAAAGTTATTTTAGAGGAGGTATTAAATCTTCAGAGAATGTATTGGCGTTTATTGAAGGTACAGAAAAACCTGATGAGATTGTCGTGATTTCTGCTCATTATGATCATGTAGGAACCGATGAAAAAGGTAATATTCATAATGGTGCCGATGATGATGGTTCTGGAACCGTAAGTTTATTAGAAATAGCAGATGCATTTATGAAAGCAAAGAAAGATGGGGTTGGGCCAAAGAGATCTATCCTGTTTTTGCATGTTACTGGTGAAGAAAAAGGACTATATGGTTCAAAATTTTATACAGAAAACCCTGTTTTTCCTTTAGAAAATACGGTAACAGACCTTAACATTGATATGATAGGAAGAATTGATAAGAAACATGAAGGAGAGGATAAAAGTAACTATGTATACTTGATTGGTAGTGACCGATTAAGTACAGAATTACATAATATTAGCGAAAAAGCAAATACAGAGCATACCAAATTGGATTTGGATTATACGTATAATGCTGAAAATGATCCAAATCGATTTTATTTTAGAAGTGATCATTACAATTTTGCAAAACATAATATTCCTATCATATTTTATTTTAATGGAGTGCACGAGGATTATCATAAACCAACAGATACGCCAGATAAAATAGAATATGAACTTATGACCAAAAGAGCAAAGTTGGTGTTTTATACTGCCTGGGAGGTAGCTAATAGAGCAGAAAGAATTATAGTTGATGGTGCTAAAGAAGGTGAATAACGAGATGTTAAGATAAAAACACACTACTGTGATAAAATAAAAAAGCCCTCGAAAAAGGGCTTTTTAAATTTTAGGGGTGGAAGACGGGATTCGAACCCGCGACCCTTGGTACCACAAACCAATGCTCTAACCAACTGAGCTACAACCACCATTTAATTTCGGGTGCAAAAATAAAGTATTTCTACCTTTCTACAAACATTTTTTTGAATTAAATTAAATCAAAAATAGAATCGACTGCTACATAGCGTTCTACGGTATAGCCTTCGGCATGGTGTACACCTACTATTCGCCCTAAATCGGCAGCACGATACTTTACACTTTCTATAAAATTCTTACTTGATATAGGAGTAACAGGCTCTTTACTACCCGCATCATAAAATTGAGAGGTATATGCCATTACACTTTCTATCTTTTTATCAATATAATTACTAATGTCAACTACAAAATCGGGTTCAATATTAGCCCATTGGATATAGTGATATACTTGTTTTGGTCTCCAGGGATCTTGATTCACGCCATCAAGAGTAGTTTCAATTTTTTTTAATCCCGACAGAAAACAAGCGTCACTAGCTAGCTTACTTCCTTTACCATGATCTATATGACGATCTATAATTGCATTACAAAGTACAATCTCGGGTTTATATTTTCTTATCTTTTTTATGACCTCTAATTGATGATCCTGATCATTTGAGAAAAACCCATCTTTAAAACCTAGATTTTCACGAGTGACAACTCCTAAGATTTCAGAAGCGTTTTTTGCTTCCTGATCTCTAATTTCGGGAGTGCCTCTAGTTCCTAACTCTCCTCTGGTAAGATCCAGTATTCCAACTTTTTTACCTCTACTAACTTCTTTGGCTATGGTTCCTGAGCAACTTAGTTCTACATCATCAGGATGAGCTCCTATGGCTAGAATATCTAACTTCATATTTTAATGTTCTAATTCTGGGACTTTTACTTTTTCTATGGCTTGTTGTATATCTTGCATTAAATCTTCTTTTTCTTCTATACCTACGCTAAATCGTACTAATCCATCTTTAATTCCTTGTAAATTTCGTTCTTCTTCGGTAAGTAAAGCATGTGAGGTAAGAGTAGGGGATAGCATAGTGCTTTCGACCCCGGCAAGACTCATAGAGCTTTTAATTAATTTTAATTCTTTTTGAAACTTACTGGCATCCAACCCTTCTTTTAATTCAAAAGATAACATACCACCATAACCAGTCATTTGTTTTTTTGCAATTTCATGGTCAGGGTGTGATTTCAATCCGGGATAATAGACTGTAGCGATGTCTTCATGCTTTTTAAGCCATTTAGCAAGCTTTAGGGCATTCTTATTCTGGCGTTGTACTCTAATCCCTAATGTTTTTATACTTCTCTCTAACATCCATACTGTAAAGTCGCTTAAACTACCGCCAAAGTTCTTAGCAACCTGAAATACCTGATCTATATTTTTTTCGGTAGAAATGACAGCTCCTGCAAGGATGTCACTATGGCCTCCCAGATATTTGGTAGCAGAGTGAATAACGATATCTATACCTAATAGAATTGGATTTTGATTTACAGGAGATGCAAAAGTATTGTCTATAATAGTAAGAATATTATTTTCCTTTGCTAACTCTGCAATAGGTTTAATGTCAATAATTGTGAGCAAAGGATTAGAAGGAGTTTCTATATAAATTACCTTAGTGTTAGGTTGTATTTTTTGTTTAAAACCTTCTGGAGTATGAGCATCTACATAAGAAAATTCTATACCGTGTTTTTCAAACTCTTCATTGATGAGATTAGCAGTTCCTCCATAGAGTGTACGTTGCAAAACAATATGATCTCCTTTCTGTAAAAATGCAAATAGTGTAGTGCTTATTGCTGCCATACCGCTACCAAAAATCAGAGAAGATTCTCCTTTTTCGAGCTTAGCTATTTTTTTGCATAATGTTTCTTGATTGGGAGTATTAAAATATCTCGGATAACGTTTTACATCTACATCTTCAAAAGCATAAGAGGTAGACATGTATATCGGTGATATAGCTCCTTTAAATTGTTCATCTTTGATTTCGCCAAGGTGAGTGCAGATGGTATTAAACCCCATATTTTTTGTATCCATAATGAATGCGGTAAATCTTATAATTATCGCATCTAAATTAAGATTTTCAGAAGAAATCAAATAAGATTTAACAGATTAAATGACTAGATATTACAGATTTGGTTTCGCCTTTTTTAACTTGGCTATATCATTTTTACTTTTGAGATGTTTCTCATTATTGTCTGGAAGAATTGTTGAGTATCATAGGGTTTAATGATTACATCATTCATGCCTACTGATAAAGCTTGGTTTCTTATTTCTCCTTCTTCAACAGCTGTTAGTGCTATAATTGGAATAGTGGTATTAAAAGTTCGTACTACTTTGGTGGCTTCAAGGCCATTCATTTCGGGCATATTTATATCCATTAATACCAAATCAAACTTTTCATTTTTTAACATTTCGATTGCATCCATACCATTGTTTGCAATACTACAAGTGTATCCTTTCTTTTTTAAGATATTTTGAGTAACAATTTGATTTATTTTATTGTCATCTACAATAAGAACATAGAAATTGCTTGTTCCGATACTTAGATTCTCTCCTGTTTTTAATGAAATTTCTTGTTCTTTTACAGCTTTTTCATAATATAGATCAAAATAGAATTCGGATCCCTGATTTTCTTTACTCTTTATATGAATTTCACTATTATGAAGATGAATTAGTTTCTTAACAATTGCCAATCCTAATCCTGTACCTTCATATTCTTGATTTTCGTTCTTTACCTGAGCAAAATTGTCAAAAATTGTCTGTTGCTTATTTTTAGGTATTCCTATTCCATCATCTCTAACAATAAAGCGTAAAGCATAGTTATCATCCTTATCATCGATACATTTTACACTAACCCAAATGTTTCCATCTTTGGTGAATTTAAGCGCGTTACCGATCAGGTTAATTAGTATTTGTGATAATCTTACCGAGTCTCCAAGTAAAGTAGCGGTTATTTTTTTGTCTATATCAATATGAACAGTATTGTTGTTGCTCTTTTGTTTGGTATGAAGAGAATTAACAATTCCTTCGATTAGTGTTTTGATATCAAAAGAAACCTTTTCGAGTTTAACTTCATTAGTTTCTATTTTACTTAATTGTAAAACATCATTAATTAAAGCCAAAAGGTAATCACCAGAAAATTTTAAAGATTCTAGGTATTCATTGGTCTTCTTTTTATCAGGGTCTTCCATCAATAAAGAGGTAAGCCCAATTACACCGTATAGAGGTGTTCTAAGTTCATGACTTACAGTAGAGATAAACTGGGACTTTAAAGTAGATACTTGCTCTGCAGTCTCTTTGGCACCTATTAATTCCTTGTTTTTGTCAATAAGATCATTGTTAAGCCTTTTCTTTTGTATATTATTTTTATAGGAACTAATTAAGAAAGCTAATGATATTAGAATCAAGATGATACCTAGGATAATACTGATTCTCCATTTTACAACTTCTGATTCGCTTTCTTTTTTTTCTGATTCTGCCTTTTTTGCTCTTTTTTCAAAAATATCAACCTCGTACTTAATATTAGCACGTCTCAGCTCTTTTAGTTTCTTATGGTTATTAGCTTGTAATATATTTTGAAATTGTTTTTTCTGATAACTGTATGCTTTTTGATAATCATCTTGTTTAACATATAGACCAGATTTGGTTTCATAGGCAGAGGCTAACTCTTCATAATACCTAGAAATAAGTTCATCATTATTTTTCTTATTTTTAGTTTCGCCAATAGCATATGATATTGCCTTATCTGTATACTCTTCTGATTTTTTAAATTTTCGTACACTTAGGAAGTATTTTCCTAAAAGACTATTTAATTTGGTTTTATCAAGGTTAGAAGATTTTTGATGAATCAACTTTCTTGCAGGTGCGAGGTATTCATAAGAACTGTCAAAATCATTTCTGGAAATATAATATTCTCCAAGATTTAATAATGGGCGTATCATTCTTATGGTATCTTTTAATCGTACTGCAAACTCATAAGATTTTTTGTAATAACCAACTCCTTGTTTACGTGTAAGGTTGTGTTTGGTGTATACTCGTGCAAGGTTATTATAAAGATCTGTCTCTAATACTTCGCTCTTTGAACTTCGGGCATAAGTTAATGCTCTTCTGTAATATCTTCTTGCTTCATTATCATCTTCGCTAGTTTCGTAATTTTTGGCAATAATATTATTGATATACCCAAGACTTTTGTCATCATTATTGTATTGTGCATAATGAAGTGCAGCTTGGGCTATTTCCAAAGACTGCTCGTACTTGTATTCTTCCTGTAGTTTCTCAGCCTTTTCAATATAACTTTGAATACTATCAGAAGTTATAGAAGATTGAGATTGTACAGTAAGAGTAAAGCTTATTAAAAATATTACTTTTATATGTTGAATAAAATTTTTCAACGTTCAATAATTCTTGGTTTATTTATGTTGACGAAAATACAAAAATAGATTTAACATAGTGTAATTCACCGTAAAAAAAGTGCTATTTATCCGTAATTTTTGTAAGTAATTAGATGTTTGTGTAGGAATTTAATTCGTTTTATAAGAAATCTTTCTATGATTAGAAAAAACTATTTAAATATAAATAATTAAAATTATACAGTAATTATTGTTCTATAAGTAGGTGTATATTTGCATTGTCAAAAATTAATCAATTATAAATTTTAAAAAGTAAAAAAATGGCATTTGTAGGTAAAAAATTCCCCAATCTGGACGTTGATGCAATGAACGATATGGGAGATACTTTTAAGCTTAATGTTTTAGAAGAAGCTAAAAATAAAAATAAAAAAGTACTGCTTTTTTGGTACCCTAAGGATTTTACATTTGTTTGCCCAACAGAACTGCATGCTTTTCAAGAGGCTTTAAATGAATTTGAAAAAAGAAATACGATTGTGATAGGAGCTTCTTGTGACACTCCAGAAGTTCATTTTGCATGGTTAAATACTTCTAAAGATAATGGTGGTATAGAAGGAGTAACATATCCAATTCTTGCAGATTCTAATCGTAATCTTTCTAGTACATTGGGTATCCTTGATATTACAAATGAAACTTATAATGAAGAAACAGGAGTTGTAACTGTAGAAGGTGATAATGTAACGTATAGAGCGACTTATTTAATCGACGAAGAAGGTACAGTTTTTCATGAAGGAATAAACCATATGCCTGTTGGTCGAAATGTAGCTGAATTTTTAAGATTGATCGATGCATATGCGCATGTACAAAAAAATGGAGAAGTGTGCCCGGCAAACTGGGAAGAAGGAAAAGATGCAATGAACGCGGATAGAAAAGGAGTAGCTTCTTACCTGGCAGCTCATTAATTGACAATCCGAATTAAAAATTTCTCTGGGATTTTTACCCAGAGAAATTTTTTCTAAACTTTAATTCAAATAATATGGTACAAGAACTAGCAACAGACAATCTTTCACAGCTAATACAGGATAGCGATACTGTTATCGTACAGTATTCTGCCACTTGGTGCGGTAATTGTCGGATTATGAAACCAAAATTTAAAAAACTGGCCTCAGAAAACAGTGATACAACTTTTGTTATTGTTGACGCTGAGAAATATCCTGAATCCAGAAAACTTGCTACGGTAGATAATCTTCCAACATTTGCTACATTCAAAGGCGGAGCTTTTGTAAATCAGGTTCAAACTAATAAATTTGATATTCTAAAAAATTTGGTAGATGAAGTTACCAGTAATTAAACATCTTACAGGCTTTATCGAAGAAAACGATGAAGATTTTATCGTAGAAACTATTGAAACCCTAGAGGCTTTAACAGAAGTACCTTCATTAAAAGATGAAGAGTTGGATGTTATTGGAGAACTGATCTCGAATATGTATGGAGCTCTAGAGGTGGATAAAATGATTAAAGAAGGTACTCCAAAAAAAGAAGCCCTAAACAGTTTCATGAAAAGAGTCCTTGGATCTATAGATACCTGAGAAATAAAAAAACCTACTATTACTTATAGTTGGTTTTTTTATTTTTTTAAAACTTTATTAATATTACAATATAATCTTACTAATTTTATAACTCTTAAAACAACAATCATTTATTATGGCTTCAATAACATTAAAAGGAAATACAATTCACACTAGTGGAAATTTACCAGAAGTAGGACAAAACGCACCAGATTTTGAGATGGTGAATGCTGATTTATCTACTGCAAAATTATCTGATTATAAAGGAAATAGAGTAGTTTTAAATGTTTTTCCTTCTATAGATACCGGAATTTGCGCAGCTTCAGTAAGAGCATTTAATAAAGAAGCAAGCAATTTATCAAACACTAAAGTATTGTGTATATCACGTGATTTACCCTTTGCTCAAGGTCGTTTTTGTGGAGCAGAAGGATTAGAAAATGTAATCAATCATTCTGATTTTAAAACCGGAGAGTTTGGAAAAAACTATGGACTAGAGATTGTAGATGGACCATTACAAGGGTTACATTCTAGAGCAGTTATCGTTCTCGATGAGAAAGGAACCGTATTGTATACAGAACAGGTGCCAGAAATTGTACAGGAACCAGATTATTCTGCGGCACTAGAAATATTGTCTTAATACCCGATGAGTAAGGTAGTAAAATTTGTGGTTGGCAGATTGCGAGGTTGTGGTTATGCTTTTAAAGGAGCTTTGTTGTTGATAAAGACAGAACCAAGTATACAAGTACAGGTTGGTATTGCAATATTGATGACGATATTAGGTTTTTATTTCGAGATTACTTCGATCGAGTGGATTTTACAAATTTTTGCTATTGGTTTGGTAATGAGTATCGAAGGGCTAAATACCACAATCGAGGCAATCGCAGATTTTATTCACCCGGATTTTCATAATAAGATAGGTATTATAAAAGATATAGCCGCGGGAGCTGTTTTTATTGCTGCAATTACAGCTATAATAATTGGATTATTAATTTATATCCCATATTTAGTTTAGAAAATTTTTTAGTCATTTTTACGTTCCAATATAGATATTCGTATTTTTGCGATAAGATACCCAAAAAATGGCCAAAAGAAAGGTAAGTACAAAAAGGAAAACAACAAAAAAACCTAAAACATCACTAAAAGAAAAATTTACGCTATCGAGACAGCAGAAAGTTGTTTTGGGTAGCTTCTTGTTCTTTTTAGGGATAGGATTATTTTTTGCTTTTGTTTCGTTTTTCTTTAATTGGAAAATTGATCAAAGTGAAATATCACAATTTTATAATAGAACATCATCTCCAAAGAACTGGTTAAGTAAATTTGGAGCTACAGTAAGTCATTTCTTTATTTTTAAAGGATTTGGAATTTCTGCATTGATTATCCCTGTGCTAACCTCATTAACAGGAGTGTATTTGTTCTTTGACCTCAACAAAAAAAAACTATTTGGATTTTGGTTTTGGGGCGGACTAGTTATGCTATGGATATCTATTGTTTTAGGGTTTGTAGAAAAAGATGGAGGATTATTAGCTGGTATTATTGGATATGAAACTAATGACTTTTTAAGAGACTATATAGGTTTTATAGGGACTGTTCTTGTACTTGCCTTTTTTGCTATAGTATATATTGTAGTACGTCTAAGATATACTCCAGAGAAAATATCTGATTCTTTAAAAAATACTCAAAAAGCTATTGCAAAGGATTTTGAAGGAACGCCAGAAACAAATAATGGACAAGTAGTATCAACTCCTTCGTCTGATACTGATAATTCTAGTTCTAGTATTAAAGAAAAAATAGATTCGATTATTGCTAAATCCAAAGACTTTAATAAAAAGTATGACGAGAAAAAGCAAAAGGAGAAAGAAGAAACAATCAAAAAGGATAGTAATACCAAAGAGGTTACTTTAAACCCTACAATTAATGATTTTTATGGAGATCCAAATAATCAAGATAACGAGATTCCCGAGAAACTAATTATAAAATCAGAAGATAATCCAGAGGATATTGCAATGGAGGTCGAAACTACAGTAGAAGAAGAAGTAGTCGGAGACCTAAGTGCTAAGCTGGTTAAAGATTTTGGCGAATTTGATCCAAAACTAGAGTTAGGGAACTATAAGTTTCCTGCAATTAGCTTATTAAAAGATTACACTACACAATCGGGTGGAATTACAATTGATCAAGGAGAGTTAGAAGAAAATAAAAACCGTATTGTAGAGACGCTTAAGAACTACAAAATTGAAATAGCTCAAATTAAAGCCACAGTTGGTCCTACAGTAACATTATACGAAATTGTACCCGAAGCTGGAATTCGAATTTCTAAAATTAAAAACCTGGAAGATGATATCGCATTATCATTAGCAGCTCTTGGAATTCGTATAATTGCTCCTATACCTGGTAAAGGAACTATTGGTATAGAAGTACCAAATAAAAAAGCTACTATTGTATCAATGCGATCTGCAATTTCATCTTCTAAGTTTCAAAATGCAGAAATGGAATTGCCATTATCTTTGGGTAAAACGATTTCGAACGAAACGTTTGTAGTTGATCTTGCCAAAATGCCTCACCTTCTTATGGCGGGAGCTACGGGACAAGGAAAATCTGTTGGACTTAATGCGATACTTACATCGTTACTTTATAAAAAGCATCCCGCAGAGGTAAAATTTGTTTTGGTAGACCCTAAAAAGGTAGAACTTACATTGTTTAATAAAATCGAACGACATTACCTGGCCAAATTACCCGATACAGAAGAAGCTATTATTACAGATAATACTAAAGTGATTAATACACTTAATTCTTTGTGTATTGAGATGGATGCTCGATATGACCTGTTAAAACAGGCAATGGTTAGAAATATTAAAGAGTATAATGTAAAGTTTAAAGCAAGAAAGTTAAATCCCGAGAACGGACATAAATTTTTACCATATATTGTACTTGTAGTAGATGAGTTTGCAGATCTAATTATGACAGCAGGAAAAGAGGTAGAAACCCCTATAGCTAGATTAGCTCAATTGGCTCGTGCAATAGGGATACATCTTATTATAGCTACACAGCGACCATCTGTAAATGTAATCACAGGTATGATTAAAGCTAATTTCCCTGCCAGAATAGCATTTAGAGTAACTTCTAAAATAGATTCTCGTACAATTTTGGATACAGGAGGAGCTGATCAATTAATTGGTAGAGGGGATATGTTATATACACAAGGAAATGATATTGTAAGAATACAATGTGCCTTTGTAGATACCCCAGAAGTAGAACGAATAACAGATTATATTGGTAGCCAAAAAGCATATCCCGATGCACATCTGTTACCAGAATATGTAGGCGAAGAAAGTGGCACAAGTCTTGATATAGATAAAAAAGATAGAGATAAACTTTTTGCTGAAGCTGCAGAAGTAATTGTAACAGCTCAACAAGGATCGGCGTCTTTATTACAAAGGAAATTAAAATTAGGGTATAATAGGGCAGGTAGATTAATAGATCAATTAGAAGCTGCCGGAATTGTTGGCCCCTTTGAAGGAAGTAAAGCAAGACAGGTTTTAGTACCCGATTTAATTTCGCTTCAGCAGTTACTGGATAATGAGTAATGAGCTGATTAATAATATGGTAATGATAATTAGTAATTAAAGAAGAATAAATAAAATGATAAAAAAGGCTATATTTTTACTATTTGTATTAGGCATAGGTACTACACAAGCCCAAAGTGCCAAAGATCTTTTGGATGAGGTTTCCAAAAAAGTAAATAGCTACACCAATATTGTTATTGACTTTAAATATTCTATTAACAATCAGGCAGAGAATGTTGCTCAGGAAACCAGAGGAGATGTAGCATTACAAGGAAACAAGTACCTGCTTAATATCATGGGAACCAAACGCATGTATGATGGTAAAAAGTTACATGTAATAGTCCCAGAAGATGAGGAAATCAATATTTCTTCACAAGATGAAGATGATGGTGCCAGTGTGACTCCTTCAAAAATGTTGACTTTCTATGAAGATGGTTATACCTATAAAATGGATATTGTTCAGGATGTAAAAGGTAGAAAAATTCAATATGTAAAATTGATACCTATTGACTCAAAAAGTGATTTAAAAGAAATATTGCTTGGTATTGATAAGCAAACAAAGCATATTTACAAAATGATTCAGAAACAAAATAATGGTACTAATGTTACAATTACGGTTAATAGTTTCAAAACTAATCAACCGCTGTCAAAAACATTATTTGTGTTTGATAAATCAAAATATGAAAATTATTATATCAATCGCTTAGATTAGAAAGAATAATACATAAGAAAATACAAAAGCATAGAAAAGAACGGGTGTGAAAATTTACACACGTTCTTTAGTTTTTAATTAATGTATATTTTTAGCGATTAGAAAACAGAAAACGAGTGAAAATTCTAGATAGGTATATTTTAACAACTTTTGTGAAGACATTTTTTCCGCTCTTTATAATTATTATGTTTATCCTTTTATTGCAAACCATCTGGCTGTTTATATCAGAATTGGCAGGAAAAGATCTGGATTTTTCAGTAATATTAAAGTTTTTGACGTTTGCAACACCTAGATTAATCCCTATGGTTTTGCCGCTTACTATCTTGCTAACGTCTATTATGATTTTTGGGAATTTTGCCGAGAATTATGAATTTGCCGCGATGAAATCTTCTGGGATATCTCTGCAACGAGCTATGAGAACGTTATCTGTTTTTATCTTTTTTGTAGGAATAGGAGCTTTTCTATTTTCGAATACAGTAATCCCGTCCTCAGAGAAAAGGTTTATAAACCTTCGTAAAAATATAGTTAAAGTAAAACCAGCAATGGTAATAACCCCTAATCAGTTTAATGATTTAGGGGATATAAATATAAAAGTAGCAGAAAAATATGGTGATAATGATGAGTTTCTTAGAGATGTTATCATTCATAAGAAAGCTGCAAGACCAGGTAATTTTACAGTTATAAAAGCAGTAGGAGGAGAGTTGAAAGGTAATATCAATTCTGATTTAATCACCTTGATCCTTAATGATGGCAATTATTATGATGAGATCCAACAGAATTCTCCTCAAAAAAGAAACAGATTACCTTTTGCCAAAACACATTTTAAAAAATATGTTCTTAATATAGATTTGTCATCTTTGGGTAATGTAGATATGGATGAACAACAATATAGCAAAGGATATAATATGCTTAATGTTAATGAACTAAAAGATCAGATAGATACATTATCTATCCAGGTTAATGCCGATGTGAAGAATATGACGGTAGAAATCGACAGAATGATAGGATTTGAAGGATTAAATAGAAATATTAAAATAACGGATTCTCTTTCAAAAACAAGTAATGATACGTTGCATGTAAGAGATTATTATAATACGCTTAAAAAAATACAGATATACCAGATTGCAAATTCTACAGTAGATGGAGTAATAAGAAAGCTAAATTCGACACAAAAAAATCTAAGTTTTAAGAAAAGGGCTCTAAATAAATATGAAATGTCATTTCATGATAAATTTGCTTTAGGAATTTCTTGCATCTTATTGTTCTTTGTTGGAGCTCCTTTGGGGGCTATAATTCGTAAAGGAGGGTTAGGATTACCTATAGTTATTGGAGTAGTATTGTTTTTGACATACCATTTTATTGGAATTTTTGCTAAAAACAGTGCAGAAGAAGGTGGGATTCCCCCATTTGTAGGTTCATGGCTTTCTACGTGTATTATATTTCCTCTAAGTATATTCCTAACATATAGGGCAACTACAGATCAAGGAATCTTTAATATGGATACTTTTATACAACCAATAAAGAATTTCTTTGCAAAACGATCTTCTAAATCTAAAAAATAGATTTCTTTTTAAATATCTTTGCCCGTAATAAATTTAAGAGTATGATTATGTCACAAGCAACTAATACCACAAACAAAATGAAACTGAACACCATTCAAGAAGCTATTGAAGATATTCGGCAAGGAAAGGTGATCATTGTGGTAGATGATGAAGATCGTGAAAATGAAGGAGATTTTATTGCTGCTGCAGAGAAAGTAACTCCAGAAATGATCAATTTTATGGCGACCCATGGTCGTGGATTGATTTGTGCTCCACTTACAAGAGATCGTTGTGAGGAGTTAAACCTGAATATGATGGTTCAGAACAATACCGTTTTGCATGAAACCCAATTTACCGTATCGGTAGATTTAATTGGACATGGGTGTACAACAGGGATTTCTGTACATGATAGAGCCAAGACTATAAATGCATTGATTCAGGAAGATACAAAACCTGATGATTTGGGAAGACCGGGGCATATTTTTCCGCTTAAAGCGAAAAATGGAGGAGTATTAAGACGTACAGGACATACCGAAGCAGCTGTTGACCTTGCAAGACTTGCAGGATTTAAACCAGCAGGGATTTTGGTCGAAATTTTGAATGAAGATGGTACTATGGCCCGTTTACCTCAATTGGTAGAGGTTGCCAAGAAATTTGACCTTAAATTGATATCGATTGAAGACCTTGTAGCCTATCGTATGCAGCATGATTCTCTGATCGAGAAAAAAGAAGATTTTGATATTACTACACGTTTTGGAAGTTATAGACTTAGAGCCTATAAGCAAACAACCAATGATCAAGTGCATATTGCCTTGACACTAGGTTCTTGGAAAGAAAACGAACCTGTGCTTACAAGAATTAATTCTACCTTGTTTAATAATGATATTCTGGGAACGCTAACCAATAATGCTGATAAACGACTGGATGCTATGTTTCAACGTATTAATGCTGAAGGTAAAGGAGCAATAATTTTTATTAATCAAGAAAGCCAATCCCTTAATCTTTTAGGGCGCTTAAGTGCCTTAAAAGAAATTCAAAATGGAAAAGATGTAGTAAAAGCACCAAAAATTGCCATGGATACCAAAGACTTTGGTATAGGAGCACAGATTCTACATGATATTAATATTCATAAACTACGATTAGTATCTAATACAGTACAACAAAAACGCGTTGGAATGATTGGATACGGTTTAGAAATCGTAGACTATGTGGGGTATTAAAATCTGATATCTATCTTATAGTACACTTTTTACAAGAACACCTTTTAAAGCTTCAACCATTTTTGAAGCTCTATCTGCTACTTCTGTTTCAGTCCAGTTTAATTTAATAAGGCAAGAAACAGTACGTCCCATCCATAGATCACTGGCATCAAATGACCGATTGTTTTTTTGTAACCCTAATTGTATTTCCTGAGATAGTTTACTAAGAGATTTTTGTTCTAAAAGATGTTCCCATTTTTTATAGTAATGCCAGTTATTATCAAACCAATAAAAACAAGCATCTACACCATTTTCTCCTAAAGCTTTATGTGCTTTTCTGGCAATATCTTCTGTAGGTAAAAATATATTTAAAAATGAATAATTTTCTACTCCTGTTTCTGGAACTCTTCTAAAAGAAACTTCGGGAACTGCTGCCAGAGCATTACGAAGTATAGTGTAGTTTTTTTCCTGGATTGTTAGTGTATGATCTAATTTTCTTAGCTGTGCAATTCCCACTGCCGCATTTAGTTCGGATAATCTATAATTATATCCTAAAAATGGATGTGTCTCTGCACCGCGATCATTACCAACATGGTCATGACCATGATCTTGGTATTTGTGTGCTCGATCTGCATAGGTTTCAGAATTAGTAATTATACCCCCACCTTCACCACAGGTAATTGTTTTAACATAATCAAAAGAAAAACAACCCAGATCTCCATAACTTCCTAATGGTTTTCCATCGTAAGTGGCTCCGATAGCCTGACAAGCATCTTCTAATAAAATAAGATCATGTGTATCACAAATTGCTTTTAATGTACTAAGATCTGCCATAGACCCACACATATGCACAGGCATGATTGCTTTTGTTTTTGGAGTTATAGATGCTTCAACAGCTTTAGGGTCCAAAGTAAGTGTATCATCTATATCACATAGTATTGGGGTGGCCCCAACAGATAATATAGCTTCAAAACTTGCTACAAAAGTAAATGTAGGCATAATTACTTCATCTCCAGATCCGATACCAGCACATGCCAATGCAACTGTTAAAGCTGCAGTTCCGCTGGATACTACCTGAGCATATTTGGATTGCATTCTGTTTGCTAAATCTCTTTCTAATTCTAATGCTTTATGATGGCCATTTCTCATTGGATCAAATCCATATCGCATTAAAACTCCATTATCTAAAACATCTTGAACTTCTTTTTGCTCTTCAGCACCAAATAACTCAAATCCTGGCATAGGTATAGTGTTAAATTAAAAACTCTTCCCGGCAAAAATACCGAAAAGAGTTTTGATTTTATAGTGGATATACCAGATTTTTTTGATTACAATAATATGGAATAATTTTTATAGAGTGAATTAAAATTTAACGAACCAAAATTTAGATAGTAATGATAGTATCTTTAATTGGGCGCCTTACTTTTTTGAACTCAGAAAACATATCATCTTCTGCTCTATACCCAATAGGTAGTACCAATACTGATGTTAGTCCTAAATCATTGAGATTAAGGACTTCATCATATTTTTCTGGTATAAAACCTTCCATAGGACAGGAATCTATTTTTTCGATAGCGCATACGGTAAGTATATTTCCCAAGGCCAAATATGCTTGTTTTGCAGCCCAATTAGATATCTCTTCAGAGGATTTATAAGTAAAAGAATCCACAAGCTGCTCTTTAAAAGGTTTTAATATTTCTTCGGGAGTATCTCTTATCTCTTTTACATTATCAAAATACTTAGATATGTATTGTTCTCCTATTGTCTTTTCGATACAAAATACCAGCACGTGTGATGCATCGGCAACCTGCTGTTGGTTCCAAGAATGTGGAGTAAGTTCTTTTTGTAGGTCTTTATTCTTAATTACCACTAATTTTAAGGGTTGCAAGCCATATGAAGTAGCAGTAAGGTTAAAAGCTTCTGTTAATATATCTATTTTTTCTTGAGAAAGGATTTTCTTATTATCGAATTTTTTGGTGGCATAACGCCAATGTAAACTTTCTATAATATTCATTCGAAGTTTTTTTAAGTATATGACAAAGATAGTACGATAAGATTTACCTTTGACAGGTAAAATGATAAGAAAAAACTATATCACAATTGTATGAATGCTATAGAAGAATTGATTAATAAATCTGAAACAAGAATCTTTAAAGCTGTATTCCCTAATACGACCAATCATTACGAAACTTTATTTGGTGGTACAGCATTACAGCTTATGGATGAAGTGTCTTTTATATGTGCTACTCGTTTTAGTAGAAAAAAAGTAGTCACCATATCTACAGATAAGATTGATTTTGGGAAACCAATACCCGAAGGAACCATTATAGAACTCGTAGCAAGAATTGCAGAAGTAGGAAGAACCAGTTGTTTGGTAAAAGTTGATATTTACAAAGAAGATATGTATAGCAATGATAGAGAACTTGCCGTTTCTGGGCACTTCAAGTTTGTTGCCATAGATAATAATAAAAATCCAATTCCTATAGTTAACAAATAATTCTTTGTGAATTAGCTATTTTTAGTTTTCAGATTCAAAAATAGAAAGGTTACATACACATTCATCATAAAAAATCATAGCCGTTTCTATATGGTCTATGTAACTAAAGTTTGCTAATTTATCAAGAATAAAGGATCTAAGATCATCAGAATCTTTTACTCCAATGTGAATCATAAAATCGGTATCTCCCGCCATATGATAAAACTTAATAACTCCTTTAAGTGTTCGTATTCTTTTAATAAAAGAATTTATAATTTCCCTTTCATGCTTTTTTAAACGTATAGCAATTATTACTTGTACATTGATCCCTAATTTTTTTAAATTAAGATCAGCATTAAAAGCTTTAAAAAATCCCTCTCTTGTTAATCTTTTTAATCGCTCATGGCAGGTAGAGGGCGCGATATCTAGCTCTGCAGCTAACTCTTTATTAGAAAGCCGAGCATTATTTTGTAATAGGTTTAAAATCTGAATATCCTTCTGATCTAACTTCATATTTACTATCTATTTAGAATTTATTTCGGTTTTACTGAAATTTAATATGAATATAATTCATATAATTTGTAAATATAGTGAATTTTGTTCGTGAACTTGTAAAATTAAATTCAAAAATGAATATAGGTATAATAGGATTGGGTACCGTAAGTAGAGGTTTTTTAGAAATTCTAGAGCAAAAAACAGATTGGATTTCTCAAAAATTTGGAAGTGATATCAAGGTAGTAGCTGTCAAAGATATTGCAAGAGGAAACATATATAATCCTCAGGGGATAAATATTAGTGAGCTTTTAAAAAAACTTAATAATGGGGAAAAAATCAGTGATACTTCATTAAAAGATGGAGATTCTCTTTCTGAAATAGATAGTGTAGATCTTATTGTAGAGGCAACTTATAGTGATTATACAACAGGAGATCCTGCATATACTTTCATTAAGGATGCTCTTACTAATGGTAAACATGTGGTTACTACAAATAAAGGTCCGGTTGCATTGCATTATACAGAACTAAACAAGTTAGCAAATGATAATAAAGCGATGTTACGATATGAAGGTACAGTATTAAGTGGTACTCCTACATTTTCATTAATAGAAGAATGCCTTGCTGGAGATGATATCGTAAGTATACGAGGAATTCTCAATGGGACGAGTAATTATATCCTATCAAAAATGTCTCAGGGAGATTCTTTTGAAAATGCATTAGGAGTTGCTCAAGAAAAAGGGTATGCAGAAGCAGATCCTACTAATGATGTTAAGGGATATGATGCAAGAGGAAAAGTAGCTATACTTTCTCATAAAGTCTTTGGTGTTGATCTGGGATTAGAAAATATACCTACTGTTGGTATTGATGCTATTTCTATAGAAGAACTGGATGCTGCTAAAAAGGAAGGAAAAAACATTCGTCTTATAGGGAGTTTAACAAAAACTGGTAAGACTATAGAAGCAAAAGTGCAGCCAGAAGCTTTGGATAACGAAGATGCACTATCAAATATAGGAGGTGTTACTAATGCGATAGAAGTCTCTACTGCATACTTAGGAAAACTTATGGTTACAGGACCCGGAGCCGGAAAACTTGAAACAGGCTATTCTGTATTCTCAGATGTATTATCAATAATTAAAAATAGTTGAGGTATGATAAGCACTTTAGACAAGATTGATTCCATGAAAATGTTAATTGGAGAAGATTGGGTAGAAAGTTCAACAAAATTATCGGTATTAAATCCTTATTCAGGAAAAGAGGTGTATGCTGTTTCTTGTGCTGATGCAGATCACATACAAAAAGCTTTAAAATCTGCAGAGTTAGGAAAAGTGATATCCAGAAATTTATCACCATATGATAGAAGTGAAATTATAGCCAGAGTAGTTATTTTCTTAAAAGAAAGAAAAGAAGAGTTTACCCAAACTATAGTAAACGAGGGAGTTAAAACCAAAATTGAAGCAGCCAAAGAAGTAGATAGGTGTATCAATACATTAACCCTTTGTAGTGAAGAAGCTAAAAGGCTTACGGGAGAAACTGTGCCTTTTAATGCATTTGCTGGTGCTGCTTCCAGAACAGGTTATTATGTACATGACCCCATAGGTATCATCACTGCAATAACGCCATTTAATGATCCTCTTAATTTGGTGGCACATAAATTAGGCCCCGCAATTGCCTCGGGGAATGCAGTTATACTTAAACCCTCAGATTTCACTCCTATTTCTGCAATAAAACTAGGTGAATTATTCCTAGAAGCTGGTTTACCTCATCATATCCTAAATATCATAACCGGGCCGGTAAGTAATTTTGGAAATGCATTAATTACGGACTCACGTGTTAATATGGTAAGTTTTACTGGGGGGACTAAATCCGGAGAGGCAATCATAAAAGCTGCAGGAATTAAAAAAGTAGCAATGGAACTTGGTTCGAGCTCTCCGGTAATAGTTATGGATGATGTTGATATAGATGCTGTCGCAGAAAACTGCGTAGGAGGTATGGTATGGGCAGCAGGCCAAAACTGTGTAGGCGTAAAACGCTTGTATGTTCATGATACGATCTACGATGCGTTCAAGGAAAAGGTAGTTACCCTTTCTAATTCAATACAACTGGGAGACCCTAATGATGCTAATACCGATATGGGACCTATTATTACTCAAGAAGCAATTGGTGTTATAGAGAACTCTATTTCTGAATTAAAAAATTCTGGTTACCAGGTTTTATGTGGAGGAAACCGAGTAGGCAATGCTTTTGAAGCAACGCTTATAGAAGGAAATCATGATCACCCATTAAATGGTAAACAAGAAATCTTTGGACCAGTAGCAACAATTTCTAGAATTAACTCATTAGAAGAAGGTATCAACGCAAGCAATGATTCTCCTTACGGATTGCATGCAGGGATCTTTACAAATTCAATCGAATCCGCATTTAAAGCAGTAAACCAATTAGAGTGTGGAGGGGTTATGGTTAATGATTCTTCAGATTACCGAATAGATATGATGCCTTTTGGCGGAATTAAACAAAGTGGTATTGGCCGGGAAGGAGTAAAATCTGCTATACGGGAAATGACCACAACTAAAATTGCATGTTTTAACCTTTAAATAAATTATAGATATGAATAGTATAGAAAACGTAGAGATGTTATCAGACGAAACTATAACAAAAAATGGAAACATAGATATAGCCAAAGTATTATCACCTAGAAGAAAATCTACAGCAAGTACAACTATAGAAGAGTTGGCAATCGAACAGTTAGAACATTTTCAAATAGATGTTGATAGTGCATATGGAGAAGCCCTGAAAGGCGCTGCTATGGATATTTACAATGCACAATCAGATATTTCTAAATTACAGAAAATAACAAATGATACCATTGCAAAATTAGATCAGGGAGAGAAAGTAGCATATTTTAATGCTAAGCGTTTTTTATCTTTTCAAATAGCAAAAGTATTAGAAACATTACAAGGCCCGCTAAGCAAAACCTATCAGTCTTTAGGGCAGTCAGATGAATCTTTACAAGCCAAAGGACCTCATCCTTTGTTTAATAATATTGCAGCTTTATTTTCTGCGACTCCAGTGATTGCACGTACTTCTACATATGATTACTCTTGTACAGAATGGGTTGACGATGCTTTTAACGGTAAAGAATCGATACATCATATATACTCCAGGTTATTAAATCCTACTTCTATGGCTTTGGCTACTCATATGGTACACATAGAAGCAGGTAAATACGCAGATGAGTATACTGCGTGGAATTTTAATAGTGGTATGGCTGCGGTAGATGCGCTATTGAGTAATGTGTTAAATCATAATGATGTTCTTATACTTTCTAGAAATATCTATGGAGGAGTTTACCAGTTAATCGAAGATTTTTTTGCTAAAAAGAATAAGTTCGCAATTAATGTAGTTTGGTTTGATGGATATTCTATAGAAGATTTTAAACCAGTATTAGAAAAAGCCAAAGAAGATTACCAGGATATACTCTCTTCTGGTAATAAATTACATGTGTATATGGAGTCTCCATGTAATCCTCATGGTTATATGTTGGATGTGCCTGCTATTTGTAAATTTTCTAAGCAGAACGGAGCAACAGTAATGTTGGATGGGACGGTAGCAACACCATTCCTGATCAAACCATTACAGCATGAAGATGAAGAGTGTAGACCAGATTTCTTATTTCATAGCTATACCAAAGATATTACCGGATCTGGTAATGCAATAGCAGGGGGTATTATAGGTAAAAATAACTTAATGTTTTTACCAAAAGGAGATGAAGTAGATGGAATAAAATGGGATGAAACTTTATTCTGGAATGTATACTACATCAAAGGTGCTTTCTTAGATTCTGATACTGCATTCGAGGTGTTATCGGGTATGAAAACACTAAGTATGAGAATGGCTCAAAAATGTGTAAATACTTTAGTTCTTGCTAAGTTTTTTGACTCTAATCCTGGTATAACCGTACACTGTAATGGATTAGAAAACAATCATAATCATGGCATTATGAAGAAGATTAGTAAGTATCAATTAGCTTCGCCTTTATTTACTATTGATTTTGAAAAAGCAAAAGTATCTGATAAAGCCTTTAAGATGTTCTTTGATACTTTGGCTCCTGCATTTGGTCTTCAGGTAAGTTTAGGACAGATTAACACTACACTTTTATGTCCAGCATTTACATCTCATTCAGAATTAAATAAAGATGCTTTGCTAGAGGCAGGTATTCACAAAACGACAATGAGAGTATCTGTTGGTAATGAGAACCCAAAAGAATTGATTCAACATTTTATGCAATCTGTAAAACTAATGATAGATCCAGAAAAACCAGGATTCTCTAGTTCTTTCTTATCTCAAAGTGAAGTAGATAAATTATATGCAGATACATATATGGAAGTACAACAACAGTTAATAGATCACGGATACTTAAATTAAATACATTAACAATTTTAAAACTTTAAACAATTATGATTAACGGAATTAATTTAGAGGCTTTAGGAGCTTACAAAAATACAGTTGAGCAGGATTCTAAGAATGGAATGTATTCTGGTGGTATTAAAGCGACCTGGTTAGGCGGTACAAAAGTAGGGGTTGAAACCAACGCATTGCAACTTGGAGATGAGAAAATACCTCATAGTTTTTCTTTTGTTATTGATGAGCCAGAACAACTATTAGGAGAACATTCTTCTCCAACACCTCAGGATTATTTATTAGGAGGACTTTCGGGCTGTATGATGGTAACTTTTGTTGCTATGACTTCAATAAAAGGAATCGAATTAGAAGGAGTTTCTTTAGAGATAAAATCAAGCTTGGACTTGCAAGGATTTCTAGGTATAAATGAAACTTCTCCTGTAGGATTTGATACCGTAGAATATTGTTTTACTGTTGAAGGAAACGGTACAGAGCAGGATTTTAAAGAAATTGCAGATCAGGTTATCCAATTTTCACCAAACTATGCTACTGTAGCAAATAAAGTGAAAATGATTTCTAGCCTGGTAGTTAACCCTACAATGGTAAAAAATTAGTTAGTTTAGTTTGAATTTACCCGTTTGGCGGTAAATAGGAAAGGCTGTATGATATTTTTCATACAGCCTTTTAGTATATAAAAACCTAGATACTTGATAAAATATCTATTGTGCTATTAACGAGTAGATTGTGTTCTTTGATAGAATGACACATCAACACATCTCTGTATCATGTAAATTTTTGTCGTGTACAAAGGAAGCAGTAAATTGAAAAGATGAATTTATTATGTGTTGTAAGAAATGAAGAGAAAAGGCTGTTTAAAATTTTAAACAGCCTTTTACAGAATACACAAACAACCAAGTTTGCTTATTTACAATTAACCAATTTCTGAAATAAAAATGTCACTAGAATTAGAATGTTTTATTACTTTGCTACTGCTATTGATGCAGTATACCCTCCTTTAGTAACATTACCATCAGTAAAAATCTTACCATTTCCGTTAACAAGTAATATACCCGCCAAATGAGGAGAGGCCATTGAAGTACCCGACTTTTGTGCAAATTCATTACCGCCTATACCACAAGACCAGATCCCTGTTCCCGGAGCCCATGCATGTACATTATCTCCGTAGCTAGAACCACCTGCAGCAGCATCAGTATTAGTCATATTTCCAACGACCCAGCATCCTTGGATATATGCTCTTTGTGGTGAGTAGTAATATACGTTATCATTATTATTACCAGCGGCCATAGCCCCAAATGTAGTTTTGGCTAAGTTTCTGAAAGCAGTTTCGTAAGCTACACTAATTGTTCTACTGGTAAACCCTATGCTATAGTTCCATACATCACCATAGCTAGCATTATTAGCAACATAATTGATTCCTGCAATGATTTGCGCTTGTGTTCCGGTTCCACCATCACTTAATACTTTTACCGCAACAATTGTAGCCCCTGGAGCAACTCCAACAACTCCATCTCCATTATGCATTGCACCAATGGTTCCTGCCACGTGAGTACCATGACCATTTCTATCTCCCCAATTGTTATCTACAAAAGTGGTACTACGATTATAATCGATGTTAAGGTCAGGGTGTGCATACACACCACTATCCAGGACCCATGCTGTTTTTCCGGTAGAGTAGGTGTAGCCTCCAACTCTTACAACCCCCCAGTCTACATAATCTCCCCCGGTTTCATAATAACCAGTAGTAGCTTTTTTGTTTGCTTTTCCTGTTGTTACAGAAGGCATTACCCCTTGTTCTACAGTAACGTCTAATTTCTCAATGTAATTTGGTTCTACAGCAAGAATGTCAGGATCGTTTTTAAGTAACTCGGCTTCTTTTGTAGAAATATCGTCAAGGTTAAACCCCTGTATCGCAGTTTCATAAACAAATTTCATTTTTTGTGAAGAAATTTTGTATTTAGATAAAATACCAGATGCTTTTTGAGTTACTTTTTGTTTGTTCTTTTTTAACTTTTCATCTTCTTTAAAAACAATAATATAGCTATTAGGAACTGCTTGAGCAGCGCTAATATCTGTAGAAGGGCTTTCTGTTGATAGTTCTTCAGAAACTTCTTCTTTAGAACAAGAATTTAAAAAAAATGCGATTCCAACCATAATTAGAATCATTTCAATACGAATAATTTTTTGAATTGTTTTCATAATATTAAGTTTATGTTAAGGTTTCAAAAATCTATAAATACATGTGTTTAACAATCGTATTCTTAGTTTTTTTGTTAAAAACTGAAAATAATTCTAAAAAAGAAGGTTTTTTGATGCTGTATTCGAATTTTATTAGTGTCCCGTAAGTAAGTAGAGAGGAGTAATGAGTTGTTTAATAGGTTATTACTGTTTTACTTGTTATGAATAAGTATACTTTTAAAATATCTGGGGGATAAAAAAAGCACATCGAGAACAATGTGCTTTTTTTATATGTTGTTTGATAGTTGTTACCCTTTAGCCAACTGTTTTATTTTAATTCTGAAAGCAGCAAAAAGTAATGTCATAAATGGACTAAGCCAGTTAAAAATGGCAAAAAAGAAATAATCGACTACAGGTACACCAAGTACTCCACTTTGATAAGCTCCACAAGTGTTCCAGGGAATTAAAACTGAAGTAACAGTTCCCGAATCCTCTAGAGTACGACTAAGGTTTTCTGGGGCTAGTCCTTTATCTTTATAAGCTTTGGCGTACATTCTTCCTGGTACTACGATAGCTAAATATTGATCAGATGCAGTTACATTTAGTGCTAGGCAACTTACTACTGTACTGGCAAAAAGCCCGAATACAGAATCAAATAAATTCAATAAAGCTTTACTAATCCTTGCTAATGCTCCAATAGCATCCATCACACCACCAAATACCATAGCGCATAATATTAGCCAAATAGTATTTAGCATTCCAACCATTCCTTTAGAAGTAAAGAGCTTAGTAAGTTCAGCATTGGATGTCTGTATTGATGTTTTTGTTGTTATTGCATTCATCACTCCTTTATATGCAGAATTAAATGTGAATTCGTCACTACCGGCAACGGTCGTTACAATTTCTGGCTGAGCAATAATGGCAGCAATAGCACCAAGCAACGTACCTATAAGTAAGGCAACCACCGGAGGTGTTTTTTTAATAATTAAACCGATAATCAAAACAGGAACAATAAATAACCAGGGAGAAATATTGAAAGCATTATCAATAACATGTAATTGCTCACTAATTTCTGGAGTTCCAGATGTATCAATAGTAAATCCTATAACAATAAAAACCAGTAGTGTGATTACTATAGTTGGTATAGTTGTATACGCCATATATTTTATATGAGAAAATAATTCTCCACCAGCCATCGCAGGAGCTAAATTAGTAGTATCGGATAAGGGAGACATTTTATCTCCAAAATAAGCACCAGAGATTACAGCGCCTGCTGTCATTCCGAGAGAGATTCCCAAGGTATCACCAATACCGATCAGTGCAATACCTACAGTTGCAGAGGTAGTCCAGGAGCTACCCGTTGCAATAGATATGATGGCGCAAATGATTACACAGGCGGCCAGGAAGATAGTTGGATTAAGAATTTGTAAACCATAATAAATCATGGTAGGGATAATACCGCTAATCAACCAGGTTCCTGCTAATGACCCCACTAATAATAGTATAATTAGTGCACTAGAGGTTGATTTTATATTTTTGGCAACCTCTTCCATCATTTGTTTATAAGTTACCTTATTATAAAACCCTACTATCGCAGCTACAGCAGCTCCCATAAGCAAAACAAACTGATTACTTCCGCTAATTGCTTCATCTCCATAAATATAATAGACATTAAAGAATAACATAATAACCAATGCTATAATTGGGATCAAGGCTTCCCAGATGTTTAATTCTTTATTCTCAATAATATCTTCGTTTTGGGGATCGGTAGGTGTGATGTTTTGACTTTCCATATGCTAAATTCGAAATTTTATGGATGTAATGTTACGATATTAATAAAAGCTATGCAACGTCTACATTGAGTTTAATTACTTTCAAACCTAAATAAAAAAGATGTAAAAGGATAGAATGTTGATTTATAATGACGAAAATCTACATTAATCGATCTTTTGTGCTTTTTATCGATATTTATAATCTTATTACATAACTATTTTATGATAAATTTTATGATATGTTCTACTTTTGGATTACGAAAGAAGAAGAGTAAGAGAAAAATTGGAATTTTTTGATTGTTTTGTGACTTTTTTTGTCCCAGTAAAATAATTCTTAATGAGTTATTTTGAACACTAAACCTAATAAGCCTCATACCCAGAGGCTTTTTGCTTTTTATATATATATGTGTAAGAAATATCATGAGCAATAATTGATCATATCGATATACATTATTTCTCTGATTTTTTAACTTTTGTTCTAATTGAGATACAATATTTTGCGAACTGATTATTGTGTTTTATCGACAATTAATGTATTTAATCGATAATTTGTTATTTTCCATATTGCTATTTTGTAAGATTTTAGTGATAACAACATACTTTTGATGTATAGAAATAAAGAAACATAAAGAAATTAAAATATTGATTAGCCCATTGAACTAGAATTAGTCTTTTTTACCCCAAATTAATTTCGCCCCAAGCCCTAATAAGCCTCATACCCCAGAGGCTTTTTTTATTATTATAGATATAACACAACATATTATTATAGCTAAATATTCATTATTCTTGTCTCAATAGGATTTTAGTAGTGTAAGTTCCATTTTTTATATTGAAATTAGTCGAAAACTAATAGGATGGAAACTAATACATATAAAGGCTTAGAATTATTTTGTTTTTTTATACTACTGCCGTTAAGTTTTTTATTAGATTCTCACTTTCTTTTTAAAGTTATACCTACTGTTTTGGGATTTGTTTATATTCTGGTCCTTCTTAAGAAGAAAGGACTGTTAAGGTTGAAATTTCCTGTTAAAGAATATTGGAAACCTTTTTGGAAAGAAATTATAGTTAAGTTTGGGATTATCGCGATAATAACTGGAGTATATGTCTTTTTAATTGCTCCGGATAAGTTGTTTTCTGTACTGATAAAAAGACCAGGGTTATGGATAATCATTCTTTTTATATATACATTTTTGTCTGTTTGGCCACAGGAGATTATATATAGAACCTTTTTTTATGAGCGTTATGAGAATCTAATTAGTAATAAGTGGTTGTTTATTTTTATAAACGCAATCCTTTTTTCCTTAGCCCATCTTTTTTTGAATAGTTTTTTAGTGCAAGTATTAACTTTTGTTGGCGGTTTGTTATTTGCTTATACTTACCAAAAAACAAAATCTACTACCTTAGTTTCTATAGAGCATGCTATTTATGGTAATTGGTTATTTACTGTTGGTATGGGGGAAATGTTAGCCTTTCCCGGCCCTGGATAAATTACAAAAAGTACTCTATAAGCTGGCGTACTGCTTTTCCACGATGACCAATCTTGTTTTTTTCTGATAAAGAAAGTTCGGCAAATGTTTCGGTATACCCATCGGGTAAAAAAACTGGATCATATCCAAAACCTCCTTTTCCTCTTTTATCTTCGGTAATAAAACCAGAGCATATTCCTGTAAATGTTTTTAATTTTCCATTTAATACCAGGGCGATTACAGTTTTAAACTGTGCCTTGCGATTTTCTTTTTCTTTTAACTCTTTTAAGAGCTTATCCATATTAGCATTCGAATCTTTGGCTTCGCCAGCATACCTTGCCGAATATACCCCGGGAGCACCATGCAACGATTCGACTTCAAGACCTGTATCATCGGCAAAACAATCAAATCCATAATGCTCTTTGATATAATTAGCTTTTTGCATTGCATTACCTTCTATAGTAGAAGAAGTTTCGGGAATATCTTCTATGCAACCTATATCGCTAAGTCCTACTATTTGGATAGTAGAAGGCAGTAATGCTTGTACTTCTTTTATTTTATTATGATTATTGGTAGCAAATACGATTTTCATTTAGAGGTGTAATTTCTAATGTATAGTTTTCAAAAAAATATGTTCTTGTTACGCTTTTGCATCAAAATCTAATACCCATTTCTCCTGGACTTTAAGTACTTGTTCGATAACATCTCTTGCACATCCTTTACCTCCTTTTTTGTAGGATACGTATTTAGAGGCTTCTTTTACTTCTGCAACTGCATCCTGAGGGCAAGTTGGTAATCCTACCATTTTCATGACCGGTAAATCAGGAATGTCATCTCCCATGTATAATACATTTTTAATATTGATATTATTAGTATCGAGATACTCATTTAGTTGCTCTACTTTTTGATGTGCTCCAAGATATATATCGGTTATTCCTAACCCTTTTAAGCGTTGGCGAACACCTTCGTTTTTTCCTCCAGAAATAATACATACTTTAAAACCCTGTTGTATAGCAGTTTTCAAAGCGTATCCATCTTTAATGTTCATTGTTCTTAGTAATTGGCCATCTGTATTGATAATAACAGTACCATCTGTAAGTACACCATCTACATCAAAAATAAAGGTGGTAATGTGCTGCAGGTATTCTTTATAACTTTTTTCCATATTTAGATTGAATTGCTTTGGTAAGGGTTTTATATATTTCTTGTTGCGTAGTATCTGTTAAAATTTTTAAATGCCGATTTATAGTTTTAGAATCATTACGTATCCCAGGTCCTGTTTGGGCCAGGTCAGGATTCATTTTTGTAATTTTTTTGGCGGTTTCCATAATCAAAGGATACAAAATTTCAAAAGGAACATCATGCTCATTACAAATGTCGTTTGCTGTTGAAAATAAATAATTAGTAAAATTATTTACGAATACAGCAGAAACATGAAGCACATTACGTTGTTCTGAAGAAACTTCATATACTTTTTTAGAAAGAGTAGAGCTTAGCTTTTTTAATAAGGTAAGATCCGCTTCATTTTCAGCTTCCAAACAAAAAGGAATAGTGGAGAAATCAACGGCTTTATCTTTACTAAATGTTTGTAATGGGTAAAAAACACCTCTTTTATTTGTATCTGTAAGGACATTCATAGGAACACTGCCAGAGGTATGAACGATAAGTTTATTCGTAAATGGTAATAGACTAGAAACCTCTTCAATTGCATCATCACTTACTGCCAAAATATAAATATCAGCTTCTTTTAGTGAACTAAAATCTTGTGTAATAGTATTTTCTCTCTGATCAGGATGTAACGACAATCCTTTACGATTATAGCACTGCACAACTTCTACCGATTTTTGATTGTAAAAAGCAGCATACAAGTGTTTGGCCACATTACCGGCACCAAGAATTATAACTCTAATCATTTGGCTAAAATAGGGAAGTTCCCTTAAAAAGAAGAGCAATACATTTTTTCATTTTTATTTTAAACGAGTTTTAAGATAAAAGAGGGTGCTCAGGTTAATTCAGAATAAAATGTTGAAACGATAATGCTCACCAAAATTAATCCTGATTTAAAAAAAAGCAAAATTTTGTAACCTTTTTCAAGCCCATTTATCTAAGGTTTACAATAGATCCTTATTTAGTTTATACAAAATAGTACAACTCTTAAAAACCAATAGTAAATCAACAATTAAAATTTTCACATAATTCATAAAAATGACCGCTATGAAACTAAGAAAAACAATATTCTTTCTGATGCTATTTGGCATTAGCACAATTTTTATTCAATGTAAGGATGATGATTTGATTCCAATACCAGAAGAATTGGTAATACCACCTCCGATTGAACTTAATTTAGACCCGGCTTTGGTTGCTCAAGGAAAAGAAGTATTTAGACACGATACTTTTGGAAGCGAAGCACAATGGACAGATTTATTAGAGTTGGACAAAGCTATTTTGGGAGCAGCAAATGGTGGGTTTGGACCTGGCCTTGATCCAACTACGGCTTTAGCAATAGGACTTAAAGTAGATGCCGAAGTATTACCGCAAGCTGTGGTAGATGGTATTACAGATGGAAGTATTGATTTAACCGATCCAATGACCACAGTAGCTTTGTTAGATTTGGGTGCTGTTGTTGGTGTAAAAGGAAGCTTTAATGAAAATAAAAAATTAACATCTGTTGGGATCACATGTGCCTTATGTCATTCTACAGTTGATGATTCATTTACTTCAGGAATAGGAAATAGAAAAGATGGTTGGGCAAATACCGATCTTAATGTGGGAGCTATTTTGGGATTTGTTAAAAATGCTCCTCTCGCAGATATTCTAAATGTTGATGTCGAGACTTTTAATAGTGTTGTTAATGCATGGGGGCCAGGAAGGTTTGCTCCTACATTATTAATGGACGGAAAAGTAACTAAGCCAAATGGGGAGCTAGCAACATTAGTAATACCACCGGCTTATGGATTGCAAGGGATAACGCATGAAACATATACCGGTTGGGGTGAAGTATCTTATTGGAATAGGTTTATTGGCGTTTTGGTCATGGGAGGGCAGGGAAATTTTTCTGATCAAAGATTAAACGATCCCGAAAAATTTCCACTTGCAGTAGAAAGAGGATTATTTGATGTTAGTGCTCCTGTAGATATGGTAGATTCGAAACTGGAAAGTTTACGAGAATACCAATTATCAATATTAGCCCCAAATCCAGATCCGGATAGTTATGATGAGACTTCGGCAATTCGAGGTAAAATATTGTTTGATGGTAAAGCAAATTGTATTTCTTGCCACTCGGGGCGCGCTTTTGCAGATAATATATTACATACTCCAGAAGAAATCGGGATCGATGACTTTGAAGCAAAGAGATCTCCGACAGAAATGTATAGAACACCTCCGCTAAGAGGAATATTTGTTAAATCTGATGGTAATGGTTTCTTTCATGACGGGCGATTTACTACCCTTAATGATGTGGTTATACATTATAATGATCATTTTGGTTTGGAGTTAACAAATCAGGAACAAGATGATCTGGTCGAATATCTAAAAGCACTATAGAAGAAAAAAAAGGCCAAATTCTATATTTATAATGAGTTTTGGCCTTACTTTTTTTGATATTTTTTTCAGAAATAGTTAGAATTAGAAGTATATCTGATGCGACATATTTTTGCGAAAAACGAAAAAGTAATATCGTTTATACTTATACTTCTGTTAAAACCATAAAATCAAAAGGCGATCATGGTATATTATCCTGCCAAAAATAGTAAATTTGCCCAGCAAAAAAAGAAAGGTTACTATGCAAGATAAGCTAGCGAGTATTTTGTTCTCCACACGATTAATGGCAGTTTTATTTATTGTTTTTGCGTTTTCTATGGGAGTAGGAACGTTTTTAGAAGATGCACATGGAACTACAGCCGCTAGGATTTGGGTGTATAACACATGGTGGTTTGAGGCTATAATGGTGTTTTTCGTTATTAATTTCTGTGGAAATATTGTACGTTACAAATTATATAAGAAAGGTAAATTGGCAACATTACTACTCCATTTATCTTTTATTTTAATTATCATAGGAGCTTTTGTTACCCGATATATAAGCTATGAAGGAGTTATGCCTATTAGAGAAGGTGAAACTACATCCACTTTTCTTTCTGAAAAAACATACTTATCCGTTTTTCTGGATGGAGAAATTAATGGAGAACCTCGCAGACGTATAATTACCGAAGCCTTAGAACTAGCTGAAGCGACCAATAATGATTTTACGATTAATACAGATTATAATAAGCAACCCGTTACGATAACATATCAAAACTATATCCAGGGAGCAGAGATGGGATTAGTTGAGACAGAAGATGGAGAAAACTATCTTAAAGTAGTAGAAGCAGGAGATGGTAATCGTCATGATCATTTTTTAAGAGAAGGAGAGGTTTCTAATATTCATAATATATTGGTTAGTTTTAATAAACCAACCAAAGGAGCAATAAATATCACATATAAAAATGATGATTATTTCATAGAATCCCCTTTTGATGGATCATTTTTGAGAATGGCAGATCAGATGCAAGGATTAGTATTTAAGGATAGTCTTCAGCCTTTAATGCTTAGATCTTTATATCAAACTGCCGGAATGCAGTTTGTAATTCCCGATCCTGTAATTACAGGTAAGTATGATGTAGTTCCTATAGAAGTTAAAGGTAAAGGACAAGAAGATGCTTTGGTAATAAATGTTTCTACTAATGAAGAAACCAAAGAAGTTAAATTATTGGGAGGAAAAGGATATAATAATGACATGAGTAAAATCTCATTAGGAGGTTTGGATATGTATTTTAGTTATGGTTCTAAACAAATGGAATTACCTTTTGCATTAAAATTAAATGACTTTATAGCTGAAAAATTCCCTGGTACAGAGAATGTTTATAAATCTTTTAAGAGTAAGGTTGATATTGTAGAAGGAAATTCTTCTCGCCCGTATGATATTTATATGAATCATGTACTAGATCATAAAGGGTATCGATTTTTTCAAGCTTCTTTTGATCCAGATGAAAAAGGAACTGTACTTTCTGTAAATCATGATCGTTGGGGTACATGGATTACTTATATAGGTTATATGTTGTTATACTTAGGATTAATGCTAATTCTTTTTACCAAGGGATCACGTTTTAAGGAAATAGAATATAAATTGAGTAAGGTGAAGAAAAAGAAAAATGCATTAACTATATTTTTAGCATTAATAGTGTCTACTTTTTCTTTCGCACAAGATCAATCTCAACCTGATCATACAAATCATTTACCATCGTTGCCTAGCAAAGCACAATTGGATTCGGTTATTTTGGCTAATGTTGTTCCTGCTGTTCATGCGGCTAAATTTGGTAGTATTGTGATTCAGGATGAAAGAGGAAGAATGAAACCTGTAAATACATTTTCTTCAGAATTATTACGTAAACTTAGTAAAAAGGATACTTATGAAGGATTAAATGCAGATCAGGTATTTGTATCTATGGTAGAGAATCCATTTATCTGGTATAGTATTCCAATTATAGAAATCCAAAGAGAAAATGATAGCTTACGTAAAATATTAGGAGTTCCAAAAACCGAAAGAAGAGTATCTTTAATAGATCTTGTAGAACCAGATGGATCTTATAAATTAACTCCTTATTTAGAAAAAGCAAGTAGTACCAATACACCTAGTAGTTTTGAAAAAGATTTTCTTAAAACTCATGAGAAATTTTATTTGCTTAATCAAGCTTTAGGAGGAGGGATTTTAAGAGTTTTTCCGGTTCCGGGTGATGAAGGAAACAAATGGGTTTCTATGCCCGAGCTAAATGAATTTAAATTTAGCGGGATGGATTCGGTATACACCAGACAGATTATTCCGATTTATCGCCAGTCTTTACGAGAAGCAAGAAAAACAGGGGATTATAGCAAACCTGATCAATATATTGAAAGTATTAAAAGTTTTCAGAAAAAATTTGGAAACGAAGTATTACCAACGGATAAAAAAATCGAAGCAGAAATTGCACTGAATAAATATGATATTTTTAGAACACTATATCGATACTATGGAGTAATAGGCTTGCTACTAATGATCTTTGTAGTTGTTAGAATATTTAAGGATTCTAAAATTGTAAGAACTTTAATAAATAGTGCAATTGGTATTGTTATTCTTCTTTTTATTCTACATACTGCGGGATTGATAATACGTTGGTATGTTTCGGGGCATGCTCCTTGGAGTGATGCATACGAATCTATGATTTATGTGGGCTGGATGACCCTGGCAATTGGTCTTGCTTTTGGTAAAAGAAGTAATCTAACTATTGCAGCTACTACTTTTGTGGCGGCAATCATCTTGTTTTTTGCACATGAAAACTGGACAGATCCGGCTATCGCAAACTTACAACCAGTATTAGATTCATATTGGGTATTAATTCATGTATCTATTATTGTAGGTAGCTATGGACCATTCTTTGTCGGAGCAATTTTAGGAATCCTATCGCTGTTGTTAATGATATTGACAACAGAATCTAATAAGAAACGAATGGATCTTAATATTAAAGAGATAACTATTATCAATGAGATGGCGCTTACTATTGGGTTAGTAATGCTTACCATAGGTAATTTCCTGGGCGGAATGTGGGCTAACGAGAGTTGGGGACGTTACTGGGGTTGGGATCCAAAAGAAACATGGGCGTTGGTAAGTATTATGGTGTATGCTTTTGTGATACATATGCGATTAGTTCCAGGATTACGAGGAAGATGGTGGTTTAACTTGGCTTCAGTTATTGCTGTCTATAGTATTCTAATGACGTATTTTGGAGTTAATTTTTACCTAAAAGGACTACACTCGTATGCTAGTGGTGATAAAGTAATTACCCCTAATGCTGTTTATTATTCAATTGTCTTTCTTGCTGTGCTGGGTGTGGTTTCATATTGGAGGAACAAGGTGCATTATAAGAAAACTAAAAAAGCAATTTCTACAGAAAAATAATTATATTCTTTATTTCTATGATATTTTGATAATCGTTTTGTGGTTTTCTTAAAAGATAGAGCTACATGTTTTGTGCGATTATTAAAAATAATTTTAAGAAGAACTGCGCTGTAAAACACACTGTATACTACAGTTTTTATGTTTTATTTAAGACCATCTTAAAAAAAATAAAAAAAATATTCCTCAGTCCCGAAAAATGGGACTCATTACTCGTATTCTTGTACTGTAATAAATAATGAAGAGTAATACTTAGTTTTATGAAAGCTAATTTTAAAGAAAATTATAAATTTTTACGAAGTAGCAAATTAAGAGCTTCTTTGTTTAGACTAAACTTTGAGATTGTAGTATCTAAAACTAGTGCAATAACTCTTTAACTAATGAAAATGAACTTTAGATAAAGTAGAGTTTTTATTTAGTGATTTTAGATTATTATTAATAAATAGATTTAAATAAAATTTTTAAGAGATAAAGTTTTTTTTAAGTATTTAGTGTTCAATTGTTTTACCCTTTTTTACTTAAAAACACCAATTCTGTTAAAGATAAGTTAACCATAAATTGTTTTATTTTGATTTGAGAAAATAGTATGTTTGCCCGAGCAATGAGATTAATATAAAACCCCATTAATTTTAGTGCTAGTCCTACAAATAATTTCATAAATATTAAGAATATTGCTTAGAATGATGCATGTAAATGCTTGTTATTGAGTGATATGTGTTGATTGTAGCTAATAGCGTTAAGTTGTTGGGTAGGAGGGTATTTGGCTTATTTAAAAACCATTTTCACATTAATAAAAAGTAACTAACTGACTAAAAATAAAAAATAAATGAAGCAGATAAAAGCACGTTTTGGTGATTCTATTGCATTTGTCTTAACAGTATTTTTAACTCTTGTTTTAACATTTCCTTTATTGGCTCAAGTTTCTTCGACAGAACGCCAGGCATTGATAGATTTATATAATTCTACTAATGGAAATAATTGGAAAAATACAATAGAGGGAAATCAACCTTGGTTAATCAATGACCCTAATTCTTTAGTGAGTGATTGGTATGGTGTTACAGTATCTAGTGGTAAGGTTGTTAGGTTAGATTTTTTTAAAAATAATCTAACTGGTACTTTACCAAACTCTATAGGGAATTTACCTAATATAACTCAATTGGTGCTTAGTAGCAATGATATTGGAGGAGCATTACCTGCAGGTTTGGGACAAATGACCGGGTTGAAGTCTCTTCATTTGAGTGGTAATGAGTTTTCTGGAACACTACCAATAACTACATTATTAAATGCGCCAGGCTTAACACATTTATATTTTGATAGTAATAATTTTTCGGGTGTGATTCCGCCTCAATTAGGTCAATTAACAAATCTTTTGTTTATTAATATGGGATATAATCAGTTAACCGGAGCGATACCGGTTGAACTGGCTCAACTTTCAAAATTAGGATCCTTATATTTAACAAATAATAAACTCACCGGAGCTATACCTATAGAATTAGGCCAATTAGCTAATCTTCAAAAACTTTCTCTAGCAAATAATATACTTACAGGAACTATCCCTGAAAGCCTTGCTTTATTGACTAAACTTGGATCTTTATCACTTAGTGGTAATCAACTTACAGGAACTATTCCTCCACAATTAGGACAACTATCAAAATTATATGCTTTAAGCTTAAATGATAATAATTTAACTGGGGCATTACCTTCAGAACTAGGGCAATTGGCAAATATGAAACGTTTGTATATTGCAGATAATCAAATCTCAGGAAGTGTTCCTTCTAGTTTTGGGCAGTTGTCGAAATTAGAAAATTTACAATTGGGAGCGAATCAGCTTACTGGTGGTATTCCTGCAGAAATGGGCTTATTGTCTAATGTGGTAAGAATTGGCTTATCGGGGAATAAAATTAGCGGTAATATACCTTCAGAATTAGGCCAATTAACAAAAATAGAACACATTCACTTTCATAATAATGAGTTAACCGGTTCGGTTCCAATATCATTTAAACAATTGGTTAATTTAAAATCATTATACCTATATAATAATAACCTCTCTGGAAAAATTCCACCAGAAATGAGTACGTTACCTAAACTAAGTAACTTCGGAATTTCGGGTAATCAATTTGTATTTTCTGATTTCGAACCTGAGTTCGCTACATATAAAGCAAACTTATCTAGTTTTAACTATAATAAACAGAAAAATGCAGATGTCGAAGAAGCACTTAATGTGTCTATAGGTGGAAGTATCACACTAACATCAAATGTATTTACTAATCCTAATAATACATATCAGTGGTATAAAGGGACTACTGCTATTTCTGGAGCAACTAATAGAGAATATACGATTACAAATGCAAGTGAAACTAATGCTGGAGTTTATAAGATGCTTGTTAAAAATACCGTTGTTACGGGGCTTAATATTTATCGTAATAATATAACATTATCAGTAACTCCAGCAGAGAATGCTTGTGGGGTTTCTGCAGCAGAAAGACAGGCCTTGGTAGATTTATACAATAGTACTGATGGTGCTAATTGGCGTAATAATACCAATTGGGCAACTGATGCTCCTGTTTGTGACTGGACAGGAGTTACAGTTACCAATGGAAAAGTTACTGGTTTATACATTTTCGACAATGCACTTAACGGAGAGCTTCCAGCCTCTATAGGAGATTTAGTTCATCTTACTTCTATATCGATTACAAGACATGGACGTTTAATAGGCAGTATCCCAGCAACAATTGGTAATTGGACTAATATCAAACAGATAGACTTTAATGCAAACAAGCTTACAGGCCCAATTCCTACAGAATTAGGAACTTTATTAGCCTTAGAAAATATTAACTTATTTAGGAATAATCTTAGTGGTACCATTCCATCTTCATTAGGTAGTTTATCAAACTTAGTTCACCTAACATTAGCAGAAAATGGATTAACAGGTTCAATTCCTATATCATTATCAAACTTATTAAATTTAAAGACGTTAAATTTTTTCCAGAATTCTTTAACTGGGACCATCCCTGTAGAATTAGGTAATTTAAGTAAATTAGAAACGTTAAATCTTGCAAGAAACGGTCTTAGTGGTAGTATTCCATCTTCTTTAGGAGGGTTAAGTAATTTAACAGGATTATCTTTAAATGCAAATAAGCTCACCGGCTCGATTCCTTCAGAATTAGGTAATCTTTCTCAACTAACAGGCCTTAATTTATTTAGAAATGGTCTTAGTGGTTCAATTCCTGTTTCATTGGGCCAATTATCTAATTTAACATTTTTGTCTATAGAAGATAATAAAATCACCGGAGAAATACCATCAGTTTTAGGTAATTTATTAAAACTAGAAAAGCTGTATTTATCTACTAATCAAATTACAGGCTCTATTCCTTCAAGTATTGGTAATTTACCGGGATTAAAAACGCTAGGACTCTCTCGTAATCAATTGTCGGGAGCAGTACCTCCTAGTTTAGCAGTATTAGCAACTAATGATGTATTGAACGTCTTTGGTTTTAGTACTAATAATTTTGTTTTTAGTGATTTTGAATCAGATTTTACTACTTATAAAAATAATATAACAGATTTTGGTTATCTCACGCAAGGTAAGGTAGACCAAACAGAGACATTATCTGTAACTACAAATGGAAGTATTACATTATCTAGTACAGCATTAACCAGTACAAATAATAGCTATCAATGGTATAAGGATGGAGTAGCAATTACAGGAGCAACTAATAGAGACTTGGTTATTTCTAATGCTACAGATGCTAATGCAGGAGTGTATCATTTTACTGCGACCAATAGTATTGTTACAGACCTGACATTAACCCGTAACCCGATTACTTTAACGATTAATTGCACGGTTTCTGCCGCAGAAAAACAAGCATTAGTTGATTTCTACAATAGTACAGATGGTGCTAATTGGACAAAGAATACTAATTGGTTAACTAATACTCCTGTTTGTGATTGGGCCGGTGTTATTGTTGAGAATGGAAAAGTAACAAAATTAACTTTATCATATAACGGATTAAAGGGAGTAATTCCAGCCTCTTTTGGAGACTTGATACACCTTACATCTGTTAACTTTGCTATTAATCAATTATCAGGACCTTTACCAGGTTCAATAGGCAACTTGGTAAATGTAGAAACATTTACTGTTGAGCGTAATGCCATGACGGGTACTATTCCCACATCTATTGGTAGTATGGGGGCATTAAAGGTTTTAAACTTAGGTTCTAATCAA
>NZ_OMKA01000014.1 GCF_900299525.1 Aquimarina sp. Aq78 | reverse complement strand
AGTGTAATCTCCATAGCCTCCAGTAGAACCAGTAGATGTATTATCAATTGTTCCTAATTGCACTCTACTGATATATTCGTCTGATACGCTTTTTCCATTAGAATCACATACATTACAAGGTGTACAAGATCCACCACAGTCAATTCCTGTCTCATCACCATTTTGGATACCATCGTCACAAGAAGATGTTGTTTCTGAAATTATAATCCCATAATCTGCTGTATTTCCACTATCATATGAACCGCAAGCGGTATCTCCATCAGTACCGTCTACAAAATGACCAATTACCCTTAATCCTACTTTTTTACCTACAGCAGCATTGTTTGGTACAGTAATATTGGTTGTAAAAGAATATTCATCATTGGTGTAATCTGCATAATTTACAACCTGGGTGGCCACTAGTTCATTATCAGAAAATACACTGTCAAAATTCCAATCTGCCCATACCCGTACTCTATTCACATCACTAGTTCCGCCATTACCACGTTCTGTTTTAATAGTAATAGGATAGGTTTTTCCCGTTTCTAGAGTTGTAAATACAGTATCATAATAATCACCTGCTCTACTTTTGAGAGGAGCATGATCTATTGTACTTAAAGTAACGTGATTTACATTGAAATAACCTCCAAATTTAGGTCCACTATCGCAATAGTTTAATGCAGCGGTGATGTAATCTGTTTTTGTAAGTGTTTTATTTATTCCATTGGCAGTTGTCACTTTTAGGCTTACATCATAAGTTCCACCTTCGGGGAATATGATATTAGAAGGACTTTTATCAGTAGAAGTAGCAGGTTGTCCTCCTTCAAATGTCCATAACCATGAGGTAATAGAATCTCCATTATCGGTTACGGTAAGATCAGAGAAAGCTACACCTTGTGAGAAATTAACAGCAGTAGGAGTTCCCGAAAATTCCATAGAAAAAGTAGCATTTTGATCTATAATATTTAATCCGTAATCTTCGGATTCACCACTATCAATACGACTACATGCTGTATCACCATCGTTATTTTGTACGTAGTGTGCCAGAATTCTAAAAGCTGTATTTCCTAAAACAGCATCTGCAGGGATAATAATATTGGTAGTGTATTTGTAATCACCATTGGCATCAACACTACTGTTGGCATATGCATGGGAAATTATTAATTCATTATCCTCATAGATGAAATTATTATTCCAGTCAAACCACCCTTGAATTCTTAAATTATCACCAGCACCACCATTACCTTTGTTAGTTGTAATTGTTAAAGGGTAAGATTGTCCTTGTTTAGCAGGGTATATAAGGCTCTTTGCATAATTAGAGATTCCGTTAACATACCCTGATGGATTTGTTCTACCATCAAATTCTACATTAGTAATGTGTGCATATACAGCATATGATATATTTACATTACAGTATTCTGTATACACATCATTAAAGTTCACTTTTAGATTGTCGATACTATTTTTATATAGTTGTGTTACTCCACCAGTTACTATTGGATTAAGGAAAGTAAAAGAAAGATTAGCTACAGAATTGGCAAGATTATGACTAGAAGCAGTATTATCCAGATGTATGGTTGCAGAAGTAGCATTGTTAATTACAATTCTTGGAGTTAAACCAGCTGGTAGATTGGTTACGGTATAATCGGTATTAAGCACCATATCTCCAGAGTTTTTTGTAAAAGAACAGTCCACACAAGTAATATCAATAGTACTTTCTACAATCCCATCATTAAGGTAACGTTCTTCAAATATTGCTCCAGAAGTAGCGATACGAGCACCCAAATCAGAAGCCAAACCAGTAGCAGTTAGATTGGTATTTGTCCATAATGTGTTTCGGGTAGGAGAATTATCTATTGCATTAACCATTCGGGTAACTTGCCCTTGTGTAAACATTTTATAACAATCTGTATAATCCATAAAGTTCTCACTATTGATTTCCTGATTCAGGCAATTTTTTAGAACCGTACAGTTGGTTCTTGAAGAACTCTTTTTGTGTGAAGGAGTGTCAGCAACACCATCTCCATCATTAGGGTCATTATTACAAACTCCTTTATCGAAGGTATGCGGTAAGTCAAAATAATGCCCAAATTCGTGAGTTAGTACTGATCTGAAATTCTCATTAGTATTATTTCCCAAATAACTTCCGTTATATACTACTCGGGCAATATTGGCAGCAGACATGGTGGTATTAGGATACCATGCTACACCTGAATTAAAGAAATCCCCATCATCATATAAATCTCTGGTGATATATACATTGCAATATTTGTAATTATCCCAAGCGACTTTTGCTACTACAGGAGAGTTATAGTTCCCCATTCCCGAAGCTTTATCATAGAATATAACACCTGTAGTAGGATTACCATTAGGATCTAGTTGTGCGAGTTTAAATGTCACATCCAGAGGTTGTTTGATAGCATCGAAAGGAGCATCAATAGTACTATAATCTGCATTAAGCCCTTGAAAATCCTCATTGGTTTTCCGTAAAGCTTCCTCAATAATCGCTTTGTTAACAGTACTTCCACTGTTAAACTCAGTTCCAAATACATGAAATACGACTGGTATTACATAGGATTTAGGATTTTGACTGCTTTTCATTCGAGCAGCACTTTGTCTTAATGCCTGAATTTCTTTTTTTGCAGCAGGATCTGCCTGATACAATTTTTGCATTTGTTCTTCCATTTTACACATATTAGGCTCAGTAGTTTGAGCGTTAATTTGCCAACAAGAGAACAATAAAAAACATATGACCAGATGCCTTATGTTTAGGTAGTTTCTTTTAAAATGAGTTTGTGTTTTCATGATTAGTTAAAATTTGTGTTTGTTAATGAATTATTAAATTTTGGTTAAATGTATAGTTATGAAGGTGATTATCAAACTAGTACCTACCAGTATTTTAAAAGGCAAATACGCATATTTTTTACGGTTAACTAGTAATGTTGTTAATGTTGAAATTTTTGATTTCTATAAAAAATCAATTGATTGTTAGATGACTTATCTTAGGTTTATGCTTGATGAATCACGATTAACTGATAGCGGAGAATCCATTTTAAATACCTGTGTTTACTACTTTATATCGTACATGATATTTTTTGGATGAGTAGAAATTGTTTGAGTAACTTTTGAGCATAAGAAGAACATATATACCATACTTCTATAGTTACTTCAACTTACCAAAAAAAACTCTATTTTCTTTATGCCTACAGATTTTTAAAAAAGCTTAATGCAGGATCTTATTTTTTTGAATAAAAAATCAAAATAAAAATCAAAATTACTACTGGTAAACAGTAAGATATGCCTAGACATACCTATTTAGAGGCACTTAAGGACTGATAAAAATCATATTTAAGGAACATAGTCTGAAATATTTTTGTGCAGCAAATCAATAAGAAAACCCAAAAAATCATGAAGATAAATTAACCTCTTATGATTTGTTTGAGAATTGTAAACTAAATAACAAAAGATTAAAACCAATACAGATGAAAAACAAAACAAAAGCCCCCAGATCAATACTAATTTTATTTGTGATAGGATTAGTGTATGCCAGCTCATTGAGCCTTCATGCACAGCTAAATGATAAATATGGATCATTGTCATTTAACAACGCTATTAATGTTTCGGGTAAGCAACGTATGCTTACTCAAAAAATGTCTAAAGCATATTTATATTTACTTAATAATGCTAATGATGTGAAGGTGAAGAGAGATTTATTATCGAGTAAGATTATTTTTGAAGAACAAAATCGAGTTCTTTTACAGAACACCCAATTTAAGGGAACTATTGAAAAGTTAACTAGAGTTAATGAAATATGGAAAGAATTTAAAATACTCATTGAAACTCAACCGAGTTATGATAATGCAAAAAAAATAATAGAAACAAATACAGATCTCCTTAAAGCTTCAGACGCAGTGGTATCTTCTATTATTATAGAGTCTAAAAATTCTTTTCAAAGCATTAAAGATGATATAAATGAATCTTATTTAGTCGAAGACAGATTAGAATTAGAAGGCATCATAAATATATCAGGAAGACAACGAATGCTTTCACAACGATTGGCTTTTTATTACTACGCGAATCAAATGGAATTGAAAAACAAAAACTCTTATCAAATGCTTAATAATGCTTTTCATGAATTGGATGGAGCAATTAATAAATTTTTGATTTGTAAGTTTAATACTCCTGAAATTGATGAAAAAATAGGATTGACTTTTTCTCAATGGAATATGATCAAAAAAAATAGAGATAAATTGAATAATCAGAAATTTACGGATGAGGAAATCTATAAAATGAGCAACGAACTTACTCGATTATTCAATGATATAACATATTTGTATGAGAAAGTAAAAATATAAAATAAGAGCAAGTAGCTCTATAATGAATATGAAGTAAAATAAAAGTTATAAATACAAAAGCCGGAAGTTTATTCTTCCGGCTTTTGTATTTATATAAAAAAAAATTTATTCATTCACAAGTACCCATTCTCCTTTTTCGATCAGTGGGATTGCTTGTTTGTATTTTACTGTTTTATTCTCACCGCTCATCACATGTTTGATAGTTACTCTATCATTACGTCCGATTTTTGGTTGTTCTCGTACAATAGTTTCAGTGACTTGAGGTCTCCCTTGTGTTTGTCCTGCAGCTTTATTTTGTGCCGCACGCTCATCCATATTAGGGATTTCTTCTTTAGAAGTTTCTAGATTTTCTTTTCTTCTCACCTGGCGAGCTTCAGAAATGTCTTGAGTATTACCTGTTGGTAATTCTCCTTTAAATAAAAATGAAATCACATCTTTATTAACCTCTTCAATCATACCTTTAAACAACTCAAAAGCTTCAAATTTATAGATTAATAACGGATCTTTTTGCTCATGAACAGCTAATTGTACACTTTGTTTTAATTCGTCCATTTTGCGAAGATGTGTTTTCCAGGCATCATCAATAATGGCAAGTGTAATATTTTTTTCAAAATCGGTAATAAGTTGTTTTCCTTCAGACTCATATGCTTTTTGCAAATCGGTAGCAACATTTATACTTTTTACTCCATCTGTAAATGGTACTAAGATTCTTTCATACTTGCTGGCAGGATCTTCGTATACTTGTTTGATTACAGGATATGCGGCATCTGCATTACGTTTCATTTTATCCTGATAATGCTCATATGCAACTTTATAAACTTCTCCTGCAATTTTTAAAGGATCCATTTTTTCGAATTCTTCTGCAGAAATCGGACTACTCATAGAGAAATATCTGATCAATTCGAACTCGAAATTTTTAAAGTCCTGGGCAGCTTTATTTCCTTCTGTGATCACTTCTACAGTGTCATAGATCATATTGGCAATATCAACGCGAAGACGCTCTCCAAACAATGCATGATAACGACGTTTGTATACAACTTCACGCTGTGCATTCATTACATCATCATACTCTAATAATCGTTTACGAACACCGAAATTATTTTCTTCTACTTTTTTCTGAGCTCTTTCGATAGATTTAGAGATCATAGAATGCTGGATTACTTCTCCTTCTTTTAGTCCCATTCTATCCATCATTTTGGCAATACGCTCAGAACCAAATAAACGCATCAGGTTATCTTCTAGAGATACATAGAACTGAGAACTACCTGGATCTCCTTGTCGACCAGCACGACCACGTAACTGTCTGTCTACACGACGAGAATCATGACGTTCTGTACCAACGATTGCAAGTCCTCCTGCAGCTTTTACTTCATCTGATAATTTAATATCTGTACCACGACCAGCCATATTGGTAGCGATAGTCACTACACCAGCATTACCAGCTTCGGCAACAATATCGGCTTCTTTTTTATGAAGCTTTGCATTCAATACATTATGTGGGACTTTACGAATCGTAAGCATTCGTCCTAATAATTCTGAAATCTCTACAGAAGTGGTACCAATTAATACAGGTCTTCCTGCACGGGATAACTCTGTAACTTGTTCTATTACGGCATTATATTTTTCACGTTTGGTTTTGTATACCAAATCTTCCATGTCTTTTCTGGCAATCGGTCTGTTGGTTGGTATTTCTATAACATCCAATTTATAGATTTCCCAAAGCTCTCCTGCTTCTGTTACTGCAGTACCTGTCATACCAGACAACTTACCGTACATACGGAAATAGTTCTGAAGTGTCACCGTAGCAAAAGTCTGCGTTGCATCTTCAATCTTTACATTTTCTTTAGCTTCAATAGCCTGGTGCAATCCATCACTGTATCGACGCCCATCCATAATACGACCCGTCTGCTCGTCAACAATTTTTACTTTATTATCCATCACAACATATTCTACATCCTTTTCGAATAAGGAATATGCTTTTAATAATTGACGTAAAGTGTGAATACGTTCGCTTTTTACACTATAATCTCTAAAAAGATCTTCTTTCTTTTCAGCTTCTTCTTCTTTTGATAATTCTAAACCTTCAATTTTAGCTATTTCCATACCAATTTGTGGTAGTACGAAGAAATCCGGATCATCTTTTCCTGAAAGATAATCTACACCTTTATCAGTAAGATCTATTTGATTGTTTTTCTCTTCTATTACATAGTACAGATCTGCATCAATCTTATGCATTTCTCTGTTATTATCCTGCATATAGAAGTTTTCTGTCTTTTGAAGTAGCATTTTTACACCTTCCTCACTTAAAAACTTAATTAAAGCTTTATTCTTAGGAATTCCTCGGTATACTTGTAGTAATTTAAAACCTCCCTCTTTGGCATCACCTTCTTTAATTAGTTTTTTGGCTTCAGCTAAAACAGTAGTAAGATATTTTTGTTGTACCGAAACGATATCGGCAATTTTGGGTTTTAACTCATCAAATTCGTGTACATCTCCTTTTGGTATAGGTCCAGAAATAATTAATGGCGTACGGGCATCATCAATTAATACAGAATCTACTTCATCTATAATTGCATAATTATGAGGGCGTTGAACTAGGTCTTCTGGAGCATGAGACATATTATCACGTAGATAATCAAAACCAAATTCATTATTGGTTCCGTAAGTAATATCTGCATTATAAGCTGCTCTACGTTCTGCAGAGTTAGGCCTGTGATTATCAACACAATCTACAGTAAGCCCATGAAACTGAAAAATTGGAGCCATCCACTCGCTATCACGACGAGCAAGGTAGTCGTTTACAGTTACTAGGTGAACACCATTACCAGATAAAGCATTAAGGTATACTGGGAGTGTTGCAACCAGGGTTTTACCTTCTCCTGTCTGCATCTCTGCTACGTTTCCTTCGTGTAGCGTAATACCACCAACAAGCTGTACATCGTAATGGATCATATCCCATTTTACTTCTTTACCAGCAGCATCCCAACTTGTAGACCAAATGGCTTGTTCACCATCAAGAGTAATATGATCTCTGGTGCCAGAAAGTTCTCGATCATAGGCAGAAGCCGTAACTTCGATAGTTTCGTTATTCGTAAAACGCTTCGCAGTTTCTTTTATAACTGCAAAGGCTTCGGGAAGAATATCGTTTAACGCTTTTTCTGTGATTTCATACGCTTCTTCCTTTAGTTTATCGATTTCACCATAGATATCTTCTTTTCTATCGATATCTTCTGTGTTATTAGCTTCCTCGGTAAGTGTTTCTATTTTGGTATTGATTTCTGTGCGAGCTTCATTTATTCTATTTTTAAAATCAACAGTTTTGGCACGCAGTTCATCATGAGAAAGGCCTTCAATAGCCTTTTCTGCTTGTTTTATCAATTCAACCTTTGGTTGAATTTCTTTGATATCTTTTTTGGACTTATCTCCAACAAATACTTTTAATACAGAATCTAAAATTCCCATAATTTTATGGTTGTGTGTTTAATGAGATTTTAATTTCAAAACGAAACTAATTGGTTTCCTATAATAAAGGAACATTCAAATTTGACCTCAATATCTGAAGTCTATCACTATCTCAGGACCTAAGTGGTCATAATTATACAATACTCTTGAGCTGTAAATAGCCATAAAGTGGCATAATTTACGCAAAAAAAAAGCCTCTTGCGAGACTTTTAATACTATTTCATTTTTTTAATATTCATCCTCATTCCAAAGATAATCTTCGTCGGTAGGATAATCAGGCCATATTTCCTCTATAGAGTCATACGAATCCCCTTCATCTTCAATTGCTTGTAGATTTTCTACAACCTCCAGAGGTGCTCCAGTACGAATTGCATAATCTATTAGCTCGTCTTTTGTAGCTGGCCAAGGTGCATCACTTAAATAAGATGCTAATTCTAAAGTCCAATACATATGTTTACTGGTTTAATTTTTTGCAAAAATAATTTTTTAGTTTAAAAAGTCAAGTAAAAAATTAATTATTTAAACAATAATTATAAGAACGTGAATTTTTAGGGGGTTTCCCTTACTAATTTTAACAGATATTTAATTTTAAGAATTCTTTTTAGGAATCCACTCAATTTCTTCTGCCTTAAGATCGAAGGACAACTTTCGTGCCAGTACAAAAAGATAGTCAGATAGTCGGTTTAAGTAGTGTAATGTTGTTTCTTCAAAAGGGTCTATTTCATACAGTGCCGTTGCTAAACGCTCTGCTCTTCGGCATACACAGCGAGCAATGTGACAGAATGACACAGTTTGATGCCCTCCAGGCAATACAAAATGTGTCATTGGTGGCAAAGATTCGTTCATTCTATCGATTTCTTTTTCTAACAATTCGATATCTTCTGTAGAAATTGTAGGTATATTTAGCCGTTTTTGCCCACTTTTTAATATGGCTTTTTCAGGATCAGTTGCTAAAACAGCTCCAACCGTAAAAAGTTTATCCTGTATATTGATTAATATTTTTTTGCTTAGTTCATCAATTTTTTGATCTCTGATAAGCCCGATATGTGAATTAAGTTCATCAACAGTACCATAACTGTCAATACGAATATGGTGTTTAGGTACCCTGGTGCCACCAAAAAGAGCTGTGGTTCCTTTATCACCTGTTTTAGTATATATTTTCATTGAATTGCAAGTTTGTTTTAATGGATGACAACTACTTAACTAATAAAAGTACATCCTTAGTATAGTTTTGATTACACCATTTGTGTTTAGCATATATTTTATCTGGAATTTTATAATCGTGTGTTTTTTGATCTAGAAAACCAAACCTGGTGTAACATTTCTTTTTTTATGGGTATAATTATTTCTTCTTTTTCTTTTTTTGATAATTCTGTCTAAAATTACGTTTATCACGATCATACAGTTTATTTTTATTTCGTTTGGTATTCCAGGATACCGCTACGAATAAGATTGCAATGACTATGATCATTAAAATAAGCTGTGTTTCTTCAGAAAGAGTATCTAACATTACTTTTACTTTTGGAGTAAAAGTAACAAAAAGGCCTTAATTGCATAGTTAAGATTATCATAGTTTATATCTCAAAATTAAATTTAAGTCAAGTTTTCTTAATCGTTATAAAACTTTCATTTTGTCCTCTGTAATTATCTTTTATGATTAGCTACTAAGGTTATAGGGGCAAAAAATGTCATTATGATATAAAAACATAATTTTTTGTTTAAAGAGTGGAACTCTGGGCGGAGTTCACCATTAAAAACGCTAAATTTGTCGAGCTATGGAATTTTCTTCAAAATTATTAGAGAACGCAGTTTATGAAATGTCTCAATTACCAGGGATAGGAAAGCGTACAGCACTTCGATTAGTATTACATTTACTCAGACAGCCAGAAACCCAGACCCAACATTTGATAAAAGCTTTGGGGGCATTACGAGGGGATATTAAATTTTGCTCTACATGTCATAGTATAAGTGATACTGATATTTGTGATATCTGTAATAATCCAGGTAGAAATCGTGAAATCATTTGCGTAGTAGAAGATATACGGGATGTAATGGCTATAGAGAGTACAGGTCAATTTAGAGGATTATATCACGTTTTAGGAGGTAAGATAAGCCCATTGGATGGTATCGGTCCACAAGAATTAAATATTAGTTCTTTGATCGAGAAAGTTAAATCTGGAGAAGTAAAAGAATTAATATTTGCATTAAGCGCTACGATGGAGGGGGATACTACTAACTTCTATATGTATAAACAATTAGAAGGAATACCTATAAAAACCTCTACTATTGCCCGGGGAATTGGCGTTAATGATGAGCTGGAGTATGCAGATGAAGTTACTTTGGGAAGAAGTATACTTAATCGAATTCCTTTTGAGAATGCATTAAAGAGTCCTTGATTTGCATATATTTAGAAGTATCTGTAAACTTGAAGATATAGATATTAAGTAAATTTTAATACGAAAAAAATAATTTTTAAGCTGAATTTTAATTAAATTCGCAAAAAACATAACTTATAAACACTTTTGATTAAGAATATGGCAAAATTTGAGCTGAAACTTCCAAAAATGGGTGAGAGTGTTGCAGAGGCAACAATAACAACTTGGTTAAAAGAGGTTGGTGATACTATTGAATTAGATGATGCAGTTGTTGAAATAGCGACTGATAAGGTAGATAGTGAGGTACCTAGTGAGGTAGAAGGTGTACTGGTAGAAAAACTTTTTGATGTTGATGATGTAGTACAGGTAGGCCAGGTTATAGCTGTGATAGAAACTGAAGGTGAAGGAGCTGTAGATTCGACTCCACAAGAAACTACTGCTAAAGTTGAGGAAACTCCAAAAGAAGCTGTAGTATTAGAAACTCAAATGACAGAAACAGCAGTAGCAGGAAATGCAACTGATTTTTCTGAAAGTAGTAAGTTTTATTCTCCATTAGTAAAGAATATTGCTGCAGCAGAAAATATTTCATTGAATGAATTAGAAGCTATTTCTGGAACAGGTAAAGATGGTCGCGTTACCAAAAATGATATTTTACAATTTGTAGACGACCGCAAAAATGGAAAAATAAAAACGCAACCAACACTACAGCCTGCAAAAGAAGAAGCACAAGCAAAACCAGCTGCTCCTGCTAAAAAGCAAGAGGTTTCAAAAGCAGCACCGGTAGTAGCATCAGGAGAAGATGAGATTATAGAAATGACCAGAATGGGTAAACTTATTGCACATCATATGGTCGAATCTGTACAGACTTCAGCTCATGTACAGTCATTTATAGAAGCCGATGTAACCAATATCTGGAACTGGAGAAAGAAAGTAAAAGGAGATTTCATGAAGAGAGAAGGAGAGAACCTTACGTTTACTCCTATTTTTATGGAAGCAGTTGCAAAAGCAATTAGGGATTTCCCGATGATTAATATTTCTATATCTGGTGATTCTATTATCAAAAAGAAAAATATTAACCTGGGTATGGCTGCAGCTTTATCTGATGGTAATTTGATTGTACCTGTAATTAAGAATGCTGATCAATTGAATTTGGTAGGAATGACTAAAGCAGTTAATGATCTTGCAAATAGAGCACGTAATAATGCTTTAAAACCGGATGATATACAAGGTGGTACATATACAGTAACTAATGTTGGTACATTTGGTAGTATTATGGGTACACCGATAATAAATCAGCCGCAGGTAGCGATTTTAGCACTTGGAGCGATTAGAAAGGTTCCTGCTGTTATTGAAACGCCAGAAGGAGACTTTATCGGTATTCGATATAAAATGTTCTTATCACACTCTTATGATCACAGAGTTGTTAACGGAGCGCTAGGAGGGCAGTTTGTACAACGTGTAAAAGACTATCTGGAAGCCTGGGATGTGAATAGAGAGTTTTAAGAAACATTATTTCTAAAATAAATACAAACCACGATAATAGTTATCGTGGTTTTTTTATCACTATGCCCAACAATTATATGCATTTTGGATATTATTAAATATCTTAATAGGAGTAACATTTTTGTTACTTAAGACATATATCTATTGAATAAGATTAAAATAGAAAATGGAGAAAAGGAATTTATTATTGGGGTTAGTACTTGTATTATGGGTAGTTTCTGTTAAAGGACAAGAAGTTAATTCAAAATTTGGATTGAAAGGAGGGGCGAATTATGCAAAATATACTCCTGATGTGATTATTGCAGGAATTAATGTTGCTGAATATAGAAGAAAATTTGGATTCTACTTTGGAGGGTTTATAAACATAAACATCCATGAAAAAATAAAAATACAACCTGAGATACTTTTTGCAATGCAAGGATCCAAATTTTTGGCAAAAGGTTTTGAGATTAGAGGAGGGGCTAATGAAGTACCTATAGCTTCAGATTTTAAGGTCAATATAAATGAGTCTACAATTATAATACCTATTATAGTACAATATTCATTTACGAATGATTTTTATATGGAAATGGGGCCTCAATTTGGGTATATAATTGACCGTAAACAAAAAATTAAAGAAGACCCCTTTGAACAGTTTCAAGATATTAATGTTTTACCTTTTTCATCTGAATATGATAAATTTGATTTAGGTTTAACTGTAGGGACAGGTTATAGATTATCCAATCATTTTGGGATTAATGGTAGATTTTTCTTTAGTTTAATTGAAAGGGACAATTCTATAAAAACATCAGTTTTTAACTTAGGGATCGAGTACACGTTATAAGAACGTTTGATACACATAGCTGTAGTTAATATGGGTTTTATAATTAATGAGTGAGTATCAATTTGTGCTTTTTGATGCGAGAGAAAAAATCAGTAATTAATTTTTTGAAACCTTCTTATAATTACTTTTTTGTGTGCTATACAATTTGTGATAATACCAAGCAGCTAGTCCACCAATAAAAGAAAATAAAGCTAACATCCAAAACACATGTTGATGCCCTTCTGGGGCAGGTGAATTTTCTAGAAGGTATCCCATTGCGGGTCCCGCAAATATATCAGGAGTATAGCCTATAAGAGAAATAATCCCAACAGCAGTTCCTGTAAGAACCAATGGGATTTTTCCTCTCTGCATTACTGCAAAGTATAAAGAACGAGCTGCATACACTCCCGTCGCTACCACTAAAATTGATATAAAAAATAAAGCTGTTGCAGAATCTGAAATTATGCCAGAGGCAAACAATAATGCTCCGAAGAAAGAAACTATAAAGCTAATAAGTAACCAAAAGGTGGTTTGTGAGCGGTCGGCTAATATTCCAATAAAAACTCCAATAATGGGGCGGATAAATAGCAAAAATGTACCCACTTGGGCTGATTGTACTTGATCATACAACATAACATCCTGAGCATATAGTGAAAATACATCGGTAATTTTGTAACCTACATAAGCGCATAGGATAATAATCATGAGTAGCCAAACAGAAGGTAAGCGTAGTACTTCTTGCACTTGAGATATTGTGATTTTCTCTAGTATAATTTGTTTTTCTAATGTATGATCCATTTTCATAAATAGCCAAACTAATACTCCTACAATACTAACAAGGCCAGAGGATACTAAGATTACATATTTAAAAGCAGCTTTGCTTTCTGCGGTAGTCGCTTCAGAGATTTCTGAAGTAATAAATAGTGAAAAAATAAATACTCCCAAGACTCCGAATAGAGCACCGACCAATCCCCGGCCACCGTCTAAAAATCCAAATGCTTTACCTTGAGAAGTAGTGCCGCCCCAAACACGAGTAGCCTTGATCATGGGAGCCCAGAATAAAAATATAGTAGTAAATCCCCAATAACCATAAAGCACTTTTAATACTGTGTAGTTAGGGAAACTAGCGTATATTAATCCTCCCAAAGCAGTCATCCATAGTGCTGTTGCAATCAATTTTCTTGGGGGAAACTTATCGGCTAATGTACCTCCAAAAAGATAGGATATTAGAGCTACAATTCCATAAATAGAGAAACATACACCTAACTGAATATTGTCTAAGTTAAATACCTCAAGTACCGTTGGTCTAAATACTCGTGAAAGAACAAATGGAAGGATAAAAACAGATTCTCCTGCTAAAATGACCAGTAAGAGAAAATACCATGGCGGTTTTGTTTGATTCATAAAGTATTGAAGTGGATTAGATTTTTAAGCCTAAATATATAGATTTCTATATTAAATAAGTTTTATGATTGTTTTTACTTACAAAAGCTAAACAATACCAGATAGAGATTCATTTTTTTTATACTCCTCTTAATCTTAGAATTCGTATATGTAAATCAAGCTTTTTAGGTGGTTATAACTCAGATACTATCTTTCTTTTTTAAACTTTTACTATGCTTTACGTCTATTGTCTCTAATTCTTCATTTACAATCAGATTATATGTATAATGAGATTCAATATTTGTTAATGGAATAAGGATCAGCATTTGTATTTTACCTTTGGCAGGGATGTTTTTAATAATAGGTCGTTGCGCACTCCTACGATATCCGGTTGGATTCACTTTTAAGAATACACTCTTGTTTGTATCAGTATCATTTTGGACATATATGATTGTTCTTTTTTTCTGCTTTTCTTCTACTAGATGAACAGGTTTTTCCTGAGCATAGGAAGTACAACTGATTAAAAAAAATAAAATAGATAGTGATATAAAACTCTTTTTTAAAGATGCAAACATTTCCCTTTTTCCTTTAAAGATACAAGTTTTAGCCTCTAAATAGAAAAAATCGATCTTTCATGTTTTCGATTTCAGAATTTTTATTGGTTACAATATAATCAATTGCTTCTGTTGTAAAGTTTTTTCCTTTTTTAGTTAAAGAAACAATATCATTATTAATCGTGATCATATTGTTTTTAAGTGCCAGATTCAAAACAGATTTTGATTGTACCTTCTGCCAATTAATATGTTCGTTTAAATGTTTTACATGACGCTCTTCCTCTTCCTGATGGTTTCCCAAGTGCAGAAGAAAGGTAAGTAATGAAACCTCGATACGTTGTTGTTTTTGTCTATACAATACAGAAAACAATCCTTTACTGGGTGCAAATAGGTATACGAATAAGAAAACTAATCCTAATACCGTAGTCATTGATCCAGAAATAGATGTATCTAATGCATGTGCTACCCAATATCCTATAATGGCACTACTAACTCCAAAGATAACAGATAACAGAAGCATTTTTTTTAAGTCATTTGTTAATAGATAGGCGGTAGCTGCAGGTGCAATCATTAATGCAATGACTAAGATAGCACCAACTGCGTCAAAAGCGCCTACCGTAGTGATTGATGAAACAGTCATTAATCCATAATGCATAACTACAGGAGATAATCCAAGAGCAGAAGCCAAACCTGCATCGAATGTGCTTACTTTTAGTTCCTTAAAAAATGCAAATAATAGCCCTAATGTAATTAGTAATATAGTACCTATGATCCATAAAGACTTAGGACCTACATCTGTACCTCCTATAAGTAATCTATCAAAAGGAGCAAAGGCAAGTTCTCCTAATAATACGGCATCAACATCCAGGTGTACATCATTTGCATTCTGTGCAATAAGTATGATCCCAATACTAAATAAGGCAGGAAAAACGAGACCTATGGCTGTATCTTCTTTTACTAAGCCTGTCTTTTGGATAAACTCTACCAATACTACAGTAATGACACCGCTTGCAGCAGCAAGAATAATTAATAAAGGCGATGATAAATCATGAGTGATAAAAAAACCAATCACAATACCTGGCAAGATTGAATGACTAATTGCATCAGTGATTAATGCCATTTTTCGTAATACTAAAAAAGTTCCAGGGATAGCGCAAGCTATTGCTACCAGGCTGGCAATTAGTTGTATTTCTATCTGTGCGTTACTCATTCTCTTCTTTTGTTAATTGATCATATAAATTAGAGGCGGTGTTATATCCAGACTCGGTTAGAGACCACATACTGCCCTCAATTTTGACATAATCTTTATCTTCTAGTTTTTGAAGTGATTTTCTGGTGAACCCCTGAAAGTTATTCAGAATTTTAATAGCATGCGGATGAGCAATATTTTCGTGTGTACTGGCAATATTATACATAAAAGATAATGTTTTATGTAATTGAAGATCACTTCTGTTTTTTCTAAATCGGATTTCTCTAAATAGTAATCCACGGCCAGGGGAAAATATAAAAGAAAATAATACAAAGACACTAGCAACCAATACAATTACGGGTCCTGTAGATAAATTATTGTGACTGGCGCTGATTGCAGTTCCAATGACTCCAGAGAATGCACCAAAAATTGCGGCCAAAATAACCATTACAGCTAAGTTGTTTGTCCATTGTCTAGCCGCTGCGGCAGGAGCTAATAACATAGCACTCATTAATACTACGCCTACAGTTTGTAGTCCTAATACAATAGCAATTACAATAAATGTAGTGATAAGAATGTCTAAGAATTTGGTGTTAAATCCTAATGTTTTAGTGTAATCAGCATCGAATAATAATAGTTTGAGTTCTTTCCAGAATAATAATAAAACGACCAAACTAATTCCTGTAACGATGATCATGAGCCATACATCGCTTTCTAAAAGTGTGGCAGCCTGTCCAAAAAGGTAACTTTCTAAACCAGCCTGATTAGCATTGGGCATTTTTTGAATATAGGTTAGTAATAACATTCCAAACCCAAAGAATAATGATAATATAAGACCTAAAGCCGTATCAGATTTAAGATGTGTTTTACTGGTTATGCCACGGATCCAAAAAGTACCAATTAAACCGCTTATCAATGCTCCTAATAAGAATGCAGAACTGTTTTTTGTACCAATAATTAGAAAAGCTATGGCAATACCTGGTAATGCAGCATGAGAAATCGCATCACCTAACAAGCTTTGTTTACGCAATACAGCAAAACTACCTAACATACCGCATATGGCACCAAGTACAGCTGTACCCAGCGTTATTGTGCGTAAAGTATAATCTGTAAAGACAAGTTCTATGTATTCTTTTATATCCATAGTTCTTATTGTTGTACGCTAACCTTGTAATTAATTCCGTAGGTTTTGGTTAAGTTATCATCATTAAAAATGTCTTTTACCGGTCCGGTAGCGATCTTTTTTACATTAAGAAAAGTAACCCAGTCAAAATATTCAGGCACTGTTTGCAAGTCGTGATGTACTACAATTACTGTTTTTCCGGCTTTTCTAAGTTCTTTTAGGATGTTAATAATAGCTTTTTCTGTAGTGGCATCAACACCTTGAAAAGGTTCATCCATAAAATAGATAGATGCATTTTGAACTAAAGCCCTTGCTAAGAATATACGTTGTTGTTGTCCTCCCGATAGCTGACTAATCTGTCTGCTTTTAAAAGAAAGCATGCCTACTTTTTCTAATGCTTCAAGGGCAGCTTTTTTCTGTTTTTGTCCTGGTCTTTTGATCCATCCCAAACTTCCATAGGTTCCCATCATTACAACATCTAGCGCAGTGGTAGGAAAATCCCAATCTACACTTCCTTTTTGAGGAACATAAGCTACCAGTGATCGTTGTTTTTTGTAAGGTTTCCCATAAATTTGAGTACTTCCTGCAATGGGTTTAATGATATCTAAAATCGATTTTATCAAAGTAGATTTCCCTGCCCCATTTGGACCCACAATAGCCATAAGTACACCTTCTGGTATAGCAAGGTCAATATCCCATAGTACAGGCTTATAATTGTAAGCTACAGTTAAATCATCTATTTGAACTGCGATTTTTTGTTCTTTCATTTAAACAATTTTTATTCAATATAACCACTACAAATTATTCGTTTACTGTTACTTCAACGCGTTTATAATAGTATTGACATTATATTCAAACATCCCAATATAGGTACCTTCTTTTGTTCCTTCATTACCTAATGCATCAGAGAATAATGTTCCACCTATTGTTACTTCATGATTCTTTGATTTTACCGCAGCTTGTAAGGCTTCAATAGTTCGTTTAGGAACAGAGCTTTCTACAAAAATAGCTTTTACTTCTTTCTCAATAATAAAGTTAGCTAATTTTTGAACATCTTGCACTCCAGCTTCAGTAGCAGTAGATAACCCTTGTAAACCTACTACGTTAAAATCATAAGCTTTCCCAAAATAACTAAAAGCATCATGTGCGGTAACCAGAATTCGCTTTTCTTTTGGTAAGGTAGCAATGGTATTTTTTAATGTAGTCTCTAATTCATTAAGTTTTGCTAAATATGCTTTTCCGTTAGCTCTGAAAGCTTCAGCATTTTTTGGATCAATCTCGGTAAGTTTATGTGTAACAAAATTCGTTATGATTTTCCAATTCTCAACACTAAACCATATATGTGGATCATAATTAGAAGCAAAATAATCAGAGCCGATTAACGTGTTTTTGTCTAAACTAGCTCCAATAGCTATGGTATTAATATCCTGATGTTTCATTTTTTCAAATACTTCTACCAGTTTTCCTTCTAGATGCAAGCCGTTATAAAAAATCACATCAGCATTCACTAATTTAGATACATCACCTTCGCTAGCTTTGTATAAATGAGGATCGACACCACTACCCATTAAGCCCTCGACGTCAATTAAATCTCCGCCTATGTTTTTAACCATATCAGTGATCATAGAGGTGGTGGTAACTACTTGTAATTTTTGATTTTTATCCTTCACTTCTTTTTTACAGGAGAAAAAAGTAAAAACAAGAAGTAATACTATTAATTTTTTATGAATCATTTTTGGAAAGTTTATTTAATATTTTGATAAGTTCTTTAGCACTTAAAAAAGATTGCTGTTGAAATATGATTTCGTATTTGTGATTTAGAATTGCTAATGTTGGATAGCCAATTTGGTTATTAACAGTAGCAAGTTCTCTGGCTAATTGATGTACTCCGGTTTTATTTCCATTAGGTTGAAAACGAAAGGAGTTATTTAGAAAATGTATAGTTTCGCGACTTTCACCATTTAGTGAAGCAAAATAAAAATTTTCATTTAACTGTTGTATAATATCATTATTCTTAAAAGTTGTATTTTCCATATTCTTGCAGTACATACACCAATCTGTATGAATAAATACAACTAAAGGTTTTGGGGCAATAGTCATTTTGTTTTCTATAGACTCAAAAGAATCAATTTGTAACTGTGCCGTTACATTTTGATGTAGAAGAGATAATATAAAGAATGATATGATATAAAAAACTTTCATTTTGTATTGAGTTTACAAGGAATAACGAACACCTAGAAAACCTCGTATTCCCTGATTAGAAGCATATATATAGGTGGTATCAAAATCTGGACCAAATGGATCATCAGCTCCGGCTATTAAAAAGGGATTCCCTCGACTAGGTGTCCAGTCTAATAAATTTTTAACCCCTCCATAAATTTCTATATTGTTTTTAGTTTTGTGAGAGAATTGTATGTTTTGGATGCTCCACCAAGGTGATTTGTCTCTTCGGGGATCATCTGGGCCTTGAGTTGCTAATCGCATAGGTCCATATATATTTCCTGTATAGTCTAATGTTAAGTTAAGAGATTGAATTTTATAAGTAACTCCCCAGGTTCCCGTAAAACTTTCTGTGAGTATCTGGCGTGTAGTTACTCCATTCTCGGTATTTGATACATTCAGTCCGCTCATTCCTAATGTGAATTTTAGACCATTAGAAAAGTTAATATTAGTATTAAGACTTATCCCTGTAGAGACTGCATGACCATCTAAATTGCCATATCGTATTTCTGAAGAATTTGTTTCATAATCAGGAATAATGGCATTTGTAAAATATGTATACCATGCAGAAGCATCTAAACCTACAAAGGTTCCGTTATCAAAAAATATTTTTTTGATGTAATTAAGGTTTACGTTATAAGATTCTTCTGGATCGAGATCTTCTTCGATGATCACCTCGCGAGAACCTGTAAGAGCAGCATGATCTTCTGTAAAAAGGTTAACTACTCTAAATCCTGTACCAGCGTTGAGTCTAAAAATATTTTTATCATTAATGCTCCATTTATAGGCAAGTCTTGGGGTAAAAATAGTTCCGTGTCGGTTATGATAATCTAATCTTGCTCCTAATAATAGTTTATGTTTAGAGGCCAGTGTGATTTCGTCTTGTAAAAATATACCTGGAGTGCTTGTTTCTTCGGGGTCATTTATGTCATTTGTAGCTGTTGCTGGTGTATTGTCATCATAATATTGATATCTATATGCAGCTCCGAATAGAAGATCGTGTGATTTTAGTTTTTTATCCCAGGTTAATTGAGTGAAACCAATACGTTGTTTTGCTTGATAGGACACGATTCCATAATATGAATCTTGATCGTGATCTGTGTATGAAAAAGAGAGTGTTAAAGGTTCTTTTACTGGTAATTCATAATTACCAAGTATTTCATAACGTGCCGTATATATACTCTCCCCATATATTTGATTGCTTCCTCTAAAATCCGAATTCCATTCATTTTCTCCTCCCCATCTATCTTCGTAATAAAATCTACCTGCGAGTGTGAAGTTTTTTCCACTTTTACGATTAAAATTCCATTTGTTAAAAATAGATATACGATTTTGTAATGTAAGATCGGTAAACCCATCATTATTGTTGTCTATAACTTGATCATAATAAAAATAGTTGGCACCAAATAATCCTGTGGCATTACCTAATTTGGTTTTAAAACCAAAATCTATATTGGTTTCACCCCAACCGGTAGCAAAAATATCGGTACTCACTTCGGGAGCATCATTAGGGTTTTTTGTAATAACATTAATAAGGCCTCCAACGGCTTCACTTCCATATAAAGATGAAGCCGGTCCTTTTACTACTTCAATTCTATCGATCAATGAATTAGGTATTCCTGATAATCCATAAACGGTTGATAATCCACTTACAATAGGCATTCCGTCAATCATTACCAATGTGTAAGGTCCTTCTAAACCATTAATGTGTATATCTCCTGTATTACAGATGCTACAGTTAAGTTGAGGTCTTACACCATTTATATTTTGTAAAGATTCAAATAGATTAGGCGTTGGATTTTTTTTGAAAAATGTTGGAGAGTAGATTTCTACAGGAACGGGACTTTCTGATCGGCTTACGGCTTTCAATGTTCCTGTGATCACCACTTCATCGAGAGATGATCCTTGTGACATAACAAGGTTTATTTTGTTTTCTCCAGCTGTAATAGAAACCTTTTTTTTAATTGAGGTGTAGCCCGTAAATGAAGCAACTACTTTATAACTTCCTGTTGGTATGTTTTCTATGATAAATACTCCATTCTCATCACTCGAACTACCTAAAGATGTTCCTTCTATAAAAATATTAGCAAAAGGAAGTACTCCGCTGTCATCGTATATCACTCCTTTTAGTATGTTGGTAGAATTGAATTCTTGAGAGTGTAACTGGTTGCAAAACAGGTAGTATGTAAAAGTAAGTAAGATTATTATACGTAATTGCATTAGGTTTAGTAATTTTGTTTTATTATTTCGACAAAACTAAAAAAGTTAGCCATGACTAACAAATTAAATTTGAACAATTTAACAAAAAGTGAAGAAGATTACTTAAAAGCTATATTTCAGTTACTTATTGAGGATGATTCTGTAAAAGTGGGAAATAACCAATTAGCAGATTACCTTAAGGTTTCTCCAGCTTCTACAAATAATATGATTAAGAAGTTGAAAACCAAAGGTTATGTAGTAAGTGAAAAGTATGGTAAATTAGATTTAACAGAAGAAGGTAAGTCAATTGCAGTACGATTGATTCGTAAACACAGGTTATGGGAGACTTTTTTATGTAACTATCTTAATTTTACATGGGATGAAGTTCATGATGTAGCAGAACAATTAGAGCACATTAAATCTCGTAAGTTGATTGACGAGTTGGATCGGTTTATGGATTTTCCTAAAAAGGATCCTCATGGTGAGATGATTCCTAATGCAAATGGAGATTACTCGATTATACCAAAAATTATGCTTTCTTCTTTATCAGAAGGGGATGTTTGTCAACTTGTTGCTGTAAATGATGGATCTGTTCATTTTTTAAAATATGTATCAGAAATCGGATTGGCATTAAGTAGTGAAATAAAAATTCTTGAAGTTCGGGAATTTGATAAATCAATTCGTATTAAATTTGATAATATAATAGAAACGGTTACAAGAAAATTTGCGGATAATGTATTCGTTAAGAAGGTTGTATAGTTTTTGTAAATGTTAAAATAGAGCTAGTCTATAAGAATGTTAAAGAATAGCTGTTATCTTTGAGTATCACACAATCAATTTATGGAGCTTAATTTAAAAAGACCGATATGTTTTTTTGATCTTGAAACCACCGGCATAAATATTTCTAAAGATCGTATTGTAGAAATTTCTATTCTAAAAATATTTCCAAATGGCACCCAGGAAAGCAAAACCTGGTTGGTTAACCCCGAAATGCCGATACCTCCGGAAACTACAGCGGTGCATGGTATTGATGATGCTAAGGTAGCTAATGAGCCTATTTTTAAGAAGTTAGCTGGTAAAGTTAGTGAGATGATAAAAGGCTGCGATTTAGGAGGTTTCAATTCTAATCGATTTGATATACCGTTATTGGCTGAAGAATTATTACGAGCAGGACTGGATTTTGATATGAAGAATACAGTTGCAATTGATGTGCAAACCATTTATCATAAAATGGAAAAGAGAACATTATCTGCTGCATATAAATTTTATTGTGATAAGGATTTAACAGATGCACACTCTGCCGAAGCCGACACACTTGCTACTTATGAAGTGCTAAAAGCGCAGTTAGATCGTTACCCAGAATTAGAAAACGATGCTAAGTTTTTGTCAGAATTTAGTTCTAGAAAACAATTTGCAGATTTTGCCGGTTTTATTGCTTATGACGATAACAAGAAGGAAGTTTTTTCTTTTGGTAAACACAAAGGTAAATTGGTAGAACAAGTGATGGAAGAAGAGCCTGGGTATTTTGGATGGATACAAAATGCAGATTTCCCTTTATATACCAAAAAAGTACTTACTGCTGTTCGACTTCGTAAGTTGAATAATAGCCTGAATTTATAATCATTTCTCTTATCATTTTATATCATGAAACTTATTTGCATAGGTCGCAATTATACAGATCATATTGAAGAATTGGAGAATGAGAGACCAGAAAACCCAGTGGTTTTTATAAAACCAGACACTTCTATTTTGTTAAAAAAACAACCCTTTTTTATTCCGGATTTCTCAGATGATATTCATCATGAAGTTGAGGTATTGATAAAAATAAATAAAGTAGGTAAGCATATTGATAAAAAATTTGCTCATAAATATTATGATGAAATAAGTCTTGGGATAGATTTCACAGCACGAGATTTGCAAACTAAACTCAAGGCAAAAGGCCTTCCATGGGAGAAAGCTAAAGCCTTTGATGGAGCAGCAGTAATAGGAACATGGATGCCTAAAGATGAATATGACGATATCGATTCTATTGATTTTCGATTAGAGAAAAATGGAGATATCGCACAGCAAGGGAATACAAGACTTATGTTGTGGAAGATCAATGAATTAATAGAATATGTGTCAAAATATTTTACTTTAAAGATAGGAGATATTATATTTACAGGTACGCCAGCGGGTGTTGGTGCGGTAAAACCGAACGATATTTTGACTGGATATATAAACAACCAACAATTTTTTTCAATAAAAGTAAAATAAATGAGCAAAGGATATAGTTTAAAACATGTAAATGAATTATCAGGAGGCGATAACGAATTTATAGCTGTCCTGGTACAGACTTTTCTAGAAGAAATACCGCCTGATCTCGATAGTATGGTTCAAGCTGTAAATTCTGATAATCCACAGATGGCATATCAATATGCTCATAAGATGAAACCTAATCTTCAATTATTTGATATTGATCTTTTAGCGCAAATTAAACAGATTGAAGCTTGGTCAAAAACGAAGAAAGCAAAAGAAGAGATTATACCTATTCTGGATCATATTGTATCTACGGTTAATGGAGCTCTCGAAGACCTGAAAGCAGATTTTAACTAACTATGCTTGCAGAAATTATTACTATAGGAGACGAAATTCTGATTGGACAAATCATTGATTCTAACTCTGCATTTATTGGTAAAGAGCTTAATAAAATTGGTATAGATGTACATCAAATCTCATCTATAAAAGATGATAAACAACATATTCTTGATGCAATAGCAGAAGCTGGTAATAGAGTAGATGTTGTATTGATAACAGGAGGTCTTGGTCCTACAAAAGATGACATTACAAAACATACCATTTGCGAATATTTTGAAGATACATTGGTAGAAAACAAGGATGTGCTTGCACATGTCGAAAGATTATTCGCTAAATATATTTCCACACCAATTTCTGAAGTAAATAGACAACAAGCGCTTGTACCTAGTAAATCAACCGTTTTGATGAATCTCTATGGTACAGCTCCCGGGATGTGGTTAGAAAAAGAAAACAAAGTTTTTATATCTATGCCCGGAGTTCCTTATGAAATGAAAGGGTTGATGATAGATGAGGTGTTGCCTAGGTTGCAAAAAAGGTTTAACAGACCGTATATCATTCATAAAACAATACTTACCTATGGTATGGGTGAAAGTGCAGTAGCAGAAAAAATTGAAGACTGGGAGAATGATTTGCCTTCATTTATCAAATTAGCATACTTACCCAATTTAGGAAGAGTAAGACTTCGTCTTTCGGCACGAGGGAGCGATAAAAAACTCCTCGAGGATACTATAGCGAATAAAGTATCAGCATTAAATCTTATAATAGGGGATATTATTGTAGGATATGAAGAAGATGAAACTATAGAGGCTAGAATTGGCCAACTATTGGTTAAGCAGGGTAAAACACTATCGGTTGCAGAAAGTTGTACTGGTGGTAAAATAGCACAATCATTTACAGCCAATGCGGGTGCTTCTGCTTATTTTAATGGCGGAGCTGTTACCTATGCTACACAATCCAAAATAGATATATTAGGTATCGATCCTGAGATTATTAAAAAATATACGGTGACCAGTATCGAGGTTGCAGAAGCCATGGCTATGGCAGCAAAAGAAAAATTTAAATCAGATTATGCTATTGGTACTACAGGTAATGCTGGACCTACAAAAGGTGATGGAGATGTCGAGGTAGGAACTGTTTTTATTGCAATAGCCTCTCCAAAAGGTGTTTTTTCAGAGGAATATGTTTTTAGTAACCTTAGAGAGCGTACCATTGGCAAAGCTGTAAATAAATCTTTCGAACTATTACTTAATACATTACTTTAAAATCATTATCATCTAACTCAGATATTCTTTGCTCTAACTTACAATATCAATAGTACTTATCTATATGTTTTTGCAATTCATCGACAAAAAAGCGCGATTGAACGATAAAACGTGTTTTTAAACGATATACAGAAGTAGTTTTACAGTAATCAAAACAATATCGATAACTATGAAAACTTTATTTCTTTCTTCCAAAACGATACTTTCTGCGCTAATAGGGATGTTTGTATCATTAACCATAACGGGGAAGACAAATAACAGTATACTTGGTTCAGAAATGAAAACTTTTAAAGCAGTATATGAAGGAGAGTTTGATCTTATTCTGCCAGAGAATAACCAGAATGAAAAGTTACCTGTCTATATTGTACTTCCTGGAGGAGTGGGGGCTAAGAAATATCCAAATTTCAAAAAGGATTTTATCATTCCGGGAATTAGAAATAAGCAAGGGATAATTTTTAGTCCTAAAATTTCATGGAAAAGACCAGATGAAAGGGCTTTAGAGCAAATTGTTATTGATTTTGTAAACGCTGCACGAAGTAGTTATCCGATAGACGATAAAAAAATTATTCTAATAGGGTATAGTAATGGAGCCTTACAGTCGATCAAACTGGTAAAAGATAACGATCATTTATTCTCTGTCCTCATTGTTGTGGCATCTAACTTTAAAGTTTTGGATAAAATAAAAACCCCTATCTATGTTGTTCACGGGACAAAAGATCGATATTTTTCTATAAAGAAGGCATATAAAAATGTTAATGTAGCAAAAGATTTGGGATGTAATATAACATTTGTAGTAGCCGAAGGTAAAAACGATTATGGTGCCGCACAATATGTAGATGAATTACAGGAATCTATAATGCAGATAGAAAATAATATATGGAGCCAAAATGTTGAATACACAGATCAAGGTTTATAAAAAAATAGTTTTTGTCAAAATTAGGTTAGTTAGGTTTTATTAGTGTTTAGTATGTGTTTATATTTGTAATATAAAACACAACAAAAAAAGTGGGTCATTAAAAAATGACCCACTTTCGTTTACTACTTAATTACCCCATATTAAGTAGTTAGTTACAATTGTAAAACTAACTGATGTAAAGATAGATGTAATGTCATGTTTTTGAAATACGTAAAAATACCTGTTTTTTGATTTTTCCAAAGCAGTAAAAAAAAGAAGAAAAATTACCAAACTATTATTGGTGGTTCGGTAAATAATTCGTTAATTTGCACCCTGTTTTGAAATAATACCAAAATTAAGAAGAGATGTCAAGAGTTTGCGAGCTTACAGGTAAAAAAGCAATGGTAGGAAACAATGTTTCCCACGCGATGAATAAAACAAAACGTAAATTCAATGCGAATTTAATTAAAAAACGTTTTTATATTCCAGAAGAAGATCGTTGGATAACACTTAAAGTGTCAACCGCTGCATTAAAAAATATAAATAAGAACGGAATCTCAGCTGTTTTAAAAGAAGCAAGAGCAAAAGGTTTCTTAAATAAATAATCTCTTTATTTTAAAAGATACTTATAATGGCAAAGAAAGGTAATAGAGTACAGGTAATCTTAGAATGTACAGAGCATAAAGCTTCTGGTAAACCGGGTACATCAAGGTATATTACAACCAAGAATAAAAAGAACACTCCTGATAGAGTAGAGTTAAAGAAATTTAATCCTATCTTGAAGAAAATGACTGTTCATAAAGAAATAAAATAATAAGAGATGGCAAAGAAATCAGTAGCATCATTACAAACGGGATCAAAGAGATTAACTAAAGCCATAAAAATGGTAAAATCTCCAAAAACTGGAGCCTATACTTTTGTAGAATCAATTATGGCACCAGAGGCGGTAAACGATTTTTTAAAGAAAAAGTAATTCCGTACAAAATATTTTAAAAAGAAGCCGTTTCAATTGTATTGAAATGGCTCTTTCTTTTTATATTTAAGCAATATAACTAAATGTTTTAGTTTTTTAATTTCTAGCATATTGAATAGTACAAATGGGGCTTTTTAAAAATATATTTTCTTCAGAGAAAAAAGAAACACTGGATAAAGGATTAGAGAAATCAAAAACAAACTTTTTCTCTAAATTAAGTAAGGCAGTAGCTGGTAAATCTAAAGTAGATGATGATGTTTTAGATGATCTGGAAGAAATATTGGTTACAAGTGATGTCGGAGTTAAGACTACCATTAAGATTATTGAACGTATAGAGAATCGGGTAGCAAAGGATAAATATCTTGGAACAGATGAGTTAAATCAAATCCTTCGCGAAGAAATCGCTGGTTTACTTTCTGAAACTAATGTCGGAGAAGCTACTGATTTTGAAATTCCAAAAGATAAAAAACCTTATGTAATAATGGTGGTTGGAGTAAATGGAGTAGGAAAAACCACTACAATAGGAAAACTTGCCCATCAATTAAAGAACAAAGGATTAAAAGTGGTATTAGGTGCTGCAGATACATTTAGAGCAGCAGCAATCGATCAACTACAAGTATGGGCAGATCGCGTAGATATTCCGATCATAAAACAAGATATGGGAAGCGATCCTGCTTCTGTAGCTTTTGATACGCTACAATCTGGAGTAAATCAAGATGCTGATGTTATCATTATAGACACAGCAGGTAGATTGCATAATAAAGTCAATTTAATGAATGAGTTGACAAAAGTAAAACGAGTGATGCAAAAAGTAATAGGAGATGCTCCTCATGATGTATTATTGGTTTTAGATGGTTCTACAGGTCAAAACGCATTTGAACAAGCAAAACAATTTACGGCAGCTACAGAAGTAACTTCATTGGCTGTAACCAAACTTGATGGAACCGCCAAAGGAGGGGTTGTAATAGGAATAAGCGATCAGTTTAAGATTCCGGTAAAATATATAGGCGTAGGAGAGGGGATAGAAGATCTTCAGGTATTTAATAAATATGAATTTGTAGATTCTTTCTTCAAATAATATTTGTTACAAAAAGGTTAAAAAAGGCGATGAGAAACATTCTCACCGCCTTTTTTTATATTTTAAAGAATTGTAGCATTTAAAACTGACCTTTACACAACATATCGCAATGAGAAAGATAGTATTTGTTTTAATTTCAATTTTTGTTTTTATTACTTGTAAAAAGCAAGATAAAACAGAAACACAACTAGAAAAAGAACCAAGGGTAGTTTGGGAACCATATGATGAAGCTGCAGATTTGGCGGCTACAGAGATGTTGGAGCAGACAAGGATGCATTTAAAACTAATAAACTCTAAAGTGCTGGATAAAAATGATATCTGGAAAACTTTGGAATCTGAATTAGATTTCTTTTCTGAAGAAAAATATAATGATTTAAAAAAGTTTATTCTCGAAAAAAATATTCCTACCATTCAACAACAAATAAAAGATGGTAAACTTACCTATGAAGAGTTAACACTTTTCTATATCTATCGTATCAGAAAATACGAAAGTGATAATGCATTATCTTTAAATTCGGTAATTTCCCTTAATCCAAAAGTAGTAGAGCAAGCTAGAGATTTGGATAAAATGGATAAAAAGAATATTGATATTAATTCTATTTTCGGAATGCCTATTTTGCTAAAAGATAATATAGGAACAAAAGATATGGTAACCACAGCCGGAGCTGTAGCGTTACAAAATAATAAAAGTAAAAGTGCATTTATCACAGAACGATTATTAGATAAAAATGCATTAATTCTTGGTAAAGCTAACTTAAGCGAATGGGCATATTTTTTATGTTCGGGATGCCCTGTTGGGTATAGTGCTATAGGAGGACAGACACTTAACCCTTATGGTAGAATGGTTTTTGAGACTGGTGGTTCCAGTTCGGGGAGTGGAGTTGCCGTTGCGGCTAATTTTTGTGTTGCCGCAATAGGAACAGAAACCAGTGGATCTATTTTGTCGCCATCCAGCCAAAACTCTGTTGTAGGTTTAAAACCGACTATAGGAGTATTAAGCAGAACAGGAATAGTGCCAATCTCAAGTACATTAGATACTCCGGGGCCTATGACCAAGAGCGTAATTGATAACGCTATCTTACTTAATGCTGTTACAGGTAAGGATGATAATGATGTTGCTTCTAAAGCTATAGATACAAATTTTATAAATTCATTAAAGGAACATTTTTTAAAAGAAAAACGTTTTGGAGTGATTAAAGATCTTTTAGAAGATTCTATCTATAAAATTGCCGTAGAAAAAATAAAGAAAGCAGGAGGAGAGATCATAGAAATTGAACCAGAACGAGTACAATTACCAGGTTTTCTAAGTATTTTGAATATAGATATGAAAAATGACCTTCCTGCATATATAAGTACTCAGTCGGGGAGTGATGTTACTGTTAAAAACATAAAAGATGCAATTGCATTTAATAAACAGGATTCTATAAAACGAATTCCTTATGGGCAACAATTGTTTGAAGGTATCCTTGCAGATAGTACTACTACTGAAGAATTGAATGTAATAAAAGAAAATCTAAAAACGATCGCACGTAATTATTTTGATACTCATATTGATAAACATCAACTGGATGTGATACTATCAATAAATAATTATCATGCTGGCTATGCTGCTGTAGCCAAATATCCTGCTCTTACGGTTCCTATGGGGTATACAAGTAAAGGAGAACCAAAAGGACTTACGTTTATAGCTAAACCTTTTTCTGAAGCCTTATTGTTGCAATTAGGTTATGCTTACGAACAAGCTACAAAAGAAAGAAAAGAACCTGCTAATTATATGGATTGAGAATAAGGTTACTCCAGATATTGGTTTTAACTATTTAATTAGTAAATTAATTTTCCCCCATAATTCATTGTCAAAGCCAGAAGGTCCTAATAATGACCCCCCAGTATCATCACCCATTCTTACGATAACCAGATTTTGACTAGGAACGATATATAGTTTTTGATCATTTTTACCCAAACCAGCTATAAGATCATCTGGGGCATTAGGAATTAAAGACCCAATAAATTCATTTTCAAATCCAGGAACTCTATAGCTTGATTTTCCGTTTAACCACCATAAATAACCATAAGATTGATTTAAAACCTGAGAAGTAGTAATCATTTGGGTAAAGTAGTTTTGATCAGTAAGAATTTTTGTAGTGTCCCAGATCCCTTTATTTAGGTTTAACAAACCAAAACGAGACATGCTTCTGGCTGTACTATAGTAAATATTTGCATAGCCAAGAGTAATCCATGCACCGTTCATTCCTATTTTATTTTTTATTTTGACATCAAAATAGGTGTTGTATTCTTGATTTGTGGCTTCCGAAATAATGTCTTTTAGTATTGTATATGCAGCATTATGATAATACCAAACATTATCCGAATCATTAAGATAAGTAAAACAATTAGCATCAGTACAGTTCTGATTCAAAACGTTATAGTCTAAACCTGTTGTCATGGTTAAATGATTTCTAACCGTTATTGCATTTTGTTGTTCTGTAGTAATATTAGCCCATCCTGTTCCTAGGTATGTTGCCGAAACGTCATTTATATCTAATAGGTTTTCTTGTTGAGCTATCCCAACCGTAAATGCAGTTAAGGTTTTTCCTGCAGAGTACCAGGGATTATTGTCAGAAACTGATCCTCCGTTAAAGTATTTCTCAATAACAATTTTTCCATTTTTAAGAATGATAAATGCTTTAGTACCTTTTTCTTCAAGGAAGTCATATAATGGTTGCTCATTACTTATATTCCACCCTAAATCTTGAGCAGGTATAGTTTCCCAGGTATCTGAATCGATAGGTGGAAAATATATGGCATTAGAATCAGTACTAATCGTTTCATTATCTATTGTTTCTATAGACTCATTATGAGAGCAAGACAAAGTAAAGTACAATATTGAAACCAGAAATAGTATGGAATTCTTTTTCATAAGTTGGGTTTTGTAGACTAGGACTCTACAATATACAAAAGGTTTAATCGATGTTTTGTTGTGTAATCTGGATTGGACTTATATAGTTATTCAATTTATATCGTATACTTTGGTTAATCCTTGTATCTTTGCACACCTTTATCCGGAAGATATGAGAACAAAGACATTAAAGAAAAACAAAATCAATGTAGTTACACTTGGGTGTAGTAAAAATGTATATGATAGCGAGGTGTTGATGGGACAACTACGAGCCAATAATAAAGAGGTTGTTCATGAAGAGGAAGGAAATATTGTTGTCATTAATACATGTGGTTTTATTGCTAATGCCAAAGAGGAGTCTGTAAATACTATTTTAGAGTATGTGCAGAAAAAAGAAGAAGGAGCAGTCGATAAAATTTTTGTTACTGGTTGTTTGTCAGAACGGTATAAGCCAGATTTGGAGGAAGAAATTCCTGATGTAGATCAATATTTTGGTACTACAGAGCTTCCTGGATTATTAAAGGCTTTAGGAGCCGATTATAAACATGAATTGATTGGAGAACGATTAACTACAACTCCAAAAAATTATGCATATCTCAAAATTGCAGAAGGATGTGACCGCCCTTGTTCTTTCTGTGCAATACCTTTGATGAGAGGTACTCATAAATCTACTCCCATAGAAGAATTGGTAATAGAGGCAGAAAAGTTAGCTGCAGACGGAGTAAAGGAATTAGTTCTGATTGCACAGGATTTAACCTATTACGGGCTAGACCTCTATAAAGAAAGAAAATTAGCAGATTTACTAAGAGCATTGGTAAAAGTTGACGGTATAGAATGGATACGTTTACATTATGCATTTCCGACAGGGTTTCCTATGGAAGTGCTTAAAGTAATGAAAGAAGAACCAAAAGTGTGCAATTATATCGATATACCTTTACAGCATATATCTGACCCGATACTAAAATCAATGCGACGAGGAACGACCAAAGCAAAAACAACAAAACTTCTCGAAGAATTTAGAGAAGCTGTTCCCGAAATGACTATTCGTACTACACTTATCGTTGGATATCCGGGAGAAACGCAGGAAGATTATGAAACATTGAGAGCATGGGTAAAAGAAATGCGTTTTGAACGTCTGGGATGTTTTACATATTCACATGAAGAAAATACTCATGCTTTTAATCTAGAAGATGATGTGCCAGAAGAAATAAAGATGGAAAGAGCAAACGAGATTATGGAGATCCAATCACAAATCTCATGGGAGCTAAATCAACAAAAAATTGGACAAGAATTTAAAGTAGTTGTGGATCGTAAAGAAGGAAATTACTTTGTGGGTCGTACCGAGTTTGACTCTCCAGATGTGGATAATGAAGTACTTATAGATGCATCTAAGTATTACCTTAAAACAGGCGATTTTACAACAGTAAAAATAAATGAAGCAGAGGATTTTGATTTATACGGTGAAGTGATTTAATTCTTTTTTACAGGTTTATAATCGCCATCAAATACAGTTACCCAATTTTTTCCTTTATCAGTACTTTGATACCAGGTTTGTCTTACTGTAGTATCCCTGTTTTTTTGCCACTTGATTTTATTTAGTACTACTCCCTTTTTTGTAGTCACTTCATTTTGTAATACCATTTTACCATCTTCAAGATTGCCAATAATGTGTAAGGTAAGCCCACTATTATCTACCCAAAATTGCTCCCATTGATCAGTTCTGGGATTGTATTTGTTTAGGCTCGTACCATGATATTTTGATGTTGTAGAACGGTAAGTTTCTTTAATAACTTTATTGTCTACAATGGATTCTATTGTACTCTTTCCTACAATAGAATCTGTATTATGTTTATATACATTCCATTCTCCGACCCAAAAATTAAATTCTTTGTACTTATGATCTATTGTTTCTTGAGCAATAATCTGAGAGCATCCTAGCCCAATAAAAAGAAAAAAAAGGATTCTATTTAATGTTTTCATTTTTTAGGAATTGTTTTTTAAAGATACTGTTTTGTTTTTTTTTATAAAAAGAGGCTATTTAAAAAGTGTATAAATGATCTTTTTAGTTTCCTTGATTTTTCTTCTTATTGTTTAATAAGAGTATAGTTTTTTAATTTTTGTTAAATATTTAAAATATTGAAGTTTGAGTATTTTTTTAAATCTAAATCCTATGATTTGTAAGAAAAAACTTTCGGTTTCTTTAACATCTTTATTAGCCTTTTGTCTTAAGACTTTATTCACTTGTTAATTGGGTATGCGAATTGTGTATTTGATCGATTTTATTGTTATTTGAAAATTAGATTTTTGATGATTTTTTTAGAAGAATCATATAATTTTGATGTATTTACAATAAATAGTTCAAAATATTAGCTTAATCTTTTGTAAAAATAACATATCTTCAAACCGCAAAAATTTAGAAAATTTCAAAGCTTTCTATATAATTGTATTTAAAAATAGAGTTTAAAAACTCTGTTTTTAGTTTTAATAACTACACAAACTCAATTTAATTAGAATGAAAAAAATCAAATTATTAGCCCTTTGCGCTATCGTAGCAGGATTTACAACATCTTGCGAGAAAAAAGATGTTTCTAGCGAAACACAAGAAGAAGCTGTTAAAGAACAGCTTTCAAAAGCTCATATTCAAGGACTTTTGGATGCAGGAGTTAATCCTAACGGAGCTGAGTATACAACGCTAAAGCGCCCTGATGGATCAACAATAAAAGCAATTAAGTCTCATGATATAGCTATTGCGCTTGATAACTTAGCAGAACAGGCTTTAGAAAAAATGGATAACGGTACTAAGCAATATAGAACTAGAAATCTTGTAAGCCAAGGACGTACAATTAATGTTATAGGTTATACAGGAAGAGGTCGTGCATTGACTAGTAAAATGCGTACTGGTTTACAGTGGGCTGTAAATAATTATAACGCAGTTAGTACTTCTTTAACTTTTAGACTAACTTTTTCGGCTAGCACCAATGGCGATATTGTAGTTCAAAATTTTGGCGGATCGAGTGCAGGAGGTCAGGCAGAATTTCCTAGTAGAGGTCGACCAGGAAAATTCATTGAAATATATGGTGGTATAGACAATTATAGTGCTAATGTAGTAGAACATTTAATGACTCATGAGATGGGCCATGCAGTTGGTTTAAGACATACTAACTACGCTCGAAGAAATTGCAGAGATTCTAACAACGAAGGACAAGGTAGTGTTGGAGCTATTCATGTTCCTGGTACACCAACAGCCAATCAAACTGGTCAACAAGGTTTAGATACTGATTCTGTTATGATTGCCTGTTTTAGTGGTAATGAAGATGGAGAATTTAGTAATTATGATAGAATAGCTTTAAGGTACATGTATTAAGAATAAAGTATTGAAAGCTTTGAACTTTTTGTAAAAACCATCCTGTTAACTAAGGATGGTTTTTTTATTCGTTTATCCACGATCACAGGAAAATATTACTTTTTAAGAAAAAGAAATCTAAGAAAACTTTCAAAACAAAAAAGACTGCCTTTACAGACAGTCTCTTTTAAAATAGATTCTTTTGTTTTTTGGCTAACTCTATACTTGTATAAAGAGAAACTATTTTTTGACCAAGGAGCTTTATCTCCTTAGTTTAGTTATTTAAACCACCGTCAACTTCAATGTAATTATCAATGATTTTTCCTGGCTCAATTGCAGGATCAATTTCAGGGTTAACTTCAGGTCCGTTTTCTGGAGTGAATGCATTTTCATCAAATGACTCTGCTTCACATGAAAATAAGATAATAACAACTGCAAGTAGAAATGGTAATTTTTTGATCATCGTTTTAAATTTTATTTTGGGTTAAAATTTTTATTTATTTAAATCGGCGGCAAATGTATCTAAAAAAATGACACGAAATATTAAAATTATACTAACGAATTATTTGACAATCAGAAGTTTTAAAAAGAATGGATTGTGAAGTTTTCAATCAGAATACCGAAGAAATTCTTAATTATATAATACCTAATAGAAACAAGAACGATTTTATCAATTTTTGAACCGTTTTATTGAAAATTTGCTAACACTGGAGTTGCTCTAATAAGATTGATAGTTAACAATTTGATAACACTGAGAGGTTTTTATAGCTATTTATTATTGAATAATCATTAATAACCTATTTTTGTTGATTATTCTGTATTATTAAAAGTAAAGAACATACGTCTTGTTAAACGTTAGGATTAAAAAAAACTGATTTAATAATATGTAATGCGTTTTTTACTTAAAAATGAAATTTATATAACAGTATAATCAAAAATTAACTAGTCATTGGCACTTCCATTAGTAATATTTTTGAATCATTATCAGCTTTAATTTTAATACGATCTGTTTCCCATATACCAAACCCATCCCTTTTATGTAGGTTTTGATTTTCTATAGTAACATCACCGTCTAGTATAAATGCGTATACTCCATTTTTTGAATCTTTTAGAGTATAGTTCTGGATATTCCCCATTTCTAATTCACCTATATGAAACCAGGCATTCTGATGTATCCATACTCCCGAATCATCAGTGTTTGGGGAGAGAATCTGATACAATTGATTTTGTAGATTTTTGGTATGCAAAGTAATTTGATCATATCTGGGTTCGACATCTCTTTGATTAGGAACAACCCAAATCTGTAAAAATTTTACTTCTTGATCAGTATTTTTATTACGCTCGCTATGAAATACTCCTGTACCAGCACTCATAACTTGTATGTCACCTTGTTTAATAACTGTGGTGTTTCCCATACTATCTTTATGCTCCAGATCACCTTCTAAAGGAATAGATATAATTTCCATATTATCATGCGGATGTTTTCTAAAGCCCATACCTGGTGCAACTATATCATCATTAAGCACACGCAATACCCCAAAATTCATTCTCTTTGAATCATAATAATTTGCAAAACTAAAAGAGTGATGAGAACTTAACCATCCATGCTTTGCTTTTCCTCTGGTATTTGATTTGTGTATAATTGTTTTCATAGTCAATGATATGAATAATTAATTTTCTTTTGGCATACCTAATACATATAAAATTTCACTTGGTTTTCCTTTTTTTACTTCAATTTCCCAATCAAAATTATTGCTGTTATTCAATTCAGAGACCATTTGTTTCAATTCAGGAATTGTATACGTTCTCAATACAGAGATTACACCATCCCAAAGTATAAACAGTGGTAATATCGGGATGAGATAGGTAAATAATAACCGGCCCAGTTTAAAAGGCCTTATAAAAGGAGTCATTAATACAACAGTAATAGGTGATAAGAGCATAGGAATCATACTTTTGATATTCCTTTGTTGTGGTTCAAAGACTCCAATGGGCTGATTGGTGTCTATAGCATTTTGAAAAATGGCTTTTGCATTTTCTGGCTTAAAATGATGTAGAGATATAAATTGAGTCCTAAACCCTTTTAATTCTGTAGGAACATTCATTGCATCTACAGGGTAGTCAATAAAATCGAATATATCCGGCATCTTTGATTTTGTTCTCTTAAAAGCATCCAGATTAGGGTAATAGTCAGATAGAGTGATTTTTAAAGTTGGGTTATTTTTTTTTAGATGCTCTGCAAGTTTAATTAGACCACCGCCTCCACCAGAAGCAATATCAATTATTTTGTTGTTTCCTGCGCTTTTGATTCCTCTATCAAGAATAGGAATAATACTTTTATAGATGTCGAATGTATTTGATCCAAATTGTAAAAAATCGGTCATATAGTTTCTTAAATTCTCAGGAAACCAATGTAAATCCTCAAATTCAAATGCGTGTATCCGTTTCATTTCGGTATAAAAATTATACTACAATAGTGTTCGAGCTAAAGTCTTTTTAGAAACTTCTATTTTCTTAAATTAAAAGTACAAAATCATTTAGTTAATTAAAGGTATTTCTCTGATGGATACTGGTAAAATTTAGTTAATTATGCTTCCAAGGTCTTTGGGTGTATATTAAAAAAATGTTTTACAAACAGTGCCTTCTTAGCCGTTATATGATAAGGGGCTATGGATTGATTACAGCACGTAAATATAGATTTTCATTTTTATATTAATAACAACATAGGCCTATTCTGAAATAAGTTCAGAATAGGCCTGTGTTTGCTATTTTAAGAAATAAATCAGAATCTTTAATCCTTAACTGCTGTATTTTCTTCATTCAATAAAACGGGAGTACCAAAACCTAACTGTTCTAGTTTTTTAAGTTGTGTTTTTGCATCACCTACCACAAGGTAAATCATTTTGTTAGGGTCTAGATATGTACCGGTTAGTTTTTTAATCTCATCTATGGTCATATTATTTACAATTGCCTCTCGTTGTGTAACATAATCTTTTGGATATTGAAATGTACTCATATTAGTTAGCATATTCAATTTAGAATTAAAGGTTTCAAAAGCTCTTGCATTACTTTTTATTAAAGAACTTTTTGTGATATCTAAATCATCTTGAGTATAATTTTTTCCGTAATTATTCAGGATTTCTTTAACCAAATCAGCCGATTCATAGGTGACATTAGATCTTACACCACTAGATATCGTAAACATTCCTGGGATAGTACTTCCCGAAAATCCAGAGCGTATACCATAGGTGTATCCTTTACCTTCTCGTAATTGTTGTGTGAGCTGTGATGCAAAACCACCACCGCCCAGACGATAATTCATAATCTGTACTGGATAATAATCCGGATCTGTTGCTGCTAATGCAGGATACCCAAATCGCAATTGAGATTGTTTAGCATCGGGTACATCATAAAAGTATACTTTGGATTGCTGTGGAGCTTTAGGTGCATTTAAAGCAGGAAATTTAACCTCTTTATGTTGCCATTTGGTATTTAGGTTTGCTAGAGATGTTTTTGTCATAGCTTTTGTGATATCACCTACTACATGCATTTTGGTAACATTTGGAGCTATATTAGTGCTATAATATTGTTTAAGATCTTCTATTGTAATAGAAGATACAGAAGTTTCTGTACCTAAATTATTATGAGAAAGAATATGATCTTTTCCATAGCTTAGTTTAGCATATTCATTACTGGCAATACTTCTAGGACTTGCTTTTTCTTGTTGAATTTGGCTAATAACACTTTGTTTGATTAACTCAAACTCTTTAAGATCCCATCTTGGCTGAAGAATCATTTCTTCTACCAAAGCCATAATTTTACTATAGTTTCTGGATAAAGTACTCCCACTTATTATAATACTTTCGTCTCTTGCCGAAATATTAATAAATGCGCCCAGGCTTTCTATCGCATTTTCTAATTCTTCTGTAGTTTTGTTTTGGGTGCCTTTAGTCATAAGTTGTGCCAATAAATTTGATACACCCACTTTATCAGGTTTTTCTAATAATAAACCTCCTCTTATGTTTATCCTAAATTGTACCAGAGGAACTTCATCATTTTGTATTCCGTATACTTCAATTCCTGACGAAAACTGATCTTGCCATACCTGTGGTACAGTAACCTCAGGAGTATCTCCATATGGCGGTTCTGTAGATCGATCAAAACTGGATGGGGTTTTCTTATAATCTGCCACTATACTGGCATCAAAATTTTCTTCTGCTCCTGCTACAATTTTTTCCTCGACTACTTCTGCAAGTTTAGAATTTTTTAAAGCTAAATCAGCCTGCCCAATAGGAACAAAGCTTGTCGCAACATAATGTTTCCCTTTGATATATTGATTATATACTCTATTTACATCATCAATAGTTACTGCAAGGATATTTTTTACATCCTGGTTAATAAAACCGGGATCTCCTGCAAAAATTTCATATTGCGCTAGCTGAAATCCTTTACCTAATACACTAGATAAACCATTGTAAAATGCAGTTTCCTGACTTGCTTTAATACGATCAAGGTCTTGTTGTGAGATACTTTCGGTCTCAAATTTTGTAAAAGCTTCAGAAACGGCACTGTCGATAGTACTTAGATTTGTTTTTTCAAATCCACGAATAATCAAATGATATTGGCCTGTTAATTCTGATCCAAAATTAAACATGGTAATTTCTGGAGTAAGTTGTTTGTCTTCTACCAATACTTTATTGAAAGGAGCTTTTTTTCCTTCAGATAAATATGTAGAAAGTACTTCTAAAGCATATGAATCAGAATGATATACTGGTACAGTTGGCCAAGTCATCGTTAATTGCGGAAGACGTGCAAAATTATCTTCGTAATATAATTTTTTGGTCTCGGTCAAAACCACAGGACGTTTTTCTAATGCAGGAATGTCTTCTCCACGTTTAATTTCATCAAAATATTTATGCACCCATGTTTTGGCTTGATCCGGATCAAAATCTCCTGCTATAGTAAGTGTAACATTATTAGGGACATACCAATGATTATAGAAATCTTTTACATCTTGTAATGTAGCGTTTTGTAAATCCTCTAATGACCCAATTACCTGCCAGCTATATGGGTGGTCTGCGGGATACATGTTTTTATCGATTACATAATTGACATGTCCATAAGGGCGATTATCTATGCTCTGGCGCTTTTCATTTTTAACCACTTGCTTTTCCTTGGCGAGAACAGGGTCGGTAACAGTATTAATAAAAAAACCTAATTTATCAGCTTCTGCCCAGATCATTTTTTCAAGTGCATCTTTAGGTACAGTTTGGTAATAGTTTGTGCGATCCTGACTTGTAGAACCATTTGCTCCGGATCCACCAATACGAGCACTCATTTTATCTAATCCACCTTTCCCTAAATTCTCTGATTCGAGAAAAAGCAAATGTTCGAATAGATGAGCAAAACCAGTTCTTCCTTCTTTCTCACGGGCAGAACCTACGTGCGCAGTTAAGGCAACAGCAACAACTGGGTCTGATCGATCGATATGGAATACCACCTGTAATCCATTATCCAGAGTGAATTTTTCAAAGTCGACTTTAAATTCTTTATTATCAACGATTTCTGCAGATGACTCTTCTGTTGCTGTATTCTTTTTACAGGAAACCAAAGCTCCTGATATTATTAGAATACATACTAAAAATTTAATTGTTTTCATGATTGATAAAATATTGATGAGTATAAAATTTTTGTATATAGTATTAATTATTATTCGCTTCCTATAATTTTATATATAGTAAGATCACTAATTTGAGTGATTGATATTAGGTCTTCTTTGATTTTTGTTACAACGGGTTTCAGTTCTTTTAATTTTTCTGTTTCATGATCATATTCTAATGTTTTCTTAACCTTTGTTTTTGTTAAGAAATTAATACTGGTATTTCCAGCCCCATCGTGAGTGGCATTCCCGTAGTTGTTTAATTCTGAACCAATAAGCATATAGTCATTGTGTTTTTTTTCGAATCTAAATTTTATTTCATAATCATGCCTCATAGATTGATGACTAATGCTTAGTATTTGGGTTGTTATTTTAAGTGTTGGATTTTCATTATAAATAAAAGCAGAGGTTAAGTTTCCGCTTAGTGCTTTTTGTTTATAGGTGTCATTTTCTGATCCTTCGTATATTGCAATTCTAACCTCTTCGGGATCAGTATTCTCTATATTGGTGTTTGAATTTACAATTATGGTCACAAAATCCTGATAACCATCTTGATTCAAATCTCCAAACGCTATCTTCTTTTCATTTTGAACTACAGCGACTTCAAAACCTTCAGCAATAAAATTAGTAAAGTCTTTTTTACTACTCTCTTGTTTAACATCTTTTTTTATTGGAATATGTTTCTTGTTGCTATTGCAGGAGAAGAGTATCATTGTTATGAATAGAAATTTGATTTTTTTCATTTTATACTACTCCTTTTTTGGTGGTAATTCTACTTCTCCGTCAGGATGGATACGACATAGTACTTTATTAAACTGATCTATCAAGTTTAGGACAAATACCACAGGCCCTTCTTTAGGTATTTTTTGAAATTCATCACTCTTAGCAATAGCAGTAAGACCTTGCAAAACTGCCTGGCAAGCATTATGGAAACATTTTTCTTTATACTCGTGATCATCTTCACGATAATAATCACCTTCTTCATTTAACGGAAAAAATACTTCTAAATCTAATACTCCGCAATCACTAAAGGCTTCTCCTTCTGATCCACCACCATATCCCATAAAGCCTAAATCCGGAGGTGTTGTGATTTCTCCCTGAGCAGCAAATACAATCTTTGAAACTGGGTGTAAAGGATCATACCCGGTATAATTCGAATCAGCAAAATAGGTAAAACTCTCTAGAAGATCTGTTATTATCTGTTTGATTATGGTATCTTGATTCATATTTTGATTTTTATTATTTGACGAGATTTTAGAAGACTTTTTCTTTCAGCTAATTATTGTTTATTGGTTTTCAGTTCGTTTAATATGATGAGTTTTTGCCATATTTTTCTACTTAATCCTGTAGTTAGTATTTCGATTTCATTTACTGCCCTTACTACTTTTTCGTCGGGTAGACTTTGAGAATATAGTGCCGCAACTTTACCAACTAATGCTGTGGCTTCAGAGCAATAATCAAGATATCGCTGAAGCTGAAAGTTAGTAAAGGTTCGTTTAGGAGAGTTTTCTGTAGCAGATTCTGGTACATCAGTGACATTTGGATCTTTTGTTAATTGATGCATATCAATAACATGAGCAATTACCCTAAGTTCATTAAGAGACTTCAGTGCTCGCTTCATTTTTAGCCTAGATTCTAGTGAAAAAAGGAAAAAAATTGCAGCACCTAATAGTATGATATCATTAAAAATAGCTTCAGAAATCGTAACCACATTAGCAAGGGTAGTATTTTCAATTTGTAAATCAATATAGGTGATACTATAGATCAGGCCTCCTAAACCGATTAGTATGATCATATGAGAAAATACACGAAGTAAAATATTTGGAGAAGAGATCCAATCAATATTTTGCTTGCTTTTTTGAGCGGTATGCAAGAATTGAAAGCAAACCTTTCTAAGTCCTGAATCAGGAAATCGATCCGAAACTCGTTTTTCGAGTAGATCGATGGTTTTAATGATTTTTTCTGGTTCCAGGTTTATACTGTTATTCATATATTGACTACATTTTATTAGTATTTATGATTTCTTCTTTGCTTTTGAACATTTCTAATCATTTTTCCTAAGTCTTTATCTTTCTTTTTTCTCTCTTTGATATCTGATTCAAAATGCATTTTTTCTTTTTCCATTTTTCGAAAATTAGAATACGAGTCTTTGTCAATTTCTCCGTTTTCAACAGCTTCCAGTATAGCGCAACCTTCCTCATGGACATGTGTGCAATCTTTAAATCTGCAATTGTTAGCATATTCAATAATGGTTTCGAATGTAGTTTCTAATCCACTTGTTGTGTCAGCAATTCCGACTTCTCGCATCCCGGGATTATCGATCAAAATACCTCCATTTCCCAATACAATTAATTCTCGATGACTTGTTATATGCTTTCCTTTGTTTACGCTCGAACTTATTTCTCCTGTTTTCATTTGTTGCTTACCTGCAAGGTTGTTAAGAAGAGTGGATTTTCCGACTCCGGAAGATCCAAGTAAACAGTATGTTTTTCCTTTTTGGATAATTTGATTTAGATGATCATACCCTTTGATTGTTTGATTGCTAACTGTAAGTATTGTAATGTCCTTGATTCGTTGCTTTATCTGGTTTATAATATTTTGCAAATCGGTTTCATTTAGCAAATCAATTTTGCTTAAAATAATAATAAGTTCCACTTTAGAGGCATTACAGATTGTCAAATACCTTTCTAATCTATTTATATTAAAATCTCGGTTTACAGCTTGAACAATTAGACCATAATCAATATTTGTCGCGATTATTTGTACTTTTCCAGATGCTCCAACAGCTTGTCTTTCTATGATAGAGTTTCGAGGGTAAATAGCATGAATTAGAGCTTTGCCTTCATCATACTCTGAAAAAGCAACCCAATCCCCAACAGCAGGAAAATCATATCTGCTTTCTGCTGTATACCTTAAATTACCAATGAGTTCAGCATCAAATTCATGTGTCGGAGTCTTAATAACATATCTTTCTTTATGCTCAGATAGTATTCTGCCAACTTCAAAAGAATCCAAATTTTGTTTGATTCTAAACTGCTCTAAAGCATTGGTATATCCTAAATCCTGAGTTGTCATTCTGTGTTTTTGTTTTTTTAGAGTTTGGTTACATTATATTCTCTAAAATTTATTTTTAATTGGTGGTACTGGAGCAGGAGTAGGGAAGAAAGTTGGATCAAATCTGTCTAACACTTCTATTCTTGACGTGTTTATGTCTATTTTTAAACGATACTGCTCAAAGAGTTCATTAAAGTGATTAGAATCAATAAGGTCATGGTCTATCCTTCTTATTGCCATTTCATATACATTTTCATTATGTGCTGTTATTACTATTAGGTAATTTCTAATTAGTTCTACTATTCCTTGGGAAGCGAAATTCTTAATTTCTTCTACATCATTAGTCACCAGGATATCATTTATTTTTTTCACAATACCATCATGATCTTCTAGAAGTGAATGGTATGAATAAGAATCGTTCATCCCATAAAGATTCATCACAAGGTCTTCGGGTTTTATTTTGTTACCTACCACAAACTCGATACCTCCATCTGGTGTTCTTATGACAGAAGGGTCTTCCCAATCTATAGTAATTGTTTCTATCCCCCAATTAAATTCATCTTCTTTGTAAACTCCGGGGTTCACAAAAAATGTAATTTCATTCTTAGCATAATAATCTTTATCATTAAGTATTCTTTTTTTGAGATGAACTCTTGTTAAATCATCAATCGGAAATCCATTGTTTTCTAGTTTTTTGACAACTTTTACAATAAGTTTTTGTTCTAAACTCGTAAACTCGGCAATGGCAGGCTTAAGTCCTCTAACTATATCCATTGATGATTTTTTTTGATATTTTTTTCCATTAAAAAAGAGTACAAGAACACAAAGTACAAATGCTGATTTATATATGTATTTCATAAAAGTTTTTTATTAGTTCTTTTATTACAACTGCATCTATTCTATACTTCGTATGGTTTAATTTTTATTATGAAGTACAACTCTCTTCTATATAAAAATACACATATACCTTCTGTTATAGTGGCATATGTGTATTTTAATTACATGTTATTTTTAGTTACGACTTAGGAACTGGGAATCCTCTGTCTTTCATTAATGCTTCAATCTTAGCATCACGTCCTCTAAATTTGCGATATGCTTCTGCAGGATCCATAGCGTTACGTGGTGCAAAAAGGTATTTTACCAGTTTAGCAGCAACTTCTTTATCGTAAAACCCTCCTGGAGCTTCGGCAAAGGCTTCTGCTGCATCAGAGGTAAGTACATCTGCCCACATATATCCATAATATGCAGTGGCATATCCTTCTCCAGAAAAGACATGTCCAAAATGTGGTGTGCGGTGACGCATCACTAATTCTTTTGGCATATGTAATTCTGTTAGTGTTTCTTTTTCAAATTTATCTACATCGATATTGGTTGGGTCTGCTAAATGAAATTTCATATCCATTAGGGCAGAGGCCAGGTATTCTGTTGTAGCAAATCCTTGATTAAAGGTAGCTGCTTTTTTAATTTTATCAACCAGTGTTTTTGGGATAGCTTCTCCAGTTTTATAATGTACAAGATAGTTGTCAATTACTTTATCGGTAGATAACCAACGTTCTAACAATTGAGATTGAAACTCTGTATAATCACGTACACCTCCATTAAGAGTTGGGTATTTCACTTCAGAGGAGAAGAAATGTAAAGCATGACCAAATTCATGGAAAAAAGTAGTGGCATCATCCCATGATACTAAAACAGCTTCTCCCGGAGCCGGTTTTACAAAATTAGAGTTATTAGATCCCAAGACATTCTTTTTACCATCAAAAGTAGTATGACTTCTATAGGTAGTTGCCGAAGCTCCAGATCGCTTACCAGGTCTGGCAAATGGGTCGAGATACCATAAACCAATATGCTCTCCAGAAGTTTTGTCATTTACCTCCCATACTTTTACATCTTCATGAAAAACAGGAACTTTACCATCTTCGATAGGAGTGAATTTAAAATTAAATAATTCACCAGCAACAAAGAACATAGCTTCTCTTAACTTATCTAGCTGTAAGTATTGTTTTACTTCATCAGAATCCAGATCATATTTTTTCTTTCTTACTTTTTCTGCATAGTAGCGATAATCCCATGGTTCGATTGTTATCTTATCCCCATTTGCATCTGCTACGGCCTGCATATCAACTACTTCTTCTTTTACCCTTGCTATAGCAGCTGGCCAAACAGCATTCATAAGTTTCATAGCATTGTCAGGATTCTTAGCCATACGGTTTTGTAGCCTCCAGTCTGCATAATTATCGTGTCCTAATAAACCAACACGTTCTTTTCTTAATTTTAGTATTTTGGCGATATTTTCATTATTGTCCTTAGCATCACCATTGTCTCCTCTAGAATAGTAGGTTCTCCATACTTTTTCACGTATAGCACGCTCATCAGAATAGGTAAGAAAAGGATCCATAGAAGACCTTGTATTGGTCACCGCATATTTACCATCCTGATCTCTATCGGTTGCCGCTTTTGCATATGCTTTAATCAAAGGATCTGATAAACCGCTTAATTGATCTTTGGTTAGATAGGTAACATATCCTTCTTCATCTTCTAAAACATTATTAGAAAAGTTGGTATATAATTCTGATAATTCTTTGTTGATTGCTGCATAGCGTTTCTTCTTTTCTTCATCCAACTCTGCTCCATTCATAGCGAATGACTTATAGGTAAGATCCACCACACGTTGTTGATCTGCTTCTAATGGTGTTTTTTGAGCATTATCATAAACCGTTTTGATTCGCTTAAACAGCTTTTCGTTTTGTGATATTTTAGAACTAAATTCTGATAGCTTAGGAGCCATTTCTTTTTGAACGTCTCTAAATTCTGGAGAAGACATATTACTACTTAGGATACCGTAGTATGTAAAAACTCTATCGAGTTCTGCTCCGGATCTCTCCATTGCAACTATGGTATTTTCAAAAGTAGGAGCCTCAGAGTTATTTGCAATCTCATCAATTTCTTTAAGATTAAGCTCCATTCCTTTTTCAAGGGCTGGTTTTATGTCAGCGACATTCATTTTGTCGAATGCAGGAGTACCCCCATATGGACCAGTCCATTTGGTTAGTAAGACATTTGCTGTCTCTTTAGGTTCCGATGCTGTTGTAGTTTCCACAGTTTCTTTCTTTTGGTTACAACTGGCTAAAAGCACAATAGCCGATAAAGCTACGGTCTTAAAAGTTGTAGAGAGTTGTGAGTTAATCATGATTATTTAATTTAAATTCTAAATTTATTGTTATTAGCAAAAAAGATGGCATTCACAAAGAAGAGTTTTCCATTCTCCCAAAAAGATCTGAATAGTGGATTGTCTACCATATAGATAATACTTCCGTTACCTACTCTTGATTCGCCAAATACCAATGAGTTATTCAAGTTTTTTAAGGCATCTGCACCTGCAAATCCAGAAACACTTTGTGGTTTTTCTATATAAGCGATATTATACCCATTTTGAAGAAATTTATAAGAACTACTTCCTAACTTTAAACTAAAATAAGTGTCATCATATCCAAAAGCCATCGGGTGTGAAGGATCTACTTTAGTCTTAAAAATACTTCCGGTAATAAAGTTTTTTACGCTTTTTCGTTCACGTTGATCATAAGGCGTAAGGTTACCAATAGAGTCTTTTTCTTTTTCATCAGCCTTATTTTTCTTAAGATCAAATCCTTTTTTATCAGAAAAGGTTCTTACTGCATTACCAATTGCGATTACTTTACCACCACTACTTACCCATTCTTTCAATTTATCTAAAGCTCCTTTATCCAGGTAGCTGTTGTAATATCCATTTGGCATAACTAATACATCATATTTGGTAAGGTCGACATTCTTAAAATAATCTGTATCTATTGAGGTAATAGGAAATTTAAGTTGTTGTTCGAAAAAATACCAAATCTCTCCATAGCTTAAAGAAGAAGTGTATCTACCTTTTAACACTGCAATGCGTTGGTTGTTGATGAGTTTTACATCTGGAGAACCAAAATCTACCCCTTTGCTAGAAAAACTAGTAGGAGCAGTATATAGTTTTCGGTGATGAGCATTGGCAATATCGATAACCGTTTTATCATAGTTAGCAGTTTTGCGATTATCACTTTTGGTGATGATAAGACTTCCTTTTTTGAAATTCTCTGTGCCGTTACTAAAATCTTTTTCACTAAAACGTACTCTAATATTATGACGTAATAAGTCTGCCATAAAAGCAGCGTCATCTATACTGTTCCATTTCGCGATATACCCTGGCCCAGATGAATTAGCAACGTTATTTATAGTATTAGGTTTCTTATTTCCGTTAGCAGGAATTAATGTAGTCGAAGCAATAGCATTTAATCCATATGCATGAGGTACACTCCATGCTGTAATATCATAAGTCAAAGGATCATTTAGCTTGGCGTTTGGCTCAAAAAGTACTTTTACCATTTTACCCTTGGGTTGATTAGTACTAACTACGAGTGCTCCGTTAGCATTAATACTCCCTTGCTTATTTTCTTTAAAATTGAATCCCGAAACTTTTGCAGTATTTATATACCCATATTTGATATCATGAGTTTCCAGCAATTTTACTAATGCATCGATCTTATCGGCTTCTCCATTTAATACATAACTTTTATATTTAAGCCCAGCGGTATTAAAGAATTTTTTAAACTCAGTATTTAATTTTGCAGCTTGATTGGATGAGATCTCGACTGTTGATAATCCAGTTGTGGTGTGGTGTAACGCACGATCTTTTAGAGTTAATACATAACCTTCGTCGGTTTGGATACCTAAACCTGCACGTCCATGCCCCGCTTGTTCATATGTCATTCCTATTGCTCCCATAAAAGTAGGATAGGTGTCTCCATAACTAGGGTATAGTAAATCAAAACGTTCTCTGGTAAAAAACAACCACCCTTCTGCATCAAAATATCGAGCATGATTCTTACCAATTTGAGTTTGAAAATCTCTTTGCCATGGCGTAATAATCTCATGAAAAGGTTCTGCAGCAGGAGCAAAATAATAAGGCTCATTAATCCCTTGTTCATGAAAATCTACATGAATATGCGGCATCCATGTATTGTATGCTTTTATACGTTGTCTTGATTCTACTTGGGTTGCCCATGCCCAATCACGGTTAAGATCAAATAAATAATGATTTGGTCTTCCGCCCGGCCAGGGTTCATTATGTTCTGTTGCTATTTGATCCGTATTATATGGTGTTGCTTTTGTCTGGTTATACCAGTTTACATATCTATCTCGCCCATCAGGATTTATACAAGGGTCTATAATAACTACAGTGTTTTTTAACCAAGCTGTTTTCTTAGTGATTAACTCATAAACAGTTTGCATAGCAGATTCTGTGCTAGAAGCTTCATTACCATGTACATTATAACTTAACCATACAATTGCAACTTCTGGATTAGCTGTACCTTCTGCAATACCAATATTTTTTAGATTGTTTAATCTTATGTTTTCTATGTTGTTTAGATTTTCTTCAGAAGAAACAATAGCGTAAGTCAACGGTCTACGTTCATTTGTTTTTCCGTAGGTATGATAGCTTACCATATTAGAATGGCCGGCAACATGATTAAAATAATTTACAACATCTGCATGACGTGTAAATTGGTCGCCTATTTCATAGCCCAAAAATTCGGCAGGAGATTGTAATTTGTTTTGAGAATAGGTTAAACAAGTCGTTATAGTTACGACAAAGAGTGTGATGATTAGTTTTTTCATTGATCGGTGAATTCTTTTAAAAGGGTAAAATACCGAGTTAAATTTAGGATTTAATCGGTATTAACTAAAATTTAGGATTTGAAATAGATAATATTGATAAATTTTAATACTTAGGTAAAAACTTAGGTATGAATTCTTTCAAACTATTAAAAAAAATATAAAAAAACGAATGAGATCACAATCTGCCGTATATTTATCGACCAAAAAGTTTGCTTATGCCTAGTGACTGTATTCCGTTTAGCGATACGAATTACTTTTCTTCTCTTATTTGTAATTATTTAGATCAAAAATCTGAATTACAACCTTTTTATAATCGGTTTCCAAAATTAGAAAACTTCAAAGACCAAATTGAAGAAAAACAACACTCTTTTTCTAATGAACATAGAAAAGTATTGGTACAAGCTTTGCGCAAACAATATATAGGCGTCGTTCCTTCAGATCTCACCAATCAAAATATAGAATCATTAGATAAGCCTACAACATTTACTGTGGTTACAGGGCATCAACTGAATCTTTTTACAGGACCATTATACTTTTTATATAAAATCATTTCTACCATCAATCTTACTAAAGATTTAAAAGAGAGACATCCAGAATATGATTTTGTACCTATATACTGGATGGCAACAGAAGATCACGATTTTGAAGAGATTAATTACTTTAATCTTTTTGGGAAGAAGGTACAATGGAATCGTAACGATGGAGGGGCGGTAGGAGTTTTTGATACCGAAGGATTAGATAAAGTTTTTGATATTTTTTCTTCGGAAATTGGATCAGGACGAAATGCAGAATACCTTAAGTCTTTATTTAAGGAAGCATATCTACAACATAATAACCTTGCTGAAGCGACCCGATATCTGGCTAATGAATTGTTTGGTGAGTATGGTCTGGTTATTATAGATGGAGACGACCATGAATTAAAGAAGCTTTTCATACCGTTTGTAGAAAAAGAATTAATAGATCAGGTTGCATATACTAAGGTAATACCAAAAGCAGAAAAACTAGAAGTACAAGGATATAAAGTACAGGTAAACCCAAGAGAAATCAATTTGTTTTATCTGGCAGATGGATTACGCGAACGAATTATTGAAAAAGAAGAAAAATACTTTGTAAACGAAACCGATATCTCTTGGAGCAAGAGTGAGATATTAAAAGAACTCTCTGAGTTTCCAGAAAGATTTAGTCCTAATGTAATGATGCGACCTTTGTATCAGGAAGTGATTTTACCTAATCTTTGTTATATCGGTGGAGGAGGAGAATTAGCGTATTGGTTAGAGTTGAAAGACTATTTTGAAACTGTAGACATCCCTTTTCCCATGTTGTTACTCCGTAACTCGGTGCTGATCCAAACTAAAAAACAAGCTGAGAAAATCGAAAAACTCAATGTTTCTGATACAGAGTTGTTTTTGAAACAACATGAGTTAATTAATCGTAAAGTTCGTCGAGTATCAAACATAGATATTAATTTTGATCCGCAGCGTAAACATTTGAAAGAGCAGTTTGAGGCAATGTATAAGTTGGCAGAGCAAACAGATGTAACTTTTAATAATGCAGTAAAAGCACAAGAAATAAAACAACTTAAAGGATTAGATGTTTTAGAAAAACGATTGTTAAAAGCGCAAAGACGCAAATTAGGTGATCATGTAAAACGTTTAACAACACTGCAAAACGAACTTTTTCCTAATCAAAGTTTGCAAGAACGTAACAAGAACTTTACAGAATTGTATCTGGAGTATGGTTCTGATTTAATTCCAACATTGATGAAGTATTTAGATCCTTTAAAAGGAGAGTTCTTGGTCTTGAAATATTAAAAGAAGTATTTAAGTTTTTTTGTAAATAATGTGTTTTATAACTTAATCAGTTATGATTACACAAGTTCTCTTTTTATCCAATTAGGATCTTTAATCCATTTAGTGCTTTTTATCCAACTACCTTGAGCTTCATTTTTCTTTTTATATGGATCGGTATGTTCTTTAATAAATTCTAAAATAGACATTGTAAGAACCTCGTCCTTTTTTTCTAATGAAGTGCTGTGTAATGTATTTTGATCCACCGTGGTGTCAGGAATTTTTATAATCATACTCGACATATGCTGATCAAAGATTTTTATACTATGCTCAGTATCGTTGGCAAAACACCTTGTGTTAGAAAAAAGAATGATTATTATGGCAAGTTTCAAAGTGAAGTTATTCATCGTATTGGGGGTTAGAAGGTTTCTGATGTAAATTTAAAATGATTGTGTCATTTATAAGGACTGTAATCGATGAAATGCGTTTAAATACCGACGAACGGTTAATTGGTTTAGGTAGAAGGTTTTTGGTAATAGCTTGTTTTATAAGAATAATGATGCCTAAAAACTTAGATAGTAAATAATATTGAAAATTATTCCTTTTAGGATTTCGAGGGTTGTAATTTAATTTTATTTTTGCCTATGCAAAACAACGTACTTATTTTAGATTTCGGATCGCAATATACTCAGCTAATAGCACGACGAGTTAGAGAGTTAAATATATATTGTGAGATACATCCTTATAATAACTTACCAGAGAATATATCAGACTTTAAGGCGGTAATCCTTTCTGGTTCTCCTTTCTCTGTTAGAGGAGAAGATGCTCCTCATCCTGATTTATCAGCAATTCGAGGTAACAAACCACTTTTGGCTGTTTGTTATGGTGCTCAGTACCTGGCTCATTTTAGTGGAGGAGAAGTTGCTCCATCAAATACACGAGAGTATGGTAGGGCTAATTTATCATTTGTACAGGAGGGAGAACAGTTTTTTGAAAATATTACTAAAGGCTCTCAGGTATGGATGAGTCATAGTGATACCATAAAAAAACTTCCTACAGGAGCTGTTAAATTAGCAAGTACCGGTGATGTAGAAAATGCAGCATATAGGATAGAAAATGAGCAAACCTATGCTATCCAATTTCACCCAGAAGTGTATCACTCTACTGATGGAAAAAAATTATTAGAAAATTTCCTGATCAAAATAGCAGATGTTCAACCCGATTGGACACCTGATTCTTTTGTGGATTCAACAGTAGCAGAGCTTAAGGATAAAATAGGTAATGATAAAGTAGTATTAGGTTTAAGTGGAGGTGTAGATTCTACAGTAGCGGCAGTATTATTACATAAAGCTATTGGTGAAAACTTGCATTGTATCTTTGTTAATAACGGGTTGTTACGTAAAAATGAGTTCTCTGCGGTATTAAAACAGTATGAGGGAATGGGACTTAATGTTAAAGGCGTTGATGCTTCGGCACGTTTTTTGGATGCTTTGGCTGGAGAAAGCGATCCTGAAGGAAAACGAAAAATTATAGGAAAGATTTTTATAGAAGTATTCGATGATGAGGCTCATAAAATAGAAGATGCAAAATGGTTGGGACAAGGAACAATTTACCCAGATGTAATAGAATCTATATCTGTAAATGGCCCCTCTGCTACGATCAAATCACATCATAATGTTGGTGGACTGCCAGATTATATGAAATTGAAAGTCGTAGAGCCATTGCGTATGTTGTTTAAAGATGAGGTGCGTAGAGTAGGAGCATCGATGGAACTCGATCCAGAATTGTTAGGAAGACACCCTTTTCCTGGTCCTGGATTAGCAATTAGAATATTGGGAGATATTACACTAGAGAAAGTTGCTATCTTGCAAGAAGTAGATGCTATCTTTATTAATGGATTAAAAGAAGATGGTCTTTATAATAAAGTTTGGCAAGCAGGAGCTATTTTATTGCCTGTGCAAAGTGTGGGAGTAATGGGAGATGAACGTACTTATGAAAATTGTGTGGCATTAAGAGCTGTAGAAAGTACAGATGGGATGACGGCAGATTGGGTAAATCTACCGTATGAATTTCTACAAAAAACTTCTAATGCAATAATAAACAGGGTAAAAGGCGTTAATAGAGTAGTATATGATATTAGTTCTAAGCCTCCGGCGACGATAGAATGGGAATAGAAATATATTAAATTAAAAGTTAGGGAATTAAAAAACAAATCGGATAAATACATGAAAAAGTTTTTATTGATATTTCTGTTGTTGATAGTATCAGGTTCAACTTTTGCACAGCAATATAAAAGTCATACCGTTGCAAAAGGAGAAAATGTATACAGAATAGCTAAACGTTATAATACAACTCCAGAAGCTATATATAGAATAAATCCAACTGCAAAAAATGGAATTAGTGAAGGAGAAATTTTAGCTATCCCAATAGTAGATGATCAGGAATATAATACTCATGTTGTAGAAAAAGATGATACTGTATACAGTCTGTCTAAAAAATATAATATAAGTATAGAAACTATTTACTTGCTTAATCCAGAAGCAGATAAGGGCATTAATATAGGGCAAATACTAAATGTAGGTAAAATTGTAAAAAAGGACCCTACCTCTATTGATGCGATTTCAGAAAAAGGAAAAGATACTGTGCTTGATAGTTTGAAAGTTATTCCTAAAGAGCGAAAAATTGTTCGGTTTATTACTCATAAAGTTAAAAGAAAAGAAACGTTATATGGTATAGCAAGGAAGTATGAAATTACGGTTGAGGATATAAAAAAGAATAATAAACGGTTATATTCCGAACAGATAAGAAAGAAAGATAAAATAAGGATACCAGTATATGAAGAAGAGACTTCAACTGTTGAAACAATTAAGGATCCAGCCAATTCTAGATTATCTGCCACAACCAGATATACGATAAAGCCAAAAGATACTAAATACAATATTGCAAGAAGACACGGAATTACGATAGCAGAGTTAGAACAGCTCAATCCTAACATGAATCCTAGTTTTCCTATCGGAATGCAAATTACGGTACCCACGACTATTTTTGTCTCTCTAAAGGATTCAATTCAACCAGGATTTGAGTTGTATGAAGTAAAACCTAAAGAGACCGTTTTTAGAATTTTACAACGTACAGGTATTTCTGCTGATTCTTTGTTTAAAATGAACCCTTATTTAAGAGATGGGCTTAAAGCGGGTATGGTGATTACAATTCCTAAAGACACCTTAAACGCCGTTACAGATTTAGACGTGACCAAAGAGAAATATATAGACTTAAGTAAAAACCTTTACAATTTCTCTCCTAAAAAAGTAGCTATAATGTTACCTTTTAGTTTGGATACATTAAACTTTGATGCTAGAAAAGATACCGAAGAATTTCTTAAAAGCAAACAAAGTCTTAGAATAGCATTAGATCTTTATAGCGGAGTGTTGATTGCCGTAGATTCAGCTAGGACAAGAGGAATTACTACAGAGCTTAATGTTTTTGATACTCAGAAAAGTAATAATGAAGAGTATATTAAAAAACTAATGGCAGAAAATGATTTTAACGAAACAGATGTGGTGATTGGACCATTATATCAAACTAATTTAGAAATAGTAGCTTCAGAACTTAAAAAGTACAATACACCTGTTTTTTCACCTGCATCAAGAAAAGAATCGAGCTTGTATGACAATTTCTTTCAAACCCGTCCTACTAATGTAATACTTCAGGATAAAATAATATCGTTTGTAGAAAAAGATTCAATCGATAAAAATATTATAATTATAGTACAACAGGGAGCAAAATATGAGCAAATTAAAGAGAAGCTAGTCGCTAAATTCCCTAAAGCTAAAATTGCTAAAATTGAAGAAGGTAATTATCTTTATGAAATTAGACTGAACAAGGTTTTGGATAAGAATAAACCTAATTGGGTTTTTCTGGAATCAAATGATGTAGCAATGATAAGTAATGTTATTCCTTTACTTAATGCCAAAGCAGAGAGCCATAAAATAACATTGTTTACTACAGATAAAAATAATGCATTTAATAATGATAATATTAAAAATGAACACTTATCAAAGTTACATATGCATTACCCATCGGTAGATAAGGAGTTTGATAATAAAGAAGTAGAAGAAGGTGAAGAGATGACTCCATTTGTTAAAAGATATAAGAAAGAATACGGTATCGATCCTAATAATTGGGCTATACGTGGTTTTGATATAGCATATGATATTTTGATGCGACTAGGAACCGCTGATGACCTATATCACTCTGCTTCTTATGAAGGGACAACAGAGTATGTTGAGAATAAATTTAGCTATTCTAAGAAACTTTTAGGTGGATATCATAATAATGCAGCATATTTGATTAAGTTTGATGATGAGTTAAAATTAACTCTGGTTGAATAATTTTTGTTAGTTTTGGAATCTTAAGACTCAATCTGAAAAATTAATTTTTAAAGAAAAATAAAGTATACTAGTATTATTTGGGGAATATTTTTATTATTAAATTAAAAATACATTTTGATATATAAAAAAGGATTTTTTATATATCTTTGATACTGTATCTGTTATCTTTTTTGTTATTATTGTTTTATGAAATGAAGATTTCTTGGCATTATAATTGATTAGATTGGAATATTAAGGAAAACAAAGGAAAAATAAATCGAAATTAGATTCTAGAAATTATGTATTTTTTAAAAATACGTGTATATTTAGAACTAAAAAATAATGCTATTTTGCAGAGAGCAAACAATATTTGCCCCATATTGTGTTCCCCTGGCGCCTCCGAAATAGATGAAAATATAACTTTTATTTGGGCATAATTGTTTGCAATTATGAGTAAGTGCTTTACTATTATTTTAATTTTATTTTTTACCAGTAATAATGGTTATGTAGGGAAATTCTCGTACGCAGAAAGGAGCGAATTAGACTGGTCAGATTTTAGAGGAAAACCTAATTTGAATAGTAATTATGACGCTAGTGTAAATACGGGAATAACCTATCAATGGTCTTATGGTAAAGATAAAGGAGAAATTGAATTAAATTATCAGGTAGATAGCTTTTGTTATCCATCTTTATCTTGGGTTAAGAGAGGGCAAATGTCGTTAGCTCTTCTTTCTCATGAGCAATTGCACTTTGATATTTCAGAATTACACGCCCGAATAATGAGAAAAAGACTTAAAGAATATAGTGCGGGTAAAAACATAAGAAGAGACCTTAATAAAATGTATAAGCTGGTTGAAAGGATGAGAATTAATATGCAGGAGAGATATGATGAAGAGACGGATCATTCTAGAAACGCAGAGGCTCAAAAAAAATGGGAAAGAAAGGTAGAGACATTAATGTGGTATTACCGAGATTTCACTGAATAATTGTTCTTATAACTAACCTCATGGAAATCCAACTTCAAAAGGATTTTTTAATCAAATTAGCACATACCAAAATGCCATTCGGCAAGTATAAAGACAGATACCTTATTGATCTTCCAGAGTATTATGTTGTATGGTATCACAACAAAGGTTTCCCCAAAGGATTACTGGGGCAACAATTGCAAACAGTTTATGAATTAAAACTTAACGGATTAGAGTATTTAATTAGAAATATTAAAAATTTGTAATCACATATTTACAAACTCATATCCAGAAAGCTCATTCTCCTGTAGACTTATTTCAGTTTCATTTAGCAAAATACCGTGCTCCACAAAAGCTTTTAAATTGGCAAGCCAAAATGTCCATCCATTACTGCATCCATAATGTATTTGTAATTTGCTTTTGTCGTCCACAGGTATGTCAAATTGAGATAAAATCACCATAGTCGCATTATTTTTCTTTTCGAGCTTTACAGAGACTTTTGAATTGCTAAAGCTAATTTCTATATAATCATCTCCATTAGCTTCTAGTACTTCCCCTTTTTCTTTTTCGTCCCAATTGTGCCATTGCCAGGTGTATGTGTCTCCTTTTTGAATATGCTCCGATGGCTCTCTGATTTGTCCATCTGTGGTGTTGTATTTAGCTTGTTTTAAAAACCAAGAAGTGATGCCTTTTGGGGTGGCCCATAAATCATATAGTTCTTCAATAGGTTTATGAATATAAATTTTTTTGGTAAACGAATTCCATTGTAACTTTTCCATGATTAAAATGATTTTAGTAGTGTATTAAAGATAGTGAATATTATAATTGTTGTATTTCGCTTTAATGAAGAGGTATAGAGGTGTTAAATTCTTCATAGAGATCATTCAGTTTTATTTTGAATTGAGTAAGTTTAATCACAATTATTGATAGCGTATTTTCTAACTTATAAAGAAAGACGCTCTTTTTCTTGTTTTATGCAAACCTTTTAAAATGAAAATCACAAAACATTTACTCCTCCTCCTTGTTGTATTTTTTATATCACAATCCAATGCACAAGAACTTAAAGAAGGACCTTTCTCTCAACTAATCATTAGAGGTGTAACACTAATTAATGGTAATGGCGCCCCTCCAAGAGGGCCAGTCGATATTGTTATAGAAAAAAACATAATTAAAAATATTGTTGTTGTTGGGTATCCGGGTATGCCTATCAAGGCAACGAAGCGTCCAGTATTAAAACCAGGAGGTAAGGAGCTTAATGCAGAGGGGATGTATGTATTGCCAGGCTTTGTAGATATGCATGGACATATTGGAGGAGTAGCACAAGGAGCAGATGCAGATTATGTCTTTAAATTATGGATGGCACATGGTGTAACCACAGTTAGAGAACCTAGTGGAAGAGGTGTAGATTGGACAATGAAATTAAAAAAGGCAAGCGATAAAAATGAAATTATAGCCCCTCGTATTTTTGCATATACAGGATTCGGACAAGGTAGTACATCACCAATAAGCACTCCTGAGATGGCAAGAAAATGGGTTCAGGAAAATGCAAAGAAAGGAGCAGATGGGATAAAATTCTTTGGAGCAGCTCCAGAAATTATGACTGCAGCATTAGATGAAAACAAAAAACTAGGACTGCGTTCTGCCTGTCATCATTCTCAAACCGATGTGGCTCGATGGAATGTCTTAAATTCTGCAAAAGCAGGACTTACTTCTATGGAGCATTGGTATGGACTACCAGAAGCGCTGTTTGAAGATAAAACCGTTCAGCATTACCCTTTGGATTATAATTATCAAAATGAGCAGCATCGATTTGAGGAAGCAGGTAAATTATGGAAACAAGCAGCAAAACCCTATTCTGATCATTGGAATAAGGTAATGAATGAGTTAATAGAACTTGATTTTACACTGGATCCAACGTTTAATATTTATGAAGCGAGTAGAGATTTGCAAAGAGCCCGTAGAGCAGAATGGCATGAGACTTATACATTACCTTCGTTATGGAGGTTTTATCAACCCAGTAAAATTTCACATGGCTCGTATTGGCATGATTGGGGAACAGAACAAGAAGTGGTTTGGAGAGAAAATTACCGCCTGTGGATGACCTTTATTAATGAGTATAAAAATAGAGGAGGGCGTGTTACGGTAGGATCAGATTCTGGATTTATATTTCAACTATATGGGTTTGCATACATACGAGAATTAGAGTTGTTTCGAGAAGCTGGTTTTCATCCTCTCGAAATAATTAGAGCAGCTACATTAAATGGAGCAGAAGCTTTAGGAGTGTCAGACAAAATTGGCTCTGTCGAAGTAGGTAAACTCGCAGATTTTGTGGTAGTAGAAGAAAATCCACTTCGGAACTTTAAAGTCCTTTATGGAACAGGAGCCATTCGATTAACAGACGACAACAAAGTTATTCGAGCAGGAGGAGTTAGTTATACCATTAAAGATGGGGTAATTTATGATGCAAAAGCACTTCTAGCTGATGTGAAAAGAATGGTAGATGAGGCAAAAGAAAAAGAGAAGTTTACTATTTTGCAACCTGGGATAAAAGAATAAACTTTTGATAATATTTACAATACAAAAAAAAGCGTCAGATAAAAAACCTGACGCTTTATAAATATATATAAGTGTTATATTATGTCGTTTCAACAACTTTAGAAAAGACATCTATGTCTACCTGGTTTTTCGTAAGATCTTCAAATGTTTCACGCTTACGAATCAAATGCGCTTTCCCTTCATGCCATAATACCTCTGCGGGGCGATAACGAGAATTGTAATTGCTAGACATAGAGAAACAGTAAGCACCTGTATTTTTAAAAGCAATAGTATCTCCTTCGTTAATTTCAGAAATCCTTCTGTTTGTGGCAAAAGTATCTGTTTCGCAAATATATCCAACCACCGAGTAAAACCGTTCTTTTCCTTTTGGATTAGAGATATTAATAATCTCATGATGAGAATTATAGAACATAGGTCGAATGAAGTGATTAAAACCACTATCAATTCCGGCAAAAACAGTAGATGTAGTCTGTTTGATTACATTTACTTTGGCTAAAAAGTATCCCGCTTCACTCACCAGGAATTTACCGGGTTCAAAACCTAGCGTTAGCTCTTTACCATATTCTTTGCAAAAAGAATTAAAACGTTTAGTCATCTTACTGCCAAACTCCTCAATATTAGTTTCAATATCACCTAATTTATAAGGTACTTTAAACCCACTTCCAAAATCGATAAAATCAAGATTTTTGAAATTCATTGCAGTTTCAAAAAGTATTTCACAAGCACGTAGAAATACTTCGATATCCAGAATATCACTACCTGTATGCATGTGTATTCCATTAATACGCATTCCAGTATTTTCTACAATCCTAAGGATATGTGGAATTTGATGAATTGATATCCCAAATTTGCTATCAATATGTCCTACCGATATTTTGCTGTTGCCTCCTGCCATTACATGCGGATTCATGCGAATGCATACTGGAACATTAGGATGTTTTGTGCCAAATTGCTCCAGAATAGAAAGGTTATCAATATTGATTTGTACACCTAAGGCAGAAACTTCCTCGATTTCTTCAAGAGAAACTCCATTAGGAGTAAAAACGATATTACTTGGTTTGACACCTGCCTTTAATCCTAATTCTACTTCTTGAACAGAAACAGTATCTAGTCCGGCTCCTAATGAATTCATCAACTTTAAAACAGCAATATTAGACAGTGCCTTGACTGCATAATTAAGTTTTAACCGTTTGACTTTCTTAAAAGCGTCAGAAAGGCGGTCGTACTGTGAGATAATTTTTGAGGAGTCATATACATAAATCGGACTCCCAAACTCATTTGCAATTGCTAATAAATTTTCATTTTCCATTGTGTCACAAATTTAAGCCTACGAAATTATCAATAAAATTAGAGATATCTGTGTCTTGAAAAGAAAAAATCTTATGCATAAGAAAAATTAAGATTTTTAACTTGTGTTTAAGGGATATAAACAGTGTTAATTAGTACATTTAATAAAAAAATCATGCTACCTCTTTTTCCATTACAAACCGTTGTTTATCCCGAAGAGCGATTGCCTTTGCATATTTTTGAAAAAAGGTACCAACAATTGATTAATGACTGTGAAGAAGAAGGGGCCTTGTTTGGGATACCTACTTATATTGATGAAAAATTAGAGTATGGTACCGAAGTAAAACTTCAAAAAGTAGCTCAGAAATACCCGGGAGGAGAGAGTGATGTTATATGTCAGGGAACAAGAATTTTTAGAATCAAAAACTTTTATCAGCAATTTCCTGGCAAACTATACGCTGGGGGAGAGGTAGAGTTTCTTAAGGATGATGATAGTAGTGAAGAAGAGTTGCAGGAAGAATTGCTTAAAAATATTGCTATTTTGTATGTAGAATTAACAATAGATAATCCACCTGTGTTTGATATTCCTTTTGTTAGTTATCAGGTAGCGCATAAAATAGGATTGGCTTTACGCCAGGAATATCATTTGTTGAAACTTCGTAATGAGGTTGAAAGATTAAAGTATTTGATTAGTCATCTTAAAAAGACAATTCCTGTGGTGAGAGAGATGAATAATGCTAAGAAGGCAATCAAAATGAATGGGCATTTTAAAAACTTTGACCCCTTAGATTTTGAGGATTTTAAATTGTAATGAGTTAAGAGGCAATCTTTACCTGTATTAACGTAATTTTTTGATTGTTTATAGAATTAAAAAAGACTAGTTTTTTTTACTATAAAAAGATTGGCACAATAACTTCACTTTTCCTATTTTTGGAACTCCTAAAAAAGGCAAAAAAATAATAGTATGAACTTACACGAGTATCAGGGTAAAGAGATATTAAATAGCTTTGGCGTGCGTATACAGCGCGGTATTGTAGCACAAAATGCAAATGAAGCTGTAGCTGCGGCAAAACAACTTACTGCAGAAACCGGAACAGGATGGCATGTAATTAAGGCGCAAGTTCACGCTGGTGGACGAGGAAAAGGCGGTGGAGTGAAGCTTGCTAAAAACCTTAAGGAAGTAGAAGAGATAGCAGAACAGATCATAGGAATGAATTTGATTACTCCTCAAACTTCTGCAGAAGGTAAGAAAGTTCACCAGGTATTAGTTGCAGAAGATGTGTATTATCCTGGAGATAACGAACCGGATGAGTTTTATATGTCGGTATTGCTAAATCGTACTTCTGGGCGTAATATGATTATGTACTCTACAGAAGGAGGTATGGATATCGAAACTGTAGCAGAAGAAACTCCTCATCTAATTTTTACAGAAGAAGTCGATCCAGCTGTTGGGTTACTTCCTTTTCAAGCAAGACGTGTTGCTTTTAATTTGGGATTAAGCGGAACTGCTTTTAAAGAAATGACCAAATTTGTAATGGCATTATATACAGCTTATGTTAAATCAGATGCATCTTTATTTGAGATAAATCCTGTTCTTAAGACAAGTGATGATAAAATTATGGCAGTAGATGCCAAAGTGACTTTGGATGATAATGCGTTATATCGTCATAAGAATTATGTAGATATGCGTGATATTAGAGAGGAAAATCCAATCGAAGTTGAAGCAAAAGAAGTAGGACTTAATTATGTGGATCTTGATGGAAATGTAGGATGTATGGTAAATGGAGCTGGTCTTGCAATGGCTACAATGGATTTAATTAAACAAGCAGGAGGCGAGCCGGCAAATTTCCTTGATGTAGGAGGTACCGCAGATGCAAAACGTGTAGAGACAGCATTTAGGATAATCCTTAAAGACCCAAATGTAAAAGCAATTTTAATCAATATTTTCGGAGGTATCGTTCGTTGTGATCGAGTAGCACAAGGAGTTGTAGATGCTTATAAAAATATGGGTGATGCGATTAATGTGCCAATTATAGTTCGTTTGCAAGGTACTAATGCTGATATTGCGAAAGAATTAATTGACAGTAGTGGGCTAGATGTACAAAGTGCAGTACAGTTTCAGGAAGCTGCAGATAAAGTGCAGGCAGTATTAGCATAATAACTAATTAGATTTTAGTATATATTAGAAGCGATCTATTGATGATCGCTTCTTTTTTTTTATAAAACACCTAAATATAAATACCATGAACACAAGGATAGAAAAGATAGTTCAAAAACTAGATATGAATCCACATCCCGAAGGTGGATTTTATAAAGAAACGTATAGAAGTGAAGGTGTTATCCCTCAACAAATTTTAAACGAGAAATTTAAGGGAGAACGTAATTATTGTACGGCGATTTACTTTCTTCTTACCTCAGACAATTTTTCGGCATTTCATAAAATTAATCAGGATGAGATATGGCATTATTATGAAGGGTCTTCTTTGTTCGTACATGTGATCGATTTAGAAGGGAAATATCATCGATATTCTGTAGGTATAAATCTAGATGAGGGAGAGCTACCTCAATTGGTAGTTCCGGCAGGTTGTTGGTTTGCTTCTAGTGTGAAAAAAGAGGATAGTTATTCTTTGGTGGGATGTACAGTATCACCTGGTTTTGATTTTGATGATTTTGAGTTGGGAGAAAAAAAGGACTTAGTTCAGCAATTTCCAGAATATAAAGATGTAATTACTCAGTATACAAGAAATTAACATAAGGGCTGGGAGGTGCCTTTTTTAGGGAGTTTCTGTGTTAATTGCATTCGGTCGGTTTGTTAATCTGTGTTAAATATTTCTTTTTAGTGTAACAGATTTGGGTAATCAGTGGTCTTATAAGTATAAATCAATAAAAACGAATAGATCATGAAAAAATTGAATGTATTACTTTTAGCAGTTGCTTTTGCAGTAAGTAGTGTTGCAAGCGCGAGTACTAATCCAACAAAAACAGAAAACGCTCTTAATAAAGAAATTAGTACATTATTAAAGAAGCCATCTTTTAAAATTAAAAAAGAATTAACGGCCTATGTAACATTTACTTTAAATAGTAAAGGTGAAATCGTAGTATTATCTGTTGATTCTAAAAGTGAAAACTTAGATGGTTTTATTAAGAGTCGCTTAAACTATAAAAAAGTAGGAACCCAATATGGTTCTGAAGCTAAAGTATTCAAGATGCCTGTGCGTATCGTAGAAGAATAAGATTGTGAAACATGTAAATACATAAAAAGCCCCGGGAATCATCAACCGGGGCTTTTTTGTTTGTCAATATTGAGGGTAATTAAATTTTAAGCATTAAGTTGGATTGCTACTCTCCAATAATATAATTAATACTTACTGTTGCCAGGTCAGAATTCGGGAATTTAGAAAAGTACTTATCATCACTTTGTAAGCCTACTTCTTTAATTACTTTTAAAAAAGAATCAATTTCTAAAATATATTGATCAGAAAATCCGTGAGTAGCATCATAGGCGGTAGCTGCAGTTTTACCAAGGTTTTTAGCAGTTAATTCTGGAGATATAGTATGTAATTCTATGACAATTAACCCGAATTTTTCAATATGAGGAGCCCACTTTTTAAAATGATCCTTTAAGTTTCGTTCGACATCGCTATTAAGTAATCGTTTTCCCCGATAAGCAAATGCACCTGTAGATTGGCTGGGAGTGTCCAGTTGTGAAGTTGGTTTATTCCAAATTCTATTGTGATCTAGAAATGTTCTTACCGATAATAAATCTTTTAATGCTATAGTATAGTTTTCCTTTAAATCTTTTTCTAGTAAATCAGGATCGCTAATATCTCCCCAAGTAACTTTGGCCCATATATCTGCTTGGATTAAATTAGCTCTGGTGACTTTTAGAGCAGTTTTATTATAGTCTGCTCCAACCAGAAATAATGGATAGTCATCTAAGTGTTTGCCTCGTAGTGTTTTGGATTCGATGACTTCAAAAAGGTGAATTAAAAAAGCACCATTGCCACATCCCATATCCAGAATTCCTTTGGGCTGCTCATCCAGAGGTTTATTAAACAGGCTAATGATGATTTCATCAATCTTTTTAAAATATGTAGTATGTGCGCCTCCACTTCCCCATACATTCATTTCTCGGTCAACGTGTATTTCAGTATCAGCTTGAAGGGGCCATAGTACATTAGGGTCGCCAAATAATAAAGCATCCATTTGTCGAAACATAGGAATGTATGAAACAGTTACGCCGTACGCAGAAGCTCTTTTAGCAAAAAACAATCCTTTATTGGTAAAAGTATAGTTGCTATTTGATTTGCTAAACCAACCCAGGTGGCTTAGGAATGTAAGAATGGTGTCAAAGCTTTCTGGAAACTTGTGGTATTCATCAGCGCTAAAAGAAGCTTCCATAAAATATTTATGAAACATTCCACCCATACCAAGATGTACAGTAGTTGGTCCAACCAAAATACCTTCTATATGTTTAAGGACTTGATCTTGGATTTGAGTAATTGTACTGTCTTTTTCAAAGGTTAAATCAAAGCGGTTTTGATATTTTTTGAATAGTTGTTCGAGTTTATGAAAAGGCTCTAATTCAAATTTCCGGGGGTGAAATTTGCCAGAATATTCTAATAGGTTAACGACCTCTTCATATAAATAAAAATGATCAAAAGCCAGTTTAGAAAGCGCATTGGTTTTTATAATTACATCATCTTTATTTGCTTCATAATCCAACCAGCCTTGAGCACTTAGTATGCGCAGAGCGATATTTAGATATCCTTCATTGGTTTTATGAGATGCTGCAATTTGTGAAACTGATATTTCTTTATTGCTAATTAGATAATCGGTAATATTGTTTTTATAAAGAGAATAAGCAACAGGAGCTACAGCAATCCCGTCTAAATGACAGAACAGCTCTTCTCTATACAATTGTTTTTCGGCTGTGGTAAGCATAGATACTTAAGTTGAGTAATTGTTGGATAAAAAATATTAGTCCTACCAAATTAAGCATTTATTTCGAGGTAAAAAACGTTAGTTTGTGTTCTTATCCTTTGTCGAGTTTTTCTTTTTTTCGGGCATCGGACCTCTAAGATGAATAATTAACCCGTTTAAGAAGTTACGTAATATTTGATCACCACATTCCATGTATTTTGGATGATTCTCATTTCTGAAAAATGCACCTAATTCACTTTTGGTAACTTTAAAATCTACCAATGCGCAGATTTTTACAATATCGTCATCGCGTAATTTATGTGCAACCCTTAACTTTTTAAAAATATCATTGTTTGTTAAACCCATATTGCAAAGGTATATTTTTTTGAATTGAAAATGGGATTAAAATCAGAAGTTGAATATAAAGAATGTTATATAGGTTTAGTTGAAAATTACTATTTTCGGCAAAAAGTAATTGGTTTATGTATAGTAAAGAAGAGAAATTAAGTTTGCTTTCTGAAATGATACAGTTTGCAAAAGCAGATAAAAAATTTAAAGAACAAGAATATAACTTTATTCTGGTCATTGCATCGCAGCTTAAGATTACAAAAGAAGAGGTAGATGTTTTGATAGAGAAAGGAGTAGAAAAAAAGAATTTACAGCCCGAATCACAAAGAATTCTTCAATTTCATAGATTGGTGCTGCTTATGAATATAGATCAAGAAACTTCTCAATTAGAAATTCATAAGATAAAAGAAATAGGATTACATATGGGGCTAAGATTAGAGGCAATTGATACGGTTCTGGAGAAAATGAATGAATACCCGAACAAAATAATTCCGCCAAAAGAATTGATCTCTATTTTCACTCGTTTTTATAATTAATATATGAATTTATGTATATACTGGTTTTGAAATCTATTTAAGAGATAAGACCTATATTTTAAAATATAAAACTTACTTATAATTAAGTTTCTGTAACCTAAAGCTAAAAACCCGAAGGAATATCCTTTCGGGTTTTTACTATTTAAGATGTTTTGTCATCCTGGGAGAGATGTTTTTTGACAAAATGTCATTATTTGAATACAAAATAATGACAAAGTGTCTGTTATTTTGAAATGGAATCCAAATTGCTATACACTCATTGTAATTAAAATTTTGAATAACCTTAAAAAAATATACAATGAGTTTACTAAAAAAAACAGACAGATTACCTTTTCTTTTTGATGATTTCTTTACTACCGATTGGCTTGGAGGAACATCTAATATCAATAAAATTGGTGTAAATACTCCAGCAGTTAATGTAAAAGAAACAGATGAAGATTTTGTGGTAGAATTAGCTGCGCCAGGGCTTGTTAAAGAAGACTTTAGTATTGAACTGAATAATGATGTGCTTACCATTTCTTCTGAAACCACATCAGAAAAAGAAACTAAGGATGAAAAAGGAAAATACACCCGAAAAGAATTTGGGTACAATGCATTTAAACGTTCATTTAGCTTGCCAGAAGCGGTAAATGGTAACAAGATTGAAGCTTCATACGAAAACGGAGTGCTATTGGTAAAACTCCCTAAAAAAGAAGAGGCAAAAGTACAACCAAAACGGTTGATTGAGATTTCATGATTTGATTGATTTGAGATTTAGTTAGTTAATGTTTCAAAAACGCTCTTCGATATAAAGGGCGTTTTTGTTTTTTAGCCCAAGTCTAAAATGCAATAATTTAACTAAGGAATTTTTACCTCTTTAAATAGTTAATATTTAGGCATTTCTCAGAATATTAAAAAAATATTCGTATTATTGTGATATCAAAATGATATTATTATGAAATACGAAAAAAATATAAAAGCAAGTAGTGGCTATCTAATGTTAGGTCTACTTATGTTAGTTGTAATGGGGATGGTTACTGGTTTGCTTCTAAGTGAAAATCCCTTATTTATAATTCTTATAATGGTAATATTGTTTATCATTAAAGGTTTTTTTATTGTTAACCCGAATAGTTCTAAAGTAATGGTGTTATTTGGAGCGTATAAAGGAACAGTAAAGAATAATGGTTTCTTTTGGGCCAATCCTTTTTTTACGAAACAAAGAATTTCTTTGCGAGCTAGAAACTTCTATAGCGAACGGGTAAAAGTGAATGATAAAATTGGTAATCCAATTTTGATTAATGTAATTTTGGTGTGGAAGGTAGCAGATACATATAAAGCAGCTTTTGATGTTGATCAGTACGAAGAGTTTGTAAGAGTACAAACTGATGCAGCAGTAAGAAAACTTGCAGGTTCTTATCCGTATGATAATTTTGCCGATGGGCAACAGGAAGTAACATTGTTATCTGGTATGGATGAAGTAAATGAAGCTTTAGAAAATGAAATAACAGAACGTCTGGCCATTGCTGGAATAGAAGTTCTGGAAGCCAGAATTGGATACTTGGCATACGCGCCAGAAATAGCAAGTTCGATGTTGAAAAGGCAACAAGCAGTAGCTATCGTAGCAGCTCGTAAAAAAATAGTAGAAGGAGCTGTTGGTATGGTAGAAGATGCTTTAGCCAAATTATCTGCAGATGATATTATAGATTTTGATGATGATAAGAAAGCATCTATGGTGAGTAATTTGATGGTTGTCTTGTGCGGAGATAAAGAAGCAACACCAGTAATTAATACTGGAACATTACATTCGTAATTTATGAGTAAGAAAAAATCATTTGTTCTTAGAATAGACCCAGAAACATTTAAGTCGATTGAGAAATGGGCTGATGATGAATTTCGGAGTGTTAATGGGCAATTAGAATGGATGATACATAAAAGTCTTAAAGATGCTAAGCGTTTAAAACCTAAAAAAAAGTCTAACGATTCTGAAGAATAGTATAAAGATTTTAAATATTTACTAATGTAAAAATGCTCCTGATATACCAGGGGCATTTTTTATAGTGATATTTAAATAGAATTTACAACTAACCTGGATTTGATTTTACCTACAAGATAATATGCGAAAATAAGATTCGGAATCCAGCAAAGCCATGCTACTATTTGGTATGCAATGATAAAATCTCCAATAAGCATAATAAGTATGGGTAACCATATTCTAAGTGTTACTGCAGAAAAACAGGCCGCATAACTGTAATACATCATAGTTTGATGTTGGGATATCCGGACAGTTCTGGCATACCAATACGCTTTATAGGTAGTATATACCCAAAGTATTCCTAAGCATATAAATCCAAGAGATGCAATAATTCCTCCTGTAGCAAAGAAGCCAATATAAATTCCCGAAATTCCACTTATAAAGACCATAGTCACATAGATTTTTCCAATACGTTTATGCAATTCTGATCGAGAGATTCTTATTTTTTTATTAAACTGAATCCAACCTACCAGTAGTGCAACACCTCCAAAAAAGATATGGCTATATAAGGCAATATTCCAAATGGTATCCACAAGTAAGTCACTACTTTTCGAACTTAATAAACCAAATTCTCGATTCACAAAAAGATATACAAAAGGATAGAGACCTATCACAATATTTAATAGGATAAAAATGGCTTGGATGATTTTTTTCACTACCTGTAAATTAAAGATCAAGCCATTTTTTAAAATTAGTAGTCCGTTCTCTGGAAACAATAATCTTTTCATCATCCATAGGCCTCATTTTCAATAATAATCGACTATTAAAATAACTGTGGATCTCGATCACAGCTTTAACAGAAATCATAAATTTTCTATTAATTCTAAAAAAATGAACAGGGTCTAGAATTTCTTCTAATTGATCTATAGTGTATTCAATAGGATATTGTTTTCCAGTGTGAGAGTGCAAAAAAATAATTCCTTCATGAGACTTAAAATAAGCAATATCATCAACACTAAAGGTGTTAAATTGATTTCCGACCTTAACCATAAAACGACGTTTGTATTCTTTCACAAACAAGTTTTTGATGCGTTCGAATTTTGCATCATCTATTGATTTATCAGACTCTGTAAAACTCTTTTTGTATTTGGCGAGAGCGTTTTTTAAATCTTTTTTATCAATTGGTTTTAAAAGATAATCCAGCCCATTGTACTTAAAACCTCTTATGGCATATTCATTATATGCTGTAGTAAATATTATAGGGGGATGATCTTCCAGTGTATCCAAAATATCGAATCCATATCCATCATTTAACTGAATGTCTAAGAATATTAGATCGGGGAGTGGGTTATTCTCAAACCAATGTCGTCCATTCTCTACAGAAGTGATTTGACCAGCAATTTTTATTTCCGGAGCCAATTCTTCGATGAGGTTTGCCAAACGCTTAGAGGCTATATTTTCGTCTTCAACAATTACAGCAGTCATTTTATGAAACTTTTATCATGGTAACTTCATTTATATCTTTGGTCAATAGAGGGAGAGTAACTTTAAAATATTCATGCTCTGTTTCTATTAATACCTCTTGATTTGTATAAAAAGAATACCTCTTCTTAATATTTTTAAGTCCTAATTGTGTAGATTCCTCTTTTTGTTTTCTTACACGTAAATTATTCTGAATAACAATACTGCTTTTTTCAATAGAAATAATACTAATTTCCAAAGGTCTTTCTTTAGAGTAATAATTATGCTTTAAAGCGTTTTCTACAAGCATTTGTATTGATAATGTTGGGATTACATATTTTTTTGGGTTAACAGAAATATGAGTAGTAATACTAAGTGCTCCTTCGTGCCTTACATTCATCATAAATATAAAAGAGTCGAGAAAACTTAATTCTTTTTCCAGACTTACCAGATCAGCCTCACGGTTATCTAGGATATATCTGTAACATGTGGCTAGTCTTGATACAAAATCAGAAGCCAAATCCCTGTCTTGATACATTAATGATGTAAGAGTATTTAAGCTATTGAACAAAAAATGCGGACTAATTTGATTTTTTAAAGATCTATATTTAGAGGTCATGACCTCTTTTTTTAGCTTATTCATTGTGTTTTCCATTTCTTTTTTCTGTTTTAAAGAATAATAGAAAAGATTAAAAATAACAACGGCGAAACCTAAGAGTGTAGCTCTGAAAAAATCTATCCTAAATCGTAACCAGGGTTTATCGGTATTAATTTCACAAACATGATTAAATTCAAAAATTGCCAAATAATATAGTAAAGCGGCTATAGGGATAAAAATTGCCATATTTATAGCAATAATTTTCATTCCATTATTTAGATCCAGGCTTTTACCTTGATTAAGTTTAATCTCCCGTCGTATTAACCAGTCATTGGTCTCCCAAGTGAATATAAAAAGGAAAAAAGCAGTTAAATAATAAAATAAACTAGTAGCATCAAATTCTGTAACATCACCATTATGATCGATAGTCGATTTAATAAGGAAATAAACCACGTTTATAACGATAAAGCGAAATGTAAACTTCTTTATGTATGCTTTAGATATCATGTGTGAAAATCAATAATAGATGTGTTCTTATTTAATAGTATTGTAAAGATACACAACAGATACACAATAAACATTTATAGATATATTCAACTGTTAAATAAAACGCTGAATTGTTTTAAACAAAGTTTGATCTGATAACACAGGATATTACTTCATTTTATACTATTCAAACTTGTTTTTGACATTTCACGGGTAAAAACACCAATTGGGTATTTTTAATTTTAGGAGTTAAAAAAGAAATCACAGATTTGAGCAAAATAGTAATCAAATCATGAAAAAAATCACTTTTATATTTATTATTGCACTAGGATACGTAGCAAGTGCACAAACAGGAATAATTAAAGGTCTTGTAATTGATAAACAATCTGAAAGCCCTCTACCAGGAGCTACAATTGAATTATTAAATGTAGAACAAGCTATTGGGGTAGTAACCGATATGGATGGATATTTTACACTAGAAAATGTACCCCTTGGCCGTCAAGCAATACGAGTAAGTTATATAGGGTTCGAATCGATTACGATACCTAATATTGTAGTGACTTCTGGTAAGGATGCTGCCGTTAATGTGGCACTTATAGAAGCTTTTGACCGATTAGATGAAGTTATTATTACATCAGAAACAAACAAAGCTCAGGCTATAAATAAACTTACATCTGTTTCGGCCAGACAGTTTGGAGTCGAGGAAGTAACACGTTTTTCTGGAGGAAGAAGTGATGTTGGCCGTTTGGCAGCAAATTTTGCAGGTGTTTCTTCTCCCGATGATAGTAGAAATGATATTGTAATACGGGGTAACTCTCCTGTTGGATTGTTATGGCGATTAGAAGGAGTGCCAATACCAAGTCCTAATCATTTCTCAACAGCTGGTACTACAGGAGGACCAGTGTCTGCACTTAATCCAAATCTCTTAAAAAATTCTGATTTTATAACATCAGCATTTCCATCAGAATATGGTAATGCAATCGGAGGAGTATTTGATTTAGGATTTCGAAAAGGAAATATAGATGATTACGAATTTGCTGGCCAGGTTGGTGTCTTTAGTGGAGTAGAAGCAATGGCAGAGGGGCCTTTAGGGAAAAATAAAGGTTCATTTTTAGTGTCTGGAAGATATTCATTGGTAAGTATATTAGGAATCGGGGCAGGAGGAACATCAGCTACACCAAATTACTACGATGTTTCGTTTAATGTTGATTTTGGAAAAAGTAAATTAGGTAACTTTTCATTATTTGGAATTATTGGTTTTTCAGATATTGAATTTTTGGGAGATGATATAGATGAAGATGATCTATTTGCTGCCGAAGATGAAAATTCTAAGGCAGATTCTGGTTTTGGAGTGATTGGCCTAAAACACCAGATCAATATTGGCTCATCCTCTTTTTTAAGAACAACAGTGGCTGGGTCTTTTGCAACTAATGAATTTCAGGCGGATCGTTTTATTGAAAAAAATACCCCTCAAGAACGTATAATAAAATATACAGAGGCTGATAACACAGAATCACGACTTACGTTTTCTACGCTTTTTAATTCTAAATTAAGTAGTAAAAGTACACTTCGAACCGGAGTTTTGGTAGAGAATTTTGGTGTAGAACTTCTACAGCGTGACCGTGAAAAACAACCCGATAGTAATGGAGATGGAGATCCAGACCTATTTACATTTACAGATATAGATGAAAACCTAAGTATTATTCAACCGTATATTCAGGGGCAGTTCAGACTTACAGAGAAACTAACATTAAATGCAGGGCTACACGGGCAGTATAGTACTTTAAATGAGCAATTTGTATTTGAACCCAGAGCAGGACTTTCTTATAAAGTTAATCAAAATCATCGCTTTAGTTTAGGGTATGGATTACATCATCAACCAGTTTCTTTGCCATTATTGTTTTTAAATGAAGATGTTAATGGGGAACTCTTACAGACCAATCAGGATCTTGATTTTGTGAGAAGTAATCATTATGTATTGGGTTATGATGTAAGAATTAGTAAAGGCTGGAGAGGTAAAATAGAAGTGTACTATCAGGATGTTAGTAATGCCGCTGTAGAATCTTTTTCATCAAGTTATTCTTCTTTAACAGAAGGAGCAAATTTTGGATTCGAAAACGATAGGGTATCGCTGGTTAATGAAGGTACGGGTTTTAATCAGGGGGTAGAATTAACCTTAGAGAAGTTTTTTAGTGATGGATATTATGGATTGTTAACCACTTCGCTATTCGAAAGTAAGTATGAAGGAAGTGATGGTATAGAACGAAATACACCTTTTAATAATGGATATGTGGCAAATCTTCTTGCGGGAAAAGAATTCACTATCGGTAAGACGAAGAAAGATGTATTATTTTTTGATACTAAGGTAACAGTATCTGGAGGGAGATATTTTACCCCTGTTGATCTAGAGGCTTCTCAGTTAGCGGGTTATCAAGTGTTAAGGGAGGACTTGGCTTTTAGTGAGCAAAATGATGATTATTTTAGATTGGATGTGAAATTTGGATACAAAATTAATAGTAAATCAAAAAAACGTTCTCACCAGTTTTATGTTGATCTTCAAAATGTAACAAATAATGAAAATATTTTTACGCGTCGTTACAACCGTTTGACTAATCAGGTAGATCAAGTAGATCAAATTGGTTTTTTTCCTGATTTCGGATATCGTTTTCAGTTTTAAGTAAAATTATTTCTCATTAGTATGGAAATAAGTAGTTTAGAAGTATGTATGTAACTTTTTGTAAAGAGACTATCTAAAAAATATATTTTAGACAGTCTCTTTTTGTTTAAATCTCTGTTTTTATCTTTTCAGAAATAAAAACATTTATATCATTCTGTAATTGCTTTGGAATATTCTCGTCTTCTATCCATGTATGGATATCTCCTAAATAATGCATGCCAAGATAATTTGCACTTTCTATAAATGGCATTGTAAAACCTTCTTTTAATTCTGATCCCGAACCACAGCTTATCATTCCCATCTTTTTTCCTTTTAACTTTCTTCCGGTTTCTTTTTCGATTTTTATGCAATCCGTTATCCTATCCATAAAAGTTTTCATTATTCCACTCATTGCATACCAATATACTGGTGTGGCAAAAATAAGTGTATCATAGTTTTCAACGATCTCTTTTATTGTAGGTAAAAAATCGTCACCCCTATTCTTAAAATCATACTCAAAAGGGCCTATATTTTTAGATTTCAAATCTATGATGTCGAATCCAGTTCTTTCTTTTATAAATAATGCTATTTTGTTTGTGTTTCCATTACTTTTTGAACTTCCTTGTAGTATTACTCCTCTCCTCATATTTGTTTTTATGTTTAAAGATTACAGAGCAAAGCTATTTGGTTTATTTCTTTTATCAAATAAGGGGCAAATTTTACCCTATATTATTCGATAATCAATTTGTTGAAAAAGTTGAAAAACAGACAGGAAACTTATGTTTTAAAGTTGATTACACCATTGTTTTATTACAATAAGATGACTTTTCAAACTCTCTAAGGTTAATAGAGAGAATAGGGACATCGGGAAACATCGTTTTTAATGTGCTGACTATTTTTTTAGAAAGATCAGCTTTTTGATTATCATCTCTACCTTCCATCAGGTTACCAAAAACATGAATAAAATCATCTTTAGTGTTTCCTACAGTGTAGTATTTAAAGGGGTTGATTCTTACTTTAATATCACCTGTGGTAAAAAGACCGGTAGCGTCAGCCGCGTCGTATACGGCTTGTATAATTTCTTCGGGTGATTTTAATTGAATAATGTGTTCAGAGCAATCTAATATGAAATGCGGCATGTACTATTTTATTTATTGTTTAATCTTTGTTTTCTATACAAGTATGGAAATTTAATTATTTTGAAAATACGCTTCAACCTGTATAATTTTCTCTTCTTTTTCTTTGTCAGATAACCAACTTGCTTTGAAGCTATTTTTAACTAACTCTGTAATTTGTTTTTTAGAAAGGTTAAGTGCTTGAGCAAGACCAATATAATTCTCGTTCATATATCCTCCAAAATATGCTGGATCATCAGAATTAATTGTTATTAATAAACCTTTATCCATCATTTCTGGTAAAGGGTATTTTTTTAAATCGTCAATCACTTTTAGCTCAAGATTGGATAAAGGGCATAATGTTAGTGGTATTTGTAAATCTGCTAGTAGCTTTACTAATCGATCATCTTCTAAACACCGGTTACCATGATCAATGCGAGTTACTTTTAATAAATTAATAGCTTCCCAGATATATTCTGCGGGCCCTTCTTCTCCTGCATGAGCTACAGTTATAAAACCTTCTTCTTTTGCTTTAGCAAAAACACGTTCGAATTTTGAAGGTGGATTTCCTACTTCAGAAGAATCCAAACCAACTCCGCTGATCCATTTTTTGTATGGTAATGCTTGTTGCAATGTTTCGAATGCCGAAGCTTCATCTAGATGCCGTAGAAAAGAAAGAATCAATTTGTAGGTAATCCCTAGTTTTTCTTTACCATCCTCTAATGCACGATAAATTCCTTTAATAACGGTATCAAATGAAATACCTCTATCGGTATGGGTTTGAGGATCAAAAAAAATCTCTGTGTGCACAAGATTTTGTGTATGGACTTTGGTAAGATACGCCCAGGTGAGGTCATAAAAATCTTGTTCTTCGATCAATACATTGGCACCAGCATAATAGATATCAAGAAACTCTTGAAGATTGTTGAAGCTATATGCACTTTTTAATTCATCTACTGTAGAGTATTTAATTTCTTTGTTGTTTCTTTTTGCAATTTTAAACATTAATTCTGGCTCGAATGTTCCTTCGATATGTAGGTGAAGTTCTACTTTAGGTATTCCTTCAATAAATCTTTCAATTGAAATGTTATTCATAATGGTCTTATGTTTTTTTAATAGCATGATAATCTAAAGATTCATACCATGATAATATTGCTAAAAATTACACTTTTTGGTCCTGTATCTTATCTTGCAACATTTTAATCTCATCCCGTAAACGTGCTGCAGTCATAAAATCTAATTCTTTGGCGGCATTTTCCATTTCCTTACGAACATTTCGGATTCGTGTCTCTAATTGTTCTTTGGTGTAGTATGCCGTTTCTTCTTCCGCAGCTTGTAGGGTAGGGGCGTTTTCAAAAGTATAAGGCTCTACCTTTTTACCAGCTAAAGCATTATCCAGAGATTTTTTAATTGCAGTTGGTGTAATGCCATGTTTGGTATTGTAAGCTATCTGTTTTTGTCGTCGGTATTCTGTATCATCAATAGTCTTTTGCATGCTATCTGTAATTTTATCGGCATACATGATTGCTTTTCCATTTACATGTCTTGCTGCTCTACCCACAGTTTGTACTAATGATCTTTTATTTCTTAAAAAACCTTCCTTATCAGCATCTAGAATAGCTACTAATGATACTTCAGGAAGATCTAAACCTTCCCGTAGTAAGTTTACTCCTATTAATACATCAAAAATACCTTTCCGTAAATCTTGCATAATTTCTACCCGTTCTAGTGTATCTACATCGCTATGAATGTATCTACAACGTATATCAATTCTGGTAAGATATTTTGTTAATTCCTCTGCCATTCTTTTGGTTAGCGTAGTAACAAGGATACGTTCATCCAAATCAATTCGTTTTTGCATCTCTTCGATGAGATCGTCAATTTGATTTAGACTTGGACGAACTTCTATTACAGGATCTAATAACCCTGTTGGTCTAATGATTTGTTCAACATAAGTTCCTTCGCTTTTTTGTAACTCATAATCTGCTGGCGTAGCACTGATATACATGACTTGATTTTGAATCGCTTCGAGTTCTTCAAACTTTAAAGGCCTATTATCCATTGCTGCAGGAAGCCTGAAACCGTATTCTACCAGATTCTCTTTCCTAGAACGATCACCACCATACATGGCGTGTGTCTGAGGTATAGTGACATGACTTTCATCAATAATCATTAAATAGTCATCAGGGAAATAATCGAGTAAACAAAATGGTCGTGTACCTGGATTTCTACCATCGAGATAACGAGAATAGTTCTCAATACCAGAACAGTACCCAAGTTCTTTGATCATTTCCAGATCAAAATTGGTACGTTCTTCTAGTCGTTTGGCTTCCAGTGGTTTTCCAATTTCTTTAAAATATTCTACCTGTTTTCCTAAATCGAGCGCAATTTGATCAATTGCATTATGTAATATATCGGGAGAGGTTACAAACATATTGGCAGGATAAATATTCAGTTGATCGTATTTCTCAATAATAGTATTGGTCTGTACATCAAAAGATTCAATCTCTTCAATTTCATCTCCAAAGAAATGAACTCTAAATGCATCATCGGCATAGCTTGGGAAAATATCAACGGTATCTCCTTTTATTCTAAAATTTCCATGTTTAAACTCGGCTTCAGTTCTCGAATATAAACTTTGTACCAGGCGATGTAATAAAGCTGTTCTGGATACAAATTGTCCTGATTGTATTGAAATCACATTTTTCTTAAACTCTGCAGGATTACCAATACCATACAAGCAAGATACAGAAGCGACAACCAAAACATCTCTCCTTCCTGATAAGAGCGAAGATGTAGCACTTAGACGTAGTTTTTCGATCTCATCATTGATTGATAAATCTTTTTCGATATAGGTTCCTGAAGTAGGGATATAAGCTTCTGGTTGATAATAATCATAATAGGAAACAAAATACTCTATGGCATTCTTAGGAAAAAATTGTTTAAACTCTGAAAAAAGCTGTGCGGCCAATGTCTTATTATGTGCCAATATTAGAGTTGGCCGCTGTACTTGTTGAATTACATTAGCAGCAGTAAAAGTCTTTCCTGACCCTGTTACACCTAAAAGCGTTTGGTATTTTTCGTTAGATTCAATACCTTCAACTAATTGTCGTATTGCTTCTGGTTGATCTCCAGTAGGTTTGAATTCTGATTCCAATTCGAACTTCATGTATCTTTTCTTTTTCACAATAAAGATACCAAATCTACATATAGAATTAGCGAATAAGGGAGAAACTTCCGGTAAGAATTCTACCATCCTCTAATTCTACACGAAACCAATATTCACTAGAGGGCATTAGTTTCCCATTAAAGGTTCCATCCCATCCAGGGGTACCTGCTCTTAGCTGCTTGATTAATTTTCCGTAGCGATTAAATATAAAGATTAGTGAATTACTCATAATCTGGTTTGATATTCCTTCTACGTTCCAGGTTTCATGAAAACCATCCCCATTTGGAGTAAAATATTTTGGAAACCCAACGACTGAAATGTCCTGAGCTGCTACTGGAACACATCCGTTTTTGTCTCTTACATATACGCGATGAAATCCAGGTGGTACATTTGTAAAAGTGGGGTCGTCTTGGTATATACTTAAAACTCCATTTATCTCTATTGCATATTCATAACTACCCAAACCTTCTGCATTAATGGTAACGGTATTGTTATCCCTTGCATCATTGATATCGATAGACTGTATAATTGCAAAGCTGGATGCAATTACAGTTACGGTTCTGGACTTAGAACATCCCGTTAATTGGTTTGTGATTTCTACAGTATAACCTCCGGGTTGATTTGCCAAAATTGTTTCTGTAGATTCATTTGTTGACCATAAGATTGTAAAATCATTGGGGTCACTATTGGTTGGTAAACCGGCGTCGATTTCAACATTTGTTTCGTTTTGACATAGAAAATATTCAGAATCAGGTTCGATATTGGGTAGTGGAATTACAAATAAACGCACACTGCTTATCCCAAAACATTCCCCTCCATTTTCTTCGGCCTTAGCATAAACAATATCGTCACCTAGAGTATTTTGTGTTTGATTGGTAATGCTTGTAATAGGATTTCTGTTTAATAATGCATCATCTGTATTTTCATAATAAGTAATCGTTAATCCAGGATTAGTAATTCCTGATAATACCTGTTGATCTGCTTCAGTTATATTAAAAACGGTAAACCCATCTTCGGTACCATCATCATCGCAAACTCTTAGCTCGGCATCGTTTACATCGGTAGAACTCACCTCTAAAGTAACTGTAGTGATATCAAAACAATTTGTATTGTTGGTGTTAATTACTCGTGCATATACTTGTTGATTGTTTTGAGTATTTTGAAATGCATTTTCATTACTAATTCTTGGTGTTCCTGCTTGTGCAGAAGCTTGATCTATAAAGAATTCGGTTGTGTATTGATTATTTCCCCCGGTAAGTTGATCATTTGCAAAATGTAAATCAAATAAGGTAATATTATCTCCAATAGTTTGATATGCATCACATTGAACTAGTGTTGAAGGAATAGCAGTTGGAACTTCGAAAAAAGTGGCATTGGCAACACCTGTGAGGGGGCAGCTGCCATCATTAGGATCAACTTCTAACCTGTAGTTGGCTGCTGTTGTAATATCTAAAAAATGAACAGCATTTGCAATCTGAAGATTATCTACAAACCAGGTATAGCTAGCACCTGGCATATTTTGATAAGACAATCGGTATGTGCCTCCTTCACATAAAGCAAGATTGACATTATTGGGATCCCCGTTATTGATGATGTCAATATTTTGTGCAAAAATAGATTGAATAAAAGGAGGAAGTCCAAGAAGAGCACTTCTAGAACCATCTGTATTAACAAGTATGCCTTGCTCATTATAAATTATACTGGCTGCAGCTGCTTCGGGATTTTGGATTACGCCAAGGTAATCACCTCTCTGGGAATTAAAATCATATAACGATCGATAAATCTTACCATCAGGACCGAGCTGTATAGCTCCGGCACTAAAAGAAAAAGTACTTTGATTATTTTGATTAAGAATTCTTGTGCCACTTGCTGCAATTTGATTATCTGGTAATGACACGTCGTATTGCATTAAAAAACTTTGTCCGTTTCCTGCATCTCCAATATCGAAAGTGGCATATAGTCTTTGACCGGTTTGAGAAAACTCTATTCCGTAAGGAGAATTACTATTGCTTAGCTCGATTTCATTACTAATAGTTCCTGTAGTGTTATCAAAATTATAAAGTAAAACTTTTCCTGGTCCATTACCTGCTGTGACTGTTGCAAAACCAAAATGTGCTACAGCTAGTCTATCACCTTCTGGAGAAGCTTTAATATACCCTAAAGCATTACGTCGATACCCAGAAATAGGAACAGTGACTCCAATACGAGAAGTAACAGGTGTTGTGTTAACTCCGGTTTGGTCAACTTTGAAAGCATAGAACGAGTCTACAAAATGTGTAATTACCCAAAATGAATCACAATCATTGCTTTTTACAGCTGTAATTTTTTCTGAACACTTATATCGACTTTCTAAGCCGTTTGACGTATTGTAAGTAATTAGAGGTATGTTTTTTTGTCCTGTCACTACAGCTCCGTTTCCTCCATTCAAAGACATATCTACAATAGAATACATAAACCCATCGTTTATACCATCTCCATCAAAAGTTGCGGGATCATTATCAGCATTATCATGATGAGGCTCGTCCACAGTAAAAACTATATATAGATTTGGAGTGTTTGGTTGAGGAACAATTAATGCAGATGAGGTGCTAGAAGGATCACCTTTTAGCCCGGTACCATTTTGCATAATATTATGAAGCCGGTCCCAAACGGTAATTCCATCAGTATAAAATAATAAATTTCCTGTTGCATCAGATATTGTGGTACATCCTTCTAATGTATTTACTCTACCATTAGTAAGTGCTGTAGGAGGAGTTGTATTAAAACTTATTCCTGCATTTTGACCAAAATACCAGCTATTAGCTTCTCCTTGACTATACATTAATGGATAGTAAAGGAATAAAGCAAAAAAGACTACATAAATGTATCGCATAATTGAGCTCTGAAGCCCAAATATATTATAAATCTCTCTTTTTAAGCAAGTAATAAGATAGATATATAAAAACGACTGTCCAAACCAGTACGATTAAGATTTCATACCAATGTACAGTATAATCTCTTTGAAAAGTTTCTCCTAATTGATTAGCAGCCGATTGGATAAAATTTAAACGTGTGAAAGGTTCATTTATCAAGGTTGCCATGGATTCTAAAGGGAAAAATTGCACGATGTTATCTGCGATTTCGGTTCCTTTAAATAGTTTAAACTTCAGCAATGCGAATATAATGTTTTCTACAACCCACCAGATGAATAGAAACCCAAGGGCAAAGGCAGAACGTTTCACAAAAATTCCCAGGAACATACAAAAGGCAAAAAAACCAATTAGTTTTATGAAATAAGCCAGAACATATTCCAGATCAGAGAATATAATAGAAAATTCATTATAGTCCGAAAAGCTTAATCCCAGAATCATAGATACTACGAATAAAAATAGAGTAGAGATCAAGGCAAAAACACCAACGGTTAAAAATTTAGAACTTATAAACTCTTTTTTGCTTAGTCCATCGATTAGGTTTTGTTTTAAAGTCCTATGACTGTATTCATTGGCCATCATAGAAACAATAACAATAGCCAAAAATAACTTGGACCACGCAGCTATATAAGTATTAAAATGCCATATATATGGGAAATTGAAAATTCCCTGGTCAGCTATTCTAAATTTTACACCGGCAAAATTAAATTCTATGGATGCGATTAAAGCGATAAAGGCTATAAGTATAAAGTAAGTTATAGTAATTACTTTTGCCGCTTTATTATATTTTAATTTTTGAAATTCTATATTGAGTAGTCGTAACATAGCTTTAGTTTAAATTGTTGGTTAATTGTAAGAATTGTTCTTCGAGACTTTCTTTTCGTTTCACAAGGTGTGTAAGAACTATTCCTTCTTTAAATAGTTGCCTGTTAAGACTTTCTGCGTCTAGCTCATTCGTTAAAAACGCAATTATTTTGCCATCTTCTTCTTTGAAATTTTTAAAATCATTATGCTTAGATAACCACTCTGTTAATGCAGATTTTTGATCACTTTTAAGTTCGAAAAACCCATAACTAGTATTCATTTCATCTACAGGTCCAGAATACAGTTTTACGCCTTTTCTTATAATCACTACATGGCTACATACCTTTTCTACTTCATCGAGTAGGTGAGATGCCAAAAGAATAGTGGTCCCTCGGGAGGCTATTTTTTTGATGATTTCACGGATTTGATGTATCCCTTGTGGATCTAACCCATTAGTAGGTTCATCAAGGATTAATATTTCGGGATCATTAAGCAAGGCAGAAGCAATAGCTAATCGTTGTTTCATCCCCAGAGAGAAAGTTCTGAACTTACTATCTTTTCGATCTAATAATCCTACGACTTCAAGTTTTTCTTCAATTTTATTACTGTCAACTCCTTTAATTTGGCATACCAATTTAAGGTTTTGTGCTGCAGTCATATATGGATAAAAGTTAGGACGTTCTATAATTGCTCCAACTTTTTTTAGTGCATTGTGAGTTGATGTATTACCATCAAACCAAGTAAACCCACCAGAAGTACTGTTTACAACATTAAGTACGATACCCAAAGTGGTAGATTTACCACTTCCGTTAGGACCAAGAATGCCATACACATTTCCCTTTTTTATAGTAAAAGAGAGGTCTTTGACAGCTGTTAGTGCTCCAAACTTTTTTGTGAGATTGTTTAAGGTGAGAATATTTTCCAATTGCAATTGTTTTTGGTGGTTATATAAAACAAGACGACAAGTATAGGATTTTGTTACAAGAAAGTTGATAGTTTTAGTGTTTCATTTGCTTATAATTATTGTTTTAGAGGTTAGATTATTATGTGCTGATACTCAATTTTCTATTGTTTTGGTATCAACATAAAGTGATGGCTTATTTCATGATTGTTATTTGTAACTTGCTAATCGAAATGATAGAAGATTATGGATGAAAAATTAATGTCGAAGAAAAAACCTACGTATCCAATCAATGACAAACTGGATATGTATCTAAAAGAATGTAATCGTAAAATCAAGATTCCAGTATTTTATGATGATTTACTTAGGTTTTCGGGTTCTATAGTTGTTTATGACAGTAAAGATGAAGATACGCTATGGGTACGAGTGTATTATGAAGAACATGAGCGACCAGAAATAGAATCCAGTCTTAAAAAAGTATATACAATTCTGCATTCTGATGGTAATGAGGATGCAATTGAGTTTCTTAATATTGATGCTATAGACTATTGTACTTTTGGGAATTCAAAGCCTTTTAGAATAAGAGTAAGAAATATCTTAAATGATAACTACACTTATATCTATGTAAAAAAGGCAGATGCTTCACGTATTTATGGGCTAGAGTTAGAGCATATGTTTTCGCCAAATAGAATTAACTTTTTGGTGTATAAAAATACATTGATAGAGGAGCATATTGCAGGAATTCCTGGTGATGTATTTATTAAAGATTTTTTGCCCGATTTAAGTGATCAGGCCAAGTCGCAGATAGCTAAGGAATTTGTGAAGTTTAATGAGCGTTGTCAAATGCGATTGTTGGGAGATATGCGATCTTATAATTATGTGATTATACCGATTCATGATTTTGACCATGTAGAATATAAGATCAGGGCTATTGATTTTGATCAGCAGTGTTATGAAGGTAAATTAAAGGTATATCAACCTCAGTTTTTTAAAGAGAATTTCGATATGGTAGATATTGTAATGAACAGGTTACAGCCCAGTTCTATCGAACAATATAAAAAAGAAGAGCGTTCTATTCTGGCAAAACGAGTATTAACATCGAGATCTCGTTATGAAAATTTGGTCGAATGTATGTGTGCAGATCATATCTCTACCGAAGAAAACTTGAAAGAACTTAGAGAGCATCTGTATAATTTTACTTTGGATTTAAAATTTCGCCGTAGCAAATCTATGGGCGAAGTTCTTAAAACGGCAATGGATTTTGTACGACGTAATTATGAGAATGTGAATATGAGACGATTACTAGAGTGATAAGCTATGTTAGAAGCCCGAGGTCTGAAGTCTGGTGTCAGGGACGGACAACCTCTGACACCAGACTTCGAACATCCGACTTATTTCATTTTCTTCTTAAGTAACTCTATTTCTTTCTGTAACTGCTCAGTCTTTTTGTTTTGTGCAATCATATACAACGTAAGCTCCTCTATTTTTTGAAGTAATTTTGCATTCATTTCTCCAAGTTGAATACCATTTTTCTCTACTTCAGAAGCCGATGGAATATTAGGTAAATGTCCTTCTTCTACGATATGATGTTCTACTTCTTGTAAAGAAGGTAAGCTATAATCATTTTCGAATACATAATCTGGCCAACCGGTTAGATCAACTTTTACTTCTTTGGCGTGTATTTTGCCATTTACTGCAAGTTTTGAATCTGGAGTTGTTGTTCCTATACCGAATTTTCCATCTTTAGTAAAAGTGAAAAATGTATTTGGAGTATCAGAGTTATTTAAAAAGAGGTTATTTCCTGTATGTTGAATAGAAAAATTCCAAATTTTCCCTCCTCGTTCAATATTAAAAGCTGCACCACCTTCTGGATCCTTAATATGCAGTTTGGCTGTTGGAGTGGTTGTTCCTATACCTACATTACCGCCATTAAAAAGTATTTTATTAGTTCCGTTTTCAACTTTAATGTTAAAAGAGGAAAGATCTGAATTTAACCCCATCCATGTTCTACGAGTATTGGTATTGTCAAGCCATGTAGTGTATAACCACTCATTATCAGAAGTTTTTAATTTAATAATATCATTATTTGATGAGCTGATTTGTAAAGGAGAGGTTGGGCTTGTGACACCTATTCCTACATTACCAGTAGTTGGAAAAGTGTTGTTTTGAGCAGTACTGATTAATGATACCAATACAAAAGAGACTGATAGAAATATACTTTTCTTCATGGTTTAAAAAATTAAATAAATATTGATTTTGTAATAGGGTAGGAATTCAAATACAAATATACATAAATGTAGTTTGTAATTGCAAGAGATTAATGAATTTATAGAGTTGGGAGAAGTTAGTAGATTTTCGATATAAATAACTGTGGTAGCCTCACTCTAATAGAGCCTTATAAAATTTCATAAAACTGTCCTTATTTCTTGAAAATTCAAAGAATCAGGACACTATAATATCGATAGCTCCCTAGGTTTGACAAATATTAGAAAGCTAGATGTTACTTTAAAACAAATAGCAAAACCATAAAGACATATCCCTGAGTGTCTATAAAAGTTTAGGAGATTTTAATTTTAAAAATTAAACCATGTTGTCAAACATTTTAAATCTTACCAATGGTAAAACTATGAGAAAATTATTGATCAAAAACATCTTACCCCTAGGTGTATGTTTATTCTTATTGGGTTGTACAAATCAAGATGAGATCGGATATGAGCCAGAAACTGAAGAATTCGTATGGAAAACTTTGGCAACATTGCAGCTGCCTAATAACAATACAGTGACATTTCAATTTAACGGTGAGGATTTTTATTACGAAGAAAGAGGTTCTATAGATAATGAAATAATTGGTTTTGAAGATAACGATAGTTGTCTTAAGCGATTTTTAACACTTACAGAAGACCATATTGCAGTACCAAAAGCATTTATGGATTCACCCGAATCTGAAGATGTACAAAAGTTGATCTCTACCAGAAAAATGATAGAGAAACATAAAAGTCCTATAAGAATATCAGCATCAACGATGTTAAAATTAAAAAACCGGGGTACTTCACCTGTTGGTGTTGTGCTCTCGCAATGTAATAGCTTCCTTACAGGAGGGAAAAGAGTATGGAAAGAGAGTTCAACTAATTCTGGTAGAGCGTATTTCTTTAGTTATACACCTTTAAATTGGAAAGCTGGCCCAAATACACATGGTGATTGGAGCGTAGCACTCAATTGCAGATCATTTGGATATAAGATTGGAAACTGTGATCATGACAGAAAGGTTAAGTTTGAAGTACGTCAGGAGACATTGTTTAATAAAGTTATTAAAACAGTACATCTTGCACCCCGAACTCAGGTGTCTGGTTACGTTTCAAATAAGTGGAATAAATATAGAAAAAGAGGGATATTATTTGATTCGTATTGGAATGAGTGGAATGACGATAGAAGAGTAGGAGGCGAAATGTTATTCTATCAGAAAGGAGCAAATACTTTTGATAATCCATTTGATTAACATCGATTGAAACAAAAATAAAATTACACTTTTTTTTAAATGTGTAATCTGAATAGGAGTAAGAAACAAAAAAAAGTGTAAGATCTATGCTGTTTGACCTAAGATCAGATTTACAAACCTGAGTTCGACGTAAGAAAATCAAGTCAATTCGAGCGTAGTCGAGAGGTCATTCTGAAAAACCAACCGAATTGACGCTTTTTATAACATTTTAGCTTAGGTCGAACTCAGGTTACAAAATACCAATTCCCAGAAGTATTGCAAACACAATTAATAAAACTCCTACCACTATTTGAATTGTATGTATGGTGATCTTTTTAAGAAATTTATTACCTATATAGGCTCCAATAAAAGCCATTAGTGTGGCGACCATAAGCATAGGATAATTAAGTTGATCACCCAATTGCAAAAGATCTTTGGCATACATAGTAAGTCTCGAGATATCAATAAAGCAAGCAATAACAACTCCTGTGGCTATAAAAGCTTCTTTGCTAAGTTTTGCCCGAATCAAAAAAGCTGTTCGTAATGCTCCTTGATGCCCCGATAATCCTCCAAAAAAACCACTTAATGCACCACCCCATGGTAAATATTTGATATCAAATTCTAATCGTTTCAGTTTTGGAATAAGATCAAAAAGAGAGAAAAAGATTAATACGATAGCAATACATATTTTTACCACTGTAATTTGATATGTGGTACCAGCAATAGTATAGCTAAATAGAGGGGTTATATACGTGAGTTTGCCTAATGTATATGCACCAAAAAAGGCAAATACAATAGCAGGTAAACCAAAGCGTAGTACAGTTTGTGTATTCGCTTTTCTGCCAACAAGAGTTAGTTTGAATAGGTTATTAAGTAGATGTACTATTGCGGTAAGAGCAATTGCAATATCTATTGGAAAGAATAATGCAAACACAGGCATCAATAAAGTACCTAATCCAAAACCAGAAAAAAATGTTAACCCTGATCCTAATAAAGCTATAATACCAACCAGAATAAAATCCATAATAGGGTCGCTATTAATTTTCTATTTTCTTAGGTTTTTTGTTCTTTATTGAAATATACCAAATAATAATACATTTGCTTTTCTTCGTCCCATCCTTTTTCTACAAATTTTTCTGCAGATTCTGGGTTGATAAAATCCATCTTTATCTGTACATTAGTATCTAGATTGATGACATTTTTCATCTTTTTACGAGCAGCAGTTACTGCATTATTGGCAATAGGAAAGGTGGTAAGGTCTTCGATCTGGTATTTTGGTGCTTTTTCTACCTTATAATGTTTAAATTCTGGAATCAAATCAGGATTATCAATCACATCATTTAAAAAAGCAGATTCTTCAAACTCATCATTTTTGGCAAAGTGATTTACTGCGCGATTCATAAACATTACTTCTTCTTTTTTATCTTCGGCAGGAAGGACTACATCCTTTGCAAAATCCTGGCAGAATTTCATGTATTTTTTAGTGTAAAAATTTTCATCAGCAAAAGCTTCTACACCTAAGAAATGTTCTAACCAGTATTTAGTATCATATCGATTAGAATCTACAGAAAGGATTTTATAACCTTCTTCTTTTTTATGATTAAAAATTAAACAGCCTTTATCAAGCTTATTCAGGTTTACCCCTTGTTGAATTAATAATTCAATATCAGTTTCTTTTTCTTCAAACTGAAGGAAATCATGTTTTAATTCTGATTTAAAAATACCAATAGCATCAACTTTTTCATTATCTATAGTTACGTTATCTAAATATGTAACATATACCTCACCACTTTTAATATGTGGATGTTGTGATTGTTCAAACAATAATGAAGCGATTCGTTTAGATTTTTCATGAACTGAAGAAGGATGTTCAAAAATTTCGGTTACGATCTTAAACAGAGGATTAAATTCTATATCTACCTCATTGGCAAATTGAAAATAATTTTCTTCCTTTTCTCTAAAAGGTTTAAAAAAATACTCTTTTAGAAGTGCAGTTAATTCATCATTAAGGGCATACGGTGATTCTGACAAGAATAAATTTTCATTTTTATTCTTGTTTCCAACCTGATGAACCGATAATGATTCGATTTGAGTGCTATATAAGTTGATCATGACATGTATGTCATCCCAGCGAAGGCTGAGATCTTTTTAATTAATAGTTAAATTTTAATTCCAATTTTCATCAAACCCCAAATCTTCATATTCATCAAGATCCATGAAATCTTTATTTTCGCCTTCATTAAAGTCGTCTAATTCTTCTGCTTTAAATTCTTTATCAGGCGCTTGATCAGGTATTTGACCATGAATGTACATTACATTTGGATATTCTCTTCCGTTTTCATGTTCGGCAATTTCTGCAAGTTCTACCAAAAATGTCCACATACTCAAGAAGTCATAGATATAAATTAACTTGGGAGAAGCCTCATGAGCAACATCAATAAGAGTAGTTTCATTCATTAATCTAACGGGCTGATTACCATCACTCATATCAAATAATGATATTTCTTCTCCTTGATTCCATTGATCATCACTAATGTAAAAAGAAGCCATTTCTGTTCCGTCAAAACCAAAAGATTGGGTTATCACATTATGAAACTGCTCTAAAGTAGCATCTTGTTCTATTTCAATATCTCTAAACACATCTTCTTCTGTATCCAGGATAATTCTGAAACGGTATATCATTATTAAATTAATTAATTTGGAAATGCAAAGATACTATAAATGCATTGTTATTTACTAAAACGATGTAATGAAAAAGTCATTGCCCCTAATAAGAAAAAAGCAACAATCTGATGTAATATCCCCAATACTATAGGTACTCTAAAAATTAGTGTGAATACTCCCAGTAAAAACTGAATGCAAACGATAATTACTAATATACTTAATGAATTGGATTGAATATTATTTTTTTCAATTCTTTTACCTCTATACCATATAAAGGCAATAAGCCCTACAACTATATAAGCCAGATAACGATGTATGAACTGAACTCCACTCTTTCCTTCTACAAAATTCTTAGCAAAAGGTGATTGTTCTATATAGACGGATTCATGAATTAAAGTTCCGTCATTCATTAATGGCCAGTGGTTATGTAATAGACCAGCGTCTAAGCCAGCGACAAAAGCACCATAGATAATCTGAAGTATGAGTATAGACAAGGCCCATCGAATCAGGTTTCTGAATTTTAGATTCACCGTTTTTTGGGTTGGATACATAAGATCTAGAGCTACCCAAAATGTATATGCAAAGGTTATAAATGCAGCAGTGAGGTGCATTGCAAGTCGATAATGACTTACATCGGGCCTGTCAATTAGTCCGCTTTTTACCATAAACCAACCAAGAAAACCCTGAAAACCTCCTAGTAACATCAGTACTATGGATTTTTTTATTGTGGGTGTGGTAAGTTGTTTTCTTATTAGAAAATATACGAAAGGTACTATAAATACAACACCGATAAATCTTCCGATAACACGATGTAACCATTCCCAAAAATAAATATCTTTAAAATCTTCAAGTGTGAATTGGTGATTTATCTTTTGATACTCTGGATATTGCTTGTATAGATCAAATGCAGTATTCCATTCTGTTTCACTCATAGGAGGAATAGTACCCGAAATTAATTTATAATTAGAGATAGATAATCCAGAATGAGTAAGTCTGGTAATTCCGCCAATAATAACCATAATAAAAATCAATAAACATCCTGTAAGCAGCCAGTATATTACTTTTTTATTGTCTTTTTTCATTTTTTATTCAAAGTTTCAAAGTGACAAAAATTGAGAGTTATAAAGTTGAATAGTAAGAAAGTGTAACGATACTTATTTTGAATTTTCATTACTTTCTGTAATCAACCCCAATTCTTCACCTTTCTTTACCATATATTCATAAGCCGCTTCATGCTCATTAGGAATCTCACCTTCAAGAATTGCTTCTTTAATGGCTTCTTTAATGATTCCTATTTCACGAGAGGGCTTGATATTAAAGGTTTTCATAATCTCTTCTCCTGTAACAGGTGGTTGAAAGTTGCGAACATGATCTCGTTCTTCAACTTCAATCATTTTTTGCCTTACAATCTTGAAATTATTATGATATTTTTTAAAACGTTTAGGATTTTTGGTTGTAATATCGGCTTCACAAAGTGTCATTAATTCTTCAATATACTCTCCTGCATCAAAGACCAGTCTTCGAACAGCAGAATCTGTAACTTCTGTTGCAATTACTATAGGCCTGGAACTCATTAATACCATTTTTTGAACAAACTTCATTTTTTCATTTAGCGGCATTTTTAGACGCTTAAAGAGTTTGAATACCATTTTTGAACCTACAAATTCATGGCCATGAAAAGTCCATCCTACTTTTCTGCTAAACTTTTTGGTAGGAGCTTTACCGATATCATGAAGTAAAGCTGCCCAACGCAACCAGAGATTATCTGTGTTTTCGGCAATATTATCTACAACCTCTAAAGTGTGATAAAAATTATCTTTATGTCGTTGTCCTTCGACTTCATCAATACCCTTTAGCGCAATAAGCTCTGGTAGTATGTAATCCAAAAGACCAGTTTGTTCCAGTAATATAAAGCCTGTTGAAGGTTTATTACTTAAAATAATTTTATGTAACTCATCTACTATGCGCTCTTTGGTAATGATTTTAATTCGATCTTTATTTTTAGTAATAGCTTTTAATGAGGTGGGTTCAATTTTGAAATCAAGTTGTGTAGCAAAACGAATTGCCCTCATCATTCGCAAAGGATCATCAGAATACGTAATATCAGGATCTAGAGGAGTACGAATTATTTTTGATTTAAGATCTTCTAAACCATTAAAAGGATCTAATATTTCGCCAAAATTTTCTGGCGATAGGTGTAAGGCAAGAGTATTGATCGTAAAATCCCGTCTATTTTGATCGTCTTCCAAACTTCCATTTTCTACAATGGGATTGCGACTATCTTCAGAATAAGATTCTTTTCGTGCTCCAACAAATTCTACCTCGATATCATCAGCTTTTAGCATTGCAGTACCATAGGTTTTAAAAACCTGTACTTTGGGATTACCAGGTAAAAGTTTGGATACTTCTTTTGCCAATGCTATTCCGCTACCAACAGCGACAATATCAATATCTTTGGCAGTTTTTCTTTGCAATATATGATCTCTTACAAATCCACCAATAACATAGCTGTCTAGTTCTAGATTTGCTGATGCTTTGGCAATTGTATCAAAAATTGGATGTTGTAAAGCTTCTTTATAATTTTTGATTTCTGACATGAATCAATTACTTCCTAATAATTTTTACGGTACTATCGCTTCCTATTTTAATAATCGAAGAAGGTTTAACTCCTTTTTTTTGTAGAGGCAAATTTACGACATAGTCTACGCCTTCCAAAATTGCGGCAGGTATTTCTTTTAAGTTTTTTGGAGCAGGCATACCACTAATGTTAGCAGAAGTCGAAACGATAGGTCGTTTAAGCTTCTTAATTAGTTTTCCGCAAAAAGGGTCTCTCACAACCCTAATACCTAATGTATTATCATCTGCAATAATATTTTCTGCAACATGCAGAGGTCTGTCATAGATAATAGTAGTGGGTTTTGCAGCATATTTTAGAATATCATAGGCTACTTCTGGAACTTCTTCTATGTATTGCTGTAGCATTTTAAAATCACTAACCAAACAAATCATAGACTTGCTTTCTTCTCGCTTTTTTAAGGCATATAACTTATCAATAGCTTCTGCATTAGTCGCGTCACAGCCAATACCCCAAATTGTATCAGTAGGATAGAGGATGATCCCTCCTTTTTTTAATGTGTTAATTGCATTTTGGGTTTCTATAATTTGATCTGACATTAGTAATGAATTAATGATGATTATGAAAAGGTACTATTTTAAATCTTCTTTTGTAAGAAAAGTTAAAGTAATTCTAATTATTGTTTTTACCGGTAACATACTTATTGCTGATAACATTTATTTATGGAATTGGCCAATTTCATGATACCCATTCTGAATGCATGACAGAAACAATTTTGTGCAAAAATAATCTTAAAACCTTAATATTATGAAAAAAATCATTTTTTTACTGCTCATAATGACAGTAATAATTTCTTGTGAAAAGGGAGATGTTAATTCTACTGGAGAAGAGACAAACATCGAGTCAGCTATTGAATCAAAAACAGATAGATTTTCTTTTAAAGATTGGAATGAATTCAATGATCTTTATTCTAAATTTTCAAAACTTGGTATGGAGGAGTTAGAAATGAATTCTTTTTTCTCCTTTGATAGAGATTTGGAAGTTTCACCTGCAATTCAAGGAATTTTAAATAATGATAATGAGTTTGAATTAGGAGGTAAAATCATTTGGTTTAAGGATGGTAAATTTTATGAACTTGATGCAGAAGGAATTGCAGCTCAAAAATCTAATTTTGGAAACCTTAAAGAAGTTGGTTCTGTATCTTACACCCGAGTTGATCCTAAAGGAGTACCTGGTAATGAGACAGGAATAGGTGCAGCAAAAACAGTTGTTGTAGATAATCAATATGAATTTAGAAAACAAAGATATGTAGAGAATTGCGGTTCGGGTAACGTTCAAGGAACTTCTCCTCGAGCTTTTAAATATGTGCACGAAGTTTATGCAGAACATTTAAATACAGGAGGACCTTTCCGGGTAGATACTTATAGAATATTCTTACGAGTAAAGTTAGAATATAATCCTAAACGTAGAAGATGGAGACTTTCTGGGGAAAGAAGAGAAATTTCAATTAATTTAAGTAATAACTCTTTTTTAAGAAATCATAATGGTCCGGTTTCACCCCATCCAAGTGATGTTAATAATCGTTCTGTTGTATTTTCATCCTCTTGTGCTACTCATCAAACGCTACTTCTTAATTCTGTCACTGTTCCAGGACCAATAGCCGGTGCTCATTGGGATATTAATGTAAGCGGAACCATAACAGAGAAGATGTATGGTGATGTAGAACGTAACCGATGGAGAGATCGAATTAATTGGTAGTTTGATTTGGACCAAAATTAGATCTATTTAAAAAGAAAGGATTCCAATAATTGGAATCCTTTCTTAATTTGTATATAAAACTTTCTCAGTATTTCAGAGTGTGTGATATGTTAATACGATATCGGCATTATCTAAGCGATACGGATTACACATCTTTTCTTAGGGTTTACTTTTTGACAACTGTAGCATACTGAAGATATCTCATGTCCATTGCAGTAAATAAAAAAGGAATATTATAGAAGAATGGTTTGATAGATTTTGTTTTATTAATGCCTTTATGAAGTACTATTTTATACCCTAATCTCGTATACATATTTGCAATACTCTTACCAGTAAAGAATCGTAAGTGCGTTTTGTCCATTATACCATGTTCTTCATACTCCCAATTCTTTTTAAGTACTAGGTTTTTTAAAGCACTATGGTATCTCATGTTAGGTATTGAGCTTATAATTACACCATCTTTTGATAGTTTGCTTTTAATTTTTTCTAGCACCCAATATGGATCTACAAGATGTTCTAATACATCATTGAAATAGATAACATCAAAATGATTATCGGGTAGCTCATCAATAAATTTTTCACATTCACCAATAAAAACTTTGTCGAGTACCTTTTCGGCTTTTTTTCCATGCTCTGGCATCAATTCAATACCCCAGGTTTCTGTATTGTGTTTTTCTTTAATAAAAGCAGCAAAAGTGCCTTCTCCACAACCAACATCTAATACTACTTTTGCATTTTCTGGAAAAAAGGCGAACATTTCATTTCTGATATTATTGTAGTATCCCTCGGGTTTATTGTCATAATCCATTACTGTATTGTTTTTAGTTAATGATAATTTTTGCTATTGCGTTTTGAATAGAAATAATTATTTGTTTTTAGGATATAATTATTGATACCGTACAAATATATCGATCTATACGAAAATCACATTATTTAGTATAGATATTTTTGGGTTCAATAAATTTATTTAGACTCCATAAAAAAGCTACTTTTTTACTAATAAAATTTGATAAGCATTAATTAAAATTTTCCAATCTTTTTTTAGCATATACTCTACAACTGTTTTTCCTTTACCACCTCCAGGAAGTCTGCAATCGTCTATTAAAACGATAGATTTATCATGTAGTTTGCCTTCTGCCAGAATAAATTCTTTTAAGTGATGTTCTTGACTGTTCTTTTGAACATCTATATCGGTCTTTGAATAATCATAACTATCTAGATATAAAAAGTCAATAGATTCGTTGAAATTCTTTAAGAAGTCTAGAGAATCTCCTAGATATACTGTTGTACTATCTTGTAAGTTTTCTTCTTGTACTGCTTCCTGAGCTCCTTGCACAGAATCTTTACTAATATCCACAGAATGCAATTTTGCACTATTTTCTTTTGCCCATTTACCAAAAACGATTGTTGCTCCACCATCAGTTTTAGTCGCTTTAAGACCGTTTCTCGAAGTTCCTGTCTCTACCAGTATTTTAGCATTTCGTTCATTTAAAAGCTGTAGTGTTTTAGAAAAAGTGATGCGTCTTCTTCTAAAATTATATTTATAAGGCATGAAAGGATATAATGACTTATGCTTGATGAGTTTGAGTAATTTAGGAAATGCAATTCCTAATAACACAAGAAGTAATATGATAAATAGATAATTCATTATGATGGTTTTAATATAACGCTGACAAATGTATTGATTTTAAAAATTACTTTTTTAGCAATATCATTCTTTACTTTTAGTAAGTTTGTCTCTATTATTATTTAAAACATGAAAATAACACTGATTAGTCTAGATGTTTTGGGGATTAACGATGAAATTGCCAAGAGTCTAAAAAAGCAGGGATATGAAGTTAATCATATAAACTTTCATACTTTTAGGTATCAGTATCCTACGGTTTTTCACCGAGTTTTTAATTTTATTGGAAAAACTTTTTTTAAATACGATATAAAAAAGAATCACTTAAATAAAGAGATTCTTAAGCGATTGAGTGAAATTGGGAAACAAGATAAAATCCTAATGCTTAATGCTAATTTTTTACTTCCTCAGATTATTAAGAATATAAGCTCATTTACCGGTAATTTGACAGCGTTTTTTAATGATAATATAGAAAGAATACCAAAGATATTATTAGTAGCTCCTTTTTTTGATGAGGTATATACTTTTGAACCCAATGATTCAAAAAAACATAATTTTAAATTTGCGACAAATTATATTTTTAAAGAAAACAAAAATAACCTGCCTATAGAACAAGAGGTTTTTAATATAAGCACATTTAGCAAACGATCTAAATTTATAGATGATATAGCCCTAAAATTAGATGGGTTAGGTGTATCATATAAAATTATTAGTTTCGGGAAAAAGAAAATTGAATCCAAAAGTAGTGTAGAGTACGTTACAGAACGGATAAACATGAAAGAGGTAAATGAGTTAGTAGCACATTCTAACGTATTGTTAGATACTCATAGAGAAGGGCAGGATGGACTATCGTTTAGAGTTTTTGAAAGTTTAGGGAATAGCAAAAAACTAATAACTACTAATGCAGCCATTGCTACTTATGATTTTTATAATCCAAATAATATCTTGATAATAGATAAAAATAATATTCAAATTCCTAAATCTTTTTTTGAGAATGAATATGAAGAAATACCAAATGAGATCTATCAAAAGTACCTGGTGGATAATTGGATAAACAGAATTCTAAATTTATAAAAAGGTGAAAAATAAAAGAGTATTTGTAGATTTTCATTACTTAAAAAATCTAAATAAAGGCTTTGGGCAATTTTCATATCATTTATCTAAAGCGTTTTCATCTATTGATACTGATATAAATTATATTTTTTACACCCCCCAAAAAGGCGGTTATAAATCAATATTTAGTCAGAAGAATATTTTTGTTAAATACTATTATTCAATTCATCGCCAGTTGGGTATTTTTGGTCGTAATTATATATTTCATTGCACCAACCAACTAAGTAAAATTGAACCTTCAAATAAGAAAATTCCATACATCTTAACCATTCATGATATTAATTTTATTTATGAGGATACAGTAGATCAGAAAACTAAGGATTTTATTCAAAAAAAAATAGATAGAGCTCAAGTACTTGTTTTTGTATCACACTTTACTAAAAATGAAGTGAATAGACATTTTAATGTTGCTACGTCAAAAACACAAAAAGTAATATATAATGGTAATTCTTTAAAAGAAACCTCGTTAGTTAGTCCTGATGAAAATACAGATGATTATCTTTTTTGTATTACGGAAATGAGATCGTACAAAAATCTGGAGAAACTTATCTTAATGATGAACCACATTCCGGAAAGATTTAAACTTATTCTTGCAGGAAAAGGTAGTAGCGATTATGTTTTACATTTAGAAAATTTAATTCAAGAAAATAACCTTACGGAAAGAGTTTTTTTGAAAGGTATTGTATCTGAAGAAACAAAAGTGAAGCTGTTTACCAGTTGTTTTGCTTTTGTATTCCCTTCTTCCAGAGAAGGGTTTGGATTGCCGATAGTAGAAGCATTAAACTTTAATAAACCTATTTTTCTATATAATAAAACTTCTTTACCCGAAATAGGAGGAGAAGCCTGTTTTTATTGGGAAGAATTAGAACCTGAATATATGGCTGATGTGTTTTTAACAAAAATCACTTATTTTGATTCTAATAGACTTAAAATGGAAGGAAAAATTAAAACCCAATTAGAAAAATTTAGTTGGAAATCAGCAGCATTAGAATACAATGAAATATACAAATCTCTAATGTGATTTTTGATATACACTTGGATATTATAATAAGTATTTCTACAATGTGCCTTACATTTTTTATTACTGCTGAGTAGTATAGAATTATATCAAAAAGTTACTTTTGTCTAACTTATTTTATGAATAAAGAATGCAACGTAAATTTATCATACATCCAGATTATAAATCAGTTAAAACCGAAGTGCAGAAAACAATAGCGCATTTTGATGACTATCATGATATATTGGGAGATGCAGAGCGCAATGTTATAAAAATTGTAGAGATTGAAGGTAAAAAGTACACCATCAAATCATTCAAGATTCCTAATTTTATAAATCAGGTTGTATATCGATTCTTTAGAAAGTCAAAGGCAGAAAGATCTTATAATTATGCGAATAAGCTATTAGAGTTGGGCATAAAAACCCCATTCCCGTTGGCGTATGATTTATACACTACGTTCTTTTTATTTAGAAAAAGCTATTATGTTAGTGAATTACTTAATTACGATCTTACTTATCGAGAATTGGTACATGAACCGGATTATCCTGATCATGAAGCCATTTTAAGAGCTTTTACAAGATTTACTTATGATCTTCATGAAAAGGGAATTCTATTTTTAGATCATTCTCCAGGGAACACTTTGATCGTAAAAACAAGTTCTGGGTATGATTTTTATTTAGTAGATCTAAATAGGATGGAGTTTAGGGATTTAGATATGGAAACCAGAATTCGTAATTTCTCGAGATTAACTCCCAAAAAGGAAATGGTTGCAATTATGTCGAATGAATATGCTAAGTTAACCGGTGAGGATGAATCAACGATGTATCAAAATATGTGGAGTCTTACTGCAGCATTTCAAAAGAAATATCATGATAAAATAGCCTTAAAAAGAAAAATATTTTTCTGGAAGAAAAAATATAGGGAAGATTCAAAATAGAGAATTACTATTAGAGCGCGAGCCATTTTTTAAATTTCCCAAGCTTTTCAATAGCAACAAATATATTATTTTCATGTGATGCAGGTTTTAAAGCTATTTTTATCCTCGACTTAGAAGAGTAATACATTTCACCAATAGATTTTAAATGAACAATATATTTTCTGTTTATTCTAAAATAATCTAATGGGTTTAGCTCTTGTTCTAGCTTTTTTAAAGAAAAATCAACAGGTATTTTCTTACCATCCCATAGTTTAATGAAGGTAAGTTTTTCGTCTGTATAAAAATATGCAACCTGATTAATATCTATTGTTTTTAAACTGGTATTCATCTTTACTAAAAACCTCTTTTTATATTCATGTTCATTGTGTAAAAACAAATCTTTGTATTTTGGAAGTTGATTTTTATTAAGTAAAAAAAACTTATCTATACTACGTTGTAATGTTTCTTTGGTAATTGGTTTTAGGAGGTAATCAATACTATTTTGTTCAAAAGCTTTGATAGCATATTCAGAGTATGCTGTTGTAAATATTATAGGAATATTAATATCTAATATTTTAAAAATTTCGAAAGAATACCCGTCAGATAAGTTAATGTCTAAAAAAATTAAATCGGGATTTTCTGTAGATAGATATTGTATAGATTCGTTTACAGAAGAAAGTACTTTTGTGATTACAATTTGGTTATTAACTTCCTGAATTAAGTTCTGTAATCTAATTGCAGCAATACTTTCGTCTTCTATAATAATACTTTTTATCATAATTCAGGTTCTATTAGAGGAATATAAGCAATATAATTACCATTGATTATCTTAAAATGTGGAGATTCTGTATGCAGCATTTTATATTGATTGATTAAATTTTTAAGACCTATTCCTAATGACTTTTCATAATGATGATTCTTAGGCTGAAAGTTATTCATTACTTTAATGCTATTACCCTCGCTTATAATAGATATTTTTAACGGTTTATTACTCTCAATGACATTATGTTTTATAGCATTCTCTAGTAACAGTTCTAAAGTCATTGGAGGTAATAAAAAGTTAAGTTTTGTTTCTTCGATATGATCTTCAAGAGTTATATGTTCTCCAAACCTTATTTTTTGCAAGGACATATAGGAGTATATTAATTTAAGTTCTTTTTTTAATGTTACTACAACTTCTTCACTTTGGGTTAAATTATATCTATAAATATTAGATAATTCCTGTAAAAAATATTCAGCCTTTTTACTATCAATACTGATTAAGCCCAGAAGACTGTTGAAACTATTAAAAAGAAAATGAGGGTTTAGTTGTTTCTTTAAGGCTAAATATTGGGCTATTGATTTTTCACTTTGGTATTGGGTTAACTTTACTTTAATATCTTGTTTTTCTTTTTGAGACTCAAGAAAAATCTCAATAAAATATACAAACACGATTATAGAGAAGCAAGCGAGTAAAACTGCCCAAAACGCCAAATCGAAAAAGGGTTCTGGTCCTTCATCATCATTAAAAAAGTAAGAACTGAATCCTTTAAGAATAAAAGTTAACACTAAAGTTTTGAGTGTAATAACTATAGCCCAGAAACTTAAAAAATGTAATTTGTTTTTACCAGTTATAATTTTGTTTGCGATAGTTTTTTTGATGTACAAACGTGACCAAAAGACAAATAAAGTAAAAGAAAAACTGATGGGTAACAAAATTAGGGTTTCAGTGATACCTTCTTCTAAGCCATCAGCGTAGATTTCACCAATAAGGTGAAGAGCATTCAACAAAAGAATAACGAGTAAATAAAAATAAATTCTGTTACTTTTCAATTTATAATATTTTAGTTTTCAGTAATGATTATAGTATCTTCTTCAATATCTACTACATAAAAATATCCAAGGGCACGATTATTACTATTGTCTAAATTTATCAAATTTCCTCGTATTGATGCTGGAGGAGGATTACCAACTATTGGATTTCCTAAATTACCAGTCTGGGTAAATAATTCTTTAAGGTAATCAAAATAGGGCTCTGATATAGATAATTGCTGAGCGGTTGCAATATCTCCAATTTCAAAAAAGATATCTTCGTTAGGATTAACCCCAATACGTTGCTTGCCGTCAAAAAATTCGTCGGATACGACTAGTACTTGGCTATTCCCCGGATCGGGAACGGTGACGAACTCATTATTTTTGAAGAGTCTGTAATGGTAAAAATTTTGAACATTAATAGGGTCGGTTGTATCAAATTTTATAAAGTATCCTTCGTCTGCAAAAACAGTTTCTTCTTCAAACTCAAAATAAAACTTATCGAATCTGGGGACCTCTTCCTTTAGTGTGTCGGTTCCTTGGTATGTTTCTCCTTTCCATAAGATTGTGATAGTATAGGTGTTTCCGATTTCCAGGATTATATCTGAGTTTTCATAAAATCCATTGTTTGTATGTTCAAAAACCCAGGAATTTGTACCATTAGATATAGTAACCTGAGCATCACTAACGAAAGGAAAATCTTTATTAGATAAAAAAGGTGCTGTGGTTAGTAATCTTATTTGTTGTGTAGTAACGGGAGTTTTGATATCTCGTTCCAAACCTCCGTCGATTACTAGTCGAGGCGGTGTTTCGACTAGAGATATATCATTGGTAACATCTGTTTCGCAGGAAGAAAAAAAGATTATAGTTATTAATGTGAATGCTATTGTGATTATTTTTTTCATGCTAATAATTTTTTAAAATTTGAATTCGTATGATATACTAGGTACGATCCCAAAGAATGATAATTTGGTTGCTTGCGTCATTCCCGTAGCTATCTCTACATTGTTAGTTTCGCCAATTTCATTGAAATAGATAGAGGCTGCATTTTGTCTGTTATACACATTAACAATACTGAAAACCCATTTTCCTTTTTTACCTTTTTTTGGATTTAATGTTGCAGAAATATCTAGTCTGTGATATGTAGGTAATCGATTGCCATTTCTATTGTTATAATCGGCTACTACTAGTCCATTTTGTGTATATCGTCCTGTAGGGTAAGTAACTGGTCTTCCTGAGCCAAAAATGAAGTTTGCCCCAAAATCCCATCTATTATTAAGTTTATAGAAACCAACCAGGTTTAGTTCGTGTAATTGATCGCTATTGCTGGGATAGTATTTATTATTGTTAATGCCTAGTACTTTGTTTTCAGAGCGAGCGAGGGTATAACTCAACCATCCTGTAAGCTTGCCTTCGTTTTTGTTAAGCTGTACTTCAAGTCCATATGCTCTTCCTTTTCCTTGTACGACCTGAGTTTCTATTTCTTCAGTAAATAAAAGGTCTGCTCCGTCAATAAAATCGGTTACATCTTTTAGTTTTTTATAATAAGTTTCAAGACTGAGGTCATATTTCCCTTTTTTAAAAGATTTAAAATATCCAAGTGCGAGCTGATCTGCTGATTGTGGTGATAAATACGGGCCACTGGGCGACCATACATCTAGAGGAGTAGGAGAAGTAGTATTAGAAATAAGATGTAAATATTGATACATTTTATTATAACTTAGTTTTAAAGAATTAGATCCGTTTAATAGGTATCTAATAGAAATTCTAGGTTCAAAACCATTAAATGTTTTAATACGTTTCCCAGAACTATAATTCGTGATCTGTGTCACTTCATTTTCTTCATAAATATCTTGTTCTGGGTTATAGGTAAGAGGAGTTCCTGTATTATATTCACGAATATCTTCCTTTCCTAACCTCGAGAAGTTTGACCAACGTACTCCATATTGTAAACTTAAATCGTTAGAAAGTTTTTGTTTTAAATCGGCATAAATACCATTTTCTAAACCAAATTTCTGACTAAATTCTTCCTCATTAATAGTAGAGCCTTTAAAAGGAGATATTTTTCCTGGTTTGAAATTATAATACGTAATATCGATACCTGTCTTAAGAGTATTATTGTTATTAATAAACCAGGATAACCTTGGTTTGAAATTATAGTTAGTAATACTGGATTTCCATCTAAACTCAGATCCAGTTCTCAAATTATCAAGGTTATAATCGTAATTGCTATAGATAGCAGAGGTTTGCAAAAAGAGTTTTTCGTTAAGAATACTAGTCCAGCGTAAGGATGCCGATGTGTTTCCCCATATGGTTCCTAAAAACTTATCTAGTTCGAATTTATCTCTGCCAAAATATCCAGATAAAAATAAACGATTGTTAGTGTTAATATTGTAATTCGATTTAAGGTTGAGGTCATAGAAAAAAAGCGAACTATCTTTAAAATCATCGGTAAGAAAAGTAAACAAATCAATATAAGACCTTCTACCTGCGAGCATATAACTTCCAGAAGCTTCTTCTTTATTTCCTTTTAATATTGGCCCTTCTATAAGTGCTTTTGCCGAAATTAAACCAACTCCTATTTCTCCACCAAAATCTTTAGTGTTGCCCTCTCGTTGTTTAATATCGAGTACCGATGATAATCTACCTCCATATATTGATGGGATTCCTCCTTTGTATAGCTTTGCATTTTTAATAGCACTAGAATTAAAGACAGAGAAAAACCCAAATAGATGAGAGGCATTATAAATAGTAGCTTCGTCAAGAAGTATAAGGTTTTGATCAACAGATCCACCTCTTACATTAAACCCGGAAGACGCTTCGTTAACACTGGATACACCTGGTAATAATTGAAGTGATTTAAGTACATCTGGTTCACCAAGTATAGCAGGTAGTTTTTTGATGGTTTCTCCTTTTAAGGATATCACACTCATTTCAGTCGACTCTATATTCTTTCGAGCTTTATTAGAGGAAATCACAATCTCATCTAATTCTGCTAATTCTTCAGTAAGGTCGAAGTCTATTTTTTGATTACCTGTTATACTAACTTCTTTACTAATAGTTTTATATCCTAAATAACTAATTTCAATTTGGTGAATACCTTTTTGTAGGTTTATAGAATAAAAACCATAGTCATTTGTCGTAGTTCCATAAGTGTTGTTAATGATAATGTTAACTCCTAGAAGTTTTTCTCCAGAATTATTGTCTTTTACATAGCCACTTATTGAAAATTTTTCTTGAGCATAGCTCCCAAGGCAAAATAGACAAAATAGGTATACAAGTAGTTTCTTCATATTTGATACAGTTTTAAACAATTTTTGTTCAAAACTATACCAGTTATGTACTTTGGATCCTAAAATAAAGAAGAACCTCGAAAAAACCTGATAAGCCTTGTTTTTTTAAAAAGAAGAATTTTTTTCTATGAAAAAATATAGAAATCTTTAAATGTTATTTTAGATTTCGTCGAAACAACCAAAGCTTTACATATCGCATAAAAACCGCATATCCCTGGACATAACCTATAACTAAACCGGGAACACCATCTCTAAACCCGCTTTGTATGAAGTAATGTTTAAAAAACGCCCAAAGTGGTTTTATTACAAAGTGATATGGTGTTAATCGTTTTGTTTTTTTGTCATAATCTTCTGCTTGCCAGGAAGCATATCTATTTAGTTTATTGATATAAGCGTCAAAAGTAGTGTATGTATTATGGTAAAATTTATTTTTTAATATTCCTATTTTACCTGGAGTAACAATTTCTTCATGTACATGTCTATCATCATATTTACATTTATCTCTATGAAATAATCGAATAACCTTATCATTTCGCCATCCACTATAGTGTATTCTTTCTCCCATAAAATGATTCATACGTTTTATCCAGTATGCTACAAAATTATCTTTTTCAGGATCTTTTAGTACTTCTAATACTTCATTTTTAAGCTCAGGGGTTACTCTTTCATCTGCGTCAACTAATAATATCCACTGGTGTGTAGCCTGAGGAATAGCCCAATTTTTTTGAAATGAAGGGTAATCAAATTTTCTTTGAATAATGAAATCGGTATATTCTTTTGCAATTTCGACCGTTTTATCTGTGCTATAAGAATCAACGACCATAATTTCATCAGCAAATGAAACTGATTCTAATACATCCTTGATATTATGTTCTTCATTATAGCATGGGATTATAGCTGTAACTTTTTCTCTATGTAAAATGTCTTTTTCTATGATGATTTGGTTTTAAAAATGCAAATTACAAGTTTTTACTTAAAAAATTATGCAATTGATTAATGAATAATTCTGTTTTAAAGTGAGGGTAAAGTTCTAAAGATTTCTTTTTGAGTTCTTTATAGCTTTGGTTTGAAAATAACTCTGGCATATAATCTGATAAATGAACAGATGTTTGTCTTTCTCCATCCTCAAACATATTCCAATCTTTTTTAAGAATCCAGGGAGAAAAAATAGTAAAAGTGGGTATGTCAAGTGCTTTAGCCATATTTACAGCACCTCCTTCGTTACCTATTAATGCATCACAATGAGAGAGGATTGCAAGGAATCCTCGTAAACTTTTGGCAAATACATCAAAATGGATATGCCTCTGTGTTTTAGGCATGGTAAGGTTATAAATTGTACGTGCATCTTTTTCCTGATTTGGAATGTAATTGAAAAGAATATTTACTTCTGTATTCTTAACAATTGCATCTATAACTTTGGCCATATACTCGAAAGGAAGTGTTTTTCTCATTTCACTACCCAAAACACTAATCATTATTAATGGTGTCTTGGTAATAATTCCATTAGATTCTAAAAACTCACGAGCCTTTTCTTTTTCTTCTTTGGTTAAAAATATTTTTGGTCTTGTGATCTCAGAAGTGATTCTGTTTTCAGGAAAAACCAAACGTAATCTGTTTTCTATAGCAATACTGGCATTTGTAATAGGTACAAGATTCCTTTTAATAGTTTTTGTGTAAAAAAACTGAGTGTACCATTTATAGAAAGATACTTTCTTTGAAGCACCAGAAAATAGAGTGATGAGGTTACTTTCTAATTTTCCATATACATCGATAACATGATCGTATTTAGACTTTCGTATTTCTTTTAAAAAGGTGTAAAAAGCTCTTTTGTCATTTTGGTATTCATTTTTAAACTCTATAATATGGTCAAAAAATGGGTTTTCTGTGATGACAGATTTTGTGTTAGAGTTCACCAAAAAATCAATAGTAGCATTAGGGTGTTCTTTTCGTAATGCTTCACAAATAATAGTGCTTGTGAGCACATCACCAATCATCTTTTGTTGAATAACCAAAATCTTCATATACTATTGATCAAAATAATTGAGCTTGTCCTAAAAAAAGAGAAGACAAGCTCAAGTTTCTTTCTACATGTTTTACACTATACGGCTACATCATATTCACGAAGAGCATCATTAAGTGAAGTTTTCTTGTCAGTACTTTCTTTACGTTTTCCAATAATCAAAGCGCAAGGTACATTAAATTCTCCAGCAGCAAATTTCTTAGTATAACTTCCTGGGATTACCACAGAACCAGCAGGAACAACTCCTTTTCTTTCTACAGGAGTATCTCCTGTAACATCAATTATCTTGGTAGATGCTGTTAATACTACATTAGCACCTAATACAGCTTCTTTTTCTACTCGAACTCCTTCGACTACAATACATCTGGATCCTATAAATGCATTATCTTCTATAATGACCGGAGCAGCTTGCAATGGTTCTAGAACACCACCAATCCCAACACCACCACTAAGGTGAACATTTTTTCCTATTTGGGCACAACTACCTACAGTTGCCCATGTATCTACCATAGTTCCTTGATCTACATAGGCACCTATATTTACATAGCTAGGCATTAAAATAGTACCAGGAGAGATGTAAGCTCCATGACGCGCAACAGCATTAGGAACTACACGAATTCCTTTAGCTTCGTATCCTTTTTTTAATGGAATTTTATCATGGTATTCAAAAATTCCAGCTTCCAGGGTTTCCATTTTTTGGATTGGGAAATATAATACTACTCCTTTTTTTACCCATTCATTTACTTGCCAGCCACCTTCTACAGGTTCTGCTACTCTAAGTTTTCCGGAATCTAACAAGCTAATTACTTCACGTATTGCACTTTGCGTATTTGATTCTTTTAAAAGCTCTCTGTTTTCCCAAGCTTTTTCTATGGTTTCTTTTAGTTGGTTCATCGAATAAAAAATTTTGGTAAAGATAATAGCTTCCTTTGAAAAAAGTATCGATTATAGATATTTTAGGAAACCATTAATAAATAAGGACAGTTTTGTAATAATATTATACTTTTGCAAAAAAAATGAATGGCACGGATTTTAGCGATTGATTATGGAGGGAAACGTTGCGGAATTGCAGTTACAGATGAATTGCAAATTATCGCTTCTGGGTTGACTACAGTTGATACTGTAGAATTATTGTCATGGCTAAAAGATTATGTGTCTAAGGAAGAGGTAGAGCTTTTTATAGTGGGAGAACCGAAAAGGTTGCATGGAGAAGCTTCAGAAAGTGAACAACTAATTTTACCTTTTTTAGAAAAATTGAATAAATTACTTCCAGATATTCCTGTAAAAAGGATTGATGAACGCTTTACTTCTAAAATAGCTTTTGATACTATGATTGCTAGTGGTATTTCAAAAAAGAAAAGAAGAGATAAAGCATTAGTAGATCAGATAAGTGCAACGATTATATTACAAGATTATTTGTATAATCGATAAATAATAGAAATAAGAAATAAAATATGATACTTCCAATTGTAGCATACGGAGATCCGGTATTGAAGAAAAAAGGAAAAGAGATAACCAAAGATTATCCTAAATTATCAGAGTTACTGGATAATATGTTTGAAACCATGTATAATGCACATGGAGTAGGATTAGCTGCTCCTCAAATTGGACTCCCTATTAGATTATTTATCGTTGATGCAGAACCCTTTTCTGAAGATGAAGAATTATCTAAAGAAGAAGCAGATCAGTTAAAGAATTTTAAAAAAACATTTATTAATGCAACTATTTTAGAAGAAACAGGTGAGGAGTGGGCTTTTGCAGAAGGATGTTTGAGTATTCCTGATATAAGAGAGGACGTATTTCGTAATGAAACTATAAAGATTCATTATTTTGATGAGAATTTTGTAGAACATACCGAGACTTATGGCGGGTTAGTAGCAAGAGTAATTCAGCATGAATACGATCATATCGAAGGGGTTTTGTTTACAGATAAACTATCGAGTCTTAAAAAACGTTTAATAAAAGGAAAATTAGCTAATATTTCTAAAGGAAAAATTAGTTCAGAATACAGAATGCGATTTCCATTACTAAAAAAAGGAAGATAATTGCATTATACTTTTAAATATTTATGTTGGTTAAATGTTTGATTTTTTAAAACGAACTACTGATATTTGCCAACTTTGAGGAGAGATAAACGTATTTTAAGAATTTCTATAGTAGTTGAAATGATTTATATGTAAACTCCTTATCGATCTGCGTTATTACAGGTCTGGTCTTTAAAAAGAATATATCATAAATAGATAAAAATATATGAGCTTAGATAAAATATTAGCAATTTCGGGTAAACCTGGTTTATATGAGTTAAAAACACAAACTCGAAGTGGATTTTTAGCAGAATCTTTATTAGATGGAAAAAGATTATCGGTAAGTATAAGACACAATGTAAGTGTACTTAGCGAAATTGCAATTTATACATTTACAGAAGAAGTTCCTTTACGTGAGATTTTTAAAAAGATCTTTGAAAAGGAAAATGGTGAAAAAGCTATAAGTCACAAAGAATCTAAGGATAAATTAGAAGCCTATTTTAGCGAAGTGTTACCGGATTATGATGAAGATAGAGTGTATACTAGCGATATGAAAAAAGTAATTCAGTGGTATAATATTTTACAATCTAAAGGGTTAACAGATTTTACAGAGGTAGAAGAAGATAAAGTTACTGAAGAAGAAGAATAAGAGCATAATTTTTTATAATAAAATCCTGTCGTGAGGCAGGATTTTATTTTTTATATATGTTGTGAATTCATTTTCAGATTTTTAAGTTGTTGACGGAATATGGATAAGTTAAATAATATTGATTGATTTTCGATGTATGATTTGATGACTTCTTTGTATTTTTGCGCAAAATTTTAATACAATCTTACTAAATATTTAGTTTACATGGCTAATACCAAATATGTTTTTGTAACCGGAGGCGTGTCTTCTTCTTTAGGAAAAGGGATTATAGCAGCTTCTCTGGCAAAATTATTACAGGCAAGAGGATACAGGGTTACAATTCAGAAACTGGATCCTTATATTAATGTTGATCCAGGGACACTAAATCCATATGAACATGGTGAATGCTATGTAACCGATGATGGAGCAGAGACTGATCTTGATTTAGGACATTATGAGCGTTTTTTGAATACGCCAACCTCTCAAGCCAATAATGTAACCACAGGAAGAATATATCAAAGTGTTATCCAAAAAGAAAGACGAGGAGAATTTTTAGGAAAAACAGTTCAGGTTGTTCCACATATAACCAATGAAATTAAAGAAAGAATCCAGATTCTGGGAAAAAGTGGAAATTATGATATTGTAATTACCGAAATAGGAGGAACCGTTGGTGATATAGAATCTTTACCTTATATAGAAGCTGTACGTCAGTTAAAATGGGAACTAGGAGATGCTAATGCTTTGGTTATTCATTTAACCTTAATTCCCTATCTATCAGCAGCAGGGGAATTAAAGACAAAACCGACTCAGCATAGTGTGAAAACATTGATGGAGAGCGGTATAAAAGCAGATATTCTGGTATGTAGAACAGAACATGAACTTTCTGATGATTTAAGAAGAAAATTAGCACTTTTCTGTAATGTTCGACAAGAAGCAGTAATAGAATCTATCGATGCGTCAACAATCTATGATGTACCTAATTTGATGTTAGAAGAAGGCTTGGATAAAGTAGTACTTAAGCAACTACTTCTTCAGGATGACGACGAACCTAATTTGGAGAAATGGAATGATTTTTTACAAAGACATAAAAACCCAAAATGCCAGGTCACTATAGGACTTATAGGTAAATATGTAGAATTACAAGATTCTTATAAATCAATTTTAGAATCTTTTATTCATGCAGGAGCAGAGAATGAAGTAAAAGTAAATGTAGTAAGTATACATTCAGAATATATTACTAAGGATACAATAGAAAATAAAATAGCTCATTTAGATGGTATTTTAGTGGCTCCTGGATTTGGAGAACGAGGGACAGAAGGAAAAATAAAAGCAGTACAATATGCAAGAGAAAACAAACTTCCGTTTTTCGGAATTTGTTTAGGGATGCAAATGGCAGTTATTGAGTACTCTCGTAATGTTTTAGGAATTAAAGAAGCTTCTTCTGTAGAAGTAGATAAAAATACACCACATCCTGTAATTGATATTATGGAAGAGCAGAAGAGTATTACGGATATGGGAGGTACTATGCGATTAGGTTCTTGGGATTGTGAATTGATGGAAAACAGTAAAGTGTTAGAAGCATATGGAAAATCAATGATAGCAGAACGTCATCGTCATAGATATGAGTATAACAATAATTACAAAGAGCAATTAGAAAAAGCAGGACTTAGGACTACAGGAATTAATCCAAAAACAGGATTGGTAGAAATTGTAGAAATCCCTGATCATCCATGGTTTGTAGGGGTTCAATATCATCCAGAATATAAGAGTACAGTTGCAAATCCACACCCTTTGTTTATTGCTTTTATAAGAGCAGCTGTTGAATATTCAAAAAATGATAAGAGTGCCAAAGTGTCACAAGGATAGTAATTGGCTAGATAATTGACAACGAATAACAATATATATATAATTTTAAAAGCCTTTCTGAGTCATCAGATAAAGGCTTTTTATACATCAATACATGGAAGAAAAGAAATTTGATCTTAATTCGATAATTGGATTTGCACTTATTTTTGGAATCATCGTTTGGATGTTCTATCTAAATCAACCAACTCCTGAAGAAATTGAGGCAGAAAAAGCTAAAAAAGAAGAACTAGAGTCTGAGAAAAAAACAGACAAGGAAAAAACTACAGATTTTGTAAAGGAAAGCGAAGCTATCGTAGCAAACCCTCAGGATTCTGTTGCATTATCTAATGCAAAATCACAATTGGGTGCATTTTCATACTCTGCTAGCTTACCTTCGGCCAAAGATGAATTTACAAAGGTCGAAAATGAGGTTTTAAGTCTTAAGGTAAATAATAGAGGAGGATATATCTCTGAAGCATTGCTAAAAAACTTTAAAACCTATGATTCTGTTCCGGTATATCTGATTAAAGATGGGAAAAATGCTTCTTTCAATATTAATTTTGGAACCACAGATAATAGAATTTTAAATACAAAAGATTTATTTTTTGAACCTTCGGTAACCAAAAATGGAGAGAACACAGTGCTGTCTATGAAACTTAAGGTTTCTAATACTAAATTTCTGGAGTATCGATACGAATTGAAACCAAATGAGTATATGGTCGATTTTACTATTCGATCTCAAGGGTTACAACAAGTAATTAATAGTGGTCAAACAGTAAACTTAGATTGGCAGCTACAAGGGATAAGACATGCTAAAAGTGCAGCATATGAAAATCGCTATACCGAGGTTTCATACGAATATGATGGTGATAAAGATGATTATTTAGGGCAAGGAGAGTTTGCGGATGACGAAGAGCAAGACGTAAGCTGGATAGCTTTTAAGCAACATTTCTTTACCTCTGTACTTCTAACAGATACCCCGTTCAAAAAAGCATCTTTTACCTCTAAGAATATAGCTAACTCAAGTGAGTTGGATGATAAAGATATAAAAGTAACCAAAGAGTTTTCTGCCTCTATTCCTTTAGAATTACAAGGAGGAGAACTTAATTATACAATGGATTGGTATTATGGTCCTACTGATTATAGAATTTTAAATACTTACGATCGCAACCTTGATGAAATAGTACCTCTGGGTTGGGGTATTTTCGGAATAATAAATAAGTATTTGTTTATTCCGTTTTTTGGATTTTTAAGTGGATTTCTTCCTTATGGTATTGCAATTGTGGTAATGACTATAATTGTACGTATCATCTTATCTCCAGTTACGTATAAGTCGTACTTGTCGCAGGCTAAAATGAAAGTTTTACGTCCAGAGATTACAGAGATTAATGAGAAGCATAAGGATAATGCAATGAAGAAACAGCAAGAAACAATGGCTCTTTATGGTAAAGCAGGGGTTAATCCTATGAGTGGTTGTTTACCGGCAGTAATGCAGATTCCTGTTTTTTATGCCTTGTTTAATTTCTTTCCAAGCGCATTTCAATTACGACAAAAAAGTTTCTTATGGGCAGATGACTTATCTAGTTATGATACTATAGCAGAGCTGCCATTTACGATTCCTTTTTATGGAGATCATATTAGTTTGTTTCCTATACTGGCATCAGTAGCTATATTTATCTACATGATGATGACTACAGGGCAAACGATGCAAACGCAACAACCAGGGATGCCTAACATGAAATTTATTATGTATTTATCCCCATTAATGATGTTATTTTTCTTTAATAACTATGCAAGTGGGTTATCATTGTACTATTTTATTTCTAACTTGATTACTATCGGAATTATGTTGGTTATTAAAAACGTAATTATTGATGAAGATAAGATTCATGCCAAAATTCAAGAAAATAAGAAGAAGCCTAAGAAGCAAGGTAAGTTCCAGAAAAAAATGAAAGAATTAATGGAGCAGGCAGAACAACAAAAAGGGCAAAAGAAATAACATTATTGCTTATATGTTTTAGAAAAGCTCCTTTTTTTAGGAGCTTTTTTATGCTTTAAACTTCGTTTATTGAATTTGATTTTATAATATTGGTATACTTTTTGGAGATTAGGTTCGTTGAAATAATGTCCCAAATTAAATAGTAGTTATGCGAAGTATATTTTTATTTTGTAGTTTATCTTTTCTTATATGTTTCTCCGTTTTAGGTCAAAAATATAATGCCTATGATGCTAATGGTAAGCGACATGGTAAATGGCAGAAAAAATATGAAGGGAGTGATCAGCTTCGTTATGAAGGAACTTTTGATCACGGAAAAGAAATGGGGAAGTTTAAATTTTACAAACCTATTAATGGAGAATTTCCTACAGCAATTAAAACGTTTTCAAAAAATAATGATACTGTTAATGTAAAATATTTTACCCAAAAAGGAAAAGTAATAAGTCTGGGTCAGATGATTGGTAAAGATCGTATAGGATTATGGAAATATTACCATAATGAATCTGATAAGATCATGATGACCGAACAATATCAATTTGGAAAATTAAATGGAGAACAGCTTACTTATTTCGAAAATGGCCAGTTAACAGAGAGAGCTTCATATGTCGATGGCAAACAAAACGGAAAGAGAATTATGTATTCTGATACAGGTGTGATAATAAAGGAGTTTACCTATGAAAATGACCAATTACACGGAGTTACTAAGTATTATGATATAAGTGGAGTATTGATTATCGAGGGGAGTTATAAAAGAGGCCGTAAAGATGGTATTTGGAACTACTATAAAGATGGAAAACTCTCGGAGCAAAAATTATTTCCGGTTCAAAAAAGAGGATTTTAAGATTGATATATAAAATACCGGTATAGATAAAACCATAAAGCATTGCGCTAGCATTGCTTTTTTTATTTATTACTTTTGCATAAAATTTTAAACGATTAAATAAAGCATTTTTGATGAAGAGAGTAATCGTAGGATTATCAGGAGGAGTTGATTCTAGTGTAGCAGCATATTTACTTAAAGAGCAGGGGTATGAAGTTATTGGCTTGTTTATGAAAAACTGGCATGATGACTCGGTCACAGTATCTGATGAATGCCCTTGGTTAGATGATAGTAATGATGCATTGCTAGTGGCAGAAAAATTAGGAATTCCATTTCAGACTGTTGATCTAAGTGAAGAGTATAAAGAACGTATAGTTGATTATATGTTCAATGAATATGAAAAAGGACGGACACCTAATCCGGATGTATTATGTAATCGTGAAATCAAATTTGATGTTTTCCTAAAAATAGCATTATCTCTTGGAGCGGATTATGTAGCTACAGGTCATTATTGTAGAAAGGATACTGTTATAAAAGATGGAAAAGAAGTACATCGATTATTGGAAGGAAAAGATCCTAATAAAGATCAATCCTATTTTCTATGTCAGCTATCTCAGGAACAACTGGCAAAAACGCTTTTCCCTGTAGGTGAATTGCTGAAACCCGAAGTTAGAGATATTGCCAAAGCGCAAGATCTAGTAACCGCAAATAAAAAAGATTCTCAAGGATTATGCTTTATTGGAAAAGTAAGATTGCCAGAATTTCTTCAGCAAAAATTACAACCAAAACAAGGAAATATTGTTGAAATATCTCCTTCAGAAAAAAAATATCAGCGAGAACGCCCACAATTTGCTTCTAAAAGAGATGAACTAGAATTTTTATCTAATAAATACTCTTATGATATTAATGACGGTAAAGTGGTAGGGAAGCATCAGGGAGCACATTATTATACTAAAGGACAACGTAAAGGCTTGGCTGTTGGTGGTACACCAGAACCACTTTTTGTAATAGAAACAGATGTAAAGACAAACACTATTTATACTGGTCAGGGAAAAAGACATCCTGGATTATATAGGAAAGCTTTATTTATAGCTAAAGAAGAACTGCATTGGGTAAGAGACGACCTTAAGCTTGCGGTGGATGAAGAACTAGAAGTGATGGCGAGGATTCGGTATAGGCAGCCGTTAGATAAAGCTACACTATATATGGTTGATTCTGGAGTGTATGTTGTTTTTGAAAATGATCAAAGCGCAATCACCGAAGGTCAATTTGTAGCTTGGTATATCGAAGATGAATTAGTTGGGTCAGGAGTGATTTCATAAGAATTAAATTACACATATTTATATAGTATGAATAAAATTAAAGAGCTATTTAATATTCAATACCCTATAATTCAAGGAGGGATGATATGGGCAAGTGGTTGGAGGTTAGCAAGTGCAGTAAGTAACTCAGGAGGATTAGGACTTATAGGGTCTGGGTCTATGTATCCGGATGTGCTTAGAGATCATATTCAAAAATGTAAAAAAGCAACCAGTAAGCCTTTTGGAGTTAACATTCCAATGCTATACCCCAACTTGGATGAGATTATACAAATCATCATCGAGGAAGGCGTGAAAATAGTATTTACTTCTGCCGGAAACCCAAAAACATATACATCATATCTTAAAGAAAAAGGAATTACGGTTGTACATGTAGTAAGTAGTCTTAAATTTGCTTTAAAAGCGCAGGATGCAGGTGTTGATGCTGTAGTGGCAGAAGGGTTTGAAGCAGGAGGGCATAACGGAAGAGATGAGACAACCACATTAGCGTTGATTCCTATGGTAAAAGAAAAGATAAATATTCCTTTAATTGCAGCAGGCGGTATTGCTACAGGTGCAGCTATGTATGCTGTTATGGCGTTGGGAGCAGATGGAGTTCAGGTAGGAAGTCGTTTTGTGGCAAGTGACGAAGCATCTTCGCATATCGATTTTAAAAATATGGTGGTTGAAGCAAAAGAAGGCGATACGCAGCTTACTTTAAAAGAACTAGCGCCGGTTAGAATGCTAAAAAATAAATTTTATCAGGATGTAGCAGCATTATATGCTACTGCACCTTCGGTAGATGAGTTAAAGACACTGTTAGGGCGTGCCAGAGCAAAACGGGGTATGTTTGAAGGAGATCTTACCGAAGGAGAATTAGAGATTGGACAAGTATCAGGATTAATTCATGATATTAAGCCTGTAGCCACAATACTAGAAGATATGATCACAGAGTTTGATATTGTACATCATAAAATGAGCAATATTTCGTTATAAAAACCTTTTTTATTCTGAAATAAGGTGGACGATATGCTGTTCACAGATATCTAATGTATTATAGGAATTCATACGCTGTTGTATTTTCTGTATAGTATCTAAATATTTGTCTGTACCTAATATTTTTTCAGTTGCATTTTGTATTGCGACTACTCGTGGTTTTTCTGTTTTTAGATCAATACCGACCCCAGAATAATCCATTCGGGAACAGATTTCATTTTTACCTTCATTAACCCCAGCAGTAATCATTGGTACGCCGTGTTTAATACTTAGCAAAGCACTACCGTATCCTCCATTCATGATAAAAACATCTATATGTGGCATTACAGCATCATAAGCTATGAAATCTTCGATATAAAAATGCTGCTGAGGATATCGTTTTTGTAAACCTTTAGTATCGGTATAACCAGTAGCTACCAGTACTATGTAATCTGAGTTTTTAAAAGCCTCTAAAGAAGGAATAATAAGCTTATCAAGATTTTTTTCTACGGTTCCCTGAGATACTAATATGATTTTTTTTGACGTATCCAGAATAGCACCCCAATCCTTTTTTAGCTTTTGATTGTTATTATTGTTAGTCTGTACTTGTAATGCCCCAACATATTTTATGGTTCTGGGAAGACTATATCTTGGATAATCGATCTCAGGAATTCCATTTTGCAGAAAAACATCCGATTGTAATGGAGCTACGTCAAAAATAGTTAGATTTTCTTCTTCAGGTAAATCCAATGAACGTAATAATTGATTATAGACTACTTTTGTTTCATCAAAAATAAGCTTATCGGCCATTAGTTTTATAAAGTTCTGTTTTCTTTTGCCGAAAAAAGTTGTAGCAGGCTGATGGCCAATACCGTATAATGGGAGGTCCGGTGCAGAAAGTGCTAAAGGTACCACTCCTATACTAGCAATTGGTACATTAAGTTTTTTCTTAATAATAGACCCAGGAAAGGTGTTGTCACATACTAAAATATCAAACGGAAAAACTTGATGTATCTCTGCGATATCTTCATAGTACCCTTTCATTCTATTAATAAACAGGTTAATAATATCGAACTTAATATGTGCGATTCCTTTTAGCATTTTTCGATCCGGATACATTTGATCTATCTCCTCAATTTTAAGCTCCTGCGCATTTTGGAACGGTAAATATGGTATCCCTATTCTATGTAGTGTGTTTTTATACCCCTCCCCAGTATACCATCTTACATCATATCCCTTTGTTTTTAGATGAATAGCTATAGCTGTCATAGGATTAAAATGCCCGTCTGCAGGTATACAAGCGAAAAGAATTTTTTTTGGGGACATTCGTGTCATTAGGATATGTTTTTTGGAGAGGTAAAATTATAATATATTAAAACTAAACCTAATTTTTGATAAAACATTACTTTTGAAACAAAAACATAAATGAACTCAAGAGAAGATCAACTTCAGGCTTTTGATAGATTGCTAACGATCATGGATGAGCTTCGAGAGCAATGTCCATGGGACAAAAAACAAACGCTTCAATCTTTAAGGCATTTAACTATAGAAGAGACATATGAGTTAGGTGATGCAATTCTGGATAATAACCTTGAAGAAGTGAAAAAAGAGCTTGGTGATTTATTACTACATATCATCTTTTATGCTAAAATCGGTAGTGAGACAAGAGCTTTTGATATTGCAGATGTTGCTAATGAGATTTGTGAAAAACTAATTCATAGACACCCTCATATATATGGAGATGTTACCGTTACCAATGAAGAAGATGTAAAACGTAATTGGGAAAACTTAAAGCTTAAAGAAGGGAAAAATAGCGTTCTCGAAGGAGTTCCTCAATCTTTACCGGCAATGGTAAAGGCAAGTAGGATTCAGGATAAAGTAGCTGGAGTGGGGTTTGACTGGGAAGAACCATACCAGGTATTTGATAAGCTTAAAGAAGAACTTGACGAATTACAACACGAAATCGAAGTGCAGGATCAGGATAAAATAGAATCAGAATTTGGAGATGTTCTTTTCTCTATGATTAATTATGCCCGTTTTCTTAAGGTAAACCCAGAAGATTCGTTAGAGCGTACTAATAAAAAGTTTATAAAACGGTTTCAGTACCTGGAGTCAAAAGCAAAAGAAAATAATAAGAATCTTGGAGATATGACACTTGCCGAAATGGATGTTTTTTGGGAAGAAGCAAAAAAACAATAACCAATGCGTATAGTCGGTTTGAAAACCATATAATCTCATATTCTTGTCAAAATTTTCTTACTTTATATTTTGAAACATAGTAATGACTAAGTTTTTTGATAATAAATAGATGTCAGAATACTGTTTTTGTGTTTTTTTATTATGGTTTTCACTTATTTTATAATATTTTTTATTACCTCGAAAAGCCTATAAACACTGGTTTTTTTGGTAAAATATTATCGGGACACCCTTCTATAACAATTTTTTAACAGAAAGAAATCGTAAATTAGGCGTTAAATTCATCATCAATCAATCGTGAGGCTAACTCAAAGAAAAACAATATTAACATGCTTGTTTTTCATCTTTATTTTATCCATTCCTTCAAAGGGATATTGTTTCTCTATTGAAACAAGTGAGAAAAATGAGGATGCGGATTCCTATAAGCTGCTATTTTCTAATAGAACAGATTTTGTAGTAGCTACAGAGACTGATCAAGCTACAGTAAAAGAAAAAGTAGTAGACTCTACTGGTATATTCAAAGAATTGGCATTCACTTATGCTAAAATTGATCAGCCAAAATTAGCTTGTAAATTTATTGAAAAATATATTGGATCTACTCTTGATGTTACCTTTGTTGGTCATAGTAATTTTGATCAAATAAGTACATCAGAATCTCATAAAAAACTCGCAGATAAGTATTTGAGACAATTTGGTTGGTTAGCTATCTTCTGCTTTTATATTTCCTTTGTAGGCTTTTTTATAGCCATTGTATTAAATTTTCGAAGAGGTACGGATAAGACAGCTAGTTTCTTGATGAGTATTTTTGTACTCCTGAATTCATGTTTCATGACTCATTTGGGATTATATTTTATGAATTATGAATATTATTGGCCGCATTCATTGTTTATGTTTTCTACGTTTGGATTATTATACGGCCCTATTATATATTTTTATTTTAAGAGAGCGTCACAAAACTATAGATTAAAGCCTCTGGATCTATTACATTTAATACCTACCGTATTTCTGATAATTTTGTTATTACCTGTTTATTTATTGCCTGCAGAAGAAAAACTTAGAATGGTTATACATTATGAAAGACCATATCTTACTTTAATTTCGGTTTCTAAGTTAATATCATTGTTAGTTTATGGTGTTTTAATGGTCAGGGTTCACATTCAGACTGTTAAAAAAGGACTTTATTTTTCTAAAAAGTTACTTAGCTGGCAACGGAATATTATGATGTTTTGTGCCATATATATATTGTCATATGCTATATACGGTTTTTTAAATGTATTACATTTAGGTAACGGGTTTTTGTTTAATGTGCAGGTAATTTCGTTGGCAAGTATGGTGTTATATGTTAGCTATTCTGCATTTGTTCAACCTTCACTATTTGGGAAGTTAAGAATAGTAAAATCGGAAGAAGAAGAAGAAGAAAGAGAACCAAAAAATAAAAATAATAAATACGAAAAATCTGGACTAACACCCAGTTTGTCGTTAGAGCTTAAGGTGAAGTTGTTGTATTTATTAAAAGAAGATAAAATTTATAAGCAAAATGATATTACCCTTCATGGAGTTTCACTATTGCTAGACACTACAAGACACAATACTTCTCAGATTATAAATGAACATTTTGGACTTAATTTTTTCGAATTAATTAATAAATATCGAATAGAAGAGGCCAAAGAGATTTTAAAAGGAGAAAGATATAAAGGTTTTAATATCATCGATGTAGCCTATGAAGTAGGCTTTAATAACAAAGTTACTTTTAATAAATCATTTAAAAAGTATAACCAAATTACTCCCTCAGAATATTTAAAGCGGTTTGTTGCATAGTGCAGGTATCTTAGGTAAAAGATAAATTCTTTTCTTTTGAGACGTACGCTTTTCTCTATCTTAATTATCGATCTCTTTGTTTAAAAAAGCAGGAGAATATACCACAAAATGATCTCATTATTTGGAATCAAAAAAAGAAAATAATAGACCTATTGTTGGTATGAAAATTTTCTAAGAAAGCTAAATAGTGGTGCTTATTTTTTAAAATCTGTCATTTTGTACGATTTTTTAGATCAGATGGTTTATTATTTCTCAAATTCTATTACATATTGATTTTTTACTTGTAAAAAAAGATGTTTTTTAAACTAAAAATATGATCTCTGAGGTTGATTTTAATATTTAAATCACTTTCAGTATACAGGGTATTTTTAAAAAATTAGGGATTGTTAATAAACAATCCTTATATTTATGATATCATAAACAAAAGAATAGATAAATTAAGTATATGTTGTTTTTTTATGAAATTTTATTAGAATTCGTAAAAACGTAAGCGTAATTATACACATGATTCTCTTCTTCCTTTTGTGATAAAACTAACTATTTAAGTTTAATCTTTTTAAAAATTCTATTTATGAGGTTACATCATTACAAACTATTTATGCTCGCTTTTTTAATATCGGGCATGATGTGCGCCCAACAACAAATCTCTGGAACAGTTCAGGGAGAAGGAGGGCTGCCATTACCTGGGGTTAACATTTTAATACAAGGTAAATCCACAGGTACACAAACAGATTTTGACGGGCAATACACAATTAATGTCGAGACAGGCGAAGTACTTGTGTATTCGTATTTAGGCTTTGTTACCCAACAGATAACTGTATCGGGGCAAAATCAAATTAATGTAGTGCTTAAGGAAGCAGTAGGAGTGCTAGAAGAAGTAGTTGTGGTTGGGTTTGGTACTCAATCAAAACGATTGTTAACTGGTAATGTATCAAAAATTGAGTCAGGTCAAATTGGAGGTATTTCCACACCTAGTGTACAAAACGCATTAATAGCTAAGGCTCCAGGGGTGCAAATCACACAAATTAATGGTAAGTTAGAAGGTGGTGTAAAAGTGATTATTAGAGGTCTTTCTTCAATATCGGCTTCTCAGGAACCATTATATGTTATTGATGGGATTGAGATGAATAATAGAAATACATCCTCGATTGGTGCAAATTTGAACCCATTATTAACAGTAAATCCAAATGATATTGCGTCAATTGATATTTTAAAAGATGCATCTGCTACAGCTATTTATGGAGCAAAAGGTACAAATGGAGTTATACTGATTACAACCAAAAGAGGTAAACAAGGTAAATCACAGGTTTCTGTTGATCTTTCTACGGCGTTTGGAAAACCAACAAACAAAAGAGATTGGTTAAATGCGAGCCAGTATGAAGAATTACTTCGAGAATCTGCATTCAACAGATTTGGAGATCAGGTTGCAGCCGATGATTGGGTAGATAATAGATTGCCAAGATATGAAGGTGATCAGGATTGGAGAAACGTTGATACAGATTGGCAAGAAGAAGCTTTTCAAGATAGCTACATTAATGATGTTAATGTATCCATTTCTGGTGGAAATGAAAAAACGGTAAGTTTTATATCTGGATCAACTAATGATTCAGAAGGTATTATTAGAAGTAATAGTCTAAAGCGTTATAGCATGAGGGCTAATATTGACCACAATGTTAGTAAAAACCTTAAGGTTGGTGTAAATGCAAGTTACTCCAGTACTGTGATTGATAGGATTGCAGGGGATAATGCATTTGTTACACCTTTGCAAGTTATTGCGCAAGTACCTACATCACCATCACATCTATTAAGTGGTGAGCCAAATGGTACTAATGGTACAGGTACCAGAACTTTATATGCTAATTTCTTATTGCAGGATAAACACTCATTTCGTAAAACTTCTATTAGAAGAATTTTATCGAAGGTGTTTGGAGATATAAATATCTTACCATCATTAACTTTGAGATCAGAGTTTGGTTATGACTATTTATATCAAACAGTTGATAGAAATACAGGTAGATTAGCACCATTTCAATCTACAAATGGGCAGAGTTTTGCTTCAGATAATGGTACAGAAATATTGTCTACTAATAATTATTTCACATATGATTATTCATCTGGGGGAGCATCTAGTCTAAATTTTGTTTTAGGTATGAGTTATACTCGATTAAAAAACAGAGCTAATTCGGTAACAGGAGATGGTTTTCCTACCGATAGTTTTAGATCTGTTTCTAGTGCAGCAACAATTTCTGCTGGTACAGGTACTTTTACAAATTGGGCGCAGATTGCTTATTTTGCCAGAGCATCATATGACTATAAAAAGAGATATCTTATAAATGCTACTCTTCGTCGTGATTCATCATCTCGATTTGGTAAAGATCAAAGAAATGCATTTTTCCCTGCAGTTTCGGTAGGTTGGATTGTGTCTGAAGAAAACTTTTTACAAGATTCCAGTATATTATCTAATCTAAAACTTAGAGCCAGTTGGGGGGTTAATGGTAATACTCCTATCGCCAATTTTGGATCTTTAGCTCTATACGGAGGTACTAATTATGGAGGTGTTTCTGGTATTGCTTTTACGCAAATAGACAACCCTGATTTAAAATGGGAAGAAACTGCACAACAAAATTTCGGACTTGATTTTGGATTTTTAAATAATAGAATAACTGGTGAAGTTGATTATTATATTAAAAAGACAGATGATTTGATATTTAATCAGCGACTTCCTTATGAAACTGGTGCCCCTAATAATGCGGGGATACTTAAAAATATTGGAAATCTAGAAAATAAAGGTTTTGAATTCGTGTTAAATACGATAAATATTCAGACTGATAACCTTACATGGGAGACGAGTTTTAATATTGCTACAAATAAAAATGAAATTGTTAGTTTACCAAATGGTGATGATTTGATTACAGGTCAAAACATTCTTCGAGAAGGAGAAGCTATCAACTCTTTCTATATGGTAGAATATGCAGGTGTAAATCCAGATAATGGTGATGCAGAATATATTTTGAACACGACAAATGCCGATGGTACAATAAATAGAGACAGGACTAACGATTTTTCGCAGGCAGAACGAATTATTGCCGGAAATCCTAACCCGGATTTGTTTGGAGGTTTCACAAGTACACTGAATTACAAAACGATTGATTTTTCTTTTACTTTTCAAGGACAATGGGGCGCCCAGGTATTTAATGGTGCTGGACAATATCAAGAAACAGGTTTTGGAAACGGTTTAGATAATCAAGATGTATATATTTATGAGAATAGATGGCAAAACCCAGGAGATATAACAGATGTACCTCAAGCAAGATTATTTTTAAATAATGGACACTCTAATAGTACTAGATATTTGCAAGATGCAGATTTTATAAGATTGAGAAATATAACACTTGGATATTCTCTGCCACAAAGTGCATTGGATAAACTAGGAATGAGTAAGATAAGACTCTATGTGGCTGGATTAAACCTTCTAACTTTTACAGACTATAGAGGGTATGATCCAGAATCAACTAACGATGATGCTAATACTAATACTAACGTGGGTAGTACTTTTTATTCTGCACCACCGTCAAAAGTATATACACTGGGTGTTAATTTAACATTTTAAAAAAAAAATAGATTATGAAATTTTTGAAATATTTAATATTAATAGTGATATTCAGTACTGTATCGTGCGAGAATGAACTGGATATAGAGCCACAACAAAGTGTTTCTACTGAAGTGGCGACATCAACAGCAGCAAATATTGAAGCTATTCTTACTGGTGCTTATGATTCTGCAAGAAGTGGAGATCCCACTTTTGGAGGCGGAAACTATGACGGAGATTTGGCAAATATAGCTGTCTTGTATGGTAATACAGATCAAATAGAATGGAATGGGACATTTGCTAACTTAAGAGAGCTGTTTAATAAAGAACTGGATAATGTTAATACTAGTGCTAATGGAATGTGGCGTGATGCTTATTTGTTATTCGGAGCTGTTAATACAGTAATGGTAAACTTAGATAAGTTCGACGATGAGGATCAAAAAAATCGAGTTGAAGGAGAAGCATTATTCTTAAGAGGGCTCGCATATTTTGATATCATACGTTTGTACGGTCAGCAATATAATGCGGGTGGAGGAAATACTCAAGCTGGTGTTCCTATTGTTTTGGACCCTCCAAGTCTTGAGCGATTAGTTCCTAGAAATTCTGTAGAAGAGGTGTATACGCAAATTATACAAGATTTAACAAGTGCTTACAGTAAATTGCCTGACACTAATGGAGATAGAGCTGATAAATATGCGGCTCAGGCAGTTTTGGCAAGAGTGTATTTGCAACAAGGTAACTATGTCGCTGCAAGAGATGCTGCGGATGATGTGATACAAAATAGCGGACATAGTTTAATGCCTGATTTTAATGCCGTATTTGATTCTGATGATAACACAGCAGAAACTATTTTTTCATTTATCGTTAATACCCAAGAAGGAACTAATTGGCATGTAGTACATTTTGCAAGCGAAGCTTTAGGAGGTAGAGGAGGAGATATATCTATTGCTCAGGCCTACATAGATAAGTTTGATTCTGCTGCGGATGAAAGAAGAAATTATACCTATACAGATGGAGGATTAACTTTAAGTTCTAAATTTGTAAGACAGTTTGCTAATACCCAGCAAATCAGATTGGCAGAAATGCGCTTAATAAGAGCCGAATCTAACTTTAGAGAAGGCTCATCTATTGGTCAAGCTCCATTGGCAGAAATAAATGCTTTAAGAGCAAGATCATCCGCTCCTGCACTTGGTGCATTAACGATTGATTTAATTTTGAATGAAAGAGAATTAGAACTAGGTTTCGAAGGGTTTGCTTTACATGATTATAAACGAACACAACGTAATATAGGCGGATTGCCATATAATGACAATAAGTTAGTTTTTCCTGTACCTCAGCAAGCAAGAGACAGAAATGATTTGTTAGATCAAAACCCAGGATATTAAACTAACTTTTTAATATAAATACTACTCTTAATTTTTTATGAGTAAAATTGCCCGCCAATACTATTGGTGGGCAATTTAATTTTTACACTTTTTTGATGACTATTTCATGACTTCTTTTTGTTCTTCAAAATAAAGTTGATAACTTAAAAAAAGAAAAGTAAACAAGTTTTACTAGTATAGATGTTATTGGTGAAGATAATCATTACCCTAAAGTTGTTTTTTTTTCGTATTAGAATGTAATTTTTAAAGGATTAATCCGACTATATATAGTAATTAGGTTTTAAAAAACATATTGTACCATATTGATCATAATTATCCTAAGAATAATTATGCGGCTAACTCAGAAAACACAAAGATCAATTCTAGTACTGATTGTCCTTGTTTTATTTATTTCTTCAAAAATGTATTGTTATGAAAAAGAAATAAATATAAAAAATAAGGACACTAGTGAGTACGGCCATTTATTTTCTACTAATAATTATGAGTTAGAAGCGTATAAATTAAACTCAGAATCCTACCAACAAGTACGAAAAGGAAAAAATGTTGATTCAATAGCTTTATTTAAGGAATTAGCATTTTCTTATGCTAAAGCTAAAAAAGCAAAATTGGCTTGCCTATATATAGAAAAGTATATACAAATAAGCCTCGATGTCTCTTTTGTAAGCCATAGTAATTTTGATCCAATTAATGATTCTGATTCCTATATCCGATTAGTAGATAAATATCATCAGAAATTTGATTTCTGGTGGTTACTTTCTTTGTACGTTGGGTTTGTAGGCGTGTTTATTTCAGTAGTACTAAATTTTAGAAGGCGCTCAGACAAAATTGCTAATTTCTTAATGAGTGTTTTTTTATTTCAACATTCAATTTTTATAATTAATATCAGTCTATTACCTACAAATTATGAATTCTATTTTCCGCATTCATTATACCTGTCAACATTGTTTTCTTTTTTGTACGGGCCACTTATTTACTTTTATTTTAAAAGAGTAATTATGAGATATAGGTTTATGCCTATAGATTTACTGCATTTGGTGCCAACACTGCTACTTCTCCTTTTATTGCTCCCAGTATATAATTTATCTGTAGAAGAGAAATTGTGGATGATGTTAAATGATAAACGTCCATACATAACCTTAATATCAGATTTTAAGCTTTTGTCATTATTGATATATATGATTTTGGCGATAAGAATATATATTAAATCGGTTAAGAATAATAGAGTTATATCCAGAATACAACATCACTGGCATAGAAATATTATTATATTATGCTCACTACATATAATCTCGTATGTCTTTTATGATATCCTGATGATAAGGCGTGTAACAGATGATTTTCCTATTAATTTTCAAATCTTGTCAATTGCATTGCTGATTTTATATATTAGTTATACTGCATTTGTTGAACCTAGCGTATTTAGTGGATTAAAAATGATTAAGGATGAAGTGCAGAAAGGGTTAAATAAATATAAAAAATCGGGGCTTACAGAACAACTTTCACTAGAGTTAAAAGAAAAACTATTGGAGTTATTGAATCAAGATAAAATATATCGAAAAAATGATATAAGTCTACAAAAGCTTTCAGAATTACTTAATACTACAAGGCATAATACTTCTCAAATTATAAATGAACACTTCAATCTTAACTTTTTTGAGTTGATTAATAGGTATAGAATTGAAGAAGCAAAAAAAATTTTAAAAGGTAAGCAATATCAATATGAGAATATCAATATCATTGATGTGGCTTATGAGGTTGGTTTTAATAACAAGGTGACTTTCAATAAATCATTCAAGAAATACAATCGAATTACACCATCAGAATACGTTAAATCCTAAAGGTAAAGGGGCTCGCGTACGGGTAAACTTTCTTCGGTTAAGGGTAAAAGCTTATAGGGGTTACCTTTCTTCATGCCTGTAAAATGTTTCTTTGGACTATAATCATAAATAGGGAGGATGAATGTATTATTTCCATTTAAACTTTGTTCAAGTTTTGTGAAAGTAAATTTGAGTTAGCCATCAAAATATTCTAATCCTTCCTTTTATGGTTATATCTAATAACTATGTTAAGTATTAATTTTTTGAAAACTTTTTTATCTATGAAAGTACATTATTACAAGTTTCTAATGTTATTTTTCTTTGTGTGTAGTATTACATTCGCGCAAGGAGAAAGCGTGTCGGGAACAGTTACAGATGATAAGGGATTACCTCTTCCGGGAGTAAATGTCCTTATTAAGAATACAAATAACGGAACTCAAACTGATTTTGATGGAAATTACACAATCTCTGCTAGTAGAGGTGCTGTAATTTCTTTTAGTTATGTTGGTTTTGAGACCAAAGACGTTGTAGTTGGTCAAAATACTACTATAAATATTCAGTTAGCTACTTCTGCTGCCGAATTAGAAGAAGTTGTCGTTACTGCATATGGTGTTTCTAGAAGATCAAATGTGACTTCTGCGATATCAACAGTAGGTGCGCAAGATTTACAAGATTTTGTACCTTCTACCAGTATTGATAATATTCTTCAGGGTCAAGCCGCTGGTGTGCAGGTAACTGCTGCAAATGGACGACCAGGAAATACTGCATTTGTTCAAATACGTGGTGTTGGTTCAATTAATGCTAGTACAACTCCTCTTTATGTAATAGACGGAGTTCCTGTTCCTATTACAGATAACTCAACAACTAACAATATTAACCCATTAGGAAACTTAAACCCTAATGACATAGAGTCTCTATCTATACTTAAAGATGCTGCTTCAGCTTCTAAATATGGTTCTAGAGGAGCAAATGGTGTAGTATTGATTACTACTAAGAGAGGTAAAAAGGGAGACGCTAAAATTAAATTTATTTCTTCTTATGGTTTTGGAGAGCGTATTCCGGATTCTTTTGATTTAATGAATGCAGCTCAGAAGCTAGAAATAGAGCGTCAATATGCTGCTTTAGGTGTTGGTGCTGCACAAAGTTTACCTGGTGCTACAGCTACTACTCCTGAGCAACGCCAGGCGTTTATTGATTTGGATACAAATTGGGAAGATGAACTTTTAAGAAAATCGGTAATTCAATCTAATTCTTTATCTATATCTGGTGCTGGTGATCGTTTGAGCTATTTTTTCTCGCTTGGATATAACAAGGATACTGGTGTAATTGATAGAATTAAAGGTTTCGAGCGAATTACAGCTCGTTTAAATACTACGTATCAAGCAAAAGATTGGCTTAGTATAGATGCTAATGTTTCTTTTGCCAGAAGTACTACAGATCTTCCTAGAGATAGAAACAATGTTCAGAATCCATTTAGAGGATTGTATGATTATAATCCTTATGATCCACTTTTCTCTAGAGATACAGATGGAAGTATTTTGTTAGATTCTCAAGGAAATCCTGTATATAACCCAACAACTACATTTTTTCCGATTGCTTTAGCTTTACAAACAGAGCCAGAAAACAATCGTAACTTTTTAATTTTAGGTAATGTAGCTGCAGATCTTACGCTGTCAGATAAATTTTCAAACCGTTTCGCTGTTGGACTTGTAAGTAATCGTTTTAACAGAACAAATAGATCAATTGCAGGAGGAGTATTACAAGGATTTATCGGAGATGCTAATTTCCCTGGAACTCAGACTGAAAATTTTGCCCTTGATTTTGAATATAATGTATCGAACTTATTTAGCTATAATGATACTTTTAATGACCTACACAATGTATCTGCTAGTTTCTTATTAGAATATAACGAAAATATCAGAACAGATTTATTTGCAACAGCAAGAGGGTTTCCTTCTCCAGATATTCCATATTTAGATGTTGCTGCAGAAGCTACAGCTGCTGGATCAGAAGAAGATAGAAGAATTTTATTCTCTCAGGCAGTATTTGCAGATTATGATTTTGATGGTAGATATATTGTTTCTGCTTCGGTTAGACGTGATGGATCTTCTAGATTCGGACCAGATAATAAATATGGTACCTTTGTTAGTGGAAGTTTAGCTTGGAATATAGCTAAAGAAAGTTTTATGGATGATTCATTTTTTAATGACTTAAGACTTCGTGCTTCATACGGAACAGCAGGTAACCAGAATATTCCTAATTTTCAATTTTTACCGGTACTAGGATTTAATAATACATATAACGGTCAGACAACAGCTGTACCTTTAAGAGCGCCAAACCCAGCTATTCAGTGGGAGTCTCAAGCTATTCTTGATATTGGTTTAGAATATGCTTTCTTTAACAATAGAATTAGTGGTGTTGTAGATTACTTTAAGAAGACTTCAAAAGATCTTCTTCTTAACAGACCTATTTCTTTTACTGTTGGAGATGAAGATAATGCAATTTTCCAGAATATTGGTGAGGTAGAAAATAGTGGTTTTGAAATTACTTTAAATGCTGATGTAATAAGAACAGATAACTTCCTTTTATCTATGGGAGGAAATATTACACTGTTGGATACAAAAGTTAATAAACTGATCAACAGTCAGGATATCGTTACAGGAACATTTGGTAATATCATTCTTAGAGAAGGACAAGATATCAATTCTTTCTATCTAGTAGAATATGCTGGAGTGAATCCTGCCAATGGAGCACCGCAATACGTAGATCTTGACGGAAATGTTACAGAAACATACAATGATAGTTTCCAAAAAATCCAGGAAGGAAAATCTCCAATAGCTAAATACGAAGGAGGGTTTTATACTTCTGTAAAATATAAAGGATTTGGTTTAAGAGGTGATTTTGTATACCGAGGAGGAAACTATATATTGAATAACCAACGTCAACAAGGTATCGCAATAGGAAACATTAACAGAAACCTAAGAACAGAAGCTTTTAATTACTGGAGACAACCGGGAGATACTAATGTTTTACCTAGTCCATTATTTCAAGCTAATGCGGATCAAGGAGGAACAACAAGATTCTTAGAAAAAGGTGATTTTATTAGATTAAGAACATTAACTCTTGATTATAATATGCCTAGAAAATTCTTAGACGTTATAAAATTAGAATCACTTAGACTTTTTGTTACGGGTCAAAATATTTGGACAATAACAGATTATAATGGTGATCCAGAAATCGGTATAGGTTCTGCAGAATCAGGAGAACAAGGAGATGCAGGTTTTGTTCCTGGAGAGTTTAGTTTGTTTAGTTACCCACAAACGAGATCTTACACGTTTGGAGTTGAAGTAGGATTTTAATTAAAAAAAAAGAGAGATGAACAATAAAATTTATATAGTAGTTATTTTATTTCTATCGTTAGGGTTTTTTGCCTGCGACGATGAATTAGATAATGCGCAACCTTTTACGGAAGGTAATCCAAATACTTTCTTTAATAGCCCAGCCGCTTTTCAAAACGGTGTAGATGGTATTTATAGACAGTTATGGCTTTATTATTCTAACCCTAACTCTGGTTTACAGGGTATTCCAGATATAGTTTCTGATAATGTAATACAGGCACAGACTGGTAGAAGATCTAATGATGATTATCATGATCTTAGATATGTAGCAAGTACTCTTGGGCCTATTCCGTTATACTGGAGTGAAGCGTATGAGGCAGTTAATGTTGCCAATTTGGTAATAGGACAAATAGAAAACCTTAATGATGGTCCTGAAAAGGATAATATCCTCGGACAGGCATTAGCTGCAAGAGCCTGGGCACATTTTGACTTGGCAAGAATCTTTGGTAAAATCCCAACACAAAGTGGTGACGCTAATGGTTCTTTAGGTGCTGTGTACCTTAAAGTAGAAGATGGTGAAACAGGGGATCCTTTTGCACAACCTGCAAGAGAAACTGTGGCATCGAATTATGCTGAAATTATTGAAGATTTAGAGCGAGCGAGCACATTAATTGGAGATGATAATGGAGAAGGAAGATTAAATAAAAATGGAGTAAATGCATTATTATCCAGAGTATATTTATACAATGGAGAATATCAAAAAGTTATAAATGCAGCTGATGCAGTTTCTGTTGCATTAGCAACTGCAGCAGAACTCCCAGATGTGTATACAGATGCTACCAATGCTGGTGTAGTGATAGAACTTTCTATTAATACTACTTCAGAATCTAATGGTAATAATGTAGGGGTTCTTTATAGTCAATCTTCTAGTTCTGCAACTATTTCAGAATATGTACTTGATTTTGATTTCTTCAATAGTATAGATGCTAATGATGTAAGAAGAGATATTTTACAATTTGTAGGAACAAATCAAGGGAATGACTACAATGCAATCAAAAAGTTTTTAGGTGAAGCAGGTCAGGTTAATGGTAGAGTAGATGTAAAAGTACTTCGTTATGCAGAAGTTCTTTTAAACAAAGCTGAAGCTCAATTTGAACTAGGTCAGGGAGCTCAGGCATTAACTACTTTAGATCAGTTAAGAAATGAGCGCTTTACTTCCTTTACAGGAGGAGAAACAGGAACAGCTCTTGAAGACGCTATCCAATTTAACAGAAGAGTTGAATTAGCTTGTGAAGGTCATAGATTTTTTGATCTTAAAAGAAGAGGAGAGAGTATAACAAGAAATGCTACTGCAGGAGATATTATTGATGGTACAGGAACACCTCCTGAAGCTCCAACTCTAGCTGCAGGAGATTTTAGATTTCAGTTCCCTATTCCAACAGCAGAGATTAACGCAAATCCAACTATAGCTGGACAACAGAATCCAGGTTATTAATTGGAAATACACTGTTTGTTAAATAAACAAACATTTTAAACAAAATTACCCGTCAACTTCAAGAGTTGACGGGTAATTTATTTTTTGAACTTATTTATTTAACTTTTTGATTCGACCAAAAAAGGAAGATATTTTTATATGAATCTATAAAAGTCGAGATAAATTTCTATAAGACACTTTAAAAGTTTTATATCACAACTTAAATCAGTAGAATAGGAAAAAGCACATGTAGAATCATTTGTTTCGTTTTGAAGCAATTGATGGCTCTCTTTCTATACTGAATGAAAGAAAATGTTAAAGGAATGTAATACGAATGTATTCGTTTCTGTATTTCCAGAATACTATGTTTCTACATTACAGAAAGCCATTGTATGTATGACTAAAGTTGCCTGATCTTATTTAATTTAGCTTTCCATACATCTAAGTTTTCTTTATACTTTTCGATATTCTTTCGTACATCTCTTACCATTGGATTGTCATCTTTGGCATGTTTAAAGAACTGAAGATTGTTTTCTAATTGGCGAATTTCACCATTAACTTCATCAATTTTTTTACGAATAAAGCTCTGTTCATTTCTAAGAGCTCGATCATCACTCTGACCGGATAAAGTATTTAGTTTGTTTTCATATTTAATAAGTTCTGTTTCTTTGCGACCTAAATTAAGTTGCTGAAAGAAACCATCGAGAACTTTGTTATATTCGGTTTCTATATTTTTCTTTTTATATGGCACTCTACCTAAAGTTTTCCAGGTAGCAATGTTTTCTTTTATAGTTTTAAGATCGGTTTCGGTATCCCCAGAAAACTCTAATTTTTTAAGAATCTCTATATGTTCTTGCTTCTTTTCTAAAGAAACAAGCTCTTCTTTATTAGCTTCATTTCTCTCTGCATGAAGTCTATCAAAATAAGAATTACATGCATCTTTAAACCTTTTCCAGATTCTATCACTATCCTTTCGAGGTACATGGCCAATCTTTTTCCAATCCGATTGAATTTTTTTCATAAGTGGAGTAATGGCAGTAAAATCATCACTATCCTTATTGTCTTCTGCAATCTGGATCAGTTCCATCTTTTTATTTAAATTATCAAACTGATCTTTTTTGAGTCCTTTATAAAATGCATTTTTATTACGATTAAAATCTCTTACGGCAGTTTTAAACTCACTCCAAGTCTGCTCATTTACATTAGAAGGTACTTTTCCTGCTTTAAAAAAATGATCTCTTAATGCTTCAATTTCTTTTATTTTTTGCTGCCAACCACTATGGTTTTTAGGATGATCCTGGCTAACTTCAATAATTTTTGCAATGATTTCTCTTTTGACTACTAGATTTTGTTCATAGACTTTATCCTGATCTTTAAAGTACCTCTGGCGGTTTTCATGAATTTGCTTTGTTAAGGCGCTAAATTTTTCCCAGATAGGTTCTCTGTATTCTTTTCCAACAGGTCCCAGATCTTCTTTCCACATTTTATGAAGTAACTGTAATTCTCTGAAGGCTCTGTTAACATCCGTCTCCTGTGCTAATTCTGTAGCACGCTCAATAATCTTAAGTTTTTGCTCAAGGTTATGTTTAAAATCAAGATCTCTAAATTCTCTGTTTAAATGCAGAAAATCATAAAAATTCTCGGTATGATGATGATAGGTGTTCCATACCGTATTGTATTTATCCCTTGGTATAGGACCCGCATTACGCCATCTTTCCTGGATACTTTTAAAATGATTGTATGTTGTATTTATATTTTCATCTACATTAAGTAATCCTTTTAACTCATCAATTAATTCTAATCTTCTTTTTAGATTTTCCTGAAGGTCTTTTTTAAGATTTTGGTAATATGAATTTCGTTTTTCTTTATAATCAAAATAAACAGAATTAAATTCTTTTTTTATTGGCGTAGAATAGTAGAAATCTATAATATCACCACCATCGGCCATGAATTCTTCCTTCTTTTGTTCTACTTCTTCATTAAATTTTTCATTAAACTCATTTTTGATTTCCTCAACATGTTCTCTTATTGCCTGAATTTTTTCATTTTTGACCAATTCTCGTAATTCTTTGATCAATTCTTCCTTATTCATGGCATGATAATCCTTCTTCTCGATATTATGGCGCTCTATGGTAGTCTCATCTTCACTATGCTCAGCGACAGCTTCGTCCATTTGATCTTGAATTTGATCCTCGCCCGCAGGAGTTTTGGGCTTTGCTTCTTCTTTTTGTAAAGTAATTGCCTCACTGCTCTCATCTACAGATTCCTTTACATCATTTTCTGAAGCAGGTGCATCATCACTATTCTCTACAGTAACTTCATCTGGAGTAGGCGCATTTTCTTTTACGTCGGTGTCAGAATTTAATGCTTCTTCTGAAGTTGTAATACTATTTTCAGACTCAGAATCTTCTTCTATAGTATCTGTAATCTGTGGATTAACTAATGTTTTAGATTCTTCGTTTTCAGAATGTTCTGTATTTTCAGTGGTTTCTTCATCAGAACCATCTGGTTTAACAGCTTCTGGATTTTCGGTTTCTAAGTTTACATCTAAAATCTTAGTCTTATTTTCTTCATTTCCATCTGCCTTAGGCAGGTTATCACGTGTGGACATTGTGTGAGCGTTTTTGTTTGTCTGAGTTTAATAGCCTGACTAAGATACTAACATATTAGAAAAACTCAAAGTTATTGAAAGGTTTTAAGATTAGTTAAAAAGGATTTTAGTAAGAATTTTATGACAAAATGAAGTGAAAAGTCACATATTCCAGATTTCCCAGGCCTTTTCTGCTTGTAGTATTAGCATTTGTAATCCATTAGAAACTGTAGCTCCTTTTTCTTTTCCTTTACTCATAAAGGTGGTTTCATCTGGATTGTAAATCAAATCGTATAAAACATGGTTTTTGGTAATATATTCGTAAGGGATATCTGGATAATTATGAATGTTTGGATGCGTCCCCAGAGGTGTACAGTTGATTATTAGTTTGTATGCATGTATAATATCCTCATCGAGATCACTATAACTTAGTTCATTAAAATCAGGATTACGAGATACAAATGTATGATCGATATTTAGATGGCTTAATGCATAAGCAATAGCTTTTGAAGCACCTCCTGTACCAAGAATTAATGCTTTTTTTATCGTTTTATTAAGTAAAGGTTTTAGAGATTCTGTAAAACCATAATAATCACTATTATATCCTTTGAGTTTTTGATCCTTATCAAATTTTATAACATTTATGGCTCCAATTTCCTTGGCTATTGGGTCCAAATCATCCATATAATGAATTACTTCTTCTTTATAGGGTATTGTTACATTTAAACCTTGTACATGAGGATCTTTAGTAACTTCTATAAAATCTTTGATTTGGGTAAGATCGAAGTTGTTATATTCACAATCTAGATTTTCTTTTTCAAATTTTTCTGAAAAATAACCCTTAGAAAAAGAATAACTGATGTTTCTGCCTAATAAGCCGTATACTTTTTTCATTTTGAAGTTTTTAGTGTTTTTTGGCCATACCATTCTAACCATAAAACGATACCAATACCTACAAGAATATAAAAAATCCCAATATAGGTTTCGATAGTTGTAAAATCAGGAAAATATCGATCATAATTATCCAATATTGGATTGCCTAGTGCATCAATTTGTGTGTTTCCTATAGTATCAACTTTGTAAATTTTATTTTTCCAGGGCCAAACAACACCTAGAGAACCGGTTATAAATCCAATAATGGCTGCAAAAGTCGCATTTTTATAGTGTTTTAAAACATACCCTAAAAAATGAGATAAGGTAACTAGACCAGTTAATGAGCCAAGACTAAACACAACAAGTACCTTCAATAATCGAGTTCTGTGAGAATCTTCTATAAATGAAAAATCCCAGCGTATTAGATCAGCTATTGTGTCATATAGCGCATTCACAGAATCAACCAGTAAAAGAACATAATTACCTAGTAAAATAAGAATAAAAGAGCCAGATAACCCAGGTAATGTCATGCCTGATACACCGATTATGCCGCAGATAAATACAAACCAAAGATTGTCATTTTCTTTTGCAGGAGCCAATAAACTTATACTAACTCCAACTATGATACCTATAATGATCAGACAGATATTTCTTCTGTTCCAATCGTTAAAATCTTTTACTATATAATAAATAGAGCCTATAATCATCCCGAAAAATGCTGCCCATACGTATAATTCAAAATGAATAATAAGGTAATCCAGAATTTTAGAAACACTAAAATAGCTAATTAACATTCCTAAAATTAGGAGGCCGAGAAATCGTCCATTTATGTATCTCCAAAAACTTTTAAATCTAAAATTGATAAAAAGTTTAAATGCTTTAAAATTTATTTTTTGAAGAGAATAAATAAATTCTTCATAAAACCCGGCAACAAATGCAACGACACCTCCAGAAACACCAGGGACTTTATTTGCAGCACCCATTGCAAGACCTTTAATAACAAGGAAAAGTCTATCAGTAAAGGTTCGGGTACTCTGTTGCATTGGTTAGTTTGGTTTTTTTACAGAAAGGCGTTCTAAGATAAGAATTAATAGAAAACCTATAGCTATAAAAAGTAAAACCCAAATCATTTTAACATCACCTTCAAATTGACTTGGTAGAATGCTTTTTTCTATGAAAGGGACTTCGATTCCTTCAGAGTTTGTTCTCCAGGATTCTACTTTTTTCCAAGGCCATAATTTATTTAGCGAACCTATCATGAATCCTGTAAGTATAGCTAAAGTCATATTTTTATGATACTTAAACATCCAGTTAAGTGCTTTAGAAAATAATTTCAAACCTATAACGGCACCGATCCCCATGATTATTATTTTATAAATAGCTTGCCACATCATATCGAAATCCATTTGTACAACTCCATCACGTAATTGATTTAGGATATCAATGGCTGTTTGGTATACTCCTAAGATAAGTAGAATGAAAGCTCCGGATACCCCTGGTAGTATCATAGCAATGATTGCTATAAATCCACAAAACATAAGATACCAATTGCTGTCTGGTGAAGCCAAAGGTTCTGCTATAGTTATAAAATAAGAAAGTACAGCCGCCAGAACAATACCAATAATTACTTTTGGTTTCCAGGCAGTAATTTGTTTTCCAATATAAACGATACTGGCAAGAACTAATCCGAAGAAAAATCCCCAAAGTAATAACGGCTCATTATGAAGCAACCACTTTATAAGTTTTGCAAGAGAAAGAATACTGGTTACTATACCTAAAAAAAGTGCTGTTAAAAAAGAAAGGTTGTATTTTTTCCAGGAAGTTTTAAATCCTTCTTTTTTCCAAACTGAGAAAAAACCAAGGTCTAAACCATTAATAGTTTCAATTAATTCTTCATATATGCCAGATATAAATGCAATAGTTCCCCCAGAAACTCCAGGAACTACATCTGCTGCTCCCATTGCTAATCCTTTTGCAGAGATGATAAGGTAATCCTTAAGATTTCTTTGCATTCTTATTGTTTTTGGTGTTTTTAGTTAAAACAAATGTATGGATTTTTGCAATGCAACCTATTAGAAAAAAAACAGTCTTTTTTAGAATTATTTATATTCAGAAATAATGTTTCTAACAAGAGTGAGGTTGAAAATCTTTTCAAAAAGCTCTTCTAAAACAATAAGGTATTCATAGTCAAGATCCAGTGCTTTTCTTATATGATATTCACCTTTTTGATAATCTTGTAGCTCATAGTATAAACCAGCAAGTCTATATTGAATTTCTGCATTATCTGGATAAAACTCGATAGCCTGGTGTAAATTTTGTACTGCAGCATCTGATTCTCCAATAAACCTAAGGATATCAGAACGATTTAGCCAGGTTTCTAGTTCATAATTTCCTAGTTCAATAGCTTTTCTATATCCTCGTTCTGCTTCTTCAAAAAATGCAAGTCTATTGTTTATTTTTGCATAGCGTTTCCAGTATAAAACATTCTCACTATCAATGTTTATAGCCTTGTTAGTATAATACAGTGCTTTTTGATAATCACGTTTACGCATATAGAAATCGGTAATGGCTATCCATCCCTTGTCTAGTAATGGGTCTTCATGTACGGTCTTAGAATAATGTTGAATTGCCAGGTCATCTACACCTAATTTTTCATAACATTTTCCTATTCTTAACAGAGCAAAAGAAGTAGGGTCATCCAGTTCTAATGTTATTCTGTAGTTTTCTATAGCTTCATTATGTCTTTTGAGTTTTTCTAATACTTTTCCTTTTTCTAAATAAGCACCAATAAAATATTCATCACTTATAATTGCAAAATCATAAGCTGCAAGTGCTTTTTCATATTCTTCTAAATCAAAATATTGTTTACCAACCTGATGCCAGGCTACTTCACAGTACGGATTTTTGTTTAGAAACATATTTAAATATTCGATGGCTTCTTCATGTTGTTCGAGAAAATCAAAACAATATATAACATTGTACAAAGCAGAATAATCCTGATCATCTGCTTCAAGGCATTTCATGAAATTGACTTTTGCATTTTCAAAATCATCCATAAAAAGATACTCCATTCCTATAAGGGAGTACACATCTGCTGCGTCATTTGTATAACTAAGAGCCATCATTAATAACTCTATAGCTTTTATATGATCATTTTGTTTAGAAAGAATATTAGCTTTTTGGATGTAGATTTCCTCGTTTTCTGGTTCTATAGCATGTAGCTGAGCCAAAAGATTATCTGCTTTATCCAAGCGATTTTCAAAGACGAGAACTTCGACTTGCAGTAATTTAAGATTAACGGATGACGGATGTTGAGAAAGGCCTAAAGAAATTGCCTTTTTTGCTTTAGCAATTTTTCCGTTTTCCAGATAGTGATGAATAATAGATTCAAATTCATCTGAATCAAAAAATTTAACATCATTAGATCTCAGCATAGACTCGTATCGAGTAATCGAGAAATTATTTTCTTCTTCTTCGTGGTTAAATCTCATACACGTTGATTAAAGATGCTCAATAAATCATAAAATTGATGTAAATACCTTTTTTGTCTTCCCCAACAATCAAAAGTATTTAATAAATCCATTACTTAATCTATTTTCGCATTATTGATTTCCTCAGTATTAAAATTACAAATGTAATTGAATGATTATACTTCAAAAACCAATTGTTTTTAACAAACTAATTAACAAAATACGTACCATTATATGATAATGATATAGAGTTTTTCTTTTATAGAAGCCGAAATGTATTAAGGGATTTGTGAAAATAATGGATGGTCTACTAAAGATACGGTTTTTTTAATAAAAATTCAATAATTGTCTTTTAAATTTTGATGTCTTGTATTTGATCTAAAACAGTAAGAATGAGTTGACATCCTTCTCTGATTTCACTTTCAGATATAGTGAGTGGCGGTGTAATACGTATTGCAAGGGGTTCAAAAAGTAACCAAAATAATATTAATCCATGGTCTTGGCATTTTAATATAACTTGATTCGTTATTTCTGCAGAAGGAGTTATAAAAGCTAGCATAAGGCCTAGACCTCTAACTTCTTTGATTAATGGATGAATTAATAGTGATCTGAATAGTTTTTCTTTTTCCAGAGTAGCTGCCATTACGTCACTCTCGGTAATTTCCTGTAATGTTGCCAAAGCGGCAGCTGCAATGACAGGATTTCCTCCAAATGTTGTAATATGACCTAATTTTGGGTTATCCTGTAATTGATTCATCATTGATGTTGAAGCAGTAAAGGCTCCAATCGGAAGTCCACCACCCATTCCTTTACCCATTACAAGGATATCAGGAATGATATCATAATTTTGAAAACCAAATAATTTACCGGTTCTCCCAAATCCAGGTTGTATCTCATCTAAAATTAGCAGTGCCCCAACTTCTTCACACTGCATTTTTACCTTTTTTAAATATTCGTATTTAGGCTCAATAAATCCTGCTCCTCCTTGTATGGTTTCTAAGATAACTGCTGCGGTTTTGTGCGTAATCTGTTTTATATCTTTTTCATCATTAAACGTAATAAAAGCTGTATCGGGAATTAATGGTCTAAATGCTTGTTTACGTTCTTCATACCCCATTACACTCATAGATCCCATAGTGTTACCATGATATGCTAGTTTTGCTGCAATAATCTGGCTTCTACCTGTAACTCTTCGGGCTAATTTTAAAGAGCCTTCAATAGCTTCTGTTCCTGAGTTGGTTAAGTAGGTTTTTTCTAATGGATGGGGTAGGTGAGAAGCTAATAGTTTAGTGAGTTCTACAGCAGGTTGTTGTATATATTCCCCATACACCATGACATGTAGATATTTATCTAACTGATCCTTTATTGCACGTATAATTCTGGGATGTTTGTGTCCTAAGCTACATGCTGAGACTCCAGCAACAAAATCCAAATACTTCTTGTCATTAGTATCATAAATATAACTACCGATAGCATGTGAAACTTCTATAGCTAAGGGATGCGGAGTAGTTTGGGCTTGATATTTGAAAAAATCCTGTTTCAAGATTGTTTTTTTACTAGATTATCCGATATTTTTTACACAAAAAGAGATCAATGTTCGATGTTGATACTATCTTTTTGATTTTTTTTCTTTTCGGTATTAAGTTCTTCTTTTACTTTCTTTTTAAAAGGAATAGAATCTAGTTGTTCGTTAGTTTCTTTAAGTTCAGCATCTTTGAGTTCTTGCTCAAGTAGTCGAGAACCTTCAGATTTATTATCCTCCAAACGTTTCACCGTTTCTTCATCAAAGAAATCTGTTTCGTCTTTTGGTAATGGGATTCCTGTTATTTTAATAAGTTCAGGAGGAGATTCTCCTCTAAATAAATCAGCTTTACTATTAATGCGTTCATCACCACGCCAATTAAAACCAGAGAGTTCACGAGCATTTTCTGGTAGATCAATTTCACGATATAATGTACCATCAATATTCTGATAATAATAGACATCTTCTATCTCGCGATTATTTAGTAATAATTTAATAGAACTAGAGAGGACTTTATTAATACCAATAAGTTTTAATTCACCTTCACTTTCTCTTTGGTAAAATATAGTTTCTGTGTTTTTATCAATATCTACCTGATAGAGTTCATTATCTTTAAATAAACCATAAAGTATTTGACCTTTTACCTGGTTATATCCAGCTTTAAGGGTGTCTTCTTGAACCAAAAAAGCATTTTGATATACGATAAGTGAATCTAATTTTTCTGTCTTTGTATTCGAGATAATTTTTATGGTATCACCAGTCATTTGATTTCTTTGTGACCAAATAATAGGTCGGCCAATCATTTTGGTATAGCCTGTGGTTTGATCTACATTAATAGAATCACTTTTGCCACTCATATTACTCTTATAGATTCTTACATCATAAAAACCATTCATTATTCTTCGTTCGGGTTTACCAGTAATCATAAGTGTATCACTGTGAATGAAAATAGAATCTTTTTCCTGCAAGGTGGCTGCAAGTGCTCTCTTTGTAATGAAGACAGAATCTTTTTCTTTAAAAACCTCTGCATAATGCCCGGTGATTACAGAATTATTAGCTGTATCTAATACTCTAATATTATTAGTGGCTGATGCAAATTGATCCGCACTATTATAAAAAATACTATCTCCAAAAACAGTACGTTTATCATAATCGATTTTGGCATTTTTGATGGCATATCCAGTCTTAGCTTTAGTGTCATAGAACCCTCGTTCGCAATATAAAGTGCTTTCTTTACCTTTAACTGTCGAAGGGCCATACAGGTATGCATGACCATTTTCTGTATAATAATCTAATCGATCCGAATCTACTGTATTTTCAGGATTTACAATTTTTACTGTGGTATTAAATGAATATTGTTTTCGGTCCATAAAATACCTCCCAATTTGACTCGTCAATGTATTTGAAGAGTCTCGAACTGTCCCACCACTACGGTAATAGGCTTGTTGTCTAAGTCGATCAAAGAATAAAGTATCGGTGCGCAATGTATTAGAAGGAGTTTCCATAAATACATTATCACTCGCGTATGCGAATTTAGTATTACCATTATACTCAGCATATTTACTAGTCATAATAATGGTATCTCCTTGTTTCATTTTTACATTTCCCAAAGCCTTGACAAACTTATCTTCACCATAATGAATAGCTTGATCACACCATATCTCAATCCCTTCATGTTGCATATATACCTGTTTGTCTACTTTTGCCAGAATAGTTGCTCCAGGAAACCGGTTTTGATCTTTTATGGTACGATCAGATTGAACTTTGATTTGTTTTCCTTCCTGTGCAAATGATGCTACCGAAAATATAAAGGCAAGTATTATATAGAAGAATTTGTTTTTCAAGTGTTTCAAATTTGTATGCAAAATAACGAAAATTGTATCTAATGATTGTGGCTATGACGGTAAAATAAAAAGTAAGTCATTTTCAATTAATAACTTTATGTCTTATCTCATGTTGCATTTTAACATGTTTTACCTCTTTAATAACTTAAAATCAAGCGATTTCTATAATTGATGAATTGTTGTACATCAATAAAAAAAGGATAATGTGTAAGTTTTGTACGATCAAAGGACTAATACAGATAAAAAGAAGCAAACAAAAGAAATTTTCGAATTTTTTAACACTAGATCTACTTAAGCATCAGTAAATTGCGATAGGAAACAACAAGGGAACGATCAATGCTATGGGGATAGCATCATCTTAACTTTTTATTTTTTATCAAACACGAATTTGTTTATTCTGATTCATTTTTAAGAATAGATATAGAGTTGTTGTTTTTTTTTTTTTTTGAAAAAGAAAAGTTTAGGTCGTTATACTATTAACAAAAGGATAATAGATGGTTTTGAAAAAAAACTTAGGGGCTCTATTTTTTTTGTTTTTTTGGGGCGCTGTGTTTTCTCAGGAAAAACAGCTGGAAAAAGCAAATGAAGCTTTTAAAAAGTATGCCTATATCGAGGCAAGGGAAATGTACTTGAAAGCTATAGGAAAAGGAGGTAAATCTGTAGAGTTATATGAAAGATTAGGGGATTCATATTACTTTAATGGGGAGTTAGAAAAAGCAGCACAATGGTATCGAGTATTGTCTTCTTTGTATCCAGAAAAGATAAAATCAGAATATCGAACCAGATATGCACAATGCATTAAGAGTACCGAAGGATATAAAAATGAAGATAATATAGCTCATTGGTTATATACAAATAATGATGCAAGAGAAGAAAAGGCATGTGACTCATTAGGTGGTGTTTCATCAAGGAGAGATAAGTCAGGGGAGTTTATAGTTGATACCCTAAAGATCAATTCGAAATATTCGGATTATGCTCCTAGTTTTTATAATGGTGAATTGGTATTTGCATCTTCACGAAACACTAATAATTTTTCTACAGTATTACATGAATGGAATAATCAACCTTTTTTAGACTTGTATACAACTACACACGTTTCTGAAGAAAAAAGTGTTGAAAAATTAAAAGGAAATATTAATTCAAAGTTTCATGAGTCTTCTGCAACTTTTAGCAAGGATAGAAAAACTGTATACTTTACTAGAAATAATTATTCTAAAAGAAAATCTAAAACGAATACGGAAGGTGTTGTTTTGTTAAAAATATATAGAGCACATTATGATAAGGGAAAATGGGGAGATATAGAAGAATTACCGTTTAATAGTAATGAATATTCAATAGCACACCCTGCGTTATCTTATGACGAGAAATTTTTGTATTTCGCAAGTGATATGCCAGGAACTCATGGGAAATCAGATTTGTATGTAGTCAAAATAAATGAAGATAAGAGTTTTGGGACTCCTAAAAATTTAGGAAGTTTAATTAATACTTCGGGGCGTGAAACTTTCCCTTATATTAGTGATAAAGGAAAATTGTTTTTTGCAAGTGACGGACATAAGGGATTAGGTGGTTTAGATATTTTTATGGCTATTCCAAATGAAGAGGGAATGGTAGAAGTTTATAATTTAGGAAACCCTATTAATAGTCCCAAAGATGATTTTACCTTTATTATTAATGAAGAAAATAAAACAGGATATTTTGCAAGTAATCGTAAGGGAGGTAAGGGTGATGACGATATCTATGGTTTCAAGCAGATAAGCCCATTTCCTGAGCGGTATTATCGTAAACAGAAAATTATTCGAAAATTAGAAAGAGTGATAGAGTTAAAATCTAATAAGGAAGGGACTACTTCGTTATGATATTTATAGATTGATAAAGAATATCTTTTGGATTTATTTTCTAATAAGTATTTTTGGTTTTATATATTTATGATAAAAGAAGTAACTATATGAAAGCAAAACTATTTTTAATTTTCATTTTTATATCTCATTTTTTTTATTCTCAAGTAGATAGGAATTCTATATTAGGACTGCCTAATGTTACTACCGCCGAAATGAATGGTATTGCAACCCCTAATGAAGGATCCATAGTGTATAATATTACAGATGATAAGATATATTACTGGGATGGAACAAAATGGGTTGCTGCAAATGAATCAGCATCAGATGGAGATGTGAAATTTAGTGTTGTTACTGCAGATCATGGTGGATGGTATATTTTAGATGGTCGTAGTACTGCAACACTTTCGGTTACTGCTCAGGTAGTTGCAACTAGTTTAGGATTTACCACAAATTTACCCAATGCAACAGATAGAGTCTTAAAACATCCTGCAGGAGGAGAAAATATAGGAGATACAGGAGGCCAGGCAAATACAACGTTAGTCCAGGCAAATTTGCCTAATGTTAATTTTACCGGTACAACCACAAACAGAGGAAATCACAGACATGGTTTTGCTGGTTTCTTTTCTAATCAACGTGTACAGAATGGGGTAGATGCTAATAGAAGAATTTTATTAGCTGGAGGAAATACAAATACAGGTAATGCAGGTAATCATAACCATAATGTAACACTAAATAGTGGAGGAACAAATCAATCTTTTGATCGCTATCAACCTTATCTGGTAATTAACACTTTTATTTATTTGGGAAATTAATAGGGTATATATATAAAAAAATAAGAGTGTTTGTTTTTACAAACACTCTTATTTTTTTATAACAATATTTTTTACCTGTGTATGGTTTGCGTTCTATCTGGTCCTACAGAAACAATCGTAATTGGTGTTTCTAATTCTTTTTCTAAAAACGAAATATATTCATTTAACTCTTTTGGAAGCTGAGAAGGATCAGTCATACCAGTAAGGTCTTCTGACCAACCTTTCATTTCAGTATAGACCGGTGTTACATTTTCAGGTTCTATATTGTAAGGTAAATGAGTAATTGTTTTACCTTGGTATTTATAAGCGGTACATATTTTTAAGGTGTTAAACCCACTTAGTACATCGCCTTTCATCATCATTAATTTTGTTACTCCGTTTACATGTACGGCATATTTTAGAGCTACAAGATCTAGCCATCCACATCTTCTTGGTCTACCTGTGGTAGCTCCAAATTCATGACCAACTTGCGCCATTGTCTCTCCATCTTGATCAAATAATTCTGTAGGGAATGGTCCACTACCAACTCGAGTAGTGTATGCTTTGAATATACCAAAAACATCTTTGATCTTATTTGGTGCAATACCTAGGCCTGTACATGCTCCTGCTGCGGTAGTATTTGATGAAGTTACAAAAGGATATGTGCCAAAATCTATATCCAATAAAGATCCTTGTGCTCCTTCAGCTAGAATTGTTTTTCCCTCTTTTTGAGCCTGATGAAGGTATTCTTCACTATCAATAAAAGTAAGTGTTTTTAAAACTTTAACTGCTTCAAAGAATTCATTCTCTAATTCTGTAAGATCGTATTCTATTTTAGAATCATAAAAATCAATCATTGCTTCATGCTTATTAGCTAAAGCACGGTAACGTTCTTTCCAGTCATTTAATTCTAAATCTCCAACTCTAATACCATTTCTACCAGTTTTGTCCATATATGTAGGACCAATCCCTTTTAAAGTAGAGCCTATTTTTGCCTTTCCTTTAGAAGCTTCAGAAGCAGCATCCAGAATCCTATGAGTAGGAAGAATTAGATGGGCTTTTCTAGAAATCAATAATTTGGATTTATAATCTAAATTAAATTTATTAAGGTTATCTAACTCTTTTTTAAAAATCACAGGGTCTATTACGACACCATTTCCAACCAAATTAATGGCCTTATCATGAAAAATTCCACTAGGAATAGTATGCAACACATGTTTGATTCCATCAAATTCTAAAGTGTGACCAGCATTGGGCCCACCTTGAAATCGTGCAATAATATTATAATCTTTTGTAAGAACGTCTACAATTTTTCCTTTCCCTTCGTCTCCCCATTGAAGACCAAGTAATAAGTTTACCGCCATTAGTTATCTTTATTAGTTGGGTTTTTTTTAGTTCCGTAGAAATACAAAGAATGATTTGTAATATCTACATCAAAAATTTCTTCGATTGTTTTTTTGATAGATTGAATTCTAGGATCACAAAATTCTAATACATCCCCGGTATCAGTTAAAATTAGATGATCATGTTGCCTGTCGAAATATGATTTTTCGTATTGAGCTTGATTTTGTCCGAACTGATGTTTTCTAACTAGTTTACATTCTAATAAAAGCTCTATAGTATTATAAAGTGTTGCACGGCTTACCCTATAGTTTTTATTTTTCATTTTGATGTATAATGATTCTATATCAAAATGCTCATCACTTTCGTAAATCTCTTGAAGTATAGCGTATCTTTCGGGTGTTTTTCTATGACCATTTTCTTCTAAGAAACTGGTAAAAACATTTTTAACGATTATCTGGTCGTTTTGTGTAGTTGCTTTAGTACTCATACGTTTAAAAACGCAAAGTTACATTATTTTTTATTAGTGAGACTCTGATTTAAAAACGATTATTTAAGGATTTTTAAAATTAGCTGATTTGAACTGACCTTATCACAAAAAAGAATCTTTATAGAATAGTATAATTCTTAATTCATTATTCTTTTTAGAATAAAAATACGAGGTTTTTATTCTCTTACCACTTTATCAATACCACTTATTTTTGAAAGGTTTTTCATGACTGTTTTCAAGGTGTTTTTATTTTTAACACCAACTGTTATTTTACCTGTAAAAACTCCATCATTAGTGTCAAAATTCATATTGTATATGGCAAGACTCATATTGTTTGAAATAATTTGAGTTACCTCATTTACTACTCCAATATTATCAATACCATTAAGCCTTATTACAGCCTTGAATTCTTCCTGGCTAGAATCAATCCATTTTGCCGGAATAATGCGATAAGCATAGTTACTTTGTAACTGTAACGAATTTGGACAATTATTTTTATGAACTTTTATGCCTTCATTAACCGTTATAAAACCAAAAACATCATCTCCAGGAATTGGATTACAACAATTTGATAATTTGTATTCTAATTTTTCTGAATCTTTTCCGAAAACAAGTAGATCGTATTTAGATGTAATTTCCTCCTTATTAACGTCTTTAATATTACCTCTTCGAATTCTATTTTTGATAAAATTCATGAAGACATTACTTCGAGTAGTAGCAAACTCTTTGATCTTTTGATTGTCAATAGTCCCTATGCCTACTCTATAGAATAGATCCAAACTTGTTTTAAGTTTAAAATAAAGTACAAGTTCGTTAACCACTTTTTCGCTCATTGTTATTTTCTGAGAGCGAAGTTTACGTTTCAAAACGACTTTGCCATCTTCGGCAATTTGTTTTTTCTCGTCTCGTAAAGCAGATTTAATTTTGGCCCTCGCTCTTGCTGTAGTGGCATAATCCAGCCAGCTAGAAGAAGGTTTTGATTTGGTCGAGGTAATTATTTCTACCTGATCACCACTTTTAAGTTCGTGGCTTAGTGGTACTAATTTACCATTCACTCGTGCTCCTCTAGTTCTTAATCCAACCTCGGTATGCACACTAAAACCAAAATCGAGAGCAGTTGCTCCTTTTGGTAATGATTTTAAATCTCCTTCTGGAGTAAAGACAAATATTTCTTTTGCATAAAGATTTAGTTTAAATTCTTCTACAAAATCTACGGCATTTGTTTCAGAATTTTCTAATGCTTCCTGTAATCGATTAAGCCACCCATCTAATCCTTGATCCTGCTTTTCTTCGGTATTCTTATACTTATAATGTGCAGCGTATCCTTTTTCTGCAATTTCATGCATACGCTCACTACGAATTTGTACTTCAACCCATTTGCTGTCTGGGCCAATAACTGTTATATGCAAAGCTTCATAACCAGTGGACTTGGGTTGAGAAATCCAATCTCTTAATCGAATAGGGTTTGGCCTGTAATAATCGGTTACCACAGTATATATTTTCCAGGCAATAAACTTTTCATTCTCTATATTATCGGACTTGTATATTATTCGTATTGCGAATTTGTCATATACTTCGTCAAATGCGATGTTTTGTTTTACCATTTTTCTACGAATCGAAAAAATGGACTTTGGTCTTCCTTTTATTTCATAATTTAATCCTTCTTTATCAAGGCCTTCTCTAATTTGATCAGAGAATTTTTTGATATACTCATCTTGTTCCTCCTTACTCTCTTTAATTTTTTCTAGAATATCCTTATATACTTCGGGTTCGGTATATTTTAATCCCAGATCTTCTAATTCTGTTTTGATATTGTATAAGCCGATTCGATGAGCAAGAGGAGCGTATATATATAAAGTTTCAGACGCAATCTTTACCTGCTTATCTGGCCTCATAGCATCCATCGTTTGCATATTATGTAAACGATCGGCAATTTTAATAATAATAACCCTTACATCATCATTAAGTGTAAGAAGCATTTTTCTGAAATTCTCTGCTTGTAAGGAAATGTCTCTGTCCTTTTTAAGAGATGAGATTTTGGTAAGACCATCTACAATACGAGCTACTGTTTCGCCAAACATTTGCTCAATATCGACCAAGGTATATTCTGTATCTTCTACAACATCATGAAGTAATGCAGCTGCAATTGATGTAGCATCCAATCCAATTTCACTAGCTACAATTTTTGCTACTGCTATAGGGTGAAAAATATAAGCCTCACCACTTTTACGACGCTGATCTTTATGTGCATCAACAGCAATATCAAACGCCTGTCGTATAAGTATTTTATCCTCTTTAGTAAGGTCTCTATAACTAATACGAAGCAATTCTTTGTATTGCTTAGCAATCTGTTTATTTTCTTTATCTATAGCAGCTTCAGTCATAACATAAAGTTTTTTAAGAAAGCCCTATTAAGTATCGTGTGTGATATCCCCTAGTAATATTAACCGACAAAATTGTGCCTTGAGATTAATGATTAAACTATATTTTTTTGTCATTAATAATTAAAAATACAATTAAGAAATGTAACCACCAAGTCTTGAGTAGGGGATTTATTTCCTAAGATTTTTAATTCTTTGTAAAAGAGTGGGATGTGAGTAATGAATAAATACCATAGCAGGGTGAGGGGTTAAGTTACTAAGGTTGTTTTTTGAAAGTTTTTTCAAACTATTAATCAAGGCTTCATTATTATAAGTTTCCTTCGCATAGTTATCTGCCTGATACTCGAAAGCTCTAGAAACCATGTTCATTATTAACCCTGTTATTTCAGAAATCGGACTATACAAAATCCCAAAAGCTATAAGCCCAATATGAAACGAAGGAGTTTCTACTCCAAGTGCTTCAGATAAGAGTGGGTTTGTAATAAAAAGAGATAAAAACCATAATGTTAAACCAGTAAGTGCAATAGATAAAAACAAATTAACGATCACATGCCTTTTTTTATAATGCCCAACTTCATGCGCTAGTACTGCTACAATCTCTTCATTATCTAGGTCATTGACTAATGTGTCATAAAGAGTGATTCTTTTTTCACTTCCAAAACCAGAGAAGTAAGCATTTGCTTTAGTACTTCTTTTAGAGCCATCAATAACAAAAATATCTTTTAACTGAAAACCAACTTTCTTAGAATAAGCTTCAATTGTATTTCTTAGTTCTCCAGGTTCTAAAGGAGTTTGTTTATTAAAAATCGGAACAATAAGTTTTGCGTAAAACATATTCATTGCCAACGTAAATATAGATACTAATGTCCAGGCATAAATCCAAAAAGAGTTTCCTGTAATTTGATAAAACCATATAATCAATGCCAAAAGTCCTCCCCCTACAATCATCATCATTATGATGCTTTTTATTTTATCAATAAAAAAGGTTTTTGTAGTGGTTTTATTGAAGCCGAATTTTTCTTCAATGACAAAAATTTTATAGTAAGTAGCAGGAGTAGAGAGAATATCACTACCAATCATTATAATTCCAAAAAAAAGAAGACCAACTATAATTGAATTATCTGAAATACTCCTTGATATAGTATCAACTAAGGCAAATCCATCTAAAAAGAAAAATGCAAGCATTATACACAATGAAATAGTAGAAGAAACTAATTTAAATTTGAAATTAGCTTCTTTGTATGCTATAGATTTCTGATATTCTTCCTCGGGGTAAACGTCTGTAAGTTCTTCGGGAATCTGATTATTATAATGTCTAGAATTAAGGATGTCTAATAAAGAATCTATTAGAAATACAATAATAATAATAGCTATTAATAAATAAAAAAGGGAATTGGGGGTCATTGGTTTAGAGCAATTAGTAGTTTAAAGATTTGGGATATGTAGGAAATGGTAAGTTAATGATTTTTAATTGATTTTCAGTACTATTTTTAATCTTTTAGACTGTGAACCCTCGTTGACGCTTTGCTTCAAAAATAAGAATTCCGGCAGCGACCGAAACATTCATTGAGTCTATTACGCCACTCATTGGTATTTTAATATTTTGAGTTGCGCTTTCTAAAAAAATGTCACTTAATCCTGTAGCTTCTGTACCAACTACTATAGCAGAGGGGTTAGTGTAATCCTGGGTATGATAATCTATCGATTTTTGTAATGCCGCTCCATAAATGTTGATTTTGTGCTTTTTTAAGAAGTCTATAATGTCACTAGAAGATCCGGTTGCTATTTTGTTGGTGAATATACATCCAACGCTAGATCGTATAATGTTTGGGTTGTATATATCTGTTTTTGGATTTGCAATGAAAACAGCATCTAATTGAGCAGCATCTGCAGTACGTAGTAATGCTCCGATATTGCCAGGTTTTTCAGGAGATTCGGCTACAAGGATCAAAGAGTTTTTTGATGATAGTGCAAAATTATTAATATCAATATCTTTTGAAATAGCCATAGCCAAGACTCCTTCTGTTGTGGTTCTATAAGCTAATTTCTGATATATTTCTGAAGTAATTTCAAACAGTTCAATTTGATGTTGAGAAGCAGTAATTAGTGTCGAAATTTCTGTAAGAGGAATAATAGAAGAACAATAATAAAGTTGAGTGATCGTATATCCTCCCTGTATGGCTAATGTAATTTCACGTTTACCTTCAATAATAAAACGTTTTTCTCTTTTGCGAACTCTCGATTTTTCTTTAAGTTGATTAAGAAATTTTATTTTATCATTCTGAAAACTTTTTATCTGGTTTTGCATAAACGCAAAGATAATAATAGCCAATAAAAAATGTTTTCTTTTTTTATGTATTTAAGAGGATAAATCTTGTATGTACTGATTGATTTCTGCAATGATTTTATGGTAGGATTGATTTAATGTTAGAAAGTATTCTTTGAGTAGACTAAATTCTATTTTTTCTTTTGAAGAATATTCTATTTTTTGTAGAATATTTGTTTCATTTTTCAAGCCAATAGTTTTAAAACTAGATTTAAGTTTGTGAGCAATTTCTCGTGTCACGTCCCAGTTTCTTTCTTCAATGGCCTGTTTTAGTTTTTGATAGTCTTTGGGGGTTTCATCAATGAACATTTGTAAAACTCCCTGAATGATTTCGGTATCATTATCAAAAGTTTTTTTCAGAAAAGACAGGTCACAGAGTTTTTTAACTTCTAAAGATGCTGACTTATCGGTATTATCAATATTGCTAGAAATAATGGTGTCGTTTTGTGGGTTTTTTGATTGGATACTTAATAGCACTTCTTCAAGAGCTTGCTCACTTAATGGTTTAGTAAGGTAAAAATTCATTCCTGACTCTATTGCTTTCTTTTTTGATTCTGGAAACACATCTGCCGAACAAGCTATTATAGGTATTTTATTTATTTTATCATCATTAGAACTTCTTATGATTTTTGTAGCCTCAGGGCCATCCATTACAGGCATATGCATATCCATGAGTATTAGGTCATAAGTAAAATCCTTAAGTTTTTCTAATGCAATCATTCCGTTATCTGCTATATGAGTATCTATATGCCAATTAGAGAATAATTGTTTTATAAAGAACTGATTCATTTTGTTATCTTCAACAACCAGTACTCTCATTCCAGATAGGTCATAGTTATTTTCAGACATAATAGTATGTTTCTTATTTATTTCTGTAGATCTAAAATTACTTTTTGCATATGTGATAGAGAAATCAAAAGTGGACCCGACTCCTGGTTTGCTTTCAGCTTTAAGTATTCCTCCTTGTAATTCAATAAGTTGTTTAGAGATTGAGAGGCCAAGTCCTGTTCCTTCTATCTTATTTTTCCCTGGTTTGTGCACTTGATAAAAACTTTCGAAAATATTCTTAAGTTTATCTTCAGGGATACCAACTCCTGTGTCCTTAACAGAAAAATTAATAGTGATTCCTTCTGTGTTTGATTCTTCTGTTTTTACCTGTATTGTTATCTCACCGGTTTGAGTAAATTTTATTGCATTACCTATTAGGTTGATTAGAATTTGATTTAGCCTAAGCTGATCTCCAATAATAAATTTAGGTACTGAAGGGTCAATAAGCGTTGTGTATTTTAAACCTTTTTCATCTGCTTTTATTTTAAAACCACGTGAGATGTTAGTGATTAGTTCCTTAAGACTAAAATCTGTATTATGTAATGTGAGTTTTCCAGCTTCAATTTTAGAAAAATCAAGAATGTCATTGATTAATATCAAAAGGTTTTCGGCAGAAAATTGAATTCCATCCAAGTTTTTTTTGTCAATTTGAGAAGTTGCAAAGTTGCTTTTTTGTAAAATACCTGTAAGCCCCAAAATAACATTAAGAGGAGTTCTGATTTCATGACTCATATTAGATAAAAAAACGGTTTTTGCCTTAGCAGATTTCTCTGCTATAACCTTTGCTTCTCTAATTTCATTATCAATAATTTTTCGATTTGTTATATCTCTAAAAAAACCGTTGAAAAGATAATCATCTTTGGTTTCAATAGCAATTACTGTAAGTTCTATATATACAATAGAACCATTTTTTCTATTCACCGAAGTTTCTACTCTTTTATTGATCAGTTCATCGTCTCCGGTATGTATATAATTGCTAAAACTTCTTTTTAACTCTTGTCTAAGCTTATATGGGACTAATGAGTAGATATTGTGACCAATCGTTTCTTCTCTTTTTAGCTCTAGTATGTTTTCTGCTTGTTTGTTCCAATTTAATACAACTCCCTTACTATTTACCAAAACCACACCATCCATTGCTGTTTCTAAAATAGTTGTGTTTAAATGCTCACTATATTTTAATTCTTCCTCTACCTTTTTTCTTTCTATAACTTCTTCGGTAAGCCTTTCATTGATTTCCTCTAGGCTATAGAGCTGTTTCTGCAGCATCTTATGCATTTGTTGTTTACTAGGGAAATTGATAAGATCTTTAGCAAGAATTTCTTCAGGAATTACATTTAGTATTGCAGTAAATGAGTCTAATAAATGATAAGATTGAAAATGCTTTTTATAGATAAGTAAATAGATATTGGTAATTGCATTTATGCCTAAACTGTTTTTGATTTTAAGAAAAATCTGATTAGAAAATTCTAATAGATTTTTTCTCTCTTTGATCAGGTCAATAGTGCGAAAATCATACGGGGTATTCAGATATTTTTTGATCTGAATAATTTTAGCATCATTATAACTACCAATAAGTTCTGAAGATTTCTCTAATACTTTAGAGAGAAAAACTTTACATAAGATTAATTCTTGTTCTTTTAATGGATCAAATATTAATTTGAAAGATGTGTGTTTGAATACAGAATTATACCTTTCTATAATTTGATTACGCACAAATTGTTTGCTAGGCCGGCGTACCGCATTTTTTTCTGTAATATACTCTTCTAGAAATAAGTATAGTTCTGGTAAAAATTCAATTTTTTTTACATAAGAAAATTCTCTAAAAGCTGTTACTTTTATTTTTAGATTAGAAGTATTCTTAGATATGTCAATCTCTTTCCAAAGAAAATCAATTAGATCAATAATTTCTTGCTCTTCTTGGCTTTTTTGGGGACTGGTTTTCTTGGCGGTCGTTATTCTTTTAAACCATTTTAAGATCATCTAGGGTCATATTTTGCTAGCTTTATATATTTTGTAAAAGCCTAATGCCGATAAACCCCATGTAAGAATTAGTGCGATAAACCAAATGTAGTTGCCAAAAGTATCTCCAAATATATTCTTGAAAATATTGTAGCCAAAGATATGAGCTATCTGCATATGGAGATGTCCAAGAGCCATAACTACAAACCCCCAAGCGAGTAGTGTCATTCCTGATCCAAATTTCCCTCCTTTTAACTTTGTCGCTGTAAGAAAACTAAACACAAGTGCAATGGCAAGAAAAGGCATTTCTAAAAGGCCAAAAATTTGCTCTGCTCCTAAATTACTAGTATTAGAATGTGTAGTATGATCTTGTGCCAGTAATCCCTGACTAATTAAAAGTAAAGTTGATATAAGCAAAAAGTGTTTTTTTTTCATACCTATTCAGTTTTCTTAAAAGTAATGAAAAAATACCAATCCTCATTCCTTTTAATGGATTAAATACTGTTTTCTACGATGAAGTGCATCGTGTCTTAAAAATTAGGTATAAAAAAAATCCTGCTTCAAAAGCAGGATTTTTTATAAGTGAGATTGTATTATTTTACTAAAAGAATTACTTTACTTTTTCTACAATTGCTTGAAAAGCTTCTGGGTTGTTCATCGCTAAATCGGCAAGAACCTTACGGTTTAATTCGATATTATTAGCTTTTACTTTTCCCATAAATTGAGAATAAGACATACCATGTAAACGGGCACCCGCATTAATACGAGTAATCCATAATGCACGGAAAGTTCTCTTTTTTGCTCTACGATCTCTATACGAATATTGCATCGCTTTATCAACCGCATTTTTTGCTACTGTCCAAACGTTTTTACGACGTCCGAAATAACCTTTTGCTTGCTTGAGAACTTTTTTTCTTCTAGCTCTTTTTGCAACAGAATTTACTGATCTTGGCATAATTTAAATTTTTTAGTAGTAGGCGGTCGACAATCGACACTTGATCATTTAAATTTTAAATCTTAATTCGAAAATTATGAATCTAAAATTTGTAGGCCTAACTCCTGGGTTTATACTAATTCTAACCTGATTAAAAAAGAATTACTTTAAACGTAATTGTTCTTTAATACTATTTTCATCGCTTTTGTGCACTAATGTTGAGTGCGTTAAAGCAAGCTTACGTTTTTTAGATTTTTTTGTCAAAATATGACTCTTAAAAGCGTGCTTTCTTTTGATTTTACCAGTACCGGTAAGCTTAAAACGCTTCTTTGCACTGGATTTTGTTTTCATTTTAGGCATTGTATCCTTGTTTTTATAATCTCACTTATTATCTTAATTATTCCTTGTAATAGGAATTTCTTATTTTTTTGGAGCGATAAACATAATCATTCGTTTACCTTCGAGTTTTGGCATTTGCTCTACTTTACCATACTCTTCTAGCTCTTGTGCTAATCTAAGCAGTAGAATTTGACCTTGATCTTTGTATATGATAGAACGTCCTTTAAAAAAGACATAAGCTTTTAATTTAGCTCCTTCTGATAAAAATTTAATAGCATGTTTTTTCTTAAATTCATAATCATGCTCATCGGTGTTGGGACCAAATCTAATTTCTTTAATAACAACCTTAGTCGCCTTTGATTTTAAGGCTTTGTCTCTTTTCTTCTGCTCGTAAAGGAATTTTTTATAATCCATTATTTTACAAACGGGAGGCACTGCTTTAGGCGAAATTTCTACAAGATCAAGTTCTTGCTCTTCAGCAAGTTGTAGCGCTTTTTTTGTTGGGTAAACACCAACTTCTACATTGTCACCTACAAGGCGCACTTCATCAACACGAATTTTATGATTGATTTTGTGTGCATCTTCTTTGATTACTCTCAGTGGTTTTTGAGACCTTCTTCTTCTTATTGCTATGACTTAAAATTTTAAATTAAACTTAATTATTTATCGTTATCCATTAAACGGTTTTAGCGTTCTGTTAATTTCTTCTTTTATTATTTTAGAAAACTCTTCAATTGATATAGCTCCTAAATCTTCACCACCATGTTTGCGAACAGATATGGTGTTGTCTCTCTCTTCTTGTTCCCCTAAAATGATAATATAAGGAAATTTATTCATTTCTGCCTCTCTAATCTTTTTACCTATTGTTTCATTTCTATGATCGGCAAGGGCGCGAATTTCGTCATTTTCTAACAAATTTAAAACTTTTTCAGAGTATTTTTCATATTTCTCACTGATAGAGAGTATAATAGCTTGTTCTGGCATTAGCCATAGAGGGAAATTACCTCCTGTATGTTCTAGCAAGATAGCAATAAATCGTTCCATGCTACCAAAAGGAGCTCTGTGAATCATTACTGGTCTGTGTAGTTCATTATCACTACCCTTATATGTAAGGTCAAAACGTTCAGGTAGATTGTAATCTACTTGTATAGTTCCTAGTTGCCAATTTCTACCTAATGCATCTTTTACCATAAAATCGAGCTTAGGTCCGTAAAAAGCAGCTTCTCCGCTTTCGATTATGTAATTTAACCCTTTATCTTTTGCTGCATTTATAATTGCATTTTCTGCTTTTTCCCAATTTTCTACATCTCCAATATATTTATCAGGGTTTTCTAAATCTCTTACTGATACCTGAGCTGTAAAATTTTCAAAACCTAAAGAACTAAAAACATACAAGACTAAATCAATTACTTTTTTGAATTCTAGATCTAATTGATCGGGAGTACAAAAAATATGAGCATCATCCTGAGTAAACCCTCTTACACGAGTAAGTCCGTGGAGTTCTCCACTTTGTTCGTATCTGTATACGGTGCCAAATTCTGCATATCGTTTAGGTAAATCTCTGTACGACCATGGTCCACTATTATAAATCTCACAATGATGAGGGCAATTCATTGGTTTTAGCAAGAATTCCTCACCTTCAGCGGGAGTGTTAATAGGTTGAAAACTATCTTCTCCATATTTTGCATAATGACCAGAAGTTACATATAATTCTTTTTGGCCAATATGAGGTGTTACTACCATTTCATAACCAGCTTTCTTCTGCGCCTTTTTCAAAAACTGTTCCAAACGATCACGTAAAGCAGCTCCTTTAGGAAGCCAAAGAGGTAATCCTTGACCTACTTTTTGAGAAAAAGTAAAAAGTTCAAGTTCTTTGCCTAGTTTTCTGTGATCGCGTTTTTTAGCTTCTTCGAGTAATTCTAAATATTCTTTTAATTCTTTTTGTTTCGGAAAAGAGGTTCCGTAAACTCTTGTTAATTGTTTATTATTCTCATCACCACGCCAATATGCTCCCGCAACACTCATAATTTTTACAGCTTTAATAAGCCCTGTGTTGGGAATATGTCCTCCTCGGCATAAATCAGTAAAAGTATCGTGGTCACAAAATGTTATTGTACCATCTTCTAGGTTTTCAATTAATTCAACCTTATACTCATTGTTCTCTTCCTTGTATTTAGTTAAAGCATCAGCTTTAGAAATAGATCTCATTTTGAAATCATGCTTTCCTCTTGCGATTTCAAGCATTTTGTCTTCGATAGCTTTAAAATCTTTTTCAGAAATAACTTGATCCCCTAGATCGACATCGTAATAGAACCCATTATCTATAGCCGGTCCAATAGATAGTTTAACCCCGGGGTATAAATCTTCAAGAGCTTGAGCCAAGACATGAGATGTAGAATGTCTAAATGCTGTTTTACCTTCATCATCTCTCCATGTGAATAAAACAAGGTTACCATCTGTGGTTAATTCTGTGGAGGTTTCGATAGTAGTTCCGTTAAATTTTGCAGAAATTACATTTCTGGCAAAACCTTCACTAATATCTTTTGCAACATCCATAGCAGTAACTTCGCTATTGTAGTCTCTAATCGAACCATCTGGTAACGTAATCTTGATCATCTTTTTCTAATTAAAGGAGCAAAGATAATACGATAATAAAATCCATACAATATATATAAGACATAATTTAACAGATTAATACTATAATATAGGAGTAGGGTAGGGTAGTCGTTGGTATCTCTGACTTTTAACGAGGCTTGACAGTTCTTTTTGTGATGTCTTTATATGATTATATAGAGAAAGATAATAATACTGTATTATGCTATCTCTAATTTCGCAGATTATGTAAATGTTGTTATATCAGAGTATTAAAAAAAAGTTTCAAAATAGTTAATAAAAGATGTTGTTAGGAAGGAAAAGGTTTTTATATTTGCAC
>NZ_OMKA01000026.1 GCF_900299525.1 Aquimarina sp. Aq78 | reverse complement strand
AGTGTAATCTCCATAGCCTCCAGTAGAACCAGTAGATGTATTATCAATTGTTCCTAATTGCACTCTACTGATATATTCGTCTGATACGCTTTTTCCATTAGAATCGCAGTATGTTATCGGTGTACTACATGGTGTACACGATCCCCCGCAGTCTACTCCTGTTTCATCCCCATTCTGGATTCCATCGTTACAAGTCGGAGTTGCCCCTAACTCTTTACTTCCTGCTTTAATAGTACCAAAAGGTTCTGTACTATATGCATAATCTAATAATGTATATGAATTTCCACTAGCATTTACCTGAAATCGAAGCCAACCGTGATATTCTTTTGCATTTTTAATAAATCTAAATCCTGCATACCCAGTTTGTCCATCCCAATTGGTATATGAATTTGTTCTAATCTCATGTAAATCAGGATATGCTCCTCCATCTACCCAATTACTAGTAGCACTAATTGGTGTATCTACTGGTAGATTTGCAACCCTTTTTGTACTTCCTACAGTAATCATTGCAGCTTTATAAGTTTCGAATTGTAATGCAGGCTGACTACTTGGATGCCCAGAAGCATTGTAAAATAATCCTCCGTAATTTGTTCCTCCTCCTAAAGATGGAATATTTGCATCGGTAAATGGTTTCCATACTGTAGTAGCATCAACTGTAAGATCACTATTATCTACATAAACCACTTTAAAAGGATCATAAAATGAGAAATTAAACAGTACTTTATCAGAATTTAATGTACTTGTCCCTCCTGAAATAATAGCATTTTTAAGAGTGATTGTACCTGAAGCATTATCAGCAGCACCATGGTTATTAGTGCTTCCACTGAATTTTACTCTTATTTTTGTATTACTAATTACGGTAATTGTAGGAGAAAATCCTTGAGGAAGGCTTGAAGTGAAATGTGTTCCTTGTGTTAATGTTCCAGAACTTAATGAATAAGTACCTCCTTGTATATCTATATCATAAGAATCATCTACCAGGGTTCCATTATTAGATAAAGATTCTTCAACCGTATTATTGTTTGCTACTAGTGAGGCTCCTGTAAGATTTACTCCTGTAGCTGTCAGGTTAGCTGGTTGCCATAATGGCTTTCTTGTTGGGTGTTGTAATGCTGCAAGCATTCTATTTACCTGCCCCTGAGTATACATTTTTGCACAACCTGCAGCAGAATCATATCCCATATAATTTTCATAGTTAATCAAATTCCCACACTCACTAGCTCCTACTGTACATCCTTTATCTCCCGAGTTAGAATCTTCTTTTGGAGTATCTGCAACTTCATCTCCGTTAGGATCATCACACCCACCTTCAAAAGTGTGTATTAAATTAAGCCAATGCCCAAACTCATGTGTAAATACAGATGCAAATTCTTTATTGGTATTACCGTGTAAATATTGTCCGTTATATACTACTCTTGCAATATTTGCATCCGACATTGTTGTGTTTGGATACCATGCTACTCCAGAATTGTTCGAAACTCCATCACCATACAAATCACCCGTGATATACACATTCATATATTTATAATTGTCCCATCCGTCTGAAGCAACAACAGGGCTACTATAATTACCCATTCCAGAAGCTACTGGATGGATAATTACTCCATTAGTACTACCCCCATTAGGGTCAATCTTAGCTAATGCGAATCGTATACTTAATGTTGATTTACGACCATCAAAAACGGGATCAATTGAATTAAAATCATCGTTAAGTCCGTTAAAATCTTTATTTAACGCATCAAGAGCTCCTTTTATCTTATCATAATCAACGGTTTTCCCGTGTTGTGTAGTACCATATACATGAACCACTACAGGTATAGTATACGTTTCTGCTGCTTTTTGAGAAAAAGCTTTACTCTGAACATAATTTTTGGTAAACTTATTAAAGTTTTCATATTCGGCTTTTGCTTTGGGATTTGCCGAAAAAATATACGCATTGGCATTACTTGCCTCACATCTTTTTGCATCTACTTGTTGTTGCCCCAGAAGAGACGAAACATAAGTAAATAGCATAGCTGCTAAAATAATAGTTTTAGTTTTCATAACTGTATTGATTTTGTGTTATAGTTAATTATGAAAATTAAAAATATTGAAGCATTTAGGGTTATACTATTATAACCAAACACCATACTATGTTATCTGTTTCACACTGTTTTAACATTTATACTGCTAAAAGATTAAGGTTAAAGCATAATCGCTGTTAATTTTTAACAAAAAAGAATGCAAATAAGCACCCTTAATATAAGGTGCTTATTTATATTTTTAACCTGTTAACTATTGATAAACTGAATCTAATATTTACTAAATTATTGAGAAATAACCGAACTATTACCATTTCCCTCTTGAATTATCGTTACCGATAACGAAGTCCCTTCTTGAGAAACAGCTAAACTATTTGCATCGCCAATTTGTTTTGTATTAAGAGTATTAGAATCTCCTATCTGATTGACATCAGTACTATTAAATGATCCATCCTGAGCAGAAATCATCATATTCATATTTCCGTGTTGTAACTGAGATAAAAGGTTCTCTTCTCCACTAAGGCTTATATTGTTTTGTGCAGCTTCCATAGTATTGGTCCCTCCTTCCATTTGAACTTGTTCAATGGTATTAGATAATCCTTTTTGTATACTCATTATTTGATTTCCGTCTCCATTACTTTGAGCTACTACTGTATTTCTTTCTCCTTCCTGGGTTTGTGTAATCCTACTATCAATTCCCCCTTGTAGAATGGCCGTGGCTTCGTTATAACTCCCTACTTGATTTTGCTCTATCATTACTTCTGAGCCTTGAGAAGAAGAACTAAATGAACTACTTATAACAGCTTTATTATCCTCACCTACCTGTTTTTGAGATGTCCCAATGTTAAAAGCATAAACATGTGTTGAAGAAGCACTGTTTCTTGTTCCTTCTTGCTTCTGAGTCACAAAACCTCTACCTCCCAGATTAACAGAAACTTGATTATCTTCTCCTACCTGGTTTTGAGAAATATAAGAAGGTCGTGTACCAAACTGGTCTATTTTATCTTTAGAAGCATATGCTATATTTCTTATTCCTTCCTGGTATTGTTCAATTACAGAAAATTCTCTTGGTTCCTGTTGAGCATAGGCTTGATTAAAATCTCCAATTTGATTTTGTGTAATAGAATGTCCATTATTCTGGATTGCAGTAGCCGTATTGTAATTTCCGGTTTGTGATTGAGTAATGAAATTATCTCCAAAACCATGTGGTTGAGATAGCTGACTAGCAGCCATAGTATTTCCAGATCCTTTTTGATCCTGAACAATACTACTTAGACTAAAGCTTCCTCCATATTGGGTTGCTACGGCATTATTGTATTCTCCAGATTGCTGTTGCTCAATATTAAAACTATATCCCGAAATCGAACTCTGATCTGCAATAGCTTGATTAAATTCTCCTTCTTGATTTTGTGTAATGATTCTAAGATTAGAATCATTGTTAGATTGACTTGCCTTTGCTGTATTAAAATTTCCTCTTTGTGTTTGATCAATATTATTTTTAACATTTACCGCAAATATTGAACCTTCACCCTGTATTGCCGCTGCTTTGTTATTATTTCCTATTTGAGTTTGTTTGATTTTACTTTCTAAAACATCTGAATACTGAGTAGCTTCTGCACTATTTGATACTCCTAGCTGATTTTGATATACTGCATTGAAATCTCCCTGCTGCATAACATATACATCATTTTGATCTCCAGTCTGGATTTGGCTAATTATACCATTTCCTTTTGCAGATCCTTCTATTCCCTGCTCTACTTTTGCTTTGTTAACATTACCTTCCTGAACAATCGTTAACGTGTTGTTTACTCCTTTCTGAGAAATTTCTGTCTCATTTCCTTTTCCGGTTTGATTGATATCTATAACATTAGTCTGAGCAAAAGTAAATGCCACACTTAATAAAGCCGAAAACCCTAATACTGTTTTTTTCATCGGAATATTTATTACTATTAAAATTGATTTTTTTAATGCACATTGATCCAAATAATGTTTACTATAGAGTTTTGAAGAAATAGAAGTTAGGGGGAATTTTACTCTTATAAAAATACGATTAAAAAAAGGCAAAAAAGCAATATATTTTGCATTTTCGACAAAAAGTATCGGCTACAATTTTCATGTAGGTTGTTTCACTCATTATGCAGAACTAATAGATGAAAAAAAAATCATCTCATCTATAATTCAAATTTAATGAGGTTTCTTATGCGTTAGAGATAGTAGTGGCATCCTTTTTTGTCATCCTTAAATCTCTGAAAGAAATGTTTGACTGGTGACAAAAAAGATATAACGAATAGCTCGACCCTGATTAAAAATCAGGGTAACGCCATCATTATTTTTAGTTTATGTAAGAATCTTACTTACTCAATTCTGTAAAATATTTATAAAAGAAAGGAATCGTTTCTATTCCTTTTAAGTAGTTCCAAACTCCAAAATGTTCATTAGGAGAGTGTATTGCATCACTATCTAAGCCAAATCCCATTAAGATTGTTTTACTTTTTAATTCTTTTTCGAACAAAGAAACAATAGGAATACTACCTCCACTACGTTGCGGGATTGGTGTTTTACCAAAGGTATCTTGATATGCTTTACTAGCTGCTTTATATCCAATATTATCTATTGGGGTTACATAGCCTTGCCCACCATGATGCGGAGTTACTTTTACCGTTACTGCGTCTGGTGCTATGTTTTCAAAATGATTCTTAAATAATTCTGTAATATCTTCCCAATCTTGATTAGGAACCAAACGCATAGAAATTTTGGCATAAGCCTTACTGGCAATAACTGTTTTGGCCCCTTCTCCTGTATAGCCTCCCCAGATTCCGTTTACATCTAATGTAGGTCGAATAGAATTGCGTTCATTGGTTGTATATCCTTCTTCTCCATACACTGCATTGATATCCAGTGATTTTTTATAATCGTCAAGAGAAAAAGGTGCTTTTGCCATTTCTGCTCTTTCTTCTGTAGAAAGATTTTCGACTTTATCATAAAAACCCGGAATAGTAATATGATTATTCTCATCGTGCAAAGAAGCAATCATTTTGGTTAATATATTGATTGGATTTGCTACTGCACCGCCATATAACCCACTATGTAAATCTCTATTAGGCCCTGTTACTTCGACTTCAACATAACTTAATCCTCTTAATCCGGTAGTAATAGAAGGAACATCCTGAGCGATCATACCTGTATCACTAATTAAAATCACATCATTTGCCAGCTTATCTTGATTACGCTCTACGAACCAGCTTAAACTTTTACTTCCTACTTCTTCTTCTCCTTCGATCATAAATTTTACATTACACGGCAATTGGTTAGTCTTGGTCATAATTTCTAACGCCTTTACGTGCATATACATCTGTCCTTTATCATCACATGATCCTCTGGCAAAAATAGCTCCTTCGGGATGGATCTCTGTCTTTTTAATTACGGGTTCAAAAGGAGGGCTATCCCATAACTCTATTGGGTCTGCTGGTTGCACATCATAATGTCCATAAACCAACACTGTTGGAAGATTTTTATCAATAATTTTTTCTCCATATACAATTGGATATCCGGGAGTTTCACATATTTCTACAGCATCACATCCAGCATCTTTAAGGCTTTTGCTAATTTCTGATGCTGTTTTTATTACATCATCTTTATATGCTGTATCTGCACTAACAGATGGAATTTTAAGTAGCTCGAAAAGCTCATTTATAAATCGACCTTTATGTTCTTGAACGTAAGATTGTATGTTTTGCATGAATCTGAGTTTATTTTCGCCTAAAAGTAGTAAAAATGAAGTAATTTGGCTGTTATCTATTCAAGTTATCCATCGATGAAGAATGCATTTTTAAAACTTCCTTTTTCATTTTCTGAAAATCGGCTATTACAAGACTTAAAATATTGCAAATCTCACCCATTTATTTCTCATTTTAATACAAGTGATTATTCTGGAGATTGGAAATCTATTGCACTTAGGTCTCTTAATGGAGCTATCGATCAAATCTATGCGCACTCATCTGGTGCTCATAATTACAAGAATACTTCTCTACTGGAACATTGCCCTTATTTTAAGGAAATAATCGCGCTTTTTGAGTGTAAAAAAGAATCTATTCGTTTACTCAATCTTTCTCCTAATAGTAGCATAAAAGAACATACAGATCATAATCTGGGATATGAGGATAGAAGTTTTAGAATTCATATTCCGATCACAACAAATAAGGATGTTCATTTTTACATAAATAACAAAGAAGTGAGTATGGGTGTTGGAGAATGTTGGTACGGAAACTTTAATTTACTTCATCGTGTAGAAAACAATGGGACAACCGATCGTATTCATTTAATTATAGATTGTATCCGTAATGAATGGTCGGATCACCTTTTTGCAAAAATTGGTTATGATTTTACAATTGAAAACAAGCCATTTCAATATACCAGGGAAACCAAATTGAAAATGATAGAAGAACTAAAAACAATGAATACCGAAGCATCAAAAGCATTGATTAATCAACTAAAATCAGAATTGTAGCTACCAAAAAAACGAAGGAGTCCTAAAGAAAATATCTTCGTTTCTTAAATTGTTATATATTACTTTTCATATTCTTTAAAAAAAATAATTTAAGTTCTTTGAGATTTATAAGGAATATGTATATTTGCACTCGCTTTTACAGAAAGTCCTAAGTATTGTAAAAGTATTAATGCGGGCGTGGTGGAATTGGTAGACACGCTAGACTTAGGATCTAGTGCCGCGAGGTGTGAGAGTTCGAGTCTCTCCGCCCGCACAGCAAAAAAAAGCTTCTCTTAATCGAGAAGCTTTTTTTGTATATAAAATTTAATACTATTGGGAAGAGAGATGAGAAGTTTCTCTGGAGCAAGATGCTAGTCAAAGAAAGTCTCTATTTTTTTAATTTACTTTCTATAATAACTTTTCCAAAACCTCTTTTGCTTTCTCATAATTATAGTTTTTCTCATCTTTGAGAATTAATGTCAACTGTTCTTTTGCTTTTACAACATCTGATTTCTTAATATATAATAATGCCTTATACCAATATGCTCTGGAATAATCGATCATTCCGCTTTGCTGTAACCTGTCAAAGTACTCTAATGCTTTTTGATAATTTTCTAATTCGAGATGTGAAATCCCAAGATATGAAGAAACATAAGGATTCATTTCTGTATCACCTTCTCTTTTAGTTTGCTCTACAATTGCATTAAATGCAGAAATTGCTTCTTCATATTTTTGATCTTCAAATAATAGCGTTGCTTTTGCCAGTTCCTGATCGGTATCACTTTGAACAATTAAAGAAGGTAATTGATCCCAGTCGCTATAGATCGAGTATAGTTTTTGGAGGTCCTGATTTCCTGTAAATTTCATAATTAAAAAAATCAAGAAAACGGCTGCAATAGTACTTGCATAATAGATCCACTTTCTGTTATTTGTTTTCGGTTTTGCGTACTTTTTATCAAAAAATTGATCTGCAGATTCCTGAATTGTATTTTTCATCGCCATAAATTCAGAACTTCTACGATACGAACTAATTTCTGAAATATCTTCTTTTGGAAATGTTTTGGAGTTCATTAAAGCCCATTCTTCAACATTAATTGATGCTTTAACTGATTTATTAAGTTCAACTTCTTCTTTTAACAGATCATTAGATTCCATCTCTTTTTCAAATAGAAGCTTTTCTTCCTCATTCATTGCCCCTTTCATGTAAGCATCAATCTGATCATAAATTTCTTTATCAAACTTCATAATAACTCTTAATTACTTTAGTAAATCGTTTATCTGATTTAATCATTTCCAGAAGTTTGCTTCTACATTTAAAAATACGTTGTCTGGCTGTATTTACATTGGCATACTCCAATTCTTTTATAATTTCTTCATACGATACGTCATTAAAGAAAAGAGAAAGGATTTCTTTACAATTTTCAGACAGGGCATTAAATTTTTCTCTGTATAATTCCATTTGTTCTTGTTCTAACATGAACATTACAGGATTCATTTCTTTATCTACTAGTGTATGTACTTGTTGATTCATTACCTGTCTTTTTTGTAATTCTAGTTCTCTTCTCCACATATTCTTACTAATTGTAAATAAATATGCTTCAAAACAGTCTATTTTTAGCCTTCTCTGTTGAACTCCTACAATAATATACAATAATGATTCCTGAAAAATATCTTTGGCTTGATCTATTGTTCCTTTATTTTGATTGACGAATCTCAATGTCTTCGGAAAAAATCGTTCATATATTTCGGATATGATCTTATTATCTTGTTCTAACAAGGCATTAATAAATCGTTTACTCATCCCATTGATATTTGATAATATAATATTAAACTTACAAAAACTAAAGAATATACACCCGACCTTATCTTTAATACATTCTATATTATTTATTATCAAATAAATATATATTCATAATGATATGCTAAATAGAGTTCATACAATTTGGGTAATAAATTCTTAATTTACACACTATAGTATGAATACTATTAAAAGCCCAATACTATGAAAAGCGCTAAATCATTTTTAAAACTTATAATACTATGCTTCATGATCACAAGTTGCAAGGATGATAATGGAGCTTTTTTATATGAAGATGCCAGTAAAAATCAAGATGCTATTGGTAACAACAAATCAAATATACATTCTATAAAAATACCTAAACAGTTAAAAAATGAACTCATCGTTGAATTTACTGATACAACGACCGAAGCAGATCAAAATGCTTTAAGACAAAAATATAATGTTATTGATTACAAGGCCTGTAATTGCGATAATAAACGTGTGCAAAAATGGGTATTTGATCAAAATTCTTATACCGAAGGAAGAAAAGATGATATTGCTCAAGAAGGTGGTGTAGAAGGTACCGATTATCAATTTTATTATTATAATGAGAACATAACTCCTAACCTTATTCCCACAGGTCAACCTATAGGGCTAATAAATTCTTCTATCAGACCTGTTAATGATATAAACCCTGTTACCATTGCTATCATAGATACAGGAATTGACTTGAATATGTTACAGAATACACAACCTTTCTTATATAATAATGGATCCCAGGGGTCTTCATGCAATACCAACTACGAGATTTCTGGATGGGATTTTGTAAATCACGATAACAATATGTTTGATGATAATGGTCATGGGACTATTGTAGCTGATATTATTATGAAAAAACTAAAAGATCATAATATAAATGATTACCAAATACTTGCCTTAAAAGCGTTTGATAAAGATGGAGCAGGAACCACATTTGATATTCTTTGTAGTTATTTATATGCTGTTAGCAAACCCGAAGTTTCTGTTATTAATATGAGTTTTGGCTGGTATCAATACCCGAGTGATCTGCTTTCCAAATTTATTAATGTAAACACAAATATCTTACATCTTACTTCTGCTGGTAATAGTGATAATGACAATGATAATTTAGATCATTTTCCATCTTCAATTTATCATAATAATGTATTATCGATAGGAAGTTATCATGAGCATAATAATTATTTAAAAAAATCTAACTTCTCTAATTACGGGATATTTAGTGTAGATTTTTTATCAAAAGGCGAAAAAGTGTCTTTCTATAATCATACTGTAGAAGGAACCTCCTTTGCAGCTCCATTTGTAGCAGCAAAAGCTATGAAATATTACTTACAAGGCTATAGAACACCACAACAGATGGTTGATCAATTAAGAATTAATGCCCATATACTCAATAACGAAAATCCATTATCTGTACGTTTCAAAGACAGAGTAATTAAATAATTTCTCTAAGTCATACGTTTCTATCCATGCATTTCTTTTGGCAGCTTCATTGGTTCTTATAAAATTACCTGAATAGCTTTTCCATTCTATATTAAAAGTTAACTATTTTTAGTTTTTACTTAATAATCTTATTCATGAATAACAACTTATGTTTACGGCCTACATTTTATTTCATTTTTAGCTTTATATGTATGTCATATCATTTCGGAAATGCACAGGCCTCAAAAGTTCTTGTCCTGGAAAGTTATGAAAAAATAGAAAAATCCAACAACTCATATCTATCTAAGGTTAAGGAGATTAATCAATTGCTAGAATTAGAAAAAATGAATATGGATTCTATAACATTAAGTAATATATATCATAGATATGGTAAACTCAATTTTAGGAATAAAGATTATGAACATGCAATTATGCATGGTAAAAAAGCTTTGGAAATCCAAAAAAAATTTACGGATTCTCTCCCCCAATTAATCAATAACATCTATAATAATCTTGCCTATTACTATTGGTATTCTGAAGATAAAATCAATGCTATCAAAACTTTTAAAACTCTTATCAATCAGCCTTTCAAGGATAAATTTACGATTAGAGCATATGCCATAGGCTTAGCCGAACTGTTTATTGAAAGAGGGGATTATTATACATTATTAGATTATTTGCAAGAAGCAGAACATACCATCATTAAACAAAATGACTCATTACTCAATAAGGAACTGTATAGCGTATACTTAAGTTTTTCTAATGTATACTCTAGAACCAATAAAATTGAACATTATTATAAAGCTATTGAATATCTAAAAAAAACTGAAAAAACAATTTCTCATTTATCAGATCAAAAATTAATCAAAACAAAAATCATTATTAACAATAGATATGGTAGCATTTATGATGAACTAAAAGAATATAATAAGGCCATAAATTATTATGACAAGGCCTTATCCCTAAGCCTAAAAAACAAAAATAAAGACTCAATAAATATTGCAAAAATATATAATAACCTGGGATACATTTATATGCGTATCGATAAACCAGAAATTGCATTTAAGTACTATCAAAACTCATTAATCTACAACCCATACCACACTTCGGCATTTGATAACCTGGGAGATTATTACTTATATCATGAAGGCTTCGAGCAAGCATTACTACATTATCAAAAAGCTATAAATTTCAATTGTCATAAATATGATGAATCCGATTTTTATGAACTCCCTCCTATAGAAGTTCTTCAACAATCCGAGAATCAAACAGAATTAGTCAATGATTTAACAGACAAAGCTAAAGCCTGGTTACAATTCTATACTAAAACTAAAAACAAAGAATACTTAGAACATGCCCTAACAACAATATTTAGAGCAGATGAATTAATCGACATTATACGGTCTGCAAGCTATGAACAACAATCTAAATTCTTTTGGCGCAAAAGAGGAGTGGATCTTTATATGTTAGCTACTTCTATTAGCTATCTACTCAATCAACCGGAAAATGCTTTTTATTTTATAGAAAAAAGTAAATCTTTATCATTATTAGAAAACCTAACACATGAAGAAGCTAAGAAATTAGGTGGATTACCGGAAGTATTACAAGAAAAAGAACATGTATTAAAACACGAAATATTACTGGCTAGTCAAAAAATAATTGATGATGTCACTTTTACCAAAAAAGACAGACAATCATTAGTTTTTAAGAAAAAAAGAAATTACGAAGAGTTTCTAAAATCTTTAGAAAAAGAGTATCCAAATTATTATAATTACAAAAAAGAAATTGATTTGGTTTCTTATGAGGAAACGCAACAAAAAGCTATTGAAACTGATACTGTAATAATTCAATATATTCTTTCTGATGAGGAAGGATATGGCATGTATATCGCTTCAGACACCACCCATCTGTTTAAGATTTCTAACATTCAAGTTTTACAAAAAGAAATCCTTGATCTAAGCAATTTCCTACAACAACCCCTATTTTCTGTTAAGGATCAAAATTTATATAAAACACTATCCTTTAGTATTTTTAAAAAATTGTTTCCATTTATGGATACCTTAAAATTGTTTAAGAATAAAAAAATAATCATTATTCCGGATCATACACTTCAATACCTTCCATTTGAAACTTTAATTACGAATGATGATAATGCCAATATAGCAAACAACTACTTTATCAACGATTTCGAAATTAGTTATTTATACTCTATATCTTTATCTAAAAGCATCAACCATACTAATAAATCTCCTACTCAAAATCTTATCGGTTTTGCTCCCATACATTTTGAGAAACACAACCTTGTTGATTTAAAAAAGAGTGGCAAAAAAATGAGAGAAATCCAGCGTTTATTTGGAGGAAATATGTTTACAAAAAAAAATGCATCCAAAAGTAATTTCATAAAAGAATCCAGTAGTTATAAAGCTATCCATCTATCTACACATGCCAATTCTATGAGTAACCAGGATCCATGGATCGCTTTTTATGATGAAAAATTATATCTCAATGAATTATATTTCATTAAAACACAAGCAGAGTTAGTTATTCTGGATGCATGTAAGACTGGCATTGGAGCATTACAACCTGGAGAAGGAACTATGAGTATTACCAGAGGCTTTTTTCATACTGGTGCTAAAAGTGTTGTTTCTTCTCTATGGAACACCAATGAAAAATCTAATAATGAAATTATTCTTAGTTTCTATACCTATTTAAAAAAAGGAATGTCTAAATCATCTGCACTACGCAATGCTAAACTTGACTACCTAAAAACTCATCAAGGATCCGAGCTTTCTCCTTTTTTTTGGGGACCTTTAATAGTACAAGGCAATATAGATTCAATACAATTATCTGCTAATTCACAAACATCTTTGTGGATATACATTGTTCTTTCTGTAGTATTGTTATTGATCATACTATATCTAAGAAGGAAATTTTAATCTCATATCGTTATTTATAGTTCTCTGTTTTATCATAAAGATTCCATTTTGGTAAGTAGAAAAGCCTATCCAAAAAAAGGATAGGCTTTATTGATATTATTTCATGTTCTAAAAGATTATTTTTCGTGTCTTTTGATCAACTCCATTTGATATCTTAACAAAATATAAACCTCTTGAATAACTTGATAAATCAAGTTTTGATTGGTTTGCTTCTAACGTTTTTTCTATAATATATTTTCCGGATATGTCATATACTTGTATTTTTTTAGCTCCCTCTAAGCCTAAAGTATTTACATTAAACACACCAGAACTACTCGGGTTAGGATATATATTCATATCAAATAAATCAGTCTGAGATTTACTCTGCCCTCTTGATAAACTGCTTATACTACCAATAGGGTTGCAGTTGTTGCTATAAGAAACCTGGATCGGACCTTTAGAGATTGGATCAGACCATGGTTTACATCCGCTACGTACTTCTAATGATACGTAGTAACTAGTAACTGCACCTGTACCCGTAGGGTTTCCTGAGCCAAAATTTGGACTAAATTTATTCATTTCAAAACCCTGGGAAATTATCGGAGAAGTAGAAGGGTTTGAGGCTACATATGCAAAAGTCCATTTATATTCTACTCCAGGGATTAAAGGAGTAGCTTCGAATGTATTTGATGTACCCGGACAATAGCTCGATGGAAGATTAATTATAGTATTACTTAAATCATATATAGCTGGTGCAGCGGGAGTAAATACTTGGTGATATGTAGTTCCAAATCCACAGGAAAAATTCTTTGGTGTTACATAAACATTTACAGGACCTCCTGAATATTGTATCGGTATTGAAATAACCGAGAAAGCAGGTGCAGATTTAGTAGATATCCCCGTCTGTAATGGCAAGCCTGGTCCAAAATCAATTTCCCAATGATATTCATCATTTAAAGAAGAATTTGGTGCCGGTGTAAATGTTACTGTATTCTGGGAGCAATAAGATCCCATTGATGTAACTGAAGTAATTGGGATAGTTCTACGAGCTAATCTATGGCGGAAAATCCCCCAATTCCCTGATTTCCTGATATATCCTAATTTAGGTGTATAGCCACAGGTAAAAATAACTCTTACTTTAAACTTAACAGCTTTCAACGAACTATTGACTGTGAAAGTTACATTTGATTGTGAGGCTTGAGAAATATATCCTTGTTGTAAGATATTACCGTTTTTATCATTCAATACGTATTGATATCTATAAAATTGATTTGATGTAGAAGAGGGCCAATCAAATTTAAATGTATTTTGATTTCCCGGACAAGTAATAGTTGACACTGATATACCTGATATAGGTGGTGGATTGCATGCAAACATATCGTCTTCTATCTCTATCTTTATTGGTGAATCGTTGTTTTTACTCATACCCATAAGGGAAATACAAGCAAACAAAAACGTAAAAAGTAGTTTATTGGTTTTCATAGTTAAAAGTTTAATGTGTTTTAAGAATACCTACTCTTTTAAAGGCTTTTCGGTTTCCGCCTCTTTAGTACTTCTATACTAAAGGGGGGAGAAAGAAGATTTCATTACCCTGTTTTTTGAAAAAAAAGTTATTTTATTTCAAACTTAGCAGAAAGGTATATTCTAATAATATAGGTACTGCTTATAAGAGTTAATATTATATAAAATAGAGATTTTAAAAAGCATCTGATTTATTGATTGTAAATCACTCTTTTCAAAGTTATAATGGCTTCTCATTAAACGAAAAAGAAAATTAGAACGTATTTTACATCTCCTTTTAAAGAGTTTTTTATTGGAATTATTAGTGACTTTGTTTATCTTTTGGTGTCTCAATATATATAACAACAAAATCATATTATAAAATGAAAAAGATTCTTTTAATTTTAGCAGTAGTATTAACAGCTAGTTTTACCTCTATAGATAATAATGATATCGTAGAAGCACAGGTAACCTATAGCGGACAATCTGATAAAGCGTATTATTTTACTAATAAGGATACGGGAAAGGTACTCGAATTTACTTTTGTAAGTAAAAAAGCGATCTCTAAGTATGATTTAAGCACAAAAAAACTTACAGGAAAAGAGTTTATAATTACTTATGAAATTGATAACATAGAAATTGTAAGCAAGGATACGCAAGTGAAACAACACAAGAAACGTTTAATTCTTGTCGATATAAAGATGACAGAAAACGAAGTAGTCAATAACTAATAATATCTTAGGTGAGAGAGTTTGAATCTCTCTGTCCGTACAGCAAAAAAGCCTCTCTTAATCGAGAAGCTTTTTTTGTTTACAAAAGTTTTACAAACTCTTGTTTAGAGAACTTAGATTTTAATAATTAAAGTTCATACAACAATTGTTGAGTATGATGAATAAGTTTATTAATTTCTATTTCATTATACGCATCTGGATGTGCTTTCCCAAAAGTACCTTTATCATTGTCAAAATACTTTCCTGAAATACCTTTATATTCTTCTGAAGTTACCAATTCACACAAAATGTTTGCACCTTTATCTGCTGATGACCAAGAATTCCCAAAAGCTTTTTTTACCATTTTGGTATTAAGTAATGAGCCTGGATTTACTGCAATTACAGATATACCCTGTAAGGTTTTAGCCAAATAGAAACTCCACATGGTTAATCCTAATTTACTTTGTGCATAGGTTTCTCCTTCAGATTGTTTTTCTTTTCCTAACAATGTTTTGTATGATACAGAAGATTGTGCTGCCGAGCTTAAATTTATAATACGAGGTTCCAATCCTTTATTCAACAAAGGTATTAACTCATTAGTTACTATATAAGGTGCAAAATAATTTACAACAAATCGCATATCTAAACCATCGGCATTATGAGACACAGAACTATTATAGACTCCAGCGTTATTAATTAGCACATCAATTTGCGGTACTTCTTTCTTAATTTGATTCGCCATTAGTTTGACCGAATTTAGATCCGAAAAATCAGCTACAAATCCTTTTATATTCTCGTTTTTTGTCATGATTTTTATTTCTGAAATAACAATAGAAAGTTTTTCTGAACTTCTTCCATGAATATAAATCGTATGCCCTTTTTTAGCTAATTTTATGGCAGTTAATTTTCCTATGCCATCTGTACTACCCGTTATTAATATCGTTTTTCTCATAGTAATATTTGTTGTTGTTTACCGAAATAAAAATGCTATAACACTTTATTTGACAGGTGCTCAAGTGTATCCTCTATATGCATAGAATTAAAACGTAGATTTAATGCAACATGATTGACACCTATATCTTGTAATTGATTCAAATGTTCAATTAAATAATTTGCTCCAATTTTAAAACCCAGTGAGATCGGTTGAGGTTTAAAATCATCATTTTTCTGTAAATCAATATATAAAGGTTGCATAAATGGTTTGTTATACGCTTGTGTTTCTGTTATAAGTTCTCGCCATTGTGCAATGGTATTTTGTTGTTGATACAAACCTTTAGGGTATGACATCCAACCATCTGTGTTCTCTACACTCCATTCCAATGTTTGCTGGCTATATCCTGTCATTAATAATGGGATTTTATGAGCTGTAGGCTTAGGTAGTATGTCTATCGTTTCTTTTAAATTACCATAATGAATGGTTTCCAAATTAGGGAAATCATTTTGTGCTTTACGAATATAAGCAAATGACTCTCTAAATAATTCTCCTCGTTTCTCATAGTCAATATGCATTGCAGGATATTCATCATACCTATCTCCTGATGCCACTCCCATAATCAATCTTCCATTAGATAATTGATCTATAGTTGCTGCAGATTTTGCTATATGAACTGGGTGATGTAGTGGTAATGCAATACTTGCAACTCCTAATGCAATATCTGTGGTTTTTCCTGCTAGATAACCCAAATAAGTAAAAGGATCAAAAGTTTGCCCTACATCTCCAAAAGAAGGCACATTAAATGGGATATCTCTTAACCAGATGGCTTTAAAGCCTATTTCTTCAACTTTTTGTACTCGTTCTACATGATCTTTCATTGTTGGGGTAGCTCCTTGTGCATAGTTTTCAATAGGAACCACAAGCCCTATACTTAATTGCCCAGGTTTAAAAACATTATTATATCCTTTGTTTATAGATTCAAAATTTTCCATTTTTCATGTTTTACATAAAATGCCCCTAAAAAAGAGGCATTTCTATTTTCTAGTATAATATTTCTACTAACTATTTCACATCCTGAATTCCTATGACAAGATCGTTCCATGCTCTTTGATTATTCATATCAAATTGGGCACCATTATCATCTGCATATTGGAAACGTTTTTGTGCTGGTGTTTTACTCATAGATTGGTACAACCAATAAGCTTCTTCTTTAATAGCATCATCAATTGATAAATCTATAGAGGCATATACGGTACGTTTACAAGCTTCAATTGATTCTGCAGGGAATTTAGAGATTCTATCTGCTAGGTCTTCGACATAACTCCCTATTTTAGATGCATCAAGAGCTCTGTTTATAGTTCCAAAACGTTCTGCTTCATCAGCATCAAAATCTTTTGCCATTAAGATAATTTCTAGTGCTTTTCCTAATCCCACTTGACGTGCCATCCGTGATGAACCTCCTCCGCAAGGTAAAATTCCCATACCTACTTCCATTTGCATAAATTTTGCCTTTCCACGAGCTGCAAATCGCATATCACATGCGAGCATAAATTCATGTCCTCCTCCTCTGGCAAAACCTTCTACTTTTGCAATAGTTGCTTGTGGTAGTTTGCTAATTCTGTTTAGAACATCTTGTATGTACAATGTTTTTACTTCTTCTCTTGGTACTGCAACTGTAGACATGTCTTTTAACATATTTGTGTCTGCATGAGCTACAAATATCTCTGGATGTGCCGATTGAAATACGACTACTTTTATAGAGCGGTCATTTTCTAGCTGTTCTGCCAAATTGTTTAAATCATCAAGCATCGGAACACCTTGTATATTAACCGGTTCGTAATCAAAAGTTACCCAAGCTTGCGCATTTTTTACTGTTACTTTAAAAGTTTTAAATTCTGTAGTATCCATCTTTTTGTTTTTAAATTATTTAATTACTCCTGAACATCTTTGATACTGAATTTTTTCATTTATTATTATATAAATATCAGTTTCGACATTTCTGTTTTTCACAAACCAAATAAGGTTTATAATATTAGAACACATCGATTGTCTAATTGATTTAGCATCAAAATTCTTCAGCCTTGGAAGTATTTTTTTATAAAACTTTAGTATTTCCTTTTTTCCTTTGTAAGTACCTTCTGGAGTAACAAATAAAGCATCGGCAGCATAATTATCTATCACAGCAATCGGGTTTAAAGTTTCTATTGCTTTAAGATGATCATCAAAAACTTGTTGTGGTTTTTTCTTCATTACTAAATTGTTTTAATTTTCTAAAACAAAATTACCACCACAATCAAAATTTGATTGTGTAAAAAACAAAGTGATTTAAGTAAAAAACGAAGTTTAAAGATGTAAGAAAAGAATCTATCTTAGGGATGTTCGAAATGCTCCAATTGTTATTCCTTTGTATGCCAAAAAGATTTTATTCAAATGACTGGCATCAGTAAAACCGAGTTCTGAGGCAATTTCAGAGAAATGCAAATCCGTATATTTTAAGCGTGTTTCAGCCAATTTCAATTTATAATTAAGGATATATTTTTTAATACTTATATCCATTTGTTTCTTAAAATATTGTCCAATATAATTGTCTGCTACATTAAATTTTTCTGCTAGAGTTTTGTTCGTAATCAAATCTGGTTCATAGATATGATGATGGATGTAATTGATGATATCCTGGATTTTAGAATTTTGATGTTTTGAAGATTTGACAGTAGTTATCTGACTTGCATTTCTTGCTATGATACGTAATATTGTCGATAATGTATTTTGAACTATAATGACGTCGAAGAATTCTTTGTCTTGATTTTCTTCATGAAGTATTTTTATTAGTGAGCCTAGATTTTTTTTGTCAGATTTTGATTGAAATTCAAATTCTCCCGACCGGCTTTCGTTGTTCAGAACTGTTTCAATCTTTCTAAACCAATCGTTAACCGGGATTGTTGAATCATTAAAAAAACTTTTTAAAAATTTAATCGCTGTTACTGTAGTGGGTGTATCTACTTGCACTATATATACATCGTCTGGTATAAAAACAAAAAGACTATTAGGATGGTATGAAACATTACTTCCATTAATCTTTATTGTACCACTTCCTTTTATGAAATGTACAACTTCAAAAAAACGAATACTTGTATATTGACAAAACTCGAAAAAAGTCATTTTGTCAAAATGTTGAATTACAATATTTTCGAAAATTGTTCTTGGCATAGTAACAAATATACCTTTTTAGCACCTCTGCCACAAACATACCTCACCACTCTTGTAAACGACAATTTAGTTATGAATTCATCTTATTAAATCTTATTAAAATAAGTAAACGAGAGTATTAATAATTGATGAACTGCACAAGGCTCATATTTCGTACTGTTATTTTTTATCAAAACATTGCTTTTATGTACTGATCCATGTAGATAATCCACAAAAAACTCTCCATATCAAAGGATATGGAGAGTTTACATTAACACTATGGTTATAAAACAAAAAACACGTTTTACTATTTTAATAAAGTATTCTCTAATTTCTGATTTCCCCTTTTAACACTTTCATTGACGATCTTGATAAAAAGAGGTTTATCATAATTACTAGTACATCCTCTATGATGTTATATCTATCATCCTTTTTACGCGAAAATGAAATTTAGGTAAAAAAAATAAAAAATAAAGCAAAAATCTATTTCTATTTAGATTCATTCTTAATAAATTTGCAGCAAATATATAATTATTTTAATTCAATCTAAATAAGGATTAGTAATTTTTTAAAATATTCAAAAATGAAACGATTAACACTTTCATCACTTTTACTTTTAGTTGCAGTATGTACGATAACTGCACAGGATAAAAAAAAGCAAGATAAAAATGCTATAAAAAAAATGTGTGGTTGCTATGAAGTAACCTTCAATTTTGCAGAAACTTTTCAATATAGCAATGATTCTCTTTATAAGCCTTCAAAAACAAAAATTGCCAAAGGGTTAGAATGGGCTCAATTGGTTGAGGAGGATAAAAACAAGATTTCTATTCAGCATCTATTACAAGTAGGTGATCCTTCAAAACCTCATATTGTAAAACATTGGAGACAAGATTGGATATTTCAAAATACCGATTTCTATATGTTCAACGGTAATAATTCCTGGAATTATGAAAGTAAGTCTGAATCTGATGTAAAAGGGCAGTGGACTCAAAAAGTATATCAGGTAGACGATAGTCCTCGTTATGAAGGCTCTGCGACCTGGGTACATGTGGATGGAAAAAGTTTTTGGGAAAACAGAACAGATGCTCCATTACCAAGACGAGAGTATACTAAAAGAAGTGATTACAATGTAACTGTTAGAGGAAACAGACATGAGATTACTAAAAATGGTTGGATACACGATCAAAACAATGATAAAGTAATACGTGAAGCAGGTAAAGCTGATGTTATTTTGGCTAAGGAAAAAGGATACAATACATATGTGAAAGTAGACGATAGTAAATGTAAAGTAGCCGCAAACTGGTGGAAAGAAAACAATCAAAAATGGGCTTTAGTTCGCAATAAATGGGACAAAATTTTTGGAAGAAATGCCAATTTAGTACTAGAAGCCAAAGTTAATAACAAACCACTATATAAGCACCTATTTTCTGACGAATACATAAAAGAACAAGATATTAATAAAGTAATCGAATCTTTCGTAATTCAATAACCACAACCACAACCAATAAATATTACAATCATGTCAGTCTTTAAAAAATTACCCCTATTGCTACTTTTATGTGGCTTGAATTTGATGTATAGTCAAGCCACTATACGAGGTGTTGTAAAAAGCGAATCTGATGAGGCGATTCCTTATGCAAATGTATTCATCAAAGAAACCAGTCTAGGTGCACAAGCACAAGAAGATGGTACTTTTACCATTAACAATGTTCCTTTTGCTACCTACGAGATAGTAGCTAGTGCTGTTGGATATAATGAACTTAGTCAAAAAACAGATGTATCAGGTGATATATCGAGTCTTATTTTTGTATTACAAAATGATACTCAGCTAGAAGAAGTTGAACTCTTTGGCTCTAGAAATAAAAGAGCAGAAAAATTAGAAACACTCACCAGACTACCATTACAGCCCAATGAGCAGTTACAGAGTATATCTGTACTGTCGCATAAACTTATTGATCAACAAAATGCATTAACGCTAAGCGAGGTTACCAAAAATGTTGCTGGTGTTTATACGTTTGCCACATACGGAAATATAAGAGAAAGTATGTCTTTAAGAGGATACAGAGGTATTCCTTTATTAAAAAATGGAGTTAGAATCAATTCAGATTTCAGAGGAGTTGGTGTTATTACCGATATGGCAGGCGTTGATAATATTCAGGTATTAAAAGGGATTTCTGCAATTAGTCAAGGTTTAGGAGGCGATTTGGGTTCTGTAGGAGGAGTCATAAATGTTGTAACCAAAACTCCTAAATTTTATAGCGGAGGTGAAGTAAGCTTAAGACTTGGTAGTTTTGGCAAAGTACGCCCCACATTTGATTTTTATGGTCCTTTAGACAAAAAGGAAACCATTGCTTTTAGAGTAGCAGGTTCTTATGATAGAGCAGATAGTTATAGAGTAAAAGTGAATTCGGAGCGTTTTTATATAAATCCTTCCCTTGCATGGAAACCCAATGAAAAAACCTCTATCGTTCTGGAAATGGACTATATGGATGATAGTACAACTCCAGACCAAGGGACCATTAATTTAGGAGATTATGCAACAAATAACATTTTTAAATTACCAAATGATAAGTTTTTAGGTTTCGAATCTGATAGAAATAATTCTATAAACACTACTTATGCGGTACGTTTTGAGCGAGAAATAAATGATGACCTAAGCATAAAAGCGGGATATTTTGCTTCTGATTTAGAAACGTATGCAGAGACTTCTTATGCTTTTCAAGGAGGTGGAAGAACTGGATTACCAGAGCTACTTAATACACAGAGATATCGAGAGTATTATGCTCAGGGAAGAAGTGATAAAAATAGTGTTTTACAAATAGATTTGGTTGGTAAAGACATTAAAACAGGTTTTTTAACACATACGTTTCAGGTAGGAATAGATTATAGAAATACTACTTTTGACAATACTGCTTATACAGCTAACTACCCAGATAATGATAACGACCCAGATAATGATCCTCCTACATATATAGATATCATTGATGTTACTCAACCTATCAATAATATTTTACCTGATGGGGTTACAGTAACACCAAACCCTGCAAGAGCTACAGGGTCTAAAACAAAGTCATATGGATTTACTGTCCAGGATAAAATTTCTGTTACAAAATGGGCAGATCTCTTTTTAGGATTACGATATACCTCATTAGAAAGAACTAAAGGTAATTTTATAGGAAGAAGTTTGACCGGAGCAAAACGCGATGATGCCTTTAATCCTTTAATAGGATTAAATATTAAACCTACAGAAAATATTATTATTTTTGGCTCCTATGCCAGTAGCTCTAATCCTATGACTTCTTTTTATCGAGATGTTAATGGCAAAGAGTTAGGTACAGAACGTTGGGATCAATTTGAAACAGGTATTAAATCGGTGTGGTTAAATAAAGCTTTACGTTTTAACGTAACCTATTTTTCGACCTATAGTAAAAATTTAAACTTGCAAGCAATTGACCCCGCAGGTAATTTCTTAGGATATTATTTACAGGGAGGAGAAGATACCAGAAGCGGTGTTGAAATAGAATTAATAGGTAGAGTATTGCCTAATTTAGAAATAATAGGAGGTTATTCTTATTTAGATGCCAAATATAAAAATCATGTATCTTATTATTTTAATTCTAGCCCTTTAAATACACCTAGGCATACAGCAAATTTTTGGGTACGTTATAACTTCAAAAAATATGTAAAAGGGCTGTCTTTAGGTGCAGGAGCTTATTATTTAGGAGAACGCCCTCATAATGTATGGTCCAGGAATTACACACATACCGGAGTAGTTCCTGGGGTTAGGCCATTTGATTTAAAAGCATATACTACGGTAAACGTACAAGCATCATACAAATTTAATAGTAGATTAAGTTTAGATGTTTTCGGAAATAATGTTTTTAATGAAATTGGATATAATGCATATCGTACAGTATATCTTAACAGGATTCAACCTGCTAGTTTTGGAACGGTATTGCGATATAAATTTTAAATTAAAAAAAATGAAAACAATAAAATTATTAGCCGCATTTATTTTATTTGTAAATGTTTTACAGGCTCAGACAAAAAATGTTTTTTTAGAAAGAGAATTCTGGGAAACTAACCCTTCAATAGAAGTTATAGATCAGAAAATAACAGAAGGTAATGATGCAACGGCATTAAATAAAAATGGATTCGATGCTGTAGTATATGCTATTTTGGAAAATGCAGATAATGCAATAATAAAACACTTACTTTCTAAAAAAGGGAATGATGTTAATAAGTTAACCCATGATAAAAGAACCTATGTATTTTGGGCAGCTTATAAAAATAATGTGGAGTTAATGAAACATCTTATAGCTCAAAAAGCAAGGATGGATTTAAAAGATTCTCATTACTTTTCGGTATTAACTTTTGCAGCAGCGGCTGGCCAAACAAATACAGAAATTTATGATTTGTGCATTAAAAACGGGATTGATGTACAAACTGACAAAGATGAACACGGAGCAAATGCTTTACTGTTAGTAACTCCTTCCCTAAAAGATTTTACTCTTATCGATTATTTTACTTCAAAAGGTTTAGACATTCATGACAATGATGATGATGGAAATGGAGTTTTTAATTACACTGCACGTACCGGAAATATAAAAATGCTAGACCAATTAATCAAAAAAGGTGTTTCTTATAAAGAACTTAATGATAAAGGTGACAATGCAATGATTTTTGCCAGTAGAGGTACCAGAAGAGGTTATAATTCTTTGGAATTCTTTCAATACTTAGAAAACTTAGGTATTGAACCAAATATTACAAACAAAAATGGAGTAACTCCACTACACAATCTAGCGTATAGAAATAACGATTTTAAAGTCTTAAATTATTTTTTAAATAAAGGGGTTAATACTAATCAAAAAGATGATAAAGGTAATACTCCATTATTAAATGCATCCCATAGTAATACATTAGAGGTTATAAAATTATTTGCAAAAAACACAAATGATATAAATATCACTAATAAAGAAGGGCATTCTGCATTAACCAATGCGATAAAAAATAACACAATAGATGTGGTTGATTTTTTAATTAACCAAAAAGCCGATGTAAATGTAATCGATTCTAAAGGGAATGATCTAGGATACTACACACTAAAATCGTATAATCCAAATAAGGTAGATCAATTCAAAAAGAAAATAGACGCCTTGACTAAAAAAGGACTTGATATTGCCAAGCCTCAAAAAAATGGAAATACATTGTATCACTTGGCAATAGAGAAAAACGATCTAGAGTTATTAAAAATGATTCCTGATTATAATATCGATATCAATGCTAAGAATAAAGAAGGAATTACAGTCTTACATAAAGCAGCGATGACCGCCAAGAATAATAAAATCTTAGCATATTTATTATCTATAGGAGCTGATAAGGCCATTAAAACTGATTTTGAAGAATCTGTATTTGATCTGGCAAGTGAAAATGAAGTATTAAAGACAAACAACGTAGATATAAATTTTTTAAAATAGAATGAAAAAAATAGTAACATTTAAAGTGTTTCCAATAATAGCACTTGCAATTTTTACTGTATTTGGGTTTAAAAGTACTACAGAAAGTAATACCTATAAATGTATGATACAAATGACAAATTATACAGGAGAAGGTGCATATATAGTTATTTCTTTACTAGACTCAAACGGGAACTACGAAAAAACACTTTTTGTACAAGGTGATGATGAAGAATGGTATCATGATATTACGGATTGGTGGAAATTTTATGGAAAAAAACGTCAAGATATTGACGCTATTACTGGAGCAACCGTAAGTGGCGGTGGGCGATCTATCAATATTATTGAAATTGAAAGTAATAAGATTGACTCTGGTTATAAAATACGTTTTGAAACCGCCGTAGAAGATCAAGAGTATTATAAAGATGATGTAGAATTTGAGTTAACATCTGAGACCATAAAAAGTAAAGTTGAAGGAAAAGGGTTTATACGATATATTCGTATGATGCCACAATAACAATAAAATTAAATGACGATTTCAATTTGGAGATATAGCCACCTCGCTTTGGCTATATCTTCATTTGCTTTTATACTTATAGCCTCCTTAACAGGGATTGTTTTAGCATTCGAACCTATATCGAATCAGCTAGAGCCTTATGCTACATACAACGTAAAAAACATAACTCTTGCGCAAACGATAACAGTACTACAAAAAAATTATGATGAAATAATTGAAATTGAAATCGATAATAATGATTTTGTATCAACCTCGGTAATTACCAAAGAAGGAAAAAACAAAACTTTTTATGTCGATCCTCTAACTGGTAAAAAGGTAGGTGATATTATTGAAAAAGCTCCCGTTTTTAAGTTTGCTACCAACCTACATCGTTCTTTATTTCTAAAAAGTACTGGTCGTTTTTTTGTAGGGTTAGTTTCTTTCATATTATTTTTAATTGCAACTACCGGGGTCCTTTTAATTATTAAAAGACAACAAGGTATACGCCGTTTTTTTTCTAAAGTTATAAAAGAGAATTTTGAGCAATATTATCACATACAAATAGGTAGGTTAACATTGATTCCTATTATCATAATAGCTCTAACAGGTGTGTATTTGTCATTAGAAAAATTTTCACTATTACCATCCAATATAATCAAACATCAAATTGATTTTGAGAATATAAAAGAAATTCCCAAACAGCAAATCAAAGATTTTAAAGTTTTTAATCAAATACAACTTAAAAATATCAGAAAAGTAGAGTTCCCTTTTTCTAATGATCGAGAAGATTATTTTCATATAAAACTATCTGATAAGGAATTGAATATTAATCAATTTACAGGCGAAATATTAAGTGAAATAAAGTACCCTTTTAATACATTAGTATCACATTGGAGTTTGGTATTACATACTGGGCAAGGAAGTATCTTATGGTCTATTGTCTTACTTATTTCCAGCTGTTCTATTTTGTTCTTTATGTATTCAGGTTTTTTAATGACTTTCAAACGGAGAAAGAAAAGTCTAGTCCTAAAAAATGTTTATCATAAAGACAAATCCGAATACATTATTTTGGTTGGCTCAGAAACCGGAAATACGTTTGATTATGCAAGACTCTTCTATGATGCTTTGATTGATTTGGGAAAAACGGTCTTTATTTCAGAATTAAACAAATATTCATCCTATAAAAAAGCAGAGCATTTAATCATATTTACAGCAACTTATGGTAAAGGAGAACCTCCTACAAATGCAAAAAGTTTTGAGCAATCTTTTAAAAAAATCAATCAAAAAAAAGAAGTTTGTTTTTCTGTTGTGGGTTTTGGTTCTTTAGCATATCCAGATTTTTGTGAATATGCAATAGATATTGATAAAATGTTACGTTCACATTCAAAGTTTAAACCAATTCTAGAACTGCATAAAATTAACAATCAATCATTCGAAGTCTTTAAGGATTGGTCATTACAATGGAGTAAAAATGTTGGTTTATCAATACCTTTAAAACAGCCACAGAAGACAATAAAAGCTAAAAAAAGCAAACTGTTTTCGGTTATTTATAAATCCTCATTAAACGTTGACAACACATTTTTACTGCGTTTACATCCAAAAGAAAAAATACGATTTCAATCAGGAGACTTGTTATCCTTTTACCCAGAAAAAGATGCTGTAGAACGTTTGTATTCTATTGGTAAAATTGATGACGATATTATTTTGAGTATTAAAAAGCATGAATTCGGAATATGTTCGACCTATTTTAGTAAGCTTAGCCAAAACGATAGTATTAAGGCATCAATAAAACGAAATCCTCATTTTAATTTTCCAACTCATGCAAAAGAAGTTGTTATGATTGCAAACGGAACAGGAATAGCTCCTTTTTTAGGAATGATTAGTGAAAATCATAAGAAAACAAAAACACATCTATTTTGGGGAGGAAGAAATAAACAATCTAATGAATTGTATAATGAAACAATTCAAGACAGTTTAAAAAACAATAATTTAACTACTTTTTATCCTGCATATTCAAGAGCTCAACCAGAAAAAATATATGTACAACATGTACTCAAAAAAAATAGTAACCTAATTACAAAAATATTAGACAAAAACGGAGTTGTACTAATTTGTGGATCTGTTATTATGCAAAAAGAAGTTATCAATATGTTAGATGAAATATGTAGAGAAGTCAATAATAAACCAATACGTTATTATCAAAACAAAGGACAACTTAAAATGGACTGTTACTAACTTTTAAAGCTCTTATCATATTCTAATCAAACAAAAAAAACCTGACAAGTTAAACTCATCAGGTTTATAAATAGACACTAAATTAAGGGCAACCTTTACAAATCAAATCATTACTACTTATTATTAATCCCCTTAATTACTTCTATTTTTAAAGACATTTAGTTCAAGGCCTACCCAAAAAACTATCCCTCTTTATGTTCATCACCTTCGTAACCCAGTGTGATACTATCTATTGCTTTTTTTAATTTATTATCAATTTCTTTTAGGGTACCATGAATTTTGGAAGAATAATATTTATATTCTTTACCATTAAAACGCAATGTAGTAATTGGCCAATCTCTCACTTTTTTAAAAGCCAAATCTTCGTTTAAACCTTTATTCAATATTGTTTTTAACGCTCTAAATTCCTCTTCTTTTAATTTTGTTTTTATATTTCCTTTTGCAGAAACATGTTGTATTCCCGAATAAAAAACCGAACCGTCCTCATATATCCACACATCATACACCGGGCATTTTCCCATACAAGATCCTTTTGAATAATATACCAGAGCTTCATCTTTTGAAGTATCTGTAGCAGTGTTCTTGGTAGATTGGCAAGAAAAATTTACCATTATCAATACTATCATTACATATTTCATACGCTATCTTTTTTAAGTACTAGTGATTTGGGTAATCAGACCATTAATACCATTTTTATCATTTTAATGCTTGTGAATACTACAGTGTGTTTTATTCTTATTACCGAAAGTATTTGCATTTTTCCATGATCCAGGAAGAGGCAGGAAGCTTCTACTGCTTTTTGCGATATTTCCTCGTATATAATTTCGCAGTTTTATCATTTCGGCATTATCATACATCATCTGGATCTTTTTTTCTGCTCTACTGTTTCCATTTACTCCTCCGGCTCTGGTCACAAACGTAGCAAAAACCTCTGCGATATCTTCTCCAGGATTCGTAGAAGCATACTGAGTTACATAACGCTCTTTATATTTGTCATAAAATTTTTGTGCATCACTCTGATTATTCACCTTTCGAAATTCTTCCCAGATATCAGCCCAATGACTTTGATATAGTTTATTGATATTAGAATTATCCCGGGAACACCCTTCTCCGGTAAAGAAGTTTTTGCAGTCGCCTTGAGATACAGAAGAATCGACCTGCACTTTATCCAAAGTAATGATATGCCCAAATTCGTGCACTATAGTATATGCCAGTTCTCCTCTTGCATTAAACCCTCCTTCATATGCAAAATCTATCGCAATACCCATCTGCCATTTTGAGAGATCTTGCGTTCTTTGTACTACATATCCAGCGGTTCCATCATTTTCACCAGCAAAAATTACAAACTCACTCATTCTTGATCTATAATCCGTCGGAACAATCTTTTTTACTAAGTCCCATATTTCCTCATGCTTTTTAGTATCCTTTTGAAACTCTAATAGTTTTCCGGTTACTTTATAATCCTTTTCTTTTACTATTTTATCACCTTCAACTTTATAAAGAGTTATACTCCCGCCATCACCTTCAGTTCCACTATCAGTCCCCGTATTTCCTCCTGTATTACCTTCGGTATTTGTATCCGAATTCGGCTGTGGACCTGCTGCATCATCATCTTTACTGCAGGATTGGATAGAAATTGTTATAATACTCAGAAAAATGATCAGTATATAATTCCATTTTTTCACGTTTTTCATAGTTTATTTCGGGTTAAAAATTAAACGTCCTTTCTTACACAACAGTGAACTTTTAAAACACCCTATTTTTTTATCTGCTTTTTTTTAAATCCTCTATATTATTTTTTAGAAATAGGGTAAAAGCAAAACATACTGTTGTTATAATATATGGAGATATCATTACAATAAAAGCTTAAGTAGAAGGCATTAGTAGAAAGAAAAAAGAACATCTTTCTATACTTTTTCTTTAAATACCGTAGTTTTGAAAAAAAAGCTAAGTATTTCTAAGATGTCAGAAAAACAAAAGTCTGTTTGTGATGAAAAAAACTTTAGAATGATTTTTGATAATCATTCTAAAGTGATCCTGAATTTCATTTATTATAAATGCGGAGATATGAAACAGGCAGAAGATATAACACAGGATGCTTTTGTAAAACTTTGGAAAAATTGTAAAAAAGTACTTTTTGATAAAGCAAAGTCATTTTTAATGAAAGTAGCTCAAAATGCTTTTTTTAATGAATTAAATCACGAAAAAGTAATCTTAAAGTATAATCAGCAAAGCTTCTCTTCTATTCAATATGATTATAGTCCCGAGTTTCTAATGGAAGAAAAAGAGTTTATGGTAAAATTACAACGTAGTATTTCTGAACTCCCTTCAAAACAACGAGAAGTCTTTCTATTAAGTAGAAAAGACAAGAAAACCTATAAAGAAATTGCAGAGATTATTGGGTTAACGCAAAAAGCGGTAGAGCGAAGAATGCACTTGGCATTATTAGAATTAAGAGAAAAATTAGGGCGCACGGTCTAACAAAAAGCAAAAAAAATGGAAAAGTCAGATAACATAGATGTTTTTTTAGCCAAATGGGCCAGCGGTGAATTATCCGAAGAGGAAATCAATGCTTTCAAAAAATCTAAAGATTATACTTTATACGAAACTATTCTCGAAGGAACAAAGTTACTTGAAGTCCCCACAGTAGACAGAGAAAAACTTTTTGATCGTATTCAAGAAGATGTCTCTAAAGAGAAAAAAGTGATCTCTTTGATTCCTGGATGGGCGTATGCAATCGCTGCAAGTATCGCACTAATCCTTGGGTATACTCTATTTTTTAATCAAAACATTACGCATCAATCCGGATTTGGCGAACGATTATCGATAACACTTCCCGATGGTTCTGAAGCTATTTTAAATGCTAAGTCCAAACTGTATTATAAAAAAGGAAGCTGGGAAAATACCGAGCGAATCGTATTTTTAGATGGAGAAGCCTTTTTCAAAGTAAAAAAAGGAAATACATTTACCGTAAAATCTGATAACAATGCTGTTTCGGTATTAGGCACACAATTTAACGTTAATGCTTCCTCTGATTTTTTTGAAGTGATTTGTTATGAAGGCAAGGTTAAAGTAGAAAATGGTACTTCTTCAAAAATTATTACTAAAGGACAAGCAGTAAGGAGTATCGATTCATCATTCGAAGAATGGGAACTAAATGATATTGCTCCTTCATGGACTGTAGGAGAAAGTAGTTTTGTCAACACCCCACTACAACTGGTAATATCTGCTCTCGAAAAACAATATAAGATTACTATTAAAAGTGAGCATGTTGGTATCGATCAACGATACAGTGGCGGGTTTGCTCATGATAATTTACAAAATGCTTTGCATACTATTTTTGATGCAATGGATATTAAGTTTATTTTTATAGACAAGAATACTATAGAATTGTCTAAAGAATAAATGAAATACCACTTTTTATTGCTTATTTTTCTTTTTTCTCTAACTGCAAATGCTCAAGAAAAAAAGAAAGACATACATTACCTTAACCTCTCATTAGACGGTTTTCTAACCGAAATGGAAGGGCTGTTTGATGTGAAATTTTCTTATAATACTTCGTCATTCACAGATATAGTGATCACGATAGATCAAAATGCTATATCATTAGACGAAATTATAGCTATTGTATCCGATCAATACCCTATACATTTTACACAAGTCGATGAGCGGTACTATGTTGTCAAACTTATTAAAACAACTTCTTTTTGTGGATATCTAACAGATGAAACCCATACTCCTATTGAGGGAGCAACTATACTTAACGAAGTAAAAAAAACAGGAACCTCATCTGATGAAAAAGGCTTTTTCTCTTTAAAAGACAACAACTTATCAGATACTTTGACTATTTCATATCTTGGATATAAAACTATTTCTATTCCTCTTAAAAAAGTAGTTGACAAGAAATGTGACACCTATATTCTATCTCCCGAAGATTTTGTGTTAAATGAAGTAATTATAAAGGAATATTTAACCTCTGGGATCGTAAAAACCAGAGATGGGTCGGTTAAAATTCAGCCTAATAATTTAAATATAATTTCGGGATTATCTGAGCCCGATATTCTGCAAAACATTCAACTACTGCCTGGTATAGAAAGTCCGCTCGAAACCGCTTCAGGGATTTATATAAGAGGCGGTACTCCTGATCAAAACCTAATTCTCTGGGACGGTATTAAAATGTATAACTCTGATCACTTTTTTGGGCTTATTTCTGCTTTTAATCCCTATATCACCAAAGATATTACCATATATAAGAGTGGAACTCAACCCATCTATGGAGATCGCGTGTCGGGAGTTATTGATATCAAAACAGATCAAACTGTACCCGATAACACACAAGGAGGTATAGGAATCAATATGACCCATGCAGATGGATATTTGAAACTTCCTATTTCTAAAAAAATTGCGGTTTTAGTATCAGCCAGAAGATCTATTACCGATATTATTGATACTCCAACAATTAATACTTACTCTAACCGAGCCTTTCAGAATACAAGCATTACTGATAACAGGTCTATTTTTGATCCCGAATCTTCAGAAAGTAAAGAGTTATTTTATTTTACCGATGTAACCTTAAAATTAATTGCCAACCTTTCTAAAAAACACGACATCTCTATTTCTAATTTGTTTACTCAAAATAAACTTGACTATTCTTTTCAAGATTCTCAATTCGCAGATATGTCTCAGGATAAACTTGCTATTAAAAATTTTGGAACTAATATTTCCTGGAATAGTAAATGGGGTTCTCGATTCTCTACAAAAACACAATTTTCATATTCTGAATATGTACTCGAATACCAGGGAAGGAACCTCTTTATTAATCAAGATCTAACCATCGAAAAAGAAAATGCTATCGAAGAATATGGTCTGTTATTTCATTCTGACTGGACCATTAACCCTAATTTCACCTTTTCTAATGGATATCAATTCTACTATAATCAAGTAGCATTTTATCTAAAAGAAAATGATTCTGAAGTTGGTAATTATCAAGAGAACCCTACGCATAGTTTTTATTCTCAATTACAATATAATTCTCCTAAAACGTGGTTGATTAGTTTTGGACTAAGAGGAAATTATTATGCTGCCTTACAATCTACTTTTATCGAACCCAGATTCTATGTAGAACGAAAAATGGGAAAGTATTTTAGAGTTAAAGGATCTGCAGAGGTCAAAAACCAATCCATTAGCCAGGTGATTGAATTTGCCACTTTTAATTTTGGCCTCGAAAATCAGTTATGGGTTGCAGCACAAGAAGATGATATCCCATTATTGAGAAGTCAGCAATATACTTTGGGGACTCTTTTTCATAAAAAAAATTGGAACATTGAGATAGACACCTACTATAAAAAGATAAAAGGACTTACTTCACTAACCAGGGGATTCGAATCTACTTCTGGTGACTTGTCTGAGGGAGAAAGTATCTCTATGGGAATAGATCTATTAATTAAGAAGAAAACTGGTAAGTACTCTACCTGGTTGGGGTATTCATTGTCTGATACCGAGTTTATATTTAACACACTTAATCAAGGTAAAGCTTTTAAAGGGAATAATAATATCGCTCATTCTATTTCGTGGTCACATGCTTACCAGTGGAAGAAATTTCAGTTTTCATTAGGATGGAAATATCGTACTGGTACTCCATATACTCCTACATTAGGGTTCACAGTAGAAAATGATCAACCCATTGTTCAATACGGTGCTATAAACTCTAAATCTCTACCCGATTATCACAGATTGGATTTTTCTGTAGTATATGATTTTAACTGGTCATCAAAAAACGATCGAGTAAAGAGTCGTCTGGGCTTTTCTTTATTAAATCTATATGGGAGAAAAAATATCTTAGATCGAAGTTATCCTCTCTATCAATTAACGGATAGTGAAAATAATATTTCTTATGAATTAAGAGAAATCAATAAATCTTCTTTAAATATTACTCCTAATGTTACGTTTAGACTAAGTTTTTAAATCATTATTGCTCTATATACCACAAAAAACTCCTCAAATTCTGAGGAGTCTTTATCATGAGTATAAAGAATTAGTTCAAATAGCTAGTTCATAAGTTTTTGTATTAATGGCATTACTCAAAAGATGTTTCTCCTTTATTAGGATTATACACATAGTTAAATGTATAATATTGTGATTTTTTAGAAGTATCCTCATCCTGATAATAACTTAGTATTTCTACCTTGGCATAGTTACCATTACGAGTTTTAAAAACAAGTATTTTTCCAGGGATAGGAGAGATCAAGTGGGTTGGAGGTCCAGCATAATTATACCAGCCATTATCACTACCTGTAGGGATAGCAAATACTGTATCTGCATCTTGACTAAAAGTTACATCCTTTGCACTGGTTACACCTGCAAAGGTACCCGTAACTACTGCTGCTGCTGCGTTACCATTACGTGCAGGCTCTTCTGCTACACCAGTAACTGTTCCTCCGTTAACTGCTATATTAGTACCTCTAAATGCAACATCCCAGTCTGTATCACTGGTTGTTATTTTTCCTGTTTCAAAATCAAACTTGGTAAACACTCCTCCTATAGGGTTTCCAGTTCCCTGACCGCCTGTTTGTATAGCCTCAAGGTTAGAAATTTTTTCAGATTTGACAGGTATTGGAGTAGTGGTATCATCATCGCTACTACACGAAACAAGCACTGTACTAAGTGCTAAAAATAATATTGATAATTTTTTCATTGTCATGACATTTAAAATATTAAAATTGATAGTTAAGTTTTGCATATAATTGTATCCCCGGTAAGGTGGGAATGTTGTCTTCGGTATAATCAAAAAGATTGTTTGCTCCTATTTGTAATGTAAAGTTTTCATAAAAGGTTTTACTGGCAGCAATATTTGCTGTTACAAATCCATCAACAAAGCTGGTATCATAATCATCTATAAGATCATTACCGTTTGTATCAAACAAGGCATATTTACTTCTATATAATAGCCTCAAGTTTATATTTGCTTTCGCGGAAACGATATCATAAAAAACCTTAAAGTTTGCATTATGTCGTGAGCGATTCACAAGTCCAAAATATTCTGATCTTGAGACTACAACTGTCTGATTCGTTTCGGGATCACGGGCAAATACTTCGCCATTTTTTACTTGTTTTTCTTTTTGTTTATCAAAAGCATAGAGTAACTGATAGCCAGCACTCAATCTTACATTATCGGTTATTCTGTAATTGGTATTAAGCTCTAGACCTGTAGTGTATATTTCATCAAAATTGAAATAGCTAAACACATTTTGCCCATTAGTTTTACGGGCGATAACACGAGTATCAATGAGGTTTTTAAAATCGTTTCTAAAGAGATTAAGTTCTGCATTCCATCGCTTTTCTTTATAGGCTAATCCTACATTATATCCTATAGAGCTCTCTGCTTCCAAAGGGTCTTGTAACGATGATTCGGGAACAACCACATCAAGAATTTGTCCCTGAGCCTGTAGTTCATTTAATTTTTCTAAAGCTACATTATATCCCAATACAGTATATCCTACTGCAGAGTTTGTAAAGTCAAAATAAAGCTGTCTAAAATCCGGAGCTTTAAAACCATATCCTATAGAGGCTTTGGCAGCCAGTACGTCTGTTATTTTATATCGTAATGCAAGCTTAGGACTAAACTGGTTGTTATATTCTGAATGATTATCAAAACGTGCCCCCGCAATGATGTTTAATCGCTCAATTAGGTTTGTATCATATTGAGCATACGCATATTGAGAATTAAAATCTACTTGTTTATCAAAAAAAGTACGATCTAGCTGATCGTATTGAAAACCTATCCCGGCAGTAAGTTTACTTCTGTCTTTAAATGTGTAGGTAGTTCGTATCTCGGGGCGCAATAAATGCTGATCAAAATCACTATCACTCACTATATCGCCAGAGGCAGAATCTGCCAATTGTTCTTTGGCATTATAATTAGTATAATAAAACTCGTATTGGGTAGTTAGGTGATCACTCCATTTGTGATCAAGACGTACGTGACCGTTCCATTCCTGTTCCTCACTATCTCCTTCAAGACTTGTAGTATTAGCTGTGAATCCCGCATCCTGATATTGCGTATATAAACGACCAGACAGAAATAACGAAAATCGATCAGAAAAATCATAATACAACCTACCATTAAATGTATAATTCTCAAATGGGTTTACGGTCTGGCCGGCTGTATCTGGATTAAGATCATAGCCTTCACTAGAAAAACGGTTTGCAAAAACCCCATAACCAAACTTCTTAATACGCTGCTTAATATCTACATTAATATCCTGCTGGGTATAACTACCAATACGATATGATGCATTGCCCGATAGCACATCGCTTTTTGGCTTCTCTGTAATGATATTAATTACACCACCCAAAGCATCAGAACCATAGAGACTACTAGACGGCCCTTTGACTACCTCGACTTGTTTTATATTACCAACAGTTAATCTGTTTACATCAAAATTTCCGGCTTTTCTACCAACCAAAGGAACACCATCTATAAGAATCAAAATATAATCTGAAGCAATTCCCTGAATTTGTACTCCTTCAAAACCACTTTCATCTGCAACGGTAATAATTCCTGTTTGCTCATTTAGAATTTCATTAAGCCTAATGGTTCCCGATTGCTTAATTACTTCCTGAGAAACAATAGTAACCGGTAAAGGCAGGGAAGAAAGCTGTCTTTTTGTTCGGGTAGCTGTAAGGACTACCTCTTGTAATTCATTAACCATAGTAGTATCTATAGCTTTTTCTTGCGAATATCCACTTACAACAACTAAACCTGTTAAAACACAGGTTATCAGACTCTCAAACTTCATTTTTATTTAGAATGTTTCTTAATAGAGTGCAAATATATATTTATTTTTATTTATTCTAAATAAACTTAACTATTTTTGTCATTAAATTACCGAAATAACTTACAAATCATGAAAACAACATTTTGTACACTTTTTAGAAATACTATCAATAGTAAATGCCCAGATAGATAAAAAGCAATTAATGATTCATATGGAATAGCCATATCGATATGTAACCTATTACCTGCACCGCACTATAAACAAAAGAGGACTTTTCAGACAGCCTCTTTTGTTGCTGGTGCACGTATTTAAATACATGATTACCCCACCCTTCAGGCCTCACAAGTCTAAAAAGGCTTGTGTGGGCTGATCAAAACAAAATCTCTATTCATAAAACTAATGTAAAACAGATCCCACCCTTTAGTTCATCATAAGCCGAGTCAAAGGAATGAGGTAACAAAAGGTATGCATATGATAGTAGTTAACCTGTCATTCTGGGCTTGATCCAGAAGCTACTTTGAAATAGTATTTTTCTCTGTGGGCATTTTAAACGAAATATACACTAAGCACTTTGAGGTACTCAGTACAACTGTAAACAGGACGCTGGAATGATAAGAGGAACCAGTCCTGAAACCAATTTCGAAACAGGTTTAAATACACTATTTTTATACTTACTTCTACACCGTAACTTCTTACAATCAACACTATAAAACGCGCAATATAAATCACTGTATTTTAGATTTTTATACTAGTGATATAGAATTTAATACGGAAATAGTATAAAAAATATTAAAAAAAAAGAAGAAATATCTTACGGGAAACCGTAATTATTTGAAAGCTTCTTACTATATTGTGCTTTAGGAAAATAGAACTACTAAAAAAGGTAAAATAGTTCGTTTTATATTTTTTGGATACAAATTATCGAATAGAAATTATATATAAGGATTTAGGGTTAAATCATTCAGAGATCATATCCTTTTTGAGTTATTTACTCTAAAAACATCCTTATAATGGTTGATTTATTAAATCAATCGTTATTCAGACCCTGCTTTTGTTGGCTCGCCAAAGTTTTACAATTGCGGGGTTGTTTCTGTCTTATAGCTACCTATTTAATAGCCTTTTACGATTGATCAATATTTCTAATTGCTGTTTTTTTAAGCCAACAATTTCAATTATTTTAAGTGTTACTTCAAATTTAAAGCTAATAAACGACAATTCCTTATGGATTTCCGTAATAAAAGCGTTAAACTAATGTGAATCTGGTATGGTTAAAATTTAAATATCTGATTTTTAGTTTTTTACACATAACCCATCTCATTGCTTTATCTGGTAATATCTCCTGTGTGCTTAAGTATTTCGACATAGTTCTTTGATAGTACCTCTACCGAGTTTATCGAGAACAGATTATACTTTCATAAATACTTCTCAATACATCCTCCTACAGCGTGGTGCTCGACCCCGAGACAAATTCGGGACAAGTTGTGATATAACGTTTTCGTTTATGAGTTCCAGTCTTTAGTTTATCCTGAGTCCTTCAATAAACTTAGGGCAGGCCAGTCGAAGGGCTTAGGGTGACAAAGAATGTTGAATATCGAATACTGAATAACGAACTGTCGAATGAAAAATGTAAAACTCTAAATATAAAAGTAACCTCTATCTCCTGAATGCTTTAAATTCTAAATATTAAATGCAAAAATTGAAAGAAGAGTACATCTAGCATCCGACTTCTGGCTTCTGGCTTCAAACTTCTACAAAAGGCCTAAATCTTTGGTCATTGCCACCAGGTGAATGGCATTTTTAGCTTTAAAATTATATTTCAATTTATTAAGTCGCTTTTCTATAGAGCTTGTACTATTAGGCGAAATTTGATTTTTCTTAAAATAATGCCCTATTTCTTCCTGGGTAAGGCCATCAGACAAATGCTTTAATAATAAAATATCATAATCCTGGAGTTCGAAAACATTATTCTTACTCATTGCACTTTCTAACTGTGGAGATACATATCGAATACTGTTAAACACATCGGTAACAGATTTTACCAATTCGTTTAGTCCATAGCGTCCTTTGCATACATAGCCATCTATGCTCTGTTCTGCAAAAAATGATTTAATTTTACCGGGTCTATCTTCCATAGAATATATAATAACTTTAACATTAGGTTGGATCTCTCGTATGGCTTCTACAAGTTCAATCCCTGAAGCCAATTTTCGTTCTCTGTGACTCTCTTTAAACGAAAGATCTGTGATCAACAGATCAAAAGGGGCATGATCACTAATTGCTCTTCTAAATTTTAGGAGAGCATCATCACAATATTGTGCTTGTTGTATTTCATCAATCCCAGTTCTTTCTCGAAGAATATGTGCGATACCATGGCTAATACTACCAAGATCTTCTGTAACTAAAACTTTCTTAAACATAAGCTCTATATTATAATTAATTTGGAAAATTTATCTTCGCTTTAAAGCCTTTTCCTTTCTCTGAATCAAAGATAAATGATCCCCCGATCGTTTTTATACGGTTTTCCGTATTTTGGAGTCCGTTACTATATATTATTTCTTCTGCAGCTACGCCAACACCGGTGTCAGCATACGTGATTACTATACCTTTGGGCGTTTTCTTAAATGTAATCGCCACCAGTTCGGCATGACTATGTTTTTTCATATTTACCATTAATTCTTGTAAAGTACGGTGTACAATGATCTTTTTTTCTGGATTTATCGCCTGCCAGTTGATGTCATCTATGTCTTTGATGATAATTTTGGTACCATTGGTACTATAACTACTTAACATACCATTAAGTTCGGTAGCATACTCCTCACCCGTTTTAAAACTATTATGCTCCCTCGAGATATCCCGGGTCGTATGATATATTTCTTCTAATTTATCCAACACTTCGGGATCATTTTGATCATTCTGCATTTGCATCATCACCTGGTATACATCATTGGCCAGCTCATCATGCAATTTTTTAGAGATTCGCGCTTCTGCATTATATACCTCTCGTATTTTTTCTCGGCGTAGTCGTTGTCTATATAAATAGAACACCACTCCTCCTATTAAAAAAATAAACAACGTACTAAACAAATAAATAACCTGTTGTCGTTCTTTTCTGGCCGTTTCTGCTTTTAGGATCAGGTTCTCGTTGGTGAGTTTATCGTTTTCATATCGGGTTACCGCATAGATCTCCCGGTTACTTTGGTTTACTTCTTGTAATTTTTTATGAATTCGATCATACTCCTTTGCCTCTTCATTGGTTTTTTCTTTTAACTCAAAAACAAGTCCTAAAACTTTAAGCGTCGATGTTAAACTATGTCGCTGTTTTGCATATTGGTAAGCAGCTTCTGCGTACTCTAATGCTTTAGTTTTGTCTTTATCCAAGTAATATTTAGTCAAATAAATATTACTTGTAAGGATTCCTTTTATATCATTAATTTTTTTTCTTATTACCAAGGCATCTAATAATAAAGCTTCAGAATTTTTATTATCCTTACTATCAAGCCATTGTACGTGCCCTAAATTTCCTAACACTCTAGCATATTCTACTTGATTTTGCTTTACTATTGGATCAAGTGACAGTGTTTTTAGTATAGTCACAGCTTGTTTATATTTACCTTGATCTGCAAGAATATTAGCTTGTGTATTTTTAAAAATTAAAATATTCTTAAGTCGAATTGTATTTATTGATATGCTATCCTTACCAAGAGTTATAGCCTGTTCATTATACTTTAAAGCTTCCTTATAATTTTTTTGTTGTCTATTCGCTACTGAAATAATATGATAAAGGCCTGCAAGATTTCTTAGGTCTGAAGTATGTTCTAAATAAGTTACTCCATCAATTGCAGTCGTTTTACAACCCAAGTAATCCCCAAGAGAAGCCTGTATATTTGCCATTTGATGCAAACTTCTACCTGCTCCCATAGTATCCTTACTAATTCTAGAGATTTTGAAGGCCTCATTATAATATTGAAAAGCTTTGGTTGATTGATTATTATTCTTATAATAAATGCCTAATTTAGTTAACGCATTTCTGATATACACTGTATCTCGATTTTGTCTTGCCAAATCATATAGTTGGTGTGTATATACAATGGCACTATCATATAATTTAGCTTTACCCAACAACCATGTTTTTTGCATTAATCCCTTATAGATCAAAGAATCTTGTTCAGATAACCAAGCGCCTTCCAAAAAAGAGCTAACATGATATAATCGCGTTGATATAGATAAGGAATCGATATTACTTAAATCATATTTTTGAGTTATATTTTCTAATTGTTTTGAGGATAACGAAACCTCAACTTTTGTTTGGCCAAAAGCAGATATAGTACTACATAAAACCAGTAGTACTACAGATAGTATAAAGAAAGAATCGACACGCCAAAGTTTCATCCCTCTAAAATACTAAATAAAATCCGGTGTATATAGTAAATTTATACTGTATACACCGGATTAATAACTTATAATATTTTCTTGCAATTACTGACCTCCTCCTGTATCTTCATCTGCAACTTCTCCATCGCCTTCAGTAGCAACTGTCTCAGCAGAGATATCTTCGGTATCGTTAATATTATCTGCAGTACAAGATGCAAGGTTTGCAGTGATAAATAGGGTCATAAGTAGGTATAAAAAAGTTTTCATAATATTTAATTTTTTAAGATTTAACATGGGGATTGCCGCCTGGTTTTACACCAGAGATTTGGGATAGCAATCAAATAGTTCGGGGATTTTCCCTCTTTTTTTTCGGAAAGTTGAAATCCGGTGCGGTAGTGTTTAGCCACTTTCCTTTTGAGCTTTTACCATCGCGCTACGGATTTCCGTAACATCTAAATCCATACATTTACTATGTTAGCAAAATGAAACTGGAACTAATTGTTGAAGCGAATTTATAAAGACCCCAAGTCTATATCCGTAAACAATTCCAAGGATTCCAAAGATTCCATTGAAATCCGAAAGATTCCAATAACCCATGCCTATGAGAACAAAAACAAGTATGACGTACAAGAATGAAATTCTTGAAAAGTACAACAGGGAAAAAGGTGGAGAGATGAGCTGTTATCTCCTGGAACCAACCCGTAAACAAATTAAAGAAGCCTGCTTATGGCTGTTAAACCGTAGAAAAGAGAAGTATGATGAAAGTATTTTAAATCGTTTTTTTCAATTTGAAGAAGGAGAAAACAAATCATATGCTATCGAACGCGTTAACGGTGATAAGTTTAAACCCATCATCAATTTTTTAACAGGAGAAACAAAATCAACCACTCCTGCTAACCTAGAGTTAATCGCATGGCTTATCGATTTTAAGCCAAGACCATTATCTATGTATTTAAAATCAAATACCGAGAATGAAGTAACATTAAGTGAGTCATTTCAGAAAAAAGAAAATGCCTACTATCTTAAAAATGAAAATCAAGTTGTAGATATTATTCCTGAGACCAAAGTGATTGAAAAAACAGATAAGAGTATTACGATTATCTCTCAGATCAATCCCACGCTTAGGATTACAACTATTGTATCCTTATGATGAGGAATCCCGTAAAAAGACCCGTTAAACTTATATTAAATCAAGTTTAGTATAAGTCGAACAAGTCAACAATAACCAGTATAGTCATAGGGTGTCTGTCAAAATGTAATTGGAAAAACATGATTTTATAATCATTGACAAGGCCCAGACTAGCATTTTTTAACAGAGTTTATTCAAGGAATAGGATATACTCACCCCCTAAGTGTAAGACCTCATAGGTACATACTGAATTTGATTCAGTATTCCTGTGAGGTCTTTTTAATGATGAATACTGGTTATCCTTTGTGATATCAAAAATCTATGTCACCCATCGATATGATAAATTAAACTATCAATTTTAAACACATTCCTATGAAACTTTTCAAAATAGAGTTTTACTAATAAAATTTCGCTGTATCTTTGTGTACACAACGAAATTACCTATGATAGCTGTAGAAAAAGCCCTTGAACTCATCAATAATAACATCAAAAAAACAGATGTTATCACTACAATACCTATATCAAAAGCATTGGGATATGTACTGGCAAAAGATGTTATGTCTCCCATCAATATGCCTCCATTTCAGCAATCTGCAATGGATGGATATGCTTTGGGGTCTACCGAAGAAAGAAAATTTGACCTGATCGGTGAAGTAAAAGCCGGAGATGATACCGATCCTAATCTCGAGCAAGGTAAAGCGATTAGAATTTTTACAGGCGCCCCTGTACCATCAGGAGCAAAGGCTGTTATCATGCAAGAAAAAGTAGAAATACAAGATAACCAAGTACTAGTACAAGAGACTGTGCTGCCTAATGCTAATATTCGCCCTCTTGGTGAACAAATAAAAAAAGAAGATATCGCACTTCCTGAAGGAACTACGATTACTGCTGCCGGTATAGGATATCTCGCATCTTTGGGAATCACTCATGTACATGTGTATCAAAAACCATCTATAGCAATCATCGCTACAGGGAATGAATTAGTGCCGCCGGGACAAACTCTTAAATATGGACAAATCTATGAGAGCAATTCGATCATGCTGTCAACTGCGTTAACCAAAGTAGGATTTACTGATATATCTTATTTTAAGGTAGAAGATGAATATGACATCACCCTTTCTCTTTTAGAAAATACAATAGCTCACTATGATGCGGTTTTAGTTTCTGGAGGAATATCGGTTGGAGATTATGATTTTGTAGGTAAAGTATTAAGAGCACTCGATGTCGATGAAATTTTTTATAAAGTAAAGCAAAAGCCAGGAAAGCCATTATATTTTGCCAAAAAACAAGGCACAACCATATTTGCGCTACCCGGTAATCCTGCTTCTTCGCTAAGTTGTTTTTATATCTATGTATTACCTGCATTATTCAAAATCTCTGGATATAAAGAGTATAATTTAAAACGAACTACTGCTATTTCTAATCTCAAATATGCAAAAAAAGGCCAAAGAGCTGAGTTTTTAAAAGCATATTCTGAAGAGAACAAAGTAACTATCCTGGATGGACAAGCATCTTCTATGTTACGATCTTTTGCCATGGCCAATGCCTTGGTTTATCTTCCTGAAGATGTAACAGAAGTTAATATTGGGGATACAGTGCAGGTAATTAATTTGCCATAAAATGATAGAAACATCAACAAAAATTTATAAAATGGACAAGGTTGTCTGAAAAGGTAAATCTAGGACAGAATTGTAAGTCTGAGCCAGCCAATAAAAATTACATATTGAATAATTGGCGTTCCAAAGCAGAGCTTTGAAAATCTTTTTCACCAGTATAGGATTTGTTTTGCGTTAGAAAATCTTGAAGCCTTGGAAAGATTTTAGCAAAACTAATCTGGTTTTCAGTACAACTGGAAAATACCTTGAAAAAGTGCCTTTTCTTTTGTTTCGTTTTCTTTGGGCGAGCAAAGAAAATGAAAAGAAGGTAGAATCGAAACTATTTAGCTTAAACACAAAACAAAGTTATCTTATTGAAAATCAACACCCCAAAAAAACAAATCAATGATAGCCTGTCGAAGACTAATCGATTATCAACAGTATAAAAACTTCGATATAGTCTATCCTAAGTTTACCAAAGGGCTCTGTTTGACATTGAAATTCTCCTTTTCAGACAACCTCGTTCAGATTATGTATTAAAATCTTCTAAAAGAAAAACATCTCTAAAAAAAATCGTTGTATCTTTGAAAACCTAACGGTTGTATTTATGGATTATGTAATAAAAAGTAGAATTTGGATAGAATCTGAGCATGGTGTTTTTCTGGGTGAAGGAAGAGTAAAATTATTAAAAGCAATCGCTCAAACAGGCTCATTGAGTAAAGCAGCCAGTGCTTTAGAGATGTCATATAAAAAGGCCTGGAATTTATTAGACAGTATGAACAAATCTACCAAAGAACCTCTGGTGATTACTTCTACCGGTGGCAAAGGTGGTGGTGGTGCCAATCTTACCCCGTATGGTGAGAAAATCATCGAGACATTTGATAATATCAATCAAAAATGCTGGGAATTTCTCGATAAAGAGCTAAAACAAATCTCGCTATAACCATTTTAACGTTTATATGAATGATCCAAGAAATATAACAGGAATTATTCTTGCTGGAGGAAAGAGCTCTAGAATGGGAAGAGAAAAAGGATTGATCTTACTCGACGACAAACCTTTTATTCAACATGGTATTGATGCATTACAACCGTTGGTTAATGCAATAATTATCGTTAGTAGTAATTCTGATTATGACGTTTTTGGGATGGATAGAGTCGAAGATATCATTGTTGAATCTGGACCGTTAGCTGGGTTGCATTCTGGATTAATGCACAGTAAAACAGAACATAATTTGGTCATAAGCTGTGATGTTCCTTTAATTACAACTGAGTTTTTAAAAAAACTACTGTACTATAAAAAAGAAGATTACGATATCGTTCAATTTGAAGTCGAAGGAAAAAGTATTCCACTAATCGCATTATATAAAAAACGATGTGCAGATCAGTGTCAGGAGTTACTTGCTAATGGAGAGCGACGTTTGCGTAAACTCGTTTCAGCAGTAAAAACAAAAACCATTACAGTACTTGACAAAGAGCGTGTTTTGGTAACCAATATGAATACCGTTGAGGATTTAAAAACAATTACAAATGCAATTGACCATTAAATATTTTGGTATGCTGGCCGAGGCCACAACCATTAATGAAGAACACTTGCAAACTGAGGTTTGTTCGGTTTCTCAATTAATAAAAAAGCTAAAAAATCAATATCCAAAATTAGACAATGCTGATTTTAAAGTAGCTATTGACCAACAATTAGTTGACCAAAGTCATATTATTAATTCAGAAGTAGAAGTAGCTTTGTTGCCGCCATTCGCTGGTGGATAATTTAATTATTCAAAACATAGATAATGAATTCTTTTAATCCCAGATACCATAGACAAGTTATTCTTCCTGAGATCGGCTCCGCTGGCCAGGAAAAACTAGATGCAGCTAAAGTATTGGTTATAGGAGCTGGTGGATTGGGTTGCCCTGTATTACAATATCTTACTGCAGCAGGGGTAGGTACAATTGGTATTGTTGATTTTGATACCGTAGATATCTCCAATTTACACCGTCAGATTTTATATGGGACTGATTCTTTAGGAACAAATAAGGCTGTAGCGGCAAAACAACGTCTTACAGACCTTAACCCTACGCTAACTATTAATACATATACAGAAAAATTAACTCCCAAAAATGCCATATCTCTTTTTTCTGAGTATGATATTATCGTTGATGGGACCGACAATTTCTCTACGCGATATCTAGTTAATGATGCCTGTATTATCACCGGTAAACCTCTGGTATATGGTGCTATTTTTAAGTTTGAAGGACAAGTATCTGTATTTAATTATCAAAACGGTCCCTCTTATCGATGCTTGTTCCCTGAGCCTCCAAAAGCAGGAAGCGTTCCTTCTTGTGCAGAGATAGGTGTTCTGGGAGTATTACCAGGTATTATTGGTAGTATGCAAGCCAACGAGGTTCTTAAAATCATTTTAAACCTGGGTGATGTGCTTAACGGAAAATTATTAATGTATAATTGTCTAACCACACAATTCTCATTTTTTACTATTAATCGAGTGACATCTGAGGTATCCAAAGTACTCGATTCTGCAAATCGTTTCGAAACTACAGACTACGACCTTTTTTGTGGTGTGAAGCAAATTTCAGAAATTACGGCCAAGGAAGCTTTTTTAGTAAAAAATGCCCAATTTATAGATATTCGCGAAACTCATGAACAACCAAAAATTGAAAGTTTACACCCTATTTGTATACCATTAGGTATTCTCAAACAAGAATTAGATACTATTCCCAAAGAAAAAGAAACGATAGTCTTTTGCCAATCTGGTATTCGAAGTAAAAAAGCTTTAGAGATTTTACTTCAGAACGGATTCGAAAACATATCTCATATAAAAGGAGGAGCTATTGCTTTACATGAAATTATACCAGATCTAATAGATTTAAAAAAATAACAATGGAAAAAAAGAAACCAAAAAATGTATTTGTACAAGGTGCTATTTCGTCAGAATTTATAGGAACATCTATTGCAAAACATCAAACTAAAACCAGTATAGGAGCTCATAACATTTTTTTGGGGCAAGTTCGCGCAGATCAAATTGATGGTAAGATGGTAAGTGCTATTGACTATACTGCTTATGAAGAAATGGCAAATCAAAAGTTTCATGAAATACGAGAAGCCACTTTTGAAAAATTTGACCTTACCTGTATGCATATTTATCATAGTTTAGGAACAGTAAATGCCGGGGAGATTTGTCTTTTTGTATTTGTGTCTTCCCCAAGAAGAAAAGTAGTGTTTAAAGCCCTAGAATATGTGGTTGAAGCTATTAAAGCAGACGTTCCCGTTTTTGGAAAAGAGATTTTTGAAGATCAAACACATCAATGGAAACAGAATAGCTAGTCCTGTTTTTGAAATTTATTATTTAAAAAAATATGGTAGACATCACTCATAAAACATCTACGCTGAGAATTGCAACAGCTCAGGCAATTGTAAAGGTTAGTAAACCCGAAACTATAGAGGCTATAGAACAAGGTACCGTTCCTAAAGGGGACGTATTTGCAATGAGCAAAGCTGCAGGATTACTTGGTGTGAAAAAAACTCCGGATTTACTACCTGATTGCCACCCATTACCTATAGAATATACCGGAATTGAGTATACCATTGAAGGGTTAGAAATCACAGTTTTGGTTACTATAAAAACAATTTATAAAACTGGTGTAGAGGTAGAAGCAATGCATGGAGCAAGTGTTGTTGCTCTAAATATGTATGATATGCTGAAACCTATCGATAAAGGTGTCGAGATTCATCATATTAAATTACTGAATAAAAAAGGAGGGAAATCTGATTATAAGGATAAATTTAGAAGAGATCTTAAGGCTGCTGTTATTGTTTGTTCTGATACTATTTCTGAAGGAAAGAAAGAAGATAAAGCTGGTAAAGCCATCATCGCAAAATTACAAAAATGCGAAGTTGATATTTTAGATTATGTAATCATCCCCGATGAAACCGAAATCATACAGGAAAATGCAAAACAGTATCAACAACAAGGAGCGGATCTCATTATTTATACCGGAGGTACAGGTCTCTCTAAACGAGATGTTACCCCAGATGCATTAAAACCACTTTTAGATCGAACCATTCCTGGTATCGAAGAGGCTGTACGTAAATATGGACAAGATCGTATGCCCTACTCTATGTTATCCAGAAGTGTAGCAGGAACAATTAAAAATACCCTGGTATTAGCATTACCAGGATCTACTAATGGAGCAAAAGAATCTATGGATGCAATTTTTCCTGAAGTATTACATGTGTTTAGAATTTTAAAAGGAGCGAGACATGACTAAGTCAAATATACTTACCGATACCTTTGGCAGAAAACACAATTACCTGCGTATTTCACTCACAGAGCGATGTAATCTTCGATGTACTTACTGTATGCCAGCAGATGGTATTCAATTATCTCCCAAAGATCACCTTATGACCTATGAGGAAATTTATACCATCGCCAAAGAATTTGTAAGCATGGGAGTTACCAAAATTCGGTTAACGGGAGGAGAACCTTTGATACGCAAAGATGCTGCTCTTATTATGGAAAAACTCTCCTCACTTCCTGTTCAATTAACATTAACTACCAATGGTGTGATTGTGGATAAATTTATAGATCACTTTAAAAAATGTGGTATCAAAACCCTTAATGTTAGTCTGGATTCTCTGGATACCAAAAAAAATAGAGAAATTACCCGTAGATCATACTTCGAAAAAGTATATCAGAATATCATTTTATTAGTCAAAGAAGGTTTTCAGGTAAAAGTGAATTGTGTTTTGATGAAAGATTTTAATGATGATGAGGTCATTGATTTTATTAATTTGAGTAAAAACTTACCTGTACATGTTCGGTTTATCGAGTTTATGCCTTTTGATGGAAATCAATGGAATATGGAGAGACTGGTTTCCTTACAAGAGATTCTTTCTAAAGTACATTCTAATTTTAAAGAGAATGAGGTTATTAAACTCCAAGACGCCCCTAATGACACTACAAAAAGTTATCAAATAAAAGGATATAAAGGCACTTTTGCTATCATAAGCTCTGTGACCAATCCATTTTGTGATGGTTGCAACAGAATACGTCTAACTGCAAACGGGCAGATAAAAAACTGTTTATTCTCTTCAAAAGAATCAGATCTTTTGACCACACTAAGAGCAGGAGAATCAATAATTCCTATCATACAAAAGGCAGTGCAAACCAAATTTAAAGTACGTAGCGGGATGGATACACTGGATAAGTTTAAACGAATAGACGGGCATAATAACAGAAGTATGATTACAATTGGCGGATAACCAAAGAGGCTCCTTTCTACTTCACCATACAAACAGAGTTTATATTTCCCTTACCATCGTACTCTTTCACAGGATTACCAGGATCTAATGTCCATTCACCATCTACAATAAACTTATAATGATGCTTTCCTCCAGAGAGCATCAACGTATTTATCCACCCAGTTTTGGTTTGTGTCATTTGGCATTCACTTTCTGACCAATTATTAAATGACCCAGCCAGAATAACCTTTTTTGCCTCTAAAAAGCCATCTAGTATAAAGTTTATTTGTCCTTTTACATCAATTAAAGAATTGAAACCATTAAACTCATTGAGTACCTTTCTGGGGTTAGTAGAATCTTCTATCCAATTTCCATCTACAATGAACTTATATTGATACTCTCCTGGTCTAATTTTTAATGTTAAGGTCCAACCGTCTTTAGCTTTGGTCATAATGAACATCTCCTTATTCCACTTATTAAAACTGCCACTTAACACCACCTTTCGTGCATCATCATAACCATTAAGTCTAAACGTTACATTTCCGTTTTTATCTGGATAAGCCATATACATCTTTAGATTATACGATTGCAATGCATGACCATTTTCGAAGGCTCTTACAGCATTTTTATCTCTTTGAAAAGGTTCTGCCCAATATTCATTATTGATAACAAACTTAAACTCCCATGTAAACTCATCAGTAAAATCACTTAGTTTCTTTCTAAGCTCATATATATTCTCGTTTATCTTAATCATGCTCCATTTATCCTTCGCCCAATTGTTAAATTCACCTGAAACAACAACATTTCTAATATCCAGATCCTCTACATCAATCCTCTTACTGGCAATCGTAGCCTCCTGATAATCTCTTTTATCAAAAACAAAAACCAACATATCCCCTTCTATTCTATATCCTTTAAAAGGTTCAGTTTGGGCATAGGAGCACTCTCCTGCAATAGCAAGAATTAAAAAAATAATATATAGTGTACTTTTTTTCAATTTCTTATAATCGGGTACTTCACAAAGTACAGTTTTTCTTTTTGATAATTAATAATAGTTCTCTTTTGTCGAAAAAATTCGTATCCCAAAACTCCATCGAGATCAGTTCCGAAAGCTTCGTTCATCTTATTTAAATTAGTTAAAATTGTATTCATAGGGCCAAAATAAATGGTTTCACTCAGTTTTATGCGAAACAATTTTCCTGCCATAACCTCTATGCTATGGTTACCTGCACCGGTTAATAGTAGTCTCTTTTTAGGATAAAAGTATTTAAGTGCTTTTCTTCCTATCTTTTTATTTATCTGGTTAAACTCTGAAGCACTATCTAATCCAAACCGAACCTTGATTTCATCAATAAATCCATCTAGCACAATCGTATGTTTTTTTAATCTAAAACCTATACTATCTATAATTTTCTCTGCATATACATGTTGATCAAATCTAGATCCAAACCTATCTACCTTGGTTAACGTAATTTGATTAAGGTACATATCAATAAACACTTCATAATCTTTTAAAATACTATATCCAATTATGCCTAATAAATTTATTTTTTTGGTTTTCTCAATATGAGCCAAATCAACTATATCAGAAACCCTGTTCTTTAAACTAAAGTTTTGTAGTATAAATTCTTTAACATTCTGTTCGAATGTATCATCTATAACTGCAATCACGCCAGAAGTTTGTTTTCTTTTACTAAAATACTGCTCTAGATCAGAAAAATGCACTTTATTAAGGATCAATGCTTCAGATCCCGTATCGATAATAAAATTCCCTTTTCTGTTTTGTATTTCTGCTTCGACCACTATTAAATGATCAACAAGCTTAAAAGGAATCCTTGCTGTATATTCATTTAAAATTTCAGCTTTAGAAAAAATGATGTTATCATCTTCAGAGAGAAACTCGGGCTTATTATCATATGCAAAAATTACAATAATATTAATAAAATATAATAGTATGCCTATTAGGAATCTCTTCATAAAAAATAAGACCCTAAATTCAAATATTTGTTACACTTTTCGAAGTTTCAACACTAATTTTATTTCAATATTTAGAAATGCTTCCTTATAGATATCATGACGGATATCATAGTTATTTTATGCTTTCTGATCTATTTTTAGAACTATAAATCTTTTACCCATGAAAAATATCCTTCTTCCCACCGACTTTTCAGACAACGCCAGAAATGCAATATATTATGCTCTAGAGTTTTTTAAAAATGAACTCTGCACTTTTCACATCTTTAATGTACAAAAGGCATCTCATTATACTACAGATGATCTTATGGCTGCTCCCGCTAATACAACAATCCACCAATCAGTGATTAGCGATGTTAAAAAAAAACTTAAGCAAATGGTTGAAGAGCTAACCGACCAATATCCAGACGAAAACTATACATTTAATACCATTACCGATTATGATGTCTTTACAGATGCTATTCGACAAACAGTTAAATCTAAGAACATAGATATAATCATTATGGGAACAAATGGTGCTACAGGAGCATCAGAAGTTGTGTTTGGAAGTAATACACTTAATGTCATTCGTAAAATAGATTGCCCTATAATAGCAATCCCACAAGGATGTAAGTATAAAGTCCCAAAAACTATTTTATATGCTATAGATTACTGGGATCATTTTAACACAGAAGGTATTGAACCTTTGATGGATACTATAATAAAACATAAATCATCTTTACGGGTTCTTAAAATTAAAGAAGATGATACTATTACTGTAGCCGATTTTGATGACAAAAAACACATGAAAGAGTTTTTTAAAGAAATAAATCATACCTTTCATTCTATTATCAATGTACCTACTGCTTTGGCTATAAATAGTTTTGTGCAAATCATGGATGTCGATATGACAGCTATGTTTATCAAAAGAGAAACATTTTTAGATCGGTTTTTTAAGGGATCTGAGACTTCTAAAATAAGTTATGGAACAAGAGTACCTCTTTTGATTATGCATAGTCAATAAATCTTATAAAACTCATACAATACATGTTATTATATATTGCTACAACGCTTTATATCCTACTAGGAGTTTTTATTGTCATACGATTGCTTTTAAACGGGATGCGCCCTACAAAAACATTGGCCTGGCTTCTTACTATTTTTACTATTCCTGTTGGTGGAATCTTTTTGTACTTAATGCTTGGTAGAAATCGCAGAAAAAATAAATTATTTCGATTAAAACATACCCCAAAAGTAACCTCATATATTACAAAAGCATTAGATCAATATTCTCCAATAACAGAAGAAGAATACACAGAACATCATAAAATTATTTCTTTGATTACCAAAAACTCCTACTTTGCTCCCTGCACAGGAAATGAGGTGAAATTACTTAAAAATGGCGAAGCTACTTTTCAGGCTATATTTGATGCTTTGGAGAGTGCAAAGCATTTTATCCATTTAGAATATTACATTTTTGAAGAAGGTAAATTAACATCTGATCTTTTTGAGCTTTTTCATAAAAAAGTAAAAAACGGAGTAAAAGTACGTGTGTTGTATGATGGCATTGGTAGTATGTCTTTGAGCAAAAAGTATATCAAAAAACTGCAATCTATTGGAGTCGAAATCCATAAATTCTTACCTATCAAATTTGGTAAATTTTTATCATCGATAAACTATAGAAACCATCGTAAGATTATAGTCATAGATGGTAAAATTGCATTTACAGGAGGCATCAATGTATCTGATAAATACGTAAAAGGCGATGCTAATCTAGGGATTTGGTATGATATGCATTTACAACTCAATGGACCCGTTGTTCATAGTCTCCAGGCTATTTTTGCAATGGATTGGTATATGATAAGTGCTAATGATGAAGTCCTGGAGACTTCATATTTTCATACGTATAAAAAGATAGAAGGTTCTACAGTCCAAATCGTACATAGTGGTCCGGATTCTGATTTTTCGGCAACTCAACAGATGTATTTCTCTATAATTAATGAAGCCAAAGACTATATCTATATTACAAACCCCTATATTATCCCTGGAGAATCTATTCTGGATGCATTAAAAGTAGCATCAATGAGCGGAATTGATGTAAGAGTATTACTTTCAGAAAAATCGGATAACGTTATAGTCAAATGGTGTATTCGTTCTTATTTTGAAGATCTACTTCAGGCAGGAGTAAAAATATATCTATTCTCAGAAGGATTTTTACATAGTAAAACCATTGTAGCAGACAACACCATATCATCTGTAGGAACAACTAATCTGGATGTTAGAAGTTTTGAACAAAACTATGAGGTGAATGCAGTAATCTACGACGATAATTTTGCTGTAGAATTAAGAGATGATTTTTTAAAAGATAGTAAAAACAGTAAGCAATTGGATTTTAGCACTTTTATACAACGTCCCTGGAGTGAAAAATTAAAAGAAGGTTTTGCCAAAATCTTTAGTCCGGTTTTGTAAATTTATTAAGGAAAATGAAAGCATTTAAAAACATAGGGGTAGTACTCTCTGGCGGAGGGTTTAAAGGTGTTGCACACATAGGAGTTATACATGCCTTGGAAGAAGCCGGAATGACTGTCGATTTTGTTTCAGGTACAAGTGCAGGGGCTATTGTAGGATCACTTTATGCTGGTGGTTATTCTCCAGAGGAAATGAAAAATTTCTTTACCAAAACACCTTTATTCAAATTAAATCGGTTCTCTCGAAAAAAAGCCGGTTTTTTAGATTCTGAAAAATTCTATAATGACCTACTTACCTATTTTCCCGAAAACTCCTTTGAATCTCTACATAAAAAATTATTTATTACAGCCACTAATCTTATTGAGGGAACAACAAAAGTATTTAACACAGGAGAATTGATAAAACCTTTATTGGCATCTGCCGCATTTCCAGGTGTTTTTACTCCTGTTACAATTGATAATGAACTCTATGCTGATGGTGGAATTTTGGATAACTTCCCGGTATCACCGATCAAAAAACATTGTGACCTGATTATTGGTGTAGATGTGTCCCCGATTAGGAAACCAAAGATTTCTGATTTTAAACACTCATACAACGTTATGCAACGAGCCTATTATCTTAGGGCTATGCCAAATGCTGAAATTAAATTTAATCTCTGTGATATAATAGTTCAACCAAAGAAATTAGTTAATCATGGTATTTTTAGCAGTAGTAGTTTGGATAAAATATATGATCTTGGATATCAGGAAGCAAAACTACAATTAGGATTATTCCTAAAAAATCAAGAAGAATGATTAAAGAAATAAAATATAAATATGGTCATCTTTTTGAAGACGAATTGCTTGAAGAAATTAATCAGGTAGGTACTTTTAAAGAAATCCCCGAAGGTTTTGAGCTTATCAAACCCGGAAGCTATATTAAATATATGCCTTTGATCATTAGTGGTGCCATAAAAGTGCTTAGAGAGGATCATGATGGAGACGAATTATTATTGTATTTTTTAGAACAAGGAGATACTTGTGCTATGACATTATCTTGCTGTCTGGGACATCATAAAAGTGAAATTAAAGCCATTGCCGAGACAGATACCAAATTAGTAATGATTCCTATCGAAAAAATGGAAGCATGGACCACAAAATACAAATCCTGGAGAAATTTTGTTTTTAGTAGCTATCATAAACGATTAATAGAAACCATTGAAACCATAGACAGTATTGCTTTTCTAAATATGGATGATCGGTTATTAAAACATCTTAAGGATAAAACCAAAATCAGTCATACCAAAACTATCAATACTACACATCAACAAATTGCATATGATCTTCATACCTCTAGAGTAGTAATTTCCAGGCTGCTTAAAAAACTTGAAAAAAAGGGTGTTGTTAAACTTAATAGAAACAATATCGAAGTATTAGAAATGTAAACTATTGATATTCTTAGTAGAGAATTAACCTACAAATAAGCTTTGTAACAATTGTTACTGTATTGCAATAATAATTGCCTTATTTTTGAATAATAAATAATAAATGCATAGCTTCTCTTCCTAAAATCAAGAAAAGTTTAAAAATAGAATACATGACGATAGAACAAATATACACAGGGTGCCTTGCTCAGGGAGCTTATTATATTGAAAGTAACGGTGAAGTAGCAATTATAGATCCTCTAAGAGAAATAAAACCGTATATAGAAAAAGCAGATGAAGATAGTGCAAAAATCAAGTATATTTTTGAAACTCATTTTCATGCAGATTTTGTAAGTGGTCATGTAACGCTGGCTAAAGAAACTGGTGCTGATATTATATTCGGGCCTAGTGCCAACCCTTCTTTTGAAGCAACAATTGCCAAAGATAAGCAAGAGTTTCAACTAGGAGAAATTACGATAATTGCGCTACATACTCCTGGGCATACTATGGAGAGTACTACTTATCTTCTTAAAGATGCAACTGGTAAAGATCATGCTATTTTTAGTGGAGACACCTTATTTCTTGGTGATGTTGGTCGCCCGGATCTTGCTCAAAAAGCTGCACATATGACTCAGGAAGAGTTGGCAGCAACGCTTTATGACAGCTTACGTACCAAAATTATGCCTCTGGCAGATGATGTTATTGTATATCCTGCACACGGTGCTGGTTCTGCCTGTGGTAAAAACATGATGAAAGAAACAGTAGACACTTTGGGGAACCAAAAGAAAATGAATTATGCGCTTAGAGCAGATATGACTAAAGAAGAGTTCGTAAAAGAAGTGACCGATGGATTACTACCTCCTCCTTCATATTTTCCACTTAATGTGAAAATGAATAAAGAAGGTTATACCGATATAGATGAGGTAATTCAAAAAGGAACAAGACCGTTTTCTCCAGATGATTTTGAAGCTCTCGCTAATGAAACCGGTGCTATAGTTCTAGATGTAAGACATCAGAATGAATATGTTAAAGGGCATATTCCCCGATCAATATTTATTGGTATCGATGGTGGATTTGCGCCATGGGTTGGAGCCTTAATAGCAGATGTACAACAACCTATTTTATTAGTAACACCAGAAGGAAGGGTAGAAGAAACAATTACTCGACTATCAAGAGTAGGATTTGATAATACCCTGGGATATCTCGAAGGTGGTTTCGAAGCCTGGAAAAAAGCAAGTAAAGACTATGATACCTTAACTTCAATCTCTGCATTAGAATTTAAAAATACTATGGCAAATGAGGATATTCCTGTTTTTGATGTACGTAAAGAAAGTGAGTTTACAGCAGAACATATTGATGATGCACATAATACACCATTGGATTTTATTAATGATTATCTGGTAGAATTTCCTACCGATAAAACCTTTTATGTACATTGTGCAGGAGGATATCGTTCTGTAATTGCAGCATCAATATTAAAAAGTCGTGGAATTCATAACCTTATAGATATAGCCGGAGGTTTTAAAGACATTAAAGAAGTAGGTATTAAAACTACAGATTATGTATGCCCTTCTACCTTAAAGTAAAATGTAAAAATTCTGTAACCTAGGTTGCAGACAACTCATTTTCTATTTATTTACTTTGCCTAAAAAATTAATATAAATGAATTGGATTTATAATCCCTGGCCGTGGTATGTATCCGGCCCTCTAATTGCATTAGTACTCTTTTTATTACTAATGGTTGGAAAAAGATTTGGTATGTCATCTAATTTAAGAACGATATGTACTATTTGTGGAGCAGGGAAAACAACGGATTTTTTTAGATTCGACTGGAAAGCTCAGCGATGGAACCTGGTTGTGGTACTTGGTGTAATTATAGGAGGATTTATTGCCAATACTTTTTTATCAATAGATAATTCTGTATCCATTAACCCAAAAGTAGTCTCAGAGCTTCAATCCAAAGGCTTTAATAGTGCCGGAATGGAATACATGCCCGATATGTTATTTTCTAATGAAGCTTTAACAGATCCTAAAATACTCTTTTTACTCATTATCGGTGGACTATTTGTAGGTTTCGGGGCTAGATATGCTGGCGGGTGTACTTCTGGGCATGCCATCTCTGGGTTAAGTAATCTGCAAATCCCTTCTCTTATTGCTGTAATTGGATTTTTTATTGGCGGACTAACCATGGTACACTTTATTTTTCCTTTAATTTTTTAAACATATGCGTTCAATTATATATTTAGGTATTGGTATTTTTTTCGGAATTGTCTTATTCAAATCAGAAGCGGCATCGTGGTTTAGAATCTATGAAATGTTTCAGTTTGGTTCCTTTCATATGTACGGAATCATTGGGTCTGCGGTAGGACTAGGCATTATCATTACTCAAACTATAAAAAGATTTAAAATAAAGTCGTTTTATGGCGATCCCATAACTTTTGCTCCTAAAGATAAGAGTTTCAAAAGGTATATATTTGGAGGCATCCTATTCGGATTAGGGTGGGCTCTTGCAGGGGCATGCCCAGGACCTATGTTTGTTCTTTTGGGAGCTGGTTATTTGCCAATTTTAATTGTGCTTATCTCTTCTATACTGGGTACTTTACTATACGGAATAGTTAAAAACAAATTACCCCACTAACTCTGAGGTCAATTCGTTTTTACCTGGCTCATTTTGTTGCCAGCAATTGATGTTATAAAAGGTTGTTCCTGCAATAGTTGTAAGAGCTTCTTTGGTTGCAAAAGCCTGATGAGGAGTAAGAATTACATTGGGTAAATCAATAAGTTGTTGTAGTGTTTTATCTTCATGCTTATTTTCAGAATGATCGTAAAAAAAGATTCCACTTTCATTTTCATAAACATCTGTACCATAACCAGCTATTCTTTTTGAGATTAAAGCTTGCAATAGATCTTTTGTATGCACTAACCCACCTCGTGCAACATTGATAAGTATCGCTTCCTTTTTCATCTGCTGAATTCGATCGGTATCTATAAGATGATGGGTCTGTGTATTGAGTGGTGTACATAAAAAGATAATATCAGATTGCCTGCATAAATTTTCAAGATCCATATATGATACTTGATACTCTTCTTCCAATTTTTTATCTTCATAAATATCATGGGCTATGATCTCACAATTAAACCCGTGCATTATTCTGGTAATTATTTTTCCTATTCTACCGGTTCCAATAATACCAATAGTTTTTTTATTGATATCAAAACCTACAAGGTTACTCAACGAAAAATTATATGTATTGACCTGATGATTAGAAGGTATGAGTTTGCGGCTAAGAGCTAACAATAATGCAATAGCATGTTCTGCTATGGTTTGCGGAGAATATCCTGCTGCATTAGCTATTTTGATTCCTAATTTTTTGGCTGTATTAATATTTACATTGTCATAACCTGTAGAACGAAGTGCTATATATTTGACTCCAAAATCTTTCAATCTTTCTAAAACCATAGAAGATCCATTATCTGCAGAAAAAATAGATATTGCATCAAAACCTAACGCCAACTCAACAGTTTTTGGAGTGAGTCGTTCTGGTACATATTTAATTTGATGTTTGTCATTATTTGCTTTTTCCAGAAAGGGAATTTCAAAGTCCTTGGCACTATATATCAATATCTTCATTAGTAAGTTCTTCAATAATTAATAATTGTTGTCCCTTTAGCGCCCAAACCAATACTTTAACATAATCACTTACAGCTTTTTTAATATTTTCGGGTTCTGTGATATCTATAGATCCTTTCCATATTAATTCTCTCTCTTTATCAGGGCAAATACAATACAGTGAGGATTCTGCATGAAAAATTTGATATTCCTCATAATAATCTTCATCATAATATATATCCTGATTTTCATAATAGTCATCTCTAAAACTGTCAAATGTTTTATCTAGGTTTCTATATGCTTTTACAACTGTTACCTTATCTTCGACTCCTAATACTTTGGAAAGTAAGATTGCATCAAAGCCATTTTCTATAAGCTTAGACTCAAGAGACATCATTTCTTTTTCGGTTTTTGGAGAAGTTGTAAAAGAACTCTCGAAATAGTCTAAACTTCTTACAGCATTAACTCCGCTTTTTTTTAGTTCTTTCGCCAATTTCTTTTCGAATACTTTTCGTGCATTTTCATCCGGAGTGATTCCAACAACCAGAACTTTTTGAGCTTCAAACGTATCAATATCAGGATTTTTCCAGTTTTCGACTAATTCACTAGACGTGCAACCGTACAACAACCCACTAATTAATAAAAGACATATATATAACTTGTTCATATTTTCTAGGTTTAGGTTATTAAAATTTATTTAAGGTCTGTGGTTTTATAATTTTATCCAATCGTTCTACTACTATATTGGTATATTCTGATGTTTTTTCGATAACAGATTCTCCAGATATTACATCAATATCTTCTAGAGCTATATTACTACTCCCTACTGTAGAAAGAATAATGAGTTTATCTAATTGATCCGGGTGATTTTTAATAAACTTTTTTACATTTCTGGGTGGACTCCCATATTCCCATGAGTTGATAATAACCAAAGCATCCCACTTATCAATATTTACAGTAAACATGGTATACACATCTATTACCTTAAAATAAACCGAATCATTTTGATAATGCCTAAGGATACTCTGGACCAAGGAATCCTTAAATCTGCTTCCTTGTGAAGCTATCAAAACCTTAATTTCCAGTTTAGAATCATTAACTTCAAAAGGAATTACAGTATCCATAGAATAGGTATATTCATACCACACCCAAAATCCAGCAAACAGTATTAAAATAGAAAGTATTATGATTTTTAGTATACGTTTCATCTACTTATAATTGATTGTTTTTTGAAGTTTATTATACCGGATTAGCGCAACAGACGTTTTTGTTTGCCTTCTTTTATTATAGCCTTTATCAAATCAAAAACTTTTCTTTTTATTTCTTTATACTTGTTGAGATATGTACTTACCTCAATTGTTAACTCCCAATGATCCTCTTTGTATTGTTTTTCTTTGATAGGCTGGTCAACTCCATCTAACAATATAGTTAGTTCATTATGGTGGTTAATTATTTTTTTTAATAATGGTTCGATACCCTTTCTGCTAAGAGATAGTTCTTGTAGTATGTTTTTACTCTTTTCAAAAGTTTTTTTTGAAATTAGTTGTAATGTATGGTTTTCAATAAGTTCATCTAAAAAGTGTTGTTCATCTTTGATAAACTTAAGTTCTGATACCCAGTTTAAAGAAATCTCATGTAACTCTTCTGGGCTGTGCCATTCTACATATTTTACCCTTGGTTGTTTTGCTTTCATGATTATTATTTTAGACTTTTATTGTCCTTGATTAAGGAACGTAGTAAACCTAGGTTAATGACATATCGTTAAGGTTTATTAGACGTATTATTATGCTAAAGTTAAGTTGACAACAGGCTTGTTAAAATGACAATTATCAGTTTATCAGGTTTTAACCTGGGTTTAACTTTACTTCTTGTTCTTTTTTAAAACTCCCCCTGCGTAAAGAAAAACTTCAGATTTCAATCTGCTGAAATTTTTATAGAAGTCATCAAAAGTACGCCTTACCAAAGTATGATTTTTATAGTAAAAATTGTCACAAGAAATAGTATCACATTCTAGCATACCACCCAATTCACTTTCGTGTGTTCTTATGCCTTGATTTATATTTTGTATTTCTTTTTCTATTATTTCAATTTGCTCTTTAAACTCCTGTAATCGTTCAAAAAGGTTTGGGGTAGTAGGTTCAAAAACATAAGAATTTAATAATTGATTGATAAAAAGCATTTCACCTTCTATAAACCGAAGACTTGATTTCCATTTTAGAATATCAAAATGAATCTCTTTTAGCTCTTTATCTGAAGTATTATCTGTTGCTGCCATCATTTTTTCTAGGTTTTTAAAGCTTACCAAAAAGGTACTTAACCTCTATAAATTAAAAAGTGATAATTATCAGGTTTTGTGGCTTTTAACAAAATGTTTCTGGATTCTATTTTTGTTTTTTGGGGAATAAAAAATCAGATCATAATTTCTATGGTATCATATAGCTTAGGGATATGAACTTTCCAATGATACGTATCTTGTATTTTTACCCGCAATGTGTCTGCAGCAGTAGCTTCACCATGAACCAGAAAAACTTTTTCGGGTATATTTTTAATCTCACTCATCCAGTTTAATAATTCTTTCTGATCTGCATGAGCCGATAGGCTCTCTATATTATGAATCTTTGCTTTTACCGGGTAATATTTACCAAATAGTTTAACCTCATGAGCTCCTTCTTGCAACTGCCTGCCACGGGTTCCTTCTGCCTGAAAACCTACTAGTACTACAGAGGTATTATCAATGTCTATATGTTGTTGTAAATATGTAAGCACTCTACCTCCTGTTACCATTCCGCTACCTGCAATAACAATTTTGGGACGGGGATTATCGATGACTTCCCAGGTCTCTTTGTAAGACATCACAATATTAATATGGTTGCAGATCGCATGATATTCATTCATTGGCAATTTATGCCAGTCGGGAAAGCTTTCAAAAACAGAAAGCACATTATTCTCCATGGGGCTATCTACATAAACAGGAAGGTTTGGGATGCGGTTTTTTTGATATAGTTTCCAAAGTATATACATCAAAGCTTGTAATCTTTCTACTGCAAATGAAGGAATGATCAAAATCCCTCTGTTATACAATGTATCATTAATCAAAGTGATGAGTTTTTCTTTAACATCTTCACGAGGATGTAACTTATTACCATAGGTACTTTCTATAAAAAGAAAATCTGCCCAATCTGGTTTTTCTGGAGCATAAAGTAATACATCATCTGTTCTTCCCAAGTCTCCAGAAAACACCAATATCTTTCCATAAAGATTTAACTCGATAAAAGTAGACCCAATAATATGTCCATTATATCTGAATCTAAATTGTATATCCTTGGATAACGAGATCCAGGTATCTTTCTCCTCTCTTTTAAAATATCTAATTGTTTTCTCTACATCATTCTTGGTATAAAAAGGTAACGCAGGGTGATGTTTAGAATATCCTTCTTTGTTAGCTTTTTCGGCTTCTTCTTCGTGTATCTTTGCACTATCTCTTAAAATGATTTCTGTAATTGCCAATGTAGGTGCTGTAGCCACAATATCTCCTGCAAACCCTTGCTTAATTAATCTTGGTAAATAACCTGTATGATCCAAGTGCCCATGAGTAAGCAGTACAATATCAATCGCAGAAGCATCGATAGGTAAATCTTGCCAGTTTAATTCTCGTAATTCTTTTACTCCTTGAAACATCCCGCAGTCAATCAATATGTTTTTCTGAGGAGTTTCTAGATAAAATTTAGAGCCAGTAACAGTTCCTGCAGCTCCCAAAAAGTGAATTTTAATTGATGGCATAAGATTTTATTTTATGCTGTACATAGCATTTTGATTTCATTCATAATATTTTGTTTTCGTTTTTCAGAAATACCTAAATGATCTAGAAAAAAAATCTGTTCTATCAATTGTTTTGCTAAAACAATATTTCGGCTTAATAAAAATTGCTTTTCACGATTTGTTAAAAGTGTAGACACTGTTATCGGATATAGCCCTAAACGATCAATCCTGTCTTTAAGGCTATTCTCTATAGGGTAATCCCAACTTAATAAATACAACCCTGTACACTTGCCATATTGAATTGCGTCTTTTGTAAAACGTGTGTTGGTCACTACCCAACCTTCATTAGGAATCATCTTCCCACTATGTTCATTATGAGCTTCAATATCTCTAAATCGGGAATGTATATATAAAGGGACTTTTACATTACAGTTACGCCCTTCTTCGCTATGAAACTTGCATTCTACAACAAGGTAATCGCTATTTTTTCTGGCCACTACATCAACCTCATGAGAGACACACATACCCTTAATGATCTGCCCCACTTCTACCTGATATCCAGAATATTGTAATATAGATGCAACAAAACGTTCAAAAGGGAAACCTGTTGGGCCCAGCTCATAAATCGCTTTTTTCAGCTTATATTTTGAAGCAAAAACAGATTTCTTCTTTTTAAGTAATGCGAAAGCGCGATTATAAATTTCTCTGGTAGAAATACCCTGATATAATTCGTCTCTAACAATTCCCAGAATATGTTCTATTGCTCTATCATCTGCGCCACTTCGTTTTAAGGAATTACGAAGTTTCTGGAGTGAAAATTTAACTTTTTCTCCAGAAGATTTTATAACATCAAAATTCTGGTTTTGCATTAAAATTATTTAAATATGAAATACAACTAAACACCTTAATGAATACGCTGTTGATCTTTTTTGAAATATGATCTTACCAAAGCTTTGGTTTGATTATCGGTCATACTATCTGCTTTGATGACATCCTTTACCTTTTTACTTATTTCTTTATAGTTTATCTCTAATTCTTTACTGAATTTTTCTCCTGTTTCTGCAGGCCCGTAAATTACGATCTTATCTGCATCTTTTATATGAGAAGCTACGTTCTTAAAATAAGTCTTAAACTGGTGTTTTTCACGCTCGAGATATTTACTATCCTGAACCACATCCTGTGGTCCGCCTTTAAATCGTGTACCAGAACCACCATGTATACGAAAATTCTCTATTCCTGATACTATAGTTGTCATATCCTCATTATCCTCTTTTACCAAAATGACATGAGCCTTTTCTTTATCTATCCAGATTCCTATATGTTTCATACTTTTACATCTATTTTTATGTTCTACAATTACAAAAGAGTACCCAGTAAGTAGTTATAAAGATTATTAAAACAACAAACCGGATACCCATACTTACCTAATTTGTTAAATCATGCAGTGCTAATACAGGGACTTTAGAATGATGCCCTAAACTTTTTACCATTGGTTTTGAAAATATGCTTCCAAAAAAACTATGTTTTCTATTAATAAAAGTAATCATATCACTTCCTCTACTTTCAACAAAACTGCTAAGTCCTCCTTTTACATCTATATTATGCAGTGTATGAAAAGTGTATTGTAAACCATCAAGGTATTCTATAAGCAGCTTTTTATTGTTTTCTTGTTCTTCATCTAGATCATCATCATTAGTAATATGAAGAATTTTAATTCCTGCATTAGTGATCCTTGCTATTTCAATAAGATATTGCAATTCTCTACGCTTAACATGAGTTTTATAATCGGTTGGAAATACAATTTCTTTTGGCTCCTTATAGTTAGCATCTTCGGGGATGGCCATAACAGGGCAATTTCTTACTTTTTCCATCACCAAAACTGTATTACTACCATAAATCAGATCTCCAGCATTAGTCGTCCCTTTGGTTCCCATAACGATCATCTCTATATCTTTTTTCTCTACAGTATCTTTGATAGCACTCAATACAGTATTGAATTCGGATATCATAAAAAATTTATGATTAGGATTGTCATCTCTAAAACTCAACCTTTCCTCGATTTTACTTAAGCCTTTTTCTGATTTCTCTTTAGCCTCTTCATAAAATCGTTCTCCTGGTTCGGGAATCATCATACTTTCTAATGCATAACCTGTTGCATTAAACACATTAAGTACGTAAAAATCACATGTTTCATTTTTATATAATTCTATAGCATATAGTATAGCATTCCACGCGTTTTTTGAAAAATCCGTGGGCAATAAAATCTTTTTTTTCATCACTTAGGTCTTTAGGATTAGTCTTATAAATTTATAGATCCGGCCTTACAAAAACTATGATAATTATCAGCTTTACTCAGGAATGACCAAGAAAGGAATAGCTGTATGAAATCCTATTTTTTTAATAACAGGTTCGTGTGTAATGCTTTCTATAAGACTATGTTTGTATTGTGACATACATAACATATCAATATTCATATCCCCAATGAATTCATTTATAAGTTTGGCTTTTTGAGTAAACCGAGGAATCCAATGAATACAATAATTATAGTCTTTGAAATTTTCTTTAAGACTCTTAAGGTTATGTTCTTGTATTTCGTCTAATTTCTCTTCTTCATGGATATGCATTACTCTAATATTTGAAGAAAATAGAGTAACAATCTCCAGAAGAGGTTTTAAAGACTCTATGCTATAAAGGCATTTAAAATCTGTTGCAAAAGCAATTTCTGCAGGTTTTTTAAAATCAAATTCATCTGGTACTGCCAGTATCGCACAATCCTTAATATTTTTAATGGCTTTAACGGTATTACTTCCTATAAGAACTTCTTTAACACCACTGGCTCCCTTAGTTCCCATAACTACAAGATCAATATTTTTACTCTTTATTGTTTTGTTAATAGTATCTGTGAGTTTTTTGGAAACCGAAATAGTCTCAAACGTATGCTTAAAATCTTCTGTATCTCTAACTATAGAATGAAGTGTTTCGGTGAGCTTTTCCTGCGACTCATTACTTAATTCTTGATATAACAAATCTCCTTTGGCAGTATTAATTCTGCTGGTTAAAACAGAAGTGTCTACATCAAAAGTATTCAAAATATAGAATTTACACTCCTGATCTTGAAATAAACGGGTGACATAAAAAAGAGCACCATAGGCATTATTAGAAAAATCCGTGGGAACAAGTATTCTTTTCATCGCTTTTCAGTTTTACGAATTACATTATAAAACTAGCTTTATAATACTAGGAATACTATGACAAATCTCATGTCTGTATAATCTCTCAAATAGCAGTATCAGCTGGGATCACTAAAAAAGGGATTACAGTATTAAATGTCATTTTTTTGATAATTGGTTCTTTTATTATTCTTTCGACAAAACTGTGTTCATAATTAATCATTACCAGAATATCGATTTCTAGTTCTTCAATGAATTCCTGAATAGCATGCTCTACAGTTGAAAAATCAGGCATAACATGAAAATCATATTTTACACGTTTAAAAAAGTGCTCTAATGAGCTAGAATTATAATGTTGTAAAGGATCTAAGTTGGGTTTATCATATATATGAATCATCCTAACAGTCGCATTCTGATTTTTGGCAAATTCTAGTATTGGAGTTACCTCAGCCTTATGATACATTCGCTCAAAATCTGTTGCAAAAGCTATTGCCGAAATTTCTTTAAAATATGAATCATCAGGAATGATAAGGATTGGACAATGGGATACATTCTTAACTACTTTTTGTGTAGTACTTCCTAAAAAAAGATTTTTACTCCCAGTGGCTCCTTTGGTACCAATAATGATCATATCAAAAGAGTTGTTTTCTGAAAGCGTGTTTATGTTTTGAACCAAAGATCCTTTTTTACTTATGGTTTTAAAGGTATGATTCAAACCTGGTTTAGAGTTATTGATATCCTCCATTGTCATTAGTAATCCTTGCTCAGATTCTATCTTAACCGCTTCATAAAGGTGACCAACACGTTGAGAGCTTACAATACTTATAAGTTGTACTGGTTCAAGATCATAGGTGTTTAACAAATAAAACTCACAGGGAACATTTCTATATAATTCTATAGCATACAATATGGTATTCCATGCATTATCAGAAAAATCTGTAGGGATTAGAATTTGTTTCATTTGTCTATATTTATCAGACTGGTCAGGTCTATGATTAATATTACTCTATCCTTTCTTTAGAAGGAATTACCAAAAAAGGGACATTGGTATGATAAGCTACTTGGTTAATTACCGGTTTGAATAAAAGGTTTTCAAAGAAGGAGTGTCTATTGTGAATCATGATCAATAAATCAATTTTGTACTTTTTCTGGAAATCTTCTACAGCTTCTAGTACATCCATTCCTTCGGCGATATGAAAAACATGAGCATTATCTTTAAAATACCCGTCCAGATCTTCCTTAATCTTTTGCTGTTCGTCTCCCAAAGCAACTCCATAATAAGCATTTAAGATATTGAGTCTGCAAATATATTTATCACAAATTTCTTTTATCAAAGGTAAATATTTATTATCCATACTCAGATTATAATCTGTTGGAAATAAAACATCTTTAGGTTTTTCAAATTCAAAACCAGAAGGAACAGCAATAACAGGGCAATGCACTTTTTTTATGGTATACATAGTATGTGTGCCAATAAAGACTTCTTTGGCACCTGTAGCTCCTTTGGTACCCATTACTATAAGATCAATATTGTACTTTTCAACAACTTCCTTAATCTCACCTATAAGAGTATTAAAAGTTGATAATCTTACAAAATTGTGTTTTGGATTCTCAAACTCTTCTTTTATTTTTTCTTCTGTTTGTTCTATATCACGTTTAGAATTTATCATTGCAATATCTTCCATGCCGTATGGAGCAGGGTTCTCTATAAGATATCCAGTGTGATACGATACAGGTGTAAATGTGTTGAGCAAATAAAAAGTAGCATCTTCATCTCTAAATAAATTTAATGCATATTTGATCGCATTAAATGCGTTATCAGAGAAATCGGTGGGTAATAAAATTCGTTTCATCTCTATATGATTTTAATATCGTTGTAAATTTTGCATCGCTAAAAAAGGGATCTTAATACGTAATCCTATTTTGTCAATTGTAGATTGATCTAAAAGGTTTTCTAAATAAGAACGTCTAGAGTTCACCATGACCAAAAAATCTATTTCATTACTCTTTATAAACTGGTTTATAGCACGGGTAAGGTCTTCTGCTGCCTCTTGATGAAATATCAATTCTGCATGAGATAATGATTCTTTTAGGAAATACTTATTATCTTCTTGTCTGATAGAAAGCTTGTCAAAGTTAGAGATATATAAAAAATTAATAACAGATCTAAAGCTTTTAGTTAATGTACTAAACAATTTTAGTTCTCTTCGTTTAAATGGCAATTGATAATTTGTAGGAAATAAAATATTTTTTGGTGGATTGTAACTACAATCACTCGGGATTGCCAATAAAGGGCATTTTACATACTTAAGCACTTGTAAGGTATTACTTCCAAAAGTAAGTTTTCGATCATCAGTTTCTCCTCTTGTACCCATAATTAGAATATCTATATTTTCTTTATCAACCAGGTCATTAGCCTCATCAATTAAACTTCCAAACATGGATAGTAATCTAAACTCATGTTGAGGATTAGGTGAAATACTTTTTATTTCTGAAAGCACCTTATCTAGGGCCAAATCAGAGTTTTTATGTATTTTTTCTTTTAGCTCATTAAAAATTTTACGAGAAACCAAAGTATTATGATTGTATACCTCATCGGCATAAGCATGTAGAACAAAAAAATCGCAGCGTTCGTACTTAAAAAATTCAACAGCATATCGTAAAGCATTCATGGCATTTTCTGAAAAATCTGTGGGAATTAATATTTTTCTCATCGTTTGCTTTTTTTGATATGTTACACTCAAAATTAGACAATTACAACTACCGAAACTATGATTTTTATCAGTTGAAGAATCATGACATTTATCATATTATATAAAGGCTTACTTTTTCATATTTGTAGCAAATAAATTCTATGTCAGAGCATACTTGTTTTCACTGTGGAGATGATTGCAGTAAAACGGTAATCAAATTTGATCAAAAAACATTCTGCTGTAATGGGTGCAAAACTGTATTTGAAATTTTTTCGACTCATGATTTATCCTGTTATTATGATTTACAATCTGCTCCTGGTGCCATTCCTGAAGAGATTCAAGGAAAATACGATTATCTCGATACTGCTTCTATTGCTGAAAAATTAATAGAATTTAATGATGGTAACACTCAGATCATCACAATGTACATTCCACATATGCATTGTAGTTCCTGTATTTGGATATTAGAAAATCTACATAAGCTTCAACCAGCAATTACAGCATCTCAAGTTAATTTCCCTAAAAAAACGGTTCGTATTACTTTTAATAGTGATCGTATTTCACTTAAAGCATTGGTCATTTTACTTAATTCTATAGGCTATGAACCCTATATCAGTCTGGATGATTACACCACAGGGAAGACAAAAATAAATCGAAGCTTGATTTATAAACTTGGTATTGCAGGTTTTGCTTTTGGAAATGTGATGTTCTTATCGTTTCCAGAATATTTTGAAGTATCAGAATACTGGTTAGAACAATACAAACACCTTTTCCGTTGGTTGATGTTTGCTTTTTCATTACCCGTAGTTTTTTATGCTGCTCAGGATTACTTTATTTCTGCCTATAAGGGATTACGATCCAAAATATTAAATATAGATATTCCGATTGCTTTAGGGATTCTGGTTCTTTTTCTACGCAGTACTACAGAGATTATTTTTGATTGGGGAACCGGTTTTTTTGATAGTCTTACCGGACTGGTATTTTTTCTGTTGCTAGGAAAATTCTTCCAGCAAAAAACCTATTCTTTTTTATCCTTCGAAAGAGATTATAAATCTTATTTCCCCATTGCAGTAACAAAAATCGGTGTTGCAAAACACAAAAAAGAAAGAAAAGAAGAGAATATACAAGTCTATGATATTAAAAAAGGAGATCGACTATTGATCAGAAACGGAGAGTTAATCCCGGTAGATGCTATTCTTATTGAAGGCGATGCCCAAATTGACTATAGCTTTGTAACTGGTGAAAGCGAATCAGTCACTAAACAATCAGGTGATACTCTTTTTGCCGGAGGCAGACAACTTTATGGAGCTATAGAAATTGAAGTTTTAAAATCTGTAGAACAGAGCTATCTTACGCAATTATGGAGTAATGATGTGTTTAATAAAGATAAAACTGCTTCATTTACTAATCTTACCGATACGATAAGTAAATATTTTACCATTACAATCTTATGTATCGCTGTACTCGCTACTTCCTTTTGGCTATTTGTTGATCCTTCAAAAGCAGCACAAGTATTCACCGCAGTACTCATTATCGCCTGTCCTTGTGCGTTAGCTTTAGCTAGACCTTTTGCCTTGGGTAACATCCTTCGCATCTTCGGAAAAACCAAATTCTATCTCAAAAATGCAGATGTTATAGAACGATTAGCCAGAGCAGATACCATGATTTTTGATAAAACTGGTACCATAACCACTACAATTACAAGCGAAGTTACTTATGAAGGAATGATACTAACGCCAGAGGAAGAATCTCTGCTTAAAAACACCTTACGGGCATCAAATCATCCACTTAGCAGAACACTCTATGATATATTAGCAGAACACGATATTCTAACCTTAGACGAATATCATGAACATATAGGAAAAGGAATTGAAGGCAAATTAGAGGAAGATACTATCAAGATAGGATCAGCAAATTTTGTAGGAAATAACATCAATCCTGAAACCATAAATACTGCAGTTCATATTAGTACAAATGAACAATATAAAGGTCGTTATATTTTTCACAATCAATATAGAAAAGGAGTAAAAAAGGTATTTAATCAATTATATAAGGATTATAAACTCGCTATTTTATCAGGTGATAATGAAGGAGAAAAAGAATATTTAAAACAATCACTCCCAGAAAACACGTCTTTGTTCTTCGATCAAAAACCAGATGATAAATTAAATTATATTAAATCCCTGCAGAAGCAGGATCAAAACGTCATCATGGTTGGTGATGGATTAAACGATGCAGGAGCTTTAGCCCAAAGTGATGTAGGTATTGCTGTTTCAGAAAATGTAAATGTGTTTTCTCCAGCGTGTGATGCAATTCTTGATGCTTCAAAATTTGATACTATATCCTCTTACCTTAACATATCTAAAAAGGCAATTACAATTATTAAATCAAGTTTTGCCCTATCGTTTTTATACAATATTATAGGTCTGTATTTTGCTGTTACCGGTCAACTTTCTCCTGTGATAGCAGCAATACTAATGCCATTAAGTTCTATCTCAATTGTTGCATATGTTACTGTGCTTACAAACTGGTCTGGAAGAAAATTAAAATCAAAATAATGATGAATGCTTCTGATGACCATAACCCAACCCAACATTTTCAACAATGGTTTCATGAGGTAGATAAAGCTCATCCCGAGGATGAAGCTAATGCAATGTTACTCTCCACCATCGGGGTAGATGGTTTTCCCAAAAGTAGAATTGTATTATTAAAACGCTTCACCTGGGAGGGTTTTATCTTTTTTACAAATTATAATAGTGAGAAAGGAAAGGCCATAGCACAAAACAACAAGGTTTCTATTGCTTTTAATTGGACAGCAGCAAAAAAGAAAGTCTTAATTACAGGAACAGCAGAAAAAATTGCCAAAAACTTATCTGAAGGGTATTTCGAATCACGACCAGAAGGCAGTAAGCTAGGAGCCTGGGCTTCTGATCAAAGTAAAGTAGTTTCTTCACGAAAAGTGCTCGAAAATCAATTAAAACACTACGAAACCAAATTCAAAAATCAAATTATTCCAAGACCAGAGCATTGGGGAGGATACATGATTAGGCCCAATAAATTTGAATTTATTGAACACAATCAGATAGAAGAGTATACTCGCACCATAACCTATAAACTTCTACCAGATTATAACTGGCTTAAGGATACAGGATACACTCATCAATAGATAGTAATATTCATTCATCATAATTATATTAGAAATATAAACTTCTGAGTGTTTCACTATAGTTTCCAAAAATTTTGACTACATGATAATTATTTTAGTAAATATCCATTACTAAAACTGATTTTTTCTAATAAGATATTTTTTACATAAAACCATCCATAGTTAACATTTCTTTACCTATAAGATTAGTTAACCGCAAGTTAGACGTATCTCCAAAAAAGAGAAGAGTTCATTCTTAAAATCCTATTCTTATTTAGATTCAATTAATATATTGGCTTTATGATAATTATCATGCTTTAAGATCTCATTAGAGAATAGTTTTATCCGTATATTATAAGGTGAAAAAAGACATCTAACTATTTGTTTATTCTATAATCTGAGAAAAATAAATAGCTTACTCAGAGTATTATTAAAAAATGAGAATGATGATTGATTTTGTGCCTTTTATTTAGTCAATTTTTACATTAAAAACATTAAACCTGATTGATATCATTGCACGCAATAATTAATAAATCCATATTTACCGGAGTTAATTTATAATCAAATCTTACTATGAAACTCGTTAAACTTAGTACCCTCATTTTTTTCACATTATTCATCACAAATATTAATGCTCAATTAAAAATCGATGCCGAAGTACGACCTCGATTCGAGTACAGACATGGATTTAAAACGCTGTTCCCAGATGATGCAGATCCCGCAACATTTGTATCTCAGCGTACACGATTAAATGCTGGATATAAAATGGAAAAACTAAACTTCTATTTAAGTATGCAAGATGTAAGAGTGTGGGGAGATGTACCCCAACTCAATACAGCAGACAAAAATGGTTTTAGTCTTCATCAAGCTTGGGGAGAAATTCTTTTTCATCCCAATATCTCTTTAAAACTAGGACGCCAGGAAATTGCATATGACGATCAGCGTATTTTTGGAAACGTAGGTTGGGCTCAGCAAGCCAGAAGTCATGATGCTGCACTTATAAAATATAATAAAGATAGCTTCAAATTCGATCTAGGTTTTGCATTTAACCGGGGAGAAGAATCTCTAACAGAACATACACTTACAACACCCAATACATATAAAAGTATTCAATACCTATGGTTACATAAAGATTGGGAGAGTTTTTCGGGAAGCTTCCTTTTTCTTAATAATGGATTACAGTTTACAGATCCAGATAATTCTAATAATAATGAAAGTAGATATAGTCAAACTGTAGGAACTCATTTAAAATACAAAAAAGGAAAATTTGGCCTTGTATCTAATCTTTACTATCAATTTGGAAATGATCTGGGTGATAATGACCTAAGTGCATATTTATTAGGTCTAGAGGCAGACTATAAATTATCCGAACAATGGAAAGTATTACTTGGTGGAGAACTACAAAGTGGTAACGATAATGGAGCACCTGCTAATGGAGATAATGAAGCCTTTACTCCTTTTTATGGTACTAATCACAAGTTTAATGGATTAATGGATTATTTCTATGTTGGAAATCATATCGGAAATGTAGGGCTAATCGACTTGTATCTAAAAGCTAATGTGAAATTCAATCAAAAATCTACATTAAATGTAGCTGCACATAATTTTATGGCAGCAGCAGATTTGCCTACAGATGAATCTAAACAACTAGGTACAGAAATAGATCTCGTGTTTTCATATAATTTACAAAAGAATGTAAACATCAAAGCTGGATATTCTCATCTCTTTGCTTCAGACGGAATGGAGATACTGAAAAACAATTTTGATGGCAATACCAATAACTGGGGATGGGTCATGGTGACAATTAAACCAACTCTATTTACAACCAACAAATAATAAAACTATGCCAATTAAGAGTTATTTAGCCCATCCGAAAAAAGGAGAAAAAAATGAACTTATCAATGCACTATCTTCACTAGAGCACTGTGAAGTCATGCCAGCCAATAATAAGGATGTACTCATCTTAATTACAGAAACTGAAAATGAAAATGAAGAAGCTATTCTAAAAGAAAAACTAGACACTATAGAAAGCCTAAAACTATTAGCTATGGTTTCTGGATTTAATACACCACAAAACAATTAGTATTATGTATACCTCTCTCACTAACAGAAGAAAATTCATAAAAAAGATGGCTATGTTGTCTGCGATGACTGCTGCAGCAACTATGTTTCCGGGAATCTTATTTGCAGACGAACAGGAAAAAGGATTGCCAAGCGGTGATATCGATTGGAAAAAGGCTCCATGTAGATTTTGTGGTGTAGGATGCGGAGTACTTATAGGAACCGAAAACGGAAAAGCTGTAGCCGTAAAAGGAGATCCTAAGAGTAGTGTTAATAAAGGACTACTTTGCGTAAAGGGATATCACCAAATCATGTGTATTCAATCAAAAGATAGACTAACTCATGCGTTGGTGAAGAAAAACGGTCAGTACGTTAAGACACCAATCAATGAAGCTTTGGACATTGTTGCCAACAAAATGAAGGAGACTATTCAAAAGCATGGCAAAGATAGTGTAGCGATGTACACTTCTGGTCAATCCACAATTCCGGAAGGATATGTTGCTTCAAAATTAATGAAAGGTGCAATCGGTACAAATAACTTAGATTGTAATGCCCGTTTATGTATGGCAAGTGCAGTAACAGGTTTTTTAACCTCCTTTGGTGCTGATGAACCTATGGGCTGTTATGAAGATATCGACCATGCCGACTATTTTATTACATGGGGTAATAATATGGCAGAGATGCACCCGGTATTATTCTCCAGAATGCTCGAACAAAAAAACAGAAGAGGCGCTAAGATTATTGATTTTGCTACACGTACAACACGTTCTAGTACTGCATCTGATAGATCTATATTATTTGAGCCTCAAACCGACTTAGCTGTTGCCAATGCAATTTGTTATGAAATTATTAATAATGGATGGGTAAACAGATCTTTTGTAGAAAAACATTGCAACTTTAGCAAAGGGTTAACCAATATGGGATATGGTCTGGAAGATAATTACAAATTTAAAGACAAACCACAAAAAATAGATTTTGAAGCTTATAAAAAATTCTTAAACGATTATACTCCAGAAAAGGTAGCTAAGTATTCAAAAGTATCTGCAAAAGATATTAAATATTTAGCCTCTATATACGGAGATCCAAATAAAAAGGTGGTTTCTTATTGGTGTATGGGGATGAACCAACATACAAGAGGGACCTGGATGAATAACTTAGTTTATAACATTCATTTACTTACCGGAAAAATTTCACAACCAGGGAATGGACCATTTTCATTAACAGGGCAGCCATCTGCCTGTGGTACTGCAAGAGAAGTAGGTACTTTTACTCATAAGTTGCCTAAAGGAGTTGTAATGAATGAAAAACATAGACGCTTGGCAGCAAAAATATGGAAAGTGCCTTATGAGAATATTCCTTCTAAACCAACATATCATGCTACAGAAATGTTTAGAGCTGTTGATCGTGGGGATATTAAATTTATTTGGACGCAAGTAACTAATCCATTGGTTTCATTGCCAAAAACAGGTAGATATCGCCCAGGTATGGAAAAAGAATCTTGTTTTGTTGTAGTTTCTGATGTTTTTCCTACGCCAACATCTGATGTAGCAGACGTAATTTTACCAGCATCATGGCATATAGAAAAAAGTGGATTGTATGGAAACTCTGAACGAAGAACACAACATTGGGATAAAATGGTAGATGGTCCCGGAGAAACAACTCCAGATGCATGGATGACAATTGAAGTTGCTAAACGTTTGGGGTATGGTGATTTATTTCCGTATAGTGAAGAAAACCACGTTGAAGAAATTTATAATGAATATAGACAGTTTCATGAAGGAGCAAAACATGGAATGGCACCTTTAGAAGTTCTTAAGAAAGAATCCGGAGCAATATGGCCCTATGTAAACGGAAAATCTACACAATGGCGCTTTAATGCAAAATATGATCCGGCTTGTTCTAACGGTGAAGATTTTCATTTTTATGGAAAACCAGACGGAAAAGCAGTCATATGGCAACGCCCTTATGAACCGGCAGCAGAATCTCCCGATAAAGAATACCCTTTTTGGTTAAATACCGGAAGAGTTATCGAGCATTGGCATACAGGTTCTATGACACGTAGAATCCCTGTATTACATAAAGCGATGCCAAGTGCCTATGTAGAATTTCACCCAGAAGATGCAAAAGCATTAGGAATTAGAGATGGCGAAAATATAAAAGTAACATCACGTAGAGGTTCATGTATATTACCCGCATCGATAAACAAAAGAGGATTACCTACCAAAGGTCAGGTCTTTGTCCCCTTCTTCGATGAAAACATGTTAATTAATGACGTTACTTTAGATGCTTTCTGCCCAATTTCTAAAGAACCTGATTATAAAAAATGTGCTGTTAAAGTTGAAAAAGCATAGGTTATGAAAAAGAGACTCGGAATCATATCACTTTTTTTATTATTGTTCATAGCCTTTATCACTATCTGGAATTATAGTTATCAAGAAGGTTTGGAAGAAAGCTATATCCCTATTGAAGGAAATTCAACAGATACATTCATCCCGTCAGAGAGCGGTGTGTTCAAGCGTTCTGGATTGGCATTAGAATATGCAAATATGCCCGTTGATGAAGAACATCAAAGATCATTAGACACTTATTATGATAATAGAGCATATCCTGGAGCACCACCCAGTATCCCGCACCCTGTAAAGGAAGAAATGAGTTTAGGAGCAAATACCTGTTTGCAATGTCATGAAAACGGAGGTTTTGTACAAAAGTTCGACGCATATGCACCAGTTACACCGCATCCAGAAATGGTTAATTGCAGGCAATGCCACGTAATACAAAAGACTGAAACTCTCTTTACTGAAAATGGTTTTGCAAAGGCCTACGCTCCAAAAGTTGGAATAAATAATGCTTTACCCGGGAGTCCACCAATGATCCCACATCAAATACAGATGAGAGAAAATTGCTTGTCTTGCCATGCTGGACCTGCAGCTCCAAAAGAGATAAGAGTATCCCATCCAGAACGTATAAATTGTAGGCAATGTCATGTTCCTAGAGATAAAGCAGTAACTGATATTGAAGTTTTCACCAGAGTTAATATTACTGAAAATGAATAGATATAATAACATACATATTCTGATGTATACTTTCCTTGCCGTCATATTATTTTCATGTAAACACGGAGAAGGTGAATACCATAATATTACGGATAAAATAGAGGCCAAGAGTAAAAATTATCACGGTACCTCTATTTCCTCAGAACAATATTTAGAAGGTATTAAAACAATCAAAATTACAGAAGGAGCACATACATTTTTGATTCCTGAACGTAAAAGTGAAATCAAATCATACGCCTGTACCGAATGTCATACCAAACCACTAGAAGAATTAAAAAGTAAAGATCCTTCAAAAAAAGCACATTGGGATATTAAGCTGGCTCATGCAGATCTAAATACTATGAACTGCATTACTTGTCATAATGGTAATGATATGGACAACTTAACAAGTTTAACAGGCACAAGCATTGATTTTAACAGAAGTTATAAATTATGTAGCCAATGCCACAGCAAACAGTTTAAAGATTGGAAAGGTGGTGCACATGGCAAAAAACTAGGAGGATGGGCTCCTCCCAGAGCATCAATGACTTGTGTAAATTGCCACAACCCGCACAATCCAGGTTTTGAAACCAGGTGGCCTGCCGGGTATAATACTCAAAAAGTAAAAGAACGAGAATAGTTTAGCTATCACACTTTCAAGTAATACCTCTTAACAATTTAACAATGAGCGACAATACTAAAAAATGGTTTTCTCTAAACCTAAATAGCAAAAAGAAACAAAGTACAGGTTCTTGTGGTTGTGGAAAAACATCTGGTGGATGCGGCTCTCATACTAAAGATCAAATTAGTGATAAGGAATTTGATGCTGCAGTAGATGCTGCTATCGGCGATGAACGTAAAAAAGATGGTTTCGACCAAGTTTTTGATGTACAAATGGATCGCCGAACTGCTTTTAGGAAACTAACCGCTAGTTTAGTCATCGGAGCCGGAGCAGTAAGTACGTCTTGTAATCTGACTACCGGAGAAGAAACCAAAGAAAAAGCACAAATCGATTGGGAAGAACAATTTAAGGGTAACTACAAATTAATGACCGATGATGAAAAAAAGGCTACAGTTGACCGATTAGTTCGTTCCTATCAATTGCGAAAAGGGGAAAATATTGATATGTCTTCTAAAAATGCTGAGAAAGATGTGCTGTTTGGATATGCTTTTAATATCTCTAAATGTCAAGGCTACATGGATTGTGTAAGTGCTTGTGTTGAAGAAAATAATCAGGATCGAAATTCGCAGATGGAATATATTCGAATTCATGAAATGAAAGATGGTAAAGGTCTTAAGTTTGATGAAGCCGATGACAATTATTACCATGAAGTCCCGGCAGAAGGTCATTTTTATATGGGAACACAATGTTTTCATTGTGACAATCCTCCATGTGTAGAAGTTTGCCCTGTGCAAGCTACATGGCGTGAAGAAGATGGATTAGTAGTCGTAGATTATGACTGGTGCGTTGGCTGTAGATATTGTATGGCTGCCTGTCCTTATGACGGACGACGATTTAACTGGAGTACTCCCGAAGTTCCCGAAAATGAGATTAACAAAAATCAACATTACTTAGGGAATCGTATGCGTAAAAAAGGAGTAATGGAAAAATGTACTTTCTGTGTGCAGCGTTCACGGGCTGGTAAAAACCCTGCTTGTGTAGAGGCTTGCCCAACAGGGGCGCGGATTTTCGGGAATTTATTAGATCCCGAAAGTACAATACGATGGGTACTCAATAATAAAAAAGTGTTTAGACTAAAAGAAGATCTTGGGACAGAACCTAAGTTCTGGTATTTTATGGATTAATAAAATTGCGTGAGGGATTGAAACGGCATCCTTTTCTGTCACTTCGAGATGTCACTCTGAGCTTGTCGAAGAACGAGAAGTAGGTAAGAAAAGATATAGTGAAAAGCCCGACCCAATGGGCACGCCAAAAAAACAACACATGAAACGACTTAAAGTTTTTGGAAGTTTAGTTAAAGATAGCCTAGATACTACGACTCAAGGCTCAAAAAAATATCACATCTGGATGGCATTTTTGACTTTTGTCATGCTAATTGGTATGTACTGTTATTCTTTACAAATAGAACACGGTCTAAGTGTCACAGGAATGACCGATAGGGTAAGCTGGGGACTGTATATTTCTAATTTTACATTTCTTGTTGGTGTTGCTGCAGCTGCAGTAATGCTCGTTATGCCGACTTACGTATTAAAAGATATTGATTTTAAACAAGCCGTACTTATTGGTGAGGGATTAGCCGTAGCAGCATTGATTATGTGTTTAGCTTTTGTTGTAGCAGATATGGGTGGGCCATCTGTATTGTGGCATATGATACCAGGAATCGGAGTCTTTAATTTTCCAGCTTCAATGTTAACCTGGGATGTTATTGTGCTTAATGGATATTTATTTTTAAATATCTCGATCCCGTTTTACATTTTGTTCACACGTTATCAGGGAAAAGTGCCTAATCCAAAAATCTATGTTCCAGGAGCAATTTTGTCTGTATTTTGGGCAGTAGCTATTCATTTGGTAACTGCATTTCTATATCAAGGCTTACAAGCTCGTCCTTTTTGGAACAACGCATTATTAGGTCCTCGATTTTTGGCATCGGCATTTGCCGCCGGACCCGCCTTGATTATTCTTGTTCTGGCAATAATCAGAACATTTACAGAATTTAAAATAGAAGATAAAACGATCAAAAAAATTGGTATGATCGTTACTGTAGCAGCTCAAATCAACCTGATCATGTTAGTATCTGAGTTGTTTAAAGAATTTTATGCTCCTACACACCATAGTGAAAGCGCATATTACTTATTCTTTGGTCTACAAGGTAAAACAGCGTTGTTACCGTGGATATGGACAGCAATTCCTTTAAATGTTTTAGCAACTGTATTACTAACTTTTGGTAAACTACGTAACAATTTAAAGGTGTTATATTTCTGTTGTTTTATTCTCTTTATTGCAATTTGGATAGAAAAAGGATTTGGTCTGATCGTTCCTGGCTTTATTCCTGGACCTTATGGAAAAATTTCAGAATACACTCCCACGGGAATAGAAATTGGAGTAACTCTTGGTATTTGGGCTTTAGGAGCCTTTGTTTTTACTATACTGGCAAAAACTGCCATCAAGATAGAAACAGGAAAATTACAGTTTAGAAAAAAATAAATAAGGCCGAATTTTAATTAAAATTCGGCCTTTTAGTATCTAATAATTCTTAGCTTAATGTGCGTAGCGCTTAACTCCCGTAAACAAAGTGTCTTCATAATTATAAAGCTTTGGTACACAATCCAAAAACATATTTTGTTTTTGTGTTGCTGTTTTTAGTTGTTTTCTAATATTTCGTAAAGTTCTCATGATGATTAGTTTTTGATCCCAAGGTATTGGGATAGGTTGATAAATATGAATTATCTGTATCGCCTTTTTGAATTCCAGGTATATCCAATAGGAGCATTTAATTTTCTAGTGATTCTGTTACTGTCTATAGTTCTCATAATTTCTGTTTTTTGATTGATTTATAAATTGTTGTATTTGATTGATTTGATTGATTTGATTGATGTACCTAAAATTATCTGTAACGTCTTTTTGAATTCCAGGTATATCCAATAGGAGCATTTAATTTTCTAGTGATTCTATTACTGTCTATAGTTCTCATAATTTCTGTTTTTTGATTGATTTATAAATTGTTGTATTTGATTGATTTGATTGATTTGATTGATTTGATTGATGTACTTAAAATTATCTGTAACGTCTTTTTGAATTCCAGGTATATCCAATAGGAGCATTTAACTTTCTAGTGATTCTGTTACTGTCTATAGTTCTCATGATTTCTGTTTTTTTTGATTGGTTTATAAATTGTTGTTGTTTTAATTGTTGTACCTAAAATTATCTGTAACGTCTTTTTGAATTCCAAACATAACCTTTGGTCGTAGTTAATTTTTTAGTGATTTGATTGTTGTCTAAAGTTCTCATAATTTCTGTTTTTATAATTGATGTATACCTACTAGACGTCGATAAATCATTTTTGTTACAGTACTATGTATAAAAAGGTACTATTTTAACAATTATTAACATTATACGCCTATAAAAGGTCAATAAATTAGATATTCTTGCTAAGAATGGGCTTAATTAATAAAACCTGATAAATGTCATTTTTTTAGAAAATGTTCACGCATACTTTTGACTCATAATCAAAAGTAAGCATGGGTGTAATCTATATACTCTTAACGATTAGTATTATCGTTGCCATCGTCTTTTTTATTAGCTTCATTATATCGGTCAGAAATGGTCAATATGATGATGTCTATACTCCTTCTGTTAGGATGCTTTTTGATGATGAACTTATAAAAGAAAGCAAAGAAAAATCTTCGGAATCCACTAAAACTAAACAATCTTAATATGGAAATGGAACAATTCTATTACGATAATAAAATCGTAAAAAAATTCTTATATGCCACTCTGCTCTGGGGTGTTGTTGGGATGTCTGTAGGCTTGCTACTGGCGTTTCTATTTTTATTCCCTAATCTAACAGATGGAATCTCATGGTTAAGCTTTGGGAGATTAAGACCTTTGCATACCAATGCTGTTATTTTTGCATTTGTTGGTAACGCCATATTTGCAGGAGTATATTACTCTACCCAACGTTTGTTAAAAACCCGTATGTTTAATGATACACTTAGTAACATTAACTTTTGGGCATGGCAATTGATCATTGTTGGTGCGGCTATTACACTTCCGTTAGGATATACTTCTTCAAAAGAATATGCCGAGTTAGAATGGCCTTTTGATATTGCAATTGCTATTGTTTGGGTAGCCTTTGGGTGGAATCTTATTGGAACCATTTTAAAAAGAAGACAACGCCATATGTATGTTGCTATATGGTTTTATCTGGCAACTTTTGTTACAGTAGCTGTTCTCCATATTTTTAATAGTCTTGCATTACCCGTAAGTGCCTTAAAAAGTTATTCGGTATATGCAGGTGTTCAGGATGCTTTAGTACAATGGTGGTATGGTCATAATGCGGTTGCATTCTTTCTTACTACTCCTTTCTTAGGCTTGATGTACTATTTTATTCCAAAAGCTGCAAATAGACCAGTCTATTCATATCGATTATCTATTGTTCACTTTTGGTCTTTAATATTTATCTATATATGGGCAGGACCTCATCACCTTTTATATTCATCTTTACCGGATTGGGCACAGAATCTTGGTGTAGCATTCTCTGTTATGCTAATTGCTCCATCCTGGGGAGGTATGATTAATGGGTTACTTACATTGAGAGGTGCCTGGGATAAGGTACGTACCGATCCTGTATTAAAATTTATGGTAGTTGCCATTACTGGTTATGGTATGGCCACTTTTGAAGGACCTATGTTATCCTTGAAGAATGTAAACGCCATTGCGCATTTTAGTGATTGGATTATTGCACACGTTCATGTTGGTGCATTAGCCTGGAATGGATTTTTAACCTTCGGGATGGCCTATTGGTTAATTCCGAGACTGTTCAAAACTAAATTGTGGTCAACAGGATTGGCTAATGCTCACTTCTGGATTGGTACTCTGGGAATCATTATGTATGCATTACCTATGTATGTTGCCGGATTTGTACAAGCTTCTATGTGGAAACAATTTAATCCAGATGGAACACTTACTTACGGTAATTTCTTAGAAACTGTAAATGAAATCATTCCAATGTACTGGATGCGTGCTATCGGTGGTAGTTTATTCATCTTCGGAATGTTTATCATGATATATAACGTAATTAAAACTATAAGAAATGGTAGTACCGTTACAGATGAACTTGCAGAAGCTGCTCCACTTACCAAAGTGACCAAACATAGAACCGTTAAAGAAGGATATCATACCTGGTTAGAGAGAAGACCTGTAAAACTAACCATCTTTGCGACCATAGCAATCTTAATTGGTGGGGTCGTACAAATAGTTCCTACGTTAATGGTAAAATCTAATATACCAACGATTACCAGCGTAAAACCATATACTCCTCTTGAGTTAGAAGGAAGAGACATTTATATTAGAGAAAGTTGTGTGTCTTGTCATTCACAAATGATCAGACCTTTCCGTAGTGAAGTAGAGCGATATGGAGAATATTCTAAAGCAGGTGAATATGTCTATGATCATCCTTTCCTATGGGGAAGTAAGCGTACGGGGCCAGATTTAATGCGAATTGGAGGGAAATATTCTGATAACTGGCACTTAAATCACTTTTATGATCCACAAACAACCTCATCGGGATCTATTATGCCAAGTTATAAGTGGCTGATCAAAAACAAGCTTGATCGATCTAATACAGAAACCAAAATGAATGCTATGGTAACTCTTGGTGTTCCTTATACTCCCGAAGAAATTACCAGAGCACAGCAATGGATGGATGAGCAAGCAACTACTATAGAGAAAAACTTGTATACCGATCCTGATTTTGTAAAAACCTACGAAGCTGATAAAAAATATGCACAGGAAAACGGATTGGATTTCATCGAAATGCGAGATAGAGAAGTTGTAGCCTTAATTGCCTACATACAACGGTTAGGAACCGATATAAAAGTTAAAAACGAAGAAACTGTAGTTCAAAATAAAGAATAAACGTCATGCTAAAATTTATAAAAGGCCATATGGAAAGTATTGAGGGCATTGAAATCTACCCTATGATTTCGCTACTTATCTTTTTCATCTTCTTTGCCGCATTATTCTGGTGGGTTTTCACCGCAAAAAAAGAACATATAAAAGAAGTTAGTCAAATTCCATTAGAAACTGAAAACGAAAACGTGTTATGAGAAGTACTGCATCCTATATAAGAATTATAGCTTTTCTATTCATAGCATATCTATTAATAGAAGTAACTGTAGAATCAGGAGAACAATCTGCATTTATAACACAACCTCTTACCTGGTTGGTATTAGGAATGGTTCTGTTATTTATCATAGCAATAGAAATTAGTTTAGAAGCATTAAGAAGTATCCTGTTTCGTTCCTTAAAACCCGATGCACAAGAGCGTTATCTTCTGGCAGAAAAAGCTAAAAAAGAAAAGCAATTTAGATGGTTTAAAGATATCTATTTAAAACTCCTAGACAGTAAACCTGTAGAAAGTGAAGAAGAAATCATTTTGGATCACAACTATGATGGGATTAAAGAGCTCGATAATAATTTACCACCATGGTGGGTGTATATGTTTTATGCTACAATTATATTTGGTATAGTCTATTTAGTTCGCTTTCATGTATTTAATGAATATACCCAAGCAGAAGAATATGAAACTGAAGTAGCCGAAGCTAAAATTGCAATCGAAAAATACAAAAAAACGGCCAAAGGTTTGGTTGATGTAAACACAGTTACATTACTAACAGATGCTTCTGACATCAATGCAGGTAAAGCCGTTTATACAACCAATTGTGTTGCCTGTCATAAGGCAGATGGTGGTGGTGGTATTGGACCAAATCTTACCGATGAACATTGGATTCTGGGAGGAGGTATCAAAAATGTGTTTAGAACAATTTCTGAAGGAGGTCGAGATGGAAAAGGAATGGTTGCCTGGAAACAAACTCTAAAACCTGTTGAAATGGCACAAGTGGCAAGTTACATTATCACATTAGGAGGTACAACTCCAGCCGAACCAAAAGAAGCACAAGGAGAAATTTGGACTGATCCCGATACACAGAAATAAAAAAGTAGAAGGAAGAAATTCCTGAATCTGTTTCGGATTTAACAACTCTAGTACTGAACGAATAAAATCAAAACCATTGGAAACACCCGAAAACGAAAGATTTAGAGATTCTATCGGCACCATAAACGAAGAGGGTAAACGTGCATGGGTGTATCCCAAAAAACCTAATGGTAAGTATTACGATTATCGTAAATGGGTGAGTTATGGATTATTGATATTTCTGATTTCTGCTCCTTTCATCAAAATTAACGGTAACCAGTTCTTACTATTTAATGTCCTAGAACGCCGTTTTAACATTTTTGGAGCACCATTTTGGCCTCAAGATTTTCATTTGTTTGTGATATCAATGCTCATTGGTGTTATATTTATAACTCTATTCACCGTTGCTTTTGGTAGGATATTTTGTGGATGGATATGCCCGCAAACGATCTTCATGGAAATGGTTTTTCGAAGAATAGAATACTGGATCGAAGGCGATCGCGGAAAACAAATACGCCTGAATAAACAACCCTGGAATGCAGAAAAGATTCGAAAACGTATCCTTAAATGGATTATATTTTTTATCATCTCGTTCCTAATTGCTAATATATTTTTAGCCTATTTGATCGAAAGTGATGTATTGTTACGGTATATTATCGATGGACCTTTTCAACATGTAAGCACCTTAATCTCTTTACTTATATTTACGGCTGTCTTCTATTTTGTATTCGCATGGTTTAGAGAACAAGTTTGTATTATTGCATGCCCCTATGGGAGATTACAAGGTGTATTACTCGACTCTAAATCAATTGTAGTTGCTTATGATTATAAGCGTGGAGAGAAAGAAGAAGGAAGAGCCAAGTTTAAGAAAAATGAAGACCGCCCTTCTACCGGAAAAGGAGACTGTATTGATTGTTTTCAATGTGTACATGTTTGTCCGACAGGAATTGATATTCGTAACGGTACACAGCTAGAATGTGTAAATTGTACGGCTTGTATTGATGCCTGCGATCATATGATGGAAAGTGTAAACCTTCCTAAAGGATTAATACGATATGCCAGTGAAGATAACATTGCTAAAAAAGCAAAATTTAAATTTACTCCAAGATTAAAAGGATATAGCGCTGTTCTGGTAATTCTAACTGGTGTTTTACTAGGAATGTCATTTCTAAGAAACGACGTAGAAGCAAATATCCTACGATTACCAGGGCAATTATACGAGAGAAAAAATGATAATATCATTAGTAACGTATATACCTATAAACTGGTTAATAAAACCACGGCAGAAATTGAAGATGTTCGTTTTGAATTAATGTCCCACAAAGGGAAAATAGAACTAGTCACTCATAAGAATTTTAATGTCCCTAAACAGGGAATTGCTGAAGGTACTTTGTTTATTGAAATCAATGGCGCTGCTCTAAATGGGGATAGTGACCGATTAAAAATCGGAGTATATAGTAATGACAAATTAATTGAAACAACAACTACTGCATTTTTAGGACCTAGAAGTTATAGGTAATAAAAATATAAAACTATGAATTATAGTGGATTTCAACCTATACCTGAATGACAAGTATTTTGTTCCTTTTTGTCATTCTGGTATAGGTCAAACCCATAACAGAATTAAAGAAAGATATTATGAAAATAAACTGGGGAACTGCCATCGTATTAGTATTTATAGGGTTTATCTCTTTTATCCTATATTTTGTTGTAAAAATGAATATTAATTCAGACTATGAACACGATTTGGTAACAGAAGATTATTACAAACAAGAACTCGCTTTTCAGAATGAAATCAATGCTGAAAAAAACTCAAAAACATTACTAAAAGATGTTATAGTAAAAAAAACAGCAGAAGGTCTAGCCATCTCTTTTCCAGAAGATAAAAACTATAATGATATTTCTGGCACTATATCCTTCTACAGACCATCGAATAAAAAGTTGGATTTCGAAATTCCTATTTCACTCTCTACTTCAGAATTAATAATTGAAGATAAGAATCTACTAGAAGGGCGTTGGAATATCACTATTGATTGGAAATATGGAAATACTTCATATTTATTTAAAAAATCATTTACATATTAAATGCTTATATCTGCGTTCATATTAGGTTTATTGGGTAGTTTTCACTGTGTGGGAATGTGTGGCCCTATTGCCTTTATGTTACCTGTAAACAAATCTAATACCATTCAAAAATTCTTTCAGGTATTTCTATATCATTTTGGGCGATTATTATCCTATAGCATCATTGGATTATTCTTCGGAATCATAGGGAAGAGTTTAAATCTTTTTGGATTACAGCAAAAATTATCTATTGGAGTTGGCGTTTTGATGATCATAATTATATTGATCCCGTATCAAATTTTTTCTAAATACAATTTCTCAAAACCGATTTATAAAATTATCTCCAAGGTCAAAAATGCTCTGGGCGCTGCCTTGAAAAAGAAAACACCAGATACTTTTCTCTCCATTGGTTTCTTAAATGGTTTTTTGCCCTGTGGTTTGGTTTATATGGCTGTTTTTGGAGCCATTGCCTCTGGTCATATCCTCAAAGGTAGTTTGTATATGACTTTTTTTGGATTAGGAACCATACCCTTAATGACAATGGCTGTATATGCTGGGAACTTTTTAAACAGAAAAGCCCGGCAACACATTCAAAAAATGATTCCTGTATTTGTAGTCATAATTGGATTATTATTTATTATACGAGGTCTTGGGTTAGGGATCCCATATCTTTCTCCCAAACCTGTAACCGAAATAGTTTCTGCAAATTTTGAGTGTCATTAATTACTAATTTCGATAGGATTTATTTTAGCTATAATACCTTTTAAGAGCTGTGTTCATAGCCAAAATTCGTTATAACAAAATACTTTCCTCTATTTACCAAAGCATATATTGTAACTTTTGTTACCAAAACAAAGAAGGAAAAACGTTAAATTTATGAGGTAAAACAATAAGTGTTTGCCTAATGAAAAGACGAAAATTTGTTAAAAAAGCAATATTAAGCTCTATGGTAGCAATCATAGGATATGATATTGTTTTTGGAGCTATAATGCCCGAAGGATACGAGCCACTGGCATTGCAAGGTTTAGATCCTTACAAAATATTCAAAAAAGATAAAGGAATGGTCATTTTAAATGACAAACCTTGGAATATTGAGGCTAAAGCTCATTTATTGGATGATAAAGTGACTCCTAACAAATATATGTTTATTCGAAATAATGGTCTAATTCCCAAAAATATAAATGCTACAAACTGGACGTTAACTATTGATGGAGAATCTGTAGTCCAAAAGAAAACCTATACACTTACTGAACTAAAATCAAAATTTAAACAACATACCTACCAACTAACCTTAGAATGTGGTGGTAACGGCCGTAATGAATTTGATCCTCCCGCAAAAGGTAATCAATGGACTGTTGGAGCCGTATCTTGTGCAAAATGGACTGGTATTAGACTACGAGATCTTCTTGAAGATATTGGCATAAAGGATAATGCAATTTATATTGGATATCATGCTGCCGATACTCACCTAAGTCAAGATCCCAATAAAGAACCTATATCCCGAGGAGCTCCAGTAGCAAAAGCTCTTCAGGATGAAACACTATTAGCCTTTAAAATGAATGGAGAAGATATTCCAATAGTTCATGGATATCCTTTACGTTTGATCGCCGGAGGATGGCCTGCTTCTGTTTCTGGTAAATGGATCAACAGAATAAGTATTCGTAATAAAATACATGATGGCACCAAAATGAAAGGCACTGCATATCGAGTCCCTTGTGAACCGGTAGCACCTGGTAAAAAAGTAAATAATGAAGATATGTGCATCATAGAATCGATGCCTGTAAAATCCTTAATTACATATCCCAAATCAGGAGCAATGATTAAAGAAGGGAAAAAATTAAATATTAGAGGGCATGCCTGGGCTGGTGAATTAGAAGTCTGCAAAATGGAATATTCAATTGATTTTGGGTCAACCTGGAAAAAATGTTCAATAGAAAAACCTGTAAATCGTCTTGCCTGGCAGCATTTTTATGCGACTATTAATTTTCCAAAAAAAGGATACTATGAAGTTTGGGCACGTGCCACAGATACACAAGGTGTTAGCCAACCTATGATTCTCCCCGGTTGGAATCCTAAGGGATACTTAAATAATGCCTGTCACCGTATTGCAATAAAAGTCACATAAATGGAACAGCAAAATCAATTCAGACACTATGTTAAAGCTATTTATCGACTTTTGGTAATACTATTCATTATGGTTGGAATGATTACAATTAGTGGGGTTTATCTTCTTGTTGACCCTACATTGTCTGCATTTAAAAAAGAAGAGTTTAATTCAACTTATGTTAGAACCATAGAAGAAGATGAAGACAAAATTGAAAATGGAGTACATTTAAAAACTGGCCTGGTTGAAGCCAAAGGATTAATGGAAGTAATAAATAATTGCACTAATTGTCATTCATCTAAACTCATTATACAAAACAGGATGACTACAGAACGATGGATAGAAACGATACGATGGATGCAGGAAACTCAAAACTTATGGGATTTAGGAACCAATGAAAAAATCATTGTAAACTACCTCGTTACTAATTATCCTCCCAAGAAGAAAGGAAGGCGTGAAATATTAACAAATATTGAGTGGTATGATTTACAGGATTAGCAGCATGATAATTTTGGGGATACTATTTTTTTCCTGTACAAAATCTAAAAATAAAGTAAAGGATGTAATTTCTACAGAAACCAAAATAGACACAAAAACTTATTATAGTTCTAAACATCTAATAGAAGCTGAAGAATTAGTATCTCTTTCTAAACAACAACATATAAAAATAATAGATTTTAGAACAGCAGAAGACTATGCTAAAAATCACATTAATGGGGCGATAAATATCTGGCGTACGGACATAGAGGACTTTTCATACCCCTATAGCGGGATGATGGCTAAAAAAGAAAGAATTGAGCAATTATTTAGCAGATTAGGTATTAAAAATAACGATACCTTAATAGTATATGATGATAGAGGATCTTGTGATGCTGCTCGCTTATGGTGGGTACTTAAAAATTATAATTTTGAATCTGTAAAAATACTAAACGGAGGATTAATCTCCTGGGGAAAAGCTGGAGGCTCGATTAATAATCATACTGTATCGATTACTCCTTCAACTTTTATGCTTCCCAATGATAATACTTTTGAACTATATATTAAAAAAGAAGAAATCATTAAAGCTATAAACTCTGATAAACAAGTCGTCATTCTAGATACCAGAAATATTGATGAATTTAGCGGTAAAAAGCAAAAAAAAGGAGCTATTAAAGGAGGGAGAATTCCAAAAAGTATACTTATCGATTGGGTAGAAACCATAGACCATAAGGGAACATACAAATTTAAATCTTATGATGATCTAAATACTATTTATGGCAGAATGAGAGCATCAAAAACAGATACTATCATCACATATTGTCATAGTGGAGTACGCTCTGCACATACCACTTTTGTGCTCACAGAATTACTAGGATACAAAAATGTCAAAAATTATGATGGTTCCTGGGTAGAATGGAGTTATTTTAATGATCTGCCTTTTGAACAAGATGAGACAACAACAATAAAATAATAGTTATGGAAAAATACATAAATGCATTTACAGATTCCTTTATAGGTAATATACAATGGACATGGAAATCAATGCTATTTGAAGTTCCATGGTATACCAATTATTTTTGGGGACTTATTGCTATATCATTATTCGTCTGGGGGTTAGAAATTATTTTTCCCTGGAGAAAAAATCAATCTGTTTTTAGAAAAGATTTTTGGCTAGATGGTTTCTATATGTTTTTTAATTTTTTTCTTTTTGCCATTGCTATAAGCGGTTTTTATAAACTACTTGAAGTGATTTTTAAAGATATTGGGATTTCTGCAAAAACTTTAACCATAATTGATGTTTCTAATCTTTCTACATGGGTACAACTTCTACTATTTTTTATTGTACTCGATTTTGTGCAATGGCTTACTCATATTTTACTTCATAAGTATTCATTCTTATGGAGATTTCATAAAATACACCATTCTGTTAAAGAAATGGGGTTTGCTGCACACCTAAGATATCACTGGATGGAAAACATTTTCTATAAACCACTTAAAACTATTGGTGTAATGATTTTAGGTGGTTTTGAACCAGAACAGGCCTACATTGTACATTTTTTGGCAATTACAATTGGCCATTTTAATCATTCTAATATAAAGATTACCTGGGGACCGCTTAAATACATCCTCAATAACCCAGTCATGCATTTATATCATCATTCTTATGAATTACCTAAAGGCTCTTATGGTGTGAATTTTGGAATTAGTTTAAGTCTTTGGGATTATATCTTTAAGACCAATTATATCCCCGAAGATAGTGGCACAATAGCTTTAGGGTTTCCTGGTGATGAAAAAGTCCCTGAAAATTTTATTGGTCAAATCATCTATGGCTTCAAAACATCAAAACAGAAAAAAGAATAGCTTTTCAAATTCTTAAGAGTATCAAACTGTCATCGAAAACAACATTGTCTCTGGTATTTTGCGTTGTAATCTAAGGTCAAAAGCCATACAGATATTACGAACAAAAGGTCGACCTTTTTCTGTAACATGAATATGAGAATCATTAATCATCAGTAATTGATCTGCTTCTAATTCTTTTAAGTTCTGTAACACCTCGGGTAGTTCTTTAAAATACATATGATCATCCTCCCATTTGGTACTAAAATGACACATCAAATTAAGGATATGTTTGCGTATAATCTGATCTTCTATTGTTAAAATATGCCCTCGATAAACAGGAATAATACCTTCTTTCACCAAATGCTGGTACTCTTCTACTCCTTTTACATTTTGAGCAAAACCATACCAACTATCACTAATTGCAGATACTCCCAAACCAATCATTGCATGTGTTTTGGAGGCAGTATATCCCATAAAATTACGATGCAGACTTTGATTTTCCATAGATTGGTATAGTGAATCATTTTTTAAGGCAAAATGATCCATTCCGATTTCTACATAACCTACTTCTGATAGTAACTTTTTTCCTATTTCATATTGTTTTCGCTTTTGTTCTCCTGTTGGGAGATCAGATTCGTTAAAACCACGTTGTCCATTACCTTTCTGCCATGGTACGTGTGCATAACTGTAGAATGCCAGTCGATCAGGCAATAGTTCTTTTGTCTTTAGGATAGTATCGATTACTGCTTCTTGTGTTTGAAAAGGCAGTCCAAAAATAATGTCATGCCCCACAGAAGTAAAACCAATTTCTCTGGCGGTCTCTGTCACATATTTTACATTCTCAAAAGGTTGAATCCTATGGATTGCTCTTTGTACCGTTTCGTTATAATCCTGCACACCAAAACTTACTCTTCTGAAACCAACATCATACAACGCCTGCAAATGTTCTCTGGTAGTATTATTGGGATGCCCTTCAAAACTTAATTCACAATCTTTTGCTTGTTCTACTCCCGAGAAAATACCATTAATTAGATACTGTAAATTTTCGGGCGAAAAAAATGTGGGTGTACCTCCTCCCAGGTGTAACTCTTTTATTTTGGGCTTAGTCTCAAAAATTTTAAGGTACAATTGCCATTCTTTTAAAATCGTATTTATATAAGGTTCTTCTACATCATGTCGTTTTGTAATACGTTTATTGCATCCACAAAAAGTGCACATACTTTCACAAAATGGCAGGTGAATATATAGGCTTATTCCTTCTGTATTATTACTTTCTGTAAATGATTGTTGTATGGATGTTGTCCATTTTTTTAATGAAAAAGTATTGATATCCCAATAAGGGACAGTTGGATAACTTGTGTATCGAGGTCCAGGAATATTATATTTATGAATTAAATTTGCGCCCATTTTTTTGTTTTTTGAACTATTCTTAGCTGTCATCAATGTGGTTAGCTTACACCTAATTAATTATATTATAAAAACCCGATATTTCTTCTCTCCTCATTTACAAATTATTCATGTAACACTAAAAAAGGGATATTAATATGATAACTTATTTTTTCGACTGTAGGGTGAAACAAAATACGTTGGAAGAAATTAAGGTTTTTGGCAATCATAGTAATCATATCAATGTCTCTGCTTTCAACAAAACATTGTATCGCTTCTTCGATATTGGGATTAGACAGGAAATGAAAACTATGCTCTATTTCATCAATAGAATCGTCTAGAAAGTTTTTATTTTTTCTTTGTCGATCGGTTAATTCTTGTTCTTTTTTGGCAACATGCAAAATCCGTAAAGCGGCTTCATTTAAAGTAAGAGTATCCATGATCGTATTTAACACCCTACTTTTGTATAACATATTATAATCTGTGGGAAATGCAATTTCTTTAGGCTTGGTATACTTGGCTTTTTCGGGGATAACCAAAACCGGGCATTTTACTTTTGTAATTACATCTCCGGTATTACTGCCTATAGTTTTTTCCTTAATCCCAGAAGCTCCTTTGGTTCCCATAACAATAAAATCAATATTCTTTTCCTTGACCTGTTTTCTAATCGCGTCTACAAAAAAGATATATTCATTAATTGTGAAAAAGCTATGTTTCGTATTTAAAGGTAGTTTTTCTATTCTTTTAAGCAATAATTGCATTTGCTCTTTATCGCTTTGTGTGTTTTTTTCTAACACTGTTTCTTTTGAACCATAAAATGAATCTCCTCCTATCATTTCTTCAAAGGGAGAGACATGTAACAAATAAAAGTTACATTTCACCCTTTTAAAAAATGACAATGCATATGTAATGGCATTCCACGAATTTTCAGAAAAATCTGTCGGGATCAGGATGTTTTTCATTTTTAATACTTTCTAATACAGCAAATGTATTAGGATGTACTCATGAAAAATATGACAAAAATCAGTTTGAGTGCTTTTGTATTTTTATTCTACTAGCTGAAGACCAGATAAATCCAAAATTTTTATGTTACGCCCTTCGATTTCAATCAACCCATCTTTTTTAAAACTGGATAATGTACGTATCAAACTTTCTGTTGCAATCCCAGCGACACTTGCCAAATCATTCCTGGATATTTTTATGCTATCCTGAGATTTTTTGTTCAGTACGTCGGCAAATTGAAGTATCGTTTGTGCCGTTTTTTTGCGTACCGAACTATAGGCCATTTGTAGTAGTTGCTCTTTAATTTCAGAAAGATTATCAGTAAGTAGCTCCATTAATTCGAGAGAAATATTCTTGCTTTTTTCTAGAATCTCTTTTAAATTGTTTTTTGATATTCCTGCTAACTCAGAGTCTTCAACTGCTGTTGCTGATTCTAAATATGGTGTATTATCTATAAACGAAGTGAACCCCAGGAAATCATCGGTTTTGTATAAAGTAGTGATCAGTTCTTTACCATTCTCATCCATTTTATGGCTTTTAACAACTCCTTTTAGGATGAGATATATGTTATTAGAATGCTCTCCTTCTTCATAGATTACTTCTCCTTTTTTAAATTCAGAAATCTCACCATGATCATCAAAAAAATTCTTAAGCTCATGTAAATTCCTAAGTCCATTATCCTCAGAAACAGCAAGTGTAGAGAACTGTTGATCATTAACAACTTTAGAGAGTAATGCTGCTTTTGCAAGACGGCTTTCGATTGCACTCAATAGTTCCTCCTCTTCAAAAGGTTTAGTTAGATAGTCATCTGCTCCCAAATCCATTCCTTTTCTAATCTCTTTATGTTCTGTTTTTGCAGATAAAAATATAAAAGGAATATGGTTGGTCGTGGTATCGTAGGACAATGCTTCTAGTACTCCATATCCATCAACTTCGGGCATCATAATATCACAAACAATGATATCTGGTTTTTCTTCCTTGGCCTTAACAATACCAACTTTTCCATTTGGAGAGGTGATTACTTTATAATCTGAAAGTTCTAACAGTTCTGCAGTGTTTTCTCTAAGTGCTGTGTCATCTTCGATTAAAAGAATAGTTTTCATGATTCGCGAATATTGGTTGTAGGTACGGTAACAGTAAATGTAGAACCTTTATTTTCCTTACTCGTAAAAGTAATACTCCCTCCCAGGTTTTCCAAATGACTTTTCACAATATTTAACCCAATACCGGTTCCTTGATCCAACAAAGCATTTTCTGCCCTAAAATATCGTTTAAAAATAAAATCTTGTTCTTTTTTAGGAATACCAATACCCTGGTCGATAATCTTAAATGTAAGGATATCATCTTCAAAACATACCTGTAAATCTATAGTGGTATGTTCTCCAGAATACTTGATCGCGTTATTAATTAAATTAGTGAGAGCAAGCTCTAAAATCTTTTCATCAAACTCTATAACATAGTCATCAATATCCTTAGGGTAATTTATTCTTTGCCCATCTTTAAGTAACATATTAGCATCATAGACCACTTCATTGACAACTTTACTTAACGGAAACTGACTGTATTTATAGGTTACTTTACCTGTTTCTAATCGTTCGATAGATAAAAAATCATTAAGGATATTGTCCAAGTACTTTACTTTATTTTTTATGGTATCGAGATGCTTTTCTCTCTTTTCCTGTTGTTCTGTTTTGGTGTATTTTCCTGCAAGTGTGGCAGAAGTAAGAATACCACTTAATGGTGTTTTAAATTCATGTGAAACAAGCGAAAGAAATTTTGTTTTTAACTCACTTAAATCTCGTTCTTTTTTTAAAGATTCTTTGGTTTGAGCTTCGGCTTCCATACGAAGTTTTACTTCTTCTTTTAATTCTTCTATGGTATGATGTAGTTCTTCGGTACGTTCTTCTATTTTTTGCTCTAGCTTAGCATTTAAATCTTGTATTTGCTGTTCTTGTTGTTTCCGAAGTGTAATATCGATAACAAGGGCCATTACATAATTATTACCATAAATTGCAAATGGATTTAATCCTGCTTCTACTGGAAATACAGAACCGTCTTTTCGTATTCCAAAAAGATCTCGTCCTGCCCCCATATGTCGTTTTTCGCTGTGATCTACAAATCCTTCAAAATGCTTTTTGTGACCGTGATGGTATTTTTTTGGTATCAAAGTATTAAGGTGTTTTCCCACTAACTCATCTTTGTCATAACCAAAAATAGTATTTGCAGATCCATTAGTTGCTACTATTGTTTGCTTCTCATTCACTACAATGATCCCTTCTGAAATGGCCTCAGAAAGTAATTTGAAAATATTATTATCCTTTTCGAAAACTTTCATGCTTCAAAAGTAATCATTTTGATTTGTTACCAGAACTGATTTATGTCATAAAAAACATGACCAGATCTTATTAAATTTATATTCATTAACCGATAATTTTTTATGATATGAATACTGCTCAAAATATAGGGATTATATTTTATCAAAACCTAGGCAAGCTATTTTATGCAATTGCTGCATCGGATAAAGTAGTTCGCAAATCAGAATATGATTCCTTACGAAAAATTGTAAAGACAGAATGGTTAAAAGTAGATAACATTGAAGATGAGTTTGGTGTTGATGCTTCTTTTCAAATCGAGATTGTTTTTGACTGGCTTGATCATGAAGAGTTGAGTGCAGAAGATTGCTTTACTCAATTCGAAACATTTTTTAAAGAACATCAATCTCGTTTTACAGACAGACTAAAACAATTGATTTGGACTACAGCTAATGCTATTGCAGGTGCATTTTCTGGTAAAAACAAATCTGAATTAATGATGCTTGGTCGATTAAAATTAATTTTTGAAAAACAGTAACTAATTTTCAAGTTAGCATATGGAGTTTATTGACTACTATAAAATATTAGGTGTTTCAAAAAATGCTTCAGAAGGAGATATTAAAAAGGCGTATAGAAAACTAGCTCGAAAATATCATCCAGACCTAAATCCAAATGATAAAGAAGCAGAGAGAAAATTTAAAGAAGTTAATGAAGCCAATGAAGTATTGAGTAATTCCGAAAACCGAAAAAAATACGATCAATACGGTAAAGATTGGAAACATGCTGAAGAGTTTGAAAAAGCCAAGCAATCTCAGCAACAATACAATCGATCTGGACAACAGCAATACTATAAAAAATATTCAGAAAGTGATTTTTCAGATTTTTTTGAGTCAATGTTTGGAGGTTCAAGGAGAAGTTCTGCACAAGGTAGAACTCGATATAGAGGAGAAGACTATAATGCAGAATTACATCTTGATCTAATGGATGTCTATAAAACACATAAGAGAACACTAACTGTTAACAAAAAAAAAATTCGAATTACAATTCCTGCAGGGGTTGAAAACGGGCAAACTATAAAGATCAAAAATCATGGAGGCCCAGGAATCGGAGATGGTCCTAATGGAGATTTGTACATTACTTTTCGTATTGAAAACAAAACCTTGTTTAAACGGATCAAAAGTGATCTCTATCTACAAGTAGATATTGATTTGTATACTGCAGTTTTGGGTGGTGAAATTACAATCGAAACCCTTGACGGAAAAGTAAAACTAAATGTAAAACCCGAAACTCAGAATGATACCAAGGCCAAACTAAAAGGAAAAGGATTTCCCGTATATAAAAAAGAAGGGCAATTTGGAGATCTTTTTATCACATATACTATCAAAATCCCAAATAACCTGTCGGAACAACAAAAAGAATTATTTAGAACATTATCCAAGCTTTAAATGTATTATAATGACTAAAGGACATCTTATACCAGCAATAGAATTCTGTTCACGCCACGAGATAGAATTCTCCTTCATAAACTCATTACATGAGTTTGGATTAATTGAAATTATTACTATTCGTCAAACTGTATTTTTAAACTCTGATGAATTACCCAGAATCGAACAAATTATACTATTCAATAAAGAATTAGAAATTAACCTCGAAGGAGTCGAAGTCATCATGCGTCTGCTAGAACGAGTTCATCAAATCCAAGATGAAATGAACATACTTAAAAATAGATTAGGACTATATGAAAATTAACACCGGTAACGGTTCAAAGATTATCTGTATTCGTCAAGCTTTCTTATGATTGGTTTGATTACATATTTGCAAAAACAAATAGAAAACAGATTTTTTTAATTACACACTACATAGTAAGAGGCGGGTTTCTAACGAAATCCGTCTTTTCGTTTGTTAAACAAGCTGATCATTATCATATTTTTTGATGATTTGCTACCCTATTTTTATATGAATTAAAAATAAACCTATGAAAACTCTTATCGCTTGCCTCATTTTTTTAAGCCTTATTGCATGTAAAAAAGAGGTGTCCCCACAAAAATCATCAGAGCAACAAGAAACCGAACAACATACAGAACAAAAGGCAGAAGATACCATATTAGTTTTCTCTGAAGAAAGCCTGGAGTTAGATCAGGAAAAAACAAAAGCCATAAAAAGAGAACGATTAATCACCGCCAAAGATGATAAAACTCAATTACAGGAATTAGTAGTTTCTAAAAGCTTCTTAAAAGAAGAAGATCTTTATGTTTTGGATTATCAATACCCATACTTAAACGAGAAAATTGATCCTTTATATTCGGTCTTTAATAATTTTATTACAGAAAACTATCTGAATATTGAAAAAACCGAAAATCAAATTCTTGAGGATAAAGAGTTACTTTGTGATACCTTAAAAATCAATAGGTTTAGAGATAAAAGAATTATTGATTATAAAATCTATAGTGTAAAAAGTGATCGTATTAGTGTTGTCCTTTACAAAGAGAATTATTATTCTGGAATGCTATATTCTACATACCTCTTTGATTGTATAAACTTTGATCTTAAAAAACATGATTTCATTTATTTTGATGATTTCTTTGAAACTGGCACAGAAGAAGAAGTGTTTACTACTATAAATACAATTATAAAGGAAGGTATTAGTTCTGGAGAATTGTATTATGACTGTTGGGAGCTTTCAAAAGGGGATTTTAAAGCTTATAAAAATAATTTTGTGGTAAATGATGATACTGTAGAATTTTATTTTGATGATTGTGTAATTTGTCCTTCGTATACGGGAACGTATTCTATAGAAATTCCAATAAAAGTTATATTGCATCTTATCAAAAAATATAATGACCGCCCGATAGTAAGTTAATTTCTTTAATTAAAAACTTTCTCGGTTCATTATTATAACTTAGCAATTAAGAGATCTGGCAGTATGAATAGCCATAATGATTTAAAAAAAAAAACAGATGAAAAGTAGTTTTAACAATATCATTGAATCAAAAACACCAGTATTGGTAGATTTTTTTGCAGATTGGTGTGGTCCCTGTAAAATGCTTGCACCTATTCTTAAGGAGGTTAAAGATGAACTGGGAGATACGATCAAGATTGTTAAGATTGATGTAGATAAAAATCAACCTTTAGCATCAAAATATCAGGTTCGCGGGGTACCCACAATGATATTATTTAAAGAAGGTAAACAACTCTGGAGACAATCTGGAGTATTGCAAAAAAACGATCTGCTTGGAGTAATAAATTCACACCAATAATCATGACACTCAATACATATATAGATCACACATTATTAAAAGCAAATGCTACAGTTGATGATATTAAAAAACTCTGTGCAGAAGCAAAAGAACATCATTTTTATGCAGTTTGTGTAAATAGTTATTATGTTGGTCTGGCAGAAAGTGAATTAATGCATTCAGATGTTAATATAGCAGCTGTAATAGGTTTTCCTTTGGGTGCTACAATTACCAAAGTAAAGGTATATGAAGCTCAACAATGTATTGATGAAGGTGCAAATGAAATTGATATGGTACTTAATATCGGGCTCTTAAAATCCGGGTACTATACTATTGTAGAAGAAGAAATTAGAGTAATAAAAAAAGTAATTGGAGAACGTGTCCTGAAAGTGATTTTTGAAAATTGCTATCTCACCGATGCCGAAAAGAAAATTGCTTGTCAATTATCCTTAAATGCAGGAGCAGATTTCATAAAAACATCTACAGGTTTTGGTGCCGGAGGTGCTACTTTGGAGGATGTAAAACTCATGAAAAATGAAGTACAGGATAATATCCAAATAAAAGCCTCTGGAGGAATCAGAGACTTGGAAAAAGCAAAGCAGTACATTGATTTAGGTGTATCCAGAATAGGTACCTCATCTGGGGTCACTATAGTAACTTCAAAATAAAATAAGATGAGTCTACACATCGCAGCACAACCAGGAGAAATAGCAGAAACCGTTTTATTACCAGGAGACCCTATGCGTGCCAAATGGATTGCGCAAACTTTTCTTGACAATCCTATCTGTTACAATGAAATTAGAGGAATGCTTGGCTATACCGGAACCTATAAAGGAAAACCTGTCTCTGTACAGGGCACCGGAATGGGAATTCCCTCTGCTTTAATTTACAGTCATGAACTTATTAGTGACTATGGAGTCAAAAATTTAATTCGAGTGGGTTCTGCAGGTTCATATCAAAAAGATATTAAGCTCAAAGATATTGTTATTGCCATGGCTGCCTCTTCTACTTCGAATATCAATACTGCACGATTTATAAATTCGGACTATTCTCCTACTGCGGATTTTGAATTATTTATGAAAGCAATACAGCATGCAAAAGATAATAACATTCTTATTAAAGCCGGAAATGTATTATCTTCTGATGAGTTCTACGAAGACAACCCTAATTCATATCAGCGTTGGGCAGAATTTGGCGTACTTTGTGTTGAGATGGAAACTGCCGGATTGTATACTATTGCAGCAAAACATAAGGTTAAAGCTTTGGCTATTTTAACGATATCTGATTCATTAGTCACGGGAGAAAAAACATCTTCAAAAGAAAGAGAAACGACCTTTAACAAAATGATTGATATTGCCTTAGGAACCTTATAAAAACACCTTACGATTATAATATAAACCTCGCAGATTTTTAAAATCTGCGAGGTCTTTTTTGATTTATATTTTAAACGTGATCACAGGCTTGTTTGCATGATTTGCAATATCCTCACCTATACTACCATTAAAGAAATGTGCCAAACCACGACGACCATGAGTAGGAATCGCAATAATATCTGCATTGATCTTTTTACTATAATTAAAGACTCCGCTTTCTACACTATAATCGTTAAAGTAAGCTACCTTATTATACATATCCAGATTACCAGAATCTGCTTTAAAAAGGAATTCTTTTACTCTTTCTTCTATTTGGTCCGAACTTCTAAATTGTTCTCCCGGTAAATTAACATATAGTAAATGTATATTAACGCCTAGGGAGTTAAATAGTGTCATTGCATTATGATATGCTTTAATATTTTCTATCTTAAAATCACAGGCAAATACAACTTCTTTTAAAACAAAGTTATCTACAGGGTTCTTTATGACTAACACCGGGATATCTGATGTGCGTACTACTTTTTCTGTGTTTGATCCTATAAACACTTCTTCTCGTAAACCGCTAATACCATGGGATCCCATAATGATAAGATCTGCTTCCTTTTCATGAGCGACTTCATTAATTTCGCTAAAAATCTTATAGTTTTGAACAGTCTCTGTAACTTCGATACCTTTAAGATATTCTTTGTCTAAAAAGGTACTAAACCTTTTTTCGGCAAGCTTCATATAATACATGGCTTCATTTGCCTCCTGAGTTTCATTTTTAATCAATACAGCTTCAGACAATCCCAGCATATGCAATACTATGATTTCGGCATTTTGTTGTTTAGCCAATAGTGCTGCAACCTGCAATGCATATTCTGAATATTCTGAAAAGTCTATGGGTACAAGAATTTTTTTCATGATTATCTGTTTTTATACTATCAAAATTAAAAGATGTTATCACCAATTAATATGATAATTATCATATCATTACACTACGCTAAAAAACAATTTATTTGTAATACCTTTAAATACTACTACAGACAATGCAAAAACATTATAACATCACAATCAAAAGAAAAGTCCAGGGAGTTTGGTATCGAAAAAACACCCAAGAAAAAGCCAAAACGCTCAAAATTAAAGGACATGTAAAAAACCTACCTAATGGAAACGTCTACATAGAAGCCGAAGGAGATAAAAATCAACTTAGTCAATTATTAGAATGGTGTGCTATAGGTCCTGAATTTGCAAAAGTAGATACTGTTTCTTTTGAAGAATCTGATTTACAGTTTTTTAAAAGCTTCGATATTTTGCGTTAGATGATCTTTATTAATTAAATCATAAATTAATTTAAGATCTTGTTAAGTATGACATTTCTCATTTTTAACCCTTTCAACAGATGGTATTTTTAAGCTATAAACTTAAATAAGTTAGTAATAAAAAATGCGCTTATGCATATGTTTAATAGTCTTCCTTTTTCAAGGATCATATCATAAGTCTTTCTCTTACTTAAATTAAAAATATTAGAATTATGGAATCAACAGAAATAGAAATGAACAGTATGCCCAGAATAGGTGACGATGCACCAGATTTTGATGCGATAACCACACACGGTGCTTTAAAGTTATCTGAATACGCAGACGGAAAATGGGTGGTTTTATTTTCGCATCCCGCAGATTTTACACCTGTTTGTACAACAGAACTAAGTGGTTTTGCAAAAAGAAAACAAGAATTTGAAGATTTAAACACTAAACTTATTGGGTTAAGTATAGATAGTATTCATTCTCATCTGGCCTGGGTAAATAATGTAAAAGAAAAGACTGGGGTATATCTTGATTTTCCGATCATAGCAGATCTGGACATGAAAGTTGCTAAACTATACGGTATGTTACAACCTAATGAAAGTAAAACCGCAGCTGTACGAGCTGTATTTTTTATTGATCCATATCAAAAAATAAGACTTATCATGTACTATCCTCTCAATGTTGGACGTAATATGGATGAAATCCTTAGAGTGTTACACGGTTTACAAGTGTCTGATGAATACAAAGTAGCTTTACCGTTAAATTGGAAAAAAGGAGACAAAGTAATCGTTCCTCCTCCTAAGACGTTGAAGCAAATGGAAGAGAGAATACAGGATACATCTTGTGAAAAAGTAGATTTTTACCTTGCCAGAAAAGAATTAAATCTCAACTAAATACGTAGCTAAGAACATAACCAAACCTCCTACATTTTATATGCTTGGGAGGTTTTTGATTACTAATAAACAGAGGTCATAACTATTTAGAAAACAACAAAGCCTACTAGAACCCATTTCTAGCAGGCTTTGTCAACTAACCAATCAATTATTGAAAAAACTTAGCATTATATGCAGCTCAATAAAACTGCATTACTTTTTTATTTTTATTTTTTGCCAATTCGTATCAGCTTTCTTTTGCAACTTTGGAGCATCTTCATTTATCCATTTATCCAGTGTATTAATCCCCCACGAATTATAAAATAAGTATAACTTACCATCTCTTACTTCAAAGGTTTTAGGATTAATATCCACTTTTTCACTATTCACTGCTACAGCATAGGCACAATACCCACCATACTGTGGAACATATTTATCGGGATTGTTTTTAAATTTCTCCAAATTTTCCTGACTTGCAAATTTGTAGTTTACTTTATCATGAGTTGCTATAAACTTACTATCTCCCTTAACTGCCTTATTGCTAAAGTATTCTGTAACATCATATCCTTCTGCTACAAAATCTTTATTAGTATTATAATCTACTTGCTGAGCACTTACTGTTGCTACAAAGGCAAAGAATAGTATAGCTATATATTGTTTCATGTATTAGTTTTATTACGCTCTTATCCATTAAGTCGTAAAAAAACCTAATCATTACACTTTTAACATAATTATAGGATGTTTAAGCTATTATAGTAGAAAATTAGTAGTTTCTGGATACGGTATTAGGGCACTAATCAATAGACTAATGCTATCTTTTGCTATTAAGGTAATCGATAACAATGTAGCAGTAACTACCACAGCAGAAGCCACATTATTTTGTTGAATATCTTTAAATTCATTTACACCTTTGGTAAGAGCAGAAAAAAGTAAAAAAACCGAAGTATTAATAAGCAAGGCAAATATAAATCCAATACATAGATACAATCCAGAATATTGAATAATCTCTCCAAATGTAATTTCATTTTCTCCAGACATCGACAGTCGTATCATATTGGTTATAGATGGGATAATTTCTCCCAGGATCATACCAATCGATAAAATAATTCCCGCTGCAAAAACAGAAAAAGCCATATTATCTTCTCTAAAAGAGATATTCTTAAAAAATACGCTTTGCAAAATTTTAAAAGAAATAAACAGTATTAGTACAGAAACGACAATAGCGAGTACTATTTCTATAAAAGCAAGGGTTAATAGTTTCGTTTGCATGAGTTTTAGGTGTTAGTTAGTACAATATGCCAATGATTTATGTTATCAAAATTTTTGGGTAATGTGCCAATTGTAAAATGTTTATTTGTGGTCTCCCATATATAATATCGTTTTCCATTCTGCATTTTATATATTCCTTTTGCCGGAATATGCAACCCAAGAACAGAGTGCTTATAATAATCGCTATTAAGAATAGCCACATCGTACCCAAAATGGCTAAGAATAGCATAAATAATTACAGTTCTGGTATCGCAATCTCCTTTTAAATTTCCCATAAAACCTACGGGGTTTTGAATTCCGAAAGGAATATTACCTATACAGCAATCAGAACATTCTTCTAATATCACCCGAATAGATTCTTCATATTTTTCTGGAGACTCACAGTCATTTTCAAAAACAAAAGAGTAAGGAATATCCTGTATAAAAGTCACTACCATTTCTGCAAACTCAAATTGATTTAGTTTATTTGTGTTTTTAATAGTAGTAAGTTCTTCGAGAATTAAGTCCAGTCTAGGCGTATCAGAAGTTGCAAGATATTGATACAACTTACCCCAAGAGCGTTGTTTATGTTTTTGCATGGTATTAAGATATTCCTTTTTAGAAGAAAAGTAATCCTTTTCCCGAATCGAAAACTTACCTTTAAAAGTATTACCATAATTATCAGTCCATTGTCTGTCCTGACGTAATAAGACTATAGAATCTCCTTCTTCAAGGGTTTTCTCACGGTAAATATATTCTGAAACATCAGGTTTTTGGTTTTCTATAGATACAGGAATAGCGTCTAATACGTGTCGTAATCCTAATACAGATGCCAAAACAAACATACTATATAGCATATATCGCCATTGAAAGCTTTTTTGATGACTATCTAATTTTCCTAATAACCACGAAAGCAGTAATAGTAGTAATGCAAAGGCCCAGAATAAAGAAATAGGAAAAAAACCTTGTACAACACTACTACCAACCAAAGAGATTAATATAATCGCCGGAAACGAAAAACAACCTAATTTCTTTTTAATTGCCATATTTATAGCGCCATTAAATTACAGCCTCTGATATCACTATGGTCAAATCTACCAATAATTTCAAAACTCCCGTTAGTATAAATTTTACCTAAGTCTTGAGTAGCGATAAAAGAGCATGAATTTACATTAGCCAGATCCATAATATTTATCCCTCCTGTTTTATTCACCTCTAATTGAGTTAAAGCATCTTCAGGGTTTCTGATAGAAACTTTCATCCAGGGTGGGCAGTAAAAAAGTCCATCATTTTTAGAATACGCTTGTGATAATAACTCGGTCATCCCATATTCACTATGAATTTGAGAAACCCCAAAACCATTTTTAAGAACTTTATGTAATTCTTCCCGAATCATTTCTTTTCTTCTCCCCTTCATCCCACCGGTTTCCATAATTATAGATGTATCGTTTAGCTGTACATTATAATTTTCGACAAGATCCAATAAAGCAAATGAAACACCTAGAAGGAGAATTTTTTTGTCTTCTGCAATAAGTTGTTGAAGGGTATCTACCAGCTTCTTAGTATCATGTAGATAAAATCCACTTTTGGGATGATTACTATCGTTAATTAGTTTTTCTGCCATATACACTAGAGAAGACCCGTCCCTTTCTAAATAAGAAGGTAGTAATGCCAATACTGTATAATCGGTGATATCTCCATAGAAATGTTGAAATCCTTTTCTAAAACTTCTTTCATATACTGTAAGGTCACTAACATAATGTTTACTGGTTACATTACCTGTTGTACCGCTACTTGTAAAAATTTTATGTATCGAAGCTGTTGTACTTACAATTTTCTCTTGTTTAAAAAATTGGATGGGCAAATATGGAATATCATTAACGCATTTTACAGAAGTTTTCGCAATTCCTAAAAGGTTACAAAATCTCTGATACGTTATATTGTTATTATATTGATAGTTAAAGATACGTAATGCTGATTTCTCAAAATCTGTGTCGTTCTGAATAGAAAAAATAGTATCAGCATGCATAAGGTTTGTTCAACAAATTTTGTAGAACAAAGGTATAAAAAAGACTCCCTTGTTTAGCAGTGTTTTTTATAAGATAATTTAAAGTATAATTAGTAAAAAACGATTATAGTTTAAAAAATTATTTAATGATGAGTTTCTTAGTAGCTTTTAATTCTCCTTCGGTAACCTTAATTACATATACACCAGGGTTTAAATGACTAATATCTAACTCTCTGCCAATCAAAACTTTAAAAAGCACTTTTTCTCCTAAAACTGTGAAAATTGAAACTGTTTTGGTAAGATCTTTAGTAGAGGTAATAGATAACATACTTCCAGCAGGTGCTGGATTAGGGTACAAACGCAATCCTTCGATTTTTATGCTCTTCGAATCTTGTGTTTCGGCCGTATCAGACTGTGCTTGAATTCCTGGAGCAAAGGAAAAGCAAATAAGACTAATACATGTAAGCAGCAAGTAGATTTTTTTCATACAAAAATTTATTTTGGGGCAATAAATATACAACATTATAATTAAAAATATTACAAATTATTATCATACTTGCTTATAAACCACAGATTACATGGTAGTTCAGTACACAAGTTACGGTTTTCACTTACTATGTGTCTTAATTTTTATTCCTAGCCTATAAATTTAGAACTCTTACTAATAGAAAAAAATCAAGATGAGTTACTATTTAAATTTTGTAAATCAAAAATAATGCCTGATATTTGTTTCATCATGAAGTTATAAAAGAATTATGTACATAATTGTGCACATAGAGACCCCTCGATTTAGAAGCTAAGAATTCCTTCTTCAGTACTTCTTATTTATATTTTTAATTCATAATTCTTTATTATCATGACTCAAAAAAAACTTACACTTACCCGTATATTTTCATATTTCAAGATTGCACTTACTGGCAAAGAACAAGAATTCACTTCAGGAAGTATTCGCAGAGCAGTTTTCATGCTTTCTGTGCCTATGGTTCTCGAAATGATGATGGAATCTATATTTTTTCTTGTAGATGCTTACTATGTTTCTAGCCTTGGAGCCAATGCTATAGCCACAGTAGGATTAACAGAATCTGTACTTACTCTGGTATATGCTATTGCTATTGGGCTTAGTATGGGAGTTACTGCAATTGTTGCCCGTAGAGTGGGTGAAAAAGATATTAGTGGTGCCTCACAGACAGCAATACAATCTATACTTTTAGGAATCGTAATTGCTATAATAATTAGTGCTATAGGTATCGTTTTTCCGAAAGAAATACTTGGACTCATGGGAGCCGAACCCGATCTTATTGCAGATGGATATGGCTACACCCAAGTATTATTAGGCGGAAACGTGACCATAATGTTGCTGTTTTTAATCAATGCAGTATTTAGAGGTGCAGGTGATGCTTCTGTAGCAATGCGAGTATTAATCTTTTCTAATATATTAAACATCATTCTGGATCCAATTTTTATTTTCGGGTTTGGCCCTGTGCCTGCTTTTGGTGTTCAGGGAGCAGCAATTGCTACAACTATAGGTAGAGGTAGTGCTGTAATATTTCAGCTATTAATTCTTTTTTATGGCTGGAGTAAGATCAAAGTTGCTTTTAAAGATATTGTTTTTAGAGCCGAAATTATGCTTAATCTTGTCAAAGTATCTATAGGAGGGATTGGACAATTTATTATCGGAACATCTAGCTGGGTATTTTTGATGCGAATTATGGCTGAATTTGGTAGTGAAGTACTGGCAGGCTATACTATAGCTATTAGAGTATTAATGTTTACTCTAATGCCTTCCTGGGGAATGAGTAATGCTGCGGCTACATTAGTAGGTCAAAACCTGGGTGCTGCAAAGCCAGAGCGTGCCGAGCAATCTGTTTGGAAAACAGGAAAATACAATGCATATTTCATGGCTATTGTATCTATATTTTACCTCTTATTTGCAGAAGCAATTATAAGAATCTTTAGTGATGAAGCATTAATCATAGAATATGGAGCCTTAAGTTTACGTGTAATTGCTGCAGGATATGTATTCTATGCATATGGAATGGTAGTCATACAATCTTTTAACGGGGCAGGTGACACCAAGACTCCTACTGTCATTAATTTCTTTTGTTTCTGGGTATTTCAGCTACCATTTGCATACCTCGCCGCCTTAGTTCTGGATTGGGGCGCAATGGGAGTATTTCTTGCAATTACCTTTGCCGAAGTTTTAATCGCAGTGATTGGAATTATCTGGTTTAAAAAAGGAAAATGGAAAGAAGTAAAAGTATAGTATTCTTCCTTAATGATAACAATAAAAAAACACCCTCATGTTTTTGAGGGTGTTTCTATAATATGGCTAATTCTAAATTTCTTATAGACCAGCTGTTCTCCAAGTCCACGCAGAAATGTCTACTTGAGTACCTGTGTTATAAGGATTTGTAGTAGTAGCGTCTGCTCCATCAATTTGTACATTAGATAAAGATCCACCATCTTTCATATCAACATTGGTTGCGTATCCACTCAAGAAAATATTAGTGATAGTTGCTCCAGATTGTTTTTTAAACTGTAGTGCAGTACCATTTTGCGTAGAGATAGCAGTAAAGTTTATTAATTTAGGATTTTCATTAGCTCCATCAGCTTCTAATGCAGTAGAGAATCCAGCAATAGTATGAGAAACATATGTATCTGTTACTGTACCGTTCCATCCTTCTGTCCAATCTACAGCATCATCAGCATTGTTTTCTAGATAAAGGTTTTTAGCAGATACTGTTCCTCCAAAGAATTCAACTCCATCATCTGCTCCATCAATAACAGCTATATTTTCTACAACTGTTCCTGATCCAACAGCGTAAAAAGAAACACCATTATACTGAGAGTCGGGATTGATCTGAGCACCTGTTCCCTTAATTACTAAGTATTTTACGGATCCAGAGTTATCTGCATCATTTGTACCTCCATAAATAAACCCACCTACTTCTGCAACTGCATCTACACCAGCTGTTGTAGTAGCTTTACCACATATAGTAAGACCACCCCAATCACCAGGGTTACCATCTTTAGAAGACATTACTACTGGATTAGCAGCAGTACCTTGAATGTCTATTTTACCTCCTTTTAGCACTGCGATATATACACTTACTCCTCCGGCTCTAGCAGTAATTTTTGTACCTGCAGGAATTGTTAGTGTAACTCCATCCTGAACTAATAAAAATGATTCTAACTCATAAGCTACAGATGCATCTAAAGTTAAATCACTAGTTAAAGTCCCTCCTAATTTACCTGAAAGGCTTAATTGTGCTCCAATCCAAGTCCATCCTGTAATATCTACAGTAGCAGCAAGGTTATAAGCATTTGCAGGATCTGCAGTAGCACCATTTAAACTCACATTAGTTAAAGCTCCACCATCTTTCATATCTACAGAAGTTTTGTATCCTGCAAGCGAAAGACCTGTGATAGTAGCTCCTGATTGTTTTTTAAATTGTAATGCAGTACCACTACCTCCAACTGCTTGAAAAGTATTTACTGCGGTAAGGTTATTGATCTTAGGATTTTTGTTTTCTCCATCAGCTTCAACTACAGTAGAGAAACCATCATTTGTATGAGCAACATAAGCATCATCAATAGTACCATTCCAACCTTCTGTCCAATCAATAGCATCATCATTGTTATTTTCTAGATAAAGGTTTTTAGCAGATACTGTACCTCCAAAAAATTCAACTCCATCATCTGCTCCATTAATTACAGCAATATTTTCTACAACAGTTCCTGATCCAACAGCATAAAAAGAGACTCCATTATATTGAGCATCTGGATTAATTTGGGCACCAGTTCCTCGAATCACTAAATACTTAACAGATCCAGAGTTATCTGTATCATTTGTACCTCCATAAATAAATCCACCTACTTCTGCAACTGCATCTACACCTGCTGTAGTAGTAGCTTTACCACATATAGTAAGGCCACCCCAATCGCCAGGATTACCTTTTTCAGAAGACATAACTACCGGATTAGCAGCGGTACCCTGAATATCTATTTGCGCTCCTTTTAATACTGCGATAAATGATTCTGTACCACTAGCTTTAACAAGGATATTAGTCCCCGCAGGAATTGTTAATTTAGTACCTTCTTTAACTATAAAGCTACCTGTTAGTTCATAAGTTGTACTTGCATCTAATATAAAATTTTCTTCTAATTCTCCATTCATTTCTCCTTTTTTAAGCTTATCTGCTGTAGTTTCTACTGAAGGAGGAGTAGGAGTATCATCATCACTACTACAAGACGAAAACACAAATGCACTTAAAGCAAGAGTAATCGTGCTGATTTTTAAGACTAACTTTTTCATTTTGTTTTAATTTTTGTTCGGGTTTAATTTTTGAGTATTCTAAAATGTATAATTAAGGCTTAGACTTATTGTACTTCCTTTTTTATAAGAAAGTATTGTTTCTTCTACCTCGTTAACTGGGTTATTATTAGAATCAAATCTGATTCCGGCTTGATCCTCTTGAGCTATTAATTGGGTTTGTTTAATTTTTGGATTTAACAGGTTTCTCGCTGTTAATTTGACTTTGAGTTTGTCATTGATTTGTTTACTAAGGATAAGGTCCATTGTTACAAATCCATTTTCAATAATTTCTTCGTTGTATAAAGTTTCTTTATTCGCCACATCATCTGGAGAACCTAATGCAAATATTCTATCTGAAGCATAGTTACCTGTTAGGGTAGCGATGAATTCCTTTTCTTTTTGATTAGAATAACTTAGAGATCCATTTACGATCCAATCTGATGCTCCTTGTAATCCAGATTCAGTTTTATTTTTATATCTAAACTCTTCAAACTGACCGGCATCTCTATCTTCTGCTTTAAGATCTTGTGAATGCCACATTCGAGTAACATTAACATTTAAGTTCAGGTTTGCTTTATCTTCAATTTCAATAAGATTAACTCGTCCTTCAAGCTCAATACCATATATATCTGCTTTTTTTGCTGTATTGAAGTAAGAAAACACTCCTGCAGCTCCTCTGGTTTGTGCCAAGTTAATTGGGTCTTCTATTTTTTTGTAGAAACCTGTTAGTGATATTAACTCCTTAGATGTTGGGAAAAATTCCCATTTCAAATCATAATTATAATTAGTCGAAGGCTTTAGATTAGGATTCCCTCGAGTTACCCTACCTGTAGGGGAAACATATTCGAAAGGTGCTATTTCTTTAAATTCTGGTAATGTAAAAGTTTGACTGGCTGCTAAGCGAATATTGTGTTTCTCATTAACTTCATACTTAAGACTCATACTAGGTAATAGATTAGTATACTCGTTAAAAATGAAATTATCGCTACCAGAGAAATTAGCTACATCAAAGAAAGGTACATCTAATTGATCCTCTTCATATCGAATACCAAGATTAGCAACTAATTTTTTAATCCGAATATCAAAATTAAGGAAAGCCGCTTGTTCTTCTAATAAAGCTTCATATGTATCATTCTGATCTCTTGGAATAAAAGTGTCATTATCTACATTTTGAAAATTTAAACCTTCGTCTAAGTTATCCAAAGAGCTAATTGATAATCCTATATTACTTCTAGAAATAGCTAAGCCATTAAATCTGGATTCAAAATCTCTCTCTTTTTTTCTATAATTAACTCCAATATCAAATTTTGCAGAATAGAACTCACTATTGGTTATTGTTCTATTATATTTAAGGAATCCATTTATTTCTTTATCTTTAATTTCTTGAGATGATTTTCGTTGTTGAAACCCTCCTGTATTACCAAACCTAATATCATTTTCTCCATAAATATTAAGTTCATTTCTAATACGGTTAGGCTCATCTGCATTTACTACATTATAACCAATACCCCAATCTATTTCATCCTTTTCCGTAATACTATGATCACCAAATAATTGATTGATAAAAAGAGTGGTTTGCCTAAACAGTTGATCTCTTACAAATTGAGATGCATTATCAGCAACTGGTGTTTCTTCAAAAATACCAGCATTGCCTCCTCGACCAAATTCATTAAGTTGATCTTCTCCTTTATTAATGAATAGAGAATTGAATTTCAGTTTAGTGTTACTACCTATTCGATATGCTAGATTTAGAAGACCTGTTGTATTAGTAGTACTTGTAAAACGCTCAGCATCCGGAATAGTGTCGTTAACAAAGTTTGCTCTGTATTCTTTAAATTCTCCTATTCTTTGCTGATTGGATTTTGAATATGATCCTGTGAAAAACACAGATAAATTATTCCCAAATAATTCTACTTTTTCTCCTGCAGTAACAGAAACACCAAAATTAGCTGGGGTATTTGAAGTCTCCGGGTTCCAACTTTCTTGTGTCAGCGCTGTTTCTGTATTTAAATTACTTGAATAAAACCCTAAGGTTGTATTGTTAGTACTTTGCGTACTTCTAAAATTACTCCATGTATCGCCATCAACAACATTAGTATTAACACCTCCACTTATACCAATAGTTAATTCCCCATTTCCAGAATATTCTTTAGATACTATATCAACATTTCCTGAAGCTTGATCACCATAAAACAATGAAGAATATGTTTTACTTACTCCAATATTTTGAATAATATTTGCCGAGAATAAACCTAAATCAATATTTTTTCTTTCAACATCTTCAGAAGGAACAGGTAATCCATTCATTGTTGTAGAAAGGTAACGGTCTCCAAGACCTCTAATAAATATATCTCCAGATCCTTCTACTTTATTTACTCCAGATATCTTTGCTGTAGCCGCTGCTGCATCAGATACTCCTTGTTTTGATAACTGTTCTGCTCCAATACTTTCTTTAATCTGTACTGCTTGTTTCTGTTCTAAAAGCAAGGCTTCTTCGCGTTCACGATTGGTAACTACTTTTATCACAACTTCTTCTAGTGCTGCTGCTGTAGCTCCCATAGTAGCATCTACCACCGCTACTTTATCTGCTTCTATTACTACATTAGGTATTTCTACCGTTTGATATCCTGTAAAACTAAACAGTAATGTATATGTCCCTACAGGAACTCCCGTAATCTCATATAATCCATCAAAATCCGTAGACGCTCCTTTGGCAGTACCTCCTACAATTACATTAGCAAAAGGAAGAGGTTGATTGTTTGATTCTTTATCTAATAATTTTCCGGCAATAGTCCCGGTTTCTTGTGCAAAAATAGCTCCTACAAAAAATAGCGCTAGTACTGTAAATGTTTTTCTCATTATATGTTTTCAAAATCTAATACAAATAAATACGGTTTTACAGTAATTGATTTTACCCCACTATTATGGTTAGTTTAAGGGAATGTGACGTAGGAAAAATGAAAAAAAAGGTGAAACCTGTAGGATTCTTGAGGGAATTTGCGCCTAGGATTTATACTATTAAATTGCCAATAAACTACTGAATCATAAGGTATACTCGAATCAAATAAGGCATACTAATCTATATCATATTTTGAGTCTCAAATATTAACGGCGACACAAAATCTATTTTTTATAAATTATTAGAGAATTGTTATGAAGGTGTTAAACCGAGTAAATTTATAGAATCTGCCTTAACACTAAGATAAAACACCATAGCGAAATATGAGATTCTAAGATTAGTTTTCTTTACGTTTTTAACCTTTCAACTTGATTATTACCTATTTGTAAATTGTTTATTCTGAAATACACTAAAAAAAGAAGCCTGGCAATTAGCCAAGCTTCTATAATTCAAATACTTAATATGGGATATTATACTATAAACGAGTCCAATCTGATGTCCAGGTATCACTCTCTTGTAACGCTCCGACATAGTTAGCAGCGTCAAAGAATGCTCCTAATGTAGAAGGGTCAAAATTATCTACACCATCCACCGCAGCAGTATACGCATAGGTTCCTCTTACACCAGTAATTTCAAAACCAGTTGGTATAGCAGTACCTGCACTATTAAATGGAGCACCAGAACCATCTATCGTAAAATTATTAAAAGTTGCAAAATCTGCAAAATCCACAGTTGCACCACCATGATCCAAATCAAATGATTTTGCATTATCGATGATAGAATTTTTAACAATTACTTCATTATTATTAAGATTGATCAATGTTTGATCATCATCAACTTCAATTCCTTTTCCTGGGAATGCTTTGATTATAGCATTGTACATTGTTACTTTGGTTCCTGCTCTAAATTCAATTCCTTTATTTTCGCCATCACCATCTTCTGCACCGATTAGCGTAATATTAGATAAAGTAGGGTTAGAGAATGGAGCTGCATCAGGAGTAGAAGACAAATTATCTGCTTCGATTCCTTTATCTCCTGCAGCAGAAGTTTGCTGTGCGATCCAGAATTGCCCATTTCCTATCCATCCATCTGTCCAATCAAAAGAATCATCTCCCGCACCAGTTACAACAGCATATTTTAAATTTACGGTTCCGCCAAAAAATTCTACTCCATCATCATTTCCATTAAAAGCCTGGATATATTCTAAAGTAGTTCCATTACCAACACCATATAATGAAAGTCCGTTATATTCTGCATCATCATTAATTTTTCCTCCTGTATATTCTAAACGCACATAACGCAATATTCCCGAGTTATCTGCCGGATCAGTCCCCCCGTAGGTAAGGTTTGCAACTTCTGTAGTTGCCGTAGTACCTCTATTGATAGGAGCTTTACCAGCCAATAATAATCCTCCCCAATCTCCAGGATTAGGAGTAGATTTATTAGAGGTAAATACGATAGGTTGTGCTGCAGTACCTTCTGCAATAATTTTTGCTCCTTGCTCGATAGCTAAATATGAGAATACTCCTCCTACATCACCTGCGATAATTTTTGTTCCAGCTTCAATAGTTAATGTAACTCCGTCTACCACTGATACACCTCCTCTTAACTCGTATACTTCACTTGATTTTAACGTAGCATTTTCTGTAATCTGACCTTCTAATATTTCGGTTCCAGAAGTATCTCCTCCAGAACCTCCCTGGTTGATTGTGATATCTCCAATATTATCTTCTTGTATAGTACAAGCACTAAATAAAACTGCTGTTCCTATTAATATTCCCGTAAATAATTTTTTAGTTTTCATTTTATATAATGATTAATTTTAGTTGTGTTTTCCGTTTATAATTAAAGTTTAAAAGTAACTCCAAGGCTAAAGTTGATTCCATTATCAAATTTGTAGGTAGTAAACTCCTGACCTAAATCTTCTTGATCTTGGTATCGTTCTATAGATGGGTTTAATAAATTTTTAGCCTTAAGGCTTATTTCAACATGCTTTCCTATCTCATCTTTAAAATTAAAGTTTAGCACTCCGAATCCTTTTTCAAAAATATCTCCTACTCCATTTCCTCCAGCAGAATACACTCGATCTCCAAAAATGTTAAAATCCAAAGCTGAAGTAATTTTGTGATTACCAAATTCTTTGGCATACACTACATCTGCATTTACCAGAAAAGGAGAAGCACCTTGTAATTGTCTTTCTACATTAGTTGGAGCAATATTAGACCCATTAAACGTTGTAATTGTTGGGTCAATTTCTACCTGTGTATACATTATTGTAGTATTAACGCCAAAGTTTAGGCTGTTCCAGATTGTTTCTTCTACTTTAAAAAGATTACCCAGATTCTTTCTATATTCTAATTCTGCTCCAAAGATTACAGCATTATCAGAATTGATAAATGTGTTTACATTTGAAGCTGATGCTACATATACTTTTTCGATTGGGTTTTCGATATATTTACCAAATAATGTGGCTGCTACCAATTCGCCAGTCTGCTCGGGAAAATGTTCCCATTTGATATCAACATTATAGTTATCAGAATTACTAAGAATAGTATTTCCCAGAGTGGCTTCAGTAACATCTTCGTCTAAGAAAGGTGCTATTTCTGTAAATTTTGGCAGTGTAACTGTTTTACTAGCTGCAAAACGAAGGTTTGATGTTGAGTTTAATTCATATTTTAAACTTATACTAGGCAGGATAAACGTTTCATCAATCTTTTGTGTTTTAAAAGGAGACGTTTCTAAATCCTGTTGTTCTCTATAAAATATATTTTGCTCAAACAATTCTGCACGAACACCTCCATTGAAGGTTAATTTCTCTGTGAATGCATATTGTAAATTTGCATACCCAGCAATGGTTAATAAATCTGCTTCGTAAATTCTTGTTGGATTAAGATTTTCTAAAACAATGTATTCTCCACTAAGGAAATTAGTTTCGTTTAGTACTGCATCTGGATTATTAAAATCTACATTTTGATTTACAAGACTGTTAAGGTTGTAGTTCAACTGATTAGATTCAAAATCTCTATCTTTTGATCTTGCTGCTAATCCAACAGTAAGTGCATTTTTAAAATTATCATCTTCATCCTTTCCAAAATTAATATCAAAATCAATCTTACCAGAATAATCATTTTCATTTAATTCTTGATAAAAACGTTGATTGTTTGCCAAATCCGGACTTGTACGATTTCCTAAAACAAGGTTTCCATTTTGTAACTCTGTAAACACCAATTGACGTCTGTCGGGTATTAGTCCCTTTGCTTTATTATACGCAACTCCCCAATTTAGTTGATACTTACTTTCGTTAAACCTATGTTCTCCAGTAAGTTGCTGTGTAAACAGGTTATTTTGCTCATAGGTCCCTCTTCTTAAACGAATACCTACATCTGTATCTTCACTACTAACACCATCTGTAAATTCTCTGAGTTCATCCTCGGTATCATTAACAAATAAAGTAGTCGCAAGAATTTTATTATTACTATTCCATCGATATCCTAAACTTCCTAATAACGTAGTGTTAGTAAAATATTCATATCGATCTACATTTTTAAAATTTCCTAATCCAGTAATACTTTCTCCCTGAGAGTTAAAAGCAGCTTGGTTACCTCCCAAAGCAGTTCTATGATTTTGACTAAACGATCCAGTCACCAATACATCTAATTTCTGATCTTCTGCAATTGTGAAGGTTTTACCCCCTGTAATACTCATACCTCCATCTGGAGCATTAAATTTTTTAACAGGATTAAAAGAAGTACTAAAAGGATAGTAATCTATTTCTGTACTATTGTAATTGTAGTTCGGGATGTCTAAGAAAACAGGAACTCTTCTTGATCCATCATCTAATCCCCATTCATCGTATTGTCCTCCATTAAGTAAGAAAAAATCATTACTAACAGCATTAGAATTTACTCCCGAACTAAAACCAACTTCTAAAAAACCTTTTCCAGGACGATCTTTGGTATCGATATTTACACTTGCTCCTGCAAAATCACCATAGATATCTGGAGAATACGTTTTATAAATCCCTAAATTCTCAACTATATCGGTTGGAAATATACCCAGATCAATAAGTTTTAACTTTGGATTTAATGATGGGATAGGTAATCCATTTAAATAGGCATTGTTATAACGATCTCCTAATCCACGAACATATAATTTATCGCTCTGCCTAGAAATACCTGTTGCTTTAGTTAAACCTGTTGCAACATCACTGACTCCTTTTTTAGAAAGTTCTTGCGCTCCTATCTTTTGTTGAATAGTCACCGCATTTTTTTGTTCTAATAAAATAGCTGCTTCAGATTCTTTTTTGGTCGTAGTTTTAATTACAACTTCATCTAATGCAGCTGCACTTGCTGCTATAGAAGTATTGACTGTAGTGGTTTCATTTGATTTTACGATTACATCTTTAATGTCTAAAGTTTCATACCCTACAAAACTAAACTCTAGTACATATGTTCCTGGCTCCAGGTTTTCAATAGTATATAAACCATCAAAATCTGTAGTCGTTCCCTTGGTTGTTCCTTTAATTAATACATTAGCAAAAGGTAAAGGTTGATTATTAGATTCCTTGTCTAACAATGTTCCGGTAATCGAACCGGTTTCTTGCGCGAAGAGTATTCCTACAAAAAATAACGCAAAAAGTGTAACAATTTTTCTCATTTAACTTGTTCTGAAATTCCCGGCAAAGAACGACAGGCAGTGTTAAATCTGTGTTATTCAAAAATTAATTATGTGTCATATTAATGTTAGAAAATTGTTATCTCGCATTGTTTATTGAATGTTTTCTCAATATTAATTCAATGTTAGACTCGCATACAAACCACTGTAAACAAGAAATTAACACTAATAAAACTCTTCCTGAAAAAGATTCATTTTATTGTTAAGAAAACATATAACGAATACGTAATGTAAAAAAAATTATAACCTTTCTGAGATAGAAAAATCAAATCAAAGAAATAATACTATTCTTTTTTGAAAGTTTTAAAAACAAAAAAGACCTCCGATTAAGGAAGTCTTTTCTGTTTATTTTTTTGTGGTAAAATCTAATTTTTATAATTCACAACTACATTGTCTTTACCCGACCAAGTTGTTACATCAGCGATTTGATTTTTATTATAATTTACTTCAGATAATTTATCTGCATTCCAAAAAAACCATTTCCCTGTTTTTACTCCATTATTATATTGCCCCATGGCAATTTTCTTTCCTGTAGCATCATAAGATTTCCATTCTCCATGAAGTTTACCTTCTTTATTATAGAAACCCTGTTGTCTTACCGTTCCATCTTCAAAATAAAATGTACCTTTAATTTGATCTCCTTGCTTTTCAAAAGTCGGCTTTACATCCTGAGCCATTGCGGTTGCAGAAAACAAAATGGCCATTGCTACTATTATCTTTTTCATGATTTTAAATATTTTAGATTATTTGGGATGTCGACTTATATTATAAAAGTAGTACTTATTTTACATTTAAACAACATTTACGTAACATTAAATTAACATTAATCCTATAATATATTGATTATTAACTATTTAATCAATGTTAAATTTACCATTCGCAATATTTAAGATTTCTAATTCAGTCATCTATTCAGCTTTGTTTTTGTAAAGTTAAGACTCGTACTAATCTAGATAACAGCGTAGAATCAACAACTATGATTGGTAACATATTTTAGTCTAATTTAGTGGCTTATTTTATATTTTTGACCAGCTTAGTTCTGTGTATAATTCTAGAATCATACTATAAATGAATAAAAAGAAAAAGCTTATTGAGGTCGCTATTGTTTTCTTTAAATTAGGTTGTTTTGCTTTTGGTGGTCCTGCAGCGCATATTGCTATGATGGAGAACGAAGTAGTTGATAAAAGAAAATGGATGGATAAGCAACATTTTCTGGATCTTATCGGAGCCACAAACCTGATTCCTGGCCCTAATTCTACCGAAATGACGATGCATTGCGGTCATGAGCGTGCCGGAATTGCCGGTTTATTTGTCGCCGGAGCCTGTTTTGTTTTTCCTGCCGTAGTTATTACAGGAGTTTTGGCTTGGTTCTATACTTCTTATGGGCAGTTACCAGAAGTAACTCCTTTTATTTCAGGAATTAAGCCAGCTGTATTAGCCATTATTTTATCGGCAATTCTAAAATTAGGAAAGAAAGCATTAAAAAACTGGGAATTAGGTACTATCGGAGTTTTGGTGCTAATTTTTAGTTTATTGGGGGTAAATGAGGTTATTGCATTGTTAAGTGCAGGTCTTTTTGGAATATTATATTTTTATTCTAAATCGAAGTTAAATACCTCCTCCAAATCTTTTGCTCCGTTTTTCATATTTAAAATTTCTACACTTACTTTTATTAAACTTTCTTCTATAAAAGTTCTTTGGACATTTTTTAAAGTTGGTGCCATATTATATGGTAGTGGTTATGTTCTGTTTGCATATCTGGATGCAGAACTCGTAACAAAAGGATGGTTGACCAGACCAGAATTGATAGATGCTATTGCAGTAGGCCAATTTACACCAGGGCCTGTTTTATCTACTGCAACCTTTATTGGGTATCAATTAGCAGGATTTTGGGGAGCCATAGCTGCTACACTAGGAATCTTTCTCCCTTCTTTTCTTTTTGTATTACTTCTTAATCCATTAGTTCCCAAAATGAGGAAATCAATACTGCTTAGTTATTTTCTCGATACTGTAAATATTGCGGCTGTGGCTATCATGTTATCAGTACTATTTGTAATGTCTTTGGATACTTTAATCGACTGGAAAGCAATAAGTATTGCTTTGGTGGGTGTTATTATGATTTTTGGGTTTAAGAAAGTAAATCCTATGTGGATTGTACTCGGCGGATCACTTCTCGGCTACATGTTAAGTCTTGTATAGTGCCACTTTTAACGATAGCTTAAAGTTTTGGTAACATAAAAACTCGCCAAATAAAATATTTTTGGCGAGTCGTAAGACGACATTTGTAGTTTCAAAAAATCATATTAGTTTTTGTCGACTTAGATTTTTGAAATACAGGGCTAACCGAAAACGGTTAGCCTTTTTCGTTTTTGCATAAATACTTAAAAAAAACATTTTAATATAATCATTATAAAACATTAAGTTAACATTAACTTAACACTGATACAAGTTCTTTGCAAGCGACAAAAACTAGTATCGATTATGAAATTAAAGAATACACTAACAGCGTTAGTTCTATTTACGCTTTGTTTTGTAAATGCTCAGGAAACTACTGAGACTAAATTTGGAAAAGGAATCTTAAATGTTGTTGCCAAAGACAGCTCGTGGAGCATGAAATTTGCAACCAGATTTCAATTACTTTCTACTACCGGTTGGGATATTAACGATAATAATTATAGTAAACCCGAGACTAATTTTTTAGTAAGAAGAGCCCGTTTAAAATTTAATGGTTTTGCTTATAGCCCAAAACTTCAATATAAAATAGAGTTGGGATTATCTAATAGAGATATTTCTGGAGCTTCAGAATTCACTAGTAATGCTCCTCGTTATATTCTTGATGCCGTTATAAAATGGAATTTCTACAAAAACTTTACCCTTTGGGCTGGGCAAACAAAACTACCCGGTAATGTAGAACGTGTTATTTCCTCAGCAAACTTACAATTAGTAGATCGTTCCAGATTAAATAGCCGATTTAACATAGATCGTGATTTGGGAGTACAATTAAGACATCACTTTAAATTATCTGATAAATTTATAGTTAGAGAAGTTTTTGCAGTTTCTCAGGGAGAAGGAAGAAATATTACCAGTGGGAATTTAGGCGGCCATCAGTATACAGGAAGACTAGAATTGTTACCTTTTGGTAAATTTAAAGGTAAAGGAGATTATAAAGGAGGGGATCTTAAAAGAGAACAAACTCCTAAATTAATGCTGGCAGCAACTTATGATTTTAATGCAGATGCTGTAAAAAACAGAAGTAATCAGGGTTCTTATATGCAAACCAATACTGGTTTTTATGAGACTAATATCTCTACCATATTTGTAGATGCTGTGTTTAAGTATAAAGGTTTCTCTTTTATGGGAGAGTTTGCCGATAGAGATGCTGATGAAGCGATTGCTGTAGAAGAAGATGGGACACCAACAGGAGATATCGTTCAGGTTGGTAATGCATTAAATTTTCAAGCTGGATATTTATTTAAAAGCAATTGGGAAGTAGCTGGACGTTATACCAATCTTAATTATGATGCAATTGTTGGTAAAAGTCTTGAAGAACAATATACCTTAGGGGTATCAAAATATATTGCAGGGCATAACTTAAAAGTTCAATCTGATATAAGTTATACCACTGAAGATGGGGATAGTAGTGGATTAATGTATAGATTACAATTTGATATACATTTCTAAATCACAAGCTAATACATAACAGTTTGGTAACATTAAGCTGAGAATTGATTATAATATTTGCACCTTAAACAAAAAGTATGGATAATATTTATTTATTAATGGTAGTCGCGCTAGCGATATTAGCGATTGCCGATCTTATTGTGGGAGTTAGTAATGATGCTGTTAACTTCCTGAATTCTGCTATTGGTTCTAAAGCAGTGTCTTTTAGAACAATTATGATTGTTGCTAGTATTGGTATTGCAGCAGGAGCTGTTTTTTCTAGTGGATTAATGGAAGTAGCTCGTAAGGGTATATTTAACCCTGGCGAATTCTATTTTGATGAGATCATGATCATCTTTATGGCAGTTATGATTACAGACATACTCCTACTCGATTTTTTTAATACGCTGGGGATGCCTACTTCGACAACGGTATCTATTGTATTTAATCTTTTAGGAGCAGCAGTATCTATTGCTCTGATTAAAATTGGAGCAGATCAAGGATTAACTTTCTCTGATTTAGGGAATTATATTAATACTAAGACAGCAACAAAAATTATTAGTGGTATTCTGCTCTCGGTAGTGATAGCATTCTCTGTGGGTGCTATTGTACAATTTATAACCCGTTTACTACTATCCTATAATTTTGAAAAGAAAGCCAAATGGGTTGGTGCTTTATTTGGAGGGATTGCATTAACTGCATTACTATATTTCATTTTCATGAAAGGAATTAAAGGTACGAATTATGCTAAAGCCATAATTGATGTTGTTTATAATGGTGGGCCAGAAGGACTATTAGACTGGGCTAATAATTATTTTGGTAGTGCATACGAAAATGTAAAAGAATTGGCTAAAGCTCAAAAAAATCTATTTAAAATTGATGGAGATGCAGGGACAATTAAAATGACATTGAGAGGTTTTTTAGAAACCTATGTATTTCAGATCGTAGCTGCTGGTTTTGTACTGTGGTCAATATTGTCATATATTCTTATTAATTTCTTTAAAGTAAATATTTATAAGCTTATTATCATTGTAGGTACATTTGGATTAGCGTTGGCTTTTTCTGGTAATGACCTGGTAAACTTCATTGGTGTTCCAATTGCAGGCTGGCAATCTTATGAGGCTTGGGTAGTTTCTGGTGTTCCTGCAGCAGAGTTTTCTATGGATGTTTTAGCTAAAAAAAGTGAAACGCCAGTGTTATTATTATTCTTGGCAGGAGGAATTATGGTTCTTACATTATGGTTTTCTAAAAAAGCACGTTATGTTGCTGATACCGAAATTAATCTTTCCAGAGAAGGGGAAGCTAAAGAACGTTTTAAACCAAATTTTTTATCAAGAGGTGTTGTTAGAAGTACTGTTTTGATATCTCAAGGACTTGCTGCTATTACACCAAGACCTGCTATGGAATTTATAGAAAAAAGATTCACTAAACCTGTAATAGACCTACCAAAGAACAAAACTTACCAAATGCCTGCATTTGATATGGTAAGAGCAGCAGTAAATCTTATGGTAGCTGGAGTTTTGATTTCTATTGCAACTTCTATGGGATTACCACTTTCTACAACCTATGTTACTTTTATGGTAGCAATGGGTACCTCATTAGCAGATAGAGCATGGGGAACAGAAAGTGCTGTGTATCGTGTAGCTGGAGTACTTAACGTGATTGGCGGATGGTTCTTTACAGCTATAAGTGCCTTTATTGCAGCAGCAGCAGTAGCATTTTTGATTAATCTTGGTGGTCCTATAATGATTGCAGTACTATTACTTGTAGCAGTATTGCTTTTAGCGAGAAATACTATTAATTATAGAAAAAGAGTCAAAGCAGAGAAAGCTGAAGACAGTCTTAAAAATTCTGAAAGTAGCTCTGTTCAAGGAGTGATCGAAGAAAGCGCAGATAACATCAAATCCTTTGTAAATAGAGGAAATAAGATTTACACAAGTACAATCGAAAGCCTTGTAAAATATGATTTGATAGCCTTAAAGAAAAGTAAAAAAGGAATTGCTAAACTAGATGAAGAAGTAGAAGAGCTAAGAGATAACATTTTTTACTTTATCAAGAATCTCGACGAGTCTAGTGTAGGTGCCAGTAACTTCTATATTAATATTTTAGGATATCTGCAAGATATGTCTCAATCTTTGGAATATATTACCAAGGCAAGTCATAAACATGTAAATAACAATCATAAAAAACTTCGATTCAATCAGATCAAAGACTTAAAAGAGATCGAAGAGCAATTAAATGAGTTGTTTAAACAAATCAAAAAAGCATTTAGCGATAGAGATTTTGATCATATAGATAATATTATTAATGAAAAACAAGAGCTCTTCAATAAAGTAAATCAAAAAATTGATAAACAAGTTGCTAGAACAAGAACTGAAGAAAGTAGCCCAAAAAATACAACGCTGTATTTTGGATTACTATTAGAAACCAAAGATCTTATTACCGCAACAATGAACTTGTTAGAGACCTATAGAGAACATAAATAGTAAATCTCATCTTCAAGTAAATTATAAAAAAGGCTAAATATTAATTTATTTAGCCTTTTTTCTTTTCACAAAAAGAATTCAAAAAAATAACTACGTTAAGTAAATGTTATCTACTCATCCCTTTAATGTTAGTTTATCGTTACCAAGTCTATATAAATATGTATACTTCGTATTAAGTAGTATATTTATCCAATGTTATGTAATGCTATACAATAATGAATAAAAAAGATATTACGATACTATTAGTTGATGATGAACCTGATATTTTAGAAATTGTCGGGTACAATCTTACTGCAGAAGGATATACTGTATTAACTGCTGAAAATGGAGTTGAAGCTGTAAAAGCAGCAAAAAAGAAAAAGCCGCACTTAATCATTCTTGATGTAATGATGCCAGAAATGGATGGTATAGAAGCTTGTGAGCATATACGAAAGCTACCAGATTTACAAAATACAATCATTACTTTTCTTACAGCACGTGGTGAAGATTATTCTCAAGTTGCTGGTTTTGATGCAGGTGCAGATGATTATATCACAAAACCTATTCGCCCTAAAGTTTTGGTAAGTAAAGTAAAAGCCCTGTTAAGAAGACTTAAAGAAGAGGAATCCTCAGATAATGTTGTTAAGATAGGAAACCTGGTTATCAATAGAGACGAATATAAAATTGTCAAAGATAAAAAGGAGATTGTATTACCTAGAAAAGAGTTCGAATTATTATCTTTATTGGCCTCTAAGCCCGGTAAGGTTTTTAAGCGAGAAGATATCCTTGATAAGGTTTGGGGCAATGAAGTTATTGTAGGAGGCCGTACTATTGATGTTCATATTAGAAAACTAAGAGAGAAAATCGGGGATAACAGCTTCAAAACTATTAAAGGAGTAGGATATAAGTTTGTAGTTTAATGGCAGAAAATTTTAAAAAGTCGTACAGGTTCGCATACCTATCGTCTTTATATATAACCATATTAATAACGCTCGCATTGAGCGTTTTTTTATATACTCAATCCCTGTTTAACCCATTTTTTATAATAGGTTTTATAGCAATCTGTTATATGATTTGCTTTATAATCATACAGTACAGAGTAGAGAAATTTATTTATCGTAGGGTACGTAAAATCTATGATGATATAGAGATGTTAGAGGTAGACTCTATTGGAGATGGTCCTGTTACAACAGACATGAGAACTCTTATCAAAGAAGTTGAGAAGTTTGCTCAACAAAGAAAAACAGAGATCGAAACTTTAAAAATCAGAGAAGCATATCGTAAAGAATTTATGGGTAACGTTTCTCATGAATTAAAAACACCTTTGTTTACTGTTCAGGGATATGTTCTTACCCTTCTTGATGGCGCAATGAATGATCCCGAGATTCTTGACAAATACTTAAATCGAGCTAATAAAGGAGTCGAACGTTTAATCTACATTGTAAATGATCTGGACATGATTACCAAGTTAGAAACTGGTGATCTCAATCTCAACTATACCAACTTTGATATTGTAGAATTAGTACAAAGCGTATTTGATTTATATGAGATGAAAGCGTCAAAAAAGAACATCGCCCTTACTTTTGACATGAACTATGAAGAACCTATACTTGTGCATGCGGATAAAGAACGTATACAACAAGTACTCTCTAATTTGATTGTAAATTCAATAAAATACGGAAAAGAAGACGGTACTACAGAAGTAAGCATCGAAGATTTGATCCGTAATAAAACCATTATTAGAATCACTGATAATGGTGAAGGGATTGCGCAAGCCCATATTCCTAGATTATTCGAGCGTTTTTATCGTGTAGACAAAAGTGGATCGCGTAAAGAAGGTGGATCTGGTCTTGGACTAGCTATTGTAAAGCATATTATCGAGGCACATCATGAGCGTATTTATGTAGAAAGTGATTATCGAGTTGGAAGTGAATTTTCATTTACTTTGGAAAAAGTGAAAAAGTTCCCTATAGTCAATATCAGTACTAAAACTACTTAACCCCCTATACGCATTTAAATCTCTTAGTTTTGTTAATGTAAATTCGTTCTGATTACAACTAGGAACTAATTTATTAATAGTTAAACGCTCAGCCAAATATTCTTGTTCAAACTGCCCGGGAGTTGGGATAAAAAAAGCTTTTTTCTTCAGTTTTGCAAGATCCATTACTGTTGTATATCCAGATCTCGAAATAATCAAATTACTACTATTAATAGTATCTTCCAGATCTTTTCCCGTTAGATAATTATGAATAGTGATATTATTTTTCACAAACGTCTGCTGGGTTTCCTCAATACGTCCACGTACAAATACAATCCTCTTATCACTTTGTTCGAATTCGTGAAATAGTTTTTGCTCTAGTAATGTACGTTGTGGCTCTGGTCCAGAAAGCAATACCATAATATCATATTTTTTAGGTACAACATGATATTCAAATCTACTTAATGGCCCAAGATAAGTCACAGGAATATTGTTTTTTCTGGGATGGCCTAATTCACCACTAAGATTAGGATCGTCTGCCATATCAGGAACCCAACACACATCAAATTTTTTAATATACTTGTTATGTAACTTAGTACTTATAGAAGTAGTTTTTCCGCTTAATACAGTAAGTTGATGCGTAATAAATACCGAAGGAATACTCTTATGTCGTACTCCCATTCTATTATCAGAGATAATGCCACAAAATTTTTCCTCTTCAATGATTCTTTTTATTGCTTTTTTTTCAGCATTAATTGCATGAGCAATTTTAGGACTATTTAACAACATCTTTAATTTGAAGTTACTTCCTTTTTTAGAATACTCGATATTATAGGAAGGGAGTTCTTTGGTAAGTAACAAAGGAAACTCCTTTTTTAATAACGATAAGGCAACTCCATCAGAAGCAATAACAGGCTCCAGACCTTCTGCTAATAATGCATTAATAATAGGAATACATCGGGTTGCATGACCTAGCCCCCAATTAAGAGGAGCAACAAGTACTTTTTTCTTCAAACGTTCTAGTATTTAAGTTGTTATAGTAACTATCAATTTGATTCTTAATAATAAAAGTAATCCTATTTTCTTATGCATATATTTCCTTAATTTTACCAAAAAATTATCTTTAGTGAAATTTCATATTCAAAAACAAGAGTGTATTGATTATTTAATTGAAGCTGAAGGGTAGGAAAAACAAGTATATCTCATAGCAAAATGAGATATACTCCTGGTATTCGACGTAAAAAACCACGTCAATCATAAAAAAAGGATAGTATCGAGAAGAGTTAGTGTAACACAAATCGAATTTAAAAGACAAGTAAATAAAGAAATTAAGAGGATCAAGTGGGAAGCAAGAATAAATTAAAACGATTTAACGAAAACAAAACCTTTCATAATGTAGTAGAACCTACTCGAGAGGATGTGCTTAATAATACTTTGGGATATAAAGGAAAATGGAATGATAAATTCTTCAAAAACCAAAAACCAATTGTTCTCGAATTAGGTTGTGGTAAAGGAGAATATACTGTAGGATTAGCAGAACAATATCCCGATAAGAATTTTATTGGTATCGATATCAAAGGAGCTCGTTTTTGGCGAGGAGCAAAAACTGCAATCGAAGATGAGATTCGTAATGTGGGATTTATAAGAACTCAAATAGAATTAATCGATCATATTTTTGAAGAAGAAGAAATTGATGAAATATGGATTACCTTCCCTGATCCGCAAATCAAATATAAACGTACAAAACATCGATTAACCAATCATGATTTTTTACAACGTTATAAAAAAGTCCTAAAACCAGATGGTATTGTACATCTTAAAACAGATAGTGAATTTATGCATGGATACACATTAGGATTATTGCATGGTGAAGGACATGAAGTACTCTATTCTAACCATAATGTTTATCATAATGAAGGGTCTCCAGAGGTTGTAACTTCTATTCAAACTTTTTATGAAAAACAATATTTAGAACAAAATAAACCTATAACTTACATCCAGTTTAGGATCACGTAATTACCTCAGTAATTTTGGAAACTACCAAGTTATTTTTAGTCACATTTTTTGCATCACTGGTTGGAGTGATTCCACCTGGATTGGTAAATATGACCGTTGCCAGAACCTGCCTTGAAAGAGGTAAAAATAACGGAATCTTAGTTGCAGTTGGTGCATCAATAGTTGTGATATTTCAGGCACTGATAGCAATTCTTCTAGCCAAGTATATTTTCTTCAATCCATATGTTAGAAATATATTACTTCGTACAGGAGCAGTGATCTTTTTTTTCATGGCCATCTATTTTTTTGCAAAAGCAAAGCAAAAAAGTACAAAAATAAAGGTCTATAGAAATAATGACACCAGAAGCTTTTTTAAAGGTGTTATGATGTCTGCAATTAATGTATTACCCATACCCTATTTCTGTGCTATTGCTGCAGGAATGAGTGTTAGCGGAAAAATAGAATATGACACCTTGCGAATTACTGCTTTTATCATAGCAGCAGGAGCAGGAACCTTTGTAACGCTCTATTTTTATGTGTTTTCTTTCCTTAAAATCGAAAAGAAAACTGCATCTATTGCCAAATACTCTAATTACTTTATGGGGATATTAATGTTGATTCTAGTAGTTATAACCTTAGCAAGAATTATATACACATGGGAGTAAAGAAAAATGATATAGATACCGGATCAGAGTCTGGCACAAATTTTTTTGAAAGAGTATATGAAGTCGCCAAACTTATTCCATATGGCAGAGTTACTTCTTATGGAGCTATCGCAAAATGTTTGGGTGCCGCACGTAGTGCTCGAATGGTAGGCTGGGCTATGAATGCCTGTGGAGATCGTGAAGATATCCCTGCCCACCGTGTTGTAAATAGAAAAGGAATTCTTAGCGGAAAACACCACTTTCAAGGCACAAATCTAATGCAGCAGTTGCTAGAAAATGAAGGTGTTGAAGTGATCGATAATCAAATCATCAATTTCGAAAAATTGTTCTGGGATCCTATGAAAGAGTTATAATTCTTCCTATATCCTAGTATTTATAAATTTTTCAAAAATTAAGATATAATCAATAGCGATGCAGCTATAAATCATTTCAATTTATAGGCTTTATAATCTTAACTTTTCAACCTATCTTTGCGTTTAGGATCAATCCTAATTGATAAAATTAGTTTAGAAAAAGAAATAATACTCATGAAGTTAGAGAAATCGGATATTTTAAAAGCATTAGAAACTATCACCGTTGCTGGAGAAGGCAAGAATATGGTAGAAAGTGGTGCTGTAAAAAATGTAATTACTTTTGGTGATGAGGTCATTGTAGATTTAGTCTTGACCACTCCGGCATTACATATTCGTAAACGTGCCGAAGTAGATGTAATGAAAGTTATTCATGAGAAAGTATATGAAAAAGCAAAAGTAAAAGTTAATCTTAAAGTTGAAGCTCCCGCAGCTCAACCTCAAAACAACGAGATTAAAGGAAAATCTATCCCAGGAATTACTAATATTATTGCGGTAGCTTCTGGTAAAGGAGGTGTAGGTAAATCTACTGTAACCTCTAATATTGCAGTAACTTTGGCTAAAATGGGATTTAAAGTTGGGGTATTGGATGCAGACATTTATGGCCCTTCTGTTCCTATAATGTTTGATGTAGAACGAGAACGACCTCTTTCTGTAAAAGAGGATGGAAAATCTAAAATGAAACCTATAGAAAATTATGGCGTTAAGATCTTATCTATTGGGTTTTTTACACAACCAAATCAGGCAGTGGTCTGGAGAGGACCAATGGCGGCAAAAGCACTAAATCAAATGATTTTTGATGCGGCATGGGGTGAGCTTGATTTCATGTTAATCGATTTACCACCAGGTACAGGAGATATACACCTTTCTATTATGCAATCTCTACCAATAACCGGAGCTGTGGTGGTTAGTACCCCACAAAATGTAGCATTAGCAGATGCCAGAAAAGGGGTAGCTATGTTTCAGCAAGACAGTATTAATGTACCTGTCTTGGGGATTATAGAAAATATGGCATATTTTACACCAGAGGAGCTTCCTAACAATAAATATTATATCTTTGGTAAAGAAGGAGCTAAATACCTTGCAGAGGATCTTGATGTTCCATTTTTGGGAGAGATTCCATTAGTGCAAAGTATACGTGAAGCTGGAGATGCTGGTAGACCTGCTGCATTACAAACAGCAACACCAACAGAAAAAGCTTTTGAGGAATTGACAAAGAATGTGGTTCAGGAAGTAGTGAACAGAAACGATAATCTGCCTCCTACCGAAGCAATTAAAATAACAACAATGGCAGGCTGTTCTGCTGTAAAAAAATAGAAAATGACTTCTGAAGAATTAAAAATTAATGTAGAAAAGGCCTTAGATGAAATAAGACCTTTTTTGGAAAGTGATGGAGGAAACATTTCTTTAATTTCTATTGAAGATGGAAAGATCGTTAAAGTTCAGTTAGAAGGTGCATGTGTAGGGTGTAGTGTAAATCAAATGACCCTTAAATCTGGAGTAGAAATGACCATTAAAAAATATGCTCCTCAGATTGAAGCTGTACTTAATATAGAATAAGTATATTACTTAATAATACAAAAACCCTATGCTTAAGGAGTAAATCCCTTAAGCATAGGGTTTTTTTAGTCCAAAAAATGGGTGTAAAACAGGTATTCTTAAAATGATTAAATGATAGATCATCCAACTGCCTAAAAATGTACCAAAAATTAATACTGAGAACTTAGATAAAAATCCCCAATCCAGATTCATTACATAATACCCTATTGCAATCATAATCGTTTGATGTAAAATATAAAAGGGATACACTGCTCGGTTACAATATGCTAATTTTTTACTCTTCTTATTTAAGAATTTTGCTCCATACCCAAATAGTACCAAAATCCAGGACCACAAACTAATTACTTTAACTAACGCTTCAGAGAAATGTACAAATGTGCTATCTTCTAATTGCAACCATATCCATATTTGTGTACTAAATGTAATAACCCCTATGGTTAGTGCTTTAGATTTTATTCGATCTATACTATTCCAGAATTCTTTTCCAGATGCGATGAGAACAAATCCAAAGAAAAATAAAATGAGACAATTTATAAAATTGAACCAATCATCGATTAATGCATGAGTGACAGGAAAAAAAGGTTCTAAAAATGCCTCAGTTAAATATAATGGTATAATAAAAAGATATAACCCATACTTTTTTTGCACTTTTCCTTTGACCCAGATAACTAGTTTTGTTGGATTTTTTTTAATCCAGATAAATACTGGTGAAAGCACTATAGAAAATATCAAAAGATAGGGCAAGAACCAGAGATGATGCCAACTAAAATTACCTTCCGGATATATCCCGGCATATGCTATGGTAGTAAAATATTCTATTAGCGAACCAGAGAATTGATGGTTTGACATACGTTCAAAATATACCTGTGGAGGGACAATAAATAACATCCCAAAGAGTAATGGAATTGCCAATCTTTTAATACGTTCCAGATTAAATTGCCATAAATTTCTGGAAGAAAGTGCATAGTAGGTACCCATACCTGATATCACAAATAAAATAGGCAAACGCCATTGATTTAAAAAGAGCATAGGCCAACGAAGCCAATCATAAATTATGTTGTTTTTAATATGAAATCCCCAAGGCACAAAAAACATTCCTACATGATAAAAAATCAATAATCCAAATACAATAACCCGTAACCAGTCGAGATCATATCGACGAATTTGTTTCTCCATAATACGTATACTATTAAAAATTTGTTTCGTCAAAAGTGAAGTATTTTGCCTATAATCAGCTACCAAAAAAATAGTATTACGTCTAGAATTATAATTTTAGACATTTTTTGACCGGTGTTTGATCCTAAGAAACAGGTTTTTGAAATTTCATAAATGCTTTTGGGGACATTTCTACATGTTTTTTAAAAGCGTTATAAAATGTAGCTTTTGATTTAAAACCAACAGAATTACCTATAGCCTCAATAGTGAGATGACTATAATTTTTATCCAGTAATCTTTTTTTTGATTCTTCAATTCGATATTGATTTATGAAATCATTAAAATTCAAACCGGTATTTGCATTTATGATTTGAGAAATATAATTAGAATTAGATCCTAAGGTTTTTGCCAAATCTTTTAATGAAGCCGAAGGCAATAAATAGTATGTTTCGTCTTCTATAAAAGCTTTTATTTCTTTTATAGAATTTTGATCATTTTTAATTTTTGAAGTTTCATACTTGTCAGCTATCCATGAATTTTCAAAGAATCGTGATTCTGAGAGTAGAACAAAAGTTGTGATTAGAATAAGAGCTGTAAGAAAGATAAAAATATAATGATCACCTGCATCATCTTCAAAATTTAGAAATACTAAAAACACAAGGATAAATGTTGCCAGAAATCCAATAATCGTATTTCTAGAAAAATCATATTTATTAACTTTTATACTATTTGCATTTTTAGTTTTACTAGCATAAAAATGCCTTACTATAAGTCGTATAGATAGTATAATATAAATGATAAAACTGGATAAGACGAGCCATCTAAATTCATCCTTTATCCATAGGTAAGAATAATTGGTATCATCTGGAACTGGGATTCTTTGTATTTCTGAAAAATATGCTCCTAAATATGCATTAATCTTTACAGAAACGGGTTGTATATAATATGTTATCTGAGACAAAAAATATACTACAGATGGCAAAACATGAATCCAATACCTCTTAAAAGTAATTGAGTTTCTTTCGAGCAATGCATAAATAAACAAATATATCGATGGCCCCAAAAGCAATACTAAAGGCTCTGTACTGTCGTTTACATGTGGCACATATTTTAACAGCCCAGTATAACATAAAAAAACATCAATTGCGATAATAGATTGCAGCAATAAAGACCACCCATATATTCTAAAAGCAGTATTTTTTGAGGTTCTAAAAAGAATTACCAAACTTAGTAGTATTCCTAAAAACACACCTAAAAACATAAAATATGATACTGGATTATGACGTATCGGGATTTTATCAATTATGCATTGAATACTTTCCATCAAATAAGATCATCTATTCTGTAATAAACTCAGTAAGCTTTTGAGGTCCTTCTAGAGGGACTCTAATGATTTTTAATGTCCCGTCTTCGGTAGTCGAAATTTGCCACTTCATCAAAGTGATACTACCATTTTCAATTTCTATTCCTGTAATAGATCTGGGATGTACACAACTTCCGTCATTAAACAAAGCTAGTTCTCCAGCTTCTGGAAATCGAGGTCTATGAGTATGACCTATAATAGTTAACAAGTTCTCATTATTGGCTATCCATTTTTTGATTCTGCGTTCTATTCGTATAGTTTCTTTGTAGTTTTTTGCAGGACTGGTTGGATCTGCTATCCCCACTACCTGAAGAGGTTTCCATAAAACCCGTACAAGAAACCTATTTATTCTCCAGCCTATATAATTCATAAAATCTGCCTGATGACCATGAATCAGGAAAACTTCCTGCCCTGTATTCTTATGTTTCAACACAATAGCTTCATTATATTTTATACCAGGAAACAAAGGAACTTCTTTATCTGTATCTGTTTTTTGATCAAAATAAGAACTAAGATGTTTTTTTACGTATTTGGGATCTCGATATACCATATCATGATTACCCCAAATCAAATTCAATATATAGTCTGCGTGAAATAATTGTAATAACTCGTATATATCTTTATGTGCTCTAAATATGGTTTCGAAACTTAAATTCTCCCAAAGTTCATCTCCATCACCTAATTCACAATAGGTAAATCCTTCGGTATAATAGTGTTTTAAAGCATGGAAATAAATATTACGATTATTAGCAAACTCATCTGCAAAACTATTATCTCCCCGGTGACAATCACTAAAAAAGATGAACTTAGAAGTATCATCAAACGGAATTACTTTGGCATTTTTATAAGCACGATCCAAACGGGATTGAGAAGACATACATTACGTTTTTAGTAAATATACAATACTATATATCTTATTTGTGTTCGACCACCTAAAAAATACATAACACTTTAACACAAGTTTGTACTTGATTCTTGTTCTAATTGTCGCAAATACTTAAAACTCTTTACGTACATCTTCAAGCATTTATACCCAGGATACCTGATTTATGTCATTTTTATTGGCAAATGCTACTCCTATCTTTGAGTAACCTTGAAGCAGATTATTTATGACACAATCACTTCGCATAGTAGAAAGGACCAAAGCTTTTTTTACAGAGATAGGCGATTTGTCATATTTCTCAGGACGTTTTTTTAAAGAAGTATTTACCCGGCCTTTTGAGTTTCAGGAACTATTACGACAGTGCTATAATATGGGTAATCGTTCTTTACTTTTAGTTGGAGTAACCGGGTTTATTTTAGGGCTGGTTTTTACGCTTCAGTCTCGACCTACTTTAATGGAGTTTGGTGCAGAGTCCTGGATGCCTTCTATGGTCGGGATTTCTATTGTGAGAGAAATCGGACCCGTAATTACTGCTCTTATTTGTGCAGGACGCATTGGTTCTGGAATTGGTGCAGAACTAGGTTCTATGCGAGTAACAGAGCAAATCGACGCTATGGAAGTATCAGGAACCAACCCTTTTAAGTATCTTGTTGTTACTCGTATTACAGCAACAACCTTAATGCTTCCTATATTGATCATCTTTGGAGATGCAATTGCTCTATTTGGTTCAGCCATTATCGAAAATCTAAAAGGAGCTGTCTCCTATCAATTATATTTTAATCAGGTATTTGATGCCATAAAGTATAGTGATATTATCCCTGCTACAGTAAAATCATTCTTTTTTGGATATGCGATAGGATTAGTAGGATGTTACAAAGGATATTACTGTAAAAAAGGAACTGCAGGTGTTGGCGAGGCATCAAACTCTGCAGTAGTATATACTTCAATGTTATTATTTGTCATTGACTTCGTAGCAGTATTTCTGGCAGATATATTTTTTGAAATTTAATGAAACTTAAAAAAAACATAACCTCTGTTCTGGAGATCAAAGATTTAAGAAAAAACTTTGGCAATAATCACGTGCTCAACGGATTTAATCTACAATTATTTGAAGGAGAAAATCTGGTTGTGATGGGCAAATCGGGTTCTGGTAAATCAGTAATGATCAAATGTCTGGTGGGGTTAATGCAAGCAGATAGTGGTAGTATACAAATAAAAGGGCAGGACATTACTATTTTGGGACAGATAGAACTGGATTTACTTCGAACCGAGATTGGTTTTTTGTTTCAGGGTAGTGCTCTATATGATTCTATGACTGTTCGCGAGAATCTGGAATTTCCTTTGCGCAGACATAAAGATAAATTGAATATGACAAGGCGTACTGAAGCTTTAGTTATAGAAGCACTCGAAAATGTAGGTTTAGCACATGCAATTGACCTAATGCCATCAGAACTTTCAGGAGGGATGCAACGCCGAGTAGCACTGGCAAGAGCCTTGATCCTAAAGCCTAAAATTATTCTTTATGATGAACCTACGACCGGATTAGATCCAATAACCTCTAAAGAAATTATCGAGTTAATGCGCAGTATTCAAAAAAAATATGGAACCTCATCATTAATCATTACACATGATGTGGATTGCGCAAGAGTGATTTCTAACAGAATTATTTTACTCGTAGACGGAATTAATTATGCAGAGGGAACATATCAGGAATTATCTCAATCAAATGACCCCCAGGTAAAAGCTTTTTTTAAGCATTAGAAGATAGATAAAACTAAAGTGAAACGTTATGAAAAAAACAGCATCCCAAAAGTTGAAACTTGGTGTCTTTGTCGTGATCGGTACAGTATTACTTATCGCTGCACTATACTCTATCGGAAATCGAAAAAATCTCTTTGGTAGCAATATCAGAATCATGACTCAATTTACGAATGTCAACGGCCTAGAATTAGGAAATAATGTTCGGTATTCTGGTATCAATGTAGGAACAGTAAGCAAGATTAAAATGATAGACGATACTCAAATTATAGTCGAAATGCTTATTCGGGAAAATATAGGAAAACATATTAAAAAAGATGCCGTAGCAACTATAGGATCAGACGGCCTGGTAGGCAATATGATTGTAAATATTATTCCCAAGGAAAGTAAAAAATTACCAGTAATATCGGGAGATACCATCCAATCTTACAGCAAAGTAAGAACCGATGATATGCTCACTACTCTTAATGTCACCAACAAAAATGCCTCCTTACTTACAGCAGACTTATTAAAAATAACTACAGAGATCATTGAAGGTAATGGAACTATAGGGTTATTGATCAATGATTCTATAATGGCAAAAGACCTGAAACAAACTATTTTTCAATTAAAAAATGCCAGCACAGGTGCATCACAAACTATTACAGAACTTAGAAATATCATCTTTTCTATCAATCAAGGTAAAGGTGTGGCTGGTGTTTTGTTACAGGATAGCCTATCTGGTCAGAAAATGAAAACTATTGTTAATAATCTAGAGCAGTCAAGTATTGATATTAATCAAGTGACCAAAAATCTTACGGTAGTTCTAGAAGAGGTAAAAGAAGGAAAAGGAGCGTTACACTACCTAACAACAGATCCAAATCTGGTTAAAAATATTGATTCTACAATGAATAGCATCAAAGAAGGAGCATATCGTTTTAACGAGAATATGGAAGCTCTAAAGCATAATTTTTTGTTTAGAGGGTACTTTAAAAAGCAAGAAAAAGAAAAGAAAAAGGAAGAATCTTTTAAGAATAATAGCCATGAAAATTGAACATCTTGAAGAACGAGTTAATAAGTATAGAAATTCTATAAAAACGGTTGTAGATAAAAGAATGCTTTGGAAAAACAAAACCAAAGATATTCTTCTTAAAACCTTACAGGGAATTGTACAACAATATGATATTGGTTGGAAAGTTCAGGAATTGAGCTGGATTCATAATAACGAAGCTATAAATATTACTTTTGATTCCTTTCCTCAAGAACTAATAGATTGTACAAACCTAATACCTGCATATCAATTTTTACCTGGAGGAGCCTTGATTTTTTCACAATCCTACAATGGTGACATTTATGTTTTTATGTTATTCCCCGAGATCGAAAATAAACCTCAAGAAAATAACATGATAGAATTAGGGGTGTATACTCCAGAATCGATAACCCAAAAATTTATTATTGAGAAAGTAGATGAATTTCTAAAAGAGATTATTAAATGGGAAGTCCCCTCTCTAACGAATAAAGTAGGGTATTGATCCAATCCTGGATAGTTCGTTTCGATATGTGTTACTAGCTCATTAATTTGTAATCAAGAATATTAGCTTTAAAATACTTCTGCTTCCCTTTTTTAAGATCCCAGATTGCAGTCATCGTACTCGGAATCAACAATCCATTATAATCTCTATATTCTCCTACCTCTCCAATAAAATCTTCGAGTTCTGTATCTCGATATCTTTTGGTTTGAAAATGATCTATCATCCCATTTTGGTTAAATGTAAAAAGGCCTTCAAGAGTATGATTCTCGGTTACAACAGTAGCCTTTATCGTTCTATAATCTATAGCTTCCCACGAGATATCAGGGTTTAGAAAACCTATCGGAAACCAGATGAGTTCTCCCAAATACCGTCCTAATGAACTTTGATCTACTTTTTGACCTGTAAACAGAACTATATTTTTTAATCCCAGTACACTCACTTTCACTTCACCTTTACCACTAGTATATTTATCTCTGATTAGCATTGGTAATGCTTTTGCTTTCCATATAAATCCAAAGTTGTTCGAAGACATGTATTGCGTAGCAGAAAATGGTAACCACTTTTTTTCTGGACTCGCTCTGATCTCTCCTTTTTGCGTAAAAATAGCATTGCAGTATTTTGGTTTCCCCACAATGTTGACTTTACTAAGGTAATTTTTCATCAGATCAGGAAGGTCATCCAAGTCTTTCTCAGTGATTTTTACATCTATTTCTCTACTTGTATTGAATAATAGTGCCCTTTCTTGTTCTACAGAGGTATTAAACGACACTATCCCAACTATGGATATCACAACTAATAGTATTAGTATACTTCCAATTATAACCAATATCATTTTTAGAATTATTTTTTATTAAAAATTATAATTAACCTATAATTCTGCCATCTCCCATTTCTATAATTCGATCGGTTTTATTTGCAAAATCTATATCATGGGTAACAACCAGAAGTGACAACCCTTCTTCATCACTTAATTGCTTAAAAACATTGAACACATTTTCAGAATTATGACTATCCAGATTTCCTGTAGGTTCATCTCCCATAATGATAGCAGGATCATTTATTAGAGCCCTCGCAATGGCAACTCGTTGTTTTTCTCCTCCAGAGATACGTGAAGCTCTTTTTTTGGCAAGGTGATCAATTTTAAGGATACGAAGCTTGTTCATCGCATCATGCTCAATTTCTTCTATAGATTTTTCGGCTAGTTTTTTAGCAGGAAGCATTACATTTTCTAATACCGAAAATTCGGATAACAGGTAATGAAACTGAAATACAAAACCTATATGTTTGTTTCGTATATAAGAGAGTTTTTCTCTTTCTTGTCCCGTTATGAGTTCGTTATTCAGGTATAATCCTCCTTCATAATCTGTATCCATAGTTGATAAGATATACAACAAAGTAGATTTACCACACCCCGATTTCCCCATAATAGAGACAAATTCTCCCTGGCTTACCTTAAAAGAAATATCTTTTAACACATGAAAAAGTACTGGTTTTCTAAAATACTTGTTGATGTCTTTGGCTTCAAGAACTGTTTTCATAGCATTGTTATTGTCCCCTGATGATACGCACAGGGTCTATTTTTTTTGCTTTCTGAGAGGGTAAGTAACCTGCCAAAAAAGTTGAAATCATAGCGAATGTGATACCAATGCTATAAAACCAGGGATTGTGATTGATAGGGTAAGTAGTAATTGTTGGCAATGCCTCTGTCTCAAAAGGTAATTGATCAATAAGATGAGATAGACCAAATCCAATTAACAGTCCTAAAACTCCACCAACAACACCTATGATCATAGCTTGGCTCATAAAAATCAATTGCACATCTTTTCCCGAAAAACCAGTTGCCTTTAGAATAGCGATATCATTCATTTTTTCATAAATGAGCATATTTAGAATATTGTAAATACCAAAACCTGCTACAATCAATAGTGTTATAGAGACGGCATAGGTAATTAGGTTTCTAATCGTAGTCCCTGTTTCAAATTGTGCATTAGCAGTATTAATATCAATTGCTTTGAGTTTAAACTGTTGCTCTACTTTTTCTGCTAATGCGATGGCTTGTTCAATATTGTGAAGTTTTACATTGATATCTGTAATATAATTTTCTGCTTCTCCCAGAATACGCTGTACAGTTTTAATAGTAGCAAAACTTTGAATGTTATCAATATCAGCAATCCCGCTTTGGTATATTCCTACAATTTTTAACGGAAAAACATCTCCTTTTATAGTACTGACCTGTACTCTATCACCAATATCAAGAGACATTTTTTTTGCAACACCCGCACCTAGCAGAATACCATTATCATTATGCTGCAAGGCCTGGGGGGTTCCTTTAACAATATAATCTTTGAAATTAAAAAATTCCACTTCTTTCATAATATCAACACCGGTTAGATTACCTCCTAATTCAATAGATCCCGCGATATAAAATATTTGTGATTTAATCTGTGGTATTGCCTCTCTAACCTGAGGGTCTTTGTTAAGATAGTTAATGATAGGAAGCGCATTATGAATTCTTTTCTGACTTTGTTTTGGCTTAATCGAATGCACTACATTAAATGTATTTTGAAGTTCACCATATAAGTCTACAGGTTGTTTTTTTGAAGGTTCAATCTCATTAAAAATATGAATGTGTGGTGTCTGATTAAGAATCAAATCATCTAGCATCTTATTCAGCCCGGTCATAAAACAAACCAAAGTAATATATGCGCCAATACCAAAAGTTACACCCAAAGCTGCTGTCGCAGTTTGTTTGATTTTGGTAACCAGATGTGTTCTGGCAATGTTTAATATGACTTTCCAATTGGTCATTATTCGGGTTTATAGATCCAGGTGTTTTTGGTAATTCCTGATAAGATTTCTACAGTATCCATACTCTGAAGCCCAATAGCAATTTCTACTGTTCCTTTTTCAGTTTTTACTTTAGTATCATCAATCAGGTATTCTTTTGGTATCGTTAGCACTTCTTTTCTTTGAGCTATGATAACATTTGCCTCTCCAGACAATCCCGGATATAATACCTCTGGGCTTTTGTCAAAAAGAGCTTCAACCATAAAAGTTTGATTACGCTCATCCTTTTTAGGGTATATTTTACTCACTTTTGCAGTAAATACCTCTCCATTATATGCGTCTAGGGTTATTATAGCTTTTTGGTGTTTTTTAATTTTTACAATATCCACTTCATCAACTAGCATTTCGACAACAAAAACAGTAGCACTACCCACTGCTGCAATCGGTTCTATAGTATTTACAATCTCTCCGGGATGCTTATATAAACCATATACCTTGCCATTAATCTTGCTATTAATAGTAAAATCTTTGGTGGTTATTACCGAGGTTTTATAATTGTTTTTTGCCTGTTGTAATCGAGTCTTGAGTTCTTCTCGAGTTCTATCATACTTATTTTTCAACAAGTTCAAAGAATTTGCAGAAAGTTCGTAGGTGAGTTTTTTAGTATCGTGCTCTATTTTAGAACCTATCTGTTGACTCCATAGATTTTTCTGACGACAATAATTTATAGAATCATTAGTCATTTTAAGAGTTGCTGATTTAATCTCTTCTTCTATACTATTAAGAATTGCTGCATTGCCATTATAGTTTTTTTGGGCAAGTTCAAACGATAATTTAGCGTTTTCTGCATTTAACTTAGGGTTACTGTTTATGATCTGAAGCAACGGGGTTTCTTTTTTGACACTATCTCCTTCTTCTACAAGGTTTTTATCCAAAATACCATGTACCGAAGCATATACTTGATACAAGCTGTCTGGCTGGATAGTAACCGATGAATATACCAATTCTGTAATGTCTCTTACTGCAGGAAGTATTTTTTCTTCTTTATCTCCACAGGATATAAGAACAGTAGTAAAAAACATCCATAATACATGCTTAGACATATCTACATATTTTTATCGAATTTCGTTGAAAAGACTGATTTTCGGAATGATATTTGTCATATTTAAAAAAGATGATAGTCTTTATTTTAGCATAGAGATTAGACCAAAATACATGCTCTAATGAAGCTCAGAAAATATGTGAATTTTATACCAATACAGAGCAGTATTGATCTAACAATTAAAAACCATAAAATATAAACAAATGCAAATCAATATTCAATTTGTACAAATGCCAACTAGTGAAACTATGGAAGGTTATGTACATGAAAAACTAAATAAATTATTCAAAAAATATGATTGGATAATTAAATCGGATGTATTTTTCAAAAAAGAAAACGATCCAAAGGGAAAAGGTAAAATCTGTGATGTAGAGTTAAGTTTACCAGGACCAAAACTATATGCTACATCTAATGAGAAAAATTTTGAATTTGCTTTTAAAGAAACACTTAGTGATTTAGAAAGACAGCTCAAAAAACGGAAACAAGAAATGAAACCATACATCTAGGCGCTACATTTCTGAAATGAATCAAAAATTTAACATTCTAAAGCTCAAAAACTGATATTTGTCATGTTTCATGAATCCTAAGAGAATTACTTTAGCTAATGGTTAACAAATGATTTCTTTTAATTTTTAGTTAAAAAGAAATGGGTTTTGTTGTAGAAATGTAACAAAGCCATAACAAAGAAGTTAGCTTTATTTCTAGGTAGATAGTCCAAAACTTATATTTAGCAATAAATTGAGCATTAAAGATTAATACATCAATTAATAAAATTAATTTCTTTGAAGAAAACAGGTAAGTGTACACTTACCTGTTTTTGTTTTATACATACTTATCTTTAAAATTTATCGAAAAAAAATAAATTTTTTATTGATTATACCAAAATTAGGTAAGTGCCTGTTTTTAAATACAATTCAATTCTTCACTACAAGGCAACCATAGTTTCATTACGTTAAATCCTTGATTTACAGAGCAAAAAGTAAATTTTCAAATCAACTCAAATACAATATCAAGTATTCATTGATCGTTAATTCCCAATATACAAACACAAATTTAACTTAAAATTTACATTATGAAAACGAGTAAATTATTAAGCCTCTCGGCTTATGCATTATCTGTATTAATGTTTACCAATTGTCAAACAGAAGATGAGCCTGTAACTACAGAAATTAATCAGGAATCTTCTAAATCAGAAGCTTCTGCAGAAGTTTACCCTCTAAATGGGGCTGAAAAAACTATATCAAAAGATTTTTTTGATGTCAAAACAGAATTTAAAGAAGTAGATGGTAATCTTATCCTTGGAGATATGATATTATCTCACGAACAGGTAGAAGAAACCAATACTCTAGAAAAAGGAGTGATCCGAAGAAATAGGCATTGGCCTAAATCAGGAAACTACTATTATATTCCTTATACTGTTGACAGTAATTTATCAAACAAAGGTCGTGTAACTAGTGCAATTAATCATTGGGAAAGTAAAACCAAAATACGATTTATAAAAAGAACAAATCAAAGAGCTTATATTCGTTTTAGATCAGGCTCAGGATGCTCTTCTTCTGTAGGTAGAACAGGAGGTAGACAAAATATCACTTTAGCTTCTGGTTGTTCTACCGGAAACACTATTCATGAAATCGGGCACGCGATCGGTATGTATCATGAGCAACAACATCCTAAACGAGATAACTATGTTACTGTTAATTTTAACAACATCAAAAGTGGTAAAGCTTCTAATTTTAATAAAAGATCTTCTTCTTCGGTTAGAACCTCAACATTTGATATTGGATCTATTATGATGTATGGTTCTTACTTTTTTAGTAAAAACGGAAAGCCTACAATCGTAAGAAAAAACGGAAGTACTTTTAATGTACAACGTCGTGCATTAAGCAGCAGAGACCTAAGTGTTATAAAACGATACTATAAATAAAAAGAAATAGTCGTTAATTAGAAAAGGAGAGAAATCCCAAATATTTCTCTCCTTTTTATATTCCTATTTTCAAATAAATTTGATTTAAGTACTCTAAAAATTAGGTTCTACGTGTTTTATACCACTCTGATCACAAAATAGTTTTTCTTACCACGTTGTAATAAAACGAATTGACCATTAATCAAATCATTATTTGATATTGAATACGTATCGTTAACCTTTTCTTTGTTTACCGAAATAGAATTTTCTTTCAGTGCTCTTCTAGCTTCTCCATTTGATTTAAGAAACCCTGTATGTTCTGCCAGGGCACCAATCATATCAACACCATTAGCGATCATATCCTTTGCAATCTCGGCTTGTGGCACACCATCAAAAACATCTAAAAAAGTAGCTTCATCCAAACCTTTTAGATCTTCAGATGTAGATTTTCCGAAAAGAATTGCAGATGCTTTAATCGCATTATCAAGATCTTCCTGAGAATGTACAATAACAGTAACCTCATCTGCCAGTTTCTTCTGTAAAATTCGTTGATGTGGAGCTTCTTTATGAGCAGCTATCAGAGTTTTTATTTCTTCTTCAGTCAAAAACGTAAAAATCTTAATGTATTTTTCGGCATCTTCATCACTGGTATTTAACCAATATTGGTAAAATTTATAAGGTGATGTTCGCTTAGCATCAAGCCATACATTTCCTCCTTCAGATTTACCAAATTTCGATCCATCAGACTTAGTAATCAACGGGCATGTTAATGCATATCCTTTTCCTCCAGCTATTCTTCTTATCAGTTCGGTTCCTGTAGTAATATTACCCCACTGATCGCTTCCTCCCATTTGTAAAGTACATGCATGTGCTCTATACAAATGCAAAAAGTCATATCCCTGTACCAGTTGGTATGTAAATTCTGTAAATGACATCCCTTCTGATGATTCTGATGAAATTCGATTCTTAACAGAATCTTTGGCCATCATATAGTTTACGGTAATATGCTTACCCACGTCTCTAATAAACTCCAGGAACGAAAAATCTTTCATCCAGTCATAGTTATTGACTAATATAGCTGCATTAGGAGTATCGCTTTCAAAATCCAAAAATCTGCTTAATTGTGATTTTATAGCCTCCTGATTATGACGAAGTGTTTTTTCATCCAGTAGATTACGCTCTGCCGATTTTCCCGAAGGATCCCCAATCATACCTGTGGCGCCACCTACCAATGCAAAAGGCTTATGCCCCGCTCTCTGGTAATGTGCCAGTAACATGATAGGAACCAGGTTACCAATATGCAATGAATCTGCTGTAGGATCAAACCCCACATAGGCAGATCTCATTTGCTCCATTAAGTATTCTTCGGTCCCGGGCATGGCATCATGCAACATTCCTCTCCAACGTAATTCTTCTATAAAATTTGTAGTCATTGTACTATAATTCAATTAAGAGCGACAAAGATAAAAATATGGATAATATCCAGCTATGAATATGATAGAAATTGGATGGTATTGATTTATCATCTTCACCAATTGTAAAACACCTGTTACACTAATAGCCATAGCACTAAAATATCCATTCCTCTTTTCTCTTAAAAAAATTATCGAGTAGTCTAAATACACGTTTCTTGATTTTCACTGAAAACAGGGGGTATGCAGTCTTCAAATAGTAATAATTTTCATTTCTATTAATTAAAACCAATTTATATTATGAAAAAACAAGCAAAAAATTCTAAAAAACTGAATCTTAAAAAATTAGAAATTGCAAAATTAGATGGCCTAAATACTATTTATGGAGGACAACCACACAATGGACAAACTGATAATGAAGCTCCAACCTCTGGTGACGAGCCTATAAAATCATGTAGATGTAGTAATATTTGTGAGTAACCTTTACGTTTAAAGAAAAATTCAAAAGACCTTAATACATTTTAAAATATTGAGGTCTTTTTATTTTTTAGCAAAAAAAATGTGCATTAATTGTTTACTTTAGTGTCGTAGAATATATACTATGATATTAGTTACAGGAGCAACAGGTTTAGTAGGAACACATCTACTGGTTAGACTCGTACAGGAAAAACAACAAGTACGTGCCTTATACAGAACAGAGGCTAAAAAAGAACAGGCTAAAAAAGTATTCTCCTCTTATTTCACAAGTGAGGAAAAACACTTGTTCGATACTATAGAGTGGGTGAATACAGATATCAATAACATCCCTGTTCTAACTGAAGCTTTTGAAGGGATTACCCATGTATATCATTGCGCTGCCAAAATTAGTTTTAATCCATCTCACTATAAAAAATTAAGAAAAGCCAATATCCATGGTACAGCAAATATTGTAAACCTTTGTTTAATCAAAAAGGTGACCAAACTCTGCTATGTAAGTTCGATTGCAACACTTGGAGAAAATTTATCCAGCGCTCATATTGATGAAAAAGCAGAATGGAATCCTGAAACTCCTAATTCTGTATATTCAATTACCAAATATGGAGCAGAGATGGAAGTTTGGAGAGGAGTACATGAAGGGCTTACCGCAGTAATTGTAAACCCTGGTATCATTATCGGTCCTGGTTTTTTTGATAATGGTAGTGGGTATCTCTTTAAAAGGATTTACGGCGGAATGAAATATTATACTACAGGAACTACCGGCTATGTAGCCATACAGGATGTTGTCGATATTATGTATAAACTCACAACAGGTACCTATAGCAACCAACGCTACATTCTGGTCGGAGAGAATTTGAGTTACAAAAGTGCTTTTAGTATGATTGCCAAGGCACTACACAAACCATTACCTAAAAAGAAAATTTCTCCTTTCTTGATGAAAATTGCCTATTATATACAACGTGTTAGCCATATTTTGTTTAGGACCAAAAGATCGATATTTAAATCATCTATACGAAGCGCTTTTTCTACAAAATACTATGAGAATGATAAAATAAAAAAAGAGCTTATTTATAGTTTTACTCCAATTGAAAAAAGTATCAAAGAAACTGCTACTGCTTTTTTGAAGGAGGAGCATTAGTCCTTTTCCTCTTAGCTTCTTCTATCTTTTCCTCAATTATATCTTCTGTAACAACAGGTAGATCTATAAGCTTAAGTGTATCTTTATTTTTTGCAATAGAATCTTCAATTTTTTTAATAGAATCCTCTTCCTTTTTCAACTTCTCGTATTTTGCTATCTCTTTATCCAGATTGGCCTTTACGCGAACAAAAATTGCTTCATACTTTTCTATCTGACCAGAATACCAGGTATTATTTTCCACAAAAATAATGCTGTCTATACCATGTTTCTTCAGAATAAAAGCTTCAGGATTAATATTTTCTTCCTCAAAAGTTTTTCTGTTAGAGCTTTTTGCAGACCTTACAAAAGCAATATCAGTTAAAATTTCAACCATACGGTCTTCTTCTATAAACGATTCTGGCTTAGGAGGTTTATTTATACTCTGACAAGAAATAAAGGCCAGAAAAGCTATAGTATATATTATATTTCTAATCATCTGTCAAAAGTTAGTCGTTGCGCGTGTCGCACATCATAGAATTTAAAGTTCTTATATACCAAACTTCCATTAATAAAAGTATGCGTAACTCTCGATCTAAAGGTAGTTCCTTCAAAAGGTGACCATCCGCATTTATATGCAATATTATCCTTGTTTACCGTCCAGGGTGCATTTATATCGACTAAAACGGCATCTGCATAATATCCTTCTTTTATAAATCCTCTTTTCTCGATCTGAAATAATATTGCCGGATTATGGCACATCTTCTCAACGATTTTTTCTAAGCTTATTTTATCCTGGTGATAAAATTCTAACATAGCAGGAAGTGCATGCTGTACCAATGGTCCTCCAGAAGGTGCTTTGGTATACACATTATCTTTTTCTTCTTTAGTATGCGGAGCATGATCTGTAGCAATTACGTCTATTTTGTCCTTTAGTAATGCATTAAATAGAGCATCCCTGTCTTTTGCTGTTTTTACAGCAGGATTCCATTTAATCAATGTTCCTTTTTCTTCATAATCTGTATCAGAAAACCACAAGTGGTGAATACATACTTCGGCTGTTATTTTCTTTTCCTTAAGCGGAATTTTATTTGTAAACAGCTTTAATTCCTTTGCAGTCGAAAGATGAAAAACATGTAATCGTGCTCCTGTCTTTTTAGCTAGTGCTATCGCTTGTGATGAAGACAAATAACAAGCTTCTTCACTTCGGATAATAGGATGAAATTTTACAGGAATATCATCACCGTACTCTGCCTTATATTTTGCAGTATTATGCTTAATCGTTTCTTCATCTTCACAATGCACTGCGATTAACAAATCTGTAGAAGAGAATATTTTTTCTAACACTTCTGGGTTATCTACCAACATATTCCCTGTAGATGAGCCAAGAAACAGTTTAAGTGCTGCTACTTTTTTCGGATCTACTTTAAGGATTTCTTCCAGATTATCATTTGTACCACCAAACATAAAAGAGTAATTCGCATAGCTTGTTTTTGCAGCGATTTCAAATTTTTCTTCAAGTTTTTCTATTGTTGTTGTTTGCGGTACAGTATTAGGCATTTCTATAAAAGAAGTAATCCCGCCTGCTATGGCTGCTCTGGACTCAGTTTCTATAGTTGCTTTATGTGTTAATCCAGGTTCTCTAAAATGCACCTGATCATCAATGACCCCAGGCAATAAGTATTTGCCTTCTGCATCAAAAATGTGCACATCTGGCGATTTTGCACTTATCTGTGGTGCAATTTCTTTAAAAATACCGTTTTCTATATATACATCTCCATTAAAAATCTGCCCTTCATTAACGATGTTAGCATTTTTAATAAGCACATTATCCATAATCATATTTCGTAGCGATTAAATAAGCTGTTAAATTTCATTTTTATAACTCCAAAAACAGCTTCAGAAATAATTCCTTTGCTCATTTTTGATGTCCCCCTAGTTCTATCTGTAAAGATTACAGGGATTTCTTTTATTTTAAATTTTAATAAATGAGCCTTAAACTTCATCTCTATCTGAAAGGCATATCCCACAAATCGAATTTTTTTAAGGTTTATTTTTTCTAATACCTCTCTTTTATAACAGATAAATCCTGCAGTTGTGTCATGAATATCCATTCCTGTAATAAATCGAACATATTTTGAAGCTCCCCAGGACAATAAAACTCTACTCATTGGCCAGTTCACTACATTTACTCCAGTCACATATCTAGATCCAATAGCAACTTGAGAAGATCCTTTGGCACAAGCATTATACAATCGTATAAGATCGTTAGGGTTATGAGAAAAATCTGCATCCATTTCAAAAATGTACTCGTAAGATCGTTCTAATGCCCATTCGAAACCAGTAATATATGCTGTCCCTAAACCTAATTTCCCTGCTCGTTCTATTAAAAAAAGAGACTCTGAGTATTCTAGCTGTAACTCCTTTATCTTATCTGCAGTTCCATCTTGAGAATTATCATCTACAATAAGAATATGGAAATCACGCTGAAGCGAAAGCACATTCTTAATGATACGCTCCACATTTTCAATTTCATTATAGGTAGGGATTATAACTAAGGCATCCACCATCTAGGCTATTTTTCAGGCAAATATAACTAAATAATTACTAGTTATTTTCTTGTTTTTATGAGTTAATTGATCGTAATTTTGATCCCAGAACAGAATATGGAATTTATTTTACGAGAAATAACATCAACAAATTGGCTTACTATCATAATCACAGTATGCCTGATGCTACTAGCTGCGGCCAAAGGGGTGAATATGCTTCGCTTTACCGATTTCATGATGCTTTTTAGTAATAGTAAATATATTATATCATATCAAAAGCTCAATAAGCTTTCTTCTTTATTTAATGCAATTTTACTATTATTTCAGATCGTTTCGGTATCTCTGTTTCTATATTTATGTTTTGGTGTATTCGAATGGCAAGTTGTACCCAATCAAATCACATTATATTTTAAGATCGCAATCATATATACCGTCATCGTTATTTGTAAATTACTTATAGAAAAAATAGTTGCAACTATTTTTTCTATTGATTCTATAATTGATGAATATTTATTTTACAAAGTATCGTATCGTAATTTTATGGGAGTCATACTATTACCTATTAATATTGTATTTATTTATGCGTTGCAACCTTCTATAATTGCATTTATAATATTGCTGATTTTACTAATTATTCTTAATACAATCATGCTTGTTTCTTTTTATAAGAAAAACGAAAATATTATTTTGAACCACTTGTTTTATTTTATTTTGTATCTTTGCGCACTTGAAATCGCACCCTATTTTATACTGTATAAGCTTATTAGTTAATTAGTAGGATCTTTACAAAAAAGAAAGAAAATATATGAAAGTGAAGACAATTTTGGTTTCACAGCCGGAGCCCAAAGTGGAAAATTCACCTTATTTTGATTTAGAAGAAAAGGAAAAAGTAAAAATTGACTTTATCCCCTTCATTCATGTAGAGGGAGTTGACTCAAAAGAAGTAAGGTTACAAAAAGTAGATTTATCACTATATACTGCTATTATCCTTACCAGCCGTAACTCTGTTGATCATTTCTTTAGAATAGCAGATGAGATGCGTTATAAAGTACCTGATACACTCAAGTATTTTTGTCAAAGTGAAGCCGTAGCATATTATCTGCAGAAGTATGTTGTATATCGAAAAAGAAAGATATATGTAGGAAAACGTACTTTTCAGGAGTTATCTCCTTTGATCAAGAAGTATAAAAACGAGAAGTTCTTATTACCTTCTTCAGATAAGTTAAAGCCACTAATTCCTGAAACATTAGACACTCTAAAAGTAGAATGGAAGCAAGCTGTTTTTTACAGAACTGTGGTAAGTGATCTTTCTGGTTTAAGGGATGTATTTTATGATATTTTGGTGTTTTTCAGTCCATCTGGAATACAGTCTTTATTTGAGAATTTTCCTGATTTCAAACAAAATGACACCAGAATTGCTGTGTTTGGAAACTCAACCGTTAAAGCAGCCGAGGAGCACAATCTGATTGTTAACATTCAGGCGCCGACTCCAGAAACGCCATCAATGACAATGGCACTTCAAAAATACATTAAAGAAGTAAATAAGAAATAGATAGTTTTATTTATTCTCAATGCATAAAAAAAGGGATCGAATATCGATCCCTTTTTTAGTATTAAAGTAAAAAATCTTATTCAAATTGTTTAAAATTCTTTTTAAAAGAATTTACCAGCTCTCCAGCCTTAGTGTCATAAGCATCTTTATCTGCCCATGTATTTCTTGGATTCAGAATATCCGAAGGTACATCAGGACAACTTTCTGGCATGCTAAGATCAAAATAATTATCAGTAACATAGGTTACATCATTAAGTTTACCTTCTAAGGCAGCATTGATCATTGCACGGGTATATTTCAATTTCATTCGGCTTCCTGTACCATATGCTCCACCAGTCCATCCTGTATTTACCAACCATACATTAGCTCCGGTTTTTTCGATCTTACTCATTAGCATATCTCCATACTCTTTAGGATGCAATGGCATAAAAGGAGCTCCAAAACAAGCAGAAAAGCTTGGTAATGGTTCATTAACTCCTGCTTCGGTTCCTGCAACCTTAGCTGTATACCCACTAATAAAATGATAAGAAGCTTGCTCCTTGGTTAGTTTAGAGATAGGAGGCAATACCCCAAAAGCATCTGCAGTAAGGAAAAAGATATTAGTTACCGTTTTACCTCTACTAGGTACCTTGATATTTTCTATGTGATCAATCGGATAACTTACTCTTGTATTCTGAGTAATACTGGAGTCTGTATAATCTACAACTCCATTATCATCAATGATTATATTTTCTAATAATGCTCCTTTCTTAATAGCATTATAAATTTCAGGTTCTTTTTCTGAAGAAAGGTCTATTACTTTTGCATAGCATCCTCCTTCAAAATTAAATACTGTATCTTCTTCTGTCCAGGCATGCTCATCATCTCCTATTAGCCTTCTTTTAGGATCTGTAGACAAAGTAGTTTTACCAGTTCCTGATAATCCAAAAAACAGAGCTGTTTTACCATCTTCTCCTTCATTTGCAGAGCAATGCATAGGTAAACAATTACGTTCTACAGGAAGAATGAAATTTAAAGCAGAGAAAATCCCTTTCTTAATCTCACCTGTATATCCGGTTCCTCCTATTAAAGCTATCTTTTTAGAAAAATTAAGGATTGCAAAATTATGCTGTCGTGTACCATCTACTTCTGGATCTGCCATAAATCCAGGTGCATTAACGATCAACCAATCAGGATCAAAAGACTCTAATTCTTTCTTCTCCGGCCTTAAAAACATGTTATATGCAAACATATTAGACCATGGATATTCATTAAGTACCCGAATATTTAATTTATATTCTGGGTCGGCACATGCATAGCTATCACGTACAAATACTTCTTTCCCTGAAAGATAATTTGTTACTTTATCATACAATGCATCAAATGCGTTTTGATCAAAAGGAATATTAATATCTCCCCACCACACTTTATCTTGTGTGACATGATCTTTAACAATAAAACGATCCATAGGGGATCGACCAGTAAATTCTCCTGTGTTAATTGTTAATGCACCTGATTTGGTAATTTTCCCTTGACCTTTTCGCACTACTTCTTCTTGAAGATTTTCAGAAGATAACTGGTAGCGCATTGTAGCATTTTCAATACCGTAATTCTTTAACGAAAACGTTTTCGTAGTTGGATACAGTGGTTCCATATATAATATGTTGTGTTTGTTATGTACGTGCAAAATTATAAATAATAATTACACTAACCGACAAAAAAATCACTTAATCTTTACCAATGAAATTACTAAGAAAGTCCATCCAAGTATCAATAGAAGACCTCCCAAAGGGGTAATAAAACCAATACTTGACAGAGAAATCCCTAAAACCTCATCGATCACCAAAAGGTATATTGACCCTGAAAAAAGGGTTATTCCCCCCATGAAAAAGTAAAAAATACGCTTTCTGGTAACCTCTTGTAAAACAGACATATTCCCCAAAATAATACAAACGATAGCATGATACATTTGATATCGTACCCCAGTTGTAAAAGAATTAATACTTTCCGGATCTACTAATTTCTCTAATCCATGAGCTCCAAAAGCTCCTAATAGTACCGCAAGTAATCCCATCACGGCACCGGTAATCAAAATTGTTTTGTTTGCTGATATTTTATCCATAATTGACTATAACTAGTATTAAATTTTAAACTTTAGACAAAAATTTTTCAAAAATATAATTAATCCACAGTTGTAGAGAACCTAATCTTTGCGGTATTTATTACATTCGTATCAAAGTTATCAAAATATCAGAAGGTATGCGAAAGATCTTAGTTATTGGTGCAGGTAAATCTACTGCGGTTCTCATTAAATATTTCAAGGATAAATCTATTTCAGAAAATCTATATATCACTATTGGTGATATTTCTATTGAAAACGCAAAAAAGCTAGCTGGCGATCATTCTAATACAGAAGCAGTACTTCTGGATGTTTTTGATCAGAATTCACGAGAAAAAGCTATTCAAAATGCAGATATTGTAGTATCAATGCTTCCTGCACGGTTTCATATCGAAGTAGCTAAAGACTGCTTGCTATTTGGCAAATGTATGGTCACCGCATCATATGTTAGCCCAGAAATGCAGGAACTTGATGCAGAAGTTCGTAAAAAAGGACTCGTTTTTATGAATGAGATTGGCGTAGATCCTGGTGTCGATCACATGAGTGCAATGCAGGTCATCGATAGGATTAGAAATCAAGGTGGTAAAATAATTTTATTTGAATCTTTTACGGGTGGATTGGTCGCCCCCGAAAGTGATACTAACTTATGGAATTATAAATTTACCTGGAATCCTCGAAATGTTGTTATTGCCGGACAAGGTGGTGGTGCAGAATTCCTACAAGAAGGAACATATAAGTATATACCTTATCATAAATTATTTAGAAGAACAGAATTTCTTGAAGTCGAAGGTTATGGCCGTTTTGAAGCCTATGCAAATCGAAATTCTTTAAAATATCAAAGTATTTATGGATTAGATGATATCTTAACTCTATACAGAGGAACTATAAGAAGAGTAGGGTTTTCTAGAGCATGGAATACCTTTGTACAATTAGGTATGACTGCAGATGATTACACTCTTGCGAATTCAGAAGATATGAGTTATCGTGATTTCACAAATTGTTTTCTCGCCTATTCTCCTTCGGATTCGGTAGAGCTAAAACTTCGTCATTACCTTAAAATTGATCAAGATGATATTATGTGGGATAAACTTCTGGAACTTGATCTTTTTAATCCAGATAAAAAAGTCGGCATTCCTAATGCTACTCCTGCGCAGATTCTTCAGAAAATCTTGATGGACAACTGGACTTTGGATGAAGGAGATAAAGATATGATCGTGATGTATCATAAGTTTGGTTATGAGATTAACGGCAAACACAAGCAGATAGATGCTACTATGGTAAGTATTGGCAAAGATCAATCGTATACAGCGATGGCCAGAACTGTAGGTTTACCGGTAGCAATGGCCACATTACGCATTCTGAACAAACAAATTACCACCCCAGGAGTACAGATCCCTATTCAGGAAGAGGTATATACTCCTATACTCAAAGAACTTGAAGAGTATGGTATTGTATTTAAGGAAAGAGAACGTGATTATCTTGGCTATAATCCTGATGGTGTAAAAGGATAAATTGAATTAAAGAATTATCGTTTTTTAAGTTCATATAAAATCTATTGAATTGTTATCTGATTTAATTTTTTAACAATTTCCAGTTTTACGTTTCAATTAAAAACCATTAATTGTATTTTTAGTTAATAATTGTAATTTTATATCCTATGAAAGGTCAAAACAATAACTTAAAAATTGATGGTATTGATAAAGAGATTTTACGTAATCTTATGGAAGATGCCCGAAGACCTATCCTGGAAATCGCCAGAAAAGTAGGAATATCTGGTGCTGCTATTCATCAAAGACTTCGTAAACTCGAAGCTTCAGGGCTTATTGCTGGATCAAAGTTTATAATCGATCCCAAAGTCCTAGGATATAAAACAATGGCTTTTGTAGGTGTGCATCTGGACAAAGCCGTAAGTAACCCAAAAGCAGTAAAACAATTACGAGACATCCCAGAAGTAATCGAATGCCATTACACTACAGGAAATTGGTCTATTTTTATCAAAATACTATGTAGGGATAACGAGCATCTAATGGTTGTATTGAATAAAAATATTCAAGCTATAGAAGGTGTATCCCGTACAGAGACTTTTATTTCATTAGACCAACAAATCGATCGCCAGATTAAGATATAATAGAAATATGATCTGCCAGGCTTTATATCAAACTTGACTCAGTATTCCGGACAGATCATATTTCTATAAAATTTAATCCCTTCTACCCATAAAGATAGAGATAAAGTACAGTAAGGTTGCCAAAGAACCTAAAGCAGCTACTACGTAGGTACGGGCAGCCCATTTCAATGCATCTTTTGCCCCTGCATGCTCCTGGGTAGTAAGCATATTATTATTTTCTAACCATGCTAATGCTCTATTACTAGCATCATACTCTACAGGAAGTGTAATAAATGCAAATAACGTAGTTACTCCGAATAATATAATCCCAATCAGGAAAATAGTATTCCCAAAGATCATTCCGGATGCTGAAAGAATAAGCCCTCCCATAATCACAAAATTAGAGAGTTTACTTGCAACTCCTACAGCGGGTACTATCTTTGATCGCATTGTTAACCAACTATATGATCTGGCATGTTGCACAGCATGACCGCATTCATGAGCAGCTACCGCCGCTGCCGCTGCATTACGTTGACTATACACTCCTTCACTTAAATTTACTGTCTTATTTCTTGGATTATAATGATCTGTAAGCATTCCTGCTGTAGAAACCACCTGCACATCACGAATCCCGTTATCCTGTAGCATCTTTGTAGCAATCTCTGCACCACTCATGCCATTTTGCAAACTGATATTAGAATATTTCTTGAATTTACTTTTGAGTTTATTGCTTACATAGGTGCTCACCAAAAATATGACTCCCGCAATAATATAATATCCCATCATAACTATTCACTTTTTTTATTGTAATTAAACTTGGTATATAAAATACAAAAACCTCGCCATAATAACGAGGTTTTTGATTAAATAAACTTGAGTTAGCCAATAAATCGAGTTTAATTCAAATATGCATTTACATCTTTTAAAGGAAGATTAAAAGCTTCGGATATCGCAGGATATACGACATCACCGTTAATCACGTTTAGTCCTTTTTTAAGTGGTATATTTTCATTACAAGCTTTTTTCCAGCCTTTATTTGCCAATTGTACTGCATATGGCAAAGTGACATTAGTTAATGCCAAAGTTGACGTATATGGTACTGCACCTGGCATATTTGCAACAGAATAATGTACAACATCATCAATAATATATACTGGATCTTGATGCGTTGTTGGTTTTGTTGTTTCAAAACAACCTCCCTGATCTACTGCTACATCTACTACCACAGTTCCTGGACGCATCTCTTTAAGCATATCGCGAGTGATCAATTTTGGTGCTTTTGCACCTGGTATTAATACTCCTCCGATAATTAAATCAGAATCTTTTATATGCTTACGAATATTATACTCGTTAGAATATTCTGTCTTAACATTTGCAGCCATTACATCATCTAAGTAACGTAATCTCTTCATACTAATATCCAAAATCGTTACATCAGCTCCCATTCCTGCAGCCATCTTAGCAGCTTGAGTTCCTACTACACCTCCACCAAGTACTAATACTTTTGCTGGTGGAACACCGGGAACACCACCTAGAAGAACTCCTCTTCCTTTTAATGGTTTTTCTAAAAACTTAGCTCCTTGTTGGATAGACATACGTCCTGCTACTTCACTCATCGGAGTTAATAATGGAAGACTTCGATCTGGATCTTCAACAGTTTCATAAGAAACACAAACCGAACCACTTGCAATCATTGCATTAGTTAATGCTTCTCCCGATGCAAAATGAAAGTATGTAAACACCAATTGATCTTTTTTGATCAATTTATATTCTGGTTCAATAGGCTCCTTGACCTTAATAATCATTTCGGCAGTGTTATATACCTCTTCTATAGTAGGCAAAATTTTAGCACCTGCTTTGATATATTCTTCATCTTCAAAACCACTTTGAAGACCAGCATTCTGCTGTATGAAAACAGCATGACCATGTCTAACAAGCTCCATAGTCCCGGCAGGTGTTACACCTACTCTGTTCTCGTTATTTTTGATTTCTTTGGGAACACCAATTACCATATCTCTAATTTTTGTGCCGAAAATATATGTTTTTCGCAAAATACACAATTAAAAAACTCCAAAAAATACAATCTTAACAATTTTGAAGAATCTTTGATTTTTCCTAAAAAAATTAGATTTTCAACAGTTTATTTCATTTTTATTGAAATTTTTTCGGCAGAAATCAAAAATCGCTTACAGATCGATATTTTCTGTTTTTACACCACTAATTATTTTTTTGATTAAAAAATAAAAAAAACAATAAATTAACATCAAATAACGGTAAAACCATCACACAAAGTGAGGTTGACAATCCTACTTTTACCGTTAAACATTTCAATGAAGTAATATATTAAAAATCAACACCCTACCCAACCACATTTACAATTTTACCAGGTACTACGATTACCTTTTTAGGTTCTCGACCAGCAAGTTGTTCTTGCGTCTTTTCATGCGCCATAACCGCTTCTTCGATCTCATCTTTGCTTAGGTCTAACGATAACTCCATCGTAAAACGCATTTTACCATTAAACGAAATTGGGTATTGCTTAGTACTTTCTACCAGGTGTTTCTCTTCGAATACAGGAAATGCTGCCGTCGATATAGATTCTTTATGTCCTAATTTGCACCATAACTCTTCTGCGATGTGAGGAGCATAAGGAGAAATTAACACGATCAAGGATTCTAAAATCGCTCTAGAAGTACATTTTTGAGCTGTCAATTCATTTACCGCAATCATAAAGGTACTTACCGATGTATTAAACGAGAAATTCTCGATATCTTCTTCTACCTTTTTGATGGTTTTATGCAATGTTTTTAAATCGTTTTTGGTAGGTTCTGTATCGGTTACACCAAATGTTTCGCCATCGTGGTATAATTTCCATAATTTTTTAAGGAAAGAATGTACTCCGGTAATTCCTGCAGTATTCCACGGTTTTGCTTGTTCTAATGGCCCAAGGAACATCTCATACAAACGTAAACTATCTGCTCCATACTGCTCGCAAATACCATCTGGATTGACCACATTAAACCATCGTTTCGACATTTTCTCTACTTCTCTACCGACGATGTATTTTCCATCTTCAAGCTCAAAATCAGCATCATTAAATTGTGGTTGCCATTTTCTTAAAGCATCCACATTTAGTTCATCCGAATTATTGATCAAACTTACATCCACACGAAGTTCTTCTGTTTCATATTGATCTTTTAACCCTTTAGAAACATACGTATTAGAACCGCTAATCCTATACACAATAGCACTAGTTCCTAAAATCATACCTTGGTTGATCAGTTTTTTAAACGGCTCATCAACGGTAAGGTATGCTCTGTCTTTTAAAAATTTGGTCCAGAAACGAGAATATAATAAGTGACCGGTTGCATGTTCGTTACCACCAATGTATAAATCTACATTTTGCCAGTACTGCATCGCTTCTGCGGAAGCGAATTCAGCATCATTACCAGCATCCATATATCGAAACGGGTACCATGAGCTCCCTGCCCAACCAGGCATCGTATTTAACTCTAAAGGAAAGACTGTTTTATGATCAATTTTATCATTAGACACCACCTCATTCTTCTGTGCGTCCCATGCCCAAACATCGGCACGACCTAATGGTGGTTCTCCTGTTTCTGTAGGGAGATATTTTTCTACTTCGGGTAGTGCTAACGGTAAATGTGCTACATCAATCATTTGTGGCATCCCATCTACATAATATACCGGAAACGGTTCTCCCCAATATCGTTGACGGCTAAATACCGCATCACGTAATCTGTAATTGGTTTTACCTTGCCCTTGACCTAGTTTTTCTAACTCATAAATAGCAGTTTTGGTTGCTTTTTTATAGTTTAAACCATTAAGGAAATCAGAATTGGCTATAATGGTCTTTTCTTTATCGGCAAAAGCTTCTTCAGAGATATCTACACCTTCAAAAATATTAGTGATAGCCGGCATACTCGGTTTGGCAGCAAAATATTTTGCAAAATCATAATCTCTCTGATCTCCACATGGTACTGCCATTACAGCACCGGTACCATATCCTGCCAATACATAATCTCCGATCCAGATGGGTACAGGTTTTTTGGTAAATGGGTGCTCTGCATATGCTCCTGTAAACACTCCACTAATGGTTTTTACATCTGCCATACGCTCACGTTCGCTACGTTTGGCTGTTGCTTCGATATAAGCTTCTACATCAGCTTTCTGTTCGGGAGTTGTTATCTTAGCAACCAATTCATGTTCTGGAGCTAATGTCATAAACGTAGCGCCAAAAATAGTATCAGGACGTGTGGTAAACACTTCGATTATCTCATCATGTTCGTTTATAGCAAACGTTACACTAGCTCCTACAGATTTTCCGATCCAGTTGCGTTGTGATTCTTTTAGAGAATCTGTCCAATCGATGGTTTCTAATCCTTGCAATAATCGTTCTGCATAGGCAGAGATACGCATGCTCCACTGTGTCATTTTTTTACGAATCACAGGATATCCTCCTCGCTCAGAAACTCCATTTACTATTTCATCATTTGCTAGTACTGTTCCTAATTGTGGGCACCAGTTTACTTCGGTCTCTGCCAAATAGGTCAACCTGTATTTTAATAGTACTTCTTGCTTTTCTTTTGAGGAAAAACTATTCCAATCCCCGGCAGTGAATGGTGTTATATTTTCATCACAAACCGCATTTACTTTTGCATTTCCTTCTGATGTAAAAACAGTTTCCAGATCATCAATCGCTCTTGCTTTATCAGCATCTTTATCGTACCACGAATTAAAAAGCTCTATAAAGATCCACTGTGTCCATTTATAAAAATTAGGATCACTGGTTTTTACTTCACGACTCCAATCAAAAGAGAATCCGATTTTATCTAATTGCTCACGATAGCGAGCTATATTTTCTTTGGTTGTTATCGCAGGATGCTGTCCTGTCTGGATCGCATACTGCTCTGCCGGTAATCCAAAAGAATCATATCCTTGCGGGTGTAATACATTAAATCCTTTATGACGTTTATAGCGTGCATAGATATCACTGGCGATATACCCCAACGGGTGTCCAACGTGTAATCCTGCCCCTGATGGATATGGGAACATATCCAATACATAATATTTAGGTTTATCACTGTTGTTTTCAGCTTTAAAAGTGTTTTTTTCTGCCCAATATTTTTGCCATCTGGCTTCAATAATATTAAAATCGTAGCTCATTACGTTTATTTCTGTATTACCATTTTTATGAGAAGTGCAAAAATATGGTATATACTAATATTATTGTGTCTAATTTGAAGAAATGTAATAATATTAGAAGTCTTTTATTAATTTTATAAAGTTCTGGCTTTAGCCTCCATGGGTAATAAACAACTATATATAAACGTATTTGCAGGTGTTAGAACTCCTAGTTTGATACCTTCCTTTACAATAAAACCATTAAAATTATCTAATTCTGAAGGTCTGCCTTGCATAATATCACGTTGCATAGAAGCAGTAGAATCATAGGGTTGTTTACCGATAAAAGCCATAATCCGAGATACAACATCCTCTGGTAATGAAACTCCTTTAGCAGTACCTACCTTATAAATTTCGGTAGCCGTTTGTTCTAAAATACGATAGGTCTCTGGATTTTCATATACTTCTCCAATAGTAGCTCGGGTAAGTGCTCCAATGCCACTAACCGTAGTAATAAACATAAATTTACTCCAGATATCTACATCTATATCTTCAGAAATTACATTGTTAAAGCCTGCTCTATCAAACACTTCTTTTACTATCTCCAGGCGATCTGTTTTACTTTTGTCTAATTCGCCAAAAACAACTTCGGGTTGATGACCAAAATGAGAAATAACGCCTGGACTTTCTATCTTACTATAGATTTTGCATAATCCTCCCAAAACATGCTTTGCATCTACTACAGAACCTACTTTTTCTGCATTATCGGCTCCATTTTGTAATGGAATAACAATAGTATTTTCTTTTAAAATAGGTTGAATAGATTTTGCTGCCTCTGCAACCTGCCAGGATTTTGTACAGATCAATACTACATCTGCTTTTTCTACAGTATCAATCTGATCTGTTGCATAAAACGGGTGAGTTACAAAATCCCCATTGATACTTTTAACTTGCAATCCACTTTTTTTAATAGCTTCGAGATGTTTTCCTCTGGCTACCAAGGTTACTTTCTGACCAGAATTAGCAATTTTCCCTCCAAAGTACCCACCGACTCCACCAACTCCTATGATGACTATATGCATATTATGATGCTATTTTAATGATCTTAAAAATATAAACTCAAATCTAATGAATTCTTTATTTTCCTAACCTTAGTTCATCACTAAAGTTTAAAACAACAAAAAAGAGAGTGTTTGTACAAACACTCTCTTTTTTATATGGCAGCTTATTCTAGACATCTATTAAACGCCTTTACAAACTGCTAATAAAACATTATGAACAAATTCTTATTTTAATATATAAGATGCATAATCCGCAACAAATGGAGCGCCTTCAACTGTAGAAAAAGCGCCATTCCACGTTTGTTGATCAAAAGATTTCCCTATCGTATAATCCGGAACATATGGATTGTGACGATCAACATCTACCCATTTTTTGAGATTAGCATTATACTCATAGATAACATAACGTCTTCCTTCACTTGCAGTATCATAATATGGATTGCAACTTGCATCACACTCACCCACTTCTGACACCACTCTAAAACGTTCGCCAATGGCTGACTTCACATCAAAATCTATCACTTTACCTACTGCAAATTCCTTTTTCCCTGTTAAAGGATAATAATCTCTTATAGAATGCTCTATACCATACCCCCAACGTAGTTTTTTACCCGCCTGGTACCATTGTCCTAATTCTGAATCGTATTTCTCTACATATAATCTACCAAAAAGCTCTGCTCCACTAGTACCATGATCTGATGCTTTATACAAAGCAACTGTTATAGGATCTATCCTGATTTTATCATAGTTTACTAGATCACAGTTTTTAACTGTATAATTTATATTTTGAACTACATTAAAAGTTCTGTTTCCATGAACATAATTTACTTTGTATGAGATTGGGTATCCTGGATTTTGACGAGATACATTTGCTCCTTTTGCCAAAAATCCTACAACCCCTTCTAAATCATTAGCTAGTGCCGACAAAGATGAAGAGATTCCTGCTTCAGGGTTACCTCCTAATTGTTTAACCTTTACATTGGCGTTTTGAAAAATTTCTTTATATCGAGCAGACACATCAACATTGACATTTCCTACTCCTTTATACGCAAATTTCAATGCTGCCTCTACCTCTAAAGCGCTCTCATTAGACTCATATATCATGGTATATAACCTTCCATAAGTTACTGACTCTATATATGAAGATGGGTTTGCCTGATCCGCAGCAACTTCTTTAAAATCGGTTACATACGGATCAAGTCTTTCTGGGGCAACACTATTACTTAACCAGCCATATTGACCAATTATATTCTCTTTTGGGGAAACAGAAGCAGTAAAAAAACGTTGCTTAAGTGTAACGGCAAACCTGGTTTTTTGTTCGTTAAAATTAATTCCTAATTGTCCTGACACATTAATACTTGGTCCAGAATATCCTGCTTTTAGCGCAAATTGTAGTTGTTTTTCGCTATGTATTCTCTCTATAGACACTTCAAAGCTTGCAGGAAAACTTGCGTTACTATCATAATAATTATTCAGGATTTCATTTAAGTTGTCTTGTACTTTTCCTGGTGTTGGAGTATCAACATTTCTATATGTAGAAGCAGATGTTCCTGATAAAACATTTACCCTTACCTCTATAGGGTTTCGGCTCTCTCCATAAATTGGAATTGATGTAGGCGCTCCTTCTTGTATCGACCTAGAAGCTATTAGATTACCCGGCCAAAGCAAAGAACCATTAGGATCTAACAGAAAAAAATCTGAATCACTTTGATTGAAAGAAACTTCTTTTGTAACACAATTTTCTTCTACTAAGCTTTTTGCAGATTTGCTTTTATCACCTTGTTCTTTTATAACCAAATTGCTAACACCATCAGGAATATCCTCATAGAGATACTGAGCTTTTGATTCTAGTTTTGTAACGGCCTGATCATCTAATTTATCATCGTTTTGGCAAGATACTAGTATTGCCAAAGAAAGCCCCAATAAAGTAATATTTGTATATTTCATTAAATAAAATTTTAAATCATTTAGTTTAATCAGTAGTTTAATCGCCTTTTTGTGCTATGCACAATAAGTCATTATGCATATTCTAAAAACCATTACGGATAAAAAACATTGCTTTTTTTGTTTTAAAATACCTCTACAAAATGAATTCTGAACATGTAATCTACTGCTTAAAAACTTTTACCTCTTTTAAGAATTTAAATTCAAAAGAGAACTAGTATTACTTTCTATATCATATGATTGTACACATGATCTTATTTAAATTCTGGCGGCAAATATAATACAGGTAATTATTTTATCCTATGACAATCAAAGCATTAAGACATTGATCACAATTCGTATTTAACATTTTTTTTATTTGCTAAAATGAAATAGATATGAAGAAAAAAAAGTGTAAACTATACTTATTTAATAATTTACAAATTAAAATAAATCTCGATGAACTTTACATTGTTGTTTAACCGTAGTAGTGTTGATTTAAATCCGTAAATAAAAAATATAAATTTTAACACTGAAGTGTTAAAAAATGTAAATTTCAGTAACTAATACATTTACTCTTTATAGCAAAGGTCATAATACTGGTATCAACAAAACACAAAGTAATCTTAAACATCTTTTCATAATCACTAAGGCCTCTCTTGCAACTTAATCACAAGTTTCAATACCTTATGCTTACAATAAAAAAGCAACCGGAATTCAGTGCTGAATCTTTAAAACTTATTTTAATATAATAAAATGGATTTAAGCAAGGTTGTAGCAAAGTATACGTTATTCATATGTAAATCAAATGCAATCAAACCATATAATAAAAACAGATCCCGTTCTGCAACGGGGTTAATTCGAGTAATTTATTCTAAAATGAGGTGCATTTTAGAATAAAAAATCTCACTAACTTTATTATTTTTACGCACAAATCAATTTATTTATGAGCTCATCTTTTGAAAAATACCAAAAACGACGACTAATCTCCTCTTATTTTTCTGTTGTTATTAGTATTTCTTTGGTATTATTTTTATTGGGCTTATTAGGCTTATTAGTATTAAATACTAAAAAAGTAGCGGATCATTTTAAAGAAAAAATTGCACTTACAATTTACTTAAAAGATACCGCCAAAGATGTTGAAATCAAGCAACTGGAAAAAACTCTGGCTCTGGCAGAATATACTAAATCAACTACTTTTATTTCTAAGGATGAAGCTGCCGAAGAGCATAGTAAGGACATAGGAGAGAATTTCATGGATTTTCTAGGATATAATCCGCTTCAAAATTCTATTGATGTTTATCTAAAAGCTGATTTTGTCGATCAGGCAAAAATTGAAGAAATAAATGCTTCTATCATCAAAAAAGATTTTGTGGATGAAGTAATCTACGACAAACCTTTGATCTCATTATTAAACGATAATATAAAGCGTATTAGTTTTTGGGTACTTCTCATTAGTGGTATTTTTACTTTTATTGCTGTATTACTAATTAATAGTTCTATCCGTTTATCGGTATATTCTAAAAGATTTATTATTAAGACTATGCAAATGGTAGGTGCTACAAAGAAATTTATTCGCAAGCCTTTTGTATGGAAAAGCGTGCGATTAGGAATGATAGGAGCAATTGTAGCTTTAATCGGAGTTGGGATTGTATTGTATTACCTTAATAAGACATTCCCAGAACTGGCATTACTTGATGATGAAATCTTACTTATTATTTTATTTGCCGGTATTTTTGGGATTGGTGTGCTCATCACCTGGATCAGTACATTCTTTGCTACACAACGGTTCTTGAATCTAAGAACTGATGAATTATATTATTAATCTAATTAAATATATCTACGCAAATAACTAAATTAAACCAATAGTTGTAGCTGTGCAGAAAATTAAATCTAATAGGGTACAACAGCTAAACGCATTAGGTTAAAACTACTAATCAAGATGAATTAATGGGTAAAATCGCTAAAATATATCTTTCGATCATTTTTGTACTTTTTGTTGCTTTTATGATAGCAGTGATACAAACATTTCGACCTGTACGCAATGTGCAGCCTGAGGATGTTATGAAAATCGAAGGAGTTGTAACCGACATACAAGAAGGACCAGGATTTGATATCGTGATTATTCTTAAGAATGATGAGCATCACTACTATATTAATCGTGGATTGCAATATCAACTAACACTAGAACAATTGCGCTCTGATATTCTTAATAAAAAAGTTACTTTGTATGGTATAGAAAGATGGACTATATTTACCCGTGATAAAAATATGGGACATATATCAAAATTAATGATTGATAATAATGTGATATTTAACGAAATTGATAACGATGAGCATGAAAAAACAATCCAATAAAAATACACCTCCAAAACCTGATTTTGTTTTTGGAAAGAAAAACTATATCGTTATGGCCATAGGAATAGCAGTAATTGCTCTTGGCTTTATTCTCATGGCAGGAGGAGGAAGCGATGATCCTAATGTTTTTAATCCTGATATTTATAATTTTAGAAGGATTCGATTAGCACCAACTATTGTTTTAATTGGTTTTGGTATCGAAGTATATGCTATTCTTCTAAATCCTGATAAGAAGAAAAAACAGTAATTTGACATTTTATTTTCCGGTAGTTATATCTTTGCGTCAAATTTAAGAAATCCCAAAATTCTCTATGGAAATCATTGATGCAATTATTCTAGGCATAATACAAGGGCTTACCGAATTCTTACCTGTTTCTTCTAGTGGACATCTCGAACTTGGCAAAGCTATTTTAGGCGATCAAAGTGTACCAGAAGAATCTTTACTTTTTACCGTAGTGTTACATTTTGCAACTGCACTTAGTACCATAGTAGTCTTTAGAAAAGATATATTAGAGATTATAAAAGGAGTATTGAAATTCAAAAAAAACCAAGAAACCCTCTTTTCTTTTAAAATCATCATTTCTATGATTCCTGCTGTTTTAGTAGGTTTATTTTTTGAAGAACAATTAGAAAAACTTTTTGGAAGCAATATTATGTTTGTTGGCTTTATGCTACTCATTACAGCTGCACTATTATGGTTTGCAGATAAGGCTAAAAGCACCCGAAAATCAGTAAGCAATTCAAATGCATTTGTAATTGGTATTGCACAGGCAATTGCAATGCTCCCGGGGATTTCAAGAAGTGGTGCAACAATATCTACATCGGTATTGTTAGGAAATGACAAAACCAAAGCCGCTCGTTTTTCTTTCTTAATGGTTGTTCCGTTGATTATAGGGAAAATTGCTAAAGATATACTTGGTGGCGATCTTACTTTTTCATCAGAAAACAGTGTCCCATTAGCTCTTGGCTTTCTGGCTGCATTTGTCTCGGGGCTTTTTGCATGTACATGGATGATTTCCTTGGTAAAAAAGAGTAAGTTAACTTATTTTGCCGTATATTGTATTCTTGTTGGCTTATTAGCCATCAGTTTTGGTTTTATTAAATAGCCCCCATCTATAATGCTAACCGAACAAAATTATAAAGACGGTCAAATCCTTTTGATCGATAAACCGTTGCAATGGACATCTTTCCAAGTTGTAAATAAACTTCGTTGGCTTATCCGGAAGAATTTTGGTATCAAAAAAATTAAAGTAGGTCACGCAGGAACACTTGATCCTCTTGCCACAGGATTACTTCTTATCTGCACAGGAAAATTTACTAAGCGCATACAGGAATTTCAAGGACAAGCCAAAGAATACACTGGGACAATATTGCTTGGAGCAACAACACCCTCGTATGATCTGGAAACCGAGATTGATAAGACCTTTCCTATAGACCATATTTCTGAAAAAACTATACACGAAACAACACCTCTTTTTATTGGAGAAATAGATCAGTATCCTCCTATTTTTTCGGCTTTAAAAAAAGACGGTAAACGATTATATGAATATGCCCGTGAAGGAGAAACTGTAGAAATTAACTCTCGAAAAATTACTATAAATGAATTTGAAATCACCAAAATCAAATTACCAGAAGTAGATTTTAGAGTTGTATGCAGCAAAGGGACATATATTAGATCACTAGCACATGATTTTGGAAAAGCATTAAATAGTGGGGCTCACTTAACTGTTTTAAGAAGGACTAAAATAGGATCATTTTCGGTTGAAGATGCTACTACAATTGAATCTTTTGAAAAACAGTTACACCCAAAAATTGAGACTACATAAAATATTGTAGAATAAAAGCAGTTATAGATACCTATGGAATTTGTAGAAAAACATAAAGCTCTGATTATCACATCAATGTTGATGGGGATCGTTGTTCTAAGCCTTTACAATATCAATATGATAAACAAGCAAAAAGAACAATCTGAAATCCTAATGGAAATCCCTGAAGAGTTTCTTGCCGAAGAAGAACAACCTGAAGAAGAATTAATCGCTCAGGAAGATCGACAATTAATTGCTGCCAAAAGAACACATTCGGCCTTTAATGAAGACTTTGAAGATCCTGAAGAGTTTGAACAACGAATGAAATCATTAACAGAAACCGAAGCTGCTTCCGAAGAAGGTGAAGAAGCTACACCTACAGAAGGTGAAGTTCCTATTGATGAAGAAGAGAAAAATGAAAATGAAAAAAAGGAAAAACCAGAACCAGAAGGTAAAGAAACTAACAATAGAAATAGCTCTCTTACTTATAGCTTAAAAAACAGAAAATCTATAGATCTACCTAATCCTGTATACACATGTAACGGAAGCGGTAAAGTAGTCGTAAAAATCGAAGTTAATAAAAATGGATATGTAGTTAACACCAAAGTTGACAAGAGAAATTCTACTACTCGAAACGAATGTCTTTTTGACAATGCAATGGATTATGCCAGAAAGGCTTTATTCTCTCGTTCTGATATAGAAGAACAAGAAGGCACTATTACATATTATTTTAATTATGGATCTTAAACTACAGTAGTTTTAATGCATCTTCGGCAATATTTGTGCCTTTATCCTTGTTATACCAAACTTGTAAATCCTGTTTAAATTCTGGATCTAAGCTACCGTGCTGTTCCTTATAATCATTTACCATTTGTGTTGCCACAGAAGGTCTTGGACCCCAAGAATTCAGCACCTCTTTGCTTTGATTATCATATACAATTAATTTAGGTATTGATTTTCCTCCGTTAGTCAAAAAATTATTCATCAATTCATCGTGATCATCTCTAGAGATGATTTTTAAATCTATCCCCTCATTTAATTCTGCAAGTTTATTCAACACAGGTAATACATGTGCAGCATCCCCGCACCATCCTTCCGTTAATACTACCCAGGTTACATTTAGATTGGCATTAGAAAATGAAGCGGTAATTGATTCGTCTATTTTCAAGGTCTTATCCCATCGTTTCATTCTACGGTCATTAAGCATACTATAATTTGTTAATGCTTCAGATTGTTCGTGACCCGTAGATTTATCTTCGGTTAACAAGTCACTAATCAGACTCTTATATTCCTGGTATGTGTATGAATTATCAATTCCTTGAGTTATTAATTCGGGTATCGTCATAGTAGTAGGTTGTTCCATAATTATGGGTTTCAAAAATAGGTAAAACAATATATTTAATGTCTAAAATGTTTAGCTTCTAATATCAAGCTTATGAGCATTTTAATTTATTATTACATTATCGGATAATGTCTAAAAAATCATCTTTTTATATCAAAACCTTATAATTGTCAATTCTTAAAGGTTTCTTATACATAGGACGATAGTTATCCTTAAAACTTACAAATATTATATACACCCTGAAAACAGTGAGTTTGTTTTTACTGTTAATAGTGTACTCTACGTGCGATTAGATTTCAATCTTTGTATTCAATTTCTAATAAATCTTTGATATAAAGACAAAAAAAATGGTTTTGAAGCTAACAGTCAGGAATTTAAATAATAACTTTACAAGAGGGACATTATACACTTTACACACTACAGACTTATAGCATCATTTCAAGGGGTTTTCGATAGAAAATTTTAAATACATGAAAAAATTATTTACTATAATTATACTATTAATAGGGTATATAACTGCTATTGGTCAGGAAAATAAAATTTACAACTCATTGCAAGAGGCATTGACCAATAAAGATCAGGTATACAAGTTAGACCTTAGTCATACCAAGCTCACAAAACTACCGGTGTCTGTAATACAATTAAAACAGCTACACTACCTCAACCTAGAAGGGAATGAAATAAGTCAATTACCTGAATCTATTTCAAATCTAAAAAAACTAAGAACACTTAACATAAAAAAGAACAAGCTTGTCGACCTACCTGCGTCTCTTAGTGATTTACAAAATATAGAGGTTTTACTTTTATCTGAAAATCTGATTCTCACACTACCTGAATCTATTGGGAATTTAAAAAAACTAGGATGGTTATTTCTAAAAAATAACCAGATCAAGGTCTTGCCCGAATCCTTTGGTAATCTTACAAATCTAAAAAAATTAGACCTGAGACAGAATCAGCTTATCGAGCTATCTAATACTTTTGGTAACCTTACCAGCTTACAAGAACTTCTTATAGAAGGAAATCGACTTTCTGAATTGCCTCTTACATTTGGGAATCTAAAAAACATAGAAGCATTAAACCTATCAGACAATCAGATTGATGAATTGCCAGAATCTTTCGGAAATCTAAACAATCTGGAATGGTTGATTTGTAAAGAAAATAAGTTGGATCGTATTCCTGAAACCTTCGGAAACCTTTCAAAATTAAAACTTCTGTATTTAAATGCTAATAAAATAAGTAAGCTCCCAAAATCCTTTCAGAATCTTACCAATTTAAAAGACCTCAACCTATCTGGTAATAGACTTTCTAAAGCAGAAAAAGAAACAAGCAAACAACTATTACCAAATTGTGAAATTAATTTTGAAAACAGTTACTATTCCTTGAAGAAGGCCTTAGAAAACAAAAAAAATGTTGACATCCTGTATCTTTCAGATAGTGAATTAACAGAGCTCCCAGAATCAATAGGAGAGCTTAAAAATTTGCAAAAACTATATCTCATAAGCAATCAACTTAAGAAATTACCAAAATCCTTTGAGAAACTAAAAAAACTGGAAACCCTTTCTTTATCCTATAATAGTATTGCAAGTCTACCAGAGTCCCTATACAAGCTTAAAAACTTAAAACAACTCTATTTGGATAGCAATAAACTCTCTTCTTTACCAGAGTCTATAAAAGATTTAAAAAAATTAAAAATCATTCATCTATCTGGTAATAATTTATCTGATCTAGAAAAAGAAAAAATTAAAAAACTACTGCCTGATTGTTCGATTTCTTTTTAAAATAAACAGTATTTTAGAAATTTGATCTATAAAACATACTAAGTATATACTATGCAAAAACACAGATGTGGTTGGTGTATTGGCGATCCATTATATGAAGCCTATCATGATACTGAGTGGGGAGTACCATTACACGACGAACGACTTTTATTCGAATTTTTAATTCTTGAAACTTTTCAAGCTGGATTGAGCTGGATTACCATTTTACGAAAACGAGAAAATTTTAAGGTAGCTTTTGATAATTTTGATTATAAAATCGTCGCTAAATATAACGACACAAAGAAAGAAGAATTATTACAAAATGCCGGAATCATTCGCAATAAACTAAAAGTAAATTCTGCAATAACTAATGCTCAGAATTTTATCAAAATCCAAGAAGAGTTTGGTAGTTTTAATGAATATATCTGGAGCTTTGTAAATGGGAAACAGGTTCAGAACAATTGGCCTCATTATAAAGATTGCCCAGCTACTACAGAAACTTCTGATATCGTAAGTAAAGATTTAAAAAAACGAGGGTTTAAGTTTGTAGGCTCTACCGTTATTTATGCTTTTATGCAGGCTATTGGTATGGTAAATGATCACGAAGTCGGTTGTTTTAGATACAAAGAAGTTTAGAGACACATTAAAAACATCAAAAATGAGTGGAGAAACTAATTTAACTACTTTAATCAGAAACATGTCTCCTGTATTACAGGCTGGTGAGTTTGTTTTTTCTACGGTAAAAAATACAGATCATATTCCCAGAGAAGATTGTATTGGTGAATTTAAAGAACAGGAAGGAGTAACTATTATACTTGATCGCAAAAAAGCAGAACAACTTAATCTTTCTTATGAATATATTGCCTCATGGATAACTCTAAAAATCCATTCTTCTCTAGATGCTGTAGGTCTTACGGCTATTTTTTCGACAGAATTAGCAAAACATAAGATTAGTTGTAATGTAATTGCCGGCTATTATCATGACCATATTTTTGTTGACAAAAAAGATGAAAACAAAGCAATTAATGTTCTAAAAAAACTATCCGAAAATTATGAAGAATAATTTAAAGTTTTACCCCAAAAGATAAGTCTCCGGCATCACCGAGGCCAGGAATAATATAGCTCTTATCATTTAGTTTTTCATCAACTGCAGCAATCCAAAGATGAGTATTTTCTGGAAACACATTTTTAATATATGATATCCCTTGCTCTGATCCAATTACAGAAACAATATGTACTTGTTCTGGCATACCATGTCTTTTCATCACAGTAAAAGTATTCTCCAGGGTTTTTCCTGTTGCCAACATTGGATCTGCCAAGATCAAGGTTTTACCTTCCAAAGAAGGCGAAGCCAAGTATTTTACCACAATTTCAAAATCATCATCATTTTGATGATCCCTATATGCTGAAATAAATCCGTTTTCTGCAGTATCAAAATAATTTAATAGCCCTTGATGCAATGGCAATCCAGCTCTAAGAATAGAACATAACACAAGCGCATTCTTAGGTACAGAAATTTCCTTAGTTCCTAAAGGTGTTTGAACTGTTTTGATCTCATAATCCAAAGTTTTACTTAATTCGTAACTTAGAATTTCGCCTATTCGTTCAATATTTTTCCTAAAACGCATTGCATCTTTCTGTATAGTAACATCTCTTAGTTCTAAAATAAATTGATTTAAAATTGAGTTTTTTAATCCTAAATTATGAATAACCATTGATGATACATTTTAAGAAGTTATTAAAAATCTTTTTGAAATTATTTTTGAAATCAGATGAAAAATTAATCTCTAACTCATCTTACCTCAAATATTTTATAAACGCTGCCCTAGTAATTTCTCTGGCACCTAAACTTGCCAAATGATCAGTATACACCTGGCAATCGATCAACTGTATTTCTTTTGCTATTAACCACTCTACCAAAGTAATAAAACCATATTTAGAAGCATTACTAGCTTTAGAAAACATACTCTCACCACAAAACACTTTTTTCTCTCTTAACAAAATCCCATACAACCCACCTACCAAAACTGATTCTTGCCAAACCTCAACAGAGATAGCATATCCTAGCTCGTGAAGTTTTTTATATGCCTTTTGCATATCGTCTGTGATCCAGGTACCTTCTTGTTCTGGACGCTTGATTGTTGCACAGTGTTGTACAACACTTTCAAAAGCTTTATTAAATGTTACTTCAAACTTATTTTTTCTGATAAGTTGACGCATACTTTTACTTACTCTAAGTTCTGAAGGAAAAAGCACCATTCTTGGATCAGGACTATACCATAGAATAGGTTGATCCTTATCATACCAGGGAAAAATTCCGTTATGGTATGCCTCCAGTAATCTATCAACCGAAAGATCTCCTCCTATAGCCAAAAGACCATTAGTATCGGCAAGAGTTACTGACGGAAATTGTATTGTATCTGTTAAAATGTACAAAATATATTTATAAATCTTTATACAACGTTAAATATCAATCAGTTGTTTGAATTGACCAAAAAAATCGCAATATTTGTTAGGACCTTTTAAGATAAATTTTGTTCATCATTGCTTTTTTGAGTTTTATTAAAAGGTTAACCTAAAACCACAATAATGAAAAGTCCGATATTATTTATATCGGACTTTTTTCTTTTTATTAAAATACTGTACTAAAAAACCTATTTAGAACGGTAAATCATCATGTTCTTCTTCAGAAAAATCTTTTGCAGGCTCAAAGGCATCTACTGGTGGAGTTGGAGGAGCAGAAGCATTCTGAGCTGCAGGTTGCAAACTCTCAATTCTCCATCCCTGAATAGAATTAAAATACTTAGTTTCTCCTTGTGGATTTACCCACTCACGACCACGTAAATTAATACTTATTTTTACATCCTGACCTACTTGAAAAGGGTTTAATAAGTCACATTTATCCTGAACAAACTCTACCATGATATGTTGTGGGTATTGCTCTTCAGTAGTAACTACAACTTCTCTCTTTCTAAAACCATTGCTTCCAAAGGTTTGAGTCTCACCGATCATCTTTACTTTACCTTGTACTTCCATCTTATTGAATTATTATTTTGCTGCTAAAATGTTCCATGCTGTATCTATATCGTCCTGATCAAGATACTGCTTTGCAAATTTATGAATTTCTATTAGGTTAGCCTCCCGAATTTTACCCTTAATATCATTATGGTTATTAACAAATTCTAAAGCTTCAGTTTTTGTTGGTATTCCTTCTACATTTCCTAGTTTACCTAAATCGTTTCCTGTAAAAACAGTACTGCTTCTTATTTCTTCTGGCAATGCATCTACACCAATCCCTATTGAACTTAATGGTTTAGGCACTTCAAACATCCCCATATTAGCTCTACTATACCAATTACCCCCCATACGGGCAACCTGATCTATCTTATGCTGATCTATTCTATTATCCTCGTCCATCACATTCTCATTAATATGCATAAGAACTACTTCGCAAATAATAAGATTACCAGCTCCTCCTTCATCACCCATAGGAACTACCTGATTAACCTTGCATTCAAACTGTACCGGAGACTCTCCTACACGATACGCTTTGATTTTTTCTGAAGGCACCATGGTAAGCCCGGACTTTTCAAATTCATTAACCCCTTCTGGATACTCTGTACTTGATAATGACATCTGCTGGACAATATCATAATTCACTATATTAATGACTACTTCTTTGGTAGATTTTGCATTCTCTAATGTGTGTTTTGTAGTATTATCTCTTACTCTTCTTGCCGGAGAAAAAATAAGAATCGGTGGATTCGCGCTAAATACATTAAAAAAACTAAACGGAGATAAATTAGCATTGCCATTTATATCCATCGTACTAGCAAAAGCTATAGGTCTGGGACCAATTGCTCCAAGAATTAAACCATGTAATTTTCCAGTAGTAACCTGTGATGGATCAATTGTAATCATAATTTGTTTTATATTGAGCAAATATAACCAAAGTTTGGTTTTAGAATCATTAAATGAACAGGTTTTAGAATCTGTTTTATAAACAATAAAATCGTTTTAAAACGTTTATATTTAGGATTTAGTTAACTAGTCTGTATGAATTTTTCTGATGAGCGTAATTTTTCGAGCTATTTCATCATTATAGCTGTTTTAGTAATAACCGGTCTCGTTTTATGGAATACATCGTTATTCATGCAACGTCTTAAGGATGATGAACGAACTAAAGTTGAAATATGGGTGCAATCCCAGAAAGCATTAGATAGCGAACAATCCGATGACTACCTCGAGTTATCTATTGTCATAAATACGACAAACAAATCTATTCCTATCATCATTACAGATTCTAAAGGTGATTTTATTAGAGATTCTTTAGGAAAACCTGATCCAAGTTATTTTAAAAATTTATCTAAAAATGAAGTAACAGATGAAGATAAGCTTAAATCATTTTTAAAAACGTTAAAATCAGAAAATGATCCAATAGAACTCGATCTTAAAGATACCGTTCAATATATTTATTATGGAAATTCGGATATTTTAAATAAACTGAAATATTACCCAATGACCATTGCCATCATTATATTTTTGCTAATTGGAGTAATTTATTTCTTTTTTACTACTTCTAAAGCTAGTGAACAAAATAAACTATGGGCAGGTATGGCTAAAGAGACTGCTCACCAAATCGGCACACCATTATCCTCGTTAGTAGGTTGGAACGAAATCCTTAAAACCGAAAATGTAAACCCAGAATATATCGTAGAAATAGAAAAAGATATTGAACGATTAAAGATAATTACAGAACGTTTTTCTAAAATTGGATCTATTCCCAATCTTGAAGACGTTGATATTGTAGAAGAAACCCGAAACGCTTATACATATCTTCAATCCAGAAGCTCTAAACTCATTAATTTTTCGCTTAATTTACCCGATAAACCTATTCAAGTATCATTAAACTCCCAATTATATAGCTGGACAATCGAAAATCTCGTAAAAAATGCTATTGATGCGGTGCGAGGAAAAGGGGACCTCGAAATTGACCTTATAGATGATGCAAAACGGGTATTTATACGAATTAAAGATACTGGCAAGGGTATTCCTAAAAGTAAGTTTACTAAAATTTTTGAGCCCGGGTATACATCTAAGAGTAGAGGATGGGGTTTAGGTCTATCCTTATCAAAGAGAATTATAGAAGAATATCACTTAGGAAAAATTAAAGTTCTTAGATCCGATATTGGTAAAGGCACTACTTTTCAAATCACACTTCGCAAATCTGGAGTTACTTCTTAATCTTAAATTTTCCTAAAAGGGTATAACAATATTTTTTTCGCAACGTTATAGAATACCTATTTAACACCAAATCTAAAACAAAGTGAAAACTGAGTATATTATTTTAAAAGAAACAACTCTTAACAATAATTGTCCAGAATGTTACTCTACTGATGGTATGATACTTTCTTTCAAACAGCAAAGACTAAAATCAAAATTTCTGGTAAAAACCAAAAGTAATATTGTCGAAAGTATTAATTGTAACAAATGTGAAAATCAAATTTTTCCAGGACAGTGGACCACAGATATAGAGAGAGTCTATGATTATCATAAAAAAACAATCACTCGTCAATCTGGATCATTACATTTTACCAAATTGTTTTATATTCTAATACTTCTTGCGATAGCTATAGCAGCTTTTCTGTATACCTACCTTTACAGACCTGATCTTTTAGGAATCTAATATTGTTTCATAACCTCTCGTAATTCATCTGTAACCAGAAAGGTTTTATCTGTATTAAAATCAAAACAAACTGCTACATCGTGACCTTCTGCACAAAGTACACCCTCATCATTATACAATTGATGATATAATCCAAAACTAGAGTTTTTAATAAATTCGACTCTAGTTTTAATTACTACATTTCCTGGAAAAAACAAAGGGTTTTTAAAATCACACCGGGTAGAAACCAGCATTGGTCCTTTTTTAGTTTCGGCATATAATTTTGCCAAACCTGTTACTTCCCAAAATTGAACACGTGCACTTTGCATATATTTCATGAAATTTACATTGTTCACATGCTGATAGGTATCCATCTCACTCCAATCAATACGAAGTTGTAGAGATAATTTAAAATCAGATTCTTGCATATGTCTTTATAAATTCGAATGAATCTCTTTTGCCAGTGCTTTAAAATCAGACTCTGTCATAGAAATTTTATGCTGAAAAGTCATTTCTTTCATTTCATTTAACGGAATTAAATGCACGTGTACATGTGGTACTTCTAAACCTACAACGGCAATACCAACACGTTTACAAGAGACTGTTTTTTCTATAGCTTTAGCTACTTTACGAGAAAAGCGCATTAACTCCAGATATTCGTCTTCGGCCAGATCAAAGATTTTATCTTCTTCTTTTTTAGGAATACAAAGTGTATGTCCTTTTGCATTTGGACTAATATCCAAAAAGGCGTAATAATTCTCATCTTCGGCCACTTTATACGATGGAATTTCGCCATTTACAATTTTAGTAAATAGGGTAGACATTAATTAAATTTTAGTTGGGTTACGGTTTTGGAAATATAGTTTATTTATCTGTAAGTCAAAACCATAAAAAAGCCTTTTTTAAAAAATTAAAAAAGGCTTGTAATAAAATCTAAAAAATTACTTCTTTTATTCTCTTGAAATCTCTACAACATCAAACTTCATAATCCCGTTAGGGACCTGTATTTCGGCTATTTCGCCAACACTTTTCCCTAAGAGCCCTTTTCCGATAGGAGAATCTACAGATATTTTTCCTGTTTTAAGATCTGCTTCACTTTGTGCTACCAATTTATAGGTCATTTCGGCACCATTAGTTTGATTTTTGATCTTTACAGTAGAATGTATAAGGGCTTTAGATGTGTCTAATTGAGATTCGTCAATTAAACGTGCATTTGAAAGAGTTTCTTCCAATTTAGAAATTCTCATCTCTAATAATCCCTGTGCTTCTTTTGCGGCATCATACTCGGCATTTTCACTTAAATCCCCTTTATCACGCGCTTCAGCTATTGCCTGAGAAGCTTTTGGGCGCTCTACATCCTTAAGTTGACCTAGTTCGTCTCTTAGTTTTTTAAGCCCCTCTGCAGTATAATAAGATACTTTGCTCATAACTTCATCGTTTATATAAATACAAAAAATCCCATAAGAATGGGATTTGTTATTCAAAGATAACAAAAATTTTACTGAAGACTACAAATTTACGTAATTTGCCAATACAATATTAGTGTTATGAAAAAGACTTTATTTTTAGCAAGTGTTCTTTTAATTTTATCATGTAGTAGTGATGATAATGGAGACAATAATCAATTTCTACCTCCTTCGAGTGTTAATTATCAAATCAATCTTAATTTACCTCAATTTAACAAGCTTAAATTCCCGAGTAATCATTTTGTAGATATCTCAGAAAATGGAAGTATTAAAGGAGTCATCATTTATAATATTGATAACACACAGTATTCTGCTTTTGAGCTTAGCGATCCTAATCATTCTCCTAGTTCTTGTTCTGCCCAGACAATAGATGGGATTACCTCAACTTGCAATTGTGATGATGGAAACAGTTACAATATTGTTACAGGACAACAAACCTCTGGAGATGGTCAATTTGGATTAAGACGATATAGTGTGCGAAGAGAAGGAAATACGTTATTTATCTCTAACTAATTATAAAAAGAAAAAAAACCAGCATATTTTTAATCTGTATCTTCTTTTTTTGAAATCATAACTTTAAAAGACAGTAGAAAATCAAAATCCTTTAACTTAAATTCATACTCGTTCCATAATGAAGGTGCATATGTATATTCTGTTTTTCCTTGTAAACCATACCTGCAAACCTCTATTTTTCCACAACTATTCCCTTTAGAAAGCGATAGCTGAACAGATGTTTTTGTTGGACCACTAGCACCAGGATATGGCGGACGTTTATGAGAAAAACCCGTCAATAGAATAGACAAAGAATCTGTAAGCATTACTGGTATATCAGGCTTTAACTCCACCAGTATTGGGTTTGTATACTTTATCGTTTCTGTATCCTGTTCTTGCTGAGCATAGTTTGAATGGCTCCAAAAGAAAAGAAAAGAAATTACAGTAATTATCTTACTCATAAAAATAAAATTATGCATCCCATGTTCACAATAGTGTGTTTTTTTAGCCCTTAAATATATTACAATTTATTTCCAATTATAAGCCCAATCTTTCCAAACTACTTCTAACCCTTTATTTTTAAGCATTTTCACTATATCTCCTGTAGAACGTTCATCCGAAATTTCGAACTGTTCTAAAGATTGCGGCTCTACAACATAACCACCCGGATTAGTTTTAGATTCAGCACTTATAGAAGTGATTCCGAGATTTACAATATGCTCTCTAAATACTTCACTCTCTCGGGTAGACATAGACAATTCTACATCTTCATCTAACAATCGAAAAGCACATATCAATTGCACCAAATCTGAATCTGTCATTTCTACTTTTGGTTCTAGTCCGCCACTGTATGGCCTTAGTCTCGGAAAGGATATCGAATATTTTGTTTTCCAATACGTTTTTTGCAAGTAGTTAAGATGTAACGCTGTAAAAAAGCTATCTGCCCTCCAATCTTCTAAACCAAAAAGAGCTCCTAATCCTATTTTATGAATTCCTGCTTTACCTAATCGATCCGGTGTTTTTAATCGATAATCGAAATTAGATTTCCTTCCTTTTGGATGATGTTTTTTATACTCTTCTTTATGATATGTTTCCTGGTACACTAATACTGCATACAAACCATTCTTGATCAATAATTCATAATCAGACTGATCTAATGGTTGTATTTCTATAGTAATATTGGCAAACTTTGATTGTATGAGTTGTATTGCATTATTAACATAATCTACTCCTACTTTTTTATTTGCTTCACCGGTAACCAGAAGGATATGATCATACCCTTTTGATTTCAAGAAATCTACCTCCTCTAGAATCTCCTTATCGGTTAATGTTCTTCTCGGAATTTTATTAGTCATACTAAACCCACAATACGTACATATATTTTGACATTCATTACTCAGATACATTGGAGTATACATCTGGATGGTGTTGCCAAAACGTTTTTTGGTAGTATAGCTACTTATTTGCGCCATATATTCTAAATATGGTTTTGCAGCGGGAGAAATTAGCGCTTTAAAATCTTCGAGATCTCTTTTGGATTTGGCAAGAGCATTCGTAACATCTGCTTCTGTCTTAGAAAAAATACTGGAAAGTGTTTCATCCCAATCATATTGCTCGAATAAATCTTTGAAACTATTCATTTAAAAAACTCGTTAACGGGCTACTCGCCTCTGCATGCTGTCTAATAGGGGCTAATTTTGAATTATACGCCATATGGCCTGCCTCTACGGCCATTTTAAATGCTTTTGCCATCGTTATTGGTTGCTGTGATACTGCAATAGCCGTATTTACCAATACAGCATCTGCGCCAATCTCCATCGCCTGTGCTGCATGTGACGGACTCCCGATACCAGCATCTACAATAACAGGGACATTACTTTGGTCTATTATAATTTCTAAAAATTCTAATGTCTTTAAGCCTTTGTTACTTCCTATAGGTGCACCTAGTGGCATCACACATTGTGCTCCTACTTCTTCTAATCGTTTACATAAAACAGGATCTGCGTGAATATAAGGCATGACCACAAACCCTTGTTTCACCAACTCTGAAGCTGCTTTTAAGGTTTCAATAGGATCTGGTAATAAATATTTTGGATCCGGATGAATTTCTAATTTTATCCAATTGGTCCCTAGTGCTTCTCTTGCCAATTGAGCAGCAAAGATTGCTTCTTTAGCATCCCGAACTCCAGATGTATTAGGGAGTAAATTAATTCGCGGATGATCCAAATGTTTTAATATATCATCATTTTCATCATTAACATCAACCCGTTTTAATGCTACCGTTACCAGCTCACTTTCTGAAGCAAGTAGCGCTTCTTTCATTAATCGAGAAGAACTAAACTTTCCCGTTCCTGTAAATAGACGAGATGAAAATTCTTTATCTGCAATTTTTAATTTTTCCATTTCTTAACGATTGGTCAATAGCTTTTGAACCATTAGCTTTTTTATAGTTTCTATTTTTTTCTCCAGATTCACCTGGTTTGTCAATTCTCCCGAAATGGCAATTCCTGAAACTCCTGTCTCCATAAGTGTTGCAACATCCTTCTCTATAATTCCTCCAATCGCAATTATGGGTAATTCTAAATTTTGATTTTTCAATTTGGTAAGAATACTTGTGTAACCATCAATCCCTAATACTGGACTTAGTTTCTTCTTGGTTATTGTATGTTTATAAGGCCCAAGACCTATATAATCTACACCATCTTTAATATGTTGTAAGCAGTTTTCTATAGTATTTGCAGTACCGCCAATAATAAAATTATCTCCCAGAATTTTTCGTGCCTCCCGAGGATTCATATCATTTAATCCCAAATGTATGCCATCGGCCAGAACAGCTTTTGCCACACTTACATTATCATTGATAATCATAATTGTATCATATTGATCACAGATATTTCTACATTGCAACGCTGTATTTAAATATGTAGCCATATCAACCTCTTTAAGGCGTAGTTGTATCCATTTGCAACCAGCTTTGCAAGCATTCTCCATATTTTTAAGATGTTCCTCTGGAGTTTTGCCTTGTGAAATATATTGTAAACCTACTTCTTTCATAATCTTTATTATTAAATTCTATGATACCCTAGCAAACTACCATTAGAATTCAGTACTTTTTCGGTATATCTTTTTCCTCTATAACAAGCTTTTATTAATGGAAATCCTAATGCCAAATATGTAGTAATAGCAGAAGAAAGTACGCAACCGCTTCCGTGTTTTTCCGATACATTTTGCCTTTTGGGATTAAACATAAAATTCTTTCCACTTGTAGTGAATAGTTCATCTTTTCCAACTGCTTCTTTTCTATGCCCTCCTTTTAGAAAAAGATTAGTTTTACTAGAGATATCGGCAATTGTTTCTTCGATAGTTTTACTTGAGTACAACTTCTCTATTTCATCATAATTTGGTGTCAAAAGATAGATTTTACCTAATATAGCCTCAAACTGTTTCTCGATATTATCCTGATCATCTGAATTGCCGTTAGAAGAATGAAAATCAAAATCTGAACTAGACTTTAATACCGGGTCTAAAACAATTTTAATGGCATTATTTTTTTCTAATAAAACATCGATAATTGTATTAAGTATTTTCCAACTCTGAACGATTCCTATTTTTACATACGCTATTGCAAAACGATCAAATAGTATTTCTACTTGACTTTTTATCACATCAATATCCGTCCAGTAACATGTTTTGAATTCAACATCATTCTGGATAGTATTTGCAGTACAAACAGACAAACCATAGCCTTTTAATGCTTCAATCGTTTTAATATCTGCAGTAAGTCCAGCTCCGTTTGACGGGTCAAAACCTGCAATAGTAAGTATATATGGTCTTTTTACCATTCTTATTAAGAATCAACTTTAAGTAATTTGTATCGTTTTAAGTTTATCATAAATTATTTTGAAACTTTTTAATGAATCTTCTGTATTCCATATCCCGCCTAAAACACCGACTCCTCTATACCCTAGATCGAATGTTGCTTGCAATGTGTTTTCATTAATTCCGCCCATTCCTATAACAAATTCATCTAGATCATTGACATCAAATCCTTTTCCTTTATATCCCGCTTTAGAAATTGAACCAAAAACGGGGCTCAACAAAACATATTCAAAATCAACAAGACAGTTTTTAATATCCTCTTTAGAATGAAAAGAGCTGCTTATTTTAAAACCTTTCGTTTTATAATCATTAACATATTCTTCTAACTTTTCTCCCAAGTCTAACCGTGGTTGTTCCTGAATATGAGTTCCTCTCAAATTAAATTCTTCGCATAACTCATGAAATTGATGTACCATAGTACGGCTATGGTATTTTGTGTCAATTTGGTTGAGCAAAGTTCTATATCCTTCTACATCTAATGTTGGTTTGCGAAAATGCAATATCTCCAGACCATTATCGAAAAGTTTATTGATTTTACCTGCTTCGTTCTCTAATTCTCGTTCTGAGGTTAATATGATTAACATAGGTTTTATATATTAGGTTTCGGCGCTCAAATATCGGGTATCAGTAAATTATGGAAACCTGATGTCTTGATTACTATAATCTACAAATATACTTCGCTTCCTTTTTCTTTAAACTCTTCTGCTTTTTCCTGCATTCCTGCTTCGAGTGCTTTTCGGTCATCAATTTCTTTTTTTGCAGCATAATCACGTACCTCCTGAGATATTTTCATCGAACAGAATTTTGGACCACACATACTACAGAAATGAGCAATTTTCGCACCTTCTGCCGGTAGTGTTTCGTCGTGATATTCTCTTGCTAGTTCTGGATCCAGAGATAAATTGAATTGATCTTCCCATCGAAACTCAAAACGTGCCTTACTTAAAGCATCATCCCGATGTTGTGCTCCCGGGTGTCCTTTTGCTAAATCTGCGGCATGCGCTGCCAATTTATAGGTAATCACTCCTGTACGTACATCTTCCTTATTGGGTAATCCCAAATGTTCTTTTGGGGTCACATAACACAACATTGCTGTCCCATACCAACCAATCATGGCGGCTCCAATTCCCGAAGTGATATGATCATAACCAGGGGCGATATCAGTAGTCAAAGGCCCTAAGGTATAAAAAGGCGCTTCTCCACAAGCTTCTAACTGCTTATCCATATTTGCTTTGATCATATGCATTGGGACATGTCCTGGCCCTTCAATAAAAGTTTGCACATCATGTTTCCATGCAATTTTTGTTAACTCTCCCAGAGTTTCTAATTCTGCAAACTGTGCTTCATCATTAGCATCTGCAATACAACCTGGACGTAATCCATCACCTAGTGAAAATGCTACATCATAGGCTTTCATGATCTCGCATATTTCTTCAAAATGCGTATACAAAAAGCTCTCTTGATGATGTGCAAGACACCATTTTGCCATAATAGATCCTCCTCTAGAAACGATACCAGTGATACGTTTTGCTGTCATCGGAACATATGCCAGACGTACTCCTGCGTGAATAGTAAAATAATCTACTCCCTGTTCTGCTTGCTCGATCAATGTATCCTTAAAGATCTCCCACGTTAAATCTTCGGCTTTGCCATTCACTTTTTCTAATGCCTGATAAATAGGTACAGTTCCTATCGGTACAGGTGAGTTACGAATAATCCATTCTCTGGTTTCGTGTATGTTTTTTCCTGTAGAAAGATCCATAATATTATCTGCTCCCCAGCGGCATGCCCACACTGCCTTTTCCACTTCTTCTTCGATACTTGATGTTGTAGCAGAATTACCAATATTTGCATTTATTTTTACCAAAAAATTCCTCCCTAATATCATCGGTTCACTTTCTGGGTGATTGATGTTTGATGGAATCACTGCTCTTCCTCTGGCAACTTCTTCTCTCACAAATTCTGGAGTAATTATCTCTGGAATACTTGCTCCAAAATCTTGCCCGGGGTGTTGTTTCGAAAGGCGTTTTACTTCTTGAAGTTTTTGATTTTCGCGTATAGCTACATACTCCATTTCGGGAGTAATGATACCTTGTTTCGCATAATACATCTGGGAAACATTTTTTCCTTTTTTAGCTCGTTTTGGTTTACGAAGATGATTAAACCGCAAGTGATCCAAACTAGAATCCTGTAGTCTCTCATTACAATATTCTGAAGAAAAACTATCTAATTCTTCTACATCTTCACGATCTAAAACCCATGGTTCTCGTATAGGTTCGATCCCATTATGAACATTGATTTTTTTTGAAGGATCTGTATATGGTCCACTTGTATCATATACGGTGACAGATTGATTAGCCGTTCTTTTTCCTGTAACACTATCAACGGTATCACTCAACCTGATCTCTCGCATTGCTACCTTAACTTCTGGATGAATAGCTCCAGATACATAGATTTTTTCTGAACTCGGAAAAGGTGTAGTACTAATTACAGTATCCTGCGGTGCTGTATCTTTTTTCTTCATAAATATTGTGTTTCAGGTTTTGATTATACTCTTTGCTATTCGTTTTTTATAATATTCTTAATGATCTATAGTTAATCCTACCCGCCTTGAGTAGCTTTTATAATTACTATATCATCATCGTTTTCAATCATTGTCTGTTCCCATTTTTCTTTAGAAATGACTTTATTATTAATAGCAATAGCAATTCCGTTAGGAACAATATCCAATTGTTCTAACAACTTTTTTACTGAGCTATTTTTTAAAATTGATTGAGATTGATTATTAACGTTTACGGTCATCTTTTTTAGATTAATTCCATAAACTTTAGGTACTAATTGCCTAAATAGAGAAGAAAAATCACACCTGTAAAAATGTGATATTTACTTTTCCCTTCGTCGGTACTAACCGCATCAGGTTCAAAGGGTATTTCTCAGACCTAACCGAAGTTAAGGACACCCCTAAAGTTTATGTTATAAAAGTAATAAAACTCAAGTTTAAAAGCACTCTTAAACCTGAGTTTTTAATTAAAATTTTAATGTTGCTCCAAGCAAAAAATTAATCCCTGCCTGTGGATAAAAACCTGCTCCTTCGACAGTAGTTACTGTACCTGGATCAGAAAAATCATCATCAAAAGTAAAAAAGTATCCATTAGATACATACTCCTCATCAAAAACATTGTTTACCAATCCTGTTAATACTATAGATTTAAAAACAGGAATGTTTTTGATTTCATATACCACATTAAGATCATTTATAAAGAAACTATCGAGTTTCGAAGTCTCACTATCAATATTACCCATGTATTGCTCTCCTACAAATTTAGACAGCAACCCTAATTGAAGGTTTTTTATAGGGCGATAAACAAACATATTACCTGCTACAATATTAGGAGAATATGAGATGTTTGTATCTCCAAGATTGACTAAACTACCATCTCTAGAGGTTACAAAATCTTTATTCTTATTCGTACTTAATGAAACATTGGGTTTAACTACAAATTGATCAGAAAGTGTAATATCTGCATCTATTTCGATTCCTAAACGATAACTTTCTCCACTAGTTGCTCGAATTGGTGCACCTACATCATCCAGTGCACCTGTTAACACCAATTGATCTTTATACCACATATAATAAAGGTTGGTATTTACTATTATTTTGTTTTTTGCTAATCGCCATCCTAATTCAATATCATTAAGTCTCTCTGCTGTATCAATACCATTTTCAAAATCATCTCTTCTTGGTTCTCTATTCGCTCTGGCATAGGATGCATATACATGATTTGCATCATTTACATGAAAGGTTGCTCCCATTTTTGGGTTAAAGAATGAGTAGCTTTTATCTACCTGAAGCGGGACTCTTTTTGAAGTTAACCCTGTGGTTTCGTAATTTACAAAACGTCCTTGCAGGTCTAAAAATGCACTCCATTTATCATTGACTCTATAGGTTGTTTTACCAAAAACAGTGTATTCGGTTTTCTTCCCATTTCCATAATAGTATTTGTCCCCACTCTGAAAACCGATAGGGTTTTCTGTCCAAATAATTTCACCAAAATGGTCTCCGTCGTAATAACTATAGAATCCCCCAAAATCGATATCAAAACTATTATCTTTATAATTTACACTTGCATTTGCAACATAAAAGTCATTCTGCAACCATCTTTTGCGTAGGTAATCGGTTTGTGTAATTTCTTCTCCATTAACAGTAACAGGATTTACTCCCAGAAATGCCAAAGTTGCCTGATCAGAAAATAACACATTACTATAATGCCACTCATCTACATATTGTTCAAAGAATCCTCGGCCATACGTATAATTTAAACCTAAGTTTGTAGACCAGTTGTTATTATATTTTTGATTCCAATGTAATTGGTAATGATCTTGTTTATAATTATCTACTTCACTCTCATAAAACCCTTGAAGATTTCCATCGGCATCATATTGAAATCCTATTGGATTAAATCGCCTGTCATTTTCTAAAGTAGTCTTATCGATACCATTCCATGATTGATATGTAATCTCGTGTCCTCCAAAAGTAATTGCTTTAATTAAAGTGTTATTATCTACATAAGATCCCTGAACGAAATACGATTTTAAATCTGAAGAAGCACGGTCGACATAACCGTCTGATGCAATAGCTGATAACCGACCCGCTATTTCTATCTTTTCATTGATTAAACCTGTACTAAATTTCAGGTTATGTTTTCTGGTACCAAAGGATCCCACGGTATTCGAAATTTCTGCATTAGCTTTTTCAGAAACGGCATCTGTTAATAGGTTTAAACTAGCTCCAAAAGCTCCCGAACCATTAGTTGAAGTTCCTACTCCACGCTGAAGCTGTAGATTTTCGATAGAAGATGCAAAATCAGGAAGGTTTACCCAAAATGTACCCTGGCTCTCTGCATCATTAAATGGTATCCCATTTAATGTAACATTTACCCTTGATGCATCGCTACCTCTTACTCTAATATATGTATACCCAACTCCTGTTCCTGCATCAGTAGTAGTAACTACTCCTGGTAAATAGTTTAATAAAATCGGGATATCCTGACCTAGATTACGTGATGCCAGTTCCTCTTTGGATAGATTAGAATGGGTGATAGGTGAATCTGCTTCTACACGTACAGATTTTACTAAGACTTCATCTAGTTTTTCTATCTTAGTTTGAGTAGAATCTGTTAATTTTTCCTGAGCTGTGAGTTTAATGCTCAATACGAAAAGTGTAAGATAAAATAATACGTTTTTCATTCGTAAACATTCATTACGAATAAAAGGGGTTATTATTCTGTTTTAAAAATTAGTTATTAAAAAATGCTTAATAACATTTAGAATATACACTCGACCTAAGGTTTCTGTATTCTCTATAGTGTTATCTCGCATGTCACAAAAGAGGCACATAGTACCTTTTTTGGTTCCACAGTCCCTTGGCAACATTACCTGCCCAGGTTCATCGGGTATGATCTCAGCCTTTTACGTTAAAAACTTAAAAAGCACCCCTTTGAGATTTTGGCGCAAAAATACTGTGTTTTATTGATTTATTGTACATTTATTTGATGTAATGTTGAATCTATACTAAAACAAAGCAATGCTTTGGGATTTTTGAAGTTATAAAAGGGTTATGAAGAATACGAAAAGATCGGTTACTTTTAAAATTATTGCAGGTTACTTACTTGCAGGTTTACTTGCTGTAACTGCTTTTTGGGTTATCTACCAGCAATTAGGAAACTATACCCAAATTGCCGAAATCAAAAATCAAAATAATGAAAAACTCTTCCTTGTTGGCGAAACTATAACAGGATTATATGAAGCTGAAAGTTTAACAAGAAATATCATTCAGACTTCTGATGTTAAAAAATTCATTACTTATAAAACCAAAATAGACACAATACTAAAAACGATTAATCAGGTTTCTGAAATTTCTGATGATACCCTGCAAACTCGAAAAATCGATAGTATCAAACATCTTATTGATAGCAAAAATAAAAACCTCGAAGAGCTTATTAAAGTTTATGAGCAACGAAAACAAAAAGGGTTATACGAGACCGCTATTGATGAACTCGAAAAAGTAAATAAAAGTTTTGGTGGATATACTAAATACGATATCCGATTTAAAAAATATGACCCTCGCACAAGAAGGGCGCTGATTAACATTTTGGAATTGACCAAACAGGATAATGCAAAACGACTTACCAATCAGACTGTGGATTCATTGGCTACTTCTGTAAAACAAGTACTTGCAGAACTTGAGCAAAAGGATAAAAAATATAGACGTGAAATAACACTAAAGGAGAACAATCTTCTCAAAAAAGATCAAATCATTACAAAACAACTAAGAGATTTACTTGCTTCTATTGAACGTAATGAAAGAAATCAATATTTTGCACGTCTAGAGGCTTCAAATCAAGTTTTAAACAATACTGCCGATATTATTGTAGTAATCGCTGCCATCAGCCTGTTAATAGCAATTATATTTCTGTTTTTGATTACTAAAGATGTTTCTAAAAGTCAAAAATATCGTAATGAACTCGAAGCCGAAAAAACATATACTGAATCTCTTTTAAAAACACGAGAATCTTTAATTAACACGGTTACTCATGATCTTCGTTCTCCTTTGAATACGGTTATTGGATATTCAGATTTGTTAGAAAGAACTGGGCTAGACAATAAGCAAAAGCATTATCTGGATCACTTAAAGAAATCATCTGACTATATTCTTCACCTGGTAAATGACCTTCTTGATTTATCAAAACTTGAAGCTGGCCGAATGGTAATTGAAGAGCTTCCGTTCTCTCCAAAAAAATTAATAGAAAATACAATTTCCAGTGTTATTCCTATAAATGACAAGAAAAATCTTGATATCAGGATTATAACAGAAAATCAATTAAAAAAACAGTATTTAGGAGATCCTTTTAGAATAAAACAAGTATTGACAAATTTGGTAAACAATGCTTATAAATTTACTAATGAAGGTTCTATAACAATTGACAGTAAGGTTATCGAAAACGGCTTATCAGAAAAACAATTGGTCATATCTGTAAAAGACACAGGAATCGGAATTACAAAGGAGCAACAGCATTATATTTTTGAAGAATTTTCTCAAGGAGATGATAATACTGAGAAAAAATATGGCGGTTTTGGTTTAGGACTTGCTATTACCAAAAAAATAATTAAACTCTTAAAAGGTAAGATTGAATTAGATAGCGAGCTCAATGTAGGCAGTAAATTCACTTTCTACATCCCTCTTAAACAGTCTGATATATCAATCCCAGAAGAAGAATCAGAAGTTTCAGAAATACAAAATTTTACAAATAAGAAGGTTTTGATTGTTGATGACGACCCAAGTCAATTAGCTTTAACTAGCGAGGTAGCTACATTAGCCGGTCTAACTTATGATATTTGTAAAAACGGTATTGAGGCCATCTCATTATTACAGACTAATACATACGATCTTGTACTCACCGATATCCAAATGCCAAAAATGGGCGGCTTTGAACTTTTACAATCTATAAAAAGTAATGCAAACCAATCCAACATACCAGTTGTTGCATTATCTGGTAGAACAGATACTTCTTTTATGGAGTACCAAGAAGCCGGATTTGCTGCTAGCTTACGAAAACCATATGCTCCAACAGAACTAATTAACCTTATTGCCAAGGTACTTAACGTTGATTTAATCAATTATAATGGAACAACTCATAATGATCTTAACCTTTCTGATGAGCAATACTCTCTTAGCGATTTAATGCTTTTTGCACAGGGTGATTCTGATTCTCTATATGCAATTCTAGATACATTTTATGAAAGCACTATTGGCAATGTTAAAGAATTAAAAATGACAATCAGAAAAAAAGATACCTATCATATTAAAAAGATTGCCCACAAAATGCTTCCTATGTTTAAACAAATCAAGGCAAAAGAAGTAGTTCCTATTCTAGAAAAACTAGAACACCCTGATCAATATGATCTCAATAAAAAAGCTATACTGAATCTAACAAATGATGGTATCGAAAAAATTGAAGATTTAATTGATAAATTAAAGGTAGAAAATTAAAGACTAATATCGTACTGTTTTAATTTATTGTACAATGTTTTTCGATCTATTAAAAGCATTCTGGCAGCTTTAGCCTTATTTCCATTTGCTTTTTCTAACGCATCAAGAATCAACTCCTGTTCATTCTGATTTTTAAACAAACCATAGGTTTGTTTTGCGTTATGAGGAGCATACGCAATATCATTTGGCAATACATCTAGTGTAATCATATCGCTTTGAGAAAGAAGAACAGATCGTTTTACCATATTTCTTAATTCTCTTAAGTTGCCAGGCCAATTGTACTTTTTAAACGCTTCTAATACTTCATCAGCGAATCCAACTACATGTTTTTCTAATTCGATATTTGACTCTTCAAGAAAGTGATTCGCAAAAAGCATCAAATCTTCAATTCTATCTCGCAACGGTGGCACCTTGATAGAAAATTCATTTAATCTATGATATAGATCTTCTCGAAAATCTCCTTCCTTTACAGCATGACTAAGATCCTCATTAGTAGCAACTATTACTCTAATATCTACTTCTATTTCTTTATTACTACCTACTGGTTTAATTTTTCGTTCTTGTAGCGCTCTTAACAATTGAACTTGCAACTCATAACTTAGATTACCGATTTCATCTAAAAACAGTGTGCCTTTATTTGCAGCCTCAAAATGACCTACTTTATCATTTACCGCACCGGTAAAGGATCCTTTTATATGGCCAAAAAACTCACTAGAGGCTATTTCTTTAGGAATAGCTCCACAATCTACTGCAACAAATGGTTTGTCTGCTCTCTTACTTGCCTTATGAATACTACTTGCAACATATTCTTTACCCGTACCACTATCACCTATTACTAAAACAGACATACGTGTGGGGGCTACCAGAGCAACATATTCGTTTAGTTTTTTGGAAGCATCGCTAACTCCGCGAACAAAAGAATTATTAGCTCTTTTTGGTATTTTAGGCGGTGTTACACTCGTTTCTTTTTCTTTAACTGTTTTGTCTGATATCGCTCCTTGTTTGTATAGTGCTTTTTCTATAGTATGTAGTATAGTATCTGGATTAAATGGTTTTGAAACATAATCAAAAGCTCCTTGCTTAATGGCACTAACGGCCATATTGATTTCGGCATAACCCGTCATAATAATCACTTGAGTATCCGAATTATGTTTTAAAATTTCGGCTAATAAGGTAATACCATCACTATCAGGTAATCTTACATCAGAAAGTACAACATCAAAAGTGTCTTTCTTAATTTTTTGAATAGCTTCATTACCAGAAAATGCTGTAAAGACCTTATACTCCTTTTTTTGCAAAAAGGTCTTGAGCATTGTACAAAAAGCCACATCATCTTCAACGATAAGTATCTTAGACATATTTAAAAATTTATTACCTAAAAAAAGCTATTGTATAAAATTACAATTTAAAATACTTAGTTCGAATAAAAACATAAAAAAAGAGACCCTTGGGATTGAGTCTCTTTTTTAGCACTAAACAACTTTATATCGTCCTTGGTTGCAAAACGATATTCTTTTCTACCCCTAGATTTAAGATTTATTGTCGTTTGGCTTTATCCATTTGCCATTAGCGCTTGCAAATACAACTTTTGTATTATCGTCTTTACCTTGTAAGATAATTTTATATGTATTATCCTTAGACATATATGCTTTTACAATCCTTAACTCTGCAAAATCTTTGGCAGCTGCTTCTTGGATTGATAATGGCAGTTCTACAATATTGATTTCAGTATATTCCTGCTGCTCATACTCATAATCTCTAAACTCGAGATCATCACTTAGAACGGCTAATTCGTCCTGAGCTACAACACCCTGTGCCGAAAAGATACTTACTACAATCGCTACTATCATTGGTAACTTTTTCATTTTGGGTTACTGAATTATTTCTACAGTTAATAAATAGTAATAATTGTTCCAAAGATGCAACCTAAAAGAAAAATAATTTAAAACACTGAATATCAGTGTTTTGTTATTTTTACATGTACAATCCTTTAAGTGTAGAAAATGTAGAATCCACACAAAAGTGTAGAAATATTACACGTTTTGAGAAAAGAAATTCACTTATAAAGAAGGTTTTTTACGGTTAGCTTTCTTTAACGAATGCTTTTGTTTGTTATCTAGGCGTTTTTTGATAGCTGCTTTAGAGGGCTTAGTTCGTTTTCTTTTTTTAGGAATATGGAGATTAGTCTTAAGAATATCCAAAAGCCTTTTAATTGCCAGTTCTTTATTTCTATGTTGACTTCTACTATCGTCACATTGTAATACTAAAACACCAGATTTGGTTAATCTGGAAGACAGTTTCTGGTTTAACCTTAATTTTTCATCATCGGTAAATCCTGTAGATGTAATAATATCTAAAGTTAACTCTATTTTTGAAGATACTTTATTTACATGTTGACCTCCAGACCCAGAGCTTCGAATGGCTTTAAATTTTAGTTCATTTATAATTACTGAAGTATTCACGAAAAAAGAGTTACCTGGTGCGCCGACTTAAGTAAGTCATTTACTGTTTTTACAGGGTTAAATGTAGTTAATGGCACTTCTACAAACACACTAATCCAATTTGCCATTGCACCATTCCATAATCCAGGAAGCTCCAATGCTTTTAGGATTTTACCATTCATAGTTTTTTCTGTAATAAATCCTGCATCAGGATCTACAAAATCGAGCAGGTTAAATTTATTTCCATTATAATCCCGCACACCACATACCAAATCAACTGGATTAAAATGAGTAGCATTACCAAGAATCTCTTCTTGCCTACGATCTTTTTTATCAATTTGTGGTGCCTCGATAATCTGCAACACCAATCTTCCGTTTTCGCGCTTTATCCAAAATGGTCCTCCTCCTGGTTCTCCTTCATTAATCACCATACCACAAACCCGAATAGGTCGATTTAAAGATTCTCTTAAGAATTGAAGTTTATATGTATCAGAAAACTTATCAAAATCTAATGGTAACCTAACATTAAGTTGCTTCACTAAAAATTTCTTGATATCCTTTAATTCTGCCTCTGATGGTTTCTTTTCATCAATCGCATTTAATACCCTAAATACTTCATCCTGAATTTCGATTAACTTACCTGCAAGCACTTTCTTATATCCCGAAACTTCATCCTGATATTTACGCACTACTACATTGTCTATATTTTTAATATAAATGATATCCCCATCCAAATCATTTAAGTTTTCGATCAACGCTCCATGTCCTCCAGGTCTAAATAATAAACATCCATCTTCTTTTCTAAACGGTTCATTATCCTCTGTTACTGCAATAGTATCTGTTTCTGTTTTTTGAAATGAATATGTAATACTAAAACTAGTATTGGTCTTCTCTTCAACTTTTTTCTTAATTCTTTCAAATTCTCCCTTAAAAGCTTCGAGATGTTCTTTAGAAATCGTAAAATGTAGTTTAGAATCGCCTTTATTGTTAGCATTATAACCTGCTGCTTCATATAAATGCTCTTCAAAAGAGGTTGCTATACTATCATCATATTTATGAAAAGGAAACAACCCTTTAGGAAAAGTCCCATAGTTTAATCCTTTTTCCTTCAACATCATTTCGACAAAAATATACAATTGCTTCCCTTCGGATAAGGATCTAAATTTAGGGTAGGCGCTTTTTACTTTTTCCATAACTATATCATAGAATGGAAATTTTTCCAGGCCTATTAAAAAAAGACGTATTGCATTGGCTTTTTCATGATTTGTATAAGAATTAAGGCTTTCTTTTTTAAAATCATAATTATCAAGAAACCGGAATAAATCTTTAAACATTCGTGTAGCTGCGCCAGATGCAGGAACAAACTTTATAGTATCAAGATGCGACACTCTAGAATCGTATAACTTGGTAAGTTCTGAGTGATAGTGTTCAGAAAACTTAAGGATTCCATTATCCAGTGTTGCTGCACTTCTTAATGCAACAAAAGGGATTTCATTTTTAAAAATTTCTATTTGTGAGAGTACTTTATCAATCGTTAATCCTTTTGATTTAATTAACTTAATATCTTTATCAGTTATATTCACTTTTATCTTCTATTAGTTGGCTAATATGTGTCAATGCTTTTTCAAAACGAGATGTTTTATCTCCTTTTATGACGATGTATGGAAGATTATGTTTTTCAAGACATTCTTTAAATCTTAAAAACATTTCTTCTCGTTCGTGGGGTTTGTCTCTTAGATCATCGGCAATCCAAGGAATGTCAATATAAGTCAAAAGATACAAATCATAAACATTTTCTAATGAAATTTTATTTAAGGTTTCGGGAACTGCCCCATCATAGTATGCCTCTGAATATACTTTTAATTCCAAAAGGTTTGTATCACAAAACAACAGGGTGTTAACTTTTTGGGCGACTTCATTTTCTAATTTCATTTGACCTTCTGCAATCTGAAGCATATCATCGTATACACATACTTCTTTGGTCTCATCCCATTTTCTTTGCAAATATTCCCTCATATATTCTGGTACACACTCGGTGTTATAATACGCTGCCAATTGCCTAGATAATGTAGTTTTGCCCGTACATTCTGGGCCAAACAATACTACTTTTATACAATTGCCGGGTTGTTGTTGTCTAAGCTTTTCTTCCATGTGATATATCCAAAAATTGCGATAATCGTAAATAATACATATTGCAAACTGGTAAATGTAAATCCTTTATAAAAATATAACGGTACCGAAATAATATCTCCAATAATCCAAAATACCCAGTTTTCGATTTTTCTTTTTGCCATTAGCCACATCCCAACAAAGAATATTGCCGTAGTTAAAGTATCTATATAGGCCGTCCAATCATTTAGCTTATCAAAAACAACATAAACTCCATACACAAAAAGCAAGGTCATGACAAAAATTATTGCTGATATGTTCTTTTCTTCTGAAGTTGTTCTTGCAATTGGAGTAACATGTGTCTCATCTACTTTTCGGGTCCAGATATACCACCCATAAATACTCATTATGAAATAATACGCATTGATCATCATATCTCCTAATAATGACCATTGCAATAATAAATACACATAAATTGCAGTGCTAATAATACCTGTTGGATACACCCAAATCTTATTAAACCAAGCAAAGATCACACTTAACAAGCCAAAAAGTGCCGCTATAATCTCGAGAGCTATGTGTAAATCGGAGTATTCTGAATACTGCCCAAATAAAAATTCAAAAATGGGGTTCATAATTACTTCTATTACTTTTTACCATTTTCATATACACCAAAACGTGATCCATATCGCCAAATGCATTTTTAATTTCTAAAGTCAAAAAAGGCATTACTTTATCATACTCTCCATAAATTTGAGTACTTAAAGGGTTTTCTAAAACTGTAAACTCTGATGCTCGTAACCGTTTTATAAAACGAATAATATATTCTTCAAAATCAGCTTGAAGAGGAGTAAGAGTTAATTCTATTGATATTTGCATGTTATCTTTTTATATATGATATATCCCATAAAATATTCATGTATTCGTGGTTATAAAATTCATATTTCTGAAGCTGGTAAAGCATATACGCAGGTAAACCCTTCAAATTCTATAAATGCCATATCATAATGAGTTATTTCATCTTTATAATTAACAGCACCATAAACAAATGGATATTCTAATGTAAAAGGAGAAATAAAAATATGCTGTTCAAAACTCAAGCCTGCCGTTGCATATAACTTATACAAAGATTCTTTGGCTCCCCAAATTATAGTTAATGCACGAGTCTTATCCAGGCTTTGTTTTTCTAGAGAATCATTCTCAAATTCATTCACAAACTTATGCGCAATTTTATGAATCTTTTCTCTTTGTTTTTCGATATCGATTCCAACAAGTTTATCACTAATTATGATTCCTGCAAATTCATAAGAGTGGGTGATTGAAATTTGTTTTCCATCCTTAAGATGTGGTTTTCCAAATTCATCATAATACAGATCATGATCGGTATAACCAAATGCAGCTAGCAGATGTCGAACGCTCATAAAGCCTCTGCGATGCATATCCGATTTCATATTATCGACTCTATTCTGGCAGTGTTGTGTTAATTCTATTCCCTGACATAGGGACTCGTAAGATTCTTCAATCTTCCAAATCAACACATTAGTACTTTCATCTACTGTTATAGTTTTGTAAAGAGGCATTTAAATTCTTAAAGTTATTATGTACCTTTGCAAACCGAAAAAGGAATATTATTCGATTTTTCGGGAGCGAATTTAGAACAATTTAGTGCGAAATACCAGAAAGCACTTCATAAACATAAAATTAACTACTATGAGTACCAAAACTGTACCTTATGTTCCTTACAAGGTGAAAGATATTTCATTAGCTGACTGGGGAAGAAAAGAAATCGAATTAGCTGAAGCAGAAATGCCAGGGCTTATGTCTCTTCGTGAAGAATATAAAGATGAACAACCTCTTAAAGGTTCTCGTATCGCAGGTTGTCTTCATATGACGATCCAGACTGCAGTGTTAATAGAAACACTTCAGGCTCTTGGAGCAGAAGTAACTTGGAGTTCTTGTAATATATTTTCTACTCAAGATCAAGCTGCAGCTGCTATTGCAGAAGCAGGTACCCCAGTATACGCTTGGAAAGGTATGAATGATGAAGAGTTTGATTGGTGTATAGAGCAAACTCTATTTTTTGGTGAAGATCGCAAACCTTTAAATATGATCCTTGATGATGGGGGAGACTTAACTAATATGGTGTTAGATAAGTATCCTGAATTAGTAGAAGGAATTAATGGTTTATCTGAAGAAACAACTACTGGAGTCCATAGACTATATGAGCGTATGGCAAATGGAACGCTTCCTATGCCTGCGATTAACGTAAACGATAGTGTTACTAAATCAAAATTTGACAATAAATACGGATGTAAAGAAAGTGCTGTAGATGCGATTCGTCGTGCTACCGATGTAATGCTTGCTGGTAAACGTGTTGTTGTTTGTGGATATGGAGATGTAGGTAAAGGTACTGCTGCATCGTTTAGAGGAGCCGGTTCTATAGTAACTATTACTGAAATTGACCCGATTTGCGCTTTACAAGCAGCCATGGACGGTTTTGAAGTGAAAAAGCTAGAAACTGTTGTTGGAAAAGCAGACGTTGTTATTACCACTACCGGAAATAAAGATATTGTTCGTGGAGAACACTTTCAAGCAATGAAAGATAAAACCATTGTTTGTAATATTGGACATTTTGATAATGAGATTGATGTGGCTTGGTTAAATTCGCAAAGCGAGAAAATTGAGATCAAACCTCAAGTAGATAAGTACAATATTGGAGGTAATGACATTATACTTCTTGCCGAAGGTCGTTTAGTAAATCTAGGTTGCGCAACAGGACACCCAAGTTTTGTAATGAGTAATTCATTTACCAATCAGACTTTAGCACAAATTGAACTTTGGACTAATCTCGAAAGTTATGAAAACAAGGTATACATGCTTCCGAAGCACTTAGATGAAAAGGTAGCAAAATTACACCTTGCTAAAATTGGAGTAGAACTTACCGACCTTAGCAAAGATCAAGCTGAATATATTGGTGTAACTGTTGAAGGACCTTACAAACCAGAATATTACAGATACTAAAAAAGATCGCTGTAGCGGTTAGATTTTAGAAATAAATCAAGAAACCCCTTATCTTTCGATAAGGGGTTTTTGATTGAAAAAAATTAAAGTCCTAATTTTTCTAAATTATAAAAATAGAAATCTCGTTGTTCGTTCATAGCAACAAAAAGCCCCTCGGTAAACATAGTATTTAGTGGAATCGTAACTACATCACACCCATCTGTTGCAATCGTTCCTAAATTAACTGCTCTAATAAAACTATTTTCTTTTCTCGAAAATAAATTAAACTGTCCTTTTTGTTGGTCTGAAACAATAAGAACTCCTTCTCCGTTAGGTTTTGCAGCTATAGCAATTCCTTCTATATCATCTTTAAAATACTCTCCTCCAAACACTGCCAGTTCTTCATTCCCTTTTGCCGGGTCTGCATAGTATTTTCTAATCCCTACTCCCTCATCAGAGTAATAAACAAAACCTAATTCATCGTCTACCGCAATAGCCTCGATTTCCTTTTCTTCACTAAACTTTCCAAACTTTCTTGCCAGCTTGGTTCTTATCCCCGTACTATCACTTATGAACTGATATTGATGCAAATAATCATGTGCAGGGCCAGATTTTCTACTTACGATTGCATAAATGTTCTTACTCACGGGATCTTTATACAAACTTATCCCCATTGGCCTTCTTAATTCAAAGTCAGTTTCTTCTTCAAAGACCTGAAAACCTCCATTATCCAAAGGTTTCATATCCGGAACAGAAAACAGGCGAATTCGATTTCGTTCTCTTTCTGTAAAAACAATAACATCAACAGTAATAGAATCATTAATCCTAAAGCCATATTCTACATCAATATTATTGGGATATTTAATATTTCTTATTGTTTTCCCTGCAATTACTTTTCCTTTTAGATCAAAAGCATAAATTGCTCCATTGGTATCCTTATCTGTACCAAAGACAATACTTTTTGAAGCATCTGTAGGGTGAACCCATATAGCAGGGTCATCGGTATCATATTGCACCTTTTCTGAAACAATATCAGGATCTACAGGAGGTAGTTTCTTATCACAGGATAAAAATATAATGGCTACAATTAGTATAATAGAATTTCTCATGTGTTTAAAATCTTACTGAAATATTATGGATATAAATTAATTAGAAAAAAAGTTTGTGATTTTATTTTTTAAACAAATCATACTTTAAACCAAAAGTAAGTCTTCGCTCATAATACTCTGCTTGCATCGTTCGTTGTGAAACTCCTTGATAAAAACGCAAAGGCTGATTCGTGATATTGTTTACATCTACATATACTCTAAGGTTATTTGTAATCGCATAACTTGCATTAAAATCAAGGAAAAACTGTTTGTCATAATAACGATCTTCAAAAGTATCCCCTCCAATCTCATCAATATAAGCATCAGAGAAATTGGCAGATAACCTCATACTAAATCTATTGTCATTATACCCCAATGACCCATTAAACATATTAGGTGCTGTATTTGGAAGACCTAAATCAGAACGCTCTTCACCATCTTCATTACGAATTCCATCTGCACTAGAAGTAAGGTATGTATAATTAAGGTAGATACTTAGATTCTTTGCAAACCCAGGTAAAAAATCCATTTTACGCTGAAAAGCAATTTCTGCCCCAAAAATAGAAGCATTATCACCATTAAGTGGTTGAAAAATATCAAATCCCGAGGTTCCTGCTCCATAAGTATCATCAGTGGTTTCTCCTCTAAAAGTATATATGAAGTTATCAATTTTTTTGTAAAATAATCCTCCAGATACGATACCAACAGATTTAAAATAGTGCTCTGTCAACAAGTCAAAATTCATAGAAGTGGTAGGGTCAAGGTCAGAATTCCCTACAAAAATTTCTTCATCACCCAATACAACATCCAAAGCAGGCACCAAATCTACATAATTAGGCCGTGCCAGTGTATTGGTCCAGGCAAATCTAAAAATTGTTTGAGGAGACAGATCATATTTAAAGTGAACACCTGGCAACACATTGGTGTACGATTTTTCTTCTGTAATTTTACCTATCACGTTCTCTTCATCTTCAATTTGATTTCCGGTAGCATTAATCATCGTATGTTCTACCCTAATACCAGCCAGAACACCAAATTTACCAGATAGCTTCTGGTTCGTCATTGCGTACCCCGCCAACACATCTTCTTCTACATCAAAATTTGCTCTCAAAAACTCATCAGGCACAGATTCTCCATTCTCTAGACTTAATCCTCCCAACCAGTTTTCATCAGCATATAAACCTGCTTGATATTGATCTCCGGCCGAGAAATCTGGATCGGTATAATTTCGCACAGGTACATCTGCAAGTGTTGGAAAATTATCTTCTAAATCAAATTCAGAAAAATTGTTATCTCTCAATTTTTTTTTCAAACGGCTTCTTACCCCAAATTTCAGAGTTCCATTTCCTTTTCCAAAGAAATCAGAAGGGAGTTCTACATTGGCAAAAAAGTTTATGTCTTCTTCTTCTGTATATTGGTTTTCTTCAGTGATTTCTCCATATTCAAAACCAGAAAAATTATTGACATCAGCACCATTTACAGGAGTAAAAACTGGAAATTCGGGATCAGAATTATCATTGTTTACAATATATTCAGACTCATACTTAGCATATCTTTCATTAAGTCTTTCTTCTGATGCTTTTGCAAAAGAAGCCATCCAATCTACCTTAACATTACCAAATAAATGATCCCCTCCTAAGCTGTAATTTTGCATTCGTTGATCTTCTAACCTTCTATTTTTATTTCGGCTATTATCAATCCCACCTTTGGTTTGGCGCTTTACTTCTACCGGAAAACGAGTAAGATTTCTATTCACAACTGTGAAATCATCAATTCCGATATCCTCACCATCCAAAATTTCATGCTCCAAACGAAATCTATTTTCTCTATCATCTCTCCAATTATACATCGTTTTTAAGTACATGCTATGGTTATCATCAAAGTGATAATCAAAATTGGCAGAAAAACTCCTTCTTATGCGCTGTACCAAATAGGTACGTATTTGAAATTCTTTAGTATAAGGATTTACAGAAACCTCTTCGAGAATTGGTTCTCCATCTGCATCATCAACCCCAGTATAATATTCGAATTCATTGGTCCATTCTGCTTCTATATTATCAGAGCCAAAATCATTATCGGTAATAGAGGCCGATAGCATCCAGCCAAATTTTTTGTTTCTAGATCGATCTCCAATAAGAAATGATCCATTAAGTATTCTTTTGTCTGTAATAAAACTGATCCCTGAACCTAAAGTAGCAGAAAGTCTAAACCCTTGCGGAGCAGTTCTGGTGATTAGGTTTACCGATCCTCCTAACGCGTCGGCTTCCATATCGGGTGTTACTGCTTTATTAACTTCTATGGTCTGTATCATATCTGAAGGAATCAGATCCATTTGAATGTTTCGATTATCCCCTTCTGCCGAAGGGATTCTACTACCATTAAGCGTTACAGAATTTAACTGTGGAGAAAGACCTCTAACAATTATATTACGAGCTTCTCCCTGATCAACTTGCATCGTTATACCAGGAATACGCTTTACTGCATCGCCTATGTTTGCATCAGGAAACTTTCCTATCTGATCGGTAGACACTACATTGGTAATGTTAATGTTATTCTTTTGAGTATTTAATGCCTTTGCTTGCCCGCTAATTGCTCTTCCTATAATTTGGACATCTTCTAGCTGAACACTCTCTGGTTTTAACACAACAGAAGCAGACACTGTCTTAGATGCATGTACACTAACTTCTTGTTCAATATCTGAAAATCCTAAATACTCTATTTTCAAAGTGTAAGTTCCTTCGGGAACATCTACAAGTGTAAATATCCCATTTTGATCAGAAACTGTCGCTTTTTTTATTGAACTTATCAATATTGAGGCTCCGGGTATGTATATCCCGTACTCATCTGTAATAGTTCCTTTTATAGAACCACTTTGTGCTGATAATGTATTAAAACTTATAATCATTATTAGCGTTACAAAAGTCAATTTTAAAAATCCGGATGGTATCATTTTTATAAATTTAAAAGTCGAGACAAAGCTATATGCACAAAAGGATATAAGGATAAAACATAAAGCAACAAAGGGTAAACATTTGGCTGTATTAAGAGAAACAACAAGGCAACAATTAAGATTTATTTACATTGCAATAACATTTACAAAAAAGACAGGTTTATAACCTTTTTACAAGGCTATCATAAAATTAACAAGCTCTTCTTTTTGATCTATCGGAAGTTTTTTTCTTAGACGATATCTGGCAACTCTCACACTATCGGGTGTAACTCTTAAAATTGATGCAATTTCTTTTGATGATAAATTAAGACGCAGCAACATACCAAGACGTAACTCTGCGGGAGATAAATTTTCTTCAGATAATGAGGATAATTTTTTGATGAAATTTGGATGAATCTCTCTAAAAAAGTTATTGAATTCGCCCCACTCTCGTTCCTGTTTCAGGTCGAAATTAATTTCTTTTACTATTTTTTTGATATTAGTATTTACATCAATGTTCTTTCGATTTGCAATATTGGTAAGCTTAAGAGACAAATCAGACAATATTTTATTTTTTTGCGATAAATGCAAACTGTATCTAGACAAAGCAGATGTTTTTACATGTACTTCGTCTTGTAAATTCTTTTCTTCGAATGCCTTTTTTTCTAATTCTGCTTTCAACATTCGCTGTTTATATTCTTGTATTTTTGAATTTTCTTTTCTTTTTCTTCTGAAATATAAAAACGATATGATCGCAATAAGCAGTGTTGCTACAAGGCTAACAAGTAGAAGATCCTGATTCGCCTGGCTTATTTCTTTTTGTTGTAAAAGTAAATTGATTTGTACTTCTTTTTGTTTCGTTTCATAAACAGCTTGAAGCGTATTTAATTGATTTATATTTTGAGAAGAAATTAATGATTCATTAATTCGTTCAGATTCTAAAAGATGATCAAACGCTTTTTTATGATCTCTCATAAACCCATATGTCTTTGACAAATCTTTATGAGCACTTTTTAGCTGATACATATCTTGAGCCTCTACTGCCAAATTATAAGCTTTAAGAGTATACTCAAGAGCGTCGGGATAATTACCCGTTTTTCGATTAATATCTCCCAAATTATTCAGAACATTTATTCGTTCACTTCCATTAACATTTTCAAAATATTCAGCTGATTTTTTAAAATAAGTATACGCCAGATCATACTGCTCAAGGTCTTCATAAATACTTCCTATATTTTCATTTACAACCGCTACGCCTTTCTTATCATTTAGTTTTTCAAACAATTCAAGGCTTTCTTTTTGATACTTAAGTGCTTCTAAATATTCTCCTTCTTTTTCATAACAAGAACCTAATAATTCTTTTGCTATAGCTTCTCCTTTTACATAACCATACTTAGAAGACATCGATCTGCTTTGATCAAAATAAACCTTTGCTTTGCTTCTATTTTTTAAGGATAGATATATTTTACCGATTTCATTTTTCAGAAGAATGGCCAAAGTATCATTCTCTTTGATCAATGCAAGTGCGCTATTATAGTGTTCTATAGCTTCATTATACACTCTTGCTTTATGATAAAACTTACCAAGTTGGAGATGTTTTTTGGCAATGATATGCGGTATTTTATTTTGTTGAGAAATTTCTAATTCTCTTCTCAAAGATAGAAATGCAGAATCTACTTGTTTCTTTTCTTCTTCTTGAACCTGATTGATTTGTGTAAATGAACTAAAAGAAATAGTTATCACTAACCAATATAAAATGAAGATAGGTTCCTGTATACGTTTCATAAAACTTTGTGTGAAAAAAATAATTCCCCTAGATTTTGCAAAATCTTACAAATCTATGATGCACACAATTTTTTACTGTTACGTATTTATTATTTTTATGTTATGCTCTTTTTTTAAGAAAAGAATATTGGGTCACTTCTTTTTTCTAAAGATATAGCTCATCCATACTGGATCATTCTCTTCAGAAACAATAGATTGTCGATCTACAAACTCCCAATTAGCGGCATTCATATAATTCAACAAATCCGAGGTTCTCTCTATGTCCTCTAGTTGCTTAATGGTTATTTGTTTACCTACCAAAGATGCCTGTTCTTCAACCTTAATTCTTTTTATCTTACCTCTATTGTTTGCTTTTTGAATTACAATAACCTCGAGGTAATCATATTTAGGAATATCTTGCGAAGTAGCAGTAAAGGCAATGCATAAAAAGAAGATAAAAGATACTGTTTTGGTTAGTATAGTATTCATAGTTTTTCTATGTATTTAGTACACTTTGCATTTTAAATAGTAAATAAAAACACAAAGTGTACTTATTTTTTTATTTCTCATATCCATTCAACATCATTGTTTTTTGATTTCGAATGTATATTTAGGGATTACTTTGCCTTTTTAAGGATATATTTAGCCATTTCCTTAGCTAGTTTAGCATAACTCTCGGCTATTCTGTATCCAGAGTTATAATCGGCTCCATAAAAATTACTTCCTGGCACCTTAAAGTATTTTGTAGAGAATATTATTTTATCAGGATTACCAGTTTCATATATAATAATTGTTGCATTTACTTTAGATGGTTGTTTCATAACACCTACATTATAACCTGGATAAATCCATGTTGTCTTAACTTTCATAGTATGGGTAGCGCCATCTAGGTTTTTTTCAACTTTAACAGCCCCTCCATCAAAACGTTTATTGAAAGACTCTATATATTTTGGCTCATATAAATTTTCGCGATCAGCGAACCAGGATTTTTTAAATCTTTCACCTTTACCAGCTTCTTTAGCTTCTCGCTTATCCATTTTATTTTTCAGGAATTCTTCTTCAGTATCAAACTTGTCAACTTTAAGATTTTCGTAATCGAAAACTAAATTATACGCTGTGATACCTTTCAGATTTTTAATACTTCCTTCTTGATCTTTTCTTTTTTGACTAAAAGCAAGGGTAACAGTCATTAGCAATGTTAATAATAATAACTTTTTCATGATTAGGTTTTTAAATTTGATGATAAATATATTTCTTTTTTTTAAGAATAGGGAAAAAGTCTTTAACCACTCGGTTCTGAAAGGTCAAAACAGAAATTCTTTAAACACAAAGTACGCATAGAGAGCTTATAACAAACAAAAAACCCTTTTCTATATAAGAAAAGGGTTTTTTATATTACAAAGGAAAGATCCTTTATGCTTCAAATGGAACTATAGAAACATAGGATTTATTGTCTTTCTTTTTAGTAAATTTCACTAAACCATCTACTTTAGCATGTAGGGTGTGATCTTTACCAGCGTATACATTTTCGCCTGGTTTGTGAGCTGTACCTCTTTGTCTTACAATGATGTTACCAGCCACGGCAGCTTGTCCACCAAATATCTTCACACCTAAGCGTTTCGATTCTGATTCTCTACCGTTTTTCGAACTACCAACTCCTTTTTTATGAGCCATTTTCTTTCGGTTTTATATTGTTAATACTTACAGGGGTTACCTGCCGTTTTTTATTTTCCTTGTAAAGCTTCAATTAATTCTGCTTTCTTCATAGAAGAAATACCAGAGATTCCCTGAGCTTTAGCCATATCTTTTAATTCAGCTACTGTCTTAGTGCTTAAATCTTCTTTACCAGCTTTTGGCTTTGCTGCTTCTTTTTTAGGAGCGGCTGCTTTAGTTTCAGCTTTTGGAGCAGAAGCTTTTACTTCTTTCTCTGCCTTAGCTTTTGGTTCAGCTTTTTTAGCTGCTGTTTTCTTAGCTCCAGAAGTTACTATACTTTCGATAATAATTTCTGTAAGAGATTGACGGTGACCATTTTTAACACGGTATCCTTTACGTCTCTTTTTCTTGAAAACAATAACTTTATCACCTTTAAGGTGTCTTGTGATTTTTGCTCCTACTTGAGCTCCATCTATAGCTGGGGCGCCTAAAGTAACTTTATCTCCATCTGCTGCAAGAAGAACTTTATCAAAAGAGACTTTGTCTCCTTCTTCTCCTGCTAAACGATGTACAAATACTTTTTGGTCTTTTGCAACTTTAAATTGCTGCCCTGCTATCTCTACAATTGCGTACATAGCGTAACGTTTAATTAATTATTTTTATAAATAAAGAACTGCACCTATTTTTAAATAGGCGGGTGCAAATATACTGCTAATTAATTAAATGACAAATATTTTATGCCTCTACGGGCTTTGAATTGTGGTTTTTTTTTGGATTCCAACTTTCTTTAAATAATTGCATAAAAGATAACGTAAGCACAAAAGTAGTGGCAAACCCCATAACTGCTGCAACAAACACAACTATTCCTACTCCCACATGATAATGCGAACTCCAATTCGCCAGCATTTCTGGTAAGAAATCAGTATTGATATTAGTTACATAGATCGCAAAGAAAACGATAAAAACAATTGTAGCATTAAACCCAGTAAAAAGTCCCGCCATAAATCCTTTTTGATATTCAAAATTACTTCCTTTTTCCTGCTTGTAGTTTTTCATGGCTTTGTACAAACCAAGAGCAACTATAACACCATTTCCTAAACTAAAAACAGGTTCTGTTTGCACACCGATCAAAGAAAGGATTAAAAAATACGCAATAAGTCCAATAGCAATAAGGAGTCCATATATAACAGGAATAGTTGATTTTTTCATGGTTTCGCTCTTTAGGATTCTCTCTTAAAAGTAAGAAATTTAAGAGTTTTTTAACCTTAAAAGCTTGTTAATTTATTGTTTAACAGCAACATAAGATAACTACCTATTCCTATTAGCCAAATATACTCCCAGGATAATAACTCCAGAAGCAAGCACTTGATAAAATGTAAATTTCTCATTATCCAATATCCCCCACAGCATGGCTACAATAGGAATCGTATAGGTTACCGAAGTCGCAAATACCGGAGTACTGATCTGCACCAGTTTATTAAACAATACTTTGGCAACACCTGTACCTACTACCGCTAGTATAGAAACATACCCTAAGCTCATATGTACTTTTGGACTAGTTACTACTTCTGTTTTAAAAAAACCTGAAAAACATAAGACGATTAAAGCCGGGATCACTAATACAACAAAATTTCCGTTAGCAATTGCCATAGGTGAGATATGCTGCATATATCTTTTTATGATATTTACATTTACCGCATAACATACCGAAGCACAAAGCACTAATAACGCATACCAATAGTTTTGATTGGGATTAACCGAAGCGCCTTCTAATATCAGAGCAACACAACCAATTAACCCTACAATCACACCAAAAAATTGGTTTTTATTAAATCGCATAGAAAAAATCAACACCCCCAGGATCAAAGTAACCAATGGCGTGGTAGAATTAAGGATTGACGCTATACCACTATCAATTTCTGTCTCGGCAAAGGCGAATAAAAACGCAGGAATGAATGTTCCTGCAAATGCAGATATGATTATCCATTTCCAATCTGATGCTGCTATTTTTCGCATACTCCTAAACCCGATCAAGAATAAAAATGTTGCCGCAAATAGCGTTCTTAATGCACCCAATTGCAACGGTGTAAGTCCGATCAATGATTTTTTGATAAGAATAAATGAGCTACCCCAAACCAGAGAAAGTACTGCCAGATATATCCATTTTAATTTTGTGTTTTGCATTTTTGCGAAGTAAGTTGCAAAAGTGATAAAATTATAAGTACACAGAATACCTTTTGGAAGAAAATTAACTATAAAATGGTTTAGTTTTTTTTCAATTTGTCACAAAACGATTCTTTTCACTTCTATTAATAAACGTATTTGAAGTTTTTACTCTTTCCAGCGAAGAGTTTCCATAAAATACCTCATATCATTACGCAAATAATTTGCAGCAGGAAGTATAGAATCGTAATTAGGTTTCACCTTAAAATACATAGAACCTACTATAAAATGCTTAATACTATCGGTTGCATAAAACTGAGATGGAGAAGCAGCATCGCCAGAAACCTCATAAAACATACCATATACTTTATTTTCTTCATTTGCATAGGGCGTTTGCACGATGCCATCTGCTTTGATCACATGTTCCTGAGTAAGGTTTTGAGCATCCCTAAGTAATGAATCCAGGTTATTGTTAATTTCATAATAAGAAATATACATTGTAGCTCTTAGCTTCTTATACTCAAGATTATACCAACAATTTTTATTCCTTCTGGCTCTACGAAGTTCTGAAAATTCATTCTTTTCAAAAGAATAAGGGCAAGGCAATGCCAGCTCTTTATACTCGGGAGCAGGATAACTTAATCGTAGCATTCCTTCTGGCTTAGGCAATACTTCGCCTCCACAAGAAAATAGCATACATACGCTGGTCACTATAAAAAATCTAACTATTTTCATTTTCGTTAATGGTCAATTTCACTTGTTTTATTCGCTTGTTATCCAACGATTCTATTTTAAACGCATACTGATTTACCACGATAATTTCTCCACGTTTCGGAAAACTCCCAGAAATCTCCAATAACAATCCTGCTATGGTTTCTGCATCTCCTTTTTTTTCTTCAAAAACACCATTGTTTTCGAGTTTCAGTACTTTATAAAAATCTTTTAAAGCTGTTCTTCCTTCAAAAACATAGTTTCGATCATCCAATTTTGAGAATATTAAATCTTCATCATCAAACTCATCACTAATATCTCCTACAATCTCTTCTATAATATCCTCGAGAGAAATCAAACCACTGGTTCCCCCATACTCATCCACAACAATAGCCAGATGATTTTTTTTATCTTTAAAATCATTAAGTAAATCATCTAGTTTTTTATTCTCTGGCACAAAATACGGCGATCTTAATAAAGACGTCCAATCAAAAGAAGGTGTATTAATATAAGGTAACAGGTCTTTTACATATAGAACCCCAATTACATTATCAATACTATCCTCATATACCGGGATCCTGGAGTATCCTTTTTCGATAACCACAGGAAGAATTTCCTGATATGCAGTTGCACTATTTAATGCAAAAATATCCATACGAGGATGCATTACCTGCTTAGCATCTGTGTTTCCAAAAGACACAATACCTTCTAATATTTTCTTCTCTTCGTCTGTAGTATCTTTATCTGAGGTTAATTCTAATGCCTGTGATAATTGATCTACGCTTAAATTAGATTTCTGTTTTCCTAATCGATTATGAATCCCAACAGTGATGCTACGCATTGGCATACTAACCGGCGAAATGGCCCAATCCAGAATTGCCAGAGGTCTTGCCATAAATTTGGCAAATTTCACTTTATTTCTACTAGCATATAGTTTGGGTAAAATTTCACCGAACAATAAAATCAGAAATGCAGCAACTCCTACTTCGACTACAAATCGTACATTAATCCAACCTAACCAAACATAATCAAGATTGCTAAAATATATTTTACCCAAAGTATCAAAAAGCAACACTATCGCTATATTGATAAAATTATTGGCTACTAATATAGTAGCCAATAACTTCTTGGGATTATCTAATAGTTTGGATACAATCCTAAGATTCTTAGACGCATTCTCTTCATCTTTAAGATCAGTAGGAGTTAAAGAAAACAGAGCCACTTCACTACCCGATATTAATGCAGAAAAAATGAGCAGCACCACCAGTACAACCACATTAATGGTTTGCATAAAATCAAAAACAAATAGTGAAATAAATAACGGTTCAGGATCAGGGTCCAAATTATCTTTGTTTAGTTAGACATATCAGAACGGAAGATCATCGTCTTCTGTCGCTGGTGAATTAGATGAAACTTCCTGCGAATTACTAGCAGCAGGTGTATTCGTTTGAGGTGTATTCTGAGGTTTATGCTCAGAAGGTTGGTTCTCATTCTTAGGCGTAAGAAAAGTAAAATCTGTACACTGTATTTCTGTACTATACCTATCTTTTCCTTGCTCATCTTGCCATTTTCTGGTTTTAAGACGACCTTCAATATATACCTTATCTCCCTTATTAAGGTATTTCTCGCAAATTTCTGCAGCTTTATTTCTGACTACGACATTGTGCCACTCTGTAGTATTTACACGCTCTCCTGTGCTTTTATTTACATACGAATCATTAGTAGCAAGAGGAAATCTACCTATGCAACTACCTCCTTCAAAATAATGCATCTTTACCTCATCACCCGTATGCCCTATAAGCATTACTTTATTTAATGTTCCAGACATTTTAGTTTATGATTTGTTGTTTTGGTTTATCATTGCAAAGAAATGACAAACTGTACTAAATAACGCTATCCTAATACTTCTTATTTTTCAAAGTAGCTTTAAATAACTTTGTTTATAGTAAATGTAATAAAAAAATTAATACATAAATGATATCCCGATGGTCTTAACTTAGGTTTTAGATCTTTCCTAATATCAATTTTGCTGAAAAAATACATCTATAAAATTACCTAACAGAATAGGAACGGGATACGCATGTATTTCTTCATAATCAACGATCTTTTGGTCCTGATTTACTTTTGAAGGAATATCTGATTTGATGATATAGAATCGAGTATATAAATGTTGATGAGATAATTTGTGTACTATGGGTTCTTCCTGGTGTGGTATAATTTCGTACTCTTTATCTTTTATCATTTCTCTAAAAACAGTATGAGACGATATCGTATTTGTATCTATCGCGTCACTTTCTATTAAAGGAAATTCATATAACCCTTTCCATATGCCATTACCTACTCTTTGTTGGATGATCGTTTTCTTATCTTCTGTAAAAAACACCAAATAATTAAAGTAGCGTTTCTTGATTTTAAGTTTTTTGATTTTAACTGGTAGTACTTCTACTTTTCCATTTTTTAATGCTTCACAACTATCTTGTAGTGGACATACAATACAATACGGGCTTTTGGGTTTGCATTGTAGTGCTCCAAACTCCATAATTGCCTGGTTATACTCTGCAGGTTCCTCATGATCCATTAAGGTTATTGCCAGCTCTTTAAATTCTTTTATTCCTTTTGTACTATTAATAGGTGTATCGATTCCAAAATACCGTGACAATACCCGATACACATTTCCGTCTACAACAGGAACTGCTTCCTTATAACATATAGAAGCAATTGCACTCGCTGTATAATCTCCAACTCCTTTTAATTGTAACAGACCTTTATATGTAGTAGGAAAAATACCATTTAAATCATTTGCAACGTATTTTGCAGTGGTATGCAGGTTTCTGGCTCTGGAATAATATCCCAATCCCTGCCATAATTTTAACACTTCTTCTTCACTTGCATTTGCAAGATCAAATACTGTTGGAAAAGTCTCTGTAAACGACACATAATAAGGTAATCCTTGCGCCACTCTGGTCTGTTGAAGTATAATTTCACTAAGCCAAATATGATATGGATTTTTAGTTTCTCGCCATGGCATCGATCTTTTATTTTGTAAGTACCACGTAATGAGTTTTTTAGAAATTATCATAGTAAAATTATAAGTTTTGTAAAATTAAACGTTTAAAGATGAAAATATCATCTTAAGTATTGATATTTTGGATTTTAAATTCTTATATTTGCCCCCTTGAAAATTTAAAAACCCCTAAATAGGTAATATAATGACTAAAGCAGATATTGTAGCAAAAATTTCAGAAAAATTAGGAATAGAAAAAGGTGATGTTCAGGCAACGGTTGAAACCTTTATGGAAGAGGTAAAAAGCTCACTAGAGAGTGGAGATAATGTATACCTTAGAGGATTTGGTAGCTTTATTATCAAAACCAGAGCAGAGAAAACAGGCCGTAATATTTCTAAGAATACTACTATCAAAATTCCTGCACACAATATACCTGCGTTTAAACCTGCAAAAGTATTTGTAGAAGGTGTAAAAACTAACGTAGAAGTAAAATAAATAATTATAAATATAAAAAGCATACACTATGCCAAGTGGTAAAAAACGAAAAAGACACAAGGTAGCTACGCACAAGCGTAAAAAAAGAAGAAGAGCCAACCGCCATAAGAAAAAGTAGTTTCTAACTACTTTTTTCATTTAAAAAGTTAAGTTCTTTGAAATCGAAATAAGACATACTACCCCACTACCGGTATCTTTGTTTTATTTCAACGGAATTGTAAAAAATTCCTGTGAAAAAATTGTTTAATCCATCTCGATAATTATCGGGATAAAAATCTAATCAGAGTGAACAACGAATTGATCATTAGGTCAGGTTCCTCTACGGATTTTGCCTTATTAAAGGATGGAAAACTAATTGAATTACATAAGGAAGAAGACGACAGCGATTTTGCGGTAGGTGATATTTTTATTGCCAAAATCCGTAAATCTGTCCCAGGTCTAAACGCCGCATTTGTTAATGTAGGCTATGAAAAAGATGCATTTTTGCATTATCATGACCTTGGTCCTCAAGTATCTTCTTTACTTAAATTCATAAAACGTGTAAGCACAGGTAAATTAAAAAATTATTCTCTTAAGGATTTTCCTTTTGAGAACGATATTGATAAACACGGTACTATTACCAATGTGTTAAAATCAAATCAATCACTATTAGTACAGATAGTAAAGGAACCGATATCTACCAAAGGCCCTCGAATTAGCTCAGAGCTTTCGATTGCTGGTCGATATATTGTTTTAGTTCCTTTTTCGAATCGAATTTCTATTTCTCAAAAAATAGAATCCTCAGAAGAAAAAGAACGTTTAAAAAGGCTTGTAAAAAGTATTAAGCCAAAAGGTTTTGGAATTATTGTACGTACAGTAGCAGAAGGCAAAAAAGTAGCAGAACTAGACAAAGATTTAGAAAATCTAATGGGACGATGGCAAAGCATGTGTAAAAAAATGCACAAAGCCCATCACCCTTCAAAAGTACTAGGTGAAATGAATAGAGCATCTTCTATATTAAGAGATGTATTTAATGACACTTTTACTTCTATTGTTGTGGATGATGAAGATCTCTGCAACCGAATCAAAGAGTATCTGCAAGAAATTGCTCCAAAAAAGGAATCAATTGTAAAACTTCATAATCCTAAAATACCTGTTTTCGAAAAATATGGTATTGAACGGCAAATCAAAACAAGTTTTGGCAAGACGGTATCTATGAGTAAGGGCGCTTATTTGGTTATAGAGCATACAGAAGCGATGCATGTAATCGATGTAAATAGCGGTAACCGATCTAATAAAGCCAAAAACCAAGAAGATACTGCACTAGAAGTAAATCTGATTAGTGCAGCTGAAGTAGCCCGCCAACTGCGTCTTAGAGATATGGGAGGTATTATTGTAGTCGATTTTATCGATATGAATAATGCAGATAACCGTAGAACCCTCTTCAACCAATTGCGAGAAGAGATGAAAGACGATAGGGCAAAGCATAAAATTTTACCGCCAAGTAAATTTGGCTTGATTCAAATCACGCGACAGCGTGTTCGACCAGAAATGAATATCAAAACCCGTGAGGATGATCCAAACGGAATAAATGGCGAAGTTGAGGCGCCTATAGTATTGGTAGAAAAAATGAAAGTCGAATTAGAAAAATTAATTAAAAAAGATCATAAAAAGATAACGCTAAGTGCGCATCCTTTTATCGCAGCTTTTTTAACAAAAGGATTTCCATCCACCCGATCAAAATGGTATTTTAACCATAAACGATGGGTAAAGATTGTACCTAGAGACGCTTACACGTATTTAGAATATCATTTTCACGATAAAAATGGTGAATTGATAAAATAAAATTAAACCCGGCCTGATAACAGTGCCGGGTTTTTTGTTTTTAATGGTTATGTAGTTATCATAACAATTTGTCATTCCAGCGTTGGCTGCAATCTATAATAACATGTTTTTCGATACACCACACCCAAAAGCGCGGCACTCGAAGTGACGGCATGTATCTAACATAAAAATGCAATTCTACATCAAAATTATTACTCCAATGTGGATTCCGGATCAAGTCCGGAATGACAAGGATAGTGGATTCTGGCGTAAGCCAGAATAACAAACGAGTAGTCAATATGCTCAACATGATAACCACTCAGCGACGTGTCATTCCAGCGTAGGCTGGAATCCATAATAACATACTTCTCGATACACCACGCCCAAAAACGCGGCACTCGAAGTGACGAGCGTGTACTCAAACCCAAAACACTACTCCTCCAGCTTTTTTATGAAATACGAGGGGTATATCCCCGTTTTTTTATAGAACGTTTTAGAAAACGCCTCTGCAGTATTAAAACCGACCTCTTGTGCGATGGCTTTAATCGTATATTTCCTGAATTTTGAATCTGACTGCAGTTTCTCTACTACAAAATCGATACGCAGGTCGTTGATGTATTGGCTTAATGTCTTTTGCTTATAGGTATTAACCACCAACGACAAATAGCTGGAGTTAGACCCAAAGCTTTTGGCCAAATCTTTAGAGTTGATATTAGGAGCAAGGTACTTCTGGTTTTTCTCAAACTGCTTAAAATGCGCCAGCAATTGCTCCAAGGTATCGGGACTTATAGTAGTGATCCCAGTATTATCTTTGGGCGGTGGTATTGGTGTAGTTTCTTGTGGTGTATTGGTGTCAAGTAGTTGTAAAAATCGTTTTTTATAACGACGCTGGTTATAGTAATAATACCCCACTCCGCCCAGGCTTAGCACCAACAAAGAAGATATAATCAAAATTTGAGTAGCACTGCTACTCTTTTCTGCTTCTAGTGACGCGATAATCTCTTCTTTATCCCGAAGTAGATTAGGAGTATCATAATCTTTGGTAATTTTTTTATTTAAGCTTTTATATCTTTTATCTAGAATACTGTCAACACTAAGCAGTTCATTGATATAATGCAATTGCCTATCTTTATTATCTTTTGATTTATAATAATCAATCAACATAGTATAGCTCTCTCGCATTTCTTTACAAGCAAAATTTGAACGTTTGTATGATTGATTTATTTTTAGTAAAAAATCCAAACATTTTTCTTTATTATCAAATTTTTTATACAGTTTAGCCAAATGTAAATATGCGATAACTAATATTTCTTCATCTCTTGGTTTAGCATCTTCAAAAAAAATCAATGCTTTATTGATACTATCTAATGAAGCTTGATACTGTTGTTTATAGAATAAGTTGATACCTTCATTCAAAACAAAATAGTCATAAATATCTATGCTATCTTTAAGGGATTCTTTTATACCTATTTTATTATAAAAAGTGGCAGAATCTTTATACTCTAATTTTCTATACGAATCGGCTAAATATAATATAGTTGCTAAATGCCCTATACCACTTATATTATTTTTATCTTCATAATTGATAACCTCTTTAAACATTACTGCAGCCTCTTCAAATTCTCCAATTCTCTTTTTTAAACTAGCAATATTATGTTTGGTCAAATAATAAAAATTCATATTATTTGCTTTTTTAGAATATTTTAGAGCCGCAATGTAACAATCAAGGGATTTGTCAAAATCTCCTACTACTCTATATTCTCCGCCCTTAATAGAATAAGGTACGGCAGGATACAACCTGTCATTTAAGTCTTTGCTTGCTGCAATAGAGCTATCTAGATATGCAATTCTTTCAGGAAATTTATTCCTATATGTGAATACAACAGACCTATATCCTCTGGCAAGAGCTAATGGAGTGTTTTTTTGTTTTGCTTTAGCAAGTAATGTATATGCATAAATCTCACGTTTAATAGTATCTTGATAATGCTTATACATTAACTTTTCTAGTTCATCAATAGTTTTATCCTGTAACGAATCCGGGATTTGAAATTTTTGACCATACCCAAAAAATGAGAATAAGAAGATAAACAGGGTAAGATAGATGGTTCGCATAGTCAGTTTTGGTTCGCCTATCAAAAGTATTGAAATAAATGGTACAACTTCTAAAAAAATAATTGTCCTGGCTTATCTAAGCCAGGACAATTATTTATTACTACTTCTTGATTAATACAAACAGTAATAATGGATTACAATTGTAACCAATGTTTATCTATATGCAAGATCTACAATCTCTGTTTGATTACCACATTGAGGAGGGTATATACTTCGACAATCGTCCAATATGGAACCTTCACATCCATTAGCTGCAGCACTTGGCATCTCTCCCGAATTGATCTGCGATAGTTTAGTATTTGTTAATAGGGTAATGTTTAGTTTTTTTAATCCCAGCTTCTTTGTTTGATGTTGATTTTTCATGAGTTTTTATGTTTTGAGTTCAAAACAAATGTAGGGGATAACCTTAAAAAAATAAGGCAAAAAAAGGAAGTACTAGTCTGTATTCTAAGAAATCAGACTTTTAAAAAACTAACAATCAACAACTTACCTATTTACCCTTTTCAAGCTGTTTGATAAAGTAAGAAGGGTAAATTCCCGTCTTTTTGTAGAACGACTTAGAAAAAGCCTCGGTGGTATTAAATCCGATTTCGCGAGAAATCGCTTTGATGGTATATAATCTAAATTTGGATTCGCGCTTTAGTTTTTCGATCACATAGTCAATACGCAACTCATTAATATAAACACTAAAACTTTTTTTCTTATACGTGTTAATGATTTTAGATAAGTATTTAGAATTGGTCTGTAGTTTTTTGGCCAACTCCCCGGTAGTAATATTTGCTAATAAATACTCTTGTTTATCTTCAAATTTTTGCAAACCTTCTAGGACTGAATTTACAATCTCTTCAGAAATCCCTATCGCTTCTGGTGTGGCTGGGTGCTTATCTATTACTTCTTTTGGCGCAGTAGTATCCAGGGTTGGTGTATACATCAATTCTTTAAAACGTTTTCTATAGCGTACATTTTTAATATAGATCACAGCTACAACAATGATCAGTATTATAGCAAAAATGACGGCAGTAATAAACTTTACACTGGTCTTTTTTTCTTTTTCCTCTAAAACCTTAATTAAATTCTGCTTTTCTTCTAATAGTTTTGGAGTATCATACTCCTGTACTATTTTTTTACTCAGGTTTTTATAATTGGTATCCAGGATACTATCTATTCTAAATAACTTATCTATATAATATAATTGCTTATTTTTATCATCTATCGATTTATAATGATCAATCAATAGTTCATAGCCTTCTCGCATTTCTATAGAAACAAAGCCTGAACGTTCATAGGATTGATCAATTTTTAATAAATACTTTAGGTGCTTTTCGTTTTCACCAAATTCTTTATACAATCTTGCCAGATATATATAGGCATTAACCAATGACTCCTCTACTCTTGGCTTATATTTCTCAATAAACGGCAGTGCTTTATCAATACTATCCAATGACCCTTGGTATTGTTTTTTATAAAATAAATTGATGCCCTCATGTAACACAAACAATGGATAGAGATCTAAACTATCTTTAAGCGATTCTTGTATTCCTTTGGTATTATAAAAAGTAGCAGAATCTCTATATTCTAATTTTCTATATGAATCTGCCAAATGTAATATGGTAACTAAATGTCCTACACCACCAATGTTATTCTTTTCTTCATAATTTATAACTTCTTTAAAAATCGCTGCTGCTTCCTCAAATTCTCCTATATCCTCTTTTAAACTACCAATATTATGTTTAGTTAAATAGTAAAAGTTTTTATTATTAGATGCATTAGCATATTTTAAGGCAGCCAAATAATTGTCCAAAGCCTTATCATAATTTCCTATTTCTTTATATATACCACCTTTTATAGAATAAGAAATCGTAGGAAATCTTTTATGATTTAAGTTTTTACTAAATGCAATTGAGCTATCTAAATTCGTTAATCTAACAGGAAAGTTCTTACTATTATTATAAGACACTAGTTGATATCCTTTCGCCAATGCTAAGGAATCGTTTTTCAGTTTTGCTTTGGCAAGGAAAGTATTCGAATAAATTTCGTATTTGAGGGTATCACGGTAGTACTGATAACTTAATTTTTCAATCTCATCAAACGTTTTATTCTTTAACGAATCCGGGATGGTAAATGTATTCGTATCCTGGGCAATCCCCGGGATATTGTATAAAAAAAAGATACTAACGATGAGTACTAGTTTTTTCATGATACAGTATAACTTACTTTTGTTTTTTGATATCGTACTAAAAAATCATAACACACCAACTCATAAAATCGTTGTTTGGATCTAAAGGCACGATTTACCAGCATGTGTATATAGCTGCTTAGCAAATCGTCTAATGTCATTTCTAACTGGTTATCCTGCTGTGCTTCCATAATCTTTTGTACTACTCCTAATGATTGTTTTGCTTTGTGATCCAGCAAATCATCCAGAACTTTATAGTCTTCCTGCATAGAAGTTGTCTCTAAAAAAGAAGAAAGCTTGCTTTTTAACCCTCTGTATTTTTTATCTAATTGTTTATTTAGTCCTTTATCAGCATGAAATTCTCGTTTAAATCCCTGGCAGTTTCGGGTCACTAACTCTAGTTTTTCTTGTTGCTCGTAGCCAAAATTGTTTAATAATCTATCGATCGCTTTTACTATAAATAAGAAGTACAATTCCTCATCTTCGATCAACGCTATAGCATCCAGCAACATAGTGCTGTCATAAAAGAACAAGGTTTCAGAGGTAGCTATAGTGTTTGTACCATAACGCTCTAATTCTCGTATATAGGTATCGGTTTGTAGTTTATATACCACTCGTTGTTCTACATACCGCTGCATTGCTGCATTGATCTGCAGGATCACCGTTCCTATCGCTCGTATATCAAGCAGATGAAATCGTATCCTGATATGAAAATCGGGATCCCCGTAGCGTATAAAAAACCAGGAATCAATTAGTCCTTGTTCCAATAATTGTGCTGTGAGCGGTTTTATGGTTTCGGTAAGGAGTACATCAGACGTACGGGCACCACAATATATTTTGTAGTATAGCCACTCATCCCCCAGTATATATGTTCTTTTTGTACTCATGTAGTATCCCCTTGTTTTATGTTTTAACAAATTCAAAGTACATCTCGATACAATCCTCCTATCGTAGGATCACTCGATGTGACGAAAATGTTATTTTACTTATACCTCAACTGCTTTTGATGCTTCGACCTTCTTCCTTGCTTGCTCCAGTTTTTCCTGGTTATACATCGAAATCACAAACTGGTTGGTATAACTCATACCTTCTTGCTGTACGGTACTTTTTTGCTCACTAGACTGTCCTTCTTCAGCAAATAAAAACTCTTCTAATACGCAAGCTTTTTTATTTTTTATGGTGTCTAACCACATATTTATCGAATTCGTATTCCCCAGGTTGATCAGCAAAGTATTATCTCCATCGATCAATTGCACCATCCCGGGTATATTGTGTTTTGCTCTCCAGATGGTTACCATTGCGATCTTGTCTTTTTCAGTATTCTCTTTTAGAAAAGGCAAGTCTGCCATTGTGATCTTCCATCGGGCTTTTGCCAATATAAACTCTTTATATACCACTCTGGGTAAAAAGGTATGCTTCTCTAGTGCTTCTCCCCAATAAAACCCAAGACCCGGTCGGCCACCTTGTTTTTGCATATCACATAAGAAATGATATACTGGTAATGCATTGGCACTATAATTATGAGCATTGGTTAAACGAGGAATAATTTCTTTATTAAGTGTTTTGGAGCGTAATACGATACGACCATATTGCACCGATATCATCAAATCTGATATCGCTACTTGCTGCTCTATAGGCACATTAGATTTTCCTAAATACGGGATTTCATACTCACGTATCGTTGCCCTGCGAATCACATTACCCGTCCTGGATTCTGGTAAATGAACAACTTCGGCCAGGATCTGATTTTGATACATTTCTTGTTCTATAGCCGCAATATCCTTTACGTGTTTTAAAATACCCTCATTTCCGGTAGAAAATCGCCCTAACAGATTTGCTGCAGAGGACCCTCCTATAGAGGAAAACATCATCTTTTCTTCACCATCAACTGTTGCTATTTGAGCAATTGTAGACATGGTATCGGGCAAATCTCCCCAGTTTAATTCGAGGTGTTCAAAATCTTTATCTTCGAGTGCTATTGTATACTGGTTCTCTTTATGTATATGTTGTAATTTTTTATTTAGAATTTCTTGTACCGGGGTCCAATGCATTTCTTGTTTTGAAGCAGGTTTAGAGGGAATATACAGATCGTCTAAAAAAGATGTAGAGTCATTAGCACTCTGATGCTGTAGATATCCAATACCTATCTCGGTATCCAAAACTGTAGCCAGAGGAATTTCCTGGGTTTCATATCGTTTTGTAAATGCATCTTTAAACTTTTGCAGGTGCGTTTCTGATGAAGCACTACTGATTCTGTTTAATAGTTCCAGTGCTCGTGTTAGCTTATATCCCCACCGTATATTTAATTGATTAGACTGCGCCTGGGTATACATATCGGTCTGAAAAAGATATTTTAACTCAAAAGGCGTTTCTAACTTCGCCACCCGTTCACTAAGTTTTAAGTATTCGCCAGATCCATTACCTAGTTTCTGATCTATTTGTTCCAGAAATTTTTTATAATGATGAATCTCTGTTTGTATAGCATCAGTACCTTCTATTTGGCTTAAACAAGCTTCTAACTGTTCTAAAAAATCATCTCCGGTTACAGAGGGTTCTATCTCACTCACCAGGATTTGATTGTCTATCAATTCATCCATAAATTCTGAAGCTTCTTCATGAGTAATTTCGTCATCAACCAGAAGAGAAGCTAATTCTTTTATTTTTTTACCAGACCTGGCACTTTCGATTATGTCTTCGAGATACTCTGCATAGGCTACCGCCTCGATAGAATGTTCTCGCCGATTATACTTGTTATACTTGTATTCTATATATCGATATTGATCTCCGATTTTGTACAGGCTATTATTGGTATACCACAATAACTGTTTTTTGATTGCTTCTTCTTTAGCCATCTTTTGCGAGAAAGCCACCAAAAAGTTCATATCAAACCGGGTTTGCCTTTGATGGGTATCATAATTAGACAATTCTATTGCTGTGGTCTTACCAAATGTTCCTATACTACAGCCTGCAAACAATCCAAAGGGAGTACAACGTGAACTCATCCTGGATAAATATTTTAACAATGACGATTCTAATCGTTTCTTCTTTTTAACATCCTTAAGCTGCCCGGATAACCATTTCTCAATTTCAGAAAATAGCTCTGGTGACGCCAGAAAAATAGCTTCTCTAATGCTATCATTTTTCCAGACATCTTTAAACACTTCTACGGGTATGTTCTTCTCTTTGGTAAGGTTATGATAAAAGTCTAATGACAAAAGAGGAGTTCTCAGACAAAACTGATCAAAGAAGGTATATGGATTTTTTAGTTTCAAGAGGTGTTGGTATTATTCTATACTTATTTAATAGGATATAAATATACTATTTTCTGTTTTAAGATTTCTTTTAGATAATTATAACAAAACTATATGATAATCAATCAATTACTGTTTTGAACTAAAAGTCTGCATTCTGCGAATTCCGTGTTTGTTTTCAGGAATCACGACTTCCTTCTCTTGTTTTTAGGGTTTTATCGTGGGTATATTTGATCAAATCAAAAAACGTAGCAGTCGCTTTAGTTTCACTCAAAAAAATCAAAACTTATGATACACGTACTGATCAATTTCATTTCGCAACTCACGACTTTTCTGATGGATCATTTTATCATCATGTATCAATCTATTGTTAACGTTTAAAGAATATCCAGCATGAAACAGTTATTTCCAAAAGAAATTATAGAAAACACCATAGAGGTGCATCAGTTTGAACATAGCAGTAAAAGTAAGATGATCTATACAACGATATTGGTCGCTTTTGTCATTGCATTAGCACTTTTGCCATTTATCAAAGTCGACATCTATACTACCGCAAGAGGAATGCTAAGACCTAGCAAAGAACGAATTGCTATTACTCCGCTTCAATCGGGTAAAGTTGTTTTTGTAAATATGGTCGATAATCAAAAAGTAAATAAGGGCGATACCTTGCTTATGACGAATACCTCGGTCGTAAAAGAACAAATCACTCGGTCCTCGACACAGATTGAAGAAACTCAGCAGTTTATTGCAGATTGCGAATACCTGATCAATACGGCTACCCCGAAATTTAATAACATACAATCGGCACGTTACCAGAAAGAATATTTGTACTTCACTCAAAAAATACAGGAGTTAAAAACCCGATTTGAAAAAACTAAAATCGATTACCTGCGTAACCAAAAACTGTATGAAAAAGGAGTGATCGCCAAGGTCGATTATGAGAATAGTGCTTTTGAGCATCAATTGGCATCGAGTACACTACAACAATACCGAAAACAACAAAAAAATAACTGGCAGGCGACAGTAACAGAGTACCAGAATACCATCAGGGAATTAAAAGGTGGATTAACACAACTAAAACAGAATCAAAAAGAGCTGTTGATCACAGCACCAATAGATGGGATTCTTAAAAATGTTTTGGGTATCGAGCCGGGTAGTTTAATTGCAGGAGGATTAACTATTGCCGAAATATCTCCTGATACCGGATTGGTTGCAGAATGTTACCTCTCGCCATCAGATATAGGGTTAGTGGGTCGGAATAAGTCGGTGAATTTTCAGATCGATGCTTTTAACTATAACCAATGGGGATTGGCTACCGGAAAAATTCTGGAGATCAGTAAAGATGTGGATATCATTAATGACCGGCCAGTTTTTAAAGTACGTTGTGCTATCGATCAGGGACATCTGGAACTTAAAAATGGTTTTAAAGGTAGTTTTAATAAAGGGATGACGCTAAGTGCAAGATTTCAACTTACACAACGCACCTTGTATGAATTACTTTATGATAAAGTCGATGACTGGTTTAACCCATCGAGTCCCACTATTGCAGAAGTAATGAATGTCGAATAACGAATACGGAATATCTAATGTTGAATGTAAAAACCAAAAAAATAAATGAAAAAGTTAGGAGAAAGTCAGCAGTTAGGAGTTGTTTATTACATCTCGAATATCACACCATCTATTTCGAACGTCAAATCTCTCAATACTCAATACTAACCTCTCAAAACTAAACGAATCATGGCTAAGACAAAAATAAAACAACACGATATCACTGATTGCGGTGCGGCTTGCCTGGCATCGGTATCAGCACATTATAAATTGCAACTGCCTATCGCACGTATTCGACAGTTTGCAAGTACAGATAAAAAAGGAACCAATGTATTGGGATTAATCGAGGCCGCCGATAAACTCGGGTTTGAAGCCAAAGGAGTGCGCGGGGATCTGGACAGTTTGTTGAAAATCCCTAAACCTGCCATCGCCCATGTGATCGTAAATGAAAAATTACATCATTATGTAGTGATCTACGAAGTGACCAAAGAACACATCAAAATAATGGATCCGGGGGATGGCAGGTTTCATAAAAAAACACATGAAGAATTTAACAAAGAATGGACAGGAGTATTGGTACTGCTATTACCAAAAGAAGATTTTATAACAGGTAACGAAAAAGTATCGGTATATAAACGATTCTGGTTTTTGTTAAAACCGCATAAAGGAGTATTGATACAAGCATTTGTTGGAGCGATCATCTATACTTTATTAGGATTCTCTACCTCGATATACATCCAAAAACTTACTGATCATGTTTTTATGGGTACCAGTACCAAACTGCTTAACCTGTTAGGGATTGTGATGATTACATTATTACTCTTAAAACTAATCGTAGGAGCATACAAGGATGTTTTCTTAATCAAAACGGGGCAACAGATCGATTCGCGACTAATTCTGGGATACTATAAACACTTGTTAAAACTACCTCAGCAATTTTTTGATACCATGCGGGTCGGAGAGATTATTTCGCGAATTAGTGATGCTGTAAAAATCAGAAACTTTATCAATGGAGTAGCTTTAAACTTAACCGTTAATATCCTGATTCTGGTATTCTCTTTTGGATTGATGTTTACGTATTATTGGAAACTGGCGCTGATCATGCTGGCGATTATTCCAATATATGCGATCATATATGTAATTACCAATAAACTGAACAAGCGTACAGAACGAGGGATTATGGAAAAATCTGCAGACCTGGAAAGTCAATTGGTAGAATCTCTAAATGCTGTAGGAACCATCAAAAGGTTTGGTCTTGAAGGTTTTGCCAATATTAAAACAGAAACCCGTTTTATTGGGTTATTAAAAACAGGGTATAAGTCTGCATTAAATAGTGTGTTTTCTAACTCTAGTACCGGTACTATTGCACAATTATTTACTATCATCCTGTTATGGAGTGGTTCTTTTTTTGTGATTCAAAAAGAAATTACTGCCGGAGAACTTATGGCTTTTTATGCCATCATAGGATATTTTACTAGTCCTGTTTCCGGTTTAATCAGTGCCAATAAACAGATCCAAAATGCACTTATTGCAGCAGATCGTTTGTTTGAGATCATGGACCTGGAACGCGAAGAAGATGAGCAGAAAATAAAACTCACAAAAGATAGCATCGGTGATATCAATTTCTCTAATGTAGGGTTTAGATATGGCTCCAGAGTTGAAGTTTTTAAAGATTTCAGTCTTGAAATTCCAAAAGGAAAAATCACTGCAATTATCGGGGAAAGTGGTTCTGGAAAATCTACCCTGATGTCTTTACTACAAAATATCTACCCTATCCAGAAAGGGCAAATATCTATAGGAAAACAGGATTTGAAACATATCGAGAATGGTAGCCTTAGAGACCTGGTAAGTGTGGTGCCACAAAAAATAGATCTGTTTGCCGGCAATGTGATAGACAATATTGCAGTAGGAGAATTTGCTCCCGATGTAGAACGTATTATGGAAGTATGTAAAGCCATAGGTATTCTTGAATTTATAGAAAACCTACCCAATAGCTTCGCTACATATTTAGGAGAAAATGGAGCTACCCTGTCTGGAGGACAAAAACAACGTATCGCCATTGCCAGAGCATTATATAAAAATCCCGAAGTATTAGTATTAGACGAAGCTACCTCATCACTGGACAGTACTTCTGAAAATTATATCCAGAAAGCAGTACAAAGCCTGCGCGATCAGGATAAAACCATCATCATTATTGCTCACCGATTAAGTACAGTGATTAATGCCGATAAAATTGTAGTCCTCGAGAAAGGGAAAGTGATAGAAGAGGGCAATCACAATGTACTATATACCCGACAGGAAAAATACTATGAACTATGGCAAAAACAAATGCCAATAGCAGATCACATTCCTAAAATAAATGCTGTTGCATAACTAGAAGATGGTTCAGCAAAATTTAATTGATAATTATGTTTTTAAAATGCTAAAAAACTTTTTAATCTAAATATCTGGTTATGAAAAAAATAGAGCGTCAAATTGAAGTCATAGAACGATTAAATCGGTTTATACGATTAGGAAAAACAGGAACTCCTGATCAATTATCCGAAAAATTGGAAATCTCAAAAGCATCTTTGTTTCAGATTCTTGGAGTAATGAAACAACTTAATGCTCCTATTGTATTTGATATCACACTACAGAGCTATGTCTATGAAGAATCTGTAAACTTTACCTATGGTTTTTATACCCGTAAACTTTATGGAGAAGAAGTGCTTGAGGTATCTTCTTATAGTGCTCAAAGTATTATGATGCAAGTAGATTTTAAATATCCAAGCCTAAGAATAGTATAATAACATTTAAAAAATAAACTCATGAAAAACTATGATCCACAAAAAAACGAAAGCAACCTAACAGAGCACAAATTAGAAAATGATTTTTTGCAACAAGAAATCAATGATCCAGAGCTAAAACATGTGATATCTGATGTTATTTCCTACTCTGAAGAGTACGAAATCTATATAGATCATGATGATATGAACGATTGGATATTATAAAAACGATATAAGGATTACAAATCGCGTAAAAATTCAATCATATCAATCATTAAAATATTTTATTAATCAAAAAATGAACAGTTATGAATATTATCATCAAACAAATCGAACTTATCGAGAGAATTGACCAACTCATACGCCTACAAGCCACGGGAACCCCAGTAGAATTAGCATCGAGATTAGGGATCTCCAGAGCTCAAACCTATCGGATTGTTGATATTATGAAAGAGCTAAATGCTCCTATCACTTATGATTTTACAATACAGAGCTTTGTATATGAAGAAAGTGTAGGTTTTAAATTTGGGTTTTACACCAAAGAACTTGATGCCACAGAAATTAGATCAGTAAGTGGTGGAAATTCTTTTGAAAGATTACAATGTTTAGCTGCAATTTTATAAAATGAAATATTGCAGGTACAACTATAGACAAAAGGATTTATAGTACTTCCTATAATTTTAAATTGTTCAATATAGGTAAACAGAAAAATCATGAAATCAATTATATTATTAATTGTATATCATACTTATGTTTAACGCAACCGTATACATACATGAATCTAAAATTTGGAAAGTAAAATGAAAAATTCTTTTGAATAAAAATCCTGGAAAATCAATTTTCCGGGATTTTTTTATATCACCCTATCGACTTTATCATTTTAACGTGAATAAATGGATAAGAAATTTTCGTCAGTTTGAGTGCCAAATCTCTGATTTGGTGTATCGAAAACAAGAAAATTTATAGCTAAAAAGTACTTCTCGATACTAAATTCTTACAGAATTTCACTCGAAGTGACGTATCTGCTCTTATACATTTATTCACGTCATTTTATTAAATTTTATATAAGTATCTCATAAAATGAGACCATCGCGTACTATCATTGTAGTGTAAAAGAGATAGCGTAGCTGTATTTACAGCTGTAACAAAAAAATCATTAATCATTAAATCGTAAAAAATGAAAAATTTAAGTAACAAAGAGGCATTAGAAACCAACGGAGGATCAGCATTTCCTATTCCTAAATGGTTGCAACCTTTAGCAGATTATCTTTTTGGTGTACCAGAAGAAGAAAAGGAAAACTATAAAAATTCAAATAATCACTAATCATAAAAACATAAAAAAATGAAAAATTTAAACAACTACAACGTTCAGGAACTGCAATCAAATGAACTTTTAAACAATAACGGAGGTACTATACTAATATCTGCTACTACTCGTAAAATCGTTTGTGAAGTTATTACTGGTATTTTTAATATTCCTACTACAACATTTATTCCATCATAATTATTTAGAAGCCTTAGTGAGCATCAATTAACACAAACCGATGGTGGCCTCCATCCTTTTATTGAAATCAGAACATTCAGTTTGATCACAAATCAGTTTTTGCATTGTAAAAAAAGAGTCTTGTCATAACAAGGCTCTTTTTTGCTTTATGACAAATACCAGCCCATTATTCTGGAGAGATATTAAGAAATGACAACAAGTACACTTCTGAAAAAGTCTTAACAACTATAGTATACTATTCTGAAGTAGATCCTGGACTAGGGGTTCTAAGAAATACAAATAGCAAAACTCTTAATAGGCTTCAAAGAGATAATGATGCTGTCCTATGACCCTGCAAATCAAGACTTCTTTAAAAATAATCATGAAAAAAATGAAAAAAAAATATCAGTCTCAAAAGATGAGACAGCCCCAACGTATCATTGTACTGTGAAAGGGAAACAACAACGCTTTTCACGATTGTTGCAACAACAAAAAACAGTTTACATATCAATTTGACGGAATAGATAGTGTAAGCATAAATTAAAAATCATTAATCATTAAATCGTAAAAAAATGAAAAATTTAAACAACTTAGAATTTCAAGAATTATCAAAACAAGAAGCAACAGAAATTAACGGAGGTATCGTTTGTGGTGGATGGTGTATCGGTATTATAGTTGTAGTTGCAGTTGGTGCTCTAGGGCTTGGTGCATACAATGGATACCAAGATGAAAAAGACAAGCACGAAGGTGTAAAATAAATTTAAAACAAAACATTAATTAATTTAAAAAACAAACAACATGAATACTTTAGAATTAAACGTAGCAGAATTATCAAGCAATGAATTAAGAACCGTAGAAGGTGGTGTTATCGATCCTATCACAGTAACAGCAGCTGGAGCAGCAGTAGTACTTGCAGCTATCGGTGGGCTTTATAAAGCTGGAGAAGCAATAGGAAAAGGGCTTTACCACCTTTTTAACTAATATAACTATCATGGGTATATTTCAAAAAGGTAGTGGTGTTGATATTACTCCTTATTTAGAATATGTTGTACTTGCAATTGTTGCAGTAATCTTTTTCTATAATGCCGGAGTTGCAATAGGTAAATTTATATACCATATTAAACACTAGACCATTAAATAACCCTCTGGTATATTGCCAAGAGGGTTGTTTACTTTATTAAAAAATCATCAACTCGTGCTGAACTTGTTTCAGTATCAAAAAACAGGATATCATGGAATCAAAAGTCTTAATACATATTATAAAAGAAATAGAAACAGTAGAAAACACAATACAGGTAGAAGAATTTATTACCGATTTATTTGTATTTACAAAACAAAAGGATAATGATGTTTTCTATAGAAAAGATGAGGACAAAATATATGCTGTAAACGAAACATCAAAAAATATAACTCCCATTTCATTAGATCAGAGACAACAACAAGCCGATCAATTTAAGAAACTATTTTCCCAAATTGATGTTCAACATAAAGCCGAAAAAAATAGTCGAAGCATCAGTATTGATGGTAAAGGTAATGTAGTTACCATATCGGGAGAAGTAAAAATATCTAAATTTCCTGATCTTGAACATACTGCAAATATTGCAGCATACAAACTATTAAGTAAATCATCTTTAGTAGATATCGATATGGAAAATAACGAAATCACCAATTATGCAGATATTAATATAAATGTACAGGGACAAAGAATAAAAAATAAAACCGTGATAAAAAACATTGAGGTTTTAACAACCGATATTAACCGATATGATTATTTGCTCAACTATTCGGTAAACTAACTGCCTAATCTTCTATGTGTATAGAAATCTATATAAAGAATCTTTGTGATTTTCAGATGACCATGTGAATTCTCTGGCCGTTCGATCGTTCGACTGTCTGAAATACATTGCATTCACTCTAATGTATAACCGTAAAAACAATTTATTTTGGATCAGACAGTATTAAAAGTTCTTTTGCAACTTAAAAGAGAACTCTCGCTAGAAATTCCTAATGAGAAATTAGAATCACTTTTGCTTAGTCATCAGGATTATCCCAGTATTTTTTCTTTTTCTGATACTTTAAAAAAAATAGGTGTCGAAAACAAGGCTGGTAGAGTTTCTTCAGATCAATTATTGAAATTATCTCCGGTTTTTCTAGCATATTCTATAGAAGATGGCCTGGTAATCGTTACTAAAATTTCAGATACAGAAATAAGTTATTATAGTGGTAATAGTAATGATCTTATTGTGGAGAGTTTCGAGAGTTTCTTACAGAAATGGAATGGTATCGTACTTTTAATTGATACCGATGCTATGGTTGAGATGTCTAATGAAGACCTAGCTCGCCAAAAACTAAAAAGAACGAAGCATTTTGGAGCCTTGTCTTTATTAGCTATTCTTATCACCATATCGATTAAAAGTTATCATGGGGTTTTTAACCTGTTCTTACTTACAAAATTAGCCGGGACTCTTATTAGTTTACTAATAGTATATACCGAAGTTAGCATCATACATAAATCCAAATTTTGTAAATCTAATGATCATATAAGTTGCGAAGGTGTTTTAAATTCTGGAGCTTCCAAAATTTTTCCCTGGCTTTCTATGTCGGATTTAGGATTGTTATATTTTTTAGGAAGTTTTATATCAGTTTGCATTGCCTCTATGACCTCTAATTTCAAGAGTGTTGCTTTTTTGATAAGTATACTTTCCTTTTTTACATTTCCGTATATATTTTTCTCTATTTACTATCAATATAGAATAGTCAAGAAATGGTGTATCCTGTGCCTGGCAATCCAAGGGATATTTTTTATTGAAACCATACTTTCTTCATATTTTCTTTTTAACCACAACTTCGAATCATCTATAAATGGATTTCTCATACCTGGCATTTCTTTTTCGTTAATCATCATTATATGGTCCTATCTAAAAAGCCCTGTATATAAGTATTTTCGATTTAAAGAAAGCATGTATAAATATGCAAGGTTAAAAAACAATCCCGAAGTTTTTAGTCTACTACAAGAGAAAGAGAATCTTCTTAATACTGCATTTAATGAAAACCATATCATATTCGAAGGTGCTAAGGATATCGATAAAAGAGCAGCATTGGTCATAAACCCTTATTGTCATCTTTGTGCAAAGGAGTTTCAAAAAATTCTTGAAATCAATAAAACTTCTGAGGGTATCAATTTCTCATTGATTTTTTCTGATACCGACAACAATGAAATCTCACAATTTCTTATTGAGCTTTATTACAAAATGACAAAATCAGAATTCTTATCTGTATTAAGTAAATGGTTTGAACATAAGAATCTAAATACGCTAAAAGAAAAATACGCTATAGAAATATCTGAAAAATCAAGAGCAACATATGCTCAACATAAAAAATGGTGTACTCAGAATAATATTCTGCAAACACCACTTACTATTTTTAATAATAGAAAGCTATCAGATCACTATGCAATAGAAGATATTATCACATTCTAACAGGGGGTTATTCTACACTTTTTTCAGAAAAAAATATGACGTCTCATAAGATGAGACATTCACCTCTTATCATTGTACTATCAAAAGGAAGTAAAAGACTTATTACCATAAAATAACTATTAATCATAAAAACTTAAAAAATGAAAAATTTAGAAAAACTTGGAGTTCAATCGTTAAGTACCACTGAAACCAGAGAAACACAGGGAGGTATAATTTTCCCGGGACTTTACACAAGCTTAGTAACCGAGGCTATCATCTTTGTACACAATGTAAAAAAGGTAATCAAACAATTATAACAAATTGTAAAAATTAAGTGTCATGAAAAATCAAGTTATAAGTCAGTACACATTATTATCATCAAAAGAAATTACAACCATCAATGGTGGTTGCGGAGGAGAGGATATTGAATGTCCAGAATTAGAGTTAATCCAAGAAGTTTTAGAAAACTTAAAGCATCTACTTACAGTGCTCTAAGCACTTTGGTATCATTAATAATCATCAATCTTAAAACAAAAATCATGAAAAATTTAAAATCATTCGAAGCATTAAACAATGCCCAATTAAGTACCATCAATGGTGGTCTTGTAATAAACCTGGGAGATCTTGATATATTTCCAATTGTACCATTTGGTGATCCTAGAGAATGGGATAACTATTTTCCTAAAAAAGAAACTCCAGGTTTCTAAAACACTCTAATTTCATCAATCATCAATCATCAATCTTAAAACGAAATCACATGAAAAGTTATAAAACTGCATTCTTTCAGGAATTAAATGCATCAGAACTAATTACAATAGAAGGAGGTACTTTTTTTCCTGCAACTTCTACCTCTGTTACACCAGGATTACCTGGCCTTGATGACCAATTTAATAAAGATTGGGGATGGGCCGGAAGCGGTCCCGGAGGTCAAGATACTAGCTTGTAAACTAATGAGTTAAGTTAGTGAGTTCATTTTCTCCTATGATCTATTTGATTATAGGAGAATTATGCTTCTAAACACTCCATTATAAAAGACAATTCAATTCTATATATCTCAAAAACATAAACCATGACAAACGAAAAAGAATTACTCTACAAAATCCTTGAAAACTTTAATGGAATGGGGAAAATCGAAGCTTATGACCTAACCCATAAGCTAGAAACCCTTTTGTTTTATGCATCTAATCCAATTAATGCCAAGGAACTTAAGCAACTGATAGTTTCTGATATGGATCATGATCATGAAATTGATCCTTTTCATTTTACTATTCTACCAAATGGTAATTTTTGTGAGTTTGTAGGCTGCAATAATTGGATTCATATTTATAAAGAAAATAAGAGAATATTACCTGATTGGCCTGTTTTTGAAACTTATTATTTTAAAACAAGATATGCCCCATTAGATCTTAAAAAATTAACAAAAAAAAATCTATTGCAAGATTTAAAAGAAAAAAATGAAGAAGAAAAAGTAAGAGCTTTTTTAAAGCAATATAATGTTTGTAAAAAAGATGTAATTACCAACAGATTATTAATTTTAGAAGCATAACTTTTGGGGTTATTATAAAAGTCACTGTACATTTGCGGTAATGTATAAGAATCCTATTACATCTATAACTGTAGCCGAAGCACTGCGAAAAATGGAACATTATTGTGCCTATCAGGAACGCTGCCATAAAGATGTCGAAGATAAATTAAGGACGATGAGACTTATTCCTGAGGCTAAAGAAAAAATTATCCTACATCTTCTGGATCAAAATTTTCTTAATGAAGAACGTTTTGCCAAAGCCTTTGCCAGAGGAAAATTTAATATCAAAAAATGGGGTAAGCAACGCATTGTCCGAGAGCTTAAATTTCGTAACATCTCACCTTACAATGTAAAAACGGCACTTAAAGAAATATCAGAAAAAGACTATTTTGAAACTTTTCATAAGCTTGCCGAAAAGAAATATAGCACTCTTACAGAACAAGATAAAAACAAAAAACGTAAAAAACTTGTTGATTATCTTTTATACCGAGGATGGGAGACCACTCTTGTCTATGAAAAAGTAAATGAACTCGTTAAATGATTCTAAAAGAAATAACATTTTCATAAACCAAAATGTTGTTTTCTCATTAGAAATATTCTTATTTATTTTTTAATATACCTCCGTTTTTATGCCTAAAAGTCAATTTTTTAATCAAAACTGTCATGTCTTTGGCGTAGATCTTCAAGGCTTTTAATGACACTATAAATTTCTTTATTCCACTATCTGTTTTTTTAATCCAAAGTGGTAAAATCATTATAAATAATAAGCAGATGTAAAATTTTCTTATATCTCAAAATATGAGACTCTTACCGCTTAAGTTTGAACCAGAAAACGGTAAAAAACTAAAACATTAACTAGAATCATAAATCTGTAAATTATTTAACTATGAAAAATTTAAACGAACTGAAAGTAAGCGAACTAAGCTTTGAAGAAACTGCTCAAATAGAAGGAGGAGGTCCTATTGGAGACTTAATCGATGATATCGTAGAAGTTGTAGAAACTGCTGTTGAAGTGATTAAGAATTTAAAAAAATTCACCCCAACCTTGTAAACATGCTAAGAGATTTTTAATCAGATTTTTTCTGATAGTAAACATCCTTAGAAAACAAAATCTTGATTACTGAGTTTCTTTCTCATAGTCGAGGTTTTGTTTTTTTAGAATAACCATTTCTTTTATTTGTTCGTAGAACTGCTGTATTATTTTTATAATCGATCCACTTCTCTCCTCTGGTTTTTCGCATAAAATTATCCAGATATCGCATAAAAAACACGTTATAACATGCTTTAGAAAACTGAGTAACTCCCTGGGCTGCAGAACGGATACTCATAGAAAACCCTGGAGTTAAATATGTCATGTGGTGCCAGTACCCCTCGGGCATATACAATGTCTCGCCATGTTTTAAATTTGCAATATACCCTTTGGCATGCTGTAACGCAGGCCATTTTTTAAAATCAGGATTTGTGTAATCTATTCCTTGATGAGATAGTAGTGAATGTGGTAATTTGTATAAATATTTTGTTTCTGAAGGTGGAAATAATATACATTGTTTTTCTCCATGAAAGTGAAAATGAAGAATATTGGCTAAATCTATATCGTAATGCATAAATACTTTAGAGCCACTACCTCCGAAAAACAAAAATGGTAGTTTCTTCATAAATTTTAACCCTATCTCTTCTGGATACCTAAAATCCTCTTGAAGCAGAGGTGCTTCTTTTAGTAAGTTATATAAAAAAATACGATAATTGGTAGGCCCCTGTTCAAGTAGGTTAAGATATTCTCTCATTCTCATACTAGTATGAGCTTCATTAAATTTACGTTCAGACGAAACTGGTCGGTCATCATACAAAGGAACAGTCTTATTTCCTGCTACATCATTGATATAAGAAAGATTCCATTTCGTATACGCTGGCCAATCTACAATCAACTGTTCGATTACAACCGGCTTTTGTAATGTTACATATTTCTTAAGAAATTCTTCTTTGGTAATTGTTTTTACCCTTGGTATTTGTTCTAAATTTAATTTCACTTACTAAAAAATAAGCCATAAGAATTAAGGCGATATCAGCCAAAAGTAGGTGATGGTAATTTTATACTGATCTACATCAACATAATCTGACGATTAAAAAATAAAAGATGTAGAGAGAATATTATAAAACCTTTAATTTTTTAAAAGGTCTTGATATCTTTACTTATCCGCAATTATTCCTTTAGCTTTCTGTTTTGCTGTTTGATTTCTTTCGATAGTATGATCTGGTCTGGACCATTTAGGTTTTTCTCCCAAAGGTTCAAATATAGAATCTTCTGCTTCAATTGTTTCTGGTTGAGCCTTTTTTACAAATGGTTTTTGCGGATTAAGTCCTAATGTTTTAAACATCTCCATATCCTTATTTACATCTGGATTAGGAGTCGTTAGTAGTTTATCTCCTGCAAAAATAGAATTTGCTCCTGCAAAGAAACACATCGCTTGCCCTTCTCTACTCATTTCGGTTCTTCCTGCAGATAATCGTACTTGTGTTTTTGGCATAACAATTCTGGTAGTAGCTACCATTCTAATCATATCCCATATCTCTACAGGCTTTTCATCTTCCATTGGTGTCCCTTCTACTGCTACTAAAGCATTTATGGGTACAGATTCGGGCTGCGGACTTAATTTTGATAATGCTGCCAACATTCCTGCTCTATCACTTACTTCTTCTCCCATACCGATAATACCACCACTACAGACAGTTACATTGGTTTTGCGGACATTATCAATTGTTTTTAAACGATCTTCATAACCTCTTGTAGAGATTACTTCTTTATAATACTCTTCTGAAGTGTCTAAATTGTGGTTATAGGCATATAATCCTGCTTCTGCCAATCGCTGTGCTTGATTTTCGGTGATCATACCCAAGGTACAGCATACTTCCATATCAAGTTTATTAATCGTACGAACCATCTCCAGCACATTTTCAAATTCTGGACCATCTTTAACGTTACGCCAGGCAGCTCCCATACATACTCTAGAACTCCCTGATGATTTTGCACGAAGTGCTTGTGCTTTAACCTGCTGTACGCTCATCAGGTCATTTCCTTCGATATCGGTATGATATCTGGCTGCTTGTGGGCAATATCCACAATCTTCAGGACATCCTCCTGTTTTAATAGATAACAGGGTAGATACCTGTACAACATTGGGATCATGATATTCGCGATGAATAGTTGCTGCTTTATACAGTAAATCCATCATAGGTGTATTGTAAATATCAAGAATCTCTTGCTTGGTCCAATCGTGTCTAATAACGCTCATAAATCATCTAAATCTAAAAGTCAAATGTAAGAAAATCTGGTGTATTTGTATCAAATAATATGATAAACTCATATCTCAAAAATTAATGCTTTATCTCTAAAAAACTCTCAAACAGTTTAAAAAACTTTTCTGGCTCTTCCAGATATGGGTTATGGCCGCTTTTTTCAAACATTACAAACTCTGCCTTAGGCATATAGGTTTTATACTGTATTGCAAATTCTGGAGTAGACACACCATCATAACGCCCAGCAATGATTAAAGTTGGTGATTGTATTTTCTTTAACTCTCTTCTGAAATCTATATCTCCCATATCACCCGTAACATGAAAATCAGCATCTCTACCAACAATAGTATAATACACATCAGAGTTCCATGAACGTTTTACTTCTTTGGGTACAGGTTGTCTTAATTCTGTATTATGATAGTATATATATTTTGTTGGAAAATCTCCATATACTTTCGAAAACTCTGAATCACTAGATACAAATCCCTCTGATCGTAATGAATCAACTACTTTCCATTTTTCTGGAAAGTGTGTCTTGGCGTAATGATTATAGCTATCGCAATTTGCCTGCCACATTAACCCACTGTGAAACCCATTAATCAATATCATCTTCTCTGTATATTGAGGATATTTTAAGGCGTAGGCTTGAGCAACTACGGTACCATAAGAATGCCCTACTACTGTCCATTTAGACAACTGCAACGCTTTTCTAATACCTTCTAACGTTTCTACATCACCTTGTATAGAATATTCCTTGATATCCTTGGCATCATCAGACAGCCCTCTCCCTAAACCATCAAAAAAAACTACTTGCCGATTTTTATGATATTTCCCAAAATTGCCCTGCATATAATCATGAGAATTTCCGGGTCCACCGGCAATAAATACTATTGGGTTTCCTTTACCTTTACTTTCTACATTAATCTTGTATCCATTTATATTGATTAGCTGAGATTCAAACTCATCATGAATAGCTTCTTGTGCATGGACCGAAAAAAGTAAGATCAGACTTGCTAAAAAAAGAGTGGTTTGTGTTTTCATGTATTTTAAATCTTTTTAATTACTTGAGAACGCATATAACTGCATTCTAATACCAAAAAATTTTATATTTCAAATATCGCGAAAAATTAAAGACGCTCGAGCAAAATACTAACAGCATTGCCTCCAAAGCCAACAGCGTTTACTATTATTTTGTTTAACTGCTTAGGAAGTTTATCGTATGTTACAAAGGGTACCGGAATAAATTCCTGATGTTTTAGCATTAGTACTGCTAGTTCCAGACTCAAGATCCCGCTAGCACCAAAGGTGTGTCCTATTTTCCATTTATTAGTTGTCAAAGCTGGTAATGAATCTTTAAAAACAGCTTTAATAGCATTATATTCTGCCAGATCTCCTTTTGCTGTGCCAGGTGCGTGCAATACAATAGCATCTACCTTATCTGCAGAGGTTTCTCCTAAAGCCAATTTCATGGATTTTTGAAAACAATCTGCCTCTGTAGATATAGATATATTATGCTTTAATGGTTCTGTAGCATAACCAATACCTCCTATTAAAGCCAAAGCATTTTCTTTTACTCCTTTTTCTAAACATGCGATGGCAGCACCTTCACCAAGAAACATAGAATTTCTTTTTTTATTCCAATTCATTGCCTGGCATGGATAAGCCACCTTATCATTTGATGCATATATCTTAAGAGCTTTCATTTGTGCAATAGTAAATGGTGTTAATGGAGCTTCACTTCCGCCTACCAAAAATTGATCTGCCAAATCCGATTGCAACCATGCAACACCATTAAGCACAGCATGTAGTGCCGTAGAACATGTAATCGAATGACTTATTTCTGGTCCGGTGGTTTGTAAATCATGAGCAATCCATGATGAAATATTTCCGAGCGTAGTCGTAGGTGAACTTAATGTAGACGACTTACCGCTTTTTAGAAACTCCTGATGGTATTTTTCAAAAAGCCCTGTTGCACCACGAGAAGAACCTATATTAATCCCAAAATTACGGTCTCCATGCCATCCAGCATTTTTAACTGCTTGTCTGGCGGCAAAAACACCAAAAAGAACAGAGTCATCCAATGCCTCATAATGAGAACTCTCTGCTCTTAATTCTTTTATTTTTTGTTTCGCGTTTTGAGAAAGTAATGCAATCGGGGCTTGTTCTCCTTCAAAATCTTTAAAAGAGATACGATGTGATGGATCTTTATATGCTTTCCATATATCGCCAGAAGAAACTCCCAATGGAGATATAGAAGAAATTCCTGTTATTGATATTTTTTGTTGCAATTTTCAAGTTTTGGCAAATGTACTGGTTTGTTCTATCTTGTTCAATAGTTATATCATTTATCATAAGATTTTAGTAACAAAAAACACATTTTAGATACTTATCTTTATAGGATATAATAATAAAAATTATGGAGGAGCATATACAACAAAAAAGCTGGTTTGCCAGAAATTGGGGATGGGCAGTTCCTGTAGGAGGCTGTCTTACTCTTATTGTCATATTTTTTATTTTTTTGGGCTCTCTAATATTTGGTGTGAGTGAGTTAATTACTGAGTCTACTCCTTACAAGGATGCTCTTGTTAAAGTAAATGAAGATGAGTATGTGGTAAATATCCTGGGAGAACCTATAGAAACTAATGGTATAATGAATGGTAGTCTTTCATATAAGAATAACACAGGATCTGCAGATATATCAATTCCTATAAAAGGACCAAAAGGTGAGGCACAATTATTTGTTGTAGGCACCAAACAGAATGATCAATGGACCTATAAAGAAATGTATGTAATCATTGATGAAACCGATGAACAAATTGATTTATTAGGATATCAACAAAATGAGTATGACAACGAAAACCCATAGTAACTTAGTAGTGTTTGGAGTACCATTACTCCTTATTTTATCAGTGATTTTAATCACCAAATCACAAATATTTGCAACAAATACTAGTACATTGTCAATTGGTATCACTCTTGATTTACTTTTTACTATACCTATTGTTTATTTTATATTAATCAAAAAGAAAAATATTCCTAAAACTACAATCGTTCCTTTTTTTATTCTGGGAATGGTTATCGCTTCTTATATTATCCCGCAAGAGCATCAATCTATACTAAATTGGGCAAAAAACTGGGTTTTCCCTTTTGTAGAGCTGGGAGTCGGTGTTTTTGTGTTTTATAAAGTTCGCCAAACCATAAAAAGATATAAAGCAAATTCAAAACAGGAGTTAGATTTTTTCTCTGCATTAAAGGAAACCTGTAGTGAAATTGTACCTGGTAAAATTGCAATATTTCTTACCATGGAGCTTGCGGTATTCTATTATGGATTCATATCCTGGAAAAACAGAATCTTAGCTGAAAATGAATTTACTTACCATAAAAACAGCGGAACCATTTCTTTATTAGCTGCACTTATAGTAATCATTGGTGTTGAAACCTATGTACTACACGTTCTTTTATTAAAATGGAGTGCAATTGCTGCATGGATTGCAAGTATATTGAGTGTATACTCTAGTATTCAAATTTTTGGTTTTCTAAAATCTATTATTAAAAGACCCATTACCATAGAAAATGGCATCTTGCATCTACGCTATGGTATCCTTAGTGAAACCACAATAGATATTAATACTATTGAATCTATTGAAATCACAAGCAAAGAAATTGAATTCGACACTAAGACCATAAAATTATCTCCACTTGGTGAGTTAGAAAGTCATAATATACTAATTACTTTGAAGCAAGAAAATACATTTTTTGGACTTTATGGAATGAAAAAGACCTATAAAACGATAGCATTTTTTATTGATGATAAAGAGAGGTTTACATCTTCTATAAAAGAGACGTTAAAAGATTAAACACTCTCTAACAACTCAACAATAGTATCATACACTTTCTGTAATTGTTCCTGAGTAATCACATAAGGAGGCAAAATATAAACTGTGCTTCCGAGTGGTCTTAATGCTACACCATTTTTCATGAAATGGTCAAATATCTCATAACGTTTTTTACCATAACGATCCATCTCGATATCCAGATCCAGGGCGTAGATCACTCCGGCTTGCCTAGTCCTTTTAATTTTAGGGTGGTCTTTGATTTTAGCATCAAAATCCTTGTGAGACATTATTATTCTATCAATATTATTTTGGATTTCTTCACTTTGTAAAAGTGCTATCGCCGCGAGGGCTACCGAGCAAGCTATAGGATTAGCAGAGTAAGTATGTGCATGAAAAAAGGCTTTGCCAATAGAATCATCAAGAAAGGCATCGTAGATTTCCTGAGTACAGCTTGTTACCGCCATAGGTACGAATCCTGCTGTTAAAGCTTTAGACATCGAAATAATATCTGGTTTGGTTTCTACATGATCAGAAGCAAACGTTTTTCCGGTTTTTCCAAAACCCGTCATTACCTCATCTGCAATGGTAATTATGGTGTTGCCTTTACAAATAGTAAGGATTTGATCCAAATACCTCGCTTCATACATATGCATTGCATTGGCTCCCTGTACTAGTGGCTCATATATAAAAGCAGCTACTTCATTAGTTGCAATACACTCTTGTAATTCTTTTATAACGCTATCAATATTTTCAAAATTAGGAGTAGGAATACGTTTGACGTTTATAAAAAAATCTTCAAATGGACCGTTATATACTGATAATCCTGAGGCAGACATAGCCCCAAAAGTATCCCCATGAAAACCATCTTCAAAAGCGATAATTGTATTTCTTTTTTCTCCTCTATTAAAATGGTATTGTAGTGCCATTTTAATTCCTACTTCATTGGCAGTAGAACCATTATCTGAAAAGAATATCTTTTCTTGATTATCTGGTAATATTTTGATCAATTCTTCAGATAATTTTATGGCAGGTTCGTGAGTAAAACCAGCAAATACAATCTGATCTAATTGCTGCATTTGAGATTGTACTTTCTCTAAAATATAATCATTACAATGACCATACATGGCAGTATACCAGGAAGCAATTCCATCGATATATGTATTCTCATCTTCATCATAAAGCAAGGCTCCTTTTGCTTTTATAATTGGTAATGCTTCGGGATGTATTTTATGCTGGGTGAGTGGATGCCAAAGATGTTTTTTATCTCTTTCTTTTAAAGTCATATGTGTGTCATTTCTGCGAAAGCGAATATTTTTATAAATACTAAAGTGATTTTAATTTATCTCTAAACAATTCTGCATATTCTGCAATCACCATTTTATCAAAATAAGGCTCATTATCAATTCTTCCTATAACTGTAACTCCTGTCATTTCTTTTATGATACTTTCGGTAGTTTTATGTGCTGCCCCATTAAAAATAACAGATATAGTAAATCCTTTTTCTTTTAAAATCTGGATGGTCATTAAAGTATGATTAATACTTCCTAAATAATGCCTGGAAACTACAATAACATGGTAATCAGAGTGTATTAGATCCAGGATGGTATTGTTATTATTTAATGGCACTAATAATCCTCCGGCACCTTCAATAACCAAATCATTATTGGTTTTGGGGAGTGTTATTTTATCGATTTCAATAGAAACCTGATCAATTTCTGCTGCAGCATGCGGGCTCATCGGCGTTTTTAAAGCGTAGCTATTATCGTGAAACTCAGATTTCGAATTAGACACCAATTCTTGTACTTTATCGGTATCCGAATATTCTAAACCCCCCGCCTGTATCGGTTTAAAGTAATCAGCCTGCAGTGCCTCGACCACAATTGCCGAAACTATAGTTTTACCTACTTCTGTACCTATCCCTGTAACGAATATCTTTTTATTCATTTTAAGTAAAATTTGTGATTACAGTCCTCACATCTATATTTTGTTTTTTGATTAATTGGTAACAGAAACAATAGAAATAGAATTAAACTTTTAATGCTATCGATTGTTGAATCCAGAACAATTTTTTCTCCATTGCATTTTGGACAACAAATAGATTCTCCCTGATCATCTATAGCATATTCTTGTATACTTTCTATAATCTGCAGTGCTTTCTGTTCGTCTTCTGCTTTTACTCTCAATTTAACGCCTCCGATGGCATTACTAACCAAAGGATCTGTATCAATAGTATGCATATCCATAGTAAAAACCTGAATTCCTTCTGATTCTATTCTTCCTTTGATGATCAATGCTTCTGCCGAATATTGAAAAACAGCGACAGTTTTAAATGTTTCGCTCATATGCTTACAAAAGTAGCAAGTAGTTCTAAGACTTCCGAGATTTCTTCTTTAGAATTATAAGAATGTAAACAAAAGCGCAATCGTTCTTTACCTTGAGGCACGGTAGGTGACAAAATCGGCTTGACATCAAATCCTTTTATTTGAATTTGGTTTGCAACTTTTTTTACGTTTTCATTACCCGCGATAATACAGCAATGTATTGCAGAATTACTTTTAATAAATCTTGATGTTAGATGTTTGGATTTAAGTTGTTGGTTGAAAAAAGTAATATTTTCAGTGAGTTTTTCAATTTCAGATGTACATTGAAGTTCTTCATACGCCATTTTGATTGTTGCAATAGAGTGTGGTGGTAATCCGGTAGTATATATAAAACTTCTACAAAAATTTACTAAATATGTTTTTAGATCCTTCGATCCTAAAACAACTGCTCCATGGCAACCTAAAGCCTTACCAAAGGTATTGATTCTTGCAAAAACCTGATCTTCTAACCCTAATTTCTGAAGTAGTCCTACACCATAGTCGCCAAATACACCGGTCGCATGTGCCTCATCTACAATAAGGTAGTAACTGTATTTCTGGCAAAATGCTATTAAAGATTTTAAGTCTGGACAATCTCCATCCATTGAAAAAACCGATTCTGTAACGATATATATTTCTTGATCACTTCTCTCTCTTTGATTTCGCTCAATCTGAAACTTTAGATCTTCTATATCATTGTGTTTAAACTTATACGATTTTGCATTACTCATCTGCATCCCATCTCTAATGGAGGCATGTATTAGTTCATCATAAAAAATAATATCTCCTCGTTGTGGAACCGAAGAAAAAAAGCCAACATTGGCATCATATCCAGAATTAAAGATCAAAGCTTCTTCAGAATTATGAAAATCCGTAAGCATTTTTTCAGTTTCTACGTATAATTTATGATTTCCAGAAAGTAAGCGAGAACCTGTCGCTCCATTTTTTTGTATTGTTTTTTCAATCAATAATCGATGTGCTCCTTCAAAAATTATCTTTGATGACGTAAATCCCAGGTAATCATTAGACGAGAAATCAATCAACCCTTTAGAATCAGTTAATAACCGAAGAGAGTTATTTTCGATACGATTATTTAGTTTTTGCTTTAGCTTTCTGGAAATCATGTTTCAAAGATACCACGAGGTTTTAGAAAGCTAAAATCAAAAATTAAAAAATAGGTTTTTTTATAAAAAATTATCGTTTATCAATAATTTTTGTATATTTGTTATCGTTAAACGATAATAATCATGAAAACAAAACAAGTTTTAAGTACAATGAAAATAATATCTTGGATTATATTCATTGGTTTATGTATTAAGTTGGGAGCAATACTTATTTCGAGTGCAATAAGTCTTCTTGTAACCGAAGAGGCCTCAAAGAATCTATATCTAGGTTTAGATTTATCAAATCTTTACAACTTTTCTATTCGGTATTATATTATGCTTCTATCACTAATTGTTTTCATATTAGCTTTTAAGGCATATATGTTTTATTTAATCATTAGGATTTTTTCAAAAATTGATTTTGATAAGCCATTTACTCCTGTTGTAGCAAGTTTAATTTCTAATATTAGCTATGTCTCATTATGGATAGGCTTATTAGCTTATTTCGCAAGTAGGTACAGCAAATGGTTAGTAAAGAAAGGAGTTGTCTTTGAACTAGATTTTGGAAGCTCAGAATTCCTTTTCATGGCGGGAATTATCTTTTTTTTTGCATTGATTTTTAAACGAGGTATTGAAATTCAATCTGAAAACGAGCTAACAGTATAACTATGAAAATGTTTGGAAAAAAATCATTGTCGACTCTATTATTTTATTTGACTAGGGTGACTACTATTGGGTACGGGATTTTTCTATTATTTATTGTATTTGCCATGATAAGTAATTCTTTTCTGAATATCTCAGATAATAATTTTCAGATTAAGATTCCTTTTACCGATTCGGTAATAAAAGGAGCGTATGAAATCAATACATTAGTGTCAATTATTGTATTCTTCTTCTTTTATACATCATTTTTCTATGCCTTATCGCTTGTTTTTAAGACTTTTAAAGCAGAAACTTTATTTTCAAAAAATGCGATAAAGCATTTGACTTATTTTACAATTATAAATTTATTCTTTCCCGTATTATATGGTAGCATTCAGTTGCTTATTTTTCAAGGAGGAAATTTCAATGATTTGTATGCAGTGTTTTTACATATCATACTAGGTGTTTTTGCTCTTTTTATTGCAACTATATTTAAACAAGGAGTTCAATTACAGGAAGAAAACGAACTAACAATATAACTATGCCAATAATTGTAAATCTTGATGTGATGCTAGCCAAGCGAAAAATGAAGAGTAAAGAATTGGCAGAAAAAATTGGCATTACCACTGCTAATCTCTCTATTCTCAAGTCTGGAAAAGCTAAAGCAATACGTTTTTCAACACTAGAAGCTGTTTGCAAGGTTCTGGATTGTCAGCCATCTGATATTTTAGAATACATCGAAGAATAAATTTATATCCAGAATTAAGTAATCTCAATTTTCTGAACTATTTATTATAGGCAATGATCACATGTCATTGTCTAAGAAAACTAGTGTCTAATCCTAAATCGAAACAAAAATGAAAAAGATCAAAAAATGGAAATTATTTCTATTGTATCCAATATTAGGAATACTTATCTTAATTCTGATTATTATAGTTTACAAACTAAATCAGAGTACTGTTATATTAACCGAGAATGGTATCTACAAAACACTTCAGGTTCCTATAAGATCAAAATTTATTGATTTTAATGCTACTTTGGCTGGGGCTGCGGATACTCCGACATTTGATGATGATTTTATTGAAGGCCCTATTGTTACCTATCAAAAAGACAATACCATATCTGTAGATTGGTATCAAAATGATGAAGCACACCACAAAACGTATGATTCTACTATTAAAAACTTTACCATTAATACTACCCTGAATTTATCCTTACCAGAAATTAAAGTACCTGTCACAGAAATTACAACTACTCCTGATAAGATTGCCTTTATTAGTGACATTCATGGAGATTATGAATATATGGATGCTCTTTTAAAAAACCTTAAGGTTATTGATTCTCTTGGTAATTGGAGTTTTGGAAAAAACCATTTGGTTATTGTGGGAGACATGGTTGATCGTGGAATTAAAGTAAGTACAGTACTATGGAAAATAGTTCAGCTTTCAGAACAGGCAGAATTAGCGGGAGGAATGATTCATTATCTACTTGGAAATCATGAACAGTATGTTCTCAGAGGAAATTTCAGTCGTGTAAATCCTGCCAATTTATTTGCCATTCAGCAGATGATGTCTTTTAAAGATGCTTTTTCTAATAAAACATATCTAGGACAATGGTTAAGAACACGACCTGTACTACTAAAAATCGGAACTACCCTAATTACCCATGGAGGAATTAGTCCCGAAACCGCAACAAAGAAATATTCTATAAAGCAAATAAATCAAGCTATTTGGGATTATTGGAACAACAAATCCATTGATGAAAATCTTAAGGAAATTATATTAGGAAAAACAGGCGTAACTCAATATAGGGGCTATGTAAAACAAAACGATAAAATTAAAAAATCCTCAAAAAAAGAAGTAGAAGAGATTCTTAAAGTTTATAATGCATCTCATATAATTGTCGGGCATACTAATGTTCCTACTATTGAACCGCTTTATAATGGGCAGATATACAACATTAATGCTATTGAAACATCTCCGCAGGCATTATTATTTGAAAACGGAATCCCAAAAATTATGAATACCGGAGTTATGAAAAAGGAAAAAACACCACAGGTATATTTTCGGGATTTTTCTTTTTTCAAAGTAAATGATTTGAAGATGATAGCATTAACAATAAGGAATATTGTTAAACTTTCTAGTATAAGTCATCCTTATTAAAAGGTTATCTGAAAAGAATTGCAATTAATACCTATATTTGATTTTCATCATCATTTCACACATTAATCATAAACGAGTCATAATGAAATCAGTACAGTTATTAATTGTAATACTATGTGTTCAATTAAACTTCTCTCAATCAAAAAATCAATATCATATCTCTTTTGACAATGCTGTTCATCATGAAGCTAAAATACAAGCTACATTTGCTGATATAAAAACAAGTACTATTTCTTTACGAATGAGCAGAACATCGCCCGGAAGATATGCTTTGCACGAATTTGCCAAAAATGTTTATGATGTAAAGGTTACTGATAGTCAAGGTAAAAAAGTTAAAGTAACTCGCCCTAACCCTCATCAATGGGATATTTCTGGTCATGACGGCACCATTAAAGTATCCTACACTCTATTTGCAGATCGAGGAGATGGGACGTATTCTCAAATTGATGAAACCCATGCACACCTCAATATCCCTGCTACTTTTATGTTTGCTCCTGCTCTTAAAGATAGAGCTATCGAAGTGACTTTTGACACTAGAAAAGATCTAAACTGGAAGATTGCTACGCAACTTTTTCCTGTTGGAAATAATAAATATACTGCACCTAATCTACAGTATTTTATGGATAGTCCTGTAGAAATTAGCAATCACTCGGTAAAAGCATTTACCGTTCAATCTGAAGGTTCGGAATACACCATACAATTTGCATTACACCACTTAGGGACCGAAGAAGAAGCTGCTACTTATTTTGAAAAAGTCAAAAAAGTAGTACTTCAAGAGAAAGAAGTATTTGGAGAATATCCAAAGTTTGACAACGGAACCTATACTTTTTTGGCCTGTTATATGCCGAATGTATCTGGCGATGGTATGGAACACAGAAACTCTACTATCCTTACCAGTACTCGTAGTCTTGCTAAGGAAGGAATGGACAGAAACATAGGAACTGTTTCTCATGAGTTTTTTCATGCCTGGAATGTAGAACGTATACGACCAAAAACATTAGAGCCTTTCGACTTTGAAAAAGCCAATATGTCTGGAGAATTGTGGTTTGCAGAAGGATTTACCAGTTATTATACGGCATTAATTTTATGCAGAGCAGGTATTATAAGTCAGGAACAATATATACAAGGGTTAGCACGGTCTTTTAATTATGTATGGAACTCTCCTGCCAGAGCATATTTTAACCCTACAGAGATGAGCTACCAGGCTCCTTTTGTAGATGCAGCAACATCTGTAGATCCAGTAAATAGAGGAAATACATTTATCTCATATTACTCTTATGGCAGTATGCTGGGATTAGCACTGGATCTATCCTTAAGAAACTATAAGGATAGTCTTACCCTTGATGATTACATGAAGCTTGTTTGGCAAAAATATGGAAAGACCGAAATCCCGTATACAAAAGAGTATCTGTTAACCACACTGCGCGAATATGCAGGAGAGTCGTTTGCCAATGATTTCTTTGATAAATACATCAATAGCAGCCAGGTACCGGATTATAAAACTCTATTTGCTAATTTTGGAATTTCAATGATTAACAATCAAGAAAAAGTATACTTTGCAGGAGTACCCATAAAGTTTGAAAACAAAGATGCTTTTTTCTCTGATTATCCAAAAAAGGGATCTCCGGCTTATACGACAGGATTAGATAAAGATGATATTATCATAGCTATAAATGAAGATCCTATTACAGATAAAAAGCAATTATCTGAGGTACTAAAAAAATACATTCCTGGTAAAAAGGTAACGATAACCTACAAAAGATTAGGTAAGGAAGTAAAAACTGAAATGACTTTTACTGCACATCCAGATATTGAAACCAAATTACTACAAAACGCTAATAAGGAAGCCATAAATAAACGGGAAAACTGGTTAAAATCTAAATAATATACAATGAATATAACGTATACCGTTATTAGTTCTGAGGCAGAATTACAGCAGATTTTAGTGCTTCAGCGTAATAACCTACCTGTCTCAATTTCTCAAACAGAAAAAGAAGCAGAGGGTTTTGTTTCTGTGCAACATGATCTTGATATTCTAAGAAAAATGAATAACAAACAACCTCATATCATTGCAAAAGATGGTGATAAAGTGGTTGGGTATGCATTGTGTATGTTAAAAGATTTTAAAGATGATATAGAACTACTAAAGCCCATGTTTTCTATAATCGAAAATCACTTAGATTCTTCTATATCCTATGTAATAATGGGACAGGTATGTATTGATAAAGCCTATCGCAAACAAGGGATTTTTAGAGGCCTGTATCAAACCATGAAAACCGAATTACAAAACAAATATAATCTTTTAATCACCGAAGTAGCCTCAAATAATTTGCGTTCTTTACAAGCGCATTATGCCATCGGTTTTAAAACATTAATCACTCATGAGTCTGATGGCACAGAATGGCATCTTATTCATTGGAACTGGGCGTAATACTTGATGCTCTTGTATTCTCTAAACCATACCCCAAGTCTTTTCCTTTTTGTACTCTAGGAACACCTTTAGTCATCCATTTAGGAGCAGGCTTTCCTTTTAAATAATAATCAAAAAATTGCATCATTCTGATAGAAAGATCCTGCCTGTTTTTTACTTTTTTCAAATTATGAGCTTCCTCATTATATACCAGTAACCATACCGGTTTTTGTAATCTACGCATCCCCATAAACATTTCTATACCTTGATAATAAGGTACTGCCCCATCGTTATCATTATGCATCATTAGCAATGGTGTTTCTATTTTAGGGATACCAAAAAGTGGTGAGTTTTCAATATAAAGATCAAATCCGTCCCATAAATTTTTACCTAGTCTACTTTGTGTTCTTTCATATTGAAATGCTCTACTCAATCCTGATTTCCATCGGATTCCACCATAAGCAGAAGTCATATTACTCACTGGTGCGCCCGCCATCGCTGCTTTAAACTTATTAGTAACGGTTACCAGATATGCCACTTGGTATCCTCCCCAGCTTTGCCCTTGTATCCCTATATTATCTCTATCTATATATCCTAATTCTTCTAAGGCTTCTACTCCCGAGACTATACAATTGTATGCACTGGCTCCAGGTTTACCTTCATCATATACAATATCGGGAACAAACATAATATAATCATTACTTACCAAATATGAAGGATTTACAATAGAGGCACTAGGTCTAGGTATATGATAATTACGATAGCTATCAGATCGTTTTTCATAAAAATAAGTGATCAAAGGGTATTGTCTGGAAGGATCAAAATCTTCGGGTTTATAAATAATTCCCTCTAGTTTTTTACCATCATATGTTTTCCAGGAAAACAATTCTGAAGTTCCCCACTTAAAATCTTTTTGATGTGGATTTACTACTGTTATTCTATCTGAGTTTTGAAATGTATTCGTTGTTACATAAAGATCAGAAAACGTAGTAAAGTTTTCTTTTCTATAGCTATACACCTCGGCATTCTTTGCTTTTTTATAAGAGCTAATGCGAAATTCTGAAGGTCGGACTTTTTCTATCAATTTTCCTTTTCGTAAAGTATATACTCCAGAAACTTTTGTCACCTTATCAAAACTGGTAATCAATAATTCTTTATTACAATATGTTGCTTTGTTTTTTTGTTCAGAATCCAACATTTTTGTTCTATATTCAACATTGTTTTTCCTTCCATTTTGTGTAAGATTCTTTGGTTTTTCTTTTCCAGAAAGAGAAACTCGCCAAACATCAAATTTATCATAAATCAATGCGTTTCCTTTTGAATCAAATCCCCCAAAACCATATGGAGAAGGTAATGAAGGGTGATCATCATCTTCATCATAAAATGCTACATCCAACTCTTTGGTAAGGTTTGTTTTTTTTATAGCCGATAAATCAATCGAAAACCAATGTTTTTCTTTCATATCATAATGCAATACATATTGCCCATCTGGAGAAAGAATAGGTTGTCTTCCTTTGTTTTTAAGAATCAAATGTTTATTTCCTGTATTGGTATTAATCACATAATAATCTTTTGTCCATGGATAATCCCATGAGCGCATTATGTCATATGGAGATGTTGTTGATCCTACTATATATTGTTGTTGCTTATTTTTATCAAAACTTAGCGTTTCGATTGTGTGATCCTGAATGTGAATGTACTGGCTAGATTTGGTATTATAATAAGACAAAAATGCTTTTTTATTAAGCTGTTCAGATTTTGATTTCTGCTCTGGCTGAATCAATTTATCCTGCCAATTCCAAACATCTACCTGTGGTATTTCATCTTTTAATAATGTAGTATCCTTTGAGTATACCACTTTTGGCTTTGAATAAAAATATAATCTATCTCCATTATCAGAGAAAAAAGGCGTTTGATCTTTACTCAATTCCCAGTTTTCTCTAAGGTTCTTATCTGGAGTATTTACAAGCTTTTGCAGTCCCTTATTTTTATAATAATACAATTCAAACTTTAAGGAGTCTATTGCTGTAGAATCAACGGCAGATAGATAAACAAATTGATTTCCATCTTTATATACTGCCAGTTTATCATAAATATATTTTGTAGTATCAATAGCAATTTTTGCTCCAGACGCTAAGTTATATTCGTAGACTCCGATATCTTTTTGTTTATCTTTTTTATTTTTTAAAGTATAATAAAATGTCTTGCCCTTCTCGGGTAGAATAAAATCTTTTATTTGATGAATCGTATCTTTCTGTTTTGTTTTTAAATTGTAAACCAAGGCATAATTCTGTTTAAACGCCATTGGAGCATTGTTGTCTATACTATCAGTTTTTTGCTCAGAGTTTGCCTTTTTCTTTCCTTTTTCTTTCTTTTTTACTTTCTTAAAATTTTCAACAACCAACCAACCTTCTTGTTTTTTGGGCATTTTATATTTTTTCACTCTTAAGATAGAATCATAAATAACATTATTTTTTACATCGTAGATAAACAATGCATCTTTAGTTCTATTTTCCTTTTTTATTTCTTCTTTTTTTTCTTTTCTGGTGAGTTGATATTTAGGTCTTTTCTTAAAAACTACATAGTTTTCATCTAAGGATATTGAAGTATCATATCCATTAGAGTACTTAAATTTAGTTTTATTTTGAGTATTATATATCTCTACATAGCCGTCTCCTCTTTTGGTATTGGTTTCAATAGTAGATACAATTAATTTCCCTTTATCTGATATTTTAACATCAGTAATATTTTTCCATAAATCGTAGTCAGCATGAGTCAACGTTTTTTTCTGAGCAGAAATCAATGAGGTGCTTAGTATAACTACAAAGGTGATTAGTCTTTGAATCATATGTAAGGTTTTAACAATTAGAGTGATTATATATGCTCTCGAAAAGTATAAAACCTTTTTACCAAAAAAGGCTGTTTAACATAATTTTATCTAAAAATCAATGATTTAGGTTAACTATCACTCAATTACTAATCATTTCCAAAAATTTACCTATATATTCTTTTTCGTAATCAAATAGTGCTTTAATATGCTTGCTCTTTACTTTCCAAAATTCTGTATTATCTTTATTTGAAGATTTGTATAGTTTTTCACCCAATTTATATGGAACTTGTTTGTCATTATAACTATGTATTACCAATACTGGTTTTTTGATTTTCTTTATTTCTTTTTCTGCAGGAAAATCATTATTCATTAACAAAGGTATAAATGCTTTAAAGTTTTCCATGTGTAATGCATTTGCATATACTTTTCCTATATCAGGAAAGGAGCTAAATGTACCTTCTACAATAAGACCATCAATTTTCTCTTGTCTTTCTGCTGCATTCATTATTGCAAAAGCACCTCCTAATGATTGTCCCCAAATAATGATAGAGGTGTCTATAACATCTTTATGCTTTGTTATTTCATCAAAAACATAAAGAGCATCTTTCTTTAGTTGTACAGAATTATCTGCTGTTCCTGTAGATTTACCAAAATTTCTTCGCTCAAAACTAAATACCTGAAACCCCTTATCCAATATTGATTTATAATATTTCTGAGATGACATTAAATGCATTCCTTTTCCCGAATAATGTATAATTGTTCCTATAGGAGAAATGGTGGAATCTGGCTTAAAAAGCACTGCATGAATCTTTACATTTTTATCTACCTCATAATAATATTCTTGATGAGCATATTCGGTTTGAAAACTATCATACGTAAGGCCATTAGTTTTATATATCATTGTATCAGTAAATCTCGAAAATCGAATCCACAAAACAATTATAATGAGAGTAGAAATAATAGTTACCGCCAACCATTTCATTGTTTTTACTATTTTTTTCATAAGTGCAATTTTTAATTAATGACACAAATGAAAAGAACTCTGTACTCTGAAAAAAAAGAAAGTTATCACTACTTATTTTTTGTGGTAAACAAATACATTTTGGGGTGAAATACTATTAATTCTTGGCTAATTAATAGTGTTTTTTACAGATGTAAAGTACGTTTTTGATACCGGAATATAGCCTTCAACATTTTTTAACTGAAGTTTTGCATTTTGAGCATTTCCTTTTAATGAAATAATAAAATCTGGATTAATTAAATATGATCTATGTGCTTTGATTAAGGATGAGAGCTGTTTTTCTATATTTGTTAAGGTATTTCTAAGCATTTTCTCTTTCAATAATTCTTCTTCTACATAATATATATACACATAATTATCCTCAGACCTGACATAAACAATAGATGTTTCTTCTACAGAAAACAATTCCTTTTTTAATGTACCTTTCAACTTAATTTTTGATTGTTCCACAGGAGGTTTTTTCTTTTCTGATATTACATTATTCATCGATTTGTAATAGTTTCTCAATAAAGCCGTAACTACAAGCATAATGACACCAAATCCGAGAAATACCATTTTAAACCAGTTTAAAAACAAAATTAAAGTAAGTCGTTCTGGTGTTTTATTGATAATCACTTCTGTGTAGAAAAAAGCAATCATAATGGCGATAATTATAAAAAATAAACAAAAAATCAGTTCTTCTATCCATTTCCAGATTTTGAAACGTAAGTAATATCCATTAGAAAAAATTACAGCGATCAAATATGTAAAAAATACAATAATTCCATATCCTGTAAAGTAGAGGGTTTTAAAAGGGCTTGTAAAATTATTAGATCCTAATGGGTGTAGAAAAACAATAATAAACACTACTATTATGCCTAGAATGGCAGCGATCAAAAAATGGTATCTAAAAGATATTGAATATGGACATGATTTATTTAAAAGCATAAAAAATCCCTATTAAATTATTAATAGGGATTAAATATATAATAAAAAAACCTTAATTAAGTACCGTACTAATCTGCAAGTACAATAACCTTATTATCTTTCATTTCGATAGTTCCCGAGGTAATAGAAAGTAGTGTTGCTCCATTTCCACCTTTTGTGAATTTATCGGCAACTTCTTCTTCTAGATTCATCTCACCATACACTTTTACATCTCCTTTTCCTAGTAAGGAAACAATAGGTGCGTGATTATCTAACATCTGAAACTCTCCATCTATTCCTGGTACAGCAACCGAGGTTACTTCACCACTAAATAATATTGCTTCTGGAGTTACTATTTCTAAATACATATTTTTAAGTATTCAGTATTGAGTAATTAGTATTTAGATCATAATGAGAAAGAAACTAATCTCACTACTCAATTACTAACTTCTCACTACTAATTTATGCCTCTGCTAACATTTTTTCACCAGCTTCTATAGCTTCTTCGATTGTTCCTTTAAGGTTAAATGCTGCTTCTGGCAGGTGATCTAATTCACCATCCATAATCATTGTAAATGCCTTAATGGTATCTTTAATATCTACTAAGCATCCTGGGATACCAGTAAATTGTTCTGCTACATGGAATGGTTGAGATAAGAAACGTTGTACACGACGCGCACGTCCTACAGCTAACTTATCTTCTTCAGATAGTTCTTCCATACCAAGGATAGCAATAATATCCTGTAATTCTTTATAGCGTTGTAATAGCTCTTTTACTCGTTGTGCACAATTGTAGTGCTCATCTCCAAGAATATCTGCTGAAAGGATTCTTGAAGTAGAATCTAGTGGATCTACCGCTGGATAGATACCAAGCTCTGCAATTTTACGAGATAATACTGTTGTTGCATCTAAGTGAGCAAATGTTGTTGCTGGTGCAGGATCGGTAAGGTCATCTGCAGGTACATAAACTGCCTGTACAGATGTAATTGATCCTTTCTTTGTAGAAGTAATACGTTCCTGCATCACACCCATTTCTGTTGCTAATGTAGGTTGGTAACCCACCGCTGATGGCATACGTCCCAGAAGTGCTGATACTTCAGAACCTGCTTGTGTAAAACGGAAGATATTATCTACGAAGAAAAGTACATCTTTCCCTTGTCCATCTCCAGCTCCATCACGGAAATATTCTGCTATAGTAAGACCAGATAGTGCTACACGTGCACGTGCTCCTGGAGGCTCATTCATTTGTCCGAATACGAAAGTAGCTTTAGATTCTTTCATTACCTCTTTATCTACTTTAGAAAGATCCCATCCTCCATTTTCCATAGAGTGCATAAAATCATCACCGTATTTGATAATTCCAGATTCTAGCATTTCACGAAGAAGGTCATTCCCCTCACGTGTTCTTTCTCCAACTCCTGCAAATACAGAAAGACCACCATGTCCTTTTGCAATATTATTAATCAACTCCTGAATAAGTACTGTTTTACCTACACCGGCACCACCAAATAATCCAATCTTACCTCCTTTTGCATAAGGCTCAATAAGATCGATTACTTTAATCCCAGTAAATAAAACCTCTGTAGAAGTTGATAAATCCTCAAATTTAGGAGCTTGACGGTGAATCGGAAGTCCTTCTTTTCCTGCTTTTGGAAGATCACCAAGACCATCAATCGCATCCCCAATTACATTAAATAGACGTCCATATACGTCACCACCTATTGGCATTTGGATAGGAGCTCCTGTTGCAACTACTTCAATTCCTCTGCTCAATCCATCACTGGAATCCATTGCAATAGTACGCACAGTATCTTCACCAATGTGAGACTGAACCTCTAACACTAGTATACTACCGTCTGTTTTGTTAATTTCTAACGAATCATAAATTTTTGGTAATTCAGTACCAGCTGCGAATTCTACATCGATAACCGGACCTACAATTTGAGATACTTTACCCGTAACTTTAGACATTATATAACTATTTAATGTTTAGTATTTAACTATGTTAAAAAAATCAAGTACTCAACCATACTGAATACTAGCTTTTTTCAGGCTGCAAATATAGTCTTTTAAAATGAAAAAAATAACTCAATTTCTTTAGTTTTTTTCAAGTAGCACTTTACTTCTTTTTTCAACTCCCATGACATCTCTTTTTTTACGGTTATATGGTAACTTCGAATTGTTTGAATGAATTAATTTTTCGAAATAAATATTTTCCTTATTTTTAGATAAAACTAGTTAAATGGAAACTTATGCAACCGCATTAAGCTATGCAATACCAGGCTTTATTGTACTCATACTTATTGAATATTTAATAAGTAGATGGAGAAAAATACCGGTTAATGAAGGTATGGATACAATTTCGAGTATTAGTTCGGGTATCACAAACACACTCAAAAGCTTGATAGGCCTTACTGTTATTATTTTAAGCTATGAGTGGATGGTTGAACATCTGGCTTTAATAGAAATTAAATCTACATTTTTGATATATATTTTAACCTTTATCGGCTTAGATTTTGTTGGCTATTGGTCTCATCGCTTTAATCATACGATAAATTTATTCTGGAACCGACATATTATACATCACAGTAGTGAAGAATATAATCTAGCATGTGCTTTACGACAAAATGTATCTGCAATAGTTGCTATTTATTTTTTTCTTTACATTCCATTAGCATTAGTTGGGATACCAGCAAGTATAGTTGCATTTGTTGCTCCTATCCATTTCTTTGCTCAATTTTGGTATCATACTCGATTGATCAACAAAATGGGAATTTTAGAACACATTATTGTCACTCCTTCTCACCATAGGGTTCATCACGCTATTAATGACGAATATCTGGATAAAAATTATTCTGAAATATTTATTTTTTGGGATAAACTTTTTGGAACTTTTCAAGAAGAACTACCAGACAAACCACCTATTTATGGCGTAAAAAAACCTGTAAACACGTGGAATCCTTTCTTTATCAATTTCATGCACCTGTGGGGAATAATAAAAGATGCATGGAGAACCCAAAATTGGTTTGATAAAATCAGGATATGGTTTATGCCTACAGGATGGCGACCAGAGGATGTAAAAGAAAAATATCCCATACAGCTCATCACTAATCCTTATTCCAGACAGAAATACAAAACAGAAAGTTCATTAGTATTAAAATTGTGGTCCTGGTTTCAGCTCGTAACTACAGTAGCACTTATGTATTATTTATTGATTAGCGTTGGCGATCTGGAGTTTATTCAAATTATAAATTACTCTATCTTTCTGGCGGTATCAATATTTGCTTATACCTCTCTAATGGATCGACATATAATTTCTTTGTTTGCAGAATGTATTAAGCTTGCAATGGGATTGTATTTTATACTTTATTATGGCAGTTGGTTTAATATTGACACAATTTTTCAAGGAGCTACATTTGTTGTTTTGGGATATATAATTATATCTTTTTTACTATCCTTATATTTTCAATTAATAGAAAGGAACTACAATTCTCATTCTATTCAGCAAACAGCATAACAAAACCCACTTTAGGATATCCTAAAGTGGGTTTTGTTATTTTAGAATTTATGATTTATTTTAACAACGGCGAATAAAAAGTTGGGTAATCCACTGCTTTCACCATAGGTAAATTAGAACCATATGTAGTATTTATAGACTCCATTGCTTTATTCGCTAAAAAAGCATAACCTCTAGCTGTAGGATGCACTCCATCCAAAGAAAAAGCGCCACCAAAAACTAAATTTCCTTGCAACAAAAAATCATCAAACATTACTCCGCTTCCCGAAACCTCTTTAAGGATTGTATTTGCATCTACAAATGCTAAACCAGCTTGTTGTATTGCTGTGTTTATTATGGTATTAAATGTAGTAGTTGCAGCAGATATCTCTTGTTGTTCTGTTGGTATTAATACCCATTTATCTTCCAAAGGAACTGAAACCCCATTTATTAATAATGGATTCCCTCCAACTGTAGTACCAATAAAAGAAGAACTTGGCAATATCAACAAATCTTCTGCAGTAGCATGTCTATAATTTGGCAAACCAGATCCGGTTAGATTTGTTAAACTTTCATCTTCGATTACTACTGCATTTTGTCCTGCTGCAAATTCTATTGTTCTGGCTTTTCTTTCTGCCTCATCAATTCCTCCAATGCCTTCTATTTGTAATAATCCTGCATTATAGGCTGCATATCCCTGGTTAACAGCCCCTGCTGTCGCAGCGTCTAAAGGAACAGGGTTATAAGGTACAGTTGTAAAATGTGGTATCGATGTTACATCAGGAATATTAAATGCTACTCCTTTTGCTCCACCAGAAGTTAAGGTGGTGACTAACGCATTATAAGCCTGTGTAAATGTAGTTTCATCTGTGATAGGGTCTGTGCCATCTCCACCAGACAAAGCATACCCTAGCACATCGTTATTACCGATCCACAACGAGAAAAATGTTGGATTCTGAGCCATAGCATCTCCAAGTACAGATGCAGTAGGACCAGAAGCAATTCTCACAAAATAAGGATTAGCCAAATTTGGTAACCCTGCTGCATTCCCATATCCCGCTGCAGGTAAATGAAAGCTTTTAGCTCCAGGAATCCCCATATTATTAAAAGGCCCTGATATTATATTTGTTATTTCTGTGGTGGGTACCTCGGGAGTATCATCACCTGGTATAGTTCCTAATAATCGTGGCCCCGATTCATTTGGTGGATCAGGATTAGGATCACTATAAAAATAAAACCTTGGATTTAAAGTTGGAGTTCCTCCTATTAAAGCCCCCCCGATATTATCATTCATTAAAGGTTGTGTAAATTCTCCTCCTCCTGCCATGGCAAATTGCTTCGCCAAAATATTAGGCATTGAGTTCTCTTGTCCAGCAATAAACAAAGCGCCATCTGTAAATCCTGCAGCCAGAGAATTTCCTAAGGAAACATATTTTGAAAAATCTGCGTTCCCTGAGGTAATTACTATTTCTTCTCCTGCGGTAGAGGCATCATCATCTGATTCGCAAGAAATACATCCAAAAATCAACAGGAGTATTAACCATTTATATTGAGTATTCATCTGTTCTTTTTTTATTGTTTTTTAATCGTTGCTTACAAATTATTTATTGACAAGCCTATGTAATACTGGGATCCAATAAATCCAGTTCCAAATGCCGTGAAGTATTCATCTCCTCCAATGTTAGTCGCGCCAACTTTAAGAGTGGTTTTCAATTTTGGAATTTTATAATTTATCTGAGCATCGATAACTGAGAAAGATGGTATATCTCCATTTCCGAATGATGCTTCCCAGAAGTAACCATCACTCCAACGATAACTCGTATTAAATCCAAAATTTTCAAACAAATTTGTATGTCCAAACGTTGCCTTTACTTTATGTTTTGGAGTATTAAAATTAGTCATGAAATCAGGATCTTTATCTTTATCAAAATCTTGCTCTGCATAGGTATAGTTTACACCTAAATCAAAATCTCCCGGAATCCTGGTATTTACACCAATTGTAGCTCCAAAAGATTTTATATCTACATCCGAGTTTGTATACGCCTGATACACTTTAAAATCATCATTCTGCAATGCTAGAAGCGATAATGTTCCATCTCCTACCTGACCGTATAATGGCACTATCACATTTTCGGTTGATATAAAATCTTTGTACTGGTTATAATACCCGCTTAGATCAATAATGAATTTCTTTATTTTACCACGATACCCTACTTCAAGTGCAGTAATTTTTTCTGGTTCTACCAGGGTTGAACCAGAGGCTTCTGGTGCTCCATTTGTTACTGAACTTGCCGAAAACGAATTTTCATAAGCTGCTCTACCTGTTATTGTGACAGTATCAGATCCTACAATAGTTTCACCCGCTCCACTTAAGTCATCAAATGATCTTACATCTCTGTCTAAATTATCATTAGCCGATCCAACCAATATTGCACGTCCTACATCCAGACCAATATACAAATCCTGTGTTGTTGGATTTCTAAATCCTGTTTGTACCGAGGCACGAATATTATGATTTCTTTCACTACCTAAGGTATATCCTATAGATAACCTAGGCGATAAATTACCATCAAACAATTCGGATTTATCATATCGTACAGATCCTGTTACTTTTACTCTTTCATCTGCAAATTTTTTCTGAATTTGTGTATATGCTCCATATTCAGAATACCTAATAGGCCCATCAAAATCTGTAAAGATTGTGCCTGAAGAATTCAGTTTATACTCTCTAAATGATCCTCCTACCTGAATATCTGCGAAATCACCAGTAATATGACTTAAATTATAATTAACATCCATATGCCTTAACTGAGAAGCATCTTGAAATTTTGATCCGGTTAATAAGTTTGGATCATTAGTTACCGTTTCAAAAGCTTGTTCAAACTCTGGTGTTCCCGGTATAAGGCGACCTGTATCTGCTGTTTGCCTTGCAATAAGATGAGCCTGTTCTGGCAATTGACCAGCTAATGTTGCCTGAACAAAAGCGCCTGCATATTCACCAAACCAAGTTTGATCATCTTTCCATTTTCTATTAATATTAATTCCGGTAAATCTTATATCATAAGAATCTCCTGCACTTTCATCTGTTAAATATCCTCTAATAAAAAAGTGATTATTCTTAAACTCTAATTTGTGCTGCTGTAAGAAAAAATTACGAATTGAATATCGATTTGCTCCTTGATAAATTGTAGTTCCTCTTCCTATTTTTCCGTTATAAATAACTTCAAAATCATTAGCAAATGGTCTATAATGTAATGCTGCATCAAATTTTATACTTTCTGCCTTATTAGCATTTAAGTCTTTCTCATCATATCCAGTTCTACTAACGCTCTCATCTGGTAGTAGATTTTCTGCTCCTGCCGGTAGAATTCCTCTATTCACAAGTGCCTCTCCCACACCTCTTATATTGATTCCAAAATCATCACCATATACATTAAGACCATCATAATTAGGATCTGACCTATCGGTAGCAGGATTTAAAACATTAACAGTGTTGGTTGCAAACCAATCTGTACCTCGCAGATACGAGAAATTAGCTTTTGCTGCGAATTTCTCTGAAAACTTATGCGCAACTCTGATTCCGTAATCATAAAACTCATTATCTCCTGCAGCTTCTTGTGAAGTGATTCCACCTTTAAAATACGCACTAATTCCATGATGGTCAAATGGACTTTTACTCGTCATAAACAAAATTCCATTAAAAGCATTCGCTCCATACAGCGCAGAAGATGCTCCTGGCAATAGTTCTACACTATTAACATCAAGTTCTGTCATTCCCAACAGGTTTCCTAACACAAAATTAAGAGCCGGTGCAGTATTATCCATCCCATCTACCAATTGCACAAAACGAGTATTTGCAAATGTTGCAAATCCTCTGGTGTTAATTGATTTAAATGTTAAACTATTAGTATTAACATCAACTCCTTTAAGGTTCTCTAATCCATCATAGAAATCTACTGAAGGTGTATTTTTAATTTCTTTAATTCCGAAACGTTCAACACTTACTGGTGATTCGAAGATACGTTCTGGAGTTCTGGAAGCAGAAATGACTACTTCATCTAGTTCTGTACCTTCTTTTAATACAATAGTCAAATCTGTAGTTTGTGAAGATATATCTACTGATGAGGATTCGAACCCTACAGAACTCGCTATTATTGTAAAAGGAGGCGATTCCTGAACCGTTAAAGTAAAAATTCCGTCAAAATCTGTTACTGTTCCCGAAGAAGAGCTTTTTAATGCAATATTGGCTCCAGGAATAGGTTGGTTACCATCATCAACAACTTTTCCACTAATTGTTGTTTGTGCAGTAGCAATAATGCATACCATCATCATTATTACTAATGTAATTTTTTTCATGCCCCTAAGTTTTAATAGTTATGACAACAATATACGTTTTTTTAATAATCTTTCAATAAAACCGCTAAACCTTTGTGATTTCATTATCAAAAAAACCATTATACAACATTATCATCATTTCATGATTTTTATTTGTAATCCAATCACTATTAAAAGTCCTAATAAAAGCTAAAAACCCTATCCGAAATTTTTCAGATAGGGTTACTATATTTCAATCAATCTCTATATAAGAGAACTCGTTATTCTACTGTTACAGACTTTGCAAGATTTCTTGGTTGATCTACATTTTTATCCAACATTACAGCAATATAATATGATAATAATTGCAAAGGTATCGTTGTAAGAAGAGGTGTTAAAAATTCTTCTGTTTCTGGTATTTCTATAACATGATCAGCAAGTTCTTTCACGGTAACGTCTCCTTCTGTAACTATTCCGATAATTTTTCCTTTCCTGGATTTAATTTCCTGAATATTACTTACCACTTTATCATAGTGTCCCTTTTTGGTCGCTATTACAACAACTGGCATTTGTTCATCAATTAATGCTATTGGCCCATGCTTCATTTCTGCTGCCGGGTATCCTTCTGCATGTATATATGATATCTCCTTTAATTTTAACGCTCCTTCTAATGCAACAGGAAAATTATATCCTCTACCTAAATACAGGAAGTTTTTTGCATCTTTATACGTATCTGCAATAAACTTAATATGGTCATTAGATTCTAAAGTCTTTTTAACTTTTTCTGGAATCCTCTCTAATTCCTGCAAGTAATAATGAAAATCGCTATTAGAAATTGTTCCTTTTCTCTCTGCCAGCTTTAATGCTATTAAAGACAGCACTGTTATTTGAGTAGTAAATGCTTTTGTAGAAGCAACCCCTATTTCTGGACCTGCATGAGTATAAGCTCCTGCATGAGTTTCTCTAGAGATTGAGGATCCAACCACGTTACAAACTCCAAAAACAAAAGCTCCATTTTCTTTTGCTAGCTTAATTGCGGCCATTGTATCTGCCGTTTCACCACTTTGTGATATTGCGATTACAACATCATCCTGATGAATTACTGGGTTTCGATACCTGAACTCTGATGCATATTCTACTTCGACAGGTATACGAACTAATTCCTCAAAAATATATTCTGCTACTAAACCAGCGTGCCATGAGGTACCACAAGCAATAACAATGATGCGTTTTGCATTTAATAGTTTAGCAAGGTTGTCATCAATACCTGCCATTTTTATAATCCCTTCTGCAACTCGCATTCTACCTCTATAGGTATCGCTAATCGCATTAGGCTGCTCATAAATTTCTTTGAGCATAAAATGATCATACCCTCCTTTTTCTATTTGCTCCAGGTTAATTTGCAGTTCTTGCAAATATGGATCTACCAGCTTATCATCTTTAATATTCCTTACTTTAACTCCCTTATTTCTTCTTACAACAGCCATTTCACCATCTTCGAGGTAAATTGCATTATTTGTATATTCTATAAAGGGAGATGCATCGGAGGCTATAAAAAACTCATCTTCACCCACGCCGATAGCTAGTGGACTACCCAATCTCGCAACAACAATCTCATCTGGTTTTTGCTTATCAAAAACAGCAATTGCATACGCTCCTACAGTTTGATTTAGAGCAATCTGAACTGCTTTACCTAGTTTTACATTTTCTTTAGTCTTTACATCCTCTATAAGATTTACCAATACTTCTGTATCAGTTTCTGAGGTAAATGTATATCCTCGATTAATCAATTCTTTACGGAGAGCATCATAATTTTCTATGATTCCGTTATGAATGATTACCAGATTACCAGAGTTAGAATAATGTGGATGTGAATTCACATCATTAGGAACTCCGTGTGTTGCCCATCTGGTATGCCCTATTCCTATTGTTCCTTTTGTAGGAATTTCTTTTAATAATCGCTTTTCCAGATCCGCTACCTTTCCTTTGGTTTTAGACAATTTAATGTCTTTCCCATCGTAAAGAGCAATTCCTGCAGAGTCATAGCCTCTATACTCTAATCTTTTTAAGCCTTTTAAAACAACTGGATAGGCTTCTCTATGTCCAATGTACCCTACAATTCCGCACATGATTTAAGTTTTTAAAATATTGTTAGTTTTCCTTTGATGATGTATAAAAAATATCAAGTTTTAAACGTTTTGACTCAGGGACATTTACTCCATTTCCATAGAGAACTGTTCCTTCGTGGGAAACTATTGATGAGGAGGGAATTATCTCATTTTTAGTTGTAGGGGTATCGCCTATAGCGCTTGTTATTATGTTTACATTTTGAGATACTGACAATCCCAGTTTAGTATTTTCAATTTCTCCTTTTAAAATATTTAGGATATACTGTGTTATTCTTATTTTATAAAATTCTCCATTCTTACCAGAATCACGACTGATTCTTCCTAAATGGTTAATACCCGAAACCAAAGGAGCATCTCTATTAATACTACCGTCCAAAATATAATCAAGAAGAACTGTTCCTGTCTCCATATTAAAGATAAAGATTCTTTCGGGCTCGGTATCTCCCCCTGTTACTTTATCTTGGTCGATGTAGAATTTTAGACTTGCATCATTAATTAACCAATCTTGTCTCTTTAAGAAACTAAGTTCATTTTCTTCTTCGCCATTTTCATTAGTGACATTGCCTCCAAATAAATCGATTACTGCATATGAACCATCACCTCCTTTTAGATATAAATTATCTTCGCCATTTACTGTATCCTGATTTTCTTCTTTCAATTCCTCTGCAATAGTTGGATCTAAAGTAGTTTTTATAGAATTTATAAAAGTATTAGCAAAATTTAAATCCAATTTATCGTCTTTACGTGTGGTGACGTTATTTGAAGTTTCATCAAAACTGTAATGAAGGGTTATCTGTGCATCATTAGTATTAAGGTATATTAAATTCCCGTTATTGTTTACGGGTTCTGCCTTAATATAAATTCCTCTAAAATAATTTCTGAAATTGTTTGAATTGCTTAACTCTACACTACCTTCTTTATCCAAAAATAACGTTGAAAACAGTGTTTTTATATCATCTGGAAGCTCAACTCGTAATCTAGGAGTTAGTCTTTCTCTTTTGGTCGTAGTCTCCCCGTTGGTAACAGTTTCGGTTGTTGTAATAATTTCTTTAGCAGAAGGAACTAAACTGTTATTCGTATATAATAATGTTTGTTCTACTTCTGCCCCAAAATTAGTTTCGACATCATCAGAGTAATATACTTGTCTTTCGTTAGATTCGGGATCAAAATCTCTTAAAAAATAATTAGATTTATACAACGACAGTTTAATAGGTTGGTTTCCATAAATTGAATCTAACCTGTAGGTCGTTGCTGTCTCTGTAACATTATCTACTTGAACCGATGTTGTACCTGTCGCAGTACTAAAATATGGCAAGCTAAAAACAACACTATCTAACACTGCATTAGTTCCAAAAGTTGGGTTTAATTTTGACGGCTGAATCTGCGACAAAATGCTATACACCGATTGTCCATATATAGGATCATTATAAACTCCTAACAAATTAGAATGTGCAGTCCTCCCTTGTTGATCAATCGCTAAACCACTTGTACGTACTCTTTCGAATTTTTTACTGTATGCTATTGGCACTGCAGAGTACTGCTTGTCTTCAAAATTAACATCTCCGATAACTTCACTACCAACAGAATCAAAATCATCGTTACAAGACAGAAAGGTAAAAACAACAGCTACTATAGCCGTTATCCTAATTATAATATTCTTCAATTTCATAAATAATTTCGTCGTTTTGCTTACACCAATACCTCTGTTTGATAGAAGGTTTCATAGGCATCAGCAAATTCATCTGGTTTTTTATATTCTAAAACTGGTTGGTCTATTGTTTTTAAATGCTCAACAAGTTCTGATGGAATTTCTTCGGATCCCACAATAATTGCATCAGAATTATCCACAGCCACCTTCATAAGGTTACTATATGTTGGCTGAGCCAAATCACTAATTTTTTCTTCAGCTATTCCGTCAAACTTTACTTTTTCCATCATATTCTTATCCAATATCCCGTCATAACCATTATTATATACAGAAGTAACAATTTTACTATGACCAAAAAGAGGTTCATTAGCATAATAATTCTTTAAGTATAATGGCAAAAGAGAAGCTAGCCATCCATGTACATGAATCACATCTGGTGACCAGTTTAACTTCTTAACTGTTTCGATCACTCCTTTAGCAAAAAAGATTGCTCTCTCATCATTATCAGGAAATAATTTCCCTTCTTCATCAGTTAACGTTGCTTTTCTTTTAAAATAATCCTCATTATCGATAAAATAAACTTGCATTCGTTCTTTTGGAATAGAAGCAACTTTAATAATAAGGGGCATATCCAAGTCATTAATTACTAAATTCATACCCGAAAGCCGAATTACTTCATGTAACTGATGCCTCCTTTCATTGATATTGCCATATCTAGGCATAAAAATTCTTATTTGACCCCCTTTATTATTTACCATTCTTGGTGCTTCAAAAGACATAGATGAGATTTCAGTCTCTGGCAGGTAAGGTATTACTTCTGATGATACATACAATATCCTCTTATCTTTCATATAATCGATACTTTTATCGTCCTCCTTTTGGAATTAATTTTGCAAAATTACGAAAATTTATGCAGTCTGCCAGTAATATCTTATTTTTGCACGCCTTTAAGTTATACACCAAATGCGGTTACACGGAAAAAGACGAGATATACTAGAAGATGTTGCAGCTTTTAATAAGCAGAACAAAACCATTGGATTTGTTCCTACTATGGGAGCATTGCACAAGGGTCATCTTGCACTGATAGAAAGAGCTCTCAAGGAAAATCAAAAAATTATAGTTAGTATTTTTGTGAACCCTACACAATTTAATACTACCGAAGATTTGGTTAATTATCCTCGAACTTTGGATTCTGATATTGAACTTTTATCAGAGTTATCTAAAGAAATAATTGTATTCGCTCCTACACCAAAAGAGGTGTATGGAGACGAAATGTCATCAACTAATTATGATTTTGAAGGGTTAGAAAACGAAATGGAGGGCAAATACAGGCCTGGTCATTTTGATGGAGTTGGAACAGTCTTAAAACACTTCTTTACTATTGTCAATCCAAATAAAGCATATTTTGGTGAAAAAGATTTTCAACAACTTCAAATTGTTAAAAAATTAGTTGAAATTGAAAAAATGTCAGTTCAAATCATTGGTTGTCCTATTTATAGAGAAAAAAACGGATTGGCTTTAAGCTCTCGAAACAAAAGGCTAAACCAGAAGCAACTTAATGAATCCCCCTTGATTTATTCAATCCTGAAACAGGTAAAAAAAGACTTTGGCACAAAAAGTGTTCATATCTTAAACAAATGGGTGTCAGAACAATTCAAAAATAATGATGAATTAAAATTAGAATACTTTGAAATTGCAAAGGTATCTGACTTAAAATCCATTAAACGAAAACAAAAAGATATTAAATACAGAGCTTTTATAGCTGTATTTGCAGGAGAAATAAGACTCATTGATAACATTGCCCTAAATTAAAAATAACTAACTTTGTAACATGTTTGTACACGTAGTAAAATCAAAAATTCATCGCGTTAAAGTGACTGGTGCCGATCTTAATTATATCGGTAGTATAACTATAGATCAAGATCTAATGGATGCTGCTAATATTGTTGAGGGAGAAAAGGTACAGATTGTAAATAATAATAATGGAGAACGTTTAGAAACTTATGCAATCCCAGGACCTAGAAAAAGTGGTGAAATCACATTAAATGGTGCTGCTGCTCGAAAAGTAGCAAAAGGAGACGTATTAATACTAATCACCTATGCCATGATGGATATTGAAGAAGCCAAAAACTTCAAACCAAGACTTCTTTTCCCAAATGAGGAAAATAATTTATTAAAATAAATAGTGAACCCTAAACTTATAAAGTTTCTTAAAATTATACTCCCTTTAGCATTGGGAGTTTTTTTAATTTGGTATTCTATCGCTTCGGCAACTCCAGAAGAAAGACAAAAAACGCTTCAGTATATCACACAAGCAGATCCTAAGTGGGTTATCCTTTCTGTTATTATGGGAATTATTTCTCATCTCTCAAGAGCATATCGTTGGAAGTTTTTATTAGAACCTTTGGGATATCCGATCAAACTATCAAATAGTTTTATGGCTATTATGGTAGGATACCTTGCTAATCTGGGAATCCCAAGATCTGGAGAAATTCTACGTGGAGGCACGATATCAACATATGAAGGCGTTCCTTTTAAAAAAGCATTTGGAACTATTATCTCAGAACGAGTTATTGATCTGTTAATGCTTTTACTAATAATAGGCATCACTCTGCTTTTTCAATCAGAACTTCTATTATCATACTTAGAAGAAAAAATTGCAAATCCTTTTATCACTCTTGCTATTTTATTGGGGCTATTAATTGCCGGAATAGCATTCTTAAAAATCATAAAAACCTCTAGTAATCCAATACTCATTAAATTACGAAATTTTGGAATTGGTCTTTTAGAAGGGATAAAAAGCATTTCTAAGATAAGGCAAAAAAGAGCTTTTGTGTTTCATACTTTTTTTATTTGGACACTTTATGTAGGGATGTTTTATATTATCAAATTTACGGTTCCCGAAACCACTTCTTTATCTATAGGTCCTATATTAGCTACCTTTGTAGCAGGATCATTTGCTATGTCTACTACCAATGGAGGTATTGGTGCATTTCCTATCGCAATTGCTACAATTTTATTGCTTTTTGATATCGAAAAACCAGCAGGAGAAGCTTTTGGCTGGATATTATGGGGCTCACAAACCGCAATAAATATAATCATTGGGGCGTTATCCTTTTTGTTCCTCCCTATTTTAAACAGAGAAAAATAAGGAAATAATTTATATATTGTCCCTTGCTTAACCTTAATCCTAATACTTATGAAAAAAAGTGTGACTCTTATTATAGCTTGTATTTTTGTTGTTTCCAGTTATGGTCAAACAATATATGAGTCTTTCAGATCTATCAAATTAGACCAAAGTAGAGAGTTAAAAATTCAGCTTCCGCGTAATTACAAGAAAAATGAAGATAAAATATATCCCTTGATTATTGTTCTTGATGGGGATTATTTATTCGAACCAGTTGCCGGAAACGTGGATTACTTTTCCTATTGGGAAGATATGCCTGAATCAATTGTTGTTGGTGTTAATCAAAGAAAAACCAGAGAAGATGATTGCAGGTACGATACTGCAGAGTTTTTACCGACTCTAAAAGGAGCAGAATTCTTCGAATTTATAGGACAAGAGCTTGTTCCTTATCTTAATGAAACTTATCGTACCGCACAACTTAAAATTATTGTTGGACATGACTATACTGCTAATTTTATAAATTACTTTTTGTTTAAAGACAATCCTATTTTTCAGGGATATATATGCATTAGCCCAGAATTAGGACCGCCGATGGGAGACCGAATTTCAAGTAAATTAGCGATTTCTTCTGATATTTGGTATTATCTGGCTACTGCAACTAATGATGCCGATAATATCAAAAAGAACCTCATTGCTCTAGATGAAAAACTGTCTGTAATAGAAAATACTGAAATGAGTTATTTCTTTGATAATTTTGACGAATCTTCTCATTATACTTTGGTTGGAAAAGCCATTCCTAATGCTCTCGAAGGTATTTTTGAAATGTATCGCCCAATCAGTAAGAAAACTTACAAAGAAGTTCTTCTTACACTAGAAACTTCGCCCTATGACTATCTTGTAGATATGTATAAAACTACAGAAAAGTTGTATGGTATAAAGCGTAAAATAAGAATCAACGATTTTATTGCAGTATCTACCGCTCTCGAAAAGAATGAAAACTGGTCAGAATTAGAACCTTTAGGCAAGTTAGCTATAAAAGAGCATTCTGATTTAATGCTGGGATATTATTATTTAGGTATGTTCTACGAACAAACAGGAGAGCCTAAAAAAGCTATGAGAGCTTACGAAAGTGGTTTTCAACTTTCTGAAGTTGCTTTCTTAACCAAAGATTATATGCTGGATAAAGTCAACAAAATTAAAGAAGATTTTGGCTGGTAAAAGTAAATTAGTTTTCAATACTTAAAAAAGGAAGCTTGTCAATATATATTGACAAGCTTCGTAGGATTTTAATGTAAAGAATTCTTCGAAACTCTGTTTCATGAATTATTTAGATTCATTAGCAGCAGCTCAAGCATCGCAAGTAACACACTCCAGAGCTGTTTCCGGCGTTTATACATTCTACCATGCACTTAGTCTTATCCAAACTACAACAGGCAGAATTGGGAGAACCTCCGTTAATTTCTTTTTGAGCAATTTTACTAATTAGTTTTACTCCGGTTAATTTTAGAATTTTCATAATGGTATAATTTTATTGGTTAATAAAAAATATTCAGAAACCTATCTCTGAACACCATATAAAGATACCATATTTCCGATTAAGGAGATTGATTTTTAAAATTCGAACAAAAATATTTGATACTTGTTTTAAGAGTTCATTTTTGTTTACTGTATTATCAAAATAATAGTATTTTTACACTCTTATCAATCTTCTATGGCTAAGACCAAAACTGTTTTTTTCTGTCAGAATTGTGGAGCACAATATTCCAAATGGCAAGGACAATGTACATCATGCAAGGAATGGAATACTATTGCCGAAGAAGTCGTTCAAAAAGCTTCAGCAAGTGATTGGAAAAGTGCTACATCCAGTTCTAAAACAAATAAAACAGCCAAGCCTTTACGAATTTCAGAAATTGACACTAGCCAAGAAGCTCGATACAATACAGATGATACAGAATTAAATCGGGTACTTGGAGGAGGATTGGTACCTGGTTCTTTAACACTACTAGGAGGCGAACCAGGAATAGGAAAAAGTACATTACTATTACAAATCAGTCTTAAATTACCATATAAGACATTATATGTTTCTGGAGAAGAAAGTCAACAGCAAATCAAGATGCGTGCAGAACGTATCTATTCTAAAACGGATAATTGCTTAATTCTTACCGAAACCAAGACTCAAAACATCTTTAGGCAAATTGAGGAAACTCAACCCGATATTGTTATTATAGATTCTATCCAAACCTTACACAGTGATTATATAGAAAGTAGTGCAGGAAGTATTTCTCAGATCCGAGAATGCACTACAGAATTAATCAAGTTTGCCAAAGAAACTGCAACGCCTGTGGTATTGATTGGTCATATCACAAAAGATGGCAATATCGCCGGCCCAAAAATCCTGGAGCATATGGTTGATACTGTACTACAGTTTGAAGGAGATCGAAACCATGTATACAGAATTTTACGTGCTTTAAAAAATAGATTTGGGTCTACTTCTGAGTTAGGAATTTACGAAATGCAAGGAAGCGGTCTACGAGAAGTTACGAATCCCAGTGAAATCCTGATCTCTAAAAAAGAAGAAGAATTAAGTGGCACTGCTATAGCTTCTACTGTAGAAGGTATGAGGCCTCTCATGATAGAAGTACAAGCTTTGGTGAGCACAGCAGTATACGGGACCCCGCAACGTAGTGCAACAGGATACAACCTTAAACGTCTTAACATGATCCTGGCAGTTTTAGAGAAACGCGCTGGTTTTAGATTAGGAGCCAAAGATGTATTCCTTAATATCACAGGAGGCATCTCTGTAGATGACCCTGCAATTGATCTGGCAGTAGTTGCAGCCATATTATCTTCAAGTGAAGACATCCCTATACCCAAAGACTTTTGCTTTGCTGCAGAGGTTGGCCTGGCAGGAGAAATACGCCCGGTAACCAAAGTAGAACAACGTATACAAGAAGCAGAGAAACTAGGTTTCTCTACTATCTTTGTTTCTAAATACAATAAAATATCCTTGAAAAATACTCAAATTCAAATTCAGATGGTTTCCAAAATCGAAGATGTAGTTGAGTTTTTGTTTGGTTAAGGAGCCGGATTAGGATTATTTTCATGTACCGCCTCTATCTCATCTAAGATCGCATCAGAAAGGGTAATATCGATACTACCAATATTTTCTTTTAACTGATCTAATGATGTAGCACCGATAATATTACTAGTTACAAAAGGGCGATCATTTATAAATGCCAAAGCCATTTGAGTTAAACTTATACCATGTTTTTTTGCTATCTCATTATACGCTCTTGTTGCTTCAAACGATTTCTCGTTATGATATCTTGCAAATTGGGGAAATAAGGTTACCCTGGCATTTTTTGGAGTTTCATCAAGGTATTTTCCTGTTAATTGTCCAAAACCAAGAGGAGAATAGGGTAAATGCCCAATATTTTCGCGATGCAAAACTTCGGTAAGACCAACCTCATCTTTTCGGTTTAATAAATTATATGGGTTTTGAACCGTGATCATTTTCGGAGCTCCTTTTCGAGCTTCTTCAGCATAGCGCATTACTCCATAAGGCGTTTCATTAGAAAGACCTATTTGCCTTATTTTTCCTGCTGCAACAAAATCCTGAAGATAGCTTAACACTTCTCTAAAATTATCTTCCCATTGCTCGGATTCGTTATGAGTATACCCCCTAACTCCAAAGAAATTGGTATCTCGTTCTGGCCAATGTAATTGATACAGATCAATATAATCCGTTTGTAATCGTTGCAGGCTTTTATGTATTGCATCAGTAAACTCTGCTTTTGTAAAACCTCCTGTACGAATATGATTAACAAAATCTCTCGGGCCAACAATTTTTGTAGCGATAACTACATCATCCCGTTTATTTGTTTTTTTTAACCACGTTCCAATAATTCTTTCTGTGCTTCCCTGGGTTTTTTTATCTGCCGGAACAGAATACAACTCTGCTGTATCAATAAAATTAATCCCCTGGTCAATCGCATAGTCCAACTGTTGATGTCCTTCTTCTTCTGTATTTTGTTCACCCCAGGTCATGCTTCCCAGGCATATTTTACTCACTCGTATATCTGTACCTGGTAATGTAGTGTACTTCATTCTTTTGGTTGTAAATTTTTAAGTTGAGAATAAAAAAAACTATGAAATGAGCTACTTAACTCGTTTTATAATTTATATAGTATAATATTAAATTCATGACCAAAAGTAGAAACTCTTCTCTTAGTTAGTGTAAAAATTATCATAATAAATCTGATCAAAACACAATCTATACCTCTGCGTCTTTTCTTTCTAGATGTGAAATAAATCCACAATCAGTATACCAAATCAACAGTTTTTAAATAACGAGTTAAAAACACGAAAAACATAAACAATTAATAATCAGAATTTTACATAAAAATAGATTATTTCATATTCCGGAATGATAATTTCTTTTTACATAATAAAGTATAACGAAATTAATTCTAAGAATATGAAAAAGATAAGTATCATAGCTGCTATCTGTGTTGTCCTATTTTCATTCCAAACCGTATCTGCACAAGAAGTCGAAGAAGCTCTGCCAATCACTAAAACAGAAGCTTCTACCAATCAGGAGGATTATAAACAAGTCAAAATAGACAAGCTTTCTGAAATCATTAAAGCTGCTGTAGAAAAAGATTTTCCAGAAGCTAGTATTTCTGAGGCCTATACTGACAAGATTGGAAATTACAAATTAATCCTTACCATAGGTAACGACACTAAAACGGTATATACCAACGCTAGGGGAGAATGGTTTGATCCAAGTAAAAAAAGGTGATGCCAAGTTACTGACTTCTTCCTTATTTTAACCAGAAAAGAGCTTCTTATATAAGAAGCTCTTTTTTTAATTAAAACGGATACGACTACCCCTTGCCGCATCCGTTTCACACACTAAACCAACCTAAAATTATTCCTCCAACATCCATCAAATATATTTTAGGAATGAACCTATAAAAGCTTCTCTCTATACATAAACGCTACATTTCTTCCTTTCTATTTTTACTTTTTTGACCCCCTATTCCAAGTTTAATCTATAGATTAAAGTAATCATATGTTCATTGGTTTACTCAAAAGTAAGGCAGACTATCGTTGTACAAAACACAGAATGAGGGAATGGTAGTTTTGAATGAGGGAACTCTTATTTTGAAGTATTATATCAAACTAAGATATTTGTTTGGTGTTATTCTGCACATATTATATTCGCCTCCTGGATATAATGATCAACTAGATAAGCGGCCAGATTTGTGTTTTTTTGTGCTCTATCCAATATCCAAGCATCAGAGCTTACTACAATATGTGCTGAGCTTGCTAATTCCTTATCAGGGTTATTAACCAAATCTATTTCCCAGGAAAAATGGTGTTGTTCTGCTAATTCTCGAAGTGTTGTTTTTAATCGCCCGCTGTTAGAAACCGGAGCATCAAAATACCAGTGTACCCAACTTACTCCAAGCTTATCAAGTGTATTTCCTATTATTAGAAGGGCTTCTTCTGTTTTTTGAACTCGTTTATAGGTACCGTGAACACCAGATACATCGCGATAATATCCATCAAGTCCTTTAAAAATATATGCTCCGGACAAGGCACTTTCGAGAATAATCAATAGGTTAAATCCGTCTATCGCTATGGTTTGCCCTTTTAACATTTTTGACGTTACCCTATTTTTATTACGAATCACAATTTGTTGTTCACTACAACTCATACCATGTAAAGCCCTTTGTTGTCGTGCATTAAGGGTATAGCGATTTCCTACCAACTGTACAGATGATTTTTCTGCATAACCGTGAGAAAGGAGATACAACATATCTTTTGCTGCTGCTTTTAATTTTTCCTGCATCGGCAACTCTCCAAACAATCGATCATCACTAGCTTCTCTTCCTCTATTGCGAGTAGTCATTTATATTTACTTTGATAAAACAGTATATAAAGTTGATGTATACAAACAAAAAAAGCGCTCTCAGCGCTATCTCTATGACATTGGTAATATCTCTATTACTTTACCATATACATTTTTGGTCCACCCGTTAAGGCGTCCTCGGTTATTACCGATCAGCAATCCTCGTTTAGCATTTTTTCCTTTGACCAAATGCGTAAAACAGTTCCCTCTTACTTTACAAAAAACAATGTCTCCTGCTTCGCAATCTTCCCAATGTACGGGTTCAAGTAATACAGGTTGTTTTGATTTTAAGATGGGTAACATAGAATTACCAGGTTCTTTGGAGACAATAGTCTCACCATTCAATAGTTTTTGAATTTTCCAATTCATCATACATAGTTTTAAAAATTAAACATAAATTCATAAACTATGGAGTATGGTTTTATACCAAAGAACTTGTACAAAAGTAGGTATTTAACTTGAATTATCCATAACTCTTAATTAATTGTCAGTCTTATTTAAGTAAATCTATAACTTAATAAACCCTCGAAAGTGCCTGTACTAAGCCCCTTTGATAAACTTAGTAAAGACCTGTTGAAGTATATTTACAATTTTACATTCTTATTTCTCCTTCTATACAAAAACACAACCAAAAGTATAATTCCTACAATACCTAATCCTAAAATCCAATATAGTTGAGTGTGGTCATTAAACTGCATTGCAGTAGTATCTCCTACCAGGTAAAATCCCCCCCAATAAAAAGGATCGGTACGATTGATATTAGCAGTGGTTAAATATTGTAGTTTAGCCTGTTGTAAGGCTTTACCTTTATGCATCCCTGTCTTAAGGTTGGTGTAGAAATATTTCATTAATTCTGGAGTCGTTTGATCTGACACCTCCCAACTGGTGAGCAACAAACTTTTGGTTCCTGCATACTGAAAAGCAGTACCCAGACTCATAATACCTTCTCCTTTAGCAATCTTACCACTACCCGTATTACAGGCACTAAGTACGGTGAGTTCTGCAGGGATATCCAGAGCAAACAACTCGTGACTATAGAGCAGGTTATCTTCTATAGTGTCTTTACTCTTGGTAAAATAGAGTTTAGAGTTCTCTGGGCGTTCGTTATCTACCTCTCCATGTAGTGCCAGGTGTAGGATATTGTATTGACCTGCATTGCTCTTAAAATTAGCTTCTATTGCCTGTGATCCAAAATAGTATTGTCCATCGATAATATCAGAAATGGCTTTGATCTCTTTACGAGTTCCCGGTAGATCACCACCAGTATCTCTTAGTGTAGCCATGCTCATTGCACGTGTTTCAGTAGTTTGTGTACTATCTGAAAAAGAAAACGCCAGACATTCTTGTAATGGTTTAGTTGTCAAATCACTTTTAAAAGTAGTAAACAACAGATTTGCAGAATTGGCATAAGTAACCGCATATTTCTTAAGTAAATAAGATAAGAGAGCTGGATTATTAGAATCGTCTTTTTGAGTGAGCAATAACTCAAAGTTAAGATGCCATAGCGGTCCATCGGGGATTATGATCAATTGATCCCCGACTAATTTATCTTTAACCGGTGGTATAAGTGTATTATACAAAGCATATGCTTGTTGTTTATATGCTCCTGTGTTTTTGGAAATGATACTTTTACGAAATGCTTCAACTTGCTCAGTAAGCTTTGGAGTGGATAGTTCTTGTACACTAATATCATATTTAGAAATCATAAAAGCATAGGTAATACTATCCGCAGTAAAGTATTCTAATAAAGTAGTTTCTTGATCTAACTTTTTTTGAATATCGACAATTGAAATTACTTTGTTATTATACTTTAAATGGTAATATTTAGGGTAGTTCTTTTCTAATACCTCATTTAATGAATCTTGCTTCCTGTTTATACTAAATAATTTATTTTTGAATTCTATTAATTTACTTGATTCAGATTTTTCTTTTTGGATTTTTGATTGATAATAGGATCTGTCAATTTTTAATTTTTTTTCGAATTTTATTATCTTTTCAGGTAATCCTGAAAACCTTTTAGAATCATTATTAATCAATTCTATTAAAGTGTTTGCTTTACTTTTTTCAGAAAAATAAAGAACATCTTGTAAATCTAAAATATCATTATTGTACAGCAACATTGATCCTTCTATTGCAATCTTATTAATATCTTTAGCCTTTTTAGAAAAAAATACTTTGTCCTTGTAATTCGTATTATGAAACCTTGCAAAACGTATCAAAGAATCCGAAATTTTACATTGTTTCTGGCTTTTCAAAAGGTTATTCGTATTCAAACTTTTTCTGTATGCCAATAAATATGCTTTAGCTTGCCCTTCATAAGAACTCAATAAAACATTATGATTCAAAAAATTAGAAAACTTCACTTCTGTTGAAGAATTAGATCTTTGGTTTGATTCAACTGCTTTTTTGAAGTTAGAAATAGCCAAAATATAGTTATCATTAGCCAAATTAGCATTTCCTATTAGGTTGTAAATATGAGATACTCTAGGGTTATTTTCTCCATATTCACTAATTCTTATTTCTAAAGCATCTTGAAGGTATTTTAAGGCAAGATCTATATTCTTATCTCTAGTATATAATTGACCTATTTCTTTATAACTATTGGCAAGAGATACATGACTTCCTTTATATCTTTTGTTTTTAATCTTTAGGGATTTCATGAAAAATTGAAGCGCTTTATCCTTTTCATCTTTAAGCATATATACTGTTCCTAAGTTATTATAACCATCTGCAATAGCGATATGACTTTCCCCATAAACTTTTTCTTTTAAATCAATTGACTTTTTTAAACACTCTATTGCTTTTATATAGTTGTCCATTTCTATATAAATAAGCCCCATTTTGTTATAAATAAAAGCAAACTCTCTATCGTCTTGATTGTTTTTTTCTAATAGACGAATGATTCTCCGATTGAAGTCAAGAGCCATATTCAAACGCCCTGTAAAATAATATATACTGGCAAGATTATAATAAACAAGATAAAGGTCTAAGTGATCCTCTCCTAACTCCTTTCGGATCATTTTCGAAGTCTTCACTAATATTTCTGACGCCAGGTCATAAAACCCTTGTTCTTTGTATGAATTGGCCAGATTAACATTAATTTTTCTTAGTTTTAAATGGCCTTCACCAAAAAAAGATTTTTCAATAGCTAATACTTTATTTTGATACTTGATTGCAGTATCGATTTCTCCCTTAATATAATGATATATTCCCAATTTACTAATAGAAGAACTTGTTTGCAAATTGTTTTCGCCAAAATATTCTTTCCTGATGTTAAGACTTTTTTCAAAATTATCACGTGCTTGTTCGAAATTCCATTTTCGGAGATGATAATGCCCCTTTATATCATAGATATCTGCTATTTTATAATGACTAGATCCATGATGTTTAGTAATTAAAGCAAGTGCCTTTTCAACATTTTTTCTTACGTCTTCATACTTACCTTTATAAATATTTATCCTGGCCAAATTAATATAGAAATTGTATAAATCTGAAGGGTATTGAAAAGCTAGTTTTTCTCGAATGTTTAATGCTTTTTTATAATATTCTTCGGCTTTTTTATTATTGGATTTTATGTAATAATAATAATCTCCTAAATTATCCAGAACTTTTGATTTTTGCTGATCTAATTTATGAGTATTACATAAAGACAATGCCTGTTGCATAGAAGACATTGCCTTTTTATCTTCAATTAAAAAGATGTAGTTTGATGACAATCCGTTATAACAAGCTACAACACGTTCTTGGGCTTTGGCTTTTTCATAAATAGACAAAGCTTTTTTAAAATAAACGATAGAACTATCTGAATACCTATGTACCAATAACGAATCTGCTTTTTTATAATATTGAAAAGCTAGCAAAGTATCATTTGTTACTTGTGCATGAGTAGCCTGTAACGATAAAACACACAAAATAATAGAGAAAAAGGAGGTTAGAAAAATCGATGCTAATTTTTTCATAAGAGAGCTTTGATCAATAAACGAAATTATAGTTTTATATTTTATCACATACAGTGTTATATCTCTTTAAAGAGAAGTGTACTGTTCTAAAAAATAGATCATCTAATAAAAGTATGCTCCTCTTTAGATGATCTTTGGGTAGGATTGATAACAAAGATATAGGTTTATATCGTTTTAGTATTCACTTTTTATTCTTGCTTATGAACAGATTTGATGTAGCGTCTACTTTATAATATGTGATTTTCCAGAAAAAGGGAAGATTTAAAATTTCTTGTCAGACTCAGGGTGACAGGCATATGTGCACCAACCAGTTATAAACTTAGGGCGATACCCCTTTGCAACACCCTTCGAAGCGTTACTGAGGTCCTTCGAAGGCTCCCTTTATGGCCTCGAACCCCAAAAATTATCACTTTTACCCTTCCTCTCAAGCCCTTTATGCCATATAACATCAGCTCGAAGCCTGAATGTATCACTTCGAAGAGTCGTTATCATCCCTCGAAGTATTAAAATATCAGCTCGAACCACCTTTTGATAGGGTCTTCCCCATGTCAACAAGGGGGTATCCCCTTATTGTGAAAGGTTGTATCGTCTTAAAAAAGCATCAAGAAACTATCCCATAAAAAACACCTGAACTCACATTGGTTCTCGATACATTTTGCTTCACTATGTTTCACAAAACACTCGATCAGACAATATTCTATTGATTAAGCTTACGCCAAATACCAACGCTAGATAAAAAATTATCAGAAGCCTTAATTCAATTGTTCTTTTTTAATCTTGGTCATGTCTTTTTGCATTAGTTTATCAATCAATGTCTGATACATCTCTTTTGGTAATCCACAAGCGATAAGATATTCTTTCATAAGGTTCTCTTCTTCTTTTTCGATAGCTCCATCTGCCAATAGTACTACAGCTGCTTGTGCCAAAATATTAATTAGCGCTTCTGATGATAGTTCATTTCGTGCTTCATTAAGAAAATTAAAGACCTGGTTATCCTGGTTACCAGTTGCTTTTATATTTTGATGTATTGCCATTAATTCTTCTTTCATTTCTGGTAATCCTTCTATAGCATCCATAATTTCGCGCTCTTCTTCTGCAGCAAAATCTCCATCGATAATCGACATATGCGTCATCGAAGCTATAAGCGCTTTGGCAAATACTAATTTTGCCCGTTTTTGATTCTCGTTAATCTCATCCTGAGAGCGTTGTAAAATCGTTTTTACACTTTCGTTATAGGCACTTTTACAGCTGTCACATTGATAAAACCGATCTACTACATCCAATGGGATCATGGGAATAAAAAACAAAGTAAACCATCTGCGATAGAGCTTATTTACGAGATTTCCATTATTACAATTTGGGCATGAATTTGATAAAACAGGACTTTCACTCACCGTGTGTTTTAGTCCTCTTGTTCCGAAGATAATAAACATAATTATGTAGGTATTTATAGATTTAAGGTATTTTAAAGATACTATAATATTCTAAACCTCCTAATAATCAAATTACTATCCTTATATTGCCGAACTCCTTATGGTAAAATTAAACCTGGAGTAGCAGGAGAAGTTATGTTTTTCGTCAAAATATTGATTTATACCGTCTGTGACCCGAATTTACTGGAATATAGAAACAGTTCGTGTTATGGCTTATTCACTTTTTTTGGCGATACCACATTTTCTCCGTACTGTTCTTTCGGCAAGGGCTGCGACATTTCTGGCTCGATCCTCAGAGCCTCCGTCTTTAATAACCTCATTATATATTGTTTGGTTTTCTATAAGACCACGTAGGATACAGGTAAATCCTGGACTGTCTTTGCCTCTGAAAGGATTCTTTTTTTTGGGTTTTGCGATCAACTCCCCGAACAAGCGATCTTTTAATACGTTATCTTTTTGGACTTCTACTACCAACGTATATAGGACATTTTGATCTTCTGGATCCATATCACTCACCTTATCCAAGGCATTAGAATATTCATCATTGGTGAAATTAAAATATGCATAGATATCAAAGTGGTTGTTTTCTTCTTTTTCATCCTCCTGCACCTCTTCTTCACTTTGTATTTCTTCTTCATTCTGGTACCCTTCTTCGCTTTCCTGGCTTACTCCTTTAATCACGGATACTATTAATATTATAAAAATGGGGAGCCTCTTCATTTGTTCTATAGTTTTAAATTAATTTGGGTATAATAAACGTCTGGCAACGTCCTTTTGTTATCTGCTTTCCTTATTTTTATACTTTTATATAAAAACAGTATGCTTTTTCACTATATGCATAAATAAGGATTTTATTTTTGTTTATTAAATCCGTGGCACGCTTTTTGGTTTTTATCAAATAAATTACCTATTTTGAGGCAATTTTTAAGGTTATTTTAACAATAAAATAAATTTTATCACGTTCTGATAACCGGTGTAATTAACCTATAAACTATAATACATTATTTTAACACCCAAACACTATGAAAAAATTATTTTTACTTGCATTTGTACTATGCGCAGGAATTGCAACTCAAGCTCAACAAAAAAACAGCAAGGAGCTTAGTGATCTCTTTAGTGATGAGTTATATCCTCTAGCTAAAGATGTTTCAGAATTTACCGATAATAAAGTTATTGCTCATGGTAATGTGATTTCTATTGTAAAAAAGACTGGAACGACCTCTTTGGCAAAGAAAAGAATAGAAGGTATATCTATTGAGGCATATAGCCTTACGTTACTTACTTCTAAAGGCAAAGAAATAGCATTAACTGACCAGTTATTAGCTAACAAAGTAGTAAATAAATTTTTTGAAGTGTTAAAGCGTGTCAAGGAAAGCTCTAAGACTAACAATAGAAAAGAAGTTGAAGACATACTAAATGGTCTATAATATAATCTCTCCAATAGGATAGATAAGAAAAGAGCGACACAATGTGTCGCTCTTTTTATATTCAATTACTTCTTATATATCATTCAATAGTTTAGTGATTTCATCCAATTTTGGAGTTAGGATCACTTCTATTCTTCTGTTTTTACTTTTTCCTGTACTAGTATCATTAGAAGCTACAGGAGCAAACTCACCTCTACCGGCTGCAGTAATGTTTTGCGGGTCAATTTTCTGGTTTTGCAACAAAATATTTACAATGGCAGTGGCTCTCTTGGTAGACAAATCCCAGTTACCAGATAGTTGCCCATTTCCTGTATATGGTACATTATCGGTATGCCCTTCTATCAAAACAGCGATATCGGTATTATCACCCAATACTCTCCCTAATTGTTTTACCGCTTTTTGTCCTTGGGCGCCCACAGCCCAACTACCAGATTCGAATAGTAGTTTGTTTTCCATAGAGATATAGACTTTACCATTACGCTCTTCTACGGTGAGGCCTTTACCTTCAAAATTTCGTAGTGCTTTGGATATTGCATTTTTAAGTGCCTGCATTTTGGCATCTTTGGCGGCAATCAATCCTTCCAATTCATCCACTCGTTTAGAACGAGAAGCCAGATCTCTCTGTAATGCATCCAAACGATTACGTTCTTCGGCCAGCGCTCTTTCTTTTTCTTCCAGTTGTTTTAGCAGTTCTCTATTTTTTCTGCTATTTGCTGCAATAGCTGCCGAGCTGTTTTTCTCTAATGCATCGTACGAATCTTTTAAGTTTTCATAATTGGCTTGTGCAGCATTATACTTTCCTTGCAAATCATCTCTTTCGGCTTTAACCTTTTGATATTCGGCATCTAATTGTTCTAGTGCTTTTCTAGTGGCATCACTTGTTTTTTCTAAAGCTGCTAGTTCATCTTTGGTTTTACGATTTTCTCGCTTCAGTCGGGCATACTTGCTTTCTAATTCTTTGTATACTTTAGAAGAAACACAAGAAGTCATAAGAGTACCAACAAGTATAACAGATACGATTCTTTTTATCATTTTATGTTGTTTATGGGGTTGTTCTTTTTTACGTTTCTATTTACATTCAAAAAACTTATTCTCGATACACCGCGCCTGAAAACGCAGCATTCGAATTGACGGTCTTTATTCAATAGACTACTTAGATTTAGTAATATTACATTGTTTCGATATTGTTTAATCTCGTCAACAAAATCTACACATCTAATTCGACTACAATAGGGCAGTGGTCACTATGTTTGGCTTCTGATAGAATAACGGCTCTTTTTAAATTATCTTGTAAGGGTTGAGATACCATACCATAATCCAAACGCCATCCTTTATTATTCGCTCTGGCATTAGCTCTATAACTCCACCATGAATATTGATGTGGTTCTGTATTAAAATGCCTAAAAGAATCTATAAAACCACTATCGATAAAATCACCAATCCACTCACGCTCTACTGGCAAAAATCCTGATACTTTTTTATTGCGTACCGGATCATGAATATCGATTGCTTTATGACATATGTTATAATCTCCTAGTATCACCAGGTTGGGATGTTCTTTTTTTAATTCATTTATATAGGTCTGAAAATCTGCCATATATTTTAGCTTATGCTCCAAACGATCCATATTGGTCCCACTGGGTAGATATAAACTCATTACCGATACTCCATTAAAATCAGCTCTCAGGTTACGGCCTTCAAAATCCATATAATCAATCCCAGTACCATACTCTACATGATCAGGTTTTGTTTTTGATAGAATAGCAACACCACTATATCCTTTTTTCTGAGCACTGTACCAGTAATTATATGGATATCCAGCTTCTGAAAACAGATCGAGATCTAACTGTTCTTTATTTGCTTTTATTTCCTGAAGACAGATCACGTCGGGGTCAGTTTGTTGTAACCATTCTAAAAACCCCTTGTTTATTGCTGCTCTAATTCCGTTTACGTTATAGGAGACGATTTTCATTGAATTGTGGTTTAAATTTTAGTAAAAATAAAAAATGAAGCGTCATATCGATACATTTTAATCATCTATTATGAATTTAAATTGGCATATAAATCCCATCATATTCTAATAAATTTTTATGATCTTTATAGTAAACAACCACAAATCATGAAAAACATGCTTAAAATGGCCTGCTTGCTTCTACTATTTAGTACATATAATTGTGTTCCCGCAAAAGGAGTGGATGCAAAAAACACTTCGGATTCAAAAAGTGATACTCAACTTATAACATCAAAAGAAATGGTAGAAAAAGGATTTAGCAAAGGTATCATAGTGAGTAGTAAATCTGCAGGATGTCCTTATATTCTAAATGTTGAAGAATATAAAGATAATCTGGATCCTATTAATCTTAGTGAGTTTTTTAAAGCGGAGGTTCCCAAGCATGTTTGGGTAAAATTTGGCAGCCTTAGAATGGCAAGTAGATGCAACAATGCTCGCCCTGTTTCTATTACAGAAATCAATATGCGTAAAGAATAAACGTATTATTGTACAACAAACCTCGTAGCGTCTGCTTTTCTTTTGTTACCAAATCGTGCAAAATAGACTCCTGATCTCGCATAGGACATATCCAGATCGTATACAAATCTACCATTGGCATCTTTTCTCACTATATTAGAAACAATAACCTGTCCTAGAATGTTAAAAATATAAAGTCTCGTTTCAGTTTCTGGGCCTGAGTCTGATTTGGTGATCAAGAATTGATTATCGGGTTCTGTAATTACAATCAATCCAGTATTTAGTTCTTTATTTTCTCCTAACTCTACTGTATAGTCATGGGTCGTACCAAAGTCCATCGAACCACAGGAATTATTAAGAGGGGCTCCACTATTGGTATTAACATCACCTGCACGAATCCTAAGCAAATGGCTTCCTAACACAGCATCGGCAGCAATTGATATAGTAAACTCCTGATCTGTATTAGCGGCTTCAATAATCTGGTTATCTAACAACAATTCTGATTCTTCAAAAACAATATTATCATTAAAATCAATCCACATAGATACTCGCTCTGATCCATTATTATCTGCAAACCCTGTTTGTACGGTTAATGTATAGTTTCCTATGGATCGATTTAAATTGATGGTAAAATCATTCCTGAAATCCTCATACCCTGTATCACAGGTAATTTGAGTATTGGTAACATTTGCTAATTCGAAAGACTTAATTCCGTCCTCAAATCGAGCGCAATTTGCTGTTGGTCTACAAAACGCTCTTTCTATTGTTCGGGTAATCATATCATTCCCCGTATTCTCATCTGTAGCTAAAGCTGTTCCTAATTGAAATTCGAAAGTTCCTGTTCCTGTAATATCTACCAAAGTGGTAAATGTATAACTTGCTTCTGCTTGTGGTTGTAAGGTGCCTGTAAAAACTTCTTCTATTCTGGTTCCATTATTTAAAGTATAAAAAACCGGAATATTAGTTTGCGCAGTAGAACCAAAATTATACAATGTAACTGTAATTGCTTCTTCAGAAGCTGTAATTCCACTATCAGAGGCAGGGGATAATAATTCTCCTACTCCTACATCAATAGGAAATAAATTATTGAGTGTTACTTCGCTACAATCATTTTCTGGATTAGTATCTCCCGCTGCATTAGTTTCTGCTGTTATCGTATATACTCTTTCTGTGCTAAGATCTGCATTGGTAGCAAATGAAAAAGAAGCTGTTCCTAACGGAGCTATAGGGCCTGCTAATAACTCATTAACTACTGGTCCTCCATTAATAGAGTATGTAACCTGGATGTTACTTTGAGCTGTAGATCCAAAATTCTTAACGGTTACAGTAATGTTTTCAGAATTGGTAAAGGTAGCATCATTTCCTGGGGTATCTATACTTACTACTCCCACATCTGTAGCAACTGTACCAGCCACCTTAAAAACACCTACTACATTTCTTGAGTTGTCTCCTGTATTTTCAAAATATTCTGCAATGTGCCAAAATGTTTGATCATCAACAGGATCTACGGTAAGTTGTGCATAATCTCCATATCGTTGTGGATCTCCTTCGCGTTGTATATCGGTTCCTATCTTGATATCTTGTTCTGCTATAGTCATCATTCCTAATGGGTCACCTGCAAGTCTACCGGTGTATCGAATTGAGGCAAAACTATCTGCACTTGCCCCAGTACTTGTTGTACCCATTGTAGTATACCCCATACCAATATTACCATAAACATCCATAGCCATACTCCCACACCATGCACTTTTACCATCGGGAGAAAAATAAGTTCCTTCCTGAAATACTGTCCAGGGTTGGCCATCTCCACTTTGTCGTAGTTCATACCAGCGTATTCCTGCTACATCATCTGCATCTGCATCTACATCTACTACATGATTAAGTACTACAGAGTTATAATTACAAAATCGCCTGTAATTACTGGCAAACATAACTGCACCTTGTAATGCATCAATATTTCGATCACTACCTGGCTGTGGTAAGTTACCAAAAGACCCACCATCAAAAGTAGAGTCAAAAATTGTTACCGCAAGCTCTTCGGCCTCTGCAATTGTTGATTGACTGGGAGAAACCCAGTCTACATCAATTTTCCATAGTTTTAAAATATCCTGATCGACACCTTCCCACTCATCATCCTGAAAATAAACAATTCTTGCATCACCATCGGGAGGTAACGTTTTTCCTAAAGCATTAAATGATGCCGGGCTGTAAAACCCTCCTATTCTTGCTCCTGGAAGTGGAAAACCTACCATTTTTACATTTTCTTCTGCTGCTCCCTGTAACATTTTTTCTCTTTCGATTACAAACACAATCTCACTGGTTTGCACAGAGTTTTGATCTTTATTTGCCGTTACATAGTATCCATCGGACCAAATTGAAAATTTTGTATAATCAGGAAACCCTTCTGTATTAAATCTATACGTATACCATCCATCATTTACAGGGTCTGGCCCTTGACCTACAGCTACCAAAAATCCATTTGGAGTATTAGAAAACTGAGTAATTACAAATCTATCTGCAAAACTATCATAAAAGACAATTGGATCTCCAAGAGTTTCTCCTGGAAATATATTGGCTAATGATGACGAAGCAACTAACTCATTACCACTTCTATCATGTATTGCAAAAGCAAAGTTTTTGGCACTTACATAATGATTAGGACCAATAGCTCCTGTAGGATCTGAAGGAGCTCTATTGCTAGAATTTGTCTCGAATGTAAGAGAAGGAGCTTTACCTGCTCTCATCATCTGATTGCTCTTTTGTTTTGCAAGTAAAGGATCCATTCCTTTTGGAAAACCTTTTCCCGGAACAATCTTATTTGCATCTGTTCTTCTGGGATTAATCTTACCTTCTCTTGGTTTGCCAGGTAATAATTTTTTTCCTGCCAATGGCTCTATTGCCCGCATATAAGCAGCAGTAGTTACCATACTGGCATTCATGGTTTCTTTCTTTTGTGAAAATCCAATGGCAACAAAAAATAGAAAAGAAACTACTACAATTTTCTTTAATAGCATAAGCAATAATTTATATTAAGACCTGGCTCTTTACTTAGAGACTAAAATACAACTAAACTTCAAAATACGATAACCATAAAGCACTTTATCCTAAGTATTGATAAAAAAACGGTTAATTTTAAAAAAAATTATCAATGATTGTCAACGATCATATCTTATCCATGTTTTTATTAGAATAAAAAAAGCTGCCTAATTATAAGGCAGCTTTATGAGGAAAAACTTCTCCCAAAATTATTTTAACCAATACTCGGCATCTGTTTTTTCAGAAATGATTGCTTTAAGTTCTGTAATCGCCACTCGTTTCTGCTCCATAGTATCTCGATCTCTTATCGTAACCATATTATCTTTTTTAGTATCATGATCTACTGTGATACAAAATGGAGTACCATTAGCATCTTGTCTTCTATATCGACGTCCAATAGCATCTTTTTCGTCATAAATAACATTAAATTTCCATTTTAGATCATCAACAATCTGTTCTGCAATCTCTGGCAGGCCATCTTTTTTAACCAATGGAAGTATTGCTGCTTTTACAGGGGCAACAACTGCAGGTAATTTTAATACTACTCTACTACTACCATCTTCTAATTCTTCATCTTGTAATGCGGTAGAGAATACAGCCAGGAACATTCTGTCTAATCCAACCGAAGTTTCGACAACATAAGGAACATAGCTTTCTTTTAACTCGGGGTCAAAAAATTGTAATTTTTTACCAGAGTGTTCTTCATGTGCTTTAAGATCAAAATCTGTTCTGGAGTGAATTCCTTCTAATTCTTTAAATCCAAAAGGAAAATCAAACTCAATATCGGCAGCAGCATTCGCATAGTGTGCTAGTTTATCGTGATCATGAAAACGATAATTTTCTTTACCTAAACCTAAAGATAAATGCCAATTTAATCGGGTTTCTTTCCAGTATTCATACCATTTCATTTCTTCACCAGGGCGTACGAAAAATTGCATTTCCATTTGTTCAAACTCTCGCATCCTAAAAATAAACTGGCGCGCTACGATCTCATTTCTAAATGCTTTTCCGGTTTGAGCAATTCCAAACGGTATTTTCATTCGTCCCGTTTTCTGAACATTCAAGAAATTCACAAAAATACCTTGAGCAGTTTCTGGTCTTAAGAATAAATCGGTAGCAGATTCTGCAGATGCTCCTAATTTAGTACCAAACATTAGGTTAAATTGTCGCACCTCTGTCCAGTTTTTAGAACCAGTCTCTGGGTCAGCAATTTCTAATTCTTCTATTAATGCCTTTACATCTGCAAGATCTTCATTATCCAAAGATTTTGCCATACGCTGTATAACCTCTTCTTTTTTAGAAAGGTATTTTACTACTCTCGGATTAGTCGCTACAAATTGAGCTTCATCAAAATCATCTCCAAAACGTTTTTTGGCTTTAGCGATTTCTTTTTGAGCCTTTTGATTAAGCTTTTCTGCATAATCTTCAATAAGTACATCGGCTCTATATCTTTTTTTAGAATCTTTATTATCAATAAGAGGGTCACTAAAAGCATCTACGTGCCCCGAAGCTTTCCAGGTTGTAGGATGCATAAATATTGCAGCATCAAGACCAACAATATTCTGGTGCATATTCACCATGCTTTTCCACCAATATTCTCTTATATTTTTTTTAAGTTCTACTCCATTTTGACCATAATCATATACCGCACTTAGTCCATCATAAATTTCACTAGAACCAAAAATATACCCATACTCCTTAGCATGGGCAATAACCTTTTTAAATTTATCTTCTTGCTTTGCCATTGCGCAAAAATAACTGAATTTAAATGATTTGAAAACGAATCTGATTTTGTTTTTTATTAAAATCTTCATCAGTTGCTAACGCAGGGGTTACTCATCGAAAGTAATTTCTGACAAAAGCATAAAAAAACCGTCATATTTTAAGCAATATGACAGTTTCTAATTTTGTATCTAAAAAATTTATCTTAGTTCAAACTGAGTGTTTGAGATCATTTTTGGTCCAGAGAATACATTTACAATATAGTTTCCTTTAACTAGTTCTCCTTCTGCTGCATCTACTAATACACAAACATCCAGTGCTTCATTTTCATAGAATACTTTATTAGTTCCACTATAGGTAAGTGTAGCACTATCAAAGTTTACAGCTATTTTATCTCCTATTAAAACATTACCAGGATTAACCACCTGTACATAAAGGTTTTTATCTCCTTTTTCTGTTAATTTATTTGGTGCAAGTGTAAAACAAACTCTTACTTTTTCTGCTCTACTTGCTTTAGAAGTTGTTGATATTTTACCACTGTTACGTACACGTACTCCTTCTGCTTTAATATTTGCTGCCGTAAGCGCCGAACCTCTTTCTACAATATCAGCAAGTTTACTGTTTTGAGTTTGTAACGAATCTGATAAGATTATTCTTTTATTTAATGCGACAGAAGTACTATCTAAATCTGTAGTTAATTGCGTATTTGCAACCGTTAAACTATCTGCAAGCTTAAACAATCTTTCACGTTCCTTTTTAAGTTTACCTACTTCTCTTCTGTATCGAGAGATCAAAGCCAGATTAGCATCATTATCTTTTACACTATCTAATAAGACTACGATACGTTCTTTGGCCTTAAGTAAGTGATCATCCATTACTTCATTAAGAGCAATAGCATTGTCATACTTTGTTATCAATTCTCCTAATTCACTTTCAATAAGATCCTTTTCTTGTTGCAAAATTGCTTTATTTTGCTTCTCTTCGTTGTAAAACTTATACGTAAATATCCCTAGAATAAGTAACAGTGCTCCTAGAACACCGATAAGAATCTTAAGGGTTAAGTTATTGTTTTGAGTTGTCATAATTAAGATTTATAATTTTTGATGGTTATTTTAATAGCTAAATATAATAATTAATGTTAATCTCCCTAACAAAATGCTAAGAGACTTAGCGTATTTATTCTATCCTATATATTGTGCTGCCTGCGACAGCCCTCTATATACTAATGAAAGGTTACTGTGCACTTCTTGCAGACACGAGCTTCCTTTGGGCAATTTCCATAACGTAAACGCAAAAAAAATTGAAAAAGTATTTTATGGTCGCGTCAAAATTGAAAATGCTACTGCTTTATTTGTATTTCATAAAGATAGTTTAGTACAAAATTTAATTCATAATCTAAAATATCGAGGAAGAGAAGAGATAGGAGAAGAGCTAGGAAAATGGCTCGGCCAGGAGTTAATTCAAACATCTGGATACCAGTTTATTGATTCTGTAATCCCAGTTCCTTTACACAAAAGGAGATTACAGGAAAGAGGATATAATCAAGTAGGAAAATTCGGAGCCGAAATTGCCAAAAAACTAAATGCTGAATATGTTGATTCTGTTTTGAAAAAAATTTCCTACAATAAAAAACAATCCAAACACGGAAGACTTAGCAGATGGATAAACACTGTTGAAACATTCGGGATTCAAAATGAGTCCTTACTTGTAAACAAGCATATTTTGTTGGTTGATGATATTGTTACAACAGGTGCAACAATAGAATCTTGTGTAAATGTATTAAAATCTATTCCTGGTATCAAAATAAGTGTCGCCACAATAGCTATAACAGAGTAATTAGAATAAAGTCTGATATACAATAAATTTACATTTGAAACCTTGTTATACAAGTGAGATTGATATAACGTACTTCTATTTATAAGCCAATTTTGAATTCGTTCTTAAATAGAATTTCATTAAGTTTTTTGTTTTTTAAATATAGTTGTTTCTTTGTGTCCTAAAATTATTGCGGAGATATGAGCAAAAGAATAAATATGATATTGCTTACCTTGGCGTCACTTGTCATCGTGGTTAGTTGTGCCAAAAAAGGTTCTATAACCGGTGGTCCTAAAGATGAGACTCCTCCGGTTTTTATAAAAGCTATGCCTCCCAATTTCTCTACAAATTTTGACAAAAATGAGATCAGAATTTATTTTGATGAATATGTAAAATTAAAAGATCCGCAAAAACAAATTATCGTTTCTCCTCCTATGGATCCTAAACCGACTATCACTCCTTTGGGAGGAGCCAGTAAATACATAAAAATTAAATTTCTTGACACCTTATTAGCAAACACAACCTATAGTATTAATTTTGGTGAAAGTGTAGTAGATAATAATGAAGAAAATCCTAATTCTTTTTTTAGATATGTTTTTTCTACAGGAGATTCTCTCGACTCTTTAAGTATAAAAGGTACTGTTGGTGATGCTATTCAAAAAAAGGCAGATCCTTATATTACAGTAGCTTTATATGAAATTGATGAAAACTACTCAGATTCACTGGTATATAAGACTGTTCCCAGATATATTACTAACACCTTAGATAGCTTAGTTTTTAGTCTGCATAATCTGAAAGAAGGAAAATTTAAACTCATTGCTTTAAAAGATATTTCTAACAACTATATCTACGAACCTAAACAGGATAAAATAGGGTTTTATGAAGAGATAATATCACTTCCTGAAGATACCGCTAAAGTCTTTAATCTTAATATATTTAAAGAAACCCTGGATTTTAAAGCGCTAAACCCTAAACAAGTCTCAAAAAACAAATTTATTTTTCCGTATGAAGGTGAAGTAGATAGCATGAAAATTAAGTTGCTAAGTGACGCACCAGACACATTTGAAACTCGAATCTTTCCTGATAAAAACAAAGATACATTGCACTATTGGTTTAGACCATTTTTTAAAGCTGATTCATTATTATTTGAAGTAACCAATGTTAAAAAATATCGAGACACTGTACTTACCAGATTTAAAGATCAGTATAAAGATTCTCTTGTAGTATCCTCTTATATTGGAGCTACACTTCCACCTAATAAAGATTTTGTTTTTACAGCAAATACTGCCCTGGATAGCATTAATGAGCAACTAATCTCTCTAACTGATAAGGATACACTTGAGGTTCCTTTTTCTATCAAATTAGACATCACAAAAAATGAAGCACAACTGGCTTTTGAAAAAACAGAGAATAACGCCTACAGTTTACAGTTTTTACCAGAAGCTATTAAAGATTTCACAGGCAATGCTAACGATACTATAAAAATCAATTTCCGGACAAAGAAATTAACCGATTATGGGACTATTTTCTTAACACTCCAAAAAGTAGAAGCTTATCCAATTTTGGTTCAAGTCACAAATGAAAAAGAAGAAGTGATTTCAGAAAAAAATGTGCAACGTCAGGAAACTTTGGCTTTTGATTATCTCGACCCGTCTAAATATTACATCAGAATCGTTTTTGATCGTAATAATAATGGCAAATGGGACAGCGGTAATTTTTTAAAAGGAATACAACCCGAAGAAATCCGCTACTTTGCAGAACCAATAGATGTTAGAGCAAACTGGGAAATAAAGCAAACCTTCACATTAGATTAGTTTAAAATTATCTTTATCATCAAGAAAAGGTAATTTATTTCTTATTTTTTTAACATGAGAAATATCTAATGTTGCATATAAAATAGCTTCTCTCTCGACAGGATTTTCTTCTAAAACCGAATCTCCTAAAACATCATATATTCCAGAGTGACCATTATATTCATATCCTTTACCATCAAGACCTACACGATTTACCCCAATACAATAACACATATTTTCGATAGCTCTTGCTTTTAGCAATGCATCCCATGCATCAATACGAGGTTTTGGCCAACTGGCAACATATAACAATACATCATATCCCGAAGTATTTCTCGCCCATACCGGAAATCTAAGGTCATAACAAATTAGCGGTTTAATTTTCCAACCTTTATAATCTATAATTATATCTTTTTGTCCTGCAGTAAAGACTTCTTGTTCTTTGGCCAATGTAAATAACTGATGTTTATCATACACCTCACAAGTCCCATCAGGAAGCATAAAAACCAATCGATTATAATAGTTTTCTTTTTCTTCAATAATAATACTTCCTACAATTGCACAATCCGCCGATTTGGCCATTTTCTCTAGCCATTGTAAAGTATCCTCCCCCATTTTTTCTGCTACTTCGATAGCATTCATTGTAAACCCTGTAGTGAACATTTCGGGTAAAATAATTAGATCCACTTTCTGAGATATCGAATTAATTTTTTGAGCAAAAGCAGCACGATTCTGTATTGGGTTTTCCCATGCCAGATGAGATTGGAGTAATACAATATCTAGAGTTTCTTTCATCTGTTTTATACTATATTTAGAGATCAGATTTGTATTGGATAGATCAATACAAAATCACATACAATTATTTCGTCGCCTAAAAATACTAAAATCTAACCGCTGACAAATGATTTTAAAAAGAGATCTCATTATTCGACATTACATATCGTTCATTTCTAAAATTAATTTCACTACTACTTTGATGTGTTTTCGATAAGAATTCAATGAAAAATTGAATTCTTTGTTAAAAAATCATATTTACCTAACAATTATTTCATATCACATTCCAAATTCACCCTTCTTTTTTCCAGAAAATCCTTATTTTCGCACTCTTAATAGAAAGAACGATCAAATGAGCACGAAGTTTCCTGAATATAAAGGACTTGACTTACCTAAAGTAGCTGACGAAATACTGGATTTCTGGCAACAGAATACCATATTTGAAAAAAGTATTAGTGAACGAGATGGAGCAAAACCGTTTATCTTTTTTGAAGGCCCTCCTTCAGCAAATGGATTACCGGGAATTCATCATGTAATGGCTCGTGCAATTAAAGATATTTTTTGTCGCTATAAGACACAAAAAGGATATCAGGTACAACGTAAAGCTGGGTGGGATACACACGGACTTCCGATAGAACTTGGTGTAGAAAAAGAATTAGGAATTACCAAAGAAGATATTGGTAAAAAAATCACTGTAGAAGAGTATAATGAAGCTTGTAAAAAAGCTGTGATGCGTTATACAGATATCTGGAATGATCTTACACAAAAAATAGGATATTGGGTAGATATGGACGATCCATATATTACCTATAAGTCTAAGTATATGGAAAGTGTATGGTGGTTGCTTTCTCAGATTTATAAAAAAGGATTATTATATAAAGGATATACTATACAGCCGTACTCTCCTAAAGCAGGTACAGGACTAAGTTCACACGAACTTAATCAACCAGGTACGTATCAGGATGTTACCGACACAACAGTTGTAGCTCAATTTAAAGCTAAAAAAGAAACGTTGCCTTCGTTTTTGCAGGAGATAGAAGAAGCTATTTATTTTCTCGCCTGGACGACAACTCCTTGGACTCTTCCTTCGAATACAGCATTAACAGTAGGTCTTAAAATTGATTATGTAGTTGTAAAAACATTTAATCAATATACTTTTGAGCCGATTCATGTTGTTCTTGCAAAAAATTTGGTAGGAAAGCAATTTGCCGGCAAATTTGTGCAGGTAGAAACTAAAGAAGAGCTAACTACTTTTAAAGAAGGAGACAAAAAGATTCCTTATTTCATCTTAAAGGAATGTAAAGGAGCAGATCTCGTCGATATTCGTTATGAGCAACTTATAGATTATGTGCAACCATATCATAATCCAGAGAATGCATTTAGAATCATTGCAGGTGATTTTGTAACTACCGAAGATGGAACCGGGATAGTACATACTTCGCCAACTTTTGGTGCAGATGATGCATTAGTAGCCAAGCAAGCAAAGCCCGAGGTACCTGCATTATTAGTAATGGATGAAAATGATAACCTTGTACCCACTGTAGATTTACAAGGACGATTTATCTCGCAAATGGGTGATTTGGGTGGTAAATATGTTAAAAATGAATATTACGATGATGGTGAAGCTCCAGAGAAATCTGTTGATGTAGAAATAGCCATTAAACTAAAAATAGAAAATAAAGCTTTTAAGGTCGAGAAATATGTACACAGTTACCCAAATTGCTGGCGTACCGATAAACCTGTTTTATATTATCCTTTAGACTCCTGGTTTATAAAAGTAACCGATTTTAAAGATCGTATGCATGAGCTTAATCTGGGTATCAATTGGAAACCTAAAGCAACTGGTGAGGGTCGTTTTGGTAACTGGCTGGCTAATGCTAATGATTGGAATCTATCTCGATCTCGATTCTGGGGTGTTCCATTACCAATCTGGAGAACAGAAGATGGTAAAGAAGAACTTATTATCGGCTCTGTTGAAGAATTAAAAACCGAAATGAGTAAAGCGGTTAAGGCAGGAGTACTCGAAGCAGATATATTTGCAGACTTTGCAGTTGGCGATATGAGCGAAGAGAACTATGATAAAATTGATCTTCATAAAAATGTAGTAGATCAAATTACCTTGATATCTCCTTCAGGAAAACCTATGAAACGCGAAAGCGATCTTATCGATGTATGGTTTGACTCTGGCTCAATGCCATATGCGCAATGGCATTATCCTTTTGAGAATAAAGAAAAGGTAGAAGCAGGAGAAAGAAAAGCCGATTTTATAGCCGAGGGAGTAGATCAAACTCGTGGATGGTTCTATACACTACATGCTATAGGAACCATGATCTTTGATGATGTTGCCTATAAAAATGTAGTATCTAATGGTCTTGTATTAGATAAAAATGGGCAAAAAATGTCTAAAAGACTTGGTAATGCAGCTGATCCTTTCGAGACTTTAAAAACTTTTGGACCAGATGCTACCCGATGGTATATGATTAGTAATGCCAATCCTTGGGATAACTTGAAATTTGATTCTGAAGGAATTGCAGAGGTTCGCCGTAAATTTTTTGGCACACTATACAACACATATTCATTCTTTACTTTATATGCCAATATCGATAATTTCACATATACTGAAGCCGACATCCCATTAGCAGAACGACCTGAGATTGATCGTTGGGTTCTAAGTGAGTTACATACCCTGATCAAAAATGTAGATACCTATTATAATGATTATGAGCCTACCAAGGCAACCAGAGCAATCTCTGATTTTGTTCAGGAAAACCTAAGTAACTGGTTTGTGCGTCTAAGCAGAAGAAGATACTGGAAAGGCGATTATCAAAAAGATAAAGTTTCTGCCTATCAAACATTATATACTTGTATGTTAACGATTGCTAAATTAGGAGCACCGGTAGCACCATTTTTTATGGATCGATTATATAAAGATTTGGTAACAGGAACACAAAAAGAAGGTTTTGAAAGTGTTCATTTAGCACATTTCCCTGAGTATAATCAGGATTTTGTAGACACACCTTTAGAACACAAGATGCAGAAAGCGCAGACTATATCTTCTTTGGTACTTTCTCTTCGTCAAAAAGAAAAAATCAAAGTTCGACAGCCATTACAGCGCATTATGATTCCTGTGCTAAACGAAGCCGAAAAGAATGAAATCAATGACATTGCAGATCTTATAAAAAGTGAAGTTAATGTTAAAGAAATAGAGCTTATAGATGATGCATCAGGTATCCTGGTAAAGCAAATTAAACCTAATTTCAAAACATTAGGCCCTCGCTTTGGCAAAGATATGAAGCTGATTTCCAATAAGATACAATCATTCGGTCAAGAAACCATTAAAATTCTTGAACAAACAGGGCATTTTGATGTAGAAATTAATGATAAAATTATTACATTAGGTACCGATGATGTAGAGATAAGCTCTCAGGATATTGAAGGTTGGTTAGTAGCAAATTCTGGAACTTTGACTGTAGCATTGGATGTAACGATAAGTTCTGAGCTTAAAAAAGAAGGAATCGCCAGAGAACTTGTAAATCGTATTCAAAACATTCGTAAAGATAGTGGTCTTGAGGTGACTGATAAGATAAAAATTGTTTTTCAGGAAAATGAAGCTATTCAAGAAGCTATCGCCACTAATGAGAATTATATTAAAAATGAAACCTTAACCGAGACAATTGAATTTGCATCAGATGTAATAAATGGTACAGAAATTGCGTTTGACGACATTGCAACCCAATTGATAATAAAAAAACATTAAGAAGTATGGCAGAAGATATCAAAGTAAGGTACAGCGACGCTGATTTAACGATGTTTAAGGAAATCATCGTAGAGAAAATGGAAAAAGCACAGAAAGATTTAGAATTAATCAGAAGTGCTTACAAAAATGACGGAAATAACGGTACAGATGACACTTCACCAACATTCAAGGCATTTGAAGAAGGAAGTGAAACTATGTCTAAAGAAGCAAATACACAACTTGCTATTAGACAAGAAAAATTTGTACGCGATTTAAAGAATGCTTTATTACGTATTGAAAACAAAACATATGGTATTTGTCGTGTAACAGGAAAATTAATTAATCCTGATCGATTAAAACTGGTTCCGCATGCTACATTAAGTATCGAAGCAAAAAATATGCAGAGTTAAATACAAAAAAATAATCTATAATTTTAGATTTGACCTCACCGGTTTTTAAACCAGTGAGGTCTTTTTTTTATCTTATATTAAATAGATTATAAAATGAAGCTAAAAGAATTTGATTTATCTGATATTAAATGTAACCTTTTTAAAAAAACAAGGTATTAGTAATAGAAACCAACCAAAAGAGTAACATCTTGAAAAATCTAACTGACGAAGAATTAATGATTCTGGTATCCAATGGTAATCTGGATGTAATGAGTATCCTTTTTGAAAGATACCATATCAAAATCTTTAATTTCTTATTAAAAATGACAAGAGATCGGGAGATCAGCCAGGACATTACGCAAGAAGTTTTCTATAAGGCGATTAAATATAGATCCTCTTATAAAAAAGGAAAGTTTTCATCGTGGATCTATACCATTGCCAGAAATATATTTAGCGATCATTATCAAAGTCAAAAAACAGTCGCTCAACGCTTTGAAAATGTCGAATATAAAATAGAACAAAAAGAGCAAGATAATATCGAAATAAAGGAGACTAATGAAGAATTATATCGAGCATTAAATCAACTCAGCAAAACTGATAAAGAGCTTGTTGTTATGAATCGATATCAAGGAATAAAGTATCAGGAAATAGCCGAGATCACGGGCTCTACAGCAGGAGCTGTAAAAACCAAAGTTCATCGAGCTATCCATAAATTAAAAGATTATTATTTACAAAACATATAACCGTTATGAACTGTAAAGACATACAAAATCAACTGATTGATTATATAGATCATAATCTGGATCAGGAAACATATCAAAAAGTAGAAGTACATATCAAAAGCTGTAAACAGTGCAAAACAGCCCTACAAGAACTTCAAACCGTTTTTGAAGCCATAGATAACACTTCTTCTCAGGAACTTCCGGATCAAAGTTTACAAATGAACTTTGAGAAAATGCTGAAGAAAGAAAAAGAGGGAGTCAATGATCCTAAGATTGTATCCTTAAATCCAAAAGCCAAAAGCTCATGGAAAACAGTTTTGCAGATCGCTGCAACTATTGCACTTGTTTTTTCGGGGTATTTCTACGGAAAACTAGAGAATACTGCATCACTTTCTGAGGAAATGGCAGTATTAGAAAAAGAAAAATATCAAATGAAGCAAACGATGACTATTTCTTTAATAGAAAACGAATCTGCAAGCAAACGCCTACAGGCTGTAAACTATGCAGAAGAATTTGAAAAACCCGGAAATGACATCTTAAACGCTTTAATCAATAAAATGCATTATGACGATCATACCAATGTGCGATTAGCTGCAGCAGAAGCACTGGCAAAATTTTCGGATTCTGAGATGATTCGTAAAGCATTAATCAATGCCTTGGATATTGAACAAGATCCAGGTATACAAATTGAATTAATTCAAATATTAGTTTCTATTCAGGAAAAACGCGCAGTTCCTTCTATGGAAAAATTACTTCAGAAAGAAGAAACACCTGATTATGTGAAAGATCAGGTAAAAATTGGGTTACCCAATTTAATTTAAAAGTACAATCAAAAAACAAATAGTCATGAAGAAAATAGCAATCGCATTACTAGTATTTATAGTAGCAGGAAATCTAACCGCACAAGATTATAAACATTCTCTACAAGGAGTCAAAAAAGTAAGAATAGCCTCAGAATCTGGAGTTATCGCAAAAACTCACAGTCAAAATGAAGTATTGATCAAAGGAGAAGGAAGAAAAACCCCCGAAAAAGCCAGAGGATTAAAGGCTGTGTATTCTGGCGGAAGCGACAACACCGGTATAGGGATTTATATTCAAAAAGAAGGAGAAACGCTTATTATCAGAAACTTGAAAGGTATGCATAGCGAAACCTTAGAAATCTATCTCCCAAAAGAGATCAACATCACTACAGAGAGTAGTAATCTGGGAAGCTTATCTTTTAATGGGTTTTCTGCCGAGATAGAAGCAAGAACCAATGTTGGAGGTATTACATTAAAAAATGTTACCGGTCCAATTGTAGCCAAAACTGCAACAGGTGAAATTAATATTGTATTCGACAAAGTAAGCCAAAGTTCCCCAATTTCTATTGTATCTGCTACGGGAGCAATCGATGTAAGTCTGCCATCTAGCACCCCTGCAAACCTAGAATTAAAAACTTCTATGGGAGAAATCTATACCGATTTTGATATAAAATTCCCCGTTGAACATAAAAACATGAAGGTAATCAGCGGTAGAAGAGCTATAAACACCAAAATAAATAATGGTGGAGTTGATATTACCTTAAGGTCATCCACAGGAAATATTTACCTGAGAAAAAAATAATAGAGGTCATCAATTAATCAAAAAACAACGAACATGAAAACTGTATTAAAACTCATCCTATTGTGCTTTGTTTCATTACAAATAAATGCACAGAAAGTAATCCAAAAAGAACTCACCACTTCTGCCGATCTAATCAAAGTAGAATTTAAATTCGCCCAAGACATCGTTATCAAAACATGGGATAAAAGCAACGTATCTTTAAAAGCCAGTGTAAGTATTAATGGCGGTGAATTTGACGATTATTTTAACTTAAAAATAAAGAACACCTCATCTGTTCTGGATATATCATCAGACTATGGTGATCTATTCGACAAGTGGAAAAAAGAACGTGGTGGATCAAACCGTAAAAACAATTGGGGTCCTTGTAATAATTTAGACATTGATGCTATGTACACCTTGTATCTTCCAAAAAATTCTACTCTAAGAGTAAAAAGCATTTCAGGAAACGTACAGTCTGAAAACTATCATGGAGAATTAATTGTTGATATTATTAGTGGAAATATCGATATAAAAAACTACAATGGAGATCTTAATCTTAAAACCATAAGTGGTGATATAGACATCAATGTTTCAAAATCAAGATTAAAAGCTGAAACAGTTACCGGAATGATTTATTCTGATAAAGACATGAAATTTGATCATGGTAAAAACAGAGTAGTAGGGAGTAAAGTAACAGGTACTTTTGGAGATGTAAGAAGCGAACTACAACTTGGAACCGTGAGTGGAAGTATATTTATTAGAAAACAATAATGAGAAGAATATAAAAACAATTGCCTTAGAAAAATAAGGTAATTGTTTTCTATTACACAACAGCAAATATCCAATGTAATGAAACCAGCATTTCTTTTATTCTTTTTCACCTCATTTTTTACTTTTTCACAAAATTGTTCTTGCGAAGATAATTTCAACTGGTTAAAGAAAACATTTGAAGAAAACGATGCTGGTTTTATTTATACATTAGAGCAAAAAGGAGAAGATCTTTATGCAAGCCATAATAAAAAATTTAGAGCTAAAATAAAACCTATTAAAACTATTAAGGAATGCTCTTCTATACTAAATGATTGGCTTCGGTTTTTTAGATCAGGGCATATAGGAGTACGGATTAACAATCAACAAAACAAAGTTCAAAATGGATCTTCTGATGCTGAAACTTTGGATCAATTTAAGGATTGGGAAAAATATGATATAGGAGAAAAAGAATTTGAACACTATATTTCTAAATTAAAAAACATTACTTATGAAGGAGTATGGGAATCAAAACCGTATAAAATTGGTGTCATAAAAACCAAAAACGAATATATTGGATTTGTCCTTGAAGCTGATGGTGTTTACTGGAAAAAAAATCAAATCAAATTTAGGATCAGAGTTTCTGAAAATGATCAGAAAGAAGCTGTTTATTACATGAAAGATCATTCTCCCAGAATATTTAAAGATGTGAAGTTGGTTGGAAAAAACTACCTACAAATGGGCTTTATCGCTTTAAAAAGGTTAAAACCGTATTTTGAAGTTGATAAAACAATAGAAGAACATTTCGCGTTAATCAAAGCTCGAAACCCTATGATTAAAGAGTTAAATGACAATACCATTCTTCTTAGAATTCCATCATTTTCATATTCTAACAAAAAATATATAGACAGCCTGATTATGGTTAATCACAATCAATTGATTCGTAAAAAAAACCTCATCATTGATGTAAGAAATAATGGTGGAGGAAGTGATGCTAGCTATAAAAAAATCATTCCTTATTTGTATACTAACCCTATACGCACAGTGGGTGTTAAACTACTATCGACACCACTTAATAATAATCGAATGAAGAAATTCATGAAGGACCCTAACTGGTCTGCTGAAGAAAAGAAATGGGCAAAAGAAGGGTTGGAAAAATTGAATAAACATATTGGTGAATTTGTAAATCTTGATGACACCATAATAGATGTCAAAAAAATAGATACTATTCACCCTTACCCAAAAAATGTTGCTATTGTAATTAATAAAAATAATGGTAGTACAACAGAACAGTTTTTATTAGCAGCAAAGCAAAGTAAAAAAGTAAAACTCTATGGCACTACTACAACAGGTGTTTTAGATATTTCAAACATGAATTTTGTTGATTCTCCCTGTAAAGATCTACAATTGGGATATAGTTTATCTAAAAGTATGAGAATACCAGAAATGACAATTGATAATAAAGGTATTCAACCTGATTATTATATCGATAAGAGCATTCCTGATTATCAATGGATCAAATATGTTGAAAAAATACTAAAAGAAGATTAGTTATAAATTTTATCTTAATGCTGAACAAAAGTCCATAAATCATGTAGCTAAAACAATAAGTATCTATAAAACAAAATAAAACACTATTTTTGTCCGTCGCTTTTAACAGCCAAGCAAATTAATACTTATATGTCTTTAAAGAAATCTATTTTAGTTATAATTTTAGTGTTACTTATTGATCAGATCACCAAAATTTATATTAAAACTCATTTTACTCTTCATGATAGTGTAGAAGTATTCGATTGGTTTCGCATCATATTCGTAGAAAACAAAGGGATGGCCTGGGGGTTTGAACTTCCGGGTAATTATGGGAAATTAGTTCTTACTCTATTTAGAGTAGTTGCCATCACAGGAATCGGGTATTGGTTGTATGATTCTGTTCGCAAAAACAGCCCTACTATTCTTACCTTTTGTATTGCATTAATTTTTGCTGGTGCTTTTGGGAATATTATTGATTCTATATTTTATGGTATCTTTTTTAGTGAAAGTACACCGGTAGAAATAGCTACTTTCTTACCAGAAGCGGGTGGTTACGAAAGTGTTTTTTATGGTAAGGTAGTCGATATGATTCAGTTTACCTTCTATGATGATATTCTGCCAGATTGGATTCCGTTTATGGGAGGCAAACATTTTTCATTCTTTGACCCTGTATTTAATATTGCCGATTCTGCGATAAGTATTGGTGTATTCTTATTGATTGTTTTTAACAAGAAAGCATTTCCTAAAAAATAAAATAAGTATTAAATTCTGACTAGATCAATATTCTCTCGAAGTCATCTAGCTTAATGGGTTTGGTAAGATAATCCGACACTATATCAATAGATTTGGCACGTTCTATATCTCTGGAGTCTATCGAAGAACTCACTACATAAAGGTCAATTTTTTTTCTAATTTGATTTTTGATTTTAGAGAATTCATTCAAAAATTCCCAACCATCCATAACTGGCATATTAAGATCTAAAAAGATAATCTGGGGCACCTCTTCGTTTTCTTCTTTCAGTAAAGACTGTAGAAAAAAATCTAAAGCTTCTTTACCATTGTTAAAAACTAAAACAGATTCTGATAGTTTTTTTAATTCAATGATCTTGCTTAGTAGATTAATATAAATATGGTCATCATCAATGATGCAAACACTTTCTATATTTTGGGGCATTTTTTAGAGGGTACAAGTTAAAGTATCGAATATACAAAAGTATTCTTTATTTCAGAAAATCCTATTTACTTCTTAATAGAGTATACCTCTGTTGGGGTAACACAAAAATCAAGTGGTATATCTGCTGTAGTTACATTTTCTATTTCTTCTTCAGCAGAAAAAAAGGAAAGGCCAATTTTTAAAGTATTGGGATTACATTTTGCCAAAAACTTATCATAAAACCCTTTTCCATAACCTACTCTATTCCCATTTTGATCAAATGCTAATAACGGCACAAAAACTACTTCTATTTTATCTTCGGGGATTGGAATCCCATCAATTGGCTCTGGAATTCCCCAAGAATTTACCTTTAATGCAGTGGTATCTGTAAGTAGAAAATGCTGCAATGTATTGTCTTTAAAATTACTTTTTGATACAATGACATTTTTATCCTTTCCAAGGAGAATATTCAACAAAAATTCTGTGTTGATCTCTTTCTTTTCATTAATAGATAAAAAAATATGATAATACGATTTTTCCCAAACGGGTAATTCGAGCAATCGATTTGCGATATCGATGCTTAAATTCTCAACTTCTTCATTACTTAAATGGGACCTAAGGGTTTTATATTTAGCTCGTAGTTCTTTTTTATTCATTGGCTAATTCTTTAGTTATACGAAAAATGGCATCTCCTTTATATACAATTGAAGATTCATTTACATTTATCACATACCCTTCATTATTCGCTTTAACCACATGCCTCATCTTACCATAAGGGTCTGTAATTGTTGCCATAATCTCTCCTTTTTCTATATGTTTACCGATGGGTATTTTAATATGCAATAAACCACTATATTTTGCGCGCATCCATACACTTTTTATAACAATTTGAGTATCAGATTCTTGAACTAGAGATTCAAATTCGGTATTCAGCATTCCCAGATGATCTAATATCCGCATGGTTCCCTGTACTCCCTCTCTGGCTATTTCTTTACTACTGTTTTGGGATTTCCCTCCTTCAAACAATAATATATCTTTTCCTTTTTTGGCACAGGTAGCTCGATATGATCCTTCCAGGTTCTTAGAAAAAAGAGTAAACGGAGCATTAAAAATTTTTGCCAAAGCTATCAATCTTTCATTTTTAGGGTCCACTCTGATATGTGGAGCATTAAATCTACTGGCTCCTCCGGTATGAAAATCTAAACAAAAATCTGCCGCCGGTAAAATCTCATTTATAAACTGATAAGCAAAACGACTGGCAAGAGATCCATTTTTGGTTCCTGGAAATACCCTATTTAAATCTCGACCATCAGGAAAAAAACGATCCATACTTAAAAAACCAAATACGTTAAGCACAGGAATACATATGATACTACCTTTTGCAGGCTTATTGATTTTTCTTGCAATGATTTGCCTCACAACTTCTACCCCATTGATCTCATCTCCATGAATTCCTGCAGTAATAAGCACCGTAGGCCCTGGTTTTTTTGATCTCTCTATGATTATAGGTATTTCTACCTTAGTAGAAGTATATAACTTGGCTATATTAAAATTTATAGTTGTACTGGTGCCAGGCAGTACTTCTTTACCAAGAATATTAAGTATATTTTTTCCTGTTACTTTGGTCATTGTGTTATAAACTTCTTTCAATATAGCGAATAATGGTTTTTGCGATATCTTTTCCTGTTGCGCTTTCTATACCTTCTAATCCTGGAGAAGAATTAACTTCGAGAATAAGAGGGCCTCTATCACTTTGTAGTATGTCTACACCTGCTACACCCATTTTTAAAGCTTTGGCCGCTTTTATGGCAGCTTGTTCTTCTTCTTCACTAAGAGTAATCACCGATGCGCTACCACCTCTGTGTAAATTAGATCGAAACTCACCTTCTTTACCTTGTCTTTTCATAGCTCCCACAACTTGTTCATCAACAACAAGAATTCTAATATCTGCCCCTTTGGCTTCTTTTATAAATTCTTGTACAATTACACGAGCCTGTAATCCATTAAAAGCTTCTAACACAGATTCTGCTGCAGTTTTAGTTTCGGCCAATACAACTCCTAATCCCTGAGTACCTTCTAATAATTTAATAATTAAAGGAGCTCCTCCTACATGAGATATAACCTCAGAAACATCTTTAGAATAATTGGTAAATACTGTTTTGGGAAGTCCCAATCCTGCTTTAGATAATATTTGTAAACTTCTTAGCTTATCCCTAGATTGTAGTAATGCTTGTGACTTAAGTGTGGTAAATACATTCATTAACTCAAACTGTCGTACTACTGCAGTACCGTAAAAAGTTACAGAAGCCCCAATTCTAGGGATCACAGCATCTACATGATCTAATTTCTTACCTCGATAATAAATCTCAGGCTTTTGTTTTTCAATAATAATATCGCAATTAAGAGGATCTATCACCTGTACATTATGCTTTCGTTTTACTGCTGCCTGTACCAGGACATTAGTAGAATACAAATTTGCACTACGCGACAAGATTTTGATATTCATTACCGTTTTCTATTATAAGACTGATTTTCTAATTGGGGGTCAACCAAAAATTTACCACTTAAAAATTTACGGCCAATTAATACTGGAAAACGCATATCATCACGAGGAGATAATGTAAGAGTTATAGGATACGTTTTATCAAATACAATAATTTGTGTTCTAATGACGTATCGCACTTCTACTTTTCCATTATTACTTTTTACTGCGGTAATGTCATAATTTTTAAATGTAAATCTTTTACCATTATGTTCTGAATGCGCTATATCAAGAAGATTGCATTGCAATGTTTGATCCACCTCTCTTATATCAATACAGTGAATAGATGAAGTATATACTCCTGTATCGATTTTGGTATCGATATCTTTCAATTCTAAAAGAGGAAAATCCACTTTATCAGTTCTGCCAATTATTTTCTTTTCTTTCTCCAAAAGATATGATTGATATTGCGCTACTAATGTAATAAAAATCAATAAGCATTGTATTACATCCCTACTATTTAATAGAAAACCGTAACACTAAACAGTAATTAACAAAAATTTAAACTCCTAATATTCGTATTACAATTGAGCTAAACTCTTAACTTTACCATTCGAATATGCAAGAAGCTACTTTAGACATACAAATTAAAATATTACCTACCAGTCCTGGAGTATATCAATATTATGATAAAGATGATACAATACTCTATGTAGGAAAAGCAAAGAATCTAAAAAAAAGAGTTTCTTCTTACTTTACAAAGAATCATGATAACTATAAAACTAAGGTTCTTGTAAAGAAGATTCATACCATAAAACATATTGTTGTTGAAACAGAAACAGATGCACTGTTACTAGAAAACAATCTGATTAAAAAATATTTACCTAGGTTTAATGTCATGCTCAAAGATGATAAGACATATCCTTGGATTTGTATCAAAAAAGAGCGTTTCTCCAGAGTATTTCTTACTCGTAATCTTATCAAAGATGGCTCAGAATACTATGGCCCCTACACTTCGGTAAAAACAGTACATGTCCTTTTGGATCTTATCAAAGAACTATACCAGCTTAGAACATGCACTTATGATTTATCTCAGGAAAAAATAAATAACGGAAAATATAAAGTCTGTTTAGAATATCATTTAGGTAATTGTAAAGGACCTTGTGAAGGGTTACAAGATGAAAAAGAATATCTCGAAAACCTTGAAGCTATTCGTCAAATTGTAAAAGGAAATTTTAAAGATTCTCTTAATCGCTTTAGAGGTCAAATGATGATACATGCAGAAAAAATGGAGTTTGAAGATGCCCAGCGGATTAAGGAAAAAATACAAATACTAGAAAACTACCAGGCAAGATCAACTGTAGTTAATCCTAAAATAAGTAATGTTGATGTGTTTTCTATTATATCAGATGAATCCTATGGGTATATAAATTTTCTTCAACTATCCTATGGCGCGATAATTAGATCACATACTACAGAGGTTAAGAAAAAATTGGACGAATCTGATAAAGAACTTTTAGAACTTGCCATTATCGAACTCCGACAGCGTTTTAACTCTACATCTAAAGAAATATTTGTTCCTTTTAATGTAGAAGTAGGAGAAGATCTAAAAATCACAATCCCGCAATTAGGTGACAAAAAAAAGATTGTAGACTTATCTTTAAGAAATGCAAAATATCATAGACAAGAACGTTTTAAGCAAATCAAGATTATGGATCCTGATCGACATATAAAACGCTTGATGGCACAAATGAAAAAAGATTTGAGGTTACCCGAAGAACCAAGACATATCGAATGTTTTGACAATTCGAATATCCAGGGGACTAATCCAGTCGCTGCCTGTGTGGTATTTAAAGACGGAAAACCCAGTAAAAAAGAATATAGAAAGTTTAATATAAAGACAGTAGAAGGTGCCAATGATTTTGCTTCTATGGAAGAAGTCGTATATCGGCGGTATAAACGATTAACAGAAGAAAATCAACCTTTACCTCAACTAGTGATTGTAGATGGAGGGAAAGGACAGCTTTCTTCAGGATTAAAAGCTCTGGACACATTGGGTTTAAGAGGAAAAATAACCATTATTGGTATTGCAAAACGACTAGAAGAGATTTATTATCCAGGGGATTCTATACCCTTATATTTAGATAAAAAATCAGAATCCTTAAAAGTCATACAACATTTACGAAATGAAGCACACCGATTCGGAATTACTTTCCATAGACAAAAAAGAAGCAAAGCTGCTTTAGATACCGAATTAGATTTAATTCCCGGGATTGGAGAAAAAACCGTAATAGAATTATTAAAAAACTTTAGATCTGTAAAAAGAATAAGTGAAGCTTCTAAACACGAATTAAGTGAAGTGATAGGGGATTCGCGCGCAACCAAAGTGTATAATTATTATCTTTCTAAAAAAGAATAAGCGTGGCCAGACACAATACATTAAGATTTTTTTTATCTGGAATACTACTTTTAGTGTTCCTCATTCCAGATATAATGTGGTCGCAAGAAAAACAATCCTTAGAAGTTCACGATAATCCTGCTACAGAAGATCTAAAGATAGGATTAGTCTTAAGTGGCGGTGGTGCAAAAGGACTTGCTCATATTGGTGCTTTAAAAATAATAGAAGATGCAGGAGTACGTATCGATTATATTGGCGGTACCAGTATGGGAGCTATTGTAGGAGCTTTATATGCTTCTGGATATCGTGCAGCAGAACTCGATTCTATCTTTAGAGCTGTTGACTTTGATGCATTTATACAAGACGAACTTCCGAGAAGCGCTAAAACGTTTTATGAACGAGAAGATTCAGAAAAATATGCCATAACCCTTCCTTTTGATAAATTTAAAATCGGTTTACCCAAAGGGCTATCTAAGGGACAGAATTTTTATAACCAATTCTCAAGATTTACAGCTCATGTAAGCGAAATACGTGATTTTAATAATCTACCAATCCCTTTTTTCTGTATGGCTACTAATATTGAGACTGGAGAACAAGTACTGCTGGACAAAGGATATTTGCCCGATGCTGTTGCTGCCAGTGGTGCATTGCCCTCTGTTTTCAGCCCTGTAGAATTAAATGGAATTTTAATGACAGATGGAGGGGTGACCAATAACTATCCTGTTAAAGAAATTAAAGAAAAAGGAGCAGAAATAGTAATAGGGATTGATGTACAAGACAGCCTAATGTCTAGAGATCAACTAACCTCGGTAACAAATATCATGCTTCAAATCAACAATTTCAGAACTTACGAAGCCATGAAAAATAAAGCTTCTGAAACAGATTTATACATTAAACCTTCGATAACGGATTTTTCGGTAATCTCTTTTGACCAGGTTGATAAAATTATTGCTAATGGAGAAAAAGCTGCCTTTGCAAATTATGAAAAGCTCAAAGCAATTGCAATGCGTCAAAAATCTGGATCAAAGAAACCTGTTATTGCTAAAAGCTCAGAAAACATATTAGTCAGCAGTTTGGCCATTTCAGGAAATGAAAGATATACAAGAGCTTATATCAAAGGGAAACTAAAACTAAAAACTCCTAGTGTTACAACTTACGGAAAATTAAATGAAGGTATTAACAACTTATCAGCAACAGGAAACTTTGATCGTGTAAGTCACAAACTCATTGACACAAAAGATGGCAAGCATCTAGCACTTAATGTAAAAGAGAGTGACAACAAAATGTTACTACGTTTTGCACTTCATTATGATGACCTATATCAAACTGCAGCCCTAATTAATGTTACCAGAAAAAGCCTGTTATTTGATAATGATGTACTTTCTGCCGATGTAGCTTTAGGTGATAATATTCGTTATAATCTGGACTACTATATAGACAAAGGTTTTTATTGGAGTACCGGGCTAAAAGTTCGCTATACCAATTTTAAAAAAGCAATTGATTTTGATTTTATAGGAAGATTTGGAGAAATCCCTGATTTAGATATTAATACTATCGATGTAGATTATACCGACTATAATGCACAAATCTATGCAGAAACCTTACTACAACAAACCTTTTCTGTTGGATTAGGTGCAGAATATAAACGCCTTAGTATTATTTCTGAAACGTTTGGAGAAGATGAAAATCAAATTCCAAGAACTGTATTTGATGACAGTGATTATTGGAGTGCCTTTGGGTATATTAAACTAGATACTTATGACAACAAATATTTTCCAAAGCGTGGATTTTTATTTGAAGGTGATATCCACACCTATCTTTTTTCTTCTGATTTTACAGAAAGTTTTGATGAATTCTCAATTACCAAAGCACAACTAGGGTTTGCTACACCATTATATGAAGATCTTTCTATGAACATTAGCCTGGAAGCAGGTACCAAAATTGGAAATACTTCCTTAAGTTCTCTTGATTTTCTACTTGGAGGTTTTGGCGCTAAAACTATTAATAATTTTATTCCTTTTTATGGATATGATTTTTTCGGAATGACAGGGCAAAGCTTTGTGAAAGCTCTACTATCTGTAGATTATGAGATATTTAAAAACAACCATATTAACGCATCTGCCAATTTTGCAAATGTAGGCAATAAGTTATTTAGTACCGGGAAATGGTTTGAAGATCCAGAATTTTCTGGTTATGCTTTGGGTTATGGCCTGGATACCTTTGCTGGACCAGTACAAGTTAAATATTCTTATTCTCCAGAACTAGACGAAAGTAGTTGGTTTTTTAGTATCGGTTTTTGGTTTTAAAAAATTATACTGCGATAGAATAGAAATATTTACGATATTTGTAATATTATGAACTTGTTTTGGCAGGATTTACTATTATTACTACACTACCTTATTAAGCGCAATCCCGAATAAGGTAGATCTGCTATTTATTATTGTCTTATTAAAAAAAGTAGTTAATATTATAAATTTGCAACATCATGCCTTTTTATCATACTCTCGGGGAAATACCCCCAAAACGCCATACCATCTTTAAAAAACCCGATGGTAATTTATATTATGAGCAATTATTTGGAACAATAGGTTTTGACGGAATGTCGACCAATTCATATCATTGCCATAGACCGACGCAAGTAAAAGAAATTAAAGGAAGTTATAGTGTAGCTCCTAAAGTAGCTATTAAAAATAATATCAAATCCTATAGACTCCATGGCTTTAAAGTCAATCCAGAAAAGGATTATTTACAGAGCAGAAAAAATGTACTAATCAATAGTGATGTAAGTATTATTTTATCTGCCCCTCAGGAATCCACTACCGATTATTTTTATAAAAATACAGATGCCGATGAATTAATTTTTGTGCATCGCGGAAGCGGAAAATTTCGTAGCCACCTAGGTAATCTCGATTTTAAATATGGTGATTATATATTGATTCCCAGAGGAACTATTTATAAACTTGATTTTGATACTTCTGATAATCGCTTGTTTATTGTAGAATCAAGAAGACCAATTTATACTCCAAAAAGATACCGAAATTGGTTTGGGCAATTGCTAGAACATTCTCCATTTTGTGAACGTGATATCAGGACTCCATACGAATTAGAAACTAACGATGAAAAAGGAGACTTTTTAATCAAAGTAAAAAAGCAAGATGAAATTTTTGATATGATCTATGCTACACATCCGTTTGATGTGGTAGGATATGATGGATTTAATTTCCCTTATGCTTTTTCGATACACGACTTTGAGCCTATCACAGGTAGAATACATCAACCACCACCAGTGCACCAAACATTCGAAACTGATGCTTTTGTGATTTGTTCTTTTGTACCAAGATTATATGATTACCATCCAGACAGTATTCCTGCACCCTACAATCATAGTAACATAGATAGTGATGAAGTATTATACTATGTCGATGGTGATTTTATGAGTAGAAACGATATTGACGCAGGACATATTTCCTTACATCCCGCAGGGATACCTCATGGTCCTCATCCTGGAGCAGTAGAACGAAGTATTGGAAAAACCAAAACTGATGAATTAGCCGTTATGGTAGACACCTTTAAACCTCTTATGGTTACCGAAGAGGCTATGAAAATAGCCGACGAAGACTATCATAAATCCTGGCTTGAGTAACACACCAGGAAATGTTTTAAAATCAAAACAGCTTTAAAAAAGATAATTTGTTATGCTAAATTACAGGAAAGATATTACAGCGCATTTAAGAGCCATGTGGTAATGTTTTTAAACTACCCTATTCGAGAAAAAATCATGAATATGTTTTTCTCATTGACTCATTTATTTAACTATAAAAATTAAAAGCATTATGTCGACCAATATAACACCTCAGAATTTAGAAAAAATAGTTCCTCAGGCAGAAGATTTCTTGCCGCTGTTAGGAACAGATTATGTAGAACTCTATGTAGGTAATGCCAAACAAGCAGCCTATTATTACCAAGCAGCATGGGGGTTTCAAATTATAGCCTATGCCGGATTAGAAACAGGACGCAAGGATAGTGTTTCATATGTACTACAACAAGATAAAATAAGATTGGTTCTTACTTCTCCTCTACAACCAGATGGAGATATTAACAAACATATAAATGCCCATGGTGATGCAGTAAAAGTAGTAGCTCTTTGGGTTGATGACGCTACCAAAAGCTATCAGGAAACCGTAAAACGTGGTGCCGAATCCTATATGGAACCCACCGTTGAAGAAGATGAAAACGGTCGTGTTGTGTTTTCAGGAATCCACACTTATGGAGAAACAGTACACATTTTTGTAGAACGAAAAAATTATCACGGAATATTCTTACCTGGCTATATGGCCTGGACCAAACCCTATAAAACAGAAACTACAGGTCTTAAGTTTATTGATCATATGGTAGGTAATGTAGGATGGAATGAGATGAACAAATGGTGTGAGTTTTATGCCAAAGTTATGGGATTTGCACAATTAGTCTCTTTTGATGATAAAGATATTTCTACAGAATACACAGCCTTAATGAGTAAGGTAATGAGTAATGGTAACGGTCGTATAAAGTTTCCTATAAACGAACCTGCAGAGGGAAGAAAAAAATCTCAAATTGAAGAATATATCGATTTTTATAATGGTGCCGGAGTACAACACATAGCATTAGCTACCGATAACATTATTGAAACCGTTTCTTCACTTCAGAATCGAGGAATAGAATTTCTTACTGTTCCTGCTAGTTATTATGAAACTGTTTTGGATCGAGTTGGTGAAATCGATGAAGATCTTGCTCCACTTAAAGAATTAGGAATTCTAATTGATCGAGATGATGAAGGATACCTGCTTCAGATTTTTACCAAACCAGTCTTAGATCGTCCAACAATGTTTTTTGAAATTATACAACGTAAAGGAGCTCAGTCTTTTGGTAAAGGTAATTTTAAAGCATTGTTCGAAGCTATCGAGAGAGAACAAGAACAAAGAGGTACGCTTTAAAAACAGCATAACACTACATTTTAAGAAAATAGACTTATTATTTTCTTGCCATTTTTATATACCAATTATTTAGAACTTATCTTTTAATTGGTATATAATGTATGGTATAGTATTTCTAAAAAATCAAACAAAAGTTTCCTGTAAAAATAGTTTCCTCAAAATGAAATTATAATACAGGTTATGAAGTTCAAAGAAAAACGATACAATGAAATTAGCAACAATAAAAAATAACAGCCGAGACGGACAACTAGTGGTAGTAAGCAGGGATCTAACCAAAGCAATAAAAGTTCCTGAAATTTCTCAAACAATGCAAGAAGCCTTGGATAATTGGGAGGATATTTCTCCTAAACTAGAAAAGGTGTATGATCAGTTACAAAATAATACATTGCCAAATACTTTTGATTTTGATTCGACCGAAACCATGGCTGCAATTCCCAGGGCCTATCATTGGGCAGACGGTAGCGCCTATGTTACTCATGTAGAACTAGTAAGAAAAGCAAGGAATGCCGAATTACCAGAGACTTTCTGGACCGATCCCTTAATGTATATGGGAGCTTCTGATGCATTCATTGGGGCAAATGAAGATATTGAAATTGAAAAAGAAGAGTGGGGAATAGATTTTGAATCTGAAGTCGCTGTAATAACAGATGATGTTCCTGCTGGTGTAAGTGCAAAAAATGCTCAAAAGCATATTAAACTTGTGGCAATCATTAATGATGTTTCATTAAGAAATTTAATCCCTAATGAGCTGGCTAAACAATTTGGGTTTTATCAATCTAAACCATGGACTACATTTTCTCCTGTAGTAGTTACGCCAGATGAACTAGATGATGCCTGGAGTAATGCTAAAGTACATCTACCGTTGATCTCTACATTAAATTCTAAAGTTATAGGATCACCTAATGCAGGAATAGATATGACTTTTGATTTTGGCCAATTGATTGCTCATGCTGCTAAATCAAGGTCTTTAATGGCTGGATCTGTAATAGGATCTGGTACTGTCGCTAATCAAGGGAGTCCAGATGGATCAAGTTGTTTGGCAGAAGTTAGATGTTTAGAAATTATAAAAAACGGGAAACCATCCACTCCTTTCATGAGTTTTGACGATCGTATAGAAATCGAAATGAAAAATAAGCAAGGAGAAACAATTTTTGGAAAAATAGATCAGGTAGTAAAACAATACGAACCTATAAATTAAATAAATTGTGAATTTAACATTTTTAATCAAAGACAAGTCTGTCCAAGTTATCGAGAAGCAGATCAAATCTCCTTTTTAGGCTTAAAATGAAAAGAATTTTGGTTAAAAAAATAGCTAAAACAGATTCTTTTTTATTGATTAAAGCTACTTTTTGATTTTTGAGAAAAATGCAATTTTCACAGCAATCGATATAAACTTTTGTTAAATTTCATAATAAAAAAACGTTTTCGTTTGATAATTATTCAAAAAAAGTCCATTTTTGCATATAATAGGTGGAGTGGTTACCGCCTATATCTAAAACAATAATTATTCTCATAATTTAAGTTTTTAGTTGGTTAATAAAAGTAAAGAAGAGAGCTGTGGTGGCTCTCTTTTTTTGTTTATATTTTTAGATTAGATAACAATATTCATTTTTATCTCTTCATATTAAATAGTATTTTTGGAATGGATATTGTAATTGCATATTCAATTAGTATGTATATCAAATAATAACAATGCCCTAAACTATGAAAAAGTATATCATAATATTGCTTTTGATAACAAGTATAGTTCCTGCTTTTGCGCAAGATAACCATAAAGCATTCGATTCTGGAGAATGGTTTAAATTCAGAATTCATTATGGTCTTTTTACAGCTAGTTATGCTACACTTGAAATTAAAAAAGAGCAGTTAAATGGGAAACCAGTACATCACATAATTGGTACAGGTAAATCATCTGGTTTTTTAAGTGTCTTTTTTAAAGTAGAAGACTATTATGAAACCTATATTGACATGGACAGAGTAAAACCATATCGTTTTATTCGAAAAATAAATGAAGGAGGGCATACCAAGAATATAGAAATTAACTTCGATCATAATGAAAACAAAGCATTAGTTTTCAACAAAAAACACAATACAAAAAAATCTTACCCTATACAATCTGATGTACAGGATATGATGTCTTCTTTTTACTACTTGCGTAATAACATTAATACATCTTCTCTAAAAAAAGGAGACGAACAATATGTAAATATGTTTTTTGATAATGAAAGCTATCGTTTTAAGTTAAAATTCTTAGGAAGAGAAGTAATTAAAACCAAAATGGGTAAAATTGCATGTTTAAAATTTAGGCCCTATGTCCAAGCAGATAGAGTTTTTAAAGAAGAAGAAAGTATGACCGTATGGGTAAGTGATGATGATAATCGTATGCCTGTAAGAATAAAAGCAGATATTGTTGTAGGCTCGATAAAAGCAGATTTAGATGCATTTAAAGGACTTAAACACCCATTTAAAATTATAGTAGATTAATGAATGAATCTATAAAACCAGAGATTGCCGAAAAAATAAAGCAATTAGAAAAGAAATTTAAAAATTCTGGCCAGGATTTGGGATCATATTTAGATGGCCTGCTTCACGATCGATATTTAACCTATTGGGATTATATACATCTGGACACCCTATTAAGTTTGCAAATCCCAAGAACGCATTTTCCCGACGAAGAAATTTTTATTACTTATCATCAGATTACAGAACTCTATTTTAAACTCATTATACATGAGTTAAAACAGATTATTGATGATAAATTACAAAATGCAGCATTTTTTACCGCTAAAATTGATCGAGTAAATCGTTATTTTAGAGTTCTGATCAATTCTTTTGATGTCATGATTAGAGGAATGGACAAAGAACAGTTTCTTAAATACCGAATGTCTCTTCTGCCAGCAAGTGGTTTTCAATCTGTACAATTCAGATTGATCGAAATATATTCGACTCCCCTTGCAAATCTTGTAAGTGCTAAAGAAAGAAGTTTATTTTCTGAAAAAGATGTCCTCGAAGAAGTATTCGAACATTTATACTGGAAATCTGGTGCTACTGATAAAGAAACTGGTGAAAAAACACTTACGCTTAAGCAATTCGAATATCGATATACACCAAGAATGATGCGTATTGCTCACCAAGTACAACACAGCACTATTTTTCATAAATACCTCGAACTACCAGAAAAAGAGCAAAATAATGTGCTCCTTATCGAAGCTTTGCGTACTTTTGACATTAATGTGAATGTTAATTGGTTATTAATGCACATGGGTGCCGCCTATAGGTATCTCAATAAAGAGAAAGGTGAAGTTTTGGCTACAGGAGGAACAAACTGGAAAAGTTTCTTACCTCCAAGTTTTCAAAGGATTATGTTTTTTCCTAATCTTTGGACTAAGGAAGAAAAAGAAAACTGGGGCCAACAATGGGTTGCTCATCAATTTAATGCCGCAAAATAAAATAGTCGTCAGTTGAAGCAAATAGGTTATTTACTACTTATAGCGGTAGTATTATTTTCATGTCAGAAAGAAAAAAAAGAAGCAAAAATTATTGTTCCTGAAGTTATCGAGGAAGAAAAAGCACCCCCTGTTATAACCGAATTTGGTTATATCCTAAATGATTTTAATGTTGTCAAAGATACCATCCGTCCCGGAGATAGTTTTGGGGCCATTATGGATACTCACGGCATAAGTAGAACTAAAGTATTCGAAATCACCAATACAATTAAAGATACTTTTAATGTAGCCAGAATTCAGGCAGGAAAACCTTATATGCTTCTTAAAACAAAGGATACAACAGAAAAAGCACAGGTGTTTGTATATCAAAATAACAAAATCGATTATACCGTAATTGATTTTAGAGATAGTATCATTGCCAAAAAAAGTAAAAAACCCGTAACACTGGTTGAAAAAACTGCTTCTGGAGTCATAAATAGTAGTTTAATGCAAACATTTGATGATATGGATCTCAATTTTCTGGTTGCATATAACATGGCAGATATTTATGCCTGGACTATTGATTTTACAAGATTACAAGCAGGAGATAGATTTAAGGTAATTTATACCGAGAAATTTATTGACGATACTATTCCTGCAGGAGTTGACCAGATCAAAGCATCTTATTTTGAACATAGAAGCAAACCTATTTATGCCTTTAGGTTTATAGATGATTCAATTAACAATTCTATAGATTATTACGATGAAGAAGCTAACAATTTGCGAAGAGCATTTCTTACTGCTCCAGTAAAATTTAGTAGAATTTCTTCGAGATACAACCTTAAACGCAGAATCAAATACTATGGCAATAAAGTAAGACCACATCGAGGTACCGATTTTGCCGCCCCTATTGGCACACCAATATTAGCCACTGCAGACGGAGTCATAACCAAATCTGAGCGAAGAGGTGGAAATGGTAAATATGTAAAAATAAGACATAATGCCACTTATGACACTCAATATCTACATATGAGCAGACAAGCTGTAAAAGTAGGTGAGTTTGTAAAGCAAGGAGATGTTATAGGCTATATTGGGATGACTGGTAATACAGGAGGTCCCCATGTATGCTACAGATTCTGGAAAAACGGAAAAGAAGTAGACCCATTTAAACAAGATCTTCCGGCTTCAAAACCACTAGCCGATAGTCTTAAACAAGGCTTTTATAACCATGTCCAGCCTTTAAAGACCGAATTAGATAGCATTTCTTTTAAACCACAAAAACCCCTGGAAATTTTATAAATCATGATATTACCAACTATTAACCCAACCACCACAAAAGCCTGGGAAGCATTAAAATCTCATTACGAAACCATAAAAGAAACACATCTTAAAGATCTTTTTGAACACAATCCGGATCGTGCAGATGTCTTTTCGATTGAATGGAAGGATTTTTATGTAGACTATTCTAAAAACAGAATCGATAAGACTACAAAAAAACTGTTATTAGATCTGGCCCGAGAAGTAAAGCTCGATGAAGCGATACAACATTATTTTGATGGAAGTACTATTAATGAGACAGAGAATAGAGCCGTTCTACATACAGCCCTCAGAACATCATCAACATATCAAGTTAACGTTGATGGTAAAAATGTAATTCCTGAAGTTACAAACGTAAAAGAAAAAATAAAGTCCTTTAGCCATCAGGTTATTTCAGGAAATCTTAAAGGATATACAGGCAAAGCTTTTACCGATATTGTAAATATTGGTATTGGAGGATCTGATCTTGGTCCTGCTATGATTACCGAGTCCTTAGCTTATTACAAGAATCATCTTACTCTACATTTTATCTCTAATGTAGATGGAGATCATGTTCATCAAAACCTAAAAAAATTAGATCCGGAGACTACTTTATTTGTAGTCGTATCTAAAACCTTTTCTACTCAAGAAACTATATCAAATGCTACTACAGTAAGAAATTGGTTCACCAAAAATGCACCAAAAGAAGCTGTAGAGAAACATTTTGTAGCCGTATCAAGTAATATTCCTAATGTTACTAATTTTGGGATTGCAGAAGAAAATATTTTTCCGCTATGGGATTGGGTTGGAGGTCGTTTTTCTTTATGGAGTGCAGTAGGGCTATCTATAAGTTTATCCGTAGGTTATGAAAATTTTGAAGCCCTGCTAGCAGGTGCTCATGAGATGGATGAACATTTTAAGAATACTCCTTTTGAAGAAAATATTCCTGTAATTTTAGGAATGCTTAGCATATGGTACAATAATTTTTTTAATGCAGAAAGCGAGGCTATCATCCCTTATTCTCAATATTTACATAGATTACCGGCGTACTTACAGCAAGGTATTATGGAAAGTAATGGAAAAAGTATAGATCGCAATGGTAACCCTATTAACTACCAAACTGGTACGGTTATCTGGGGAGAACCAGGAACCAATGCCCAGCATGCATTCTTTCAATTAATTCATCAGGGGACAAAATTGATTCCAGCAGAGTTTATTGGTTTTAAACACTCTTTATTTGATGATCAAGATCATCAAAATAAATTAATGGCCAACTTTTTTGCACAAACAGAAGCCTTGATGAATGGCAAAACCCAAGACGAAGTGCTTCGGGAATTAAGTGCTAAAAACATCTCCAAAGAAAAGCTAAAAAAACTGTTGCCTTTTAAAGTATTTGCAGGTAATAAACCTACAACCACTATTTTAATCGACACCCTCACCCCTAAAAGCCTAGGTGCATTAGTATCGATGTATGAACAGCGTATTTTTGTTCAAGGTATTATATGGAATATTTTTAGCTATGACCAATGGGGTGTAGAATTAGGTAAACAACTGGCTACTACTATTTTATCTGAGATCGACACTCGTGAGATTAAAGAACATGATTCTTCAACACATACTCTTTTACAACGGTATTTAGGGCAATCTGAATACTAAATCTATTTTCAGATAACATAAAAAAATAAGTCTCAAATCAATTTGTAATCATAAATTGATTTGAGACTTATACTCTTTTTCGCACTAGTAATATGTTAATCTTAATCTATTTAGAGTCTATTTTTCAAGCTCTAGACGTTTTTTTTACTCAATGTTGCAAGATTGAATTAATTTTTAATTAACAATTTCTTAGTTAATAACTTTTTAATATCTTCAATTAATTAATAATCAATCTGCTACAAAAAAAAATTATCTTAAAAACTATAATACAAATCTGTATAAAATTTAACATTTTAATAAACTATGCACGCATAAAGATTCGTTCTTTTGCGAAGATTATTAACTCTATCAAATATTTACGAAACTGTATACGATTTAAATGATTTTTAAACCTTTTAGTGTAATTATTTTAATCGTTAAGAGTTTCATGAGACAATTAAAAACTATTAAAACACACTCATGAAAAAGATTACATTTTTATTTGTTGTAATCCTTATGGCAGTCGTTGGGGAAACGTTTGCGCAAGGGGTAACTAAGTCTTCCATTAATGGTAAGATGACCGATAATACAGGAGAAGCTCTTCCTGGTGCCAATGTAGTTGCGATCCACACTCCATCTGGAACAAAATATGGTGCAATTACTGATTTTGACGGCTTTTACAGAATAGCAAATATGAGAACTGGTGGACCATACAAGGTTACTATCTCATATGTTGGTTTTAAGGATTATGTAAAAGACAATGTTTTTCTTCAATTAGGAGATTCACAAAATATCAGCACTCAAATGATTGAAGAAGCCAGTGCACTTGAACAAGTTATAATTACAGTAACTAACAATAGTGTATTTGATTCTGGTAAAACAGGTACCGAAACTACGGTGACCGAGAGACAAATTAATTCTTTACCCTCGGTATCAAGATCTGTTGCCGACTTTGTAAGAATTACTCCTCAAGCTCAAATAACCGAAGGAGATGATGGTTTTTCAGTTTCTTTAGCTGGACAAAATAACCGATACAATGCTTTGTATATTGACGGAGGAGTAAGTAATGACGTATTTGGTCTAGCTGGTTCAGGTACTGATGGTGGTCAAACAGGAGTAAATCCATTCTCAATCGATGCGATTGAAACTTTTCAAATTAACATTGCTCCTTTTGATGTAAGACAATCAGGGTTTTCTGGTGGTGCTATAAATGCAATTACTCGATCAGGAACAAATAGCATCGAAGGATCTGCCTATACATATTTTAGAAACGAAAGTCTTTCAGGAAAAACTCCTCCAGATTTAGTAGGGACTGGCGATTCAAGAGAAAAATTATCTGATTACTCTGCAAAAATTTACGGAGCTCGTATTGGTGGTCCAATCATAAAAGACAAATTATTTTACTTTGTTAATTATGAGAGAGAAGAACAAGAAACTCCACAGCCATTTAACTTTAGTAACTACCAAGGAAACGCTACCCTGGCTGATATTCAAAATCTATCAAATTTCTTACAGACTACATATGGTTATAACCCTGGTGGGTTTGACAATAACACAAGAACATTAGAAAGTGATAAGCTAACAGTTAAACTAGATTGGAATATTAATGATAACCATCAATTAAGTGTAAAGCACAATTTTGTAAAAGCTGATAATCTAGAAGCAAGAAATAGTGGAAACAGAAATATTGGTTTTATTAATGGTTCTGAGCTTTTTGAAAGTACTAAAAATGAAACTACCTTAGAATTTAGTTCGTCTATAGGAAACTGGGCTTCTAACAACTTACTTATTGGTTATAAATCAGTAAGAGATGATCGTGATCCTTCTGGCAACCCGTTTCCAACTGTTGATATTCGTGATGGTGGTGGAACAATTTCTTTTGGAGCAGAACCATTTTCTACTGCAAACTTATTAGATCAGGATATTGTTAATATAGCCGATAATTTTGAGATTTATAGCGGTAAACATACTGTAACTATAGGGACTCAACATGAGTTTTCAAAAATTAAAAACTTATTCTTTGCTTTTAATTACGGAGATTACACCTTTAACAACTTAAGTGACTTTTATAATGGTGTTATTGACGAATACCAAAAAGGATATTCTCTAGTAGGTGGTACTGCAGTAGGCGATGAATCTGCCGGAGCATCAGAATTTAAATTATACCAACCGAGTTTTTATGTTCAGGATGAAATAAGCATATCTGATAATTTTAAACTAACAGCTGGATTAAGAGTTGATGTTCCTATTTTTGATGCAGGTGCTGAAAATCCTGATTTTAATGACAGAACTATTCCTCTTCTTGAAGCTGCCGGAAAAGACCTTCAAGGAGCAAGAGTAGGTAAAAAAATAAGACCTTCTGCACATTTATCTCCTCGTGTTGGATTTAACTGGGATGTAAAAAATGATAAGACTACTCAAGTACGTGGTGGTTTTGGTATTTTTACTTCAAGAATTCCGTTAGTATGGCCTGGTGGTTCATATAACAATAATGGTATTACTGGTGGATTTACTGGCGGATTTAATCTAGATCCTTCTACAATAACTTTTAACCCAAATGTTAATCAACAGCCTGTAGCCGTAGCTCCAGGAACTGGAGAAACAGCAGGAAATATCGATATTTTTACTCCTGATCTAAAATTACCTCAGGTAATGAAATATAATATCGCTATTGATCAAAAATTACCACTTTGGGGATTAATCGCAAGTGCAGACTTTTTATATACAGATGTTATTACTAATATTTATTATCAAAACTTAAATATTCGCGGACCAGAAGGAACTTTAAATGGTGCTGATAACAGACCATACTACAGTGATAGTTTCGGAGATCGAATCGATAACACTTATGGAAGAATAACTCTTGGAACCAATACTGGCGAAGGATTCTCTTATAATACATCTTTTACCCTAAGAAAACCTTTTGACAATGGATTTCAAGGAAGTGTATCTTATTCTTATGGTGAATCAGAATCTATTTTTGATGGTACTTCTTCTCAAAACAGTTCACAGTGGAGAAATATTCAAACCGTAAATGGTAAGAACTCTAACATCCCAAGATCAAGATCTGATTTTTCACAAGGGTCTCGTTTTTCTGCTAATGTTAGTTATGAAAAAGAATACCTAGGGTTTATGAAATCAACAATTGCATTATTTTATGAAGGTTCACAAGGTGCTCCTCACTCTTTTGTTTACAGAGAAGGTAGAGATCTTTTAAATGATGATTCTAGAGATAATGCTCTTATCTATATTCCTTCAAATGCAAGTGAAATTAACCTTGTTCCTTTTAGAGATCGTGACGGAGACATAATCCCAGGATCAGATACTCCTGCAGAGCAATGGGCTGCACTAAATGCTTTTATAGAAGGAAATGATTATTTAAGAAAAAGAAGAGGTGGATATGCAGAACGTAACGGAGATAGAGGTCCTTGGAGTCATGCTATTGATTTAAAGTTCTTACAAGATTTTTATATCAAAACTGGAGAAAAGAAAAACACACTTCAGCTTTCTCTTGATATCTTTAACTTCACTAATCTTTTAAATAAAGATTGGGGAAAACGTAAATTCATCCCTGGAAATGTTGCACTAATTGAAACTGTAAGAGGTGGAACAGCAGATCCAGAGTTTACCTTTGACGCTAGTTCTTTTGAAGATGGAATTGAACAAATAGATGATAATGGTCTTCAATCATCAAGATGGCAAATGCAAGTTGGATTACGTTATATATTCAACTAAGAAATTTATAAATTAAATATCAAAAACCTCATTCGGAGATCGAATGAGGTTTTTTTTATCTCCTCAATTTCTGACCTTCATTATTATCCATAATAATGAATACTAAATCACAGTATAAACCGTTGTAAATTTCTGATATAGAAATACATACAACGGTTTGTTTTTTTTCAAAAAAACACCGTTTTATTTGTAAGTATCTCCATGTGATAACGACAGTAAAAAATCCAACTTTAACATATATATATTAACACAAAAAAAACACTATGAAAAACGTACTTCAATGGGGTGTAATCCTTGCAATATGTATAGGATGTAAAAACGATTCTAAACAAAAAGACAAAGATTACGTTCCAGTTTCTTCAATCGGAAACAAGGCTATTGCAGTATCAGAAATTGACAAGAAAGCTCGAGAAATTTTTGGTGTATTACCCAAAATAGCAGAAAGCCCAGACAATCCAATAACTCATGAAAAAGTAACTCTGGGTAAAACGCTTTATTATGACAAACGGCTTTCTAAAGACAATACACAAAGTTGTAATACCTGCCATAATCTAAAAACATATGGAGTAGACAATCTGTCTTTTTCAATAGGTAACGATGGTAAACCAGGAGGACGTAACTCCCCTACAACTTTAAATGCCGCATTACATATGACTCAATTTTGGGATGGACGAGAACCTGATGTAGAAGCACAAGCCGGAGGCCCTATATTAAACCCAATAGAAATGGCAATGCCTAACGAAACAGTAGTGGTAGACCGAATATCAAAAATCGATGAGTATATCGAGCTTTTTGCCAAAGCTTTTCCAGAGGAGAAAACTCCTATAACATATAGGAATATAGAAAAAGCTATTGGTGCTTTTGAACGAAAACTGATTACTCCCTCTAAGTTCGATAAATACATGGCTGGAGATGGTTCTGCATTAAACAAATATGAAAAGAAAGGCATGGAAACCTTTATAAGTGTTGGTTGTATCACCTGCCATACTGGAGCATTACTAGGAGGTAATATGTATCAAAAATTTGGGCTTACCGTAAATTATTGGGAGTATACAAATAGTGAAAAAATAGATAATGGTAGGTTTGATCTCACCAAAAATGAAGTTGATAAATACGTCTTTAAGGTTCCTTCACTACTTAATATTGAAAAAACCACACCTTATTTTCATGATGGTAGTATTAAAGATCTTAAAAAAGCCATCTCAATTATGGGGGAAACTCAATTAAATCAAAAATTAAATCCACAGCAAATTAATGAGATTCACTTATTTTTACAAACCTTAACAGGAGAGGTCCCAGAAGAAGCTTTAGAATAAAACTGATATATTATATATAGCTATGACTAAATAAGTTTTCTACAAAGCAAACACTTTGTAGAATAAGTCTAAATAAAGACTCCTGTGCTTGTAGGATGAGGCTTTTTTATGCATTATATGTACCTTTGAATAAATTAAACACATCATTTTATGTACGAAGCTATTCAAATCGTCCATTCATATTGGGCTTATCTTGTTGTTCTTGTCGTTACACTAGCAACTATTAATGCCCTAGCTGGATTTTTTACCAAAAGAGAATATGCTCCAAAAGATTTTAGAGTCTCTCTATTCGCGCTTATCGTTACTCATATTCAGCTTTTAATCGGTATTATTATCTTCTTTGTTTCCCCTCTTGTGGTTTGGTTCTCAGGAACTCACAAAATGGGAGAAATCATGAAGGACGCTACTTTACGATTATATAATGTAGAGCACCCTTTGGTAATGATCTTAACCATTGTTTTTATCACAATGGGATACTCTAAACATAAAAAGAAACTTACTTCTACACCTAAGTTTAAAATGCTAGCTATTTTCTATACTATTGCCTGGATTCTTATGCTATCAAGAATACCTTGGGCACAATGGTTCTAAATCAAAAGTGTTTTAGTTATAGTTAATTTAGGCTTGTGAAAAATCTATAATGCTTGTCATTCTAGTCTACGCTAGAATGACAAGCTTAATTAGTATAAAACCAAAATAGTTTTGTTATAAAGTAATCTCGATTAACTTATAGTCTCTAAGACCCATAAGCTGTTAAAACCAGTTTTCTAGGGCCTCCAGAATCTCTATGTTCACAGAGATAAATGCCTTGCCATGTTCCTAGATTTAACTCTCCGTTAGTAATAGGAACCAAAACAGAAGCACCCATCAAAGAAGCTTTGATATGAGCTGGCATATCATCAGCTCCTTCATAGGTATGAATATAATAGGACGCATTTTCTGGAACCATAATATTCATATGACTTTCAAAATCCTGTCGTACTGTGGGATCCGCATTCTCATTTATAGTAAGACTAGCAGATGTATGCTTAATAAACACTTGTAACTGCCCCATTCGTACCTGTTTGATTTCGGGTATTTCGGCAAGAATCTTAGAAGTAATCAAATGAAACCCTCTGGGATATGATGGTAATTGTATTTCTTTTTGAAAAAATTTCATGGTATTGCCCTAGTACGACTCGGGATTTTTTTTTAATTAGTATTTAATCTACTTTGTCAGGTTATATCAAACCGAGCACAGCTCTTTATTTACTAGCAATTTAATACAAATTTTACAGTTATAATACCCTGTATTTATTCTAACTCTAATACCTTTACAATTAAAATTATACACTACTATGGATTTATCCCAAATCAAAATGGTTGCTACAGATATGGATGGCACACTTCTTAACGCTAAAGGTGAAGTAAGCCGTCATTTTTTTGAGCTTTTTGAAGAGTTAAATAGCCTGGGTGTAACTTTTGTTGCTGCTAGCGGAAGACAATATTATAGTATTATTGATAAACTAAAACCTATCAAAGATGACATTTATGTCATTGCCGAAAATGGAGCTTTGACCATGCAACAAGACAAAGAACTTCAGATTACAGAAATCGATCGTAAAACATACCTGGAACTCCTTGATATTACTAAAACATTACAGGGTTCGCAAGTAATCGTTTGTGGAAGAAAACGAGGGTATATTGAAGACTACGGACAAGATTTTGTCGATATGTTTAGTGAATTTTACGACCGGTATGAGATTGTAGAAGATCTTTCTGAAGTAATCGATGATCAATATCTCAAAATTGCAATTTGTAATCAAAAGGGAGCAGAAGAATATCTCTATCCTGCTTTAAAACATCTGGAAAACAAATTGAAAGTAAAAGTGTCTGGAGAAATCTGGTTGGACCTTTCTCATAACCTCGCTAATAAAGGTCATGCGCTACAACAATTGCAAAAAAACAATGATATATTACCTGAAGAGACTATGGTTTTTGGAGATTATAACAATGATCTTGAAATGATGACCAAAGCGACATATAGCTTTGCTATGGAAAATGCACACCCAAACATAAAAGCAATTGCCAATTACTCCACAAAGAGCAATAATGACAATGGTGTAGAATATATGTTACACAAAATGATTGAAGCCAAAAAAGCCAACTAAATCTACTATTTTATATTGGCCTGAGAAATATCAATATCTAAAGTAGCCTTTTCTCCTGTAGCTTGCCAAAAATTAAAGTAAAAATTACCCCAATCAGGAGTTCCTTTTTTAGCAAAGTTATCTAGGTCCATATTGATAGATGTAATCCTTTCGTCACTTAATTTTGAAGTAGAAATAACCACAGTAATTCCTTTAAAACTTTTTTGAGAACTCTCTTCAGAAGGTACGCGAGCACCGTTCTTTGTAATAAGATCTGCTGCCGTAAATGTTGTAATTTTATCTGCTGTAAATCTACCTCCACCTGCTACTGCTTGCGGGTTTTCGGCTACTTGAACCGATTCGATTTCACTTTCTTTTATTAACCCCATAAGGTATAATTCTAAATTACCATACGGAAGCGCATTTCCTCCATTAGCAAAAGTCCCAAATCTGTTTTCACCATCCAGTTTTCCCTGATAATTATTACCTCCCAAATCAATAAGCTCATCAAAACCACCAAGTTGTCCTCCTACACTAGAATATCCCCAATGACCACCAACCGTGGTTGGGATAAAATCATAATTCCCCCAATAATGCACTATTTCGTGTAAAAAGGGGCCATTTTTAATATATTCGGTTCTAGGCATATGAATAATACTTTTCAATGTGCCCTGTGAGCCATACGCTGCCGTATTATCATAAATAGATGACCCTACACCTTCTACATCGTTTTTAACCTTTTGAGTTACGCCATAATACAAATCATTAGGTTGTTCTGTTTCAACAGAGAGTATAAAAATAAAATCAAAATTATCATTTAAATGCTCATACACCTTTTTAGACACCATAGCAAAATCGCCATTTCCGGCAATAAATTTATTGTATTCTGCTTCTGATAAAACATAGTTTATAAGTTTGCTGCCTTTGCCTAAAATAAAATTTTCTTCAAAAACAGTTTGCTCTCCTGATGGATCAGGGTCAACTCCTGTATCTGTAGAGTCGGGATCATCATCTTTACTACAAGATAAGAAACAAAAAACAAATAAGCCTACAAAAGATAAGACCTTTAGGCTCTGCTTAGATTGGGGATTTAGCATGATATAAATTCTTAAGTTATAAAAAAACAACGCTATAATAGACACTTTATTTGAATTACACAACAAATAAATTGAGCCTATTTATAAGGAACTGATAACGAAATTTTTAGTCATTTAGTTTTAATACCGCCATAAACGCTTCCTGAGGAATTTCTACATTACCTACCTGACGCATACGCTTCTTACCTTTCTTTTGCTTTTCTAATAATTTACGCTTACGAGAAATATCACCACCATAACATTTGGCTGTTACATCTTTACGAAGAGCTTTTACCGTTTCACGAGCTATAAATTTAGCCCCAATTGCTGCTTGTATCGGGATATCAAATTGTTGGCGAGGGATTAATTCTTTTAATTTCTCACAAATCTTTTTACCAATATCATAAGCATTATCCTTGTGCAATAATGCAGATAACGCATCTACAATATTTCCGTTAAGCAATATATCTACTTTCACCAGTTTAGAAGAACGTAAACCAATCGGTGTATAATCAAAAGATGCATATCCTTTTGATACTGTTTTTAAGCGATCATAAAAATCAAATACAATCTCTGCCAATGGCATATCAAAAGTAAGCTCTACTCGTTCTGTAGTTAAATAGGTTTGATTAGTAATCTCTCCACGTTTCTCAATACATAAAGACATTACAGATCCTACAAAATCAGATTTGGTAATAATAGAAGCTTTGATATATGGTTCTTCTACTCTGTTCATAGAAGAAGGATCTGGTAAATCCGATGGGTTATTTACAATTATGATATCATCGGGATTTTTATTGGTAAACGCATGATAAGATACATTAGGTACCGTAGTAATTACAGTCATATTAAACTCACGTTCTAATCGCTCCTGGATGATCTCCATATGTAACATCCCTAAGAACCCACATCTAAAACCAAAACCTAATGCCGCTGAGCTTTCTGGTACAAACACCAAAGAAGCATCATTAAGCTGTAATTTTTCCATAGAATTACGAAGCTCTTCATAATCTTCTGTATCTACAGGATAAATCCCTGCAAATACCATAGGTTTTACATCCTCAAAACCTTCGATTGCATTTTGCGTAGGTGTTTTAGCATCTGTGATGGTATCTCCTACTTTTACTTCTCTAGCATCTTTGATTCCTGTAATCAGGTATCCCACATCACCTGTTTTGATTACCTGTTTAGGCTCCTGATTTAATTTTAATGTTCCTACCTCATCAGCAGAATAGCTTTTCCCGGTAGCCACAAATTTAATTTGTTGCCCTTTTTTAATCTCACCATTAACTACCTTAAAATATGTTTCTACGCCTCTAAATGAGTTATATACCGAATCAAAAATCAGGGCTTGTAAAGGCTCTTCAGGATTTCCTTCTGGTGAAGGAACACGTTCTATAATCGCAGTAAGAATTTCTTCTATCCCAATTCCCGTTTTAGCACTTGCAGGAATTACTTCTTCTGCATCACACCCCAAAAGATCTACAATATCATCGGTAACCTCTTCTGGATTAGCACTTGGCAGGTCTACTTTATTGAGTACCGGAATAATTTCCAGATCATTTTCAAGAGCCAGATATAAATTAGAAATTGTCTGTGCCTGTATACTTTGTGCTGCATCTACAATTAGTAATGCTCCTTCACAAGCTGCAATAGAACGAGAAACCTCATATGAAAAATCAACATGACCAGGAGTATCAATAAGATTAAGGATATACTCCTCTCCTTTATGCGTATATTCCATCTGGATTGCATGACTCTTGATCGTAATCCCTCGTTCACGTTCCAAATCCATACTATCAAGTAACTGCGCCTGAGCTTCACGAGCGGTTACTGATCCGGTAAAGTCCAATAATCGATCTGCCAGTGTACTTTTACCGTGATCAATATGTGCAATAATGCAAAAGTTTCTAATATTTTTCATGTAGTCTCTCTCTTGTATACCATCAAATCTAACATAATCATTTATAAAGGTATATCAATCATTTTTAAATACCCATTATGGGGTCTCATTCTTCTTTTTCAAATAAGTTTTAGGGCGTGACCCATCATTACATCTTGGGTCGGGCTATCCGCGCTACACGGTAGCTTGCTCCTATCTCTCACGCAATTTTCATGCTCTTAATGACTTGCAAATATAATTGATTTTAGAAGCTTTATACTATCTCTCCCGGTATTTTTAGATCTTACTCATTTCAAAAAAATAAGACCTCACAGGTCTCTGAGATCTGTGAGGTCTTAAAGAATTTGTATTTTTACCAAAAAAATAGTTGCTGTGGCCAAAATAGGAGACATAGATGTAGGAGAATTCCCGTTATTATTAGCCCCGATGGAAGATGTAAGCGATCCTCCTTTTCGTGCGTTGTGCAAAGAGCAAGGCGCCGATGTTGTATATACAGAATTTATTTCTAGTGAGGGACTAATACGTGATGCTGCCAAAAGCGTCATGAAGCTTGATATTTATGAAAAAGAACGCCCGGTTGGTATTCAGATTTTTGGAGCCAACCTGGATTCTATGCTTAAATCTGTTGAGATTGTAGAAGCATCGGGACCAGATATTATTGATATTAATTTTGGGTGTCCCGTAAAAAAAGTAGTGAGCAAAGGTGCCGGAGCAGGAATTCTTAAAGATATTGATCTTATGGTTTCTCTTACCGAAGCCATGGTTAAACACACCAAATTACCTGTTACCGTAAAGACCCGATTGGGTTGGGATCATGACTCTATCAGAATTGTAGAAGTTGCAGAGCGACTACAGGATGTGGGAGCCAAAGCCATTTCTATTCATGGCCGTACCCGGGCACAGATGTATAAAGGCAATGCAGATTGGAAACCTATTGCCGAAGTAAAAAACAATCCGAGAATGCACATCCCTGTATTTGGTAATGGTGATGTAGATACTCCCGAACGCGCTATGGAAATGAGAGATCAATATGGTCTTGATGGCGCTATGATTGGCCGTGCCAGTATTGGTTATCCCTGGTTTTTTAAGGAAGTGAAACACTATTTTGAAACTGGTAAGTTTTTACCACCACCAACTATAGAAGAACGAGTAAATGCAGCACGTAGACACTTACAAATGGCAATCGATTGGAAAGGCGAAAAACTAGGTGTTTTTGAAACCCGTAGACATTATACCAATTACTTTAAAGGGATACCTCATTTTAAAGAATACCGAACCAAAATGGTAACCAGTGATCTCCCCGAAGATGTATTTGCTGCTTTTGATGAAGTACAGTCTACATTTACCGGATTTGAGTTTGTATAATTTTAAAAACCCAAAAGGCATTGTGTTAGGGATAGTAGTGATTACCCCACAGAAAAGTTGCCATTCTGAGCCCAGTCGAAAGATCCACATATCGAGGAGTAAAAACGGATAGCCCGCCCGAACACACATACCTTTACCTATAACAATGGACTATACTAATTCACCAATTTCTGATTAATTCTACTAGAAGCTAAGAGAGAAGCTATAAAACCGATAATAGTAATCGTAAAAAATACCACAACAAAACTAATCATGGTAATACGAGTTGGATAAGGTAATGAAGGTGTGATCATCAATAATTCAAATTGCTGTTGCAGTACAATAAGTATAAACCCTAATAACAATCCTAATACTGTACCCAAAACGGTCATAAGTGAACCTTGAAACAAAAATATTTTTCTGATACTTGGCAGAGAAGCCCCCACATTATAGAGTGTTTTTACATTGTTTTTCTTATCGATAATCATCATAATAATAGCTCCAGCGACATTAAACAGGGCAATAATGGCAATTAACGTGATCACCAGATAGGATACTAAATTCTCGGTATTTAACATCTTATATAATGTATCATTAAGCTGCACCCTGTTTTTTACAATCACATTATGATCAAAAATCTGTTGTAATCCCTCTATCACTACTTCTTCATTAGCTTGTGGTGATAGTTTAAGTTCTATATGAGTCACTTTATCTTCTGGTAATTCCAATAATTTTCGTACTAATCCCGTAGTTGCAAAAATGTATTTTTTATCAAGCTCTTCATTTACACTATATACCCCAATATTTACTGCTTTCTCTGATCTAAATGCTTTTGATGGGTCACTGGGAATACCTTTACCCGGTTTTGGCACATAAATGCTAAGCAGGTTTGTATATGTTTGCTCAACTCCCATATTAAGTTCTCTACTAATACCATTACCCGCAACTACCTGAAAATCATTATTGGTTAACCAATCCCCAAATACCAGTATACTATCGGTATGAATAACGTTATGATAATTAGCATCTACTCCTTTGATATAGGACATCTTTTGTTTATCCATAAACTCTAAGAAAACACGCTCTTCTACAATTTCAGAAAAATTGGCAACCCCATCAAGCTTAGCTAACTTTCCTTTTTGGGTATCAGTGAATGTAAATGTCTTTCCGCTTGACGGAAAAATCTTAAGATCAGGATCAAAATATGAAGAAAACTGAAGGCTAAAATCTTTAAGTCCTGCAAATCCTGATAACACAAGAAATAATGCCATCGCTCCTATGACTACACCAGTCGCAGCAATAATTGTAATAATATTAATAGCATTGCTACTACCGGGAGAAAACAGGTATCGCTTTGCGATGTAGTATGAAAAATTCAAATCCTTATGATGAGCATTAGATATGTATGAAATTTTAATTCTGCAATAAAGATAAGAGAAAAGAAAAATCTATTTCTTCTACTTTCTATGATTTTTCTATTTTATGACGCTACCTAAAATTACTTCTTTTTACGTTTTTCGAGAAGTTCGGGATTATTAATCGGATCTTCTTTCCCTTTTACAGCTTCTTCTATATTAGAAATATACTCAAGAGAATCATCAATAAAATAGGATAATTCTGGCATACGACGTAATTGATTTCTGGTACGCTGTGCTACCTGATGTTTTATTTGTGATCTTACCTGGTTTACTTCTTTTAGCACTCTTTCTCCTTCCTGATGTGGGAATACGCTCATATATACTTTTGCGATTGAGAGATCTGTAGTCACGCTTACTTTGGTAACGGAAACCAAAATCCCCTGTACTCCTGCTTCACGTAATGCAAGTTGTATCACATCGGCTACATCGCGTTGTAATACTCCTCCAATTTTTTTCTGTCTGTTTGTTTCCATGGTGCAAAAGTACAATTTATATGTATTTTTGCGACATAGTGATAAAAGTATATTATGAATCATATCAATAAAATAGAACATCTGGGCATTGCAGTCAAAGATATTGAGCAAGCAAATACATTATATGAGAAACTTTTGGGAGTCGCTCCATATAAGCAGGAGGCCGTAGAAAGCGAAGCTGTAATCACCTCTTTTTTTAAAGTGGGAGATAGTAAAATAGAATTACTGGCCAGTACCCGGGAGGATGGACCTATCGGAAAATTTATTACCAAAAAGGGAGAAGGTATTCATCACATCGCTTTTGATGTTGATGATATCGAACTAGAACTGGATCGATTAGAAAAAGAAGGGTTTCAATTAATCAATAAAACGCCAAAGCCTGGTGCTGATAATAAATTAGTTGCTTTTCTACATCCTAAAAGCACAAATGGGGTTTTAATAGAGTTATGCCAAGAAAAGCCTATTGATCAGGATATTACAAAATAAATACTATCGTTTTTATAGCTCTTTTTTCCTTTTTTAAAGAAGAATCAAAGCCTTTATACAGCTTAGAAATAAAAGACAATTAAAATAATAGAAAAATGTTTGGCGTGTTTATATCAAATCCTTAAATTTGCCCTCCGTTTTAGGTCCCATAGCTCAGCTGGTTAGAGCACCTGACTCATAATCAGGGGGTCCTTGGTTCGAGCCCAAGTGGGACCACGTAGTTAAAAAGCTGTTTCTTGTATTAGAAACAGCTTTTTGTTTTTATCCTAGTTTTTAAAAATCTACTTGACTTTTTGGCTTTAATAGAATGAATTTTCTTCTTATTGAACAATTATAGGTACTACTGGAGACGTTGCTGAAGCAAGTGTGCTTCCTGAAAGAATATATGCTATAATCTTATACTCCCCAGGATCAAAAGGTTTTCCTGAATTGTTTGAAATATCAAAAATAAATGAACCACTACTTTTGGTTGTTGCAGTAACAGAATGTCTGGTTCCATCAGGACTTATCGCATGAATTGCCACAGGTACTCCTTCTTTATTAGGGGTAATACTTCCTCTACCTGATATATTTGGGGATTCATAATAAGGATCTACATTGATTTCTGATGCTTGCACAGATTGCACAAAAGCAGTCATTCCCCCCACTGGAAAGAAAGAATGACCTATCTTATCCACCCAGCCCTCTATACTAATTAGTGGTTTGCGGTTATATTTTCGCTCTTCTTGTTCATCAATATTATCTAGTACAGAACCATCTAGATCAGACCATATAACTACATTCATTCTTCTTACCTCTTTGGGTTGCAAATAAATCGATCCATGTTCGATCGCTGCATTCCAGAACCTGGGAACATCACGCACTTTCATATCCATCACCACAGGTCGATCATAAGGATTACGTACATCTACCTGAAATTCTGTAGGGGTAAACGGACTTCCTGAGGCGGCTTCGAATTCTACAAAATTTTCCTGCGCCTGATTATTATTAAAAGTAATCTCACCTGTTTGTGGTTGAATCAAAACCTTTACACAAGTGTGTTCTCCTTGTGAAGGTACCCACTTTCTATTTGCCTCTACTATAATTTCAGAATTTGCCGGCAAGATCCCCACATTGACCTCATCAAAAGGAGTCCAGTTACCATCATCTCCCACACCAGGTGGTGAATTGATATAAAAGGTAACTTTTACATCTTCGGGTGTAGGAACACTTCCATTATTAAAAATACGTGCATATAACGTATTGTTATTTCCTACCCAAGGCTCATCTCCGTTTCCTATTGGTTTAGTATCATCTCCGGGCTCATGATTTTTGTAAACAATTTTTGGAGGTGAAGTTTCATCATTTTTAAGACTATTAGCCCATATATCTTCAGATTCCCAAGGTGGTGGAGACCAAGGGGTAATACGCAAATCAAATTGCCCATCAGGGTCAGCTGCCGGTAAGGTTCCCCATTCTAATCGTACTCTATATTTAAGTGGGCGATCTGCCAACTTTTGTTCTATAGAGATTCTGATTGTCCTTTTAGGATCGTTGACCTGATCTCCTACTTGAAGAATTCTTCTGGGAGGCAATAATTGAATATTGCGCTCCTGATTATTATTTTGATTGTTTTCCTCAATAGAACTAGTTACTATTACACCACCCTCCCACGCAGGTGCTGTTGAGCCAACATTGATGTTTTGATCGAAAATATAGTCATTAGGAGCTCCAGCACTAGGATTTGGTTTTTGTCTTACTTCTACGTGATAATACATCCCATCTGTTACCTGAAGGCTTAGCAGATTAAATACATTATCACCGGTATTATCTTCACTATTTCCGTGGGCAACAATATCATAAGTTTGATTAAATGTTGGCGAACTACCCCAAGTTTCTTTAGCTATATTATTATTATGAAAGTACTGTAATCTTTTTTCCATATTATAGCCAATATATAGAGGACCACTGTCATGGTTACCCATAAACGCATAACCAGAAGCTGTGCCTGCTGTCGTGCCGCTAGGATATAAATCTCCACCTGCGAAAAAATGCGATAATTCGTGACCAATTCTACCCCAATGAGTACCTTGCGCCATATAAGTGAGTCCTTTTTGGGCATTAAAGTCTATGTCAAAATTAAGTCCCAAAACTGTAGATTCTGCATGAAAACCTTCTTCCTTCCAACAACAAGAGCCTCTTAAAAATGGCCCTGCACAAACTACAATATAGTCACCAAAATCATCAAAATTGGGCAACATTGCTTTGGCTCCCAATAAAGCTTCAGCATAATAAAATTCTGGTTCCTGAACGAATCCCTGGCTATCCTGAGCATTCTTTAATTCTGTTTCTTTCTGCTCAATTTTTTCATTTGCTTCGTCTATTTGAGCTTGGGTAGTTGCAGGGTTTAACATAAGGGCATCCAATTCTGCCTGGGCTCCATCTAAAGCAGTTTGAGCACGGGTTATATCTTCTGATTGCCACATATAAAAATCTCTAACCTGGCTTAGAGAAACCCAATCAGGGGTCACTACAAAATTAGCAGATGTTTTACCATAAGATGCCTCCTGAAAATAAGTATTTGCCTGACTGGCTCGCTGCACTATATAATCTCGCCCTGTAGCTGCAATCGTATTATCAAAATACATAGTTGAATTTGGATCTGAGATATCAGAGGGTTGTGCTAATATGATTAAAATTGGCTGATTGGTGCCTTGTGCATTCATATCGTACTTTTTATTAGAGATCTCCATCAACCCTTGAAATAATTCTGCATCACTATCCTGCAAAGGAGAGGCCTGTAAAGTAGAGCCTTCTCTATTAAAATCTACTGTAGTAGTATCACCTTCTGAGGTACTTAGGTCTGTTAAAATAATAGGGCCGGTAGCAATATCTCGAAGAAGTACAAATCGAATAATGCTATCTGTAGCACTAAGTATTTTTGTACTTCCTCCACCTACAGTGATCTTGTTTTGATGATATATTGAATTAAAATTATCCCCCTTAAGTGTTACAATAGTTCCAGGTATTCCTTTATTGGGGACGACTTCTTTAATAACAGGGCTTAAAGAAGAATCGCTACAACTACATACACATGCCAAAAGAGCTATGTATATATAAAAACCTAATGTTTGTTTAATGAACGTCTTCATTTTAGTTTGTTTTTGTGTGATTGTATATTTAAAATTTGAGTGTATCGAAAACTACACACCCTAGCTTGTCTATTAAGGCTAATGCTTAGACCAAACAAGGTAATGATTTCATTTTCAACTATTAAGGGGGAATTCTCCTTTTTACCTAAAGGCATTTAACCCTTTTTGCTGTAATTATTAACCCCATTGATTTATGAAGATTATGAAGGTGAGGTCACTACATTAGAAAAGAATCAATAACAAACATATTACATCAAACTCGGTTTTTACAAAACCCGTGTGCTATCTGGCATATTTTGAGTTATTAAGCGGCTAAGCATAGGATTATTCTACTACTTTTGATTCACATAAAAGGATGTGCTATGTGGCTAAGATTATATAAGATTACTTTGCTTTTTTTGATTTCTTGTATAGGATATGGGCAATCAGAAGAAACCCTAGATTCTATAGTTAAATTAGAATATAAAGAAATTAGAGTAAGGTTTAACAATCTTATTGAAACAAACTCTACCAAAACAGGCTTGTACGCCAAAGCATATTTACAAAAAGGAAAAAAAGACAAAGACGATCTTAAAATTACAACAGGGCTATATTACACATCTCAACTCTATCCAAACGATTTTGAAAAACGCGTAATATATATTGATAGTGCGATTGATGTGATTAAAAAGACAAATCATAAGAAATATTTAGTTATTCTCAAAAATCATAAAGGCACAGTATATGAAACCGCTGCTTTTTTTGATATTGCTTTGGATAATTATCTTGAGAGTTTAGAGTTAGCCAAAAAGACAAATTTCTTACCTTACATTTATATTTTGCAGCATAATATCGCTATTCTAAAAAGAAAGTTTGGAAAATATGAAGAAGCAAAATCGCTATTCAAAAAAGCTTTGAACTATGAAAAATTAAAAATAGGAAAAGAACCAAATGATTCGTTAAGCTATCTTTTAACACTTTCAGAACTAGTCACTACCTATAGACAGAATAAAGAACTAGATTCTGCTGCCATATTAAATGATAAAGGTATGCAGATGTCTAACAAAAAAACGATACAATCTTTGTTTCGGTTAAACAAGGGAATACTTCACTATCATTATAAAGAGCATGAGATTGCCATAAAGAATATCAATGAAGCAGTACAAGTTTTGTTGAAGTCAGACAATAGGCAATATTATGAAACCTATGACTTAATTGATGCTTACTTTTTTCTTGGAAAATCTTATAATGCATTATCAAATAAGAGACAAAGCATTATTTATTATAAAAAAATAGATTCTGTTCTTCAAAAAACGAATTATTTAATTCCAAAGATTCGTTTAGCATATTTAGAAATTATTAAATATTACAAATCCGTTGACGATAAAAATAATCAGTTATACTATATCAATAGGTTACTTCATAATGATAGTATAGTTGATCGTAATTTTAGAGATGTAAACAACAAGTTGATCAAAGAATATGATACTCCTATCTTGCTTTCTGAACAAGAAAAACTCATTGCTTCACTAGAAAAAGAAAATACCAAAATCTCATCTCAAAATATCATCATATCCATATTATTAGCAGTAAGCATCTTTGGTTTTGGATATTATTACTATCGGCAACGTTTGTATAAAAAACGCTTCTTAAAACTACTTGATACAACTACCAATTCTGATCAAAAAAAAGAACCTTCTAACAATTCATCAAGTTCATCAATCAATAAAGAAACTCTAAACCATCTGCTGGATCAACTACAACAATTCGAAGAAAAAAAGGGATATCTAAAATCAAACCTTAATGCCAAAGACCTGGCAAAGAGTTTTGGATCTAATTCTAGCTACCTCTCTAAAGTAGTCAATACCTTTAAAGAAAAAAGTTTTAGTAGTTATATTAATGATCTACGTATCAATTTTGTGATTGATAAACTACGTGAAGATTCTATGTTTAGAAAATACACAGTAAAAGCCATTGCGCAAGAGATTGGCTTTAATAATGCCGAAGCCTTTTCTAAGGCATTCTATAAAAAAACCGGAATCTATCCTTCATATTTTATAAAGGAACTAGAGAAACAACAGTCTACATAAGAAAATCACATTACATTAATTTCATCTCCCACAGCAATGGTAAAATCTTTACTATCGACAAGTTTAAGATATCTTCCAAACCAGATTTTTCGCTCTGATAATCGATATTGTGATAGTGTTTTTAACGGTTCTTCTCCTTTTTCTCCCGTTTCCTGATTTACCGTCGTTACCGTACACCGAGCACATGATTTAGTGATTTCGAAAGTTGAGTCGTTAATTCTAATCTTTTTCCATTGGTCTTCAATAAACGGGCTTCCTCCTGTAAAGACAATATTGGGTCTAAATCTGTTCATTTTAATAGGAGAAGGTAACTTACTATTTAGATCATCCAGAGAACTATCTCCTACAATCAAATACTGAGCTCCATCCTGAAAAAGAATTCGTGCATCATTATTTTGTTTAACCCATCTTTTTGCTGTACTTAATTGTCTAACCAGATATACTTCTTTTCCTAAACGATCAGAAAACCAATCATTCACCACCTGTTCTTCTTTTATGGCCTCTACTTTTTCTTTAAAAACAGAAACCAAAATAGGTTCTTTTAAGGTTGGATTCTCTAATTGAATATTAATACTACTTTCTTTATAGGTTACCAATAATGAATCTTGTGATAATGCCACCTGAAACAATGCCAATTTAGGTTCTTCTCGCTGGGTAATATGTTTTCCGTTTTTATCGGCCAGCATCCAATATCGGTCATACTCAAAACCTGTTTCGGATAGGGTAGCACTTTGTAATTCAATTCTACCCAGTGATTTAACCGGGTACACATACAATTCTGAGATTTTTAGCATCTTTTTACTTTTAATATTCGTTGTCTATCAGTTTAACCTGAATGGTTTTGTAAAGTTCAGCTTTTCTTTTTAGTAAACCCAAATAGTAACAGACCAATAATTACAATACCTCCTCCTATGAGTTGTACAGCATATATTGTTTCTCCGAAAGGAAACGCAAGTAACACCGCAAAAAACGGAATAAGATTCATGAACAGTGTCGAGGTGGTTGCTCCCAGTTTAACGACACAGAAATAAAATGCAGTATATGCAATTCCCGTTCCTAGTACACCCATAAACAAGATGCTACTCCAAAAAGACATATCGGTTGGTATATCGGTTGTTATAAATTCTGGTAATGAGAAAACCGCAAACAAAACAAAAGCCATAAGCGAAGTGATCGTTGTCATCACAACAGCATCTATATGAGGAAGATACTTACTCACAATGATCTGAGAAAGTGAGAATACAATTGCCATACCCATAATATAAACATCTCCTATTTCGAACTGCAATTCTGCCAACTTACTAAAATCTCCTTTTACCAAAATAATTGCCACTCCAAAAAAGCTAATCGCAATAGCAATCCATTGCATTAGTTTCACTTTTTTTCTTTGAAACACAAAAGCAAAAACAGCAGTAATTGCAGGACTAGTTGCAATAATAAGAGATCCATTTACAGCACTGGTTGTTTTTAGACCCTGGTTAAAAAAGTATATGGTTAAAAAGATTCCGAAAAAGGAAGTAAGAAACATATACCACCATTCTTTTGCAGAAAATCTGAATTTGAATAATTGATTGCCAAATCTCAAATACACAAGGAGAATCAACGAGACAACCCCAAAGAAAAATCGCAAAGCAGCAACACTTATAGGAGAATAAAACTCTAACGCTATTTTCACCACATGAAAATTAGCTGCCCAAAAAAGCATGGTTAGTATCAAAAACAGAAACGTAATTATTTTATTCATTGCAGATATATACTATTTATAGTTCATTAATAGATTATTAAATTGAAATTAGTTCTTAATTTAAAAAACAAAGGTTTCAAAATGCTGTACTTCTTCTTCAAACTCCAGAAGAAAGTCCTTATCTCTATCGTAATATTTTGCTTTAGTATAGTCCTCTCCAGCAAAAGTTTTAATACTCTCATAATCTTTCCATTTGGTCACTGTCCATAAATGGCAAATATCATTTTCAAATCTTCTTAGAACCTCTACACTTAGTATTCCATTGACAGATTTATAATCCGAAATACCACTTTCTATTAAGTATTGTAAATATTCTTGAGCATCTTCGGCATTAATTCTGCCATGCCATTTTCTTGTAATTACACTTGATTTATAATTCATACCACTATAATTAATTATACTGGTGCAAATATAATATAATATTTTTACCACCAAAACTTGTTTTACCGGTTATAATTATTTTACTTTGCACTATGAATAATGTAGAACACATACAAAATAGCCTTTTAGACGGAGGAAATCTATCCCTAAATTTTATCAATACGATTAAAGACAGGCTGGTTGCAGACCCTAAAGATTACCTTACCGGAAAAGAGGAATGGATTGCCTGGCTAAAACGCGTTGATATTTTAGAAAACGAAACGTCAAACTTTGATGAAGCTAACTTTAATCTAAAAGAAGTTATAAGGAAAAGAGAATTTTTGCATCGTGTGTTTCAAGGACTTGTTTTTCAAAGAGAGATTAAAGAAAAAGATCTTAAATGTTTTGATACACTCTTACAAAAAATCAGAAGATCCACTAAGATTTTTGTAGTTGACAATAAACCTCAAGAACATTTAGAGATAGATCCAAATGATCTAAATAGCTATATTTTAAAAATTGGAAAAGCTGCACATGAACTATTGATGTCTGAAGAAATAGATCGGGTAAAAGAATGTGGTAATTGCGGTTGGATTTACTTCGATTCGAGTAAAAACAAATGTAGAAAATGGTGCAATATGGATACTTGTGGTAATGAGGTAAAAGCCAGAAAATATTACGAAAGCAAAAAAAATAAAGTATAAAATTATATAAAATGAAAAACAGAAAAAACATTTCGTCTGGTAGCCCCTGGGAAGATATCGTTGGTTATTCCAGAGCTGTAAAAGTAGGAAATATTATTGAAGTCTCTGGTACTACTGCTACTGGTAAAGATGGGGATATTATTGGTATAGACGATCCTTATCTTCAAACCAAAACAATTATAGAAACTGCTAAAAATGTTTTGGAAGATATGGGATATAGTTTAGACAATGTGATACGAACAAGAATTTATACTACCGATATATCCCAATGGGAAGCTATAGGAAAAGCACATGGGGAATATTTTGGCACTATAAAGCCCACTACCGCAATGGTAGAAATAGCCAAGCTAATTAATCCTGATATGTTGGTAGAAATAGAATTTACAGCTATAGCAGATTAACTATACAAAAATGAATTAAAAATTAGTACTAACCCTTAAATACTCATAATTTATGAATTGTAATGTAGAATGTTTACCTAATGATTGTTCAGTAGTAAGAGAAAAGAGCACTACCAAAGTTTTTATTCAATCTATTACCGATTGGTTAAAAACTTTTAGAATCCCCGGAGCAGAAGATGCTTCAAGATTTAAATAGCATCCATTTCAACAATCTATATGATGTGAAATAAACCGCATAAATCATCTTAGTTTACCTGTAGAGATATTAAATAGACAGTCAAAAACTAGAGCTAAAGAGTTTGCCAGGTAGATTCCGGTAAAAATTTAATTGAAACAAGTACTTTATGAAAGATAATATTTCCAACTCGAAAATTCAATCGTACAGATCAGAAATGATGGCCGCATACAAGAAAGAGGTCTCACTACCTTATCTTTCAGATTTTGATGTAGTACTAACCTCAGATGAAGCTTATCAGATTCAGAAACATTTGGTACAGGAAGTATCAGAAAATGATACCATCGTTGCCTACGAAGCAGGTATGACATCTGAAGGTTCTCAAAAAAAATTCGGAGCAACCCAACCACTTGCTGCAGCACGATTTGCTTCTGGACTTCATTTCAACACTACAGAAATTAAAATCTCTGAATTTAAAAATCCAATTCTGGAAACAGAAATCGGTTACCGAATGAGATCAGAAATCACAAAAAAGGTAACTTTAAGTACCGTAAAAGAATTAGTGAAAGAAATTGTACCTATGATTGAAATCCCGGATATCAAACATCCAGATATGTCCAGGTTAACCCAAAAGGATATGATCGCGACCAATGGTGCTGGTGCTGTAATTATTCTAGGAGAACCAGTGAATGCAGATGTAAATATTAATGAAGAGATTATAACCTTGGCATTAAACAAAGAAGAAATTAGTAGAGGAAAAGGAAGTGACTCCATGGGAAACCAATGGACATCATTAGCATGGTTAATCAATAAAATTTTGGACCAAGGATACCCAATTACCCCAGAACACATACTCATGACAGGCACAGTTGGACAAATAACCCAGCTAACCAAAGGCTCTTATACTGCCACATATGGAGCTCTGGGAACTATCGAATTTACAGTCACCTAGATATATAGGATAGTTAATAATGGAGTAAACATCTTCTTGAGTTCCTATACCGCTCAAAAGGACATTGACTACCCCATATAGGTTTCAAAAAAAAATAGTCGCATGAAAAAATTTACCGTATACCAAATAGATGCCTTCACCAAAGAAAAATTTAAAGGAAACCCTGCTGGAGTTGTAATTAATGCAACAGGATTAGATGATGCACAAATGCTGGCTATCGCGAGAGAATTAAACAACTCTGAAACAGCATTTATCTTTCCTTCTGATAGCAACGATAATGATGGCGTTATACGATATTTTACCCCTACGGTAGAAGTTCCTATTTGCGGTCACGCTACTATTGCGGCAATGTATGCCAAGGCCATATCCGAAAATCTTGATTCTTGCATATTGAAAATAAAAACCAAAGTAGGAGTTTTACCATTTGCAATCCATAGAAAAGATGATGATTATAAAATAGAAATGACACAGGGAGCAATTAAATTCGAACCTCCTTTCGATAAAAAAACGAGCCAGGAAATTAGTACTGCTTTAGGGCTTTCTGAAAACCAAATCAATAATGACTACCCTATTCAAATTGTTTCTACAGGACATTCTAAAGTAATGATTGGTATTCATAAAAACGAAGTTCTTAATCATTTAAAACCAAATTTTTCTAAACTGGCAGAGTTAAGTCAGAACATACAATGTAATGGATATTATGTATTTACTTTTGATTCTAATGAAAAAGACTGTTTGATCAATGGTCGCATGTTTGCTCCAGCCATAGGCATTAATGAAGATCCGGTAACCGGAAATGCTAATGGACCTTTGGGTGCCTATATAGTACATCACAATTTGGTAAACCACAACGGAAAATTATTCGATTTTAAGATCAAACAAGGCGAAACCATGAATCGAACCGGGTATATGAATGTAAAAGTGAATATAGAAAATAATAACCCTGTTATGATACAAATTGCTGGCGATGCAGTAATCGTTTTTAAAACCACAATAACACTATGAAAGCAATAAAAATTCAAAAAATAGCAGCTTTCTCTTATGACAGCAAAGGAGGAAATCCTGCGGGCGTTGTCATAACAGACAAAATGCCGAAAGAAGAAGAAATGTTTAGCATTGCTAAAGAGGTAGGATATTCTGAAACTGCTTTTTTACATCCCAAAGACGATGGGTGGCGTATTCGATATTTTTCTCCCGAAATAGAAGTCGATTTTTGTGGTCATGCTACCATTGCCACAGGAGCAGGTCTGGGACAAAACCATGGAGAAGGAACATACAAGCTGTTTTTAAACAACGGAGAAATTAGTGTTGCCGTTAAAAAAACCACAGGAAATGATTTTAAAGTAACACTACAATCGCCTGAAACCTGGTCAAAACCTGCACCACAAACCGTTATAGATGATGTTCTTGATTTTTTCAATCTTCCTGCTTCAGCACTGCATGTAGATTTTCCGATTCGATATGCGTTTGCAGGGGCCAAACACCTCATTCTTGTAGTAAATGATCGAAAAACGGTAGCCAATATGAAGTATGAATTTGAAAAGACCAAAGCTCTTATGCTTAAAGAAGGCCTGGTTACCATAAGTTTACTGTGGTTAGATGCCGATAATGTATTTCATTCCAGAAATGCATTTGCTTCTGGAGGAGTATACGAAGATCCTGCTACAGGAGCTGCCGCTGCCGCTCTAGCTGGTTATTTGCGTGATATACATTGGAAAGGGAATACTAAATTTGAAATTATCCAGGGTGAAGATATGGGATCTCCATCACGATTAATAGTCGAATACACCTCTACAATTGGGGCTAGTGTAAAAATATCAGGAAGTGCGCGAAATATTTAAAAACCATTTTGAACAACCAAACTCAAATAAAAAATATGGAAACAAATGAGATATCAAATACACCCAAAAGTAATGGACACTACGCTATGTGGGTAGAACATAAAGGCACACTTTACTTAAGCGGGCAATTACCAATACATCCAATTACCAAAGAAGTCCCTGTAGGTATTGAAGCACAGACAAAATTGCTTCTACAGAATATAGAACTCACACTAAAAGAAGCTGGTAGTAATAAAAATCATATTATCAGAAATGAGATTTTTATTACTGATGTTGCACACTGGGCAACAGTAGACAAAGTATATGCTGATTTTTTTGGAGATCACAAACCCGCCAGAGCAGTAGTTGGTAATGCCGAATTACATCTCGGTTGCCTCATTGAAATCGTAACAACAGCAGCAATAATCGAATAATTAATACTAAAAAATGAATTCATCTATATTAAAAAAATACGCAGATCTATTGGTACATTACTCCCTAGATATACAACCGGGAGATAAACTATTTATTCAAAGTACAACACTTGCAGAACCATTAGTACGAGAAGTTTTTAGAGCTGCTATCAAAGCTGGAGCGCACGTAGAATATCAATTAGAATTTAGCGAAGCTCATAAAATTAAAATTGATAATTCTGAAGAAAAGCAATTAAATCAACCTCCCGTATTGTATGCACATGCGATGGAGCATTTTGATGCTTATCTTAAAATCATGGCTCCTCATAACCTTATCGAAAATCAAAATATAGATGCTCAAAAACAACGAAAACACAAAGAAACTTTAAAACCAGTAACAGAACATTATTACAAAAGAACTGCCAACGGTAGTTTAAAACGAACCTTATGCTTATACCCAACACAAGCAGGTGCTCAAATGGCAGGCATGTCACTAGAAGAATATTCTCATTTTGTCTTTAATGCTTGTCATCTTTTTGAAGAAGATCCTAAAGCTTCTTGGTTACAAATACGAAAAGAACAACAAAACATTGTTGATTATTTAAACAATGTAGACAAGGTACAGTACATCACCAAAGGAACCGACATACAGTTTAGTGTTAAAGAACGTAAATGGATAAACTCAGACGGGCGAACAAACATGCCAAGCGGAGAAGTATTTACCGGGCCAATTGAAGATAGTGTGAACGGAACAGCATATTTTAGCTTACCTTCTGTATTTGAAGGTCATATCGTGAAGGGAATTACACTAACAGTTAAGGATGGTAAAATTATAGACTGGAAAGCAGAAGAAGGACAAGAACTATTAGATGACATATTTAAAGTTCCGGGAGCTAATTATTTTGGAGAAGTAGCTATTGGAACCAATTACAATATACAGCAAGCCACAAAAAACATTTTATTTGATGAAAAAATAGGAGGTACTATACATATGGCGGTAGGACAATCGTATTTTCAAACTGGAGCTAAAAACAAATCTATCATTCATTGGGATATGATTACAGATATGACACAAGGAGGTAAGATATTGGCAGACGGAAAACTGATCTATGAAAATGGAAAGTTTCTTATATAACACACAAAAGATTAGCAAAACAAATCGTAGATAATATTATTTGTTATTTAGATATACTAAAACGTAAAATTAGTCCTCTTTTACCCTTGTTTTAGAAGAAAGAAAACTATACCAACTTAATATCCTCCTTAAATAACATGTGAATATATTCGGCATGCACTTCTGCATGGTGTTTATTTTCCAGGCAATGAAATAATAAGTGAATTAATCCATAATCACCTAAGCTATCTCTATACTCATACTTAGCCTTATTTTTTACCCACAGAATAAAACAACACAAATGACCTATCTCTCCTAGTTTTTGAGCATCTTTTAAACATTCTCTAAATTCATCTAATGTCATATGTGCATACTCATCATACTTTCTTTTGCAGAAGTCATAATCAAAAGTATGCTTATACGATTGTAATTTTCTATTTTGTATTTCGTAGTTAATACCACTCATAACATAAGAGTCATTTGCACTAGGTTAAGTATCCATATTCTCATAGGTATACGATTCGAAGTTATCTCTGTTTTTGCAAAACGTATGCCAGAACTTTAAAAGATTAACCAAAAAAAGCTTAAGTAAATCTTAAAATTTTAATTGATAATTCATATTTCTGTTTAGGAATAATTCCAATACAAAAATACAAAATTAGGAATGATTCCAATAAATATATTTCACTTTTATGCCTTTATTTTTCAAATTTTCACTTAAAAAAGCAAGAATACAACGAAAACCAACAAATATTTAACCATTTGATTTACAGTTATTTAATTCTTAAAATCAATAACTGTTGTTAATAAAACCTGATAAGTTTATTTTAAAAAACCAATCATGTCTATTAAATTTACTTTTGAATTTGATACGGTATGGTATGTTTTTTGGGGAAAGAACTACGATAACGAAAAATTGGGAAAATAAATCAAATCTAGAATTATGCGGTATAAAGTAATTGATGCAAAAAGCCAGTATTTTGGCAAAGTATTGGATTTCGAATCCTGCTCTACTTTAAGTGATCTGGGAGGAGTACTCTTAAAGATCGGAAGAAACAGGGTTTCACTTTTTAAATTTAACGAAGTAGAATTGGTATAATTACCATTCTACTTCTTTCAACTTTCCTTATTATTTATTACGAATAAGTAATTATAAATTCTTTTAGCCTTTTCTTTATCAGGAATAAGGTAGCTAAGGAAAGTTATAACACCTACTAATGAACACTATGAAGTAAGTTATCTTAGCTCTGTAATTCGTTTTACGTATTTACCAATAACATCAAACTCAAGGTTAACAACACTGCCTACTTTAAAAGTATTAAAGTTTGTATGTTCATATGTATACGGAATAATAGCAACACTAAATTCATTCTTTTTAGAATTAACCACAGTCAAACTAACTCCATTAACTGTTACCGATCCTTTTTCTATAGTGATATTATTTAATGATGGATCATAATCAAAAGTAAAGTACCAACTTCCATCAGCTTCTGTAATTGCTGTGCAAATTGCAGTTTGATCCACATGTCCTTGTACAATATGCCCATCTAACCTATCCCCTAATTTCATTCCTCTTTCCAGATTTACAATAGTATCAACTGCAAGGGTATTAAGATTGGTCTTATCCAGCGTTTCTTTGATCGCCGTAACTGTATACATATCTTCATTAATAGATACCACGGTTAAACAAACCCCATTATGCGCTATGCTTTGATCAATCTTCAATTCTGAGGTAAAATTCGCACGTACTGTAATATCCAGATTTTCTTTATTAGTTTGTAAAGAAGTAACAATTCCTAATTCTTCGATGATTCCTGTAAACATAAATGCGAATTATTTAATTAAATTTGTGACCTTGAAGTTTGAAGTCTGATTTTAGATTTCAAAAATACTGATAAAGTAGTTTATATAATGAAGAAAGAAGAAAAAATAAGATTAGGGATTTCTATTGGTGATCTTAACGGAATAGGAAGTGAAGTTATCCTTAAAACTTTTGAAGATTCGCGAATGTTAGATTTTTGTACTCCGGTAATTTTTGCCTCGGTAAAAATTCTTTCTTTCTTAAAAAAACAATATAAAAGCAACATAAACCTTCATGGTATAGATAAGACATCTCAAATTCTGGATGGTAAAATAAATGTTCTTAATGTTTGGAAGGAAGCCGTTAGTATTAATTTTGGGCAAGAAGATGAAAAAGTAGGAAGCTATGCGATCAAATCACTTAAATCTGCAACCGAAGCTTTAAAAAATGATCAAATTGATGTGCTGGTCACCGCACCTATTAATAAACATAGTATTCAATCTGAAGAATTTAAATTCCCGGGACATACTGATTATCTGGATCAGGAACTAGAAGGAAATAGCCTTATGTTTATGATCACCGATGATCTAAAAGTAGGATTACTTACTGATCATGTGGCCGTTAAAGATATTGCCGATACGATAACACCAGAATTGATCGAACAAAAAATAGATACTATTCATCATGCACTTAAACAGGATTTTGGCATCTCAAAACCAAAGATCGCAGTACTAGGAATCAATCCTCATAGCGGAGACAACGGCGTAATTGGTAAAGAAGATGAAGATGTATTAAAACCAACGATCCAAAAAATTAATGAATCTGGCATATTAGTATATGGTCCCTACGCAGCAGATAGTTTTTTTGGCTCTAATAATTATAAAGCTTTTGATGCTGTTGTAGCTTCATATCATGATCAGGGATTAATTCCTTTTAAAACACTCTCTTTTGGCAAAGGAGTAAATTATACTGCAGGCTTACATAAAGTTCGCACTTCTCCAGATCACGGTACTGCTTTTGAAATTGCAGGGAAAAATCTAGCTGACAATAGTTCTTTTAAAGAATCAGTTTTTGCTGCATTAAGGATTTTCAAAAACAGAAATGAGTATAACGAATTAACCAAAAACCCTCTAAAAAGGCAACCTCGTAAACCTCAAAATAAGGCATGAGAGGTTAAGAATTAAGTATGAAAGTAGTTCTTAAACCTATTACCATAATCCACAAACCTAATTAATCACTAACAATCTGATATAATTTTGTTTACAAAAATACTTTCATAACGAATTTTTATTATCTTTGCACCCGCCTTTATCAAATTGATAGGCACTTGAAACTGATGATGAAATGATACAACTTAAAGAGTATACTATTCCTTTCGTTGGGCTGAAGCAAGGATTACACCAGTTTGAGTATCAAATTGACAACGCGTTCTTTGAACATTTTGAGTATGATGAGTTTAATTCATCTGCAGTAAAAGTTGATATGGAGTTTAATAAAAAAGCAACTTTATTAGAACTTCAATTTAAAGCAACCGGAACTGTAAATGTAAATTGTGATCTCACCAATGAACCTTTTGACTTACCTATTAAAAATGAATTCTTTTTGGTAGTGAAGTTTGGAGACGAATATAATGATGAAAATGAAGAGCTTCTTATTATTCCTCACGGGGACTATGAAGTAAACATTCAACAATATATTTATGAGCTTATTGTTTTGGCTATGCCATCCAAAAGAGTTCATCCTGGTGTTGAGAACGGAACATTAGAATCAGACATACTTGAAAAATTAGAAGAATTAAGTCCAAAAGAAAAAACAATAGTAAACAACAATGAGGAGACAGATCCTCGCTGGGATAAATTAAAAAACTTATTAAACGATAAACAATAGCTAAGCAATGGCACATCCTAAGAGAAAAATATCGAAAACAAGAAGAGATAAAAGAAGAACGCATTATAAAGCTTCTGTACCACAAATAGCTACTGATCCAACTACTGGAGAGGCGCATTTATATCATAGAGCACATTGGCATGAAGGTAAATTATACTATCGTGGTCAAATTGTTATCGACAATACTGAAGAAGAAGTAGCGTAAGGATACTGTTAAAATTTTAAAGAGAGCTCTCACAAATGTGAGAGTTTTTTTGTTTTTAGTTGAATATGTGTCAAAATCCCGTTATTTTGCGCCATATTTGTGTATAATTTAGTAATTTCGACAACTTTTTGAGCGCATTTTTATGCTATAGTTTGTGAAACTAAAACTAAGATATGAGTAAAATCACAGCCGCTATCACCGCTGTAGGTGCATACGTGCCAGACTATGTGTTATCTAATGATATATTAGCAACAATGGTCGAAACTAACGACGAATGGATAACCAGTCGTACAGGTATCAAAGAACGCAGAATACTAAAAGATAAAGATAAGGGAACTTCTTTCTTAGGTATAAAAGCAGCAGAAGATCTAATCGCTAAAAAAAATCTCGACCCTAAAGAGATTGATATGGTGATTTTTGCAACTGCAACTCCAGATCTTCCAGTTGCTGCAACAGCAGCATATACAGCTTCAAAAATTGGAGCCGTTAATGCTTTTTCTTATGACTTACAGGCCGCTTGTTCCAGTTTTTTATATGGAATGTCTACCGCCGCTAGTTATATAGAATCAGGAAGATACAAAAAAGTATTAGTAATAGGAGCAGATAAAATGTCCTCTATTATTGATTATACTGATCGTACCACTTGCATCATTTTTGGTGATGGCGGTGGCGCAGCTCTTTTTGAACCCAATTATGAAGGTCTAGGACTTCAAGACGAATACCTTCGTACCGATGGTATCGGAAGAGAGTTCTTAAAAATTGAAGCTGGAGGGTCTATCCTACCTCCATCAGAAGAAACTATAGCCAAAAGGCAGCACTTTGTTCAACAAGACGGAAAAACTGTATTTAAATATGCAGTTTCTAATATGGCAGATGCCAGTTCTAAGATTATGGAACGTAATAATTTAACAGGACAGGATGTAAATTGGCTTATTGCACATCAAGCCAACAAACGTATCATTGACGCTACAGCCAAAAGAATGGAGCTAGATGAGAGTAAAGTTCTTATGAATATCCAACGATATGGTAATACAACCTCAGCCACCTTACCATTACTGTTACACGATTACGAAAAACAACTCAAAAAAGGAGATAACATAGTATTTGCTTCATTCGGTGGAGGCTTTACTTGGGGGTCTATTTATCTTAAATGGGCCTATAATTCCTAAACAACTAAAACACACAATACCCACATTATGGATTTAAAAGAAATTCAGAATTTAATCAAATTCGTAGCCAAATCAGGGGCTAGCGAAGTAAAGTTAGAAATGGATGACATTAAAATCACCATTAAAACTGCATCAGAAGATGGTAAAGAAACCACAATTGTACAACAACTACCAGTAACTCCTCAAGTGGTAGCTCCCGTACAACCACCAGCACCCGCTGCAATTACACCCGCAGCAGTTGTAGAAGAAAGTGCTTCTGACGATAATTCGAAATACATAACTATTAAATCACCTATAATAGGTACTTTATACAGAAAACCATCGCCAGACAAACCTACATTTGTAGAAGTTGGTGATTCAATAAAAGAAGGAGATGTACTTTGTATTATTGAGGCGATGAAACTCTTTAATGAAATTGAAAGTGAAGTTTCTGGTAAAATTGTAAAAGTATTAGTTGATGACTCTTCTCCAGTAGAATTTGATCAGCCACTATTCTTAGTAGACCCATCATAGTTAAACCCATAATTTCAAATCTTTAAATTTCAAATCACATATCGAGAATTGGAATTTATCATTTGAATATTATAATTTCTAAGAAGTTATGTTTAAAAAAATTCTAATTGCAAATAGAGGAGAGATTGCATTGCGTGTAATCAGAACCTGCAAAGAAATGGGGATAAAATCTGTTGCGGTCTATTCTACAGCAGATGCAGAAAGTTTACATGTACGTTTCGCAGATGAAGCGGTTTGTATCGGACCTGCACCCAGTAATGAATCTTACCTTAAAATGTCTAATATTATTGCAGCTGCAGAAATCACAAATGCAGATGCAATACACCCAGGCTATGGTTTTCTTTCAGAAAATGCTAAGTTTTCTAAGATTTGTGAAGAACACGAAATAAAATTTATTGGTGCCAGCGCCGAAATGATTGATCAAATGGGTGATAAAGCCTCTGCAAAAGCTACTATGAAAGCAGCAGGAGTGCCTACAATCCCAGGTAGTGAAGGTATACTGGATTCTTTTGAAGAAACCGAAAAGCTTGCCGATGAAATGGGATACCCAGTAATGCTAAAAGCTACCGCCGGTGGTGGTGGAAAAGGTATGCGAGCTGTATGGGCAAAGGAAGACTTAAGAAAAGCATGGGATAGTGCTCGCCAGGAAGCATCAGCCTCATTTGGTAATGATGGTATGTACATGGAAAAACTCATCGAAGAACCACGCCATATCGAAATTCAGATTGTAGGAGATAGCAATGGTAGAGCCTGTCATTTATCTGAAAGAGATTGCTCGGTACAACGTAGACACCAAAAACTTACAGAAGAAACTCCTTCGCCATTCATGACAGACGAATTGCGTAAAAAAATGGGGGAAGCTGCAGTAAAAGCTTCAGAATATATTAAATATGAAGGAGCAGGAACTGTAGAATTTTTGGTTGACAAACACCGTAATTTCTACTTTATGGAAATGAATACTCGTATCCAGGTAGAACATCCTATTACAGAGCAAGTAGTTGATTATGATTTAATTAGAGAACAAATTCTTGTTGCTGCCGGAGTACCAATTTCGGGTAAAAACTATTTTCCACAATTACACTCTATAGAATGTAGGATCAATGCAGAAGATCCATATAAAGATTTTCGACCTTCACCAGGTAAAATTACCAATTTGCATATCCCTGGAGGCCATGGTGTGCGAGTAGATACTCACGTATATAGTGGGTATATTATTCCGCCTAACTATGATTCTATGATTGCCAAGTTAATAACTACTGCACAAACGCGTGAAGAGGCAATTAATAAAATGAAAAGAGCATTAGACGAATTCGTTGTGGAAGGTATAAAAACTACCGTTCCTTTTCATAGACAACTTATGGATCATCCAGAATATATAGCTGGAAATTATACCACTAAGTTTATGGAAGATTTTGAAATGGAAGACCCAACTGAATAACAACCAATTAAGCCTCAGCAATGAGGCTTTTTTTATACCTTTTACTTACTATCAAAAATTGCATTTTCAAAATAACAAGATTCTACCCCCTAATCACTTTTAAAAACCCTTTCTTAAAAAACGAATTTTCTACTATTGTAACTACACAAGAAATCGTAAAATCTCTTTAGGAACGACTATATTTGTTTTTCTAACAAATAACACCTGTTGTACTTTGAATTTTAGCTATTGGGAACATAAAACTTGGTTATCTAATATTGATTTCACTATTATCGGAAGCGGTATTGTAGGGCTTACTTGCGCATTAAGGTTGCAAAACAATTTTCCGAAAGCCAAAATTCTTATTCTGGAGCGTGGTATATTACCTAATGGTGCTAGTACCAAGAATGCAGGCTTTGCTTGTTTTGGAAGCCTCTCTGAAATTCTGGACGACCTAAACTCGCACAGTGAAGAAGAAGTACTACAGCTTGTTAAAAAAAGACACAATGGGCTTCAACTATTGAGAAAACATCTGGGAGATCAGACTATTGGCTATTTTCAAAACGGAGGATATGAACTTTTTACCAAAAATGATCAAGCTCTTTATGAAGATTGTTTTTCAAAAAGAGAGCAAATAAACACCTTATTGAAACCAATTTTTAAAGATGATGTTTTTAGCACAAGTGATAATATTTTTAATTTTGAAAATATCCAGCCTCAATACATCATTAATCAATTTGAAGGTCAAATCGATACCGGAAAAATGATGGAAGCATTACTAAAAAAAGTTCGAAATTCTGGCATTAAGATTCTAAACAATTGCACAGTTGAAACTTTTGATGATGACAACACTGCTGTTAAAATAAAAACCGATCAGTTTACGTTCTCTACACATAAAGTATTGATTGCTACAAATGGCTTTGCTTCTCAATTAGGAATTGAGGAAGTAAAACCCGCTCGTGCTCAGGTTTTGATTACCCAACCCATAGATAATTTACATATTAAAGGAACATTTCATCTAGATAAAGGATATTATTATTTTAGAAATATTGATAACAGAATCCTATTTGGAGGAGGTCGAAATCTAGATTTTAAAGCTGAAGAAACTACAGATTTAGCTCAAACTGAATTGGTACAACAAAAATTAGAAGAAATTTTACGAGATGTCATCTTACCCGATATTAATTTTGAAATCAATCATCGCTGGAGCGGAATTATGGGTGTAGGAAATCAAAAACAATCTATCGTTAAACAATTATCTCAAAACGTATTTTGTGGTGTACGCCAGGGCGGAATGGGAGTTGCAATAGGAAGTTTGGTAGGTGCAGAATTAGCTGATCTTTTATAAGTCGATTCCTGTTGAATTATGAAAAAATACTTCCGTTTTATACTTAAAAGCTGCATCGCATTTATCATACTAAGTGTGCTGTGGGTACTCATATATACATGGGTTAATGTTCCTGCTACCCCGTTAATGGGAATTCGAAAATTACAATCTAAAAATAAATATACCATTCGCCATCAATGGGTACCATTATCCAAGATTTCTAAGAACCTACAACTAGCAGTTATTTGCAGTGAAGATCAACGATTTATTAACCATAATGGCTTTGACAAAGAAGCTATCGAAAAAGCAATGGCAGAATATAAATCAGGTAAACGATTGCGAGGTGCAAGTACGATTTCTCAACAAACAGCTAAAAATGTTTTTTTGTGGCCACATCGCAGCTGGATACGAAAAGGATTTGAAACCTATTTTACATTTTTGATAGAGACTTTCTGGAGTAAAGAACGTATTCTCGAAATTTATCTGAACAGTATAGAAATGGGAGATGGGATCTATGGAGCCGAAGCTGCTGCCCAATTTTGGTTTAACACCTCTGCAATTGCACTTAATAAGGATGAAGCTACAGCTATTGCAGCAATACTTCCTAATCCCATACGTTTTTTGGCTAATCCACCTTCTGCATATACCCAAAAAAGAAAAAAATGGATTATGATACAAATGCGTAATTACGGTACTTTAGTATTTGATAAGAAATAGCAATATGGATTCACAAAAAATCAAAGAAGAAATACTTCATCAATGCCAAAATTATGTAGATCAAAGATTACAAAGAATTCAAAATACTATTACTGGTATTCAAGAATCTTTAACTTCTGAAACCAAAAGTACTGCTGGAGATAAACATGAAACCGGGCGAGCAATGTTACAGTTAGAACGTGAAAAAGCAGGAAAACAATTAGCCGAAGTACAAAAATTGCAAGAAGTCTTAGCTAAAATTAACATTTCTCCTTCAGAACATATTCATTTAGGTAGTCTGGTGATTACCACACAAGGTTATTATTTTATTAGTATCTCTGTTGGCAAACTCTCTATAGACGATAAATCCTATTTTGCCATAGCTGCTAATTCTCCTATTGGTAAATTACTATTAGGAAAAACCACTGGTGATTCTTTTAGCTTTAACGGAAATGAAATAATAATCAAACAAGTCTCTTAACTAAGGAATAAAAAAATCTGGTTTTAATCATAGTGCTATTAAATTTTCAACCGCATATAGCATACAAAAATGATTTTAAGTAAATTGCCAGTTCATAAATCATTTACCATGAAGAATTTTTTTGTGCTTACCCTAATAGGGGTATTGCTCTTTTCCTGTAAACCATACGAGAATACCAAAATCAGGAAAAATCAAATCACCTATGAAGATTTTAGATCTGATCAAAGATTATATCCTACAGATGATGGTTTAATCAAATATATAGATAAAGGAAAAGGGCCTGCAATTGTATTATTACACGGCGTACCTACTTCGGGATGGTTATATCGTAAAATGATTGACCCTTTGGTTGCAAATGGATTTAGAGTGATTGTACCTGATATGCTGGGGTATGGTTCTAGTGATTCTCCCGAAGGTTTTGAAATCTACAATGCAGAAAATCATGCCAAACGCTTGTTAGAACTTATGCAAGCATTAGGGATCGAGACCTGGTCTCATGTTATGCATGATGCTGGTGGACTATGGACCTGGGAGCTTTTGAAACAAGCGCCCGATAAAATTGAAAAACTAATTGTATTAAATACTATTATTTATGATGATGGATTTTACCCTCCTGTACGTATGAAACCAGGAGGTCTTGCCAAAACAGCGATGTGGGGTTATAGAAATGGAGTTACAACCAATACCTTACTCAAAAATCTATTTAATCAGGGACTTAAAGAAAACGTTTTAAATTCTCTTGATGTAGAAGGATATAAAACTCCCTTATTAGAAGGTAAAACACATGCCATGTATTATTTCTATAGTCAAACCTGTAATGAATTACCTGACTACTCACCCGTTTTTGAAAATATCAATATCCCAGTTACTGTTATATGGGGGATACATGACACAATGCTACAATGGCCTCCACAACAAGTTCGTGCAGCTAATGCATTAAAGGTTAAGAATGAAGATATTCATTTTATAGACGAGAAACATTTTTTGCAGGAAACAAAAGCAAAAGAAATCACGTATAAAATTGTTGAGTTTTTATATAAAAAAGAATAGGGCTGCGGCCTAGTTATAATTTTGAAATGAGGTGAAAAAGAACATTTTATCACAGTAAAATCAAAACCTAAATGGTATTAATTAAGAGATAGATTTCTTATCCAATCTTGTAACTCTACCCTGAAAATAGTACCCTTGATTAGTTCCTGGATTTGATGAACCTCTTCTCTACTTACTGCTAAATCTATCTTATCAGAAGGAGTTCTCAATAATAATGATTTACACTGTTGTGAATTTTTGCATTGACTACAGCATTGAGATTCAATAGTAGTAGTACAAGAATTAGAAAAATCCTTTAATTCATTTAAAGTAAGTAAAAATCCAATATCTCTAAATACCAACTGAACTCTAGGCGTTGAAATATGTTTTTCTTGTTTCCAAAAGAAAGAAATACCTAATTCGTTACTGTATATTTTATCTATAGCGTTCATCCTGAATACATATTTGAATCAAAAATAGTAACTATTTATAATAAATCTAAATAAAAATAAGTTAATTTATATCTTTCAACTTTAATTGAAGAGATACTTCTCCGTTCCACTCATTTTCATCGATAGTATACGCAGCTTTAAAGTGTTGCCCTTCGGTTATCAAATCATATTTGGGGCCAAGATTAAAGCCAATAGTTCCAATAGCAACTCCATTTTTTTGTACTCTACATTTTAAATGTTTCTCATCGGCTCCCACACATTTTCCGTATCCGGTATCATTTAATCCTTCTGTCATAAACACCGGGGCCATGTTTCCTGGGCCATATGGAGCGAATTGTTTTAAAATACGATAGAATTTAGGAGTGATTTGATCTAGTTCTAGAGAGCCATCAATAGATATTTCGGGAATAAGCATTTTTTTATCAATAGTAGCAGATACTACTTCTTCAAATTTTTGCTTAAACGGCAGATATTGCTTTTCGTCTAATGTTAACCCTGCAGCATACTTATGGCCTCCAAACTGTTCTATATGCTCTGAGCAAGCTTCTAATGCATTATATACATCATACCCCTTTACAGATCGTGCAGAAGCTGCTAATTTCGAACCACTTTTTGTAAAAACCAAAGTCGGGCGATAATACGTCTCTGTTAATCGTGATGCCACAATACCTATCACTCCTTTATGCCAATTTTCTTCATACACCACAGTAGTATATCTATCCTCTTCTTTATTCTGAAGTATCTGTTCTAACGCTTTCTGGGTTATGTTTTTATCAGCCTCTTTTCTATTGCTGTTATACAATTCTATTTCTGCGGCATATTGTAATGCAATATCAATATTTTCTTCTGTCAACAAATTAACAGCATGTAATCCATGTTTCATTCTTCCGGCTGCATTAATCCTGGGTGCGATGATAAAGACCAAATCTGTTATCGTTAAAGTTTCTTTTTTTACTTCAGACAACATTGCCCTAAATCCAATTCTGGGATTTGCATTAATAACTTGTAAGCCATAATATGCCAATACACGATTCTCACCTGTTATGGGCACAATATCTGCCCCAATTGCAGTAGCCACCAGATCTAAATATGGAAACAAATCTTCTATAGTTTGATTTTGATGAACTGCCAATCCCTGTATCAATTTAAACCCTACTCCACAACCGCATAATTCTTTATATGGGTATTCACAATCTTTACGTTTTGGATCTAAAACCGCAACTGCATCAGGAATTTTATCTCCTGGTCTATGGTGATCACAAATAATAAAATCGATTCCTTTTTCTTTGGCATACGCTACTTTTTCTATAGCTTTAATTCCACAGTCTAAAGCAACAATAAGAGAAATATCATTATCATGAGCATAATCAATTCCCATATACGATATCCCATATCCTTCATTATATCGATCAGGGATATATGTAGCGATTTGATTGGATAAGGTTTTTAAATAAGAAGACAGTAGTGCCACAGATGTGGTGCCATCTACATCATAATCACCATATACCATTATGTTTTCGCCATTAGCAATTGCTTTTTGGATTCTGGCAGTTGCCTTATCCATATCTTTCATCAAAAAAGGATCGTGTATATCTTCTAAAGACGGTCTAAAGAATTTTTTGGCCTGATCAAAAGTTGTTATCCCTCTTTGCACTAATAGCGAAGCAATTATTGCATCTACATTAAGAGTTTTTGCCAGATTTTCTATTGTTGAAACATCAGGTTTTGGTTGTAGTGTCCATCTCATTCGTGCGGTAAATTCCTATATTAAAAAATCCAAAGTACAAAAAACATCCTGACCTCTCTTGATTTGACATTAGTTTTGTATTTTGCTTTGCTTAAAATTATACGTTTAAACTCAAAAAAATACATAATATGGCATTAGTTACTCCATTATCGGCAGATCATGATCCAGAAACCAGAGAATTAGCAGAATTTTTTAATGAAACCTTAGGGTTTTGTCCTAATTCTGTACTTACTATGCAAAGAAGACCAGCTATTTCTAAAGCATTTATCAACCTTAATAAAGCCGTAATGGCAAATGAAGGTAAAGTAACTTCTGCATTAAAACGTATGATTGCTTGGGTAAGCAGTAATGCTACAGGATGTAGATATTGCCAGGCACATGCTATTCGTGCAGCCGAACGATATGGAGCAGAGCAAGAGCAATTAGATAATATATGGGAGTATAAAACGCATGCCGCTTTTAGTGATGCAGAACGTGCAGCACTCGATTTTTCGCTTGCTGCATCGATGGTTCCTAATGCTGTAGATGATACCATTAAAGAAGAATTATATAAATACTGGAATGAAGGAGAAATTGTAGAAATGTTAGGAGTGATTTCTTTATTTGGATATCTAAATCGCTGGAATGATTCTATGGGCACAATGGTTGAGGAAGGAGCTATTGAATCTGGCGAAAAATACCTAGGAAAACACGGTTGGGAGAAAGGAAAGCATATTTAGTATTTTCTGAAACTAAAGATTATAATAGAATTTTCGTATTAGAAACCTGTCGGGATTTTAAAATCCCGACAGGTTTATTTTTACTTTCCAAAATGATTTAATCCGCTTTATGCATTAGAAAATTTATTCCATCTTCCAACTAATGCATAATCCGGGTTTAAACAGAAATGATCTTCTCTTTAACTGCTTTAATAACTAAACCAGCCGTATTTTTCACGCCTAATTTACCCATTAAATTTTTTCGATGTCCTTCAATTGTTCTTACACTTAGAAAAAGTTGCTCTGCAATTTCTGCAGTTGTAAACTCTTGAGTAATCCCTTCTAACACTTCTAATTCTCTAGAAGTAAGGTGATAATCTTTTCGTATAGCAGGGGGTTTAGAAGTTTTATGCTTCAACCCTTTTAATAACGCTTCTGATACAAAAGAATTAAAATAAAATCCTTTTTCGTATGTAGATCGTATTGCTATTTCTAACTCATGTTGGGTGGTATCTTTTAGTAGATATCCATTAGCTCCCGCTTCCATCAAATAAGAGATCATTCTTTCTTCTGTATGCATTGTTAGAATAATAATTTTTAGATCAGGATACAATTCTTGTAATTTTAGAGTTGTATCCACACCATTCATCTCTCCCATCTCTAAATCCAAAAGGATTACATCCGGAACCACATTATTCAACTGTGCTAACAGGTCTTTACCACTCACCGCTTCTAATACCAATGTAATATTGGCCATTCTTTTTAACAGTGACTTTATACCTTCACGAAATAAGTTATGATCATCAATCAGTCCTAGTTTTATAGTCTCCATGATTAATTGTGATTAAAATTGTTAGTGCTTCTTTTTACTTACTTAGGGGTTTTTTTTACTGTTTTTATGATCAAACTGGTATTGCAATTTTCACTTTCATACCAGAGCTCTTTTTTAAAAAATGTATATTTCCAGAAAGTACCGACAATCTACTTTCTATATTTTTGAGCCCTAGCCCTTTTTTATGTAAAAGGTTTTTTTGTTCCAAACCTTTCCCATCATCTTCATAAAGTATAATTAACGAACTTTTTTCATTTTTTAACTCAACACGTATTGCAGAAGCCTCTGCATGTTTAAGCGTATTCGTAATTAATTCCTGAATGATTCTATACAGGTTAAGTTCTTTTGATTTGGCAATCGTTTTTATAGTGTTATTTTTAAAATGCACACTAATTTTTCCTGAATCATTTATGGTTTGCACCAAGCTTTGTATTGCTTCTATAAGTCCTAATTTTTCTAGAACTACAGGTCTTAGATCTTGAGAAATACTACGTACACTTTGTATCATATCATCGAAAAAAGAGCTCATTTTTTTAGCAATGCCTATAAGCTCTTCTGGAGGCAATTCTGGTGTAATTTGCCCAAAATACAATTTGGTAGTGGTTAGCATAGCCCCCACATCATCATGTAATTCTTTGGCAATCCTACTCCTTTCTTCTTCCTGACTAATAATCGAGGTTTTTAGTAGTTCTTTCTGATAATCAGATTCTATTTTTTGATGTTTCTGCTGTTGCGCCAACAACCTGCGTTGATAAAGAATAAAAAATATAATTACTGATAATGATAGTAAAAAAATCACCACCATACCGATAATTATAACCTTTAACGCAACGGCTTCTTCGGGTTCACCCATAAAACAAATAGTATAAAATATAGCGCTTTACTATCTAATTAATTATCTTTTCCAGACTAGTCTATCAGTAGTATACAAGATTTATAAACTCATAAAAAACAATCCTGTTTTAGTTTAATTCTAATAAAAACCAAACAGCATGACTTCTGGATTTACTATTTTCCAATTAAGTATTGGATTTTTTTGCTCACTATTATCTGGAGGTCCTTCTTGCTGTCTGACAACGAATGAGTTCAGTGGGGTTAAAAATAATAAACGAATTGTTTTCATGATTTTAGGTTTTAAAAGTTTACATAAATATAGCTCAAAAAAACAGTAAAACCAGCACTTCAGACCAAAATCATTTGATCAAAAATCACTATTTTCATTAGTCTCTTTTTTGGGTTTCACCCATATTGCAACCGTATAAAAAATAGTTAATACAATATTTATGGCAGCATGTAGCCCCCAAAGAATATGACTAGCTTCAGTAACCCCTTTAAACAATGTGTTATTCATAAAAAACAAGATTAAATTGCTAGAAAAATAAATCAAGAACCCTGAATTGATCCAAAACATAGGATTCGTTTCCAGGGCACTATATTTTACCTCTTTAAGCAATGCATAAAAATAACTTAGAGACAAAAAAATAATTATCGCTGCCATAAGTGTCGTTGCATTAGAATTAAAAGTAAAAAAATCTTGAAAGTATATAATATTGATGATAGCAAATCCCGTAAATCCAGTGCTTAAAGCAGTAAAGAAATATTTTGAAAATGTTTGTGATAACGCTCTTCTATAAATATTAACAATCAATAAAAACTGAACTACAGTAAAAAAATGATATAATGGTAAATTATTTATTTTTTTATACCAAAACATATTAGAAATAACTTCTACTATTAATACTATTAATAATAGATATACTAATTTTACCTGTATTTTATTTAATGATTTGAATTTATAAATAGATAAAAATAAAGGGATGATCACTATAAAAGATGAAATCAAACTTAAATTATCAAAAAGTTCTTTACTCATTAGTTTCTAATTAGATAGATAATTCTCCTGTACAAGTAGGTGGACACGGTCTTGAATATTCAATAAACACCTCATTATCATTAGATTCGATGATACCAGCTCGTTGCATTATATTTTCAATCGGCTCCTTGGGTGTAATCCCAATAACAGGAGTAAAAGATATCATATCCTTATATTGAAACTTGTTCATATCTAATCCAGGATAAAACTTTATTGCTTCAATGCCATTAGCCAAGAAGGGATTGATCAAATCTGCAGTAACCTTGTAAAAAATTACTCTTTCCATTGGCTTTTTCTTCGTTTTTACTGTAAACAAATCATCAACCAGACTCATATCTACCTCTTCCCAATTATCGTGAATCATTTGCTTAAAGGTTAAAGGCACAATCTCGGATCCCAGTTCGTCTTCTTTATTTTGTGATGCCTTGATTCTTGGTTTTTGATAAGCTTCCAGACCAAAGTACTGCTTGTCACCTTCTATATCAACAATCTCAAAAATTGGAAAAAAGGTAAACTTTTCTTTATATCCACGTTTCAAAGCCATGTACATAGTAAAAGTCTTAATCTCTTGTATATTATTAAAACGCTCAACATCATCATCGCTCATGCTAAAATAATATACTCGTTCATATTGCCCTTTAGCCGGATCTAGTTTATGAAAATGATGTGTTAATTGTAGTACATCTGCATTTCTCCATAAAGAGGTAGATTCTTTAAAAACTTTTTCTGTAATTAGAGGGGTTTCTTGTGTGATTACGTTTTCCATTGGATGATATATTTATAAGTTAATAATTAGTATTAAAGTTAATCAAAAAAAACCTGCACACTTTGCTTCAAAAGGGATTTACAGGTAATTACCGCATAAAAACACGTATTTACCACATATTTTAATTTCAAGTATTTTTTCGATTTTTTATATGCTTTTTATTAGGAAAATACATAGTGAAAATGAGTTCTCACTTCGATTGTACTTTGTATAGGTTTGGGTAAAATTCACTGAATTTAGTACCATCCAAAAAAATGGATTTCAGCCTTTGGTTTATCTTGAGCCAAGTCGAAAGGTTGGGATGACAAAAAACAATAATCTATACCAGCGTATAAAGTGATTATTTTTTTAAGTAATATCGATAGCTTTTATACAGCAGACACATGGTAATTAATAGAATCAATACTGCCCACATCCAATAGGCACCAGATAGATGAGCTGCAATCATCTGCGTATCAGAATATTGGATTTTCCCGTCTCGTTCGAATTGTTTTGTAAACAGATATCCTATTTGTAGGTATGAACTTAACACACATTGAGTTCCTAAAAACAAGAGCGTAAAAGCTTCGAGGTTTCTTACTCTAAGAATCGCGATAAAAAAGAGAAGTGCAGCAAAAACACTTAGGATAATTAATGCCAGTAACTCATGAATCCATAAGCATAATGATAGTACCATTATTATAATTAGTAACCATAATGCAATTTTAGAGCTTATTCTATTTCTGGCCGAGGCTATAAGTATGGCTCCCGAAATTGCCGGACCTAATAAACCTCCTGCAGCGGTAATACCTCTGGCGATTTTAAAGGGTAAGTAACTGGTCGAAACATTGGAGTAGGCTACACCTCCTCCGTTTTCATATATTTCGAGGTATATAAACTTACCTCCCACCAATATTGCAGTTAAGCCATGGCCCATTTCATGAAACCAAGTACCTAAAAGTAATAATGGATATTGTATAAACCCAAAATAAGGTAGTTGCCATAATAAAAAAACAAGCAAGCTAATTCCTATTATAGAAAGCAAGGGGTAGTTTTTCACGCACTCAAAGTTTTATACTTAAACCCGAATTATGCATTAGAAAATCTACTACAGCTCCAAACTGCTTCAAAATATATCACTTTGTTATGTTTCTCAAATTAACCGTAGCGGTGCTACGCTGAATTTGATGAAACATTATATTTTATTACATTTTAGAGCTTCATAACGAAGTTCTAATGCATAATCCGGGTTATAATATAACGATTTTTATGTCTAAAAATTGAAGTCTTCTATTTCTTACCTTTTACAATAATTACAATTTCACCTTTTGGAGGCTTATTTTCAAAATGATTTATGACTTCTGTTGTGGTTCCTCGTATGGTCTCTTCGTGCAGTTTACTCAATTCACGTGATACCGAAACTTGTCGATCTTCACCAAAATAAGTTGCAAAATCTCCTAATGTCTTAATCAATTTGTGAGGAGATTCATAAAACACCATCGTTCTAGATTCTTCAGATAAAAGTTTTAATCTGGTTTGTCTGCCTTTTTTTACGGGTAGAAACCCTTCAAAGATAAATTTATCATTAGGTAAACCACTATTAACCAAAGCAGGAACAAAAGCTGTTGCTCCAGGAAGACATTCTACGGCTATCCCTTGCTCTACACATGCTCTGGTGAGTAAAAAACCAGGGTCGCTTATTGCGGGAGTCCCTGCATCACTTATTAATGCTATAGTTTCTCCTGCACTTAATTTTTGAATAATACGATCCACCATTTTATGTTCATTATGCATATGGTGACTTTGCATGGGGGTAGTAATCTCAAAATGCTTCAATAATTTTCCGCTGGTTCGAGTATCTTCGGCTAATATCAAATCTGCCGCTTCAAGAACTTTTATCGCTCTAAAAGTCATATCATCAAGATTACCAATCGGTGTAGGTACAAGGTATAATTTTGACATTAAGGTCTTATTTTTTTACCAATAGTGTAGGAAACGATAAGGATTAAAATTGCATATACTGACAATCCTATTGGATGTCCCGCATTATGATGTGCCATAGTAGCCAATACCAAATCAAAGAAAAAACCGGCATATGCCCACTCTTTGAGCCATTTTATTTTATTTGTTAGAATAGCTGTTATTCCTAATACTTTAGCCACTGCCAAAGGAATTACTATGTATGTTGGATAATTAAAACTTTCAAAAAAACCTTTTACCATTTCAGTTTTAAAAAAATACATCTGAGCAGAGTACAGCATTATAGCGCATAAAGCAATCGTGGCAATCCAATATATAATTTTCATAATCTGTATTTAGTGATCAAATTTACTAAGAACAACATCCATAAAACGCTCCTCATATTCTTCTTTACCTTCCCAATTTTGATAATCCGGCTTTATCATAGTTGTGATAAATTCTTCTGCTTCACTTTTCTCTCTTAATGTATTTAATTGGGATAATACACGATTATAATCAGGAGCACTCCCCCCGAAAAGGTATTTTATAAATGCTAATCGATCATTAAGTCCAATATGAATTTCTTTTCTTAATTGATCATTAAGAGATTTAGGTCGATCATTAACCTCTGTGTTCTGTAAAGAAGATATATCCTCTGCAGTTGGAGTAACATCTTCCTTGTCGTTTTTATCATATGATGATTGAGGTGGAATCGAATCTGAAAAAGAAACAGCTTCTTCTACCACTTTAGTATTTGCTGGCACAAAAAGATCCTCAGTAACCCTTGCATTAATTTCTTCGATAATAATTTCGGGTTTATTTTCTATAGCAGCGATATTATCTGTTTTTTGCTCCTGATCACTCTTTGGCAAAGAAAATTGTTCGGGAACAGATTCTTCCTTTTTGTCAGAAATTGGTTTGGGATCAATAATCGCTTTGATTTTTTGCTCTACTTTTTTTAATTCATCTGGTTCATTTGATGTATCAGGGGCATCTGGTTCATTAGTATCCAGAGCTTCTTTAATCTGACCAATAGTAGGCTGTGGCCCTGCAAAATGAGACTCAGAAAAATTAAGAATAGTTAACTTCTCATATAGTTCGCGGGCTTCTTCCTGTAACTGTGATAAGGTAGTCTTATCTTTAAGTTGTAATATTCTATGGGCAATACTTATAAGTTCCGCTTCCAATTTCTTCTTCATAACTTTCTTATTCGTTTACAATACTGCTTTTTGTTTTTTAATAAATTTACCTCATCTTTAGAGTAAGGAGAAGGGATTTCTTTAATTGATGCTGAAAAATACAAAATGTTTCTCGAAAATACGGTAAATCATAAAGAGCAATTTGGGTGGATAGAAGTAATCTGTGGTTCTATGTTTTCGGGTAAAACCGAAGAATTGATTCGTAGATTAAAACGCGCGCAATTTGCCAAACAAAATGTTGAAATTTTTAAACCTGCAATTGATGTTAGGTATAACGATGAAATGGTAGTCTCTCATGACGCTAATGAAATTCGTTCTACCCCTGTTCCTGCAGCAGCTAATATTAGAATTCTTGCTGATACTTGTGATGTTGTTGGAATTGATGAAGCGCAATTCTTTGATGATGAAATTGTAGCGGTCTGCAATGATTTAGCTAATAAAGGAATTCGTGTTATCGTTGCTGGATTAGATATGGATTTTAAAGGAAATCCTTTTGGACCCATGCCAGCATTAATGGCTACAGCAGAATATGTTACCAAAGTGCATGCTGTTTGCACCAGAACAGGAAATCTCGCTCAATTTAGCTATAGAAAATCTGCAAAAGATGATTTGGTTTTATTAGGAGAAACAGATGAGTATGAACCTTTAAGTCGAGCTGCATATTATAAAGCCATGCTCAAAGAAAAAGTAAATCAAATGGAGGTTAAAGACCCTAAAGAAATATCCAAAAAAACTGAAAAAACTGATGAGTAGTGTAAAAGAAACTGTTTTGCAAATCAACCTGGCTCATCTTACTCATAATTTTAATTATTTAAAAAGCAAGGTTAACTCCAATGTCAAAATCTTAGCAGTAGTAAAAGCTTCGGGATATGGTAGTGATGCTTCTGTAATTGCAAAACACTTAGAAAAAATAGGAGCCGATTATTTTGCCGTTGCTTATGTATCAGAAGGTATTACACTTCGAGAATCGGGGATAAAAACTCCTATTTTGGTATTGCATCCGCAGCCCGTGAATTTTCAAAAATTAATCGAATACCAATTAGAGCCTAGTCTATATAGCTCCAGAGTGCTCAAAACATTTATAGCAACAGCTACTGCTTTGGGTCAAAAAGAGTATCCGGTTCATATTAAATTTAATACTGGATTAAACAGAATTGGTTTTTGGGAAAATGATGTTGACCATATTATTGAAAATCTCAATACTACAGAAGCTATTAAAGTAGTTGCTCTTCTTTCTCACCTGGCGGCTAGTGAAGATGCTTCAGAAAGAGATTTTACAATACAACAGATCGATTCTTTTAAAAAGATTACTCGTAATATGATCGATAAGCTAGGGTACACTCCTATATTTCATCAATCTAATACCTCTGGGATTCTTAATTATCCCGAAGCACATTTTGGTATGGTACGAGCCGGCATAGGACTGTATGGATACGGAAATGATGCAAAATATGATACTGCACTAAAGCCTGTAGCGGGATTAAAATCGGTAATCTCGCAAATTCACACCTTAGAACCGGGAGAATCATTAGGGTATAACAGGGCATTTATTGCTTCAGAATTTACAAAAACTGCTACCATACCTATTGGGCATGCCGATGGGATTAGCAGACAATATGGAAATAAAAAAGGATTTGTAACCATACATAATAAAAAAGCCTATATTATTGGTAATGTATGTATGGATATGATTATGGTAGACGTTACCAATATTGATTGTAAAGAAGGAGATGAAGTGGTTATTTTTGATGCAGATTCGAGTGCAGCTATAGTAGCCGAAAATTCGGGAACAATCTCTTATGAACTACTTACTGCAATTTCTCCCAGAGTAAAACGTGTTGTTGTCGACGATAATTGATTTTTAACGAAAATCTAAACGTATTAGACAGGGTCACTTTTATAATTATTTTAATTTTTTGTTAAATTAGTACATTACTAACTATCTAAATAAAATTAATTATGGGGTTTTTTAAGGATTTTAAATCTTTCTTACTAAAAGGAGACATTGTTGCACTAGCCACCGCTGTTGTAATCGGAGGTGCATTTAATAAAATTGTCGGCTCTGCTGTAGCAGATATTATAATGCCTGTCGTTGGCGTAATAACAGGAGGAACAGATTTTACTCAAAAATTTATTGCTCTTGATGGTGGAGAGTATGCTACTCTTGCAGCTGCTAAAGAAGCGGGAGCTGCCGTTATGACCTATGGTAACCTGATACAAGCAATAATTAATTTTATTATTGTAGGTTTATTTATCTTTATGGTACTTAAAGCATATGAAAAATCTAAAAAGAAAGAAGAAGAAGCTCCTGCAGCACCAGCGGGACCAACTCAAGAAGAATTATTAACCGAAATACGAGATTTATTAAAAAAATAAAACTCCAATAGTATAACGAATTATCTATAGCTACCGCTATACTACATATTCTAACACTAAACCGCCCAAATTTAGGGCGGTTCTTTTTTACATAATGTTATATAATATACATATTATACAAATTTTTATATTTTAAACATAAACGCTTGCCGTCTAGGAAATATTCCTCAAATTTGTATGAAATTAAAAGGTGTATGACTTTCGCTATGCGAAAATGAAAACAAATATAAACTGATGAAAGTAGCTGTAGTAGGTGCTACCGGTCTGGTAGGAACCGTAATGTTAAAAGTATTAGAAGAAAGAAATTTTCCGGTAACAGAATTAATTCCCGTAGCGTCTGAACGATCTATTGGGAAACAAATTTCATATAAAGGTAAGGAGTTTTCTGTAGTAGGACTTGCTACTGCCATAGAAATGAAACCGGATGTTGCCTTATTCTCTGCCGGAGGAAGTACTTCTCAAGAATGGGCCCCAAAATTTGCAGAAGCAGGAATAACTGTTATTGACAACTCATCTGCCTGGAGAATGGATCCTACAAAGAAATTAGTCGTTCCAGAAATCAATGCTAAATCATTGACCAAAGAAGATAAAATTATTGCCAACCCTAATTGTTCTACTATACAATTGGTTATGGCTTTAGGCCCATTACACGATAAATATAAAATAAATCGTGCTGTGATTTCTACGTACCAATCTATAACAGGTACCGGAGTAAAAGCAGTACAACAATTAGAAAATGAATATGCAGGTGAAAAAGGAGAAATGGCATATCCATACCCTATTCACCGTAATGCTATTCCACACTGTGATGTGTTTCAGGAAAACGGATATACCAAAGAAGAGATGAAGTTGGTAAACGAAACCCAAAAAATTCTTGATGACCGTACTATCGCAGTAACAGCAACAGCAATTCGTATTCCTGTAGTTGGTGGGCATAGTGAGAGTGTAAATCTCGAATTTGATAGTGATTTCAATGAAAATGAAATACGACAACTTCTAAACGAAACATCTGGAGTTACTGTGCAGGACAATCCTGATACAAATACGTATCCTATGCCAATCTATGCCGAAGGTAAAAACGATGTTTTTGTTGGTAGAATTAGAAGAGATCACTCTAGAGAAAATGCTTTGAATATGTGGATAGTATCAGATAATCTACGTAAAGGAGCTGCTACTAACGCAGTACAAATCGGAGAATACCTGGTGGAAAACGAACTTATAGGTTAATCTTTCCTAACAATATTATTAAAAACCCCTTGCTTTCTTAATATAAGCAAGGGTTTTTTTAGTTTATTATGATAATTTCGTCATTCTCTTACTTTAGGCACAGATATATGATTTCCTAAAAACAATGCATTCAAAAATAAACGATTAGTTCCGTACCATGAACCTCTAAAATTAGGGTTATCTGCAAATAGAATTACACGACCACTACCTAATTTACTTACAACTAGTGAAGCCGAAGGTTTTAAGTAATTTTCATAATTATCGGCAGAAATATAACCATCAATATGCGCGTTTTCTGTATATTTTGCAATCGTAGAATATGGGTTTTTACTGGGTGCAATAAACACTTCATTATTTTTATATATCGGAAGAGAAGTATCACGATACCCAAAACCTAAAGGATGAGTGATATCCAGATCAACTTCAAAAATAGCGCCTCCCAAACGTTCGCGACCAATATTCTCCCCTGCATCTACATATGGTAATCGTTGTATTACTTTATTCTTTGTCGTATCCTTTGGTTTTTTGATAAGTTTCTCTTTTACAATTTTCTTATCAATCGCCCATTTTGAAGCCCTTGCAATAGTAATTAAGGTATTTCCTTGTGATACCCAATCTTTTATTTTTTTCTGACGAAGAGAATCTAATGTATTATATCTTCCCGAAACCATAACCAACATATTATACTTCTTTAGAGGTACATTGCCAAAATCACTCATTTGTAATTTTGTTATAGGCATATGCACTCGTGTATCCAACAAATGCCATACCTCTCCTGCTTCATAAGAACTAACGCCTTCACCAACCAGTAATAATGCTTTTGGTATATCCAACTTCTGAAAATTTCTGCTTCCTAAATCAATTCCTGATACACTAAAACCAGAATCGACAGAATATATGGGTACATCATACTTATCCTGTGCTTCCTTAATGATTGCATACACCTCGTCATTGGTTTTCTTCTGCTTACTTACTGGTACCATCACACTACCATAATTAAAGCTTTTATTTCCTTCTGAAGTTATACTACTAAAAGGTTTAAATGCCGAGGCTACTTTTAATCCTTTAGATTGCATAAAATATAAAGCTGCCGGAGCATTATAATCATCCCAATCCATGATATATGCATAGTCTGACTTTGGTGCTTTTGAAACATTTATCAATCCATCTGTAGATAGAATTTCTTCACTAGTGTCGGCAGATTTTATGCCTTTATATTTCATATTATAAAAATTGGCTATACTCCAAGCCGAAGCATCATAAAATACACTATCCCGATACTTATTGTAGGTTTCAAAAATCGTTTGTACCATACGCTGTTGAGGCTGCTTTACAGGCACTACAAAACGTGTCCCCTTTTTATAAACCTTTATATGATGAAGTAATAGTTTATCGATAAAAGCTTTATTTCTATTATGATCATATGCATCTCCGAACTCATATGCATCATTTCCTTTTTTGAACGTATTGCTAACTGCTGATTTAAAAAAGTCTTGTTGGTATTTACGTAGTTTGCTCTTATTATCAACCGCAGCTTTAACAGTAGCAATACTAGATATATACTGATTACGAATCGTAAATGGAAACGATATGGTTCCATACTCTGTATCCTGTAAATGCCCGCGAGAGCTAGCTTGCTCAAACAATAGTGCTAATGCTCCTTGTAAATCAGGATACGAAGAACCATATCCAGGATAGGTGCCATCAAAAGCTTCTTTGGTAAAATAAAATGATCCAATATTATCCAGAGCTTTAGAAAAATACGGTGCAAATAAATTATTTAGATCCTCATAATTCTCTTTGGGCATAATAGGATCCTGAGAACCAATGGGTTTCATGGGTTCAAAAAAATAGGTACTATTCGTTCCCATTTCATGAAAATCGGTCACTACATTAGGATACCACTCATGATACCATTTTAGCTTTCCTCGACTCTCTGGATTAATACCTAGCAACCAATCACGATTAAGATCAAACCAATAGTGATTTGTACGTCCCCCAGGCCACATTTCGTTATGCTCTGCATCATAATTATCACTCACCAAAGGGGTTCCTCTATATTGGTTAGCCCATTGCGTATGTCTGTCACGTCCATCTGGGTTAATTGTCGGATCAATAAAGATTACAGCATTTTCTATATAATTTTTTACTTCTGCGCTAGTAGATGCCACCAACGTATATGCTGTTAACATAGCAGCTTCTGAACTAGAAGGTTCGTTACCATGTACATTATATCCTAATTGAACGAAAATTGGTACTGCATCATAGTTAGTAGGCGTCTCAGAAGGATCGGTAAATGCTAAATGTTGCTGCTTTAATACAGAAAGCTTATTTAGGTTTTCTGGAGTAGAAACGGTAAGTATTACTAATTTTCTGTTTTCATGAGTTTTTCCATAGCTAGCAATCGTTGCCCGATCAGAAACTTCTGCAAGTTTAGTAAGATATGCTACAATTTGATCATGGCGAGTATGTTGTTGTCCAATAGGATATCCAAGAAATTCTTCGGGTGAAGGGATTTCTGTGTTAAAAGGTGCTTTGTCTTTAAAAAAATAATCCTGCGCAGTAGCAGAAAAAACAGAGAATATACAAACCAAAAAGTTGATTTTTAGCAAGTTCATTAGTTTCATTGATTTTCAGATTAAATAGATTAGCTACATAAAAACAATTGAAGTCACTTATAATTAAGAGACAAATCAATATAGAATACTTATAATCTCGAAAGGTATTTTTTTAACTCTGGTTTTCCTTGACATTTGTAAGGTTTTTAACATTTCTCCCTCTAATACAGCAATTTAATCCCTTAAAAATATAAAAATGAATAAATTGGTTTTAACCTTAAGAATACTACTGGGAGCGATGTTGGTCGTTTTTGGAAGTAATAAATTTTTTGAATTCATGCCTGCTTTTGAATTTGCCAATCCCGATGCTGGTATTTTTTTTGGCGCATTAGCCAATAGTTATGTACTAAAGGTAGTAGGGATTATCGAAGTGATTGTCGGACTTTTACTTCTTACAAATAAAGCAGTCCCCTTTGCCCTAGTATTATTAGCTCCTATTTCTGTAAATATTATTTTATTCCATGCTACATTAGATCCTGCCAACATTGGTCCCGGAGCATTAGTCTTCCTTATAAACGCTTTTTTAATATTTAAATATTGGGACAAGTATAAAACACTTTTCTAAGACCAAAATTTTTCGTTTCTTACAGAAAATTCTGACTGCTCCTGCATATTAATCCTACATACTGCTATACCCCAAAGCAATATGGTAGAAACCTTACTTTCTTTACAGGTTAATTGCGGAGCAGTCTTTTTTATATTTTCTTTAGCATTTATAGCCACATCTTTTGATAGATTTGTGAATCATATTAACGCATTACATCATGAAAAAAGCACTCCTTGTATTATCCATCATTACAATGATGATGGCTTGCAAAAACGAAACTAAAGAAGAACCCTCTAAAACTACCATTGCATTGAACTACCCTGAAACTAAAACAGTTGATACAGTAGATACGTATTTTGGTACTCAAGTAGAAGATCCATATCGTTGGTTAGAAGATGATCGTAGCAAAGAAACCGAAGACTGGGTTGCTACACAAAACAAAACTACTTTTGGATATTTAGAAAATATCCCTTTTAGAAAAGATCTAAAAAAACGGCTATCCGACCTTTGGAACTATGAAAAAATTAGCTCTCCGTCTAAAGAAGGAGATTATAGCTACTTTTATAAGAATGACGGACTTCAAGATCAATATGTTCTCTATCGTTTTAAGAATGAAGGTGATGAGCCCGAAGTTTTTCTCAATCCTAATACCTTTAGTAAAGATGGTACAACATCTTTAGGAGGAGTATCTTTTTCTAAAAACGGAAAGCTTGTAGCTTATTCTATTTCTGAAGGAGGTAGTGACTGGCGTAAAGTAATTGTTAAAAATGCTGAAACCAAAGAGATCATAGAAGATACTATTGTTGATGTTAAGTTTTCTGGAATATCCTGGAAAGGTAACGAAGGCTTTTACTACTCTAGCTACGATAAGCCAGAAGGAAGTGAGCTTTCTGCCAAAACAGATCAACATAAGGTATACTACCATACTCTGGGTACTTCTCAAAAAGATGATGCCTTAATTTTTGGAGGTACACCAGAAGAAAAACACCGATATATTGGTGCAAATGTTACAGAGGATGACCAGTATCTTATTATTTCTGCCAGTGTTTCTACATCAGGAAATAAGTTATTTATCAAAGATCTTACAAAGCCAAATAGTAAACTTATTACTATTATGGGTACTACAGATAGTGATACTTATATTATAGAAAATGTGGGGTCTAAGCTATATCTTGTTACCAATCTAAATGCTCCCAACCAGAAAATTGTAACGGTAGATGCCTCTAATCCAACCCCAGAGAACTGGAAAGATTTTATTCCTGAAACTGAAAATGTATTAAGCCCAAATTCAGGAGGAGGATACTTCTTTGCAGAATATATGGTGGATGCAGTTTCTAAAGTAATGCAATATGATTATGACGGTAAATTGATTCGTGAAGTAGAATTACCCGGAGTAGGAAGCGCAAATGGATTTGGTACTAAAAAGGAAGAAAAAGAATTGTATTACTCCTTCACCAACTATAAAACACCTAATAGTATTTATAAGTACAATATTGCCGAAGGTACTTCAGAATTATATCGCAAACCAAAAATCGATTTCAATCCAGAAAATTACGAAAGCAAGCAGGTTTTTTATACTTCTAAGGATGGTACAAAAATACCGATGATTATTACCTACAAAAAAGGCATGGAGCTTAATGGTAAAAATCCAACCATCTTATATGGTTACGGAGGGTTTAATATTAGTCTTACTCCAACGTTTAGTATTGCTAATGCGGTATGGATGGAGCAAGGTGGAGTATATGCTGTACCTAACCTAAGAGGTGGTGGTGAGTATGGTAAAAAATGGCACGTTGCCGGAACAAAATTGCAGAAACAAAATGTATTTGATGACTTTATCGCTGCAGCAGAATATCTTATAGAAAACAAATATACATCTAGTGATTATTTAGCTATTCGCGGTGGGTCTAATGGAGGATTACTTGTTGGTGCTACGATGACACAACGACCAGATCTTATGAAAGTAGCATTGCCAGCTGTTGGTGTTTTAGACATGTTGCGTTATCATACTTTTACTGCAGGAGCAGGATGGGCCTATGACTATGGTACATCAGAAGAAAGTAAGGAAATGTTTGACTATATAAAAGGATATTCTCCTGTACATAATGTAAAAGCAAATGTACAGTATCCTGCTACTCTGGTTACTACAGGAGATCATGATGACCGTGTTGTACCAGCACACTCGTTTAAGTTTGCCGCACAGCTACAAGCAAAACAATCAGGGGATAATCCTACATTGATTAGAATTGAAACCAAAGCCGGTCATGGTGCAGGAACACCGGTAAGCAAAACTATCGAGCAATATGCCGATATTTTTGGTTTTACACTCTATAATATGGGATATGAAGTATTACCAGAAAAAGTTACCGACGAAGTAAAAGGGTAATATTTTTAACTTAAAAAAATAAAAAATCCGTTTTCTGAAAAGAAGCGGATTTTTTTTGTTAAAGTTCAATATATTTGAGTGATGTTAAAAGTAGACAATATATCATTCGCGTATGATCAGCTTCCTGTTTTAAAAAACGTTAGTTTTACTATTCAAAAAGGGCAGCATATTGCCCTAATTGGTGCTAGTGGCTGTGGAAAAAGTACTTTATTAAAAATCATTTATGGCCTTTTACAAGTAAACGAAGGAGAACTATCCTGGAATGGCACTAAAATATTAGGGCCGCTTTTTAATCTTGTACCTGGTGAAGAAAATATGAAATACCTTTCACAAGGTTTTGAGCTACAATCCTACCGCAGTGTTTCAGAAAATATTGGCCAATATCTGTCTAATTTTCAACCAGAGTTAAAACAAGGGCGGGTAGATGAGTTACTCGACATTGTAGAAATGACTGATTTTGCCAATACCAAAGTCGAAAACCTTAGTGGTGGCCAAAAACAAAGAGTAGCACTGGCAAAAGCATTGGCCAAAAGACCAGAATTATTACTGCTTGATGAGCCTTTTGGAAATATTGATAACTTCAGACGTAGTTCTTTGAGAAGAAATCTATTTAGATATCTAAAACGTAATAAAATTACAAGTATCACCGCTACACATGACAAAACCGATATTCTCTCTTTTGCAGATCAGACCATTGTTATTCGCCAGGGTAAAATTTTAACTCAAGAAGATACGATCGCTTTATATCAAAATCCTACCGATTATTACATTGCTTCTCTTTTTGGAGAAGTAAACGAAATAAAGATTTCTTCATTTACGGCATCTGATAGCCAGGATACCATTCTGGTCTATCCTCATGAGATAGAAGTTAATCCTAGTTCTATGATAAAAGCACGAGTAAAAAATGCATATTTCAACGGGGGCTATTACTTGATTGAAGCTATACTCGACAATACAATTCTCTTTTTTAATCATCACAGTAAATTAACCGCTCCCAAAATGATTGGGATTACAATTCCTGAAGAAACCATTGAGAAAAGAAAACAAATCTAGTTGTTGTAGTGTACTAACTTAAGTTCATTTCCGTCAAAAACACCGTAGGTGTAATGAGCAATCCAGTCTCCTAGATTTATATATTGGGATTGTTCATTTAATTGTATTTCCATAGGAAGATGTCTATGCCCAAATACAAAATAATCCCTGTGCTTGCTCTCCAGTTTTCTTTTGCAATATTGTACCAACCACTCATTATCTTCTCCTAAAAAAGTTACATCTTCATCTCCCGAAATCAATTTATTTTTTACCGAAAGGTACTGTGCCAGTTTTACGCCAAGATCTGGATGTAACCATCTAAAAAACCATTTTGCTACAGGATTGGTAAACACTTTTTTCATTCGTTTATACCCTTTATCTCCCGGGCCTAAACCATCACCATGGCCGATAAAAAAAGTAGTGTCATTAAAAGTAAACTCCTGGGGCTTATGATACACGGGAATATTTAATTCTTCTTCAAAATATCCGTTCATCCACAGGTCATGATTTCCTACAAAATAATACACGGGTATTCCAGAATCTGTAATTTCTGCCAATTTCCCCAATGTTCTGGTAAATCCTTTGGGAACCACAGTTTTATATTCGAACCAAAAGTCAAAAAGATCTCCTAACAAAAAGATAGCAGCTGCATCTTTTTTAACTTCATCCAACCATTTTACAAATTTTTGCTCTCTGGGAAAACTTTTTTCTGATGTTGGAGCCCCCAAGTGATTATCACTCGCAAAGTATATTTTTTTCCCTTCAGGAAGGTTCATACGTATAATTTAAAAGGTAAAGGTAAGAAAAGGTCCTAAGATTTAAATGATCTATTCATTATCTGATGCATACCACTCTGCAAATGATGTTTCAGTTTCTTGAAGTTTTAAAGAATGTAGCTTAATGTCTTCAGGCAATCGAGAGATAATCTTTTTAGCAAAATCAATTACCATATTCTCACTGGTAGGTTGATAATCTACTAAAATTACATTATGTCCTCTATCTTTTAATTCTTTTGCCAGTTCTATATGTGGTGTGTTTTTATTAAATACTGTTGCATGATCAAAAACATCTTCAATATCTTCTTTTACAATCCTTTTAAGGTCTCCAAAATCAATCACCATTCCTAATTTTACATGCGAAGTATCTGTAATTGGTGTTCCAATTACAGTCACACTTAGTTTATAGCTATGACCATGAACATTTCTACATTTACCATCATATCCATATAAAGCATGCCCGGTTTCGAAAGAAAATTGTTTCGTGATACGAATTTTACTCATCGTTTACTTTGTAATTTTTGGCAAAGTTACGGAAGATTATCGTCTCTTTCTCTTATTTATAAAGTAAACCACAACCAAAACAATTCCTAATACCAGGAACAATCCATTACCTCCTAAAAAGTTTAGTATATCCATTATTTATTTAGACTTTTAATTTATAACCCAGGTTCTACATAAGAAAACAACGTCATTTTGAGTATTTTCTTATAAAAAACTAATAAAAGCTGGTAAACCCGCTTTATAATCTAATACTGCTAGATGAAATACGATCTAAAAAAGTAATACCAGTTGTACTTTGAATTTACTACAAAAGAAAATCAGCTATTTTTTGTTTATGCAAAGAAGAAAAATTCAGCATAGCCATAGCTACGGTTAATTTTTATTTTGAAGCATAGGCGAAAAAGAGAGTTTTATTGTGATAAATTCAAAGTGTAAATGGTATAAATCACTATACATTATATTAACACATAGATTTGCATGCAGCTAAACTTGCTGCGCAATGAGAATGACCATCTTCTCTACAATCTACAAAGTCTTGTCTGCATTCGCGCAAACAACTATTTGCTCCTCCATTAATACTTGATTGCTCCGTTTTGTTTAATGACTGAACATCATTACGATTTAAAATGTTTTTTAACATGGTTATAGGTTTTAATTTGTAATCATGTAATTTAGGTAAAATATAGGGGTACAACAAATTTCCCTTTTCAATTGAAGTTTGTTTTCTATTGGTGTTTTGCGTGAGGGATAGTAGCGGCTACCCCACAGTCTGACAGAAAGGAAGTACGAGGAGTAAAAGCGAATAGCCCGACCTTTTGGGTCACGCTCAAAAGACATAAAAGAAGATCATCATAGAGGCAAACACACAAGGTATTAAATGAGTCATCCTAAAATAAGTTGACATAAATTCGACTTATTTTAGGACGAGACATGTAATGCTAAGTGAAATACAATCTAAAAAAGTAAATCACAATGCACAAGTATTAACACGCAGATCTACATGCAATATAATCTGCCAGACAGTTAGAACCTCCACTACCTAGACAACTAATATAGTCTTGTCTACAAGCGAGAAAACAACTGCTTCCTCCATTAATACTTGATTGCTCTGTTTTGTTCAATGATTTAACATCATTACGGTTTAAAATGTTTTTTAACATAATTAAAGGTTTTAAATTTGTAATGATGTAATGTAAAGAAAATAACAAAGGCAAAATTGAGGATTACCGTAGCCCTTTTATTTTTTAAATTTTTCTAATGCTTTTTTAGTAAATTCAGAAAGCACCAATTCGCCAGAAATGGCCGCCCTTTCTATAAGAAGTTCCTGCCAATGCTCTGTTCCTTTCCAGTTTACTTTTTTCATTTGTTGTATTGCTTCTGGATTATAGCCAGCAAGTTTTTCGGCAAATAATTGTATTTCTTTATCTAATTCTGATGTGGTACCAAAAACGCGAGCATACAATCCTTGTTCTTTTGCCCAATACGCATTTTTCCATTGTGACGCATCCCATGCAAGAGTTTCAAAAGCTGCTAATCCTATTTTTCTTGATACTGCCGGTTCTATTACAAAGGGGCCTATACCAATTGTTAATTCACTTAATTTAATCGATGCTGCTTCTGTAGCCAGGCAGTAATCACAAGCAGACGCTAACCCAACTCCTCCTCCTACAGTTTTACCTTGTATTCTTCCTATGATTGGTTTTTTACATTTTCGCATTGCATTAATCACATTCGCAAATCCAGAAAAGAATTGTTTTCCTTCTTCCAGATTTGTTATTGCCATTAGTTCATCAAAAGAAGCTCCTGCACAAAATGCCCGGTCTCCTTCTGACTTAAGAATGATTACAGATACAGATGTATCTTCTGATAATTCATCAAAAGCTTTAGTTAATCTTACTAATAATTCTGATGGAAAAGAATTACTGGCATGGTGGCCAAATTCTATCGTTGCAATGCTGTTTTCGGTATGAGTATATAAACTTCCGTTAGATCTTGGTATCATTATTGTTGTAACTTTTATAGTAAAAGTAACTAATACCAACTGAAGATTAAAATACCACACATAATTATTTTGGCTGGTATCATTCACCCATCTGGTGATCTCTGTATTAAAATTGTTTAACAAACAATCTTAATACAATCAAATGATTTATTTCTTAGTAAAAATTAATTGTAATTATCTAAAATATAACACGTTTATATGTATAGATAGTTCATAAAATATATGAAGAAGATGTTAGAAGAGTTTTTTGAAAAAAACAGATTACGAATAGGGATTTTCTTAATCCTTATCTATGCTCCATTATTATTTATCCTTATTTATCCTTTTTAAGAGATCAAGGGCAAGAACTTATTTCTAAACTTTATGACGAGTGCTACTCCTCTAAAAAGTGCCCAAACCGTAAATGCTATCCATATCCCGTATAACTTTAAATCAAAAAAGTTACATAAATAAAGAGTAGGTATAAACCCTAAGAATGTAGCTCCTAGTAATACATTTCTTAAATAACTCATTTCGCCAAGGCCTTTAAAAATCCCATCAAAGACAAAAGCCAAACCATTAATGGGCTGTACAATTAAAACAATAAAAAAGACACTGTAAAATGTTTCTAACACTATGGTTTCACTTGTAAATACTTCTCCTATTGCATCATAAAATATAAATCCAAATATTGCCAAAATCAAACTCACACCAACACCATAAGTGCTTACACGCTTACCTAATTTCCAGAGGGATTTATAATCTTTTGCACCTAATAGTTTTCCGCCAAGGATATTACCTGCTCCGCCATAGCCGTCAATAAAAAATGCAGTAAACATCCAGATATTCATTGCTATCGTATATGCAGCGATATATTCGTCTCCATATTCTGTAGCATTAGAGGTTGCAAAATATAATGCTGTATTTAATGCTATAGATCGAACAAATAAATTAAGACTCATAGTAACCAATCTACCCAACTCTTTATTTAATGGGAAACGTAATTTGAGACTTACATTGGTTTTAGTCAACAATAATATGAAAACGATGACAGCCATTAAAAACTGTGAAATTAAACTTGCCCATGCGGCTCCGCTAATCCCCATTGGAGTAATAAAACCTTCGATCCCATATACCAGGATAAAATCTAAAACAATATTAGCTACTGCACCGATTACAGCAACAATCATTGGCCAAAATGTATTCTGTAATCCTCTAAAAATCCCAAAAACTGCAAATGTGAATAAGGTTAAAGGAAATCCCCACACCCTAATATCATAATAGACTACACAGTATTCTAAAATTAATCCTGAAGCATTATATAACTTAAAAATCTCTTCAACAAAAAAAACAGTAGAGATCAACACAAAAATACTAAGGGCTACATTAAAGAAAATGGCTTGTGCTGGCAATGTTTTTACTTCCTCAATTTTACCTGCTCCCAGGTATTGAGAAATGATAGCAGATATTGCACTTCGGGTTTGTCCGAGAATCCATATTAATGCCGACAAAAAAGACCCCACAATACCTACTGCTGCAAGGGATTCGGTACCGTATTCGGGAATATTACCCACGATAGCCGTATCGGTTATCGATAGCAATGGTTCTGCAATACCAGCAACAATAGCCGGAATAGCCAGGCGATTTATATTTTTAAAACCAATTACCTTACTCATAAAACGAGTTCATAACAGTGAAACGGGTGTTCACTTTGCTTTGGAAAATAGATATCTTCCAAACGTTGATACCCTCTGGTTTCATAAAATTTCTGGTTTCTTTTATTTTGACTGAAAGTGTCTAGCCTAACTGATTGATATCGATTTTTTCGAGCATATTCTTCTCCAAAATCCATTAGTTTTTGAGCATATCCCTTTCCCCAATATTCTGGATCAACCGCTACACGATGTATATAGAGATTATTGGTATTACCTGTTAACCACGTAACAGGAATATATTCTTCATCTATTAGATCAGTAAGCACAATAATTCCTTTGATGTGGTCTTCTTCTTCAAGGACATATAGTTCTTGTAACTCAACATCTTTTTGAAAACGTTCCTGAGTAGGGTAATGCTCATTCCATTGATATATCCCATTAGCTATCATTGCTTTGGCACAAGCTCGAGTCAATGTGTAAATAGCATCCAGATCAGATAATAATGCTTTACGAATCATACTTTTTTTTTGGAGAAGCCCAAAAGTACTAACTTTATATTGCAGAATATAACTGATAGTTATATTCTATAGAACATTTAAAAAAACTTTAAGAAAAAAGCTCTTTTAGACCATCAGAAAAGCTTTAAAAATAATATTATATCAAGAAATGAGTTAGTAAAAGGTCTAAAATTGTAATTTTACACACTGAAACACAAATCATAATAATTAATGAAGAATATATTGGTTCCTTTGGGCTTGTCTGAACATTCAATTAGTATGGCCAGACTTCAATACACTATAGATTTTGCAAAAGAACTCAAAGCAAAAGTTTATGTAGTAGAGGTTTTTAAAGAACTACCCAGATCTGGTAGTCTTCCCTCTGTAAACAAAACACTAAAGGAAATCACAGCATCTTCTATAGAAGAAAAAATAGCAAAAATTGACAAAAAAGGAGTAGAAGTAATTGCCTTACCATTAGAAGGAGAACTTCTTGAAGCTATCCCTAAATTTAATTTACAGCACTCTATAAATTTACTCATTTTGGGGGCAGAGGTTAAGGATATTAAAGATCCATATTTTCTTGGCCCAATTTCGGGTAGTCTTGTAAAAAATACAGAAATTCCTGTATTGATTATTCCTCAAATGTACACTTTTTCGCCTATTAAAAAGATACTTATGGCAGTCAAATCAGGTATCGTGAAAAAGAAAAATGCGTTAACTCCTGTAAAGGAAATTTTAAGTACTTTTGATGGTGATTTGAAATTGCTTCAGGTAAAAACAGCAAATTTCTTAGCTGAAGATTCTAAGTTTGACAAGGATTTAGGGGAGATTACCTCATCTTATAAATCGTCTGAAAATGCTACATTATTTCAAGGACTTTTAGAACATCTTAATGAGAATTATCCTGATCTTATTTGTGTTTTTAGACGAAAACGAGGATTCTTTGCGAAGCTTTGGGAAGAAGATGCTGTTCTCAAAAAAGACTTTGATAGTAGAATTCCTTTATTCGTTTTAAGAGGATCGGATTAAAAAATACTGGGGATGTAGCTCAGCTGGCTAGAGCGCTTGACTGGCAGTCAAGAGGTCGTGGGTTCGAGTCCCATCTTCTCCACTCGTAAAAAAGGCTTCACAGAATTTACCTCTTGAAGCCTTTTTTCGTTTATATCAAAAGAGTTTCTTAACCAAGATTCGAAAAAACTCAACACTTTTATCTCACCCACCATATTGCACAATATTTTACGGCAAGACCTTAACAATTTGATTGGATTTAAGTATATAAAAATCAATAGTTTGTATGTAGATTTGCATGAAAGATTAAAGACAACTTAAGGGCTTACTCAACCTAATTAATTTAAAAAAGAGCGATCTGACATTTCATTTCTTACCCCTATTTGTCAGTAATGAGAATCACATATTTCATCCTAAATATTCTCATGTTATCGGTATCGTAACATATTAAAACAACTTGTTTTTCAAGGGTATTTGCTTGAGAAATCAAAACAAATTTTAGCACAAACAATTAAATTAAAACTTTATGAAAAAATTAAACTTCATACTAATTATAGTATGCATCCTTTCGTTAGGTTCCTGCACAAAGGAAGAATTACCCGAAAACCTAAATCAAACTCAAAACACAGAGAGCGATAAAGGCATACTATCTGATCCTGAGAAAAAAGAAATTCTAATTGCAATGGGATTTCAAAAAGACAAAATTGAAGGACATAAAGACTACTTTTTGATTGATGATGACTTGATTATTTACAAAAGTGCCATCTCCAAGGAGTTAATCAATCCGCTTGCACCTGTTAATATATCAAAGCAACTTCGCAATAGTTTTTTTGTAAGCGATAATATTGTAACTAATATTAGAGTACGTATTGATCCTAATTTTAATTCGAACTGGAATAGCTTAATACAACAAGCATTAACCGCTTGGAATAATGCAGGTTCTATGGTATCCTTTACCGTAGTAACCACAAGCCCACACATCACTATTTATTCAGACACATCTCTTGCGTGCCCGGTAAGTCATCGTAATTTGAGTTCTAATGTATGTGGTCGAGGAACTTTCCCTCCGAATGGCAATCCAGGAAATGTCATTTCTATCAATACAGATTCACCCCACATTAATACAAATGCAAAAAGGTTAAGAACCATTACGCACGAATTCGGACATAATGTAGGATTAATGCATACCAATCAGGGTAGCGGAGGAATTCATATTCCTGGAACTCCTAATACAGATCCTGCTTCTTTAATGAATGGCGGAGAATGCGGGCAAGTAAAACCATTAAGTCCAAATGATATATTAGCGATACGAATCATGTATTCTGAAGCAACCTGGACGAGGGCAGGTGTAGATTTCTCCAAAGGCGGATGGCATATTGGAGACTATAATGGTGATGGTAAAGACGATATCTTTAGATACAGACCAGGAATATCTGGTGCAGATGTATTTCTTTCTAACGGAGTAGATTTTATATATTCGGGAAATTGGACAGGAGCTGGTGTAGATTTCTCTAAAGGTGGATGGCATATCGGAGACTATAACGGCGATGGTAAAGATGATATCTTTAGATACAGACCAGGAATATCTGGTGCAGAAGTATTCCTTTCTACAGGAAGCAGCTTTACCAATAACGGAAGCTGGACAGGAGCTGGTGTAGATTTCTCCAAAGGTGGATGGCATATCGGAGACTATAACGGCGATGGTAAAGATGATATCTTTAGATACAGACCAGGAATATCTGGTGCAGAAGTATTCTTATCAACAGGAAGTAGCTTTAGCAATAACGGAAGTTGGACAGGAGCTGGTGTAGATTTCTCTAAAGGCGGATGGCATATTGGGGATTATAATGGAGATGGAGATACCGATATATTTCGATACATTCCGACCATAGCGGGAGCAGATGTATTTATATCTACAGGTTCTTCTTTTTCACATTAAATCAACGATCTAAAGTAAGCTCAACAGGTATATCTACTAAAAAAAGACATAGCTACATGAGTTAAATTATATTTCCCCTTATAACAAAGGCTTCAAGAGGTATGCCTCTTGAAGCCTTTGTTGTTTCTATCAAGTTAGAAGAAATTTCTGCGCTCTAATATTAACTTAATCCTAAAAATTTTTCATGATCATATATCCTTGGTTAAGTTGATCAATCTATACTATTTTTATATTTATTAAATATTTCTAAACTAATGGTAAGCGGATCTTCGTAGGCTTTAATTTCGGAAACTCCTGGAGTGATAATCCATTGTTCTTCCCATTGACGCATATCTTCTTTACTTTGGCTATCATCTTGATGATAATTAATCCATCTGGGTACGTAATAATCCCGGATAAGCCCTGTCCACACTCTACCAGAATAATCGTTTACCGGATCTCCTCCCCAAGTGGTTAATAAGCGCTTGGCATTAGATTCGTAATAATCTTTTTCATTAGGGTTATCTCCCCATTTTCGAGCAAAATCTACCCATTTTTTAAGATTGTGATTAGGGTGTGAAGCTAGCAATCTATCCATAGTTAATAGTATTTGCATTGTCTCCTCCAGAGTAACTGATTTTCTATTTTCTTTTGCATCCAAAAAATCTAAAAGTTGTTGATCAGCTACAAGTCCAAGATATTGCACTACCATCTCTATGGCATCAATAGTATACAATTCACTGTTTTTTAGTTCAGATGCATTATCTAAAAATGCTCCTACGGCTTCTTTAAATTTTACAGAGCGATGTACCGTTGCATGATCCTCTACTCCTTCAGGTTTCTTATAAGGTCTAAACTGGTACCTATGCATCGGATGATCTGTAAATGTTCCAAAAGCAGATTGGTTTAATAGATCAAAAGCTTTTTTCATATCTTCAGGAAATGCTCCATATCGTTGTATACTGTATTGTGCAATCCAGGAGTCTAAGTCAATTTTTTCTTTTCTCCATGCCACATCTGATAGAAGTTCGTAGATGATCTCGTTATTCTCTATACCTTCTGGAGCAAAACCAAAGCCCACCAGGTTCTTTTTGTTTTCATACTGCAATGCTTCAACAGGAATTGATGCATATACATCCAGCTTACCATTAAGAGGTACTTTTCCTCCCATATTTGGGATAAAAGAGTAGATCCATTTTTTTCCAAAGAAACCATCATACATCTTCCAGGAAGGGTCTATTTTCCAAAATACATGATTGTATTCATTAGCCAGATCGAGTATCAGTAATTTATCATCCGGTACTTTAGAGACCAAAGCTCCTAATCGTTCTGGTGTCCAGAACAATTTGCCATTTTCATCTTTATGATAAGGAAAAGTCCACCCCTGCATTACCCATGTAGCATCAGGATTAGCTTCTTTTATCGATTTATAGACCGATGCCCCATATCCGGATAATTCGGTTAAAGCCACTTCTGGATCTTCAGAAAGAGGAGCATCCATTTCATTAAAACTATCTGCAAGGTAATATTCTCCCTTTCCAAATTCTTTTTCCCACTCCTGTATATAAAGCGTACCGATTTCGATAAAAAGATCACTATCGGGTGATAATATAAATGCATTATTCTCTAGAGGTAATCCTCCTCCCCATCCTAACTCCCGGACTTCTACATCTGGATATATTCTGGTAATAGCTTTGGGCACAAAACCTGCAAACGCATGAATTATCGGGTTCATTCCTAATTCTTTCATACGATCCAACATCTGGTGAGTAAGTTGTACTTGTTTTTGAAAATAAGAATCGGGTAGTGGGCCATCCCATCCATTCAAATTTCCCATTCTGTTCCATGGAAAATGAGCCGGACCTGAAAAATATTGATCTGTTTCCGATTTGGTTAATCCCAATTTTTGAAATACTCTGGATAAAATCGCTTCATGAGCACCTCCAATTAAAGGCATATTAATTCCATGGATTGCCATCCAATCAATTTCTTTCTCCCAACGTTCCCAATCCCAATATGCAGTCGTATACCCATGAGTAACTACATTAAAATAATACCGATATTGGTAAGGGCTTTCTACTCTTTTGTTTACTGAAGGTAATTCTGCCGGAATATTTATTTTAGAACCAGACCAACTATAGATACTATTGCATTCGCTTTTTAAATACTCATATGCTCCTCGGCAAAGTGCTATTGGTGAATTACCTGTGACACGAATTTTATCATCTTTTTTTTGTAATGAGAACCAGTCTGGTATCGTATTATTTTCTTCTAATTGAAATTCGAAATGACTTGTGTTTTCTTTTCCAATGGTTCTCTCTAATACATCTCTTGCAGAGAGCTTTTCTTTTTCCTTTTCTTTAGAAGTAGTACAGGATAGTAAACCAAGTAGGACTATTATAATAAGTTTGCCACTATTATTCCCCAATATTAATTTCATTTGAATATAATTTAAAGGTTTAAAACAAATCTCGAATCAAGAATTCTAAAATAGATTTTATCGATCATGACTCACTCAATTGAATAACTATCTAATCTCTCATTGTTTCTACCAAAAAGAACTACTTTCTTTCCTTTATATGTAAAAGATCGTATTGCTTTTACATCTCCTTTACTTAAGATGCCACTTTCGGTTGCTGAAATAGGAACAAAATTATTCTTTCCATTATTTTTAAGTACCAATCCATAACCAGCATCATTTCTAGGAGTTTCAATTTCTGATTGATATAGGTTTCCGGCAATAAGAATATCTTTTAATCCATCATCATCAAAATCATCAATATGAATATCGTTTATAGAAGATAGTTGTGCTTGTTTTGGAAGTTCTACAATTTTGAATTTTCCATCTCCTAAATTTTCTATAAAAACAGAAGCAAATGTATACGCTTTGGCGTGTAAAGCTTTCTCTAGTTTTTCTTGCCCATATACCTGAATTAGGTCTGCAGAACCAAAACCTTCATAGGTTGGAAATTTTTCTTTTATAAATGGCATTTGGAGCGAGGTACATTCTCGACCACGAAGCGGAAACAAATCTCCATTGTTATAATATCCTAATACAATATCATTGGTTCCGTTATCATCAAAATCATGTGCATAAATCTCGAAAGGTTCTTTGGCAGAGGCTTTATATTTATAGTTTAGACCTAAATTACCCATTATGTAATCCATATCTCCGTCCTGATCAAAATCGGCACTATTAATCGAATTCCACCAACCATCGGTATTCTTAAACAAAGTAGTATCTTTTTTAAAAGTCTTATCTGTGTTTCTAAATACCGTTATAGGCATCCATTCTCCAACTAGAACCAAATCAGATAAGCCATCTTGATCAATATCTGTCCATATTGCATCAGTGATCATACCGATTTCAGATAATTCTGGAGCAATCGTTTTGGTAATATCTTTAAAAACACCGTTGTTGTTTTCTAATAGATAATTTGCTCCGGGATACAGGTATTTTTGTGGTGTATGCCTACTTCCAACAAATACATCCAGGTCTCCATCCTGATCATAATCAAATGGTTTTATACAACTACCACTAGATACTATCTTTGGTAATCTATTGTTCTCTTTAACAAAGTTTCCGTTAGTATTTATATATAAGCGATCCTGATACATTGTATGATTTGCTGGCCATTCGTTCCCGCCACTTACCACATATAAATCTAAATCGTTATCCCCATCTGCATCAAAAAATTGTGCAGATACATCTTCAAACGCTTTTTCTTTTTCCCATAGCATACCGTTTGAAGATTGAAAAGAACCGTCTGGTTGTTGTGTATACAATGCTGCTGGGTGGTCTTTTGCTCCGCCAATATAAAAATCATCCAATCCATCCATATTTATATCTCCAACAGCAAGCGCAGGACCAAACTGAGACATTTTATGTGGCAATAAACTTTCTTTTTCAAAATCATCATATGCATTTTCTACATGCCTGTGAGATATGCCTATATCTTTTGTAATATTCTTAAATAACCTTGCACCAGAATTCTTCTTTTTTTGATGTGTAAAAGAAGCATCGTTGTAATTAATAATGACTCTCTTGTTAATTTCTGGATTGCTAATTACCTCTACTTTATCATCTGGCCAGGTTACTATGATTTTTTGCAGCGTTGTGTTACTGTTCAATCCGACATGTATAATTGGTTCTACCGCAGATTGATATCCTCTTGTGGGATAGTTTTCGAATATTTGAGTTGTTTTTTCTGTTTGTACAGCAATACGTGTACCTATTCCAAATGGGTTTTGGGAATCTCCTTTAAATTGAAACTGTACATAATTCTTATTTCTGGTATTATTTTTTAGAATAGTAGCTTCCTGATCAATATTATTAATAACCAAATCCAAATCCCCATCGTTGTCTAAATCTGCATAAGATGCACCATTAGAAAAAGTAGGAGCATCAATTCCCCAGGATGTTGATGTCTTTGAGAAGGTTAAGTCTCCGTTATTTTTAAAAAAGTAATTTCGGGTCTTTCGTTGTGGAGTTTTACGAACTAACTCTTCGATTACTTTTTTTATATTTTCCTTATTCTTTTGAGCCTGTTCTAATCGCTTTACTTTATATTTTCTAAAATCATTATTTCTAAAATCTCTCTTAAGACCATTAGTAATAAATACATCTTTTAATCCATCATTATCAAAATCTGCAAACAATGGTGCCCAACTCCAATCGGTATTTGATATTCCTGCGAGATGTGCGATTTCGCTAAAACATTCGTCAGAATTGTTAAGCTGTAATGCATTAAACATATATTGATAATGAAATCCATTATCAACAGCATGGTTAAATGCTTTTGGATTCATCCCACTCATACTGGTTTTGATCCCATAATTATCCTCGGCTACCATATCTAACGAAATAATATCCAACAGCCCATCATTATTAAAATCTGCAATATCGGTTCCCATCGAAAAATTAGACGTATGCCCAATAGATGATTTTATTTTTTCTGTAAATGTGCCATTTCCATTATTAAAATAAAGGTAATCATGCTCGATATAATCGTTTGCTACATATATATCGGGCCAACCATCTTGATTAAGATCTCCTATAGAAACTCCTAAACCAAAACCTAAAGGATTTTGTATGATTCCTGCCTGATCAGAAATATCAGTAAATTTTCCTAAGTTATTTTGATACAATCGATCTCCTACCAGGTCATTCTTCTTACTTTTATAGTCTTCTGGGTTATTAGTATTAATAGGAGATACATTATGATTTAATAAAAACATATCGACATCTCCATCTTTATCATAATCAAAAAATGCAGCTTGCGTACTATATCCAGAAAAATTAAGTCCATATTGGGCTGCTGCTTCTGTAAACGTTCCGTTTTTATTATTTATAAAAAGCTCATTTTCTCGATTTTCAGCCTTTCCTTTACCCGACTTACACACATAAATGTCTAACCAACCATCTGCATTAATATCTACCATGGTAACCCCTGTTGTCCATCCAAAAGAGCCTTTTACTTTTGCTTTCTCTGTGTGATTTTCAAATTGAAAATTTCCTTTATTGATATAAAGTCTGTTTTCTTTGAGATTGGAAGTAAAATAAATATCGGATAATCCATCATTATTAACATCTCCTATAGCAACACCTCCACCATTATAGAAATATTCATACACCATACTATTCATGGCACTACTCTCTGGTATTTGGTTTATGAAATGAATCCCCGAATGATCTGATAAAACTGAAGTAAATAATGTTTTATTTTTATCAGAATTTAGGTTTTGTTGAGTGGTTTCATTGTTGTGACATGATATGATTAGGAATATACATATTACTACTCCAAGTATTTTTATTTTTTTACTATCTGTGATCATGGCATATATTGTATAATAGCATAAACACCTAAAAATAATAAAATTCTTAGGTGTTTACTAGTTTTAATAACTAACTCAACTTTCGGGGGTTTTTTACCATCCGGGATTCGGTTTAAGATTGGTATTAATATTTATCTCCTGTAATGGTATAGGATATAAAATATGTTTATCCTGAAAATTCTCTGCAAATGGTTTGTTATGATTTTCTAGCGTTGTTTTTATCGATTCTGTATCTGTACTTCCTCTTTGCCACCTATAAAGATCAAACCAACGAATACCAAATTCCATAGCTAACTCAACCGGGCGTTCATGATGTCGAATTTGATCTCTCAGTTGGCTTTGAGTCATTGCTCCTAATGGAGCTGCTTTCCCTCGTTCTCTAACTTTATTAATCTCTATTATCGCTTGATCTGTTTTACCGTTTTCGTTCAAAGCTTCGGCATACATTAATAAAACATCGGCATATCTAATTAAAGCAATGTTTGATCCGTTATAAAAGCTTACATCCTGATTAAAAGCATATTTTTTAAAGTATTTAGGATGGTTAAGGTCACCAGATACAGCACTGTAAGCAACAACTGCATCTGCATCTCTACTATACATTTCAGAATTAGGATCGTCAAAGAAAATACTCTCATATACTCTTTCACTAATTTCTCCTCCGGTAGTTAAATCTGTTTTCATTTCTTCAACCAACCAATCAGAAGGATAAAATAATTCCCATCCACCAAAGGCATAAGGAGAAACCTGAAAGTTAAAAACCTGTCGTTCATCATTACCATTAGCACGATCTCCCGAAAACTGAATTTCAAATATACTTTCATTCCCATTTTCTGCAGCTCCATTAAAATTATCTGCATAATTAGTTAATAAAGAGTATCCCATACCGGTTACTTCTCCTAATTTGACTTCTGCCTGGCTCCATTTTTCCTGAAACAAATATGCTTTACCTAATAATGCTTTTGCAGCACCTTGTGTAGCTCTTCCTTTCCATTCGGATGAATGTTCTGTCAATAAATTTGGTTCTGCTTCGGCAAGGTCTTTTTCTATCTGCTCCCATATTTTATCAGGAGTTACCTGAGACACAAAAAGACGATCTAATTCTGTTTCATAAGTAGTTACCAGAGGTACATTTTCAAAACCGGTTACCAGCCAAAAATAGTATAGTGCTCTTAAGAATTTTGCTTCGGCTACAATCGTATTCTTATTCTCTTGAGACAAAGCTTCCATTTCTGGAATTCTTTGTATGATCTGATTAGCTCGACCTATACCTGCATAGCTACTTTGCCAAATATTGTATGGGCCTGTATCTTCTGTGGTATTAGAGAAACTTGCCAGGGATCGACTATATGTTTCTGCTGTATTATTGGTCACATCATCGGCTCGATATGCCATTGCAGTATACACCTCTTCAAAGAAAGCCCACTTACTTCCACTTGCACTATGCATTGCACCATAAGTAGCTGTTAAAGCTTGTAGTGCATGTTCTTCTGTTTGCCAAAAACTAGAATCGGTCAAATTCTCATTGTTAGGAACGTCCAAAAACTCATCACTACAAGAGTGCAATATTCCTATACAAAGAACTATAATTAATAAATAACTAATTTTTTTCATTGTTCTGTTTTTTAATTTTTTCTAACTATTACATAGACACGTTAATACCGAATATAAAGGATCTGGTTAGTGGGTAGAATCCTCTATCAACTCCTCTATTAAATGTTCCTCCATTTCCCAAACCTGGATCAAAACCTGAATAATCTGTAATGGTAAATAGATTATTGGCAGTTGCATATACTCTGATTCTCGAAACAGGAATCTTACTTATTGCAGATTCTGGAATCGAATATCCTATTTGTAGGTTCTTTAGTCTTAAATATGATCCATCCTCTAGAAAATAACTAGAAGGTCTAATGTTATTGTTAGGATCACCAAATGCATTTCTCGGAATATCTGTATTCGTATTCTGTGGTGTCCAGGCATTAGCTAAATCAGAAGACACATTATTTCTATCTGTTCTATACAACCACATTTTTACGCCATTGTAGATTTTATTTCCCTGAGTTCCTTGAAAGAATACACTAACATCGAAGTTTTTGTATTTAGCATTAAGAGTTAATCCATATTCAAAATCAGGAAGTCCACTACCCATATATTTTTTATCATCATCGTTTAATTGACCGTCTCCGTTTACATCAGTAAATCGTAAATCTCCCGGAGCAGCATCTGGTTGAACTCCATGTGCATCAATTTCTGCCTGATTCTGAAATATTCCATTGGCTTCAAATAAATAAAATCGTCCGATTTCTCCCCCTACTTCAGTACGAGTGGTAGGGAAATTATTAAATTCTATAAAACCATCAGTACGAGCTTCGCCTTCTACTCCCAGTTTTGTGATCTTATTTTTTGAAGTACTTAAGTTTGCAGTAATATCAAAAGAAAAATCTTTGTATTCTTTACTACTATATGTAGCAGAAAACTCCCATCCTTTATTTTCCAAATCTCCTGCATTGGTTAAAGGATCTGTTGTAATTCCAGAACTCCCAGGAACTTTAGTAAATACCAACATGTCTGTAGTCTTGGCGTTAAAGTAATCGAAAGAAGCTTTGATTCTATTATCTAGTAAACCGATATCAATACCAACATTGGTAGTTGCCGTTTCTTCCCATCGAATATCAGGTGTTGGTAGTGACGTAGCAATTGCACCAGATAATATTGCTTGTGTTACATCTTCGCCAAAAGGATAATTTAATTGCTGTCCTCCAGAACCAATCCTCGCCAAAAATAAATGATTAGGGATAAGCTGATTTCCTAATGTACCATAGCTAAAACGAGGTTTTAGCTGAGTAAACAAATCCGTCTTAAAAAAGTTTTCATTATGAATTGCCCAACCCAATGAAACCGAATAGAAAGTACCATATTGATTCTTAGAACTAAAGCGCGATGAACCATCTCTTCTGGCACTGGCCTGTACATAATATCTATTGGCATAATCATAACTTAAACGACCAAAAATAGATTGTAATGTACTGGAAAAATTTCTACCAAAAGAAGAAGCATCTCCGATCCCGGCACTTAGTGCTTGTATTGCATCAGATGGTAATCTATTATTGCTACCTCCTGCCGAGTTAAATACATTTTCTTCTTTAGAACCACCAACAAGAATATCAAAATCGTGATCTCCAAATGTTTTGACATAGTTTAACGTATTGTTTAATGTCCAACTGGTAGTTCTTGATCTGGTTTCAGATAAAAACGGATCTTCATTAATAGACTGTGGTCCAAAATTAAATGCTGGCTGAAAGAAAAAGAAGTGCTCGTTTTCTACATTTAATCCATATTGAAATTGATAACTTAAACCATCAAATAATTTTAAGTTGGCTGCAATATTAAATTGAGTGTATTCGTCACGATCAATACGATCGGTCAATTCTCCCTGGCCTATTGGATTTCCCGAACCTAGACCAGTTGCAGGTGTAGCAAATCCATTTAATGAATTTGCATCATATATTGCTTTATGAGGTAATTGAGAATAGATATTTAGAAACGGAGAAAAGCTAGCGTTACCTCCATCAAGGGGTTCAAAAATACTTCGCCTTTTTTCTTTGGCATAGGCCAAACCAGGAGAAATCTTCAAACGGTTATCCAACAATTTGATATCCATATTTAATCGGGTATTAAATCTGTTGAAATCTGTATTAATCACAGTTCCTGAATTGGTAAAATAACCTGCAGAAAAATTATAGGTAGTATTTTCTGAACCTCCCGAAACCGAAATATCATGTTTCTGTTCAAAAGCGTTTTTATAATAAGCGTCAGCCCAATCAGAATCTGCATACTGTTCTCCATTAGTAAGATATGGAGCAGGAGTTTCTCCTACATTAGCATACGCTTCGAGTTTTATCTGATCGTGTTGAGCTCTATTTGCTATCTCTATATTATCATTAATAGAATGTGTACTTATATACGAGTTTACTACAACCTGTGGGTCTCCTCTTTTTCCTCTTTTTGTAGTAACGATAACTACTCCATTAGAGGCTCTGGAACCATAAATAGTAGCAGCAGACGCATCTCTAAGAATACTTATATTTTGGATATCAGCAGGGTTTACATAAGATAAATCTCCCGGAACCCCATCAATTACAAATAAAGGATCATTATTATTTACGGTACCCATACCACGAATCCTAATTACCGGAGCACTCCCCGGAGCACCACTCGCTATTGCTACATTAAGCCCAGCTACTTGCCCTTGTAAAGATGTTGCTATATCTGCAGTAGGGATTTTTTGTATCTCTTCTATGTTTACCGAAGTAATTGCAGCAGTTAATTCTGATTTTTTTTGCGTTCCATAACCTACCAGAACAACCTCTCCCAAGCTCTGCGCATCTTCCTCAAGGCTAACATTGATTACGGTTTGATTACCAACTAAGATTTCTTTGGTAACAAATCCTAAATATCGATATACTAATGTTGTTTGCTGGCCCGAAACTTCAATTGAGTAATTTCCATCAAAATCAGTTTGTGTTCCTTGAGTTTGATCTCCCATAATTGTAATTGTAACTCCCGGTAAAGGAGAACCGCTACTATTTTCTGAAACATTACCTGTTATTACTGCATTTTGCGCATAAGTATTAGCGAATCCAAATAGAGTAAGCCCAAGTAGAGTTAAAAAAAATGAATAGCATTGGTTTTTCTTTTTTTTTGCTTCCATAATCACATTGTTTTTTGGTGATAATCCCCCATTTTACGAGGGGTTTAACGTAAAATATTGGCGCAATATAGAATTTTAGTTTTTAAAAAAGCAACTAGTACCTACCAGTTTTTTAAAAGAAAAAATATGATATATTTGTAGTATGAAAACAATTAGTGTGGTAGAAAATATAGGTGTACCTAAATACAAACAGATCATTTCATCAATTGAAAGTGCTATTTTGTCTGGAGAGTATAAGCGTGGAGATAAATTACCATCAATCAACAGTGTAAAGCTTCGATTCTCCCTTTCGAGAGATACAGTATTACTCGCTTACAATGATTTAAAAGTAAGAGGAATTGTAAATTCTGTTCCTGGTAAAGGATATTATGTAAAAAGCGAAAGTATAGAAATCGCTCAAAAGATTTTTTTATTATTTGATGAACTGAATGCCTTTAAAGAAGATTTGTATAATTCTTTTTTAAAAAGTTTAAATACGAATATCGAAGTAGATATTTATTTTCATCATTTCAATTATGATGTATTTAGCAAATTAATTTACGACAATATTGGCAGCTATAATTATTATATTATTATGCCTGCAAACTTAAATGATATTCCTGCTATACTAGATGTCTTACCTCAAGATAGAGTATATATACTGGATCAAACTCGTCCCGAGCTTTCTCAATATCCTGCCATTCATCAAAATTTTAAGAAAGATATTTTAACCGGTTTGGTCAAAGGGCTTCATCTTCTAAAAAAATATCAAAAACTAGTGCTGCTTTTTCAAGAGCTGAAACAGCCTGCAGGAATGTTTGAAGGTTTTAAAATGTTCTGTAACACCTATCGATTTGATAATGAAGTGATCGATTCTCTAGAAGGGAGAACCTTAGTTAAAGGAGAAGTTTACATAATTCCTGATGACAGAAGTCTCATTCGCATTATTAAAAAAATAAAAGAAGTAGAGTTTACTCTTGCAAAAGATATTGGTATCATATCCTATAATGATACACTTCTTAAAGAAATCGTAGAAGGAGGTATAACTACTATTTCTACCGATTTTAATAAGATGGGAGAACGTCTGGCCGAAATGATTACGAATAAGGAACAGATTAGAATCGAAAACGTAAATAATTTAATTTTAAGAAATTCTCTTTAGCTTTTGTATCAAATAAACCACATAAAAGGGCAAAAAAGCCCTAAGCATCACATCGAACTTTTGAGAACAGACCAAAGTTCAAGTGCCATAATAGCTTTAAATTTAGGAGGAAGCATACAAGGATTATCAATTAATGGCAAGCACATAATTGCTGGGCTTGAATTACTAGATTATAATACCTCATATGCCTCTGCTGTTTTATTCCCTTTTGCCAATAGAATAAAAAATGGAAAGTATATTTTTAAAGACAAACAATATGTTTTAGACCTTAATGTAAAAAAAGAAAACAATGCTTTACATGGCCTGATATATAATAAGACTTTTACCTATATAAAAGAAGAAATTAGTCTCAATCATGCTTCTGTGACTATTGGTTATGAAGAAACCAAAAAAGTAAAAGGATTTCCTTTTAAATACGCTATACATTTAACATACACTCTATCTGCCAATGCTTTAGAGTTATCTGTAGCTGTAGTCAATAATGATCAAACTCCTTTTCCTTTTACTATTGGATGGCACCCATATTTTTTAAGTAGTGATTTACACGAGAGTTTTCTTACTGTTGAAAGCAATAAAAAATTAGTATTCGATAAAGATATGATCCCTATGAAGATCAAAGATATTACTATAAAAGAACCTATCCAGATCAAAGACAGGCTTTTTGATGATTGTTATATTCTTAACAATAATACAGCAAAATTTAATACTCCGGAGTATTGTTTGATTCTTGAGTCTTCTTCGGAAGAAAATTATCTACAAGTATTTACACCCGAAAAAAGAAATATTATAGCCATCGAACCCAAAACAGGGCCATCTAATAGTTTTAATAACAAACTCGGGTTAAGCACCCTGAACCCAAAAGAAACCTACAAGATAAATTGGAAAATTAAACTTCAGAACAATGAATAAGCATGCTCTATTTATAATGATTTCGGTTCTCATATTGTGTCTTGGTTGTAAAAAGCATACTAAGGTAGTAGCACCAAACATTATCCAAAAAGAATACCTCTCTTATAGTAAAAACATCCTCAACTATAGAGTTACTCCAAAAGATTCTATAGATAAATCGGGATTGATGTTTTCAGATCAAGGTGCATGGTTTGCCTATAGTTTTCCTGATTCTATTCGTCCTTCTCCCGGGTTCTCCGGGCCTTTTTTAATGACTCAGCAAAATGGAATCTGGAGTAGTGAGATGCTCGTAAAACTAAATATTAGAGACATTTCCTGGAGTGAATATAAAACAACTGCATATAACAGTCATTTAGAACAAACCTTTACAAACAAAGACGTAGTTCTAAAACAAAAACTAGTATTTGTCTCTGGACATTCGGCACTAGTACAATATACGTTTACCAATAAAACGGATAAAGCAATTGAGTTGGTGTATAACTGGAAAAATCAGCCGCTTTTAACAGAAACTCTAAGATTAGAATCAGCAGAAAATAAAATTACCATACACTCTTCAAAATCTAATGCTATTGGTCATATTGTATTTCCAAATGAAACAAAAATCACAAGCACCGACAGCTCTTATTCTACTAATAATCAGCAACTACATTTAAACCCAAAAACAACTAAAGAGATTGTGGTTTCCCAGACTTTTATTTTCCCCGAATACTCCTGGGAAGATGAACAAAAAACGATCGCTACTATTGATTTTGACACTATCTTAAGTAAACGCAGCGTCGAAAAAGAAACGCAGCTAAAATCTTTAATTAAGGCAAGAAAAGAAAAATTTCAAGATGACAAATATGCTACGGTACTGACCAAAGCTCATCTTACCTTACAAAACAACTGGCGTATTCCCGCAGGAGAAATACAACACGAAGGATTGTTCCCCAGCTATCACTACAAGTGGTTTAATGGGTTTTGGTCATGGGACTCATGGAAACATGCTGTTGGATTATCCTATTACAATACAGAATTAGCTAAAAAACAGATGCGATTAATGTTCGAATTTCAGAACGAAGATGGTTTTGTAGCAGATTGTGTATACAGAGATACGAGCATAGAAGACCATAACTATCGAGATACAAAACCACCATTATCGGCATGGGCAGTAGTTAAAATTTATGAAAAAGATAATGATCTTGATTTTGTAAAAGAAATGTACTCTAAACTTAAAAAATACCATTATTGGTGGTATCAAAAACGAGATCATGATAAAGACGGACTATGTGAGTACGGGTCTACCGATGGAAGTCTTGTCGCTGCCAAATGGGAAAGTGGTATGGATAATGCCATTCGTTTTGACGATTCTAAAATTCTTAAAAATGAAGAAGGGGCCTATTCTTTGGATCAGGAAAGTGTTGATCTTAATGCATACCTCTATGCCGAAAAACTGTATTTAGAAAAACTTGCACAAGCTATTCAAAAAGATGATGATGCAAAACAATACCAGGTAGAAGCAAAAAAACTGAAAGAAACAATTCAAAACCAATTTTATGATCCTGTTGATGGTTGGTTTTATGATACTAATCTAAACGGAACAACATTTATAAAAGGAGAAGGTAGTGAAGGGTGGACGGCTCTTTGGGCAAATGTAGCAACCCAAAAACAAGCAGAGGCTGTAAAAAATAAGATGATGAATCCCAGTAAATTCTATACCAAAATACCTTTTCAAACCATGTCTGCAGATCATCCAAAGTTTGATCCTTTAAAAGGCTATTGGAGAGGCCCTAACTGGTTAGATCAATCGTATTTTGGAGTAAAAGGATTACGTAATTATGGATTTGATAAAGAAGCAGATCATGCTACTGCACAAATCATCCAAGGGGCAGAAGGCTTATTAGAAAAAGGAAAAGCAATTCGAGAAAACTATCACCCAATAACAGGTCAGGGATTACATGCACAAAATTTTAGTTGGAGTGCAGCACACATTATAATGCTATTAATAAAAGAATAGATGATGAAATATTCGACGTTACAGGTAACTACTAATCAAGCAGAACAAATACTGCAGCAATTATTTGGCATTAAAGGAAAAGCCTCTTCTCTTCCTGGAGAAATTGATTTTAATTTTAGAATTAAAACCGAACATGGAGATGGATATATTCTTAAAATATCAAGACCTGATGAACATAGTAAGTACCTGGATTATCAACAGCAATTACTAGAATACGTAGAGAAAAATGGAAAGGACCTTATAGCACCCAGAGTAATACGAGATAAGGAAAGGAATGCTATATCCGAAATTATAGATGAAAATAATACGCTTAGAAAAGTACGTCTATTATCCTGGATAAGCGGTAGAGTATGGAGCAGTGTTAATCCACAATTAGATACGTTACGATACAGTTTAGGAGAACAATGCGGATTACTAACAGGTGCCTTACAAGGGTTTGATCATCCTGAAGCACATCGGGAATTTGTTTGGGACATCGCACAATCTTTATGGACCAAAGAACATCTACACTTGTTTGAAGACGAAGAAAAAGATATCATTTCTTTTTTTCAAAATAGATTTGAAACCGTCCAGGATTCATATGCTATACTTAGAAAGTCAGTAGTTCATAATGATGCTAACGACAATAATGTTATTGTTTCAGAAAACTTGATTCACCCTAAGGTTAAAGCAGCAATAGATTATGGAGATGCGATACACACTCAGGTTATTAATGATATAGCTATTGCCTGTGCGTATGCTATAATGAATCATAATGATCCACTAGAAGCAACTTTACCCATACTGCAAGGATACCATGCTACTTTTCCGCTAAAAGAAGAAGAACTAAAATATCTGTATGTAGCAATAGCTATGCGCCTGGTAATTTCTGTTACAAAATCTGCTATTAATAAAATCAAGGAACCAGATAATGAATACTTACTAATAAGTGAAAAACCAGCTTGGCAAGTGCTCAAGAAATGGAGGCAAATTAGCGAAGAGTATGCCCATTATAGTTTTAGACATACTTGCGGGTACTCTGCACATCCCAATGAAAAAGCATTTAGAGTTTGGATAGAAAATAATAATTATTCTTTATCAGAACTATTTCCTTCGGTTCAAAAAAATGAAGTGTGCTCTTTAGATTTGAGCGTATCCAGCAAATGGGTTGGGCATCAACAAGAATTTAATGATTTAGAAGTATTTCAGTTTAAAGTAGATCGTCTTCAAAAGGAAAACCCAGACAAGATTATCGCAGGCGGATATTTAGAACCAAGAGCACTATACACATCGACGACATATGATAAAACAGGAAATAGCGGACGAGAAAGTAGAACGGTCCATCTTGGGGTAGATTTTTGGCTGCCAGCAAACACTCCGGTTCATACTGTATTAGATGGAGAAGTTATAACGGCATTTAATCATACCGGAGATAAAAACTATGGAGGGTTAATTATACTTAAGCATCAAAATGATTCATTAGAATTCTATACGCTATATGGGCATTTAACGGTCGATAGTGTATTACAAAAACAACCTGGAGATATTATAAAAAAAGGGGAATGTATCGGATATCTTGGTGATCCAACTCAAAATGGAAATTGGGCTCCACATTTACATTTTCAGATCATGCTTTCTATGCTAAACTATACAGTAGATTTTCCCGGAGTAGCATATTACAATCAAATAGAAGTGTGGAAAGGGTTATGCCCGAATCCAAACTTCTTATTCAAATTAGAAAGTCTAAATTCTCAAAGTGATGCTACTAATGAAGAATTGATCACTTATCGAAAAAAACATCTAGGCAAGAGCTTGAGCTTGCAATATAAAGTGCCTATTAAGATGGTACGTGGAGCTGGTCAATACCTAATAGATCAATATGGTAAAAAGTATTTAGACACGGTAAATAATGTAGCTCATGTAGGGCATGAAAATTATGCAGTAGTCAAAGCAGGGCAAGAACAAATGGCCTTGATTAATACTAATTCTCGATATCTACACGATACTATTAATCAATTAGCAAAGGAGTTGATAGAAACCTTGCCTCCAGAATTGAATGTATTGCATTTTGTTAATTCTGGAAGTGAAGCCAATGAACTAGCTATTAGAATGGTTAAAGCTGTAACAGGAGAGCGTGATATCATAGCATCAGAAGTTGGTTATCACGGAAATGCTAACATGTGCATCGATATTAGTTCCTATAAATTTGATGGTAATGGAGGTCATGGAGCTCCAGAGCATACTCATATATTTCCCTTACCTGATGCGTATAGAGGAAAATACAGAGGAGAAAATACGGGAGAACACTATGCTTTAGAGGTTAAGAATTGTATTAATGATGTACATGAAAAAGGAAGAGGAATTGGGGCTTTTATCGTAGAACCTATTATAAGTTGTGGTGGCCAAATTGAATTGCCAGACGGTTTTTTACCTAAAGCCTACGAATATACTCGAGCCGCAGGAGGATTATGTATATCTGATGAAGTACAGGTAGGATGCGGAAGACTAGGAAAAACGTTTTGGGGATTTCAATTGTATGATGTAATCCCTGATATTATAACCATAGGAAAACCTTTAGGTAATGGACATCCACTGGCGGCAGTTGTGTGTACACAAGAGGTAGCAAACAAATTTGCTAATGGAATGGAATACTTTAACACCTTTGGAGGAAACCCGGTTTCTTCGGCTATTGGAACAGCAGTTCTTAAAACAGTAAAACGCGAAAACCTACAATCCCACGCTTTAAAAATAGGTGAATTTTTAAAAGAAGAACTACAAAAACTAGCTATAAAATATCCAATCATAGGAGACGTTCGAGGACAAGGATTATTTCTAGGTTTTGAGCTTGTAGATGATAACATGAACCCCTTGGCAAATCATGCTGATTATTTGGCCAACAGGATAAAAGATCATGGTATCTTAATGAGTACAGATGGACCGGATCATAACGTATTAAAAATTAAGCCTCCTATCATTTTTACTAAAGAAAATGCAGAAGAATTAATTTTTTACCTCGATAAAGTATTTGCAGAAGACTACATGCAGAATATTAAAGAAATATAACACAATGATGAAATTAAAATATATAATCATATTATTAGGGGCAATAGGGATGTACAGCTGTAATAAAGAGCCATTACAACCTGTTTCAGAACAAACGAATCATTTTAATCATCAGATATTCGAAGAAAATAAACTGCCTCCCAGAGCCACTTTCTTTAGCTATGAATCTAAGTTGGTAAAGCAAAAAGAAAAATCGAAACGATTTTTAAGTTTAAATGGAGATTGGAAATTTAATTGGGTAAAAGACCCTAAACAACGTCCGACAACTTTTCAACATACTGAATATACTGACCATGATTGGGATACAATTCCTGTACCTGCAAACTGGGAAGTACAAGGTTATGGAAAACCAATCTATCTGGATGAGAGGTATCCTTTTACAACAAAATGGCCTAATGTTCCCAAAGATTATAATCCTGTAGGAACCTATAGAAAATTTATTCATTTAGATGAGAGTTTCCTGTCAGAAGACGTTATTCTCCATTTTTCGGGAGCTAAATCTGCTATGTATGTATATGTAAATGGTCAATATGCAGGATATTCGCAAGGAAGTAAAACCCCTGCCGAATTTAATATAACCCAATACCTTACCAAAGGAGAAAATCTTATAGCACTACAACTCTTCCGGTGGAGTGATGCTAGCTATGTAGAGAGTCAGGACATGCTTAGAATGAGTGGTATAGAAAGAGATGTCTATTTATATACACAGCCTAAAGTATTTATTTCTGATTATTATACCTATACCAACTTAGATGAATCCTATACTAAAGGAGTTTTTAAAGGAACAATATCTGTAACCAATAGTCTTGAAGAGGCTGTGACCAGAATGGTATCTGTTACGGTATTAGATGGGAAAAACACAATTTATACTACTTCAGAAGAGATAAAAATACCTGCGCAATCAAAAATTGATGTTACTGCAGAGAAAATAATAGAGAACGTTAAAAGGTGGTCTGCCGAAATTCCCAATCTATATAATTTGGTAATCACTTTAGAAAACCCTGATCAGGGCAACAGTAATCAATATATTAATCGACATATTGGTTTTAAACGTGTAGAAATTAAAAACAGTCAGGTTTTAATTAATGGCAAGGCTATATATATACGTGGTGTAGATCGACATGAGACCGACCCGTTTACAGGACATGTAGTCTCCAGAGCTTCTATGGAACAGGACATCAGGTCAATGAAACAACATAATATCAATGCAGTACGAAGTGCACATTACCCTAATGATCCTTATTGGTTAGATCTATGTGATCAATATGGATTATATGTTATTGATGAAGCAAATATAGAAAGTCACCCATTGGCTATCGATGAAAAAACTCAAATCGGCAACGAGATGAGTTGGTTGCCAGCGCATATGATACGAACACAAAGAATGTTCTATAGAGATAGAAATCATCCGTCTATCTATTCGTGGTCATTAGGAAATGAGGCAGGAGAAGGAGAGATTTTTAGAACTACCTATACATGGTTAAAAGAACACGATGACAATCGTATTGTACAATATGAACCCGCAGGTAAAGAGGAGTATACCGATGTGTATTGCCCGATGTATCCAAAGCCAGAATACCTGATTCATCACGGCCAATCTGATTCTGATAAACCTTCTATCATGATCGAATACGCTCATGCTATGGGTAATTCTGTTGGTAACCTACAGGACTATTGGAATATCATCGAAAAATATCCTAATCTTCAGGGAGGGTTTATTTGGGATTGGGTAGATCAAAGTTTAGAATATAAAGACGAAAACGGAAATTCATATTTAGCATATGGGCATGATTATCATCCTGATCTGCCAACAGATGGTAATTTTTTAAATAATGGATTAGTAGATCCATATCGAAATCCACACCCACATTTATCCGAAGTAAAGAAAGTGTATGAACCTGCACAATTTTATACGACCGGAAAAGGAGCTATAGAAATAGAAAATAAAAACTTCTTCGAGGATTTTACTGATAAAAGTATTTCATGGAAAGTATTAGAAGATGGTGTTAAAATAGCAGAAGGTAATGGGATTTCGGCACTTGTATTACCTGGAGAGAAAAAAGCAGTAACACTAGAAAAATTCCCTAAGGTTTTAGACAGAAACAAAGAATACATTCTAGAAGTAAGCTTACTTCAAAAAGATGCAAACTCATTACTTCCTAAAGGGCATGAAATTGCATGGGATCAATTTGTTATTCAAAAAGGAACTGGATTTATGAATACGCCTTCAGTTTCTAATGATTTAAAAATCATATCTAAAGATCAATCTATTGACATCCAAAATAAAATAGTGGATCTGAAACTCGATAAAAAAACCGGTGAAATTATTTCCTGGAAGCATCATGAAATTGTAATCACTAATCATCCTATCAGACCTAACTTTTGGCGCCCTCCTACAGATAATGATCTAGGTAATGGTATGGATAAATGGGCCAAAACATGGCAATATGCCTCTTATAATTATAAAGCAAAACTTGTTGAAAATCCTGTAATAAAGAATTCTGGTGTTTCGTATAAAGTAGCCTACACACTTCCTACAAACGAAGCAAGTGTAGCCGTAACGTACCATATTAGTGCCAATGGAAAAATGAAAGTAGACTTTAGCTTTACTCCAAACCAGAGTGATTTACCTAACATCCCAAGATTAGGAATGTACCTTACATTACCTAACACATTCCAGAAGGTATCCTGGTATGGTAATGGTCCAGAAGAAAGTTATTGGGATCGCAAAACAGGGGTTAAAACAGGAGTATATACAGGTACGGTAGATACACAATTTCATACCTATTCCAGACCACAAGAAACCGGGAATAAAACAGATGTAAGATGGATAAAAATTGCTTCGAATACAGTATCTGTTATAGCCAACAGTTCTTCATCATTACTCAATAGTAGTGTTTGGCCTTTTGCTATGACCGAATTAGATTTTAATAGCGAAAAAGATGGAGCTGCTTCAGCTTCGGGATTAGTGCCGGTCACTAAAAAACACGGAGCAGATATTAAAAAAGGAGAAACTATCCAATGGAATATCGACTATCAACAAATGGGAGTAGGCGGAGATACTTCTTGGGGACGTTTGGTACATGATGAATACACCATAAAACCAACAAAACACAACTATTCATTTACAATACAACCAATTAAATAAGAAACTATGCAGTTCATTACATTTATAGGGTTTACATTATTAGTAGCAATAATAGCTTATGTAAAAAGCAGAAAAACAGACGAGTCTTCTTCTGATGGATATTTTCTGGGAGGAAGAAGTTTAACAGGAATCGTTATTGCAGGTTCGTTATTATTAACCAATTTATCAACCGAACAAATCGTAGGGTTAAATGGGGCCGCCTTTAAAGAAGGGATCCTGGTTATGGCATGGGAAACGCTGGCGGCAATTGCCATGGTGGTTACAGCCGTATTTTTATTACCTCGATATCTAAAAGGAGGAATAACCACCGTTCCACAATTTTTGCAAAGACGATATGATAAAACGACCAAAACAATCACCTCTGCATTATTTCTAAGCGGATACGTGGTGGTGTTATTACCTATCGTTTTATATTCCGGGGCACTGGCAATTAATACAATGTTTGATGTGCCTGGTATATTAAATGTTAATGAAACTACTGCTTTATGGGTAACCGTTTTTGGAATTGGTATCATAGGGTCGATTTATGCAATTTTCGGAGGTTTAAAAGCAGTAGCCGTATCAGATACCATTAATGCAATAGGATTACTAATCGGAGGATTGTTAATACCAGTATTTGGATTGATGGCCATTGGTGATGGTAGTATTTTTGAAGGAATCGCTACACTAACGCAATCTCATCCCGAAAAACTCAAAGCCTTGGGAGGACCAGAATCTTCAATTCCGATAGGAACTATATTCACTGGTATGATGCTGGTGCAATTGTTCTATTGGGGAACCAATCAGGCAATTATCCAAAGAGCTTTAGGGGCAAAAAATTTAAAAGAAGGACAAAAAGGATTGTTATTAGCTTCTTTTATAAAAATACTGGGGCCACTAATTGTTGTATTACCAGGGTTAATCGCTTTTCATATGTTCGGGAACACATTGGATAATCCAGATGAGGCATACCCGATGTTAGTGACCAAGGTGCTACCTGCAGCTTGGGTAGGATTTTTTGCAGCAGTATTATTTGGTGCTATTTTAAGTTCTTTTAATTCAGCTTTAAACAGTTCGGTCACTTTATTCGGAATTGACATATACCAATCACATTTTAAACCTGATGCTACAGAACGGCAAACGGTAAAAGCAGGAAAAAGTTTTGGCATCATATTAGCAATTTTGGCCATGTGTATTGCTCCATTAATTGCGTACGCTCCTGATGGCCTATTTGGGTATTTACAAAAAGTAAACGGATGTTATAGCATTCCTATCTTAACCATTATTGTAGTGGGATACCTCACAAAATATGTTCCTGCAATTGCAGCAAAAATTGCTATCATTTCTGGTGTGGTTTTATATGTTGCTTATATTTTATTAGATGAATTTGTTTTTGTTGAGCAATTCCCTCACTTCTTACATGTTATGGCAATATTATTCATCCTTAATGTACTTATCATGTTACTTATTGGCAAATTCAGACCAAGAACAGAAGCTTATGAGCAACACTATACAGAGCAGGTTGATATCACTCCCTGGAAACACCTTAATGTTGTAGGGATCACTATTTGTTTGATTGTTTTAGGAATCTATATATACTTTGCATAAATGACAAATGAATCATTACTAGAAAAGGTAGAATCTACTTTTCTGAAACGATTTAGCACCAAACCTGTATTATCCTTTTCTCCGGGTAGGATCAATCTAATCGGAGAGCATACCGATTATAATAGTGGGTTTGTCTTTCCTGCAGCAATCAATAAAGGGATAGTTTCGGGGATCCAGAAAAATAACAATATGTATTGTTCGGTCTATGCCATAGATACCGATGAGGTTTTAGAATTTTCGCTACAAAATATCCAACCTGCCAAAAATGGAGAGTGGAAAAATTATGTATTGGGGATAGTTGCCGAAATTCTTAAAAGAAATGTCACAATCTGTAGTTTTGATTTAGTCTTTGCTGGCAATATTCCTCTCGGAGCCGGATTATCATCCTCTGCTGCCCTGGAAAACAGTATCGTTTTTGGGTTAAATGAATTGTTCGAACTTGGATTAACCAAAGAAGAAATGATTTATATCTCTCAAAAAGCAGAGCACAATTATGTAGGAGTACAGTGCGGTATTATGGATCAATATGCGAGTATGTTTGGAAAAGAAGGCAAAGCTTTATTATTAGACTGCAGAGATCTTAAAGCAACCTACTTTTCTATTGATTTTAAAGAACATGATATTATTTTAATCAATACTAATGTAAAACACAGTCTTACAGAAAGTGCCTATAATGAAAGGCGTTCGGTATGTGAAGCTGTAGCTGCACGCTTAGAAGTATCTGCTCTAAGAGATGCCACATATGAAACATTATGTGCTATTAAAAAAGAAATTACTGAAGACCATTACCAAAAAGCTTTATTTATCATACAAGAAAATGAAAGAGTTTTAAAAGCTGCTATTGCTCTAGATAAAAAGGATTATATAACTTTTGGCAAACTGCTTTTTGAGTCACATAACGGGCTGCAAAACCAGTATAAAGTAAGCTGTGCTGAATTGGATTTTTTGATAGATCATGCCAAACAGAATCCAGATGTATTAGGTGCACGAATGATGGGAGGTGGATTTGGTGGTTGTACTGTTAATATCATTAAAAAAGGAGCTACAGATACATTTATTAATACGGTTGCACCGTTATATCATAAACAATTCAACAAAATCTTAAGTCGATATGATATACAAATTGCAGAAGGAACATATAAAATCAAATAATATGACAATAAGATATCTATTTATATTGGGAATACTAATGGGGTTGATCAGCTGTCATCAAGAAATAAAGGTCGATGAGAAAGCCGATAAACAGCAAATCATTGAAGTACTGAAAGCACAAGAACAAGCCTGGTCGAATCATGACCTGGAAGAGTATATGCAAGGGTATTGGAAGTCTGATTCTTTAAAGTTTTATGGTAGCAGAGGATTAACGTATGGTTGGGATAAAACATTATCTAATTATAAAAAAGGATATCCCTCTAGAGCACATACCGGTACATTAAATTTTGTCATCAATGACATTTCACGAATTGATAGTGAATCCTATTTTGTGATGGGAGAGTATCATTTAATACGTAGCGTAGGTAATGCTGACGGTACTTTTATGATCATTTTCAAAAAAATAAATGGTAATTGGAAAATTGTAGCAGATTCCTCATGTTAAATACAGATTTACAAGACTACTCCCACAGACGTTATAATCCACTTACAGGAGAGTGGGTATTGGTATCCCCGCACAGAGCAAAAAGACCTTGGCAAGGCCAGGAAGAAGAAATCAATACACAATCATTGCCCTCTTATGCTAAAGATTGTTATTTATGCTCGGGAAATATTAGAGCAGGAGGAAAGAAAAATCCAGACTACCAGGATGTTTTTGTTTTTGAAAACGACTTTGCCGCATTGCAAAACGAATCTCCTTCTTTTGCTGTAGAAGAAGAATTGTTTAAAGTGAAAAGTGAAACAGGAATCTGCAAGGTAATATGTTTTAGCCCGGATCATTCTAAAAGCTTGGCCAATATGTCTGTAGAAGCTATTGAAAAAGTGGTAGCAGTATGGCAAGAAGAATATCAAAAATTAGGTGCGCTACCAGAGATTAATTACGTACAGATCTTTGAAAATAAAGGTGCTGTTATGGGATGTAGCAATCCTCATCCCCACGGGCAGATCTGGAGTCAATTTCATCTGCCCAATGAGATCTTAAAAAAAGACAACAATCAACGACTCTATTTTTCTAAAAATGGTACATCGTTATTAGAAGATTATGTGATTCTGGAATTAGAAAAGAAAGAACGTATTATATTTCAAAATGAACACTTCGTTGTATTAGTTCCTTTTTGGGCTATTTGGCCATTTGAAACGATGATTGTTCCAAAAAAGAAACAGTCATCAATTATAGAAATGAATCCAAATGAGCGAATTGCTTATTCAGAATGTATTTCTGTATTAACTCGAGCATACGATCAATTATTTAATTGTTCTTTTCCCTATTCTAGTGGGATTCATCAAGCCCCAACTCATAATCTTGATCATAGGCATTGGCATTGGCATATGAGTTTTTATCCTCCATTATTACGAAGTGCTACCGTTAAAAAATTTATGGTTGGTTATGAAATGTTCGGGATGCCACAACGAGATGTTACAGCAGAAACCGCTGCAAAAATGCTTTATGATTTAATCTATTAAAAAAGGGAATACTGATTTTCAGGTTTTGAGTTAACCACTCCTCTTAACTATCCTATAGAAGGGTTAATGATATTCATTTTTTGACCTTTTTTATAGAATCCAAAAGTAAATCCTACCGGTTCTGAGTACACAAAACTCTGTGTGAGCGTATCAAATTCTACAGGTGCATCCAATTCTTTCATTATACAAAGCGTACGATATAATTTAGTTTTGGAGATGCCTAACTTTGCTGCCAGTTCTATGGGAGATCCGGTAGCTTGTAAACGAATAAGTTGATCAATTCGCTCTATCAATTGTATTTGCTTTAACATGATATTCATAACTATAGATTGAAAACGCATACTGCACTGCGAAAAGCAATAATTATCACTTTTTGATTATATTCTTTACATTATTGGTATCGTAATAAAAGCAAAATTATGGTTTTTCCGTATTCAATATGTAAGGAAAACCGTAAGCTAAATTTTTAATTCGTGATGTTGTAGTTTTCAGGTTTGCATTTGAATATCAGAACGTATTTTAAAGAGTAATTCTATCGGAAAAAAGGAAGGGTTGTGTAATATATTTAATCCGGATTATCTGCTAAAACATAGAAAACCTGGAGCTTTAGTCATTTCTAACTACTACCCCAGGCAACTACTCCCCCGAACCTATCTACATTTAATGCTTTATATAGAGATATCTATACTATATTTATACCTACTATTTCAATTCTAATATTGCTCTTTCGATCACTTCATCCTTTGCAGTATCTTCCAGGTTAAGTACTACAGGAATATCGGGTTCAACACCATCATCGAGGTGTTTTCCCTGAGCGTCGATAAATTCACTGGTAGACAAACTCCAATACCACCCGTTTGCCAAATATCCATCTGCTACAGATCCACTTCCTCCTCCTGTTCTTTGTCCTACAGTTTTTATGCTTTCTACCGGGTCAACAGAATACAAGAATGTAGTAGACGCACTATATACATTTCTATCGGTAAGTATCATCACAGGCTTCAAGTACTTGTTTGCGCTGCCTGATGGTTGAAGAGTAATATGGCTATCCGAAAAATCCTTTGGTCCCGGACCTGTTTTAAATCTTTCAAAACCTGTATAAATAGATTTATCTGTAAAATAAGATGCAAATTTGGTTGCCAAAGCCGGATCGCCTCCTGTATTAGTCCGCATATCAAAAACAAGACCTTTGGTATCTTTTAAGTCTGAGAATATTCGCTCAATTTCATCATCAGAAATCTCAACATTCCATGAAGGAATCCATAGATATCCAACTTTTCTATCTTGTGGCAAAGTACCCCACACAGCTCTAAATCCCTGTCCTCCTGCTAATGTTTTTATTTCAGAATTAACTGTAGTACCAATATAATTATTCACTAAGATCGCTGCGTCTATTCCTGCTGGATACCCTTCTTCAAGATCAAAACCTGCAGACATACCATTTGGATTGCTCTGGTCTTCGATAAGGCTAGAATGCCCATCTCTTAAACTTTTGGTAACCTCGCCTAGAATTTCAAAAAATTCTTTTTGAGTTGTAGTAGTATTAATCTTTCCTCTCAGGTTATTTCTCAACGTATTTATGTTCACATTCTTAAATTCCAGCATAGCATATTTCTCCTGTACCAGAGTCGTATACTCATCAAATACAGCAAGTGCATCTGTTTCTGGATTTGGTTCCATCAACGCTTTTTCGCAAGAACTGAACACAGCCAAAAATAGAAGCAGATATATTTTTATTTTTAGATATTTCATTACAATGTTTGATTAAAAAAATTAATTAAATGCATCACTCTTACTTAGTGCGTTTGAAAATATTATATCGGATAGAGAGCGAATGTGTACCATACGTTACCGGATACTTCTTAACCTCTGAAAACTTTCTCAGGTGCCATTTATATCCTACAGAAAATCGGTTTGATAATTGATATCGTATGCTCGTTCTTACCTGAAAATGTCTGGGTATAGTTCTTAATTCATAGTACTTAAAGGCAAAAGGGCTATCAATTTTATCATTTTGATAATCAAAATCTCCATTTTCGAGTACATTCTGTGATGCCGAAAAAGCAAACCCTGTGCTTTCTTTGAAATAAGAAATCAATCCTAAATCTAAACCGAAACGAAACTTTTTATAATCATATATCGCCGAGGCCCACAATGTGCTTCCTGTAACATTGTATGCACTATTATTACCTAAACCATCAAAGCTTTTTGCATATAGATCCAGTACATCCCATGTTGCACCAACAAATAGATTTTCTTTAATACGATGAAGATATTTGGCCTGTAACATAGGATTGTAAGTACTTACCGTATTATCGTGAGTAGCAGCTTTTTCTGTGGTTACTATTCCTTGCAAATTAACTCCCCAAATTGCTTTTTCATTTTCTTTTAGATATCCTAATCCAAATACACCACCAAATCCATTATACCTTACATTAGAGTATTTTACATCCTGAAAGGAAGAAAAGCCACCACCAATATCAACATAAAAAGATGATGTTTTTTGTGCATAAAGCTGTACTAGGCTAACTGCAAAAAAGAGCACAATTAAATAGGTTTTTTTCATGTTTTCGTTTTATGAATTAATTCACTATTATATTGCTCGTTTAAAAATGTAACGTGTAATAAATATCCCATTACTATCTCCTTCGCCAGCATCACTTTCTACTGCACTGGTTACAAAAACAAGATCCCAACCTTCTGCCAACATTGTGGTTATCTTTGATGAAATCACAGCATCATTTGCTGCAATGTTTTGAAAACGAATCCCTACTAGGTTGTAAAAGTTTAAAAGTTTGGTTTCCTCAAAATCCTTAACACGAATTGCTTTTCTTTTTGATTTATTACGTGTATTATCATCTTCTGTTTGTGTAGAGGTGAACTCCTTATAATCTCTTTCTGCATTTGCTGAAATAAGTCTTGAACGTCCTAAACCACTTGGAACTATAGATTCTACACTTGTAATAACTTTTACTTCATATTTTGGAGTTGAAGTTTGTGCAGTACTCGTTACGATTGATGCGATAATAAATGCGCTTAATAAAATTACTTTCTTCATTTTTCTTACTTTTATATTATTTACTATTAATTTCAGTGTTCTTCCTTCTTACACAACAGTAAACTTCTAGAACACCCTATTTTTATTGTCTAAATATTATTTTACTTCTTTTATCAATTGTTTTGTTTTCTCTAAAACAGCATCCTTTCCATTGTTAAACTCTTCGATTGTTTGATATACCTCATAATGTGGCATGGTACCACTGCCTTCTGGAAATAATCTCTTATCAACGTCTTGCTCATTAATCACAATGAAGATGGAAAAGATCAGTTTAGAATTGGGCAGATTATAAAACAGTGGGATAGATCCTGTATGCCTGTAATATCCTCCCCCAGTTTCTTCTCCTATAAAAATGGCATTACTTTTATCTCTTACTAGCGCACTAAACAAACCTCCTCCAGAAAAAACTCTACCACTCGTTAAGACAAATACATTTCCTTTAAACTTATTTTTTGCCGGGTCACGATGAATAACTTTATCTTCTCTCCAATAATACGCCCCATCATCTCCTTTTATCATTTCTTCTTTCACCATCTTTTTCATAGTTTTCTGGATAGCCTCTGGGCTACTGTTCGAATCCAACTCCATCATATCATACCATTGCGGTAGTAAATACTGTGGATATGGTGGTAAATTATCAATGGTGCTTAGTTTTCTATACTTATTCTCTTTAAAATGCGTATCAATTAAATACGAAGCTAATTCCATGTCATTTCCATCATCTCCACCAGTGTTTTCTCTGATATCCAAAATCAGGTTCTTAATTCCTTTTTTATTTATTTCGCCAAAAGAATTTTTGAGGAACTTGAAGAATTTTTTTTGATTTTTTCGAGTCTCGGTAGAAAATGTATTTACAGTTAATAAAACTGTACTACTATCCAGGTATTCCAGATAATATGGTTTTTCATAATGACTTTCTGTAATTGTATTTTCTAATTCAGATTTCGGAATTCCCGGTAACTCTACGGTACAACTTTCTTTATCTGAATTATGTAAATATGCTATGGTAAATTTCTCTTGTGGACCAAAAGCCAAAAAGTAATTGGTCGAAAAATCATCTTCTAATTGCCTGTATTTAAAAGTAGTATTATACCCATCAGAACTTAATAATTTAAAAGCCTCTGTAGTTATCTTTTTAGTTGTGTTTCCGTTAATACTTAAAATCTGATCCCCTTTCTTTAGTTTCCCATAGTCCTGTGCAGCAATCAATGTGTCTTTTAAGAACTTTACTTTGAAAGGGAAAAAGGCATTGGTAGTATTATTTTTTAATTCTGAAAAAATATCTCCCGAGGCATAAAAACTAGAATGCCCACAATTTATTTTAGTATGAATTCCTGCTATTAGGTTATAAAATTCCCGAATATTTTGAAGCTTTGGCAGTCTTTCATTTGCTTTTTTAAATATCGAATCAAAGGTTTCTTTAGCAGTGTACAAATACATTCCGCTATGTGCCGTTTCTATAATATCACGATAGATTTTTAAATCTTCTTTTAATACTAAAGGATCAAATGGTTTTTTAGGCAATGCTGGTGTAAATACTATTTCTTGTCCATCTTGATTAATAAAGACAAACTGCGTTTTGGTTAGTTTTTTAACAGCTCGAGTATTGACTTCTTTAGTAGTACTATTTACATAACTTATCGTTTTGCTATCACTATTATAGGTCCATTTCTCTTCAGTAATATCTCCATTTATCTCTGTATTTAATGTATAGTCTGAATTGAATTTGAATCTGGCGTTAGACACCAATTCTTTAATAGATAATAGTATTTCCTGTTTATTAGATTTTAGTTCTTTACCTTCTTTTTTATCTCCTTTTTTTTCTGCTTCGGTCAATATTTTTACATATAAACCCTCTGCCACAGATTCTATTCCCGATGGATCGTATTTCCATTCCCGGTCTAATAAATATTCTAAATCTTGAATCTTCTGGCTATATACAGAAATACTTATAAAAAATAAGAGGCTGATTATGTATGTTAGTTTTTTCATTTCTTTTTTGATATTGTAATAATTTGATCAATCACATAAATTGTTATTCCAATCAGGATGGGTAGTATAAGAACCAAATCAACTCGTATTGATGGACCAGTTATGGTTTTTTCCCATTTGGTTATTTGTAATTCCCAGATAATAAAACTGGACCACACCACAATTAAAAAAACTAGTAATACTATAACTACACGTTTCATTTTTGAATAGTTTAATTTTTAACGCTGTACAAAGATTTGTTAAAAGGAAAAAGACAGCCAAGAAATTCAATAGAGTAGCGGTTCGGATTTCAGAAATCCGAACGGAAATAGTTGTAAAATCAAAGGTTTCATTCCTGTTTCAGGAATCCGGACTTCAAAAAAAGAAGATTATGCGCTGTTTTTAAAACGAGAAGGAGTGGTACCTGTATATTTTCTAAAGGCATCATAAAATGTACTTTTACTTTGAAAACCTACTTCATTACCAATACCTTCAACACTTAAATTATTTGCAATATCGCTTCTTAGAAGTTCTTTTGCTTTTTCAATTCTAAAACTATTGATATAGGTGTTGAAATTTTGATTAAGTTGAGAATTTATAACACCCGAAATACGTTTAGGGTGCGTTCCTATTTTTTCTGCAATATCAATGATAGTTAAATCGGGTACAGTATATATCTTTTCATCCCGAATATATTTCTTTATTTCTTGCAATAGCTTTGCTGTGTTTTCACTATGAATTAAAGAGCCAGTGTTTTTATCACTTTTATCCACAACCATTACATCATCTGATATAGGAATTAAAGTTGTTACGTTTTGTTGAAGAATACCTCGTACCGATATCCAATACAATAACATAACATTAATGGTAGAAATAGTTAAATCAAAGTAAAAACCGGTGTCAAAAAAGTCAGAAGCTATTGCAATAAAAGTAAGGAGAAGTCCAAAGCCAACAAATCCTCTTGCCCAACGTAACTCTCTATATTTTGTAGAAGTATATTGATCTTTTAACTCCTTTGTATGTTTTTTAATAAAATTTAAGGTTTTAAAACCTATATAAAAAGAAAAAAGAACTCCTCCTAAAAGTATCAGATTATACCAAAGGGATTCTTCTATTTCTATTTTCGAATCATTATCCTGAAAAAACACAACTATTGCGATAATGAATTCTAATACTCCTGGAATTAGTGTCCAGTAACTAAGTTTGTTTTTAGAAAGTATTGAAACCTGCTGAACGTAGATATAAAATAAAGAAAACATCAACCAGGTAAAATCAAAAGGCAATAAGTCATATTGAGGGTAATACGTTATAATATTTAAATCTTCTAAAATGACAGGAAGCAAGTTTAATGCATATACAATTATAAACAAGCCCAAAAATAAAGTAGATTTATCCTTTTTTCTATTTATGATAATGAGTAACAGACCAAGAATAACACCTTGTATTAACCCAAGGGTATCTATAAAGGATACAATATTATAATTTATTTCCATTATCTAAATGTATAGAAATTTGTAGATGAAGCATTGTTACAATAATGACTCCAAAAAGTATTAATTTATAAAATTATTTTGGTTGATTAAAATTCACTTGGATTCTTACCTGTATATTTTTTAAATAATTTATTAAAATGGCTGGAGTCTGTAAAACCTGTTTTTTGAGCTATTTCAGAAATATTCAAATTTGTTTGTTTCAATAATCGTTCTGCCATTTTGATTTTTGTCTGAATTACATATTGCTGTATTGAAATACCTGCATGTTTTTTAATAAACACACTTACATAACTAGGAGACATACTAAATGTTGCAGCAATTTCCTTTATTCTAATGGTATCTTTATCCAAAACATTCTGCCGTATATACGTAAGTATATCACTCACCTTTTCTTCTTCAGAAATAGCATGTATAGTAGCATTTTTATTAAGATTTCTTGATATTATAATTAATAATGCACCTAATAACTCTAATAAAATTGATCGGCTATAAAGTGAGGGAGTTATATACTCTTTTTTAATAATTCGAAATAATTCAAACACATGAGATCTGTCTGTAGTATTAGAAACAATATTTTCGGGAATACTATTGGCATGTAATACAACAGCATCTAAATTCTTTCGCCATTTTAAATCAGAAACAAGTTCTGTTTTTTCTATAAAAAGCTGCTCTGTGAATTTAATAAAACCAAAGTCTGTATGATCTCTAATCCTAAATTCGTGCTCGTCTTTTGGGGTTAACAAGAAGATGTCTCCTTCGGTATATTCAAAAACACTTTCATTTAAAACATGTTGCCCATTTCCTTTCAGAATAAAAATTAATTCGAAAAAATTATGAGAATGCTTTGGATACTCCCACTTATCAAGCGACAGCTCAAATACATTTAAAGACTTTGCACTAAAAAAACGTTTTGACACAAGTATACTAACATAGATTTATACAAATATACAATGAATATATACCAAAAATATGTTTCTTCCTTCATATAAATTTGCATTATAAATCAAATGGTAAACCCAATGAGACTAATAAAAGTGTGTTTTTTAATACTATCTACAACCGTATGTATAGTTCTATTTTCTAGCCATACTTCAGAAAAAGAGTTTATAAAAACGACAGCAATAGAAAACGACAGCCTAGTACATCGTTTCTGGCCAAATGATGCGCGTCTGGTGATCTCGTTCTCAATGCAATTTGAAACTGGCGGACAGCCTGAGGGTGCAGAAAGTCCTTTTGCTGCAAAACCATTACCAAAAGGAAGTCCTGATCTTCCGGCAGAAAGTTGGTTTCGTTATGGTGCCAAAGAAGGTATTTACAGAATGCTGGATTTGTGGGATAAACACAGTATCAAAGTTAGTTCTCATATCGTTGGAGCTGCTGCTATCAAGTATCCCGAAGTTGCCAAAGCTATAGCAAATCATGGTCATGAAATTGCTGCACATGGTATCGCCTGGAACGATCAATGGGATATGACTTATGAACAGGAATTAGCATTTATAAAAACCGGTATTGACACAGTTGAAACCATTACCGGGCAACGTGGTAGAGGCTATAATGCCAATTGGTTACGACGTAGCCCCAACACATTAAAGGTTCTACAAGAACTTGATTTCTTATATCATATAGATGACTTAAGTCATGACCAACCATTTATCACAGAGGTTAGGGGAGAGGATTTTGTAGTCATGCCGTATACGCTTCGTAATAATGATATCGTAAATATTGAAGGCAAAAATTGGTCTCCTGATCAGTTTTTAAATCAATTAAAAATGGAGTTTGATCAATTATATGATGAAGCGGGAAGTAAAAGAAGAATGATGTCTGTGAGTTTACACGATAGAATCGGTGGAGCACCGTCAATTGTTCGTGTAGTAGATCTATTCATACAGTATGCTAAAAAGCATAAAGGCGTTGTATTTATGCGTAAAGATGATATTGCAAAAATGATAAAAGATGACCCGAAAACGCCAAGAGATAATTCTGAATTAATGTATAACAAATGAAAAGTACAACTTCAAAAAATCATGCCTATTTTCTACTACGATTAGCAATGGGCATCAATCTTTTAGCACATGGATTAGTAAGGATTCCAAAAATAAAAACCTTTAGTAACTGGATGGCAAACCTTTATAAAGAAACAATACTACCTGAAATATTTATTTCTCCTTTTGCAAAAATATTACCCTTTGTAGAACTTACTATTGGTGTATTCCTTGTTTTTGGATTGTATACTTATCGTACCTGCCTCACAGGAGGAATGCTAATGATCGTTCTGATTTTTGGTTCTTGTTTAGCCGAACAATGGGAATGGGTTGGGTTTCAAATGATCTATGTACTGTTCTTTTACCTTTTGATTGATACAACGCAAAACAACCATTTTTCAATTGATAATCTCTTACAAAAATAAGTTATGAAAACTACACTATATACAAAATACAAAATGAATGAGCTTTCATTAAAAAATCGTTTTTTAATGGCCCCCATGACACGCTCCAGGGCAGAAGAACCAGGAAATGTACCTAATGTTTTAATGGCAAAATATTACCAACAAAGAGCTTCTGCCGGGATTATTATTAGTGAGGCTACTCAAATTTCTGTACAAGGAATGGGCTATGCAAAAACCCCTGGAATCTATTCTCAGAAACAAATCGAAGGTTGGAAACTCGTTACAGACGCAGTGCATAAAAACGGAAGTAAAATCTTTTTACAACTATGGCATGTAGGACGTGTAAGCTCTTCGAAAGTAAATGGCTTGCAACCTATTGCTCCTTCTGCAGAAATAGCAAAAGATACACAAGTATATATTTTTGATGGTGCGCCTAATGGTGATGCTACATTTGTTCCTGTCGAAAAACCTCGGGAAATGACCAAAGGTGATATTACTCAGGTTATCGAAGAATTTAGGACAGGGGCTAAAAATGCTATTGAAGCTGGCTTTGATGGGGTAGAAATTCATGGGGCAAATGGGTATCTAATTGATCAGTTTTTGCGAAGTAATAGCAATCATAGAACAGATGAATATGGCGGAACCAAAGAAAACAGAATTCGTATTCTTAAAGAAATTACTCAAGCTGTGGCAGATGAAATAGGTGTTGATAAAACAGGAGTGAGATTATCTCCTTTTATAAGCTTTAAGGACATGAATGATCCCGAAATTTTAGAAACCATTATGATCGCTGCCAAAACATTAAACGAAATAGGAGTAACCTATATTCATTTATGCGAAGCCGATTGGGATGATGCTCCCACAATTCCAGAAGATTTCAGAATTAAATTGAGAGCTAATTTTACACATACAATTATAGCTACAGGAAATAAAACTCCTAAAGAAGCTAACGATCTATTAAACAAAAACTTAGTTGATCTTGTGGGGTTTGGAAGAAAATTTCTAACCAATCCTGATTATCCTAAACGAGTACAACTAAATGCTATAATGAACGACATTTCTGATCCCCATACTCTTTTTGGCGGTGGTGACGCAAGAGGGTATACCGATTATCCATTTCTAGAAGTATAAAACTATGATGACAAAAGAAATTAATCCTGTTGGTAGTTTTAAAGATTGGGATAGTACCAAAATACTAGAACTACAAAACAGCAATGAAAGTGATCGTGTAGGAGATATTCTTTTATTTGAAGATGATAGTATTAAAGTTTGGTCTATTATTTTAAAACCTGGAGATAGGTTACCTTTTCATAAGCATACAAAAAACTATACTTGGGTTTGTTTAACCCAAGGAGCCGCCATATCACATTATAAAAATGGTAGAATTGTCGAAATACAGTATCAAAAAGGAGATGTATCATATTACGATCACGATGCTAAAGGTGATTTTGTACATAATTTAGAAAATATCGGTGATGTATTATTAAAGTTTAACACGGTAGAATATAAATAACCTCCTATTACTCTGTTAACATACACACCTCACCATCCAATTCTGTTTCAATAGTACAATGGCTAAAATGATATATCATTAAGATCATTTTAACTTCTGATTTTATATCAATAATCTGATCGGTTTCTGTAATGTCTTTTAGCTTAACATGTGCCGTAAAAACATGATGTTCTCCTTCTAATGACCAAACATGTAAGTGATGTATAGAATCAATATGTGGTACTTGTAATATTTTTGATTTTATTTCTTCTATATTAATATCTTTTGGGATCCCTTGTAGAAATACAAATAGTGTTTCTTTTAGTCGCTTAATAACATTATATAGAATATAGAGTGTTATTAAAAGAGAAAGGGCAGGGTCGAGGTACTGAACATCTGTAAAATATATAGCAATTGCTGCAAAGAGCACAGCAGCCCAACCCAATACATCTTCCATCAAGTGCCAGGAAACCACTTTCTCATTCAATGATTTCCCACTACTTACTTTCCATGCAGCATAACCATTGACTGCTATTCCTATGAGTGCAAAAACAATCATTCCTCCGGCATCAGAATGTTCGGGTTCTAATAATCTACCTATGGCTTCATAAATCACATAAATAGATCCTAAAATCAAAACAATGCTATTAATCAACGCTCCCAAAAGAGAGAAACGCCTGTAACCAAATGAGAATTTAGCATCGGCTTCTTTTTTCGATTTCCCTTCGAGATACCAAGCAGTACCCAAAGAAAGTGAATCTCCTAAATCATGAATAGCATCAGAAATAATAGCAATACTATTTACATAAAAACCTCCGATGATTTCTAAAATCGTAAAACCTAGATTTAGAAAAAATGCAATTTTTAAATTCTTTCCTGCGTGGTCGTGTGAATGGTTGTGTCCCATAATTACTTTTGGTATGATTCTAATTTTATTTTTAAATCATGAGGTATAGGCATTGTTTTTAAAGGAGGTATATTAGCACCTCCTGTATTACCAATAGGAACCCTATTAATAAATGATTTCCAACCACCCACAATCAAACGAATAACTTGTCCAAAAATCTCTCTGGTATCTCTGGTAAGCATGCCATATTTAAGCATCAAATAATGCGTATAAGAATGCTCTATGGGGTATGATTGTCCCAAAATATGGCTACGCTCTAAATGATCCCAGGCCTTTGATAAATCGTTATTAGATAATGCCGTTTTATAAAGTGACAATTCTTTATCATATTCAATTTTAAGCTTTGGCGGCATTGTTATATTAAACTTCATACGGTTATTTCTTTTGTACAAAAATATGCATAGTAGCCATGCAATAGAAGTGCATTTATTGACCACTACAATGCTCACATATACCTTTTACTACCAAATTCATGTCTTCGGCTACATATCCATCTGGTAAATTGATTTGAGGAATTTTATGTTCTGTAAGACATATCGTTTCTCTACAATTACTACAATGAAAATGTAAATGCAAATCTCTGTCAATATCACAATTACAACCAGCTTCGCAAAGTGCGTATTTTATAGTGCCCGTTCCATCATCTACCTGGTGTACAATCCCTTTTTCTTCAAATGTCTTTAAGGTTCTATACAGTGTTGTTCTATCTGCTTTTGTAAAAGCATTTTCAATATCTCCAAGTGTTTTAGCTACATTACTCTGAGTCATATATTTATAGACCAGCATTCGCATCGCTGTTGGACGCACTTTCTTTGATTCTAAAAAAACTTCAATGGTGTTCATTGCTAATGCCCGTGACCGTGACCTCCTTCTTCACTGTTTTTTGCCTTCCCTAATATGGTAAAAGCATCTTTTATTACTAATCGAGTAGTACTAATGTCTTTATTTTTATCCTCTAATGTAATCGCTACAAACCCATCTTCTTCGGTTCCTTTGGTGATGGGGATCATTTCAAAATCCGTAACTATTGCTTCTCCCTCACTTCTTTTCTCTCCTGCTGCAAAAACATAATGGTTTCCATCAAAACGAACTATGGCTTCTTCTGGAACAGCATATGCTTCGCGAGCACCAACTTCAATTTTTGCGTTTACAAACATTCCTGGAAGCAACTCCTGGTTTTCCTCTTTTAAGTGCCCATGAATAGTTATAGATCTATCATCACTAACATTATTACCTATTAAGAAAATCTCTGCTTCCATCCATTTATCTGGTTCATTTGCTAAACGAAAACGAATACGTTGCTCATTTTTTATTAATGGGATATCATCTTCATATACTTTGAGCTCGACATGCAAATCTTCGGCATTGGTGATATCCATCAATACATCTTCCGAACCAAAATATTTCCCAGTGTTCACATATACTTCTCTCACTACCCCATTGATAGGAGAATACACATTTACCATAGAAGATACTCTTCCATTGGTTACATTAGAAGGGTTGATTCCTACCATTTTTAATTTACTTTCTAAAGCTTGAATATTTGCTTTATTAATCAAGTAATCGCTTTTTGCTTTTTGAAATACTTTTGTCGAAGAGACACTTTCTTTATTTAATGTTTCCTGACGTTCATAATCTGCTTTCAAATATTCATTTTTTGCAACTGCTTCGAGATAATCTCTTTGAAACTCTATAAAATCAGGATTCTCTACTCTTGCTACAAGTTGTCCTTTTCTTAATCGTGTACCTGGTAGCATATCGGTAAATTTCAAAAACCCTCCATAAGGAACCGTAACAGAAAGATTACTTTGAGGAGGAACATCGATCATTCCGTTTACACTTAACTCATTTCCTATTTTACGTTTCTGAGCTTTACCTATTTCTATTTGAGTTTGTTTCATTTGTTCATCTGTCAACTCGACAAGATTTTCGTTAGCTTCTTCATGTTTTTCCTCAGAAGTTGTAGCTGGTTTATTATTACACCCTAAGGTAAGCAGAAGTATGAATATGGCTATTAATTTATATATGTTTGTTTTCATTTTTATTGAATTGCGTTTATACTTTCAATTTCGATAAGAGTTTGATTGTAAGCGTTTATGAATTCTAAGTATTTGGTCTGAATTTCTAGTGCCCGATTGATTCCTTGTACATATTCTATATATCCAATAGCTCCTTCTGTAAAACCTCGCTGAGATTGTTTTAATAACAGTTCAGATTGTGAAAGCGCATTTTTCTCATAATATAACAAGTTCTTTTGGTTTTTTTCTAGTCGTTCCAAAAGCATATTTAATTGGGTATTAACTTCATTTTCTACCACATCTAACTGTGCCTGACTTTCTTTTTGACGAATTTTGGCCGCTTTTATTTTTGCTGCATGTGGTTTGCCCCAAATCGGAATAGCCAAACCTAACTTTACCCCGGTAAATCTGTTTCCAGAATCAAAAATCACATCGGATCCATTTACGGTTTGTCCTGGGCCATTAAAAGATTGATTAAAATACCCTAATGTGATATCGGGAAGCATTTTTGATACCTCTACCGATTTCTTAATATCGGCAATAGTTATTTGTTCTTTGTAAAAAGATAGTACTGGATTTTTCTCTACAGCTGTAGTATTTTGATCTACTGGCAGCAAATTTGATTTTACTTTTAAATCCCCTACATCAATATCAACCTTGTTTTCAGAATTTACCAATTTTTGCATAAGCAATCTATATCGTTGTATAGTGGCATTATTCTCCTGTATTTTAATTTGCAAATCTGCAACTTCTGCATTGGCTGTTGCTTGTTCTAACGCATTACTTTCTCCTGTTTTAAATCGCAGGTTTGCAGCATATACAAATCGCTGATAAATACTATCTTGTTTTTGAAGCAATTGTTGTTTACTCTTTAGAAACCACAATTGATAATACGTTGCTTTTAATCGTGTTATCACTTCATTTTGAACCACTTCCTGATTCAATTCACTAGATTTTATCGTCGCTTTAGCCAATTTATTCTGGTTGGTATAAACCGTAGGGAAGGCAAATTTCTGGCTGATACTAAACCGAGTATCATTATCAAAATCGCTATTCATTTGCCCATATTCTAGGTAAAAATCAGTTTTGGGTAAGTTAAAACTAGTTCCTTTTAAGGCATGTTCCTTCTCGGTTTGAAACGCAGCAACTTTTAGGTTTGGATTATTTCTTAAAGCTGCGTCCATAACTTCTTCTAAACTTTGATAAATGGTTTTTGCTTCACTAGTCTGAGCATTTATGCTAGTCATATTTCCTGCTACTCCAATAAGTACTACTAGTAAAAGCAATGCTTTTTTTGGTTTCATTTGTACTCTTTTTTCAAAATAATAATAGAGAATAGGCAATACCACCAGGGTTAAAAAAGTAGCGGTAATCAATCCTCCTATAACTACGGTTGCAAGAGGTCGTTGTACCTCTGCTCCCGAGGTTTGAGAAATTGCCATTGGTAAAAACCCTAATGAAGCAACAGTTGCAGTCATAATTACAGGTCGTAATCGAGTCTTGGTACCTTTATAAATTCGTTCAAAAATATCGGTAATACCTTCTTTTTTTAATCTATTAAATTCTGCAATAAGTACAATTCCGTTTAATACCGCTACACCAAATAAGGCTATAAAACCAACACCTGCAGAAATACTAAATGGCAAATCCCGAAGCCAAAGAGCAAAGACACCTCCTATAGCAGAAAGGGGAATCGCTGTAAATATTAAGACTCCTTGTTTTAAAGAACCAAAAGTAAAATACAATAGAATGAAAATAAGCAATAATGCTAAAGGAACTGCTATTCCAAGGCGTTGTTTAGCTTTGACCAGGTTTTCAAATTGACCTCCATAAGCAACAGTGTATCCCGATGCAAAATTTACCTGATTGTCAATTTTAGTACTAATTTCTTCTACAACACTCTGGACATCGCGATCCCTAACATTAAAAGCAATGATAATACGTCGTCTTGTATTATCTCGTTGTATTTGATAAGGACCATCCTTGATAGATACTGTTGCCAGTTGTTGTAATGGAATTTGTTCTCCATTGTGTCCATTAATATAAAGATTCTGCACATCTGTAAGATTGGTTCTGTTACTATTATCCAAACGCACTACTAAATCAAAACGTTTTTCTCCTTCATAAACCAATCCTGTAGATGCCCCTGCAAAAGCTGCCTGAATTGTATTGTTAACTGTTTTAATATCCAAACCATACTTTGCTAATTGAGCTCTATTGTAATCTATTACAATTTGTGGTACTCCCGTTACTTCTTCAACATAAACATCGACTGCTCCCTTGACTTTTCCGGCAATTTTACCAATTTGATTGGCATAAGAAGAAAGTCGAGCTAAATCCTCTCCATAAATTTTTATGGCCACATCCTGGCGTACCCCTGTCATTAATTCATTAAATCGCATCTGTATCGGTTGTTGAAAACCAAAAGCCACTCCTGGTATCACTTCTAAAGCTTCTGCCATTTTATTAGCCAATTCTGAACGATTGGAAGCAGATACCCATTTTGATTTATCTTTAAGAATAATCATCATATCTGCAGCTTCTACGGGCATAGGATCGGTAGGTATTTCTCCCGAACCTATTTTTGAAACTACTTGTAATACCTCTGGAAATTGATCGAGTACTATTTTCTCTGCTTTGGTTGTAGCTTTTATTGTATTAGAAAGAGAACTTCCTGTAAGTACCCTGGTTTCTACTGCAAAATCTCCTTCTTCTAGTGTTGGAATAAATTCTCCTCCAAGGTTGTTAAACACCAGATATGCTATTATAAAAAGTCCTGATGTGATTGCCAGAATAAATATTCTACTACGCATTGACCATTTGATTATAGGCTCATATAGCTTATAGAAGAAATTCATGATTTTATCGGAAATATTTTCTTTATGGGTTCCTTTTTTGCTCAATACCAATGCAGACATCATAGGAACATAAGTGAGCGATAATATGAAAGCTCCCAGGATGGCAAAACCTACTGTCTGTGCCATTGGGCTGAACATTTTTCCTTCTGTTCCTACCAGGGCCAAAATGGGTAAGTACACAATAAGAATAATGATTTCACCGAAAGCAGCAGAATTTCTGATTTTACTAGCTGATTTATAAACTTCTTCATCCATCTCTTTCTGTGTCAACCTCTTGTTAAGTTTCAAGGCTCCAAGATGAAACAAGGTGGCTTCTACAATAATTACTGCTCCATCTACTATCAAGCCGAAATCAATAGCTCCAAGACTCATTAGATTTGCAGAAACATCAAAAAGATGCATCATACTAAAAGCGAACAAAAGTGATAAGGGTATTACCGATGCTGTAATAAGCCCTGCTCGCCAATTTCCTAGTAATATTAATAGTATAAAAATGACAATCAATGCACCTTCTATGAGATTAGTGGTCACTGTACCAATTGCATTATTTACTAACTTAGTCCGATCTAAAAAAGGTTCGATCATTACTCCTTCTGGAAGTGTTTTGGTAATAGATGCTATTTTATCTTTTACATTTTTAATTACCTCTGCAGAATTTGCTCCTTTAAGCATCATTACAATAGCACTTACTACTTCTCCCTCTCCATTACGAGTAGTAGCCCCATAACGAATGGCTTTCCCGGTTTGCACCTTAGCTACATCACTAATTAGAACTGGTATCCCATCAGATGTCTGTTTAATGAGAATATTTTTTATATCCTCTATAGTTCCGATTAATCCTTCACTTCGTATAAATAAGGCTTTATCATTCTTCTCTATATAAGCACCCCCTGTATTTTGATTATTAGTTTCTAATGCATTAAATATTTCTGAAATTGATATATTCATAGCATTTAATCGTTCGGGTCGTATGGCAATTTCGTATTGTTTCAGATATCCTCCAAAACTACTTACACCTGCTACTCCTGGTGTACCTAGTAGTTGACGTTTTATAATCCAATCCTGAATAGTTCTTAACTCTGTTGCATCATATTGGTCTTCATAACCTGATTTTGTAGTAATAACATATTGGTAAATTTCTCCCAGACCAGTGGTCAAAGGAGCTATACCAGGTTTTCCTATATTTTCAGGAATTTGGGATTGTGCTTCGACAAGGCGTTCGCTAACTTGTTGTCTTGCCCAATACACATCTACGTTTTCTTCAAAAACAATGGTTACTACTGATAATCCAAAACGTGAAAACGAGCGTATTTCCTCAATTTCGGGAATGGTAGCCATTGTAATTTCTACGGGAAAAGTGATTAGCCGCTCGATTTCTGGTGATGCCAATGTTGGAGAAGAGGTAATCACCTGTACTTGATTATTTGTAATATCGGGAACAGCATCCACTGGCAGCTGTTTTAATGAATATATTCCCAAAATAATCAGTGCTAATGTTAGTAATCCAATAATCAATTTATGAGTTATGGAATACCTAATTATTTTATTAAGCATATAATATTTTTAATTCAGTTAGACATCTCGATTAAATTCGATTAAACAGAATTTATCGATGTTAAATAGATGCTACTTTCTTTTGAAAAGAAATAACAAGACATACTTATCCTATGTAACTAAATTAAACCTGGGGTGGTTGGAATGGCGTACTAGAGATTTCTTTACCAACACTATCAAAATGGGCAAATAATTCTGTGGAAATTTCTGGAGAAACTAATTGATATGTATTGATATTGAGATCAATTACATGAACGTGACAACAATGGCATTGGCAAAAAGGAGAACATAAATCATTCTCTATACTATGATCATGATTTTCACAAGAATCTGCAAAATTCTCAATTTGAGAATCATCTGTAATAGATATACTATCATTACAAGGCATAAAATTGAGTGCCAGAAAATATATTGATAATATGAATACTAAAATTTTCACATTACAAAGATAGTAATATTGTAATGCAATGGTATTGCAAAATTACCTAGATTCTAAATATTACTAATTATGTCCTTTGGGAATAAGGATATTATTCATAAAAACAAAAAACATCAGGAATTGAGGTACGGTTTTTAAGGCTTAATATTCAAAACCAGACCAAAAAAAGCGACCCCCGGGTTAACTACTCCCAGGGGTCTAAATTGAAACTTAATTGTATTTAACACAAACTCAACTTATACTAATTATGATAGTTTCAATTTTATTGTTTGTTAGTCTAGGTTTATGATACAAAGATAAGCCCTATCCTATAAATGTTTTAACATTTTTTTGATGATAATTAACATTTAATGGTATGTTAATACATTGATAAAACCAATAATACTAACTTATTAAAAGTCAATTTTTAAACTATTTTATGTAACAATTATGATATTTTGATTGTCGTATTCCCAGTGTTTTTTTAATTTTTTCCCTAACACCGAAGACCCTTATTATAGCAAAATTCGTGCCAACATCATATTGATCTGTTTTATTTTAAAATAAATATGGTTTAAAAACCCTCGGGTAACTACTCCCGAGGGTAAGAATTGAAACTAATTATGAAATTTTACACAAATTCAACTTACATAATTAATCGAGTTTCAATTATTGTACTGTAATATCAAAAATTTGAGTAATGTCTGTATCACCACCTGCATTAGCAATATTACCTCCAACTACTCCATCTGCAGCTTTATTAGGTTGGTGTCTTAATGTTACTGTTAAGGTTCCGGTTCCTGCATCTGTTGTTGTTACTGTAAATGTTAGTCCAACAGGATTAGTTGTAGTAAAAGAGGTTCCATCTTCTTTCTTGTAATCTGATTCTTTATCTGTATAAGCTGTCGTGATATTTAATGCAGAACTTGTTTCATAAAAAAACTGATGTTCATCTGCTTCAGCCTCTATTTCTTCGTTAATTAATTCGGCAGGACTCTCAGATTCATTAAGTAATTCTACAGATCCATTATATGTTGTATTGGCAGTTAAATTACCAGAAACCGATACTACCGGTGCTACTGGTCCATCTGCTCCATCTTCATCGGTAACAATTAAAGTTACGGTTCCGCCTCCTCCAACTAGAGATACTGTCATTTTGGTTATTAATTCCTCTTCATTAACTGGTACAGGATTATCATCATCACTAGAGCATGATGCGAATAAAATACCTCCAACGATAAGCATTGATAAAAGTTTGCGTGTGTTCATTATTTCTAAATTTAATTTAATAGTTAACTGATAATCTTAATAAAAAATTTCTACCTAGATCATCTGCAAAATATCGCTGACGATTTAAGTAATTTCTATAGCTTGTGTTTAATATGTTGTTTATTGTTAATCCAACTTTTAGTTTATTTCGTTCTCCTAAAGAAAACTCCATACTGGTATCTGCATTTAATAAATGATATGCATCTGGAGGTGTATTGATTTCCAGTATTACATTTTCTCCTTGTTGCGGAGAAAACACAGATATATTTGGTGGGTACTCATTTTGTCTAAAAAAGTATTGACTTTGTAAAGAAACATTAAGCCCTAACCAATTTTTGTTACTATAAGTAATACCGTTATTAAAAGTTGGCGCAGGGATATTAATCAGCGCAACATCTTTTTCATTTTCTTTTCCTTTTACCATAGAAAAACTATGATCTGTTCTCCAGTTCTGATGCCAATTGGCATAAAGTTTAGCGTCCACCCCTAATAATCTAACATTAGTTTGTCGATATTCCCAAACAGGAAATGCACCTCGTATGGATAGTTCAACACCTACAGGTTCTAGTAAAACATAATCATTTATAAAATTGGCATATGGCGCTATTTCCCATCCCCATTTTTCTGTATTCTTTTGTGCAGTTAGAGATATTTTATGTGATGTTTCCTGATCTATCCTTAAATCCCCCAACTCAATTCTGGCAGCTGAATGGTGTAAGCCATCACTAAATAGTTCTGAAGGGTTAGGCGCACGTTGTGCCAATGCATAATTGAATCTAAATTCGTAATCTTCTTTAAAAGTATATTGTATTCCTGTAGTACCAGAAACACTATGGTAATCAAAAACTGGATTAGTAAGCCACTGTGTATTAAAATCCTCAATGATGAGATTAGAAAAATCCACATTATATCCTCTTTCTTCCCATCTGGATTTCAAGTAAAACTTCTTTGCATCCATACGATTATAATCGTATCGAATACCTCCATCTATAATGATATCATTTGTTAAACTGTATTCGCCTGTAATAAATGCTCCAGCATCATACTTATCATAGTCTGGAATTAATCTTTTTACTCCTGTACTGGGATCTGCAAAATTATTCTGATATCTAAACAATACTCCTACATTCCATAGAAAATCAGGGTTCGAATCAAAACTAAAATCCGAAGTCAACGTATGTGTTTTTAACTCAAGATCTATACTAGGCAATTTGGTAAGTTCTTCTGTTCTGCGAATATCAAATTCAAGTCGTTTATTATATTGAAAATCATACTGCGTATTCCATTTTCCAAGTTCTTCAAAACGTTTAAAATATCGAAGACGTCCTAAATGATGGGTAACTTCTTGTTTAGGATTATCAATTTCATAAGTAAAATCTCTAATGATTGCAGGTTGCTGATCATTAATAGCATTTATAAGATCATCTACATTACCAATATGAGATGTTGCCAATACACCTATTTCGTTATCAAAAAAAGAATAATACGCATCCCAGCCGTGGGTAAATTTATTTACTCCAACAGATAAAGATGCTCCTTTTTCGAATATTCCTGTATTAGAAAGAACATAGTCTGGTGTTTCTACATCACCAAAGCGTTTTAATGTTCCTTGTGCTTTAAAAAACCATCCATTTTTATATCCTTTTATCAATTCTGAAGAAATCGATCCTCCTCTACCATTTACGGCTCCTGCCACCAGGGTCTTGCCAAATAAGGTGTCTTTTGAAGGTACTTTACGAGGCTCCATAATAATAACACCACCAATTGCATCTCCACCATATTGTAGTGCAGAAGCCCCTTTGACAACAGTAACATTTCCTGCTGTGTTAATATCTACATTAGGTGCATGTTCGTCACCCCATTCCATGTCTTGCATGCGAACGCCATTATTCATGATCAATACACGACTTCCGCTAAGGCCCTGAATAATAGGTTTTACTATCGTAGATCCAGTATTTAACGATGAAACACCTGTAATTTCTCTAAGAGCATCACCTAAAGAAGCACTACTATATTTCTCTATGATATCAGAACCTATAGTTTCTTCTTGAGCGGAAGTTGTTTTATCATCATTGACTCCCGAAACTTTTACTTCTTCTAATTCATTAAGGTGGTGTTCTAAGGAGAAATCTTTTGAAGACGTTTTGCCTACATCAAGAGTTACTACCTGCGAATTACACTTTTCATGAGAAACAGTAAAAGCATATGCCGTCGCACATAAACCTGTAATAGAATATTTACCAGAAGCGTCTGTCACGATTGTACGATTATTAAATGTTATTGTAGCGCCTTCAAGGGGAGCTCCGTCATGAAAATCTATGACTCTGCCAGAAAGTGTTTTATCACATTCTTGTGCTGAAAGGAGATTAATCCCGAGAAGAAACACAAGTAACCAAGTGTGTCTTTTCATTTGTAAAATAAATAATGGATAAACTGTTGGTATGAATATACCACAGTTAAGTTTCAGTAATAAAGTTTAGGTAAAACTAAGCTGCAGGGGGAGCTTTGTTTAGAAAATTGTAAGCAGCAGATGAATCAAAATATCGATTCACATAAGTTGCTCGAACAATATCGGCAGGAACATGTACTGCTTCAGGAACAGTAACCGTATCTACAGAAGTAAAATTGTCATTATGATGATCAGAAGTAAACTTACAAAGAGAGCAGTCTGTATCATTAGCATCATGACCTACAATATGCAAGTCTGCTAATTGAATGATACCAAAGAGTACCAAAAATACGGAAGCTAGTATTTGTCTATTAAACTTCATTACGACAAATAAACGAAAAAAAATGATTGCTTATTATATTTTTTGGCTAAGAAAGTGTTAAAGACCTATAAAATCTATACTTTTTTGCACTATTTTCTCAAGGTGTTTTGATAAATTGTTGTTTTGCCAGGGATGTTTTACACCAAAGATATGATCTGCTCCTTCTACTATGAATAGTTGGCTATTGACGCTCCAGGCGTGTATATTTTCACTTTCCTGCACATCAACTGTCGGATCACTTGTACCATGAACAATTAAATGTGGTATTTTAATTTTTTTAGCTGCATTAGCGATGGTTAATCTATCTTCATTCTCGATAAAAGATGTATAAAACTGAAAATAATGTGGCATTTGTTGTTTGGTTCTTCCGTTTTCGATATACATTATCCCATTCTTCTTCCAATATTCAAAGGTTTCTCCTTTTGGAAATCGATTTTTATAATCAGAAACACTCGCCCATGTTATTAACTTTGTGACTCTCTTATCTTCTACAGCTTTAATAGTTACAATTCCACCACCACGAGAATGCCCTATCAAAGAAATGTTTGAGGTGTTAATTTCATTTTTAAATTTAAAATCCGGAGAGGTAGCCCAATCTATAATTGTCTCTAGGTCATCTAATTCTTTGATATAATTATTATTACCAAAAGCTTCCAGATCAGGAAAATCAATAGGTTGTTTTGTAGTACCTCCGTTATGCGAGAAATTAAATTTTATAAAGAAAAACCCAGCATTGGCAAAAGTTTCTGCCACCAAATCCCAAGCTCCCCAATCTTTAAAACCTTTATACCCATGACAAAAAATAACAATAGGTTTTTGTAATTCATTATTAGTATAAAAAACATCTGCCAAAATTGATTTTTGATGTCTTCCTGTTACTATTATATTTTTGCTTTTGGCCATCATAATTTTAAGTGTAAAGTTTAGTACCTACTCTATTGTCTCTCAGCTATACTTCTTTTTCAATAAATGGGGTTTCAATATCAAAAATTTCCAGGATCAGTTTTTTTAACTGTAGCAGGTAATCATCAAACACCGCATTGGTAATTTCGTAATTTGCCTTCCCTCTTATGCTTTCTTTTGTTCCAAACTTAAGAAACCCTTCCTGAAGATTCTTAAATGAAATTATACCTGCTTGAAAAGCTTCTGAAATTGGATTTTCATTATGCTGCATATATGCATACGCCAAAACCTGGATTACTTTGCTGTATTTATATTCATCGGTAATTATATCCCAATCCATAATAACGACATCATTTCGACCTACTCTTCCTGTCTTATAATCTATTATCCTTACTTGCCCATCTAGCTCATCAATACGATCTACTTTTCCTTTAATATAAATAGGAAAATCCAATTCGGGGATTTTTAATTTTGTTTTTAGATTACTTTCTATAGACAGAATCTTTAATCGAGCTCCACTCTTTATTAGTTTCTCTTCGGCTTTCAGGAAATTATACACATACTGCTTAGCTACTTCAAAAATCAAAAGATTTTTACCTTGTGTGATATTGAGTTTTGTATATTCTTGTTTAAACTGATCCCGAAGTTCGATATCAATTTGACTTCTCATCTTATTGATATCTTCTATAGTAAGAAATTTACCTTCTAATGGCTTATAAAAAGTTTCGAGTGTGTTATGAATAACTGTTCCCAAAGTATTTGCAGCAATAGTTTCTTCTACTTGTTCGGTTTCTGTAACGCCTAAAACATATTTATAATAGAAATCCATTGGGTTCCTTATATAAGCAGTTAGTGCAGAAGGGGATAATCCATAAGCACTTAACTCTTTTAACTTTAGTAAAACAGTTTCATTTTTCTTTATCTGTAATGGCTCGTTAGTTAACATAGGCACTTCTGCCGACACCACATATTTTGTGAGTTTATGTTTTGGTCTTTTGTCAATATCCAACTGAAGTAGAAATCTGCTCTTTTCTCCACCACCTACTCCTTCGTCTTCTGTATTGTACAGCAGATATACTTTTTTAGCCCTTTGGATCAATCTATAAAAGTGATACGTATAGATAGCGTCTTTTTCTTTATATGTAGGGAGATTGTATGCTCTTTTCAGATCATAAGGAATAAAAGAATTCATGCTTTTCCCAGCAGGTAAAACTCCTTCATTAACTGAAGTGATAATAACAGTTTCAAAATCAAGACATCGGGATTCTAACATTCCCATGAGTTGTAATCCACTAAATGGTTCACCAGAAAAATCGAGTGTCTCAGACATCATAATATCTTTATACAATGTATATAAAGATCCAATCGTTTCTAGATATTGATAGCTATTATGTAGTGTAAAAACTTTATTAAAAACTAAATGGAAATGGTATACATATTCTAATTCTAACTCATCATTTTTCTTATCGAGATTATTCTTGAGTAATAGTATTATTTTTCTACAATTTTCTAAGGCTGTGGTAACATCTTTCCAAGGTTCAAATAGTAATGCAAGAGTTTGTTTTTCTTTATCCGAAGCTTCCTCCTGTAGCTTATCTAATGTTATGTAAACGATATTTTCTTTAGAAATGGTATTAATCAATCGTGTTGCTTCAAACCCTAATATTCTATATGCTGGTAGGCTATTTAAAATTTCTAATACTAATTTATAATAGAACCCTTTGGAGTTAGAATTCTTATGAATCCCAAATAACAGTTCAAAAAATGCAGCTATGGGAACTTCTTTAAGAGGTAGTCCCATTGTAATATTTAGGGCTTCTATTGTATTAGGTAATGAATTGAGTAAGGGCTGTAGTAGCGTTTCGTCTGCAAGTACCAAAGCTGTTTTTTCGATCTCGGACTTGGGTATCGAAGTCAATATTTGGCCGATAGATTTTGCTTGCCCAATATTTTTAGGCACTCCTATTAGAGTGATGTCTTTTTCTTCAGAAAAATTGTTTTGTACCCATTGAAATGGATTCTTTTTATAATACCCCCATTGATTTTTATATGTTCGTAAGAATAAAGACGCTTCGTGGTAGGTGTTCTCCACAAAAAACTTGTCCGCATCCCAGTATACCTGAGCAATATCAGCCTCTAAGAGTGATTGAAAAATGATCTGTTCTGCATTATTAAGTGCATTAAATCCTACCAGAATATGTGTTCTATTTTCGGTATTAATATACGCTTGGATATCTTCTGATGCTTTTCTGTACAACAATCCTTGATATCCTATTTTTTTGGAAAGCAATTTATTTTTAAAATTGTCATAGTAATCCATTAGGTTTTCCCAAAACCTAATATAATTTTTAACCAATTCGGTTTTTTCTTTTTGTAAATACCAATGGTTTAAGTCTTGTATTCCTGATAAATAAGAAAAAAAGCTCTGATGATCTATACAATACCTGTCGATTTCATTAAAATCATAGATCAAGGTCTGGGCCCAATTACTAAAGGTTTCAAAATCTTCTTTTTCTAGGTGAGTATGAGTGTTTAGGTATGTTTCATAAAACTCAAATAATGTCTGAACATTATCAATTTGTTGCAATCCTGATAGTCGAACAATAAATTCTTCAATACTAAGGATCACGGGAGCAAAAAGAGTTTGATCAGGATATGTTTCTAAAAGTTCTTTTTTAAGAAAAAGCCCTGCTCTTTTGCTAGGTACCAGAAAAATTAGATCACTTATTTTTTCTGTAGTGCCTTGCACTTCTAGTATAACATCTTTTAGAAAACTTTTCAAGTATTTATGATTTTATGTGTAAGATATTAAATCTGAAGGCAAACCTGAACCTCTTAAGAAGAATCGATCGTGTTAAGTCAAGATCTTTATTTAATTTTCTAAAAATAAAAAACGTCCCGAAAATTTCGGGACGTTTTTATTATTATGATTGAGAGAGTTTATTCTTATTTTACTAAGTTGATCTCTACACGTCTGTTTTCTTTTCTACCTTTTCTAGTCTTATTAGAAGAGATAGGTCTGTCTTCACCATAACCAACAGCTGATAATCTGAACTGGTCGATACCATTTTCTGTCAAGTAGTTCTTAACAGAATTTGCTCTAGAATCAGATAATCTTTGATTAAGTTTAGCACTTCCTACACTATCAGTATGTCCTTCTACAGTAAATTTAGCATTAGGGTACTCTTTTAATATCGCTATGATATCAGCAAGTGCTTGATTAGACTCTGATTTAATGGTAGATTTACCAGAATCAAACAAGATAGTTTTTGCATAGTTATTAAGAGTCTTCTGTACTTCTTCAGTTACTTCTGGACAACCATTGTTAGCAACAGTACCAGCAACGTCAGGACAGTTATCATCTTTATCTAATACACCATCACCATCTTTATCTTGGTAAGGACATCCATTATTAGCAGCTGGTCCAGCTTCATTAGGACAACCATCTTTACCATCAGCGATTCCATCACCGTCAGCATCAGGACATCCATTAAGAGCAGGTAATCCAGCTTCAGTAGGACACTCATCTTTAGGATCTGGAACTCCGTCACCGTCAGTATCAGGACATCCATTAAATTCAGCAGTACCTGCAGTATCAGGACACTCATCTTTAGCATCAGTGATTCCATCACCATCAGTATCAGGACATCCGTTGAATTCTTCTAAACCAGGAACGTCTGGACATTCGTCATCTTTGTCATATATTCCGTCACCGTCAGTATCTTTACCTCCAAATGCGAAAGTAAGTCCTGCAGAATGTTGGAAATGAGTTGGTGGGTAACTACCAGTCTCATAATCTTCAAATACGTGCTTGTAAGTTGTTTGAAGGTTAAACGCTAAGTTTTCAGTTAACCAAAAGTTGAATCCAAGAGAACCGTTTAATGTTCCAGCTCCTTTTTCATCAAGCCAAGTATAACCTCCACCTACACCTAAGTAAGGATCGATCCAACTTGAACCAAATGCTTTCTTAAAGCTGTAGCTAATTCTACCATCTAAGGCATAATAAGATAGGTCATCAACTTTTAAATCTTCTCCTGTGGTAGGATTTTCTCCCCAGTTTTCTATTTTGTTAACCGATCCTGCCGCTGTAAAACTAAAACCATCTCCTATATATCTACCAACAGATAATTTGGAAACAGATGGAAGGATGTTCCAGTGGTCACTAGCATTAAAATATTCATCGAAAATTTCTCCCTGACTGGTAAGGTCTCCCCCAGTAGGAAAGATGTCAACGGCATTAATGCCTATAGAAACCGCCCAAGGATTGTTTTCATCTTGTGCATTCGCCGTACTAAATCCAAGTACAAGTAACGAAGCCACTAAAAATCTGCTAAGATGTTTCATATTCAATAATTTAATTTTTAAGTGTTAATTAGAGCAAATGTAATATGTTAAAAATAACTGTCAAAGATAAATCTAATAAATTTTTCTTAACAGGCCAGCATATATCGCAGCTTTGGAGAGTGTAGTCGTTTTTTCTTACAGTTTTCTAGCCCCAAAAAAAGCAATAATTTTAACCTTATTAGAGAAAAATTAAAGTATCTATCTCAGCAATTACGTTACAATTATAAGATAAAAATACCTTTTATCCTTAAATTTCTTTTAGTAATTATAAAAATGATAGTTTATTTATACATGTTTTAAGGTGATATTATCATTAAAATAAATTAGAATTTTATCTTTTACAGTGTGCCCTATTTTTTCAAGAAGTGATGCATAACCCTGTATTTGCATAGCATGAGAAGCATTATGAACACCTGTTTTATAATCTATTATGGTCGTTAGATTATTTTTATCAATTATTATTCGGTCAGGTCGAAATAATCTTCCGTTAGAAATTATATCTCTTTCATTATGCACTGTATTATCTAAAGAGAAGTATTGAGAAAGCTCTGGGTGGTCTACAATATCCTTTATTTCATCATGAAGTATTTCTTTTTCAGAAATAGTAATTTCTCCTGTTTTGTATGCTTCTTCGACAACTCTTTTCACATCCATATATGTATCTATAGAAGCCATAAGATCATGTATCAAATTTCCTTTTTCTATTGCACTCTGTTGAGATGTATCCCATAGTTTACCAGAATTAGTTACAATATTTACCTTATATTTTCTCGAGGAATCTTCGAATCTAGAAAGTTTAACCACTTTTGGCTTGTCTTCTATATCTGGGTTTATAACCTCTGGTTTTAAAGAATGACCAAAAGTATACTCTGTTTTTTGAGGATTCCATTGATTCAAATGTTTTAGATAAGCAATTAATTTTCCGGAAAAAGTATTTGGGTTACTTTCCCCTTTAGAATTTAATTTCAAATTAGAAACAATATACAGCTGTTCTTTTGCACGAGTAAGCACTACATATAATAGATTAAACGCATCTAATTCTAATTGAGCTTGTCTGTTTAAAACAATTTCTTCTGCAGCTTTACCATACTCAGATATGCCTTTATTATAGTTAATAAACACTTCTTCAAAATTGTCATATTTTTTACTATCCACTGCTAACCATGTTTTGGGTTCTATTTCTTCATAGATATCAATATTAGCATATGGATAAATAACACAGGGAAACTCCAGTCCTTTTGCTTTGTGTATTGTCATGATCTGAATTGCCTGCTCTGTTTCTGGGGCAACAATGCTTAATTTATCTTTTTTGACATGCCAATACGCTAAAAAACCTACAATACCTTCTGTATGTTTTTGAGTAAATGCAAACACAACATCCAGGAAAAATTGTATATATGCTGTAGTTTTATCGGCAAGAGAAAAACTGGCTATAATATATTCTACGGCATCATAAAGAGGTTTTACAGCTACTTTGGCAAGATCAAAATCAAGACCTAGAGTTTTAAGCTCAGAAGAAAATGTATTCTTATTACTGTTTATCATTTTTTCCAGAAATAAATGCTTTTCTCGGATTGAAAACTTCTCGGTCAAAAAATGTAATACGTTGATTTTTGATTGTAGATGGTCGGGTTGTATACACCAGGTAAGGAGATCAATAATAAATATAACTTGAGGAGCATTATTAATTAACAATGTTTCTGAAGAAATTATAGATAGCCCTTTCTGGGTGAGAAGATCTGCTATGACAGCTCCTTCTTTTTGCTTTCTTACGATAACACATATTTCATTGAGAGAGTATCCCTTTTTACTTAGTTCAAGTATAGTTTCATATACTTTCTCGGGATATAAGTTATTCTCCTGAGCTACATTTTTAGCTTCAACAAACGAGATATTAATATATCCATCTTTTTTGGAGTTAACTTCTTGTTTATTACCCAATACGTATAATTCCCGATGTTTTTCATTTTTAAAATCACCAGATAAAAAGGTGAATAGGCTATTATTGAATTTAATAATTTCTTCGTGACTACGATAATTTCTAGGGAGGTTAAGAACTTGTTTTTCTTGTATCGAAAAAGGGTTTTCATCAGAAGATAAATTGATAAATTGTTCTGCTTTCCCTCCTCTCCATCGATAAATTGCTTGTTTTGCATCTCCTACTATGGTAACTTGCCCTCTTTTACCTGTTAACGTTTCTGTTGAAACCGCATTATCAATAAGAGGGATCAAATTACTCCACTGTAATTCTGAGGTATCCTGAAATTCATCAATAAAATAATCTCTATACCGCTCTCCTAAACGTTCGTATATAAACGGAGCTGGCTGATCTTTAATTGCATTACTTATAATCGTATTAAATTCTGATATCAATAGAATTTTTCTTTCCTTTTTGATTCCGATTAACTCCTTATTAATCGCATTTAATACCGAAAGAGGGGTAAGGTTTTTGATAATGTTCTGGAAAAAACCAATTCGTATTAATAATTGCTTTGTTTTTAGAAAGGTTTCTTCTATAGAGGGTCTAATGCTATCGATTATTTCTTTTTTATGAGGATCTAATTTAGCATTATAGAAAGAAGCTTCTTGTATGTTCTGTTTCCAGGCTGCTTTAAAATCTGCTTTCACATCACCTTCTGCAAGTTTTAAAAAATGGTTAGGAATTGAGCTTCGAGTAAAATCTGTATATTCTACTCCCTGAGCCTTTATTAATTGTAAAATTGTATTCGACTCAGAAATAATATCTTTCTTACATTCGGCAACTCTGTGACTCAACTGTTTTTTTAGAATCTCAAAATCAGTAATTGTTTTATGCGAAAGTTTATTGAGATGTTCTCTATCATTTTCACTAAACAACAATCTGGCTATCTTATTAAGTTCTATAGTGATATCCCAACTTTTATCATCCTCAAGCTTGCTGATTGCAAAATCAACAATTAACCTGGTTAACTCTTCATTTAGTCCTATTTTGGCAACTACTGCATCTACAGCTTCTTCAATTAAAGAATCTGTATCCATTTCGATCTCAAAATTCATAGGAATTCCTAAATCATGTGCAAATGTCCTGATTACTCTATGTGTAAACGTATCAATAGTAACAACATCAAATGCCGCATAATTATGAAGAATACTTCTAAGAATTCGTTTTGCTTTTTGTTTAAGTTCGAGCTCAGGAATTTTGGTCTCTGCACTTAATTCATTTAGTAAACCCTGATGTTTTGATGAAGTATCAAGAGCACTAATAGCAACAAGGTTTTCTAATATTCTGGATTTCATCTCGGCAACTGCTTTATTTGTAAAAGTAATTGCCAAGATATTCTTATAACTATCCCTAAACTCTCCTTTTAAAAGAGCAATTAAATATGCCTTTACCAAAGTATAGGTTTTACCGGCACCAGCAGCAGCATTATAAACAATAAAAGCAGTAGTCGAATTCAATTCTTTTTTTTACTAAAATACTAAAACCCGAAAATCTTATACCATCGATTTCTATAAAATTATAATAACAAAAAGATTGTTTTTACTATCCTATGTGTTTTAATTAATTTATAACAATTATAAATTTTTATTCATCATTTGAATTGTTAAATTTGATGTCGCTTTTATTTTTTATTAATTAAAATAATAACATATGTCATTCGAATTACCAAAATTAAACTACGCTTTTGATGCGTTAGAACCTCATATAGATGCTCGTACCATGGAAATTCATCATGATAAACATCATGCTGGATATACTAGTAAATTAAATGCCGCAATTGAAGGAACTGATCTTGAGGGTAAAACCATTGAAAATATTCTTATTAATCTAGATATGTCAAACGGTGCTGTTAGAAATAACGGTGGTGGATATTATAATCATAATTTATTTTGGGAGATAATGTCACCTAATGGTGGAGAAAGACCTTCTGGTGAGATTGCAGATGCAATTAATGCTGCATATGGATCTTTTGATGCTTTTAAAGAAGCATTCTCAAAAGCAGCTGGGACTAGATTTGGATCTGGATGGGCTTGGCTATGTGTACATCAAGGAGGGAAAGTAGAAATCTGCTCTACACCTAATCAAGATAATCCTTTAATGCCCGGTATTGGATGCGGAGGAACTCCTATCCTTGCACTAGATGTTTGGGAACATGCATATTATTTAAACTATCAAAACCGTCGTCCGGATTATGTTTCAGCATTTTTTAATGTAATTGACTGGAACGAAGTGGCAAGCCGATATGCTCAAGGAAAATAATAATTTACCTCTATAAACCATCAAGTAATCTGATTATTTGATGGTTTTCTATTTTCATATTAGTATTTCTATGTTTGAAATATGTTTAGATTTAGCTTCCTGCTGAACAAATGCAATTCTTCCTTCATTTAATACGTTTAAGATAATACTTAACTCTTAAACCATATTAACATGAAAACTTTTTTAAAACCTTTCGTTATTATTCCGTGTGTTTTCTTCTTTGTGTTTTCTTCTTTTGCGCAACACACTTTTTCAATTGTAGCAGTTGATCCTATTACCGGAGAGATTGGTAGTGCCGGTGCAACCTGTATCGCATCAGAAGATGGTGCTCAGGATATTAGTGCTATTGTTTTGGGTATTGGTGCTATTCATACTCAATCCGCTTGGGATCCAAGAAATCAAGCTAATGCTACAAAACGTATGAAGGCGGGGGATTCTCCTGCACAAATCATTAATTGGCTTGTAGCTAACGATGTGAACAACAGCCCATCTGCAAGACAATACAATATTGTGGACCTTAATAATGGTTGCCCAAGAAGTGCTGCTTATACAGGACCTAACTGCTTCAAAGAATTTATACACATTACAGGACCAAACTATGCAATTGCCGGAAATATTTTGATTTCTGAAGATGTTGTTAAAGATATGGAAACTGCTTTTCTCAATTGCTATGGTTCATTGGCAGATAAACTCATGGCCGCCTTACAAGGAGCAAAAAGACCTGGAGCTGATTCTCGTTGTTTAAATGATGGTATAAGTTCGGCTTCGGCATTTATACGAGTAGCAGACCCCAGTGACACAGATAGCTCTTATGGAAACCTATCGTTGGATTTAAATGTATGGATTACAACATCTATTTTTGAACCTATTGATGCTCTTCAAAATGCTTATAATGCTACATCAAAAAAATCGAATTACTCTTACGACACTTCTTCCAATATAATTGTCTTTCCAAATCCTTCTAATTCTGAAGATACTATCATTATAAAAAGTAAAGAAACCATAATAACATCATATGAAATACTTAATGCATTTGGAAAAGTTATTGATAAAAGAACTACTATGTTACCAAAAAACAATGTTTATTTAGATGCTTTTAATCATCCAAAAGGTATTTATTTTGTAAATATTTATAATGGTGATAAAAAAATAGGAAGTAAAAAGATACTAATTGAATAATATTTTAGGGTAGTATATCACTTCAATTGTGAGGTAATATTTTTATATCTTTTTAATCAAAATTATTAGAAAATAAAAAAAGGTGGAAGAACCACCTTTTTTTGCCCCAAATCTACCATGAACTTAACCTACTTATGCTATGGCTTTGCTAATATAGAACGTTATTTCATAGTGAAAAAATGTTTTAGACGAAAGGTCAAAATAATTGTTGAAATACACAAATTAACCCTTTTTAACAACAAACATTTTTGTTTTTTTAATAAGCTCTTTCATTTTTACCTTCAAAGAAATTTATAAAAGCCTTATTTACAACTCTGTTTCCTCCTATAGTTGGATAATCTCCTGTAAAATACCAATCTCCAAGGTTCTTAGGACAGGCCTTATGAAGGTTATCAACGGTCTGATAAATAATCTTTACATCAGCTTTTACCGATTTATCACTTAACAATTCTGATATTTTATCACTTACTTCCTGATCAGAAAATCCACTATAGATTTCTTTTACAAAATTTTGCACCTCTGAGTCTACCAGATTTTCTTGAGCTTTACATTTTTCATAAACCTGCTCTACCAAATCATAATTCCCATTTTCTTTTAAAAGTTCTAATGCTGCCTGAAATGCAATTAAACCTTCTAATCTTGCCATATCAATTCCGTAACAATCAGGATAACGAATTTGCGGTGCCGAAGAAACAATAACGATTTTCTTTGGCTTCAATCTATCCATCATCTTGATAATACTCTTCTTCAGTGTTGTTCCTCTAACGATACTATCATCAATTATGACTAAATTATCCTCTTGTTTTACTACACCATAAGTTACATCATAGACATGAGCTACCAAATCATCTCTACTACTATCTTCTGTAATAAAAGTACGAAGCTTAGCATCTTTGATTGCAATTTTCTCTGTTCTTAATCTGTAGGAGAGAATTTCTGATAGACGTTCATCTGTTAATGTTTCTTTTTCAGAAAGTATAGTTTCATTCTTCTGCTTATTTAATTCATCCTGAGCAGCTTCAACCATACCGTAGAAAGAAGTTTCGGCTGTATTCGGAATAAAAGAAAAAACAGTATTTACTGTATCATGACTAATTTCTTTTAAGACCTGAGGCATAATCAACCTTCCTAAACTCTTTCTTTCCTCATAAATCTCAGCATCACTTCCACGTGAAAAATAAATACGCTCAAAAGAACATGCTTTCCGTTCTAGTGGATCAATAATTCTATCTATAGAAGTATCTCCATTCTTTTTGACGATAATTGCTTTTCCCGGATCAAGTTCTAATACATCATCAAAAGCAACATTAAATACTGTTTGAATAACAGGCCTTTCTGATGCTACAACTACCACTTCATCATCTTTATAATAGTATGTCGGTCTGATTCCTGCAGGATCTCTTAAAACAAAAGCATCACCATGCCCAAGCATTCCTGCCATCGCATAACCTCCATCCCAATCTCTAGATGATTTTTTAAGGATTTTAGCGACATTTAATCGTTCTGCAATTTGTGGAGAGGCTTCATTTTTATTAAACCCTTCTTTCTTTAATTTCTTATATAACTTAGCTACTTCAGAATCCAAAAAGTGGCCGATTTTCTCCATTACAGTAACGGTATCTACCTTATCTTTTGGGTGCTGTCCTAATCTTACAAGATTATTGAACAACACATCATTGTTAGTCATGTTGAAGTTACCTGCTACGATAAGATTACGATGCATCCAATTGTTCTGTCTTAAAAAAGGATGAACACTCTCTACACTATTCTTGCCAAATGTCCCGTAACGTACATGTCCCAAAAGCACTTCTCCTATATAAGGAATATTTTTTTTCTGTAGTTCGACATCATCAGTGTATTCTGGATGATCCACCAATTCTTTATTAATTCTATCATTAATCTGAGAAAAAATATCTTGTATTGGCTGTGACTCACTAGATCGAACCCTACTTATATATCGTTCACCAGGAGCCGTATCTAATTTAATGCTTGCAAATCCAGCACCATCCTGACCGCGATTATGTTGTTTTTCCATCATTAGATACATTTTATTTACTCCATAAAATGCACTACCGTATTTTTCCTTATAATACTCTAATGGTTTTAGTAATCTGATAAATGCTATACCGCATTCGTGTTTTAACGCATCACTCATTGTATTCCAAAATTCTAAATGTTGTTGTGTTAATCATAATTAAAAAAGCCCCAAACAATTACTTTAGGGCTATACTTTATATCAAGACAATTCTATCTCGAATTGTGTTAACTCTCTAAACTGCTGAAGTCGCTTCTGGACCTCCTCACGATTTAAATTCTCCATTCGCTCTGTACCAAATTTCTCTACACAAAAAGAAGCGAGGTTTGAAGCATGGATAATTGCTTTTTTCATATTCTCAAATGAAATATCATCTGTCTTGGTTAGATATCCCGAAAAACCTCCTGCAAATGTATCTCCAGCGCCGGTAGGATCAAAAACTTCTTCTAATGGTAGTGCAGGAGCAAAGAAAATCTGTTCTTTATGAAATAATAAAGCACCATGTTCTCCTTTTTTAATCACAATATATTTTGGGCCCATCTTTTCGATTGCTCTGGCTGCTTTTACCAAAGAATATTCTCCGCTTAATTGTCTAGCCTCTTCATCATTGATAGTAATTACATCTACTTTTGAAATTACTTTTAGAAGATCTCCTAAAAAAGCATCTTCCATCCAAAAATTCATAGTATCTAATATCGTAAGTTTTGGGGTAGTCGTGAGTTGTTCTAAAACACCAAGTTGTACTAACGGGTTTAGATTTCCTAGCATCACAATGTCTGCATCTTTGTAATTATCAGGAACCACAGGATTAAAATCAGCAAGTACATTAAGTTGCGTATCTAATGTATCTCTTGAATTTAAATCATTATGATATCGACCACTCCAGAAAAAAGTCTTTCCTCCTTTTACGATTTCTACAGCAGAAGTGTCAATATTTTTTTTCTGAAGGAGAGAAAGATAATCCAAAGGGAAATCTTCTCCAACTACAGAGACAACTGCTGAAGAAACATTGAAATTTGAGGCAGAAAGCGCAATATAAGGCGCTGCTCCTCCTAATATCTTATCTGTTTTACCAAAAGGGGTTTCAATAGCATCAAAGGCGATAGAACCTACAATAAGTAATTTACTCATACAACTAGCGTTATAATTTTTTGCAAATATACGTTTTACTTTTAAGTACCAAGAAGATTAATACAAAGGTTATTTCCTGTTAGAATCTACAAGTATTTTTCTTTATGATTTTACTTGCTATTTGATAAATTTAAATCAAGAAATCTAAATTTTAGTAATTATTACAGAAATGGTAAGCACACAATACTCCTTTTACAGGTTGGTATATGATTTTAGGTTTTGCTGATTTAACAACAACACCCTATAAATCAAAATTTTAACTCTTTATTTTATGTATTGAAAATAATGTTGAATTATGCCAGATAATTTATGAAAATCGCAATTTTTTGGTGCGAAAATTTAAAAAAAACTATAATTTCCGAAAAAAAAATTTAAAAAATGCTAAAATAATCTTAAAAAATTACCGTTATTTACCCAATACAAACTCAAACTTATAATTAATTATGAAAAAATTAAATTTAGCTAAACTCGTTTTAGTTACATCGCTTTCGGTTTTATTATTCAACTGTGAAAAAGATTCTGAAGACATTATCGAAACAAATCAACATGCAGATGCAAAAGCTGCTCATGTATGTATCGAAAAATGGAATACTAACGAGAATGATTCAAAAGCTGCTAGTGTTAAAGCAAAGGAATGGCAAGCTGGTCAAACTATTCGAGTGAAATTCTTAAATGGTAATAATTTTGTACAATCCAAAGTTAAGCAATATGCTGTAGCGTGGGAAAGTCATGCAAATATTAAATTTGAATGGGTTTCTTCAAACAGCAGTGCTAACATCAAAATTGGTTTTAAAGAAGGTCAATTTGCAAACGACGGTGGATCTTGGTCTTATTTAGGAACTGATTCTAATGACCATGCACATAGTATGCATTTTGGATGGTTTAACAACAACACTTCTGATACAGAGTTTAGAAGAACTACAATTCACGAATTTGGACATGCTCTTGGTTTGATTCACGAACATCAAAATCCTGTAGCTGGAATTAACTGGGATAAAGAGGCAGTTTATGCATACTATGCCGGACCACCAAACAACTGGAGTAGAGCACAGGTAGATAACAACCTGTTTAGACGTTATGACGCAAATATTTCTAACTACAGTGCATATGATCCATTATCAATAATGCATTACCCTATTCCTGCAGCACATACTACAGATGGTGTTGCCGTAGGAAGTAATACTCAATTATCTGCAACAGATAAATCTTTTATAGCTACTATATATCCTGGTTCTAATACTGGTGGTGGTAACTGTGATGGTGTAGCTGCATATAATAGTAACACTTCTTATTCTACTGGAGATAAAGTAACATATAATGGAGATTTATACCAAAAAACTGCTACTTCATGGAATAACCTTGGAGCTTGTGATAGCGCTCCTAGTACTGATATTTGTGCTGGTGTATCTGCATATAACAGTAGCACTTCTTATTCTACTGGAGATAAAGTAACATATAACGGTACTTTATACCAAAAAACTGCAACATCATGGAATAATCTTGGAGCATGTGGTAACTAAAATAAAGTAATCACAAACCTAGTTTGTTCAATACATTAGATTAAAAAATCTTATTTATATAAAAATGCTCCGGTATTCTTCCGGAGCATTTTGCATATACATTATTATCCTAAAAAATCTTTTTAAAGCTATTTTCTACCAAAATCTGCAGGTATTTCTCCCCATGCTTTGGTTTCCCATTTTACAATTGTAGTCATATATGTATTTTCTTTGAGCCATTGTGTTGCTCTATCTACCAAATCAAAGACTTCTTTGTTTTTTGCAGTTCGTTTCAGCTTTGTTCTACATGTCTTTTGTTTTACCCATCCTATTGCTATTTTAGAATCAGAATAAATAATACGATCACTATTTTTCTTTTTAAGATATGCAAGACCATGCACAAGTGCCAAAAACTCTCCTATATTATTTGTACCCTGTCTAAAAGGCCCCTGGTGAAAAAGCTGTTTTTCGGTTTGGGTATCTACTCCCCTGTATTCCATCTTACCAGGATTACCACTAGAAGCAGCATCTACTGCTATAGAATACAAATTAGGTTCTCCTATTTTTGATAATTGTGCTGCAGTAAGTATTTTTTTAGGTTTACTCTTCCCTTTATAGTCCTCATAATCTCCATTATATGCTTTTTTTGCAATATCAAAAGAATCAAAAGATTTATACTTTGCATTGGCATATCCCTTAACAGCCGCTTTACAATCATTCCACTTGGTGTAAATCCCAGGCGTATGTCCTTCCCAAACCACATAAAATTTTTCTTTCTTAGCCATTCTTATTAGTTGATCATTGTTGGTTGATAGAAATTTTTCTTTTTAAACGGTTTTTTGCGTTAGGGATAGTAGTGAAAATACCGCATCCCGAGTATTCGGGAGAGGAATTGTAACGTATAGCCCGCTCGAACGCTATAATAAACAACTATATTAATAGTATTCTACAATATTCCTTCCGTTTCTAACTAGTAAGCACACTACTCATTACTTTTTTTATTAGCAAAAAGCAGTTCTTCTATAACGATTGGAAAATATTTATATTCTAATTTATGGATTGCCTGTGCTACATCATCGGCAGAATCTCCTTCAGAAATTGATGTTTTAGCCTGAAAAACTATCGCTCCCTCGTCATAATGTTCGTTTACATAATGGATTGTAATGCCACTTTCTTTTTCTTTATTTCTAACTACAGCTTCATGTACATGGTGCCCATACATTCCTTTTCCACCATATTTTGGTAATAATGCAGGATGAACATTTATCACCTTATCAGGGAAGGTCTCGATGATTTTTTTAGGAAAAATCCATAAGAACCCAGCTAGTACAATAATGTCAGGTTTGGCATCTTTTAAGATATTAAGCACCTCATTTGTGTCATAAAATGACTCTTTGTCAAAGTGTAACGCCTTTACTTTCAGGGCGTGAGCTCTTTTTAATACTTTGGCACGCAGGTTGTTAGAGAACACATGTGTAACCTCGGCAATTTTTCGCTCGTGGAAGTACTTAATTATATTTTCGGCATTGGTACCTGAGCCGGAAGCAAAAATTATAATACGCTTCATAGTATGATAAAGTTGTTAATTAGAGAGCACAAAAAAAATAATTATTATTCAATTTTAGGCAGCAAAAAGGCAATACTTCGCTATATTTGATAAAATACAAATACATTTTTATGGGATTGTGGGGTTTTAAAATAAAGTTTTTTATTTTTGCCACCTAATTAAAAAATTAAAATTAAACATTATGTCAGACATTGCATCAAGAGTAAAAGCGATAATCGTTGACAAATTAGGAGTAGACGAAAACGAAGTTGTAAATGAAGCTAGTTTCACAAACGATTTAGGCGCTGATTCATTAGACACTGTAGAATTGATTATGGAATTCGAAAAAGAATTCGATATTCAGATTCCAGACGATCAAGCTGAAAACATCGCAACAGTAGGTCAAGCAATATCTTATATTGAAGACGCAAAGTAATAACTTCACGACAAAATATGAATCTTAAGCGAGTTGTAGTCACAGGACTAGGTGCATTAACACCTATAGGTAACAATATTGATGAATATTGGGATGGATTAGTAAATGGAAAAAGCGGTTGTGCCCCCATTACTTATTTCGATACCGAAAATTTCAAGACTAAATTTGCTTGCGAAGTCAAAAATTATTCTCCCACAGACTATTTTGATAGAAAAGAAGCACGAAAACTTGATAAATTCGCGCAGTATGCTATTGTATCTTCTGAAGAAGCTATAAAAGATGCTGCTATTGACCTAGAAAAGGTTGATAAATTTAGAGTTGGTGTGATCTGGGGTGCAGGAATTGGCGGAATAGAAACTTTTCAGGAAGAAGTAATTGGCTATGCCAATGGAAATGGAACACCTCGTTTCAATCCTTTCTTTATCCCGAAAATGATCGCCGATATTGCTCCTGGTCATATTTCTATCCGAAATGGTTTTATGGGACCTAACTATACCACAGTTTCTGCTTGTGCTTCTTCTGCAAATGCAATGATCGATGCTCTAAACTATATTCGTTTGGGCCATTGTGATATTATCATTACAGGAGGAAGTGAAGCTGCTGTTACTATAGCTGGTATGGGAGGATTTAATGCGATGCACGCTTTGTCTACAAGAAATGAAAGTCCGGAAACTGCCTCCAGACCATTTGACGCAACCAGAGATGGTTTCGTTCTTGGAGAAGGTAGTGGAGCTCTCATTCTTGAAGAATATGAACACGCAAAAGCACGAGGTGCTAAAATCTATGCCGAAGTCGTTGGTGGTGGAATGTCTAGTGATGCATATCACATGACAGCTCCGCATCCAGATGGAATAGGTGTAGAACGCGTGATGCTTAATTGTTTAAAAGATGCAGGTATATCACCAGAACAGGTAGACGCTATAAACACTCATGGAACATCCACTCCATTAGGAGATGTTGCAGAATTGAAAGCTATTACCAAGGTTTTTGGAGATCATGCACCTAACATCAATATCAATTCAACGAAATCTATGACAGGACACTTACTTGGTGCAGCTGGAGCTATAGAAGCTATTTCTTCTATTTTGGCTATGCAAAAAAGTATAGTACCTCCTACTATCAATCACACTACTGTGGATGAAAACATAGATTCTTCATTGAATTTGACATTAAACAAAGCTCAAAAACGTGAAATCACATACGCAATGAGTAATACTTTTGGTTTCGGAGGTCATAATGCTTGTGTGTTATTTAAAAAACTGAACGAATAAATGAATGTTATTCGAAACATACTAAATTCCCGCTCTGAAAAGAACGGGAATTTTTTTTCTAAAATTCAGAAAATAGTAAATTTTAAGCCCAAAAACATTAAACCTTACGAAAAAGCATTTACTCATAGGTCATTAAATTTAAAAGACAAAAAAGGAAATGCTGTTAATTTTGAAAGGTTAGAATTTCTTGGTGATGCCATGTTAAGTAGTGTTATCGCAGCCCATTTATTTAAAGAAGTACCTGAAGGCAATGAAGGGTATTTGACTAAAATGAGAGCCAAAGTAGTAAGTAGAAAACATCTTAATGAATTGGGTAAAGATCTTAAACTAATTGAACTGGTGCGAACCAATATTCCTAAATCTCAATTTGGAATAAATATACATGGAAACCTTTTTGAAGCACTAATAGGTGCCATTTACCTGGATCGTGGCTTTGCATATTGCGAACGATTTATTAAAGAAGCTGTAATCAATCCATATGTTGATATCGAAAGCCTCGAAGGACAAATCATTAGTTACAAAAGCTTATTGATAGAATGGTGTCAAAAAGAGAAAAAAGTATTTAGTTACGAAGTATATGAAGATACCGGTAAGGATGAAATGAAACATTTTGCCGTAAAATTATGGATAGATGATAAAGTAGTTGCAAAAGCAAGAGCTACTTCAAAAAAGAAAGCAGAAGAAAAAGCTTCAAAAAGAGCTTATTTTGCATTTCAATCTAAAATAAACATCTAAATAACATTAGAATTTTTCTTATCAAATTAAGCAAAATATACACATACTCGAAAAACTATTTTTTTTATAGTTAAAAGATACTAACTCAATCGTTTTCGTAAAATAACTTTATCTCTAATTAAACTTGTTAGGTGAATTTATTTGTATATTTCGCGTTAAATCGGAAACAAAAAAAATCAAAGTGGCTGTTCAACGGTTAGTATTAGATGCCTTTGCCGATGATGATTATGAACTCATTGCCATTCATTGTTCATTAGCTTCATATCGGTTGGCTTTTTTATTGAATAAAAACCTGAATTTAAAGCTCTATAGAAAAAAAGAAGATATTAATTTTGAGTATAATGATCTCACGGCAAATTTTCCATTGTACCAGTATGATGATCATTTTCAATATAGCACATATAGTCTTATGGGAAATAAATTTCAATCCCAAATAAAATCAGAAAATAAGATTTCTGAAGGGCTGTTTACCACTATAGAGAATACACATACCACAAAATATTTAATTCCAGAATTAAAAAATGTAGATTATTTTCTAAAAATTGAAACTGAAGCATCAAATTTTTCAAGTAAATCTTTACTTATAGACATGCTTACCATTTCACAAATTATAACAGCATATTCTTTAGAATATGCTACACTTAAATCAAAGAACAACCTAATATTCGAATAATGCCAAAACGTAAAAGAACTAAAATAGTCGCTACTCTTGGACCCGCGACAAGTAGTGAAGAGATATTAAAAAAAATGTTGGAAGCAGGTGTAAATGTTTTCAGAATAAATTTTTCTCATGCTGATTATAGTGATGTCAAAGAGCGCATAAAGATTATACGAAAACTAAGTAAAGAACATGGCTACAATGCGTCTATACTAGGAGACTTACAAGGCCCTAAATTGCGTGTAGGTGTTATGAAAAGAGATATTATTGCTAATGATGGTGATGTAATCAATTTTGTAACCGGTAAACCTTTTGAAGGCACTTCTAAAGAGGTCTATATGAATTATGAAAGTTTCCCAAAAGATGTAAAAGCAGGCGAAAGAATATTATTAGACGATGGTAAGTTAATTTTTGAAGTTATTTCTTCTAACAAAAAAGATACGGTTAAGACCAAAGTGATACAAGGAGGCCCTCTAAAATCTAAAAAAGGAGTGAACCTTCCTAATACTAGTATTTCTTTACCGGCACTAACAGAAAAAGATATAAAAGATGCAATTTTTGCATGCGAACAAGGAGTTGATTGGATGGCATTATCTTTTGTGCGTCATGCCCAGGATTTAATACAATTACAAGATCTCATAAAAGAACATAGTGATCATAAAATTCCAATTATTGCTAAAATAGAGAAGCCTGAAGGAGTAGAAAATATTGATAAGATTGTAGCTTATTGCGATGGATTGATGGTGGCAAGAGGAGATCTTGGTGTAGAAATTCCTGCTCAGGAAGTACCTTTAATTCAGAAAAATTTAGTGCTCAAAGCTAAAACTGCCAGAATACCTGTCATTATTGCCACACAGATGATGGAGACAATGATCGATAGCCTTACGCCAACACGTGCCGAGGTAAATGATGTAGCCAACTCTGTAATGGATGGAGCTGATGCCGTTATGCTATCAGGAGAAACTTCTGTAGGGAAATATCCTGTACAGGTGATCGAAACTATGTCTAATATTATTAAAAGTGTAGAAAATTCTGATTTAATAACGGTTCCTCAAAACCCTCCTCACATCAGAACAAATAGATTTATTACAAAATCTATTTGTTATCATGCTGCGCACATGGCAAATGATATTGATGCCAAAGCAATCTGTACTCTTACCAATAGTGGTTATACAGCATTTCAAATTTCTGCATGGAGGCCTGATGCTCATATTCTGGTCTTTACCAGTAATCATAGAATCTTATCTCAGCTTAGCCTCTTATGGGGAGTAAAAGCTTTTTATTATGATAAGTTCGTAAGTACCGATGAAACTGTAGAAGATATTAATAAAATTGCACTGGAACGTGGGTTTGTAGAGCAGGGAGATATGTTGATTAATCTTGCAGCAATGCCTATCACCGCAAAAGGAATGGTAAATACGCTTAGGGTATCGCAAATCTAAGAAATTCCTTCAATAGAATATTTTAAAAAAAGCTTCTCTATACGTGAAGCTTTTTTTATAAAGTTTGCTTTAAAAAGATAGTCTCTAAATCTTCTATTGTAACTGGTTTTATAAGATAATCTTTTACCGTATTAATGCTTTTTGCCCTTTCTATATCTACTGGGTTAATTGAGGAGCTTACAATGTATAGTGTAATTGTTTTTCCGAGTTTGTTTTTGATTTTAGTGAAGTTATCCAAAAATTCCCATCCATCCATTACTGGCATATTTAAATCAAGAAATATTATTTCGGGAATTGTCTTTTTATTTAAATTAGTCAAAATAGCTTCAAAATAATTAAGAGCATCCTTACCATTTTGAAATACCATTAAGTTTTTACAAAGGTTTTTTGCTTCTACAATCCTTTTTACAAGATTTACATACATATTGTCGTCATCAATAATACAAGCTAATCCTATTTTATGACTCATGATCTGTGGGGTTATTTGTTTTTAAAATTCAATTATAAAAGTTGTTCCTTTATCCACTTCGCTCTCTACAGTAATTTTTCCACCTAATGATTCTACCTGATTTTTTGTTAAAAACAATCCGATTCCTACTGCATCCTTATTGTAATGAAATGTTTTATACATCCCAAATATTTTATCCTTGAACAGTTTCATATCAATTCCGCTACCATTATCTGTGACTTTTAAACACTCTTTACTACCTATAGAATAGCTTTTGATTTCTACTACCGGGTCTCTATCCTTATGTTTATATTTTATAGCATTTGTTATTAAATTTAACAGGATACTCTCTAAATACGCAGAAATATAATTAATCGTATTTAATTCACTAAAATCTGTCTTAATTTTAGTCTTACTCATAGAAATCATTTGTCCGATTCCGCTTGTAACCAAATTAAAAGCATCCTGAAATTTGACAGGTTTTTTTTCCTGATCCTTATTTGTGTGTATCGCTACAATCTCATTTAGGTGTTCAATGGTTGTATTTAGACTATATGATATCTGTTTAATTTCTTTGATCAATCCAATCTTTTCCTCGGGGTTATCTATATCTTCAATCAATTGTACTAATAAAGACAGATTACTGGTATGCGACCTAAGATTGTGGGATACGATATGAGCAAAATTGAATAGTCTAGAGTTCTGAGATGCGATAATATCGATTGACATTTGCAGATTTAATTCTTTTCTTTTGATTTCATCTATGTCCTGAAAAACACCTCTAATCCCAATTATTTCTTTATTTTCATTATATACCGGTTTTCCTATGGCTCGTACCCAAAACACTCTATTGTTAGCGGTTACCATCTTTATTTCGGTATTAAAAGGTGTACCTACCATCGCACAATTAAAAAACAAATCTGCTGCTTGTTGCCTCGAATCCTCTGCGTAGTAGTTGGCAGAATCCTTAAGAGAAGGAATATAATCATCGGCATATTCTAAAATTCTTCTGGTTTCAAAATCCCAGAAACTTTTCCTTTCCTCAAAATCTACATACCAACTCCCCGTAGCTGTCATTTGGGCAGTTTCTTTATAGTAGAAATTATCTTTTGTAATATCCTGCTCAGGTTCTAGTTTGATTTCAATAAAAAAGATAAGGTTAATCTTAGATTTTATATTTACAGGTAATTCATCATTAGTTGCGCATCTATATAGTTTATAATTTCCTTTTTTATCGAGAATTTTTATATGTTGCTTAAAATTTACAGCATTACGTCGATAGCTAAAAAAATTATCTCTAAATAACTCAATATCATCCTGGTGTATCAAGTGTTCTAAAAAATAATCTATTTTTGACTCTAATTCATCTTTTGTATATCCTAAACTATCATAAAACTTTTTTGACCAAACTTCTTTTTCTGGATCATCATATAGTTCCCAATATCCAGCATTGAAATCTTGAATTACATTATTAAAAAGTTCATTTTGAAGCATTCGGCACTATTTATCATAACAAGATAAGGATTTCTTACGTATCCTCTTCGATTCTATTAAGCCTAATAGCAAGTGCTTTGGTAGAAATCTGAACTTCTATAAATGATAAAAAAAGTGAAATCATAAGTAAAAAAAGACTAATGCCAAATACTATATTAGCCCAGGACATCTTTTCTATATACAATAAAAACATGGTAATTACACTGGTGAGAAAGCTAGCGATAGCTATGGCTTGCATATTTCTAATCAACCATAATCGTTTTCTTAAATTTTTGATCTGTAATACGGTGTTTTTTGATCGTGAAGTCAAATATTCCTCATGTAATTGCCGTATCAATGCTGCAATAGCTAAATACCTTGCATTATAGGCCAGCATAGTTAATGATATTGCAGGAAATAACAAGGCCGGAATACTCATAGTAAGCGTCATAAAAAAGAATTTAGGACTACTAATTTAGGCTAAAAAAATAGAGCAGCAAATGATAAATTATATCTCAGCACCATTTATAACATTCAAATTTCAGAATTTATTCATATAAAAAAGTGAGCAATACAAGGGCATTGCTCACTATACATAATTCAAATTAATGATTGGCTATAAAGATTATTCTGGGATATTAAATAAAGTTTTAATCTCTTCATAAGACATGTTTTTATAATCTTCTGCAGATTTGGATCCAGATTCAAGTCCACCTGAAGCGGCACTACTAGAAGTCGAAACCCCACCAGGTATAATCACATATCTGAAATCATCAAAAAATGTAAACAAGTTAGTTCCTCCATCCAATGTAGATACTTCGATTCGTAACGAACTGCCACCACTAAAACTTGAAACCTCAAAGGTGTAGAATTCATTTTGTGAAGCAAGTATATATGGAAGTTGTTTGATTTCAGAGACTAGGATGTTTACTTCATGTCGCCCATAGACCAGTATTACATCTTCATTCAGATTGAATTCGGCAAGATTAAAAGAAGTGAGAAGTTGCTCGTTAGTTTCGGCCGGTACATTGGTTTCAAAATCCCTTGCAATCCAATCAGAATACATTACATTGGCTGTTCCTGGGGAACCATCATCACCGTTTTCGCCATCAGTACCATTGGCACCATCATTACCGTCTGCTCCATTTGCACCATCAGCTCCGTTAACTCCATCTTGACCCGCAGGCCCAATTGCTCCATCTTCCCCATCAGAGCATGAAAAGATCAATAGCGATACCATCACTATCATCATCCCCTTTACTAAATTTGTTATTGCTTTCATTTTTATAATTTTTAAAAGTTAATGGCACAAACCTAGTATGGGTAAGAATATGTACTATCCGAAAAGTTTGAATTTCAAAGAATTCGGACATTTTTTAAGGGGTTTGACTGTGTTTTTGGAGTGAAAACACCTGAGTGCTTTAAATACTATACTTTTTCTATATAATTTAGATATTTATGCTGAAGTATACTGTTATGACAATTGATGTAGTAAAAACTTTTAGGTTCTTCAATCCTTACTTCTCATTTCTCTACATTCAATAACCTGTTTTACCTCTGCCTCTAAACCATAGTTTTTCCATAAAGTCACATCCTTTTTTAGCTCTAATGCATTTTGACCAGACTGAATATATCTTTTAATGGATAGTAAAATAGGATCATTATCTCCTTTTATTTTTAACATCGACTTTCCTCCCGGAATACTATAATTATCTTCGTATTCATAGCAAAAAACCAGTACCCGATCTCCTTGTTTTACATCTTGCTTATAGAAATAATCTGAAACAAAGAATTTTTGTTTGTCATACTTATTCTTCTTAAGTACTCTTGAAGTTAACACCTTATCGATCTTGATACTTCCTTTTTGAGGCGTATAGAGCAGATCATCATTCTTAACCGGATTATCAATATGCTGAATAGTGCCTAAAAAAACTAATGCATATTTATCTCCACAATTACCAATAAAAGGCCCTGATTGTGGCCACCAATATGTGTATCCAACCCTAAGGGTATCATCCACTGTAGATATTGGTTGATTCATTTTTGTATCTGTTTCTTTTTTTTGTGTATAACCTGTACTACAAAAAAGAAAACCAAAAATTACTATCGATTTTGTCAATATATGATACATTTCTATTTTTAAATTTAATTCGTATTTACTTTTCTATTTATACGTTTAAATAGCGCCCTTCTTTTTGATATACTATCGGTATTATTCATTGTATTTTTTGATTTACAACTAAATAAAAGTGTCAATAATATTAATATTATTGACACTTTTATTTAATTTCAGCTTAAAGCTAATCATTTTTCATCTAGTTTTTAGAGATGTCTGTATCATTTTAATTGATTCTCAAAAGTCTATTCCAAAACAAATGTTACTGTTATGTAATGTTTTTGTAGTTCTTGTGATTTGTTCACATTATAATATTGTCGCTTATAATTAGTGTCTTCTATGTTTTGTATATCCCCTATTTTTTTATTGACACTACCTGCAATTCTAGTAGCTTTACCTCTAGCATCCTGGATGGCTTTTTTATTCAATACTATCATTTCTTCATTGGTCTTTTCTTTAGCAATAACATCTACCCACGTGATTGTTACTCCTTTCATTTTTTGAGCATGTATTTTTTTTACTTCATCAAGGGATTTTGTAACATAAAAATAATAAGCCTGCGCTCCATAACCCGTAGAGGTAATTTTATACAAAACATTTTCTTTAAACTTTTCAAAATCTACACCTATAGTATTCAATTTGTTCTTATAATCCTCTTTGAGTTGTGATATGCTTTTGGATTCAATATTTTGATATCCATCTGCCATAACTTCTTTGAATTCGACATTAATAATATATTTTTCGATATCAACTTTTTTATCACATTCTCCTATTACACTTATCGTATTATTTTGTTGCTGCCCAAACATAGGAACAGTACCTATTAGCAGAATTAGAATTAATTTTTTCATTTATTTATTGTTTTTATTTAAGTAATCACAAACGTAAACACATGCCATGCTTTAAAAATTGGATATTAGAATAGTGACCTGCATCAGAAATATCATTGTTATTATTCAAAAGACCAGATATCGTGATAAAAGTCATCAGGGCTTCCATTGTTCAAAGCATATCCACTAATGATCCATAATTTCTTGTTAAAATACACAGATGTATGCTGCGTTCTTTCTTGAAACTTTTTAGTTAGAAACGTTTTTTTCCAGTCTATACCATTGGTACTATACCAGATATCATTAAAATACTCGAAGTCGTTATTTCTTGTTCCGGCAGTTAACCACATTCCTTTTTTATCTACTGTTACTGCATGATCTCTTCTAGGTAAAAAATCTGCGTCTGGGGTAGCGAGAAACCATTGAAAGCCATTTGGCGAATACCATACATCGTTTAAAAAGTTATTATTGGCATCATAGCCTCCAATAACCCATATCTTATTATCATACACTACAGAGGCATGATCTCTTCTTGCTCCAAAAGGTGCCAGATTGGATACTAAATTCCATTTAGACCCATCACTACTTACCCAAATATCACCTTTTTCAATTCCATTTTCATGACCACCAATTACAAACATTCTTCCTTGTAAATCGACCATCGTATGTCCTGATCTTGGTGAAAAAGAAGCATTGCTTGTAGCTTCTTTCCAGGTCTTCCCGTCTGTACTAAACCAAACATCATTCATTTCATTAACAAGCCTACCACCTGTTATCCACATTTTACCTTGAGAAACAGTTGCAGCATGATTTGTTCTCAGTGAAAAAGAAGCTTTTTTTGTAGCTGCCATCCAGGTAGTACCATCTTTACTATACCATGCATCGTTATAGTATATTCCTGGACCATTACCCGCTATTACCCACATTTTATTGTCAAATACAAGTGAGGTATGATTGGCTCTCCCTCCAAAAGGGGTTTCTTTAAGAACCTTCTTGGGATGTAAACTAATTGCTTTGGTCGTAAAAGAATTGACATTACTCTTTTCAAAGTTTTCTGTCTGGGTTTCTTCAATATCACATGATAACAGGACCAAAAACAATAGTGCTGAAATTATGTAGCAATTTTTTTTCATACGTTTAAGTGTTTATAGTTATTCTAAAAGTTATGGATACAAACCTAATTATGGTCGAGATTTAGAATATCCGAAAAGTTTGAATTTCAAAGAATTCGGACGTTTTTTAAGGGGTTTACCTGTAGGTTAGAAAAACGGATCCCCATTATCTTTGTTAGGTTAGGTAATGAGGATCCGAGGTAATGAAAAGCATGGACAAAAAAACCTAATCATTACAAATTGTTTTTATAGTATCGCAGGAATTATTCTAGTTTTACGACCCAGTAATCCCACATACCTTTACCGGCACCACTAATATCTCCTCCAGGAGCATAAACATAACCAGCTACGATGTAACCGTTATTGGTTTGTTGAATCGTATTTGCATAATCAGGTTCTGGACCACCAAAGCTAATTTCCCATAACAATTCACCAAAAGGATTTAGTTTTACCACCCAGAAATCTGCATAGCCTCCATTATTTGTACTTGCATCAAAGTCGCTTGCTCCCGAGTTCCCAGCAAAGATATATCCTCCATCTGTCGTTTGTTGAACAGAGCGAGCGGCATCACTCTCTGAACTACCAAGGTTAACCTGCCATACCAGTTCTCCCGAAGTATCTAATTTTAAGATCCAACTATCTTTTTTTCCATTATTACCACTTACATCAAAATCTGAGGATTCAGAATATCCAGCTACGATATATCCTTGATCAGTAGTTTGATGAACATCATATGCCAGATCATCAAGTGTTCCTCCAAGGTTTGTTTCCCAAACCAAATTTCCTAAAACATCTAATTTTACAATCCAAAAATCTTTTTCTCCATAGTTACTTCCTACAACACCGTCTGAGGATTCTGAATATCCTCCAACGATATAACCTCCATCTAACGTTTGTTCAACCGATTGTGCAATATCAAATCCGGTACCTCCAAGATTTGTTTCCCATACTAAGCCTCCAAAAGAGTCTAACTTTATTACCCAGTAATCCAGACCTCCATAATTGTCTCCTACATCACCGTTTGAAGAACTAGTAAAACCTGCGACAATAAAACCGTCATCTGATGTTTGTTCGATATCTGTTGCTTCTTCATTTCCACTTCCACCATAATTGGTCTCCCAAACCAAATTTCCTGAGCCATCTAATTTTACAATCCAAAAATCGGCAAAAGAAGTATCACCACTAATGTCCTGATCATTAGAATCAGTCATTCCTGCAACTATATATCCGCCATCTGATGTTTGTTGTATACTATTTGCGGCTTCATCACTAAAGCCTCCCAGGTTAGTTTCCCACATTAGTTCACCCGAATTACTTAATTTAATAACCCAATAGTCTCCTCCTATATACCCATCTGCATCGTTATTACCACCTACGTCTCCATCATCAGAATTAGCAGTACCAACCACAATATACCCCCCATCTATTGTTAATTGCAGCGCATTAGCGATGTCAATATGAGAACCTCCATAAGATTTTTCCCATGCTATTGATACTTCTTCGTTAATGACAGCTCCTCCTTCTGTATCAAAGGTAAATGTGCTTTCTGATGTTCCTCCTTTTCCATCAGAAGCTACTACTTTTCCAATGTAGCTGGTTTGGGCATTAAGCCCTTCTAACAAAAACTCTGTGGTTTGTAAATCCGACTGCATTGTATTATCTCCTAAAAAAACGGCATATGTTACCTCATCATCATCTGGGTCAACTACCAGAGTCCATTCTAGCAGTGCACTATTATCGGTAATTTGGTTAACTTGTATTGTAAAATCTCCTGGTGCCTGATTCTCGGCTGATACAGGTGGTACAACTATGTCATCATCATTTTTGCATCCTACAATCAACACGCAAAAGATGATCAAACGATATAAAAACTGTTTCTTTTTCATTTGTTTATGTTTTTATGATTTGTTTATAAAAATCTATCCTTATTCTTAGCCTACTATAGAGCAACAAACTGCTTAAGCTAAAAACAACAAATACTTAGTTTGTACTTGTGTAGTACTTAGGATGATAAAATTAATTAGGGAGAAGCGTACGAATGTCCAGAAAGTTTGAATTTCAAAGAATCCGGACTTTTTTTTAGGAGATTTTTCTGTATTCTTTTGGCGAAATACCAGTTAGTTTTTTAAAAGCACTGTAAAAAGTTGATTTCGAATTAAACCCAGACTCCAAAGCGATCGCTATAATAGTGTAGTTTATAAAATTAGGGTTTCTTAATTTAAATTTTGCATCCTTTATTCTATATCTATTTACATAATCGGTAAAATTATATCCACTTAATTTATTAACCAATTGTGATAGGTAATTACCGCTTATATTTAGTTTTTTGGCCATACTGTCTAATCCCAGATTTGGATCTCGGTATATTTTGGCTTCTTTCATCAAAAAATCAAGTTCTTTAAAATACACATTATCATTTGTAATGTGGGATTCGTTTTTTATGTGAATTTGTTTTAGTTTTTTTCCAGTTAGCCTGGCAATTAACTGAAACAAAAACACATGATTATTGCTAAAAAAATCTTTTTGAGAATGCTCAGAATCCAGAACACCTACTACCTCATCACCAATAAAAATAGGAACAGACAATTCAGACATTCTACGATCATCATCTATGATATATCCAGAATCTTTGGTCACATCAGGAACATATTCAAATGTTCCTGATTGTGCTACTCTACCAACAATACCTTCTCCTAATGGAATTTGGATAGGGCTTACAACTTTTCTTTCTCCGTTATTTTTATGACCAAATGCTGCTTTTTGTATCAAAACCCTATTTTGGGTATCCAGCATATAGATCACACAATCCTCTAGTTCGAGTTGCGAAATGCAATTCTCTACGATATCCCATAAAACATCTTCAAGCTTATTTTTTTCAAATAGTGATGATGCAAAATAACTTAGTATTCCTATTGTTTCATTTGATGTGTTTTGATGTTTTATATGTTCTTTTTCAGAAAAAATCTGATCCAGCCCATGTGTGCTAAAATTTGAAATTGAACTTCGTATCAAATCTTTTTTACTCTTCACTTTATCAAACTCTGGTGTTAGCTGTTTTGTAGTAGTAAACACACCATTATATGCTACGGCAAATACTTGATTAAAAAAAAGAGGTATCCTAAAATAGAAATTAGAAAAGTTCTTTAGAACTATACTCGAAAAGAAAAAAGTAAATATGGTGATAAGTAATACTATATTTAATACAATCAGCATTGCAAACATATGTCTTGTATTAAATAAGAAAACATCTGTACTTAGCATCTTATAGCACATGACCATAAAGAGAAATACAATCCCACATACCAAAATTGCTGAAACCTTTATTACTATTTTATCACCTATGTATTTCTTGATATTCATGATGATTGATTTTTTTGTCCAATTCAAATATATACTGACAATACCTTTGAAAACAAACAAAATATCTCGATATTCTGAGAATTTCGATATTGATTCTATCAAACAACATACTTATTTTCAGGTATTTAAAATGGGTTTGTTTTGAAATCTTATAGAAACCAGAAAATAGTATCTTTATAGCTAGATAAATCGATAAAACCCCTTGAACACAAAAAAGACATATCTCTTTTTCACTTCCTTTTATAAAAGGATAGCTATTGTTTTTTTACTGTGCTGTATACAAATTACTACGGGGCAGGAAGAAGATTTTGTAATTCCCGATTCTTTAAAAACCTTGGATTATGATAGTATCTATAAAATCCACATGAAAACCTATAGAGATACTCTAATTTCAAAAACTTATTTATATACTTATTTAAAGAAAGCCATTTCAGAAAACAATACTCTAGAAATGGCTAAAGCTTATAGTTGGTTGTTTTATTATGCTGAAGAAGAATCGGAAAAAATAAGATTAATTGATCGCTCTATAGCTTTAAGTAAAAATTTAGAAGGTAATATCACAATTAAAGGATATTCTTTTAAAGGAGGGTACTATTTAAATAATGGTCAGTATACTTTAGCATTAGATAATTATTTACAAGCATTGGCATTAGCCGAAAAAGTAAATAGTACCGAATATATTTCTATTACCGAACATAATATTGCTTGTATTAAAACCGAAATAGGAAAACATCAGGAAGCCTTACCTCTTTTTAAAGAAAACTTTGCTCATATTATTACAAAACATGCTACTGATACGGTTCGATATTTAAATTCTATAATCCCTCTAGCAGAATCTTACCGCTATAATAATCTCCTGGATTCTGCTTCAGTGTATCATTATGAAGCAATTAAACGAGCCTATAAATCGGAGCATAATTATAATAGGTTTTATGGCAGGGTTATCATTAATGAGGGTATCAATCTCTTCTATAAAGAAAAATTTAAGAACGCTTATGATAGCATTGCCAAGGGTATACCTATCCTTGATAAAACCCGATCTGAAAACAGAAAAGCATATATTTTGGGTGAGTTTTATCTAGGAAAACTACAGCTTCTAAAACAAGACGCCATTGGAGCTAAAAAACACTTTCTTACTGTAGATTCTATCCTGCAAAAAGAAAAAATTACTCCCTTGGAGATTCGAGAAAGCTATGAGTTTATGATAAACTTTTATAAGACGAATCATAAAAAGGAAAAACAACTCGAATATATTAACAAATTGCTGAAATTTGATAGTGTCATTAACCAGGAAGCTTCTTTTGTATCCTCGCGCTTATTCAAAGAGTTTGATACTCCCTTATTATTAAAAGAAAAAGAAATCCTAATCAATGAATTAAAAGGTAATAATAAAAACCTAAATCTTTTAGTGATTTTTCTCTCATTACTTACTCTTGTTGCCATTGCTTTTTTATATCGTCAATACCAAAAGAGAAAAACCTATCAGAAAAAATTTGAACAACTGATTTCTGAAGACAAGTTAACCCAAACTACACGAGAAAAACAACAAAGTGATAGGGATATTGGAGTGGCTGATGATATCGTTGAAGAAATTCTTAATAAGCTGGTCCTATTTGAACAAAATCATCATTACCTTAAAAAGAATATTAGTACTACCTCTTTGGCTAAAGACATTAAAACTAATACAAAGTATTTATCAAAAGTGATTAATCATCATAAGCAAAAGAATTTCACTAATTACATCAATGATCTTAGGGTTGCACATGCAGTAATCCAGTTAAAAGAAAACAAAACTCTTAAACACTATACCATACAGGGTATTGCAGAAGAAATGGGGTTTAATACAGCTGAATCTTTTTCATCTGCCTTTAAAAAGAGTACCGGTATCAAAACTTCTTATTTTATTAAGAAGCTATATGACTTAGACACTATGTAATTTATCGAAATTCCGTGAATTTCGACTAATAACTTCCTCATTTATAGGGTTTATGCTATTTTTTATCCTATATTTATTCTTGGAATTCAAAAAAAGTAACTTACATATCCTTTTATACTGTTAGGCATTTTTTATCGTCACTTTGAGTGATTTTTGATAAAAAATTGTATCGGTAATCTTCTGGTGCTGGTAGAAAAGATATATGTATAATAATCTTTAATAACTAAAAATTATGAAAAAAGCAAAGGGGAAAAAATTACATCTCAAAAAATTGAATGTTACAAAATTGGAAAATTTGTCATCTATCCAAGGTGGAAATGAAGGTCCAATAAAAAGTCAGGTACATACAAGATGTCCTATATTCTATAAACCGATATTTACCATTATTACTTGCCCAACTAATTTTGGATGGGGTTAAACAAGGTTATATAATTATTGTAGAATACTAATAAAGAATAAAAACCCTCAAACTATAAAAATGGGAAAACATAGTTTGAGGGTTTTTCTATGGACTTAATCAAATACGATATATTAAGTGACTTGCTTTAAGCATAATTACAGAGATGTACATATTCGATTTATCATTTTTTAGTTTCTAACATCTGTCCAACCACGCCAATGAGCATACCAACCTGGAGTACCTGTTAATCTCCATGATCCTCTATATCTTTTTTTTCCTCCGATATAAGTAACCTTTTTTCCATACCCTCGTTTAACGGTATGAGTTGCCTTATCATTTTCTTTCCAACTTCCATTTGCTTTTTTATACTTAAATCTAACTGTCATATGGGGTACTGCGGTTCCACTATCCCACAGAAGAATAGTATACCCGTCGATTTTTCTTTTTTTACTTCCCGATTTCCAAACATCTTCTAATATATTTTCACCTTTCTCACAATGATCTGCACTTACATCATCACAAAAACCACGATTAGCCGGATATTTTTGTAACAACGATTCAGGAATTTTTTCCATCTCTATAGTGGCAGGAATATTCATAGTAGGTACTATCTGTCTTTTTTCTAATAATTTCTGATTTTGAAAAGATTTGGACATATCTACCAATACCTTAGGTACAGGAATTTTTTCTGAAGTAAGTGCCAGATATACATCCAACATAGAATGCGTGTCAAAATCAATAAACATTTTATTATGTTCAGATCCTGATTCTATCGCAATGATAACAGGATCTCCCTCTTCGTCACTTTCGATAAGTTGTAGTTTGTTGCCATTGGCAAAGGTAAAAACAGCAAATTCTCCACTATTAGTTTCCTCTAGAGTTGGCTGTGTAGGTTCTGCTTCATTCTCGCAGGAGGTAATAAAGAGTAAGACGCAGAGGATACATAAAATTTGTATGAATTTAATACGTTTCATAAGATTTGTATACTAAAGATTTATGTGATAAAAATTACCCGAACCTTTTTAAGACACCCGGGTTTATGTCTACTCTTGCAAGAATGTTTTAGAAAATTAAATGTGCTTTGAGGGTTTGGATTCATCTCCATTTTGATAAAAAAGCAGCAAGAGAATCAAAAGTTTCTACCTGCTGCCTACCAAGCCATCATTTCAAACTGCTGAATTACTAGCTAATAAAATTCCATTATAAAATCATTATTTCTGTACTATTAATTTTATTTCGAATTTCGAAAATCAGTATACCCTTTCCAATACAAATATTCTGTTCCAAGACCAGTTGATTCATTAACCCCACTACGTGCTGCTCTTCTGTATCTTTTCATTTTTCCCGGTATTGCTAATCGTTTCCACCTTCCAGGATATACCTTGTATTTCCCTTTGGTGTGTGTCACCCATCCTCCAGATGCTTTTCTATATCTATGTCTTACTTCCATATACTTCCCTTCATTGTATGATTCTTTAAACACAGAGGTATAATTTTCCATTACTTTACATCGGCTACTCGATGTAATATTAGACACTTTACTTTTTTCTCGGTTATAACAATAATTATAACTTTCAGGGATATCATCACAAAAATCTCCTTTATTATTATTCTTCATTTTAAGTGTTGCTGGTATTTTTTCAACACTAAATTTTAGTGCGGTATCAAAATCCTTAATAACACTTCTATGATGTAAATGGTCTTTGTCTTTTGAGATATCCGCAATTATTTTAGGTAGAGGAGAATGATCAGGGGTTAATTTGAGGTATATATCTAATATAGAATTAGAGTCAAAGTCTATGAATTCTATATTTTTATTTGACCCAGATTCGATAGCCAGGATAACCGGGTCTCCTTCTTCGTCACTTTCAATTAATTGTAGCGTATTGCCATTAGAGAATGTAAAGACCGCTAATTCTTCATTTTTATTTTCCTGTAGTGTTTCATTATTAACTCTCTCGCAAGAGAATGTTGCAAATGCTAAAAGCGAAATGTATTCGATTAATCCAATTCTTGTAGGGATAAGATTTTTCATGTTAGTTAGTTTTTTAAATATTTGAAAAAGGTGAGTATATTTTAAGGGTTTAAAACCTACTCACCTCATACACAAACTCAACTGTATAAAATACAAGTGAGATGCAATTCTAATAACATTAAAAAATATAAGTGTCCTTAAAGTTTGAATTTCAAGAAATCAGGACATAATTTGTTGCTGCTGTCTATATTCTTTGGGAGAGACTCCTGTGTGTTTTTTAAAAGCAGAATAAAAAGGTGACTTTGAATTAAATCCACATTCCATAGCAATGCCAAGTACGGTATAGTTATCATAATCAGGATCATTTAGTTTGGATTTTACTTCCTCGACTCTATAGCTATTTATATAATCAGAAAAATTGCAGCCTCCTAGTTTATTAATCAATTGAGATAGATAGTTACTGCTTATTTGTAGTCTTTTTGAAATATTTTCTAAACCTAAATTAGGATCGACATAAATTTTTTCTTCTTTCATTAAAAAATCCAGCTCTTTAAAATAGGCATTATCATTTGTAATATTGCTAAGTACTACCGTATTGGTACTGGTATTGATTTGGGAAAGTTTTATTTCTGTTAATTTAGCTATCAATAAAAATAATGCGATATGATGTGATTTAAAATATGCTTTCCCGTCATGTTCGGCATCTAAAACTCCTACCACTTTCTCTCTTACAAATATAGGAACAGAAAGCTTTGATTTTCTTGCTATATCCTTCTTCTTATCACCAATAATTACATTTAAATTTTCTATACATTGATATTTCCCCAACCGCACTACTTTACCTAAGATTCCTTCTCCAATTGGGATAGGTGTTTGTTTTTTTCTTTTTTTGATTTCACAACTGTTCTTGTTACTGTATGTTGCTTTAGGAATTAATATTTTATTTTCTTTACATATCATATAGATACTGCATTCCTGTAGTTGTAATTGAGAAATACAATTCTCTGCAATATCTGATAAAACATCATCTCTCTTATTTTTATCAAACAAAGAAGTGGCAAAATAACTTAATATCCCCGTAATAGATATGGGATTAGAGTGTACTAATTGAAGTTCTCTTTCTGAGAAAATATGACCTAGTCCCGATAGCTGAAAATTAGTAATCTTTTTCTGTATTGGATCTTCTAAATTATTAACGCTACCAGATACTTTCTTTAAATGTTTCATCCCCAAAAACAGAAAAACATAACAAAATATCATGTATAACATCCAAATCGGGTAATATGCAGAATGACCAGTTATTTCTTCTTTAATAAAAAACAAAGTAATAGTAAGCATCCACAATACCGATAGGATCACTAGTACAACAAAAATATTCTTTATCCATTTTGTTTTTTTCCTAACATAAACAAAAGATAATCTTCCCAAAGAATTCTCATATTTCTGTATTATACGATAATTCCATATCGAAAGTAAAAAACAAAAAATAACAGTAAAATTTTCATCTATTTCATTAAGAAGAAAGGAAACTGTACTTTTTGAAAAAATAGAATAATCTATGAGAATATTAATCTTTATTAATGAATATACAACAAAAAATACCGTAAACGGAATCAAAAGATAGTATCGATATCTATTATATATTTCTTCTTTTTCAAGGTAGTAGCACGTAAATGCTGTAAAAAAAACGGGAGATAAAAATTCGAATGGAGTATACAGTATAAGAATCCAGGGATATAATTTTGTAATTCTAAAATCTATTAGTAGTATTTGAATAATTACCAAGTTGGCAGTAATCAAGAAATAATAAAAAAACCTAAATGTCTTTTCTTTTTTTCTGCAACAGCATAATTTAAGGACTGCAAAAACTACAATGCCCAGACACCCTATAAGCAAAATAATATTGTATGGGTTTATTTTCATTGATTACATAGATGTATTCCTACTACAATATCTATAACGTCTAATAACGTACAGACCCCACCCTTTATTTCAGGTTATTTTTGCTGTTTATTATAAAATTATATTAATATGATAAGTTTTCTTGTTAATTTATCATAAAAAGCCCTACTAAATTTAGAATTATCCACTTTTAGTGCTCTTTTCTTCCTGAATAATATTCTGTTTTTGATGAAAAAACATAATGCCATTCGAATTGTTTTCATTTTATGAAAAATAAAACAGTCTTGTTAAATAATTATCAAAAATTATCTACAAAATTTGAAATATCAACATTTAGTTCTTTTTGATGATGTTAGACTGAATATAGGGAAAACAAGTACTTAACACCATTACTAAAAAATATAATATAACGATAGATACATCTATATCAATAGATGCGTCAAGCTCAACCTATACCAAAAAAACAGAGCATGTAATTAATATTAATACAAATTTAAAACAACACTTTATGGAATAAAATCAGACTCTACGAAGTATTAGAGTAATCTTCTCAAACAAGGGGAAAAGAACAAAAAAATCAATTTTTAGAAAAACGAATTATGAATAAAAAAATCAATACATATTTTTTGAATTCAGCAGAAATTATTAAAAATCAATTATTTACAACCACAACAGTTTTTATGTTATGTTTATCTGTGGGGCTGTTTAGTGCATATGGAAATACTCACAAAATAAATAAAATTGGTGATGTTCTGCAAGAAAGAGAAATAACAGGAAAAGTAACAGATGATAGTGGTATACCACTACCCGGAGTAGCAGTAATCATCAAAGGATCAAACCAGGGAACACAAACCAATTTTGATGGAAACTATATCATTAATGCCAAGGCTGGTGAGATATTAATGTTTTCTTATATCGGAATGAAAACAGAGGAGAGAATAATCGATACCATATCAGACACTATCAATATTGAAATGATATCTGATACTCAAGAACTTGAAGAAATCGTTGTACTTGGGTACACTACAAGAGGTAAAAATGAAATTACCGGTAGTACTGTACAAGTCGTTGCCAATGAAATTAATGATGTACCAGTAGTAACTGTAGATCAAGCATTGCAAGGTAAAGTAGCGGGTCTAAATATAGCTTCTTCTTCGGGAACACCCGGATCGACACAACAAATCAGAATTCGGGGAGTAGGTTCTATTACTTCATCTAATGCTCCGCTTTTTGTAATCGATGGTGTGCCTATGGTTAATTATAATACTTCTGGTAGCAGTTCTGCAAGCTCTTTGAGTTCTCTATCCAGTATTAATAGTAGAGATGTAGAAAGTATTACTGTTCTTAAGGACGCTTCTGCAACTGCAGCTTACGGGGCAAGAGGGTCCAATGGGGTTATCGTAATTACTACAAAGAATGGTAAAAAAAATAGAAAGACGACATTTAATTTTACCTCTACTTATGGATATCAGAAGCAAGCTGTAGAAGGATCTAAAGTATTAACTGCTGCACAGCGGGAAGAACTTTTTTATGATGCTGTATTTAATACATATGGAGAAACGTATAGTATAGACAGATCAGAAGCCAAAGACATTTATGAACGGTTTCCTGGATTCTGGGGTACCTCATATACCGATTGGAACGCAAATGGAAGACCTGAAGCAAATTGGCAGGAAGAAATCAAAACTCCAAACCCAACTTTGATGACTTATGATTTTTCTGCCACAGGAGGAAGTGAAACATCCACATTCTATACATCTTTAGGATATAATAAAACCGAAGGTATTGTTAAAGGAACCGAATACGAAAGAATCACAGCTAAGTTCAATTTTACCAAGGACATGACTAAAACATTAAAATTTACAAATAATATTAGTGTTTCTAATTTAAATCAAGATGGGTTATTTGAGCAAGGAGCGTTTTATGCCAGTGGACTTTCTGTTCAGTTTTTTGTGCCACCAACACTTCCGCCATATAATGCTGATGGAACCCTAAATCTTACTGATTTTGGGAGCACTACCAACTACTTTAATTATCTTTATTTAATTGAGAATGATATCATTAATAATGATGTTACCCGTGCAATGAATAGCTCGTCTTTAGAATGGAAAATTCTTGATGGTTTAAAATTTAAAACCAATTTTAGTATCGATTATACTCTGGCTAATTACAAACGTTTTGCCAATAGAGTCCATGGTGGAGGTGTTGAAGAAGGAGGTGTTTCTGCCGCTGCGACCGCTCGTAATTTTAACTGGGTCACTCAAAATTCTTTAAATTATAAAACCAGCATAGACAAACATAATTTTGATATCACCGTATTACAAGAATTTCAAAAGAATAAAAATGATCTTATTAGTGCTCAGGGAGAAAAATTTGCAAAAGAAGGATTGACCTATATAGCAGAAGCTAGTACTAATTTTTCAGCAAGCACTTCTTTTGCCGATTGGAAAAACCTTTCTTACTTAGGAATGTTAAATTATAATTATGATGATACTTATATTTTTGATGCTACATATCGAAAAGAGGCTTCTTCTCGTTTTTCACCAGAGCAACGATTTGGTGACTTCTGGTCTGTAGGTGCGGCGTGGAATATCACCTCAGAAGAATTCTTATATGATAATGCTATATTTAATAACCTGAGATTAAGAGCTTCTTACGGGACTAGTGGTAGTGCCGGTGTAGCAATTAACAGCTATCAGTCATTATTAGCCTATAATGCAGATTATAATGCTAATCCAGGAATTTATCCCATAGGATATGGTAACGATGCTTTATCCTGGGAAAAAAATAATACACTGGATATAGGAATCGACTTTGGCCTTTTTAATGATAAAATATCAGGATCTGTTGCCTATTACAACAAAAAAACCTTTGATATTTTACAAAGTGTAGGGCTATCTCGTACTACAGGGTTCTCATCTATTAACAGAAACATAGGAGAAGTAATAAATAAAGGGATTGAAATAGAACTAAATTATGATATCATTAGTACTGATGATTTTAACTGGAGTATTTTCGGAAATTTTGCCACAGTAGATAACGAAGTAACAAAATTGGCTAAAGACGCTAATGGAGAAGATATTCTACTTACTTCTGGAACCAAGAGAACTGAAGTAGGACATCCGATTGGTGAATGGTATATGAGAAAATGGGCAGGTGTAGATCCAGAAAATGGTGATCCTTTATGGTTTATTAATGGAGTAGATGGTGAAACAACCAATACGTATAGTGATGCAGAAGTAGCATATCAGGGAGCAAGTGCTATACCAACCTATAGTGGTGGTTTTGGAACACATATTGATTACAAAGGGTTCTTTATGGATGCTAACTTGTACTTCACAGGTGGTAACAAAGTATACGAAAGCTGGTCATATTATACCAAAAGTAACGGATTAAACAGTACTCTATATTTTAATGGCACCGAAGAACTCTTACAAAGCTGGAAACAACCAGGTGATATTACAGATTACCCTGCATTACAATCTAATACAGCAGCAGGAAACCAAGCTTCTTCTACATCAACAAGATTTTTATATGATGGAGATTTTATACGATTAAGAGAGTTGGTACTAGGATACAATCTTACTAACAATACACTAGATACAATAGGTATTGACGGAATCACATTTACCCTAAGAGGAACTAACCTATTTACCTGGGTAAAAGATGATCGATTAAAACACGATCCGGAAGTAAGAACTGATGGATTTACCAGATTAACTACACCTCCTGTAAAATCATTTGTATTTGGTGTTAACCTAAAATTTTAAATCATGAAGAAAAAAATAGTATACCTCGTATGTAGTGCTTTATTTATAGCATCAATATCTTCTTGTAGCAATGATGATTTAGAGCCTACTTTACTTCAAAATCAAAACTTAGAAGGTAATATTAGTACCATAGAAGATTTATCTAATCTTCTAAATGGCACTTATAGTTGGATGACTCAATCTACCTATTATGGAAGAGATATCATCGTATATGGAGAAGCAAGATCAGATAATGCGTATTCTACTGGTAAATCAGGTCGTTTTATTAGTGTTAGCGATATGAACATGTTAGAATCAGACGGTTACGCTTTAAATACCTGGTCAGTAATCTATACTGCGATATCCACAGCCAATATCGCTATTAATGTCGAAGGGGTTGAAGGAGATGAAGACCAAATCAATCATACTAAAGGTCAGGCTTATGTCATAAGGGCTTTAGGTCATTTTGATTTATTACGCTTATATGGTCAACAACATGTGGATAACGGAGGGCTAAGTGCCTTAGGAGTTCCTTATATTGATAAGTTTAAAGATGATGGTGATCTTCTTCCAAGTAGAAAAACTGTAGGGGAAGTAAAAAATTTAATTCTTGCTGATCTTGACAAAGCATCATCTTTAATGTCTGAAACTCTTAATGGTACATCTACCTACATAACCACTTATGCAGCTAATGCAGTTAAGGCAAGAGTAGCCTTGTATTTTGAAGAATATGGTATAGCCAAAGACGCAGCTAAAGCTGTAATTGACTCAGGGCAATTTACAATATTAGATTCTGCTTCATATGTAGAGAGTTGGTCTAAGGATAATGAGCCTAACTCGATCTTTGAACTAGCTTATGACAAAGATGACAATCAAGGCATAAACGGTTTGGCAAATATCTACCGATTTGGGTATGGTGATATTGTAGCATATGATGATTTTACTTCTATTTTTGATGCTGGAGATATTAGAAGAACTACCAGTATGATTGATATTGACGGAGATAAATTGAGAAATATTGGTAAATATCCTTCCCAATCTTTTGATGATAATATTAGTTTAATAAGATATGAGGAAATCATTTTAATTTATGCAGAAGCATTATTAGAAACAGGAGCCACGGGCGATGCTTTAAGCTGGTTAAATATGATTCCTGATAATAGAGATGCTAACTTATATACAGAGGCTACCAAAGAAAATATTCTTTTAGAGAGAAGAAAAGAATTATGTTTTGAAGGGTTTAGATTTGATGATTTGGCACGTACAAAGCAGGATATCCCAAAACTAAATGTAGTTTCTCAAGGGCCGGTATACGGTAGCTATAATTATGCCTTTCCTATTCCTTTAGCAGAATTAAATGCAAACTCTAATATGATACCCAATAAAGGATATTAAAGAAAATGTGATTTGTTTTATATCATAAATGTTTGAATTGCTTAAACCCCATCAAAATATTTTGATGGGGTTTATACAGTAAAAATATAAGCTATTAAGAATCTTTTTTATTTAATTTTCCATACAGTTTTTGCTGTTTGCTTTCCAGCAGAAACTTCTACTGAATATCTTCCTGTAGGAAGGTAATATTTTCCGTTTTTTCTTTTGGAAACTTCTTCATCAGGAAATTCTTTTTCAAGTATATTTTTCCCTTTTTCTGTGATCGTAAGATCATATTCTGCATAGTTAAGCCCTTTATCAGCTTTTGTAGAAAACTCCTGAAGTACTTTTCCTTCTTCAGTAGTAATTTTAATAGAAAAATCTCCTGGTTTTCCAGAATAAAATTTGATGGTAGTTGTCGGTTCATATGGTGTAGACCATTTACTCCACGAAACACCCCATCGATCTGACCACTGCATTGCAGGTACGTCAAAAACATGAAGTCCTTTATTTATTACTTCATCATCAAGAAGCTGCACTTCTTCTATATTTGTTTTGTATATACTTCTACCATGTGTTCCTAATAACAAGTCATTAGCCTCTGGTTGGATTACAATATCATGAACCGCTACATTAGGCAATCCATTAGAAAAAACTTGCCAGCTTGCTCCTTTATCTAATGAAACATAAGCTCCATTATCTGTTCCTATATATACTACGTTTTCATTTTTAGGATCTTCTTTAATTACATTTATTGCAGATACAGGTAAACCGTTCCCTATATTCTTCCAACTCTGTCCATAGTTTTCACTTACATAGACATAAGGTTTAAAATCATCCCATCGATATCCATTTAATGTTACATATACTCTTCCCTTTTTATGAGAAGAAGCAATCACTCTTGAAACCCAAAGATCTTTAGGAAAAGATTCCGAAATCTTACTCCAACTTCCTCCAGAATTTTTAGTTATATATACTAATCCATCATCACTACCTGTGTAGATCAGTCCAAATTGAAATATCGACTCGGTAATAGCAGTTAATGTTCCGTAAGCTACATTTCCTTTTTTACCACCATTCGTTAAGTCGTTAGATATGGCAGTCCAGTCATCACCCTGGTTCATAGATCTCATTAACTTATTACCTCCTAAATATAAAATATCTTGATTATGAGGAGATAGTAAAATTGGTGTTTGCCAATTAAATCGATAAGGAGAATCTCCTAACTCATGTTTAGGTTGAATATAGGTTTGTTTATTTTTTTCACGATCTATTCTAAAATAATTACCAAACTGAAATCCAGTATATACAATATTTGCATTCCGATCATCAATCTGTACCTGCATACCGTCACCTCCCATGATGCTTTCCCAAGGGTAATGACCATTTTGATGCCAGGAATCATCTTCTTTAGCATTATGTGCTCCTACCCAAACTCCATTATCTTGCAATCCACCATACACATTATATGGTTTCTCATGATCAATATTAATTGCATAAAACTGTCCCACACTAGGTTGATTTGCTTTTATCCAGTTTCCTCCATCATCATAAGAGATATTTACCCCCCCATCATTACCATTTATCAAGTGCATAGGATTTTTAGGATTAATCCACAATGAATGATGGTCAGCATGAACATTTTTTCCATTAATATTGGTAAATGTTTTTCCTGCATCTTTAGATTTCAAAATAGGAACTCCAGAAATGTATATATGATCCTTATTAGTAGGGCTTACTTGTATCTGAGCAAAATAATATCCATAACTATAAAATAAATCATCGATATAATCTTTATGGGTTTTTGCCCAGGATTTACCACCATCATTGCTTCTGTATACTTCTGCTCCTATAACCGGAGTATCAAATAACATTGCATTAGCATTTTCGAGATATTTGGCAAGATCAATTGGTTTTACCGTACCACTACGCACAAGTTGCTTTACATTATCTGCTCTATATTTTTCTTGAAACCCAGTGGTTTTTAAAAATGCATTCAGTTTTTTGTTTTCCAGTTTTAAAAAAGCTTCTGATGACATCGTTTTAAAATCCTCTTTGGTTAATCCCACACCACTTTTTTTGGTTTCATTTTCCTTTCTTCTATACTGGTTATCATGTACAGCATATATTGTGTTTTCATCAAAAACAGCAAGGCCAATTCTACCTACTCCTTCTCCCGTAGGAAAACCACTTCCTTCTATAGATATTTTATTCCAGGTAGCTCCTGCATCAATACTTTTATAAATCCCTGATCCTAATCCATTACCTTCAAAATTCCAGGCTTTACGATCTTTATCCCATGCAGCTGCGTACATAATATCATAGTTGCCAGGCGCATATGCCAAATCAATGATACCAGTTCGATTATTAATAAACAATGTTTTTTTCCAGGTAGCCCCTCCATCTGTTGTTTTATAGACTCCACGTTCTTGATTAGAAGAATATAAGTGTCCGGTTACTCCCACTACTACCTCATCTGGATTATTAGGATTAATAACGATTCTACCTATATGATGTGAATCGAGTAGTCCTACATTCTTCCATGTTTTACCATTATCTGTAGATTTTAGAATTCCTATTCCTGCATAGGACGACCTAGATGAATTATTTTCACCAGTTCCTACCCAAATGATATTATTTTTCCAGTCTACTGCAATATCACCTACATTAATTGTCTCTGCCGAATCCAGAATAGGTTCAAAAGTAGTTCCATTATTTACTGTATGCCACAACCCTCCAGAAGCATATCCTACATAAAACTCTGTAGTATTTTCTGGGTTTACATCAACATCAACTACACGACCACTCATTACAGTTGGGCCAATATTTTTAAAAGGTACATGTTTCACTAAAGAAGACTTTTCCATTTGCTTTTTGTTCAGCAATCCTTTCTGTACTAATTCTACATTAGTAGCGGGTTGTTGAGAAAAAATAAAAGAAGAAAGAAAGAAGAAAAATAATAATGATGTAAATCTTTTCATTTTGATGGTGTTTAGTGCGCTGAAAGTAGATATTGTTATAACCAACTCAAAATTTTTAGATATTGTTTAACAATCATTTGTTTCAAAACAATAGTTATAAAACACAAATGAAAGCATCTATTTTTTTGCGTTTCTCGTAATTTTTTAGTTAATTTATTAAACACTAATCAATAAAACACACAATCATGGAAGAGTATTTACCGTTAATTATTCAATTAATCAGCGGGGCCGTGGGAGGAAACATCGCAGGCTCATTATTAAAAAATGCATCTTTAGGTAAAGTAGGAAATTCAATTCTGGGAATACTCGGAGGAGGTTTAGGTGGATATTTGTTAAGTTATCTGGGAATAGGTACTTCTGGTGGAATGGATTTGTCCGGAATATTAGGAAGTATTGCTGGTGGTGGTGTTGGTGGTGGTGTGTTAATGGCTATAATAGGTTTAATCAAAAATGCAATAAGCAAATAAAAATACATTCATATTAACAAAAAAGGTAAGGTAAATTCAATATTTAAAAAGGAACTCAAAATCTTATGAGTTCCTTTTTTTATTACGTAAATAATAATCATATTTTTGAAGAAAATCAGTATTCTTAATCCTCGTTTGGTCTAGAGGCTTATGAGGTTTGTAATTAAACAACATATCATACAATGAAATATCACCAGATCGATAGAAATCTCTTCATCAAAAATCGTAAAAACTTTACAGCACAAATGAAACCCAATAGCATTGCTATATTTAACAGTAATGATATATATCCAATTAGTGCCGATAGTACTATGCCTTTTGAGCAGCATAGAGATATTTTTTACCTAAGTGGTGTTGATCAGGAAGAAAGTGTATTATTACTTTTCCCGGATGCTCCTAAGGAAAAACATCGTGAGATTTTATTTCTAAAAGAAACCAATGAACATATTGCAATTTGGGAAGGTGAAAAATTAACCAAAGAACGAGCTTTTGATGTTTCGGGAATCAGAACCGTATATTGGCTTCAGGATTTAGAGAAAATTTTCTTTGAACTGATGACACAATCTGAAACCGTGTATGTAAACACTAATGAACACTACAGGTCGAGTGTAGAAACAGAAACCCGTGAAGATCGTTTTACCAAATGGTGGAAAGCAAAATATCCTGCACATACCGTAGCAAAAAGCAATCCTATTTTACAACGATTGCGTGCAATAAAAGATCCTATAGAAATTGATCTTATGCAAACAGCTTGTAATATTACCGAAAAAGGATTTCGAAGACTTTTAAACTTTGTAAAACCAGACGTTTGGGAATATAATATTGAAGCCGAATTATTGCACGAATTTATCAATAACAGATCCAAAGGTTTTGCCTATACTCCTATAATCGCAAGCGGGAATAATGCTAATGTACTTCATTATATAGAAAATAACCAATCCTGTAAAGCAGGAGATTTAATCCTTATGGATGTTGCTGCAGAATATGCTAATTACTCTAGTGATTTGTCACGTACAATTCCTGTATCGGGAAAATATTCTAAACGTCAACGAGATGTTTATGATGCTGTACTTCGAGTTAAAAACGAAGCTACCAAAATGCTGGTTCCAGGAACTATTTGGGCTGATTATCATGTTGAAGTTGGTAAAATTATGACGTCTGAATTATTAGGTTTAGGTCTTATAGATAAGGCTGATGTGCAAAAGGAAGACTCAGAATGGCCTGCATACAAAAAATACTTTATGCACGGCACCTCTCACCATATAGGATTAGATACTCATGATTATGGTATTCTTACTGACCCTATGAAAGCTAATATGGTATTTACCGTTGAGCCAGGGATTTATATTCCTGATGAAGGTTTTGGAATTCGTATTGAAGATGATGTAGTGATCCAGGAAAAAGGAGAACCTTTTAACCTAATGGCTAATATCCCTATCGAAGCTGAAGAAATTGAAGAATTAATGAATAATTAGAATCCACTAAAACCAAATATAGACCCCATCCATTTTATGTATGGGGTTTTTAATACTCTCCAAAACACGAAAAAAAACGGCGGTAAAGCCGTAAGGTAGTTTCTCTTATTTTTTATAGTTTAGCCGAACACAACTCTAAAACCTGCTTTACCATGAAAAAGCTTCTTCTATGTTTTTTCGTCATTACGCTTTGCAATGCCTGTACAAAAAAAAACAAATCACCATTAGTTGGTAAATGGAAGCTAACACATGTACTGGTCGATCCAGGAAATGGAAAAGGCGCCTTTCAAAAAACGAATCAAGAAAAGGTTATCGAATTTTTTAATGATGGCACCTTAAAAACAAACGTATCTTACTGCCCATTAGACAATGATAAGATTATTGGAATGTCTGGAACGTATGATATGAATCATACTCAGCTTATTATGGCTTGTACATCTTCAGAATCTAAAATAAATTTTGAAATAAACGATTCTAAGTTGATCATCGATTATCCGACTCAATGCATGGAACCTTGCAAAGAAAAATATACCAAAATTGATTAATCACCTTATTTTTTAAACAACCGAACTAAATCTAAAATCGCATAAAATCTTATAATCACTAGTAAAAAATCTCTCATCTTGTTGTATAGAAAATATACAGTGCAGGCCATTGCACAAGAAATTGGTTTTAATAATTCTGAAGCATTTTCTAAAGCATTCTATAAAAAGACAGGGATTTACCCTTCATATTTTATTAAAAAATTAGAAAAACAAAAAAATGGTAAGGCTAATCAATCTTCTCGTTGATATTTCTACTCATCTGTAGAATATTTTCTATACTTCCTTCGTTGAATACAAAAACTCTCTTTTATATACTATGCAACGAATGAAAATAACTGCTGGTCATCAGCAAGCTATGCCATATATAGTAGTAGAAAAAGCTGAAGATTTTATTGATTTCATTCGAAAAATCTTTCAGGCACAGGAAATGATACGAAGCCTGGATGTTGATAACAGAATACAACATTCAGAAATTAGGATCGGCGATACTACTATTCTTCTTACAGAAGCTTCACAACATAATCCTGCACATCCCGGGTGCATGTATGTTTATGTAAAAGATACTGATCAAACATATTATGAAGCAATAGATGCCGGAGCCAAATCCTTGATGGAACCTATGGAAGAAGATTATGGAGCCAGAGGAGCCGGTTTTCAAGATCCATTTGGTAACACCTGGTGGATTGCTACATTAAATTAAGTTTGATCAAAAACGATTACGTTATATCTAGTTACATCCTAAATCTTGTTGAGATTGCACATCATTAACCGGAAAGCATAATCCTGATTTCAATGTTTCAGGCACATATCGATTAAGATCAGTATCCCGTAAGCTGATTTCAATAAAAGCTGTGAGGTTATCTATTTCCTGATCTGTCAAATCAATAGTACCAAATTGAGTTGCCAGATTTTCATCTGTTACTTCTATTGATTGCGGGATTCCTTTATTTTTATATACCACAACATCTCTTACCGATGTAAATGTTCCTCCGTGACCATAAAAACCATTATCGGTTATATTATAAAGAGTTGGTGTTTTAAATTTATAGTTATCATTTGGATTTTTAGTAAAACCTCCTCTTCCTTTCTTTACATTTTCAAAACCTGCACTATCTAGCACCAATGCTTTATTAGAATTATCAAAATCCCCCATCCCAAAAGCATGAAAACTCTTATCGTTTAATGCTGGACCAGTATGACATTGATAACATTTTCCATTACCAAAAAACGAAATTGCTCCTTTCTTTTCTGCATCACTCATAGCATCATAGTCTCCTTTTAACCATTCTTGCCAAGGCGATTTATTAGCAAGTAATGTTCTTTCATAAGCAGCCATGGCAAGTCCTGCATTCTTAGTAGTATATCGTTGGCTCTCTATAATATCACCAAAAGCCTTATCAAACATTTCCTTATATCCGAGTGTATTTACAAAATCCTCGTCAATTAATAATCTATGTACTCCCTGACCTTTTATTGCTTGAACTTCTATGCCTTGAAATCCTAAAAAATTCTCTTGAATATTTGTCCAATTACTTTCTGTTCCCGCATTAGTTCCTGTACCTCCAAATTGTCCATTCCATAACATTACATCTTGGTACGCCACGTTTAAAAGAGTAGGTGAACGAAGTGGTTGGATGTCAACAGAATCAACAGGAACATTAGTATTTATTAATCTACCATTACCATTGGTTCCAAAACCTACACCACATTCTCCAATACCTTGTCTTAATCCTGAGCTAAATCCTGCTGCAACTTGATGACAAGAGGCACAAGAATATGTAGCTTTCATCTCATCTATTTTTGGATTTCCACCAAGAGCCGTTTCATGCAATAATAACTTTCCTAATTCAACTTTTTCCTTAGTAATTGGATTTAGAGGATCCTGAGGTATTTTAAGATAATCATCACTTTGTGGTAAAATAAAATAAGCAAGACCTTTGTCTTCAGAAATATTAGTTAAAAGAGTTTTTAAGTCTTTATCCAAACCTGATGCTATAGGTACATAGTCATCATCATTAGCGCAAGAAAATAAAAGTAATGTAATAAGTATAAGAGTAGTTATTTTTCCCATAGATTTCCCTTTATATAAAATATTAAGATTTGTTTTCTGGCGCGAATGTAACAAAAACTAATACAATACAAAAGGGGAATTTACCCCTAAAAACCTTTAATTTTTATGTTTAGAAAAATCGCTTTGTTTTTGAAAAGATATTCATAACAACTAGTGCTACCAATGCTGGTAATAACCAAGCTAAGCTATATACTCCTAAAGGAAGGACTTTTAAAACCGGAGCAACATAATCCTGCATTCCTATAGACCCTAAAAAATCAGGAATACTAAATAAAATAGTTACGATAACAACAGTTCTAAATACTAATGAAGAAGTGAATCTATTGGGCAAAACATTTAATAGAATCAAAATGATGGTTATAGGGTAAATAAACATAAGTGCCGGTATAGCCACATTGATGATATAGTGTACATCAAACTGTCCCATTAAAACACCTAAAACACAGGCTACAATTGCAGTAATAAAATATGCTTTTTGAGATCCATTATACATACCTTTTATAAAATCTGCCGTACCAGTTACAATACCTACGGCTGTAGTAAAACAAGCTAACCCAACTAGAATACTTAAAAATACTTTACCAATATTGCCTAGGGTTTTTAAACTCATCCCCGATAATAAATCTGTTCGGGAAATATCAGTGTCAAAATCAGCGCCAAATAATGCACCGCTATAAATCATCCCTGCATAAATAACAAAAAGACCTACTCCCGCCAAAATACCTGATCCAATAATTAGTTTTCGATTTCTATCAAAATTATTTTCTCCTTTAATTTTTAGAGAAACAATAATAACGCCACCTACAACAACGGCTCCTATTGCATCAAATGTTTGATAGCCTTCTAGCAACCCTTTAATAAAAGGAGTTTCAAATTCTGAAGGGTTAATCGCAGGTGTTTGCATTGAAAAAATACTAATACATATGATACTAAGTACAACGATAAATATAATAGGAGAAAGAAATTTGCCTAATAAGCTAAGAATCTTAGATCGATTAAGTACAAAAAGCAACACTAATGCAAAATAAATAGTACTGGTCAACCAGGCATTTGTGCCAAAAAATGGTTGAATTGCCATCTCATGAGTAACAGATGCTGTTCTTGGAGAGGGCAATGTGATCGAGATCAAATAAACCAGTATACAATAAATAAGACTAAATGTAGGAGATACTTTCTTTGCAAAATCAAGCATAGTTCCTTGTAAGCGAGCATGTGCAAAAATTCCTAACAAAGGAATAACTACTGCCGAAATAGCAAAACCCATAATAACCAGAAACCATGCATCACCCGCTTTATACCCCAAAAGTGGAGGAAGCATCAAGTTTCCTGCACCAAAGAACATTGAAAATAATGCAAATCCAGCAACAAAAGTTTCTTTATTAAATCTCATTTAGTTAGGTATTTATGTCCCTTTAAAAAGCAATAATAATGAAACCATAATAAGCATACAAAATAATCGTAATAGTATTTGTAAATAGAAAAGCAATAACAAGCTGAAAATTAATATATAACTATAGCTAAAAAACTAAGTACATTCATAAAAAAATATCCATTTACATTTTAAAAAAGTATTGTTTCTAGTTTCTTTGCTCTTTAAATTAAAAATCAAAATGATAGTAACATATAAAGGGATTAAAGTAAATTATAACACCTCTGGAAAAGGTACTCCTATAATCTTTCTACATGGGTTTTTAGAAAATTCTACTATGTGGGAAGAAACCATCGACCTTATATCAAGTTCATATCATTGCATTTCGATAGATCTTTTAGGTCATGGTCATACCGAGTGTATCGGATATATACATACTATGGAGGATATGGCACAAGCAATCAAAATTGTTTTAGATCATCTAGATATCTCTACCGCTTCTTTTGTCGGTCATTCTATGGGAGGATATGTAGCTCTCGCATGCATAGATCTTTTTCCAGATATAGTTTCGGGATTAGTATTGTTAAATTCTACCTCATTTCCTGATAGTGCCGAGAGAAAACAAAATCGTAGTAGAGCCATTGATATTGTTAAGAATAGTCCTAATGCATATACCAGCATGGCAATTGCTAATCTTTTTGCCGAAGAAAACCGATTGCGATTTGCCGACAGAATAAACATAATCAAAGATCAGGCTTCAAAGATTTCTTTGCAAGGAATTATCTCTGGTTTAGAAGGAATGAAAGTGAGAAAAGATCATACATCTCTTTTGTCCAATTTTAATAAGCCTAAAATCATATTTGCAGGAACTAAAGATCCTATCTTATTATATGATCAAAGTATTAAAGAATCTAAACAATGTAATATCAATCTTGTTAGCTTTGATGGGGGGCATATGTCATATTTGGAGAATAAGGACGAATATGTTGCAGAACTTTCCCAGTTTCTGAACTCTTTTTAATACAAGTCTTAGAAGATAATAAACCTATTTTTAGTTTCTTTAAAAACTAGACAGTTTTATGTATTTTTTAGACGAAATGCCTTTTTCGTGGTCAAAAAACACTACAAAAGGAGTATTTCGACTAAAAATCAATGATTTATGGTGATTTTTTCTTACAAAAATGCAGATAATAATAAAAAAAAGATTATTATTGTATTGATAATGAACCCGTAACCCTTTTCTATGAATTTTTAACCCCCTAAGAATAATGAAAAAAACTACCCCATCCTCCGCATTTTCTTTTTCAAAAATTTACTGCTCTCTATTTGGCCATGACTATCTTCTTTCTAAAAATGTTACCCATCACATTAAAGAATATACCTGTTCTCACTGTGGTGATCAAGCAACTACTAATAGTAGAGGTCGATTAGAAGCAATGACACCTAAATTAAAAGAAATTAACAATGCTTTAGCCTCTGTGCATGCTAAGAAACAGGCAAGAACTAATCGTGATACTCCATTTCAGGCAGCTTCATAATTATTAATTATTCCTCGATTGGATTCCATCCCTGAGCTTGTATGGCTATCTTTTCATTTGCTCTGGTTACTAATCCTATTCCACTTTTCTCATCTGTTATATGACCTATAACTGTAAGACTGGGATTTGCTTTTATTTTAGGATAATCTTCTTGTTTCATTGTAAACAGTAATTCATAATCTTCTCCTCCATTTAGTGCTACTGTTGTACTATTCATTTTAAATTCTTCGCATGTAGATATAACTGTTGGATCTAATGGGATTTTTTCCTCATATAAATTTACTCCAACTTTAGATTGAGAACAAAGATGTATTATTTCTGATGATAGTCCATCACTTATGTCAATCATACTTGTTGGTTTAACATCTAATGCTTTAAGAAGTTCTGATATGTCTTTACGTGCTTCTGGTTTAAGTTGCCTCTCAATGATGTAAGCATATTGATCCAGATCTGGTTGTGAATTAGGATTAACCTCATAAACTTGCTTCTCTCTCTCTAATACCTGAAGCCCTAAATATGCTGCTCCCAAATCACCAGTTACAACCAGAAGGTCATTTTCTTTGGCCCCATTACGATATACCAAATCTTCTTCATTTGCATATCCAACAGCCGTAATACTAATAAGTAACCCGGTTGTTGAAGAAGTTGTATCTCCTCCTACTACATCTACATTATAAATCTTTGCTGCAGTTTCAATTCCTGCATATAATTCTTCTAATGCTTCCAAAGGAAACCTGTTTGATACTGCAATAGAAACTGTAATTTGTGATGCTGTTGCATTCATTGCATAAACATCAGAAAGATTAACCACCACTGCTTTATATCCTAAATGCTTTAATGGAACATATGACAAATCAAAATGTACTCCTTCTATCAATAAATCTGTTGTTAATACACATTTTTTATTTTCAAAATCCAAAACTGCTGCATCATCCCCAATCCCAAGAGAAGTTGTTTTTTGGTTGATCTCAAAATTCTTGGTCAAATGGTTAATCAGTCCAAACTCTCCTAATTCAGATAGTTGTGTCTTTGGTGTATTCTTATCTTCAATCATTTTGCAAAGGTAGGTAACAAAGTGATTTCAATTCATAAAAAACTTCTGATTTTTCAACCTTCTAAACTTAACACAGGAGTCTTGTAGCTTGCGGATATTAAAACAATACTCAAAAAAGTTTAGTACATTTATTAAAATTGAAAACATTATGAAAAGGTATTTTATGTGTAATTTGTTATTATTTACAACTCTTATAGGTTGTAGTGGTGACGATAATGGTAATGACGTTTTTAATAATCCATCTGTTGCTACAAATGACGTTAAATCTGGTCCCTGTGAAAATGGCCTTGCGGGTGGGTTTTACCCTTGTAGTGGATATGATTTGATCACTAGAATATCGTTGACAGAAATGTCTGCGGGTGCTGGCAATGATAGCTGGGGGTGGACAGACCCACAAAGTGGTAAAGAATATGCATTAATAGGACTAGACAATGGTACGGCTTTCATAGATATTTCTACACCTGATAGTCCTATATATTTAGGTAAACTACCAACCGCAACTGTAAATAGTCCGTGGAGGGATGTAAAAGTCTATCAAGATCACGCTTTTATTGTAAGTGAGGCTACAAATCATGGAATGCAGGTTTTCGATCTTACAAGACTACGAAATGTAACAAATCCACCTCAGACCTTTACTTCTGATGTGCATTTTACCGATTTTGGAAGTGCTCATAATATTGTTATTAATGAAGATTCTGGATTTGCATATGCAGTAGGAACAAGTAGGTCCGGAACTTATCGAGGAGGTCCTGTATTTATTAATATACAAGATCCTAAAAATCCAATTGCTGCAGGAGGTTTTCTTTCTACAGGAGATAGAGCCTATAGCCATGATGCACAGGCAATTAACTATCAGGGGCCTGATGCAGATTATACAGGTAAAGAAATATTAATTGGTAGTAATGAGATAGAAGTTGTAATCGCAGATATTACAGATAAGAATAATCCTGTTACGATATCAACTATTAAATATACAGACGTAGGGTATACTCATCAAGGGTGGTTTACAGAAGACATGAGATATTTTATATTGGGCGACGAAACCGATGAACAAGGAGTTGGGTTTAATACCAGAACTATAGTTTTTGATTTTGAAGATCTTGATAACCCTAAGTTTCATATGAATTATACAGGTCCTACAGCTGCCGTAGATCATAATGGATATGTAAAGGGAAATCTATTTTATCTGGCGAATTATAGAGCTGGAATTAGAATACTTGACATTTCTGATATCGGAAATAAAAATATGACAGAAATTGGCTTTTTTGATACTTTCCCATCAAGTGATAATGCAAATTTTAATGGTGTATGGAATGTATACCCTTATTTTCAAAGTGGAAATATTGTGATTAGTGATATCCAAAGAGGGCTTTTATTGATTCGAAAGAGTACTCCTTAAAAATATAATTCTATCCTCTACATAGATCAAAATACGATCCCAGTCAAAAACTTTAATTGCTCTTTATAGATTTTGCTTAAAATTGAAAAATACATATCACTTTAATACAATTCCTCATTTTTTAACTCATAATTATGTGAAAAAGTGTTAAAAAAAGTTAAAGTAATACAAACTACACATAGAATTCACAAATACCTATATATAAAATCGATAAATTAGTTAATTATTTAAAAACTAAACTATTAGCATATGACATAAACTTCAGTTTCTAAACAAACTCTTAAACCACAAACTCAATGAAAAATCTAACTACTCTTCTGCTGTTATTATCAGCAGTATTCTCTTATGGTCAGACCCCTTGTCAAAATGGGCTGGCAGGTTCTTATCCTTGTAACGATTACGATTTAATGTCTCACATCACTCTATCTCAAATGAGTGCTGGAGCTGGTAATGATAGCTGGGGATGGACAGATCCACAAAACGGTAATGAATATGCAATTATCGGTTTAAATAACGGAACCGCATTTATAGACATTTCAAATCCAACTAATCCCGTTTATCTTGGTAAATTGCCAACAGCTACCTCCAATAGTGATTGGAGAGATGTAAAAGTGTATAAAAATCATGCTTTTATAGTAAGTGAAGCTGCTAATCACGGAATGCAGGTTTTTGACCTTACAAGACTACGTAACGTAGCAAATCCTCCTCAAAATTTTACAGCAGATAAAAGGTATACAGAATTCGGAAATGCTCATAACATTGTAATCAATGAAGATTCTGGATATGCCTATGTTGTAGGTGCCCAAAGAAGTTCTGGCCCATATAAAGGAGGTCCTCTTTTTATTAACATCCAAGATCCAAAAAATCCAACCAACGCTGGTGGATTTCTATCTGGTGGACAACGTGCATACACACACGATGCCCAGGTGGTAACTTATAATGGTCCTGATAGTAGTTATTCTGGTAAAGAAATACTAATCGGTAGTAACGAGATAGAAGTTGTGATTGCAGACATTACAGATAAAGCAAATCCTGTTACTATTTCAACCATTAAATACTCTGATGTTGGATACACTCATCAGGGCTGGTTTACAGAAGACATGAGGTATTTTATATTAGGAGATGAAACCGATGAGCAAGGAGTTGGGTTTAATACCAGAACCATAATCTTTGATTTTCTGGATTTAGACAACCCTAAAGAGCATATGACTTATACAGGTCCTACGGCAGCAATTGATCATAATGGCTATGTAAAAGGAAATAAATTTTACCTAGCTAATTATCGTGCAGGTATTAGGGTTATTGATATTTCTGATATCGGAAATAAGAATATGACCGAAATTGGATCCTTTGATACCTATACCTCTAGTAATGGAGCTGCCTTTAATGGAGTATGGAACGTATATCCATATTTTAATAGTGGGAACATTGTTCTAAGTGATATCGAAGGAGGGTTTTTCTTAATACGAAAAAGTGCACCAGCTGTATGTCAGGCAACTGTTCCTACAGGAGTAGGGTCTTCTAATATAAATGCAACTTCTGCTACTATCAATTGGACAGCTGTATCCAATGCGACCTATGATTTAAGATATCGTCAAACTGGTACTTCTTCCTGGACAACGACCGCGGTAAACGGAACTTCTAATACTATAACTGGCTTGTCTGCCACTACATCTTATGAAGCACAAGTAAGAAGTAAATGTCAAGACGGCACTTCTTCTAACTACAGTAGCTCTGTTAATTTCACAACTACAGATGTGCAAGTAAATTATTGTAATTCTAATGGAAATAGTGTTTCTGATGAATATATAAGTAATGTATCTATCGGGAGTATAAATAATACATCCGGGGCATCCAATGGTGGTTATGAAGACAACACCTCTATATCTACCAGTCTTGCAAAAGGCACATCACATACAATCACGATTACTCCAACATGGTCAGGTACAGTATACAGTGAAGGGTATAGCGTATGGATCGATTTTAATCAAGATGGTGATTTTGCAGACTCTGGAGAACAAGTATGGTCACAGAATGCAACGAGGACTACCCCCGTTAGTGGAACGTTTTCAATCCCATCTAGTGCATCAGCGGTATCGACCAGAATGCGTGTTTCTATGAAATATAATTCTATCCCAACATCCTGTGAATCGTTCCAATATGGTGAGGTAGAAGATTACACGGTTACTATTACCGAGGGTAGTGGTGATGTTTGTGCCGGTGGAGTATCATCATTTCCATACAATGAAAGTTTTGAAAACACTTTAGGTTTATGGACACAATCATCATCAGATGATATCAATTGGACAGTAGATGCCAATGGAACTCCATCAAGAAATACAGGACCATCAAGTGCAAGTCAGGGAACATATTATCTCTATGTAGAGGCTTCTGGAAACGGAACAGGGTTTCCTAGTAAACGTGCAATACTAACATCTCCTTGTTTGGACTTAAATGGTACTGCTTCTCCTACATTCACATTTGCATATCATATGTTTGGCGCATCGGATATGGGGAGCATAGCAGTTGAAGCATCAACAAATGATGGTGCTTCATGGACAAGCATTTGGAGTAAAACCGGTAATCAAGGAAATTCCTGGAATACCATTAATCTAGATCTTTCTCAATATATTGGTGAAGCTTTAAAACTAAGATTTAATAGAGTTACAGGGGCTACCTGGCAGGCTGATATTGCCATTGATAACATTTCTCTTACAACCAGTGTTGCTGCCAACTCTTCTTTGATTTCAACAGAAAACATATCTTTTTCGGTCTTCCCAAATCCGGTTCAGGGATCGATCATGAATATATTCATGGGTGACAAAAGTGCTTCTAAAGAACCTTCAAATTTTGAAATCAAAAATTTTGTAGGGCAATTAGTAGGTAAAGGAGCCGTTAAAAATACTATAGATGTTTCTAATTTGAAAACAGGAGTTTATTTTTTACAAATCACCACCAAAAAACAAGGTGTTATTACCAAGCGTTTTGTAAAAAAATAATGTCTTTAAAATATACTAACAAATGGATCGCTCTAAATTCTTATTCAATGTACTTCTCGTCTGTATTGCAACATTAGTTTTAATTGCTTGTGGTAGCGATGATGAAGATAATGTGACACCCGTTCCTCCTTTAGAAGGGTTTTTGGGTGAAATAGACTGGGTAAAAACATTTGGAGGAAGTAATGAAGATAATGCCCTATCAGTAGTTGAAACTACTGATGGGGGTTATGCAATAGCTGGATATACCCAAAGCATTGATGGAGATATTACAGATAAAACTGCTCCAGATAGTGATTATTGGTTACTCAAAATAACTAAAGAAGGAGAAATTTCGTGGAGTAAAACTTATGGAGGCTCTGGAGATGAAAGAGGGGAAAAAATCATTCAAACTACCGATGGAGGATTTGCCTTGGTAGGATATAGCAGAAGCGCAGACGAAGATGTAAGTGCAAATGCCGGATTACAAGACTACTGGATCGTAAAAACAGATGCTTCGGGAGGTATACAATGGGAAAAGAGTTTTGGATTTCCTGGAATAGACAGAGCCTTTTCTGTTGTACAAACTCGTGATGGCGGATACTTTATTACAGGTTTTCTTGATGTAACTGCTAGTGGTGGAGAAGGCAATGACAACAAAAGTGGTTTTTCAAAACACGGAGTCGGAGAATTCTGGGGTATTAAACTCAACTCTTCTGGAGAAAAAGAGTGGCGACGTTTTTTTGGAGGCACCAATAATGATCGTAGTTATGATGTAGTACAAACTCAAGATGATGGGTTTTTAATGATAGGGTCTTCAGAAAGTATTGATTTTGATGTTACTGCCAGTAAAGGAAGTTATGATTTTTGGGCCGTAAAAATTAATAAAGAAGGTACCAAATTATGGGAAAAATCATTTGGAGGATCAGAAATTGATGTAGGATATGCCATTGCAGCTACCGGTGACGGAAAATTTCTTATCGTAGGAGATTCAAGAAGTGCAGATGGTGATATTTCTAGTGCCAATGGAAATGCTGATCTTTGGTTGATACAAATAGATGGCAATGGTAATCTACTTTGGGAAAAATCATTGGGAGGTACTGCTTTTGATACCGGAAGAGCTATCGCCAAAATGCAAAACGGAGGTTTCATTATTACAGGTAACTCTAGAAGCAATGACATCGATGTGGCACAAAACAAAGGGCAAAGTGATGTCTGGAGTATGATTATAACCCCTAATGGAGAAATTCAATGGAAACTGGCTAGTGGTGGTAGCCAAGCAGAATTTGGAGAAGGCTGCATAGAAACAAGCGACAAAAAAATAGTTGTTGTAGGCAGTTCTGAAAGTAGTGACTTTGATGTCCCTGGTAATAAGGGGTCCAAAGACCTATTAATTATTAAATATAAATAAACACAATGAAAAATATAATATACATCCTCATAGCAACATTGGTCATCGTTTCTTCCTGTAAAAATGACGACGAGGGAACGATAAAAACATTTGGAAATGTTGTACTTGATTTTAAAAATACAATAAATAGTAATGGTATCGAATTAACTACTGATTCTTATACTAACGGAAGTAATGAAGCCTATATCATTTCAGAATTAAAATATATTATAAGTAATGTTGTTTTAATTAAAGCTAATGGTGAGGAGTTTACGTATCCTGTAGATCGAAGCTATTTCTTAATTAACGAAGAAGTTTTAGAAAGCAAAAAAGTAAACCTTTCTGATATTAGTGCCGGACAATACACTAAAATCAGGTTTGGTTTTGGGGTTGACCAATCAAAGTATCCACTTAACGGAATGGCGAACTTTATTCCTACCGCAGAAGAAAGCGGAATGTTATGGAGTTGGTCTGCCGGATATAAATTCCTTAAATTTGAAGGAACATATACCGCAAATGGTGCAGCTAGTGCTGATTTTTTAATTCATGTAGGAAGTCATGGTACCACTTTGGACAACTATAAAGAAATAACACTCGAATTACCCAGCACATTGACCATCGAAGAATCAAAATCACCAGAAGTGGCAATTAATGTTGATATTGCAAAGATATTTGATGGTACAAATACGCATTCACTAGAGGTAAAAAACAGTATTCAGGTAGATGCAGAATTTGCTCCAAAAATTGCAGAAAATATAAGTACTATGTTTACCGCAACTAATGTATCTAATTAAAGTAACATTTTGAAATTATTATCATATATAGTTATTATCCTTATCGGAACCGCATGTAGTTCTGATAAGGATAATTATGTTCCTATAGAAAATGCAAAATTAGAATTTACTATACCTTCAAACTTTCCAGATCCAACTTATGATATAGCACTTAATCCTCCTACAGAAAAAGGTTTCGAATTAGGAAAAAAGTTATTTTATGATGGTCGCCTGGCCTCTGATGGTGTGATTTCTTGCGGTTTTTGTCATATTCAGGATTTTGCATTTACCCACCACACACATATTGTAAGTCATGGTGTAGGCGGTGCTTTAGGCACTCGCAATGCACAGCCCTTACACAACATGGCATTTATGAAAGAATTCACATGGGACGGAGCTGCAATACACTTAGACCTTCAGCCTATTATACCTATTACTGCAGAAGTAGAAATGAATGAAACCTTCAATGGTATTCTTAAAAAATTAGAAGAGCAACCAGAATATGTAAAATTATTTGCAGATGCCTTTGAAGATCAAAAAATCAATTCTGATAACATGCTTAAGGCAATTTCTCAGTTTATGATTATGATGATTTCAGCAAACACCAAATACGACAAGATAGAAAGAAATGAAGGTTCTGTATTTACCGCAGAAGAAGCTGCGGGTTTTGAACTCTTTAAAACCAAATGCGCCTCTTGTCATAAAGGTACATTATTTACTGATCAGTCGTATCGCAATAATGGTCTACCTATTGACCCTTTGTATAATGATATAGGACGAAAACGTGTTACAGGATTAACCGAGGATATACAAAAATTTAAAGTTCCTAGTTTAAGAAATATTGAACTTACTTTCCCTTATATGCATGATGGTAGATTAAAAACTTTAGACGATGTTTTAAATCATTATAGTGATGGTATGGTTGATTCTGAAACCTTAGATCCCATGCTTAAAGATCAAACTGGTGCCTTGGGAATCCCAATGACAGCCGAAGAAAAACAACAAATCATTGCTTTTCTAAAAACGCTTACCGATGATGATTTTGTAAATGATACTCGTTTTTCAGAATTTTAAAACCTTCTATCTATATCATTATAGCTTTTACCTATTCCAATATATAACAGATATATGTTAGGTTTTGTGTATAAAATCTACTTATGTAGTATATTTGCATTTCATTTAGAATTAATCTATATTATAAAAGTATGATTAAGGTATCAGACATAGCAAAAAATAAGGTCATCGAATTGATGAGTGACGATGGATATGATGCAGTTACCGATTATGTGCGTGTAGGTGTAAAAAGTGGAGGATGCTCTGGTTTATCATATGATCTAAAATTTGATAAAGCGCAAGAGGAAGGAGATAAAGTATTTGAAGATAATGGTGTGAAAATCATTGTAGATAAAAAAAGTTTCCTCTATTTAATTGGTACAACTCTAGAGTATTCTGGTGGTTTAAATGGTACTGGTTTTGTATTTAATAATCCTAATGCCAGTAGAACTTGTGGCTGTGGAGAAAGTTTTTCCCTTTAATCGATAAAAAAGATCCTGAATTAATTTAGGGTAATAAAAATGGCATATACTGAAGACGATTTAAAAAAAGAATTAGAGACCAAAGAATATGAGTATGGATTCTATACCGATATAGAATCTGATACTTTTCCTGTTGGTCTTAATGAAGATATAGTTCGTGCGATTTCTAAGAAAAAAGAAGAACCCGAATGGATGACAGAATGGAGGCTTGAAGCTTTTCGAGCATGGGAACAGATGGAAGAACCCGAATGGGCTAATGTTACTTATGAAAAGCCTGATTTTCAGAATATATCTTACTATTCTGCACCAAATAAAAAACCTAAATATAATAGTATTGATGAGGTAGATCCAGAATTACTCGATACTTTTAAAAGACTAGGGATTTCATTAGATGAACAAAAGAAATTAGCAGGAGTAGCGGTAGATATTGTAATGGACTCCGTATCTGTAGCTACAACATTTAAAGAAACCCTTGCAGAAAAAGGAATTATATTTTGCTCTATTTCTGAAGCTATTCAAGAACATCCAGAATTAGTTAAAAAATATATTGGAGCTGTGGTTCCGCAGAAGGATAATTTTTATGCTGCCTTAAACTCTGCTGTTTTTAGTGATGGTTCGTTTTGTTATATTCCTAAAGGTGTTCGTTGCCCAATGGAGCTATCTACCTATTTTAGAATCAATCAGGCAGGTACAGGTCAGTTCGAGCGTACTTTAGTTGTGGCAGATCAAGGAAGTTATGTAAGTTATCTTGAAGGATGTACTGCTCCTTCTCGTGATGAAAATCAATTACATGCTGCTGTTGTTGAATTAATAGCATTGGATGATGCAGAAATAAAATATTCTACAGTACAGAACTGGTATCCTGGTAATGCTGAAGGAAAAGGAGGGGTTTATAATTTTGTGACCAAAAGGGGAATTTGCGAAAACAACGCTAAAATTTCTTGGACACAAGTAGAAACAGGATCAGCAATTACCTGGAAATATCCTTCTTGTATATTAAAAGGAGATAACTCTGTTGGAGAATTTTATTCTATTGCAGTAACCAATAATTTTCAGCAAGCAGATACAGGGACAAAAATGATACACTTAGGCAAAAACACTAAAAGTACTATCATTTCTAAGGGTATTTCTGCAGGGAAATCTCAAAATAGCTATCGAGGATTAGTGCAAATAAGTAGTAGAGCGACCAATGCACGTAATTTTTCACAATGTGATTCATTATTGATGGGCAATGAATGTGGCGCACATACGTTTCCTTATATAGAAACTAAAAACAAAACCGCTCAAATAGAACATGAAGCAACTACAAGCAAAATAGGAGAAGATCAAATTTTTTATTGTAACCAGCGAGGAATCGATACAGAAAAAGCAATCGCTTTGATCGTTAATGGTTTTAGTAAAGAAGTGTTGAATAAGCTACCTATGGAGTTTGCAGTAGAAGCTCAAAAACTTCTAGAGATTTCTTTAGAAGGTTCTGTAGGCTAATTGTAAAACCATCAAATCTACATTAATGAAAAAAACATGTATTTTAATTGCACTAAGTCTTATTCTTTTTTCCTGCAAATCCGAAAACAAAAATGAAGAACCTAATTTAATTCGTGGCGAATTTATTCTTATAGATGATGCGGCAGTCTTAAAAGGTAATGATTTTATATATGGTGTGATAATTAATGATATCACTCTTGAACTCGCTAAAAAAGTAGAACCTCTGCAAAGAGAAGAATATGACATGGTTCCTGTTGTAGTAAAGGGAATCATAAAACCCAACCCAGAACAAGGGTGGGAAGAAATAGTAGAAATAAAAGAAATTATCGGAGTAAGTGCGCCAACTTCAGAGTTGCCCACTAAGATTAAGTCTCCAGAAGAAGACAAAAACTCTGAGCTAGAAAAAGATAAATAACTAAATTATATCTCATAAGAGATAAAAGCTTTGTATAACATGTTAGAGATAAAGGATTTACACGCAAGTGTCGAAGGGAAAGAAATTTTAAAAGGTCTTAACCTAAATGTAAAAGCAGGAGAAATACACGCAATTATGGGTCCTAACGGTGCCGGAAAAAGTACATTAGCCAGTATCGTTGCAGGGAAAGAAGAATATGAGGTTACCAAAGGAGGAATTCTTCTGGAAGGAGAAGATATCGAAGAACTTGCAGCAGAAGAACGTGCTCATAAAGGTGTTTTTCTATCGTTTCAATACCCAGTAGAAATTCCTGGTGTAACGGTAACTAATTTTATGAAAACCGCCATAAATGAAACACGAAAAGCACAAGGCCTTGAAGAAATGCCTGCCAAAGACATGCTTAAAAAAATTCGTGAAAAATCCGAATTGTTAGAAATCGATCGCAAATTCCTATCTCGTTCTCTTAACGAGGGATTCTCTGGTGGTGAGAAAAAACGTAATGAAATCTTTCAGATGGCAATGATGGAGCCTAAATTGGCAATCCTAGACGAAACAGATTCTGGGCTTGATATAGATGCTCTACGTATTGTGGCCAACGGAGTGAATAAATTGAAAAGCGAAGACAACGCTATTGTAGTAATTACTCACTATCAACGTCTGTTAGACCATATAGTTCCAGATTTTGTACATGTATTATATGACGGTAAAATCGTAAAATCTGGCACTAAAGAATTAGCTTTAGAACTAGAAGAAAAAGGATACGATTGGATTAAAGAAGAAATAAACGCATAATTGTAGTTTTTGGTTTGTTAGTTTAAAGTTTCAAATTAGCTAAAATATGGCAACTATAAAAAGGTTCGAAGATTTAGAAATTTGGCAAGAAGCCCGAAGATTGAGTAAAGAAATTATTCTCTTATCAAAAACAACTGGCTTAGAAAATGATTATAAACTAAAAGATCAAATTAAAGGTTCTTCTGGTTCAGTAATGGATAACATCGCTGAAGGTTTTGAACGAGATGGAAATATAGAATTTAGACAATTCCTTTCTATAGCCAAAGCTTCTTCAGGAGAAACAAGATCTCAATTATACAGAATCTTCGATTCAGGATATATTGAAGAAAAAGCATTAAAGATATTAGTTAATGATTATGAAACCTTAAGTAGAAGAATTTCTGGTTTCATTAGTTATTTAAATAAAAAAGAGTTTAGAGGCGTAAAATATAAAGAATCCTGACCTTGAAACTTGAAACTGTTTCTTAAGAAACAAAACTTGAAACTAAATATGGAATTGAAAGATAAATTGGTGTCTTCTTTTTTGGCCTTTGAAAACACGGTAGATGTTGATACAGCTGTTCATGATATCAGAAGTCAAGCTATTAAAACTTTTGAAGAAAAAGGATTTCCTACCAAAAAAGAAGAAGCGTGGAAATACACCTCTCTAAATACTGTACTAAAACACGATTACAGTATTTTTCCAAAAGAAGAAAATGCTTTAGATTTTAAGGATATAAAAAAGTACTTCCTTCATGATTTGGATACATATAAAATTGTATTTATTGATGGTAAGTATTCATCTCATTTATCTGAAACAACTCATGATAAAATCGACGTATGTTTAATGTCATCAGCATTAAGCAATGAAAAATATCGATTAATAATTGAAAACTATTTTAACAAAGTAGCTCGTGAAGATGGGCTTACTTCCTTGAATACAGCTTTTTCTAGAGAAGGAGCTTATATCTATATTCCAAAAAATAAGCTAGCGGATAAGCCTATACAGATTGTACACTTTTCTACAGGAAATGAAGCTGCCCAGATGTTACAACCTCGTAACTTGGTTGTTGTTGGAGAAAATTCTCATGTACAAATCATTGAGCGTCATCAGAGTTTAACAGATAATCCTGTTCTTACGAATTCGGTAACAGAGATTTTTGCAGACAAAAGAGCAATCGTAGATTACTACAAAATTCAGAATGATAATCAAAATGCTTCTTTGATTGACAATACCTATATCGAACAACATGCACAAAGTATAGCATCAGTACATACTTTTGCTTTTGGAGGAAATATCACCAGAAACAACCTTAATTTCTATCAAAAAGGTGAAGGAATCGACTCTATACTTAATGGTATAACAATTATTGAAGGAAAGCAGCATGTAGATCATAATACTCTGGTACATCATACAGCACCAAATTGTGAGAGTCATCAGGATTATAAAGGTATTTTTGATGAAAAATCTACAGGTGTTTTTAATGGAAAAATTATTGTAAATAAAGAAGCGCAGAAAACAAATGCTTTTCAATCTAATAACAATATCTTGTTAAGTGATAAGGCAACTATCAATTCTAAACCGCAATTAGAGATTTTTGCAGATGACGTAAAGTGCTCGCATGGTTGTACTATTGGACAATTGGATGATAATGCATTATTCTATATGAAATCCAGAGGTATTGGAGAAAAAGAAGCCAGAGCTTTATTAATGTATGCATTCGCAAACAATGTGTTATCTAGTGTAAAAATACCTCAGCTAAAAAGCAGAATTAACAAACTAATCGCCACTAAACTCGGTGTAAATATTGGTTTCGACCTATAAGATAAACTGCTTTAACAACAAACGATATTAGTAGAGCCAAATCCTAGAAGATTTGGCTTTACTATTTTTATTTCCCTATTCTATCGAATCAACCATTTCTTTTAAAAATGTATTGAAGTCCACTCCCGCGTCTCCAATGAGCCCAAATCGTACAATGACCAAATCTTTAGAAGGAATAATAAACACACGTTGTCCCTGAAATCCATTTGCAGAAAACATATCTCTTGGAGCGTCTGGATAAAACCCTCCTGCATTTAGCCAAAAATGCCCCCCATAATCTCCTTCAGATGTAGGGCTTGGTGTTGTCACATAATCCACCCAACCTGGGTTAAAAATCTGCTCTCCGTTCCAATTCCCTTTATGTAGATATAATAATCCAAATTTGCCCCAATCCCTTACTGTTGCCCAAGCATAAGAAGAACCTACATAATTACCTGTCATATCTGTTTCTATAAGCATAGAATTCATTCCTATTTTATCAATAAACTCTCGATATGGATAATCAAGATACTCCTGATAACTTTTGAACTGTTTTCTCAAAATCCCAGATAGCAGGTTAGACACACCAGAGGAATAGTACCAATATTCATTGGGTTTGTAAATTGCTTTTTTATGAATTTGGGGAATTGTCATATCTTTATCTACATATAACATTTTTGTAACATCAGAAATAGAGCCATAATCCTCATCCCATTCCAACCCACAATTCATCTGTAAAAGATTATTAATCGTTATCTCTTTTCTTTCATCATTTTGCCATGCAGACACCGGGGCTTTATCGTCTATATTAATAGTGCCTTGTTTTTGTAACACACCATAAACCGTAGAGAGAACACTTTTGGTCATAGACCACCCTAGCAACTTAGAATCTTTATTCAATCCATCTATATATTTCTCGGCTATAATCTGATCTTTATAAAGCACAAGAACAGCCCTTGTTTTCTTTATATATTCTCCATTCGTGTCAAAAATTGAAGTAATAGTTCTATTTACCTTATCATAATCGACCGTAGTAAAAACTGTGTCTTTTTGTTCTAATTCACCATAAGGATACGATAACCTTGTCTCTATTTTAGTTCTTTGTGGTATTAAAACAGGTATATTTTCATCAAAATCATCATCAATCAAAACACTACCCAATCCTTCTCTATAAATTGCTTTTCTCTCTTTAAGGCCAAAAACAGAGGCAACAGATGTCCTGTTTTTCATATTTACCTCATCATCTGCTAAGTTAACCGGAGCAAAATTATTATCATTTATGTCGGTAAACTCCAAACTTCTGTTTGCAATAAAAACCGATGAATTCATATTCTTTGCAGAATATCCTGTTAGAATTGTAAGTTTTGGGTAATTCAGTACAAATGCAATACAAATTCCTGCAAATAGAATAAGAAATGCAATCCCAATAATTTTTTTAAGTCGTTTCATTATAAAAAGGGTTAAATCATTCTAAAAATAAACAATCCTAATTAGAAATACTTACTACTTTTGCAGAAAGAAATTGATATGTTAGATGTACAGAAAATACGAGAAGATTTCCCAATACTTACCAGAGAAGTACACGGAAAACCTTTAGTGTATTTTGATAATGCGGCCACATCTCAAACACCGCAGGTAGTTATAGATGCCATTGTAGATTATTACAGCAACTACAATGCGAATATTCATCGTGGTGTTCACACTTTATCACAAGAAGCAACAGATGCATACGAGATGGCTCGTAAAAAAGTGCAGAAACATTTTAATGCAAAACACACACATGAGATTATTCTCACTTCGGGAACAACTCATAGTATTAATATTATTGCTACCGGCTTTACCTCTCTTCTTTCTGAAGGTGATGAAATTATTGTTTCGGCATTAGAACATCATTCTAATATTGTGCCTTGGCAAATGCTATGTGAACGAACAGGAGCCATCCTTAAAGTCATCCCGATGAACGAAGATGGTGAATTAGTAATGGATGTATATGATCAATTACTTTCTAACCAAACTAAACTTGTTTTTACTAATCACATCTCTAATGCATTAGGAACTATAAATCCTATTGAAGAAATTATTGAAAAAGCACATAGCGTAGGTGCAGCTGTATTGATCGATGGTGCACAAGCTTGCCCTCATGTTAAACCAGATGTTCAAGCTTTGGATGTAGATTTTTATGTTGCTTCTGCGCACAAACTCTGTGGACCCACAGGAGTAGGTATGCTTTACGGAAAAGAAGAGTGGTTAAACAAACTGCCTCCATATCAAGGTGGTGGTGAAATGATCGAGCAAGTTACTTTTGAAAAAACTACCTATGCCGGTTTGCCTCATAAGTTCGAGGCTGGCACCCCTAATATCTGTGGCGGTATAGCTTTTGGAGCAGCACTTGATTATATGAATGGTATTGGTTTTGAAAATATTGCTGCATATGAGAATGGACTTCTTGAATACGGGACACAAAAATTATTAGAAATTGAAGGGTTAAAAATTTACGGTACCTCCAAAAACAAAACTTCTGTAATCTCATTCAACCTTAATGATATTCACCCCTATGATGTAGGAACTATTGTAGATAAACTCGGTATTGCAGTACGTACAGGACATCACTGTGCACAGCCCATCATGGATTTTTATAAAATACCAGGAACAGTCCGTGCTTCTTTTTCATTCTATAACACTAAGGAGGAAATTGATGCTTTGGTCGAAGCCGTTAAAAAAGCCAAGATGATGCTCTCGTAAATTATTTTTTATACCATTTGGTTTTGTTCAACGTTATTTAATTACCATATAACGCATTACACAAAACAACTAATCTATGAGCAAGTTTTTTTCCTTATTAAGTATCGTTATTTTATTTTCTTCATGCCAGAAAACCAAGCGAGTATTTATAGCTAATACTCTGGAAGATTGTGTTGGTGTTGGCCCTCAAAAATGCATGTTATATAAAGAAAACCCAAGTGATGAATGGACTTATTTTTACGATACAATCAAGGGATTTGAATATGAAGAAGGATATAACTATGAAATAGAAATTACCGTTACACAAGTAGAAAACCCTCCGGCTGATGGTTCCTCATTACACTATACTCTAGTTAAAATACTATCAAAAGAAAAAAATCGATCCATAGCCCAAAATATTCCTTTAAAGAATAAAAAAGATCAGGGCAATATAGTTAATGTCGAATACCAGGCGCTCTCCAGAGGTTCATTTTTTCAAATCAAAATTAATAATGATCGTATTGAAAAAACTACCGATGTAAATTTAAAAAATAGTCATTCAAAAAAATGCTTAAAAAAAGATTGGAATACCATTATTTCACTTCTGGAAACTATAGACATTGATAAAATAAAGGAGCTAAAAGCACCTACAGAAAAAAGACTTTTTGATGGTGCTCCTCATGCACAACTAAAGATCACTTCTTCTACCAAAACATTTGTCTCGAATGACTTTGATCACGGACATCCTCCTCAAGAAGTACAACAATTAGTTAATACTATACTATCATTGGCAGAAAGTATTGAATAGCAACAATTCTTGTCGTACTTTTGTTGAAAATTTGTACGTAATGACAATACAAGAAATCCAGGAAGAGATTGTTGATGAATTTGGTATGTTTGATGATTGGATGCAGCGATATGAATACATGATTGAACTAGGAAAATCTCTGCCTCTTATTGAAGAAAAATACAAAACAGACGACAATATCATAAAAGGATGCCAGAGTAAAGTGTGGGTACACGCCGAAATGAAAGATGATAAAGTTCAATTTACTGCAGATAGTGATGCTATTATTACCAAAGGTATTATTGCAATATTGATACGTGTCTTTTCTGAGCAACATCCCGCAGCCATCATTGAAGCTGACACCGATTTTATTGATGAAATTGGTTTAAAAGAGCATTTATCACCGACACGTGCTAATGGTTTGGTAAGTATGATTAAACAACTAAAAATGTATGCTATCGCTTACCAAACACAATTGAATTAAATCAATTTTTGTCGCATAAAGCTTGTTAAAGCAATATTAAAACTAAAAAAATGAGTGAAACCACTATAGATACAAACGACTTAGGAGAAAAAATTGTACGAGTATTAAAGACAATCTTTGATCCAGAAATTCCGGTTGATATATACGAGCTAGGACTAATCTATGATGTATTTGTTAATGAGGATTATGAAGTAAAAATTCTAATGACACTTACTTCTCCTAACTGTCCTGTAGCAGAGTCTCTACCAGAAGAAATACGAGAAAAAGTAAAATCTCTTGATGCAGTAAACGATGTAGAAATGGAACTTACTTTTGACCCACCATGGTCACAAGATTTAATGAGTGAAGAGGCTAAACTAGAATTGGGAATGCTGTAACTGGGATTGCAGTCATTTCGGAACAACTTTCTAAAATAAATAAACAAGGAAAATGAATCCTGAACATTATAGCAAATTAGAAAGAATGTATCTGCAGGCAAATATCAATACCGCATTGTATGATACTACCACAGTCAAAATTTCTGAGGGTTTAGCACAAATTGAACTTGAAGTTTCAGAAAAGTATTTTCATGCATTAGGAGCGATACACGGTTCTGTATATTTTAAACTACTTGACGATGCTGCCTTTTTTGCAGTAAATTCTATTGTAAAAGATGTTTTTGTCCTTACTACTTCGTTTAATATTAATTTAATACGACCAGTAGATAAAGGAATAATTACAGCTGTCGGAAAGATAAAATTTAAATCCAGAAGCCTATTTGTTGCAGAATCAACTTTATACAATCAAGATGGTAAAGAAATTGCTTTTGGAACTGGAAATTTTGCAAAAAGCAAGATAGAACTTTCAGAAAAAATAGGGTATAAATAACATAATACAACGATACAATGGCCGATGAAATTGTAAATAGAGTTGCTAATAATAAAAACCTCATCACTTTTGATTTAGAAGAATACTATCCTAAAGGTGATCGTATTCTTTTTGATATTAAAAATTGGCTTTTTGAGGGGTTAATTTTACGTGAAAAAGAGTTCAGAAAATCTGTTTTAGATCATGACTGGAGTCAATACCGAGACGCCTATGTTGCATTAACTTGTTCTACAGACGCTATTATCCCCGGATGGGCATACCTTTTATTGACTAGCTCATTACAGCCCTTTTCAAAAAAAGTAGCTGTAGGATCTTTAGAAGCTCTGGAAACGGTACTCTATGCCGAAATTATAAATACTATTGATGTTTCAGAATATCAAAACAAGCTGATTATTATAAAGGGATGTACTAACAAACCTGTTCCCCAAGGGGCTTATATCGATCTGATCCAAAAATTACAACCTGTTGCAAAAAGTATTATGTATGGAGAAGCATGCTCTTCTGTTCCTCTATATAAAAGGAAATAGGTTCTTTTATCTATTAATGTTGTTTTTTATCGAATAATAATGGTCTACTAACATACTTTTAGAGTAAAAAACGTTTCTTAAAATATATTTGCCAACATAAAAATTTACACCGGTTATTTATGCTAGATAATTAATTATTTAACCATTAATATAGCCTGATTAAATTCCTTAAAACTATCATCAAATGAAAAAAACATTGCTAACTGTAGTTCTATTAATTAGTTCTACAATTCTATTTGCACAAGAAGAAACAAAAAAAGACGAAGCTCCTAAAGATGGATGGACCAAAGGAGGTAATATTAGCCTTTTAATAAATCAATCTGCTTTTAATGCAGAATGGCTAGGAGGAGGAACATCTAATATTGCAGGAAATCTATCGCTATCCTATGACTTTAATTATCGTAAAGGCCCTATTACCTGGGATAATAAAATTCTTGCAGATTATGGTCTTACTAAACTTAAAGATCAAGAGTTTATACGTAAAACTAATGATCGCTTAGAGTTAAATTCATTATTGGGTAGACAAATCAAAGAATCACTATGGTACTATTCTTTTTTCTTAAACTTTAAAACACAGTTTGATAAAGGATACGAATATGGAGAAGAACCTATTCTAGATACAACTACTGGAAATGTTATAGGAACAAGAGAAATCCGAACAGAAACTACTCGTATTTTTTCTCCTGCCTATTTACAGTTAGGTCCAGGTATGTTATGGAAAAAAAGTGACAATCTCAAAGTTAATATCGCCCCTGCAACAGCACGATTTATTTTTGTACATGATGAGTTTACAGATGTGGGTAATGATCAGGCAGCAATAGACGCTTTTAATGATGCTGGAGGTTATTTTGGAGTAGAAGCAAACGACACGTTTCGCTTTGAATTTGGTGCTGCACTTAATGGGTATGCTAAATTTGAGATCATGAAGAATGTATCTATGGAAAACATTTTAAATTTGTATTCTAACTACTTAGAAGATCCACAAAATGTAGATATCGATTATACTGCAAATATTGTGATGACCATTAACAAGTATTTATCTACTAATCTAACCTTTCAGGCTATCTATGATGATAATGCCGTTGGTGCTTTTCAGATTAGAGAAGTGTTTGGTCTAGGAGTAAATTACGGGTTCTAGAAACAAGAAAATATAACTCTTAAAAAAAGCATCTTTTATCAAATAAAAGATGCTTTTTTTCTTTAGTAGGTCCACTATTTTTAGCCTTTATCAGATACTAATTTCATATGAAATTCATGTTCATCCTCATCAACTGTCTTAAAACCCATACGTTCATATAAATACTTAGCTGGGTTTTCTTTTAATACTTTTAGTATCATATTTTTATTTGAAACTTTGGCAGTTTCTATTAGATCTTTAATCACATACTTTCCTATTCCATGACCTTGATATTCGGGTAACACTTGTATTTGTAGTATTTCTATCGCGTGTTCTGTTTCAATATATTTCAATACACCTGCTCTTTGATTTGATTTTAATATCACATAAGCACTATCATATTGAAAATCTATTCTGGATAAATGTTCTTCATCTGATAAGAAAATTCCCATTTTCTCTAAATGCTCGACCATTGTTGCCTTTCTTAAACTAAATAAGAAATCCTTATCGGATTCTCTCGCTTTAATCAGTTCTAATTTTTCCATAAGAAATCATATAATACAGTATCACGAATATACCTTAAATTATGAAATACATTTTTGATAATACATATCATAAAAAGAGTAAAAGCGAGAGTAAAGAAAATACTCTCGCTTTTTTATGTATCTCATTTGCTAGCAAATTACTTAGAACGATCCTCTGCTGCAGGTACTTTGTTCTTTGGGTTTTTGTCACTTTCTTTAAGTGTTTTTAGCACTTCATTAATAGCGCGATCCAGTTGCACATCTATACCTTGAGCATCTTTTCCTGGGTTTTCTGGAACATGGATATCCGGCTCTACACCATGTCCTTCTGCAAACCAGGTTCCATCGGGATTATACATTCTAAATGTAGGTACTGTTACATATCCACCGTCTATTAATTCTGGTGCTCCCGAAATTCCTATTAGTCCTCCCCATGTTCTTGTACCAATAAGCGGTCCTACTTTTCTTTTCTTGAAATAATCAGGAAAGGCATCTCCTCCACTACCACTCCATCCATTAATAAGCATCGCTTTAGGACCATAATGTCCTCTTGGAGGCCAGGCCCAATCTTTGCCATCTCGCACCTTGTAGTAGCTTAATAATGGTCTATTTAACAATTCTACAAATCTATCTGGTATTTGTCCTCCATTATTAAATCTTTCATCAATGATTAATCCATCTTTATGATGTTGAGCATAGAACATTCTAACTAATTCTTCTTGCCCATCTATTCCTGTACTTGGCACATAAATATATCCTATTCTTCCTCCTGATTTTTCATCTACATATTTTCGCATTTCTTCAATCCAGGCAAGATTTCTCAGCCTCGCTTCACTTCTTATAGGTTGTACAAGATATTGCTTGCTGTTTTTGCCATCAGGAGTTTTACTAACTGTAATCTCTATCGTTTCATTTGCTTTTCCTTCTAATGCTGCATAAGGATCTGCATACTCTGTTAATTCTATTCCATTAATACGCAATATATAATCACCTTCTTCAACTAATACTCCAGGTTTTTTAAGAGGAGATTTAACCTCAGTATCCCAAGGAGCTGGTGTAATGATCTTTTTTATTCTGTATTTTCCCTGATGCATTTCCCAGTCAACACCGAGATAACCAGTGGTTTTGTTAGAGCTTGATACTACATCTCCTCCTCCTCTATATGTATGAGAAGCATTTAGTTCTGCAATTAGTGCTCCGGTTATTTTATTAAGGTCATTTCGACTTGCTGCATATTCTATTAATGGCTCATATTTCTTTTTCATAGCTTCCCAATCCAACCCGTGTAGATTTTTATCATAGAAAAAATCTCTTTCTAAACGCCATATATCTGCAAAGATTTGTCGCCATTCTTCTTTTGGGTTAACGGTCATTTCCATTTTAGAGGTGTCTATATGATCTTCGAGAGATTGATCTTTTGCTACTTCTATAATGCCCATTTTTTCTTCGGTAAACACTAGAATACTATTATTATCAAACGAAAGTTTATAATCGTCTACATTTTCAAGAATTGTCTTTTCTTCATCTTCTTCAAAATCATAATATTTTAAAACTGATTTTTCATCCTTTGATCCAGTTCTTGGATGTTTTAAGAAAACGATTTTACCTTTGGCAGCCTTTATTCCTCCTGTATTTCCTAGTTCTACAGGTAAAATGATCATTCTGGATTCTAGACCATTAAAATCTATGCGTATCGGCTTTACCTTTTGATCTTCTTCTTCTTCTTTCTTTTTATCTTTAGAATCCTCTTTCTTTTTATCACCTTCATTTATAGCAACTACATCATTTTTTAATTCAATAGGGTGTACTGCATCTTTTGTAAGCGGAATGATTCCTATTTTAGTTGCATTAGGATATGTCCAGCTATTATCATAATCACTATATACCGGATCAAAGGTTCTATTAGTCGTACAATAGATATACTTGTTGTCAACAGAAAACACAGGATTACCATCATCATAAAAAGCAGAAGTGATAATGTTCTTTTTCTTTTTATCGATATCGTATATAATGATATGCTGATTTCCATTTTCATGAGAATTTGCATAGGTAATATATTTACTATCACTTGACCAACTTACAGAAAACCCTGATAAGCCACCTTGAAACAATTGAATTTCCTGATCTATTTTGGTAATCGTATTGTTAGCAATATTTGCCAGTTTTATATGCATTTCCTGATCTACAAAAATTAATTTTTTACTATCAGGAGACCAGAACAGTTGGTATCTAAATCCCGGGCCCTGTTTTGAGATTTGTTTCTCTGAATTATCTTTAAGGTTTCTTACCATTAATTCATATTCTCCTGTTTTATCACTCCAATATGCAATATATCTTCCATCTGGTGACCAACTTGGATAGCGCTCTGCAATGCCACTTGTACGTGTTAGGTTCTTGGTAATCCCGTCTTTTTTAGGCACAGAAAAGATATCTCCTCTGGCGCCTACAATAATTCTATTACCATCTGGTGCAATACCTACACTATGAATGTATTTTTCTGCTTTTTTTACTTGAGGTTTTAATCCTGTAAAATCCCCAATAGCACTTATAGATATTTCTTTTGTTGTTTTTGTTGTCACATCTAACAGATATAGTGTTCCTCCAGCTTCAAAAACGATTTCAGATTTTCCTATAGACGGGCGTTCAATATCAAATTCTTTAAAAAATGTAATTTGCTCGTGTTGTTTTGATTGTAGGTCATATTTCCAGATATTAAACTTTTTTGAAGCATCTTTATCCGAAAGATAATAGAGGTCATCATTATTCCACATGGGTAGTTCATCATTACCATCGTTATTGGTAATGTTTTCAGAGGTTAAGGTTTTGAGGTTAAAAAGATAGATGTCAGAAGCCATTCCTCCTCTATATCTTTTCCAGTTTCTGCTAAGCCTTGATTTATCTGTCATTGCTACAAGGTCACCGTTAACATGTAGATCTAATTCTTCGACTTTGCTTATTGGTATTCTTACTGGTAACCCTCCATTAACAGATATTTTAAACGCCTTAGAAAAACGTTGTTTACCGCTTTCCATTCTAGAAGTGTAGATTAAAAATTTTCCGTCTTTAGTCCATGCTTTAATATTATCAGACATTCCGTGAGTTGTAATTCGTTTAGGAATACCACCAGTTACAGGAATTGTATATATGTCATGGTTGCCATCATAATTAGCATTAAACGCGATAGTTTTTCCATCTGGAGAAAATTTCCCCATTGTTTCTCGACCCGGCTTAGTTGTTAACCGATGTGCTGTGCCCCCTTGCTTATTTACAATCCATAGGTCATCTGCATAAGTAAAACAGATGTGAGAATCAGAAACATCTGGATATTGAATCATTTTTGCTGGTAGTTGGCCATAATTTATGTTTGGCAACAAATACAATAAAAGTAGTGTAATAATCTTCGAGAGATTTTTCATGACATTAAAGTTTGTTTTGTGATTGATATGTATTGTTTTTACTATGACCTATGATTATTTAGAACGTTACATCAAGTGCTCTGATTATTATCTTGTTATATTCATACGTCATTATATCAAAAGTATCCCAAATGGTTTTTATTTTTATACGATTCTGACACATTAACCTACTGTTAACGTTAATATAGTATGTAATTACCAAATAATAAAGGGTTTACTCACCTATGTTAATAGATGAGTACAGATGAATTGATACTATGGTAAGTGGTCAATGCAGAAGCAATCTTATGTAAGATGTTTTTAAGAAATATCACTAATTTGAAAAAGCTAAGAGCATACCGTATCTTTGTATTCTACCCTTGCAATAAAAGATCAAATGAGTAGATTTTTTTTAGCTATTTTTCTGTTTTTGTTAGTAACAAAAATTTCTGGTCAGGAAAAAGAAAAAACAAAATACCTGGATTCAATTCAAGTTAATTTAAAACGTTCTCTTGATAGTATTTTAAAAAACACCACAAATGACTTAAATATCATAGTTTTAAAACAGAAACTAAAAGAAATTACTCCTAAGAAACCAAAAGAAGAACATATTGGGTGGAAAGACAAGGCAAACTTTACTTTACTTTTTAATCAATCTGCATTTAACTACGACTGGCAAGGTGGAGGAACATCTAATATTGCTGGAAATGTTACATTAAATTATGAATTTAACTATAAAAAAAATAGCCTAACCTGGGATAATAAAATTATTGCAGATTACGGTCTTACTTTTTTAAGAGGAGAGGATTTTGCTCGCAAAACCAATGATAGGATCGAATTTAACACTCGATTGGGGCAAAAAATTGGTCAAGGTTTCTGGAACTATTCTTTGTTTATCAATTTCAGATCTCAATTTGATAAAGGATATAGATTTACCAAAGATCCCGATACAGAAGAGACTATTCGTACAGAAGAAACTCATTTCTTTTCTCCCGCTTTTATACAGATCGGACCAGGATTATTATGGAAAAAAAGCGATAATCTACACATTAATATTGCTCCAGTTACGTCTCGTATGATATTTGTAGACAAAGAATTTACCAATGTTGCAGATTATGTAGATGGTGATTATTTTGGTGTAGACGCTGGTGAAAGCTCACGATTTGAGTTTGGTGGATCTCTTGCGGCTTATTCTAAAAACACTTTGGCAAAAAATATAACTCTAGAACAACTTTTAAATCTGTACTCTAACTATATTGAAGATCCGGCCAATGTAGATATTGATTATACATTAAACATTAGCTTACTTGTAAACAAATACATTACGGGTAGTTTTGTGTTTCAAGCAATTTATGATGACAATGCTACCAGTGGATTTCAGATACGTGAGGTAATTGGATTAGGGCTTAAATATAAATTTTAAGCTTAGAGCTTGTTTAAACATCCTCTTATTCTTCGACAATCTCAGGATATAAAAAGTTATTATAAGGGAAACGAGTTACATGAATATTTCGTGTTTCTTTGTATACTCGTTTTCTAAAGTCATCAATATTCTCTTTCTTGATCGCAGAAATAAACAAAGCATTATCTCCTATTTTACTCATCCAAGTCTGTTTCCATTCTTCTAGAGTATAATGAGCTTTGGTTCTTTCTGTAGTTAAATCATCACTATCTATTGTCTCATGTTTATAAGCATCAATTTTATTAAAAACCATCATAGTGGGTTTATCTCTACAATCAATTTCATCAAGAATCTTATTCACTGATTCGATATGATCTTCGAACTGCGGATGAGAAATATCTACTACATGTAATAATAAATCTGCTTCTCTTACTTCATCTAATGTGCTTTTAAAACTCTCTACGAGTTGGGTGGGTAGTTTTCTAATAAAACCAACTGTATCACTAAGTAAAAATGGAAGGTTGCCAATAACTACTTTTCTTACTGTAGTGTCCAGAGTAGCAAAAAGTTTATTTTCTGCAAAAACCTCGCTTTTGGCAATAACATTCATTAGTGTAGATTTACCCACATTGGTATACCCTACTAAAGCTACTCTAACCAATTTTCCACGATTGCCCCGTTGTGTCGCCATCTGCTTATCAATAGTAAGTAGTTTCTTTTTAAGCAAAGAAATTCGATCTCTAACAATACGACGGTCGGTCTCTATCTCTGTTTCTCCCGGACCTCGCATCCCGATACCACCACGCTGTCTTTCTAAGTGAGTCCACAACCCTGTTAATCTAGGTAATAAATATTGATACTGCGCCAACTCTACCTGAGTACGGGCGTAGCTGGTTTGAGCACGTTGGGCAAAAATATCAAGGATTAAATTGGTTCGATCTATAATTTTAGCCTTTAGAATACGCTCTATATTACGAAGTTGACCTGGGGATAATTCATCATCAAAAACGACAGTACCGATATCATGTTGTTCTACATAAATTCGTACATCCTCCATTTTTCCCGATCCTATAAAAGTTTTAGAATTAGGCATATCCATCTTTTGGGTAAATCGTTTTACCACTTCACCCCCAGCTGTATACGTAAGAAATTCTAATTCATCCAAAAACTCTTCAAGCTTCTCTTCATCCTGGTTCTTGGTTATGATTCCTATCAAAACTGTTTTCTCGTATGCTATTTCCTCTCTTTCTAACATTAGCTACCTAATCTTCTATATCTTAATTTATTATATTGTGCCTTTAAACAAATGTACAAAAGTACAACAATTATATACTCGGGAACCAACATTATAACCGGTTTCTTATAAAATTAAATGCTATGGCCAATAAATTTTATTTCAGTAAAAAAAAAACAAATCACTTTACCATAGCATTTTATAACCTAGAGAATTTATTCGACACCAAAGACGACCCGAAAACCTTAGACAATGACTTCTTACCTGATTCTGAAAAAAAATGGAATCGAAAACGATATGAAAAAAAAATATTCAAGCTTGGCACAGCCATTTCTAATATTGGATTTTTAAAAACAAGAAAAGCTCCTGTTTTGGTTGGTGTCGCAGAAGTAGAAAACAAAGCTGTTCTAAAAGACCTTATTAACTCTAAACATTTAAAACAAAAAGAGTATGGTATTGTTCATTACGATTCTCCAGATGAACGAGGTATTGATGTAGGGTTACTATATCAAAAACAATATTTTGAAGTAAAAAACTCTAAAACTATTACTGTTTTGGTAGATAATGAAAAGGGAGAACGAGATTATACCCGTGATATTCTATGGGTAACTGGTGCTTTAAACCAAGAGGAAGTACATATTTTAATAAATCATTGGCCATCAAGAAGAGATGGAGCAGAAGGCACAGCCTATAAGCGTATAGCTGCTGCAGAAAAAAACCGTGAGATTATCAACCAGATTACTGATAAAAATCCTAATGCAAAAATTATCATTATGGGAGATTTTAATGATGATCCTTCTAGTGAAAGTATAAAGAATTTGGTACAGCAAGATTTTTTTAATCCAATGGAACGACTCCTTACCCGATACAGGGGTAGTACTAGCTACAGAAGTCAATGGAACCTGTTTGATCAAATAATCTTTAGCCATAACTTTCATCAATATGAAGGAGGGAAACATAGTTTTTCTAATGCCGCTATCTTTGATGACGACTTCCTAAAGATCTACAAAGGTCGCTATAAGGGTACTCCTTTCAGAACTTATGTAGGAAGAAAATATAAAGGAGGATACAGTGATCATTTTCCTGTGTATATACGTTTAAGACACAATATATAGAAGGTGTTTTAACCCTGGTAAAACAGGTAAAAGACCTAAAAAAAGTCCGAATAGTTTGAAATTCAAGCTATTCGGACTTTTCTATTTTGACCTCTGTCTATATTCGCCAAATAAACCAATAATTTTAAATATGAAAACACAAAATTTTAAAAATCTAGTTTTTTTATGTGTGGGACTTCTAATGTTTTCCTGCAGTAAATCTGATCTTTCTGAAACCGATGAAACATTGGTGTTAGAAAAAAGCGAAGTCGAAATTGTAGAGAATCAAGATGCTAAAGGAATAATACTTCCTGGACTGCTTCCTGGAATTTATGGGTCTACAAATATTAATACTTATGAAAATGAGACTTATAGTTATGTTTTAACTCAGGCTGAACAAAATGCTGTTCCGAGTAGTTCAAGACGATTCAAAGTGCGTTTTCAAGTATGGTCTGGGGGTGCATGGGTGCATAAAAAAACATACAGTAACCAACCTAGTACAGTAACAGCCAAATTTCCAAAATATGGAAATAATAACACTGTCTTCTGGAGAATCGGGTTTCAGATGTATAATAAAAATACAAATGTACACTACAGCAAAAAATGGAAAACAATCTTAGTACATAATTAAACACAGTACTTACATTGTAACTTCTACGCCTATTTTATAAGAACATCTGGATAGATATCTATCCAGATGTCTTTCGTGTTTATACGTATAAACACTTGTATTTCTTAACTTTTTTTTATTCCTCCACTCATCTTGAGTTTTCTTTTAGTTAGGATTATAAAAAAAACGTAACAGAGCAGAATTGTCGAGAAATTCTATAGATTAATTAAAAATCATATCTCCCTGATTTGTTTGTAGTTTCATGACCATTAGTATCGAAACTATCCCAAAGATTATTCGCACTACTGTCTAACCATAATTTGGGCTTTGAACTCAAAGCTGTATAATCCTCATCCGAAGTAGAAGCTATAGCAATCTCTTTTAAGAACCAACCATCTGTTCCTTTTAATCTAATTAAAGCCGAATCAACCTCTATCCAATCAATAGTTAAAGGATTGGGTAAATCCAATTCTAGATAATAGATATCCCAAGAACCTTCTTCTCTATCATTTCCAGGGTTGTTTAATGCAATATTATGTTTAGTTATTATTCCTAAATCAGTTAGAAAACTAACATCAAGCCTTGCTGATCCATCGGTACCACAATGATTTGAGCCAGAATCTTCATATGTACCTGTTATAGTAGTCACTTTGTAATACCATTTTGTAATCTTACCTGATAAAACTGGCCCCCTGTTTTTGTTATTATTTTTACTATGATATTTTGCAATAGCTTCATCAAATTTGATAGAAGCTTCTGCTTTACTCGTTTCGGCTCCAAAATTCATATGAATTATTGGTTGTATTGCTTCTGATTGATCATCTGCCACAGTAGCATTACTATTTCCTGTAGTACTCATAAAACCTTCTTGCTCCTTTATGTTTAATATCTCGGTATCTGATTCTGTTTTTTCACATGATACTATCCCTAGGATACATAATGCTAGTACTACATTTTTTTTTAAACTTTTCATTATTGTTTTAATTTTAAAATTAATTATCAAATGTATCTGATGAAGTATTGTTTTATGATAATGAATTTATAGAATACCCTTTGGGATTGATGGATAGTGCGTTTCTTTTGATAATGCTATAACACTCATAGTTGATGGTCTGCTATTTTGAATTGATTAAAAATATGTTTCAATTGATCGTTTGTAATCTTCACCTATTCAATTACATCAAAATCATTTGGATTCTAGATTATAATCTATACCTAAGAAAACTATATCTTTCTCTAACAAACCATTGATTAATATGTGATTACAAAAAAATACGTACTTTTCTTAAACTTTTTTTAACATCTCTGCCCAATAATAATCATTCTAATACTCTAACTTGCATTACGCAAAAAATCACACAAATAAACTAATAGTCATGAAATTAAAATTACTCTTAATTCCATTCGTTATCTCCTGCTTTTTTTGGACTCAGAATGGGTTTACTCAATCCGTATTTATTAATGAAATACACTACGACAATGCAAGTACAGATGTAGAAGAAGCTATCGAAATTGCCGGGACAGCAGGAACAGACCTTTCTGGTTGGAGTATTGTTTTGTATAATGGGTCTAATAGCACCGTTTATAATACAATTTCTATTTCGGGAGTGATTCCTGATGAGCAAAATGGTTTCGGAACGATAGTAGAAATTCTTCCTGCCAATGGATTACAAAATGGTGCACCCGATGGGATTGCATTAATTGACAACAATAATACTGTTATCCAGTTTTTAAGCTATGAAGGTATTATTACAGCAATAGATGGGCCTGCATCTGGGTTAACAAGTACCGATATAGGTGTATCAGAATCTAGCAGTACTCCTGTTGGAGCCTCTTTACAACTAACAGGAACAGGAACATCTGCTACAGAATTTACCTGGGAAACATCTACAACCAACTCATATGGTGCGATAAATACTAATCAGGTTTTAGGAACACCAGTTATCATACCAATAATTAACGAATTTGTATTTAATCATACCGGATCAGATACTGATGAATTTGTAGAAATATTAGCTGGTGCAGAAACAGACTTAAGCGAATATTGGTTACTAGAAATTGAAGGAGATAGTAATGCTTCTGGAGTTATCGATGAAATACTACAATTAGGCTCTACAGATATTAATGGATATTTCACTACTGCTTTTGGTAGTAATGTATATGAAAATGGTACTGTTACTCTACTTTTGGTAAAGAATTTTACGGGTAGTTTAGGACAAGATCTTGATACAGATGACAATGGTATCTTTGATGTTACCCCGTGGGAAGAACGCATTGATGATATTGGAGTTAATGATGGTGGTGCATCTGATCTTAACTATGCCAATGTTACCTTACTACAATCCTTTGATGGAAGCTCATTTACTGTTGGAGGAGCATCGAGATTTCCAAATGGTCAAGATACCAATACTGTCACCGATTGGAAAAGAAATGATTTTGATGGAAGTGGATTACCAAGCTTCCCCGCAGCTATAGCAGAACCGGGAGAAGCTGTTAATACTCCTAATCGAGAAAATGTAGTTATTGATGATGTTGATCCTACAGCCGTTATAGTAATTAATGAAATTGATGCAGATACCGATGGGTCTGATGTTTTAGAATTTGTAGAGCTATTTGACGGCGGAGCCGGAAACACATCTCTAGATGGACACACATTAGTGTTCTTTAACGGATCCAATAATCAGAGTTATGCTGCCTATGATTTAACCGGTTCTACCACAAATGCTAATGGATACTTTGTTATCGGTAATGCAGATGTAGCTAACGTTGGGATTACGTTTCCAGGTAATGGACTACAAAATGGAGCAGATGCTGTAGCACTATATAAAACTGCAACTTCTAATTTTCCTAACGGAAGCCCTATTACAACAGAAAATTTGGTAGATGCTATTGTATACGACACCAATGATAGTGATGATGTAGAACTATTGGTGCTACTAAATAATAGTGAACCACAAGTAAATGAAGACGAGAAAAACGATAAGAATTTCCATTCATTACAACGTTTCCCTAATGGATCAGGAGGATTAAGAAATACCTCAACATACACACAAGCAATTCCTACTCCGGGAGGAGCAAATACCAATGCAACAGAGATAGTTAATCTTATTATTAACGAACTGGATGCAGATACTCAAGGCTCTGATGCTTTAGAGTTTGTAGAACTATATGATGGTGGAACCGGAAATACCTCACTTGATGGTTATGTATTGGTAAATTATAACGGAAGTAATAATACCAGTTATAACGCCATTGATTTAGATGGTTTTACTACCAATGCCGAAGGATATTTTGTGGTTGGTAATGCAGATGTTGCCAATGTAAACCTTGTCGTTCCCGGAAATACGTTCCAAAATGGTGCAGATGCTGTAGTCTTGTATTTTGGAGATGCTACAAGCTTCCCTAATGGAACAGCGGTTACTACCGAAAATATCATTGATGCCATTGTATATGATACCGATGATGCTGATGATCTAGAATTATTAGTACTTCTAAATACAGATCAGCCACAGGTGAACGAAAACACAAATGGAAACAAAGATGGAGAGTCTTTACAGCGAAGTCCTAATGGACAAGGAGGAGTTCGAAATACTGCTACATATGTCGCTAAAGCTCCAACACCAGGAGCAGATAACGATGGTGTAATAGTAACTCCTGGTGACCCAATAAGCATTGCAGAAGCTAGAGCTGTTGCAGAGGGAACTCCGGTAACTATTGCAGGAGTACTAACTGTTACCGATAGTTTTAATGGTCCTGCATTTATTCAGGATGCTACTGGTGGTATCGCTGTTTTTGATGACCAGGTGCAAGCTAATACAGCTCTAAAAGTTGGAGATTCTATTACCATAACAGGAGTCAGAGCCGTTTTTAATGATCAGATTCAAATTAGTTCTGTAGCTGAAGTAGTAAATAACGGTCTTCCTCAAAACCCAATTACACCACTAGACATTACGCTTACACAACTTGCAGATCATCCGGGAGAATTGGTTCGAGTACTTAATACCACATTCCCTAATCCAGGAGATCTTTTATTTGGAAACTCTAACTTCACCCTTACCGATGCTAGCGGAAACGGAGAACTACGTGTTGATAACGACGTAGCTTCTATAGTAGGTAAAGCACAACCTGTTACCTGTTCAGAAATCACTGGTGTGATAGGTCGTTTTAGAGAATTCTTCCAGTTACTGCCAAGGCAAGCTTCAGATATTCCTTGTGCGGTAGAATTTATTCCACCAGGAGACACAGTAGGTTTTCCTAAAGAAGATACTTTTGATGTAGTAACCTGGAATATCGAATGGTTTGGTGATGAAAACAACTCACCTGTAGGTCAAAACCCTATGTCTGATGCAATTCAAAGAGATAGTACTGCTACAGTACTTAAAAAACTAAAAGCAGATGTATATGCTGTAGAAGAAATTGCTGATGATGTATTATTTGAAGAATTAGTAAACCTGTTACCAGGGTATGATTATATTTTATCCGATGCCGTTTCTCGTCCTGGTTCTGGTGGAGTATCACAAAAAGTAGGATTTATTTATAATACTGAAACCGTTTCTGTGGTCGAAACAAGAGCAATGTTTACATCTATTCATCCGCTATATAATGGTGGAGATGCATCTGCGCTTGTAGATTACCCTAGCGAAACAGATCGTTTCTATGCTAGTGGAAGATTACCATTTTTAATGACTGCAGATGTAACCATTAATGGAGTTACAGAACGTATTGATTTGATCGCATTACATGCCAGAGCAAATAGTAGCAATGGTCCTCAAAATCGATATGATATGCGTAAATATGATGTCGAAGTATTAAAAGATTCGCTAGATGCTAATTTTGCAAACAACAAGGTTATTCTTTTGGGAGATTATAATGACGATGTAGATGAAACCGTAGCAGATATCCCATCAACCATTTCTAGTTTTCAGGAATATGTAGATGACACTGCTAATTACACGATTGTATCTTCTGCACTAAGCGAAGCAGGATTGCGATCATTCGTTTTTAGAGAAAATATGATTGATCATATCATGGTAACCAATGAACTTAATGAAGCTTATATCGAAAATTCTGTAACTGTTCATTACGACGTATATGATAATGACTATGCATTCACTACATCGGATCACTTACCCGTTTCTGCACGATTCTTGCTAGAACCAGAATTTGTAAATAATGATTGTTCGGGAGCATCTGTGGTAGCTTTTGATCAAGGCAAGAGAAAAGATGGAGGAAGAATATCCCGACTTAGAAGCAAGACTAAGCGTGCCCTAGGAACTCCCAGAGAAAAAAGGTATTTTAATTTTGTGAGTTTAGGGTTTGGTGGATCGATCACCATAGAACTAAACAACGAAATTTTTGATAATGCTGGTACTAATGAATTTGCAGTATTCGAATCTACAGGGTTCTTTGACAACGTCCCTTGTAATTACTATCCAGAATCAGCAGAAGTATTTGCTTCTCAGGATGGTATTGAATTTGTTTCTTTAGGAACAACTTGCCAGGATGGAGAATTTGATCTTGCAACGGGTAACTTACGTTCTGCAAAATATATCAAAGTTGTGGATACAAGTGATAAAGCTAATTTTCCATGGTTTGCAGATGGCTATGACTTAGATGCTATTGTATGTCTTGAAAATGGTGAGCGTATCGCTACAAAAAATACTATGGTCTATACAGAAAACCCTACTGCTCTTGAAAGTGAATTACTCACCAAGGATTTTGGATTAGAAGAAGCAAGTGTTTTTGTTTCTCCAAATCCATTTAAAAATCAATTATCTATAGATTTTAATACTCTTGTTGAAGGAGATGTAGATGTTATAATTACTGATGTAACTGGCAAAACTGTATATACTCAAACAATACAACTTAATGCCGGGCAATCAAAATTATCTATTGATATGAATCGTTATCCAAAAGGGTTTTATGTTGTACATGCTTTCAGTACAAATGGAAAACTTAATATAACTAAAAAGATAATTAAAAAATAATTGGCAAACACAAAATATCAACCCTGCGAAGATGACTTCGCAGGGTTTTTCATTTATAGAGGTCAAAACCTCTCTTTTATAATAATATACATCATCTAATATGATAATTCTGGGGCTTTTGATGTCCACGAAAGAGTTCCGTCTTGATCATACCAGGTTTCTGTTAATTTTCCGCCTTTAATCTCTAAAATAGCAAATCCATTTTTAACTCTTAATTTGTTATTGGGAGAAGGGTTTTCTAATGGAGTATGAGCATAATGATCAATGGTACCAAAATTCCCATTATTGTTACCCTCTAACCATTCTGCATTACCAAATGGAATACCAGAATGTCCCAGGCACCTAGCTAAAGTAGAGTGACTTGCAGCAGTATTGTTATAAACGACTCCATTGTGAATATGACCCCAATACCACACTTCGGGATGTCTTCCCATAAGAGAATCTTTAACAACATCATTCCATAGCGAATTTGTATACTTTCCTTGCACATCCATTGGGTTATGGTGAGTAAGCAGTATTGTTTTCTTACCCTTAGACTGTGTAGCTATAAATCCTTCTGGTCCTGATTGGTATACATCATTGATTACTCCATCCATATACATATCAGTTGCATTATAGGCAGAGTCCAGACCCATAATTACCCAATCCCCATAGGTAATAGAAAAATAGGTTCCTCCTTTTTGCTTCTCAAAAACTGAAGATGCAAGTGCTGTTTTATATAAACCATTTGCACCATCATACATTTCGTGATTAGAATTAAGAGTAAAGTTGCCAAGAGGAGCAGGTTTCCAACAGTTTAATAAATTATTTTGTTCTTCAGATTCAAGACCTGCATAATATACATCTCCCAGGTGAATCATAATATCCGGGGTCTGTTTCGCAATTTGTTGCATCACCATTTGCGATGGGCTATCTGGTAAATTTCCATCCTTGTATTTTCCTGTCCCCCAATCTCCAAATAATGCAATTTTTAATGACGGTTGAGAAGAAGGGGTTATTTTAATTGTAGTTGGAGGATCATTATGAACAAATGGATGTATTTTTTTAGGGAAAAATCGATAGTATAAAAAATTGAGTATTGCCAATGGCCACCCTGTTCCTTTTGGGTCACCCATATCCAATTCGGCATACTTGGCTGTAGAGACCAGAGAACCATCGCCTGTTAATTTGCCTTCGCCTTCCCAAATTGTCCACCAATGATCCCATTCTTTAGTTGTGATTTTTGAAGCAGGCATTTTTAAAAATTTCAAAATAGGCTTTAACCAAGAAGGTGCTTTGTTGTTTAGGTAATACAGTACCCATCCAAATTCAATACTCTCATCGGCACCAGGAGGTAGCGGTGGAGGCGGTGTTTCGGTATTCATTAATTGAATAAGCAAGTCTTCTGATTTCTGAAAAGTAACCCAGAAATGAGTTTCTACTACAACTCCTTTTTGTACTGCATCTTGCAATTCTTTTTGGATCTGTTCTAGTGTTTTTTGTGAAGATTCCATTTTAGTTTTGTTTTAGATAGTATTAATGAAAAGTTTAATAACCCAGAAGAGATACCAAAAATCTAATCAGGGTTTAACGAGGTATAATATGAGATATTCAAATACTAAAACATCTGATCATGAGAGGTGCTCACCAGATATTGTTACGGAGTAGTATCAAGTAGTTTTCTAATATAAAAACCTCATAACAAAATTCTGTAAAATCTTGATTATGAGGCAATTTTATCTAAATGTAAAGAAAATAATCTAATTAAAAGGAGGTTTTTTAAAAAATACACATAACACATTGTTTTTCAACAACATAACATTACGGGTTCTCATCAAAAAAAAACATCCAAATACCTGTTTTTATCCAGAGTTTATGACTAGTCTCTATACAGTTAATTAACCCATTTTTATATAGTGATTTTCCTGAATAACAATTTTAATTACCTAACAATCAGTTGATTATATTTTCAAACAATTAAGAATGTTATTATTCTATTTTTATAGATAGATAGATTTGAATACTTTTAAAATTAAAATCAATAGAGATTAAATATTTCTTCATTTGATACTACTCCACTCTAATGGTTAGAATCCCACAATGATTATAGTATCATTAGGACAAAACCATCCAATAGGTAAGAAACAAAAATATATCTGGCGCCGAAAGTAACTGTTTCTAAAAGAATGATCTCATGAATCCTTGTAGGCTTCAAAAACTAACTTATTTAATAATCTTAAAACTAAATCAAAATGAAAAAATGGAAATTATTAGCGCTTTGCGCTATTATTGCTGGATTTATTTCGTCTTGCCAAAAAGATGAAGTTACAAATGAAGCACTAGAACAGGTGAAAATAGAGCCCACAAAAGCACAACTCGAGAAGTTGCATAATATGGGAGTGAATACTGATAATGTTACGATTGAAGATTTTACCTTTTTAGACGGTTCTTCTGCCAAACACTTGGTTTCAGGAGATATTACAGTTCCAATAGCAGATTTAAACAAATATCCGGAACTAAAGTCTCGTGATGATGATAGTAAACAATACCGAACACCAAACCTAGTATCTCCACCTAATAGAAATATTAAAATTCTTGGGTATACTGGGGGTGGTTTTGCATTAACTCCTAAGATGAAAACAGCTTTATCCTGGGCCGTTTTTAACTATAATGTGTTACCCAACACACTTAATTTTACGCTTAGTTATGGTACTAACGTCGCGGCTGCGGATATCGTAGTTTATAAAATCGCAGGAGCTGCAGGTGGAATTGCAGGATTTCCTACTCCTGCCGGCAAACCATACAAATGGGTTAGAATCAAAGCAGGAACAGATGCATATAGTACTAATGTAAATGAGCATGTAATCGGTCATGAGATTGGGCACTGCGTTGGATTCAGGCATCAAGACTGGTATAACCGTCAAAGCTGTGGGTATACTGGCACTTTGCCTGCCGAGTCTAGTGCTATTTGGATACCGGGAACTCCTTGGTCTCCCAATGCAGACTCTATTATGTTAGCATGTTTTAGTGCTGGTGAAGATGGTGAATTAACACCTACAGACAAAACAGCATTAAATATACTATACTAATGATATCCTTTTGAGAGATAACAATAAATCTCCAGAGCAAAACTCTGGAGATTTATCATAACAGAGATTACCATTCAGAAATTTCGAAAACTAAAACAACTTAAATATTCTTAAAACTAAAACAAAATGGAAAAGTTTAAACTATTAGTATTTTGCATTATTATTGCTGGATTTTTTGGGTCTTGCGATAAAGATGAGATTACTAATGAAATACCCGAACAGGTAGCTTTAAAACCCACAAAAGCACAACTTGATAAGTTATCTGCCATGTTTATAAACACTGATAATGTTACGATTGAAGATATTACCACATTAGATGGTATTAAAAAAAAATATTTGGTTTCGGGAGATATTTTAATCCCCGTATCTGATTTAAAAAATTATAGCAAGTTAAAACCTAAAACAACTAACCAGAAACAATTCCGGTTTCCACACATAGTATCACCACCTTATAGAGTTATTGATATCCTTGGATATACGGGTTCTGGGTATGCTCTCACCAGTAAAATGCAAACCGCTTTACGGTGGGCTGTAAATAACTATAATAGTTTGGGTAATTCACTACGATTTAGACTAACTTTTGGTACTGATTTTGGTCCAGCGGATATGGTAGTGTATAATAATAATCAACTAGGTGGTGGTGGAATTGCTACAATTCCTACTGCAGCAGGTAGACCGGGTAAGTATATCCAAATTAAAGCAGGTACAAATAGTTTTAGTACTAATGTGGTAGAGCATGTAATGACTCATGAGATAGGACATGCTATTGGGCTAGCTCATCAAGATTGGTACAACCTTCAGAGTTGTGGGTATACTGGTCCTGTGCCTGCCGGGCCCTCACCTATTTGGATACCGGGAACTCCTTGGTCTCCATATACAGATTCTGTTATGTTAGCCTGTTTTAGTACTACTGCAGATGGTGAATTAACAGCTACCGATATTCTGGCATTAAATATATTATACTGAAAATAGTTTTGATGTATAAAAAAAGGCTGAATTTAATAATTCAGCCTTTTTTACTATTTACTTTTTGTTCTTCTTGAGTTCACGCTTTTTTCTTCTTGCTTGGCGTTCTCGTTTTCGTTGTTCTCTTCTTAATTTTCGCTGCTCTTTTTTAGATAGTGTTTTAGTAACTATCTTTTTTTGACTCTTTTTAGCGACTACCGCAGTCTTTTTTGATTTCTCTGCAGCTTCAGCCTCTTTTTTCTTTTCACCACAGGCCAATACTGAAAATACTAATACTACTACTAATAAACACTTTTTTAAAGTTTTCATAATACAACATTTTTAGTTTGTACTGTCTATAAAACGTTGTAACAGAGTAATTGTTTTATAATTCTGGTATACCCTAATTTTACTAGTAGTTACATAGCCTTCACACTAACATAGGTACTCAAAATCAAACAACAAGCTATAATCCAGTGTACAAGAGCCGAGGTAAAACATAAAAACAAATCCATTCATGAAGGATTTTAAATTCAACTCCTAACAAGCACCAAGATTATAGCTTTACTGTTAATTCTATCCGAATATATGGTAAGCTGGATAACTTAATTCATTAATCTTTAATCGCTATTCCTTTAAAAAAAGTATAACAAAATGTACCTCCTCCTTCAGCCGTCTTATACAAATCATTAATACCATTATTTATTTCTTCTTTGCTAATAATTTTCTTTGCTAATGCTTCTTCTGTAATCCCTCTGACCATAGCCGTAAAAGTATTTTTAATAAACCCATCTACTAATTCGGGTTTTGAATCATCAACATATACCTGTCTTGGAGAAATAGTGATGTTCTTAAATCCCGAATCAAGTAATAATGGATATAGCGCTCTGCCAATATTAGCATTCCCTCCTTTTTGTTGTTGTAAAGTTACTTGTGCCTGCACCACTTTTTGAGCAGATAGACTATCTGGATAAAAATATGTAGAACCATGATCTCCTTCAATTATCATAAGTGTTCCCCCCGGTTTAAGAACTCTCTTTAGTTCCTGTAGAGCTTCTTTTGGGTGGGGAATATGTTCTAAAACAAAGCAAACAAAAATGTGATCAAAATGACCGTCTTTAAAAGGTAAGTGTAACAAATCGGCCACCTTAAACTCTACATTTTTGATATTGTGTTCTTTGATCGATGCCTCTGCTTTTTCTAATGACGTAGTAGACAAGTCTACAGAAATAAAAGTCGAATCTGAGTTGTTCTTTGCTATGATTTTGGTTTGTGCCCCAACGCCACAACCAGCCTCAAGAATTAGAGAGCCTTTTTTCCATTTTGAGTCCCAGTGCAAAAGCTCTGCAATAGAATTAGCCTGGTCATTTAATCGAGTTGTTTCCTCTTGAGAATATCCATGAATATAACTCTTCATGTGATCTTGACCTATTTCCTGAATATTATTTTCTGCCTGTTTCAGACGTTCTAGTATTTCTTTACTGGCATCTCGTAACTCTTTACCAGACGTAGTAAACACCAATTGATTATTAACTCTATAAAATATCTGGGTGCCTAGGCGGGATTCTAACTCTTTAAGCTGATGGCTTAATGCCGATTGTGTAAGAAAAAGTTTCTCGGCCGCATTTTTTAAGGTTCCTACGGCTGCAACGGTATCAATAAGTTTTAAATGACGGATTTCTATACTAGCCATTGTTTTTGTTTTTTTTTATGCAAAATACAACGCTTCGCTAAAAGCCAACGACAAAAGAATATGAAAAAAAATAATAGGTTGCTTGAATATAATTCAACTGCTTATAAAATCAGAATTTACTGTTTTAATTTCTAAGAACGTTGAGGTTATAATTACTTAGCATTGTTATGAAATACCCAATTACATAATCACGATTATTATAAAATGGTGATAACAAGACTGCGGATAAACTATCTCAAAATTCAATTTTACAATGCGGTACTAATTTTTTAAAACTTAAAATAAGCCAAATTAAATTCTTGAGTTGACCAATAGATTTCGGAAGACTAGTGGGCCCATACTTACTTAAATCTAATTCATAAACTTGATCCAGAGTTTTTAGAGCCTCTTCTAGAGATTTATAGGTTCTATATTCTTGAGCATTGATTCCTGCAAAGATTTATGATTATCGCTAAAGTGACTGTTTTTTTCATTGTCTTTACATTCATATTAGTCTTTGGCAGAAAGTCAATGATGTTATTTAGATTAATATCGTTTAATACCTATTAATTTGATTAAGGAATTTTTTAAAAACATTGAATCTTTACAGCCGTAACCTATTAACTAACATTAAGATATATATATAATATGGCTACTATGCAAACAATCTAAAAATCATTAAATTAATCAGGAAGTTCGTTATAAATACACTATAAAAATCATAGGGTTTAGGGTTTCTACATCTAATAATAGTTTTGTAAATTCTATTTTATGTTTTCATGTTGATATAAATGAATATCTCTTTGAGGAAAAGGAATAGAGATCCCATCTGATTCCAGGCGTTTTTTTGCTTCTTCGAGAGTATAAAAATGTATATCCCAAAATTCTTCAGTAAGTGTCCAATATCGTAATGAAAGCGTTATCGCGCTATCCCCAAGTTCTGTCACTACTACCACAGGTAAAGGATCTTGAACTATTTTATCTTGTTCATTTACAAGGTCTAGCAATACTTGTTTGGCCTTCTTAATATCACTATCATAAGATACTCCAATTGTAATATTATCTCGTCTTTTACCTTCTTCAGAGTAATTAATGATATTGTCATTAGACAATTTACCGTTGGGGAGAATTGCCAATTGATTACCAAAAGTATTTAATTTTGTAGTGAAAATTGAGATTTCTTTTACTGTACCCTGTATGCCTTGTGCTTCAATAAAATCACCTATTTTAAAAGGTTTAAAAAACAAGATCAATACCCCACCTGCAAAATTTGCCAAAGATCCTTGCAGTGCCAAACCAACTGCCAGACCAGCGGCACCCAAAATAGCAACTAATGACGATGATTGTACTCCTAATTGAGTCACCACTAAAACCACCAGGAGAACTTTAAGTCCTAAATTCAAAAAATCGTAAAGAAATTTTTCTAATGTTTCATCATAATCCTTCTTTTTGAAAAACTTGCGAAGCATACGACTTATAATATTAATAACCCATATACCTACTATTAGAATAATGATAGCCGAAACCAAACCCGGTATAAAATCCCATAACCATTTTACAAATTGATCCCAGTTCTCGTTAGTAAGTCCAAGTTTTTCCATGATTTATATTTTTAAACTAATCTGCAAAAATAAAGGATTTAACCTTGGTGAAATATTCTTTTTTAAACTAATACCATTTACAATTTGAATTTACTGTAATAAAATGCTATCTTTTTTTAAAATACCTACTAAACAAAAATCACACTACCAAGTCATTTCAATTAGCTCTTATTCTCCTATAACCCTAATATTATCAATATGGTAACGCGTGGTAGCTCTGGGATCACCACCAATATATCTAAAACCTATACGAATGGTACCACTCAAACAAGATAATCCAGTAGGTCCTGCAGGTGTAGAATCGCCAAAAGCATTTAATGGCCCTCTAGGGATCATAACATCAAGCTTTGTCCATGATGTAGTTGTAGGGTCTCCTGTAAAATTATCCGTCGCAAAAACTTCAAGGATATTTCCGTTATCATATCCTGCCTGAAGGTCAAAATGTAAAACCTCATCTGTTGAGGTGCTTATATCAATATCTGGAGTAATAAACCATACCTCATATAGACTTTCTTTAGATCTATACCCAGTAATTTGTGCATATTGATTTTCACCAAAATTACCTATCTTATACTTTAATTTTCCTCCTGTGATATTGCTATTCATCCATCCAGAATCTTCTAGGTCACTAATTTTGAGATCTGTAAAATCTTCTTCAAATAATATCGTAGCTCCGGTAGAAATTGCTGGACATTCTAAAACTATAGGATCACATCTCGTTTCATTATCAAATACTAATCCTCGTGGATCATTAAGCACTAAGTTATATCTGTTTCCTAAAAAGTTTTTAGTTAATATCCCTTCAAAGCTTCCTTGTTGATTTGGTAGTTTAAGCCCTTTAAAGTCTGAAAAAGTGCTTGTGCTCATTATTGTAGTTCTTCCTGTCGCACAACTCTCTATAATACGCTCTCCATCGAATTTGTCATAATTTTCTGCCGCAAAAGTAAAAGCGTTATCTTCTAAAACAAGACTTTTGGTAAACTGAATATTGTTTACTTTAATGTATAAATTTACTAGTTTATCTGTAAAATCTTCAATTGTTATTTCTAGTGGAGTTATAGTAGCTATTTCTGTAGATCTTATCACAGTTTTTTCTATAAAAAAAGAGGGAATTGCACCAATGGTATTTCCTTCTGAAATTCCAAGAGTTGGAATCCCGTTTTCCATGCCAAGAGATAAACCATCTAGCTTAATGTACATTTTACGTCCAAATTCATAAGTAGTAAATAATGGATTGTCATCAATTAATACCCGAACTCCTGCAGAAGGGTTAGTATTTTTATCCTGAAGCACAAGTTCTTTAAAAAAATTACTGGCTTTATCACTGGATACGATATAACCTTGGATAAAATTGTTAGTATCTTCAAAAACTACCTTGGCTTTTTCTCCATCTTCTACAAGTTTCTGTCCCAGAATACCGAGTATTGCATCAATTGTAATTTGTATGCCTTCAATTTGCGGTTCATCTATGGTAACCGGAGATATTTTAAATTCTTCTTCTGGTGAGCACCCCATAATTGTATATGATACAATTAAGATCCATAAAAATTTCTTTGTGTTCATTTTTGTACGATATTTTTGTTGTATTTATTGTTTTTATAGTGAAGTCTGAAACTAAAATCTTACATAGACATTGAGATAGTAGGAAGTACCGAACCCGTAAAAATATTTTGATCCAAAAACGGGAGTGTCGCGTTGTGATTCTTCTAAAGCCAATCTGTAATTCGCACTCCTAGCCTGCTCAAATCCTCCTGTTTTATATTTTTGATCAAGAATATTGCTTATAGAGGCAAAAAAACCAATGTAGTACTTCTTGATTCTCCAGGATTTTCCACCAATAGCATTTACAAGAAAATAATCCTTAAACTGCTCCTGTTGCAAAAGATGCTTTGCAATATTTTCGTCATAATCGTTAAAAGGCAATCCATCAGTATCTTGATAAAAATTCGTGGTTCTTGCAAAAGGGCTTATGTTGATATACGCGTTAGAAAAATAATTTGTAGTAGCTCCAAACCACCAAAAATCTGGGTCACGATATTCCAAACCTAATTGCCCTGCGCGTTGAGGTCCTCCTGAAATGTGATACCCCTCTAATGCTGATTTTCCGAAACTTCGTACCCCTTGAATGTCTGAAAATACTTCACTAGTGCTAGTTAAAACTAAGTCTGGATCATTATCATATACAAAACTACCAACTGCAGCAGCTCCTTTAATTTTGATAGTAGGGGTAATTTGGTACTCAATTCCAAATTCTCCACCAATATATCGTTTATCAATATCGGTAAGTATTTCCTGAACAAACCCTACATCTGATCCTGAGATAGCTTCGGTAAAAAAGAAAGAAATATTGGTAGCATCCATAACCTTGGTGTAATACCCCGTTAATCTTGCTTTTATTTTTGAAGAACGAAATATATAACTACCATCTACAGATTGAATTTTTTCACTTTCCTGAGCTTCACCTAATAATTGTGCTACGGTACTATTATTCTGTCTTGCATTTGCAAAAGTATTACGAATTGTAGGTGCTTTATTAAAATATGCGCCTTGTAGTTTTATAAAATGATGTCCATTGACAGTAAAAGTAGTTCCTGCTTTTATTCCATAATTCATAAAGTTTAAAGCTTCGCTTTTTCCATAAGAAGCATTCCCTGGAAAATATCCATTTTCAAATAAACCATTTCTTTGATAGGACGTTTGTGAAAATGTTCCTCCTAAAAAGAAGTTAACTCTTTTCAACTTAAATTGCCCTTGAAGAAATCCCTTAATTGCTGAGGCCTCAATCTCATAGTTATAATCATACCGATCTCCTACTCCAACAATACGGTTAGAGTTACGTAAATCACTCTGTGCTCTATTGGATAATTCAGAAGGAGTTGATCCTATCGAAGATAAAGCAAATACGTCAATATCCAGAAAACCAGTACCGCCCAAAAGATCTGTTACCTCAGCAAAATTTTGGCTCTTTAAATTCTTGTACCCGATTGCTGCATTTAATGTAATGTGTTTATTGAGTTGACTATTTAGTATCATATTACCACTCAACTGGGTGTCATCTGTTCTGTCCTCGTATAAAATATATGTTGAATTATTACCTTTTTGCGCATTTTGTTGATTGGTTTGTAACAAATCATCCCAATTTAATTGCCCATCATTGATAAGATTTTGTTGTGCTAAAAAGGCATTTTGATAATCCAGAGGAGTTGGGTTGGGGTTTTCTAAAAAAGAACTTGGCATATTATCCGGGTGTACAGGATTGGTATCTGCACTTCTGCCTCCTCCAATATAGGTTTGTTGCCCGTTTGGACCTAGTATTAAATCACTGCCTCCATTATCTATTCTACTATTTGCAATTTTACCTGCCTGAAATGCTATATTCGTCTGTAAAAGAGAGTTTTTTGATATATTCCAATAGTGATTTATCATAAAGACCGGCTCCTCTATTTTCCGCTCTCTGGAGTTCCTTATTTTTCCGTCTAGATACCCCCAGTTAGGGTTATATTTGTTTCCTTTAAGATTAAATACTTCATTGGTAATCGCTGTAGATCTCCCTCTACGATTTGGAGTATAAAAACCTGTTAGGTTTAGACTGTGTTTTCTTCCTAATTTCTTTTCAATCGAAACAAAAAATGAATTTGAATCATATAAGGTTCCTTCAACAAAGCCTTCTTTTCCATATCTTCTGGCTACCGATACAGAGAATGCCCATCCTTTTGCCGTAATCCCAGAATTATACGTTCCTATTACTCTCCCCTGGTAACTACGGTTAGAAATTGCATAAGATATTTTGCCTCCTTTTCTGTATTTAGAAGCTCTCATAATGATGTTAGAAGTTCCTAAAAGATCTCCAAATGTATAATCGTTTTCTGAGATCCCTAGTGAAAATTCCTGATTGCGTTGCACATCATTTAATCCTCCCCAATTGCTCCATTGTGGTCTTCCATTAGAAAATTTGTTCATTTCAATCCCATTGATCAGAACTTTTCCATTTTCATTTCCTAAACCTCTTGGGCGAAAAAAAGTTGAGCTAAAATCAAATGCTGCTGCAGTAAGAAATACATCTCGGGTAGATTGAAGTAATCCGGAAACACTAAAGGAAACATCATTATCTTCATCTAATTCATGATCAGAAAGGCTAATCGTGCCTATGTGTTGTTGTTCTGTATTAAAATCAAACTGTAAGTCTATTTTTTTAAGATTCAAGACATTCCCTTCATTAATTATAATAGGAAAACGTTTGGTTATATATCCTTGTTTAGATAATATAAGTACTTGCTCCCCTATAGGAAGCATAGTATTTCTAAAATCAAATTCGCCAAAGGAATTAGTGAGTACAGTAACCTTTGTTTCTTTAATAGATGCTGTAACCTTCTCAAGATTTACACCAGAAATGGCATCGATAACTTTTCCTTTTAGCCCGGTTTGTTGGGCGTGTATGCCTAAGATACTACAAAAGAACACTAGCAATATATTATATTTTGAATCAAAAAGAGTATAGTTCATAGTGTGTGATATATAGGGTTGAATAACTCAAAATGCTACCGAGTTATATGTTAATAATGAGCAAGTATAAAATATCCCAGTTTCATTTTTCGAAACTGGAAAAACCAATATTTGTCTCAAAGTAGGTGTCAAGACCCTGATTTTGATATCTGCCGAAAAGATTAATCCTAAACCTCATATTGTGCTGAACTTGATTCAGTATCTCTGTGAGGTATGATAAAAAGCAAGCTTATGTTTTTGAAAAGTACCTGCGTAACACTTATTTTACTAACTACTTCTTTTCTTTTTGCACAAGAAACAAAGGAGTATAAGATCCATACCATTGCATTTTACAATCTTGAAAATCTCTTTGACCCCGAAGATGATCCTATAACTTTTGATGATGACAGAACTCCTAAAGGAAAGGATCATTGGACCTATAAAATGTATGCACATAAGGTTAAAAATATGGCCAGAACAATCTCTGAAATTGGTGAAGATCTGACTACCAGCTCTCCTGCTGTTTTGGGCGTTGCAGAAATAGAAAATAGAAAAGTACTCGAAGATCTTGTCAATGATCCAAATCTTAGATCTAAGGATTATGGTATTGTTCATTTTGATTCTCCGGATCGAAGAGGGATAGATGTGGCTTTACTTTATCAAAATGCTCTGTTTAAAGTGAAAAACTTCAATAAACATAAGTTAGTAATTTATGACAAAAATACTGCTAAGCGAGTGTTTACAAGAGATCAATTACTGGTGAGTGGTTATCTGGATGGAGATTTACTATATATAATTGTAAATCATTGGCCATCTAGAAGAGGTGGAGAAGCCAGAAGTCGATATAAAAGAGAAAAAGCAGCAGCACTAAACAAAAAGATAATGGATTCTATATTTGCCGTTGATCCATATGCAAAAATTATCACGATGGGCGATCTTAATGATAATCCTAATGACTCTAGCGTAAAAAAAATACTGGCTCCAAAACAGTATAGAAAAAATGTTAAAATTAAAGAGCTTTACAATCCTATGGCAAAATTGGCCAAAAAGGGGTTGGGTTCTCTTGCTTGGAGAGATCAATGGAGCCTGTTTGATCAAATTATTGTTTCTAAAAGTTTTTTAGACATAGATTATTATTCTTATAGGTATTATAAAGCTGGAATATTTAATCCAGAATATTTGATTACACCAACAGGTAAGTATAAAGGGTATCCTTTTCGTAGCTATACTAATGGTGCATATACAGGAGGATATAGTGATCATTTTCCGGTATACATATATCTTATTAAACAAAAAAAGTGATCACTTTTGATCACCTTTTTATTTGTTTTTTATAAAGATATTATCTGATTATTTACAATCAGAAAGTTCTACATATTTTTCAAAAGGAACACCCGTATCTCTAGGAGTTAATACTCCTTGATGAAATTCTTGTATAAAAGCATTTCCGTTTTCTCCCCTACATACCCGCAGAGTAATATCATTATTAGTACAATTCAGGCAGGTTTGTCCTCCAAACTTACAATCTCCTAATATTTTTAATTGCTCTTCATAAACTTTAATTGTTTCATCATCAGCAGCGCAGCCATTATTTAAAACTGTTTCTATTGCTGTTTTATATGCAGCACAAGCTTCTGTAGAACCAATATTCTGACTATATGTCACAGCAACTTCTGATAAGTCTACATTAGCTTTAACACAATCTACATCATCGTCGTCGCTTCCACATGCTGTAAATCCCAGGGCAAGGATACAGGCAACGACATACACAAGTTTTTTCATTTTGATTATCAATTTTTAGGTTAAGTAGATTCAAAAGTAAGAAAATTAAACTGGACTAGGTAATATCACTATATAATCCCATGGTTTCATCATCTCCAAAATTGGTTGTAACAAGCAACTATCTTATAGAAAATGTAGTAATTTATTTTACCTCTTCGATATCAATAGGCTTACCAATATAGGCCAGAAAACTACCTTCTTCTACCTGCTCTATTTCTTTACTAAATGATGATATAATTCTAATATCTTTATTGGTATCTTTTATAAACAGGGGGATAATGTCTTTATCATCTTTAGTCAGATCAATCAACGTTTTATATTGTTTTTTATCCTTAATCTTTATTTCTTGAATTCCAGGATATTTTTCGGCAAGCTCAATAAGTTTATAGTAGTCATCGGTATGAGAAAACAGTCCTTCTTGAGGGTTGTTTTTGGGATCTTCCATTTCTTCAGAAGTAATTAATCTAAAAGCCCCATATTCTCCAAATTGATCTTTAAACTTATTAATTGCATATTTATTTATATCACTATTACCTGTAAGTGCCATTAGGTATCCCATATCATTTAACTCAATATTGTCTTTGAGCTGATCACCATAAATGTTACCTTCTATTGCTTCTAATCCCAGATCCTTGGCTTTATTAATGTTATCTCTATTGCTGTCTACCAAAACCACATGTCGATTGTTGTTTTTGATATATACTGCAATCAATCTGGAAACTTTAGAGGCGCCTATAATTAAAATGCCTTCAGATTTTTTGAGAAATACTCCTACTAATTTGGCAAAAATACGTGCTGTAGTAGCATTAAGTAAAACAGTACCCAACACAATCATAAACACAAGAGGTGTAATATACTCTGCTCCCGGAACTCCTTCTTTATATAGTTTTAATCCGAATAATGATGCAATACCCGCTGCTACAATACCTCGAGGCCCCACCCAACTGATAAATAGTTTTTCGTTAGTTTTGAGTCCAGAATTTAAAGAACTTAGAAATACACCTACTGGCCTAACTATAAAAACGACAATAATAAAAAGTAATGCAGCTTGCCAATTATAGATTAGTTGTAAATCCTCGATATTAATATTTGCTGCCAAAAGAATAAATAATATCGAGATCAGAAGTACACTTAGAGATTCTTTAAAATATAGAATTTCATCAATGTGAGGAAGGTTTATATTCCCTAATACCATACCCATAACCACTACAGAAAGTAACCCAGATTCATGAGCAAAAGCATCAGATAACACAAAAACCCCTAATACCAATGCAAGAGTTACTACGTTAAGCAAATAATGAGGGATAATTTTTTTCTTTAGAGAAAATGCTAAAGCATGTGCAAACGTAAAGCCAAATGTAAAGCCCACTAGTACAATTTTACCAAATTCGACCAAAGCTGTAAATGTAAATTCTTCGCCACCGCCTACTCTAATAAATTCGAATACCAGAACAGCAACCAGAGCTCCAATAGGATCAATTAAAATACCTTCCCATTTTAGTACCGCAGACACGTCCTTTTTAAGAGGAATGTTTCTAAGAATCGGAGTTATTACTGTAGGGCCAGTTACAATAATCAATGAAGAAAATAAGAAAGAAATAGGCCAACTTAAACCAAAAATATAGTGTGCTGCTAATCCTGCACCAAAAAAAGTAACAATAACGGCAATTGTGATTAATTTTATAATCACCGGACCTACATTAAGGATTTCACTTCTTCTTAGGGTAAGACCACCTTCAAAAAGAATAATACTTATGGCTAAAGAAACAAAATAGAATAAGCTCTCACCAGGAAAAAGACCTTCTTTCCCGTTCCAGATAGGTTGTATTAACTTAGTGCCATCACTAGTAAATAAAGTAGCAAAAGGACCAACCAAAAGCCCAATTAAAATTAATGGTAAGATTGCGGGTATTTTAAATTTCCATGCTACCCATTGAGCTAAAATTCCTAATATAATTATTCCTGCAAGTTCTAACATGCTTTGTTCTTAAATCAGATTAATGTGAGAAAGATCGGGATTTTTTTAAAAATAACAGAAATAAGTGCTATTTTCTGATTTTAAAAAATTAAGTTTATATTTTGCCACTTATAATTATTACAAAATAAATCTTTGAACGAATTACCTAATCATAAATTTAATACTATCCTTATTGGGGTAGCCTTTTCTCCTAACTTAAAAAATAATATTTTTGAGGCCATGCGAATGGTTGATTTTTTTGATTCTAAAATGATCATTGTTCATGTAGGCGAAAAAACTAAAGAGAAAGAGGACAATATAAAAGAGCTCATTTCAGGGTTTTCTGATGATGATGATGAAAAAGTAAATGTTATTTGGAAACAAGGGGATCCTGTTACAGTAATTATTGAAACCGCCAAAGAAAATAAAGCTGATCTTATTATGCTTGGTGCTATTCCCAGAGAAGACTTTCTTAAATTTTATATTGGGTCAATTGCACGAAAAATTACCAGAAATGCACATTGTTCTGTTTTATTGTTAATAAAACCATCAGAAGATTTAAGACCCTGTAATCATATTGTGGTAAATGGTCTTAAAGATGAAAAAACCAGACAAACAATTCTTGATTCATTCGAAGTGGCACAAAATCTTGGTGCACAAAAACTCACTATTGTAGAAGAGATTTCTCGTCAGGAGGTTAAGGTTATTGTAGAAGACGATCAATCTTTGCTTAAAGACACATTAATAAAAGAACAATTAGCCAAAAAAGAAGATCTTAGAGTACAACATATCTTAAATGATGTTCCCGAAGATCTTAAAACCGGTATTTTAATAAAAACACAATCCATATTTGGAAAAAGAGGATATTCTATTGGTCATTATGCAAAAGTCGTAGCGGCAGATCTTCTTATTATGAATGCTCCACAAAGAACTACGTTTTTAGATCGTATTTTTCTTCATGATCTTGAGCATATTTTATCAGAATTACCAACAGATGTTTTAATTATGAGATAAATGAGAAAGACGAGCAACACTACATCTGGTTTTTTATCTCAACTGCCTAAGAACATTTTTTCGGGCTTTGTGGTCTCGCTAATCGCATTACCGCTAGGGTTAGGGTTAGCTTTAGCTTCAGAAGCCCCTCCTATTTCAGGAGTAATTGCTTCTGTTGTTGGGGGGATTATTGTAAGCATTTTTGGAGGATCTAAAGTTACAATTACAGGTCCGGGTAATGGATTGGTAGTCGTTTTACTAGGTGCTATAACAACCCTTGCAAATGGTGATCTTTATCAAGGTTATATTTTTACATTAGCAGCCATTATATGCTCTGGAGCACTGATGATCATTATTGGACAATTGCGACTAGGGATTCTGAGTGATTTTTTCCCTTCTTCGGCAATTCAAGGAATGCTTGCTGCAATAGGAATAAGTATTTTTGCAAAACAATTTCATGTTATGCTTGCCAATACTGGCATCAAAGGAGATACCGTTTCCTTGTTAACAAATATTCCCCATAGTATTTCGTTATTATTTAAGCCCGAATATAGCGCCATTGCTATTGCTGCATTGGTTGGAGTTTTGAGCTTATTGATTATGTTTTTTTATGGTAAAATCAGAAATAAGTATTTTCAATTAGTACCAGCACCCATGTGGATCGTTCTTATCGCTGTAGGTTTAAGTTATTATTATGAGTTCTTTTCTAGTGCTCCTTACCCTATAGCTGACTCCTTATTAGTGCAAATACCTGATGATATTTTTTCAAATTTCCCTACTCCGGATTTTTCATTAATTCTTGATCTTAAATTTATAGGAGTAGTTATTGCAATAACTTTAATTTCTAGTATCGAATCTCTATTAAGTATTAAGGCTGTAGACAAACTAGACCCTTTAAAAAGAAGATCAAATATAAACAAAGACCTTACTGCATTAGGTGTTGCATCGATTGTGAGTGGTTTTTTAGGAGGGCTTAATGTAGTTACCGTAATTGCCCGCAGTTCTGTAAATGTTAATAATGGTGGTACCAATAGGACTTCTAACTTCTTTCACTCTGTGTTCTTAATACTATTTGTGGTTTTATTTCAAGATCAACTTAAAAGAATTCCGCTTACAGCATTGGCAGCTATTTTGGTATATACAGGATATAAACTGGCAGCTCCCAGAAACTTAAAAATTGTTGCCAAAATCGGTAAAGAACAACTTATCATTTTCTTTGCCACAATTATTGCAACAATAACAACAAACTTAATCACAGGGATCCTTATCGGAATCCTGACAACGATTGTTATACATTTTATCCTTAATAAAAGTGTGCTGTTTTTTGTTAGAAATCTTTTTAAACCTAATGTGCTTATGTTTAAAGAAGGTTTCAACGACACCTATTTTGTTAGTGTAAAGAATTTTTCGAGCTTTCTTAATTATTCTCGATTAAAAAGAAAATTAGATACAATTCCAGAGAATCAGGATGCTATTATCGATTTTTCTCTTTGTGACTTTGTAGACTATACTGTACAGGAGAGTCTATTGGGGTATCAAGAAACTTTTAAGAGAAAAGGAGGATCTTTTGAGATCACAGGACTTGATATTCATGGTACTTCTTCAGAACACCCTCTAGCAATAAGAAGTTTGATTCCTTTTTCTAAAAAAATCAAACTTGGAGCAAAATCGAATCTTACCAAAAGACAAAAAGATTTACAGAATATTGCTAATGACTTTTCCTGGCGATATGACCCTAAAAAGGATAATGATATTTCTGGTTTACATGATTTTGTGTTTTTTAAAACTAAAAAAATCAATTATCTAAACAACTCTATTTATGATCCCCGGTCTATTTTTAGAATTTCTGATACCGAATTTTCCGAAGGCGAATTTATAGCACGTACATTAGTTAGAACTACAATATTAACTATACAATTAGAAAAAGAAATTCCTAAATTCACTCTAGATAAAGAAGGATTATTAGAGTTTATATATAAGTTTTCGGGTTTTAAGGATATTTTAATTTATGGACATCCCGATTTTTCTAAGCGATTCTTCCTTTTAGGGGAAAATCCAGAAAAAATTCGAGTGTTATTTACTGATGATTTAGTGCTGTTTTTAGAGAGTAACCCATATTATCATATCGAATGTAATGGCAATTCTTTACTTGTAATGCGGAAAGAACGTTTAGCTAGTATTAAGGAGATTAAAGCATTATTAAATTATGGAACTCGCTTAGAAAAAGTAATCTCAAATATACAATATGATGAAATATTGTTAAAAAGTCCAAAAATTAAATCTTGATCCCTTCCATTTTTTCTATTTTGCAAAGATTTTTAATTATTCTTGAAAAGATGCTAATGAATGAAACACAAAGAAAATATGTAGCAAGTGTTTTGGTAGAGAGATTAATTGGTACTTTGGATATACCAATCAGTCCTTTGAGATAACATATAATTTAAAGAAAAAGAAATGAATTTATATCCCATAAAAGCAGGAAATTTTAAACTTGATGGAGGGGCTATGTTTGGAGTTGTTCCTAAAGTTTTATGGAACAAAACCAATCCTGCAGATGAAAAAAACCTAATTGATATTGCATCAAGATGTTTACTGATTGAAGATGGTGATAGGTTAATTCTCATTGACTCTGGAATGGGAGACAAGCAATCTGAAAAATTTTTCAGCCATTACTCACTTTGGGGTAGTGATAGTCTTGACGCTTCTTTAAAAGAAAAGGGGTTTCACAGAGATGATATTACTGATGTTTTTATTACTCATCTTCACTTTGATCATTGTGGTGGCGTGGTGCAATGGAATGATACCCGTACTGGATATGAATTGGCTTTTAAGAATGCCAGAATATGGAGTAACGAAGAACATTGGCAATGGGCTATTGCACCTAATAAACGGGAAAAAGCTTCTTTTTTAAGCGAAAACATTGTGCCGATACAAGAAAGTGGCCAATTAAATTTTATTTCCAGATCAGCAGATGCAGCGTTTCAAAAAAGTTCTGAATTAGGTTTTGGCGTACTATTTGTTAATGGACATACAGAAAAACAAATGATTCCTCATATAGAACACAAGGGTAAGACTATCGTATTTATGGCAGATCTTCTGCCTACAGCTGGTCATATACCATTACCATATGTAATGGGTTATGATACAAGACCTTTGTTGACTTTGGATGAAAAAAAACTGTTTCTTGATAGCGCTGCTACCAACGGGTGGTATTTATTCCTGGAACATGATGCCCATAATGAAATAATAACAGTACAACATACCCAGAAAGGGGTGCGTCTTAAAGAAGTTTTTACTTGTAATGAAATATTTAATTAAAATAAAAGATCAAATGATTCCCTCATCTAATAAAATTATTGCCGCTATTGCTTCATCTATGATTTTGGTAAGCTGTGGTGGTGCTCCAACTATCGTTTCTACACCCATAGGAAATATTGATACTACTCCTTTAAAAAATATGGATCTAACCGATACTCAATTAAAAGGTTGGAATTCACTTGATTTGGTTTCTGATACCATCCCAGGAATGAGTGTAAACAAAGCATATAATACTCTTATTAAAAATAAAAAAGGTAAAACCGTTATTGTTGGCGTTATTGATAGTGGTGTAGATATCGAACATGAAGATCTTGATGGAGTAATCTGGACCAATCCAAAAGAGATCAAAGGCAATGGTAAAGACGACGATAATAATGGCTATGTAGATGACATTCATGGATGGAATTTTCTGGGAGATTCTGAAGATGAAAATCTAGAATATGTAAGAATTATAAAAAAGCTTAAGCCTAAATATACTGGTAAAACTTTAGCTTCAATACCGCAGGCTGATCGTAAAGAATATCAAATGTATATTGAAGCAAAAGCAGAATTTGAAAAAGAATATCAAGAAAATTCAGCACAAAAAGGGCAATACGAACAAATTCTTCAGCAATCTAAAATTTCACATAAAGCAGTTGTAGAAGCAATTGGAAAAGAAAACTATTCTCGCCAAGAACTTTTAAAAATTGACGCAAAAACCCAAGAAATGCAACAACACGTTGCTTTTCTGGCTCAAATGTTTGGGTTTATGGACCCTGATGATACTGTGCCAGATTTTATAAAAAATATTAAAGAAGGGGTAGATCATTTCACAGATCAATTAAATTATAATTTAAACCCAGAATTCGATGGTAGAACAGTGGTAGGTGACAATGTAGATGATATTACAGATGTCAAATATGGGAATAATAATGTTATGGGGCCTGATCCAAAAAAAGAAGGTATAAAACACGGAACTCATGTTGCGGGTATTATTGCTGCAGAGAGAAATAACGGGAAAGGAATGAATGGAGTGGCACAAAATGTAAAAATAATGGCAGTTAGAGCTGTTCCTAATGGGGATGAATATGACAAAGATATTGCACTTGCAATACGATATGTTGTAGATAATGGAGCTAAAGTAATTAACACTAGTTTTGGTAAGTATTATAGCACCCATCCAGAATGGGTAAGAGAAGCTATTACTTATGCCGCATCAAAAGATGTATTAATCGTAAATGCAGCAGGAAACGAAGGAACAGACCTTGATAAAAAATCGGTATATCCAAATGATCAAATGAATAATGGCTCTGAAGTTGCTAATAACTTTATTACCATTGGTGCCCTAAATTATGCATACGGCGCTAATCTTGTTGCTGACTTTTCTAATTACGGAAAAAGTAATGTTGATGCTTTTGCTCCAGGAGTTAAAATATGGGCAACTACGCCTAATAATTCATATGAATATTTACAAGGAACCTCTATGGCTGCTCCAGCTGTGGCAGGAGTTGCTGCTTTAATTAGATCATATTACCCTAGTTTAAAGGCTCCACAAGTAAAACAAATACTTATGGATAGTGGTTTAAGCACCAAAGCCTCGGTAGTTATCGGAGGAGAACAAACTAATGTGGGAAGTTTTTCTGGGTTGTCTAAATCTGGTAGAATGGTTAACCTATATAACGCCCTTATTATGGCGGATAAATTGTCTAAATAGTTTTATTATGTTTAAAAAGATTGTTTTTGTTTTTTTTGTTGGCATCTTTTGTGCAATCGCACAAAACAATACTTCGTATTGGCAACAACACGTAGATTACACCATGAATGTGAATATGAATGTTGAAAATTTTCAATATGAAGGGACACAGGAGTTAATATATTCTAACAATTCTCCGGATACATTAAATCAGGTCTTTTATCATCTATATTTTAATGCATTTCAACCAGGAAGTGAAATGGATATACGTTCTCGTAACCTGCCGGATCCAGATCCCCGGGTTGGAAACAGAATAAGTAAACTTACCCCAGAAGAAATCGGATATTTAAAAATTTCTTCTTTATCACAAAATGGAAAATCATTAACATATGAAACTGCCGGGACTGTTTTAGAAGTGTCATTAGATAAACCTATTGCACCAGGAGAAAAGGCTACTTTTTCTATGAAGTTTAACGGTCAGGTACCTAAACAAATACGACGTTCTGGACGAAATAACAAAGAAGGTATCGCATTATCGATGACACAATGGTATCCAAAACTTGCAGAATATGATTTTGAAGGATGGCATGCTGATCCATATATCGCTAGAGAGTTTCATGGAGTATGGGGTAATTTTGATGTAACCATAAATATTGATAAAGATTATATTTTGGGTGGTACAGGATACTTACAAAACCCGCAGGAAATAGGATATGGATATGAAGAACCCGGTACAAAAGTGACAAGAAAAGGTAAAAAGCTTTCTTGGCATTTTAAAGCCCCAAACGTGCATGATTTTGCATGGGTTGCAGATCCAGAATATTTACATGATGTTGTAAAAGTACCTAATGGCCCTACACTTCATTTTTTGTATAAAAACAAGAAAGAAATTATAGAAAACTGGAAAGACCTACAGCCAAAAACTGTAGAACTAGTAAATTATTTTAGTGAAAAAATAGGGAAATACCCATATGATCAATATTCTGTATTACAAGGTGGTGATGGTGGTATGGAGTATGCTATGTCTACTCTAATCACAGGAGAAAGAAATTTTGGTAGCCTTGTTGGGGTTACAGCTCATGAAATGGCACATTCATGGTTTCAACATATTCTGGCAAACAACGAGTCTAAGCATGAGTGGATGGATGAAGGATTTACCAGCTATATTTCTACTCTAGCTATGAATGATGTAATGAAACAAAATAACCCTAATTCATTAAAAGGAATGTATCAGGGATATTACCAATTAGCTACTTCTGGTATAGAACAACCACAGACTACTCAAGCAGATCGCTATTCGCATAATGCCGCTTATGGAGCCTCTGCCTATACAAAAGGGGCTGTTTTTCTTTCACAATTAGGGTATATTATTGGGAAAGATAATCTCGCAAAAACGATTAAGAGATATTTTAATGAATGGAAATTTAAGCATCCTACTCCTAATGACTTTAAAAGGGTAGCAGAAAAAGTATCTGGAATACAATTAGATTGGTATTTAACCGATTGGACACAAACAACAAATACAATAGATTATGGGATTAAAGATGTTGTAGAAGACAACAACACAACCAAAGTCACTATAGAGCGTATTGGATTAATGCCAATGCCTATTGATGTTTATGTAGAATATAAAGACAGTACTATAGAATCATTCTATATTCCTTTAAGAGTAATGCGTAATGAAAAGGAAAACCCAATCCCATCAATGAAGAGGACTATACTGCCTGATTGGCCTTGGACTAACCCAACTTATTCATTAAATCTTTCTAGACCAAAATCTGAAATAAAAGCTATTGGCATTGACATTACAAATACTATGGCAGATATAAACCCTAATAATAATAGCTTTTCAGAATAATTGCTATTAACAGGAGTGGACCATATAGACTAAAGTCTTATTAAAAACCGGTACTAAAACCGGTTTTTTTATTACTTATATAAGAAATCTAATCACTACATTTAATGCCAATGAAGGCTACTTTTAATAAAAAAGAAAGGTTAAAAAGTAAAACGGAAATAGAATTACTTTTTTCTGAAGGAAAATCTATATCCAAATACCCCGTTAGGTTAGTGTATAAAAAATCAAATTTTGAAGAGAATATTAAAATCAGGGCTGGTGTGTCGGCTAGTAAACGCAATTTCAAAAAAGCAGTAGATCGTAATTGTATAAAACGTTTAATGCGTGAAAGTTATAGAAAAAATAAGTATATTGTGCCCAACACTACTCACCAATTCACTTTTATGTTTTTATTTTCAGGTAAAGAAATACCTGAATATTCGTTAATAGAATCTAAAATAAAAGGAATATTACAAAAATTTGTCGAACAAGAAATAAAATCAAAATAACAACATCATATGTTTACTTGGTTTCCAATATTTAAAAGAAAACATCAATGAAGAAGAAAATTATCTACCCAGTAGTCGCTGTGATTATCTTACTATCTACTGTGAGTTTTAAGTCAGATTTTTTTGAAATCGCTAAGCAAATTGAAATTTTCACTACAATGTTCAAAGAATTAAATATGAACTATGTAGATGAGACGAATCCGGCAGAATTAATGGATACGGCAATCAAAGCCATGTTAGATGATTTGGATCCATATACCAAATATTGGAACGAGCAGGATGTTGAAGCTTCAAAAATACGTAATGCAGGAGAATATACAGGTATTGGTTCCTCTGTAAAAACAATAAAAGATAAAATCATTATTATAGAACCTTATAAAGGTTATCCTGCAGATAAAGCTGGTCTTAAAGCTGGTGATGAAATTATTCAAATAGGAGATGTAAAAGTTTCTGATTTTAAAGATGATGCAGGAGAACTTCTTAAAGGAGCCAGCGGAACTAAAGTTGATATTACCTATAAAAGACAAGGAGTAACCAGAACAACTGTGTTAACAAGAGAAGAAATAGAAGTAGATGCAGTTCCTTTTCATACATTGCTAGATGATAATACTGGATACATCGTATTATCAAAATTTAATAACAAAGCTTCTAGTGAAACTATCGATGCTTTAAAAGACCTAAAAGCCAAAGGTGCTAATAAAGTGATTTTAGATTTAAGAGGTAACCCCGGTGGTTTATTAAGTGAAGCTATAAATGTTACCAATATTTTTGTACCAAAAGGAGAGTTAATTACCACCACAAAATCAGTAGTTAAAAAATATAATAAAGAATATTTTACAAAAAGAGAACCTGTTGATATCCAGATTCCCTTGGTAGTATTAGTAAATGGAAGAAGTGCATCGGCAAGTGAAATTGTTGCGGGTGGTATTCAGGATCTTGATAGAGGAATAGTTATTGGTGCCAGAAGTTTTGGTAAGGGACTAGTACAGCGACCAAAAAAACTAACCTATGGTACTCAATTAAAAATTACTATTTCTAGATACTATACTCCTAGTGGTAGATGTATTCAGGCATTAGATTATTGGAATCGTGATAAAAACAATAATGCTGTGCGTATCAATGAACAAGATTTTAAAGCCTTTAAAACCAAAAACGGAAGAACGGTATATGATGGTGGTGGTATACAGCCTGATATTGAATTAGAGACCTCTAAATTCAGTAAAATTACTACAGCTTTATTACGGTCTGATGCTATTTTCGAATATGGAACAAAATATTATTATTCTCATCAATTAAAAAAATCCTCTGATTTTAAATTTACAGATAAAGATTATGAAGATTTTAAAAGTTTTGTAAAACAAAGTGAGTTTAATTTTGAAACCGAAACCGAAAAATCATTTAAAAAGTCATTAGAAATAGCGAAAAAAGAAAAGTTTGATAAAGATATAATCTCTACCTATAACACTCTTATTGCTTCGATAAATACTTCTAAACAAGCAGCTTTAGATACCTATAAAACCGAGATTGTTAATTTACTAACAGATGAGATTATTAAGCGTTATTTCTATCGTGAAGGGTTATATACGTATTATGTAACACACAATCCAGAAGTAGCTAAAAGTCAGGAAATACTGAGTAGCAAAAATAAATACGAAGAACTTTTAAAGTAAGAATAAAAAACTCGTTAAGTCCATAGACTTAACGAGTTTTTATTATCTAATCATACCAATATGAGGGATGCCATCTTCAAGGTACTCTTCTCCTATTTGTTTAAAACCATGTGCTTCATAGAATTTTTTTAAATAGGTCTGAGCAGATATTTTAATTACCTTAGTTTTAAAATGTGTTTCTATGGCATTTACGGACTCTTTAATTAGTTTGTGACCATACCCGTATTGTCTTTCTTTTTTAGGTATGACTACTCGTCCAAAACTAGTTTCCTTAAAATAATCACCTGCATCAAATAATCGCGTGTATGCGACAACTTTTTCATCTTTATACCCTATTACATGAAGTGCTTTTTGATCCTTATCATCAATATCCTGATATATACATTCTTGCTCTATTATAAATACTTCTGCGCGCAAGCGCAAAATTTTATATAGTTCTAGTGCAGAGAGTTCATCAAAACGTTTAACTTTAAATTTTATATCCATATTTTTTAATCCTGTACAATAATATCTTTATTATCCTTATTTCCATATTCTGGTTGTAGGGTAACATGGTTTATTCTGAATTCTTTATAAAGTATATCTTCAATAGTATTAAGTATTTCTCCAAATTCTGAAACCAAAATATCATTATCAAAATCTATATGTGCTTCTAAATGTGTTTCTTCTTCATTAAGTTGCCATACATGTACGTGATGTATACTTTTAACTTTTGGTAAAGCATTAATTGTATTTACTATTTCTTTTAACTCAATAGAATCGGGAGTATACAACATTAATACTTTGAATGATTTTTTTAAGAGATCATAACCTACAATAATCAGATAGATCGCAATTGCAAAAGTTAAAACACTATCTACCCAGAATAGTTTATAAAACTTCATTAACAACCCTCCTATTAAAACTGCAAAAGACGCCATTAAGTCTGTTATAAGATGTAAATATGCCGATCTCATGTTCATATTTACTTTACTATCTTTTCTTAAAAGCAAAACGCTTAGTCCATTCCCAAAAATTGCTATTACAGAAAGTATAACTACAACATGTGCACTTATTTCTTGTGGATTAAGTAACCTTTCTATGGCTTCCAACACAAGAATTAATGCTATTATAACTAATGAAATAGCATTTATAAATGCTGCCATGATCTCTGCTCTTTTAAAACCAAAAGTTCTTTTAATAGAAGCTTCTCTTTTTGCTAATCGATTAGCAAAAAAACTAACTATCAAAGAAAGTACATCACTAAAATTATGTAATGCATCCGATAATAAAGAAAGACTACCAGACATTAAACCACCAACTACCTGGGCAGCTGTAATTCCAATATTTAAGAGAATAGAAAATAATAAATTACGCCCAGTAAGTTTATCATGAGAATATGAATGGTTATGGGCGTGAATTTTTACCATAGGCTAAATACACATTGGTATTTTATGTACTCTGTTTAAGTGCCTGCCTCCTTCAAATTTTGTTGCTAAAAATGTTTTTACCATTTCGATAGCTTGAGGTACTGATGTAAATCTTGCAGGAATACATATGATATTAGCATCATTATGAAGTCTGGTCAATTCTGTAATTTCTTTTGTCCAACAAAGTCCAGCCCTAACATTATTGTATTTATTAGCTGTCATAGCTACACCATTTCCGCTTCCGCATACCAAAATTCCAAAACTAACTTTTTCAGTGTTTACATCTTTTGCTACAGGATGTACAAAATCTGGATAATCAACACTATTGTTTTCATTAGTGCCGTAGTTAGTAATCTCAATTCCTTCAGATTCCAAATATTCTGCAATTGCAAATTTATATTCAGTCCCTGCGTGATCATTTCCAATAGCTATTTTCATTTTTTTATTCATTTCATTAGTTAAGCAAAGATAATTCAATCTAAAAAAAGTAAACTCCAAAAAACCAATAATTTAACCCAATATTACGGTAATGTTAATAACTCATAACCTTCTGTTAACAGTGAGTGTGGATAAACAGTTCTTAAAATTCATAAAGTATTTTTGGTAGTTTTAATTTTTATTAGAATACAAGTATAGTAGTAAGAAATCAAAATTTTAAACCCTCTTTTTTTAGCTAAGTTTTCAAGTGCTAAGTTAATGTTATAAACTACGGTTTTGCCGTAATAATATTAAAAATTTAAGCTGTTGATTAACTATTAACAGTTGTTAATTAAATTTCATTTTTAGAACATTTTCAAGCAATTAGAACAATGATATCCTGTTCATATTTTTCTCAAAATTCAGTTTAACTTAAAAAACAAATAAAACTCAAAAAAGTTATACCGCTATCCACACTATATTATAATCATCATTATTAATTTTAAATTTAAAAAAAAGAAAAAGATATATTTAATATATGTTGAAAACTATAAAGAAATAAGAGTATTAGTTTATACGATTCTAAGATGAGAATCTGTGTTAAGATCGTTTATGATCTGAAGTACTTTATTTTTGTCTCTTTGATGAACTTTCAAATTAATACCTCCTAGTGCGTTTGAGTAGAAAGGAAAAACACCTACCATTGTTTCATTTTCAAAGAAATAAGAAATACCTTCTCGATCGAGAAGTAGTTTTAGTATGGCATATTCAAAAGGATATGTATATGTTTTAATAGTAATAAAATCTTTCATTTCTTAAAATTATTCCTTGATAATCTTCCTTTTACAAGATACAAAATAAGCGTAACAATCAAATTAACAGTAACCAAAACGAATATCAATTTTTCTTAGATTGATAAATAAATTTATACAGTAAAAAATTAATTGATTTGACTGGCTTCACGATCAGTTTTTACAGAACTATTTATTTCTGATCCTTCCAAGGTTTCTTTTTTCTGATCTATTGTATTGTTAATGTATAAGGTAAACGAATATATGCCCAATAGAAATATGAGTATGAAGAGTAATATTATCTTATGTATTTTTTTGATTTTGTGCATATCGAATTAAATACTAAACGGATAAAATCGAATCCTAGTGTACTAAAATTAAGTAAATTTTAAGAAAAATAACTGTATTTTCTTACTTTTTTTTGGTGTAATATCTTGATTTACAGATAATGTATTTTAGAGTTATTCAACAGTAATATGATTTAAGTATTAATAAAAGTTTAAAGTTAAAATTACTGATGTTAAAAGATAAGCTGTACTTTTATCATAAATATATAGAACAGATATTAATGAAAAGAAAGAGTAGAAGAAGAAAAAAGTCACCTAAAATAGAGAATATTACACAGGAAATACTCAAAATATTAAAAGCTGAATCAAATAAAAATTTTAATTATAAACAAATCGCATCAAAATTAGGAGTAGACGATGCAAGTAGTAGAAATCAGATTATAAAAAAATTATCTCAACTCGCTGCTAAGAAACAAATTGAAGAAGTAGAAAGAGGAAAATTTAAGATTATACCTAACATTAACACTTATACAGGTATTTTAGAAATCACTTCAAAAGGTACAGGATATGTAATTGTAAAAGATCTTGAAGATGATATTTTTATCCCAAATAATAATCTTAATAAAGCACTGAATGGTGATGAGGTAGAGGTTTATATTTATCGTAGAAAGCGAAGAGGAAAGAGCGAAGGAGAGATTACTAGGATTATTTCTCGTAAAAGGAGTGAGTTTGTTGGTGTAATAGATATTCAAAAAAATTATGCCTTTGTAAATATGCAAGATGGCAAAATGTATACCGATATTTTTATTCCTAAGAATAAAATAGCAGATGCAGAAAATGGAGATAAAGTTTTAGTAAAACTAGAAGATTGGCCAGAAAAAGCAGATTCACCTTTTGGAAAAATAGTTAAAGTACTAGGGAAACCAGGTGAGCATAATACCGAGATACATGCTATTTTGGCTCAGTATGGTTTACCTTATGAGTTTCCTGAAGAAGTCGAAGATTATGCAAACACTTTAGATACATCTATTCAGGAGTCTGAGATCAAGAATCGTAGGGATATGAGAAAAATTCTTACGTTTACTATTGATCCTAAAGATGCTAAAGATTTTGATGATGCATTATCATTTCAGGTTTTAGAAAATGGCAATTATGAAATCGGAATTCATATTGCAGATGTATCACACTATGTTAAACCAGGAACAATACTCGATGATGAAGCTTATGAAAGAGCCACATCTGTATATTTGGTAGATAGAGTAGTGCCTATGTTACCAGAGGTTTTATCTAATAATGCCTGTTCTTTAAGACCAAATGAAGAGAAATATACATTTTCTGCAGTGTTTGAATTAAATGATAAAGCAGAAATTAAAAATCAATGGTTTGGAAGAACAGCAACCTATTCTGATGCTAGATTTGCATACGAAGAAGCACAGCATATTATAGAAACTCGCGAAAATGTAATTCCTGCTGAGATCTCACTTACCAGAAAAGAATATAAAGCTGATCAAAAAATAGCTGATGCAGTACTCAAATTAGATGAACTTGCTAAAATTATGCGAGGTAAACGAATGGGTGAGGGAGCTATTTCTTTTGATAAAGTAGAAGTGAAATTTAGTCTAAACGAAAATAGCGAACCCGTAGGAGTGTTTTTTAAGACTTCTAAAGACGCTAATAAACTTATTGAAGAGTTTATGTTATTAGCTAACAAAAAGGTCGCAGAGTTCATAGGAAAGCAAAATCCTAAAAAAACATTTATTTATCGTGTACATGATGAACCTAATGATGAAAAATTAGCAGCACTACAAAATATTATTGGAAGATTTGGATATAAATTAGATCTTAGAGATCGAAAAACTACTACAAAATCGTTAAACGGATTATTAAAGGATGTTCAAGGTAAAAAAGAACAAAATTTAGTTGATACTTTAGCTATACGCAGTATGAGTAAGGCAGAATATACTACTCATAATATTGGTCATTATGGATTAGCGTTTGATTATTATTCACATTTTACCTCTCCAATACGAAGATATCCAGATGTTATGGCACACCGTTTGTTACAACATTATTTAGATAAAGGAAAATCTGTTGCAGAAGATGAATATGAAGAAAAATGTAATCATAGTAGCAGTATGGAGAATCTGGCTGCTAGTGCAGAGCGTGACTCTATAAAGTTTATGCAGATAAAGTTTATGAAAGATCATGAGGATGAACAGTTTTTGGGAGTCATCTCTGGAGTTACAGAATGGGGAATTTATGTAGAAATCATTAATAATAAATGTGAAGGTATGATTCGTCTTAGAGACATGAATGATGATCACTATGTTTTTGATCAAGATGAATATGCCATTATAGGAGAACAAACTAAAAAAGTATACCAATTAGGAGATGAGGTATATGTAAAAGTAAAAAATGCTGATCTTATAAAAAGACACTTAGATTTCACCTTGTTAGGAAATAAGGAAGAAATAGAATAATCAAAAAATTAGTGTCGTTTGTTTTATGTAAGATCAAAATTGAAATATAAATCTTAAAAGTAGGGCGATGAAAAAATTAATATTTCTTTTTGTGTTTTTATTAGTCGCATTAGGACAAGCACAAGAAGACGTTAAAACCAAAAATCTAGATTATTTTACAGAAGTAAAAGTTTTTGATAAAATAAAGGTAACTCTTGTTAAAAGTGATAAACATAAAGTTATAGTCACTGGTTATAAAAGATACGATGTAGAAATTATTCAAGAAGGTCTTATTCTAAAAATTAGAATGTCTTTGGATAATCTATGGGATAAAAGCAATACCGAAGTTTTGGTTCATTATGAAGAACTTAGAAAAATTGATGCTAATGAAGGATCAACGGTAGAAGTAAAAGATGTTCTTAATAGAAATAAACTTGATTTAAGAGCTCAAGAAGGAGCAGTTATACAAGCAAAAACTGAAACTGAAACATTATTTATTAAAGCGGTTACTGGTGGAGAGGTGCACTTAGAAGGTATATCTAAAGAACAGGAAATTGTTATTAATTCTGGAGGAAAGTATTTTGGTAGTGAACTCGAAACAGAAAGAACACAAGTAAAAATTAGTGCAGGAGGAGTGGCAGAAGTAAATGCTAAAGATTATATTAAAGCAAAAACTAATGCAGGAGGAACTATTAGAATTTATGGAGATCCAAAACAAAAGGATACCAAAAAATTTTTAGGTGGAAAAATTGTTGAAGTTAACTAAGTAGTTTTTTAACTTTGTAATAAATACGCTTAGACCCTATGCTTCAAGATGCTCAAGCAGCTATACCATTAGGTTTTTTATTAGCCTTTTTGATTGGACCCGTTTTTTTTGTACTTCTGGAAACAGCGGCTATTAAAGGGTTTAGAGCTGCTTTGGCTGTAGACTTAGGAGTTATCTTTGCAGATATAGTATTTATTCTTATCGCATATTTTAGTACCAATCAGATTTTAGAAAAAATAAAAGATGATCCTGCCTTATTTATATTTGGCGGGATGTTATTGTCTACTTATGGTGTAATTTCTTTTATTCAGGAAAGAAAAAACTATAATAAACTTAGAGATACTTCAGTAGAGATTATCAATAAACACAACTATCTTATGTTGTTTATAAAAGGGTTTTTACTCAATTTTATAAATATTGGAGTATTAGGATTTTGGTTAAGTGTTATCATTGTTATAGGACCACAATTAGACATGAATACGAATAGAATTCTACGTTTTTTTACAATGGTTATAGGTACTTATCTTTTTATTGATTTCTTTAAAATGTTACTAGCAAAAAGATTAAAGAGAAAATTAACGCCAAAAAGAACCTACATGATCAAAAGGATCATTAGTATTGTTATGATTGTGTTTGGTGTATTTCTTATTTTAAAAGGTGTTTTGCCGGATACTATGGAGAAACGAATCCAAGACGAGATTGAAAAAATAACACCAGAATCCAGGTTTAAATAAAAAATCCTGCACATAAGTACAGGATTTTTGAGGTGTCGAGCGGATTCGAACCGCTGTAGATGGTGTTGCAGACCACTGCCTAGCCACTCGGCCACGACACCCAATTTTTGATTGGAAGGCAAATGTAAAAAAATTTATGATTACTTCTTAAATGATTTTACAATAAAAAGCGTTTTATATAATTTTAACACTATTGTTATCGGTTTTTGCTCCTTGTAATAGTAACCATTTCTACATTTCCGCCAATAGGTGGATTAATTTTTGAAACATCTACAATAACTTTATCAATCAATGGTAATTCATCTAATATACGAACTAAAATTCGCTCTGCAGCATGTTCTAACAATTTAGAACGAATAGCCATTTCTTCTTTTACAATATGATTAAGATGAACATAATCTACAGTTTCTGCTAAACGATCAGATATTGCAGACTTTGATAGATCGGCCTTAATCTTTAGATCCACTCTGTAATCGGATCCTATTTTTTTCTCCTCGACAAGGCATCCATGATAGGCATAAACCTTGATATTTTTCAACTTTATTAATCCCACGGGGTTTTTAAGCAAATGTAAAAAGAATCTTTATGATTTAAGCAGGGAGAACACCCCTTTTCTAATGAATTTTGGTAATAATAAAATAATTGTATTAAAGATTTTTATACAATAGCAAGGCAGCATTAGAATTTGTAGTTTTGTGTTTTATTAGATTACAGATGTCAGAAGAAAAAAAATCGCTTAATTTTATAGAGCATATTGTAGAGGAGGACCTTACAACCGGTATGAGTACAGAAAATTTACGTTTTCGTTTCCCTCCAGAACCCAATGGATACTTGCATATAGGACATACTAAAGCAATAGGTATTAGTTTTGGTCTTGGTCTTAGGTATAATGCACCGGTAAACCTACGTTTTGATGATACTAATCCTGCCAAAGAAGAACAGGAATATGTAGATGCAATTAAAGAAGATATAACGTGGTTGGGATATCAATGGGATAAAGAATGTTACTCGTCTGACTATTTTCAGCAATTATACGATTGGACTGTTCAACTCATTAAGGGTGGGAAGGCTTATGTAGATTCTCAATCTGCAGAAACCATTGCTTCTCAAAAAGGAACTACTGTAGAACCAGGAAGTAATAGCCCATACAGAGATCGTTCTGTTGAAGAGAATTTACAGCTGTTTCAGAAAATGAAAGAAGGTAAGTTTGATGAAGGCGAGCATGTAGTGAGAGCTAAGATCGATATGGCAGACCCAAATATGTTAATGAGAGATCCTTTGATGTATAGAATATTAAAAAAATCTCATCATAGAACTGGGGATGATTGGTGTATTTACCCAATGTATGATTGGACACATGGCGAAAGTGATTATATAGAAAGTATCTCACATTCTTTATGTTCTTTAGAATTTAAACCTCATAGAAAATTATATGACTGGTTTCTTGATCAGATATACAGTACTAATATACGACCAAAACAAAGGGAATTTGCAAGGCTTAATCTAAGCTATACAATTATGAGTAAGCGTAAGTTACTCAAGTTAGTAGAAGAAGGAGTAGTATCTGGATGGGATGATCCTAGAATGCCTACAATTTCGGCATTAAGAAGACGTGGATATACTCCAACATCAATACGAAAATTTGTTGAAACTGTTGGCGTTGCAAAACGCGAAAACGTAATTGATGTATCATTATTAGAGTTCTGTGTACGAGAAGATCTTAATAAAACGGCATCAAGAGTAATGGCTGTTTTGGATCCAGTTAAGCTCGTTATAATGAATTATCCAAAAGGAGAAGAAGAATGGTTAGAAGCAGAAAATAACCCAGAAGATGAAGCTGCAGGTTCTAGAAAAGTACCCTTTTCTGGCGAATTGTATATCGAAAGAGAAGATTTTAAAGAAGAGGCAGGTAGAAAGTTCTTTAGATTGACTTTAGGGAAAGAAGTACGGCTTAAAAATGCATATATCATCAAAGGAGAACGTGTGATAAAAGATGCCGAAGGAAATATTACAGAAATCCAATGTACATATGATCCAAAAAGTAAGTCGGGAAGTGGTACCGAAGAATCAAAACGTAATGTAAAAGGTACATTACATTGGGTATCGATAGCACATGCAATTTCTTCAGAGATTAGGATTTATGATCGATTGTTTAATGATGAGGCACCAGACGGTCATAAGGATAAAGATTTTATTGAGTTTTTAAATCCAGATTCTTTAAAAATAATAACAGGTTATGTAGAACCTAACTTAAAAGATGTTAAACTATTAGAGCAGTTTCAGTTTCAAAGATTAGGGTATTTTAATGTGGATATTGATAGTAAACCTGATGCTTTGGTATTTAACAAAACTGTTGGTTTACGAGATACATGGGCAAAAGTAAAACCGGTTTCGACACATCAAAATAATCAAAACAAACCTCAGAATAAGCAAAATGAAATACCTGCAATCGAAGAAATAAAAAGAGCAGGGAAGAAGTATACAAATGTGCCAGATGCTAAAAGAGAAGTGCTTAAAACTAAAATTATAGAAGCGGCTAAAACTGTAGAAATAGAGGAGCTTGTACCACTTTATGATACGGCTGTAAAAAAAGCAGGAACCCGTATTGCTACTATGATTGCTTTGGGTGTAATTCTTAAAAATAAAGGAAATCAACCCGATCAATTAGCAAAAGATTTTATTACTAAAGCTCTTGATGATAAAAATGAATTATTACAATTAGAGGCCAAAGAAGTTGCCTCTAACTATGATATATAAAGGGAGAACTTATAGATACAGAAAATATTTCTGTGTCTATGAGTTTTTTTGATTTTTAATTATCTGCAATATGCTCATCTAAAGGAATTTCGATATCTGTCTTAAAATTAGGAAAGAGCTCTTTAGTTTGAGGATCGTCAAGAAGTTTATTAGACTCTACAAAATACCATTGAGATTTTTTTCTATTATAAAAACCAAATAATGAACTTTTTAAGGTAATTAACCTACCATTAAAATCCATTTTTACAGTGTTTTTAACTAAGCAATGATATTCTTTGTTTTCTTTTTTTATCTCTGTTACTTCGTCTACTTCAGAACTAAGGATTTTTATTTTTTGAGCATCCATGGTTCTATAAATTTCGTCCATAGTATCCATTAGTTGTTTTTCTCCATAAGCTTTGTAAACTTCTGGATGAGTATATTTGAGTATTGTACTTAAATTTCTATCCATTGATGCTTTAGAAGTAGCTTTTGCATCTCGCAATGCAAATTCTTTTAGTGTAGTCATGTTTTGACAAAAAACACTTCCGGAAATAAGAAGGAAAATAAATAAGTAATTTTTCATGGGGGACAATTTTCCATAAAGATAAGAATTTTTTGTGGTATAAGTAATTTTTATAGTTTTTAAGAAATCATTAATTTTTCTTATTAAAAACAACTTAATATAAAATGATATAAGAGAGGAAAAAAAAATAGTAATATAATCGTATCACTTTTATGCATTGGTTATATAAAAACGTGTTATTTTAAGTTTTTGGTAAAAATAGTAGTAATTTTTAATCTTTAGTGAAAAAATAAACCCGATCATAAAATCTGATCGGGTTTGGCAATAGAAATTACATTTTTATTAATTTTTATCTGACTTTTTGCCAAGACCTTTTTTGGCATTTTGTTTTTTCATTTCTTCTCCAATTTGATTTGAAGCCGTAAATGATGCAATCATGTTATTTAACATATCGCTTCCAGCTTGTGGAGAATTTGGAAGTAAAATTAAATTACTGTTAGTTTCTTCTCCAATAGATTGTAAAGTATCATAATGCTGTGTTACTACAATTAGAGCAGAAGCTTCCTGAGAATTAATACCTACATTGTTTAAAACGTCAACACTTTCTTCTAGACCTCTGGCAATTTCTCTACGTTGATCTGCAATACCTTGTCCTTGCAATCTTTTACTTTCAGCTTCAGCACGTGCTTTTGCTACAATTTTTATTCTTTCAGCTTCAGCTTCATATTCTGCCGCAACTTTTTCACGTTCGGCAGCATTAATCCTGTTCATCGCTTCTTTAACTTGCATATCCGGATCAATATCGGTTACCAGGGTTTTAATGATATCGTATCCATAATTTACCATTGCTTCATTAAGTTCTTGTTTTACTGCTATAGCAATATCATCTTTACGTTCAAAAACATCATCCAGTTTCATTTTTGGTACTTCGGCACGAACCACATCAAAAACATAAGATGTAATTTGATCATGTGGATTTTCTAATTTATAAAAAGCATCGTATACTTTTTCTTTAATTACCTGAAATTGAACAGAGATTTTAAGACGTACAAATACATCATCTTTTGTTTTGGTTTCGACAAGAACATCAAGCTGTTGGATTTTTAGATTGATTCGCCCAGCGATTCTATCAAAAATCGGAATTTTAAAATGTAATCCCGAGTTTCTGATACTCAAAAACTTACCAAAACGTTCGACAACTGCAGAAGTTTGTTGTTTTACGGTAAATATCCCTGAAAGCAGAATGATAAATCCGAAGATTACTATTGGAATTAAAAATAGTCCCATTGTTTTATATATTAAGAGTTAAAAGTTTTTCTGTAAATCAATGTACTAATAAATAGCAAATGATTGATTGTTATTTTGAAAGAGTTATCATAGCAACATAAGTATTAGCTAAAAAAGATACGTCTACAACGTCCCAACCTTGTTTAGAAAACTCATTCATTGTATTTTCTATTTTTTTTCTAAGCTTTTCTGCAGACCAATTTTCTGATACGCGTATAACCTTATATTGTTTTCCCATGACAAAATAGTTCTAAAGATCTTATACTTAATAAGTGTAGAATATGAAGGAAATGTTACAAACTTTTGTAAACAAAAGACCATTGTTTAACTAAACAATGGTCTTCTTAATTTTTAATACTAGTGATGCTAATTTTTTTCGATGGCGTTTTCTATTCTCCTAATAGTTTCTTTTTTACCAATCATTGATGCGATTTGAAACACATCAGGCCCTTGTAGTGAACCGACTAAAGCTATACGTAGTGGCATCATGATTTTACCAAAACCAATTTCTTTTCCCGTAATCCATCCTTTTACAGTGGTTGAAACATTGCTTTCAGAAAAATCCGAAATGTCATTTAGTATTCTTGTTAATTCGTGCATTAAACGTGGCGTATCTTCTTTCCATGCTTTTTTAATGGCTTTCTCATCATATTCACTAGGTGATAAGAAATAAAAATGACTAAGGCTCCAGAGATCTTTAGTAAATGTCGCTCGTTCTTTTATTGCATTTACAACAAGATTTAGATCTAAGGTTGTAGAAATATTTTTTTCAGATAGAATAGTTTCAAATTGTTGAGAGAGTAGGGAATTATCCATTTTTTGCAGCTGCTGCTGTTGGAACCATTTGGTTTTTTCTGGATCAAATTTGGCACCAGCTTTATTAACTCTTTTCAGATCAAATTCCTGAATCAATTCTTGTAGAGAAAATAATTCTTGTTCTGTACCGGGATTCCACCCTAAAAAAGCAAGCATGTTAACAACGGCTTCTGGTAGGTATCCATCTTCACGATATCCTGAAGAAATATTTTGATTTTTAGGATCTATCCATTGCAAAGGAAATACTGGGAATCCCATTTTATCCCCATCTCTTTTACTAAGTTTTCCTTTACCCACTGGTTTTAGAATTAATGGTAAATGAGCAAAAATTGGTGCCTCCCAACCAAATGAACGATACAAAAGAACATGAAGAGCTAAAGATGGTAACCATTCTTCTCCTCGAATTACATGTGTAATTTTCATTAAGTGATCATCTACAATATTTGCAAGATGATAAGTAGGCATCCCATCACTCTTGAATAAGATTTTGTCGTCAAGAATATTGGTGTCAATCTTCATATCTCCCCGAATTTCATCTGTAAGATGTAAAGTTTCATCTTTAGGAGATTTAAATCTAATTACATAAGACTCACCAGAATCGATTTTTGCTGTTACTTCATTCTCAGACAAGGATAAAGAATTGGTAAGTTTTTCTCTATTATGCCAATTATATATAAATGTTTTACCATTAGCTTCGTGATTTTTTCTGTGACTATCAAGAGCTTCAGTAGTATCAAAAGCGTAATAGGCATGACCATCTTTTATCAATTGATCAGCATATTGTTTGTATAAATGTTTACGTTCACTTTGTTTATATGGACCAAACCCTCCATCTTTTCCTGGCCCTTCATCAAATGGTATACTACACCAATCCAATGCTTCTTTAATATATTCTTCGGCTCCGGGAACATATCTGTTTTGATCGGTATCTTCTATTCTAAGAACAAAGGTTCCATTGTGTTGCTTGGCAAAAAGATAATTAAATAATGCGGTTCTCACACCTCCTATATGTAAGGGTCCGGTGGGACTTGGTGCAAATCGTACCCTAATGTCTTTTGTCATGATTGTGTTTTTTTAACTTTAAAAAGTCATACAAATAAAAGGCAAAGATACAATCTTAAATATGCTATGGAAATGATTTTGTGGTATAACCGTTTAATTTCTTATTACCTTTTTAAATACTTTTCATTTCACGTGGAACATGTTTATTCATAATAAAAAACCATAGGGGAGGAAGTAGTGATAACACCATGGATGTTGGATAACCAAAAGGTAATTGAGGACTGTTATCATAATGATCCAGAATCTGATATTTTTTTGACGCTCTATGATGATGATCACTATGTCGTGTTAATTCATATAACATAATTCTGCCTAAGGTATGGTTCGAGTTCCAGGAATGAATTTCTCTCACACGTTCATAGCGACCAGAAGAATTTTTTATTCTCATCAAACCATAATGCTCAATATAATTTATAGTTTCAAGTAATAAGAATCCTGTTATTCCGCTTAAAACTACAATTAGCAACCCATAAAGATCAAAGAAATATGTAAGTATCATAAGATATGAAAGGGTGATTAAAAAATACCAGAGCATATCATTTTTTATAGAGAAGAATCCTAGATTGTTTTGTTTTAATAATTTGAATTGTATTTTCCAAGCGCTAATGTATTGTCGGATAGTTGAAGTTATCCAAAAAGAATATACAGGCTGATTGTATCGTGCGGTGGCAGGATCTTCTTTTGTTGCAACCATATTGTGGTGACCAAAATTATGTTCTATATAAAAATGCATATATAAAGATGGTAGGAGAAGTGCTTTACCAATATAACGCTCTTTGGTAAATCGATGTCCTAACTCATGTCCTACATTTATACCATTTGATCCTAATACGATTCCTAAGGAAATAATAATACCGACTACTTCATACGTATCTAGATTTGATGTAGTACAAGTGATAATAGCAAAGAGTAAAACACCATAAACAATGGGAAGATTGACATAAAGCATCCAATCAAATATCTTTTTTTTTGATTGTAATATTTTGTCATTATTGTCTACGTTTTTGATAGATGAATCTGTAAATAATTCTAATATAGGAATTAAACCAAAAGCATATATAGGAGTTAGGTAAGTGTAAATTCCTTGTAACCAGATACCAATAATAGCCATAAAAGGTATTGTGTATGCACAAATATATTTAAGATCTTTCATAACAACTTATGTTCTAGAGGGTTGAATTATCATAAATATAACAATTCTATTAAAAATAAAATTGTAGATTTAGTGGTTAATGAAAAAGGAAGGTTTAAAATATGGATAATTTTCAGTTCATAAAAAGTAAATTAGAACAGTTTACAAGAAAATATTATATCAACGAACTCATAAAGGGTATTATACTTTTTTTTGCAATAGGTGTTTTGTATTTTTTAATGACGTTACTAATTGAGAATTTTTTGTGGCTTAGTAGGTTAGGAAGAACAATATTGTTTTGGCTATTTATAGCTGTTGAGTTTGGCTTATTTATTAAGTTTATATTGGTGCCAATTGCAAAGTTGTTTAAGCTTACAAAAGGAATAGATTATGAAAAAGCATCGGAGATAATTGGAAATCATTTTCCTGAGGTAAGTGACAGACTTTTAAACTTATTACAACTGAGTGAAAATGAAAACTCATCTGCTTTGTTGCTTGCGGGTATTGAACAAAAATCAAGTGAGCTAAAACCAATTCCCTTTAAGCTGGCTATCAACTTTAAAAAGAATGCTAAATACCTCAAATACGCAGCAATTCCTGTAGCTATATTCCTACTATTGTTTGTTTTTAATAAGACCGGTTGGATTTCTGATAGTTATAAAAGAGTTGTCAATTATGAAGTAGCTTATGAACCACCGGCACCATTTCAATTTTTTATAATTAACAAGGATTTGAATGCTTTTGAAAATAAAGATTTCATACTTAAAGTGAGAACTGCTGGAGATATAGTACCGGATAATGCTACAATTACATATAACGATGAAGTATATTTTTTAAAAAATGTAGGCTTGGGTGAGTTTGAATATAGGTTTATTCAACCAAAAGAATCTTTAGAATTTGTTATAAGTGCTAACGAGGTAAATTCTATTCCGCATCGTTTATCTGTGGTTCCTATTCCTGCTTTACTTAATTTTGAAATGAAATTGGACTATCCTGGTTATACTAAAAAACGTGATGAAGTTTTAAAAAGTTCGGGCAATGCAACTATCCCAGAAGGAACAAAAGTGGATTGGATAGTTTATACAAGAAATACAGACAGGGTAGAATTAAAGACCAAGGATTCTGTTATCCCATTAGCAAAGAACGGAACGGATTTTTCTTATCATAAAAAGGTGTATTCTAATATGGATTATCAGATCACGACATCCAATCAGAATGTAAAAGATCACGATAATTTGGCGTTTAACCTTAATGTGATTAGGGATCAGTATCCAGAGTTAAATCTAAAATCTGAAAAAGATTCGGTCGACAATCAAACTATTTATTTTTTTGGTAGAGTAAGTGATGACTATGGTCTAAGTAAACTTCGACTGGTATATTATGATCAGGAGAACGCATCTAATATTAAGATTAAGAATATAGCAATTAGTAAAGCTGTATTTGATGAATTTATTTATGCTTTTCCTGCTGGAATTGATTTGATAGAAGGACTTAATTATGAGTTTTATTTTGAGGTTTTTGATAATGATGTTATTCATAATTATAAGAGCACAAAAAGTCAAGTATTTAATTTCAGGCAACTCACAAAAGAAGAAAGAGAAGATACATTATTAAAAAAACAAAATGAGGCGATATCCGGATTGAACAAATCATTAGATAAGTTTAAGGAACAAGAACAAGAATTAAAAAGCTTAAGTAAAACTCAAAAAGAGAAAAAAAATCTAGATTTTAATGACAAGAAGAAGTTGGAAGATTTCTTAAAAAGGCAAAAAGAACAGGAGAAAATGATGCAGGATTTTTCTAAAAAATTGAAAGATAATCTTGAGCAGTTAGAGAATAAAGAAAAAGAAGAACCTTTTAAAGATGCGCTAAAAGAAAGACTAGAAAGGAACGAAGAAAAGTTAAAAAAGAACGAAAAACTTCTTGAAGAAATTGAACGTTTGGCAGATAAAATTCAAAAGGAAGAGTTAACAAAAAAACTGGAAGAGTTAGGTAAGGAAAATAAGAATCTAAAGAAAAACCTAGAACAACTTTTAGAATTAACCAAGCGATATTATGTGATAGAGAAACATGAAAAACTGGTTAAAGAGCTTGAAGATTTATCCAAAAGACAAGAAGAGTTATCTGAGAAAAATGAGGAGGAAAACACAAAAGAAAAGCAAGAAGAATTAAATAAAGAGTTTGAAAATTTCCAAAAGGAAATGGATAAACTTAGAGAGGAAAATAAGGATTTAAAAAAGCCAATGAGCTTGGATCAGAAAAAGGAGGATGAGAATGAGATAAAAAAAGAACAGCAAAAGGCAAGTGAAAACCTAGAGAAGGAAAATAAATCGGATGCTAAGAAAAACCAAAAAAGTGCAGCTCAGAAAATGAAGCAGATGAGTAATGGTATGATGATGCAAATGCAAATGGCCGGTGGAGAACAACAGCAAGAAGACATGGAGATGTTAAGACAGATTTTGGATAACCTTGTTGATTTTTCTATAGGACAAGAAGGTTTAATGAAAAAGTTTAAGGGTATAGATATTAATAATCCCAGCTATTCATCCAAACTTAGAAAGCAAAGTATATTAAGAGAGAACTTCATACATATAGATGACAGCCTTTATGCCTTAGCATTACGAACACCACAAATAACAGAAGTGGTAACACAAAAACTTACAGACATAGAGTTTAATATAGATAAATCATTAGAAAGGTTAGCAGAGAATCAAGTTGTCCAGGGTTCGGCCAATCAACAGTACACTGTTACTGGATCAAATGATTTAGCATATTTATTGAGTAGAACTTTGGACCAGATGCAAAACAGCATGTCTGCTTCAGGGAGTAAAGGCAAGAGTGGTTCTAATGAATTTCAGTTACCAGATATTATAAAGAAACAGGATGAGTTAAATAAGAAGATGGAAGAGGGTGCTGAAAAAGGAAAAAAGAAAGGTGATAAAAAAGGAGAACAAGAGGGAAATAAGCAAGGAGAAAAACAGGGCAAGAATAGTAAAGGTGGTGGTAAACAAGGAAACCAAAAAGGAGGTAAAGAAGGGAACAAAAAGAATGGTGATGGTAAAAATGGAGAAGGTGAGTCACAGATGCAGAAGGAGGATATGAATGGGGAATTGTATGAAATATACAAACAACAGCAACAACTTAGAAATGCACTACAAGATAAGATTAAGAAAGAAGGAAAAGGAAATAAGATTGGGAGTAGCTTGTTGCGTAAAATGGAACAGGTAGAGCAAGAACTTTTGGAAAAAGGATTTAACGAAAGGACATTATCTAAGATGCTCAATTTAAAACATGAGTTGCTTAAATTGGAGGATGCCACTTTGGAACAAGGTGAGGAAGAAAAAAGGGAAAGCAAAACAAATCAAGTACAGTTTGGTAATCAAAATAGACAGCAATTAGAAAAGGCAAAACAATATTTTAATACTACTGAAATATTAAATAGACAAGTATTACCTTTGCGGCAAAATTATAAACAAAAGGTACAAGAGTATTTTAAGAAAGATAATGATTAATTTTTTTTACGAAACGAACATAAAACTACCCAACGAAGCCGCGTTATCTTCTTGGATTAATGCAGTTATATTATCAGAAAATAAGTCAGAAGGAGAGATTAATTTCATCTTGTGTGATGATAAATACTTGCTTAAAATAAATCAGGACTTTTTGGATCACGACACATTTACGGATGTCATAAGTTTTGACAATACAATAGGTAACCAATTAAATGGTGATATATTTATTTCTGCGGAAAGAGTAAAGGATAATGCTAATGAATTTATGGTTTCTGAGGAGGAGGAAATGAGACGTGTTTTGATACATGGGGTACTACATTTTTGTGGATATAAGGATAAGTCTGATATAGACGAAAGTCTTATGAGACAAAAAGAAGAAGAAAAATTACTAATGTTCCACGTGGAACATTAGTGCATTATGATAATGTATAAAGTAATAATTGTTCCACGTGGAACAATTATTTTTGATTAATAAATTTATGTTCCACGTGGAACAATTGTATAGAAATTATGTTTGATACGGAGTATGATGTAATAGTAGTTGGAGCAGGCCATGCAGGAAGTGAAGCGGCAGCGTCAGCTGCCAATTTAGGTTGTAGCACTTTACTTATTACAATGAATTTGCAGAACATTGCTCAAATGAGTTGTAACCCGGCTATGGGTGGAATTGCAAAAGGGCAAATTGTAAGAGAGATTGATGCACTTGGTGGGTATAGTGGAATAGTGAGTGATCGTACTGCCATACAATTTAAAATGTTGAATAAATCAAAAGGACCTGCAATGTGGAGCCCAAGGGTTCAAAGTGACAGAATGCGTTTTGCAGAAGAATGGAGGTTGCTGTTAGAGCAAACTCCTAATTTGGATTTTTACCAGGAAATGGTGAGCGGACTTTTGGTTGAAAACGGAGAAATAAAAGGAGTACAAACGTCTTTAGGAATTGAGATAAAAGCAAAGACTGTTGTGTTGACTAACGGAACATTTTTGAATGGATTAATCCATATTGGAGAAAAACAATTTGGCGGAGGTAGAGCTGGCGAAAAAGCTGCAACCGGTATAACAGAACAATTGATTGATTTTGGTTTTGATGCTGGAAGAATGAAAACAGGAACACCTCCTAGAGTGGATGGAAGATCTTTGGATTATTCTAAAATGATTGAACAACCAGGAGATGATAATCCTGAGAAATTTTGCTATACAGATGTAACAAAACCGCTCACCAAACAGAGATCATGTCATATGACATATACTTCTTTAGAGGTTCATGATTTGTTACGAGAAGGCTTTGATCGTTCTCCAATGTTTAATGGTAGAATTAAAAGTATTGGACCAAGATATTGTCCATCTATAGAGGATAAGATTAATAGATTTGCAGATAAAGAAAGACATCAATTGTTTGTAGAACCCGAAGGGTGGAATACGGTAGAAGTTTATGTAAACGGATTTTCTACATCCTTACCAGAGGATGTTCAATTTAAAGCTTTGAAATCTGTAGTAGGTTTTGAAAATGTAAAGTTTTTTAGACCAGGATATGCTATAGAATATGATTATTTTCCTCCAACACAATTAACACACACCTTAGAAACGAAATTGATTTCTGGGTTATTTTTTGCGGGGCAAATTAATGGAACAACTGGATATGAAGAAGCAGCTTCTCAAGGATTAATGGCAGGAATAAATGCCGCGCTAAAAGTGAAAGAAAAAGAATCTTTTATTCTTAAAAGGAGCGAAGCTTATATCGGTGTTTTAATAGATGATCTTATAACTAAAGGTACAGAAGAACCATATCGAATGTTTACTTCTCGTGCAGAGTATAGAACTTTATTAAGACAAGATAATGCAGATTTTAGACTAACACCAAAATCTCATGAGATTGGTTTAGCTTCAGATGAACGAATGAAAAGAATGGAAGAGAAGGAAAAGAAGGCAAGTGCCTTTGTTCAGTTTTTTAAGGATACGAGTGTTACTCCAGAAGAAGCAAATCCTGTTTTAGAAGAAAAGAAAACTTCACCTATTAATCAGAGCGGGAAACTATTTAAATTATTTTCTCGACCACAGATTACTTTGGATGATATAAAACATTTTGAGAAAGTTTCTACATATATAGAGGAGAATGATTTGGATAAAGAGGTTTTAGAACAAACAGAGATTCAGGTTAAATATTCGGGCTATATAGAAAAAGAAAAAAATAATGCAGATAAACTAAACAGACTCGAGGATGTAAAAATCCCTAAGAATTTTGACTATACAAAATTGAAATCTTTGTCTTTTGAAGCAAGAGAGAAAATGTCTAAAATAAAACCAGCAACCGTTTCTCAAGCATCACGAATTAGCGGAGTATCGCCAAGTGATATTTCTGTACTTTTGGTTTATATGGGTAGGTGATGAATAGTGTGCTTTGTGAACAAGAAAAACCTGTAAAAGGAAGAATTCTTTCTATTCTGATTTTAGTAATTGCTATTGCCTTTCTTTTTTATACAGAGGAACCACTTTTATCCAGATTGATCTTTTTACTTTTATCTTTAGGAGTATTTGGATATTCTGTTTCTTATAAAATCAATAGAGATTTTAATAATCAAAAACTTTTTTCGCTTTTTGGATTCCCTATTTTTGAAACAAAACTCGATTTAGAATATCCTGATTATATTTCCATTTTTACAACTTCTTTTAGTTTAGATAATGAGTGGGGTGCTGTTAGTGCAATTGGAACAAAAGAAAGACATAGTAAAATTGTAATTCGTTTTTTTTCGGGAAACAAGAATTTTACACTTTATAAAACAGAAAAATATGGGAAGGCCTATAAGAAGGCTAATGAGTTAAGTGAACTTTTGGGAGTTGAAATTTATGACAGATCTAAAGAATAGTTCCACGTGGAACATTTTTTGTCGTAAGACATTCTAATTTTAAAAAACAAATAATGAAAAACTCTTTTATACTGTTTTTTGCTTTATTCTTGTTTTATTCGTGTATCACTACACACAAGGTAAGACAGATTGATAATTTTAGAATTGAAACAGAGAATGTGTTTAATGAAGAATCATTTCTTTTTAAACCCAATATGTATCCAGAAGAAGCGAAACGTTCATTGCGAAAACAGTTTGGCTTAACAAAGGATCAAAACCTATCCAATTTTGATGTAAAACTGTTCGATAATTTTGATGCGGAATTTAATATCAAAATAAGTTTTGATGTGGATAGAGAAGTAAGATCAAATTTGGTTAGTGATTTAATAAATAAATCGAACAAAGAAGATGCTGAAAATGAAATAGGAGATGCTGAAACTTTTGTAAAAATTATCATTGTAGATTCTAATGGTGATAATTGTCTTTCTACAAGATCTTTGTTTTATAATAAAATGCGATCGTTTTTAATTGATATAAAAAACAACATAAAAATAGAACCATTATTTTAAATTTTTCTATCTACATAAATGAATACACAAAAAACCTTAGATTTTTTTATCGAATGTAAAGATTATACGGTTTCTGGAGAAAAGTTTCAGTTGCTTTATGATAAAGAATATGATATGTTGGTTACCTCTCCGAAACCTAATGAAAAAGAATTGGGTAAATATTACGAGAGTGAAGATTATATTTCTCATACAGATTCCAAACGATCTCTTTTTGAAAAACTATACCACTTAGTTAAAACCTATTCTTTAAACAAAAAGGTTAAACTTATTTCTAAGTTAAATCAACAACGAGGTGTACTTTTGGATATTGGAGCAGGTACAGGAGATTTTTTAAGTGCAGCAAAAAATAAAGGCTGGAGAATCGAAGGAGTAGAACCAAATAATCAAGCAAAAGAACTAGCAAAACAAAAAGGAATTGATTTAAAACCCGAAACGGCTAATTTGGATTCGAAAAGTTTTGATGTTATTACGATGTGGCATGTTTTAGAGCATATACCAGATTTGCAACTTCAAATTAGAGAATTAAGACGTCTTTTAAAACCAAATGGATTTGTGATTATAGCCGTACCAAATTTTAAGTCATATGATGCAAAACAATATAATTCGTTTTGGGCAGCATATGATGTGCCCAGACACCTTTGGCATTTTTCTAAAACTTCTATCCAAAAACTTTTTGAAGAAGAAAATTTAAAATTGGAAAAAATACTTCCTATGAAGTTTGATTCATTTTATGTGTCACTTTTATCCGAAAAGTACAAAAGTGGTAAAATGAACTTTTTAAATGCTTTTTGGATTGGATTACGTTCTAATCTTAAAGCAAAACGATCTGGTGAGTATTCTTCGCACATTTACATTCTTAAAAACGACTAATTTTTGTTTTTAGATGCTTTTTTTCTCTTTTTAGAACAAACCATATCTATTTACACCCCTTTTTTTTAAAAAGAGCTTAAAACGGCTTATTTTTATTCGTTTTTAATAGTTTTTTTATATTACAACATGTAAAATGATTGTTTTTTCTTATATATAGTTTTTTACGACTATATAATGAATAACATCGCACGAACTTTGATATTTTTGCTCAGAACTAAATTTTTGAAAAATGAAAAAAATAGTATGGGTTGCAAGCGCATTATTAATTTTGGCTTCTTGTAATCAACAAATAGAAAAAACGGGTTATGTAAATAATACCAAAGTTGTTTCTGATTATAAAGAAATGAAAGTGGCACAAGAAAAATGGACAAAGCGTAATAATGAAGTACGGGCTGAACTTGAAGAAAAGGCAAAGCAATTTCAGATTGAAGTAGAAGGGTACAAAAACATTATGAAATCTATGTCTGCTGCCAATAGAGAAAAGAAAGAACAGGAATTGATGGTTAAGCAACAAGGCTTACAAAGAGAGCAGCAAGCCAAAATGCAAGAGATCCAACAAGGAAGTCAAGTAGAGATAGATTCTATTATAGGTAAGGTGAAGAGCTTTATAGAGGATTATGGTAAGAAAAATGGATATACTTATATCTATGGAGACACAGAGACTAGTAATATACTTTATGGTAAAGAGGAATTAAACATTACAGATAAGATTCTTAAAGAATTAAATGGAGGAGATACAACAACTACCGAAACAAAGGAGTAGTTTTCTTTAAAATATTTTTGTAACCCTCATTGAATATTTAATGAGGGTTTTTTAATGACTAATATTAATCTTTATATCATATCGAGCTGTGAATTCGTTAGGTTTATGGTTACAATCATATTGGATTTCCTAAAGGTGTGCTACTTGTAAAACACATTTACCAAAATAACTTTCGCCTTATTTGATAAACACTATTTTTTATCTACTATTTTATGGATAATACATTAATTATGAGTGTGTTACAGGAATATTCTACAATAAACTAAATGACTGATTATCAAATGATTAAGAATTTTTATATAGCAAATAACTAATATTTTATGATTTCTTGAAGGTAAATTCATCTATAGATTTGAAGAAATAATCTTAAAACCTAAAACTAAAAAAACATTGTTATTATATGTCTATAATACTACCTGTTAATGCTTTAAAAATCGGAAAACATATTTTATCTTTTTTGAATATGACATCGGATTTCCTTCTTTTAATTATAACCTCGGATTCAAGAAGAGAGAACTATAATTTAGGAACGAATGTACAGGCAAGTTCTGGTTTAAATACAGTACAAGAATAATATTTTGATTTTCAAAAATTGATCGTACTGACCCAGGGAGAATTTGGTCTAATAATATGAGGATGCACTTTATTATTATAATAACCAAAAACAATTGCATAGTCAGAAAATTTTCTATAACAGTAATAGGGTGATTTTATGATTTACGGTGATAAATTCGTAAAATTTCTACCAATAAAGAGAGAATTTCTTAGAACGTTTTTCGGAAATTTTTCTTCAGGAAAAAAACCGATTTAAAGAAAAAACAACTTAAAAACAGGATGAGTTTTTATGTGTAAATCTTCTCTTAATTTTTATATAATATCATTTTTCAAGGACCAAAAACTTAATGCTATTTTTTACACTTTATCGAGAAAAATTACCTTTTTTAGAACATTTAACGTAAAGAAAATACGCCCAAAAACGTGCAAATAGTATGTTTTTTTTACCATATACTTCCGTTTTTTTAATAAAAACAGGGGAGATTTGAACCTTTTTTACAGGCATGAAATGATTTTTTACGTTAGCTCAAGACATTGATTAACAAATTTTTATGTATATTGAAATGTTTTTCGAGATCGTATTTGCTTCAGTTAAAATTGGACAAGTAATAAAAGGTCAGAAAATTATTACAAAAAAAAGTTAAATTTTAGTTTGATATAAACATTTAATTTATAATTTTATGTCTTGGTAAAAAATATATTAACAATATTATTAACAAGCGCCCCAAATCGCGAAGTTAATATAGTATATTCACCTTAATCATAAGTGTGATATCATGAAAAAAAAACTTAACCTCATATCATTAATTGCTATAGTGACAGGCTTTCTATTTTCTTCTTTGAAAGCCAACGCTCAGGATATTAGTGCTCCTTTATTTACTTCTACTACTGGATCGACTACTACGAAACTCTGTGTAAATCAAAACGGCCCCAATCGAGGAGCCATAGCTAAGGCAAATATTTTATTTACAACAGGTACAGAATTTGTTTTAGAATTATCTGATGAAAATGGAGTTTTTTCTAATGATACCACCAGAATTTTAACTCGATTTACAACACCTATAGCGATTCCTCCCGGTGGTGATATTGAATTTCCTTCTTTTGCTATTCCTACAGATTTAGCAGGAGAAAATTATAGTTTACGTGTGAATGTACCGGCAAGTACTATTTTAAGTGCGGTACAAGAAAATATTCCTATTTATTATTTTGATTTCTCTCAAGGAGTCACATTAACCGGAGCAAATATTGAAGCTAACACAGTAGCATTGTGTGTTGGAGAATCGGCGACGTTGACAGCTTTACCAGGAGATTTTCCAGAATACATTTGGTCTTTTGATGCTACAGGAACCAATAATTTTGTTGTGATTCCGGGTGAATCTGGTAATACGCTTGAAAATGTATCACAAATTGGAAAATATAAAGTTCAGGTAAATTTTGGAAGCTGTAATGCAGTTTTCAATTTTGATAGTGCCGAAGTGCAAGTAATTGACTTTAATTCTACAACAGTACGAATCAATGAGCCTTCACCACAATCTTTTTGCCCCAGTGATGTTAAGATTTTATCAACCAGTGTTACCGATGCAGGTTTCACTTATGAATGGTTTAAGGACGGAGTTTTGATTCCGGAGTTTGATGGTCCTTCCGAGATTTTGCCAGAAAGTAATTTTGCAGGTTTTTATACAGTTAATGTTACTGGAACTCCAACATGTAATATAATTACTACCCCCCCCGTGGAGGTTATTAATTTGGGCTCAGACATTACAACTAAACCTCCATCCCAGATTATGTTATTACCGACCCAACCAGTGTTAACGTTGTCTATAGAGACAAATGCACCTTCTGCTGGTAGTACGGTAGAATGGTTTAGGAATGGTATAAGCATAAAGGGTCCGCTTCCGATTACGACATCGGGAGCTTTGTCTCTTGATGTTACCAATCCAGGAGTTTATCATGCAGATGTATTTGCTAATGATGCTTGTATGGATACCCTTCAGGCTATCACAGAGGTTTTTGAGCCTGTAGGATTTAAGACTCAGATTTCTACTTTGTTAGACTGTGATGCAGATACAGGTACCTTGGGATTAGAGACATTATTTGGTATTACTTCGACGGGATTAGAAGTTCCTATCATCCCGGATCAGTATTCTTTATTTGATTTTGAATGGTTTTTAGGCACTCAATCTACAGGTGTTACAGAGACTACTTTTACAGTAACGGCGACTAATATAGGAGAGGTTTATGCCTTAGAGGCTACTTTACGAAGCACTACATTTCCTACAGCTCGGTCAAATGATTTAACGGTTGAGTTTTTATCAGATGTTGTTGTTATAGAAGCTTCTCCTGCTTTTATTCCATTTGGAGAAACCTCTACTTTAAGTGTTCCTCAAAGCAGCAATTATGCTTATGAATGGTTTATTGTAGTAGACGGAGAGAATCAGTCTTTGGTAGATGGTTCTACCGTTATAAGTGGTCAGGGTACAAATTCTATAGAAATAGATACCATCGGAGATTATTTTGTTAGGATTACATTGTTGGATTGTGTTATAGATTCAGAGATACTTAATATTTCAGATGTTGCAGGATCTTCAGAGATTATTCCCAATGTAGTTACACCTAATAGTGATGGTATTAATGATAATTGGTTACTTCCTCCAAGTTTGTTTAATCAACAAGAAGTAGAAGTTACGATTTATAATGCACGAGGTCAGGTAGATTTTACAACACCAAGTTATCAGAATAACTGGCCCAGAGAGAATTCGAAATCATCGGGTCAAGACCCATTTTATTATTATATAATAACAAAAAATAATTCCGTAGTCAGAAAAGGTTCGATAACGGTAATGAGATAATTTTATGGCCAGAAAATTACTATTAATAATCATTTGTATATCCTTTAACCTTCTTAGAGGACAGGATGAAAGCACGACTACTTATGGCATTCTTCCAACCGATATTCCTACTCATACCCTAGTAAAATATAACCGTTTTTATTTTAATCCTACTTTCTCTTTAGTTCGCGAAAACAAAAAATCTATTAACGTTTATAATAAAACACAATGGGCTTCATTTAATGACAATCCCCAGACATACTTAATTAACTATACATCAAATTTTGATGAAAAAATAGGAGTTTCTATCGGTTTGCATCAACAAAATGAAGGTATTTACAGGTATTTTGGTGGTATAGCCAACTTTGCATATAATATCGAATTAAATAGAGATATGAACTTCACTTTTGGTTTAAATCTCGGCTTTTCGCAAAGCGGAATTAAATCTAATATTGATTCGGCGACAAGTATTGTTTTAAATAACGGAGTAGAAGTAAGTGATCCTGTTATTCTTAACTATGAAAACAGTTCTGTTTTTCAATTAACTCCTGGTGTTAACTTTAATTATGCAGAATTTGATGTGGGAGTTTCTGTGTCAAATCTTGTTGCTTATAATATAACAGGTAGTGAACTATTAACAGACAATATGGCTTTTACAGGTCATGTTATGTATACCACCAGTTTAGAAAGAAGATCAGATAAGCTAATACGAGGAATGGTATATGCCAATATGTTACCCGATTCGGGTGCAGATTCAAATCTTAGATATGGGGGTAATGTTATTGTTGAATTACCAGCACTAGGTTGGGCTCAAGCAGGATATAATAGTTTTTATGGAGCCTCATTAGGTATTGGTGGTAATATCACATCGAATATTTCGGTTGGATACACCTACGAAACCGGGTTTGGAGATACCAGTAATTTTGGAGCGACTCATGAGGTAGGTTTAGCATATAATTTTGAAAAAGAAAGGCCGAGAAGAAGAAGAGGTAGTAGAACAAAATCAAGTACTCAAAAGGCCTATGAAGAAAGAGATTCTGAGATTAGAAGACTTAAGAAAGAAATTCTTGAACAGAATAAATTAATAAGAGAACTACAAGAGGAACAAGGAGATTCTCGAAGCCAGGATCAAAAAGCTATGAGTGAGCTTGAAAAATCAATAGCAGAAGCTAGAGAAAAAGAAGCCAAAGCTGCCAGAGAATTAGAATTACAACGTGCAGAAGAAGTAAAACTACTTAACAAAAAAGCAGAAGAAGAACGCCTAGCTGCTCAGAGACAGATTGATCGTGAGACAGCAGAGCAAAAGGCAGAAGAAGAACGTCTAGCTGCTCAGAGACGAATAGATCGTGAGACAGCAGAGCAAAAAGCAGAAGAAGAACGTCTAGCTGCACAGAGACGGATAGAACGTGAGACAGCAGAACAAAAAGCAGAAGAAGAACGTCTAGCTGCTCAAAGACAAATAGAACGAGAGGTTGCTGAACAAAAATCAGAAGAAGAAAGAATAGCTACTGAAGAAGCGGCACGTGAAGCAGAAGCAGCAGAACAAGAACGTCTAGCTGCCCAAAAAGAGTTGGAACGTGAGGTTGCAGAGCAAAAAGCAGAAGAAGAACGTCTAGCTGCCCAAAAACAATTAGAACGTGAGGTTACAGAGCAAAAAGTAGAAGAAGAACGTCTAGCTGCCCAAAAACAATTAGAACGTGAAGTTGCAGAGCAAAAGATAGCAGATGAAGCAGCAGAAGCGGCTCGTTTAGCAGAAGAGAAAAGACTGGCAGATGAGGCAGCAGCAGAAGCGGCTCGTTTGGCAGAAGAGAAAAGACTGGCAGATGAGGCAGCGGCAGAAGCAGCTCGTTTGGCAGAAGAGAAAAGACTGGCAGATGAGGCAGCGGCAGAAGCAGCTCGTTTAGCAGAAGAGAAAAGACTGGCAGATGAGGCAGCGGCAGAAGCGGCTCGTTTGGCAGAAGAGAAAAGACTGGCAGATGAGGCAGCGGCAGAAGCGGCTCGTTTGGCAGAAGAGAAGAGACTGGCAGATGAGGCAGCAGCAGAAGCGGCTCGTTTAGCAGAAGAGAAGAGATTGGCAGATGAGGCAGCGGCAGAAGCAGCTCGTTTAGCAGAAGAGAAGAGACTGGCAGATGAGGCAGCAGAAGCAGCTCGTTTGGCAGAAGAGAAGAGACTGGCAGATGAGGCAGCAGAAGCAGCTCGTTTAGCAGAAGAGAAGAGACTGGCAGATGAGGCAGCAGAAGCAGCTCGTTTGGCAGAAGAGAAGAGACTGGCAGATGAGGCAGCAGCAGAAGCAGCTCGTTTAGCAGAAGAGAAGAGATTGGCAGATGAGGCAGCGGCAGAAGCAGCTCGTCTAGCAGAGGCAGAAAGATTAAAACAAGAAGCAGCAAAAGCAACAACAACTGCAAACGAAGAAGGGTTGGATGAAATTAAGAAAGAATTGGATAATAGTAGTCGAATCACAAGTAAGATATTTGCTCGTAGAGATTCATTACTAACTACCAACTTAAATGTGGATAAACGTGAATTTAGCAAGCTTTTAGAATCACTTGTTAGTATGAATGATGATGCCGATGAAGCTAAAAGAGAAGCAGATCCTGCTAGTTCTAAAAGATTAACAGCTAAAAATAGGTTTGTGAAATTTGCAGAAACAACGAGACCAGAAGCTCAAATTGCAACCAAATATATACCTGGATACCCAGAAGGATATTACTTAATAGGTAATGTATTTAAGGGAGGAACATATGCTGATAAATTCTCAGGCACTTTAAAAGATTTAGGATTCAATGATTCTAAAATAATACTTAACCCAGAAAATCAATTCCAGTATGTAGCTATAGAAAGTTACACAAACAGGGATGAGGCGACAGAAAAGTATTTAAATAATATTGATAACAGATACTTTGGTGATATGTGGATATTGCACATTGCCAAGAGTAGAGTAGAATCCTATAAAAAGCTATTACAAGAAACTCGACTTATCAAGGATACAGTTAAGGATGATACCGTTTTAACAGAGAGTCTATCATATATCGGAGGACATAATATTGAAAATGGATATTATCTGATTACTAATATTTTCAAAAGAGAAAATTACTTTGAAAGAGGAATGGCGAAGCTACGATCTCAAGGATTAGAGCCTCAATATTTCAGGAACCCCAAAGACAACTATATATACGTTTACTTAAAGAGACATGACAATCTTGATGAAGCTAAACAAAGTTTATTTTCTAACGTAAACAATTCGTATGATGGAGATCTTTATATATTGAAAATTCAATAATGTAAGAAAGAGATTATGATGACTAAATACCCAAACACCCCACGGCTTATGAAACTTCGACTGAAATCTGCTATCGTTTTGGTTTTTTTAATGATAGGCATTCAACTATTAGCTCAGGTTAACCCTATACCAGTACCTTTTCAAGAAGTTCCAGGGAGTACATTAAGAATTAACGGTGAACTTAAAATTATTGGAAATGCAATTACAGGACTAAATCAAAGTGGTTTTACACCCAATGATAGCTATAATGGAAACGCTTCTAATAACCAGAGATTTTTTGGCTATATTGATATAGATGGTGATCCAAGCACATTTAGTTCGAGTTCTGCAGATTTGCAATTAAATGGCCCTTTTGATTGTGAAGAAATTGCATATGCAGGATTATATTGGGCAGCTTCTTATTTTGCAACGGATGGATCTGGAGATGTAATATACGATAATTTACCTGTGCCTGATACTCGACCAGATTTTAGGACTATTAAAATTAGGCATCAGAGTCAAGCAGGGTATACCACGATTACGCCAGCACAAACAACGGTTATTTATGATGGATACCCAACGGTTGCTGGTAATGACGCAGAAACAGATATTCAGTATGTATGTTATGCAGATGTAACAAGTCTTCTACAAGGGATTGCAGATCCAAGTGGGACATATACTATTGCAGATATGCGAGCATCTACTGAGTTTTCTTCAGGTTTTTCTGGCTTTGGTTCTAATGGTATATCAAGTGGATGGGTATTAGTTGTAGTTTATGAAGATCCAAATTTGTCTGCAAAATTTATGAGTACACGAAGTGGATTTTTAAATAACCAGCCTTGTAATCCAGCTACCCCGGGATGTTTAAAAAGCTTTACTTATACAGGTTTCCAGACGCTACCTGCACCACTACCAGTACGTGCACGATATTCGGTTGCAACACTAGAGGGAGATAGACCATTTGCTGGTGATATATTCCAGATCCAAAGACCTGATGGTGTAAGACAAAACATCTTCACTACTCCTGCTAACCCTAATGGTAACTTTTTTGATAGTTCGATATCTGTAGATGGGGGTTATGGAAATGCTGCTGTAGCACCTATTCCTGGTGATCCACCTATTCGGGAACCACATTCGCGTAATACTTTAGGATTTGATGCAGATATTTTTAATATCCCTAATCCTGGCAATACTGTTATACCAAATACTCCTCCCGGCAATACAACCTCAGCTACTTTTTTTACGACTTCTTCGGGTGATGCCTATAGTGTATTTTTTAGTTCGTTTCAAATAGAAGTTATCGAACCCGAACTTACGGTTACCAAGCGAGTGTTAGATAATAATGGTATTGATATTACAGGTGATCCTGTAAATTTTGCAGATCAGTTGTTTTATGAACTCACAATAGAGAATCAAGGTAATGAGGCTATTACTGCAGCAAGTATTAGGGATGTACTTCCTGATAATGTTGATTTTACATTGGGTAGTATAACTACTAGTAACCCGGGAATCGTTGCTACTCCTAATGGTACAAACCGACAAATTGATATTACCATAGCCGATCCTTTGGTCGTTCGTAATGGAGGAGTTCACACTGTCCGTTTTGGAGTTAGTGTGGTAGCTACCTGTGCCGATTTACGAGATGCATGTTCTAATCAAATTAGTAATATAGCTATTTCTACTTATACCGGAGTTGATTCTGGTATTACACAAAGTGGCGAGCAAAGTATTTTAGAACAAGATGCATGTGGATCTGATATTGCAGGTTCGTCCAACGTTTTGGTTAATGATGGTATTTGTTTTACTACTGCTCAACCAGCATTTATTTGTACAGGTTCTTTAGACCTTACTGCGGGTGCAGGTTTTACCAATTATAACTGGACACATGTAGAGGACCCAACAGCTACTTTTCCTAATAGTCAAACCATAACGGTTACTGTGGGAGGAACGTACATAGTTACAGAAACCGGAGCTCCTGGCTGTCAGGATTCTCAACAAACTTTTGATGTTGGTGCTTTTAATACCATTGTAAATCCTCTCATAAATATTGCAGATGGTTTACCATCAGCCACCAATCCTAATGTGAATGGTAGTACGGATAGAATTTGTGCAATTAATGATGAAAAGTTACCTGAAATTTTTCTTTGTGGTAGTGGTACTACTTTAAATATAGATTCAGAATTTACTTCTGCTACCCAAATTGTTTGGCAGCGTTTAGATCCTGCTGATCCCGATTGTATAGGAGTAATTAGAGATCCTAATTGTCCTACTCCTTTTATCGACACAGATGGTGATGGGAATCCCGATTGCCCTGATAGTAATTGGGTAACTCAATTTACGGCAGTTATACCTCCACCGTCTCCTACAAACCCTAATCCAACTATTGCACCTACCGATTATACCATTACAGAAGCAGGAGAATATAGAATTTTGGCTACTTTTGATGCTAATTGTACCATCCCTTTTTACTTTAATGTATTTCAGAATAATTTTGATCCTGATCTTGCAGTTATACGACAAATCATTTGTGGTTCACCAGGTACAATACGAGTTCAAAACTCTTCTCTTCAATATGAGTATCAATTAACTACTCCTATAACAAATACAGTAATTGGATATCAGGCTTCAGCAGAATTTTCAGGATTAACAGAAGTAGGAACATACACTGTTAATGTTCGTCAAGTTGGAGGTTTACCTACAGCTTGTGTTTTTCAGGAAACTATCTTTTTAGATGAGTTGGATGCAAGAGAAACAGTTACTCCGACTTCTCCTACATGTCCTGGAGATCAAGGAAGTATTGAAATAACAGTTGATGATTCCCAAGCTAATTACAGATATATTATTAATAGTACTACAACGGCTTTTAATGATACAGAGGGACCTACAACGGTTCCAAACCACACATTTACTGGACTTAACCCTGATACTTATAATGTACAGGTATTATCTGCCGATGGTAGCTGCTCTGAGGTTTTTGTAGTTACAATAAATGATCCTGCAGCATTTTCGGCTACAATAAGACTTGTTGAAGATTTACATTGTAATCCAAACTTTCAAAATGACATTAATCTTCCTGACTATGACCCTCATCTATTTATTGCGATTTATGAAGTTACAGTAACAGGAGGTTCGGGTAATTTTGCATTTAATAATCAGGCAGATTTCTTGGGTACTGTATTGGCACCGATAACAGGAACGACTTATCAATTTAGAGCAAATGCCGCTGGTAATTACCCAGTATTTGTTGATGATCTTGATAATAGTTGTACTATAGCGGCTGGTAGTGTTGATGTAAGCCCTTATACAGCAATTACAGCAACTGCTACGGCTATTAATCCTTCTTGTAATGCAGATAGTGGTTCTATTCAAGTGACTATTGGTGCAGGATCGACAGGACCTTTTACCTATATTCTGGATCAAGGAACAGCGGGAGAAGTAACTATTGGGCCTTCTGCTAATACTACTGAAACTTTTAATAATGTAGATCCATCGGTATCACATACCGTTACTGTTCAGGATGGATTTGGTTGTGATTTTACAGTTACTCCAGATGTGACCTTTACAACACCAGCTAGTATTACAGCTACAATAAATGATGATTTCAGGCTATTGAGTTGTACAGCAACTCCTGGTGCTCAAGCTCAGGTAACTTCTATTACAGGTGGTTCGGGAACTTATGAGTGGAGTTTGAATCCTGCAGGCCCTTTTACAGCAGTGGGAGCAATACCTTTTGAAATTGATTTTGCCACCGATGGCGCTTATACATTATATATTAGAAACCAGGCTACCGATGATTGTTTGACACCTTTCCCAATTACTATAGATCCAATATTAGAAGTTGATAGTGTAACCATCACTCCTGGAGATCAGAATTGTTCTAATCAAACGGTTGATGTTGTAGTTTCAGCATCTCCGGCTCTTACTTTACCGGCATTTTATGAATATAGTATTACACCAGACCCTGCTACAGGAACTGGTGCTACAGGTACAACAGCATTTAGCACTACTACAGCATATACGTTTACTAATGGAGTACTTTATACGGTTACTGCAAGAAGAAGTGATAATCAATGTGTAAATACCGAAAGTTTTACAGGAACTACAGTTCCTGAAATACAAATTACAAGCGCTTCGCAGGATAAACCTGTAAATTGTGTTGGAGCGAGTGATGGTATATTATCTTTCACTGTTGGTAATAGTGCTGCTTATACATATACAGTTACTGGTCCTACAGTTGTTCCAGCAGGAGCAGGAGCAGGAGTAACTCCTGTAACGATTGGTTCACTATCTGCAGGTACTTATACGATTACAGTTACAGATACAAGCCTTTCTGCACCATCTGTAAATTGTTCTACAACGACTACAGTTGATATTACAGAACCAACAAATCCATTTAGTTTTGATCCTTTTGGCATAGATGCTGCAGATTGTGGTGATCCAACAGGTTTTATTACTGTAAATGTTACAGGAGGACGAGGAGGTTACGAATATCAATTACGAGATGCTGCAGGTGTTGCAATAATTACACCGTATCAGTCGGGTAATGTGTTTGGTCCTTTAGCATCAGGAACGTATACTGTTTTTGCACGTGATGGAAGTGATCCTACAACAGCTTGTGAAATTAATCAGCAGGTGATTGTACCGTTTACAACTGCACCTAGTATTGTTCCAGTGGCTACTGGGGGAGATGCATGTTATACTCCTGCTGACCCAGCTACACAGAGAATTACTATTACTTTAGGAGTTCCAGCACCTGTCGGTCCTTTTACCTATAGTTTAGATGGTGGTGCTCCAGTGGCAGTTGTATTTTTAGGCGCACCTGTAAACACATTTGAGATTCCTAATCTTACTCCAGGAGCGCATACAGTAACAGTTACTAATACAGGAAGTACATGTACTTCTAATACAGTGAACTTTACAATAAACCCAGAATTAACAATTACGGCTAATTTAGACAAAGATATAGATTGTAATTCAGGCGCTAGCATTTCGTTTACTCCTACTGGAGGGGATGGAGCTTATACCTTTAATTTAGTAGGAACAGCTCCTCAAGCAGGAATACCTAATCCTATAACAGGAATTACAACTCCGGGAACTTATCAGATAGAAGTAGTAGATGGATTAGGCTGTACGGCATTATCAAATACTATAACTGTCAATGCATATGAAGCACTAGCAGGAAACCTTGTTGGAATAGATCCTGCCTGTCCGGCAGATAATGGAGGAATAACTGTTAATGCTACCGCTGGAGAAGGTCCTTTTACTTATATTTTAGATGGAGCGATAACATTCGGTCCAACAAGTGATGTATCTCATACATTTAATGGAGTTGATCCTACGGTACCTCATAATGTTATAATACGTGATAGATTTAATTGTGATTTAGCATTAGGTCCGATATCATTAACTCCTCCGGCTGCAATTACAGCTACTATAAATGATGATTTCAGATTATTAAGTTGTACTGCGACACCTGGTGCTCAGGCTCAGATAACAGCCATCGCAGGTGGTTCAGGTACTTATGAATGGAGTCTAAATCCAGCTGGTCCATTTACTACAGTGGCAGCAATCCCTTTTGAAATTGATTTTGCTACCGATGGATCATATACCGTATATATTAGAAATCAAGCTACGGATGATTGTGTTGAGTCTTTCCCAATTACAATAGATCCACTTTTAGAGGTTACCGATATTACTTTTGTAACAGGAGATTCAGACTGTTCTGCGCAAACTATTGAGGTAACAGCAACTGGTGTTCCTGTAGGACCAACATATACATATAGTGTTGTTCCAGCACCAGTATCTGGTAATGCTACAACAGGAGTATTTGTGTTAAACAGAGCAGTAACCTATACTTTTACTGCTACAAGAGGAGATAATCAGTGTTCTTATGATGAAGATTATAGACAGGAACTAGTTCCTGAAATACAGATTACTAATGCAGTTGAAACTAGCCCTACGACTTGTATCGGAGGTAGTGATGGAGCACTTTCATTTACTGTTGGTAATAGTGCTAACTTTACATATACTATTACTGGTCCTATCGTGGTTCCAGGAGGTGCAGGAGTAGGAGTTACTCCGGTAAATGTTGGTTCTTTAGAGGATGGAGTATATACCATTATTGTAACAGATTCAAATCTGGTGGGAGGTTCACCACCTAATTGTCAAGCTACAACTACGGTAACGATTACCCAACCAGATCCTATTACATTTACCATAGATCCAGTAGTTCAGGACTGTGCGGCTGATACCAATACAGTTACCATTAGTGCAGTTGCAGGAGGTAGTGGGGCAGGATATACATACGTATTAAATGATTCAGGAGGGACACCACTAGGTGCGAGCCGACCTGTTAATCAGTCGTATGATAATGTACCTAATGCAACCGGATATGAAATTATTGTTACAGATGGAGCAGGTTGTCCATCTGCACCACAAACATTTGATATCAATCAATTACCACAATTAGATGCAAGTGTTAATGCTAGTTCTGATTTCTGTTTAGATGATGGCACAGTGAGCTTTACTATCGATATTGATGGTACTGATTCTGGTACTCCAGATTATACGTATAATGTAACCAGAAGTGGTGTAGTGGTTATACCAGATACCAATGTTGGAGCATTGACTACGTTTACTACAACTCCTGATTTAACCTTACCTGGAGATTATATAATTACAATTACAGATAGTAATGGCTGTCCTGTAGTACTACCAACACAAACTATTGCGCCAGCAGTAGAATTGGTAGTAACTCAAGTTGCAGATAATACTTGTGATGCCTTAGGTAATCCAGTTCCTGCAGAATTCTCATTTGCGGTTAATGGAGGGTATACGCCTTATGACATAGCGGTTTCTATAGATGGTGGAGCATTTGCTGACCACTTGACCAATGCTACAACACCATTTGCAAATTATACAAATGGTACCGCAGGATCTTATGTGTTTAGAGTGACCGATGATAGAGGGTGTACCTTTACTACAGCACCATTTACAGTTACAGACCCTGTTGCACCTACCATTTCTAATCCTCCGGTAACTTTAAGTTGTAATGGAGATACAGGAACGGCAGTAATTGGAGTAACAGGAACAGAGGGACCATATGAAATAGATTTTCAGAATACGGGAACTTTTGTTACGATTGTTGGTACAGAAATTTCATTTCCAAATTTGACTGCTGCTACATATAATTTTACGGTTAGAGGCGTTAGAGGATGTCCTACTCCTAGTAGTGTAGATGTTAATCAACCAGATCTTATTACCGAGGTAAGCAGAACAGAGACTCCAGTTACTTGTGGAGGTTCTGTTGTAATAACAGATTTAGGAGCTATTGATTTTGAAATAGCAGGAGGTACAGCAAACTATACCTATACTTTGGTTACTGCAGCGAATTTTGCAGTACTACCATTAGTTCCTGCGACTACTGCTGCTACAACTCCAAACCCTGTAACTACAGGAACTACTGTAAGATTTGAAGGTTTGGATTTTGGTCAGTACTTTATTTTTGTAACTGATACGAATGGATGTACAGATAATGGTCCTTTTGGTCCTTTTAACATTTTCTCTCCACCAAATGACTTAGTACAGAACATTACAGTTTCTGCAACATGTCCTGGAGGAGTAACATTTGAAATCGATGTACAAGGAGGTTCAGGTATTAATCCACCAGCAAATCCACCACCAGGATTTGATATTAGAATTGTTGGAGAGCCATCTCCAGGACTGGGAGATTTTGTGCCATTAGATGATAGTGTTGGAGGAGCGACTGCTGTTGATGCAAATACGCCGATCAGAGATCATACGTATAGCGGATTGAATTTTAACAGAACCTATATTTTAGAAGTAAGAGATAATGCGACGAACTGTTTATATCAAGAAATGGTTCCTGCTATAGCACCACCATCAGAACCGAGTATTATAAATGATGTAGTTACGGATGTAAGTTGTAATGAAACACCAGCTTTAGATGATGGAAGTGTTACATTTGATGTTTCGGCATATGATCCTACGGTAACAGAAATATCTTGGGAAGTGTTTAACGCCTTTACTAATGTAAGCTTAGGTGCTGCATATACAGGTTCTGATAACACTACTCCAAGTCCGGCAGTACCAAATGTTCCGGTTACGATTAATAATATACCACCTGGTCAATATTATGTAACTGTACAAGAAGTTGATGGTACAATGTGTCCGGCGAGATACGATTTTACTATTGATCTTCCAGTTCCAATAACTTCAACAGCAACTAATCAAACTCCAGCTAATGGCTGTGGTACGAATGCTCAGGTTATTATGAATACCAATGGAGGTACACCATTTGCTATCCCTCCAACAGCTGATGGATATCAATATGCACTAATAGCCGATGATGGTTTTGGAGCTCCGGTAACTACACCAACGTTATTAGCAGATTTTCCATTACTAAGTAATGTAATTGATTTGGGTAGTACAAATGGACAGGTACAACATATATTTGTTATAGATGATAATGGGTGTACTTTTGGCCCTGTTACAGTTACAACAGTAGCGAACCCGCTTCCAACAATAGTTTCAGCTAACTTTATAGATGATTGTGCCTATGACAATAGTAATGTGATACGTATTCAAGCTACAGGATTAGGAACGTTAACGTATCAAATAGATGGTGGTACCGCGGTTGTCGGAAGTATTGATAATAATAATCATGAATTTACGGTTTCGACACCAGGAACATATACTATTGGGGTTACCGATGAATCAGGTTGTACGGTAACTACTCCTGTTGATGTGTATGGACCATTACAGATTAGTGCAGCGTTTACAGTGGCACCTGATTGTACGAATGCAACAGGAACAATCACTACAACAACAACCTCAGGAACAATACAAGGAACAGCAACATATGTATTACAAGATTCTGGTGGTGCTCCTACCGGAAATGTAACAGGAGCCGCTACCGGCGTATTTTTTAATGTTGCCCCGGGTAGTTATATTGTTGAGATAACAGATGACGGTAGAGGGGTAGCACCAGGGTGTTCATTTACGGCACCGGTGAGTATAGAAGCACCTACATTACCTGTATTATTAGCACAGCCTAATACAAGTGTAACGTGTAATGGTGATACAGATGGAGTTGTTAATGCAGTACTTGATCCAGCTACCGAAGATCTTACAGCTACATATCAATATGAAATTATTGCACCTATCGTAGTAGTTCCACAAACGAGCCCTCAATTTACAGGACTTGGTGCAGGTACCTATACAGTACGTGTTACAGCAACAGAAGCAAACGGAGCATTGTCTGTATTGTGTACAGCTGATCAGGACTATATTATAGACAACCCAAGTGTAATTATTGCAACTGCAACTGCCCAGGATCCATTAACTTGTGGCGCAGGCAATACAGTAAGCCCAGGAACAATAGCAATTACTATTGATGCTACTACAGGAACAGGACCAGATTATTTTGTAACGGTTACACAACCAGATGGAGTAGTAAGAACAAGAATCCCAGTACCAACACCGATACCAGCACCACCGGCAACTGCATTACTTATTGATGCGCCGGTAGATGGCGTATATAACATTACTGTTTTTGATAGTAATAATTGTTCACTTGTATTGGCACCAGTACCAATAGCTCCATTACCAGTAATGACTGATCCTACGGTAACTGCAGGTACACCTATAAATTGTGTTACTAATGTTCAACCAGTAACAGTTTCTATAACCGGAGGAACAGGACCATTTGATTTTGTAGAAACAAGTGGAGCGTTAGGAGGACCTGTAACAGTTGCTGCCGGAACAGGTAATGTTGATCCCCCACCAGGAGTTCAAACCATTGCGTCATTTAATTTACCAGGAGTTGGTAATTATGTGTTCGAAATTACTGATACTGCTACGGGATGTACGATTCAAACGCCTTCGTTTAATGTCCCAGAATATGATACTATTGAGGCTACTATAGCGCCTTTGACCAATATAACATGTGTAAATGATTTAACAGCAGGAGAAGTTACTTTAACAGTTACTGGATATACAGGAGCATATACATATAATGCAACTAACGCGACTACTGGTACAGTAACGCCAGGAGCTGGAAATACTGCTACAGGACCTATTACAATTTCTGGTTTGGAAGCTGGAGATATAACAGTTGTTGTGACAGCTGCGGCACCACTATTATGTGATGACACCTCAAACGTTGTTACAATTTCTGCACCAGCCCCATTAACATTAAGTCCTTTGAGTATATCTACTCCTGATTGTAACAATCCATTATCAGTAGTTACCATGGAAGCTAACGGAGGAGTTGGACCATACAACTTTGCGGTTGAAGCAGGAACACTTGTTCCTGGACCACCACCAGCAACTCCCGCAGTATTTGCACTTACAGATACTTTTAGTTTAGACCCGACAACGAGTTTAGATTGGGTGATTTATGTACAAGATGCTAATGGTTGTATAGTACCAACACAAATAGCTATACCAGCGGTTACAGCACCACCTACATTAAACCCTATACCATTATTTGTAGATGACGCATGTAATTTTGATAATAATTATACATTTACAGTTACTGCAACAAGTAATGTACCCGCGCCGGGAACAGGAGATTTAACATACCAATTAAATATGGTTACCCCTGTTGCTACTGTTGGTCCGCAAGTGCCAGGAAGTGTAAACAACAATACTCATGAATTTACGGTTACCGCTCCAGGTACATATAGAGTATTTGTATATGATGAGAATGGCTGTCCTTCGGCTTCACAAGACATAACGGTTTATCCAGAATTATTAGTAACAGCAACCTTTACTGACCCTACTTGTCGTGCTTCAGATGCCACTGTAGTAGCTACAGTAAGTGGTGGTTCTGCTACTCCAGGAAATTGGACTTTTAGTTTAGTTGATGCTGGAACAGGTACTCCTATTGCAGGAGTAACTCAGGCAGTTGGTGTACCAGGTGCAAATGATGTTACGTTTAGTAATGTACCACCAGGAAATCATAGAGTAGAAGTTAATGATAGTGCAATAGGACCAAATCCACCTGCTCCAGGAGGTTGTCCTGCAACTTTTAATATCACTGTACCTACATTCTTAGATCCAATTCCTTCAGGAACGCCTACACCGGTCTCTTGTTTTAGTGGAACTGACGGTACTATTTTAGTAAGTTTAGATCCAACGGCAGATGATAATCCGCCATATCAATATGAGATTGTAGCAGGACCAGTACTAAGACCATTGCAGTTAAATCCATTATTTGAGAATTTACCAGCAGGAACTTATGATATCGTTGCTATTTCTGATAAAGGATGTTCTAATGCACCAGCAATTCAGGTAGTAGTAGGAGGACCAACGGCAATTCTTGACGCAAGTGGACTTCCCGGATCTTATACTTGTAATGGAGCAAATGATCCTGTATCTCCAATTATCATAGTTACGATTACAGGAGGAACAGCTCCTTATGATGTGTCATACACAGGACCTTCGTCTTCTGGATCAGAAACCGATGTGGTAGATTCTGATGGTAATCCTGCTAATGGAGTTCAATATGAAATTACTGCACCAGTTGCAGGAACATATACAATTACAGTTGTTGATGATAATAACTGTGCTGTTGCCGATTTTGATGTGATACAACCTGTATTCCCGGTAATGAGCAATCCTACAGTAAATGCTGGACCTGCAATTGACTGTAATACGAACACACAAGATGTTACAGTTACTATATCAGGAGGTGTAGGTCCATTTAACTTTGTGGAAACAACAGGTGTTATCCCACCAGACAATAATGTTGTTTCAGGAGGAGCTACTACTACAAGTAATACATTTACCCTTCCGGGATTACCAACACCAGGTAGTTATATTTTTGAAATTTATGATATTGGCACAGGATGTTCTGTTCTTACGCCACAATATGATGTACCTGTATATGATACTATTGAAGCAACAATTGCTTTAGGTAATGATATCACTTGTTTCAATACTCTTCCACCAGATGGTTCTGTTGTATTAACGGTAACAGGTTATACTGGAGCATATAGTTATAATGCAACGAATACAACAACGGGTACGGTTACACCAGGAGTAGGTAATACTGCTACAGGAACACATACAATCACTGGATTAGAAGCAGGGAATATTGAAGTAGTAGTAACTGCTACAGCAACACCATTCTGTAGTACTCCTACAAATACAGTTGCCATAACCCAGCCACCAGTTATTAATCTTACTGTAAATCAAATACAGGATGAAACCTGTACACCAGGTGATGATGCTACTGTTGAAGCAGTTGCCAGTGGAGGTACTGGAGCTTTACAATATCAACTAGAAGATGCTGGAGGAGGACCATTAGTGCCATTTGGTACAGATCCAAGGTTTGGAGGCTTCTTATTGGATGCTGGCGCAGCGCCAGCGGGAATAGACTATGTTGTTAGAGTTAGAGATACCAGAGGTTGCGAGGTAACAAGCACAATTAATATTCAACCACCAACACCTTTAGGATTAAATGCAATTGCACCAACGCTATTAGCTTGTTCTGATAGTGAGGACGGTACAATTACAGCTACTGCTACAGGAGGTCAGGGACCAGGGACATATTTCTTTATGTTAACATTCCCAGATGGTTCACAATCTGCTGCGGTTGCAAGTACTACAGATACTTTCCAATGGATAGATCTTAAACCAGGTAACTATATTGTTACGGTTACCGATAACTTAGCATGTGAAATTATTCAGGATCCTGTGGTTATTAATGCACCACCAGCTGTGACGATAGATGTGGTTCAAGGACCAATAACCTGTCTTGCTCCTAGTCCTAACCCAATAACGGTTACGGCAGGAGGAGGAACTCCTGGTGGATATGTATTTAGTAGTGATGGAGTTACTTTTGTTGCTGGTAATATTTCACCTACAGTCCATGAATTTACTTTACCTGCAGGGGATTACAACTTCTTTGTTAGGGATGTTAATGGATGTGTTTCTCCGGCTTCTAATACCATACCAGTACGTGATCCTGTTCCGTTAGCGACAACACTGGACTTAAGTAATACGTCTATTGTTTGTTTTGGTGAGCCAACAGGTTCTATTGATGCAAGTGTTACAGGAGGATTAGGTAATTATGGATATAGAGTAACAGGTACGGATTACTTAGGTAATGCTGTAACATTACCTGGCCCATTAGCCACGGATACTCAAACTACTAGTTTCTTTGGTGATTTACCAGCAGGAACTTATAATTATACAGTAACTAGTGGAGATTGTGTAGATAGTGTGACACCTTTTGAGATACGTCAACCAGCAGAATTTATAGCAGAAGCTTTTGCAACGCCTATTTCTTGTAATGGAGAAACTGATGGTACTATACGAGTAACTGCTGTTGGAGGTACTCCACAATACTACTTCTCATTATATAATAGTGCAGGTACCGCAGTGTTTACCTTTATTGAAGATGAATCTGAAAACCCGGATAATGAACATACATTTATAGGTTTACCAGCTGATACATATCGAGTAGAGGTAGAAGATGATAATGGTTGTCCAAGAACTATTATTGATATTCAAATTATAGAACCAGCACCGATTTTGGCTACTGTAAATTCGACAACGCCAGAAGATTGTGCAGGAGATATGAATGGTACAGCTACCTTATCCATTACAGGAGGATTACCACCTACAAATCCAGCAGATCCAAGTTATTTCTGGAGTATTGATGGTGTAAATTATCAAGCTGTTACAGATCCTGCGAATTTGTTTATTGATAATCTACCAGGAGGCACAACCACAGTATTTATTAGAGATTCGCAAAATAATGCAAACTGTCAGGGAGCCTTTAATATTGATATTGAACCAGGTGTTAACCTTGCTGGTGAACTAGTACCAGAATTAGTATGTCCTATATTTGACTATAGTGATCCTGCGAATCCTGTGATGACTAGTGAAGAGCAATACCTTGTAAGTTTTGATATTGTCGAAGAGTCACAAGGATTAGGTATTATTTATACTTTGAATGGTATAAATGGAACACCAAATCCGCCTAACAATTCGAATTTGACAGGTAATTTTGAGGTAGTTCCAGGAGAGTATGAAGGTATTATGGAATTCCAAGGATGTACAAGAACTGTAGATACAATCGAGATTCTTGAGTATACTCCATTGGCAATACCAGTTGCTCAAATGACCAATAACCCAGTAGATCCTAATGAATATCAAATCATAGCATCAGGAGGAAGACCATTTGAAAACACTCCTTTCTATGCATTCTCATTTACGATGTTAGAAGATGGAATGACGTTGGATCAATTAGAGCCTTCAGACTATACAGAATTAGATGGAAATATTTTTGTAATAAGAGAGACTGCAGATTATGTATTACGTGTAGTTGATGCAGATGGCTGTGAGGTACTTACGGTTCAGAATCTAACTTATATTAATATTCGTATTCCTAACTACTTTACACCGGATAGTCCTAATAGTACGGCAGAAGATCGTTTCTGGTACCCTAGACAGATTACTCCTAATATAGATGATCCTTTCTTCTTTGAAAATATGGAAGTAATCGTCTTTGATAGATATGGAAGAATGCTAGCAGAATTTAAAGGAGACCAACAAGGATGGGATGGTTTATATCAAGGAAAACAACTTCCATCAGGAGATTATTGGTATTCTATAATTCTGAATGACGTAGATAATAGAGAATTTACAGGCCACTTTACATTATATAGATAATATATAGAGCCTTAGTAAGTTATAAGACTATGTGGATAAAAGCCAGATAGTATAGAAAGAGAAAAGTTAATGATCTGTAATTTTTAATATTAGATGAAGAAGTATATTATCATATTTAGCCTATTTGCAAGTTATTGTACTTTTGCTCAGGAGTTTTTTGCCCCTGTACAAAATCAATATATCGCAGATAACCCATATTTGATATCCTCGGCATATGCGGGTATTGGAGATTGTTGGCAGATCAGAGCTTCAGGTTTTGAGCAGTGGGTTAGTATCGAGGATTCTCCAGGTACACAATCCTTATCAATAGATGGTAGAATATCAGACCGTTCGGGTGTAGGTGCTATTCTGTTTAATGATCAGAATGGATTTACTACTCAGAAAGGAATCCAGTTATCTTTTGCTCACCATTTAACACTTAATGAATACAATAATCAATATTTATCATTTGGGATTAGCTACAAGTTTACTCAATTTGGTATTGATACTTCAAAGTTTAATAATGGAGACCCTGATAACCCATTTAATCCTGGATTAGCAGATATAAGTGTAAATGATTCTAATTTTGATATTGGATTATTATATCGTATTGGTCGTTTCTTTTTGAGCGCCAATGCTGTGAATTTATTACAGAAAGAGATTGATGATTTTAATCCAACAGAACCTTCTCAAATACAGAACTATTATCTGTATACTGGATATACATTCTATCATAGATTTAGTGATATCGAGGTAGAGCCTTCTATATTATACCAAAACTTTGCTGGAGATGGTCGTTCTACTGCTGATCTTAATCTAAAGGTTCGTAAAATGCACCGAGAAGATTATTATTGGATAGGAGTTAGTCTTCGATCTTTGGTTGATCAGGATTTTAAACCGCTTTCTGTATCTCCTATGTTAGGAATCAAAAAAGCTAATTTTTATGTTGCTTATGGATATCAGATTAATGTAAACGAAGTTTTACAACCTACCTCTGCAGCAGGATCGCACATGATCACGCTAGGATTCGACTTTGGTTGTAGACAAAGTAAATGTGGATGTACATATTAGGAATGAAATGAATACTAAAAACAAAAGAGAGCAGTTAATTAACTGCTCTCTTTTGTTTTTAGGAAACTATATACAACCCAAAGATGGCCACTATAAAGTAACAGGTGATTGTTAAGGCCCCTTGATAATCTTTTGCTACTCTTTGTCCAAAAAGCAACATTAAGAGCGTTATACAGGCTAAAAACATAGCTAAAACAGCATAACATGTAATATTATCTGTAATAAGGTAATACATACCAATAACGCAACATACAGCCGTAATCATTTCAATAATTAAAATAATTGTTAAAAGAAGAGGAACCATATTACCCATAAAAGTAGACGCAAAATGTTCTTTTAACCAACTAAGATTTCCTTTCCAATCGATTATTTTATCGATACCAGATTGCAAAAAAGTAATGAGAAGAAATAATAAGATAGTTATTGAAACAATATTATTTATAAAATTATCCATGTGAGATTAGTTTAGGATATCAAATATAGAATAAGATTTGAGACTAAAAAATGCTGATTTCTAATTTATTATTCTTAAGTATTAACAGGCAGTAAACTATACGTGATTAACTTTTTTTATGTAATAATCGGGTAAGTTTTATAGAAAGATCTGTGAGGATGATTTTTGCATTACCATTTCGTTCTATATGATAAGCAGCATCCTGAAGCTCATTACAGATGTCCATAATATTGGCACCGTGTACAAAAGGAGCAAAGTTTTTTAATTTGAAACCATTTGTATTTGGTTCTAGAAAGACTAAATCTTCTGCGCCATAATTAAGTAACATAGCTTGTCTGAAAAAATCCAGGCAATATTTCAGGAATTTTTTTTGTGTTTCTCTTCCTGTGCCAGCAATAGACTCGCTCCAGGTGATTAGGTCATTTACAGCAGACTTATTTCCTTTGGCTTTAAATGCTGTACGCACCCATTGTATAAACCAGTCTTCAAATTGATCATCACCACCATCATGATGTAGCAGGTGTAAAGCTTTACTATAATCACCATTAGCCTGATGTGCTATTTTTAAAGCATCACTATCAGAAATATTCTCTTTTTCCCGAAGCGCTTCTTTTATTACCTGTTCTCCTAAAGGAGGAAAATGTAATACCTGACATCTGGATCTAATAGTTTGTATAAGTTGCTCCTCATCTTCTGTGATAAGTATAAAAATGGTTTTTGCTGGAGGCTCTTCAATTAATTTGAGAAGCTTGTTAGAAGCTGCAATATTCATTTTATCAGCCATCCAGATCAACATTATTTTATAACCTCCTTCATAACTTTTTAACGAAAGTTTTTTTACGATCTCAAGCGCTTCATCAACTCCAATCTGACCTTGTTTTTTTTCAATTCCAAGAGAAAGATACCAGTCAAAAATACTTCCGTATGGATTTTCATTTACAAAATGTCTCCACTCCTCTGCAAATTGATCCGATGTAGGATGCTTTTTCACCTTATCGTTTACAGCAACAGGATATACAAAATGTAAATCGGGATGTGCCAGATGATCAAACTTTACATTACAAGCCTCAATACCATCTGTATTTTCTCCATTTTGATTTTGGCACAAGACATACTGTGCATAGGCAATAGCCATGGGTAATGTTCCACTACCATTAGGACCAACAAAAAGCTGGGCATGAGGTATTCTTTGACGATTAGCGCTAGTGGTCAAATAGCTTTTGATATGTTTTAAGCCTAAAATTTCTGAGAAAAGCATAGGCAAATATAAGGGATACCTAAAAAAGAAAGCAGATCTATAAGATATAAAACCTGATAAAAAATGAGCAACCTCTAAAATATTAATATAGTAATTAGAAGATGTAGTATTTATTTGACTTTAGGACATGTATTCATACTAAGTATTAGTCACTATATATTACTAGAAAATCCTTTCTATAAAATAATCAGAGTTAAACGAATTTTGATAGGTATTGACCTTTACAGAAAATTACAGCCCTTTTAGATAAACCCCTAGTAGAAGAAGCACATATCCTGCAAGTACAAGCCAATTACTATTTTCTGCCAAAACAGGGTGAATACGCGAACCTAGAAGGCCTAAAAGAACAAGTATAATACTTATGATTACTGTAATTTTTTTTGGTGTTCGTGCGGATAAATTACTCATAATTAGTTAGTTGTTTAGTGTTTTTGTATATACAATATAGAAATAATTTTTAACATAAAATACTATTAGGATATTTTGCCAAGACAAGTATGATTTTAATAGCATCAAAGATTTATCGCATTCTAATTCTAAGATATTGAAACAAATAAGTATAATAAGAAAGAAAAACATGAAGCTGGATGAAGAATCCCAATTTAAAATAAATATCAAAATTGTATCTTTTTTTGGTTTGATAGTAATCCTATTATTTAACTATGATTCTTTTATTGAAAAAAGGGTTTTTATAAAAATTTGATAAAAGTGAAAAATTACCTTTGATTTCAGGTAATTTTTCTATCAGATTTTGATGTTTTTAATGAAATAGAATTATTTTCGTTTGCGAAAAACCAATTCAGTATCATGAAGACAATTGACGATTTTAATTTTGAAAATAAAAAAGCCTTAATTCGAGTAGATTTTAATGTTCCTTTAAATGAAAATTTTGAAGTAACAGATGACACTAGAATTCAAGCTGCAAAACCCACAATAATTAAAGTTTTGGAAGATGGAGGAAGTGCGATCCTAATGTCTCATTTGGGTAGGCCAAAAGGTGTTCAGGATGAGTTTTCATTAAGACATATCGTAGATAAAGTTGCAGATGTTCTTGGGGTTCAAGTCAAATATGTGGCTAACTGTGTTGGTCAGGAGGCAGAAGATGCTGTCGCAGCGCTAAACTCTGGTGAAGTTTTATTATTAGAAAATTTAAGATTTCATCCTAATGAAACAAGTGGAGATGCAATTTTTGCAGAGCAATTGTCAAAACTGGGAGATATCTACATAAATGATGCGTTTGGTACAGCTCACAGAGCACATGCTTCTACTACTATTGTTGCACAATTTTTTCCTGAGCATAAATGTTTTGGTAGTTTATTAGCAAAAGAAATAGAAAGTATTGATAAAGTATTAAGAAGCGGAGAGAAGCCTGTTACTGCAATTCTAGGAGGATCAAAAGTATCTTCAAAAATTACAATAATCGAGAATATTCTGGATAAAATAGATCACTTGATTATTGGAGGAGGAATGACCTATACATTTATTAAAGCTTTGGGAGGTCAAATAGGAGATTCTATTTGTGAAGATGATAAACAAGAACTGGCATTAGAGATTTTAAAGAAAGCCAAAGAAAAAGGAGTAGAAATTCACCTTCCTGTAGATGTATTGGGTGCAGATGCATTTGATAATAACGCAAATACTAAGGTTGTTGCTGTTAATACAATTCCCGATGGTTGGCAAGGACTTGATGTCGGACCTGAAACAATGAAAATTTTTCATGAAGTAATTCTAAAATCAAAAACCATATTATGGAATGGACCATTGGGTGTTTTTGAAATGGAAAATTTTTCTAAAGGAACAATAGCATTAGGACATTCTATAGCAGAAGCTACAGAAAATGGAGCATTCTCTCTTGTCGGAGGAGGAGATTCTGTAGCGGCAGTAAAACAATTTGGTTTTGGTACTAAAGTAAGTTATGTTTCTACAGGGGGAGGAGCTATGTTAGAAAGCTTAGAAGGTAAAACACTACCAGGAATTGCTGCAATAGAAAATGAATAAGGTATAATTTTGTAAGAAAACACTTATTTTTTGTAAAAATTATGAAAAAGCGGTTGTTTTAACCGTTTTTTTCATGTTTTTAACGCCTTGATTTTTTGTAGTTTAGAAAAAAAAGTACGATTTTCGTTGCTGTATTGTTGATAACATGTTAAAAACAACACAGATAGCCCCCAAATTTCCGTTGAACTAAAAGCAAATGCATTTGTAAAATGAATAACTATTGCACATTATTTCTTTCTTTTTTATTAGTTTCGGTTTCATTAGTGGGACAAGAAACATCATCAGAGGAACAATCAAATCTTAAAAATACCAAGGAGATTGTACTTAATAAGACTCAGGACATAAAACAAAATACGGTTCGGGTAGTAGATACAACTCAAGTAATCAAAACAACTGGCGAATTACAAACAACTACGTTAACATCGACGAGTGCAAAAGACAGTGTAATTTATGTAGCAAATGACCACCCCAGGATGGCGCAGTTAGATTCTATCTGGAAACAAGAATTATATAACTCTAACCTTTTTGATACTATTTACAAATCAGTTACCGAACTGAAATATGAACCAGTAGAATATGTTGATCTTCCTACTGATACTTTAAAAGCAAGATTAGCAGCATTAAATGCGCGCACTCCTTTTAATGTAGAGTATAATGCCTCATTAGAAAGTGTTATCAAAAGATATTTAAAAAACAGGCATGAGCATTTAGAGCGCTTAATGGCACTAAGTGAATTTTATTTTCCACTTTTTGAGCAGGAGCTAGACAATCAAAATATTCCTTTAGAAATAAAATACCTTGCTATTGTAGAATCTGCTTTAAAACCTAGAGCAAAATCCAGAGTTGGAGCTACAGGATTATGGCAGTTTATGTTTGGTACGGGTAAAATGTTTGGTTTAGAGGTAAGTTCATATGTCGATGAACGTATGGATCCAATTATGTCTACCAAAGCTGCTTGTAAGTATCTTTCTAATTTATATAAGGTATTTGGAGATTGGGATCTTGCTTTGGCTTCGTATAATTCGGGCCCCGGTAATGTAACCAAGGCTATTCGGCGTAGTGGTGGATATACAAACTATTGGAATATCAGACATAATCTTCCTAGAGAAACAGCAGGATACTTACCTGCTTTTTTGGCAACAATGTATATTTTTGAGTACGCAGACAAACATGGTTTTAAACCCAGAAAACCCGAGTTTGCATATTTTGAAACCGACACCATACGAGTTAAACAAATGATCACATTAGATCAGGTTTCAGAATATATAAATATTGATATTGAAGAATTGCAATTTCTAAACCCTTCCTATAAACTAGATATCATTCCATATATCAAAGATGAAGATTATGTATTGCGATTACCATTAGATAAAATTGGTTCTTTTGTTACTAATGAAGATCAAATCTATACATTAGCTAAGGCAGAATTTGATAAGCGCGAAAAACCATTACCTAAATACCGAGAGGCAAATGATCGGATTCGATATCGAGTACGTAGTGGCGACTATTTAGGAAAAATTGCAAGACGCTATGGTGTTAGAGTAAGTCAAATTAAAAAATGGAATGGTTTACGAAGTAATAACCTTAAAATCGGTCAACGTCTTACCATTTATCCTCGTAGACCAGTAGTAGATAAACCCAGAAAAACTACAACAAAAAAAACCTTAACTAGGGTTGCAGCTAATAGCTCTGAGGTGTACACGGTTAAGACAGGAGATACTTTATGGAGCATTTCACAAAAATTTAAAGGAGTATCTGTCGAAAATCTTAAAAATTGGAACGATATTAGTGGTAGTGGTATAAAACCAGGTATGACACTGAAACTTTCAAAATCATAACCGCTAATATTATCTACCTTATGAAAAAATTATCCCTCGCAATTATTTGCATGCTTTGTATTGTTAGCTGTACAGAGGTTAAAAAAGATAAAAACCAGAAGAGCCAGGAATCTATGGCGCACTCTAATGGAAGAATAAATCATCTTTCTGTAGTTATAGATAATGAACTATGGAACAGTACTATTGGTGATACCATTAGAAAATATTTTGGAGCCGAAGTACCGGGTTTACCTCAAGAAGAACCTTTGTTTACAATGCGACAAATGCCAAAGGAAACTTTTACTGGCCTCGCAAAACAGAGTCGTATTTTTCTTTGGATTGAAAAACAAAATGAAGGAGAAAACAAATATGGATTATTAAAAAACAAATTTTCTAACCCTCAAATTGGTGCAGTAATCTCTGGAGCCACAAACGAAGATATTGCTACTTTGATTCGAGAGAATCATGAAAAGATCATTTCGAAATATAAGTCCATCGAAATTAAGGAAAAACAAGCGATTATTAAAAAGTCTTTAGAGAGGATTCCACAGCTACAAGAAAAAATGGGAATCACTTTAAAGATCCCTTCAGCCTATCGTATCGCTATTGAAGAAAAACAGTTTTTCTGGATTCGTAAAAATATTAAGCATGGCAGTATGAATCTTATGATCTATGAATTACCACTAGGAACGGTTACCAAAGATTCTAATACAGTTTCTAGTATCATAAAAATGAGAGATTCTATGGGAACAGTGAAAATTCCTACCCCAGAAGTTGGTCATTTCATTACTGAAGAGGCTTATGCACCTTATCTTTATGAAATTGAGTTAGACAATAGATTTACTTTCGAAACCAAAGGAACCTGGGAGATCAAAGATCGTTTTATGGCAGGTCCATTTGTTAATTATGTTATAGAAGACATTGCTAATAATAGATTAATGGTATTAGAAGGCTTTGTATTTGCTCCTTCGGTAAGTAAAAGAGATAATATATTTGAGCTTGAAGCAATTATAAAAACGGTAAAATTCGATTAGACCTCATATACATTGCAGAAATTTAATATCTACTGGTTTTTAATTGATAACTAGTTATAAAAAACGGTTTAATCTTATTTCTATTAGTTTTAAGGTTTTTATATACTAGAGAAATGAAATATAAATACGGGCTTATGAATCATTTTTTACCAATACTACTATTGTTCTTTCTTTCAATAGGATTAAATGCTCAGAATAATAGTTTATCACGCTCTGCACAACAAGCTAATAATGATTACTTCAGTATACCTAGAGAAACATTATACTTGCATTTAGACAAAAGCACTTACGTTAATGGAGAAGAAGTATGGTTTAAAGGCTATGCTTATGATCGACAAAATAATCTTCCATCTTTTGGTTCAACAAATTTTAATGTTCAATTATTCAATCAGGAAGGAAAGGAACTATATAATGGTTTGTTTTTTGGTTCCAGAGGTAATTTTAGAGGTAATATAAAAATTGATTCTACTTGGAATAATGGTAATTACTATATGAGAGTATCAACGAATTGGATGAATAATTTCATAGAAGATGAATCCTATACCAAGAAAATTGAGATCATAAAAGAACCCAATCCTGAAAAAGTTTTAACAGAAAAGTTAAGATATGATTTTCAATTACTTCCTGAAGGTGGTTATCTAGTCTCAGACACAGATAATAGCGTTGGTTTTAAACTGATTAATAGTAGAGGTTATGGAGTGCATTTTGAAAATGGTTATGTTTTTGATGATAAAGGAAATAAAATCATTTCATTTAGTTCAAATAAATTTGGGATGGGCAAATTTAATATACGTCCAAGATTAGATAAAAAATATAAAGCGATTGTAGAACTCAATAATGGTGAGAAAATACAAATACCATTTCCTCAAATATATGATAAAGGAATAGCCATAAGAGTTGACAATATGGCAACAGATCATACGTTGGTAGAACTTAATACTAATACAAGAACATTAAAGGATTTAGCTGGTGATCATTATTATTTATTAGTTAAACAAAATCATTTATCTAAGAAAATCCCTTTGCATTTTTTACCTAACGAAGTAAAAAGGAGGATTTCATTAAAAAGAGACGTGTTTTATCCAGGAATAAATACATTAACCGTATTTAAAGAGAAAACCCCTATTGCAGAAAGATTATTGTTTAATTCTTTTGATAAAATTGTTGAGGACATTAGTGCTTCTAGCAACAAGACTATAAAAGATTCTTTATCGATAAATATCAAGGTGCCTACAAAAAAAGGAGTTAGGTATGATCTAAGTATTTCTGTATTACCCGAAGGTACAAAATCATATAATCCAAACGATAATATTTATTCGGCAATGGTATTGCGACCTTACTTAAAAGGTTTTATAGAGAATGAAATATATTATTTTACTGATATAGACAGAAAAAAAAGATATGATCTTGATTTATTATTAATTACTCAAGGCTGGAGTAAGTATAGTTGGAATACCATCTTTAATAATAAGCCTAACACGTTGTATGGATTTAACCAGGGATATAAACTAAAAGGAAAAATACAAGGTAAGAACAAAGATGATATATATAAATTATATATGCATCCAACTACATACCAAAAAGGTAATTTTATTGATATTGATAATACAAATTCTTTTGAATTACCTAATTTCTTTCCTGAAAAAGGAGAAGAAATTAAACTTTCTGGGGTAACCTCTGATGATATTTTTGTAGAACCAAAATTATATTTGCAAATACTATTAGATCAGCATAAAAAGCCACTTAATGATATTGTTATTTCACAACAAAATAATATAGAAAGCAAAAATATAAACAAGAACATAAAGATTCCTAAAGGGTTTATTGCCGATAATGTTGAGGTTTTAGATGAAGTTTTGTTGAAGGCAAAAAGTAAAGAAGAATCAGAAAACACAAGTAAAGTACCATTGCTTAAATACATTAAAAATAATTCTAAAAAAATTACTCCTAGAATGGCTAGGGATTTTCCCGTGATATTAGACTATATTAAGTCTGTTGGAAGCTTTTTTATACGCGATCAGAGACCGGCTACTTCAGATGTAGTTATTTACAGCCGTGCACCAAGTTCTATAAATTTTCCAACTCAGGTTCCTGTATTTGTGGATAATGTTGAGTTAAGAGGCGATAAAAGTATGTTAACAGTATTACGAACTAATGAAGTAGATAGAATTTATATTGATAAAATAAGTTATGGTTTGGGTGCCCGAGGGGGTGCAGGGGCATCTATAAGGATATATACTAGAAAAGTTCCTTTAGGATCAAAAATTGACATTGATGAAAATTCTGTAGGATACACAATGGAAAAAGGATTTGAACCTGTTAAAGAGTTTTATAATCCAGGATATTCAAACTATCTTGATTTGGGATTTATAGATTATGGTTTGATTCATTGGCAACCTTGGGTTGATTTTAACAAGGACGGCTTTGGAACGTTTAAGGTTAAGAATACCAACTTAGAGAATATTACACTTTTTATTGAAGGAATGGGAAGTGATGGAAGTTTGATATCCAAGACTCAAACAATACATCTGAATTAGAATTTTGTGACACGTCTTGTATGTATAAAAGCAATTTTCTTCAAAAATTGTAGAAAACTTTCTCTTCCGCATAAAATAATCCGCCATTTTTGGCATTATATTTAGCGATTCTAAAACTTGATTTTATGAGTATCGTTTCTTTTATAGCGAAGCAGATTCCTGTTTCAGAAAAACAAATTACTAAAACTATTTCCTTACTCAATGATGGAGCTACGATTCCGTTTATCTCTAGATATCGTAAAGAGATGACAGGAGACCTTGATGAGGTGGCTGTTGGTGAAATAGTAAAGTTTAAAGCTGCCTTTGAAGCTCTTCAAAAAAGAAAAGAAAGTGTATTAGCCACGATCAAAGAGCAAGAAGCATTAACACCAGAGTTAGAGAAAAAAATCCTGTCTGCAGATACACTTACACAAGTAGAAGATTTGTATTTACCGTATAAGAAAAAAAGAAAAACTAAAGCTTCTGTTGCCAAAGAACAAGGATTAGAACCTTTGGCTAAGATCATTATGCAGCAAAGAGAAGAAGAAATTCTTTTTATCGCCTCGCAGTATCTAAATGATATTATTACTAGTGAAGAGTTAGCATTGCAAGGAGCAAGAGATATTATAGCAGAATGGATTAATGAAGATGAAAAAATAAGAAATAGACTGAGAAGATTATATCAACGCAAAGCCACAATAGCTTCTACAGTAATTAAGACAAAAAAGGATGATGTAGCCGCTCAGAAATACTTACAATATTTTGATTGGGAAGAACCACTTCATAAATGTCCTTCACATCGCTTACTAGCAATTTTAAGAGCCGAAAATGAAAAAATAGTAAGAGTAAAAATTACGGTGCCAGAAGGCGACGCATTAGATATTATAGACGATGTGATGATCAAAACTAATGTCGAAGCTTGTACAGATCATATGTTTTTGGCTAGTTCTGATGCTTATAAACGATTATTAACACCGGCAATTTCTACAGAAATACTCAATCAATCTAAAGAAAAAGCTGATGATAATGCTATAAAGGTTTTTGCGCAAAATTTAAAACAATTACTGTTGGCTTCACCACTAGGGCAAAAGAAAATACTGGCTTTGGATCCAGGATTTAAATCGGGTTGTAAACTGGTTTGTCTTGACAATCAAGGTGATTTATTACATAATGAAAATATTTATCCTCATCCTCCACAACGAGAAGTAACAGGAGCAATCAAAAAAATCAGATCTCTGGTAAATGCATATAAGATTGAAGCTATTGCAATAGGAAACGGAACCGCTGCCAGAGAAACAGAAGCTTTTATTAAAAAAATACCATTTGAGAAACCAATCCAGGTATTTATGGTAAATGAAAGCGGAGCTTCAGTATACTCGGCATCCAAAATTGCCAGAGCCGAGTTTCCGACTTATGATGTAACTGTACGCGGTGCAGTATCTATCGGAAGACGACTAGCCGATCCTTTGGCAGAATTAGTAAAAATCGACCCAAAGGCTATTGGAGTGGGGCAGTATCAACATGATGTGGATCAATCTAAGCTCAAAAATGAATTAGATACCGTAGTAATGAGTTGTGTAAACGGTGTGGGTATTAATGTAAATACCGCTAGTGTCCCGTTACTAAGCTATGTTTCGGGTATTGGTGAAAAGCTTGCAGAAAATATTGTAACATATCGATCAGAAAATGGAGCAATACAATCACGTGAGGAACTCAAAAAAGTACCTAGGCTAGGAGGAAAAGCTTATGAACAAGCAGCAGCGTTTTTACGAATTACGAGCCCTAAAAACCCACTTGATAATTCTGCAGTGCACCCAGAGCGATATAAATTGGTTTCGAAAATGGCAAAAGACGCGGGAGTTCCTATAAGTGAATTAATAGGAAATAGAGAAGCTATTACAAAAATCAAACTACAAAACTATATTACCGATGAGGTAGGACTTCCTACATTAACCGATATTGTTAGAGAATTAGAAAAACCGGGTGTAGACCCTAGAAAAAAAGTGACAGTCTTTGAATTTGATCCTAATGTAAAAACCATAGAAGACATAAAAACAGGAATGAAACTACCGGGAATTGTAAATAATATTACAAATTTTGGATGTTTTGTCGATATAGGGATTAAAGAAAGTGGATTAATTCATATCTCAAAACTGGCAAACGAATTTATTAGCGACGTCAATGCCGTAGTACAATTACAACAACACTTGATGGTTACCGTAATAGAAGTAGATATAAGCAGAAAGAGAATTCAACTTTCTCTTATTGACTAAAATATACAGCCAAAAAAACATTGTAATTTCTTATTTTATACTAAAAGCAAATTAACATCTCTATCAATTTGTTGATTTATGAATTGAAAAGATCCATTCATTAGTTGAAACTATATAACCATCAATTCTATATCATAATTATTTTCTGATATGCATATGTTTGATTTTTAAGAATGTCTATTATTTAAGACAAAAGAATCAGTAAAAACACCTGTTTTATTCCTAAGGATTTAAAAACTATAACTTTTCTAGTACTATAGCTACTTGAAAAAAGCAATACCATTGTTTTTAAAACTTTAAGAAACTCAGGAAATTTTGGTAGGTTATCATGAAAAAATACTTGTATTTAGTTTTAATATTTGTTTTTAAAATTGTTTCAGCACAATCTATCGTCGATGTGCATACAGCTAACACAAATGTTATTGTAGTTGTTCTAGAAATGAGCGTAGAAAATCGAGATGTAATTCCTTCTACCTCTGGTTGGACTGTAAACGGCACTATTCCTGTTTCTATAGGAAGAGGGGCTAGTGTTTATGACGAAAGAAAGTATGATTGGACCGTGGGATATTATGAGATTTTTGTACGACATAATATATATCTCGAATTAAATCAAAACTTAGTAAATAATACAAACTATACTATAGTAAGCCCCTATGGTACTACATCATTAGCTTTTTCTGATACAGAAGTGTTTTGCGAATCAATTAAAGTAAATCAAGAAGGGTATAGCGGAAATGCAACAGGAAATTATGCCAATTTTGGATATTACGGCGGCAATCTTGGATCTACAATGTTTGATGTGATACCAGATTACCAGATAGTTAATGAGAATAATACTGTGATTACTTCAGGAAAACTAATCTATTGGGGAGATGATACCGATATAGGACTGGCAACTTCTGGTGAACACGTATACAGGATAGACCTATCAAATGTTCCTGTAGGAGGGCCATACCATATTGTTGTAAATGGTGTTGGCAGATCTTATTCCTTTGGCGTTGGGAATAATTATTTACGCAAAATAGCCGAAGTTCATGCGAGAGGGATGTTTCATCAACGTTGCGGTATCGAACTAAAAAGGCCTTATACAGAATATGAAAGAGAAAAATGCCATCAGGAGAGTGCTTTTACTATGAATACATGGTCTGCTCTGGGTTTTATTGATGTGCCTGCAGATGCCGAAATGCATACTGTTATAGGTGGATATCATGATGCCGGGGATTTTGACAGACGACCTTATCATACTATTATTCCTATAACAATGCTTTCAACCTTTGAAGCATTTCCTCAAAATTTTATTGATAGACAATATAATATTCCAGAATCGGGAAATGAAATTCCTGATTTTCTTGATGAAGCTTTATGGGGTGTTTTAATTTGGGAGAATTTACAACTAAATCAGAATAACTGGGATAACTCAGATGATTTTGGAGGTGTAATGCAAGGAACAGAAACCATGGCGCATCCAACATATGGAGCACATAGGGCAGATTATGAAGATGATCGCCAATATGGAACTTTTGAGGTTGGGATAAAAACAACTCTTGAAGCAGCCGGAATGTTTGCACAAGCTTCCAGGATTATCGAACCTTATGACTCTGACAGGGCTTCGGATTTGTTTGCAAAGGCAGAACAGGCATGGTCATACATTGACAATAATTATGTTTCCGGAACACATCGTGGAGCTATGCTGTATGCCGCGTTGCAAATGTATCTGGTTACTGCTATCGGTAATGATACAGAGGATACGCAGAATAGGTACCATACACTATTTAGAGATGAAGTAATAAACACGATCATTAATGGAGGGACATGGCCCGACCAGTACTTAGGAGGTAATATGTCTGCAACAATTAAATCTTCTCAATTCATTAGCTATTTACTTGTAAGTGATATTTATACAGACCCCACTATCAACGAAGGGTTGCTAAATGCACTCAAATTTCAGGCTGATACCGGAGGATACATGGGTTGGAATGAAAATGATTTTCCATATGCGCAAGGTGTTACAAAATATAATGGATGGGGAGCTTCTACTGCACAAGGCAGATATACAGAAGATCTTGGTTATATGATGCGGTTAAGCACTTCAGAAGAAGATAAGCAACATTACTATAACCAGATAAGCAATTATGCTAATTATTCTCTAGGGTTAAATCCACAAGGACATAGTTATGTAACAGGATTGGGTGATAAACAACCTATAAGTCCTGCACACCTGGATAGTTACTATACCAAATATGGTGAATCACCGGGTGGAGGTACACAACCAGTTATCGGAAATGTACCTGGTATAGTTGTCTATGGTAGTACCGAAGGTAGAAGCGGTCAGCAATATCAAAGAGTTATTACAGACAAACTTTATCCGGCTTGGGATGACTTACCTGGGTTAAGAAGATGGAGTGACGGATGGTCTCTCATTAATGGAAATGAATTTACTACCTGGGAAACAATGGTTTGGAATGTATGTATGTTTGGAATTCTCTATGACGCTTCTAGTGATGAAACAATAAGTGATGAAACAGTAGTAGATGAAGTAGGTGATTTGGAAGAATCTAACAACGAGTTTCTTGTTTATCCTAATCCTTCAGAAAATACGATAAATATTAGCTATTCTGAATTAGAAGGAGCCAGAGTAGAGATAATAGATATGATAGGTAAAAGAATTTATCGTGAAGTAGCGAGTCAAAATGAACACTTTATTAGGCACTCGTTTGCAAAAGGAATATATTTTTTAACTGTTTCTAAAAAAGGAGAAACTCTCGTTAAAAAATTTATTGTTCAATAATAATTTGATGGTATTCTATATTACATTCAGAAAAATAAAAAAACCCAGTTCCTAAGAACTGGGTTTTTTTATATGTATTTGAATACAAAAATTATTTTTTCTCATCAATCTTAGGATCTTCTTCTTCTTCTTTTGAGGCATCCTTAAATTCTTTTATACCACTACCAAGGCCTCTCATTAGCTCGGGGATTTTCTTTCCACCAAACAAAAGCAACACAATTGCTACAATTAGAGCAATTTGCCATGGGCCAATCATTCCTAAAAATATACTAGATAATATCATGATCTTAACTATTAGATTACAAAGTTAGCAAGAAATGATTAAATATATGTTTTTAGCTGTTAAAAAACGGATTTTTATATCAATTTTATCAAAACCGATAGACGATTTACATATCAAAACCGTTGTGTTTTAATATGGATAAGTTGAATTTTTCTCTGATTTATATTTGCATTTCATACGTTTGATTTTCTTTGATGAGGAAACCGTTTTTGAATATAATAAGAATGAAGTAATTTGATAAAAAGACAAAATTAAAAGGTAAAATGTAAATTTCGCAGGTAAAAGGTAAACCCAAGATGAGTTCATTATGTATATTTGCGATTAATGATACCGATTTGATAACATTCTTTATTGAAGATGTAATCTATGGCAAAAAAGAACAAAGAACAAAAAAAAATTACCAAGAAGCTGCTTAATAAGTACCGCTTGGTTATCCTTAATGAGGATACTTTTGAGGAACGAATATCATTTAAATTAAACAGGCTTAATGTTTTTGTAATGGTTACGATTACCTCAATTGTCTTGGTAGCAGGAACTACCTTTTTGATTGCATTTACCCCGCTTAGAGAATATATCCCAGGATATTCTTCTACATCACTCAATTTAAGAGCTACCAGATTAGTAGCTACTACAGATTCTCTGGAGTCGGTAATTAATATTAATCAGGAATATTATAAATCAATCAGAAAAGTACTTACAGGAGATGTAAAAACTGTAGAATTTGATATTGATTCTGCAATACAATCCCAAAAATTAAATCCTGAAGAGGTAGACCTTAAACCTTCAGAACAAGATATACAACTTCGCGAAGAAGTATCTAAGGAAGATAAATATAGCCTATTCGAAAGCGAAAAATCAAGCTCTGATTTTTCATTATTTCCTCCAGTAAAAGGTAATATCACTTCTAACTATAACATGAATGAAAAACATTATGGTATAGATGTAGCGGTTCCCAAAGATACCCCAGTAAAAGCAGCATCTTCTGGGACTGTAATTTTTTCTGAATGGACTGCAGAAACTGGTCATGTAATTATACTTAAGCATAGTAATAATTTACTTACAGTATATAAACATAATGCTTCTCTAACCAAGCAACAAGGAGAACAGGTTAAGGCCGGAGAAGTAATTGCTACAGCAGGTTCGACAGGAGAATTATCTACCGGGCCTCATTTACATTTTGAATTATGGCGAGATGGATACCCAACAGATCCGTCTAACTTTATTGATTTTGAACAATAATTATCTATGTCCTTAAAAACATTAGGAGCTAAAGTATTTGCTAGGCGAATTCGCAAAAAAATTAATAAATGGGCATCAAACCCAATAAAAACTCAAGAACAAGTTTTTGCAAGTCTTATAGAAAAAGCAGAAAACACGGCCTTTGGTAAAGATCATAATTTTCAGCAGATAAAAACATATTCAGATTTTACTCAAAATGTCCCAATACGAGATTATGAAGAATTAAAATCATATGTAAATCGTGTTGTAGCTGGTGAGAATGATGTACTTTGGCCAGGCAAACCATTATATTTTGCTAAGACATCAGGAACCACAAGTGGTGCAAAATATATTCCTCTTACCAAAGATTCTATGCCTACTCATGTTAGAGCAGCTCGTAATGCGATTTTATGCTATATTGAAGAAACCGGAAAAACTGATTTTGTCGATGGCAAGATGATATTCCTTCAGGGGAGTCCAGAGATGAGTGAAAAGAATGGAATATTACTAGGAAGACTTTCGGGAATAGTAGCACATTATGTACCAAAATATCTTCAAAAGAACAGAATGCCTAGCTGGGAAACTAATTGTATTGAAGATTGGGAACAAAAAGTCGATGCCATTGTTGAAGAAACGGTACATCAAAATATGACAGTGATAAGCGGTATTCCACCATGGGTACAAATGTATTTTGAAAAACTACAGCAAAAGGCAAACAAAACCATAGGAGAACTTTTTAAAGGTTTCGAGCTTTTTATATACGGTGGTGTAAATTTTGAACCCTATAAAGCTACATTCGAAAAATTAATTGGCAGAAAAGTAGCAGGTATCGAATTGTATCCGGCTTCAGAAGGGTTTTTTGCATTTCAGGACAGTCAGAACCAAAAAGGAATGCTATTGCAATTGGATTCGGGGATGTTTTATGAGTTTGTAAAGGCAGATGAATTTTTTGAAGAAAACCCAAAGAGATTAACTATCGGTGAGGTTGAAATAGGAGTAAATTATGTAATGCTTGTTTCTACTAATGCTGGATTATGGGCATATAATATTGGAGATACAGTACAATTTACTAATACATCACCATATAGAGTAGTTGTTTCTGGTAGGATAAAGCATTTTATTTCGGCATTCGGAGAACATGTGATTGGTAAGGAAGTAGATCAAGCAATTAAAGATGGTATAGAAGCCACCGGGATAATGATTAATGATTTTACAGTAGCGCCGCAGGTTAATCCAAATCAGGGCGAACTACCATATCACGAATGGTTTATAGAATTTCGAGAAACTCCAGAGGATATAAGAAAATTAACTTTAGAAATTGAGAGCTCATTGCGAAAACAGAACTCATATTATGATGATTTGATCGAAGGGAAAATATTGAGAACATTAAAAATAACTCCTGTTCCAAAAGATGGATTTAAAGATTATATGAAATCTGTGGGTAAACTAGGGGGGCAAAATAAACTTCCAAGGCTTTCTAATGATAGAAATATTGTAGACAAACTCACAACTATAATAGACAAATAGTCCTAATTGAATTTTAATGTTCGGTTAGTATACTTATATTTGCTAGGAAAAATTTATGGCAAATCTTATATTACAAGGAAGAACGAGAGCTCAGGAAAGCTCTAGCGCAATTGAACGCATGTACATAACTATGCGTCATCTTTTTAATAGAGGTTTTTATAAACCCATGGGGGTTTCTGGGGATACACTTAGAGAAGCACTATTAACACTTCGCCCAGAGATTTATGGTTCTGTCGCAGAAGAAAAAGTAGAGCTTAATGGATTACTATATGTTATTGATCGTTTACCATTTGGTATTGAAGAGTGCCGATATATTAACTTAACCAGTGACGAAGGGTATAAAAATTCTCATTTTAAAGCCATAGTACCTCCCAAAAGACGCAGGAACTGTTATCGAATAGATGATGAGCAAATGAATATTGAGATTACCAGAGGACGATCAGAAATTTATGATATTCTTACTCACCTTACCTTTTTATTTATAGAATCACACAAAATCATGAATCGAGTGGTGATTAATGAACAAGGGAATGTTACCAGGGATTGGCAAAAATTAGAAAAGGCAGTAACTTCTAAAAAAGATTTAACCAAAGCCGAAAGAGAGGTTGCTTTGACCCATACAGCTAATATTTTAGGAAGAACCTTCGAAGAGGTTTCTTCTGTGTATGGTAGTTTTTCTTGCCCAGAAAACAAAGAACGGTTTTTAGATATTATTTATTGGTTAGGTAAGTTGGCGATAGAAGAATCAATTGAAGATGAAAAGAGAATCGTAACTTTTAGTCCGGTTTTAAGAGAAAGACTAGGTCATCATATTCATGGAGAGATTTGGGCAAATACAATTAAAAATAAATTAGAAGGGCTAAATTTACTACATCGCCCAATCCATATTATTAGTGCTAATATGCATAGTGTAATGAATGCTTTATATGCTCCAATAGCATTAAAAACAGAATTAAAAGATAAAAGCACTTTTGATGTTTATGAATCATTAAGCGATAATAAAAATGATAAATTAAGAGCAAAAGTGCGAAAGTTAGCCTTGCAAAAAGGAATGACTTACCTAGAAGATCATAGTGGTGCAAATATTAATATTCAGATATTTGATACTGCTCAATATGCTGATGGTGAATATAAAAATCTGATTGCTGATATCGAAGATGATAAAAAGCCAGTGATCATTGTTATGGATTATGCGTTTGGTGAACAGGCATACGAAACTATGGATGAGCTATTAAAGCCATATATTACTTCTCAAGGAAACAAAACACATATAGATGTTAAATCTATTTCTATTATGGGTAAAGCAGGTATTCTTGAAGGAGGAAAAGGGGATATAATGATACCATCTGCTCATGTCTTTGAAGGAACAGCAGATAATTATCCATTTAAAAATCAGCTAAAAAAGAAAGAACTAGAAGGTCATGGCATTGATATCTATGATGGAGCAATGATTACAGTTTTAGGAACGTCCTTGCAAAATAGAGATATCTTAAAGTTTTTTCATGATTCTACCTGGAATGTAATTGGATTAGAAATGGAAGGAGCACATTATCAAAAGGCCATACAATCTGCTTCAAAACTTAGAAGTAGTATCAGTTCAAAAGTAAAAGTACGATACGCTTACTATGCTTCGGATAACCCATTAGAAACAGGAAGTACATTAGCTTCTGGAGGATTAGGAACTACAGGAGTAAAACCAACATACCTAATAACCGAAAAAATAATAGAACAAATATTTAAAGAAAGATAATAATTATGAGTAATGAAAATTACAAAGATGAGCTAGACTTAATGCAAGTTTTTGGAATGATTAAGGGGATTTTTAAAAACTTTCTAAAGTTGATTATTTCTGTAATTGTATTCTATAAAAAAAAATGGATTTTATTTTTGATTTTATTAATTTTAAGCGGAGCAATCGGGTTTTTTATTGACCAAAATCAAGATACAAAGGATAATTATACGCAAGAAATTATAATTGAACCCAAATACGACAGTGCAAAGTATATTTATGATTTTGTAGAAGAATTAGAGAATAACTTTAAGGATAGTGTTTTTGTTAACAAATTAGGAATTAGTTTAAATGATGCTAAAGACATAAAAAAAATTACTATTGAACCTGTTATAAGAGGTACAGATGTTTTAGATAATTTAAAAGAGCGGTATGAAAGCAGAGAGTTTTTTAAGGATATAATGAAAGCATATGATGAAGATAAATTAAAAGAGGAAGGGTTTAGGGATTTTTATAAACATCATAAACTCACTATTAATTTTAATAAAGCAAATGACAATAACAGTAGAATAATCTCATCTATTCTGAACTATATTAGATCAAATAAATACTATCAGGAAATATCGGACCTCACTCTTAAACAAAAGAAAATTGACATAGAAAGAAATAAGACATCATTACAATTTATTGATACGTATTTGAGTAATTTGGAAAAAACACCATTAAAGGCAGAAAACGAAGCCATTATTATTTCCTCAGGATCAGAATTGCCTATGGTTTCTATAGCTTCTCTGTTACAAAAGAAAGAACTTTTAATAGACCTGATTAATGATCAGGAACGCGTTTTAATCCTTGACAAAGAAATATTTTCTTTTGTTACCTACGGAGATGTTATCTCAAAACGGAAGAAACTATTGAATCGTATGATGATACTAATCCCTATACTTCTCATAGGACTGGTTTCTTTATTCTACTTTCTTCGATATCTAAATGGAGAGATAAAAGACTTTGTTAAAGACTAATAATGATAAATATTTATTCAGTAGTATAAGTATTCCTTGTCAAAACTTATAAAAGAATTATAAAAGTAATAATTATGCTATATCCTTTAAAATTTCGGCCAATTCTAAAAGAAAAAATATGGGGAGGAGATAAATTAAAAACTATTCTCAATAAGCCTACAATAGATGAAAATACCGGTGAAAGTTGGGAAATATCAACAGTGGGAGATGATATTTCGATAGTATCTAATGGGAAGTTAGAAGGAAAAAAACTAGATCACCTGATTAAAGAATATAAAGGAGAATTATTAGGTAATAAGGTATATCAGGAATTTGGAGATCAGTTTCCTTTATTAATAAAATATATAGACGCCAAGGAAGATTTATCTGTTCAATTACACCCAAATGATGAATTAGCAAAAAAGCGACATAATTCTTTTGGAAAGACAGAAATGTGGTATGTGGTTCAGGCAGATGAGGACGCTAAATTGATTGTTGATTTCAATAAAAAAACTTCAAAACAAGAATATGAAGCTTTTTTAAATGATGGGAAAATAACAGAATTACTAAATTTTGAAAGAATATCTGAAGGAGACAGTTATTTTATTAATGCAGGCAAAATACATGCAATAGGAGGAGGAACATTAATTGCAGAAATCCAACAAACATCTGATATTACATATAGGGTATATGATTGGGACCGAAAAGATAATGAAGGAAATCAAAGAGAGTTACACACGGATCTTGCCCTAGAAGCATTAGACTTTAATGTAGATGGTTCTTCTAAATTAGAATATAATAAAATTGAAAATTGTGTAAATAAGTTAGCTTCTTCAACCTATTTTACTACCAATTTTATTGAAGTAAATGGTAGTTTAGAAAGAAATTATATAGGCTTAGATTCATTTAAAATTTTGATGTGTGTAGAGGGAAGCGGAAACATAAACATAAACGATCATTCAACAAACATTTCATTTGGTGAAACGATATTAATTCCTGCCAAGATTGAACATTTATCAATCAAAAGTGATGCCCTAACAATGAAAATGTTAGAGATTTACATTTAAATATATAATGAAAAATATACTAATAACAGGAGGTGCAGGGTTTATAGGGTCGAATTTTGTGAACTTCATTTCAAAAAATGATGACTCAAAAATCATCAATCTTGATGCGTTAACTTATGCTGCTGATCTTACTAATATTGAGGTCAAAAATGATATAAATTATACTTTTATAAAAGGAGATATCTGTGATTGGAATGTAATTGAAAAAGTTTTTGTAGAACACAAGATTGATACCGTAGTTCATTTTGCTGCAGAATCTCATGTTGATAATTCTATTAAAGGCCCAAAAGCTTTTATTGAAACTAATATTGTGGGGACTTTTAATTTGTTACAAGCTGCATATCAGACATGGATGAAAGCTCCAAATCAACCAAAGTTAGAATTTGAACACGCTCGATTTTTACATGTCTCTACAGATGAGGTATATGGTACATTAGGAAAAACAGGTCTTTTTACCGAAGAAACCCCTTATGCACCTAATAGTCCATATAGTGCTTCAAAAGCATCTTCTGATATGTTAGTTCGAAGTTATTTTCATACCTACGGCTTACCAGTGGTAACAACAAACTGTTCAAATAATTATGGCCCTAGACAGCATAATGAAAAACTAATCCCAACTATCATTAGAAAAGCTATTAATGAAGAGAACATACCTATATATGGTGATGGTAAAAACATAAGAGATTGGTTATATGTTTTGGATCATTGTAAAGGAATAGATTTAGTACTACGTAAAGGGAAAATTGGGGAAACTTATAATATTGGAGGAAAAAACGAAAGAGAAAACATATATATCGCCACTACTATTTGTGAAATTTTGGACACTATAATTCCAAGGAATACTACTAAATCATATAAAGACCTTATTACTTATGTTACCGATAGACCTGGTCATGATTTCAGATATGCCATTGATGCTTCTAAAATTGAAAATGAATTAGGATGGAGTGCAGAAGAAAATTTTGAAACAGGAATCAAGAAAACGATAGATTGGTACTTAAAAAAGTATAAGAATTAGTACTGTCTTTTAAGAGAAAATTTGACTAAAATCCATGTTCAGACAATAATACTATAAAAATGAAAGGAATAATATTAGCAGGAGGATCGGGAACACGTTTACATCCACTTACACGGGCGATTAGTAAACAGCTAATGCCGGTTTATGACAAACCAATGATATATTATCCACTTTCTACATTGATTTCTGCTGGGATTAGAGAGATTTTGATTATCTCTACTCCTCAGGATTTACCATTATTTGAAAAACTATTGGGTGATGGTAAAATCTATGGTTGTCGATTTGAGTATGCTATTCAGGATCAACCTAATGGATTAGCAGAAGCTTTTATTATTGGAGAAAAATTTATTGGGGATGATAAAGTTGCTTTAATATTAGGAGATAATATATTTTATGGATCAGGATTAGAAAAGCTTTTAGAAAATAATAATGATCCCGATGGAGGTATTATATATGCTTATCATGTTCAAGATCCCGAACGATATGGAGTTGTTGATTTTGATAAGAATGGTAAAGCCACTTCAATAGAAGAAAAACCAAAACAACCGAAATCAAATTATGCTGTACCAGGAATTTACTTTTACGACAATAAAGTAGTAGAGATTGCTAAAGGTATTAAACCAAGTGCTCGAGGAGAACTAGAAATTACGGATATAAATAATGCATATCTGCAACAAGGAAAATTAAAAGTAAGCATACTCGATAAAGGTACAGCCTGGTTAGATACGGGAACATTTAATTCTCTGATGCAAGCAAGTCAATTTGTTCAAGTTATAGAAGAACGACAAGGACTTAAAATTGGAGCAATAGAAGAAGTAGCATTTAAAAAAGGTTTTATTGATAAAAATCAACTTCAGGAATTAGCAAAACCTTTATTAAAAAGTGGATATGGTAAATATTTATTACAACTAGATTAAGATGGAAATTCAATCTACTTTTATTGATGGGTGTTTTGTAGTTAAGCCCAGAGTATTTGATGATGAAAGAGGCTCTTTTTTTGAGAGTTTTAATCAAAAGGTATTCGAAGAAATTACCGGATTAAAGATCGATTTTATACAAGATAATCAATCTATTTCCAAAAGAGGAGTACTTAGAGGATTGCATTTTCAAACAGGTGAATATATGCAAGCAAAATTGGTTAGAGCAGTTAAAGGAGAAGTATTAGATGTGGTTGTTGATCTAAGACCTAATTCTAAAACATACAAAGAACACTTTTCTATTGTGTTAAATGATCATAATAATTTTCAGCTATTTGTTCCCAGAGGTTTTGCGCATGGGTTTATTACATTGAGCGAAAGTGCAATTTTTAGTTATAAATGTGATAATTATTATCATAAATCTTCAGAATCAGGAATCATATATAATGACCCTGATCTTGCAATTGATTGGAAATTAGATATTTCTGAAATTCAATTATCAGAAAAAGACAAAGAGCTATCTTTTATAAAAGACTTAAAATTATAAAACCTTAACAACCATAAAAAGAGGACTTGTTTTTTATTAAGTAAATATATGGTGTTAAAAAAAATGTTAACGCTCATTTTTGTTTAATTTTTTTATTAATTTGCCCCTAGTTTCTTTTAAAATTTTAAAAGAAAAATCTAATTTTTTGGGAAAGCACAAATACCAGTGCTGTATAATTGACGTTTTTCCTACCCTATCGTCAAAATAATAATATTTCATTGATTCTAATAAATAAGAGACTTTTTGATATGTCTCCTGTATTTTGAATCTACGATATTATGTTTTTAGTTTTATTTAAAGTTTATCAATTTTTTGAGCATGATTGCTTCTTAAAACAAATTAACCTGCGACGATGAAAGAAAACACTCCAGAAGAAATTGACTTGGGAGAATTATTTAGACTGATTGGCAATGCTCTTAATAGATGCATTAAGTTTATTGATACTATTTTTAAAAGTCTTTTTCACCTTTTTATCCTATTTCTTAAGTTCATAAGAATCCACTTCCTAAAATTTGCAACTGTCGCATTTATAGGACTTATAATAGGAGGGTATTTAGATCATAGATCATTACCCATATATAAATCCTCTATGATTATAGAACCAAATTTTAATAGTGTTCAACAACTATACAATAATATCGAGTTTTATAATCAATTGGCCGTACATCAAGAAAATAAAGCTTTATCCGAAGCCTTACAGGTTAATGAAAAGGAAGCATTATATATTAAAAAAGTTACAATAGAATCGTTTTCTGATGAAACACAACGAATAAAACAGTTTAGTGAATTCATTAGTGGATTAGATTCGATATCTCAAAAACAAGTAGATTATGAGTATTATTTAGAAAACTTTAATGACATCAATGCAAAATTTCATAGAATACAAATAGAAGCAACCTCTCCAGAAATAGCAAAACAATGCCAGAAAGCAATTGTAACATCAATAGAGAATAATGAGTATTTTAGACTACAGAAAGAAATTAACGAGCGCAATATTGCTCTTAAAGATTCAGTTATAGGCACTCAACAGGAAGAAATCAATGATTTACAAGCATTTTATAAGAAGATAAAAATCATGGAAGCTCAAAAACCTGATGGAACCACCAACATTAACTTGGCAGAAAATCAATCAGATCAGGCATCAGAGATTGAACTACTAAATCAGACCGGGAAACTAAAAGACGAAAAAATTGAATTAAATAATGAAAAAGCAAACACGAAGAATACCATTAATATTATTTCAGAATTCCCTAATAAAGGAGCCTTGGTAAATGATTTTATTAATAAAAAAATCGTATTGGTACCAATAGTATTTGTTACTATCTTATTTTTGGTCCTAATTCTTATTTCATTAAATAAATATTTAATGAATTATGATAAATTAAGTGCATGAATTTGGTAAGACAATAAATGGAAAAAAAATCAGAGAAAAATAATATTTTGATTACGGGATCGAGTGGTCAATTAGGACAATGCATAGAAAAAATTAAGAAAAACTATCCTGGATTACAGTTGTATTTTGCCAATTCTGAAGTATTAGATATCACAAAAAAAGAGGAGATACAGCATTTTTTTAAGGGTAAATCATTCAAATTTGTAGTGAATTGTGCTGCATATACCAACGTAGAACAAGCAGAAAAAGAACCAGAAAAAGCTTTTTTGGTTAATGCTACAGGAGTGTTAAATCTAGCACAGATTTGTAAAGGATATGATACTACATTTATCCATATATCTACCGATTATGTTTTTGATGGTTCAAAAGAAACCCCTTACATCGAAGAAGATACTCCAAATCCTATTAATGAGTACGGAAAATCAAAATTAGCTGGAGAACAATACATTCAAGAAATTTTGGAGAAATATTTCATCATTAGGACTTCATGGCTGTACTCTGAATTTGGGCATAATTTTTTTAAAACTATTTTGAAAAAATCAGAAACTGAGAAGGAATTGACCATTACAACTTCTGAAATTGGAACTCCCACAAATGCAAATGACCTAGCCAAATTTATCCTCGATTTGGCGATAAATAATAATCAAAAATATGGTCTCTATCATTTTAGTAACCTTGGTGAGGCGACTTGGTATAATTTTGCTGAGGAAATTTTAAGAGTTTTAGGTAAACTTGATGATATAATGCTTAAAAGAATAGATAATTACCATACTTTTGCACAAAGACCTAAGTATAGTGTTTTAAGTAAAGAAAAATGTATTAATTCTTTTCATTTCAAAATTTTGAATTGGAAAAATTCATTAAGAAATTTACATTCAATTATTCAATGAAGAAAAACCTAATTGTTTTTGGTACCAGACCTGAAGCTATCAAAATGGCACCATTGGTAAAAGAATTCCAAAAACACACAGATAATTTTATAACTAAAGTTTGCATCACCGCACAACATCGAGAAATGTTGGATCAGGTATTATCTTTTTTCGATATAAACCCTGATTACGATCTGAATTTAATGAAACCTGATCAAAATTTATATACACTTACTGCAGATATTATTATTGGTTTAAAACCAATTCTTGAAGATTTTTGTCCAGATTATGTGTACATTCATGGTGACACCACAACCACTATGGCATCAAGTATAGCAGCCTTTTATTCTGGAGCTACAGTTTGCCATGTCGAGGCGGGATTAAGAACATTCAATATGAAATCTCCTTTTCCCGAAGAAATGAATAGGTGTGTAACAGGGGTTGTATCTAATATTCATTTTTCACCTACAGAGACATCAAAGCAAAATCTTGTTAATGAGAATAAATCTTTAGATTCTATATTAATAACAGGAAATACGGTTATAGATGCCTTAAAATTTAGTGTTGACAAGGTTAGTGATAATAAATTTGAAGATGAAGAGGTAAAACAGCTTAAAAAAGTTATTGATATAGATAAAAGATTGATTTTAGTTACAGGGCATAGAAGAGAAAATCATGGCCAAGGATTCATAAATATTTGTGAAGCTTTACAACAAATAGCTATAGATAACCCTGATACTCAAATTATTTATCCGGTACATTTAAATCCAAATGTTCAAAAACCCGTATATAGACTTTTAGATAATATCGATAATATCAAATTAATTTCACCTCTTTCTTATCCAGCTTTTGTATGGCTGATGAATCAATCCTATTTAATTATTACGGATAGTGGAGGAGTGCAAGAGGAAGCACCAAGTTTGGGAAAACCTGTCTTAGTAATGAGAGATACAACAGAACGACCTGAAGCGGTGGATGCGGGGACAGTAATTTTAGTCGGAACAAACAAAAACCGAATAATTTCTAAAGCAAATAAACTTTTGAAAGACGAAGTAGCTTATCAAAATATGAGTAAACTTCATAACCCATACGGAGATGGAAAAGCTTGCCAAAGAATAGTAAGTTATATATCAAAAAACTAAAAATGGAAAATAAACCAAGTGTTGTTATGGTTGGTTTGGGTTATATAGGACTCCCTACAGCAGCCTTAATAGCTCAAAATAATGTGCATGTTCATGGAGTTGATATCAACCCAAAGGTAGTAGAAACTATTAATAAAGGAGAAGTTCATATTGTCGAACCTGAGTTGGATACGGCAGTTTTGGAAGCTGTAACACAGGGGTATCTAAAAGCTGATACAAAACCAGTAAAAGCAGATGTTTATTTAATTGTTGTTCCTACTCCCTTTAAGGGTAAAAATGAACCTGATATTTCATTTGTAGAAGCTGCTACACGTGCAATAATTCCTTTGTTGAAAAAAGGTGATCTATATATAATTGAGTCTACCTCTCCTATTGGAACAACAGAAAAGATGATGGAATTAATTTATTCTGAACGACCAGATTTAAAAGATACACTAAATATTGCATATTGCCCTGAGCGGGTATTACCTGGTAATGTTATGTATGAGTTAATACATAATGATAGAGTGATTGGAGGAATTGATGATAAATCAACAGATAGAGCAGTAAGTTTTTACAAAGAATTTATTAAAGGTAGTTTGCATAAAACTAATGCCAGAACAGCAGAAATGTGCAAGTTGGTTGAGAATTCTTCTCGAGATGTTCAGATTGCATTTGCCAACGAATTATCTCTTATTTGTGATAAAGCAAATATTAATGTATGGGAACTAATAGATTTGGCGAATAAGCATCCAAGAGTTAATATCTTGCAACCTGGTTGTGGTGTCGGTGGTCATTGTATAGCGGTAGACCCTTATTTTATAGTTGCTGATTATCCGATGGAATCGCAGATAATCGGTAAAGCTCGTGAAATAAATAATTACAAATCTTTTTGGTGTGCAGAGAAAGTACAAACTGCTAAACTTGAATTTGAATTGCAATATGGAAGAAAACCAAGTATAGCTTTAATGGGTTTAGCATTCAAACCAAACATAGATGATTTAAGGGAATCTCCAGCCAAATATATTGCACAGAAAGTATTGCAAAACGCTAATAATGAAGAGTATTATATAGTAGAACCAAATATAGAAAGCCATACGGTGTTTAAGCTTACTAACTACTTAGAAGCAGCTGAGAAATCAGACATTATAGTGTTTTTGGTAGCACATAAAGAGTTTAAAAACTTAGATATAGCAAAAGATAAAAAAATATTAGACTTTTGCGGAATCATTAAAGAACAAAGAGAATAAAATCAGTAAATGATTTATTCACTTGTGTCAATTTTTCTCAAAGGAAATAATAATTAATAGACTTTAATATATGGGTAATAAAAAATATCATGCTCACGATACAGCAGTAATAGATGAGAATTGTGATATTGGTGACAATACTAAAATATGGCATTTTTCACATATAATGTCTAACTGTAAGATTGGAGAATCCTGTAATATTGGCCAAAATGTTGTAGTATCACCCCAGGTTATACTAGGATGCAATGTTAAAGTCCAAAATAATGTTTCAATTTATACCGGAGTGATATGCGAAGATGATGTTTTTCTTGGCCCTTCAATGGTATTTACAAATGTAATAAATCCTAGAAGTGCGGTAAATAGAAGAGGACAATATTCGCAAACCATAGTGAAAAAAGGGGCGTCAATTGGTGCTAACGCGACAATTGTTTGTGGGAATGATATCGGTGAATATGCCTTAATTGGTGCAGGATCTGTTGTAACAAAACCTGTTAAACCTTACGCTTTATTGGTAGGTAACCCTGCAAAACAAATAGGATGGGTTAGTGAATATGGCCACAGACTCGAATTTAACAAAAACAATACTGCTGTTTGTAGCGAAAGTCAGCAAGAGTATTTGTTAGAAAACGATACGATTAAACGAATAAAATAAGGGGATAAATTTTTATTCAAAACTTTGGTTAGAAAAGAGTATCGATAAGAAATTTATGTTATAAAATAAAGGTCAAAATAAAAAGAGATCCCAAACAATACATTATCCAAAACCATTACATTTGCAAAAAATTACCTGTATATGAAAAAGGATAATGAAATTATGAATATACAGGTAGTATGGATTAAAGAAAATAAGCACATGGCAAAGTGTTAAAACGTTTATTATGAAGAATTTTGCTTTAGTTGGAGCTTCTGGATACATTGCTCCTAGGCACTTAAAAGCTATTAGAGATACAGGTAATAATTTGATAGCTGCATTAGATAAATTTGATAGTGTTGGGATTATTGACAGTTATTTTCCCGAAGCTGATTTTTTTGTTGAATTTGAACGATTTGACAGGCATATAGAAAAATTACGATATAAAGACTCAAAATTAGATTATGTGAGTGTTTGTACCCCAAATTATTTACATGATGCACATATTCGTTTCGCTTTACGACAGCAAGCAGATGCAATATGTGAAAAACCTTTAGTACTAAATCCTTGGAATATAGACTCTCTTCTAAAAGTAGAACAAGAGACAGGCCAAAAGATTTGGAATATTTTACAGTTAAGAGTCCATAAAAGTATAATTGATTTAAAAAAGAAAATAGAAGCTGCCCCAAAAGATAAAATCTTTGATGTTGATTTAACATATTTGACATCTAGGGGAAAATGGTACTATACTTCTTGGAAAGGAGATATTTCAAAATCGGGAGGTATTGCAACAAATATTGGGGTACATTTCTATGATATGCTTTCTTGGATTTTTGGTGATGTGAAGAAAAATGTGGTTCATGTGCATACGCATGATAGAGCATCTGGATATCTAGAATTTGAAAGAGCAAGGGTGCGATGGTTTTTGTCTATAAATTATGATGTGCTTCCAGAAGAAATAAAAGAGAAAGGGCAAAGAACATTTAGATCCATAAAAATTGAAGGAGAAGAATTAGAATTCAGTGATGGTTTTACAGATTTACATACTCAAGTATATAAAGACATAATATCTGGTAAAGGATATGGGTTGGATGCGGCAAGACAAGCCATAGAAATTGTTCACGATATCCGTAATTCTGATCCTGTTGGATTAAAAGGAGAATATCATCCTTTAGCAAAAAAAGAATTATCAAGGCATCCATTTGGAAAATTATACAATTAAAAAAATATAAATAAATGAAACTAGAAGGTTCAAAAGTATTAGTCATTGGTGGAGCAGGATTTATAGGAGGTTTTGTTGTAAAGGAATTATTAAAGCATGACGTAAAAGAAGTTGTCATCTATGATAATTTTGCTCGTGGAAAAAAAGAAAACATAGCAGAAAGTTTAGAAGATTCAAGGTGTTCTGTATATCCATATGGAGGAGATGTAAGAGAAATAGATATTCTTGACACTGCAATGCAGGGAATGGATTATGTATTTCATTTGGCTGCAATGTGGTTATTACATTGTAAAGATTATCCTAGAACCGCATTTGATGTAAATGTTGCTGGAACATTTAATGTATTAGAAGCATGTGTTAAAAATAAAATAAAAAAGTTAGTTTCTTCTTCGTCAGCATCAGTATATGGCGATGCGATTGAAGTTCCTATGACAGAAGATCATCCTTTTAATAATAAGAATTTTTACGGAGCTACAAAAATTGCTGGAGAAGCAATGGCTACAGCGTTTAATGACAGGTATGGATTAGAAGTAATAGGACTACGCTATATGAATGTTTATGGCCCAGGGCAAGATCAACATGCAGTGTATAGTGGAGTAGTGCCGATTATGCTAAATAAAATAGAAGCAGGAGAGCAACCGGTCATTAATGGAGATGGTAGTCAGGCGTACGATTTTATATATGCAGAAGATGTAGCCAGAGCAAATATAGCAGCATTAGAATCTGATATAAAAATTGGTAATTATAATGTAGGAACAGAAGTACAAACTTCTATTCGAGAGTTATGTGATACTATTTTAGAGCTAAAAAAATCTTCTTTGTCTGTTAAATATATACCTTATTCTGCGGATGATGCCAGAGCACTTGTTCAAAATAGAATTGGATCAAAAGAAAAAGCAGAAAAAGAAATTAAATTCAAATATAAATATTCACTAAAAGAAGGACTACAAAAACTGATAGATTGGAGAATTAGTGAAGGAATTGATTCCCCAAAGTAATGTCTAAAATTGCAATAGTAGGAGGAGGAATAATAGGTTTGGCAATTGCGCACAAACTTTCTCAATTAAAAACAGTTAGTTCGGTAACAGTTTATGAGAAAGAAAAAAATGTAGGGCAACATCAATCTGGTCGAAATAGTGGAGTATTGCATTGTGGATTATATTATAAACCGGGATCTTTAAAATCTCTTTTGTCCGTTCAGGGTATTAGAGAAATGGTTTCTTTTTGCCGAGAACATGATATTTCTCATGATATCTGCGGAAAGGTTGTAGTTGCAACAACGGCAGAAGAAGAAAAATCACTTGAAGCATTAGCTAAAAGAGGTCATAAAAATGGGCTGGAAGGATTGAAGTACCTCAATAATGACGAACTTCAAAAAAGAGAACCCTATGTTAGGGCAAAAAAAGCTCTTCTGGTACCAGAAGAAGGTATTGTAAGTTATAAAGCGGTAATGTTGAAGCTTGTTGACCTTATTAAACAAAATGGAGGAGAAATTTGTACAGATACCAAAATCGAAAAAGTTAAAAGTTCTAATGATAAAGGTGTCGTATTAATTACGGATAAAAAAGAAGTAGCATATGACTATCTTGTCAGTTGTGCAGGACTCTATAGTGATCATACATTTAATAAATTAACAAAAGAATCCTCTCCATTAAAAATAGTTCCGTTTAGAGGGGAGTATTTGATGTTTAAACCAGAACTGAATCACATTGTTAACCATTTAGTTTACCCTGTACCAGATGCTAAATATCCTTTTTTAGGAGTTCATTTCACTAGACTTATTGATGGTCAAAGAGAAGTGGGGCCTAATGCGGTTTTTGCATTTAAACGAGAAGGATATAATACATTTAGTTTTTCTGCAAAAGAAACATTTGAATCATTGACTTATCCTGGGTTAATACGATTTATGAAAAATAATTTTGCATTTTCAATGGGAGAACTTAAATCCTCTATGTCTTCATCGGCGTTTATTGATAAAGCAAGAAAAATGATCCCAGAAGTAACCAATGATATGTTTGTTAAAGGGAATGCTGGTGTAAGAGCGCAGGCAATATCAACAAAAGGAGAGTTGTTGATGGATTTTAATATTATAAGAAAAGACAGACAGGTTCATGTGTTAAATGCTCCAAGCCCTGGAGCTACATCTTCATTAGCAATAGCAAAATATATCATAGATCAATATCTAGAAGAATTAAAATAAGTATTAGCCATAATAGATACTATTATATCTATAAAAAATAGGAAACATGATAGAAAAAAGAAATATACCAATTTCTCTGCCTGTTACAGGGTTAGAAGAATGGGAAGCAATCAAAGAACCTTTAATGAGTGGTTGGTTAACATCTGGACCCAAGGTTAGGCAATTTGAGCAGGATTTTGCAAAACGACATAAAGTTAATCATGCTATCGCTGTTACCAGTGCTACTACAGCACTTCATTTGGCTTTAGCTGCATTAGATATAAAAGAAGGAGATGAGGTTATTGTGCCTGCGTTTACATGGGTTTCTACTGCAAATGTAGTTCTTTATCAAGGAGCCAAAGTAATCTTTTGTGATATTGATCCAGCTACTTTTAATATCGATCCGGTTAAATTAAAAAATAAAATTTCTCCAAAAACCAAAGCTATAATGATAGTCCATTTATTTGGCCTTTGTGCGGATATGGATGCTATAAAAGAAGTTTCAGGTGATATTCCATTAATTGAAGATGGAGCCTGTGCTGCAGGTGCTGCATATAAAGGTATTCCTGCTGGTGGACTTGGAGATATTGGTTGTTTTTCATTTCATCCCAGAAAATCTATTACAACTGGAGAAGGAGGAATGGTTACAACAAATAATGATGCATTAGGAGAAAAGATGGGAATGCTTAGAAATCATGGAGCATCCATATCAGAAGAGCAACGTCATCATGGGCCAAAACCATTCATTCTTCCAGATTTTAATATGATGGGGTATAATTATAGAATGACTGATTTACAAGGTGCGGTTGGAGTAGTTCAATTATCTAAAATTGATCTTTTTATAAACGAACGTCAAAAATGGGCTGATTTTTATAAAAAAGAATTAGCAGGTATCGAATGGATAAAACTACCAGAGATTTCTTCAGATTTTAAACATGGTTGGCAGAGTTTTGTAACTTTAATAGACGAAGAAAAAGCGCCATTTAGTAGGAATACTATTATGGAAAAACTGCAAGAACAAGGTATATCTACTCGCCCGGGAACACATGCAGTTCATATGCTTAATTTTTATGCTGAAAAATATGACATACAACCAGATGAATTCCCTGGAGCTAAATTGGCAAATGATGCCTCAATGGCAATTCCATTGCATAATAGAATGACCGAGGAAGATTATAAGTATGTTGTGCAAACAATTTTGTCGCTATAGTTATTTTCAAAGATAATAAATGAAGCTTAGTTATATAGATCACATTGATGTACTTAGAGCTATTGCAGTGCTATTAGTAATACTGTTTCATCTTGATTTTAATTTTGTAAAAGGCGGTTTTATAGGAGTTGATGTGTTTTTTGTAATTAGCGGGTTTTTAATTACTAGAATTTTAAAACACGAATATGAAATAACGAATACTGTTAGTTTTAAGAACTTTTATAGTAGGAGAGCGAGACGCTTACTTCCTTCATTGTTTCTAATGCTTTTTGTGGTATTCATAATGAGCTTTTTAATCTTTGCACCAGCAGATTTTATACGTCTTTGTAAAGTAATGCTAATGTCTTCATTGGCGGTTTCTAATTTTTTCTTTTTAGGTGAAGCAGGATACTTCGATATTTCAGCAAGTCTAAAACCTTTATTACATACCTGGTCATTAGGTATAGAAGAACAATTTTATTTGATATGGCCTATATCACTACTATTGATTCTGAAAATTAAAGATAAGATAAGTAGTAGAGGTGTGATTCTATTTTTATTGCTATCTAGTTTAGTAATAACAGTTTTGGTAAATTACTATGGAGAACCAAAGTTTTTAACCACATTATTTACAGAAAACACAGATTTTTATAAAGATCAAAATGCATTTCAGTTTTTTCTTTTACCCTTTAGGATTTTTGAATTTTTAATTGGGGCGAGTATAGTCTGGATGTTTCCTTTAAAGATTAAATCAAACATAGTTAAAGAAGTTGTTCTGATTATGGGGATTACTTTATTGCTATTACCATCAATATTTTTTTCAAAAGACACCCCTTTTTTAAGTACATTAAATATAATTCCATGTATTGGAGTAGCGATTCTAATTGTTATTGGTAAAACAAATTTATCTCGACCCCTTTTTGAAAACAAATGGTTAAAAAAGATTGGAAATATTAGCTATACCTGGTACTTATTTCATTGGCCGATTATTGTTTTTTATAAATACATTATAGAAAGAGAGTTGGATATAATTGATCAATCATTTTTATTTTTTGTATCATTACTTGTCTCTCTTATTGTGTTTAAGTATTATGAAACTCCATTACGATATAAATCATATAGAATTTCAATTAAAAAAGATGCTTCACTAGTTTATCTTATGATAGGATGTGTTTTATTAATAGTGATTATTAGAAATGATGTAATTAATAAGAATGGATGGGTTTGGAGAGTTCCGGATGCTAATATTGAACTTGCTCAAAAATTAAAGAATCCTGATGAATTTCATAAAAATAATTATGGAGGTGCTGATTTACCTAAAATTGGTTTTCTGGGTAAAGGAAGTGGTAATCATACAGATTTTGTATTAATGGGGGATAGCCATGCAAGGCATTATTCTTATGGTTTAATTAATAATATCAATAAAAACAACGGAAAATCTATTGTTGTTTCTAATGTTTCAGGTTTTGTGTTACCAGATTTCGAAAGAAAAGGAAGTGAAGCTACTCAAAAAAAAAGAGTGAATTATGCTTTAGAATTATTAAATTTAAATCCTAATGCTGTACCCATTATAAGTCACGATTGGTATTTTCAGATGGAAGTAAATAAGGTTTTAAATGACTCTTTAGGTGTTTTTGAGGATATTAATATTTCAGAAAAGGGTTATGAAATGGTTATCAATAAAATCAAAAAATTCCATAAATTGATAGGAAACAGAGACATGATAATCATTGGAAATGTTCCTAAGCCTTTTTCAAAAGTGCCCATTCATAAGTCACTTTTTAAACCTAAGTATTTACAATATTTTTCCCCTGTAAAGTCCTTTTATCGACAAGATAGTATTAGTTTAAAAACAAATGGATATCTTAAGAATTATGCGGATGAGAATAATAATATCTACTTTTTAGACCCTGTAAACGTTTTTTGTGAAAATGAAAAATGTATACAATTTGAAAATGGAAAGATATACTATAGTGATGGTTCTCATTTGTCAAAAGAAGGATCGTTGAAATTTGTAGAATATTACGAAAAAGAAATTTTAAGAATTTTAGAATTATAATATATGTGCGGAATAGTTGGTGTTTTTAATATAAATGAAGAAGCTGTATATAGAGACGAATTAAAAACGATGACATCTCAAATTGCACATAGAGGACCAGATGGCCAAGGGTACTATGTGAAAAAGAACATAGGCTTGGCTCATAAGAGACTTGCCATCCTTGATACATCTGATAAGGGGGCTCAACCCATGGGCTCTAAAGAAGGAAGATGGATTGTAGTTTTTAATGGGTGTATTTATAATTTTTCTGAGTTAAAACAAGAACTTAAAACAAAAGGACATACGTTTGTTTCTGAAACGGATACTGAGGTAATTTGTGAAGGATTATCTGCCTATGGTACATCATTCTTTGAACGATTAAATGGGATGTTCGCCATTGCAGCATGGGATACACAAGAAGAAGAATTGTATCTAAGCAGGGATAGATTTGGAATAAAACCTCTTTATTATTGGTTTAATGGAGAAACACTTTGCTTTTCTAGCGAAATAAAAGCGATTATAAAACATTCAGATTATAAAATAGATGTTGACCTAAAAGCTTTAAACGAGTATTTTACATTTCAAAACGTATTTTCCTATAATACCTTGTTTATGGGTGTAACTATGTTACCTCCTGCAAATACAGTAAAAATAAATAAGGATTCGACCTATGTAAAACATAACTCCTGGTGGGATTATGATTTCACAAAGACGGATGAGAGTATGTCTTTTGAACATGCAACATCAGAAACAAAAAAACTTTTTAAACAAGCTGTAACAAGACAAATGATCGCAGATGTACCTGTTGGATCATATTTGTCCGGTGGAATGGATTCGGGTTCCATTACTGCGGTAGCTTCAGAACAGGTAGAGAGGCTGTCAACGTTTACTTGTGGCTTTGATATGAGTGAAGTAACAGGAAGAGAAGCAAATTTTGATGAACGCCGTGATGCAGAGTTAATGGCGAACCATTTTAAGACTGAGCATTTTGAGCAAGTTATGAATGCAGGAGATCTGCGTTGGTCATTGCCTAAGTTAGTATATCATTTAGAGGATTTAAGAGTAGGAATGTCATATCCTAATTATTATATTTCAAGGTTGGCATCAAAATTTGTAAAAGTTTGTTTACAAGGTACAGGCGGTGATGAATTATTTGGTGGATATCCGTGGAGGTATTATAAAGTTTTTGATGCTTTGGATCAGCAAGAATTTTTTGACCAATATTATGATTTTTGGCAGCGCTTAGTACCGGATACCGAAAAAGAAAACCTTTTTACTAGAGAAGTATTTGAAAAGATTGATATTGATGAGCCTAGAAAAGTGTTTGAAAAAGTGTTTACTTTTAATGAAAAATTAAAATACGATACACCTGAGCAGCATATTAACAATTCACTTTATTTTGAGATAAAAACCTTTTTGCCAGGACTCTTTTTAGTAGGAGATAAATTGGCAATGGCGCATGGTTTGGAAGAACGTTTTCCGTTTATGGATAACGATTTAGTTGATTTTGCTATGAAAGTTCCTGTCAAACACAAACTGGGGAATCTTTCAAAAGAAATAGCACAGATAGATGAAAATAAACTATCTAACGAAAAGAAAACACTATCGTATAGAGAATATGATGACGGAAAGAATGTATTAAGAAAAGCCATGCTGGATTTTATTCCGGATACCATTATAAATAGAAAGAAACAAGGATTTTCTGCCCCTGATGAGAGTTGGTATCGGGGAGAAAATGCAGTATATGTGCAAGAGTTATTATTAGGAGAAAAAACAATAAGCACAAAATACATAAACAAAGAGTACATTCATAAAATCGTAAAAGAACATATAGAAGAACACATTAATCATCGTTTATTGATTTGGTCTTTTATGAATTTTGAATGGTGGTGTAGAATATTTTTAAATGGAGAAACTGTTAGGTAAATTAAAAGAATTATTAGCTTTCAAAAGAGAAAGTATGAAAGTTGATTATAATAGGGTTTTACCCATTGGAGAATTATTGTCCGATAGATGGGAAAAAGCAAAATATCTTGGTTTTGGTGAAGGAACAAGCATTTATGACAGTGCTGTGGTTATGGGAGAAGTGAAAATAGGAAAAAACACTTGGGTAGGACCGTATACCATTTTGGATGGCTCTGGAAAGCTTACTATAGGAAACAATTGCTCAGTATCTGCAGGAGTACAGATATACACACATGATTCTGTTCAATGGGCAATATCAGGAGGAGAGGCCTGTTACGATTATGAAAGGACCACTATAGGAGACAATTGTTATATAGGCCCTAATACAATTATTAGTAAAGGAGTTGTTCTCGGAAAAGGAACCGTTGTTGGTGCTAATAGTTTTGTAAATAAATCATTTCCAGAAGGAAGTAAAATAGGAGGTAATCCTGCCAAACAATTATAATTATGATCAAGTTTGAACCAAATATAGAAAAGACAACGCTAAAAATCTGCAGTAGATGTATTTATGACGAAAGAGTAAATGGGATATCTTTTGATCAAAATGGAGTCTGTAACTATTGTAAGCAAATAGATAGTTTAAAATTACAATATAGCACAGGTGAATCAAAAGGAAAAAATGACTTAGATGCAATTGTAGAAGAGATTAAAAAATCCGGGAAGGGGAAAAAATATGATTGTGTAGTTGGTGTAAGTGGAGGAACAGATTCTTCCTATATGTTGTATTTAACAAAAAAATGGGGATTAAGACCATTGGCTGTACATTATGATAATACCTGGAATAGTGCAATAGCAACAGAAAATATAAGAAAAGTATTAACAGCTTTAGATATTGATCTATACACACATGTAACAGATAATAAAGAAGCTGATGATATATTTAAGGCATTTTTTAAAGCCGGTGTAGCAGAAATAGAGGCATCTACAGATTTGGCTTTGGCAGAAACCATGTATAGGGCTGCTGCAAAATATCGTGTTAAATACATCTTTGAAGGACATTCGTTTGTAACAGAAGGAATTACACCTGTTGGAAGGAATTATTTTGACGGTAAATACATAAAGTCAATCCATAAAAAATATGGTACTATGCCTATTAAGACATATCCTCTAATGACTTTTTCTAGATTTTTGTATTGGACTATTTTCAAAAGAATAAAGAAAATTAGACCGTTTTGGTACCTTGACTATAATAAAGAAGAGGCTAGAGCATTTTTGGAAAAAGAATATGATTGGAAATATTATGGAGGGCATCATCTGGAAAATAGAATGACAGCATTTTATCATAGTTTTTATATGCCTCGAAAATTTAATACTGATTTTAGAAATAATACACTTTCTGCAAGAGTTCGATTGGGTAAATTAACCAGAGAAGAAGCATGGAAAGAATATAATACCGAACCACATCTAGAAGATGATTTGTTGGAATATTTTAAGAAAAGACTAGCATTAACTGATAAAGAATTTGAGGATATAATGAATGCTCCTACAAAGTCTTGGTATGAATTTCCAACATACAAAAAAAGATTTGAAAGGCTAAGACCATTATTTCTTGCTTTGGCTAAGGCAAACCTGGTGCCTATGAGCTTTTATTTAAAATACTGTTTTCCTGCTAAACTGAATAAATAAATGATTACAATTGTAGATTACGGAATGGGCAATCTCGGCTCTGTTTTTAACATGTTTAAAAAAATAGGGGTAACTTCAAAAATCACCTCTGATTTAGATGAAATTAAAGTTGCCGAAAAAATCTTATTGCCCGGCGTAGGAGCATATGATAATGCCATGAAAAGGATTAATGACTCTGGATTAAGAGAAATTCTGGATTATAAAGCTTTAGAAGAAAAAGTACCTGTATTAGGTATATGTTTGGGAATGCAATTACTTACGTTGAGTAGTGAAGAAGGAAAAGAAAAAGGCTTAGGATGGATTAAAGCACGCACAAAAAAATTTCAATTTAAAAAGGAAGAAAAACTAAAAGTTCCACATATGGGTTGGAATAGAGTTTTTACAACTACATCAAATAAACTAACAAATAACCTACCTGAAGAGTCCCGGTTTTATTTTGTTCATTCCTATTACGTAGAAGTAGAAAATCAAGAGAATTCTATACTTAAAACTCAATATGGAATTGAGTTTGATTCTGCTATACATTGTGAGAATGTATATGGAGCTCAGTTTCACCCTGAAAAAAGCCATAAATTTGGTATGAAATTGTTTGAAAACTTTGCTAAACTATAATTATGCTATTAACCAGAGTAATTCCTTGTCTATTATTAAAAGACGATAGCTTAGTAAAAACGGTTAATTTTAAAAAACCTAGTTATATAGGAGACCCCGTAAATACTGCCCGTATTTTTAATGAGCTTGAAGTAGATGAATTAACAGTTTTAGATATAACAGCTACTAATAAAAATAAACAACCAGATTTTAAAATACTTTCAGAATTAGCCAATGAATGTTTTATGCCATTAGCCTATGGAGGAGGTATACGAGATTTTGATTCTGCCAAAAAACTCTTTGAAATAGGCATAGAAAAGGTGATTATAAATTCTTATGCTTTTGAAAACCCAAAGTTTATTACTCAATTAGCAAAGCACTTTGGTAATCAAGCCGTAGTAGTGTCAATAGATGTCAAGAAAAACAAGTTTGGAAAATATAAAGTGTATTCAAACTCTGGTAAGAAAAAGCAAAAAATTGATGTTGTGGATTGGGCAAAAAACCTAGAAGAATTGGGTGCAGGAGAAATTATTTTAACAGCAATACATCAGGAAGGAACTTGGAAAGGATTTGATACAAATTTAATTGAACGAGTATCAAATGCAGTAGATATACCTGTAATTGCTAATGGAGGAGCATCTTCTATTGATGATATAAAAAAAGCTGTGAATGAAGGACATGCTTCAGCAGTTTGTCTGGGTAGTATGGTCGTTTATCAAAATAAAGGAATGGGAGTTTTGGTCAACTTTCCAGATAGAAGTAAATTAACAAAAGCATTAGAGAAATAAGAAAGGAATATAGATGAGAAAAGTGGCGTTGATTGGCAATATGAATAATAATTTTAGTGCTTTTTGTAGATATCTTCGTGATGAAGGTATCGATGCCCATTTATTTTTACTTCAGAGTGATTATTTTCATCCTTCTGATGATTCTTTTGCCGATGATTGGAAGAGCTATACATTTCAGTTAGATTGGGGTGGATTAGATACTTTCGATTCAAAAAGTTTTAAAGAAGTAAAAAAAAAATTTAGTCAATATGACCTTACCATTGGTTGTGGGACTACTCCAGCTTTTTTCCATAAGGCGGGTTTAACGTTAGATGTTTATATACCTTATGGAGCCGATCTATACGATCTTCCTTTTTTTAAAATCGTTAAACCAAGTTTATTATGGGCCAAATGGTCGAGTGCAAAATCTCAAAAGAAAGGCATTCGAGAAGCAAAACATATTTTTATGGCACCTACAGGAGGACTTTTGGAAGATTTCCTAAAAAAAGTAGCTCCTGATGCAAATGTTTTTAATGAAGGAGTTCCTATGCTATATTATAAAGAGCTTTATAGTGATTCCTTTTATAAAGAAAGAGAAAAATCTGAGATTATTAAGACAATTCAAAAGATTAAACTACATAAGAATCAGATTATTTTTCATAGTTCAAGGCACTATTGGAAAACAACTACCAGCGAATTAAGTATTAAAGCGAATGATTATCTTTTTAGGGGTTTAAAAGAATTCATTAACGAGACAGGAAACAAATCGAATTTTCATATAATCACGTTTGAATACGGAGTTGATGTACAGCATAGTAAAGATTTGATAAAAGAGTTAGAAATAGAAGATCATGTTACCTGGATACCAAAATCTCTAAGAAAAGATGTAATGATGGCACTTAGCATGTCTGACATTGTGGTTGGGGAGTTATACCATAGCTATTTTTCTTATGGTATAATATATGAAGCATTGGCTTTAAAAAAATTGATTATTCATAAGAGGATAGATGATCAGTATAAAGAATATTATGATGAGTTGTATCCTATGTGTTATGCGGATAGTCCTCAAACAATTAAAGGAATACTATGTTCTTGTGCAAATAATGAAATAGATGTTGATAAAGTAACTCAACACGGCTTTGATTGGTTTGATGTTTATTTGATTAAGAGACCAATTAACAAAATACTTGATATTTTAAAATGGGATTGTTAAAAAAAAGTATCACAGATACTATTTACTATTTTATAGGTGTTTCTGGTAGTAAAATTATTGGGTTTTTAATAATACCATTTATAAATACCTTTTTTACGGTCGAAGAGTTTGGGAGATATGATTTGTTTTTGGTTGCTGCCAGTTTTATTTCCTTATTAATCGGATTAGGATTTGATTCTGGATTTGCTATTATTATTGTAGATAATAAAGATAACAAAAAGTTATTGGGGTATTTATTTACAAGATCACTAGGTATATCTTTTTTGGTATTAATGGTATTATCGTCTTTTGGTTACTTTATTAATTATAACTATAACTTTTTTTCTTTTACTGAATTCCTTTTACTTATAGGGTATGTCTTTACAACTTATATTTCGGCATCAATTTTTAATTTTATCAGATGGTTAGGTAAAGCTAAACAAGCTTCATTTGTTAACTTTATTTCTTCCTCACTTGGTATTGTAATGGCTTTCTTATTTGTCTTTTTTAAAGAGCAAAAGCAAATAGATAGTATTTTCCTGGGAATGACTCTTGGAAATCTGATAGGTATGTTGATTTCTTTATTTATTGTCAAAGAATATTTCATATTTGAGAAGCTTAAAGAAGGACAAGATAAACTGAAAGAATTATTGCAGATTTCGATTCCATTTATCCCAACGTATTTGTCAAATTATTTAATAGCTTTTAGTGACAGAATAATTATTGTAACTTTAATAGGTGATTTGTATTTTGTTGGTCTATATGCATTACTATATAGAATTGCCCAGATAGGAAATTTATTGTTAGGAATAATTTCTAAAGGGTTTTTGCCAGTTATGTACAATAATTATAATACAGAAGAAGGGAAGGCCTATAATAAAAAGGTTTTCGATTATTTTAATCTGTTATTAATTCCATTATTCTTCGTTATTTTCTTCGTAAAATCTCTTTTAATCAATATTCTGGGAGGTAAGAATGCAGAAAATTACCTTGAGTATAGTAACCTTCTTCCTGCAATTTTTTTGGCCATAATTATTTTTGGAGGTATGTCGATCAATGGTTTTGGATACACTATTAAAAGGAAAACTCCATATATTTCTATAATTACGTTGTCGGGTGTTGTAATAAATTTTGTGCTTTCTTATATTTTAATGCCTTATTTAGGGTTTTCGGCAATTATTATGTCAACATTAATTGCTTCAATATTTTCAGCAATATTATATACCTTTTTTTCAGAAAAACTCTATGAATTTAACTATAACATGAGAATGATGATTGCAGTATATTCTATTCTATTTATATCGAGTATGTTTTTAATTCAATTTAATATTACACTCAAATAATAGAATATTGTATTTTTGCCGATTAACGATAAAAAGATATACCCTAAGCTATAATTGAATAAAAATTATTAAAAAAGGAAATCATTTTTTGCTTTTGAGTTACATAAATAGGCGATACGTGATCAGTAGTAAGAAGAAGTGAATAATATGAAAATTAATAGTATAAATTTAGGATTTATTTCTGCAATGATACTATTGCCAATATGTGCAATATATTACCAGGATTTTTCTATTTTGATTACATTTTTCTTTTTACTGTATTTAGGTAGATTTATACTTAATAAACAGGTATATACCGTAAAAAAAATGCAGAGATTTTCCTTTTTGGTAAATGTATGTGGTGCGGTAATTATTACTTTTTGCTTCGAATATCTCAACAATACCTGGTACTCTGCAGGGCAAGATGATTTTGCTTTTTATTCAATAGCTAATGATTTTTCTAAAGGGATACGTGATTTTGATTTTGATGGACACCGGTTTGAATGGTCTTCTGTTCAATATAAATTATATGTATGGATATTTGCATATTGGTATAAACTACTTAATATAGTTGGTATTAAGGGGAATCTATTTTTTCATTTAAATATCATAAACTCATTCGTAGCATCATTTATAGCGCCTTGTATTTACAAGATAGGTCTTCAGTTGTTTGGAAATAAAAGTGTTACATCAGAAAAAGCAGCTTTTTTCTGTGCAGTATTCCCTCCTTTTGTCTATTATTCTGGAGCAATTATAAGAGATACATGGATTATTTGTTTTTTTCTGATGATCATTTATTTAATATTAAGCGATAAGAAGTTTATAAAAAAACTAATTCTAATCTCTATATTAATTGTTTCTATTTTTTATCTGAGAAAATCTAGCGCTGTATTTGTAGTTACACTTATCTCTTTGTACATTTTATTTAATACCAGAAATGTTTACATTACTTTCTTTATAAATAGAATTGTTCCTGTTGTAACTTTGATGATACTAATGGTGTTTTTTATTGCAATGCAACTACCTACACCCAAGATAGCACCATCTAATACAGATATATTAAATTATATTAATTATACAACAAATTATTATAGAGATTTAGCAACAAGCGAATCTGTTCAAAATTCAATAGGATTACGTTTACGATTATCAAATAACCCTATCGTACTTTTAGTTTATTATATATACTTTTATTTTAGTCCAATTCCGCCAAAGTTTATCAAAGACTTTAATATTATAAACCTTTACCTAGGAATAGGGAATATTTTGTGGTACGTTCTCTCTCCATTGTATTTCATTCACACTATCCAGCTTAAAAACGATGTTAAAAATAAAATTTTTGTTAGAGCGTATTTTTGGTTTTTGATAATTGTACTCATCATGGTAGGAACAGCAACAGGAGAACAGCGACATTTGCTTTTAATTTATCCTATCGTACTACTTTTTTCTATAGATTATATTGTAAACCACAAAAATCAATTCTATAAATACCTTTTAATTTTCTTCTTCTTGTCCTTATTTGGTGTATTGATATATGCTTTATTAAAAATGTTAATATGAAAATACTTTTAGTAATAGATAACTTAAATTCTGGAGGAGCGCAAAGGCAAATTGTCAATTTGGGTATAGGGCTCAAAGAAATAGGGAATGAAGTACATTTTTTAGTCTACAATCAGGGGGATTTTTTTGAGCATATTCTCGAAAATAACAACATTGCAGTTCATAAGTTTTATAAAAGAAATAAATTTGATGTACTATCTCTATTTAAGGCGATAGGGTTCATGAAAAATCAAAAGTTTGATGCCATAGGTGCATTTTTGTTTACCCCTAGCTTATATGTATTACTATTTAAATTAATTACGTTTTCTAAGACTAAAGTTTTAGTTTCAGAACGATCGTTTCATTCTGAAAGGGAGGAAGATTATAGAAAAAAAATAATTAGAAAGTTATATAGAGTTTCAAATGTAATTACTGCGAATTCTATTTCACAGACAAACTACTTAAAATCTTGTTTTCCAAAATTAGTGGATAAAATAGTTTATATACCTAATGGTTTGAATATTGATGATTTCAAAATAAAAACAGAACATCAGCCTAGTAATATTCTTAAAATAGTTAGTATAGGTCATATAAACTCTAATAAAAACACTAAGTTACTAATAGAAGCTGTAAAAATTTTAAGAGATACTTATAATATTGAAACTCAGGTTGAATGGCTAGGGAGAACATATGAATTTTTAAATGAAAAGAATATCTATTTTGAAGAATGTAAAGAATTGATATCTAAATATGAATTACAAAATCATTGGAATTGGGCAGGTAAAGTAAAACAAATACAGAATTACTTATTGGTTTCAGATGTATTAATACACCCTTCTATAGGAGAAGGATTTCCAAATGCAATTTGTGAAGGATTAGCCTGTGGATTACCAATCATTGCTAGCAATGTAAATGACCACCCTCATATTATAAAAAATCATTCTAATGGGTTTTTATTTAATAATAACGATTTGGACGATTTGATTGATAAGATATTAAGGTTTAAAAAATTATCAATAGAAGATAAAAGAACAATGGAAAACCAAGCTAGAAAAACGGCTGAAAATAATTTTCAATTGTCAAATATGGTTGCTAAGTATAATGAAATGTTTAGTTTGTGATGATCAAAGGAGTTGAATCATTTTTTAGTACTGTAAAGGTACAGATTTTCTTATTTTGTTTGGTTGTTTTTACACTTCCTCTAAAACACAATTTTAATTCAATCAGTATTATTTTGTTGCTTATTTTTAGCTTAGGTAATTTCTATGTAAAACGAGATAAAATAAAGTTAGACTTTAAAAATGGAAAATGGTTAATTTTATTTTTTAGTGTAGGGTTATTGGCAATGATATACACAGAAAATAATAAAATTGGATTTCAGCACTTAACAAAAATACTACCGTTATTGGTTTTTCCCATCGCATTTTCTATAGTTAAATTTCAAGAAAAACAGAAAAACAAAATTCTTTGGGTGTTTTGCATAAGTTGTTTGATTGCATCGATTTTCTTATTTATAATTAACCTATACACTTATTCTAATAACCCTATTAGTAATGTTTGGTATTATTCAGGGTATACAGAAAATTTGGATATTCATCCTGCTTATTATATATTATTTTTGATTTTCAATGTCTTTTTTTTGTTTGAAGAACTATTAAAAAGCACTTCACAAAAAAAGACAATTATGATTTCTATTTTTGGGTTGGTTTTTTTAATACAAATACTTTTTCTTCAATCTAGAATAGGTCTTATTTCATTTTTTATTACCTCTCTTATCTATTTTTCAACAACCATTAGAAAGATTAGAAAGAAATATATATTGGTTATATTTTTGTTAGTTAGTATATCTTTACTGATTGCTTATTATTTTAATTTTTTAAATCGATTTGTAGCGATTCCAGATTCGATTAATGAGAGAGTAACCATATGGCAAGGTTGGTGGAATGTATTTAGAGAAAGCCCATTTTTTGGTTATGGCACAGGTGATGCACAACAAGCTTTAGACCAAGGTAATTATCTGCTTGGAAATGATTTTTTCATTTTCTATAAATACAACACACATAATCAATATTTGGACATCTTACTAAGGTATGGGATTGCTGGTTTTTCTGTTTTTCTGCTAATGTTGTTTCAATCCTATAAAATAGCATATCAGAATCGAAATGCGCTTTTATTAATATTCCTTATTTTGATCTGTATATTTTTTCTTACCGAGAATATTTTACAGAGGCAACATGGTATTGTGTTTTTTTCTTTTTTTTACCTATTATTAAGCGATCAAAATTTTAATGAAAAATAACTTTAGGATATTATTGATAGTGCTATGGTGTAACATGATATTTGCACAAAAGAGTGAGGTTTTTATAAAATCAGAATTGCCAGTAATAAAAGTACTTTATAATGGCGAACTTGATGCTATATTTTTTAATAAAACCAATAAGAATGAAATACACGTAACTTCATATGATAATAAATATTCTGCAATTTTTGGAGGGCTAGGTTTTGCCGTTTTAGACTTTGATGTATCAAAAGATGGTAAATATTTGGTTACTGCTAATCAAGATAAATCAATTATTATTTGGGAAATTAAAACAAAAAAAATACTTAAACACTTTCGACCAAATCAAGAGACATTACATGGTGTTTCTTTTTTTGATACTACTAGTTTTTTGTCTTTTGGAGAGAAAGGGAAACTTAAAAAATGGAGTATTAATGCTGAATTGTTATATGAAATAAACGTTTCGAATAAAGCTTTGAATGCTATTTCAAAATTCGACAATACTATTATTGTAGGGGGTTATGATAAGCGTATTAGAATGATTGATAATCAAACAAAAAAAATAAGGTTTGAAATGAATATTGGAGAAATCATTACTAGTATTTCGATTGATAAAACAAAAAAAAACCTTTATGTTGGAGATATAAAAGGAACACTTAATATTATCAACCTTGAGCAATCAAAAATAGTTAAGACAATTGATCTTCATCAAAGTGTAATTACAGATATATGCTTTGTAAATCATCAATATGTAGTTACTTCTAGCTGGGATAAAATGATAAAATTCACAGATATTAAAGACTTTAAAATTAAAAAAACTTTCTCTGACCATAAAGATTATATTTTTTCACTAACAACAAGAAATAAGGAATTATTTTCATCTTCAAGAGATAAGAGGATACGAATATGGAATATGGAAGAATTAAAATTGTAGAGTACTTTTTTACAGATATAAATGTAGTTTGAAATATGCCAAAAAGCCTCTTGTCAAAAAATATGTTTATGTTCATATAGAATATAATAAATTTTATATTAGAATAAGACTTTGCAGGTTGTAAAAAAATATTGACTGAATAAAAGCATATAGAATTGGAAAAAACAATAACATCAAATCCGATATTATTAATAGGGAAAATACCTCCACCTATAGGTGGGGTTACAATTCATGTACAAAGATTATTAGAGAAACTGAAAACAAATTATGAAGGTAATTTTCATTTTAAAACTCTAAATAAAAAGAATCTATTGCTTTCTTTCTTGTTTATTTTGAAGTATTCATATTTTCATATACATACTTCAAATGTTTATTTACGGCTATATTATGTTTTACTAGGAAAGATATTCGGATCAAAATGCATAATTACAATACATGGGGATATTGGAAGATATAACTCAAAATTGAAAAACAAACTAGACGTTTTTGTTTTGAAATGTGCAACTTATCCAATACTTCTGAACGAAAATAGTTTGCAAAAAGCATTAAGATTAAATAAAAACTCAGTATTGATATCATCATTTATTCCACCAAATATGAATAAAGAATTCATGAGTGATGACTTAAAAGAAAATATAGTTCAATTTAAATCTATATATAAGAACGTTTTCTGTACTAATGCATATAATTTTTCTAAAGATAAAAATGATAGTGAGATTTATGGAATTTTTGAAATAATCAATTATTTTACTGATAATCAGGATAAGGGGCTGATTTTTTCGGATCCTTCAGGAGCTTATTTGACAGAATTTAGAAAAAGAAATATAAAAACACCAAAAAACATATTACATATCACAGGAGATCATTCCTTTTTTAAAGTATTGAATCTTTCAGATTTTAGTATCAGAAATACTTCAACCGACGGAGATTCTATTTCGGTTAAAGAATCATTATTTTTAAATAAAATTACCTTTTGTACAGATGTTGTGAGTCGACCAAAAGGTGTGTTTTTATACAAGCGAGGTGATTTAAAGAATACAATACATAATTTTTTTAACAATTCTATCTCACAACCTCATAACAATTTGGTAGTTGATGGATCTGTACAAATTATTGAATTATATAAAAATATAAAATGAAACAAATCATACAAGATCTTAAGAACGGAGAAACAATCTTAGAAGAAGTACCTGTGCCTATGATAAAATCTGGACACGTACTTATAAAAACTACTAAGTCACTAGTTTCGTTAGGAACCGAAAGAATGTTGGTAGAATTTGGGAAGGCAAACTTTATTCAAAAAGCACGCCAGCAACCAGATAAAGTTAAAATGGTCTTAGATAAAGTAAAGACAGATGGTCTTAAGCCCACCATGGATGCTGTTTTTAATAAATTGAACCAACCATTACCTTTAGGGTATTGTAATGTGGGAGAGGTTATCGCCGTAGGTAGAGGAGTTACAGAATTTAAAGTGGGTGATAGAGTAGCTTCTAATGGGAACCATGTAGAATATGTAAATGTCCCCAAAAACTTAGTAGCTAAGATTCCTGATAATGTAACAGATGAGGAGGCGGCTTTTACCATAATAGGTTCTATTGGTTTACAAGGGATACGATTATTAAATCCAACTTTTGGTGAAACTATGGTTGTGGTAGGTTTGGGACTTATAGGTCTTGTTACCGCAGAATTATTGCTTGCCAATGGATGTAATGTTATTGGGTTTGATTTTGATCCAGAAAAAGTAAAAATTGCAAAAGCAAAAGGAATTATAGCCATAAATCCTGCAGAAGGTACAGATCAGGTAAAATTTGTAGAATCATATACAGAAGGAATCGGTGCAGATGGCGTTATTATTACCGCTTCTAATAAGAGTAATGAAATTATATCCCAGTCTGCCAATATGTGCAGAAAAAGAGGTAGAGTCGTATTGGTGGGAGTTATAGGATTAGATATAAGCAGAGCAGATTTTTATGAAAAAGAAATTTCTTTTCAGGTATCTTGTTCTTATGGACCAGGACGATACGATGAAGAATATGAACAAAAAGGAAATGATTACCCGATTGGTTATGTACGATGGACAGAGAAAAGAAATTTTGAAGCTGTATTAAAGGCTATTTCTAGAGGAACACTGGATGTAAAACCATTAATTACAGAAAGAATCCCTTTACAGGACTACCAGAAGATTTATGGAGACATGGGGAACTCAAAATCGATTGCTTCGATTCTTGAGTATGATAGCACAGAAGAGATAACATCTACAGTAGCAATTTCTAAGAAAAGTTTCGAAGGTAAAAAAGGGGTGATCGGTATTGTCGGTGCAGGTAACTTTACAAGTTCTACTATACTTCCTAACTTGAAAAAAATTAATGCAGATATAAAATATATAGCTAGTTCTGGAGGATTGTCTTCTACAATTATGGCCAAACGTCATAATATTGCAAATTCAACCTCAAACTACAAAGAAATTTTAGAAGACAATGATGTTGATTTAGCGTTTATCACTACACAGCACAATATGCATGCTTCAATGGTTTTAGAAAGCCTCAAAGCTTCTAAAAGTGTTTTTGTAGAGAAGCCACTAGCACTTACTAGTACAGAATTAGAAGAGATCATTACAGAATATAACATTCAAAATGTAAATGTTTCGGTTGGATTTAATAGACGTTTTGCTCCTTTGGCAAAAAAAATGAAAAAACTTTTGGGTAACGATAATACTCCTATCAATATTATAGCGACTATGAATGCTGGTTTTATTCCTGCAGATGTATGGGTACATGATATGGAAGTAGGAGGTGGTAGAATTATCGGTGAGGCATGCCATTATATAGATTTGTGTACTTATTTTTCAGGAAGTAGAGTGACAGCTGTTTGCATGAATGCTATGGGAACAAATCCCGAAGAGAATACAGATAATGCCAGTATTCTTTTAAAATATGAAAATGGGACTAACGCAGTAATCAATTACTTTTCAAACGGAAGTAAGGCATATTCCAAAGAACGATTAGAGGTATATTCTCAAGAACGTACCTTGATTCTGGATAATTGGAGAAAGTTAAAATCCTTTGGGTTTAAAGGAGGAGGAAAAACTTCGTCTAAACAAGATAAAGGCCATTATAACCAGTTTAAAGAGTTGATAGAGCAGCAGCAAAAAGGAGGAAATCCTATCATTCCTTTTGATGAGATAGTAAACACTACAAAAGCATCATTTGCGGCTATAGAATCTCTTAAGCAAGGAAAATGGATAGAAGTAAATTAGTATTACTCATACATACGGTAAAGCACCTTAAGTTTAAACAAGTCTACTATCAAGTTTTTTATAAGGTTAGGAATAAGTTTTTTAAAAGGGATTATGCCAAAAAATTAGAAAAAGAAATAGAACCTTTAAAGTGGAATGATTCTTTTTTTTATCCAAATAGTTTTACAAAAAAGAAGAGATTCATCTTTCTTAATTTATCGCATCAGTTTACAGATAAAATAGATTGGAATTATGCTAATTTCGGAAAACTATGGACCTATAACTTAAATTATTTTGATTTTTTAAATCAAGAAGAAATTAGTGTAAGCGAAGGACTGGAATTGATCAAAGACTATTTGAAAAATGGAGAGAATTTAAAAGATGGAAAAGAACCATATCCTATTTCGTTAAGAGGTATTAATTGGATTAAGTTTTTATCAAAAAATAACATTTCTGATGCAGATATTGATCAAGTATTATATAATCACTATCAAGCATTAATTCATAATTTAGAATATCATTTATTGGGAAATCATTTACTCGAAAATGGATATTCATTATTATTTGGCGCCTTTTACTTTAAAGATGAGGTTTTGTACAAAATTGCAAAGCAAATTTTAACTGAAGAATTGTCTGAACAAATACTATCTGATGGCGCTCATTTTGAGCTTTCACCCATGTATCATCAGATTTTATTACATCGCCTATTAGATTGTATTAATCTTGTAAAAAATAATCCTTGGAAAGAAGATAGATTGATGGTTTTTTTAGAAGAGAAAGTCACTGTAATGCTTTCTTGGTTGCAAGGAGTTACCTATCGTAATGGAAACATTCCGATGGTCAATGATAGTACTTATGATATAGCGCCATCATCAGATCAATTATTTGTGTATGGATCCTATTTAGGTTTACAATGGGGTGAAATAAAAGTTTCAGAATCAGGGTATAGAATGTTTAGGAAAGATAGGTATGAACTTTTTGTAGATGTAGGTCAGATTGGTCCAAAATATCAACCTGGTCATGCACATTCTGATACATTTAATTTTGAATTATATGTAAAAGATAAACCAGTTATTGTAGATTTAGGGATCTCTACTTATGAGAAAAATCAATTGAGATTAGAAGAACGGCAAACCGCGAGTCATAATACAGTAAAGATTGGCTCACATGAACAATCAAAGGTTTGGGATGGTTTTAGAGTAGCAAAACGAGCCAGTGTCATTAGCTTAAAAGAAGATAAGTACAAAATAGAAGCAACCCATAATGGATATAATGAACTTGGTCTTTTACACACTAGGAAGTTTTTTCCTGAAACATCTGCAATTACTATTACAGATGTGATTTCAAAAGAGACAGAGCAAGAGCAAGTTGCTTTTTTTCATTTTCATCCTGATATAAAGGAAGTAGAAATTTCAACAGCTCAAGTATATTTACCAAATGAAAATATTGGAATAAAATTTGATAATAATTTATTGAATATCGAAACAGAAAATTACGAGTACGCTTTAGGATTTAATAAGAAAAAAATAGCAATAAAAATAAAAGTGTATTTTAAAACCACTTTGTCGACCACTATAAGTATATAAAAACATAATGAAGTTACTTTTCCTGACTGATAATTTTCCTCCAGAAGTTAATGCTCCGGCAACTAGAACCTATGAGCATTGTAGAGAATGGGTGAAAAACGGCGTAGATGTTACTATAATTACTTGTGCTCCAAATTTTCCAAAAGGAAAAGTGTTTGAAGGATATAAAAATAAATTGTATCAAAAAGAAATAGTAGATGGCATAAAAGTTATCCGTGTTTGGACATACATATCTGCGAATAAAGGGTTTTTGAAAAGAATCCTAGATTATATGAGTTTTATGATAAGTTCTTTTCTTGTTGGATTATTCATTAAAACAGACCTTATTGTGGCTACTTCACCACAGTTTTTTACAGCAATTTCGGGTCGGTGGCTAGCATTTTGGAAGCGCAAAAAATGGATTATGGAAGTAAGAGATTTATGGCCTGAATCAATAAAAGCTGTCGGCGCTATGAATACAAACCCTGCAATACGTTTTTTTGAATTTTTAGAAAAAAAAATGTATAAAAATGCATCTAAAATTGTGGTGGTAACCAATTCTTTTAAGAAGATTTTAGTTGAAAAACACAATGTTCCAAGTTCAAAAATAGAAGTAGTAAAAAATGGAGTTAATTCAGATTTATTCGCCCCTATAGAAAAGAACTCGGGATTATTAAAGCGACTACGTTTAGAAAATAAAATAATAATTGGATACATAGGAACCCATGGTATGGCACATGCATTAGATTTTATATTAAAATGTGCTCAAAAAATTGAAGACAAGCAAATACATTTTTTGTTTTTGGGAGATGGGGCAAAAAAAGAAGAACTATTACAACTTAAAAAAGAACTAAAATTAGATAATGTTACAATGTTGCCTTCAGTTTCAAAAAAAGAGGTTGTAGATTATATTTCTATTTTAGATATAGCTTTAGTTAACCTGAAAAAATCAGATACTTTTAAACATGTAATTCCTTCAAAAATTTTTGAATTATGTGCAATGCATAAACCAATATTATTAGGAGTTGAAGGAGAGACTAAAAAGCTAATTGAAGACTATATGGTGGGAGTAACGTTTGAGCCCGAAAACGAAGAAGATTTTTTAGAAAAAACCATAGTTTTAAAAAACAATCCAGTAAATAAAGAAAACTTTAAAAATGTTATTAAGGATTTTGACAGAAAAAATCTGGCAAAAAAAATGCTTATGTTTATTAAAGATTAAATTTTAATCTAAAAACTTTCTCTACTTTTACCATATTTTCAAAATCTATAATGAGTTGAATTTTCTAGAAACAGCAATATTAATTTTCATAGGGTCATTTTTGTTGACATATTTAACGATACCCAAAATTATTGGGGTTGTTTCATATAAGAGATTAATGGATGCTCCCAATGAAAGAAGTTCTCATAAAATACAAACACCTAGTCTAGGAGGAGTAGCTTTTTACTATACATTAATAATAGGTTTATTCTTTATTAATAGTTGGGATGCCAACGGTGAAATTATACATATCATTCCTGGACTTACCATTTTGTTTATTATTGGGCTAAAGGATGATTTAGTAGTTTTGTCACCCGGTTCTAAATTAATCGCACAGCTTGCAGCGGTCTCTTTTGTTGTTGCTAATAGTGGTTTTACAATACATTCCTTAAATGGTTTTTTAAACATAGAGGAAATACCATATTACATTTATTTTCTTATCGCTGTATTTATAATGGTAACAATAATAAATTCATATAATCTTATAGATGGGATTGATGGTTTAGCCTCAATTGTAGGAATAGTTATTTTAATTATTTACACAACTATTTTTTATTTAACCAAAGAATATTTTTATGCTTTGATAACTATAAGTTTAGATGCTTGCCTACTTGCTTTTTTTGGATACAATGTGTCATCAACCAAAAAAATATTTATGGGAGATACAGGGTCGCTAATTGTTGGATTTATTATTAGTGTAATGACTTTGAAGTTTTTGGCTTTAAAACCATCTTCTTCTAACGAGTTACCTTTCTTTTTGGAAAATATTCCATTGATTGCAATAAGTATTCTAATCGTGCCACTTTTTGATACAGCTAGAGTTTTTACCATAAGAATTGCGAATAAGAAAAGCCCATTTTCACCTGATCGGAATCATACACATCACGTCCTTATAGATTATTGGGGTTTATCTCATAAACAAGCTAGTTATTTGATAGGTGGGTTTAATCTAATTTTTGTAGTATTGTTTATTATTCTTGGAAGTACTACTAAGAATTTATGGTTATTCATAATATTGTTGGTTAGTGTAATAATCTTGAGTTTTATTTTCTTTAGGTTTAATTATAATTTTACTTCATTGAAGCAGAAGATTTTGTTTAAAAGAAAAGTAAAAGCCATGAAAGAAAATTTGAAACCAAAAAAGGATAAACACAATAAATGAAAATATCAGTAATAGGATCTGGATATGTTGGGTTGGTCACAGGTACTTGCCTTGCTGAGACAGGAAATGAAGTTGTATGTATTGACATAGACAAGGGTAAAGTTCAAAAATTGAATATGGGGGAAGTTCCTATCTATGAACCACATCTAGATATGTTGTTTGATAGAAATATCAAAGCTGGGAGGCTAAAATTTACTACTTCTCTTGAAGAAGGTTTAGAACATGGTGAGATTATTTTTCTGGCGTTACCCACTCCAGAAGAAGAAGACGGTTCTGCAGATTTATCTTATGTACTAGGTGTTGCAGGAGATATAGGACAATTACTCAAAGAGTATAAGGTAATAGTAGATAAGAGTACTGTTCCGGTTGGGACAGCAGAAAAAGTTCGAACCACTATTGCAAAGTATACAACATGTGATTTTGATGTAGTTTCAAACCCTGAGTTTCTAAGAGAAGGTTTTGCAGTAGATGATTTTTTAAAACCAGAGCGAATTGTTGTGGGATCAAGCTCAGATAGAGCGATAGAGCTTATGAAAAAATTATATAAGCCTTTTGTACGATCTGGTAACCCTATAATTGTGATGGATGAAAAATCTGCAGAACTTACTAAATATGCAGCAAATTCTTTTCTGGCGACCAAGATTACTTTTATGAACGAAATTGCAAATTATTGCGAAAAAGTTGGCGCAGATATTGATAAAGTAAGAATAGGGATAGGGACAGATTCTAGGATTGGAAAACGTTTTTTATTCCCAGGTATAGGATACGGAGGTTCTTGCTTTCCGAAAGATGTAAAAGCACTTCATAAATCAGGTAAAGATTCAGAATATGATTTTAAAATTCTGGATGCAGTAATTAGAGTCAATGATAGTCAGAAAATTGCATTATTACCAAAAATCAATACATATTTTGATAACGATCTATCTAACAAAACATTTGCAATATGGGGATTAGCTTTTAAGCCAGAGACAGATGATATTAGAGAAGCACCTGCATTATATCTAATAGATGAATTGTTAAAAGAAGGGGTAAAGATTAAAGCATTTGATCCAGAGGCAATGAAAAATGTAGCTGATAAATATGGAGATAAGATTGACTTGGTTACAACCATGTATGAAGCGGTTCAGAATGCAGATGCGCTAATCATTTGTACAGAATGGAGTATTTTTAGAACTCCGGATTTCAATAAAATAAAAGAAGGGTTAAAATGTCCATTGATTTTTGATGGAAGAAATCTTTATGATATTGTTGATATCGAAAAAGAAGAGATTTCCTATTTTTCTATAGGGAGGAAAGATATTAAATTATAGCTATGCAAAAAGTTTTAATTACAGGAGCAGCTGGTTTTTTGGGATCTCATCTCTGTGATCGGTTTATTAAAGAAGGTTTTCACGTGGTCGGTATGGATAACCTAATCACGGGTACACTAAAAAATATTGAACACCTGTTTAAGCTAAAACATTTTGAGTTCTATCATCATGATGTAACCAAATTTGTTCATGTTCCTGGTGCATTAGATTATATATTACATTTTGCATCTCCTGCTAGTCCTATAGACTATCTTAAGATTCCTATTCAAACGTTAAAAGTAGGGTCTTTAGGGACACACAATCTTTTAGGCCTTGCAAAAGAAAAAAACGCTAGAATTCTTATTGCATCGACTAGTGAGGTTTATGGTGATCCTTTAGTTCATCCACAAAATGAAGATTATTATGGTAATGTAAACGCTATTGGACCTAGAGGTGTATACGATGAAGCTAAACGTTTTCAGGAGTCGATTACAATGGCATATCATACCTATCATGGTTTAGAAACTAGAATAGCTCGTATTTTTAATACCTATGGCCCCAGAATGCGATTAAATGATGGTCGGGTAGTACCCGCATTTATAGGACAAGCTTTAAGAGGCGAAGATTTAACTATATTTGGTAATGGATTACAAACTCGATCTTTTTGTTATGTAGATGATCTTGTAGAAGGAATTTATAGGTTGCTTTTTAGTAATTATGTATACCCGATAAATATAGGTAACCCTGATGAGATTAAAATCAAAGATTTTGCTGAAGAAATTGTAAAACTTACCGAGACACATCAAAAAGTAATTTATAAACCTCTACCAATTGATGATCCATTGCAACGACAACCTGATATTGGTAGAGCAAAAGAAATTTTGGATTGGCAACCAAGAACAAGAAGATCTGAAGGAATGAAATTAACTTTGGATTATTTTAGAGGATTTTCTGAAGAAGAACTTCAAAAGAGCGAACATAGAGATTTTCAATAACATCATTCTTTAATGATATGTATTATTGATAAATGTGATGGATAATACAAATTCAAAAAAAACGTTAACTACCTCATAATACATCTTATAAAAAGTGCAACTAGTTAACATCATAACCCAGGCGACCAAAATGTTTTATAAAGAAGATCATTGGGTTGTAATGACCTTTTGGAACAGCCTGTATATTGCCTTTTTTTTACTGCCATTAGGTATCAACCTCCCAACTCCATTTTTTATAATTTCGATCATTTTTGGGATTGGTATGATGTTTAGATCCGAAAAAAAATTTATTCTGGATAAATCATTATTGCTTTTTCCATTATATTTTATTGTAATGTCTTTGGGGTTGATCTACACCGATAATTTGATCAGTGGATTTGATTTGGTACAACGATCCCTTTCATTATTGTTATTTCCTATAATTTTTCTATTTGTTAAGGAAGATGCTACTACAGTAAAAAGATTATTTGACTTTTTACTTATGGGGTTAATTGTTTCATTCTTTGTTAATGTTTTTAGGGCTGGTGATAACTTAATATGGCATATTATTGATGAAAGAGAAAACATAGAAATCCTTTTGTTTATAGAGGGAATTGTAAAAAATTGGCATTATTTTTTTGTTGGATCTTTATTTTCAAGATCAGTTAATGCTAATTATATTTCTATATACATACTGCTGGTATTAAGTTATTACCTTAAAAACAAGTTGAAATCTCGAATACAGTTAGTAATTGTTATTCTCTTATTTCTATATCTTTTTTTATTAGCTTCAATTGCGGCCTATCTTATTTTGTTTGTAATGTCTATACTATTAGTTCTTGACATTGCTGATAAGCAAAAGAAATACACTATGAGTATTATTTTTTTGATGGGATTACTACTGTTTTTGAATAACCCCAGAGTATCTGATTTTTATTCCAGAATAAAAGATTTTAGTAATGTAGAAGAATATTATGACGCAACAACTGCAGAAAAATCAAGGCTATTGTCATGGGATGCCAGTATCAAATTGATTAAAGATGCACCCATATTTGGTTATGGAACAGGAGATGCAAACGATGTTTTGATTGAAAAATATAAAGAATTAAACTACACCCTTAATTACAAGAGTAAGTATAATTCGCACAATCAGTTTTTGCAAACATATTTACAGACAGGCATTGTTGGATTTGGGGTCTTGGTTAGTATTTTTGTTGTATTGGCAATGCGTATGAAAAGGAGTCGCAATGAGTTTTCGGTCTTTTTAATCCTTTTTATATCATTAGTATTCGAATCTATGTTAGTTCGATTTAATGGTATTGTATTCTTTTCTATTGTTACCCCTTTGCTTTTAAAAAAGAGAAGTATTTTGAGTAGTAGGATTATTCGCAATGATGGTAATGAATAAGATTAAAATATTATATCAAGGCATCTGATTATTATATGGCAGGATAGTATTAGTTTGAGAAGCACATATAAAAAGCAGGAGTTTTTATCTAGAAAGAATTAGCTATACAACTACGAATAAACTATTTTTGAGCCCATAAAAATAAGCCATAATAAATCATGAATATTTTAGTACTCGGATCAGGAGGTAGAGAACATACATTTGCTTATAAAATTGTGCAAAGCCCTATTTGCGACACCTTATTTGTAGCACCTGGTAATGCAGGAACAGCTCGTATAGCTACTAATGTGCCTATTGCAGTTACAGATTTTCCTGCGATCAAAGACTTAGTGTTACAAGAGAACATTGAAATGGTTGTAGTTGGCCCAGAAGATCCTTTGGTAAAAGGGATAAGCGATTATTTTGCTGAAGACAGCCAATTAAAAAATATTGTAGTTATTGGTCCATCTAAAGAAGGTGCACAATTAGAAGGAAGTAAAGAATATGCCAAAGAGTTTTTAATCAGGCACAATATACCTACAGCAGCTTATCAAAGCTTCACTGCCGATACTGTTGATGATGGAAAGCGATTTTTAGAAACTTTACAGGCACCCTATGTGCTTAAAGCTGATGGTTTGGCCGCTGGAAAGGGAGTATTAATTCTTCAGGATATAGATGAGGCTAAAACTGAGCTTGAAAACATGTTAACCAATAAAAAATTTGGTGCAGCAAGTGAAAAAGTTGTGATCGAAGAATTTCTTGACGGAATAGAACTTAGTGTTTTTGTACTTACCGATGGTAAAAATTATTTAACCTTACCAACTGCCAAAGATTACAAGCGTATTGGAGAAGGAGATACAGGGTTAAATACAGGGGGTATGGGAGCGATCTCACCAGTTCCTTTTGTAGATGATACACTTATGACTAAAATTGAAGAGCGTATTATTAAACCTACTGTACAAGGATTGGAAAAAGAAAATATAGATTATAAAGGTTTTATTTTTATAGGGCTTATTAAAGTAGGGGATGATCCAAAAGTGATCGAATATAATGTACGTATGGGCGACCCAGAAACCGAAGCGGTCCTACCGAGAGTGAAGACAGATTTAGTACAATTGTTTCAGCATGTCGGAGATCAATCGCTGGATAAGATCAATCTCGAATTAGATGAACGAAGTGCAGCTACCATAGTAACTGTTTCTGGTGGATATCCAGAAGCTTATGAAAAAGGAAAAGAGATTACAGGTATAGATACCATTACAAACTCTATTGTTTTTCATGCAGGAACATCTATAGAGGGTGATAAAGTAGTAACTAGTGGTGGAAGGGTAATTGCTATGACATCATTAGATGAAGATTTTAGAAAGGCCCTTAAAACATCGTACCAAAGTATAGAAAAACTTAATTTTGATAAGATGTATTATAGAAAAGATCTAGGATTCGATTTATAAAAAAACATCTCTCTCACATAAGACAATTAAAAAAGCGTTTAATTTATATAAATTAAACGCTTTTTTAATATTTATAATATCTGAAATCTCAAGAATTACTTCTTGATCAGACGAGGTTTTAGTTTAAAAAAGAATGTGCTTTAGGATCTCTATTCTCCTCATTATTGTCATTAAATTTCTTTAATTCCTTCATCCAATATATAAAAGCAGCAAAACCAATGAACATAAACGCCCAATTAAGCATATTAGCTCCAAACCAGTTTTCTAATTCTAATGCTCTAAACCAATCAAAAGGAATAAATAATATATCTACAAAAAGGGATTCTATCACTTCAAAAAAATCTTTCATAACTTGTTCTATATTTTCTTTGTAAAAAGTCTAAAGCGGTAAACTAAAAACTTTTTATAAATTAGTTCAATAATACCTATAGACAATTCTATATTATTGTCTGGTGCAAAAATATAAAAAATAGTAGTGTTATCAAGCTTTTTTAGTAAATCAAAACCCATTAATTATATTGCTGTGGCATTGTATATGGGTATACTATTTGGCATTGCCCATTATAGAAAGGGTTTTGAGACCGAAAGCAGCCATGTTTTACTAACTGCTGCTAGTGTTTTTTTGTATATTTTACCAATGTTGGCCCTTAATTTTGTAGCACAAAAAAATGACCTTACCAATAAAGGTACATTTACAATACTTTTGTATGCTTTTCTTACTGCGATATTACCTAATTCTCTAACCAGTTTTCCTATTTTATTGTCAAACGTATTTGTATTACTGGCAGTACAAAATATCCTACATCTGCGAAATGAAAAACAAATTAAAGCCAAAATCTTTAATGCATCAATCTTTATCGGCTTGGCTTCGTTAGCTTATTTTTGGAGTATTGGGTTTATTATTTTGGTTTTTTTGGGGATACTATTTTTCGATCCGAAAAACTATAGAAACTGGATTATTCCTTTTATTGGGGTTAGTATGATCTACGTATTCGCAAATTGTTTTACACTGTTGTTTTATGATTCGTTTTTTGCAATTGTCACCTATATTGATCCGATATCATTTTCATTTCAGACATACTTTATAAAAGAACATCTTTTCTCTGTAGGAATAATATCTATTTGTATTGTATTCTTTTTTTCAATCTACCTTATCAAATTTGGTAGAAAAACAGCAAATACAAAACCTATATTGCGAGTTGTTATCATCTATTTAATTGTGGCGATTGTAGTAGCAGCCATTGCACCAAAAAAGGATACTTCTGAGCTGTTTTTTATAGCAACACCTCTTTCTCTTATTGGCACTACATATCTCGAAATGAATTATCATCAATTTGCTAAAGAGATAAATATTTGGGTATTCATCCTGATTCCGTTTACAATATTATTGTTTTAATAATGTATGATTGGAGTAAGGAATAAGAATAATTGCTAAGAAAAAACTAAAAGGATTTTCTATTGAATTTGAGAGAATTACAAATTTGTTTCAGATGTTTACTACCCCATAGTACTACCTTTTTTTAATGCCATAGCTGGAAGTATTTTATGTCTAAACCCGGTGTATAATTTTTGTTGAGGTGGATTGAATTATCATATGCTAGATACTATTGCAAAATATAATACCTTTGTACCTGCCGAAAAAATAAGGTTACGTACTTATGATCGTTCTGTATATTGAGAAAGAAACAAAGTTAAAACCGACTTTTGAAGAATTGGTAGGAACATCACTCATAAGCAGTTCGAAGCGCATAAAACGATACTATAGAAAGTATAAAAGCATACAAATTATAGAATATTTACACATTTTAGAAAAATAATAGCACAGATGTTTACCGATAAAGCAAATTCCATTTTTAAAGAAGTTATAGAAAAATACCACGTGATCGATAGTGTAGATCAAGAATTCTCAAATCCATATGATAGTAAATCACAGGCTATTGAGCATTTGCTATATCGAAAATGTTGGATTGATACTGTGCAATGGCATTATGAAGATATTATACGAGATCCAGAAATTGATCCGATTGCGGCCTTAAAACTAAAACGAAAGATCGATGCCTCTAATCAGGATCGAACAGATATGGTAGAATATATTGACAGTTATTTTTTAGAATTGTATAAAGAGATAACCCCCAAGACAGATGCTACCATTAATACAGAAAGCCCTGCCTGGGGAGTAGATAGACTATCTATTTTGGCGTTAAAAGTATATCACATGCATGTAGAAACGATTCGCGAAGAAGCTACAGATACTCATAAAGCGGCATGCCAAAACAAATTAAATGTATTACTAGAACAACAAGTAGACTTGTCTACGGCTATTGATACACTACTGAATGATATTGAAAATGGGGATAAATACATGAAAGTGTATAAGCAAATGAAAATGTACAATGATGATGAATTAAACCCAGTATTGCGTGGCGGGAAGTAAAATAAAGAGATTTGAAGAATTTGAAACGAACGTTCTGGTAATTCGTCTCTCTGCTATGGGTGATATTGCAATGACTGTTCCTGTTTTAAGAATTTTTAGAGCTACCTATCCTGATGTAAAGCTAACAGTACTTACCCGCAAGTTCTTTGAACCTATATTTTCTGATATTGAAAATCTAGAAGTATACCATGCAGATGTAGATAATAAACATAAAAGCTTTATTGGTCTTACACGATTATCCAATGAGTTGTGTAAACAGAAGATAGATGCTGTTGCCGATATGCATAATGTACTGCGCTCTAATGTGCTAAAAACCCTATTCTCGTTACGAGGGATAAAAACAGTTCAAGTAGATAAAGGACGTGCAGAGAAAAAAGCATTGACTCGATCAAAAAATAAGGCGTTTAAACAATTAAAAACAACACACCAGCGATATGCTGATGTTTTTTCTGCATTAGGATATCCTATTGATCTTACAACTCATAAGTTCCCCAAAAAACAACCGTTAACACCTGAAATTCTTTCCATAACTCAAAATTCGACCAAAAAATGGTTAGGGATTGCACCATTCGCACAATATGAAAGTAAAACCTACCCACTAGCATTAATGATTGAGGTAATTGAGACCTTGAACAGGGAAGACAGGTTTGAGATTTTCCTCTTTGGAGGAGGTAAACGAGAAATGGATATTCTAAACAACATAGAGAGTAAGTATAAGAACGTAACGAATATAGTTGGTAAACTATCTTTTGAAGATGAGCTAAGACTTATTGGTAACCTAGACGCTATGTTATCCATGGATAGTGGAAATGCGCATTTAGCAGCGATGTACGGAGTGCCAACAATTACCTTATGGGGAGTCACTCATCCGTTTACCGGGTTTATGCCTTTTGGGCAACCTATGGAGCGCGCTATTTTGCCTAATTTAGCAAAATATGACCAGATTCCAACTTCAATTTATGGTAATAAAGTACCTCCCGGTTATGAAAAAGTGATGCATACGATCAAACCAGAAACTGTCGTAGAAAGGATTAATAAATTATAAACTTATCATACATTTCAGCCTTGCTGAAATGTATTTTTAACAGATAAAGTTAGTCCTCAAAATCAAACATCATCAAAATCAACAGTAATTGATGATGAGGTTGGGTGAGCCTGGCAAGCCAGGACTAATCCTTCTGCGATTTCTCCATCAGTAAGAATACTATTTTTTTCCATTGCTGCACTACCTTCTGTGATTTTGCAAATACATGAACTGCACACTCCTCCCTGGCAGGAATAAGGAGCATCGATATCCTGGTCTAGTGCCGCATCAAGAATTGTTTTTTTCTGATCCATGGTGAAATTAAATTCTTCATCATCCACCAATACTTTAATATTGGATTTTCCTTCGAGATCAGCATCTATTTCTGTTGTAGAAGCACTACTGGTAAATAGTTCAAAATGAATATTATCTTTAGAAATATTATTTTCTGATAAAATTGAAGTTACAGTATTAATCATTTCTTCAGGACCACATAGATAAAATGAAGTAAAAGAAAGATCTTTAAATTTATTTTTTAATACGTAATTTACAGTTGATTTTTCTATTCTTCCAAAGTGAGCGTTATCTTCCCGACTTCTACTATATATAAATTCTATAAATAGACGGTCTGGATAGTTAGCTTGTAATTCTAGTAATTCTTTGTAAAAGATAGTTTCTTCTGGTGTTCTATTTCCATATACCAAAACAAAACGACTATTTGGCTCTTCTTCAAGAACTGTTTTGATCATGCTCATTACAGGAGTAATACCACTACCTGCTGCAAAAGCAGCATAAGAATTACTTGCTTGAACATTAGGGGTAAGTGAGAAGTTACCTTCGGGAGTGTGAACTTCGAGTACATCTCCCTCTTTTAATTTATTATTAGCAATGACCGAAAATGTACCTCCGGATATTTCTTTAACGGTTACTTTAAGGATATCACTTTTTGGAGAACTACAAATAGAATATGCTCTACGCACTTCTTGTCCTTCTACCTCAGTTTTGATAGTAATGTATTGCCCAGGGATAAAAGAATAGGCATCCTTTAATGTTGTTGGTACTTCGAAGGTTATAGAAACAGCCAAGGGAGTTTCTCGAGTAATATGTTGTATGGATAATTTATGAAAATCTGACATTGTATTTTACTAAAAATCTAATTTGAAAACTTCATTATAAGAAGAATTCAAAATAGACAGTTTAACTAATCCGATAATATATCGGGATCTCATTTTTAAATTTGTGACAAAAATAGTAAATGCAACAAGAGAAGAGAGCCTTTACGAAAAAATTTAAGCGAGTTCTTGGTTTATTTTTGTAACAAAATCACGTTTTTGATTACTAAATAGTTAAATACATCTTAACTATGTTTACCCGCTTCATCAATTTACAATGGAAATCTTTTTGGCGATCTGCTTCATTAACCTCTGGATTATTTATGAAGTTCTTTATGGGGTTTTGGGCACTTTGGTTTATTGTCATGATGGCTTCGGGAGGAATTGGTGCATTTTTTTTAATTAAAGAAGAGCTTAATCTCGATCCTCTAGAAACCATAAACAGGTTTTTAATATATTGGCTAGTAGTCGATTTGTTGTTTCGATATGCATTGCAAAAAATGCCGGTTATTAATATTAAACCATTGTTGATTCTTCCTTTTAAGAAAAGGAAAATAGTTTCTTTTGCTTTTGGGAAAACAGTATTTTCATTTTTTAATATTATTCATGCTTTCTTTTTTATTCCGTTTTCTATTGTATTGATTGGAAATGAATATCCAGTATTTGATGTGTTATTATGGAATATAGGATTGGCGGCATTGATCTATAGTAGCAATTTTCTAAATATTATTCTAAACAAAAAAGACAACCTTATATTTATCATAGGTGGTATTTTGGCAATTTTAGGAGGGTTACATTATTTCGAATATTTTGATATCACTACGTATACGGCACCATTTTTTAAAGGATTATATGAGATTCCTTTTTTGGTATTGATTCCTATAGCGATACTATTGTTTTTAATAACCATATCGTTTCGATCCTTTGTAACCGACTTGTATCTGGATGCTGGATTAGCAACTAAAACCAAAAATGTAAAAACAGAAAATCTGGAGTGGTTAGATAGATTCGGAAAGACTGCAACCTTTCTTAAAAATGATATAAAACTCATAAAAAGAAATAAGCGAGCCAGGTCTACAGTTTTGGTGAGTATTCTGTTCTTATTTTATGGATTGTTATTCTTCACAGGATCTGTAGAGGCATATGATGGACCTGTTTGGAGAATTTTTGCTGCCATTTTTGTCACTGGTGGATTTCTATTAAGTTTTGGACAGTTCGTACCGAGTTGGGATAGTTCTTATTATCCATTAATGATGAGTCAAAATATTCGCTATAAAGAATATTTATCTTCTAAATGGTGGTTGATGGTAATTGCAACATTGATCTCTACAGTATTAGCATCTGGGTATTTGTATTATGGATGGGAAGTATATCTTGCTATAGTGGTGGGAGCAATCTATAATATAGGAGTAAATTCTCATGTAGTATTATGGGCGGGAGCTTATGTAAAAACACCTATTGATTTAACTAGTAACAAAAATGCATTTGGGGATAAGCAAGCTTTTAACGCTAAGACCTTACTATTATCGTTGCCCAAAATGGTTTTACCTATGATATTATATGCAATAGGCCATTATGCATATAGTCCTTATGCGGGATATGCTCTTGTAACTGTAGCAGGTATCGCGGGGTTTGCATTTAAAGATGCAGTTTTTAATAAAATTGAACGTATTTATAGAACAGAGAAGTATAAAACGATCTTGGCATACAAACAAAAAAAATAAGAAAAATGATATCAGTACATAACCTTACTAAAACATATACCGGAAACACCGTTCTTAATATTGAATCTCTAGAAATACAGAAAGGAAAAAGTTTTGGTCTGGTAGGTAATAATGGAGCAGGAAAAACAACTTTGTTTAGTGCTATATTAGATCTTATTCAACCCACAACAGGGTATATCGAAAATAAAGGAATTAAAGTTAATGAAAGTGAAGAGTGGAAATCGGTAACTTCTGCATTTATTGATGAGACGTTCTTGATAGGATATCTTACTGCAGAAGAGTATTTTTATTTTATTGGAGAGCTTAGAGGGCAAAATAAAGCCGATGTAGATGTATTACTATCTGGTTTTGAAGACTTTTTTCATGGTGAGATTTTAGGGCAAAAAAAATATTTGAGAGATCTTTCTAAAGGAAATCAAAAGAAAGCAGGTATTGTTGCGGCACTTATTGGTAATCCAGAAGTAATTGTTCTAGATGAACCTTTTGCCAATTTGGATCCAACGACACAAATTCGCTTAAAAAAAATAATTAAAGAACTATCCGCTGATCCAAATATTACAGTTCTGGTATCAAGTCATGACTTAATACATGTGACCGAGGTATGTGAACGAATTGTAGTGTTGGATAAAGGAGAGGTAGTAAAGGATCTTTCTACATCAGAAGAAACGCTTAGAGAACTCGAAGCACATTTTGGTGAGGAAGAATAAATGCTTTTGTGGGCATACTTTTATACATATAAAAACCCTATGATTTTGACCATAGGGTCTGTTTTTAATTACTTTACTATAAGTGACAATATGTATCAAAGCATAAAATAGCGCCAGCTCCATACCCTAAAACACATAAATATGCAGCCAATCCGCCAGTACTTATTGCACATGCTGCGGCGGGAGCTCCAACAGCAACTAAGCAAACATAATACCTCCACCCACAATCACCTCCTTTGGTAGAAAATTGATCTATAAATTCCATGTTTTCAAAACCTTTCAAAGCTTTTTTTGCTTCAATATTTGTCATGTTTAAGTTAAAACTACAGGTAGCTTCATTTTTTAAATTGGGATACTTTAAGGATAAAGCTTTCCAATGCTTTTGAGCAATTACTAAGTTGGAAAGAATAATGTCTTTGTTCCCTTTGAAAACTTTAATAAGCTTATCCTGGTCCTGACTTAAATAGAGCTCTTTGTATTGAGCTAACGAAATGTCGTTTGATTTTAAAGAATTATGAAATGATGCCATACTATTAGTTAAGGCTTGTTTCATGAGTATAAAATCTATGTCTGATTCTATTTCTTCATCTACAATGGTTTTGTTATTAGTAGGATCGTCAATTGTAGATCCTGTATCTTTCTCACAGGAAGAGGAAATAAATAAAACTGAAAGAATTAATAAATACTTAAGAGTCGATAATGTTAAACTAAAATTTGAATTCTTCATGATTCTATGGTTTTAAGAGTTAATTTTTTTAATAAAGTTTGTATGCTATACTAAGATCATGTTTAACATCCATTACTAACACTTCGTTTGGTTTTATACTCATTGGTCTGTACATAAACCCCTGCGCATAAAAGGTACTTTCTGTATTTTTTTACTTTTATGCATAAACTTCCAATACAAGAACAACTTTGTTCTACTAATGCCCAATGGGTCGAGCAATCAAATTTTTTAACAATTAAGTTTTTAGATTCATTAGCTCTTATATGCTGTAAAGGATTCATAAGAAATACAGATAATAAGGCAACAGATATTAAAATAAACGAAGTTTTTAAAAACTGTCTTTTTGATTTTAAGAAATACTTTTTCATGATTTGTTGTATTTAACTGATTAATAAATTGTTATTCAGTATAAAATTACTAACCAACCATCATGTATAGGAGGTAAAAAACCTTGTAAAACGTTAACTTAAATTATTTTTTACTCTTTTTTTATTCAGGTTTCGGTATTTAGAAGGAGTAGTGGAGGTGTGTTTTGTAAAAGCCTTATAAAAAGTTACTTTATTATTAAAACCTGACTCAGTTGCAATGGCTTCTATTTTATAAATATTGTATGCAGTGTCTTTCAATAATTTTTGAGAATATGTTACTCTATGTTTATTCACGTAATCATTAAAATTTTCTTGAATGTATTCAGAAAAAGTCTGTGAAATTTGATAAGGTTTCACATTAAGTTCTTTGGCCAAATACCCAATGGTAAGATCATTTTTTAGAAATATAGAATCATGAATAAACAGCGCATTAATTTTCTTTTGAATTTGAGCCATATCGTTATGATCCAATGTAGAATTTGAGTATTTTTTCTTAATCTCTTTAAGAAATTGAGGATTGGTATAGAGAATAATCCCAACAACAAAAATCATGATATTATTAAACAAATAATAATAAGCAAATTGACGCCATCCATCAGCAAATAGAGTAAGAAATGAAATAATTATGGTAGAACAGATGTATATACAGGCAAGTGTAAATAAATACACTAACACATTTGATGATAGTTTTGCCCTGTTTTTTATGGTTATATAAATAATTGCAATTGCATATAATAGTTGATGAATGGCCCTGGTATAATTTATAGGCATGATTTGATCTAAAAAACGCTCTCTCATATATTGTAAACGTTCTTCACTAGGTAACATCAAAATATCTATGATAAGTATATATATAATTATGAATGCTATAAAATGTAAACCATCAATTTTTGAATACTTATTTTTATTATAGATGAAAGATTGAAAATGAAACCATAATAACGGTCCATAAAGAAAACCCATATCAAAATAAAACCATCCTAAAAACTGGGGGTAGACTATCGATAGTTTACTAGTCCCATAAAGAAATACTAATATTTCTAAACCAAATATTCCTGAAAATAAAGCAATAGTCCAGCTTTTTAGACTTTTAGAATATTTGAAGAAAATACCTCCCGAAATAAAAAGAATTGTAAGTGACTGTATGAGAAGAAAATACCTGATGATGGACATAAAAAATCAGTTAACTACTCTGTTTTTTGTTAGAATCAATACGACACTATAAAAAGAGAGCAGTAGAAACCCTTCGATATCAAAAGAAAGGTTATTAGAAGATGTGTTTTTTATTTTAAAGGGTACTGAAAAATTTGATTTCAGCACCCTATTATTTTTAGATTAAATGAATTAATTCCAACAAGTACCACCCGGCTGTAGACCAGGATAAGAATCTAAAAAGCATAATTCTATGGCATAACAACATCCCTGTCCACCAGGGCAATCTTGATGGCTGGTACAATGTCTGTGGGCACCACCTTTAATTTTTTGCTGCTGTCTTTTGCTTAAAGCTTTACCTAAGTTTAACAATTTTGATTTCATAATAAGAGTTTTAAGAGATTTTACCTTAAACATTTATAGACACTTAAGGCATGAGTCTAAAATTTTAATAAAGTGATAGTGTGTAAAAATCACAATGAATTTATTGAATAATTTTTACCTGGAAAACAAATCGCAATTATATTTAATGTTTTGATAATCAGTAAAATGTTGATGTTATGATTGCCTTAATTCTCAACATGATATTCTGATCAACAATCAATGTGTTAAAATATATATCTTAAGTAGAGTAAAATACTTTATTCAAAAAAAGGAATAAAAGAAAGAGGAGGTTTTGTAATTTTTGTCTAATCCGTATTGTTAATAAATCAAAAGAGCATAACGAAAACAATAATTGAGCAGAGAAAAATATGTTAACAACCTGTTTTTTAACGAAAGAAATGTATTTTTACAACGCACACACAATTTTTGTGTACAATCAACACACTAAAAGTCAAGTTTTTTAGTTATCACACGTATAAATTTATCTGGTTTGGGCAGAAAGTTATTAAAGATCACGCTGATATTGTTTCTAGCAATTGTAGGATTTGCATGTTCTCGTAAAAAGGACAAGTTTATAAATCGTACATGGCATGATGTTACGACAAAAAATAATACGCTATATAATGGTCGATTGGCCTTTGAAGTAGGTAAAGAAGATATCATTCAGTCTTACAAAGACAATTTCTGGGAATTACTACCTATAGAAAGGATGATCGTAAGTGAAGACGTTAGACTTCCTAACGAAGTACTTAATAAAAACTTTGATAGAGCAGAAGAAAAAGCAGTAAAAGCAATCCAAAAGCATAGTATGCTTATTGATAATAAGGAACGTAACCCTAAGATCGATGAAGCATTTTTGTTATTGGGTAAAGCTCGTTATTTCGAACAGCGTTTTGTACCAGCATTAGAAGCTTTTAATTATATCTTATATAAGTATCCCACAAGTAATACGATCAATCATGCCAAAGTGTGGAGAGCCAAAACAAATCTTCGCCTTGATAATAATGATAAGGCGATAGAGGATCTAACCAGAATGATCGAGCAGGAGTTTATGAAACCTCAGGATTATGCCGATGCAATAGCTATGATGTCTCAAGCATATATTAACTTAGAAAGAAAAGACTCTGCCGTTACTTATATTACTAAAGCAGCCGTTCATACCAGAAAAAATGAAGAGAAAGGAAGATATCTCTATATAAAAGGTCAATTATTAAATGAATTAGGCTATAAGGATAGTGCAAATTATGCTTTTGATCAGGTCATTGCACTCAATAGAAAGGCACCTAGGAAATATATGATGAATGCCTATATGGCAAAAGCTCGAAATTTTAATTATGAGAGCGGCAATAAAGAAGAGTTTCTTGAATTATTAGCCGATCTTGAAAAAAATCGAGAAAATCGACCGTTTTTAGATAAAATATACAACCAAAAAGCAGTTTATTTTAAAACTCTGGATTCTATTGATCTGGCTGTAGAATATTATAATAAATCATTACGAACAAAGTCTGAAGATAAATACTTAGAATCTCTTAACTACTATACTCTTGGGGATATTAGTTTTGATAGAAAAGAGTATGCTGTTTCTGGGGCGTATTATGATAGTACACTTCAGCGAATGATTGTAGATTCAAAACGGTATAGAGTATTAAAGAAAAAAAGAGATAACCTTGATGATGTTATTTTATACGAAGGTATTGCCAAAACAAATGATAGTATTCTTACTATTTTGGCTATGTCACCAGAGCAGAGAATAACGTATTATGCAGAGTATACCGATGCGCTAAAAACAAAAGCTATCGAAGAAGAAAAAGCTGCAGAAATTGCCAGAATAAAGGATAATTTACCTGTAGAACAGAGATATAGACAACCAGGCTCTGGATTTGGCACAGATACTAAAGGGCCAAGTGTAGAAGGAGGAATCTTTTACTTCTATAACCAAACCACTGTAGCTTATGGTAAAACTGCTTTCAAAAGAACGTATGGAAACAGAGAGCTGCAAGACAATTGGAGAGTTTCAAGTATTTCTAATCCGGGCGCTGTCTCTACAATAGAGAAAGAAGAAAAGGATGAATATTCTATCGATACAGATCCAACATTTGATCCGCAAACCTATATTGCTCAATTACCAACCGATCCTTCAGCTATTGATAGCCTTCAAACTGATCGTAACTTTGCTTACTATCAACTTGGAGTTATATATAAAGAAAAATTTCAGGAGTATGGTTTAGCTACAGATAAATTCGAAAATCTATTGCAAAACAACCCCGAAAAACGATTAATTGTTCCTTCTAAATATAATTTGTATAAAATCTATTTGACACAAGGAAATATCTCGAGATCCAATGCAATGATGCAGGATATTATTAATAATCATGGAGAATCGAGATATGCCAAAATTCTTCAGAATCCTGATGAAGCATTAAAAGATGATGAGAACAGTCCTAAATCAATATATAATAGGTTGTATAGAGATTTTCAGAACCAAAAATATGCATCGGTAATAAAAGAAAGCGATGAGATGATTACGAAATTTGGAGGAGATGAAGATTTTTTACCCAAATTCGAATTGTTAAAAGCTCAGGCAATAGGGCGATACAGAGGATTTGAAGCCTATAAAGAAGCACTTAATTATGTGTCTCTTAATTACCCTCAAAGCCCTGAAGGTAAAAAAGCCCAAGTGATTTATCAGGTTACGATTCCGCAAATTCGAGAAAATGTATTTTTAACGAATATAGATGAACAAGATAACCATAAGTTGGTTTATGCATTTTCTACTTTTGGAGACAATCAGGCTCGAGGATTAAATGAACTAATAGACGCTATTATCAAAGAACTTCGCTATGAGAATATGAAAGTTTCCTTAGATGTATATAATAAAGATCAACAATTCGTAGTTGTACATACAAAAGGAAATAAATTGGCTGCAGAAGGATTGGGAGAATTATTGTCTTTGGGTAAAACCGAAGACACCCGAGGTGTAGATTTAACAAAGTGGAACAGAAAAAAGAAATATTATAAAAAGGTAGAGGCTTCGTATTTTACGATAGCATCTCCAAATTATCGAGTGCTTCAGATTCATAAAAATCTCGAAGAATATATTCAATCACAACCAGAACCAGAAACCGAATAATCATTTAATCCCCCTTATATATTATGTTTTCAGACAATAAAAAAGGAAGAGATTACGGCAATACGACCGATTTCTCTCGCAATCAAAACAAAATCTCAGAAGGAACTAAAATCGTAGGAGATGTTATTTCAGAAGGAGGTTTTAGAATTGAAGGTACTATCGAAGGAACTTTTAAAACTACTGGTAAAGTAGTTGTAGGAACATCAGGCTTTATTAAAGGCACATTAGAGTGTTCTGATGCAGATTTCGAAGGTAAGTTCTCAGGAACTCTAATCGTGTCAAATACCCTATCTTTAAAACCAACTGCGCATATCGAAGGCGAGGTTACTGTAGGTAAATTGGCTGTTGAACCAGGAGCAAACTTTAATGCATCTTGTTCTATGAAAGGTAGTGTGAAATCTTTAGGTAAGCCTAGTGAGCAAAAATCTTCACAACCGCAAACAACACAAGGACAAGGGAAATCAGCTTAGATTAGAAGTTTGTATTTACTGTATTAGGTTTTCTCTTGATTGAGTGAATACAAACTTCTAATATAAACAAGGTGTAACTATAAATAAAGTGTAGATAGGAAGTCAATTCTATAAAGACACTTAATAGAAATCAGTTACAGAGCGCCAAAGGAGGAAGCTCTCCTCACAGAACTGATGGAGGTTTAGGAGGGAGAGAAACCTTTTTAATATTAAAACCTTTGATGATTTAGTGATTACTTATTCTGATCAAGGTATTGGAGACGGTACTGGACAATAAGTTTTTTCTATAATTAGAACGCTTATTTAAAGCAATACTTTTTCTTAATAAAAAGAACCTTGAAAAAAAATAATCGAGGTAAGAAAGCCTTTAATAAATACATTGCCCTTACAGGAATAGCTTTCCAAATGGGAGCTACCATATTCCTGTGTGCTTACGCCGGAAAAAAACTAGATGCCTATTATGAATTGGATAAACAATGGTTTACCATGGGGTTTATACTCTTTGGGGTAACCGCATCTATATATTTGGTGATTAAGCAACTCAATCGGATTAATAAATCTGATTGATTATTATAATGTATCGCCATTAGATTTTTAAATTCCTTAAATACTTCTGTACTATTTAGAAAATTTAGATATTTGATGAGTTTATTTTTGAATAAAGAATTTTAATACGCTAATGGGAAAGAACGTATTCCGTTTTTTATTTCTTTTCACTATTGTAATAGCAGGCAGTTATATGATCCATATGGGTATCATAAATACCTTTTTGCTCGAAAGAAATATCAATATTATCAAGCTTTCATATGTATTCAATAGTGCATTCACCTTTGTGTTTACAATAGTTATACTTGTGCTAAGCAAAAAATTTAAAGACCAACTTGGTTTTATTTTTATGGCAGGTAGCCTTATAAAAATTGGGGTTTTTATGGCCGTCAGTAAGCTTAATGATTTCGAAATCAATAAAAATGTCTTTCTTGATTTTTTTATAGCCTATATAATCTGTTTAATCCTCGAAGTCTATTATGTTTCAAAGATTTTGAATTCTACTAAATAATTGATTTTCAGAAACTTAATCATTTACGGATAATCTTAAACTTATTTAGTCAAAATAGTTTAAGAATCTAACATAATTATGTACATTTGCACCGAAATTTAGGAACCGAAATTTTACGCGTAATGCAAAAACGTACTGTAGTTAAAATTTTATTGATTTTTAGTCTGGTCTTTACGACAGGAAACTTATTCGCCAAAGAATCCGAGAAAAAGGAAAATGAAGGAGAAGGAGGTTTAAAAGAACGAATCAAAGAATTTGTAGATCATCACCTTCAAGACTCTTATGATTTTACATTGTTTTCTGATGAAGAAGCAAACAAGCATTATGGCTTTCCTTTGCCTGTGATTTTATGGGATAATGGACTAAAAGTTTTTTCTTCCTCTAAATTTCACCACGGTGAATCTGTTGCCGAAGTTGATGGTAATCACTATAAGTTATACCATTCAAAAATTTATAAAACAGATGCGTCAGGTGCGATCAATTATGATGAAGATCACCACGCTACCAATGCAAAACCACTTGATTTTTCTATTACCAAAAATGTTGTAAGTATGCTATTGATTAGTTTACTTATGTTTTTTATGTTTAGAAGTCTTGCTAAATCATATAAGAAAAATAACGGTATCCCTACAGGAGTAGGACGTTTCTTAGAGCCTTTGGTTTTGTTTATAAGAGATGATATCGCTATTCCTAATATTGGAGAACATAAATATAAGAAGTACATGAGCTTTTTGCTTACCGTTTTCTTCTTTATTTGGTTTTTAAACCTTTTAGGAATGACTCCACTTGGAGTTAATGTTACAGGAAATATTGCGGTAACTTTTGCATTAGCATTAATCGTGTTTCTAATTACTAATTTAACAGCTAATAAAAATTACTGGGGTCACATTTTCTGGATGCCAGGTGTGCCAACTTTTATGAAAGTTGTTTTAGCGCCAATAGAATTGTTAGGAGTTTTTATCAAGCCATTTTCATTAATGATTCGTTTGTATGCGAACATGACTGCAGGTCACGTTGTACTAATGAGTATTATTGGAATGATATTCATATTTAAAAACTGGATAGGTAGTCCGTTATCATTTGGATTAGCATTTGCGTTATCAATATTAGAATTATTGGTTGCAGCATTACAAGCATATATATTTACGATGTTGTCTGCGCTATACTTTGGTATGGCAAATGAAGAGGCACATCACTAGAATTTGAACGTTTAATTTTTAATTATATAATTATGGAAATTCCAAATATTGTTGGAGCAGGTTTAATCGTAATCGGAGCTGGTATTGGTATCGGTAGAATCGGTGGACAGGCTATGGAAGCTATCGCTCGTCAGCCAGAAGCTTCTGGTAAAATCCAAACAGCTATGCTTATTGCAGCAGCACTTATTGAAGGTATTGGATTTGCAGCGTTATTCGCAGCTTAATTTACAAACAACAGCTATAACGGTTGGTTATAGCTGTTGTTAATTAGATTTTTGAAATTAAACACTAAAGAAATTAATATCACTAATAATGGAGAAGTTAATAAATGATTTTTCGTTTGGTCTGTTTTTCTGGCAGATTTTAATCTTTGTAGGTTTACTATTATTATTAAGAAAATTTGCATGGAAACCTATTTTAGAGGCTGTAAATAATCGTGAAGAAGGAATCAAAAATGCATTAGAGTCTGCAGAAGAAGCAAGAAAAGAAATGCAAAACCTTCAGGCTGATAATGAGCGAATCTTAAATGAGGCGAGAGCAGAACGCGATGGGATGCTTAAAGAAGCCAGACAGCTTAAAGAAAATATGATTTCTGATGCGAAATCTGAAGCACAAGCAGAAGCTGATAAAATTGTAGCACAAGCACAGGCTACTATCGCTAGTGAAAAGAAAGCTGCAATAGCGGATCTTAAAAGTCAGGTAGCTGGCCTTTCTGTAGAGATTGCAGAAAAAGTAGTGAGAAAAGAATTATCTGGTAAGGACAAGCAATTAGAATTGGTTGAGTCTATGCTAGAGGATGTTACTTTAAATTAAACTAAATGAGTAGAGCAGCAATACGTTATGCTAAAGCAGTTTTGAGCCTGGCTCAAGATAAAAAAGCTACTGAAGATGTTCAGAAGGATATGCAAAGTATTATCGCTACAGTTAGCGGTAGCGCAGAGCTCAGAATGGTGTTAAGTAGTCCATTGATCAAAAGTGAAGTAAAACTTGCTTCATTGCGTGAGATTTTTAAAAGTACTGGTGAGATTACACAAAAACTTTTTGATGTATTAATCGAGAATAAAAGAGTAAACTTGTTAGATGATGTAGCAAAACAATATATTGCTTTGTTTGATCAGTTAAACAACACTCAGGTTGCAAAAGTAACCACTGCAGTACCACTGGATAAAGGATTAAGCGCTAAAGTTTTGGCCAAGATTAAAGAATTAACAGGTAATGAAGCTACTATAGAAAATGTAATCGATGAAAGTATTATCGGTGGATTTATTCTTAGAGTAGGTGATTTACAGTATAATGCAAGTATAGCAAATAAGCTTACAAACTTAAGAAGAGAATTAAGCAATTAATACATACATTTTAAAATATAAATTTAATAATAAGAGAATGAGTGTTCATGCTCGTTCTTTCAAACTATTATAAAATGGCAGAAGTGAATCCTGCTGAAGTATCAGCAATATTAAAACAACAATTATCTGGATTTGAAGCATCAGCTTCATTAGAAGAGGTAGGAACGGTATTACAAATAGGTGATGGTATCGCCAGAGTATACGGATTGTCTAATGCTCAATATGGAGAATTAGTACAGTTTGAATCTGGTTTAGAAGGTATCGTACTTAACTTAGAAGAAGATAATGTTGGGGTAGTACTTTTAGGTTCTTCAACTGAAGTTAAAGAAGGTGCAACTGTAAAACGTACACAACGTATTGCATCAATTAACGTTGGAGAAGGAATTGTAGGTCGTGTAGTGGATACATTAGGTAACCCTATCGATGGTAAAGGTGCGATCGAAGGTGAAACTTTCGAAATGCCATTAGAGCGTAAAGCTCCTGGAGTAGTTTTTCGTCAGCCTGTAAATGAGCCTCTTCAGACAGGGATTAAGTCTATCGATGCGATGGTGCCAGTAGGACGAGGACAACGTGAATTAGTAATTGGTGACCGTCAGACAGGTAAAACAACAGTATGTATCGATACTATTCTTAATCAAAAAGAATTTTATGATGCTGGTGAACCAGTATATTGTATATATGTAGCTATAGGGCAAAAAGCATCTACAGTAGCATTAATTGCTAAAGTACTAGAAGATAAAGGTGCAATGGCATATACTACTATCGTAGCGGCTAATGCTTCTGATCCTGCTCCAATGCAGGTATATGCTCCATTTGCTGGTGCTGCGATCGGAGAATATTTCCGTGATACAGGACGTCCTGCTTTAATTATCTATGATGATTTATCTAAACAGGCAGTAGCATACCGTGAAGTATCTTTATTATTACGTCGTCCACCAGGTCGTGAGGCGTATCCTGGAGATGTTTTCTATCTTCACTCTAGATTATTAGAGCGTTCTGCAAAAGTAATTGCAGATGATACTATTGCTAAAGATATGAATGACCTTCCGGATTCTTTAAAAGATAAAGTAAAGGGTGGTGGATCATTAACGGCATTACCAATTATCGAAACACAAGCGGGTGATGTATCTGCATATATCCCTACAAACGTAATTTCGATTACAGATGGTCAGATATTCTTAACATCAGATTTATTTAATTCTGGTGTACGTCCTGCAATTAATGTAGGTATCTCTGTATCTCGTGTAGGAGGATCTGCACAGATTAAGTCAATGAAAAAAGTAGCAGGTACTCTAAAATTAGATCAAGCGCAGTTTCGTGAATTAGAAGCGTTTGCTAAGTTTGGATCTGACCTTGATGCAGCTACTCTAAATGTAATAGAAAAAGGAAAGCGTAACGTTGAGATTCTTAAGCAAGCACAAAATGATCCATATACTGTAGAAGATCAGATTGCGATCATCTATGCTGGTTCTAAAAACCTATTAAGAGATGTGCCTGTAAATAAAATAAAAGAATTTGAAAGTGACTATATAGAGTATCTTAATGCAAAGCATAGAGATACACTAGATACTTTAAAAGCAGGAAAATTAACAGACGAGGTAATCGATGTGTTAATGGCAGCTTGTAAAGAGATTTCAGCGAAATATAAAAACTAGTATTAAAGTATAGCGTGTTAGATTCTAACACGCTATACTTAATAAAATAAAGTTTACTATTTAGAATGGTATTGATCTAGAAGGTACTCACTACTAACTACTCAATACTCAATACTAAGAAAAATGGCAAATTTAAAAGAATTACGTAGTAGAATTACCTCTGTATCTTCAACGATGCAAATTACCAGCGCCATGAAAATGGTATCTGCTGCAAAGTTGAATAAGGCACAGATGGCGATTACTGCAATGCGTCCTTATGCAGATAAACTTACCGAGCTATTGCAAAACTTGAGCGCTTCACTAGAAGGAGATAGCGCAAGTGCATATGCAGAAGAACGTGAAGTGAATAAAGTATTAGTAGTGGCAATTGCTTCTAATCGTGGTTTAGCAGGTGCTTTTAACTCTAATATTGTTAAAGGGGTAAGAGAGCTATATCAAAATGTGTATGCGGGTAAGCAAGTAGATTTTGTTACCATAGGTAAAAAAGTCAATGATGTTGTTTCAAAAACACATACAGTAGTTGCAAATAGAAGCTCGGTGTATGATGATCTTACTTTTGCTAATGTTTCAGATATTGCAGAAGAACTAATGGAGTTATTCAGTAATGGTTCTTGTGATAAGATCATTATTGTATATAATAAATTTAGAAATGCAGCTTCTCAGGATGTTACTACAGAGCAATTCTTGCCTATTGTACCTGTAGAAAGTGATAAGAATGTAAATCTGGATTATATCTTCGAACCTTCTAAGGAAGAGATTGTAGAGCAATTAATCCCTAAGTCACTTAAAACACAATTATATAAGGCAATACGTGACTCATTTGCATCAGAGCATGGAGCACGTATGACAGCTATGCATAAAGCAACAGATAATGCAACTGAGCTTAGAGATGCACTTAAATTATCATATAACAAAGCAAGACAAGCTTCTATTACTAACGAAATCTTAGAGATTGTTGGTGGTGCCGAAGCCTTGAATAACTAATTATAATTTGATGTTAATTCAGCCTGGCTGGAATTCATTATAATAAAATACCAAACCTCATAAGTTTTCTTATGGGGTTTTTTGTTTTTTCAGTAGGTATTTTGCCTATTTTCCTATCTTTAGCGAAACTAAAATTACCAAGACTATGTTTTTGGTATCAATTTTGTTTTTCAATACTTAAAATATCAAAAATGATAAATTTGAGAACAATAAGTACAACAATTGGGGTTTTATTCCTACTTATAACTTGTACACAATGTGCCAGTAGTCAACAAATAGATATGAAAACTCCGATAGAGCTTAAAGATGTTTATTTTCAGAAATGGATAGCCGGAGTTGAAGGTGGTGGCTCTGGTTTTATGTTGTACATAGAAGTTAATGAGAAATCAGATGTACAATTAGAACATGCATATTTTAAAGGGAAAAAGATAGAATTGGGACATAAAACCAACGAACTTGTATATGTAGGTCATCATACCTATCCATCTAGAAAACGGGATTTGAGTATGAGCGATGACCCAAAAGAAGAGTTTAAGAACCAGCTGCCGGTAGTTGAAGAAAAACCTCGTTTCCAACTTAAAGATAATGAGTGCATTGTTGCGTATACCAAAAATGGTAAAAAAGGATATTTTAAATTAAGCAATGTACCCGAAAAGGAATTGCAAGCGTATCCGACCAGAAAGAGTCAGTAAATTGTATTGCTGTACTATTAGAAATTGTGAAGAAAAACTAGTCATATATTGATATTTTTAGGGAAACAATATATGACCAGAAATACTATTTTTTGAATAAAAGAGAATAATCAACACTGTAAATTTATAAATAGAAAATGAAAAAAGTAATTACTTTATTGGTGTGTGCAATACTATTGCTAGGAAGTTGTGCCGATACTAAAAAAGAAAAAATAGAATTGAAAGAGGAAATTTCTTTGCCTAAGTATGAAGAAGAACCACATTCTTTCGCACAGCCAAATAAAGCCGCAATAAAACATTTGGATTTAGATATCGATGTCGATTTTGAAAAAGAAGTTATTAAGGGAAGTGCTACTTATCAAATAGAAAACAACAATGCTTCAGAAATAATTTTGGATGTTAAATTTTTGGAAATTGAGAACGTACAGGCAGACGGAGTTGATACCAAATTTTTATTAGGAAGTTTTGATGAATACCTAGGGCAGCCACTAAAAATTGATATTCAAAAAACCACAAAAACAATAACAATTCAATATAAAACCACGAATAAAACCGAAGCATTACAGTGGTTAAGTCCACAACAAACAGCTGATAAAACACATCCTTTCTTGTTTACTCAGGGACAAGCAATATTGACTAGAACCTGGATTCCCATACAAGATAGTCCGCAGATTAGAATAACGTATAATGCTACGGTAAGTGTCCCGTCAGATTTGATGGCAGTAATGAGTGCAGAAAACCCAAAAGAGAAAACAGAAAACGGAGAGTATCAATTTAGAATGAAACAACCTATCTCCCCGTATCTGATTGCACTGGCAGTTGGGGATATTGAGTATAAGGCAATTAGCGACAGAACTGGTGTCTATGCTGAGAAATCTATGGTAGATGCTGTTCATAATGAGTTTTCGGATATGGAAAAAATGGTCGTTGCCGCCGAAAAGTTGTATGGAAAATATGCTTGGGAGCAATTTGATGTGATTGTATTACCACCAAGTTTTCCTTTTGGAGGAATGGAAAACCCACGTTTGACTTTTGCTACCCCTACACTAATAGCAGGAGATAAAAGTTTAACATCTGTTATAGCACATGAATTGGCACATTCCTGGTCTGGGAATTTGGTTACTAATTCGACCTGGGATGATTTTTGGCTTAATGAAGGGTTTACAGTTTATTTTGAAACGCGTATAATGGAAGAATTGTATGGAGTAGACAGGGCAAATATGTTAGCATTAATTAGCAGACAAAGTTTGGATGATGAAATAGAAGGTTTTAAAGCAACACCAGATGAGACTAAATTAAAACTGAACTTAAAAGGACGAAATCCTGACGATGGTATGAATAGTATTGCCTATGAGAAAGGATACCTATTTTTAAGAACGTTGGAGGAAGCAGCTGGGCGTGAAAAATTTGATAAATTTCTTAACAATTACTTTCAGACACATGCCTTCTCTACCATAAGTACAGAGAAATTTATTGTTTTTTTGAATGAAAATTTATTGATTAAAGACGATATTAAATTTAACGCTGAAGAGTGGATTTATAAAGCAGGTGTTCCCGATAATCAAGCAGTTGCAAAATCTGATAAATTTGATAAGGTCTTAGAAGCGTTAACACAATTTATTGCAAATAATAAAGTAGATGTAAAAATTACAGAAAATTGGACAACTCAGGAATGGGTGTATTTTGTTCGTAATTTTCCGAAAGATATAAATAAAAAACATTTAGCAATGTTTGATAAAACTTTTAACCTAACGAATACTACCAATTCTTATATTGCAATGGTTTGGTATGAACAATCAATAAATCATGATTACCATGGTAATCATGTAGATAAAAAAATTGAAGACTTTCTTGTTACTGTTGGACGCCGTTGGTATGTTTCTACTATTTTTAAAGCGTATCAACGAAACAATAAAACAAAAGAGGCATTACTTATTTATGAGAAAGCACGACCAAACTATCATTCTGTCACTATAAATACTATTGATGATATTTTAGGTGTTAAGAAGTAGTTTTTAGTAACGAACTCGTTTTAAATTTTTTCAATTAGCTAAAGAATTTAAAACGAGTTTGTTGGTAAGAAAAACATGGCAATACGTAAGACAAAAAATTGTATTTTTACAACTATTAAGTACACCACCAATTGAGTATATTTCAAAAACTCTTTAAGCAAACTTTTATCTACGGACTGGCAACAGTACTACCACGTATGTTGTCTTTTATTTTAGTTCCTCTATACACAGATTTATTGCCAACGGGAGAATACGGTAAAATTTCTATTATATTTTCGTATTTCGTGCTATTTAATGTTATACTGGCTTATGGGATGGAAACCGCTTTTTTTAGATTTTTTAATAAAGAATCTGATAAAGATGCAGTAGTAAGCACATCTGCAATATCTTTGGTGATATCATCATTTTGTTTTTTTGTTTTAGCCTTACTGTTTAAAAACCAAATAGCAATACTTACTGATATAAGAGTTGATTACATTACTTTGGTGATCTGGATTCTTTTATTAGATGCTTTAGTAATTGTTCCCTTTGCGTGGCTAAGAGCAAATGAAAGGCCAATGCGCTATTCATTGATTAAGATTGTAAATGTAATCGTTAATCTGGGATTGAATATCATTCTGTTACTATACTTAAAAGGGTTATCAAAAGATTTTTCGATACTAAAGAGTATCACTATAGAGAATTATGAGATCAATTATATCTTTATTTCTAATTTGATTGCGAGTGGATTAACATTAGTATTATTGATCCCTTTCTATAGTAAGATTAAATATCGCTTTAACCGAATCCTTTGGAAAAAAATGATGAATTATGCTTTTCCTGTTCTTATAGCAGGAGTTGCATACTCTATTAATGAAACGTTTGATAGAATTTTGTTAGATTATTTGTTGCCAGAGGATGTAGCGGATCATTTAGTTGGAGTATATTCGGCTTGTTATAAACTTGCATTATTTATGACTTTGTTTGCTACAGCATTTAGATTAGGAATAGAACCATTTTTCTTTAACTACTCCGAAAACAAAAATGCCCCCGAAACCTATGCCAGAATTACCAAATACTTTGTAGCTTTTGGAGCGGTTATTTTACTTGGAGTAGTCGTTTTTGTACATGTATTAAAAGACTTTATTATAAGAGATCAGGCATATTGGGAGGCCGTTAAAATTGTTCCTATAATTTTATTGGCTAATCTCTGTCTTGGGATATATCATAACCTCTCTGTATGGTATAAGATTACCGATAGAACTAAGTTTGGGGCATATATTTCTGTAATAGGCGCTATAATTACGTTAGTGTTAAACTTTATTTTAATACCAAAATACAGCTATCTTGGATCAGCTATTGCAACACTAGCTGCTTATGGATCTATGATGATATTATCATGGTATTATGGCAAAAAGTATTACCCTATTCCTTATAATCTTAAGAAGATAGGAATGTATCTTTCTATATCCATTACCTTTTCGATTTTGTCATTTTATGTTTTTGATAGTAATTATATAATTTCTATCCCATTGTTACTTGGGTTTTTAGTAATTTTGTACGCCTCAGAAAAGAAAGAATTAAAACAAATTTTAAAAAGATAAATCCAGTTAAAATTTTGACTTTTAGCTTTTACGGCAAATAGTCTAACTTTTTTACAGGATAATAGTATGTCAATATGCAGATAAAAATAATTAATCAATCATCTCACGATCTACCTCATTACGAAACTATTGCTTCGGCAGGAATGGATCTAAGAGCACATATAACAGAATCAGTAACCCTAAAACCATTAGAGCGTACAATTGTAAAAACTGGGTTATTTATAGAGTTACCAGTTGGGTATGAGGCACAAGTACGTCCACGTAGTGGGTTAGCAGCCAAAAAAGGAATTACAGTACTTAATGCACCAGGAACAATAGATGCAGATTATCGGGGAGAGATAGGAGTAATTTTAGTAAATCTGTCGAATGAAGATTTTACCATTCAGAATGGAGAACGAGTAGCTCAAATGGTAATTGCAAGACATGAACGAGCAGAGTGGATCGAGGTAACAGAATTATCTGAAACTACTAGAGGAGAAGGAGGATTTGGGAGTACGGGAGTTAAATAAAATAACAATTAGCATAAAACCAATTTAAAAACACATGAAAATCATAGTACCAATGGCAGGAAGAGGATCGAGATTACGACCTCATACACTTACAATTCCTAAACCATTAATTCCGGTTGCCGGAAAACCAATTGTACATCGGTTAGTATCTGATATTGCTAAAGTTTTAGGAGAACCAGTTGAGGAGATAGCCTTTATATTGGGTGACCCTGCGTTTTTTGGAGATGATGTGGTAGAAAGCTTAACGACATTGGCAGAAAGCCTGGGAGCAAAAGCATCTATTTATAGACAAGATCAACCTTTGGGAACAGGACATGCTATTATGTGTGCCAAAGAATCTTTGTCGGGGCCTGCAGTAATTGCTTATGCAGATACATTAATCAGAGCGGATTTTAATCTCGATAAAAATGCAGACTCTGTAATTTGGGTAAAGCAAGTAGATCAACCCGAAGCTTATGGCGTCGTAAAACTAAATGATAAAAGCGAGATTGTAGAATTGGTAGAAAAGCCTAAAGAGTTTGTATCAGATCTGGCGGTAATAGGTATATATTATTTTAAAGATGTAGCAGTTCTTAAAAACGAATTGCAATATGTTCTGGATAATAACATTATTAATGGAGGAGAATACCAAATTAATGATGGTATTAAGAGAATGATGAGTAATGGAAAAGTATTCGTAACCGGACAGGTAGATGAATGGATGGATTGTGGAAACAAAAATGTTACTGTCGAAACAAATACCAGAATGTTAGGGTTTTTACAAAAAGATGGAGAACATTTGGTTAGCAATGAAGTTACTCAAGAAAACTCAACCGTTATTGCTCCATGTTATTTGGGTGAAGGAGTAACGTTAAAAAATGCTACTATTGGACCTAATGTTTCGATAGGAAAAGGGTGTACAATTGAGAATGCAACAATCAAAAATAGTCTGATTCAGACCAAAACTGTCATAAAAAATGCTAACTTAGACAATGCTATGATAGGAAATAATGCGGTTTATGACGGAAACTTCACTACAGTTAGTATTGGAGACTATTCTGTTTTGGAATAATTTATGATGCAATACCAGTATTGCAGAACACGATTTATGATTAACTATTGGAAACATATATGTCTTTTATGTCTATTCTTATGGAGTGGAAATAATGCGGTCTTGTCTCAGGACATAGAGCCTAAACAAGAGATAAATATTGACGACCTTGGAAATGTTTCTGATGAATTTCAGGAGAACTTTTTTGAAGCTTTAAAACAAAAAGCGATTACCAATTATGATAAGGCAATTGAAGCCTTAGAGAAATGTATTGCGATTGATCCAAAACCTGATTTTTTATATTTAGAATTAGGTAAGAATTATTTAGAACTAAAACGATTTCAAAGTGCAGAAGATAATTTCGTAAAAGTATTAGATGTTAAACCTAATAATAGGTTTATCCTCGAACTTATGTTTGAAGTTTATTTCCAACAACGAAAATATCAAGAATCAATAGGGGTAGTAGAAAAATTAGTCGCATTCAACCCTATGTTCAAAGAGCAATTAGCAAATTTATACTTTCTAGAAAAACGATATGAAGAAGCATTAATCGTTCTTGATGAACTAGATGATGAATTTGGAACCGATGAATATCGCAATCGATTACGAAAAAGGATCTCTTCAAAAATTATTAATCCAAATGGTCAAATTAGTAGACTAGAGAAAAAGATAAAAGAAAAACCTAAAGTAGAACAGAACTATTTAAACCTGATCTATCTGTATAGTAAGGATAATCAAAAAGAAAAAGCATTTGAAACGGCTAAATTACTATTGAAGAAAAAGCCAAAATCAGAATTCGTACATCTAGCACTATATAAGTTTTATCTTGAAGAAAATAATATTGAACAAGCCATCAATTCAATGAAAATTGCTTTAAAAAGTAATAAAATAGACATTGAATCAAAATATAAAGTAATTAATGATTTTTTACCGTTTCTAGATAAGAATCCACAATACGAATCTCAATTAACGAGCATTGTTACATTACTCTCTAATGGTCAAAATAATGGGAAAGTTTTTACAGAACTAGGTCATTATTATTATAAAAAAGACAAAAAAGAGCAAGCACTCAATTTTTATGAACGAGGAATAAAAAGTAATGTTAATGATTTTGTATTGCTAAAAAGAATCTTATTATTACAACTAGACTTAAAGCGATATGAAAAAGTAGAGACAGGAAGCGAATTAGCTTTAGAAATGTATCCTGCACAACCTATTTTCTATTTGGCTAATGGCGTAGCATTGATTCATCTCGAAAAAGCGGCGGAAGCTGTTGAAATTCTAACTATAGGCATAGATTATGTGATAGATGATCTAAAGATGGAATCAGACTTTTACCAACAAATAAGTGAGGCATATCGCAACCTGGGAAACACTACAAAAGCCTCAGAATATCAACAAAAAGCAAATCAACTTCAGAAAAAATCATAAGCGGGTAATGAACAGAATATTTTATCTATTGTGCATTGCTATGATGATGCTTAATTCTTGTAAAGGAACCAAGGCGATAAGTACGTCTGGCATTAAAAAACTAAATGCAGAAAAAGTAATTGCAAATCACTACAATCGATCTTTTAATTTTAAAACACTTAATGCTCGTATAAAGGTAAAATACGATGATGGTAAACAATCTTATAGCCCTAATGCTACGCTGCGAATCGAAAAAGATAAAACCATTTGGATTAGCGTAAAGATGTTGGGTATTACATTGGCAAAGGCACTAATAACACCAGAAAAAGTAAGCTATTACGAGAAAATCAATAACACCTATTTCGAAGGAGATTTTAAACTGCTAAGCGATTGGTTGGGTACAGATCTGGATTATAATAAAGTACAACAGATGCTTTTAGGACAAGCGTTGTTTAACTTAAGGAAGGATAAATATAAATCTTCGATAACTGGAAAAGTATATCAATTACAACCTAAAACAGAATTGGCACTTTTTGAGCGATTGTTTTTAATACACCCAGACACCTTTAAAATGTCCTCGCAACGATTAAAACAACCTATAGAAAATAGAGATCTAGCAATTAGTTATCAAAGCTATCAAAAAGTAGGAAATCAAGATTTTCCTAAAGAAATTTATATTGAAGCATTGCAGGATAAAGAAAAAACCATGATTGGGATAGATTATAAAACGGTAGATTACAATGCTAAGGTGAGTTTTCCGTTTAAAATACCATCAGGGTATAAGCAAGTCACTATTCAATGAGGTTTTTAAAGGTTATATTTTTCGTAAGTTTATTAGTAGTCTGTAGTCCATCTTTTTCTCAAAGTAGCAAACAACAGCAACTTGAAGAAGAACGGCAACGACTTAGAGAAGAGATTGAACAAATGAAAGAGCTACGGGCTAATAACAAACGTAAAGAGCGTTCTGTTCTTTATGAAGTAGAAACTATCAACTCACAGATAGGGACACGTAAAAACCTAATAAAAGTCACCAATCAACAAGCTAATTTGTTGACGAGAGAGATCAATACGAATTTTAAAAAAATAAAAGCATATCGTAAGGAACTTACAGCACTTAAAAAGGATTATGCTAAGATGATTACAAAATCCTATAAGAGCAAATCTCACCAAAGTAGAATTATGTTTTTGCTTTCTTCTTCTGATTTTTCTCAAGCCTATAAGCGATTACAGTATATGAAACAATATAATGAACATCGTAAAGAACAGGCAGGGCGAATAGAAAACGACACCAGAGCACTTCAGGTTTTAAATACAGATTTGTCAAGACAAAAAAAAGAGAAACAAGTACTGATCGATGAGAATCGTGAAGAACAGAGTAAGCTTAAAGAAGAGAAAAAGGAGCAACAAATTTTGATGACTTCTATTCGAAAAAAACAAGGAACCTATACTAAACAAATTAAGGCAAAAGAACAACAAGCCAGCGCAATTGATAAAGCAATTGAGAAGTTGATTAGGGAGGCCATCGCTAAAGCCAATAAGAAAGCAGGTAAAAAAGTAACCAAAAAAGGATCTGCAACAACATTTGCCCTTACTGCCGAAGCCAAAATATTAGCCGATAATTTTACATCTAACAAAGGAAAATTACCTTGGCCTGTTGGAACTGGAAGAATAACAAAGAAATTTGGCCGTCAGCCTCACCCTACGCTTCCAAATATACAAATCAATAGTAGTGGGGTAGAAATTGAAACGAGATCAGGAGAGCCTGCCAGAGCCATTTTTGAAGGAGAAGTGATCGCAATCCAAAAACTTAAAGGAGCGAGTCGTTTGATACAAATACGACATGGTAATTATATCACCACGTATTATAATATAGCGAACATTAGTGTTAAAGAGGGGCAGAAAGTATCAACTAAACAAGCGATAGGTGAGGTGCGCACTAATCCAACAACTGGTAGAACGATTATGAAGTTCTTAATCTATCAAAATGCAAAACGATTAAATCCTCAAAGTTGGATTTATAAGATGTAGGTAATCAAGTAGAAACGGTTTTTATATCTTCACTTCTTGTTTGCTTACTTATTAGTAAGTATATTTGTAAATTATGTCTGATAAAAGAATAGAAATAATGGATCTGGCAGAAAAGCTAATTAGAACTAAAGGATATAATGCTTTTAGTTATAAAGATATATCTGTGCCACTACAAATAAAGAATGCTGCGGTACATTATCATTTTCCGAAAAAGTCAGATCTGGGAGAAGAAATTATTCTTAAAACAAGAAATGCGTTTAAGAAAAAATATATAGAATGGGAACAATGTTTACCAAAAGAGAAACTAAAGAATTTTATTGCTCTTTATGAGAAAAACCAATCTCTTAACTTAGTTTGTTTGGTAGGAGCATTGGGCTCTTCTTACGAATCTTTGCCAGACAATATGCAGACATCACTAACAAAGATGAGTGAGGAAATTCGTGGCTGGATGCAAGACGTACTTAAAGAAGGTCTTAAAAAGAAGGAATTTAATTTTACTGAGACGGCCGATGAAAAAACAGACGTAGTTATTGCAGCTTTACTTTCATCTCTCATCCTTGATAAAGTTATCCAGAAAAATATTTTAAAATCTGTTAAAGCTTCAATATTGAAGAGTATATAATTTTTTTAACCATTTAAACTTACTTATTAGTAAGTATAATTTGTCTTAATATGAAAGAAAAAAGAGTTGTAATCACCGGTTTAGGCGCTATAACCCCTCTCGGGAATTCTGTAGAAGAATTTTGGTATAATGCGATCAATGCTAAAAGTGGAGCTGCAAGAATTTTGAAATTCGATCCATCTTTATTTAAAACTCAGTTTGCTTGTGAAGTTAAAGGGTTTGATCCGCAAAAATACTTGGAACGAAATGAAATTAGAAAAAGCGACTTATTTACTCAATATGCATTATATGCAGCAACAGAGGCATTTGAAGATTCAAAAATTGATGTAAACTCAATATCTCCTTTCGATATTGGAGTGATCTGGGGTACAGGACAAGGAGGTATGAATACTTTTGAAGAAGAAGTGAAAGGATATATTGAAAATAGTAATACCCCTCGATTTAATCCATTTTTTGTACCTAAATTAATATCGAATATGGCTTCTGGAATGATTTCCATGAAATTTAAACTAATGGGGATTAATTATACTACAGTCTCTGCTTGTGCTACTTCAAATTCGGCCATAATGGATGCCTACAACTACATAAAATTTGGAAAGGCAAAAGTATTTATAACCGGTGGGTCTGAGGCACCAATTACTGAGGCTTCTATAGGTGGATTTAATGCAATGAGAGCGATGTCTACCAGAAATGATAACCCAAGTGAAGCTTCAAAGCCTTTTGATAGCGAAAGAGATGGTTTTGTAATGGGAGAAGGAGCAGGAGCACTAGTGATAGAAGATTTGGATCATGCTAAAAAAAGAGGAGCTAAAATTTATGCCGAAATCATAGGTGCTTCAATGACAGCAGATGCATATCACATGACAGCAACACATCCAGAGGGGCTTGGAGCAGCAAAAGCTATTGAGCTTGCTTTGGACGAAGCACAAATTAATCCAGAAGAAGTTGATTATTTAAATACACATGCTACCTCAACTCCTGTTGGAGATTTAAGTGAAATCAAAGCAATCACAAAAATTTACGGAAACGCACCCAAAAATCTTAAAATCAGTGCAACCAAATCTATGACAGGTCATTTACTTGGTGCCGCTGGTGCAATCGAAAGTATATTATGCATTAAAGCAATTAATGAAGGGATAATTCCACCGACCATTAATACGAATACTATTGCTAATGAAATTCCAAAAAAACTAAATATTATTACAAAAGAAGCTATAACAGGAACTGTTAATATTGCTATGAATAACACATTTGGTTTTGGCGGTCATAATGCAATAGTAATATTTAAAAAAATCTGATATTCTTTAACAAGGAGTAATTTTGAGCAATCTAGACAAATAAAGCTTTTAGTTCTGTAGCATCACTAGGCTTCATTTTTCCTGCTAGCACCAGGCTCAATTGTTTACGGCGTAAAGCGGCATCATACCTTTGTTTTTCGAGTTCTGTCTCTGGCGTTATAGAAGGTACGGCTACTGGGTTTCCGCTTTCATTTACAGCAACAAAGGTGTAGATAGCCTCGTTGGCTTTAGTTTTATCTCCACTCTGGCGATCTTCTACCCAAACATCTATATACACTTCCATCGAAGATCTAAAAGCTCTGGAAACTTTTGCTTCGACAGTTACAACACTACCTAGTGGGATAGCCTTATTAAAAGCAACATGATTTACAGAAGCAGTTACCACAATTCGTCGAGAATGTCTACCTGCTGCAATTCCTGCTGCACGATCCATACGAGCTAAAAGTTCTCCTCCAAATAAGTTATTTAAAGGGTTGGTTTCTCCTGTTAGTACCAAATCGGTTAAAGTAGTAAGAGATTCTGAAGGATGTCTGGATTCCATGCAATTTTAAATTTTTTGCAAAGATATGCGGTAATACCATAATGAGAAAATTATAAATGGTATTAATTTATGAGTATTTAAACTTCATCTTAAAGTATTCTATTGCGGTCGCGACAGAATACTTGCACTATATAATAGTAGTATGATTTTTGGATTACTTTTTAATCAATAACCAAGCTTTAGGGCTTTGTTCTCTTTTAATTCTGGCTAAAGCTTGTATCGCTTCAGAACGATTTTCATAACTTTCATATGCTACCTGATGTAAACCATATCTGTTTACTCCAATAAGATGTGCATTAAATCCTTGCGCTTTAAGTTTTTGTACTTTACTATCTGCATTAGATGCAATTCTAAAAGCACCGGCTACAATATGAAAATTTCCTGATACAGTTTTAGATATTTCAGGAGTTAAAATGCTATTTCCTTTACCTTTTATAATATTAAGATTAATAGCAGGGAGCGGGTTTGAAATTTCAAAAGTAGCTTCCTGTATTCTATTTTCAATTTCCTGATTGGCTTTTTGCCATTCCTTATTATTATAACTTACATTAGTATCACTAACTTGTTTCAAACCAAAAAAACCACCAATTCCCAATACGATTGCTGCAACAGCTGCATACTGCAAATAAGGGCGTTCGCGACGTTTTTCTGGAGTAAAGGTAAGCGGGATTACTTCTTCAATAGCTTCTACATCCTCCTTATATACTTCGCGCTTGATCTCAACATTCCTTTTAATTACAGGAGATGCAAAAGAATGTAAACCAAACGCTTCTGTAAGATAGTTTACCTCTTGTAAAGGTTCAAATTGTAACGTATTTTCTACAGAAGTATAGAATGAACCAATTTTCTCTAATTCTATACGTTGTCCGTTTGCCATCTTTTCATTAAGAGATAAAACATAACGTTGGATTTTGGCAACAGCATCTGTATACGAGATGTTTTCTGCAGATGAAATATAATTAGCTAACAAGCCGTCATTGTTTTTCAATTGGCTATTAAAAGAAATTAATTTTTGAGGAGGATAAAATGCATTAGTACCATCTTGGATTGTAGCAGGTTGACGCCTGGTCAAAAATGCTCCAAAACCTGGTAAGATTATGCATTCATATCGATATAATAGTTCGCTTATGTAGTTAGCTGTGTTATTCATTACCCCTTTTAAAATATGCTTTCTTTGTTAGTGAAAATTAATTATCCCAAAGGTATAAAAAAATGAAGGTCATTTAAACTCTAGCTGCTGAATTTATTAACAGTTTCGATTTTTTTTGTTTCTTGCACTGACTTACAATTTATTACATGACCATCGAAAAACTTCTGGCTTTACTTACCCTAAAAAAAGTAACCAATCTTGGGGATAGTTCTATCAAAAAATTAATACGTGAAGTAGGTGATGCAGAAGCAGTACTTACCGAAAAAACAAATAACCTGCTCAAAATTGATGGCATAGGAAAAATGAAGATCAAAGATTTGCATAATCCTGAGTATCGAAAAATTGCAGAAAACGAACTACGTTTTGTGCAGGAAAATAATATCAATTGCCTGGTGTATGATCAGCAGGATTATCCAGAAAGGTTGAAACATTGTATTGATAGCCCGGTGGTATTGTTTAGTTCGGGAAATATTGATCTTCAACATAAAAAAATCATTAGTATTGTAGGTACTCGTCAGGTGACTCGTTATGGAGTACAGTTTTGCGAAGAATTGATAGAAACACTGGCTCCTGTAAATCCGGTTATTGTATCTGGCTTTGCATATGGTGTGGATATCACAGCACAACGCGCAGCGGTCAAACATAATTTACAAACTGTTGGTTGTTTGGCGCATGGCTTAAATCAAATTTATCCCAAAGCTCATAAGAAGTATGTTGCTCAGATCGAGGAAAATGGTGGGTTTTTCACAGATTTTTGGAGCACAGACACTTTTGATCGCAAAAATTTTCTCGGTCGTAATCGAATTATTGCAGGACTTAGTGAGGCAACTGTTGTTATTGAGAGTGCAGATAAAGGGGGCTCTTTGGTAACTGCAGATATTGCTAATTCCTATAATCGCGATGTATTTGCAGTACCGGGTAGAGCACATGATCCTTTAAGCAAGGGGTGTAATATGTTGATAAAGACCCAGCGAGCACATATGCTTACCAGTGCTGCTGATCTAATGTATATGCTTAACTGGAAACTTGATGAAAATGAACAACCTGCCGTACAGAAAAAACTATTTGTAGAGTTAGATGAGCAAGAAAAAAAAATCTATAATTTTTTAATCGATAACGGAAAAGAGCTATTAGACGTCATAGCCTTACAATGCCAAATCCCTACATTTAAAACGGCTTCTGTTTTACTTAATATGGAGCTAAAAGGGGTTGTAAAACCGCTGCCAGGAAAATTATTTGAGGCAGTCTGATTGTTTTCTTTTACAGTAAACTCAAACTATAACTGATATAAAATAAATACTACTATGACAGATTATCAAAAGGCTAAGGAAATTCAGGAAAAAATTGAGAGAGGAGATTTGATGATTGCGATATTGGATATCAATAAGGTTAATGAAATGATTGACCTATATACTAGATCAGGAGATTCTGGTAACTCTGCTGGTTGGTACGAATTAGGTATGATTTATTATAAAGGTATTGGTGTCGATCAAAATGCTGAGAAAGCGGTTTCTTACTTTAAATTGGCTGCAGAATTGGGATATGGTATCGATGCGTGGATAAAATATATACGAATAGCCTATTTTGCTAATCTCACTTCTATACCCGCTAATGATATTATCGGTTTAGTTAGAAAATTGGAGAAAGAAGATTCTAGCGGAGAATTATATTTGTTAAAAGGTTATATGCTATATCAAGGGTATGCATATAAAGAAAATTTGGAAGCTTCTTTATTGGCACATCAAGAATCCGCCAATAAAGGAAACGCAGATGCTATGTTCGAATTGTGTATTTATTATACCCAGGGAATAGGAGCAGAACAAGATGTGCAAAAAGCGCTGGATTGGTGTATTAAAGCTGCAGAAAACAATAATGCCAGAGCAATCTATAATCTGGGAGCATACTATGCTACAGGATACGAAACTATACCAAAAGACACCAATAAAGCAATAGAATATTATACCAAAGCTGCTAATCTAGGTCATGGTAAAGCTGCAGGACAATTGGCTGCAATGTATATTATGGGAGAGGAAGTCGATAAAGATGAAGAAAAAGCCAAGATGTTTTATAAATTGGCTTTTGAAAATGATTTTGATGTTGATATTTTCTTTGATAGTTTAGATCTTGAAGAAATTGATATTTGAGGGTTAAAAACAATAATTATTGACTCTTCTGAAGGAGTTTTGTGATTTCTAACCATTCCTTTTTTTCATGCCATGAAACAAATTCTGATTGTTTAGCTATTTGAAATCTACCTTCCCATTTTCTCCAGATGAGAACTTTTAGAATTTTTTTGAAGATCCGTTTAGAACGGTTATTCTCGAACGGAGCAAGATATAATGACGCCTGGTAAAGTTGTTCATTGCTAAGTTCTCCATAAAATGATATTGCGTTTGCAATATGCGTATTTGCCGAATCAATGTTTTTCTGATTTATAAGTTTTTCAAAGGATTCAAAATTTTGTTGTGCTTTTTGATGTGTTGTGGCTAATGCTATTTTAGCTTCTTCTTCACCAGGGCGTTGATAATTGATACCGTGATAATATGCATATACTTCTATAGGTTCCAGAAGCCCTAATGCTGTTCTTCTTTTATCCACATTAGCTGGATCTTTAATAGGGTGAGGAGCATCTTGTGCCATGCTTGCTCCATAGATTTGTTTTTGCCAGGTGTCTCGAGCTATCCTATCATTAAGTTCTGCATAATGATTGGGATCCATGTCTCCCTTCTTCATTGCTTTTTCAATTAGAGAAAGACACTTTTGTTTGAAAAAAACATCGGGATAATGTTGTGGTATTGCCCAACTTATTTTTGCTCCGTCTTCTCCCACAAGTTTATTTCCGGGCCAACCATGAATATCAATTATACTATCGAGCTTATTCCTGTTTATTTCCCATCGATCTTCGACGGGTTTAAAGAGTAATTGATATTCTTCTGCAGATGCATTACTGTCCAGAGCTTTTGTGTTTTCTTCATATTGAGATAATGCAAGTTGATCCTGTGCCCACATTTCTTCCAATTCTTTTAATAGCCCTGGGTTTTTAATAGCTTGTACATACGTTTTTCTATTATTACTTATAGTATGTAATAGGGTATTCCATCTTAAGTCGTTTCTTAGATTAGATAAGCCGGGGTAGGTTGCTGTTAATACAGAATCTCTAAGCCCTGCTTGTATAGCTTTATCTAAGGATTGAAACGCTTCGTTATTTTTGTTTTTGGGAGCATAAATAGTTGCTGCCATAAAATAGATCTCCCAATTTTTCTTGGGCATTAGTTCTGCAGCCTCATATAGCTGATTAGCTGCTTCAATACTTTGATTCTCATTTAGGGTTCTATATGCATTGATTAAGCTACTTACCCATTTTGGATTTTGATCGTTGGTAGTGTATTCTTCCTCAACAAATTTTTCGGTTTCTTTTTTAGAAGAAGTGCAACCTATAATTAAGAACAAAAGACATATATATACTATTGATAATGAATGATTTTTCATGCTATTTATTTAAATGACGCTAACAAAGAAATGTAATGGTTATTTAAAAAAATAGAATAGAATTTGCCTTTTAAATAATTTTAATGATAAAAAAATTGCTCTTTTATGATTTTTCCATCACTCACTTCATAGATAATGATCTCATCGATAGTTATATTATCATTGTTTACCATGGTTACATCTGTGATCATTCGTATACTAAAATGATGTGCACTCACTAATGGTTCTGAAACTTCAAAATGATTCCATTTTTTTATATACAAAAGAAAACGCTTTTCTTTTTGAATCATAGCTTCTAAACCTACTACTGATTTTTCTTTATACAAATCAGGTTCTTGATTTATCGCATCTGTAGCAAATAATTGTTGCTGGGCCTCCAAAATTTTTTTTTCTCGTAACAGTTCTACTAGTTTGTTAGCTATTGTTATAGTTGTCATGTATTGTTTTTTTTATGATTTTTGAAATAGGAAGGGCGCCATATAAGACTACCAAAGATGATTCTAAATCGATCAATCCAGGTTCTGCATTGCTTTACGTCTTTCCATATATTTTTATATTCGATAAAATTGATAATGATGGGGTTGTTAGAATTTATGTTTTTGGTTAATCCATAAATCACTTTTTCTTCTTCTTTCTGAAATGTGCCAAATAGTTTATCCCATAGTATCAGAACCCCACCATAATTTTTATCGAGGTATTTTTCATTAGAACCATGATGTACCCTATGCACAGATGGAGTATTAAATATTTCGTCTAACCAACCCAGTTTGATAATTCTTTCGGTATGTATCCATGTTTGATATTGCGCAACAAAAATTAATGAAACTATGGCTTGAAAAGGATTAAAACCAATTAATATCATCGGGATAAGAAAGATCCACTCGATTGCACTTTCTATAATGCTTAATCGCATAGATACTGTTAGATTATAATCTTCAGAAGAATGATGCACACTATGATTGGCCCATAAAATACGATGCTCATGTTCTAGCCTGTGCATCCAATAATATGTAAAATCAGCAGCCAACAGGCTTGCAACCCAAGTCCAGCCATTCATTGGGATCTCAAATGGAGAAAGATGATAAAAGGGTAGGAGGCAAATAATCCCGATAGCACCAAAGGCTGTTTTTTCTAATAATTGTCCGAGAAAAAATATAATAATGTTAGCTCCTGTATCTTTCCATCTTCGTTCCTTGCTGGTAAAAAAGTCTAAGCAAATTTCAAAAAAGATAAGTGCTATATTGATGATAAAAAAATATGCTACATAGTCTAGTATCTCTGAAGTTTGGAAAAGGAAAACAATTTCTTCTATATTCATTTTTGCTGTTGGTTTTTGGGTAAGAAGTATAAAAACCAAAGGAACCATAACAGGCTTAATAAGCCCCAAATAGAACCATGACCATGATAATAATCGATCACATCTGAGAACGTATAGAAACCAATACATCCTAAAACTCCTAAGTACCAGTATTTTTGAAACGTAAAGTTCTTCATGCTTTTTTACTTATAAAGCAAAAGTAATAGCAATACTAAAGAGCTTGTTTGTTAATTTTGGACAATATGTGTACAAGGAAAAATGAAAATATAAACCTTACAGGGATACTGAAACAAGTACAGCACAAGCCTGTGAGGTTTAATAAAATCAAGTAGTAATCTATTTGCTATTTTGTCGCATGTGTTTTTATTTCATCCTCATTAAGAACTCTAGAAAAGACTTGTAGTTCGTCTATTGCTCCTACAAAAGGTAATTCCTGATGCGGTATAGCACCATGAAGTGTCGAACCCATGACACATGCATTATTGGCTTGCATAGTACTGGGACTCCAGTTACCCTTATAAGTACCATCCATCTGTATACCATCAACAAATATTTTGATGTTATCTTTAGAAAGTGTGTCTCCTTTGGTTCCAGACCATACAGCGACCACACTATGCCAACCATCGGTCTTAACCGTTCCTTCTAATGTAGTAAAAGCATTTCCTTGCGTGTCTGCAAGCTTGAACTTATTTGATTTTGTAATCCAAAGGACAAACTTATCATTACACGCTAAAATATGTTGATGTAGATTTATAGTAGAAACCTTCATCCAGGTTGCTACTGTAATAGGACCATCAAGATCAAAACTTGTATGATCAGGAAGAACCACAATATCAGCGAGAGTAGAAAATTTACGAGCTTTATTTATGGGACCTAGTGTGTCGAGGTTTCTCAAAGTTTTACCATGATTCTCAAAAGGACCAAAATCTTTCAGCAACCCAGTATTGGTATACGTCTCAAAATCATAGGATGCCACCAGACCATCGGTAGAGATCCCTTTCGAACCCGTCTGATTCTGGTCCGAGACCCCGGTGTATCGATGCTGCCCCATAGTGATAGAGGGAAACAGCAAAAAATTGATTATAAAAAACAGCAATAACAGACTAACTTTTTTCGCGGCGATACTTTTTTTAATCATAATTACGGGTTTTAGCGGGATCGTTATTGTGATATCTGATATACATACCTTAACAATGCGATATTGTTAATTTTGGACAATTATTTAGCTCCTAACTGCTTCATTATTTCTGATACTGCTTTATCTAATTGTGGTTGATTGTTTTCTAATCGATTTTTAAATGTTTCTTTAACATAAATATCTGGGGCAACTCCTGTTTTTTCTAAATTTTTACCATCTAATGTATAGCATCCCCAAGAAGGTAAACGATAGGAAGAACCATCAACCAGACCTTTGCTAGAGGTAAAAATAATCCATCGATAGGTTTCTGTTCCTATAACTTTACCCAGGCCTAGTTCTTTAAAACCAGCAGAGGTCATCTCTGCATCACTTAAGGTTTGCTCATTTATCAGAATTACAATTGGTTTTGCAGCTGGTGCAAAATTGGGCTGTGAGGTAAGTTTACCATCCCTGTATTTCCATTTTAGATAAGGCTTTTGGGATAAGAATTGTAATACTTCATCGTGTACATTTCCTCCTGTGTTATTTCGTAAATCAAGGATTAGGGCATCTCTTTTATACCCTTCAGAAACCATTTCCCTTTTAAAGTTATTGAGTTGCCCACGCACCATATTCTTCATATGAACATAGGCTATTTTTTTATTGCTTTTTTGATCTATATAGGATTGGTTACTATCGACCCATTCATCATATCGTAAGTTTCTCAAATCTCTTGATGAGATAGGGTGTAGGTTTATCGTTATCTTTTGTGAATTACGTTGGAGTGTTAATTGTATTTCTTTATCCAGTGATGGTTGTGTAAAATATAGTTCTCTATTGTTTTTTGAATCGATTTTTTGATTATTTACAGCAATTAATTGATCACCAGGGAGTATATTTTTGTTAGCTACATCTGCAGGGCTGTCGGTAATAATTCTTTCTACCTGATATGGGTCATTTTTAGAGAAAACAACCCCTGTTGCCAGTGTCTTAGTGCCATAAAATTGCTTTTCTTCTTTACCGGTAGACCGAAATCCAAAGTGAGATGTATTTAGCTCACCCAACATATCATTAAATAATAGTCTTAGATGAGAACGATTATTAATATAGGGTAAATAAGCCGCATATTGATCTCTAAGTTTTTTCCAATCTTCTCCATGAAAATCACCATCATAAAAATTTTCTCCAAAACCAGCCCAGGCTTCCTGGAACATCTGTTGAAACTCATCAGACAATGCTTTTCTGAATTTAAAATCAATTTTGATTTCTTCTGTTTTATTGCTTTCAATATCCAGGGTATGAATATTTCCTTCTAGCAGTACATAATAACTATCTTTTGCCGATGCTATTTGATACCCAAAAACTTTGGCATCTCCAACTTTCTCTGTTTTGTTTTTCTCAAACGATTTGATAGTGGTTTTCCATAGTTTAGCATCTCCTTCATCATGATTAGAGATATAAAACACATAGGTAGTTTCTTCTTTATCAAACACATGAACCCCGCCTTGATACCCAAAAGCAGGACTAATACGTTGTATACGCTCCATCAATCCTTTTGGATTAATATTGATCTTTATAGCTTTAGTCTTATCTTTTTTATCGGCATCTTTCTTTTCATCCTTGCCCTCATCGTCTTCTTTTTCTTCGACAAATAATTCTTCAAACTTCTTAGACGTATACGGAGCTTCATACTTGTCTAATGCCATTTGATAAATACCAGCTTCATCTAGCCCATAGGGATAACTGGGCTGCGTAAGATTAGAACTAAAGTAGATGTATTTACCATCGGGGGACCAGAAAGGACTACTTTCGTTTACTCCTGTTTGAGTGAGATTGATTGTTTTTTTTGTAGAAATATGGTATGTAAAAATATCTTGTTCAAAATTGCGTATTGCATTATAAACGAGGTATTGTCCATTTGGAGAAAATCGAGGCTGTGGTGGATATAGTGCCCAGAATTCATCTTTTACCACAGTAGTACTTTTTAGGTTTTCGAGATTAAGAAGGCGCAATTCATCTCTACCACTTATGTACGTTGCTTGTGTACGCTTTGGGTTAATTTCTATATTTACATTACTTCGGGAGTCCGAGGTGATTTGTTTTTCTTTCCCTTTTCCTTCCGCAGAAATAGTAAACAGATTAAGATACCCATCTACAGTCTGGTTGTATAACAAGGTGCGATTATCCTTAAGCCATTTTACCTCGACTACACGTTCTGCAGAGTTAACAGGTATTTGCTGAATAAATTTACCCTTTGGATCAGAAACAAATAACGCACCCCGCGAAACGAAGGCCATCTTTTTATTATCGGGAGAAATATCAAAATTGGTAATGTTTCCCTTTGTCTTAAAATCCTGGGTTTTATCTAATGTGTTATTAAGATAAATCTTAATCGGTACTTTTTTTGTGGTACTCGTAGCTACATCATACAGGTAAATTTGATAATCCTTACCAAAAACCACTTGACTTCCATTAGTGCTTACTTGTGGTCTTGCGATAGAGGTATCAAATTTGGTAAGGGCTGTTTTTTTACCATTTTTAAAGGTGTACAGATTATATTCTCCGTTAGCCTGATCAGAAACAAAATAGAGGTTCCCATTTTTATCTATTGTTGCCCAAAAGTCTTTTCCTTTATATGAAGTATGTTCTTTATATTCTTTGGTCTGGGGATTATAAGACTTTATATTAGGATTATAATCTCCTTTATATCGTTTTCTATGGGTAAAATTTTTGCTTTCCCAACTTTCGTTAAAGAAAATTTCTCCTGTCGTAGGATGGGTTGCTATATTATGAACAGTATTAAAATAATGATCGAATAAACGTCTTGGAGTCCCACCAGAAACAGCTACCCTATATCCACTAAAACGATTTTCTCTGGATGAGGTAAAATATATACTTTTTGAATCCCATGCCCAGCTATCTACATCATCTGCAGCATCATGAAAAGTAAGTTGACGAATTTCTCCTCCTTTCATAGGCATGATATACACATCCTTATTACCATACTGGGTAGCACTAAAAGCTACCCATTTCCCATCGGGAGAAATAGTTGGTAATGTCTCTTCACCTTGCATTCCTGTAAGTCGGGAAGCCTCACCACCGCCAGAGAGAACTTTCCATAAATCCCCATCATAACTAAATATAATAGTTTGCCCATCTGGGCTTAAGGTAGGGTCGATTGTAAAATATGCTTCTTGTGCCTGGGCCCCAATACTAAATACAAAACAAAGAATTGAAGTGAAGAGTGATTTGAACATGATGATGTTTTTGATTGAAGCAGGAAAGATACTAAACTTGAGTAATACAAAATTTAGAAGAAAAAGTTAAAAAATTGATTATTAGTGAGATGAAAATTTGTTTAAGCAAAGGTTCTAAGTGCATACCAAAAATTTGCAGGATGTGGAAATGAGCTGATTTGTCATTCTGTTGAAGAACGGAATCCACTATTAATAAATTTTAAATCAATAGTTTAAGCCTTTAACTTAATGATATTGAGCACAACCTTTGCAAATAGGGAGATATATAGATCGGGTACTAAATTGCTCTGATTTTATATACAGTGTTAGGTGTTTTTTTCTTCTTTTCTATTAATTCATATTTTTCAAGAGCATCATTCCAAATATGTTCTTTATTTATTTTTATTGCCTTTTTCACCAACGCTGTTATAGCTTCTTGATTTAGATGTTCTTTGTTCAATTCCTCAATTAGCAATGCAGATTCCTTTTTATTTAGAAATTCAGCTTTTTCATCCAAATTACAGCATCCATATCCATCAAATGAAATTCGGACTAATGACATTTGGTCATTTCCTATTCTATTGAAGTCAATAAATACCGAACCATCTAAACAGCCCAAGTAAAAGTCAGCTTTTCTGGTATTCGGCATTGAAGTTTTGAAAAAATCGAAATTGTCCATAGTTACCTGTGAATCACCAATCTTCTTTAACACCTCTCACTCTGTCAACGAAAGTAACAGAGTCAATTTCATCTGTTCCAAATCTTTCTCTGAAACGTTCTGCTATTCGATTTACCCAACCTGCATAGCCTTCCATTCCTTCTGCTTTAACAACATCCTGTGCAAATTCAATCGCACGGTAATGTTCTTGCTTTGATATTTCGTCATGACCATCAGGAGGTATACAAAAACCCCATTTGACACAGAGGTCAGCAAGGAGATATATTAATTCTCGCTCCATTGGAGGAACTTCTTTTCCTACTTTAAATCCCATTCAGTTTTTAATTACAACTTGTTGTGTTTAGTGTTTTTAACTAAGTTCGTTATATTTTGGTCTTTTTCTTTTTCCAGAGACAACATCATTTATTAGAGAGTGAACATTCCTGTTTATTTCATCATTAGGTTCTATTTCCATTGCTTTTTCAATATAAGCTAGGGCTTCATCATCATTTCCTAATACCATTAAATTCACAGCATGATTACAATAAAGCCCAGCGTCATTTGGTTCACGATTGATTGCTTCTTCAGAATATTTGACTGCTAATTTTACATTACCAAAATCCATTGCAGAAATTGAAGCTTCCCGTGGTAAGTCAGGATTTGTTTTTTCAATTCTAACTGCTGTTTTAAAATGCTCTAAAGCTTTTTTATTCTCAGACATTGCTTGATAAACCTTTGCAATCAACCAATTTGTTTGCCAATGATTTGGTATTAGATTGAGGCATTCTGTGTAATGTTTAATTGCTTTTTTAGCTTTTCTTTTATTCCAAAATCCTAATTTAGAATTACTCTGGTCTTTGATTATGATCAGACCTTCAGCTAATTCGTTCCCTTTTTCAAAGTTTGAATTAAAAATTGGAATTTTTTCTTCTGATAATTCGTATTCCATTTATTCATTTTGCATTAAATACAATGTTTCTTGTATGTTGCGTTAGCATCCTGAAGGGTACATACACAATATACAAATTATTGTACGCAGTTTTTATTCAAAGTTTAACTTATTTGTAAAGTCGAAATCAGTTGTCAGACTGTGAGATGAATTAAATCCACTTTTAAATTTAAGTCCGTTTCTTTTTACATTTTCCATTTGTTTTGTAACAAAAGAATTAGGGGCATATCCGTTACTAATGGCTATTTTTAAAGCTGTGTAAGAGTAAATTCTAGCGACTGGATTTACACCAAATAATAGTTTTTCTAAAATTTCATATTTTTCTTGCTCCAAAAGTATTTTTACAAATTCATTTGCTAAATGAGGATAATCTTCATCAACTTGATAAGTGTTAAAATTATACTCGACTTCATTTAAATTATAATATGCATCTAGCTCATCAGTCGTATATTTATTAATGTCAATTTCTAATGTGAAATTTGGGTGTATTTTTTTATATTCCGCTAAATTTTCATTGTGAATTTTAAAGTATTCCATATTTGTTCCGCTGCAGGTTAATGGAATAGTTATTTCTTTTAAATAAACGTTCTCAAATACATTATCTTCAACTTCTGTGTATAATTTTGAGTAAATTATTAAATTATTATAAATCAATAGTTTTAGGTTAAAGCTTGTATAACCGCCATAAAAGTCGTGAGAAATTAATTTTAAATCATCCAGTAATTCAATTGTTCTACTTGAAGCATTTCCCTTTCCCGATAAAAGTGATGGATAAACAGTTAAGTACTCTGATATAATCGGTTTCAATTCCGAAATCGGATTAATCATTTCTCGATATCGGGTCAAGTCAGTTTGAACCCAATCTTGCTTCGGGTATGGATTTTTCTTTTTTGGTCGGCAAGTATGACAATTTTCTAATTCCGCTTTATTCAGTTCGTAAATATTTTGTCCATTACAAGAATAGAAAGTCAAAATTATTAATGTTGAAATCAGGATTTTCATTTATGGTCAAATTGCGTACAACAACAAAATAAAGAATATATATCCTTTATTTTCTATATATGGTTATTTTTTAATATACTGTTGTATAATGATATTATTTAAATAGATAGTGAAGAGTATTTATTTGGGTTATCTAAAAACATATTGTTAGTTATTTTTTTATTCGAGAGCTTCTTTTACTTGATTTTCTAAATCATTTACTCCTTGGAATTTTTGAAAATTTAAATCTTTTTCAATGAATTTTAATTCAGTAGATAAGTCTAATATTAATTCATAAGGATCTGCTTCAAAACCAAACAAGTTCTGGTCAAATTCCGTTCCAACGAGAAGTCCGTCATTTCCCATTCCAATACACCAATTTTCCATAAAGTCAGATAACGAGATTCGTGCAACCTTATATTTTGTCCATCCGTCTTTGATACAAGATTTAGCTAAAGCCTTTTCGGCCCAAAAACAAATAATTCTGATAGGTTCTCCATCATTGTCTTCATAATGAACAGATCTGGAGCTTGCAAATCCTTCATGATTTTTAAGTCCCCAGACAATTTCGGAGTTACAAACTGTTTTTATAAATCTTTTATGTCTGTTTTCTATTAAAATCGAATCTTGGATCATTTTTATTTTTTGAATTGCAGCTAACGCTAAATATATGTGTCGTGGCAGGGTAAAATGTTACCTTGTTTTTGGGTTTTTCTGTGTATTGGTGGCTATCTTTTGTTTTTTGTAAGCTATTATGACATACCAAAAACAGGAAGTTCATCTGTTTAACTATCTAGTAGCTATGAGATCATGTATGTTGTTAGCATTTCTTTTTTTATTTTAGATTAAGACAACCATTAAATTCCATGTGATATGGAAAATCAAAGAAGGTCCTATAGACTTTGATTTATAATATATGATTCCGGATATCAATCCTCCAAAAAATGCTATATACGCTAGGTGCCCATTAAATTCCATACTATTTAAAAAGATTGCTTGATAGGGTAAGTGAATTAAAGCAAATAACAAAGTTGAAATTCCAATTGCAATTATAGGTTTATGTTTTGTCAGAAGCTGCTTTAAGATATACCCTCGAAAAAATAGTTCCTCGGCCATAGGGATTAGAAGTATGACGGCAATTGAATTCCAGGTGAGTAATCCTTCCATTCCATAATCATAAGTAATTCGATATGATGTTTCAAAAATTAGGTTATAAAGTTCGTTTAAAGGGGTTTGGACATAAGGATAGCTAACCCCAGCGATAATCGACGCCAAGTAATATCTAATGTTGGTTTTTAATGGAACTACATTTTGATTTCTAAGTACAATTTTTAATAATAATAAAACAAATGCTAACTCAATAATTCCATTAATTAGATTATAGAGTTTAGTGGTGAAAATATTTTCTTTTTCAATATCAAAGAGCAGAATCCAAGAGGCTGCCAATTCCAAAGAGATGACAAAAAGGAGAGTTAATAAAATTGATTTTAATATTGTCATTTAAATGCAGATCAACGGTTTTGTGTATGATTAGTTAGAAGAAAGTACGCGAATACTTTTTGAAATTGATTATACACCTTGTTGTACTAGATTTTTATTTCATTAATATATTTCGCAATTATCTCCATTCCAGTTGCATACGAATTGGTTGTTCCGTTTGATTTGAGTATCCAGTCAAAATTGTCGATCCATTTTTTACAAACATTCTCAAAGGTCTTACCCTTCGCCCAATTCGGATTATAAGATGAATTGTTTACGCTTTTCCAATCTCCAATTATATTCTGAAGTTTTTTGTCTAATAGCCTGGAGTATTGGTCAAAAAGAACCCAAATTACTCTACCAGCTTGAATCATATATTCCCATTCGGTTTCACGAAAATCTAAACTTGACTTTTTCTTCTTTTTTACCTTAAACTTTTCAAAGTCATTTTTAAGATTTTCTGAAATCGAGTTAAGGTTTGCACTCAATTCTTTTAATTTAATATTTTCGTTTTTAATTCGGGTCATTTTAAGTGTAGCACAACGGTGTTGTAGTACGTTTTTTATTTTAATCGGTTAAACATTTTATTTTCCTCCAACCCCGTATTAATTATAGTCATTGTTAGACATTTTTTTCTCAGGCAGAGTTGTTGTAAAATCCACATCATATTTTTCTTGTATCATATAATTGAGAACAGCATCCTTCTGAAGCGAATCCAACCTCTTTAATTTTTCTATTGGAGAATCCTCGGTCATTCTCATTATTTGATGTCCATGTTTTTCTATACGTTCATTATAGAAGACTAAACAACTATAGAGTGATTCATGTTTTGTGTTTTTAAAAAGAAAGAATTTACGTTTTGGTTTTTTTCTATGTAAATCAACTGTTAAGTCATACATGAAGCGTTCAATCCAACGTATCTCTAAGACAATAGTTCCTTCTGGACAATCTCTTTCAGCTTTTAGGTAGTAAGATGTGTCAGCATATTTCCTTTTATTTTCTTTAATTATCCTCCAATTCATAGTTATGCCTAACGTTTAATATATGTGTCGTAGCAGGGAAAAATGTTACTTTGTTTCTTGCAAGCTATGGCACTTTACCAAAAACACAATGGCTAATCGTTTAATTAGCTGACTACTATAAGATCATGTATGTTGTTGTAAACTTTTTTCAATTGCCATTTTCATATTCTTCATTAAAACATTTGAAATCATTTTTATTGAGTTTAATAAATCTATTTTTTATTAAATCAATTCTCCAAACCTTCACTAAATTATCTAAATATTCTGTCTTACTGTTTTTTCCAAATCCAAATATGATTTTTTCTTCATCTTTTTCATTAATACTTTTACAATAACCTAATTGTAGATCATATTTAGAAATTGTATCAATTAAATGAACAGTATCCAAAAGTTCGTAAGCTACTCTACGTGGAGCTACTTTTATGATTTTTTCTAAAATCAAAATATGTAAACTGTCTTTTCGAATATGCTGTAATCCTTTATTTGAGTTTGGGTTTTTTTGATGATTCAAAACCATTCCTCTCATTTCATTAAAATCTTTAAAATTTGAAAATTGAGTGATGTCACGATAAAAATAGTATTTGCTAGAATTATCTCTGACTAATTCAATTCTGTTTTTTGTTTTAAAGAACTTAGCGTTTTGTTTGGGAATTGGTATTTGTAAGTTTTTGAAATCTCCTATTTGCCTGGATGGTTCTAAAATTTTTATGCATTTATTATCTTTTAAAAAAACTATTAAATTTATTCCGTCATCGGATTTTATTCTATTTTCTTGAATATTTGATAAATTCAAACTCCATTCTATTCCATTTTTTTTTATCGAAGAATATGGTTCAAATATGATAACATGATCCCATTCAAAATTGGTCAACTTTTGGAATTCAATAATTTCATCATTTAATTCAAATTGCTTTTCAATTTTTTTTGTCAAAGCAATATCAGATTTTAATTGATTTTTCTTTGGGGTACAACCAATTAAAAGTAAGGATAGAAATCCGAATACAATTTTTGCTTTTTTCATATTACTTACAACGACGTCTCAAGTAAAAAATCGTTTTCATGTTTTTTATTTTTGTGTTATAAGCTTTTTATTTTTTAGACTCAAGTAGTTTTTCTATTTCTGTTAATCGATTAGATAAAGATTTTAACTCTAGATTCTCTCTTTTCAGCTTTTCTATTTTCTTTTCTTGTTGGATTGTGTAAAGAGTTAACTCCTCAATTTTTTTAAGAAGATTCATATCCATTTCGGCTTGCATTACCCCATTTTGTTCAAACTCCTTTGCAGATGGGATTTCTGGTAAATGACTGTTTTTTTTAATAAAAGTTTCTACTTCTTCTATACTTCTCAAATTATAATCACTTTTGAATACGTAATCAGGAGCAGGAACATTAAGGTCAATTTTTACTTCTTCGGCATGAATATTTCCTTTTACGGTAAGTTTCATATCTGGATTAATGGTTCCAATTCCTATATTTCCATTTGCTTTAACAGTCATTTTTGTAGAATTACTACCAGCTCTAATGCTTAAATCGTGATTAGACATGGTCGAAATAATCCCTCCGTTAGTGTCTGCTCCAATTAAGAGTTCGTGTCCATTATTAGTTTTTAGGTTTAGGTAAGAACTTTGAGCACTTAATATACTTAATTTTCTATCTGGAGTAGCGGTTCCAATTCCAAAATTACCATTACGATCAAAGTGAAATTCTGAATCTATGCTCCTAATTCTAACATCCCCAATTTTATTCCAAAACAATGTTCCGGTCCAATTAGGATCTGTATACCCTAAAAGGGCACTAACACTAGCTGAAGCATTTCTTTTGATATTTAAAAAAGAAGTAACTTCTTGTGCATTACTATTGATACTAATCATTACCAAGACTAAAGTAAAAATGGTTTTTTTCATTTCTTTGATTTATTTTGTTTCCTTGTTTATTATAGATGAATGTCTTCATAATTGTAATTGTTACTTAAATTTTGAACAATTGTTTATAATGTTTGGTGTAAAATGCGTTTCAATGCATTTTATCTTTTGTTAGCAAGTTTAAATCTTATTTTTTTGCTGAAGGGAGTCTGCTTTTTATAAATTTGAATTGTCCATTATGATTCGATTCATGTTCACATACATGAAACCATTTACAATAGTTATTGGTTGGACCCCATGGCCACTCTTCGTCTACTTCCATTAACCACTCATCATCGCGTTTTTTAAATTCATTAAGAGTATTTTCTCTAACATCTTTTAATTTTTGAAGATAAAAATCAATTTCGTTTCCCTTTATTAATTTACGTGCTTCTTCGCCCAGACCCGATGCAATGTTCCAATTCATTTTATCTTCTTCATTCCAATCGCCCCACTTTTTCCCTTCAAAAGTATGTATTTGGTAAAACCTTTCTGTTGCCGCTAGATGCCATAACATTGCACCTATGGAATTAGCTTTCTCATCAATGAGGTAATCTAAATCTTCAATACTCATCTTTTTCACTGGACTTAAAATAACCATTCGCATCCAATCCATCATAGACACCAATGTCCCAATTTGTGGAGTAAACCCTTCTTTCGGTCCGATAATATTAATTCTATCTTGGCTCGTTTGAGAATGAGCCATAGCATTATTTGGCAGCACAAACAACCCTCCTGTTCCTAAAGCAAATAAAGAAGACTTCTTAATGAACTTTCTGCGATCAAAATTTTTGTGTTTGTTTTTCATTTAATTAGTTTTTTCAAATTACTACTAACGTTTAATGTAAAATATGTTTTGATACATTTTTACATGGTGTTGTGCATTCGTTTACTTTTCAATTTAAATTATGTCTATCTATTATAGTTGTTTCTTTCAGTACTGTCCACCCAAACTCTAATGGTATATCTGCTTGCATCATGAGCAAGATTCAACGAGGCTTGTTTAAGTTGACTTTTTGTTATTTTGCTTTCAGGTTGTTCATACTGCTCCAAAAGATTCTTAAATTTAACCATCTGTGCTTCCACGGTTTTTTCTTCAACAATCGCCAATCGCCCCCAAAATAGTCGTTGAAATTTCTTTCTTGCATTCTGATAATCTTCTGAATCTCGTTCTTCAGTTGCTAATGTCGAAGTTGCATCGGTAGCTTCGGCATAATAGTCCAATTGGTATTTATAAAAATGCATTCTTATTTCCTTTGCCGTTTGAGCATTTCTTTCTTTCTCCTTTTCAATCTTTTCTTCATTAAATCTTATGTATTCCAAATAAGTAAACAAAATTCCTATGATTATCGCCAAAACCTGTATAAGCTTAATTGATTTCTCAAAGAGGTCAACTTTTTTCTTAGTGTCTAGCTTGGATTTAATTTCAAGCCTATATTTTTCCTCGAGTTCTATCTTGTTTTTTTCTTCATCTGATAACATAAGATGTAATTTATTTTCTATATATGGCTATTTTTTTACCAAACAACCCCATTCTTCAACTCTTAAGAGTTGAAGAATGGGGTTGCGTTTACTTAATAAATGTAACTATTATTATTGAGTATAAAAAACCTCCTTAAGGTGTTCCTTGTTTTTTTCAATAATGATGTCATCGGCTTATTGAATTTTAACGGTTGGTATAAGAATAGTAGCCGATTACGGAGCATTCATTTTCAATTTACAATAGAGTTGAAGCGAGCAACAATCCTTAAATTTACAGCTGTATCGGCTATTGTTTTTATACTTTGTTACCAAGCGTATGTACAATCGGTATCAAAATTATGCACGCTAAATTTATTGTTACTTCCTAAAATCAATTGGCCGTACTTTATGAATAACTTCTGTACTTACCCAATGCAGATTTTTACTTCTACCGAAAAATAAATATTTACCATCCGGAGTGATTCTCGGGCTTACTTCATCAACATCAGAATTTATCGTACTACCCAGATTAATTGGTTTTGTCCACGTTCCGTCTTGCTTTTTGAAATAAACATAAATATCATTATCTTTTCTACTTTCATCTTCTTCGTTTCGACCGGTCACCAGTAAATAGTCTTGAGATGGAGAAATAAATGCGTGATGACCAAATTCAATTTCAACTTCCTGCACTTCGGGATATTTACCGTTTTTATTGAGGGCATAATTGGTTTTTATATTTCTACCTGATATTTCGGTATAAAAAAAGTCTCCGTTTTTGGCCTGATTAGGAGCAAATACGACTCCATCATTGATAGGTGAATCAAGTTCTATGGCATGACTCCAGGAATCTTCTGTGCGGTTTACATACCAAATTTTCTCATCTACAAAGCTAGAATCCAAAGCTGTGAAATAAATTCTTTTACCATTAGGGCTGACAAATGGATGCATTTCTGTATTTTTTTTCCCATTGGTAAAATTTGCTCTTTTAATGGGAGTCCATTCATTACCTTCGAGCTTTGAGAAATAGATAGATGTGTTTTCGCCTTCAGTATAAGCTGAAAAATATATTTCATCTAAATCAGGAGAAAACGAAACGGCACCTTCAAATCTTCCATTAAGTGAAATGATTCCGGGAGCAAACAATTCAGGAGTCAAGCTCGGTGGTTTTTGTCCAAAATAGGTGTCTCGTGTAATTGGTAAATCACTGTTTTTTGATTCATATTTTTTAGTATCGCATGAATTGAAAAACATTGTAAATACAAGTACTAAAAATATAAAGTTGTTATTTTTCATTGTTACCAAACCAGTTTCCGTTTTGACGTATTAAAAAAATAAAGATCTCCGTTTTTGGCTTCAATCGGATTAAAAACTTTATCATCATTTATAGGTAAATCAAGTTTTATTGCATCTCCCCAAGAATCTTTAAAACGGTTTACATACCAAATTTTACCATAATCATCTATAAAATAAATTCTTTTACCACTAGGGCACATAAATGGATGCGATTCATTACTGCTCTTTCCTTTTGTAAAATTTATTTTCTTAAGATTAGTCCATCTTTTGTTTTCTAATCTTGAGAAATACACAGTCCCATTCCAATTTTCGCTTTCACTCTTTCCTGAAAAATATATTTCATCTAAATCAGAAGAAAACGAAACAGCAGCTTCATTATTTGGTCCTGGCTAACGCAGAAATGTCGCTTTTCTACCATGAGAGAGAATCTTTTTTACTGAAGAACCATCCTTATTCATAATATAAATATGTGATTTTTTATCCTTGTTGGTTGATGAAAAAATTATTTTAGAACCATCAGGGGACCAGGATGGGTGCCAATTACCAACATTATTAAATGTTAATCGTTTTTGATTAGAACCATCAATATTCATCACATAAATTTCAAAATTTCCATCCCTATTAGACATAAAAACGATTTGCTTACCATCAGTAGAAACTTCAGGATGCCATTCTTCAGCTTCATTATCTGTCAAATGGATAATGTTGGTGCCATCAATATCTGCTATGCTTATCTCACCTTTTTTATCTTTGTATTTTGAAGTAAATACTATTCTTCCATCTGGAGTAAAATAAGGGTTACTGCCTTTCAGTGATTCTATTTGAGTTCTTTCGCTACCATCTTGATTCATAATCCAAATTTCTGCCTGCCAAACGTCTTCCGAATCTTTATATTCTCTTGCAAAAGCAATTTTTTTTCCATCGGGAGTCCATTCAGGTGCACTATCCCATTTGTTTTTTGCATGAGTTAATCGTTTGCTATTCGTACCATCACTGTTCATTGTATGAATAGACCAAGTCTTTCCGTCATCATGATATACTCGAAAAGCAAATGTTTTTCCATCAGGAGACAACGCTAAGTAATCACCCTTCGTATTTATACTTTTAATATTTGATTTACCTTCTTTATCGATTGAATAAATTTTTGCTACTCCCTTTGAAGTATAGGCAATTGTATGGGACGATGATTTAGATTTGTCATTTTCCTTATTTTCTTGAGCAAAGACTGTGTTTAGCGATAAAGCACATGTTAATATTAATAACGTTGTTGTTTTCATGTTTTCTTCCTTTATTATAAATGTGTTGATTTCTCATTGTTTTAATTAAGAAAACGAATATACTTCTTGAGAGAATTACAAGTCTTGTAAAATCTTGCTGTTCTTTTTATAATTACCAGGAGTTACTCCAACGTATTTTTTGAAACTATGAGTAAAATGACTTTGATCATAAAACCCTGATTCAAGCGCAATTTCTACCAAAGGAACATCCCCATAAAAAAGCTTTTTTGAGTTTTCGATTCTAATGGTAGTTAGATATTCCAAAGGTGTTAAACCAATGTTCTTTTTAAAGCTTTTTTGTAGTTTAAATTTATTCACTTTAAACTTTTTTTGTAGCATTTCTAAAGTGATTGATTGGTTATAATTTAGAGACAAATAATTTAGAATATCATCAAAAGGTTCATCAGCATTTTTTTGAAAATAAGATTGTTTAGCATCATTCAAAGTATCCAAAAAAAGATTTTCAAGGATTTTAAAAATTGATGCTTCGTTTATGTCAAACTCATTGTTACTATATGAGATAAAATAAGGGAAGCTTGCTAGATGAGAATAATCGGCATTTATTTTTTTTGAAACATTTTTGACTACATCATTGCTGATATAGAGAGCTTTATAAGTCCAGGCACTATTTGTATTGCCCCAGTTTTTATGAATTGAGTAAGGGGGAATTAATTGCAAAGCATTTTTGCTGACCAAAAACTCCGAATTGTTAAACGCTATGTTTTCGCTTCCGTATTCGATACAAGCCAGACTCCAACATTGATGAAAATGAAAAGGGAAGTTTTTATCAATAAACGTAGCAGACTTAACTTCAATACCGTCTAGTATCGATGATTTTATTGTACTTACTTTGTTTACTTCTATCATTTTAATTTGTAATTAAGTACTAGCAATACGATTGTCAGTATTAGTAGTTTTATATTCCCTCTTTTTGTCAATATGTTTGGTAACAATAGAATAAAGGATATGTCCTTTATATTCTATGTATAGTTATGTTTACTTGATAAATGTAACTATTAGTATCGAGTATAAAAAATCCTTCGATTTGCATGGTAAAATTAATTGCCACTATTTTTTCGAGTTCCGAAAAATGAAACTAGCGTGCTGTATCATTGTATATCAATTATTTATTAACTACGATGTATTGCAAATTTTTTTAAACAAGCAATAGATTTCAAAAGATGATATACAATGTCTAAAGAAAATTATGACACCAAGTTGGTGCTGTTAGAAGCGTTACCACAAGACGAGGTAAAATCACCAACAATCCCTATCGATGTATTTATGCAAGAAGCCGAAAACTTATTTGTATGGGCAGAGGAGGATAAAAAAACGCTACTCACCAAAGGACTGGATTGGCAGATGCATGGGGAAGATTTACCTACCCGAACCGGGGCATGTAGATATGCCCAGGCCGTTTGGATGAAAGAGCGGTATAGCCAGGAAGAAGCAGCCAAAGCCTGGCGGGAAGAATCCCCCAAGGCTTACGAATTTAGAAACGACCTGTTGGCCGATTTGCGTTTTGCGTTTCGTAAACGATTGGATTTGCTAGCCCGTGTACGTGCTATTGCAGATGGAGAAGGCGATGCCGATATGATCCAGGATTTGATGGATATTAGTGTATTGGGTAAAGCCAATATAGCAGAGCTAGAAAAAGCAAAGTATGACCTTAGAAACTTTGATATTGCAGCCCAAAAATCGGATACCCTGGCAGAACTGCTGGCCAAAGCGAATGGGGCGACCTTAGATAATTCTAAAGCCAAAGAAATACGGGATCGTGCCTATACCCATCTTAAGGAGGCTATAGATGAGCTTCGCGAAACGGGTAAATATGCGTTTAGAAAAGATCCCGAGCGTTATAAGGGATATGTTAGCCGATATAAACGCCGATAATCTGTTGGTATTACTGGCCCCCGCACAGGGTTGGGCTCTCCGCGCAGCGGGGGAGACTCACCCTGTTGCGGGGGTTTGTTTTACCCCTGCGGGGGAAGCTGCCGGTATGCCGATGGTCGATAAAAGTAGTGCGGGGGTGAAGTATACCTATGCGCGGAAAGCTATACCTATACCGATGGTCGATAAAAGTGATGCGGGGATGAGGTAAAGCTATGTGAGGGAAGCATTTAATATACCGATGGTCGAAAAAATAATGTGAGGGAGCGTTGATTTGTTATTTAGTAAAGACTCTATCTCTTTAAGCATAAAGTGGCTTTGATTAGACTCAGTAAATTCCGTAATAGATTTTCTATAGAGATAGAATTTCAAAACTTCGTGAGAAGCTACGTTGAAGAATTTTTTTGTTCCAATTTCTTGAGCTTTGTAGTTTTTAGAACCAGCAATTAGTTATACAGTTGTTGGGTGTAGTTTACTCTCTTAATGCAATTTTTTTAAGTTTAAATTTTTTAGAAATTTCTTCATCGATATCAACTAAAAAATTAAATAGAAGAAGATTAATTTGACTTACGTAACTAAAAGTGTAAGTCAAATATTTTCCATCTTCCAAATTAAAATCTGGAAATTGCTTTATGAAATCTTTCGAAATTTTTCTTCGATTATGTACTGCCAAATTTCGTTGCTTTATAAGGAAATTGATATTAGATTTTTCATTTTCGTTTTTAAATATGCTTATTCCAAGTCTCTTTTTAAAAAATTTCTCGATGTCTTCAATTCCTTTGTAAAATAGCTCTTCTATCTTTTTGGTTGCAATCGCCTTAGCAAGTTCGTCCATCGTATCAAATGCTAAAATAAAATCCAAATTTTCTGATTCCTTCGATTTCAGTATTTGAGGCTTTGAGATGACAACTTCTGAAAGAATTTCTTTGAAGTATGTTATGAAATTGTCCAAAGCGCGAACGTAAATTAATGCGCTTAAGTGATTTTCGTAATAATTAATATTGAGAAATTTCTCAGACAGAATGCTTAATTCAGTTTTGGCCTTGTCTGGATTTGCATCGTTATTATAGATATCTTGAAGGTGTTTTTTTGCTTCATCTTTATTTTTTTCGATGGATTTATTTCCAACTTCAAGATAACTCATGAGAAATTCAGACCGTTGCATTTCTTTCCAAAAATTGACAAAAGATTCTGTTGATTGGTCAAGTTGCTTTGCCAGATAAGTTTTCTGTTCTTCTTTCATTGACAAATGTCGATTTAAATTACTCCCAACGTTAAATATGTGGCAAGTAGGGCAGAAAATAAGCAATTATCTTCGGTTAAGCCACAAGCCAAATCTTTTGTATTTTGTTTTCATTTTTCTCTTTTAATACCAAATCAAAAGATTTAGCGAACTTAATTAAAAAGCACTTAACTTTGGGGTAAGCATCGAAACCCGTATTAATTATAGCCATTGTTAACTGCTGGCTTTATTCTTCATTTCCACTATTTTCTGGCAATTTAAGTATCGATTCACCATCAGTTTCTATGAATTCTATTTTTTCTGAACTTTCCTGAATTGAAGTCACCAAATCAATTTCAGCTTGTTTTTCCTCCGTAACCTCTTCGTCTTTCTTTGGTTTTGGTAAAGGTTCAACTCTTATTTCTACGTTAAACCCATTGTCAATTCTATTAGCTAGTTTATTGAGGGCAAATACAACGCCATTTTCAAGTTCGTTTTTTCTTCCATTGTCACTTTTATAGTGTTCGTCAAGAACTTCCTTTGCAATTTTTTTAATTTCAGATTCCATCATTCCGTTAGCATATGAATCAACATACTTAGTCTTAGCGGCAGGAACTCCTTTTTCACTAAGTTGGTTTCTTAAAACTTTAATTTCAAGTATTTGTTTATAATGATTAAGAATTCTTTCGGTGGCTTTGGATAATACATCTGCAACTTGTAGACCGATTATAACATATAGAAGAAAATCACTTGAAGAAATAGTTTTAATTTTGAATTCTTGTTTCTCTCCTTCTACAGCTTCTGAAATATGATTTAATATGAAGGTTAACTCCTTAATCTCATCTTTAAATGAAGAAAGTTTATTGTCAATGAACTCACGAGGGATAGTATAACCTAATTCACATTGTCCTGGTTCAAGAATTTCTTCCTCAATTCCTAGTTCTTCAAATCCACTTAAAGTATTGGTTATTGCACTTTTGAATTGTTTGAAGTCATTATTTATTTCTTTAATATCTGCAAGTGCTTTTGCTGGAGTAATAGCGTTAGCAGATAAGATATTTTCTATTTTAGATTTAAGCTTAATTCCAAATAAATCATCAACTGCAATTTCATCTATTACTTGCTTCCAACTTGGAGAATATTTATTGTATTTAGATTTAGAAAGAGCTTGATATAAATTTTCAAGTGATTTTACAAGATTAGTTTGGTGAGAAGGCTGGTTTGGTTGACTTACTTGATTTTGTAGATGTATTTCTACTTGCTGTATTAAGTTGGCTTGGTTAATATTATCCAGTTCTTCTTGTAAGTCTAGTAAAATTCTGTGTAATCTTTCTATATTCATATTTTAGTTTTGATGAGATTGCAATTAAAAACAGAATAAAGAATACATATCCTTTATATCCCGCGTATGTTTATTTTTAAATTTATATCAAACTCATATTGCGAGGTACAATATCAATGATTCATTGATAAGATAATTGTGGAAAACCACAATCACCATTTATTTTTACCAAACACAATCCCATACTTCAACTCATTAGAGTTGAAGTATGGGATTGTGTTTACTTGCTAAATGTACCTATTATTATTGAGGATAAAAAACCTCCCTAAGGTGTTCCTTATTTTTTAACATACTATTTTAAAAATAGATAGTGATGGGTATCTTTTGGGTTATCTAAACAGTACTACCACTAGCGAGACGCTAGTGGGAGTGGGGCTTAATGCTTTTCTATTGGTTCAATCAATGCATACTTTTTCATTAGAAATATTCCATACAATAAGCAAGGCAAAGCAAGTAATGTAATAATAATAGCATTTTCGATTGACATTGGGTCACTTATTTTTTCTTTAATTGGAAATCCTGCTGAGTCTAAGTCACCGACAAAATCAATTATTGCGTGTACAATTATTAATGGATAAATTCTTTTTGTAATCACCAATAAAACACCAAACATTACCCCAATAAAAGTAGCATAGCAAACTTGCGATAATTCTCCATAAATTCCTTTGTCAAAATTCAATATATGGATAAGCCCAAAAAATAAAGCAGATACAAAAACGGATAAAATAAAATTCTTTTTTGTATTTCCTAAGTAGTTTATCAAGTGTGATTGCAAAAAACCTCTAATACTCAATTCTTCAGCAAATCCAATTGATATCGAATAGATTAAAAATAAAGCGATATTAGGAAATAGAATGTTGGTATCAATATCGTCCATTATCATTGCGTTGAGCAATACTAAATAAATAAGCGGAAACAATAATAAGTGCCACTTTTGTAGATTTGTGCCTTTAATTCCAGCAACTTTGAAGAGTCCATTGTTTTTAATAAAGAAATACGAAATTACGATCAAAATCAGGTTTGCACCAATTTTCAGGAAAGTATGAGTTTGATATGATTCAATTCCGTTTTCTATTAGTCGTTGTGAAAAATATTCTCTTGTTAATAAAATCAGTAAAAGCACAATTACAAATATTGTAAGTTGATTCCAGAATTGTTTTTTGTTCATTATGGATTGGTTTTAAAGTTCTTTACTTAATAGACGTAAATTCTGATAAAATGGTTGCCTGGTTTTTTTTCTCGTATTAAGCACAACAACGAAATAAAGGATATATATCCTTTATTCTATCTATGTTTATGTTTAGCAATATTAAAAAGGGGGTTAACAATTTTGTCGAACGCCTTTTTTATTTCCCCTAATTCATTTCATTTTTCCCTCAATTCATTGTACAGCTATTTCGAAAACTGCACTCTCAAGATACTTTTGGGGTGTCATTAATCTTGAAATATTATATACTATGAAAATCATAACTACATTCTTAATCGCTTTTATTTGTTCAATTAGTTTTGGACAGACTTTTACAGGAAAAATAATCGACAAACAAAACCAACCTATTCTATTTGCCAATGTGGTTGCAAAAAGTGCAACTGATAATTCGCTAATTAATGGGGTGATTTCTGATGAAAATGGAGCGTTTTCTATCGAGCCAAAGAAAGAAAATGTATATATAGAAATTAGTTTTGTTGGATTTACTACCCAAAAAATAAGCCCTACTCAATCTAATATCGGAACAATCGTTTTAGAAGAAGAAGGACAACAACTACAAGAAGTCGTAATTACAGCACGTAAAAAGCTTATTCAACAAAAAGTAGATAGATTAGTTTTTAACGTAGAAAACACAGTTGCAGGTACTGGTGGAACCGCGCTTGATGCACTAAAAGCCACACCAAGTGTAAATGTAGATACTGACAAATTAGCCATTGTAGGGAAAGGAACTGTAAAAGTAATGGTTAATGATAGAATTATACAATTATCTGGTAACGAACTAACGGCTTATTTAAACAGCATTGCATCCGATGATATTAAAGATATTGAAGTTATTACCACACCACCTTCAAAATATGATGCAGAAGGCAATAGCGGACTTATTAATATTGTTCTAAAAAAATCAAAAGAAAATAGCTGGAATAATCAAATAAGAACTTCTTACACCCAAGCAACATATCCGTTATTTAATTTTGGAAATACATTTAACTACAATAAAAACAAAGTAAGTTTAATCGCTTCGTTAAATGGAACTAAAGGACATACCGCACAATTTAATCAATTTGATATTATTTACCCATCGGCTTCGACCGTATCAAATCTTGATATGAAAAATAAAGAAAATATGATTTCGGGCAGGCTGGGTTTAGATTACAATGTAACAAATAACGCTACTGTCGGAGTTTTATACACAGGTTTGTCTGAAGATAAAGGTATAAACGATGGTGGAAGAACACTGATAAATGATGGTAATGGAACGTACACTATTAATGAAGGTAACGCCGAGACAACAAACAAAAATCACTCAATTAATGCGCATTACATTCAAAAATTAGATACGCTTGGTAGAAAATTATCTATTGATGTTGATTACTTTAATTTCAATAATTCTTCTAACAGAGGTTTTAGCAGTGAACAATTTGTTACAAACCAAAGTTATTTTGAAGCAGAAAACAGCACCAATCAAAACATTAAAAATTATAGCGGAAGAATAGATATGGAACACCCAGGCAAGTGGGCTAATTTTTCTTACGGAGTTAAAACCACAATTACAAAAACAGATAGCGATGTAGCGTTTTACAATACCACTACAGGCACACCAATTTTTGATCCAACTCAAAGTAATGAGTTTATGTATTCTGAAAATATTAATGCAATATATGCAGATATGTCTAAACCATTAGGTAAAAAATGGCAAACAAAAATCGGACTTCGTTTTGAAAACACTCGAACAAAAGGAGTTTCAGAAACAAACAATCAAACCGATATCAATTCGTATAACAAACTATTTCCATCTGTATTTTTAGGGTATACTCCTAGTAGAGAAAATATGTTTAATTTAAGTTATAGCAGAAGAATTCAACGTCCTAGTTTTGAGCGTTTAAATCCGTTTCGATTTTACATTAATCCTATTTCGTATCAAGAAGGAAACCCGTTTTTAAAACCACAAATTTCTGAGAATTTAGAAGTAAAGCACATTTACAAAGGAAAACTCATCAGTAAAGCATTTGTAAGTTATGTAGATAATGGATATTTCAACATTATTAAAGCAGAAGATGGAGCACAACAAAGAATAGTGGTAACATTTGACAATTTTTATACAGCTTATAATTACGGGTTAACTGAAACTTTTATATACAACCCAACAAAATGGTGGAATACGACAACCCAAGCAACGGTATCAAAAATGGATACGCAATACAAAGACGGGTTTAATTTAGACGCAGAATTAGTAAGCAGATGGAACTTTCAATTGTATAACCGAAATACATTCCATTTAAACGAAGCAAAAACAATACAAGCAGAAACCACGCTTATTTATGCCTCGCCACAAAAATTGATGTATTTTTCAATATCTGAAATGGTGAGTCTAGACCTGGGATTAAAATTTTCGTTACTAGACAAAAAACTAAATTGTACAGTAGCCGTAAACGATATTTTAAAGCGTAAGGCAACGAGTGTAAACACCAAAACTAACGGAATAGACCAAACATACTATAATTATTTTGATACCCGAGGTGTGAAGATTGGTCTAAACTATAGCTTTGGTAACAAAAAGATAAAAGTTAAGCAACGTAATTCTGGAAACGAAGAAGAGCAAAACAGAGCAAAAACTAATTAATCGAAAATAAAGCTGTTTAAAGAATTAGACATTTTAAACAGCTTTTTTTTAGCGTAAAAATGTATTTTGTACATCTAAAATTACAAAGCAGTGAAGATTTTCAATCAAAAAATAAATCTAAAACAAGTTTTAATAGTCATTGCCCTATTGTTCCTAGGTAATGCTGGTAAAATTTATCTTTTACATAACGTGCGAACTAAAAGTGATATTGATTTTTATGACTATTTCGACCACGTTTCTGTTTTTCTATTTTCTGCAGTTTCGGTAATATCAGTACTAGTTTCTTGGAAAGTCATTAATAGAATAGACACGACAAATACAATTCTAAAATTTGTAAAGGTTTATATTTTGTCTTTTTTATTATTTGTTATCGCTGGTGTTATTATTGATTATGTTCTTTTGGGTATTATAATGAACAATAATGAATATGATTTTATGATTAGATTTATAAACACGATGTCAGTTGCTTTTATACTTGTTGATATTTTTGCGCTTACTTCTGCATTTTTATATTTCAGACAATCTCAAAAAACCACATTAGAATTAGAGCAAACCGAAAAAGAAAAAGCAACGTTACAATCGCAAATGCTACAAAAGAATTTAGAGCCTCATTTTTTATTCAATAATTTGAGTGTTTTATCAGGATTAGCAAGAAAAAAACCGGAGCAAATAGAAAGTTTTATCGATGATTTTTCTGATGTATATCGCTACTATTTAAAACATGGAAAAAAACAATTGGCCGAGTTGAAAGATGAACTGTCATTCTTAATAAGTTATATGAATTTAATGGAAAAACGCTTCGGGAATGCCTATCAAATTGAAAATAGTATCGAAAGCACAAACGGATTTATAATTCCTTGTTCATTACAACTATGCATAGAAAATGCGATAAAACACAATAAAGGGAGTGAAAAAAATCCGCTATTAATTTCGCTTTCGCGGAAAGAGGATACCATTGTGATAAAAAACAAACTAAATAAAGTAGATTTTACGCTCGGAACGGGAACGGGAAATGATTATTTAAAACGTCAATATGAAATCAATTTTAACAAAGACGTTATTTTTACAGAAACTGATACTGAATTTATTGTTGAAATCCCACTAATTTCTGAAATATGAAAGTACTAATCATAGAAGACGAAGCCATAAATATTGAAATCATTTCGGACCATATTCTTCGATACAATGGCAACATCGAAATTGTAGCCTCGTTACAAAGCAAAGAAGAAGTTGAAAAATGGTATCAAACCAATGAACAGGTAGATTTAGTGTTTTCTGATATTGAATTGTTAGACGGAAATGTGTTTTCTCTATTGAAAACCAACATTATAAAATCCCCAATTATTTTTACCACCGCCTATAACACTTTTTACCAAGAAGCTTTCGATGTAAGCGGAATAGCTTATTTACTAAAACCCATTAGCTATACCAAGTTTAATAAAGCAATGGAAAAGTTTGAAAGCCTACAAAACAAAGAGATTGATTGGAAGAAAATATCAGAAACCATTCACGAATTAAACAACAATTACAAAGAACGCATCATCATAAAAACCAAAACAGAAATAAAAATTTTAAGCACAAAAAATACGGGAGCAATTTTATCTAATGCCGGAAAATGCATCGGGATTGATGAAAACGGAAAAGAAAATGAATTTCGCTACAAGTTATCTGATTTAATAAAAGAATTAAACCCCAAAGAGTTTTTTCAAATTAATCGTGGTGAAATTGTAAATATCAATTTCATCGAAAAAATTGAGCCTTACTTTGGAGACAGATTGGCAATTTCAATCAAAAACTACAAACAACATTTGATTACAAGCGCATCTGCAACAAGCGAATTTAGAAAATGGATTGAGTAAAAAAGCTAGCAACTACAGAGCTTAAATTACACTCCCTGCTTTATATATTAATTCGGTTTTTGTCATTTCCTTAATGCACTACAACGGTTAGTATAAGAAATCGTAGGACAGAGGATAAGCACAGACTTTTTGATTAAACCCAAAACCCTTATGTTTTCTTATACATTGTTGACAGTAGTTTTTTCTTCTATTCCTAGATTTTTAATAGTCTTGCATATTTATACTTTTTTTGAGAAAACTATATTTTCGTAGCCTTTTCCATTGACTATAAAATTTAATTCTCCAACGTTTTTAAATTCATTTCTTTCATAGAATCTAATGGCTCTATTGTTTTTTATGTAAACGGTGAGCCACATGGTATCTAATTGCAATTTTTTGGCTTGCTCTTCAACAAAATTTAGTAACTGTTGTCCAATTTTTAAGGGTATAAAATCATTTAGGATGAAAATTCGTTCTAATTGACAACTGTTTTGTGATGTAATATTTTCGTTTGATGCATTTACTACTAATTTTGCATAACCGACAGGTAAATCATCTGCATAAATAATATAGAAAAGTTGCTTGGGATTGTTTATATTCTGTTTCGTTTTAAAAACTGAAAAATTCTCGTTAAGGTATTTTAATACATCGCTTTTATCTTCGATATAATGACCATGAGATTCAGCCCATGTTAGTCGACCTAGAAGTGCTAAAACATCTGTATCTGCTTTTGTAGCTATTTTTATTTTAATCATTACTATTCTTATTTATTCGTAATCTTCTTATATGATAACCATGAAGCAATACAGCAATTGTGCAGCCTACAATTATTGGTGTAGCGCTAATTAATGCACCATATAAAATGTAACCTGTATTCGCGATTAGTGATATTAAACGTAGTTTATATTCGCCTTTGGTAGACATAGAATATAAATTGATCACTAGAGCTGTATAGCCAATACTATCAATTAAAAATGGACTCATGTTTTATCTTTTTCGGTTTGATTAATTTATATTGGAAACTATCCTGTTTAAACAGTGTAACACAAATATAGAATGCATTATCTTGTTTTTAGTTTATAATCGAATTAATAATTGTATATTTGAATTCGATACTATCGAATAAATAATAATAAAATTACGATTATAAATGGATACATTGGATAAAAAGATACTTGAAATGCTAAAGATTAATGCTAGAGAAAGCTTCGCTAATATTGGAAAAGAAGTAGGATTGTCTGCTCCTGCCATAGGCAAGCGTGTTCGGCAAATGGAAGAAGAAGGCATAATCGAAGGCTATGGTCTAAAATTGAATCATGAAAAATTGGGGATTGAGACTAAAGCATATATAACATTAGTAATACACCGAGAATCAAGAGGATCAAATGATGCTCAAAAACAAATACAAGCAATGGAAGAAGTGCAAAGTTGTGATAGAATTACTGGTGATGATTGCTTATGCGTTTTAGGTTATTTTAGAAACAATAAGCATCTTATTTCCTTTCTTGAAAAAATCGCAGAGTATGGTGCTTCAAAAACGAGCATTATTTTAGAAGCGTAATTTATTTCCTTGAAAGGTTCTATAAACAGACAAACTCTGTCATTTATTTATCTGTAAGAGATGATATTAGAATTGCCAAATTCGGTATTTCTTTTGTTTCCCATTTTCTGTTTTTTCTTGCACATAACGGTTTCGGCTATGATTTTGTTGTGGAATCATCCGCAGGATTATTCCGCTTAGAAATCAGCCATTGATTTATACTTTTATTTTGGTGTGGCACAAAACCACAATGAATTATAGCTGTTGTTAGCCTTTGTTGTTTTATGTATACGGTGTTCCTATTACGTGAAAAACTAAATCAAATACAATATGTGATAATATCGCAACTAATAATCCTCGTTTCCAAAATATCCAGCCAAATGTTGAACCTGTTATTAAATTCCCAATTATTGTTACACTAATCGTGAATGGTGTTAGCTCTACAAAATTCTTTGATAGTGGAAGATGGATAAGTCCAAAAAATAATGCTGAAATTAATATGCCCGACCAGACTAATCTATTTGATGGATTTTCGGTCTTTTTAAAAAATTGGACTGCAGCTATTATTAACGACATTAATCCTAATCTAAACATTATCTCTTCAGTTATTCCAGCAGAAAATGAAACAAGCAGATAAAATGGTTTGGATGGACGTGATATTTTATGTGAAACTGGATATAATTCCTTTTGAATTTCAAACAACCCTAAAAGAAATAAAGCAATTACTGCTGCCAAAAGAACACTTGACAGAACGGCATCTCTCTTAATAATACCATTAACTGGTTTTTTAGAAAAAATCCTTGAAATAACTGGTGCTCCCATATTAGCACTTGAAGAAACCCATAAGCCGATAAAAACTAATACAGCCCCTAAAATTAAACTACTAATTCCGATTGTGGTCAAGTCAGAATAAAACGATTCATTCATGTTGATGCCTGTCTTGCCTGCTTCTATGTTTAATCTTTTGACTTCTCTACTAAATGGTATATTTATGACTGAACCAAAAATGAACAGAATGATTACTGTTAATGAAGTCTGCCAACGGTATTCTTTCTTTTCTTCTTTGTCTTGTACGATTGATGATTTAAATAATTTTTTCAATTGATGATTCTTAGCATTTGTTTTTCTTTCAGTTTTTATAAAATATTTCGATTTATTCTGGTTTTGAATATTCGATTAATTCCTCTACGTATAAAAGGTCACCTTGATTCTGAGTGAGTTTTATGAAGTTTTTTATAGCAGGCGCATACAACCAAATTTCCTTTTCATCAGCGCTATAACCTCTAGAGTTTGTGGTTTTACCTGTATATTCAATCGTATAAGCCATAAATGTTCCTGCTTCTACTGTTTCTTCTTGGTATGATAGTATTTCAGCATCTTGACTTTGGTTTCCCGTTGTTCCATCTTGACTTGTCCAATTGTTTTCATATTTCCTCTTTTTGCCCACTTCCAGAGGCCAGTCATACCTAGGTGTTTCGCTTTTTTCTGGTTTAACAATGTCAGTAACGGGAATGGTGTCCTTTCCGATTGTCATACCTAAAACTCCATCAGTATTGACTATTTCTCTAGTATCTTTTCCATCTGAGCGTACTTCTCCTTTCGTTGTTACACCTTTAAATTTCCAGACCCATTTCTCACCAACTTGATAATCAGATTAAGTAGGTTGGTAAGTTGTGATGGATTTAGTTGTGTCCTTACAGGCACTAAGTATTACTAATGCAAGTATTGTTATAATTTGATTTTTCATATTTTTTGATTTAAAACAATAGGACGAGAAAGAATAAAACTTGTTACACTAATTAGAACTTTAAAAATAAGACTCTGTTATTTTCTAATAAATACTAACAACAGAATAAAGGATATATGTCTTATATATTCTATGCATAGTTATTTTTAAATTTAATCTTAGATCTACTTTTATCTCTACTATGCTATAACGATGTTGTATATACGATGTTGGCAGTATATTCTTGTTTAATGATGCTTAGGTTCTGGTAATTCGAAGAATTTGCTTACGGTTTTATCCAGCATTTTTGATACTTCATTTTGATTTTCTTTTGTTGGTTTAAGGTCAACAAATTTTCCAATTATATTTCGATGTCTGTAAATGATTATGGTGTTCTCTACTTTAGGATTTATCTTATTTAAATGGACTTCTGATTGCGTATCGGTAAATGATGGAACAAAAGTCAATGCAATATTTTCTAAGTTCAATTCTTTTCCAAGTTGCTCTAACTCTGTTTGTCGATTCGATTTGCTGTAGCCTTTCTTATTACCATAAACAAAGTAGGCTTTTAAGTATTTTTCTCGGGTAACACTTTCTTGTTCCAAAAATGTTAGCCATTCTTTTATTTCGGACCAGTTTGGCTGGCTACCCACAAAGTAAACAATTCCGTGAAATCGTCCATATTTACATACAGGACAAGTCCTTGTACCTTTGTCTGGTCCCCAGGCGTGAAATGGTGTAAAAGAAGGGTTGTCCTCGCCAATTTGCAGACCAGATTTAATGGTATGATCTATAGTTGTAGGATAATTTGGGATATTAAGTCCTAAAACAATATTATGCTCTGCAACTTGCATTTCTGTATCAATCAGTACCCTTAAAATACCACTGCCACCACGATTTTTAAGCAACTTTCTTTTTTTGCCTGTCAATAATATATCATCAGCAAATTCTAAATTATCGATATAATACTCATCATCAATTTGGGGTTCTTTAATAGATAAATGAATGTGTGCAGGTATATCACGATTTGGATAAGGTGCGGGTCGAATTGTATAAATCGAATACTTCCCTTGCTCATCAGATTTTACCCAGCCACGAGTACGACCGTGTTTTTGAGATTTGCCTTCTCCGTTAGCATAATATCCATTGTGGTCTGTTTGCCAATAATAAACGATTATGTTGGGTGCAGGCGTGACTCCGTCTAATTTCAGTATTTTTCCTGTAACCAATAATTTTTGTCCTTTCCCGTTCCAGGCCGAACTTGTGTCAATAGGCTTAATGTTTTTTGGCATTCCGACATACATTAATTCACAACCATCGCAGCCACCACCAACAATTTTGTTTTTGGTATTTCTTTTAGATATTGGTTCATTTTTTGTCTGGCCATTACAACTTGCCAATGATATCAGGAATAGAAATAAGAGTCCGAAGTTCAGTATTTTTTTCATTAGTATAAAATTTAAAGGAAGTGTCAAAAGTCTAATAAATCCTATATGTTGAAAAGGAAACTATGCAAGAATTAGCTTACTGGAGTGGTTTTAGAACTTAGTGGTTTAATAGGGTACTCCAATTTTGACGATAATGCCTGCTAAACCTTATAGATTGACCATTGGATAAAATACCATCATAATCGCCATTCTTTCTTGATTTTAATTCTGTTATGTGATTTTTATTGACAATTATCGAGCGATGAACCCTTAAAAAGTTTTGAGGATCTAATAAGTCTCCAAGTTTTTTTAAACTCTCATCATGCAAAATTTTCTGACTGGTTGTATGTACCATTGTGTAGGGTCTGTCGGTCTCGATAAATAGAATTGTAGACGTGTCAATCTTTATTCTACGAATACCGTTTTTAACCGTAATGGTCGTATTGGTCTTTTGATTTTGGAAGTGTTTGTTTAACTGTTTTTTTCTTTTAAGATAGTCAAAAACAAAAGGGCTAAATAAATAGACCATAATGGTTATATGCAATTGATTTGAGACTGCATTTTTTAGTATTGTTAAAAAACGATGAGGTACAGAATAGATAAGATTACTGCCTAAAATAAAAATTGAAGTAAAAATAAATATATGTAGTACACTATATATAAACCCTGTGCTTAAAGCGTAAAGTACTTTGCTGGTTAGTGATTTGAATGGAACTTTATTGTAAAAGGAATTTGCAATTTTTATAAAAGGAATAAATAAAAGCCAATATATGTTATAGAGCATAGTATCGGTCCAATAAAAGGCAGTAGGTTTAATTTTGGAGAAAACGTAGTCTTGAAAAATTGCCAACCCATAAAGTACAATACAAAATACGACCAGTGTTCCAAAATTTGGATGTAGGAACTTGTTTATTGTTTTATTAAGTTTTTGTTTTCTCACCTCTTTTTGAGAGTTACTGCCAACAGTCTCGACTATGAGTAGTTTGGTGCGTTAGCATTTAACTTAGCAAGTACACACCAAGCTGAAAATCTGTAGGGTTTTCAGAAGTAGGCGAGAACAAGCAATTACTTATAGCCATTGTTAGGTAGCGTTTTTAATTCGTTTTTTATTATTTCATATAATTCGTTTTCCCAATCAATTCCCTCGATTTTTGGGTAGTCAGGATTTACTCTAAAATCTCTCGGACTGATAATAACCTTAACATTATTATTTATAGCCTTTTGTGTTAATAAAAACACTTCTTCTATCGCTTCATCCCCAATCGGAATGCATCCAATAGTTGCCGATTTCCCGTGTATGAAAATATCTCCACCCATTTCTGATATATTTACAAACTCGGTTTTAGATTTATCAAACTCATTCGGATAACTCACTTTAATTGACAGATAATACGAACTGTTAGGATTTAAATACTCAACTTTATAAATTCCTTCTGGGATTTGTCTATCGCCTTCTTTTAATTTAGGGCCTAAATTACCACTAAAAGCTGTAAAAGGATATTCCTTTATTAATTTGATTCCATTATAATCTTTTGAGTAAATTTGAAGTATTCTTTCTTCTTTAAGGGCAACAAGAATTACCTCTTTTGGATATTCCATTTTGTAGCCTGCTAATCCCAATTTTTTTTCAAGTCGATTCCAAACGTTTTCTTGAATATTCTCAATCCTTGATTCAACGGTTTCCTTACTTTTTAATTTGTTTACTAAAGGCATATAAATTGATCTTCCAAATTTTAGAAAGACGATTATGACAATTATTAATCCTAATATTAAAATGAGTTTTCTGGTCATTTTTCAAATGCTACCTAACAATAGAATAAAGAATATATATCCTTTATATCACATCTATGCTTATTTTTAAATTTAATCTTGTATCAAACTCTTAGTATTGAGTATAAAAACTTTCTAAGGCGTTACTTATTTTTTTTCATCAATTATCATCTCTATTAAAGATGATTTATGGCCAAATCTATCTGATAGAATTAAGACATTATAACTCGCTAAGTCAATAGAAAAACTACCCTTCGATTCTAGCTCAGAACTAGAAACCCAGAAATTTTTCACAACATTTTCTACTTTCATAACATTTTCTACTTTCACTTTTAAAGCATATTGTACATCACTAAAATAATTCCTGTTGGGATCTTCGGGAGGTCCATCATACCCCCATTCATGTATATAATCTGTAATTTCTATTTCTATTAAATCATCTTTATTGCTAATTGTTAAAATTTCATCACTCGACAGTGTTAATGCTTTTCCAAATTTCGCTTGTTCTATGATTAGATATTTGTTATTGTTTTGTAACCCCTCTTTTGATTGGGCTTTTTTCATAAATTCTTGTGAGCTAATACTATATGATATAAAAAAGGCTATTAGAAATATTACTGTTTTTTTCATTATTATATTTTATAGTGGCTGACTTTTAAAACAAAGGTAAGTACGGAATAATATTTACATCATACTGTTTTCTGTGAAAATATTTTTATGGCGTACAATTTAGAAGTGATATGTAATTACCGAAAACAATGATTTAAAGGATATATGTCCTTTATATCCCGTGTTATGCCCTTTTGTCCTTCATTCCTAGAATTCGTAATTTCTTGTCATTCTTCTATAATTCATGCCATTAATTCCTCAATTTTGAATTGTCAAATGTTAGGAAATAATAAGATTAAGTATAAGTACCTGTTTTAAAAAAATCAGTATTTATACTCTAGTAATACCTGAAATTTCATCAGATATTTGAGGTGTAATCAAAAACAAAATATTCGATTGAGTAGCTACTATCAGTTTTAATTATAAAGGCGAAATCCGAAAAGCCTCTATTAAATAAGAGTAGGAAAATAAAATATAATGATTATGGAAAAAATTAATCATGCCCCAGTTGATGGGCAAAAAGCTGATGAAACAGCAGGAGTAAAGTATGTACAAGGTAAATTAGCATTAATCTATCCAAACCAAGGCCATTTTTCAGTCGGAGTCTATGGGACTGGAAGTATAAATCCTGGTCAATACAGTATTGCGCCCAATTGTGAAGGTAGTGTAGAGGCTGCAAGTGCAGGGGTTGCTTATGGAGCTAGTTTTTGGGGGGTTCTTGATAATCAAAATCGCATAACAAGATTTGCCATTTACTCACCTACATGGCCAAAATAAAAAATAAGTAAATGTTTAATGGGGTTCGGGTTCACGCGAACCTCATTAAACAATATAATCATTAGGTAACCTAATAATTTGTGCATTTTACATGACAAATCTCACAAAATAAATACGTTTATTATTTATTCAATCCAATTCCCGTTTCATTAATATGTTCCAATAATGTATTTTCCAGTTCACTATTCAGTTCCCAATATTTTTTGTCAATTTCATCAAGTAAATCAGGATACTTATCTCCAAGTCTCATAATTTGACGATTTCTTCGATCAATATTTTTTGAAGGTTTTCCCCAAATGAAAAATCGATTTATTCTTTTTAAAAGGTCCGCAATTTTGTCACAATTAATATATTCTAGATCTTTTATAGTATCCTTGTTGTACTCCGCTCCATAATTAATGTAATGATCAGAAATCCCACCTGTTGTTAATGGCTCTAGATTAAACCATACTCTTTCGTCACGAGTCAAACTCCTGTAGTTTGAGAATCCTTTATCGACTATGATTTCCCAAGCAGGTTGTACTTCTTCTCTTGTCATTATAAATTAATCTTGATTTTGTTTTATGCTACACAACGGGATTGTGTATGATTAGTCAACTAATTTCGTAAGTAGGCTTTTTTACCAGCAATTTTTTTACACGGTGTTGGCTATAGTTATTTTACGTGCTTAAATCAGTTTCTTCCCAACTTATACCTTTAGATAACATCCAAGTTAAGGAATGTCTTCGTTCATGAATTACACCTCCATTTCCCATTGGATCAAAACCATTGGGAACTGTTTCACTACCTAATTGAGCACTTCTTACTGCATTATGTAGGCAATAAAATAAATCTTCTTTTTTCATCAACTTTTCTTCAGACAGAGTCTCTTTATCTTTAATCCAATCTTCTACACTTTCGTCTATAGGACAACTAAAGTCTTTCAAAATATCTTGCATTTGATCTCCCGACATCATTTGCCCCGTAATATCAGGTTCTTTATACCCAAAAAACCAAGCTAAAGACCAAGCATTTTCGAATTTCCATCCAATAGAATTTCTTGCTTGTTCATCATCTCTTGATGTATTGAGAATTTCTTTTTCTTCTTCGTCCATAAAACCCTTAAGATTATTTTTGTCTATGAAAGTCAGAATTTTATCACTTTCTAAATTGTCTTGAGGAACCATTAACCAAAGAACTAATGCTTTTATAGCGTTTAATCTTTGCGCGATTTCAATTGAAGGTCTTAGTTCTCGATCAAATTCTGTTGGTAAAGAACTAGCTGGTTTAAATCCAGAATCAAGACAAATAGATATATTTTCGAGTCTCAAATCTGTCATCCAGGGAACTTGTTTAAAAGACTCTAAGTTATTCTCATTTTTAGTTTCTCGTTCGGATTCTTTATTTTCTTTTGAACCAAATATTTTTTTGAAAAAGCTCATATTTCTATTATCGTGTTTTTAATTGTAGCCAACGTCTCTTGTATATTGCGTTTGCTTCCCGAAGGGAGCATATGCAATATACAAATTGTTGTAAGTAGTTTATTCAAGAGCAAAACTATTCAAATCTTGTAATTCACTATGAACATTTATTTGCCATTGAGAGTTAATTGCTTCTTTAATACCATGGTTTGTTTTTTCATCATAGTCATTCTGCATTTTTCTACATTTCTTCCAAAGCATGGTATATACGCTCATATAAGAATCATAATCTGCAATGTTTTGGACTTTAAGCTCCTCGAATTTTTGTCTCATTTTTCTAGCGAACAATTCCGCAATATCGAAGTGTAATTGTTCGTGCTGCAACAATTTTTCGGTTTTTTTAATAACCCAAGAATGATTTTTATAAAAAAGAGCATTCAGATGTAAGTCTTTATAATTTTGAATATTATTATTTTCATCAACCATTACATCAGTAGGAAATATCTCAATTTTGTAACTTGTTAAAGCAAATGCAAAAATATCTGTATTTGGTTCTGCTATGAAATCTGACCAGAGTAATTTTCGATCAGATTTCCATTCGACAATGTTTTTGTTCGATTCTTCCTGAGCAATTAAATTCGAGGAGATAATTAGTAGTACTAAGATAAATATACTATGAATTAAGTATTTCATTTTGTGGTTTCAATTACTTACAACAATGATATAAAGAATATATATCCTTTATATCACATCTATGCTTATTTTTAAATTTAATCTTGTATCAAACTCTTAGTATTGAGTATAAAAACTTTCTAAGGCGTTCTTATTTTTTAAGATACTATTAAAAATAGATAGTGATGAGGTGTCTGTTTTGATTATCTAAACAGTAAAGCCACTAGAGAGACGGGAGCGGGGTTTTGATAAATATTATAGACAATTGACTTTTAGTCCAAAACGACCTTTTTTTCAATAGTATACATTTTTAATAAATCAACAAATCCGTTTTTTATTTTATTCACTTCAGACTGCGGTGTATCTTTTTCTAGAAAAATTGTTATGCTAGATGCGGTTTCCCCATCGAAATGTTCTTCAGTTTTTATGTTAATCTTTTTAGTCTCTATAGAATTATTGGGGAAAAATATTTGAATGTATTTACTTTCAGCTTTTTGCTTGACTGTTATTTCTGAATACTCTTTTGCGGTCAAATAATATGCTGTTGAACAAAGTTTAAAAGCTGTACAGAATTGTATAAATTTAATCGTTTTGTTATGATTAAAATCAACCTCCTCAAGCAGATAGTTATAATTTTTTTTGCTATCATAAAGTTTATGCATATCTATTTTTTCACCCAAAGATAGAAGCGCTTCTGCTTTAGTTTGACTTGAACATTTTGTGTAGATAGATAATAAAAATAATGCAACAAATAAATTTTTCATAATTAGATAATGTTTTTTTGAGTTATGGTTTACAACCTCCAACTAAATGAGTATGCTCTATAGTTACTAGAAGTAATCATGTTAGTGATTTGCAATGCCCTTCTAAACAACTCAATTCGCATATTCATTTTAGTGTTTTGTTGGCTACTTTTTTAGTTTATTCATTTTATTGGATTCTCTCTTCGTTCCTGTAGCATCAAAAACACAAATCCCTCTTCACAAACCGTTTTTGACCCAGTGTTTAGCACTGGCAGAATATGATAGTATTAAAAAGGTAAGAATGAGGATTGTTTTTAATTTCTTTATGTTTAATATTTTATACAGCAAAATTACCTCTTATATGTAATTGATAAAATAGGTAATTGTACTGATTTTATATCCGTAGGATTACAGAAGAGCATAGGAGAAGAAGGTTGAATGCTACTAGAAATCTGGGGTAAACCCGTTTCTTATACCATATTTAATAAGGCCTACAATGGTTTTTACTTTTGTTTTTCGAAGAATATTTTGACGGTGTGTATCAACTGTTCGCCTTCCTATAAAAAGTTTGTCTGCAATTTCTTGACTACTATATTCTTGGCAAATTAATTCGAGAACTTTTACTTCCCTATCTGTTAGTTCATTTGTTTCGGCTTCAATTTTCCGTTCTTTTTTAACCTTGTTCACCATAACAGACAGGACTTCTTTGCTGTAATAAGTGCCATTGTCCGTAATTCTAGTTAGTGCTTCAATGAGCTCTTGTTTTCCTGTATTTTTGAGGATATAGCCATCGGCTTCACTCATCATTATTTCGCTAACAACTTCTTTGTCGTTATGCATCGATAGCACAAGTACTTTCAAGTTGGAGTAAGTAGATTTTATTGTTTTAATAAGTTCTATACCACTCATTCCTGGCATACTAATATCGGTAATAACAATATCAACAGTATCTTTTTTAAGCTGCTCTAATGCATCTTCAGCGCAAAGGTATTCAGATACAATTTGTAAGTATTCCTCTTTTCGAAGCAATGATTTAATTCCATCAATAAACATTTGATGGTCGTCTACAATCATTATTTTCACAGGTGTTTCCATATTTAAAGAATTACGTCAATTCGGATATCTGTTCCTTTTCCCTCAGTAGAAATAACATCAACTTCACCATTTATCATGGATATTCTAGAAAAAACATTTTGCCAACCAATGCCTTTACTTTGGTGAATGGTACTTATATCAAATCCTTTTCCATTATCCGAAATTAAAAGGTGTACCTTATTGTTTATTCGATTCAAGGCTACAGTAATTTTATCTGCTTTAGCGTATTTAATCATGTTGTTTAGAACTTCTTGAATAACTCTGTATAATGCAATTTCTTTACTTTCCTCTAATCGGTTATCCATTCCTTTGTAGCTAAAATTAACATGAAGTGCTTTAGACTCATTTATTGTATTGGCAAATGATTCAATGGCAGAAACCAATCCGTATTCCATAAGTGCGGCTGGCATCATATTGTGTGAAATAGTGCGTACTTCATTTACAGCCTCATCTATCAAGTTCATTGAATTTTGAACTAATATCTTATCCTCTTCATTTACTTCGTCTTCTAACCCTGCAATGTTTAATTTTGCTGTAGAAAGCAACTGGCCTAAGCCATCGTGAAGGTCTTTTGCAATACGTGAACGCTCTTTCTCCTCTGCCTCAAACACAGCTCTATAGCGTACAGTTTCTTCGTTACGTTTTGATTTAGCCTCTTTTACTCGAGTATTAAAATAATAAATCAACCCTAGTAATATCACTAGCCCTAAACTTAATCCACCCCAAAACGCTAAGTTTTTGTTAGCAGCTCTTTCTTCTAACAGTTTTAAGTCTTTAATCACATTTTCTTTTTGCAATTCTGCATTTTTACGTTCTTCACTTAGTTTCTCATTCAAAATTCGTTGTGTTTCATATTTAGTATGTTTTTCTGCAATTGCCATTTTCATATCATTTTTGAAGATGGTGTCTTTCAGATTAGTTTGGATTTTATAATATGAAGCCGCCTTTTTGAAATTCTTTACTCTTTCGTTGTTAGTGGCTAATTTTCCTGCCAATTCCATCTGGTGGTAGAGAGAACCAATTTCTGTTGCAATTTCATAGGCGCTTTTAAACAATTTGTTAGCTTTTTGATGCTGCTCTAACCAGGTATAAGCTATTCCTTGGTTGGTCATTATTATTATTAGCTGTTGCTTGTTATTAGTAGAAGAGGCTAGTGTGTAAGCAGAATCGAGCATCACCAAAGCTTCATGGTATTTTTCCTGGGACTCATGTTGTAAACCTATTTTGTTAAGCGTATTTGTTTTAATAGTGTTGTAGGGTATTTCCTTAACTACTATTAAGCTGTCAATTATACTTTTATTCTGTCCAAACGCAGAATTGAACAGTAGTAAAAGTGAAAGGAAGAATAACCAATTTTTCATGTAAAGTGTTATACTCAGAGAATTGTAGCTAACAACAAAATAAAGAATATATATCCTTTATTCTATCTATGCTTATTTTTTAAGATACTGTTGTTTAATTATACTATAGTGCAATTATTTGCTTTCTTTTTTCAATTTTAGATTTCCACAAACATATTCTAGCAGTTCGCAGGCATCTACTTCTATAGCTAAGGCAATGAGATACAATTCATCTGCTCTAAGCTTTGTGTTTTCATTGATCGAGAGTTCGCTTATCCTTTGTTTGCTTATACCTGTTCTTCTAGATACTTGGGATTTATTCACTGCTTTTCTTTTTAAATAAGCTCCTAGCTTTGTCATTTGGATTTCATTTTATTCGGTCTAATCATATGAATTATTATGACTAATGTAAAGAATTTCTTCATTTTATTTTTATATAGTCAATATTATATGTATGATTGTCAAGAAAATGTGTAAACAATGATTGATAACAACCAAAAAAAGTTCCAGACCTATATTAAAATCCCTCTTACAGGAGAAAAAGAATTAGAAGTATATAAAGATGGGATCCTGGGGATATTAAGCAAAGTAGAAGTTAATAAAGCGGACAAAAGAATGATAGGGCATCTTAAAACCGTATACAAATTATTAGATTGTATACAGGTACAGGATATTCGATCTGTTTCTTAACACAGGTATCCCAAAAAATAGAATCTATTATTATGATGGGATTAAAAAAAAGAGTAGATTTGTCAAACTTTGACAAAGTGAATGAAAGAAACGTTTGGAGAATATATCAAAATGCTTAGAACAACAAATGGGCTTACACTAACCCAACTGGCGGGTCTATTACAAATGGATTTTGCAAACCTGAGTAGAATGGAGAATGGCATACGTGATTTTGATAAAAAGAAACTTTCTAAACTGGCAGAGGTTTTTGATCTTAGTATAGAAGAATTACAAGACGAATATGCAAGTGATCAACTTGCAAAGCATATGTATGAGATAGGTTGTTCTAAAGAACTGCTTAAAGTTGCAGAAGAAAAAGCAGAATATCGCAAGACATTAAAAAAATAAAAAATAATACCCATTGTGCTTTTGGGAAAAACATTGTGAAAAAGCGTCAATTCGAGTGTTTTGTCGTAATGAAATGAAGAAAATGTACTTCGGCAAGCTCAGTAGGACTATCGAGAATAGCTTTTTTAAACCAATAATCCTTGTCATCCTGAGTGTATCGAAGCACTCGAATTGACGAATTTTGGATTCAAAAATCTTAAATGCACAACAAATTAAATACAATACCTTTTTTACAGATTTAAGGTATTCTTTTTTCAGGACTATATTGCACATCCTACCTGGCAATCCTGTAAATCTGTTAATTATAAAGAGAAAGTGATGTATAATAGATCACGTTTTTAACCCGGATAATTCGGGTTTACCTCTTTACAAGTCGAGCACATTTATATCCGCTTCTTTTTGAGAAGATAGCACTTGGCATGCATTTGATTTATCTAATGTATGTTTTAGCAAAGGCCGGAAACTACGCTAATTTTATCTAAATCAAAGGAAACCATAATTATAAGCAGATGAAAATAGATCTAGACACTCAGATTTTCCCGAAATTTAAGCTATCAACACATCAGGATTTGATCTTATATCTTATTAAGAACGAATTATTAGGTACCCGATTTATAAATCAATTGGCCGCGATAGGTTTTGATACTTCTTTTTTTAGTGTAGAACTGGGGATGGCGATATTATCATTAATGGGTTTTAACAACCGAACCGATGCTTTGTGGGAGTGGTATCATGATACTGTAGATGCCTATGCAGCAAAAGTTTGTCTAGAAGATCATGCCATTACCAGAGCCGTTTCTTTTGATTTTTATATTGCATTACGCATCAAACTACATACAGAGCAAGGGTAATACATACACCTGTATATGTTTAATTTAGAAAGTTATACAATTGAGGAAAACAATCTGTTTTGATGCTGCTATTTATGCTGTCTAGAATCTTTCTATGATCTGTTTGCTACCGGATCTCAATGGCAATGGCAGCAAAGTCAGGTATCTCCAAAATCTGGCAACCAGTAATCAGTGACCTGAAACCTTATTATCTCATTTCTAAAAAACTTTCATTTTTTTTTCTCAGTCCCGAAAAACGAAACTGGGATACCGTAATATTGCTACTGGAATACAATAAAAAACAAAATCAGTCACTAATTACTTTTATATGAGAAAACTAACGTTTTATTTGATGTTGTTGCTTTCTATCCCTTTGATTGCTCAAAGAGAAAGCGGTTATCAAAACAATTTAAACTATGCTCCTTCTACACCAGAAGTAGCATCATTAGGTAAATTTATCGAGACTCCTGTAAGTCTTTATTCGGGTATCCCCAACGTTTCTATCCCTATAGGGTCGGTATCAAGTGGTAATTTAAGTTTACCTGTAAGCCTTTCTTATCATGCGGGAGGTGTCAAGGTAGAAGAAACAGCATCTTGGACAGGATTAGGATGGAGTCTAAGTTCTGGAGGATCGGTCACACGAGTGGTACGAGGAATTGCTGATGATGGTGTTGGTGGGTTTTTGAATACTACAAAAACAGTTGAGGATTTCTTAACTATTCAATTTGATGCCAGTCAGGTAAATCAGGCCACTGATCTTATAACAAGAGCAGTTAATGGAGAATTAGACTACGAACCTGATATGTATCATTATAATATCCCGGGATATTCTGGAAGTTTCTTTTTTAGACAATCAGGACAGATTGTTTCTATGCCACATACAGATGTTAGAATCAATTATCAAAAAGACGGGAATAAAAGAATTACAACTTGGTTTATCACTGCCCCAAATGGTGTAAAATATTATTTTGGAGTATCACAAGATGGAACTCGAAAAGGACATGAAGCATTATTAGGAAGTGTCTCATTGGGTGGCGGTAAGAATTTTAATGCCGGATATATTAACGGCTGGAAATTGATGGATATAGAAGATGCCATTTCAAAGAATTATATACGATTTACGTATGTAGAGAATACGTATGATACCTGTTCTGCTTCAGGTCAACAACGGTATGTTAATGTTAAAGGAGAAATAGATGGTCAAATACTTTCTAATGGGATCAAACCTATTACGTATTACGAGAGTATGATTAGTTCTTCGAAAATATCAAGTATAGAAAGTCAAAATGGAACGATTGAATTTATCAAAAATACTACAGAACGATTAGATCAACCGGGAGATTATAGTCTTAAGGAAATTATCATTAAAGACTTGGATGGGAAAGAGGTTAAAAAATTTAACCTTACCTATAATACTGTAGGAGAAGTAGGAAATTCTCATGCAGTTCCTTGTAGTGGTAATGATCGTTATTATAGAATGTTTTTGACTTCTGTACAACAGTCTAAAGGTCAGGAATCTTTACCGCCTTATAGCATGCAATACAACTCAACCCCATTGCCAGATCGTTTCTCTTTAGCAAGGGATTTATGGGGATACTATAATGGGAAACATAGTAACACAAGTTTAATCCCTTCAGTTACCCTTTTAGGAATAAGATATGAGGGAGCAGATAGAAGCGCAAATTCCGATTTTGCCAAAGCTGGAATATTAGAAAAACTAACCCATCCTACAAAAGGGTATACAGTGTTTGGATATGAAGGGAATACTATTGGACAATTGGCTTTTGCAAATGATATAGCCCCTAGAGTTCAACACTCATTAGTTACTGTTGGAGTCTCTGACATACAAAATTCATCAGAGATTAATAAACCGTTTACGATTTCGCCAGGAGAGATAGTTCAGGATTTTGCTTTCATTGATGTTACTTATCCCTGTGATATATCACAACGTACTTGTGGGATTCAACTAGAATTAATTAAAAGTGATGGTTCTCCAGTTGCTCTTGCTACAGATTCAAGCGTAATATTACCTCCCGGAAATTATTCAATACAAGGTACAATAACTCGTGATGACTCTGGTAACTATCCTGATTTTAGGGTTCGTGTTTATGGTGAAAAACTAGACCTTGGCTCTTTAACTACGGATGGTGTTAACTATGAGGTAGGTGGATTAAGGGTAAAGAACATCAAAAAATATGATACTGACACTAGTTATTTTGAGAAATCTTATGAGTACTTGAATTGGGAAAGTGACAATACCACTTCGAGTTCTGGAGGGATTACATCAACTCCATTTTTTATTGAAAGAAAGGCAGTATTTAGTAATGGTACATTTGCTACTGCAGATATTATTAGCTCATCAAGTAATAACCCTATGACCACTACCAAAAGTAGTTATGTAGGCTATAGGAATGTAACTGAATACTTTGGGACTAAGGAAAATAACACAGGAAAAAAAGAGTATAAGTTTTCATTTAATTTAGATGATGATTCTGATATAGATAGATTTCCTTTTACACCCCCAGTAGTATTAGAATGGTTACGTGGAAACCTTGAGCAGGAAAGAACATTTAAAAGAGAAAGTAATGGATATACTATAGTTAAAGAAACTATAAATCAATATAAATATCTT
>NZ_OMKA01000036.1 GCF_900299525.1 Aquimarina sp. Aq78 | reverse complement strand
CCAATGACTATTTGAATATGTATTTTACCCTGGGGCTTGTTAGAAAGTATATTGCGGATATAATCAAAACAGGATATAGCATAACGCTCATATCGATCAGCAATACTCTGCTGATCGTCAGATTGTAAGCTTAAAATCTTACAGTCTGGAAGTAACGCTTTAATTTCCTTTTCTTCCACACCCGATATTTCACACAAAATGATATGCTGCTGAGTATATTCTATCTGATCTTTAGAAAGTATATCTAATGAAATAGGTTCCCATACCGAATTTGCCAACAAAACACCTGTAGCCGTAGCTTTATCTTGTTTTTGTAGCTTAATAGTTTTGATCTTATCCAGTGCTTCTTTCTTGGTAAGCTTTCCTCTGGAGATATCTCTATATATTTTTATTAATTCTTGTTTCATGTGTCTAAAATCAATTTAACTCAGCTGCTGCTTCTATTGAGATTTCATTATTAAGAACTTTTTCAATTATGTTTTTATAAAAATCATCATCATAGGTTCCATCAATTGATATTTTTTGAGAAGTAAAGCCTGTTTCTCTATTCAGAGTTCGTGATGAAAACCCATGCATCTGTACACAAATATTTCCTTCGTGATCACATAGATCAAGATCAATTTTAATGAGTTTATCTCCAGGTTTACTATCTTTTGCATAGCGTGCCCAGACAAACATTTCTGGGACGCAAGCAGAGATTATTCGTATAGTTTCTAACGAGAAAGGGAGTAATGGACGGGATGGTAAATCATCAAAATCAACCATTAACCCAATACATGCCTGAAGTGCACTGTCCATTAAACCTGGATGTAAAGTGAAATCTTTCTGATTGGTTTTATTCTCTACTGGCAAACTAAGATGTGCGAGGAGTTGATCTTCTCCCATATAAATGGCAGTTATCCCCTGATGTGCCGGACCATAATCAAGCCCAAATTGTTTAAAAGAACTATAAACAGTAGAAGGTTCAATTATTGTTTGCTTCATCTGTTTCCTAAGTTGATCAGTATTCAGTTTGGAAGGTATTTCCTTTCTTCTGAATATAGCTTCTCCTTGGCAATGTATAGTCTCTTTCTGCTCCTCTGTTTCATCATTCAGACTATATATCTCAAATTCTATTTTTTCTACCGCACCGCTCTTTTCTTCATTCTCAAATAGAGCTATTGATATCTCTTTATATTTTTCTACAACTACAGGTTTTAACCATACCGTATTTTGCAGTTCCAAAATGAATTGTTCTCCATGAACAGGTGATGCCTGATTTATGGCAACCTGAGCCATTTCTAAATAGGCTACCGCTGGTAATATCTTATGTCCATCCACCAGATGATCTTTTAAAAAGAATTCTTCACCATTAAAAACGGTTGTATAGCTTTGCTGACTTAAGTCAGAAGTATTTTGATGGAGCAGTGGATGAATTGTTGTAGTACTACTTTCTGGTACCCTAATTAGCTCGTTGCTTTTGGAGATGTTACACCAGTAACGTTCTTTTGCAAATGGATATGATGGTAAATGAATACGATTGGGTTTAACTTCTGTATATAACTTATTCCAATCTAATTCAAGCCCCTTTACCCATAAGTCAGCAAGGTTAGATAGTTTATTTTTGGTTATCCATTTATTAATAATTTCCTGCAAGTCAATATCTCTACTAAACAGAGTGTGAATATCCTTATTTCGATTAGCTTTCCCTATCCAGGTATTTTCAATTGCACGTTCTCCATCAATATAAACTTGAAGTTTTTGAGCCAGTTCTTCTACCGAATTAACAATAAAGCTTAAGCGCTCTTCCATAGCTTCCCTACCCACCTGTAGGGTATAAGCCATATCTACCAAATCAAGATTTCTAGTTGACTGCAATCCTCCTTCTTCCTCTATTTGAATAAACTCTAAGAGATCTTTGGCCTTTTGCAGCAACTGCTCATGTGTTTTGGCCGAAAGTGGTATTATTACAAGGTTTTTTGTTTTGGAAATAGGATTACTTCTTGGTTGAATATATTCTTTAATGACCAGATGAGCATTAGTACCACTATGACCAAAAGAGTTAATCGCTGCCATTCTAGCTCTATTAGACGGTTTCCAGTCCTCTACTTCGGTATTTATATAAAAAGGAGATTCTTTAAATTCAATTAGAGGGTTGATAGTTTTGAAGTTTAACAACTTTGGTATCTTATTGTGTTGCATAGACAATAATACTTTGATCAATCCAATAACTCCGGCGGCAGCAGCTGTATGGCCAATATATGATTTAGCACTACCAATAGCACAAAACCCTTTATTGTCTGTGAAATTCTGGAAAGCTCTTACTAAAGCATTCGTTTCTACTGGGTCTCCTAATTTTGTTCCTGTTCCGTGTGCTTCAACATAATTGATTTCTTTTGGATCAATTTTGAATTTTTTATAAACATCTACAATAAGTTTTTCCTGGGCCTCTCCATTAGGTGCCGTGATTCCATTACTTGCTCCATCCTGATTAATCCCTGATCCGGATATCAATCCATAAATCTTATCTCCTGATTCAATAGCATCTTCCAAACGTTTCAATACTACAATACCTATACCTTCAGAGATAATAGTTCCGTTTGCTTCTTTATCAAAGGTGAAACAACGACCATTAGGAGAAAGCATTTCTATCTTATCTAAACGAATGAGTACGTTCTCATCTAAACATGCATTAACGCCTCCTGCCAATGCCAAATCTGTTTCTTTATTTCTTAAGCTTTCGCATGCCAAATGCAACGCTACTGCCGAAGAAGAGCAACCTGTATTAACTACAAAGGATGGACCATTAAGGTTTAAAGTATAGGACAAACGAGAAGCTATAATAGCATCGGAATAGCCTGTAAAAGTTTCTCCTGTGTATCCTGTAGGTTCTGCTCCTATATAGATACCTGTTTGAGAGCCCGAAAGATCTTTTGGATTGTATCCCGAATTTTCGATGGCATTCCAACTTTCCTGTAAAACCAATCGTTGATGTGGATTCATCGACTCTGCTTCCTTAGGAGAAATATTAAAGAACAGAGGATCAAAACAATCTCTGTCTTCAACTATTCCACCCCATTTACATCGTGTTTTATCTGGTTGTTTTTCGATACTGAAGTATTTTCTTTGATCCAGGTAACGATCAGGAAGTTCATCAACTCCATCAACTCCCTGTATCAGATTTTGCCAGAATTGACTAATATTATCTGCTTTTGGGAACATCCCTGATATTCCAACCACAGCAATCTCTGAGCTGTTCTCTTCAATTTTTCCGGAATCATGTTTTCCAAACAGATTTGTTCTAAAAGCAAATCTGTTTGGAGGTAAAACACTCCCTATACTAGCTGCCTCTTCTTTATATATAGGTTGTCCTGGATCCTCCTCTGTTGTTACCGAAATATCATGTTGTATTTCCAGGGTGGATTCTATCTGTGCCTGATAAGAGTTATTTATATGTTTACTCAAACGATTTACCGATGAGTGTTCAAAAATGATAGCAGTATTAAGTGAAATAGAAAGTACTTCATTGACTCGATTTATAAAACTTACTCCTAGAATTGAATCAATTCCATAATCCGAAAAGGCAATATCCAAATCGATATTTTCAGGGGAAATTTTTAAAGTCTCCGATAAACTATCTAGGATTTTAGTACGAATATGTTCCCGTATATTTTGTGAAGGTTTCGAAATTAAGCTTTGCTCTCGTATTGAAACAGTTGTTTGTTTCTGAATCTGAGGAGGCTTACTTTTGGTTACATTTGGAATAGTTTTGGCAGTTATCTCTTTCGGTTTTACTGATATTTTTTGCCTAATTACCCCGTTACTCTGGGCCATAATTATCTGTTGTCCGACAAAATGTGTTTCTTTTGCCGGAAACAATACTAAAGGAAAACCTTCTTCTTTTAGAACTTGTTCCCAAGTAGCGGGAAATACTCCTGGGCTACCTGGCATACGAAGATCAGAGTCCTTGAAAAGCCACCATCCGTCTAGTAACCCAAATGTCAAGTGATTAAAGAGTGCTGGAGTACTTAATTCATTGATCAGCAAATATCCATTTTGATTCAAAATGGCTTTTGCGTTCTGTAAAGTACGTCGTATATCTTTGGTAGCATGTAACACATTAGCGGCAATCACCAGATCATAAGTGCCAATTTCAATATCCTGATCCTCTACGGGTTGTTCTATATCAAGCCTCTCACAGTGTATGTAAGGGTTTTCTGGCACATAATTTTTTTCTGCATGGAAAAAGAATGCTTTTGAAAGGTCTGTATAGCAATATTTCTCTATGGACTTCTTAAAAGGCTGTAGTTTTGAAAAAACAATAGCTGAAGTTCCTCCTGTACCTGCTCCAATTTCAAGTATTCTTAATTTAGCCTTAGGCTCTAATTGTAATCTTTGATGCACATATGCTACTATCGCATTGGCTATAATTTCATTAAAGGTATCAGACTGTAGGTTGTTTTTATATACTCCTTCTACTTTATCCATAGAAGAATTAGGAAATATGATGTCTGTAGCCAAAACATTGCCTTGTAAAACTTCTGGGAGTTTTTCTAAACAATCATGTACAAGTGTAACCCACGCTTTACGATCTGGATTTTGTAAATATTTCTCTTTTTCTATATTCCATTTACTCCAAATCTCTTTAGTATTTGCTTTTTTCCATTCAGTAATGATATTGTCTTCATATTGAATATATCCGCTCTGTTTCAACCTTTGTAGACAAGTATTCCACCATGGGATATATTTATTTAAAATCCCACATTGTTTATATAAGGTGGATACTTCCAATACCTTCTCGTCACTATTGGACTTTATCAACTGATCTATTTGACAAAACAATAATTGATAAAGCCAATCTTCTAATTTACTATTCTCTTCAATGTGTTTCAGTTCTTTGATTTTTTCCTGCGGAATCTCGATTGTAGATTCTGATACTATTATTGAAGATGAATCTGGTATTCTTGTTAAGGATATTAATTCTTCTTTATTGCAATTCATCAATGTTTCAATATGTTGTGACGTTTTCATACATAAAACCTGATGAACCCTTCCTTGCATAAGTTCACTAACGAATTGTTCGAAGCATTTAAATCCTTCATTGTCCTCCAGGGCTTCGAAATTCCCGGTTGAAATATCTTCATTACGTTCTGCAATAGTTTCAATTGAAGATTTCCAGAATCCCCAATTTATAATTCCAACAGGAAAATCTGATTGCTTTCGAATTGAGTGAACAAAGCTATCGGCATACGTAATTCCGCTCGCATATGCAGAAAGTTTAGCTGCTCCAGAAAAAGAATAGGCCTGTCCCGAGGAGAAATAACACATAAAATCGAGAGGTTCCTTTTTCAGAGCTGTATAGAATACTGAGCTTCCCTGGGCTTTCAGATCAAAAATTGATCTGAATTCTTTTTCTGTAGTTTGATCTAATGAATTTTCAAAATCAAAGACCATTCCGGCAAAAATGGCTCCATTTATATTATGATATTCTTGTGTAATGGATGCTACTGCTTGTTCGAAATCATTCTGATGAGTAACATCAGCTTGGATATATTTCAAATTCCCTCCGGATTCTTTACATAATTCCATCGCCACCTGAACCTTCTTTGAGGTTACTTCACTTCTTCCTATCCATACAACTGTGGCTCCATATTTTTTGATCAGTTTACGTGTAATGATTTTACCAACAGTACCGCTTCCGCCTACGATAAGATAAACGCCATTTTGGCGAATAGCAGAATTAACCGGAGTGTTCCAGTTTAATTTATATAATGTTTGACGATACCTCTTTCCTGATCGAACTTTAAACACTTCTCCTCTATCTGTAGAAGGTTCTTGAAGTATAATCTCTAATACTTTCTTACGACCATCTATTGTTTTTAGATCCTCTGAGGACAAATCAATGTTTCTAACACGGAATTGATAACTCCCTTGAGCAAGTGAATACGCCAAACCTGTAATACCAGCTCCCCCATATTGATTTGGTTCTTCATGAATAGAGTGAGTATCCAGTGTTAATACATAAGATTCAATGTTCTCTTTTACCTTATTGTTTTGCTTAAGAACTTTAACAAGACGTGAAAATTGAATTTCATTGCTTTTATGACTATACTCCAATTTATTTAAACTTAACGAATTAGAGAATTCATCTTGCATAGAAAGAAAATACAACGCATCTATTTCATCGATATTCTTCAAACAACTTTGAAATCCTTCAGGGTCGTCTGTACCACATAGCCACTCCTTGTCGGATACCTGCTTTGTTTTATTTGCCATTCTAACAAGAAGGGACTTTGTATTATTCTGATCATAATAGTGCAGAATTTCCTTTTCAAGCCCTAAGGTCGATCCACTACAAACAATTAATACTGTTTTATGAGTTACAGTAGTATTTTTTGATACTACAGGTTGTACTTCCCATTTGGTCTGATAACTTACTCCATCCCATAATTGAGTTGTTTCTATAGTGGTTCCTTTTGATTTTATTTGTGAAGGAACCACTAGTTCCAAACCTCTCATAGTTATAGCTACATTCCCCTGTTGATCACACAGGTCAATGTCCAGTTTAATTTGCTTGTCATCGGGTTGAGTTTCTTGTGATAATCGTACCCAAGCAAACATTTCTTCGACACAAGCTGACACAACAGTTAATGAATCCAAAGCTACTGGGATCAATGGTTCTACACTTCCAATTAACACGACACTTGCCTGTAATATACTATCTATGATACTGGGATGTAGCACATAATTGCCTTGACTTATAGGTGGTATTTCACACCTAGTCAACAATTGGTTATTTCCTTGATATATAGATTTTAGTGCCTGAAAAGATTGCCCATAACTTATACCAATATTGTTTAGAGTAGTATAGAGATCAGATATTTCTACAGAATCTTCTCCCATTTGTCTCATCAAACCTTGCACATCCAATTTTGAAGTATTAGATGTTACACTAAAAACTGCATTACCTTTAAAATGACATATTTCTGCACCAACCTCTTGGCTAAAAATTTCGTAACTGATTTGATTTTCATTCGGTGGAGATAAAACGATCTTAATATTTTTATCCTTATTAACAATGCATGGTTCTATCCATTCTAAATGGTGCATTTCAATAATTAGTGATTCTTCTGTTATAGGTAAAGCCATTTTAACAGCAGCTCTTGCCATTTCTAAATAAATACTAGTCGGTAATGCTGTATGCCCCTGATATTGATAATCTTTTAAAAAGAATTCATTTCCTCTAAAAGTTGAACTATAACTTTGCTGAATAAGATTGGAAGTATTTTGATGTACTAATGGGTGTAGTTTATGTAAGCTACTTCCTGATTGATCTTTCGGTATTGTATTTACCCAATAACGATCTTGAGCAAATGGATAAGTAGGTAAAGCAATACGTTTGGGTTTATTATCTCCATAGAATTTTTTCCAGTCTATCGTCAAGCCTTTAACCCACAACTCAAGTAATTTGGGTAGTTTCTTACGGATAATCCATTTATCAATCGCCTCTTTCATGTCATCATCATCATTGATAATCCTAATATCTTCCTGATTGCGCTTTGCTTTACCTCTATAAGTATCTTCAATGTCCTCAACATCATCAAGATAATCTTGAAGTTTTTCGGCCAATTGGGTGACTGATCCTACTATAAATCCAAGGCGTTCTTCAAACTCTTCTCTACATACCTGAAGACTATATCCTAATTCTTGTACATCAACAGTCTTTTGAGATGGTGATACAATAAAATCTAGCAAATCACGAGTTCTTTGTTGTAACTGTTCTTCGGTTCTTGCGGAAAGAAGAATCATTACTTTTTCATTTTGAGTCGTTCGAGGAATCGAATCTATATTTTCTATCAGTTCCTGATACTCTTCAATAACGACATGAGCGTTGGTTCCACTTCGTCCAAAGGAACTTACGGCTCCCAGGTATGGTTTGCCTTCCTCCTTAGTCCATTCACAGGTTTCTTTATTTATAAAAAATGGATTTTCATTTCTGGTGATATAATCATTTTCCTCTTTGCAGTTTAAACTTCCAGGAATTTGACGGTATTGCATGGCTTTTACTAAATTAACCACACTAACTAACCCAGAGGCTGCCAATGTATGTCCCACATTACTCTTACAACTCGTCAAAGCACAATGTTCTTGCTTTATCTGGGATTGCTTGTTACTATTTAGTTTTTTAAAAGCTTTAATCAAAGCATTTATCTCAACAGGATCACCAAGTTTGGTACCTGTACCATGGGTGACGATATATGATAGATCATTGGTATCAATTTGGTAATCTTTGTAAACCTTTTCTATTAATTCAGATTGTCTGTCTCCATTAGGTGCAGTAACTCCATTGGTTTTACCATCGAAATTAATACCACTAGCTTTGACTGTTCCATATATTGAATCACCTTCTGCAATAGCTTCTGATAATGGTTTCAGCATAAGTACTACAACAGATTCTCCCACTCCAATACCATTAGCATTTTTTGAGAAAGAGTAACAATGACCATCTTCTGATAGCATACCTGCCTTACTCATCATCATGTAATTTTCTGGTGAAAGGAGCAGTGAAATACCCGCTACTATTGCTGATTTACATTCTCCTTGACGCAGACTTGACACAGCTTGATGTAAGGCTACCAATCCTGATGAGCACGCTGTATTTGTAGCAATAGCCGGTCCATGTAAATCAAGAAAGTAAGAAAGTCTAGAACTTATCATGGCATTACCACTGGTAGTAATGCCTTGCCGCCCTGTGATTTGATCGTATTGACTTTCTTCCATTCCAACAAAAACACCTACTTTTTCACCTCTGATATCATTTGGAGATATTCTTGCATCTTCTATAGCTTTATAGGTTTCCATTAGAAGTAAGCGTTCGGCAGGATCCATTTGCTCAGCCTCACGAGGGGAAATTTCAAAAAACAACGGATCAAACTCATCCATACCATGAATAAAACCTCCTTTATTAGTAATCATTTTATTGTTGGCATCACCTGGAGTGGTAAAATAATCATGCCAGTTCCATCTGTTAGAAGGTATTTCGGTAATCGCATCTTTACCTTCTGCAAGCAATGTCCAAAATTGATCTACCGTTTCAGCCTGAGGAAAACGCCCAGACATACCCACAATTGCGATAGGTTCCTGATTTACGACTGGCAGTTTAGAATTAAATCGAGGTCTAAAACGACGATTAAGATCCGGCTTAACACTTTCTAATTTAGTTGTAGTAATTTTTCCTTTATCAGTTTCATTAACAACTTTAGTCTGGCTGTAAAAACTTTCTATGTGTATAGCATGCTCCTGCAGAAAATACTCTCCCAACTTACTAATAGTAGTAGCACTAAAAAATATTGCTGGCGTTATTTCCAATCCAAAATAAGCTGTCAGTCTTTTAGCAAATTTACTTAGGCTAATAGAGTCAAAACCATATTCTGTTAAATTCTTAGTAGTACTTAGTTCTGTTTTTTTGATTTTAGTCAATCCAGAAATCTGTTGCTTTAAGTCGGAAATGATACATTCCTTCACTGAAAGTCCTTGGTATTGAAATTTCCGTACTTTATCCTCGTTGTATTTTGTTTGTCCAGGAACGCTTTCTACATTAATTGGCTGCCTAACCTGATATAATCGATTCAATGTCTGCTCAAGACGGGATGGTTTTCCCAGTATCACGAGTGTTTGCGTCATATCTGACTTTAAAAGGTCATGCCAAAGGTCTATACCTTGTGATGTTTGTAATGGTTCCTGACCACTGCTTTTCAAATAAAAGGAAGTTTGTTCCTTATCACTTGTACCCATATTGCCTTCTTGCCATAGTGGCCAGTTGATGACAACTGTTTTCCCATTACGTTGCTCTTTTTGTTCACGATATTGGCTATAAGCCATTTGGAAACGGCTAGCTACTGCATAATCACAAGAACCAAAATCACCAAGTAAAGCCGATACTGATGAAAAGTAGCAAATGAAATCTAATGAAGGTTCATTAAATATCTCATCTAATAATATAGAACCAATAGTTTTAGGATGAAGTACTGTATTGATATCCTCTGTTGATCTATTGTTAAAAGGTTCTGAGGATTCTACTCCTGCCGCATGAATAATACCAGAAAGGTTAAAAGGCAGATCAGACTTCAAAGCTAATATTCCCTTTCTGTCACTAACGTCAACAGATGTATAGTATACTTCTCCGGTACCCGTTTCTTTTAAACTCTTAATTTGCTCTTCGATATCAGAGGTTATCTGACGCCTACCTACCAATATAAGATTAGCATTATAATTTTTCGCCAGGTAATAAGCAAACTGTAAACCCAAACTACCACAACCACCTGTAATTAAATAACTTCCATTTTGTTTCAGTACAGATTCTTTGTCTGTTTTATCGGTTTTACATGATTGTATTGATAGTATATGTCTTTTCTTATCCTTATACCATAATACTCCATTCCGTTGTGATGCATCTAACAATTGTTTAGATGTACAGGAAGGTATGTCTGTATAAAGTAATGATACTTGAATATTTGGTAGAAGTAATTTTAATGATCGTTCAAAACCAATCCAAGAGTAATCCCAACAAGTATTAACTTCTGAAGGATTATAATATCCGACCAGTGTCACGTGAGTTACTGAAGATATAGATGATTTAATAGTTTTAAACAAATCAAATAACATGTGAACACTTGTTTCACCCTGATCTTTTGCCCAAGTATATATGATACGAACAGGTTTACTCTCTTCATCAGTAACTTGATTAAGTATTTTACCTATATCACCTTGGTTAGTTGGATGACAATGATATAACTTAGGTGTCACTTGCCGAAAACTATCAGCCTGCTCGACCATAATAGCTTTGGACAACAGATTCTCTGTTTCAATTACCAATTTTTCACGAAAATCCTTATCCGTAAAAATAATGGTCTGTTGATCATCCGATCCTGCCTCTATATTGATATCTGGTTGATCTTGCCAATATTCTCTATAAAATAATGTTTGTGTTGTTTCTTGTGGTTGAAACAGTTCTTTGTTGGTTATATTTTCATTAACATTAGTAAATGCTTCTATTCTTGTTTGATTATCACTACCAAGTGATAACTCTCTAATTTGTGTACAAACACTGCCTTGGTCATCATACAGATCTATATCCAAGTTGAAATTTTCATCTCCTGATTGATGGTTTTTTGAAAAACGAGTCCATATATGCATGTTTTGTGTACAAGGTGATACTACTTGTATCGACCCCAAATTCAAAGGAATTAATCTCTTATGTTTATTTTCAAAAAAATCAACACCTTTTAATATATGTTCTATGATCGCAGGGTATATCACAAAACCTTTTTGATTACTAAGGGTATGATCCGACAAACTTAATTGGATCAATGATTGATACTCTTTCTGATATATATCTATAATTTCTGAATGAGTTATACTCTTTTTAATTTGCATCATCTGTCCTTTAAGCCACTCTATGTCTTTTTGACTTGATACTGATGAATTGTTAATGCGCGCTACTCCCTGGCAATGGATTATTTCTTCGTTTCCTGCATTACTACATATTTCAAAATCAATATAAACGTTGTCTTTTTCATATAAAGAAATAGTAAATTCTGTATTGGGATCAGCAATCATAGGGTCCGACCATACTATATTATTTAGCTCTATACTTGACTCTGTCTGTAATGAGTGTTCAATAGCTGCACGAGCCATTTCTAAACTTGCTAATTCTGTTATGAATTTTACCCCAGTTTGTTGATCATAATTTAAAAATGATTCTCTACCGGTAAATATTGAACTATAACGTTGCTGATGAATCATAGATGTATTCTGATGCAGCAAAGGATGTATTATCGTTTCAGAAACTTTTGGCGATGAGAAATCACTAACTTCTTCATTAAACCAATATCGCTCTTTAGCGAAAGGATAAACCGGTAAATTTGTCCTAAGAGGTTTGTCCTCTCCATACAATTTATTCCAATCCAGATCATGCCCTTGAACCCATAAACTGATAAGATTAGAAAGTTTTTTCTGTTGAATCCATTTATCAACTGTTTCTTGTAAATCCGTATCATTAGAAAATAAGGAAATAGTGGCTTTATTACGTTTTGCTTCTCCCAGAAATACGTCTTGAACGTGTTTTTTACCTTCTATATACGTTTTCAATTTTTTTATTAATTGATCTGTAGTATTAGCTACAAATCCCAGGCGCTGTTCCATCTCCATTCTTCCTACCTGTAGCGTATATGATACTTGAACCATATCAAGAGATTGTCTCTCTTTATCAATATAAGTCAACAGATCAATAGCCTTTTGCTTCAATTGTTCCTCGGTTTTGGCAGATAAAAGGAAAACACAATCATTATTTAGAACGCCATCAGAATCTTTGATATTTCTATCTAACGATGACGAGTACTCTCCTATAACCATATGAGCATTGGTCCCACTAAAACCAAAGGAACTGATAGCGGCCTGACGTTTTTGAGTTCCCTCGATCTCCCAATCTTTCAATTTTGTATTAATATAGAACGGACTGTTTTCTAAACCGATGTGTTCGTTCAATTTTTCAAAATTAATAGTTGGAGGTAGTTTCTTATATTTTAATGACATCAGAAGCTTAATCATACCCGCTACACCAGCCGCCATTAAGCAATGACCTATATTACTTTTTACCGACCCCAGTGCACAGTACTCCTTTTCTGGAGTATATTTTTTAAAAGATTCTACCAAGGCCTCTACTTCAATCGGATCTCCTAATTTTGTTCCTGTTCCATGGGCTTCAACTAACTGAATGGAAGATGGGTCGATATTATATTTATCATAAACTTCTTGTTGCAACTTAGATTGAGCTTCTGTATTTGGAGCTGTGATTCCGTTGGTCTTGCCATCTTGGTTAGTACCCCACCCTTGAATAACCCCAAGAATATTGTCTTTATCTCTTTCTGCATCTTCCAGTCTTTTTAACATAACCACTCCAACCCCTTCACCAGGTACAAATCCATTGGCTCGTTGATCAAAAGTATAGCATGTTCCCTCTGGTGATAGCATCCCCATTTGTGAAGTTTTGACATGCATATCAGAACCAACACCAACATAAACTCCTCCTGCCAGCATGAGATCACTTTGACCAAGAATTAAGGAATCACAGGCGTTGGCAATGGCCACCAATGAGGATGAACAAGCTGTATCAATGGTTAAACAAGGTCCCTGTAAGTTTAGGAAATAAGATATACGTGCAGCCAGTATAGAATTATCTCCACCTGTAAAACCATAAGCACTTGTTCTTAGATTCTTTGATAACAGATGATAATCTCCCTGACCACAGCCTACAAATACACCGCATTTGCTATTAGCCAATGATTCGGCATTATAACCTGCATATTCTATGGCATGCCAACAGGTCTGCAAAAACAGTCTCTGTTGCGGATCCATATGCTCTGCTTCCGAGGGTGATATATTAAAAAATAAGGGATCAAAAAGATCATATTCTTCTAATGCCCCCATCCATTTGCTATAGGTCTTTTCTGGGGCTGTATCTCCTTCCTGATAGTATTTATCAATATCCCATCGTTCTTTAGATATTTCATTAATGCAATTTTTACCCTGAGCTATATTCTGCCAAAATGCTTCTACATCTTTGGCTTTAGGAAACCGACCTGCCATACCAATGACTGCAATAGATTTTGATTGGTCTTCTACAGGTACAGTTGGTTTCTGTGTTGATAAATTGTACTCAGAAATAGGTTTTTCTAATGTTAGCAATGAAGCGTTTATACTTTGTAATTCTATAGGATTATTGACATGATTAGTTTGTTTTTCCAGAACCTCCTGAACAGGTAATATTCCTTCTTTTTCTGCTTCTACTTTTACATAACTGCTAAATTGCTTCAGATTTGGATAACTATAAATTTTGGTTGCATTAATAGAAATCTTATATTTTTCATTGATCTTTCGTATCCAGGTTACACCAATAATAGAATCCAGACCAAGATCAATAAATGGAGTATCTTCATCAATCTCTCCCTCCTCCATGTGTAATTCTTGGGCCAATAGTTTTTTGAGACTTGCCAAGATCATAGACAACACATCTGTATCCTGAGATATGTTATGGAATCCAGAAGGAATCGATCCTTCTGCTTGGATTGCCTGATCCATTGTATCTTCTTTGGTAGTATTAAAATTGTTTTCAATACGTTCTAAAGTATCAGAACGGCCAACAAATGTTTTTTCGTGCATGGCCAGTTCCAGACTGTATGTTTCTTCCAAACGGATTCTTAACTTATCGGTCAACTGATCCTTAAGAGCTATTAAACTATCTCGGGAATTACCTACCAGCTGCTTGGCAAGAGTAAGCGCAGCAGAAAAAACCTCTTTACGGGGTAAAACCGGCAGAGGCAGTCCTTTTTCCTTTAACTCTTGACCCGAGTACTCCACTCCTGTCAACAAGGTATCTCTTGCCAGGTCATATCCTATTCTCTCAGGAAAAATCAGAGTCGATCCCGCTCCGGGAGTAAACCCATAGTTCATATAAGGACTCACATAATGCCCTCCTTCACTGAACAATGGAAAATCACAAAACATTCCCATCGACCAACCCGCACCGATCCCATGACCCTGCATAGCGCCTATCACTGGGATCTTACATTTAAGTGCCAAATGGTATATTTTGGCATCAGTAAATTTAATTTTACCCTCTTGGATATCCAGTAACATTTCTTTGGTTCCTCCTGAAATGAAATAATTATCATATCCTGTCAATATCACTACTTTATAGGCCGAAGATTCTGCTATATGCTCGAATATCTCTGTGATACCATCTATGAAGGCATCAGAAAACATATTCTTCGCCTCCCGGTCCTCCATCCTTACCTCTACTATCCCTTCCTGGTATACCGTGGCCCGTATAACTTCGGACTTTAGTTGAATCTTTGTAGGTTCCTGTGGTAAAGAAGTCTTGACATGTTCTTCAGTTTCTCGCCACAACGGTAATTGATCTATCTCTTCAAGGGTTGCTACTACTCTATCCTTCTTCCATTGTCTTATAGCTTCTATTGAAAGGAAACTCCATAGGGTCGCCAATTCCATAGCTGATGAAAAGGGATCCTTGGATACTAATAATGCCCCTCCCACTTGCTTCTGAAGCTCAATACCTCTATATATCTTGTTTGACAGCAATACTTCCTGGCATACATAAGATCCCAATCGATCTTCGAATATATATCCTGCCCGTCTTGATAATTCTGGTATCCCTAAAAGGCTCGAAGCCGAATAGTCTCCCTCTGTTTGGTAAATACACACATCACACGATTGAGCAATCAGCCAACCTATATCTTTTGCATTTTTCCTTATTGCCGATATTACGGGGATTGGTGATTCTATGAGCAACCGTTGGAACTCTAGAATTTCTCTTACCGATCCAGATACATCCGATACTCTAAGGAAACCTTCATCATCACTGGTAAGTACGATCGCTTTATGGCACCTTTCCTTCTTAACCTGACCAAGAATATCACCAAGACCCGACACAAGGGTTTTTAATCGGTATTTTTTCTCTCCCGTATGTATCCTGATTACCAGTATCTGATCCTTATCTGTTTCAACTGTTATATACTTCGAACGGGAAAAGACCTTGGATGAGGCTGAAGTTGTAGTGTCTTTTATCTTCAATGATTCAACTACACTTAATCCATCTGTTAGCCTTAAAATATTTCGCCCTAAGTGTTCCTTTAGAAGATGAAGAGAAATCTGTGGTTTGCCACATAGGGACTGAGCAAGTTTTTCTGTACAAACTCTTACCTCTTCGGAAGGGGCGATCGGAATACTCCAGCCTCTTTCCTCTAACTCATATCCTGTTGACACCCCTGATTGATATAGGAAATCTCTTGCGAAAACTTCTCCAAAACGCTCTCTGAAAAGCAATTCTTCTTCTAATGTAGGTAACGGTCCTTTGTCATAATCTGTATAGGAATATTTGGCTTCCTGGCTGCATACCATAAAATCACACAGTGCGCCCAACAGGAAACCACTACCTATGGCATCCCCTTGCATCTCTGCTATTATTGGATAGGGAAAATAAGCTATGGAACGATAAAGACCTTGCACTACCGATTCGTTATATGCTTCGCGCCCTCCTTGAAGAAAAGTATTTCCATTACCTCGGAGCAACAATACTTTTAGCTCTGGTAGTTGTTTTACATACTCCAGACTATGTATCAGCTCTACCACTAATTCACTCGAAAGAGTGTTATTTCTGTCAGCATTTATCTCCAGAGAATAAGTACCATTACCTTGATCAAACAGTTTTATGTAAGAAAGGTTATTTATAGTATGGTTTTCCTTCAGAGCCTCCTCTAATGTATCCGAAAGGGTGAACTGTATTTTTTGGTCCACGACCTGTTCTATCTCTTCCATTTTTATTTGCCCTGGAGGCATTAATGGGATATTAATAGGTTTTGACAGGGTCTCCTTATTAAAATCTTGAACTAATGAAACCTCTTTCTCTGTCTTCTTTAAAATCTGTGAAGGAATAGAGAGTTCTTCCGAAATGTTGGAAGTTTTGATTTTTACTTCTTCTTGTACTTTTTGTGTGGTTATTTGAGGATATTTTTCATCAAGGTCTTGCTGTTTTGTATAAGAAACCCAATATCCCTTTTTGTGGTCAAAAGGATATGTCGGAATTTCTAAGGTTTTAGGTTTGATTGGATACAGCTCTTCCCATTTTATGGTACTACCTTGACACCATTGTTCTGCTATATCCCTCAAATTAAGACTATCGACAATGATTTTATTATGATCTAATTGGTTTAGTTTTGATTTTTTTATGCTACCTACATAGGTGTTTTGTAGGTAAGACCCTTCTATAAAATTTACCAAATATGCTTTGAGATCTTCGATAGTATTATATACAAAAGCTAACCTATGTTCCATCTCCTCTTTGGTAGCTTGTAGGGTATATGATAATTGATAAGGAGTTACCGAAGAATTTTGATTTATATAACTCAGTATTTTTTTTACATAATCTTTCAGTATTTCTTCACGTCTTGCAGATAATATAAATAAGTATGGCCCTTCGATTCCTGAAGTGTTCTCTACCTCATCTTCCTTATAAGATTCTAAAACTACATGAGCATTAGCACCTCCTATCCCAAAACTACTTACTCCAGCAATAAGAGTATTTTGATCGTTATTTGGCAGCCATTCGGTTCCATTTTCCAGAATACGAAAAGGTTTATTTTCAATTTCAATTTTACTGTTTATGTTTTTGAAATTTTGACTAGCGGGCAGATAATTATATTTCATTGCCATAGTTACCTTTAGTAGTCCGGCAATTCCGGATGCTGCTTCTAAATGACCAATATTTGTTTTTATTGATCCTATCCAGCACCAGGGAGTAAGATTTTCATTTTTTTCATCTTGTAATGCTTGAAAAGCTTTGGTTAAACCCAATACTTCTATTGGATCTCCTAAGCTTGTACCTGTGCCATGTGCTTCTATATACGAAACATCCTGTATACCGATATTGGCTTTTGTATATGCTTCTTCAATAAGTTGTTTTTGTTTGTTTGGGTTAGGTACAGTTACCCCACCAGAATAGCCTCCATGATTTACGGCTGTACTTTTAATTAAGGCCAACACATTATCATTATCGGCAATTGCTTTTTTCAAAGGTTTTAAAAGGAACATTACGGCTCCTTCTCCTCTTACATATCCATTGGCTCTTTCATCAAAAGTGTAACACTTACCATCAATACTTAACATATTGGATTCTTTGTAAGCAATACTCTTTGTAGGTTCGCACATGAGGTGTATCCCTCCTACTATAGCTTGTTCACATTCATTTTGTTTGATTGAAGCAATCGCATTATTTATGGCAACCAACGATGAAGAGCAAGCCGTGTCTATTGTTAAACTAGGGCCATCAAAATCATAAAAATATGAAATCCGGTTTGAGAGCAGTGCCATTGCCGTTCCTGTCGCAGAAAACTCTTGAAGTTTAGGGTTTTTATGTAGTAGAGTCTCATAGTCGCTCCCGCTAGCTCCAATAAAAACACCTGTTTTACTCTTTTTTAATACCGAAGGTTTGTATCCAGAACTTTCTATGAGTTCCCATGTGAGTTCAAGAAGAATTCTTTGCTGTGGATCTATCATTTTTACTTCTCTTGGGGATATCCCAAAAAAAGATGCATCAAATTTATCTACATCTTTTATGTAGCCTCCGTAATTAATTCCTTTATGAATTCCGTGTATATCAATATCTTCTGGCCAATCCCATCTATCTTTTGGAGTAGTTGTGATGCAAGAATTTCCATTCACTAAATTTTCCCAAAATTCTTCTTTAGTATTTGCTCCTGGCATTTTTAATGAAAGTCCTATGATAGCAATATCATCAGAACCCACAGAGTTTTCCTTATCTTTTACTACTTCATTATCTTTTTTCAGATTAGGTACGGTATTGTATGTCGATAGCAAAAAAGATGCAATTTCTTTCACTGTAAATAGTCCATAAAATGTGCTTGGATTACTTTGGAAACCATACTCTATGTTAAGATGTTCTGAAAGTTCTGTATATACAATGGATTCAACTCCAAATCTCCTTAAATCTGTATGGATAGCAATCTCGTTATTTTCTAAAATTTTAGAAAAAAAGTTGATTATAGTTTCACATAGCTGTTCTTCGCTTAAATCGCTATTACCTTTGAAATTTTGGTTAAGTATTGGAGAATTATCAGGAGATTTAGTAGTATTTATATTTGGTGTATTTGTTTCTAAGAAAGGTTTCGTTTCGCCTTCCTTTTCACCTCTAATCCAAGCACTTGCAATTTCTAACGGTTCTGATAGCTTTTTAATCGTAAATATCTTTGCTATTAACACTCCATCCTTTTCTCTTATTAAAGAAGAACTTAGTTTAATTGTATTGTTATCCAGGTAAGAAAAGTTTTCTAAACTATACACCAATTCTTCATTTGCATTTGCATTTCCATAGTAGTGTATATCTCTCGCGATAGTAGAACTATCTTTGGCCCAATTATAGTTTTCGATTTCTCCAATGTATTTTTCCTGAAAAAAACTCAATTCACATTTATCACTTATTTTTGGGTAAGATGCAAAATATAAAAGACCAACACCGTTGATATCATCATAAGAATCAATTTGGTATTTTTTTTGAAATAAGGGTTTTACATCTGCATAGATATCAAATAAGCTATCATTAAGAATGATTTCTTTTATATCGTTACTTTCTTCTTTTTCAGGTTGAAAAAAACAAGATTTTACTTTAAAAAAGTCTTTGGCAACTTTAGGAAGTTTATTGTGATCTGAAATATTTTTATGTTCTACGCTTAGAGGTGTTCCTTTTATCAATTTTTGATTATTTCCCGAATTTCGAGAAGAAAAAACGGACATTAATTCTGTCTTCATTTTTTTATTTAGCCCGGTCACCTGGCCATTACTAAAAAACATCTTGTTACCATACTTTGACAGATAACTATTAATCTCTACTTCTTCGTTTTCACTGAATTCTCCCAGGCAACTATTAGACTCCCACTTTATTCGAACAAAGCTAGCATACAACCTATTTCCATTACTGTCAACCAATTTATCAGACTCTGTTTTCAGTCCTTCTGATATCATTTTCCAATGTATATCACCTAGTTCTTTCATTAACCAGTTTTCGGACAGTCCATCCCATAACATTTGTGGTATATTTAAACTATATGTTCGATTTTCGGACACTTTATTCATTATATTATGATCATTAAAAATTGGAAAATAAGCACCTACGCCAGGTCTTTTATGACCTTAGCGAATTGAATAAAATTTGCAACATCAATTGAAGGGGAGTGTAGATAGTTATCCTGTGTTATATTACTAACAACATCAGGTTTTCTATTAAGATAGAGAGCTTCCTCATAAGCCAGTATGCGCTTATGATCTACAAATTCAGAAGTCAAACTGGGGGTTTTATATCAGGTTTTTTATATCATCATTTCTTCTGGTTGACTAACTTCCTGAACATAATCAACCTTAGCGTTACGATATTTTTCTTTATCTAATATCTTTGGCATTTTTGCAAACGCATAGGGTAGCATACTAGGGATTAACCAATTAGCTAATGCATATGGAAAGTAACCTCCTGGATCAACTGCGTCGTATACAAATTCATATTCTACTTCACCATTCTTTAAAGGAGTGTATCGCCATCTATTATGCATTTTTGTCACCCGATGACAACGCTTATTAACGGGTAGTTTATCTGGTGCAGCTACAAAATTGAACTTCATTTCTTTACTAACAGGGTCTTGTGAAAATTCGGATTTAACTACAAATTCTCTATGCTTGAAAGGAGGAAAAAGCTTTTGTTTAAAAGTATAATACACCTGTTTTGGATCTGCTCCATCCAGCTTTGGGTCTGATCCATTTATATAGTATGAATCGAACATACCTACATCTTTTGCTGCATCAGGATTTCGCATAAGCGTTAAAATGCTTGCTAACTTGGCTTTAAGTCTTCCCACTATTTTAATTTTCAACCAAGTTTCTCCGGGAACTTTTAAAGTATACACTACCATTCCTTTCTTATCTGATTTCATTTTCCATTCGCCAGAACCTGAATTTTTCCAAAGGGAATGAATTGACGTTATAATAAAAGTAAGTAGTAATACTTCAACAAAAACCAATACAATTATTCCTAATTGTCCTTCTAAAAATTGATCCCATACAAAAGGTGCCGTAACTGCAACAGCAATGCTTAATAGTGTTAGCCCTAGTAAAAAACCACTGGTTTTATTTTTTTCTGAATTTTTCATGTCATTTATAATTTTTAGTGTAATAAATCAAAACTGTATGTTTCAAATAGTTTTGAACTTATTCAGATGGTTAAATATTTGTTTTTTTAAAGAGAAGTTGCCAAATTTCTGGCCAAATATTTGGCCAGGCAAACAAGTGTAAGAGTTGGTGTTATTCTTTCGTTTTCGGGTAATATGGAGCCATCGCAAACATACAAATTGCTATACTCTGTCTGAAGCTTCTCATCGATATGTTCCTTAATTTTGATTGTTCCCAGAGCTCCCCCAGATATAAGATCGGTTTTAAAGATTTTTCTAGCTCCGGCATTTTTTAATATTTCATTAGCCACTTCCATTCCTTTCTCTAATCGCCGGTGATCATTATCAGTCAATTCTTTATGATATTTGCCATTTTCAGTAAGTTCACCTCCAACTGGTTCTTTGATCTTAACAGTGATCCCAATATGTTTTGGGTATGATGCTATACGTAAAGGCTTACCCGAGACGAGCATCCCTACATTGAATAGAAAACGATGAAAATTAGCATCCATCAATTCAATATCATCATCTAACTTTGCCCCCATACAACCGCAAAAGTTTTCTTCTGACGAAAGGTCCGGAACCTTTCCTATAAGGCCAATACTTGGATTAATGTAAAAACCATGATTCACTACATTTTTGAGTCCGCTATTTTTAAGAATAATGGGAGAGGCCAAAGAACCTGCTGCAAGAATTATTTTTTCTCCATATGCCTTAAATACCTTCTTTTTTTTCCCAATATAGTATTCAACGCCAATAGCCTTTTTATTATCAAGTATAGCTTTAGAAACAGTGGCTTGATTAACCAAAATTGCTCCATTTCTAAGAGCATCTTCTACATAGGTTCTAGCTTTCCATTTTACTTCATAATAATTTTTGTGATTGAATTTTGACTGATCTACCAACATCAACTTCTTTTCCCAGTCGTAACCTAACTGTCTGGCACTTTCACCTAATCTTTTTGCTTGACTACCAATTAATCCATCCGAAATTTCGGCGACTGGTAATTCTTTACGGGCTTGTTCTAGATCTTCGGTAAGATCTATTCCTAAATTCTTGAAAGTTTCTATAGGTGGCAGATCTGCTACGGCAAGATACATAGCCGTTGTACCTCCGGTAGTAAAAGCTCTTAAATCTTTCAGTTTATCTGCAACACGTACTTCGTTAGAAATTTTGGCATATCCCATAATGGATTCTTTAAGAGGTGCATTTCCTCCTCGTTCCAGGATCAAGACTTTTTTATTTTGTCTGCTTAATTCTTTTGCAATTGTGGCACCGCAAGTTCCTGAACCTACGACAATAGCATCATAATGCCCCTCATTGTTTGAATGTTTCATATGTACTATTCCTTATAAAGTTTCTATGAGTTTGTGGTGAATTGGTAACTATAAAATGTGGATGAATTATGGTTCTATATAGTGATAATTACCTGTTGTTCTTATTCATTTTAATTTTGACTATCAGCTTGTTACACCAAATGATTTTGTAACCTGACTTTACATTCTAAAGTTTACTATCGCTCCTTTTGTGAAGCTTTTTATATATCTGTATTACTATTTTAAATTATTACGAAGCCTGATTAAATTCCGTTCTCTAAACGTAAAATCTTCCAAAGTCCTTGTGCTTAAAAAATCATCCGAAATTTCTTGATCAAAAGCTACCGAAATCATATTCATGATACTTATCGTGCGAGTGGCAAGGTTATTTATAGTTAATCGCCTTGCGATCCAAACGTTATCAATTTCTTCAATTTTTGACATAGTCATCTGTTTATAATGGTCTCCATGAACATACAGGTTCTTCTTTAAACTGATATATCTTTCTTTATCTATCCATGATATTGTTTTGCTATATTTTGATTTTTTTGCCCTTTCTGCTGTAGGAGTATACTCAATAACCCAGACCTCACGTCCCTTATAGCTTTCTTCTTTCAAAATCTTGAAGTTATATTCATCAACTTTCAAGTCTTCCATATCTTCAAGAGAGAATTCAGACCCAAAAAAACTTCCGCTACTATCATTACTATCACTGCTCGATGCCAGGCGCTTAACTTTGCTCAATTCTGGCAAATAGATCCAACTATCGTTATCCTTACCAAGCTCACCATACTCATAGGTTAACATACCTACTCCCTGTTCTTTTTTAGGTTCAATTATAATGGAGACCGATCGACTATCCTGATGGTTTTCTCCATAATTTTTAGCAACACTCTCCAGCAATTTCTTTCTTGCTTCTTCAGTACATACAATTCTTTTATTTGATACAGTATATTTACAGGTCGATAATTTTATTCTCTGAACTGATGTGCTAAAGGATTCTTTAGCTACTTTTTGCACCTTTATCATGATATCTTTTGCCGACTGAGATGGCAATATCCTTTTTGAAAATGACGATATCAAAACGGTCACAACAACCAATAAAACAATCTGTTTTTTTTTCATTATTTATTTATTTAGGTTGAAAAAAATTTTAATAATAGACTATAAGGTTAAACAACCTTTGCTACAGATAATCAAACCATACCCACAAGAGTAAGACGTTGTTGGTCTTTGGCTCCTTTTAAACAAAAGTCAAAAGAAAATACCGGCTGCTCTGGTTGTTTTCCTATTGGTCAAATGACCAAAATGCTTTCCATTTATTACCTTATATTAAGTCAAATTATATAAATGCTGGAGGGTTTCTATTTTACCTTTTTATGGCTTTACTTAGAGTCATTTTTGCACTACCATTTTTCTTTGAAATTTTGGTTTGCCTTTCTTTTGAAATTTTGGCTTGAAGACCAAAATTAACGCTGGTAATAAGAAAAGATCACACATTAAAGCTGAAAAGATTGCAATTGAACCAAATTTTCCAACATTTGCTGTTCCCTCCATAGCTGAAAAGGATAATATACCGAAGCCTAATCCTAAAATTAAACTTGTAAAAGTAACGGCCTGACCAACTTCTTTTATAGTATGATATAAAGCCTTTTTAATATCTCCATCTATCATTAGCTTATCCCGGTAATGACTGATAAAATGTACAGTGTCGTCTACAGAAATACCAACAACCACCGGTAGTAACAACAGTATATCTATATCTACAGATCGTCCTGTCAATCCCAACAACCCTAAGGTTAACATTGATGGAATAAGGTTGGGGATAATCGCTATCAAGCCTCCCTGTATAGATCCAAAAACGAAAATTAAGACTATGGTCACCGCTATCAGTACCATAATAATATCCTGCAATCCATTGCTAGCAATAACCTGCACAAACCTCATATTCATAGGAAGCGCTCCTGTTATTGATACTCTGGTGTCGGGGTAGTGTTGTTTGAGTACTCCTACTGCTTCATCAATATCCTTTTGCATGCCATCGTATATGCTTAAATATTTAAGAGAACCAACATTGTATAATTGCACAGAAATGTGAGATTTACTATAATTGTCAGAAACTTGTTTTCTACGATCTTCTGGGTTTGCCAGGTTAAAAAGGAAAAGAGTTTGGGATAAAGCATTTTGATTGTCGGGAATAGTATACATCTCTTCCTTTTCTTCATTCAATGTTTTATTGGCCTTTTTTACAACTTCTACCAAAGATGATGTTCTAACAACTACATCGCTATATTTAGTTTCTAACTTTCGTTGTAGTTCATCAATAGTATTTAGTACAAATGGATTTTCAAATGCGTTTGTCTTGGATAAGTCCAGGTAAATTTCCATATTCAGACTTCCCATCATTTTTTCATCAATAATTTCCGCAGATTCTCTATAAGGACTGCCTTCGACAAATTGGTTAGCGATGTTAGTATCTATTTTAAGTACAGTTACGCCATAAATATTTATTCCTAACACTAGCAGAAATAACAAAATAATACTAATAGGATTCTTTTGCACTATAGACGGTACACTATTCAATCTTTTTTGTAAAAACATAGAAAAATTGGGTAGGTACTTACCTGTCGATAACCTGAACTTCTTTTTTTGCTGTGCATTTTCCCTTCCAGGCGCCCACACATCCAATAATAAGGGCAAAAAGAAAATGGTAAGGATACAAGCAAAAGCTACACCCGCTGCAGACATAATACCGAAAACCTGAATACGGGGGATTGGAATCAGAAAACAAGCCAACATACCTATTATATTAGTAAGCGCGGTCAATACAATTGCTTTATTAGTTGATGCAAATACTTTTTGTATTGATGTTTTTCGGTCATTTCCCTGATTTCGGAAATATACGTAGCCCGAAAATATGTGCGCGGCATCACATACTCCAACGGTTAGGATCAACATGATCGTTAACATTAAAAAGACGGTTACTTCTACACCTAACCAACCTGCCAAACCAACGGTCCAAACAGCACTTATTATAACTATTAAAAGTGACCAGGCCACCGCACTAAATGAGCGGATAAAAAACCATAACAAAATAGATATTATCAATAAAAGCCCTAAATAAATCGGGCCTGCTTCTTTAATAGCTATAGCTTGCTGTTCGTAGGCCAGGGGAGCATTTCCTACTGCATAGTATTCTAAATGCTTTTTATATTCAGGTTTTCCCAAGATGGTATTGATTTCCTCCATTAAAGGAACCAATTCACTTAAATCTGCACGTTTGAAACGAATTCTTTCTTCGCTTTTTTTGATTTCATTCATATCCGCAACAACCATTTCATCCATTTCCAAAGTATCCTCAAGCCCCTCTTCTGTAACAATAGATGATTCCTCTTCCAGTAGCTCAGTTCCAAAGTCAGTTTCAATAAGTATTCCCCCATACTTCATATCCTTTGAGAAGAACAGTAATGGAAAAGACTTCTGAGATTGCGCAAGTTTACGAACCTCTTCTATATCTTCCTGTCTAGTCGGAACATTATCCCCTACCAGTTTTCGGGAAACCAATACATCGCCTTCTGCCGTTAAAACAGAAGCGTTAACAAGAGTATTGACTTTAACAATATGTTTTAGCGCTGTTGAATCATCATTATGCTTTGTTTTGAGAATATCCTCGCGGATTTTCTTTATCACCTCCAAAGATTTAGTAGAAAACACATCCCCATCTAAAGGTTTATAGGCTATGTAAACTCCTTCATTACTTCCAAATTCTGCCTTAAACTCATCCATCGCTACCAAAACCTCATCATTTTCCGGAAACCATCCTTCAATAGTCATGTCAAATTTAGTCTTTGGTACTCCCAAAAATGTAAATATTGTAATAGCCACAAAAGCTAACCAGATAATCAATCTTCTTTTCCGAACCATTTGTGTAACATTTTCGAAAAAATTTGTTTTGGATTTTGAGTTCTTGCTCATAACTAGGTGTATTACATGTTTAAACAGTAATCCAATAGACTTTAATTTCTACTGGTATAAGGTTGATTGTGTGCTATCTATTTTTTAATCTACTAATGCTTTTGAAGTACTTTTTGCTTTATGGTAGATTTCTTTGATGTAGTCTTATTAAAAAAAGTATTTATTTTTCTAGCAATTTTTTTGCTATTATCCTTATCAATAATTGAAAAATGGTTAGCGTCGATAGGGTTGATAAGGACAGGCTTATGCAGTAATTCATTCCAACCATAATCTTCAGGAGCATTTTTATATACATCTGTATAACCTTCTGTAGCTTTAAAGAGTAATATTTCTACTTCTTCTGGTAATTTTGAAGGTTCATAAGCACGGCAATATTTATCATTGGCGATCGTGGTATAGATACTTGTAGCCAATTGTTCTTTCGGAAAATTAAATCCCAAATCCTTGACGTTATCATATATATAATCAACAATTTCATTTTCAGAAACCTGCTTCAGTTGTTCTGCATCCAAGATCACATTCTGGCCAGATGCGTTAATAAAGATAGATTTAATCCCCTCTACTAAATCATCAATCATATGACCATTTTCCTTTGTAGGAGACATACAATCTATAAGTATTAAAGCTTCTACGGTTTCCTTTTGATCTAATAAAATTCTAGCCATTTCATAGGCAATTGTACCACCATTAGAAAATCCTAATAAACGGTACGGACCAGTTGCCTGTACTTCTTTAATCGCCTCTATATTGGCTTTAGCTATAGCTTCTATACTATCAAGTGTAGTATTTTTATTTATAATCCCTATCGGTTCTAAACCATAGAATGGTTGTTTTATCCCCAATGCTGAAATAAGATGTTGCAGGGTTATTACATTCCCATCTGCACCCGGAACTGCAAAAACAGGTCGCTTCTTACCTTTTACTTGCATGGGCACCAATGTTTTGCGTATCATTTTAGATACTACCTCGTTAGGCTTTAATTCTGTTTTACCTATACTTTTGCTTTCATACTCCTTATCATTTGTAACTTGTATTTTTTGAGCTTTTTCCAAATAGTTCTCCACTAAATACTGAGTAAGGGTTTTAATTTCTGAATTATTGAACAAAATAGCTGGTGATATATTAATTTCTAATAAATCATTGACTTGAGCGATCATGGTTATCAGGCCAATAGAATTCATCCCCAGGTCTAAAAAACTGCTATCATCAGGAATTTTTTCAATTGGTTTGTTTATTTGAAGTGATATTTCATGTTTCAGAAAAAGCTCTATTTTTTCGGCAGGTTTCATAAGATTATTTTCCACACCGTTATCAGACCTGAAAAAGAACCACTCAGCCTGTATGGAATTTTCGTTAATTACTTCAATCTCGTTATCTTTTATACTTTTTGGTACTGATTGCTTTTCCTTAACATCTGATTTTTCTATAGTATCTATATCAATCCAATATTTTTCTTTAGCAAAAGGATAATCTGGTAAGGATACTAAGCGTGTATTTTTGTTTTCCCAAACCATTGTCCAATCTATAAGAAGACCACTAGTCCAAAGTTGTGCAAGTTGCTCCCACTGCAAAGCCTTCAAGCTTTGTTCAATCATGGTACTTATCATATCTTTTGTTAAGATTTTGATTATCCCATTTTCTTTATTGAGATTGATATTTCCATAAAAGATTCCTTCCTTTTCTAACGATACTTCCTTGTCTGAATCTTTTACCATGATCAATTTTTCAAGCAAATCTGTATGCGAGGAAGCTACTATGGACAATCTTTCATCCATGGCATCACGACCTACCTGCAAAGTATAGATCAAATCCTCAAAAGATAAATTAACCTTAGTATTAGATAAATAATCAATGTAGCTATCAATGTATTCATTCAAACGTTCATCATCTTTCGCAGAAAGAACAAATAACTGAGATGATGTTGTGGTTTCTATTTTGGATATAGACTCTTTAGTAGGGTATTCCTCTAAAACGATATGCAAATTAACTCCACTATCTGCAAAAGAATTAAGCCCTGCCCTAATTGGAGTATCATTATGTTTACGTAATATATCAAAAGGCAACTCCTTATTAGCTATGTATAAAGGATGAGAGGGGTTATCAATATCTAGAAAGGTGTTTATCTTTTTCCCAGATATGGTCATCGGAAACTTTTTGTGATACAATGAAAGTGACAGTTTAATAAAGCTAGCCAATCCACTAACGGCTTCCAGATTTCCTATATTTCCTTTTACACTTCCTAAAGCGCATTCTTTTTCTTTTGACTTATCTCCTATAAATGCATTTTTAATCCCCTCGTATTCAAAGGAATCTCCCCATTTTGTAGCATATCCATCAACTTCGATGTAGTTTATTGATTCTGGGGCTATTGCAGCTTTTTTATAGCAGTTGGTTATGACGTTAGTGATTGCTTCATGCTTAACTTCTGACAAAAATCTGGCATTACCTCTATTACTCTGATGACTGGTTTTGATAACACCATAAATTCTGTTATTATCTTTTTTGGCGTCATCCAATCTTTTTAGAACAACGGCTGCTACTCCTTCTCCTCGCGTAAAACCATTAGCTTCATCATCAAAAACTCCACATGTTCCTGTAGGTGATAACATACCATATTGCGATAATGAGATGTAATCATCTGCAAATAAATTTAAAGATACACCTCCTACAACTGCAGTACTACATTCATTATTTAGTAATGAGTAATAGGCTCTATTAATTGCTACTGCAGATCCTGCACAGTTAACATTTATAGACTCACTAGGTCCATAAAAATCAAACAAAAACGAAAGTCTGTTTGCCAGATAATATGTAGGGCTTGAAGAGCTGAAAACAGGTCCATATTTACCTACTGGTATTTTATCTATGTTCTTTCTTAGATAATTTTCATATTCTGAATACTCATAAGCAACATATATAGCTGTATCGGACCCAGCTAATTTTTTAGGAGCTACACCTGCATCTTGAAATGCTTTATAGACCTCTTGTATCAGTAACCTCTCCTGAGGATCCATCAGTATTGCTTCTTCTGGGTCAAGGTCAAAAAATTTCGGATCAAAACAATCAATGTCATTGATCATTGCCCCCCATTTGGAGATAGTCTTGCCTGGGGAGACTGATTCTTGATAATAATCTTCCCAATTCCATCTTGATTTCAAAATTTCGTTAATGCTATTTTTACCATCAACCAGATTTTCCCAAAATGTCTTAATATTAGGTGCATCCGGAAAATTACAACTAAGACCAACAATGGCTATATCACAGTTTTGGGATGATGGTTTAGCTGTCACATTTGCAATAGGCATCTGTTTTTCCTTTCCATTGAAATCGTTCTCATTACTTTGATGAAGATTGTTATAATAATCCATCATATCATCAATATGATGAGTCAATAAAACGTCAACAATTTCATCAACTGACCTAAATGAACGGTATGATAGATCTATATTATACCTTTGATTTATAAAATGTAATAGCTCATGATAGGATTCTTTAACCGATCTTCTATCCCTAAATTTGCGACTTCTTGCTGAGACAGAATTAATATCTTTCTTAACCGGAGTACTTTTGGTTCCTAATTCTGTTTGTGTTTCTGATGGGTTGTTTGTATCGGGTATATCGCTGATATTATCATTATTCACAGGAATTATTTCTTCTTCCAGCAAATCAGCCAGTTCTTTAGTAGTATTTACATTTACAAATTTTGAAGGAGATAGTGTTATACCGAAATTGTGAGATATTTTATTGATCAATTCCATAGAAATAATAGAATCAATACCAAAATCTTCGAACTTAGCATTAACATCTAGTTTCCCTGCAGGAAGCCGCAATGTTGCTTCAAAAATCTTTGTAATTTCTTGTAAAACATTCTGAGTTGTTGCTACCGTCATATCGTTACTTCTTTTTCCTGGAAATTGTTCAAATCAGAAATAATTAATTTCCTTAGTTTTTCCATTTGATCATTTTTTATAGATTCTTGCTCGGGATCGTTTCTCATATCAGGAATAGTAGATATTGTCGACCGGATATCTTCTTTAATTTCATCTTCTTCAATACTATCAGATATATAAAAGAAGTTTTGCTTCATTAACGTATCAATGCTTTTCTTTACAACTCTTATAATGGATTTAATATCCTTATCAGAGTGTGCTAATGTTAAAAAGCAGTTGCCTGAGGGGCTGGTTTCAACACCATTTATTCTCATCAAAACAAAAACTAGCTCTTTTACCACTCCATTGGGATCATCAAGAAATTTAAATCTGAATAATGAACTGAAATACTCGATTATCAATGGTACATTTTTAGTCTTAAAAAAAGAATTCAGTTCTTCGCACATAAGTCTGGTTTTTTCATTTAATTCTTGTAAGAAACAAGAATTCGACTCATCGGTTTTGTTTTCTGAAGTTGAACTCCTTTTTTTAATTTCGGTAAGTATTGCTAGTGTTGCAGCGAGTTTAATTGGGTTTCTTGTATGCGTACCAGCCATAAGTGCCTTTTTAACACTAGGCATCGATTCATCATCATAGTCAAATGTTCCACCATCTACATAATTCATGTATTTAGTAAGTCCGGCGATCATTCCTGAAGGCATACCACCGGCAGGGATTTTTCCATAAGTAGCAAGATCTCCTTTAATCTTCCAAAGGCCTTGTACTCCGCTACAGGAAACTCTAAATCCAGTGATCATTTCATCCATAATCAACAAAATATTCTTTTCGAGTGTTAGCTTACGCACTTCTTTCAAGAATTCAACAGGTTGATTATTTGGGTTTCTGGATTGTACTGGTTCTACCAAAACCCCAGCAATCTCATCTGCTCTATCTTCAATGATACTCAGATCTTCCATATTTCCATAATCCAGTACAATAAGCTCATCGGCAAATTCCTGGATCATTCCAAGTCCCATTGCTATACTATTGCCAAACTGATCTTTGGCTGCAAGTACTGTATCAGATAATCCATGATATGCTCCTTCAAAAATTACTATTTTTTTCTTTTGAGTAGCCGCGCGAGCAATCCTTACTGCCCACATAACTGCCTCTGTACCAGATTGTGTAAAGAGCACCCTTTCATGGCCTGTAAGTTCACTAAAAAGTTTGGTTGCCTGAGAAAGCTCTTCTGTATATCCTACCAAAGGATACCCTTTATCCAGCCGTTTTGAGATCGCTTCTTTTATAAAGTCTGGTTGATGACCAAATAAGTTAACTCCATTATCACTAGCGATATCAATGTATTTATTACCATCAATATCATAAAGGTATGCTCCATCACACTCGCTATACGTTAGATGAAATTGTAAGCGTTTTAATGCTTTTTTCAATCCTCCGGTTCTTCTTTGATCTACAAAATATGTCTGACACTCAGATGCATTTTCTTTGGATTTTGGTGCATTTTTTTCCAGTTTCTGAGCCATTTGATCAATGAATCCCTTATGTTCTTCATTTAACTGAAGCTCAGTCACTGCCTTAAGTGTTCTTTCTTTTTTTTCAGAAAAGTTATTCTCAACCGAGTTAGCATTATTTGATAAATGCGTTTTTAGTTTAGAAACCAAATAACTTTTCTCTTTTTCGGGTAATTCTTCAAAGAATCTTAAAGCTTCTTTTTTCTCTATTTCCTTTGAAACAATTTTTTCCAATATATCGTCGATTGCTATCATGACCTTATCTTTCCTTTAGTATACATCCTTTAATAATTTATCAAAACTTACAGTGTGATCTTCTGTATCAGTATATTCTGTTTGGTTTGAATCATAATTCTGTATGGCATTTATTAACATTTCAAAATCCTTATGTGAATTTTTAATAGACTGCTTATGTAAGGAGTTATCGAATGACAAAGACTTCATTTTAATACATACCTCCCCTGATATATTGGTGAGGTCAATATCTATATTCCCTATATCATCCTCTGGTTTACTTCCTTTTGAGTATCGTACCCAGGCATACAATTCTCTATCGCAGGGAGAAAATAATGTCATAGATCTTATTTCAAATGGTAATAAGGGTTGGTTTAATTGCGGATCCAGATCGGTCAATAAACCAATTGCTAATTGAAATGAACTCTCCAGAATACTTGGATGAAGAGTATAATTTTCATAATTATCTTCCACAGTTTTTGGTAAACTTAACCGAGCAAGTATTTGATCTTCTCCCCTATAAAAGGCTTTTATTCCTTTAAGAGAAGAACCATAACTCATATCCATTTGCTCTAAAATATCATACAGTTTTTCAGGATCCAGTGGTTCTACTGCGAAGTGAGTTTTGAGTTGCATTATATCAAGTTTTGTTGAAGCCTGATCTCTTCCTGGTGCAACTTGTCCTTGACAATGAATTATTTCTTTTTCTCCTTCTGTACTATAAATTTCATAGTCAACTCCTTTGTAATCATTTTCAAAAAGAGATATGTTGACTTCCCTTTTTTCCTTAAAAGTAAACAGGTGTTCCCATGAAATATTTTGTAACTCCAGAATTATCGATTCATTAAGATCTGGCATCGCTTTTTCTACTGCTACATAGGCCATTTCCAAATAGGTAGCAAGAGGCATCACATTTTGCTCTTGTATCTCATAATCTTTTACAAAAAATTCTTTGCCACTGAAGATTGAAGTATAGCATTGCTGACTTAGCGTTGAAGAATTATAATGTAACAACGGATGAAGTTTTTCAAATTCTCCATCAGATTTTGATTTTTCACTATCAGCCAGATTAAACCAGTATCTCTCACGTGCAAAAGGATATGTTGGCAAACTAATGCGTCTGGGGATTGCCTGCTTATAAAGTTGCATCCAATCAATATTAATACCTTTTACCCAAGCTTCTGCTAGCTTAGAATAATTCTTATCATTAATGTATTTATTTATCTGGTTTTCTGAGAAGTCATTATTTTCTGTGGAGTCTATTACAGCAGCGCTATTTTGTTTAACCCTTCCGTAGAAAACATCTTCTATATTTTCTTTTTCACTGAGATAAACAGAAAGTTTTTCTTTCAGTTGTTCGGTTGAACTTACAACTAGTCCCAAACGTTCAGCCATCTCATCCCTACCAATTTGTAGTGTAAAAGCAAGATCCGAAAGATCATCATTATGTTTTTCTACGTGATCGTATAGCAATTGAGCATACACTTTAAGTCGGTCTTCGGTTTTTGCTGAAAGCACAATGATATGTGGTTCTTCCGATTGAACTGGTGAATGATCTTCCTTCGGAATATATTCTTCTAAAACGATATGAGAATTTGCTCCGCCAAAACCAAAAGAGCTTACTCCCGCTATTCTGGGTAAGGTATTATCTTGATCATCTTTTATAGTTTCCCAGTTCTGTGTTTTATCCACTATGTACAGCGGACTTCCTTTAAGGTTGATGTATGGATTGAGTTCTTCAAAGTGGAGTGTCGCTGGTATTTTTTTATGCTTGAGAGATAATAATACTTTCAGGACACCAGCTATTCCAGCGGCTGTCTCTAGATGACCAATATTAGTTTTTACAGAGGATAAACCGCAATGAGGAGTTTCTGCTGAAGCTTTATTATGCTTTTTATATAATTCTGAAAATGTTTTACTCAGAGCCTGAATTTCAATAGGATCGCCTAAACTGGTACCAGTACCATGGCATTCGATATATCCAATTGTTGAGGGATCAACATGAGCCTTTTCATAGGCTTCAACCAGCAAATCAGTTTGGGCTACAGGGTTAGGAGCCGTAAGCATGGTGACTTTTCCTCCATGGTTTTCGGTAGTTGCTTTTATAACTGCATAAATATGATCTCTATCGGCTTCTGCTTTATCCAGAGGTTTAAGGAATATAGCTCCTGACCCCTCTCCTCGCACATATCCATTTGCACTCTTATCAAAGGTTTTGCATTTCCCGTCACCGCTTAACATACCTGCCATCCCAAATGAAATATAAGCTGCAGGGGTAAGCATTAACTGTACTCCTCCGACTATTGCCATATTACAACTTCCTGTATGTATCGATTCTATTGCCCTGTGGATTGCAATCAAAGAACTGGAACATGCTGTATCAAGTGGAGCACTAGGCCCACGAAGGTTTAATAGGAAAGAAACCCGGTTAACCAATACAGAATGGGAGTTTCCTGAAGCGGTATATCCATCAAGCGGAATTTGATTATCTACCAATGAATCTGCATAATCCCTAGTCGCTACCCCAACAAATAGACCTGTTTTGGTGCCTGACAGGTCAGAAACTTTATGTCCCGAATCCTCAATAGCTTTCCAGACGGTTTCTAAAAATATTCGTTGCTGTGGATCCATCATTTCTGCTTCTCTGGGAGAAATTCCAAAGAATGATGGATCAAACTTATCTACGTCATTCATAAAACCTCCCCATTTAGAGTTGGTCTTATTTTTCTCCTTAAAAGGATCTCCGTCGTAGTCTTCCCAATTCCAGCGATCTTCAGGAATTACAGAGACTAAATTCTTTTCGTTTTCCAAGTTTTCCCAAAATTCCTCTAAATCTTTTGATCCTGGCATAACACCGCTCATACCAACTATAGCGATTGGCTGATCAATAAAACGGCTTTCTGTGGATAATCCTATTCCCGAGGTTTGAGTATGTGATTGTTGATCCGATCCACTGCCATTCCATCCTTTATCAATGTTAAATACAACTCTCTCCCCATCAACATATTTTTCTTTTTCTGTTGAAGATTGAGTAGCTTCTTTCTTGGTGTCTGATAAAGTAGAAGCACCTGAAACTTTATGAACACCCAATACTTCATTTTTATGCTCTCTCGAGAGAAATATTGCGATTTCCTTAATTGAAGGGTATTCAAAAAAGAGTACTGGAGTTACATCCAATTTATAAAATTCATTAATTCGGTTTGCATAAGTTGTTAGACCTATGGAATCAAACCCCAGATCTAATAATATTTTGTCGTACGAAATATCTTCTGGATCCAGTTTCAATAATTCCATAACAATTTCAGATAGTGTACTCCGAACTATCGTGAACAATTCCTTATCTGTCTTTTGATCCACCACCTGTACTTCAGAGTCAAGTGAGGTTACATCGCTTGTTGATACAGGTTCTGAAATTTTCTTCTCATTAATGCCCCAGGCTCTTTCTATTTTTTCCTGTATTCCTTCTAATACTATGAATTGAGTTTTTTTGGCATGAAGACCTTTCTCAAATGCTTCCAGGCCAGTTTCAATACTTAAAGGTTTTATTCCCAGATTCTTTTTGAAGAAGATTTCAGTTTGTTCATCCAATTTCATTCCTCCATCTGCCCACAAAGACCAATTGAGACTTAGTGTTACTCCTGATCGTTCTCCCTTTTCCTTTAATGATTTTCGTTTACCGGAAAAGGAGTCCATAAAGTGGTTGGCAAATGAATAATCACACTGGCCTGCATTTCCTCCAACTGCTGCAAGGGATGAAAACATCACAAAAAAGTCCAGGTTTTCATCTTTGGTTGCTTCATCCAAATAGAGAGTTCCATATACCTTAGGAGCAAAAACCGCCTCCATTTCTTCACGTGTTTTATTTCTGATGTATGAATCTCTTAAAACACCTGCACTGTGAATGATTCCGTTGATTTCTCCAAATTTCGATTTAGTCTTTTTAATAAGGTTCTCAACATCTTTATGGGTAGAAACATCGGTTGACATATACATTACCTCGGCACCAGTTTCATTTAATTCATCTAACTTGGCTTTACGTTCACTAGAGAGTTTAGATCTGCCAGTAAGTACCAATCGTGCTTTGCATTGAGTCGCTAAATATTCGGCAAATATGAGCCCCAACCCTCCTGCTCCTCCGGTAATAATATATACACCTTTTTCTTTCAATCCCAAACCATCGGTAGGGCCAGAATCTTTAGCTTGGAGTAGAGAAAATTCTTTTACTTTTCTGATATAACGTTCTTCTTCCTGGTAACGAATAGTCATCGCACTGAAAGTATCAGGATGTAACTCTGTCAAAACTATATCCAGGATTTTATCATAAGAACTCTTTGACTGTTGGATTTCCAAAATCTTGCAATACAGTTTTGGATGCTCCATCTGAAGGGTTTTAGCAAATCCATTTATTGCTTCATGATGTGGTTGGATACTATCATTTTGCCCTAAATACAGATATAATAATTGAACATTATCAAGCTTTTTTTCGATCAGTGATTGACATAGGATAAGGAAAGAATAAATGCCTTTATTAAACGATCTACCTAAAAAGTCTTCGTTATACTCGCCTTCTTCTTTTAATGCTATATCTATTGGCCACGCAAAACATATTTTCTTGATGACATCCTTATTCAAAGCTTCAAAAAGCTTCTTAAAATTCTCATCATTTTGTGGATTGATCTTGTACCTCTGATCACCTAATTCCTCATAAGAATCTCCAGGTTCGACCAGTATAATATCTTCACCTTTCTTAAATCGATTTTTATAAACTTTTCGGAGTTTTTCATCTGGACTAAAAAGTAAAATAGGCCCTGATTTATCAAGTGTTACTTTTTCTTGTTCTAATGAAGATTCCTGCCATTCGTGAGAATAATACAGTTTTGAATATTCTTCTTCTTTGGTCTGATCCGGCTTTTCGTGAACACTAACCAGTGGAACTCCTATAGACTCCCTAATTTTTACAAGTATCATTCCATCCTCATCCACAATAAAAACATTCACTTTGGACACCTTAGAACCAGGATTATTTACCTTTTTGACGTAACTAAAACATTTTGGTTTTAGCGGTTGTAAAATTTCGACTTCACCAATTGAGTACGGTACAAACATCTCTCCGGTTTGTGCTCCTAATTGTGCCGCCATACCTGCTTGAAAAGAACCATCCACAAGGGAAGGGTGGAGCAGGTAATCATTAAAATCGTTATTTCGGATTTCTGGAATAAGGAGTTCTCCTAATATTTCATCGTCATTTTTGAAAATATCCTGAAGCACCTGAAAACTTGGCCCCAAATCCAATCCCAGTGATTTAAAAAGTGGATATGCTTCCTTTCCATGGGTAACTTTTGCACATCTTGTACGAATCTCTTCTAAATCTATATATTCGGGTTCTGCAGTTAACTCCTGATGAGTTGCATATATAAGTTTTCCTTGTGAATATATTTGCTTTGTATTATTTTCTTCTTCACTAAATACTTCAAAATGTACTAATCCTCCGTTAGGTTTCAATTCTATACATACTTCTCTGGGGGCCGAATCAACTACAGTGAGCGGGCTTAGCCAGAGAATATTTTTAATTATTTGAACCTTTCTTCCTGTTGCCAGTTCTCCGGCTTTTCTTGCAAAATCCAGATAAGCAACACCTGGTAAAGTTGGGATTTCTGATACCAGATGATCATATATAAAGAAATCCTTGTCATGAAAAGTTTTCTTGAAAACCTGTCTTTCGAATGTCGATTCATTGGAATCGATTAACGGATGAAGGGCTGTGGTTGAATGTAAGGTAAGGTTAGATGATTCTGAAGTATCATCAGAAATCCAGTGTCGCTTATCTGCAAAAGGGTAAGTTGGTAAAGAAATCTTTACTCCTGTTTCCAGGGCTTGTATTCCTTGCCAATCTGCAAGAAATCCAACGCTCCAGAGTTGGGCTAGTTTACTTAAATCTCCGCTTTGAGATAGGAATTTAATAAACTCTTCTTTTTCCTTACGATTTAATAAACGTGTAATATTTTGACTGTTTTTTACTTCTCCAACATGCATCGTATTGTCTTGCTTGCCGTCAATAAATGAAGTAAGTTTTTGAACCAGTTCTTTTTTTGTTTTTGCAATAATAACTAGGCGATGATCAAAAGATTTTCTTCCTATTTGTAAAGTATGTGCTATATCTTTACTGTTAAGTAGTTCTTCTTCTGATAAATCTTTCTGAAGGAATGTGCGCAAGCGAACTGCTGTTTCCCGAAGTTGACCTTCATTTCTGGCTGAAAGCGGAAAGATATACTCTTTAAATTTTGAAGGTAATTCTTTTTGTTGCTCAACCGGAGTTACATATTCTTCAATGATAATATGTGCATTGGCTCCTCCTGCTCCAAAAGAACTAATTCCTGCTCGAAGAGGGTATTGAACACCATCAATTTCCTTAGGTTTCCATTCTTTAACCGTTTGCTCTACATAGAAAGGTGAATTTTTAAAATCGATGAAAGGATTTAACTCAGAAGAATGCAGGGAAGGAACAAGTTTTCTATATTTCATTTGCAAGAGTACCTTATGCAATCCTACGATACCCGCTGCGGCTTCAAGGTGTCCAATATTGGTTTTTACTGAACCTATAGAACATTCTTGTTTATCTACATTATATTCCTGAAAGGCAGTAGTTAAACCCGAAATTTCGATAGGGTCACCTAGTTCTGTCCCTGTTCCGTGCGCTTCGACATAACCAATGCTTCGGGCGTCGATTTTTGCATTTTCTAATGCTGCAGTAACTACCTGTGCTTGTGATTTAGGGCTGGGCACCATAAATCCACTGGTTTTTCCACCATGATTGACGGCGATACCTTTGATCACTCCGTAAACATGATCTCCGTCCTTTACTGCTTTATCAAGAGGTTTAATATAAACGGCACCAACGCCTTCACCAGCTACATAGCCGTTAGCATCTTTACCGAAGGTACGGCATACACCATCTGCTGAAAGTGCTCCTCCACTTTTATTAATATCTATTTTACTTTGATGCACATCAAGATTAACTCCGCCTACAATGGCACCAGAGCATTCTCCTTTATAGATTGCTTCACAGGCCAGATATAATGCACTTAGACTCGAGGAGCAAGCTGTATCTATAGGTAAACTCGGGCCAGAAAGGTTAAAAGCATATGACACGCGATTGGCAATGCCCCATAAATGTGAACTGGGACTAACAAAATTCTCTTTTAGTTTTTCTTCTGTACCGATCACTTGATAAAGTGTCCATACTGCTCCTACATAAACTCCTATATTTCGGGGAGTATTGTCGTCTATTAATGTTTCTGGATAATAACCAGCATCTTCGAGTGTTTCCCAAGCCACTTCAAGAAAAAGCCTTTCTTGAGGATCCAAATATTCTGCTTCTCTAGGAGAGATATTAAAAAACAGTGAATCAAATTTATCTACATCGTCAATGAATCCTCCACGGTATTTCTCTGAAAATTTATTATGAAGGCGTTGCTCAAAACGGGTATCGGGTATATCTTCAACACAATCTCTTCCTTGAACTAGGTTGTTCCAGAATTCGCTCATGTTTTTGGCCTTAGGATAACGGCCCGCTATCCCAACAATAGCAATATCTCCTGTTTGGTAAGGTTTATTACTTTGTATATCCTCATTTGCCTCAGTTTCCTTTACCTCAATATCTAGATCAGCCTGTGTAGATTTTCCTTTGGTTACCGAATCTATTGAAGAGACTCCAGAATTGAGTGCTTTTGAAACTACTTCTCCAGAAGGGTTATGATATTTTTTGAGTTTGAAATTGGTATAGATATTACCAAATGTTTCCGCTTGATTTTCCTCTGGTAAGATTTCAGAGATATTATTTTTTTCCTTAAAGGCTTTAACCAACCTATTGGTGATTTCTTCTATTTTTTCATGTTTTAAACCTACCGGAATGGCCAAGCGTACCAAATTATTAATTTCTGTGTCTTTTTGCATTCCTACATTATGAGCCCCAGCACGAATCCCTGTACTTAGATATAACCAGGATACAAATGACGCTACAGGGTACTTAAATGATTTAAATTCAGGAACCTGTTTAACATCAATCAATATACAATGCCCTAATGCTGGTTGTACGACAGGAATTCCTTGTTGTTTTAAAGCTCTCCAGATTGTTCGTACAGATTGCAATCTATTACGGACTCGAGTCTCAATTTTATTCTTGTTATGAAAGGATAACGCAATAACTTTTTTATCGATTACATCAAGTCCAATGCTTTCTTCCTGAATAAATTTTTGAATTTTATTGTAGAGTTCAACATCATTAGTACCGATCAATCCTCCTTTGTCTACACAAAAATTCTTAGCCAGACTTGTAATTATAGCATCTGCATAAGAGGTCATTTCCTTTACTACATCCCAAACATTTTTACCAATAAATTCGTTTTCATGTTCTAAGATAAATAAAGCATTTTCTACAATTCTTGTAGTATCAAAAACAAGAGGAATTGCATATTCTGAAAGGAAATTTTTGACTTGTTTGAGATGCTGTAAGGATACTGGCGCTCCGCCGGCAGCATTATCATTCATCTCGATAAAAACAAAAGCTACGGACTTAGGGTCTTCTTCTACTTGCTTTTTAAGGTTTTCCCAATTCAGGTTTCCTTTATATTGTTCTTCAGAATCTAATCTGTACACCTCAGGATGTGGGAGTTCTATTGGTGCAAATCCATTTTCAATCTGATGGAAAATTGCCGTAGGAAAAAGCAAATTCTGAAGTACTTTCCCTTTTTTAGACCATGATTTACAAAAAGCGCGTTCTGCAGTGCGACCTGCAGTAGTTAACGTAAAATAAGAAAAAGGAAAAATACTTTTTAAGCTCTCGACCAAATCTACCGGTTGCTGAAGCTGCGTATACAAAAAGCCTAACTGATTTTGAATAGCTGGTAACTCCAATTGAGCCCACGAGTCAGTTTTCAGATCAAATGTAACCTGATCATCTGGAATATTCAAAGGGTTATAACCATACTCTGATAGTATAACAGATCGCTCTTCTCCTGCAATCACCAATCCGTATTTCTCTTCTTGTTGATTTTCTTTAACCTGATTAAATTTTCCAATTGTATTTGATATATCCTGTTTCCTTGTTTTTAGTTCTGGTGCAGCAGCTTGCTTATTTAATTTGGAGAAGGTGTGATTTTCCTCATCTGAAGTTTGCATTTTCATCGGATCTGCAATCATCATAATAATGTCGGTTACATTATCAGGATTGCTTCCTACGGGCCTAGAAAGAAATACAGTATTATGCTCTGGTCTAAATTTATTTTTGAACTGTAAATTTCCTTCGTCGTTAAAAATATTTTGCCCGCGCAGATAATCCAATGTTTTATCCAATTCAGAATCCGCATTTGGAGAAGAGTCTAGTTTACAACCATATGTACCTCCTAAACTTAAAGTAGTACACTCTTCGGTTTCTAAAATTTTGATAATATTCACGATTGCAAATTCCAATCCTCCTAAGGGCATTTCCTTTGGGTAGAATTCTAAATCCATTAAATACCCATTTTCTTCTGATGACAATCTTGAGATAAGGATTACATTCTGTAGGACATCATCAAGATACGTCAGAAAAAGCCTGTGCTCTGTACTTAAGTTACCTGATAGAATTTCTTCTTTAACCATATGGATGAGCGGGTTAACCATTGTCCTGGGGGCACACCATTCATCAATAATTCTGGCAATGTTTTTATCTACCTCTTTATCAGAACCATTCTGATATTCTTCGGTTCTGCATTTTCCTGTTCTTTCAAACTTTGATACCTGATAGCGTAAACGACGCATCTTGCTTCCTTGAAGTGTGAAGTCTTTTATATTTACCCTTGATAAAACGCCAAAGGGAGTAGCTGTAAACAAAACTCCTCCTATCGAATTTACTTCCTCGACTGTGAAAAGGTTGAGTTCAAAATCATTGTTGGTACAGTATTGATATATTTCTTCTGTAATAACGGGTAGATAATCTTTGGCTCCTGTATAGCTATACACTAGTATGATATCCTTATAACGGCTATAATTAAAATATCCCTTTTTATTGGCACCAATAAAAAGATTAGGAGCTATATTCCTTGTACCTCTTGATGCAGAACCTTCATTCTTATATTGGTTGAAGAGTTTTTTCACCAATTCCTGTAATTCAGGGTGTTTATTAGCTTCTTTTTCTAATATAAGAATGGCTGTTTTCTGTGAAGTATTTTTTAGCTGACTGTTAACTACTTTCGAAATTTCTTTGGTAGGATTTGACGTTTCCTCATCAGAATGCTCAGTTACATAACTATCATCTCCTTCTTTCTTAAATTTTTCTCGAAGTACTTCCTCATATTTATCAACGAAATAATGACTTAAATCACCGATATTGAAATTTTCAAAAAGTAAGGTTTTGGGCAAAGTTCCAAATTCTTCTTCTAATTTCTTAATAATCTGCAGAATACGAAATGAATCAATTCCTAATTCCTGAAATGGAGTAGAAACACAATTATCCCCTATTGATATTTCAGCAAATTCGGATATAAGGGATTTAAGATAATCCTCTGTTGATTCTAATAGTATTTCTTTATCTATCATTTTCTTTGTAATAACTATGAAAAGGTACCTGAATAGTTAATATTTTATTGAGTTTTTGTAGTTGTTATACTGCAAAAACTCAACAAATATCTCTGATACTTCTTATAAAATTTATTAATATCTATTCGTTCCCTTCCTCAAGTATAAAAGTGCTTTTTCGTTTTAAGCAGATTTAACTTTAAAGACATAAGGTGGATAGTGTTAAACATCTAGATTAACACCGAAGGGATATTTTGAAAATACAGGGAGTGGGTGGCTACTTTTCTTTAACTGTACAAGGACTATTTACTTTTTGTAAAATATTGGTACAAACATTAATAAACACTGTATGGTTTATTTCTTTGAGACGAATCCCAAATCTTGTTTTACCTTTTTCCTGTACCAAAATGCCTTCATGACCGGTTAAAGGTCCGTGAACAATTTTTACTTGCTCTCCTTCACAAAAAATAGTTTCGACAGAGACATCTTGTTCAAGTAATAGCATTTTTTTTATAGTATTTATATCATTTGGTGGAATGACGGAAGGATTTTGTCCACACTTAATATATGTAGCTATTTTGGGAATTCTGGAGATATCATATATCTCGCTCATTTTAGTATTTACGAAAATATAACTTGGAAAAAGCGGAGATTCTATGAGTTTTTTCTGTCTATTTTTCCAAACTTTCAATGTTTTAGTCAATGGAAGAAACGCATCATATTCTCTTGCTAAAAGATCGTTGTATACTATTTTCTCGGCACGTGGTGAAGTATAAAAAACATACCAGTTTTTCTCATTTCTTTTTCTTCTTCTCTCCAGTACCGTTCTCGGATATATGGTCTGATTAGGTTTAGGTGTATTCATTATTTAAGTCGGTTTATTTAAGAGTTGATAAAATATCTTTAATCTTCTAAGATCAATTAATAAAGTTGGAACATTAATAGATCTTAGATTCGTGGTTGTGGATAAATATATTTAACAATTGGACATACTTATGGTTGGTCAATTAGCATTTCCAATCAACTGATTCTTATTTGGTTTTAAAAAATCTGGTTAGGTTTAGGTGTAGCCATTATTTAAGTCGGTTTATTAAGAGTTGATAAAAATCTTTAATCTTCTAAGGTTAATTAAAGAAGTTGTGAGCATCAATAGACGATTGTAGATATGCATTTTTAAGATTGGACATACTTATGGTTGGTCAATTAGTATTTTCCAATCAACTGATTCTTATCAATTTAAAAAAAAGTAATTAATGGGGTATTGGTAATATTAAGATTCGAAAAAGTTCGAATATCACACCGGGGGTTGGTCAGTTAGCAAAATTTGCTTTTGACCTGTGTTCACTTTTTAAACATTTCTTATCTCTAATAAAAAAATAAGAAACAATAACGAAACTTCACTTCGTTTTTTCACAAAGATTATTTCACCAGTAAAATTATAATGACTTTCTCACATATCTTCTTAATTTTATGTTAATTTTATAATGAGTGCTAGTATAAATAACAATTTGAACACACTGCATTTTTCGAGTAGATTCAAACAATCACAAAGCATTACAACTCAATTGATTACATTTTTAAAACTCTTAATAAGTACTCCAAAAAAATAGAAAAAAACCTATTTGGTAAGCATTTTCATTCTTAATAATATTTTGCTGAGAAGCATAATACCTTTTATCAGAGGTAACCATTAATGATGTTCTTTGCGAATACAAAGTTGTTTATTAAATAACAATTTACAGACTTCTGAAGGCATTCTATCCATAGTGAAACAGTCTTCAAATTCTTTGAAACTCATATTTTTAGTTTATTAGTATCGTTGAGGGATTTTTAGGTATAGTCGAAAATAATAAATTGAATTGAATAATGATGTTTATTTCCAGTTCATTTAAGGTATTCGTCTGTCTAAGTGCATTTTGATTAGACGATATTGCTGCTTGTATATTCCTATGAAGTTGGCCCACCCATTTTAAATCTAAAAGAAGAAGAAAAAACAAGAAGCAGTCAAAAGCAAAAAAACCCTTTGAAAATCAAAGAGTTAATCTAAGTACTCGAGGTGGGAATCGAACCCACACTCCCGAAAGAACTGGATTTTGAATCCAGCGCGTCTACCAATTCCGCCACTCGAGCATATTCGGATGGCAAAATTAGCAAAATATTTTTTTCCGGCCATTAAATAAGTTAATAAAATAAAGGCCAGAGTGAAAATAAATTTCTAAATTTGCACCTTGTTTTTAGAAAAAAGTTTTAACTCATTACAATACAACATTTTACCCTATGCCAACCGCAGTTACAGAAGCAAAATTTTTTACATGTAGTCAAAGTACCGAACTTGCAGAAAAAATAGCAACTGCCTATGGTGCTAAATTAGGTAATGTTATTACATCCACCTATAGTGATGGTGAGTTCCAACCTTCTTTTGAAGAATCTGTAAGAGGATCCAGAGTTTTTATTATTGGATCAACACATCCTAATTCTGATCATCTTATGGAAATGTTATTAATGCTTGATGCTGCCAAAAGAGCTTCTGCAAGACATATCACTGCTGTGATGCCATATTATGGATGGGCCAGACAGGACAGAAAAGACAAACCAAGAGTTCCTATTGCTGCAAAATTAATTGCAAAAATGCTTGAAACAGCAGGAGCTACAAGAATTATTACAATGGATTTGCATGCAGATCAAATTCAGGGATTCTTTGAAAAACCAGTAGATCATCTATTTGCCTCTACTATTTTCTTGCCTTATCTGCAATCACTAAATCTAACCGACCTTACGATTGCTTCACCAGACATGGGAGGATCAAAAAGAGCTTATGCCTATTCTAAGGCATTAACGAGTGATGTAGTGATTTGCTATAAACAAAGAGCAAAAGCCAATGTGATTTCACATATGGAACTTATTGGAGATGTAACCGGAAAAAATGTAGTCTTAGTTGATGATATGGTAGATACCGCAGGAACATTAACCAAGGCAGCAGATCTAATGATCGAAAGAGGAGCAAAAAGTGTTAGAGCTATTTGTACTCATCCTATCCTTTCGGGTAGCGCTTATGAGCGATTAGAAAACTCAAAATTAGAAGAATTAATTGTAACCGATTCTATTCCTCTAAAACAAGAAAGTAATAAAATCAGAGTTGTAAGCTGTGCAAATCTATTTGCAGATGTTATGAACAAAGTTCATAAAAACGAGTCGATCAGCTCTAACTTTATAATGTAAATACTAATTAATAAATTTTTAAAATGAAATCATTAACAATCAATGCATCTCAAAGAGAAAGCGTAGGCAAGAAAGCAACAAAAGCCTTACGTAATGCTGGACAGGTACCTTGTGTTATTTATGGTGGAGACACTATTGTACACTTTGCAGCACCAGAAATTGCTTTCAAAAACTTAGTGTATACTCCAAACGTTCATACCGTGGTAATAGCTTTGGATAATGGTACAAAAATAAATGCTATCCTACAGGATATTCAATTTCACCCTGTAACCGATAAAATTTTACATATCGATTTTATTGAAATTTTTGACGATAAGCCAATCACTATGGAGATTCCTTTCAGAACAACAGGAAACTCAAGAGGGGTTCTTAATGGAGGTGTACTACGTTTTAACCTAAGACGTATTAAAGTAAAAGGTCTTGCAGCTAATCTTCCAGACCTTATCGAAGGAGATATCACCAACCTAAAAATCGGAAATAAATTAACCGTTACCGATGTAGCAAGTGATGATTTTACGATCTTACACCCAGACAATACAGTTGTCTGTATGATTAAGACATCTCGTACAGCTGTTGAAGACGAGGAAGAAGAAGAAGAAACTGAAGGTGCAGCTGAAGGTGCAACTGAAGGTGCAGAAGCTCCTGCAGCAGAAGCATAATCTTACTTTTTATATAATATAAAAGCATTCTGAATTGAATTCAGAATGCTTTTTTTATTTTTATGAAAATTTTCGGGGCGTATCCCCCACGCTTCAACGTGAAAGCCGGGCTATATGCTGTATCTTTTTTGCAACCCTTCGACTAGCTCAGGGCAGTAAAAAAGGATGCCGCTCCTATCCCTCACGCAAATAAAAACAACATGTTTTCGATAATTAAAAAATTATTTTCTAAACAACCCCATGAAAATCAAGAAGATCTCATGAAAAAATTTCTTGTTGCTGGTCTAGGTAATATTGGCCCAAAATACCACAATACCCGTCATAATATCGGTTTTAAAATTCTGGATGCTTTGGTCAAAGAAGAAAATCTCGCTTTCGAAACCAAAAAACTAGGCGATCTTACTACATACAAATACAAAGGAAGAACCATTATACTTCTCAAACCCAATACCTATATGAACCTTAGCGGAAAAGCAGTTCGATATTGGTTAGAGAAAGAAAAAATACCATTAGAAAACCTTTTGGTTGTAACCGATGACATTAATCTCTCTTTTGGTACTATCCGTCTCAAATCCAAAGGCAGTGCTGGCGGTCATAATGGACTTAAAGACATCGAAGCACAATTACAAACTTCTAAATATTGCAGGTTTAGATTTGGAGTTGGTGATGAATTTGGTAAAGGCAGACAAGTAGATTACGTATTAGGAGAATGGAATCCTGAAGAAGAATCTGCTATAACAGAACGATTAGAAAAAGGAATCGCTTTGATTAAATCTTTTGCCACTGCAGGAACATCTAATACAATGAATACCTTTAACGGAAAATAAAGAAATGTCTCAGAACTATTTTTTATTTTTACAACTGCTTAAAATCTTACTTCTCAAAATGAGCCATAACAACCACAACACCTATCTACCTAGCAATAGACAGGTTATATTATTTATTAACGAATTCTATCTGACAATTGAAATCAAATCAAAAATGAACAGATGAAACGTTATACAAATGCAAATACATATGATAGCCAAACACATTCTGTAGTTACTATAGGTACTTTTGATGGTGTACATATTGGTCACAAAAAAATAATAGAACGCCTGATAGAAAGTGCCAGCAAAAACAATCTGGAGTCGGTTATTCTTACATTTTTTCCACATCCCAGAATGGTACTACAACAGGATTCTGATATTAAGCTCATTAACACTATTGATGAGCGTATCCAGATATTAGAAAAGACAGGACTAGATAATTTGGTTATTCATCCATTTACCAAAGAATTCTCTCGTCTAAGTGCGGGAGAATATGTACAACAAATGCTTGTTGATTGCCTTAAAGCAAAGCATGTTATTATAGGATATGATCATCGGTTTGGACGTAATCGTAATTCTAATATCACAGATCTTGCTTCTTATGGTATACAAAATAATTTTACTGTAGAAGAAATTTCTAAACAAGATCTTGATGATGTTGCGGTAAGTTCTACCAAAATCAGAAAAGCACTATTCGATGGAAATATTACTCAAGCAAATGCATATCTGGGGTATTGCTTTATGCTAACAGGTAAAGTAGTAGAAGGAAAAAAACTTGGACGTAAACTTAACTATCCGACAGCTAATTTACACATCAAAGAAGATTACAAACTAATTCCAAAAAATGGAGTCTATATTGTAAAATCATTTATTGATAGCAAAACCTATTTTGGGATGATGAATATAGGCACAAATCCTACGGTAAATGGCACTCGACAAACTATAGAAACCCATTTCTTTGACACTTCTTTTAATTTATATGACAAAAAGATTCAGATCGAAATGATAAAACGCATTAGAGATGAGAAAAAATTTAATTCTCTAGAGCAATTACAAGATGCTATGCAACAAGATGAAGATTTCTCTCGTGATTTTATAAATTCTTTGGTATGATCAATCGTTGGCTATTCACTCATATAGATAATAGTTCTCTTATTATATTTAGAGTTTTTTTTGGATTCCTGATTGCTTCAGAGGCTATTGGAGCTATTTTTACAGGCTGGGTTAATCGTACCCTTATCGAACCCAAGTTTACTTTTAACTTTATTGGTTTAGACTTTTTACAACCTTTACCAGGTAATGGTATGTATTATTATTTTGCCGTAATGGGGATTTTTGGCCTTTTAGTAATGATTGGTTTTAAATATCGATGGAGCATGATTGGCTATACCATATTATGGGCAGGGGTTTATTTTATGCAAAAAGCATCTTATAACAACCATTACTATCTCTTATTACTACTTTGCATAATAATGTGCACTCTACCTGCAGGAAATTATTTCTCGATAGATGTAAAACAAAACCCATTACTCAAAAAAATTGCGATGCCCAGATGGTGCATATTAGTTATTATTGCTCAACTCTGGATTGTATACACCTATGCATCTGTAGCCAAACTATATCCTGACTGGCTAGATTTTACTGTTGCCAAAAACCTGATGATTGGTAAAGCAAATTATCCTATTGTAGGAAATATTCTTCAGGAACATTGGACACATGTTTTTATTGCATATTATGGTATTTTATTCGACTTATTGATTGTCCCCTTACTACTGTGGAGGAGAACTCGACTAGCCGCTTTTTGTTTTAGTGTATTTTTCCATATTTTTAATTCTATTGTTTTTCAAATAGGGATATTTCCATATTTATCATTAGCATTTACCGTCTTTTTCTTTACAAGAGAAAGAATACATCATCTGTTTATGAGAAAGAAGGAATTTTATAATGCAGGAGAAGTAATTATTCCTTCATACCGTAAATTTCTGCTTCCTGTACTAACAGTATGGTTTATTATACAAATCTTGCTTCCTATTCGCCACTGGATTATCCCAGGAGATGTATTATGGACAGAAGAAGGTCATAGAATGAGTTGGCGTATGATGCTAAGAGGTCGATATGGTACTACTAATTTCTATTTTGTAGATAAAAATGATCCTAAAGCACTACAAAAATTAATTAACAAAAATGATTATCTCTCCAAAAAACAATTACGGTTAGTATCATCAAAACCAGATGCTATGTGGCAATTTGCACAAAAAATCAAAGCAGAATATGCCATAAAAGAAAAAGATATTGCCATCTATGTCCATAGTAAAGTATCTATTAATGGCAAAAAATACCAAACACTTATCGATCCAAAAGTTGATCTGGCCAGTGCTTCATGGAATTACTTTACTACAAATCCATGGATTCTCAAGTATGAAGAAAAAGAGTAAAATAATCTTATGGTTTATGACATAAAAAAAAGCAAGAGTGTTCTTTTTTATGATAAAGCAAGCTAAAATTAAGTTATTTTTCGACACCTATAGTATTTGATTGTAAAACCTTATGTAGTTTTGCATAGTTTAAAATCAAGGAAATACGGTTTTAACTCGAAATTATATACTCTAATTTGTGTACTTAATTTCGACTCACAAAAATTATTACAATGCATTCATATTTAATAAAGGGAATTTGTAGCATTCTTCTGTTGTTTTTCTTTTCTGTACATAGTCAAAACAACAGACAGAATACTAATTATACATTTTTTGGTATTATTCCTAACACTGTAGATGCGCAATTATATCGCCAGCTTAAAAACAGTCCGGATGTTATTACGCGCCTACAATTAATTGAAAAAATAGCTCAAATACACCTGCAAGCAGGCAATACCGATTCTATAACGTATTATGGAGATCTTTTAAAAACCACAACGTTAAAAGAAAATATTACCAATAAATCATTATACCTTTCTATAGCAAACAATATTATCGGGCACGGAAAACTTAAAAACGGCCTCTATGATGCAGCGATGAAACATTTTATCGAAGGCATTACTAACTCTCCTATTCCCGAAATGCAAACGATGTATTATAAACACCAACTCGGGTTGGGTGCTGTATATCTGGAACAAAAAAAATATGACCTAGCACTCCCCATTATTGAATCTTGCATTACAGAGTCTAAGAACAAGGAAACCATAATACTGGCCGGGAAGTTTTTAGGAGATATTTATTTTCATAAAAACAATATTGAAAAAGCAAAATCTTATTACTTTTCTGTTTTAGAGGATCTCCCTGATACTCCAAATAAAATATCGATAGAGGTTCGATTAAAACTTGGGCGACTCGAACTTTTTAATGACCGAACCATCAAAGCGATGGAATATTTTATGCCTGCAAAAGAGCAAGCTCAAGAAAATCATTTCTATGATCTATATATAGAAGCCGTATATCAAATAGGTCGGGTATATTATAAATTAGAAGATTACGATTCTGCAGAAATGATATTAAATTCTGCATATGTAAATGCCGTACAATGGAACAGGCTAGAATTGCAAAAAAAAGTTATCCATATGCTAAAGGGTCTGTATGCAAATCGCGGAAATTATAAAAATGCATATGCATTAATGACCCAATACGTAGATGTTTCTAACCGAATCACTACAAAACAAAATAAAAAAATTGTAAAAGAATTAGAGGTTAAATATCAGACGCTTCAAAAAGAAAAAGAGATCTTATCACTTAAAGAAGAACGGTTATTAAAAGAAAGTGAACTTAAAAGACAACGAACTATCAAAAAAGCATTTTTGATCGGTTTTCTTGCTGTACTATTACCAGTAATCGGTTTGCTATTTATGTATTTTCAGAAATTAAAGACTCAAATAGCGCTCAACAAGTCTCAGGAAGAAGTAAATACTCAAAAAGTATATGGATTGATGAAAGATCAGGAATTAAACCTGATCAAAGCTACAATGGACGGGCAAGATAAAGAAAGGCAACGCCTTGCACGAGAGTTACATGATAGTGTTGGTGGTAATCTAGCAAGTATAAAATTGCAACTTTCTAACTCTGGTAAAACCGATGATCAAGAAGCAAATATTATTAAACAAGTCGATGAGACCTATAATCAGGTAAGAGATTTTTCTCACAATCTTATCCCGAAAAAGTTTCAAAAAAATCCGATTACCTCATTGATAAAAGAATATATCAATAATGTGATCAATGGTAGCGGTCAGCAAATATCATTTCACCCATATCCCAAAAATCAGATTAACCAAATTAGTCCGACTCTTACAGAAGAACTATTTAAGATCATACAAGAACTATTAACTAATTGTCTTAAACATGCTAAAGCCAAAAATATCGATATCTATCTTAATCATCACGATGATTCGATACAACTACTTTTTGAAGATGATGGTGTAGGTTTCGAGAGTGGAAAAGCAGTTGATGGAATTGGGTTTAAAAACATAAAAACTCGTTTGAGTACTTTATCCGGAGATATGTTTATAGACTCTGTAATTCAAAGAGGTACGGTCATCAATATAGAAGTCCCAATTGCATAAATTTTTATATTCTTAAATAGGTTTGAATAAATTTCTTAAAATTCACTATAGAACTACAATCTAAAACCTCACTTTTCTTTAAATTTGCTCCTTCATTGCGATAGGGATAGTAGTGGCATCCTTTTTCTTGATCATTAATACCCATAGATAAGCTTAGGGTAGCCAAGAAAAAGATATAACGAATAGCCCGGAAATCGCCCAAAAAAGATATCATGTTAATAGTACAAAACATCATAGCAAACAAAGAAGCGTATATAAAAGCTTTGACAAAAAGGAATTTTGACGCCGCTGCTGTTTTAGAAGAAATTATTGGCTTGGATGAAAGTCGACGTGCCACACAGACTAAATTAGACAATACTCTGGCCGACTCTAATAAATTCTCTAAAGAAATAGGGATGCTATTTAAAAATGGTGAGCAGCAAAAAGCAAACCTATTAAAAGAGAAAACTGCACAACTAAAAGATAGCTCTAAGCAATTATCAACAGAACTTACTGATATCCAAGAGAAATTAATCCAGTTGTTGTACACCATCCCAAATGTCCCTCACGATTCTGTTCCTAATGGTCAAAGTGATGAAGACAACGAAGAGATTTTTCGTGAAGGTGATATTCCTGTTTTAGAAGAAGGTGCGTTACCACATTGGGAGCTTGCCAAAAAATATGACATTATTGATTTTGAATTGGGTGTAAAAATAACAGGAGCTGGTTTCCCTGTGTATAAAGGTAAAGGTGCTCGATTACAACGTGCTTTGATTAGCTATTTTTTGGATAAAAATACTGATGCCGGATATAAAGAATTTCAGGTACCTCATCTGGTTAATGAAGCATCAGGATATGGTACAGGACAATTACCCGATAAAGAAGGGCAAATGTATCATGTAACCGGGGACGATCTATACCTTATCCCTACTGCAGAGGTCCCTGTGACCAACATGTTTAGAGATGAGTTATTACAAGAAAGTGATCTTCCTATTTGCTGTACGGGATATACTCCATGTTTTAGACGTGAGGCAGGTTCTTATGGTGCACATGTGCGTGGTTTAAATCGTTTGCATCAATTTGATAAAGTAGAAATTGTGCGTATCGAAAAACCAGAAAACTCGTATGATGCTCTTGATGGGATGGTAGATCATATAAAAAGTATCCTTAACGATTTACAATTACCGTATCGTATACTACGCCTTTGTGGTGGAGATATTGGATTTACTTCTGCTCTAACATTTGATTTCGAAGTTTTCTCTACAGCACAAGATCGTTGGTTAGAAATTAGTTCTGTATCTAACTTTGAATCTTATCAAGCTAATCGCTTAAAATTAAGGTTTAAAGATGCAAATGGAAAAAATCAATTGGCACATACGCTTAATGGAAGCTCATTGGCATTACCCAGAGTACTTGCAGGTATATTAGAAAATTACCAAACTCCAAAAGGTATCAAAATCCCCGAAGTACTAGTTCCTTACTGTGGATTTGAATATATAGATTAAGGGATCCATAACATATTACTAAAGCGCATTTTGCTATCTTTACAAAAAAACTTGCAAAATGCGCTTTATCTTTTTCTATATTACCCTGTTGTTTACTTTTTCGACGATTGCGCAGTCGGAGCAGTTAGCAAAAAACTATATCCAGCAGGGACAATACGAAAAAGCACTTTCTGTCTACAAAAAATTATATACCAAAAACCCAAACCGAATTAATTATTTATTAGGGTTAGTCGAATCTCATCAACAATTAGAACATTTTGATAAAGCAGAGGGCATTCTAAAAAAGCGAATTGAGAAAGTGCCAAATAATGCTCAAATTCTGGTCGAATTAGGACACCATTATGATCTGCAAGGTAAAACAGAGCAAGCTCGTACTTACTATGATAAAGCCATAGAAACCTATAATAACAATAATGCAAATCATGCCTATTCACTTGCTCAAACTTTTGAAAAATATAGTTTATTAGATGAAGCAGCTTTAATTTATGAAAAAGGGATGAAGCACAATCCCAGAGCAAATTTTAATGTACAGTTAGCCAAAATTTATGGAGAACAGGGGAAACTAGAAAAAATGTTCGATAGCTATTTGGCATTATTGCGATTGCAGCCTAATTATATAAATATTGTACAACGAAATTTTAGTGACTACATAACAGATAGTCCAACGGGTGAGGCAAATGTTATATTTAGAAAGTTATTGATTAAAAAACTCCAGCGGAATCCCGATATCTTATATAATGAAATGCTAAGCTGGCTTTTTGTACAACAAAAGGAATTTAAAAAAGCATTTATACAAGAAAAAGCAATATATAAGCGTAAACAAGAAAGCCCTGAAGGGATTATAGATCTTGCTAGAATTGCTATTTCGGAAAAAGATATTAAGTCTGCTGTAGAAATTCTAAATTATATTTTAGAAACACCGGCTTCAAAAGATATGAAGCTTACGGCTCATAAAATTATCCTGAAGGCAAAAGTAGATAATGCCTCCAAAAAAGAGCATAAAACTATTATAGAACAATATAATACCGTATTCAAGGAATATGGAAAAGCCAGAGAAACTATAGGATTACAAATTGATTATTCGCATTTTCTAGCATTTAATCAGGATAAAAAACAGGAGGCTATTCGTTTTTTAAAAGATATACTAGATAGAGAACCACTATCAAGATTTCAATCTTCTAGAATAAAAATGAAAATTGCAGATATCCTGGTATTGGATCAAAAATTTAATCAGGCATTAATTTATTATACCCAGGTACAAAATGCTTTAAAAAATAATTTCTTAGCCCAAGATGCTAGGTTTAAAGTAGCAAAAACCAGTTATTACAAAGGGGATTTTGCCTGGGCACAAACGCAACTCGATGTACTAAAGTCTTCTACCTCTCAATTGATTGCTAATGATGCTATGGAGTTAAGTCTAATTATCAGTGATAATTCTCTTGAGGATTCTACTCAAACTGCTTTAAAGATTTTTGCAAAGGCCGATCTATTGGCTTTTCAGAATAAAAATCAGGATGCAATTACTATGCATGAAATTATCTTAACTCAACATAAAGGTGAAAAAATTGAGGATGAAGCTTTTTTACGACAGGCAAAATTATTTGAAAAAGAAAAGCAATTCGAAAAAGCTAAAATCAACTATCTAAAAATTATTGAATTTTACAATGATGATATCCTCGTTGATGATGCTTATTACTGGTTAGCCGAGCTCTATGTGAATGAGCTAGGAGAGCCCGAAAAAGCTAAAGAATTATATGAAAAGATAATTTTTAATCACGCTGATAGTATTTATTTTGTAGATGCACGAAAAAAATACAGAACCCTACGAGGAGATGCCATAAATTAAATCACCTGTAAACCTTTGCTTCTTTGTAACTTTACGCCTTTGTAATTATACTAAATACTATTTCCCAAAACATTAACAACTAACATGTACATATATAACGTTACCATAAATATAGAAGAAACTATCCATGACGAATGGTTAGATTGGATGAAAGAGGAACATATACCTGATATGCTTTCTACAGGAAAGTTTAGTAAAGCATTAATGACTAAAGTAATGGTAGAAGAAGAGATGGGAGGTGTCACTTATTCTGTACAATACACGACCAACAACAAAGAAACTTTACAAAAATACTATGATGAGGATGCAGATCGTCTTAGGTCAAAATCTAATCGTTTTACTGGTAAATTTGTAGCGTTTAGAACCGAGTTAGAAATTGTAAGTGAACGGAATGGGTAAATCAAAAAAAAACAAAAAATACAGTTCTAACCCCAAATCTTCTTTCGAAAAAACCGCTGTAAAGGCAAAAAAGCATCTGGGACAACATTTTCTAAAGGATGAAAATATTGCTAAAAAGATTGGTGACACCCTTACCTTGCAAGGCTACAAAAATGTTGTTGAAATTGGTCCGGGAATGGGAGTTCTCACCAAGTATATTCTTCAAAAAGATATTGATGTTATAGCTATGGATCTAGACAGGGAGTCTATCGAATATCTCAACACTAATTTTCATCTCGAACATACAGAGGCATTAAGAGGGAATACTACTTTTAGAGTAATAGAGGCCGATTTTCTAAAGTTTGATCTAAATCTATTATTTACCAAAGAACAATTTGCAATAACAGGTAACTTTCCTTACAATATTTCTACTCAAATTGTTTTCAAAACATTAGAAAACAAAGATCGTATTCCTGAATTTACCGGGATGTTTCAAAAAGAAGTTGCCCAGCGTATTTGTGAAAAAGCGGGTAGTAAAGCCTACGGTATTCTTTCGGTGCTTACACAAGCCTTTTACGATGCCGAATACCTATTTACTGTTCCTCCTGATGTTTTTAACCCTCCTCCCAAAGTAGATAGTGGAGTATTGCGATTGATTAGAAAAAATGAATATTCTCTGCCTTGTGATGAAAAATTATTTTTCAGAGTCGTAAAGACTTCGTTTGGGCAACGTCGTAAAACCTTAAGAAATAGTCTTAAAACTTTTGAATTGAATGATGAGATCAAAACATTAGAAATTCTGACTAAACGTCCCGAACAATTGTCTGTTGATCAATTTATAAAATTGACATTATTAATTGAAAAACAATAGGTTAAGTGATTTAACACACTCATAAAGTCCAATTAAATTCTTTGGTTATCTTTGTGGGCGTTTGTGAAGGGGATCACTAAATACTGAGTATATGCAATTTAAAGTTTCTAATGAGTTAATCGAACAGGTACGACACCTCATCCGTGAAGAAGGTGATACTCGTCTGCGCGAAATGCTTAGTGAAATTCATTTTGCTGATGTTGCAGAAATTATTAGTGAACTTGGCTTATCTGAAGCTACCTACCTTATTAAATTATTAGATAGCGAAAAAACATCTGAAGCTCTTATGGAGCTCGAAGAAGATTTTCGTGAACGTATTCTTGAAAACCTTTCTGCAAAAGAGATTGCAGAAGAGTTAGAAGAAATGGATACTGATGATGCTGCTGATATTGTTGCCGAGCTTCCTGATGATCGTGCAGAAAAAGTAATTGCAGAGATAGAGGATGAAAAACGTGCAGAGGATATTAAAGAGCTTCTCACCTATGATGAAGATACTGCAGGTGGACTAATGGCCAAAGAGCTCGTAATGGTAAAAGAAACCTGGACCGTAGCTGGTTGTGTTAGAGAAATGCGGCGACAGGCAGAAAATGTTACTCGGGTACATTCTATTTACGTTGTAGATAAAGATGAAAAGTTAAAAGGCAGACTATCTCTTAAGGATTTACTTACTGCCTCTGCAAAAACTCATATTAGCGAAGTATATATTCCAAAAGTAGATTCTGTAGATGTAGATACCGAAGGAGAAGAAGTAGCTCGTATTATGCAAAAATATGATCTTGAAGCTATCCCTGTGGTAGACAAAGAAAATGTATTGGTTGGTCGAGTAACTATAGATGATATTGTAGATTTTATTAAGGATGAGGCTGAGAAAGATTATCAATTAGCTGCAGGTATTTCTCAAGATGTAGAAGCAGATGATAATGTATGGGAACTTACCAGAGCACGGTTACCCTGGTTGATTTTAGGCCTTTTTGGAGGATTAGGAAGTGTATTCATCATGCAGGGCTTTGAAGGTGTAATGACCAATCCAAGAATTAGAGATCTATTTTTCTACACACCACTAATTGCTGCGATGGCAGGAAACGTAGGTGTGCAATCTTCTGCAATTATAGTACAGGGATTGGCAAATAATGTAGTAAAAGGAAGCTTGCTAAATCGACTACTGAAAGAAGTAAGTCTTAGCTTAATTAATGGTGCTGCATTGGCGCTGCTTATTATTCTTTTTGGTTTTATTATGAAGTATGAAATCTCATTTAGCTTAACAATAGCAGCAGCACTTATGAGTGTTATTATCGTAGCGGCACTTATCGGTACTTTTGTACCAATTATTCTTGATAAAAGAGGTATTGATCCTGCAATTGCCACAGGTCCTTTTATTACAACCAGTAATGATATTTTCGGGATTTTCTTATTCTTTTATATCGCAAAACTAATTTTAGGGTTTTAGATCACAAATTCTCTCTCAAATTTTAAAATAGTTGTACTTTTAATCTATTCAACTCTCCTATTCATGAAATCCGAAATCTTTGAATTCCGTTTTACAGTTCCGAAATCAGCAATAGATGATATGGATCATGTAAATAATGTAGTGTATCTACAATGGGTACAAGATGTTGCCAAAAAACATTGGGAATCCAGAACCAATGAGAATATTAGGAATACATACGTTTGGGTAGTTCTTAATCATTATATAGAATATCATAATCCTGCTTTTGAAAATGATGAAATCACACTACAAACCTGGATTGATAATTATAGAGGTGTTAGGAGTGAACGTCATACTAAAATTATAAACACAACTACTCAAAAAGTATTAGTTTCTGCCAAGACAAGCTGGTGTTTTTTACATAAGAAAACACTAAGGCCTGCAAGAATCCCAGATGAAATTACTTCTTTGTTTCTTTAAATACTGAAGAAGAGGCATATGTATTGTTTTTAAAAAAGAAAAGCATCAATAATACTGCAGAAATAGAACGTGAGTTCGATGTAACAAAATTTACGTCAGTCAGAGTGATTTTCGATAGAAAATTGCACTTCGACCAAACTCAGCAGAACTATCGAAGGCAAGTAAATTTACGTCAAAAGCCTAATTTCGATACAATTTTTCTCCATTTCATTATGAAAAACCACTCAATTTGACGGTTTTCAAAATTAAAGCCTTACATCGAGCTCAGGTTATAAGCAAAAGAGGATGTCTGATAAATCAAACACCCTCCCACGCCAAGTCAAGTTATAGTTGGTAATAAAAAATAATTTAATGCAGTGTTAATTACTTTTTTATGATTTTAGTCCGATCAGTAAGGGTTTTAACATCTAATTCGGGATTACCATATACATACACTATACTTTTTCCTTGCGCATAAAGCTCTAAATTTCTTTTAGCGTATACATATGCATCTGCAGAGTTATAAGTGTTTAAATCTGTAGAAGAAGTTTTCATTTTCTTGGCTTTAAGTTTTGATGAATCTTTAACATCAAAAGAAGCATAATCTGCATCTCCATCCATATTTAATTCGGTAGCTTTGGTCATGGCAACTTGTATTTTATCTGTAACTACATAGGTTTTAAGATCTGTTTTGCCATTCATAGTAATTGTAGTATTTTCTGATTTGATTTTAATTTTCCCTCTCACTTTATCGTATAATGTAACTCTAACATCATCTGCCTTTACGTTCAAATCCAAATAACTCGAACCATATCCACTGATATACATTTTTTCTGAAATCAATTTTTTGTCACTTTTTACTTCAGCATTATTTTTAAGTATAATATGCTCTATTTCTTTTACATTCAAACTAATTTCTAGCTTTCTGCTCCTCACAATTCTATTAGTGGTATATACTTTTAGTATACTATCTTCTATTTTAAACTGAATAATATCGATTAGGTTTTCATCGGTTTTTAGATAATACCCGCTTTGATCGCTTTGATTTAAAATTACTTTTAATTCATCATCAATTTCGACAGTATTAAATGTTTCAGGAATATTTTTGGTGATTTCATTTATAATTCTATTTCCTTTAATCTTTGGTTTTTTTTGTGCAAAAATGGATATACTAAAGGATAACAAAGCAACTATAAGCATTGATTTTTTCATTCTAAGGGCCATTTATTATGTGTTTAAGTGTCTTTATAATTAAGACACCGTTTTTTTAGAAAGTCACATTTGGATTCTTTAAGCTGTCTCTTACTAAGGCTATATATCATCATACTTTTAATTCTTATTTCTTTATTCTTTAACATTGAGCCTTTCGAATAAGTTTAGGCCAGTTAAGTTGAAATGATAGCAATGAAGGTTTTCGCTTTATTGTTTTACAATTTTAAACGTAGCTCCATGATCAATCGACACAAAGTAAATACCATGTGGTAATTGTTCCATAGGTAATGTCACTTGTCCCGAAGTAATAATATACGTTCCCGAAGAAACCTGAACCCCTAAAGCATTATACATCGACACATTTATGGTTTGTAATTGGGTGCCGGGAAGGGTAAGCGTAACATCTCCCTTCGTTGGGTTGGGTGTAATACTTACCTGATCAAACAAGCTAACTATGGTAGATAATTTGCCTTCGCAATCTATGTTTGAAGACACTTCTAACTCATCTCCATGTTGTACCTCTAGAATGAAGTTCTTAACTGTATACTCTCCTACTATTTCGTTATTGATTTTTACAGTATATGGTGCAGTACCTGTGGTTACTTCAACATTTACTTTTGTAGTTCCTGCTTCTGCAAGTAGCTTTGTTTTCCCTGTTAAGCTCTCTGCCTCTTCAATAACCATTTCAAAACATTGTTCACAACTAGTAAAGCCTTCTATGGTAATACATAGAGGATATGTTCCTGGAGGTAGATTGTTTATGGTTACTTCTGAAGTAAAATTATAATCCTGCCCATTAATTGTAGTTCTATAATCCAGTACTGTTTCTGCGCTAATAGCAATGGTACCATTATTTTTATCAGCACATGTTTCACTGGTAGTTGTAATGGTAAAATTATTGGCTGATACATTGTTTAATGGACAATTATCAACTATTTCGACAGTTCTGATTACTTCTTCTGCCATATTACCTGCATTGTCTGTGGCATTGTATCGAATGGTGTATATGCCAACTACATCTACAAAATCAGAAATATCAATTACCAAATTAGTTACGCCAGCATCAACAGTAGCTCCTAACTCGGTATATCCCGAACCAAGTTCAATTATTTGAGGGTTATCACCAAGTAGAGTGATTATGGGAGTTATACAATCTTCACTAAAACCAGCAGTATCATCTTTATCCCAGGTTGCTAAATATCCTGCAGATGCATCGTCTACCTCAATACAGGTTAGATCAGAGTTGCCAGTAGCTGCAAAATTTGTAATTAAGGCATTGTTTCCATTTCTTACATCTAAAGATGCCAATAGGTTTTGATGCACAAGAAGTTCTTCTAGTTGTATACATGCAGTTACATCTAATGTCGTTAACGCATTTTTACCTATTCTTAGTTTTTTTAAGTTTGGATTATTATCAACCTGTAAATTGGCTAAGATGTTACCTCTCAATTCTACTTCTTCTAATACTGTATAGCCAGTTAAGTCTAAGGAAATGAAATTATTTTCTGCGGCATCCAAAATTTTTAAATTGGTATTACTACTTAAATCTAACGACGTAAGTTCATTATAATCACAGTTCAATGATTCTAATGCCTTAAAATCCTCAATTCCTGTAAGGTCAGCGATATCCTGGTGTTCAATATTTAATGTAGTGACTATTTCTATTTTTGAAGTTGCTACCTGATTATCATTAGCTATTCCATTCCCCATACTTAAAGCGTTTCCAATAGTAACTGTATTACCACTGGCATCATGGGTTTCTAGATAGTTTTCGAAATTATCATCGGGTACATTGGTTAACTCACAATAATGTGCATAATTGGCTGTAGCATCTTTAGTCCAGAGATTAAAATTTCCGTTTACATCATCTACTTGAATACAGGTTAAATCTGGATTTCCAGAAGCATCAAACCAGGTAAAATTGGTATTATTTCCATTAGCAACATTTAAAGAAGTTAATTTGTTATTTGCAATTAATACCTGAACTAGATTTGGATACGATGATACATCTAATGTAGTAAACTCATTATCATTTAATATAAGTACTCTTATTAAAGGGTTGTTAGATACATCAATGGTATTAATCCCTGTATCTGAAACATTGAAGGTGGTTAATTCTGCCAGTGTAGAAATATCCACAGTTCCTAACGCAGAATTACCATTAATATACACCTCTTGTAGTAATACATTAGTATTTACATCAAGTGCTGTTAATGAATTATCTACTAAGTTTACATGTGTTAACTTCGTGTTATTACTTATATCAACAGTTTCGACATTTGATCTACGACAAAGAAATATTTCTAACGATTCGAAATCTTCAATCCCAGTAAGATCTACAATGTCTTTATCTTGGATTATTAGTACTGTTTCCGCAGCTATTAATTCTGTATATACATAATTATCATTGGCTATTCCGTTACCAAAGCCTCTGCCTTCTAATAAGGCTTCGAAATTATCATTTGGCACATACGTTAGCTCACAATATTCAGCAAAACTTGCTGTAGCATCTTTATTCCAACTACCTAAATATACAGCAGTAGGGTCATCTACTTGGATACAGGATACATTAGGGTTACCTGTTGCGTAAATTTCATCAATACCACTTGTATTTCCGCTTTTGAAATTTAAAAAGGTTAACGCATTATTGTTTTGACATTCTATATAATACAAATCAGGACTATTGCTAAAATCTAATTTTGTTATCGAAGTATTATTGGCGTATACTTCAATTAGTTTAGTGTTATTAGTTAAATCTAAAGAAGTTAATGAGGTGTTATTATCTACCCCTATATCCTCAAGATTCAAATTGCTGGATACATCTAAAGAAGTAAGTGTTGGTGTATTTTCGATAAACAAATCGGTTAGATTGATAAGCGTACTAACATCTATTGTAGTAAACTGATTCTCTCCACAACTAAGATTTTCTATTAATACATTATTTTGAACATCTAGATTGGTTAAATCATTATCTACACAACTTAAATATCTTAGTACAGTATTAGCACTGATATCTAGTGATATCAAATTATTACCTTGAATACGTAAATCTCGTAAACCCTTGTTTGCACCTACATCAATAGCAGAAAGTTGGTTGTTGATTATACGTAAGTTTTCTAATGATACATTAGAACTAACATCTATACTTGAAAGTTGATTCGTATTTAGTTCCAGTGTTTTAAGAGCGGTTAATCCTGAAACATCCATTGTGGTAAGTCCCATATTTGAACAAGCAGCTACAATTAAATTTATATTAGCAGTTAAATCTAGGTTGGAAACCGTATTTCCAAAAGCTCTTAGTTCTTCTAGACCAATAAATGCTTCTAATCCTGTAAGATCTGTAATACCTTGATTAGAGATATTTAAGTTCTTTATGTTTAGAATTTGCTCGGTTCCTACATAATCATCATTCGCAATCCCATTACCCATACTGGTTGGGTTTCCAAGAGTTACTAATCCTCCTATTGAATCATGTGTTTCTAGGTAAGTTTCAAAGTTATCATCGGGCACATAGGTCGTATTACAAAAAGTACTGAAACTAGTTTGTACATCTTTTTTCGTAAAAGTGGTAGTAGCATAGGTTGGGTCATCTACAGCAACACAGGTAAGTCCTGGATTATTGGTGATATCAAAATCTCGATGGTCTAAATTTGTATTATTTCCATTTCTAATATTCAGATAGGTTAACTGATTTGAAAAACAAGATAGATCTTCTAAGGCCGTGTTTTTTGATACATCTAAACTTGCAATTTGATTATATTCTACATAGAGTTCGATTAATTTTACATTCTTGCTTACATCTAGGCTTGTTAGCAAATTATCGTAAACTTGTAAATATTGTAATTCTGGGTTTCGAGAAACATCCAGGCTTGTGAGTTGGCTTTCTACACAATCTAAGCTTTCTAAAACAGTATTTTGTGTGACATCCAAACTGCCTAATGGGTTCGTATAACAATATAAGTTTTTTAATGCCGTGTTTTTAGTAACATCCAATCCATTAAGCTGATTTTGACTACAACCTAATGTTATTAAAGCAATATTCTGAGAAACATCTAGGCTTGTAAGACTATTTCTTGCTACATGCAATTCTGTTAAAAGCGTGTTTTTAGATACATCAAGATCTGTAAGGCTATTTCTACTTATATTTAATGTTAGTAATGCGAGATTTTCTGAAACATCGATACTGGAGAGCCCATTATTGTAACAATTTAAATCTTGTAAAGCCACAAAATCTTCAATACCAGTTAAGTCGGCAATACCCCGATCAGTAATATTCAAAGAGGTAATGTTAGCAATTCTTGAAGTATATACCGTATTATCGTTAGCAATTCCGTTCCCCATGCTATTAGCATCTCCTAGGAGAACTGTATTTCCGGTGGCATCATGGGTTTCTAGGTAATTTTCAAAATTATCATCGGGCACATTGGTTTCGCTACAATCGAGACTAAAAACTGTAGTAGCATCTTTATCCCAACTACTTAAATAACTAGCAATTGGGTCATCAACTTGAATACAGTTTAGGGTTATATCATTTAATCTAGCATCAAAGTTAGTGATGTTAGCATTATTTCCATTTTGGATATTTATGCTGCTTAAATCACTCTCCCTAGCTGAAAAACTTGTTAAAGCTGCATTACTAGAAAGATCTACATCAAAACCAGACATATTATTCATTGTTAATACTTCTAGCAATGTATTAGCTGATAAATCGATACTTCTTAAACCAGTATCACTACAATTTAAAATCTCTAAATTGGTTAAAGCACTAAAATCTGCAATGTCTAAATTATAATTCTTAGAAAAATCTAATATTTCTAGCGTAGTAAAATCTGTAATATCAAGTACCGTTAGTTTATTATTACTTGCATTAAGTTCTGTAATTACAGTGTTTTCTCCTATCGTTAAGGTTGTACAATTTGCATCATTTACAATTAACTTTTCTAAGTTAAGATTAGCCGAAACGTCTATAATTGAAACAAATACGTTATGACAATACAACTCTTTTAGGTTTGGTTGATTAGAAAGATCTAAGTCATTGAAATCGTTATTAGAACAATTAAGTATTTCTAACGCTGTAAAATCTTCAATCCCAGTTAAATCCCCAACAGAGAAAAAAGAAATATTTAACGATGTAACTGTTGCAATTCTTGAAGTAAGCACATAGCCATCATCTACTTTACCATTTCCTAAACTAGAAGGGTTACCCACTGCCACTACATTTCCATTGGCATCATGATTTTCTAAATAGTACTCAAAATTAATATCCGGTACGCTAGTTACACTACAATCTAGATTAAAAGTCGTTGTACTATCCTTTTGCCAAGTGCTTAAATAACTAGCCGTAGGATCATCTACCTGAATACAACTAAATTGATTGAATCTCACATCAAATGAAGTAATATTGGAATTGTTTCCATTTTTTATATTTAGGCTGGTTAAATCGCTACTTTGAGCTGATAAACTAGTTAGTACTATATTATTAGAAAGATCTACGTCAAAACCAGATACAAAATCAATCTTTAGAGTTTCTAATAATGTATTACTGGATACATCTAAACTTCTTAAATCGGTGTTATTACAATTTAGGTGTACTAAATCGGTTGATGCACTAAAATCTGTAATTCTCAAATTGTAATTAGTATCACAATTTAAATCTGTTAAACTAGACAAATTACTTATATCTAAGTTCGTTAAATTATTATTCGACACATCTATTTTCTCTAAAGTACTGATGTTTCCAAGGTTTAAAGAAGTTGCTCCAGAACTCGCTAGGTTTAAGGTTTTCAACTTGATATTACTACTTACATCTACTGCAGTATAAAAATTGCCTGAAGCATCCAGCACTTCTAAATTTATATTGGCAGTAACATTTATACCGCTCATTCCATTAGATGCACAATACAGTTCTTTTAAATTGATATTGTTGGAAAGGTCGAAATTACCAACACCATTAGTAGAAAAGTTTAGTATTTCTAAAGCCGTAAAGTCCTCAATCCCTGTAATATCTGAAATCATTTTAGAAGAGATATCTAAAGAAGTAACCATAACAATTCTTGAAGTTGTTACTTGATTATCACCAGCAATTCCATTACCCATACTTGAAGCATCTCCAACAAAAACGGTATTACCATTTGCATCGTGAGTCTCTAGATAGCTCTCAAAATTATCATCAGGCACGTTGGTTTCTTGACCATACAGGAAACCATTAAGGCATACTAAAAAAACAAGGAGTAGTTTTTTAATCATACAAGGGGCTTTAAAAAATTACTATAGATTGTTCAGACTATGAGCATTCATTATTCTTGTGCAATGATACTATAATTCGCTGGTTTTAAGATAATTTTAACGGTGGCAAAAAGTGGCAATCCCTGGTTTTTAAGCAAATATACGTAGGGGTACGTAGAAAATTATCTAGGCAATATTCTGAATAAACTTCTCTAATTCTTCTCCCGAAGAAAGCCCTATTTTTTTACGAATACGATACCTTGTAGATTTTACTGAATCTATTGATGCATTACGAACAGTCATGATTTCTTTGATTGATAAATTCAATCGAAGCAATGCACACATATCACGTTCAGTTTTGGTAAGAGATGGATATAATTTTATGAGTTTGGTATCAAATCCTTGGTTCACCTCATCAATTTTAGATTGTAATCCCGATAATTTACTTTCTGTTTTGATCTGAACTTGTAACTCTGAAGTCAAGGTGTTAATTGCTTTTTGATTTTTTTCAGAAGCTTCTGGGGCTATTTCATTTTTTAATCGATCCAGTAATTCTTGTTTAAATTCCAGGCGCATACTATTATCTGCAATTAATCGTTTGGTCTCTTCCTCACCAGCTTTCACTTTGGCATCTAGTAATGCCTTTTGGGCTTTTTCTTTTTCAAGCTTTTCATTTAGTATTCTAGCTCCATTTTGATAATTTCTACGAACCAATACCCCTATTACTATAGCACCTATGGCAGTTATAAGAAACAACACCATATACAACCATTTCTTTGAAGCTTCGGTTTCAGCTAATAAAGTTACTTCTCTTTTTTCTTGTGCAAATTTAAGACTATCCAAAGCGAGTTGTTGCTTATATTTATATCTAGATTCCAGATCAGCCATCTTTCGATAGTTTATTTCATTTTTACCTTTTTCTTGAAAAATATTAAATTGCTTATAAGATAAAAATGCATTTTTATAATCCTCAACATCTTCATAGCTTTTACTAAGTCCCAAGTAACGCATATGTATAATCGCTTCATTTTTTTGCTTTTTAGACATTGCGATAGATTGTTTATATGCTTTTATAGCCTCATATGGTTTTTTCAAGTTTCTATAAGTGAGTCCCAAAGCATAATATCCCGATTCTAATCCAATTTGATTATCATTCTTTTTATGCATTATCATGGACTTCTTAAGATAAGGTATGTTTTCTTTATATTTTTTTTGACGCCTTAAAAAATCTGCATAGTTAGCATTTGTTGTCGCCATTGCCCCAACATCATTAATAGAATCAGCAAGTTTTACTGCCCTAAGATGGTGATCTTCTGCTTTTGCATACTCTTTTAGATTTAGATACAAGGTACCATATCGACTTAAGGTTCTTATTTTTTCTTTTATGTTATCATATCTTTTGCTTAATGCATATGCCGAATCCAAATTGACCTTAGTTTTTTCAAATTCTGATTGATATATCCAAAGCCAGGCGATTTGGGAATACGTATATGATAACGTAAAGGTTTCTCCTGCAATTTCTTTTAATTTCAAGCTCTCTTGAAGATATTTCAGAGCGGCACTATACTTATTTTCTCTTCTTAAAAAATAAGCTAAGCGCTCCAAAATAAGTGACTTTTTCAATAAAAACCCATTATTTTCTTTGTCCTTTTGTAAAAGCCGTGAGTCTAATATATCTAATGCATCTTCTAAATATTTCCTTGCCGATGTGGGATCGGTATTAATTATTTCTAATGCTTTGATATGTAATTTTTCGACCTGAAGACTATCTTCTTGTACTTTATGTGATTGAGAAAAGGTTTTGGTATAACAAAGTATACTCTGTATTAACACAATACATAATATAACTTTGCTTTTAGAGAACAATTGAAAAACAAGAGATATTAACTTCATTTGTAGACAGGTTGTTCTCAAAAATACGACAATAAATTCATTATCCTTTTTTAGTCAAAAAGTAAAAATCCGCTTGATTATCAAACGCGTTTTGAAAGCATATTGAAATAAAAAGATTTATTCTATCACCATTTTTTTAGTATCTATCTTTCGACTTCCCACATATAGAGTATAGAAATATGTACCTGTTGCCAATCCATCACTATTGATATTCAACTCTCCATTTCCGCTTTGTTTAATAGCAACTGTAGAAACCAACTGTCCAATCGAATTACTAAATATAACCGAAGCATTGTTGATGCCGTCTGGCAGATAATATTTAATAGAAGATGTATCATTAAACGGATTTGGAATATTTTGATATAAAATCGGTGTATTCCCTTTATTGGAATTACCTGAATCACTGCAAGCACAACTTTCTAGAGACTCCATACGACTAATTAAATCATCAATTTGTGCCTGTTGAGCTGTAATTTGTGATTGCTGATCGGATATTTCTGCTTGCTGTGTAGTATTTTCATCCTGAAGCGATGTTAATATAGTAGAAAGATCAACGGTAACAGAACTTCCATTTTGAATGGCAATCGTTAATTCATTATTTGTAAGCGTAGCAGAAGTAAGGTTTTGGCTATCAGTTCCTGTTCCATCCTGTAATATTGAAAGATCGATGCTATTACCACCAGTAATGCTTAGGCTTCCTGCACTAAAACTTAATGTTTGTGCATCAGTATTATCTAAATATCCTGATAAATCCACTGTACTTCCATCATTAGTTAGACTCAAAATATTACCTGATAAATCCAGGTCCTGTTGATCTGTATTATCCAAGTAATTAGAAAGATCAATAGTATTTGTTCCACCAGAAAGACTAAGCGTATTCGTAGCCAGAGAAAGTTCTTGACTATCCGTATTATCCAAATATCCAGATAAATCTATAGTGCCCGAATCACCAGATATGCTCAAAGTATTCGTAGTTAATGATAACGCTTGTGCATCTGTATTATCAAGGTAATTAGATAAATCAATTGTATTGGTTCCACCAGAAAGACTAAGCGTATTTGTTGCTATTGAAAGTTCCTGACCATCGGTATTATCCAAGTATTTTGAAAGATCTACTGTTTTAGTAGCCTCTGCATCATCTAATAAGGATAATTCGAGATCATCACCATTTAATTGAAATTCATCTATCGTTTGATCATCGGTATCAGTATTTGTATCTATGGTCGAATTTACCCATTGCGTGCCATCCCATACAAATAAAGAAGAAAGATCAGTATCATATACAAGCATTCCGGCTTCAGCTGCTGCCAAAGGATTACCGTTTGCCGCAGCAGTTTCCATAGCAGTACGTTGTACAGTAGTTACTCTATTCACCAAAAATCCTTTATCTACATCTGCCAGTTCTAGCGATGCATTTTGGTTTGGTGTCGAAGTCGCAATTCCCACACTTAAGCGGTCTGCGGTTGTAATCCCTCCTAGCACCATACTATTACTAACCGTCGAAGTAGCTCCAGCTCCAATTGCCACGATATAATTACCTTCTACAGTAGCATTAGCCCCGAGTATTACATTATTTGATCGATCTGCACTTCCATTAATTTTTGCTTCGTATCCAATAACTACATTATTATTACTTCCATCTTGATCGAAGCCTGCATTATACCCCATCACTACATTATTAGCTCCTTCTTCATTTCGCCTTCCTGCGCGCCAACCCACAAAAGTATTACGTTGGGCATTTGTAGTACTATTACTCACATTATTTCGCGAACCAGCCTGATAGCCAATAAACGTATTAAAATTTGCATGTTCATTTCTGGTTCCGGCTTCTGTACCAATAAAAGTATTTTCGGTTCCCGCACCATTATCACTTCCGGCTCCTCCTCCAATAAAAGTGTTATTATTTCCTGTAGTGTTATCTTCTCCACTGGACCCAGAAAAACTAAACGCACCATCTAAAGAGTTTACAGCTTGGCCGCCAACAAATGTATTTCCTTCTCCAATGGTATTAGCACGCCCAGAATTATATCCTATAAAAACATTATCATCTGCGGTTGTAGTATTATATCCAGATTCTTCTCCTATAAAAACATTACGATCTCCGTCTTGTATTTCATATCCAGCTCTCTTTCCAATAATAACATTATCCCTAAAATCAAAATCTGTTCCTAATGAACTTCCAAAACTATATCCCCCGGCCTCTGTACCAATAACAACATTGTCTCTACCAGCGTCATTGAAGTACGCTGCTTTAAAACCAATATAGACATTTTCATTTCCGGTAGTTGTGTTAAGACCAGCAAAAGATCCAATAAAAACATTCTCATCTCCTGTAACATTATTATACCCGGCATCATTCCCTATAAAAACATTATCATTTGCGGTCGAAGTGGTATTAAAATTTATAGACCTGCCTGCTCTATACCCAAGTAAAGTGTTTCTAGAAGAACTGGCTAAAAAATGAGCCGCAGAGTCACCAACCACAGTATTAAAATCTCCGGTTGTTATGCCTATAGCTGCATTAGTACCAAGTACCTCATTTCCGTCTTGTGCATAGATGACAAAAGTGAATAAAAAAAGTATTAAAACAAAGGGTAGTTGTCTTTTCATATAAGGGGCTTTGAAAGATCTTTGGCCGCAAAGATATGGTTTTTCATTTCACCTAACATAATATTAACAGTGGCATTATACTGTTTAACAACAAAATACGTGGGAGTACGTATGTAATTTTGCCGCAATAAATTATTCTATCACCATCTTTTTGGTATCAATTTTTCGACTTCCAACATACAAAGTATAAAAATACGTGCCAGAAGCTAATCCATCGCTGTTGATATTTAACTCTCCATCTCCGCTTTGTTTAATAGCAACTGTAGAGACCAACTGTCCAATCGAATTACTAAATATAACCGAAGCATTTGTGATCCCTTCTGGTAAATAATACTTAATCGAAGATGTCCTGTTAAACGGGTTTGGGATATTTTGATACAATATTGGTGTATTACTTTTATTAATTTCACCAACAACATTGTTCTCCAAAGCTTCTATGCGAGTAATCAAATCATCAATAAGCACTTGTTGTGCCGTATTTTCGGTTCGCAAATCAACAATTTCACTTTGTGCATCACCAAGATCTGATGTTAACGAAGAAAGTACAGGTGCTAAATCTACCGATACTGAAGCACCATTCTCTATGGCAATTGTTAGATTAGTTCCACTTAAACTTGCTGAAGTCAAATCCTGTGTATCGGTATTGTCTAAATATCCCGAAAGATCGACTGTAGTAACATCATTGGTTAGACTCAACGTGTTTCCTGATAAATCTAAATCCTGAGCATCTGTATTATCCAAATACTTAGACAAATCAACAGTTTTAGTAGCCTCTGCATCATCTAATAAGGATAACTCAAGATTATCACCATTTAATTGAAATTCATCTATCGTTTGATCATCGGTATCCGTATTGGTATCTATTGTCGTGTTTACCCATTGCGTACCATCCCAAACAAAAAGTGCAGAAACATCGGTATCATACACCATCATCCCTGCTTCAGTAGTAGCCAAGGGATTACCATTCGCTGCTGCAGTTTCCATAGCGATACGTTGTGCGGTGGTCACTCTATTCACCAAAAAACCTTTATCGGTATCGGCTAGTTCTAATGATGCATTTTGGTTGGCAGCTACTGTACCAATTCCAACACTCATGCGATTAGTGGTTTGATCTCCCCCTAATGCCATTGTATTTGCGTTAGTTACATCTACATCATATCCTATTGCCGCAGCATATGAGTTGGCGGTACTACTTAATGAACCAATAGTAATTGACCCTCTATTACCAGTTGCTCGAGCTTGGTGACCTATAATAACCTGATCATCTCCAAAAACGTCAACAGCATTTCCTATAAATGTATTCCGATTATTTTTTCCTGCACTAGGACCACTAGCTCCCCAACCCGTAAAGTTGGCATTCCAACCCATCCCCACGTTATCAGAACCTGTTCTATTGATACCTCCTGCCATAGCTCCTACATAGGTGTTTCGATTGGCATCATTAAAATTATTTAATCGATTATTATCCCATCCGGCTCCATAACCAATAAATGTATTTCCATCTGCATGATTACTGTTGGCTCCAGCATCAAACCCTAAAAATGTATTGGCATAACCATCGGTATTATCCTGCCCGGCTCCAGCGCCTATAAATGTATTTCCTTCTCCATTTGTATTATCCTCTCCCGGCGAGTCGTTTGTACTGATCAACGAATACACGGGGCTAAATCCTTCAATCGCGTTCTCCACGGCAAACGGGCTTCCTCCACCAACAAAAGTATTTCCACTTCCTGTAGTATTACTCAAACCTGCAGAATTACCTATAAATGTATTGTTAGAGGCCGTTGTAGTGGATCGCCCCGCATCTTCACCCACAAATACATTATCATCTCCTTCGGTTAGATCCTTTCCTGCTTCCTCACCAATTAACGTATTATCATGAGCTGATGTTAAACTCTGCCCTGCTCTATGGCCTATGACCACATTCTCATTTCCAGTAACATTTCTGGCTACATAATTACCGATAAAGATGTTCTCAAGGGTGTTGGTAGTTTGATCTGCACTAAATACTCCAATCACCACATTATCTCGATTGGTGAGTTTAGCTCCTGCCATACCCCCTATTAAAATATTTCTGGAAGTAGTCGTTAAAGACGCTCCTGCACCGGGACCTATAGCTAGGTTCCAATCTCCAGTAGTTAACAATGACCCTGATGTAAAAGTGGTAGTACCATCATAAGGAAAAGGTGTATTGCTGGCATTAGATTGATTCGGGGTAATCGCAGATCCATCAATTTGATTTCCAGTTTGGGCATTTGAAATCATTGGGAATAAAAAAAGCGTAAAAACGAAGAGTAATAGTTTTTTCATATTCTGGGGTTTATTAGGTGTAGCGCCCCAAAAATAGTCTAAACCTATTGTTTTAAGGTAATTTTAGCGGTGTCAAAAGGTGTCATTTTAGTAGAAATGAGTGGTGAGGTTTGGGGTACTTACTCAATAAACTTTAGAGAATGATTTCGTAAAGTCTAAGCCAATTCCTGGATAAATTTTTCGAGTTTGATTCCTTGAGGGATACTCATTTTTTCCCGAATTTGTTCCCGTAGTAATTGGATAGTATCCAGAGATAAATTTCGAATTTTCATGATCTCTTTGGCAGATAATCGGAGTGAAAACAGAGTGCATACTTCACGTTCATAAAGAGTAAGCTCGGGATATAATATTTCTAATTTGCTCTCAAAACTATGATTGATATCTTTTGTTTTTTGAGGTGCCCCTACCAATCTCTTTTCATATGCTACCTGAAATTGTAATTGCGCACTTGACAAACATAACTTTTGTGCTTCACTCGATGGATCTGTTGCATTAATTTCATTCTTTAGTTTATTTAGTATTTCTTCATTCAAAGACAATTGTTTGTTTTTGTAAGACAAAAGCTCCTTAATTTTTTCTTCTTTAATGGCTAGCTTTTGATTGAGCAATAAACACTCTTGCTTCACTTGTTTCATCTTTAATCGATACTTATGAATTGTAAGTTGTAAATATCCGATAATGATCAATGTCACAATGAATGCTATTACGATAACATCTAGAAAAGTAAATACAAGTAATGATTCTATCATATAAAAAGATTTTATACAATAGTATTTACAAGCTCAATCTGTTCCAAAATATCCAGGTGTCAAAATGTGTCAAAGGCCTTTTCAGCCCTAAAATACGTAAGGCTACGTATAAGAAGTTTACGCCAAATCACGAATAAATTTTTCAAGCTCTATATCTGATGGAACATTCATTTTTTTACGAATTCTTCGTCTCATAGATTTTACTGAGTCTGAAGATACATCGCGAATGGTCATAATTTCTTTGATTGATAAATTGAGTCGTAATAATGCGCATACCTCGCGTTCACCTTTGGTAAGATCTGGGTATATTTTTTTTAATGTATCATCAAAATTCTGATTTACATCATCAATCTTTTCCTGAAGTCCTGAGAGTTTTCCTTCGGTAGAAATTTGTCTTAGCAATTGTGTCGTTAAAGAGTTTAACGCTATAATCATATTCTCAGGGTCTCCGTCAATAATTTCACTCTTTATCTTATTTAGTAATTCTTCTTTAAATGCCAAGCGCATACTGTTATCTGCAATAAGATGTTTTATATTTTCTTCTTTAGCTTTGATTTGTTGATCTAATATTGTTTTTTGATTTTCAAATTCTATTTGAGTCATTTTTGACCTCTGGATATAATTACGTCTAACCAAATATCCGATTATGATTGCACCAACAACAGAAACCAAAAGTAAAATAAAATACCATCTTTTTTTTGAAGCTTCAGTTTCGGCTATCAATTCAACTTCACGCTTTTGTTGAGCAAACTTTAAACTATCTGCTTGTTTTTCTTTTTCAAACTGATAATTCAATTCAAGGGCTTGCATTTTTTTAGCATTCTGAATATTAAAGATCGTATCGTTGTATTTTTTATAAATGCGATAATTTTCATGTGCATCTTTATAGTTTTCTATTTTGGCGTACAAATAGCTTTTACGTCTATATGAAACTGCAATTCGTTCTTTGAAACCTTCATCCAATGCAACCTGTAAGGAGGAGTCTGCATACTTCAACGACTGTTCCCAATTTTTAAGTTTCATATAATCATGGGCTAGGTTGAAGTACTCTACACAAATGGAAAGTCGTTTTCCTATTTCTTTATAATATGCTAGGTTAGCTTTTTTTAATGGTGTAGATAGATCATACCTCCCTTGTCTTGAATACAAAACCGCCATGTTACCGTATACTCCATGCAGATCTTCTTTGCTATTGATCGTAGTAAACATTTCTTCTGCTTTTTGATAGCAAATTAAAGCCGAATCCTGTTGTTTATTTTGTCGATAAGAAACTCCTAGCATATTGTATCCAGCTCCTATCCCAAACGTATCTTTCACTTTTTCTTTTAGAACTATTGCTTTTTTATAGTTTTCTATAGCTCTTCGATGTTCTTTTTGATAGCGATATACCAAGGCCATGTTATGATATACATCGGCTATTTTTGAAACATTGTTATTTTGCTCATAATACTTTAATGCTTCTACATAATATTCAATCGCTTTTGGGTACTCTGCCTTTCTTCGGTGCACTACACCCAATTGTACATACAATGCCGTTCTAAACTTTTGATAATGGTCTTCCGTTTTATTTTCGAGTAATGTCAATCCTTGATCAAAATAGTCTTCTGCCAAACTAAAATCTCGCTTTAACTGGTATTTACCAAGATCAAGCATGGCCTTTATCTTAGTTGTATCTTCTATAGAGGCATCTAATACAGATTTAAGACGCACCAAAGTAGTATCAACCCCTTGTGAGAAAAGTGTTGTAATACTTACAAACGAAAGAAATAGAAGTATATTTTTTTTTATTTTCAAGTTAAATACTCTTAAAATATGGTTTGATTATTATCAAAGATACTGTATCTAATCTTTTATTAACTAATTTTGATGATCTATACAAAATATATGAAAATACTTCACCTAGATACAAACCATCCTCTGCTTTTAAGTCAACTCAAACAAGTTAGTTTTCAAAATGATGAAGATTACATTTCTACAAAAGAAGAAATCCAATCCAAAATTCATAGTTATAATGGAATTATCATAAGAAGCCGATTTACCATTGACAAAACTTTTTTGGATAAAGCCAAAAACTTAAAATTTATAGGACGTGTAGGTGCTGGATTAGAAAATATCGATATCGAATATGCAAAGAAATTAGGGATCAAACTATTTAACGCACCAGAAGGGAATCGCAATGCAGTGGGTGAGCATGCACTAGGAATGATATTATCGTTATTTAATAAATTAAATAATGGAGACCAAAGTGTACGAAACGGACAATGGTTTCGCGAAGAGCATCGAGGCGTAGAACTTGATGGAAAAACTGTGGGTATTATTGGATATGGAAATATGGGTAGAGCCTTTGCAAAAAAATTACGTGGTTTTGCTGTCGAAGTTATTTGCTATGATATTAAAGATGATGTAGAAAACAGCGATGCAACACAAGTAGACCTTGATGAATTCTTTGAAAAAACCGATGTTTTAAGCCTACACACTCCAGAAACTCCAGAGACTATAGGAATGATCAATAACACGTTCATCAATAAATTCAAAAAACCATTTTGGTTCATCAATACTGCTCGAGGAAAAAGTGTAGTTACCGAGGATTTGGTCAAAAGTATAGAAGAAGGAAAAATATTAGGAGCAGGATTAGATGTTTTGGAATATGAAAAGTCATCTTTTGAGAATTTATTTACCTCAGAAAAAGATATGCCAAAAGAATTTAAAGAACTCCTTAAAATGAATAACGTAATCTTAAGTCCACATGTTGCAGGTTGGACTGTAGAATCTAAAGAGAAATTAGCACAGACAATAGTTGATAAAATTAAAGCAGAGTTTTGTTAAAAGAAGTATTCATAACGTTACTATCCAACTACATAAAGGATACTGATTATATAGAATCCTTATGGGACGATATCGTAAAATATCATGGTAAAAAGAACAGATACTATCATAATCTGTCACATCTAGAGCACCTTTATCATAATTTGGTTGAAGTCAAAAACCAAATCAAAGATTGGGATATGGTTTTATTTGCTCTGTTTTATCATGATTATATCTATAATGTACTAAAACAGGATAATGAGGAACAAAGCGCAAAAAAAGCGACAGAGATACTACATTCTTTATCAATTGATGAACATCAAAGTCACCTCTGTGAAGAAATCATCTTAGCCACTAAAGGACATCATGTTTCAGAAAATAGTGATGTAAACTATTTTACTGATGCAGATCTCTCTATATTAGGAAATGATTGGAAAAACTATGAGGTGTATTACAAAAACGTAAGGAAAGAATATAAATACTATCCTGATTTTATGTATAACAAAGGAAGAATCAAAGTTTTAAATCATTTTATAAATATGCCAGCTATCTTTAAATCTGAACACTTCTATAAAAGGTTTGAAGCTAATGCAAAACAAAACCTTCAACAAGAAATTGATTTGCTTTCAAATTAAATTTCAGTTTTACTACATTTATAGAGTGAGGAAAACAATTTTTACTTTTGCCGCTTTAGTCTTAGCAATACTAGCTCTTTTTCAGTTAAGTAAATATACTGTTATTGCAGGTGATACATCAATAGAAACTGTAATTGCCATAATTGCTGTTATTTTTTTTGTAATTGGCATAGTTATAAATAAAAGAGTCTTACACAAAAAGAAAAATCCTGCACAGGAAATAGATTATCAAAAGATTGAAGAACTGGGGTTAAGTAAACGAGAATATGAAGTATTATGCCAGATTGCTATGGGATTATCAAATAAGGAGATAGCCGAAAAACTCTTTGTTTCGGAAAGTACTATAAAAACTCATGTTTCTAATATGCTGGTAAAACTAGATGCAAAACGTCGTACCCAGGCTATACAAATTGCAAAAGAACTACAAATTATACCTCTTTAGGGCATTTCAACCCTATATATTGTAAATTTCATACTTTAGTATGAATGCTATTTATTAGTCTAAATTTACTTTTGAGACTAACAATAAACACATATAAATCAATGAAAAATACAATTATACGTTATGGATTACGAAGCGCCATTTCTATATGTCTGTTAGCGCTTGCAGGATGGTTTTTAGGGAAAAACCTGGATTATTCTATTCAAGAAGTAATTGGGTATGCTGGTATTATAATATCACTACTTTTTGTCTTTCTTGGCATTAAACAGTATCGAGATAAAGAAAATAATGGTATTGTTTCTTTTGGAAAAGCATTATTGATAGGTATACTTATCACTCTTATTGCCGCTTTGGCATTTGGGATATTAGATGTAATTTATATAAAATACATTAATCCGGATTTTATGGCAGAATACTATTCGTATTATGTTGAACAAATGAAAAGTTCTCTCCCAGAAGCCGAACTTAAAATTAAATTGGCCGAGTTAGAAGCTCAAAAAGAGTTATTTTCTAACAGGTTTATGAGCTTCTTTTTAATGTTTGCAACGGTCATGATTGTTGGGTTTATCATTTCATTAATTTCTGCGTTGATCCTTCAACGTAAACCTATAAGAAGTAACTAAAAAATCAAAATACATGCAATACGAAGCTAAAACACCAGATGAATATATCGATGTTATTCCTGAAGAAAGAAAAGAGGTTATGCAAAACCTTAGAAAGGTGATTAAAGAAAATCTTCCCAAAGGCTTTTCTGAAGTGATCAGTTATAAAATGATTGGTTACGTTGTACCTCATGAGCTATATCCTAATGGATATCATTGTGATCCTAAACTACCATTACCATTCATGAATATTGCTTCTCAAAAGAACTTTATAGCAGTGTATCATAGTGGTATTTATGCAAATCCAGAATTAATGGACTGGTTTGTGGGCGAATATCCTAAGTATGTAAAAACAAAGTTAGATATGGGCAAAAGTTGTATTCGTTTCAAAAAAATAGATCAGATTCCGATGGAATTGATCGGCGAACTATCAACCAAAATGACTCCGCAGGAATGGATTACCATGTATGAATCTAAAGTAAAAAACAAATAACAATATAACTATGAAACGAGTAACAGGAATAGGAGGCATATTTTTTAAAACAGCTGATCCAAAAAAAACAAAAGATTGGTACAGGGATCACCTGGGTTTTAATACAGATGATTATGGCTGTACATTCTGGTGGAAAGATAAAGAAGGCAATGATTGCTCTACACAATGGAGTCCCTTTAAAGACGACACTACCTACTTTGCACCAAGCAAGAAAGAGTTTATGATGAATTTCAGGGTAGAAAATCTAACTGAACTTCTCGAAGTTCTTAAAAGTGAAGGGGTAACTGTTATTGATAAAGTAGAAGAATATGAATACGGTAAATTTGGATGGATTGTAGATCCAGAAGGTAATAAAATTGAGCTTTGGGAACCAGTCGATAAAGCATTCTTATAAAACCTCATTAAAAAAAGGTTGGCTATATAGCCAACCTTTTTTTATATATAATTTCATTTAGAATATTACATAAAGAATAAAAGAGATGCTACAATCATCCAGCAGCCCACTATTATTCCTATGATACCTAGCTTACCTTGTTTGGGAGCTAATTTCTCTCTAAGGCGATTTGCTTTTTCTTTTGCCTCTTCACTTTTGGATAAAAAATATTTACTGATGAGACCAAATCCAAGCATAAATCCTAATGTTGCAGAAACAATATTCCCTGCTAACAAGGTTATCCACCAAATAGGATATGTTGTAAGCCATCCCAGATTTAAAATTGCAGAAATAATACCCCAGATACCCCAAATACAAAATATAAATCCAATCCAACCCTGATAAGGTTCGATTTTTTCTAAAAGCTCTTTTGCATTTGGTTTTTTAGATAATAGTAATGATGGTACTGCAAGAATACTTAAAACGATTAATGAGATTCCCCATATCATAGTTTTCAAATTTAAAAGGTTAGTATTTGTTTTTTTATTCAAAGTTGTTATACCAAATATAGCAATAAATATGACTTATCAAAATACACCGTACTATAGCTATCCTATATACTAATAATTTGTGCTTACAAACATTCTTGTTAATCTTCTGATTTTTAATTGATATTTTTTTGTAATTTTCTCCAAACTAATAAATCATTTTAACAACATGAGTGAAGAAAACAACAACCTAGGGGACGATATAAAAAAAGGAGCAGAAGAAGCGGCAGAAGCTGCAAAAGAATTTGCTAGTGATGCTAAAGAAGCGGCCAGTGATTTTGCAGAAGAGGCTAAGGAATTTGTTAATTCTACGGATAATAAAAAAGTTCTTGCAGGTATTTTAGCTATTTTTTTAGGATGGCTTGGAGTTCATAAATTCATTTTAGGATATCAAAAAGAAGGTTTTATTCTACTGGGAATAACTTTAATCTCATTTCCTCTAATGTGTTTAGGCATAGGAATATTAACTATTTACGTTCCATCAATTATTGGTCTTGTAGAAGGTATTATGTATTTAACAAAATCTGATGAAGAGTTTTATCAAACATATCAGGTTGGTAGAAAGCCTTGGTTCTAATAATAAAAGCTGGAAATTTTAACTTCTGGCTTTTTTATTTCATTTTGTTATCGTAATATTGCGATATTATAATACTGATTATGGGAATTACTAAGACGCAAATATTCGATCAACAACAAAATGAATTGGCACAGTTCTTCAAAATACTAGGGCATCCCGCACGTATTGCTATTCTTCAATATATCAGCAAACAAAACGCTTGTATATGTAATGATTTGGTTGAAGAAATAGGCTTAGCACAAGCTACAATATCCCAACACCTTAAAGAACTAAAAAGCATTGGATTACTTAAGGGAGAAATCGAAGGCAAAAGCATGTGTTACTGTATCGATATCGATCGATGGACTATTTTGCAAAAAAATCTAAACTCGTTTTTTAATACAACCAAAAAGAATTGTTGTTAAATATATTAATTACTAAAAATTATGAATACATCAGATTTTATATCACTATTAGCAGAACATCAAGATAAATCATTACTATTCGAATATGGCCCGGGAATGTTGGTAGGAACTAATTACCACATCACCGAAGTAAAACATATTACCGTAGATTCTGTAGATTGTGGTGCTGGTACCGATTTCTGGAAAGAGACTATTATTCAACTATGGGAGAGCCCAGGTGAATTAGGTAAATCAGAGTATATGAGTACTTATAAAGCTCTGGGGATATTAAGAAAGGTAGGAAAGATGAAATCTTATGAAATGGATGCGGTAGCAAAAATAGAATATGGAAATGCTATGTTTCATACTGCACAATTACACATTGCAGATTTTGAAATCAAAAATGATCAATTGATACTTAAACTTACTGTAAACCCCACAGACTGTAAAGCAAAAGAAGCTTGTGGAATTACAGAAAATAATGCTACAGAAGCTGATTCTTGCGCTCCGGGTAGTGGTTGTTGCTAGATGGACTCTACATTAAAAATAGCATATTTTACCCAAAAGGATTGGCCTGTAATCTCTGCAATCTATAAAGAAGGAATGGATACAGGAATTGCCACTTTTGAAACCCAAGTCCCTACATGGGAAACATGGGATGTTTCGCATATAAAATCGTGTAGAATTAAGGCAATCTCTAAAAATACTATTGCAGGTTGGGCGGCCTTATCCCCTACCTCAAAAAGAGAAGTATATAAAGGAGTAGCAGAAGTTAGCATTTATATAACATCAAAATATAGAAGTTTGGGTATAGGCAAATTACTTTTGTCCAAATTAATTGAGGAAAGCGAAAAGGCTGGATTCTGGACCTTACAAGCAGGCATATTTAGAAATAACAATGCAAGTATTGATTTACATAAATCTTTAGGATTTAGAGAAATAGGATATAGAGAAAAAGTGGCGAAATTAGATAATATCTGGCACGATAACACTCTTTTAGAACGAAGAAGTAAAATAATAATATAACCACAATAAACACCACAAATTCTCTTCAAAAAAGGGGATAATTAAAAACAAAACGCTTATGAATATTTTAGTATTATGCACAGGTAATTCTTGTAGAAGTCAAATGGCAGAAGGGTATTTAAAACACTTTGCCAAAGACAACGCAACTATTTATAGTGCGGGAGTAGAAACACATGGAGTAAATCCCAGAGCAATAGCTATTATGAAGGAAGATAGCATTGATATCTCTACTCATACTTCTAATAATCTCGATGAATATCTAGATGTGCAATTTGATTACATTATTACTGTATGCGATAATGCCAAAGAAAGATGTCCTTTCTTTCCTGGTAAGGCAGAAAGATTACACTATAATTTCTTTGACCCATCAAAAGTAGAAGGTACAGAAGAAGAAATTCATACTGCATTTACAAAAACCAGAAATCAGATTAAAGAATATTGCAAAGATTTTGTAGAAAAAAATATACTGAAAACAGTATCTAAATAAATACAACCTGGGTCCTGATAAGATTTCCTAAACAAGCATCTTGAAGGTTGTATTTGTCTGAATAACTAAAAAAGATCGCACAAAAATTAATTTTTGTGCGGTTTTCATTTATAAAACCTTCTTAGATAACATAAATCATGTTTAAAAAATATTTTTATATTCTACTTACGATTAGAAAAATAAAAATCCACTATTTTTCTACCTTAAATCCAGGTTTTATATAATTATCGGGAACATTCTCTGGTGGTACAGTCAATACATTCCCATCTCTTATCGCCTGATAATGAGGTGACAATATTTCGATTTCGGCATGATGAAGTTCATTCTTTAAATTCTCATGTAGCATCGAATAAATCAATGTTGATTTTTCGGGATTTTTGGTGTATGCATTAATTTCATAGCTTACATAAAAATCATCAAGGCTTTTAATCAAGACAAATGGTGAAGGATCTGGTAAAATCAAGTCTGTTTTTTTTGCCCCTTCGACCAAAGCTTTCAATACATTATTACTTGAGACATCATATCCAATAGTAACCGAAGTATGTAATATAATTCCAACATCATCAATAGCATTTTTACTAAAATTAACAATGTGGTTTCCCAAAATAGACGAATTGGGAATAGTAATATCTAAATTTTTAATAGTTTTTACTCGTGTTACCAATAGGCTCCGATCTGTGATATCTCCAATGGTCTCTCCTATTTGCACGCGATCTCCTACTTTAAATGGTCGCATATATGTAATTACAATACCTGCTACAATATTAGAAATAGCAGAGGTAGATCCCAAAGAAAATAACACCCCGAAGAAGATAGATACTCCTTTAAATGCTGGAGAATCTGAGCCTGGTATATATGGGAAAATTATAATTACCGCAAAAGCAATAATAATAACTCTTAGAAGATTAAATGTTGGGCGTGCCCAATCTGCATGAAATCCCTCTAATCTAACCGCCTCTTGTTCCAATTCATTGGTTACATACTTCAAAAAGCGAAGTAAATATTTAGTAATAAAGAAAATAACAACGATAAAAAACAAATTAGGAATAAACCCAATAATGCCATCATACAGAAATAATAATGGTTTTTTTATATATCCTAAAACAGTATCTGCATATACTTTGGTTTGTGGAACCAAACTGAACATAAAAGGAAGATATAAAATCAAAAAGGCAATACTGACAGTTATTCTAAATAACCTAATTACAATCTTGAGAATATGCCGTTCTCTTCTTGGAGTGATAAACTTAAAAAATTGAATAGCTTTATTACTACTAAAAAAAATATTGGTCTCTAGTGCACTAGCCTTCTTTTGCAACCATCTAAAAATCCTACGCATTACATAGAAGAAGAATAAAATCCCAACAAGGGCAATAGCAAAATATACGTATTCAATAACCATAACCTAGCAAATTAAGTCAATTCGAAACACTACTGAAGTTACTTTAATTTTTGCTTTTTTTAAAGACTAAAGGAGAAAAAGTTATCAAGAAAATCGAATCTTAAAAATAATATATGATAATGAGAATTTTATTTATCACCGTTTTTAAAATACTTCTGTTCTAATTCTGCCTGAAATTCTTCCATAACAGGTTTTACAGTGCTATCGGGGAGATCGGCGATACGAATATACATCAAACCATCAACCGCATTATTAAATAACGGATCAACATTAAACGCTACTACTTTAGCATTTTGCTTAATATATTTTTTAATTAAAACCGGAATACGAAGACTTCCTGGTTCTACTTCGTCGATAATTTTATCAAATTTATTGAGATCACTTTTACTTTCATCAAAAACGAAATCTTTATCAGCATCTTTTAGCTTTACCTTAAATTCCTTTTTAGGTCTAACATATTGTGCTACATAAGGATCATAATAATGCGATTTCATAAACTCTATCATCAGAGATTTAGAAAAATTACTGAATTTATTACTAATACTAACTCCACCTATAAGATACTTATGCTCTGGAAAACGAAGTGTACAATGTACTATACCTTTCCAAAGTAAAAATAATGGCATAGGACGTTGTTGGTATTCTTTAATAATAAAAGCTCTACCCATCTCGATAGATTCATTCATCATTTTATGTAATTCTGGTTCAAATCTAAATAAATCCTGAAGGTAAAACCCATCAATACCACGGTTAGCATAAATCTCTGAACCCATACCCATACGATATGCTCCAGCCATTTTTTTGGCTTGGTTATCCCATAAAAACATATGATGGTAATATTCATCAAAAGGGTCCAGATCTAACGAATTATTAGTACCTTCTCCAATTTCTCTAAATGTAATCTCTCTAAGCCTTCCTATTTCATGAACCACATTTGGGATATGCTTTTTCTTTGCCAGAAAAACTTCATAATTCTTACTAATCAATAATCGCTTATCATGATCTCTACAATATTGTAACTCTACTTCTATTGCATTGATATTTCCTTCAACAGCTATTTCTTTAGGTGATTTTGGTAATTTTAAATTTTGAGGAATCGATTCTCTTAATGTCTTTTTTTCAAAAGGATTTGCTAGCATATACGTTTTCTTTCGCAAGAAATTCGTAAAATCTTCAAGATCAGTATGTTCCTCTTGATCCTTTACTGATACCGGGTTACCAATCCGTACTTTAATTACTTTATTTTCCTGAGAAAAAAGTTCACTCGGTAATTTGGCTGTTTGTAAGATACTACTTACAGATGCCAAACGATAAAAAAGCCTGCTATTACGAGCATGAAAATATATAGGGATTACAGGAACCTTTGCTTTTTGAACCAATCTCATCGCACTCGGTTCCCAAGGCTTGTCTACATAATTCTTACCTTCTTTAAAAGTAGATACTTCTCCTGCCGGAAAAATACCTAGTGGTTTGCCCTCTCTAAGATGTAAAATAGCCTCTTTGATTCCTTTATGACTAGACTTTGCTTCTTTTCTATCCTCAAAAGGATTGACAGGCATAACATAAGGTTCTAATGGTTTAAAACTATGTAACAAAAAATTTGCAATAATTTTATAATCAGAACGATGCTCTACCATTAATTTTAGTAATACTCCGCCATCAAGTCCTCCTAGTGGATGATTTGATAATGTAATAAATGGACCTTCTTTGGGTAATCGTTTTAAATCTTCTGCCGGAATTTCAAAAGTAACTCCATATAAGTCAAGGGTCTTACTTATATACTCTAGCCCTTCTAAATGGCTAAGTTTATCATACTGTCGATTTATTTTTGATATTCGGGTAACCTTAAGAAGCACCCAACCAATAAAGGTGCCTATAAAACCAAGTTTATCCATTTTGAGCCCTGCGGCTACTTCTCTTGCTGTGACTATAGGCATTAAATACAATTTGTGCTAACTGCAAATATAGCAAAATCCTTGAATTGATATCACTAATCTCGGGATACCATTTGATAAGTCTCTCTGGTTATTTGTTTTAGCAAAATATCTTTATTTTTTTCTAAAGAGGTAATAGCTTCATTTGTAAAGTGTCTAATCGTAAATAAGGACACATTTGTATTATAAGTAACTTTAAATTTTGCTTTAAGTTTACCTAAAAGTTTTTCAAAATGATCAAACTTATCGTCAAGACATACCGAAAAGCTAATTGCAGAATTTTGAATAAGATCTACTTTTATATGATATTGATGAAAAAGGCTAAAGATTTCACTAATATTATTTTCAACAATAAATGAAAAATCCAAAGAAGAAAGTGAGACTAAAACCTGATTTTTCTTTACAATATAACAAGGCAAATGAGGATCTAATGGTTGCCCCTTCTTTACAGAAGTCCCTTGATCAACAGGGTTAAGAAACGATTTAACATATAGTGGTATTTCTTTGCGCTGTAAAGGTTGAATCGTTTTTGGATGAATTACAGATGCTCCATAAAAAGCAAGTTCTATAGCTTCTTCATAAGAAATGTGAGACAATAATTGAGTTTTATCAAATACCCTGGGATCTGCATTAAGGACACCAGGCACATCTTTCCAGATACTTACACTATCTGCACTTAAACAATATGCTAAAATCCCGGCGGTGTAATCACTCCCTTCCCTACCCAAAGTAGTAGTGAAATTATTCTCATCAGATCCAATAAACCCCTGAGTAATACTAAGGCTATTTTTATTAATCTTTTGGAGTATCAAGTCTTGGGTAGTTTCCCAATGTACTTCGGCGTCTCTATAAATCGTATCTGTTTTAATAAAATCACGTGCATCTAACCACTCATTTTGATATCCTTTGTGATTTAGGTACTCGCTTACAATAGTTGTTGAAATTAACTCTCCATAGCTTACTATTTGGTCATAGACATAATCATATTGAGTTGACTTATTTCTATTCAATGTTGTTTGCATGTCTAGTAAAAGTCCTTCAATTCTATTAAAAACAGGATGTTGTTTGTTTTCAAAAAGTGTTTCTAGAATTTCGTTATGATAGATCTCCAGATCCTGAAGTGATGTTTTGAGTTCTTTACTATTGTTAATATATAATTCAACAATATGTTCTAAAGCATTGGTTGTTTTTCCCATTGCAGATATAACAATAACTAGATTAGAAAACCCTGTTTTCTCTAGTACATTGAGTACATTTTTTACCCCATTAGCATCCTTTACAGATGCACCTCCGAATTTAAAAACTCTCATTAACCAAGTGTTTCTTTAATAATAATAAATTAGATGATGTTATTTTGAAAGCATTATGATTCTGATACAAATTTATTAACCCCATCCTGATCCATTTGAACCAAGTACCAATCTTTTAAAAGCTTTGCTCCGCTTTTTTCATAAAAATCAATAGCAGGAGTATTCCAATCCAAAACAACCCACTCTACTCTTCGTACTCCTTTTGATTTAGCGTATTTTAATACTTCTTTGTATAATGCACTACCTAAACCAGTTCCTCTCATAGATTTTTTAACAATAAGATCTTCTAAGTGAACAGAGCGTCCCTGCCAGGTAGAAAATCTATAATACACCAAGGCTATTCCTACTATTTCATCCTTTACCTCGGCAACAAAACAATGAAAAAGTGGATGATCACCAAAGCCCTCACGTATAAGTTCTTCAACAGTTATTTCGACCGCATCAGGCTCTTTTTCAAAAATTGCCAATTCCTGGATTAGACTCAGTACTTGAGTCATATCTTCTTCCCTGGCATCTCTAATCACATAATTCATAAAAAAAAGTTTATCAAAACTATAAAATATGTATTAGAAATCAGACAATTTTCTAATGTTATGCAATCACATTATGTGTTTTTACAATTCTTAATGAACTTTAATAATTAAAACTCCCGAAAACGTTATAGTTGCCTAAAAAATAATACTTTTGCAGCAAATAAAATTCACCATAAATGACAAGAAGAAATCAAACCCTAGGAGAATTTATCATAGAGAATCAAAATGATTTTCCGTATGCAAGCGGAGAGCTTTCTCGTTTGATCAACTCAATTCGATTAGCTGCAAAAATGGTGAATCATGAGGTAAATAAAGCAGGGTTAGTAGATATTACAGGGGCTGCCGGAGAAACCAATATACAAGGTGAGGATCAGCAAAAACTAGATGTTTTGGCTAATGAGACCTTTATCAACACCCTTACAAATAGAGAAATTGTATGTGGGATTGCTTCAGAAGAAAACGATGAATTCATTACTATAAAAGGGCAAAAAAACGACCATCGCAATAATTATGTGGTTCTTATGGACCCTTTGGATGGAAGTTCTAATATAGACGTTAATGTTTCTGTAGGAACCATTTTCTCGATCTATCGCAGGATAACACCTACGGGAACTCCCGTAACTCTGGATGATTTTTTACAACCCGGTAATTTACAAGTGGCAGCAGGATATATCATTTATGGAACCTCTACTATGCTTGTATATACTACAGGTCATGGTGTTAATGGTTTTACATTAAACCCTGCATTAGGAACATACTACTTATCACATCCAAATATGAAATTTCCGGATAACGGAAGTATATATTCGGTAAATGAAGGAAACTATATTCATTTCCCACAAGGAATTAAAGATTATATCAAATATTGCCAAGAAGAAAAAGAGGATCGCCCATATACTTCTCGATATATTGGTTCTCTGGTAAGTGATATTCACCGTAATATGATAAAAGGAGGTATATATATGTATCCAAATACTTCAAAATCTCCTAATGGAAAACTTCGTCTTTTATACGAGTGCAATCCTATGGCTTTTATAACCGAGCAAGCAGGTGGTAAAGCTAGTGATGGATATAGACGAATTATGGATATTAAACCAACTCAGCTACATGAACGTACTCCCTTTATTTGTGGTAGTAAAAATATGGTTGAAAAAGTAGAGTCATTTATGAAATAAGTCTAAATAGACCAAAATAACCTTATTTTTTACTATCCTTGTATATCGAATATTTGTATTTTTATAAAACTTCGTATACCCTCACCCCAAATTTAAAAGTAAAACGTACAACACAATCTTTTTAAAAGAATAGGATTTTGAATTGATGAGATTAACATTATCGCCATTATAGCGACTTTTTTAACGTTTTTATGTTAATTTTACGTAAGTTCAAAATTAAGAATCTAATAAACCGATTAAAATGGCTAAAGAAAATAAAGCTGTTGAAGAAAAAGTTGCTGATGACCCTTCTTCAAAAATAGAAGCAATAAAGAATCTAATCTTTGGGGAAAATATTGCTGCTTATAATTCAGAGTTTGAAAAAGTAAAAAAAGAAATTACTTCAAAAAAGAAAGAACTTGAAGACTTTATCGATGATACGCGTAAAGAGCTAAATCAAGCAATTGACAATCTAAGTACAGATATAAATATCAGAATCACCGAATTAGAAGATAATCTAGCTGATAAAACTGATATGCTGGATACCAAAAAAGTTGATAAAAAAACGCTGGGAGATCTTCTTATCAACCTTGGTGAAAAAATCAACCAAAAATAATCCAATCTATCCAAAATTATGGAAGAGCAGGATAAACTTAAAATTCTTAAAGAACTTCTTTTTACAGAAGAACACGAATTTGCTGACTCCATTGCTCAAAAGGTTGATGATTTAACCAAAATTGTTCATCAAAAAAAAGAACTCTCCCATAAAGTTGATCCTATTATTGATGATAAACTAGAGGAATTCGTACAGGAAATCCCTAAAACCTTAGGACCAACTATTACAGAAACGTTACGAGAAGAAATTAAGAACTCTCAAGATGCCGTGGTAGAAGCTTTATTTCCTATCATTGGTAAAATGATCAAGAAATACATCGCTCATGAAATGAAATTACTGAGCGAAAACATCAGTAGAAAAACAAAAAAAGCCTTTTCCTTTAGAAACTGGTTTCGTAGAACTAAAGCCAAGGTTCAAGGAGTTAGTGATGGTGACCTTGCGATTACAGATTATGCAAAACCAAGGCTAATCCAAATGTTTGTTATCGAAAAAAACTCTGGCATATTACTTGCAGATTACAGTCCGTTATCAGAAGGGACCATAGATAAAGAAATGGTTGCCGGGATGCTTACAGCAATAAAAAGTTTTGTTGAAGATGCTTTTGAAGGAGGAAATCAAAATTTAGAGCTCATAGAATATGAATTGTATACTATACACATACAAAATTTTTATTCTTATTATGTAGCCGCTGTGATTTCTGGAGCATATACTATGATGTTTAAGGAAGTTCTGGAAGATCAAATTATAGATTTTGCCAAGAATAATATTTCTAGCAACGATTTAGAAAACAGTACCATTTTTACTAAAAAATTAAAAAAACATTTTGCAGATGAAATTGTCTAAAAAAGTAGTCCTTTTAGGACACTTTGGTGTCGGAAAAACGTCTCTATTCAGACGTTTTATGGACAACGAATTTTCTGAAGAATACAAGGTAACCCTTGGAGTCCAAATAAAAAAGAAAGTGATACAACTGCCCGATGGTAGAGAGTTATCTATGATCATCTGGGATACAGAAGGGCATTCTATTAGCATAGAAGATACCCGAAAATCATACCTTCTGGGATCACACGCCTTTATTTATGTCTTTGATCTTACCAGAGAAGAAACATATGCAACCCTTACTAAGGATCTCGAATACCTTAAAGAAAACTACATAAAAGTACCCGCCAGAGTATTAGGTAATAAACTCGATCTGGTTAATGAAAAAGAAATTAGAAGTCAGCTTACAGCAAAAAATATTCCTTTTGATGGTCTAACCAGTGCTAAAACAAATAAAAATGTCGAGAGTTTCTTTTTAGATTTAGCAGATGAAATAACCAAGTGAGTATGACAAAACATCAGAACGACCATTCGCAATTTAATCCACAAGTACAAATTATCCATGTTACTTATGATAGTATTATTACAGAAAGTGATACTACTTTTTTTAATTGGAAAAAAGGCACACTAATTTTTGATGCTCATCCCTTTTTTGAAATCCTGCGAGAATTTGAAAAAAACACCTCTTCTGATAAAAAAGCATTAAACTTCCCTTGTATTCATCTAGAAGATGGAGAAACAGAAAAAATTTGCGACATCACACTTACTCTTGAAAAAGAAGAAATCATAATTATTCTTTTTGATTATACAGGAAAATATAAAGACCTGAATCAAATAGCACAACAAAAAAATGAATCCATTTTATTAGCCAAAGAACTCGAACTTAAGAACAAATATCTTCTGGAAAAAGAAGAATTTAAAAATAGTTTTATTGCTAATATCAATCATGAGATAAGAACTCCTCTCACAAGTATATTAGGATTTGTAGAAGTCCTGGAGAAAACCAAACTAACTTTCGAACAAGAGGAACTTGCCAGAATTATAAAAAGAGAAAGTCTTCATCTTAATGCACTTATAGATGATATGGTTGATCTGTCTAAAATAGAATCTGGTAAACTAAAAATTGTAGAAGAACGTTTCGCTTTTTACAGTTTAATGGATGGGTTTCGTGAGTCTTATTCTAAGGTAGCCGAAGAAAAACAAGTTACTTTTGAAACTAATATAGATCCCAGCATTCAGGAATATCTTATCGGAGACAGAACCAGGATATATCAGATTTTAAATAATATCCTGACCAATGCTTTTAAATTTACCGAAGAAGGAAAGGTTATTCTTTCGGTAACCAAAAATTATCAACGTACCAATAAGCTAAGTCTTAATTTTAAAATTGAAGATACCGGGATTGGTATCATGGAAGAAAACATCCCCTATCTTTTTGAGCGATTTACTCGTTTTGATCACGACAAACGAATTTCTGGCACAGGACTTGGGCTAGCAATAGTAAAAAACCTGGTAGATCTCTTAAACGGAGAAATAAAGGTAACCAGTGAGCCCGAAAAAGGGACTACATTTAATATAAAGCTTCCATTTAAGTTTGAGATCATAAAAGCAGCTCCAGAACGAAAGAAGAAAAAATACACATTACCAAAAAGTGCAACCAAATATAGAATCCTGGTAGTAGAAGATGAAGAAATAACACAATACCTAATTATGAAGGTATTGATCTCGCAAGGTAACTTTTTTGTCGACATTGCTATTAACGGCGAAGAGGCTATTAATTATATAGAACGACGCAAGTATGACTTGATTTTAATGGATCTTACCGTTTCTAAAATCGATGGGTATCAGGCCACGCATATGATTCGAAACAATTATGGAGATAAATTTATTTCTGAAGTACCTATTATTGGTTTTTCTGGAAAAGCCAATGATGCAGCCAGGGATAAATGTATACGATCCGGAATGGATGACTTTATAGCCAAACCCTTCGAGCAAGAAGAATTGATTTATAAAATCACAAAACAAATAGCAAAAAAGGCAGCCGATTAAGCTGCCTTTTTTTATGATTTAAAATAGATCCTTATTATCTATTCATATTTTTAACCTCTTCTTCAAAAGTATCGCTGTCTACTCCCTGATCAACCAAGTTTAAGGCTTTATCAACAATGTATTTTGCATTTGCTGGATTAAATCCTAGCCCAATACTCAGTTTTTCTAATAAAACTACCTGCCCTTCACCTTTTACATGGTCTGCATAAACCATTCTAGACAAATCATACAATCGCTCAAGTCTTCTTTCGTAACTTGTAGGAGGATTAATAGGATGTGTACTATAATCTTTTAAAATTTCTTTGTAATCATTCTCAGAAATATCCAGTCTGGTGGCTAATCTATCCAAAAAAGCCTTCTCTTCGTCAGTAATCACTCCATCACTCATTGCTATTTTTACAATTGCTGCAAAATGGTCCTGGTTTCTTTTCTGAAATCCGCTATCAAATAAATCAGATATTGACATTGTATACTTTTGTTTAATTTGCCGCAAATATAACTAAACTATATACCTTTTAAAATTAATAATTGTCATTTTTTAGTTTAAATCCTCATTATGTAATAGAAAATCTATTACACCTCGAAACTATAGCGAATTTGACAAAAAACAATCACCACCCTACTCTATCTCACAACGTATCTTAAACATTCAAAAAACATATATCTGGACTAAAACATTCTAACAATGATTTTAAATTTAGTTGTATTGGGATTATTAATCAATTCTTTAGAAAAAATCTGAGTACCCTATCTTTCCCTTGACTCATTTACAAAAAACCAATTTCCGTAAACTCCTGTTATTATTGACTTTACAGATATTTTAAATTTTTGGCACGGCAATTGTTTATACTATATCCAAAGAGATATTAATAATTTAAAAATCATAAAATATGAAAACTTTATACGTTAAATTCGGATTAAACTTTAAACCATTTATTAATTTTATAAAACAACTACCTGCTTCTTCTAGTTATGCTATACACAGATAAGCCATGAGAAGATATAAGATAGTACCACTCTTATCGAGGTCGGTACATAAAATGTAAAAAAGCGAGGTAATTTTGATCTCGCTTTTTGTTTTTTATAAGCTATACTGTTGGTTTATATAAAAATTATTAATTCTTATCATCAATAGTAAAAATAACATCTATTAATTGATCTCTTGTTAAATCAGTATTCTGTGAGTTTAACATATTTTCGAATTGTTGTTTTAATTCCCCCTTTAAAACACCGTTTCTATCCATCACAGCAAATGATATTAGTTCTTCAAGTTGATGCATTTCTTCCTTGGTAAGTTTACATTTTTTTGACACTCCTCCCCAGCGATCTTCTTTACATTTTGCTCTAAACTCTCTAATTTTGTCCTCGATCTTATCCATTTTTTATGGTTTAGAATTGTTTTTCATGATATTCTCACAAATCCAATATGAGCAATTTACCGAATAAAACCAAAAACAGCCACATCCTTTTACAAACGTGACTGTTTTTACTGTATTTCTTACTGTTGTTGATCACTCATACCCTATCAATCTTGTCTTGTCCTGAAATAGGTTTACACAAAAGTGTAATATAATGGATAGATATTCAAAAACTTATTCAACAAAATGGCAGAATAGGTATAGTGAAGAA
>NZ_OMKA01000011.1 GCF_900299525.1 Aquimarina sp. Aq78 | reverse complement strand
GCCAACTACAGGAGATAATTGTGCTGTAGCCAGTGTAACAAACGATGCACCCGGAGTTTTCCCATTAGGAGATACGACAATCACCTGGACAGTAACGGACAGTTCAGGAAATACAGCTACCTGTACTCAAATGGTAACCGTGACGGATAATATTGATCCAACAATCAGTTGTCCGGCCACAGTAAATGTTACTGTTGATGCAGGTCTATGTACCGCAAGTAGTGTTGCTTTAGGCACTCCAACCACTTCAGATAATTGTGCAGTGGCCAGTGTAACAAACGATGCACCTGGAGTTTTCCCGATAGGAGATACGACAATCACCTGGACAGTAACGGACAGTTCTGGGAATACAGCTACCTGTACTCAAACGGTAACCGTAACCGACAATATTGATCCAACAATCAGTTGTCCTGCTACAGTAAATGTCAATGTTGATGCCGGTCTATGTACTGCGAGTAGTGTTGCTTTAGGCACTCCTACTACAGGAGATAATTGTGCTGTAGCCAGTACAACCAATGATGCACCGGGAGTTTTCCCATTAGGAGATACAACAGTCACCTGGACAGTAACAGATAGTTCTGGAAACACAGCGACCTGTACTCAAACGGTAACCGTAACCGACAATATTGATCCAACAATCAGTTGTCCAGCCACAGTAAATGTCAATGTTGATGCCGGTCTATGTACCGCAAGTAGTGTTGCTTTAGGCACTCCTACTACAGGAGATAATTGTGCTGTAGCCAGTACAACCAATGATGCACCAGGAGTTTTCCCGATAGGAGATACGACAGTAACCTGGACGGTAACGGATAGTTCTGGAAACACAGCTACCTGTACACAAACGGTAACCGTGACGGATAACATCGATCCAACGATCAGTTGTCCAGCCACAGTAAATGTTACTGTAGATGCTGGTTTATGTACTGCAAGTAGTGTTGCTTTAGGTACACCAACCACTTCAGATAATTGTGCAGTGGCCAGTGTAACAAACGATGCACCCGGAGTTTTCCCATTAGGAGATACGACAATCACCTGGACAGTAACGGACAGTTCAGGAAATACAGCTACCTGTACACAAACGGTAACGGTAACGGATAATATTGATCCAACAATCAGTTGTCCGGCCACAGTAAATGTTACTGTTGATGCAGGTCTATGTACCGCAAGTAGTGTTGCTTTAGGCACTCCAACCACT
>NZ_OMKA01000007.1 GCF_900299525.1 Aquimarina sp. Aq78 | reverse complement strand
CCTATAGTGGTTCTTTAACGACCCCTGCCTGTTCAGAAATTGTTACCTGGTATGTTGTTAAACAACCTATCCAGGCATCACATGCACAGTTAGAGCAATTTGAGCATATCATGCATGAAAATTTCAGACCAGTTCAAGCATTGAATGGAAGAATAGTTCGTTCTAACGATGATTAAAGGTTAAGTTTCCCCATCACTAACCTAAATTGAGAGAAGAGGTTGTCTTTAGAAATAAGGGGAGCCTTTTCTTTATGGTTAAGATAATGTATACCATTACATTTATCTCTTTTTTTGCTATTAAGACACAATATAAAGTAGCCTTGTCTTCGCAATAAATTCATGATTTTTACGTTAAATTAACATAAAAGATGTTAATTTTTGAATCAAATGTCGTTTTTAAATAAGATTCACTAAATAATTATACCCTATGATTAGTGCTCTTTTCCCCAATAAGCAATATTCATTTATACATGAATCGTTTTTACAGTGTATTCCAGATGATGTATTAGAAATAATTGAAGAAAAAAAAACTGTTCTTAAGCTTAAAAAAGGTCAGGTATTGTTTCATGAAGGATCAATCCCGACTGTGGTATATATACTAAAGCAAGGAAAAGTAAAAAAATATGCTACTGGGTTAAATGGTAAAGAACATATTTTTCATTTGGTAGGAGAAAATAGAATTCTTGGCCATCATAATATATTATGTAATGAAACCTATTCTCATTCTGCAGCTTGTTTAACAGAATGTATATTTTATTTAATCCCTAAACATATTTTCTTTTCGATCATAGAAAATAATCGAGATATGTTGAATCGTTTATTACAAAATATTAGTCATGAGTTTGGGGTGTTTTTAAATAATTCTAAGATTCTAGCTCAGCATAGTGTTAGAGAACGAACTGCTTTGTCTATCATAAAACTGGAAGAATTCTTTAATGAAGAATCAATTATGAATGTGGGAGTTAAATTATCAAGGAAAGACCACAGTAATATAGTGGGAACATCGATTGAGTCTTTAGTTCGAGTATTGCATGATTTTAAGGAGGAGAGAATTATTGAGATTCGAGAAAATGTAATTATGGTTAAAGACATGGAAAAACTAATAAGTATAACTAACCTCGTGTAACGGTGATTTTATGGTTGGTTAATCGTATAGTTTCTTTACTAATTTCCCTATGCTAAGCCCTTGTATAATAATAGAAAATAGGACTACTACATAAGTAATATATAATATGATTTCTGAAGAAGGATTATCGGCTAAACTTAATGCCAATGCGATAGAAATCCCACCTCTTAAGCCTCCCCAGGTTAATATAGTTACTGTTTTTATTGGGTTATTTTCTGAATGTTTCAACAAAGAATAAGGAATAAATACAGAAATGAATCGTGAAATCAATACAATCAGGATAGCTATACTTCCCAGGATTAAATGATCCAGATCAAATTTTAATAAATGAATGGCTAATCCAATAAGCACAAATAAAATGCCATTAAATACATCATCAAGTACTTCCCAAATATCATTGAGCATTTTTCTGGTCGGACCTTTATTTGTAGCAATATTTAATTTATTTCCAATGATCATTCCTGCAACTACCATAGCTAATGGGCCAGAAACATGGATAAGGGATGCAAATGCATAACCACCCATTACAATTGCCAGGCTAATCATTACCGCCAATTGAGGATTGTCTTTTACAGATTTGATAGATTGATATCCAATAAAACCAAGAAGTCCTCCATATAATATTCCCCCAATAGCTTCTTCAAGAAAAAGCTTGCCTATTTCAGAGGTTATAGAACCTTCTATAGGATGCTCTCCCATCCCCGCAAGAATCAATATTGCAGAGAAAACTACAACTCCAATACCATCATTAAAAAGCGATTCTCCTTCAATTTTAATTCCCAGGCTTTTAGCAATATTAGCCTTTTTAAGAATAGCCATTACTGCTATTGGATCTGTAGGAGAAATCAAAGCACCAAATAGTAAAGCATGTAAAAAAGGAAGTTCAAGACCAATTAATTGTGCAGTTCCAAAGGTTAGTCCACCTACAATAAAGGTTGAGATTAGTACACCGAGAGTTGCAAATAGAAGAATGGGCCATTTTTCTTTTGCTAATTCATCAATATTTACATGTAACGCTCCTGCAAAAAGGAGAAAACTTAAAATTCCATCCAAAAGTAAAGATCTAAAATCTGAGTTGGTAACAATGTCACAAAAAAACTGATAGAATTCTGGGATAATACTTTTGCTAATGGTTATGATTAAGATTGTAGCCAAACTCATCAGCATCAACCCAATAGTAGTAGGTAGTTTGAGCCACTTATAGTTCACAAAGTTGAAGAAAGCAGCGATAGCAAAAATGATGCTGAAAGATTGTAACATGTTTTCTAAGATTTTATATTAATATATTTTTGAAGGCCTCTGTAAATCCTTAATGGTATTAACATTTATTTGTAATTGATACCAATCTTCTAATTGTACGACACTACCGGTAAGCAATGATGGCTTTCCGATGTAGGGTAATATCTTTTTGTTGATAGGATTTCCCTTGAGATCTGTAATCAGATAATATTCTGATATATTATTTTCATCTGTAGTAGCCAACACAGGCGGAATCCCGCCAGAAATACATAGTACGGCACAGCTTCTATGAATTTTTCCTTTTCCAGGTTTCATCACACCAAAATAACATTTGGGATCAATGATTTCTCCTTTGAGTTCCATGTCTTTAACCAATGATTTTATTTCAGGTAATCTTTTTGAATTTGCTTTTTCTACCAATGTTATTTTCTCATCGTTTGTGATTTGCAATAATGTCTTTCCATTATAGTAGATGAGATTACCTTCAATACTTAGCATACTCCCGGATAATTGAGATACTTCATTTCTTATTTTTTTTAGGAATGGATTAGCACTGGATTTTCCAAAACCAAGTAGCAGTATATTTTTAAAAGTATTTTCTGCTGTTTTAACTTTTAGCATAGGATATGGCATCTCATGATAAACCCCCATGATTTTGGTATTGGTTGTAAGTTCGAATGAGCTGTTCTTAAAAGTATTTTGTGTAAAAGCAAAAATAACTGCTATAGTTATAAGAGCTAGTATACCAAAGAGTACAAAGCTCTTTATTGTTTTTTTTGTTTTTGTAGAAACATTATCAACGTATCCGATGTAAAAATCATCCTCTTTATTTTCCATAAATCTAATGTTTAAAAGGTGATAGGCTCGACCTCGGTTCCTTCTGCAAGGGCTTCTGGTAGAACGTATATTTTATTATTGTCATTTTTAAGTCGATAGGTGGCTATTTTTTCGGTAAAAGGAGGAGGTGATTGCCCGTTGTGAGGTAGATATTGATATCCATGCCAGGGGCAAGTAACGCACCCATCTACAATTTTTCCTTCACCAAGAGGGCCGCCTTGGTGCTTGCATACGTTAGAGATAGCAGATAATTTATTATCGTATTTAAAAACTGCTATTCGTTCTTTGTCTACAATAAATATTTTGGCTCTGTCTTCTGGTATTTCATCAATATCACATACATATTCCCACCCGTTTTCGATATGTTGAGTTTTAATTTTATCTGCTTTTGTTTCCTTTATACCGGTTGCCAAATGTAATGTAGCAATAGTTATAAACCCTAAACTCATGATAACAATAGATCCTATTGATGGTTGCTGTTGTAAAGCACCTAAGAAAACATGTAGAATTATCAATCCATAAGCTAGATATATCATCATATGCAGGCGTTTCCACGTTTTAGGAGAAAGGTTTTTTAGCCAGAAATCATGACTTGTTGCTGCCATTAGAAATAGAATAACCAATGCAAAAAAGCCTAATACCTGAAAAGGAAAATTTGTGAGGGAACCATAATCCATATTAGATGTAAAAATGGCATAGATGGGATTTACATTCCCTAAAGAATGAAATTGAAAAATTGAAAACCCGCCATGAACCATTGCGGCTAAAAACATACTTACCCCCAAATGTCTACGGTTATATAATAAAGGCAAAAATCTAGAATTTAACCTGGCAAGAGGTCCAATAGCTAGTATGATATGCAATAAAGCGATTGCCAATGTCCCAAAAGCTCGTATAATTAATGTTTCTACACTTGTTTCGTTATTAGTGATTATAGTGACTCCTATGAAACATAAAAGATAGATAAGTATACTGATTACAATCCATTTATCATAGATCTTTTTGTTTCGATTCCAAAGTACTGGTTGATAATTTACTCCCATTATAATTCTATATTAATAATGTCATTTTTCTTTATTTCATCATAAATTCTTATACTTCTAATCTTCTTATCGATTTCAAAAGTGTATACTCCCTTCTTATCTAAGGTTCCTAAGTAGGTGTCTTTTTTATGATTAGAAATACCATATATAAGTGATGAAGCACTTTGTAAAGGTCTCTTCAGAATAATTTGAAGCGCGTTTAAGGAATTTTGTTCTTTTATACCGATAAAAAAACTATCGTCATCTAAAACTATCCGTTGCCCTGATCGTATAGGAGTTAATGATACATCACCATCTGTAAGTAATGGTTCCTTAATACTCTTAATAGATAAGAAGATTAATACTGGCATGACAATGATCAGTAATATCCATACAATTTTATGCATTTTTCTTAATCCTGAAGTCATGAGTTGATTCTTGATTTATTAATTATTTTCAAAAGGAGTATAGGCCAAAGACCTATTGCTCCTGGAACCAGTAATAAACGAACTGTCCATTTACTTTCGGTAATCAATTCATCTAATTGAGAAGCACCTTTGATGAAAAAATAGATTCCGAATAAAAAACCTATTCCAAAATACAGCCCTAAAAAGCTTACTATAATCTGAATTACTATTGTCATAACTATATAAGGTTTACATCTGTTATTATTTCCAGAAGAGCAGGGCCATTATGGTCTCTTAATTTTTCCATAGCAGTAGTTAGATCTTCTAATTTTTCTATTCGTATTCCTAAAGCGCCACAATTCTCTGCATAGGCGGCAAAACTTGGATTGTGGAGTGAAGTTTGCCAGACATCTAATTCTGCAGCACGTTGTTCTTTAGAGATTTTACCAAGTTCAGAATTGTTTAATACGATATGTTTAATATTCATATTGTATTTTACTAATGTCGAAATCTCTGCCAGATATTGTCCCAAACCTCCATCTCCTGATACAGACCATATGGGTCTCTCATGCCCTTGTGCTGCCCATGCACCCATAGCGGCGGGTAATGCAAATCCTATGGATCCTAGATACCCAGACATTAAGATGGATTGGTTTTGAGGTTCAAAATATCTTCCAAATGAGTACGTATTGTTTCCAACATCTACGGCAATCACTGCATTTGCAGGGGTTATCTTATTCATTGCATCAAAAACAGCAATAGAGCTTAATCCTTTACTACTAGAATCTTCGAGACGACTTTGTTTTTCTTCTTTCCAAAGTTTCCAGCGTTCTTCTATTTCAGGTTTTTGATCTATTGTATTTGTTTTACCTTTTGTCTTTTCGGTAAGAATATCTAGTGTTTCTGAAATTTCTCCCCATAAGGCGGCATCAACTTTATGAAATTTACTTAATGCCATTGGGTCAAAATCTACCTGGATAATAGGTTTTTTTGGGGTGATACCGGTATGATTAGAAAAAGAAGCTCCAAAGACGATAAGCAGATCACTTTCATTCATAAACCAGGAAGCAATAGGAGTACCACTTCTACCTAAAACACCACACCCTAATTCGTGATCATCTGCAATAAGTCCTTTTCCTTTAAATGTAGTAATCACAGGACAATTAAGAGTCTTGGCATAATCAACAATACTAGTCATATTAAAGCGGGCTCCATGGCCAACAATGATAACAGGTCTCTTTGCCAAAAGGATCATATCACTCGCTCTATTGACCATTTCTTTTGGTGGAGAAATACCAAAAGTGGTAATTCTATTTTCTGGAGTTTGTGGCTTTGCGTTATCAGGTTTTTTACTGAAAGCAACTTCATCAGGAAAAGTTAAATGCGAAACGTCTCTTTTGATAAGTGCAGTTTTAACTGCTAAAGCCATCAATTCGCTATGGTTAGAATTTTGATGAACAGCATGATTAAATTCTGCTACAGAATCAAATGCTTTGGTAAGATCTACTTCCTGAAAAGCTCCGGTGCCAACTACTTGAGTATTTACTTGCCCTGATAGTGCTAATAGTGGTGCGCGATCTACTTTAGCATCCCACATACCGGTGAACATATTGGTTGCTCCAGGGCCTGCGATTCCAAAACAAGCAGCAGGTTTACCAGTTAGTTTGGCATAACCAGAAGCAGCAAATGCTGCTGCACCCTCATGGCGAATACCAAAGAAGCGTAATTTACCTTCCTTTTCCTGCCTTCGCATAGCATCTGCAACACCAAGATTACTGTGGCCTACCATTCCAAAAACAGTATCTATTCCCCAGTTAACCATGGTTTGAATCATAACATCAGAAACGGTCTCTTCGTGAGCAGGTTCTTCAGGAATACCTACATAAATAGCATCACCTTCTTCTTTAACATCAAAAGTAGTTACACCGTCATCATAACCTCCGGGAGGAAGTCCTGTACAAGGATCAAAATCCCAGCCATGCCAAGGGCAACGAAGCAAGCCGTTTTCTATAGACCCTTCCCCCAATGGTCCTCCCTGATGAGGACATCGGTTATCTAATGCAGAGAATTTTCCTTCAAAATGGGTTAGGCATACACCTTGGTGACCAGCAGTAACGGTTTGAACCCTTCCTTCAGGAAGTTTATCTTTATTACTAAGTACTTTATACCATACTATTTCTTTTTCTGAAGTCATGATCGATTATTTTTTTGGTGTTAACATTTGTTATTAAATTGGTCTTGCCTGATTTTTACCGCTCTAAATGAATATACAATTAGAGCGATCAAACCTAATAAAGCACTAATAATACCTGCTATGGTAATATATATTGCAGAATCAAAACTGGTTTCTACGCTTTTATATACTCCAGAAATTAGTGCAGAGACCACAAAACTGGCCACAGCGACATATAAGAAAACCATAGCACTGTTTAGTAATTTAAGTTGCTTAAGCTTGCGTTTTATGAGGGCTTCTTTGAGTGTTACTTCTACAATTAAAGTTTTAATCTCTGTACTGAGATTGACTAATAGATTAGAAGTAGATAATATCAAAAGCCCAATACCTGGTATTATAGTAGCCGGGATATACCAATGTTCCATAGTATTTAATTTTTATAGGCCGTAAATGCTTCTTCAAAAAAGGTAATAATTGTAGCTTTATTTACTCCAGAAATAGGTAAAACAGCGCCTTTAAACCCCTCATTATACCATTTTCCTGTTGTTAATGGTTTGAAATCAGAAGTACCTAGACTATCATGACCTTGATACCCACTGATATAGAAATAATAATCATTGCACATTGTATCAGGAATGGCAAGGCCTAAACCTATAGCAAGGCCAGATTCGTCTTCTAATGAGGCAAAGGCACCTGTATCAAAGTGATGAGGCCATATTCTAATCTCAGAATTTAGTAGATTGTTTTGTAAAAATTCTTGGATTGCAGATTTGGATAATTTTCTAAATGCTACCAGTTCTCGTAATCTACTTAGATCTTTCAGTGTGTAGATGTAGTCATCTGTTATCGTATAAGGCAACTCATAATGCAGAGCATAGTTATAAGGCGTATTGATATCACTATCTTTTGCCATACGTCTTATCCATTGTAAAACTTCTGCATGCGAAGTACCATCTAATTGAAATGTCTTTGTTAAATTATGACTGTTCCACTCTAAAGTGAAAAGATTATAATTAAGAGAAAGTAAATCTCTGGATGAATTAAGAGGTCTGGTATATAAAGTTCCTTTCTCTATAGAAAACCCCAGGTTAGTATGGCTATCATCGTTTTTCTTTTCTAGAAAGCTAATCCCTGCAGCTGCCAGATATTGCGCTGCTAAATGCATTTGAGTAGTCATATTTTGTTGGTTTATTAGTTTATAAGGTCAATTTGTTTTCAATACTTCAGAAATTTTCATTTTTGAAGCAAGACTTATGTCTACCATTTTATACTGGTGTTTTAATCCGTAATGTTTCAATTTTAGACAATACCAGCATAATTAATACCTGCTAATCGGTACATGTCATAATCATAAGTAGAGAGGTCATCATGATTAAATTTGGAAACATCATCATATCCACAAGCTCTTGCAATTACCTTTATAAGGTCATTGGTCGCGTCAAAATAATTATGTAATTGTTTAGCAGAAGATTCTATAATCATTCTGCTTCTTAAAGATTCTTTTTGTGTTGCAATCCCTACTGGGCAATTATTACTTCCGCAAGCACGCATCCCCAGGCATCCAATCGCTTGCAGTGCAGAATTGGATACGGCAATAGCATCTGCTCCCAGCATCATTGCTTTTGCAAAATCTTCGGCAATACGAAGCCCTCCGGTAATGATTAATGATACGTCGTTTGCACCTACTTTATCCAGATATTTTCGTGCTCTTGCGAGTGCAGGTATGGTAGGAACATTGATATTATCACGCAAAATAGTAGGAGCAGAACCTGTTCCTCCACCACGACCATCAAGAATAATGTAATCTACACCTACATCTAATGCAAATTGAATATCTTTTTCGATATGACTGGCAGCAATCTTAAAACCGATTGGGATACCACCAGTGCGTTCACGTACCTGATCTGCAAAAGCTTTAAAATCTTGTACACCATGAAAATCCGGAAAGGTTGCAGGAGAGATTGCGGTCTGTCCTTCCTGTAACCCTCTAACTTCTGCAATCTCCTTACTTACTTTGCTTCCTGGGAGATGTCCTCCTGTTCCTGTTTTAGCACCTTGCCCTCCTTTAAAATGAAAAGCCTGTACTTTATCTAATTTATCCCATGAAAATCCAAATTGCGCCGAGGCTAATTCATAAAAATATTTGGTGTTATTTTCCTGTTCTTGTGGTAGCATTCCACCTTCTCCCGAACAGATACCGGTCCCTGCCATTTCTGCTCCTCTGGATAATGCTATTTTTGCCTCTCGAGAAAGCGCTCCAAAACTCATATCACTTACAAATAGGGGCATATTAATGGTTAAAGGCTTTTTGGCCTTAGAACCGATTATTACTTTGGTGGCTACTTCTTCATGGTCTAATAAAGGTCTATTGGCTAATTGAGCAGGTAAAAATTGAATGTCATTCCATTTTGGTAGTGTATTTCGATCGACTCCCATTGATGCAGAGAATCCATGATGTCCAAGGTTTTTTAAACCATTTTTAGCTAATTCTTTGATGTACCCAGTGTATGGTTCTGTATCTTCAGGATGAGTATCTGCATAAGCACCAAGATATTCTTCACGATTAAATGGTTGCGGGTGATCTTCAATATAGGAATTGATTTCAATTTCGTCTACATAGAGGTTATCTCCTTCAACTTTAGTACTAAATTTATGTAAAACTTCACTGTTGTTATATTCAGAAACACCAGAATCGTATCGATAATCCCAACCGTGTACTCCGCAGATGAGGTTATGGCCATCAATATGTCCATCTGCCATAAGCGCTCCTCTGTGTAAACATCTCCCGTATAATACAGAAATGTCATTATCATACTTTATAATGACCAAATCCAATCCATTTACCAAGGCATGAGCGGGTTCTTTATTTTCTAAATCACTAAGTTGTGCTATTAAAACAGGTTGTTTCATCTATTTTCTTATTAGGTTAGGTAGAATTTATTTTGATCTTGATCAGAATAAATATTGTATTTGGTCTCAAAACTTTAGCAAGACTTTCATCTGTTTGTAATATTTGTTTTTATGCTTCAGATAAAACTGACTAATAATCACCTTGTTATATGGTATTGTCAATTAAAAAATAAACTTCATTATAAAGGCAAATGGACCTTTATATAAGCTATTAATAATCTGTATCGGCAATGCAATAGATTACTCTTCTGGATGTATTAAAGAGGTTAGTGCCTTTAGAAAACTAATATTTGGATATATATTCAAGAGGGCGAATTATTAGTTAGTATTGTTAAAAATACTCAATTTTAAGAATACTACCGTATAATTGTTTTTGAAAATTATTTTGGATAGAATCTTATAATTTCATTGACTATCAGTAAAGTAAAAGGTGAGAGAGTGAGATTTTTGCGTAGTATCCTAATCAAATTATAATAGTTATTATTGCTTTCTCAAGATTAAGAATTCGTTATCAGCTCTCTTTGTTTCTAAAACATCCTTAACCATAGTTTTACAATTAATCAAAGCTATGGTAAATATTTCTTAAACCTTATAATTTTACAAATAGTAAAATATTATTCAATTTTGAATCGTAAAATTTACTAATTGTAAAAAATTGAAAAAAATTAAGTTCTCTAACCTTAAATTTATTTTACATGCCTGTATCGCTTCTTTTGGAGCATACTTTTGTATGTATGCCTTTAGAAAACCATTTAGTGTTGCTACTTTTGAGAACCTTTCTGTTTTCAATATAGACTACAAAATCATATTGATTATTGCTCAGGTTTTAGGATATACGTTATCAAAGTTTTTTGGGATTAAAATAATTTCAGAATTAAAAACAGGGAAACGTGTATTTTATTTAATAGGACTAATTCTTTTGGCAGAAGTAGCATTACTACTTTTTGCAATACTTCCAAGACCATACAATGCAATTTCTATATTTTTTAATGGATTACCATTGGGAATGATATGGGGTATTGTGTTTTCTTATTTAGAGGGGCGAAAATTCACAGAAATACTTGGGGTTGCACTATGTTCCAGTTTTATTGTATCTAGTGGAATTGTAAAGTCTATTGGCTTATATCTTATGAATGCCTGGGAGATTTCTCAGTTTTGGATGCCCGCAGCGACCGGAGCATTATTTATAGTCCCATTGTTATTTTTCGCATGGTTATTAGAAAAACTACCTGATACAACTGAAGAGGATAAGAAAATGCGTTCTGTACGTGTACCAATGTCATCCAAAGACCGTAAACATCTATTGTTTTCTTTTTTCATACCAATTATAGGAATCGTAGTATTTTATACGATCTTAACCGCATTTAGGGATTTTAGAGACAATTTTGCCCGAGAACTCTGGGATAGTATCGGTTATCAGGGAGACATATCGGTGTATACCGCTTCAGAAACTATCATTGCTATAGTAGTCTTATTAATCTTAGGAAGTACATTTTATATCAAAAATAATGCAAGAGCATTGTATATCTATCATCTTTTGATTTTAACAGGTATCCTGTGCATTGGAGTTTCTACACTTCTATTTCAGTTAGAGATATTGAACCCTTTTATATGGATGGTGATTTGCGGGTTTGGACTCTACATTTGTTACGTCCCCTTTAATTGCTTGTTTTTTGATCGATTTATTGCAGCATTCAAGGTAAGAGGAAATGCTGGGTTTTTGATTTATATCGCAGATTCTTTTGGGTATTTAGGCAGCATATCTGCTTTATTATATAAAAATTTTGGACAAGCAAATTTAACATGGTTAGACTTTTTTATTTATGGGGCATATAGCGTAACAGTACTAGGGATATTCTGCATACTGGGGTCATTGCTTTATTTTAAAAATGCATATCAAACTCGATTAGGAACTATACAAACAGAATTACATTATGAAAAAATATGACCTCATTGTTATAGGAGGTGGAGTGCTGGGTACGTTTCATGCATATCATGCACTACAAAATGGATTACAGGTAGCTTTGCTTGAGAAAAATAAAATACCGCAAGGAGCTACGACTCAAAATTTCGGACAAGTGGTTCCATCTGGGATGAATACCAAATGGCAGGTCTATGGTAGAGAAAGTTTAAAAATCTACAAAGAGATTCAGCAACGATTCGATATTACACTTCGGGAAAATGGATCTGTATATCTCGCTTCAAATCCAGAAGAAGTACAACTTATAGAAGAACTGCATCAAATTAACAAGAACAACCAATATACCTCAGTAGTATTAACCAAGGAAGAATGCCTGAAAAAATACCCAGGATTGCGATCAGATTACGTACTGGCAGGATTATTTTTCCCAGAGGAAGTTACCGTAGAAGCTCGAGAAATGATCCATCGATTGCAGGATTTTATGGTGAAACATATGAATCTGGCCTATTTCACGAATCAAAATGTGATCTCTTGCGATGAAACAAATACTGGAGTACGAGTTACCTCTTCTTCAAAAGAAATTTTTGAAGCAGAAAAAGTGATCATCTGTAATGGAAACGAGTTTAAAAACCTGTACCCAAAACTTTTTAATGAAAGTGATCTCGAAGTAACAAAATTACAAATGCTTCAAACTAAACCTCAATCGAGATATCAATTACCAGGAAATATTTTAACAGGTTGGTCTATTAGACGATATGAAGCATTTACCGAATGTGCCTCTTTTACAGAAGTTAAATCTCAAGAAGATCCAGATTCTCTTCAGAAAAAATGGGGAATACATATGTTGTTTAAACAGGCACCAGATGGATCAGTAATTATTGGAGATTCTCATACATATGCCGATGCAAAACATATAGAAGATTTGGGGTATGATTTAGATATGGATATAGATGATTTTATGATTACCGAAGCGCAAAAAATCATTGATTTACCTACTTATGATATCCAACATCGATGGTATGGAATGTATTCTCAATGTAAAACAAAAGATATATTTCAGAAAACCATAGGTAACAATATCCATATTATCACAGGAATAGGAGGTAAAGGAATGACAGGAAGTGCTGGTTTTGCAAAAGAAAATAGTATTAGGATTTTTAATTTATAAATATGAATAAAAAAATAGAGCTGGCTGTTTTTGATATGGCAGGAACTACAGTAAATGAAGATAATATAGTTTATAAAACAGTACAACAAGTTATTAATGACGAAGGATATGATATAAGTCTGGATAACGTGCTTGAATATGGTGCGGGTAAAGAAAAATACCAGGCAATAGTTGATATTTTGACTAGTGTGACTTCTTGTGAAGAAGTAAAAAGTACTGCAAAAAGAGCATTTTCTAATTTTAAGCCTATTTTAAAAAAACTATATAAAGAGTTAGATGTTGTAGCTTTTGAAAGGGTTGAAGAGTTATTCGATATATTAAAGAATAATGAAATAAAAGTAGTTCTTAATACAGGATATGATTCAAAGACGGCAAATCAACTTATTACGAAATTGGGTTGGAAAAAAGGAGAGCATTTTGATGCATTACTCACAGCAGATGATGTAACCAATGGTAGGCCCCATAAAGAAATGATTTGTAAAGCAATGAGAATGTTTGATGTTACCGATGCTTCTAAAGTATTAAAAGCTGGAGATTCTGCTATTGATATTGAAGAAGGTAAAAATGCTGATTGCGGAATTACAGTTGGTGTTTTAACCGGAGCGCAAAATAGAGAACAACTAGAAAAAGCTAAACCAGATTATATTGTAAATGAGTTAATAGAGTTGATCAATATTATATTTTATTAGATTAACGTTTTAATTGTTTGTTTATAAAAACCGCCTTATGGCGGTTTTTTAGTTTTCCTTGTCTAAAAAGAAATACAAAACAATCATTTTAGAAGGTGTTTTTCCACGATTAACAGGCACGTGAGGAATCCGTCCATCAAAGAAAATTGAATCTCCTTCTTTCAAAAGAACTTCTTCATCCCCAATAATATAATGGCATTCTCCAGTTAGGATATATTTAAATTCATAAGCATCGGTCTCTACTTTATTACGTTTAGAACCTGGTTGGATTTCCAAAAAGACAGCTTCAAAACCAATAGAAGACAGTTGTTTTCCAAAAATATATTTGTAGCTAAACCCAATAGCATCGTCCTCTTTTTCAATGACACTATATTCAGAAGCTCTGGTGACTAAAAACGTAAAATTAGTCTGACTAGGCATCCCATTAAAAAAAGCAGGAATCTCTATGTCGAGTGCATTGATGATATTTAACAAAACAGGTAAAGAAGGTATGGTTCTTCCATTTTCAATTCGAGAAATAAGACCATTACTAACCCCTGCTTTTGTGGCAATTTCATTAATGGTTTTTTTATCGCTTTTGCGAATTTCTTTTAAACGTTTACCGATACCTATTAAATAATCTTCCATTTGTTTGTAAATAGTAAATAATAGTAGAACAATATTCTTAAAAGGAAAGACAAAGAAAATGTTTCTGATCGTAATATCAGGGAAATAACTAGTATTATTTAACAAATTTATTGTTGCTTCTGATTTAAGAATTGAAATGGTAATAGCAGCTCTATCCTCTTTGATATACTACATATAGTTTTTTTCTGATTTGCTATGTTCTTTATCAGAAGAATAAATGTGTTGTAACATGATATTCGTCATGTTTTTTCTAAGACACAATACTTTTATTAGCGTTGTGAATTCTCAATGGATATACATACTCATCTATTTGCACTTTCTCATCAAGAGAAACCCAGAATAAGGTTTACCTAACCTTACGCCTATTTATTTCATATTAATCATTTTAACGCAATATTTTATGCCTAGATATCATTCATTGGGAGAGATCCCTCATAAAAGACATATCACTTTTGATAACCCTAAAGGAGGGTTGTATCAAGAAGAATTATTTGGAACAGCTGGTTTTGCCGGGATGTCATCACTTATCTATCATCTATACCCTCCCACAGTAGTTTCAGAAATTAAAAGAGGTAAAGACGTCACTCCAAAAATAGCTATTGATAAAAACATGAAAGCAATGAGTTTTCAGGGTTTTTCGCTTCCTAAAGGAGAAGAATTTCTGGAAAGCAGAAAAATACTATTTACAAATAACGATTTAAAGATAGGTCTGGCTGCTCCCATAGCATTTTCACAAGATTATTTATATAGAAATAGTGATGCAGACGAAATGTTATTTATCCATGTGGGTTCGGGGACATTAAAAACAATGTATGGCAATATTTCTTTTAAATATGGAGATTATTTGATCATACCAAGAGGAACGACCTATCAAATAGATTTTGATACCGAAACCAATAGAATATTATTCATCGAATCATCAAGTGCAATAGAATCACCTAAACGTTACCGAAATAATTACGGGCAGTTTTTAGAACATTCTCCGTTTTGTGAACGTGATTTTAGATTACCACAAAATTTAGAAACTCATGATGAAAAAGGGGAGTTTAAGATTATTTCTAAAAAACAAGATGTATTATGGGAATATACCTATGCCAATCATCCTTTTGATGTAGTTGGTTGGGACGGATTTAATTACCCATTTGCTTTTTCAATTTTTGATTTCGAACCTATAACGGGGCGTATACATCTTCCACCACCAATACATCAGCAATGGGAAGCAGCAGGATTTGTAGTCTGCTCTTTTGTACCACGATTATATGATTATCACCCTAAAGCAGTTCCTGCGCCTTACCATCATAGTAATATTGATTCTGAAGAGTTGCTGTATTATGTAGATGGTGATTTTATGAGCAGAAATAATATCCAAAAAGGTCAGATTACGCTACATCCAGGAGGTATTCCTCACGGGCCTCATCCGGGAGCAATAGAACGAAGTGTTGGTAAAAAATCGACAGAAGAACTCGCAGTTATGATAGATCCTTTTAATCCTGTTATGATCACAGAAGAAGCAATGAATTTACAAGTAGATGATTATTATAAATCCTGGAAAACCGAATAGGGTTTTCATTTAAAAACTTAAAGACATGCCAGATTTAAAAAATATAGAAAATTATAAGTATAGCTTAGAGAAAATATTTCCTGAAGCCGAAGATTTTTTACCACTTTTGGGAACAGATTACGTAGAGTATTATGTGGGAAACGCAAAACAAGCAGCTCATTTTTATAAAACAGCACTTGGATTTCAATCTTTGGCCTATGCTGGATTAGAGACCGGTCTAAAAGACAGAACATCCTATGTTGTGGTACAAGATAAAATACGTTTGGTCTTTACAACACCGATGCCAGGTGGTGAGAGTAAAGAAATATACGATCATATTCAAAAACATGGAGATGGGGTCAAAGTTATTGCATTATGGGTCGAAGATGCACGTAAATCCTGGGAAGAAACTACAAAAAGAGGTGCAAAATCTTATTTTGAACCAAGAGTCGAAAAAGATGAAGATGGAGAAGTAGTACGATCGGGAATACATACCTACGGAGATACAGTGCATATTTTTGTAGAACGTAAAAACTATAATGGAACATTTCTTCCAAAGTTTGAAAAATGGGAATCTCATTACAATCCAACAAGTTGTGGTTTAAAATATATTGACCATATGGTAGGTAATGTAGATTGGGGACAAATGAATGTTTGGGCAAAATTCTATAACGAAGTGATGGGATTTGCAAACCTGATCACCTTTGATGATAATGATATTTCTACAGAGTATACTGCTTTAATGAGTAAAGTAATGACCAATGGAAATGGAAGAATTAAGTTTCCGATAAACGAACCTGCCGAAGGCAAAAAGAAATCTCAGATTGAAGAATATATCGATTTTTATGGAGGTGCCGGATGTCAACATATCGCAGTAGCTACCGATGATATTGTTTTTACAGTTAGCGAAATGAAAAAAAGAGGAGTAGAGTTTTTATATGTACCAGGAACATATTATGATACTGTTAGTGATCGTGTAGGTGAAATTGCAGAAGATATGAAACTCCTTAAAAAACATGGAATTATGGTAGATAGAGATGATGAAGGGTATTTACTTCAGATTTTCACCAAACCATTGACCGATAGACCTACATTGTTTTTTGAAATCATTCAACGCAAAGGAGCGCAATCTTTTGGAAAAGGAAATTTTAAAGCTTTGTTTGAATCTATAGAAGCAGAACAAGCAAGGCGAGGAACACTATAGAAATGCATGTATAGAATAGGCTGCCCTTTAAAGAAAAAAGTTACATTATTAAAGATAGGAGGGGTTATACCATCTTTGTCGTAATAATCTTTACGGGGCAGGCTTTTTGAGCCTGCACACAATCATCATAAATGGTATTATCAGGAGATTTTAAGGTATGAAACCCTTTTTTATCTGTAGCGTGCAGTAATACCGTTTTTCCATCTTTTTTAGACATCTGAAACTGGGTAGGTGCCATTTCTACACAATAATTACAACCAATGCATTTTTCGCGCTGTAGGGTAACTACTACCATTATTCTTGAACGATTTTATAAAGTTTATCAGACGGGCGTATTCTAAAATTAGTGGGGATAGTACACGAATCTCCTTTTTGTGCAGTATCTAATCGCTCATCGTTTACCATCATCTCTTTGAGTTCAAATTCTTCTACTCCTGTTGTTGGGCCTGTAATTAAAATGGTATCTCCTAGTTTAATATCATAAGCTTCAATTTTAAACTCTGCGATGCTGGGCTTAGGAAAAAAGTGAACACCTTTACCGATATACACTTTCTTTTGTGTGGCTTTGGATCCGGAAACATCACTCCATTCTCCTAATTTTTGTCCTAAATAATACCCACTCCAAAAACCTCTGTTATATACTTTTTCTAACTCCTTCATCCAATGATCGACCTTCGTTTTGGTAAAAACTCCATCGGCACAGGAATCTATAGCTTCGCGATAGGTTTTAATTACTTTTGCCACATATTCTGGAGCTCGCCCTCTACCTTCAATCTTTAATACTTTGGCTCCTGTATCTATAACCTGATCTAAGAAATCTAATGTGCATAAATCTTTAGGAGACATGATATACTCATTATCCAATTCCATTTCAAAACCGGTTTCCTGATCTACAACACTGTATTTCTTTCTGCAATTTTGTTTGCAGGCACCACGGTTGGCAGAAGAGTTGTGTGAGTGTAAACTCAGATAGCATTTACCAGACACGGCCATGCAAAGTGCTCCATGTCCAAAAATTTCAACTTCAACTAACCTTCCCGAAGGGCCTTTAATTTGTTCTTTCTCTATCTGATCACAAATTTTCTTTACCTGTCGTAAACTCAATTCCCGACTCATTACCATAGTATCTGCAAAGAGGGAATAGAACTTTACCGTTTCAATATTGGTAATATTGATTTGAGTAGAAATATGAACTTCCATATCGATCTGCCGGGCATAGGCTATAACAGCTTGATCCATGGCAATCACAGCAGTTAGATTTGCCGACTTGGCAGCATCTAATAACGTTTTTATAATCGATAAATCATGATCATAAATTATGGTATTGAGTGTGAGATAGGTACGTACATTTTTTTCGGTACAGCGACGAGCTATTTCAGGTAAATCAGCAATCGTAAAATTTATGCTGGCTCTGGCTCGCATATTTAGTTGATCTACTCCAAAATAAACAGAATCTGCTCCATTATCAATAGCAGCTTGTAAAGATTCAAAATTACCTGCCGGTGCCATTAATTCCATTGTTCCTGTAGGGGTCATATTTTCTTCATTAATTCAAGTGCAAAAATACATTATTTTCATCTTTTTTTGAAGTGAAAACTTGTGCACTAAGAGTAATTATTTTTAAAACGCAAATGTATGTTATTTACTGAGTAAAAATGATATTTAAAATCATTCTTTTTTATTCTTTTTGTTAGTGGTAATATGTTGATTTTTAAGTGTATAAAAACAACTTTTTTTAAGGTATGAGAGGTCTAATCCAAGGAATGATAAAAGTCATATTTAGCCCTTTTTCTTGTCGATATTTTTGTTACATAATTCAAAATTCTTTCAAGATGAAAAATGTAATAATTACTGTATTGGTTGTACTATTAGGAGTGACTAATTTTGCGTATGCGCAAGAAGAATCAAATGATAATGCTGATTTTAGCAAATGGCAAATCAGACTAAGAGGAATCGTTGTATCACCAGATGAAAGTGCTGCAATAGAAGCCATAGGAGGTGACGTAGATATTTCTACAGCTGTTGTACCAGAATTAGATATTACTTATTTCTTTACCGAAAACTGGTCTGCAGAATTAATTTTAGCAACGACAAAACATGATGTGAAAGCTGTGGGTACTGCTGCAGGAAACATAGATTTAGGAGATGTGTGGTTATTGCCTCCTACTTTACTTGGGCAATATCATTTTACTGGCGGTAATTTTGTTCCTTACCTTGGTGCTGGGCTTAATCTAACTCTTTTTTATGGAGTCGATGAAGGACCTGTGGCAGATGATGTAGATTATGATACTGCTGTAGGTTTTGCTTTTCAGGGTGGTTTTGATTTTATGCTTAATGACAAATGGTTTATAAATGTTGATGTTAAAAAAGTATTTTTAAGTACCGATGCTACGATTAATGCTACAACAGCATTAGGAGCAACTGTAGGAGCAGATGTAGATATTAATCCATGGATATTTGGAGCTGGTATAGGTATTAAATTATAAATAAATACAAGTTATATCGTGTAAAAACCGCTTAACATTTCTGTTAAGCGGTTTTTTGATTAGCTATAATATATACTCAAATAAATTGGGGGCTATTTATTTCCTAACATCAATAGTTCATTACAAACTACTTCTGTGATATATCGTTTTTGACCTTCTTGATCTTCATAGCTACGAGAGGTTAATTTTCCCTGGATAGCGATCTCTTGTCCTTTGTTTACATATTTATCTACGATATCTGCAATTTTACCCCAGGCAATGATATTGTGCCATTGGGTATCTGTGATTTTATCGCCTTCTTTGTTATAATAATGATCGTTTGTTGCAATAGAGAATTTAACGAGTTTTTTACCAGATTCAAGACTTACGATTTCTGGTTCTTGTCCTAAGTTTCCAATCAACTGTACTTTGTTTTTTAGCGTGTTCATAATTTTAATTTTACGTGTTAAACAGTTAATACCTTGCCCTGAATGCGTTTCAGGAATTTTTTAATGAGTATCGAATTTTATAAACTCCTTGTATTGTATAAGAAAAGCTTGTTTTAATTCAATACTGCAAACATAAAGTGAGGCCTCGTCTGGATTCGGTTAGGAAGTGTTTATTTTCGCTTGTAACCGTTTGTAGTCGTTTGAAAGTAAATAAAAATATTGATTATCAGTTATTTGTGATATTTTTTGAAAACTGAATTTTTTATTCTAAAAAGTGTATTTTTAAAACTAATTATAAAAATAAGCACAATAGGTGTGTTTATTTACTTGTTGGCAACAATAAAAAATAATGAAAGTACATTTTCTAATACTTTTTGTTTTTATCCAATTTTCTAGCTTTTCACAAAGTCTTGAGGAAAGAGAAAAAATTACTTCTGAATTCGAAAAATCAGACGATATAAAAATCGAACTCTTTAATATTAAGTTAGCTACGAACAAACTTGACTCTATTCAACTAAATTCGAACTTTCTAAAAAGAAAGAATATTAAGTTTAAAATATTGGCATTTAAGATTTCTGGAATTGATAAAAATGATAAAACTTTATTCTCTATGAAATCTTGGAATAATAAAATTCCAAAAGAATTTAGAATGAAATTAAATGATTGTGTAGAGTGCAAAAGTATTAAAGTGAATAGAATAACAATAAACTGGTTTACTGGGACGTACACTTTGAACTCTAGCCAGATATGGAATATAAAATAATTACTGTTGCCAACAACATATATGTGATCATAGCAGCTAAGGGATGAATCGAATGGTTCGTGTATTTTTGGTAAGGCGCAATGCTTGCAAAAGGGATAAGTTAGCAACCAATGCGCAGTTTTTGTCGAAAACAGGGTAACATTTTGCCCTGCTACGACACATATATTAAACGTTGGGCATAATTATGAACAAACCAATTTCAATCATATTAATCTTTCTTTTCGGAATCCAAATAGCAATTGGACAGGGAAAGAATGAATTTACTGATTGGGACAAAATAGTGATAGGAGATGCATATGGTGGTTGGTCACATTTTGACAATAAATATCAAATCAAAAAAGAAGATTTATTGATTACAGTTATAGATAAACCTTACTCGATACTTAAGAAAGTTGATTCTAAATTAATCCCTGAACTTATCTATTTGCTTAACAATCCTTCAGATTCAAGAAATAACCCTTTGAATTTCTTCGGTAAGGATTCATTGTGGCTTAACCAGAATGCAGAACAACTTTGGGCTAAATATAAAAATAATAGAAAGACCACAAAAGAGATAGATTCAATTGCAATCAATACAATAAAAGACATTAAAAAAGCTAATAGAGTAGCTTGGACAATTCAAGGTTCACATTGGACTGATGACTATCCCATAGTTTATGTTCATTTAATCAAGGAAAATGACACATTATCATTGTCAACAAATGGACAATATCCCTATATGCTTCCTTGGCATTTTAAAAGGCAAAAAATTTATAATCATAGAATTTCAGAATTAATTGCCAATTTATTACCTGACAGCCAACATAGTAATAAAGAAAGATTAAGCGGAAATAACTTTAATTACCATTTGATAAATAAAATTTACAGAGCTTACATTGAGGACAAAGAAAACTACATTCAAGCCAGAAATAAATATTCAAGTACATTTAAGCTATTGGAAAAGGAATTTGAAATTAAAAAGGCAGAGATTACTGATATGTCTTCTATTGAATGGGGAAGAAATTTTGGTAGAACTTGCCTTGAAATGTCTTTAAAAGATCCTACTATTTCAAAGAACATAGAATTTTACACAATTTTTGGAACAAATAAACTATTAAATTCACCCAAAAACATTATTGACAAAAAAGATAAATTAATAGCATTATTAAAAGAAAATCCTATTTATAAATACACATTGGATTGTGACAGTTGTTTAGGAGAAATACATTGGGTTAAATCCCAATCTTTGAGTAAAGAAGCGGAAAAGAATTTTAAGGAAGATTTGACTGATAACGGAATTGACAAGAATAAATACAATGGTAAGTATGGAAATGCAGTTTTCTACGAACTAACAGAGTACCGAAATTCTAAAAGGAGCTTTTCAAGATGGATTTTCCTAAAAGATGGAACTTTGATTTTATGGCAGTTGAGAGGGAATTACTTAATGAATTTACCCGAAAGTTTTGTCGAAAACCAAGGATATATATGCAAAGAAGTTGAACCGAGAAAAATAACTATGCCCAACAATGGCTATAATTAATTGCTTGTTCTCGCCTACTTCTGAAAATCCTCTCGGATTTTCAGCTTGGTGTGTACTTGCAAAGTTGAGTGCTAAACCACGCAACTACTCATAGCCGGAACGTTGTAGCCAATTAAAACGAACCACATTGATAAAAAAGAAAACTCTGATTTGGATAATTGTAATTTGGATTTTAATTACGCTGATTAATTACTATTACACAAATTTTTTCATACTTGCTTTCATTTGGCTCGGAATGAGTTTGATTTTTGGATTTGTAACAATAATTCAAATTACAAAACTGATTAGAGAACGTAAAAACTTGACAATATTTCGAGTTTTAAAAGTAATCGTTTTTGCTCTACTCTTCGTTCTGACTTTCCAACGAAAAATCCCGAACGGAATAATTGAAAAAACGGATTGGACAATTTTGAAAAATAAACGAACTGAAATTGTTGTACAAATTAAGCGGAATGAAATAAAAGGAAAAGGAACAAGCGGAAATGGACTTTTTGAATTACCATTTGAGTTCCCAATAGTTTCAAATGGAGGAAATGATGTTTGGGTATTTAAGAACAAAGAAAATGATTCAGTTACAATTCAATTCTGGGTTTTTAGAAATTTTATCGATTCATCTTCTACTCTTTTTGTTTATTCAGATGATAAAGAAAGAATTGCTGACCTTGAACAAAAAGTAAAAGAGAATCCGAAAAACAATTGGAAACTTGACAAAAACTGGTATCGTATTTATGGTGGATTCTGATAAAATAACTGGCTACAACACGATACATGTAGTCATAGTTGATTGGTCATTAATCGATTGGTTCTTGTATATTTATAATGGCGTAATGCTTGCAAAAAAAAATAGTAATCAATGCGCAGAAAAGGTCGATAGTTAGATAACATTTTGCACAGCTACGACACATACATTAAATGTTACCACATATTAGAAAAAAATTGCGAACTAAATTATTAAACATTGTTTTTTTAATCGGAATTTTGAGCGTTGTGAATGCTCAAGACAACGTGGACAAAAATGAAATAGTTGGATTTGCCTGTTTTTTTGGAGGAAAACCATCAAAAACTGTGGAAAAGTACACTCAGAAACTGAATAGTAAAAATTATAAATGGATTTCAAAACAACTTGAATCTGAAAACAAAGCGGAACAATATATGTCAGTTATTACTCTTGAAAAATTGACTGAACTCAGAAAATATAAACTCAGTGAAACGGAATTGAATTTGATTGCGGAAATAAAAAAGTCAACTAAATTAGTTTCTGTTTGTTCTGGTTGTACTTATTTTCAAAAAGTCGAACTGAAAAATATGTTTACGAAGGAAATGCTGCCAATGGCAAATGACTGGTTGAATTATAATTTTAAAAAAGAATAACAAAAACATGTGGTAACAATACCTATGAGTTTATTGTGGCAAAATCCCTTAGCGGAATTTTACGCACATTTGCTATCTTAGACTTTTTATCCTGAATCGTAATCGAGTGCCATTCCACAACAAACCATAACCGAGACGTTAGCTGTAATATGAAAAAATTCATCATAATTTTATTGACATTAAGTTACAGCTTTGCATTTGGACAAGTTGAAATCCTCTTTTTTGAACAAATAGCGTTTGACTTTTACAAGGACAGTCTATTGACAAAATTCCCAGTAAAAAAGCAAATAAAAGTTCCCAAATATACTTTAAACTTCCACTCCGGTTCATATAAATTTCAAGTAAACGAATGTCTAACAGGGGTGTTATTAGTGGATGGAAAAGAATTGGAAATTTATGGAACCTATGCTCTGGAACAAATGGATTTTGATTCGCCAACTCATGTTATGAATTATGAAAACGTGGATAAAAAACAGTTCAGAATTAAAAAATCAAACAGTAATGGTTATCCTAATTTGAAAATTTCTCAACCTTATCATAAAAAAACTGACTTTGAGAATTTCTATATAATTATCTCGGAAAACTATAAAAGAAAAAATATCACATATTATTTATTAATAGACGCAAAAGGAAAGATAAAAAACTTTTGTAGAAAAGAATCGGATTTGATAATTATACATTAACGATTGAAAAAAATACTACAGCTAACAATGTATAAAAAAACATAGAGCTTTAGGGCTTAATCAAAAGATCTATGTTTATTTGCAAAGTCACCAAATTTTTAATTTGGCTTTTAAAATGAGAAAAATTGAAAACAAAATATAAAAATTTGGCTCAGTGCTAAACCAAAATATAGTGTATTTTTTATACTACGTTTCATACACTGAAGGTTACCCAACAAGCTAAAAAAACAAAGTTTAATGAATAAAACAATCCTAGTCCTCTCAATTTTCATTTTGGTAATTGCTTGCGGACAAAAAAATAACTCTAAGAAAAAGAACACAAAGGACTATTCGGAAATTAAAGATTCATTGACTGCTAATATTAGCAAAATCAACGAGAAAGGAAAAATAGTTGGATTTTCTGTCGCAATGGTAGATTCTACTGGGATTCTCTATAATGAAGGATTTGGTTTGGCAGACTCCACAACCCAAAAACCATATTCGACCCAAACCGTTCAACCCATTGCCTCAATTTCAAAGACCTTGATTGGGCTTTCATTGTTTAAAGCCCAAGAAATGGGCAAACTTAATCTTGATGAACCCATAAATAAATATCTTCCATTTAAAGTATCAAACCCAAACTTTCCAGAGACACCTATTACGATAAGACAATTGGCCATCCACACGTCCTCAATAACCGATTCAGATAGTTTTTGGGAAAGCGATTACATACTTATTGATAAAGACCATAAAAAAGGCACAGGAATACCAGATTATTTCAATGAACCTAAAACCAAAATATCACTTGCCGATTTTTTAAAAAGTTTATTGACCGAAAAAGGCGACCTGAACAATGGCGAAAGTTATTCCGCAAATAAACCGTCTGCAAAATTTGATTATTCAAATGTTGGGTCAAACCTATGTGCACTTGTAATTGAATCGGCAACTGGAATTCCCTATCAAACATTTACCACAAAATACATTCTTGAACCTTTACAAATGAACTCGTCAAGCTGGACTGCTAAATATATCGAATCAAAGAACCGTTCGACATTATATGCAACTAACAAACAAATTATGGCGGATTATACAACGGTAGGATTTCCCGCAAGTGGACTAATTACATCAAGCACCGATTTGGGAAAATATTTGTCTGAGTTAATAAAAGGCTATTCAGGAAACGGAAGTTTATTATCAAAAGAAAGTTATAATGAGATATTTAAAAAGCAATTGATTAAAAGTCAACTCCCAGAAGGAGTTGACGCAAACACGGGTATTTTTATGGATTACTCGAAAAGGGGAATTGGTTATAATGGTTATGACCCAGGTGTTATGGCGTATATGTATTTTAATCCTGAAAGCTTGATTGGTAAAATAGTTTTAATAAACACCGACACGGATTTTGATGAAGAAGTTCGACTGACCTTAGATAAAATTTATAACGTTTTAGGCGAATATGAAACCAAGCTCAAGTGAAAAAGTCAGTTGATGGTTATAGCAAATAGGGCAAAAAGTGCTTAATTTAATGGTTTCGACGTATTTGCCAAGTCCGTCAAATCTTTTGGATTTGGCTTTTAAAATGAAAAAGATAAAAACAAAACAAAAAGCTTTGGCTATCAGCGCAGACGGAAACGAAAAGTTTTCTTGCCTGTACTACTTGCCGTAGCCGAGACGTTATATTCAATTTAAACCAGTTAATACAAGCTATGAGTAAGACTTTATTTACAATTTTGATAATTGTATTAGCTGGATATCATATCCCTTCAAATGCACAGTACCGAGAAGGAAATGATCTTCAAACTATAATTAGTGAATTTGGGAACAAGATTAAAAAAGATGTAGAGGATGATAATGTCAAAGGGAGTATCTCTGCTGTTATAGTAAAAGGAGATCAAATCATTTGGTCAGGTGCTTATGGATTATCAGATATTGATAATAAAACAAAGGCCGATTCTACCACTATTTATCGTACAGGTTCAATCTCTAAATCCTTTACTGCATTTTTAATGATGCAATTGGTTGAAGAAGGAACGATTAAATTAAATGACCCCATAGAGAAGTATCTGCCAGAAATTAAAGAGTTAAAAGGATATTCAAATGCGACTAAAATTACATTTCAAGAACTTGCAAGTAATACCTCTGGATTAATTAAAGAGCCTAAATTAAAAGATGCCGCATCTGGTCCAATTGAAGGTTGGGAAAGTAAGATTTTACAATCAATTCCTAAAACATCGTTCATATCTAAGCCAGGACAAGAATTTAATTATTCTAATATCGGATTTGGGATTTTGGGATTTGCTCTTTCTCGAGCGGCAAATAAGTCATTCATCGAATTGGTTAAAGAGAGAATATTTAAGCCATTAAATATGACCAATAGTTTTTTTGTAGTGCCAGAAAATAGGATGGTTGATCTTGCAAAAGGGATGAAACATGAATCAATCGGTGAAATTAACACCAAATCTGAACTGGAACATATGGGTCGAGGATATAAAGTGCCAAATGGCGGTATTTATTCTACGCCAAATGATTTGGCAAAATTCATTGCCTGTACTATGGGATATAAGGCAATATTAAAACAGGAAAGTTTAGCCACAATGCAAAGCAAGCAAACGCCAGATGGAAAATACGGCCTGGGCTTTTTTCTCTATCAGGATAGCACAATTTCAACGGTTGGACATCCTGGAGCAGTTGCAGGATACAATTGCTCCCTTCTTTTTGAAAAAGAAAGTCAATACGGAGTGATCCTAATGAGAAATTATAATAGAGGATTAACAAACTTAGGTTTGCAATCAAAGATTTTATTACAAAAGCTGAAAAGCCTATAAATAACCGAGCATAACAATTTGGATAATGTATATGCTCTCTTTGGGAAGTAAACTTACAATACAAGAGATGTTAAGCATAATTAGAAAAAATGAAGTACATTCAATTAATATCAATCTTTTCAATCTTATTTTTAGGATGTAATTCATCAAAAAATGTTAGTGAGAATAAAATAAATTCAAATTTCGACATTAAGTTTATCGATTACTTATTTAAAGATTATAGCGGAAGTAAACCAAGCGCAAGTATTATTGTAATAAAAAATGGAGAAATTGAATTTGCAAAAAGTTATGGATACGCAGATTTAGAAAGTAAAATACTCGCAACACCAAAAACAAATTATCGAATTGCTTCAGTCACAAAACAATTTACAGCATTGGCAATAATGATTTTGATAAATCAAAACAAACTATCTTACGAAACAAAACTTACCGATATATTTCCTGAATTCCCTAAATATGGAAAAAATATTACCATAAAACATATTTTGACACACCGTTCTGGTTTAGTAAAATACAATCGTTTTATCGAGAAAAACAGAACAGAACAAATGTTGGACAAAGACGTATTAAACGGACTTTTGAAAACCGATAGCACGTATTTCTATCCCAACACAAAATATGCATATAGTAATACTGGTTATGCTGTTTTGGCTCAAGTCATTGAAAAAATATCTGGAATGTCATTTGCAAAGTTTATGGAAAAGGAAATATTTCAACCATTAAATATGACTAATTCCAGAGTTCTTGAAATAGATAAAGAAATTAAAAATCGAGCTTACGGTTATGTGGTTAAAGACACTACGATAATTGCCAAAGACCAAAGTATGACAAGTGCTATTCAAGGAGATGGCGGCGTTTATTCATCTGTTTTAGACTATTATAAATGGGATAAAGTATTGTATTCGGATAAACTGATTTCACAAACTGAATTAGATAATGCTTTTTACAATTACGATGAAAACGGAAAATCTAATGAAAATGGCTACGGATATGGTTGGATAGTCAATTACGACAAAGGAGTTAAGATTTTGCAACACGGTGGTTCATCAACTGGTTTCGGAAGTCATGTCATTAGAATACCTAGTGAGAATATTTCTGTAGCAATATTTACCAATAGAAATAAAAGAGGACAAGAATTACCAAATAGAGCAAAAGCTTTAATAAGTCATTTTACAGATAGTAAATTTAGAATGCCATTTGAGATAGTTTTAGAAAAGGAAATAGACCAGAATGGAATTACTGACGGAATTGATTTGTACAACAAAATAAAAACAGATACTCTAAATTATAATGTATCGAAAGGGGCACTATTTAATTTCGGAATTAGCTACATTAATGCTAATAAAAAAAATGACGCATTACAACTGTTTTCAGTTTTAGAAAGTGATTATCCGGACTATTTTGGCGGATATTATGGAACGGCTGTAATCTATCAACAAGAAAAGAAGATAGAAAAAGCAATAGAATATTTTGAAAAAACAATTGAACATTGTACCGAAAATGAAAAATGGGCATCAGAGTATTCCCAAAAAATGATTAATGAACTTTCGGAATAAAACTAAACCTGACATAGTATGTAAAAGATAGCTGATGAGTGCTGAGTCGAAAGGTTCGTGCTTATTTATGCTATGTTTCATACACAAACCATTGTGTTTAATTGTATTAAAATCAAGTGAAGAAATGCAATCTGAAATAAGCAAGACAAGTAGAGAATATATCAAACGAATAAACTACGTATTGGATTTCGTTGAAGAGAATCTTGATGCAGATTTATCACTTGAACGGCTATCCGAAAAAGCCAATTATTCATCGTATCATTTTCATAGAGTATTTTCAGCTATTGTAGGTGAAAATTTAAACGAATTCGTCAATAGAAAGCGAATAGAACGTATTGCATCTATCTTGTTAGTGGATAGTAGTAAATCTATAAAGGAACTTGCTTACGGCTATGGTTTTAATAGTGAAAGCTCATTTTCAAGGTCATTTAAAAAATATTATGGTATTAGCCCTACTGCGTTTAAATCGGAAGGAATAAGTGTACTTAGCAAGATTGGTATAGAACCTCTAACAATGGAAAAATACATTTGCAGCATTGATAACATTAAAAAATGGATTGATATGAATGCTCAAATAATGGTAAAAGAATTGCATGAGATAAAACTTGCTGGTATAATGCATATTGGAGAATTTGATAAAATTGGTAATATGTATCAAAGATTAATGGAATGGGGAACTAAAAAAGAAGTATTGAGTGTGTCTGATTTTAAAGCAATTACCGTGTATCACGATAACCCTAATGTGACCCAGACTTCAAAAGTAAGATATAGTGCATGCGTTACCATTAATAAGGATATTGAAGCAGAAGGAGAAATCAGACCACTTGTGATCCAAAAAGGTATTTATGCTATTGGACATTATGAAATTAAAGCAAAAGACTTTTCAAAAGCATGGGAAAGTATTTGTATATGGGTGATAGAGAATGAATATAACTTTAGAGATGGAGATTATTTTGAAGTGTACCATAATGATCATAAAACCCATCCTGAACAAAAATTTATAGTAGACATATGTATCCCTCTTGAAAAAAGTAATAAAATTAAATTTGATAAAAATGATACGACATTAAATAAGGGAAACTTATCCAATTATAGAAAGCAAATCAGTGAAGGACAGATACAAAAGGATTATGGTCAATTGATAAATTACATCAAAGAATTAAGAACTTATTTCCGTAATGAATATGCTTCAGATTTTATAATAGGAAACATTTATCAAGGGAATATGGATTTTTCCTATTTTTCTTTGACTACTCAGGAATTGAAAAAACAAAAATTAAAATTTGTCATAATATTCAATCATAAGATGATGCGATTTGAAATTTGTTTATCGGGTCAAAATAAAAATATTAGGAAGAAATATTGGGAGTTATTTAAAGACAGCAGTTGGGATAAATACCATTTGGCAGAATCAATTGATAGCAGTCTTTCTATTATAGACCATATAATAGTAGAAAAGCTTAATTTTGATAATACAAGTGTCTTAACAAAGCAAATTGAAACCGAATCATTAAAATTCATAAATGAGATTAGAGATATTCTCGAATGATAAAAACGACACTATACGCAGAAGGTTAGCAAATACACAAAAAACAACATTGAGAACAACACAACTAAATGAAAAATCAAAATATATTAGAGATAATAGGATTTATAGTTTTAGCAATCGGAGGAGTTTTATTTCTAATCGACAACTTCTTGAATTTAGAATTCTTAGATCCAATACTAGAATTTAGAGAAATCATTTTATATTTTGGACTTGCGATTTGGGCATTAGGATTGATGCAAAAAGAGAACCTCAAAAGAAAAAACTCAGAAAGAAAAGCAAAATGAAAATATCGATAAGACCGGTAACATTAAGTGAACTGGAGAGAATTTACAAAATTGAGGAAAATGTATTTTCCCCAATGAACTATCCTTTATTTGTAATTAGACAGTATTATGATTTATTTTCAGATTATTTTCTTGTTGCCGAAAATGAAGAAAAGGAAATAGCAGGATATGTTCTTGGAGGAATTAATCCTAAAGAGAAAGTTGGCTGGATACTCGCTCTGGCAACTGAAAAGAAATTTAGAAAACAAGGAATAGGTTTAAAATTAATTTCGACCGTTATTAAAAAAATTAATGAGTTGGATATTAACAGTATTGTTTTGACCACCGAACCAGATAGTCCTGCAGTTGATTTTTATAAAAAAATAGGGTTCGAGATTATTAAAAATGATTCAAACTATTACGGAGGTAATTCACAACGAGTACTAATGGAATTAAAATAAAACAGCACAACATTTGTTAGATTACATAACCTATCTTCCCTGTCACAACGCAAAATAATGTAAGTGAGGATGTTATCCCCATTTTTGCACTTGGTGATATCTAAAAAGTACCAACGAAATGATAAAAACGATACTAACTATACTCTTAATAATTATTCTATTTCCAATTTCTGCCCAACAACGATTAAATGTTGTGCCAGCTGTCCAAAAATGGGAATATTTAGCAGAAGAGATAAGATTTAATTCAATAACGGTAAACTGGAGTGAAGGAACGCTAACGAAAGAACAAATTTTTCTGAACCGATTTAAGGAAGAGCTTAAAAGTCTTACTACAAAATTCGGTACATCTGGTAATAAGGAACCTCTTTCTATTTTCTTTGATACTAATTATGTGCCTATTAATGAACATAAAGATGCTTATAAAATTACTCTTGGACAACAAACCATAGTAAAAGCTTCATCTTATAGTGCTCTAGTGTATGCTTCTAGAACCGTATTGCAATTACTTTCTCAGGATCAATACAAAAACACTGTACCAAGAGGAATTATTGAAGATTTCCCTGTATACGAGAAGAGGATGTTATTAATTGATGTTGCCCGAAAGTTTTTTACAATTGAAGAATTAAAAGATTTTATTAGAATAATGGCATGGGTAAAGATGAACGAACTGCATTTGCACCTAAGTGACAACTCATGGGGAGGATATAGTGCTTATCGTTTAGAAAGCAAACACTATCCAGAACTTACAGCTAAAGATGGATATTATTCTTGGGAGCAAATAAGAGATCTTCAAGATTTTGCACATTCCTATGGGATTACGATTACTCCAGAAATTGACTCTCCAGGACATTCATTAGCCTTCACTAATATTAGACCTGATCTTAAAAGCAAATGGTTAAGTCCTAACTATCTAGATATTACCAATCCAGACACTTATGTTTTTATGGAAGAGATTTTGGAGGAAGTAATCCCTTACTTTGATGCCCCTGATTTTCATTTGGGTACAGACGAGTATCGTATTAATAGTATCAAAGATGATTCTTTAAAAATTCATATTGGGAATACCTTTAGAAAATACGTCAACCATTTCAATAAGATTGTTAAGAAAAATGATAAAGTCGCGCGTATCTGGTCAGGTTTTGAACATATGCCAGGAGATACAAAAATTGATAAAGATATTATTATTGATATGTGGGAAACAAGTGATGCGAAAGATAAATCAAAACGTGGTTATCAATTCATTAATTCTACTCATTATTATACGTATATAGTGCCTGGCGCACCTTATTATGGCGTGGATAATGAATTTGTATATAAAAAATGGACTCCCGAGATTTTTAGTGACAAAACAGAACAAAATCTGGCTAAGCAAAGCCAAGGACTATTAGGGAGTAAAATGCATATTTGGAATGATTTTGGACCAACAGGCTTTTCAATTTCTGAAATTGCAAGATTATGTACACCTTCTATTCTTATTTTCTCTGAAAAAATGTGGGGCACAAAATCCCAGCTTCCTTTTAATGAATATAATCAACAACTTGAAAAGTTAACAAGCATTCCAATGACAAAAGTATTGGAGCGTAATTTTACCAATAAAAAAGAAATTTACCTCAATAAAGAAAGTATCAATTTAACAGAAAAAGAAAATACCTCTATTGGAAAAGAAATTAAAAATGTTGAGTATCCTTGGACATTGGAGTTAACTGTTGAAAAAACGAAAGAAGGCACAAAAGAAGATGTGCTTTTTTCTTCCGAATTAGCGACTATTTATTCAGATTTGGAATTTGAATTTAAAAAAGATAAAAAAACAACTACGAAACGTGGGTTGGCTATAGTAAGAGCTAACCAAACTGCAGGAAAAACCCCTTTGACTTCTCATAGACCACAAGTTATTATTTTTGACTATCAAATCCCTATGAACCAAATGGTCAAAATAAAAATAGTAGGAGAACAAGGAAAGACAAGTTTGTATGTGGAGAATCAATTTATCGGCAGCGAAAATATACAAATGCTATGTCCAGTTGATTACATAGGTGCTCCAAACGGAAAAACCTTTTGTGGAAAAATTAAAAATATAACACTTATTCAAAATTCGGTAATGAACTGAGTCTACTTACATCTGTACAAGAGGGTGCTTGCACAAAGTAGATTGTGCAGAGATAGGTCATGTATTTAGGATACTTTGTCTCCCTTTAATGAAGAGAACTTTTTTATATCCCTGTCAACAAAATAACGGTATAATCACTAAACAAAACATTGTGAATTCTTTGATTTAACTGCTGTAAAATGAGTAAATTTAGAATCCATAAATAAAGATTTTGGTACAACCTATTCTTGATTAAGATATAGGGCATAGTTTTCTATTCTGTATGTAGTAAAGTCTTTAAATTTTTAATATAAAAACGAGATATGTTATATACAATAGTAGGAGCAGGAATCGGAGGATTAACCACAGCTTTAGCTTTTGAAAAATGTGGGATAGAGTATCAGATATTCGAAAAAGCTCCTGAGTTAAATGAAGTAGGGGCAGGGATTTGGCTCGCTCCAAACGCTTTGCAGGTGTTCGAATGGCTTGGGATACTAGAAGATGTTGTGGCAAAAGGAAATTCTATCGATAGAGTAACCGTAGGTACATCTGATCTGTCGCCTTTATCAGATAGTTTTCAACATGATGTAAAAGACAAATTTGGGTATTCTACCATCGCTATTCATAGAGCAGAACTTCAAAAATTACTGCTTCAACAAGTTCCAAAAGAAAAAATCCATCTAGGAAAATCGTTTAAAGAATTTAAAGAAGCAGAGCAGGGGCGAATCCAGGTTACTTTTAATGATAATTCTAAAGTCGAAACTGATTTTTTAATTGGTGCCGATGGGATTAATTCTAAAATACGAAATCAGCTTTTTCCATCAAGCAAAACAAGATATTCTGGCCAGACCTGTTGGAGAGGTATCGCCGATTATACGATGAGTGCTGATTTTGAGCACAGAGGAATAGAACTATGGGGGAATCAAATTCGATTTGGAGTCTCAAAAGTAGCCAAAGATAAAGTGTATTGGTTTGCTGTCTCATTAAGCAAGCCAAATCAAAAAGACGATGATACATTGATAAAAGATAAACTGTTGAAAACATACGCTAATTTTCATCCATTAGTCAAAGAACTCATCGCAGCTACATCTCAAGATAAAATAGTAAGAAATGATATCAGTGATTTAATACCACTTAATCATTGGTATAAAAACAATATTTGTCTAATTGGAGATGCAGGTCATGCCACAACTCCAAATATGGGGCAGGGAGGAGCACAAGCTATCGAAGATGCTTATTATTTGAGTAACCTCATTAAAAATGAAAACAATGCCAATGTTTTCAAGCTATTTCAGGAAAAACGAAAACAAAAAGTAAATACAATAGTAAAACAATCCTGGGCTACAGGAAAAATGGCACATTGGAAATACGGAAAAGGAATGAGGAATTTTATACTAAAAAGTATTCCAAAAAACCTGATTCAGAAAAAAATGAATGAAATGTATCAATTAGAAAAAGTATGTTAACTTTATATAGCAATATAAATGCAGGATAAGAATATTGAAGTAATAATTAACGATAATACAAAACTATAAAAATGGAATCACCAAGTAGTATTACCATCAATGGATATAACCATGTTTCTTACCAATCTGATGTTTTCTCTGAAGAAGAGTTAGTTTTAAAAAGTAAATCATTTTATGATTGGTTGGATAAAAGGAGATCTGTTAGAGATTTTTCTGACAAACACGTTCCAAAAGAGGTTATTGAGAATCTTATCAAAAGTGCTTCTACTGCTCCATCTGGGGCTCATAAACAACCTTGGACATTTTGTGCCATTTCTAACCCTGCATTAAAAACTCAAATCCGTAAAGAAGCAGAAATCGAAGAAAAAACGAACTATGAGAACAGGATGAGTGAGCGTTGGAAAAAAGATCTCGAACCATTAGCTACCGATATGAATAAACCTTTTTTAGAAGTAGCTCCCTGGTTGATCATTGCATTCAAAAAAGCATATGAATTCGAAGAAAATGGTGATAAGCATAATAACTATTATGTGAATGAATCTATAGGGATTGCGTGCGGAATGTTAATCTCTGCAATTCATAATGCTGGATTGGTGACATTGACCCATACCCCAAGCCCTATGAATTTTTTGACAAATATCCTTAAAAGACCAGCTAATGAAAGAGCTTTTTTATTACTCCCAGTTGGCTATCCCAAGTTTCCTACCTATGTGCCGGATCTAAAAAGAAAAGGATTGGATGAGATGACCGTTTTTTATGAATAAAATTAAAAACCTGAAGTAGAACTACTCTTTGTAGTAATGGAGAAAAATCGAGTTATTTCATAACCTGGGTTAGAGATTTATGCACTAATTTTTTCGAAGACGCAATAATTTCTGGATTGATCATTACAATAATATCCTGCATTATTCTTTTTTTTGATTTTTTCGCCTACAGGCGGAAACCCTAAAAGAGTCAACATATTTTCAATATTCGATAAATCATTGACCGAAGTATGATTAAAAGAAATATGAGAATAATCACTATGGATATACACATTCGAAATATTTTGAATCTGCAATATTTCCTTTTTTAGGGCTATAGCGCAATTATTACATTTTAGATTTTGAATAGGGATTGTATTTCTAAACACCATAACAATTGTATTAAAATACTCTTGATAAATTAAATCCAAAGAAAAAATCTCCGTCACTCCAGTCACCTGTTCCCTGACTCAGGAATCCACTTGTGTTCATAGGTTGTGCATTGGTAAAATGTAACTGAAATACATGTCCACCGGTTTCTAAATCAAATCCTATAGAAAGAGGGTTTTTAAATGGTGAGTTATTAGCTCTATTAAGATGAAGTCCATAATCGATATTGACAGACCACCTCTTGGTGAGCTTATGTCGACCGCCGATTCCTATGGCATATTGTGTATTATCCTGATCATTAATTTTTACGAGGTTCTCATATAAAAGTGTTGGCATCAGTTGTAGTGAGAAGTTTTTATTAAATTTTCTGGCGATTAACAATTGCGATACATAAGATAACCGATGCTCAAACTCAAGGCCGGGTAAATTATCTTTATCCAGATCAGTATTTACCGTTACACTATTATAACCCACTACAGTAAAAGGAAAACCACTCTTTTTTTGTCTTAACAATCTGTATTTTAGAGAAACTTCGTATGTTTTCTGAAATGAACTACGGGATATACCAACTTGTATCTTATCACTAATGCCATAAATAAAATTTAGCCTTGTAACGGCTTGGTCTAATCCAAAAAAATCTTCAATCCCTGATTCAACAGAACCAAATCTATGAGAAACAACTAAATAAAATAACCCTTTATCAGCTAGTTTAGTAGATTCAAAATTAACAATTTTTAATCCCTTAAAAACAGCGCTGACATATTGATTGTTATCTTTTTTAGTATCAATTTCCTGAAGTAAATCATCTTGTGAGAACGATAGTAGAGGAATCAAAAACAATAGAAATATTTTTTTCATAACATTAAATTTATTGGGTGCTTGTAACTTCAGCCTGGTCTATTTTAAGCTGCTCTAAGAGATCATCAAATCCAACATATCTTCCTTTGATAGTTATTTTTTTGTTGATTTTTAAAGCTATAAGACCTCTTTCTAAAGTCACTGCTATTTTTTGATCTAGAACAATACTATTAGATTCTATTGCAGTAATCCGACCTTTTAATTCTACCGCTTTGTCAAGATGAGAGGCATTAAATGCTTCTTTGTCTCTGGTATATGCTGAATAGAATGTAATGGCTGTAGTACTGATACCTGCTTTTTCAGTATGTATAATTCTATGCTCTTTTTGTGCATAACTGAATAAGACAAAGCCTATAGCTCCTAAAAATACCAGAGCAAGAATGATAAAGTTTTTGGTTTTCATTGTTGTTTTAATTTAAAATCAACGGACACCTTTACTTGTTTTGCTATTTTATTTCTTACTATTTTTGGAATAGAGATATCAAAATCCTGTGGGGCAACAGCAAAGTTTCCATGTATAAAGATGTGTTCATCTTTTTTTGATATATATAGTATCGATTCGATGTTTTGTTCTTTACCGTGTAGTTTAAGCTGTCCGTTAACTTTAAATTCTTTTTCTTGTTCGGATAATTCAAAAAAATTAAATCTTATAATTTTTCCTCTAAAAATGGTTTTAGAATAGGTGTCTGATTCGATATAGTTTTCATTAAAATGTTCCTCCATTAAAGCATTTCTGAATCTAAATTCTTTCATCAAAGCCAATGAAGCTATTTCACCGGTATTGATATTGAGAATTGTAGTAACAGATGTGTTTTTGGCCTTAACAGGTTCAAATGTTTTTTCAGAAGCCTCAAAAACAATAGTTCCTTTTTTTTCTATATATTTTTCTTGAGAAAGAGAAACACTAGTGATGAACAGGCAAAATATGATTGTGAATACTTTCATTTTGATTACTCTAATGATCCATCTCTGATCCATTGATCAATATTATCTATTGTTCCCTGTGGTAATCTTCCCGAGGGTGGCATAGCTGCTGATTCACCTGTTTGTTTTGAAACAGCATTAAGTATAGCAGAAGCGTTGTTGCTCACATTTTGAAAAGTTATCAAAGGAAAAGGAGCCCCATTTACAGGAGGGTTTGCATGACACCCAATACAATTAGAATCAATTATACTTTTGATATTTGCAGTATAAGTAAGTTTTTCACCCATAGGAGGCGGTGGGGGCGGTGCAATATCATCTTCGCTATCACTAGAACAACTATATCCAATTATTAAGATAACCACAACTAGAACCTTGTTAATGTTTGATATTGATTTCATAATTTGTGTGTTTGGTTTATATTTATTTTAAATTTTGTCTCATGCTTTTGTCTTTTGATAATTTTTTTGAGAAAAGGTTACAAAATCTTGTACCTTTTTTATGAGTAGAACCTCTAAAGGAAAAAAGAGGTTTGGGATAACTTTAAAAAGAAATGGTCATGTATGATAATGTGTAATCTGTAAAGTGAAAATGATACTATTTGAAACAAAAAAACTGTTTGTGAGACATCTAGAGGATAGTGACCTAGAGTCTTTTTATGATATGCAAGGCAACCCCAATGTAATGAGATATATCAAAAAAACGATGAATTTTGAGGAGAGTAAGCAAGAATTGAATCGTTTTATTGGATATTATAAGGATACTGATATTTTTTTTAAAATCTGGGCAGTAATAGAACGTAATAGTGATCAATTGGTAGGTATATGTGGAGTATATGAAAATGATAGATCAGAATTTGAAATAGCTTATCGGTTAAGAGAGTGTTTCTGGGGAAATGGATTTGGTAGAGAAATAGCAAAAGGATTGTTTGGATACTGTTTTGATCAAATTAAATTAGATGAGTTAACTGCATACGCAAGTAAAGATAATATAGGTTCTATACGTATTCTTGAAAAAGAAATGAATTATGTTGAAGAATTTTATGCAGAAAAAGAAAATAGTATAGAACGAAAATATAGATTAAGAAAATAGAACACCTGATGATACCGATGAATTAAGATATCATATTAAAGAAGTTGAATACCTTTTTAGAGATATTAAAATTTTTATTTTTTTTTTGACAAAGGGGGGTAGGGTATCTAGAAAGTAAAACGTTATAAAGAAGTAACAAATTTGTAAATCTGTAATAACACTAGAGTTTAAGGGACAAAATGAATTCTGTAATTCAGATTTTTTTAAATTTATAGATGGGAAGAATTATTTCTTCCCATTTTTTTTGATGTATAGTTTAAGATTTAAAATATTAATTCTTTTACACCTATTTGACTGTCTATCGTTGCATCCTTATATTTTAACGTCCAACCCAGAGAATTAGTAAGGATATATATTTTCTGCAATTCACTAATGAGTCGATTTTGTGAATTGGTAACAAGTGTAGATTTTTTTACTTTTTTATCTAATTGTTCCATCACTATTTTACGTATAGCGTTATGATCTTCGGGGTTAAATTTATTAATAATCCCCTCTTCAATATCATGATATTTTATTTCCGGATTAATATTAACCTCTGCAGCAGGGATTTTTGTTATAGTAAGTGTTTTTGTTTCTTGATCAATAACATGCTCAATCTTTCTTAAGTCATAAGAGACTTGTACATTGGCATTGACCATTACAATTATTTTTTTCTTTGATGAGATTACTTTAAAATAGGTTTTGTCATTTTTATAAGTAATTATATCAGAAAAGTGTCCTTCTGTAACCACGAGCTTACCAACGTTTTTGATTTGATCCAGAATAAGACCAGAAGATGCCACTTCTGTTTTTTGGGTATTAGATTGATCAATAATATATTTGATTCCAAATACCAAGAGTGCTGTTAAAAGTGCACCGAGTAGAAAATTACGCATACATCTATAGTATCAAGTTGAGTATAAATGTACACAAAAAAATAGCCTTCTTATAAAGAAAGGCTATTTGTAATATAAATAAAAGAGTATTTTTTTAACGTTCCTGTGGTGGATATTTTTCTAAGATAGCGGTAACAATCTCATTCATTTTTTCTTGCTTTTTGTTCACATCCTTGGTTAATGCTGCAGAACCCATTCCTTGCCAGACCAATTCCTTTTTAGAGGCATCTATAAGGTCTATATAGAGAGTGCCTTCTGTAGTCGTAGAAACAGTATTGTATCCAGCTCCCCAGAACCATGGATTCCATCCCCATCCATAACCCCATCCGTAATTATTTTGATAGATGTTTACATTTTCCTTAGTTTTTGTAAAAATACTTACCAGTACATCTGGATTTGCTGATTTTGCAAAACCTTTTGAGGTCATATCTGCTTCGATAGCACGCAGGATACGTTTTTTGTCAAGATCGCTAATTTCTGCTTTGTCGATTCCAGGCTTGTAAAACGCAAAGCTTTTATAAGTATTAAAATCAGCCTGCTTATCATAATCCGAAGCAACACGCACTGTGGAGCAAGAACTAAGAGTTATGATAAGGATTAATGATAAAAGTGAAAAAAATTTCATAATCCTAGTTTTTTATAATATCAAATATGTCGTGATGATCAGAAAATAAAAATACGTTTTCATCAATCATTTTATAAGCACTTGATATTGGTTTAACAATAGCTATTATATACAAATTTAACCACAATAATCGTACCATGAGACAGATAGCAAATCTATTTTTTAGAATAACTATTTGTTTTTTTGTCATAGCCATATGGGCAATGCCTGCAACCACTCTCACAACAATAGCCTCTTCTTAGGTGATATTGTTCTGTAAAACAACGATACCCTTCTGGAGTAATATAATAATCTCCTTCTTTTGGAGTTAATACTTTTTTAGGATTGTCCATAGTTACAAAAATAGTATCTTGCAGTTATATGCCCATTGTTGTTAACAAATATTTGATAGGTCGCCATTTTGTTGGGATCGCTCTTTGGCCTTTTATTGTGATTAATAATTCTTTCCTCAAAGAGGATGAAGTCTTTATTAATCACGAAAAAATCCATTTAAGACAGCAGGCAGAACTGTTAGTTGTGCCTTTTTATATTTTTTACTTTACAGAATATTTGTTTAGAGTTATTCAATATAGAAATTTACAGCAAGCCTATCGTAATATTTCTTTTGAGAGAGAAGCATATCTTAATGAAGATAACCTCGATTATCTCAAAACCAGAAAACTCTGGAGTTTTATTAAATATCGATAAATGCACATTTTTTCTTCGGAAACACCACTTTCAAAAAATCAATCGATTACACATTCTATTTTGGACAAAGCCGGAGTGTTTCTTGATATCAAAAGAGAAGATCAAATTCATAAAGACGTTTCGGGGAATAAATTCAGAAAATTAAAATATAACCTTATTGAAGCTAAGAGGTCTGGTTGCACTACTGTACTTACCTTTGGAGGAGCATATAGCAATCATATTGCTGCAACTGCTGCTGCAGGAGAAATGATGGGATTACAAACCATAGGAATTATTAGAGGAGAAGAACTGGCTGGCAATCTTGAGAAAACGCTATCAGAAAATGATACCCTTCGATTTGCTAGTGCTTCAGGAATGCGTCTTAAGTTTATTAGCAGAACAGCATATCGAGATAAAACATCTTCAGCTTTTTTAGAACAACTAAAGGATGAGTTCGGTTCATGTTATATTATCCCCGAAGGAGGAACTAATGATCTGGCTGTTAGGGGTTGTGGGGAAATATTAACTACGCAAGATAATACCTATGATGTTATTTGTTGTGCAGTAGGAACGGGAGGCACAATCGCAGGAATCATTAATAGTACAGGGCCTCATCAGACCGTTATGGGATTTCCTGCTTTAAAAGGTGATTTTCTCGACAAAGAGATTAAAAAATATACATCAAAAACCAATTGGAGACTCATTCATGAATATCATTTTGGAGGATATGGTAAAATAAACCAGGAAGGAGTTGAGTTTATGAATGTGTTTAGCGATCAGCAACATATTGCATTAGATCCAGTCTATACAGTTAAGATGGTTTTTGGTATTTTTGACCTGGCACAAAAAGGTGTTTTTAAGAAAAATACTCGTATTTTAGCCATTCATACCGGTGGTTTGCAAGGGATAGCCGGAATGAACAAAAAATTAAAGAAAAAGAAACTACCCCTTATTACATTTGATTATTAAAATGAGGAAATTTATTGTATTGTTATGTATTGCTATGGTTATGATTTCTTGCGGAGGAAGCAAAAAGGTAACATCTTCGAGAACGCATAAACCTAAACCTAAACAGACGGTTATAACCAAGACTGAGCAAAGTCCTAAAAAAGTTATAGTAGAAGAACATACTACCAGAAAACCACTTCCTGTATTATCGTATACCGATAAAGTGCAACGCTATATTCATGAGTTCTCGGGTATTGCTAAAAGTGAAATGAAAACTTACGGGATCCCGGCCAGTATCACCTTAGCACAAGGAATATTGGAGTCTGGAGCCGGATATGGAGATCTAACACAAAAAGCAAGAAACCATTTTGGGATTAAATGCCATGATTGGGAAGGAGATCGGGTATATCATGATGATGATCGTTCTCAGGAATGTTTTAGAAAATACAATAAGGCAAGCGAATCATTTAGAGATCATTCTTTATTCTTAAAAGATAGAAAACGATATTCCAGACTGTTTACATTTAAACAAAAGGATTATAAATCTTGGGCACGTGGTCTACGTGAAGCAGGCTATGCTACCGATAAGAAATATCCACAAAAACTTATTGCCATTATAGAACGTTATGATTTAGATAAATTTGACGATGAGGTGCTTGGTACAAAACCTTTAAGGAAAAGTAAAAAAAGCGAAGCTGTTGCGGTTATAACTTCCATTTCTAATAAGGATGGCTATACAGTAAAAAAAGGGGACACTCTATATTCGATTTCCAGGAGATATAAGATCTCTGTAGAGGAACTCAAAGCATTTAATAATCTGGTCAATAATAATATCTCGGTCGGGCAAGTTCTTAAAGTAGCAGTTGCCGACGAAGAGGAAGAAGATTTTAATTAAGCATGATCTATAAAAGAAGTAGCGCATTATTTACAGCAGCGCAAAAAGTGATCCCGGGAGGGGTTAACTCACCAGTACGAGCCTTCAAAGCTGTAGGAGGAGATCCTATATTTGTTACAGAGGCCAAAGGAGCATATTTATATGATGAAGATGGTAATCGATTGATAGATTATATCAATTCATGGGGGCCTATGATTTTGGGACATGCGCATCCTCCTGTAGTGGATGCCGTTATTGATAAGGCCAAAAAAGGAACTAGTTTTGGAATGCCAACAGAAATTGAAACTCAGATTGCAGAACTTGCTGTTGCCATGGTACCTAATATCGATAAAATACGATTTGTAAACTCGGGTACCGAAGCCTGTATGAGTGCTGTACGATTAGCACGTGGATATACCGGAAAGGATAAGATTATTAAATTTTCAGGGTGTTATCACGGGCATAGCGATTCTTTCCTGATCCAGGCAGGAAGTGGTGCAGTTACCTTTGGAAGCCCTAACAGTCCGGGTGTAACTAAAGGAACAGCACAAGATACTTTATTAGCAAGGTATAATGATTTGGATCATGTAGAACGTATTATCATGTCTAATAAAGGAGAGATTTCTTGTATTATTATAGAACCTATTGCCGGAAACATGGGATGTATTCCACCAGTAAAAGGATTTTTAGAAGGATTAAGGTCTTTATGTGATGCTCATGATATATTGTTAATTTTTGATGAGGTAATGACCGGTTTTAGATTAGCAAAAGGAGGAGCACAAGAACTTACAGGTGTAGATGCCGATATTGTTACTTTTGGTAAAGTAATTGGAGGAGGGTTACCTGTTGGAGCTTTTGCAGCACGTTCTGAAATTATGAATCACTTGGCACCTCTTGGGCCAGTGTATCAGGCAGGAACCTTGAGTGGTAATCCATTAGCTATGGCGGCAGGATTAGCAATGCTTACCGAGTTGAATAGTACCCCGGAGATTTTTAAAAGCCTGACCGATAAGACCGAATACTTACATCATGGAATTGCTAATGCTTTGGATGAGCATAATATCACGTATACGATCAATAGAATTGGTTCTATGATTTCGGTTCATTTTGCAGAGGATGCGGTGGTGGATTTTGATACTGCTGCAAAAGGCAATAACGACACTTTTAAAAAGTTTTTTCATGGGATGCTAGACAACGGTGTTTATATAGCACCAAGTGCTTTTGAGACCTGGTTTATAACCGAGGCACTTACTTATGAAGACCTGGATGAAACTATTGCTGTAGTACAAAAAGTAGCTAAAACACTTTAGAAGATAAACAAGATTGATTATTGACTGGGATGAGAAACTCTTGGGGTTGTGATTTTTTCAAATTGAATTCCTCCGGTTCCCTGTATGAGGATATTTTTAGAAGTTAGCACTTCTTGATTTGTACGTAGTTTAACGGTTAAAGTATTTTCTCCTTTCTTTAATGGGACTCGAGTATAAAATATTTTTTTAGGTAAACTCTGCCAATTACGTGTATCGGCACCTTCGGTTAATGCATTAAAAACACCCAATAAAGCTCCTAAGTCGTTATTTTGGTTTTTTACTATATATTCTGAAACTTTCTTTGTTCCTAGGCGCAAAGCTATTTTTCCGATTTCTCTAAATGTTCTGTCTTTTAAAGTTTTAAAAGCAATTTCTTCATAATCTTGTGTTAGTTCAAAGGAATATGATAAACTATCTACTTGTATCTCTGCATTATTGTATAGAGATTGCTGGCTCACATATTTAGGGAATGCAACATTAAAAATATCCAGATCAGAAAAATCAGAATTATTATCTCCTCCAGTTGGTATCGGTAATGGTAAATTTAAAGAGAGATCTTCATTGATGATGGTTAGAAACCCGATTTCGTTACCTGGTAAGATGGTAAACGTATAAAAGGTTTCATCTTTATAAGGAGCCAGTCCGTTTTCCCAAAAAATAATTGCTTCTCCGCCTTCAGTGGTTTTTTTAGGAATATAGGTAGTGTTTAATAGATTTTCATAACGTTCTATTTCATCGGTAAATCCCATGACACTTGCTGTATAAAACATATCCTGGCATAGTTGCTCGGGTATATTAACTCCAATATAATTACCTTGGTTTTCTATATATAAGTCTACAGCATTGCGATACGCAATAAATGCATTGTTTATATCTCCTGAAGCTTCGTATAATAGACCTTGCAATATATGAGCAAATGCATCATCATTATATCTATTCTTTTTCTCAGGAGGATAATTTTCATTTATTCTTTGTAGTTGTAATGAAATGCGTTTAGCTTCAACGATGGCTTCGTCGTATTTGTTTAAAAAAATATAATTAAGTGCTTTGTAATAGTGTATTGCAACTTTTTCAAAATCTTCACCTTTATATGTTTCTTTTTCGGGATTTAAAAGAATTCCCAGAACTTGATTTCCTATAGCTCTTTTATTAGATTCTATAAACAGATCTGCTTCGTTTAAAAGTTTATTACTTAAGGTATAATTACCTGCCAGGTATGCTAATTTCCCTTTTTCTAATAAGTATAGAAGATGATTTCTGGGTTTTCCTAAAAATTTATTTTTCTCAATTACCTCCATAGCACCTTCTACATCACCTTGTTGTACCTTTCCTTGAAAAAGTGCACTCTTGGTATGATAACTACCACAATTGCTAAGCAATATTGAAAGGCAACACAATAGTGCAGCACGAAAGATCATTTTTATATGGATCATATTCAATTATCAAAAAAGCTTTCCTGAGAAAGCTTGGTGTTTTGTTTGAATTTAGAGTATCAAGAATTAGTTTTTAACAAACTTTTTTATTTTTTTATCTCCGATCCATACTTTTTCATTAGTCTGAATATTTGTTAGCTCCAGGTCGATTTGATAGTATACTACTTTGTCCCTTTTATGTGCATCAACTATAGAGTTAATATTACCTTGAAGCATATAATCTGCTCCGGTTTCTAATCCAAATTTTTTGACTGTAGATATAGAGGAATTGTCTTGTTGATCAGCACGTTCTGCTCTTAGTTCTTCACGCATTTTGCCACCTTGTACTACTCTAACTTTTTGTCGTTGAATAAATGCCTTCTCTATATCTTTAATAAAGGTTTCACTTTCTATATGCTCATGTGATTTATTACGTATTAAACCAACTATAACCACCGGTTTTTTTCCTTTTTCCTGAACATGATCGGTTATCCAGTTTGCTGTAAGTACTTCTTGTGTTAGTTCTTCTGCTGCAAAGCGTGAATCAGTATCATTCCATCGTCCGCTAATATCAATTTGTGTATCCGGAGCTACACGTGTAATTTTTCTTGCGCATGAAGAAGTTAAAGATATTACCAGTAATACTGCTATAGCAGCGATTAATTTTCTCATTTTGTGATTTTTATTTAATGTACTTTAATTAGTGTTTTTTTAATAATATTACCAAAGGAAGCATGCTCCTAAAACTCCTAATGTTAACCAGTTATACCCATACGATCTATGGCCATAATAAGATCCATAGTCATAATATCTGGTGTTTTCGATGCGTGCTAACCTTCGTTCATGCCTCCAGTATGCTCTTTGTGATCTGTATTGTCTTCGTAATGAGCGTAGTTCTCTTTTTTCTTCGAGAGGATCAATAGCTTTATAGGTTTCTTGTGCTGTAGTGCCTTGTTGTAATGTATATTCCTGACTATTTTTTAAGAATCTATTCATAGCCATTTTATAATTAGGATTTTGATCTTCTTCGAGTTGTGCCTCTTGTGCATACCCAATACATCCTATTATAACAAAAACGAATACTGAAAATATGTTTCTCATAATGTTTATAGATTAGTTTCCATACTAAAAGTAAATGACAATTTAAAAATCAAAGGGTTGCATCATGTGAGAAAATAATCTTAATATTTATGAAGCTATTTTGACTTTTCAATTTATATACACAACATTTAGTATTGATGTTACCCTATTCTAAAAATGTTAAAATTTGTCTAATCATATTTGATTGGAAACAGATTCGATAGTATTTCTAATTTTACATAAAAAAACCAACGAAGCTAACTTCGTTGGTTTTTAATTGTTTCCGAAAATGGAATAACTAGGCTATTGATTTACTGGCGTAGGAGCGAATAAATCGGGGATTGGGTTTGGTATGTTAGCATTACTATCTAATTCATCCTGCGGATATAAAAATCGTTGAGGATTAATCGTGGTAGTGGCATTGTTTAATGGAAAAGGAACAATAACATCACTATCGGATTTTAGTAGCCTTCGAGTATCGTTAAATGGCATATAGGTGCTAAACCCTGTTACATAACGTTCTTCGATAATTTCTCTTAAAATTGCTCTGTCTACCACTATATTATCAGTATTTTCCATTCCTCCTGCTTGAAAATCTGCTAGAACATAGGGGTCATAATTAAATGTATCAGCTGCATCGATAAGGTTAAATGCATTTCCAGAATCCAGATAAGTTCTTAATTCATTAAGTTTATCAATAGCTCCTTGATTGTCATTATTAACACGTAAGATACATTCTGCCCAAATCAATAGATTTTCTTCGTAGCTTACTAATTTCATAGGAGTAGATGGTCCATCGATACCATCATCCTGATTTCCATCTCCGCTAACGTAAGAATAGTTTCTGCGTGCAGTTTCATCTGTCTTGGCATTATTTCTGCCAGAAGCATTAGCAGGATCTATAAGGTCCCGGTAAAAGGCATTATCGCCTGTCATATCACCTGCCCGACTACTGTTTACAAAATTAAAAAGAATATTACTGTTGGAGTCGACAGTACCAATAGGTTTATAAGCCATGGTTCCAGATGCACTGTTAATACCATTTACTACATTGTTTAATGCCAAATCGTACTGTTTGGTTTGTAAATAATATCGGGCTTTTAGAGTGTATGCAGCGGCAACCCAGGAAGTACCATTGCCAGAAAAATAAATATCTTCACTACCAACATTAGTAGTGGCATTATTTATTTTGGATATTGCTCCGTCCAGTAAAGTTTGCAAATTGTTATAGATGTCTGTTTGCAAGTCTATTGTAGGATCAGGAGATTCTAAACTGGCATTATCAGGTACTGCATTAGAATAGGGGATATCTCCAAAAAGAGATGTTCCTGTACCAATAGCTAATGCCTCATTAACATCGATGATCCCTTGTAGTAAATCGAGGTTAGGAGAGATTCTTCTAATTTCATTATTTTGAACTAATATTCCGTTATAGATTAATTCCCATACGGCATTAGAATCACCCGGGGTATAATCATAATTATAGAGCGTTTGCTGTACCAGATTTAATCCAATAAGCCCACCAGAATAATACATAGAGGTTCTGGCTAGTTGTCCTTGTTGTACCTGTGCATTGGCCAAGAGTGTTCCTTTTAATAGAAGGTCTCCAGATGGAACTTCAACCAACTGGTTTGGATTTTCATTAACATCCAGATAATCTTCGCAGGAGAACATCGTGATTACGATACAGGATACTATTATTTTATATATAGTCTTCATGATTTCGTTTTTTAATAATTAAACTTAATACTAAAAGCATAGGTTCTCACTCCTGGATTCGAGAAATAATCCAGCCCTTTTCCTCTACCAACTCCAAATTGGTTTATGTCGGGATCTATACCAACTACATCGGTCCAGATAACCAGGTTTCTTCCAGAGGCTGTAAATTCAATTGAGCTTAATCCTGTTGTTTTTTGTAACCCTTGAGAATTAAGTTGATAGGATAATGAAAGTTCTCTAAACCTTGTCCAGCTAGCATCCCCAACAGCAAATTCATTTAATTTACCATCTCCAAAACCATATAGGTTTCTATAATAACTCTCATCTAGTAATACATTTCCATTTCCGAAGTTACCTATATTAGCTCTTACGCTTGTACCAGAAGGGACAACATCACCGTTAAAATTTACTAAATCTTCATTTAGAGTGATGGTATTTCCTACATCTCCGTGGGTTCCGAAGTATGAAGTGATAAAACGGGTTCTTTGAGCCATATCATTACCTTGGCTGGTATCAAACAAGGCCGATATCGATATATCTTTATAAGATACACTTAATTGTAAACCTCCTAACCAATCTGGATTAGGGTCTCCTACCACTTTGTTACCACTGGTATCTACTATTGGAAAACCATTGGCGTCTAATACCAGGCTTCCATCAGCATTACGTTGAGCGCCTTGTGTATACAAAACTCCTAATGGTTCTCCTTCTATGGCTACAGATTGGATAGAACTACCAGGGGTAAAGCTAACAACTCCTCCTCCTTCAATCTTAGAAACCAGATTTTTATTGGTGCTAAAATTTATTGCAGCACTAGCTTTCCAATCTCTGTTTTTTATAAAATCATATTTCAATTCGGCTTCAAATCCTTCATTTTCTATCGTAGCTCCATTTCCATAGATCTCAGAAAACCCTAATGTTGGAGGTATTGCTATATTGAGTAATACATCTTTAGTTTCGTTTTTGTAATAGGTAGTCGATAGTGAAAGCCTATTGGTAAAGAAACGAAGGTCTAATCCAACCTCGTATTCTGTTTTGATTTCTGGTTTTAGATTTGGATTCCCAAGGCGTTCATCGAATTGAAATCCTCCTCCAAAATCTTCCAGTGCTATCGCATCAGAAAAAGTAGAAAAAGTTCCTACTTCAAAAACAGTCTCCTCTCTATGCGCCAGAGGGACATTACCTACCTGACCAAAAGCAAGCCTGAGTTTACCAAATGATAGAGGATCAAAACCATTGATTAAACGACTAAAAGTCCATCCTAATTCTGCACTCGGGTAAAAGAATGCATTATCACTTTTAGGGAGTACAGAATGTTTTTCATAAGCCCCACCAAGGGTTAAAAACAATTGATCGGCATAATCAAAATTAACAGTGCCATAGAAGCGGATATTTCTTCTCGAGGTTCTGGTAATCTCTGAGGAGATATTTTCTTTTGCCGAGATTTCTACAGGATCTAACGGTTTTCTGAAATTGGCAATAAAATTATCTGCCTCAATAAAATGTCGTTTCCTTCTCCTGTCATTAATACCATATCCTACTATTACATTGGTGTTTAGTTGTTCTGTTAATGCATATCTAAAAGATGTTAGTATATCCATCGTATATTCTTCATTATTTATGGTTTCGTCATTAAGTAAACCAAACCTTCGTGCAGAACTTGCTGTATAGTATGGGAAGAAATACACCCTGTTATCAGAATAAAAATCTGCACCTCCTCTAAGGATAGAATTGATATTATCGTTCCATTGATATTTTAATTCTGCTGTACCAATAAAACGATTTACTTTGGCAGTACTTCCTTGCTCATTGATGGTCCAAAGGGGATTATTATAAATTGCGTTGTCACTATTTCCAAGATATCTTCGGTAGGAACGATGACGTGATTGTACAATAGTCCCGGAGCCATTATTGTAATCTCCTTTATAGTCTGTGATATCAAAATCCGGTGAGGTACGTAGTAATCCCAGATATAACCCCGCAGTATTAGAACCTTGTTGGATTCTGTTAGAACTAGTATGTATGTAATTTCCTTTGATATTAGCAGTAAGCCTATCTGTAAAATTTTGAGAAGTAGATAAGGTAAAATTAGTTTTCTTATAAAAACTATTTTTAATCGTTCCGTCTTGATCTACGTGGCCTCCACTTAAGAAATAGGTTCCTTTTTCATTTCCTGTACTTAAGGTGAAACGATTATCGAGTGTGACCCCGGTACCAAATACTTTATCAAAATTACTATCGACATATTGTTCTCTTCTGTTTTTTTGAGTAATTGGATAAATAGTATTATTGGATACCAAAGATTCAAAAAACTCTCCGGTAGTATCTACACCGTCTGGAGCTCCACTTCTGTCTGAGATTCTATCTCCCCAGGAGAAAGCAGATGTTGGACTATAATTACCATTGGTACCTTGCCCAAAAGATTGTTGTAATGGATGTTTGTAAGAGACTTCATCAATAGAAACACCAGAAGAAAAGGTAATTCTCATTTTACCTTTTTTACCTTTTTTTGTGGTGATTACAATTACTCCGTTAAGCGCTCTTGTACCATACAATGCTCCGGCAGAAGCTCCTTTAAATACCTGAAAAGATTCAATATCATCGGGATTAAGGTCATTAAGTCTGGATTGCTGTGATACTCCTGCAGAAGTATCTCCACTACCAGAACCTTCTATTGTATCATTGTTTAATGGTACTCCATCTACAATAATTAGAGGTTGACTAGAGCCTCCCAGAGAACTTGTTCCCCTGATTTGAATATTAGAACCAGCTCCGGGATCTCCAGAGGTGGCATTGATACTTACACCAGCAGCTTTACCAGCTATACCATCAATAATCTTATTTTCTACAGGCTGCACTAGTTTATCTGCATCGATTTTAGAATAAGTAGAAGATAGTTTATCTCTTTTTTCTACAAACCCTAAAGAGGTCACAATAACCTCGCCTAAGGCTTCTGCATCTTCCTGTAAGATAACATCGATTGTGGTTTGATTAGCAATCGGTATTTCTCGCGTGACATATCCCAAATACGAAAAGACTAATGTTTGATCAGTACTTGCTTCGATAGTATACTTACCATCAAAATCTGTCGTCGTTCCAGTCCTAGTTCCCTGTACTAGAATTGTTGCCCCGGGTAAGGGACCTGTTATGTCCCGTACAGTACCTGTTATTGTAGTTTGGCTATAGCCAATACTAGATAGCAGTACTGCACACATTAAAATTAAGAGTTGTTTTCTCATATAATTGTGATTTGATTAGACATGAATTAAAATGATACTACATTTTAGTTAGTGAATTATAATTTTGAATATTCTGGGGAGTATATAGAGTAGGTGAAATCTTATGAAATTCTGAAATAAAAAGGAAAACCATCTTTGATATAAAGAGTAATCGAACATACAAAATATGAAGGTATCTTATTAACATAGAAGTTAATGAAACATGTAGTATATGTAAACTAAATGGTTTGTTTAGAAGCATTTTTGTGTTTTTACTAAGGTTTATACCAAAGAGATATACTATAAATAGGTAAGTATACCTACAACTAATAGAAATTGGTTAAGCGTGGGCACTATATTAATTGTTACTTGTATTGACTATGGTGCCTATTATATAAGACGTGTTATTGGGCATTACCCCCCAATTGGAGTTCGTTTTTTTTAATGAAAAATGCAGATAATCAGTAAATTGTTAGTTTTTTATGATTTACTATGAAGATATTGAAAAAAAAATTAAAAAAATATTTGAAGAAGAAAAAAAATGGTCTGACTCATCGGGCGTTTGTAAATTTGATGAGAAATACAAAATTATGGATAACAAATACTTAACTGCGATATGCTACTGTATAAGGTTATAGATAACTAATTACGATGCTAGCCAGGCACCTAGTTCTATGACTTTTCCATTAGGAGATTTAACATCATATCCTTCTGGATTCGTTTCACTTTTTTGAATGTAATGGAATTTTTGCAGGTATTCGGATCCTCCATAGTCTGTATAATCCTCTCGTATAGGAAAAATAGCAATATGATCTTTGGTTTTTTGTGTATTGGCATATCGTAATTCCCACTTACAGCGTTTAGAACTAATGGCATTTTCTGTTGCCAGAAAAATAAATTTCTTATTATCCTTTATTTTTTCTTCTGTCCTTTGTTGGATTTGTTTGTCGGTTATTTTACTTGGTTTTTCTGGAGTACTCTGATCTAACAATAAGTAATCCGCATAGATAAGTACACCAAACCCTTTTAAAAAATTAATTGCACTGTCAAGTTCTTCAAGCTCATCGTGTTTATAAGAAAAAAACAGAGAGGTTTTAAGGAATTTTGTTTCTTCTCTAAAGAGTTGCAGACTTTCAGTAATAGACTTACTATATATTCTCGCTGCATTTCTAAACTGCAGTAACCCGTACTTAGGTAATATATTCATGAGTTCTTTAACATGGTCGTGTGTGAATATCTTAACGTACTGACCCTAGGTTTTGTTGTTGTGAATGTTGTTAAATCTTCATTATGCCAAATGTAATAAAAGGTTTCTTTGCTATATGTTCAGAGAATATTATATAGAAATGTCCAGATTTAATATCATATCAAATCTGAACATTTTTTATACAGTATATTTTTGATTATTTCCTCTTATATGTATTTATAAAAGTATCTGATGAACTTTTGGATGTGAGAATAAGTGTGGCGTTTTCTGGGGTCGAAACTACAAAAATACTATTATTACTAATTGTAAGATTAGCACCAGTAACAGTATAATCATAAGTTGTTTTAGAATCTTCTTCACATATATTTTCTGTATTAGAAGTATGAAGAGTAATACTTACTTTATTTGAATTGTTAAATACATAAGTCTCCATAAGGTCACAGGCATCTAAATCAACATTAGTTCCATTTTTAGTAGAACTGGATAATTGCCATTGACCGATAATAAATGTTTCATTAATTGTGCCGACGATATCATCATCGGTACTGCATGAAAAAGTAATACTTAATCCTATTAAAACGAATACAATTAATTTTTTGCTCATAATTTTTCTTTTTTTGTTTTGAGCAAAATTAGCTTGGTTTTAAAAGTTAGAAGTCTCCAAAAGTTAGAATTGAACAATTATGGACTCTTTTTATGATTATAGCTGTTCTTTGTATATTTTTTTAAATGTAGTTGGTGTATGACCGGTTTCTTTCTTGAAATATTTATAAAATGCAGATTTAGAATTAAAACCAGCTTCAAGTCCTATTGCTACCATATCATAGTTATCAAATTCAGAGTCCAAAATCATGATTTTAGCTTCTTTCACTCTATATAAGTTTAGATAATCAGAAAAATTCTTTTGAGTGACACTATTAATTATTTGAGAAAGGTAACCAATACTTATATTTAACCTGACTGCAATATCATCTCTACTCAATTGTTGATTTCTATATAATTTTTCAGTTTCTAAAAGTTGTATAAATTTTTTAAAATATGGGTTGTCTTCTCCTTCTTTAAATTTTACAACATCTTTCTGTTTTTCATTTGCTTTCTTTTTGTTAATTTCTCTTATTTCGAATCTGTTTTTGGCCAAAGTAAACTTGTATATGCCTTGATAACCAATCCAATAAAAAAGAATATTAAGCAATAGCCATATGATAATAGAATAATCATTGTTATAATAGTAATCTACTACACTTGTTATAATCCAAAAAAAGATAAGTAAAACATGAAAAGTATAAAATAAACGTATCCATTTTAGATCATAGCCGATACCTGGTTGATATTTGATTGTATTTTTAAATAACAAACGAAATTCTACTACAAGTAATGCTAAATTAAATAGGATTGAAAAATAATATTCTATCGTATAAAAATAGGGTATCCATGCTTTATTATGAATAGGGTATAAATCAAAATAAAACTGCCCGCCAATATATAAGTTTAGCCCTATTGATATAATAAAGGGAACAAATAATACCCATTGTTTATTTCTAAGTTTTAATGATGGATTTAATAATTTTAAGTAATAAAAATATAAGGTTACCGGAAAAACTAATACTAATTCAATATCCTCTAGTATTCTAAAGTTTTGATGTTCCTTATACCAGTCATAATGTAAAGCCCAATATTGAATATTGATAAAAACTCCAAGTAAAAGACTTATCCCCAGATATAAATTTGCTTTGTTTTTAAAGAATTTGGAAAATAGAATTATGATCGCAAAGATGAATCCCTGAGTTACTCCTATTAAAATCAAAAAGTCTAATATTTCAAAATTCATACTTAATAAAAGTTTATTTTATCTTAATTGTGTACCTCGGGTAGAACATTTTTATACTTTAAGAAACAAATTAGATTACAATAGGATTGATATAATGTATGTGTTTTTAAAGTTTAGCGATCTAGGTTGGAGTCTGTCTAGACGATTGTAACTTTAATATTTCTGTTGTTCTATTTCTGGTTTGAAGGCATAATTTACCATCTTCAATTAAAGATTTACCAAAACTAGGAATCATTTGTTTTAAGGTATCACTCCATGGTTTTGATTTCATTTCTTCTGGGAAACATTCTGACAGAACATCTAACATTATAGAAACAGAGGTAGAGGCTCCAGGTGAGGCACCTAGTAATACTGCCATTGTCTTTTTCTGGTTGGTAACAATTTCGGTTCCAAATTTGAGGACTCCACCCTCTTCTTTGTCTTTTTTAATAATCTGTACTCTTTGTCCGGCAGTGATTAACTCCCAATCTTCAAACTTAGCTTCGGGGTAGTATTTTTGTAATGTAGCAAATCGTTCTTCAGGAGACTGATATACTTGTTCGATTAGATATTTTGTTAATGACAAATTGTGAATTCCTGCAGCTAACATGGGCCAAATGTTATGTGCCTCTATAGATAGTGGGAGATCCATATATGTGCCATTCTTTAAAAACTTGGTAGAGAAACCAGCATAAGGCCCAAATAATAATGAACGTTCTCCATCTAACATTCTGGTGTCGAGATGAGGTACAGACATTGGTGGGGATCCAGTTTCGGCTTTGCCATAGACTTTAGCTTCGTGTTTAACGATAACATCGGGATTCTTGCAACGCAAGAACTGACCACTCACAGGGAAACCACCATATCCACGTTCTTCTGGGATATCTGATTTTTCAAGAAGTAATAGTGATCCGCCACCAGCACCAACAAAAACAAATTGAGTAGTAACTGTTTTTTCTTCAGAGCTTTGTAAATCTGTTACATCAATTTGCCAATTACCATTGTCCTGCATTTTAAGATCTTCTACTTCATGACCAAGATGCAGGTTTACGCCATCACAGGTTTCGAGATATTTTATCATTCCACGTGTAATAGCACCAAAGTTTACATCTGTGCCAATAGGCATTCTTGTAGCAGCAACCTTCTGTTTAGGATCACGACCAGTCATAATCAAGGGAATCCATTCGGTGATTTCTTTATGATCTTCTGCATATTTCATGTTCTTAAACATGTCGTATTGAATCAATGCTTCATATCTCTTTTTTAGAAATGCAATGTTTTGATCACCCCACAAAAAGCTCATATGGTCGATATCATTAATAAACGGACTTTCTGTTTGTATAGAACCTTTTTCTAGTAAATATGCCCATAACTGTTTTGAAACTTCAAAATTAGCACTAATCCTTAGTGCTTTAGAAATATCGATTGCTCCATTCTCTCGCTCGGGAGTATAGTTCAATTCACAAAAGGCAGAATGCCCGGTACCTGCATTATTCCATGCATCAGAACTTTCGGCACCTACTTTGTCTAATCGTTCGTAGATGTTTATCTGGGCACCAGGAATTAATTCTTTTATGAGTACACCTAAAGTGGCACTCATAATTCCGGCACCGATAAGAGTAAAGTTATTTATATTAGGCATAATATTTATTAGTTAATATAGTGAGAAATAGAACCAGAGTCAATCTAATATTATTTACAATAAATTTAAACTGTAAATGGAATACTTTTCTTATTTAGAAGATGAATTCTTATTTAACATAGCATAAATAGCTACACTAATATGTTTTCCGTCTTTGATTTCACTGTCGACCATAGTCCCTTCATATTTAAAATCGAATTTAGCCAATCCATTTTTGCAGTTCGTATTCTCTGCATCTACAAATCCTTCAATTCTATGCAATCCTAGGTTTTCGAATCCAAATTTACAAATGAGTGGCATTACTTCTTTCATGATTCCTTTTCCCCAATACTCAGGAAGAAGCCAGAATCCGATTTCTGCTTTTTTGTTTTCTTTTTCTATAGCATTAAGCCCTCCTGCGCCATAGAAAGTGTCACCATCTTTTGAGCAAACGGCCCACCATATCCCGGTTTCATTTTTTTCTAATTCTGCAAACCATGTCATTTGCTCTTTGGTAGCTTCAAGACTATTAAAACTAACACCATAGTATTTGATTACATCAGGATTTGAAAGGCCAAGATATACATTCTCTAAATCATCATTTGTAAACTGTCTTAGCAATAATCGTTCTGTTTCTATTATGGGAAATGTAGTTGTCATTTATTTTTATTATGATATTATGGTTTGATATATGTATGCTTCTTTATTTCGATATCAAAATACTCTTTTAGAAGCTCGTTAAATTTTATTTCTTCTGTAAACTCTATTATTTCAGTATCTGTTCCTTTGGTAATTTTACATTGCTTGTCATTTAGAGTAATTCTTCCGGTATCGGTTACCATAGAAATTACTTTTTTTTGTGTAAAATGAGAATCCTTACTTGTTTGATGAAAAGTACACATCTCTTGAAATTCATTAAAATTTCGACCTATAGTTTTAAAAATATACTGTGGAGTCGATACTTCACCTACCAATTCATTTACCCTTAAATAATCATCATCAAATGTATCGAACTTAAAATAACCAAAATCATCTGATAATTTAACCCCGGTTTTAATCGGTAACGGAGTGTATGAAAACTTACCAAACCCTACATCTACCAGATAATCATTGTTATGGATAGAGGCTATTATTGCTAAATGATCATACTCTTTTCCATAATCCTCTGATTTGCTATAAACTCTACCTGAAATCATTTTGACATCAAACCCAATTTCTTTTAGTAAATGATAGAATAACCCATTTAGTTCATAGCAAAACCCTCCTCTTTTTTGAACTACTATTTTATTGTAAATAGCATCAATGTCGAGAGTGATTTCTCTATTATAATGCATGTCTAAATTCTCAAAAGGAACACTTTTTAAATGAGATTGCTGAAGTTCGAAAAGAACTTTTTCATTAACACTTATGTCTTTCTTATACTTTATTCGTTCTAGATAGGGTTGAATATCCATTACTGTATTTGATTTATAAAATCGCCTAATTTTGTTTCTACCAAGTGAGGAAGGTTATTGTTTTCAATCCAGCAGTGTACATCTCCAATGTAGTTCATGCCCAGATATTTTGATGTTTCTACAAATGGCATATGAAATCCATCTTTTAGTTGTTTATCCGAACCACAACTTAGTACTGCCATTTCCATTCCTCTTAGTTTTCTACCTACATCTTTTTCTATTTTTAAACAATCAGAAATTCTATCTAAAAAAGTTTTCAGAATTCCACTCATGGTATACCAATACACGGGAGTTGCAAAAACGATAAGGTCATATTGACTTACGACCTCATTAATTAAAGGATGAAAATCATCATTTCTATTTTTGAATTCGTAATCAAATTCAGCTATATTTTTTGTTTTTAAATCTATTATAGAATAGTTCATTTGTTGACTAACGAATGAAGCTGCTTTATATGTATCTCCATTACTATTTGAACTACCGAGAATTATAATTCCTTTTTTCATCGGGTATTATGTTCTTTTTTATACTGTTGATTTGGTTATATTTTTTATATAGTTATCTGAGACGATATGTTATATTGAGACTAAGATAGAAAATTCTAACGTGATCAGTATTGGTAGATAACTGTACGTAGTTTGTAATCCGTGTTTTTCTGTGTATTGGTTAACTCAATTAATTTCTCGAGATACTCCATTTGCATTTTTTCGAAGTAATTGATAAATCCTTGTATATCATTTTTACATTCTGATTGTACTGAATACACTATTCTTTAATTAGGTTTTAGTGTGGTACCTACAGTAGTTTTTAATTAATACATGGTATTCTTATTTGCTCGTTTTTCAGGGATTTGCTGGATAGCGTCCCAATGTTCCACAATTTTTCCTTTTTCATCAAATCTAAAAAAATCCATGGTTATATATTCGTCATTTCCGGGCCAGATTTGATGCGTATGCAGTGCTACCAGATTATCTTCGGCAATACAACGTACAAATTCAATTGATTTCTCAGGATACTCGACTTGCATTTTTTCGAAGTAATCAATAAACCCCTGAGTACCATCTTCAACATCTGGATTGTGTTGAATATATTGATCACCAACATAGAGTTCTACCGCTTTTTTTTGGCTTTCCGGTATAGGCAGTTTTGTAGAATGCTATTGCATTCTTTTTATTTTCTTCTAAGTTCATCATTTTTAGTCTTATGTTACCCTAATTGTATATAGCGTTACTAAGATAATTTTATTTCTTCGATATATTATGATGTAGTGATTGTTTAATCCCTGTTTACATGCTAAAACCTCTTGTGTTTATTAGCAATTTTAGACTATGCATAATAGGAAATAAAGACAAGGATTTATGTGTTCTGAACTAAGGCAATAACATTACTAAAGTCGTTATTTTTTAGATCTTCTTTATCTATGCAAAGGTAAAGATGAGCACCGTTTGAACTAAATCCATATCCTTCAGGACCTTTCATTTCAAAGGAAATTAGGTTAACGTAATTTTGACTCATATCATCATCTTCATGATGTCTTTCGGCCCATTCTTCAGCAATATAATGTTGAACAGAAAAAGGAACACCTAACAATATATTGTGACTAAAAAGCGTGTGTAAATCATTTTTTGGAGTTGGTGGTTTTAAACCAGACTCAAGAGCCATTTTTGTTCGCATTTGGATATTGATAGCTTCACTCATCATATCGTCTGAAACCTGATCAATTCCGTCAGCATCATCTTCAGAAATATGACCATCTTCTAGTAAAGCAAAATTAAAAGGGTAACGAGGAAGTTGAAAACTATTTTTAAAAGTTATCGTTCTTGTAGCTAGTTTTTGATCATCTGGAATGTTGTTTGGAATATCAACAAACTCAAGATTTTCTGTATCTGGAAAGAAATAGATTTTAAAAGCATCTTCCAAATCGTCTTCTCACATGATATCATCTGTTACAGAAGCAAAACATAAAAGAATTCCTTTTTTGGGGAATATATTCTCTACGTCAAATGGTTTTATTTCTTCAAAATTAAGCTGAAAAAAGAAAGCAAGCGGAGCCTTTTGCCCTAAAGATTGTACAGGCCACGTAAAACCAGAAGGAGCTGCAGGTTTCCCTCCAAATCTTGAATTTAACAAATTTTGAGTAGATTTGTTCTCATCGACCGAGAAAATAATATTAGGGATAATTGATTTTATAACACCATCGATTTTGTCCCATTCATACTCTTTAATCTCTTCTATAATTAAATTTTTTAAGTCACTCATGTGCCAGGTAGAATTACTATTATTTTGTCTCAAATATAGATTACATTTCTCTTTTTTAGTTCCCTGTTTTCAGTGAAATTGATGAGTTGCTTTTTTTCTTCTTTAGGTTACTATTTAAGCTTTATTTCGAATAAACTGGCAGGAGCCTTACCATAATGATCAGGTAATCCTTCGGTATTTTTTAAATCAAAGAACCCTAAAAAGTCAAACCCAGCCTTTTTATAATGTTCGATAAGTTTTACATTATTACCAAGTGTGTCTAATCGTATATAATCCTTATTACTTTTTTTGGCATATTCTTTTGACCATTTTACAATAGTTGCTACAAAATTTTGACCTCTAAAATCGGGATTCGTTGCGATACGATGAATATAGATAGCGGCATCGCCATTTTTTTCTTCCCAAATTTGCTCATCACTAAACGTAATGGTCCATACACAAGCAATTTTGTTATCAATGGAGAGTTTCAATTGTCTGTTTTCTGAAATACTATCTTCTACAAGTTTTCGCTCAAATTCTGGCCAAACAATAACTCCTTCTTTTGATTTCTGATATGCCGAAGCTATTCGGTACAATCTGTATATTTCATCGATATCATCTATTGTACAATTTTCAATTTTCATACTCTTTTCATTTAGGAAATGTGTATTCAAATGTCTAACTATTTTTAGAGTGCTACAACCCAAAAATTGCTAATGTTTTGTGAATTTGATTAGATACTATTCTGTTATGTGATTTTTGTTTTTTGAAGCAAAACATTGCCATCAACTAGGGTAGTTGATTTTCATAGTATTAGCAGATCATTACTTTTCAATCTCACAATATTTTAATTTTTTCCTTAGGTTCTCTATGTCCGAAGGATTAATTTTATTTCCGTGAATATCTAAATATCTTAATCTGGTTAAATTCTCCATGGATCCAGGTAAACTCGAAATTTTGTTGTCATAGATAGAAATACTTTGTAATGTTTTAATATTTCCTATTGAATCAGGAAGTCGTTCTAAAGGATTATTTACGATAAAAAGAATTTCTAAATTTTCTAAGTCGATAAAAGAATCAGGAAGCTCTTTGATTGCGTTATTTCTTAAAAATATATTTTTTAATCGTTTAAGATTTCCTATTGAATTTGGTAATTTTCTTATCGGATTGTTTTGTAGAGACAAATCGGTTAAGCTGGATAAATTTCCAAGCGACTCGGGTAATTCGGTTAATAAATTCTCTTGTAAGTCTAAGTCTTTTAATTGTTTTAGACATTCTATGGATTTGGGTAATTTTTCAAGCATATTTAGTCTTAAATCCAGACGCTCTAAATTGGTGAGCTGACATATTTCTTTTGTTATATAGGATAAATTATTACCATATAATCTTAATACTTTTAAGTTTTTAAATTTTCCGATAATTTTTGGAATACTATCTAGTTTTCCGTGAGATAAATCCAGTTCTTCAATACTTTCTTTTTTATCGATTAATCCTTCTAAAAATTTAATAACACTTTGATTTTCTGTTCTATCATTTACCAGAACATATGAAGATTTTTGGGCATGGATAGAGGAGCCAACAATCAATGTAAAAAGAAGAGTTATCATTGTTTTCATAGGGGTTCGATTTGATACTTGTAATCACGGGATCTATATGAGTAGACATGTACTCGTTTGTATTTATTTTTAAACTCTCATCGGGTAAACACATGAGCGTATATCAAAAATAAGGTTTTACAAAATAGGATATGATGTTTTTGATAGGTATTTGTAGTATTTTAGTATTACCGGTGTATCGGTTTATTTTTTGTTGAGTAATGTTTTTATTTGTGTATTCACCCCGCCACATACAATTACTAAAACCGTTTCATTTTCTTTTATCAATTCAGGATGAAAATAGGGAACAGAAAGTGCTGCTCCACATGCCGGTTCAACGTTCACATTATATTCATCTAAAAAATTAAACGAAGCATCAATAGCTTCTTTATCACTAACTGTGATTGGTTTAACATTGAAATGAGATGCTAATTCTAATGATTTTTCGGCAATTTTTTTGGCCCCTAAACTGGTTGCAACAGAAGATATTTCTTCTAATTCTATAATTTTTTTTGCTTGCCAGCTTTTATAAAATGATGCTGCACCCGTAGTTTCGGTTGTAATCACTTGAGTGTTTTTCCATCCATTTTTTTTCATTCCTTCGAATATTCCGCAAAGTAAGCCACCGCCACCAACAGATACTATAATCTTATCGGGTTGCTTTATTTGTCTTGCACATTCATCAATAATAGTCGAATGGCCTTTCCAAAGTAGAGGGTCGTCAAACGGGGAAACATAGACTGCACCTGTTTCTTTCGAAATTTTCTGGGCGTATCGATGAGCTTCATCCCAAACATTACCATATACTTCAACTTCTGACCCTAAGTTTACTATTTTGTTAATCATAAACTCAGAAGTCGTTTTAGGAACGATCACTTTAACTTTTACACCTATGTGTTTCCCAACGTATGCTAAAGAATATCCAGCATTTCCGCCTGAAGAAGCAATAAAATTTTTTTTGCCTTTTTCGAAATGAAAGCGACATAATTCTTCCATTCCTCTAATTTTGAAGGATCCGGTAGGTTGATAGCATTCTAACTTATAAAATATATTTTTATGTTGTTCTCTTTTTAATTTGTGTGATCTATAAATTGGTGTTTCTATATGAAGTTTATGATTCATCTGTTATTTTTTTATGTAACTCAAGATAAAGTTGTTCAACCTTATCTCTTGCCCATTGTGTTTTTCTTAAAAACTTGAGACTAGATTTAATCGAAGGGTCCTTTTTAAAACAATTGATATTAATTTTCATAGCTAATCGCTCCCAGCCATAATGCACTACTAATATCTCTAATATGTTTATTAATTTTACCCCATGCAAAGGATTGTTGGGCTGTTGTTGGTTAGAATTACTTTTATCGTCCATTACTATGATGATTAATTAAAATATTAATCCTTATTTAATTGGTATTTATAGAATCTCTTTGTTACGAGTAGGCCTCGTATGTTTTATAATTTTTCCTCTCTAAATCTTTGTACTATAGCAAATATACGGTAAGCTTTAGGCTTATTTATTCGTAGACCAATTTTTCCCATCAGTATTAAAATTTTGAAAAAATTTATTGGCTATTATATGTGTTTTTTTAGATTTCAAAGATATTGATTTGTCGTGTCTTTCAGTTTTTGAAATGATCTTTGGGATTGTACTCGTTGTTATTTTTCGTTTATGAATGTTGGCAGGAAGATGTTTTTCATTATAGCAAAAGGTAATTTGTCTTCTTGCGAGTTGTATGCACCTCCAGTAAATACCGCAACCATATCCAATTTAGGGAAAATCATGATATATTGCCCTCCGTTTCCAGTTGCTGTTTTAGAAATTATCACTTTTTCGTTTATTTTAAACGGAATGTTCCACCACAAATATCCGTAATCAATTCCTGTAATTTTTGTTTTTGGTGTTGTTGCTTCCTCAATCCATTTTTTAGAAACAATTTGTCTATCATTCCACTTACCATTATTGAGTATCAATTGCCCGATTTTAGCCATGTCACGTGAGGTCATATACAACCTTTTTCCCGAAGGGATCACCTTTTTATTTGAAGTATGCTCCCAACCTATATTAGTAATACCTAATGGATTGAATAGGTATTGCTTAGTAAATTTATCGATTGTCATTTTCGAAGCTTGACTTATTATTTCGGCTAGTAACACTACACCCATCGAGCAATAATTTGAGACAGTTCCTGGTTCATTAACCATTGGTAAATTAAGCGTATATTGAAGCCAATCCCTTTTTTTATAAACTTTATCCTCTTGCCCTTTTGATTTCTTATCCCAATCATTGCAATCAAATCCGGGTGACATTGTTAATAGATGCCTGATTGTTATTTTATCTTTTCTCTTGTCTAGATTTTTGGTTGGCACAGGGTTTTTGAGATACTTTGATATGGGGTCGTCGATGCTATTAATAAATCCTTGATCAATTGCAATTCCCAATAAAATTGATCTTATGCTTTTTGTTGCAGAACGAAGGTCGTGTTGCTTATTTGAAGAATGGTCGTTAAAATATTCTTCGATAATGATTTTATCATTTTTCACTAACAAAACACTGTGTAACTTATTTTTGCCATTATGTATTTGTTTGAATAACTGATAGATTTTTGTGGTGTCGACATTCTGTAAACTTAGATGGGCTGTTTTCCATCCGTCATTAAGATCTTTTGGCTTAGAATACTTATATGGGTTTTGTCCGTAGCAAAATGTATTTATTAAGAGAACAAAAAGTGTTAGGGTTGCTATATTTTTCATATTAAAAATAACCACAATATATGTACCAGTATGTATATGCCTGCTTGTATTTATTTTAAAAACTTAATCCATACAAGTATGCATCTCAAAAATTTCTTCTAAAAAGTGTGATATTTTGATATGTAGCACTACTAATAAGGTATATCCAAAATTATATACACATGAAACAACCCAACCAGAGATTCGTTTTTTTTCTACGTAAATTCTTTCAATTTCATAAACGCGAAGTCAAACAGTTTAATGCTATTTTAGGAATCAAACCTAGTAACTCGTCACGTAAATGTTAATGCTTTGTCAAATCGTTAAGTGTTACTGCTTGAAAATCAGGCGCTGATTCAAATAGTTCATCCAGAATCCACTTATGAGCCCCTCCATAGATGATGAGTAAATTTTCATCTTTTGATACTAAGTTTTTTGAATTAGCGAATAGCCGTACGTTTCTTCTGTACCATCTACCAACAGCGTCTGCTCCTAAGTAGTTGCCTCCATGATCAACATTTACAAGTCCAGTTGTCCAAAGTTGTTTTGACCTTTTTGAATGCTGCTTCGAGTTGATCAATTTTATATAATCGTATACATTGAGATGCCTCTGTATGGTGTCCATAAATGTATTGTACCTTTTATTTTCATCATCATAAGCTTCCCATAATTTAAGATGTCCAAGACTATCCGCATATACTCCCCAGTCATCAATAGCGTTTATATATTCAGGGAATGGAGGGTTATTATCTATACAATACACTCTACTATGACCAAGAGCATTGGCTAACTTAAAACCTAGTTGAAATGTTTCATGTTTACCTAGTTTATAATTTCCTTTTTGATATTCGGTATACAGTGAATCCATCCATTCTTGATTAGATGTACGCCATTCTACAGCTATTTTTCCGGGGTTAAATTGCTCTAATAAATTGATCAGGCTATCCAACTCCTTTTGATTGCTATCTGTTGAGATATCAATATGCTCATTGGCAACCACATCGCTACCATCTCTTGATCTGTCAAAATGAAACACTCCTAAGGTTAAAACCTGATGTTTCGGGATACTATCAATTGACGGATATGCAGCGAGTGCTTTCTGAAAATCGGTCATATGATGTTGCTGGGCTTTATCTTTGTTTTTTGAAGTACATGAGGTTAGAAGAACAATTAATAATACTTTGAAGAAATATTTCATTGGTTTTTTAGATTCATTGTTTTTATCAGGCTAAATGGCTCTATTAGTATAGACGCGAATTTTGTTGAGATAGTTGCCTGAATCTATTTTCTTGGATAGACTTATAGTACTATAACATCTCGACGATGGTTAGTACAGGAATTCAGAGAATTGAACTTTTGGAGTTGAACTTAGCTAATTCTATTTAAATAAGCGTTTTATACACCGTATTGGGTGTCGTTATTTTATTTTCAATACTTTCAATAATCCTTTGTGGTATAGTTCTGATAAGGAGACTTTTAAATTTTCGTGGTAAAACTCTTTTTCTTTGAAATCTACTGATTTATCAAGTTGAAATATATAATTATCTCTATCATTTAATATTGAAGTATTATTTTCTGTTATCTCAACATATTCAAAATAAATAAGAATCTTTAATTTTTCGGCTTCCTCTATGCTAATTGGATTGTTCTCATATCGAAAGAAGTATTTATCCCCTCCTCCAGGTTTTCCAAACCAAGGCATTGCTTTACCACCAGCAATGGTAATATATTCAGGAATTTCGTTTATTAAGAAAATTTTCTTTTCAAATTCTAAAAATTCATCTGGTAAAGACTTCTTCTCAAATATTTCATCGTTATTCCAAAAGTATACTCCTTGATTTTGCCAGGCTGGATCTTGAGAGTTTTTTACAGCTTCTTTATTGTAGTAATGCATATAAGCATCTCCATTATTAAAGGTCAATATTGATTCGTTAATGTGCCAATCAATTTTAGGACTGTTTAATTTATCCTCTTTTATGCTTTTAGTTTTTTTTCCAAAGAATTTTTTAAACATTTTTTATTTTAATTATAGATGTTGTTAGGATACGTTTACTGTTAACGATTCAAAATATCTTTTCGAAGCGATCGTATTTGGATTTCATCATCGGCAAGCTTTTGGAATTGAGCTTTGTTCATAATTTTTAAATCTATATTCGTTATGCCTTTTGAACCATAATTGCTTTCAGTTACAAACTTTCCGTTATCTAATTCGAGTATTGCGCACGAATTCATTAAATACTTGTTATCCAAAAACTTAAAATGTATGTCTATTATCTGTTTATTTCTGAACATTAATCTCGATGTTAATCCGCATCTTTGGGCTTTCTCAAATGGTGTACTTCTATGGTTTGAATAATGTTCAATCAAATCATAATTATCATCCAAATGTTTAGGTAACAATACAATTTGGCCATTTGACAATCTAATCTGAGATTGAAATTCTTGAATACCATGTTCATTTTCGAATTTGTAGTTGAATCGAATTTTTGAGATTTTTTTGTCAATTAAATCAGATAATTTCATAGTTTAGAATGGTGTTTGCAAACGATTTTTGTGTGAAACATAACGTTAAAAAACTACATTTTTGAATACACACAGAGTCGTCTTTTTATTCTTTTTTGTTAATCAATTTTAGTACTTCATCCGCTACAAATTCTCCACTATTTGAAAAAGAAGCGGTTATTAACCTGTTTTTAGAATCTACTATTTCGTAATTTATTTTCTTTTCGTGATTATATACTTTCAAATTAGCACCTCTTTTTTGCAATTCTGTTTCCATATCATAAGGTAATAATTTCCCAAAGTTGGATTGTTTCATTATGTTTTTTTCATTCCAAGTAGGGAAACTTGTCATTGTTTTATCCTTTACCAGGTATTCTCCTGATTTTAATTTTACATTTATAAGAGTTGCAGTTCCGTGACCAATTGTTCCGATAACACCCCCAGAATCATATATTTCTGATATAACCTGAAGAATGTCTTTGTTCTTATGTGTATCCCAAAATTGTCCATATCCGCCAGGAATGATTACGGCCAAATATTCTTTTGGATTGATTTCTGATGGTTTTAAGCTATTTTCCGTTTTGTTTTTAAATACTTCATTTTGGATAATAGATTTTACTACAATCGTAGTATCTCCACTATGATAGATTGGAATTTCTTTACCTTTTGGTGATACAATATCAATCTCAAAACCCTTTTTTAAAAATTGATTAAACGGAACAGCTAATTCAATTAGATAAGTTCCGTTTGGTTCACTTTTCATTTCGTTAATATTGGTAGTTACAAAAAGGATTTTTGTTTTTTCGTTTTTCTTATTACAGGAAATAACTAAAAATACTACTACTAATGCAAAAAGTTTATTCATATTTCTGTTTAATGTGATTAAGAAGTCTTTGACGTCTTTCTTTTTTATTAGAAGCTTTTATTATTAAATCTGGGACTGTTTTTGTTTCATCATTTGCGCTTCCATCTGGGTTTAATCCCATTTCTCCGGTAAATCTAATAACGATACCGCTATTTGGAAGTGTTAATAATAAAGGATCTGTACCTACACCATCGCCATTTGTTTTTTCTCCTACAACCGTTGCAAAGTTTGTTGCTTTACAAAAATAAGCTAATGCCTCCGAACTAGAAAATACTTCATGATCTACTAAAAGGTAAATATTTCCTGTATATTTTCTTTTGTCCGAAATTGGAGCTATTACCATGTCATCCTTTCTAAATAAATAACTGCCATCTTTTAATTCTTTAGGCATATTAGGTAATTCTATTTCTTTATAAGCAATAGTGTCTTTAAAATAGAAAGGTTTAAATTTTTTGAGCCTGTCAGAATTTTTAAATCCATAAAATACGGGAGTACTAATGGTGTCTTTAATTAAGTGCGGAACCATGTTTAACATCCAATACTCTGTACTACCACCGTCATTGCCTTGTATATCGATGATTAGATTTTTGTAATTCTGTGCTTTGTTAAAAAAGTGTTTTAGTGTATCTGCATCTTTCTCTACATATTCATATCCAAATGATTTTACATGAATTATTGCGGTTGATAATGAGTCTGCAAAATTGGTTTCAACATTTTCAGGTACTTCTGTTTTAGTTTCACCAGCATTAGTCTTTTCATTTTTAAGTTCAGGAAAAAAAAGTTCACGATTAATTTCTTTCCAGTATTTAGAACGAATAGAATCTGTTTTTTCCAACTCTGTTACATAATTCTGAAAAATGGGATGTTGAACTACGGCTTGCTTACATCCTTCATAAAAGTAGTTGTAAATTATGGTTGGATAAGAATCTGTATGATCATTATTTAAATCATTCATGATTCCACTAAAGATTTTAAAAAACTCTTTGTCGTCCTTTGTTTCTTTTACCTGTTTAATATATTTTCTTTTATTTGAAAGCCAATCGGTATTATGTGCTCTTTTATTTATCCCGAAGTATGGATATGACTGTTCCAGTTCCTGATATAAATAATTAAAATCGGCTACTTTTTCAGCTTTTGATAGTTGTTTAAATTGTGTTTGTCCTAATCCTATAAAGCCAATGAACAAATTCAAAATGAGGAATGCATGTTTTTTTTTATGTAACATATCTTTAATTTTTGATTGATAAACATATTATCATACCTCAAAATTGGATACAAAAAAAGGTAGACTAAAATAATTGTGATAGGCTTGAGTCAATAAATGATATTATTTGCTAAAAGTGGGATGAATCGTGTTGGTCACAAAAAATGGCTAGTAATTAAAGGAATTCTTATTTTTACATTTGGATGAAAATGGTAGAAAAAATATTAAAAAAACGGTGGTATTATCACAGTTTAATTTGGGTATTCGCTATACTAGTGATTCTTGCTTTTTGGTCTTCAGAAAATGCTAACATAACAGAAAAGATCATTGATACGGTTACAATTATTATTCCTTCTATTATCCTAACGTATCTTTTGTTCTTTTTTCAAGATTATTTTTTTCCTAAAAAACAGTATATCTATTTTGGTATTGTTGCCATTACAATTACTGCAATTATAGGATACTGTGCTCCATATTTTGGCGCTTATTTATATGGTGAAGGAGCCGAAGTAGATATTAGACAATGGGTCCAAAATATGTTTATCATTTCTTTTATTGTTGTGGTGTCTCGAATAGCAAAGAGAGGTATTATAAGTCAATTAGAACTCCAAAAACTTCAGGTAGAAAAGTTGAAAATGGAAATTCATTTATTGAAAGCTCAACTCAACCCACATTTTCTTTTTAATACTATCAATAATATATGTGGTGTTAATCAGGTGGATTCAGAGAAAAGTACTGAGATGCTTATTAACTTAGCTGAATTGCTTAGATACCATTTAGAATTTTCAGCGGTTCATAAAATTTCAGTTCGTAAAGAAATTCAATTGATAGAGGCTTTTATAGAATTAGAAAAGATAAGATTACGTAATAATTGTTCTGTAAAATTCGAACGACCAAAAGCCGACATCGAAACTTCTATAGCACCGCTACTTCTTTTACCTTTTGTCGAAAATGCATTTAAACATGGGACACACACCTCACTTCCTAGTTTTATAAATATTAAGTTGTCTTATAACCAATTTGGACTTGAATTAATTATTGAGAATAGTATGTTTAAAAATCAAAAAGTTTCTAAAAATAACATTGGACAAAAAAATACCATAAAGCGTTTGCAACTTATTTATCCAGATAGACATCAACTAGTGATTGAAGAAAAGGACGAAACGCATCTTGTTCATCTAAATATTAACTTATGAATGCTATCTATAACATACTTATCGTTGACGACGAGCCTTATGCACATAATTTGTTGGAAAGCTATTGTAATAAATTGGATTACGTAAAAATAATTGGAAACTGCTACAATGGCTTAGAAGCACTCAACGAACTCAATAAGCAGCCGGTAGATATTATTCTCTTGGACATACAAATGCCAGAAATCTCTGGAATAGAGTTGTTAGATACTATTCAAAAAGAAGATATAAAAGTGATTATGATTACTGCTTATTCTGATTCTGCTATCGAAACTTATAATTACGACTTAGTGGTAGATTATTTATTGAAACCTATAAAATTCGTACGCTTTGTCAAAGCTTTAGAGCGGGTAAAAAAAGTTATTACACTTGAAAAAAATGAAACTTCTCAAAGTTTTGAGACTAATACTTCTAGTACTAATTCCACCTATTTTTGTATAAAAGAGGGAAAAATTATTCATAAGATAACGTATGAATCTTTACTATATATACAATCTTACGGCAACTATTTAAAACTATTCCTTACTGATGGAGAAATAAAAATTATTAGAAATACGATCTCTAAAATTGATAAAGAATTATCCATGTTTGAATTTTGTCGAATCCATAAAAGTTACTTGGTAAACCTAAAACACGTTAGCAAAATCGATGCAAATAGAATACAAATAAATGATATTACCTTACCATTAGGAAGTAGTTATTCTCGTTATTTTAAGGAAAAGTTTATTAGGGAATAAACTCAATGATATTCTAAGTTCAGTTAATTAATTATGTTCCCTTAATTGATTGTAGCAATATTTCTTTTATATGAGTAACTAAACTAATAAGTATTTTAACCTTTTTATTGCGACATGTATATGCTATCCATTTTTACGGTATGCGATTATGGGATGTGTCGTAACTAAATTGGTAAGGTTTTAAGGTTTTTCTAGATGTTACGTATTGTATTACGCGGGTTACAAACCCTCGTTATCGGATTTGTTATACATTGTTGTAGTATGGTTTTTATTTTGATCGATTAAACAATTTTTTCTCGTAAAAATTATCAATAATTTCTTCGCACATTACATTGAGTTTAACAATTACAAGATTATTATTCGATTCATGATTCATGTTTTTACTATAAGGTTTTGTTTTTAAGTTGTATTTGTCAAAGTTTTTATCAAATTCAATTGGGCCTTGATAAAACCAATAGTATCTCAATGGTGAGTGGCTTTTTGTAGAATAAAACAAATATGTTTTTCCGTTTGCAATACTATCAGGTTTTATCTTAAATTCCTGAACTTCTTGGTTTTTTAATTTGGTGAAATTAGATTTATAGAAATCCATAATTTTTGATTCTGATAGTTTTATGGAATTGAACCCGCCACAATTATCATACTTTTTTATCCATGTATTATTTCCACTTTTCCAAAACCCGTACATCGTAAAATAATGTCCATTTTTATTACAAATGTTTGGGTCTTTTAAATCAATTATTCGAATAGTACCATACCTAATCTGTTTGAGAATGAAAAAGTCAGAAATATTATCTTTTTGCATCTCCGATTTAAATTCTGCAATTAGTGATTCTGTTGGATCAGCTTTTTCTTGCCCGAATGACAGATTTAATATCAGAAGTATAATAATGATTAGTGATTTCCGCATTTTGATTTAGATGTACTACAACGTGTTTGTGTATGGTTAGTTACATTGGTAATAACTAAATTAGTAAAAGAAAATAAATCAGAGAGAAATCCAACTGATTTTCTAATTGCACAGAGAATTATGCTGTTAATTATACCTGTTGTTGTGTGTAGTTAAATTTTTGCATTCGCTAATAAAATAACAAATTGTTCGAATTCTTTTCTAGTTACTCGTGTTCTTTGACTAGATGGAATTTCTGTCATTGTTTTATGAGCGATAACAGTGTTCCATTCTGGAATTACCAATATTCTTTGTCCCCAAGCCCCAGTGGCAACAAAACTCCCGTTAGGAAGTAATCCTTCTGCATAGTTTTTCTCTTGTATCCACCATAGGTATCCATGTCCATATCGTTCATTACTCTGGTTAATGGTAAGGGTAAAGTCAGTAGTTATACCCCGAATCAATTTTTCTGGAATTAATTGTTGTCCTTCCCAAATCCCTTTGTTTAGAAACAGTTGACCAAACTTAGCCATACCTCTAGTGGATAGCCTAAAACCTGCTTTAGCATGCTTTGATAATGTTGTATCTCTTCGATAAATTACTTCAAATTCATTAATACCTAAAGGTTTTGCAATACCTTCTTTAAATAGTTCTGAAGTACTTTTACCAGTTTCTTGCTCCAATATTGTTGTAAGTACATTATAATCCCAATTATTATAAGCCCACTTTTCTCCTGGAATATTTGGCTCATATCCAAGTAAAGTATCTCTGTTAGCTTGCATCAATCCAATTTGAGACCCGGTTGGGTGATTAACTCCTGATGTGCTTTTCAGTAAATGAATAACCTTTGTCTTTCTTTGTAATTTTGTTAACGGAATTGGAAAGTCTTGTATATTTAAATCTTCAAGAGTAGTATCCAGACTAATTTTATCAAGGTTTTGGAATACTAAAGCACTGATTATAGCTTTTCTCACAGAATGAACCCTACTAACTTTATCGATATTGCCTGCTGAAGCTATAATTTCTCCATCTGTTTGAATAATTAAAGCAAAAGTCCCAATTTCATTAGCGTAATCAACTAGAGCTTTAATCTTTTCTTTATCCCAATTGGTATTGCTTTGTCCAAATGAAAATAGTGTGCTAAAGATGATGTAAAAACATAAAACCCTTTTCATCATTAAAAACTTATTTTTGGTTTTAATAGAGATTTGAAAAGTTTGAAATTGTTACACTTTCAAAAGAGAAGTTTCTAAGATTTTGGTTATTATACTTACACACAACAATTAAAATATTAAACCTTCTATGATTTTGAAATCATAATTCCTTTTTCTGGTTTCGTAATGTTTTGTATCGTTCGGTTTGGTATATGAAAAGTAATGGATTTATAAACATTAACTTTTTACAAAACAAGACCTTAATTAAAAACAAAAGCGGAATAGGCGCTAACCCAAACCGCTATTTTTATATACATTTTTGTAATCGGTATTATTCAGAGATTTTTTTAAGATTTACTAAACCTTTTTCAAAAACAGAGCCTACTTTACTTTCCATCATTAAGTTGCCCATAATTCTTTTTAAAGGATTGTATCCTAAATTTACTTTGACTGTCCACGTAACCATGGTTTTGTTATTATCTTCATTAAACAACCAGGTGCCATTAGCAAAACCACCATCTTCAAAAGAAATTAGTGTTTTAATTCGCTTATTCAAATCGCTTTCAATTATTTCAACACTTCCATCTCCTTTTCCTTGATTATAAATCAATTTTGAACCAACACCAGTAGTTGTTCCTAGTGTTTTTTGGATTACTTTAGAATAGTCCATTCCTTCTTCTTGCCATGGTCCGCCCCATTTTTTCCAGTTCCCCATAGCATTTACATTCTTAAAAACATTTTCGATTGGCGCATGAATTACAGTAGACCTACTTACTTCTTTTTGTGTAGAAAAGAATAAGGATACAATACCTATCAAAAGAAGTAGTATTACTATTCCTAAGCCTATTTTTTTTAATATTTTCATTGCTATACGTCTTTAGAATTCCAGGCGGTATTTGCCTTTTCGATTCGATTTGGTAATAGTTTGAATAAAAATTTAGCTATACTATTTGAAAAAGCATAGTGTTTTCCATTTTTAGTTAAAACATATTTACCACTTGCCTTGGTAGCTATTTTTCCTGTGCTTACAGCAAATGCACAGTTTCCGTTATATTCTAGGTTTTTCATTGCTTTACATTTTAATTTATACCTTCCATTTGTTTAATAGCCCTTACCTCAATAGTACCTTCTGCATCTTCAAACATTGGATTTGCTTTTGCAATTTCGATAGCTTCTTTTAGATTTTTTGCTACAATATGGAAATACCCTACAATTACTTCCTTAGATTCATTAAAAGGACCGTCTTTAAAAGCACCTTTGTTTCCATGAATAATCGCACCTTTCATGTCTAAAGGTTGTGCTCCTTTTAATTTTCCAGCTTCCATTAGTCCTCCAATGTACACTCCTATTTTTTGCACATGAGCTTGTTGTTGTTCTGGCGAAAGCCCTTCTAAATGGTCTCCTTTGGTTTTGATAAAAATCATAAATTCTTGCATAGTTTAATTTTTTGACTAATTAATAATAGTGTCTTATACCCTTAAGTCAAACGACAAGAAGTAAAAGGGACATTGAAATCTAAAAAAAATTAATTTTTTTTAGAATATTCTTTTAACTTACTGTTTATTAGTGCTTTTGTATTTTTGTTGAGCGGTAGTTTTAAAGCATTATTTAATAATTCGATAGCAATTTTTGGTTCATTATTTTTAAAATGAAGCTCTGCTTTTGTAGTGTAATACGGAAAATAAGAATGAAAGATAGAGTCGTCCTTTATTTTATCGAGTTGCTCAAGCGCTTTCTGACTATTGGTTAATTTAGAAATAACAATAACCCTATTGAGTAAAACAAGTGGCGAATTATCAATATCAACAAGCAGATCATAAAGAGCCAAAATACTTTTCCAGTCTGTAGATGAGTAGGTTTTGGCTGTACAATGATGAGCAGATATAGTAGCAAGTATATGATAAATGGAAATTTCGTTTTGTTTTGCCGAAAATTCTAAATAATAAAGCCCTTTTTTGATTAAAGCTTTATCCCATTTGTTTCTATCTTGATGTTCTAAATTTAGAAGATTGTTAAATTCGTCTATTCTAGAATCGAAACGAGATGTGTTTAGAGACATTAAGGCTAATAAAGCATATGTTTGGGATGAATTTATATTAGAATTAGAGGCGATAATCTCTGCAAGTCTTATGGCTTCTTCGCATAATTCAAAACGAATTAGAGTATCTCCAGAAGTAGCATTGTAGCCTTCGTTAAACAAAAGATAAATAGTTTCCAAAACACTTGATAATCTGTGTTCTAATTTTTTTCCAATGGGTACTTCAAAAGGAATATTAGTTTCCTTAATAGTTTTTCTTGCTCTAACTAATCTTTTGTTGATATTTTCATTAGTTGTCAGAAATGCTTTTGCTATTTCGGGTATACTAAACCCGCATAGCGTTTTTAAAGTCAGTGCTATTTGTGAATCGGTCGAGATAGAAGGGTGACAGCAGGTAAATATCATCCGTAATTGGTCGTCTGCAATTTCTTTATCAGTAAATATATGTTTTAGAGCTGGCTCTACAGTCCATTCTGATTGTAAATAATGTGCAACTTCAGATGCATGTTCTCTCTTGTATTTTTCTCTGTTAACAATATTTACAGCCTTGTACTTAGCAACTTTATAAATCCATCCTGTAGGATTATCAGGGATTCCTTCATATGACCATTTATTTAATGCTTCGAGCATAGCTTCCTGTACCACGTCTTCGGCAAGTTCTATATTTGAAGTTCCAAATGTTTTAGTGAGTACAGCAACTAATTTACCATATTCATGTCTGAATAAATGATCTATTTTGTTCTTTATATTTGTTTTGCTTCTGGTCATTTTATAGTGACTACAATTTTAAATGTAAAACGCGTTTTAATACAGTTTTAATTTATTTTTATAAAAAGTATTTTTCTATCAAATTTCTCTTCAAATAAATATAGGTAATCCAATTCTTTTAGAAGTTCATTATACTTTTCCCAAGGAGTCAGTTTTTGAGTTGAATCAAGAAATAATTTAATTTTTTTCAAAAGAATCTCACGGAGTTGTTCTGGTATCGTTCCATCAAAATTCTCAATTCTATCGTTTTCTTCATAGTTTGTTAAAACGTTATAAAATTCAAGCAATTGATTTCTGAAGTTATTTTTAATATACAATTCAATACAGAATTCAATGTCACTTAATTCTTGTGCTATCGACATTTCAAATATTGGTGTAATTTCAGTGTAAGGCTCTCCCCAGGAAAATCTTTTCTCTTCAATTTGACATTTGGGAATAGTCGTACTATCAATTTTCATTTTTTAATATTTCTTTTATATGAGTACTCTAAAATAATAAATAAAATATTCTATGTTTTTCACCTTTTATTGCGATAGGGGATTGCAATCCATTTTGGATATGTAATTCTGGTTGTATGGTTACTAGAATTGGTGGAGTTTTATAAATTTTCACCTTTTGATTTAGGTACTATTGGGTTCGTATACGGTATATTTTAGTACACAATAGACCTTGTTGTAGTATGTTGTTTACTCTCCTTTTATTTGTTTTCTAAGATATTTTGCCATCTTACTCATTTCTTTCTCAAACCGATTTTTTACTTCTCTGTTCTGGCCAATCCTATATCTAATTTCATCTTCACCTCCTCCAATTTCATTTAGATGATCGAAGTCTGTATTGCGAAGTTCAATTAATCTTTGTTTACCAATTTCAAAATTCTCAAAATCATCAAGACTACTCATTAGATTTTTGTAGTGACCTTCTTCAATTAGCAACGCATTCTTTTCTAACGATTCTCTTGTAGATTTGAGTTGAATCGAGAAGTTTTTTAGTCTTTCTTTAGAGGCTACTTCCCATAAGTCAACCCCGTTAAGTTTTAAATCACATAAGCTTTGCCATAGGTCATTATAGATTTGAAACTGGTTTTCTCGATACTTTAGAAACAAGACTTTAGATTTTTCTAATTCAATTTTTGTGGATTCGAGCTCTGATTGATATTTCTGCCTTAAAATTTCTAATTTCTCATGCTGAAAGGCTTTTTGAGTTTCTAATTCGGTTTGAAAATTGTTTTTAAGAGTTTCTAGCTCTTGGGAATATCTTGCACTGTCTTTTGCTAAGAGTTTTTTTGCAAATAAATTTCCAAACCATTTAGACAACGCTAAAATTATTGCACTCGCTCCCCCAAGACTTAAGACAGATGCTCCTAAAATTTGTAATATATCTTCCATATTTCGCTAATTATCTACAATGATCTCGTATATAAAAAGTAGCGGATTTTCATGCATTAACTTTTTGTTTTAGCATTTACTCCGCTATTTTTTAGATACATTATTGGCAATAGTAATATTACCATGCGTTACCAGATCCGCCTCCGCCTCCTGTAGATTGACCATTAGACAAGTGTATCCTTCTTTCTTTAGTAACAGTTTGACCGTTTTTGTACGCTCTAACATAAATTGTTACTAACCCACTAGTGGTTGGAGTCAATAATACAGAGCTAGAATTAGAATTATTTACTTGAGATCGTTTTAATGAACCATTAGGATATCCAATTCCCCAAACCCATCTATCTACAGGTATATTACTTGAAACCCAAAATTTATGATACAAATAACCACCAATATGTGCATAATCAATATCAATGCTTATAGATGATAATTCTAAATTTACTGTTGGATTACATACAGTAACAGATAAACTTGTTGGATTTGTAGATGCATTATTTCCATTGTATGATATACCTGATACTTGATAAAACTCTACGTTTCCGTTATTCATTAAGTTCACTATATCAACATTTTGTTTTGTATTCACAATTCCAGACATTCCAGGCCAACTATCTTTAATAACCCAACGAGAATCATTTGTCCAACCTATAATTGAAAAAGCATGGTAAGATAACCCAGCGGTAGGGATATTATAGTTTCTAAACTTTTTAGCATTATGAACTCCATTTTGATTGCCTGATACTTTTACAACTATAGGACCGCTATTTAAGATCTTCATTTTGATATCATCAACAGAGTTAATATCATTCTGACTTAGTTGAGCAGCATTACCTACTGTAACATAATTACCTAAAGAACCTCCATCCTCAATATCCCAAATAGGTGGAGAAAAGTTAGTGTTTAAAAAAATCCTGTATGACCTTTGGCCATTTGGATGCTCTATGTAATCTAATACATCTGATCTTTTAATACTACATCCATTACTATCAGGATTATTTACAGGGCATGTTGCAGGTGCAAACGAATTAATTTGTCCACCAGCTATCAAAGGGATTTTGAAATTCGAATTTAAATCAGGAAGGTAATAAGGAGCATTCCATACCTTATAATCAAGATATGCGTCAGAAAGAGAAAATAAATTAGAACCGTATACATTGTTCTCAATAGCATAGGTTGTTTCAATAGCTGCGTTAAAAGCAAAGGCTAAGCACGGCCCTTGATAAGGTTGAGCTCTTGGACTTGTTACAAAATTTTGACTACCATTTGTAGTCGGAGCATTTGCCCACGAAAAGTCACATGGGATATTTTGGCAAAATACCTTTGTCGAAAATATTAATAATAAGAGTAGAATTTTTTTCATGAGTACATAATTTTTAAGTTGATTAATGTGTGTGTATATGTATTGCCTACAATTAAATATAATTACCACAGTAACTATGTTTCTTTTATATGCGTAACTAAAATAAGGAATATTTTACGCTTCTAACCCTTTTGTTGTAATATTGAGGTTGCTATCCGTTTTAAGGCATGTAATTATGAGTCAGATTGTTACCAGAATTGATGCAGTGTTACGTTTTTTTATAGATGTTGTAGCGTGTTGTTTTATTCGAATTTTTTAGAATATTCTGATTGTTCGAGAAATTGCCTATAATTATCAATATTCAATATATCTCGTAAGGCTTTTTTCTTATCATTCGATTTTTGATAGTATGCTTCTACTATTTTATATCCCATCCAATATCCCAAATTCTGAGGTCTTCCATCGGGTGTCTGACTATATAGCCAAGGAGATAGGTCTTTAGAATTAAGAGAATTATTGAATTCGATCCATAATTCACGTTCATTTTTTTCTCCATATGGATATACATCAGCACCATTGGCTAACTTTGTTTTTTCACCTGAAACAAGTTCTGCAATGAAATCTGCGCTTCCTTCCCTGATACAATATTTGAGTAATGTTTCATCTTCGATATCGTCTTTTTGAAGAAAATGAATAAGTTCATGAATAACAACGTTTGGCATTATTTCTATGTCCAATGAAGGTCTTCCGTAATCTGTTGTGAAGTCACCATCTGAATATACTTCTAAAGCGATCATCAAACCATTTTCACTGTCTGTACCACCAGATGTTGTTCTGCCTATTAAAAAATATACAGGAGGAAACACAGCCTCAGGGTACAAATATTCTAATGCATAGCACGAAGCAATTATTTGTTTTTTAAAATCAAGAATTTTGTAAGATGATGGCCTGATATTGCTATAGTATTGTTTTTCTGATAAAACAAGATCTTTTAATTTTTCGGCACTCTCAATTCTGTCGGGAACAAAATCTTTAAGTCCAATACTTCCGTTTTCTAAATATGTCTCGAAACCATTATTTAGTGTGTCTTTGAGTAGATTGTCATAGGATTTCCAAAAAAGGTCAATATCACTTGTGATTAACTTTATATCACTTGGATACTCTGCAAACTCTGAGGAGTCAGATTGCTTTTCAAATGATTCTTCTTTTGTTTGTTTACAGGAAACTATCAAAAAAAGGACAACTACTGTTTGGATATATTTAACCATAACCATTTTGTGTGTGACCAAAATAAGAAATATTTTACGCTTCTAACCCTTTTGTTGTGATATTAGGGTTTGATAGCCTTGTCCTGAGTTTATCGAAGAGTTCAGGAGGATATGTTTTTTGAGTGGGTTAGTCTTTGAGTTTGTTGTTATCATCAATATGAATAGGGTACAGATAAATTATCCCAATCGAGATTTGCAATTGCATGGAGGTTTTCTTTGTCAATAGGTAAAGCATAATTATCCTGAAACCAAACAATCACTAGTGTAGAACTATTTTCTAAATCATCAATCTCTTCATATCGAAACAGCCAATACATACGATTTTGGGTAGTTCTTGATGTTTTTCTCTTTTTTTACTTACCCATTCTGATTTGATTTCCTGTTTAGGTGGTATAACATGAACAGGTATTTCTTTCCATTTTTTATTTAAATCTGTTTTTATCCTTTCTATTTCTCGTTCATTATAACTTTAGGTAGGAATACCTTCTATTAATTTATCATAAGTCTCCCACTGTGTCAACCGGAATAGTCCAGCCTTTCTGTTATTTGATATTTTGAATTTCATAATGGTATGGATAGTGACTTGTTAAGTGCTATCCGCTTTTATTTTTCACCTTCTAATATGGGAATTAAATACTTTAATAGAATATCAAAAGGGAGCTTTCCTCTCCAGTTTCCAAAGTTACTTCCAGTAAAGGCAATCGCGGCATCGTAATCTTTTAGCACCATCATGTATTGTCCTCCATTTCCAGATGCGAATATTGCTTCCGTTTTAAGGTTTTTATATTGCAATAATTCACGATACCACAAGTAACCGTAATTAGCTGTGGTATATTTTGCGTTCTTTGTTCTAGCAAAGCGTACAAATGACATCTCTACATCATTCAGGCAGTTAGTTGACTCGCTTATCCATTCTTTGCTGACGATTTGTCGACCTTTCCAGTTCCCCTCATTCAAAACCAATTGCGCAATTTTCAGCATATCTAGGGGTCTCATATAAAAGGAACCAGCTGCATAGCCTCCACCATTTGGTGTTACAAACCATTCGTAGCTTTCAATACCAAGTGGTTCAAATAAGTGCTTTTTGGCAAATTCCATAATAGTCATATTACTTGTTCGTGAAATAATTATACCAACAAGTTCAGGTTCCATAGACGTATATGCCCAATTTAGCCCAGGGTCATGTCTAAGAGGAATATCGAGAATGTAGCCTAACCAGTCATCTGTTTCCCACATCTCTGACTCACAGTCAGGTCCGATACCAAAGAAGCCTTCGCACGCTAATCCTGATTTCATCTCTAACAGGTTCTTAACAGTAATTTTTCCTCTTGGGTCATTTTTCCATTCAGTGAAAAACGTATGCACTTTATCATCTAATGTGAATAGTCCTTGATCAATAGCTATTCCAGTAAGCAGGCTGGTTACTGATTTAAATGAAGAACGGGTATCGTGTAAACTGTCCCTATCAAAACCATTAAAATATTCTTCGATAAGTATTTTGTTATTTTTGGCAACCACAATTCCATCAATGTTGGGATATTTATCAGAATCGATAAGCTCTTTAAGTTCGGTCGTTTTATCTTTCGTTGATTGTTGACCTATACAACTTAAACTCAAGAGTAATAATAAAATGATGAGGGTATATTGTGTTTTCATAATTGCAGATAATGTTTCGTATAAGAAACGTAAGGTGGTTAATAAGCAATACGTTTCAGATTGGTACTAAGCCAAATATAAATATCTTTCTTTAAACACCATATTTTGTATTTGGAAACTTCGCAAACAAACCCAAACCTCTAGATTAAGTACAGGAGTCTTATGTTTTCTTATACATTGTTGGGCATTCGTTTTTTATTCCATTTATTTATTTATTTAAGTTTTGTTTATAAGATTTATTAAAATACAGTTCAATTTACAGTCATATTCTGGAATAGAAATTCACTCATTTTAGTCAATTCAGATTCCGTTCATTCAAGAGCACCTCTAGTTCGTTATTTTTTTTTGAATTACTAACCAACTTGTAAATAAAATAGATAGGAAAAAGTAAGGGTATAAGTACCACGAATTTTTTGGCAAAAATCGAAGAAACAATTCCCACAATAACAATACCTGCAAGAAATCCAATCAATATGGCATTTATTATTTTGGATTTTTTTAGTTCCTTTTTTTCAATTAATAGTTGCTCATCAGTTAACTCAGATAGATTCTTTTTTTTCATTATTCGTGTTTTTTTATAACGGTTTGGCATTAAAGCCAACGTTATAAGCATGTGTCGTAGCAGAGCAAAATGTTACCTAACCATTGACATTTTCTGCGTAGATTTTATAACTTTTTCATCATAAAATCTCTGTGCCATAGCAAATATACAAGAACCCTTGGTTTATCCTTTAACTGCTATGACATCATACTTGGTGTTATCATCAGTATTCATTGTTCATTTCATTCTTCATTTGAAGTATTTTTTCTTTTTGTGCTTGGTGATTCTCATCATTAGCTACGTATTCATCGAAACTTTCAATTATTTTCTCTTCATTCCCAGTTCTTAAGTTTTTGAAAACGTATTCCAAAGCATAGAAATCATTTTTTTTGAATGCCCAATATTCAATTTTACTTTTGTAATTATTAGAGTAAATTCTATTCTCAAAAGCTCTTGATAATAAAATCCAATCTGGCTTTTTCGAGTATAAAATGAGACTATCCATTTTTTGTAAATCTCTTGAATCGTTAATTACAAATTTTTCATAATCTTCATTATCGGGATATTCAACTCTACTATTCCAATATCTATGATAAATTAGTGAGGATAATGTTTCGCTACTCATAATGCACCCACAAAAAGTTGAAACAGCGTCTTTATTATCAATAAATCGTTGCAACAGTTTATTTGGCTGGATTAGTTTTCTATCAATTAATGCATAAGATGAATATCCAATTACAGCGAGACTATCGTGATTTGTCAATTTTATTAGTTCATCTTTTGATGCATTTCTTTTTAGTTTTTTAAATTTCTTATACAGACTACTTGAACTTCCACCAAAACCTATTGCTTCACATTCAACTCTATTTTCTTGTGCAATTGAATTTACCAGTGAATCTACATCTTGACAGGAAATTATTCCTAAGGTTAGAATAAGTAAGATGTAAATTTGTTGCTTCATTTTTCTTTTTTTATTGATGATAACGTTTAATATATGTGTCGTAGAAAGCATTGCGCTTTACCAAAAATACAATAACCATCGGATTAAAATCTCTAACTGCTATGACATATACGTTGTTATGCACAATTTTTTTATTTTTTTAAACTATTCAAGAGCTCTTTCCAGTCATACTTTTCTTTATTAGCATTATTCCAATTCTCAACATCAGATAACATAATGTCAATTTTATTTCTATCAATCCATTTACCATTTACGAATACCCCTGAAATTTTGATTGTATTACTGATTTTTTCTAAAGGATTTTCATTAAGTAAAACTAAATCTGCAAACTTACCAGTTTCAATAGTTCCTATTTTATCATCAATTTCAAGCCATTCAGCACCTAATCTTGTTGCAGAAGTTAAAGCTTCTTCATTAGTAAAGCCAGCTTCTACTAACAATTTGAGTTCATCGTGAAGTGAAAATCCCAAAACAATACCAGAAATTCCAGCATCGGTTCCTGAAACCATAGGTACTTTAGCTTCTTTAAAAGCTTTTACAATAAGGATGTGAAAGTCAATCAATTCTTTATAATATGTTATTAAGTCATCTGAAGCTCCATAATAACTATTAGATGTTAGCCATTTATCCTGCATCAATGGATGTACATATTTAAAACCTTGTAAGTTTTCAATATTTTGTAGTGATTTGGCTTGTTTTTCAATAGCAACCATATTGGACAAGTTGGGTATTAACCAAGTGCCATTTTCTTTGGCTAAACGTGCGAATTCTTGTGCTTTTTCGTAGCTGTAATCATCTGTTTGTTTTGATAATTCTTCGGCGTGAGCAATTAAACCGAAATTAGGGATAAAAAAATCTTTAGCTTGTTTTCCTTTAAATGCTACTGGTATATGACCAACAACTTTCATATTTTGTTTTTCAGCTTCATCTACAACTGCTTTGAAGGTTTCTTCATTTAGCCAAGTATAAACTTTTATAAACTCATAGCCTTCTTCTTTAGCAAAACGCACTGCATTTCTTCCATCAGAAGGGTTTTTTGCTGTAAAGTTAGATTTATTTCCGCCAATTACTTTGGCCAAAGCTATTCGTGGTCCAATAATATCTCCTCTAATAATTTCATTACGTTGTCCTATATGTTCAGGTCTTGCAGCCAATTCAAAAACCGTTGTAACTCCATTTGCAATATATGGTGTCATATTGTATTGAGTGTTGAAACTAACTAAAGGGCCTTTTGTTGGGTACATTACAAAAGGAGTTCCATCTGATAATGTATGAACGTGCATATCAATAAGTCCAGGAATTAACCATTTATTTTTTCCTTCAATAATAGTGGCATTTTTTGGTATTGACTTATTAATTGAATAAATTTTATGTTTTTTTATAACAACAGTTGCATTTTTAATGACTGTATTTTTTGTGGTCATTGGAATGATATTCACATTTTTGATTGCATAAATCATTTCTTGATGAGATGATGATTGCTGAACCTTTTCTGTAGGTTTATTTTCACTGCAAGAAATGAAAATAATAATTAGTACTAATAGATGAAATTTTGTCATAATTATATTTTTTGATTGTTCTAACTAGACACAAATATCAATCTAACGTTACATTAATTCTTAATTGGATAAGTCTCAATGCACGCAATGAGACTATTTGTTATTAAAACTATTTTTGTACTCTGAAGGTGAATAGCCTGTTGTTTTTTTAAAAATACGGTAAAAACTACTTTTTGAGTTGAACCCTGATAGTTCACCTATGGCAGTAACAGTATATTGAATTACTTTATCTGTTACTAACATAGTTTTTGCCTCTTCAACACGATGGTAGTTCACTTTATCATAAAAGTTTGTTTTTAAAACATCATTCAAAAATGCTGACAATTTTCTACTGCTAATTTGCATTTTTTGAGACAAATCATTCAAGTTTAAGTCTTTTTCGAGATGAATTTTTTCTTCATTGAAAAGTTTGTTCAATTTAGATTTTAACTCATTTTCTTCTTCTTGTTTAATTATTTTTTTGGTTTTGCTATTTTTAAATAGTAAAATATCCTCAGAAGTAATTTCAGTCAAAAAAATGGTTGTTTGAGATAAACCAAAATATCCTAAATATCCCATAGCTGTTATGACCAAAAATACTGTAATATAAGCATCCCATTCAACATTATATCCGAAATATATTTCAGAAAATGTCATTATTAGATCAGTACTCAAGGCTATTAAGAATAACATCACAAATTTCTTAATCCATACAAAATCTTGCTCCTTAAAAGTTGAGAAAAATTGTTTCAACCTTGGCTTATATTTATAGAAAATATTTAATGACATTAATAAGTAAATAATACCGTAACTGTCTTTTATTAAAGCTAGATTTATATGTTTATTTATTGTTTGTATATATGGAAAGATATTTTTATCAGTTACATAGTTTATAGAAGAAGGTATAATATAAAAAAGTAGGTAAAGGATAAAAGGTATGAAATGTGCAGAATGTCTTATTATGAAATTCTTTTCGTTTTCAAAAAGTGATTTTACGTATAGGTATATCAGTACAGCTAATAAAAATCTTGAGCCATTTTCTAATATAAAAGTTGGTATTAATAGAAAATTCAAATTGTGAAGTAAGCCATAAAAATGAATTATGGTAAAGAGAATAAAAAACCAAAATACAATAAGTATTTTCTTTGGTAATTGAGTGTTATTTGTTTTAAATAATTTTAAAAGAATAATTATATTTAAAACAATACCTACAATTAAGATAAAATCAATAAATAGTTCCAATATTATAAATAAGTTTTTAGATTATAAAATATATGAATTTTGTTGACCTGCTGAAAATTGTGCCTAACAATAATATATGCACCATTACACATATATGCGTTTGGACGAATTTATAATTATTTGTAATCGTTTACAAACATTTGTTTAATCATAAAATCTCACACCTATCAATGCTTTTTGTTTTTTAACCCCTATAAAACATCCATTACCTTTTTTAATAGGGTTACAGGAAACCACATGGTAGGGGAGAACGTTTTTTGTATAGAAGAAGGAGTTGGGTGTGAGGTATGAGGGTTTTAAAGTGCTATTACCAGGATTGGTAAAGTGTTAAGGGTTTTTATCGATAGAATACACGATTAGTCTTTTGCCCTTATTCGCTATTTTTTATAGGAAATATTGTTGGAGGTGGTTATTTTTTAGTAACAATAGCTACAAATCCATGAATCTGGCAAAGTTTTTATTATTTAGAATCTCTTCATATACTTGCTTTGCTTTCATATTGGTTTTAAATGGGTCTTGTTGATATATTTTTGAATATATTTCGTCAGTATTAATGGCGGTTTCGTCCAATTTACTTTCGACATGCTCAAAAATTTTATTTTTATAATTTGATAACCATTTTGGATTTTCAGGGTTAACGATACCTAACTCAATAAACTTTTTGGTTTTATTTCTGCATCTACAAGGATTATTTTCGTTTACTAAACCACATTTTTTATGCATCCATTGGTGTAAATCTTTACGTGTTCTAGAAAGTTTTTTTCTAAAATTAACTGGTGTAATATCAAAAATTTCAGAAGCTAGATTATGGTCTATTTTAAAAATTTCTCCTACTATATATATTAATCGTTGACTTCTATCCAAGCACATAAGCATACCAGCAGTACAAGCAATTCTTGCTTCTTGAATGGATTGCCCCATAATTTCATTCGTATTCTCTCCCTCTGTAATAAAGATATCCGGGACAGAATCCATAAACCCAAAAAACTTAGTGAAGGTTAGCTCTTTTTTTTCTGAAGCGCTTTTCTTTAAATTTAAAATGTGGTTAAATGTAATTCTATAGAGCCATGTTCTAAAACGAGATTTTGAACTATCGTATTTTGCTAAATTTGTAATCAATTTAATCAATACTTCTTGGGTGGCATCTTCGGCATCTGTAACATTGTTCAACATTTTTAATGCAATATTGAAAATATAATTTTGATGCCTGTTTAAAAGTTTATTTAAGCTTTTCTTGTCTCCTTTTTTTGAGTTAGTTATTAATTTTTCATCAATCGAATCGTCATAATTGGCAAGTTTTAGAGGATTTTCCATAAGTAGTATGTGTGAGTATAAAAATAGGTAAAAGGAGCAAGAATAACTCACTCCTTTTACCTGTTATTTTATGATGCAGCAACCATTTCTAGTTGTATTAATCCAGATTGTAACAGACTTTTCATTCCATCTTCTAATTCTATATAGAGTTGGTCATCCAATTTTTGTGTAAGATCAAAATTTAGTTTCCAATGCACATAAGTTTCATCGTTTTCGTTTAAAACCTGCATTCTTCCCCATATATTTTTTGTGGGTGTTTCTAAGTTGTGATGGTCTATGATGTATGTAAAGATTTTATCATCTTCGTCGATGGTAATGATAGATTCTGCTATGGTATGTCCTTCTTGAGTTTTACAGATTCTTTTAGCACCAACACCTTCTCCCATTAAGTCACAGCTAGCAATAAATGGAAACCATTTGTCCACATTATTTCCAGTTTTTAGAATGTCCCAAATATTGTTGCTTGACGTATTATATCTATGTTTAATTTCTATTGTACAATTCATTTTTATTTACTTTATCGGAAAATATTGTTGAACAGGGGGTGTAATATGATTTAGACGTAGATATACTAATGCTTGAGCACGATGATGTGCTGTATGTTCTCTCATAAAATCCAAATATGCATATTTAGAATAATCGGGCTTGTTTGGCATAAATATCATGGTTCTCTTTTCTTTCAAATCATTATCAGACATACCTTTTACAGTTTTTGTTACGGCATCAAAAGATGCGCTAACAAACTCCTTTATCTCCGATTTAGTCAATCCTGTTTTTTCAAAATCAGATGGTGGTGCTACCGGTGGCTGATCATTTAAAAAAATACTGTTCATGCCTTGAAGAATACCACCTAGATGTTTAAACTGTTGTGCAAATGTTCTTACACTGTCTACCTTTATAGACTTGTAGTTAAATTTGCTAGCAGGCATAGCATCAATTACTTGCAAGGTGTAGGTTTTGGAAACTTCCCATGTAGCAAGAAAATTTTCTTTTCTTTCTGATGATTTTTTTTCATTTACTTTGGTGAAATAGCAATTTTCTTTAGTGCAAGAATTATTTTTTTCTTTTACGGTAGTAAAAGAGTACATCACAATACTCAAACCGATAAGTAGTATTAGGGCAGTTGAAAACCTTAATTTTGCCGTTACATTCTTCATTTTTATTTATTTTAATTAATATATACTGTTTGTACAATCATAAATGCCATATGTGACAGTTAGCTATTATTTTTTTAATCGGATATGGGTTGTGCCATAGCCATTATCCCAGGTACCTTGGGCTTCTCCATTATTTTTAAATATTAAATTCTGCTCTCCATAAAACCGATTATCGTTCGTTTTATAAAAACCATCAAAACGGTTTTTGCTGGCATTGTATTTACCAGTTAACACACCAGAATGATCTCCATCCCCTTCCCAAAAGGATTCATAATGGATAATTAAAGTTCCATCTTGTAAAAGTTTAGCATCCAATACTTTTCCCTTACTTGTAGCTGTACAGGAAAAAGAATAGTTGGTTGGAGTTTTTAAAAATGGATCTATGTTTGATTTCTTAATGACTTCATTCATGATTTGTTGTTGATTAGCTAATAGGTTTGTTTCATTAATAAAAAAGCTTATAACTGTATACCCTACGGCAATACCAAGAGCAGCTTTGATGAGTTTTCTTGTTTGTTTTTTATTCATTTTTATTCTTTTGTATAGTAGTTATACAACAAAACCTGTCGGGTGTGACAGGTTTTTAGATAAAATTTATAGCTATTATGATATGTTGTCTTAGTAGGAAAACTTTTTTTGTAAGAAGGATAGAAAAGATTCAGAATATGCTCTATAATTTTAGCAAGGGAGAGAAAGTTTTTTGTTTGGCTACAAAAGAGATGCAGGAGTAGGGAATTGTGAAGGGTTTTAGAAATGTCTTTACCAGAATTAATTAGGCCTTGTTATGTGTACTTATTTGGTTGATTAATCCTTTAAAAATAAAGCCATGAAACGGGTATACAGCATACCAGTATAATCTGCCAGCCAAACCTAAGGGTCTAAATGTGGCAGTTTGGATCACATCGTTATCCACTATTTTAAATTCAAGCCAGGCTTCTCCCGGTAGTTTCATTTCTGCAAAAAGTAATAATCTTCCTTCTTGTTTATTTGCATAGAGCACCCGCCAGAAATCTAATGAGTCTCCAACAGATATAGTGGATTGATTCGTGCGACCTCTTCGCAATCCGACTCCACCAAATAGCTTATCAAAAAAACCACGGATTTTCCATAACCAATCCCCATAATACCATCCGTTCTCACCTCCAATACTCCAGATCTTCTCTATTGATGATGCATAGTTTTCAGTTTGTCGAACACGCATGTCTTTAAAACATCCAAATTCTGGAACCGCTATAAATTCTGATATGTTGCTGGTTATCTCACTACTAGAATAAGAATCTTTCCAGCTTGAAGCAATCTCATTGTTTTTAATATTATCAAATGCTCTTAATAAGGCTTCCTTGTAGGATATGGGTTGGATTTTTAGTAGGGTATTGATTTCATTATTTCTACATACAACTTCAACCTTCATACTATCGACTAAGGATCTGGCCAACTTGTAAGAAGTAGAGGTTACAAAATATAGCCAATAAGAAGAAAGCTTCGGGGTCATTACAGGTACGGTCCAGATTCTCCTTTTTAAATTTCTAACTTTAGCAAAATCAAGTAGCATTTCTTTATACGATAGAATATCATCACAACCAATATCAAAATTCCTGTTGTATGTTTCCTCTTTAAGGATGCATTCGGTTAAAAAGCTTTGCACATCTGCTATCCCTATGGGTTGACATTTGGTAAGAAGCCATTTTGGGGTAATCATAACAGGAAGCTTTTCTACCAAGTCGCGCATGATTTCAAAGGATGCACTGCCCGATCCAACAATGATTCCTGCCCTAAAGCAAGTGAGGTTGTAGCTGCCTTTACCTAGCTCTTCTTCAACCGTTTTTCTTGATAGCAGATGTTTAGATAAGTTAGATTCATTAACTATACCACTTAAGTATATCACTTGTTTAACAGTTGTATTAGATAATGTATTCCGAAAATTGATAGCAGATTTTTGTTCTAATGATTTATAATCGTCAGATGTCGACATAGAGTGTACCAGATAGTACGCCACATCAATATCATCTGGGATTTTTGAAAGAGAAGAAGCATCTAATAAATCAATTTCTAGTACAGAAATACTTGCGCTTAACGATTGGGGAGGATGAAATCTAGAGGTATCCCTAACGCAACATACCACATGATGCCCCTTATTTACTAATAAAGGGAGAATTCGTTTGCCGATATAGCCTGTAGCACCTGTTAGGAGTATTTTCATTCGTGTAAACATGACTTATATATAGGGCATATATATCCTTTATACTTGTTTGTACTTATGTCTATCAAAATAATAACTAGAGAGTTTTATCTAAAATACAATAATATATGCGATATAGGTTAGAAAAAGTAGCTGAATAAAATTAATAAGTAATGCCATTTTAACGCCCTTATGTTTTCTTTTTAATCCTTTTTCTAAATCATAAATTTGACTATCGATATCTTTTTTTTCTTCCTCTTTTTTATTGCTATTCGCAATACTATTAAAAAACCAAAAGAATTTTTTATACGAATTTAAATAGGGGGTTATTGTATACACGGTAATCAGTATCGAAAAAAACGAAAAAAGGATTATTAAACTGGTGATCACCTTAAACGGAGAAAGGTGTAAGGGAGAAACGAGTGTTGTTAACTCTCCTATGATTATTGTGATGCTAACGATAATCAATATATTAAGGATTAAAATAAACACCCCTTTAGTATTGATTTCGGCATCATATCCAGCAAATCGTTCTATTGTTTTATTTTCGTAGCCCATTTTAAATTTAGTATTAACAATGATCCAAATAATGATATTCTAAATACGACCAGATAATGTTACCTGGGTAATATCTATCTCTCTTATATAAAAGTACGACGACCTTTTTTAATAAAGTTACGGGAAACCTCATGGTAAGGGGATGATTGGTTCTCGATACAATTTTTCTCCATTACATTACGAAAAATCACTTGAACTGATGAGCATGAATACTAAACCCTTGCATAAATCATCATGCAAGGGTTTAGTATTATAGGTTTATTGTGCTTTTTATGCTTCTTCTGGAGAAATAAATTTGTACACCAATCCGGCTAAAATCGCTCCTATGATTGGAGCTACCCAAAATAACCATAATTGCTCTATTGCCCAACCTCCTGCAAATAATGCCTGGCTCGTACTTCTGGCAGGATTTACCGAAGTGTTGGTTACTGGTATACTTATAAGGTGAATCAGAGTTAACCCTAATCCTATGGCAAGGCCTGCAAAACCTTTAGGGGCTTTAGAATGAGTAGCTCCCAGAATAATGATCAAAAACATAAATGTCATTACTATTTCGGTTATTAAAGCTGCAAGCATAGAATAGCCACCTGGGGAATGCTCTTCATATCCATTAGCAGCAAAGCCACCAATTTCGAACCCAGATTTTCCTGTAGCAATAAGGTATAAAATTCCTGCACCGGCAATACCACCCAATACCTGGGCAACAATGTAAGGTAGCAGTTCTTTTTTATCAAAACGACCACCTATCCATAAACCGATAGATACTGCAGGATTAAGATGGCAACCCGAAATATGCCCAATGGCATAGGCCATCGTTACAACGGTTAAACCAAATGCAAGGGCAACTCCTGCAAATCCAATTCCTAACTCTGGGTATGCTGCTGCTAATACAGCACTTCCACACCCACCTAATACTAACCATAAGGTTCCAATAAATTCTGAAATTAATTTTTTCATGTTGTTTATTCTAGTGTTGATGTTAATAATGAGGGTATGAATTACTAAGGTACTTATATTTCTATTATAGGTTATATTCTCGTATGATCTTTTCTTTTAACTTCGGATTAAGTGCAGAATAATAGGATAACTATAGTATGATCACTCACTCAGAGGGGGCATATTAATAATTGAAAACACTACGTCACATCGAGTGTTTTTTTGGAGCATAGCGTAGAAAAAATGTATCGAGATGCTTTTGAAAACGATAACAACTATTGATTCTCGATAGTCCTGATGACTTTTTCGATACACTCAGGACAGGCCTGCCGAAGCACTATAGTTTCCTTTAGCATTACAACAAACCACTTGATCAGATAAGTACCTATTAAAAGAAACCCCCTGCTTGATGATTCAAACAGGGGGGTGTTATAGTACAGATGTATTATCTTATTTTTTAGGATCGAGGATGGCGGTGATACGTTCTGCGATATCTTGCAGGTGATATTGCGTCATCCTATCTGATGTTCTGCCGGTAGCATTTCTAACTGCTCGACGTAGCGTATTTAGTTCTGCACGTACTACCGCTCTGATATCACTTTGCGAAGCATTTACATTAGTTCGTACTACAAAGCGTCTTATATTCTCCGGGATCTTAGGTTGCTCTTTGGTCATTAAAAACTCCAGTCGATCGATATAAGCTCTCTGTAAATTACGACGATATACATCGATGGTACGACCGCTTCGCAATTCGCTCCATAGTCCCGATCGTAGTTCGGTCATCATATCGAGTAGGGTATAGGCCTCTTTATTGTTTAAGGCCTCATTCTCAATTAATCGTGCCATACGACCATGATCTAACAGGTTGTTTAAGGTTCTCACCTGGAAATTACGAATGCGTTCTACATTTCCTGCAGATTCTATTTTATCAAAAATAGTATTGTCGAGTAACCAATCCGGAGTGCTAAACAATTGCTCGTGTAAAAATTTCATGGCACGTTTCTGATTTGCTTTGGTCACATGAGAGTATACAGCACCTTTTTGATCATAGGTTTTATAGTATTCATATACTCCACCAATATTAGAAGATACATGGCCCATATATCGATTAAACTGCCCCAATACCTGTCTGTACATCGTGCCCAGATCATCATAGTTTTTACCATCTTCGGCAGTCCATGTGATGAGGTTGGGTACAATTCTCTTCAAGTTTTTGATTCCGTAGGTACTGGCCAGTACGGCATCATCACCAAGATCTTCGGTTTGCGAGCTTGGATCAATAACTCCAAACTGTTGTTTCCCAAATCTATACATAGGATCATTTTGATGCTCCAGTATCCAGCTATCCAATGTCTTTTTCTCTTCTTCTGCAGTTGGTGTAAGTATCGGTCGATATCCCCATTGTATTGCATGCTTATCATAGATACCAATATTAGGCATTAAGGCAACATCACCATCTCCCGGTTGGGCAACATAGTTAAATCTTGCATAGTCCATTATCGATGGTGCTGTACCATATTTTTTGGTAAACACAGGATCTCTTAGAGATTCTACCGGGTAGGCAACACTACTTCCCATATTATGCGGTAGTCCCAAGGTGTGACCTACCTCGTGAGCAGATACAAATCGAATCAATCTTCCCATCACTTCATCCTTAAAAGCAACACTCTGCGCCTGTGGATTGATTGCTGCGGTTTGTACAAAAAACCAATTGCGTAATAAGGTCATTACATTATGATACCAGTTGATATCACTCTCCAGGATCTCTCCCGATCTGGGATCACTTACATGTGGTCCGTTGGCATTAGGGATTGGAGAGGCCAGGTAGCGCACTACAGAGTAGCGCACATCCTCTGGACTCCAATCGGGATCTTCTTCTACTGTTGGAGGGTCTTTGGCGATAATAGCCTCTTTAAACCCAGCCTGTTCGAAGGCAACCTGCCAGTCTTCGATCCCTTGCTTAATATATGTTCTCCATTTTTTGGGTGTCGCACGGTCGATATAGTATACGATTTGCTTTTTGGGAACTACCAGTTCTCCTCGTTTAAACTTTGCAAGATCTTCATCTTTTACCTCTAATCTCCAGCGATCCAGGTAACGTACCGTTTTACTTTCTTGCGCTTCTAATCCATAATCCGTTTGTCCGCGGGCAAACCATCCTACTCGCTGGTCAAAATATCGACGTCTCATAGGGGTTTTAGGAAGCAGGATCATAGAATTGCTCATTTCTAATGAGATAGATCCTGTACTAGCATTAGAAGGTGGCTCGGCAGCACTATACGTTTTTACATGGCGAGTTTCTATATTTAATGGGTAGCTTCTAATCGTATCGATATACGATCGGGCAACATCTAATTTTGAAATCTTATATTGCTTTCGTCTGCTATCAGGAAATCCTAAAGGTTTTACATCTTTTTTGAACAGATCGGTAACCTCGATCACTGTTGCATTTTTTACCGCAGTGGTAGAATCTTTATAAAATGCCTTAATCGGAAATGCATATAACACCGGTTCGAAATTAGAATTCTCTACAGCTTCATGAATCGGTAAAGAATCCGAAGCGAAGATCTGATGTGATACGACGCGAAGTAATATCTGTTTGTTTTTTCGTTGCCAGCGTAATACCTGGGTGTTTTGTTTTCCTCCTCCAAAACCAATCCCCGTAGCGGTTTTGGCAATACGCGTAACCATAAGCATTTCCCGGTTAAACAATGAATCCGGAATCTCATAATAGTATTTATCGCCTATATTATGAACGGTAAATAAACCTTTGTCGGTTTTGGCCTTTTCGGTAATGACCTTGTCATAAGGTTTAATGGTGTCTTTGTCTTTACCTGGTTTTTTGCCTTCGGCGGTAGCGATTTTTTCTTTTTTAGGTTGAAGAACAGAACAACCACTAGTGGTGATTACTACTAAGCATAGAAGTAATCTAAATGTATTTTTGAGCATGTGAAGAATTTTTAATCGGCGGAAGGTAATAAAATAAGAAACCGACATATGTGAAAGTAAGGTTAAAGGTAGATTGATAAAGACCGTAACGGCTGTTAATTGTGAATTTATTATGAATTTGTTGCCGTTCAGGCTTTTAGAAATGTGTACCCTTCGGCGTACCTGCCCTGAGTTTATCGAAGGGCTCGGAGTACGACATGGGTAATCAAATGTATCCTTCACGGACCCCGAGCGTAGTCGAAGGGTGTGTTCCTAGGGATCGAGTGCGTTACATCGAGCGTTGTATCCAAATGTATTTTAAACACTACCTGCAATTCATTATATAGGCTGTTAGTAACTAGCTTTATTCTTTAAGTTGTTTTATTTTGTCAATAGCGTTTTGATTTCCAGGGTTTAATTCTAACGATTTTTTAAAATTAAATATGGCATTCTTATAATCTTTATTATATAAATAAGCTTCAGCCAGGCTATCAAATAGATTTGCTGATTTTGGATATATATGTAACGCTAATAAAAATACATTAATACCATGTTCTGCTTTTTTGGGATTAAATGATAATCGTAAACCTAATGTATTTAACATTCCTTCTTCGAGATGAAGTTTTGGATGTTTTTCCTTTAGTTTTTGGTATAAAGAAATTAAATCTTGATAGGTTTGATTGAGGGCTACATCATTAAAGTCTTTATAGTCAAATTCTTTTTCAAGAGCCATTTTCATTTTTTTTGAAATCAGATTTTCCGAAAATCCATTTTCTTTAGGATTCTTTTCTATAAACTCTTTTGCTTTTTCATCATCTTTTAAAAAGGCTTTTAAAAACTGTAAGGTGTGTGTAGAAAGTAGGTTATAAGATTTCATGATTTTATCATCACTTTTATCTTGCCTCTTATCTCTATTTGCGAATAAAACTCCAAAAGAACTAAAATATGAATGTGTTAAGTCATTGAATTTATAACTATTAGCATTACTATATTTTAAAGAATCGTATAGTTGAAATTTATAATTCAATTCAGCAGGGATTTTTTCTGCAATTAAAACTTCTTTAGGAATATCTTTTTGGGCAAAATGAATATACGGAATGTCAAATTTTTCTAAATCAAAATAAGGTGATTTTTCTAAAACAGCATAGTTATATCTTTCAGTCCCATCTAAACTTACCAAAGCTTTTATATTTTGCTTTTTCATCGCAGTAATAGTAGTTGAAACTCCTCCAAAACTAAACCCCATAAGAGCTATTTTATTTGAATCAATATTTTTATAGTTAAGAATTTCTTTCAAAAGGAATTCTATATCTCTAGATTGTGTTTCCATATCCTTAGCAGTTCCTCCCTCTAACCATCTTGTATCTGTCCCTCTAGAAGGACTGGATATCACAATAAAACCATTACTTGCTAAATATTCGAATAATGCAAAATTTTCGATCGAAGACGCTTGATAACTGGGAGCATAAACAATTACAGGATATTTTCCCTCTAAAATAGCCGCATTAGAAAATGCGTTAGCTTTTTCACTAAGATGTGCCTTATTTTGTGGTGTATTCCATAAGTAGGGAAACCAATCCAATAAAAAATCATTTGGTAAGTTTTTCCATTCTTCTTCTTCTTTTAAAATTTCTAAATAATTTAAAACAATTAGTTGCTTTGAATTTTTAGTATCAATTTTGGCTGGATACCATATGCTAATTGGGATGGGTCTGTAAATAAGTTGATTATTGAACTCATTTTTGATTTGATATGTCCTTGTGCTATCAATACTTGTGTAGTGCTGAAAACCTACATTGTATTTTCCGTTTTCCAGGTTTATCTCCTTTAATGAAGTCTGTGCATAGATTAAACTTACTTGAAAAATTATGCAGGCTACTAAAATTGTTAATCGCATTATTTTTGAATTAGTTTTCATCTTAAAAAGATGCAATAATTTAATGATTGTTACAGTTTTCTTTTTAGCTTGTCATTAACGTATTCATGTAAGATTTATACGACTTAAAATTCATAGGATTCTCTAGTGTAGCAATCAGTATTGGAGTAGAGAAGTAGTATTGATTATACATGTCTTAAATTTGATTCTCAATATATTTAAGCATTAATCAGAAAGAACAAAATTCTATTCATATCTCGAGTAGTGCCAAATTGTATTGGCAATTATTATCAAAAATTGATCCACTTATGTATATCATAAAACTCATACTTGTCAAAGTTTTTATGTAGGCGCTGAGTATTGTGTTACACGGATTGCAAGTCCGTGCTTTCGGAGTTGTATATGGTTTCTTTGTTTGGAAATAAACGTGCAAAAGCTCGTAGAACCATAATTCACTCACTATGATTTTCTGAGAGGAAAATTAGAAGCGATGAATTATACATGTTGTTAACTGCAGTTATTCTTTACTTTTTCCAGTGCTTTTGGAAATGTGATTGTCATAAAGTCCAGGTGCTCGTCAAGGACATCTATTTCAACATGAAGTGTATTATTATCTGTTTCACCAGTAAGTGTGTAAATTTCTGTGGCGCCCGACCATGCTTTTGTTTCATCATCAATAGGTTGTTCCTTTCCCTTTACCACATTTCCGATATGTTTAAACTTCATGATTTTATTAGGAATGTGTGTTTCGATGATGCTATAGATACCACTTTGATCAGGAGAAAGGAATACTACTGTACTACCTTCTTTCCAATTATCGGTAACGGCATAAGAACCTTCAAAAAATACGCTAGCCCAGTCACGATAGAGATTATCGCTCCATAGTGCGTTCCATATCTTGGTTTTCTCTGCCTTAATATCAATTGAAAATTGTAATCTGTTTATCTTCATGATTTAAGATTAAGTTTGAAATTAGCTACAGTGAATCACTAAGGTAATAAAATCGTAATGAATTACTTTTGAGGGATTTAACAGCTATGAGTTATACGGGTTGTTGTGATACATCATTTTTTTAATTTCATAAACTCAATCAATTCATTAGTGTAGTCTAAACATTCTACACAAAATAGTAAATCATTTTTTTTGGTTAAATAGCTAATATTTTTCGATTTGCAAAAATCATTGATTGATACCAAAATTATTTTATTAATTGACCTGTCAAGTTTTTTCCTTTTTGATTCAATAATCTCAAGAGCCGATTTACGAAATGATTCTATTTTCTGTTCTAATTTTTGAATTGAATCTTGAATTTTTTCTAATTCCTCAGGAGAATAGTCAATATGAGGAGCATCTGAGATTCTTTTTTGAAAAGGGCTGACAATTACTAAAAGTGAGTCGTTATATTTGGTCTCCAGTTCCTTTATTAAATCTTTATTAGTTTCATATTCTGGTACAGATTTTTTGACTTTTTCATAGTTAAAATACCCTCCGATATTTTGCCCAAAGCCAAAACTTGAAATAAATAAAAGGAGTATTGAAATTATTAATCTCATAAGCATATCAGGTATCATAGTGTTATTTCCTGTTTTTATGTTGAAGTATCTGTTTGTCATTTAGCAGCTATGAGCACATATGCCTTGTTGTAACCAGTTGTTAATTCAACCAATATTCCAATTCAACATCAAGATAAAATGGGCCATAAGATATTTCAACTTCTCTAGCTCCACTTTTTGGAATTAAAAATGAAATATAAATTTTATCAATTACCGAGTCAATTAACGTTTCTATTTTTAAATAATTTTCAATTACGACACCTTGGTTTTTAGCCATCTTCTCAATTCTTTTTGATTTTCTAATTGCGCGCTTATTTGCTATACAACCTAATACAGCAGTGTATTTTCGTGGAAGAATTGTATCAATTTTGTGCTTTCTAATACTTGCTTCAACAAAATTGTTGTAGTCATCGAAACTGACTCCCCATTCTTTTAAATTATTCAAATAAGTGAATATTCTTCCATTTGAAAAACGATATTCTTCAATAATTCCAAACTTATTATCTACAAAATCATAGCCTTCTACTATTTTGATAACTCCTTTTGTTGAATCTATTCTTTTTTGTGTTTGATACTTTTGTCTGTTTAGAATTATAGATTTAAAATAGTTAAACTGCTCTTTTGTTAAATCGGGTTTAATTGTATTTAAAGCATCATAAGTTCTCTCATTCCAATTTTTAATTGATTGTGAAAATGATATAATTGGGATAAAAATGATTAATAATATCAAATTTCTATTCATATCTCGAGTAGTGCCAAATTATACTGGCAATTATTATCAAAAATTGATCCGTTTATGTATATCATAAAACTCACACCTGTCAAGATTTTTATGTAGGCGATGAGTATTGTGTTACACGGATTGCAAATCCGCATGAAATTCTGCCAAGGAATTTCGCCGCAATAAACTCATAGGCATTGTTAGTAATAGTTCATTCAAATCTAAAATTCACAAAAGAGTTTGCAGTTTCCTGATCTGATTTCGTAAATCTAATTTCAATAAAATCAAGATTATTATATTCCGGATTATTTTTCTTAAAAAAAGTCTTAACCTTTTTAGCAATTGTTTCTAATTCAGAATGCGTTTTGTTTGTTAAGTCATATTCATAAAAGCTTATTAAGAAATAGTTACTTTCTTCATCTGTTCCAAAGTTGAAAGCGCTAAAGATTTGATCATGCTTGAATTCAGTTTCTAATTCATCATTGATTTTACTTATTTTCTGAATTTTCTCTTTAAGATTACAAGATGTTAAAGAGGAGAAAATGAATAGTAAGATAAATATCCTTTTCATTATTTTTTTTAATTATTGCTAACGTTTAATATATGTGTCGTAGCAGGGTAAAATGTTACCTTGCTTTTCGATTTTTCTGCGCATTAGTTGCTAACTTTTCCTTTCTGCAATTATTGCGCTTTACCAAAAATACAACAACCATTCGATTGATCACTTAGCTGCTATGATCACATATATGTTGTTACCTGCAGGCTTTATTTATTTTCTTAGTTCCATATTTCCCCATTTGAATTAAAATCAGAACAATTGCAACTACGGCTGAAAACCAAGCGGTGTTGTAAATACCAAATTTAAAATCTTCGATTGGAATAATCCCAGAAAAGCAATATCCAAAAACAATACAAACTAAAAGTATCCGAATAAGTTTTTTTATTAGACTTGGTTTGGTTCGCATTTCATAGATTCCAATTATCAAAACAAATAAAAATAAAGTGTCGTAATGTATAACTAAATTTATCAATGAATCAAGTTCGGGGTTTTCTTTTTTCCATTCTTGTAGTTGATAATAGTCTTCCAGAGATAATATCAGTTGGACAATGATTATAATTATAGAAAAAAGTGGTTTATATAATTTCACGTTTTATTTTTTTAATCCGATTCGTGAAAATATTCATAAGCATAATCTTCTATTTCTCCACTTAATTGATTTCCGTTTTTATCTTTCAAATCGTACATTTTTTGAATTCCGCCAATTGAAGCAGAGCCATCTAATCCGAGTAAAATTGTATAAAATATATTCGTAAATGACGAATCCAACACTTTTTTCATTATTTCATTCTGCTCGTCCGTCAGTCTAAGAGTTTGGATCAACGTCCTAACCTCAGTCTTTGAATTGTCACTTAAATACTCTTTTAAGAGTTCTTGTTTTTCTTTATAAAATGCTTTTACAAATTCTTCAGCATTCATTTTTTTGTGCTTGCAGGTAACAATAATACATATGTACCAGTACACATATATCAGTTTATAGGTGTTTGCAAGTGTTTTGTTTTTTAACTACCCAAAACTACCATTATCTTTTTGATATAGCAATGGTAATGTATAGGGTCGCGGAAGAACTTTTTTGTTTGAGTATCATTAACGGATTTCAAATCCGCGTTGTCAGGTCTAAAAAAATATACTATTTATTCTTTCTAATATATTTTTCTACAACATACCTTTTTATGTTCGCTTCTTTTACTTCCTCTAGCCCATATTGAATAAGAGTATCTCCTTTTATTTCTACTGTAAATGGAAATTTGTGACCTCTTACAGCTTCTACCGCACAATATTGTAATGTTTCTGTATACGTATTCCCTTCTAGAGTATATGTTCCTCCGCCTCCATAAAAACCATCTGGGTTGGTATGATCTTGATTAAAAAATGCAAAATGATCCTTACCGATGATTTTTATAAAATCTGATGAGGTCATATCTTTAATTTTTACAGAATCTCCTTCTCTAATCTCTCCATACACCATTTTCCATGCTCCTTCTATTTTTTTGATCTCTTTAGGTTTTGATAGGGTTGGGGCGGTTTCGTTTTTGTTGCAGGTTATAAAAATAAACGAACAAGCTACTAGTATAATTTGGTTTCTCATAACATGTTGATTGATGTCGATAAAGTTAATTTTATTTTGGGAATTAATTTATACTTAATGTATATCTACATTTTGGAAAATTTTGACAACCATAAAATCTACCATATTTTCCTTTTTTTTTGATTAGGCCATTTCCGCACCTTGGACAAATTTTTAGTTTTTCCTTTTTCTTTCGCTCACGAATCTGTTTTCTTACCTGTTTAACGTGATTTCTATTTTCTTTTCTATCAATTATGTTGAATTGATGTAACTTATCTGAAATCAATTTCATTTGATTGTATGATAAATTTTCTTGTTCATTTAATTTCTTTATTGTTTTAAGAAGTTTATTCGTATAAATAACAGGTAGGGTAGTTGTTATATTTTTTAATTTCCCGCTTCCGGCAAAAACAACTATTGGAAAATATTTAACATAGTTATATTCTGAAAGTATTTTTTTTATCGCGTATACATGAACCCAATTTTGTTTTATTGGGTTTCTAAGTTTCTTTTTGTATTTATATATCGTTTGTGTCCAATATTCAGAGTTTTCATGTCCATGAATCCAACCTTTATAATTTTTTGTTTCAATAACAAAAATTCCACTTTTACAAATTACAATGTGATCTATTTGAGTAGTCGAATTACCGATTTTGAATAAGACATTATTTAAAATTAGATATTCTTTTTTTTTGAGACGTTTTAGCTTAGTAGATACTTTATACTCTCCAAGAGCTCCTTTAATTTTCGGAACAACTCGTTTCTTTATGTAGTAAGAAATTCCATAAAAAACTAAAATAATTAAGATAATTAAGAATTCCATTTTGATGTATTGTTGTTAAGAGTTTTTGTTTACCAATAGCTACCAATAATAGTATATGCATACCAGTACGCATATACCTGTTTACAAGCGTTTGTATATCATAAAAATCACGCTTGTCAAGGTTTTTATCTAGACGATGTGTTATTATATTGCACAGATTGTAAATCGCGCAGTGGGGTATTGTTATGTATAGTTATTTAAATATTACCTCTCCTTTTGGGGTTTTAATGGTGAATTTAAGTTGTATTGTATCACTATCTTCCACCTTCATGAATTGAATCGTTGATTTGTTCTTCAATAAAATGTCTGTTATATCTTTCTTATGCGGAGTTTTAATCTGAAATTCTTTCAAAGAACAAAGCGTGTTCTTTTGAACCGAAGGATGAGTTGTTTTATCAGACCAACTTATAAAGAAAGGATTAATGTTTAGCCCTGGATTAGTTATCCGTAATAACTTCCATTTCAATTCCTCTCCGTTGGGTTTATTTCTTGACCAATTTTCAATTCCTTTGGTTTCAAATTGAGAGTCTACGATTGTTTTCTCCAGAAATTCTATGGTATCGGTAGCTATTGCAAAACCAATAGGTTTTAAAACATTCATGTTTTTAAAAAATTCAGGAATTGTGTCCAATTCATTCTTTGGTGCCAGGATTTCAATATAAATCATATCGTCCATAGGTATTATAGCATTATGAGTATAACTGTTTGGATGCCCTCCTCCATATATGGCTTTTACCCCAGTTAATTCCTCAAATTGCTTAATGCCCAAATCAAGGTCGTTTATGGCCAGTATGATATGGTCTATTTGCATATTGTTTACTTCTTTTCTTGCACATCCTACTACTATCAATACTACAATGCAAAAAGCAAAATATGGATGTTTTCTTTTCATTTTGATCATAATTATATACAACAATGACATATGTATAACACCCGTACATATATCGGTTTGTTGATGTTTTTAAGTGTTTGTGTATATCATAAAATTCACATCCCAAGATTTTTATCTAGACGATGTGTTATTGTATTGCACAGATTGCAAATCTACGCAGTCGGGTTAGGTCTATGCTTAATAGTTATATCTGGTTTTATATTGATTTTTCATAAGCCTCAGAGATCCAACCCTTTAATTCTTTGTCAATTTCTGATTCTTCGGATAGCCGAACCCTATGCGTGCACATTGTTCCGAATGGCCCAGAGTTTTCAAGTCTATCTGTAGTTGGTTTGTCTTTTAGTTTAAACCCTAAGTCAATTCTTGTTTTGGTAGCCGGCTTAATTAAAACGAATTGTCTTTTTCTAATAATACTAACACTTCCTTTTTTCGGGGTAATGGTTATATCAGAACCTAATGATGTAACATAGTCAATTAGTTTCTTATAAATCGGAATCAGATTTTCTTTCCCTTTATATTGGGCGCCCACTAAATCATCAGGAGAGTTATTTTCTTCTTTAGATAAAGTTACAATAGTATTAGCAAACCCATGCGTCACATTATATTCTGTCTTTAAAAACTTAACTCCTTCAGAATGTTTAGTAAAGGATTTTTCTTTAAGAATTGCTTTCCATTCATCTAATGACTTACCTGTTTTTTCAGGCATGTTGTCAATCATAGTTTGTAATGCTTTATCCATTTTTAATCTATTAGTTACATGAGTTACAACAAATAGTATGTGTATACCAGTACATGTATACTCGTTTGTGTTTGTTTATCAATTGTTTACAAGCACTTTATTTGTTTAATTACCCAAAGCTACTATTATCTTTTTAATATAGCAATGGTAATGTATATGGCAGGGGAAGAACTTTTTTGTGATATCATTACCGCAATTGGTGAAGTTTTAAGGTTTTTATTTAGAGGCTGAGTATTGCCTCATGCAGATTACAAATCTACGTTGTTGGGTAGCTCTTATAATTTTTACGTCTTGTTAGCTGTAGTTTTAGATGAGTAATAAAAAATAAAAAGCGGAACAAAGCCCGCTTTTAAATTAAGTTTAATTACATTCACGGGGATTAGTTCGTATACCACATAGCCAGCATTGTCCATCATAAAAAGTTGGAGTGGCACTACAAGATACTGGTCCTCCAAATCCACCACTGATAGATCGTTGTTCTGACTTTTTTAGGACTACACCTAAATTTGAAATGTTTTTTAACATAATTTTTGATTTAAATTATTAATACTAATAATTGATGTCATTAATTTTAGATGTGTTACTTGGTATTTAGAGAAAATAAGCAATTTTGTGATTTAATTAACGCTTGTTTTGATTTAATTATCTGAAAATCAAGGACTCTTGTTTTTTGCCTTTCAGGCTTGAATTGGGTAATTATGGCTAAGGTATTTGTATATGGTTTTGCCACTTGATAATAAACTTGCAAAAACTCACAGAGCTATAATGCACTCACTATGATTTTCTGTGAGGAAAATTAAAGCAATGAGAATACGTTATTGTGCTACGCTTTTTTTATGTATCTGATTTGCTAGCTTTTAATTATCAATTCTGCACTTTAAAAGCATTCGCTTTTATCTATTACATTATTTTATTTTTGATGAAATAGTTGTGGTTTTCTAATATACGATGCAAATATTGTCGCCATAACAATTAGGATGGTAACTTCATACGGTTTCCCTTTATACATATGAATACATACTATTAATGTCATATAAAATGCTAAAAGGGTAGTGCCGATAAGAACGGTTTTATTATATAAAAACAGGACTACCGCAATTAGTAGATATACTCCTGCAATTATCATTACAGCAGTATTCGAAACAATTTTTCCTGTTTGATTCGAATTAAGAATTTTATCTAAAGCGTTCGGGATAAAAAATAATACTATTATTAATGAAGGCAACCAGGTTAGTAGTGTTGAAAGGATTTTTTTGGTTTTCATATGTTCAATTAGATTAGATTATTTCTCAAATCTATTGGTTACTTATGTAGTCTCAAATTCTAAATTAGTAAGTGTCCAATTTTAAATATCAAACGTCGACTTTTAATGTGTATACGGTTTTAAATAATATCTATTACCTCAATCAAAATTTTAAATTTGGCGGACTTTGTTAATAAACACAGATATTTCGATTAAGCTCTAAGGCCCTATGTTTTTTATACATTGTTAGCCACTGGCTTTATTTTTCTATGCTATAGAATATTGAAAAGGCACAAGATATTTGCAAAACCTAATACAAATTCAAAAATTAACCCTTGAATTAACAGCTTATTTGGCTTTCCATCAATACTCATACTTATAGTTCTTCCTATTGCAAAACCGATGAATATTAAAATTGCAACAGTAAATGAAGCGAAAGTCAATTTAGGTATAAAAATTCCCAATAGAATAATAATTCCACCAAATAGTTGAACAGAACTCACGCCTCTTATTTCATTTAACAAGTTAATTTCTTTTTCAAGTTTAATTCCTGAATTTTTTAAATACGTTTTTATAGGAGCGCTTAATCTCATAGAACCAACAAAGAGTAGCAAAATACTTGATAAAGAAAGAGTAATGATTTTGAATGTTTCCATTTTTAATTGTTTTTTGTTTATAATAAAACAAAAGTATAATGTTGTTATGACAGCCTTGTGTCAGGGGTGATTCTGTTATTGTATATAATCGTCAAAATACTTTTGCATTGTCATATTGTGCGGAGTAAATGTTTCATTTTGTGGAATGAGTGAGTTGATGAAATCAATTCTAAAGTTCCTAAAATCATTTCTTAATCTGCAAAAGGCAATGAGAAGAAAGTTCCCGTTGATGCTATAGATGGCAAATGGTTCAATAGTTCGAGAAGTTTGTTTGTTTTTGGAAGAATGGTATTCAATTTTTATTACCTGAAAATGTATAATTGCTGATTGAATTTGCATTAGGTTATTACTGGATTTCTCTTCATTCTGATTGCCTCCAAAGTAAATTCTATCAGCTAATAAATCTGCATTTCCTTTTTGAGAATATTTTAAAATGGATTTAATTTTTTCTAATGCACTTGAAACATTATCGATTAATGATTGGTCTTTATTATTTATGACTAATTGTTCTACTGTAATTAAGGCATTGGCTTCATCCTCTGTAAACAGAACTGGCGGGAGGTGGTATCCTTCCATAATAGAATACCCTTTACCTTCTTCAGTTACGATTGGTATTCCTGAATTTTCTAATGTTCGAATATCTCGATAAATAGTCCTTACACTTACATTATGTTTTTCAGAAAGGTATTTTGCAGTAACAATTCTTTTAGATTGTAGTTGAGTTAAAATAGCCGTTAACCTCGAAAGTCTTGGTTTTTCTGTTTCTCCCATTTTCGTCTGTTCTGCTTGTGGCCAACAATGATATATACGTACCAGTACACATATATCTATTTATATGTATTGACAAGCGTTTGTATATATCATAAACCTCATCCTGTCAAGGTTTTTAATCTTTTAATTACCCAAAGCTACTATTATCTTTTTGATATGGCAATAGTAATGTATATGGCAGGGAAAAACTTTTTTATTTGAGTATCGTTATCGAATTATAAATCCATGCTGTCGGGTTTGAATTGTATAACCCATTCCAAAAGTTTCAATTTAGTTTTTATAATCTCTAATGTCCTCTGTAGCAGCTGTAAGAGTTTTCATGAGAACAGAATCATATCTATAAAGTAGCTTTTTGAATTTCTTATCGTCTACCTTAATTTTTCCATTGTAAATAGCCTTTTTAAGAGGCCTTAAATCCAAGAGAGTCCAAAGATTTTCTTCCTGATGCTCAAATAATTTCTTATATTCTGGAACATATTTTAAGCGATCAATCTTTTCTCCACTACTTCTAATATAATATCTGCCAGCAAGGGCAAGATTAAAACTTTTGGAATTATTTAATATTGATAATTCATATAAAGTATTTCCAATATCATAAATAGCTAAAGGATTTTTTCCATAAACAGTATGCATACTCCCCATTTTTAAGATCATTTTTGGATTAGGCTCCTTTAATAAAGCTTTTTTATAATAGTCAAAAAAGTAATGTTTCATCATAATCGCTCTGGAGTTATTACTTTCGAAGTATTGTTTTGTTGGACCATTTCCGTAAGCATATATTTTCCAACTTTTTTCTAACTCTGTCAATAGCGTAGTAATCTCGTTATCTACTCCTTTTGATTCAGCAATAAACTCAAGAATATGTTTATCTTTCAATAAAAGATTAAATTTAGATTTTGATTTCGTAGTAAGATGCTTTAATAAAGATGCGCGAGCTTCTTTATAGATTTTTTCATAGCTTTTTGAATTGTTTTTTAATTTTTTTGTCTTATTAAAAATATCATCAAATAAAAAGGGAGCTGCATATACAAACTCTTGATCGATTCCCCAGATATTATACCCATTAGTTATAGCAATTTCTAGCATTCTAACTTCATCAACCCCATCAAAAAAGGGAATTGGATTTGTTAAATCATCTGGATTATACTTTTTATAAAAATTGGATAAAGAATCAATGCCATTTTTTTGCTTAATAATAGATAGTAATTTTTTTTTACTAAAAGGACCAATCTCAACAGCAAAGTTGTTGTATCCCTTAGGCTTTAGTAAGTTAAGAATAGCAGAAGTAAATTCGGGGGTCTCTTTATTTCCGTGTAACTCACCAATCATAAAAAATTGAGAATTTTCAGCTTCTCTTTTAAGAAAATCTTTTCCATTTCCAATAATTTCATTGTTTACAATTTTGAAAGTATATGTATTTAACTGAATAATCGAGTCAATAGAATACTCATTTTGTGCAGACGACTTTCTTGAAGCAAAACAAACAAGCAACACAATAACAAAAAATAAAAATTTTCTAATATTTTTCATAGTATAGTAGTTTTTATCAAGATGGGATAATATGACAAATGTTACAGTTTACTTAAAAAATTAAGATTTAATGCATTGTCTTTTTCTACGCTAAAAAAGAGATGATTAACCTTTAATTACCGTAATCTTTAATTATTGCCAACGTTCCGTATATGGTGTCGTAGCATCCCGTAGGGTGCTATGCACTATACACATTGTTGACATTTCGTTACTCAAAAAAAGTTGTTTACTTATCCTGCCTACTTCCTTTAGATTCATATATGCGATTCTTAAATAAACAGTCCATTCCTTTGGCCGACTCCATAAAATTCAGGTTTTCAGTTGTCCCGTCAATCCAAAATGTCATTCCATCCAAACTAAATAATTTCGATTTATTTCCATCTGGAAAATTGAAAAAAAGCTGATTGCCTTTGAGGGTAATTATTCTAGTAGAATTATCTTCAAATGTATATGTTCCCACTAGCTTGTTTAAATCTGATGGGTTCAATGTAATAGCCGATTCGTTACTTGGCATTGGTTTATCAATACAAATGGCAGCTATTTTCGTGGTTACGACTCTCGGTTCTTTACAATCGCAGTTTGATAAAACAGTTACGAATATATCTTCTTCTTGTAGATAAGTGGCATAAGTTGCATAACCCAAAGTACCCCCAGAATGTTCTATGGTATTGCTATTATTGATTTTATTTATTGCCCAACCGTAGCTATAATTTGTTTTACTATTATTGTTTAGGGTTGTATTTGTGAAAATCAGTTTTTTTGATTCATTTGTTATTAGCTTATTAGTTACCAAAGCTTGATTCCACTTGAATAAGTCTTCTGCGGTTGACATTAGTGCTCCTGCAGAATATAGATGGGTAAAACTTAAATAAGGTGCATTAATAAATGCATTGTTTCGTTTTGAATAACCTGAGGGCCTATTCTTAATTATCTCTGAGCGAATTCCGTAGGATGAATTATTCATTTTTAAAGGTTTGAAAATTTCTGACTCTATGAAATCTTTGTAATATTGTTTTGAAACTTTCTCGATAATGTACCCTAATAAATAATAGCCAGAATTATTATATTCCCATTTTTCACCTGGTGAAAAATTTAAAGGCTCATTTTTAAATAATTCAATAAAAGCTTCCGGAGTAAAGTCTTTTCTTATTTGTGGAAACCAATCCTTTAAAGTAACATAATTTTTTATGCCTGATGTATGATTCAAGAGATGGTGAATAGTTATTATATTTTCTTGTGTAGGGTAATCGGGTATGTATTTCTTTATATCATCGTTCAAATTTAATTTTCCTTGCTCGTTTAGCATCAATATGGCTACTGCTGTAAACTGCTTGGTTAATGACCCAATTTCAAACACCATATCTTTTGTCATTGGAGTGTTCAGCTCCAAATCTGCCAAACCGAGAGCATTATGATAAATGATATTTCCTCCTTTTGATACCAAAGCAACACAGCCAGTGCTTCCATTCGAATATTCGTTATTTAGTATATCATTGATTTTGCTTTCAAGGTTTTGAGAGTATGAAAAGGTAATTGTGAAAACACTGAAAAGTAATATCGTTTTTATTTTGTTATAGTACATAAGATTTCTAATTTTAGATTTAGACGGTAGAACTAATGTGGAGGTTACTTAGAAAATAATGAATTGCCAACAATGATATATGCATACCAGTACCCTGAGCCCTTCGATACACTCAGGACAGGTTTATCGAAAGGCTCAGCAGAGCTATCGAGATGCATTTGAAAACGATAATTATGATGGGTTCTCGAAGGGTGCTACCTTCTCTGATACTGTAAAACGTTCTTATTCGAGATTAAAGGTTTCTTTTATGGTTTTTGAAGAAAGTAAATTCTTTATAGATTTTAGCTTGTCGGGGCTTTGTAAAAATGGATGTTCTTGAAATAGTTGCTTGTATTCTGTTATTACTTCTTCATTATAAGTTTCTAGTTTTTTATCAATTACAGTATTGATAGTAGTAATGGTGTTTTTCTGAAAATGTAAATGTACGGGATCAACAAATCCCATTTTTATAAACCCTGCCGTTTTTTTCGCACAACGACATGGATTACTTTTTTTTATAAGCCCACATTTGTTATCCATAAAATTATATAGATTCTTTTTTGCTCTATGTAGTTTAACTCTAAAATTTTCTTTAGAGATTTCCATTATTTCACTACCTATAGTGTCTGTAAATTCAAACAATTCTCCAATGATGTAAATCATTCGTTGTTCGCGATCAAGACATAATAGCATTCCTTTCATGCAACTTATTTTTGCTTCTTTTACCAAAAGTTTGTTTTCGACCTCAAACGAATAGTCAGAAAGAGACTCATTTGGTAATTGATCAAGTCCTTGCCCAAATTCTTCCAATGTGGGGGAATTGATTTCGTATTTTCCTCTTTTCATATTTAAGAAGTGATTTTTTACAATACGATATACCCATGTTCTAAAAAGGCTCTTTTGTTTAAATGAATCTAATTTTGTCACAATTTTTATTAAAACTTCTTGTGTCAAATCTGCTGCTTCATCTTTATCTCCAACAAATGATAAGGCAACATTATAAATCCAATCCTGATGTTTTTTAATTAGATTTTCGAGTGCGGCCTTATGACCAGCAAGTGATTGTGCTATTAAATCAGAATCCGAAGTTTTTATAGTATATGATTTTTTTGTCATTTTGTGTTTTTTGAAAAAAGTTTACACCACTTCCAATATAAAATGCTGTCCTTGGATTAACAAGGACAGCATTTTATTAGAAATATACTATTTTTCCATTAGATATTGACCGTGCGGGTTATCTAATATCATTAACCATTTTCCATCTTTTTGTTTTCTTAAAACGGCAACAGATAATCCACTCTGTTTGATTTCTGTTCCGTCTGGTGCTTTTGCAGTCATTTTCCATGGTGCAATATGTGTTGCTATATTTCCTGTGATAAAGACCTCGTGTCCACTATACGTAAAAACGGGATTTACCATAGACATTTTGGTAAACATTTCTTGTAAAACCCTTGCATCAGATATGGGCGCCTCGGGTTCAAATACCACGACTGCATTTGGCTCATAACTGGTCATAACAGCTTGGATATCTTTGTTCTGAAAAGCTTCTGTCATTTTTTCGATAGTTCTTAATACATTTTTCTGTTCTGTTGTCATCTTTTTTTCCTTTTTTGTTTGAGCGTTAATAGTCATCGAGGTCATACATAATAGTATGATCATTAGTAATTTTGAATGTGTTTTGTACATGATAAAGTTTCTTTATTTGTTAATAATAGTATCTGCTTTATCATTTGGACACATTAGAAAGGTGACCGTTACAGTAGATGCTTTTTTATTTTATGATATCATGAGAACCCACTCGAACCAAAGGGTACACAACCCATGTCAACAAGGGGGTATCCCCTTGTCGACATGGGGTCGAATGTATCAAAAGGTAGTTCGAGCTGATATTTTAATGCTTCGAGTTGATACAATAGCGCTTCGAAGCCGTACATTGATCCTTCGAAGCGATAGATTACAGGCTAAAAGCGATAGGATAAGGCTTTTTTTCGATACATCGATAGGTGGTGATCCAAAAAAAGGTAGCTCGAACTACCTTTTTAATGCTTCGAAGTACCTCGGCACCTCTTCGAGTCACCCTGTATGGTAGTTCGAGCTATGATTTTAATACGTTGATGTATCTTGGTGATCCTTACAAGCACCTCGATAACGCTTCGAATTATGCTTCTGTATCAGTTTCTTTAGGAGTCACTCCGTTTCTCTTAAAAAGCACTTTCATATCCTCGTATACAGGCTTGGCACCCGGCTCATTTTCACCAGCCAAATACCGCATCATACGATAAAAGCTTAATGCATTAGAGTAGTTATCATGATCTAGTAAAGTTTTGGTGTCTATTAATTGTTGCGCCAGGTATTCTAACTTCTGCACATGAGATTCTATTTGCTTACGGGTGGTATAGTCTCGATCAAACTCTTCTTTGTCCAAAAAATTAGGAATCCAGGTGGGATGTTGCTCCATGTAGTTTTTGGCTTTGTCTACAATAAGCTTGTTTTGATTAGCAATTCGACCGTACTGAGTGCGTTGCTCGGGAGTAAGATTTACCGTTTTACCCAAGAGTACCTCTTTTATCGTGTCTATCCCCTGGGTTAATTTGTTTAATTCGTCTTCTGTAAACGTTACACTAATTAGATTTTCTAATGCCATTCTTACTATATTTTTTTAGTTAATAAATTTTTATGACACAAGAATATAGGATGCCAGTTTCATTTTTCGGAACTGGGATTTTTTTAAGAAAGGTTTAGCTAACTTTTTGATTTTGTTAGGATTGTGCCCTTCGGCTACGCTCAGGGTACACCATAATTTGTCACACTGAGCTTGTCGAAGTGCTCAGGGTACGTATAACACAAACGCTACCTACGTCACGTCGAGTGCGTGAGGAACGAGCGTGTATCGAGATGCATTTGAAAACGATAATATGATGAGTTCTCGATACAATTTTTCTCCATTACATTACGAAAAACCACTCGAACAGACGAGCTAACACGCTACGTCATAACTTGTCCCGAATTTTCCTCGGGATCGAGTGCGTGAGGAACGAGCGTGTATCGAGATGCATTTGAAAACGATAATATGATGAGTTCTCGATACAATTTTTCTCCATTACATTACGAAAAACCACTCGAACAGACGGACTAACACGCTACGTCACAACACAAACGCTACGTCACATCGAGTGTTTTTTTGAAGCATAGCGTATAAAAAATGTACTTCGGCAAGCTCAGCAGAGCTATCGAGATGCTACGCTATACGAAAAACCATATATTTATGACGATGAAATTATCTTATGTCTATATCTTAAAATGCTCTGATGATTCCTATTATACAGGAGTTACATCAAATTTAAATCAACGACTGTTTCAACACTCGTCAGGTTTTTATAAAGATTGTTATACATATAAAAGAAGACCCGTTGAGTTAGTTTTTAAATGTGAGTTTACAAATATCACTATAGCAATAGATACAGAAAAACAGATTAAAAAATGGTCAAGAGCTAAGAAAGAAGCTTTAATAAACAATGATTATGATGCTCTTCCTAACCTTGCTAAAAAGAGTTTTTGATATTAAAAAGGTTCTCGATACAATTTTTCTCCATTACATTACGAAAAACCACTCGAACAGACGGGCTAACACGCTACGTCACATCGAGTGCGTGAGGAACGAGCGTGTATCGAGATGCATTTGAAAACGATAATATGATGGGCTCTCGAAGAGTACTTAGAACCTCCTACACCAATTCTATAAGGTATTTTAACCGATGGTAACACTCTTTTGCAAGGGGGCGCAGGGATTCTACCAGAGGGGTGATCTTATACTCGGTAGCCATACTCATAAAAGCAGCATAGGTCTCGGCCAGGTAGTCGTTTTTTTTATCATTGGGGATATGCATAAGCTGGTATATGATCTCCAGTATCTCTAGATGGTGTGTATTTGATCCCTCTAATCCCAATTGCGCTAAGCCGTATACCAATTGGCAATGTTTAAGATCTTGTTGTATCAAATCGATGATAAGCTGCTCATTGTTTTGGTGCATGGTAGTATCTATTTAATCTTGGTTAAGTTGTCATATTATTATACGACAAACTTAATGAATTAATTTAAAGTGTCAAACTTTAATATGACAAGAATGTCATATGATTAATTGACATTTGTTATGTGACCAAAGACGAGCTAAAGAAAAATATAGGAAACAGAATCGTTGAGTTAAGAACTCAAAAAGGTTGGAGTCAATCTGATTTGGCCAGAGCTTGCGATAAAGACAGACAAGCGTTGGAGAAATTAGAAAACGGAAAAGTAAATCCTACCATTTATTCACTTTTGGAGATTTCAAAAGCTTTGGAAGTTTCGTTGCCGGAGCTGGTTACTTTTTAAGGGTTTTTTCTAGCTTGTTAGATATTCACTGATTGTAAATCCGCCTTTATTTTGATATTAGATAAGAATAGATAGTTTTCTATATTTAATTATTGTTGGTAACGATCTCGGCTATGAGTAGTTGCGTGTTTCATCACTAAAGTTAGCAAATGAATCACAGATAGAAAGTCCGCAAGGACTTTCGTAAGTAAGCTATAACTAGCAATGAATTATACACGGTGTTAGCCACAGTTATTTATATTTTCAAAAGTAGTAATCGTATCTTTGGGTACAAATGGATAACATTTTGTCATGATAAATGAAAGAGTATTTTGTATATCTCCTTCATTTGAATATTTATTTAAAGCAGGAAATATTAATTTAACTTTTTCTACAATTTCATGACCTTGCATTTTTAGAAACCAATTTGGAATATTTATTTCTCGCTTATTTAAATATTCAATAGATGTTTTTTCTGAATCGGCTTTATAAGCAGGAAATTTTTTTTCAAATTCTTCAAAAAAACAATTAGAATATTCTTGTAACTTTTCAGAAGATTCATCACCAATAAGATATTGATTATAAGTATTATCTACTCCAATTATATCGCAAATATTATGTGCATTTTTCATTTCAATCAATAAACTAATTATATAAATTGGGTCAAGAATAAAATTTTCAACGCTATATCTCTGTCCTAAGCCATGAACAAATACAAAGTCTGTAGGTTTGTTTTTTAAATCCCAATCAACAATCCCGAATGAAGTTAGATTTCCGGAATCTCTAATTTCCTTTACTATTTTATAAACTTGGGAGCAGTTACTTTTACCTGCTGAATTAGATATGAAATATAACTTATATGGTAAATTTTGAAATTGTAAATGTTTATCTTGAAGACCTTGAAAATAATTAACATCAGTTGGACTTTCAACAAAAATTTGTCTATGATTTTTATAATCAATAGTTAATGTGGGAATGAAGTTTGTAAGGATTTTGAGTGCTTGGTTTTTTGAGATTTTTTTTAATCCACTATTACTTTCATTCCTTAATTGAAAAATATTACTCTCCTCGGAAAGTGCTATAGTTGATGGTGAATGTGTTGTTAATATAATATTTATATTAAATTTTTCTACAAATGTATCTTTCAAAACATCTAAAAGTAATTTTGACATTTCGGGATGTAAGTGGGCATCTGGTTCATCTAAAATTAATAAATCAGGAAACTTCATCAAATTTCCATAATATTCAGTTGTAAATAATTTTATTATTAATCCAATTATTATTTTTTCTCCTGAAGACAGATCTATAAATGGTATAGAAGTATCTGTACTTTTTTTATAAAGTTTAAAATCAATAGGAGCTTCCAATGTGAAGTCCCTTTTGTCTATTCCTTTAAAGTGAAAATTAATATTATGCTTTGCAAAAATTTCATTAATCAAATCCCATGGAGGAGTAAATTTAGTTATGAAATCTACATCTGAAATTGAATTATTATCTTCTCCCTCTTCTTTTTTATAAAAAAAGTCTTTTCTGTTAATATCTCTTCTTTTAGCGTAATTATAAAAAATTAACTCTACTTGAGATGAAAACAAATCACCTGAATCAATAAGATTTTCTTGAATTGGAGAGCTATAGAAATCTGCTTCAGTTAATTCTGTTTCAGCTTTATTTTTTAATTTACAAAGTTCATTAATAAAAAGATAAACATTTTCATTTGCAGTTGTGTATAATCTATTTAAGAGAGAATTTTGATGATTATAATTTAAATTAGATAGTTTATCTAAAGTAGTATTAAATTGTTCAGTATAATTTTTTTTTATTAGAAGAAGATAATCACTTTCAGTTGATAAAAATTGATTTCTATTTTTTGAATTTATTTTTGATTGTAAATTTTTGTCAATTATGTATTTTAAAAGTTCTTTTCCTGATGTGGTTAATTGTTTATACAAGTCTAATTGCTTTTTCACAATTGTTTTCCATTGGTCATGACTTACTTGTGTTGTTCCGTTTTTTACAAGACCTTCTACTTGAATTTTATCAATACTTGGAGTTATATCTATTCTTATACTACTTACAGTTTTATCTTTTTTGAAATTTTTCCCGATTAAATCTAAAAGTTGAGATTTACCACTACCATTTTCACCTGTAATGATAGTTAATTTACTTAACTCTTCGCTTTCAAAAGGTTTTAACGATTTATAACTGTCCAGTAAATGTATTTTCATTGTTTTTTTGTTTTAATTACTTGAATTCGGACTGGAGAGTTTAATTGTGGCTAACGGTCTTGTATATGAAAAGTAGCGAATTTTAAACACTAACTTTTCGGATTATAACAGACCTTTATTTTATTATTTATCTTTCGTTTAAGCATCAAAACCGCTATTTTTTATATACGTTGTTGGCATTAGTATTTTAATTAATATACTCTTCGATAGATAATTTTAATCCATTTAAACTAGTAAAAGAACAGTTGTCAGCTATGCGATAACAAAATGACTCAACATTTCGAGATACTAGTCCAAATAAAGATTCTATTAATTGTTTAATCATTTTAACAAGGTACTTTCCTGGCACATGTTTAATACAGAGTTCATTATTATTAATATTGATTACCCTTTTTACTTTATTCAATTGAGATGTTAAGGTTAATCTGCCATCAATATTACTTAGTTCATTTTGAATTTGGACTTTGTAAGCATCAATTTGACTAGATTTTATAGTGAAATCTCCATTATTAAAATCAAAGAATCTTTCATGATTTAATGAAACATTTTTTAAACTGGAACACTTATTTTGAACTACTAAATGTAAATGAATCAATTCATTTAGCTTATTGTTTATGTTTTGAATTTGGCCTTCCAAATCAAAATCATTATCAATATCTGCTCTTTTCAATTTTGGCTTTTCTCCAATAATATATTCAATGATAGCTTCTTTTTCAATTAGATGGTTTTCTATTGAATATCTTTCTAAATAAAATAAATTCTCATTAGAATTTATTTTATTTAAGATGTCATCGAAATCTTTGTCAACTATAAAAACCTTTTTTTTATTTCCAATATTTTCGTTTGATTCATTTATTACATTGTCTTTTCCATTTAAAGGAAAAATTTTGTCAATTTGGATATCAGGAAATAGGTTTTTTAAAATACAGAAAAAGAAATTTTCTTGGTCTTCATCTTCAATAAAAAAAGAAATTTCATTGAATTGTACATAGAAAATATCTTCTGCTAATCGATAATTTGTATTTCTTGTTGGGATGCTTTCTTCTGTTGTTATCATTTAATAAGGCAATAAAACTTTACAATAAGACTTGTTTTTACCAACAATTGCTGGTGAATGAGTTGCAAATAATAATTGTGTATTATCAGGCATTATTGTTTTAATACCGTCTAAAAAGTTTTCTTGCCACCTTGGATGTAGTGATAATTCTGGTTCATCAATAATAAATAATTTACCTAATTTGTTATTGAATTTTATATAAGTAAAAAGAATTAATATCTGTTTTTCTCCAGATGATAAATTCTCGATTTCTCTGTTTTCTTTAATTGATTTTAAGTTTTTATCTAGTATCCTGAACTTTAATCTTGATGTGTTTTTGTCGAAATATAATTCTTTTGATGAATCTTTCAAGAATAAGTTGACAGTATCCAAATACTGTTTTAAGGGTTCAAAAAATTTTTTACTTTTATTCTCAAAATCTTCAAAATCTTTTATCAGTTCCTTGATTTTTCTAAATTGATTTAGATTAGTTATATAGAGTATGTCTAATGCTTCTTTTTTCTCTTGATTGACTTGAATTAGTAAAGCTTTTAGGTTAGAAAAATATCTTTCAATTTTATCAAAGGATTCTTTTTCATGTTTTTGTCTAATAGAACCAGCTCTTTTTCTGTCTAGTACATTTTCTTGAAAATACTCTTTAACTTTAATTTCTAGTGATTCGACTTGTTTTAATGGTATTTTGGGTGATTTTAATATTTCACTTATTGTATCGTTTGTTACAGTTTCTTCAAAAGAAGAGAGCATTATTTTATCATTAAGTCTTCTATTCAGGTCAAGAATTTTATTTTTAAAACGCATATACTCACTTCCTGATAATCTCATTACTTTTTCAAGAGGACTTTTAACTCCTTGACTTTTATTAGAAAGGCGCTTTCTAATTACTCCATTATGGTCTTCTAGATACGATATTTCTTCACCTTCTTCAGTAAATAAATTTCTATCTAAACCAATAACTATTGGATTAGGAATTTTATTAAAGAGAAAATTCCAAGTTTCTTCTTCATGTTTTTCAGCTGTAAGTCCGGCATATTCAAGTGATAATTTTTCTACTAAACTGTCTTTTTTATTTAATTTTTTTGGGTGAATTTTAAAGTCAGCTTTAATTTGTGGAAAATCATAACCAGAAGAAAGGTTTTTTAGATCAATTGTTACTTCTTTTGCGTTCTGTCGACTTACTATTTTGTAGTTCTCTTTTTGAAAGTTAAAATCAACTTCTATTTTATCATATTCATTGACACAAAGATTCTGAAATGAAGGAACTAAAAGCCAATTTAATGCATTTAGCACACTCGTTTTTCCTGAACCATTTATACCGACTAAAAGGTTTATGTCCTCATTAAAGTCAATTTCTTTGCTTAGGTAACCATAAAGGTTTTTAATTATAATTTTAGTTACGTTCATTTTTTTTTTCAAATTATTGCCAACGTTAAATATATGGCAAGTTGGGCAGAAAAAAAGCAATTATTTTCGGTTTAGCCACAAACCAAATCTTTTGTATTTTGTTTTAATTTTTTCTCTTTAATACCAAATCAAAAGATTTGGCGACTTTGCAAATAGACAACAACCTTACGATTAAACACTAATCGCCCTATTTGCTATATATAGTGTTGTGTTTTCGTTTTTTATAAATCATACATCCAATTCATTTCAGATTCAATCCAGTATTGTCCGTCCAAGTCATTCTTATCATAATCACCAAACATAGCTTTCACAATTTCAAGTTGATTGTTTTCTAATTTAAATGTTCCATAAAATGGGTCTTGATAAGATCTATGACATTCGTGATCATTAGGTTTTGATAACCAGTTTATTTTCCCCCAATATTTTAGTGAATCATTATTCTCAATTTCCAATTGAATTGCAATAACATCATCAGCGCCAAAACTCAGATTGTTTTTGTCATTACTGGAAGCAAACTTGCAGTTCAATATTAGAGCAAGAAGATATTCTAAATCACTTTTATGATCAAGATTTGAGATATCTATTCGTCCATTTTTTTAAATAACGGTTTTACTATATCATTCACTTTATTGAGGTACTCGATCAGCATTTCGTCAGTATTATCTTCCCATTTCTTTTTATATCCCATTTATATTTTTCAGTCTCTTTTAATGAAACACAACAATGATATATGTGTACTGGTACACATATACCCGTTTGTACTTATTTATAATCGTTTACAAGCATTTATTTTATCATAAAAACTACGCCTATCCACGTTTGTGTTTTTTAATCCCCTAAAACTACTGCTACCTTTTTTATTACGGTTACGGGAAACCACATGGTAGATGAGAAAGTTTTCTGTATGGGTTAGTAGGTATTGTCCTTCGACGGGGCTCAGGATACGATATGGAACGAAGCGTGTGTGTAAATAGACGCTAACTTTTCGGATTAACACAGAGTCGAATTTTTATATTTTGTTTTTAACTTATCAATCTTAAAAGCCAAATATAAAAATTTGGAGATCTTTATAAATAGGCTGAAAGCTCTATTAGAGCCTGTTGTAGCTGTGTTTATTGTGTATTATTACCATCAGAAAGTTCCTTAGAAACAGCTTCTAAAATAATAGAAACAGCTTTCTGACCATCTTCAGTCAGTTTCCAGCTCATTAATGGTAAATTAGAGCTTCTAGATATTTCATTATCAAGTTTCCATCTAATTTTTGCTTCATTATTATTATAATTTTTGCCTTCGCTTCCCGGAAATTTATTTTTTATATCATTGATAAGGTTTTTCAATTCTTTTCCATCAATAACTTCACTTTGCCTATTCATGCTACCAGAAAGAGTTATTAGTTTACTATATTCAAGCTCCGTCAAAGAACTAAGGGCTGCATTTGACGGCATGTTAATGTGAGAATGGAATTCTATATCACTAGAATTTGTAAATGATATAAGGGCTTGAGAATGTTTAGGTGCCTTTAAAAGATTTTCAATAGATGAACTTGAAAGCTTTGGTATAACATTACCAAGGTTCACAAAACCTTGAAATTCAGCCACTTCTTTAAAAGTTGTTTTTAGAGATACATTACCTACTTGGATTTCATTGGCAGATTTAATTTTATCAGGGATGGACTTAAAAACCTCTTTCAATGGAGCATAAAACAAAATTAAAAAAAGCAACCCAAATACTGGCCATCCTCCGAAAATTACCTTAAGGAACTCTAGAAGAGAATTATTATCCTTTATTTTTTGTTGTTGCGAAAGATTATGTTCAATTGAACTTAATCTTTGAGTAATATCTCCTATTAACTCATTCAAGCTTAAATTTTCTATGGAATTCTCTTTTTCAGATTTCTCTTCCATATCATTTGTTTTCTTCATATTCTTAAATTACAGCTAACAATGATATATATATATATATGTACCAGTACACATATACCCGTTTGTACTTATTTATAATTGTTTACAAGTATTTATTTCATCATAAAAACTACTTAGGTATAAACAATTTTTTCATTTTAGTAAATTCTGGTTTCTTCAATAATTAATTCTTCGTTTTTCGAGAAAGGCTGGTTGCCATCAATTAAACAATGAACCATAGTTCTACTTTCAAAATGTTTTAAAGAAGAATCAATATCATCAATTTCGTTTCCGTCGATAATTATCTCTGCAATGTTACCGATAACGTAGGGGGCAGTGTTTTTTAAAGTCCCGCAATTATGGCCAAAATCAATGATCGTATTGTCAAAATTATTATCCACTGCATGTACATACTCGTGTACAATAGTATTACTTATCGAACTTGTATCCCGGTATAATTTTCTGGAATTAAGAAAAAGATTATTTGGTTTACTCTTTACAAAGTATCCAAGTACTTTGCTAAATCTCCATCTTGGTTTGTATAGTTTAACTTCGACTTCCAAGCTGGTGTTTTGTATGATATCAGCAATTTCTTGCGGAGTTTTTTCTGAACAATTAAAATTAGTACGTTGCCTTATTAATTCATAAATTTCATTAGAATATAATACTTCATTAGCATCTTCGACCGCTAACTTAACTTGTTCATAATTCCCTTTATAATTGATTTTCATATTTATGTGTTGTAATTGAACACTCAAAAGTTGTAATTCTTCTAAAGGGATTCAATACCCTGTATTGGGTATTTTTATGAAAAGGGAGATATGATTTTGGATTCTGGATCAAGTCTATGCTGAGCGTAGACGAAGTGCCGGAATGACAAAGGGTAACTATAGTGTAACGGGTGACTACGTACCTTGAGCCCTTCGATAAACTCAGGACAGGCACGTCGAAGGGTACAGATATAGGTGTTTTTATGAAAAGGGAGATGTGATTGTGGATTCCGGATCAAGTCCGGAATGACAGGGTAACTATATTACAACAAACCACCGCGTACCCTGAGCGTAGTCGAAGGGTTACTTCAAACTTATCTTTTTAATCGCATACTCTAGTTGTGTGTCTCTGTGGGTAAGGAAATCGGGGTAGGTTTGTACTACGGTATCATCGGGTTGTACGCCATCACCATATCGCTCATCGGGTAGTTGCTGGACATCCTGCTCCAGATCAACTATCGAGAATTTGAGCTCTAATTTAGAATGAGGTAATTCATAATATACGGGGATGTGTCCTGTATGTCCGTAGTATCCACCTAATGTTTCTTCCCCGATTACAGTAGTGTTATCGTCACTTTTTATCAAACTGGCAAATAGAGAGCCAGCCGATGCTACGGGAGGATCAATCAAGAGTACCAGATCGCCTGTAAATGCATTTGGTTTGGGTTGCCACGCAGTATTAAAAGTGGAGTTTTGATAATATTTACCATCTTTAAAAACCGAATGCTCTTCTTTTAATTCTTTGGCTAGCTCATCGATATCATCATCGAGATAATAATCAGGAAAAGGTACTTCCTGAAAAAGGGTGTGTGCAGTGGTGTTTTCTCTAAAACTTCGATCCGTGAGATAGGAGTACAGCAATAAGTCGTTAGGATCATTACCGCCACCATTGCCTCTTACATCTACGATAAGCTTTTGGGTATGGTTCTCTTTTATTGCTACAAAAACAGAATCCAAAAAGGTGGCGTATTGCTTATGACCTTCAGACTTGGGACCTCCCATAGCAAAGGTGTTGATGTTTAGATACCCGATGCTGTCTTTGTAGGTAAAGAAATAGTCTTTGGTAATACGATTATCATATGCCGCAGAATGACGCTTTTGATAATTATTAAAAAAGGTGATATAATCTACACTTTGTAGGGTTGCAGATGTAGATTCAGCTTTATTTTTGTACTGCAATGTAAATTGCTGCTGCTCCCCAAATACCAAATACATATAAAAAGCAAACCAGTCAGAGTCTAAGTCGGTATACTTACCCGTTTGGTTATGCCCGTCGGTACTTATAAAATGCCCGCAACGTTTTGCCAGGTCTTTAATAGATATCTCATTTATTGCAAGGACTTCGCTACCCATAGCAATACCATTGTAGGTGTAATTTGTATAGAATTTTCCGTCGATATATTTTAATGGGATAGGAAAGAAAATGTCTTTGGGATTTAACGCATCATCCACAGCCTGGGGGTAAGTCAAGCGGTTATGGCAACTTCCTGTATAGTTAATTACATTCCAAAGCAAGGTATAGAACTCCCGATAGGAGGTGTTTTCTGAAATCTGAGCTTTGTTCGCAGCAAAAGTACTATCTACCTGTTCTTTTTTATGGTATTTATAAAGCCCAGCATTCGCTTCTTCATATATGGATTGAAAGAGTTGAAAATCTTCTTCCATTTGATCTTGGGTCATAGCGAATAGCGAATCTTTTTTTTCAGATTTACATGAAAAAAGAAGGGTGATACTAAGGATTGCGATAAGATGCTTCATATATAAAATGATTTCTACAAAGAACGAGGCATCTTGTGTAACAGGCTTGTATAATATTGACAATTTTATAATCTGAGTGCGACCGAAGCCAAAATGTTTAAAAAAGCGTCAGTTCGAGACATCCAATAAATTTTACCCAGTGTTTAAGCTGACGTTCCAAAGCAGAGCTTTGAAATCTTTTTTCACCAGTATAAGATTTGTTTTGCGTTAAAAAATCTTGAAGCCTTGGAAAGATTTTAGTAAAATAAATCTGGTTTTCAATGAAATTGAAAAATACCTTGAAAAAGTGCCTTTTCTTTTGGTTCGTTTTCTTTGGGCGAACAAAGAAAATGAACAGAAAGCCAAATTAAAGGAAATTAGATGAAATTTAGGAGTATATAAGTTTATGAAAAACAAATCATTATGAAATACTTCAACGGTAGTGGTTTTTCGTAATGTAATGGAGAAAAATTGTATCGAGAACCAGCTCAGCAGCACTATCGAGACCCAATTGTGGGAATAGGTTTTATTGCATCTCGATAGCTCTGCTGAGCCTGTCGAAGTACAATTTTATCAACCGCTATCGCTACTGATAAAATCACTCGATCCCGAGGAAAATTCGGGACAAGTTGTGACGTAAGAATATATAAATAAAAATCAACAAGTTAGAGAACATGTCAATGGTAGGTAATTTTATTCGAGAACTGGTGTCAGCCGATCCTGAAATACTTTGGGCGATATACCAATATACCTTTTAAAAGTTCTTGAAAAATGAGCCATATCGGTAAAGTTATACTGGTAAGCGATCTGGGTGAGTTCTGAGTTTTTATGAATAGCCGTTTTGGCAGCCATGATCTTTTTCATTAACAGATAGTTTATCGGCGTTAAACCGGTCTCTGTTCTAAATTTTCTGGTAAAACTAAACTTGTTGATGTTGGCGATTTTGGCCAGGTCTTCTAAAGAGATTTTTTGAGTAAGGTTGTTTTCGATATAACAAGTAATGGTATTAAAATCCCGAATGCAATCATCATATTGATAAGCCGAAACAGTAGAGTACAGGCTTAGTTGTTGGATAAAGCTTTTTAAATACTGCTCGGTTATGCTTATGTCGTGTTTTTCCTGGGCTTCTTTTAATTGAAAAAACAATCGAATTAGTGTGTTATCATGGATAACACGTTCTGAAAAGTTTAAAGTCTTACCATTAAGAAAGAATTTTACTACATCATTAGAGAGATAAAGCGTATCAAAACTTACCCCAATATCTTTATCTAAAACTGGTGTGGTATGTACCTCGTAAGGGTGTGTAATAGAAATAGCACCGGCAGTACATAATAAGGTTTGGTTTTGTAATTGTGTTTGCTCGATTCCCGAACGAACATATGCAATGCAAAACGTATCGTGATAATGCATCGGGAAATCCTGCGCTTGATCTGTAATGGATAAAAATTCAAGATTATCTAATGGCATTTTTAATTTTTCAGGAAATTAGTAAATTAATATGATTGTTGGTATAACTCCTCTCTTTTTTTTATTGATGTACCAGTTGTAAAGTGGTTTCATACAGCGTAGTACCTTCGGCCTTAGTCTTTATCCAGGCATAAAAACTCATGTCAAAAATGTCTTCATCTTCGGGAGTAGGAGTAGTGAGTTCATTATAAATCTTGTCCTTAAATGCTGTAGTGGTTACAATCTCTGGTTTGTGGTAGTACATAGTCACTAGTTTCAGGAATTTTGATGCCCGCGTTTCACTATTGTTTTTAAGATACGCACCATGCTTCTTTTTAAAACTGTTTACCCTGGATTCTACGACATCGATATGATCAAGTTCTATACGCAATAAGATTTCAATCAGATTTTTATTAATCACCCAGGCAAGCCCTGCTTTTTCGCTATACCAATGATCACTGTGGTAAAAGTCATTAAGAATACCCAGAGCTTCTTTAAATTGTTGTTGCTGAAAATGATAAACAATGTGGCTTAATTTAAGATCCAGGATATAAGCGATCTGGTCTTTGTATTTCTCATAATCAAAAGTGTCTAACATCAAAATAGCATCTTCTGCCAGACCTGTATAATTAAGATTGAGCGACTGCAGTAGTGTGTACTGCGGAAAAAATCGCTTATAATATTTGTCCTGATGTTTTTTCATCTGCTCATGCATAAGGACCAGGTACTGCTGCGAGGTATCAAAATCTTTATTCCTGAAATAAGAATTACTTACATAATATAAGATCTGTATATGGTAGAAGAGATGCTTGTCGATTACATCCTCTTTTGCATCTATTTGCGTATAGACTTCTTCTACAAAAGGAAGTATGGCGTGATAATCCCTGGTGATATGAGCCGTTTGGTTCGTAATCTCCAGGATCTTAAATAAGGATCGAAACGTAAGATCTTGTGTGATCGATAATCCAAATTTAGATAATGTGTTTTTTATAATCGGTACAGCATCTCGTCTTTGTTTCATCAGTTCATGCTGTACAGTAGCATAAAACAGGTTTAGGTTTTCCTCTTGCTGTAGTGATTTTTTATTACTCCTAAAATTAGCAAATAAAGCTTCTATTACTATTCCTCGATTAAGATGAGCATATTGAATCTGTGTATAGTAAATCTCATTTAGGATACTGAACAGCGCATAGGTTTTGGCCTTTTGTTCTGCTTTGGCAATGGTTTTAAAAGCAATTTTATATTGTTTTTGTTCAAAGAAACTCCTGCTGGCTCTAAGGAGCTTAAGAGTTTCCATCTCTTCTGAAGTCTCTTCCTCAAAACTTTTGGCGGCAATAAAATCGATCAGCGTATCATAAAGTCTTTTGCATAGTGCATGATAGGCACCCTTTGCTCTTTTTCCATAAATCTGGATATCGAGGTCTTTAGCCGTTGATGTGGTATCCAAAAGCTTAAATAGCTGAATGTTTTTGGTATCGTTTCTTTTATTCTTTTGCCGCAATATCGTGATGAAATTTCGCTTCGACTCATCAGATAAGGTATGGATTATAGAAGAAATAACATGCATTGTATCGTAAGTATAATTTTGATAAAGATACTATGAATATTGAGATAATAAGATTATTAACATAAATATATCGTAAGTTTTTTTGATAAATCGAATTTTATATCAAGGCATATCATCGCACATTTGTCCTGTTCAAAATAAACAATTGAATTTTTATTTAATCATCAAAATCAATTATTATGAATTACAAATTTAGTAACGATGTATCCGAGGATACTGTAATCGAAAATGTAGAAAAGAAAGAAAACAAAGTATATGATCAAAAGCCAACTCCGGCTTTTATATCAGCATCATGGTCTGCACTGTTTATAGGAATGATATCCTATTGCACCGGATTATGGAATGCGGGTATGGTGCTTAATGAGAAAGGGTACTATTTTACGATCCTGCTATTTGGATTGTTCTCTGCAGTATCTGTGCAAAAAAGTGTTAGGGATAGGCTAGAGGGAATCCCGGTTACCGATATCTATTACGGGATTAGTTGGTTTACCACACTCACGTCTATTTTATTGCTGATTATCGGTTTATGGAACGCCGACCTGGAGCTTAGTGAAAAAGGGTTTTATGGGATGTCTTTTGCCTTAAGTTTATTTGCTGCCATTGCAGTGCAGAAGAATACCAGGGATAAGAAGTTTATCGAAAACAGTGAGGAATAATTCGGGTTAAGAAAATGAAATCAAAAGAAGGGACCTTAGGGGGGCTTGAGGTCTCTTGTTTTGATGATTAAAGAAGACGGCCGTGTGGTTGCGGCTGTCTTTTTATCGGTATAAAACAACCCGTTGTGTATTAGCCTAAAGCTTGTCAATTTGAATGCTTCGACCGTGGGAGAAGTGTATTGAGAATAGTTTTTACGCTAGAGCGCTATACTACACAACGAGTTATCAATTCACTAAACAACATAATATTATGGGTTCAAAATTTAATAAAGAACTGCAAACACTGGTAGGAGATAAGATTATCTCTCCAGAGCTTGCAGATAAAATAGGACAATACTACGCTACCAAAGATGCAGGAAAGCCTAATAAGCTATTTATGATCTTTGGGATTTTTGGAGCGTTATTAGTCGGGTCGGGTATTATTTTAATGCTGGCACACAATTGGGATGATTTTTCGCGATTAACAAAAACAATTTTAGCATTTGGTCCTTTACTATTGGGTCAGATTTTTGCTGGTTTTTCTATACTAAAAAATAAAAGTGCCACCTGGAAAGAAGCATCAGGGACTTTTCTTTTTTTCGCAGTGGGTGCATGTATGGCATTGGTAAGTCAGATTTATAATATCCCGGGAGAATTAGGTTCTTTTTTACTTACCTGGATTGTACTTTGCTTACCATTGGTATACTTGTTACGATCGCATGCAGTTGCCTTGCTTACGATACTGCTAAGTACCTACTACGCGGTAGAAGTTGGATTATGGAACTATAGGAATACAGAAACTCCCTGGTTGTATATTGCTTTTATTGGGGCTGTGTTACCATATTACTACACTCTTATTACAAAGCATACGACCAGCAATACGGTTACCATTTTTACCTGGATTTTTCCGGCAAGTATTGCAATTGCATTAAGTGCATTTATAGGCCGTAGTGAAGATCTTGGTTTTGTGATGTACATCACCATGTTTGGATTCTTGTATTCTATAGGAAGACTTCCTGTATTTAAAGAGTTAAGAACACTTAGAAATGGCTTTTTGATCATTGGTTCGCTAGGTACTATAGTATCGCTGATGATCTTTACGTTTCGTTGGATATGGGATGAACTCCCAGAGACATTCAATTATGATACCCAGGAGCTCTATACAGCAGTAGTAGTATCCTTGTTAAGTATCTCTGTTTTGGGGTATACGGTTATAAGAAAGGGAATACGAGCTGTTAACCTGTTTCAGGTAGCTTTTGTGGTCTTTGGGTTAGTATACTTCTTACTGCCAGATACAGGAATTTTACCTGTTGTATTAATGAATGCATTGGTATTTGCCCTGGGGATGTCTGCCATAAAAATTGGAGCAGATAAAGTTAACTTCGGGATTCTTAATTATGGATTATTGATTATTTCGATACTGATCATCTGTAGGTTTTTTGATACCGGAATGAGCTTTGTTGTTAGAGGAATTTTATTTGTAATGGTAGGAGCAGGGTTCTTTTTAACCAATTATATCATGCTGAAAAAACAACAGCGTGTTAAATAGCAATTAAAAATATAGAGATATGAAACCGATTTATTTTATAGTATTTATAGTCTTGGCAGTAGTGCAAATTGGTACTCCGCTAAAGATGATTTTTGATAACGAGGATATCCTGATATCGGGAACGGCATATAAATTTAAAACCAGGCCGATTGATCCTACAGATCCGTTTAGAGGAAAGTATATTACACTTCAGTTTGAAATGAATTCTTTTAAAACATCAGATACTACCTATGTATATGGAGATGAGGTACGAGTGTATATAGAAAATGATCAGGAAGGCTTTGCAAAAGTTGTTCGGGTAAGTAGAGAACCTCTTGATATTGATGGTGATTATGTTATGGCCAAAGTAACGAATACGTATAGTGATGAAATACTGTTTGAACTACCATTTGATAGGTTTTATATGGAAGAAACCAAAGCATACGATGCAGAAAAAGCCTATAGAGAGGTAAATAGAAATGCACAGGAGGAGGATGTTTATGCAGTGGTGTATGTTAAAGATGGAGCATCGGTCTTAGATGATGTAATTATTGCAGGGCTACCAATACAGGAGTATGTAGAATGAGTCGTTATGCATTTCGATATTTTTTGATCAGAAATTCGTCAATTCGAGTGCTTTGACCGTAGGAAGAAGTGTATCGAGAATAGGATTTTGGATAAAAAAAGCTATTCTCGATACAATTTTTCTCCATTTCACTATGAAAAACCACTCGAATTGACGCTTTTTTATAAGATGAATAAAAATACATAACAAGTGTAGAATGATAAAAATCACATTTTTAATATGTACCAATTAAACCTTTTTATAATCCTAGGGTCTTAGTATTAGAAATCAAAATAGTAAGGATATGAAAAATGTGATGAAAATAATGATACCGGTTGTATTGTTTGGTTTTTTAATGACGTCTTGTGCAACTACAGTAAAAGTACGTCCGGTGCAAGGAGTTGTGGTTACCAAAGTACATCGCCCTAAAGTTGTAGTACATAAAAATGTACATTATTATAGAAGTGATGGTGTGTGGTATATAAAAAAGAATAGAGCCTATAAAAGAGTATCGGTGCCTACAGGAGTGCGAGTAACTACATTACCCAGAGGATATAAGACAGTAAAAGTAAGAGGTGTAAAATATTACAGATGTAAAGGAGTATACTACAAGAAATCAGGTAGAAAATATATTGTAGTACAAGTTTAGTTGTATTGAGTTGATTAGTTAGTTTTGATGGTACACCCCGACGTTTTGACGTCGGGGTTTTCCTTTATATTGTTATTCTGGTTTTTCTAGATTATAACCAGAACTTGTATCTACCAAGCTTCTTCAATCTGTAGTCGTTCTCCGTTTTGATATGAAGCGATAAAAGCATTTCTAAACCCGAGTCGCACTAATTGTCTACGAAATTTTTTGGCTTCATTAAGCGTTTCAAAATTTCCTAAGGCATATTTATTATATCCACCGCTTTTAATTTGTCTGAAATTCACAAAATTCTCAGAATACATAGACAAATCTATACTTTCAAAAGCTCCGATTTGTACAGCATATACCAATTCATCTTGCAAGGAACGACCATTTCCTCCTCCAGTACTATTTGAACCTAATTCCTGATTCATGGATAGGTTTTTAATCGTTTCTGTTAGCTCAGCTATTTTCGTATCCCGCGTAGTAACCTCAGATTTATGCTCTTTCTGAGTAATCATGTTTTCTGGAGTATTAAAATTCATAAAATACACAGTTCCTGCAACACCTAGTAATGCGATAATACCAAGTATAATGGTTGCTATCTTAAATTTTCGGGAGTTTTCTTTTTCGTCTTTTACAGCTTTGTCACGTGTATATTCTACAGCACGCTTAGATTCTTCGACTTTTTCTATTTGGTCTTTAAAACCCTGTAATTCTTCGTCTGTTATAAAAGGCATCTGATTTGTGTTTAGATATTCAAATATAATTGTTTATTATAAAACTTCAAGGTTTTGTGAGTTTTAGGAATGCTTATATGATATAAATCCGGGATGCGATGGTATAAACGTAAGTGAATTACGGTTATTTAATAAAAATATAACATTTATTTCTAAAAGTAATGTTATATTTATCGCGTAAAAAAATGATTAAAAGGGAATTATTTGATACTTGATTTTGGATATTGATATGTACTATTCAAATATTTAAAATTGAGAATACATAAATAAGTATAACATTTTGGGAAGTACTACCAGGTGTACTAGCATATCATTATTGCATTGTTAGAAAAGAATATGCAAATACGACTGGGAAATTCTTGTATAACCAGAATTGTTTATTAAGGGGAAAACGCAACCAATGAGGTTGCGTTTTTTATTTTTTACAGTATTTTTGATCTTACTATTAGTTTCCGTCTTGAGCCGGCGTCGAACTACATTTGGTAAGTTCATCACAAAACTTAAGTAAACTTTCCTGATTGTTTTTGTACTCTTTATTTGCTACTTTTTCAATTACTGTTGGGCAACCTTCAGCATATTTGGTAAGGTTCTTTTTAAAACCAAAAACAAAACCAGCTCCCATAGTTGATTTTCCTTTTTCACTTCCGGCAGGAAGAATAACCATCTCAGATTCATTAAATAGATATAAATTGATCTTATCAGACTCAAAAAGCACTTTACAAAGCTTATCTGTGGCTCCGCCCAATACCATTTGCCCGGCATCTACAGCTCCTGATTTGATAGAAGATTCTTTAAACTTGATATTTCTGTAATGAAGCCCATCAACAAATACAAGTTCTTTACATTTTTTGGCACTCTTTACTCTGCTTCCGATTGGAGTACCGTTTTGATCATATTCTACCGTTTTTAACTTGTATCCGATTGAAGCAATATCACTGGATTTGATATCAACCAGTGTGGTATCATTTTCTTTGGTGATCAAATATGCTTTATTTAATTCTACATCTGCAGTCTCAGTTTCTTCTTCCTCATCGGGTACATTACTCAGGTCCTCTGTAAGCACCTTCATGTGCCTGGTATTTGTTTTATTGATCTCTAAAGACTTGATTAACTTATCTGCCTTGTTGATAAAATGCTTACCATCTTTTTTATCATAATTATTATCAATGATTTTCTGAGCGTATTCTTTTACTTTCTCAGGCATCTCTAGATAATAGTATAGATTTGCGATGTTATAGTAACTGGCATATCGCACTTTTCTTATTTTACGTTTATCTCCCGGGTAGTTTGGGATTACACTATTAAAATACTCGATTATCGGCTCCATCTCTTTCTTGATCTCATCAATTGGTTCATCGTATTTGATATTATCAAACGCCGCTTTTACCTTATCAAATGCTTCATGGTGTTTCTGAAATTCTGGATGCTTTTTTGAACCTAAAATCCATAAATACTCATATTCGGTTGTATATGGGATATATCCATATGCACGATTTGTATAGGTATTGATATTACTTATAATAGTACTCTTATGAGCACTTCTATATTTGTTTCTTAAGTTGGTTCGATTATTATTGTAATAATCTTTTGCCTTAGTATAACTGCTAAAAGTACTACTCTTATAGGTGGTACTTTCTGAATATGTTTTTTGAAAATTTTCTGCAGTTTCTGCATTATTAAGCGATAAGGATCCAGAAGATGAATAAGTAACAACTACCATGTATTCGTAGCGTACAGAAACAACTTTTCCTTCTTTGTCCTTTTTCTCAATTTTGTTCTTGTTAATATTGACTTCTCCGATTTCGGTGCCATTAAAAGTATAATTATAATCTAATGTTCCTCCAGATTTTACTTTAGAGAATCCAGAAATTGAAATTCCCCTATTATTAGTTGAATACGTTCTTTTGGTATCGTCCAGAATAGGTTTTGTAGGTAATTTTACATAAGAAACTTTAAAGTTTTCTTTATCTAGATCTGCACTTTGCGCAAACGAAATTAGACAAAACAATAGGGTAATAGATGTTAGTAATCCTTGTTTCATAATAGTTGAGGTTATTTATAAAATAGCCGCAAATATAGTTAAAAAAATGTTAACGTCTTATTTTGAAACAAGGACCTTTGTTCTTTGTCTATTCGGTAACCTCTATGATTAGAGTATCTTCGGTCTTGGTAACTTTTGTTAATCCTAATTTAGAAAGTCCTTTGATTCCCTTATCCCAGCCTTTATTACTTAGGCCTGTAGCATTTTTAAGAGCAGATAAGTCCATGCTTTTTTCTTTTTTAAGAATTTCAAAGATGGCTTTTTCGTTATCATTAAGTTCTACTTGTTTTTTCTCTGGACGCATTTGAGGGAAAAATAGTACTTCCTGGATAGATTGATTGTTGGTCATAAACATGGCCAATCGATCGATACCTATTCCAATCCCCGAAGTTGGAGGCATACCATATTCCAGGGCACGTAAAAAGTCCTGATCTATAAACATAGCCTCGTCATCACCTTTTTCGGATAATTTAAGCTGATCTTCGAAACGTTCGCGTTGATCGATAGGATCATTAAGCTCTGTATATGCATTTGCTAATTCTTTACCATTTACCATAAGCTCAAAACGCTCTGTAAGCCCTTCTTTAGAACGGTGTTTTTTGGTAAGCGGACTCATCTCTACTGGGTAATCGATAATAAATGTAGGTTGGATATAACTAGCTTCACATTTTTCTCCAAAAATTTCATCTATCATTTTTCCGATACCCATCGTTTCATCAACATCGAGACCTAATGCCTTGGCAGCTTCACGAACTTCAGCTTCGCTCTTTTTATAAAGATCATATCCAGTATGCTCTTGTATGGCATCCAGAATACCAATACGCTTATAAGGAGCTTTGTAGTTAATGATATTATCTCCAAATTGTGCTTCGGGAGTTCCATGAAGTGTTACGGCTACTTTTTCTAGTAACTTTTCTGTAGTATCCATCATCCAATGGTAGTCTTTATAAGCAGCATACATTTCCATTACGGTAAATTCTGGATTGTGAGTACGATCCATACCTTCATTTCTAAAATCTTTTGCAAACTCATAAACGCCATCAAACCCTCCTACAATCAGACGTTTTAAATACAGCTCGTTGGCAACACGAAGATATAATGGAATATCCAGTGCATTGTGATGTGTCATAAACGGACGTGCTGCAGCACCTCCTGGTATAGGCTGAAGAATAGGAGTCTCGACCTCTAAAAAGCCCATTTCATTATAAAAACTACGAATAGTATTTACAATCTGTGTGCGCTTAATAAACGTATCTCTAACTTTTGGATTTACCACAAGATCAGCATAACGCTGACGATATCTTAACTCTGGATCATTAAATTCATCAAAAGTATTTCCTTCTTTATCTGTCTTAGGAAGAGGAAGTGGCTTTAATGATTTACTTAATAGTGTAAAGTTTTTAACCAATACGGTCTTTTCACCAACCTGGGTAGTAAAAAGCTCTCCTTCTATACCTATAAAATCACCTATATCTAATAGTTTTTTATAGACTTCATTATATAAGAGTTTATCCTCGCCGGGACAAATTTCATCTCTGTTAAAATAGACTTGTATACGACCATCTGTATCTTGTAATTCTGCAAAAGAAGCTTTACCCTGTATTCTTCTCGACATTAATCTACCTGCAATAATTACCTTTTTACCTTCTTCAAACTTGCTCTTTATCTGTTTCGAGGTATAGTCAACCGGATACAATGCAGCCGGATAAGGATCGATACCTAGATTGCGTAATGCGTTTAATTTCTCTCTTCTTACAAGTTCTTGTTCTGATAATTGCATAAATTCGTCATTTTAAAGGGACAAAAATAGCCTATTTGAAGAAGTTAAAGAAAGGTCTGATTAAAAACTTTTAACCTCAATTATAAGACATCAAAAAATCACCCGATTTGACGACTTTTTATATTGAGACCTCTGCATCAAACTCAGATTCACATCATTGTTTTACAATATTACAAGTGTTGTGGTAGCAAAGCAAAATGTTACCTGTTCATCTATAATTTTATGTGAATTTTTAAAACCTATCAATGGATTGTGATTATAAAATAGAGTCCATTGTAAATTAAAAGGTTAGTAGAACTTTAGTTTTACGTAGATTAGCTGTTGTTTGTATTTACTATTTTCTTTTTGCTATTTGGTTTTCCTTTCCATTAAAATAAGTTAATTCTTTTCCTCCATTAGAAAAAGTGATGTATCTATATGGTACTTGCCCTCTAATATGGAATTTTGTATTTGAAAGTGCAGAAAGCTCAAATATATATGTACCTTTTCTTCGTAGAATTAATTTCTTGTCTTGAAAAATTAATTCATCAATTTTCTCATTTTTATATTGATACATTCCTTCGTAACTTTTTAGTACGTCCTCTGGAAGCGGGATAATAGAATTGTAGTCAACAGAAATTGTTTTTTCAATTGTTTGAGGATGCACGTTATTATTTCCACTAAAAGTTAATGCTAACTCCTTAATTTCGATATCTTGAGTTATTTCATTAGCGCTTTTACCTATAAGTGATAGTTCTTTGATTCTTTCAATCCATTTTATTGAATTTTTTTTATAGGTGTTAAGCTCTGCTTTATCAGAGGATAATTTACCGTGACCGGCAACTATGGTTGTATTTTTATTTCCTAGAGATAATGCTTTGCTAATGAATTCTATATGGCCTTTACCACCGCCTCCGTAATAATAGTGTGGAAAAAAATTAGTCATATATGTATCTCCCATAAAGATGGTGTTGTTTTCAGTGAAATAAATAAGCACATCGTCAAAAGTATGTGAAGTAATATGATAAAGCTCAATTTTTTCATTCTCTAAGTTGAGGGTATAATTATCTTTAAAAATAACATCATATTTAGCACTAGTATACTTAATGTTTTCTTGAGAAATAATTGTTGCTCCTAATTCTGCAAAGAATGAATTTGCTCCGCTGTGATCCTCATGATGATGAGTGTTGATTACATATTTAATAGGTTTATTAGATAGTTCTCTTATTTTTTCTAGTAAGGTGTGATGGTTATTAGAGCCTGTCATAGGGTCAATCAAAAGGATTTCTTTATTCCCTATAAAAACACCAACATTGGTATTGTAATTATTAGATTTTAAAACATAAAGATTATCAGTTATCTTTTGTTGAATAAAACCAAGTTCTTGTTTTAATCTGGCTTCATTTTGAACTAATGTTTCAGCCTTTTCTTTTGTTTTTGAATTCGAGCAGGAAGTGAAAAAAAATGAAAGAAAAACTAAGACTAGCTGTTTTATATATTTCATGGTATGTTTTAATAAATACTAACGATTAGTATATGAATTTGTATTGAATTCAGATTGTCAAATCTAGAAATCATATCACGATTACTTAGATATATTTAGTGTTGTGCTAAGTTCTTTATTTTTTTTTGTATTTCTTTATTTTCTTCAAATTCTAATGATTTTTCGTAGTACTTAATCGCATTAGCAGTATCATCCATATACAGATATTTATTGGCAAGACTTACATAGGTATTCGCTTCTTTTGGAAACAATGCCGTATTAAAGTCTAATATCGCTATAGCTTCTTCTTTTTTATCAGCATAGAAAAGAACACTGGCATAGGTGTTTAATTCGTATAAACTCTGTGCCTTATCTTTAAATTGCTTTACTAGTTTTTTGGTGTTCTTAGAGATATAGGACGCTCCTTTTTTGGTAAGTAAATCATCCATTAGAATTACCGAGCTATATTTTGGAGTATAGTTTTTAGAAAGTATTGCAAGTATGTCTTCTTCTATGGTGTTTATTGGAGATTCTACAATACGATTGACTTCTTTACCGTCTTTATAAAAAATTAGAGTAGGCACCCGGTGTATATTCAAACCTTCGTGCTCTCCTCCGGGGCTTTGTTTATATGCCTCCCGACTTCGATCTACGGCAACAGTGGTAAGTCGATCTATGGGGAAATTACTTTCTTCTAATATTTTGTACAAACGAGGAACTTCACGTTTACTATCTCCGCACCAGGTACCCATAAAAAGAGAAATCGTATAGGAAGATAATTGTGTTTTTAAGGAGTCTATACTGCTTTGTTTTGGAATGTATTCTTTATGGTTTTTTGAAAACCACTCGTTATATGGTTCTTGTGTTAATCCCTGGTTATTGATTTTACCAAGAAGCATAGGAGAACTTCCTTCTACTTTGGCCTCATGATTAAAAGATTGAGCAGAAAGTGTTATTATGGATAAAATCATAGTTATGATAATACATATAATTGTTTTCATTTTAAGAAGGTGTTTATGATGTTGTAAATAAAGAATATATAATCTCCTCCCAACGGGAGGAGATTTAAGGTTTAAGAATAGCTTCTCTCATCGAGAACTGATCGCTTTGAGCTTAAGAATAACTCCTCCTGTATTAGGAGCTGATTGATTGGCGAGTTATATAACTTGTTTTTGTATAAAGCGATTATTTACTTATTGGAGTTCCGCTTACCGCCTTAGCTCTGGGAGTAACCATAGCTTTGATTTTAAGTATTTCTTTACCTTTTTCGGTATTCGCGGTAATGGTTACCTGTTTGTTCTGCATATTGGGTTTACCATTAGAATTAAAGGTGACCATCATATCTCCTGTGGCTCCCGGAGCAATGGGTTCTTTGGGCCATTTAGAAACAGTACAGCCACAACTACCTTTGGCACTTATAATAACTAATGGCGCTTTGCCAGTATTGGTAAAGGTAAATTTGTGCTCTACAATATCACCCTCGTTAATGGTTCCGAAATTGTGATTGGTTTGCGCAAAGTCCATTACCGGAAAATCAGAGACTTTCGCATCTCGACTTTCAGAAACGGCTACGTTTTCTACGTTTATCTTTTTGGTAGCATCATCCTTACAAGATACTACAGCCATTACAAGTAGGCTGGCTAAGATTAGGAATTCTTTTTTCATGATTTCAAATTTTGATTAGAGGTATCAAAAATGAAAACATAAGAGAACAAAATCAATAAAAACAGGTTTGAAAAGGGGACTAGACCCCAGGTGGATTTTTTGTTACTTCTTGATATTTAGCGATTTAACTTCGTCTCTTGAGCTCACGTCAAGCTTTTTATACAGATTGTTGATGTGAGTTTTTATAGTACTTATACTCACAAACATGGTAGAAGCAATCTCTTTATTAGTCTTGTCATCAAGAATAAGGTCTAATACTTTTTGTTCTTGCTGTGTAAGATTTTTTTCAGAATTATGAGACGTTTTTACCTTTTTTCGGTAGTTCAGAAATTGAAAAATATTTAGTGCTATTGCACATGCCAACACTATCCATAGCCACAAGTTTTTATATGAAACTTCCTTGGGGCTAATCATAAATTTGTCTGAAGCTAGTTCTGCTTCATATCGTTTGGTATATGTACTACTGGGGTATTTTTTTTGTAATCGTTCTAATAGGTTATCATAGTATACATTTTGCTTTAGATCTTCAAGATAATGAGCATACAAATTATTGGCTTTATCTGATAAAAAAGCATAAACGTAAAGCTCTGTGAGTGGTTCATTTTGATCTTTTACAAAACGTTGTAGTGTGGCAAACCACTTTTTTTCATTGATCTTACGATTAGCTTCACTTCTATATGAAGCAAAGGCAAAACGCATTTCGCCTATGATAGAGTCGACCTTGATAAAAGCATTACTTTTTTCATTATTCGAAATAATTTTACAAAACATTTCATTATCAAAAGAAAAAGGTAAGGTAAGAGCATCTGTGTTATTTGCAATAAATAGAATTTCTTTACTGTAAGGACAAAATCCATTAAAATGAATTGGTTTTTTTTCATCTTCAGTACATCCTTCTATGTGAATCCTGTACATATGGTTTTGCAAAGGAAGATTATCTCCTGAAAAGCTAAAATATCCCATGGAGTCACTTACCGTTTTCTGAATAATTTGTTCGGGATAGACCCCAGATAATTTTCTGTAATCCTCTATCAATGATAAATAAATATCTCCCGACCAGTTTTTTTTATCGACATAACCAGAAAATTCATATTGCGCCAAAAGTATTTTGGGACTGATCAATACGATAAAGTATAGTATTAGAAATGGTAATTTCATGCATTTAAATATTTTCAAAACTTGTTATTGCTTGTTTCATTGTTTTTAATTTTCAAGCCAAGTTAAAAATATAGAAATTAATTTTACAGTAATATTGTAACATAATAAAATTGTCGTCTACTTATAAGTATAACATTTAATTTATTTTACATTACAAACTATGAGTATCTGGAGAGTTATATTGGCTATTTTTTTTCCACCGTTATCAATATTAGATAAAGGTTGTGGATCTGTCGTAATAGTATTGTTGTTAACTATTTGCGGTTGGGTGCCAGGAGTAATAGCAGCATTGGTTATACTTAATAATCCAAAATGACAGAAAACTCTTCTGACTTTTCTACAGAAAGCAAATAACGCAGTAAAAAAACAGAATTATTGTGATGAATCCATAACGCAATAATTGTGGCATGCATTTGGTGGTATAAATTCAAATCCAAAATCAAGTCTTTATGATTAGAAAGTTATTTTTGTATGTATTAGTACTCTCGTTAACAGCTTGTTCTTCAGTTAAAAAGTATAATCAACAAATTAGCGAACTCCATAGTCCAGAAGAAATACACGATGATATAGATTTTATATATCATAAATTACAAAAACTACATCCGGATTTATATTGGTACATAAGTAAGGATTCATTGGATGAAAAAATAAGCGCACTAAAGAAAAATATAAAGAAACCTATATCCAGCATTGCATTTTATAAACGATTAGCACCGGTAATTGCTAGTATACGACAGGGACATACAGCGATCTATCCTCCTTATAAAAAACAAACAAGAAAAGAGAAAAAAATAAAAGGTAGAAGAAGCTATCCTTTTAAGTCATTAGCTTTTCATAGTGTTGACAATAAGGTGTATGTCGAAAAGAATTATGAGAAAAAAGATACCCTCGCAGTGGGTTCAGAGATATTGAGTGTTGATCATGAGAAAACAAGCGACCTATTGTTATCTTTTCAAAAACTACATACGGGAGATGGTTATAATAGAACATTTATCCCAAAATATATTGGTCATGGTTTTGGAGTGTTTTATGCCAGAACACATCAGCAAAAAGATAGCGTGCTAGTGAAGTTAAAAACTGGGGATAGTATTTATTCTCGTTATGTACATGCCGGATATAGTAAAAAGAAAAAAACTGTAAAAAAAGACACCATAACTGTACCAGTAGAAAAACAAAGCAAAGCAGATAAAAAAATAGCAAGGAAAAAGAATAAAGCGGTGCGTAAACAGCACAATAAATATGGCTTTGATACATACAAAAAAGAGTATAATAGAAATTTTAAATTTATAACAACAGATAGTACTTCTGCTATTGCTTATATAAAAATAAGAAGTTTTACGAATGGAAATTATAAGGATTTTTATGAAGAAAGCTTCTCAAAAATAGATTCTGCAACTAGTAAAAACCTCATTATAGACTTAAGAGGAAATCTGGGAGGTAGATTAGCAGAAATTGAAGAGCTCTATTCTTATTTAACCGATAAAGAGTATGTGTTTATTGAAGAGGCAAAAATGACCAAGCGGCTAAGTTTCTTATATCCGCTTTTTCATACTAAATCCTGGATCGGAAAAACCGGAGCTATATTATTCTCCCCGGTATTAACCACATACCAGTTTTTTAAGGTCAAAAAAGAAAATGGAGATCCTTATTTTAAATTTAAATATAGTAAACTCAGAAATCCTAAATCAAATTCGTATACCGGTAAAATTTATGTATTAATAGATGGTGAAAGCTTCTCTGCGAGTAGTATTTTATCTACTCATCTAAAAGCCACCAAACGCGCTACTTTTGTAGGAGAAGAAACAGGCGGAGCCTATAACGGTACTATCGCAGGTTTTTTTGCATATGTAGAACTTCCTAATTCTAAGATAAATATGAGAGTAGGGTTAATGAAAATAAATGCACCTCATACTGTAGAACCCGATGGTTTTGGGATTAAACCAGATGTTTATATCGAATCAGAAAAAGGAATAGACAAAGAACTTGAGTGGGTACTGCAGGACGTGAATAAATAAATGGTTTTTAACTTTTTGTAGTAGATTATTTCTTTAGTTTCTATTAGCTCGATATGTAATATTTCTATTGGTTATCACCTTGCGTACAGCCGTTGCCAGAGTAAACCTTACATTATCTGATAATGCCGTTATTCCTGTAAAGCTATAAATATTACCACCCAGGGATGTAGCTCCATAAATCGGAGTTTCATCATTAAACAAACCATCATTATCGGTATCTACCAGAAGCATTAAATAAGGTGTAGCAATACCACTAAGTCCCGTTAGGTCAAACCTAACATCAATACTTCCTACATCGACAGGTGCTCCTAATGTACTAACTTCACTTACTCTCCATACTCGATCTAACCTCGATTGTATGCTGGTGGGAATATCTGTTACATTGTTTAAAAGTAGATCTCCATTATCATGTCCCCACATCAGGAACTCATTATTGCCCAATCCAGATGGATTTAATATCCTTATGATACCGGTTCCTTGAGAGTCATTATGGAGATTAGCCGCATCAATTCTTCCTATTCCCGCAACATCATGGTCATAATTTCCCGCAGCTATATCATCTTCATTATACACATTTATGGGGATTAGAATACTTCCATATTTGGCACTTAAGTAGTTGTCTACAATGATAGTTTGTGCAGTATTAAGACTATTGTTATACAGTAATATTTCTAAAAAATCCCCACTTGCTTCATCAGCACCGTTAGAATTTCTACCAATTCTATCATAAGGAATACCTGCAGTAGTAGAGCCTATATTTAAAACTTGAGTCGCCGCATTCACTCTTACATTAAGATTTGTTGATCCTCCTGCTTTATGGTATGATATTATACTGTTTAGACCAAATGGAGAAGCTATTGTGGTAGTATAATCTGCAACACCATAACGAGTAAAACCAACTCTACTCGTATTAAACCATTGTTCTACTCGTAAAGAAGCAGTTGTATTATCAAATAATGAATGAGAATTACCGGTATTAACAGGGTTTATTACAAAATAAGCACTTGCATTAGCAAAAGACCCTGTTATGGTACCGTTCATAAATTGTGCAGCAGCCAGGCCAGAATTAAAATTAACAGCATTAAAAGTTCCTGTTGTATTGTAAGTTGGCCGATTTGCTCCTGCCTGGGTAAAATTATTGGCATTACCACTGTTATCAGACCAGGTAGAAACTGCAGTTCCATTAATAGGGTTATCGGTACTATCGCCATCAGCATCTATATCATCCGATTTTAACCATACTCTTAAAGAAGAAGTACCATCAGACGTTCCTACTCCTCCAGGGCCACTTTGTGCAAACCCTATACAAGAAATAGAAAATAATAGCACATATATATGTAATTGTTTTTTCATTTTATGATTATAATATACTTTCAACTATAGAATTTCTCTAGGTTGTTTGTGTGAAGAAAGAATTACAATATTTAAACTGAAAGACAAAAATAATTCTACGATTGTTTTAAAATACTAGGTAAAATACAAAAAAAAGAAACGTGAAAATAATAAATACGGTTTTTAAGCAAAAGATTACTTATTCTTAACTCAGAGCTCATTATTTTGAATACTTTATAATATTTCATTTACTTTTACATCACAGATCATGAGTGTGTGGAAAGGCTAAATGCGATCTATAGTTTTTAATAAAAAAATAGATTTGTTATATAGTTGTTCTAGTATAAATAAATAATAAAAATATATGAAAAGATTTAGTCTTTGTGTGTTAACTATAGTATCATCTTTACTTATAGTAGGATGTCAATTTTCAGAGAATTTGAACCTGAATGAAAATGGAACAGGGAAAATTACCATAAACTTTGATGGATCAGAGCTTATGAAAATGGGAGAAGGGCAGGTTTCAGAAAAGAAAAAAGAAAATGTTGATTCATTAGTAGTTTTTAAAGATTTTTTAGAAGAACATAAAGATAGTATTTCCAAATTATCAAAGGAGATGCAGGAAAGATTGCAGAGATTAAAAGATTATGAAATGCATATGGTCGTAAATTCTGAAGCTCAAGAAATGAATATGGACATGTATAGGAACTTTAAAGATGTTTCAGAATTAGGAGATGTATTTGGTGATTTTAAAATTTCTATGGCTGTAGGAGAAGCAAATAAAGGTTCAGGGACAGGTAAAATAAACCCCTTAGAAACTATGATGTCTGAAGAAGGAGGGACCAAAGTGAAATATAGTTTTAAAAACAATAAGTTTAGTAGGATTACAGAGATTATTGATGAAGAGAAGGTGAAAAAAAGTATGGATAGCTTAGAGAAAGCCCGAATGTTTTTAGCTAGTTCTAAATATAAATTGAAGTATACTTTTCCGCGAAAAATAATAAAAATGTCATCAGATAAAGCCACATTTAGTCTGGATATGAAGAGTTTTGTACTCGAAGTCGGGTTTATCGAACTTATGGAAAACCCTAAGATATTGGATGTCGAAGTAGAACTGGAAAATTAAAAAATTATCGTTTCACTTTTTTTTATGATGTATCTTTGTGAACTATGAATAAAAGAATTCAACTCCAGGATATTGGCCGTAAAGATTATAAAGAAACCTGGGAGTATCAAGAAGCTCTTTTTAAAGAGATTTTGGATATAAAAATCAAAAACCGAAGAGAAGATGCTGGGCTTAGTACACCAAATTATTTTCTTTTTGTAGAACATCCACATGTATATACTTTAGGTAAAAGTGGTGATATTAGCAATCTGTTATTATCAGAAGAGCAATTAAAAGAAAAAGAAGCTACATTTTATAAAATCAATAGAGGGGGAGATATCACCTATCATGGCCCTGGGCAAATTGTAGGGTATCCAATTCTTGACCTCGATAATTTCTTTACCGATATCCATAAGTATCTTCGTTTTCTCGAGGAAATGGTTATCCTCACTTTGGCAGAATATGATATTAATGCCACAAGAAGTGAAGGAGAAACCGGAGTATGGATTGATGTGGGTACTCCATTTGCTCGTAAAATCTGTGCTATGGGAGTTCGTGCCAGTCGCTGGGTTACGATGCATGGTTTTGCATTAAATATTAATGCTAATCTGGGGTATTTTGATCATATTATTCCTTGCGGGATTAAAGACAAAACAGTTACATCATTACAAGTCGAATTAGGAGTAGATCATGTAAATGTAGATGAGGTTAAAGAAAAGCTGCTAAAGCATTTTAAAACACTTTTTGAAGCAGAATTTGTAAAACAAAAAACCAAAATTTAAATCTTCAGTTTTTCATACTAAAAAAGTTAATCCTGGGTTTTTATATACAGAAGTAGTTTAAACTTTTTTGATTGAAGTGAAAAACAGTTAGTTTTTATTCATATTGAAGACTTTTTTGCACTTCATAGTATTGCTATGAAGTAATAAAAAGACAAAATAGTGGTGAAAAGGAGCGTTTTGGAGCCAATTGAAAAAAGTTTAAACTACTTCATAATAACAATCTGATCTTTTTACAAAAGAAAAGATTAAAATTATAATTAGAAATGAAGGTATATACTTTTCTTAGTGTTCTTACGCTGGTATGCGCATGTAAAACTCAAAATACAGTCGATTCTTCAAAAGAAATAGCGGTTGTTTCTGAACATCAAAATGATAAGAAGCATTGCCCGGAAGGCGGAAACTGTAGTATCAAACTTCATAAGAATTCTTCGATGGTACTAAAAAAAGATACCACAGGTAGATATTACCCGGTTATCGAAAAAGGAGATGGGATTGTTATCGAATTTAAATTTTTAATCAAAGGACCTGAAGGTACTGCAGATGGGGATTATTCTGAAACAATACATTTTGAAATCAATAAAACTACAGAGGCTCTAAACTTAGAGGGGGAGAAGTTAGAGCAGGTACATTTACTTTTTGGAAAACACTGTTTTTGTAGAGGAGAGGCAGGATATTATAAAGTTAAAGATGGAAATCTGGAGCTTCAAAAATCAAAAGACGAAATCAATATTGATGTATCGTTTAGAATACCTGAAGTTTCTCACAAAATCTTTACCATTAAAGAAAAAATAAAACTTTAACCCGGATTTGGCTTTAAAAAAGTAAGCGATGTATTTCTCAATACATCGCTTACCATAATTAACTATTATCGAATATTACTCTTGTACAAATTGAAAAGATTTGTATTTACCTTCACCTCCAGGGTTAAGTTTTAAAATATATAATCCCGATGGTAATGCACTGGTATTGATTGTTTTTTGTACTAATTTACCCTTCATTACGATTTTTCCAAGAATACTTACAATCTCATATGAAGTATCTTTTTTAGAAACGATTACATTTAGTAAACGATCTTTTCCTACTGGATTAGGGAATGCAGATATTTCTAGTTGTTTTGTAGTGATTGTACCATCAATGGTTACTAATGATCTTGCAGAAGGACTACCGATTGTAAATGTTGTAGCTTCAGAAGTTCCAAAAGATCCTCCAGAGGCTATTGTAGTTCCTTCTGATGTAAGTGTATAGGAACCATTACCATATGCACAGCAAATTCCATCACCATACGTATCATTAAGTGTAAAAGTATAAGTTCCTGGTTCTAAGCACTCTGTGATTGTTAATGTTGATCCATCAGGCTGAGTATCATATGTTCCTCCAGACGCAACAACTTGATTGTTACTATCAGCAATTTGCCAGCTTGTCTCTTGTGGGTAATTATCAAAATTAAGAGTTAATAGTACATCTGTACAGGTGGTTTGTGATCCTCCTTCGCTTAGACTCACATCATCTATTGCCATATCACCTTGCCAGGTAGTACCTGTAACACCATTAAAACGTAATTGTACAGTAGCACCTAAGTATGCACTTAAATCTACAGTTGCCGGTTGCCATGAATTTCCTTGATTTCCTGATTTAGACCAAACTGAAGTCCATGTAGCACCATTGTCATTACTCGCTTCTAATGCTAAGCTACCCATAGTCGAAGCACCATACATATGATACTTAAATGAGAAATTAGCTTTTGTTTGAGCCGTCAAATCAAAACAAGGAGAATTAAGAATCGCTCTTTTGGTTGAGTAATTAGGTGTAGACGATTCCATATATACATAATAAGCTCCTTCTACAGCACTAGAAGGTCCAGTGTTTCTTGATGGAGTTCCGTTAGCGTCTACAGTCCAGTTAAAATCATCTCCAGTTGCCTGTTTCCATGCTCCAAGAGTATTTTCGAACCCTTCGGTATATGGGAATGATGAAATCTCTCCGGTACAAGAAGAACCTCCTGTATCTGGAAGAGTCGTAATATTTACAGTATTACTGGCGCTAGATTCGTTACCCGAAGCATCTTTTGCCTTAACACTAAAGTCATATGCAGTATCTGGTGATAATCCAGTAGCCTGATAAGAAGTAGTAGTAACGGTTGTGATCACTGTAGTACCTCTATAAACATCATATCCGCTAACACCTACATTATCAGTAGAAGCATCCCAGGAAAGATCAACAGTCGTCTTTGTAATATTAGAAGCTGCTAAATTAGCAGGAGTTGTTGGTGCCTGAGTGTCTGGTTGCGAGAGCGTAGTAGCATTGGCAGTATTACTGAAATTAGATTCATTACCTGCTGCATCCTTAGCTTTTATTCTAAAACTATATGATGTATTAGCTGTTAACCCGGTAACCTGGTGCGAAGTAGAGGTTACTGTTGTAATTACAGTATTCCCTTGATAGATATCATATCCTGTAACTCCCACATTATCTGTAGCAGCATTCCAGTTAAGATCAACAGTAGTTTGTGTGATATTTGAAGCAGCTAAACCATCAGGAGTTGTTGGTGCCTGAGTATCTCCACCAGTTCCTCCAGAGATTTCAAAATTAGCATTAGAAATATCATAGAAAATGTTTCCGGATCCTCGAACCATTATTCTGTTCTGTGTTCCTACAGCATTTGGAACAGTGATGCTATGAGAACCATCATTAGGTACTGCAGAAGCAATTGTTGTTGTATACGTATTTCCTCCATCGGTAGATAGTAAAATATCTACGTTTGCAGCATTAATACCATTAGCAGTTGTTCCTGCTACATCCCAGGTAACGGTTTGTGTAGATCCCGAAGCCCAGTTAACATTAGTATTGGGTGCATTAACGACAAAAGGCCCAGCTGCACCTGCAACTGTTATTTTTGAATCGTCGCTGGCACTACTAGCACCACCAGATGCATTATCTCTTACGGTAAGTCTAAAATTCATTGTTCTGCTTACAGAAGGAACAACCTCCCAGGTAGAAGACGTTTGTCCAGAAATAACTGTAGGTAATGCTGGCATATATCTGTCGGGTGATGCATTTGGAGTCAAAGATCTAAAAGCAGGACCGTTTGTCGACGTAGCAACAGGTGGCATGGTTGCAGGTTGTGCATCCATTTGCTCCCAGCAATAGGTAAGATTATTCCCCGAATTAGCATCAGATCCATTACCTTTTAATACAAATGGAGTCGAAGCCGGGATGGTGTAATCCTGTCCTGCATTGGCAGTAGGAGCAGCATTACCAGTATTACTTTGAGCACCACATGTACTGTTTCCCTGTGAAATATTCTGCCACATTTCCTGGATACTGATTGCATGAAAATAAGCATCACTATTATTTTGTACGTTTGGAGTACAAATACCAGCATACCCCATAATCGTAGAAGCACTTCCTGGCTCTACAGATGCATTAGATCTCTGGCAACTATTATTTTGAGTGTGATTTCCACCATATTGATGTCCCATTTCATGGGCAACATAATCTACATCATATGCATCTCCGATAGGGCGACCACTTCCTGTGATTCCTCGTGCTTTAGAGTTTGTACAAGGAGATCTAAGCTGCGCCAATCCTCCTCCTCCTGTGCTAAATGCATGTCCAATGTCATAATTGTTAAAACCTATTGCATTGTCACAAACAGTCTGACTTTCATTGATTAATGCACCAGCATTACTGTTACTTAAGTTGTCAGTATTTGCATCTAGAAAAATAATATCTGTATTATTATTTACCAATACCATGGTTAAAGCAAGGTCTCTTTCAAAAATACCATTTACTCTAGTCATAGTAGTATTTACAGCAGAAAGTACAGCTTCTTTTTTTACCTGATCAGAAGCACCCGAACTTATTCCTTGGTTGTTTATATGAAATTGTGAATATTCCCCAGTACATGCGATAGCTAGTCTAAATGTTCTTAACTTACCGTCATTAGCATTTTTTAAAGCATTGAATTGCTGATTAGAAAAGTTTGATTTAACGTTTTCTTCAACAAGACATTCAAAACTATTAGGATCTGCAGGTAAGTCTGCTTTAGCATAACAGATATAACTTCCTTTATCTTTTGTATATGGATCGATGTAAATAGTTGAATGATTTCCTGAAGTTATCATGGCGTGTAAACCAATTTTAGAAAAACTAAATCTGGCAATAGATGTAGGGTCATCAATCCCATAACCAACAAAAGATTGGATACTGGGAAATCGTTTTGCTAGTCCTTCTTCAAGAACAGAAGCTTCAAGAATTCTAAATTTTTGTAATACTCCTTTTGCAGTTGGGAGTTGGATTACAATACTTGAACTTTTTTGCTGTACCCTTGATGGTGTACGTTGCAAGATAGATCTTAACTCTGTAGTGTTTAAATTAAATAGTTGATACTTAGTTGGAGTTGTTTTTCTAAGCTCTTTGGATTTGGCTTGTGCTTTTGCAGGAGATATGGGACTCCATAGTTGTGCATTAACACTAATACTCACGAGTAAAAACGTGAGTACCAGTATTTTGTTAAAAATACTTGTTTTCATAATTGAGTTTGGTTTGTGTTAGTAAATTTGTGTCGTTGGCTGTACAACTCCTAATAATGAAATTTAGTGCCTTCAAAATGATATTTAACATAAAATAATAATAATTTACATGAAATCTTAATTTAATGTTAAGGAGAATATATTAGTTTATTTCTTTAAAGTAGTATAGGGAGAATTAGTAAAGCCTTATGTGTTATGGTTTTATGTGTAAAATGAGTTCTGTGAGTAGAAAATCCAAAATCTAAATTTTGGATTTTCTACTATTGTTATTTTTTTAACAATGGATTAATTTATTTGGTAGATGAGCACGCCATTTTCTTCTCCCTGAACTACAAATTCTAGATTAGGATCTTTATCCATATTGCCTAAACTTAGTACAGAATTACCATATACCGGGAAATTAGGAAATAACTCTGCATTGCTATCGTATAAGTATACTTTTTTGGCTTGTATATCTGTAATGGTAACATAAATCTTATTATTAATAAAATAAAGTTTAGGTTCTGTGTATACTCCAAAATCGAGTTCAAGGGTTTTGCCTTTTATGGTAAGTTTATTTTCAGAAAAAGTAACCAAGGTCTTATTGGTAGCTACCATTCTATTATCCTCGTGTAAACTTAGATTTTGTTCTACAGCATTACCATCATTTTGTACTTGAATTAATTTTCCGCTTTTGGTGGTGGATGTAAATTTGTTTAGATATTGATACCATTCGTTTTTAGAAAAATCAACTTTTTCTTTTACATTAACTCGTGGTTTACCTAGTCGATCTAGGATCGTTAACTTTCCATTTTTTTCGGAAAGTAAAATATAATCTTTGGTTCCAATTCTAATATGTTTCGGCGGTAAAATAAGATCTGTTTCTGTGTTTTTAAACCTAAATCCAGTTACAGCTTTTGCTTCAGCATCAAACATTTTTATTTCATTACCCTGGGTAATAACAATACGATAACGTTTGCTTTTATCATAATCAAATAGTGCGAGTGGTTGTGTAATTGGTTTTTCAAATGTCTTAGGATATGGTTTTACATCTTTTCCATCACGATCAATCAGGTACATGGTATTAGCAGTACTAAATAATAGTTGATATCTGCCATTTTTGTAGATATCTATTTGTTGAATATCGCCGAGTATTTCACCATCGATTTGTTTTTTCCAGAAAATGGCACCTTTATCAGAAATTAGATATAGGTTGTTTTCGATGTCCTGTACTGCTACATCCATGCCTTTGGTTCTGTGGTTTTTAACAAGAATGGGTTTGGTTAGTACCTTGTTCTCTAAAGTGGTTGATGCAGTTTGCATCACAGATGTTGCCGCCCCTTTAGCTCTGTTTTTTTGTAAGATGCTATGTACATGAGCAAAATCATTTTCTTTTATAACCTGTACTATTCCTATTTGATATCCTTTATTTTTAAGAGCTTCCCATTGTGATGAATATTCTTCTTCAACATTTTCAGATATATATTCTTTTATGTTTTTGATATTACCTGCTATTAATATCGAAGATTCATCAGATAAATCTTTTATAGTTGCTTTGTAATACTCTTGATCATGGAGTAATGTCTGATTCAGGATATTGGCAATAACATCTCTAAGAGCCTTGGTAGAAGATCCGAAAATGATAAAATCATCCCGAACAAAATAATACTTGGCATCAAAATCGCTAACCAAAGGATTAAGGACTTGAGAAAAAGTAGAGGAACTTTTATAACTGTATATTGGTGTATTTCTATAGGTATCTATTTTGTCTCCTGCCAAACTTTCTTGAGCAGTTTCGGGACTTAGAGAGTTTAGAACTAATATGTTTTCTTTGTCCAGAAAAATCATGCCTATTTCAGAAACACCTGATAATATATCATCAAGATCTCCAGGGATATCTTCTAACTCCCTGTCCTGTGCCATAGATAGATTTTTTTTCAATACATCAAAATCATCATAAGTATAAGAGATAAACCCTTTTGCGGTAACAGGTGTAACTTTCGAAATCTTATTTTCTTGAGCGATAGTGTTATCAAAAATCCCAATGGTACTGGATAGCGAATCTTTTTCTATAGCAATGCCATCCAGGTACATTGCATCTTGTCCTATAGTAGCATCTGCAGATATCCAACCGCTAAAATTTTTCAAACTTTCCAGATCTGTATTAGGCAACAAAGTGTTGTGGATGTTTTGTAGTTTTTTTCCATTGACCAGCACAGATAGTGTATTCTCGGTACCAGAAACTTCATATACTTTTTGTAAATCTTTATCAATAGGAATTGGAGCAGCTTGCATTCGTATTGCATTTTCGATCAATAATTGAGACGAAGAGGCGATAAGCAGACTATCTTGTCGGGTAGCAAAAAATGATTTTCCTTTTGATGTAACTTTATAAATGGTATTCTCAGAATAATTTATAGTTTCAATCTGTTTTGTGTTCAGTGAATCGGCATTGATTACAGAAGGGTCAAATTTTGAAATATAAGTATATTCATAATCGTTTTTTCCTAGTGGAGAGAAACATAATATACTTTCAGTTTTATGAGTTTGATCTAGGATAGACAAGTTTTTGAAGTATTCAAAAAAAGCGATCTGATTATTGTTTTTGATAAAATTATTATCCCTTAATTTACTGGTAGCACCATCAAGGTCATTAATTTTTATAATGATTTGGGTATCTCTTGGAATATGATCCAGTAAAGAATTTGATTTTTTCGATGTATCGTCACAAGAAATAGCAATAAAAACTAAGAGAACTGCAACTATTTTTTTCATTATGCCGATGCGTTTTGTATTCCTGAATTCAGTTATCAAAATAAAAAAGTTCAATTTCCTGGTTTGCAAAATAGATATTCTTGTTTAATGATCGAAATATAATTGGAGTTTTTCTCCCGTAAGCGTCAAAGATATAATTATTTAAGATCTAGTGTAAGTTGTTCTGGTAATAACCTAAAGCTTTTCCTGTGATATTTGGTAATACCATATTTACGAATGGCATCTCGATGTTCTACTGTTGGATATCCTTTATTCTTTTTCCAGTTGTACATAGGGAACTCTTCATGTATTTTTTCCATAAACTCATCACGATATGTTTTTGCCAATACAGAGGCTGCTGCAATGTTTAAATATTTTCCGTCTCCCTTAATAACGCAAGTATAGGGTATATTATGATATGGCTTAAACCTATTTCCGTCTACAATGATATGTTCTGGTTGAGGTTTTAATTGCTCGATTGATCTTTGCATAGCTAGAATTGAAGCATTTAAAATATTAATCTCATCAATCTCTTCCATAAAAATATGTGTCACACCATAGGTCAAAGAGGAGTCTTCTATTATAGGTTTTAATAGATTTCTTTTGGCTTCGGTAAGTTGTTTTGAATCGTTAAGAATCGAATTATTGAAATCATCTGGTAAAATTACCGCAGCTGCTGTGACAGGACCTGCCAGGCATCCCCGGCCGGCTTCATCAGTACCGCATTCGAGAAGATCAGGATTTAGTTTTAATGTAAGCATAATACGAAGATACAGTATGCATAGAATACCTAAAAACTATTTTTTAAAATTAGTAACCTGAGATGGTAGCTATACCATAGTCTATAGAGGCAAGTTACCCATGAAAAAAGACACCAAAAACCACTAATGCCTCCTAATATTCTTCAAGTCACAAAAGTATCTGTTTATATTATATATAAGTGTTTTAAACGATTTGTGATACCTCCTGACCGATTATTGCGTACCGGTTATCTGCACAAGTTTTTATAGCATAATTGATCGATTAGTGCTGCATATTGAATCAATAATGATAGTGGATTGTAGTTATTTTGACTCATCAAATAATATAAAAATTAAAACGATGAAAAAAAATAATATTATAATACTATACAATATACTGTTATGTAGTATTCTCTTTGTGTCTTGTAGTAAAGATGATAACTCTGTGGGTGTGGTTACAACCGTTACCGTTAAAGACTTTTTAGCAACCATCAAAGATAATCTTCAAACAGGTGAAGAACTGGGTAAAATAGAAGCCACGACCAATCAAGGGGAGTTGGTGTATAGTATAAAAACCCAAAACCCCGAAGATGCTATTGCCATTGATTCTAAAACAGGGAAACTTACCGTAAAAGATGGTAGCAAATTTGATTATGAGGTCAATCCTAAACTAACGGCTACTGCTGTGGTAAAGAATGGTGAGATTATTAAAGAAGCTTCAATAGAAATTACAATTTCTAACATCATTATTTTTTCGGATGCCAATTTTAAGAAAGCGTTATTGTCTTATGATCCAAAAATTGATACCAATGATGACAATGAAATATCTATAGAGGAAGCAAAAGTGGTTGAAAGCTTGGATATCATATCAAAAGACATTAGCAATGTATCAGGTATCGAGTATTTTACTAGTTTGGTTGAGTTAGACTGTTCAGAAAATCAATTATCTAATTTAGATGTAAGTAACAGCGCAGCTTTAGAAGTTCTACATTGTGATTATAATCAATTGAGTAGTTTAGATGTAAGTAACAACACAGCTTTAGAAAGATTATATTGCTGGGTAAATCAATTGAGTAGTTTAGATGTAAGTAACAACACAGCTTTAAGGCATCTATCTTGTTCTGGTAATCGATTGAGTAGTTTAGATGTAAGTAACAACACAGCTTTAGTAGCTCTATATTGTTCTGGTAATCGATTATCTAGTATAGATGTAAGTAAGAACATAACTTTAAAACGTCTAAATTGTAGTTATAATCCATTAAGTAGTATAGATGTAAGCAATAACACAGCTTTAGTAGAGCTATCTTGTTATAGAAATCAATTGAGTAGTTTAGATGTAAGTAACAACACAGCTTTAGTAGAGCTATCTTGTTATAGAAATCAATTGTCTAGCTTAGATGTAGCTAACAACACAGCTTTAGTGGTTCTAGATTGCTGGGCAAATCAATTGAGTAGTTTAGATGTAAGTAACAACACAGCTTTAGAAGAACTATGGTGCCACAGTAATCAATTATCTAGTATAGATGTAAGTAAGAACACAGCTTTAAAACGTCTACATTTTTATAATAATCAATTAAGTAGTTTAGATGTAAGTAACAATACAGCTTTAGAAAAACTATGGTGCCACACTAATCAATTAAGTAGCTTAGATGTGAGCAATAACACAGCTTTAGAATATCTACATTGTCATAGAAATCAATTATCTAGCTTAGATGTAAGTAACAACACAGCTTTAGTGCTTCTAGATTGCTGGGCAAATGAATTGAGTAGTTTAGATGTAAGCAACAACACAGCTTTAGTAACGCTATATTGTGGTGCGAATCAATTATCTAGTTTAAATGTAAAAAATGGCAATAATGCTAATATGAAGGTTTCTACACAAAACAATTCCTTATTAAACTGTATCCAGGTAGATGATCCTGCAGCTACCTATTTAAGCGAATGGGGAAAAGATGATAGTGTTACTTATAAAACCATATGTAACTAAGCAGTATTATAACCAAAATACCTAAATTGGATTAAATTTGTCCTCTTCCCCCCAATACTATTGACCAGAATGCTCATTAATGTGATTTTAATGAGCATTTCTTTTATAACTCTAATTATTACAGGGCTAATTTCACAAATGGTTTTTTTTTCTTTTTACTCAATTATTGCATATCAGTCAATAGTAAAAAGGTTTTTATAGCGTAATTGACTGATTTGTGATGTTGATTGAATCAATAGTGAGAGTAGGTTTTAGTTATTTTGACACGTCAAATAATGTGAAAATTAAAACTATGAAAAACAACAGTATTAAAATACTATGTAATCTACTGCTATGTAGTATCCTCTTTTTGTCTTGTAGTAACGATGATGATAATACAAAGCCAAACACAGAAAAGCTAAATACCCCACCAGCAGCATTCTCATTGATTGCGGTTGCAGATAAAACTGAAGATGTAGAGTTACTTCCTACCTTTAGTTGGCAAGCCGCTACAGATCCAGATGGTGATACAGTAACATATGATCTGTATTTGGGTGCAGAAGAAAACCCCAAATTATATAAAGAAAATATAAAAGATACACAATTTGAAGCAACAGAAGAGTTAAGCGAAACTACCCAATACTATTGGAAAGTCATTGCCAAAGATGGCAACAATGGTACAGCTGAAAGTGGAATCTTTAGTTTTACAACAGATCAGGCCATAGATGTAGCTTCCTTATCCATTACTGAAGGGTTTGTAGGTACGAATATTTGGATTAAAGGAAATGGTTTTAGTGAGATTAAAGAAGAAAATAAGGTTACTTTTAATGGTGTTGAAGCAATAGTAAAACATGCTTCTATTAAAAGTATTACAGTAATTGCGCCAGATGCAACTACAGGGCCAGTTGTGGTAACGGTAAAAGGTGTCACTTTTGAGACTACTCCTTTATTTACCTATATTGGTGATGCAATGTCTTGCGAAGATTTTGGCAAACTCACGGTTACTAATTTTAAGATAACAGATACTAATGAGTTAACATATGAAATGGATATGAATAATACAGGAGATGGCTATATAGATCTAACTAATGTTAGCGTACAAAACTATCTCTCAAAAGATGATCAATTTGGCAATAACGATGATGTAGCAGCTGGTGGGTCTTTGGTGTCTTTCGGCATTGATGCTATTATAAAACCCGGCGAAACTAGGCAGTATAAGAGGACTCCTTCTTCTAATGACCAAGATAACTATGATTACCTTATAGTAAAAATTTACAGCCGTGTAGAAAATTGTACAGAGGAGACCGTTATTATAGAAAAGATCAAATAAACTCGTTTAAACGAATTTATTGCCTTGTAAATTTTAAAAGAAATTCAGAGTTGTATTCAAAATGAGGAGGATATGAGTTGTCTCTCTTCGGTTGTAACTCCATCAGTTTACATCACTGGTGGAGTTTTTTTATCCTAATTCTTGTTTTTGAACCGGTCGTAAGAATCTTGAGAAATGATATTATTCAGCATTTCCCATTTGATGAGGTTGACAACCAAATCTTTTGTAAAATAGCTTACTAAAATAAGAAGTATGTGAAAAACCCACTTCTAAAGCTAATTTCTTTACAGATACTTCTGTATCGTTTTCTATGATATTTCGGGCTTTTTGTAGTTTTATCTCTGTGATAAATTCATTAGGCGTCAGACCGGTTTCACTTTTAATTTTTCTATAAAACGAACTTTTAGAAATATGAAAATGATTTACAATACTTTCCTGGTTAAAGTGAGGAGTACTACATTCTTGATACACATAGTTTTTTATTAATAACAGCCAATTTGTAATGTTTTCACTTTCAGGTGCAGTAGTCTTTGTGTTCTTTATATAATTTAATTTAGATTTTTGATTAGCAAGTATGTTTTTGATACGTATCAATAGCTCTTCCTTTTCAAATGGTTTTTGTAGATAATCATCAATACCCAGACGGAGCACTTCTAGTTTGCTTTTTGTGCTACCGCGGGCTGTTAACATCATTGTTGGAATATGTATTTGTTTCTTTTTGAGGGTTTGTATAAACTCTAAACCATCCATTTTGGGCATCATATAATCTGTTATAATACAATCTACAGATTCTTTTTCTAACATCTCTAGCGCTTCGATACCATTTTCGGCTTCTAAACAAAAACAAGGGTGTAATAATTGTTTAAGGTAATCTCGCATTTCTTTATGGTCATCTACCAACAAAAACACTCCTTTTATTATTTCGTTTTCATTTTGTTTAAATAAGGATTGACCAGTGGTAGTAATGGTTTCTTCTAAGGAATCGATAGGTTCTAGATGTTCTATTGCGGGTAGAGAGATTTTAAAACGAGCTCCTTGGCCTAAAGTACTTTTTACCGTTATTTTTCCTTTGTGAAGTTCTATGATTTGATTACAGAATGCAAGCCCTACACCGCTTCCGCCGGCACTGTTGATGTCGTTATCGGCTTGATAGAATTTATTAAATATTTTTTCCTGATCTTTTTTAGAAATACCTATTCCTGTGTCTTTAATAAAAATGTTAAGATTGCCTGCTTTTTGTTGAATCTTGATGCTTATTTCTCCACCTTTATCTGTATACTTTATAGCATTAATAATAATATTATTAAAAGCTCTTTCCAGAAGCATAGGATCTCCCATTGTTCTATATGTCTTTTTATGTTGCTGTATAGTAAAACGAATCTCTTTTTGTTTAAAAAGAGGAGCAAAATTCAGAGAGATTCTTTCTAATAATTGTGAGATATTTATGGGTTTTGATCTTAAGTTGAAGTTTTTAGATTCCATTTTAGCCAAATCTAAAACATCATTTATCATAGTCGTTATTTTCTGCACTTGCCGATCCATCCCCTTTTCTATATATTGAATTTCTGCATCGTCAAAGGTTTTTAGAGCATCAATATGCCCTTTTAAAAGTGTAATAGGGGTGCGTAGTTCGTGCGAGATATTAATAAAAAACTGGGACTGAAATCTATTTAGATCATCTAACTCTTGGTTCGTTTCTTTCATGACCTTTTGACTCTGTAAATTAATATTCTTAAAGTAATTAACTACAATAAAAAAGACAACAAAAAATAAGCCTTTATACAACTTAAGGAAATCAATTCCATCGTTATAAAAGTGAGGCAGTAAATAACACATAAAAGTTAGAGAGATAATAAAATAATTAACCCTTTTTTGATCGATAAACAGCAGTACGCTTAGGGGAATAAATAAGTAATCAAATTCATAAATCTGTTTTTTGGGGTGAATGTTGGTAGAAATAAAAACAATAGAGATTAGTGTGAACATAAATAAGACTCTGGCGGTGTCTAAAAATGAAAAACTATGTATTATTTGTATGGCAAGTATTATAATGATATAAGTCAAATGAATAATGCTGAAAATTAGTTTGTCTTCATAGCTTTGAGAAGAAAACTGAACAACATAAATAATGCAAAAAAGAGCGATGACATACCAACAATAACAAAAAAAATTAAAGAATTTAATTTTTTTCAGTTCTATAGAATGCATTTTTGGATCACCACCAAGTTGTAATGCTTTTTGAAAAAACGATACCATATTAGATAACCTCATGTATAATACCTGGTTTGTGGTTAAGTTATCAAAGCTATAATAATTCTTCAAGTCACAAAAGTATCTATTTGTATAAGAGCATTTTGAACGATTTGTGATGCATCTTGACCGATTATTGAACATCAATCATCTGCAGAAATTTCTTTATAACGCAATTGACCGATTAGAGCTGTTTATTGAATCAATAGTGAGCGTAGACTTTAGTTATTTTGACCAGTCAAAATAAATATGAAACTAAAATCATGAAAAATAACAGCATTAAATTAATCTATATTCTACTACTATGCAGCATTCTTTTTATGTCTTGCAGTAAAGATGATGATAACACAAAACCAAATACAGAAGAGCCAAATACCCCACCCACAGCATTCTCGTTGATCGAAGTAGCAGATAAAGCAGTAAATGTAGAGGTACTTCCTGATTTTAGCTGGGAAGCCGCTACAGATGCAGATGGTGATACGGTAACTTATGATTTATACCTGGGTACAGAAGAATCTCCCAAATTATATGCAGGAAATATAAAAGATACCCATTTTAAAATAATAGATCAGTTAAACCTGGTTACCCAATACTATTGGAAAGTAATTGCTAAGGATGGTAAAAAGGGAGTTGTAGAGAGTAATACGTTTAGTTTTACAACAAAACCAAACACCCCGCCAGCTTCATTTTCTTTGATCTCGGTAGCAGATAAGGCTATAAATGTAGATGTGGTACCTGATTTTAGTTGGCAAGCTGCTACAGATGTAGATGGTGATACGGTAATGTATGATCTATATCTGGGATCAGTAGAAAACTTAATGATACTATATGCAGAAAATATAACTGAACTTAGTTTTAAACTAACCCAACCATTAAGTACACGTACCCAATACTATTGGAAAGTAATAGCCAAAGACAGTAATAATGGCGTGATAGAGAGTGAAACCTTTAGCTTTACAACAAGAGAACCTAATCCATTAACCATAAGAGACGGCCATACTTCAGAAATTTTCAATAATAAAATCTGGGTAATTGGTGGGTTTTCTTGGGGTTCTAATGATATTTATCATAGTGTTGATGGTCTTGATTGGATAGGGGTTACAAATTCTACTTTTCCAGCTAGATCACATCATACTTCTGTAGTTTTTGATAATAAGATTTGGATTATAGGTGGTCGTAATGGATCAGATTATAAGAATGATGTTTGGAATAGCTCAGACGGGATTACCTGGACAAAAGTTACAGAACATGCCGCTTTTTCAGCTAGATCGCATCATGCTTCTGTAGTGTTTAATGATAAGATTTGGGTAATAGGAGGGGGGAAATATCTAGATTTTAAAAATGATGTCTGGAATAGCTCAGATGGTATTATCTGGAAAAAAGCTACAGGTAACGCTCCTTTTTCAGAAAGAGTTTCACATGCCTCTGTAGTTTTTAATAATAAGATATGGGTTCTTGGAGGAGAAGAAAAGAAAGATGTTTGGTCAAGTGCTGATGGTATTACATGGACACAAGCTATAGATAATGCCGCTTTTTCAAGTTCATGGAATTTTCCAGCTGTAGTCTTTAATAACAAGATGTGGGTTATTGGTGGGTATGGTGGTAATGATGTTTGGAACAGTACCGATGGTGCTACTTGGGTCAATGTTACCAACAATGCTGCTTTTCCTGAGAGGGGAGACCATTCTTCAGTAATTTTTGATAACAAAATGTGGGTTATTGCAGGGCATAATGCAGGAAATAAGAATGATGTTTGGAGTAGTATCGATGGGGTTACCTGGATAGAATCTAAATGATAACAATACTGTATGGATATGAATACAGTAAGTAATTAAATGGTGAAAAAGCGATATCCTAAAATATAACACTAATATAACCGAAAGATTTAAGTTGGATTGAATTTGCCCTTTTCTCCCCAATGCTATTGATTGAGATACCCATTAAATATAATTTTAATGGGTATTCCTTTTTTATAAATAACCTATTTGTATGGTAAAGAGTACTCTTGCTAAACCCGCATTATACATTAGAAAATCTATTACGTTTTGAAACTATTTCAAAATATACCGTTGCACTACATTTTTCAGTTTAACTGTAGCGATGCTATGCTAAAACTAAGAAAATGTCATATTTTCTATTAGTTTCAAGCCTCATAACGAAGTTCTAATGCATAATGCGGGTAAACGTATTCTTAAAAATTAAATGTAACACCATAGCTTTATGATCAGTCTTCTAATAAGAATCGCAAAAAGACTTATTGTGATTTTACTAAGTTGTATAGAGATATTAAGAATCATATTATTAAAATCATTAAGTAATAACGAGTTCAATAAAAAAGTTAATTTATACAAGCAATGAGTATCATTTACTTTCGTTAAAAAAGTATATTTTTGCCACAGTTTAGCATTCTAATGAGAAAAAACATAATATTTATAGTTGCACTGTTATCGGTTTCGATGATTTGGGCGCAAAGAGACCAGGAGAGAGTAGGTGATTCTAATCTAGGAGATGGATCTCAAGAACCCAGAAAATCGTTAAGACAACCAAAGACAAAAAAAAAGAAGCCACCGGTTACAGAATATAAGATCATTACAATAAAAAGTGATACGACATATCAGGATACGACATTAACGATACAAAAGGATTATAAGTTCAATTATCTACGTAGAGATGATTTTGAGTTGCTTCCTATTCATAATGTTGGACAAACCTATAATAGTTTAGCCAAGCGAGAAGAAAGAGATCATGTATTACCACTAATGGGAGCCAGGGCCAGGCATTTCAATTTTATGGAAGCCGAGGATATAGTATATTATCAGGTACCTACTCCTCTTACCGAGTTGTATTTTAGAACTACCTTTGAACAAGGACAACAATTAGATGCTTTTTTTACAGTAAATACTTCACCAAGACTTAATCTTTCGATCGCTTATAAAGGTGTGCGGTCATTAGGGAAATACCAACATGCTTTAACAAGTACAGGTAATTTTAGAGCTACAGCTAGTTATTCGACCAAAAATGAGCGATATAAAGTGCGCACACATTTTGTGTCACAAGATTTGCTTAATGAAGAAAATGGAGGGTTATCGGCAGAAGGGTTAAATCAGTATTTGGGTACAGGCGAATTTGTTGGAGAAAGTAGTGAATTTTCTGATAGAGGATCAGTATCTGTTAATTTTCAAAATGCCGAAAGTATATTGCTCGGAAAACGATTTTATCTAAATCATCAATACGCAATATTTAAAAAAACAGATAGTTCTTCTACAGCCTTGTCGGTAGGACATATTATGGACCTTACGGATAAGAGATTTAAATATGATCAGGCAGCAATTGCTCCTAATAATCTTTTGGGAGCGTCCTATGTAACTGCAAATATTGCAGATAATGTAGCTCTAGAGGATTTTAGTAACCAAGTGTATGTGGATTTTACAAATAAATGGCTGGGAAATATACGTGTACTAGGAGGAAGCTCTAATTATAACTACGGGTATAATGCGATTGTAAACCAGGTAAACAGTTCTGGTGCTCAAATAAATATAACCAATCGTATTAAAGGAGATATATATTCTGTTGGGGGTGAGTATAAGAATACCTATAAAGGGTTTCAGCTATTTGGTGATGGAATGGCAATTGTTTCTGGTGATTTTACAGGAAATTATTTTAATGCAGGTGCGGGATATGAACTCAATGAAAACTATGGTATTCGGGCTAAAATAAGTTCTAAATCTGTTGCTCCGAACTATAATTTTTTACTCTACCAAAGTGATTATGTAAACTATAACTGGCAAAATAATTTTGATAATACTGAAACTCAAAAAATACAAGTTAATATCAAAGCCAGGAAAATTGCCGAGATAGAAGCGAGCTATGCTACGATTAGTAAATACACCTATTTTACAAAAGATGCAAATTCTGCAATTGTACCTCTACAAGCTCCAGAAAGTATTGATGTATTGAAGGTAAAACTTACTCAGGGATTGAAATACTGGAAACTAGGTCTTGATAATACCGTGATGTACCAGGATGTTCAGGGAGGAGATCAAATTTATAATGTACCCGAAATTACAACCAGAAACAGCTTGTATTATCACGATCATTGGTTTAAAAAAGCATTGTATTTACAAACAGGGGTAACCTTTAAATACTTTACAAGTTATAAAGCAGATGCATACGATCCTGTTTTGTCAGAGTTTTATGTTCAAAACATCGAGGAGATAGGTGGTTACCCACAGTTTGATATCTTTTTTAATGCTAAGGTGCGACAGACGAGAATCTTTTTTAAAGTCGAAAATTTTGGCGAAGCCTTTAGACAGAACAACGAGTTTTCTGCACCGGGATATGCAACACGTGATGCAGTATTGCGTTTCGGTTTGGTTTGGAATTTCTTTTTGTAAAGATATCATATGGTTTAAAGATATTAATGAATCAAATAAGAGAGTATTTCGAGCAAATAGTTAAACTAAGTGATAAAGATTGGGAAATATTTTCTTCCAAACTCAAAAAAAATAATTACAAAAAAAGAGAAACACTTTTAAAAATTGGAGAAACAGAAAACTATCTTAATTTCATAGAGAAAGGATCTATTAGACTTTTTATTCCCAGAGAAGAAAATGACCTAACGTTTGGATTTTGCTTTAAAGGCCAATTCATGAGTGCCTACGATTCATTTCTAACTCAAGCACCAAGTACTTATCAGACAGAAACCTTAACAGAAACAACACTTTGGAGATTAACGTTTGATGATTTACAAGACATATATAAACGAACAGAAATTGGCCATACTATAGGAAGAATAACAGCAGAAAACCTATTTCTTACCAAATCACAAAGAGAGCAATCTCTGCTAAACGAAACTGCAGAAGAGAGATATCTAAAGTTATTCACAGATCAACCGCATCTCATTAGAGAAATACCATTAAAATATCTCGCTTCTTATATTGGGATTACTCCGCAAGCATTGAGTAGAATCCGAAAACGAATTTCTTAACTTGGGTTCATTGTTTTGATAAACTCATCTTCTGACATTTGTAGAAAAAAGATGAAACCATTAATAGTGCTGATCACAAGTTTTGCAATTTCATTATTAATCTTCAAAATCTACAAGGGAGAATATGACTTTGCCCTTTCTGCTCGTATTGGTATGTCTATAATGTTGTTTTTTACAGCTTTAGGGCATTTTATGTTTACAGACGGAATGGCTATGATGATACCAGATTTTATTCCCTTTAAAAAAGAAGTGATCTATTGTACTGCAATCATAGAAATTCTTGCTGCAATTGGATTGCATGTCTCGCAACTTAGATCAATTACGGCCTGGTTATTAATCTTATTCTTTATGATGATGCTACCGGCTAACATTAAAGCATCTATAGATCAACTAAACTATCAAAAGGGTACTTATGATGGAAATGGGGTAATGTATTTGTGGTTTAGAGTTCCGTTACAAGTGCTATTTATAGTTTGGGTGTATATCAGTTCTATCAGATATTGACCAAAAATGATTATGAAAAAAATAATCCTATCATCAATCACTGTTCTATGTACAACTTTCTGTTATTGTAAAAGCAAACAATTTTGTGTGTAGAACGTACTTTAAGTGTAAATAATGGCTTAAAATTAGATCGAACAGGAATGTTCTTAATCGAGTGTTGTAGAGTCTAGACATGTAACTTTTTGCTAACTTAGCTTCTTTATAACAATATGAATTGATATACAACTTGTTGTTGATCATTGACAAACCATTATGAATAAAGAGGAAATAATCGATTTAATTAGTAAGGAATATTCTCTTTTAACCTCTGATTGTAAATCAGAATTATCAAATAACTCCAGAATAGTAACCCCAGAAAAGAATACAATTCTTGTTAAGGAAGGGCAATTCTCTGATAAAACATTCTTTATAATAAAGGGATGTGCAAGAGCATACTATCTAAAGGACGGTAGAGACATTTCTGACTGGTTTGCTTTTGAAAATGATTTTATATGTTCAATAAATAGCTTCTTCCTTAATATTCCAAGTCCTCATTTTATCGAAGTACTAGAAGATTCTTTATTATTAGAAATATCAAGAGAAAATGTAGAAAGACTATCAGATAAATATTCTGATTTTGAACGTCTAAATAGAATTGTGGTCACAAAAACCATGCTACAGCAACAAGAACGAATTGTATCAATCCAATTTCAATCGGCAGAACAGAAGTATGAAAATATTTTGTCTATTTATCCAAATGTTACCCAAAGAATACCTTTAACACATATCGCCTCATATATTGGAATTACACTTGAAACATTAAGCAGAATAAGAAAACCTAAAAAACCGAATTTGATATAAATCAAATGATACGATGTAATTTAGATTCACCTTTGTGAAAAAACTATGAGACGAATTCATTATATCTCAGGGGTAACAATTACAATTTTTATAAGTTTTCATTTGTTTAACCATGGTTATAGTCTTTTTGGAGTAGAGGAACACATTCTATTAATGGATAAATTTCGTGTAGTATACAGAAATGTTGTTGCAGAAACTGTTTTATTGATCGCAGTATTCATTCAAATTTTTTCTGGGATACGACTATTTTTAAGGAGAAGAAAAAGTACCACTGGATTTTTTGAAAAATTACAAATATGGAGCGGATTTTATCTAGCCGTTTTCTTCCTATTTCATCTTGCTGCAGTATTCGCAGGTAGATTATTTTTAGATTTAGATACCAATATTTACTTTGGAATAGCGGGATTGAATACTTTTCCGATAAATTTATTTTTCATCCCCTATTATGGGTTTGCTATATTTTCATTTTTTGGTCATATTTCGGCCATTCATTATGTCAAAATGAAAAATAACGTATTGGGGATTACACCTAAAAAACAATCTGTTTTAATACTTGTACTTGGTGTTATATTAACACTGGTACTATTTTATGGATTAACAAATGGATATAGAGGAATTGAAATACCAAAAGAATACCATATTTTGATAGGAAAATAGAGTACGAACACACAATACTAAACAAAAGAGACCGAAAAGAATACGATAAAAATTGATCTATGAATGTGTATGTATGTATAGCAGGAATTCTGTGTTTTCTCTTAGGAATTGTTCACTCAATTCTTGGAGAATATTTGATTTTTAATAGCAAAAGAAATAAAGGAAGTTTGGTTCCGTCAAAAAAAACCGTAGAATTGAAAGAAAGACATTTGCGGATATTATGGGCAACCTGGCATTTAGCTTCAGCTTTTGGTTGGGGTATCGGAGCGATATTGATCAAAATTTCAGTAGAACAAAGTGAGCTAGATTCAACTAGTATTGGTTTTATAATTCAGTCAATCATGTACACAATGTTTTTGTCATCTCTTTTAGTTTTGATAGGAACTAAAGGAAAACACCCGGGGTGGGTAGTTCTTTTAATAATCGGGATATTATTAGTGATTGGAAACTGATTAAAAACAACAGGATACTATAGAATGCTAGATTGCATGATCTGGGTTTAATTAAGGCTGTCAAAAAACGGAGCCACGAAATCTGATTTTGTGAGATCGTTTTGGTATTTTTAGAAACGTTTATTAAAATGTGTACAAAATTAATAAGTATATATGTATTAGTACACATATGTCATTGTTATGTGCAATTCCAATAATGAAAGAATTGAAAAAAATATTCTGTAATAGAACAAAAGAGATACCTTCTTTAGAAACAATTAAAGAAGAATTAATGAGAAATGACAGAATTAGAATAGATTATAATTCCAAATTCAATTTTCTTTTTAATAGAAATTTAAAAAAACAAATAAAAAATATTGAAGACTCATTAAATGTTGAGATCCACAAAGGAGAATTTAAAGACTTGAAATTTTATAATCTCTATAATCTTTTTTCTGAAACTGAGGTTGAAAAAATTTCGGAACAATTAGAAGAAGCAATCAAAAGTTACAGATTGATTTCAGAAAAATTGATAAAGAGATTTGAAGAAAAATATGACTATAGTTTTACCGATACAAATAAGTCTTTTACAGAAATAAAAGAACAAATAGCAATAGATAAAAATCAATTATCAAAAAATTGGAATTATCGATTTCATGGTGGGGATGTTTGTTTTTCCAACTCTAAATCAGGACAAATTGTTGATATTAATCTCAAGTATAATGGGTTTTATGGAGTGCTAGATTTATGGTTTTTCCAATATTATATGAAAACCACAAATGAGTACAAATCTATAAGCTCTGTTTATATAGACAATACTCCTAAATTAATTCAAACGTTAGATTATCTCAAAGATAAAGGAAAAGTAAAACAAGTAAAGTCGGAATTTGATTTCTTAGACTCCAAAAAGTTAATATGGAATAAAAAAAGCACATAACAAGGTGTATAATTAATTGCTTACGGATTTGCTCCTTCGGACAAATCTCGCAGACAATTAATTTCAAATGTTTTAATTATTTTTACGCTAAAATAGCGCAACCAATCATACACAAATACGTTGTAGTGTGCTTTAGGAAAATGAAAACCGAAAAAGAAATTATAAAAGAATTAAAAACAAAATGGAAAATAAATCCATTCGATTTTTGGATTCCTCTTTCCGGAGTAACTGAAGAAAACACTTGCTATTTTGATAGCTTTGAATTCAATGAAAAATTTGGTTTCGACAAATTAAATAGAATTTATAACAACCTGAAAACTGGAGGAATTTATGAATTCACTTATCCTAAAGAAACTAAAGTTATTGATGAATTGAACATAGTTGATTTTTCTGAAAATGACACTTTTTACATTGATGAAAATGTGAGCTTTGTGATTTATTACACTCACCAACGAACCATTGCTTTTGCTGGAATAGAATTGATCAACAAAATAAAAGAAGAATGGGCTGAATTTGAAAAATTCATTAACCCTTGGGAAAGAGATAACTCAATTGATATAGAATTTGAACTAGAGAAAAGAATCCCAATATGGAATTCAATTTCTGAATTTTATTTAGACACAGAATTACAAGACGAGAATTACGAATCGATAACTGCTATTTTTTTAAATTCTGATTTACATATTTCAGAATTAAAAGAAATTGACCTGTACGAGGTTTTTCCTGTGTTGAAAGGAAATTTAATGAGTGTTGCTGGAGAATGGAGTGGTTTTGACAAAAAATGGCTGAATGAATCTTGTACAAAAGCATATTTAAAAAGAAAGAATAATCTTTTTAGATGGAAAACAAAATTGTATAATCGATTTTTATATTCTATGAGAAAAGATCATTGGACTGAAATAGAAAACCGAATGAAAATGCACTACAACAAATGATTATAAGTAACTGTTTGTTTTTACCTACTTCTAAATCCTTACGGGTTTTTAGTTTAGTGTGCACTTGCAAAGTTAAGTGCTAAACCACGAAACTACTCATAGCCGATTAATAATTAGTCGATTGGTTCTAGTATATTTATAATGGCGCAGTGATTTTAAAGATGAATAAGTTATGAAATCTGCACAGAAAATGTCGATAGTTAAGTGATATTTGCTCCCACTATGATATATATTAAACATTGTGTGTAATTTGGTAAATGATCAATAATGGGTAATGAAATAGAGATTGAATTTTTGGACCACGTAGCTATTCGGGTAAGGGATTTGAAAATTTCCACCGAATGGTATCAAAAAGTTTTAGACTTAAAGAAATATCAACTCCCAGAATGGGGAGAGTTTCCAATTTTTCTACTTTCTGGAAAATCTGGAATTGCTTTATTCCCTGCCAATTTAAGTGATTCGGAACTTGATTTAAACTCTAGAAACATAAAAATTGATCATTTTGCTTTTAATGTGACAAATAAAAATTTTGAAAAAGCAAAAAAACGCTATTCAGAATTAAATTTAGACTTCAATATTCAAGACCATTATTATTTCCATTCAATCTATACAAAAGATCCTGACGGACACATGGTCGAGCTGACAACAATTGTAGTGAAGGAAAATGAATTTTATTAAAACGGAAATAAAAACTACGCACAACATCATATGTAAAATCATAACAAAATTTAGCGCCAGATCTAAAAGTTTGTGCTTATTCAAAGAGACCTTCAAATTTAAAAATTTGGCTTTTAGAATAGGAAAATTAAAAACAAAATATAAAAAACACTGCTCTACGCTAATCCATAAATGTAGTATCTTTCTGAGCGCAACGTTTCATGCATGAATTATTAACAATTATTTAAATCAAAAAATATGAAAAGAAGGTATTATTTCTTATCAATGATTGCATTCGTTTTTATCTTACAAAGTTGTAAGCCAATTAACTCAAATAATTCCTATATAGATGAAAAACTACCAGGGATAGTACCTGAATTATTTGCTCCATCCTTTGTAAATACAAATGCTATAGAAATTAATACGGTATTTAATGCTTCGTTTACCGAAATGTTTTTTACAAGAATTATAGATGGTAGCTTTATTATACATCATTCTAATTTAATTAATGGCAAGTGGGCTGTGCCGCAACCAATACAAATGTATACCGACCAAAAAAATGAATCCGTTGCTATTGATCCATCAATCACACAAGATGGCGATACCATGTATTTCCTTGGTGTTAGTCCTGAAGATCGTTTGAAAAAAGGTAAGCCAGACATATATAGAAGTCAAAAAATCGATGGTAAATGGCAAATCGCTTCAAAGGTTGGATACCCTGTATCAACAGAAAAGTATGTAGAATCCTATCCGGTAGTTGTTGCAGATGGGAGTATATATTTTACATCAAATCGCCCTGGAGGTCTTGGTAAAGGAGATATTTATAGAGCCCAATATCTAGGAGAAGGAAAATTCGATACCCCAATGAATATTGGTTCTGAGGTAAATTCTGAAGAAGGCCAACGTGGTACCTATGTGGCTCCTGATGAAAGTTATTTGATTACCGGAAACACGTATACGGATGAGAAAGGCTTTGCAATATCATTTAAAAAAAATAACAAATGGCAAGTTCCGGTTCATTTAGATATTGGTGAGCCGCTAAAGAAAGATTGGATTTATTTCTGCCCATATATGTCACCAGATGGTAAGTATTTTTTCTTTTCAAAAAGATACAGTAACCCTCCAAAGAGTGGGTGGAAAGGAGTGACCAAAGGAGAAGTGTATTGGGTAGATGTTAATACTGTTTTTAAAGATCAAAGAAAATAAACATAAAATATAGTTAGTATGTGAAAACCTGCTACTTTTCATTCATAGAACCATTACGTATATGATAAAACTACTATGACACAAGAATTATATCAAAAAGCAATCAAATTCGCTGGAGAAAAACACAGCAAACAAAAAGTTCCAGGAACAAACGCTAACTATCTTTTACATATTTCAAATGTAGCTATGGAAGTGTTGTTTGGGTATAATTTTGATCATTCATTTGATATAGATTTTGCCATACAAATAGCAATTTTGCATGATACAATTGAAGATACAGATACAGATTTTGAAGAAATCAAACAGGTATTTGGCGAACCTATTGCCGAAGCTGTACAGGCATTAACAAAAGATGAGAAGTTACCATCTAAACAAGAAAAAATGATGGATAGCTTGATTCGTATAAATAAATTGCAAAAAGAAGTTGGGATTGTTAAAATAGCAGACCGAATCACAAACCTCCAAACCCCACCAGAACATTGGACTAAAAATAAAATAATTAAGTACTGTGAAGAAGCTAAATTAATTTCATCCAACCTTAATAATAAAAATGAGTATCTAAATAAACGACTACAATCAAAAATAAAGGAATATGAACAAATGATTATAACACTATAATCATGGATGAAAGGCTAAATAGTATTATTTCTGAAATTCGGGAAAAATGCAAAAAAACAAATTGTACTGAATTTGAATATTATTGGGAGTATTATGGATTATTATGGTACCCCTGGTCCCTTGAAATTAATGATAAATCCGAATCTTTTACATTTAATGATATTTCATACAAGGATTTAGAAGAATTATGCTCTGAAGGACTAATAGAGCTTGTTAAGGAATATTCAAAAGATGAGTTGGAAGATGAATATGACAGAAAAAGATATCGTATAATAGACAATATGCAGCACTTTTAGTCTATGAATCTAGGAATTACCTTCTTTTTAACCACAGGAATTGTTATCAATGCAATTATACTTTTGTTATTGATAAAATCTAAGACCAAAGAATCACCACAACGATTACTTCTTTTGTTTTTTTCGATAACCCTATTTTACATTATTCATGGGTATGCACAAATTCATAAATTAAAATCCTTATTTCTCACCACTTTTGTGTTTAATGAAATTATTGAATTTTTTACCGGACCTTTAATATATGTTTATATCAAGTCTCTATTTGAGGGAGAGACAAAACTAATAAGAAAATACTATATTCATTTTGTTCCCACTTTGCTCTATTTGCTATGTGTGTCCATTCCTTTTTTGATCTCAATCATTAAGAAAGAGTTTGTTTTTAACTATTTAAAAACCATCAATGATCATGGTGATTTGTTTGGCATTTTATTGATGATGTATTTTATTTTTTACACATTATATTCATTAAAATTATTTAACACATACAAAAGTGCAATGAAACTCAATTTTTCAAACATTTCTGAAAATGATTTTGGTTGGGTGAAACGAATGCTAATTGGTGTGCTCGTGATTTCATGCCTGGATGTGATATTTACTTTATATGAGGTTAACGTCAAAGAGTTAAATTTTGAAACTACGTATTTGACATTAGTTTCAGTAATTATATTAATAGCATATTTAGGATATTATGGAGTTAAACAGTCAAAAATCCTACTCCCTGATTTTTTGATCAACACGCCAGAGGAAAAAGATAAAGAAGGTAAAAAAAACGAATATTTGTCTGGTATAAGCGATGAAGAGTTGAATAACCTAAAATTGTCATTAGAGCATGTAATGTCTGTTGGAGAAAAATATTTAGACGAAGATCTTACTTTAAGCAGGTTGGCAAGTGCAATTTCAATTTCTGATAAAAAGCTCTCAGCATTTTTAAATCAATATTTAAAGACTACATTTTATGATTATGTGAATAAATATCGCGTAGCCTCTGTCAAGGAAAAAATGAAATCATCAGAGTATAGTAATATTACACTTCTGGGTATTGCATACGAATCTGGTTTTAAATCCAAAACTAGCTTTAATAGAATATTTAAAAAAGAAACCGGTTTATCTCCATCCCAATTCAAATCCTCACTCCAAAAAACATTATAAAAATAGGTGCCAACAGAAGAGTTGGGGCGTTTGGATTGTAGTTTTCATATTTATTTGTGTCAAATCTCAATAGAATAATTACTCGATAGGGTGATATGTAATATTTGAGTAGTATGTAATTTCAAAATGAATATATCAATCAAAAAAAACAATAATTATGAAATCGTATTTTACTTTTATTTTAATTACTTTTTTAAGTATCCAGAGTTGTACATCTCAAGATGGAAAATTTACAGGTTATGCTACCGCTGTAGTTAATGGGGATAAGGTCTTAGAAATAGAGACATTTGGATTAGCTGATAAAGAAAAAAAGAAGAACTATTCAAAAAATACAATTCAACCAATAGGGTCAGTGAGTAAAACAGTTATTGGAGTTTCCTTAATGATTGCCAAAGAGAAAGGATTAATTGATTTGGATAAAGATATTAATGAATATCTGGACTTTAAAATTGTTAATCCGCATATCGATGGTTCAAACATCATTACATTACGACATCTGGCAACCCATACCTCTGGAATTATGGATAATGAGAAAATATACGAATCAGCATATGCTTATGAGCTTTCTCCAAAAATATCTTTAAGGGCATACTTATATGAGCATCTTAATCATAATAGGAAGAGTGTAAAGAAAAGTTTTTTGAAAAAGAAAGCGGGAATGCAATATGAATATTCGAATATTGGAGCAACATTAGCGGCTTATATAATTGAAAAAGTTAGTGCAAAACCTTTTAATGAATTTACTAAAGAAAATATATTCATACCATTAAAGATGAATAATACAGGTTGGTTTTATAAGAATATAAATGGTACACAGCATAGTATATTATATGATGAAAAAGATCAAGCTATACAACCTTATTCTTGTGTGACATATCCCGATGGAAGCTTAAAAACTAACATACAAGACATGTCTCTTTACTTAATTGAACTCATAAAAGGATATAATGGAAATAGTACATTACTTACTAAAAAATCATGGAGTGAGTTATATGCTAAGAATTTTGATGAAAAGAACAAGGTTCAGAATATTAATCCGAGAGAACCTAATACCGGGCTTTTTATGGCTTACTTTAAATCCGGGAAAATAGGTCATACAGGTTCAGATTTAGGAGCATCTGCTTTTATGATGTTCAATCCCAGAACAAACGTAGGGCAAATTCTGATGGCAAATGAAGATCTAAGCTCTGATAATTTAGAAAGATTTAAGAAAATTTGGAATAAACTAAGTAAATAACAGAGCTACATTTTTATCTGTTTAATTATCTTAGTGCCAATGAAAAAGTAGGAGTATTCTTTTGGTATAAAGCCTTTGTGTATGATCTAATGCTCATAAAAACAAGTTAAACTTAAATCCCTGAGACGTATAATGCAAGACATTCCTGTAAGAAAAGGTAATGCGAACTCAAATGAATCTATTTTTGCAATTAAGAATGTTAAGAAGATGTTGAGCGGAAAACCTATGATCCAGAGCCTTCATAGACATGATTTTTTCTTTTTACTTGCGCTAGAGCAGGGAACCGGTTTTCATGAGATAGATTTTGTTCCTTACAATGTTTGTGCGCATTCGATATTTTTTATTCGCCCGGGTCAGGTACATCAACTTACACTAAATGAAGAATGCACAGGGTATTTACTTAATTTTAATGCCAATTCTTATGTTGCCAATGATAGGGTAAGGATAGAATTGTTAAGAAAAATAAGTAGTTTAAACTTTTATCAGCTTGATACGACTAGTTTTAAAAAAACACTATCCATTTTAGATGCGATTTTTCAGGAATTTACAAATAGAGATGATGGATATCAGGAAGTAATTAACGCTAACTTAAGTATATTACTTACAGAACTTAGTCGGAATATCGGAAAAGACCATAAGGGTAGTGGTACACCATATTCACAAGAACGACTTGAAGAATTTTCAGAACTGTTAGAAACACATAGTATTACCTGTAAACGGGCTGCTCAATATGCAGAAATGATGAACCTTTCTTTATATCAACTTAATGCTGTCACTAAATCTACAGTAGGTAAAACCTGTTCCGAATTAATTAATGAACACATAATTTTGGAAGCCAAAAGATATCTTTTGGCTACTTCTAATCAAGTAAGTAGTATAGCCTATGATTTAGGATACGATGATACATCATACTTCATCAGGTTTTTTAAAAAACATATGAAGTGCTCACCCAAAGTGTTTAGACATAAATTTTTAGATAAATCCTAGTAAACTACAATTTTGTCCTGCTCCAGTAGTTCGTGTGACTACTAATTTTGTAGACATGAATAATAACTTCTATTTATTATCTACTTCTTAATTGTCTAAATGAATCAAAAAACAAATTTAAAATGAATTGGATATTGAAAACAATGATTATTGGTATTGGCGCTACATTTACAATGGATATTTGGTCATATATATTAAATCTGTTTAAAATAAAATCACTTGACTATAGTCTTCTTGGTCGTTGGGTTGGCTATATACCTAAAGGAAAAATATTTCATGATAAAATTTTTAATTCTCCCTCGTTAAAAAATGAATTAGTAATAGGTTGGTTATCCCATTATATAATAGGTATATCATTTGCATTTTTATTGGTATTTGTTTGTAGTAAAGATTGGTTAGCTAATCCAACTCTTCAACCAGCCATTTTAATAGGTCTTGTTACTATCGTCGCTCCTTTTTTTATTATGCAGCCTGCATTTGGGTTTGGGATTGCATTATCAGATATACCAAACCCAACTATAGGTAGGATAAAAAGCTTGCTTACACATACCGTTTTCGGAATCGGATTATACCTAAGCGCAATTCTATTAAATAAAATATCGACTATATAATCCTTTGTTCGTGTTTAAATGAACAATTAAATACTATAGTATTATACTTTTCTGGGGTGAAAAAAGATTTCTATGTTTAGATTGATATACCTTATATCTGGGGTTGTAGTACCATCTCTAATTTCGCAGATTATGTAAATGTTGTTATATCAGAGTATTAAAAAAAAGTTTCAAAATAGTTAATAAAAGATGTTGTTAGGAAGGAAAAGGTTTTTATATTTGCAC
>NZ_OMKA01000005.1 GCF_900299525.1 Aquimarina sp. Aq78 | reverse complement strand
GCTATTTGTTCTTCAGAATTTAGTAAATCCAAAAGTTCTTTTTCGTCTTCTTTGTTCAGATAAAGTGGAATCCAAGCCATAGTTTATTTTGCATTATTGCTAACGTTATAAGTATGTGTCGTAGCAGAGCAAAATGTTACCGAGCCATCGACAAATCTGCTCTGATTTTATAACTTTTTCTCTCTAAAATCTTTGCGCCAAACCAAACACACAAAAACCTTTGGTTGTCACTTGAATGCTATGATCACATACTTGGTGTTACCACACGTTTTTATTCCAAGTATTCATATTTGAAATATCTTGGGATATATCCGCGAACACTTTTTAAAAGTCCGTTCTTAAAATATTTATAATTCAGTTCATATTTATTAATTCTGTCGTTCATAAAAACCGAATAAATATCAGATTTAATAAGTCGACCTTCCTCATCGAAAGTATTTGTAATAGTTTTGTCGTCAGCAAATTTTTGTAAATCATTTTGATCTTTATATGCTATAGTATTTGGAATTCCGTTGATCGTATCAGTCACTTTTTTTAATTTAGGTTCCAAATAATATCCAACAAAACGTTTAACATAAACATCTTTATCGTATTCTTTAGTTTTTTGATAGAGAATAATTGAATCATTTCTTCTAGTAGTGGTTGATTTGAAAGGTTTGTAATAATATTTAGTTTCATAAATAAGATTACCTATTTTTTTTATGGAAGAATCCAGCTTTCCATTTGTACCATATTTAAAAGTTATAGAATCATTCCCTAGGGAATCCTTTATTCGAACTAAATGATTAGAAGAATTATATTGGTAAAGGTTTATTTTATTTATTCGTTTTACTTTTCTGGTTTTTCGATTATAAGATGCACTATATTTAATTGAACTTATTCTTTTCCCAGTTTGGTTAAATTCAACAATCTCTGATAAGTCCTTTGATGAATTCAAATAGACAAATATTTTCTTTACTTGTCGGTTTGAATATACACTATCAGGTTGCCATCTATTCTCAATTTGTCCGTAACTCAGAGATGTGATACAAATTAATATTAAAATAAGTTTTTTCATTTTGCTATTATTTCAAACAAATTTAAAATCCGTTCTAGTAGATAAAAACTTAAAATGAGTGAAAAGGTCTTTTCGGTTAGAGAAGAGTCCGTTTCATATGTGTGGTAACGTCTCGGCTATGGTTAGTATGGGAATTAAAAGTAGTGAACTTTTGATTAAACATTTAGCCAAAACTTTTTATTTTGTTTTATATTTCTCTCTAAAGCCAAATCAAAAAGATTTGGCGGACTTGATTAAATACATTAAACTTAGGGGTAAGTGCCAAAACCCGTATTAATTATAGCCATTGTTAGGCATAGTTTTATTCCTTTTCAATCGAAGTTTCCCATCCATCATATTCTCCATTGAATTTCTTTGCTCTTTTCCTCAAATCTGAAGTAATTGGATAAATCGAATCAATATCAACATTGTCTATTCTCCAAACTTGCAATTCAAATGGAAGGTTAGTTTCTTTATTAATTCCAGCATTCTGCACTTTGAAATTTAATTTTTCTAAACCCACTTTGCATTTATTCATTTCAGATTCTTTAGAAAAATAAAGCCAATGGTCAATTCGTCTTGCTTTGGTTAAATTATCTCCTGCTTCTTCCAAATTACGTAGTACAGATTGGTCAGCCATATAGTTTTTAGTTTCTTCATTTGGATATAAGAACTCTCTATAATATTTCCATTCTTGATCTTTTTTTACATTCAGGTAAAATTTATAGTCAGGATAATTGGCGTTGTAAAAACTCTCGATTTTTGATATAATATTTTTTTGTTCTTTAATGTAGAAATACTCAAGTCTTTCATTGTTATACATAAATGACCCGACCAATATAAATTCCGTTTCTTTTTGTATAATTTCGATTAGTTCATCAGCAACTTTATGTAAGACACTAAAAGTCCCATTTTCTGGAAATCCGTTTTCTTTTGACGTTTCATAAGTTAATCCAGTAACCAAAACATAATCAAATTCTTTTATTGGCGAAGAATTAATTAAATCCATTCTTAATGTAGTTGAACCAGGTTTTTCATTTTCATATGTTGCCATATAAGTATCCCATTGTTCTTCCGAATTTTGTGCAGTCATAAGTGTAGTTGAAAATATTATTATCAATAAGAGTATAATTGATTTCCTCATTTTTTTAATTATGCCTAACGTTTCGTGTATGAATTGTTATGGCGTTCAGCCATTATGATTTATACACCTTGTTATATGCTTTTTTTATTTAGTTTATTTGTAATAAGCTTGTTATTAAATATATATTTATTGGACTTTACATATTCCAATTTTTCGTTCAATAATTTCTTATCCATCCGCTTAAATTTTTTCTCAGAATATACTATATCAAATTCAGCTTTTTCAAGTCCCTTGATTACGGAGTTTTCCAATTCAGATTGATCTTTTACAAGTTCGTTATTTAGGTAAATCCGTCCAGGTAATCGATCATATTTTTCCATATCAATTATCATATTCTGTTGAAATTCAATTTTGAATTCTTGATTCAGTTTATTTCCACAGTGAAGTAATATTGAACCTCCATCCATCCAAGTACTCAAATCCAAAATCTTGATAGGGCTTTTTAAATCAATATCACTTTTAGTTATTTCCTTCATCTAAATTTTGATTGATGCTTTTTAATTTTTAAGTAATACCTTTAATTCCCTATATTTTTCTAAAAGAGCGCCTCTATAACCCCAATCTTCTGTTTCGTCTTCAATTTTGGGATTTATAAACGTTCCATCATCAGCAATTATATCAATGGTTTCTAATCCCATTTCCTTGGCATTTCTTTTTTGCTCCTCAGTTTGATCATAAATACCCATCATTTCTTTTGAGTATTTCCAGTCTTTATCAAATACTTCCTCAAAAAGACTTATAAATTGTTCGACTGTGGTTTTGATTTTGTCATCCATAATTTACACAAACATTGAAATTGTTATAACAGCTGATTCACCTGCTTCAATCTTTCTATAGTTGACAAATGCAGAGCACTCATTAATCGCTTCTATTATTTCTGGGTTTCGTTCTTTCAATTCTCTGCAGTCTCCTAAATCTATTAGAGTCAATTCATTATTCAGCTCGTCCATACAATCAATCCAAGCGTTCATATTCCGTCCGTAGTAGCTGGGAAAATTGAATTTTTGAGAAAATACATTGTGAAATGTTTCCCAACTATTAATAGTTTTAGAATCAATTTTAACTGTCTTCATTTATTGCATATAACGTTAAATATATGGCAAGTTGGGCAGAAAACAAGCGATTATTTTCGGTTTAGCCACAAGCCAAATCTTTTGTGTTTTGTTTTAATTTTTTTCTTTTAATACCAAATCAAAAGATTTGGCGACTTTGTAAATGGACAATGACCTTTTGATTAAACACTAATCGCCCTATTTGCTATATATAGTGTTACCACACGTTTTTATTATTTTATACAAATTTCCTAATATTCATCATACATCCCAAATGTAAGCCTTCGTGATAATTATTGAATTCAAAAGCATCCATTAACGAGCTTAAATGAAAACCTGTTCCAGTCATTCGTTCATTGTACGTATTGAATTTTCCGTGATAAAAATCTATCTCCGTTTTTTCAATTAGTGATAATAGTAAGGCTTTAAGTTCCTTTACTTCTATTTCTGTAGTTAGTCGAGTAGGTTTTGTGCCAGATTTATAAAGTCCAAATAATTCGTCCGAAATATGCCCATTCAGGTTAGATCCTTTGTAAATCAATGCTTGTTGTGCAACTATTATATGTCCAATATTCCAAATTAGATTATTGCTAAATCCATCAGGTATTTTATTCAGTTGTTCTAAAGTGTAATTTTCAAAATATTCAGAGTAGAGATTCCGACTTGTTTTCCAAGTTTTAAATATTGATTTCATTTCAATTTTGTTGGTCGTGATATTCGTCATTTTTAATGTGTGGTAACGTTTAGCTATGCGTAGTGCGAAAGCAAAAAATCACTGGTCTTCGAATCAACACTTAGCCAAAGTTTATGTTTTGTTTTTATCTTTTCTAAAATACTAAATTTAAATCTTTGGCGGCAAACCAAATAGACAATGACCTTTCGATTAAACCCAAACCCCGCATTATCGTATAGGTGTTGTTACCACACGTTTTTGTTTTATTCAATTCAGAGTTTTATTTTCTAAAATATCAAACCCTAGATAACCTTCTCTAACTTCAAATTCTACATTTTTATAGGATTCCATTTTTTCATAATATTTATGAGGAAATACTAGCTCCTTTTTTGTCCCCTCATAATTAATGTAAAAAGTTGGTTTTCTTTCATCACGATGATATTTTCTTCCAGGAAGTGATGAACGTTCGATTATCAAATAGGATTTTTTGACAGATTTCTTATCAGCTAAATAATAATTTGTCAAAATAAATATCGAACAAGCAATGAACCCATAACTAAATAAAGATTGCATAATCGCATAAAACGTCAAACTAACTCCACTGTATTTGTCATAAGTATTTTTATAATTTTTAAAATCAACTACAAAAGCGATTAGACTTACTATAGAAACTATTACTATAGGTATTATCACATTTATAATAGTATTCCGATATATTATTATTTGCCAAATCATTAATCCTAAGCCTAAGAATAATATAATTGGATATAATACTTTTCTGTGTTTTTTAGTCATTCGTAATGTGTGGTAACGGTTTGTATATGGTTTGTTGCGTGGTTAAGTAACAAATTTAGCAAGTACAAACCGAATAGAAAATCCGCGAGGATTTTCGTAAGCAAGCTAGAACTAGCAATAAATTATATACTTTGTTACCACACGTTTTTATATTGCGTTATTTGTTCGATTAATAAATTCAGTCAGTTTTTCAGGTTCAGTTTTCGCCTTCTCCATTATTCCGATATTACTAACTATAAAACTCGATAAAATCTCATTCGGTTTTTCAGTCCGATTATTTTTTTTCATACTTGAGTTAAACATAAAAGACCTAATTGTATGTATCGGTCCCCAAGGAATTCCCCACCAACCTAAAAGTGCTGATTTCGTATTTGCTTTACTGTGCATTTCATCAAGGCAATTTGAGCAAGCAATTTTTAAAGATTTCTCGTAATTTGTCATTATTATCATACTAATGACTTGACCAACCATTGTTGCATTAATTTTTTGCGTTTTGGATTTGCATTTCGGACAAGGATGATTTTTTAATATCGCACAGTATTCATTAAATTCAGATTCCGTTAATTCCTTAGTTTGGGAATCAACACTATCAATTAAATTCAGATTTAGATTTCTTTTTTTAATCTCTGCTTTTAAAATATCAAGAACCTCTGGTCGTAAAGAACCAGCCTCTTCTGATGCGATTTTTTCGATTTTATAATCGTCGAAATTTTTATAATTTTCTCTAATGTCGTTTAAATCCATTCTGTTTTCTCAAATGTGTGGTAACGGTTTTGTGTATGGTTTCGTTGCGGAAAAATCCGCAGGATTCTTTCTGCCATAACTCAAAGATAGCGAATAAGCGTTGAATTCCGATTAGGAATTCAGCCGCAATGAGCTATACACGTTGTTGCCTACAGTATTTATTTTTTTACTATTTCAGTTCTATAATTTATTCCCCAATCTATAACTTCTCCAATTAAATTATCTAAAGTTCTTCCGTGTTCAGTTAAAGTGTATTCAACAGTAACTGGTTTTGTGTCTTTTACGGTTCGAGTTATAAGTTTGTTTAGTTCTAATTCTTGTAAATCGGCAGATAGTTTTTTTGCTGCGATTCCATTAATTGCTCGTTTAAGTTCCATAAATCGCATTGTTCTGCCACGAAGTAAAGTCCCTATTATCTGTATTTTCCATTTACCAGATAATAATTCCATTGTATCACTTATGGCTCGTAATTGTTTTACACACTCTACTGATAATGGTTCTCTTGGTTCTATTTTCATTTTTTATATTTAGTAGTTTCCTTTAGGAAATTAATATCTTTTAACAAGTTAGTATCAAAAGTAAACTATAATGTTTAATTTTGTAGTATTAAAACGAAATATTATTATGAGAACAAAAACATTTTTAACAATTCACGGAATAATTTACGCTGTTTTTGGATTAGGACTATTCTTTATTCCAAATTTGTTATGGCCGAACTATGGGCTAGAACTTAATGATAAGTATGCTGTTTTTCTATCACAACACACAACAATTTTTTTAGGCGGAATAGCAATTATTAGTCTTTTGTTTAGAGATGTAGAAGAGAAAAGTGTTTATGCAAAGAAAATCTTAACAGGGTTACTATGGACAAACATTTTGGGTGTAATTATTACACTTTATGCAATTTATAAAGGAATATTTTATGGATTTGGATGGTCAGATCCTGCATTCTTCGCTTTGCTATCTATATTAAGTTATTTACAATTAAAGAAAAATCAATAACCTTAAAAATATTATATTATGAGTACACAAAAAATTTGGGACCTGCATTTAAAGTATGATGGTCCTGTTACACAAGAATTTATGGAAGGTAATAAGCAATTAGCAGAAAGTATTGCCGAAGAAGAAGGGGTTGTATGGAAAATATGGACATACGAAGAAGGTACAGATCATTATGGTTCAACTTACTTATTTAAAAACCTTGATTATTTAAAAAAGTATCGAGAAATGCATATCAAGAGATTAAATGCTATTGGGATAACAGATATTACCGACCATATTTTTGACATTTTTGAAGATTTGAGCAAAATAGACAACGCTCCGATTGGTTAAGAAAACCATAAGTTATAGAGGGCTTCAAGAGTTAGTTCCTTTACTCGTTGAGGCTCTTTTTCTTGCTTTAAACATTAAGTTTTGCGGGTTTTCTCGTATTGTAGGCAACGTCTCGTATAAGAATAGTTGCGTGGTTAAGTCACTAATTTAGTAAACAAAAACTAGCCAGAGGAAAATCCGTAGGATTTTCCGAGTAAGCAATGACCAAGCAATTATTTTTATACATTGTTGTGTTTAGTTTTTAAACATTTTCATATTCCGTTTGTTCTGGCGGATAATCCATTTTCACTCTTCTAATTATTTCCTCTCGATTGTGAGCCCATTCAGGATATTCAGTCCACTTTTTTTCGTTTTTGAAATATATAACCTTAAGCATTTTTCCAACGAGCATTTCTCCGCTTATTTCAATTCTTTTCCATTCGTTATTTATTTTCTCATCGTAACAGATTGAATCTCTTCCCAAAGGTCGAGTTCTCCATCCACGTTTGTTTTCCTTAATTTTCCAGATTTGAAATCGAATCAAAAAGAACAATATAACTCCAACAAGAAGTATAATTAGAATCAAGAATATTTTAAGAATAATGTTCATTTAGATGTTCCGTCAAATTAAACACAACGTTTCGTGTATGGTGTCGTAGCATCCCGAAGGGTGCTATGCACTATACACATTGTTAACTACTTTTATTTTATTAATTCTACTCTTGTAACTAAGTATGTCA
>NZ_OMKA01000008.1 GCF_900299525.1 Aquimarina sp. Aq78 | reverse complement strand
CACAGTCACCTGGACAGTAACGGATAGTTCTGGAAATACAGCTACCTGTACACAAACGGTAACAGTAACCGACAATATCGATCCAACAATCAGTTGTCCAGCAACGGTAAATGTAAATGTTGATGCAGGCTTATGTACTGCGAGTGGTGTTACTTTAGGTACACCTACCACTTCAGATAATTGTGCAGTAGCCAGTACAACCAACGATGCACCGGGAGTTTTCCCGATAGGAGATACAACAGTCACCTGGACAGTAACGGATAGTTCTGGAAACACAACTACCTGTACGCAAACGGTAACCGTAACCGATAACATTGATCCAACGATCAGTTGTCCGGCAACAGTTAGTGTTAATGTAGATGCAGGCTTATGTACAGCCAGTGGTGTTACTTTAGGTACACCTACTACATCAGATAATTGTGCTGTAGCCAGTACAACCAATGATGCGCCGGGAGCTTTCCCGATAGGAGATACCACAGTAACCTGGACAGTAACGGATAGTTCTGGAAATACAGCTACCTGTACACAAACGGTAACAGTAACCGACAATATCGATCCAACAATCAGTTGTCCAGCAACCGTAAATGTCAATGTTGATGCCGGTCTATGTACTGCGAGTGGTGTTGCTTTAGGTACTCCAACCACTTCAGATAATTGTGCTGTAGCCAGTACAACCAACGATGCACCGGGAGTTTTCCCGATAGGAGATACGACAGTCACCTGGACAGTAACGGACAGTTCAGGAAACACAGCTACCTGTACACAAACGGTAACGGTAACCGATAATATAGGTCCGGTAATTGCATGTCCGGCGACAGTGAACGTTAATGTAGATGCAGGCTTATGTACAGCCAGTGGTGTTACTTTAGGTACACCTACTACATCAGATAATTGTGCAGTGGCCAGTGTAACAAACGATGCACCGGGAGTTTTCCCGATAGGAGATACGACAGTCACCTGGACAGTAACGGATAGTTCTGGAAACACAGCTACCTGTACGCAAACGGTAACCGTAACCGATAACATTGATCCAACAATCAGTTGTCCTGCTACAGTAAATGTCAATGTTGATGCCGGTCTATGTACTGCGAGTGGTGTTGCTTTAGGTACACCTACCACTTCAGATAATTGTGCAGTGGCTAGTGTGACCAACGATGCACCGGGAGTTTTCCCATTAGGAGATACAACAGTAACCTGGACAGTAACGGATAGTTCTGGAAATACAGTAACCTGTGTACAAACAGTAACCGTAACGGATAATGAAGCTCCAGTAGTAAATGTTAATCCATTAGCCGATGTAATAGGAGAGTGTACTGCTACAGTAATAGCACCAACAGCAACAGATAATTGTGGAGGAATAATAACCGGAACCACTACCGATCCTACAAGTTATACAGTGATCGGAACGTATACGATTACCTGGACTTATGATGATGGTAATGGCAATACAAGCCAGCAAATACAAACGGTAATAGTACAAGATACGGGGATTCCGGTTCCTGATGTTAATCCATTACCTGATGTAGAAGGAGAGTGTAGTGTAACAATAACTACTATTCCTACAGCCACAGATGGATGTGGAGGAGTTGTAACAATAAATGGAACAACTACTGATCCTTTAACATATACGACGCAAGGAACTTTTACAGTGACTTGGAATTATGATGATGGTAATGGTAATGTAGTTCAACAGACACAAATCGTTATTGTTGATGATATTACCGATCCAACAATAGTATGTCCTGCAGATGTAAGTGTTAATGTAGACACAGGCTTATGTACAGCTAGTAGTGTTAGTCTAAGCGCCCCGACTACAGGAGATAACTGTACAGTGGCTAGTGTAACTAACGATGCACCAGTAACCTTCCCATTAGGAGATACAATTGTCACCTGGACCGTAACCGACGGTTCTGGAAATACAGCTACCTGTACTCAAACGGTAACGGTAATTGATAATATCAATCCGACGATAGTGTGTCCAGCAGATGTGAGTGTTAATGTAGATGCTGCAAGTTGTGTTGCTACGGGAGTTTCTCTTGTTACGCCAATAACTTCAGATAACTGCTCAGTTGTCAGTACGACTAGTGATGCACCGGCGACCTTCCCATTAGGAGATACGATAATAATCTGGACAGTAACGGACAGTTCGGGAAATACGGCTACCTGTACACAAACTGTAACTGTAATAGATAATATAGATCCGATCGTTACCAGTTGCCCATCAGATATAGTTCAGAGTGCAAATGCTAATACTTGTAACGCTATTGTGAGCTGGGAACCACCTACTGCAACCGATAATTGTACAAATCCAATAATTGTTAGTAGTACACATAACCCGGGTGATGCATTTCCGGTAGGGACAACTACAGTGACTTATACATTTAGTGACGTTTCTGGAAATAGTGACACTTGTACTTTTAATATAACTGTACCGACCGTAACAATTGCTAATAATGATATTGTAGTTATTAATGGAAGTATAGGAGGCAGCTCTACTAACATTGTAGATACTAACGATCTGTTAGATTGTAATCCTACTACATTAGGAACAAATGTGGTTATTACGGCAATTACAGATTCTGATTCTGGAGATGGTGTTAGCTTGGATCCAATAACAGGAATAATAACAGTATTACCAAATACAATACCAGGAGAATATACTATAAATTATACTTTATGTAGTGTCGCTACTCCTGTAGTATGTGATGACGCTATAGTAGTTATTACAGTAGCAGTTGCAAATGATATTTCTAATCTGGCATTAACTAAGACAGCTTCATATGTAGATACAAATGGAGATGGTGTTTCTAACGCGGGAGATGAGATACGATATACCTTTACCATAGAAAATACAGGTAATGTAGATATTACTAATATTGTTCTTAATGACCCATTATCAGGAGTTGAAGTAGTAGGTGATCCAATTGATTTAGCTGCAGGAGAAACAGATACTGATAATTTTACAGCAACCTATATTCTAACAGAGGAAGATATACGTTCTGGTAGTGTATCTAATCAGGCCACTGTAACAGGTCAGAATCCAGATGGTCTGGATGTATCTGATATATCTGATGACCCATTAAATGATACCAATATTGATTTAGATAATGATGGTGATTTTGAAGACGAGACAGTATTTGTAATAATACCAGAAGAGATCATTATATATACAGGAATTACCGCTAATGGAGATGGGGTTAATGATGAGTTTAGGATCATGGGATTAAGTGATTTTCCTAAAAACACACTACAGATATATAACCGTTGGGGTGTTAAGGTGTTTGAGCAGGATGGATATGAACAACCAGGTGTAAGATTCTTTAAAGGAATTTCTAGTGGAAGACAAACCATAAATGGAAAAGAAGAATTACCTGTTGGGACATATTATTATGTTCTGGAATATGAAAATGCTAGTGGAGTCCATAAGTCTAGAGCAGGTTACTTATACATAAACAGATAATCAATCAAAATTTAATCCCCCACGAGCATCATTATACCTGCTCGTGGGTTAGATTAAAATAGTTCTACTAAAGCGGATGAAAAAAATAAAGATAATAGTTGTGACATCGTTTTTAAGCGTTATGTTTTTTAATAGTTATGCACAACAAGATGCTCAGTACACTCAGTATATGTATA
>NZ_OMKA01000009.1 GCF_900299525.1 Aquimarina sp. Aq78 | reverse complement strand
AGTGGTTGGAGTGCCTAAAGCAACACTACTTGCGGTACATAGACCTGCATCAACAGTAACATTTACTGTGGCCGGACAACTGATTGTTGGATCAATATTATCCGTTACCGTTACCGTTTGTGTACAGGTAGCTGTATTTCCTGAACTGTCCGTTACTGTCCAGGTGATTGTCGTATCTCCTAATGGGAAAACTCCGGGTGCATCGTTTGTTACACTGGCCACTGCACAATTATCTGAAGTGGTTGGTGTACCTAAAGCAACACTACTTGCAGTACATAAACCAGCATCTACAGTAACATTTACTGTGGCTGGACAACTGATCGTTGGATCGATGTTATCCGTCACGGTTACCGTTTGTGTACAGGTAGCTGTGTTTCCAGAACTATCCGTTACCGTCCAGGTTACTGTCGTATCTCCTATCGGGAAAACTCCTGGTGCATCATTGGTTGTACTGGCTACAGCACAATTATCTCCTGTAGTAGGAGTGCCTAAAGCAACACTACTTGCGGTACATAGACCGGCATCAACATTGACATTTACTGTGGCTGGACAACTGATTGTTGGATCAATATTGTCGGTTACGGTTACCGTTTGAGTACAGGTCGCTGTGTTTCCAGAACTATCTGTTACTGTCCAGGTGACTGTTGTATCTCCTAATGGGAAAACTCCCGGTGCATCATTGGTTGTACTGGCTACAGCACAATTATCTCCTGTAGTAGGAGTGCCTAAAGCAACACTACTCGCAGTACATAGACCGGCATCAACATTGACATTTACTGTAGCAGGACAACTGATTGTTGGATCAATATTGTCGGTTACGGTTACCGTTTGAGTACAGGTAGCTGTATTCCCAGAACTGTCCGTTACTGTCCAGGTGATTGTCGTATCTCCTATCGGGAAAACTCCAGGTGCATCGTTTGTTACACTGGCCACTGCACAATTATCTGAAGTGGTTGGAGTGCCTAAAGCAACACTACTTGCGGTACATAGACCTGCATCAACAGTAACATTTACTGTGGCCGGACAACTGATTGTTGGATCAATATTATCCGTTACCGTTACCGTTTGTGTACAGGTAGCTGTATTTCCTGAACTGTCCGTTACTGTCCAGGTGATTGTCGTATCTCCTAATGGGAAAACTCCGGGTGCATCGTTTGTTACACTGGCCACTGCACAATTATCTGAAGTGGTTGGTGTACCTAAAGCAACACTACTTGCAGTACATAAACCAGCATCTACAGTAACATTTACTGTGGCTGGACAACTGATCGTTGGATCGATGTTATCCGTCACGGTTACCGTTTGTGTACAGGTAGCTGTATTTCCAGAACTATCCGTTACTGTCCAGGTGACTGTTGTATCTCCTAATGGGAAAACTCCCGGTGCATCGTTGGTTGTACTGGCTACTGCACAATTATCTCCTGTAGTCGGAGTACCTAAAGTAACACCACTCGCAGTACATAGACCAGCATCAACATTGACATTTACGGTTGCTGGACAACTGATCGTTGGATCGATGTTATCCGTCACGGTTACCATTTGAGTACAGGTAGCTGTATTTCCAGAACTATCCGTTACCGTCCAGGTGACTGTTGTATCTCCTATCGGGAAAACTCCCGGTGCATCATTGGTTGTACTGGCTACTGCACAATTATCTCCTGTAGTTGGC
>NZ_OMKA01000024.1 GCF_900299525.1 Aquimarina sp. Aq78 | reverse complement strand
TGCTTAAATTCTTCACTATACCTATTCTGCCATTTTGTTGAATAAGTTTTTGAATATCTATCCATTATATTACACTTTTGTGTAAACCTATTTCAGGACAAGACAAGATTGATGGGTAAGAGTAATAAATAAAAGAAGTCACAATTGATAAAAAGATTGTGACTTCTTTTATTTAAAATCCCTTATACTAGTATCAAAAAATGAAACTCTAATATTGTATTTTGGTCAGATGAACAGGAGTTATAAATTTTATAATACATCTGGTTATATGTGTTTAGTTTCGCTATGGTGTATTGTAAATATAGTAGTGTAAAAAATTATTAGGATAACCATAATACAGTGTAGAGATTGATATTTTTTGGGTTATCTAAACTGTAGTGTCACTAGCGAGACGCTAGCGGGAGCGGGGGAAGAATAGTTGCAGATAGAAGTCCTTTTAATTTACACAATAAAGAGTTTAAAATAAATTTTTATGGCAAAGGAAATATATCAAATTAAAAAAGCTTTAGGTCTACTATTATTATGTGTTATTTTAACATCTTACCAACCTCCTAAAGAACAGGATTTACTAGATGAAGCAAGATTTAATTTTGAAAATACTACTTTTGATAGGGGTATGGACAGATTGCCTTTTAAAGGGCCAATTATTAAAGATAGGGTTGAGAATTTTAAAGCAGACCCAGGATACAAAGTATATGGGTGGTATTATGTTCATAGAAAAGATACTATATGGGTTTATGCCGAAGTAGATACTCTTTTAAAGAAAGAAACGTCTATGCATTTTTCAAGAAATATTACTAAATATATTGAAGAACTAGACAGAAGAATGCAATAAAAATTAGAAATCCCCCTAGTTGCGCAAAGTCTCCTGACTTAGCGTGATGCTTAAAGCAGTATGATTAATATAAAAATCCACAGCATTACTGTTGTGGATTTTTTGAAATTTTGTAATACAAAATTTCAAAAAATTAGAGGTTTAAGATCTAAATATATATCATATAAAAAAGACTCGATAGCACTATTCTATATATTACTTTTGTACTAACGATAACTTCTTGTTCTAATAAATCGAAAGATATCGTTAACCAATTATAAAATAATGAGATGACAAAGAAATGTAATCCAGTTGTTTATTTTGAAATTCCTGTTATAGATATTGATAGGGCAATTAAATTTTACAAATCTGTATTTAACTTCACATTTGGAAGAGAAATAATTGATAAAAATGAAATGGCTTTGTTTCCATTTGCAGAAGAAAACACCGGGATTTCGGGAGCATTAGCAATGGGAGAAATCTATAACCCCACACATGACGGAGTTGTAATTTACTTCAATACAGAAAACATAGACAAGACCTTAAAAATAGCGATTGAAAGCGGTGGACAAATGTTATATCCAAAAACATCAAATGGAGACTTAGGTTTTGTTGCAGAATTTGAAGATAGTGAAGGAAATAGAATTGCTTTACATCAACCATTAAATTGATGTGAGAAAAAAACAATCTGATCGCTCGGATATGATAGCATAGAAATATTTTCTGTGCTGGATACAAGTAGTGGTTCAGAGAATATAGGAATAAAAACTCAAACCCTCTCTCTACTCTAACGCTTTACTGCCTAAAACTGGAAATAAATAAAGGGTTGAAAATCGGCTGCATAGGTTTGATAACAGACAATCGCTACCGATATCACAACTACTGCTTTAACAAGCATATTGCTTTTAATAAATGCGTTTTCTATCCAACCTTTGGTACGATACGGTAACCAGTGAGTAATATACCCCAAAAGCATAACAATAAATACAATGCGATACTCCCACAGTACAGCCAAGGCATTCTGCCAATCCATATTAGTGACCACTTGCTGATAAAAGCGATCAATATGATCCATACTGTTCCCTCTAAAATAGATACGGGTAAACGTAATAAATACAAAAGTCAGTGCTATTCTCCATAGCAAGACATACCAGGCCTTAGATTCTTCGTATGGGCTTATCTTACGCCAATATTTGTATACTACAATTCCGATACCGTTAAGTCCACCCCAGATTACAAATTTCCATGAGGCACCGTGCCATAATCCACCGACCAACATGGTAATCATAATATTAACATTTCTATTAAAATGCCAAGCCAACCTGGGTGAGAAAAGCGTAATAATAAGTATAGCACCAATTCCCGAAGCAGCCAACAGTGCTATAGCATAATCAGATACAGCAAAAACTCCTAAAAATGTAAAAATCAATATAAATGTGTAAGAAAAAATAGTTCCATTACGATTACCTCCTATAGGGATATATAGATAATCTTTAAGCCAGCTCGATAATGAAATATGCCAACGTCTCCAGAAATCACCACAATGAATGGCTTTATACGGCGAATTAAAATTAACCGGTAGTTTATACCCCATAAGCAATGCTAATCCAATAGCAATATCGGTATACCCAGAAAAATCACCATAGATTTGTAATGAATACCCAAACATAGCCATGATATTAGTAAAACCAGAAAACATCTCGGGCACATCAAATACCCGATCCATAAAATTGGCTGCAATATAATCGGCAAATAACATTTTTTTGATCAACCCTTTTAAAATCATAAAAGTTGCCTGGCCAAATTCTTGTTTGGTAATCCTAATCTCTTTTCTGATTTGTGGTACAAAATCGGCAGCCCTTACTATTGGCCCTGCAACCAACTGCGGGAAAAAACTAACAAAAAACCCAAAATCAATAATCGATTTTAAAGGTTTGATTTGCTTTCTATAAATGTCTACACTGTAGCTAATCGTCTGAAATGTGTAAAAAGAAATCCCCACAGGAAGAATAATTTTATCTACTGTAAAGTAATCTACCGTACCCCAGGTATTAGCCCATTGTGCCAGGTAATTAATAACTTCGTAATCGGTTTGAAAAAGGAAATTATATGAATCTGTAAAGAAATAGGCATATTTAAAATAACAGAGTGTTCCAAGATTAATAACCACACTTATAGCGACCAATGTTTTTTGTAATAAAACCGACCTACTATTATAAATAGCCCTACCCAAAAAGAAATCGTTAACTGTGCTAAATAGTAAAATCCCTATAAAAAGACCACTGGTTTTATAATAGAAAAGAAGACTAATCGCAAAGAGGTAAGCACTTCGTAGATTTTTTTTGCTATATACTATAGCATAAATAAAATATACTACTGCAAAGAAAACCCAGAAGTTCGCTTGTGTAAAGATCAACGGAAAATCTTCTGAGAAAGAAAATATGTCAATAAGTCTATTCATTAATTACTTGATTCAAAATAGAGTCTGGCTCTAATTGCAATTCGTTTTCCCATGAATGCGTTAGTGCCTGTAACAAAAGATCTGCTTTTATACGATATCCCATAACCGTAAAATGAATACGATCTCTAGGCATTAGTTTATTTGCATACCAATCTTTTGAAGAATTAAAACCGCCCATAATTTCATAAAAATCCCAAACCGCCATTTTTTGTTCTTTTGCCACTTCATAGATAATTTTTTGAGCAATTCTGGTCCTTGGGTTTGGAAATTTCTTTTTGTAATACGAATCATTAGGCACAGTAAGTAATACAGCGCAATTAGGGTTTGCTTTTTGGACTAATTTGATTAAATCTGTATAATATGCTTTGTATGCGTCTGGATTAAAATCGGGGTGATATGCATCATTGGTACCAATAGATACTATAAATAAATCTGGTTTATAGAGCAATAACTGATCATCAAAAAAGCGACATCTTTTATAATATGAAAAACTACCCCCATTTACCCCAATAGAAGTATATTGAATTCCATTATTATCGTTCATCAATTCGATACCCATCATCAAAAACTCGGCTTTTTCTTCATCTTTAATTTTGCGAATACAAAACTCAATTTCTTCAACACTTTTATGTAATGTATATTCTATAAAATGTGCCTCTTTATTTTCTGTAATTGCTGATACTAGCGAATCTTGTTTGAAAGATATTTCATAGTCATCACTCCAATTATCATAAAAAATTCTGATTTTATTAAAATCATACATCTTTTCATGATAATTATTTCCATTCGCTATTATTTTCACATTGGATATACTGTCTTTAAAAACGGCTGTTACTCCCGATAATCCCCAGGCTACACTATCTTTTCGAACCGAACATCGATATCCTTTCCATTCGCCATCATACTTTACTCTATAATTACCAGGATTATTCGTTTTGGCAATACTAAACGGATAAATAAACCCTCGTTGTCCTTTTGCAGTGGGGCTCATCATCTGAAGGTATGATCGCAGACGATTCGAATAAATATCTGCTTGTATATGAGATCCCCCGATATGAAAAACGTGCAAATCTTCTTTTCCACCTTTTGCAATGGTGTCTAATTTGCGGAAAAGTGTTTTAAATGCCGGTGAATTTTCTGCCATTTTTATGGTATTGGCTTTCCAATTCACAAAAGGGTATTTATTTTGTATGGTATCTATAACATAGGTTTGTGCCATCAAGGGCAATGTTAAAAGCCATACATAAAAGAATAATTTGTTACGTGTCATCATGGTTATTAGGTTCTTTGAGGTCAAGGTATAGGGCTGTAAAAAATAGTTCTGAAATTATTTTGGTTCCTTTCCAGGTAAAATGCATATAATCTTTGGCAGTTAATTTTTCGTCTACCCATAATTTCATTGCTCCTTTTCCCCCCATAGCATCATACATACTCCAGTAGGCTACATTATTTTCCAGGCAAGTTTTCATTAATTCAGCATTAAGATACGGCAATAATGGGTAGGTTTCCATTTTACCGTTTACCGGAAGACACATATCTGTTGGTCCTATAAATAAAACGTTGGTATTTTTTGCTCGTCTTCTAATCCAATTTATTTGTCTGGCAATTCGTTTAGTATACTTGGTTACATCGGTAGAATCTTTGAGATATGGCATCGTATTACCCCCATATTGCATAATGACAATTTTGGGTCTTAATTGCCTCATCATCTGGCTATAGATAGTCGCATTAGAGCTTGTAAAAACAGTTCCCGAAGCACCACGCATCGCTACATTATCAATTTGCACTCTAGATCCTCCATCCAACGTTAATCCATAAAAATCTGCGCTCACCTTGCCTTCCAGTTCAATTTTAAGATCTGTAGGTGCAGTCGCTGTTCTTATTTTATATTGATGGTATTTACCATCTGCAATCAAATCGTCTTGCTGAATTAAAACTCCACCATTATATACCGATACTTTGATCGGAAAGTTACAATTACCATAATGCAAACCAATATTGGTAAAATACCTGAATTTTGCATATGCTTTCTTAGACTTCCCTATTTTTACAGAAGCTTTGATGATTGGTAAAGAATCAACCATAGTACTATCCGGAAGCTCTTTTTGATATGCTGTAAAACGAGAAGCAGAAAGATATGCACCATATTTTCGCTGTGAAAACTTTTTTTGGGTTGGATCAAAAAGTGCATAACGTTGCCAATTTTCGCTTGGTTCTATAATAGCACTTATTTGATTATACACAGGTAACACAGGAAGAAACCCGGGACCGCTACCCCCATACATCCCCTGAAGCCTGTTACGAAGATATCCTGTAATACGATCTCCTTCGATCTGAGAATCACCATAATGTATAATTCTACACGATCTGGAAGATAGTTTTTCTCTCAACTCATCTGCAAAATCGGGATTACTCTCGGGATATTTGATCCTAACAATGCGAGTTGTATCAATTTTTGAGAAGTCAGGAAGCTTTTTGATTTCCTCTGTTAAGGCAATATCTTTTTTACTTTCATCGGTTTCGATATCCAGAGGAGTTACAATCTGAGTAACCTCTAGAATATCTTGCCTTGTAAGTGATGAGTCTTTTTCTAATCCCAAAAATGTAGTATATGTAGGGTATTTAACCGAAACCCCTTCATACGAGAATCCATCATCTTGTGTTTGAGCTTTTTGAACTCCTCCTTTTTGACTCAAAAACATGAGTCCAAATAATACTCCCAATACGAATAGGATAAATAATGATATTTGAATAGGCCTGACTCTCAATGTTTCCCGGGGATATTTCTACTTTTTAGTAAAAATAGAAAGATTTTAGAAACTACCAAGGTGATAGATATATAAAGATGACTCTAATTGTATACATTTATGACAATAAAACGTTAAGAAAACTAAATATCTTATAACTTTTTATAATTACCTCAGCATGAAGAGCAGACATCTTGTTTACATCATACTACTTTTTTCAAGCCAATTTATCTGTGCTCAATATGAAATTTCTGGTCAACTATCAAATTATAATGAGCTTTGGCATGATAAAATTTATATGGCATACATAGAGCCAGGTGAAAACCACAATATTGCATCTTCTCGTCAAATTATTAATTCTACAACACTTGATATGGATGGAAATTTTATTTTTAAAGGGAATAATTTACCGCCCGGAAATAGCATGGTAAGAATTTATCTGGTAGAAAGTGAAAAATTTCAGGTAATGTTTTCCCACAAACCCAGAAATCATATTTTACTTGTTCTTAACGACAAATCTAAAATACATATAAAATCTTCAGATTTTAGTACTAACCCTCTTGATTATATAATCACAGGGGATTTTGAAAAACAAAATAATAAAATTAAAGAGTTAGAATTATCGCTCTACAATTTAAACAATCAAGATTCTAGTCCTTATCTAAAATCAGAAAAAGGACAAAAGCTAATTGCAAAAAAGAGAAAAAATATTATTAAAGAGTTTTGTAAATCAAACACGTATCCACTTGTAATCATATTTGCAGTTCAAAAATTAAATATTGAAAAAGAGTATTCAAATGATTCTGATTTTTACAAAGAGCTTCTTTTCAAATTAAAGAAAAGTAACGAAGAAACATTTGCATATGTTGAAGCATTTAGTAAAAAAATAGATGTAATTGGATATAAGGTTAATAAGAATGAATCTAAAGTTGATAAGTACAATTTTTCCCTACTTAAGGATATTGCGATTATTCTTCTTTGCTTGTTTGTAATAATCCTAATTGTCTACATTTTTAGTCTGAAAAAGAAAATTACCTCAATATCATCTACTCATATTCAATCAGAAAAATATGAGTTCACAGATTATAATCAATTAATTAAATCACTTACCAGACGTGAAAAAGAAATCTTAGAGCTTATAATACAAGAGTATCAAAATAAAGAAATTGCCATCCAACTTCATTTAGAGGTTTCTACTATTAAATCTCACCTATCAAAGATTTACACCAAGCTTAATGTTAAAAATAGAAATGAACTTAAAATATTATTAGCTTCTTAATTATCAAAGGTTACTAGTACTTTTTTCATACTGGTATTAGTTCTTTTTTAGTCTTATTTAAATGTTTGAGCTATAGGTGAAACTATACTTTTGTTTCGACTTCAAAAAATAAGATTAATGAAAAAAATCACAATCCTTTTTAGCTTCATTATCACACTAAGCTTAAGCTGTACTGATGATAGCACTAAAACTTTGCCCCAAGATACTAGCAAAACCTCTACGAGAAAGGCTATCGAAATCACATTAAAAGACATTTATAACAAGCCTGATCTTGAAATACCTACAATTGCATCTCTTAGAGGAGAGGTTGTAATTTTAGATTTTTGGGCTACCTGGTGTAGTCCATGCATTGCAGAGTTTCCTAAGAACAATGTATTATACAATAAATACAAAGGCAAAGGAGTAAACATTATTGCCATTACAAATGATCCAAAAGAAAAGTTAGAGAATTTTCTAAAAAATATTGATCTTGATTTCTGGATCGGCCGAATAGAAGGCAAACAAACCCTTAAGGATTATGAGATTCAATCTTTCCCAAGTATTGTAATTATCAATAAAAAAGGTGAAATCGTTTACAGAGGTAATCGTCTTACTGAAAAATTAATAGAAGAGGTTTTAACAACTGATACAATCACTCTTAAAAAACTAGCCGAACCAGAAATGAAGAACGATTCTAAAGTGTCGGGAATACCATTTTCTGGTGGATATTATCCAGGTGAAGATCCTGTTTATATTGATTTAATGAAAAACATAAGCTCAAACAAACCTGAAGAATCCCGAAAATTAGTTGACAAAGCAAATATTAGAAGTTTTGTAATACGCAAATCACCATATCAAAAAAGTAACATTGCTGGATATGGCTCGCAGAATAATTCTGTTGGAATTACAATTATAGGTAATGAGTTAATTAATATTTTCAAAATAATTAATAAAATTCCTTCAGAAATACGAATAAAAAATAATTCCAAGGACACTTTTGCTTATGACATCATATATTCTAAAAACGAGAAAGGAAATGATTTAAAAAAAGCATTTAAAGAAATACACGAAGAGCTATTGAGTTATTTAGACATCAAATTTAAAAATGTTAAAAACGAACATTTAGTAAACAAATTATCCGTTACTCTTCCAAATAAATATATCATCGCAAGAAATGAATTAGAGGAAGGAACTTCAACACTTTATACTCCAATTAAAAGACTCATACCGCTTTTCGAAAATACATCTAAAGAGTTTTTCACTTCTGATACTACCTTAAAAGATAAATTAGTGTACACGTACGGCATGAAATTAAACGAAATCAAAAAAGCTACCGATCCTATTCAAGAAATTAAACTACTTCTTCAAGAAAAAGGAATTATGATAACAAAAGTAAAAGAGCCTATTGAGACTTTTGAGATTATCGACTCGCAATAATTCATTTTTTCTTCAAAAGAAAATTTAAGTGAGCGCTCAAAAAGTAACTCATAACACACCAACCTATTAAACTTTATAACCTCACAGGTTTTCAAAATCTGTGAGGTTATATATTTTTATATTACAATCTAAAGTATATCTAAAGAGAAGAAATTAATTTCTTTACATCATTTACAACTGCCCGATATTTGTTTCGATTAGGTTTTGACATATGCCTAGATTCTATCAGGATTTCAGACAAAATTTCTTTGGCATCATCAATTTTCCCTTTTTCTACCAAAAACTGAGCAAATGTATATCGTTCCTCATAATTAGAATATCGTTGATCAATTTGTTTTAGTTGCTTTTCTGCTTTTTCTGACTGCCCTATTTCTTCTAATGCCAAACCATATAAAAACTGACTTCTGGATCCTTTAAAATCAGATTTAGTATTTATCTTCTCGGCACAAAAGATAACTTTATCATAGTTTTTGGTTTGATAATACCCTTCGATCATTTTTTTGATAACACCGGCATCTTCATCATAATTAGCACTAAGTGCCACTTCGTATTCGTTTATAGCATTAGTATAATCTTTTATTTCTAATAAAGCATCTGCCAAATTCACTCGATTCTGAAATGTTTCAGCAAAATCTAGTTGTTTTTGTAAATCATCAATCTTCTTAGTGGGATTAATCACGTTTACAATTTCATTCTGAACCACATCCAAATCTTTCTTATTAAATACCTGTGTCAAAAGATAGATAACACTCCCCAACACTGGCAAAAATATAATTACAAAAAACCAATAGTAATTGTTTTTATTCTTGATAGCATGGTAAACACAAAAGCCTTGTAAGGCAATAATTAAAAAATATGGCATGATGTAAAAATAGACAAAACTATTTAAGCATGACCACCAAATCATCTGCATTTACCATCGTACCAGATTTGAGAACAATTTTCTTAATCACTGCATCTTCATTAGCTGTAATGGTCGTTTCCATTTTCATGGCTTCGATGACAAATAGTGGATCATTCTTCTTTACTTCCTGGCCTGTTTTTACCAATACAGAGGATAATGATCCTTGTAAAGGAGCTCCTATCTGTTTAGCATCGGCCTTATCCACTTTTGCATGTATTACTTTATCTACTTTAATAGAATTATCTTGTATCTCTACATTTCTGGTTTGACCGTTTACTTTAAAGAATACAGTGACTTTACCATCATCATGAGGCTCTCCTACCGATATCAATTCTATTAACAGTATTTTTCCTTTATCAAGTTTTATAATGATCTCCTCTCCAGGGACCATTCCATAAAAAAAGTTTTTGGTAGGAATAGTCATCACATTACCATATTTTAAGTGATGATTATAGGCTCCTGTAAAAACTTTTGGATACAGCTTATAGGAAAGGAAATCTGTAATATCCAGTTCTCTTCCCATACCTTTTTTGAATATTTTGACAAACTCTGTAAATTCGGTTTCAAAATCAACAGGTTCCAGATGTGCATTAGGTCTGTTTGTAAATGGTTTTTGATCTTTTAGTATTGATTTCTGAAGATCTTTTGGGAATTCGCCAACGGGCTGCCCTAATTCTCCTTTAAACAAACTAACCACCGATTGTGGATATGAAATAGTATCTCCCCGCTCTTTTACATCTTCTATGGTTAGGTTATTACTCACCAGATATTGTGCCATATCCCCCACTACTTTAGAGCTTGGCGTTACCTTCACAATATCTCCGAAAAGCTCATTTACTTCTCCATACATTTTAGTAATTTCATGAAAGCGATCTGCTAATCCTAATCCCTGCGCTTGTGGTTTTAAGTTAGAATATTGTCCTCCTGGGATTTCGTGTTGATATACTTCTCCTGTTCCTGCTTTTAGTCCAGACTCGAAAACATAATAGTATTCGCGTACAGCCTCCCAGTAATTAGAATACTCATTTAATTTAGAGGTATCCATTACATTCTCACGCTCATGAAATCTCATCATTTCTGTTATCGCATTAAAATTAGGTTGTGCTGTTAATCCAGATAGCCCACCTAAAGCAACATCTACAACATCTACACCCGCTTCAATTGCTTTGAGATATGTTGCTGATTGTACCGAAGAAGTATCATGCGTATGCAGATGTATAGGAATATTAATTTCGGATTTTAATGCCGAAACCAATTCATACGCCGCATATGGTTTTAGCAATCCTGCCATATCTTTGATTCCCAGAATATGCGCTCCTGCATTTTCGATATCTTTGGCCAGTTGAATATAATAATCGAGAGTATACTTCGTTCGGTTTGGATCTAAAATATCTCCTGTATAGCATAAGGAACCTTCGGCAAGTCCTTGTGTTCTTGTACGTACATGTTCGATACATGGGGCTATAGATTTCATCCAGTTTAGGGAATCAAAAATTCGAAATACATCTACTCCATTCTCCCAGGATTGTTCTACAAATTTCCCTATCAAATTATCAGGATATGCTGTATATCCTACACCATTAGAGCCACGAATCAGCATTTGAAGTAATATATTGGGCATTGCTTCTCGTAGCGAGCGAAGTCTTTCCCAAGGATTTTCTTTAAGGAAACGAAGGCAGACATCAAAAGTAGCTCCTCCCCAAACTTCCATACTAAAGATTTCGGGATGGTTTTTAGCAAATCCTTCTGCCACTTTAATCATATCATAGGTACGCATTCTGGTTGCTAACAAACTTTGATGTGCATCACGCATCGTAGTATCTGTAAAATGAATTTTCTTTTCATTCTTGAGCCATGTTGCAAATTTCTCTGGTCCTAATTCGGTAAGTAAATCTTTGGTTCCTTTTGTATATCCCGAGGTTTCGTCAAATTTTGGAACCGTAGGTACTACAAAAGTTTTTGTATCGTCAATCTTTTTAACATCAGAATTACCATTAACGATAATATCTCCTAAGAAATTGGCCAATTTGGTAGCTCGATTACGAGGCTCTTTAATCGTAAATAATGATTTTGTATTCTGAATAAAATTAACAGTTACCTCTCCTTTTCTGAACGTATCGTGCCTTAGGATATTAGCCAAAAATGGCATATTGGTTTTTACACCACGTATTCTAAACTCAGACAGCGCTCTTAACATTTTTCTACATGCACCATCCAGAGTTCTACTATTTGCCGAAATTTTAACCAACATCGAGTCAAAGAATGGCGAAATGGTTACTCCCTGATACACACTACCAGCATCTAACCGAATCCCAAACCCCGAAGCACTACGATAGGTTGTAATAGTACCATAATCAGGTTTAAAATCATTTTCGGGATCTTCTGTTGTAATCCTACATTGTAATGCAAACCCCGTTGTTTTTATACTCTCCTGACTTTCAATTTTAATCTGTTTATCAGATAATTTATATCCTCCTGCAATAAATACCTGAGCTTTGATCAGGTCTATTCCTGTTACAATCTCTGTCACCGTGTGTTCTACCTGTACACGTGGATTTACTTCAATAAAATAAATACTTTGGTCTTCATCAACCAAAAATTCTACAGTACCGATATTATTATAATCTACTGCTTTACAAATAGCAAGAGCATAATTGTATAAATCCTGTTTTATATGTTCGGATACTCCAAAAGAAGGAGCATATTCGATTACTTTTTGATACCGTCGTTGTACCGAACAATCGCGTTCAAAAAGATGCACCATATTACCGTGATGATCTGCTACGATTTGTATTTCGATATGTTTTGGGTTCTCTACAAACTTCTCTAGAAATACGGTATCATCTCCAAAGGCATTTAAGGCTTCTCTTCGTGATTCTGGGTATGCTTTTTCTAGTTCTTCATCATTTCGAATCACTCGCATCCCTCGGCCTCCTCCTCCAGAAGCAGCTTTAAGCATTACCGGATACCCAATACGCTTCGCTTCTTTTAAAGCAATTTTTACATCTGTAAGATCCTCTTTATTACTCTCTATGATAGGAATATCATTCTCGATCGCTACCTTTTTAGCCGTAATCTTATCTCCCAGAGAACGTAAAACCGATACTTTGGGGCCAATGAATATAATATCATTTTCTAAACATTGTTGTGCAAACTCTGCATTCTCAGAAAGAAATCCATACCCTGGATGAATTGCATCTACATTATTGCTTTTGGCAACCTTTATAATGGCCTCTACATTTAAATAGGGCTTTAATGGTTCATTATTTTCGCCAATCTGATATGCTTCATCCGCCTTGTACCTGTGTAAAGAATATCGATCTTCATAGGTATATACTCCTACTGTTTCTAATCCAATTTCTGTACAAGCTCTAAAAATACGGATTGCAATTTCCCCCCGATTAGCTACTAAAACTTTTTTGATTTGCATGATATAAATTATGAGTTAAAACCATTTTTAGCGAACATTCGCTACGAAGATATTCATAACAAAAATGCTGTGCAACAGTAATGTTAAAATTGGTATAAATAAAATTAATCTGTGATATGCTTAACAATCTTCTGTCTCCAATTCAGCATCTTACAATAACATCTTATAACATAATCTTAACACAAATTAACTACACTCTTTATAAGATTCTGTGAGTTATAATCGTTTACTGATCATACGTCCCATAACATTTTTCAATTTATTAATTAAAGCTTTTAACAATGAAAAAAAGAATTTTTGCCTACACAGGCCTGTTATTCATAACCTGTAGCTTCTTGCTAAGCTGTAGTAATGACGATGACGCAACACAAATACCAACTACTGCGGTTACGACTTCAAAACAATATAAAGACATCACATCTGCTAACAAAGAAATAAATTCTGTAGTAGAAAATGTTTTTAATACCGAAACTAATATTGGTAATAAGTCTTTTTCTAATGTAAAAACACCTGAGTGTGCAACGATCACTTCTGAAGTAACTGATCAAACCAAAACAGTTACTATCGATTTTGGGGATAATTGCGAGTTACCTAATGGTGAAGTAATTTCTGGTAGAATTCAGATGAGTTTTAGTCTTAAACTAGATACAGAAAGTAAAATTGAGATTAGTTATAGCCTAGATAAGATTGTTTATAAAGATATTACTGTGAGTGGAACTGCCACTACTATATTTTCTTTTAACAGTGACACAGGAAATACTAAATTCACTACAAATTCTGATTTCACATTTGCATGGACAGACGGTGTTACTGCAACAAGTAAAACTAATTTTGCAACAGAGTCTTTCCCAGGAAATAGTAATCCAGACACACCGCCTAATCTAATTTTTTATAGTTTAACTACAGGTAATAGCCTCACTCAGTTTAGTAATGGTGATCGATTTGCTGTGGAGATCACAACTCCTCTACGTAATGAAAGTTCATGTCAATACACTGTGAGTGGTATTATAGTAACTACAGAGAATAGTGCTGTTATTACTTTAAACTATGGTGATGGGGAATGCGATAATATTGCAACTCAGACTGATGCTGATGGTAATGAAACTACTATCGAATTGTAGTACGATCTTTCAAAATAATTAAAACGTTTTAGAAAAAATTTCTGAAACGTTTTTTTTGTTATACCATGAAAATAATCTAATAAACTTTAACAAAGGATTAGTACCTCTCATTGACTGTATTAGTTAAGTTTGCCGCCCAATACCCCGCAGTTAACTTATATATAAACCTTTATTTTTTAATTATTTTCTTATGAAAAACAGAATTATTGCTTTTGCAAGTATTTTGGTAGCTACCACTTTTTTGTTTAGTTGTAGCAGTGACGATGACAACACAAATGAAACAAATCCGATTACCGCCTCGGCTAAATATAAAGATGTGAGGTCTGCAAATCGAGAAATTAACGCTGCAGTACAAGGTTCTATGAACAATCCATCTAATGCGAATCGTAGTTTAAAGAATAGATCTAATGATTGTATCACCCTTACTTCTGAATTAACAGATACCGGAGGAACCGCTACTATCACTTTTGGTGAAAATTGTACATCTCCTGATGGAAAAGCTATTTCGGGGACAATTTTATTAAGCTATAAGATGAAAGAAGCTTCTGGAGTGTTAGCATTCGATATAACATACACCTTAGAGAACTTTTCTTTTAATGGTATAACGGTAAGTGGAAGCTCTATTGCCACATACAATATACTAGACAAAAAATTTGTTACAGATTCTAACTTTAAGTTTACCTGGGACGATGGGCTTTCTGTACTAAGTAAGAATACTACTTCAGTTGAAATCGTAATTAATGAAGAATCTGCCGAGTCATATACTCTTATTAATATGGATACTAAAGCTGAGTTTAGTAGTGGAGAATTATATACTTCTAAAACTACCACTCCTTTGAGAGTAGAAAACGACTGTAAATATGTTGTAAGCGGTGTTCTTGTAACCAATGAAAATGCATCAACCATTACTTTAGATTATGGTGATGGAACTTGTGATAATGTTGCAACGCAAACTGATTCTGATGGAACTGTTACCACAATAGATTTGGACGTAGAAGAAAACTTCACGCTTTAATAATCATTTTGTGTCTTATCTATTATAATCGATAAGAAAAACCGTTTCAAAGAAAATTTCTTCTGAAACGGTTTTTTTTGATTACTTCTGTATCTTATTATAATAAGCTTTTTCTGTTACTTCGGACCATTTGGAGATCCTTTTCTGAAAGCTTGAATAGCTCTCATATACTTCCTTAGAAAGTGGATCATCTCCTATCATTTCCTGGATGGCTTCATCGGTAAATCCTCGCAGAGCATCTAGAGTTCCTTTAGAAAATTCACGAATCTCGACACCTTCTTCATGTATTAATTTATCGAGATAAATCCCATTTTGTCTATCGAACTCTGCCAAAACCCATACTTGTGCTCGTTTAGAAGCTGCTTCTAAAACGGCTTGTAGATGTAGGGGCAAACCATCATACAAGTTCTTATTAATAAAAAACTCAAGTTGTGAACCGGTCTCATGCCATCCTGGTGTATAATAATATTTTGCAATTTTATGAAACCCCATTTTATAATCGTGATACGGGCCAATCCATTCTGTAGCATCAATAACTCCTCTTTCTAAACTTGTATACACCTCGCTACCTGCAACCAAAACTGCTGCTCCACCGGCTTTTTCTAATACTTTTCCTCCAATTCCTGGTAAGCGCATTTTTAATCCTTTAAAATCTTCTACAGAATTGATTTCCCGGTTAAACCATCCTCCCATCTGTACACCTGTATTTCCTCCCATAAATGGTACGAGGTTAAATTTGGCATATGTCTTTTTCCATAATTCATATCCTCCTCCTGTTTCTAGCCAGGAGGTAATTTGTTGACTATTCATCCCAAATGGTACGGCCGCAAAAAACTGTGCTGCCGGGGTTTTTCCTGCCCAATAATATGCTGCTCCACATCCCATCTCAATAGTTCCCTGGGATACTACATCAAAAGCTTCTAACGGAGGTACTAATTCTCCTCCGCCGTATACTTTTATTTTTATCTGCCCATTAGACAATTCCTCTACCCATTCTGAGTATTTCTCTGCAACTTCACCTACTACCGGAAAGTTTGGCGGCCAGGTGGTCGTCATTTTCCAATAAAACACTTTGTCTGGTTTAGTCATATCATACGAAGTAGTACGCATACTTGCCGGTGGATCTCCCAAACAAGAAAGAAATAACACTACAGTGGCTACTAAGGTCAAATACCTTAAAATTTTATGTTTTTGGATGATAACAAACTTCATAAGACTTAGTACTATATTATTAAACATCTTTAGAAATAAAAAAAGGGTATTCTTTTATCGTTTCTAAAGGATACATTTTAGTATTCTATTTTGATATAAAAATAATTTCAGGAAAAAATACAACTACACCAACAATAATTAATTGAATAATGATAAAAGGTATAATTCCTTTATAAATCTGACTGGTTTTTACATGATCTGGCGCAACACCTTTAAGATAAAACAAAGCAAAGCCAAATGGTGGTGTTAAAAAGGACGTTTGCAGATTTAATGCTATTAAAATCCCGACCCACAACATATCCATATCAAAAGCATTAAAAATTGGAGTTACTACCGGTACTATAATAAAAACGATTTCAATAAAATCAATAAAAAAGCCTGCAATAAAAATCACTACCATCACCAATAGCAAAAACATAAGAGGTGTTAAATTAGATGACATAATCAATTCTTGTAAATATGCATCTCCTCCCAGTGTTCTGAACACTAAGGTAAATGTAGTTGCTCCTAAAAGAATAAAAAACACCATCGATGTTAATTTTGTAGTTTCCTGAGCTACTTCTTTTAGAATTTTAAACGAAAACTTTTTTTGAATTACAGTTAATACGGTTGCACCAAGAGCTCCGATAGCAGAGGCTTCTGTAGGAGAAGCTATACCCGTAAAAATAGAGCCCAATACCAATACTATTAAAAGTATTGGCAAGAAGAGTACTTTTAGAATTTTTGAAGTAAAATTAGCTCCTCTAAATGCTGCAATCTCTTCTGCAGGAATACTGGGAGCATCTTCTTTATGAACGAAAGATTTTATTAAAATATAGGCAATATATAATCCTACCAATATCAAGCCTGGCAATAGTGCTGCAGAAAATAACGCTCCTACATCTACAGAGGCTGCTCCTCTTGATGAGCTATTGATTGTGTCTGCTAATAATACCAATACAATCGATGGTGGAATGATTTGCCCTAATGTTCCTGACGATGCTATCACTCCGGTTGCAAGCTCTGTTTTGTATCCTCGTTTAAGCATTGTAGGTAGGCTTATTAATCCCATTGTCACAACTGTTGCTCCCACAATCCCGGTAGATGCTGCAAGTAAAGCACCAACAATCACTACAGAAATTGCCAAACCACCACGTACACGCCCAAACATCATTGCCATAGTTTCTAATAAGCTCTCTGCAAGACCTGATTTTTCTAACATTATCCCCATAAAAATAAATAGAGGAACCGCCATTAGCACATAGTTATTAACTACTCCCATAATTCTTGCCGGAAGCAAATAAAATGTAGACATCTGAAACACTTCTGGAGCAAAAATAGATACCCCAAAGGCAAAGGCTACCGAAATCCCTCCTAACGTAAAAGCAACTGGATATCCTCTTAGAATCAGAATGAAGATAATTACAAATAGTAGTATTGCCAGGTATTCCATTTCTAATTCTTATTAAAAATAATTTGAATTGATTTCAACATATGGGATATTCCTTGAAGTAACAGAAAAACAAAACCCAGAGTAATACAAAATTTAAGTATGTATAGGGCAGGTAAGCCTCCCGGTTGAGGAGAACTCTCTCCTATCATAAAAGAAGATAACCCATAATACCAGGAAGAAACAATAACTACATAACACCAGGGAATAAGCAAAAGAGCTCCCCCTAACAGGTCCACCCACGCTTTTCCTTTTCTAGAAAGTTTGGTATAAAAAACATCTACCCGTACATGTTTCTCGTATTTAAATGTATACCCAGACGCTAGTAGAAATATCATCCCGAAGAGATAAATCTCTATTTCGATCATCCAAACATATGTGAATTTAAAGACATAGCGAATAATTACATCAAGGCCAATGATTATTGCCAGTAGTGTTGCTACCCAACTAACCAATACCCCTATTTTCTCACCAACTCTGTCGAGAAAATTGATAATTTTTTGCATCTAGTGATTTGTGTTACTAATATCTGGGTTGAAGATACTAAAATTAGATGCATTTGAAAACGGAAGTTAGTAATTGTCAAAAGCGTATCGAAGATTTTCAATACCCACACATTAACAATTATCTTATTAAGTTATCTCACAAAAACCAATTCATTAGGTTTGGTAGTATATTCTTCACTAAACCCATATCCTTCGTAATTAAATCCTTTTAAATCTTCAATAGTTTCTGCACCAGTATCGATAATATAGCGAGCCATCATACCTCTGGCTTTTTTGGCAAAGAAGCTTATCATTTTAAGTTTATCTCCTTTCCAATCTTTAAATTGTGGAGTAATCACAGGTACTTTTAATGCTTTTTTATCAATTACACTAAAATATTCATTACTTGCCAAGTTGATAAATAATTCATCGTCTTGCAATTCATCATTTAAGTGCTGGGTAACCGTTTTTTTCCAAAACTCATATAAGTTATTTTTTCGCCCCATTTTTAATTTAGTTCCCATCTCAAGACGGTAAGGTTGCATTAGGTCCAAAGGTTTAAGAACTCCATACAATCCAGAAAGTATTCTTAATTGATCTTGTAATGTGTCTAACTTTTTTTCGGGAATAGTATACGCATCTAATCCGATATACACATCTCCATTAAACGAATATACTGCAGGCCTTGCATTTTCCTTTGTAAACGGAAGGTGAAACTCCTGATTACGTTGCCAATTAAGTTGGGCTAACTTATCACTTATACTCATTAGCTCAGAAAGTTTTTTGGGTGTCTTTTTCTTTAATACACCATTCAACTTTTCGATTTCTGCAAGAAAAGCTGGAGTTGTATACTGCTGAGTTGGTAATGCTGTTTCAAAATCTAATGATTTAGCTGGAGATATTACAATTTTCATGTAGGTGACTTTTTTGTTATTCAAAAATACAATTGTCTATGGACAATTAAAATCTATACCTGTATTTATTCTCTATTTGGGTATTTGTAAAAGTTATTTTGATTTTAGGGTATATTCTTCTATTTGTTTAGTGAAAGTTTCTTCATCTTTAAACGCTATCAAATTTCTATCGGGATCATAGAATTTTGCTACTTTTCCCCAATGGTGTTCCTGGTAATCAACGGCTACTCCTTTTTTCTTTAAATCGTTTGCCAGGTTTTGTACATTATCTACATTCATTCGTATACAGCTAAATGTTTTTGCATTCATTTCATCCATTATCAGATAATCCTCCCTGTCTTCTTTTTCAACCATTAAATAAGTACCATACAAATCAAAACACGTTAATTCATCATTTTTAAATAAAATAGTTAATCCTAAAATAGTTTCATAAAACACAATAGATTCTTCATATTTTTTGACATATAAAATAAGCCCTGTTCTTTTAATTTTCATACTGAAAGGTTTTGTGATTAAAGTACGATTGTATCTTAAAATCATAAATTGATTTTAGTATTTCTTATCTATTGAATTATTGACTATCTCTATCTTATAGTTAAAATCAACAATAGTTATTACACCTTATTTGAAATAAATATAAATAATTGATTTTCAAACAATAGAGAATAAAAAAAACAGCATATTCCTTTTTAGAAAAAAAGAAATTAACTAATTTTAGTGCAAATAACGTATTACAAAGAGGGGAAACCCTCATTTTCGTCACAAAAGCATGAATTCTGATGTATTAAACATTAGAGCACATTGTCTGATTATTCACAAATTTTCTTCTAAACATAAAAGCTCTTTAGACATTTTGTTTGACGTTTAATTTAATATTTGTGATATGTTACGATCTTCGAGTACTTTTATTTTTTTCATTTTTCTTTTTATTATTTTCTTTTATTCTTGTGAAAAAGAAGATATTATTTCAATTGAACAACAACAGGTTGAAGAACAATCTGCAGCAGAAGTTGTTCAAGACACAACATACACTGACGCCGAATTATTAAAAGTTCTGGAAGAAGAAATAGAGTTTATAAAACTTGAAAAAGAAGGGTATATCGTTGATATCTCTGGTATGGATGTCGTTAAAGAAAATCCAAAAAAAGTATATGTACACTATTTGCCCTGGTTTCAGAATAAAGATTTTGATGGATACTGGGGCCAGCATTGGACAATGAGTAATCAAGACCCTGAAATCAAGGACGAAAATGGTAAACGACAAATCGCTTCGTACTATTATCCTCTAATCGGCCCATATTCTTCTAGTGATCCCGATTTGCATGAATATCATTTTTTAATGATGAAACTCTCTGGAATTGATGGAGTAATTTTTGACTGGTATGGCAGTAGAAATTTACACGATTATGGATTAATAAAAAAATCAACAGAAACCTTTATTAACGTCCTAGAGGATTTGGGGCTTGAATTTTCAATTATGTATGAGGATCGTGTAGCTGCCCAAGCCACAGAGCAATCTCTTACCACAGGTATCATAGAGGCAGCGCAAGAGGATTTTACATACATTAATGACACCTATTTCTCTAGCCCCGAATACATGCAATATAATGGTAAAAATATGTTATTTGTATTTGGTCCTCATCATATAACCACAGAAACCGAATGGAATCAGGTATTTGATGTATTACCTACAGAAAATCAGCCTAGCTTTTTAACATTATGGGCAGCAAGTGATCGTGTTGGAGTGAATGCTTCTGGAGAGTTTTTATGGGTAGATAAAGATCATTTACTCGCTCATCAAAATTATTATGATACTTACCAAGCATCTAATGCAATAACCGTGGGATCTTCTTATCCCGGTTTTAGTAGTTTTTATACAGAAGGTGGATGGTCTGATGGTAGTAATGATTGGAGTATTGACCTTAATTCTGGTCATACTTTTGCAGAAACTCTTAATTATACGCATCATGAACTTTCAGACTTTATTCAAATCATTACCTGGAATGATTTTGGTGAAGGTACTATGATAGAACCCACACAAGAGTTTGGTTTTACCTACTTACAACTTTTACAACAATATACAGGAGTTTCTTTTTCTCCCAATGATCTACAGGTAGCCCTGGATCTGTATCATATCAGGAAGCAATATAAAAAAAATGCGGAGGTACAGAATATCTTAAACCGATCCTATAGGTACATAAAAAAACTAAGGTTAGGACGTGCTGATAAGGTTTTAAAAGCTATTAAAAGATTTTATTGATCGATCACATTAAGTTTTAAAATAGAAAAAGCCTGTCTAATCGACAGGCTTGTGTTTTAAAAAAGTCAAATGTATATTATAATACTTTCACGTTTACCGCGTTCAATCCTTTTTTACCTTCTTGTAGATCAAATTCTACTTCATCACCTTCACGCACTTCGTCGATTAAACCTGAAATGTGTACAAAATGATCTTTGTTTGATCCTTCTTCTGTTATGAATCCAAATCCTTTGGAGTCATTAAAAAATTTTACTGTTCCTTTGTTCATTATAATTTATTAAAACGCAAAGGTACTATTATTTGATCAGTAATCCATATTTATTTTAAAATAAAGTTTTTAATAACCTTTATTTAATACTCTCTAAACATGATGATAATGAACAAAATAGCTGTATTAGCCATTATTTATTAATTAAAATACAAGGAGTTACTTTTCTTTTTTCTTTTCAGATATATACTCATCTTCTACTTCTTTCAGCATCATATTTAATTCATTTTTCATCAACCATTTCCCTTTAATCATCACACCTTCAATAGCTCTTGTATTTCGAATATCTTCGAATGGGTTTTTATTAAGTAATACCAAATCTGCTAATTTACCTTCGGTAATTGTACCACTTACAGCAATTCGATTCAAATATCGAGCAGGGTTCACTGTCGCTGTTTTTAAGGTTTCATAAGGCGAAAGTCCGGCACTACAGATTAATTCTAATTCTCTATGCAATGAAAATCCAGGTAAAAAAAGGCCGTAAGTATCACTTCCGGCGAGCAAAAACACCTCTTCATCGTTTAATATTTTTGTGAATTCCTTCTGCCATTGTAATTCTTTATTGAGGCGAATAAGAGATTCTGGTGCGGTAAACCAAGTATTGGTTCGATAATGTATACTATCAGAAGTACAATATGCAGCATATGACTTTGGAAGATATTTTAATTCATTGCTTTTTTTAAGTATTTCAAATCTTTTATCATCTGCATATCGACTAATCATTTCAAAAACGCCCAAAGTGGGGGACACATATACCCCACTTGTTTTGATTTGAACAGCTGCTTCTCTTAGATACGCAGGATCAGCTTTTTGTGCTGTATTAAATATATTCATAAATTCTTCTATATGAGCAATAGATTTCATTCTAAGAGAATATTCTAATGGTAGTTTTCTTTGACCATGACCAATAACAGGGATATTATATTTATAAGTCTCTTCTAATAATTTCAGATATATTTCTTTAGGAAAATTATCTGCGATTTTTAAAAAATCATACCCTTTTTCATGATGTTTTTTCACTATCCTAATTACATCATCAATGGTTTGCAAATGGTTAGCTTTTAAATAAGGTCCAGTAGTGACATAGTAAGGTGCTAATATTTCATCTCTATTTGCTTTTTTACGAATAGCAGTTTGATCTTGCCCTTCATACTCTGCCATATTTCTAGCAGTTGTAACCCCATTAGCTATTAAAAGCTTAAACTCATTTTTTGCATTATTTTCCAGGTGATAATGCATTTCTGCTAAACCAGGAATCAAATATTTACCTTTAGCATTAATGGTTATATTGATTTTTTTTGAAGCTTTTTGAGAAGCTGGTTCGATTATAGCTATTTTCCCATCTGCAATAATCACTCTTTGGTTGAGTAATACAATCTCTTTATGCATTGGAATTACATTTACATTCTCAAAAGAGATCGTTTCTGTTTGGGCTTTGCCAGCAATAACAAAGTAAAAGCAACATAATAAAGAAAATATTTTATGACTTGATTTACACATATCTATTTTTGTTTTAATTTATATGTTGCAAACCTATCTAGATGGTATATTTTTAATGTTCTATATTGTCAGAATATGAGAAATCCGAACCTATTGATTTTGTTTTTTAAACTCGTTGGGGGATAATCCTGTTTCCTTTTTAAAAGCAGTATAAAAAGTGGTTTTAGAATTAAACCCTGCTTCCAAACCAATAGCTAGAATACTATATTTATCAAACTCTGGATCCAGAATCATTTGTTGTATATCTTTTACCCGGTAACTATTTATAAATTCTGAAAAATTTTTATTACTTGATTTTTTGATTTGTTCTGAAAGATATCCGCTACTTATTCCAAGTTTTTGAGCTACACTATCGCGGTTAATATCTGGGTTATGATGGATATTTTCACGTTCTATCAATACCAGCAATTCTTGTAAATAAGGATTAACTTCGTCTTTAGGTACTTTTTTATTGATTTTAGATCGTTTTAGGTGATTTCTAATCTCATACTGATCATTAGATAGTTTAAACTGATAAAGTCCTTTATAAATAAGCCAGTACATAAAAACAGAAACCCCTACCCATAAATAAGTTAATGGCATTTTATAATCATACATAAACCTATACACTTCTAAAACAACACCATAAATTTCTAAAAGGGAAACAAAAATCCAAATTCTCTTCACCCATTTTATACTAAATTCTGTGTTTGAATAGAACAAATATCTAAACGATATAACCATAAAAACAATTGGAAAAACAACAGATAATATGCTTACCGTTTTATAAAAGAAAAAAATGATTTCTTCTTTATTAGGTATTGTGATTTCATAGAGGCCAAAAATCGTATCTAAAGATATAATGCAATTAAGTGCACTTAAGATAAAAAAGGGAGTATATAGAAAAAAAGTTGTATTTCTTTTTGCCAGAGGGTGCTTTATTTTTTTTATAAAAAATACAAATAACGTAACTGGATATAAGAATTGCCATAAAAACAGATCCAATATTGAAATCAACACTGGGTTTTTTCCCAAATCCCAAAACCAATTATTTAAACCTATAACAGATAATATAATTAGGGTGTATGCTAAATATGTGTTGTCTTCATTTTTAAAAAACCTAGAAAACAGAACTATTACTCCCAAGACAAAACCATGAATAACTCCTATAAGAATAAAGATTTCTAAAAAAGAAATTTCCATTAATTCGGTATTTTAAAAGCTAAATTTCTATTTGAATATATCTCAAATTTAGGTATTAAACCTTTATTCTTCTGACAATTGATTTTTAGCATATTTTCTCCAACGTTCTATACATTGTTGTATATCTTCTGGGATTTGAGTTTCAAAATGCATATGCTCTTTAGTCACAGGATGCTCAAAACCGAGGGTTCTGGCATGTAAAGCTTGTCGAGGTAAAATTTTAAAGCAGTTTTCTACAAATTGCTTGTATTTGGTAAACGTAGTTCCTTTTAATATTTTCTCTCCGCCATAGCGTTCGTCATTAAATAAAGTATGACCAATATATTTCATATGTACCCGAATCTGATGCGTTCTTCCGGTTTCTAATCTGCAAGAAACCAAGGTAACATATCCTAGTCGCTCTATAACTTTATAATGTGTGATTGCTGGCTTTCCTTTATCGGCTTCATCACCTTCAAAAACAGTGTTTTGTAGTCTGTTTTTAGGATGTCGTCCTATATTACCTTCTATTGTTCCTTCATCCTCATCCACATTCCCCCATACAATTGCTACATATTCACGTTGACTGGTTTTATCAAAAAATTGTTTTGCCAGATGAGTCATTGCTTCTTCCGTTTTGGCAATCACTAACAGTCCACTGGTATCCTTATCAATGCGATGTACTAATCCTGGTCGATCACTACTATTATTTGGAAGGTTATCAAAATGATAAATCAGAGCATTAATTAAGGTTCCCGAATAGTTACCATGGCCAGGATGTACCACCATCCCTGCTGGTTTATTAACAACTAGTAATACATCATCTTCATATACAATATCTAAAGGAATGTTCTCTGGAGTTAGTAAGTTTTCATAAGGAGGATGAGAGAACAATACCCGTACAATATCATTTGGTTTTACCTTATGATTTGATTTTACCGGAATATCATTTACAAAAACGCTTCCATTTTTTGCAGCCTGTTGTATTTTATTACGGGTTGCATTCTCTACAAAATTCATTAAAAACTTATCCACCCTTAAGGGTACCTGGCCAGCTCCGGCCACAAAACGATGATGTTCATAGAGGTCGCCCTCATTAGCATCATAATCTCCTGTATCTTCGTTTTCTTTCAAAATCAATTAGATAAGTTTATCGTTCCTCCTTCTCCATTCCCCAGAACCAAATCTATAACAGAAGTTTTCATTAATTTTGTTCCTGGTTTTAATCGTTTACCATTATGTCTTAATTCTAACACCATATCTCTTGCGATATTGGGCTGATATGTAACAGAACCTATTTTAAATCCAAGAGCAACCAATTTTGGTTCTGCCTGTCTTCTGGTTCTCTGCACTACATTAGGAACTTCTATTTTACGGTAACCCGATGGATTTAAGGTTACATATATTTTACGATTTTCTTTTACCTCACTACCAGCAACAGGGTTCTGTTCTAATACAGAATACCTTGGATAATCAGGGTTAAAGTTTGCAGAATCCTGAACTTCATATCTCAGCTCTTTTTCTTCTAGTACCTTCCCCACCTCATCCAATGTCTTTTTACTTAAGCTGGGTACTACAATACGTTGATGATGATTTGTTGTACTTTCTAACCATTCTAGTGCAACATAAGATAAGATAGCAAGCATTGCTACCGCTATAACCAATTGTATCAAAAATATTTTACTATAAATAAATTTGAATAGATCTCTGAAGAAATTTATAAATACACTCATCTGTTTTATACCTGTTATTATTATAGTCAAACATAACCTTCTTGATTATGTAAACAAAATTTACCAATAATCTTTCTAATTATTAGTATTAACTTTATTGTAATCGCTTATTTCATAATTTGGACAAATATATAAAAACGGAAAGTTTTAAGCTTTTCTTATAAGATAAATGATATTTTTGTTTTCAAAAGTCACTTTATGAAGAAAAACATTGCCATTTTAATGGGAGGATATTCTAGCGAGTTTGAAATCTCGATTCAAAGTGGAAATGTAGTATATAAATATCTGGATAGAGATTTATATGTTCCATTTCGTGTTCATATTACTAAAGGCGGCTGGTATTATGTGGATGATAACGACCAGAAGTATGGTATTGATAAAAACGATTTTTCATTAACATTAGAAAGCACTAAAATCACTTTTGATGCAGCTTTTAATACTGTGCATGGTACTCCTGGTGAAGATGGTTTGCTACAGGCATATTTTGAATTGATCGAGATTCCTCAAACAGCTTGTGATTTTTACCCTGCAGCACTTACTTTTAATAAACGAGATTGTATTAGTACTTTAAAACCTTATGGGATCCCTACTGCCACCAACTATTTTTTAAATAAAGGCGATGCTATAGATAGCAAAACCATTGTGAATACAGTAGGATTACCCTGCTTTGTAAAAGCAAATAAAGCTGGTAGTAGCTATGGAGTTTCTAAAGTTAAAACTATAGAAGATCTTTTACCCGCAATAGAAGTGGCTTACAAAGAAGATGATGAGATTATTATTGAATCTTTTTTAAGCGGGACCGAAGTATCTGTAGGAGTTATCCAACATAATGGAAAAGATACAGTATTACCAATAACAGAAATTGTATCCGAAAATGAGTTTTTTGACTACGAAGCTAAATACATGGGGAAGTCTGAAGAAATCACTCCAGCTCGTTTATCTGATGAGGATACTCAAAAAGTCAAAAATCTGGCTTTAAAAGTATATCAGATTTTAAAAATGAAAGGGTTTTCAAGAAGCGAATATATTTTCCATCACGGAGAGCCATATTTTGTAGAAATAAACACTAATCCCGGATTAAGTGAAGCTAGTATCTTACCTCAACAAGCAGAAAAAGCTGGGATTAGCTTAAAAGAATTATTTTCTAACGCTATAGAATCTTGTATACGTTTACAAAAATAGAAGTTCAATCTATAAATTTATAATTTGAATTATCTTTGTAAATACAATAATTAATAATCACCAATGAGAAGAGCTGTTTTTCCTGGATCATTTGACCCAATTACATTAGGACATTATGACATTATCGAAAGAGGTCTTACCCTATTTGATGAAGTTATCCTTGCCATAGGCGTAAATTCTGAGAAGAAATATATGTTTTCTCTTGAAGAACGAAAGCAATTTATCGAAGAAGCTTTTAAGAATGAGCCTAAAATTAAAGTAATGACTTACAAAGGGCTAACTGTTGATTTTTGCAAACAACAAAATGCCGAATTTATATTAAGAGGCCTTCGCAATCCAGGTGATTTTGAGTTCGAAAAAGCCATCGCACATACCAACAGAAAAATGTCGGATATCGAAACAGTGTTTTTATTAACCTCTTCTGGTAAAAGTTATATCTCTTCTTCTATTGTTCGTGATGTAATTCGTAATGGTGGAGATGTTTCAGGATTAGTCCCGGATACAGTTCGTGTAAAATAACACGTTACTATGAAAAGAAAAATAGGCGCTATTGCTCTGGTTGTAAAGGATTATGATGAAGCTATTCAATTTTATATAGAAAAGCTTAATTTCAAACTTATAGAAGACACCAGACTTGATGACAAAAAACGATGGGTTCTCATTGCTCCTAATAACCAAACAGAAACTACCATTCTCCTGGCTCAAGCAGCCACTCCCGAACAGGAAAAAGCAATTGGAAATCAAACAGGCGGACGGGTTTTTCTATTTCTTCATACCGATGATTTTTGGAGAGATTATCATATCATGAAATCTAAAGGAGTTTCATTTCTGGAACAACCACGAGAAGAACCCTACGGAACCGTTGTTGTTTTTGAAGATTTATATGGCACTAAATGGGACTTGCTCGAATTAAAATAATATAAATTCCCAAACCCTTCCTGACATACCTTTGTCACTACCTGTATTTAGTTTTGTCATACCATTAATTTCTAATATTAAAAATTATGATAAAAACAAAAATTGAACCTTTTTGGATCGTTGGGATTTCGGTACGTACAACTAAAAAAAACGAACAATTTGCAAACGATATCCCTAATTTATGGAATACTTTTATGTCTGAAGGTACAATGCATAAGATCCCTAATAAACTTGAAGATTCTATTTATGCTGTGTACACTGATTATGAAAGTGACCATACCGAAGGATATACTACCATCATAGGATGTAAAGTTGCAAACTTAGATAATATCCCTCTGGGAATGACCAGTGTAAAAATCGAAAGAAGCGTCTATTCTAGATTTACTGCCAAAGGAGATATTACTAAAGGTGTGATTTATGACAAGTGGGTCAATATATGGGAAATAGACCTGGATAGAACATACACCACTGATTTTGAAGTATACGGGGAAGATGCGGTAAACCCAACAAATGCCGAAGTGGATATTTTTGTAGCAATTGAATAAAATTACCATAAAAAAACCTCACAAGTTTAAACTTGTGAGGTTTTATAAAAGTAATATTATTTACATAAAAAAGCTTTTTAATTATAGTTGTGATACCACATCTTTCTTATATTTTTTCAAGAGTGCACGTGTCATTCCGAGATTTGCTTTTGTAGAATCAACAGCCAAATAAATAAAGTATTCACCGTTTTCAGAAACATCGATCATATGAATTTGACCATCAAGAGTAATTATGATATCTTGAATTTTCGATTTCAGACCTAATGCCTCGATAGCATTTTTCTTAGCTTTTACAACTTCCAAATTATAAGCAGAAGCAGTTTCAGGATCAAAATCTTTTTTATCAGAATTAGATGCATAGCATACACCTGTACTTACTTCTGTAACAGTAACTGCAATATAGCCCGGTACATTAGATTTAATATCTTCGATGAATTGTTCTAAAAAATTTGACATAGTTTAATTTAATTTAATTATTAATAATATTTTCTATAAAATTATTTTTCTAAAGAGCTCATATACTTAAGAAGTAGTCCCAGTTTTGACATTTTTTTAGATACCACCAATATTATTGAATCAGATTTAATCCTATTTGCAATAAGAAAACCTTTTGAAGATTTTGCCATCAATTGATCAAGATCTCCATTAAGTAAATCCTTAATCATATCATCACACATCGAAAATGCTGTTTCTACCATCAAGGCAATATTAGTATCATGTTTTGTATCCAATGCATCTATTACATTTCCATTTTTATCAGCAATAATTACACTATCAACTTCGGTATCTTCTTTAATCTTTTTCAGATCAATCATAGGTATAAAGTTTGGATATTTTTGTTCTTTATTTTGTAAATATAGAAACAATAATTATTTAAAAAAATTCTTTCATCGTTTTTTTTTACTTTTAAACGATTATTACTATATTGCATTAAATCATTTTTGTAGAAAAATTCCTACAAATTCCAAATTGATTTAAAAGAAACCTAACAATAAAACGATATCTAAATTATGACCCTAATTAATCTGCCAAACTCTGAATTAAAAACAATTTTAAAAACCCGAAAAGATAAATTTAATTCCTTCAGGGTAGGAAAAGAGCAAGTTTCAGATAAAGCTGAGGATATTTCTGAGGTAATAGAACGATTAACCAAAAAGGAGGCAGAGATTTCCGCTAAAAAGAAAAAAAAGTCTGGCACAGATGATCTTATGAGTTCAAACGACACTACTAAAGCTACAAAAACATATACCGAAAAAATAAAAGGAGGTTATTTTGGAAAAAGAAGAAGCCGTTTTTAATTATGATTTCTACTTTACAATATTAATTTTATTATAGTTTAAGATTATGTGAGCTAACTTGAGACAAAATCATCGAGGTATCTTTTTTTTAAAATAATCGAAGTTAATTCGAATGCATTTTCTCACAACCTGATTTATATTGACTTGGTAGATATTTCCTTTCACCTTCTCATTTCCATACTTACCAGCTGTAGTAACATAATAACAGCTTACCCGAATCACGCTTCCCATAATACCCGAGATTCAACACCCAAAGAGGGCTATTTTCATACGAGAAAAGTCTCTAATAACATCTTTTAGGGAATAATATTACAAAACGTACAAAAAAACAATTGTTGTATAGGTAACATTATCCAAATACTAAACATTAACCTTATAACAGACATAAATCCTGAATGTCTATAAAGGTTCAGGAATACTTAATTTATTATTTTTTATATTATGTTAAAACAAATCTTAGAATTAGGGGTAACTCTAAACAGAGCTCAATTACAAACTATTAGTGGTGGTGGTAATACTACTGGTGACGAACCTTGTGAGAGAGATGATGACAAATGTAACGATCCTGATGCCGTACCACAGGATAATGATTAATTAAGAAGTTATGTCAAGTTTTTTTACCTGCCAAAGCATACTTTGGCAGGTATTTTATTAGTAGTAATTTTAAAAATTAAAACCCTGCCATAAGAGCACCACAGATCCCCAGTCCTACAACAAGGTATATCCCGGCAAGGATAAAGAAAATTTTTCCTGCTTTTCGGTTTTTAGTTTTAAATAAAATTAGACCAATAATCGAAAGAAATATTGGAGGTCCTAAGAGGATCAAAAGAATTAAATACACCAATCCATCGAGGTTCCCTACTTCCAAAAAAATGGTATTTGCTATCATATCGTTTCTTTTCTTAATTGTTCTAAATACTCCTGTTTATCATCCCTATAAAATAAGTTCATCGTTTCAAAAGGAATGATTTTGTAATCTTTATTTACAATATGCACACAAGATTTTTTAATCGCTCGCACATCAAAATTATAAGCATCAATAAATTGCATAATTATGATTCTAAACAGATTATCGTATCCCAAATCCGGAGCATCGATCTCTGGCAAACAACACATTATAGATTTTAGATTTTCTGAAGCTGTTTCTACAGAATTTCCGGTACTGAATAACTCCAAGACTTTACCATGCAACTCTTCATCCTGTTCATAGACAATCGTATTTTTACCATTATCCAACAGATCTGCCGGATTAATATACCGGGTAAGCGGTAGAAGTCCATCTTCATTTTTTAGTGCGTACCCCATAACCAAAGCATCTGGGTTACAAGGCACAGGGATAAGGTCATCAGATTCAAAAACAGGAAATTGTTCTAAAATTTTTCTTCGCACCTCGGTCAATGTTATCCTATCGGTTTGAGTATCAAAATCTTCTAGTCTCCCTGCTATTTGAGTGGGTTGAAATGTAACCCCTCTCACACATTTTTGTTGTGTTGCAAATGTTAGTATATCACCAATTAGAGTATCATTTAATCCTTTTTCTAATGTAACCACCAGAGTAGTGGACAGGTTTACACTATTGAGGTTCTCGATGGCTTGTTTTCTAATTTTGGTAAGGTCCTCTCCTCTTAATTTTTGTAATACTTCGGCATCCAAAGCATCAAACTGAAGATAGATTTCAAAATCCGGCATATAGCTAGCCAACTGCTGGGTAAATTTAATATCCTTAGCAATACGAATTCCATTCGTATTTACCATTAAGTGCCTAATAGGTAATTGTTTGGCATAGTCCAGAATTTCAAAAAACTGAGGATGTATTGTGGGTTCTCCTCCACTTATTTGTACTACATCTGGTTCTTTTTCGTTTTTGACTATTGTATCCAGCATTTTCTTTATTTCATCTAATGATCGATGTCTGCCATAATGCGGAGACGAAGAAGCATAACAGGTAGGACAAGTCAAATTACAGCGATCTGTTACCTCGATAATCGACAAACATGAGTGCTGCTCATGATCCGGGCATAATCCGCAATCATAAGGACATCCATAATCTGTAGCTGTATTAAATTTATAAGGAAACTCAGACGGTTTGTTGTAATTTCTAATATTCTTATAATAGGCTATATCATCTGCAATCAAAACTTTAGATCTACCATGTTCTGGGCATCGCTTGAGCATAAATACTTTATCTTCTTCAAAAACAATTTTGGCTTCAATTCTTTTTAGACAAGTAGGACATAAACTTAGTGTAAAATCGTAATACGTATAATTTCTAGTGGGCATTTATCTGTTTTTTTTTGAAATTCATATACCAAAACAAATGGATATTGAAGAATTATTTTAATTATCTGTTTCATAATCAATCATTTTACCCGATAACTCCTCAATTTCTTTAATACGCTGCATTGTTGTTTCTACCATACACCCCAGATATATGATCCCAAGCATGTGACCTCTGTATCCTTCTGAAACAATTTCACTTTTCATTCTTCTATGATGTACCCAAGCATTTTGATAGGTTTTGATGGTGGTTTTGATCGTGTCATTAGTAATAGTATGCAACATCTTTTTGAGTTTCACATTCATAATAGAATCAGTCTGTTGAAACTTTAGATTCAAACAAATTCTGTCCCCAAGAGTAGTCCCCATAGTATTATTACAATCTGTTCTTTTAGCATATTTCATATATGATAGTTCTTTTAATCGCAAAGCATCAGATATATCCTGAGCAGATAGGTTTATAACATTTAGGCAGATTAAAAACCATATAATTATGATTATCCTGATTTTGCTCATTTGAAAACTATTTGTCGTAAAGTTTTTTGATAATAAATCATGCATAAGATACATAAATACTGAATACTACTAAGACCTAGTATAAAAAAAGTATTAGGTTTCAGAAATTCAATACAAAATCTAAATAGAAAATAAGAAATCATAAAATATTTGAATAGTAAACCGCTTTCTATTTTAAATTTTGTTTTAAAACGTTTTAAAATTCCCCATAAAGCGAATAGAAAAACAACTTCAAATAATGCTATCGGGTACCTATACAGGCCATCTCCTAAATCCATTCCTAAAAATGAAGTGGTTTGTTTACCATAAGTAAATTCTTTAACTCCAGCCAAAAAGCAACCTATTCTTCCTATGATGATTCCCAATATAATGGGAAATGTAAATAAATCACCCGAAGAATGTTTCTCACCGATTATCTTCTTAGCCAACTCTACTCCGAGCAAACCTCCAAAAAGACCTCCCATTATGGTTTTTATACTTAATAACCGAACTATATATTCTGGGCTGAAAGAAAAGATCGGGTTTTCTAAAAAACCAAAAAAACGAGAGCCAAAGAATGCCCCAAATACTGCACCAATGATTATAGATAACCTATTTGATGACGAAATAGGATCCTGAGTATGCTTTTTAAGATATATATAATATCGAAACCCAATAAAGAAAGCTGCGTATTCTAAAATCAAATGGATATTTACTTTATAGCCAAAGACAATAGGTTCAAAAGGGATATCCATGTAGTATTTAATTCGATTTTATCACCGAAATATAAGTTTATTTATAGAATTCGAATCGTTAAAATCAATTCTAAGCGATAAATTCATCATATGCGATAAAACCATTTAGGAGAAATTTCCCCTAAAACACATACTTCTAACGATTAATTTTGCACTTCATCAAAACTCATAAAGATCGTGTGTAAGAATAAACCTATTTATTTAATTTTCAGTAATATACAATAAAAATTCTATTTATTTATTTGTTTTTTTTAGCATCAGAAATACACTTTTTTGTTAGTTTTGCCGCACTAATTAATTAAAACACTTTATATGAAAACAAATTACACATTGGGGTATTGGTTTATTGCCTTATTTTTAATTTTCTCTTCTTGTAGCAAAGAAGAAAATGAAGTTATTGTTGAATCTGAAAAAACTACTGTTGAACCAGATTTTATTAAAAATGACGGTTCTGAAGGTATCGAAGACGAATTACAACTGGATGAAGAAGAACCTATCCTTACAACAGACACTAATTCTAAAAGTTACAGACATTGTAACTACACGTTACTTACACCATCTGACGTTGATATTGAAGCTTGTGGTGACACTACAACTATGCCTCTATTAGTTGGATCTAGAAAACTACAAGTTGGTAATGTTACCGTATCTAATGATGGTGAAAATCTATATCTTAACTTTGAGGCCAACGATCGTAACCTTATGAAGAAGGTATACCTTTATATTGGAGCAAAAGAAAATATACCATTTTACTCTAATGGGTTTCCTAATCTTCGTAAATTTAATTACAAAGCTTTTCCTTATTACTATGGAGGAATGAAGAAAGCTACTTATGTTATTCCATTATCTTCAATAGATCTTGATTGTTTTGAAATCGTAGCATATTCTAAAGTATACAACAAAGATAGTCGTTGTTACTATACATCTTTTGCTTACGATCAAACTTTAGATCAGCAATATAGCTATTACGGATGGTGGAGTTGTGTTTATTATGGTGATTGGGTAAGATCATTTAGTTATTGCAAACAAGAATGTAAAGTTGAATGTATCCAAGCATATGGATTTCATGCGGCTTGTGGATTTTGCGAAAACAATGTTTTCACTACTTTCCTAGCTCATACTTTTATCAATAGTAAAGGTGATGAAGGAGTTGATATAGAACTTCTTATTAACCCTGATGGATGTGATATCACAAATAGTTCAGATGTCGGACACATAAATATATCATCAATAAGCGATACGAAATTAAAAATTGAGTATCAATTAAGTACAGGTTATGAGATGTGCGGATTAAGTTTTAACTACGGTACTTCTAAAACTAGCATTACTAGCGAGTATTCTAAACAATTTGATGCTTCTACTACAGCTCATAGTTTTGAAATTGACAAGCCTCTAAGTGCAAATATTTACATGATTAGCAAAGCAGAAGTTACTCCAAGTAATTAAGAATAGCTATAAAAACATAGACAGTTGTGTCTACAAAGACACCGGTATATAAAAAAACAGGGTTATGATTTAAAAATTATAACCCTGTTTTCATTTATTAGTTTGTCTATTGGTATAAAGTCAGGATTTACTCCATAGCTTCAGCCATTACATGATATCTTGGATCATCAATATCGTGTTCTATAACACTGGCTAATCTAGGTGAAGCTTTAATCATAAGCGCTTGGCATTCTTCACTAAGGTGTTTAATTTTTACCTTTTTCCCTGCATCTTCATATTTTCCGACAAGATTAAAAATAGCTTCTAATGCCGAGTGATCACTAACACGTGATTCTATAAAATCAATCTCTACATTTTCGGGATCATTTGCTACATCAAATTTATTATTGAATGCTTGAATACTTCCAAAGAAAAGCGGGCCCCATATTTCATAAACTTTGGTTCCATTTTCGAGTATATGTTTTCTTGCTCGAATACGTCTTGCATTTTCCCAGGCAAATACCAAGGCGGACATAATAACACCAGCTATTACTGCTATTGCCAAATCAAAAAATACAGTTAATGAAGAAACTGCTATCAATACAATAGCATCTGCCAAAGGAATTTTATTGAGGATTCTAAAACTGGACCATGCAAAGGTTCCTATTACTACCATAAACATCACACCAACTAGTGCTGCGATAGGAACTTGTTCTATTAATCCAGAAGCGAACAAAATAAATAACAGTAACGTTACTGCAGCAACAATACCCGAAAGTCGGGTTCGACCACCTCCTTTAATATTAATAATTGATTGACCGATCATTGCACAACCTCCCATTCCTCCAAAAAGCCCAGTAATAATATTAGCACCTCCCTGGGCCATACATTCTCTATTAGAACTACCTCTGGTTTCGGTTAATTCATCAATCAGATTTAAAGTCATTAATGACTCTATCAATCCAATTGCTGCAAGAATTACCGAATATGGTGCTATAAATCGAAATGTCTCCCAGGTAAACGGGATTTTTCTAAAAATATCAAGTTGAAACTGTGGTAAACCTCCTTTAAGACCTTCTCCTCCTCCATCTCTAATAAAACTACCCACTGTAGCCACATCCAACTTTCCTAAAATCACTATAGCAGAAACCACAATAATAGCCAATAATGCTTCTGGAAGTTTATTTGTTAATTTAGGTAATCCCCACATGATTAATATTGTAAGTAATACCAGTCCTAACATTAATAATAATTGATTTGTAGGTAGCCAGGATTTTGCTTTTCCTTTTTTGGCAATACTATAAATCACATTATCTTCATAATTAAAAACTACTTCTTTGGTATCCAGGTCAAAAACCTGTCCTTCATACATAATATATTTTCCTTCTTTAGAATCTACATCTGATAACCTATTGTTTTCAAAACTAAACAGAGCTTTATTTGTTGCTATATCATAAGCGATGTTATCTTCTCTAATTTCAAATTTTTTCTCGAGAGATTCTGTAACATATTTGTTATTATTAAATACGTCTTTCTCTGCTTCCTTAAACATTCCTAATTGCGAAAGAAAGATCACAATCGCCAAACCATTTACAAACCCCATCATAACAGGATGTGGAATCAAACGTACAAATTTACCCAGCTTAAAAGCTCCGGCAAACATTTGTATAATTCCCATAAGGATAACAGTTGCAAAAAGATAATATAGCCCTAATTCTTCTCCGGGGGCTCCCATTTCATTTCCTTCTGCGACAAGACTAACCATAACAACCGCTAATGCTCCTGTGGCACCAGAGATCATGCCTGGGCGTCCTCCAAAAACAGAAGTGATCAATCCGATCATAAACGCAGCATATAATCCAACTAAAGGATCTACTCCCGCCACAAAGGCAAAGGCAACCGCTTCGGGAACCAAAGCTAACGCTACCGTTAACCCGGATAAAATATCATTTTTAGCATTCGCTACTCTTTTTCTTACAAACTCAGTCATAGTTGTGATATTTTGAGGCTGCAAAAATACAGTTATTTTATAGCTCTACAAGTAAAACAAGGTTCTTATCTTATATCTCATAAAATTGTGCTAAAACCTTGTACAGAATTTTAAAACTTGAAATCTTTAGTATATTTAGCCTTCTTATATATAGTACAGATGCGAAAAATCACTCTCATTGTTAGCTTTCTAAGCATTATTTCTTGTAATACCACTGAAAAACAAAATTCTCAAAATTTTGATTTCACCACTACTTTTGAAAAAAGTAACGGAACCGAAACTTCTACATATTCAGAAGTTATTACATATTATAAAAATTTGGCAGAAACCTATCCTTCAATTCATATACAGGAAATCGGAATGACCGATAGTGGAAACCCACTGCATATTGTGACATTAAATCCTGATGCAATTTTTGATTTTGAAAAAATAAGACAAACAAAACGCGTGCTTTTAATTAATAATGGAATTCATCCTGGGGAGAGTGACGGTATTGACGCCACAATGCTGTTATTTAGAGATATTGTTCAGGGTAAAATTAATGCTCCTTTAGCTACAGTTTTGGCTACCATTCCCATATATAATATTGGTGGAGCTTTAAACCGAAATTCGGGAACGAGAACCAATCAGAATGGTCCTAAAGCATATGGTTTTAGAGGCAATGCCCGTAATTATGATTTGAATCGGGATTTTATAAAAAATGATACTAAAAACGCACAAGCTTTTGCCAAAGTATTTCACTTAATAAAACCTGATGTTTTTATTGATAACCATGTAAGCAATGGCGCAGATTATCAATATACACTTACACATTTATTTACTCAGCATAATAAATTAGGTAACGAATTAGGAAGTTATTTGCATAAAGAAATGCACCCACAACTAGAAGCATCGCTCGAAGCTAAAAAATGGGATATCACCCCATATGTCAATGTATGGGGGACTACTCCCGAAAAAGGCTGGACTCAATTTATGGACTCTCCACGATATTCTACAGGATATACGACGCTTTGGAATACTCTGGGAATGATGGTAGAAACGCATATGTTAAAACCCTATAAACCAAGAGTTGAAGGCACTTATGAGCTTATGAAATCCATGATTGAAATTACAGAAAAGGATGGTGCTAAAATTCGTTCATTACGAGAAAAAACCTTTGCCAAACAAGCTAAACAAGAAACATATCCAACACACTGGAAAGTTGATACTACCCAGGTCACTACTTTTAATTTTAAAGGGTATGAAGGAGAATTTATTGATAGCGAGATCACTGGAGCAAAACGATTAAAATATCATCAGGACAAACCTTATACAAAAGAAGTAACTTACAAAAACTATTTTACCTCTACAACCAAAATTAGTATTCCGAAAGCCTATATTATCCCTCAGAGTCAGTGGAGAGTAATTGAATTATTAACTCTTAATCAAGTAGAGTTTATGCACTTGGAAAAAGACTCTACAATTACTGCCGAAGTATATCATATTAAAGATTATAAAACAAGAACATCACCTTATGAAGGGCATTATTTACACTACCAGGTTTCAATTAAAAAGAATACTGAGAAAATCACTCTAAAAAAAGGGGATATCATTGTTAAGACGGATCAAAAAGCATTTAGGTACCTTATGGAAACTTTAGAACCAGAAGCTCCGGATTCTTTCTTTAATTGGAATTTTTTTGATACTATTTTACAACAAAAAGAAGGGTTTTCTCCTTATGTATGGGAAGACAAAGCTGCAGAATTGTTAAGAAACAATAATGAATTGCGAGTACAATTTCAGAATAAGAAAAAAGATACGGCTTTTGCCAATAATTGGTATGCGCAACTAGATTGGATACATAAACAATCAAATAATTATGAAAAGGCACATATGAGATATCCGATATATCGAATTTTGAAATAAAATAAGACAAGACCAGTGTAGTCTATTGTTTTTGTCCAAATTTATTAGCCATGAGCTCCCATAATTCGGTATAACCATGATCATAACCTAAAGCCCATATTCCTACTCCTGCTAGCTTTTTATGTTTAATCCAATCATATTTATAGGATAACGAAAGACTATCATCAAACCAAAGTTGTTTTGTCACTCCTTTTTCTTCATATATACCATACTGCGTAGAACTTATGGTATCAAAACTTACTTTATATTTTTTTGTATCAAGCAATTCTCGAGTTGTGCTATACATATCATGAGAAAGAAATTTTTCGGCTCTGCTTGGTATAGGAGTATCTTCTGTTTTCCATTTACCTCCATAATAGGGTAACCCTACTATTAGTTTACTTGGGTTAACACCCTCATTCATATAATAATCAACAGAAGACTCAACACTATGTATCCCCCATCGTTTACTGCTTTTTAATGGAGAAACTGGTCCCGCATGTTTACTAAATCCTCCATAATAATCATACCCCATTAGTGTATAAAAATCGATAGAAGAATCAATTGTTTTTATATCAAATATTTTGTGATAATCGACTGAATATAATGCTACCGAAACCATATAATCAGGATTTACCTTGTGCAACCGATCTGATAATGTAACAATGAATTGATTAAATTCTTTTTTGTTTTTTGATGAGACTCCTTCAAAATCTATGTTTATACCATTTGCTTTTCTAAGCTCCAGCAACACACTTAAACTATCTGCAAGGGTTTTCTGGGCTTTTGGATTCTTTAAAAACTGAGCATTTCTTTTTTCACCAAAATTAGATACACTAAGAAATACTTTACAATTATTCACTTTTGCACTATCCACCATAGCAGTTGTTTTCCATTGATGAATGTTATCATAGCTTCCTGTCTTGGCATTAACTATGTATGAAAAATATGAAACACCCCATAATAATGAGAAATTATAACTTTTATAAGCAGATCCTCTAGAAAATATATGCCATCCAAAAGTTTTATAGTCTTTATGAATACTGTATCCGGACGCAGATTTAAAATGATGAGTCATATTATTTAGACTATCCCATTGCCCCTCTGTTGTGAAATTATAGTCAGAAAATTGTGTGTAATGTGAATGATTTGGACCTGTATATACGTTAGTAGAATCGAGATCACTAGAAATAGTTTTTTCTTTACTTTCTTTAGTATTACAGGCTGCAACAAAAAAAAGAATTAGAAAAAAAAGTGCGTGTACATTAATTTTCATTTTGTTATCGAGTATCAAATTTTAAAACTAATTACTTCTTATTATATAAAAAAGGGAGATATATTATCTCCCTTTTTTTATTTTACACTATATCTGTATTATATTAACTCATTACAGGAATTCGTAATGTTTGTCCAGGGTAAATCTTATCAGGATGTTCCAACATTGGTCTGTTTGCTTCAAAAATAACATTGTATTTCATAGGGTCTCCATAAACTTCCTTAGATATTTTTGAAAGTGTATCTCCACTCTTAACCACATGAAATTTTGCTTCAGGCTCTGGATTAGTTACTGTAATATTATCTTCTACACAACCAATACAATCGATGTTACCCATTGCCAGAATAATCTTTTCTCTATCTGCATTAGTCTCTGTCTGTCCCGATACGGTTACCATTTCAGAAACAGATACATCAAGACCAGAAACAGGTATCCCTAAGCGATCAATTTCGGCTTTTAATAAATCTGTCTTACTTTTTGGTGTTACTTCTTCTTTAACGGCCTCATCTTTAATACCGAATAGTTTTTTTCCCGCTCCCTTAATAAATGAAAATAAACCCATAATGTTTTGTTTTAGTTAGTAATTGATTAAGTAGTAAAAATATTTTTAATAAAATTAAAAAACAACATTATGACAAATAATCATGTGAAAACAATAGCTTAATATTCGAATAAGAATCCTGTAAAGCTTTTTTAGCTTTTTTAGTATTCTTCCACTTCACCTTGGTAATTCCTTCGTTTTTTTGTGGCACTAACTCTCCTTCATAGTTGGTTTTCATCTCAAACCAGTACGTAACCTTTAGTCTAAACTCACCACTTCTTTTAAAGATATGATAGCTTCGATATAAGAATTTGGTAATCTCTAATCCCGAAACCCCTGTCTCTTCCTCTACTTCTCTCATTGCAGCGGTTTCCATATCTTCCTTTTTTTCAACTTTACCCTTGGGCAGGTCCCATTTTCCATTACGGCGAATAAACAAGATTTCTTTATTCTCATTATATACCTTTCCTCCTCCGGCAACAACTACTGGCAATTTAGAATATAAATGCTCTATTAGCTTATCTTCTTTTTTGTGATAGAGATGGTATTTTGCTTCTTCATGTATTGCTTCCTTATTAAGAATATCTCTTATAATTACCGGAAAGCTAGCTTCTTTTATCGGGATCATTTCATAATCCTCAATCGACTTTTTTGTAGATAGAATAATAGGGGTATTATTCACAAAAACTTTATACATTTGCAACTATGATTTTTGATAAAGATACAGCAAAAAAAACTGCTGAACTACTACTGCAAATTAATGCAATTAAATTAAAACCGCAAGAACCATTTACTTGGGCATCTGGATGGAAATCTCCTATCTATTGTGATAATCGAATTACACTTTCTTATCCAGAAATTCGAAATTTCTTAAGTAAGCACCTTGCTGAGTTTATAGAAAAAGAATATGGTAAACCCGATGTAATTGCCGGAGTTGCTACTGGTGCTATTGGTATAGGGATTCTCGTTGCAGAACAATTAGACCTTCCTTTTATTTATGTACGCCCCGAAGCAAAGAAGCACGGTAGAAAAAACCAAATCGAAGGTGTCGTCCCAACCCATAAAAATGTTGTGGTTGTCGAAGATTTAATTAGCACAGGAAAAAGTAGTCTTAATGCTGTAAAAGCACTAAAAGAAGCTGATGCTAATGTAAAAGGAATGGTGGCTATATTTAACTATGGCTTTGATATTGCAGTACAGAATTTTAAAGAAGCGGCATTGTCTTTGCACACGTTAAGTAATTATGAGAATCTTTTGGAACAGGCAGTTGATACTGAATATATTACAAAAGAACAACAACAAACATTACAAAGCTGGAAAACAAATCCCGCCGAGTGGAACATATAACAATTTAATAACATTATGAACTTAGAAAGCCCTACTGTTACTGTAAATAAAACAGCAGAAGATGTATTCGAATTTTTGACTAAGGTTGAAAACTTTGAGCAACTTATGCCAGAAAGCAAGCAAAAATTTGAAAAAATAAATGATTCCAGATTTCTTTTCCAATTGAAAGGAATGCCAGAATTAGTATTAGATCAAAAAGAAAATACGAGTCCAAGTCAAGTAGTTCTTGGAGCTGCGAGTGACAAGCTTCCTTTTACATTAACTGCTGATATTGTTGACTCTGGAGATGGAAAAAGCACAGCAAAACTTACTTTTGATGGTCAGTTTAATGCTATGATGTCGATGATGATCAAAAACCCTATCCAGAATTTTATTAATACACTAATTGAAAATATCGGTAAACTGTAATTAGTAAAGTAGTTTAATTTCTTTGAGATCAAAATCAGAGATAATTTCGTCCTCTATTAATACTTGAAGTTTGCCTTCGTTGGTAATAGTTTGAATAATCCCAACAAAAGATTCACCCTCTGCATCTAAAAACGTAGAGGGTTTGTTTTTTCTAAAAAGCACTGCTTCGTATTCTTTTTTAAGTTTTACAAAACTAGAAACACACAGCTCAGAAAATCGTTTTTCTAATTGAATCAATAAGGATTCTAAAATTTCTTCAATATTTAAATTCTGACCTAAAACTTGTTTTAAAGACCCAGCTTGTGGTAGGTTATTAAACTCTGTCTGATTGATATTAATTCCAATCCCGATAATAGCTCCAATCATACTGCCATTCTTTACCACATTTTCTATCAAAATACCACACAATTTCTGCTTATCTGACAGAATGTCGTTAGGCCATTTTATAGATAATTTAGGAACTATAAGACGTTTTAAAGTATCATAAACAGCCAGTGATGTAGCTATAGAAACATAAAACTGATCCATTAGCGGCAACCCCTCAACAGGCATAAACACACTACATGTGAGGTTTTCTCCTGGATTACTTTGCCAAGTCGTACCCATCTGCCCCTTACCCGACAGTTGCTTTCTTGCTATTACACAAACTGGAGTAGTGAAATGCTTTTCGCGATTCAGATCTCTTAGAAAAGTATTTGTCGAGTCAATGGCATCAACTTTGATTATATGCATGTATAAGGTGTAAAAGTTTTACAAATGTCCGACTAATACAGACATTAAAATCATAAAAAGTAATAACTTTACACAAATTAAAAAAATGCATGACTAAAAAAGAAATCGGTAACGATCAATTAATTACTCAAATATTAAAAGGTATTGAAGAAGTAAAAGGTAAAGATATTAACATTTTAGATCTTAGAGATATTGAAAATACTGTATGTAACTACTTTGTAATCTGCAACGGAACTTCTAATACGCAAGTAAATGCAATTGTAAGCTCTATCCAAAAAACGGTAAGTAAAGAACTCAAAGACAAACCTTGGCATATAGAAGGTAGTGAAAATGCAGAATGGGTATTAATTGATTATGTTAATGTTGTTGTGCACGTTTTCCAAAAACACATCAGAGAATTCTATGACATAGAAGGACTTTGGGGGGATGCAAAAACTACAGTTATCGAAACAAATTATTAAAAGAAAACCGTAAATGGCGAAAGAAAATAAAAAAACAGAACCGAATAAAAAACCAAAGTTTAGTGCATATTGGATTTATGCAATTATTATCATTGGTTTTTTAGTATTGAATTTTATGGGTGGAAGTGGACTAGGATCTGCTCCCACTACTTCTCCTTCTGAATTTCAGGAGTTTTTAAGTAACGGAGAAGTAGAAAAAGTAGTGATTGTAAATCGCCGAAATGCTAAGGTCTTTCTTACCGGTGAAGCTAAATCATTAGATAAGCATCAAAAAAACAAGAATAAATCTCTATTACCAGCGAGCCCAAATGATCCTGACTATCAATTTGAATTTGGTGACTTACAGAATTTTGAGAATAAAATTGCCACAATAAAAAAAGAGAATGGATTATCAACTCAGGTAAATTATGATACCGAAAGCAATGTATGGGGAGAAATTTTTATCACTCTCTTACCATTCGCACTAATAATCGGAGTATGGATATTCATCATGCGAAGAATGAGTGGTGGTTCTGGTGGTGGTGCCGGAGGACAAATATTTAATATTGGAAAATCTAAGGCTAAGCTTTTTGATCAAAATACTGAAGTTAAAGTTTCTTTTGAAAATGTAGCTGGATTAGAAGGTGCCAAAGAAGAAGTGCAAGAAATTGTAGATTTTCTAAAAAATCCAGAAAAATACACCTCTTTAGGAGGTAAAATTCCTAAAGGAGCTTTACTAGTAGGACCTCCTGGAACCGGTAAAACTTTATTAGCAAAAGCAGTAGCTGGTGAAGCAAAAGTGCCATTCTTTTCTTTATCTGGATCAGATTTTGTAGAAATGTTTGTGGGTGTTGGAGCTTCTCGTGTTCGGGATCTATTTAAACAAGCAAAAGAGAAATCTCCTGCTATTATTTTTATTGATGAAATTGATGCTGTAGGTAGAGCCAGAGGTAAAAGTAATTTTTCGGGATCTAATGATGAAAGAGAAAATACGCTAAATCAGTTACTCACAGAAATGGACGGTTTTGGCACAAACACTAATGTAATTGTTATAGCAGCTACCAACCGTGCAGATGTACTTGATAAAGCATTACTACGTGCTGGTCGTTTTGATCGCCAGATATATGTAGATCTTCCGGATATTCGTGAGCGTAAAGAGATATTTGATGTTCATTTAAAGCCGTTAAAGAAAGTTGAAAATGAATTAGATACCGAATTCATGGCAAAACAAACTCCAGGATTCTCTGGTGCTGATATTGCAAATGTATGTAATGAAGCTGCTTTGATTGCCGCAAGAAAAGGAAACAAAGCAGTAGGGAAACAAGATTTTCTTGACGCAGTAGATAGAATTGTTGGAGGATTAGAGAAAAAGAATAAAATTATTACCCCTGATGAAAAACGAGCTATCGCTTTTCACGAAGCAGGTCATGCAACTGTAAGTTGGATGTTAGAACATGCTGCTCCACTGGTAAAAGTTACTATTGTACCCAGAGGGCAATCTTTAGGTGCTGCTTGGTATTTACCAGAAGAAAGGTTAATTGTACGACCAAATCAAATGCTTGATGAAATGTGTGCTGCTTTAGGAGGTCGTGCTGCAGAAAAGGTTATATTTAATGAAATCTCTACAGGCGCTCTAAGTGACTTAGAAAAAGTAACTAAGCAAGCAAGAGCTATGGTTACAGTATATGGATTAAATGACAAAGTAGGAAATCTTACCTACTATGATTCTTCGGGACAAAGTGAGTATAATTTCACAAAACCATATAGCGAACAAACTAGTGAGCTTATTGATAAAGAAATTTCGAATATAATTGAAGAGCAGTATCAACGTGCAATTAAGTTATTAGAAAAAAATAAAGACAAGCTAACAGAATTAGCTGAAGTCTTATTAGAAAAAGAAGTGATTTTTAAAGACAACTTAGAGAAAATTTTTGGCGAAAGGCCATTCGGCAAAAAAGAAGAAGAAATCATTAAAGAACCTTCTTAAAGATATTATTTTTACTTGTAAATTGAAAAATCTTAACCTAACGGAATATTAGGTTAAGATTTTTTTTATCTTTGGAGGTAATGTAAAACCGTAATTTCCCAATCTTAATCTAAAAAATGAGTCTATTTAGAAGAATATTTTCCTCAAAATCTAAATCAGACCAGAAGAGTAAGGAACGTCACTTAGATGATCGCAGTAAATATATGCCAGAAATCGATTTACCGATTGATGAAAGCTTTATGATAAATTTCAAAAGAAACGGTGGTAAGTTTCTTTATTGTGATGATGAAAATGAAGTTTCTGATTCTTTTGACAAGATTCTTTTGGAAAATGATTGGTATGAGAAAGATGTATGCTGTTTTGATATTGCTTTGGAACATAAATTCTCTGATTTTAATCTAAATTATGTTAAAAGCTTTTCTGCCTCTTTCTTTTTTGCTACTTGTGAATATTTAATTGCAGATAACGGATCTATATTAGTGTCTTCAAACCAACTTAGAGAGAAAAAACTCACCGAACTTCCTGACAACTTTGTGATTTTAGCAGCTACCAGTCAGCTAGTTAAAAATATTGGTGAAGGACTAAAAGGCATAAAAAATAAAAACAAAAATTCTATTCCTTCAAACATTACTACAATTAAAGATTTTGAACCGCAAAAAGAAAAGGATTTCTTAAGCTATGGAAATAGTTCAAAAAATTTATATTTGCTGCTGCTGGAAGATTTATAATATGAAGGAACTGCTTACAAGATCTTTATCGGGGCTTTTATATGTCTCTATTTTACTATTATCAATATGTATCAATAGATATACCTTTATTGGGATATTTTTGGTTTTTGGAGTAATCACTATATATGAATTTCAAAAACTAGTCCATCTTAGAAATAAAAGATTGTATGTAATATTCATTATCCTCTTAGCGGTATTAAACATATTTCAGGATAAACTTTATTTTTATCTAGTACTTCCTATTTTGGCCCTTACTATTATTACAGAATTGTTTTTAGTAAAAGATTTAGTTACGATTCGTATTATCCCAATGTTCGAGAAGCGAAAATATCGTACCAGTATTTTTTATCTAATCACATCTATTGTGTTTTTAACTCTTGTGCCATATTATACAGGAGAATATCAACCTTCTATTATTGCAGGAGCATTTTTAATCACTTGGGTTAATGATACTTTTGCATATTTGGTTGGGAAAAATTTTGGTAAGCGCAAACTATTAGAACGAATATCTCCAAAAAAGACTATTGAAGGATTTATTGGAGGATTTATTTTCTCTATACTAGCAGGATATTTAATGGCTATATTCTCTGATACTTTATCAATAAGCATTTGGTTGATTATAAGCATAATTATGAGTATTTTTGGCACACTGGGAGATTTAATCCAATCTAAGTTCAAAAGACAGGCTGGAGTTAAAGACAGTGGTACTATAATGCCAGGTCATGGTGGCATATATGACAGATTAGATAGTGTTATATTTGCCAGCCCATTTTTATATGCATTTTTACAAATATTAAAGCATGTTTCATAAAGAAGGATATAAAATAATATCAGTAGCACTTGTATTATTTCTAGGCATTAATTTGGCCTCTTACGTAGCTATTCAGGTAGACCAATGGCAAATTGCTATATTTTCGGTCACATTAGTATTTCTGATTTTGATTTTACAGTTTTTCAGAAACCCTAAAAGAAACACAACAGTTAGTGATAGTACTGTAGTGGCCCCCGTTGATGGAAAAGTAGTAGTTATCGAAGAAGTATACGAAAAAGAACATTTTAAAGATAATCGTTTACAGGTATCAATTTTTATGTCTCCAGTAAATGTTCATGTAACAAGACACCCTATAAACGGAAAAGTTACTTTTAGCAAATATCATCCTGGTAAATATCTTGTAGCTTGGCATCCAAAAGCCTCTGAAGAAAATGAAAGAACTACCGTTGTTGTAAAAAATAATAGCATAGAAATACTTTATCGACAAATAGCAGGAGCTCTTGCAAAAAGAATTGTAAATTATGCTAAAGAAGGAGAAAAGGTAATTCAGGGCTCTGATAGTGGTTTTATTAAATTTGGATCCAGAGTAGACGTATATTTACCTATAGGAACCGATATAAGTGTTACTTTAAACCAAAAAGTAAAAGGAGGAGAAAGTGTTATTGCCAATCTTTAATCATGACCGAAGAAGAATTAAATATTGCCTTCGATAACGCATATGAGCGTGCCTGCAATACTAAAATACAATTGCCACCCGATGTTATGCTTCATTTCTATGCATATTACAAAAGAGCAACGCATACAGAAGGTTTTTTCACCCCTTCAGGGGATAGCGAACTTAGAAATGCATTTAAACTAAATGCATTTTTTCAAGCAAAAAACCTTACTCCAAAAGAAGCCAAAGAAAAATATATCGAATTGGTAAATAAACATATAACCGATTAATAAAAAAGCCTTGATTTATATAAATCAAGGCTTTTTTATTAATTATTATACTACCTAATTACATCATCTAATTATTCAAACTCTTAAGGCTTGACTTTATAGTAGCAATTTTAGCTTCGGCATCAGATTGTTTCTTCTTTTCGTTAGCAATAACCTGGTCTGGTGCATTATTTACAAAGCGCTCATTTTGTAATTTTTTCTGAACAGATTTCAAGAAACCTTCTGTATACGATAGTTCATCAGTTAATTTCTTAATTTCTTCTTCCACATTGATCGCTCCAGAAATCGGAATGAAATATTCATTAGATTTTACTCTAAAAGAAAGTGCTCCTTCAACCTTAGCATCTACATAATTTAATGCCGACAAGTTTCCGAGCTTACTAATTACTGTATCAAAAGAGGCACTATTATTTTCACTATTTACTACAGATAATTCGATAGCTTCTTTAAACGCTATATTTTTCTCTTTTCGTATTGTTCTAATTCCAGAAACTACTTCTGCTGCAATCTCGAATTCTGCAATCAAATTTTCATCAACTGTTTGTGGTTCTGGCCAACTGGCAATGATTAACGCTTCTTCTGGTGTTCTACCTGTGATCTGTTGCCATATTTCTTCAGAAATAAAAGGTACAAAAGGGTGTAAAACCTTTAAATTATCTTCTAAAATTTTGATTACTTCCCGGTATGTTTTACCATCAATGGGGCTCCCATATGCAGGTTTAACCATCTCTAATAACCAACTACAGAAATCATCCCACACCAACTTATATGTAGTCATCAAAGCATCGCTAATACGATATTTTGCATAACTATCTTCGAGTTCTAAGAGTGTTTTCTGAAATTTTGAGGTATACCATGCTATCGCCATAGCAGAAGATTCTGGTTGATCTATAGCATCATCAATCTCCCACCCTAGAATAAGTCTAGAGGCATTAAATATTTTATTAACAAAGGCACTACCCTGCTTACACAAATCTTCATCAAACATTAAATCATTCCCTGCAGGAGAACTTAGTAACATTCCTACCCTAATACCATCTGCTCCATATTGATCTATTAAGTCCAAAGGATTTGGAGAGTTACCTAAAGATTTAGACATCTTACGGCGTTGCTTATCCCTTACAATACCTGTAAGATATACATTAGTAAAAGGTTTTTCTCCTCGATACTCATATCCAGCAATAATCATACGCGCTACCCAAAAGAATAAGATTTCTGGCGCAGTAACCAGGTCATTAGTTGGATAATAGTAATTGATCTCTTTATTATCTGGTTCTAAAATACCGTTAAAAACACTCATTGGCCACAACCAAGAAGAAAACCAGGTATCCAAAGCATCAGGATCCTGAGTAAGATCTGCATTGGTCAACTCGGTATTTCCTGTCTTTTCTTTAGCCAAAACCAGCGCCTCTTCTCTACTTTCTGCTACTACAAAATCTTCTTTTCCATCTCCATAGAAATATGCCGGTATTTGGTGCCCCCACCATAACTGGCGTGAAATGTTCCAATCTCTAACATTTTCCATCCAGTACCGATAGGTATTTATAAATTTTTCGGGAACCAGGTTTACCTCTTTATCTAAAACAGCATCTAATGCTGGTTGAGCCAGATCTTTCATTTTTAAGAACCACTGATCACTTAATTTTGGTTCGATCACAGCTTTGGTACGCTCACTAGTTCCTACTTTATTAAGATGTGTTTCGGTTTTTGCTAGTACTCCAATACGCTCAAGCTCCTTTACAATCTCTTTACGAACTATAAAACGATCTTTTCCTTCATACTGTAATCCATAAGAGTTTAATGTAGCATCATCATTAAAGATATCTATAACTTCTAGATTATGCTTATCTCCCAAAGTCTTATCATTAAGATCATGAGCAGGTGTCACTTTAAGACACCCTGTACCAAACTCCATATCCACATATTCATCTTCGATTATAGGTATAACGCGATTAGCGATAGGCACAATAGCTTTTTTACCCTTAAGATGTTTAAATCGATCATCATTTGGATTAATACAGATTGCAGTATCTCCCATAATTGTCTCTGGTCGGGTGGTTGCAATAGTTAACGTATCTTCTGTTCCCTCTATTTTATAATTCAGGTAATATAAATTCCCTTGTTTTTCTTCATAAATTACTTCTTCATCAGATAAAGTAGTCTTAGCCTGGGGGTCCCAATTTACCATTCTATAGCCACGATAAATCAATCCTTTATTATAAAGATCTACAAAAACCTTAATCACAGACGAAGACAAGTTGTCATCCATTGTAAAAGCAGTACGCTCCCAATCACAAGATGCTCCTAATTTTTTTAACTGCTCCAGGATAATCCCTCCATGTTTATGGGTCCATTCCCAGGCATGTTCTAAAAACTCTTCTCGGGTAAGATCGTTTTTATTAACTCCTTCTTCTTTTAACTTAGCAACGACTTTAGCCTCTGTTGCTATTGATGCATGGTCAGTTCCCGGTACCCAGCATGCATTATACCCCTTTAGACGAGCTCTACGGATTAATACATCCTGAATTGTATTGTTAAGCATATGCCCCATATGCAAAACACCAGTAACATTTGGCGGCGGAATAACAATAGTATACGCTTCTCTTTCATCAACCTCTGAATGAAAATAGTTATTTTCCATCCAGTAGGCATACCACTTTTCTTCTACCGATTTTGCATCATATTTTCCTGCTAAAGACATACTTTGGTCTAATTTTTGAGTTTAGAAGTGCAAAAGTACTTATTAAAGTATGAAGTACGAAGTTAGAAATATGAAAATTTAAAAAAAACCGAGTAATGAAATTAAATAATGCATCTATAAAAATATAATAGTTTATAGTCTGTGTTATATTAAAATTTCTAAGCTCACACCTCTAGCTTTTGACCTTTTACTTTTAGTCATCATTTTGCAGTTGAATAAAAAGTAAGTACTTTTACGTTTAATAAAAACCTACATCATGAAAAAAATAATGATAATTTTATTTATTGGTGTTCTTGGCGCAACCTTAAATGCACAAGACACTAATAAAGCGCAAATAAAATTTAAATCCGAAGTTGTTGATTATGGCGAAATCGCCAAAGGCAGTGACGGTGTACGCAAATTTGAATTTACAAATACAGGAAATGCTCCTTTAGTCATCTCCAGAGTATATTCAAGCTGTGGATGCACCATTCCTAAAAAACCAGAGCAACCAATTGCCCCAGGAGAATCTGGTGTTATCGAAGTTAAATATGATACCAAAAGAGTGGGACCAATTCGTAAAACTATCACAGTAACATCCAACGCAGGAGATACTCCTACAATGGCTATAAAAATCAAAGGAACTGTGCTTGACAAAAGTGTTTTGGAAAAGAAAAACTAGACACTTATACAATAAATAGTAACAAAAAAAAGGATACTCTGGAGTATCCTTTTTTTGTTTTTAAATTACTTTTTTAAGAGAGAAATTGTAGCTTATTTCTATTCCTAATCGTTCTATTTTCATCTTGATTTTCCTTCCCTCTTCAAAATAAAACATATCATTTAGATCAGAAAGTTTATACCTATATGCATTTTTACCATTTACTTGTAAAATAACGTCTCCTTTTTTTAGACCTGCTAGATCGGCAGGCGAATTGGGTCTAACATCTAAAATTTCATACTTAGGCTGAAGAATAAAGTTATTTGTGAGCTCAATCGTTTTTTGGTTTATTAATTTGTTTAATCCTAAATACACTCTATCTTCCTCTTTATAATTTTTTACTGCTGTAAAACCAGTATGTTGAATAGTAAGCCCACTCATGTTATAATGAAAAGGCTTATTAAAAAAGGCATTCTTTTTAAAAGATATTTTCTTGCGAGTATAATCTAAAATAAGATTAAATCTTCTTAGGACATTCCCTCCTAAAGATCCTTGTCTATTATTTAAAGATATTCCTTGTATATAAATAGAATCCGGGAATGAAGCTGTTACCTCCTTCATTTTAAAATCACCAATATGAAGTTCTTTAATTTTAGTTTTTTCTCCATATATATCTCCGCTAAAACCTTTACCCAAAAAATCTCTAAAGGAATTATCACCAGCATATATTCCTTTTTCTTTATTCTCAAATAACCATAACGAAGAACCAGAACCCGAATCTAATAAAAGATTTATATCAATCAATCCATTAGCAGATTCATATTGAGCTGTAATAAATGGTCTTTTCTTCTTTTCTCTAAAATCAATTTTAGTTTGATAACATTTTTTGCACTTTTTATATGTATATGACCCTGGATTATACATTTTTATGTACTGCTTTGCATAATTAATGTCTAAAACGAAATTTTTAATAAAATCATGACCTATAATCCCATGTACAGGAAATCCCATTCTGGGAGAAAAGTTAATTGACTCATCCAAAACCAGGTAAACCTTATGATTAGTGCTAACCGCATCACCTATCCTTACTTCGTTATTGATTGATTTTATGGCTTCTACTGGTTCATTATCACCTAGCCCTCTAAGGTAAATTTTTGAAGCGTTCTTAAGTTCTAAGGAACTTTTATTGTCTACACTAAAAATAATTGTTGATCCAACACCAGTATCTAAAATAAAGGAAAGTTCGACACCATTTACAATAACAGGGACGACAATAAGGTTATTTGCCAATTCAAATCTAATCTTATCACTTTTTTTCCCAATAGGCAACTGAAAGCTTTCTTGAGCAAAAAGAGTGACATTAAAGATTAGGAATAGTACTAAAATCTTACTTTTAAGAAAATGACAAAAATCTAGTAGAAAAACCTTCATTACTCTAAATATAAAAAATATAGTTGAAAAACCTACAAACTAAATAAGGATTTACAAATTCAAATAAGTTATTCTTTAATTAGATTATCTTTTTCAGATAGAATTCACACTTTATTTCTACTCCCAATCGTTCTATTTTTATCTTAATTTTTTTACCTTCTTCAGAAGAAAACAGGTTATTAAGATCCGAGAGTTTATACCTATACGCATTTTTTCCATTCACCTGCAAAATAACATCTCCTTTTTTTAAACCTGCAAGATTTGCCGGTGAACCACATCTAATATTAGAAATCTCATATTTAGGCTTAAGTACAAAATTATTTGAAACCACCAACCTTTGTTCACTTACCATATTATCAACTCCCAAATAAGCTTCATTTTTTTCTGCATAAGCTTCTTTTTTTATACCACTAACATTGTAATCATTTACGGCTGTATAACCTCTATGTTGAATAGTAAGCCCACTCATGTTGTAATAAAAGGGCTTACTATAGAAATTATTTTTTTTAAAGGATATTTTCTGACGAGAATAATCTATAACAAGGTTAAATCTATGTAAAATATCACCTCCCAACGACCCTTCTCTATCATCAAGAGACATTCTCTGTATATAAATAGAATCTGGAAAAGAAGCTTTTACTTCTTTCAATATAAAATCACCAACATGAAACTCTTTGATTTTAGTTTTTTGGCCGTATACATTTCCGCTAAATCCCTTACCCAAAAAATCCCTAAACGAGTTTCTTGTTATTCTAATACCTTTTTTCACATCTTTAAACAACCATAGAGAAGATCCAGAACCCGAATCTAGCAAAAGATTAACATCAATCAATTTTTCTTCAGATAGATATTTTGCAATTACAAATGGTTTTTTATTTTCATCTCTTAGATCAAGCTTAGCATGATAGCACTTTCTACATTTTTTATAAACATAAGATTCTGGCCTATATACTTTTATAAATTCTTTTGTATAATTAATATCAAAGACAAAATCTTTAAAAAAATCATAACCAATAACTCCATGTATGACAGTTCCCATTCTGGGTGAAAAATTAATAGATTTATCCAAAACCTGATAAATGGTATGATTAATACTTAACGCCTCTCCAATGGTCATCACATTATTAACAGATCGTATTGCTTCTACTGGGTCATCATTACCTAATCCTCTAAGCTGAATCTTTGAAATATTTTTATGTTTCAAAGAAATTGTGTCATCAACACTAAAAACAATTGTAGACCCAATACCGGTATCCAGGATAAAAGAAAGTTTAGCGCCATTTACAACAACGGGAATAACAATAAGGTTATTTATTAATTGGAATTTAATCTTAGTACTGTTTTTTCTAAAAGGTAATCTGAAATCATTTTGCGCATGAAGAACAAAATTGAAAAGCAAAAGTATCATTAAAAGTCTACCTCTCATAAAAGAAAAAAATTAAGTCGTAGAAGCTTGATCGCATTAAATATAAAAAAATAGCTAAAAAATAGTATCAAGTATGCCCCAATTTCTTAAAATATTTAAGAAATTTACCGCTATTTTATTTTTTAAAATCAAATCAGATGCCAATAATATCGCATAAAGGCAGAGCTATGCCCGAATCACCAATTCGAAAACTGGTGCCTTTTGCAGAAAAAGCTACAAAAGAAGGTAAACATATTTACCGTTTAAATATCGGTCAACCAGATATAAAAACACCGATTGAAGCCATGGATGCTGTACGAAATCATAAATTAGATATTCTTGCGTATAGCCACTCTGCCGGATTTGAAAGTTTTAGAAATAAATTAGCTGGTTATTATGCAAAACATGATATTGATGTATCCTCTGATGACATTTTAGTCACTACCGGGGGCAGCGAAGCATTAATTTTTACCATGGGTAGTATTACAGATCCTGGTGATGAAATTATAGTTCCAGAACCTTTTTATGCAAATTATTATAGTTTTTCGACGCAATCTACTATTAAAGTAGTTCCTGTTATTTCTAAAATAGAAACTGGATTCGCCTTGCCATCTATTGCAGAGTTCGAAAAATTAATTACAAAAAAAACCAAAGCTATACTGATTTGTAATCCCGGTAATCCAACGGGTTACCTTTACAGCAAAGAAGAAATAAAGCAATTAGCAGAAATTGCTATCAAATATGACTTATTTTTGATCTCTGATGAAGTGTATCGAGAATTCGTATATGACGATTCTGAGCATTACTCTATATTACAAGAAAAAGGTCTTGACGAACACGCCATTATTGTAGATTCTGTCTCTAAGCGATATAGTATGTGTGGGGCACGTATCGGATGCATGATAAGTAAAAACAAAAGTGTAATGGAAACTGCTATGAAATTTGCACAAGCAAGACTAAGCCCTCCTACCCTTGCACAAATTGCTAGTGAAGCAGCATTAGAAGCTCCAGAATCTTACTATACAGAAACTGTTGCAAAATATAAAGCCAGAAGAGATACTCTGGTAGCTGGTCTTAAAGAAATTCCAGGAGTAAAAGTAGGAATTCCTAAAGGTGCTTTTTACTGTATTGCAGAATTACCAATCGAAGATGCTGATCACTTTGCACAATGGCTTCTGGATGAATTTGACTTAGATAAGCAAACTATTATGGTGGCACCGGCCTCTGGGTTTTATTCAGGCCCTAACAAAGGAAAAAACCAAGTACGAATAGCATATGTTCTAAATAGAAGAGATCTTAAAAAGGCAATTGAAATATTAAAAATAGCTCTTGAAAAATATAATGATCGATGAAACGAACATTAAAAAACTAAGCATATTTTCCTAAAAGGAAATGTTTAAAATTTTTAACGAGAGAGCGTAGTGATTATACATGTTCTCAATTTTATAATTAATTTATCATCAAATAATTCTTGAAATTTAAACGTGTGAAAATTGAATATAATAAATCCCTAAAAAAGTACAACACTTTCGGAATTGATGTCATTGCCGCAGAATTTGCAGCTATTACTTCAGAATCCGAACTTAATACTATACTCTCAAAAAATAATAAAAATCCTCTTTTTATTTTGAGCGGCGGAAGCAATATGCTACTAACAAAAAATCTTGACATGTTAGTATTACATATTGCTATAAAAGGAATTACAGTTACAGAAGAATCTGATAATTACGTATCTGTATCTGTAAATGCAGGAGAAAACTGGCATGATTTTGTACAATACTGTATCAAAAACAACTATGGTGGGTTAGAAAATTTATCTCTAATTCCTGGATATGTTGGTAGTGCTCCAATTCAAAATATTGGTGCTTATGGTGTAGAACTTAAGGATACAATGACGAGTTGCGAAGCGATTCATATTACTACTCGGAAGAAGCATATTTTTTTAAATAAAGATTGCAAATTTGGATATCGTAACTCTGTTTTTAAAAACGATGTAAAAGGTGAATATATAATCACAAAAGTTACCTTTAGATTAACCAAAAAAGAGCATACTCTTAATACAAGCTATGGTGCTATAGAAAATGCTTTGATCGATCAGGGAATCACCAAACCGACAATTAAAGATGTTTCTGAAGCAGTGATTGCGATACGAAAAAGCAAACTCCCAGACCCTTCACAAATCGGAAATAGCGGTAGTTTTTTCAAAAACCCCGTTGTTGATGTTAATCATTTCACCAGACTTCAAAAAACATATCCTAACATTCCTTTTTATAAAATAGATGAAGAGCATATTAAAATTCCGGCAGGATGGTTGATCGAGCAATCTGGTTTTAAAGGAAAGCGCTGGGGTGATGCAGGAGTGCATGAAAAGCAAGCTTTGGTTTTGGTAAACTACAACAATGCCTCCGGAAATGAAATTTTGAATGTATCCAAAAGAATTTTAACCGATATAAAAGAAAAATTCGATATTCTTCTGGAAACTGAAGTTAATATTATATAAAATTAAAACATTAATAAGTATATCTAATCAAAAAAAGCTGATATCAATCAAGAATTAACACATTATTCTTAATTTTTTGTTTAATAGCTTCTTAGCCATACATTCTTTGTATCTTTGTAACCAATTTTGATTTTTATATTATTATGAAGCTTTTATTACTTACAATTGTTTTATTACTATTAGCATTTGGTGGTATCGCAATTAAATTATGGGCGAAAAAAGATGGTAAATTTGCTGGTACATGTGCAAGTCAAAGTCCATTTTTAAATAAGGATGGTGAATCATGTTCTCTTTGTGGAAAAACTCCAGATCAGTACTCAAACTGTAACGAAGAAAAACACGCTGAATAGCTTTTTATCGATTATCTATTTCACTCAAAAACAATGCATTGAAAAAAGAAAATCTTATCCTCTTAGAAGATCATATAAAAAAAGCTAAAGAAGGGAAACAAATATCTTTTAATTATCTTCTTGACACTTTTTGGAATGATGTTTACAATTTTCAGTTGCAAAAAACTCGAGATGAGTATGAAGCTGAAGACATAACTATACAAAGTTTTTCTCGAGCATTTGATAAAATTAACACGTTTAAAGAAGAATATAATTTCAAAACGTGGTTGATTCAGATTTCAAAAAACATCCATATAGACTTATTGCGAAAAAAAAATGCATCAATACAATCCAAAACTACAACACAAGTAGACGATGCTGTATATAAGATCATCGATCATAATCCAACTCCAGAAGATAAACTAATTACCGAGCAAAATTTAGCTCAGCTACTTCTCTACATTAAACAATTAAAACCTAATTACCAAAAAGTAATTAACTTAAGGTATTTTCAGGAATTGAGTTATAAAGAAATTGCTGATCACCTCAACGAACCTATAAACAATGTCAAAGTAAAGTTATTGAGGGCCAGAAAACTACTTTCTGAAATAATTACTAATGCAAAGCACTAATTTCTAAACAAAAAACTATCTCAAGGTAAAAGAAGTAAACCTTTTGATAACGCCATATAATGGATCAATCCATTTGTCGTTGATTTTTTTATCGTATTTCACAAACTTTTGTATCAATCCTTTTGGTGCAGAAATCTCTTTTTCTATAGCAGTGATATTAATATACCTCTGATTATTAAGCAACCATTTTTCTACACGCTTTCGATTGTTTTTTGTTTTTTTAAGACTTACCAATTCTTCGGGCATGATTTTTCTCTTTATCAAAAAAGATAACTGTCAAATTCAAAAAAAATTTTATGTTAACTTAATTTTAACCTGATGTTAAGACTTTGTATAGATATGGTTTTACTGTAAGAAGAAATATCTAGAAATTATAACCCTTATTTCCCTTAACATAACGTAGTTTAATAGCGTACTTCTTTTTTTAAATTTAAGACACCTCTTCTAATGATGTATTAACTTTATTCAAAACTTCATTTTAATCTAAGCTTTCTTTGTATTTTTGCTAAAAATATTGCTTGTATGAATAATAATGTTGCTAGCGTAGCACCTCCTAAAGGAAAACCAAAATGGTTACGTGTTAAACTTCCTACGGGAAAGAAATACACAGAACTTCGGGGATTAGTAGATAAGTATAACCTACACACCATCTGTACTTCTGGGAGTTGTCCTAATATGGGTGAATGCTGGAGTGAAGGGACTGCTACTTTTATGATATTAGGTAATATATGCACACGTTCCTGTGGTTTTTGTGGCGTTAAAACCGGACGACCAGAAACTGTAGATTGGGAAGAACCCGAAAAAGTAGCGCGATCAATAAAATTGATGAATATAAAACATGCTGTTGTTACATCTGTAGATAGAGATGATTTGTTAGATGGCGGGTCAATTATCTGGGCAGAAACTATTCAGGCTATTCGTAGAATGAATCCAGAAACTACATTAGAAACATTAATTCCAGATTTTCAAGGGAAAACAAAAAATATAGATAGGATTATTACAGTAAAACCAGAAGTGGTTTCTCATAATATGGAAACTGTAAAGAGGTTGACTCGAGAAGTTCGCATCCAGGCCAAATATGAACAAAGCTTGCAAGTATTGAAATATCTTAAAGAAAATGGTATTGAACGTACAAAAAGCGGAATCATGCTGGGGCTTGGAGAAAAAGAAGATGAAGTTATACAAACACTAAGTGACCTTAGAACAGTAGGTTTAGACATTGTTACTATAGGACAATACCTACAACCAAGTAAAAAACATCTTCCTGTAAAAGAATTTATAACTCCGGATCAGTTTAAAAAATATGAAGAAATAGGTTTAGAAATGGGATTCAGACATGTAGAAAGTAGTGCCTTGGTAAGATCTTCATATAAAGCTCAAAAGCATTTAACTTAATCCAAAAAAAACAGTAGTAAGGATTTAATGAATACACCTATTAGAATTGCTATCAACGGTTTTGGAAGAATAGGCCGTAACTTGTTTAGATTATTAATCAATCATCCTAACATACAAGTTGTCGCAATAAACGACCTCGCCGACTCAAAAACATTAAGCCACCTTCTTAAATATGATAGCATACATGGTATTTTATCTTTTGAGGTATCTCATACCAAAGATCATATTATAGTACAAGACACATCAATCCCATTACTTAATGAAAAAGATCCAGAACATTGCAACTGGAAAAAATATGATGTAGACATTGTTATCGAATCAACAGGGAAATTTAAAACCAAACCTGATGCAGAAAAACACTTGAAGGCTGGTGCAAAAAGAGTTATTTTATCTGCTCCATCTATAGAAGATAGTATAAAAACTATTGTTATGGGTGTAAATGACCATGTCCTTGATGGGTCAGAAACTATCTTATCTAATGCTTCTTGCACTACAAACAATGCAGCACCTATGATCAAGGTGATCAATGATTTATGCGGCATCGAACAAGCCTACATCACTACTGTACACAGCTACACTACCGATCAAAGTTTACACGATCAACCTCATAGAGATTTAAGACGGGCACGAGCCGCCAGTCAATCTATAGTTCCCACAACAACAGGTGCAGCAAAAGCATTAACAAAAATTTTCCCCGAACTAAGCGATGTAATAGGTGGATGTGGTATAAGGGTTCCTGTTCCTAATGGATCACTCACAGATATTACCTTTAATGTAAAAAGACAAACTTCTATTCAAGAAATCAACAACGAATTTAAAAAAGCTTCCCAAACTAGCTTAAAAGGTATTTTATCATACACAGAAGACCCAATAGTATCTGTTGATATACTTGGCAATCCATACTCTTGCACATTTGATTCTCTAATGACTTCTGTGATAGGAAAAATGGTGAAAATCATAGGTTGGTATGACAATGAAATAGGATATAGTAATAGAATAATTGATTTAATTATTAACATTTGTAAGAAATAACTATCTTAGTTGAGATATTTCAGAGGAAAAATGCCAACCCAAATCAAATACTTTATAGCGCAATTTTTACTTATTTGTTGTTTTTTTAGTTATGCACAGACGTCTGAGCTCTCAGAAAACAATCAAATGAATGACTCTATTGAGAGTTATTTGGAAAATGCTTCGCAATCTATTAATCAAACTAGATTAGAACCCGCGCTTTCTAATATTATCAACGCAAAAGAGCTTGCATTACAACAACAAGACAAAATTTATATAGCAAAAACCAATATGGTACTTGCCAAGCTATACCGGGAATTGGGAGATCTAAAAAAAGCTGAAGAGCAAATTCTTGATGCTATTGCTTTTCAGAATGAAACCAATGATGAATTTATGCTTGTTTCTTCATATACCATATATGGATCAATTGCTACAAAGCTTGAAAAATATAAAACAGCATTAAAATTTCTTGAAGACGCATTTATAATAGCCAAAAAAAAAGATTTCAAAAGTCAGGAAGGGCCTATAAAATTAAATCTTGGACTTTTAGCACTTGCTCAGAAAAAACCCGAATTGGCTATAAAACACTTTAATAGTGGACTTCCTATTATAAATTCATTTGATCAGCATTATTTTAAAGCAAAACTCTACACCAATAAAGCTAGAGCACAACTATCAATAAACCAGCCCGATGAAGCCATGAAAACCAATGATTTGGCTATGCAAATTGGTGAAGATATGGGGTATGCAGAAATACGATCAGAATGTTTCGAATTGTATAGCCAGATTTATGAACGAAAAGAAGATTATCCCGCTTCTCTTGAAAACCTTAGGGCACACGAAAAAATAAAAGACGCTCTATTCAATACCAACAAAGAAATCATAGCTCAAGAAGCAGGTGCAAAATTAAATCTAAACGAAAACAATGTTCTAATAGAAGAATTAACAGAAGAAAACATACAACAACAAAGATCTTTAAAATTAGGACGTCTTACCACAATACTAAGTATTGCTTTAATAACAATATTATCTCTTTTAACTCTTTCTCTTTATAAAAACAACAATCTAAGAGCGAGAGCAAATGAATTATTACAAAATAAAAACACAGAACTTATACTAGCAAAAGAGAATGCAGAAAGAGCTAGTGAAGCCAAAGTTCAATTCCTCTCTACAATAACACACGAGTTAAGAACACCATTATATGCCGTTACAGGGTTAACTCATCTGTTACTTGAAGAAAGTCCCACACCTAACCAAAAAGAACACCTTAATTCTCTCAAATTTTCTGGAGAATATCTCTTGTCATTAATTAATAATATTCTGGATCTCAATAAACTTGAGGCTAACAAAGTAGAATTAGAGAACACATCATTTAATCTAAAAAAACGAATAAATGATGTATTAATAGCTCTAGGTAAATCTGCCAAAGACAGAAACAATAATTTACATTACGAGTTTGACGAGTCTATCCCTGCTAAACTTAAAGGAGATCCACTTAAAGTTTCTCAGGTCTTAATCAATCTTATCGGAAATTCTATAAAATTTACGCAAAATGGGGATATTTGGATACGAGTAAAACCTATTAGTCAAATTGAAAACAAAGTCTCACTTAGTTTTGAAATTGAAGATAATGGAGTAGGAATATCAGAGAAGAAACAACTTAGTATTTTTGAAAACTTTACTCAAGGTTCTGTACAAATTAATAGAAAATTTGGCGGTACTGGTCTAGGGTTATCGATAGTGAAAAATTTGTTATCCTTAATGGATAGTGAAATCAAACTAGAAAGTGAATTAGGCAAGGGATCAAAATTTTTATTTGATCTTAAATTCGAGATTTTTGAAGACAAAAGCACTAATTATACCGAAGAGGCCAAGAAAATTGATTACAGTATAATGATTGATAAACGCATATTGGTGGTAGAAGACAATAAAATCAATCAACTAATTACAAGAAAAATCTTAGAAAAGAATGAGATAAAATGTGATGTTGCCGATAATGGTGATATTGCAGTAAATAAAACAAAAGAAAACGCCTTCGACCTTATTCTTATGGATATTCATATGCCAGGAATCAGTGGAATTGAAGCTACAAAACAAATTAGGAAATTCAATAAAGAAATTCCAATTATAGCATTAACAGCAGTTACTCTGGATGATAATCTAGATGAATTTTATGATAATGGGTTTAATGATATCATACCAAAACCATATAAAACCGAAGAGTTCTTTACAAAACTTCATAAAGCATTGGTAAAAAAACAAGCCACTGCCTAGTTGATTTGGTACAGCTTTTGAGAAAAGCTAACCGAGTTTATAAATACAAACTTTATTTGAGTTAGCCAGAATTAAAAAATAAGACCCTTTAATAGGGTCTTATTTTTTTTCAATAAACTTTAATATTTTATCATCAAAAGAAGTAGCTCCTTCTATAAATCTTATTTCTATTGGCTGATACCATAGTTTCTTTTCAGAAATATCCGGAGCCAACCTCACATAATCTTTTTCTGTAGTAATAATAAATTCTAGGGTATTCAATTTTTTTAATTCAGTGTCAGTAAAATTATGATGATCGGGAAAATTAATATGATCAAATTTCAACCCTAAAGAAGTATAATGATCTAACAAAGGAGTAGGGTTAGCAATACCGGTTACCAAAGTAAAGTGGATATTTTGCAAGGAGTTGATTGGTTTTGTTTCAGAAATATTTACGATATTATTTCCGTAATCAATAGTGGTAAAAAACAAATCCTGATTGGGTTTTATTGCTAATTTATCCGTAATCCTTTTCCTTTCTTCAAAAGACAACGAATTAGGACATTTTGTAACTACAATAATATCAGCCCGATCAGCTCCCTTTTTTGGTTCTCTTAAATTTCCTGTAGGCAAGACAATATCATTACAGTAGAGATCATAATATGCAGTAAGCAAAATATAGAACCCTGCTTTTACCTTACGATGTTGATAAGCATCATCTAGTAAAATTACTTCTGGCTTGGGTGTTAATGATCTTAAATTAGAAATTCCGCTACGTCTATCCGCATCCACCGCCACTACAACATCTGTAAATTTTCTTTTAAACTGAAGCGGCTCATCTCCTACTTGTTTTGCAGTAGAAGAAGTATCAACCTGCTTAAATCCTTTGGTTTCTCTTTTATATCCTCGGCTAAGCGTTGCTAATGATATCTTATCTTTAAGCAAAGTCACTAAATATTCCACCATCGGCGATTTACCTGTTCCTCCTACACTAAGATTTCCTACTGCTATTATCGGAAAGTCATATGTCGTAGATTTTTTAATCCCCAGATCATACAATTTATTCCTCATCCAGGTAGCCAGAAAATAAAAAGGAACAAATGGTAAAAGTATTTTTCGCAGTAAATTCACACGTTTAAAATTTTCAATGTATCACTGCAACAAAAGTATAAAACGAAACTTTGATTATTGATAAAAGTTTTTTTACATTCAATTTTTATTCAAAAACATATTATAATGCAAATAAAAGAGGTTATACAGCATCTTGAAACTTTAGCTCCAATGGCATACGCAGAAGATTTTGATAATGTTGGCTTATTGGTTGGTAGCCCAGAAACTGTGGTAACAGGAATTCTGGTAACTCTGGATACTCTGGAAAACATAGTAGATGAAGCTATAGAAAACAACTGTAATTTGATTATAAGCTTTCATCCAATCGTATTTAAGGGACTCAAAAAGTTTAATGGTAGTAATTATGTAGAGCGAGTAATAATGAAAGCTATTAAAAATGATATTGCCATTTTTGCCATTCATACCGCACTAGACAATTCGATATACGGTGTAAACGATATGATTTGTGAGCAATTAGGGCTTGTGAATCGTAAAATTCTTATTCCGCAAAGCGGAAATATAAAAAAACTAGTCACCTTTGCTCCTATTGCAGAAGCTGAAATACTTCGCAGCAAACTATTTGAAGCAGGAGCAGGAACCATTGGTAATTATGACAATTGTAGTTTTTCTTCTGAAGGAACAGGAACATTTAGAGCCTCAGATACTGCAAAGCCTTCAATTGGTGAAATCGGAAAAACACATCACGAAAAAGAAACTCAAATCCAGGTAACATACCCCAAACATTGTGAAGGTAAAATCCTTAAAACACTTTTTGAGAATCATTCTTATGAAGAAGTCGCCTATGAAATTACTACTCTCGAAAATAAAAATCAAAATATTGGAATGGGCATGATTGGAGAACTACCAAATCCAATAGAAGAGCTTGATTTTTTAAAACATATCAAAAATGTTTTCAAAACAGGATGTGTCCGACACTCGGCATTACTAAACAAACCTATCAAAAAAGTAGCTGTTCTAGGAGGTAGTGGTAGTTTTGCAATTACTAATGCACATCGTGCAGGTGCAGATATTTTTATCACTGCAGATTTAAAATATCATCAATTTTATGAAGCCGAAGATAGAATAATATTGGCCGATATTGGTCATTATGAAAGCGAACAATACACAAAAAACCTAATTGTTAGTTATCTTAGAAAAAAAATCAGTAATTTTGCAATCATTTTATCGGATAAAAATACCAATCCAATTCAATACATATAAAATATGGCAAAGAAAGAAGTTACTGTTGAGCAAAAATTAAGAGCTTTATATGACTTGCAATTAATTGACTCTAGAGTTGATGAGATTAGAAACGTACGCGGAGAATTACCATTAGAAGTTGAAGATCTTGAAGATGAAGTAGCCGGATTAAATAAAAGATTAGAAAAGCTAAACAATGATCTTGAGACTATCGCCGAAGGTATTAGTAGCAAGAAAAATCTAATTGAAGAAGCTAAAGCGCTGATCAAAAAATACGGAGAGCAACAAAAAAACGTTCGTAATAATCGTGAATACAATTCGCTTAGTAAAGAAGTTGAATTTCAGGAATTAGAAATTCAATTAGCAGAAAAGCATATCAAAGAGCACAAAGCTCAGATTATTCAAAAAAACGAGATTATCGATCAGACCAAAGGAAAACTTGGTGAACGTAACTCTCACCTTTCTCATAAAAAAGGAGAACTTGATGCTATTTTAGCTGAAACTGAAAAAGAAGAACAAGCTTTAATTTCTAAATCTGAAGATTACCAAAAAGAAATCGAAGATCGCTTAATCAGTGCTTATAAAAGAATACGTAGCAATGTAAAAAATGGACTTGCTGTTGTACCAATAGAACGTGGTGCTTCTGGAGGATCATTTTTCACTATTCCACCTCAGGTACAGATGGAAATCGCTTCTCGCAAGAAAATCATTACAGATGAACACAGTGGTCGTATTTTAGTAGATCAAGAACTTGCAAAGGAAGAAAAAGAAAAAATGAACGCGCTTTTTGCAAAATTATAGCAAAAAGATAGTTAAATAATATATAGCCTCAGTTTTACTGAGGCTTTTTTGATTGTACAAACAATGAACCACATCCTCATTATAGGCTTTGTTTGGCCAGAACCCAACTCTTCGGCAGCAGGGAGCAGAATGATGCAACTTATAGCACTATTCAAGACTCAAGACTGGAAAATCACCTTTGCCAGTCCCGCCGCAGAAACAGAGCATATGATTAGTTTCGAAAACATAGACGTCCCTAAAGTAACTATAAAACTCAACAACTCCAGTTTTGATGAATTTATCATAGAACAACAACCCAATATAGTGCTGTTTGATCGATTTATGACAGAAGAACAATTTGGATGGAGAGTTACAAAGTATTGCCCCGACGCTTTAAAAATATTAAATACAGAAGACCTACATAGTCTTAGAAAAACACGGCAAGAATCGTTTAAAAGCAATACGATTTTTAATAGCAATAAACTTTTACAAAACGACATTACAAAACGAGAGATCGCAAGCATCTATCGATGCGACCTTTCTCTAATTATTTCAGATTTTGAAATAAAACTTCTTAAAGAAACCTTTAAAATAGACGAGGATCTATTATTCTATTTACCATTTCTATTTAAACCTATTACTACAGAAACAAAAAAAGGGTGGCCTGAGCACAAAAACAGGAAACATTTTGTTACGATAGGAAACTTTCGTCATGAACCTAACTGGAACAGCGTCCTACACCTTAAAGAGACCATCTGGCCATTAATCAGAAAAGAGCTTCCAGAATCAGAATTGCATATTTATGGAGCATACCCCCCTCCAAAGGCAACACAGCTGCACAATCCCAAAGAAGGATTTCACATCAAAGGGTGGGCAAAAAATTCAAAAGAAATAATGTCACAAGCACGTGTTTGCCTTGCTCCATTGCGATTTGGAGCAGGAATTAAAGGAAAACTTGCAGAAGCCATGCTTTGTGGTACACCAAGTATAACAACCTCTATAGGAGCAGAAGGAATGCTTGATGAAGAATCTGACTGGAACGGCTTTGTTGCAGATGATCCCTTAGAATTTGCCAAAGCAGCCGTAAGATTACACAATAACGAAACCCTTTGGCAGCAATCACAACAAAACGGAATAGAGATCACAAATACGCGATTTCAGGAAAAAATCTTCTGCAATCTATTTCTGGATAAGGTTTCCAAGCTTCAAAAAAACCTTAATAAGCATCGTACAAAAAACTTCATAGGCAGTCTACTACAACATCATACACTACGAAGCACAGAATTCATGTCTCGCTGGATAGAAGAAAAAAACAAAGCCTAGCAAACCCAATACCTAAAGACAACAACTTCTTGCCATAAAACACTGTAAATCAACAAATAAACTGAAAAAATAGGGGAAATCCCCCTTTTTTTTAAGCAAAAATATTTCTAATTTTACTTTACCAACAAAATTGATTTAGGAGGAATCAGAAAATCCTTTAACAGAGTACGAACAACTATTACTGGTTTCTGTTACCATAAAGATCCAACCGAAGCTAGTATAAATCTTAAAACCTTATGAAAAAGTTCACACTAACCATCTTGATGAGTTTTGTCTTATTACTATTCTCCTCTTGTGAAAAAGAAGTCAACACTACAATCGAAACTCAGGAAACAATCACTCAAGAAGACATCATCGGAACTAAAAGATCCGAAATACCTGATGACATCAAACTTGATTATCATGAAAAATACGGCACCATACGAGCAGACGAATACCCTATGGAACGCAGAGGTACAGAAATTACCTTAGAAACATTTTTAGAAAAAGCAAATCTCAAAAAAGATGATTTTGCTGATTACAAAATAACCGAAAGACGATTTTCTGGAATTGGACTAGCAGAGCATCGAATAAACAGAGAGGTAATTCAGGTGCATCATGAATATAAAAACGAACCTGTAACTGTTTTTGAAGGAGTTACACATGAAGGTAAAAGGGTAACAATCATCATCATCATCGTCTGCTCTAACGGACTTGTCATTGTAATTATTTTCTGAAATTTCTGAAAAGTAATTGCAACAATAACAAACAAAAAATCAGGAGTGATACCATGATGTATCCCTCCTGATTCTAAATATTATAATAAAAACACTACTACTTAAAGTGCAGCTACGTGTTTTGCTAATTGTGATTTTAAGTTAGCAGCTTTATTCTTATGAATAACATTATTCTTAGCTAACTTATCAAGCATAGAAACAACTGTAGGAAACAAAGTCTCTGCTTCTTTCTTATCAGACTCACGTAATTTTTTTATAGCATTACGTGTCGTTTTATGCTGATATCTGTTTCTAAGACGCTTTGTCTCGTTACTTCTAATTCTCTTTAATGCTGACTTATGATTTGCCATCTCTCTTCTATTAAATTTCTTACTATAAAATTTGTAGCCCGTAGGGGAATCGAACCCCTCTTACCAGGATGAAAACCTGGCGTCCTAGCCGATAGACGAACGGGCCATTTTCCCTTTTCAAGGATTGCAAATTTATAGCTTTCACTTTAAATTTGCAATTAATTTCATTATTGTAGCCCGTAGGGGAATCGAACCCCTCTTACCAGGATGAAAACCTGGCGTCCTAGCCGATAGACGAACGGGCCATGTTGTCTAATTGCGGATGCAAAAATACAACTATTTTTTAATGCTGCAAGTGTTATTTTATTTTTTTCTAAAACCTTAATAAGCCTTAGCAAATAACACTCTGATTTTTGATGGCTTACCACTATATACACAGTCTCCATCTTCTTCTTTTGCATCAAAAGGAATACATCGTATCGTAGCCTTAGTAAGTTCCTTTATCTTTTGTTCTGTTTCTGCAGAACCATCCCAATGTGCCGAGATGAATCCTCCTTTACTCTCTAAAACATCTTTAAATTCATCAAAAGAATTTACTTCTGTAATATGTTCATCTCTATATTGAGCCGCTTTTTGATGCAAACTTTCCTGAATTTCTACAAGTAACGACTCTATAGTTGCAACAACCTCATCTTTAGAAACAAACTGTTTTGTTAATGTATCTCGTCGAGCAAGTTCTACAGTCCCTTTTTCTAAATCCTTAGGCCCAATTGCAATCCTAAGAGGAACCCCTTGTAGTTCATATTGAGCAAATTTAGCTCCAGGTCTGTGTGTATCTCTATTATCAAACTTAACAGAAACTCCTTTAGACCTTAAATCAGCAACCAACCCATTCGCAACTTCAGAAATTTGATTTAATTGCTCTTCTCCTTTATATATAGGAACAATTACTACTTGAATAGGAGCCAAATTAGGTGGTAGCACCAAACCATTATCATCACTATGAGTCATAATTAAAGCTCCCATCAAACGAGTAGAAACTCCCCACGAAGTCGCCCAAACATAATCTAGCTTACCTTCTTTCGAAGTAAATTTTACATCAAAAGCCTTTGCGAAATTCTGCCCAAGAAAGTGTGAAGTACCGGCCTGTAAGGCCTTCCCGTCCTGCATTAGTGCCTCGATACAATACGTATCTTCTGCTCCTGCAAAACGCTCACTCTCTGTTTTTCTTCCTCTTATTACCGGAATAGCCATAAATTGCTCTGCAAAATCTGCATATATATTATTCATCTGCTCTGTTTCAGCAATTGCCTCTTGTCTTGTGGCATGAGCTGTATGCCCTTCTTGCCATAAAAACTCTGCAGTTCGAAGAAACAACCTGGTACGCATTTCCCATCGCACCACATTAGCCCATTGATTAATTAATAGCGGCAAATCTCTATACGATTGTATCCATCCTCTATAGGTATTCCAAATAATAGCTTCAGAAGTTGGACGTACAATCAACTCTTCTTCCAGCTTAGCTTTAGGATCCACTACCAGCTTGGAACTGTCTTCAGGATCAGTTTTTAACCTATAATGAGTAACTACAGCACATTCTTTAGCAAACCCTTCTGCATTTTTTTCTTCTGCTTCAAACAAACTTTTAGGCACAAATAATGGAAAATAAGCATTTTGATGCCCCGTTTCTTTAAATTTTTTATCTAATTCTGCCTGCATTTTTTCCCAAATAGCATAACCATATGGCTTAATCACCATACATCCTCTTACTGCTGAATTCTCGGCCAGATCAGCCTTGACAACCAATTCGTTATACCATTTTGAATAATCTTCACTACGCTTTGTTAAATTCTTGCTCATAAACTTCTATTTGGCACAAATGTTGTGGCTCTGTTAAATATAATTTAGTTAGCGCAAAACTAACTAAATTTGTAATGTTCAACAATAAAATAAGAAGATATGCGACTTAAAAATTATTTTCAGAGAAGTGGAGCTATAGGTTTTTTACTTTTGGCTGCCATCATTATGTTGACGTCTTGTGGTTCTTATGAATACACTCCTTATAGAGATGGTATTTATAGTGACACAGGAAGCCAAAAAAATATTGAGACTCAACCTAATAATACAGATGAAAAATCTAATTATTATTCTAGTTATTTTTCTGAAAAATCTGCACAAATCGATACAGCAATTGAGCAAGATGTAATTTTTACCGACATTGATTCTTATTCTAGCGAAGGTTATGACGTAGCAGATACTACTGCTACTGCATTAAACTATGAAGTTGGACAACCAGCATGGGGCAGCAATCCTACAGAAATCAGCGTTAATCTTTACAATACCGGTTGGAATAACTGGGGCCCTGGATGGGGATGGAATGGATGGTATGGCAATGGATGGGGATGGAACGCCGGATGGGGATGGAATGGCCCTGGATGGGGAATTGGCTGGAACAACCCATACTGGTATGGTGGATACTATTGTCCTCCTTACTATTATGGAGGTTATGCCGGTTACTACAGAGGTTATTATCGCCCTTATTACAACAGATATCCATATTATGGAAGAAGTAGATATGTAGCCTACAACAGAGGTTCAAGAAATGTATATTCTACTAGAAGTCGCAGAGCATACAATTCAAATTACAGTACCAGATCACGAAAAGCATCAAATTATAGCAGAAGTAGACAAGGGTATGCTAACAGAAGAGTTAATGCTGCCAGAAGAACACGATCTTCAACAAATAACTATTATAACAGATCCAGGTCTTCAAATAATACATATTCTCGTTCACGATCATCTTCTGTAGGAAGAAATAATTCCACAAGATACTCTAGCCCTACAACTACGACAAGATCCAGAAGTAATTCTTCAACCAGAAGCAGAGGATATTCTCCTTCATCGAACAATTCTTCTAGAAGTCGAAGTTCTGGATACTCAAGAAGCAGTGCACCTCGTAGTAGTGGATATTCAAGATCAGGAAGCAGTAGCAGATCTAGAAGCAGCGGAAGTCGTGGCGGTAGTAGAAGCAGAAGTCGCGGAAGAAACTAAAAATCTTAATTCTAACCTAAAAAAACAATTGTTAGATAACTTTCCCGAATATCTTATTTATTTTTGAGGTATTCTGTAATTCAAAATTTAAAAAATTGATGAAAAAGCTATTCTTATTCATAGGTATACTATCTATGTCTTTTTTGAGTGCTCAAGATATCACTGATGCATTACGTTATTCACAACAAGATATCCTTGGTACCGCACGTTATAGAGCTATGAGTGGTGCTTTTGGCGCGCTAGGCGGAGATTTATCTGCATTGCAAATTAACCCGGCAGGATCAGCAGTTTTTTTAAATCCTCATGGCTCGGTCACTCTTTCTACAAGCCATATAGATAATGACGCAAACTATTCTGACCGTTTAACTAATCGTGATTCTAGAAATTTAAATTTTAATCAAGTAGGAGCTGTTTTTGTTTTCGATCATTACAATGATCAATCGATTATTAATAAACTTTCATTAGGACTAGCCTATGATCAAACTGCAAATAATGCTAATGAATTTGTTGCTCTAGGAAGAAGTTCTAATTCAATCGATAACTTTTTCCTTTCGGAAGCACAAGGACTCCCTCTGGATTTGATTTCAAGAAGAGCAGGAGAATCTGTAGATCAACTTTATAGTTTTCTTGGAGAATCTGAAGGGTATTCCACTCAGCAAGCATTCTTAGGCCGTGAAGCCTTTGTCATAGAAGCAACCGATGTTAATAACCCTGACAATACTTCTTATTTTTCGAATATTGCACCCGGTGTTTTTGATCAAGAATATTATTATGAAAGTACTGGTCTAAATGGAAAATTCACCTTAAATGGAGGCGCACAAATTAATCAAAATTTTTATGTAGGACTCAATATAAACTCGCACTTTATTAATTATGATAGAGTTACCGAGTTTTTTGAAGGAAATAACAATGCAGGTAGTAATGTTAATGAAGTAACATTTACCAATAAACTATCCACTACTGGTGGAGGGTTTTCTGCTCAAGTTGGTGGGATTGCCAAAGTATCTGAAATGATTCGTTTAGGAGCTTCTTTTGAATCTCCTACCTGGTATTATATCGAAGAAGAGACCACTCAACGCCTGGAAACATTTAGCGACGCAGACGGAAGATCTATCGTAGATCCTGATGTAATCAACATTTTCCCTGAATATAAATTACGTACACCAGCAAAAGCCACAGGTAGTATTGCTATATTATTCAAACAACACGGCTTAATCAGCCTTGATTATTCTTACAAAGATTATTCTACAACAAAACTAAGCTCTGATGAAAATGTTAGCTTCTCTAATCTTAATCGAGAGATTAATGACAATCTACAAGCCGTCTCTACCATAAGAGTTGGTACCGAATGGAGAGTTGAAAACTGGAGTATTAGAGGTGGATATCGTTTTGAAGAGAGCCCTTATAAAAATGATTTGATCCTTGGAGAAAAAACAGGGTATTCTTTTGGAGCAGGGTATTCTTTTGGAAAATTTAAAATTGATATTGCTTATGATTACAGTGAACAAGAACGTACCGAGCAATTTTATCCTAATTCTGGATTTAATAACACAACCCTTTTAGATAGCCATACCCAAAACCTTACATTTACTTTTGGCATGAATTTCTAGAATAATATTTACCTTATACAAAAAAACCGAGATTATAACATCTCGGTTTTTTTGTATAACAGTATTTTATCGTATTAATGAAAAATTACCAGCAAAAACTCTCCGTCGCATATTTGGATCCCTGGGTTCATTAAACTCTACTCTAAACCAATAATCTGAAGAAGGCATATTTTTTCCGTTATAGGTACCATCCCAACCTGGCCCACCAGGTCTTATTTGTTTTAGCAATTTGCCATATCTATCAAATATATAGATTTGTGCTGTAGGCTGGCCTTCGATATTAATCAGGCTCCAGGTATCATGAAAACCATCACCATTTGGTGTAAAGTATTTAGGATATCCTAAAATCATGATAACATCAGATATCTCTTCACTGGCAGGACAGTTTGCATATCTGGCTGTAACAAAATAATCTCCTGGAGGAACATTAGAAAATACGGGAGAAGATTGAAAAGGTCTATATTCTAAAAAACCATTCCCTATATCTCGGTCAAGTCTATACTCAAAATCATCAAACCCTGCAGCTTCTACATCAGGAGCGGCAACTACTTCTGCTGTTATAGTATACCACCCTGCAAAAGATTCTTCTGCAATAGAATACCCTACAGAGACAACAGCATCTGAAACATCCAGAACCACTAAATCATCTGGAGAATCCGGAACTTCGGTTCCCGTTTCATCAAAACCTCTCAATTGGTACACTCCTTCTGTAGTAACTTCTAAAAATGGTATTACCCCAGGAGGGGCCGGAACATTTACAAAATTAGTAGTTCCTACATCTGCTCTAGCCCATTGATAGGTTACAGCTCTAGGAAATCTTCCTTCTATAGTAATCGGAAATTCACCACATGTAGCAATATCAGGTCCTACACCTGGTTCTAAAATACTACAATCTGTAGTTCCTGCATTATCTTCATTAAGATTGGTTTGCTGAAGCTGAATAACTCCTGCCTCATCCGCAAAATTAGTAATTAGAATAATGTAGTACTCATCAGATTGAGCATTAGGTATCGTTAGTGTTTCTATATAAATATCATCATCTGGCGTTCTTGCATAACTACAATCCACAATATTAGTATTGTCCATATTATTAACATAATAATCTGGATCATCGACATTATTTACACATTCTGCTGGACGTATATTATCTCCATCCCCATTATTATCACATCCCTGAGAGAGAATATCACAATTCACAAATGAGGTGGTAAAAGGTCCCCAGGCAATAAAATCTACATCAAGTTGCCTTTCTCCTCTATCTAAATTACTATTATCATTACCATCAACCCATTGTTGGATATCAAAAATCAATTCTCCTGGTTGATCAATACGAATAAAGTACCATGCTGGATTAGGAGTCGTATTTAAACAACCCACTTCGCCAAGGCCATCCATATCACCAGTTACATTAGGGAAGGTCAATTCTAAAGAAGCATCAGAACAAAATGGTTGAGCAGCTCTACAAGCTACATCAAAGTCCTGAGCATAAAAAAAAGTACTTTTAAAAACAAGAATGCTAAAAAGCAACAAAATTTGAGGTAATCCTTTTGCCATTTTCATATAACGTTAAAACTTTATTTTTCGTGTGTTACAGTTCAATTTGGGACTTAAATATACAGAACTTCTCCAAGAAAACTAATATCTACAATTGTTTAACATAGCTTTTACTAAGTAAAACAACAAAATCGTATCTTTGCACACCATAATATAGAAGGTATTAATTAATACTATTCTATTTATGTTACAAAAAAAACAATAAAGTAAGAATTGGCTAAGAAATACTTCTATGCATGACTTTTTTTGTTTTATTATTTTTTGTGAGAATTTTGATAAATTATAAAATTTTGAAGTGTGAAAATTGACAAGGCCCTTGAAGCTATTGAAGCGCTAGGTGATAATCATGTAGCTACTAGCGCTACCACTCCTCTTAGAGAAGATGCCTTTAAACTTAGTGATACCGAAAAAATTGCTTTGATTAAAGAAGATGTAAAACATATTATGGAAACTTTGGGACTAGATCTAACCGATGATAGTCTTAAAGGTACTCCTCAACGTGTAGCAAAAATGTTTGTAAATGAAATTTTTTCAGGCCTCCATCCACAAAGAAAACCTGACGCCTCTACATTTGACAATCATTACAAATATGGAGAGATGCTGGTAGAGAAAAATATTACTGTATATTCTACTTGCGAACATCATTTGCTTCCTATAGTTGGTCGGGCTCATGTGGCGTATATATCTAATGGTACTGTTGTTGGGTTATCCAAAATGAATCGTATTGTTGATTATTATGCAAAACGCCCACAAGTACAGGAACGTCTGACTATGCAAATTGTTCAGGATTTACAAGTAGTCCTGGGGACAAAGGATGTGGCTTGTGTTATCGACGCAAAGCATTTATGTGTAAATTCACGAGGAATCAGAGACATAGAAAGCAGTACAGTTACTAGTGAATTTGGTGGTAAATTTAAAGAGCAATCTGTAAAAAGAGAATTTTTGGATTATATCAAATTAGACACTACTTTTTAATTTTATTTTCAACAAAATCATAAGCATCACTCTACATTATGGCAGCAACTTCGTTGTATAAAACTCAGGAATTAAAAATTTATAATTCTATTTCAGGTCAAAAAGAAACATTTAAATCTATTACAGAAGGTAATATAGGAATGTATGTATGTGGTCCTACGGTTTATAGCAATGTACATTTAGGAAACTGTCGTACATTTATTTCTTTCGACTTAGTATTTAGATACCTAAGACATCTGGAGTATAAAGTTCGCTATGTTAGAAATATTACGGATGCTGGTCATCTTGAAAATGATGCAGATGAAGGTGAAGATAAAGTTGCTAAAAAAGCACGATTAGAACAGTTAGAACCTATGGAAATCGTTCAACGATATACGTTAGATTTTCATCATGTTATGTCCAAATTTAATGCAATATCGCCGAGTATAGAACCTACAGCAACGGGGCATATCGTAGAACAAATTGAGATTATCAAAACAATTATTGATAATGGTTTTGCTTATGAATCCAATGGTTCTGTATATTTTGATGTTCAAAAATTTAATGAAACTAACAATTACGGAAAGTTAAGTGGGCGTAATCTAGAGGATATGATTGCAAATACTCGGGAGTTATCTGCTCAAAGTGACAAAAAAAATCCTCAGGATTTTGCACTTTGGAAAAAAGCAGAACCTCAACATATTATGCGTTGGCCATCGCCATGGAGTGATGGTTTCCCAGGCTGGCATCTGGAGTGTACTGTGATGAGTACCAAATATCTAGGTGAACGATTTGATATTCATGGAGGAGGAATGGATTTAAAATTCCCTCATCACGAATGTGAAATTGCACAGGGTGAAGCTGCTTGTGGTCAAACCCCTGTAAATTATTGGATGCACGCCAATATGCTCACTCTTAATGGCAAAAAGATGTCTAAATCAACTGGAAACACTATCTCTCCGGGAGAGTTGTTTTCGGGAAACAATGATTTTTTAGATAAACCATTTGACCCTTCCGTTGTTCGGTTTTTTATGCTTCAGGCACATTACAGAAGTATCTTGGATTTTTCTAATGATGCATTAGAAGCTTCAGAAAAAGGATTTTACAGATTAATAGATGCCATACAAGCTATCGATGGACTATCAGCTAGTTCTGCTACCGAAGGGTTTAATATACAAGCCTGGAGACAGGAATGTTATGATGCGATGAACGATGATTTTAACAGCCCTATTTTAATTGCTAAATTATTTGATGCTGTTAAGTTTATTAATACAATTAAAGAACAAAAGGCTACAATTTCTGCAACAGATCTTGAATTATTACGTAAAACCATACATGGTTTTGTATTTGATGTCCTTGGATTAGTGAATATAAATGAAACTGCTTCAGATATAAGTGATAAGCTTTCTGGAACTGTAGAATTATTGATTAATCTAAGAGCAGAAGCAAGAGCCAATAAAGATTTTGCTACTAGTGATAAAATAAGGGATGAACTTATAGAAATTGGCATTCAACTTAAGGATGGCCGGGATGGCACAAGCTTTTCATTAAATTAAATCGTTTTGGCTTTTAAGACGACCATAAAACAAATTTTAATATTTCCATTTGTGGTATTGGTTAAACTATATCAAAACCTGATATCACCGTTAACTCCTGCGACCTGTCGTTATCAGCCTACTTGTTCGCATTATACTCTTGAAGCATTACAAAAACATGGGCTATTTAAAGGAGGGATGCTTTCAATTAAACGTATTTTTAGCTGTCACCCCTGGGGAGGCAGTGGCTATGATCCGGTTCCTGATGTTGAGAAAGAATCAATTAAAAAATGAATGAAAAAGATACATTCTTAATGATTGTATTCATAAAACGTTCGGTCATTTTCTCAATATATGAATGTGTAATACGTTTCTCATATAAATACTTATATTTACTTTTAAAAAATAAAACTCACGCATGATATTTACAAAAATTACCTGGAATCCAGTTGAAGGAATAGATCTCGGCTTTTTTGTTATTCGTTTTTACAGCTTAATGTTTGTAATTGCCTTTACATTAGGCTGGTATCTAATGAAGAAAATCTATATCCGAGAGAATATCTCTATGGAAAAACTAGATTCTGTATTTATATATGCTGTTATTGGTACATTATTAGGTGCCCGATTAGGACATGTCTTTTTTTATGACTGGGATTATTACAAGAACAACCTTTTAGAAATTCTTTTACCTTTCAGGTTTAAGCCGGCATTTGAATTTATAGGTTTTCAAGGATTAGCGAGTCATGGAGCTGCTATTGCTTTTATAATTGCAATGTATTATTATTCTAAAAAAATCTTACATAAACATCCGCTTTGGGTTCTAGACAGAGTTACTATTCCGGCTGCTTTTGGAGGTATTTTTGTTCGATTAGGTAATTTTTTTAACTCTGAAATTATTGGAAAAGAATCTGGCGATTCTTTTTTCGGAGTAAAGTTTATACGTGATGGCTTAAGCAAAAGAGAAGCTTTAAAAGAAACGGGAATGGATAGCGTTAATAAAGCGTATTCTGCAATCGTAGAAAACCCTAAATTCTCTAACCTACTAGAAGCTATTCCATATCGCCATCCTGCCCAATTATATGAAGCTTTTGGATATATATTTGTATCCATTATCCTATGGTTGATCTACTGGAAAACAGATAAACGAAATAATAGTGGGTTTCTTTTCGGAATGTATTTAATTCTAATATTCACAGTACGCTTTATTGTAGAATACGTTAAATCAAGCCAAGGAGGTTTTGAAAGTGCCTTAGGTTTACTATCAACAGGTCAATGGCTAAGCATTCCTTTTATTATTATTGGTTTATATTTTGTAATACGATCAGGAAAAAGAACCGGAATTAATTAAATAAAAAAAACAGCATAAAAAAAGCCGATGTAAAATACATCGGCTTTTTTTATACCTTCAATTTTATTTTTAAAAAATCTCGTTAGATTCTTTTAGTTTTTCTGTATTTGCTACCAACTGAAGCTCATCGATAATTTTTTGAATATCTCCATCTATAATATTACCTAAATCATATAGCGTTAGACCAATACGGTGATCAGTAACTCTTCCTTGTGGGTAATTATAAGTTCTAATTTTTGCAGAACGATCTCCAGATGACACCATACTTTTACGTTTCTCAGAATCAGCTGCTTGCTTCTTCTCCAATTCCATATCATACAATCGAGAACGCAATACTTTTAGTGCTTTTTCGAGGTTTTTATGTGATGATTTCTGATCCTGGCAACTTACAATCATTCCCGTAGGCTCGTGATGTAATTTAATTGCCGAATACGTGGTATTCACAGACTGTCCTCCTGGTCCTGTAGAAGTAGTACGTTCAATACGTACTTCTTGCATATCCAGCTCGATATCAAATTCTTCAGCTTCAGGTAAAACCATTACAGTTGCAGCACTGGTATGTACTCGACCTTGTGTTTCGGTCTGGGGAACCCGTTGTACACGATGCACACCTGCTTCAAACTTTAATACCCCGTAGACATCTTCACCATTAACTTCAAAAATAATTTCTTTGTAACCACCACTGGTACCTTCATTAAGATCAACCACACTTGTACTCCAACCTCTACCTTCGCAATATTTAGTATACATTCTAAATAAATCTCCTGCAAAAATACTCGCTTCATCTCCTCCCGTTCCTGCACGAATTTCTACCACACAATTCTTAGCATCTTCAGGGTCTTTTGGCACAAGCATAAAACGAATCTTTTCTTCCAAATCAGGTAATTCTTCTTTGGCTTCTTCTAATTGCATTTTAGCCATTTCTACCATCTCTGCATCACTACCATCAGCAATAATTTCTTCAGCTTCTTTTAGGTTATCAGTGAGTTCAATATAAGAATCTCTTACATCCATAAGTGCTTTAAGATCTTTATATTCTTTATTAAGTTTTATGTATTTTTTTTGATCTGCAATGATATCCGGCTGAATGATTAAATCAGTCACTTCTTCAAACCGTTGCTTTACAATATTTAATTTATCAATCATAGTGTATTCTTCCTAATCTGTAGAATTTACAAAAGTAAGCTTTTTTGTCATAAGCTCATACAGCATGACAAGAATACAGATCAATTTTATTCACACCTCTGATTTGAGACTATTTGACCTAACAACATCTGTTATTCCTGGTTTTTTATTTTCTTTCAAAAATTACCTCTCCATCAAATACAGTCATATCCACTTTGGTATTGGCAATTTTAGTAGGATCTACAGAAAAAATATTCTGATTTAGCACTACAAAATCTGCTTTCTTTCCTACCTCAATAGAGCCCACCTCTGTTTCCTGTCGCATAACATAAGCCCCATTAAGTGTATAAGCTTTTACGGCCTCTTCTATGGTTATATTTTGCGGAAAACGCGTTACCGCATTTTGCATTCCTACAAATGGGTTTATACTACTCACATCCCAATCACTACTTAATGTAATTCTGGCATTAGCCTCTTTTAAACTCTTTATAGGAACCAGGTTTTTTGAACTCTCCTTTCCTATAAGTTCTACATTTTCATCCCATTGATCTGGCTGTGTAAAATCACCTGCGACCTGGCAATCTGCTGTTACATTTAATTGAGAAAAACGTGTTAAATCTGATGGAGTTACTATTTCAACATGTGTAATTCTATGTCTTCCTGAGCCGTTACTTGCTGTTTCTATTGCATTTAAAGATTCCTTGATTCCCCTATTTCCAATAGCATGAATATGAAAATCAAACCCTACATTTTCTAATTGTTGAATATAACTTGTTATTCGGTTTTGAGTAAAATAATTCAACCCGTTATTCTTCGATTCCTGAAAAAGATCTATTCGATACTCTTCTTGCATTGCCGCCGTTGTATTATGAACTATTCCATCACTGTATAGCTTGATTTGGTTTATTTTTAAAAGACTATTACTATCATTTTCATATAGTGATTTTAGTGATGATATTTGTGACTCATCATCCTGCATAGGGTATGCCCATAATCCTAAATTAACTCGAGCAGAAAGTTCTCCTTCTTTTTCTACTCGTTTCCATATGGCATGATGATCTCTTTTCCAATAGGTTCGTGCATCGCAAATAGAAGTTATTCCATTTTTAGCTAACTCTGGTAATGCGAAATTCACTAAACCGTTATAATCGTTTTCTTTAGTTTGACTTGTAGGAGTCAGGGCCAAATCTAAAATAAGATTTCCGGCATTATCTATCAGAATTCCATTAAGCTCATCATTTTTATCTCTCATATAAATTCCTCCTGTTGGATTTTCTGAATTAATATCTATTCCTGCTATTTCTAATGCTTTAGAATTTACCCAAATAGAATGAGAAGTACGCTCCATAATTGCAATAGGCCTGATGCTACTAATATCATCCAGAATATCTATAGGAGAACGTTTAGCTTCAAGAAGAGTATACAAATTTACTCCCCATCCCAAAAGCCATTCTTCATCAGGAAAATTAAGTAATGCTTTACGAATTGCAGGTGCATAATTTTCGGGATCATTACCTTCTTTTAAAATAAATTTAAAATTTTCTGTTGAAGCTTCTAATGGATGCATATGTACATCATGTATCCCTGGTATTACTGTAGCTCCTTTAAGGTCTATTACTTCTGTATCTTTATTTATCTGTGCTAAAGCTTTATCAGTATTTCCTACATAGATTATCTTATTTCCTTTAACAATTATAGCCTCTGCCCATACCTGTTCGGGGTTTACAGTAAAAATAGTTCCGTTGATATATGCAACTGTAATTTCCTGCTTTTGATTTGGTATAGAATTATCATCTTTATTACAAGAATTAGTACTTAGCATTAATGTTATAATGAAGGTTATAAGTTTCATTTGATTGCTTTTAATATTTGGTATTATCATTTTATGGGGATATATATTTCTGTTACATAATCTTTGGGATCATCGCTATGCATGTTATTTATTTTATATAATTCTAAAAAAGGGGATTCAGACACCTCATACTTTGTATTTAATATCCAATTTCCAAAAATCTTATCATAAGTCTTTTGTAATAAACCATAAGACCCATAATGTGTAAAAACTGCATATGTTTGTTCTGGCAAAACTTTTATACTGAACTTATTCTTATAATCACAGTCTTGAGGTAATGTAAAACAAGCATCATAGTTACATCGGATTGCTTCTGATATTAATGGTTCGTCCCAAATAATCCCTATACTTTCTGATTCGGATATATTCACCCCTAATCTTACAACTTCTTCATGTAACTCATCCCAAACTTCTTCAATTTTATCACTATAATAATCTGCCATGATCGTTTTATAAAAAACTTTTTGTTCTGGCAAGTTGATTATTCTCTCTTCATAAAAACTCATTGCTACTTTAGTATTCTTTACTATCGACGTTAGGATGTCTTCTTTTTTGCTTTTATACCTCTGAGGAGAAATTCCAAAGTGTTTTTTAAAAGCTTTACTAAATGCTTGTAAATCAGAATACCCCACTTTTATTGCAATTTGTGATATTGTCTGGTTTTGATATAAGAGCATTTTTGCTCCACTTTCTATTTTAAGTCTGGTAATATAAGCTCCAATAGTTTCTTTATAATACCCTTTAAAGATGCGTTGTAGGTTTCGATATGAGAAATTAGAAACCTCTTCGAGTTTTTTAATCTCAAAAGTTGTATTGAAATTCTCTCTAAGATACAAGGCTGTACTTTGCATCCTCTTTACATATGCATCTTTCTTATTCACAGTACAAATTTATGAAATATAGCAGGTTATAGTATTGTCCTACATTGACAACTATATATAATCATCATTGTAATATCGTATCATCTTATCCTAGTTAAAAAATCGTAAATTTGTATTGACATGCAAAATCGTACAGGTACATATTTAAGTTTTCTTACTCCTAAATGGTTAGGAATACTTATTCTTTTAGTACATATTGGAGGGCATTCTAATTATACTCAACCTGTTGATTTTAAAGAAACTATTGAATTACTGGTTTCACCAGAAGAGTCTGCTTCGCCTCAAAACATTATTTTTTTCAGCAATGTTATTGATCCAGAAAAAAGCAGTGATCCCCCATATACCGAACACAAACACCTGACTCTCTTATCATTAAACCACACTAAGCTTAACAGAGTTATCAAAAAAAATCAACCTTTTTTTATTCGTTTGTTTCACAAACATAAAATAATCAACACTCAATACAATTCTTCTTACAACGATAAAGAAGATTCTTTTCATTTCAATTTTACAGGATAACATCTTATCCTCCTATCGATTTACAAATAATCTATTTACAACTTGTTTATTTCTTACAAAAAGAAACGAATAGGTATTATTAATTCCCAGAAATGAAAAAGTTTAAAAAAACATTGAGGCGCTTAGCCTTGGTATTACTTATTATAATGGCCTCTTTACTTCCTGTTCCTGTATTTATTCTGAAAAAAGATGGAAAATTTGATGATGATCATATCATTGAACTTGTAGATACAAAAGAAGATGATACAGAGGCCGAAACAAAAATCATCGGTAAATTTAAATCATAATGACTTATGTTTCTATACTAAAACAAGCCTTCAGGATCATGATCCTGAAGGTCTTTCTATTTCCAACACAACAACTTCTGCGAATTTTATTTTAAAATAAAACTTTAATCCGGTTTATGTATTAGTGTATACCTACCATTAACTTTTTAATAAGTGGTGAAATCATAATTGCTACCACCCCTATTCCCATTGTAATAACACCAAAATTGGCATATACAGACACATAAGAGTATAATTGTTGAAAAGCTTCTGTATTATTACCTTCTACCATCGTGTTAGACAACCCAGTAATAGTCTCACTTATGGTTCCTGAGAGGCCTTCTGAAAAAATACTGGCTTCTCCTTCTTTTACAGTGGTAAGTTTTGCTATTTTTCCTGCAAAAAAATGTCCATAGAAATTTGCTGAAAACCAAACCCCCATAATGAAGGTAACATATTTTACCGGTGATAACTCGGTTATTTTAGAAAGCCCTATCGGGGATAAAAATAATTCTCCAACGGTTAACACAAGGTATCCAAAAATCAAATAAAACATTGGTGTTCTTGCGTATTCATCAACTTCTTGAGCAGACATCCCAAAAATTAGAAACCCTAATCCCAGAAACAACATTCCTAAACCAAATTTAATAGCCGAGTTAGGGTTTGCTTTTTTCTTACTCAAAAATGTCCATAGCAGTGCAAAAGGGATTGCCAATACTACTATCCAGGTAGAGTTAATACTATTAGTTTGTGCCGCATTAATACCGACAAGATTTACATTTCTATCTGCAAATAATGTAAGTGAGCTACCGGCTTGTTCAAATACTGCTGCAAACAAAGCATACAGACTTGTAAAATACACTGCAACCAATAATCTTTTTCGTTCTTTGATTGATACTTTTGTTAAAATATAGGATATATATCCTATCAAAAAGAAAGTTGCAATCCAAACCAGGTAATGCTCAAATTCATTAAATCGTACGATTAACGCAAATACAGGAACCGATAACCACGCCAAAAACCATACTCGATCTCCTTTGTTAAGCCCATATATTTTCTTTTCATAATTCTTGATATCGGGTACTAGTCCCTTATCGCCAAAAACAGCTAGTTGTGTTCCTCGTTTAAAAACTACAAGCCCCACCAACATTCCTATTCCTGCTAATAGAAACCCATAATGCCACCCGTATAATTCGGCAAGCCAGGCACACATTAATGGAGCTATTGCTCCTCCCAAATTAATTCCCAGATAAAAAATCGTAAATCCAGAATCTCTTCTTCCATCTCCTTCTTTATACAATGTACCTACCATTGTTGAAATATTGGGTTTAAAAAAACCATTCCCAACGATTATTAAGGCCAGTGAACCGTAGAAAAACACAGGGGTCTCTATAGTTAGAAAAAAATGTCCTGCCGCCATCAAAACTCCTCCAAGTATGATGGATTTTCTATATCCAATATACCTATCTGCTATAATACCACCAATCATAGGAGTGACATATACTAATGACATATATGCAGCCATTACTCCAAATGATTTGTCGTCAGAATATAAAAGATGTTTGGTCATATACAGCACCAAAAGTGCTTTCATACCGTAAAAAGAAAATCGTTCCCACAATTCTGCAAAAAACAGATACAATAATCCTTTGGGGTGTCCGAATACTTCCTGCCTATTTACTTCAGTTTGATCTGAATTCATGTTATGTGTTTAAATTATTCTAAACACAAAGCATCAATACTTTATGATTAACTAAAAGGAAAGTTCTAAAAAATAGTAATTTATATTAAATTGTTATTCTCTTACAAGTAGTTACAAATAATCACAATCTATGTTTTATGAAGTTTTATTGAACTCTTCTAATAGTGTTTGATCAATGCTAATATTTTCTGGAATAACTCGAAGTCTGTATTTTCCCTGTCCCATAAATGTGAACAAATCTTTTCTTTCCAATTGTGATATAGGCTGTAACTGAAGTATTGTATTGATATTTTCTATAATTCTGCTTAAATAGGTCTGGCTCTTTATTTCTCCTCCAGAATTTACTAATAAATACTGTCCATCTCCTACCTCATATTTTCGTTTTATGGCAAATTTTAATAAGTTTTTGTATTGCGTTGTTTTGGAACCAAAATCTATGGTTTTATCATAAATTTCTTTAGATGGAATTGTTATTTTTACCAATGACCAATCCATAAATTTAATTGTCATTTCACTAGGCTTAGGTGTCAATGCCAGTTGAATGACCCAACTTGTTGCTAACACCAGGAAAACTGAAATAAATGTTGTTTTAGCAATAATCTTTATCAAATGCCCATACAATTCATTACTCATTACCACAAAAACATCTGGCATTTGTGATACTAGCATTAAAAAAAAGGCCACTACCGAAATTACTGCTACTAATTTTAATCCTCGATTCATAAATGTCCTATAGAACGAAACAATAAGTAACCAAGTAAGTAGACAAGAAAACATCAAATCCGGGACACTACTAATTCGTATTCCATTAACTACAGGTGTATCTTTAAATGTTTGAATTAAAACAAAAGTTACAATAGACACTACCACTGCAATACCTATAAGGATAAGAGTATTTCTTTTGTTTTTTGACAAAAACTGAGGTGCAAAATCAAAATAAAATAGTGCCATAATTAAAACCAGAGTATTCAGCACCGAGAAAAAACTATATCCTATATCGTAGATAATCGTATCTGTAAATAAGAAGAGGTTACCCATATAAATCCACCCTCCAGAAAACACCCATACAAAAAGGGCTAGACTTAAATACAACAAGCCTTTATCTATTCTTTTTTGAGAATCATCTTCTTCTAAAAACTGTCTAAAACGTTTCCTTATATTATACCATATAGCCAATAACAATATCCCTCCTATCAAAGCGATACATATGTGTGCCAGGCTATAAAACTTAGTAATATCTGACATATAAATTATGTGTAATATCATTTCTCACCTGAAATTTAGAGTAATTTCAAAAATAAGATCGATAATTATCCTCGACCAATTTACATATATCTTTAAAAAGAAACACATTCAAATTTTGAAATCTTATTGGATCATAAAACTGGCCCTTATGTATTACTGTATGGTATTTTTCTATTGAAAGATATACGGTAATAGTTTTTAATGTATGAGTTTGAATATTTTTACGACTTTTATAAAGTGATTACAAATTTTCAAAAAATAGGATTAGGTGGTGGATGTCATTGGTGCACCGAAGCAGTTTTTCAATCTTTAAAAGGAGTGGTAAAAGTTGAGCAAGGGTATATTAAAGGCTGTAAAGAAAATTCTTATTTTTCTGAAGCAATACTTGTGTATTTTGATCCAGAAATAATTCTACTTAAAGATCTTATCGAAATTCATCTACACACTCACAAAAGCACATCTAATCATAGTTTTAGAGAAAAATACAGAAGTGCGGTATACTATTTTGAAGAATCTGATAAGCAAATCATACAGATTATTCTTAATACACTTCAAAAAGATTTTGACAATGAGGTTATTACCCAGGCTTTAGCATTTCGGAAATTTAAATCTTCAAGGGTTGAGCTTCTCGATTATTATTCACGTAATCCCGAAAAGCCTTTTTGCAGAAAATATATTCATCCAAAATTGGAGATATTACGAAAAAAATACACAGAATTAACAACTCTTTCTTAATGGCTTAATTTGTAGTATTAGCAATAAGGGTATTTGAAATATCATTTATAAAAGCCATCTCGGGCATTATGATCGCTCTGCATAAATTCAGTCGAAAGTATCATTTAGGAATTCTATTCTCAAACAAAATTTTTATAATCTTCTCTTACCGGACTAAAAGTATCTAAGACCCTGCAATCTGTCAATGCAGTTCCACTATGAGCTACATTCGGGGGTATTACGGCGACAAATCCTTTTTCATAGATATTTGTTTCTTCACCGATTGTTAGCTCTAATTTACCTTCTAAAACCTGTGTTGTCTGTTCATGAATATGAGAGTGCAATGGTAAAACCGCCCCTTTCTTTATTTCCCAAAAAGCGAGAGTTGAATTTTCGGTATGGATAAATTTACCTTTAAAACCTTCCATTATCTCTTTCTCTTCGATTTTTGAAATCTCTATCATAGGTAAAACAATTTAATAGATATAAGTTCCAAACTCACTTTTGATGGTAAGTTTTTTCTCTTCAGAAGCCTCGACACGGCCAACTATTTGGGCATCTACATTAAAACTTTTTGAAATCGATATGATTTCTTCTGCTATTTCTGGAGAAACATAGAGCTCCATACGATGTCCCATATTAAATACCTGGTACATTTCTTTCCAATCTGTCCCAGAATTTTCCTGAATCAATTTAAATAGCGGAGGAACATCAAATAAGTTATCTTTTACGATATGCAGATTATCTATAAAATGTAGAATCTTAGTTTGAGCACCACCACTGCAATGCACCATTCCGTGAATGGTTTCTTTATCAAACTTTGCTAATATTTTTTTAATAATAGGAGCATATGTCCTGGTAGGTGATAATACTAATTTACCGGCATCGATCGGTGCATTTTCCACAGCATCGGTTAAATTTGTTTTACCAGAGTACACCAAATCTGAAGGTACAGAGGGATCAAAACTTTCTGGGTATTTTTCTGCAAGAATTTTACTAAACACATCATGTCGAGCAGATGTTAAGCCATTGCTTCCCATACCTCCATTATATTCTTTTTCATAGCTTGCCTGCCCAAAAGAAGCCAATCCTACAATTACATCACCTGCCTCTATATTCGCATTATCAATTACATCTTTACGTTTCATACGAGCAGTTACTGTAGAATCTACAATAATCGTTCGTACCAGATCTCCAACATCGGCAGTTTCTCCACCTGTAGAATGGATTTCAACTCCAAAACCTTTAAGTTCTTTAAGTAATTCTTCGGTTCCGTTAATGATTGCAGATATCACTTCGCCTGGGATCAGGTTTTTATTTCTTCCGATAGTAGAAGACAACATTATATTATCGGTTGCTCCCACACATAATAAATCATCGATATTCATGATTAGTGCATCTTGAGCAATTCCTTTCCATACAGACACATCTCCGGTTTCTTTCCAATACATATATGCCAGAGAAGATTTGGTTCCTGCTCCATCGGCATGCATGATCAAACAATACTCTTGATCACCGGTTAAATGATCTGGTACAATTTTGCAAAATGCTTTTGGAAAAAGTCCTTTATCAATGTTTTTAATCGCACTATGTACATCTTCTTTAGACGCAGAAACACCACGTTGCGCATAACGTTTACTTACTTCTTGACTCATTATATTGAAAATTAAAGCGCAAAGATAATTTAATTAATTACGAATTGCGAATTACGATGTACGAATTATAAAGTCTAAATTACTAAACTTAACATCATACATGCATCATAATTCGCAAGTCAAAAATTAGAAATAAGCTATTCCCAATCGGGCATTGCTGCTTTTTGTAATATTGTCACCCTTCCATCTAAATCTGCAATGGGTACAGTCAGGATATTTTTTTCAGAAATACCATCATTCGAGGTGTTTACAAAAATTATACTGGCTTCGTTTGGTGAAAATCGAGCATCCAGATCATTAGTTCCTGCTGTTTTATCTGTAGATAGATCTGTACTTACCATAGTGCCTAAATCATAGATAAACACACGAGAATCTAATTGACGATAATTTGGATTTTCTGCTCCAGACATATCTCGGCTGTATAATAACTTAGTGCCATCTACAGACAAATTGATACTACCTGCAGCACCATTTTGGCCCGTAAGCACCGTGTTTTGTACCACTCCAGCTCCATCAATGGTAAAAATTTGTACTCCGTATCCATCTAAATTATTTGTTTTTATAGCAGTTATACCTGTGTTTTCATTTTTATCTACTTCGGTAATCAAATCACCAGTGGTTTGATATATTAAGCTCAAGCCGCTTCCATCTATATTTATAGAATATAATTTATTCTGATTAGGAAATAACAATTTTGCTCCATTGGCATCCCATGAAAAATCCACTTCTTCAAGGTTAAACCCAGATACTCCAACCGTGGAGGTAATTTGTTTTATTTGTGAACCATCCTGGTTCATTGTAAATAAATGAGTCTGAGAGCCGACCGACTGTAAAAAAGCAATCTTTTTGGTCGTAGCATTTCTTCTAGGTCTAAAACTATTTTTTGATACCGAAGTAAGTGCTATTTCTGTTCCTCCACTCTCATCTGCAGAATAAATAACACTGTTACCGCCAACTAGTTTTGTATATACAATTCTATTGTTTGGTGGTCCCGCAGTCGTAAAGGCAAAAGTTGTACTATTAACCGGATCATTAATATCATCACTAGAGCTTACTTGCCAAAAATACTTTGTACTAAAAGAAAGTCCGGATACGGTATATGTTGTATCAGTAATATTTTCAAAAACTTCTACATTAGAATTTTCTTCGTTCCTTAAACTCACCTTGTAAGTAAGTTTATCTTTATCAGGATCCTTGGCACTCCATACCAATTTAACTTCTAATGGAAGATCAACTACATTATCTACTGGTGTTACTAAAGTTGCAGCTTCTGGTGGGCGGTTTGTAGCTGTTGCGATATCCATTTCAAGAACTACCTCAAGCTCTTTATCTGTTAGTACTGTAACCGCTTCAAAAACCGCTAATAGTCCTTCTCGTTGACCCGAAAGAGAGTAATCTCCCGAGGGTACATTTTTTAAATGATAGACTCCATCTTTATCTGTAAAAACAGTACTTGAAGCAGGATTTGTTGATATTTTTACATTTTCTAAAGGTTCGTTAGTTCCTTTTTTAACTACTTTTCCTTTAACAGACCCTAAACCTTCAGAATCAATAGTATCCTCACTACAAGAAGCTGCAGCTATAATTACAAAAACACTTATTATTCTTATGATAATTTTTCTCACAACCTATTTGTTTTTATCTTCTAGGATTATACCTTCTTTTCTAATTTTTCTATTTCTTTTTCTTAACTCACGCAATTCTATATTTTTCTCTTGTTTCTGTAATCTTGATTTTTTATTCGCCCTCACGGGGTTTCCAAAATACCAATTTAGTCCAAAAGAAAAATTAAAGTATTGATCATCTCGTTTTCCTTGAACTACGCCATCTAATTCGTCGCTAAGAACCAGGTTATGCGTAGCTCCAACAGAAATACCTATTTTATCAGAAATTAAATACTCTACACCACCTCCATATTGAAATTTAAACAATGTAGTATCAAAATCATCATCATTCACAATACCTACTCCTCCAAACAAGAAGGGAGATAATTTATCAAAGGGTAAAAGATTTAATTCTGTATTAAGATCAAAAGCATTAAACCCCTTAGAGAATGAGTTTTGATTAGTAAGTTCAAATTTATTAATACTCACATTAACATTAAGGTATGGATTAAAATACCATCGGGCTCCAATCTTTGCAGAATAGGTAAGCTCTGGATTATTATAATCCCCGCTAACTAAAGCAGTTCCCCCTTTTAAAAACGCAGAGATCTTAGCTCTTCTTTCTTTAAAATATCGATCATACAAGGCAGTATTTTGAGCTTCATATTTTTCTGCTTTGTATTTTTCTATTAATGTATTTACAGCTTCTGATTCTGCATTAACAGCCCATAATTTATCTTCAATTCCTTCTACAATTAAAGATTCTACTGCTTTCTCTATTGCCTCTGACACTGCCATTTGAGCAGGTTCATTCTTGGTAAAACCAGTTTCGGCTTCAAGTAGTCTCTTAAATTTTATATACCTAAAGAAATTCGCGTCTAAGGCTTGTGATAAAATAGTTTTAGACACATATACTGTTTTTAAGATTTTACCGCTAGAAGTAGAAACTGCTCTTAAGTATATTGTAATTCTGTCTTGTCTATATTGAGTAGAAGCTCCTACACCAAAATACCTTGCTCCCAATCCACCAGTAATGATATTAGAATCATAAGACACAATACCTCCTTCGAGGATAATCCCTGCATATAATAATGGTGGTAATTGTGGTTCGTTGGTATTTTTGGTTTTTCTATATTCTTTTCTTGTAGAACGTATAATATTACGTTCGTTAAGCAAGTTGCTTAGATTTTCTCTTTCGATAGGCACAAACCACTTAGAATCTTCGAGTGCTTTGATCAAAATTGTTGTTGCTCCTTGAGTAACAGCTGTACTAAAAGTGCTTCCATTCTCTGTGGGCTTATATTGCCCCGTTTGATCTCTAAATTTATACACCCCAACAACAACAGGCTCTACCGGTGGCGGAAAATCCCTTAATGTTTTTGTAACTTCTGTATCTTCACCTATTCTGGCATTCTCGATAGTTATGGGCTGATTGAAATACGTCCCACATCCGTATAATAAAAATGCACAAGAAATTACTGCGATTACTTTATAAAACTTATGATACATTAAAAATTAATTAGGAATTATTACTTGGGATTGGTCTCCGGTGCTTGTATCTAAAATATTGATTACTAACCCTTCTCCGGAAGGAAAGATTTCTATGAATAAAGACCCAAAATTATATGTCCCTTCAGTAAGACCTCCTTCTCCAAATTGTTCGGTAAATAGTGTTCTTGATATTTGGCTTAATAACTGGTTATTCAGATTTTCTGTAAATCTTTCTACATCCGATCTTTGATCTCTTGAATCAGTAGGGTCTGTAAATTTATTCTGAGCTTCGGCAGAGCTAAGAAGCCATTGATAATTAAATGTATCTCCTCCAAAAGCAGGATTTACAGGCTTATACACCAAATCTTGTCCAAAAGAAAAGCTACATATCGAGAAAACAAGAAAAAGCGTTATTAAAATTGATTTCATCTTAACTGTTTTAATACTGAAAAATATCGTTCTTCTGTTTTTTTAGATCCTTAAAATATTTATATACTTTTCGAATTGCAATTTTCGACATTTGTTCTAAATATTCCAAATCTGGTTTTCCTATAAATTCATGAATGACATTATCTTCTATTTTTACCTGAATAATGGTACTACGCCCAAAGCTTAATTTTTCATATACTCCTACGACTCTATTACCATTTATTTGGTTTAATGTATATGAAGCATAGAAATATTCATAAAAGTCTCTTCCTGGTTTGGTTTTAGTCTCTTCTATTACTATTCCTTTTAGCTCAATTCCATCATCAGAGGAAACATCACCTTCTGTTGTTTTAGACTCCTGATCAGCTTCTTCATTAAAAGCAAGTCTATCTTTGCCTATAATCTTATCTTCCTCATAGATCAATAAGAGCAATACTATTTTATCGCTCTCATCTACACTAATTGCCCCTCGTGAGAGCTCTCTATTTTCATTTGCTTCTAGCGTAAATCTTCCTTCCTGATTAGTTTTAGATACATTATTATTTGCATCTGTTCGAAAAACGGTAATAGTATATTGCAAACTTTTGTATACTTCTGTAGTATTAGTAGCAGTAGCAACCACAGAAATTATATCATCAATAGTTACTGTTTTAACTTTTGCAACTACATCAGTATTTGTGAACTGTGCAATTGAAACCTGAAAAAATAGAGTTGCAAGTATGACAAGTTTAAACTTCATACTCTTATATGTCTGTTATTAAAAACTTCTAACAATTATAGTTCTGGCATCGCCAGACATTTTAAATTTCAAATTCTTCGACAGTTCATTACTACCAAATCGTTCAAAAATTAGATTATTACCTTCTTGTAAAAGTTCTAAATTAGTTGATATATCAGGGTTAAAAGAAAAATCAGTTACAGAATTATTATTTCCTGTTTGTATAATCGACTTTTCTATTTCTCTGGCGGATTCCTTTATCTCTACTAGATTTTGATCTCCATTCTGTATTATTTTAATATCTGAAGATTCTGCAATAATAGTAGAAAGCACAGCATTACTCGTTCCTATTTGTTGAATAAAAACTGCATTTACTCCATTAGAAAGGGATGACGATTCTGCTCTAACAGATAATGCATTATTAACCTGAGACAGGGTAATAAACTTATCTTGATCAGTAATCGAAAGCTGATTTTCTTCCTTTAAATTTTGGGCATACCCATTAGAAAAAGTAAAGAAAATAAAAAAACCCAATGCCTGTATAAGAATGGTTTTGTTCATCTTTTTCAGAATTTAAAAAAATCAAGATAAGAGTTATACTCAAATTGAGTATAACTCTTATAATGATATTAAAGTTTATTCGAATCTAATTAATTCGAACCATTTTGAGTTACAGTAGCATCGTTATTCACTCCAGTTTGAAGAATCACACTAGTGTTCATGTCTCCTAACTGAGTTACAAAAGTATTGTTACCTGTTCCTACCTGAGTATCTGTAGCGACATTCATATTTCCAAATTGGAAAATATCACTTGTATTACTTGCCCCATTTTGAGTTGAAGCAGCTCTATTTTCATCACCAAACTGAATTTGGCTAACAAGGTTATTTTCTCCAGCTAAATTTAAATCTGAACTTCCTTCTTGAGAAGCTTCAGCAACGTTACCATTTCCTAGTTGAAGTTGTCTTGTAGTATTTTCTCCTCCAAAGTTTATAAGGTTCTGAGTAGCAGAAGCATTATTTCTATCTCCTAATTGAGTCTGTACTACAACGTTATTATCCTCTTCGTGTCTAGCAAATGCTTCGTTACCATTACCAGACTGGAATTGATCTACAAGACCACCTCTAGAAGTAAAGAATGTCCCTCCTTGTATAGAAGTTGCATTGTTACCAACTCCTGTTTGACTTTGGATAGCTGTATTGTTTGTTCCTGATTGTGTTGTCGAAGCAACATTTTCATCACCAGATTGAGATTGATCAGAAATATTAGTACTTCCGTTTTGAGATGCTGTAGCTACGTTACTATTACCTTCTTGTACTTGTGTAGCTAAGTTGTCTCCTCCAAAAGATCCTAGGTTTTGCTCTGCACTTGCATCATTAGAGTCTCCTGTCTGACTTTGAAGAATAGTGTTATTATCTTCTTCATGATTAGCAAACGCGTTATTTTCATCACCTGCTTGTACTTGCTCTACTCTTCCTCCTCTAGAATCAAAAAGAGTACTACCTTGAACAGAATTTGCAGTGTTACCTCCACCTTCTTGGTCTTGACTTACAGAATTATTATTTCCCCACTGTCCTGCAGTAGCTATATTAGCGTCTCCTATTTGTGACTGTGAAGAAAGATTGTTCTGTCCTACTTGTGTGATAGATGCTGTATTAAAGTTTCCTTCTTGATTAAGTTCACTAAAGTTATCTATTCCTTCTTGACTTGAAGATCCTGAATTGCCATCTCCAAATTGAACCTGAATAGCAGTATTGGTTAATCCTTCTTGAGATACTGTGGCTTCGTTTCTATCTCCTTCTTGAAGTTGATTAGCTACGTTGCCTCCTCCTTCAAATGCCAAGTTTTGAGTAGCTCTAGCAGAATTACCATTACCTACCTGTATTTGATACACCTGATTATCAGCTTCTTCATGATGAGCAAAAGCCGAGTTCTTATCTCCTGTTTGAGATTGTTCTACAACTCCATTAGTTGAATTAAATGCTGCAGTACCTTGGATGGCTTCTGCATTGTTAGCTTTTCCTTCTTGAGTTGTTAAAGAAGAATTAGTTGCTCCTACCTGAGAAATATTAGCAATATTATCGTCCCCGGTTTGAGTAACATTACTGTTGTTTGACTGTGCGATCATTGCCGTAGCGCTTAATAAAGCTGCTAGGCTAAAAACTAATTTTTTCATACGTAATATATATTAAAAGTGATTAAATTGAGTTACTTTACTTAAAAATTTTACAGCACAAGAACGATAAAGATCAGAAAAATCTAATCTTCATTATTATTCAGTAAAACAAATATATTTTGGGACCTGGGGGGGTATAATCAAAAGTATGACGACCATTTTGACATTATCAAATTTAGGAAAATATTAAAGCTATTATTATCAATTTCCCAACTATTCGATGAAATACATGTAAAAAAACCATAGAAAAATAGATTTCTATGGTTTTTAAAGGGTTTATCAAATATCATTTTTTTACTAAAATTTACTTGAAAAAAAAATAGTAGGTTAATTCTTACTTACTTATAAAAATCAACACCATTTCTATGACAAAAAAGATTTGATTACCTTTTCAAGTCTAAAAAATCAAGGAAAAAAAGCAATCACCTCCTTACCTAATTAGCCCCTCCTTGAGTCACATTAGCAGTATTATTAGTTCCTGTTTGAAGAATTGTGCTCATATGCATGTCTCCTATCTGAGTTAGTGATGCATCGTTACTTATACCAAATTGAGTATCCTCTGCTATATTCATGTTTCCAGACTGTAAAATATCGTTTACATTATTTATTCCATTTTGAGATGAAGTAACTTTATTTTGACTTCCAATTTGAATTTGATTAATTAGATTATTCTCTCCTACTAAATTCAAATCCGAATTTCCTTCCTGATAAGCTTCGGCAATATTTCCATTTCCAACTTGAGCCTGTTTAACAGTATTTTTTCCACCAAAAAATAAAATGTTTTGAGTTGCAGAAGCACTATTCCTGTTTCCAACCTGAGCTTGTAGTATTGAATTCTTATCTTCCTCTTGCTGAGCAAATGCTTTGTTGCTATTACCATACTGAAATTGATTCACCATCCCACCTCTAGAGGCAAATAAAAATCCTCCTTGTTCAGAAATTGCTTCATTATCTACTCCTGTTTGGTTTTGAAAAAGCACATTATTTACCCCAAATTGCGTTGCCGAGACTCTATTTTCGTTACCAGATTGTGACTGGCTTAAACGATTTTCATTTCCATCTTGTGCTGCTATAGCCGAATTACCATAACCATTCTGTATTTGAATTGTAAAATTCTTACCTCCAAAACGAATTAAATTTTGCTCAGCCCTGGCATCATTTCCATCTCCCCCTTGTCCTTGAAGAATAGTATTTCTATCTTCTTCATGATTTGCAAAAGCTGAATTCTCATTTCCATATTGCACTTGCTCAATTCTACCTTCTCTAGAATCAAAAAGACTACTTCCTTGCATAGAAGTTCCTGCATTCCCACCTCCTCGTTGGATTTGGCGCAGAAGATTACCTTTACCCAATTGTTTAGCCTTAACCATATTAGAAACTCCTGTTTGTCTCTGTAAAGAATTATTGTTGTCTCCCTCTTGAAAAACCGAAGCAGTATTAAAGTTCCCTACCTGCATAAGCCTACTAAGGTCATTGCTTCCTAATTGCTTCGAAGAAGCAGAGTTACCTTTACCTATTTGCACCTGAAACGCAGAATTAGATATTCCTTCTTGGGATATTATAGCATCATTCCTATTTCCTTTTTGACGTTGTCTTGCTATATTATTTCCTCCTTCATATTTTAAATTTTGTCTAGTATCTAAGGAGTTACGATTACCAATTTGCACCTGGTTTATTCGATTATTCTTTTCTTCATGTTGGGCATAGGTAGAGTTCTTATTTCCTGTTTGAATTTGTTTTACAATCCCACTACTAGAGTTAAACTCCTTACTCCCTTGTATAGTTTCTGCATTATTGCTTATCCCATTTTGAATAGTTAAAGAAGAATTAGAAACTCCTATTTGAGTAACATTAGTAAAATTTTTTTCTCCTGTCTGTGTAACAGAACTATTGTTCGATTGTGCGATCATTGCCGTGGTGCCTAATAAAGCTACCAGACTAAAAACTGTTGTTTTCATGTATAATATAAATTTAAGTGGTTAATAAGTGATTAATATGATTTTTATATAAAAACTATTACACGATAAAGGAATATTAGAAAAACCTAATCTACATTTTGACTAACATGAAAATATATGCTTGGGGTTAAGGGAGGGAATATCAAAATGAATTACAACCATTATGATATTATTCAAATTTAAGAAAATATTAAGTCTATTTACAATACACTTGCTTTACATTCGATGAAATGCATACGGAAAAACCATAGAAATATAAATTCCTATGGTTTTTAAAGAGTTGTTAAAATGTTAATTTTTAGTTAACTAATTCATCAGAAACAATACTTGTGAGTTAATTCTTACCTACCTTGTAAAAAGTAGCTCTCTATATTTTGTTAACGGCCATAGTTCATCATCTACAAGTAACTCTAATTTATCACAACTATATCTGATTTCATCAAATAGAGGTTTTACTTTATCGCAATAACTGGAAGCTTTTTTCTCTAGATCTACGAGTTTATTTGCTTTTTTACGCGCTTCGGTCATTTCATTAACCTTGGTATTAATTTTCCCAATATGCCCCGAAATCTCTTCTATGATTTCCATTTGCTCCTTAGCATATTTTTTGAAATCTTTATCATATAATGCTTTTAGTCCAGAGACATTATTAATTAACATATTTTGATACCGTATTGCAGTAGGAATCACATGGTTTCGAGCAATATCTCCCAAAACTCTACCCTCTATCTGAATTCTTAATACATATTCTTCGACTTCAATTTCATAACGAGCTTCGGCTTCGACCTTATTCATAACACCCATTTCCTCAAAAAGCTTCAGGTTTTTCTTAGAAACCTTAGCTTTTAATGCTTCTGGAGTAGTTTTATTGTTACTTAACCCTCTCTTCTTAGCTTCTTTTTCCCATTCATCGCCATACCCATTTCCTTCAAAAAGTATATTTTTGGATTGTTTTATGTACTCTCTTAGCACATTAAATATCGCTTCGTCTTTTTTGAGTTCTTTTTTATCAATCAATGTATCAACTTCTTTCTTAAAATCTACTAGCTGTTTAGCCACAATAGTATTAAGAATTGTCATTGGATTTGCACAATTTGCTTTGGATCCTACAGCTCTAAATTCAAATTTATTTCCAGTAAAAGCAAAAGGAGAGGTTCTATTACGGTCTGTATTGTCTAATAAAATCTCAGGTATTTTTCCTACTACGTTTAATTTAAGATCTGTTTTTTCTTGTGGAGATAATTTCCCATTAGTAACTCCTTCTAATTCTTTAAGCACAGCTGTTAATTGTTCTCCTATAAATACAGACATAATAGCCGGTGGAGCTTCATTAGCTCCAAGACGGTGGTCATTACTAGCCGAAGCAATACCAGCTCTCATTAATTCCTCATTTTCATTAATAGCTTTAATAGTATTGATGAAAAAAGTCAAAAATTGAAGATTACTCATCGGTGTTTTTCCTGGGCCTAATAAATTTACACCAGTATTTGTTGCCAAAGACCAATTATTATGTTTTCCCGAACCATTTACTCCTGCAAACGGCTTTTCATGCAATAATACTTTTAAGTCATGTCTCGCTGCCACTTTATCCATAACATCCATTAATAAAGAGTTATGATCAACAGCCAGGTTCGTTTCTTCGTATATAGGAGCTAACTCAAATTGATTAGGAGCTACCTCATTGTGCCGTGTTTTAACAGGAATACCAAGCAGCATACATTCTGTTTCTAAATCCCTCATATAATCCAAAGCCCTGATAGGGATGCTTCCAAAATAGTGATCGTCTAATTGTTGTCCCTTTGCAGAAGAGTGACCAAGTAGTGTTCTACCCGTCATAACGATATCAGGCCTGGAGAATGCCAATGCGCTATCAATCAAAAAATACTCCTGTTCCCAGCCCAAAGAAGCATTAACTTTCTTTACATTCTTGTCAAAATATTTAGCAACTCCTGTTGCGGCATTATCCACGGCTTGTAAAGCTCTTAATAATGGCGTTTTATAATCAAGTGCTTCCCCTGTATAGGCAACAAAAACAGTTGGAATACATAATGTGGTACCATAAATAAAAGCAGGAGAAGTAGGATCCCATGCCGTATATCCTCTAGCTTCAAAAGTATTACGAATACCTCCATTAGGGAAAGAAGATGCGTCTGGTTCTTGTTGTACCAATTGTCCTCCTCCAAATTTTTCGATTGCTTGCCCATTACCTGTGGTTTCAAAAAAGGCATCATGTTTTTCTGCCGTAGCCCCTGTTAATGGCTGAAACCAATGCGTATAATGCGTCACACCCTTAGAAAGTGCCCATTCTTTCATCGCAGATGAAATCTGATCAGCAATCTTGCGATCAATTTTAGAACCATGCTCTATGGCATCCATTACACTACTATACGCATCTTTGGTAAGATACTGTAGCATTGTTGTTTGATTAAATACATTGTTACCAAATAATACAGATCGACGTTCTGTTTCTGTAACTATAACAGGTTTACGATGTAACGTTTCTTTTAGTGCTTGAAATCTGAGTGTTGACATAATTAAGTGAGTTTTATACAAAGATATAAGAAGTTTCTATTGATAATATAAAAAATATTTTCTTTCAAAATTAATAATTATTAAAAACACCCCCTAAAAAAATAGGGTATCAATAAAAATTAATATGAATATGATTATATACCCCCTATTTTTTTGGTAATACCAAAATATAAATTAATTTTACCCCTTGTAACAATTCAATTTATAAAGTATTAATTATGAGTAAAGCTAAATTAGAATACATTTGGCTAGATGGTTATAAACCAACTGCTAACTTAAGAAGTAAAACAAAAATTGAAGAAAACTTTAGCGGAAAGCTAGAAGATTGTCCAATGTGGTCTTTTGATGGTAGTTCTACAAGACAAGCAGAAGGCGGTTCTTCTGATTGTTTATTAAAACCTGTTGCTATATATCCTGATCCTGCAAGAAAAAATGGATACCTGGTAATGACAGAAGTTTTAAATTCTGATGGAACTCACCACGAATCTAACGCAAGAGCAACAATCGATGATGATGATAATGATTTTTGGTTTGGTTTTGAGCAAGAATACTTTATTATGGATTCTAAAACACAATTACCATTAGGATTTCCTGTTGGTGGTTACCCAGGTCCACAAGGTATGTACTACTGCTCAGTGGGAGGTAGAAACACACATGGAAGAGATTTTGTTGAAGAACACGCTGATTTGTGTATTGCTGCCGGACTTAACTTTGAAGGAATCAACCAAGAAGTTGCCAGTGGGCAATGGGAATTTCAACTGTTTGCTAAAGGAGCTAAAAAAGCCGGAGATGAAATATGGATAGCTCGATATCTATTAGATCGTCTTACCGAACATTACGGATATTATATAGAATATCACCCTAAACCTATTAAAGGTGATTGGAATGGCTCTGGTATGCATGCAAACTTTTCTAACGAAGTATTAAGAACTTGTGGTTCTAAAGAAGTTTATGAAACTATTTGTGAAGCATTCAGACCTGTTACCAAAGAACATATCGCTGTATACGGTGAGTTTAATGACCAACGATTAACAGGCGAGCATGAAACACAGTCTATACATGAATTCTCTTATGGAATATCAGACAGAGGAGCATCTATAAGAATTCCTATTATTACCGTAGAAAAAGGATGGAAAGGTTGGCTAGAAGATCGTCGACCTGCTTCTAACGGTGATCCATATAAAATTGCTGCTAGAATTGTAACCACTGTTAAAACAGCAGATGTTGCAGCTGTAATGGCATAACAATTTATTGTATGTAATTTAACTAACTAAGTTGGTTAACCACCAAAAACACCTTTAGAAAATTCCTAAAGGTGTTTTTTTTATTGTATTAATACAAATTACAATCCTAATTGCTCTCTAAACTTGATAGATTGTCTTCTCGATATTTCTATTTCTAAATCTGAATCCATGGTAACTTTTAATTTACCATTAAACCAAGGAACAACCTTTTCTATAAAGTTAAGATTAATGATTTGTTGTCTGTTGGCTCTAAAAAAAGTTTTTGCGGGAAGTTTTTGCTCTATTTGATTTAGAGATTTATAAATTAATGGAGCTTCTTGATCAACGTATACTCTTGTATAATTTCCGACTACTTCAAAAAGTTTTATCTCTGATATAGTTACCAACCAACATTTTTCTCCTTCTTTAATAAAAATCTGGCTGGTTTCTGATAACTTTTCTTTTGATTCTGAAGTTTTCCTTTCTTCTATAGTTTTTTGTATTTTTTCTATCGTCCTAGAAAATCTTTCTTCATTAATTGGTTTCAACAAATAATCAAACGCATTATACTCAAACGACTTAATTGCATATTCATCATAAGCAGTTGTAAAAACAACCAGAGGCACCTGATCTAGCATTTCTAATAAGTCAAAACCATTTTTTTCTGGCATATTAATATCCAGGAATAAAATATCTGGATCCGTACTTGTTATAAGTTCATACCCCTGATCCACATTTTCGGCTTCACCAATAACCTCTACAAAAGGATACTTTTTAAGCAACTCTTTTAACTCATTACGTGCTAAACGTGAATCTTCGACAATAACAGCAGTATTACTCATCTAATGGTATTTTTATTCTGGCAATTACTTCTTTACCTTCCTCTTTCAATTCGAAAAAAGATGTTGCACCATACAACAACCGTAGTCTTTCTGAAATATTTTGAAGCCCAATTCTTGTAGTAGAGCCACTTTCTTTTAGCTCTCCTGTATTATGTACCTCGATTTGCAAATCATTATTTTCTATTCTTATTTTTAAAGATACTACCCCTCCTTCAATTTGATTAGAAACCCCATGTTTTATAGCATTTTCTACTAACATCTGAATCAACATAGGAGGAATCTCTATATCTAATATACCTTCTTCAATTTCTTCATGATACCGCAATCGCTTTTCTAATTGAATTTTTGACAATTCGATATAATTATTAACGATCTCAATTTCTTCTTCAAGAGTTATCTTATCTACTTTGTTACTGTTTAATGAATACCTTAATAATTCTGATAATTTAGTAATCATTTCTCGGGATTTATGCACGTCTTCTAACATTAATGCTCTAATATTATTAAGGCTATTAAACATAAAATGAGGATTAATTTGACCTTTGAGTGTGTTAAGTTGGGATTCTCTTAATGTACTCTTTAATCGCAAGCCTTCTACTTTTCCTTTTTGAGCTCTTAGAATTGAATTTATTGAGAAATAAAGAATCAGCCAAAAAAATAAAATCACAGAGATATTGATAAAATTGAGAATATAATCATTTAAAGATCTATCTAATTCTTTGTTCTCAATATTTACATATAACAAATAAACCAAAACTTCTACAAATATTGTCATTGACAAGCATATAAGCATGTAGGTCAGAAGTATTCTAACAATTACTCTAACACTTATAATTTCTATGAGAATTTTATTTCTTATCAACAACCATAGCAACGAAGAGAACAATATCCCTGCACCGGTAAATAAGATTGCTTCGGAAACAATATAGGTATGAGATAATGTTTTTTCATAATTAAACTTTGTATACACAATAAGACAACCAGGAATCCCCCAACCTAAAAGTTGTAAAATCCAAAACCAGTTCTTTTTTGAAATTTTTAGTGTATTCAAATCGTAATACTGTTTATTATAACTCTAGCGGCTATATGATTTTCAAGGAATTAAAATCGTTTCAGAATCCATTCACTAATCATTTTCATTGCCTCTGGAGCAAAAGTTTCTTCAATATTGGGATACTCAGATTCTGAACCTGTTTTTGCAGTCTGAAATAAATGATTCAAACCTTCAATCTCACTTATTGTTACATCCTTATTCCCCGATTTTTTTAGAATTTTTTCAATTCTGGACAAGTTAAGATCAGTTATTACCTGACAATCTTTACTACCGTTAATTGCTAATATAGGAGTTTTTACATTTGATAAAAACTGCTTTGGATCTGTTCTAACAAAATAACGCATCCAGGGATCTTTAATGAATTCAAAAAGTTGTTGCTCTAACATTGACAGAGGATACGCCTTCTTCATGCTATCATCTAAAGTATTGTGATATGTGGTCATCTCTTCTCTAGACATAGCCTTCATCACCTCTACATCCTTTTCTTTTTGAATTGATGTTAATACAATCTCGGTAAATTTGTTATTGATTTGTATTATTTCTGAAGAAATACCTTCTAATTCGGCACTAAGTTTCATTTGTGATAATAATACATCTTTGCCGTCAACACCGGTTCCTGCCAAAAGCACAACAAACGACACCTCCTTATTTTCAGAAGCTACCATTGGTGCTATAAAACCTCCTTCACTATGACCAACAAGACCGATCTTATTTACATCAACATCATCTCTGCTTTTAAGAAATCTAATTGCAGCTTCGACATCAGACGCTAAATCAACAGAAGTTGCTCCTTTAAAAACTCCTTCACTTTTTGCCACACCTCTTTCATCGTATCGTAATACTGCAATTCCCTGGCGAGTTAAGAAGTCTGAAAGCACTAAAAAGGGTCTGTGATTGGCTGCTTTAATTTCTTCATTTCTGTTCTGTGGACCGGATCCCGAAATTAAAACAACAATTGGTGGTTTTTTTTTGTCTTTTGGCAAAGTTAGCGTTCCCGATAACTTAATACCACTGGCTTCTGTATTCTTAAAAACAACATCGATTGATTTATATGGATATGGTTTTTTGGGGTCTTGCGGTCTAACTTTAGTCACAACATCACCTCTCTTTAGGTCTAAAGGGAATTTATTCCCTGCTTGATCAAAGACTCCTTTTATTTCCTGATTTTCTAACACCCCTTCGTAGACAACCTTAAATGCGCTAGCTTCGATAATGAGTTTTTGATCTACAAATGTTGTTTTATCTACCGGAATCTCTTGATCTGATTGTTTTGGGCTTTTTAAGGTAGACACATATGCATCTCCTTCTTTTTTAATCTTAAAAACCATAGGAAGTTCGGTTCCCTGAACTTTAATTGCTCCATTCCAAATCCCGGTAATTTCCTGCGCATTTATAATATGAGAAAGAAAAGCTATTAATAACCCGATTATCCATTTAACTAATGACATCATAATTAGTTTCTTTTTGATTTACAATCAAAAATATATGAACATCTACAGATAATAGTTCAAATTATGATGAATGGTAAATATGCAATGATAGATGGCAATACTGTTATTATTTATCTGCTTTCTTAACAAAAAAATATGCTTAACATCAATCTACGTGCGTATTTTATTTTATAAAAACCATAGCAATAAAAATACAATATGCTGCAAAAATCAATAGACCCTTTGGGCGCCCCAGGATCATCTTTTTAGGCACAAAAGCCAATGGAAGTAAAATCATGGCAAAACCAAGCATCCAATAAATATTTACACTCATTAGTGTTCCATCTTTTACTGCAATGGGCTGAATTAATGAAGTTATCCCTAATACCGAAGCTATATTGAAAATATTGGATCCTATAAGATTACCGAGTGAGATTGCCTTCTCCTGTTTTAGCGCTGCAATAACAGAAGCAGCTAACTCTGGCACACTAGTTCCCACTGCAATAAGAGTAACTGCTATTACCCCTTCACTAACTCCCATTCTTTTGGCAATAGTTTCTGCTCCACTCACCAATAATTCTGAACCGAAATATAATGCAGCCCCACCTATGAGTAGCCAAATTATAATTTTAAAATTAGATGTTTTCTGAAGAGAATCATCTACTTCTTCTGCCGTTGCATTTGAAGATTTTCTAGCTCTTCGAATCAAAATGAACAGGTATACTATTAGAGACAATAACAATATAAGTCCTTCAAACTGAGTTAAAATTGCATCATTTTCTAAAAAGAGATATAAAACAAACGATAACAGTACCATTACTGGCCAATTAAATTTATAAAAGTCCTTATCAATAGCCAAAGGGCTTATTATTGCAGTAATACCCAATACCAAACCAATATTGGCTATGTTTGACCCTACTACATTACCTAAAGATATATCTGACAATCCATCCATTGCTGCTTGAATACTCACAAGCAATTCTGGCGCAGAGGTAGCAAAAGAAACTACAGTTAACCCAATAACCATACGAGACAATTTAAGTCTAAAAGACAAGGCAACAGAGGATCTCACCAAAAATTCTCCTCCCACAACAAGAAGTATAAGTCCTATAATAACGTACAATATACTGGCAACCATAAATTTTAATTTTGTTTGCGAAGATACTATTATATAGAAACTTTTCTCAAAAAAAATAGCATCCGTATTTCAGGATGCTATTTGATAATATAACTCTACATATTAGCAAGTAAGTTAAGGGGTATACAACTATTCTTGCTAAATTTTCTAATACAGAAAATTAAGAGCTACTCTATCCAAATTACTCCATTCTCCGTCGGTATTTGCAGGATAACAAGCGTTCATTATAGAATTAGCATCTCCTCCCGGACCTGCTGTTCCTGGAATAAACACTAAGCCATCGTTACTTACTCCTTCGTTACTATTTTCGCCACATGTTTTTCTGGTATCCCAATCTGTATGTCTAAATCCGACACAGTGACCAATTTCATGAGCTAATAAGTGTTCTAGTTGTTGATTTGTTTGTGTTAAATTTGCTCCGTTATTAATTCTTACTCTTGTAAAAGGGTATCCGTTACTAGGAAAACCTGCAATCCCTGCTGATCTGTTTGGATCTGGGTTTATACTATTATCTACATACACTAATATATCTCTGGCACCCCAGTTTGTTCCGAAGGATAATTCGAATCTAATACTAAGGTTTTCATTATTATAATTGTCAACCGCATATCGAAGACCTGTCTGTGCAGTAGAACTTAACCCATATTGATTGTTTCCTGTATACCCAACAACACGAATAACATTAGTGGCAGTTACTATATTGTTAGTTCTATATTGTTTGTTTTGAATACCACCATGAAGCTGCATATTCATTAGTTGATCTTCGGTAAAAAGAATATCATCTTCAATCTTATATGCGGTTTTTTGGGTTCCATCGATATCGTTCAAAGTAATTTTTTCGACACCATTAGGGTTAAAATGTAATGCTGTTATTTTATTTAAAACATCTTTTGAGATTTCTTGTGAAGACTGATCTTCTGCATTTTCTGGAGATTCTTTTTCACAAGATGTAAAAACTGATAGTGTAGCAGCAGTGAACACTACTGCAAGGGTTTTAAAATTTTTCATTGAGTTTGTATTTTATGTTAAAACTTTAACAATATATTCTTAAATTCTCTTAAAACTCAATCGTATTACATGAACCGTCAATTTCTTTACATAAACTGTTATTTTTTAACAACAAACAGTAATAAACCCGTATTTTTTTAACGCTAAAAGCACAATAACACATTAGCAAGCAATGTTTTACATGGTATTTACAGGGTAAGTTCTAAAGCTTATTTCATCAATGACAGGCTTATTTACACCAAATCACAGTTTATTTTTTTTCCAAACAATAAAATCGTAATACATACAGCATAACTTCATTAGTTTCGTAATTTTACTTACCATAGATCACAGATATGACAACAAACAGATATATAATCGTATTGTTTTTTCTATTCGGATTGTTCTCTATTATGTCAGTTTTCGCAAAAGACACAATAGTGATTGATTCAAAAAAAAGATCTCAGGATTCAATACTTACGAATCTTAAACAAAAACAAGAACAGGCTAGACAATCAAATCATAAAGATAGTATTATCAAAAGTGATTTAAACTTATTAAAGTTTTATACCTATAATCAATCAAAAAACACTGATACTGATGAGCTATCTCATTTACTGGAATATTGCACAGACAACAACAATATTGATTGTCGTATAGAAGTATACGCTATGCTAGCCTGGCAAATGCAAAAAAAAGATCAATACTCACAAGCATTAGAGTATTACAACAAAGCTATTGACCTTTCTAACATTACTGAAAAAGAACATTTTAAATGGAATATTTTAATTGATCAAGGAACATTATTCAATGAGTTGTTAGAACCAGAGCTCGCTAGGAAAAATTTTAAGACTTCGTTTAAATATATTAGCCCGAATGAAGATCAAAGGATGGCTATTTCGCTACTAAATATTTCTTCTACATTCGAAAAAACAAATCCTGATTCGATGGCCTATTTTTCTAATAAAGCCATAGGTATTCTTGAAAAAAATCCAAGTCAGAACAACTCTCTTGAAATAGCTGCTAATAATGTTGCCTATGGTTATATCAAACAAAATAAACTAAAAGAAGCTTCGAGAATTATTGATAAGTATATTGATTTAAACAATATTGCAGACAGCAAAAAAGAACGGTTTGGATCATTTTTTTTTAATACTGTAGGAGAATTAAATTATAAACTAGGTCATCTGGATAAGGCTATTGATTACTACAAGAAATCTATAAGTTATACAGAGAACGCCTACCCTCCTTCTAATATAATGAGCTTAAATGACCTGGCAGAGATTTATGAAATCAAAGGAGAACTAAAAACGGCTATTCAATACTTAAAAGCTAAAGAAAACTACCTTCAAAAATTTAATGCACATAATCTTAAAAAAGAGATCGCTCGATCAGAGTATAATAAAATACTATCCGAAAAAAATAAGCTAATCACTAACCTGGAGAAAAAAAATCAAAAAACAAATAAACAAGTTTACAACAGTAAAATTCTTGCCTTAAGTTCGGGAGTTCTCACTATAATATGCATCTTATTTTTTTTAACTATTTATCAAAAAAGCAGATTAAAAATATCACAGCTTAACGAAGAGATAAGTTTGGTAAGGTTAAAATCATTACGATCAATAATGAATCCACATTTTTTATTTAATTCATTCAATACATTACAAAGTTTTATTCTTCAGAAAGATAAGTTCGAGGCGAGTGAACATATGAGAGAGCTTTCTCAATTAATTCGAAAAATATTATCCAACTCGGATAGTCTATATATTAGTTTTAAGGAAGAATTAGAGATCATCAAGACCTATATGATTCTAGAAAACAAACGATTTGATGATCAATTCGAATTAAGTCTAACGATTGATGAAGATTTAATAGAACTTAACCCTAAAATACCTTCGATGATTATTCAACCACATCTCGAAAATGCTGTTATACATGGATTAAGTTCTAAAAACAAAAAAGTATTGAAGTTATCATTTCAAAAAAAGAAAAATAGTATACAATGTATTATTGAGGACAATGGTATTGGTAGAAGAAAGTCTGCCGAATTAAATAAAAAATCAAAAAACACGACCCATTTATCGATTGCATCGGGAAATACAGCAGAAAGGATAAAACTCCTTAAAAAAGTAGGGTATAAAAAAACGTCTATGAAAATTACAGATTTATTGGATGATAATGGAAAATCAAAAGGTACCAGAGTTACCGTTAATCTACCAATTATAAACTAACAGCTTATGAGTACATCACTTAAGTGTATCATTATCGATGATGAAAAAATGGCTAGAAACAGTTTAAAATTGTTACTACAAACATATTGTCCCGAAGTAGAAGTAATTGGTGAAGGGTGGGACAAATCATCAATGAAAAAACTTTTCAAAGAATTTAGTCCAGATATCGTGTTTTTAGATATTCAGCTAGGGAACAGTACTATTTTTGATATGATTCCTAGTCACGAGCTTATGGATTTCAAAATAATTTTCATATCTGCGCACGATGAATATGCATTAAAAGGGTACAAGTATGATGCGATCGATTATCTTTTAAAACCCGTAGATCCAGTAAAACTTAAAGAAGCCGTTAGTAAGGTAACTCAGTATATAAATAAAGAGGCAGCCTCTAAAAGCAGTGTAGAAGAAAACTTAAAAAATTTATATAATTTAAGAGAATCACCGCAGATCATATTATCAGATACCAGAGGATTGCATGTTATCAAAATTGAAGATATCATGTATTGTATTGCTGAAGGTAACTACACCTCTATCATTCTAAATAACCAACCGCAGATGGTAGTATCAAAAAACCTCAAGTTTTTTGAGGAAAAGTTAACACAATCTAACTTTTTCAGGATACATAAATCCAATCTTATTAATATTCAATATCTCAAATTATTAAGCAATGATGATGGTGGACATATCGTAATGAGTGATGGAAAAACACTATCCATATCTAGAGATAAAAAACGCGAACTTCTTAAGCGCATCTAGAAATTTCCTCACTTATTCATAACATATCACTGCATATCACAAAATAACAAAAGACTGTCAAAAGACAGTCTTTTATCAATATCTATATCTCTAATTTATTATTGTTACTAGATTAGTAAAGGTAGTTTAGTGCTACTTTATCCAGGTTACTCCATTCTCCATCAGTATTTGCAGGATAACAAGCATTCATTATAGAATTTGGATCACCACCAGGACCAGCTGTTCCCGGGATATACACAAGACCATCATTACCTACTCCTTCATTACTATTCTCATTACAAGTTTTTCTGGTATCCCAATCTGTATGTCTAAACCCAACACAGTGACCAATTTCGTGAGCCAACAAATGCTCTAGTTGCTGATTTGTTTGTGTTAAATTAGCCCCGTTATTAATTCTAACTCTTGTAAAAGGATATCCATTACTAGGAAAACCCGCAATCCCTGCTGATCTGTTTGGATCTGGATTTATGCTATTATCTACATATACCAAGATATCATTAGGTCCCCAGTTTGTTCCGAAAGATAATTGAAATCTAATTCTAAGATTTTCGTTATTATAGTTATTAACAGCATACTGCAAGCCGGTCTGAGCTGTAGAACTTAATCCAAATTGATTATTACCCGTATATCCCACTACACGAATAACATTAGTCGATGTTACCAAATTATTAGTTCTGTACTGCTTGTTTTGAATTCCTCCATGAAGCCCCATATCCATTATTTGAGATTTTGAAAACATTATATCATCTTCAATACGATACATTGCTTTTTTGGTGCCGTCAATATCACTTACCATTACTTTTTCTACCCCGTTTGGATTAAAATGTAATTCTACGATTTTGTTTAAAACATCTTTTTCGACAACTAAAGAGGATTCTTCTACAGGAGTATTAACCTGGTCTTTATCGCAAGACACCAGCGTTAGTGTAATACCCATTGCAGTGGCTATCACTAAAGATTTGACTCTTTTCATTCTAAATAAAAGTTAAGTTTGTGTTATTTTGTTGTGATAAACTTAACATTTCATTTACGTAACGGAAAATTTTTTTATTAACAAATTGATACTAAATCATATTTTACCTACTGTAATACAGTACTTTATACAAAGTAAAAAAGTCGCTCAAAAGAAGTATATCCATACTTAGCAAGCATAAAAGTATCATCTCTTTTCCTTCTTAATAACTACATAAATAGTTAAATAACTACAAAAATAGTTGTTAAACTAGAATCATAGTTATACATTTGATTATTATTAATACTCTCTTATGGAAAAACTTACTAATAAAGAAGAAGAAATCATGCAGACATTATGGAAGCTAAAAAAAGCTTTTGCAAAAGAGGTTCAGGCCGAACTAAACAATGCTGTACATTATAACACTGTGTCTACCATCATACGTAATCTCGAGGATAAAAAGTATGTAGGTCATCAAGCCTATGGAAAAACACATCAGTACTTCCCTATTATTACAAAAGAAGAATATCGCAGCAATTTTGTAAGTACAGCTATGAAACAATATTTTAACGATTCTTATAAAAATATGGTTTCTTTTTTTGCCAAAGAAGAAAAGATAACCGCAGACGAATTAAGAGAAATTTTAAAAGTAATAGAACAAGAAAAATAAGCTATGGAAACCTTCTTAATTTATCTTTTTAAAGCCAGTATTTTACTTTCGTTATTTTACGGAGTTTATTTTTTATTGCTTAGAAAAGATACTTTTTTTACTATAAATAGGCATTTTTTGTTGGTTGGTATTATCACTTCTATACTATTGCCATTTATAGAGTTTACAACTATTAAGTTTATTGAAAACCCAACTTTTTACATAACAGAAACACATCAATCTCCTTCAAAAAATATAATTCCCGAAACTATAAACTGGTGGGTAATTGGATCTGTTCTTTATGGTTTGGGAGTTCTTATATTTTTATCTCGTTTTTGCCTTCAATTGTTATCCTTAAAAAAATTACTAACTCATCATCAAAGCAGGAAAGAAGATGGCTTCAACTTCGTTGAAGTTACTCAAGACATTGCTCCTTTTTCTTTTTTTAATACGATCGTATACAATCCGGCATTACATTCTCGAGAAGAATTAGATATGATTCTAAAACATGAAAAAATACATGTTCAGCAATTGCATACTCTAGATTTAATACTAATGAATCTTCTTCTCATATTTCTATGGGTAAATCCTTTTGCCTGGTTATACAAAAAAAACATGGAACAAAATCTGGAGTTTATCGCTGATCGGGAGGCTATAAACCAAATGACATCCAGAAAAGAGTATCAATTAACTTTACTAAAAGTATCATCAAATAATTACTCTACCATTACTAATAATTTTTATCAATCATTAATCAAAAAACGAATTGTTATGTTAAACAAACAAAGTTCTCAAAGTAAAAAGTTATGGAAGATCACCGTTATTCTTCCTTTGTTAAGTCTATTTTTATGGAGTTTTAATACCCAGGAAGTTATTAAAATCAAACAGGACACAAAAGTTGATCAAAAAGCTTCTGATCAGATCTTCTATCAGGAAAAAGGAAAAAAAATTATTGAATTTATAGTCGACAAAAGTTCTTCAAAAGAAGACCTTAATAAAGTAAAAAATACTTTAAAAGATGACTACAGTCTCGAGGTTAAATTCTCTGGTATCAAACGAAATGATGCTAATGAAATTCTGAGCATTAGAGTGGATATATCTTCTAAAAAAGGAACGACCAATTATGCTATATCAAATAACACTCCTATTAATTCTTTTGCAATTATATACGATAGTGAAACCGGTAAAATCGAAATAGGCCAATCTGGAAATGGTTCAAATCACATATGGGTGGTTGATAATGATGGTAAACACAAAAAAGGAGGAACAATGAAAATCCATTCTGGAGATAAGAAAAATGAGTTCATTTTTACTAATGGAGATCACAAGGATACTTATAAGATACACACCAATGACAACAAAACCTTTGCATACTTTACTGGTGATAGAGACGGTGAGCCATTAATTTATATAGATGGAAAAAAAACGACCAAAAAAGAAATGGAAAAATTAGATTCTGACACCATAGAACAGATGAATGTCTATAAAGGAAAAACAGCTATAAAAAAATATGGTGATAAGGCAAAAAATGGAGTGATTGAAATTACTACCAAAAAGAACTAACTCAATCCAGATATAAATCTTTAAAAAACTCACTTCCTTCAAGTGAGTTTTTTGTATTTTTGACCATGCAAAAACATTTCTTTTCGGTTATCGCCAAGCTTAATAAAGTAATTCTACCAAGTTTTACCAAAAAACGCCTGGATCTTGCTAAAGCATCCAAATTACAACTCCTCATATTTGGTTGGCGGTTATATGTTACTAAAAAAGCTCTAGGTTAACACTATAGCATATCTTTTTCTATAAAAATATACTTCTTTTTGCAACACTAGTAACTCTTTTTCGTAATTAAAGAAGAAGCAATAACATCTATAAATAACCAAAATATGTAGTATGAAAAAATGGATCATTATGGGAATCAGCATGCTAGGTATGCTTTCCCTAACCTCATTCACAACAAATTCTGCTAAGGATTTGATAATTGATAACATTCAACCTAACGAAATAACTGCGGTAATAAACAAAGACACCTCAGAAAAAGAATTAGAGGATTTAAAAGCATTCTTTCTAGAAAATGGTATTGAACTGCTTATCAAAAAAATAGAATTCAACGATAAAAAAGAGATTACCAGCCTTAGTATAGTTCTTAAAAAAGGAAATTCGAAAAGCCAATACTCTTCTTCTTCCCAAGCTCCTATTTCTAAAATAGAATTAGGATACAAAGATGGTAATTTGTATATCTCAAACTCTGGTATGTTTGACATTGCTGCCTGGAAAAATCAGTCTGGATTTAATCATGTGCAAATCGATATGGATAGCATTATGAAGAAACATAATTTTGTTTTTGATTTTGATAAAGAGAATGACTCTTTATTTTTCAAAGGTAATTTTGATGCACATAAGCTAAAGGATCAGATCATGAAGTCTTTTACCTTTGAAGAAGATGAAGACGGAAACTTCTTTTTTAACGGCCAGCAAATGCCACATTTTCAAAATTTCAAATCCAAAAAATTTAATTTTGTAGATAATCCTGATATCGAAAAATTAATTATTATTGACGGAAAGGAAGTTGATTTTGACACTCTGGATAATCTTGCTAAGTCAGACAAGTTAGCAGAGGTAGATTTTCTTAAACCAGAAACCGCAATTAGTATTTATGGTGACAAGGCGAAAGACGGTGCTATAATAGCAACTACAAAAAAATAAAATTCTTGTAAAAAATGTGATAAGCCTTCATCCTTATGAAGGCTTTTTTTATTATCAATATTTTAAAAGAGCAGATTTAGGAACATCAAGTTTATCTTTTCCGTTAAGAAATTCGAGCTCTATGATAAAATTACATTGTACTACTACTCCACCCAGTTCTTTAACCAAATCACATACTGCTTTTGCTGTTCCTCCTGTAGCCAGCACATCATCATGAATCAGAACATTTTCTCCTGCTTTGATAGCATCGATATGTATTTCTAATGTATCTTCTCCATATTCTAAACCATAATTCTTTGATTTTACATCATACGGTAGCTTTCCTTTTTTTCGAACAGGTATAAATCCTGCTTGCAAACGTTCTGCAATCATAGTCCCAATAATAAAACCCCTGGCTTCTATACCAATCACCTTATCAATCTTAATATCACTTGGGCATAAACCAGCTAATTGATCTGCACAGCTTACCAAGGCTTTGTGATTTGCTAATAGAGGAGTAATGTCTTTAAATAAAATTCCAGGCTTGGGAAAGTCAGCAATATCCCTGATATAATCTTGTATGTTCATTCGCCGAAAATAATGAAAATAACAAAAAGAGGCTAAAAAAAGATGAAAATCGCCTACAAAATGAAAAGATCACACAAAACATTCCTTCAAAAGTTACATTTTATAATTAAAATTAATATTTATGACTACATTCATTAATCAATATTAAGATATCATAGTTACACTCTAAAACATTTATCATCTTTTTAGTTATAAATTCATAATTACCTTTACGGATTTCAGCCTAAATATTTTGCACTTAATTTTCTTTCAGATATATTAAAAAGACAATGTACAAATACAATTAATTTAAACTATAAAATCTAGAAATCATGTAAACAAAACTACTTTCTTCAGTGACTAAAAATTAAATCAATTAATCATTTTTTAAAACCACCTAATATGCTAACATTTATAGGAATCGTAATGATTCTGACAGGAATCATAATGCTCATTATTAAACCATTTTTTTCAACTTTAAAAGCTCTAAACTGGTTTACCAAATCACGTAATTTTAAATTGATTGGGTTTGGTTTTGTGCTAAGTGTGATCTCTAATATGTTTTTTTATGCAGAACCTGGTACTGCCTACGCTGTACAGTATCCATGGGGTAGCCAAAAAGCTGTAGTACATCAAGGTATCAATACCAAAATGTGGGGACGTTTGATCCCAATACAATTCGAGCTACCTATCAAATATGTAATCCCAGATAAAGATAATGGTGAACTTGGAGAACAAAGCAAGTATGCAAATGTGGATGTAGCAAAATACTGGGCATTTAGCGATGCGGTAAAAGCCAGAATTGCAACTTCTGTAGTTGTTAGTATCAACACTGCAGATGAAGCACAATTTTTATCTGTCGCAGATCGTAATAAAACCGAGAAAAACCTTATTCGATCACGTATCATCCCAAATATTGACCAATCTATTAAGAATACGTGTAAGTTAATGGATGCTCAGGATTATATCTCTGGACAAGCTTCTGATTTTGATCGATATTTTAAAGATCAGTTAGAAAACGGAATGTATGTACTAGAAGAGTATTTTGCCAATGAAAACAGAGAAATCATTGGTGATAGTACCATAATAAGAACTATCACTAATAAAGAGTCGAAACAGAAACGTTTTAGAATTAAATACGTAAACGGAGAACCTGTACGAGAAAAAGGAAATTCTTTAAAAGCTTATGGTCTTACAGTTGTACAAGCTGTTGTTACAGAAATTGATTGGGAAACTACCTTTGACAAACGATTACAATTACAAAAAGAAGAGGTAGCACAAACACAGTTAGAAAAACAACAAGCAGAGCGTCAATTCTACCGTGCACAGAAAGAAACGGCAAAGGGTGAAGCAGAGAAAGCAACAGAACGTGCTCGATTAGAAAAAGAGCAAATTCAAAAAACTATCGAAGCCGAAACAAAAGCCAAAGTAGCAGAGTTTAACCTTATCGAGGAACGTAAGAATTATGAAGTTGCACAATTTAAGGCTAAAACACAAAAAACAATGGCAGATGCACAGTCTTATGAAAATGCTAAACTGGTAAGTGCCGGTCTTACTCCCCAGGAACGTGCCGAGTGGGAATATAAGACCTCTGTAAATATAGCCAGAGAGCTTAAAGAATTGAAACTACCAGAGATCTATATACAGGATGGTGGTAAACAAGATGCTAACGGAAACTTATTACAATCATTAATTGGCGCAGATCTGGCTAAAAAAATGATGGCTAGAAAAAGTCAATAAATCAACTTGTTTCTAGCGTAGCATTTCTTTAACACACATACTATCAGGCTACTTGAATCGTGTTTTTGGGTATTGTTTATCTGAAACATATCGAGTAGCTTTTTTCTGTCTGCGAAAAAGTCTACATAAATTTTGCCAGCAATATAAAAAACAACTATATTTGCACCCGCAAAAAGGCCTCGTAGCATAACTGAATAGTGCACTTGATTACGGCTCAAGAGGTTGCAAGTTTGAATCTTGCCGAGGTCACAAAGCCAAAACCCCAGTATAACTGGGGTTTTTTGGTTTTTAACAGTTTTTTTGCTTTCCAATATTTAGCTAAAAACAGCAAAAAATAGTACATTTACTGTAAGAAGTTTACGAAAAGTTTACGGAAAATTACAGCCTTTTTAAAGAATGTAACTATGAAAGCTACAGTAAAACTATATAAAAATGACGGAAAGTCTAAAGGCCAATATCCTGTTAAGTTAATTATTACTCACCAAAAGAAAATTAAACGTAAAACAATAGGATATTCATCAGCTGAAGATTGGAACACTCTTCATGAATTACCCAAAACTTCTCATGATGACTACGAAGACTTATATGGTCTAATCATGGAATATAGGAAAAAAGCTTTATCCTTAAAATTTAAAGAACTAGAAGGTGTAATTTCTGGAATGTCCTTTTTTGAAGGAAGTAAGGGTAAAATCACGAACTTCTATTTGTTTGCTGATCAGGAAATTGAACGAATGAAAAAGTTAAACAGAAATGGTAATGCTGATGCATATCAATATGCAACCGATCAGCTTGAGAAATTCGCACCCGAATTGAGCTTTACAGATATTACAAGAACATTATTAGAAAACTTTAAACAGCATAAAAAAGAAGACGGTCTAAAAAACACCTCAATCAGAACATACCTTTATGAAATAAGAGCTATATACAATAAAGCGGTACGTATGGGTATTTGTGAAGATTCAAGACCGTTTACAGGTTTGTTTTTAGATTTACCTGTACGCATAAGAAGAAACAAAAATGAATATTTAGATCGAAAAGGAATAAAGAAAATAATGGAAGCCGAAGAGCTTTCAAAAGAACAACAGATGGCTGTCGATTTAAATCTACTACAATTCTATTTTTGCGGGGCTGATTTGGTGGATGTTTATTATTTAAAAAAGAAACAGATAGTTAAGGGACGAGCATTTTTTAAAAGAGCAAAATTAGGTGTTAAAGGATATGAATTTGATGTAAAGGTTTTACCTGAAGCTGAAGAAATAATTAATAAATACAAAACTGACGATGACAGTGAGTATATCTTTCCTTGGCGTAAGGACGAAACTGGTTACAAAACTTTCAGAAGTAATCATAACCGAAAGTTAGAACGAGTAAAGAAAAAATTAGAAATTGAACTAATGCCAAAAGGAGGGAAATTAACAAGTAAAGTAGTAAGACATAGCTTCGCAACTCTTGGAAAATTTGCTGGAGTTGATCCTGATATTATGCGAGAATTAATGGGGCATGAAAGAAACGATATCGATACTGCCTACAAAGATAAATTTCCGGAAAAAGTAAGAGATAAAGCACAAATCAAAATCGCAAGGATGTAAAAACCTTCTATTAAAGACAACTTAAAATCTCCATAATTCTTTTACTTCTTTTTCTTTTTACTTCATGCTGTACATATCCTTCATCTGTATAATACCTAACTTTAACAGGAATAAAATCCATTAAGTTTTGATACACTTCTGAATCCAAAGGGTAGTTTACAATGCAATGCCAAGTGGCCATACCATTGTCTTTTGCAACCTGATATTTAGGATTAAGTAAGGTAATAACTTCACCTTGCTTGTTCAACAACATAAGCTTAGATCCTGCATCCAACGAAAATATTTGTTGACTAACAAAATAGCATCTTAAAACCCTCTGATCACCAATTTTAACTCCCTGAATTCTAATTACTTCACGCTGAAAAGAAGCATAACTAAGTACTTTAAAATTAGTCTCTAATATTTTAAGTTTCGTAAATTCATCTACTTCATTTCTCGAATAATCACACTGCCCATAAGAAAAGGAGCTAGATAAACACAAACTAATGATGAGTAAAATTGTTTTCATGAACATATCTTTTAAAACTTCAATCACACAATTTACGGTTAAACCGTAACTATCTGTTTTTTAACAATTTATGTAAGAAAAGTACTGTCTTTTTTTGTAATTTCATAGTCCTGCCCGCTTTTTAACGATTAAAAAAAGCTATTAACCACCAAAAATTTATCGGATGTAAACAATAAATCGGCTTTTATGAAAAGCCCCTGATTTATAGGTTGATATAAATCTAGTTTTACTAAACAATTGTCAAATGGGATTAAAAACAATTAAAAGCGAATTTCTCGCTTCTAAAAAAGCATATTGGCTCAATGGGATGAGCAAGTGCACATATCTAAAAAAACTTACTGACCTAAAAGAAAAATTAAAATTTGCAACCTTAAATAAATTAAAACAAGAATTAAAAAAAATGATTGATCAATAAATTACCGATCTTAGTTTTCATCATTTTTAACCTTTTTAATTTCATCATCGATTTGGTACTTTATTGATAATTCTTCTATTATCTTATTGATTTTCGTACCGACTTCTTTCAGTTTGCTATTATCCTTGGTAAGAGTCTCAACCATCCCTTTAAGGCCTTTAATCTCTTTTCCAAAATTCTCTCTTATATATTTGTTTTCCTTCTCTAAGAAGCTATTTATTTTTTTCAAATATTCGATTTCTTTGTCAGAAGAAATATCGCCATCGTGTTCCGTTTCCTGTTTATTTTGTTTTAGCTCATCAAAAACACGATGTAATATTACTCTTTTTGTATTTGGAATCGTTTCTCCAGCTTCATAATTAGCAATTGTTTTTTTGCTAACTCCTATCATTTTAGCAAGTTGACCTTGAGTAAGATTGTATTTTTTCCTATTATTTTTAACCTCTAAACTATTCATTATCCAAATTTTAAATACTAAAAAATTAACATAAAATGTAATTTTACATTAATTTTATATAAAAAAGTGTAATATTACACTTATATTTGTGTTTTAAAGTTCATTCTATCAAACGAATATAATTAAAGTAATGTATTAATCCATGTGGAAAACCACGTCTATCAAAAATTAGATTTACAAAATCTATCAAATACATTCATTTAAATATAGCATATAGTAAAAAAGAACTCTTCAGAACTATAACTACGCTGACGTAGTGGGTAAAATACATAAAACATGATCTAAATCAGGTATCATGAAAACTACTATTAAAAGAATATTCAAAGTAACCATTGAATTTATAAGAGAGCTTCCTTCAGCTGCTCATTGGGCTATTTTTCATTAAAAACTAAAGCTATGGAACTATTAAAAATTTTAATAATACTATTTGGTTTTTTAACCATTTTCATGTGTTTGATCACCTTTTTATTATACAAAGAATACAAAGAGAACATCAAGCTGGATAAGCTATTACAAAAATCATCTATCCCGATTTATTTCTCCCTAAGCATATCCTTTTTTACAGCGATATCAATAGGGTCAATCATAACATTAATCAGCTTACTTGTAAAATACTAAAATCATGAAATATTATACAGAACATGGTGTCGATATCACTAATAGAATTAAAGATGGAAGGACATTGTTTTTTATTGGTACAGATACAAAAACAAGGCAGAAAGTAAGTTCTGAAGCTTTGAAAAAAAGAAGTTACTTTTTTGAGGTTTTTTCAATGAAAAGTCTAGAACGAAAAAAACTTATTGGATATGCAATTCCAAAATAAACAACTTATAACCTCATCCGGAATATATCGGAAAAATGGACGATGGTTTGTGAACGGTAAATCATTCGATGAAATGTATGATTATGAAAAATTAAAACTTTCTGATTACATAGTTTCAATTAGAAACATAGTGAACTGATCAGATTAAAATGTAGAACGATGAACGGTAATGTATCAATAGCAGAATTATTTGCTCACTTGAAAAAGGAAAATCTGGTTGTTGCTCCGGCTCATTTAGTGATGGATCAACTAACTCATAAATCAGTACTACGTAAAAAAATACTCTCAAAAAGAGCAATCACCTATCGAGAAATATCCAATTCGGGATTATGGGGAGATATCACTCAAAAAAGAGCTTATCAGATTGCTAAATCCTTAGCAAAACCATTAGAAATTATAAAGCCTGGCAACAAAGATAATTCTGCTGAAAAAATAATAACAAGTGCTGCAATTCGTATCGCTAAACAGAGAAACACTTATGAATAAACAATACTGTAAAATAAAAAGACCATATACGATTCAATTTGTATTGAAATACTGTAAAAAAGGACATGAATTGTGTCATCCACAACCTAGTGGTTTTGGTGGCACATTGGAAACTTGTATCAGGTGTAATAAAACTGATTGATATTAATTTAAAAACTCAATAGCATGAAAAAGCAAAAATTAACCAATGGTCAAAAGCAGATAATTAGACAATTCTATTTACAACAATCTGACAAGGAACTTGCCCTAACTGTTGGCTCTACAGTGAAAGAAATTGAAAGTTTTCTAAAGGCTGAAGGTCTTAAGAGAAACTCATACACAGAGGCAAAATTGAAAAAAAACATCAATCATATTGATGTAATAGATGAAAAAGAAGTGGCCGTGACAAGTAAGAAGAATTAAATCTAACGATCATGGCTATTATCAAAAAAAGGAAGTCAAAATTTACACAAGTTCACAATGTGCTGTTATCAGATAGTCGCTTATCTCTAAAGGCAATTGGATTGTTTTGTTACATGTTTTCAAAACCTGACAATTGGCATTTTACCATAAAAAGCATGTCCAGTCAACTTAAAGATGGTCAAAATTCTATAGTAACCGCCTTAAAAGAACTGAAACAATTCGGATATGTTAAATACAATCGGTGTGGTGATGGCACTGGCGAATATTATTTAGATGATCAACCGGATAAGGAAAATCAAAATTTAATCGAGCCACATCATGAAAACCCACATGTGGATTTCCCACATATGGATTTTCCACATGTGGGAAATCCAGACGAATTAATAATACTATATCCAAGTAATAAAGAATTAAGTAATACTAAGAGAGAGACACGCGCTTTAGATTTTTTCAAAAAGTATCATCCTTCTCAATGGGAAACCTTCTTAATGCAGCACAAATCGAAAATTAAGAATTTTCAAAAATTCTGCTTGGATTTCAATGACACCTTTGATCTCGAATCAAGAGAGTATGACGGAAATACAATTAGGTTACGGCTTAACAAATATGCCCGTAATTGGATTGAGAATCAAAATATTTTTAAAACAAGAAATGATAACCAAGGTCTTACAAGGCCAGATTTACAAAGAATCGATTAAATGGCAACTTTAAAATCTAAAATACCACCACAAGCAATTGATATTGAGCAAGCAGTGATAGGCGCATGCCTTATTGATTCAAGAGCTCTTGATGATGTATTTTCTATTATCAGCAATCCCGATGTGTTTTATGATCCAAGGCATAATATCATTTTCAAAGCTATTTCAAATCTTTACAATAGATCTCTACCTGTTGATCTGCTTACAGTTCCTAAACAACTAAACGATGCTAAAAAACTATCAAAGGTCGGAGGTAGTTCATATCTCATCGAATTAAGTACCATTACTGCATCTGGAGCACATGTAGCATATCATTCCAGAATCATTTTGCAAAAATATATCGCTCGCAAAATGATAGACTTTTGTACTCAAGGGATAGCTATGGCTTATGATTCTTCTGTAGATGTATTTGATTTGATCGATACAGTGAGTTCGAATATTGATAATCTAACCGATACCAGTACAAAAGGACATTCTTCTATATCTTGGCATGATGCAGTAACGAGTGTTCCTAAACGAGTAGAATTCTTAACAAATAACCAAGGAATCGTTACTGGTATTCCTACAGGGTTAGCTGCTACCGATAAACATTTTAACGGTTGGCAAAATCAAGATTTAATTATCATTGGCGCAGATAATGGCATGGGTAAAACTGCTTTTGTACTAGGAAACATGATTGCTGCTGCTAAAGCTAACCATCCCGTTGGTATGTTTAGTATGGAAATGAGTGTTACACAATTAGCAATTCGAGCAGTATCTACACAAAGTCAATTCCATATGAATCAGCTAATGCGTACCGGATTCGAACATGATTACTATTTCCCTAAACTCACTTCTGTAGTAGATGAAGTAAAGAATTACTCAATACATATCGATGATCAACCAGCACTTACTGTTCCTGAAATGAAACGTAAAGCACGTTCCATGAAACGAAAGTATAACATCAAATTGTTAGTTATAGATTTTGTTCAAATGTTTAGCGGAGATAAAGATATTCGCATCAATATCAGTGAAGCTGCAAGAGAGTTAAAAAATATTGCTAAAGAATTAGACATTCCTGTTATCGCTCTATCACAATTGAGTCGTGATGTAAAAAATTCACGCTACAAGATTCCTAGTAAGCATCATCTCAAAGAATCCTCAGCTATTGAGGAAGCAGCAGATATTATTGGCTTACTCTATCGGCCTAAATATTATGGTTACACACGATATCAGAATCAAGATGTTTATCAGACACTAAAACTAAAGAACAATGAAAACGCATGCTTGATTGTTGCCAAGAATAGAAACGGTGCTTTAGGTAATGTCGGTTTGCATTACATAGAAAACAAAACCAAGTATGTAAATCCACAAGAAATTGAAGAACCTGTTACAGTAGATACAGAGAATAATCCAATCAACAATGAAAAGGATGATTTACCATTTTAGCTATGCCGAATAGACCAAAGAAAATAAAAAGAGGTTGGAAACCAGAACGAATAAAACATCAACGATCAGTTGATATGAGCTGGTATTATAATGATCCCAGATGGAGGAAGTTTTCTTTAGGTTTTAAAGAGAGATATCCATTGTGCAAAAAGTGCTATGAAATAGGACTGATCTCCCCTACTGCATACACAGATCATATTGAAAGATTGAGAGATGGTGGCGCACCTGATCTTGATCATCTTGTAGACGAAGATTTCCAAGGATTATGTGATTCTTGCCATGCTTCTAAATCTGGCAAAGAAGCGCACGGATATAAAGAGGTTAAGGGGTCAAAAGACTCTAAATGAAAATATGTAAACATCGCCACTTAGTGAAAATTTTACTCAGTGAAACTTTTTAAAGGGGGGCTTATAAATAACAAGTTATGGAAGTAGTTAGTATTGGAAAAGGTTCTGAGTTTTTAAAACAGCTTCCCTCTGCTCCTACTTTTTTAGGAACAAAGGCAAAAGCGCACTTCAAAAAATTTGGCGAAATCCTAATTTCTGGAAATCAATTGAAAAGAATACACATACCAGCTTTAGCAGTATTAGCAGAAAACTTTGAACAATGGGAATGGGCCATTAGAGAAATTAGAAACAAAAATAAAAAAAGACATGGTTCAGGTTATATCCAAAGATTCTCTACTGGAGCAAAAAACATTTCCGTAGAAGTAACCTTAAAACGTGATGCTGAAAAAGCAATCATGCAATGTTTCAAACAATTCGGTTTAGACCCAAAAAGTGAGAAAGAACTTAAAGCAGCTGTTGATCCAGATCAAGGAGATTTGTTTAACGGCTTTAGTAAACGTAAGCTTTCAAATTAGTTTCATGATAATAACCAAAGAAATAGAATCCACAGTACCTTTTTTGTATTCAAAGAATGTATCCTCTGGAAAAATCGTGACTGGTAAGTTTATTAGACTTGCCATTGAACGATTTTATTCATGGATCAAAAATGCCGAAGCAAAAGGATACTTTCTGGATCATGCTAATGGAATGCATGTTATCGATTTCTTTGAAGAATTTCTGGTATACACAAAACATCCTGATAAAACCAAAATAGGGAAACCATTTGTACTTTCTCCATTTCAACAATTCACGTTATACAACATTTTTGCATGGAAGCATCAAGATTCAAATCTTAGAGTTATCAATACCGTATATGATAAACGTGCTAAGAAAAATGGCAAGACAGCAGAAATGGCTGGATTAGGTTTGTATTGCATGGCATTTGATGATGAACCCGAAGCCGAAGTATATATCGGAGCAACAAAAGAAGATCAAGCTAAACTTTGTTTTAACCAAGCGGTAAACTTTATAAACAATTCAAAAAAATTAGCCGCAATAGGATTCAGAACGCTACAAAACAAAATCATCTTTAAACGTAACAACTCATTTATGAGACCACTTGGGGGAGATTCAAAAACTCAAGATGGTATCAACTCTCATTTATCGATCATTGATGAATATCATGCCCATAAGGACGACACGGTAAAAGAAAACCTTGAAAGCTCTGCTATTTCCAGACCCCAACCTTTAGTATACCACATCACCACCGCAGGATTTAATCTATCATCGGTATGCAAATTATATGAGGATTCTTGTAAAGATGTACTGTTAGGTTTAAAAGAAGAAGATTCTACATTGATTATGATTCATGATTTAGATGAAGGTGATGACTGGGAGGATGAAAGTGTATGGCCAAAAGCCAATCCAAACTTAAATGTGTCCGCTTTATTAGATCGTATTCGATCAGAATATACTAAGGCCGTAAATCAACCTTCAAAAATTCCAAATTTCAAAACAAAACACCTTAATCTATGGGTTGACGCTCCATCGATCTGGATTCCAAATGAAATATGGATGAGAAATAAAGTAGATACAATACCTCTCGAAAAATTCCAAGAATTCGGAAGCTATAGGGCGATTGATTTATCTACTACCACCGATATAACAGCCGATATTATTCTCAGTGAACCAGATGATGAAGACATTAGATATATTAAACCTTTCTTTTTCTGTCCTTCGGATACTATAACTAGAAGAAGTAAACAAGACAGAGTCCCCTATCGATACTGGAAAGATCAAGGTTTTTTGATTGCTACGCCTGGCAATACAGTCGACTATACCTATATAAAAGATAATGTATTTGGCACAAACCGTAAGTATAATGTTAAACGCATAGAGCTTGATCAATGGAATGCTTCTCAGGTTGCCAATGATTTAACAGAAGAAGGTTTAGATGTTTCTTTTTTCAGTCAACAAATATCAATAATTAGTTTCCCCACAAAGCAGTTTGAAAAATTGGTATACGAAGGAAAAATAAAACATGACGGTAATCCTGTATTGACATGGATGCTTTCAGGATGTGTTATTTATCAAGATGCTAATGAAAACATCAAAGTACATAAAGGACAAAGTCATGCAGGAGTAAAACGAGTGGACGGTATAGTTGCTACCATTATGGCTTTAGGTGGCAGCTTATCTAACAATGAAGAGACCGAGAAGAGCCAGTATAATGACCCAGATGTAGAAGTTTTTATTTAAAAAAATGAATGTACTAAGCCATAAAGAGATTACGCAAGATGATATCAATCTATACTGGTATTATAGGAAAAACGGAATCAATAAAGCCTACTTTCTCCGGTATTTTGAAAAGCTAAAAAAATCACGAACAACAATAGAGGCTTTTCATCAGGTTAATGATGAATTTTTTGATCTGTTTGGCGAATATAAATATAGCTCTATCAGGAGCTTTAGGAACAGTTTAAAAATATACTTAGGAAAATGAAATTGATATATCTACTTACAACCATTATAGTAACTTTTTTATTGATGCTTTTAACTTCTATTGCTTTAGATTCATATTGGATCAATAAAGAAATATCACGAAAAATCATCATCTATATTTTGATGACTTTAGAACTAACCAGCGGATTTTTAGTAGCAAGGGAGCTATTAAGGAAACCATGAAAAATGATTTTAAGGAGACTTGGAAACAAGAAAAAATTAGCTAAGAAAATTCAAGGATATTTTCCTGAACATAAAATCTATATCGAACCGTTTTTCGGTGCTGGAGGAATGTTTTTTAACAAACCAAAAGCGAGGTATAACATTCTAAATGATAATGATAGTGATGTTTTCAATCTGTTTATGGTGGTGATCCACAAACAAGATGAATTAAAAGAATATTTAAAAAAGATGCCTATAAGTGAAGATTTATGGAATCATTGGAAACTGAATCAAGAAATAAAACCCGTTTTAAAAGCAATACGATTCTTGTTTCTCTCAAACTTCGGATACATGGGTAAACCTGAAACATTACGATTTAACAATGGAAATACATTAGAGCTCGTTATGAAAAAGATAAATGAAACACATGATTTTATTTTTGGATCAGAGTTCATGAATACTGATTTCAGAAATGTCTTCAAAAAAATAAGCTTTAAAGGAGAGAAAGAGAAAATACAAACATTTTGTTATTGCGATCCTCCTTACTTAGATACCAATAATAATTATCAAACAGGTTTTACAGAGAGAGATAGTTTCGATCTTTTTGAAGTTCTAAATAAAAGTGGAGTTAACTGGGCAATGAGTGAATTCAATCATCCATTTATACTGAAACAAGCAAGAGAAAGAAGCCTGAATATAAATATTATTGGGGAAAGGAGAAACCTTAAAAATCGTAGAATCGAAATCTTGGTAACTAACTACAAAAAAGCACAAGGCACTTTATTCTAATTTAAAACAAAAGAACATGGCAGCAGTAAAAAGTAATAATCAGAAACGAGCATTGATAAATCAAAACTTCATAATACGTATTACCGATCGTAATCAAAAGTATACAAGGTTATGTGGAGCTGGTCAATATTCTAAGGTTATAGAAAATGAACAACTTAAAACAAAGCACTTTAATAAAGTTTTAGAAGGTGGTTTAGACAAGTATACCTTTTCATTACGAAGAGGGCTTAAAATTGAATTCTTGTCAAAATAACCTTACTATCTGTATTCATTACATTTTTTTATAAATATTTATTAAATATAATCTAATGACATAAATCATAATGTCAAAAAGACTAATAATTCCCCTTTTTTCGTACTTTTATATATTGAGACATCAATAATTAGTAAATGGAATATTTCCCATAGGGTATCCTTATTATATAATTATTATGGTAGCTATCCCCCTACGTTGATGGTAATTAACACAAAAAATGCTTAAAAGAAAAGATTATTTAGAACTTATTGAAGAAATCAGAAATACAGAAAAGAAATCTATTGACGAATATATAGAATCTGTTTTGGAACCATTAAGAAATGAAAATCCCAATTTTATTGAAACCTTATACAAAGATATTCATTACTTGCTAAAAGATATTGACAAGGAAGGCGAAAATGATTTGGAAATACAAAATGGTGATTTTGTAATTGAAGATAGCGATTTGAAGTTGACAGGTTATCAATCTAGACTTCACAATCTATTAATTTGGCTGCATATGGAAATGATAAAAAAACTCACTGAGAGTAATCCATTAGAATTTGTCGGGAAAATGGAAAACTTCGAAAAAAAGTTTTTAAACAAACCAAACTATACACCTGAATATAAAGCCGCTCTAGATAAGATAAGAAAGAGTCTAAAAAAAGAACGTAAATTAAATTTAGGAGAGAAAGAAAATTTGTGGGAAAAAGTTTGGGACTTAGATAACTTTGAACTTAAACCAAATATTGGTGGAATTGGAATTAATTTAAACAATTTCTTGGATAAACTTAGAAAGAAATAACTACCATCAACATGATATATAGTAAATAGGACATTTGGTCGTTTAAGAAAGTTCAGTGCTATTTACAAACATCACCAAATTTTTAATTTGGCTTATTAAAATGATAAAAACAAAACATTTATATTTGACTTAGTATCAACTCTAAACGTATCGCTAATCACCTGTTCTACGTTTCTTATACTATACGCTATATGCAAGCTAAAACTACCAAGATTTGAATAAAGAAGAGAAAATAAAATCCCTAATCAAAGAAGGGTTGAAATCTGAAAATTCTAAAGAAAAATATTTAAATATATTGGATCACAGAATAGAGGATAACAGGAAATCTATGGCAAGGCTTTTTCTTATTTTACTTTTGACTGGGCTTGCATTTCCTCTCCTGTTAGAGACTAAAATTTCGGAAATTTCAATAGGACCTCTGAAAATAATAGATAGCAGCATTACTCTAAGTTTAGTGCCTACGATATTTACTTTTGCATATTATAAGTATCTTATGATATGGTTTGATTTGATTGGACAAAAGCGAATTTTTAAGCTTTTAACGGCGGAATTATTCAATATTGAGTTAAAATCCTTTTTAAATGACAAACTCAAACCGTTCTCAATAACAGATTCTATCGACAAACATCATTCACAGAAGAAAATTGATTCGATAGGTTGTATATCATATTTATTTTGGATCCCAACTGGGTTAATACTTATATTACTCCCATTTGTTTTTGAAATTTATATGATAAAAAAAGTTTTTGAAATTTTAAAACCTGAATCAATATTTGATTGGCTATTATTTATTGCTCCCATTTTGATAAGTTTATTTACAATATTAATGCTGATTCAAGTTATTAAAAAAGATAAAAAAGAAAGTATATAACACATGGTAAATAGGGCGATTAATATTTAATCGAGAGGCTATTGTGTGTTTGCAAAGTCGTCAAATTTTTTGATTTGACTTTAAAAGAGAAAAAATTAAAACAAAATATAGATTTTGGGTAAGTGCACTATCTCGAAACATGTAATTTCGTACTCCCACACTACGCATAGTCAAAACGTTGTAACATATATGGATAATTATTCACATCATTACTTTGGGAAAGACTTAGATGCACTTACGCATCAAGATATATTGGATTTTTTTAATACCGAAAAAGAGGAGTCTGATAAAATTGAATTTAAAACATATCATCCTACATATGGAAACTTTAACAAGAATCTTGAAGGAGTAATTCGTGGAATTTGTGCATTTCTAAATTCCAATGGAGGAATTCTGATTTGGGGAGCTCCAATGGGACAATCCATCGATGACAGATTGGTTTTTCAGGGAGCATTGTCTCTTGTCAATCAATTAATTGAAAAGGATACTTTGATAAGTAAAATTTCTGACTCAATAACTCCTTTACCTGTTAACATAAATGTTCAAATTATAGAAAATGGAAGGAATTATTTATACGTTTTTGAGGTTCAAAAAAGTAATTATAGCCCTCACCAATTTAAAAGCATTTATTATGCTCGATTGGATGGTCAAACTAAACCTGCACCACACTATTTAATAGATGCATTATTTAAAAAAATTAGTTATCCAAATATAGAAGGTTTTATTAATCTCGATAGGTTTGGAACTCTTAATAATGAAAATGTTTTTTTAGATATATCAATTATAATTATAAACTTTTCAGAATTACAAAACGAGCAAAATATTAGTTATAGACTAACTTGTGGACAAGCAGTTTTTTCTGGAAGTTTGAACGCTCAAACAGCACATAATTATACTTTGCAAGGACATCAGTATATTAATAGGAATCAAATTGACATCCTTCATTTTGGAGCCCCAGAAAGAACTTCTCAAAGGTTAATTTTCAATCTGGAAACTTTAGGAGATGAACATAATTATGAAATGGATTTGATTCTCTTTTTTGGAGGTAAAAAATCACCTTTAAAATTTTCAGAATATAAATTGAATTTTGGAAATGGACCAATCACTGCGCAAAACCCTGTTGAATTGATAACAAATTTAGAAGAAAATGTTCTAGCTTCGGATAAGCAAAAAATATTAGGAACGACACGTGAGAGTTTATTAGATGAAATTTTGAAAAGATAAAATATGTGCTACGAAATCAAGTATATGCTATAGCCGATTTTGGTGATTGATCGAATGTTTTTTTGTACTTAGAATCAAAATATAAAAATCTATATAGGTTTATTAATAGCTAGAAGGTAACATTTTACTTTGCTACGACACGTATTTATAACACCATGATGTACAACCAATGTCAAAGATAAAAAAAACTAAAATCGGAAAATGTAAAATTTGCAAAGAAACTAAAGAATTGAATTTTGAACACATTCCTCCACGTTCAGCATTTAATAAAGAAACCAAATATTATACTCTAAATCAGAAGGAATATTATCAAAATACCCAGGAATATGTTTTTGGGAACCTAAAACCAAAATCTAAAAAGGAACAAGGTGGACTAGGGGATTACTGTTTCTGCAAAGATTGTAACGGATTTTTAGGCTCTAAATATGTTCGAACCTATAAAAAATTTGCGCAAATTGCTATGAGCATTATTCAGTCTAATGACAAAAATACTAAAGCTTATGGGTTTGATATTTCTGACATAAACCTTCTTAAATTTCTTAAACAAATTATATCAATGTTTATTGGTTGTAATAATCACTTGTTCACAGAATGTTATCCTGAACTTTTGGAATTTGTAAAAGATGAAAATCTGACAGAATTACCAAATAGATATAGGTTTTATATGTACTTAAATAATGAAGGGCAAAATAGAAACGGCCACATTTACTTTACTAACTTATATGGCACAGTATGTGAATTTACTTTTAGGCCGTTCGGATTTGTTTTAAGTATTGACAATCCAAATAGAATAATGGAATTATCAGAAATAACTAATTTCAAACATTATGACAAAATCAAAAAAGTTGATAAATTACCTATAATTCTAAATAAGTACCCTACTTATTACCCTATTCCGCTAGATTACCGAACAAAAGATGAATTAAATGGTAGTATATAATATTATACAAAATCATAGAAATTTAGTTGTTCTCCAACTTTCATGATTAAAAAAGAATAACCATATCCTTCATCTCTATAGCAAATCATTTTAAGATCCTAATGAAAAACTAAAAGAGTTTTATTTTTTATATTTGACATACATAATAACTAGACCATGGGTAAAGAAATATTTGTTTTTTATGAAAGTAATAATTTAAAAATTCATTACTCAGATGGGTTTAGAAAAAAAGAAATTATAACAACCACTAAAACAGGCACTCTCCACACTTTCAATGTTTTTACTGAAGAGCTTGATTTTACTATTTCTTTGACAAGTTTTGAATTATTAGATTTAATTGAAAATCAGAAAGAATTAGATTATCTAAAGGGTAAACAAAAATTAACTATTACTGAAGATATTGCTGAAAGATATTATTCTATATTATTAAGGTTCTATCTATCAAAATCTAACAAAGAGATACATGAAAAACTAGCTAAAAAATATGTTGATGATCTTTATGATTCATCTAAAACTTTGTTTCATAAATATTATGAAGAGTTTTTATCTACATGGATTACTTATAATCATAATGCAACTGTCAATATAGTTTCCCCTGATGATAATATTCCTGAATTTATAAATGATAGATTAATCATTGCTGTCGGTAATTTCATGGAGGAACTTGGATTTTCATATAAAGGAGAAGAAGAACCAATTTATGGATCTTTTTTTAAATCATTGAATTTTTTTAAAAAAGATTCCTCTAAAAAAGAAATAAACGATATATATAAAAAAGGTAAATCTGCCTTAGAACATAATTTTGTTGATTTGCCAGCTGCTGAAGTAACTGAAAAATTAGCAACAAGTTCAGCTGCATTACTTCAGGCTATTTCTCCTTATGATAATGTAGCAATAAGGTTAGGGCAAATATTAGCTATTAAAACTACAAATGGAGATGGTACAACCAATCTAATGGTAGAGACAGTCTCTCCGGAATTAGCTAAATTATTCAATGATAACCCTGGTTTATTAAACGAACCAAAGTTGTTATTTGAAAAGATTAAAGACATAGCTATGGAAGATCGTAAAGGAATTGCTGAAGGAGATGAATCTCATTAAGAATATACGTCATATCTAAATTCCCCCTATAGTAATGATTAAAGATCAATACAACAGTATCATTTATTGAATGGAATAAATCATTAATATTAATACATTCAAACTTACTAAACACATATATGTTTTTTTCTATATAGATAATTCGAAAAGGCATAAATTATGACTCTTTTTTCTTAACCACCGTACTAATTTAGATACAACTTAAAAGTTGTACTCGTGGATAATCTGGTATTAAGAGCATTACAATCTCCTTTCAACTCGCAAACACGGAGTGCTGAAATCAAAGAGTTCTCTAATGACATCTTTAGTTTTTTCAACACTAAAACCAGAAGCGGAAAATTCGTAAACCATCAAACTGCTCTTTGTTTATCTGCTGTCTATAATGCGATTGATCAAATATCAAATGATATTGCAAAACTCCCTAAATCTGTTTTTGAAAAAGTTGAAAAAGATCGTTTTAGAAAACCCGAACATCCGGTAGATTATCTAATTAGCAAGCGTCCCAATGCTTTGATGACTCAATTCAGTTTTCATAAAGCATTAATGGTTTCGGCATTATTACGAGGTAATGGTATTGCTGTAATTCTTAGAGATAGTTTTACTGGTATTCAAACATCTTTTGACTTTGTACATCCTGATCATCTAAACGATATCAGAAAGAAAGATGGTCAACTCTTTTATTATATCAAAGGATATAAAAGATCATTGAATTCTGAAGAAGTAATTCACATCCCTGGGTTTTCATTCAATGGGATAAGTGGTATTTCTATTTTTAAATATGCAGCTCAAAACTTGGGTGCAGCACTCTCTTCAGAAACATTTGCAGATGAAAACTTTAAATCTAAAGGTCTTCTCGCTGGTATTCTTAAAACTACAAAACCTCTCGATCCTCAACCAAAAATAAAACTAGCCGATGCAATGGAGCAAAGACTATCGAAAGGTGGCACTCATAACATCGGTGTTCTAGATGAAGGTATGGATTTTATGAGTATTACTGCTAATGCTCAAGAAGCATCTTTAATAGACTGGAAAAAAACGTCTATTGAAGATATCGCTCGCTGGTTTAATATCGCTCCTCATAAGATCAAGCATCTAGACAAGGCCACATTAAGCAATATAGAGCAACAATCTTTAGAACACGGATCAGATACCATTGCTCCTTGGGCCAAAAGGATTGAAGAAGAATATGACTATAAGCTTTTTACCGAAGAGGAAAGGTCTTCTCTATATGTAAAATTTAATACTAATGCTCTTATTCGTACCGATGTTAAAACCAAAGGAGAATACTATGGTCGTGCCATTAACTTCGGGTGGCACACCAGAAACGAAATAAGAAATCTTGAAGATTACAATAGTCTTGAAGGATTAGATACCCCATTAACTCCTGCTAACACACTAACTCAAGAACAAATCGAAAAACAATTTTCAGAGAATGGAAACTAAACGCATATACATACCAGCATACGTTCGGTCGGAAGAAGGTTTCACCGAAGATCAACGTGAATTTGATTTTATAATCACAAGTGATAAGAGAGATAGCTATGGTACTATTTTCACTTCCGAAGGTTGGGATTTTACAAGATATAAACAGAATCCAGTCGTGTTTTATCAACACAGATCCTCCGATGATAATCCTGATAATCTTATCGGAATGACTGTAAAAGGGCCTTGGAAAGAAACACTGTCTGATGGTTCAAATGTTCATTTAGCTCGTATTCGTTTCGAGGAAGAAAAAGTAAATAAAAAAGCAGAAAAGATCAGAAAGAAAATTATTGCTGGTACGCTACGTATGGCTTCAATAGCTGCTGATGTGTACGAGTATCGCTTCGGTGATAAAGAGAAAGGAGAAGACAATGATGATGTGTATTTCTTACGGCAAGAGCTTTATGAATGGAGTGTAGTGACATTAGGAAGTAATCCTGATGCCAATGTAAAAAGAAATGATGCTGTGTTTAAGCAGATCAGATCAGAATTAAATGATGCTAAGGATACAATTATCAATCCTAAAAATACCGAAAACACAAAAGGGCTTTCTGTTTCGAGGGCTCGCTTAGAACTATATAAACTAAAAAAGTAAGAACAATGAAAAAAAGTGATGCCTTAAAACAAAAGCGAGCTTCCAAAATTAAAAAATGGGGAGAGCTTGTAAACTTGTGTGAAACTGAGAAAAGAGAATTCACAGAAGACGAACAAACCCAAATTGATACACTCCGTAGTGAGATTGATGCTCTTGATGATAAAATCACAGAAACGGAGGACTTCGAAAAACGTGAAACTCAGTTAGCTTCTTCTGTGGGTGGTGAATCTGTTACTGATGGTGATGATGAAGAAAAACAAAAGGTACAAAAGCGTTTTTCTATAACTCGTATGCTTCGCAATGCATTAGAGGGAGAAGAACAAGATGGTGCAGAGAAAGAAGCTCAAGAAATTGCAGAAAAAGAAAACCGCGAAGCAGGCGTTTCTTTTGGAACTTCTAAAAAAGCTAGAGTAATGATTCCCTTATCTTTTATTAGAGCAAGTCAACAGACGGTGTCTCAAGATGCTGGAGAGTATGGTGGAGAATTGGTTCAAAATCAAGCCCCTAGAGTTATTGATGGTTTAGAACCAAAGCTTTGGATTCAAGAAATGGGAGCTACTGTTTTAACAGGCTTATCTGGAGGTGATATCCCAATGCCGGTTGCAGGCAACTATACCTTCGAATGGTTAGCAGAAGGAGCAAATATAACGCAACAGAAAAATAAGTATCAAGGGCCAGTTTTAAATCCTAAAAGAGCTGGAGCTTCTGTTTCAATGTCTAATCGTTTATTAATGCAATCTTCTGTAGATGTAGATTCATTAGTTCGTAGAAAACTGTCCAGAGGATGGGAAAACACAATTAATGTAGCTGCTATAAACGGAGCTGGAGGGGTTGCTCCAACGGGTGTTTTAAATTATGTCGGTGTAAGTACTGCCACACAAGTAGCTGCAACAGCAGCCGATTATGCTAAGATTGTAGAGCTTCAGGGGATAGTAGAATCTGATGATGCTACAGAGAATAGTTTAGGCTATGTATTGCATCCTAAATTAAAAGCTGCATTAAAAACCAAAGGAAAGGCATCGAGTTCTGATACTTTTTTTATCGATAAAAATGAGCTAGATGGCTACAAATACAAATCGACCTCACTAGTGCCTGTCGGTTCTTTTGCAGGGCCTCCAATAGTTGATGTTTACCCATTAATTTATGGTGATTTCGCACAATTATACATTGGGCAATGGGGTGCGGTATCCTTCCTTGTAAATCCTTATTCAGAAGATTTAGCTGATAGTGTTCGAATTACTGTGAACACTCATGCAGATGTACAAATTGCAAATCCGAAAGCATTTGCAATCAATAGTTTCTTGACTAGCGCATAGTCATAAAAATTAATTACCACTCTCTTTTTAAAGGAAAGTAATTCTAAAACAATAATCATGGCAAAAACGAATAAAATACAAATTAGAGTAATCCGACCGCTTTGGGGAAAGTTTAACCTTCCTTATGCCATTGGTCATTCTCCAAAAATTGAAGCAAAACTAGCTAATGAAATCATAAAATCTGGACATGGTATAACAGAAGCCGAAGCTAAAAAAATGGATGAGTTAGCTAATGAAGAAGTAGAAGAAAGCGAAGAATAAAATGAATCTGAATTACAACATCTCGATTAAAGACCCGCAACCTGAATTTGTATCCCTTCAGCATGCCAAAAATCATCTCAAGATTGATTTTATATATGAAGATGCATTGATACAAGGGATGATTGATTCTGCTATAGATACAGCAGAAAACTATTTGGGCTGGTTTATCAAAAATCGAGATGTCGTAATTAACAGTAATGCTTTTTTAAACTATTTCGCTTTAGAATTTGGGCCATTGTTAGGAAGTGCATTTACAGTAAAGTATCTAAATAAAAATAATGTTTTACAAACCTTAATTGAAGGATATACATATCAAGAATTTTATGGAGCAAAACCTGTCTTCTATTATGATTCTGATATTCCATTTCCTGAAGTAGGAAAAAAATCAAATACGGTTCAAATCAGCTACGTGGCAGGTGTTGATTTAACCACAATTCCTAAACCTGTATATCAAGCCATTTTACTGATTATTTCTGATCTATATGAATTTAGAACAGATCGTGCAGAAATCATTAATACCAGAGCAATGGCACTTATGAGGCCTTATAAAAAATTTACCTAAATGAATAAGCCAGAGGTGTATATAGGAAGTATGGATAGACGTATTGAAATTATCAAACGTAACAAAAGTAGAAGCTCAACAGGTGCAGAAACGTATACAGAAACAGCATTAACAACAGTCTGGGCAAATAAGAAGCTATTAAAAAGTGATGAAGCTCTTGATGATAAAGAAGTAACGATTAATGAGCATCAATATATCATACGATATGATCCCATAATTGCTAATGAAAAGATACAACACTTGTTTATAAGAGATCATACTGATGAATTTGAAATTTATGGAGTTGAAGAAATTCAACGTAAAAAGTTCTTTAAAATAGATTGCGAAAAACGTGAGTAAATCGATTGTTGAAATAAAAGGGTTTGATGAATTGGTGAGAAAGATCAAAACCTTACCTGATAAAGCAAAGCGCAAAGAGATTATTAAAATCTTACGTAGATCAGCACAAACAACAGTTAAGGTTGCGAGACAGGAAGCTCCTAAAAGTGATAAAAGACACACTTTAAAAGGAGGAAAAGAAATTCAGCCGGGGAATACTCGAAAGTCTATTGGGGTTCAAGTTGCTCGTAAAGCAAAGAACCCGATGATTGTTGTAAGGCCTAAATCCTCTGGGAAATATGATGGTTTTTACGCTCGTGCATTTGTGATTTTTGGTCATAACGTATACAGAACAGGATTTAAAAGAAATCGAAGAGGAAATAGAAGGTTTAATGCCAGAGGGAAAAAAAGTAGTATTCCGGCAAATCCATTTATGAATCGTGCCCAACAGAAAACAGAGGGAAAAGTGAATAAAGATGCATTGATATCTACTGAAAAATACATTCAAAAATTAATTGATCGACTGTGATGAAACAAACATCTGATTTAGTAAGTGCAAATATCAAAGCTTTTGATGTGGCAAATAGTTCTCCTTTTGATGGAAGAATCAGTCCCATTTATGCTCCTATTGAAGATGAGTATCCTTTTTGTGTCTATCGAGTAGATCGAAAACCAAACTCTTCAAAACAAGGGCTATATGAATATGAGATACAAATACGAATTGTAAACACTGATTATGATGCATTATGTGATTTGATAGATGGGTTGACAATTCATTTTAAACAGTACAAAGAGTTTTTTGATCAAGGCACAGAATCCGCAGCAAATCCAGATAAGACTGAGGAATACATAATGACTTCAACATATCAACTATTTAAGAATAATTAAAACATAGAACAATGGCAGGAGGACAATTTTATAGAGGTGAGAATCTAAGATTAAAGTTTCAGGGTGATCCCCTCTTTCATGCTACATCATGTAGCTTAGAAATATCTACAGCAAACGAGGAGTTAGCGAGTAAAGATATAACAGGAACAAAAATATCAATGGGTAATTATTCGGGAACGCTATCAACAGATGCGTTATTGGCAGATAAAGTACCTGATCCGGCAGCACCAGATCCTCCAACACCTTTTGTTGATCCCATTGAGTTAATGAAATTTCAAATTAACAAAACTCTATTAGACTGGGAATTTACTACAGGAGTTGTAGGAGACTTCAAAATCTCTGGTAAATGCTATGTATCAAGTTCGGGTATAACAGGAGATAATCAACAGATTGGAACTGCAACATTCTCATTTTTAGTGGATGGAGATATTTTAATCGAAACAATAACCTAATACAATAAAATTATGCAAGCCAAAGGAGTTATACAGATTCAGGGTAAGCAGTATCAATATCAATTCAAAATGAAAGCAAGACGGCTTTTTATGGAATTGTATGGTCTTGAATATATGGATGAATACGAAAAGAAAGTACAAGAAATGATACCCAAAAAAGGTAAATCAATGAGCCTTTCAGCTTGGTACATATTCGCAAACCTCTTACGTACTGCAATCCAGTCAGAAACTGAAGAAGCTTTAGAATTTACAGCAGACGATCTTCTGGATGAACTTATGAATGATCAATCTAAGCTCAACCAGATCATGAAGAACTTTCAAATAAACCAAGAGCAAAAACAACCGAATAAAAAAAATAATTCCGTTGGCTCGGGAAAGTCAAAAGCGAGGAAGTAGAGCCTTCTTCTTCCTTGACTTTTGACGATTTAGAATCGATCGCCTGTGGAGAGATGGGTTTAAGCATTTCATATTTCTACAATTTAACTCCTCGACAGTTTCAAAATATTGCTAATGGGTATTCCAGAAAGTTAGAACGCCTTAGCAAGGAAAAATGGGAACAAACTAGATGGATCTGTTTTTATACATCTGGGCCACATAGCAAAAAGATAAATAAGCTAAAAGACACCATTCTTTTTCCTTGGGATGAACATGGTGAAGCCAAAAAAGATCACCGTACACCTGAAGAACAATTAAAATCTATAAAGGAAGCTTGGGAAAAAATAGATAACAATGGGAGCACCAATAGTTAACATAAAGTTTTTAGCTGATTTGGTACAGTTTTCAACTGGTATGCAAAATGCATCTAGAAAACTAGATAGATTAGGTAAAAAGTTTCAACAAGTAGGAAAAAAACTAACTGTTAGTTTAACAGCTCCATTAGTTGCTTCTGGTCTTGCTGCCATTAAAAACTTTGACAAACAAGCAAAAGCCATTGCTCAGGTCGAACGAGGTATAAAAACAACAGGGAATGCAGCGGGGTTCACTTCGGAACAGCTTCAGGCAATGGCTTCCTCGTTGCAAGATGATTCACTATTTGGGGATGAAGAAATTCTAAAAGGAGTAACCTCGCAGCTATTGACGTTTACCAATATCGCAAATGATCAATTTAGAAGAACGCAAGAAGCTGCATTGGATCTAGCTACAAGATTAGATGGTGATCTAAAAAGTGCATCTATTCAGTTAGGTAAAGCTTTGAATGATCCTGTTGCAAACTTGTCTGCATTAAGTCGGAGTGGTATTCAGTTTTCTAAAGCTCAAAAACAAACCATCAATTCGTTAGCACGAACAAATCGATTAGCTGAAGCACAAACCATAATTCTTGATGAACTGGAAAAACAATATGGTGGTAGTGCCGCAGCAGCAGCTGAAGCTGGAACTGGCTCATTTAAACAATTAGGAAACATAATCGGAGATATTAGTGAAGATTTCGGACGTTTAATTGTAGATGCACTAAAACCAACTATAGAAAACTTAAAAGAAGCTGCGAAAACATTTCAAGGGTTTAGCGATGAGACCAAGAAAACAATTTTAGTCATTGCTGGTTTTGTTGCTGCACTAGGGCCACTTATCGTAATAACCGGAACTCTAATAAGAAACATAAGTACTTTAATCCCCTTAGTAAAAAGTTTATCAGTTGCCATTGCGTCAAATCCTATTGGTGCTTTTGCAATAGCAATTACTGCATTAGCTGGAGCTTTCTTAATTGCGAATAGTAGATTATCACCACTAACAAACGCAACAGAAGAATTTAATAAAATTACAGGAAAAGCTACTAAAAGTATTGCAAAAGAGAAATCTCAACTTGATCGATATTTAAGAGTTGCTAAGAACGATAAGTTAAGTAAAGAGCAACGTTTGGATGCTATTAAGAAACTTAACAACTTATCTCCTAAATATTTAAGCAATCTAACTTTAGAAACAATTAATACGGAGGAAGCTAAGAAAGCTACTGATGATTATATAGAATCTTTACTAATTAAAGCAAAAGTATTAGCTGCTCAAGATAAGTTGGTAGAAGTTCAAAAACGGTTATTAGATTTGCAATTGGGTCAACTAGATGCCGTTAAACCCTCTATTTGGCAGAATCTAGGTAATGCACTTTTAAGTACTGGAAATGCTTCTCAATTTGCTGCTAGTACAGCTTCTAGCGTTGCAAAAAACCTTTCTAAAGAAGAGAGTCAATTAAAAATACTTCAAGATCGACTAACCTCATTTATTACGGATAATGAAAAATTCGTTGAATCACTGAATAGGGCTAATAATGCAGTTCGTAATTTTTCAGGCCCAGACCCTACTCCTAATGTTGAAAGTGTTGGTAATGTAGAACCATTAGGTCTAGCATCTAGTGATCTAGCTATAGCTGGATTAGAAACAGATAGCTTTAATGAAGAATTGGATCAATTCGCAAACGATTACTTAATAAGATTAGCGAATATTAGACAAAAAACTCAAGAATTCTCTGAGGCTTTACAAGCTAGTTTAGGAGATGGCCTAACTGGTGCTTTTCAAAATTTTTCTTCAGCTTTTGTAGATAGTTTGGGTCTCGCAGAACATGGTCTAGAAGGTTTTGCCAAATCTTTATTGGCAACTGTAACAGAATTAATATCAATGTTTTTAGCTCAAGCATTAGCCAGTGCTATCGCAGGTGCAGTATCTTCTGGAACTGCTACAGGGCCAGGAGCAATATTTACAACACCTGCTTTTATTGCTGCTGCGATTGCTGGTGTTATTGCTGCTTTTGCTTCGATTCCAAAATTTGAAACTGGAGGAGTGGTTGGGGGTTCTTCATTTCATGGAGATAGAATTCTCGCAAGACTAAACTCGGGGGAGCTAGTACTAAACCAAAATCAACAAAGAAACTTATCTGGTATGCTAGGAAATCGTAGCCCTCAACCTATTGTATTAGGTGGTGGTTTTGAGATCGAAGGCACGAAACTAAGATTGCTTTTAAAACGAACTGACAATGTAAATAAGAGATTGACCTAATGGCTAAAAACTGCTTCAATATTAAAATCTTTGATACCAATAATACTGGTTTAGTGACAACGCTTGAACAGTCACAAAAGGATTCTATTCAGTTGATATGGAACGGTGGAGAAGAAAAGGATATTCCTATAATTGGGTCTAATTTAAATTTCAGTATGCTTGATGATCGTGCTGAAGATGGTCGTTTTTTTGATTTATATACTGGAAACGAAACACGATATCGAGTAGAATTGTATACCATACGATTGCAAAATAATGTTGCTACAGAAATACTTCTATGGAAAGGATTTTTATTACCTGAACAATATAATGAGCCTTATGAAAATGGTCAGTTCTTTGTAAACTTTATTGCCACTTGTGGTTTAGGGCGTCTCAAAGGAAAAACATTACCAGACCCGTATTATGAGAATAGTTTTACATATATCCAATTTATTACTGCCTCTCTTTCATTAACCGGAAATCAGGGAAAACTTTATTTTTCTCCAGCTATAAAAAACAAAACCACCCAGTGGGATTCTATCTACATTAATGGAAAGGTTTTTAAAGAAAAGGAGAAAAAGAAAAATGCTTATCAAATTTTAGAAATCATCTTACAAGATTCTTTATGCTCTATTTTTCATGAATATGGTAACTGGTTTGTTTTAGGGTATAATAAAAAGATTAGCAAAAAAATCACCTATAGAGTTTATGATTTAAATGGGGTATTTGAAGAAACTGTTCTTATTACCAGAAAACCTATTGATTGTTCCAATAATGCGTTAGTAGCTCCTCAGATATCAGTTATTTCTCCACTCAAAGAGATAACAATCAATCAATCCATTGAAGAGGTTAAGATACCTTCTATTTGGTTTCAAGAAAAAAGTGATGGGTGGGTAATTACAGCACAAAGCTCTGGTAATTACAATCCCAGAAATTTGTTTTTTAATAATTATAGTCCTGATCAAAATGGAATTACTTGGGTTACTGTTGATGTAAAAACCAATAAGTTATTACTCTTTAATTTCGAAGCTTTTGATCCAACCCAATATTTATATTTAAGAAATAAAATTTACGTAACCTCTGGACAAAAGCTCAAATTCAATTCAAAACTATCAATCAACAGATCTAGTATTGATTCGGCTACTTCAGACACGTCTTTAGCAAATCAAGGGAAATGGAATGATCTTATTCGTATATCTATCTTAATAAGTGATTTTGATGGGGCTACAGTTGATCAAGAGGTAGTATACACTTTAAGCTTTAATGAAGATAGAAAATCTATCTCTGTTAAAGATTTCATTGTGAAACAAAGTGGTTTTTTAGATGTACGCTTATATAGGCCAATTGGAGGCACAGAACAAGAAAGTATTTTAAACATTACTATTGACGACATCAATATTGAGGAAGTAGGCTATGTATCAACCGAAACATATGTAAATCAAATAAATGAAGAATATTCTCAAACCAGAGAAATCGACATTACTTTATCTGATGATCTTAAATCTTCTACAAAATTATTAAGCACTAAAGTGCCAAGAGTTCAAAATGTATTTCGATACAGTCAGGAAATATCAATCCGTAATACTTATTTCTTTGAAGGTAAATACTATGTAGTCTTAGTCGACTTTGACATTTTCCCCATCAAAGATATGAACAACTTTGTTTTTGTTAAGCGATCTGGTCAAAGTAACTATATCAAAATTAACAACCCCGAAATTGTATACAACATCAATAACTCTGAACAAAATGTATTTACGTATGACATCAATGAATTAGGGTTTGAAATTCAACAAAATGACACGCTAAAAGTTGATTTTATGGATTATACCTATCCCTCAGGAGATAGAGCAGATAATTTAAGCTGGTCTGATGATATATATCAAATAAACTCTAAGCGGTATGCTAAAACTATCGCTGATATCTATCGCAACCTTTACAGAGAATCTCATCTTAGCTTAGATGTTTCATTTACTGGTTTATACGGGATTTCAACTTTAATAGCATTTTCTTATCGAGGTAAAAAAAACTACTACCCATTGAATATTGAGTGGGATTTATCTAACGGTATTACCACTGGATTCTATAATGAAACATTTTATGGGCATGAAGACATAGAGATTTTACCGATTAGCGTAGATGCGGGCCCAGATATCTCAGGAAATAGTTTAGATTTTATCAACATCAATGCAACTGCCACAACTCCCAATTCTTTTATTGTATCAATACTATGGAAAAAAATCTCTGGAGATGGTTTATTGTTTTTTACAAATACGCTCAATACTCAATTCAGGATTGGTTCGAATACATCGGTACTAAAGATTACTATCACCGATAATTATGGACAAATCGCAATAGACACGGTTAGCATTATTAAACTCACTGAATATACTGCTAGGTTAATCAAAACGAGACAGTTTTCAACGGCAAATCTAATTCTTAGTGATTATGATTTTGACCTATCACCTTCTCTTTTGAATAACTTCATGACAGTGAAATATAAAATTTCAGCAGAATTAACTACTAAAGGTTTTAGGGCTTCTTCTAAAGCGGGTTTCACGGTTTTTAAAAATGGTACGAATGTTAATCATAAGGAATATGAAAAACCAGGTGTGGAGTATGTAGCACCACTAACAACATCATATCCTACTGAAACATTTGACATTAGAATAGGCCCAGGTGATACATTACAATTTGCTTTATCAGGAAACATTGCCATCGATCCTTTATTTGGAGGTGGTGCAAGAGTATTAATCAGGGTGCAAATATTAGATATCACATTTGATATAAACGATAGTACCGCACGAATTATCAGCGGTACACAAGCAGCAGGAATAACCATAGGAGTATTGTAATGGCAGAAAAACATAAAATAGAATTTTGTAATGGACAACGCTTCGGTCTCGAAGGGGGAAACGATATCATATTTATCGATTTTCAAAAAGAAAGGTTCACAGCAGACACAACTCTCATTACAGCTGATAATACGATAATAACTGCGGATAATTTCGCAACAACAATATAAAATTATGGCAACATTTCAGCCAATTGATATAGGGCAAACTCCAAACGATGATAACGGTGATCCGTTAAGAACGGCTTATCAGAAAATTAATGAGGGCTTTGTAGATGTTTATCAGCAAATTGCTCAAGGTCTTACTATCGAGAACGCTTTAAGTGAAACTTCTGTTAATGCAGTACAGAACCAAGTATTATTCGCAGAGTTTGCTTTCACATCCTTAGTTATTAAAGCGTTACAACTAACCAATGTTTATCAACTTCCATTTGCAGCAGTAGACTATAAAAGGCAATTAGGTAATCAAACTGATGCTTCTACCGTGGTGTATGATAAAGACTTGATTTCAGCAAATATTGCAGGAAGTGAATATCTACTGGTTAAGAATATTTTATTGTCCCAAAATTTTTACAACAATTTTTTTAGTCAGGAAAACACCAAATTGTACTTATTTATCTCTAAAGAAAATACTGAACGAACTGTACAGAGGTTATCACAGTTTAATGGCTACTTAAATACCAAAAGAATAATCTTAACAGGTTTAGATGGTACGTATTCTGCATTTTCAGTAAGTGATCACAACATTGAAAGCAATGCCATTGCTGATGCCACAAATCAAGGAAACATAAACATTACAGTAGTCAAAAAAATCACAAAATGGGTAGTAATTGATGGTTACCAAGTGATGAAAAAAGTTGGCACAAATGAGCTGGTCATTGAAGTCGGGGATCTGATAATGGGTAATTATGCTGCAAATAGATTTATCATAGCTGATGTCACTATTCTACCCTATACAACTGAAGAAAACTTGTCCTTCTATTATGACGGTCTTAAAATATAAAATCCTTTAAACAATGTATTTATGAAAAATTTAGTTCGATTATTAGCGATTATAATTACATCCTTTTCTTTTGCTCAAAATCCGGCTGTTGATGTAATACGATTTGACACAAATCCTACTGATCCTTCAAGCCCAGTGGCCGGGTGGATGTATATGAATAATACACATGATCTTAATGTGTACAATGGAACTAGTTGGAATAAAGTGGGTGGTGAATCTGGAGTAAATGTAACTGATGGAACAAACACTGTAACCGGAGTAACTGATATCACTTTTACAGGTGGTGTAACTGTATCTGGTACAACTCCATCTGCAACTATTAATGTAGCAGGCGGTGAAGCATCAGCAATTCAATATCTTACTTTGACACTTACCGATCATGCCATCACAACTTCTCCTGTTCAAATATTACCTAGCCCGGGAGTCGATAAGGTATATGATATTGTTTCAATGTCAATATCTAAGAATCTTACCACAGCTTATAGTACTGATCCAGCTTATCATGTTTTTTTGGGAAATGGTTTAATAATCCCTGCTACCGGAAACGACGAACTCAGGCTTAATTTCATCGGTATCATAATTCACAAACTTACAATAGTTGATTACGATGGTGATGCTGGAGATGCAAATACCACTGCGGATACTGTAGGGAACTCAGCTCTTAATCTATCTTTTTTAACAGCAACAACAGGCGGTTTAGGAACAATTAAAGTTAACGTGGCTTACCGAATTTTAGATTTATAAATTAAAAAACATACATCATGAAAACAATTTTAATCCTTTTGAAAACATTTATCTATAAGAACCTGATAAATATTCATACCGGAACTGTATTAACAAAGGTTAAGTCAACCTTTTATATTTCTTTGGTTACCTCTCCTTTCGCTTTTTTGATTGAAAAAATAATGGAATGGTTCTCTATCAACTTTGTATATGTCCTGTTTGTTATGGGGGCGATAATAGTAGATCATTTGTTGGGATCATACATCCATGCTTTTGTAAAACGTGATTTCTCTATGAAAGAAAACATTAAGGGGTTCGTAGTGAAGTGTTTTCTTGTTATTGCAGTAGGATACTTAATCGAAGGTTTTAAACACATACTCGGTGGTGGGAATTTTATCACCGACTATTTTAGTGTTATCAGTCGGTTAATGGTTTTTGTGTATCCTGCTGGTTCTGCCTTAATGAATTGCTCTATCATTACCAAAGGCACCTTCCCTCCTACTTCTTGGATTAGTAAAATAACTAGGTTTAATAAAGACATGAATCTTGAACCTTTTAAAAACTCAAACAAAAAAAATGGATAAGCGTGTAATACTTCCAAGATATTGGAACGACAAAAACCAGAGTACTGGTGGGTTGCTTGTGATTGATAACAATGGTCAACCCATTTTCGGATCATTATGCCTAGAGCGTGGTGATCGAAATAATAAAAAGAATGTAAGCCGAATACCAGCAGGAACTTATCCTCTGGTACTGGAATACTCACCCAAATTTGATATGGAACTATGGGAAATTAAACAAGTACCAAATAGATCAGAATGTAAAATACATCCTGCAAATTTTTGGAAAAAATTAAATGGTTGCATTGCTCCTGGTATCAACCTGAAAGATCTAAATAAAGACGGTTATTATGATGTTACATCAAGTGTTAGAACTACCAAACTATTTCACAAAGCTTTGCAAGGGCTTAGAGAAACTACAATAACTATAATAGATGAAACTATTCATTAAAATATTAGCAGTCTCTGTTTTACTAGTAAGTTGTGGTACACGAAAACGTGTAATGCAAAAATCTTCAAGTCTTGTAAAAGCAATAGAAAAGAAGGATATAGTAAAAAACGACAACATCAATATTGAAACGAACGCCTTTATAATTCGGGAAGTAAATAAGGTCGTTTATAGACCTGTTGATAGTGAAAAACCTATGATAGTGGATGGACAAGAATCTATTAACACCATAATTGAAAAAGAAACAATAAACGAAATTGATTCTACGAAAACAGAAACAGAGATCACTTCAAATCATACTGATAACTCAACTATTGAAATTGATAAAAAAGAAGATGAAAAAACCACTACTGTTGATCGGGATAATTCTTTTGGATTTTGGGGATGGTTTTGGTTATTTCTTGCTTTTGGAATAGTGATGATTTTGCTAATAAATCGAATCAAAATATTTAGGTTTTTTAAAAAACTTAATTAATTAGTTTTCAAATCAAAAAGTCAATAACCTTAGTCAAAAGCAAAGCCTACAAAATTTTATACATTGATTAAACAAATAATTTGAAATCTATTGAATATTCACTAAATTTGTAAGTGATATAAGAGAGGTATACCCAATTGGGTATATAATTGTTGTAGTACATTTTGAGAATGAAGAACACCTTAACAATATTCCTGATTTCAATTTTAGCATTAAATTGCTCAAAAAATGATTTTGAAAACACCAATCTGTATTTGGAATTTGACAAAGAAACGTATCAGTCAAATGACAACTTTGAATTGACCATTCGAATTGTGCCAATCGAAGAGGAAAAAACTATTAGACTTTATAAAAATCTGAATAACATTGAGATTTCATTTTTATCAAAAGCAGAACAACTTGGATTTCATCAAGAATTAAAAAAACGTTTCATTGAAGGACCAAGTTTAACTGGAGACGACAGTGAATATATCGATGAATTTACTATATCAAAGGAAAAGCCATTTGAAAAAAAGCTTTTGGGAACAATTACCGAATCGGAAAACGAAATAATATTTGAAATATCTGATTTGAAAATAAAGGATAAAATAGACAAAACCTCTTTGATTGAAAATCCGAACATTTTAATTAAAGGAAACTGTAGAACAGTTTATGGAATTGAAGGCAAACCCTTTGAAACAAAAGAAGTAAAAGTATTAGTAGAATAAAAAACGTACTACAACAACGTGTCCTATAGTTCATTGCTTTATTGATTTATTCTTTTGGAATAATTCGCTTAGATAACCAATGTAAAGAATTTTATTTTTTTCTACACAAAAAAATTCGCAACTAATCATACACAAACCGTTGCGCCTAATATAAAAACTGAATATCTAAATGAGAATAAAACGAGTTTTCGCTTCCTTTCTCTTCCTATTTATATGTATATCATTAAATGCACAAAATTGGAAAAATCCGTCCGAAAAGTACCAGGATGCTTATAAAAAATATATCAATTTCACTTGTCCAATACCTCATGATAATATTCTTCACTTTGTATATTTTTCAAGAGATAGAGAGTTGATTGTAAATCATCCATTACTATCCATGCATCGGTTTCAAGGAGCACAGATAATGTATTCTTGGAAAGAATTAGAACCAAAAAAAGGGCAGTATGATTTTTCTATAATTAAAGAAGATATTGCTTATCTAAAAAAACATGGAAAAAAACTTTTCATTCAGTTACAAGATGTCACATTTGATAAAAGGTATAAAGCTGTTCCAAATTATTTGTTGACTGATGAATATGATGGAGGCGCAGTTTTTCAATTCAATGATGATGGAGAACCCAAAGGCTGGGTAGCTAAAAGATGGAACAAAAAAGTGCAAGAACGCTTTGCGATGTTACTTAGGGCATTAGGAGATGAGTTTAACAAAAAAATAGAAGGGATTAATCTTCAAGAGACAGCTATTGGTGTTAGTAATAAAACAGATTTTAGTTTTACCGAAACAACTTATCTTCAAGGAATTAAAAGCAATATGTTGGCACTTAAAAAGGCATTTCCAAATGCTACAACGATGGTATATGCTAATTTTATTCCTGGAGAATGGCTCCCATTTGACGATAAAGGGTATCTAAAAGGTATCTACAAATATGGAGAAGACATTGGTGTGGGACTTGGTGGGCCTGATTTAATGGTAACTAGAAAGGGGCAACTCAATCACGCACTTGCACAAATGCACGAAGGGAGATTCACTGTTCCACTTGGAATTGCGATTCAAGACGGAAATTACATAAGTAAAACCGGGGCTGATAATGACTATGAAGAGAATAGTGATAAAGGTAATAACGATAGAAAGAATATTGTTCCAATGTTAAATGCTTTTGCACGAAACTTTTTGAAGGTTAGTTATATATTTTGGGCAAATCAAAAACCTTACTTTAACGAAGATGTTATTCCTTGTTTTTCAAATAAATAAGGTTAAAAAATAAAGGATCAACATTGTATATAAAATAGCTGCTTAAGTGCTTAAAAGAAAAAATATTTACATAAAATAAAGGTTGATAATAAACTGAAAAATTAATACGTAAAACTGTTACTTTTCATATACTAACCGTCAGACTGTCTAAAAACCTATCTTAATCCTCAAAACATTTGGGACGGTGTATAAAACATAGCTAATTAGAGCTTAACTAAAAGGTTTGGGCTTATTTGCAAAGACAGTCAAATTTTAAAGCCTGTGCTGAGCTTGTCGAAGTATGGTTTTAAGAATAGAAAATTTAATTAATTATATACATTTCGACTATAACAGAATTGGTAGCCATATTATATTTATTTCTTTACGAAAAGTTTACGATTTTTCAAATAAAAACACATAAATATCTATAAATCAAATAACTAAAATACTAAAAAACTTGATTAGTTAATTTTCAAAAAGACAAGTCAATGATTTTAGTCAAAAGCAAAATCTACAGAGATTTATACCTTGATTTCAACAAATAATTTGAAATCTATTGAATACCCAATAGATTTGTAAGTGACATAAAAGAAATATATTCTATTAGGTTTATATAATTGTTATAAAACATTACAAATGGAAAATAAATTGATTGGAAAATGGTTAAATATTAGTGTTTCAAGATATCACTACTATCCTGATTTAATTGAGTTTGATAATGAAAAAATTAAATGCTCTATAATTAAAGACATTTCAAAAGACATAGTTATAACTGAATGTATACGAGAAAAATTTGACGAGAAAATTTCATCATTAATAAAAATAGATGACATTGAACCAAACAGAATCAGAATTTTTAGAAAAGGATTTAAAAGCAAAGTGATTATAGGAGAAAATACAACAACAGCGACTACAGATAAAGAGGCTATTTTGGAAACTGATTATGTAAAATTAATTCCTACTAAATCTAATATCTCTCAAAATAGAATTCAGTTATTAAAATACGAATTGAAATATAATAAAGAAAAATTGATAATTGAATTCAATAAGATTTTAGACAGACCTTACATACAAGAACTGAATAAAAAGTTAGGTATGGAAGGAAGGAAAATTTTGTTAGAAAAACTCGACCAAACTCTGCTTGTTTCAATGATTGATGACAATAGGAGAGGATTGATTTTACCTATAAAAAATGTTGATGATGAGAAAATGATATTGTATGGATTTCCTGAAAAACCTTATGAGGTTGTAGCTAAAAGGTTAAAATAAACGTTTTACAACAGATATAAAATGACATACTCTGAATTTAACAAAATATATTTTATTGAAGCTGATAGAATATTGAGAAATTATGGGTTTTGGAGGAACAATAATCAATATATTCTTCAAAATAATACGGAGTTCTTTATAATACATAAAAACACAGTGAGAGCTGATTTCATAGGGTTCACATTTGTTTTTTATCATACATTTATGAATGATCTAAACAATGAACCACCTAAAAAAATAATGGCAGCCCAAATATCACCTTATGTATTTACTCCATCTGAGCTTAAAGAATTAATGAAATTAAAAAATGGAATTAACTCCTACGTCTATAATTATGGTAAAATAAATGACTATTATACAGGTGTTTCTCCTTTAAATTTTGAAACACTAACAAAACAAAAAGCTTTAGATTATATTAAACCTATTCTCAATATTGCTATTAATGAAGGAATCTCTTTTCTAAAGAAACTAACTCCTGAGTTTTCATTATATCAAATAAAAGAGTATGGTAAAGATTTCTGGATCGAAAATAATTGGATCGCAGATATCGAAAGATACTTAAAGAATAAAAAAAAGAATTTAAATCAAAACAGTGATGAATCATAGGTAAAATACGTATACTTCAATTGTTGTTATTTCATATTTTTTTTACGAAAAGTTTACGATTACACAAAAACAAATTCATAATCAACTGTAATTCAAATCACTATACCATCAAATAACTTGATTACGGCTCAAGAGGTTGCAGGTTTGAATCCTGCCGAGGTCACGAATGAATCACAAAAAATGTGAGTTACAAAGCGAGTTTCAGAAATGAAGCTCGCTTCTTTTTTGGAACAAAGCCAGGTGATTCTTTTTGTGATTCTCAAAGCAGAGCTTTGTCAGGAAAGGTTATAATCAATCCTGCCGAGGTCACTACTAATTTAAAAACATTATTATAGTAGCGCCAACCGGCACAATATCGAGCAACTCCATAACTTCCCATTCATTTTTAGTGGGGTCAAATTGTGGGACAAGAACTGAATTCTGAATTGATACTCTCATACATGTGAAAAATTACGGTTAATAGCCACGAAGGGACAAAATTCGAACTTTTTCGTGAAGGACATGATGTTGATCCTTAAGAGTTCAATCATAATGAATTGAAACCTTTTGCAACGGTCTCGAGTCCTCAACAAGAACAACAACATCAAAAAATGACATATTACTTTTGTGTTAATCAGTTGTTATCGTTTACTTTGATATTCCTTATTAAACTTTTAAGAATGTTTAAATCTTCCTTTTTTAACAGAATAAGTCAGCACTATAATGGGAAAAGATAAGTTGTATTTTTTAACGTTTATTTCTATTGCGCTTATCTTCCTAGTCATGGCCTCACTAGGGGTTAATTATAGTGTAAAGATTTGTGTTAATCTACTGGTTGATTTACAGTTAGAATCTAGTAAGAGAGAAGTCAAAGAAATAGCACGCTTATCGTATTTACAAATAAAAAACGGAGAAAGTGAAGTTGATATCATTGATCGTATTCAAGAGGCTTTATACGAAACAGAGCCCGGAACTACCTTTATCGTAGCTATCAATAAAAATGATGAAATCTTATCTCATCCAAAACCAGAACTAATCCATCAAAAAATTATTGCTAGTAGACGTTTAAAGCATTCTATTAGTCAAAGCAGTAGTATCAATGAAATTTATGATATACTAATGGACTATGAAAAAAAGTTTGACGGTGCTTATCAGCCTAATAATTCTGAGATACTCTACGAAATACCAATAAAACAAACGAATATTAGTATTGTTTCAGTTGTAAATCTCAACAAACTATTAATACATATTACAAAGCTAAAAAGACGTTTATATACGATTTTTATATTGATGGGTATTCTAATCATCATCATTTCATTTTTTGCAGTTCGTTTTATTGGTAGTTTTTATGAAAAAGAGCTAGAAGTAAAGAATTCTGATTTAGAGAAAGATATTATAAATCTTACTAAATTAAATTTAGGAGTGTTTAACTATCAGCAAAGAGTTTTTGATGAAGAGCGAAAAATTGAGACATCTTTTTTAAAGATTAATCCCGACTTGAAACAAACGAATAAAAAAAGGTTACTCACTTTTAAACGAAATGAATTAATTCCTACCAATACTAAAGACATCACATATATAAACACAGAAAATTCTATAACATACGTAGTAAATACCGATGGTAAGAGATCGACAAGTAATTTAAGCTTAGATGAGATTTATACTGATTTAGATGACACCCTTTTTTTTAGAGCCAATCGTCAATTTATAGTTCGTATTACAGCTATAAAGAAGATTATCAAATATGGCAATAGCCAGTTAAAAATCTTGATTCATTTTTCTGAAATTGAAATTCTTATTAGTAAGAATAAGGCAGCAGAGTTTAAAAAATGGTTAAACGCTTGAAACAAATAGTCTTTTACGAATCTTAACCCAAGAAACTCACCTTTAATATTTCCTATTCAACCTCTATTTTTCGCTTTCACGAAGGTTTTAGATGCTAAAAACAAACAACTTATATAATATTGAACAACCAATTCTTAGAGGGGTACACATATTCTTCTCTAAGATTTTAAATTTAAATATTTATAAGTATGACATTTTCAGATCCGACTATTGAAGCCGCAAAAACACAAACAACTCAAGGTCTTGTACTGCAAGGCTACTGTAATAGCATTTTACAACAACCTTTTGTTGATTTTTCAGAATTCACCAATTTATCAAAGATCCAAACTAATATAAATGATGGGTTGCAAAACGCTAAAGACAATGCGAAAACCTATCTTAATGGTATCCAGAATAATATTATAAGTAATATTAGTAGTATTTCGAATTTCTATAATTTGTATTCAGCGGTACCTACAGTCCTTCCACCTGATGCTACCGAAGCACAATGGTTAAGTATTTTACAAGCTATGAAAAGTCAAACAGATACCTTTATTGAAGCCAGTGATCTCGTTATCATAGACTTGGGGAATTTAAATTCGAATATAAATACAGATGTGGCATTTTTTAATAAAACGATTAATGACCTCAACGCTATCGTTGGGGGTAACAACGGTATGTTAGCCTCTTTAGATAAAAATATTAAAGATCTTGATAAACAAATTGCAGGCACCATTGCTGGCACTGTTATTAGCGGACTAGCCATTGTAGGTGGAGTAGTTATGATTGGTGTAGGAGCCATTGGGACTCCTTTTTCGGCAGGAGGGTCTATCCCATTAATTGCTGGTGGTGTGGCCGTTACAGTGACAGGTATAGGAGGTACCGTAGCCAGTGCTCTTACGCTTAAAGGTCTCTATGATGCAAAAGCTTCAGTGTTACAACAAAAATCTTCACTAACAAGTGAGGTCAACTTAGCCGAAGGGATTAAAAGTGGCTATAGTTCTTTAGGTTTTGGAGCTTCAGAAGCAGTGACAGCTACCAGCCAAATGAAAAATGCGTGGGTTTCTATTAATAGTGATTTAGATAATCTGTCTCTTAATCTTCAAAATGGTATTATTAGTACCGATAGTGTTAGACAATTATTTTTAACAGCTGCAAATGAAACCATTCCATTCATTCTTGAAGATGTTAGTTTGATAAAACAACAAATGGCAGGTGTAAATGTAAGCGTTAGTGCTGAAGATATGAATGTTGGGGAATATGCAGTGCATTTAGCAGAGCAAGCAACGGCTGCCTAGAGAATTTTTTAATTACTAAAAACAAAGTCATGGAAATTTTAAGAAATCATATAAAAAATATAGAAACCTCACAAAAAGAAACGACTACAAATGGTCTTGTATTACAGAGTTATTGTAACTCTATTTTACAGCAACCGAACTTAGACTTTTCTTCATCTGAAGATTTAGTAGGTATACAGAATAGTATAAATGATAGTATTGAGAACGCTAAAGAAAGTGCCAATAGTTACTTAAATGACATAAACCCTAAAATCATCAGCTCGCTATCTGACCTTAAGAGTTATTTTACAGTCTATCGTGTGGTACCTGTTACCTTACCAGAGGGGGCTACCGTAGATCAATGGTTATCTGTACTTACGGTAATTAAAGGCCTCACTGAGAATAACCGTAGAAATAGTGAAACCATAGTACAAGGGTTAAATGATTTAAGTATTCGACTAAAAGCAGATGCCATTGCATTTAATGAATTAGCACAAAAAGCAAATGAAATGATCTCAGGGGACCAAGGAGAGCTAGCAGATATATCTGATGAACTTAAGTCTATCGATCGTAGTATCAATGCGCAAATTTCAGCCATTGTTGGTGAAGGGATTGCTATTGCAGGGGGAGCCGTGATGATTGGTATGGGTGCTATTGCTTCGCCCGTTGGAGCCGAACTGATTGCTGGAGGGGTTGTTACTGTAGCTGCAGGTGGAGCTTTACTGGCTGCTTCTATTATAGAATTGAAGGATTTATACAATCAAAAAAACGGTTTATTTCAATCTAAAGCAACATTGGAACAAGAAATCTTGCTATTGGGAGGTATCGAATCTGTAATGGACAGTCTATCAGATCAAGCTAAAATCGCAGCAGAAGCGTCTGAAGGAATGACGACTATTTGGAAGGATGTATCAGTAAATTTAGACCGTTTGATCAATGATTTAACAAATGGTATCACTAGTACTGATGAGGCTAGAACTTTCTTTTTAAATAGTGCTAATAATGAAATAGCGGATTTACAAGACACTATAACAACGATTACCCAACAATTGGCGGGTGTTGTGACCATTACCTTGCCAGAAGGAGAAACCGTTATTGATTACCTAGAGAAGGTAAGCTAGTAATAATACCTTTTCTCAAATGAAATTACCGACTAAAATCGTTTCTTTTTAGTACATGCTTCAAAATAAAATGCATCGATAGCGCTGCTATCCCTAAATTTTCTTTTTCGTCTGAACCAAAAATAATTCAATTCATATTTCGGTAATTTCATATAAGAACTGGTATGATTTAACCCAAAGAGGTTGTCTACTTAAATAATTCATATAGGTTAGGCAACCTCTTTACTCAATTTAGTATAATTAAACTTATTCATAGAAATCAAAATGGTAAAAGGGTATTTATCACAGCTTGTTAACGTAATTAAGGAGTACCAAGTTCAACTTAGTAAAGGGGAAACATTACCAGTTGAATCTGAAAAAATCAAACAACAAGCATTGCTCATTATTGATGAAAGCGTTTCTTCAATTCAGAATGTTCAAAAATTGTTACAAAAACAAGCAAAATCTATACATAATGATTTGTTACAAGCATTATCAATGGTCTATACCGATAAAGAAAAATGTTTGTTATTGCTATCCAGGGTTGATAAGATGGTATTTGAAGCGAATCATTGTCTTAACGAAGAGTTAAAAAAGAATTACATTATTCAAGAACATTTTTTTTCTTATTCACAAGAATTACATAAGCATTTTAAAGCATTAGAAATTGAAGATGCTAAGATTAGGGTCGAAGCTCAAAAAGCCAAGGATAAGGCAAAAAAATATGAAAAGGAACGCTATTATTTTTTGGCACTTGGCCCCTTTGGATTAGCAGGCTTGGCCACTGCAACAGGACTTTTTACGTCGTGGAGTACCAAAGCAAGTAATGCTAGTAAAAAGGCATCGAAGAGTAAGGCGCAGCTTGAAGGATTACAAGCATCTCGAGATCAGATTAAAATGACTCAAGATAGTTTTGGGTTATGCATAGGCGCATTGTCAGGGGTAAAAAATACCTTAGCGTTTCTATCATCAGGGCTTCACAATATTATGCAAAATAATGGGAATGAAAATGAGGCTCCAACACTATTAGCACTTTACCTAAATGCATCAATTAGCGAAGTTACAATACTTATGCAGGATATTGCTTAATCCTCAATTCATAGAGATAAATACTCACAAAAGGGAATTCAAAAATGGGGTAGACTAGAAGGGTCTAGGAGAAAGAAATATAGGGCGAAATTCTACTCTGAAGAATGGTTGGCGCAGAAATATACCAGAGTTTTCCAACCATCCACATCGGGATTTTGAGTTAAGTCATAAGGTTTTGTAAATAACTCTTATTTTGAACTATACTAAGACTGTGCTTCAGAGTTGTTGAATAAAAGCAACTTATAAGACCCTGAAACAAGTTCAGGGTGACGACTCAATTACATACCCCTGAAAAAACTCAAATACTTTTTCAAAATTAGTATGATTAAGAATTTAGTCTTTTTTATGTTCTTGCTCTGTATGAATGTTCGTTTCCATTAATCACATTTTATTTTCGTCATACATAGCATTAGATATGCCTAACATAACTCCGGTTTTTGCCTAAACATAACTTTTTGGGAATGATCCTTGATAATTATGTGTTCTTAGAAACACGTTCCAAACGAAATGACACTCATTAGAATAGTACTAAAAATATTTAACAGTATGACATATAGTTTTTGATTTTAAAATTAGGATAAATTACTGAATTTGAGCACTTAAGATAGCTTGGTATTTGCAAAGGATAGCTGAACGGGATCAACTTTAGTTAATCCCTCTGGGGGTCACTACTAATTAAAGTCCCTTGTAAATACTAGTGTTTGCAAGGATTTTTTTTGTTTTTGATACATTTCTATACTTAAAAACAGAGCATGGTATCATTATTGCACGATTTGTTTTAGAAGTTTGAACTCGATCATTTTCACAATCACGGCCACAAGTTGCAATTTCTTGAACAGGCAAAGAGCGCATAAATATGGGGTATTTACCCTTTGTAATTTAAAAAAAGTGTTTCTAGATTTGATCTCATACCGTTTTGTATATAAAACAAATAATAATTAATTTAATTATTGTTATTCTCTTCATTTAACGGGTTTATCGTATATACCTAATAATTAATTAAACTAAATGAAATGGATCAATATATTATTAGTACTTAGTGTATGTTTTTTGATGCATTGTTCAGAAGTTTTTTCTCAAGAGCAAAATTCATACTATGTAAGACACTACGATATTTTCAATGGCTTGTCGAATAACTGGATATCAGAAATTTTTCAAGATCAAGATGGTTTCATTTGGTGTGCTACTCAGAACGGATTAAATCGATTTGACGGTGAAGATTTTACAGCCTATACCTATCGTCCAGGCGACACTATGAGTCTTGGCGCTAATTGGGTGAGGTCAGTCATTCAACTTAAGAATAAACAATTCTTTTTAGGTACTCATGGCAATGGTTTAAATCAAATGGATCCGTACTTAGAACTGTTTTCCAGTCCATTATCTCAGTCTAAAATCGAAGAAGAAATTGTTGTTATTAATAAATTAGCTAAAGATGAAGGGGAAAACCTTTGGATTTCTTCTTCAAGCGGTGCTTTTTGTTATAATCCCGAATCTAAAAATCTAAAACAGTTGTATAAATACAGAGTCTCGGATATTTCTGTATTTAGCGGTGCTACTCCTTTGCTGACAACACCAAAAGGAATATTCATTGTAGAAAAAGACAGCACGTATCAATTACCACTGTTAAAAGATAAAAATGTTACAGCTGTTTTCAGGATACAAAAAGATAGTATTCTCGCTTTTGCAGATCATACTTTATATCTTCTCAAAGAAATAAAGAATACATGGTATCAAGAGAATTTGTCATTTAAAACCACATTTGCTCCCACTACATATAGCAAACCATTTATCTTTCAGGATAAAGCTGATCAGATTTGGGTTAACGGAGGGCAATGGATATGGAGATTTTCTCATGACCTTCAATTACAAGAATCTTTTGAACTATCTTCTTTATTAAATTTTAATCTTTCGGATAGGTTAAATGCTCATTGTATGTTTCAGGATAAGGAAGATAATTACTGGATAGGGACTAATCTTGGAGTTTTTCAGCTTATTCCACATAAAACCTTTAGACATCCAATGTTAGAGAAATTGGGAATAACTCTAGGAGGGGTTCGAGAAATTGTGGAGTGCAATGAGCAAGTTTGGTTTGCAACCTCAGAAGGTTTATATGTATGGAAAAAAGAAACCATGGAAAAACCTCAATTGATCTACAAAGACAGAATAATAGCGATGCACTGTACTAGTGATGATTTTCTTTATGCAATTCCCACTAAAAGTGCTAAGATAATATCATTGCTGAAAATAGATACAAATACTAAATCTGTTGAGAAGATTCCTATAACATTACCATCTATTAGCTGTTGGCGAATCGTAGAAGATAAAAATAAGCGGCTATGGATTGCCGAATGGAATTATATGGTGGCCTATGATCTAAAAGATCAGGATTATTTTGCAGTCTCTCTAAAAAAGAACGGTGTTGACCTCGGTCTTCGTATTATAGATATGCTAATAGATAATATTGATAATTTATGGATAGGAACTATGAGTGAAGGGCTTATCAAAATCTCAAATATTAGTACTCTTGATAAAAACAGACCCCCTAAATATCAACAGTTTCTTTATGACAAAGACGACCCTTATAGTATAAGCTCTAATTTGATACAATCCATTCATCAGAGTAATGATGGAAAACTGTGGATAGGAACAGATGGAGGGTTAAATTGTTTTGATCCCCAGCGAGAACAATTTCAACGGTTTATAAGAAATGATCAAATGCCAGATGATAAAATTCTAAATGTAACCAGTGATAAAAATGGAACTCTTTGGTTAAGTACGGTCAGTAATGGAATTACTTCTTTTGAACCGGAGAACAATGAATATCGCACCTATACTACAAGAGATGGTTTGTATGATAATTCTATGTTATTAAGTTCCGTTTTTCAGAATGAAAAAGGATATATTTGGATGGGAAGTACTAGTGGGGTGCAATATTTTCATCCAGATCAAGTCACACAACGGCCTAAAATTAAACCTAATTTAAAGTGGTTGTCCTATACCAAACATCAATCCGATACACTACAAGTTTTTCGTTTCCCTTCAGAAGGAGCTTCAAAAGAGAACCCTATTAAGGTTACATCAAAAGATCAAAGTATTACGTATCAATTTTCTGCACTAACATACAAAGAACCACAAAATGTTCGATATCGGTTTCAACTAGAGGGGTATCATAAAGATTGGCTACCAATTCAAAAAAGTGGGACAATTATTATATCCAATGTGCCTAAAGGTACCTACAAGTTACTAGCAGAAGCATTTGATGTTAATGATAGTTGGCGTAGCGTTCATGATCCAATTCATATTCGGGTAATTCCTCCGTGGTATCAAACAAATTTAACCTACTCATTATATGTATTATGTATAGCCATACTACTATTTACAGGATATGGTTTGCAATTACGAAGAAAAATAGCAGTCTCCGAAAAAATACATTTTAAAGAGCTATCGCAAACCAAAACACGATGGTTTACTCAGATTGCACACGAGTTTAGAACTCCTTTAACCGTTATATTAGGCGCCGTAGATCAAATGAAACATAAATTACCCGGTCGACTCAATAATCAACTTGACACACATTTTACACAGATACAAAATCAAACCAATCACTTATCAAAACAGGTTGGCCAGATCTTGGAAATTGCCCAAATGAAAAAGAATCGACTAACAATACAAAATACTGTTGGAGATTTTATTGCTTTTCAACGTTATATATTAAAGTCTTTTTCTTCGTTAGCTGCATCTAATCAAGTACAACTTCAGTTTTTTACATCCAAGGATACCCTGTATACTTCCTATGACGAAGATAAATGGCAGAAAATTACAGCAAACTTGATATCTAATGCTATTAAGTATACGAAAAAAGGAGGAAATGTAATAGTAACTGTTGATTTTATAGATGCTAAGCCACAACCTATGATTCAACTTTGTGTAAGTGATACAGGAATAGGGATATCTGCTGAATTCATGCCCCATCTATTTGATTCTTTTGCCCAAGAGCGAACAGGTGGAATTAAAGGAATAGGTTTAGGATTGGCATTGACTAAGGAGTTGGTAGAACTCATGGGTGGAGAAATTACCGTAGAAAGTAAAAAAGGGAAGGGAAGCGACTTTAAGGTACTGATCCCAGGAACAAAAATAACTCATGAACCAGAAGGTATAATAAAAACAAGCGTTCAAGTCTTAGAAGAAATGTCTAAATCCTTAATCCTTATTGCCGAGGACCATCAGGAGGTTACGGCATATATTAGATTTTGTTTAGCACCGACGTACCGATTGCTTACTGCAACCAATGGCCGTGATGCCTGGCAATTGTGCCAGAAACATATCCCAGACTTAGTTATTTCTGATGTAATGATGCCAGAATGGAATGGATTACAATTAGGGAGTGCGATTCGAGAACATCTAGCTACTAACCATATCCCTCTTATCTTATTAACCGCAAAAACAAGTCAGGATAACCAATTAGAGGGACTAAAAATTGGTGCAGATGCCTATCTTACTAAACCATTTGATCGAGAAGAATTGTTGATACGAGTAAATCATTTAATTGATACCCAAAATAAATTACGAGAAAAATACCAACAAGGAGATTTTAGCCCAAATTCTAATCATAAAAATATTGATGCCTTTATACAATCAGTTATTAAGATCGTGCATAAAAATATGGATAATGATGACTTTAGTGTTCCTCAGTTAGCTGATCAATTAAATATCAGCAGGGTACATTTATTCAGAAAGGTTAGAAACATAACAAATATGTCTCCTACCAAACTTATTAGAAGTGTACGATTACAAGAAGCTAAGAGGTTATTGAGTAAAAAGGAACTAACCATTGCAGAAATTTCTTATCAAACTGGCTTTAAAGATCCTGCGTATTTTACCAGAGTTTATGGAAAGGAATTCGGAAAAACCCCTTCAGAATACAGAAATTAATTCTCTTACGCCCTTATTTTATTATACTTTCCTGCACATGTAACTACAGTACAGGTTTTGGTAACCAGAGTACAATACACTACACTTCATATTCACTAGCTTGCGTACATTATTTATATAAAAATTGAGATTTCTTTTTTTGAAATAACCCATCCCCATCAGTTTTATTAAGTCATAACTCTTTAAAATTTAGCATTATGAGAAAAATGTTTATACTATTAGCTTATGGTATTCTGTTATTATGCTCTTGTGATAAGGATGATAATACTGCATTTGATGAATCTTCAAAATTTAAATATGTCTTTGCAGATAACTCATTAAATAAAGAAAAAACCATTGAATACAAATCTATTAATGGGGTAGATCCGAATCTTTTAAGCTTGGATATCTATTATACTAAAGACACAGATAAGAAAAAGCCAATTGTCATTTATGTTCATGGTGGCGGTTGGTGTTTAGGTGATAAAAAAAATAACATCGAGAAGAAAGTATCCTTGTTTCAATCGCAAAATTGGCTTTTTATAAGCCTTAATTATAGACTTAGCCCATTTCCCTATCAATTATTTAATATAAACAGAGTAAAATATCCAGACCACAATAACGATGTAGCAGATGCTATAGAATGGGTTTATGATAATATTGATCAATATGGAGGAAATCCTGAGAAGATAGCGTTTTTGGGCCATAGTGCCGGTGCTCATTTGGTATCGCTAACAGGTACAAATAAAAGTTTTTTAGAAAAACAAGGGATATCATCTTCTATTATTAAAGGAGTAGCTTCTATAGACACAGAAGGGTATGATGTTTTAGAACAAATAGTGGGTAACAAATATGAAAATAGACTATATATTAACGCATTTGGAGTAAATCAATCTCAATATATAGATGCCTCACCCATACATAATCTGATACATAATACTTCTTACCCAAATTTCTTTATTGCCAAAAGAGGATCTGATGAGAGAAAAGCAGTTGCAAATCAGTTTATTGAAGCATTGAAAAATGCTTCAATTTCGGTTTCTCAAGTCGATGGAAGTGTTTATACACATTCTGAAATTAATAGTGCTATTGGTGAAAAAAATGAAATGATCATTACTCCACCCTTAATCGAATTTATTAAAGATTGCTTTGAGTGAAAGTGCAATTACAACAACTTCATTAAATCAGAACTTTTAAGAATATAATAAAATGAAAAAAATAACTCTAATACTAACGCTATTATGCGGATGTATCGCATTTACCCATGCATATAATACAGAAACCATCAAATGTCTGGATAATGCTACAAGAGAGATTGAAGTAGTACCTTTTGTATTCAATGACGCTTTATTTAATGAAATAATTCATCAGAAACTATTCAATAAAGTAAAAGGATATTCTCTGGTTGTAGGAAATAAGAAAGGGATTCAAGCCAAAGTATCTGGTGGCTGGGCTAAAATACCAGGAGATGGAAATCTACCTATGAAAACGAATGTTGCCTCAGGAATAGGTTCTGTTTTTAGCCCAAGGCATAAATAAATGTATTACCACAAACTGATTATAAACGATAAAATCAAAAATCATGAAAAAATCAAAAATCATTTCAAAGTTGAACAAATACCTTCTCATAATCTCAACAATCATACTCATTTCTATGTACATAAGTTGCCAAAAAGAGCATATACCCGATGATGTGGCTGAAAGCTCATTAAATTCTCCTGCCACACCAGAAATCTATACAGGTTCGCTAAGAGGAAAACAAGTTACTCAGAAATATTTCGGTAAAGATGTTACATTCGAAGAAATTGACGGACAATATGAACTAGGAGATATTATATTGTCTAAAGAACAAATAAAAAAATCTAATAATGTCAATGTTAAAGGAACCATAACAAATATGGTATCAAAACATTGGCCTAAAGTAGGAAATAGCTATGAAATCCCTTATACCATTGACAATAATTTGCCAAATATAAATCGAATTCTTTCAGCTATAGCTCACTGGGAAACTTATACTAAACTTAGGTTTGTTTTAAGAGATAATCAAGTAGATTATATTCGTTTTCGTAGAAGCGATGATGTATGTAAGTCAGCATTGGGAAAAACAGGAGGTGTCCAAAGTATATTTTTAGCTGATGCTTGTACCAGAGGAAATACTATCCATGAAATAGGGCATGCTATTGGTTTATTCCATGAACAGTCGCATCCTAAATATAATGATTACATCACTGTAAATTATCAAAATATAAAATTATATGCCTTAGGTAATTTTTATCCTCAAGCCCCTTCAGCAGTAAGAAATAATAAATTTAATTTTAAATCTATTATGATGTATGGGTCTTATTACTTTTCTAAAAATGGATTGCCTACTATTGTAAAAAAGGACGGAAGTACATTTTCTGTTCAAAGAGATGCGCTTAGTGGTAGAGATATTAAAATTGTAAATAAAATTTATAATTAACCTATGTACAAATATTGCCCCAGATAGCACTTGTAGCTAAGATTGCAGAAATGAAATATTTGCAGCCTCATTTAAGAAAGCACCAAATTCTAATTGGAAAGTGAAGTATTCTTTACTTATATCAAATCTGAAACCAACAATAGACGATATGGAAAATAAAGGAATGATTCCTGTATCTGTGAATGCCTATACTCATAAAGGTAAAAACTATTGTACTGCCATTTTTATAAAGCAGCAGCAGAAATACAGGTACGTCGTTGGTAAGGGGCCAATAAAATATTTAGAAACTTTCGAAAAGAACACTAAAAAAGACTATGATCTAAAATCGATAACTGGTTATGGTGAAGGGTCTAAGCATCGATTTGCAGCATTATGGTGGAAATAAACAAACGTATTACCGGTAATCTTTTATAAATATTAACTTTTAAAATCAAACACTTATGAAAACAATTAAAATCATAGACATTATTTTTATGTTAGTTATACTTGGTTTCCTTTCATGTGAAAAAGCCGATGTAATGAGAGAAGATACTATACGACAATCTCTTGAGGGGGATCAAAATGTTTCGATAACTCTAGAAAACGAAAATAAAATTTCATTCTTCAAACATGAAATAGATGAGGTTTTTATTCTCGAAGAGAGCAATTGTTCTAATTGCTCGGTTCTCGAAAACATTATTGCTATTACGGGAAAAGAATTATCCGAAGCAGAAATTTTTTGGGCATTATCCAAACCTGAAGATGTAGTTCCAGCATTTTTACAGATGAATCAGGTTCTGGGCAAAACCTCTTCCAAACCTCAGGGATGGGCAAGGAATCAGGTTCAAAAATATACTAAAGGGTTCGAAAACCCTACGCCTAGCCCTGTGATTGCGTGCAAAAACAGTAATTTTACCAGTGCTATTGCTGGAGGATTTTTAGGAAACCCAGAATTTGTAAAATTAGACAAAAAACCACTTACATATTCCAGTTTTACAAATGACTGCAATAACCTTTCTGATGATATGTGTCAAAAAGGGAAGAGATATCGGTATTCGGCTACTTTTAACAATATTAAAAAATGGAGAGGAAAAATATGTGCTAGATCTGTTCAGAATTCAAACAATGATCATTATCTTCCTAATATTATTTGTGATAGTCCTCCCTGCACAGCATATCGTGGCCCAGTATTGTATTTCGAATTTAAAAAAGATGGTGTTTGGAAACCAATTAAAGTGTCAATCCAACAAGGTATTGAAATACCCGCAAACAAAACCAAAGCATATAGTTTTTATAAAAATGCATCAAAAAAAAGATCTTATAGAATACGGGTAAAAAATGCTATGAAACTTGATGAATTTGATTTTATGATGGATAAAGCAGGAACAGATTCTTCTGGAGGTTCTACTGGAGGTGGAGGTTCTACCCAAAATGAAGACGTTATCCCTGATTATATAAGTATAAACGATAATAATAGAATCATTGTCGACTTCACCAACGCTCCTGATGATATCCAGACTCCTCGGATAAGTATTCATAGAGATGCATTGAGAAGTAATGATTCTATGTACCATTACTTTGATAATAATGGAAATATTATTCTTCCTAAGAACTTTTGTGGGATCAAAATAAGAAAAGTGGACAGCTTTCAGTGGCAAGACAAAAACGGTAATGTGGTTAATAATACTGTATTTAATAAGGTAGATGATTTGTATAATTATGGAGAGTACAATGAACTCTATGCTTTAGAGGGCATTGAATTCATCGGTCCACTAGATAATTGTAGAGGTGCTAATTCTAATTGGTTTTTCAAATTCCCTTTAACACATAGTAATAGCCCTACAATTTTTACAAAACCTCTAAAACTTATTATAGAAGGTGTAAGTTTTGATTCAGAAATCATATTTTTAGAATAAAATTCTATCAATTTTCGTAATAGTTTTGCAAAAGAGATCTCTATAAACAAAATAACTTTTTTAATTTCAAGATGTTATACGATATCAAGGAACAGGACTCGAATCTGTGACCTTTGGGTTATAAGTCTTAAGATTCAGATTTTATTATAAATGATAATGAAAGAATAGAGCTTTTTAATGAATAAGTATAAATATCATGTCAAATAATGATTTTTTAAATTGACTGATAGTCTAATGATTAAGGCAATATCTTCTTCTAAAAAATTTGAATTCTTTCCCTCTGGGGTCACTACTAATTAAAATCCCTTGTGAAAACTAGTTTTTACAAGGGATTATTGATTTTTGTAAAATAATACTAAGATTATAAATTGCCAATAATCAGTATTAAAAAATTTAAATTCGTTATTTAGCTATATAGGAAAAGGTTTGCTTTTGAAAATCTTCTTTACTTTTTCTAATATTTCTTCTTTTTTCAGGTTCAAGAGAATTTAAAGTAGAATCGAGATAAGTTAGCATATCTTCAATTTTATTATTTAACAATTTTTACAATACCTCTATCAATAATATCTAATGCTGTTGTGATGTTAGACATATCAGTAAACAACTCATCTGTTTTTCCTGAATGATGACTATGCCCAATTGGCTCGAATAAAAAGTTCTTAGACAGCCCAAATTTATCTAAATCTACATCAACTGCATAAACAATAGCAGGTTGACCAACTCTACCTGAACCACTATAAATACTATCATTTGGAAAACGATCTTTACTATAATATTTGTTCCAGTTAAATGATTGATTGACCTCCATTAAAACTCTAAACTTTTTCAATTTTCCAAGTTTCGCTTTAGAATTAATGATGAAATCATAGGTTGGAGTTGCACCAGAAACAGCATCGATATCGTAAGCTTTTCTTAAAGGAATAAATAATCCGTCAGAAGCTCTAATGCCTCTTTTGTGCGACCAATATGGTAGCGATTCTGGACGACGAACAATAGCGGGTTTCCAAATTCCGTTTTTGTCTGGTTTACCATTTACATACTTGCTTGTTGCAATAGATTTGGGTACAAATAAACTTTCAATATAATTTCCGTCTATATCTTCTACCCAAATTACCATCATTGCATAACGAAATGCGTCCCCTATTTTTACATCTATCTCTACCGTAACTTCGTTAATTTCATTTTTTATGTTAATACTTTGCGTTCCGTCTTCTAACGTTTCTTTTCCTTGTAGACTATTACGATATTCATTTCCGAAATCATAAATTTTGTTAAATCCAGAAACATTAAATAACAATCCTGTGAACAAAATTCCTGCAATAAAAAGTAATGTGATAAAACGAACATTCAAAAAGTTATTCTTTGAATTTATACTATACATTTTTAATGGCTTTATATTGTTGGTGATATGAAAAACTACCAAAATCGAAAATAGAAAACCAAAAACTGTATGCATTGATGCCGTAATTTTGTAATAAGGTTTTATATACATTAAAACTCCTGTTATGCTTACTATTAAAAATATTAGTGCAATGCTTATACTTACTAATTTTCTAGATTTCATCTGTTCTTTTTTATTGTTCTTTATATGCCAGATAGAACTTGTTATTGATCATATCGGTTGGTATTAACCTAATTATTATAGCCTTATAATTTAAAAATCAAAACGATAATTGGCTTTAAATGCCACACCCCAATTTGTTCTTGAGATACGTTTATTGAAGTTATCGGTAACGACAAAATAGATATATGATAAAGGTTTATATTCCCATTGTAAACGACTGTTGATATTGAAGTTATTTTGTTGAGTATTATACTGCACATAGGTTGTCCAATTCAAACGATTACTAAAAAATACTTCACCTGTAAAACGCGCTAAATGAAATGTGTCTTTTCCTAGATGTTTAAGATCAATATGATTCAATGAATAATTAATGTTTAACTGCGCAAAAGGTAAAAGTCGATATCCTAAAACAGTTTCAAAACCACTTCTTTTTCCATTAAAATATCCGCCATGAAAAACTTCCGTTGCATAATAGAAGTTTTTATTACTTGAACGGTTATCGTATCCAATTTTAGCATCAATAGTATTGTAAATATCTGGTTGAATAGGATTACCACTATTTAAAATATCAAATCCGTATTGAAGATTGAAGTAATTATGTGTCAAATTGAAAAATAAAGATGACAAATTCTTCTTAAACCAGACTGAATTACCTAATACTGTAGACATCTCGGTAAGTGTGCCTTTGCTATTCCAAAACGTATCATTTACTACCGACAAATAACGAAAACGATCTATAGAATTAGATTTTATTGGATAATAATTTTTTTGAAAAACGAAATAAGAATCTAAATACGAATCCCGAATGACCAGGTTGTTTATGGCATCATAATTATAAAGTCTTGGTGTAAAACCAACATCGGCTATAAAGTTTTTGTCTACCGTTTTAAATGCACCTTTAACATAAGTTTTTCGTGTGTTGTATTGTCCTTCGATATTGAAAAAGTTATTGTTTGAATTGATATTATTGCTAAAGCTTTTTCCGTAGTTCGTCTGTGCTGACCATAAATTGTTTTTTGATTTGTAATTTAAGTTCAAGCCAAAAACTTGGTTGTAATCGTTCTTAAAATCAAATCTGTTGGTTTGTTGTCTGTTTATCCAATATGCTGTGGTTGTAAAAGCTCTTGATAATTTTTGTCGACCCACCACAACAGCATAATTTTGTGCGTCGTTTCCATCGGCTTTTTCGGTTTGAGCATTTAAAATTCCGATACGTGTATTAGGCGAAACATTTCCCGAAAGTTTTAATCCAAATTGCATATCGGTCGTTCCGCCGATTATTCGAGAGTAAAATGGATTGACACCAAAGGCTCCTAAATTATTAAACAAATCACTGTTTTCTAAAAAGAAATTTCTTCGTTCTGGAAAATTAACTGCAAAACGGGTTAAATTAACTACTTGTTGGTCAACATCTACTTGCGAAAAATCAGGATTAATAGTCGTATCTAATCGTAATGAAGACGTGATATTATACTGTGCATCTATGCTTGGTTTAAAGGTAGATTCATCTGTATTATTAGGGACATCTTTTTCGTAATTATACGCTACCGAAGGCACTAACATAAATTTTGAAGTATTGGTTTTGGGTAAATTTTCAATAGTCACATCTTCTGTAAAACGTAAATCAAACTGAAAAAAGTTACGTGACATATCGGTATATGTCATCCATAAATTTGTTTTAAAATCTCTATAGAAGAATTGAATTCCCCAAGTATTGTTATTTATATCAAAATTTAATGCTTTAAACGGAATTTCTATTTCATATACTTTTTTAGTTCCTTCAACCGAAGTTTGCGAATACCAAATGGCATTCCAGCTTTCATTAAAATTGTAGTCTGTTCCGTTAAAGTCTACCAGCGCATCTACTTGTGTATTTGCTGCGTTCAGTGTAAAATAATAGCCGTTATTTTCTTTATTGAATGGATCAAGTATAATTCCAAAAGCATCACTACTTACAACAGCATCTCCATGATTATCACGCTTTAATGTGCTAATTTTACTTTGTAATGTCGTATCGTAATATTCAACACCTATATAGAGATTTTTACCATCATGAAATACCCTCACTTCTGTTTTGTTTAATACTTTACCTTCATCGTTAGGGTAATAATTATTAAAATCTGTAAACATTTGAATATTTTGCCAAATAGGTTCATTCAATTTTCCGTCAATTTTTACAGATTCTACAGAAAAAGGAATTGTTTTATTTTGAGCATATCCGCAGAAATAGAAACCGATGACCGTTAAAAAAATGAATAGTTTAGTTTTCATCTATAAGTCGATAAGCAGTTAATTTATGTTGTAACATAGCAGGTACTAATACCATTTTTAATTCGGGGATGTAGGCAATGTCGGCAGAATTAACTTTTTCTTTCGTAGTATCCAAAAGCATGGTTTTATCACCATTTTTAGTTACATAATGTATCATTCCTTCCCAACTCGAAATTAAATAATCGTCATTACCAATGGCTATAATTCCATCTGGGTTTGATATGTCTTTTGTTACTGTTTTTGAGGTTTTGGTTTTTAAGTTATAGCTCTTAATTGTCTTGTCTCCCAGGCCAATGAGGATATTCCCTTTTTCATATAACACTCCGTTTGGCCATTCTAAATCATTCTTTAAAATGGTTACTATTCCATCTTTTAGGACGAATAATTTTCCGCTTTTTGTTCCACTTCCATAGATAGCTCCATCTTCGCTTGATGTTAAATCATTGATACGTTCTGTACCTTCAATTTTATGTCTCTTAACTATTTTTGATGTATTTATATCGATCTCTAAAACAGTATCAAAATCTGCAACAAATAACTTATCCTTGTAAATAGCTGTTCCTGTTGGTCCTTCGATGTTATCAATCCATTTATGGTTTTTGATTTTTCCGTTTATATCAACTTTACTTATAAACCCTTTTCCGTTAGGTTTCATCCAATGTCCATTAATGCTTGTAACATAAAGTATAGTATTCCTTTTGTCATAAATAGCAGATTCTAAATCATTTAAAACGGTATCGGTTTCCCACAGTTTTATCAGTTTTGGATTCTTTAATGACTTTGTAAAACTTGATTTTTGTGAAGTACATAATTGTACCGAAAAAGCAGTAATTACTACTAAAACTAAAATAGCTTTCATAATTGTATTTATTTTGTAGTTCAAAACTACAGTCCAATTGAGCAGTGATTTTAAAAAGAGGACAAGACATGAGTTTTAGTGTACATAAACCCCAAAACATATTTGTAACTCGTATAAGCTTGTTTGTATTCTTATTTTACTTGTTCGTACACAAATTATTATATATAGGCGGCTTTGTTGTATTTTTATGAGTTGAAAATGAAGCGTTTTTTTAAAATATTTAACCTACCCGTTTATAAACACACTCTATTTTGGATTGTTGTTTTCTTGTTCTACACAACATCCTCAAGAGAACGATTTAATACTACTGAAGAAATTATAGTAACCTATTTTTTTCACGTGGTTTTTCAGATTATAATTGCTTATACAATATTATATTTTATTGTATCTAATTATCGAAAAGACAAGAGTATTGTTAAACTTATCGCTTCAATTATAGTGTTATTTTTCTTTATTAATTTTTTATATGTTTCTATAAGAATGTCTTTTCTTGAAAAAGCATATCCTGATTGCTATAAAGTGTTTTTAGATAAAAACGGATATCTTACGTTTTGGGAACGTGTCTTTGATTTAAAAACTATTTTCTTTCATTTGCCACTGTTTTATTTACAACCATTATTCTTTTTGGTGGGGTTAAGGTTTTATGAAAACCAGTACAAGCTTTCGAAAATTAGAGAACAGAAAAGGGCAGTAGAATTAAAAGCGTTGAAGCATCAGCTAAATCCTCATTTTTTATTCAATACGCTAAATAACCTGTATGTGTTGTCTGTAGAAAAATCTGATAAAGCACCAGAAATCATTGAAAAACTCTCAGATATATTAGACTATATGTTATATGGTAGTGATAAAAAATTTGTGCATATTCAAAAAGAAATTGAACTTATTGAAAATTATTTAGCATTAGAACAAGTGCGTTATGAAGATAGAGTTTTGGTGTCGTTTAATAACTCAATAATCGAAAATATTAAAATAGCACCTTTATTACTATTAACATTTATAGAAAATTCTTTTAAACACGGTGTAAGTCAGGAACTAAAAATGGCAGCTGTAAAAATTGATTTATCTTCTGAAAAAGAGCACATAATTTTCAATATTTTTAATACTAAGCCTTTGTCAACAGTAGAAAAATTAATTCAAAAAAAATCAATAGGTTTAACCAATGTAGAACAACAACTTAATTTATTATATCCTGATGCTTACGATTTAAAAATTGAAGAAACGTCGAAAAGTTTTTCAGTAAATTTAAAACTCAAAAAACATTAAAAATGTACAAGTGTTTGATAATTGATGACGAAAAATTAGCAAGACAACTCATTGAAAATCATGTTGCAAAAATTGATAATTTTGAAGTTGTTTTTTCTTGTAAAAGCGCCATAGAGGCAATTAATATATTAAATTCAGAACATATAGATTTACTTTTTTTAGATGTTGAAATGCCTGTTTTATTGGGAACGGATTTTTATAAAAACCTCTTTCAAAAACCTAAAGTAATTTTCACCACTGCCTACCGAGAGTATGCTGTTGAAGGATTTGAATTAAATGCTATTGATTATTTAGTAAAACCAATAACATTCGGCAGGTTTTTTAAAGCAATAGAAAAGTTTTTAGCTTCACAATACCACAAAATTGAAATACAAGCTTCTTCAGAAACATTACAGAGCAAGAACTATATTTTTGTAACAGCAGACAGAAAGCAGGTCAAAGTACAGTTTGATGATATTCTATTTGTAGAAAGTGTAAAAAACTACATTAAAATTAGAACTGAAAATAAATCACTCCTTGTTAAATTTAGTATTTCTTCATTTCAAGAAGTGTTGGATGCTCGTTTTCTTCGTGTTCATCGTTCATTTATTATCAATAAAGATAAAATAACGGCCTATACAAAACACGATATTGAAATTGGTACTATTGAAATTCCTATTGGAGAGATGTATAAAAATATTTTAACCCAAATAAAATAATTATATCATCAAAAAAGAACAGAATAACGGGTTAACACCTGTTAATCATGCTTTTATACAGAGCTAAACTTCTTTTTTTTGATTCTTTTTGTGACTATCATATTTTACAAAAGCTTCTATAGCAGCATAATCGGCTAGTCCCAAGGCATTGTATTTTTGTGCAGTATCTCTATTTCGTTCTTCTGCCCGCATCCAGAATTCTCTTGAGTCTTCTCCCTGAAACATCACCCCATCTTTTTGTGATTGATGACAAAAAATAGCATGTCGTTTTTTTAACACCTGATCCGGACTCATGGGCACAGCCATTTCAATTTCATGAATATCCCATTCGTGCCATGCACCACGGTATAACCAAACCCAGCAATCTTTCATATACGGTTCTGTTTTTAATTGTTCTAAGGCTGCAAATAAAGCATCCAAACATACCTTATGAGTCCCGTGTGGATCTGCCAAATCACCTGCCGCATAAATCTGATGTGGTTGTATTTCTTTTATTATTTTACACATAATGGCAATGTCTACTTCTGATAATTTGTCTTTTTTTATTTTACCAGTTTCATAAAATGGCAAATCTAAAAAATGAACATTACTATCGTTTAATCCCAAATACCGTGTTGCTGCAAATGATTCGCTTCTTCTGATAAGCCCTTTCAGTTTCATTGTTTCTATAGTATCAACAATATATTCGTTTTTATCAGACAGCGTATTAATAATTTTTTGGGCTACTGTTGAATCTGAATTTAATCTCTGACTTACCTCAACAAATTTTAAAGCTTCCTGGTTTGATACCGCTATATTACCAGATGTTTGATAAACCACATGAACCTCGTGACCTTGCTCAACTAACCTGTCAAAAGTTCCTCCCATAGAAATCACATCATCATCTGGATGTGGACTAAAAATGATTACTCTTTTCTTTGTTGGGATAGCTCGCTCTGGTCTATTACTATCATCAGCATCTGGTTTACCTCCAGGCCACCCCGTAATAGTATGCTGTAATTTATTAAACATTCTAATATTTAAATCATAAGCAGAACCTTCTTGCACCAATAATCCAGACATCCCATTATCGTTATAATCTTTATCTGTTAGACTTAGAATACTCTTTTTTGTTAATTCGCATAACCAGATAATTGCTTTATTCTTTAATACTTCTGTCCATATTAATGAACTCACCAACCAAGGTGTTTTATTTCTAGTTAATTCTGAGCCTGCCTCGGTATCCAACACAAAAGTTGTGTTTTGGTGATTTTGAAGATATGTCGCAGGTACTTGAGAAGAAACATCTCCTTCTATAGTTTCTTTGATAATTGCTGCTTTGTGCTGCCCCCATCCTAATAATACGATACGCTTTGCTGCTCTTACGGTAGCAATCCCCATAGTTATAGCTTTTCTAGGAACATTTTCTATACCCAAAAAAGAAGGAGTCGCATCTACACGGGTAATATGATCCAATGTTATCATTCGTGTACCCGAATTATAATGAGATCCTGGTTCATTAAAACCTATATGACCTGTTCTTCCTATACCTAATAACTGAAAATCTAACCCTCCTGCTTCTTTAATTTTCATTTCATAATCAATACAATACTGATAAAGGTCTTCGCTATTTATTTTTCCGTCAGGGATATGAACATTCTCAGGAAGTATATCAATATGATCAAAGAGATGTTCATACATGAAATAGTAATAACTCTGTATATTTTCTATATCCATTGGATAATACTCATCTAGATTGAAAGTTATTACATTTTTAAAACTCAAACCTTCTTCATGATGCATTCGTACTAGTTCTTCATATACCTTAATCGGAGAAGAGCCTGTTGCTAATCCTAAAACACAGTGTTCATTTTTTTGTGATTTTTCTTTTATAAGATTAGCTATTTCTTTAGCCACTACTACAGAAGCTTCATTAGAATTCTTAAAAATTACGTTATGTATTTTCTCGAATCGTGTTTCCTCAAATTGACCCGCCGGTTTATAATTGATGTTCATCTTTCCTTTTGTTATTTCAATAATTTTTTTAATTATATTTTATAATATATTAGCTTTTATTCTACTCCATATTTTCAGAAGAAAGTATCCAGAAACAATAGCTAGTAACGTTAATAGCAGCGCATAAGTCGTGTGTCCATATATCCAATATCCCGTGGCAAACATGATGCTATATATCAACACACACCCTAGTATCATTGCAAGAATACCAGCAGGCACACTCCAACCTTTTGAGGTGTTTTTTAAGGTAATTTCTTCATCTTTTGCTTTATCAATTATGGGGCGCCATCCAGGCCCTCCTGGTTGTGTCTTTTTATAAAAATCATGTAATACTTCTTTACTTTCTGGTTGAGTTAAATACGTAGCTATCAACCAAGCAATAGTGGTTAGAAAAACGACTACAGGGAATTCTGACCAATCCGGAAATATACCGTCTTCGGCTCCAAAAAAATAGACTCCGACCGGTGTTAGTTTTAGCACTAGAGAAATGATTCCAGAAGCAAACATTGCCGTAATTTCGCTCCAGGCATTAATACGCCACCAAAACCATCGTAAAATAAATATTAAGCCTGTTCCTGCTCCAAAAACCAATAACACTTCAAATAACTGTAAGGCATTTTGTAAAAGTAATGCCAAAAGCGCACTAAAGATCATCAATACTACTGTTGCAATTCTACCTACTGCCACCAATCGCTTCTCAGAAGCATTTGGATTAATTTGTTGTTTGTAGAAATCATAAACAATATACGAAGATCCCCAATTTAATTGTGTAGAAATGGTACTCATATATGCAGCTATCAAAGAGGCTAAAACTATACCCAATAATCCACTTGGTAATTTGGTAAGCATTGCAGAATACGCCAAATCATGACCTAGTTTATCTTTTGTAATATTAGGAAAGGCATCTTGTATACTTGTTAAATCTGGAAATACCACTAATGATGCCAGTGCTACAATAATCCAGGGCCAGGGGCGTAATGCATAATGCATTATATTAAAAAAGAAGGTCGCTCCTATTGCATGGTTTTCATTTTTGGCTGCCAGCATTCGTTGTGCGATATAACCGCCACCGCCCGGTTCTGCTCCAGGGTACCAGGAACTCCACCATTGTACCGCCAATGGTATAATCAGTAATGTGATTATAGCGCGTTTATCACTAAGATCAGGAAGTATCGAAAGTTTATCTACTACATTCTCATTTGTCATTAAAGCTGCTATACCTCCTACTTCTGGTAAATTAACCAAATAATATGCAGCTCCAATTGCACCACCCATAGCAACAAAAAACAGTATAAAATCGGTATAAACCACGCCTTTAAAACCGCCAATTGCACTAAATATAACTGTTATCAATCCAGCGCTAATTACCGTTTGCCAGGGTTCTAAACCTAACATAATACTTCCTATTTTAATAGCAGCCAAAGTTACCGCAGACATTGTAATAACATTAAAAATAACACCTAGATATATGGCTCTGAATTTTCGTAAAAATCTTGCTGGCTTACCGCCATACCGTAATTCATAAAACTCTAAGTCTGTGCTTACATTTGATTTTCTCCATAATTTGGCGTAAACAAATACAGTTAATAAACCAGTGATTAAAAATGCCCACCAAACCCAATTACCGGATACTCCATTTGTTCTTACAATATCGGTAACCAAATTAGGAGTGTCGGTAGAAAATGTCGTGGCAACCATAGATAATCCCAGTAACCACCATGGCATATTTCTTCCTGATAAAAAAAACTCTGATGAATTCTTTCCTGATTTTTTAGACACCCATATACCAATAAATAAGGTGATCATAAAAAATGCAATTATCAATACATAATCAAAAGTGCTAAGGGATACCATTATATTTTTTTAAATTCATAATTTATTGTAATACTCTACAGCTTTTATTAAATGATCATAGCCGTTGCGTATTTTGACATTTTTTGATCTAAAATTCGTCAATTCGAGTGCTTCGACTATAGGAAGAAATATATCGAGCCCTTCGATATACTCAGGATGACAAGAATTTTGGATCAAAAAGCTATTCTCGATAGTTCTACTGAGTTTGCCGAAGTACACTTTTTCTTCATTTTATTACTCCCAATTTAATTTAGAGTAATGTTTGTTTAAATACTCTTTTACTGCTACTATATCTTCTTTTGCTGTTAAATCTGGTACATGTTCTGAAAAAGGTATTCCTATAGCTTCATTTGGATGCTCTTTTAACATGTTTAAAAGAACCGTTGGTAATTCCTTTTCATTTCTTTCGGGGTGAACAGGACAGTTTTTTAAATAGGGGTAAATAGCACTACCATCAAATTTAAAAGCATTCATACTAACCCGTAATTTACCTTCTTTGTCTTTATAGCTATTCACCTCTTCTTGAGATGGTTTCTCTATAATATCTAACAAATGGTTTACCTCATCCAATTTTGCAAGTGCGAAACGTGAAATTCGTTCTGAAGGGAACTCCATTGCATCTCTATTATAACTAATAAAAGCATTTTTATTTGATGTAACTCTTAATTCATGTAATGCGTCTGATGAATATAAGTTATCACTATTGCACACGGTATAATAGCTTTTGTTTAATTCGGGATATTGCTCAACAGCCTGAAACAATGCATCTGCGGTTCCAAATGGTTTTATTCTTCCCTCAGGAATGTATTGAATTGCAAAAGATATGCTAAGGCCATGAAAATCATTATCCTTATCACTATTACCATAAAATTCTTTGAATAATTCACCTTGTTCGCTTATGATGATATAAATCTTTTTGTAGCCTGCATGTTTTGCATTATACAATAGATAATCCATAAGAGGGCGTCCATTTGGACCAACACCAATAAGGCCTTTACTTCTTTTATTTGCTTGTTCGATTTCCTCATCACTTAAGCCTTGGTGTGAAGATTGTTTCTTCATTCTGGATGAAGCACCACCAGCTAAAATTATTAAATTTCTATGCATTCGATAGTTTATTTTTTGTTTACTGTTTTTAGAGTATTCTTGCGCCGGGATCCACCTTAACCAGATAAGCATCTTTTCCTCCGGCTTTTATAATTTCATCAATAACTTGTTGTTCTTTTCCTTCTGGAGCAATAGCAACAATACTACCTCCTTTACCCGAGCCTACAATCTTTGCTCCATAGGCACCAACTTTTAAAGCGCCTTCAATCATACAATCAATTTTGGGTAATGTTATTTTTAAAAAATCCCTTAGAATAGCGTGATGTTCATTCATTAATACACCTATTTTTTCTACATCCAAGTGATCTTTCTTAAATTCTGAAAGGGCTTTTTTGGTAATATCATGGTTTGATACAGCGGCATAAAAAAAAGGTTCTAATCTATCCGGGAGATGATGAGATAATTTTTTCACATTTCTCTTTTCGACATTTTCTATATTAAAATTTTCATGACACATTGCCAATGTATGTATAGCTTGCCAAGCGTTTTCTTTTAATTCATTTAAAACACCTATTGTTTCTTTTGGGATACCAGATTCTCCTATAATTAATCCCGGTATTGGGCGATCAAATAATTCATATGAATTATTTTCTCCAGTTTCCAAATACATAATATTTCCCAAACCAATGCTGTATTGGTCCATTTTCCCTCCAGGATTTCCGTGTTCTAAAACTTCGGCTTCATATGCTATTTGTGAAATCAATTCTGGTGTGATTTTATCATCTGCTCCAAAAGCTTCTAATAAAAACTGAACCCATGATACTACTACTGCAGAAGAGCTAGAAGTACCTGCATTTATTGGCAGATTTCCAGAAATCGTAATATCATATCCAATATTAGGAATACAACCATATCTTCTTAATACTTTAAGTGATGATCGTAGATGATCTCCTTTTTCTACACTCCCAATTTCATCATAAATATCAATACTTCTTTTTTTACCAATATCTGGTTTATTGATATTAAAGGTTTTTTCTTCATTTTTTAAAGCCGTTAATTTAATATGCCTGTTTATAGCACATGCTATAACTGGAAGACCTAAATAATCTTGATGGTCTCCAAAAAGACATGTTCTCCCCGGAGCAAATGAAATCAATTTACTTTTTCTGTTAACTTTGTTCAAAATCATGCTATTATATTCCATATGTTTTATCTGCTTTAGCAAAATAAAGCCTCTGAATAATGTTTAATCATCAAAGGCTTTTAAACTAACTAATTCAAAAAACTATATTAAAATTTCGTTCTGGATAAAGTGACGTTATATGCTTTGTAATGTTTCCTTTTCATATTTGTGATCTTCTAACAAAACTTCTAAGCTTTTATAATCTATACCGTCATTACTTATTTTTTTTATGCATTGCATTTACTTTTTGTAGAGATCCTGAACTTTGCAAAAGCGAAAAATCTATATTTGGTTTTACACCATTTGCTGTTCGAGAAAACTCGGTATTCATAGTTGTATTTTCATCAAAGAATCCACAGTTTTTCATGTAAAATGAATTTCCTTCTACACCACCCGAATAATCAAGTCTAGCCTCATTTCTAGCCGTAGCATCTGCAGTAAATTTAGCCTTAACCAATTCGTGCCATTGACCTTGTGTGTCATATACCCATTGATTCGTGTATTTACCCTTTCTTGAAATAAAACCTGTATGTGTGCTGAAGTTTTCTAGAAATGAATGAAATCTTTTTAGATATGTATTTGTATGTGGTCTTCTAAAACTTGCGATTAATTTCCACTCATTTTCTTCTGGTGCATAGAAATATGCCGTGTAATCTGTACTGTTGTTGATCGAGGGTTCTCCTTTTAATAAAAACTTATATGTGTTTTCAGATTTCCAATCAAACACTTTATAACTCTGCCCTCCAGAACCTTCTCCTCCAAAATTTCCATCTGTTACTCCTTCTCCTTTACTTAAAAGGATTACTTTATAGTCATCAGGAATTGTACTTGGATCATCGGTAACAAAGGGACTCCATACAGAAAATAATATTCTTCTTTCGGTATCCGAATTAACTTGTATTCCGAAATATCCTTCACCAAAACCATTTGCCATAAAATAAGACCCAACCACATCTTCTCCTTGTGGTACTGTAATCTCATTATAGAAGTACATTATTTCTTTATCCTTAGGCATTTCATAAGTTAAATGAACAGAAGGGCCTCTTCTTCCAAAATGAAAACTAAAGTCTTCTGGTACAAAAGAAACACCACTAGCTGTAGCTGGCCCACCAATAAGAATTTTGTTGATATCACCAATGTATTCACCTGCTTTTTGAAGTCCTTGAATTTCAATAAAGTTGTACCCTGATTTAATTATATCAAACATCCCTATTTCAATATTTTTATAAGACGTATTATCAATAACTACTTCTTTTGTTTTATCTCCTACTGTTACTCGAATAGTTGATGGTCCTACTTCTGATTTAATATTTAAACCAAGGTGTAATTCACCTGTTAACTTTGTATGAAAATAAATGCGAATAACATCATCTAATGATGTCCAATTATGAATACCCGAATCATGAATTAAAACGGCATCCTGCTTAGTACTATTTATTGCCCAACTATTACCTCCTGAAGGGATAGCTATTGATAGGTCTAACTTATCATTACTTCTGGCGTCAAGAGGTTTTTTATCCGAACTACAAGCCAGTATGCAAGTACTCACCAATAAGAGTACGATTTTATCAATTGATTTTTTATAATTCTTCATTATTTTATATTCATCATCTTTATTTAGTTAACTTCATATAATTGATGCTTACTATTATTATTTACGACAATAACAGCTTTCTTTTTTCGAGTGGTTATCAGCAACATATTTCTCACGTCTTTATCTGCATAAAATCCAGTTTCAGTATTTTTTACAGGCTTAAATTCTCCTTTTGAAATCCCTTTTAGATAAACGCCTATCCCTGCATCTGCACGAGTTGTTTCTACCTCTGTATGATAATTATTTCCTGCCATGAGCAAGTCTTTAATCTGATCGCCATCAAAATCTTCATAAAGAATACTATTAATCGGGCTCATTTGAGCTTCTAATGGAAATGGGGTGAATTCAAAACCAGTGCTGTTATTCATAAAAACACCAGACCTGAATTCTGTAACTTGATAATGAATAGCAGATTGAAAAGTCTCTCCTATTATTTCCTGAATATCACTATTAGCAAAATCACTGTACGTTTTCACTCTTTCTTTTAAGTATGGTATTTGTTCTGCTGTACAATGTTTTCCTCTCACAGGAACTTGCTTAGATTTATAATACTTGGCTAGCATAATATCTTCTGTACCATTATTATCAAAATCATTTGTATACACATGAAACGGTTTTTCATTTGATGCTTCATGTTTGAAGTTTAACCCTAGATTTCCTGCTATTATATCCTTATCTCCATCATTATCGATATCGACTACTAAAATCTTATTCCACCAACCCTTGGTTGATGATAGATTGTTATACATTTCTTTTTTAGAAAGCGCTCCGTTATCATTAATAAAAACTTCAATACCCATCCATTCTCCTGTCGTGATAAGATCCAAATCATTGTCGTTATCTATGTCATTCCATTCTGCACTAGTCACCATACCAATCTTTTTTAGTTCTGGTGCCAAATCATCTGTTTTATCTATAAAATTTCCACCCTCATTAATTAACAAGTAGCTTGCTGGTGCATACGGGTATTTTCCTGGAATTACACGACTCCCTATAAATAGGTCCATATCTCCATCCTGATCAAAATCTGAAGCTTTTACAATAGAACCTGCAGTAGTAATAGCTGGTAATTTTGATTCTGATCTACTAAAATTATATCCGCCCTCATTAATATATAATCTATCTTGTAATAGCGGTGAACCTGGATCAAACTCATAGCTTCCACTTGCTACATATAAATCTTTATCGCCATCATTATCTGCATCAAAAAAACATGCGCTTACATCTTCATATAAACTATCTTTTATAAAATTCTGTACAGGTATCTTTTTGAAATTTCCATCTTGTGAAGCAATTAATAATTGTGCAGTTTGATTATGAGCCCCTCCTATAAAAAGATCTTCTAGCCCATCATTATTAAGGTCTGTTTTTGCTATCGCAGGTCCTGTTTGCGATAATTTATGTGGTAACAATAATTGCTTATCAAAATCATTGAAAGGAATTTCGGTATGTATAACATCTAATAAAGTTTCTGTAAAAACCGTATTAGGTGCTGTATTACTACTTGGTTTTACTGTTTTAACACTATTAGTGTAATCAATACTTAATAATTGGTTTGTTTTTACATTAGTAAGATGTTGTCTATTCCCATCAGACCAAATAATCTCAATTTTGGGAACTACAGTATCTTTTCCTAATCCAAAATGTAATGTATTCGACATAGAAGAAAGATATCCTCTAGCGTTTATGAGTTGTCGAGTTAATATTTCTCCATCATTCTGGTATATTTTTACAGTTGTCCCAACTCCGAATACATTCTTTTTCAACCCTTTAAAAGTAAATTGCAAAAAATTATTATTATTAATTCTTCTTGCGTTATTTCTTAGTATCGTTGCATTTTCATCCAAATTATTAGTAACAATATCCAAATCTCCATCATTGTCTAAATCAACATATACGGCACCGTTTGAAAACGTCGGCTTTTCATCTGACCAATCTGCAGTTATATTATCAAATTTTAGATTTCCTTGATTTTTAAATAAATAATTAGTTAGTTTTTGTTGGGGTAATTTTTGGGTGAATTCGTAAAAGTCTTTTTCTTTTAGGGTATTTCTTTTATCGTTGATAGTATTGTTAATTTCAATATTCATATCACGATCAACAACATCTCTATAAATACCATTGGTGACATAAATATCATTTAATCCATCCAAATCAAAATCGGCAAAAAGAACAGACCAACTCCAGTCTGTTTGAGCAAGACCAGACATATGTGCAACCTCACTAAAGGTGCCATTTCTGTTATTTAACTGCATTACATTATGCATATACTGATGGTGATGATCATTTTTAACCATTTCATTAAATCGATCAATAGACATCATAGACATGGTTGTCTTGGATCGAACATGATCTTCTGGGCTCATATCTAAAACCATTAAATCATTAAACCCATCGTTATTAATATCTCCAATGTCGCTTCCCATACTATAGTATGAAATGTGCTTAAAAAGTGAACTCTTTTTATCAGAGAAGGTTCCATTTTTATTATTTATGTATGCAAAATCAGGTCCTATAAAATCATTAGACACATAAATATCCTGCCAACCATCATTATTAAGATCTCCTACCTGCGCATTAAGTCCAAAACCTATATCTGGTAAAATTCCTGCTTGTACCGAAACATCTGTAAAGTTTCCTTTTCCGTCATTATTATATAACTTATCACTACTTCTAAAAGCTTGTGTTTTTTTGCTATTCTGAATTTTATTTACCTCTACTATCTTACCAGATAAATCAAACTCGCCTGGAGCATTAGCAATATAAACATCTAGATCTCCGTCTTTATCATAATCAAAAAATGTAGATGCGATCGACCGATTAGTATCTGCTAAACCATGACGCTTTGCTTGTTCTGTAAAAGTGAGATCTCCATTGTTTATGTATAGCATATTGGCTAATTTCTGGTCTCCTTCGTACCAACCAGCTCTATTGATGTAGATATCTAAAAAACCATCATTATTGATATCAACTACAGATACTCCGGTATCAAAACCAGCTCTTTTTTTTATCCCGGATTTTATAGTAATATCTTCAAATTGAAAATTCCCTTTGTTTAAGAAAAGTTTATTATGATAGATATTAGAGGTAAAGAAAAGGTCTTCTAATCCATCATTATTAAAATCGGCAGCGGCTACTCCACCGCCGATATAGATATATAAATATTTATAGTAATGTAGTTGTTCGGATTCTAATATTTTATTCTCGAAAGTTACTCCTGTAATTTCTGTTGGTATTTTTGTAAATAATTTCTCTGATGATAGTTTATCTATCGGATTCTTACAAGAACACAACAAGGTAAACACAAAAAATACAATCCAAGTTTTATATATATAAATCCGCATGTTTATGATATAAGGGTATTTTAACTAGTAAAACAGCATAGACCTCGTAAGAAGCCTATGCTATTATATATTAATCATTTTGAATTAGTGATGGCTGTAAAATGATCTGTTGTTCTGGGATAAACTCTACAATTCTTGGGTGTGTAGATGGTATTTCCAGAAAAGCATTTGTTCCATTTAAATGCGTCCCAGGGTATTTTCTATTCATTGTACGACCATTTCTATAGACATCATACCTTCTATGCCCTTCATAAGCTAACTCTAATCTACGTTCTTCTAAAACAACATCTAATATGGTTTTTCCTGTTGGGATATTGGCTAATGTATATGCAGGGATACCTGCTCTCTCTCTAATGATATTTATATTATCCAATGCCAACTGATCCACACCTCTTTTTGCTAAGGATTCTGCTTTGTTTAAGTACATTTCTGACAGACGAGATACCATTGGTGACCATAGGTGTATGTCATTTTCTTGTAATGATGCTTTTAGAATATAGAATTTTGGGTGACCATTACGTTTTTTAAGATCAACCCCTTTAATAACATCCTGTCTCCCACCGGTACCATTAAAATAATATATGGTTTTACCATCTACAATTTCAGACTCTACAGTGTATGTATTCCCATTATCTTCAAACGTGGTTATTCCTCCGCTTTCGGTTGTATTTCTAAATTCATATTTATACTCATCGTTTACCCAATACACAGCAGGGATTTCGTTTTGATCACCATCTTTTTCTGGCTGCGGCTCTATAAATGATTTTCTTGCATCGCTAGGGTTTTTGTCGATTAAGTCCAAATATGTTCTCGAAGCATACATCTCTCCCCAGCCTTTACCTTCGACATTGGCATAAAAAGATCCTATTGTAAACCAGTCATCTGAGCCTCCTAAAAGATCTGTAGCAGAACTTAATGTTACAGCAAAAATAGCCTCCTGATTTTGATCAGGTATTAATGTATTCATTTTAGAAAACTGATCTGTTGAGAGTAAAGCATAATTTCCAGATGCAATAACCTTATCAGCATATTCTTCTGCTCTTATATTATCTTCTTTATATAAGTATACTCTGGACAATAATGCTTGTGCGGCTTCTTTTGAAGCAAAAGATGCTCCTTTGTTCATTGTCATTAAAGATTCTGCTTTTTCTAAATCTTTAATGACCTGAGCATACACTTGCTCTACTGTATGTCTGTCTGGTCTATCTGTAATATTTGATGTTAATTTTAGCGGTACCGACAAATTCGAAGTACCTTGATTATAAGGTCTTCCAAATACATTTCCCATCTGGAAATATGTAAGTGCTCTTAGGTAATAATTCTCTCCTAATAATTGATCAGTTTCAGGAGATTCTCCTTCGATAATTTTTTCAATAATTACGTTACATCCTACTGCTATTTTATAAGAATTACGCCAAAATCGTTCTACTCTAGAATTGGTTTTTATGGATTGATAATTATATAAAAAGAATAAATGATCAGTTGTACCTCCACTAAGGCTTATATTATCTCCTGCATATTCTGATATTCTATGTAGATCATCTACCCAACCATCAAAACCTTTATCACCTTTTAACAAGGCATAATTACCAATTGTAGCTGTTTCAATCGATTCTGGATCTGAAAATAATTCATCTACTGAAATCTGTTCATAAGGGTTCTTTTCTAACTCACAGGAATGCAGTATAAATGCAATAACCGGCAGTAGTATTATTAATTTTTTCATACTATTATTTTTAAATGTTTTTTAAAATGACACGTTAACACCTAATACATAGCGTTTTGGTATCGGATACGTTAATCCAGGACTTCCTGATAAACCAATATTATTAGGGTCATTTGGATTACCAGTAACTGCCGGATCAACACCACTATACTTTGTAAATGTTAACAAATTGTCTCCGGCTACATATACATTAAAGTTGCTTATTCCTATTTTACTTAAGATATCCTGTGGCAAATTATATGATAGTGTAACATTTGTCATTCTTAAATAACTAGCGTCTTCTAAATAACGAGATGAACGCTTATTAGAGTTATTGTTACCACCTTCAACAACTAAGGGGTGTGTTGCTATATCTCCTGGTTTTTCCCATCTGTTCCAGTCATCGGCTAATACTTGCTGGTTGAAAGTAGTATAGAATCCGTCTGAGTCAAACAATTCTCTGGCGCCATTATATAGTTTTCCTCCTTTAGAGAAATTAAAATTGGCAGAAAGTGATATATTTTTATAGCTTAATCTAGAATCGAATCCTCCTATAAAATCTGGTGAGGATGAATCAACAATTTGTAGAGTAGCATCATTCCAATTACTAGTTTCTGTTCGTGCTCCAGTATCAGGGTCAACGACTTCCCATAGCGGATTTCCATTGTCTGGATCAACACCTAACCATTTTCTTATATACCATGAACTAGAATCTTCTCCGATTTTAAATATTTTTGACCCTCTAGGGATTTCTGTTTGTCCATCAAACAACTCTGTAATTTCATTTTTATTAAACCCTATATTAAACCCTAAATTCCATTCAAAATTTTCACTTTGTATAACATCGACTGAAATCGCAGCTTCATATCCTGTATTGGTAAGTCCTCCTACATTCTCCCAAAACCCGCTATATCCAGTAACATCAGGTAAATTCACGAAGTACAACAGATCAGATGTGTCTTTGTTGTAATATTCAAACGTTGCGCTTACCCTATCAAAAAGTCTTGTGTCAATAGCAATATTTGCTTCATACGATTTTTCCCAACTTAAATCTGGATTTCCTAATTGATCTAATACTGCTCCCGGAGTCCCAATATATTGTGTATTTAATCTATATGTGCCTTGGTATGGGTATAAAGATGATGGTCTGTTTCCTACAGATCCATAACTCGCACGTAATTTAAGCTCATTAATAGCCTTACTATTAAAAAACGCTTCATTATGTATGTTCCATCCTGCCCCCAGTGAGAAGAAATTACCGTATTGGTCATCTAATCCAAAATTTGAAGCTCCATCTCTACGTATAGAAGCTTTTGCATAATATCGATTGCTAAACCCATAATTTGCAGAGAGAAAAAATGATTGTAATGCGTAATCATTCTTGAATCCACTTATCTCTCCAGTTTCACTCGCAACATTTAAAACTTCTGTTCCTGCAACAATACCATTACCGGTAACGTCTACATTTTCATACACATAGTTGTTATACTCATATCCTCCTAAAGCAGTTACAGAATGTTCTCCGAATATATTTGAATATTGTAATATCTGAGTTGTTAATTTGGTAAATCGCTCGTCTATTCTATCATTTATACTACCACCTGTGGCCAATCCGGAAATTGATCTGGGATCTGTGTATATTTTTGATTTATAGCGATAATATGTAAAATTATTTACTGATTTAAAAACCAGGTTGGGTACAACTTGATACTCAAAATCAAAGTTTGAACTTAGGTTAAATGTATTATCAGAGGAGTAGTTCCATTGCTGATCATATAAATAATTTCTTTGGTCTCTACCTAACCAATTAGAGTCTTCTTGTGCATTAATTGGTTTACCTTCTGCATCAAAAGGATTATCCCAGGGCAAGTTTAAATACAATTCATACAAGGGAGCCTCCGCGATTTTATCTCTATTGTCAAAGCTAAACGATAATTTAGGGCTTACTTTTAAACGTTTTGTAATGTCATAATCCAAATTCATTCGATACGTATACCTATCTAATTCATTACCCCGCAAGGTTCCTGTTTCATTATAGTAACCTCCATTGATGTATAGTTTTAGTTTTTCGGTTCCCGAAGTAAACGATACGTTTACATCCTTAACAAAACCATCTTGAGTTCCGTTTTCGATCCAATCATAATTTCGATCTAATAATTCTGGAGCAAACCAGGGTTGGGAATTTGCGAATTGTGTATGATACTCATATAATTGTCGCGAATCCATAACTTCAAATTTTCCAGTATTAAATGTATTTATAGCCACTTTGGAGCTTACACTAATTTCTGACTTACCTGAAGTTCCTCGTTTTGTAGTAACAATGACTACACCATTTGCTCCACGAGATCCATAAAGTGACGTCGCAGAAGCATCTTTAAGTACCGATACAGATTGAACATCATTTGGATTAACTATAGGTATACTATGTTGTATTACACCATCAATCACCCATAATGGGGTTACTCTACCTCCTAAAGATGAAGAACCTCTTATTAATATATTTGGTACGGATCCCGGACTACCACTAGAAGCACCCAAACGCACCCCTGCAACTTTTCCTTGTAGCATAGTTGTCACATCAGGCGTTGTAATATCTTTTAGTTCTTCAGATTTGATATTCACTATCGATGAGGTGATTGTTCCTCTCTTTTGTGCGCCATAAGCCACAACAATAATTTCCTCTAATTGACTAACATCTTCTTGTAGGGTAGTATTTATTTTTGTTTGCTCATTTACCACTATTTCTTGTGAAATAAATCCTACATAAGATATTTCAAGAACATCTTTTTCGTTAGCTCCTATTGTATAATTTCCATCAAAATCCGATGACGTTCCTTTGGTAGTGTTTTTGATTAGGATAGAAGCTCCAACGATAGGTCTACCCGACGTGTCATAAATTGTTCCTGTTATTGTTTTTTCTTGAGCTAATATGCTACTTGTGAGAGTACATATGACGACCAATAGAATAATTTTTAATTTTTCCATATATTATGATTTAGTGATTTAATACTTACTTTTTATCCAATTATAAGGTTTACGTTTTACCCACATACCTCTTGTGAAATCGGGAAAGTCTTGTGGTTCTCCATTATTTTCAATAGATAATTCTGACAGCGGTGTAATTGCACTCCAAGCAGCTGCGTCATAAACATCAAGTGGTGGAGCAATATTTTCTTTTGCAGATTCTACAAACGCGTTTAGAACAAAGAAATCCATTCCTCCATGCCCTGCACCGGTAGCTAATTCACCGTGCTTTTGCCACAAAGGGTGATCATATTTTTTGAGCCATTGATCTGCCTCATCCCATTGATGTGGTTTTGATTGTCCTTCGATATACATTCGATTACCATCAACCTCCCATAACCCATTGGCTCCTTGCACTCTAAACCCTAATGAATATGGTCTTGGCAGATTACAATCATGTGTTACAATGATCGTTTCTCCTTTAGCGGTTTCGATTGTAGTAGTAATAACATCTCCTTGCTTAAATTTTACTTTCGTATTTGGATGCTCTTTTCCTCCGTGCTTTACTATATAGTTATGTAAGCCAATAGCTTTTGTTGCATTAGAACTTAATGAAGTAAAACGATTACCTCTATTAACATCACACATTGTAGCAATTGGACCAGCACCATGAGTTGGATACACATCACCATTTCTTAGTACAGAATGTTGGGTTCTCCATTTGGATTCTGATATTCCTTTTTCTCCAAATTCAACACCTTTACCATAAGCAGATTTACCATCATTTAATTTCACAAAACGAAGATCGTGTTGATAGCCACATCTAAAATGAACCAATTCTCCAAAAACATTTTGCTTTACCATATTAAGAACAGCAAGGACATCTCTACGATAGTTTACGTTTTCTAAGATCATTAAATGAGATCCGGTTGCTTCATGTGTATTTACCAAATCCCAACATTCTTCAATAGTATTGGCAGCAGAAACCTCTAAACCAGTATATTTCCCAGCTTTCATAGCATCTACAGCCATTTTAGTGTGCCACAACCATGGAGTAGATATTATTACTGCATCGACGTCATTTAATTCTAGTAAGTTTCTGTAGTCGTGATCACTATTTCCAAAAACTTTTGGTTTTGAAAAATTAGCTTCATCTATTTTCTTTAAAGCTATTTTTATTCGCTCAGGATCTATATCGCAGATAGCAGTTATATCTACATCTTTTCTATGAAGAGCATTCTTAAAATGATTCATTCCTCTTAATCCAACTCCAATAAAAGCTAGTCTAAGCTTCTTATCAGTTAGGTTAGTCATCGCTCCAAAAGATACATTAGAAAGTAGTGATACACCTGCACTGGCAAGTGCTGTTTTTTTAACAAAGTTTCGTCTAGAATTCATTTAAGTTATTTATATGTTAAACTATGAGAATTCAAATATGACGGATACTTTTCTTATTGAAGATGATATTTTAAGCATTTAGGAGTACTATTTAGGTTTGAATTATATCAATGCTTATTTTATCCTCCTTTTTGACGAATTAGACTACTTTATAGGGTATTCTTCTAGTCTTTAAAAGTTCCTCTTAGTAATTTTTATTAATATCTTTAACATTATTTTAAATGATAACCAACTTCACTTGTTAAAAAAATAGTATCACAGTATAAAAATGTGATTATGTTGATAGCACTTCATATACACAATTTCATATTAGTACAATTACAGGAACCATAGTATTAAATAATTGTAGTAGTATACTAAACGATATTTTACTAAAAATTGAGAATTTTATGTTTAGATTAAGGATCTATTTTTTGTTAAGCATTTTTATGTGGTGCTTCTCTTTCTTGCATGGTCAAAATCATACAAGTTTTAGGCATCTCTCCCCTGTAAATGATAATAAATCTGTTATCCCATCTAAAACTGCACAGGATTCATTTGGCAATATTTGGATGTTATGTACCGATGGGATATTAGTTTATAATGGATATGATTATAAGCTAATTAAAAACAAGATGATTTTCCCCAATATTCAGCATAATGATTTCATAAACAATATGCTTGTAGATCACAACAAAAATATATGGATAACCTCTCAATTTGGATTGATATCAAAATATGTAGCGATTGCTAATCAATTTGAAGATATGACCCTTTTGCTGCCCAAAAATGATATCGCAAGCTCAATTGTAGCGAATAAGAAAAGTATTTGGTTGGTTTCTAAACTTGGTAATATTTACCAATATATCGACTCCAAAATGAACTTTGTCGCTACAATTTCAAACAAGGGATCCGAGATCAAAAACATCATGGATATTGATGTACTAAATTCTTCAGAGATATATGTTAGTACTAAAAATGGTACAATTTATAGTTATTCTCTAAAATCAGAACAGACAACCGAATTAGTCGGGCCGTTTACTAACTATCCCGGAGATGTCATCCTTGCTACAGACATCAATAATAAGCTTTGGGTAGGAACCGAAACGTATGGGCTATTTGTCTATGATCCTATCAGCAAACAATTTATTCAGGATTCTTTTTTTGAAGAAGAAAGGTTTAATATTAATAAAGAAATGTTCTTATCGTTATTTTGCAGTAAGGATGGATATATGTGGGGAGGAACAGACGGAGGTGGATTATACAAAATAAATATAAATACCGGAGAGATTGATTTATTTACACGGCAATATTCCAATGAATTTTCTTTAAGTAGTAATACTGTTCTGAATATCAATGAAGATAACCACAAAAATATATGGATTACTACAAACTATGGTAAACTTAATATTCTTCCTAACAGAAATAATAACATTAGATACCACGAAGGTTCTGATAATAATACACCTCTTAGAGTTTTAAGCATCTTAAAAAGTTCTAAAGATGTTTTATGGATCGGGACAGATGGATCTGGATTAACAAAGGTGACATATACTACCGATGGAACCACAAAAGAAAAACGATACTTTAATGATATTTCTCTAAACAGAGGGTTATACATTCAATCTATTGCAGAAGATAACCTATCAAATATCTGGTTTGGAACCTATAAGAATGGATTATGGTATCACAATACGAGTAAAAATACTTTTCAAAAGATAAGTGTTTATAATTCTAATAGACAGGAAGCGACAGATGTAAGAACTGTATTTTCTGATTCTAAAGGCCGTATTTGGATAGGATCAAACCTTTCAATTAATGTCTACTCTTCTAACTTAAAGCTTTTAGCTGTTTTTGATAATAATTCTAAAGGACTAAAAGGCACTAATACAGAAAGTATATTAGAAGATAGAAATGGTATAATTTGGTTAGGGCTTTATAATGGTGGATTATTTCAATTCGATGAACATCATTCTGATATCAGTCGTTCTACATTTATTAATTATTCGCAAAAAAACAAAGGCTACAAAGACGAAATTCATGCTGTTAAATCTATGGTTCTTGGTAACCTTGATGAAATATGGTTAATCAACAGATTGGGTAAGTTATTAAAATTTAATACTAAGGATAAGACATATACCACATTTGAGGATATAGAATCTATTGGTGAAAAAATATTTATTGCAATTCTGAAAGATAGTAGAAATAATTTATGGTTGAGTTCCAAAAATAATGGTATAAGTCACCTAGACGTTAAGAATCTTATTATAAAAACGTATTATGATACAGATGGTCTTCAAGACAATATATTTCTGCCAAGAAGTAAATTTAAGGATGCGCAAGGCCTCTTGTACTATGGAGGTGTCAAAGGATTAAATAGTTTTGACCCAAAACATCTGAATAAGAAAGCATCTGACACCAAATTATATATAAACAGCATAGAAATACTTAACCAACCCGTTTACTCATTATTACCTCATAAAACTACTACTGGAATAGCTAATATCGAATCTCTAAAACTAAAACATAACCAATCTCATTTTTCATTTAGATTTTATGCAATAGATAATATTCTAAATCCTAGTTATTATTATACATATAGACTAAAAGGATTCGATGAAAACTGGATAACCAGCCAATCAGAACGCTTAGCTACATATACAAATATACCTCCCGGAAATTACACTTTTGAAGTAAAAACAGGAACAAAAAAAGGAGTTTGGGACCTTCCAGAAAAAAACATAGCAATTACAATACAGCAACCTTTATGGAATACACCTTTGGCTTATATTTTTTATATGCTTATCCTCGTATTAATGATTTATGGAGTAAGACGATGGTACTCTTTGCGTAAAAAATTATTTCTAGAAAAGGTTAGTCATAAAAAAGAAAATGAATTGCATGATTTGAAAATGAATTTCTTTGCAAAAATGTCTCATGAAATTCAGACACCAATTACACTAATCCTTGGGCCTATTGATGATATGTTGAAAAAAGCCGAAAAGAATGGAAACCTGTTATTAAAACAGCGTTTGGATATCATGGCATACAATACCAAACGCCTTTCTAAAATCGCACAAGAATTAACACTAGTTAGGAATAAAGAATTAGGGACCTTAAGATTAACTGTTACCAAAAATGATTTATATAAAGACATAGAGGATATTTCTATCTCGTTTAAGGAACTCGCAAGAAAAAGAAAAATTGATTTTGTCGTGAATTGTCCTAAAAATCTATCTGCAACTTGGTATGACAAAGAAAAACTGGAACATGTAATATATAATTTACTCTCTAACGCCTTTAAGTTTACTCCTAAAGAAGGCAATATTCTTTTAAATATTGTACCAGTCAGTAATAAAAAGTTTATTAAATTATCGGTTATAGATTCTGGGCCAGGGATTCCTGATGAAGAACTACAGCATATTTTCAAGCTATTTTATCAATCCGATGTCGGTAAAAAAAATAAAGGTGCAGGGATAGGATTAGCACTTACCAAAGAATTAATGGATTTACACAAAGGTAAAATCAAAGTTAATTCTAACTCTACAGAAGGTACTACATTTACTATTAAGTTTCCAATTACAGAAAATGCCTATACAGAGAACGAAAGAATCATAACCGATGATTATGAAGAATCAAATAATTTTTCTTTAGTAGAAAACGACACTTTGATTAAAGAAAATGAATTAGATCTATCAAAGAAAACTATTTTAATAGTAGAAGACAATTTTGACCTTCAAACTTTTCTAAAAGAGCTTTTACATTTTGAATATAATATTATCATGGCCGAAAATGGCGAAGAAGGTTATTATTACGCTAAAAACAATTTTCCTGATCTGATTTTAAGCGATATTGTGATGCCAAAATTAGATGGTATAGAAATGTGTAAAAAACTTCAAAAAGATCAGGTAACAATGCATATACCCATTATATTACTTACCGCTAAAAATTCTACAAACGCTAAAATATCAGGGCTAAAATCTGGTGCTATTGAATATATTAATAAGCCGTTTAATACTAATGAATTATTATTGAAGGTGAAAAATATTATTTTATCCAAAGAGCATATAATATCAAAATATCGTAAAGAAATCATTAGTAGTCCGAAAGTAAAATTAGAAAAATCACAAGATGAGATTTTTCTTGAAAACCTTGTATCTAACATAAATTTAAGGATAGATGATGCTGATTTTAAAATGGAAGAACTTGCAGAATCCTTACATATGGGGTATTCTAGTCTTTACCGAAAGTGCCATGCACTAACGGGAAATAGTCTAGTTGATTTTGTACGATTGCTTCGTTTAAAAAAGGCCGCTGTTTTAATTACAAAATACGGCTATAATATTTCTGAAGCATCCTTTATGACTGGATTTAATGATCCAAAATACTTTTCAAAATGCTTTAAAAAATATTTTAAAAAAACTCCTGCAGTATTCAAAAAAGAAGCAAAAGAAATGGGAGCTATTGCATACTTAAAAAAGCATCGAGTTGATGTTACTTTTTAACCTTTACTCCTTCCCATTGCACTCCCTGAAAATCCATAAGAATGTAGTAATCCCCTGATTCATTTTTCACAAATTTTATGGATTCCTCAGAAGTCTTATCGCCAAAAAACACATGTTCACTTTCTGGATAGAGTACTCCATTATTTTGCCCTTTCTGATATAAAAACAAACTATCTCTTTCTACTTTAAGGGTAATTAAAAGATGTCCAGCATCAACAAAATCATAAGTTCCTTCATACTTTTTAAGTACGAGAGAAGAAAGGTTTATCGACTTACGAAGTATTGCTTTCGGCATTTTAACCCCCTCACCCTCAAGTAAACTTCTTAGATCGCTTACCAATTGTTCGAAAGGAATTTCATCATAATTAGTTAAGAAAACAATACTATATTCTTGTGAAAGATTTCGATGAATATAGGCACGTTTACCTTTTGTACCACCCGCATGCGAAATACTATGATCATGAATTAATGAGGCATGATCTTCTTTGCTTAAGATAGAAAGAAATTGAGCCAAATCATCAACAGATGAATGTAAATTACCCATTCTCACTTCATCTTGCAAAAAAGAATCGATTCTTTTAATATTTTTTTCATCATCCACGTAATGCCCATAGGCATAGTTTTTTAAGTGCCTAAGATCTGCATCAAAATTACCTCCAGAACTTTTCATTTTCAATGGTTTGAAGAAATTTTCTTTCAAAAATAAAGAGTACGAACTTTTATTGATTCTACCTATAATATAATATAACAACTGAAAACCTATATTCGAATATCGTTCTTCAGACCCCGGTTCAAACTCTAATTTCTCTTTTGAAGCCAGAGCCACTATTTCATCTGGAGAAAGCTCTAATGTATTAGAAATTGTAGTATCAAATTCTCTTGGTAGACCAGAGCTATTATCCATAAGATGTTGAATAGTAATACGCCCTCCATTGGGAAAATCAGGTAAATATTTACCTATGGTATCTCTACGGCTAATTTTATCTTCGCTTTCTAGTTGAAGTACACTTACTTTGGCAAATAATTTAGAGACAGAACGAAGATCAAATTGACTTTCTACATTTACATATAATTTAGACAGTGTATCCGAGGAGATATTATATGCTTTTCTCAAAACAGTTTTCTTGCCCTTCTTAAGTAATACCACTCCGTTAAATTTCTTTAACTCGGTAAGCTTTGTCAAGTATGTATCACTTTTAAGAAATAGAGAATCATTGGGTTCTTTTTCATGATTAGCTTTTGAAACTTTTGTTTCTTTATTTTTAGAGCATGCCAATACTAATATTCCTAATACAACTAGTTTTAATAAAATGCGAATCATTTTCTTTTTTATTGCAAAGCAAGTACAATTAGCGTACTAAAAATTGTAAAAATGGAACCTCATCTAATGACGGAATAAAAATTCTGGTAGGTCATTAAAGAATTGCATTGGTGTTACGCCACATACTTTCTTAAAATCTCGATTAAAATGTGATTGATCAAAATAATCATATGTATAACATAATTCTGTCATAGAGATATGTTTGTTCTTAATTCTAAATTTAACCAAATCCATAATCCGTACAGTAATGATAAACTTCTTCAGACTATAAAGAACTTCTTGTTTAAAGATTCTATTTAGATATTGGCGGGTTTTTTTATACTTTTCACTCAATAGATTTACCGATGTCATTCCTTTTACACTATAGATATACTCACAAATATCTTTTACAAAAAGGGCAGAAGAGCTTAGGATAAGGTTTTGTTCTTTTATAAAATCATCTGCTATCATACACCTATCACTTATCAATATATCTTTAAAAAGTTGTTCATGTATTTCTAGTATTCCCATCTTTTTCAAACTTAAATCAATAACCCCAGAAGTCTCTAAGTGAGAGAAAAAATGTGCATTTGCCCATGGTTGTACTTTAATTGTAAAAAAAGTAAGTGATGTTTCAAATTTTAACGTATAAGGAGGAGAAAGATCATGAATAGTAAATACCTTAAAAGGAATATAAAAAAAAGACTGTTTCTCTCCATACGTTAACACGCTATTACATTCTTTAAAGAAAACAAAATCATAACAACAATCATCGATCACAGGTACATACTTTACCGTTTTATCCATTTTTTTTGAAAAGTAATAATACTCTTTTATCAAGTGTTGTAAGGATAAATCAGCAAGTTCGCTTTTAATAATCATAGTATTATAATAATTGTAAACCATCATAGCTACCAAATACTGATGGCATATAAATTTTACCAAAAAATAAAAGTATTACCCTTTTCTGTCACATTTTTGGTCGCTTATGTGTCATATATAATAATTGTATTTATATACTAAAGAAACATATTTATTCATACATTAAAAAACCAATGTTTGATTTCAACACATATCAGGAATTTTTATTTCCATTTGCCTATAATATTCTTGGATCTACCGATGATGCAAAAGATGCTATTCAGGATACTTTAAACACCTTTATTTCACTTCAAAACAAAAATATAGACAACCCTAAAGCATACTTGATCAAATCGGTTATTAATACTTCGATCAATAAAAAAAATCGACAGAAAAAATTTGTTTCAGAAATAATTTCTCTTCCAGAACCCATTGCTACAGATACTGCTGATAATGATTTATACCTAAAAGATATTGTTTCATACTCATTATTAATTTTATTAGATCAGTTAACTATAAAAGAAAGAGCTGTTTTTGTACTGAAAGAAGCTTTTAATTATTCTCATAATGATATTGCTGAAGTCCTTTCTAGTACTCCTGAGAGCTCCAGAAAATTATTGAGTCGGGCCAAAATTAAATTAAAAAACCCCAGTCAAACGAATCTGATCTTTAAAAATAAAAAAACAGAAGAATATCTTAACAAGTACAGTACTGCAATACGGGAAAAGGATATGAGAAAGTTAGAACAACTTTTTACCAATGATATCACAATGGTAGCTGATGGTGGTGACAAAGTTAAAGTTCTTAGAAATCTGACTATTGGAAAACAGAACTGTATTGAGCTCATTTTTAAAGTTTTTGATAAATTTCAATCCCAACAAAGCATTAAACATATTAAAATTAATCACCAACCTGCAATAGCGTATTTTGATAATGATATATTATCATCTTGTCAAGTCTTCTCAATTAATCAAGATCAAAAAATATATGAAATCAGCTCTATAGTTGATCCTGAAAAACTCAAAAATATTGCAAAAAGAATAAGTTAACGTCACGTTTTCATATTGCAATTTGTCATACAGGTAAATGACAAATTTATATACTATGAAAACATTATTAAGAATTGATACAAGCTCTAGAACACAAGGATCTCACTCGAGAAAATTGGCAGATTATCTGGAAGCAAAATGGAAAGTATTATATCCATCTGGCAAGGTTATTTATAGAGATCTTGTAACTTCTGTTATTCCGCACATACACAATACAACAATTGAAGGGTTTTATACTCCAAAAGAATGTATGTCTGAGGAAACCTTACAATCTACAGCTCTATCAGATGAACTAATCAAAGAATTAAGTGATGCTGATGAAATATTGATAAGCAGTCCATTATACAACTTGAATATTCCCTCTAACCTAAAAGCATATATCGATCATGTTGTTAGAATAAATCACACTTTTGGCATACGCGAAGATGGTTCTTATTACGGGTTATTAAGAAATAAAAATGCTTACCTCGCACTGGTAAAAGGAGGCACTTATACTGGTACTCCAATGGAGGCCTATGATTTTCAAGAACCCTATCTAAAAGCAATACTACATCATATAGGTATAGTTGTGAAAAATACTTTTTCGCTCGAAGGAACTAGTGAAACAAATATTCTACAGAATAATATAATCAACATCCATAAACAAATAGAAACCATTTTTAAAAACTAAAATACAATGAAAGAAGATTTTTTTAATGACACTTTAGAAAATAAAGAAGTATTAATCCTGCCTAATGAAGGAGAAACATTCACTATGAATGGCATTTCTTTCACCTTTAAACTAACTAGTGAATTATCTAATAATCAACTAGGAGTTTATCAAATAGTTTTAGCACCTAGGGCCATTGGCGCCAAGCTACATTATCATAGGTTTATGGATGAAACTTTTATTGTAAACAAAGGAACACTTACTCTTTTTACAGGAACCAAAGGTGATAAACATCTTATTGAGCCAGGTACAGTAGCCTATGCTCCGCGATTTACTCCACACGGGTTCCAGAACGATACCGATGAAGAAGTTCGACTTACCCTGCTTTTTAATCCTTCACAGAAAAGAGAAGGTTTTTTTAGAGGATTATATGAAACTCTTAACGAAGACACTATTGACCCAGAAAAGTATTTAAAACTTTACAACAAATACGATAGTTTTCCTGTGGATACTTCTAATATGTTACCTATTAGAGATCGCTAATTACAGAATGGTTAGTCATATTTTCATTTGTCTTCTATCCTCTATTAGAGATGAGTATATTAGGATTTGATAAAAATATCAATACTATTTCATAAATTGTAATAGCAAACAGTACGAATGTGCAATATTAATTGCATATTACACGGTAAAAGTATTTCTGAGTGTACATTTAACACTCAACCAAATTAACATACTCACAACCAAGTATTTAATCCTAATAAGGAAAACTTTAACAGTGAAAAACTTGCTTTAATAGACGACTGGTCATATTTTTGTCGTCCCAAAATGAAAATAATGTCTAAAACCGTAAAACATGAGATCAAAGCTGATTCCCTTCTAGAGAAAGGGATGGAAATCATTTGGTCTAAAGGTTATAATGGCACTAGTGTAAATGACATTGTAAAGGCTGCTGATGTTCCTAAAGGCTCTTTTTATTTTTATTTTGACAGTAAGGAAGATTTTGTAATTAAGGCTTTGGACAAGTATTTTACAACGCAGGTTACTCCTGCTCTAGTGATTTTACGTGACAAATCATTTTCTGCAAAACAGCGTCTGATCAATTTTTACGAATATAGAATTGAAGTAGTAAAAAAAGAATTAGAATGCAAGAATGGATGTATGGCCTGTAATCTAAGTAATGAAATGGCCGAACATAATGAAAACATACGAGAGGCTGTCTTAGAAAAACATGATACAATAAAAGCAGAAATTATTAAAGTTGCTTTAGAAGCTCAAAAACAAGGAGAAATAGATTCCTCGATTGATGTAATAAACATGGTAGAATTTATTGAAGATGCCGGTAAAGGAGCAATGACAAGTATGAAAGAAACTCAAAGTGCTTATCCAATGGATAATGTAATGAATATGACCAGGCAGTTGTTCTTAAAGTAATTTTTTTTTGAATTACATATAGACGACCGGTCAATTATTAACATTTAAATAATCTTAAAGTATGATGTAAAACCATAATTTAGTAAATCAAAAACAAATAATAGTCGACTGGTCAATTATAAAATATCAATATTTTTAAATTTTTTATCAAAGACCATGTCCTAATATCGATATCCAAATCGTCTAAACATAAAAACTCATAATAATCTGTATCATATCAACTTGTATTACATTACAAGTCGACTGGTCAACTAACAACTAATAATTATATGAATGCACTAAAAAAAGCAAGTAACGCTACTAATGCGTTTGCAAAAAAATGGGCAGAATTTGTAATCAAATTCAAATGGCCCGTATTAATTACCACATTAGTCATTGCGATGGGGCTTGGTTCGCAGGGTAATATGGAATTTGATGGTGATTATCACGTATTTTTCAGTGAATCTAACCCAGAACTTGAAGCTTTTGACGCCCTGCAGGATAAATACACTAAAGATGACAATATTGTTATAGTGCTCTCCCCCTCTAATGGTGATATATTTACCAAAGAGAATTTAATTGCTATTGAAGAACTTACTGCTGAAGCCTGGAATACTCCCTATTCTTCTCGTGTAGATGCGGTAACAAATTTTCAGCATACAAGTGCCCAAGGTGATGATCTATATGTAGATGATCTATCTTATGAATCCGCTTCTAAAACCGATTCAGAAATTAAAGCGATTAAAGAAAAAGCGCTAAAAGAACCTCTTTTGGTAAATCGTCTGCTTAATGAAAAAGGAAGTGTTACTGCAATTAATGTAACTGTACGACTGCCAGGAAAAGATAGTGCCAAGGAGATACCAGAAGTGACTGCTTTTGTTAGAAAATCAATTTCTGATTTTCAAGAAAAGTATCCGAATTTTCAGATACACTCATCGGGATTGGTACCTCTTAATACAGCATTCTTCGAATCTTCAATGAGAGATATGATGTTAACCCTGATCATGTTGGTTATTGTAATCTTAACCACACTAATTCTTACCAGAAACTTTTTTAGCACTCTAGCTACTCTAATTGTTGTACTATTCTCTATTATGAGTGCAATTGGCTTTGTTGGGATTATGGGGATTAAACTTACTCCGCCGTCTTCTGTTTTTCCAACAATGATATTAACATTAGCTGTGGCAGACAGTATTCATATCCTGATTACGATGCTTCAAAAAATGCGTAAAGATGGTTATACAAAAAAGGATGCTCTTGTCGAATCTATGCGTCTTAATTTCATGCCGGTTTTCATCACTAGTTTAACCACTGTTATAGGTTTTTTAACTATGAATTTTGGAGATGTACCTCCTTTTTGGGATTTAGGAAACATTACTGCTTTTGGGATGACAATGGCTTTTTTCTATTCTACTACAGCATTACCAGCACTTATGGCAGTTCTACCTGTAAAGGTCAAAGAAAAGAAAGATACTCCTATAGAAAAATCAAGCTGGTATACTAATCTCGGGGTTTTTGTGGCAAAACAACCTACAAAACTCGCGATAATCTCTTTAGTAGTAATTGGTGCCTTCACATTTATGGCTACAAAAAATCGGTTTAATGATGAGTTCATTAACTATTTTGATGAAACAGTACAATTTAGAAGTGATACTGATTATATAAGTAAAAACTTAACAGGAATTTATAATGTTGAATTTTCTGTTGGAAGTGGAGAAAGCGGAGGAATCAATAATCCTGAGTATCTAAAGAAATTAAATGATTTTGAAGATTGGCTTAATGAGCAACCCGAAGTGATTCACGTAAATGCATTTAGTGAAGTTGCCAGAAGAGTAAACCGGTCAATGCATGGAGATAATGAATCTTATTATAAGGTTCCTAATAATCGTGAAGAAGCAGCACAGTATTTACTGTTGTATGAACTTTCTTTACCCTTCGGGTTAGACCTCAACAATCAAATTAATGTAGATAAATCTGAAAGCAGGGTTACTATAACATTACAGAATATCTCTAGTGCCGAGATGATTGCTTTTTCAAAAAGAGCCGAAACATGGTTACAGGATAATACCCCAAAACCTATGCATACTATTGGAGTAAGTCCTACCCTAATGTTTTCTAAACTAGGTTTTAGACAAGCCGATAGCATGCTTAAAGGAAACATAATAGCACTAATATTGATCTCTCTAGTATTAATGTTTGCTCTAAGAAACTTTAAACTTGGACTTCTAAGTATCATTCCCAATGTCACTCCGGTTTTTATTGGATTTGGATTTTGGGCAATGTACAAAGCTCAGATTAACACAGGAATGGTTATCGTTTTCGGAATGACTTTAGGAATAATAGTAGATGATACTGTACATTTTATGAGTAAGTTCTTAAGAGCTCGCAGAGAGTTAGGTTATGACGCCAAACAGGCTGTTATCTATGCTTTTGAAACCGTTGGAAAAGCATTGGTAACTACTACAATTGTACTTCTGGCAGGATTTGCTGTACTATCCACCTCATCATTCGCTTTAAATAGCTATATGGCAAGAATTACAGTTATCATCATCCTGTCGGCCTTAATTATCGACTTTATACTACTTCCTTCACTACTAATTCTTATTAGTAAAAAAGATAAGGTTATATCAGAAACACCAGTGAAAGAATTAGAACCACAAATGCAACTTGATAAATAATAAATAAAAACAACAAAGAATCTATTCATATGAGAACATTAATTTTAGCTGGACTTGCAGTACTAAGTATCGCAACTATAACAGCACAAAATGCAGAAGAACGAGGTTTACAAATTGCTAAAGCAGCAGATCAGGCAGATCAAGGTTTTAATAGCTCTATTGTAAATCTAAAAATGACCCTGAAAAATAAAAATGGGCAAACCAGTGAACGGTTATTAATCACCAGAACTTTAGAACAAACAACAGACGGAGATAAATCACTGATTGTTTTTAATAGTCCAAAAGACGTGAAAGGAACCTCGACATTAACTTTTACTCATAAAATTGGAGCAGATGACCAATGGCTTTTCTTACCTTCAATCAAAAGAGTAAAAAGAATATCTTCTAATAATAAATCCGGCCCTTTTGTAGGTAGTGAGTTTGCATACGAGGATCTTTCTTCGCAAGAAGTAGAAAAATACGGTTATAAATTTCTGGAAGAAAAAGGAAATTTATTGATGGTAGAACAAGATCCCGTTGATCCAAAATCTGGTTACACAAGAAGAATTGTTACTTACAATAAAGATAAAAGATATCGAATAGAAAAGGTTGAATTCTACGATCGCAAAAATTCACTGCTAAAAACACTTAATTACAGTGATTATAAATTATATAAAGGAAAATTCTGGAGAGCATTAACCCTTCATATGGTAAATCACCAAAGTAATAAAGAAACCGTATTAAAATTTAGTGACTATAATTTTGAGGCAGCACTTGCCGATGAAGATTTTACGCAAGTTGCTCTTAAACGGGCAGGGCGATAAATCTAAATAAATGAAATACACAAGGCTCAGTTTGTTATATCCTATAGTAATTCTTTTGGTTACTGGATTTTTATTGTTATCACGACCTGGCCTTGTGTTTTCCCTTATGCAAAGTAATACCACATACCCATCCGAACTTGCAAATTTATTGGGAATGATTTTTTTAGGATTTGGGTTTTTGATGATTCTTATTTATAAGTATCAGGTTCAAAAAATATATAAATGGACCATAGTAATACGAATCTTTTTTAGCCTTTGCTCAATTGGATTGTATTACGTGTATCAAAACCCGTTTTTTATTGCTTTACTTTTTATCATCCTTATTGGAGTATTGATCACAGTTCTTGGTCTGGTTAAAGATCAGGAAATAAAAAAACTAATACATGAAGATTAAATTTATCTATTGTATGATTCTGCTATTATGCATGAGTAATACAATATATGCTCAAAACGAAAAACCTAAAAAGGTAAATCATGATTTTGAGTTAGAATTAGAAGGAGAATATCGCTATTTCTATGATAATGCTCTTTTTGAAGATCAGGAAGATCATTTTCCTTCTCTGGCAATACGACCAGAATATAAAGCCGAATGGAATGCCGGATATGAAAGTATTAACTTTAAAGGTTTTTTTAGACTAGACGTTGATAATGAGCGAACACATTGGGATATACGTGAACTATACTATCAAAAAGCTAAAAAAAACTGGGAATTTAACCTCGGACTTAAAAAGGTCTATTGGGGCGTAGCCGAAAGTAATCACCTGGTGGATATCATTAATCAAACCGATGCTGTTGAGACTTTTGACGGTGAAGAAAAATTAGGTCAGCCTATGGCCCAGTTTACATGGATTACTGAAAAATTTGGAACTTTTGATTTCTTTTATCTCCCCTATCATCGTAAACGTACCTTCTCTGGCAAAAAAGGAAGATTGCGGTTCCCTGTAGTAATTGATAAAAATGACCTGGGATATGAAAGTAGTGCAGAAGAATGGAGACAAGATGTTGCTTTTCGCTGGAAACACTATTTTGATATTCTTGATATTGGCATCTCTCATTTTTACGGAACCGGTAGAGAGCCTCTTTTTGTATTTAATGCCACAGGAAATATCAATGCCTTTTATCCTGTAATACATCAAACCGGTCTGGATTTGCAAATTACCCATGATGCTTTTTTATGGAAACTAGAATCTATTTATCGCAATGCAGATGCCCAGGATTTCTTTGCTATGGTAGCTGGTCTCGAATACACATTCTCTAATATCGATGGAAACGGACTTGATATAGGTCTTTTGGGTGAGTATTTGTATGATGAACGAGACGAATTGACACTAAATGCATTGCAAAATGATGTATTCTTTGGAAGCCGTATTGCTTTTAATGACACCCAGGATACATCAATATTAATTGGAGGAATTGCTGATCTAGAATCTAGCACTACAATTTTTAGTCTCGAAGCTTCAAGGCGTTTTGGTAATAGCTGGACTGCAGCAATTGAAGCCCGTATTTTTAATGAAATTGATGATAATGAATTGATCTTATCGAATTTTAGAGAAGATAGTTTTTTTAGAATTTCTATTTCTAAATATTTCTAAAAAAAATAATATAAAATGAAAAAGCCATCCCTAGTTAACAGGATGGCTTTTATAAAAAGTTCAAAGCTTATCTATAACTAATTCTTAGTACAGGTAGTTTAAAGCAGTTCTATCTCTAGTACTAAACTCTCCATCTTCACTACCATCAAAACAAGAGATCATAATAGAATCTGTATCTAAACCACTTTGTCCCCACTGATTAGCAGTAGGAGTTCCTGGAATATGGATAGCTCCTATACCAGCAGATCCTTCATTACTATTATCACATCTTCTTCGAGCATAATCAGTATGTCTGAATCCTAAACAGTGTCCCATTTCATGACCCATTAAATGCTCCATAGCATTATTACTTAAACTGTTACTACCTGCATTAATTTGAATCCACTTATATGGTCTTCCTCCACTAGGAAAACCTGCAGATCCTCCTGCACCCGAAGAACCATTATTATATACTACCATATCAGCACTGGTAGATGCAGCAAAAGATAGACTGAAACTTAGCGTATTATTTAATGCATTATAATTGTTAACAGCCCACTGAAGTCCTGTACGCATTTTACTGGTTAAAGCATATCCAGATCCTGTATATCCTATAATACTAATATTTCTATTACCACTAGACACAAGGTTATTTGTTCTGTATTGCTTATTCCCATTTTCTATTTCTGCCAGTTTTTGTTCTGCCAGTTTATTGATTGCTAAAATAAGATCGCTAGATTGTATAGCTTCTTCTACTGATCCGTCAGGATGCTTTACCGTTACGTACTCTGCTCCAAAATCGTTAACTCCTGCATCATGTAATGCCTGAATATGAGCTTTTGAAAGTTGTTCTGTAACAGCTTCTGGTTGTGTTTCGTTAGAAACTTCTTTTTTTTCACAAGATGTAGTAAATCCTGCAACGATAGCGCAAAGCGCTAATACTTTGATTTTTTTCATTTTAATTAAGTTGAATTTGTGTAGTTATTAAAACTAAAAATAGAGTAGTTAAGCTCTATTTTAAATACAATTATGTAGAAAGCTTTGAACTTTTCTAAATTTTTGCGATTTGAAGATATGATATTTTTTTGTAAAAATTGGTTAATTTTTTAAACTATTTATTACAAATACGGTAAAACCGTAAGATTCTTCTAAAGAAAATGCAAAAAAGACAATTTTAAAATAACAAAAAAAATCGATAAAATGCACAATTCTCATATCCAATCAATATGTGAATAAAGTGTTAAAACAAGAGATTACTAAGGATGTTAAAGAAAACTTAATTAGGTATAAGAAATGCAAGGCGTTGAAAGTTTTTTCCCACATATCATAAAGTTTAGGTTTCAGAAATCAATATTTTAAATATTTAACAAAAATTAAAAAAACATACATATATAAAACAACATTAGTACTTAATCCATTCTTAAAACATAATTTGAGGCATAAAAAAAGTCCATGATATGGACTTATAATCTTATAAATGGTGCAAATTTTTATCTACATTCGGTCACACAATCTCTGCACTAAGGCCTGCATCTAATAATTTAGAACACCTTGGTACCAATTCTTCATAAACACCTGTTTTTACAGTACATTTCCCCTTATAATGAACTAACATAGCACATTGCTCTGCCTGCACTGGTGTATGTTCACAAGTATAAATCAGAGTTTCTATAACATGATCAAATGTATTAACATCATCATTATACAAAACAATCTCACTATTGCTTTGATCAACAGATTTTTCTAAAACTTCTTCTAAAACTTTCTCTTGGGTACTCATAAGGGGGTAATTGTTTTATGCAAATATAATAACTTAGAGTATTATATGCATTAATAAAAAGATTATTTTAACTCATAAGATGCTGCTATCCAATTATTTCTATCGATGTTTTCTATAAAATCAAGATGATTCTTTTTACATTCTTCTGTAATTATATTTAAATCTTCTTTATAAAATCCACTCAAAAATAATTTGCCATTAGGATTTAAGCATTCTACATACTGTTGAATATCATTTAGTAGTATATTACGATTAATATTAGCGATAATAACATCGTAGCTTTTTCCCGACAAAAGTGAGGCATCACCCTCATATGCAGTTATACCTTCACAATTATTACGCTCTACATTTTCTATGGTATTTAAATAACACCAATTATCAATATCAATAGCATCTGTTGATCCAGCTCCTCTCATTTTAGCAAGAATTGCCAAGACCCCAGTACCACAACCCATATCCAATACTGTTTTATCGTTTAGATCTGTTTTCAAAATATGTTGGATCATCATGTGTGTAGTCTCATGATGTCCCGTACCAAAAGACATTTTGGGTTCTATAATAATATCATATTTTGTATTTGGTTTTTCATGAAATGGTGCTCTTACACTACAAATATCATCAACTACAATAGGGTTAAAATTCTTTTCCCATTCTTTGTTCCAGTTTATTTGCTCTATTTCTTCAATAGTATATTGTATATCAAACTCTCCAGAATTTAATACATAAATACCTTCCAAAATATTTTCATCCCACTCTGTACTCTGAATAAAAGCGTTAACTCCGTTTTCGGTTTCTACAAAGCTTTCGAATCCAACATACCCTAACTCTGCGATTAATATTTCTGTAGCTGGTTGTAATGGTGAAACTTTAAAATAATACCCAATGTATTTTGTATTTGACATACTGATCTTTTATTATTTTGCAAAGTTACTCTTTTACCATAATGCTGGTACCAAAGTAAGTCTTAATAAAAAAGCACCCCATCTTGTCTTGGGATGCTTTTATATATTCTGTTAATTCTTAAATAGCGTTTACTATTGCAGTAAAATTTTCTGCATCTAATGAAGCGCCTCCTATTAACCCTCCATCTACATCCATTTTTGCAAAAATTTCCTGAGCATTATTAGGTTTTACACTTCCGCCATATAAGATAGAAACCTCATCAGCAATTTCCTGATCAAAAGCATTAGCTATAGTTTTTCTAATAAACGCATGCATTTCTTGAGCTTGCTCTGGAGATGCCGTTTCTCCGGTTCCTATTGCCCAAACGGGTTCATACGCAAGGACTACATTTTTCCAGTCTGCTTTATTTATATGAAAAAGACCGTTTTTTAATTGCTGTTCTACAACAGAGAAATGATTATCACTTTTTCGATCTTGTAATTCTTCTCCAAAACAGAAAATTATAGTCATTTCATGTTGTAATGCAGTATTAACTTTTTTAGCTAATAATTGATCTGTCTCTCCAAAATAAGCTCTACGCTCACTATGTCCCAAAATTACAGTCTCTACTCCAATACTTTTAAGCATATCTGCAGAAATTTCTCCTGTATATGCACCATTTTCTGCTTCATGCATATTTTGTGCAGCAACAGTAATCCCAGAGGGTTTTAAAACTTCAGTTGCACTATACAAGTTTGTAAATGTAGGTGCTACAATAATTTCTGCTTCAGACGATGCTTTAAGTTTGGTTTTTAACTCAGATAGCAATGTCTTGGTTTCTGCCAGATTCTTATTCATCTTCCAGTTTCCGGCTACAATTTTTTTTCTCATTAATTTAAAATTTACGTTTTTGGTTAATAGTGTGGTTATATATTACTAGTAATTATTAATAACTCAAATCCTAATTCTCGGGTCAAGCCATCCATAGATAATATCGACAAATATATTGATTAGTATAAACATAGTTGCTATCACTAACACGGCTCCCATTATTACGGGAAGATCCGACGTGTTTAAGGCGTTTACAATCTCTTTACCTAATCCGTTCCATCCAAATATATATTCTACAAATACAGCTCCGGCGAGCATAGATGCAAACCAACCTGAAATTGCAGTAACAACTGGGTTTAATGAATTTTTTAAAGCATGTTTTCTTATCACCTGAAACATCGAAAGTCCTTTTGCCTTTGCCGTACGAATATAATCTTGCCCCATCACCTCTAGCAATGAATTACGCATTAGCTGGGACACAACTGCAAGTGGTCGTATTCCTAATACAACTGCAGGGAGAATTAAGTTTTTCCACTGAATATAACTCCCTTCACCAAAATCATCTACTTCATATAAACTACCGGTCATATTTAAATTGGTAAATTCTTGTAATACATATCCAAACAACCAGGCAAAAATAATTGAACTAAAAAAAGAAGGAACACTCATTCCTAAAGTACTCAATAATTGAATCAACTTATCTGGCCATTGATCTTTGGTCATAGCACTTATAACTCCTAATAAAATCCCTATAACTATCGCAATGCATATCGCAAAAACAGCAAGAATCCCTGTATTGGGCAACGTTTCTTTAATTACTTCACTTACCTTTTTACCATTCTTTTGCAATGATTCTCTTAAATATGGAAACTTAAGTATCGTAACAACATCTCCTGTTTTAAATAATTGATTTCCTTTATGCTTTTTAGTCTCAAAATATGAAAAATCGTCAGGGTTTGTACTATGAAATGATATAGGAGAAAGATCATTGATATAATATAGATATTGCATTGATAATGGTTTATCAAAACCATATTTCTTTCTCACATTTTTTAATTGCTCTTCGGTCTCATTTTGCCCGAGCATCATCTGAGCAGGGTCACCAGGAAGAATTGTAAACAATAAAAAAATAACAGTCACCACTCCCAATAAAGTAAGCAAAGCATATCCTATTTTACTAATGAGATAACTGCCCATTATTGATTCGAGTTTTCTTTAATTTTTTTTACTTCTTCTAGTGTATATGTTTTGTAAGGAACACCAAAAAGACGTTCGCTGTATTCTTCTATTGTTTCTGTAAAACCAACTTCTTTTCTTCTTTTATTTACAGATTCTGCATCTTTAATCGGCCATATTAATCGAATTGGTTTTTTGCTATTTGAATTCAAAGTCATCCCTTGTGTACCATAAACCTGTTCTAACTCTTGTTGCATTAGATATCGATCTTCCATCATTGCAACCGATGCCATGTCCAGTTCACCTTTTTGTCCGGCTTCTTTTATAAGAGGTAAATACTCTCCAATCTTATCTGAATGTTGAATTACCAACCATGCAGCTATATTTGTCTCTTCACCAACCAGAGTTTTACCCGGATAACCATGCTTTTTAAAAACTTCTTCTACAAATATTGTATTGGTACTATCTACTATTTTTTGTTCTTCCCAGGAAATTTCTCCAGAACTTCTTCCTTCCTGATCCAACTTCATAATACTATCCAACTGTGCTTTTAGTATTACATTAATTTTAGGTTTTGAAGGCTCTACCGTTTCCAGGTTAAGTTTTTCTGCATCATTCCAGTGTAACTTTTTTACTATAGTCCCTTTTTTAAGTTTTACAATCCCCGGATTAGATCGCAATATCGTTTTTAATGCTGTCTCATCGGTTGTATAAAAATCAAAATCAAGGTTATATTGTTGTTGTACCTGTGCTATGTCTTTTGGTGTAGAAGCTGTAAGACCAATTACATCATATCCTTGAGATATAGCTTTATTGGTGATTTCTTTAATTGCATAAAATCCTTCTGCTTCACTTTTAGACAAGTTATACGCTACAATCAATATCAGATTTTCTTTTTCGAGAAATTCTGCTGTATAATCCGTATCATTTTTTTCTATTGCAAAGTCATGAATCGGGGGTTCATATCCTTCATCTACTGTCTTGGTTTCAACTTCGATAAATTTACCTTCTACTTTGGGGTAATCTCCACTAGTAGTAATAATTTTCTCCTCTCCGTTAACATCAAATTTCCAGTGATAAGCAAACTCTGCTTTTGGAGCTCCTTCTGGAACCTCCATCCCTTCCTGGATATTAACTCCCTCTTTATATGCTCTAAAATCAAAAGCTGGTAAATGCATTAAAACATAATATGCAAAGCCCAAACAAGCAGTAAAAGTTGCAAAAACAATCCATTTATGCGTTGCAAAAGGTTTAAGCGGTGTTATATATTTTCTTCCAAAGAACAATATCAATATTAAAACTAGTAAAATCACATCTTTGGTAAATGATTCCCAAGGAGTTAAGGGTAATGCATCACCAAAACACCCGCAATCTGTAACTTTATTAAAATACGCCGAATAAAAAGTAAGAAACGTAAAAAAGGCAATCATCAATAACAATGACCATACTGTAAACTTTGGCAAGTATCCTAATAACAATGTAATACCTAATACGATTTCAAAAATCACCAAAAAAATCGCAATTAATAATGCAAAGGGAATTAAAAATTCTAAGTTAAGTACACCTTCTCCAAAGTACTCCTGAAGCTTATATGAAAATCCTACAGGGTCGTTAAGTTTTATAAACCCAGAAAACAGAAAAAGTGCTGCTACAAATATTCTTGAGAAAGAAACCAATATTTTCATCTACGTATATATTTATTTTTTCAAAAAGTCAATATAGAATCAATGTAACAACTATTTTGATTACCTGTTCTTCATATTTTGACTATAATATTTTAGTATAATTTGCACAAGATAATATGATTAATTCTTGTTCCTTTTAGTTTAACAGTATTTTATATGTCTAATTACCTGCTTCACCTAAATGAATCATAGCAAACACTGCATAATTGATCATATCCTGATAATTTGCATCGATACCCTCGCTTACCAACGTTTTTCCTTTGTTATCCTCTATCTGTTTTACTCTAAGTAATTTCTGAATAATAAGATCTGTAAGAGAACTCACCCTTAAATCACGCCAGGCCTCTCCATAATCATGATTTTTATTCATCATCAATTCTTTGGTAATTCCAATATGCTTATCATACAAAGCGACTGCATCTTCTGGCGATAAATCGGGTTGTTCTGCAACTCCTTTTTCTAATTGTATCAACGCCATTAAGCAATAGTTAATAATCCCTATAAATTCGGGAATTTCACCTTCATTTATCTTACGCACTTCATTTTCCTGAAGACTTCTGATTCGTTGTGCTTTAATAAAAATTTGATCGGTTAACGATGGTAATCTTAGAATTCTCCACGCACTGCCATAATCTATCATCTTTTGATTAAAAAGATCTCGACAATTATTAATTATTGTATCATATTGTGTGGATGTATCTTGCATAAAACTGTTGAATTTTGCGTAAATTTCGCTTTAATATGGGAATTAAAAAAATCATATCTAAAGTTTAAAAATAAAAAACACAAAATGTGACATCACAATTTTATAAATTCTAACCAAAATATCGGCTTACCTCTGAAAACAACAACCACAAACAAATGAAATCTCAAAAATGACAATCAACTGTAAAGGCTCATTAATAGATATATCTGCACCAAAAGTAATGGGTATCCTTAACCTGACTCCTGATTCCTTTTATGATGGGGGAAATTATAAAAATGAAAACGAGATATTAAAACAGACAGAGCAAATGCTCATTGAAGGTGCTACTTTTATTGATTTAGGTGCTTACTCCTCAAGACCAGAAGCAGATCATATTGCCATCGAAGAAGAGAAAAAAAGAATCCTGCCTATAGTATCATTATTGGTTAATAAATTTCCTGAAATCCTGATATCTATTGATACATTTAGAAGTGAAATTGCAAAACTATGTATTGAAGCTGGAGCCGCATTAATTAATGATATCTCTGCCGGAAATTTAGATAAAAATATGATCTCAACGGCAGGAAAATTGAGAGTTCCATACATTATGATGCACATGAAAGGAACTCCGCAAACCATGAAATCATTAAATCATTATGATAACCTAATTCATGAAATGAACATTTATTTTGCAGAAAAAATTGCAGAAGCTAGAAAACATGGTGTAAATGATATTATCATTGATCCTGGATTTGGGTTTGCTAAAGATATACATCAGAATTTTGATCTTTTAAAAAGTCTAAAACTCTTAGAAGCACATAATTTACCTATACTGGCTGGGATCTCTCGAAAATCAATGATATACAAAACATTAAATAACACTCCGCAAGAAGCATTAAATGGCACTACATCTCTTAATACTATAGCTTTACTTAATGGAGCCTCTATTTTAAGAGTACATGATGTTAAAGAAGCTGTAGAGTGTATTCATCTGGTAGATGCTTATTCTAATTAGAGAAACTATTACAGATGAATTTAACTCACCACTATTTTGAATACATTGTTTTATACAGCTTTTCAAAACAAGGTCATAATTATTGTACAAAACTAATTGGATCCCGATATACATCGGGATTAGTTCAACCCGTTATTTTGAATACGCTGTTTTATACCACTTTTCAAAACAAGGTTTCACTAATTTTTCTATTTTTACAAAAACACCAGACATTTGGATTTAATAAACCTAAGAATATTAGACATACTTGATATTGTACTTGTTGCCTTCTTATTGTACTATATCTATAAGTTAGTTAAAGGTACTGCGGCTATCAATATTTTTATAGGAATAGTTATGATTTACCTGGTATGGAAACTCACACAGTTCCTTGCCATGGAGATGTTAAGTAGCGTTCTGGGTGAATTTATTGGTGTCGGAATGTTTGCTCTAATTGTAGTTTTTCAGCAAGAAATACGAAAATTCCTTTTAATGATTGGTTCTACTAATTTTGGAAGAAGACGTAAATTTCTAAGGCAATTAAAATTTATTAGAGATGCACCAGAAGATAGTGTTACCAATATTACTGCTATCGTAACGGCCTGTAGTGAAATGGCAAAAACTCATACCGGGGCACTTATTATTATTAAAAGAAATACATCTTTGGACTTCGTTAAAACCTCTGGAGATCCTATGGATGTCCTTGTAAATACTCCTATAATCGAAAGTATTTTTTATAAAAACAGCCCTCTTCATGATGGAGCAATGATAATAGAAGATAATAGTATAGTAGCAACACGAGTCATCCTACCAGTTACCAACGATACTAATATGCCTTTACGTTTTGGACTAAGGCATCGTGCAGCTGTAGGTATTAGTGAGAAAACAGATGCTTTAGCTCTTGTAGTAAGTGAGGAGACTGGCAAATTATCATATATCAAAAACGGGGAATTTGTGATATTTAAAACAGAAGAAGAATTAATAGATAAAATAAAAAGGGATTTAGTTTAATGAATAATTTAATTAGTATTACCAACTGCAAAAATTGTGGACAACAAATTGAAACTCATAATTTTTGCCCTGATTGCGGTGCAAAAAAGATTACAAAACGAATTACTTTTAAAAATTTGATTTCAGAATTTGTTGATCGTTTTCTTAATCTGGACAATTCATTCATCAAAACATTTATTCATTTATTCACAAAACCAGAAGAAGTAATTAATGGTTATATCCATGGACTTAGAAAACGTTATGTAAATGCTTTTGGATATTTTGCCATTACGATAACAATCACAGGAATCTATGCTTTTTTAGTAAAAGATAGGTTAAAGGAAATTATGTCGTTTAGTGGTTTTTCTGAACAACAAGCTCAAATGCAAAGTTCAATCTTTGACACTACTTTTCAGTATCAATCTATATTAAGTTTTTTAATGATTCCGCTATTAGCTTTATTATCCCGGCTAGTTTTTTTGAATTATAAAAAATATAATCTAACAGAGCATTTTGTAATCTATCTATACGCCTACTCCCATATTGTGGGAACCATGACATTAATTTTACTCCCATTAACATTTATGGTAGATAACTTTATGTTTGTAGGTATGGTGCAATTTCCAGTGTACATATTTTACATGGCTTATGTTTTAAAGAGACTTTATCAAATTAGCTTGAAGAAAATCCTGATCAAAACACTACTGTTTCTTATCTATGGTGGAATACTGTATATGATTACAGGATTAGTAGTCGTTATAATAATGATTCTATCGGGAGCCATAGAAATCCCTACCAAGTAAAAGCAACAAACTGTTTATTCGATCACATTAGCGAATTGCACCTCGTATAAATTTCTATAATACCCATTTTCTATTTGAAGTAATTCATTATGGTTACCTTGTTCTACGATCTTACCTTGATCCATTACAATAATTTTATCTGCCTTTTTAATGGTTGCCAATCGATGAGCAATAACAATAGAAGTTCTTCCTTTGGTAATCTTGTTTGTTGCGTTCTGAATTAGTTGTTCACTATGCGAATCTATCGATGATGTAGCTTCATCTAATACCAAAATACCTGGATTAGTAACATAGGCTCTTAAAAAAGAAATAAGCTGTCGTTGTCCCGAAGAAAGCATAGCCCCTCTTTCTTTTACATTATAGTTATACCCATCCGGAAGACTCATAATAAAATCATGAATTCCTATCTCTTTTGCAGCTTGATATACCTGTTCTTCCAAAATATCTCCATTATTTAAAGTGATATTATTAAAAATAGTATCTGCAAACAAAAACACATCTTGAAGCACCACTGCAATATGGCTTCGTAATGACTTTAACTCAATAGTTTTAATATCGGTATCATCAATAGAAATTACTCCACTATCTATTTCATAAAACCTACTAAGTAAATTAATAATTGTAGATTTTCCTGCTCCTGTAGCTCCTACTATTGCTACTGTCTCCCCTACTTCAACATTAAAAGAGATTCCTTTTAATACTTCTTCGTTTTCAACATAACTAAATCGCACATCATCAAATGTAATTTTACCTCTTATCTTTTCTAATAACTGCTCTCCGTTATTCTCAATTTTAGAATCTGTATCCAGAATGGCAAAAACACGATTAGCAGCTACCATTCCCATTTGCAGTGTATTGAATTTATCTGCTATCTGTCGCAATGGTCTAAACAAGATTTGAGAGAGCTGGATAAATGCGATAACCAACCCTAGGGTGATCTCATCTCCTTGTGCAGCCTTAAGTCCTCCGAACCAAACTATTAACCCTATAGTTACAGAACTAGACATCTCTGCAATAGGAAAAAATATAGAGTTATACCAAACTGTTTTTACCCAACCTTTTTTATGCTTCTCGTTAATTTCTTTAAAATTGGAGTATTCGGTTTCTTCTCTTGTAAATAATTGAACAATCTTCATTCCGGTAATTCGTTCCTGCACAAATGAATTAAGATTAGAAACTTGCGTTCTCACTTCCTCAAAAGCCACTTTCATTTTCTTTTGAAAAATTCTTGTTGCATAGACAACTAAGGGCAATACAACAAATACCAGTAATGCAAGTTGCCAACTCTGATACAACATATAGCATAGAATTGCTAGCATTTTTAACAGATCACTCATAATCATAAACAATCCCTGGCTAAAAATACTGGCTATAGTTTCGATATCACTTACAGCTCTGGTAACCAATCTACCGACTGAAGACCGGTCATAATATTGTTTTTTAAAGCCAAGCATATGTTCAAACAACTTAACTCTAATATCTCGAATTACTTCTTGTCCTAACCAGTTAGCAAAATAGATAAATAAGAATTGGGTAATCACATCCAGGAACAAAACTCCCAGCATCAGACAAATGAAATAAATCAATAGTTCTCCATCCTGAGGAATAATAGTCCTATCTATTGTTTCTCTAAGCAAATAAGGGTTAACAATTGACAAAATAGCTAATAAAATAGCTGAAAAACCAACAAAATAAAAAGTCAGCCGGTAAGGATTAGTATATGTAATCAACCGTCTGAAAAGTTTAAAATCAAAAGCTTTACCACTCTTTTCTGCCATCTATATTATATATATCATTAGGATATTCTACAGCTGTTAAGTAAAGTCCATGAGCAGGAACCGAATATCCAGCCTGACCACGATCTTCACTTTTAATAATAGCTATTAAATCCTCATTATTTAATTTATGTTCTCCAATCTCGATAAGTGTTCCCACAATTGCTCTCACCATATTTCTAAGAAAACGATTGGCCGAAATCTTAAAAACTAATTGATTACCATGATTTTCCCAAGTAGCATTTGTGATTGTACAATTATACGTTTTTACATCGGTTTTGGACTTACTAAAGCATTTAAAATTAGCATAGTTTAACAGTAATTTAGCAGCTTCATTCATCAAATCCACATCCAATGGTTTCTTTAAATAATAAGATTTATGAATACTAAAAGGGTCTTTTATTAAAGTAACATGGTATTCATATGACCTACTTACCGCATCAAACCGGGCATGGGCATTTTCTTGCACATGATGTATATTCTGAATTGCAATTTCTGCTGGTAAAATTGCATTAAGTTTATATTTGAATTGATCTGGATCTAATATATCCTCGCATTCAAAATGAGCCATAATTTGTTTTGCATGAACACCAGCATCTGTTCTTCCTGCTCCAACTACATCTATTTTATTTCTTAAAATAGTAGATAATGAACCCTCAAGAACTTCCTGTACAGAAATTGCATTAGGCTGCCGTTGCCACCCATGATATGGAGTTCCGTTATATGAAAGTTCTAAAAAATATTTCATTCTACTCGTATCTATTATTTTCAATACCGTTTCTTTACTTAGATTCTGTAGCTTATTTCAAAAGCAATATTCTATTTTTGCATAAAAACTAAGCGCAAATATACTTTATAAAACAGAGATAGAAGTTATGGTTTACTTCCTGTTTTTCTATCGTGCGATAACTCAATTTTATTATTCAACTTTGAAAAAAATACTTTTACTTAGCGACACCCATAGTTATATTGATTCCCGCATATTGCATTATGTTAATGAAGCAGACGAAATCTGGCATGCCGGAGATATCGGGGACCTTAAAGTTACCGATACTATTGAAGCTCTAAAACCTCTTAGAGCGGTATATGGAAATATTGATGACGATAAAGCTCGGACCACTTACCCTTTACACCAAAGATTTGATTGCGAGGGAGTTTCTGTATGGATCACTCACATAGGAGGATATCCTCCTAAATATAACATTAACACCAGAGATGAGATCAAATCAAACCCTCCTCAACTATTTATCTGTGGCCATTCACATATTCTAAAAGTAATACCCGATAAAAAAAACGGAGTGTTACATATGAATCCCGGAGCTGCAGGCAAACATGGGTTTCATAAAGTAAGAACAATGTTAAGATTTACTTTGAATTCTGGTAATATCGAAAATCTAGAAGTGATCGAATTAGGAAAAAAATAAAACCCGGAGTTGGCATACTCCGGGTCTTAACGCACTAATACTACTAAGATTTTAGGTTTATCGTAATCGATCTACAGATTTTACAAGATTCTCATCCTTCTTAATAGCCTTATTGGCTATTACTAATAAAACGATAGAAATAACAGGAATGATCATCCCAATACCTTTCTCTGAAACCTGAGTCTCTCCAGATACCGTTAGTGACCAATAAACAAATACTCCTAGTAAAATAAAGTTTAATAAGATATTGATACGCCCCAATACAAATTGAAGCTTTCTATTTTTAAATAAAAAAATCGAAATCAGAGACAAAGCTGCTGATCCCAAAAACATTCCTAAAAGAAATAATTCTCCCTTAGCATAAAGTTCTACACCATTAGCATCTATCCCATATGGTAAATACATACAAAGCCCTCCAGAAACTGCAGCAGCTAATAAAAGGTATATGGTTTGAATTCGTTGTAACATTAATTTTTTTTCCTTAGAGAAAAGCAAAAATAAGAGTTTCTTTTTATAAATATGTGTAAAAAATAAAAATAAAGTCGTATACTTGCAGCACAAAACCTGTAACCTTCTCAACTAAGGTTACTTACCTTCGAAAATAAAATTTTCCTAGATTTCTTCTTTAGAAAATTTATACCTAAAACGTAAAATTATATAACAAATATAAATGTTAGAGATTTCCGAATTAAAAGCAAAAAAGCTTCCTGAATTGCAAGAAATTGCAAAAAACCTTAATGTACCGAAGTTTCGTACCTTAAAAAAATTAGATCTAGTATATCAAATACTAGATTATCAAGCCACAAATCCTAACAAGGTAAAGCAAGTGGTAGCTGAGGATACTTCAGAAAAAACAGATTCTGAAAAACCAAAACCCAATGTTCGTCAAAGAAGACCTCGTGCTCGCAAACCAGACGGACCTACAAATCCTGCCAAAAAAGACAACAAAGACAATAAAGCTCCTCAAGAACAGAAAAGCGAAGTGACCAAACCACTTCCTTCAGCGGAAACCGTTTCTAAAGAGAAAGAAAGCAGCGATAAAAAAAATAAACCTCATCAAAATAGAGATGATAAAAAGGACAATCGAAACAGAGGTAATGATAAGTCTCAACAAAATAAGTCTCGAAATAACAATCCTAACAACTCTAATAAAAAAGAGAACGGAAATCGCGACAACAGAAATCGGTATAAAGAACCAGATTTTGAGTTTGATGCCATAATCGAAAGTGAAGGTGTATTGGATATTATGCAAGATGGATATGGATTCTTAAGATCTAGTGATTACAACTACCTTTCTTCTCCAGATGATATCTATGTATCACAATCACAAATCAGACTTTTTGGACTTAAAACAGGTGATACAGTATTAGGACAAGTAAGACCTCCTAAAGAAGGTGAAAAATACTTTCCTCTTATTAAGGTAAATAAAATTAATGGTCTTGACCCACAAGTAGTTCGTGATAGAGTTTCTTTTGAACACTTGACTCCTTTATTTCCGCAAGAAAAATTCAATATTGCAGAAAGACAAAGTACAATTTCTACCAGGATAATGGATTTATTTGCTCCTATCGGAAAAGGACAACGTGGTATGATAGTATCACAACCTAAAACCGGTAAGACAATGCTACTTAAGGATGTTGCCAATGCGATTGCTGCTAATCATCCTGAAGTATACCAAATGATTCTTCTTATAGATGAAAGACCTGAAGAAGTTACCGACATGCAACGTAATGTAAAAGGAGAAGTAATTGCCTCTACTTTTGACAAAGAAGCTAACGAACATGTAAAAGTAGCTAACATCGTACTGGAAAAAGCAAAAAGATTGGTCGAATGTGGTCATGATGTAGTAATCCTATTAGACTCAATCACAAGACTAGCCAGAGCATACAACACTGTTCAACCAGCTAGTGGAAAAATATTAAGTGGTGGTGTAGATGCTAATGCTTTACACAAACCAAAACGTTTCTTTGGTGCTGCGCGTAACATAGAAAATGGAGGTTCATTAACTATTATCGCAACAGCATTAACAGAAACAGGTTCTAAAATGGACGAGGTAATCTTTGAAGAGTTCAAAGGAACTGGTAATATGGAACTACAATTAGATCGTAAAATCTCTAACCGTAGAATTTTCCCTGCTATTGATCTTACATCCTCAAGTACTCGTCGAGATGACATCCTACTAGACGAAACAACTATTCAAAGAATGTGGGTAATGCGAAAATATCTTGCAGACATGAATCCTGTAGAAGCAATGGAGTTCATTAATGAACGCTTTAAGCAAACAAGAAATAATGATGAGTTCCTTATTTCGATGAACGGATAACAATACATTTATAATAAATAATGAAGGCGGCTATCAAAATTGATAAGCCGCCTTTGCTTTATCATATAATTTTCATCATTTTTAATAAATTAACTGAAAGTTTTCTGAGAAGAAATTGACCAAGTATTAAAACTTAAATTATTATGAAAAATATATTATATATAATATGGAGTGCCGTTTTATTATTTTCAAGTTGCCAGAGCAATAGTCAATCTACTAAAAACAAAAAAGAAGTAACGCAAAATGAAAACATCACTCCTGTGAGAGTTGAACCTGTAAACGGTTTAGAAAGAGCTTATTTTGCCAGTGGATGTTTTTGGTGTGTCGAAGCTGTTTATGAAAGCGTAAAAGGTGTTAAAGAATCCATCTCTGGATACTCAGGAGGCCACACTACAAATCCAACATATCAATCCAGCAATACAGGGCGAACAGGGCATGCAGAAGCCGTAGAGATTATCTATGACCCAAAAACTGTTTCTTTCTCGACTTTGGTAGATGTATATTTTGGATCACAAAATCCAACACAAGTTAACGGACAAGGCCCAGATCATGGTTCGCAATACAGATCAATTATCTTTTATCAAAATGAAGAACAGAAAAAAATAGTCGACGACAAAAAAGAAACATTAGGTAAAAAACTAAATAGAAGAATAGCGGCAGAAGTTTTACCGTTTCAAAAATTCTGGAAAGGAGAAGCTTATCATCAGGATTATGAAAAAAGAAACCCAGGTAATCCCTACATACGCAATATATCTGTCCCAAGATTAAAAAGATTTCAAGCGAAGTTCCCTGACCTTATTAAAGAGAAACATTAGAGTTTGCTTACATTTTAATTTAAGGATCGGGTTTAGACATATTACCAGGGCCCACAAACCACGTGTTAAACCTATGTTAAAACAAATATAGCCCTTACCCCTATAAAATCAGGTTTTTTCACATTTATATACATCTTTAATACATGACTTACAAAACCGACAATGCTATTGAAAAATTATAATTAAATCGGTTGTATTGCCAAAAAAAATCGTTGAAAAACACAAAACGATGAAAATAAATTGTTATTTTTATTGAAATAAAATGAAAACAAGTTGTGTTTTTCATATTAAAACATTACTTTTGAGTCTGATTTAATGGTTTTCTTTTCAGTATTTTAATCGAAAGTATTGAAGTTTTGCTAGAGCAAAAACACCTTAACTTATTGAAAAACAAGCCATTACAGATTAGATTGTTCTTTAAAAAATTGTAATTCTTTTGGTGTTCATTAGAACGTTTTAAAAGAAGAAATTAGAGCTAAAATATTTTTGGCATCTTTTTTGAAGATCGATTTTTGACGGTAAATTATGTTTTTTTATAAGTTTTTAATTAAAGAAATAGTAATATTAAATTTGAATTATAACCCAATCTACTTAAAACAAGCGATATGAAGTCTATTTTTACATTTATTCTGCTTTTGGTGATTACTTTCTCGTCTGCTCATGCTCAGGATGGGCAATACTTAATGTCTTCTAATAAATTAGAAGTTCGAAGTGGTCCAGGTCTACAATTTAATACCATCGCCGAGGTTCCTCAAGGAACTCAGGTGTATGTAATGAGCTCTAATTATGGAGAGTGGAGTGCAATACAGTTCAAGAAAATGAACGGTTTTGTACTTAGTAGCCTATTAACCGAGGATAGCCGAATTGCAGATGCAGAAAAAGCTGCTCAAGAAGCAGCAGCAAAAAGAGAAGCAGCAAAACAAGCTGCGGCACAAGCGATTGCACAGGCAGAAGCTGCCAAAAAAGCTGCAGAAGAAGCAGCAAGAAGAGCAATTGCTAATGCAGAACGTCTAAAAAGAGAAGCAGAAGCAACAGCTGCAAAAGCTATTGCCGATGCAGAAGCAGCAAAACGATCAAAAGATGTTGCTGCACAAAGAGCTCTTGCAGATACAGAAGAAACAAGAAGAGCGGTAGAAGAAGCTAACAAAAGAGCTGCAAGAGGTTCGAATGTAGCCTCTAACCCTATCGAATCTACAACACCATCTTATGGTTCTAGCTCAAATACGAGTTCTCCTAAAGCTGCTTCTATAGAAGTATCTAGAGAGGATAAATACTCTAGCTGGGAGAAAAAGACATATAAGTCTGGTGCTACTCCAAAATCATTTAACTTTAAAGGTAAGTTTGACTACAAACTAGATAACTACCTTAAAATTAAAGTAGGAAAAAACACAGAGGTAGTTGTTAAGATGTACAAAATGGGTAAAACCAAAGCTGATGATCAGTTAGTACGTGTAACTTTTATCAATTCAAATTCTACTCAGTTTATCAGAAACGTTCCCGAAGGAGAGTACTACCTGAAAATTGCATACGGTAAGCAGTGGGCAGAAACTACTAAGAATGGAAAAAAATTCGGAACTTTTACTAAGAATGCATTATATGAGCATAGTCAACAAATCTTAGATTTTAACACAGTTAAAACTTCTAAGGGTATCAACGTTCCTTCTTATAATTTAGCGTTAGACCTTCTTCCTAGTGGAGGTGGATATAGCACTGGTAATAAAGATGATATCTCTGCAACTGACTTTAACAAAGACTAAGAATACGATTACATACATTTTATAATCACCAAAATATAAATGTAACATATAATAAACGCCAGGACTTTTTGAGTTCTGGCGTTTGTATATAAATACAGTAAGGTTTTTTTCAGAAGGAAATCCTTACATAACTAAAAAGCCTGTATATACGATCGTATATACAGGCTTTTTAGTTATTAGTTAGTGAATAAGATCTAAGGATTCTCAAGTGTGATTAAAAGCTCCCAAATCAAGAATTTCAAACATAATGCAGAAAAATTAGGTCGAAGTTAGCTCTTTTTAATAAAGAATCTAAGTATTGATAGATCTTTACTGTTGTAAAAAAACTTAAACTGACTACTCTCTTCTTAAATCTAAACAACCAATACCTATTTATTACTACGGTGTCTTTCTCTTGCTAATAATGTATTTTTAAGCAACATCGCTATTGTCATTGGCCCCACTCCTCCAGGCACAGGAGTAATAAAAGATGCTTTTTTGCTTACATTTTCAAAATCCACATCCCCGACAATCCTATACCCCTTTGGGTTAGACTCATCAGAAACCCTTGTAATCCCAACATCAATAACAACCGCATTTTCCTTCACCATCTCCGCCTTTAAAAAATTCGGAACTCCCAATGCAGAAATAACAATATCTGCCTGAGCAATAATTTGTTCAATATTTTTGGTATGACTATGGGTTAATGTAACCGTAGAATTACCTGGAGAACCTTTTCTTCCCATTAAGATACTAATAGGCCTACCCACAATATGACTTCTACCAATTACCACTGTATGTTTTCCTTTGGTCTCTACATTGTAGCGCTCTAATAATTCTAAAATACCAAATGGAGTAGCAGAAATAAAAGCTGGCATCTCTAATGCCATTTTTCCAAAATTCATAGGATGAAAACCATCTACATCCTTATCAGGGTGTACAGCTAAGAGTATTTTTTGTTCATCAATTTGGGGAGGTAGTGGCAATTGTACTATAAAACCATCGATATTATCATCTTCATTAAGCCCTTTGATCTTTGCCAACAATTCTATTTCACTGGTAGTATCAGGCATTTTAACCAAAGTAGACTCAAAACCTATTCGTTCACAGGCTCTAACTTTACTACCCACATAGGTTAAACTCGCACCATCATTACCTACCAAAACTGCTGCAAGATGTGGTACTTTTTCACCACGTTCTTTCATTTTTTGGACCTCAACAGCTATTTCATCTTTAATATCGTTGCTTATTTTTTTTCCATCTAATATTTCCATTTGCCTAAATTACCTGTTATTTCCAAAAAAATTATAATTATTTCATTTTACCCATCATCTGCATCATTCGTTTTCCGCCACCACCTTGCATCATCTTCATCATCTTACTCATCTGATCAAATTGTTTTAGCAATTGATTCACCTGTTGTATGGATGTCCCCGAACCTTTACCAATACGTTTCTTTCTGCTAGAATTTATGATTTGTGGTTTTGATCGTTCTTCTGGCGTCATAGAATGTATAATAGCCTCAATATGTCTAAACGCATCATCATCGATATCCATATTTTTCATCATTTTTCCTGCTCCTGGTATCATTCCGATCAAATCCTTCATATTACCCATTTTCTTAATCTGCTGAATTTGTTTTAGGAAATCATCAAATCCAAACTGATTTTTGGCAATTTTCTTTTGTAGTTTTCTTGCCTCTTCTTCATCAAACTGTTCTTGAGCACGTTCTACCAGGGATACAACATCTCCCATTCCCAAAATACGATCTGCCATACGAGAAGGATAGAACACATCAATAGCTTCCATTTTCTCTCCGGTACCAATAAATTTAATAGGTTTATTTACAACCGATTTTATAGATATTGCCGCTCCACCTCGAGTATCACCATCCAGTTTGGTTAGGATCACTCCATCAAAATTAAGTACATCATTAAAGGCTTTTGCAGTATTAACCGCATCCTGCCCTGTCATAGAATCAACAACGAATAGGGTTTCATTAGGAGTAACCGCTTTATGGATATTTGCAATCTCTGTCATCATCACTTCATCTACTGCCAGACGCCCAGCGGTATCAATAATAACCACATTAAATCCATTTGCCTTTGCATGTGCCACCCCTGCCTTAGCGATAGCAACCGGATCATTATTACCTTTATCACTAAAAACCTCTACATTAATCTGTTCTCCAACTACATGTAACTGATCAATCGCTGCAGGTCTATATACATCACAAGCAACAAGAAGTGGTTTTTGAGTTTTTTTGGTGGTAAGAAAATTAGCCAGTTTTCCCGAAAAAGTAGTTTTACCAGAACCTTGTAATCCCGACATCAAAATAACAGATGGCTTACCAGATAAATCAATATCTACAACATCACCACCCATCAATTCTGTCAGTTCATCCTTAACAAGTTTTACCATCAACTGCCCTGGCTTAAGGCTTTTTAAAACATTTTGACCTAATGCTTTTTCTTTTACAGTTGCAGTAAATTCTTTGGCAATTTTATAATTTACATCGGCATCAACTAATGCTCTTCGTACTTCTTTAAGTGTCTCTGCAACATTTACTTCTGTTATCTGCCCGTGACCTTTTAGAATATGTAAAGCCTTATCTAGCTTATCACTTAAATTATCAAACATATATTTTCTCGTATTTTGAAAACACTACCTTTATCGATAGATCGGTGCAAATTTAAGGATTTGAAGTGTATAAATAAAGGATGGAATTATAGAATTACAGAATCGCTATCAAACAATATAGCAGCGCATGCATTTTTTTTACTAAAAACAAGATCTGCATAAGGTTTTGCATATTATTTTACTATAAAAAACTGAAGACCATTTATATATCTAAATCATGAATCTATTTTCAAAATTCCCTCAAAATAAAAGCATTCTGCCAAAATTATTCATGAAAAATGTGTTCTAGAAGAAGTAGAACTAAAAATTTACATCCGATTTGATTTTTGATATTGGTTTTAGAGATGTTTTACTCCACTATAACTTATTATTTCCTCTCCCCCAACTACTTTTGAAGCATTTTTTATAATTTCAAAGCCATTTTTCTGAAAAAACGAACGGGTTAACATATTCACCTGTGTAGTTAATGTCTTTATATTTGTTTTTTGCGCTATCTCTTCAATAGTGCGATATAACTCACTAGCAATCCCTCGTCCATGATAATTCATATGAACAAATATATATTCAATATTTCCTTTTGAATCCATAGAAAAAGAACCTACGATTTCACCATTTAGCTTAGCATTATAGATAAAGTCTTTATTAAATTTCTTTTGCCAGTATACCTTGTTTATGGCCAATCGAGAGTAAATTTTGATTTCAGATTTTGTAAATACCATAGAACCATAAGTAATAACCGTTTGATAAAACAAATGTTGCATCAACGGTAAATCTTGGTCAGTTGCTCTTGATATTTGACACTTCATATTACTAAAATAAAAAAACAGATGATTTAATTTAGTATTTTACTATTGATTTTTACTACATATTTAGATAAAAGGAATAAAAAATCGATATTCTTCTCCTTTTTATTCAAAAAATATCGATCCTCAAGGTCTTACACCTATATCAAAAACTACATTCGTTTAGGCACGTTAATCCCTAAAAGTTTAAATGCCGATTTAATAGTGTTACCTACCAAACTAGAAATCTGAACTCTAAATGCTTTTTCCTGATCTGTGTCTGCTCCAAATATAGATACATTCTGAAAAAACGAATTATAACTCTTCACCAGGTCATAGGTATAATTACTTATTATAGCTGGACTAAGTTCATTTGCAGCATTTTGAATAACTTCTGGATAAAGCTCTAATTGTTTAATGAGTTCTTTTTCCTTTTCATGTAATGCTATATCGACAATCGGGCTATTGTAATCAAAATCTGCTTTGCGTAGAATTGCTTGAATACGTGCATAGGTATATTGTATAAATGGCCCTGTATTTCCTTGAAAATCTACTGATTCTTCAGGATTAAAAAGAATACGTTTTTTGGGATCTACTTTCAAAATAAAATATTTTAGTGCCCCAAGTCCAATAGTACGGTAAATTTCTGTTTTTTCATCTTCTGTATAACCATCTAACTTACCCAGATCTTTAGAAATCTCACCTGCAGTTACTGCCATTTGATTAATTAAATCATCTGCATCTACTACGGTTCCTTCTCTACTTTTCATTTTACCGCTAGGCAAATCGACCATACCGTAACTTAGATGATGCAAGTATTGCGCCCAGTCATATCCTAATTTTTTCAAAATTAAAAATAACACCTTAAAATGGTAATCTTGCTCATTCCCCACAGTATAAATCATCCCTCCTATATCAGGATTATCCTTAACACGTTGTATGGCTGTTCCTATATCCTGAGTCATATACACTGCAGTTCCATCACTACGTAGTACTATTTTTTCATCAAGGCCTTCATCTGTAAGATCACACCATACCGACCCATCTTCTTTTTTAAAAAATACACCCGTAGCCAACCCTTCTTCGATATTATCTTTACCCAGAAGATATGTATTACTTTCATAATAATAACTATCAAAATCTACTCCCAAAGTTTTATACGTCTGGTCGAAACCTTCATACACCCAACCATTCATCATTTTCCATAGCTTCACCACTTCTTCATCCCCTGCTTCCCATTTACGAAGCATTTCCTGAGCTTCTACTATAACTGAAGCTTCTTTTTTTGCGTCCTCTTCTGTTTTACCCTCAGCAATTAATTGAGCAATTTGATCCTTATAAACCTGATCAAATTTTACATAATAATTTCCAACTAATTTATCTCCTTTTAACCCAGTAGATTCTGGTGTTTTTCCGTCACCATATTTCTGCCAGGCCAACATAGATTTACAGATATGTATACCACGGTCATTAATGATTTGGGTCTTAAACACTCTTTTACCACTAGCTTTGATAATCTCTGCTACAGCATACCCCAAAAGGTTGTTTCTTACATGACCTAAGTGCAAAGGTTTATTTGTATTAGGTGAGGAATACTCTACCATAATTGCCTTACCCTCTTCTGAAGGGGTTACAAAACCATAGTGCTCAATATTTCTGATTTCTGCAAAAAAATTAAGGTAATATGAATCCGAAATTACTAAATTCAGAAACCCTTTAACCACATTATAAGCGTCAATTTCTTTTACATTATCTATCAAATATTTACCTATAGATTCTCCTATCTGCACAGGATTTCCTTTTACTACACGAAGCATAGGAAATACCACTACGGTAACATCTCCCTCAAACTCTTTTCGGGTAGCTTGTAATTCTACAGATTCCAGATCAGCACTATACAATTGTTGTATCGCTTCTTTTACTTTTTCTGAAATGGTTTGTTGTAAACTCATCTTCTTAAAAAATTAAGCTGCAAAGATAATAGAAATTACACAGCGATACTACGTGTTTTCACATCATTTCATTATATTGTACATAAAAAAACACTAGTCAACAACTCGCACAAAAACCCCCTGAGTTAAATTAGAAAACATATCTAGAAATCATCCTTCCTTTTGTATCGGCATAGGTAGATTGATTATTTATGACACAAATGATGTCTATTTATTATTTTGCATTTGAAGTTTTGATCTGCAAAATTGCATAGCTAAATCAAATTTACTAGGATAAAACGCTAAGTTTTATCGATAAATTGCATTTTTTTTCGTAGTTTTTATATATTTATTAAAACAATCATATGAGGCAACTTTTACTAATTATTTTTCTATCAACATTACTTTCATCCTGTAATTCTAATCCTGTAAAAGATCTTGAATTACACAATTTGGTAGCTTTATTAATTGGTGAATTTTCTAACAAAGAACAAGCTGAAAATGATTCTAGCTTCGCTCATCTTAACTTAATTAATATTAGAATCTGGAAAGACAAGCCTGGGTATTGGATATATTCTGAAGTATCAGATGCAAAAGGAGATCATTACGTATACAATCAAACTATATTAAACTATGAGAGATTAGATTCCTCGACTATTAAAAGCACAAGTTACAAAATCATTAGTACAAAAGATCATACCACAGATTTAGACAATCCTGAATTTCCTAGCAAACCTTCAACCGAACTCTTTGATAGATTAACTTTGGATAGTCTGGAAATGAAAACCGGATGTCAAGTATATTTCAAGAAAAAGACTTCGACAATATATTCTGGTAAAACAGGTAAAGGATCTTGCAATAACAATATTGATTATATTGATTATATCATGAGCACCTATGTGGTTAGTAAAGGTAAAATATCTATATGGACTAAAGGATATAACAACAGCGGAAAACAAGTATGGGGTAAAATCAAAGGACCTTACAAATACAAAAGAATCAGCAATTAAAGATCACTTTGTGATTACTTGACAAAATCTGCTAAAGTTTTATTTTCCAGGACTTTTAACGTACTATCTCTCACCTCAATCATAACACTATGTACCGCGCACTTATCTTCATCGGGGCAATCGTCGCATTTTTCATAGAAATTAAGGCTCACACAAGGTACCATAGCAATAGGTCCTTCTAAAACTCTAATTACAGATGCCATTGTGATATTTTCTGGCTCTTTAATCAAATAATATCCTCCTCCTTTTCCTTTTTTAGATCCTAAAAAACCTGTTTTTCTAAGTGTTAATAGAATGCTCTCTAAAAACTTTTGAGAAATATTCTCATTAGATGCAATCTCTGAGATCAGTACGGGGTCATCACACCTCTTTTTTGCAATATATGTAAGTGCCTTTAGGCCATATTTAGTTTTTTTTGAAAGCATACTTTAATTGATTTCTTGTAATTTATAGTTACTAGTGAAGTTTTAACTACAGCTTATAGAACTACAAACTTTTCGGAAGAAAAACTTCTGCCATCATGCAACGTGCACTCCCTCCACCTAATGTTTCAATTGTATTCAGATCGCTATGAAGAATTGCGCAATGCTTTTCTATCTTGACAATTTGATCTTTAGTTAGGCTCTTAAATGCTGCGGATGACATGACAATATAACGCTTATCTCCCAAACCAACAACTTGGAGCATATTACCCGCAAAGTTGTTTACTTGATCTTCTGTAATTGCAATAATCTCTTTACCATCATCTTTTAAATGATTAACAAGGTTTTTGCGTTCTTTTTTATCATCTATAGATTCCAAACATATGACTGCAAATGTTTCTCCCACTCCCATCATAACATTGGTATGATATATTGGTAATCGTTTTTCATTAACAGTTTGATAAGCGGTGAAGATAACAGGTGTGTATTCAAAATCTTCACAAAACTCTATAAACAAATCTTCATCTGCACGAGGAGATAATGCGCAATATGCTTTTCTATTTACCCTATCTAACACCAAACTACCAGTACCTTCAAGAAATAGTTCTTCATCTTCAGCACTGGTATAATCTATAATATTATTTATTTCAAAACCAGAAACTTCTATTTGATCCAAAACTTCGGGTCTACGTTCTTTTCTCCTATTTACTGCAAACATTGGATATAATCCCACATCTCCATTTGCATGAAAAGATACCCAGTTATTAGGAAAAATAGAGTCAGGAGTATCATTTTGAGGATCATCGTCGATTACAATTACTTGTACTCCAGCTTCTCTTAATACTTTTACAAATTGATTAAATTCTTGTTGAGCTTTGATATTAGCTGCTTTTGGATCTATACCTGCAGTTTCCTGATAATAATTATTTACAGCAGTTTGTTCATTCATCCTAAATTGAATCGGACGAATCATTACTATGGTATTGGTTATCTGTTTTTCCAAATAAATTTAGCTTATCATTTTTTCTGTAATCGTTGCTGTTGTCGCTTTTAATACATCAAAAGCAGCTTCTGCCATTTTATTCCCTTTATTATCCAGTGTGGGGTTAACTTCTACCACTTCAAAACAAACTGTTTTCTTTGTTTTTACAAATGCTTGAATAATACGAATTGCCTCATTAATATCAAATCCTCTAGAAACAGGTGTTCCTGTTCCTTTAGAAATCAAATCACAATCCATACTATCAACATCAAAAGATATATATATCATATCGCAGGATTCTAATCTTTGAATTGCTTCTTCAAGGCATTGTTCAAATCCACGGTAGCGCATTTCTTCTACCATATAATTTTTAATTCCATTTTCTGCAATTACGCCTTCTTCTGGTTCTTCTGTATCTCTCACTCCAAAATACACAATATTCTGATGTTCAATTTTTTGCCCTTCAATGCCAATATTTTTCATCTTGTTCCACAAATCAGCTGTCTCTTCTGACACCTCATTGATCTTAAAATTCAAATTATCATTAGAAAGCGCTGCTGCCAATGGCATGCCATGAATATTTCCTGATGGTGATGTATACGGTGAATGTACATCGGCATGAGCATCTATCCACACCACTCCTAACGTTTTGTTCGGAAAAGCTGCTTTTACTCCACTAATTGTACCCAAGGCTGATGAATGATCTCCCGATAACACAATCGGGTATATATCTTTTTTAAGGTTTCTTGACACGCTATCACTTAATCGAGTACACACGTTAAGCACACTACCTATTCGCTTAGCGAATGAGTTGTTTACTTTATTGTATATAGTTTCATTTTCTGTTTCCACATTTTCATAGGAATACAGGTTAAAATAATCATCATTTTTATTAATAGCTGCAATTTCAATTGCATCAACTCCCAGATCAGAACCTCTTGTTCCTGCGCCAATATCTGATCTATTTTTAACTAATTTAATTTCTTTCATTACTTATGCTACTGTTTTTAATCGCTTTCAGAAATATTCTACAATTAAAACATCATTATTCAATCTATTTTATCGAACTCATTTTAATAACTTATCTCTTGTTAGAGATGGTATAAAGATAAAATAAAAAAGCCTTACTACTATTGATTATAATGTAAGGCTTTTTTATTTGTATATCTAATGCTTATCTATTTTCTACTTTCACAAAAGGTCTGTAGTTTTCACCAACATATATTTGTCTTGGTCTTCCGATTGGTTCTTTACGAAGTCTCATCTCTTTCCATTGAGCTATCCATCCAGGCAACCTCCCTAAAGCAAACATCACAGTAAACATTTCTGTTGGTATACCTAAAGCTCTATAAATAATACCTGAGTAAAAATCTACATTAGGATATAGTTTTCTTTGTACAAAGTATTCATCTTCCAGAGCTACTTTCGCCAATCCTTTGGCAATATCAAGAACCGGATCTTCAATACCTAAATCTCCTAGTACTTCTTCTGCCGATTTTTTGATAATATTAGCTCTTGGATCAAAATTTTTATATACTCTATGACCAAATCCCATTAAACGGAAAGGGTCACTCTTATCTTTAGCTTTAGCAATATACTTAGCCGTATCTCCTCCATCTGCTTTGATTGCTTCAAGCATTTCTATAACTGCCTGGTTTGCTCCCCCATGAAGTGGACCCCATAATGCAGACATTCCTGCTGATAATGATGCAAACAATCCAGCATGAGAAGATCCTACGATTCTAACAGTAGATGTAGAACAGTTTTGCTCATGATCTGCATGAAGGATTAGCAATTTATCCAAAGCATCATATACAAGTTTATTTGGTTCATAAGCCTTATTAGGTCTGGCAAACATCATTTTATGTAAATTCTCTACATATCCTAATGAGTTATCTCCATAATCTAACGGAAGACTTTTTCTTTTCCTCATTGTCCAGGCCGCAAGTACTGGGAATTTTGCTAATATTTTTACAATAGCATTATACATTTCTTCTTCAGAATCAACATCTACCGATCCTGGATTAAAAGCGATCAATGCGCTAGTCAAAGAAGACAACACTCCCATTGGATGTGCACTTTTAGGAAATCCATCAAGGATTTTCTTCATATCCTCATCGACATGAGATTCTTCTTTTATATCGCTATCAAATTTTTCTAATTCTACTTTTGTAGGTAGCTCCCCAAAAATCAATAAATAAGCAACTTCTAAAAAATCTGCTTTTTCTGCCAATTCTTCAATAGAATATCCTCGGTATCTTAAAATTCCTTTTTCTCCATCAAGAAATGTAATACCACTCTCACAACTTCCGGTATTTTTATACCCAGGATCAATGGTTGTAACCCCTCCAGTTGCTCCTCTAAGTGTTTTAATATCAATTCCTAATTCTTTCTCTGTTCCTTCTATTATTGGAAACTCATATTTATTACCGTCGATTTCTAACGTTGCTATTTTTGACATTTGATTATTTTAGAATTTTGCTATTATTGTAGGATCGCTAAATTACGAAATATAGTGTTAACATAGTATTAATCGTAAGATCATTTTCACCCTTACAACTCATTTTCAAAATTATATAAAAAACAAAGCGACTACCTAATTTAGATAGTCGCTTTATATTCTATTTATAACCTTTGTTACTTTACCTTAAACGCATTTTCTTTTGGAAAATACGCAATACTTCCTAGCTCTTCTTCAATACGAAGTAATTGATTGTATTTTGCCATTCTATCACTACGAGAAGCGGATCCTGTTTTGATTTGCCCTGTATTTAAGGCAACTGCCAGATCAGCAATAGTATTATCTTCTGTTTCTCCAGAGCGATGTGACATAACAGAGGTATACCCAGCATTATGTGCCATATTTACTGCTGCAATAGTCTCGGTAAGCGTTCCTATTTGATTAACTTTAATCAGTATTGAATTGGCGATACCATTTTCAATTCCTCTTGAAAGTCGTTCCACATTAGTAACAAACAAATCATCGCCAACCAATTGAACTTTATCTCCTACCTTATCTGTAAGATATTTCCATCCTTCCCAATCGTTCTCATCCATACCATCTTCTATAGAGATAATCGGGTATTTTGAAGCTAGTTCAGCAAGATAATCTGCTTGCTCTTCACTGGTTCGTATTACTCCTGTATCGCCTTCAAATTTTGTATAGTCATATTTACCATCAACAAAAAACTCTGCTGCTGCACAGTCTAGCGCAACCATTATTTCATCACCAAACTTGTATCCAGCTTTCTCTACTGCAAGAGCAATTGAATCCAACGCATCTTCTGTACCATCTAATGCTGGAGCAAACCCTCCTTCATCACCTACAGCAGTACTCAGACCTCGGTCATGCAATACTTTTTTAAGGTTATGAAAGATCTCGGTCCCCATTTGCATTGCGTGTGTAAAATTTTTGGCTTTTACTGGCATAACCATAAATTCCTGAAATGCTATTGGAGCATCACTATGCGAACCTCCATTGATAATATTCATCATTGGTACCGGTAGCGTATTAGCACTTACTCCTCCAACATAACGATATAGCGGCATACCTAGTTCGTTTGCTGCTGCTTTTGCTGCTGCTAACGAAACTCCTAATATTGCATTAGCACCAAGTTTTGATTTGTTAGAAGTGCCATCTAATTGGATCATAGTTTGATCTAATAAATTTTGATCAAATACAGAATATCCTAATAACTCCTCAGTAATTATTGTATTTACATTTTCGACAGCCTTAAGAACTCCTTTACCCATATATGCTGCACCACCATCTCGTAGTTCTACAGCTTCATGTTCTCCTGTAGATGCTCCCGAAGGAACAGCTGCTCTTCCTAAAACACCGTTTTCGGTAATCACGTCTACTTCTACAGTTGGGTTACCACGTGAATCTAAAATCTGTCTAGCGTGAACATTAATAATTACACTCATGTTTTTAATTTATTTTGTTGGATAATTTTAATTCTTCGCAATATACAAAACCAGTATCCTTTAAGCCCTTCAAAAAAACCATAATTTACCACAGAAACCATGATATAACAGTCAAGTTATCAACTATAACGTTATAGGTTCTAGTTTTACTAAAAAGAGCCAAAAGCTTACTATACTACTGTTATATTATGCTTTAATTTTTGTTTTCTTAATATTCTCGATAAATTGATCAAACAAATAGATTGAATCATTGGGTCCTGGGCTAGCCTCTGGATGGTATTGTACAGAGAAACAGTTTTTATTTTTCATTTTGATTCCTGCAACGGTATCATCATTAAGATGCACATGAGTTATTTCTACATCAGGATGTTTTTCTGTTTCTTCTCTATGTATTGCAAAACCATGATTCTGTGAAGTAATTTCTCCTTTACCAGTAATCAGATTTTTAACCGGGTGGTTTATTCCTCTATGCCCATTATGCATTTTATAAGTACTTATCCCATTGGCCAATGCTATTACCTGGTGCCCCAAACAAATACCAAATAGTGGCAAATCTTTTTCAAGAATCTCTTTTGCTGTTGCAATTGCCTGAGTTAATGGTTCTGGATCTCCAGGACCATTAGAAAGGAAATATCCATCTGGTTCCCATCCACTCATTTCTTCGAATGTAGTATTATAAGGGAATACTTTTATATATGCATCTCTGTTAGCCAGATTACGAAGTATATTTTTCTTTATTCCTATATCCAAAGCCGAAATCTTATAAGTGGCATTAGGATCACCTACAAAATAAGGTGTTGTAGTAGACACTTTTGAAGCTAGCTCTAAACCATTCATATCAGGAATTGTTGCTAGTTCTTTTTTAAGTTTATCTATATCACCTACCTCTGTAGAGATTACAGCATTCATTGCTCCATTATCTCTAATATAACTCACCAATGCTCTGGTATCTACATCAGAAATTGCTAAGAGATTATGTTTTTCTAAAAATTCTTGTAACGAACTATCTGCGAGATCCCGTGAATATTCGTAACTAAAATTCTTAACAATCAAACCTGCAATTTTGATGGAATCAGATTCTATTTCGTTTTCGTTAGTTCCATAATTACCGATATGTGCATTGGTAGCCACCATTAATTGCCCATAATACGAAGGATCTGTAAAAATTTCCTGGTAACCTGTCATACCAGTATTAAAACATACTTCACCAAAAGCACTACCTTCTCTTCCCACGGCTTTGCCATGAAAAATAGTACCGTCTGCTAATAAAAGAACTGCTTTTTTTCGAGATTGATATTTCATTTGTTATACCTATTGTTTTTAATGGTCTGACAAAATTCACATAGTATTTATTTTGATTGGTATTTCAATCTTTATTACTATGTTTATTTTATCATTTTTAACTTTATTTGATTATAAAATTTCCGTCTTGGCGGAAACCAACCTTTTAGAATTATTCAAAAAAAAAGGATAAACGACGAACGTTTATCCTTTTTTTATTATGTGCGATTCGCATTTTTCATTTACTCTTCTTCAGAACTAGCAGTTTCGGTTACTGGTGCTACAGGAGCAGTCTCAGCTTTCTTTCCTTTACCACCTCTTCTTCTTGATTTCTTCTTAGCAGGTTTACCAGCATTGTATAGCTCATTGTAATCCACCAATTCGATCATAGCCATATCTGCATTATCCCCAAGACGGTTACCAAGTTTTATAATTCTTGTATATCCTCCTGGTCTATCTCCTACTTTAGGAGCAACATCTCTAAACAACTCTGTTACCGCGTATTTATTACGCAATCTACTGAATACGATACGACGATTATGTGTAGTATCATCTTTAGATTTTGTCACTAATGGCTCTACAAATTGCTTAAGCGCTTTTGCTTTTGCAACTGTAGTATTGATTCTTTTATGCTCAATTAGAGAACAAGCCATATTCGCAAGCATTGCTTTACGATGTGCTGTTTTTCTCCCTAAGTGATTTACTTTTTTTCCGTGTCTCATGACATTTTATTTTAATCATCATCTTGCTCAATCCGCCTCTTGCAGAGAGCAAAATATGATGAGTTAGTCTTTATCTAATTTGTATTTTGAAAGGTCCATACCAAAGTTAAGTCCTTTAACATTCACTAATTCTTCAAGCTCTGTTAAAGATTTCTTACCAAAGTTACGGAACTTCATTAAGTCATTTTTATTGTAAGATACCAAATCTCCCAAAGTATCTACCTCTGCAGCTTTTAAACAATTAAGAGCACGTACAGAAAGATCCATATCGATCAATTTAGTTTTTAACAACTGTCTCATGTGAAGTGATTCTTCATCATAAGTTTCTGTTTGTGCAATTTCATCAGCTTCTAATGTAATACGCTCATCAGAGAATAGCATGAAGTGATGGATTAATATTTTAGCAGCTTCGGTTAATGCGTCTTTTGGATGAATAGATCCGTCTGTTACAATTTCGAAAACTAATTTTTCGTAATCTGTTTTTTGCTCTACACGATAGTTCTCAATGCTATACTTAACATTTTTAATTGGAGTGTAAATAGAATCTGTAAAAATGGTTCCAATAGGAGCGTTAGCTTTCTTATTTTCTTCAGCAGGAACATAACCTCTACCTTTTTCGATAGTAATTTCTAGGTTAAGTGCTACTTTTTTATCCATGTTACAGATTACAAGATCAGGATTTAACACCTGGAATCCAGAAATAAATTTCTGAAAATCACCAGCCGTTAATTGCTCTTGACCCGAAATAGAGATTGTAACAGATTCATTATCTATATCTTCTATTTGACGCTTAAAACGTACTTGCTTAAGATTTAAGATAATTTCGGTAACATCTTCTACTACTCCAGAGATCGTAGAGAACTCGTGATCTACACCTTCTATTCTAAGAGAAGTTATAGCGAATCCCTCTAAAGAAGATAGCAAAACTCTTCGCAAAGCGTTACCAACTGTTAATCCGTACCCAGGTTCTAATGGTCTAAATTCAAATTTACCATCGAACTCTGTGGAGTCGATCATGATAACTTTATCGGGCTTCTGAAAATTTAATATTGCCATGTTATTGTTTCTTCTTTGAGTTATTACTTAGAGTATAATTCGACGATGAATTGTTCATTGATATTTTCCGGAATCTGAATTCTTGCCGGAACAGATACAAAAGTACCTTCTTTAGTATCATTATTGAACGTAATCCACTCATACACTTTGCTATTATTAGCTAGTGAGTTTTGAATTACTTCTAATGATTTTGATTTTTCTCTTACTCCAACAACATCTCCCGCTTTTAATTGATAAGAAGGGATGTTAACTTGTTGTCCGTTAACAGTTACATGCCTGTGAGAAACTAATTGTCTTGCTCCTCTACGAGAATTTGCTAATCCCATTCTGAATACTACATTATCCAAACGAGATTCACAAAGTTGAAGTAATACTTCACCAGTAATTCCTTGAGAACGTGTTGCTTTTTCGAACATGTTACGGAACTGACGCTCTAAAACACCATACGTATACTTTGCTTTTTGCTTTTCCATTAACTGGATAGCATATTCACTTTTCTTTCCTCTACGTCTGTTATTTCCGTGTTGTCCCGGTGGGTAATTTCTTTTTTCGAATGACTTATCGTCTCCGAATATCGCTTCACCAAATTTACGAGCGATTTTAGTTTTTGGACCAGTATATCTTGCCATTATTAATAATTTAGTTACTTAGGATGATTATGAATTAAGGTCTCTTTCCTTCGATAATCAATATTCCTAATTTAGATTTACTTATTGTTGTTTATATATAAAAGATCCCGAAATTAAAATTCGGGATAAAAATTATACTCTACGTCTTTTTGGAGGACGGCATCCATTATGCGGCATTGGAGTAACATCAATAATTTCTGAAACCTCTATACCAGCATTATGAAGAGAACGTATTGCTGATTCTCTACCATTACCAGGACCTTTAACGTATACTTTCACCTTCTTAAGTCCAGCCTCGATAGCTACTTTAGAAGCATCTTCTGCAGCTAATTGGGCAGCATAAGGAGTATTCTTCTTAGAACCTCTAAAACCCATTTTACCAGCAGAAGACCAAGAAATAACGTCTCCCTTTTTATTTGTTAACGAAATAATTATGTTGTTAAAAGAAGCTGTTACATGTGCTTCTCCTACAGATTCAACAATTACTTTACGTTTTTTTGAAGTTGACTTTGCCATACTACTTATTATTTAGTTGCTTTTTTCTTGTTAGCAACTGTTTTTCTTCTTCCTTTACGTGTTCTAGAATTGTTCTTAGTGCGTTGTCCTCTAAGTGGCAAACCAGCTCTATGACGAATACCTCTATAACACCCAATATCCATAAGACGTTTGATGTTTAATTGTACCTCAGAACGTAATTCTCCTTCAATAGTATAGACTCCAACAGCTTCACGGATACGACCTATTTGATCATCATCCCAGTCTGAAACTTTTACACTTTCATCTACTTTGGCAGTTTCTAAAATTTCTTTAGCTCTACTTCTACCAATTCCGAAGATATAGGTTAATGCTATAACTCCTCGCTTTTGTTTAGGTATATCTACCCCTGCAATTCTTGCCATAATTACCCTTGTCTTTGTTTAAATCTAGGATTCTTTTTATTAATTACGTAAAGTCGGCCTTTTCTACGCACAATCTTGCACTCGGCACTTCTCTTTTTTATTGATGCTCTAACTTTCATCTCTTTGTTTTTAGTTTCCAAAACATACAAATTATATCTTTTGGAGGTATCAGTAACAAGATTTTTCGGCCTGCAAAAGTACACAAAAAATCTTAATTTACAATAATCTTAAATTATTTAGTATCTATATGTTATACGAGCCTTTGTTAAATCATAAGGACTCATTTCTAACTTCACCTTATCTCCTGGTAATAATTTAATGTAATGCATGCGCATTTTACCAGATATATGAGCTGTCACTACGTGACCATTTTCCAGTTCTACACGAAACATTGCATTTGATAACGCTTCGATGATACTTCCGTCTTGTTCTATTGCTGGTTGTTTTGCCATTATGCTACTGCTTTACGGTTTTTACCAGTTTTCATTAATCCATCATAATGCCTGTTTAACAAGTATGAATTAACCTGTTGCATTGTATCGATCGCTACACCTACCATAATAAGTAGAGAAGTTCCTCCGAAAAACAATGCCCAACCTTGTTGTACATTCAATAACTTAACTGCTATTGCAGGAAATACTGCAATTAACGCTAAGAATACTGATCCTGGTAATGTGATCTGAGACATGATTTTATCTAAATATTCTGATGTTTCACTTCCTGGTCGAATACCCGGAATAAAACCACCACTACGTTTCAAGTCATCTGCCATCTTATTAGTTGGCACCGTGATAGCAGTATAAAAATATGTAAATATGATAATCAATACTGCAAACAAAACATTATACCAAAATCCAAAAATATCACTAAATGCTGCAGCAATACCTTGAGAGGTTTCTGAATCTGACAGACCAGCTACAGCAGCAGGTACAAACATAATTGCTTGAGCAAAAATGATAGGCATTACCCCTGAAGCGTTCAATTTTAAAGGTATGTACTGACGAGATCCAAAGACATTCTTCTCATATCCTCCTCCGGCTGTTCTTCTAGCATATTGAACTGGTATTTGACGTACAGCCATAACCAATAACACTGATGCTAGTATAATCACAAACCAGATAACCAGTTCTATTAATACCATAATCATTCCTCCTCCATCTCCTGAAGTTCTTGATGCAAAGTTTTGCACAAATGATTGTGGCAGCGTAGCAATAATACCAACCATAATTAAGAGGGAGATACCATTACCTATACCTTTATCTGTAATTTTTTCACCTAACCACATTGCAAAAATACAACCTGTAGATATAATGATTACAGAAGACACAACGAAAACTGTTTGATTAGGAACTACAAAAGCTTCTGCCGGAAGTGTTGCAAACAGATTATAAATATATCCTGGTCCTTGAACCAAAGTAATAGCGATAGTTAACCAACGAGTAATTTGGTTAATCTTTTTTCTACCACTTTCTCCTTCTTTTTGTAGTTTTTGCAAATAAGGAATTGCTATTCCCATTAACTGAACTACAATCGAGGCTGATATATACGGCATAATACCTAATGCAAATACTGAAGCGTTAGCGAAAGCTCCTCCTGTAAACGCATTAAGTAACCCCAACAAACCATCTTGAGTTTGTGTTCCCAGGTTTGCTAATTCTGAAGCATCTATTCCTGGAAGTACTATTTGCGCCCCAAATCGATATACTAAAAGTAATCCCAGTGTAACTAAGATTCTATTCTTTAGTTCTTCGATTTTCCAAATGTTTTTTATTGTGTCAATAAATTTCATGAATTGTCTATTATAAGGTTACTGCTTCACCACCTGCTGCTTCTATAGCAGCTTTTGCAGTGGCTGTAAATTTGTGAGCTGAAACTTTTAATTTTGCTTTCAGTTCACCTCTTCCCAATATTTTAACCAAATCATTTTTCCCCGCCAAGCCTGTAGTTAAAATAACATCTAAATCAACAGTATCTTTAATTTTACCATCATCTACTAATTTCTGTAGTGTGTCTAAATTAATCCCTTGATACTCTTTCCTATTAATGTTTTTAAAACCAAATTTTGGCACACGTCTTTGAAGTGGCATTTGCCCACCTTCAAAACCTATCTTTTTAGAATATCCAGAACGTGATTTTGCTCCTTTATGTCCACGAGTAGCAGTTCCTCCCTTTCCAGAACCTTGTCCACGACCTACTCGTTTGCTATTGTTTTTTACCGAACCTGCAGCAGGTTTTAAGTTACTTAAATCCATGTGCTTTTATTATTTTGTTTCTATCGAAACTAAATGTTTAACTTTATTTACCATCCCAAGGATATTAGGAGTATCTTCATGCTCCACAACCTGGCCGATCTTTTTAAGACCTAGAGCCTCTAGGGTTCTCTTCTGTCTTTGAGTACGGTTAATCGCACTTTTTACTTTAGTAATTTTAATCTTTGCCATCGTTCCTGAATTTATCCTTTAAACACTTTCTCTAGTGAAACTCCACGTTGAGTTGCTACTTGTTGCGCACTACGCAATTGTAACAAAGCATCAAACGTTGCTTTCACCACATTGTGAGGGTTAGACGATCCTTGGTTTTTAGAAAGTACATCATGCACTCCTACAGATTCTAATACTGCACGGATTGCTCCACCAGCAATTACCCCGGTACCTGTAGCAGCAGGTAAGAGTAAAACTCTTGCACCACCGTACTTACCTTTTTGTTCATGAGGTAATGTACCTTTATGTAATGGAATACGAACCAAATTCTTTTTTGCATCTTCTACTGCCTTAGAGATAGCTTCTGCTACTTCTTTAGACTTACCTAAACCGTGACCTACAACACCGTTTTCGTCACCTACAACAACTATAGCCGAGAAACCAAATGCTCTACCACCTTTAGTTACTTTAGTTACACGTTGTACACCAACTAAACGATCTTTAAGTTCAAGCCCGCTTGGTTTTACTAATTCTGCGTTTTTATATTTTTGATACATATTTTCTTAGAATTTAAGTCCTGCTTCTCTAGCACCGTCTGCTAATGATTTTACTCTACCGTGATACAAATACCCTCCTCTATCAAAGGATACTGTTTCTACACCAGCTTTCTTAGCTTTTTCAGCAAGCGCTTTACCTACTAAGTTTGCTTTTTCTATCTTACTTCCTGTTGCTGAAGCAATGTCTTTATCTCTTGAAGAAGCTGCACTGATTGTTTTACCAGTTACATCATCTATGACTTGAGCATAGATTTCTTTATTACTTCTAAAAACAGATAATCTAGGACGTTGTTCTGTACCGCTTACATTACCGCGGATACGCTTTCTTATCTTTAATCTTCTTAAATCTTTTGAGAATGCCATAACGTTAGTTATTATGCAGATTTACCTGCTTTTCTTCTTAATTGTTCTCCTACGAATTTGATACCTTTCCCTTTATAAGGCTCTGGTTTACGGAAGCCTCTAATTTTAGCTGCTACCTGACCCACCAATTGCTTATCATGAGAGGTTAATTTTACTATAGGGTTTTTACCTTTTTCTGAAATAGTTTCGACCTTAACTTCTGGTGCTACATCTAAAACTATATTATGAGAGAATCCCAAAGCCAAGTCTAATTTTTGACCTTGATTAGAAGCTCTATAACCAACTCCTACCAATTCTAACTCTTTAGTAAATCCTTCAGAAACACCATTAACCATATTATTAATCAAAGCTCTATATAAACCGTGCTTCGCTTTATGATCTTTGGCTTCACTAGGTCTTTCAAAAACAACCTGGCCTTCTTCGACTTTCACTTCGATACTATCGATTTCTTGAGAAAGCTCTCCTAATTTTCCTTTAACAGTAACAACATTACCTGTCACTTCAACAGTGACACCAGACGGAATAGTTACTGGATTTTTTCCTATTCTTGACATTTCTTTTGTCTTTTATACTGTTAATATACGTAACAAAGTACTTCACCACCTACATTCTCATGCTTCGCACGTTTACCGGTCATTACACCATGAGAAGTAGAGACTATCGCAACACCTAATCCGTTAAGAATTCTTGGGATATCATTAGACCCTGCATACTTACGTAATCCTGGCTTACTGATTCTCTGTAATTCTTTAATAACTGGTTCTTTAGTTAACTTATCGTATTTAAGTGCAATTTTGATAGTACCTTGTGTTGTATTATCTTCAAATTTATAACTTAAAATATATCCTTGATCGAATAATATCTTAGTGATCTCTTTTTTAACCTTCGATGCAGGAATCTCAACTACTCTGTGTTGAGCACTATTTGCATTACGAATTCTGGTTAAATAATCTGCTATAGGATCTGTATTCATTGTTTATAATTTATGGTTTTGGTTTTCAATTTTTTTAATTGAACCTTAAACCAATTAATTTACTTTATTATTACCAACTAGCTTTTGTTACTCCCGGAATTAATCCTTTGTTCGCCATCTCTCTGAATGTTACACGAGAAATCCCAAATTGACGCATATATCCTTTTGGTCTTCCTGTTAACTTGCATCGATTATGCTTACGAACTGGCGAAGCATTTTTAGGCAATTTCTGTAATGCATCATAATCTCCAGCTTCTTTTAAAGCCTTACGTTTCTCTGCATATTTTTCTACAGTCTTAGCTCTCTTCACCTCGCGGGCTTTCATTGATTCTTTAGCCATAATTAATTCTTTTTAAAAGGTAATCCTAGTTCGGTTAACAATGATTTTGCTTCTTTATCGGTTTTTGCCGAAGTTTCGAAGGTAACGTTCATTCCAGAAATCTTATTTACCTTATCGATATCGATTTCAGGGAAAATAATTTGTTCCAGAACTCCTAATGAGTAATTACCTCTACCGTCAAAACCTGTAGCTTTAATTCCGTTAAAATCTCTAACACGTGGCAAAGCTGAAGTAATTAGACGATCTAAAAATTCATACATTCTTTCTCCTCTTAACGTAACTTTTGCTCCAATCGGCATTCCTTTACGTAATTTGAAAGAGGCAACATCTTTTTTAGAAATCGTCGCTATAGCTTTCTGACCTGTTATATTTGTTAATTCGTCTACTGCATAGTCGATTAACTTCTTATCAGCTACTGCTGCTCCAACACCTCTACTTAAAACTATTTTTTTAAGCTTTGGTACCTGCATTACATTATCATAGCTGAATTCTTCTGTAAGAGCTGACACTACTCTGTCTTTATACTCTTGTTTTAATCTTGGGATATAAGCCATAATTATATTACTTCATTAGATTTTTTAGAAAATCTCACTTTCTTATCTCCTTCTACTCTATATCCAACTCTTGTAGTTTCACCTTTAGCGGTTAACAATGATAAGTTAGAAATATGAATAGCTGCTTCTTGTTTTACAATACCACCTTGTGGGTTTGTAGCACTAGGCTTCTGGTGTTTTGACACTAAGTTCACACCTTCTACGATTGCCTTGTTTTTATCTTTCAATACTTTTTGTACTGTTCCCTCTTGACCTTTATTGTCTCCAGCGATAACTCGTACTGTATCTCCTGATTTTATTTTTAGCTTTGTCATCTTTACAAATGTTTTAAAGCACTTCTGGCGCTAGTGAAACAATCTTCATGAATTGCTTATCACGAAGCTCTCTTGCAACAGGACCAAATACACGTGTTCCTCTCATTTCTCCTGTAGGAGTCAACAGAACACACGCATTATCATCAAAACGGATATAAGAACCGTCTGGTCTGCGCACTTCTTTTTTGGTACGAACTACAACTGCAGTTGAAACTGCTCCTTTTTTAATGTTTCCATTTGGAGTTGCTTCTTTTACACTGACAACGATTTTGTCTCCTACAGAGGCGTATCTTCTTTTTGTACCGCCTAAAACACGAATGACTAAAACTTCTTTTCCACCTGTGTTATCGGCTACTTTTAATCTAGACTCTTGTTGTACCATAATTACTTCGCTCTTTCAATTACTTCTACTAATCTCCAGCATTTGGTTTTACTCATAGGTCTTGTTTCCATGATCTTTACAGTATCACCAATATTGCAGTCGTTTTTCTCGTCGTGTGCAACGTATTTTTTCGTTTTTAACACGAACTTTCCGTACATAGGGTGTTTTACTTTTTTAACTTCAGCAACCACAATGGATTTCTGCATTTTGTTACTAGTAACAACTCCTATACGCTCTTTTCTTAAATTTCTTTTTTCCATCTTTCAGCAGAATTAACCGTTTAATTCTCTTTTTGTTAGCTCTGTAGCCATTCTTGCAATAGATCTTCTTACTTTACGTAATTGTAAAGGGTTTTCTAACGGAGACATAGCGTGAGCCATTCTTAAATCTGAATACGCTTTTTGAGTTTTACCAAGTTCCTCTTGTAATTCAGCTGTAGATAATTCTTTTACTTCTGATTGTTTCATAATCCTCAAATATTAAGCTTGATAATCTCTAGCTACGATAAACTTAGTTTTTACAGGAAGTTTTTGAGCTGCCAGACGTAAAGCTTCTTTAGCTACGTCATAAGGCACTCCACTTATTTCAAATAATATTCTTCCTGGTCTTACTACTGCTGCCCAATACTCAACAGCACCTTTTCCTTTACCCATACGTACTTCGAGAGGTTTCTTTGTTATCGGCTTGTCTGGGAAAATTTTAATCCACAGAGAACCTTCTCTCTTCATATAACGAGTAGCAGAAATACGAGCTGCCTCTATTTGTCTAGCAGTAACAAAACTTGAATCTAATGATTTGATTCCGAAAGTACCGTTAGAAAGTGTGTGTCCTCTTTGAGAAAGACCTTTCATACGTCCTTTTTGTTGCTTACGGAATTTTGTTCTTTTAGGCTGTAACATTGTTAATTTACTTTAAAAAATTACTTTCTACGACGTGATTTGTTATTACCTCCACCACTTCGTCCACCTCTGTCACCTTTTCCTTGTTTTTTGGATAAACCAACCAAAGGAGAAAGCTCTCTTTTACCATATACTTCACCTTTCATGATCCATACTTTAACACCCAATCTACCATAAGTAGTGTGAGATTCTACTAAAGCATAATCAATATCGGCTCTAAATGTTGATAAAGGAATACGACCATCTTTATAAGACTCTGTACGTGCCATTTCTGCACCATTCAAACGTCCTGAAATCTGGATTTTGATACCTTCTGCATTCATTCTCATTGCTGCCGCGATAGCCATTTTAATAGCACGACGATATGAGATACGGCTTTCGATTTGTCTTGCAACACTCGATCCTACCAAAAATGCATCAAGTTCTGGTCTTTTGATTTCAAAAATATTGATCTGAACTTCCTTTTCAGTAATTTTCTTAAGCTCTTCTTTCAACTTGTCTACCTCTTGACCACCTTTTCCGATAATGATACCAGGTCTGGCAGTAGTGATAGTAACGGTTACAAGTTTAAGCGTACGCTCAATAATTACTCTAGATACACTAGCTTTTGATAAACGTGCGTGTACATACTTTCTAATCTTATCGTCTTCGGCAAGTTTATCACCGTAGTCATTACCTCCGTACCAGTTGGATTCCCATCCTCTGATAATACCAAGGCGATTTCCGATTGGATTTGTCTTCTGTCCCATAGTTTATATTAGCTTTGTGTATTATTGTTTGCTGCAACCACTATTGTTACGTGGTTAGAGCGTTTTCTTATTCTGTGTGCGCGACCCTGTGGAGCAGGACGAAGTCTTTTTAACATACTTCCTCCATCTACACGAATCTCTTTTACAAAAAGATCTGCATCTTCGATGCTAGCGTCTTCATTTTTCGCCTGCCAGTTTGCTATTGCTGAAAGCAATAACTTCTCTAAACGACGTGATGCTTCTTTAGGGTTAAATCTAAGAATATGAAGCGCCTTTTCAACTTTTACACCACGAACCAAATCTGCGACTAAACGCATCTTACGAGGTGACGTAGGGCAGTTATTAAGTTTAGCAAAAGCAATTTGCTTTTTCTCTTCCTTAATTCTTTCTGCCATTTCTCTTTTACGAACTCCCATGACTTAAATTATTTTTTACCTTTATTTTTAGCACCAGCGTGTCCTCTAAAGGAACGTGTTGGCGAAAATTCTCCTAATTTATGACCTACCATATTCTCGGTAATGTATACCGGTACAAACTGGCGACCATTATGAACTGCAATTGTTTGCCCTACAAAGTCAGGAGTAATCATAGATGCTCTAGACCAAGTCTTAATAACAGACTTCTTATTAGCTTCTACATTTGCAGCTACTTTTTTCTCTAACTTATAGTGAACGTAAGGTCCTTTTTTTAATGAACGTGCCATATCTTAATTATTTCTTTCTACGTTCTACAATATACTTATTACTCGCTTTCGTCTTAGAACGGGTTCTGAATCCTTTTGCAGGAAGACCTTTTCTAGAACGTGGGTGACCTCCAGAAGAACGCCCTTCACCACCACCCATTGGGTGATCAACAGGGTTCATCGCTACTGGTCTTGTACGAGGACGACGACCTAACCATCTTGTTCTACCTGCTTTACCTCCTACGATCAATTGATGATCACTATTAGATATAGCACCAATGGTAGCCATACAGTTAACTAATATCATTCTCACTTCACCAGAAGGCAATTTTACCGTAGCAAACTTACCATCTCTAGCCATAAGCTGAGCGAATGATCCAGCACTACGAGCCATAACAGCACCTTGACCTGGACGTAACTCTATACAAGAAATGATTGTACCTAGTGGAATATCACTAAGCGGCATAGCATTACCGATTTCTGGAGCAATATCACTACCAGAAACGATATTCTGACCTACCTGTAAACCATTTTGAGCGATAACATAGCGCTTTTCACCATCTTGGTAATTTAGCAACGCTATAAATGCAGTTCTGTTTGGATCGTATTCTATTGTAGCAACGGTAGCAGGAATTCCTTGCTTATCACGTTTAAAATCAATGATACGATACCTTTTTTTATGACCACCACCTTTGTAGCGCATGGTCATTTTTCCTTGGCTGTTTCTACCTCCAGATCTTTTTTTCGGAGCCAATAGGCTTTTTTCCGGCTTATCAGTAGTAATGGCGTCATATCCATTTACTACTCTAAAACGCTGACCTGGGGTAATTGGCTTTAATTTTCTTACTGACATTTTTTAGTCTTAAAGATTACTATATAAATCAATTACTTCACCTTCCGCCACCTGTACAATTGCCTTTTTATAGGCACTTGTTTTACCAGTAACCATACCCGTTTTTGTATAACGAGTATTACGGTCTGGACGGACATTTATTGTTCGAACCTTAGTAACAGATACACCATAAGCAGCTTCAACTGCTTTTTTGATCTCTACCTTATTCGCTTTCTTGTCTACTACAAAACCATAGCGATTAAACACTTCACTATCTGCAGTAGCCTTTTCTGTAATAATAGGTTTTATTAAGATACTCATGGCTTCTATTTACTTAAATTCGTTTCAATTCCTTTCAAAGAACTTTCCAAAAACACAACATTATTCGCATTAAGTATTTTGTAAGTACTTAATTCTGAAGAAGTTATGACTTCTGAACTTTTCAAATTGCGTGACGACAAATATACATTTTTATTCGACTCTGCCAACACAAACAAAGATTTTTTGTTTTCAAGCCCTAAAGACTTTAAAACTGCTGTAAAATTCTTAGTTTTTACTGTATCAAAAGTAAAATCTTCGATTACAGTTATTGCTTTGTCATTTGCCTTAATGCTTAGCGCAGATCTACGCGCTAATCTCTTCAAGTTCTTATTTAATTTAAAAGAGTAGCTACGTGGTCTTGGACCAAAAACTCTACCTCCACCTTTAAATATAGGAGACTTTATACTACCTGCTCTCGCGGTACCTGTCCCTTTTTGTTTCTTTATTTTTCTAGTACTACCTACAATCTCTGCACGCTCCTTAGCCTTATGAGTACCTTGACGTTGATTAGCCAAGTATTGCTTCACATCTAAGTATACAGCATGATCATTTGGTTCTATACCAAAAACAGCGTCTGAAAGGTCTGCCTTTCTTCCTGTTTCTTTTCCGTTTATATCAATTACCGCTACTTTCATTACTTCTGAATCGTTACATAAGCGTTTTTATGTCCAGGAACACATCCTTTAACAACAAGTATGTTCTTTTCAGGAACTACTTTTAACACTCTTAAGTTTTGAATTTTTACTTGCTCTCCACCCATTCTTCCTGCCATTTTCATTCCTTTGAAAACTCTTGCAGGATATGATGCAGCACCGATAGAACCTGGAGCTCTTAAACGGTTATGCTGACCATGAGTTGCTTGACCAACACCACCAAAATTGTGTCTCTTCACAACCCCTTGAAAACCTTTTCCTTTTGAGGTTGCTGACACATCAACAAATTCTCCTTCGGCAAAGTGCTCAACAGTTACTGTATCTCCTAATTTGTACTCCTCATCAAAACCTTTGAATTCGACAACTTTACGTTTAGCAACAGTTCCTGCTTTTTTAAAGTGACCTAAAGCCGCTTTAGTAGCATTTTTGTCTGCTTTGTCATCGAAACCTAGTTGAACAGCTTCATAACCGTCAACCTCTTCAGTTCTGACTTGGGTTACCACACATGGTCCAGCTTCGATTACTGTACATGGAATATTCTTTCCATTTTCATCGAAGATGCTGGTCATGCCGATCTTTTTTCCTATTAACCCAGACATATTTAATTATTTATTAATGATTTACTTATTCTCTATTGAAATTACTTTCAATTTATATTATTCTTTTACAAAAAAACAGGGTCAAAATACTTTCAACCCTGAATGTATTTTTTTGCCGTTTTTCCCTTGCATGCAGCTTGGGACATTTTATTGTAAGCGCACTTACTCTTAAAGCTTTATCACACTTTAATCTCCACTTCTACTCCACTTGGTAATTCCAGCTTCATCAACGCATCAATCGTTTTTGAAGAAGAGCTATAGATATCCAAAAGTCTTTTATAAGAACTTAATTGGAATTGCTCTCTGGATTTTTTGTTTACGTGTGGAGAACGAAGCACCGTAAAAATTTTCTTATGTGTTGGTAAAGGAATTGGCCCAGTTACTACAGCTCCTGTACTCTTTACCGTCTTTACGATTTTCTCAGCAGACTTATCTACTAAGTTATGATCGTAAGATTTTAGTTTTATTCTGATTTTTTGACTCATTTCTGTAATAATTAAGCGTTAACTCCTTTTGCTGCAGCAATTACTTCTTCTGAAATATTAGAAGGAGTTTCTGCATAGTGAGAAAATTCCATTGTAGACGTTGCTCTACCAGATGACAATGTTCTTAATGTTGTTACATATCCAAACATTTCAGAAAGTGGAACAGTTGCTTTTACAGTTTTTGCACCTGCACGGTCTCCCATATCACTTACTTGCCCTCTACGACGGTTAAGATCACCTACGATATCACCCATATTTTCTTCTGGAGTAATAACCTCTAATTTCATAATTGGCTCCATAATTACGGCTTTAGCAGCTTTTGCTGAATTTTTAAAACCTAATTTAGCAGCTAATTCGAAAGATAGTTGATCAGAATCCACATCATGATAAGATCCGTCAGTCAATGTTACTTTAATAGCATCCACTTCATAACCAGCTAAAGGCCCATTTACCATTGCCATTTTGAAACCTTTCTCTATAGAAGGAACAAATTCTTTTGGTACGTTTCCACCTTTTATCTTATTAATAAACTCAAGTCCAACTACACCTTCATCTGCAGGTTCAATTGTAAATACAATATCTGCAAATTTTCCTCGTCCACCAGATTGCTTCTTGTACACTTCTCTATGTTCTGCTACAGCAGTAATAGCTTCTTTGTACTCTACTTGTGGTTGACCTTGATTTACTTCAACTTTGAATTCTCGTTTTAAACGATCTACAATAACATCTAAGTGAAGTTCACCCATTCCAGATATAATAGTCTGTCCTGAAGCTTCGTCAGAACGTACTGTAAATGTTGGATCTTCTTCAGCCAGTTTCCCTAAGCCAATCCCTAATTTATCAACATCTGCTTTAGTCTTAGGCTCAACCGCAATACCAATTACAGGATCCGGAAAGTCCATAGATTCTAAAACAATAGGGTTTTTCTCATCTGTAAGCGTATCTCCTGTTTTGATAGATTTAAATCCAACAGCAGCCCCAATATCTCCAGCTTCTATATACTCAATTGCATTTTGCTTATTAGCATGCATTTGATAGATACGAGAAATACGTTCTTTTTTACCAGAACGATTGTTTAACACATAAGAACCTGCATCTAAACGACCAGAATAAGCTCTAAAGAATGCTAAACGTCCTACAAAAGGATCTGTAGCAATTTTAAAAGCTAAAGCCGCAAAAGGTTCCTTTACATCTGGTTTACGTATTTCTTCTTGATCCGTATTAGGATTTATACCTGCAATACCTTCTTTATCTGTTGGAGAAGGTAAATAACGACATACCGCATCTAATAAAAACTGAACACCTTTATTTTTAAATGCAGATCCACAGATCATAGGAATAATACTCATATCCATTACAGCAGCTCTAAGTGCAGCATGCACTTCTTCTTCTGTAATCGATTCTTCATCTTCCATAAACTTCTCAAGAAGATCTTCATCATACGCAGCAACTTCTTCAATAAGTTTACCACGAAGCATTCTCGCTTCTTCTTTAAGATCATCTGGAATATCAATAACATCAAACGTTGACCCTTGTCCTTCTTCATGCCATACAATAGCACGATTCTTTACTAAATCAACAATTCCTTTGAAATCTTCTTCGTCACCAATATTTAATACAATAGGTACTGCATTAGAACCTAGCATATCTTTAACCTGCTGACATACTTCCATAAAATTAGATCCTTGACGGTCCATTTTATTTACAAAACCGATTCTTGGTACTTTATAGTTATCGGCAAGTCTCCAGTTAGTTTCTGATTGTGGCTCTACACCATCAACAGCACTAAACAAAAACACTAACCCATCTAGTACACGTAAAGAACGATTTACCTCTACGGTAAAATCAACGTGACCCGGAGTATCAATTATATTAAAATGATACCCTTTAGTATCATCTACTGGTTTACCATTTTCTGTTGGAAAGCTCCATTCACAGGTTGTAGCAGCAGAAGTAATCGTGATACCACGTTCTTGCTCTTGCTCCATCCAGTCCATAGTAGCTGCACCATCATGCACTTCACCTATTTTATGACTCACCCCTGTATAATAAAGAATACGTTCGGTGGTTGTAGTTTTCCCTGCGTCAATATGCGCAGCAATTCCTATATTTCTAGTATATTTTAAATCTCTAGCCATTTCTTAATGATTAAAATCTAAAGTGAGAGAATGCTTTGTTTGCTTCAGCCATTTTATGAGTATCTACTCTTTTCTTAACAGCAGCTCCTTCTTCTTTTTCTGCAGCTATAATCTCTGCAGCAAGTTTCTGAGCCATAGATTTCTCATTTCTTTTACGTGAAAATTGAATCAACCACTTCATAGCAGTAGATATTTTACGATCTGGTCTGATTGGGTTAGGAATCTGAAAAGTAGCTCCTCCTACACGGCGGCTTCTCACCTCTACGTGAGGCATTACATTGGATAATGCATCTTTCCAAATTTCTAAAGACGTTTTTTCGTCATTTTGTTTTTTCTCTTCTACGATATCGATTGCATCATAGAATATTTTGAAAGCTGTCGATTTTTTCCCATCCCACATCATCATGTTCACAAAACGTGTAACTAATTGATCGTTAAAACGTGGATCTGGCAAAATCGGTCTTTTTTTAGCCTTTCTTTTTCTCATGTCTTCTTCTTAAAGTTTTTTAATTACTTCTTAGGGCGTTTAGCACCATACTTAGATCTACGTTGTGTTCTTCCTTCTACACCTGCGGTGTCTAAAGCTCCACGAACAATGTGATATCTAACTCCTGGTAAATCTTTTACCCTTCCACCTCTAACTAATACTATCGAGTGCTCCTGGAGATTGTGACCTTCACCACCGATGTACGCATTTACTTCTTTACCATTTGTTAACCTAACACGAGCTACTTTACGCATAGCTGAATTTGGTTTTTTTGGTGTAGTAGTATAAACACGTGTACAAACACCGCGGCGTTGCGGGCACGAATCCAAAGCAGCCGATTTACTCTTCTTAGTTATTTTGGCTCTACCTTTTCTTACTAATTGTGAAATTGTTGGCATAATTTGCTTTACACTATTATTAAAATTTAAAAAAATATCCCTTTTAAAGGGCTGCAAAGGTAGAATTATTTTTCAGCAAATCAAATCCTAAGGGATTAATTTTTATTCCTTTATGTATGTTCCCCAAAACAAATGAGGTAAAACAACCATACTAACTACAAAACCAACAACAAAACATCTTATTTTAACTTCAATAGAAAATAAGCATATTACATAAATAATGTATACCTATATAATGTATCATATTAGCTGTATAATTTTTCAACACTCATCTTTTCACACTGATAATATCTTTGATTACTACATTTCACTCCCTACCTAAAGAGCACAAACAACAATCATTTAGAAAACAACCTAAACCCAAAGCATATTACAATCACACTTTTTAGATTACCATTAATTAAGTGCTTGTTACTTAATGAGTAAGAATAACACTTTTATCACATCATCAAATTCTTAGTTATTTTTCATTCAAAAAAATATCCTCCAACAATAACACCTATATATAAGGTATGGATTAATCCAATTACTTATCATTACTACATTACCACATAAAAACACATTGATATAATAAAAGCATATAGAAATAAAGAACAACCTATATATAGAATTTGATGATATTTAAACACCAAAAAACAATAATCCAGACCTCTTTAAGGTAGTAAACAGCCAATACCTCACCATCTCAACACACCAAAACAACTCATTTATCATCATAATTAATAAGAAGAAATCCTTATTTAACACAAACAGGAAACCTTTGTCAGAAAGCTCTTATATTTTTAAATCATTATTCAAACAAGCTTCAAATCTGTAGAAGCACACACCAACACCACGCTACAAACAATCAAAGAAGTTGTTCATTATGTGATACTTAATAATCACAAAAACATAAAAAATCTTACAAACACCCCACACCCCTCCTACAACAACGCCTAACAATTTTGGATACATCACAGCAGCTACAATTTAAATTTTAATAACAAAAAGTTGTTTTATAAAGATATTATTATGATTTTTGGAACTGGCTAATTCAAATAAATTGTAAAATGAGAACAAAGTTTAGTGGAATTCTAACGCTATTACTAGCGTTTGTTGTGCAATTCACTTTTGCACAGGAAAAAACAGTTTCAGGAACTGTGACCGATGATAAAGGGTTACCTCTTCCTGGGGTTAATGTTGTTGTAAAAAATACAGCAAGTGGTACTCAAACTGATTTTGATGGGAACTATTCCCTTCAAGCGAATCGGGGAGGAGTACTTTCTTTCAGTTATGTCGGATTCGACACGAAAGATGTAATAATTGGGGACGGTAACTCAATTAATGTTCAACTATCTGCTTCAGCTTCAGAGCTAGAAGAGGTTATTGTAACAGCAAGAGGTATTAAGGCTAAACCAAGGTCTTTAAGTTATGCCATTGCTACAGTAGCAGATGATGAAATCGAAAACACTGGTGAGGTTAACCTAGTAAGTTCCTTAACTGCTAAAGCTCCTGGAGTTTCGGTTGTTTCGTCTTCAGGTGCCGTTGGAGCATCTGCGAACATCAGAATTCGTGGTAATACTTCTATTACAAGAAGTAACTCTCCTCTTTTTATTGTTGATGGTGTACCTATTGACAACTCAAGTGTTGGTAATGCAACAGGAGGAACTGCAAACTCTAACAGAGCTATTGATATCAACCAAAATGATATCGAAAGCATTTCAATCCTTAAAGGTATTGCTGCACAAACATTATATGGTTTAAGAGCTGCAAATGGTGTTGTAATCATTACTACCAAAAAAGGAAAAAGTGGTGCTCCTACCGTTTCTATCAGTTCAACTGTACAGGTTAGTGAGATTACTCAAACACCTGATTTACAAAAGCAGTATGCTCAAGGTAGACCTGTAGGTGGTGTTGCTACTCACAGAGGGCCTGAGACACGTGAAGGATTTAGCTGGGGTCCAGCAATTTCTAGTCTTGAGTTTGACGGAGATTCTTCTTACTCTTTTAGTAGATTTGGTAGATTAGTACCAGCAGGAACTGGAAATGGTCGTGCTGCAGAAGCATATGACAACGTTGATAACTTTTTTGTAAATGGGTTATTAACTGATTTAAATGTATCTGTAAGAGGTGGAACTGAAACTGTAAGATATTATTTATCTGCAGGAAAACTAGATCAAACTGGTGTTGCTCCTACTGAAGATTTTGGTAAAAAATCTTTTAGAGCAGATATAACAGCAGATCTTTCTGATAAGTTTGAAATCTCTGCAAGTGGTTCTTTCGTAAATTCTGGTGGACAAAGAGTACAAAGAGGTTCTAATATCTCTGGTATTATGTTAGGTTTATTAAGAACTACTCCTACTTTTGATAATGGTAACGGGTTGACAGGTAGAGATGCCGCTTCAAACTCACTTGCGTATGAATTACCAGACGGAACTCAAAGAAGTTATAGAGCTGGTGTATACGATAATCCATATTGGACCGTAGCAAAGAATCCATCATTTGATGATGTAAACAGATTTACTGGTAGACTATCTTTTGAATATAGACCAATGGATTGGTTAACATTACAAGGTAGATATGCATATGATAGATATAGCGATATAAGAAAAGCCGGAGAAGATATCAATTCTGCTAACAATCCTGGAGGTAGAGTATTTGATGATAATATTTTCAATGAAGATATTACAACAAACTTCATGGCATTATTTAATAAAGACATATCCGAAACAATTACATTTAATGCAATACTTGGATATGAAAATTATAATACTGATTACTTAAGAAGAAGTGTTCAAGGAGATGGTATGACTGTACCTGGATTCTTTGATGTATCAAATACAGCTGCTCAAATTACAACTAACAGTGTATTCAGAAAGAAATTAGACGCAGTTTTTGCTGACGCAAAATTTGGGTTCAATGATATGTTTTTCATAAACGGTTCTGTAAGAAATGACTGGTCTTCTACACTTCCTAAGGATAACAATGATTTCTTATCTTATAGTGCTGGTCTTAGTTTTGTTTTCAGTGAACTTTTTGAAAGTGAGCTAGTAAACTACGGAAAATTAAGAGCTTCTTACGGTAGAACTGGTAATGATGCTCCTATCTATGCAACTCAAACTTTTTATAACTCTGGTGTTGCAGGTGGTGATGGTTTCATAGGAAACAACAATTTCCCATTATTTGGATCTGTTGGTTTCGAAAGAACTGGAACAGCTGGTAGTACTTCTATAGCGCCTGAGGAAACTACAGAATTAGAATTTGGTGGAGAAATAAAATTCTTCAACTCAAGAATAGGATTAGACATTACTTATTATGACAAAGAAACAACAGGTCAAGTATTTGGAGTTGATACAGCTCCTTCTGCTGGATTTAATGGTCGTAATGTTAATGCTGGTAAGATAGAAAACAAGGGTATTGAAATCGGTGCAAACTTTGTACCTGTTCGTACTGATGATTTCTCATGGAATATTGATGTAAACTGGACTACTTATGATTCAGAAGTTATTGAACTTGCTCCTGGAGTTGAGTCATTTACTTTAGCTGGATTTACTTCAGTTTCTTCTAGAGTACTTCCTGGAGAATCTTATGGAGCAATCTTTGGAGATAAATGGTTAAGAAATGATGCAGGTCAAGTACTTATTGACGATAATGGTTGGGCAATAGTTGATCCAACATCTGGTGTAATTGGTGATCCAATTCCAGATTGGCAAATGGGTATTAAGAATACTGTTACTTATAAGAATCTTTCTTTAGGTTTCTTATTTGATATCAGAGAAGGTGGTGATGTATGGTGTGGTACTTGTGGTATTGTTAATTACTTTGGAGTGGGTCAAGAAACTGCTGATCAAAGAAATGTTACTGACTTCGTATTTGATGGAGTTGTACAATCTACTGGTCAAACAAACACTCAACAAGTTGCTTTAGCTGATCCTGCTAACGGTTTAGGTGGTAACAGATGGGTAAGATATGGTTTTGGTGGAGTTGGAGAAGATAGTGTTTATGATGCATCTTGGGTTCGTTTAAGAGAAGCTTCATTAACATATAACTTTGGAGAAAAGTTATTAAATGGAACACCTCTTTCTTCTGGTTCTGTTACTGTATCAGGAAGAAACCTATGGTTAAGCACCGACTATCCTGGTGTTGATCCTGAAACTAACTTAACTGGAGCTTCTAATGGTATTGGTCTAGATTATTTTAATCAGCCTAATACAAGAAGTTATGCTGTTTCACTTAAACTTAATTTCTAAAAAAAGTAAAAATGAAAAAAACATATAAAATCAATAAGGTTTTTATTCTCATGATGGCAACAGCAATGATGTTGGTGTCGTGTGAGTATGGTACCACAAATGATGATCCTACAAGAATTAGTGGAGACGCGGTACCTACACTGGCGATTATGCCAATAATGCAGATACAATCGCATAGAAATATTACTGCAGGATTAGGACGTTTGTCTGGTATCGTAACACAGCAATGGATCGGTTTTGATGCACAACAAGTAGCATATACAAGTTATGCAATTGGAGAAACTGATATAGAAAACTTCTGGAACAACGGACTATATGTTGGTTCTATGAGAGATTGTGTAGATATCATAAACAGAACTACCAATGTTGAAGGAGTAAATACAAGAGGTGTTGCAAAAATATATCTTGCAGCTAATTTAGGTATGGCAACCAATTCATGGGGTGACGTTCCTTTCTCTGAAGCTTTTCAAGGAGCAGATAATTTATTTCCTAAGTATGATACTCAAGAATTCATATATTCAGAAATAATCAGATTATTAAATGAAGCTGAAGCAGATTTAACTGCTACTGATCCTCTTGGAAGTGTTCAAGGAAGTTTAGTATCTCTAAGTAATGCAGGTTGGATTAAAGTAGCTAATGCCTTAAAAGCACGTTACTATATGCAACTTTCAAAAAGAGATACACAAGCATCAACAAAGGCATTGGCTGCCATAGCTAACGCAATGGGAAGTAATGCAGATCAAGCACAGTTCAACTTTGAAGATTCTCAAAATGGTGGTAATGCATTAGCTTTATTTGGTCAAGGAAGACCAAACACTATGATCATTGATCCTCAATTTGCTACGCTTATGACAGGAGATCCAAGACAGGATTTATACATGACAGAAGATGATGGAGATTTCTTATTTTATGATGGCGCTAATGAAGACTTATTCTGGGCACAATTTGATTCTCCAGGTTTGTTAATGACTTATGCTGAGCAGAAGTTTATCGAAGCTGAAGCTCTTGAGCGTAATGGTGGTGACGGTACAGCTGCATTAGTAGCTGGTGTAACTGCAAATATGGAGCTCATTGGTGTACCTGCTGCTGATATTGCAACATATACTGGTGCATTAGCATTAGGTGGTACTCTTGATGCTGATATCGAAACTATTATCGGTGAGAAATACAAAGCTCTTTATGGTAACACTCCTATCGAAGTATGGAATGATTACAGAAGAACAGGATTCCCTACTTTAACTGCAAATGCAGATGGAGTGAATGGTTTCAACCCTTCTGGTGTTATTCCAAGACGTTGGTTATATCCAATTTCTGAAAGAGTATCTAATCCAGATTCTTTCCAAGCTGCTATTACTGCACAAGGAGGTCATTTATTAGATGTAGATATGTGGGCTTATAAAAATTAAGTCAAATAAATAATAAAGATTCGAAAGAGGCTATCCAATGGGTAGCCTCTTTTTTTTATCCAAAAAAACACATCTATATTTTTAATTCTCTAATAGGCACCTCTCCCTCCTTCCTTTATCCAATTAGTACCCTGTGTTTATTCACATGAAATCTCTTCTTATATAATATTATCTGGTTTTAACCAAAAAACCAGAATAGATTCAAATAGTACATAATCAAGACTATTTCTCTATTATGAATACAAACTCTTTTCAAAAAATATTTTATACAATTAGCCATTCGAATATCACTATATCCTAAGGTGAAAATCAATAAGGTTTCTAAAAAAACACAGCAATCATCCATTGCACCTGCATAAACAAGGTCAGCTTTTAAAAAGTCGGCCTTATTTATTTTCTATAGCATTTTTATAATAACACAATCAATTATATAATCAAATTACGCAACCTTATAGAAGCAGACAGTCTATAAGACAAATACTTTAAACAAATAACTCTAATTAAAAATCAAGTTACATGAAAACACTTTCAAAAATCATACTCATTACTTTATTCATCATTTCAATGATATCTTGTTCAGACGATGATGATCAAGGAGTAACAGGGGTATCTGCAGGAGTAGCAGTTAAACTAGTCGATACTGAAATAACAATATTTGATATTAACAGAGACTTAAAAATTGACTTAAACAGCTTTACGAATGCAAAGGTTACTAATCTTGATGTATTTAAAGGTACTACCAAAATTGCTGATGCAGTGATTTCTGGCAACACAGCTACATTTAATTCTTCATCACTATTACCATTTGTTTTTCCTGGTGAAGAAGAAGGAGAAACAGTTTCATCAGGGAGTTTTGATTTAGATTTAGTATACGATATTTCTGGAGGAAATATCCCTTCTGCAATAACTGCAGAAAAGTTATTGGTTACAAAAGCTATTAATTTAACCGATAAAGTTTCATCTATAAAATTTAAAGATAGCGCATCTACCAATTTGATTACATATGTTACTTCTACCACAGGAGCTAAGATTGATGATATTGTAGTCACCTGGAGAAAAGGAGAAACAGGAACAGAAACAGATATTTCTACCGGTTTTAATATTGACAAAGGGACAATTGATCTTAAAAACAAAGATTATATTACCTATGGTTTTACAAAAGGAGATGTACTCATTTATTCTTTTACTGTCTCCAGTGGGGCTCTTACTGATAAAGTAGAAGCTAAAATTGAAATTATACCTCAGCCATTCAAAAGTGGTGTAAGTGGAAATCTAGGTAATGATCTTACTAAAAATCAGATCAACCTCTTAACCGGTTCTACTTCTAAAGATGATACTTTTACAGGGGACATTGATTTTGTCGGACCACAAGGGTTTGGAGCTATCAATAATACCGTTAATGGAGAAAATTACTCTGTAGACATACAGTTTGTAAAGCTAGGAGATACCGGAGCATCTTTTTACGACAAATACAACGATGTAGAGCAAGCAAAAGCTGATTTTGATGCCGGAATACCTTCTACCTCTACTCAAGTCGTAAAAGACGAGATTTACGCATACAAAATTGTTAGAAATATCGGAACTACAAATGCTCCTGTATTAAAAAATTATTATGGAGCTATTCTTGTAGGTGATATTACAGTAATAAATGCAGGAACAAATGTTGACATAGCATTATCATTTAAAGAAAATAGTATTATAGATTAGTTCTTGCTTTGGCTATACATTATATAAAGGATGTGATCAAATTAATCACATCCTTTTTTTGCACACAATTCCTAAAACTCATTTCTATTATACTATCTTTGATCCCACAACAAATAAGCTACAAACAATTAAGTTAATACCGGTTTACTATATGGTAGGTATGGTCTTGACTACAAAACATATACTATATACAGATGAAAAACGATTCCTTAGTTTTTGGTATCAGAGCGATTATAGAAGCTATAGCGTCTGGCAAAACCATCGATAAGCTTTTTATTCAAAAAGGATTACATGGTGACCTGGCCAAAGAATTAATGAATCTAGTTAGGAAGAATAATATCACCATTAACTATGTTCCTGTAGAAAAACTAAACCGATTGACCCGTAGCAATCATCAAGGTGCGGTTGCCTATACCTCTCCTATCGATTTTTATGACCTTGAAAACCTTGTCATGAATGTTATTGAATCTGGAAAAACTCCTTTATTTTTGATTCTTGATCAACTTTCTGACGTTCGTAATTTTGGTGCTATCATCAGAACTGCAGAGTGCACAGGAGTACATGGTATTATCATTCAGAAAAAAGGAGGAGCACCTGTTAATGCAGATACTGTAAAAACTTCTGCCGGTGCAGTATTCAAAATCCCAATATGCAAAGTAGATCATATAAAAGATGCAATGTTTTATCTACAGGGTTCTGGTATTCAGATAGTAGCCGCTACAGAAAAAGCCGATACTACTATTTACGACACAAATCTAACTATTCCTACCGCAATCATTATGGGAAGTGAAGGTAAAGGTATTTCTCAATCTGTATTAAAACTGGTAGATCAACAAGCTAAATTACCAATGTATGGAGATATTGCTTCGTTAAACGTATCGGTAGCTTGTGGTGTGTTTTTATATGAAATTATTAGACAAAGGTTATAATACTAATTATTCTTCTTCAGGTTTCTCTGTATTAGATTTATATTCATATATAATACTAATCTCTTCATCCAAATCTTCTTGAGGAAGGCTTTCGATAAAATTACCATTCTCATCAAAATGCCTTAAAAATTCATCATCTTCGGGTTTATAATGCTCGGATTCCCAGGTATATTTTTTTGGCTGTACCACTCCCTTTTTAATAAAGAATGCTAATACGGCTCCAGATATTATACCCGATAAGTGACCTTCCCATGAAATTTTAGGATCTATAGGTAACACATACATCACCATACTTCCATAAATAAAAACTACAACAAAGGATAGCGCTATTAATCTAAAGTGTTTTGCTACAATACCTTTAAAAAATAAAAACCCAAAAAGCATATAGATCACTCCGCTTGCTCCAATATGATTTGCTGGCCGCCCTAATAGCCAGGTTAAAAAACCTGTAAGAAAAACCCCTATACATAATACTTTCCAAGCATTCTTTTGATAGAAAAAGAACAGTGCTGCTGATAAAATCAATAGTGGTAATGTATTATGCCATAGATGGGTAATATCAGAATGAATAAAAGGAGAGAATATGATTCCTCTTAACCCGGTAATCGTTCTGGGGTGCACTCCAAAATGATTGAAACTCAAATCAAAACGAATTTCAAACCAAAATACTATCCAAATAAGCAGTACAAACAACAATGGATATCCTACTACTCCGGTATTAAACTTAAAATGAGTTTCTTTTTCTTGCATAGTAGTATGAATGTATCAAAAAAAAGTCCAAAATAAAAAGTCCGGTTAAAATGTCAGGTGCATCATAAAATTTATTCTAAATCTGTAGATATATAATAACTACCACTATCTACAGGAAAAGCTTTTTCCGAAAATAAATCTTCCATTATTCGGTTAGTTAATGGGGCAATACCTGTTTTAACCCCTTCCACTTCTATCGGGTATGTCATATTAGAAGAATGATTATATCCTAAACAATGCCCGAATTCATGCGCAGTAATATGTCCCGTTTTCTTAGTTAGAAAATCTTTTAAGATATGTTCTGCAACACCAAATGTGCTGCCTCCTCCTAAACCAGAAACGTTTACAACCTTTCCACATTTTAAAAACTCTTTATTGATTAGGTTTTGATAAAGTTCTTTTTTCTCTTCGCTAGTCATAGCAGTAGTACCATCATTTTTAACTAAGTGTTCTTTTAGGAAACCTTCTTCAAAAGCTTCTGAAGCAAAAATATATCCCAGATTAATTATCATACCAGAAAACCTTCTTATATCTTTAGCACTAATATCATCACTCCAATTGTTATCTGGGTTATTGTTTTCATCAAAATCATGATATCTAATATCCCAATTCAATTTAGAAAGTGTTTTTAACTTTTTGATAAGTTCGCTTTCTCCCATAAAATCAAACACTACTTTATCTATTGAAATCCCTTCTGTACTATAATCGGATAAATCTACCATGGCTCCATCAACTCCAATAAATTGAGTTTCTTCACTAAGAAAAGAATATTTAATTTCTTGCTTTGCATGCGCTCTTATCTTACTGATTTTAAACAATTTAATTTTTGATTCTACTCCTTCTATATCGGCAATAATAAAAACATTTTCAATATCAATTGGAGCAAAATTAGCTACTTCAATGGTAAAGGCATCAATCGGTCTTACTCTTACAATTTTACCGATTTCATACCGTCTTGTTTCCGAAGTCATTAATTCCTGTGTTTCATCATCCTGAAACATCAGCCTAGAATTACCATCGGTATCAAAAGAATATTCTCTAACTGTAAATTCTGTGTTTTCTGACTCACTTGAACTATCATCATTACTACAAGAAGTTAATATGAGAATACTCATTAGTAATAAAATATTCTTGTATGTATCTATATTTCTCATTTTTTTGGTTGTTTGCTAGTATGTATATTGAGCTAATAACTTAACCCTACTAAGCTTATTGTCTGATGGGAGTAAAATATTCTATTTTTTAAAAACATAGCTATTCTATTACATTCCAATATTTGAGCTTAAAATTCTATAAAAGCTTGTATTTTTACACTTATGAATAAACCACTTGCAGAACGAATACGTCCAAAATCCTTAGAACAGTACCTTAGTCAGGAACATCTGGTTGGTGATGATGGTTCTCTGACCCAACAAATTAAAAAAGGACTTATCCCCTCTCTAATACTTTGGGGGCCTCCCGGAGTGGGGAAAACAACATTAGCTAATATCATTGCTAGCGAATCAGAAAGACCTTTCTATACTCTTAGTGCTATAAATAGTGGTGTTAAAGAAGTAAGAGAAGTAATTGATAAAGCTAAACAAAGTGGAGGTTTGTTTACTGCTAAAAATCCTATCCTATTTATTGATGAGATTCATCGTTTTAGCAAATCGCAGCAAGACTCCCTATTAGGTGCTGTAGAGAAAGGGTGGATTACTCTCATCGGGGCTACTACAGAAAATCCTAGTTTTGAGGTAATACCTGCACTTTTATCTCGTTGCCAGGTGTATACACTTAATCCCTTTGGCAAGAAAGAATTAGAAGCATTGCTCAATAGGGCTATGCAAGAAGATGAGCATTTAAAATCTAAAGAAATAGTCCTTAAGGAAACAGAATCTCTACTAAGATTAAGCGGTGGAGATGCTCGTAAGCTCTTAAATATTTTCGAATTAATTGTTTCTAGTCAGGATCAGGAACCTATTACAATCACTAATGATCTGGTTCTAAAATTAGTACAACAAAACACTGTACGATACGATAAAACAGGAGAACAACATTATGATATCATCTCTGCTTTTATTAAATCTATTCGAGGTAGTGACCCTAATGCCTCTGTATACTGGCTTGCACGGATGATTGAGGGTGGTGAAGATCTTAAATTTATAGCTAGAAGATTAATCATACTAGCTTCTGAAGATATCGGAAATGCTAATCCAACTGCTTTGATTTTAGCAAATAATTCGTTTCAGGCAGTCAATACCATTGGTTATCCAGAGGCTAGAATTATACTAAGTCAATGTACGGTTTACCTTGCATCTTCGCCAAAAAGTAATGCATCATATATGGCTATAAATAAAGCTCAGCAATTGGTAAAGCAAACAGGTGATTTATCTATCCCATTACATATAAGAAATGCACCTACCAAATTAATGAAAGAATTAGGCTATGGGGAAGATTATAAATATGCTCATAATCATAAAGATAATTTTGTAAAACAAGAATTTCTTCCTGATGAGATTGCCAACACAAAATTATATGACCCTGGAGATAACCAGCGCGAAAACTCATTTAGAACATTTCTTAAATCAAGATGGGGAGATAAATATGAGTATTAACTTCTTTTTATCTCCCCACTTTATAATTATTTCCTTTTAAAAAAAGAATGATTAACTCATTATTGTCTTGCAAATGTATCTGTAATAAGTTTATTGGTTGCTGGATTAATACGTTCTAATATAAAATTACCGTATCCATCAAAATATCCATTACCGCTTAGATCTCCTGCCTGAACTATATAATTTTTCCCGCTTCCTGATTTAAAAATTTTCCCTACAGATGTTTGCTTTTCTTCATTTTTAAACATCTCATATCCGTAATCTTGTTTTTTAAACAGGAAACTCACATCATTAAAAAGGTATGTAATCGTATTTTCTGAAGGAGAAGGAGAAGCAACTTCTACAGTTTCTTTTACTTCATTAGTTTGTACTGGCTCTTCCTTTTTAACGTTTGGTGTTTTAACAACTTCTTTTTTAACAACCTTTTCTTCTTTATCACCACTATATGTATAGTTAAGTGCTTCTAATGAAGTAAAAGTTTTTCTAAGCGCATCGTGATATGCTGCTTTAAATTCTTTTTCCCTACTCTTCCCTTCCAAAGATGTAAATACAACACTACCATTACAATCTGTTAATTCCAGTGTTAGTCTTGTTAAAAACACACCTGATCTTCGCTTTAAATCAGCTCGTAGTGCTTTACAACCATTAGTCTTAAGGTCTTCTGGGAAATTTTCTTCCAGTATATAGGCTTCAAAACCATATTTAGTCAATAAAAATTTAGTAAGTGAATTAAGCTGATATGTATCCTCTCCCTTTAAAAAATTATAGCTCTTGGGAACTATCACATACTTATACTCATTAATATCTTTTTGAGCATTAACACTTATCGTAGAGATTAAAACAATCCCCAAAAACAAAATACGTAACATATCTATCACATTATAACATTAAAACCTAGTTGCACAGAAGTACCTCTTGCTTTTGCAAGGTTAGTATATTCTAATAAATTATTAGCCGAAATATAAAAATTAATTTTATTAATATGAATAGATGTAAGAAATCCTATATTATAATATGAATAATCATCTATGGTATAGGTAAGTTTTGTTCTTAAAAAATTAAAAAAACGCTTATAATAAAACAATGAAGCCGCATATTGAGGTCTTTTTGGCCTAAACTGGGTAAAAAACTGTAATCCCACTGCATCCATATATGGTGGTTTCTCCCCTTCAAGATAACAATCACAGGTACCATCATCATATCGGTTAAATGAATACCTAAGAGAACTATTTAATTTTAAAGGACGCATAGTTACATATGCCTTACTCAATGTATCAAGTGGGACAGCTTCTTCTAGTTCATCTAGAAAATTCTGAGCGTCCTGGCTAGAAAACTGAATTGGCGTTTCAAATCCTTCAAAAACATAATTACCTCTCGCCTTATAGGTTTCTACATCTTTAGTATACAATATCATTCCCAGATCATTTGCACTTCCTGTAATAGCCAGCTGCTCATTTATTTTATGAGTAAACCCTATATCTACCCCAACACCCAGATTTCCTCCCAAAAATGCTCTTCCTATTAGCTTATTAACAATTTCCTTTCCTTCTGCATCTTTAAGAGAGGCATACCCAGATGTTCTAACAGTAACATCTGCATTACTAATCACATGTTGATAAACATTATTTCCTTGTGGTGTTTCTACAGTAGTAAAAGTTCCACTATTTTTAGCACTACGAATATGAAACATACTTGAATATAATTTGGCTCTGGCTCCAAAAGTCAGCTTCTTATTCACCTTTTTTGTGTATCCAAAATGAAATGCGGTTAACAGCTCTACAGAACCATTTATAGTAGAAAAACGAAACGGTTGGTTAAGAAAATCCCGATTCCCTTGATAAGCAAGAACTACAAAATCTTTTGGAAAATATCCTATAACATCTAATTCCTGATAGATTCCACCAGAGAAATATATATTCTTGTTTTTTTTGCTTTCCCATCCAAAACTAATAAGTTCTAATTGCTGAGTTAGAGTTAAATAATCATTACTTGTAAGCGTATTAAGTGTCGTTTCTATTTTATCATTAACATTTCTGTCATCATCTGCAAAAACATCATAAATGGATGCTCCTCTTAATCCAGCATTTATATGAAACTGTGATAAAAAAGGCACTCCTACATGGTAATCAAAATTTATATCAGTTCCAGGATTAAGCAGTAAAGATTGAGGAAGGTCTGTAAAATCGTATAAGGTTTCCTTATTTTGAGAATATCCAAAGCACCCCCACAGACCTATAAAGAATATAACAATTCTCATAGTTCGTAATTAAAAAAGTAAGTTCCTTTGGATCGCAATTCAAGAATCCCTCGTAAACTACTATTAATATTTTGCACTCTCATTGAAGAAATAAGCCGTGTAGCATCTCTCAAAACATCAATTTCGGCAGTATCAAGAATGATAACTTCTGTTGTAACAATGGGATCTGTACCTTCTCCATTTCCAGAATTGGCAGTCATACTATATAACGGACCAATTCGTTGGTCACTATCATTTAGAAATCCAAAATCAAATTCAAAATTACGTTCTATAGTATTTCTAAACTCAAAAGTTAATTCTACTCTTTCCAGATTATCTACTACAAAATCGGTTCCTAAAAGGTCGTAGCTTAAAGTATCATTTACAATCACCTCTGGAACAACTATAGCAGGATTTATATTAGAATCTATAAATTGGCTTGTATCAAATCGAGAATACACAAAATCGACTTCATAGACCGGAGTAAGCACCACGTCTTCTGCCTGATCAAAATCTACGTCTTTTACGCAAGAGATTAATGGCATCAATATGCATATACCGCATAGCAATACAGAAACTTTTTTTGTTTTCATTTTGTAGGGAATTATAAAAAATTAAGACGAGTTCTTAAATTATTAGTTATTCATATCATCACCTTATGTTAATTTCCTTTACTTCTAAGATTCACTTTTGATCTTCGATTATAACAACAGTATAAATTACAAATACCCTATTTTCAAATTGTTAATTTATTTCGTGTTTTTAAAAATTTAATTTAGAACACTTAATAATCAATGTTTAAGCTACTAAAAAAATCTCTGGAATTGTACATGAATTGAAATAAATTACAAATATTTATCTACTAAAGATACTTTTTAATCTGCTTTAATTCAGAAACTTGAATATTATGTGCCGGTAATTCTTCTTTATGATAATTAAAACATATAGTTCTTAAACCTGCTGCCTCTGCTCCCATTATATCAGCTTCATAGTTATCTCCTATCATCATACTACTATCGAGTTTTGCACCGGATTTTTGTATTGCCTGTTCAAAAATAAATGGATTGGGTTTTTTAACTCCTGCTTCTTCACTATTTGTTATTGTTTTAAAATAATGTAGTATTCCAGAATTCGATAGCTTCCTGTTTTGTACTTCTCTAAAACCATTGGTAATGATATGTAAATTATATTTTGGATTAAGATATTCTAATAAATCCTGGGTTCCATCAATCAAGTAGTTATGAAGTGGCAAAAAATTGATATAATCATCAGACATTGCGTCTATGATTTCTAGAGAAAATGCGATATCAAGATGCATAAAAGCTTCTGTAAGCCTACTTCTTCGGAGTTGTTTTTTGCTAACTTTCTCTTCTCTGTATAATTTCCAATATTTCATATTAATTGGCTGATATATAGCCAGAAAATCTTCTATCCTGGTATTAACATCAAATTTTTCAAAAATCATCTTAAATGCTAAAGATGAATTCCTGTCAAAATCCCAAAGAGTATGATCTAGATCAAAAAAAATATGTTTTATTGTATTATTCATCTTCTGCTGTCCAAATAAATTCTAAAATTGATTTCCAAAAAGGTTCATTTTGTAAATCACTAAACAATGTATTACAAAAAACCGGAATAAAAATTCCATTTACCTTTTTTACTTTATCCATATATATACTGATTTCTTTTCTTGCAGACATCAGGTCATTAATATCTTCTCTATCGCCCTGGCTGGCAAAACAAAACGAATGTACCACCAAAGGAGTTTGCACCTCATAATCAAGATCATAGAACATAAACGGAGAGCAAGTTCCTGCCCTAAAACCAGATTGCTTAGGATATCCCATAGAGTAATCTTCTCCTATCTCTAATTCTATAAAATTGCGATATGCTTCTGGTAATTTTATTTTAAAAAAAGAACAAAGTGAATATTGAAGTCTTCTATTAACAATATTCTCTATTCGTAACTTTTCCTTTTTCAACAGTGATAAATCAGAAATAGCTTCATATGAGACCTTTAACCCCACATCGATATAATCTGCAATATGCTTAATGATTGCATGATGTTTTGGGCGATTATAACCTACATTTTTCTCATATTTAGAGTAATCTCCTAATCCAAATAGCGCTTTAGCTTTTCTTTTTTTCTTTTTGTGAAGTTGAATTATAAAATCAAATACATCATATGGATCTTTTTTAAATCCAATTAACACTTTTATCCTATCTGTTAGTTTATCAAATTGTAATTTCCACAAATCACGAATCCCTCCTCCTATAGATCGTAAAACTCCTTTATTTTTATACACAAAAGTTTGAGCTACAGAAACAACAGGAATAATTGTAAATTTCTTTTCTCGAAATTCGAGGTTAGGGTATTTATCTAAAAGAACTTTTTTGAATTTATACGCCCATATATCTACTACCGGATCCTGTAAAAAATTATGAATATACCCAATACTTTCTGTAGCTGGAAAACGTCCCATACCATCTTTCACATGCGGTAAATATTCTTCATACCGTGTTAAAAGATAAAAAGTAGCCGCAAAAATATCAAAAGGCAATGCAGAGTCGGCATGCTTAACGTCAAAAAAACATTTTGTTTCTTCCCAATCAAAAACCTGAACATCTATATCATTTAGTCCATGTTCAAAAAGTAAGTCAACACTCTGAAAATAAAGTTCCTTTCCTAATGGTTGTTTACCGTAGGAAAGCTTAGGACCATCATGAGCGATAAAAGGCTCTATTTTAGATGTCAGATCAACATCAAAACCTAATATTCGCTTACATATTTGTTTAAATGTGTAGGATACTCTGGGAGTAATTTTTTGTACGTGAATTAATAGCATATTGTTGTATTATAACTTATGATTTATAATTTCGTAAGTCTCACTCTTATAATATGGATTCATCTGCAAAGCTAAAATAGTTTTTTTCTGTAATAACAAGATGATCCAGTAGATTGATATCCAAAGTTACTCCTGCCTGTTTTAGTTTCTGGGTTAACATTTTATCTGATTGACTAGGCATTAATACTCCGCTAGGGTGGTTATGTCCAAGTATTATTCCTGTTGCTCCATATTCTAGTGCAGATCTAAAAACGATTCGGGCATCTACCAGAGTTCCTGTCTTTCCTCCAACACTTATCTGCTTTTTCTGAATTACTTTATTTGCATTATTCAAAAACAGCACCCAAAATTCTTCATGCTCCAGATCACCCATGATAGGCTGAAAAAGATGAAAAGCATCTTTGCTACACGTAATTTTTGGTACTATGGGTACGTTTTCATCTCTTCGTCTTCGCCCTAATTCTAAACCGGCAACAATAGTTATAGCCTTAGCCTCACCAATTCCTTTAAAATTCATCAATTGTTTCACTGATAATTTTCCCAACGCATTAATTTCATGATCTACACTAGACAAAATACGCTTACTTAATGCAACAGCACTTTCTTCACGATTGCCCGAACTAATCAGTATTGCAATCAATTCTGCATCTGTTAGTGTATTTTTCCCTTTAGCGATTAATTTTTCTCTTGGACGATCATCTTCACTCCATTCCTTGATAGAAAATGAAGAATTTAATTCACTCATATAATAAGTTTAACAATTAAAAATAGCTAGTAAATCCTATATGTAAGTATAAACTATTTATCTCAATTACAACAACTTATTACCGAATTAATATCACTATATTAACACTTCATTTACTATCAAATTACATTATTTTTCTACATATATTTGTTTGAAAATGAAAGTTTTACTATATTTGGGCACCCTTAATCCAAAAATGAATATTTTAACACCTTCAAATTAACCTATTTATGAAGAATATTTTTACTTTCGTTTTACTTCTTGCGACCATAAGTTTCTATGGGCAGGATAAGAAGATTTCGTTTCTTAGTTTAGTAGGAAATAACATACAAGTCCCTAGAGGATGTGAAGCTCAATCTCAATATGAATTGCAGGCTTGTGACGGAACATCTATAAAATGGGATTATTATAGTGATGACATGTTATCTGCAGTCTTTGATGCTACAATAACTGCATTTGCAGAAAGTAATAGTTCAAAAACAGAAGTAACTTTTACTTCTTTTGGTGCTCAACTAAAAGGATATAAATTTAAAATGGGTACTACTTTCCAATATTTTTTGAAAGGAACAATTAAAGATCAACCGTTAATGATCAATCTGGGAACTCCAAAAGATATTGCAAATAATGATGATCTAGATGGGTTTCTAAGTCTTTTCTTTGATGAGGTAAGTTAAAAAAACATATATATAATATTCTATAAAGGCTAATCACATGATTAGCCTTTATTTTTTTGTATAAAAGCTGTATTTTTGAGTATACATCATCTAATAAACTTGATATGAAATCCCTGCTCGACCCAGCTGTACAAAACGAAATAGAAAATCGCATAAACAAACTATCTGTTACCAGTAATGCCATCTGGGGAAAAATGAATGTTTCACAAATGTTTCATCATTGTCAATTTCCATTAAAAATTGCTTTAAAAAAAGAACACCCAGAAATAAAACCCAATCTATTTGCCAAATTACTCTTCAAAAAATCTATGTATAATGATAAACCATGGAGAAAAAATCTACCAACGCATTCAAAATTAAAAGTAGTTGAACAAAAAGATTTTGAAACCGAAAAAGAAGAACTTTTACATCTTGTAGCTGAGTTCTCTAACCAGAAAGACAAAAAAGAATGGGAACCTCATCCAATGTTCGGGAAATTTACTAATAAACAATGGGGACAACTACAATATAAACATCTGGATCATCATCTTCAACAATTTAATGCCTAAGCCCCTAAACATTAATATAGAGGGATTTTGAAATATTAAGCTGCGAAGCTAACCAATAAGTATAGAAAATTTACAATTAGAGACTATTAAAAACACTTTCAGTTTTCAATCCAATGTTTCACTTCATCAAAGTCTAATCCGCCATAATTACCACTACTCATAAGTAATAATGCTGAATTAGCTAAGTCTTTCTGCTTTAAGTATTGTTGGAAACTCTCTGGATCAGTATAAATAATCAAATCATTACGATTAAAAGCTTCAGCGATTTGAGTAGCAGAGACTTCTTTAAGTTGTTTTATTTTTACTGCATGAGGAGAGTAAAACACTACCGCTTCATCGGCTGCGTTTAAAGCTCCTTCATATTCTTTTAAAAAAGAAGCATCCAGACTACTATAAGTGTGCAACTCGAGACAAGCCACCACATTTCTATTTTGATATTGTTCTTTTACTGCCTTTGTAGTTGCGCTTACTTTAGATGGACTATGAGCAAAATCTTTATATGCTACAGCATTATCACTCTCTGCAATTTTTTCTAATCGTTTTGATGCACCTTTAAAAGAAGCAATAGCCTCATAAAAATCGTCCTCATCGATTCCCATATGCTGGCAAATCCATTTTGCTCCGGCTAGATTATTTAAATTGTGTGCACCAAATATTTCAATAGGCATCTCTCCCTCGGGAGTATTTAATAAAGTTTCTCCATCCTCTACACTATACTCTGGGGTGGTATATTCAAATTTTCGAATAGGGTTTTCTGTTAATTCTGCTAGTTTTTTTACCTCAGGGTCTTCTTCATTATACACCAATGCGCCTCCGTTAACAATAGAATTCATAAAAATTCTAAACTGATCAACATAAGTATCAAAAGTTGGAAACACATTGATATGGTCCCAGGCAATCCCACTTACTAAAGCAATATTAGGGTGGTATAAATGAAATTTTGGCCTGCGATCAATAGGTGAAGACAAATACTCATCTCCTTCTAAAACGATAAAATCATTTTCTTCTGTGAGATGTACCATGGTATCAAAACCTTCTAATTGGGCTCCTACCATATAATCTACCTCTTTATCATGATAATGCAATACATGCAAAATCATAGAGGTAATCGTTGTTTTACCATGTGACCCTCCTATTACTACACGTGTCTTATTTTTGGACTGTTCATATAAAAATTCTGGATATGAATATATTTTCAACCCTAATTCCTGAGCCTTAAGAAGTTCTTCATTATCTTTTTTGGCATGCATCCCCAAAATAATTGCATCAAGATCAGAAGTGATTTTTTCTGGAAACCAACCAAATTCATTTGGTAATAATTCATACCGTTCTAATCTTGATTTTGAAGGCTCAAAAATAGTATCGTCACTTCCTGTTATTTGATATCCTTTTTGATGTAATGCTATGGCAAGGTTATGCATCGCACTACCTCCAATAGCTATAAAATGTACACGCATAGTAAACTCTTAAATAAGAGAGTAAAGATACAATTAACAATTAGCTAATAAAATAATGAGGTAATGAAAAATAATTTCGGTTCTTATTATTTTCCTCATTAGATCATAAGGTTTCCTAAACAAAACAGAGACTTCCCTCATTTATCATTTTATCTATCCATTTTTAAGCCTTTCTTAGTCTTCAAATAAAATGTGGCAGAAATTTTGATTTATAGCAACAAAATTATCTTGGCTCATTTCAAATACGTAGTTTTATGATGTTATTTATGAATTATGAAGCGTTATCATATAAAATAATACAGCATTTCTTTACGTTTATTTCACAACCTAAAATATATATGATGAAAAAGCATATCATCCTTATTATAATCTGTATATCAAACCTGTATATTATGAAAGGTCAAAATGACTATCAAAGTGATTGGAAAAAAGTTGAAGCTTTTAACCAGGAAGGGTTACCTAAATCTGCTTTGGAAGTAGTTGAAACTATATATGGTAAAGCCAAAAAAGAAAATAATGACAACCAAGTAATCAAAGCACTACTTCACAAGGCCAAGTATATGCTTACTCTAGAAGAAAATGCGCAACTTACCATTATCAAAAACTTAAAAAGCGAGATTGATAATAGCAATTTTCCAAAAAGAAACATTCTAGAAAGCATTCTTGCCAATTTATACTGGCAGTATTTTCAACAAAATCGATGGAAGTTTTATAATAGAACTCAAACTTCAGAAAAAGTTGATGCCGAAGATTTTAGAACATGGGACCTAGAAACATTATTTGCAGAAACGCATCTTTACTATCAAAAATCTCTTAAAAATGGGGTTTTAGCCCAACAAACAAATCTTAATGCATTTGATCAAATCTTAGACACTCGTACTGATTCTAAAAAATATCGTCCTACACTGTATGATTTTTTAACTCATAATGCCTTGGATTTCTATAAGACTTCTGAAACCAACATCACCAAACCTTCATATGCTTTTACTATAAATGACAAAAAATACCTACAGGAACACACTGTTTTTTCATCTTTAAAAATAGAAACTAAAGACTCATTATCATTACAATTTAATGCTTTAAAACTATTTCAGGATTTAATAAAATTTCATGCAAGAGACAAAGCTCCAGATGCTTTGATCGAAGTAAATATAGAACGCATAAAATTTGTATCAGAAAATGCTGTTTTTGGTGATAAAAAAACTGTTTTACTCGAATGTTTACAATCAGAAAAAAAGAAATTTGCCACCCATAGTGCTTCGGCTTTATACGATTATGAAATTGCGAATTTATATAAAGAATATGCTTCTACTTATATCCCGGGAGAAAACGATACGCATCGCTGGAAATTAAAAGAAGCCTTAGAAATATGTAATGCTACAATTAAGAAATTCCCTGATTCGAGAGGAGCCAACCAATGTAAAGCATTAAAAAGTCAGATACTTCATACCGAATTAAGCATCAAAACCGAAAAGTATGTTCCTATACAGAAACCTGGTAGATTACTAATCACATATAAAAACCTGAATAAACTTTATTTTAATGCTTTTAAAATTACTCCTAAGCAACTAAAAGACTTAAATAGGTTATATAAAACTGAAGATCAGATCAAATTCTTGAGTTCCTTAAAGGTAACTAAAACATGGGAAGCAGAAATTTGCGATGAACAAGACTATCAAACACATACTACCGAAGTATTATTACCAGAACTAGAGCAAGACTCATATCTTATTTTAGCAACGATATCAAAAGATCTTTCTCAAAAAAGCTTGTTTTCTTATGGAAACACTCAAGTTAGTAATTTAGCATTATCAGAAAACAGGACACCGCAAAAATCAATTTTTCAGGTTTTAGATCGTAATAATGGAACTCCTATTACCAATGCTAAAATACATTTGAAAACAAATAATCAAAGAGGATACGGCAACAAATTAGATAAAACACTAATTACCGATGAAAAAGGTCAGGCATATTTAACAGTAAATACATATCACTATGATGTTAACATTACTGTTTCGTATGAGAAAGATGCTGCCAGATTTGAGGGGTACTATCTAAATCAATCTCATAAACCAGATTATAGCACCAAAACTAACACTACTACTTTTCTTTTTACAGATCGTAGTATTTATAGGCCTGGACAAACTGTATATTTTAAAGGGATTATGATGTCTTCTGATGGCAAAGAAGAATTTAAAGTAGTACCTAACCAACCCACTTTTGCGACATTAAAAGATGTAAACGGACAGGATGTAAAAACTTTACAATTCACAACTAATGATTACGGATCTTTTAGCGGTGAGTTTATAGTTCCATCTTCTGGGCTTACCGGGGTGTATACTATACAAACTAATAATTATAATAGTACTTCCTTTTCTGTTGAAGAGTATAAACGGCCTAAGTTTGAGATCAAATTTAATCCGGTTACAGAGACCTATAAAGTTAATGATGAAATAAAACTTACCGGAGTTGCAACGGCTTATGCCGGTAGTGCAATTACTGATGCCAAAGTAATATACAGAGTACACCGTAAAGTGCAATATCCTCGTTGGTGCTATTGGTATCCAAGACACACAGTAGAACCTCAGGAAATTACCCATGGAGAGACCATAACCGATGAAAAAGGAGAGTACAATATTAGTTTTAAAGCACTCCCTGATCTTGGAGTATCTAAAGAGGATTTACCAATCTTTAATTACGAGGTTACGGTAGATGTAATCGATATTAATGGAGAAACACGCAGTACCACAACGATAGTTAATGTAGGATATCATGCGTTAACCGCAGATATTGCAATCAAAGATAAGATTGATAAAACACAAAAAGACAACACATTTACTATAACAACTATAAACTTAAATAATGAATCTGTTGCAGCAGCAGGAACAGTTAAGGTTTATAAGTTGAAAGCTCCTAAAAAACCTATGCGAATCCGACCATGGAAAGCACCTGATTATGAAGGTTTCAAAGAAGAAAAATTTGCAGCATTATTTCCTCATGATGCTTTTAAAAATGAACATGATTATCGAAAATGGGATAGAGGAAATATGGTTCTAGATAAATCTTTTAATACTACATCGACAAAAGAAAATGAGGTAGGAACACAACAGCTTTCTTTAGGCACTATCAAAAAATGGGAATCTGGTAAATATGTTATCGAACTAAATACCAAAGATCGATTTGGCCAGGATGTAAAGGACATACAATATACCACATTATACAGTCAGGAAGATAAAAATATTAGTGACCAGCAATTGTTTGAAATCACTACAAATAAATCGACTTACAAAACTGGAGACGAGGCGATTATAAAGCTTAGCTCTGCTTCAGAAGACATAACAATTACTGTTGATATTGAGAAGAACCATAAAATTATTGAAACAAAACTTATTAAACTCTCAAAAAATAGTAAGACTATCAAAATCCCGGTTACAAAAGAGGATCTGGGAGGATTTTCAATCGGATATAGTTACCTAAACTACAACGGTTATCAGAGTGGAGCAATGATAATTCCTGTTCCTTATGAGCCTACAGAGCTTAGCATAGAAACCAAAACTTTTAGAGACAAATTACTTCCTGGTCAACAGGAAACCTGGAGTTTTACAATCAAAGGTCCTAAAGGAGATAAGGTTAGTGCAGAACTATTGGCTAGTATGTATGATGCTTCTTTAGATCAGTTCAGACCTCATCAATGGTATTTTGATCCTATCAATCGTCCTACATATTATACACAAAGTAAAAGACATGCTACACAGAGTTTTGGAGTACTCACATTTAGATTACAAAACCATAATAACCCATCGTATCATTATAGCAGCCAAGGGTATGATCAATTAAATTGGTATGGTTTATATTTTGGACAACAATATTTTGGAGGTCGAAATAAAAATTATGACATTATGGAAAGTGGGGCTCCCGCCCCAATGATGAAAAGATCTGCCGCCAAATCTGCTGTTTCTAATGAAGTTGCAATGGAAGAAGCAGAATTTAATGATGATGGAGTTGCCGGAGCTCTTGGTAATGTTGAAGATAAAGACAAAGAGGAAAGCAAAGCAGGAAAACCACAAGAGCAACAAGAACAGCAATCTCTGGAAGGTGTTAAAATTCGGAAAAACCTACAGGAAACTGCTTTTTTCTTTCCGCAGTTAACCACTGATGCAAACGGCAATGTAAGCTTTAATTTCACTGCTCCCGAAGCATTAACAAAATGGAAATTACAGCTACTGTCACATACCAAAGGTTTAAACGCAGCAACAACAACTTTAGAAACAGTAACTCAAAAAGAGTTGATGATTCTTCCTAATCCACCCAGGTTCTTAAGAGAAGGTGATAGAATAATACTAAGTTCTAAAATATCAAACCTTGCTACCAAAGATCTTAATGGTATTGTAGAGTTACAACTATTTGATGCTTTAACCAATAAAGTGATAGATACAAAGCTTCAAAATAATAATGCGCGTCTAGATTTTATGGTAAAAGCCAAAGGAAACACTAATGTATCCTGGGAGCTTCAGATTCCTGATGATGTACAGACTGTACAATATAAAATTATAGCCAAAGCAGGGGATTTTTCTGATGGAGAACAAAATGTACTTCCAGTATTAAGCAATAGAATGCTAGTTACCGAGACATTACCAATGTGGATTCGTTCTGATCAAACAAAGACATTTACACTAGATAAATTAAAGGATAACACCTCTAGCACACTAAAACATCATAAGCTTACTCTTGAGATGACTTCTAACCCGGCTTGGTATGCTGTACAGGCACTGCCCTACCTTATGGAATACCCTTATGAGTGCGCAGAACAAACATTTTCTAGATACTATGCAAATACTTTAGCTAGCCATATTGCTAACTCTAATCCTAGAATCCAGGAAGTATTTAATCAATGGAAATCCAGTGATGCACTACTAAGTAATCTTGAAAAAAACCAGGAGTTAAAGTCTCTGATGATTCAAGAAACACCATGGTTACGTGATGCACAAAGCGAAACAGAACAAAAGAAACGAATCGCTTTACTGTTTGATCTTAATAAGATGAATAATGAACTACAATCGGCATTAAACAAATTAAAACAAATGCAGTATGGTTCTGGTGGGTTCCCGTGGTTTCAGGGAGGGCGAGAAAATAGATTCATCACACAACATATCACTACAGGGTTCGGACATCTAAAAAAGTTAGGGGTTACGAAGTATGATGGAGATACCGCAAATATGCTACAAAATGCAGTTCGTTTTCTTGATGCAGAATTTGTAAAAGAATACAAGGAGCTTAAGCGATATTGTGAGAAACATAAGATTGACATCAATAAAAACCATTTAAGCTATACTCAGATTCATTATTTGTATATGCGTAGTTTCTTTACAAATATCAAAAGGCCAAAAAATACTAACGAGGCCTGGAACTACTACCTGGGGCAATCTAAAAAATATTGGTTAAGTCAAAGTCTATATGCGCAAGGAATGCTAGCCTTAATAACACACAGAAATGACGATAGCACAACAGCTAACAAAATCATAAGATCACTAGATGAAAAAAGTGTATCTAGTGAAGAATTAGGGATGTATTGGAAATCAAATACAGCAAGTTGGTTCTGGTATCAGGCTCCAATCGAAACTCAATCGCTAATGATTGAAGTCTTTTCAGAAGTAGAAGCGGAACCAAAACGAACTGAAATTGTTGATAATCTAAAAATCTGGTTACTTAAAAACAAACAGACCAATCGTTGGAAAACTACCAAAGCTACTTCTGATGCTGTATATGCATTATTATTGCAAGGCAGTGATTGGCTATCGGTAACAGATATGGTAGACATTGTATTGGGAGATCAAAAAATCGATCCAGGTAAAATGGAAGATGTAAAGGTCGAAGCAGGAACAGGGTATTTTAAAACCTCCTGGAATGGTAATGAAATAAAACCTAATATGGCAACTGCAAAAATCTCTAAAAAAGGAAAAGGTATTGCCTGGGGAGCTTTATACTGGCAATATTTTGAAGAGCTAGACAAAATTACTTCGGCAAAAACACCACTGTCTTTAAAGAAAAAATTGTTCTTAAAAAAGAATACAGATACCGGTGAAGAAATTACAGAAATTACTTCAAAAACCAAACTAGAATTAGGTGATCTGATAAGAGTGCGTATCGAATTGAGATCTGATCGCGCAATGGAGTTTGTTCACATGAAAGATATGCGAGCATCTGGCCTGGAACCAATCAATGTAATCTCACAATATAAATGGCAAGATGGTTTAGGCTATTATGAAAGTACTAAAGATGCTTCTACTAACTTTTTCTTTGATTATTTACCAAAAGGAGTATATGTTTTTGAGTATGACCTTCGTGTAAATAACAAAGGGGATTTCTCTAATGGTATCACTACTATACAGAGCATGTATGCACCAGAGTTCTCTAGTCATTCTGAAGGAATTAGAGTAACCATCAAATAGAATAATAAATTTCTTTTAATTATTTTAGCCCTCACCAAGAATATCTATTCTTGATGAGGGCTAACTAATATTTAGACATTATCATATGAGGTTAATCAAAAAGATATTGAAATACATTGGGGTCATTTTAATACTCCCAACACTATATCTTATAGTATCTCTGGTATTAACCTATATCCCGGTAAACGGAAAAAAAGATAACGAAGAAAAGAATCACACCCTCTATTTAAGCTCTAACGGTGTTCATTTAGAAATTATCATTGCCAAAAATGATTTAAACACTATTGTTTTAGATGATCAGTTGGATACTCCTCAGGCACAATATTTCTCATTTGGCTGGGGCGATAAAAACTTTTATGTCGAAACTCCATTATGGGCTGATCTTACTTTTGTTAATGGATTTCAAGCTTTATTTCTTAATACTCCAACCTTATTACATGTTACCAGGCATTCTTCTATGCAGGAGGATTGGGTAGCCCTAAAAGTCAATCAAAAACAACTTAGAAAGATAAATCAATATATATCTGCTACTTTTAGATTAAATGGTGAAAATAAAAAGATAATACTACCAGGGTTAGGGTATTATAAAAATGATGATTTTTATGAAGCTACAGGAAATTATACGTGCTTTAACACCTGTAATAGCTGGGTAAATACCGGATTAAAACAAAGTGATATAAAAGCATGTTTATGGACTCCTTTTGATTTTGGATTACTTAACATGCATAAAAATCAATCCAGATAGATAAAAAAAAGACCTGCCTGATTTTAAATCGACAGGTCTGAGAATATTATAAAGATAGGGTCTATTTTTTAGGCATCATTACCGCATCTATAGTATGAATAAGTCCATTAGATGCTTTAACATCTGTAGTTACTAAGTGCCCCCCATTACCCATTTGGTCTATAAGAAAAACTCTATCTCCTTTCATTGTTGCAGTCAATAATGCTCCTCCTATTGTTTTTAACTTCACACTTCCATTACCCTCATTAATCGCAATAACAATATCTTCTTTTGCAATTACACTAGGTATGATATGACAATTTAAAATAGTCTTTAGCTGCTCTTTATTTTCTGGTTTCAATAGCTTTTCTACAGTAGTAGGGTTTAATTTATCAAAAGCTAAATTTACTGGGGCAAATATGGTAAACGAACTTTTATTCTCTAGCGATTTTGCCAATTCGGTCACTTTAATTGCAGATGTGAGTATAGAAAACCCTTTATCCATAGAGGCAAACTCAAGTATAGTGGGTAGTTTTTTCTTAATCGTTTCCGATGATGCCACATTCTGTGCTATCAATTTATCGTTTTCTTCTTGTGTAGTCCTATCATTTTTCGTTTCGCTACAAGCGGTCAGTAATAACAATCCGGATAAAGCAAAAACTGGTAATACATTTCTAATTTTCATTGTAAGGATTTTTCGTTTTTTTGTTTGTATGGGAACGGTACAGAAACATTTTTCTTTGGTAAATTTTGGTTAAATAAATCTTAACAAAACACTAAATTCATTATTCAACAAATTTTAAGAACCAAAGAACACTACCATACAATTACTCTATAAAGGTAGCAGAGGTAACAAAATTATAAACCTCAACTTATTATCCGTAACGTTTCTTCTAGTATTCGTTTTTAGTCGTACTCATAATGAATTTCTTAATCTAGATTATTTTTTTAATCATCTTATATATAGAATTTTGTCTTAAGTAATTAAAATCAAAGACATGAAAACAGATAGAATCAATATTAGTGAGGTTAACCCAAACGCTTATAAGCCCATTTTAGCGCTTTATAATGATATTAAAAAAAGCTCATTAACTGATTTAGAATTTTTATTGATAGAAATTAGGGCATCACAAATTAACGGTTGTGCTTATTGTGTGCAAATGCATATACAGGAAGCTGTTAATCTAGGAGAAAAACAATATCGTATACATGCCTTACCTTTTTGGAGAGAATCTCCTTATTTCACAGAAGAAGAACAAATCATCCTCGAAATAACAGAAGAGGTAACCCATATTTCTGTAAATGGCTTAAATAACGAATTATATCAAAAAGCCATTCATCTTTTTGGTGAAGAAAAAGTGGCCGATATTATTATGGCAATTTGTTGTATCAATGTATGGAACAGAATAGGAAGAGCTACTTTAATGACTCCAATACCTTCTCAAGAATAATTAATTTTTACATCAATAAAGACTATCTATATCAAGCTCTTTTTTAGGACGAGTATTGATCTGGGGGATCCTATAGCAGCTTATTTTGGACTTAGTTTGATCAAAGAAAAACATCTCGAAATTGATATGTTATTGAATAAGAAGTGAATTGTATAGAATTACATCAAAACATCATAATTCTATACAATTCACTTTTTCTTCTTCTTTTTGGCTCTCTCTATGATTACCTTCCTACTCATAACTATTTTATTATTTCCTTAGCCGCACTATCGACATCCACAACTTCTAATCTATAAATCAATTCTCCGTATCTAATTCGGGTAGGCATATCTTCATATATATCAATAAATGTACGATCTGTATAAGTTTCTGAAATTAAAAAAGGTCGATCACCATTATAAGTTTCTACTACCAAAATATCATCTTGATATGTCCCAACCGCCTTAGACATCGTATTTGTCAACGAGCTCCCTTCGTAAACTGCTGCCATATCCACAACTCTAAACCCCTTGTTCATAGCTATATCAAATCTGTAATAATTATAGTTTGACTCTTCTGGATTAGGTAGACTAAATGAAAATTCAAATTCGTTTTCCAGCGCATCTTCATGATCCCATATTTTCACCAAATAAGTACCCGGAAGGAGTTTTGCATTTACAACATTTCCAGAATTAATTATTTCATTTATTGCCCAAACATTACTTGGTTTACCATTTTCATAAATCATCTCAAAAGTGACTGACTTTTGTTCTTCACTAGTATTAAACATTCTAAAATATTGTCTTGCTCCATCATATTCATTTTCTATAATACTAAGAATACCTCCACATAAGATCAAAAAAACAACAAACCCGAGAAAAACTTTTATAATTGTTTTCATATTAAACTTTCTGAAATGTATTACCTGTTGCGCTTAGCACTTTTTTCCTAAGAGTTTCATTTTCCTCTTTATATTTTTTTAGTATAATTGATTTAATAAGAGTCATCAAAATCATTCCTGGAACAAAAGCTATAACACCTCCCAAAGCTCCTGCCAATTTATAGCCTGGTAAAAAGTCTAATGGTGCTATACGGTTAGCCCCCATATAAGCCCCCACAAACATAAAAGGAAAGACTATACCATACATTAGGAAACCACCAATCTTGGTAGATTCTGAAACCTCTATATTTAGGTCATTAAAATGTTGCTTCTTCCAATTTAAAGACAAAGAAGCTCCAATTTTATTTCCTTTTCTTATTTTTATATCATAACTCCAATCATCTTCTATTTCGGTGTCTTTCCCTAAAGAAACTATATATTCATTTCCAAAATCATTATTTAATTTAGCTCCTAATCCAGAAATAAATTTTTTAATTTCTTCTTTTGCTGCACTTACTTCTTTTATGTTTAATTTGTAAACCATCTGGCTATTATTCATGTATTAAAAATTACTTGATTCTCTTTAATTGTGCTTTCTATTTCTTTCTCAAATCGTAACCATTTTGGTAATAATATTAAAATCGGAAGAATACCATAAACCAATAGTCTTGCCATTGTTGACGGTGAAAACCCACCTATAGTTAAATAATTTTTATCATGTTTAGTTTTCCATTTAATGGTAGCACCAATCCAATCATTCTTCTTAATGACAATATCTACTCCTATCAAAGAACTTAAATACGCTTCATATCCGAAAGGAGAAAAAATCGTATCTAGATAGTCTTTTAATACTTCCTTGGTAAGGGTTTCCTTTGTGGTTATTTCAATTTTTCTTGCCATATCTAATTTCCTACAGTTCTTTAATCGTTTATCTAATGTAATATTGGCAATCTTTTTTTTGTTATTCAGATTTAAAGATTACAGCTTTTGCTTCAATTCATTTTCCCACTCTTCATAGTTTTTCACAATGATTCGATATGTTTCATTTTGCTTATCCGTAATCTCTAGGACATTTTTTGTTACGCCGTGTTTTCCTTGGGTTATTTTCTCTATGTCTTTAAACTCAAGATTAAATCCAAAGCTTTTCTTTTCAACCTGTTTTTTTAGTAAAGCACCTAAAACCCCTAACCCACTAACACCTGTCTTATGGGCATCTAAAGCAAGTCTATTGGATGTTAGATAAAGCGTTCCTTGCATCAAGTTTAATTTTGATTTGAGGTATCCTACTTTTTCTTCTTTTTGGATTCCTTCTTTTACTAATTCTTCTTTCATAACTATTTTTTTTACCAGCTAAGTAACAGTCTCTATATTAACATCTGCAGATTCAGTTCATGTCGTTCTTTTCATATAGCTAGACAAGTATTATTTATTTCACTTTGTCACAACTTAATTCTCCTCTATGACCAATAGTATGTTGCTTGATGTTTTCATCATATTCTCCATTACCTAAATAGGTTTTTAAAAACCCGAAATTTCTATAACCACAGCCCTCACTATCAGAATACAACACATCTCCTTCTACATAATTCCCTTTAATGTTTCCATAACCATCTTTTAAGATTTGCCAATCTAATGTGATCATAACTTTATGAAATTTCACTCCTGGCCAGTCTTTAGTATTTGCCCATAGCTCAATTTGTTGCATCATTTCTGCTTCCAAATTTGCATTACGCATTACAGGAGTAGGTGCTCTTTTTGCTTTTAAAGCTCCTTCTTCAATTTCTTTAGCCATACTTGTTAAATCTTCTGTTCCCTCTGTTGTGTCATAGGTTATAGTACCAAAATAGAGTTCGTCCTCCTGATCCATTTTTCCATCGGTAAGTGAAATTCTTAATTTGTGTTTATAAGGGTCCAGGCGTTCTCCCATTCTCCCTAATAAAAAAGAAGCACCATCTCTATCTATTTTCATACTATCCAGAGAAGAAGGCACTACTTGAAATACAACATAATTTTTTTCCAAATCTGCTTTTTTCAACCTTTTCACAGTACATTGATTTACTATTTCATTTTCTTTTGGTAACAGATCTTTTTCCATTTTATCCATCCCGATAGTTATCCAATAGTGATTTCGTCCAAAATTGTCTTGAAAATGATTACTTAGTTGTTTCAAATAATAGCTTTCTTTCATTATTGTTGAAAAGTAAGCCACTCCCCAAATTTCATCTCCAATTTTAAAATCTGTTTTGATTGTCGACATATCTTCTTTTCCAACGGTAGGTTCTTTAGAGAAGAAAATTATTTTCCCTACATTTTTTTGATGAAAATCTGAAGTTGCTTCTTTTACAAAATATTCAAGGGGTTCTTTTTTTTCTTCTTCTTTCTTTTTCTTCTTTCCCCAAAGGCTTCCTAGCTCCTTAGATAATTCAGATTTAATACCTAGTTGTTTTTTTGCAGCTTTTAGTTCTTTTTTACTAATTGCCAAAACCTCCTTTTTTGCAATTAGATTCATGTCTCCCAATACCAAAAGTGTTAAAAGATTATTCCTTTTTGTCAGAACATAATTTTCTTTAGTATTAATACTTTCATAACTCCCTGGCAAGTTTTTTAGTGATGAAAAAGCCATCTCTGAAATTCCTCGATATGTATCAAATGTTGCTTTTATACTTCCATCTCTTCTATTAAGAATAGTGATTTGGTTTATTTCATTTCCGCTCACAAAATAGAGTCCATCAGGGATTTTTTGAGCACTTGCCTTTACAGAAAACAACACTAAAATGACAATGAGAATATTCTTAGATTTATTCATCCTTATTAAAGTAATTTTTTACGTGCTCAAATATAGATATCGATCAAAACAAAAAAAGCCTTACTTCATATTCGCATTACTTTTAGTGATATTCGATACGCATTATTTGATATTTGAAAATTAACAACGAATCTTTTTAGCTTTTTTATTGAATGGTATTATAGCTGCATATAACAATGAAATGAGAAACCCCAGAATGCTCATTCTTTTGGTTTTCACTTTTCAGAAAAAGAAATTGAAGAATTATGAGTGCTTTTTTATTAGAGTAATAACTGGTGTAGTAAAAACGGAAAAAGGCTACACTAAAAAAGTTAATCCATAATTTTAATAATGAAGTAGAGTCGATACGTTACAAAATAAACCAATAGTAACTTATCAAAACGTATCTGTAATTTGATTTTTACTTGCTATAGCATAGAGAAAAGCTATATGTTATAAATGAATCACCATTTTTCATACAACAAAACAGTGATTCCTTTTTTGCGAATACGAAACACACTCTAATTTAAGAAATCAAAGTTTTAATCATTCAGCATTTGCCAAAGTTTATCTTTTAACCCCTGCAATCCTTGTTGTGCTACCGAAGAAATAAACAAGTAAGGAACGTTAAGTTGCTGATCTAACTCAACCTTCATTTCTTTTTTTAACTCATCATCCAGCATATCAGATTTTGATATTGCTATAAGTCGTTCTTTATCTAATAAATCAGGGTTGTAACGTCTTAGTTCATCCAAAAGGATTTCATATTGTTCTTTGATATCAGGAGCATCTGCCGGAACCAAAAACAACAAGGTAGAATTACGTTCGATATGACGTAAAAAGCGATGACCTATACCTTTACCTTCTGCTGCTCCTTCAATAATACCCGGAATATCAGCCATCACAAAGGTTTGAAAATCTCTATACTCTACAATACCAAGGTTTGGTTTAAGTGTAGTAAACTCATAATCGGCTATTTTCGGTTTTGCTGCAGTAATAACCGATAGCAAGGTAGATTTTCCTGCATTAGGAAATCCTACCAATCCTACATCTGCCAGTACTTTGAGTTCTAGAGTAATATCGTGTTCTTGCCCTTCTACACCGGGTTGGGCATAGCGAGGTGTTTGGTTTGTTGGACTTTTAAAATGCCAGTTACCTCTACCTCCCATACCTCCTTCGGCAGCAACATATTCCTGTCCTATTTCGGTAATTTCTTTAATAATATTTTGGGTCTCGCTATCCCGAATCACTGTCCCCAGAGGTACATCTACATAAACATCTTCTCCATCAGCCCCTGTACTCCTGCTTTTACTACCATGCCCTCCATGATCAGCTCTTAAATGACGTTTAAATTTAAGATGGTGTAATGTCCACATATTAGGGTTTGCGCGAATAACAATATGGCCTCCACGGCCACCATCACCACCATCGGGGCCTCCTTTGGTAATGTATTTCTCACGATGTAAGTGTACAGATCCTTTCCCTCCGTTCCCGGAAGTTATATGTAATTTTACATAATCTACAAAATTCCCTTCTGTCATAATTCGTTTCCTATATCACCCTAATAAAAATCAGGAACATTTCAATTTTACGTTTACTACCCTGGATTAGATTCTGCTTACACAGACTAAAGTTTGTCTATCACGCTACTCAATCTCTCGGTAATCTCATCAACACCACCTACTCCATCTACTCCAAAATACTTATCTTGTTTTTGGTAGTAATTCTTTAAGATGGCTGTTTCCTCATAATATACTTTAATACGATTACGTATCACTTTTTCATCTGCATCATCGGGTCGCCCTGATGTTTTCCCTCTTTCGAGTAATCGTTGTACCAATACCTCATCATCTACCTCTAGAGCAACCATTGCACTAACCATTGCTCCTTTTGACTCTAGCAAGTTGGCTAGTGAATCTGCCTGGGCTTCGGTTCTGGGAAATCCATCAAAAATAAAGCCTTTAGCCTCTGGATTTTTATCTACTTCGGCATTAAGCATATTAATTGTAACCTCATCAGGTACCAATTGGCCTTTATCAATATATGATTTTGCCAAAGTACCTAGCTCTGTTGCATTTTTTATGTTGTATCTAAACACATCTCCTGTAGAGATATGTACAAGATTATATTTTTGTTTTAAAACTTCTGCCTGTGTTCCTTTTCCCGCTCCTGGAGGTCCGAATAACACCAAATTTGTCATGTTGTTTGGTTTTAATTGATAAACTTCTGTAAGATTACGTCCTAATCCGTTATAATCAAGTCCGTATCCTACAATAAATCGGTTTGGGATCTCTATCCCAATATAATTTATATTAATTTCTTTGGTATATGCCTCGGGTTTATAAAACAGAGTAGCAATTTTGTATGTTAAGCACCCTTTTTCTACTAACATTTCTGTTAGCACTTCGATTGTATTACCAGTATCTACAATATCTTCTAAGATCACTACTGTTCTTCCTGAAACCTCTTCCCCTAATCCAACTAACTCTTTAACCTTGTGTGTAGTTTCTGTTCCTTCATACGAAGCTAATTTTACAAAGCTAATTTCACAATCATGATCAAACCGTTTCAAAACCTCTGAAGCAAACATAAAAGCACCATTTAACACTCCTATAAACAAAGGGTTTTTACCAGCCAGATCTTGATTTAATCCATCAGATACTTTATCTATCGCAGTCTCTATTTCTTCCTCGTTAATAAAAGGAATAAACTGTAAATCGTGCAGCTTTACCATTCTATTTTATACTTGTTCTGGTTTGATTTTTTAATTTAAAGCCGCAAAGATAGTGATTAGAAATGAGCATAGCTAAGAATTACGGCATCAACCTTCTTACGACTCCAGGCAGACTAAAATCGTTGTTATATAAATCATATATAGCTCTAGATTGGTATAGATTTAATCATCAACATATAAAAAATATACCAATCAAATAAGCTTTCTTATAGTTTACTTATTGCATTTACCTTACATTATTGTGGTTATTCCTTCTGAAAAAATTATTTTTGCATTTCATGATAAATTTGAAACCCCGAAAATGACAAATTTTTTCTCGTCAAACTTTAAGTTAGGAATATTAGGAGGAGGTCAATTAGGTAAGATGATGCTCTATGATACTCGAAAATATGACATCCAAACATATGTCCTCGACCCAAGTCAAGATGCTCCTTGCAAAATTGCATGTGATCATTTCCAACAAGGTAATTTGATGGATTATGACACTGTTTATAGTTTTGGAAAAAAGGTAGATATACTTACTTTTGAAATTGAAACTGTAAATCTAAAAGCTTTAGTTCAGCTAGAGAAAGAAGGTAAGAAAGTCTATCCAAGTTCAAAAACTCTGGAAAAAATACAAAATAAAGGGAAACAAAAGCTTTTCTACGAAGAAAACAAAATTCCTACTGCGGAGTTTACCCGATTTTCTAATAAGGCACACCTTACTGAAGGTATTACCAATAATAGAATCAAACTTCCATTTGTCTGGAAAAGTACGCAGGGAGGATATGATGGTAAAGGTGTTTCGATTGTTAGATCTGGAGCTGACCTAGCAAAACTTCCTGACACAGAATGTATTGCAGAGCATTTAGTTAATTTTAAAAATGAATTAGCTGTAATTGTTGTTCGTAACCCGAGCGGAGAAATCAAAACTTATCCTGTGGTAGAAATGGAGTTTCATCCAGAAGCCAATCAGGTAGAGTATGTGATTTGCCCTGCAAGAATCGATGCTAAAATTGCTCAAAAAGCAATAAAAATTGCCGAAAAAGTATCTAAAGCCTTTGAACATGTAGGGGTACTGGCTGTAGAGATGTTTCAAACACAAGATGATAATATCCTTGTAAATGAAGTTGCACCAAGACCACATAACAGCGGGCATTATAGTATCGAAGCCAGTTATACTAATCAATTTGAGCAACACATAAGAGCCATTTTGGATTTACCTCTGGGAGCTACAGAAAGTAAAGTAGGTGGTATCATGGTGAATCTGGTAGGTAAAGAAGGATATACAGGAGATGTTATCTATAAAAACATAGAAGAAATCATGAAAATGAAGGGCGTTACTCCTCATATTTATGGTAAAAAGCAAACACGGCCTTATAGAAAAATGGGACATGTTACCATAATTCATGAAAACATCGACGAGGCTAGAAAAATAGCTGAAAAAGTAAAAAACACAATACAAGTAATTAGCTAATAAAGGTTTAGAAACTTATTTTATATACCTTCATACCTTATTATGACTAATAACTTTTAACAAACAAATACTAACAATAACATACAATATAATGAGCAAGGTGGGAATAATAATGGGTAGTACTAGTGATATGCCAGTAATGGAAAAGGCAATCGAAGTATTACAAGGTTTTGATATCGAAGTCGAAGTAGATATTGTTTCGGCACATCGTACCCCGGAAAAATTATTTGACTATGCCAAAAATGCTCATACGAGAGGCATACAAGTTATTATAGCTGGCGCTGGTGGTGCTGCTCATCTTCCTGGGATGGTGGCTTCATTATCTCCTTTACCAGTGATTGGTGTTCCTGTTAAGTCACGTAATTCTATCGATGGGTGGGATTCTGTTTTATCTATTTTACAAATGCCTGGTGGAGTTCCTGTGGCTACTGTAGCTTTAGACGGAGCTCTAAATGCAGGTATTTTGGCAGCACAAATTATAGGCTCAAATGATAAATGTGTTTTAGATAAAATCTTAATCTATAAAGAAGGATTAAAGCAAAAAGTAATTGAAGGAGCTAAGCAGATCAAAAAATAACAAAAAAAAGAGTCACTTTTCAGTGACTCTTTTGAATATCAGGCCTTACAAAAGAATATAACAATATTTATTAACCAACTTAAATATATTACACAAAAAATTCATCGTAAGACCATTACTCTTAAAACCTACAACAAAGGTAAAACCTTACTTTAATTACACAATAAAAGTAATGCTAAAATATTCATAATTTTCGATGAAACACCTATATAATCGATAAAAGGTAATAATTGATCGTTTTTTAAAGATTTTTTGATCGAAAAAACAGACAGAAAAACAGGATTTTTGCCAAAAAACAGGTTTTTAGACAAAAAATAGAAGACAAAAGAGCCACAAAAATGCAGCTCTTTCGATATATTTGGTCTTTGCATTAGAATAATTATTTATATTCATACCCCAAATAAAAATAACCATATATTCTTAATACTAGACCATACTAATAAACCTGATCAAATCTATTGGTATAAAATTTAGTTTACTTAAAAACATCCATAACCTGGAAGTGTTTTTCGACAAAAGGCTATTTTTTCCGATATAAAGACATATAACATAAAAAATAAGAAGAAATTATCATTACAACAATGAACAATCCACTATTAAAACCATTTGATGCTGCACCATTTTCAGAAATAACGTCAGATCATTTTTTACCCGCTATAAAAAACGGAATTTCTATCGCCAAAAAACAAGTCGATACAATAGTCTCTAATCCCGAACTACCTTCATTTTCTAATACCATAGAAGCTTTGGAATATTGTGGAGAATTATTAGACCGGGTAACCAGTGTCTTTTTTAATTTAAACAGTGCTGAGACCAACGAAGAAATACAAAAAATAGCACAAGAAGCCTCTCCTTTGCTTTCAGAATTCAGTAACGACATAGCTCTTAATCTGGATTTATTTAAAAGAATCGAAGTGGTATACAAACAAAAAGAATCATTAGATCTTAATCCAGAGCAATCCAGACTTCTTGAAAAAAGATATAAGTCATTCTCGAGAAATGGGGCTAATCTTCCTGATGAAAAAAAAGAGAAACTTAGAGAGATTGATAAAGAGCTTTCTACACTAAGTTTAAAGTTTGGTGAAAACGTCCTCGCCGAAACTAATAAATTCGAGATGTTGCTTACCGATGAATCTGATGTGTCTGGTTTGCCAGAGGGAGCAAAAGAAGCTGCCAAATCTATGGCAGAAGCAAAAGGTAAAAAAGGATGGTTAATAACTTTGGATTACCCTAGTTATATTCCTTTTATCACTTATGCTGATAATCGCGAATTGCGAAAAAAACTTGCTCTTGCATTTGGGTCTAAAGGATTTCACAACGATGATCTTGATAATCAGGATATTGTTTTAAAAATTGCAAACCTTAGACATCAACGCGCTCTTCTTTTAGGATACTCCTACCATGCCGATTATATCCTGGAAGAACGAATGGCAGAAACTCCTGATACTGTATTTTCTTTTCTAAATGAAATTTTGGAGAAAGCTAAGCCTGCAGCAGAAAGAGAATTTGAACAATTAGAATCTTATGCAAAGGAATTAGATGGGATTGATCAATTACAAAAATGGGACGGAGCCTACTATTCTGAAAAACTAAAACAAAAGCTCTTTGATCTTGATGATGAAAAACTGAAACCTTATTTCAAGTTAGAAAATGTAATCGACGGAGTTTTTACTGTAGCTTATAAACTGTTTGGGCTTCAATTTAAAGAAATCAATGATGTAGATACATATCATGAAGAGGTAAAAACGTATCGTGTTACTGATCTTGACGGTAATTTTGTTTCATTGTTTTATGCAGATTTTCATCCAAGACCAGGAAAGCGTAATGGAGCATGGATGACTTCTTACAAATCACAAATGAGGAAAAATGAGGAAAATATAAGGCCACATGTTTCTATTGTTTGCAATTTTACAAAACCTACACCTAGTAAACCTTCTCTATTAACTTTTAATGAAGTAACTACTCTATTTCATGAGTTTGGCCATGCATTGCATGGTATGTTGGCTAATACTACTTATCCTGGCCTATCAGGAACCAGCGTATATTGGGATTTTGTAGAATTACCAAGTCAGGTTCTGGAAAACTGGTGTTATGAAAAAGAAGCTTTGGAGCTTTTTGCCAAACATTATGAAACAGGTGAAATAATCCCTATGGAATTGGTTGAAAAGATTAAAGAATCTGCAACTTTTATGGAAGGTATGACTACACTTCGCCAATTGAGTTTTGGGTTACTTGATATGTCTTGGCATTCTCAAGATCCTACTGCTATTAAAAAGGTAAAGGATCACGAGAAAAAGACTTTTTCTACAACATCTTTGTATCCTAATGTAGACGAAAACTGTATGAGTACAGCTTTTTCGCATATTTTTCAGGGAGGATATTCTGCAGGATATTACTCGTATAAATGGGCCGAAGTATTAGATGCTGATGCTTTTGAATATTTTAAAGAAAATGGAATTTTTAATCGTGAGATTGCTACCAAATTTAAGGATCATGTCTTGTCTAAAGGAGGTACAGAAAACCCAATGATTCTTTATAAACGCTTTAGAGGACAAGAACCTAAACCTGAAGCATTATTAAAACGAGCAGGATTAATTAAATAAAAAATACCATTGAAGTCTGTTGAAGCTAAAAAACTTCAACAGACTTCATATGGTAAGATTTAATACACCTTTATTATTATTTTATAATCATCTGCTTTGTAGCACTTTTTGCCCCATTAAAAAGTGTCAAAAAGTATACTCCAGAAGAAAATTTTGAGGTATTGATTTGTGTAGCTTTACTTTTAAGCTTAACCTCTTGTACGATATTTCCTTTTACATCTACAACCAACACACTTCCAGATTTCCATAATTCATTATTAACAGTAAGCTCTATATGACCCTCTGTTACAGGGTTAGGATAAAAATCAAAAGACAAGCTATCATCAGATAATAAATCAACAGCAGAACTTCTTGCAAAAAGAGCTCCACAAGGCCCGATAAGAGTCCAACTTGTATTAGTTTTTTCATAAAGATTACCTTGATACGTTACTCGATCTCCAGGTTGGTAGTTTGTAGAAGAGTTATATGGTGCAACACCTGCGCAAGGATCACTGCTTCCTCCTGTGGTAGTTACATTTATGACATTACTTGCAGCAGATAAATTACCAGCAGCATCTTTTGCTTTTATACTAAATGTATAGGCGGTACTAGCTGTTAATCCAGTAATATTAGCTGTGGTTCCAGAAACAGAAGTTTCAACCGTATTTCCTTTATACACATCATATCCAGTCACTCCAACATTATCTGTAGAAGATGTCCATGATAGGGTTAGTGTAGTTTGAGCTACATTTGACGATGCTAATCCTGCTGGAGCAGAAGGTGCCTGAGCATCTCCTCCACCGGATCCCCCGATAACAACAGTATAATCCTCTACTTCTCCATATTCGAAAGATTCACAAGCTGTAGGGATTGCATTATATTTCATAGAAACTCTCATTCTTGTGCTTCCATTTTTTGCTCCTGCCGGTACTGTAAAACTACCGCTCACTGGTGTCGTTTTTGAAGCTGCTTTACTCCAAACCAATTCACCAGAATCAGCAAAATCTTTATCCTGATTATAATCAATCCATACCGCATATCCCTCATTATAAGTACTTCCTGACCATTTTGGTGTAACCGTAATGGTATGTGATCCTCCTTTAGAAAGGTTAGTAGTTTCTGCTGTAAAATCACTATACCCACCACTTCCTGCAGCAGAGGTTTTATTTATTGTTCCTAAAGCAACTTTACCAATATACTCATCTGATGTTTTTTTCCCATTAGAAGCACAATAACCTGTAGGAGGGTTTCCTCCACCCGCATTAGAAATCTCTATAAGGTATTCTAAAGCTAACTTGGCAAATTTGGCAGCATGAGTTGCATTCGCAGTTGGGAAGTTAGATGATGTATCTCCTGAAGTATGAATCTTAGGGTTACTCTCACTAAATCTTGCTTCTATAGGAAATGCTGTTTCATATCCTTGTTGTGCAAAACTATGGTGATCAGAACACCCATAGTTACATGCAGAATTGCTATATGTAATTTTATGTGTTCCTGAAGCATTATAATGGTCCATTAATTTCTTTAAGAAATTATTTAAAGAAGTACTATTATATGAATCTGTTGTAATAAAGACATCCTGTGTAGAACCTTTATAATTTGTCATATCCAATTGCATATAACTCACTATATTCACATTGCGATTTTTATAATCTCTCGCGATTTCTTTAGACCCTACCAAACCGATTTCTTCTGCAGCAAATGCCATAAATTCGACCGTTCTTTTTGGTTTGTAATTCATACTAAACAATACTCTGGCAACCTCTGTAATTGTTGCAATACCAGAAGCATTATCATCTGCCCCCGGAGCATCACTCTGATTTCGTGGCGATGTCGAATCTAAATGCCCTCCTAAAACCACATACTCATTTGGTTTTTCTGTTCCGGTAATAGTCATAACAACAGACGGCATAGAGGTACCAGAATGATTTACAAGCCTAACAGATACATCACTACGACTACCAGCAAGTCCTTCCCATTTTGCTTTTAAATCTGTAGAAGCTCTTTTTGCACTAGCTTTAGTATGGAAACGAGTACCATAATTCTCAAGCTCTTTAATTTGTCTATCAATATTAGAGTTATTTACCAACCCCAAACTTTGATTTACCAATTGATCCTGGGTAATCTCAAAAGCGACTGCTGCTTTTGCTAAGGAACTATTTTTTGATTTTTGAATTGAATTAGCTTTTACTATTGCTTCTATAGCAGCTTTTTCTGAAGTTTCATAAAAATATCCTGGTCCATGTCTTAATCCCGTGTGATGTAATTCTTCTGCCGAATGTTCATTTAACATTACTGCACTATATTCATTAACAGATTTAATGATTTTAACATCATTTGGGTGATTTTCTTTTAGTTTCAATGCATCATGAGCATCCATGGTTGCATAAAACATTTTTGATCGCTCCTGCGCGTATAAACATGATGTCAATACACTTAGCGATACCGCCAAAATAAATAGATTTAGTTTTCTCATCGTTAGTTTAATTTGTTGAGTTTATATTTGTGTTTGTTTAGCTAAAGTACATAATATCAAGGTCTAACAAAAGACGTTTTATCATAGAATAATCAAGGTAAATCCGTAATAATCTGTCAATTAGAAAGAAGATAAAAGGTGAATACATTTTATTCATTATCATCCATAAAATTTGAGATCTTTCACTCATTATCATGGATTATAGTAACAACAAAAGAAATTTGTTTCTACCACACTATTTATTAATACATGCTTTACCCGAAAATAAAGTTATTCTCAAAATTTACATCTTACTGCTTGTAGTAACCAAGCTCTTTTTGTGAAGTGATATTATAGATCAATTGCAAAGACCGAGAAGAATCCCAGGTCATATTACAAATGTCCCTAAGTAGGTTATTGAGTTTCATAAGTTGATTTTTTGTGTGTTTAAGAAAACTAAACTATCAAAAAAGTCTTATCAAGACAATATATACATGTCCTAAATCAATGAAAAGATGTCCTAAAACACAATTTAGTACACCCTACGAGGTATATTATGTATAATAAATCATATTAAAAAACAGCTAACCCGAATTATAGGTTATTTTCAAAATCACATCATTAATCTTTCAATATTTTTTGAAAGTTTGAAATTTTTTATATATTTGTAACATGAATTACGATGAAGCAAAAAATAAGTTTATTTCTACATGGGGATCTTTAGGGACCTTATGGGGTATCAATAAAGCTATGGCACAGATTCATGCCTTATTATTAATATCTCCAGAATCTCTTTCTATGGAAGATATCATGGAGCAATTACAAATCTCCAGAGGTAATACCAGTATGAACTTACGTCAATTGATGGATTGGGGTATTGTATTTAAAGAAAATAAAATGGGAGAACGAAAAGAATATTTCACCTCAGAAAAGGATGTACAAGAGCTGGCAAGGCAAATCGCCAAAGAAAGAAGTAGAAGAGAGTTACAACCAACTATCAAAATCTTAAAAGATGTTTCGAACATCGATGAAGATGGAACTGCAAAAACCAAAGAATTAATAAAGCAAACCAAAGCATTACATGAAATGGCGGATACATTAGATATTTTAATGAATAGAGTTATTGGTCAGGATCATAACTGGATCACAAAGGCATTGGTAAAACTAATTAAATAAAAAAACAGCGCCCAAAAGAAAGGAGAATATCTCCTTTTTATTTTCAATATTAGTTTCAATTTTTTCTGAAACTTTAATACTATAAAAACATGGCATTTAATATTCCAAACTGGTTAATTATTATAGGTGGTATTGGTCAAATATTCACTGCATTAATATATCCATACATAAGACATAAAGTATTTGATTGGTATACCGATGTAAAGCAATTAAAACCACTTAATCAAGAAATTGCAAAAACGTATGGAAGGTACATTCAAGGTCTTAATTTTTCTTTTGGACTAATAGCAATCCTACTTCCCTCCCACCTTAAAGGACAATCTGAATTAGCAATTGCTTTAACTGGATTAATAGCGGCGTATTGGGTTGGTAAAGTTGCAACCCAAATAGCATATTATCCTATGTATGAAATTCCGAAAAAAAAGATCTTTAAAATAGGTAGCTATTTTATGAATTGCCTATTTGTATTTTTTGCTACTGTCTATACTTTATTGTTAATCTATAATTGTATTGGTTTTTTTAACCTTTAATAAAACTATATCATCATGAGCACACTTACCATATTACATAAACTAAAGCTTAAAAAATCTGCTACAAAAGAAAAAATAATCAGGTTTTATGATGAAGCGACAGAAGATTATGAATTCTGGAGTACCGATTTCAATATGCATTTTGGATACTATATCCCTTTTAAAACCAGTATTCTAAAAAGAGACTCAATGCTTAACGAAATGAATCAGCAGGTTTTTGATCGCTTACAGGTTCCTAAACAAAATTCACTTGTAGCAGATCTGGGATGTGGTATTGGTGGCGCTATACAATATGGATTAAGAAAGTATCCTCTACTTCATATCATTGGTGTAACACTTTCTTCTTTTCAGGTTAGGGAAGGAAATAAAAGATTACAACATAACAATGGACTAATTTTAGAAGAAAACTATTGTCATACATCTTTTAAAACTAACAGTGTAGATGGAGCTTATGCTATAGAGAGTTTCTGCCATTCTGGGCATAGTAAAGAGGCCTTACAGGAAGCATATAGAATATTAAAACCAAACTCTAAATTAGTGATTGCCGATGCGTTCTTAAAAAAAGATGAAGAACAATTATGTATAGGTAGTAATTATTGCTACGAACAACTGTGCAAAGGGTGGAGTCTAGAAGGTTTAGGAAGTATTAAAAAAGTAAAACAGACTTTAAAACATATAGGTTTTAAGAATGTAAATGTCGAGGATGTATCATTTAGAGTTGCGCCCTCTGTTCTTCATGTTCCTTTTGCAATTACAGGATTTATGTTAAAAAAACTATTTAGAAAAGAAACTCTAAAACCACAAAGTTGGAAAAACCTAAAAGGATCACTATTTGCACTACTTTCTGGTCTACATACCAAAAGTTTTGGATATTATTTAATCACTGCAGAAAAATAAAATTAGAAAACATATGAAAAAAATAGTCATAGCGGCAGGGACAGGTTTTCTTGGAAAAGTACTCGTAGCATATTTTAAAACGAAAACAGAATCTATTACAATTCTAACCCGTGGAAAAAGTAGAATAGAAAATAATATTCAATTTATTCATTGGAATGCAAAAACCTCTGGAGATTGGATACATGAACTAGAGAATGCAGAAATAGTAATCAATTTAGCTGGCAAATCGGTAGATTGTAGGTATACCCAAAAGAATAAAAACCTTATTCTGAATTCAAGAGTAACCTCTACAGCTATTTTGGGAGAAGCCATAAGCAAATGCAAAAACCCTCCTAAAATCTGGTTAAATTCATCAACAGCAACCATCTATCGACATTCTTTAGATAAAGAGATGGATGAAATTGATGGAGAAATAGGAACTGGTTTCTCTGTTAATGTTGCTACATCATGGGAAAAAACATTTTTCAACCAACAAACTCCTAAAACCAGAAAAATTGCATTAAGAACCTCTATAGTCCTAGGCAAAAAAGGAGGAGCTTTGCCATCAATTCTTAATTTAACCAAAATCGGATTAGGAGGAAAACAAGGCTATGGAAATCAAAAATTAAGTTGGATACATGAGCAAGACTTTGCAAGAAGTATAGAATTTATTATAAATACTCCTAGCATTGAAGGGGTGGTAAATATTGTTTCTCCTAAACCAGTAACCAATTCAACCTTTATGAAAACACTTAGAAGGGTTCTAAAAATCCCTTTGGGAATCCCTATTTCAAAACCTATGTTAGAATTTGGAGCAAGAATTATTAAAACAGAAACCGAACTTATACTCAAAAGCAGAAATGTAATTCCTTCAAAACTTATAAGTAATGGATTTCAGTTCTTGTATCCCGATATTAAACCAGCATTAATTACAGTTGTTTAGAAAATTATGACAACAATACGACTAACAACTCAAATAAAAGCTCCAGTCAAAAAAGTATTTGATTTGGCTAGAAGTATTGATTTTCATATGATATCTGCAGAAAAAACAAAAGAAAAAGCCATAGCAGGAAGAACTTCGGGATTAATCGAATTAGGAGAAACCGTTACCTGGAGAGGGCAACATTTTGGAATTTATCTCATTCACAAAAGTATAATTACAGCGTATGACTATCCAAATAACTTTACCGATGAAATGATCAAAGGATGTTTTAAAACTTTTAAACACCAGCATATTTTTCATAAAACACCATCAGGTACAGAAATGATCGATATACTCAAATACGAAATCCCTTATGGTATTTTAGGCATTTTTTTTGATAATCTAATCCTAAAAAAGCATCTTACTCAATTTCTTACCACTCGTAATCAATCTATAAAATTACATTTAGAATCCAAAAACACAGTAAAATCAGATCATAAAAGCTATTTATAAAGATTCAATATTAATAGACACAAAGTACTGATTCGTTAAAGCATTTATAGGATTCAACTTTTTATCCTATTTTTGGTGAATATAACAACAGGAAATATAATGTCAACAAATACCATAGACCCAAATACGTGGGTGGATAAGTACAGTGATTACCTATTCAACTATACCATTGTAAGAGTTGATGATAAAGAAATTGCCCAAGATTTAGTACAAGAAACATTCTTTGCCGGACTTAAATCCATGAAAAATTTTAAAGGTGAAGCTAGTGAGCGTACTTGGCTTATTTCTATTCTGAAAAGAAAAATCATCGATCACTATCGTAAAATCAATAGTAATAAAGGTAAAGCAGAGGTAAGAATGAACTATACCTCTGATTCTGAAACTGAAGGTGACTGGCTAGAAGAACGTGTTGCGGATCCCTTTGATGGTAATGCAGAAGGCGAGATCGAAAACGAAGAATTGGGCTTAGCAATACATGATTGTATGGGAAAACTCCCCCAAAAACAAGCTCATATTTTTAAATTAAAAACAATACAAGGTTTCGATACTGAAGCTATTTGTAATGAATTTGATATCACTGCGTCTAACCTATGGGTGATCATCCATAGAGCACGTACAGCTATGGCTGAATGTCTAGAAAAAAATTGGTTTTAGGAAAAATGAGTAATAAAAAGGGAATATTTGTAAGTTGTTCAGAAGCAAATCACTTCTGTGATAAAAATCAGTATAAAGAAGCTACTTTTTGGGAAAAAGTAAAGCTAAACATACATTTGATATATTGTAGAGCTTGTAGAAAGTATACTGCAAAAAACATGAAATTAACCAAATTGGTAAAAAACCCAAAAGTGATTAGTATCAATCATTCTGATAAAGAAGCAATGAAAGAACGTTTAAAGCAAAAAATGTAACCCTAAATAATTATAATTACCCTCGAATAAAAGAATTACCCAAATAGTATAATGAAAACTACGAATAAGAATAAGGTATTTGTATCCTGCGAAGAAGCAAAACATATTTGTGATAAAAATCAGTATGGAGAGGCGTCTATTCTAGAAATAATAAAACTTAACATTCGTCTTGCATATTGCAAAATAACCCGGGCATATTCTAAAAGAAATGCAAAACTCACAAAAACAATCAATAAATCTAAAACACAATCGATCAGTGCTTCAGATAAAGAAGCCATGAAAAAAGAAATACAAAAAGAATTAACTAAATAAGGATTCCAGAATAACCAGAATTAGTAACCACATTATAGGAACACTCTCTACCCAAAAAGAGCAATAGTATTCTGATTGTTTTTTCTCTGTTCCCCACAAAAAGAAAAGACTTATTATAGTTATCAATATGGTACTCAAAATTTCTATCGAAGATAACAACTCATCTTTTGCAGCTGTTAACAATAAAAAGATAACCAACAAAATACTACCAAAAAGCTTGGTTCTTGTCACTCCTATTTTTTGTGGAACAGTTTCTAACTCTGCATTATCATACTGCAAGTCTCTTACTTCAAAAGGTAACATCATAACAACGATAAACAAAAACCGTTGAACCATTTCTATTAAAAAATTTGAATCTAAATTTCCATTAACATGTACTAATGGAACCAATACTGTCATACCAGCCCATATCATACCGATAATAAAGATTTTTACCCCTGCAAGACTTCTTAAGTTTTTCTTGTTAGGAAAAACAGGTACAACATACAAAACAGTAAGTGCTATAAATGGAGCCATATATATCCAAGTATCAATCGACACCTTAAACGAAAGGTAGATAAAAGACAAGGAAGACAGAATGGTCAAAATACGAATCCCTTTCATTGATTTGGTCAATCTTTTGTGGTAAAGTTTGGAGACTTTAGAGTATTTCACAAAATTATATGCCACAATAGCACCTAAAAAAGAAAAAAGGATATAAGTAAATTGACCTGATATACCATATTTCATAAAGGTAACTTGCACCAAAGCACATATAGCTAAAGCAACATGAATACTGCCGTTAATATAGAATCTGAATATGCTTTTTAAGGTTTTCACGTTACTTATTAGGGGTTATGTGTTAACAAAACCCGAATTTGGTTAAAAACTTGATAGGTCTAGGTTAATTAATTGTGAAAGTTTTAGCAATTAAATATGTATTTTTGAAATCTCAATTTCAACTGTTTTTTTTCGCTATGAAAACCGATTCCTTTAAACTACGTCATATAGGTCCTTCAACAAAAGATCTTGGCGAGATGTTAAACACAATTAAAGCAGATTCTTTAGAACAATTAGTATATGAAACTGTTCCTGATGATATTCTTTTAAAAAAATCGTTAAATCTAGATTTTGCCTTGAGCGAACAAGAATATTCTGCACATATACAAAAGCTTTCTGCAAAAAATAAAGTATTCAAAACCTACATCGGTTTAGGGTATCATGAAGCTAGTTTACCTGCGGTTATACAACGTAATATCCTTGAAAATCCAGGATGGTATACCGCATACACACCTTATCAAGCAGAAATTGCACAAGGCCGATTAGAAGCTTTGTTAAATTATCAAACCATGATCTGTGATCTTACAGGTATGGAATTAGCTAATGCCTCTTTATTAGATGAGAGTACAGCTGCTGCAGAAGCAATGACTATGTTATTTGCTGTACGATCCAGAGATCAGAAAAAAAATAATGTAAGCAAGTTTTTTGTTTCCGAAGAAATATTACCTCAAACACTTTCTTTATTACAAACAAGAGCAATCCCTCTTGATATTCAATTGGTAGTAGGAAATCATCAGCAATTTGATTTTTCGACCGAGTTTTATGGTGCTATTTTACAATACCCTGGTAAATCAGGTCAAGTATATGATTATGCTGATTTTGTTGAAAAAGCTCACCAAGCAGAAATAAAAGTTGCTGTAGCTGCAGATATATTAAGCTTAGTATCATTAAAATCCCCGGGAAGCTTTGATGCAGATGTTGTCGTAGGAACTACACAGCGTTTTGGAATCCCTCTTGGATATGGTGGACCTCATGCTGGATTTTTTGCCACACGAGAAGCATATAAAAGAACAATCCCTGGAAGAATTATAGGGGTTACTCAAGATTTAAATGGAAGTCGTGCATTACGAATGGCATTGCAAACCCGTGAACAACATATTAAACGAGATAAAGCAACTTCAAATATCTGTACTGCGCAAGTACTCTTAGCCGTTATGGCCGGAATGTATAGTGTATATCACGGCCCAGAAGGCCTAAGCTATATCGCTTCAAAAGTTAACACATCGGCAGTAACATTAAGTGCAGAATTAGAAAAATTAGGTTTCAATCAACTTAACACAGCTTATTTTGATACCATTCGCATACAAGGTGACACAACCAAAATAAAAGAAATTGCCGAAGCTAGTGAAGTAAATTTCTTCTATCCAGATTCAGAAACAGTTTCAATTTCTTTAAATGAAGCAACAACAATTGAAGATCTAAATACGATTCTATCAATTTTTGCTAAAGTTGCAGGGAAAGAAAATACTCCTATTCAGGAAATTGATAATTCGAATACTATAGATAAAAATCTAAAACGTAATACAGAGTTTTTAACAAATGAAGTATTCAATTCTTACCATTCTGAGACAGAATTGATGCGTTATATTAAAAAATTAGAACGAAAAGATCTGTCATTAAATCATTCTATGATTCCGTTGGGATCCTGTACAATGAAACTTAATGCAGCGGCAGAAATGTTACCTCTTAGTGATCCACAATGGGGAAACATTCATCCTTTTGCTCCAGTATATCAAGCTCAGGGATATCAAGAAGTTCTAAAAAAACTTGAAGAACAACTTACAGAAATCACAGGATTTGCAGCTACCTCTCTACAACCAAACTCTGGTGCACAAGGGGAGTTTGCCGGGTTAATGGTAATTAGAGCATATCATGAATCAAATGGAGATCATCATCGTAATATTTGCTTGATCCCTTCATCTGCTCATGGCACTAATCCTGCCTCTGCGGTAATGGCGGGAATGAAAGTAATCGTTACCAAAGCTACCGAAGAAGGTAATATTGATATAGATGATCTAAGAGAAAAAGCATTAAAACATAAAGATAACCTTGCAGCTTTAATGGTTACCTACCCATCTACACATGGAGTATATGAATCTGGGATTAGAGAAATCACTCAAATTATTCATGATAATGGCGGACAAGTATATATGGATGGTGCCAATATGAATGCACAGGTTGGTTTAACCAATCCTGGTGCAATAGGCGCAGATGTATGTCACCTTAACTTGCACAAAACCTTTGCTATACCACACGGTGGCGGTGGACCTGGTGTTGGACCAATTTGTGTTGCACAACAGCTAGTTCCTTTTTTACCAAGTAATCCAATTATCACTACCGGAGGAGATCAGGCAATAACTGCAATTTCTGCGGCTCCTTGGGGATCTGCCCTGGCATGTTTGATTTCTTATGGATATATTACTATGCTTGGAGTAAATGGTTTAAAAGAATCTACCCAATATGCTATTTTGAATGCTAATTATATTAAAGAACGCTTAGATGGGCATTACAATGTATTATATGTTGGAGAAAAAGGAAGAGCTGCTCATGAAATGATTCTGGACTGTAGACCATTTAAAGCAAATGGTATAGAGGTTACAGATATTGCAAAACGACTTATGGATTATGGATTTCATGCTCCAACGGTTTCTTTCCCGGTAGCGGGGACTATTATGATCGAACCTACCGAAAGCGAAAGTAAATCAGAATTAGATCGTTTTTGTGATGCAATGATCTCGATACGCAAGGAAATAGCCGAAGCCACAGCTGATAATCCAAATAATGTAATGAAAAACGCGCCACATACTATGGCTATGCTTACAGCTGACTCTTGGGATTTCCCGTATTCGAGAGAACAGGCAGCATATCCATTATCATATGTAGCCGATAATAAGTTTTGGCCATCTGTTCGTCGTGTAGATGATGCATATGGAGATAGAAACTTAATTTGTACATGTGCTCCTATTGAAGAGTATATGGAAACAGAAGCTTAAAAAATCTATTATCCCATAAATGATGAAGAGGTGACTTTATGGTTGCCTCTTTTTCGTTAACCATACTATGATTAGAAAATAAGTGTAATTTTTAAAACTGCACAGTAAACCTATGAAAGATATCACTTCAAGACAAGACATAGAATTCTTAATGAATGCCTTTTATAAAGACGCTTTTGCAGATCCTGCAATTGGCATCTTTTTTACCAAAATTGCAAAAATTAATCTCGAAGAACATATTCCGGAAATTACAGATTTTTGGGAACAGCAATTATTTAGAACAGGAAATTACAAAAAGAATGTGATGCAGATTCATAAAAATTTAAGCAGTAAAAAAAAGCTAGAAAAAATCCATTTCGATACTTGGCTATCACTGTTTCACAAAACAGTGGATCGCAATTTTAAAGGAGAAAAAGCACACCTTATCAAAACAAGAGCCTTATCCATTGTGACGATTATGCAATTAAAAATAGAATAGCCTATTGATTCTAAACCCAGATTATGCATTAAAACTCTATATTGTGAAGGTTTATAAGTGAAGTGAAATATTCCTAAGTAGTTTCAAACTATAATAGATTTTCTAATATATAATCAGAGTTTAATCAAATCCATAAAAAAGTTGGGCGTCGTAGTATCTGTTATGTATGCATAATAAAATAATTCTTATCATGTACCTTACCATTCATAATAAATAATTGGGCACAATGAATATCAAAATAACGGGTACAGGGAGCTATATACCTAATGAAATTGAAAAAAACAACGACTTTATCAATCATCAATTCTTTACTGAAAACAAGGTCCTAATCGAACATAACACTACCGCTATAATTGATAAATTCAAAAAAATCACAGGTATTGAAGAACGTAGATATGCCTCTGCTCATCAAAACACTTCTGATTTAGCATTTCTTTCTGCAAAAAAAGCAATTATAGACTCAAAAATTGATCCTGAAACCCTTGATTACATTATTGTAGCTCATAATTTTGGTAATGTAGACAAAAACTCCTCTCAGGCAGATACTGTCCCCAGTCTTGCAGCAAGAGTAAAACATAAATTAAAAATAAAAAACCCATACTGTGTCGCATATGATTTGCTTTTTGGGTGCCCTGGTTGGATAGAAGGAGTCATACAAGCCCAATCATATATAAAAAGTAATATGGCTCAAAAATGTCTTGTTATTGGGGCAGAAACTTTATCTCGTGTTATAGATAAGCATGATCGGGACTCTATGATTTATTCTGATGGATCGGGAGCTGTGATACTAGAAAAAACAAAACAACCAGGAGGGATAATTTCTTCTATAAGTGCTTCTTATACACTTGAAGAAAGTAATTTTCTATTCTTCGGAAAAACAAACAATAACATCTCTAATGACGATACGAGATACATCAAAATGCATGGGAGAAAAATATATGAATTTGCTTTAAATCAAGTACCAAAAGCAATGAAAGTTTGCCTTGATAAAACCGATATTAGTATCACAGATATCAAAAAAATTATCATTCATCAGGCTAATGAGAAAATGGATGAAGCTATTGTAAAAAGGTTCTATGATCTATACGACCAGAAAGTACCCGATGGTATTATGCCCATGACTATTCAAAAACTAGGAAATAGTAGTGTTGCTACTGTCCCTACTCTATATGACCTTATTCTAAATGGTAAAGTAGAAAACCAATCCATTAAAGAAGGAGATATTTTGCTATTTGCCAGTGTAGGCGCAGGGATGAACATTAATACTCTTTTATACCAATTTTAAACCTTTTGTAAAATTCTCTTAGATGTACAGATAGTAATCTGGGTAATTGTCTATTTTTACAATATAATTACTGATTTGACTATTATGTACGAAGGAAATTTTCCTCACCGACGATACCAAAAAACTTTAGAATTTCTTAGAGAAAATACCCCAGCCCCAGGTACTGTTCTGGATTTGGGTGTTAGAAATCCTTTTGTAGAGTTTATGGAAAAAGAAGGATATACAGTATCAAACACCTCTGGCGAAGATCTGGATCTCAACACAGAAGCTGTACAAAAAGAAAATATCCAAATTGTTACTGCTTTCGAAATTTTTGAGCACCTTATCGCCCCTTTTAATGTTTTACGTGATATCAAAGCTGATAAATTGGTTGCCTCTATCCCATTAAAACTATGGTTTTCTTCGGCATATCGTAGTAAAACTGATCACTGGGACAGACATTATCACGAATTTGAAGATTGGCAATTTGATTGGTTACTCGAAAAAGCTGGTTGGGAAATTAAAGCAAGAAACAAGTGGACACATCCTGTTAAAAAACTTGGATTACGTCCTTTATTAAGACTTTTCACTCCCAGATATTATATTGTTTATGCAGAAAGGATAAAAAAATCTTAATCAATTTTTATAATAATAAAGCCTGAATTCTGAAACTTAAAATTATTTTTTTTGAATATATCTATTATCATACCAGCTCATAATGAGGAAAGATTTATCGAAGAAACTCTTGATTCTCTGGTTTCACAAACATTGCTTCCCAAAAAAATAGTGGTAGTAAATGATAACTCTACAGATAATACAGTACATATTATAAATAAATTTACAGACAAGTACCATTTTATATCATTGGTCAATATCACTAATTCTTCTAAAGATCATATGCCCGGAAGCAAAGTGATTAATGCTTTTTATCAAGGTTTTCAAACTTTGGACTCCAATTATGACATCATTTGTAAATTTGATGCCGATCTCATTTTTCAAAAAGATTATTTAAAAACTATCGCCGAAGTTTTTGAGTCCGATTCAAAAATTGGGATGGCTTCTGGTATCCTATACATCGAAAAAAAGAAAAAATGGATATATGAGCATATTGCAGATAAGAATCATGTTCGAGGACCAATAAAAGCGTATCGCAAAGAATGTTTTGAAGCCATTAATGGGCTTAAAAAATCAATTGGCTGGGATACCTTAGATGTATTATTAGCTCAATATCATGGATGGAAAACCAAAACTTGTCATAGTTTGATTGTAAAACATCTTAAACCTACAGGAAAAAACTATAATACAAACACAAAATACGTACATGGAGAAGCCATGTATAAAATGAGATACGGGTTATGGATTACACTAATTGCCTCAATAAAATTGGCTCTACTTAAAAAACGACCAAGCCTAATCAATGATTATTTAACAGGGTATTATAAAGCAAAAGCAAAAAAAGAAGTATTCCTTGTTTCTGAAAAAGAAGGAGATTTTATTCGTAAACTTCGTTGGAAAAAAATGAAAAAAAAACTCATATAGCGAATAGCTTCAATTATAAAAACTAGTATTTCTTTAACTTTTTTACAATAAATTATTCTTACATTGAAGCATTAATTTTTAAAAAATAATTTCATGAAAATCAAACAACTTCTTTGGGCATTAAGTTGCGTATTATGCTTAGCTTCTTGTAATAAAGAAAGCAAAGCAGAAAAAGTAGACTATGTGCTTTTCTCTGGAAAAGTAAGTAATGCCGTAGAAAATGAGATTAATGTATTCGGAAATGGTAATGATTTCAAAAAAGCTATCTCAATTAATGAAGATGGGACATTCTCTGATACTTTAAAGATTGAATCCAAAGGCTCTTATCGTTTTATGATTGGTCGCGAAAGGTCATCCTTGTATTTAGATCATGGAGATCAACTAGAATTAACAATAGACACTAAGCAATTTGATGAAACCATAAAATACACAGGTACTGCTGCAGATGCCAACAACTATCTGGCAGAAAGAGCCTTAATAGAGGAAAGCCTTTTTGCTGGTGGCCCAGAAGGGTATAAAAAACTCTTTATTAGTGAGGTAGATGAGTTTAAAAAATTAGTGTCGCAAAATGAACAAGCTAAAAATGATGCGATTAAAAAATATAAAGATTTAGATCCCGAATTTGTAACTACTCAAACTAAGGATAATCACTATGAATATTTAGCAATGCTAAATAATTATCAATCGACTCATAGTCATTATGCCAAAAAGGAAGACTATAAAACTCCAGAAGGCTTTTTGGATGAGTTAAAAGGTTTTGATATTGACAATGCAGAAGATTATGAGAAATCTAGCGCATATAAAAGATTAAGTTCTGATGTTTTTTATAGAATTTCTCAAGAAAAAGCTGCCAAGGATAGTATTTCTATGGATAAAGCAATGATGGAGAATTTGGCTCAAATAAAAAGTAAAAATATCAGAAATGCTTTTATAAAAAATATGGCATATCAAGTATCTCCAAGAAATGAGAATGCAGCAGAATTATATGATATGCTTATGGCCGCCTCAGACGATGAAGAATTTAAAAGTGAATTAACTAATAAATTCGAAAAAATAAAAGTACTGGTTAAAGGTAATGAGTCTCCTGTATTTAATAATTATGAAAATTATAAAGGAGGTACAACTTCATTAAGTGATCTTAAAGGAAAATATATATACATTGATGTTTGGGCTACCTGGTGTGGACCATGTAAAGCAGAAATCCCACATCTAAAGAAAGTCGAAAAACAATATCACAATAAAAATATCGAATTTGTAAGTATCTCTATAGATAAAAAACCGCAACACGATGCCTGGAAAGCAATGGTTAAAGAAAAAGAATTAGGTGGAGTTCAATTATTCGCAGACAACGACTGGGGATCTCAATTTATTGTAGATTATGGCATAAGAGGAATCCCAAGATTTATCTTAATTGATCCTGAAGGTAAAATTGTAAGTGCAAGCGCACCCAGGCCATCTGATCCTAAACTTGTAGAGGTTTTTAACGAATTAAGTATCTAAGATTAATTTCTTATTCTTTAAAAAATACAAATCCGCAAATTCTACAGTAGTAGAATTTGCGGATTTGCTTTAAATAAACTATCCGTTTTTACTGCTCTTTAGAATAATTTTGATTTAAAAACAGACAGACTTGTCTATTTTTGAAATTATTTTGTAGTTTTGTATCGTGAAACACTCTTTAGTAAGACAACATATTATAGAAACTGCCTCTGACCTCTTCTACCAAAAAGGATATAATCGTACTGGTATAAATGAAATTATAAAAGAAGCAGGTATAGCAAAAGCAACGTTATACAATCATTTTGCCTCAAAAGAAGATATTTGCCTTGCCTATCTTAGGTATAGAAATGACTTATTTACAAAAAATATAAAAACCTTTGTAGGCAACGCCAAAAAAGGAAAGGATCAACTTTATGCTTTATTTCATTTTCTCGTAGAATTCTTTTCCGAAAAAGATTTTAATGGATGCTGGTGTGTAAATACTATTGCTGAAATCCCAAGAGAAAACGAAAAGATCAGAAAAGAGATACAAAAACAAAAAGAAGAATTTATTGAATTCATAAAAGAACTGGTAGAGCAAAACTATAGTCAAAATACAACTTCAGAAAATGAGGCACTAGCCAAGAGAATTTATTTAATATATGAAAGTTCTATTTCTGAAAGTAAATTACACCAGGATCAATGGCCAATAGATACGGGTTTATCTCTTTGTGAAAGTATATTGAATTAAAAAAATTTATCAAACATAGACAGACTTGTCTGTCTATGTTTATTAATCTAAAAAAAATAGAAATGACAACATTCAAAAACAAGACAGCCTTAGTTGTTGGTGGAACCAGTGGAATTGGTAAAGCCACCGTAAATACCCTAATCGAAGGAGGTGCAATAGTGCATGTAGTAGGGAGGAATATATCCAAAATACCAGATGCAGATAACGTAATTAAGCACCAGGTAGATATTACAAATGCAGCTAGTGTAAATGAATTAACCGATATCATTTCTGGATTAGATCGTTTAGATTACCTCGTAAATGCATCCGGAATCTTTGGACCAAAAGCATTTTTAGATCATACGGTAGAGGATTATGATTCTTACCAAGACCTTAATAGAGGCTTCTTTTTTATCACTCAATCTGCCGCTAAAAAAATGAAAGAAAATAATAGTGGATCTATTGTAAATGTCGGTTCGATGTGGGCAAAACAAGCTGTAAAAGCGACTCCTTCTTCTGCTTATTCTATGCAGAAAGCAGGGCTACACACTCTTACTCAACACCTGGCAATGGAGTTGGCAGATCACGGGATTAGAGTAAATGCAGTATCACCTGCTGTAGTCGAAACCCCAGTTTATGATAGTGTCTTTGGAAGTACCGAAGAAGCTAAAAAAGCATTGGTAGGGTTTAATAATTTTCATCCTATAGGAAGAAACGGAACTCCGCAAGATATTGCTAATAGCATAACTTTTCTATTATCAGATAAAGCTTCCTGGGTAACCGGCGCAATATGGGATACCGATGGTGGTGTAATTGCCGGACGTAATTAAAAAACAACATCAAAGTAAGGCCTCAAAAAGAGGCCTTACTTTTCACATTTAACTATAATGAAATCAGAAGTACTTATAATTGGCGCTGGATTAACAGGATTGTTACTTGCTTATAGATTAAAAAAGCAAAATATTTCTTTTAAAATTATCGAAGCTAGAGGTAGAATTGGTGGAAGAATTCATACAGTTCTTACCAATGATGAAACTCCAATTGAAATGGGAGCTACATGGATAGGAATCCAGCACCAGGAGTTGTTAAAAGTAGTAGAAGAATTAAAACTTCCTGTTTTTGAACAATTTATGAAAGGGACTGCATTGTTTGAACCTCTATCTACCGCCCCACCTCAACAAATACAATTGCCCCCTAATCAACAACCAAGTTATCGGATACAAGGAGGAACTATTGCATTACTTAATACTTTGGCTTCTTCTCTTACCAATAGAGAGCTTGTTTTAAATGAAAAAGTAACGAGCATTAGTTATACTAAAAATCAATTTGAAATCAATACTGCTAGCCATAACTATCATGCATATAAAGTAGTATCTACATTACCGCCTAGGCTTCTTGTAAACACTATACAATTTAATCCTTCTTTACCCAAAAACACTATTGAAATAGCCAACAACACCCATACCTGGATGGGCGATGCTATAAAATTCGGGATTTCATACAAAAGACCATTTTGGAAGGAAAACAAATATTCAGGAACTGTATTTAGTAATGTAGGCCCCATAACAGAATTATATGATCATTCAGATAATAGAAACACCAAATATGCTCTAAAAGGCTTTTTACAAAACGAAATGCATCTGGAGACCGAAAAGAACAGAAAATCCAAAGTAACACATCAACTTCAAAAACTCTTTGGTAATGATGCTTTAGAATACACCCAGTATAAGGAAAAGATCTGGAGAAAAGAACCTAATACCTTTAAGGATTCTCAACATTTTATCTTTCCTCATCAAAATAATGGCCATTCTGTTTACCAAAAAGAACTTTTTGACAATAACTTATTTATTGCGGGGGCTGAAACCGCAATCCAATTTGGAGGATATATGGAAGGTGCAGTTAAAAGTGCACAATCCATATATCAAAAATTAAAAGGATAATCCCTACTCTAACACAAAAGATAGCACTTTTCCTGTGGCTCCGTTAGGAAAAGCAATTCCTAATAAAGCCGAGATAGTAGGTGCAATATCCGGAATATATGTTTCTTGAGTTGTACTTCCTTTTTGTATTCCTTGTCCAAAAAACAATAAAGGAGCATGAGTATCATAGGTTAAACCACTTCCATGAGTTGAACCTGTTTTAGAATAAGATATCGTAGCAGGGTCCATTACATATACTACATCACCACTTCTTTTTTGATTATACCCTTTTTGAATTAATGCAGCTATACCGGTAACATATTCACCTGTTTCTAACTGATTTCTGGTAAACACTTTATCAATTTGGTTTTCCTGAAGTATATAATGAGCGAGTGCTTTCTCTAGCTTTTCAGCAGATATTGTATTTTTTTTCAATATGCTATAATTGAAAAATACTTGATTGTTTGATATATTTTCGATCAATCCATCTACCTTAAATTGTGTTTTCACAAATGCTTTAACTTTGGTTGTAAATGCATCTCTATCAAAGTAACCTGCAGGAATTTTAACAGATTTCAAATATGACGGCACATGTACAGCTCCATGATCCGCTGTAAGAAAAACAGTATATTGCCCCTTACCCACTTTAGTGTCCAAAGCATCAAAAAAGCGTTCTAAATCTTTATCTAATCGCAAATATGTATCCTGAATTTCTTTAGAATTCACTCCAAAGTTATGTCCGACATAATCTGTACTAGAGAAACTCACTGTAAGAAAATCAGTAATCTTATCTGTTCCCAGTTGCTCTCCTTCAATTGCAGCAATTGCAAAGTCGGTGGTTAAGCTGTTTCCATAAGCTGATGATTTAATAATATCATATCCAGAGTTTTGATCTTTTAGCTTTGCTAAATCATAAGGAAACGTAGCTGTTTCTTTACCTTTATACCCACCCTCGAACTCATTCTGATCTGGACCACTTTCTGCATATGTATTAATATCATAAAGAGTATTCCATACTTTTAAGTAAGATTCTGCCTGGTTAGAGGTATTAAATTTTTTAACCCAATCTGGCAATTCATTACGATAATAGGTACTTGTAATCCATTTCCCTTCATCTTTACCTCTAAACCAATATGCACCATTCGCAGAATGGCCAGCTGGCAGAATAGCACCTCGGTCCTTTATAGCAATACCAATTGTTTTTCCTTTTAATTGTGTATGTAATCTATTTTGATCGCTTATAGTAGACGTTTTCATGCGATGAGGAGACATTCGCTCCATTTCGCTATCAGATCCTACAGGCTTAACTAAAGAATCACTCGCACAATATACCATTGCTTTATCAAATTTGTCATACCAATGATTAGAGATAATCCCATGATTTTTTGGTGTAGTTCCTGTATATACAGAAGCATGACCAGGGCCTGTATAAGTAGGTACATAATTAAAATGATTGTTTTTGCAATTAAAACCTTCATTTATCATACGTTTAAAACCTTTATCTCCGAATCGATTATAGAAACGGGTTAAATAATCATATCGCATTTGGTCTACAACAATACCAACTACCAGCTTAGGTGAGTTATTGATCTGAACAACTTCTTGTGCCTTACAAGGCATACAGCACAACGCAACTAATAAGATTAGAAATATTCTTTTTGTCATTATATTTTGAATTTAAATAGCTAAAATACTATTAGTACAAATGTAAAACTTTAATAGAAGGTTAAATGCTATGGATATTTTTTTTTCTATTTTAGCCTTTCTAATTATAATGCATGTTTTACTTAGACGATATTGGTCGCTATTTTTTAATGTTAAAAGGCGTTTTTAGTCGAATGACTAAAGGTTCTGTAATACGGAACCTGATATTTAAAGAGATAGATGATTTAATTATTGGTTCTTTAGGAATAACTGTATTTCTAGCCTTTTTTATTGGTGCTGTTGTAGCCATTCAAACTGCGCTCAATCTTACTAATCCCTTAATTCCAAAAAAACTTATTGCTTTTGCTTCAAGACAATCTGTAATACTTGAATTTGCACCAACATTTATTTCAGTTATCATGGCGGGTAAAGTAGGTTCTTTTATTACTTCAAGTATTGGTACAATGAGGGTAACCGAGCAGATTGATGCATTAGAAGTAATGGGTATCAATTCACTTAATTATTTAGTTTTCCCTAAAATCATCGCGATGCTCACTTACCCGTTTATTATTGCAATAGCCATGTTTGTAGGTGTATTTGGAGGATACGTTGCTGGAGTTTATGGAGGATTTATTTCTAGTGCAGAATTTTTGACTGGACTACGAGAAGAGTTTATTCCCTATCATCTGGTGTATGCTTTTATAAAGACTTTTTTATATTCTTTTTTATTGGCAACCATTCCATCATTTCATGGATATTACATGAAAGGTGGCGCACTAGAGGTTGGTAAAGCCAGTACTTCTGCCTTTGTATGGACTACGGTGTCCATTGTTATATCTAATTATATTCTCACCCAATTATTACTAAGCTAATGATAGAAGTTACTAATCTACATAAAGGTTTTAATGGAGAAGAGATTTTAAAAGGAATCACTACAACCTTTGATAGAGGCAAGACCAATCTTATTATCGGTACCAGTGGTAGTGGTAAAACTGTGTTTTTGAAATGTCTACTTGGGCTTTTTACTCCAGAGCAAGGTTCTATTTGCTATGATGGCAGTACTTATTCTGAACTCAATGAACAACAACAAAGAGACCTAAGAGAACAAATGGGAATGGTTTTTCAAGGCAGCGCTCTATTTGATTCTATGACAGTAGAAGAAAATGTAATGTTTCCTCTAATGATGTTTACCAAACAGAAAAAGGAAGAAATGTTAGAAAGAGTTCATGAGGTTTTAGATCGTGTACATCTTGAAAATGCTGAGAAAAAATTACCCTCAGAAATTAGTGGTGGAATGCAAAAACGTGTTGCTATTGCACGTGCCATAGTAACACGGCCAAAATATCTATTCTGTGATGAACCTAACTCTGGGCTTGACCCTAGAACGGCTATTGTCATAGATAATCTTATTAAAGAAATTACCGAAGAATACAATATCACTACTGTAATTAACACCCATGATATGAACTCGGTAATGGAAATTGGAGAAAAAATCGTTTTTCTTAAAAATGGGAATTTAGAATGGGAAGGTGACAAGACCCAAATATTTAAAACCGATAATAAGGCAGTAACCGATTTTGTGTACTCTTCTAATTTGTTTAAAAAAGTTCGAGACGCTCAATTAAAAGGATTATAACATTAGTCTAGCTGTTTAAATAAAAGCTATCTATTAAGTATTAGTTCGCCTTACCATAGATAATAGTACTCCACTAAAAATTAATAGAGTTCCTATGATTTTATTTTGTAAGTGAACCTTTTCTTTATTTTCAAGATATTTTTTTAGCCTTGATGCAAATCTAACATACATAAAAAGACTAATTCCATCAATCACTAGATAAGTTATTCCCAACAAGAGTACTTGAGGCGCAAAAGCAAGGCTTTCATCAATAAACAAAGGGAATAATGCAGCAAAAAAAACAATTGCTTTTGGGTTTGATGCCGACATAAAAAAACCTTCACTATATAATTTTAAAAAACTTTTTTCCCTATTTTTCTTTTTGAATTCTTCGACATTTGGTTTTGAAATAATTTTTGTCACTCCCATATATATCAAATATCCAACACCAATCCATTTTATCAGGCTAAAAATTTCTCCTGAAGAAATAACAATAGATGCTAATCCCAGCGAGGACAAAAGTATCTGTATAGTGTTTGCCGATAAATCTCCTAATATAGTTCCAACTGTTTTTTTTGTTCCGTAATTCATACTATTAGCAGAAGCAAGTAGTACACTTGGCCCAGGAGTTACTCCAATAATAAAAACTGTTCCTATAAACGAAATCCAAAGTGTAAGATTCATATCAATTGTTTTCTATAAATTATTCTAAAATAGCAAAATAACAATTGTAAACCCAAGACTAGTATTATTAATAAATAGGTAAGTAGAATATAACTTTATATTCTACTTACCTATTTATTAATTTAGTCTAAGCAATATTGTTCTTTCTTAATTTATTTTGTTTAAAGTTATTCTATTTTTCTTTTACTTCACCCCATTACTTTTTCAATACCATGCTTCGATTTTTCTAAAATGATTTTTAGTTCACTCTTTTCTATATCAGTCAAAGGCTTTAATGGGCTTCTCAAATTTCCTCCCTCTTCTCCTAAAATAGTTAAACCTGCCTGAACTGCTCTTGGTAGTCCTTTGTTAACTATAAATTTCAGAAGATTGATCTGTTTATAAAACATGTTCTGCGCATGTTGTAAATCATTTTCCCGAATGGCATCATACAACGCAATATTAAGTTCGGGAATAAGGTTTGGAGCTGCAGTACACCAACCCGTTGCTCCTGCAGAAAGAGCGGCTAATGCTAAAGGGTTCGAGCCATTATAAAAAGCTACATCTTCCCCCAATTCTTTTCTTAAATAGTGCATACGTTGCACATCACCTGTGCTTTCTTTAATCATGGTAACATTAGAGATTTCTAGCAAACGTTTTAGTAATGCAGGTGACATGTCTACTCCACTTGTAGCTGGATTATTATAGGCCATAATTGGAATAGAAATCTGTTTTGCTACCGTGTCGTAGTGCCGAACGATCTCATCATCTGTCAATTTCCAGTAACTCATTGGGATGATCATAACTGCTGTAGCACCAGCTTTTTCTGCAAACTTAGCATGATGCACTGTTCTTTCTGTTGTTAGATTCGAAACTCCAACTAAAACAGGAAGTCGTTTATTTACTTGTTGAATTGTTGCTTCGGTTATTGCCTCTTTTTCCTGATCTGTAAGATAAGGAAGTACACCTGTACTTCCTAAAGGAGCAATACCGTGAGATCCATTTCTTATTAATCGTTCTAAAAGTTTTCTAAACAAATCAATATCTACTTTTTCATTAGTATCAAATGGTGTTATTGGATAAGCAATCACACCCTTAAATGGTACATTTTTCATAATATATTTTTTTGATGATTATAAATCTCTACCTTCTTCTTCACGAAGTGCTACACCTAAGTTTTGAAGTTGTGGCGCATTTTCGCTGGCAATGTATTTTGCATTTTTTGTACTACTCAAATTTTTATGACGATGCCAGGTCCAACTGGGAATGTAAACAGCATCTCCTGCTTTCCAATCCACTCTCACACCTTCTATTTCGGTATATCCTTCTCCTTCGATTACATACAATAATGTTTCATACGTATGCCTATGTTTATTTGTCATTTGGTCTGGTAACAAACCGCCAATAGTCATACTAACATTTTTACTAGGTAGATCTATAAAAAAAACAGGATGTTTTCTTTCTGTAGAGAACTGATCGTGTACCCCTGCATTTTCTACATTTTTATGTATTAATGTATCGGGCATTACAAATTTTGGTCTTGCAAAAGTTTCATGAAAATCTTTTGAACTGAATTTTTTTTCTTTAGTTTCCATTGTTTTCTAATTTTTTGTTCATTGTATTATTACAATGTAAAAGTATTTCATATTTGGACTATCTTTATGGTGCAGAAAACACATAAATAGATAGTCCAGATGCTTAGACCTTGGGAACTTCAAATTAAAATCGATCTTACTAGTAAGAAAGCTATATATCTACAAATTGCAGATGCTATTATTAATGCAATTAAAAATGAGCAATTACATAAAAACCAGGCCTTGCCAGGAAGCAGACAATTAGCAGAATTAATAAAAGTAAACAGAAATACGGTTGTTGAAGGTTTAAATGTCTTAATCGCAGAAGGGTGGCTTGTTTCTAAAGAAAGAAAAGGAACATTTGTGGCTAATGTTTTTCCTAAACAGAACCAACATAAAAGCGTATATAGGCAAAATACTATTGATGATGAGCATTCATCAAAATCATTAATTGTTTTTGATGATGGGTTTCCGGATAGTAGACTTGCTCCTACCATAGCATTAGCAAGAGCATACAGGCAAATTTTTAATCGCAAAGCTCGTTGGCAAATGATGGGGTACAGTAGTGAACTAGGGGATTCTGAGTTTAGAAATGCAATGGTACAAATGCTAAATTTTAAGCGTGGGATGAATATTTCAATTCATGAAATTTGCATCACAAGAGGTAGCCAAATGGCAATGTATTTAGCAAGTCATTGTTTATTAGAAAAAGATGATTTTGTACTAATAGAAAACCCAGGTTATAAACCAGCATGGCGAGCTTTTGAAAGTATTGGAGCCAATCTTCTTCCTGTTTCGATAGATGATCAAGGGCTAAGTGTCGATGATGTAAAGTATTATTTAAAAAAGCATAAAAAGATAAAAGCAATATACACAACTCCTCATCATCAATTTCCTACAACTGTAACAATGAGCCTGCAAAGACGTTTAGAGTTAATCTCATTATCTAATCAATATGGGTTTACCATCATTGAGGATGATTATGATAATGAATTCCATTTTGGATACAGGCCTGTTTTACCGATTTCTAGTTTTGATAACGTTCAACATTTTATTTACATAGGAACATTAAGTAAGATCATTGCACCTGCTCTGCGTATTGGTTATTTGGTGGGAAGCCAAAGTTTTATAAAAAAGGCAGGAGATCTTCGTAAAATTATTGATGTACAAGGTGATAATATCATGGAGCAAGCTATTTTACAACTAATAAAAGACGGAGAAGTAAAACGTCATCTAAAAAAAACCTCGACAATATACAAAGCCAAAAGAGACTATTTCGAAACCTTACTTCATACATATCTAAAAGAAAAAGTATCTTTTAGTAAACCAGATGGAGGGCTTGCTTTTTGGTTGGTGCCTAAAAAAGAGGTAGATGTTTTTCAGATTTCCAAAAAACTAAACATGCAAGGTATAGATATTATTACACCTAATAAATTTAGTTTTATCAACCCTATACATGGTTTCCGTTTAGGGTATGCATCATTATCTGAAGAGCATTTAAAAAAAGGAGTTATTGCACTTTCTAAGTTATTATAACGATATACCACACAAATCTCATCGTTATGTTCTTATTTATGATAATGATCTAAACCTGTTGTACTCATTACAGGAGTGAACTCTATTATACTATATTCTGCTACTTCTTTTTGTATTAGCGGATCTTTATCTAAGATTTCATAAACTTCTTCTTCAGAGTCGCAATTTGCGATTACAATTCCCCCTGTTCTAGGTGATTTGGGCCCTCCTATTATAAATTTCCCTGTGTTGTATTGTTCTGAAATATAACTACGGTGAGCTTCAGTAAAACGATTAACTTCTTCTATTGGTTTAACAAAATTAAAATTGATAATAAACATCGTGTATTTTTTTTAGTTCTTAGTTACAATTTTGACATCTAAACTATTCTGGTTTTATATCCAAATACCGTTCTTTTATGATATTAAAATGCCTTAGTTCATGTCCCGCTATATGATATGCTAATCCTCTAACGGTTCTTTTATTAATATTTCCGACAGATATACCACTCCTCATAAAACAATCATCAGGTAAATATTTAAAAAGGGCTATGGTCGATTTTCTAACCATCTCATATTCATCAAATATACTTTCCAAACTTCGATCATTGGCTTTAGAATAAACTGCATAGTCCTTTTCTTCGAATCCAGGTAAAGGCGTTTTATCATTTCTTGCATATCGTAATGCCCGATACGAAAAAATACGTTCATCATCAATAATATGCACCAGGATTTCTTTAATAGTCCACTTATTCTTAGCATACCTGTGGTACAGTTTTTCTTCTGGCAAGTTGTATATAAAATTTTTGATTGTAATGAAGTTATCCCACAAATGATTTAAAATCTTTCCGTCATCCTGCAACAAATCTATGTATATGCTAGAGTAAGCAGGAAACTCTCCTGAAATAGGCTTATCGATTTTCCTCATATCATTTTATTTATATTGTTATTTGCCCAGCTTTCTATTAAAAATCTGGCAATAGAATCTGGTCTTGAAAGTGTTAGTTCTTCTTTTGAAACACTCTCATATAGTTGTTCTGGCGAAAACCAAGCTGCATCTTTAATTTCTTCACCATCTACCTGAAATGCCGTATGTTCTACCTCGGCGACAAACCCCATCATCAAAGAAGATGAAAATGACCATGGTTGCGAATCAACATAGCGTAAATTGGTTACATCCACATTTACTTCTTCTTTCATTTCTCTTACCACAGCATCTTCAAGGGTTTCACCAATCTCTACAAATCCTGCAAATGTGGAACACATATATCCATTATCAATTTTTCTTTTACTCAATAAACATAATGGTTGCCCTTCTTTCGGTTTATATTCAATAAGTACAATGATAGCTGGTGAGATTTGTGGATAGAAAATAGTAGCGCATTTCGGATTTTTACATTTTTTGCTATGCCCGTTTTCCCAACTTTTAGTATCTGCTCCACAAGCACCACAAAACCTGGTGATCTGATGCCACTTATTAATCCCTAAAGCATAACCCAGAAGAGCTGCTTCTTCATTTTCTAATTGATTACCCAAATCTCTAATATCATAAAACCGACCTCCTTTTAAAATTTCTGAAACGCTTTTTACATTTGCTTCTGTTAGCTCGGCTGTCCATATTTTTTTGTCTTTCTGTACTCCCAAAAAAGAGCTGTTAAGCGAAATCTGATTAAAGAGTTCTAATGGAAATAACGCCAACTTTTTTCTTTTTTTTTCTTGAAAGAAGTAAAATTTGTGCTGAAACGAAATAATTAAAACATCATTTGCAGAAATGGCTGAAGAAACTCTTCTGTTTTCAACGTCTCTATCAAAAAAGGGATTACTATAGTATTGTTTTTTCATTTTGAGGTATAGTTATTTGCCCAGGTTTTTGCCCATTTGCCCAGAGGAGATAATAATTCGAATAACTCTCTTCCTTGTTGAGTTAACATGTATCCATCAATAGAACGTTCTATAAGATGAGATTCTGTAAGCTCCTTTAATCTCTTATTCAACGTAGTGGGAGAAATTGATTCGCAATACTCTTGTAACTTTCTAAACGTACTTGGACCTTTATATAAATGCCATATTACTCCCATAGTCCAACTTCTTCCTAATAGATCAAAAAGAGCCATAATAGGTTGTCCGGTTTTTGATCCTCTAACTGGTTTTCCTGGTTTTGGTGTTGCCATAATAAATTTTTGCTACATATTTGATAGCAAAGCTACATAAAGTGTAGCGATCAAACAACAAAAATAAAATATATGTTTACAGATCCCGATATTAACAGCGCAGTATAAATTATATAAGTATTTAGTTATAAAAAAACAGAAGACAATTTGATCCCAAACTCAAATTGTCTTCCATTTAACATAAAAATAGTCTCAGTAGGTGTCTCTTTTTTAAAGAGAATAGGTTCTAATTTCTAAAAACAGAATAAACTCTAACATCTGGGTTGCTTTCTAAATATGGTTTCAATTCTCTAACCACATCTTTTTCAAATAGACTCGATGACAGATAAGCTTTTGCATCTGTTTCTGATTCAAAACCATGAATCACTTGTACATCTTCGGTTCTTAAGATAAGTTCTTTTGATACCGCTCCTTTAATTTGTTTTAAAAATGGTTCCTTATATTTAAGATACACTCCGGCAGCGAGTTCTCGGTTTTCCGACTTGATTTTCAAGGTAATTTGTAAATAAGCATTTGTTTCTACTTTTTTGTCCATTGTCATTGATGTTAAAGTTAATAACACTATTGTAGCGAATACTGGCAATAGTCTGATCGAAAATTTGAATTTTGATTTCATACATTAATAATTTTGTTACCGGACAAAAGTAACCTACAACGAAACCCAATAAAATGGACAAAACCTACTATAATTAGTAAATTCAGGAAATTGTTTTTCTAAACTCTGAAGGAGAAATCTTAATATGTTTTTTAAAATACTTAATAAAATAATATGGATCTTGAAATCCTAAATCATATCCTATTTGATTTATTCGTGCATTGGTGTGTATCAGTTTTCTTTTAGCTTCCAGAAGTACTCTATCGGTAATCACCTGCGAAACTGTTTTCTCCATTTCGGACTTAATAATCGAATTAAGTGTTTTTGTTGAAATAGAAAGTTGATCTGCATAATTCGATACAGACCAATTTTGATTAAAATTATGCTCTAAAAGGTCTCTAAACTTAAGATATGTAAAATTGCGATTCAAATCGGTTTTGAGTGTTTTACCATTTTTTCGCTTCTCACGTTCTATACGCAACAAAAAAGCTTTTAGTACATTAGAAAGAATCATTTTGTTACCAAACTCACCGCTATTATTCGTTTCATTTTCTATTTGTTCAAAATATCTTAAAATCTCGTATTCCTGCTCATTAGAAACCTGATAAAAGGGTTTCTGATGGTTATTGAATATGGAGTAGGTAAGAAAAAAATTGATGTCGGTTTCATTATTTAATATAAACGATTCATTAAAATGAAGTAGTAAACCATTATAATCCTGACGTTTTTCAAAAAAATGAACCTGATTTTTAGCAATAAAAAAAATCCTGTTTTTTTTTATATCATATTCTTCAAAGTCTATAAAATGTTTTCCTTTATTGCTTTTGAACCAAATAATTTGATAAAAACTATGTGTATGTGGTTTTGAAGAATGCTGAGAATTCGCTTTTTGATATTCGGCTAAATCATAAATATCAAACTGTCGCTTTTTGGGTTCATCTTTTAGGAAATGATATTTCTCGATTTCTTTTTCTGACATCATTTTTGATTCATAGTATCCTCGGTAGATGGGATTAATTATATACTATTCTATAATTGCGCTTATATAGGCATAGAAATTTTTTGAATTTTCTATCATGTGCCAATGTCCTACACCTTTATAGAGTTTATTTGGAATATATTGCTCGTTTATAAATTTCTGAGTTTCTTTTGGAGTATCCAAATCGCCCCAAATATATACCTTATTACAAGTCAATTTCTTGAACTCAAACCCACATTGATTGTCCTTAATATATTCCTGACTCGTAATCGCCCAGTTACGCATTCCCTGAGGCTCAGCAAACCTAAGACTACTATAATATCTTTTATATCGTTCTTCTTTTATTGCATTTTCAAAAACTTCCTTTTCAAAGGATTGTATAAATTCTTCTGCTGTAGTATACTGCAAAGGTTTGCTTGAAAAATAGCTATCTGCTTCTGTTAGATTCCCCTCTATATTGATATAATAATTAATCTTACTTGCTAATTGTTGACAGCCCCAGGTACCTATTAGCGCCCCTATCGAATGTGCTACAATATTTACTTTTATATTGTTCTCTGTTTCTTTTTCTATTACTTTGGAAAGCAAATCTGCTTGCTCTTTAATCGATATATAATCAGAATTCACAGGGCTAACTCCAAACCCAGGAAGATCTACAACATAAAGATTAAATTTGGATACTAGATCAGAGTTAAAAACCTCTTTATACGCTAAACCAGAATCAGCAAATCCATGTAAAAACCAAATCGATTGTTTAGTCCTATCTACAATATTACATCTTATAAATACACCATCAACGACTTTTATTTTCATATATCTTATTTTTTTAAAATGTAGAAATTATCATTTGTGCTCAAAAAATCTGTATGCTTTTCATGACATATTAATGTATTCTACCTTTTATAATTTGCTAGTCATTTTACCAAGATTTATTTTTTCGGCTTTCGTAAAATGTATTTCCCTTACAAACTCCATTTTTCCCCATAGGTAAGCATTACCTTTTAGTCCTTTTGTAGCTTTCATCCTTCTGTCTAATCGTCCTGTTTCTTTAGCAGTTGCTTTTCTCCTTTCTCCTAGCTCTCCATAGAGTTTAACCGCTGGATAATTAGGGAATTTTCCTTTAAACAATGATTTGATCCAAAAAAAACGACTACTATTTACTCCTAGGACACATATATTTTTATTTGCTTTGGCATGTTCTGGCAATTTTGAAGGGAATTTTTCAAAATAAAAACCTGTTTGATTGTCATTCAGAAATAATGATCCTATTGGTGTTATGGTTGGGTTATTATTTGTGTCAACAGACGCAATTGACACGTAAAAGTTAGATTTAAAACTTTTATTAAAATGTTGTCGTATTGCGTTCCAATTTGTTTGTATATCCATACAGTTTCTTACTTTTTTAGTATCCTATATTTAATAGCTCTTTATATGGATCTCCTTTCAAACCTAAAAGTTGAGCAAACGCCTGTTCGGTTTTTATTCCGTTAGATTTTAATTCTTTTATTTTAGATCGAAATTCAACTCCTTTTTCCTTCAAAATCTTATATTCTACGATCATATGCCTATATGCATCTTGTTTTTCGACAGGAATATTTTGCCCAAAAATTTCTATATCAAAACCACTGGATCGAAATTGACAAATCGTTCTTTTTATTTCATCAAATATTCGAGTCGATATCACAAAACCGTTTTCTTTTTCAAATGACTTGATAATTAACTTTGAAAATCTTGTATGATCTTCACATTCACAAATGATATCCAGATCACTTTGCGGCACATCAATATCAATAGGTATAGTTCCTGTAAGAATTGGGGTATATACTCTCAATACCTGCATAACATCTAACTTCAATAAGACATCGTATGCTTTTCTTTGTCGAATATTTCCAAATTTTAAATACTCTATATTTCTAAAATCTGTCATGACTAATTAAACAAAAACTATTATCAGTGTAAGGTATAAAACAGCTATAAAAGTATATTATAAAATTAAGTTAATGCCTTTCAAAATAACCATTTGATCCTTTATCGTCGCTTTAAAAGTATTACCTACAAATTAATTCATAAGGTTACTTATATCTAATTCTGTTCAATTTGTTAAATATAGAGAAGACTTCATTTTTTCATCTCCCTGTTTTCAGTGAAATAATGGTATCAGCAATTCACCTTATAAAGATTCTGATATGTTTTTTGTTCTTCAGAAAAACAAACTACTATCCTACTTGCCTCTTGATGGATTTAACTTTACTTACGAATTCAAGATTTGAAATTGTATAAATCAGGTACTCTGGTTTCAATATATTAGTTTACATACTATTTATTCTTTGTTGTATGTAGTTTGTTTTTGTATTGTATTAATATCTATTCTATATCCAGTAGCATTTTGTCCATCTGGACTCCCTATTATTATACCGTAAAACACATTACCATCAATCAATATGTTTTTTTTATTGTACGTAGATAGATCTAATCTTTGATCTTTGCTCATTACGGGTATTGCTATTTCATCATCTAGCAGTATTTCCCAATCCCAGAACATATGGCCAGCCCCTTTTCCTGTTTTATTAGGAGTATATGTTCTAAGTATTCCTTTAACAATTATTCGTTTATTTTTATTTTTTTCAAGGCATTTAAAATTAGTACAAGTAGTATAATTCTGATCTTTCACAACCTTACCATCTTTTCCTTCTTGTCCATATGAAATCGTGATTACCATAATCAAAATAAGAATGGCACTAAGCTTTGTATCTATTTTTTTAAACATCGGAGTATATCTTTTTGAAATCACACAAAATAATAACACTTGTGTACCATTACCAAACATCGAGAATAAAAACAATGTTGCCTAATATTTAGCTGTTTATTTATATTTTACTCAGAGCTAACCTTTCTATGGTTCTACTTTTAATTAAAAGCCATATTGTCAATAAAAATTCACCTAAAAAAGTATAGTCAGAAAGAGTAGGTATTTGTAGGTTTGGATAGAGAAACAAGAATATTGAATCTAGGATATAACCAATACCTGCAATCACTAACATCACTCCGATAAATTCAGAGATTCGAGTATCTAATTTAAAGATCAAAATACCAAGTGGAAAAAGCCAAAGTCCCCAAAAAATTACAGCAATATGTGCACCATGATTGTGAATAGTTGAAAAGAAATCCGTTAGATTTTGGCTTTCTGTTGCAGAGAGATCACTCATGCCATTAATTACTATCATGGCAAAATGATTAACCTCGTTAACCAAAGAAATGGCTGCTCCAAATAACATTAAGATTAGCATAGATAATCCCATTGTTTTATTAATGGATGATAATAGTCTATAGAGGTAAATTACAAGCAGGATACTAATAACATTCATAACAAGAATGCTAAATATCCCTACTCTAAATATAAATGAATTGTTTTTAATGTTTTCTACGGTTTTTGCAATATCCCCTTTTATTTCTATTTGAGGCAGAGCATAAACAAAACCATACATACCTATTATAATAAGTGCTAAATAAAAAAGCCCTGCCATTAATGCATTTTTCGTCGGTTTGATGTTTTCGATGTTTTTCATTTCATTTATTTTTCATAGGTGAATACCTCTTCTAGAGATTTATTAAAAACTTCGGCTATCTTGAAAGCTAGCTCTAGTGTAGGGGAATATTTTCCTTTTTCGATTGCCATTATTGTATGCCTTGTAACCCCTACTTTTTCTGCTAATTCCTGCTGTGTCATTTCCTTGTCGAGAAAGCGCAATGTTCTAATGGTATTAGTTATTTTGATGTCTTTCATTTTAAATACTTTTTTTTGCGTAATAAAATTCAGATAGATTCTGGACTACAAAAGCAGCAAATATCGAAAGGAATAGAAGTTTGAACATAGTCGTAATTGATATTCCCAGAACGAGAAGTCCCATTGTTATCACAAAGCCGATCATAAATGTGTTGTTGAAATTTCGAGTGGCTCTAAGTTTGATCAATTGACCAAACTCATCGGTAAGAAATTTCTCCTCTCTCTTTTTGGTCATAACAGAATTCATTATGCTGTATAGCACATACAAAACAATTCGTGAAATAATCATTATAGGAATAAACAGTAGTATTGAAGCTCCCCAAAAAGGTAATTCTCCCATAGATAAAACTTTGTTATTATAAACATTTAATAGAATGATATAATAACTTAGAAATGTGATAATATCAATGATCAAAAATACAATTGGTCGTTTTTCTTGTGTTGTCATATGTTTTCATATTAAGTTAACAAAATACAACACAAAGGTAATAATTTTTTACTTAATGTAAAACATTTTTAACATTGCTTATTATTTCAACCCACTTTACGAAGATTAAAATTTAAAAACATTTTAATTGATTATTATGAATACCAAGGAATTACAGTACTATAAGAGTATAAAAATTCTCACTACTAATTTATTCTACATACAATGTATCTGCTTTCATTTCTTTGGTTATCCATTCTTGTAGTTTGTTTACCCTAATGGTATTAAGGCTATCGGATACCTGAAATTTCCATCTAGGGAAGATAACTTGCACGGTATCTACTTTTAAGAAGTTTGATTTTTGCACCTCACCATATCCTAGTTCTGCCAAATCAGGGAATCGTATTTTTGCATCTTTTGCTATACTGGCGTATGGCATCACAGCTACTGGAACCACTTTATTCGCTTCTCTAAGCTGGGTTTCCAGACCTGCCATCTTAATCTTAAGATCTTCAATCTCATCCAGAAGCTTATCGTTTTCTTTTTCTACCCGATTTAACTGCACTATAGATCTGTCATATGCTTTGGATATCTGATCAATACCTCTCGACTTATTACCATTTATTGCTAGTGCAAAATCACTAATACTAGTATATTTTTTAATTTCATTTTGCAAATCACTTACTGTTGCCTCATTAATTTCTCCATCAAAATATAATTTTATAGACTCATTATTATAGTCATAAAAATCCTTTCTGAGGTACAAATTTTCATTAGCATCAATTTCATTAGCTTTAAACGCTTTATAATCCCGATCTGCATTACTTTCATTAAGAGTAACATAAAATGTATAACTCGCAGGTATCATTACCAATATTGCCAATAAAGAGGCTAACTGTGCAATACGTTTCCTTTTAGCAGAGTTAGCGTACCGTAACATAGGAAAACGCAATAATTTGGAAACAATAAAAGTAGATAATGCAATAAATGTGGCATTAATAGAAAACAAATACAGTGCTCCCAAAGCATACTCCAATTTCCATTCTGCAATACCATATCCTACCGTACACAGAGGAGGCATTAACGCAGTAGCAATAGCTACTCCTGCTATGGCATTAGGCATTGTTCCTTTTTTCGACTTGGCGACAATCAATGCCAAACCTCCAAAAACTGCAACTAATACATCGAGTATAGTAGGTGCCGTCCTGGATTCTAACTCGGGAGTCAATTCTGTTAACGGAGAAGCCCAGAAATATAAAGTGGCAGCAAGAACACTTAGACCTACCATTACACCCAGGTTAACCAGGGATCGTCTTAAAGTATCAATATCATTAATAGCAATGGATAACCCAACTCCAACAATCGGCCCCATTAATGGAGAAATTAACATCGCTCCTATTACTACTGCAGTAGAACTTACATTAAGGCCAATAGACGCTACAAATACCGAAAAAATAAGAATCCAGGCATTATGCCCTTTAAAAGGGATATCATTTTTAACATCCTCTATCGTTTGATCTTTATCTGTTTCTGATCTTATATCTAATAGTTCTCTAACAAATGTATTAGCGCTGGCAAAAAGACCTTTGGCATCTCTCTTTACTGTTTCTGCCATCTCGTCCTGATCAGGAACGGGTTGATTTGTATTTTCTGTCATTGTACTTTATCCGTATTGTTCTCCGTATGTTTCTTTTACTTTTTTAAGCACCTTTTTAATATCCTGTTCTTTCTTTTTGGGATAGATTAAAAGCACTTCTTCTTTATCTATAATAATATAATCCTGTAGTCCATCGACTACTACTATTTTATCATCAGACGTTCTAATCATATTACCAGATGCGTCTTCTGGTAATACTCTGGCATTAACTACAGCATTATTAGCTTCTGTTTTATCCAATTTATCATATAACGATCCCCAGGTTCCTAAGTCATTCCAATCAAAAGTTGCCGGAAGCACATATACATTATCTGCTTTCTCCAAAATAGCATAATCGATAGATATATTCTCTGCCAGCGGATAATTTTCTTGTATAAAATCGTTCTCCTGCATCGTATTATAGACGACCGACCCTTTTTCGAATAAAGCAGTCATCTCTTGCTGAAATTTGGTGAAAGCAGTTATAATACTTCGCACACTCCAAATAAAAATCCCGGCATTCCATAGATAGTTTCCTTCACTTAAAAACTTTTTGGCAGTATCATAATCTGGTTTCTCTGTAAACTGAACTACTTTTTTCTTAGCGTCTTCGCTTTCTTTATTATATTGAATATAACCATATCCCGTATTAGGAAATGTGGGTTGAATTCCTAAAGTCATCAAAATATCATTTTCTAAACATGCTTTAAAGCTATATTCTAAATTTGCTATAAATGCATTTTCATCCTCGATCCAATGATCACTAGGAGCAACTACCATTACTGCATCGGGGTTATCTTTCTGGATCTTTAATGCCGCATACAAGATACATGGTGCGGTATTACGCATTGCAGGCTCGGTTACTACCTGTCGTTGTTCTGCTTCTGGTAACTGTTCTAACACCAGATCATTATATCGTTCGTTAGTAAGAATAAATATATTTTCTTTGGAAACGATCTTAGCCAGACGTGAAAATGTACGCTGGATCAACGTTTCTCCTGTTCCTAACATATCGTGGAACTGTTTAGGGAATTCTGATGTGCTCACGGGCCAAAACCTCGACCCTACTCCGCCCGCCATCAATATTGCATAAAAATTTTTGTTCATAATCAATTTAATAGTTCGACTTCTGCGTTTGGGTTAAAAAGGTAAATTCTGCCTGTATTGAGTTCTACGCATTCATAGCGTTTTACTTTCTTATTACCTTTCTTAAAGACTTTTCCATTGTATAAACGGAAGACACTTCCGAGGGGTAACTCAAAGATATAATTTTTATCATTAGCAGGATCATATTGTTTTAATGCCAATGATAACTTTTCATCGGTATCACTACTAGCTCTTGGGTTTTTAAAATGGTGCGCTATAACAGGTAATAATCTGGCTGGAAATACTTCGGGATTAATATAGGGTAACATTAATTGCTGAAAGGTTCTTTTCCATTCTATCCCATGCGGTTTTATATAACGTCCATACTTCTCAAAAGCAACAAGATGTGCTACTTCATGAATCAATGTAATAAGGAAACGGTATTTATTAAGAGATGCATTTACGGTAATCTGGTGTCTCCCATCCGGCATTTTGCGATAATCTCCATGTCGAGTAACTCTCTCATTAACGATTTTAAGATGTACATTACATTTTATAACGAGATCAAATGCCTTATCTACAGATCGTTCTGGAATATATTTCCTTAATATTTCTTTCAAATGCACAAAATTATTAATCTTCCTTTTACTTGCGCAAAATACAAAATTAAGCGCACGGGAATAGCACGCTTAATTTAATATTTTTTTTACTTTTTTACCCATTCAAAATACACAAAGATTACACCTCCTAATACTAGTAATGGCCAGATATAAAATAATAACAATGTTAGGTTTTCTATAATCGACCAACCAAAAGACAACCCTTGTTTTGCTTTGTCTAAAAAACGAGGTTGGTATTCTGCAGGCTCTTTTTTTGGGATTATAGTTTGATATACATCGACCTGAACTGTACTATAAGACACTTTGTTACTTAAATATTTTAATCTTCCCTGAGCAGATTCGATTTCTTCCTGGAGTAAACTAAGCTTTTCTTCGGTCTTTAAAATATCTTCTACCGTTTTGGCTCTTGTTCTTAAAATGGTTTCATAACGCTCTTTTACATCCAACTTTGTTTTTAATCGTGATGTAATATCAATATATTCTTCAGTCACATCTACTGTAGATATATTTTTATAATCCACGAATTCTGCCAACCCACACACACTATCCAAAACGGTATCAAATTGATCTTGAGGAATTCTGATCGTAAAACGATTTTCTTTAGTATAATTTGTGTTTATGAATCGCTCGTCAGAAATATATCCTTGGTATTTTGAAGCAATTTTTCTAGCCAATAGTGTTGCTTCTTCAACATCCTTCACTTTAATTCGACAATTAGCATTCTTAATAATCTTTAGAGTAGTATCAACATTATTTTTTTTAATTTTCAATCTATCACTATCTAGTAGTATTGCTTCTTCTGTTTTTTCTTCAGATTCAATACTTGCTAACACAGGTGTTTCTCCTGTATCTTCGAGCATAATACTCTCTGAGTCTAAAGCATATTTACTTTCTCTATTAGAGCAGGAATATCCTAACAATGCCACTCCTACTAAAATTATTATTCTGCTTATTTTAAATTTGTTCGTTTTCATTTTTTATATTTTTTATCTTGTTAAACTGAAAACAAACTTAAAACCAAACCTCATCTATCTATTGTAGAATACTTGTAAAGGAATTGTAAAACATTTTACAAAGCACAAATCATTCATTATCAAAATATTAAAGCTATAACTCCTGAAGAAAAAATATTATTCGATCTCCTTAAAAAAGCAGTTACGCAACAGTTTTTAAAGGAAAATACTGCTTCGAGTTATGATATTTCTGATTGGAAAGGGCAGGATATCATATTATTTCAGGAAGATTTACAAAAACGAGTAAAAGCTTCGATTAGCGAAAAATCTTTCTATAGTTATTTTAAAAATTCTTCAGAAAAATTACCTCGTGTTGATATCCTTAATCTACTCTCACAATACTGCGAATATAGAAACTGGAATGATTTTAAAAGTAATCACTCCATTTCTTCAAGCCCTACAAAGGCAGTAGATATCCCTAAATGGTTTTGGATTGTACCATTAAGTCTTGGTCTATTTATGACAATATACTTCTTAATTCCTACTGAAAACACTTTTAGTTTTTGCTTTATCGATCAAGATAGAAATCTACCTATTACTAAGATTCCTATTGATATTATTATACTAAACGATGAAGAATCTCCTTTTTACTCAAAAAGTGACAGTATAGGCTGCTTTACCTGGAAAACAAAAGATGATTATATTCGTTTTGTAGTCCAGTCACCTTATCATAAAACTGATACCATATATCGGACGACCTCTTCTGATCGCCGTGAAGATTTACATATTAAGACAGATGACTATGCACTGATGCTTCATTATTATGCTAACGGAAAAGTTAACGATTGGCAAAACAGACGAAAAGAGTTGTCTAGAATAATTGCTAATGATGCAACTATTTTTCAGGTACTACCGCAGCGATTAGGTATTGAAATGTATGCCAAAGATGAATTTATAAATAAACTAACTACACCAACACAAAGCTTAAAAGATATTGAAATTATAGAATCCCGAAGATTAAATGGACAGATTGTTAAACTAAAATTCAGGATAAAATCATGAAAAGATTGATATACATCATAGTACTTTTATTCTCATTTGGCTGTGCCAATAATGCATCTAAATCAATGGAAATGGATACTGTAGAGAGTTTTGAAAAAGTAGAAGAGCAATCTGAGCTTTCTGAGCATGATGCCTACACCCTGATAATCTCCCAGAAACTTCAGGAATATCTGGACAAAAAGACATTGGCCAAGGACAATCCTGATTTTACTATTGATACAAATAAAAATGAATTGCTCTCTATAGAAAAAGGAGCCCAGCTCAAACATATTAATTTTATCACTCCTTTTGAAACTGTTTCAGATTCTGTACAAAAAGTAGCAACACAAGTTGTTCTTGAACACCAGACTGATACTATTATAACATTGATTAAAACGTCTATCATTACTATTGATAACGAAGTTTTTAAAACACATAAAATAGAATTCGAAACGACAGAAAGTGTCAAAAATTAACAAAACCATCGATTAGGCTGTAATCGATGGTTTTTCTAATTCAATATTTATAAGGTCAAGGACCTGTTTACCAAGCCCAAACTCTATATGATGACGTTTTATCATTCCATGATTTTTTCCAGAACCACCATCCCGACAGGGTGTAATTTCTTAAATCGTTTACTCCGGCAACAGTTTGGAAATATGGAGAATAAAAATTCAAGGTTCTACCGTTATAACAACTATGCTGGTATAATCTCACATATGCTCTTCTCCCCCATGGTTTGGTAAATATAAGAGAAGACATATGGTCATTATATCCTCCCAAATTCCAATCTTTATAATAGTATTTATTAGTTCTTCGTATACCTGTCATTTCTGCAACATAGTTTATATGATAATAGAAATAAAAGTTTCCGGTACCATTAATCGATCCATCGACACAAGTTCCCTTAGTTATTTGCTGTTCTGATCTTTCCTTAGGAAAATCTCCTGCTAGTTTAGAAACATATTCATCCACCTCATCATTAGTGTTAAAAACTTTTACATTAATGGTTGTTTCTCCTTCTTTTTGATCTTCAAAAAACAATCCTTGAGGAGAGTCTTTTTTTCCAAAAATACGCTCTGCCATTTGTACATCTCCGTCTACTTTTACCACTTGGGATTCTTTGGTATCTAAAACATAAAGGACTTTAAATTTCTCTCCATAATAATCATAATTGTGAACGATCTCCACAATTCCTTGTTCTGGGGCTTTATCTTGAAGACTCTTGATTGATTCAACACCAGATTCTTCGATATTTATTTCATCTTTATCACAACTCGTAAAGACAAAAAGCATCATAACTGACACTACACAGAATTTAATAATTAGTTTCATTTTTTATGGTTTTAAGATTCCTACTCTATTTAAGGCTTTTCGGAGTTCGCCTATAGTTTTGGTTAGGATACTATTAATCATTTTTGGCGCCTTTAAAACTCTTAATAGTATATGTAAATGTATTCCTTTTCCTTTAAGCAAAAAGGGGGAAATATCCCCTTTTCTAAAAAAGAATACCTTACTCATAATGTGTACATCCATCAAAGCGTATAATGGTTATCCATTACCAACTTAATGAATAACCATTATGTGTTTTTATTAAAAAAAATCAAGTTATTGTTCTAAGCAGTAAATACTATAGTGTTCGGATGTTGTAGCTTATATTAAAACTTTTGAAATCGGGATTGAAATAAAACAATTAATAAAGGAACATGAAATTCCTTTGACACTTTATAGAAGTGGTTTCAAATATACTTCTAAATGATTGTTGTTACATAATAAAATAGGTCTCACAGATTTTAAAAACCTGTGAGACTTTACTAGGTTATGGTGTACTACTTGACACCTGAAGAGCTTTTCCATTATAGAATCTATTTCCGTTTAAGGAAAATTCTTTTATATATTTTGCCATTTCTACAGCTGTTAAAGGCGCTTGATATCCCGGGAATGCTTCTTCCAGCATTTCGGTTTGCACAGCTCCAAGAGCAAGAACATTAAAAGCAATACCACTTTCTTTATATTCTTCTGCCAATAACTCGCTTAAGGTAATTACCGCGCCTTTACTAGAACTATACGCTGCTAATCCTGGAAACTTCATACTTCCCTGTATACCTCCCATACTACTTACAGTAACCACATGGCTTCCTGATTTCATATATGGTAAAGTCAAACGCGTAATTTCGGCTACTCCAAAAACATTTACTTTATATACCTCTTCAAAATCCTGAGTAGAAATTTCGCTAAAAGGTTTATTTAATAATTTACCAGCGTTATTGATCAAGACATCTACTTGTTTCCAAGAAGAAGAGATGTAGCTACTCATCTTTTTAAGATCCTTCGGACTACAGATATCAAAAGAAAATGTATGTATATTTTTATGTTGTAGGGCATCGATAGGTTTTTCATTTCTTGATAATGCCAAAACCTGATGACCTTCATCGGCAAATAGCTTTGCCATTTCATACCCTATCCCTCTACTTGCACCTGTTATGATAATATTTTTCATTCTTCTGTAAAATTAAGCCCTATAAAAAATCATATGTTTTTTTGACTTTTCAGACAGTCTCTTTTTATTAATTTAACTTAATTTCTTTATCCGATGTATTTGCCATCTTTGTAAGTACAGGAACACAACTGTTAATGAGTTCTGCCATAAATTCAAAATTCATTTCGGATGCTTCATCATCTACATGATGGTAATAGTCATAATTTGTAAAATCAAAAGTAGAAATAGTCTGGCAAGGAACTTTAAATTGTTCATAAAATGGATAATTATCACTTCTTCTAAACAGTTGAAATTCTTTGGCTTTTGGTAAATATCCTATCAGCTCCGAACCTGCATATTCGTTCATTTTTTGAGCCATATTAGATATTTCATACCCAGTAATATAGGCTTTATAGGGTTTATCATTTAATGGCACTCCTATCATTTCAAAATTAACCATGGCATACACATTAATATTCTTTTCTTTTAATACTTCTGCGAGATGTGCCGATCCTAGTAACCCTCTTTCTTCTGCTCCAAACAACACAAAAAGAATACTACGTTTATTATTTTTTAATTGAGCAAATTGTTTAGACAGAGAAATTACCGCACTGCTTCCTGCTGCATTATCATTAGCGCCATTAGCAATTACATCTCCATTAACTTCTTTTCCTTTACCTATATGATCAAAATGTGCTCCTAATATGATAAATTCTTTTGATAGTTCATCATCTGTACCTTTAAGAAATCCAACAACATTATATGTTGCTGTTCCTTTTGCATCAAAAGCGTCTCTATAGGTTTCAAAATAAGGTGCTATTTTATTTTTTTTAAACTCTTCTTCAATAAATTTTGCGGCTTTTTCTAGACCTTCACTTCCAGTATCTCTTCCTTCTAACTCATCACTAGCTAAAAAATCCACAATATTCTTAACATCAGAAACTTTAGTCTTTTCTACAGAAGTATTTTCTGTTGTCTTAGCTTGTGGCTGGGCAATTGTTCCTTGTTTGCAATTGATAAATAAAACCGAAATCAGGATGATCAATATGTTCTTTGTCATAAAAATATGTTTTGGATAAAGATAAAAAATCCCGCTTCATTAGAAGCAGGATTGAATATGAATATTATAATGGTGGTTATCTACGCAAGCATAGTAACCGGATTTTCAAGATACTGTTTTAATGTTTGTAAAAACTGAGCTCCTGTTGCTCCATCTACAGTTCTGTGGTCACAAGCTAAGGTCACTTTCATTGTATTACCAACTACAATTTGACCATCTTTAACAACTGGTTTTTCTACAATAGCACCAACTGAAAGTATAGATGAATTAGGTTGGTTAATAATAGAGGTAAATTCCTGAATTCCAAACATACCAAGATTGGATACCGTAAATGTACTACCGTTCATTTCTTGCGGAGTTAATTTTTTATTACGGGCTCTACCTGCCAAATCCTTAACCTTCGATCCTATTTGAGTAAGAGACATATGATCTGTAAAAGGCAAAACAGGAACTACCAATCCATCTGGTACCGCTACAGCGACCCCAACACTAATATGTTTAGCATATCTAGTTGCTACGTCTGTCCACTGTGTATTAACCTGTGGGTGTTTACGAAGTGCCATTGCACATGCCTTAACCACCATATCATTAAAAGATACTTTGATATCTGGCAATTCATTAATCTTCTTACGTGAGGCCATTGCATTCTCCATGTTTACCTCGATAGTAAGATAGTAATGTGGTGCGTTAAATTTAGAAGCCGAAAGACTCTTAGCAATAGCTTTACGCATTTGTGAATTTTTCACTTCTTCGAAACTTTCTTCTCCTGCTGGAGTAAACGTTTGTGCTACAGGAGCAGAAGTTGTTTCTTTAGCTGGTTGCGAAGTACTAATATCAGCTGCTGAAGAAGGTGTAAATGATTCTACATCTTTCTTAACAACACGTCCGTTTTCACCTGTTCCTTTTACTAAAGAAAGGTCAATTCCTTTATCAGCTGCAATCTTCTTTGCCAACGGAGAAGCAAATATTCGTCCTCCTGATGAACCATTTCCTCCTGAATTTGCAACTGTTGTTTCTATTTTTTCTTCTTTTGCAGGCGCAGTGTCTTTTGTTACAGTAGCTGTTGCTGGAACACCATCTTTAAGTCCGGACACATCCGTTCCTGCAGGGCCAATTATCGCCAGTAAAACATCCACCGGAGCAGTTTGCCCTTCTTCTATACCAATATGCAATAAAGTCCCGTTATAGAATGACTCAAACTCCATAGTAGCTTTATCTGTCTCTATTTCGGCAAGGATATCTCCTTCTTCAACAGTATCTCCTACTTTTTTCAACCAGGTAGCTACGGTTCCTTCTTCCATTGTATCACTAAGACGAGGCATAGTAATAATCTCTACGCCATCAGGAATTGTAGTCACTTGATTAGAAGCGGGAGCAGGTTCTTCTACTTTTTCTTCTTTTACCGGTTCTGTATTTGGTGTAGTATTTCCGTTTAATAAATCAGAAATATCTTCATTTTCTTCTCCGATAATAGCAAGCAATTGATCTACTGGAGCTGTCTCTCCTTCTTCAATCCCTACATGAAGCAATGTTCCTTCATAGAAAGACTCAAACTCCATTGTCGCTTTATCTGTTTCTATTTCAGCAAGGATATCTCCTTCACTAATTTTATCTCCTTTTTTAACAAGCCACTTCGCAACCACTCCTTCTTCCATGGTGTCGCTCAATCGCGGCATATTAATTACTGTAGCCATAATTTATTGTGGTTTGTGTGATAAAAATGGATAATTATCCTGTTCGTATACAACATCATACATCACATTCTTCTCAGGGAATGGTGATTCTTCAGCAAATTTTTGACATTCTGCAACTCTATCCTTTACTCGTTTGTCTATTATTGCAATTTCTTCATCTGTAGCATGCTTTTTCTCTTTTATAATATCCAAAATCTGAGTTATTGGATCTATTTTTTGATATTCTGCTACTTCTTCTTTTGTACGGTATTTTTGAGCATCACTCATAGAATGACCTCTATATCGGTATGTTTTCAGTTCCAAAAATGTTGGTCCACCACCTGTTCTTGCTCTAGTAATAGCCTCATCCATAGCCTCTGCTACCTTTATAGGATTCATTGCATCTACCGGACCAGAAGGCATTTCATATCCCTGTCCTAATTTCCAAATATCTGTATGATTTGCTGTTCTTTCTACAGATGTTCCCATAGCATACCCATTATTCTCTACACAAAACACTACAGGTAATTTCCATAGCATTGCCAGGTTAAAAGTTTCATGTAATGATCCTTGCCGAGCAGCTCCATCACCAAAAAACGTAAGCGTTACTGCATCTCTTTTATGATATTTATCTGCAAATGCCAAACCTGCTCCCAAAGGTATTTGTCCTCCAACAATCCCGTGTCCTCCATAAAATCGATGCTCTTTTGAGAAAATATGCATCGATCCTCCTAAACCTTGAGAAGTACCAGTAGCTTTACCATACAACTCTGCCATTACTCGTTTTGGATCAACGCCCATACCAATTGGCTGAACATGATTACGGTATGCTGTAATCATTTTATCTTTGGTAAGATCCATAGCATGTAAAGCTCCCGCCAAAATTGCTTCCTGACCATTGTATAAGTGTAAAAAACCTCTTACTTTTTGCTGAATATAAACTTGAGCTAACTTATCCTCGAATTTTCTCCAGAAAAGCATTTCTTCGTACCAATTTAGGTAAACATCTTTGGTTATCTTTTTCATTTAGTTGTACTGATGTGTATGTCTAAAAAAACTAGCTACAAAACTAGCCATTATTTATTTTTTTCTCTTATTTTTTAAGAGAACGAAAAACAAAAATAACATATTCGAAATTAAAGGGAAAGGAGTTTGCTGATAAAATCAACGAAAACGTTATAAATATGAATTATCAAAAATAAGCGGCAATATATTAGATAAAGAAGATGACTTAACCACTTTTCCTGTTTCTCCCATAAAATAAATAGCTATTGGCATATTTTGTTTCACCTCATATTCTGCTATTGCTTGTCTACAGGCACCGCAAGGAGGTGTTGGAGTTAGTAATTGATATTTTAAAGATTTGGCAGAAAGCGCCATGGTAACAATAGGAACTTCTGGAAAATTAGCCCCAGCATAGTATATAGCTGTACGTTCTGCACACAATCCTGATGGATAACAAGCATTTTCCTGGTTATTTCCTAAAACCACCTCTCCATTCTCTAATAAAAGTGCTGCACCCACCAAAAACTCAGAATAAGGGGCATATGCCTTATCTCTAATTGCAATCGATTGTTGCATCAACCTCTGAATATCTTCTGGCAATTCATCAAATGAATCATATACCTGTAAGACAGATTTTATCTCTATTTCTTTCATGTGTATATTATATTATTTTCTAACACCTCTTCATATCGTATTATTAATACTCATACAGCTTTCTTTTAAATACCGGAGAGTGCACATCGTATTCCTTCAGTTTTAACTACAAATAAAAGTATCACAATGTACTATAAACAAAAAAAGTATCAAACCCTTCGGCTCGATACTTTTTTATATTATTATACAATATTTTCTAGTCGTAATATTCGTCTCCAAAATTAAAGGAAAGACCAAAACGTAATGTTCCTTCAAGTGGACTTCTAACAGAAGAAGTAGAAAATAAATATGATATATCTAAGTTTACGATATTATATCTAAAACCAGCACCCAGTGATAAGAATTTACGTGCTCCTTTTTCTTCAGATTCATTAAAGTATCCTGCTCTAAACGCAAATACATCACGATACATATATTCTGCTCCTAATGACCAAGTAATTTCTTTTAATTCTTCACTAAATCCATCTGGCGCATCTCCCCAAGAAGAAAAGATAGATCCAAATGCACTTTTATCATTATACTCATCGTTTGCAGCTTGCTGTTCCTCTGCAGTAATATCACCATCACCATTAGTATCCGGATTTAAAGGAGTAGGTACAAGCAATTTACTAAACTCTATTGAAGGAGTAATTCGGTTATCTTCATTAAGGATAAAATCAAATGCAGCTCCTAATCTAAAATTAGTTGGTATAAAGTTTTCTTGACCTGCATCATCATATTTTATTTTTGGTCCTATATTAGAAATCGTTGCTCCCGCTCTCCATCTACCATTAAAAGAATTAAAAGCAATTTCATCACTTCTATAAAAACCGGCGATATCTACACCAAAACTTCCTGCTGCACTAGCATCTGCTCCCAGGCCTTGTAATCTAAGATCTGAACGCAAATAACGCCCTGCTACAGCCATAGAGAACCTATCACTAAGTTTTAATGCATATGAGACATCAAGAGTTAATTCATTTGGCTTTTGAACATTAGGCTCATCATTAGGCCCTTGTCTAAATTCTATATCCCCTAAGCTAAAATATCTAAAACTTGCTGCTACAGCACTTCGTTCATTAATACGGTTATAATAATTTACATTCCCCAAGAATATGTCATTAACCAGATTACTTAAATAAGGAGTATAGTTAACCCCAACCCCTTGCTTATTTTTTATGAATGCATATTTAGCTGGATTCCATTGTTGTGAAAATGCATCTGGAGAAGTAGCAACCCCTTGGTCTGCTAAACCAGCCGCTCTTGCATCTGCAGCTATTAATAAAAAGGGAGTAGCAGTTGTTATTGCTCTGTTTTGTTCCTGAGCCTGAGTTTTAAAAGTGAAAACTGTAACACACAATAGGCTAAGGGTTAATAATCTTTTCATATCCTTTAAAAATTGAGTTTGACAAATATATAGTTATTTAGTTAGTAAGAATAGTGAGTTCTTAATTTTTTTAAGTTGATGGTTTATAAACGCTGATTTTAAGGATATCTTATATTTCATTTTAGTTTCCGTGATTAATTTTTATTAAAACATCTCAAATATACGCTTTCAATCCCCATGTAATCTTTTAAATTTCAAATGATTGGCAATTTTATCTCTTTATAAGTTTGCCTACCACAAGAAGTGAAAATAATGTTAAATAATTACATTATTTAACGTTTTGTTAAGAATTATGTTTTTTCCAAAAAAAATAAGCGCAATGTTTTTTTTAATATTTTAAATTTCTTGTTTTTATTACATCACAAATAATAAACTCATGAATATTGCGTTAAACCAGAGTCGTTATAAATTCATAAAAAAATGTGAATTGATAATATTTTGAAAAAATTAGGGTAATTTTAACGTTTATTATTTATATTGCAAGCCCTAATTTCTACTTAAACGAACTTAAGATTATGAAAAACGCGTTTATTTTTAAGTCGCTAATGGCACTTTCCATTAGTGTTTTACTGTTTAGTTGTTCTAAGAACGATTATGGGAGCAGTTCTAGAGCCACAGGTTGGAAATACAATTCCAAAGATGGTGGATTTCAGGTACAGACAAATTACAAAGAGCAAGAGACTGGTCCTGGTTTAGTATTTATTGAAGGAGGTACATTTACTATGGGACGTGTACAAGATGATGTAATGCACGACTGGAACAACACTCCAACTCAACAACACGTTCAATCCTTTTATATGGATGAAACCGAAGTTACTAACGTGATGTATTTGGAATACCTTGATTGGTTAAAAGGAGTATATCCTCCTACAGAACCAAAATATAGAAACATATATTATGGAGCTCTTCCTGATACTTTAGTATGGAGAAATCGACTTGGTTTTAATGAAATGATGACCAATAATTACTTACGTCACCCTGCGTATGCTAATTATCCTGTTGTAGGGGTAAATTGGATTCAAGCAATAGAATTCAGTAATTGGAGGACTAATCGCGTTAATGAAAGAATTCTTGAAGAAGAAGATGTAATTAAAAAGAATGCTCCTTTTGAAGATGTTTCTGCAGAAAGTACTTTTGACACAGACACATACTTAAACGCTCCTACTCAAACTTATGGAGGTAATGATGAAGCCATCAGAGGTGGTAGAGCATCAGAAAAATACGCAAAAACAAATGACTCTACTGGTCTATATATACAACGTAAAGACGGATTACTTTTACCCAAGTACAGACTTCCGACCGAAGCTGAATGGGAATATGCTGCTTTAGGTTTAGTAGAAATTAGAAGTTACAACATCTATAGAGGTAGAAAAAAATACCCATGGACTGGAAAATACACACGTTCTGGAAAAAGAAGAACTCGTGGAGATCAATTAGCTAACTTTAAACAAGGTGATGGTGACTATGGTGGAATCGCTGGATGGAGTGATGATGGTGCAGATATTACTGCTCCTGTAAAATCTTACAACCCTAACGATTATGGTTTATATGATATGGCAGGAAATGTTGCAGAATGGGTAGCTGATGTATATAGACCTATTGTAGATGATGAATATAATGACTTCAACTACTATAGAGGGAACGTATATACCAAAAACGCTATCAACCCTGATGGAACTGTAAAAATTGTTATGACAGATTCTATAGTATATGATACACTTAGTAATGGAAAAATTATAGCTCGAGTATTACCTGGCGGAATTTTACAAGTTCCTATTGATGAAAACGAAACATACATGAGAACTAATTTTACCGATAGTGACAACAGAAACTATAGAGATGGTGATAAAAGTTCTTCTAGATACTATGAAGGATTTCAGGATCAAGCCACTCCTAACAGAAGAATGTATAACGCACCTATTCACTATGTAGGTCCTGATGCAGAAGATAGCACACAAATGGACAGAAGATATGATGAATCTAGTAAGAGAACTACTATCGTTGATGATGAAGTACGTGTATACAAAGGTGGTTCTTGGAAAGATAGAGCTTATTGGTTAGATCCGGCACAAAGAAGATTTATGCCTCAAGATATGGCCACAGATTATATTGGTTTTAGAAATGCAATGTCTCGTGTTGGTACTAAAGCCAGAAAGAAAAAAACACCAAGACACCAGAAGCCAAAAGGATAATAGCTTAGAATTTAATTAAAGTTCGTTATAAATATAAAAGCCCTGTACATATTTGTCAGGGCTTTTTAATATCATCTAGTTAATGACCATCAACCAAATACATCAATTATTCTTAGCTAGCAGTGGCGTGTGTACAGATACTCGAAAAATTGAGCATAATGTCATATTTTTTGCTTTAAAAGGAGAGAATTTTAATGGAAATACGTATGCCCAAAAAGCCCTGGAACATGGAGCAGCATATGCAATAATTGATGAAGTAACATTTAAAACTACAGAAAAACATATTCTTGTGGATGATGTTCTAAAAACACTACAAGACTTAGCTTCGTTTCATCGCCAATACCTAAATATTCCTATCATTGCTTTAACAGGAAGTAATGGAAAAACTACTACAAAAGAATTAATCAACAGTGTTCTCTCGTCTTCTTTTAAGACAACCGCCACTAAGGGCAATCTAAATAATCATATAGGCGTTCCTCTTACGCTTTTATCAATGACCAAGGAAACTCAAATAGGAATTGTAGAAATGGGAGCCAATCACTTGGGGGAAATAGCATTTTTATGCTCTATTGCTACTCCAGATTATGGTTATATCACAAATATTGGCAAAGCTCACCTAGAAGGTTTTGGAAGCATTGAAGGTGTTTTAAAAGGAAAAACAGAACTTTATGATTACTTAAAAAAACATGATAAACTAGTTTTTCTTAATCTTGAGGATAAAAAACTAGTGAATGCCTCTTCCGAAATAAAGACATATAGTTTTTCACAATCCAATACAAGTGATGCTATTATTAAATTGACAGATACAAATCCTAATGTAATTATCTCTTTTCAAGACGATACCATACACAGCAATCTAATAGGTCAGTACAACTTCACAAATATTGCTGCGGCTATAGCTATTGGATCCTATTTCAAAATTAGCTTAGATAAGATCAAAGGCGCAATAGAATCCTACACCTCTACAAATAATCGTTCGCAAATCATTAAAAAAGGGAACCATACAATTATCCTGGACGCTTATAATGCAAATCCAACAAGCATGGAAGCCGCCATCAATAATTTGGTTCAATTGCAATACGGTACTAAAATTGTCTTTTTAGGAGATATGTTTGAATTGGGTGATGATGCATCTCTAGAGCATCAAAAAATAGCTGATCAGATAAGTGATACAGAAACAGACGAAATATATTTAATCGGGAGTCATTTTTTTACCACCAAATGCACTAATCCGAATATTCGAAAATTTAAATCTTATGAAGATCTTGAAACTAGTTGGAGCCTAAAAAATCAAAAAGATGTTATTCTTATCAAAGGATCACGAGGCATGAAACTAGAAAGAATTCTGGATCTTCTCTAATTAAGTTATAGCATCGTTTCTTACAAATGCTTCAAGATTATCCAAAGATGCCTTCATAGACTTCTTAATGGCTTTTTTTATCAGAAGAAACAACATAAGCTTATGCACGATTGATTTCGCCTTAGGATAGATCTCTACAGTAAGCAAGCATTTATTACCGGGTAATGGTTTTATAATAAAAAACTGATACAGTGCATGCAAAGGAACATCCGTAGTACGTTCTCCGTATACAATCTCATCAAGGCTTGCTTTTTTGGTCACTGTTGTAAAATTGAGTCGTTTTCCATCAATTACACAGACATGTTCGGTACCTAATCGAGTAACTTCCCCTGGGTTGTATTCGAATTTATCAACTCCCTTTGCCCAATAATGCCTATAACTATAATTAGTAATATATTCTAATAATTGTGCTGCAGGAATTTCAAACTCTCTCTTTAAAACTATAGATGGAGAACATTGAAAATCTACCACTTCTGGAATAGCAAAAGGAGTAAGTTTTAACTTATTTTTATTTATTTCAGAAAACAAATAAATAATCTCCTTAGTATCATAGGTATCTTTACTTTCTCTAAAATGATATAATTTACTCTCATAATTAACAGGAAGTCCAATTGTTTTTGATACTTCATCACTTAATAAAGCATAGTTATCACTTACAATAGAATTTTTAAGCAACCTATGAGCCTCAATAACTACCTGACCAAAAGGCTTGCGCTTTTCTTGAACCGTAATAAACTGTAATTCACCACAATGCACTACTATTTTTAATTGCAAATTAGGCGCTGTAGCACATGCATTACAAGGGCAAACACGATTTTTCTCTAAAAGCTTAAGATGGCTATAAAATGCAGTAAACATTGTTTCAACCTGCGCCAGTAGTTTTTCTTGCGATGGGATTTCATTTTCTTTATAAAAAAACAATGCATCCCCTTCTACTTCCGCTAATTTCAAATCTTGTGTATTGGCATTAATCAAAACCTCTAACAACTCAGAAATCACGTGTTGACTATGTTCTACCTCGGTATTCTGAACAAAGTGCGTGAAACCCGAAATATCTGGTATAAAAAGTAATGATTTTGCCATCTGAAAATATACTATTTGTTTTGACTAAAATGATAAAAAGCATAACCCTTGTATACTTTTCGAATCATGGACTAACTATTTTTATGTATAGGTAGTAGGAATTTTTCTTTATAACTAACAATATACAAATCCTTATTGATCATCAACGTATCAATAAATCTATTTAACCCTTCATTACTATTTTATGGTGTGATTCTTTTTAACTTCATATCTCTTTTCTTTTAAGAGGTCGTCATAATTCCTCCATCAATAGTTAGGGCAGAACCTGTCATCCACGAAGAATCTTCTGATGCCAAAAACAATGCTAGTTTAGCAATATCTTCTGGTGTACCCAAACGTTTTAATATGGTAGCCTTTTTTACATTATCAACAGCTTCATCAGGGTTTTTAAATGCTTTTGCAGAATCCCAGATCAGAGGTGTATCTACGGGTCCGGGGCAAATAGCATTAACACGTATTTCAGGGCCATAATCTAATGCTGTTTGCTTAACCAAAGAGACTAACGCAGCTTTTGATGCGCAATAGGCAGCATGGTTTGGAAAACTCTTAAACGCAGCGATTGATGCATTAGCAATAATGATTCCTTTCTCTTTTTGGATGTATGGAATGGCATATTTACATAAATAAAAAAACGAATTAAAGTTTATATTCAGAGTTGTATGCCAATCTTCAATACTAATTTCTTGAATACTTCCTAGTCCTAACACACCTGCATTAGTTACTATGCCTGTAAGTTTTCCAAACTTGATAATTGCTGTGGTTACCAATTCTTTATTTACTTGAGGAGTACCTACATCTCCAGCATAAAATATAGCATCTGCAGATGTTAATTTTAACTCTTCTACAAGTGCATTTCCTCTTTCTATGTTTCTACCACTTAACACTAATTTAGCTCCTTCTTTTGCATATAAAATAGCAATAGCTTTTCCCATGCCGCTTGTAGCTCCTGTAATAACAAATACCTGATTTTCTAATTTCATTTTAGCTCTCTTGCAGTTTTTATTAATAGCTCTTTTGTCAATCGAATACCTTTATCTTCGTCATCATTAGGGCCTTCATATTCAATTCCTATATAACCTGTATAGTCAGCATTTTTCACAATTTGAAGCATTTTCAAATAGTCGATTTCTGTTTCGTTTCCTTGCTTATCAAAATTATTGGATTTGGCACTAACTCCTTTGGCAAAAGGCATCATATCCTTTACACCTTGATATCTGTCATATTCATAAAAATTGCCAAAATCTGGTAACGTACCACAATTACTATGATTCACATTTTTCATGATTTTGGATAGCCAATCTCCATGTGTAGAATAGCTTTGATGGTTTTCGACTACTATATTGATAGTATAGTCTTTAGCAAAATCAGATAATTGTACTAAACTATCCTTTCCTGCCTTTGCAACATCGGTTCTACTTCCTTCTCCATGTAAATTAACACGAATAGACTTACATCCTAAAAATTGTGCTGCTTCTACCCATTTATAATGATTTTCTACTGCTTGTAATCTTGCTTCTTTATTTTGATTACCCAATTCACCTTCTGCATCGACCATAATCAGAACATTTTCTACATTAAGATCCGATGTACGCTGTTTTAATTCTTTAAGGTATTTATGATCTTTAGCTCTATCTATAAAAAACTGATTGACATATTCCACAGCATGAATATCAAAATCATTTTTAGCTTTCGCAGGAAAATCGAATGTTGAAAGTTTCCCCGAACGTAAACTTCTATGTAATGACCACTGTGCAAGTGATATCTTAAAAAACAAAGTGTCTTCTTTTACGATCATACCCGATGGAAATGATAATGTTAATCCCACACCTAAAGCTGTGTTTGAAGTTTTCTTTATAAAAGTTCTTCTGCGCATATTCTGATCGGTTAACAAGACCAGCTTGTTGGTAAACGATCCCAACGATGATCTCTTAGCTTATGTATCCATTCTTGTGAAAGCCCTTTTCCATCACTTATACGCATATTGGCTTCTACATTACGTAGTTGACGCATACCAGGAATCATCGTAGTAACAGCAGGTTGTGATGCGATAAAACGCAATGCTAATTCGGCTAATGGCATTTTATTCTGAACCAGTTCTTTTAATTTTTCAATACGTTTTATAGTAGGTGGTAAATTTTCAGAGCCAAAATAAATATTTCTAAAATCGCCAATATCCCATTTAGATTCTAAAGTAAGTTTTCCGGTAAGAGAGCCTTCATCAAATGGAACACGGGCTATAACTGCAATATCATTCTTTTCGCAATAAGGAAATAATACATCTTCAGGAGATTGATCAAAGATATTATAAATAACTTGTATCGAATCGATTAACCCAGACTCTAGTGCTTTCAAACAGTTGGCAGGTTCCCATCGGTTTACACTAATCCCAAAAGATTGCACTTTCCCTTCTTGTTTTAGTTTTAGTATCATTTCTTTCCATTCATCCTGTTCTGCCCAACTATCTTCCCATACATGAAATTGTTGTAAATCTATTGTTTCAACCCCTAAATTTTTCAAACTCTTTTCTGTATACTCTACGATATGATTTGACGGGTATATATCTTTTAAAGTAGATGATTTACTTGGCGGCCATTCATCAATTTTCGGAGGAATTTTTGTTGCTGTATGCAGTCTTTTTTCTGAATGTCTTTTTAATAATCCTGCTAAAATTTGCTCGCTTCTTCCTTCTGCATATCCCCACGCTGTATCAAAAAAATTACAACCCAATTCAATAGCTCTATCTAATGATCTATTAGATATTTTATCATCTGACTCTGACCAACCCGCCATACCCCACATACCATATCCTACCTGACTTACATTCCAATCTAACTTTCCAAATTTTTTATATCTCATTTTTATCTATACTTTTCCAAAATTGTTACTTTTCTGATTGAATATATTTTACTCCAAAGCTCGACACTAATTTTAAAGTGATTCTTTGTGCCACACCGCTATCTGCAAAGAGTTTGCTTAACATAGTTCCAAGCCCTAAAATCATGACTAAAAAACCAAGTGTATTTCCTATTCCTGTTTGAATAGATTGAATAACGTTTTGCAATTCCATGTTCTGTAATACACCAACAAAAATGCAAACAATGATAAATGAAATAAATAACAACAGTATTCCTAAAACAATAATAACTAAAGGCATATAAAAAAGGGGTAAGTTATTCGTATTTGTTTATTGTAAAAGCTGATATTTTATCATCATTATTACCAGAAATCATAGCAGGGTTATTATCAATTTCTATCCAATGCAAATTCTTAGAATCATATGGGATAAATACACCACTCTTTGAGGCATGCATTGGTGAAAAATTAAAATTTCCTTCATTTAATAAAACCATTCCGTAGCCAGCATCATTTCTTGGTGTTTCAATTTCTGAAGTAAATAGGTTTCCCGCGATTATTATATCTTTTTTGGAGTCATTATTAATATCAATAATCAAAATATCATTAATAGAAGAAATCTGTGCTATTGCTGGTAATGGTATAAACTCAAAGTTAGCATTTCCGTTATTCTTCAGGATACCGCTTTTAAAACTATAACTAGATAAATTCATAGCAGATTTTAGGTTATTCTTACCATATATATCTGCAATAGTGGCATTCCCAAATTCATGATAAGTAGGTATGCTGTTTTTTATAAAAGGAATTTGTTCAGACGAACATTCTTTTCCTCTAACAGGGAAAAGCTTACCAAAATTATAATACCCTAAAACAATATCATTCTTACCATTATTATCAAAGTCATTATAATATATTTCAAATGGTTCTATAGTACTAGCTTTATATTTATAATTCTCCCCTAAATTTCCTAATATGTAGTCATCATCGCCATCATTATCTAAATCAACAGATTTAATAGCATAGTACCAACCAGAGATACTGTCTAAATATGTAGATTTTACTTTTGTAAAAATTGTATTATCATTCTCAAAAAGAATTGGAGCCATCCACTCTCCTGTTACTAATAAATCAAAATCTCCATCTGTATCATAATCTGTCCATGTAGCATCTGTTACCATACCTATATCTTTTAATTCGGAAGCATTTTTTTCGGTAACATCAATATATTTCCCTTTATCGTTCATTAAAACATAGCTACTTGTGGCACTTGGGTATTGATGAGGTTTATGTCTTCCTCCTATAAACAAATCGGGATATCCATCTTTATTAATATCTGTAACCCTAATTTTAGAACTGCTTATGTGAATACTTTTTGGTAAAAGTTCTGTACGTTTCACAAACGTACCCGATCTATTTTCATATAATCTATCTGCATAATTGGGTGAGTTTTCTTTAAATTCATTACCTCCACTAGCTACATATATATCTAAATCTCCATCTTGATCAAAATCTAAAAATTGAGCATCAATGTCTTCAAAAATAGCATCTTCATGAAACGTTTGTTTTTTAATAAATTTTCCATCTTCATCTTGGATAAATACTATTGAAGCTTCTCCTGTACTTTGTCCTAAAAATATATCATCTTTACCATCATTATTTATGTCTCCAACTGCAATAGCCGGACCTAATTGAGATAATTTATGAGGTAATAGTGATTGCCGTTTATAATCGTCATACTCATTCTCAACATGTTTTAAATCAGAAGACAGGTCGTGTATAGAAAATAATTTCTTCGATTTTTTGAAAGAAGATTCAAAAGCTTTTGCAGAAGTATCAAATTCTATAGAATATGTTGTATTAAATTGATCAACTCTAACATTTTGTTTTTTTCCGTTTGGCCAAAAAATACATAATGAATCTATTTTAGTATTTTCTTCAAGACCAATATTTATTTTTAACGGAACAGAAGACAGATATCCTCTAACGCTATAGTTTTCATAAACCTGTTGCCCTTTATTTGTATATAAAACAGCTTTAGCTCCAATTCCATTTATGTTGTTTTCAACTCCTTTAAACTCAAGCTTAAGATATTTATTAGTAGAAATTACATCTGAATTATTCTTTAAAATAGTCGCTTCTTGATCAACATTATTTATGACCAAATCTAAATCACCATCATTATCCAAATCTGCATAAGCTGCACCATTAGAATAGTCTTTTGTAGCATTTTTTAACCACTCATCAGAAGTGTTTTGAAATTTTAAACTCCCTGAATTTTTGTAGAAATAGTTTTTATGTGCCCGATGTGGCATTTTAGAAATCAAAAATTTTAACTTTTCAGGATTCGTGTAGGCATCTTTATTTGTTTTTGAAAATGTTTTCATCTTTGCAAAAAAATCTTTATTTCTAAAGTCTCTTTTAATACCGTTTGTTATAAATATGTCCTTATCCCCATCATTATCAAAATCTGCTAATAATGGTGCCCAGCTCCAATCGGTATTAGACATTCCTGCTATTTGTCCTATTTCTGAATAAAAAGGAGTCCCTGTAGAATCAATATATGAAGTATGCTTTTGAAAAGTATTGTACATATACTGAAAATGCCTTCCTGCTTTTACTTGGTTATCAAATTTTTGAGGATTCATTCCTGGCATACTTGTTTTAATACCATAATTATCCTCGGCTACCATATCCAGAGTAACGATGTCTGTATACCCATCATTATCAAAATCGGCCAGATCATTACCCATAGAAAAACTTGAAATATGTTTTGTTGCTTTCTTTATTACATCCTTAAAAGTTCCATTTTGTTGATTGATATACATATAATCATGTTCTTCATAATCATTAGAAATATATAAATCTGGCCAACCGTCCTGGTTTAAATCGCTTACTCCTATACCTAATCCATATGATATTGCATTAGAAAAGATACCCACTTCAAGAGTTTTATTTATGTATTTACCATTTTCATTTACATAGAATTTATCTCCAATTTCAGAAAATTCCGTCCTTCCTTTCTCTAATACCTCAGGTTGAAGAGGTTGTGGATTATGATTCATTAGATACATATCTAGATCACCATCTAAATCAAAGTCAAAAAATACAGACTGCATTGAATAACTAGCATCATTGAGTCCATATTTGGCTGCCATTTCTTCGAAAACCGGAATCCCATTTGCATCCAATCCTTTATTTACATAAAGCTCATTTTCCAAAATTATTGATTTCTTAAAAGGCCCTGATTTACATACATAAATATCTAACAGTCCATCACTATTTATGTCTACCATATTGGCTCCAGTCGTCCACCCTTGACTACCTTGCGTGTTAGACATTTTTGTGATATTTTGAAATTTCAAATTCCCTTTATTAATATACAATTGATTAGTTTCTAAATTGGATGTAAAATAAATATCATCTAATCCATCATTATTGATATCACCGATGGCAACTCCTCCTCCATTATAAAAATATTCATAAACAAACGCATTCATGAATTCGTCTTCGTAAATATTGTTTTTGAATGTTATTCCTGAATAGGTTCCTGGTATTTTTTCAAATAGAATAATAGCAGTATCATCTTTTTTAGTACTGCAAGAAAAAATAACTACTACTAGTAAAAAATGGGTTATTATTTTAAATACCGTTCTATTCATTTAATTATCATTATAGAAATCATTAATTATATAAATACATTCATCGATTAAATCATTTCGATAGGATTACAACATATATATTAACCTACTCACTAAAGAATTCTTCTTGGGGCTAAAAACAACAACCTATAAATAACTAATTCTGTATAGGTTATAATTCTTTATTAGCAATATCATTTATAAATCAGTCTTTTTGTATAAATACATCCACTCATAAATGCTAATATCAAAGGGATCATAAGCACTGTTTCCACTACCTTTTCCTGTATTGTCATAAGTCCTAGACCAAGAGTCATGACCGACACCAGAGTATATGGTTATCTTGGCTTTTGTTGTTGGGTTTTCTGCATTAATTGCATTAACCATTAAAATCGATTTATCATGTGAAATAATCCTATCTGCATCTCCATGAAATCCCCAAACAGGAATATTAGTAAATTGATTTCCTATTGACACATCTCCCCATCCTGCGATAGGAACTATGGCCGCTACATATGATTTATTGCCTTTTGAAGAAACATAATCATAGCAACCTTTCCCTCCCATACTAAATCCTGTCATGTATATTCGCTGCGTATCTATCTTTAGATTGTCAACCAAAAAAGTAATAAAATTATGCAAGGTTTCCGTATTCCAAATAGATGGAGATTGGGGTGATACAACAATCATAGGATGTTTGGGATTCCATTGATTTTTATGTATTAATGACGGAGGACCGTCAAATAAAATAGAATTTAAATCATTTGGGTTTACAGAGCTATCTCCTCTTGCTCCACCCCCATGTAAGTGGATCAATAAAGGGTATTTTTCTGTGTTGGCGATATTATATTCAGAAGGAACATATGCATAGAATCCATATTGGGATTTTGTAGATCCTTTTGGATATGCCTTCTGCACACCTGACTGGATAGTGCTTAACTCAACAAGATCATTTGCATTTGTATCTATAACACTATCACTAGAGCTACAATTGGCTAGTAGTTGAATAGTCAATAAAAACAAATAAATCTTTTTTTTAATAATAGAATATACCATACTGGTCTATATTATAAAAAACGCATAATCATTTTTGAGAAAAGAATGTCTCAAAACATCCTCTATCTGCCATTGTTACAAAACATTGAGTATTATTTTCCCCTCCAAAAGCGATATTAGTTGGTTTTTTTCCTTTTAGTTGTACTTCTCTTAGCTCTTTACCTTCGGGTGATAATACTAATACAGTTCCTTTATCATATCTACACACATATAAATTTCCTTTAGCATCACATCTCATACCGTCTAAGCCAAAATCTTTGAATGTCTTGAATATTCTTTTATTAACGGGCTGGCCGTTATCCATTATATCATAAACCCAAATGTTTCGTTGTATAGATTCATTAACATACAATCTCTTCCCATCAGGGCTAACTTCTATACCATTAGTTGTTCCCATATTTTTTTCTACCAAAACAAGCTTTCGATTAGAGGTCATCCATAAATTACCTGTTCCATTTTTCCAGTTAGGATCACTTGCATACAAGGTTCTATTAGAAGAAATAGCAATATCATTTGGTTGGTTCATTGTAGAGTCATGAGAAAAAACAACAACTTCTTTTGATCCATTTTTTAAAAACAGTATGTTATGATTTGTATAATCTGCTATATACATATTATCGGATTCGTCAAAACGAATTCCGTTACCAATGCTACCTGTAGGTAATTTTACAAATAAGGAGCTTTCTCCTTTGCTATTAACAACACCTATTGTGCCTTCTTCTTTAAAATTAACCGCATATAGATTTCCTTTACTATCTACTGCCGGACCTTCGATACCTTTGGTAAACTCATATTCTTTAGTAAAATCGTTACTATTATCAATAAGTTTTTCTTTTTTATTACACGAATTAAAAATAATTGCTCCAAAAAGTATTACTGTGAACATTATAGTATTTTTCAATATATTAAGGTTTTACATTTTTAATTTCTATACTTGTGATTAGTTCTTTAATTGCTGGTATTATTACGAGTTCTGTGTCAACAATTGGCTTACTAAGAAAATCAATAATGCCTATTGATTTTTGATGCTCAGTTTTGTTTATGCTTCCTCTAGCTATTCCTTTTTTTAGAATGGATGATAGTTCTGCTAATTTTGAAGATAAAGGTTCTAATTTTGCTAATGTTGGATTATTATTTATTTCATTGAAATCAGTATGATTTGTTATCCATTTGTCAAGCATCGATATAACCTCCTTTTTACCACTATCTGCTCTAGATTTTAAATATTTTTTTACACTTTTATTAAATAGTATAGCATCAATAGCATCTGTGTTACATGCGTCTACAAATTGCGTAAATGGTGAATACGATTTATACTGGATTCCTCCTTTATTTCTTTGATATGCTTTTAGTGGTTCACAAATTTTTGTGAGATTAATCAATGATTTTAGGTCTTGATTATTACTAATGTTCCTTAAAATTACATTTCTATTTCTTATATGCGAAATTCCTAATTCTTCTAATCTATAATTAACACTCTCTAATCTTTTAAGCATATTATCCGCATCATTAACCTCATTAGATGACCACAGTTTTTCTGCAATTGCAGCTGTTCTAGGCCAAATTCTAGAATCTATAGAAACAGGGGTAACTAATTCTCCCCACATTGTTGCTTCTCCTCCCAAAATGTTTTTTAGTTGTTCTTCTGTTAAACCATGATCTTTTGAAATTGGTTCATTTGCATAATGATGTTTAATAGATTTTAATAAATCTATATAATACCCTTTGGATAATACCGTTTTATAGCCTTGCTTAGCTGCCTTTAACATAGCTTCTTTACCTCTCCAGGAGTGTATAACAACATCTTTGGGCAAAGTTGGTTGCAAAATTTCGTCCCATCCCATCATGATTTTTCCTTGCTCTTTTAATATTTTTTGAATTTTAATATTAAAATACGCTTGCAATTCATGGTTATCCTTTATATTATTCTTCTTCTTAAATTCTTGAATTTTATCGTTTTCATCCCAATGCTTACCTTCATTTTCATCACCTCCAATATGGAAATATTTATCAGGAAAAAGCGGAGCTATTTCTGAAAACACATCAGTAATGATTTGGTAGGTAACTTCTTTTGTAGGATCCAAAGTAGGATTAAAAATACCTGCATACCTTTCTATTTTATAGATGGTATCCTTACTTGCCATTTCTGGATATGCTACTAACCAAGAAGTTGCATGACCTGGTATATCAAATTCGGGGACAACTCTAATTCCTAAGTTGGATGCATACGCTACTAATTCTTTTATCTGTTCATGGGTATAGTATTGTCCATCTGATGCTAATTGATGAAATTTAGGCCTTGATTTTATCTCTACTCTAAAACCCTGATCCTCGGTTAAATGCCAATGAAAAACATTCATTTTTACAGCAGCCATGGCATCTAAGTTATTTTTTAGCACTTCTAGTGGTTCATAATGCCTGGCGACATCTATCATTAAACCTCTCCAGGGAAATCTGGGCGCATCTTTAATATCAACTCCATGAAAAAAATATTCGGTTTTAGTATGAGCATTAAGCTGTAATAAGGTTTCCAATCCTCTTATTATACCTATATCTGTTATCGCTGTTAAGGTTACTTGGTTATTTAATATTGAAAGTTCATACGATTCGTCTTCATTTAATTCTAATTTACCTTCTCTATTATAATCTATAAATAAAGATGGGGTCTTAGTTATAGAAGTTGTTGTCGCAAACCCTTCTTCAATGAATACTCCAGTTCTACCAGACAATCTTCTTAGAAATTTTGTTGTTGCATTAACTATTTTAGAATTAATATCATCTTTATTTACTGCAATCGTAAAATCTTCTTTAATGATAAATTTTTGACCGTTCTCTTTAATTTCTTTTGGCCAAGGCATTAAATCATATTTTTCTAACAGTTCAACTTGCGCGTTAGTGTGAAAACATGATGCTATAAAAACAAAAATTAATATAATTTTTTTAATATTTTTCATAACTCGTATTGCATTTTACTTCAAATTTCTGTGGTTTGATGATTAAGTAGTGAAAACGATAATCCTTTCTATATTCATTAAAAGAATGAATTATAGCATAAATTACCAGACTAAGTTTATTGCATGTATATCGTAATTTTTTATATCATTATTCTTATACAAAATTTGCAATAATCATGACTACAAAAAACACTTTTCTATTTTCTGAAATTAATTCTGAAAAATAGTCATTCTTAAAAACTTAATCTGGCATTCATTTATACTCTATTATAAATGGTAAATTAATTTACATCCCACCAAAGAGCTGTAGACATTATATCAGGACCTTGAGCATTAATTGCTTCTTGTACATTAACACTATTAGAGGTTGATTCTGTACTAGAGTATCGTAATCTTCTAGGAACGCTACCATTATTAGGTTGACTTACCCAAAAATTAACATTATCGGTTATTTGTGGTATTAAATCTACTCTTCTTACCAATGCCCAACTTTCATATCCGTTTGTTAAAGATGCTAACCATCTTTGGTTATAAACCTGATTAAGCTGATCTTGAGTAGGACCGCTTAATGTAGCAATAGTTTCATTTGTTATAAAATCACCAGCATTTTGACCTCCCCAAAAATTAATACTAGCCAATATACCGCTTTGGTATAAACTATTAGCATCTCCTCCATACCCTAACAATGCCGCTTCTGCTTGTAAAAAATAAGACTCAGCTGCTGTTAATACCATTACAGGTACTTGATCATTAATATCAGAAAAAGATGTTCCTACTATTTTTGGCCCAGGTTTAGACATATCCTCCCAGGTTGGGGCAACTCTTACATTAGGCATACCTCCGACATACCCTCCGTTTTCTGCCTCAGTTGCAATTTCTGGTAATCTTGGGTCATTATTATCTTGCATAAGATTTACAAGTCTATCTGTTAAAATCCATTTAGAGCCTGTAACTCCATTACCTCCTGCACCAGTTCCAAATCCCCAATAAACGTCTTCAAAACCACCATCTAGATTACCATTAACCAGAGCATCACGAGATCTAATTAGTGTAGCCTCATTAGTTTCGTCTATTAGTGAATTTAATAAACAATCTGCTATAACACTATCAATAAAAGCACCATCTCCATCTGCTGTAAATGCATCTCTACTTCTTAATGCCATGCGCAATCGCAATGTATTTGCCAAAGTTTTCCACTTTTGAGGATCTCCTCCATATATAAAATCCCCTGTATCACCACTAATAGTTGTTGTTGAGTTTCCTATGGCATCCATTTGCGCTTTTAGATCTTCTAAAATGCTTCTATAAATAACTTTTTGAGTGTCATATTTTGGAGGATTCACTTCAAACTCAGGCAGTATAACTTCGGTATAAGGGACATTCCCAAAGATATCAGTCATTTTTTGATAAAAAAGAGACATCATAATTTTAGTCGCGGCTTGACCATTGGCATCCTCTAATTCGCCAAATTTGATTAGTAAATTACGTAGATTCAAACTACTCTTTGTAAATGATTTATCAAATACAGCATTGGTCCAACCTTGATCATTATCATATATATCACCACCAGCCCACCAGCTTCCTGCAACACTTGTTGAGAATTGATGAGAAAATTGTGATGAATATAATAAATTACCTCTCCATGCCACAAATCTAGGCTCTGCAAAGGTAAAATACTGCACTCCTCCCATAATGTTATCTGCTCCGCTTTCTTCAGGCAAATTAGGGTTGATATTTATTTCTTCAAAGTCTTTAGTACATGAAGACATTAAGAAACCAAACATTAATACAACAGTAAAAAATTGTCTTTTAATGTTTGAATAATTTTTATTATTAATATTTTTCATAATATTTTAAATTATTTAGTATTAAAATGACAAGTTTAACTTTACACCATGGCTAGAGGTAGAAGGAAAATCATAAATTTCAATTCCTTGGATAGAGGTATTAAAACCAACTTCCGGATCAAAATTTTGTGTATTCTTATGAAGAATCGCTAAGTTTCTACCAATGTAGCTTATAGACATATTTGCAATCGAAAATCTATCTAAAATACTAGAAGGGAAATTATACGTTAACGATACTTGTCTTAGTTTAACATAACTACCATCAGAAATCCAATTTTCAGAGATATTACCTAATCTTTGATAATATGTTGCCGGATCAACTCCTCTAGCAGCAACACTTGGAGATAATGTACCATCTACAACGGCATTACTTGGTACCATAATACCATTACCTCCTGTATAAAACTCTCTTCCTTCTAAGGTTCTAATATCGTTACCATTTGTACTGGCCACAAAATCAGTAAATGAGAAAACATCTCCTCCTGATTTAATATCAATCAAAAATCCAAGTTCTATGTTTTTATATGAAAATGAATTATTAATTCCTAGTAAGAAATCCGGAGTAACATTTCCTATGATTTTATTTTCTCCAACAACTGGCAAACCATCACTATCATAAATCACACGTCCCTGATCATCCCGAGAAAATGATGGACCAACCAAATCTCCATACACATTCCCTTCGGTGGCAGTTAATTGTATAACATCATTAAATTGTCTTGCTATAATAGCAGTGGGTAGTTCTTCTACAAGCTTTTCTATTCTATTTTCATTTTTACTAAAATTAAAAGCTGTATTCCATTCAAAATTTGTCGATTTTATAGGGGTTGCTGTTAAAGCGATCTCTACTCCTTTATTAGAAACCAAACCTGCATTAATTATTTTGCTCTGCGCTCCTGTAGTAGAGGGTAATGAGATTGATAATATCTGATTTTTTGTTTCCTTATTATAGTATGTAACATCTAATCCTAATCGATTATTAAATAGTTTAACATCCATACCCAACTCATATTCTGATGACAATTCGGCTTTTAGATCTTTATTAGGTATTACGGTTCCTGGAGCAGCTCCTTCTTCTGCTTGTCCCTGTGTTAAATTAGGGTCTCCAAAGTAAAATAATGTAAGTCCATTATACGGAGCAGAAGATACATTATATACGGGAGCCAATCTGTAAGGCAGTGTTGCATTTCCTGTTTTTGCCCAACTTGCTCTAAGTTTTATAAGATTAACCTTATCACTATCAATACCAAAAATATCATGCAATAAAAAACTCGTTCCTACAGAAGGGTAAAAAAATGAAAAACTATCTACTGGTAATGTAGAACTCCAATCATTTCTTCCCGTTACTTCAACAAATGCAAAATCATTAAATCCAAATTGGACCGAACCAAATAAAGATTGAGATTTAAGATTACTTAATCTCGTACTAGCTCCTTTAGTTCCAAAATTATTTACTGAAAAAAGTGAAGGATCTAATAAATCCGATGCTTGCACAGTTGTAGATTTTGCTCTGTTCTCAAAACCACTATATCCTACAGTTGAGTTTACAGATATTTTTTCTGTTAAATACCCATTATATGATAATAAGAAATCATAATTTGATGTGGTAGTTTGCTGTGTGATTTCTACTAATTGCCCTGAAGGTGCATTATCAAAAACCCCTCGACCTTTGAATATAGAAGCTGCATAATTACTTTGATCCTGAGAATATCTAGCAGTAGCAGATAAATCATCGGTAAGTTTATATGTTGCACTTATTAATCCTGTATACCTGTTTTTGGTATCTTCATTCAACTTAGTGTTGATTGCATAGTAAGGATTCATTGTAAATGAAGATCCTCCAAAATTATTTGGTGTACCATCAGGATTAATATAATTGGCTTCTAAATCTGCATTAGAAATGTTTCTAGGTTTTAAAATCAAGCTTCGAACTGTATTTGCCTGTCCATCTGTTATATCAGCTCTATTAATTGCTGTATTTTTTACATACGCAATTTTAGCTTGTACTTTTAATTTATCTGTCACATTGGTATTTGTATTTAACGACAAAGATTGACGTTTATAATCACTCCCAGATAAAACAGGCTTATTAAATAAATTAGAATAAGACAATCTATAATCTATAATTTCAGACCCTCCAGATAAGCCTACAGAATTTATCATGGTTAAACCTGTTCCATAAAAATCTTTAAAATCATCGGGATTACCACTGTAAGGAGCAGTACCTACACCGTCAAATCGTGTTTGCTGACTACCGTCTAGTGCAGGTCCCCAACTACCGGGTCTGGTAATATCATAAACCAACTGTCCTGTAGCAGCATCAAAACGACCTTGCCCATAACTATTCTGTAGTTTAGGGGCTACTAATACATTATCAAAAGTCACTGAAGAAGAAAGATCAACTTTAATTCTGCCTGCTTTACCTTTCTTTGTTGTAATTACAATAACCCCTGCAGAACCTCTGTAACCATAAAGTGCAGTGGCATTCCCTCCTTTTAAAATGTTAATACTTTCAACATCATCAGAATTTATATCGGATAATGCATTTCCATAATCCAGGCCTCCGGAAAAACTTCCTTCTCCTAAACTACCTCCATCCAAAACAACACCATCTACAACAATCAACGCCGAGTTTTGTCCTGGTACTAATGAAGTAACACCTCTAACGGTAACCGACGCAGATCCTCCTATACCTGTCCCGTTTTGATTAACCTGAACACCAGTTACTCTACCTGCAAGATTATTAACTACATTAACATTTCTAACTTTTGTTAATTCTTCGCCGTCTACCGTTTGTATTGAGTATCCTAATTTTTTGGCCTCCCTTTTAATTCCTAAGGCAGTTACTACTACTTCTTCTAAACTTGCAGTGTCATCTTCCATAACGATATCAATAGTTGATGAATCTCCTACTGCAATTGAAACTGTTTTCATTCCTATAAATGAAAAATCTAATACATCTCCTATTGAAGCTTTTATACTATATCTTCCATCAAAATCTGTTTGTACTCCTCTAGTTGTACCTGATATAATTATATTTACACCTGTTAATGGAATCCCTTGTTGATCTTTTACAGTACCATTGATTTCTTTTTCTTGTCTTGTTTCCTTAACTGGTTCTGGGATTAACTTTTTAACAGCCTTATTGTTTAGTTTATTTTTGACTAAAATAATTTGTCGATCTATAACTTTATATGTTACTCCTTGACTTTCAAATAATTGATTCAATATTTTATAGATTCGTTTGTTTTTCATTTTTATTGAAACCAAACGATTTTGATCTATCACATTTTCATTTGCCAAAAATTTAAACTCAGATAACGACTCTATAGTCTCTAATACCTCTATAACTTTTACAGATTCCAAATTAATGGTAATCCTAGTATTTTGAGAATATGATTCTGCCTGAATTTTAAAGAGAGAAATGAATGTTAATAACAGTGTTAGTTTCATTTTTAAATTCAATTTAGGGGGGGTATATAAACATGCCCCTGAGGTAAAGAATTTTTTCATATTTTTGTGATGATTTAGTTAATAATAAAGATTCATGTCGAAATGATTCATATTGATTAAATCGTATTCTATAATCGGGAAATATGTCACTATTTCTCGATTTTTTTTACAATACGTTTTTTATTCTATTAATAAATTATATTAAAAGTTTATATCATAGGCATTAATTTGGTTTATTGGTTTATTGGTTTATTGGTTTATTGGTTTATTGGTTTATTGGTTAATAAATTTATCGTCTATTTATTGTTATTCTATTTTCTTCAATTGTAAAAGAAAAATCTTCACTACTCTGAAAAGATATTAATATTTGTTCTATAGTTTCTGTATCAAATTTTGCTAAAAAACGTTTTTCATTTAAGGAATTATAATTATTTGTAATAACGACATCATAATTTCTTTCTAATATTTTAATAATTTCAGAAAATGGTTTCATTTTAAATAATAACTCTCCTTTAGTCCAAGCAGTGTACTCACTAACATCAACCTCTTTTACATCAATACTCTCTTCAGATTTATCCCAGGTAAATTTATAACCTGGCTGTAATACAGTAGAAGTATTTGTATCAAATTTCTCATCTACTTTATAAAGTCCAACTGATCCTTCTACCAAAACAGTATTCATTTCATTATCTTCTCTGTAAGAATTAACATTAAATTTAGTCCCCAAAGCTTGAATATTTACATCTTGGGTATTTACAATAAAGGGATGTAGTTTATCTTTTGCTATTACAAAATATGCTTCACCGCTGAAAAATACTTTTCGATCTTTGCCTTTTAAAAACTTCACTGGATATTTTAATGTACTGCCTGCATTTAAATGAACCATGGTTCCATCGGATAAAACAAGTTGTAGTTTTTTACCATAAGGAATAGATAGCTCATTATATACAAGCTCTTTATCATTTACTTTAGTATTCTTATATTCGAGTTTATCATCGTGATATACACCCACTATTGTTCCTTCCTCATTTATTATTCTTTCATTGTTATTCTCTCGAATAATTTTAACATCCCCATTTTCTAATTTTAAAGTAATCTCATTATCCTTCGTAATCACCTTATTATGGGTGCTTAAGACATACAAACTACTAAGTCCAATCACACCGACAAAAATAGCAGCCCATTTATACCACTTTTTATAACTATTTTTTTGTTTACTAATGGATTTCATCAATGTCATATATTCACTTTCAACATCTACATCTTGTAACGCATAATTTAGATCATAATATTGCAGTATATGTGCTTTAAAAGTTTCTTTATTTTCATCTTTTCTTAACCAATCGGATAAATCCATCATTTCAGATGAGCTAATTGTATTGGTCAAATATTTTTCAATTAATTTTTTCAAGTTTCTGCTTTTTTTTCAACACTAACTACTATTCTTTATTGATTAAACGTATGGTCTACCAAAAACCCTTAAAAGAAAATTCTTTTTTTTTTTTGCATATTTGTAATTCACATTTCAGGAATAACGGTGAATTTAGCATGAATGATAGTAATTTGGTTTTAAAAATTAAGAAAAATGATGAAGATGCATTTAAATTAATTTTCAATGAATTGTATAAGCCTTTATTAGCTTATGTAACAACTTTAACATACGACACAGAAAGAGCTAAGGATATTGTTCAGAATTCTTTTATTATTTTATGGAATAAACGAGAAATTTTAGCCGAAGAGTCTTCTTTAAAAAATTACCTTTTCACAGTTTGCTACAGATTGTATGTTGATCAATACCGTAAAGATCAAATAAGAAACAAGGTAATCGATGAATTAAAACTAAGTGTTTTAAAAAATCAAATCGAACACAATGATCCTACTGAACGACAGTTAAGGATAAAAAAGATTTTAGCAGTTATTGAAGAGCTTCCTCCACGTTGCAAACAGATTTTATTGCTAAATAAAAGAGATGGGGTGAAGTATAAAGAAATTGCAGAAAAATTAGATGTATCTGTGAAAACTGTTGAATCTCAAATGCGAATAGCTTTTCAAAAAATTAGAGATAGTTTTAAAAATGAGAAAATTATTTTATTTATTTCAATATTTAAAAAACGTTCATTAAAATATTTGGATTAAATAGCTAAATACAAACTCGTTTTTCTACTACTTCCCATTACTATTTCATATATATTGTTATCATAAATAATCAGTACTACAAAAACTTTTAGTTCTTCCTAAAGAATCCAAAATACAGAATTCTTCCTATTCAGATTAACGAGAATATTTACATAAATACAATATTTAAGTACGATTGTTTTTATCAAATAATTTGTAAGAAATAAAAAAGGAATCAACATTATAAAAATGAAGATTCCTTTTTGGTGGGCGCTAAGGGATTCGAACCCCTGACCCCTTGGGTGTAAACCAAGTGCTCTGAACCAACTGAGCTAAGCGCCCGCTATCTTGCGATTGCGGATGCAAATATAAGACAGTTTTATAGTCTACCAAAAGAATTTTAAAGAAAATTTAAATTATTTCTGCAACAACAAATGTGCTTCCTCCTACATAAACAACATCTTTATCTGTAGCCTTCTGTAAAGCAGCTTCATACGCTTCTTTCACCGATTTATAATCTTTACCTATTAGATTAAATTTTAAAGCTTCTTTTTTTAATTTTTTCTCATCAAGCCCTCTTACAATATCAGGTCGGGAAAAATAATATCTGGCCTGTACAGGAAATAATGGTAAAATAATATCTAAATCTTTATCATCAACCACTCCTAATACCACATGAAGATGATCACATTCTTCCTCAACCAACTGTTTTATCACCATTTTTAACCCGTCCTCGTTATGCGCAGTATCACATATCACTTTAGGTCTTTTTTGTAATATTTGCCACCTCCCTAACAAATGAGTATTCTTCACAACATCCAGAAGTCCTTTTTTAATATCATTTTCAGATATGTTCCATCCATTTGATTTGATCAAATCTATGGTTTGCAAAACGGTCCTTATATTTTCTCTTTGATAACTTCCTTTTAGATCAGATGGATATACTGTACAGTTACAATCTTCAGCAAAATACAGAGGACTACCGGATGCTTTAGCAACCTCTATAAAAACTTTTGAAGTCTCTTCTTCATTTCTTCCAATAACGACTGGTATACCCTCTTTAATGATCCCTGCTTTTTCTGAAGCTATTGCAGTTAAAGTATCTCCCAGAAAACGAGTATGATCTAATCCAATATTAGTAATCACAGAAATTTCTGGAGTAATAATATTTGTAGAATCTAATCTCCCTCCAAGCCCTACTTCTATCACAGCAATGTCTACCTGATTTTCTGCAAAACACTGAAATGCCATTCCTACGGTCATTTCAAAAAAAGAAAGTTGATTCGACTCTAGATAGGATTGATGTTTTGAAATAAAATCAATCACATATTCTTCAGATATGGTAGCTCCGTTAATTCGGATACGTTCTCTAAAATCTTTTAGATGCGGTGAAGTATATAATCCTACTTTATATCCTGCTTCCTGGAGTATTGAAGCCAGCATATGACTAGTAGAGCCTTTACCGTTAGTTCCGGCCACATGTATGCTCTTAAATTTGGTTTCGGGGTTTTCTAGATATGCTGCTAATTGTATCGTATTGTGAAGATCTACTTTGTATGCACTAGCTCCCTGGCGTTGATACATTGGTAATTGGGTAAACATCCAATCGAGGGTTTCCCTATAGTTCATTCTTTGTATTATTCAGAAAGTTTAAACTGATAAATAATTGTTCCTACTTGTTTTGCCGGAGCCTTAGAGTCACTATTAAATCGTGTAGCCAAAGCTGCTCTTTTTGCTGGCCCCATTAAACATGAAGCACTATTGGTAGTTCCTTTAACCCCTGGGGTAGCTCTAATCACTTTTCCACTTTGATTAACTTCTATTTTTACCACAACAATACCCGACTCATTACAATCCTGAACAAATTTCTCTTTATTAAGAGCCTTTCTACCACCTAATCGATAGTTACCATCTCCATCTAATCCTTTTCCGGTTCCGTAGTATGATTTGGCATTAGGATCTCCATCCGGGCTTCCTTTATCCCCTGGTGATCTATCATCCCCTTCTCCTCCTTTTGCTTTACCATCATTCTTTGGACCATTAGAAAAACTATTTAGGATATCAAGAGTAGATTTATCCGGTTTTGGATCTGGTTTTTTTTCTTCTACTATTTTAACTGGTTTTTCTTTTGTTGTATTTTTTGAAGGCTTCTGATCTGAAGGTTTAGGTTTTTCTTTAGGCTTCTCTGTTTTCTTTTTAGGTTTCTTTTTTGGCTTTTTTTCTATTACCGGGGCATCTTCAAGTTCCTGAGTTACCACTTTATCTTTTATTTGAGGAGATTCCTCTTGTGGCTCTGGAGTTGACGACGTAGTTTCGGGAGTCGTTTGCCTGGGTGATGATTTAATAGGTTCGTTGGGTTGAATTTTACCCGAACCAGTTGCTGTAGTACCAAAGTTTACAGCAATACCACTTTCTTCTTCAGGCTCCATATAATTTAAGCTTAGATAAAACAATAAAAAGATAATCGCAATATGCACCAGTATGGTAAGCACAAAGGATTTCTTTTTATGTCTTGTATCTAGCTTTATCATTTTTATTCGGGCCTAACGGCTAATATTACTTTAAACTTATTTCTATTTGCAATATCCATTACACTAACTGCCTTTTCTATAGGAACTCCTTCTTCTGCTCTTAGAATAATAGTAGGTTCATTTTTTCCTTGTAATCGCGATAATAATGTAGATTCTAAACTACTTTGACTAATACGTTCTTCATCGATATAGTATTGCAATTTATTAGTAATACTTACCGATATATTCTGAACATTAGAACTCTTTCCTTTAGCTTTTGGTAATATTAAATCCAAGGCTTCTGGAGTAATCGCAGGAGAGGTTAGTAAAAAGAAAACTAATAACAGAAACACAATATCTGTCATAGAAGACATACTAAACTCTGGACTAACTTTATTTCTTCCTCTTAAATTCATATTACGCAGGTTCGTTTAACAAGTCTAAGAAATCTACAGCATTAGCTTCCATACTGTGGATCACTTTATCTGTACGAACCACCAAATGATTATATCCTATATAAGCTACAATCCCAACCACTAATCCACCAACAGTTGTTGTCATTGCCGTATAAATACCTTCGGCCAAAACACCCATATCTGCTGTTCCTGAACTTGATGCTAAGTTATGGAATGCAATAATCATACCTATTACTGTTCCTAAAAAACCAATCATAGGAGCAGCTCCTGCTACTGTAGCAAGAATACTAACATTTTTTTCTAGTTTATATACTTCAAGTCTACCAGCGTTTTCGATTGCTTTATTAATATCTTCTAATGAATGACCTATTCTCGAAATTCCCTTTTCGGTCAACCTTGCTATAGGATTATTCGTCTGTGCACATAAAATTTTTGCGGCTTCAATTTTACCACTCACTACGCTATCTCTAATCTTATCCATAAAGCTTTCATCATATTTTGAAGCTGCTTTAATTGCAAAAATTCTTTCAAAATAAATATAAACTGCGACAAACAGTAATACAAAAAGAATCGATATGATTACGATTGCTCCTGTTCCACCACTAAGTAAAAGGTCCATGATGGACAATGTATTCTCTTCTACTTGCGGATCAATTTCTGGGGTATTCTGGGCTAAAGCACCAAACATTGGTAAATATGTCATTTTGATTTTGTTAATTTAGTGTTAGTATACTAACGTTATTTCTGTAGGTTAAGTATATTCTTTATTCTTATAATATATATATAATTCCTAATAAACCAATACCTCCGAGTACTATTGTATATGGAAAAGCCATCTTTACCATTTTAGTATATGACAATCCAATTAACGGTGCCAAGGAAGAGGTTAGTAAAAATAAAAACGCCGCTTGACCATTAGGTGTTGCAACACTAGGCAAATTTGTTCCTGTATTAATTGCAATTGCTAATTTTTCGAACTGTTCTCGTGATATTGCTCCATTATTAAACGCTTGTTCTACTTCTCCTATATATACTGTTGCGACAAAAACGTTATCACTAATCATTGATAAGACTCCATTAGCCACATAAAACATAGAAGGTTGCTGGCCCGGATCTAAGGATAATGCCCAATCAATAATTGGTGTAAAAAGATGTTGGTCATGTATCATGGCTACTATAACAAAGAAAACCACAATCAAACCTGTAAACGGAAGTGCTTCTTCAAAAGCTTTTCCTAATTGATGTTCTTCTGTAATTCCCATAAAGGCAGTCTGAACAATAATTAATGCTAAGCCTATAAGACCAACTGGTGCCAGATGCAATGCTAAACCAATAATCAAAAGTACTGCAGATACTGCTTGAACGATTAATCCATATTTAGATTTATCAGATCTGTTTGCATCTTCATCTTCTGTATAGCTTTCTATAATTTTTCTGGCAACTTCTGGTAATTTTGCTCCAAAACCGAATGATTTTGTACTTTCTAAAACCATTGTTGTAAGCAACCCTGCTCCCAGGACGGGTATTGAAATTGGTGCCATTTTCAAAAAGAATTGTATAAAATCCCACCCCAATCGTTCTCCGATAAGTAAGTTTTGTGGTTCACCCACCAAGGTACATACACCTCCCAGCGCTGTTCCTACAACCCCATGCATCACCAAACTTCTTAAGAAACTTCTAAACTGTTCTAAGGTTTCTCCACTTAATTCTTTTCTATCCAAAACCCCACTCTCATCAAAATCTCCAGACCCAGAATGAATTTTGTGATATACTCCATAAAACCCTACAGTAACACTTATTAAAACAGCCGTTACTGTCAAAGCATCTAAAAATGCAGAAAGTATTGCCGCCAGAAATACAAACAATAGCGACAATACCATCTTAGATTTTATTTTAGTAAATACTTTACTAAAAATATACATTAGCAAGGGCTTCATAAAATAAATCCCTGCAACCATAAAAACTAATAGTAAAACTACCTCTAAGTTCTGATCTATTTCATGATATGCTTTTTTTGGTGTGGTGAGATTTAATGCCAAAATTTCTATTGCCAATAGCCCTCCTGATTGTAACGGGTAGCATTTAAGTGCCATTGCAAGGGTAAAAATAAACTCCCCAATAAACAACCATGCAGTTACCATTGGCCCTAAAAGGAAATAAGAAAATACATTAAAAATTAAAAATCCGATCATTACGGTTTTAAACCATTTCGGACTGCTCCCTAAAAAATACTTGAACATAGTTTTACTCGGTTAATACAATTAATATTATATCAGCTGCCTAAGAGCTATCTCAAACGCTGTTTTACTGATATTAGTTTCTGTTTGTTTTTCGTTATAAGTATCCTGAATCGCTTTCTTTATGGTTTCTGAAGTATCTTTAAAAATAGCTTCATCAGTCATCTGTACTTTTCGCTCCATAAAATAAGCAAAGACTCTTGCCATTCCGCAATTAGAAATAAAATCGGGAATCAGGCTTACTCGTTCATCGGTATATTCCATTATTGGACCAAAAAATATTTCGCTATCTGCAAAAGGTACATTGGCTCCACATGAAATAACTTCTAAACCAGAATCAATCATTTTGGTAATTTGATCTTTAGTAATCAATCTAGATGCTGCACAAGGAGCAAAGATTTCGGTTTGTAAAGACCATATTTTCTCATTCATTTCATCAAAAGGAATACGTTGTTCACTATACAGCTTATTTCCTCTTTTATTTAAATACAATTGTTTTATTTCTTCAAATGAGAAACCATCTTCATTTATGAGTCCTCCGGCATGATCAATTATCCCAACAATCTTTGCTCCCATCTCAGAAAGATAATATGCTGCTGCAGATCCTACATTACCAAAACCTTGTACTACTGCTTTTTTTCCTTTTACTTCACCGCCATAAATAGTATAATAATGTCGCACAGCTTCTGCAACCCCATATCCTGTAATCATATCTGCCACAGTATATTTTTTGGTAACATCGGGAGAAAACATAGTATTTTCTAATACTTTAATAACACCCTGGCGCAGTTGTCCTATTCTATTTATTTTATCAGCTTCAGTTGGTTGAAAATGACCATTAAATACTCCTTCTTGAGGGTGCCAAACTCCACATTCTTCGGTTATAGGTATAACCTCATGGATCTCATCTACATTAAGATCTCCTCCTGTACCATAATAGCTCTTTAATAAAGGAGATACAGCTTTATACCATCGTTTAAGAACTCCTTTTTTGCGGGGATCATCTGGATCAAAATTAATACCTGACTTGGCTCCTCCTATTGCAGGGCCAGACACTGTAAATTTGACCTCCATTGTTTTTGCCAAAGAAAGAACCTCATTCATATCTAATCCTTTGCGCATTCTGGTTCCTCCACCGGCGGCACCACCTCTCAATGAATTTATAACTGTCCACCCTTCTGCTTCAGTTTCTGCATCTTTCCAATTAAAAACTATCTCGGGTGTTTTATTCTCGTATTTATTTAATAACTCTTTCATTCTTAAAATTTCAATTTATTGAATAACCAATTGTTTTTAAAAAAACCATTTTAAAAAACAACATACTCATTTTATCCTATCTTTTTAATTAAATAATCCTCCATTACGGAGGTTAGAGTTGAGCCATATTACCAGATATTACAATAAATCGAATTATAGTCAAAATGCGACTTCACAAATATAAAAAACTAAACATGCAAAAGCTTAAATAAAAATAAAATTATGGTAATTAAGCAGCAGTTTTTTTACTTCAAAAAAAATAATCCATGGTATTTTTACATCCCTTATAAAAATCTTTTAAACTTTATCCTAAAAAATGATTATCTCAAAAAATCAAAAAAACAGTAAAACTATCATATTATAGCTTATATTTGTGGTATTAATAACAAAATCGTGATTATCTCGATTTATTTTCATTGAAAGTGAAAATTTCGTGTTATGCACGCACAGTAAATTATAAAGAAAATTATGGACTTCAAATTATCCGAAGAGCAGTTAATGATACGCGACGCAGCTCGTGATTTTGCTAAAACAGAACTATTACCCGGTGTAATCGAACGTGATAACAAACAAGAATTCCCTAAAGAACAAGTAAGAAGAATGGGGGAACTTGGATTTTTAGGAATGATGGCTTCTCCAGAGTATGGTGGTGGCGGAATGGACACCATTTCTTATGTTTTGGCAATGGAAGAGTTATCCAAAGTAGATGCTTCTTGTTCTGTAATTGTATCTGTAAACAATTCTTTGGTATGTTGGGGCCTTGATACCTTTGGAAATGCTGAGCAAAAAGAAAAATATTTAACCAAGCTTACTACAGGAGAATCAATAGGCGCTTTTTGTCTATCTGAACCTGAAGCTGGTAGTGATGCTACTTCTCAAAAAACTACTGCCATTGATAAAGGCGATCACTATATCCTAAACGGAACAAAAAACTGGATTACTAATGGTAATTCTGCTGATTATTACTTGGTTATTGCTCAAACAGATAGAGAAAAAAGACATAAAGGTATCAACGCATTTATTGTTGAAAAAGGTTGGGAAGGATTTGAAGTTGGACCAAAAGAAGATAAATTAGGAATACGAGGTAGTGATACACATTCGCTTATATTTAATGATGTAAAAGTTCCTAAGGAAAACCGAATTGGCGAAGATGGTTTTGGATTTAAGTTTGCAATGAAAACATTGGCTGGAGGTCGTATAGGAATTGCTGCTCAAGCACTAGGAATTGCGGCTGGAGCGTATGAATTAGCAAAAGAATATGCTAAGGTTCGTAAAGCTTTTGGTACAGAAATCATGAATCATCAGGCCATTGCTTTTAAACTTGCCGACATGCATGTACAGATTGAAGCTGCCCGTATGTTAGTTTATAAAGCAGCAATGGATAAAGACAACCACGAAAACTATGACTTATCAGGAGCTATGGCAAAACTAGCTGCGTCTCAAGCTGCAATGGATGTTAGTATAGAAGCTGTACAAATTCATGGTGGTAATGGTTTTGTTAAAGAATATCATGTAGAGCGATTAATGAGAGATGCAAAAATCACACAGATATATGAAGGTACCAGCGAAATACAAAAAATTGTAATTTCAAGAAGTATTCTTAGAGATTAATTAGTTAAAACTCTCTAATAAAAAAGCCCAAACTATGATCTGTAGTTTGGGCTTTTGTGTTATTTATTTTAGCTTAGATTAGTTTGATCATTACCATTTTCAAATTAATAGTCCTTTAGATTCACAAGGGACTATAGAATCACAACCATCACTATTACAAAGATTATGTATCGTTTTATCGATTTCTTGAAAACCACCGCCCCTTATATCATATTTCATTGGGTTATCTAATTTTGTTATTTTAATTTTTTGAAGATTGATTTTAATTTTATTCTTTCTTTTCATGGTTTCTCTTGTATTAATGAATACATCAAAAGTAATGAAGAAACAATCTTGTAGCATCTATTAAAAATCATTTATAGGTAAAGATTTATAAATCTTTACCTTATTTCTCTACAAAAACAAGTATCCCAAACTAATTAACATACCTTTTCATAAACTCTGCTGGGTTACATCCTTTTTGTTTAGAAAAAGCTTTAGCAAAAGATTGTATATTATTAAAACCAACTTCTTTTGCCATTGACCTGATTGAGTAATGTTTAAATTTTTTATTTTGTTCTATCTGTTGAATACAATATTCAATCCGTAAATCATTAATATAATTTGCAAAATTCTTTTGTTTCTCCACGTTAATCACCTTGGATAAATAGGTAGAATTTGTTTTTAAGTTTTTCGAAACCTTGTTTAAAGTGAGATCGTTTTTTAAATACTCTTTATTATGTTCAAAATCGTTCAACTTCTCAAGTATTTCTTTTTTCAATTTAGTTGAAAAATCCTTACTTGATTTCACAATCTTCACCTCTGTATTCTCTAAAACTTTAACCTTTTCTACCTCCTTGTTTAATTGAACTTTGTAATTATTTTTTCTTTTCTTAGAAAAATAAATATATAAAGAACTTACAATTATGATCAAAAAGACACCAAAAGCTATTGACTTATAAATTAAAACTTTATTGTCATTTCTCATTTCACTTATCAAGTGGTCTTTATCTTTGATCAACTGTGGTATATCGTACTTTTTTACAATGGAGTTATTTAATCGGCTATATTTTATATTAGAGATGCTTTCATACCGTAACAGTTTTTTCATTATTTCTAACTGATTCCTTTGATCTTTATTCTTTTTATAATGATCAAGCAATAATGTAAATGTTTCTCCTATTTCTAATCTATAGTTTGACTCATTAGTAATTTCATCTACTCTTTTTAAATATTGAAATGCTTTTTGTTCTTCTTTTAGCTGCAAATAGGTTTTCCCCAAATATAGATACCCTTTTCTTACATTTACATCATTAACATCTTCTTCAGATAAAATCAATGCTTTATCCAAACTATCGATAGCCGATTGGTATTCTTCTCTATAATAACTATTGATTCCGTATGCAAATAAAAGATTCGGGTAATGATGCTTATAAGTATTAGACAGACTAGCTTTTATTCCTTTCTTAAGATAAAAGTATGCCGAATCATAGTACTTAAGTCGATTATAACTATCAGACAATTTATACAACGTAGCTATATAAATCTGACTACGTCTTAAAACACTATTCTCCTGTTTCATTAAATAATTATAATTCTCTTTATACACCAATAGTGCTTCTTTCTCTTTTCCCAGGATGGTTTTTAACAATGCAATATTATGTTTTAAACCAATTAATTGTCGTTTATTGCTATTCCTTTCTGCATATTTTTTAGCAACTAAATATGCTTCTAATGCTGCATCATGTTGTTCTATTGTACTTAATATATTTCCTTTTATCATATATCCTGTGGAAGGATAATGGTTATTTTGTAACTTTTTTGTTACTTCTATTATAGAGTCTGCGTACTGTAATGATATCTCAGGTTGCTTTTTGTAGATAGAAAGAAACATTTGATATCCATCGGCTATCCTCTCTTTATTAATCTGTTTTTTCGCTTTAGAAATATAAGTATCCGCAAGTTTTCGCTTATAAACAGAATCAAGGTCTTTCCCTTTCCAAAATTTAATTGCTAATTCTCTTAATGTTTTATTTTGTAATGAATCTTTAAAGGTATTCTGTTCTGCTTTTAGTTCTTGCATAGAATACAAAGTAGACATAAAACATCCGAATACAACAAACGAGTAGATGGCTTTCATATGTATTCTAATCAGGAATAAGAATCAATTTTAACAAAATTTTAGACAAACATACAAAGAATATTAAACATCAAAAGGTTCATCTAGATAAGGTGAACTTTTATGATTAACCTTTTTTTAAAGATTATACGAAACGTCTTATCGGTTCCAATCCATATTGACATAGTGTTTCTCTATATATTCTTTAAGGATAGCAATATCCTCTTTTGATGTTAGATCCGGCACATGTTCTGATACTGGTATCCCAATAACTGATGTTGGATGTTCCTTTACCATATTTAATAAAGCTGTAGGGAGTTCTTTTTCATTCCTTTTTTCATTAACAGGGCAATTCTCTACATACTCCTTAAACGTTGCTCCATCAAATTTGAAAATATTCATACTCACCCGAAGTTTACCAAATCTATCTTTATAGAATTCACTGTCTTCGACTGATGGTTTTTCTATTATATTTTTCAAAAATCCTTCTTCATCCAAAGATACCAGGGCAAATCGGGCTATCCGTTGCAAACTAAATTGTAATGCATCTCTATCATAACTCACAAAAGCATTTGCATGATCGGTATTCCGTAAAGCTTTTAAAGCAGTTTCAGAATACAAATTATCACTATTACAAACAGTATAGGTTTGGTCATTTAATTCTGGGTATTGTGTGATTGCCTGATGAAGAGCATCTGCTGTTCCAAAAGGTTTTTCTCTATCTTTTGGGATATATTGTATTGCATAGTTAATAGTGAGGCCGTAAAAACCATTTCCACCAGAGTTATCTCCATAAAACTCTTTTATGAGGTTTTCTTTTTCTCCAATAACAATAAATATATGTTTATACCCTGCCTGTTTAGCATTATACAAAAGGTAATCCATCACAGGTCTCCCCGTTGCATCTATACTAATAAGAGATTTTGATCGCGTATTAGCTTGCGCTGTTAAGTCGGTACTCAATCCGGTTTTTATTGCTTTTTTCATTCGCGAGGATGCACCTCCTGCCAAAATGATTAAATTTTCATGCATAATTTCTCCTTGCTTTAAACAACTCTTGCTCCAGAGTCTACATTTACAATATAAGCTGTTTTACCTTCTCGTTTAATAGCTTCTACAACTTGTTGCTCCTTATCTTTTGGAGCTATAGCCACAATACTGCCTCCTCCGCCTGATCCAACAATTTTAACTCCATAAGCTCCAGCTTTGATTGCACTATCTACCATTTTATCTATTACAGGAACAGTTATTTTAAGAATATCTTTTAGAATAAGATGATGTTGATTCATCAAATTCCCTAAATACTTCATATCAGGGTCTTCCTTTTTAAATTCTTGTAAAGCTTCAAGCGTTATAGAATGATTTTTTAGTGCAGCAAAGAAATATGGCTTCAAATCAGATGGAATATATTTTTCATATTTATCATACTCTTCAGGCAATGTAGATTTTATACTGAAATCAGGTTTTTTAAGTGTCACATATTCTATTGCCTTTAGTGCTTTTTCTTTTCGATCCCCCAGTGTACCGATTGTTTCCTTTTTTACTCCGGATTCTCCCACGATTAATCCCGGCACAGTATCCTGTATCGTTTCATATGATGCTTTCTCACTAGTATCAATAAACAAAACTCCACCTAAGCCAATCGAGTACTGATCCATTAACCCTCCGGGCTCATTATGTTCCAGAACTTCGGCCTCATACGCTATTCTTGAAACCAATATTGGGGTTACTTCCTGGTTTGCACCGAATGCTTCCAACAAAAACCTTACCCATGCTACGATTAGTGCAGAAGAACTAGAAACTCCAGCATTAAGCGGTAAATCTCCTTGTATTTTCACATCATAACCTTTATTAGGAATACACCCATATCGTCGAAGTACTCTAAGAGATGAAGCAAAATAATCCCTGTGCTCAATGTGCTTAAACTTTTCATGTATCAGAATATCTCTTTCTTCTCCAATATCAGGTAATTTTATCTTGAAAAGAGTGGTTGTATTTTCAATAGCGTTTAGTTTGATATATTTATCTATCGCACATGCAATAACGGGTAATCCGAGATAATCCTGATGATCTCCAAACAGGCAAGTTCTTCCCGGAGATATTATGTTTATTTTTTTCAAAATTACTTTTAAATATTTTGTGTTTTACAGTAAATCAACTCCATGATCTCTACCCAAATTAATAGGTGTCTTTAATCCAGTTGTAAGGTTTTCTTTTGAGCCACATTCCTCTTGTAAAATCAGGAAAATCCTGCGGTTCTCCATTATTCTCTATAGAAACTTCTGATAATGGTGTAATTGCACTCCATGCAGCCGCATCATAAACATCTAATGGCGGTGCAATATTTTGTTTTGCAGATTGCACAAAGGCATTAATCACAAAAAAATCCATCCCACCATGACCGGCACCCATAGCATGTTCTCCATATTTTTTCCATAAAGGGTGGTCATATTTTGCCAGCCATTCGTCTGCCTGGTCCCATTTATGTGATTCAGATTTTCCTTCTATGTATATTCTGTTTCCATCAACCTCCCATAGTCCGTTGGCTCCCTGTACTCTAAACCCTAATGAATAAGGGCGAGGTAAATTACAATCATGAGTAACTATAATGGTTTCTCCCATTGTAGTCTCAATAGTAGAAGTAATAACATCTCCTTGTTTAAACTTAACTTTTGCATTTGGATGGTTTTCTCCTCCATTTTTTACAATATAATTGTGTAAACCTATGCCTTTGGTTGCATTAGATGTAATAGATGAAAAACGATTTCCTCTATTAATATTACACATTGTAGCCATTGGTCCAACACCATGAGTAGGGTATACATCTGCGTTTCTTGCTACCGAATGTTGTGTTCTCCATTTTGATTCTGAAATACCTTTTTCACCAAACTCTACTCCTTTTCCATATGCTGTTTTTCCATCATTTAATTTCACAAATCTCAGATCATGCTGATATCCACATCTAAAATGCACCAACTCCCCAAACACATTTTGTCTAACCATATTTAAGACTGCCATGACATCACGTCTATAATTAACGTTTTCTAAAATCATAAGATGTGCACCAGTAGCTTCATGGGTATTTACCAAATCCCAACATTCTTCAAGAGTATTTGCCGCAGAAACTTCCAGACCTGTGTATTTACCAGCTGTCATTGAATCTTTGGCCATTCTGGTATGCCATAACCAGGGAGTAGATATAATTACGGCATCTACATCCTCTAGGCTTAGTAAATTTCTGTAGTCATACTCATTTTTACCGAATACTTTTGGTTTAGTTTCCCCTGCTTTATTGATTGCTTCTAAAGAAAGATCTATCCGAGTCTGATCAATATCACAAATTGCTGTTACTAACACATCATCTCTTAAAAGAACATTTCTTAAATGATTTGTTCCTCTTAGACCAACACCAATTAATCCTAATTTAAGTTTTTCTTTTTGACTATATCCTTTATTGCCAAAAGTTAAGTTAGGTAGTACAGAAATACCAGCCCCTGCTATTGCTGTTTTTTTAATAAAGTTTCGTCTAGACTTGTGTGTATTCATGATGTTTAGTTTTTCTATTACATTCTTTAAATATAACAGAAAAGCTCATAGTTAAAAAGGACTGTGTATTTCTTTTTTTCTATCTGTATGAACTGCGAACTTTGATTTTTTCAAATGGCTCTATCCTATTGTATGATTACTCTATTTTCTGAAGTATTTTGAGCTGATTTTTAAGCATAAAAAAACCCTTCATAATATTATGAAGGGTTTTCAAGGAAGGCGGCGACCTACTCTCCCACGATTGTAGTACCATTGGCGCTAACGGGCTTAACTTCTCTGTTCG
>NZ_OMKA01000025.1 GCF_900299525.1 Aquimarina sp. Aq78 | reverse complement strand
CCGAGTTAGGTCAGAGTCAATTTAATGATGGGAGTTATGAGGTCTTTCTCAGATTCGAGCTCTTCAAAAAATACAATAGAATGTTAACACCTCGTTTCTTTTAATCAAAATAACATTACACCCTGGTTGTCGTTTTAACTTTCTGTTAAAGAATGTGTTACTGTGTATAATTCAAAGAATAGGTGAGATAATATCTATTACAATTTCTTAAAATCCATCCCTATTCTTGTATCAATAGCCAATCACACTGCATTTGTTATGGTAAAACCATATTTATTTTGAGTTTTTAATGTATTTATAATTAAGGATTTATATATAAATTTATAATGTTAAGAAAAACATGATATAAGTCATTATTATTAAAATTATTGTTGCGTATATAAAAAATTACATTTAATAAATATATTTCCTATTTCATCTTGTTGATGTATTTTCTTTTTTAATACCTAACGATACTATTGTTAAAATTGTATAATTACATTCCCATGTTTTTCTTACCCATATATAGTATAAATAATGTTATTTTCTATTTTGAATTAATAAGAGAATAGAGTTTTATACTAAAAATATCAAAAATGAATTAACAATAACGAATAGCTAAAAAACAATCCAGCAATTATAAAACTTTTGGCGAGCCAGCAATTGTAAGGATTTGAATAACGATAATTTTAAACTAAACCACCATTATGAGGTTCCTTTTTTTTATATCAAAAGATATATCTTCTTTCATTCAGAATATCTACACAAGTTGCATTCAAAAGCAAGTTGATAACCCACTTAATTATAAAGCACTATTTCTAACAGGGATGATTACCATTTTATTAGGAGCGTATTCTTTTATAGCGTACTCCTTTTTAGAAACTTCTTCAGTGTTAATAGAAGATAAAAACTATCATAATATACAGAGAAAAACAGGAAAAATCACTGCTAATTTCGATGACAAATATGCATATAGATTTCTTTTGAGATCTAACCTTCATAAAGAGAGGAGTTTGCGTATGAATAACAAAAAAACCAAGATATTTTGTTAGTAGAGAGGAAACCGATTATCGATTAGAAATGGTATTTCATCGATAGAAATGATACCGTTAACGTTGTTTTTGATTTTTTTAACAAAAATACATGTTAATTTCGAATAATTTATTTTTCAAGACTATTTACCCTTTGTTATCTAAATAATACAAGTTTATGATAAATTTTACTCAAATCTTACATTGTAAAAAGAGACCATTTTTCTTTTTCATTTTCTTTTTATTTCTTGGTAGTCAGATAAATGCTCAGGTGGTTACTACTTGGGGGTCTTTGTCGGGTACAGTTCCAGAGAATAATTTTCAGACGAGTAGTTTGTCTTCGATAGGAGATGGGGTAACTATTGTAACAGTTGATATCACTAGATCATCTTCATCGAGTGTAGGGGGAGCAGTTAATGCAGTTGCGCCAAGCTCAACTTTGGCAAATAGTTTTAATAATGCCAGAACTACAGTTGGAGTTTCGGGTAATACTTATACTTATACATTTAGTGAACCTGTGCATGTTATTTTGAGTTCTCAGGAACATAGTAACCTTATTAGAACTGAAAATATAAAAATTTCTAGCCCCGATGTGGGCGCTTTATTTTCCGGAAGCTTAACAAATCCCCAAGAAGGACATTTTATAAGTAATAATAATACTTCAGAAATTCATATAGGTTCTAAAAGTACAATCACTACTGCAGGAACATACTGGACAGTAGAGAGTAATATCGCAATAACTACTTTATCGGTAGAATATTATACTACTGATGCCACAGAAGCCGCTTCTGGAGAACCATTTACAATGGATTTATCACCAAATCCATGGTTAAGATTAGACACAACAAATGTTACGGGAGCTGGAGGAATTGATATTAATTCTACTGCTTGTTCCACGGGATGGGAGCCATTGGATAATACCAATACAGGTGCAACTTCAGATTTGGTAGCTCCACATGGAATTCAGTCTATGACAGTTACACTTACAAATGAACAGGATATCGGTCAGGAAGAACTTACTATGACAGGAGGATTTACTGGTATTTTGGTTTCTGGAAATAATACTACTAGTTTAACAATCACTAATGATGGTAATGCTACAATATCAGAATTTAGACAAGTATTGGATGATATTTTTTATCTAAATAATTTGGTAAATCCAACCACAGGAGTAAATCGATTGATTGATATTCAGATAACAGATTTTTATGGAGGTACCTCTAATATAGCTACTGGATCCTTTCCTATAACAAGAGGTCCGCGATCGGGATCTACTAATGGTCAACTAATAATTTTTGTAGGTGATGGACCAACAGATTTATTTACAGGTTTAGATGGTACTGAAGACGCAGGCGGTACATGGGTGGATGTAAATGCTACAGGGGCGTTAGCTGGTAGTATAGTAGATGAAGCTACTCTACCTTTAGGAGGAAGTATTTTTAGGTATGATGTAACGGGACCGTCACCATGTAGTAATGCTTCAACAACTGTAGTCGTTATTAAGATGAGTAATACAGAAATAGCACTTACTTCTCCTTCGGCTTGTGGAGAACTGGTTACTGCGTATGCAAATCCATTACAATCAGCAAATTCTGACGATCCAATATTTGTTTTTGATTCTGGATCAGGAGAATTAGTTTGTCCTGCCGGATCAGCGGGAACCATATATGATTGGTATATTTTTAACCCTACTAGTAATTCATACGACGCTTTTGCCTTAGGTTCAACTCCTGTACAGACAGGTTTGGCCGATGGAGGATATCTTATAGTAAGAAATGATGGAGGTACGGTAGAAGAGGGTAGAGCATGGATTTGGAATTCATCTTTAGTTATGGATGCGGGTGCGCCACAAAATGCATGTTCAGGAGATACTGTAAATTTGGCAGGTGCCGGTACCGTTACCAATCCGGTATACACATATTATGATCCGGTACCAAGACCATTTCCTATTACTGCTACAACAGAGATTAGTGTAACATTTGATGCCACGCACACTTATGTTTCTGACCTTGGATTTTTTGCAGTTGCTCCCGATGGAAATACTACAGTTACCTTAGGGCCAAACCAAGGGAACACTTGTAATTCTGGTGATAATGTAACTAATTTAACATTTACAAATGATGCAGTTGGAAGTGTATTTAATTTTTGTGCACAACCAGCACCTCTAACAGGGACTCATGATCAATATTTTGATGGTACTGGAACTTTTGCCATTGATTGGTCTCCTTTCATTGGTTTTGATGCTAGAACAGGAGGGTGGGCAGTCCAGATTTATGATTGCGTAGGAGCGGATACAGGTACATTAGATGGTGCTACAATAATATTCGATGACGGATTAGGCAATGTTGTCACATATACCAGTGGTTCAATATCTGTTGGAATAAGCGATAATTCATGTACGCCAGCTTCCGCTTCAATTTATGTAGTGCCTTTTACACCAGCAACTCCGGGTGTTGATAATTCAATATCATTATCTGATGGTATTGGTGTTGGAGGAGCAGGAGGATACGAATGGTCATATAGTACAACAGGTCCAGCCGGACCTTGGTCAGGAGCTTTTGAAAATAGTACATTAACACCATCAAGGATAGTTAATGAAACTACTTGGTTTAGGATAGTAGGAGATAATGGGGTTAGTTGTGCTACAGAAGATATAGTACAAATTACAGTTAATGACCCACCTAATTCTGGTACTGGAACAGATGAATTTGCCTGCGCTGGAGATACAGTAGTTAATCTTAATTCTTTGATCACAGGTGCTGATGTTGGAGGAATCTGGAGTGTTTCGGGGTCTTCTCCTGATAATCCAGGAGGTGATTTTAATGCAGGAGCCGCAACATATGATCCAGCAACAGGAGGTATATACACTTTTGATTATACAGTTGCTGCAACGGCACCATGTGTTAGTAATGCTATCACTTCTGTAACAGTTTCGGTTCAGGCGTCGCCAAATTCTGGTATAAACAATACAATTAATGCGACTATAGGCGATGGTACAATAAATCTACTATCCAATCTTTTAGGAACTCCAGAACCATTTGGTATTTGGAGCCTTAACGGAGCAAGTGATAATCCAGGAGGTAGCTTTGATTCTTCTTCGGGAACAGTAGATACAAATACACTAACCGATGGGACTTATATATTTGATTATTCATTAACAAGTTGTACCACATCCACATCTTCTCTTACCATAATATTTACAACATTAGATACAGATAATGATGGGATAGGAAATCTCGCAGATATCGATGATGATAACGATGGGATTTTGGATACAGTAGAAAATACATTAGGAGTCAACCCTTCTATAGATGCGGATAATGATGGTATTCCTAACTATCAAGATTTCGATAATAATGGAAGTGGAACCGCACCTGTTTGTATAGATGGTAATCTAGATGGGATTTGTGATACATTGGATCCTGTTTTTGATTTTGACGGAGATGGGGTTCCTAATCATTTGGATTTAGACAGTGATAACGATGGAATTACAGATTTAGTTGAGTCTGGACAACTAGATAATGGAGCAGTAGATGCAAATCAAGATGGCATTATAGATGGTGTACCAGCAGATTTTGGATCTAATGGCCTTGCTAATACTATCGAATCAAATGATACCGCCGCAGCTACTACGGCAAATCCTACAAGTACAGATACAGATGGAAATGCAAATTATGTGGATATAGATGCTGATAATGACGGTATTGTAGATAATATAGAAGGGCAATCTACTTCAGGATATCTTCCGCCAAGCGGAAATGATACCGATAATGATGGTATAGATGATCAATATGATGCAAATTGTACTATTGCTACCTGTGGATTAAATGGAACTCCTATAACACCAGAAAATACAGACGGCCTTGCAGACGGTGCAGATTATATAGATTTAGATTCTGATGAAGATACCGAAAGTGATACCATAGAAGCCTATGATAGTAATGATGATGGTGTAGTAGATGCTACAGATACTATTGGAACCACTCCGGATTTGGGACTCTTGGGAACCGATAGTGATGGAGACGGGTTAGATGATGAATTTGATACAGATGGAGCGAGTACTACAGATGCAGGTGGATCAAATAATGGAGGACAGACAGCTATTAATCCTTTTCCTGATACAGATAGCCCAGGAGGAGAACCGGATTGGAGAGAAAGTATTAATAATGATTTTGAGATCACAAAAGTAGATACATATGTTGATACGAATGGTAATGGTATTATTGATGCAGGAGATACAATAAATTACACATTTATTGTAACGAATAACGGTACCGCTACACTTACTACAATTAGTGTTACTGAAAGTGACCCTAATGTTATAGTTAGTGGAGGTCCTATAGCTTCGTTGGCACCATCAGCAGTTGATAATTCAACATTTTCTGCTACTTATACCATATTAACAGCGGATATTACTGCTGGAACATATAGTAATACTGCAACCGTAAATGCAGGAGATCCTAATGGAAATCTAATTACTAGTTTATCTGATGACCCAGACGATCCAGCAAATGCTACTGATAATGATAATGATGGCAATCCAGATGATCCAACAGTTACCGATTTACGTCAGCCTTTATTAGATATTACCAAGACCAGTACAGGTGTTGTTGATACGAATGGTAATGGTATTATCGATGCCGGAGATACGATCAACTACACTTTTGTAGTGACCAATACAGGAAATATAGATTTAACCGGAATCAGTGTAACGGATGCTAATGCTACAGTTGTCCCTGCGACTACGATAGATTTGATAGTTGGCGCAGTAGATAACAGTACGTATACTGCAAGTTATATCATTACTGCCGGAGATATTACTACGGGTAACTTTACCAATACAGCAGTTGCGAGTGCTCCAAATCCATTAGGAGGAGCAGCGGTTACTGATAATTCTGATGATCCCAATAATGCTACGAATGTAGATCCAAACAATGATGGCAGTCCAGATGACCCTACGGTTACCGATTTACGTCAGCCTTTATTAGATATTACAAAGACCAGTACAGGCGTAGTAGATACGAATGGTAATGGTATTATCGATGCAGGAGATACGATCAACTACACTTTTATAGTAACCAATACAGGAAATATAGATTTAACCGGAATCAGTGTAACGGATGCTAATGCTACAGTTGTCCCTGCGACTACGATAGATTTAGTAGTTGGCGCAGTAGATAACAGTACGTATACTGCAAGTTATATCATTACTGCGGGAGATATTACTGCCGGTACCTTTAACAACCAGGCCGTTGTAAGTGCCTTAAACCCATTAAATCCATTAGGACCACCGGTTACTGATAATTCAGATGATCCCAATGATGCAACAAATGTAGATCCGGATAATGATGGTAGTCCAGATGATGTTACGACTACCGATTTACGTCAACCTTTATTAGATATTACTAAAACCAGTACAGGCGTAGTAGATACGAATGGTAATGGTATTATCGATGCCGGAGATACGATCAACTATACTTTTGTAGTAACCAATACAGGAAATATAGATTTAACCGGAATCAGTGTAACGGATGCGAATGCTACAGTTGTCCCTGCGACTACGATAGATTTGATAGTTGGCGCAGTAGATAACAGTACGTATACTGCAAGTTATATCATTACTGCCGGAGATATTACTACGGGTAACTTTACCAATACAGCAGTTGCGAGTGCTCCAAATCCATTAGGAGGAGCAGCGGTTACTGATAATTCAGATGATCCCAATAATGCTACGAATGTAGATCCAAATAATGATGGCAGTCCAGATGACCCTACGGTTACCGATTTACGTCAGCCTTTGTTAGATATTACAAAAACAGGAACTTTAGATGATGCTAATCTTAATGGTTTTGCTGATGTAGGAGAAAATATCAATTATACCTTTGTGGTCACCAATAGAGGTAATGTTGATTTAACCGGAATCAGTGTAACGGATGCGAATGCTACGGTTGTTCCTGCTACAACTATAGATTTAATAGCTGGTGCAGTGGATAATAGCACATATACAGCAGTACATACATTAACTCAAGCGGAAATAAATTCTGGAAGTTATATTAATCAGGCCGTTGCGAGTGCACCGAATCCATTAGGAGGAGTAGCAGTAACAGATAATTCAGATGACCCTAATGATGCAACGAATGTAGATCCAAATAATGATGGTAGCCCAGATGATGTTACGGTAATTACATTGACTCCTAATCCTGTGATTAGTATAACTAAGGCAGACAATCTACCAGCAGATGGATCTTATAATACTGTTGGTGAGGCAATAATATACACCTTGGAAATAACAAATAGTGGTAATGTAACGCTAACAAATGTAGTCCTTACAGACCCAAATGCTGATACTATAACTCCTGGTGTAATTGCTAGTATTGATCCAGGTCAAACAGTTATAACTACCGCTACACATGTAATCACTCAGGCAGATATAGATCTTGGAACCGTTACAAATACAGCTAGTGTGACAGCGGAGGATCCTAATACAACTCCAGTAAATGATGATTCTGATGATCCGGATACACCGGCTCCAGATGATGCGACGATAACTATTATTGACCAAAATCCAGAACTAACATTAACCAAAATATCTAATGCTCCTGCTGATGGTGCTTATGATACCGTAGGTGAAGTAATTACATACACATTAGAAGTAATTAATACAGGAACTGTTACTATTAATAATATAACGGTTACAGATCTTAATGCAGATGCAGGAAGTATTACACCGGCAAATATTGTAACTATCGCTCCTGGGGATAGAGTTACAGTAACTGCTGCGCATACGATTACTCAATTAGATCTTGATGCAGGAATAGTGATTAATAGAGCCGATGTAGTTGGAGAGACTCCAGGGGGAACGCCTGTTACAGATACGTCTGATGATCCTACAACCCCAGATCCAAATGATGCTACCGAAACAGAGACCGGATTAGTAACAATAGGAAGATTATCAGTAACAAAATCAGCAGATCTTAGAGTTTTTACAGCCATAGGAGATGTAATTACGTATACAATAGAAATAGAAAATACCGGTACTGTTACATTAAGTAATATTATCGTAAATGATGCTAATGCGACGATCATATCAGGGTTACCAATATCAACCTTGACACCAGGAACTACTGTAACAATAGTTGCAGAACACGTAGTGACTCTAGCTGATATATTGGAAGGACAAGTAGTTAATGTAGCCGAAGTTACCGGGGTAACTCCAACATCTGAAACAATAACAGAAACTTCTGATGATCCAAATAATTCTGATGATAATGACCCTGATCTTGATGGCGATCCAGATGATCCAACGATTAGTGTTATTGATAGTGATAGTGATGGTATTCCTGATCCAGATGATATGGATGATGATAATGATGGTATTACTGATATTGAAGAACAAAATGGAGATCCTAATCTGGATACTGATGGTGATGGTATTATTGATCGCTTAGATCTTGATGCAGATGGAGACGGAGTATTAGATGTATATGAATCCGGTGCCGATCTTGATGGACTTTCGATTTCTAATATAGGAAGAATAGAAGGTACCGTAGGAACTGATGGTATTCCTGATGGAGTACAGGATGTTAGAGAATTTGATTCAGGTAATGTTAATTATCCTATTCAGGATACAGATGGTGATGGTAGAGATGACTTTCAAGATATAGATGATGATGATGATGATATTCTTACTGTTGATGAAAATCCAGACCCTAATGGAGATGGAAATCCAGATGATGCTTTTGATACGGATGGTAATGGTACTCCCGATTATTTAGAGCCTAATGGATCAACAGGAGAAGGTGAAGATGGGATTACAGTCTTTACCGGAATGTCTCCAAATGGAGATGGTGTTAATGATGTATTCATCATTAGTGGAATAGAAAGATTAGAGAACACCTTAGAAATATACAACCGTTGGGGAGTTAAAGTGTATGGAGCTAAAAACTATGGAAGAAATGATAACTTCTTTAGAGGGATCTCAAATGGAAGAACTACAATAGAAGGAACAGATCAATTACCAGTGGGTACCTATTATTATGTTTTAGAGTATGTCTTAGAATCAGGTGAACGTAAATCTAGAGCAGGTTACATATACATAAACAGATAATCAATCAAAATTTAATCCCCCACGAGTATCATTATGCCTGCTCGTGGGTGAAATAAAAATGTTAAATTAGAGCGGATGAAAAAAATAAAGATAATAGTTGTGACATCGTTTTTAAGCGTTATGTTTTTTAATAGTTATGCACAACAAGATGCTCAGTACACTCAGTATATGTATA
>NZ_OMKA01000027.1 GCF_900299525.1 Aquimarina sp. Aq78 | reverse complement strand
CGAAAGCTACACTACTCGCTGTACATAATCCAGCATCTACATTTACGTTTACGGTTGCTGGACAACTGATCGTTGGATCAATGTTATCCGTCACTGTTACCGTTTGTGTACAGGTAGCTGTATTTCCAGAACCGTCAGTTACTGTCCAGGTGACTGTAGTATCTCCTAATGGGAAAACTCCCGGTGCATCATTGGTTGTACTGGCTACAGCACAATTATCTCCTGTAGTCGGAGTACCTAAAGCAACACTACTGGCAGTACATAGACCAGCATCTACATTGACATTTACTGTGGCTGGACAACTGATTGTTGGATCTATATTATCGGTTACTGTTACGGTTTGTGTACAGGTAGCTGTGTTTCCTGAACTATCTGTTACTGTCCAGGTCACTGTTGTATCTCCTATCGGGAAAACTCCTGGTGCATCATTGGTTGTACTGGCTACTGCACAATTATCTGAAGTAGTCGGAGTACCTAAAGCAACACCACTCGCAGTACATAAGCCTGCATCAACATTTACATTTACTGTGGCTGGACAACTGATCGTTGGATCAATATTATCTGTCACTGTTACCGTTTGGTTACAAATGGCTGTATTACCTGAACTATCTGTTACCGTCCAGGTGACTGTTGTATCTCCTATCGGGAAAACTCCCGGTGCATCGTTGGTTGTACTGGCTACTGCACAATTATCTCCTGTAGTTGGTGTACCTAAAGCAACACCACTCGCTGTACATAGACCAGCATCAACATTTACATTTACTGTGGCTGGACATGCAATTATCGGATCAATATTGTCGGTTACGGTTACCGTTTGTGTACAGGTAGCTGTATTACCTGAACTATCCGTGACTGTCCAGGTGACTGTCGTATCTCCTAATGGGAAAACTCCTGGTGCATCGTTGGTTGTACTGGCTACTGCACAATTATCTCCTGTAGTCGGAGTACCTAAAGTAACACCACTCGCGGTACATAGACCAGCATCAACATTTACGTTTACTGTGGCTGGACAACTGATTGTTGGGTCGATATTGTCGGTTACGGTTACAGTTTGCGTACAGGTAGCTGTATTACCAGAACTATCTGTTACTGTCCAGGTGACTGTCGTATCTCCTAATGGGAAAACTCCAGGTGCATCGTTGGTTGTACTGGCTACAGCACAATTATCTCCTGTAGTTGGGGTACCTAAAGTAACACTACTCGCTGTACATAATCCAGCATCTACATTGACGTTTACTGTGGCTGGACATGCAATTACCGGATCGATATTATCGGTTACCGTTACGGTTTGCGTACAGGTAGCTGTATTTCCTGAGCTATCCGTTACTGTCCAGGTCACTGTCGTATCTCCTAATGGGAAAACTCCTGGTGCATCATTGGTTGTACTGGCTACAGCACAATTATCTCCTGTAGTAGGAGTACCTAAAGTAACACCACTCGCAGTACATAGACCAGCATCAATATTTACGTTTACTGTGGCTGGACAACTGATTGTTGGGTCGATATTGTCGGTTACGGTTACAGTTTGTGTACAGGTAGCTGTGTTTCCAGAACTATCCGTTACTGTCCAGGTGACTGTCGTATCTCCTATCGGGAAAACTCCCGGTGCATCGTTGGTTGTACTGGCTACTGCACAATTATCTCCTGTAGTTGGTGTACCTAAAGTAACACCACTGGCTGTACATAGACCAGCATCTACATTTACATTTACTGTGGCTGGACAACTGATCGTTGGGTCGATATTGTCGGTTACGGTTACAGTTTGCGTACAGGTAGCTGTGTTTCCTGAACTATCTGTTACTGTCCAGGTCACTGTTGTATCTCCTATCGGGAAAACTCCTGGTGCATCATTGGTTGTACTGGCTACAGCACAATTATCTCCTGTAGTTGGGGTTCCTAAAGTAAC
>NZ_OMKA01000035.1 GCF_900299525.1 Aquimarina sp. Aq78 | reverse complement strand
TGTCTCGTCCTAAAAAAAGTTTACATATTTATACTTAATCCTAAAATAGATTTACATCTATATTTTAATCCTATTATTGTAAACCAATAATAGGATTTTTTATATAATAATTCTTCCATAGTTTTTCAGTTATTAGATTATTTTGATGTACCTGATTTGGAGTAAGGTTTCCAATGCTCATATGTGGTCTCTCATTATTATATAAGTTAACAACTGTTTCTAATAGCTCAGTAGCCTCTTGTATATTTTCTACTTGATAATCGTTTAAATATTCTTCTTTGATGATTCCATTTACTCTTTCTGCTATAGCATTTTCCAACGGATCTGGATTCTCTGTCATACTAATATCAATATTGTTGTTTTGTAATAACTTCACATATTCATTACTACAATATTGAGTACCTCTATCTGAATGATGTATAAGCTGTATTTGATCATCAGGAGTTTTATCCAAACTGGCTATTGCCATTTGTAAGGCTTGAATCGTTCCTGAGGTTTGTAAATGATTAGCTAAATGATATCCAACTATTTTTCTTGAAAAAGCATCTGTAATCAGACTTATGTAGACAAAATTTGCTTTAATTTTCCAATAAGTAATATCACTAACCCATAATTGATTAGAAGCTTTTGGGGTAAAATCTCTAATAAGATTTGAGTACTTCTTAAACCTATGAAAAGAATTTGTAGTGATTGTTTGTCTTTTTTTACGTCTAACCAAAAGATTATTGGCTGATAAAACATCGAATAACCGATCTCTTCCTATTTTTATTTGATGAGCTATTAGAAAAGGTTGTAAAAGTTCATAAAGCTTTCTTGTACCCATATGTCGATGATTCTTTCTAATTCTTAGTACTTCAGAGACAATTAATTCATCCTCGAAAGAGAGTTGTTCTTTATACCAAAAATGCTGATAATAAGCTTGACGAGTAACTCCAAGTAATCGGCAGAATCTGCCTAAACTAACCTTTGGATAAAGGGTTTTCATCTCTTGGATTACTTGGTATTGGACTTTTTTACAATCTTGATTTTAAATTCAT
>NZ_OMKA01000028.1 GCF_900299525.1 Aquimarina sp. Aq78 | reverse complement strand
TGTCCAGGTTACTGTGGTATCTCCTATCGGGAAAGCTCCCGGCGCATCATTAGTCACACTAGCTATCGTACAATTATCTGAAGTTGTCGGTGTACCTAAAGCAACTCCACTCGCAGTACATAAACCGGCATCTACATTAACACTAACTGTTGCCGGACAACTGATCGTTGGATCAATATTGTCTATTACCGTTACCGTTTGCATACAGGTAGCTGTGTTTCCAGAACTATCCGTTACTGTCCAGGTGACTGTCGTATCTCCTATCGGGAAAACTCCCGGTGCATCGTTAGTTACACTAGCCACTGCACAATTATCTGATGTAGTTGGTGTACCTAAAGCAACACTACTCGCGGTACATAAACCGGCATCTACATTGACATTTACCGTTGCTGGACAACTGATTGTTGGATCGATATTGTCGGTTACTGTTACCGTTTGTGTACAGGTAGCTGTATTTCCAGAACTATCCGTTACCGTCCAGGTGACTGTGGTATCTCCTATCGGGAAAACTCCTGGTGCATCGTTAGTTACACTAGCTACAGCACAATTATCTGAAGTTGTCGGAGTGCCTAAAGCAACACCACTTGCAGTACATAAACCGGCATCTACATTGACATTTACTGTGGCCGGACATGCAATTACCGGATCGATATTATCGGTTACTGTTACCGTTTGTGTACAGGTAGCTGTATTTCCAGAACTATCCGTGACTGTCCAGGTTACTGTGGTATCTCCTATCGGGAAAGCTCCCGGCGCATCATTAGTCACACTAGCTATCGTACAATTATCTGAAGTTGTCGGTGTACCTAAAGCAACACTACTCGCGGTACATAAACCGGCATCTACATTAACACTAACTGTTGCCGGACAACTGATCGTTGGATCAATATTGTCTATTACCGTTACCGTTTGCATACAGGTAGCTGTATTTCCAGAACTATCCGTTACTGTCCAGGTCACTGTCGTATCTCCTAATGGGAAAACTCCCGGAGAATCATTAGTGGTATTTACTATGGTACAGTTATCAGAAATTGTTGGCGTAACTAAAGTAACTCCAGTTGCGATACAACTTCCAGAATTTACATTAACACTCACATCTGCTGCACATATTATCGTTGGATTTATATTGTCGGTTACCGTTACGGTTTGATTACAAATAGCTGTATTACCTGAACTATCCGTTACTGTCCAGGTGACTGTCGTATCTCCTATCGGGAAAACTCCCGGTGCATCATTAGTCACACTAGCCACTGCACAATTATCTGATGTAGTTGGTGTACCTAAAGCAACACCACTCGCGGTACATAAACCGGCATCAACATTTACATTTACGGTTGCCGGACAACTGATCGTTGG
>NZ_OMKA01000029.1:236985-829969 GCF_900299525.1 Aquimarina sp. Aq78 | reverse complement strand
GAGCTCTCTGTCAAAAGTAACTGTAAAACTACCGTTGTTATTATCGCTACAGGTAGGGTTGATAATAGTTGGCGGACTCGTTAACTCAGGAGAACAATTTAGAAATGTTACTGTTCGCACTTCTGCATTAGGATAAGACTTATATTCTGCACGTAACCTTATAGGAGGGCCTAAATAGTTACGAGGAGTATCCGTTAATTCACTTAAATTAAAGTTTAATACGCTTTCCCCGTCATGTCCTGATAAATATTGCTCTGATTCGCCAGGTAGTGTGTAGTACCATTTATCTACAATTAGGTTATCACAAGTAGAACGAACATCTATTTCTGCATTTTCTCTATAACATATAGGATCTTGAGATACTTGAGGAGGAATAGAAACCGAACTTATTTGAACATAAAGACCAAGCTGAGAAGGACCCGAAGGGCCACTGGGATAACATCCCAGAGAAGATCTAAAATTACAATCATCAACATAGCTAAAGGTTTGATTGTTAAAACAATTTAGCATTAAATTAGTTCCGACCCAAGAAGTTTTTAGAATGATAGAAGCAATTTTAGAATTTAAATTCAATACTCTTCTACTATTTTGTGATGGATTTCCTGAAAGGACTTCTTCTTCTGTTCCATTTTCTTTTACAATAATAACTGTCACAGAGCTTGATCTTTTACCAGCAGATATTTCTCCCCACTGCCAATTAAAGCTATAATAGTTTTGCCCATAAAAACTTATAGAACAGAACAATAATAGTGTTATTATAACAAGTTTCTTCATATTCGTTTTTAGTATACTACTTCAATCTCCTTCCATTCGCTCACACTACCATCATTAAATACTGCTTTAAAAGCATATTTATATGTAGTATTTGGAGTTAGGTTTTGATCTATCCACCCTTTATCATCTGGGGCTAACCGCTTATATAAGGTAAATGAATCTTCAATCCTCTTTCTATATACTTGTATCTCTACAGCATTCTCTTCTTTAAATCGCCAGGTGAGTTGTATAAATTTGCCTTCACGATCTACTGTTGCATATAATCCTTTTACCCCGGGTTGCATCAATTTTCCTGGCATAACAATAACTACGGGAGGGGTCGGTTCGCTTTCCAGACCACTTTGATCCACTGTAATTAACGTGTACTGGTATTTTCTGCCTGGATTGGTCTTTGTATCTGTAAACCTGGTTATAGAATCTATGCTTGTCTCATATATTTTCTCCCAGGGTTGGGTTATAGAGTCGGTTGCATTTTTTCTATATACTACAGTTGCTTCCCAATCATCAGACGAACTGTTGACCCATGAAAAATTGACAGCACCTTCTTTTATTTCATAAGTTTTAAATACGGGTGATGTAGGTGGTATTCTATCTGGTTTTTTAAGTACTAAAGTATCCGAAGGTATAGATTCATTATACCGATTATCTACTGCGATTAATCGGTAGTAAACTGCTTTGTCGAAAGAAGTCATATCGATACTATCAATAAAACTTTCATTAATAAGATTGGCTTTATTCAATTTTGTGAATTCCTGATCTTTACGATAAGCTCTCAAAATATCATATCCTTTTAAATCCAATTCGGTGTTTTTTACCCATTTTAGTGCAACTATGCCTAGTGTGTCTACAATTCCTTCCAGGCCTTGTGGTTTTTTTGGAGGAATACTATCTATAGGTTGCACCATAGCAGGAGGAGATTCTTTATAATCCTGATATTTTCCAAAAGCTTTGAGCTTAAAATAATTAATATCTGATAACGGTCCGTAGGTAATCTTTTTCTGATTTGGAGATATGCTATCAATTACAGTTTTATATGGCCCTACTGCTTTTTCGGCACGCAAAAGTTCGTATTTTCTAAGTTTCCATTGTTCTTCTTCTGCAAAAGTCCATTCCAGTTCTACTTCATTTTCAGAAATAATATTTGTACCAGAAATTACAGGTTCAGTTTTTAGTTCTTTAAACCCTATTAATTCTGCCACTTCAGATGGGGGACTGGTTTCACTAAAATAATTGATACCTACAATACGATACCAATATTTTTTACCATATTGAGGTATAGAATCGGTATAGGAAACTCCAGAATATGGTGTGTCTGCTAATTTGGTAATGGGAACATCGTTGATTTTATTAAAAACCTGACCATCTTCAGATCTTTCCAAATTGTATGCTGTGTAATAGGGGAGTAGCTGATCATACTCCCATACCAAAACAAATGCATTTTTATAGAAATACCCAAAAAAGTCAGATGGTTGTGGTAATTCTTCAATGTCTTTTGTGCTGATAAAGGCTCCAGAGGGCTCCAATTCCATTCGTTCTTTTGGGATAGCACTTTTTATGTTATAGAGATACTTTTCATTTTCTTTAACATCGGTGTCTACATATCCAAGTCCAGCATATTGAGCTACTTTAAAATCTTGATCAATAGCAAATAATGAAAATCCAAATCGACGATCCAACTCTTCACTTTCATAAAATACCCTAAGCAATTGATTTTCTTCTTGATTATCTACTTGAAAAGTTTCTCCATAAATAGCTTGCGCTGCAATAGCTGCCATATCGTTTTGCTGAATGAAACTCTCCCAATCTTTTGGAGGTCTTGGTTTAATGGTATCTCCAGAAATTATTCTCTTTTCAGGGTTAGTTAGAGGTTTTCCATCACGCAGAACGGTTGTACGTTCTACCACAAAACCGTATTGATTACTATATTTCCAGGCATATTTATCCGTTACTGCCCAACGCAATAGTATTGCATCTTTTTTTGCAAAAGCTTTTACCACTATTTTCTTAGGAGTTTCTGTACTTTTCTCTTGTGCAGATATACTAATACTTAAGCTTCCAAAAAGCAACATTATATATAGTATGCAATATTTTAATTTCATCTATTTGTTTTTTCTATTGTTAGATGTAATCGCGTAGCAATTATTTCTATGGTATAGAAATTCTTAACTATGCTCATTTCTTTTAAAAATAATTTTTATAATCTACTTTAATTTTGTTACCAGATGTTTTGTTTGGCAGTGCATACTGAAACTCTACCTGGTATTTTTCTACATTAATATATGGGAATATACCATCAATGATATATTTATATTTTTGATAAGCATTAGTATCTATCGGATTCGTATTTAGATACCTGTTTACGATCACATATTGTAGATGTACAAAATCTTCTTTGTATGCTGCAGCAAGGTTCCATCGAAAAGGAAAACGTTCTTTTAGATAAGTGTTCTCTGGATTGTTTTGTACATATTCACTATATGTTAGAGAAGGCTTAATATTTTTCATAGGGGGTGTTCCCAAAACATTCTCATCTCTGTTTACTCGAATATTAGTGTCCAAAGGATAGTTTTGATAGAGTAAAGGATGAATTTCTTTTTCATAATAATAATCAGACTTCATTCCAACACCAGACATTAAAGGTTTGTTTAAACTATATCGGGTACCTAATACTTCATTAACATCAAATGGTTCGAATCTTGCAATTCGTAGCTCCATCTGTGCGGCATTAGAAGAACCATCCATAAAAGTATAGTAGTCTGTTATATCCATTGCCCTTATTTTCTCTTTGAAGGTATTAAATCTACTTGTGCTAAAATTGAATTCTAGTCGTGTTAAAGAAGCATTAGTAGATGCATTTCCTGTAAGTGTATTCTGAGAAATAGATACATCATCACTCACATTAGTATAAGTCTCTTCTGAGGTACTACCATCATTGCCCCCTGAACCTAATTTTGAAGTTATTAGTTTATAAACAATTCCTGTCTTATTAGGTAACTTGGGAAGGTTGAAAGTTAATGTGTTATTTGCCGTGTCGTAAGAAAACTGGGTTTTCATGGATTTTCCATTTTCAGTAATAAAGAACAGCTCGTCTTTAAAACCTTCTGTACCAAATAAGTAATCTTGCCCACGCTCTAACTGTACATATCCAGTATTACTTTCTTTGGGAAGAACATAGCGTTGATCCACTATTGGGTACATATATTCGATATTTTTATACGGGATTTTTGTAGGAGCCTTACCTGTAGTAAAGTTTACTGTTTTTTCTTCTACTATTGGTTGACCATTTTCGAGAACGGCTACCCATTGGCCTCCTTTATATTCATTAAATTGTACTTTTACCGTTGCAGTTATTTTTTTCTCAGGAGGTAAAATATCGTCTGGTTCAAAGATCATTATGTCTTTATTACTATTCCATACTTGTTCACCTGCAAGAGCAGTAGATCCTTCTTTTATTGTAATTTCTTTAAGCTCTACCTGGTATTTTTTTGAACCTAAATCATCACTGATTTCTACAACTTCGCCAATAGGGACATTAAAAGCAACTTGAACTGCTTCGAAAACATCTACTTTGTCACTGTTGTTTTCTGGAGAAATATCAGAGATAATGACTACTTCCTGTAGTCCTGTTTTACCGACAATTTCACATTCTTCACCAATAGTAACTTTAAGTCGAGCCTGCACGGTTACAAGACCTAATATTCTTACTTTTATACCGGCATACCCTTTTACGAACCAAGGGTTTGGTAGTTGGCCTTGTGCCAATACTGCTACTCCCGCTTTTAGAATAGGTATTCTTTTTCTGAAACCAAAAATTTTGATTTGAGCACCAATTTCTCCTTGTAGGAATGCATAGAGTTGCCCCGTGGCATACCATCCGTCCATACCTAATGGCCCTGCTTTTCCTTTACAATGAGCATCTCCAAAATCTTTGATCATAAAATCAAAACCTACGCCAGCTCTTACCGATGCATATATGATTCCCCAATCAAAACTTTTTCCTATTTCTACATATGCTCCAAAAGCATACCCGGTACCTTGTGCTAATTGACTATTAAAGTTTCTGCCAAAAAGAAGCTCGTCTCCACTTAGGTTCAAAATATCAATCACTTCAGGTTTTGGTAATGCAGGATCAGGAAGAATTGTTCCAGTCATATAGTACAAGTCAAATGCGGCATCAAAAGGTCCTATAGGAATACCAGCTACACCAAAACGCTTGGTGGGAGTACCAATATAGATGTACCAATCATCGGGGGCATCATAAAATTCGATATATCCCAATCTGTTTTTCTCTCCGGCACCTCTAATCTGACCAAGATTAAGGAATACATCAAACATCCCCCAGTAGGTATCATTTCTAAAATCAAAATCGACAGCTAATTGCGCAGCAAATTGTTCTTTACCGGTTAAGATATTCGGAAATACTTCTGTAGCAAAATATTTAATCCCTTCCTTATCAATGGACATCTCATGGAAGTTGCTGATTGACTTTTCTTTTTCGGCTAATTTCTTTTGCATGCCATCTACGGTTCCGAAAGGAGCATTACCACCGCTACTACCTCCACTACTACCACCAGAAGTCATTAATGCTGCACCACCATAGAATCCAAGCCTGCTGATTCCACCACCAGCAGATTTGCTGTTGAAACTCATTTCGATAGCAAATAACCCTGTAAAGGTTGCTGATTTTTTTACTTCAAAGGCAGCCATAGCCTTAAAGCCAAATTCGGTATCTATATCTGGACGATAATAAATTCCCGACATGCTTTCTGCACGTTCATCCATCCCTGCTTTTCGCATATGATGGTAGACCCCACCGCCGATATCATGGATTTTTAAGGCTTTATCACTCTTGCTCGAAAGTGGTCTGCCAAAAGCATCGACATACCAATATCTGAAATCGTCTTGTCGTCCAAAAATTCCTTTAGCTTCAAGTTCGATTTTCAGACTTTCGGCATATAGTCTAAGTTTACCAGATAGTCCTTTTCCGTATATTGGATTATCCCTAAAAAAGGCAAGCTTACCATAAAATTCAAAGTTTTTACGCTTTACATCGACTTCAACTTCATCGACTTCAATTTTATCGAATTGCCATTTTAAATAATCTCCCTCCTTTAGTTTTCCTATGATACGAAGTCTAACATCTCCTTTGATCCCTGATTTATCGAGATTGAGGTAACTATTAAGTCCTATTTCTGCACGATCATCTTCATACACTTTTGCTTTGATGTCATAAAACCCTAATTGAAACCCTGCAATTTTTGGCAGCGCAATAGTGTCTTTGAATCCCATGTATTTTATAGAGAGGTAGGGACGTGTTTTGGTTTGAATTTTAAAATTTTGAAAGGAAAGACCATCAAAATTAAGAGATTCTATATCGCCTACATCTCTATCTTTATCTTGTGATGATATGGCATTCAGAGAATCTTTTTGAGCCTTATTAAAAGCCATAAGCCCGGTGAGGTTAGCTTCGGGATAAAACTTTCCGTTCTCTACCTCCATTTTAATATAGGACTCGGGAAATAGCTTTGCTTTACTTTTAAAAATATTGAAGTCTACATCATCTGTTACTTCTACCCGAACACTATAGTGTTGATCCGCAGTAATCAGTCCTTTGTAGCCCAGAGCTCCATTACTACTAGAATCGGATTTACTAATTGGGAGCACCAATTCTCCACTAAAATCGGCTTTGATAAAATGATTGACCTGTATGTCTACATTTACAGAATCTAGTGAATATTGCCATTTACCAGCATTTCCTTCATTAATATTAAACAAATTAGATGCAAAAAAGTTCCCAGATACTCCAAAGTTATCGATTAGTAAACCTTTTGCTCCAAAAGAAATACGTTCTTCAGATTTTGTAATCTGAAATTCTGGTGGTAGAGTGACACTTACTTCATTACCATAAAAGCCACGCCATAGTTCTTTTTGATTTGAAGGGATTAATTGTTGCTCATCATAGATTTTAGGAAAATCTACTAGTGGTGAGTTTTTGGTATCACTAAGATCCAATACTACATCGTGCATTTTGAACGCCCACCCAGGTAAAGGTTTAAGTTCGAATTTTGGTAAATCCAGTTCGATTAAAAGGTCTTGTAAAGAGGTTGCTACAAAACTGAAACTAGCTCCTACATAACTTTCATTACCGGCAGGGTTTTTACCGTCTTGCGGTTTTGTTTCTCCCGGGAATTTTTTGGTACCATCATCATTTAATGGAATTGCCACTGTTTTGGCAATTCGCACATCGGCTTCTAGCGCTATTTCTTTTACTTTACCCGTACAGTCGATAGTGATATACGTTTGTTTTGTTGCACTACCATCACTCTCTAATCCTCCTTTAAAAGTGATAATCCATTGTCCACCACTTTGTCCTATCGGAAAATCACCTAACAGGTTTAATTGTGCCTCACCATAAATTCCTCCTTCATGAGACAGTTTTACATTATTGGCTCCAAAAAACAATTCGGTGCTTAATTCACCCAATGTAAGTTTTGCAAATAAATCTACTTCAGAATAGTTAGCATGTAACTTGGCCTTTACAATACCAATGGTAATTGATGAATTTGTGGATACTTGTTTTTTGATTCCTACAGGAAATTGAAGTAACTCTTTACCACTGATGATATTGATAAAATTTTCCTGCTTTTCTATCTCTTTAAATAGCTCTTTGGCTTTACTCACCAAAGAATCTGTTTTTGGAGTAGGTTTATAGATTTTTTTGATATAATCTTTGGTAAACTCTGCCAATCCCTGAAAGAAATTTTCGGCAGGAGCACCTGTCGATGGAGTTTCTAATTCTGGAAAAGATCGAAACTGCTTGGTGTTGTATTTACGCAAAGCATAGGCACTACCCGCCTGATCCTTTATCCGTTTCGCTTTAAAAGCAGCTAATCGCTGTAATGCCAGAGAGTCTAGTCCTTTGGCTATCGGGTTTTTATATACTGACGATGCCGTTTTCTTTTTGGCAACCGATAACGAATCTTTACCAGTATTGGCAAAGCAGGCTACCGATAGGAGTAGGGTAAGTAAGAGTAAATGGTAGTTTTTCATTCTATTTTGGTTTACTTTTTACTATTGTTTAATGTTTTTACTTTTAGTCATTCTTATTGTTTGACTTTTTGTTTTTTGATTACCCAGCAAAGTTTGAAGACTTTGCGATGTGGTTATCTGTTTTCTTTATATAATTTCATCTTTTTCAAAAATATGGAGTGTGTTACCCGAATCTAAAATATACAACCTTGTATCATATACTTTTATATCTGTTATTATTGGAATTATACCTCCACTATTTATTTCTATATCCGAATGCCACAATAATTTTTTAGCTTGTAGATCGATAATACCTAATGCGTTATTCTTTTCTTGTGTAAAATAGAGATGGTTGTTTTTAATCACATATGTACTGTTGGAAAATGAAAAAGGGACTTGCCAGGTCATTTGATCTTCGGGTTTGTACAGTTGCTTGTCTAATTCAGACAATTGTTCGTGTAAATCTAAATTTGTTACCTCGAATGTTTCTGGGTTTAAAATTTGGATTTGTTTATCTTTGATAGCATAGATTTTATCTTCAAATGTGGTTAGCCATCCTCCAAAACTTTCGCTTCTCCAAAGAATTTCTTCCGTTTCTATATCTAAGCAAAGTGTGATATGTTCATTGGTTTGATGACTACTATCAAATAAAAAGAAGAATAACCTATTGTTTATTATTTGTGGATTTCCATAGATCTCATTATTAGTTGATTTGTGTAATTCGGAAATATCTTTACTCCAAAAAACTTCTCCTGAAAAAGGGTTGTAAAACTCTATTCTATGAGAAAAAATAAATGCTCTATCTTTTTTTAGAATTTGATGAGGGTAATACGGTTTGGATGTAAAATCATTTATCTCACCACTTTCTAAGTTTATTACATAAGTTTTTCGTTCTTTATTTATTTTTCCTATGTTAAAGTAAAACTCATCTGTCAAAAAACCATTTGCTAATCTAAAAGTTCCTTCAAGATTTATAGACTTACCTGAAAAATATAATTTTATTTGATTTGTATTATTGGTGATTAGATTATTATTCTTAACCAAAAATGAACTAACATTTTCTTCAATTACTAAACCTTCTGGTTGTAATATTAATTTACTTTCTTGAAGAAAAACAAGTTCCTTATTAAAAAAGTCAAAACTAAATATGTTTTCTAATCTATTTATAAGTTTCATATGTTTGGGAAAATTTTCAAAAACCAATCGTCATTATCTTTTAGAAAAGTAATTAAATCATCATAATCGAGTATTGTTAAGCTTGGATCTTTTTTGCGACCGTAACTCTGAAAAAGCCTCATCATTTTGTCTTTTGCAGAATTAAGATTGGTAGTAGGTTGAAAGTCTAAATTTTCTATCCAGTTTACAACTTGATTTTTGGTTAATTTATTAGTTTGATTTGTATTCCATTTAATACGCCATTGTACCTCATCTAATGAGTTAATAGAATGCATATCTCTTTTTACGAACTCTCGGATAAAGGTGTCTTTTCCTAATGGGGCATTACTCGATAACCATTTGTACTCTAGGTTTATTCCAGGCGAGTTACCGACTTTTAAATCTACTCTTTGAGTGGTTCCATCAAGTCCTGTAACAGGATGTTCTACTATTATTTTTTTGTTTTTTACTAAGTTTGGATTAGCAACTACATCTTCCATTAACCAATAACAAGCTTGTCTATTAACTCCTGTAGGAATATCATTAACAATAAACCTGTTGAATAAATAAACACAATTATCGCATTGGATATTGGATTTACTCAAGGTAGATACAAAATCTTCCATATTCTTAAGAACAGCAACATATCCTTTTCCTCCACTGGATTTGTTATACCAGGTTGCGGCTTTTGCCAAGAAATCATCAATGTTTTTTATGTTAGGAATTTGTAATCCTTGGACAAAATTTACAAACTCATCACTTGAACGTAATCTCTTTACTGTGCTTAGAGCGTCGATATTATACCTAAGTTTCGTCTTGTTTGCGTAATGTAATATTTTGTACGCATCATAATTTTCTTGAGGAGCATTTTTAAAGAAAGTTTTAAACTCCTGAGAAACATTTGGCTTTGCTAAATCTTTTAATAACTCTTTGAACCAACATGGTTGATTAGCAAAAATTTGAGAGGCGAATAGTAAAAAGAATACTATTACCACGGATTTATAAATTTTAAATAAACTGTTCATTCTTCTAAAAATTTATATGATATTTTAATTACAAATAATGTTAGTCTTGTTAAGTCCTCTGAAATGCTTCCAAGCACTAAAGGCATCTTCATTCTTTAAGGCTTCAAGTACCTCGTCTGAAGCGGTTATAAAATCTTCTTTAAATAGTTTTTTCAAACTATCAGATAAACCATCATACTTTTCAAATAGCTTTTTCTGTTTTAGAATTGCTATAAAATCATCAAGCCCAGATGCAGCTGGTAATTTTGCCTTTACTTTAGAGAAATAATCATTCAGTGCTTTTCTGTGCGAAACATTATTAAGCTTATTAATTTTTGAATCCAGGGAACTTACCATATTATCTATTCCCTTTATTGATGTACTCAATTGTGGTAATGAAGCGAGAATAGCCAACATTTGTAATTTGTATCTGTCTTGAGGACTTAGAGCACTTTCGTTAAGTACATTTCCTAAAATACCTGCTGCATTCCCAATTAAATCAGAAGCTACGATAGCTTTTCTTATATAATTTCCTGCCGTAAACAATATTTTAAATTCTCCCACTCCCACAAACAATAGAACACCATCTACTGCTGTCCAGGCTATTTTTTCTGAAACAATTCTTCTATTGCTTTTGCTCATTGCATAGGCCTGGATTAATGGCATTACCAAAACATCACCTTTTTTAAAGTTCTGATCCAAAAATTTAAAATTATCAGCAGCATATAAAACCATCAATTGATTGTAATCATATAATTTACCCGTACCATTTATTTTGATTTTTGTTTTACTTTCTATAGAAGCACTGAAATTATCAAATTGTAACATGTTGGATTCTAAACTCAGAACTGAGGTATAGTTTTTGATTTTTCCGTCTTTGTTTAATATTTGATCAAGGTCAACTTTATTATAATGGTTGGAGTTAAAGGCTTGTCCTCCCATCCATACATATACTTTTGCCAAAGTTTTAAAGCTTTCATCTTGTTCTAACTTTTGATGAATTTTATCTATTCCAATGTTTTCCAGAGTATGTAAAACAGATGCATCCTCTTTGTCAAAACTGGCCAATAACTTTAATATAGAATTGTCTATTTTTTCGAAACTTATTGATATAGAGTTGTTAGAACATTCAAAATATTTTTTTAATACCGAGAATTTAGTTTGTTTATCAACATCTTTTAGTGAGGTAGAACTTTCATTTATATTAATATGATTTAGAATGTTATTCAGGTTATTACAAATTATATCCGTGGTGCTCCAAAAGTTTTGATTTTCTTCTCTGTTATCTTGGGTATGTTGTAAAAACTGAGTTCTAAAGATATTAAGGTATTCAACCAAATTGTTTGAAAATATGTTTTCTAAATTTTGTGAGTCCTCGTTATCAAATATATATTTAGCCCACTTGAATACATCATTTACTCTGTAAATTTTAGCTCCCAAAATTTCGGTATAACTACTATAGATATATTCTTTGCTGCCTTGAATACCACAATTTAGAATAAATCTTCCAGGCTTAACCCAAGACCAATTTCTACCCAGACCAGAATCATCAACAGTACAAGTGCCGTTTACAATAAAACCAGGAATAGTTATTTTAATACGATTTCCTTGGGTAAAGCTTGAAAATGCCTCTTTATTTTCAAATCTCATTGAAGCTAATTCAAAGACTATTTTGTAATCTGTAAGATTTTTACAGTCATCGATTAACATTTCTGAGAAAAATTCTACAATACCCCCAATTTTCTCTTGATTATTTTCATATTCTTTCATGGATGCCAATAATAAACTTATAAACTCTTTTTTATTGGGATCTTTTATATCGCTATACTTTGCTTTTATTAAAGTATTTATTACCAGCCATTTATTAGAATCTTTTTTAAGGTTTTTAAATTTGTTTGCCAGAACTTTTAACAACCTATCTTGATTATCTTGTTCTCCAAATAATGAGAACGTAGCATTTTGGACTTCTTTAAACACATTATTTAGATTTCCATCTTTATTAAGAAGGTCGAATAAACTTTGTGTGTCTTCTTTTTTAACAAAAATTAAAAGTTTAACAAGAGCTCTTTCTTTTTGTTCTTTAATCGAGCCTTTTGCTAATTTCTCTATTAAGTTTTCGAGTATATTATTAGTTACATTATTAAATACACATTTGTATTTAATATCATTGATAGTTTTTACAATGATTTCAATATCGGTTTCAGTAACCAAAGCATTAATCTTGTCTACTTCTGGTTGTACTAACTCTTTGATATCACTCGATGAACAATCTATAGGTATTTCGAACCAACCATTATTGCTAATGTTAGAACTACTACAGGGGACCGGGCGGGACTTGGTTTTTGTGTGATTAGCTATTAAAGCATTTACATTATTCGCTTTTTGTTCAGAGGTTAAACTATTGGAGGTAAGTTGTTCAAAATGCTTACTAATATCTTCATATTCTAATTGTATTGATCCTTTTTGGCCACATCCAGCATCTAAATTGTAGAATAAGTTTATTTTCGAATCATATGATATAATATTTTTTGGAGTTACTGGATAACTTTTTTCAGGATTATCTTTATCAACATATTTATTTTGAGTGAAATCCCAATTATAATATGTGTCTGATTCATCATTTTTACCTCTTACAATAAAACCAGGTAATGTACCTGTTATTTTTTTCTTTGCTGGGTTAACATAAAGTGTCGATGACTCTCTTATAAATACAAATTTAAAATTAGGAGCTAAAGCATAACTGCCTGCAAATTCTCCACCACTATCATCCTGAAACAAGTATAGTTTTAGGCTAGGATCACTCATAGTTGCCCAATTGGGATAGCCTAGCTCGGTACCATTACCATAATCCATTAACCAGGTATTGGCCTGACCAGAATTATCTTGATTTTCTCCAAATGGATGCGCTAGAGTGTATACCCCATGTCCTAACTCATGAGCAGCAACTTTAAGAGCAGAATCTTTCTTTTCTAAACCTTCTCCCAAATGGCTTTCGAAGAGGAATCCCCATTGTCGGGTTTTGGGCATAAAGCCACTTAATGGTTTCGATACACTAAGGTCTTTACCTAATACAAAAATGAAATACTGTCGAGAGTCGTAATCTGGATATTGTTTTTTGAATTCCTGATAAATATTCTTAAGCTCGGTCGGGTAGTCTGATAGTAGCCCGCTTCCGTCATAATCTATGATACCATTTTTATCACCGGTATCCCATGAATCCTGTGTAATGGTAAGATTGATTACATCAGGTTTTACTTTAAATTTCCCACCAGCACGGCCAAAAATATCATTTAACTCTGCTTCGAAGTTGGTTATAGCATTTCCGCCATTTACAGTTACGACTTGCACAGGTACTTCTGTATGTTTCTTAATATGATGAACAAAGAAACTCGCAGCTATTTTATATTTATTATCAGCAGTATCCAAATATGTAACGACACACTCTTCGGTACGATAAGGATTAGCACCAGGTACGGTTATTTTATAGGTGTTTGTACCTGCTATTCTCTCATGCTTTATTGCTTTGTTTTCTACCGTTTTTATAATGAGACTATCAATGTTTATTTTGGCATCACTAATCTCTATATCTGCATAAAACACATCATCTTCTCCTTGCACGGCTGCTTTATGAGCTGGATAATAGGATTCACCGGCAGAAGCATTTATTTTAGGATATTTTGAGGTTTCATAATCATTATTAACCTGATCCAAGGCAAAACGGGTATCACTATCTGTTCTAAAAGTAACCTTAACCACATCATTCGTAATAGCATCAACATATGGGTCATCTACAGTTCCATCATGAGTGCCTGACCTGATACCATCTGCATTATTTGAAGTTAAAGGAGGGGATGGATCTCCCTGACCAGTCTGGGTAATATTACCCTTATCATCTACAGTCCATTCATCTCCACTAGCATCGGTAATGGTATATGTATCTCCTTCATCATAATCAAAAGTATCTTGAGAGCCGTCTGGTTTTGTAATGATAATCTGTCCATCGATAATGCTAATATCACTGGTATTGATATCATAATCCAATTGAGGGATTTCGGTGTTATCACCGCCCGTTACAACATCTGCAATATCTTCGACAACATCAATAACCTCATCAATATCAAGAATGTTTCCCCAGCTAGGATCATATACTGTTACGACTGTTCCTTCTGCAAGCTGACTTTCATTATTCACAAATATATTTGTGAAATTTACGGCTACTTTGATATTTTTAAAATAGGGAAAAGAGACATATCCTTTTCCAGAAAACCGGCCATTACTTCCATTGGCTTCTATTACCTTAACCGGAAAATCACCAGCTTTAAATATATTACCGGGTAAAAGCTGTTCTAGTGGTTCCATATTCTCGATATTCATATCGGGAGAAATACCACAATCGATAAGACTGGTTTCATCACTTTCTTCTAGTGTAGTAAACGTTTGTAAGATAGAATACTCACTTTCAGAAATAAGACATTTTTTGTTTACCTGGTATTCATATGTTGTTCCAGGGCGTAAGTCCCATAGTGTTATCCAATTGCCGCTGGTTCTGGAAAAAAACCATTCATTATTATTTCCTTTTTCACGATAGCGAACTATAAATTCTGGAACATCTGTAGTGAAGTCATCCCATAATATGTTTGCTTGTTGCGCTCCTTTTACTTCGTGTCGTGCATTATTAGGAGTGTCACATGGCGCCACATAATTAAACCAGTAAACTTCACTAAAACCATTATTTTTAAATAGTCCTATTTCTTCTGCACCATTTAATGCTTTTGCCTGTACTCTCCATGCATATCGTTTGTTTGGTAAAAATAGAGGGTCTGCAGGTCCATATAAATAAGAAGTGTTTGTTGTTGTAATTTGAAAAAATGGGGGAGATGCTAAAAATGCGGCTTGAGGATTTATGGTTTGATCCCATATTTCTACAATACTCAATTCATACTGTACATTACTTACATTGATATGCCTCGGAGTCCATTGAAACATTAAGTTTAATGGGTTCTGTTCTGTAATATCATCCCGATTATAAGGAGTGACTAATAATGGTGGTTCATTCTGAAAAATAAATGTTGTAGCACAAGTTTTTTGTGATATACGTGCACCGGTAAGTGAGTCAAAAACCTCAAAACAGAACTGATAAGAACCTTCTGGTATAGCTTGTCCATAAATTGTTGGTGATATCCCAGTGATATTTTCAAAGGCAAAATAAGGAGCAAGTTCTACATTGGTTAATGTTAACGGGATACCTCCTTCTATAAATAAAGAAGGTGCCCCTATAACAACATCTTTACTCTGAAAAGCAATCCCATTACCTTCAAAATAAGTTTTTAACCTAATCTCACGATTTGCAACAGAGAGATCATTTAAAATGATCTGAAGCCGTAAAGGGCTGTTCGTAGAGGATACGTCTGCATATGAAGAAAAATAAATTGGAGCAGGAGGTATTGGCTGAGGTAACAATGTCACCGGAAAAGTCTGTGATCGTATACCTTGTAATGCAAAAAGTGCAATAAGGAACAGAAAGTGTAACTGTTTCTTCATGGGTTAAGTTGGTTTTAAATCTTATCTATATATCTAAGTTCGAACTTATCAGGATTTACCTCTTCAAGTGACTTATGGTAGTAGAAATCAATGATTTGGACTTCCAAATATAAGTTAATTTTTTTAACATCTTTTTCTTCTTCATATAACTTAAAGGCATTTTGTGCTTCACGTTTTTTAAATGCAGCGACCAGATCATCAGGTTTTTTAACCGCTTCAATGCTGGTATACCTATCGAATTTTTTCTTCATCCATCGATGACCTACTAATTTCTTCTGTCTGTTGTCAAGCTCTTTATTAAGTTCTTCTATTTCTTTTATATGATCAGGAGACTCTTTTTTAAGTTCATCCAATTCTATTTTGGTTTTTACAAAACTTCTTTCAAGCTTAAAATCAATAAACTGCATATCATCTTTCAAACTTTTTATAACTTCATTGAGTATAGTGTCGTATGCTTTTAAGAAATCTTCATAACTATAAAGAGCTGCTAAAAATTCTAAAGCTTTTTCTTTATACAGTTCTGGTTTTGTCTGTTTTTTTACTGTAGCGAACAAGAAATTTAAATCTCCTTGTTTTTCTTGAGGGATATTTAAGAATCTTGAACTGTTCTTTACATTAGTAAGTTGCTCTGTGATTTCTGGAATAGTACCACTATAGACTACAGAGCGATATCTAAATTGTAATGTGCCTAACTTGGCTATATCTTCTTCGTCCAAAAGTTTTCTGTTGCGTTTTTTGAACTTTATCTTAAAGGTGTCAAAGGTATATGTATACCCTAAAGTTGCTGTAAAATCTGTGTTATTACCAGTATTTGTATTTCTAAATAGTGAAAGTAGGTTTAGATTTAAGTTATGGCTTTCATAAAAAGAATAATTACCTCCTAATCTAATATTATAAATATCATTTTGTTTTTCGCCATTATTGAATGCGGCATTGTATGAACTAGAGAAATTAGTTCTTAGTTTTTTGTCAAAAAAAGATTTGGTAGCGCTAAGTGTAGGCCCTAAAGTTAGATTATCGGTTACTCCAACAGTATTATATGAAACATTGGCAGCTAACGAAAAATTAAGTGAGTTTTTGGGATAACCCAAAGTGTATGCCGAAGCAACATTATAAAATTTTGATAACCCGTTCTCTATAGTTGTTCCATCTTGTTTATTGTCAGAGTTTTGATAGGTGAGGTTTAGATTAACGGCTTGTTGTTTACTCTCTGTTTTTTTTAACGTGTAATTGATCCCTAGATTTGCATTTTGAGATATTTGACGATAATTAAGTGTATCTATGTTATCAAATTGATTAACTTCATTAATAAAATCAAATTGATTCTGAATATTAGTATAAGATTGAAAATTAGAATACCCGGCATTAATAGAAAGTTTTTCTGAACTTGTATATGTAACATTAACTGCACTTACGATGCGTTGTAATTCTGAGCTTTTAGTATCGTCTAGGTTATCTCGTTGAAGACCAGCATTAACATTAAGACTAACTTTATTGTTAAAGATGCTTTGAGAAGCATTTAAAGTTATGTTTTCGAGGTCATTGTTGAAGTAATAAGCACCAAAAGTTCTATAACCAGGATCAATACGTTCATACCCAACACCAACAGAACCATTACCAGCAGGATAGTCAAGCTGAGCATTTAACGCATTGTAATAATTTGTGGTTAAATTTTCGTTTAATAAAAAAGAAAGAGTTCCTGTTGATGTTCGTGATTCTAATGCCTGAGTATCTTCAGTAATTCCCGAAATTGCGTATTCTAAATATATTTTGGCTTTTTCAAATATTGTGAAATTGGTTTCTGCACTAACCACAGCGTTTTCCTTTGGGGTTAACTCTAATTCTATTGGAAACGAATTTTGAATCGAAGTTTCATCATCTTTTGCAGTAAAAAATATAAGTCCAATTGAAGCTTTTTCGAATGCGTAAGAGGTTTTAAATCCAAATCCCATTCGTTTATAAGCAGGTATTGCTTCTGGAGTTTCTGGATTATATTCAGATTCTTTAAGGAATCTACCATAAAGTGCACTTATTTTAAAAGGCCCATTAGGGGTAAGATCGACTCCTCCTCCTGTAAATTGATGACCACTTAGCGTATATGGAGAAAAAGTCATAGAAACATCACCTATATGAGTTGCTACCCATTTATAAGAAGGATGGATACTTAGACGGTTTATTTTAAAAGGTGTGCTATATCCAAAATCCTGATTGGTATATGAAAAGGATAAAGGGATGTTATAGACACCACTAATATTGAAATTAAGATTACCATTCACGAAATAAGTAAAAGGATCTCGATTTGCAGTACCGTCATAAAAAACACCATTACCAGAAATTCCACCATTAAATCGAAGTAGGGGAACCTTACCTATTTGCTCCAGATTTTGACTTGAAGCAATTAAAGTAAAGCCCAGAAAAAAGATGAGTAGTTTTAGTTTCAATGTGTAATAGCTATGTTGGGATAACGAAATTAATATAATTTTAACAATTCACCAATAGAATTTTCTAATATTCAATATCTTAGCTTATGACACACTATGACTACATTATAAGTGTATTGTAATATGAATGAATGCTAAGAACATATATGAATTAAAGATTATGGCCATAATACAATTATGGTAAAACGTTCAAGGTTTTCTATAGATAAACAGTACAATAATACTATGTATGAGTCTCATTTTTTGAGACTGGAATATTTTTTTTAAAAGAAAAGAGATTTTAATTTCCTAAAATGAGTAAAAAGTAAAAGTCTGAATTGTTAATGATAATTAATTTTGGGTAAAATAAGGCTGAGGTTGCTAAGTACTTATTAAAATAGAATTGATGTTAAAAAGTGACATAATTAATGTTAAAAAGTGACATCAATTGTAGGATAGGAATCCCTAATTTCGTCGCATAAATACAAACTCACTTATATTAAGGATAGTCAGCAGTGAGAAACAAAATTATTTTTCCCCAGACGGCTTTTATACACAAGTATAGAAGCCGTTTTTATCTTTTTTTTAAATTATAGGTGCTGTTTCGCAGTAACAGAAATTTACCTACCTCTTTTTTAGATTCATTCACCACGAAAACTATGCCACTAACCATATTGATTTTGCTACTATTTATGTGTCAAATAAGTTTGTAATCTGTCCTGTCAATCTTGTAAAATATTAATACTTTTTTAATATTAACAGGTTAGTATTTAAATAGCTTTGTAGCCTAAAGCAAAGAGAGTTATTTTTATGGTAAAGAACAAAAAAGTACTAATAGTCGAAGATGAGTTTTCAATTGCATTAGATATTAAAATTAGCTTAGAGAAATTAGATTATGTTATAGTGGGGATTGCAAGTACTTATAAAGAAGCAATAAAATATAGTGAGGAAACTATGCCGGATGTTGTTGTCATGGATATTAATATTTCTGGAGATAAAAATGGTATAGCAGCAGCAGAAGATATTTACGCGAAATATAAAATTCCAATTGTTTTTCTTACTGCTAATGGAGATGATGCTACATTTAAAGAAGCCTTACAATCCAAACCTTTTGGGTTTCTATTAAAACCCTTTAATATAAAAGAGTTGTCTTTTACGCTTCAAATAGCTTTGCAAAGACAATTCGAGAACAAAAACTCGAGAACTCTACTACCAAATAGTAAAGTGTCAGACACTCTTTTTGTTAAAGATAAATCTCAGCTTATACGCGTTAAAATAGATGAAATTTTATGGGTAGAAGCCATGGATAATTATACCCAGATTATCACCAGAAATAAAAGAGTTGTGGTAAATATGTTTTTGAAAGAATTCTATGAAAAAGTACCACAGGATAAATTCTTGAGAATTCATAGGTCATATATGGTAGCATTGGATAAAATTGATAAAATAGAAAATAGATTTGTTTTTATTGGGGATAAAAATATTCCAGTAAGCAAGGCGTATAAAAATCAATTATTAGAACGATTAGATATTCTATAAATATGAAGAAAGTAGTACTTTTTTTTAAGAGATATGGTTATCTCTTTTTTTTATTTTTTTATGCCTCACTAACTGCGCAGACTGATAGTTTAGAACAAAGATTAGTGACAGCATCTAAACAGGAAAAAATAGAAATCTATAAACAATTAGTCAATACATATAGCAAGATAGATATAGAAAAAGCCCTTGATTATGGAAAGCAAGGGTTGGAATTAGTAAAGGATGAATATACTAAGGACACAGGGTTTTTTTATTTAAGAATGGGGAACTTTTATAATGCTAAATCAGAACATGAAAAAGCATTGTTTTATAATAAAAAAATGCTGGAGGTTGCAAAAAAATTACAATATGAATTGGGAGTTGCAAAAAGTTATCAAAATATTGGAGTAACCTATGTGAAAATGGGTGATTATCATCAAGCTTTGGATAATTATTTAAAAGCACTTAAGATATATGAAACACTCGAAGAAGAGAGTTTTGTTGTGGGAATAACAGGTAACATAGGTTCATTATATTCTTGTAGGTTGAAAGATGATGAGAACGGATTAATATACTACAATAAGGCACTAACATTATCTAAAAAAATTGGGAACGAAGAATTTAGAGCTCATATTTTAGGCGCTGTCGGTGAAATGTATATGCGTCAGAAAGAATTTGAAAAGGCAAAATATGTATTAGAAGAATCTATTAGTATTGCTGAAAAAACAAATTATACTGAAGTTATTACATCGGGATATAATAATCTATCTCAAATAAATGTAGAAGAAAAAAGGTTTAATAAAGCTATAGAATATACTAAAAAAGCATTACAGATTCGATTAGAAAAAGGGTCTTCTGAAAATATCACATTATCATATTTAACATTGGGAGATATCTATGATAAACTCGGAAATACTAAAATAGCAGTATCCTATTACGATAAAGCATTGTTGGTAGCTACAGAAACAAATGCTTTACCGCAATTATCAAAAGTGTACCATGCACTTCATAAGTATTCTAACGGGAAAAAGGAATATAAAAAAGGTTATGAATATCTATTACAATATAATGCAGTTAAAGATTCGCTATTTTCAAAAGAAAAACATAAGCAGCTCCGCGAAATACAAGCAAAGTTTGATTTAGAAAACAAAGAAAAAGAAGTCGAAATACTAACCAAAGAAAATAAGATAAAGGTTTTAGAAAATGAAAGCCAGAGAACTACTCAGATTCTATTGATAACAGGATTAGTAGCACTAATAATAGTACTGGTAACATTATTGTATGCATACAAAAACAAGCAAAAAACCAATAGAATCCTCGCAGAAAAAAACAGTAAAATATCTCAAACCCTGAAAGACCGGGAAATACTATTAAAAGAGGTGCATCATCGAGTGAAAAATAACTTGCAGATTGTATCTAGTTTGCTAAGTCTTCAGGATAAATTTAGTGAGAATAAAAGTGCTACAGAGATTTTACAGGAGATTCAGAACAAAATACAAGCGATGGCAATTATTCATGAAAAACTGTACAAGTCTAGTGATTTATCCTTGATTAATTTACAGACTTATTTAGATGGTTTGTTAACTCATTTCAAGACTAGCTATCAACTTTCTGAACGAAACATAACTATAAATAGATCGATAGAAGAGATTAATTTAGATATGGACCACCTGGTTCCTTGTGGTTTAATTGTTAATGAAATTATTGCTAATAGTATTAAACACGCTTTTCAGGATGATCAAGGAGGGCAAATTAGTATAGAAGCTTCTAGAAATAAAGACCAATGTATCCTTACCGTAAAAGATACAGGAGTTGGTTTTCCAGAAGATTTTGAGATTGAAAATAGCCGATCTCTTGGGATGCAACTCATACAAGGATTAACTCAACAAATTAATGGGTCAATACATATTATTTCTAACCCAGGAGCATACTATACTATTGCATTTAATATTACTACATAATATTAGAAAAACAAATCAGCTTTACCCTGTATTTTAATACATTCACCAAGTAAAGAGTATGATGTACCATATTAATTTAGAAACCATATAAAGGGAATATAGATTTGCTTGATAAATTTAAAAAACAAGCAATGAGACATATTATAAAATTATCAAATATTGGAAGTGTTATTTTCTCCGTATTTTTCATGATTAGTTGTAATTCTAGCGATGATGATTCTACTATTCTAACACCAGAGATTACCATAAAAGAAGGAAGGCTTAAAGATTTTCCATTATTTGGGATACAATACAAAGAAATAAATATTGTTGATCCAGAGATTGTAGAAAATAAAGAAGTAAAATACGGAGATATTAAAATTACCGTATCTAGTACAACCTCTTTAGATAATGTAAGTGCATCCATAACATCAGCAGAACTCAACCTGAGTAAGTTTAGTATTTCTCCCGGTAATGAGGTTGGACTGTCTTATGAAAATCAAAAAATAAATGTATATACCATTAGAGCTGCCATTGGCGACAAAGAAGAACTACTTCATTATAATATTAGTATTGTAAAAGAAGATCCTATTATACCCGAAACTTTAAAGATAACGGGCTTTATGTTCGAAAAAAATAAAAACCCAAGTTTGCCAAATGACATCACGATTTCAAGAACTATTGAAGATACGGGAAGAGATAAGATATACCTTTTTGTACCTCTGGGAACAGATTTTACAAAGCTAATACCTACTATTACCTATGATGGGACAAAACTTTTTTATACTCAGGATTCTTCTGTAGCACCTGTAGATATGGATGCAGAATATCCTGAAGGAAATGCAAGTATTGATTTTAAATATCCTAAGGATTTTATATTAGCAGTTAAGGATAAGAATAATGATAAATTTAGAACTACTACAGTAATTGTTGATGTAATAAACCCTGTTAAAATAGAAACAGTATCTATTACAACCCCAGATGCAACAGAAGGAAATTCAGAAACATTTACAGTTACAAAATGGATTAATCAAGGGAATCATGTGCTCGAATATGAAAAAGCCACCACTTATGAAAATCAAGAACCTATAACCCCTACCAAAGTGATTACAACTCGTAGAACTTTACCTTCAGGAGGATTAATACCCGGTGAAAGTAGAGATGTATCAGTAACAGTAAACTCTAGAGATTACCCAGAGGGGACGTATAAAACAACTGCGGTATTTTATCCCAGTATAAAATATAATAAAGGAATTGATGATTTATTGGAATCCGCAAAACTAAACATTACTTCAAAAATCGTTAAATAATAGAATTTATATAACGCAATATTTAGAAGTATAAGAACTAAACAAAAAACGTCACGGTATACCGTGACGTTTTTTTTGTAATCAATTTTATAAAATGTTATACCGTTGCAGTAACTACGGGTACCACTCCAATTTTCTTTTTACCAAATCTAACCTTTATACGATGTACAATAAAGAATAAACAGGGTACAATAATTAAAGTTAAGAATGTAGCTATAATCAATCCATATATAACTGTCCAGGCTAAGGGCCCCCAGAAAATTACATTATCACCACCTAGATATATTTTGGGATCTCCGGTACTGAATAAGGAGAAGAAATCTAAATTGAATCCGATAGCTAGTGGTATTAATCCTAATACAGTAGTAATTGCTGTTAATAATACTGGTCGTAAACGCGCTTTACCACCTCTAATAATAATTTTCATTACCTCGTCATTAGGTAGTAGCTCTTTCTCCATTACATTATGTTCTACTTTTTTACGATCTATCAGTAACTGCGTATAATCGAGCAGAACTACCCCATTGTTTACAACAATCCCTGCCAATGAGATAATACCCATCATTGTCATCATAATCACAAAAGAAGCTCCCGTAACTAATATACCTCCAAACACTCCAATAAAACTCAAGAAAATAGCAATCATAATAATGGTAGGTTTAGAAATAGAACTAAATTGAAATATAAGAATCAACATAATAAGTCCTAATCCAGAGAAAAATGCTCCCATTAAGAAAGCCATCTGTTTACCTTGTTCTTCTATCTGACCTGTATAATCAATCTTCACTCCTCTGGGTAACGTTATAAAACTAGCCATCTCGGTTTGAATCTGAGATACAATTGCTCCTGCATCAGTGAACCCTGGTTGTAAACCAGAATATACCGTTACTACTCTCTTAGTGTCTTTATGTTTTACAGCACTAAATGAAGAAGTGTTTTTTTGTGAAGCTACGGTAGAAACAGGTATTTCTTTTAGTTTCCCTGAAGGATCTCTAAAAGTGATATTTTGATTAAAGAGTGCACTGGTATTGTATCGGTTATCTTCATTAAATCGAACATAGATGTCATAATCTTCACCTTCTTTTTTGTATACACCTGCTTTTTCGCCAAAAATAGAACGACGTAGTTGATTCCCTACCTGACCGGCAGAAACTCCTAATCCTCCTGCTTTTTCACGATCAACAACAACTTGCATTGCAGGCTTACCTTTATTAACGTCAATTTTTAATTCCTCGATACCGGGGATGTTTTTTTCATTAATAAAATTACGCATCTGTTCTGCAATAGTAATCAACTCATCATAATCGGGACCTTCGATTTCAATATTGATAGGATATCCGGCAGGAGGACCTACAGGGTCTTTCTCGACAGAGATAGCTACACCAGGATAAATTCCTTTTAAAGATTCTTGTACTTTTTGACGTAACACTTCAGAATCTTTTCCTTTTCTATATTTAAATTCTCTCATTGTAGCCGTAATCTTTGCTTTATGAGGCATTTCGGCATTACTTCCCCCATCGGTCTGAGGGTTTCCTGCACCTTCTCCCACTTGAGAGACCGCAGATTCTACAAGAAAATTATGATTCTCACCTTCTAAATATTCTGATTCATTGATGACAGCATAAACACGTTGCTCAATTTCTTTAGTGATAGCATTAGTTTTATCTATATCCGTTCCTTGAGAATATTCTACATAAACCACAATTTGATTTGGCTTGTTATCCGGGAAAAACTCTACTTTGGTACGCTGACTTCCTATAGAACCACCAAACATGGCAAACACCACAAATAGTAAAATAAATGTCCCAAAGGTAAATCCATACGCTCTCCAACCTTTTAAAGCATAGCTTAAAAAGCGTTGGTATTTATTTTCAAGCCAAGCAAGGATTCTTTTTTGGAAAAAATTGGCAGCACCTTTTAGTACATATTTATATACCCAAAACATAACAGCAGTAAATATCATAAGACTACCTAATCCACTTACGGCTCCTCCAAATATTAGTATAAAAATCCCGATACCTCCTAAAATGATGCTTAATCGAATCAATTGTTTTACGGTCAATACTTTTTCGCCAACTTCCATAAATTGTGAAACCAGCATAGAGTTAATGAATATTGCGACGAACAGAGAGGATCCTAATACCACCGATAATGTAATCGGGAAATAGATCATAAACTGCCCCATCACACCAGGCCACATTCCTAAAGGAACGAATGCTGCTACTGTAGTCAAAGTTGAAATGATTATCGGAAATGCGATCTCTCCTATACCTTTTTTGGCAGCTTCTATTCGAGACATCCCTTCTTCTTCCATCAAACGATACACATTCTCTACTACTACAATACCATTATCTACCAACATTCCTAATCCCATGATTAATGCAAAAAGAATCATTGTGTTCATCGTATATCCCAGAGCAGAGAGAATCATAAAAGACATAAACATAGACATTGGTATTGCAAACCCAACGAATAATGCATTTCTAAAGCCTAAAAAGAACATCAGAACTCCAACGACCAGAATGATACCAAAAATGATATTATTAACCAGGTCACTTACTTGGTTTTCAGTTTTTTCAGATTGATCATTTGCTACTGTAATCTCTAAATCCTTTGGGAACACATTTTCTTTAGCTTCGTCAAGAATTCCATTTATTTTTTCTACAGCTTCGATCATGTTTTCTCCAGAACGTTTCTTTACATCTAGCATCACTACATTATGACCAAATTCTCTTGCGTAGGTAGTTTTATCTTCTTCTTTAAAACTTACTTTAGCAATATCTCTAAGGTACACAGCTCCGTTCTGAGATTTTACCACAAAGTCGTCTAATTGAGAAGGACGATCAATTTCTCCCAGTATTCGTATTGTACGCCTTTGCCCACTAGCAATCATGTTTCCTGCAGACATAGTCATGTTTCCATTACGAATAGTATTAATTACATCGTCAAAACTCACTTTGGCAGCCATCATTTTGTAGATGTCTACAGCAACTTCTACTTCTTTTTCTTGAGCACCTCGAATATCTGCTTTTTTGATTTCTTTAAGATCTCCTATTTCGTCTTCAAGATATTCTGCAAATTCTTTTAGTTTACCTACCGGATAGTCTCCCGAAATATTAATATTCATGATTGGAGTTTCCTCAGAAATACTCAAATCAAAAACATTAGGTTCTACTTTAGCGCCATTAAAAGTAGGCCAGTCTTCATTTGCTGTCTCAGAATCTACTTCGTCTTTTACTTTTTGCTTAGCAGCAGGCACAGAGAGTTTTTCGTCAAATTCTACAGTTATAATAGCATAATCTTCTTGCGAAGTCGATAGAATCTCTATTACGTTACTTACACTTTTTAACTTATCTTCTAATGGATCTACAATTAAACGTTCAATGTCTTCTGCAGTATTTCCTGGATAAGGAACACTAATGTAAATTTTGGTTTCATTGATTTCAGGAAAATTTTCTCTGGGCATAGAGAAATATGCAGAAAGTCCCAAAACCAAGAATATGCCAATCATTACATAAATAGTAGTTGGATTATTTATCGCCCAAGACGATAACTTAAATTCCTTATCTACCTTTTTCTTGTTAACTTCCATAGATTGTTAGTTTAAAATTTTAACTTTCTGACCATCTTTTACACTTCTTGCACCTTCACTAATAATAGCATCTCCATTATTAATACCTTCTGTGATCTCTATAAGGTCTCCTTGTGTCTTCCCTGTTTTTACAATTACTCTTCTGGCTTCAGCTATATTCTGACCATCTTTTCCAGAGGTAACATAGGTATATTGATCTCCTTCTGCATTTTCAGAAATAATACTTTGTGGTATAAGGATCGCTTTTTTATTAGTATAATCATTGATTTTCACCTTGGCCGTAAGGTTAGGTTTTACAGTTCCTCCATTTGAAGGAATACCAACTTCTACCATAAAAGAGCGATTGTTTGGATTGATATAATTTCCTACTTGACGAATTTTTGTGTTAATTGTTTTTCCGAGAACCGGGAAATATACTTCTACATTCTTACCCATAGTAACACTTGGGATGTAACGTTCTGGCACTTCGGTTTCAATATACATATCATCCAAGTTAACTATACGTATCAGTGCTGTTTGCCCTGGAGAAACTACACTTCCTTGTTCTGTAATCACATCATCAATAATTCCAGAAAACGGTGCATTTACAGTTGTTTTGGCTAATTGGCGTTTGATCTGATTTACTACATTTTGCTGTGCTTCAAAATTTGTTTTAGCTTCGAGATATTGAATTTCTGAACCAATTTTTTGTTCCCAAAGTCTTTTTTGACGATCAAAAGTGGTTTTAGCTAATTGTGCTTGTACTTCTACTTGCGACAATTGCTGACCTAATCCACCATCATCAATTCTGGCAAGTAATTGACCTTTGGATACTTTTTGCCCTTCTTTAACATAAACTCTGGTCAGGATCCCACTCATCTCAGGATATAGAACTAAATTTTTCTTAGTTTCTACATTTCCTTGTAACTCCAGGTAATGATTAAATAGCGTATCTTTTGCCGTAATTGTGGTTACCAAAGGAAGTTTTTTTACAGAATCCAAAGAGGCTATTGCTTCATCTAATTGTTTTAATTGATCAGCAACGGCTTGTTGTTTGGCTGCTATTTCGGTTCTTTTGGCACGTATTGCTTGTAGGTTACCGTCTTCTATAATTTTATCGATAGACTTTGTATCATTTTGTCCACATGAAATGATAAGAAGTGATATAGATAATATGGTAAGTATCTTTTTCATAATATGGTTAATTATTATTTGGTGTATTTAAAATCGTTTCTAGTTCTGCCTTTTTGTTGATGATGTTAAGCATAGTATTCAATACTTCATTCTGAGAAGAGTATAATTGTAATTGCGCTTGTCTTAATTCAAAACTAGAGGCAAGACCTTCTGTATATTTAATCTGATTTTTTTTCTCAATTCGCTCTGCAAGTGTGAGGTTTTGCTTCGAGGTATTATAACTTTCTATCGAAAATTTGTAATCACTTATGGCAGTGTCATACTTAAGTTGTATCTCTCGTTGAATTCTTAAGAAATCGGTTCTTGATTGTTCATCAGCTATTTTGGCTTGTTGTGTTCGGGCACTTCTTTTTAAAGAACTGAAAATTGGAATATTAAGACTTGCTCCTAAAATAGATGATTGAAACCAACGTTGATCACTGTCTAAAAAGGTAAAAGAATTGCTATTAGCTTGTGTACCGTAATTAACAAAAGCAGACAGAGAGGGGAGTGCCCTACTTTTTTCTAGTTTTAACTCCAACCGCGTTTGTTCGGTAAGAAGATGTGCTAATCTGTAATCTATATTATTTTCTATGTTAAATGGTTTGGCGATAACAGACTGATCCATATTTTTCAAAGCAAGACCATCCAGGTCATCAGAAAGTACGATATTCGAATCGACAGGTACTCCAAGAGTTAAGTTAAACATTTGCATGGCGATTTTTTCTAACCGTTCTGCGTTACTAAGCTGATTTGTAATCTGTAATAAAGTAATTTGTAGTTGTTCTACATCTTCTTCTTCTGCCAGACCATTCTCAAAAATCTTTTTTGTTTCCAGGTAATTTTTCTCTAGAGTAGAAACATTATTTTTAAGGATCTCAACACTTTCCTGAGCGACAAGTACGCTTCCATAAGCGTTGATAACACCTTTACGTACTTCGAGTTGGGTCTTTTCTTCAACATCATTGTTATATTGTAAAAAACTCTTTGCAGCTTGTAAACCAACCAAATATGATCCGTCAAAAATAAGTTGACTTAGAGTTGCTGTTGCCGATGCTTGCTGTTTTGTTCCAAAAACTACAGGGACAAAAGTTCCCGGATCTCCGCCAGTAACTTCTCCTGGTAATAGCGAAACAGGTTGTTTTAATTGATTTTGATAATCAATCGATGCATTAATTTGAGGAAGACCATCTGCTGTGGTTTCCCATTTTCTTTTAAGTGCTTTTGCTACATCGCGTCTTGCATTAATAGATTGATAACTGTTTTCTAATGCGAATTCTATCGCCTCATCTAGTGTAAAGGAATATGAAGAATTTGCTGGTGGCTGTTGGGCTAATATTGTGGTTGTAAATAACCAACCCAGACAGATTAACCAAAGGTTGTTTCTCATAGATATTACTCTTTTATTAGTAGATTGTTTAAAATTGTTAATCCTTTTTCTGTTGCAATGCCCCTAACATGATATTCCAGATAATCTGCCATAAGCTGAGTTATAGGAAATTTTTGCATCGGAAACATTTCCTGATCCTTAATTCCGATCATTCCATTAAAATATATTCTTGAAATAAATTGGATGTCTATATTTTTTCTAAAAACCTCCTTTTTTATTCCTCTATCCAAGTTTTCAATAACACACTCTTGCATAACCTCGAATTGTTTAGCTTTAAGAGTCTTGTATATCTTTGGGTAGTATTTTTGAAGTTGATATTGTGGAGCAGTTTTTTCATTTTTCAGATGATGCATCACAAAGGCTTTGATTGCATATAACTCTTCGATAGGCCCATTTTTTTGATCTACAATAGTGTCTATTCCATTAGATATAATACAAAACAAATGATCTGTGGTAGCTTTTACTAATTCGGTTTTATTTTGAAAATGAGTATAAATCGTCTTCTTAGAAATACCCATCTCTGTAGCAAGATCATCCATTGTGACACTCTTAAAACCCAAATTCAAAAACATGTCATTAGCTTTTTCTATTATTTTGTCTTTCATTAAAGGGATTCTTATTTTTTGGCCAAATGTACATCCGGAAACTTTAAAAACAATAAAAGTTTCCTGGGTTTCACAAATTTTTAACATTATGTCAAATTTTGATTAATAAAATGTTTTAGATATGTGATTGTAATTAGCATCAGTTTTTTAAAAAGTTTCAATTACTTTAGCATAAAAAAATACTGTGCACACAATTTCTGATTATCAGAGGTATTTTTTAGAATATCTATCTAAAAAAACGATAACTAAAGAACCCAAGAATCTTTACGAACCTATATCTTATATTCTTAATCTTGGTGGTAAACGATTACGACCGATTTTGGTATTAATGACTTCCGAAATTTTTGGAGGATCCTATAAAAAGGCTCTAGATGCGGCATTAGCAATAGAAGTTTTTCATAATTTTTCATTAATTCATGATGATATCATGGATGATGCTCCTCTTAGACGAGGCAAGGAAACTGTTCATGAGAAATGGGATATAAATACTGGAATTCTTTCTGGAGATGCGATGTTGATTAATGCGTATCAATTATTTGAAAATTATGAAGGAAACACTTTTAGGGAGTTGGCCAAACTATTCACGAAGACAGCGATAGAGGTATGTGAAGGACAACAATATGATATTGATTTTGAAACCAGAGATGATGTAACTATTCCCGAATATATCAAAATGATCGAATATAAGACGGCGGTTTTAGTTGGTGCGGCAATGAGAATGGGAGCTGTTGTAGCGAATGCTCCAGAAGATTGTAGGTCTTCAATATATGATTTTGGAAGATTATTGGGATTAGCATTTCAACTTCAGGATGATTATTTAGATGCTTTTGGTGATCCAAAAACCTTTGGTAAACAAGTAGGAGGAGATATCATCGAGAATAAGAAAACTATTTTATATCTAAAAGCTTTGGAGTTTGCAAGTGAAGATGAGCAAAAACAATTAAGAGAATTATTTTCTCTTAGCCCAGATGATCCATCTCAAAAAATAGATATCATAAAACATCTTTTCGAGACCACTGGAGCAAAAGATAAAACACGATTAGAGATTGAGAAATATACCAATAAAGCATTTTTAGTTTTAGAAAATCTCTCTATTGCAGAAGATAAAAAAGCGATATTGAAATCGTTTGGAGAAAAATTAATGAATCGAAGTGTCTAGTAAATATAGTCTTATTACTGCAAAGCAATTAATGGATGAGGTCTCTAATTCTGATCTGTACCCTCAATTCCTGATGCAGTTACAAAAAGACTTGAATCGTGCAGGGATTGATTATGATATCAAAAGTAAGGCTCCTGAGAATTTGTTTTCTGAAGTAGTGTACTTGCTTATTGAAAAATTGCAGAATGCTTTTAATGAGTATCTTAATTTATTGTATGCCGTAGATGTCTCTGAAGCTGAAATAAGAAACCTGGATTCTGAAGATAGTGTTGATATGGCTGAATATGCTACATATTTGATTCTAAAGCGAGAGTGGCAAAAAGTTTGGTACAGAAACAGAGGATGAGGTCATAATTATCAAAAAATTATCTAGATGTAAAATAGAATATTGGATAACAGGAAATTTTAAATATATGAAGTTATATAGTAGTGTTTTTTTGTTTTTTGTCTTAACCTTTAACTATGGCCAGGAGATTTCTCAAGATAAAATGAACGCTTCTTATGAAGAGTTTTTGAAAGAAGTTAGTAAAAAAGAAAGGGATACTTTGATTAAACAAGTATCTAAAAGGTATAATTGTTCAGAATATTTCTCTGGGAATATTTATTATTATTATAAAAATGATCAATTAAAATTGATAAAACATATCTATAAACAAAACTGGGATAATAGTTTAGAATATTACTATATAGAAAATGATACGCTACGGTTATATACAACCTTTACCGAGATTATTAGAGCTAATACTCGTTATACCGAGAGTGAAAGAGAAGCCTCTTTTTCGATGGAAAAAGTGTTAGATGTTACCGAGAATCGATCATTTTTAAGCCAAAATCGTATTGTAACGTGTCATGAAAGACAGGATATGAAAAAACAATCAGAGTGGGATCAAGATTTTTTTAATACACTTAGTTTTAAAAAAGTAGATTGCACTACAGATATTGAAGATCTACGTTATAAATATAGAATACTTCGTAAAGCAGAAAAAAAACTCGTGAAATATGGTGGAAAGCCATATGGTTGTATTTTTTATTTGTGGTAAGACAATCTTTAGAAAAATACACCTACGAATGGAACATAGGCATTTCCGTATATACTTTTATCCATATCATAAAGGAGATCATAACGAATTCCAACACTAACATTGCCTATGCGATAACCTGCACCAATAAATAATGACGGGTACCAATACTCTTCTTTGAGATCTACTGTGTTTTCAATTTCAAGAGTTCTCGAAACTCCCATTTCCTGAAACTCAAGAGAGAGACGAATTTCTCGTATTGGGCTATAAAAAGCGAGTAAACTTCCTCCATAATTGGTTGCAGTAAAATTATTGGATTCGATATATCCAAAACTAATTCCTATTCCTGCAGCAAATTGTTCATTAAAATTATACAACGCTGATGGTTCGATTACTCCACTAAAAGTATCATTACCAACACCGATTCCCAGATTGCCTCCAAAACTAACGTTGGACCAAAAATCATTGTTTTGAGAATAACTTTTTTGTAAGGAAAATAGAATTGAAAGAACTAAGACAACGATTTTAATATTTTGATGAACATTTACTTTCATTGTTAATTTTATGAAAAATTATAAGATAAATATAAATAATTCGATACCTAATATACCGTAATTATTGTATTTTTGTGGCGTTTTATTATTTAAAAGACAGTTGAATACTTACATATGGATAAATATTCATTTTTGAATGCGGCTAATACCGCATTTTTTGCAGATTTATACGATCAATATTTACAGAGCCCTGATAGTGTAGAACCCAGTTGGAGGGCATTTTTTCAAGGGTTTGATTTTGGGTTAGAAAGCGCTAATAGTTCAGGAGAGACTATGTATGTTGATCAAGCACCAGGTGAAACTGTTGCCATCCCCCAAAATGTTCAAAAAGAATTTCAGGTAGTTCGATTAATAGATGGATATAGAACTCGAGGGCATTTGTTTACCAAAACAAACCCTGTAAGAGAGCGAAGAAAATATATCCCAACATTAGCTTTAGAAAATTTTGGATTAAGTCAAGGTGATCTTAATACGGTTTTTAATGCGGGAGAAATTATTGGGATAGGACCCAGTACGCTAAGTAATATTATTGTTCTTCTAGAACAAATATACTGTGATTCTGTTGGTATCGAATATATGTATATTCGTGACCCCGAAGAACGAGAATGGATACAAGCTAGGGTTAATTTTAATACCAATAGAACTAAATTCTCTGTAGAGCAAAAGAAACATATCCTTAGGAAATTAAATCAAGCAGTTTCATTCGAAAGCTTTTTACATACTAAATATGTTGGGCAAAAACGATTCTCTCTCGAAGGAGGAGAATCTCTTATTCCTGCCCTTGATGCATTGGTAGAAAAGGCTGCCAATTTAGGAGTAAAAGAATTTGTAATGGGTATGGCACACCGTGGTCGTTTAAGTACACTTACAAATATTTTTGGAAAAAGCCCAAAAGATATCTTTAGCGAATTTGATGGGAAAGACTATGAAGAAGCAGTATTTGATGGAGATGTAAAATATCATCTGGGTTGGACTTCTAAACGAGAATCGGATTCTGGAAAAGCAATTAATATGAATATTGCTCCAAATCCATCACATTTAGAAACGGTAGGTGCCGTGGTAGAAGGAATAACCAGAGCAAAACAAGATACACATTATAAAGAAGATATTTCTCAGGTATTACCAATAGTAGTTCATGGAGATGCGGCTATAGCCGGACAAGGACTAGTTTATGAGATTGTTCAAATGGCTCAGCTAGATGGATATAAAACCGGAGGAACTATACATATAATAGTAAATAATCAAATTGGGTTTACCACCAACTATCTGGATGCACGTTCATCGACATATTGTACTGATGTTGGCAAAGTTACCTTATCTCCTGTTTTACATGTAAATGCAGATGATGCAGAAGCAGTAGTTCATGCAACTAATTTTGCATTAGATTTTAGAATGAACTTTGGTCGTGATGTATTTATAGATTTACTTGGATATCGTAAATATGGACATAATGAAGGAGATGAACCACGCTTTACCCAGCCTAAGTTGTATAAGGCTATTGCCAAACACAATAACCCGAGAGATATTTATGCAGAAAAACTGATTTCTGAAGGTATTATAGATAAAGAGCATGTTGCAAAACTTGAAAAAGAGTATAAAGCATCTCTTGAAGAAGAATTAGAGGATTCTCGTAAGCTGGAAAAAACTGCGATAACTCCATTTATGCAGGATGAATGGGCTGGTTTTGAAAGAGTACAAGAAGATAAAATGATGGAAGTAGTTGATACTTCTTATCCAAAAGATAAACTTACCGAAATAGCAGAAGTTATTACCAGGCTTCCTTCGGATAAAAAATTTCTTCGTAAAATAGAGAAAATAGTAAATGACCGACATAAAAGATTCTTTGATACAGACCAATTAGACTGGGCGATGGGAGAGCTATTAGCTTATGGTTCTTTGTTAAAAGAAGGATATGATGTTAGAATGAGCGGGCAAGATGTAGAACGAGGAACGTTCTCGCATAGACATGCTGTTATCAAAGTAGAAGATAGTGAAGAAGAAGTAGTACTACTAAATAATCTAAAAGGAGATCAGTCAGATTTTTATATCTATAATTCATTATTGTCAGAATATGGAGTAGTAGGATTTGATTATGGGTATGCGATGGCAAGTCCAAAAACATTAACTATTTGGGAAGCACAATTTGGAGATTTTAGTAATGGTGCACAGATTATGCTGGATCAGTATATTTCTTCTGCAGAAGATAAGTGGAAGTTACAAAATGGTTTGGTGATGTTGTTACCACATGGTTATGAAGGACAAGGAGCAGAACACTCTTCGGCTCGTATGGAGCGATATCTTCAACTTTGTGCAAAAGATAATATGTTTGTAGCAGATGTAACAACACCTGCTAATTTGTTTCATTTGTTACGTAGGCAAATGAAAGCAAAATACCGTAAACCTTTAATTGTATTTACACCAAAGAGTTTGTTACGTCACCCTAAAGTACATTCTTCTGTAGATGAATTTGCTGATGGAAAGTTTCATACGGTATTAGATGACCCCGATGCAAAAGCGACAGCTGTAAAAACACTGGTTTTTTGTACTGGTAAATTCTATTATGATTTATTAGAGGAAAAAGAAAAACTAGGAAGGAAAGATGTTGCTTTGGTAAGAATAGAGCAATTATTCCCTTTACCAGCCGCAGAAATGGATGCTATGATTAAAAAATATAAAGCAGATGAAGTGGTTTGGGCACAAGAAGAACCACGCAATATGGGAGCGTTAAGTCATATGTTAATGAATTATGATGAAGCAAAAACATTTAGATTTGCAAGTAGAAGATCATATGGAGCTCCTGCAGCTGGGAGTGCAACCAGATCTAAAAGAAGACATCAACAAGTAATTGATTACGTATTTGATAAAACAAAGAATAATCAAAGAAGATAAAATTTAGTAAATAAGTAAGTATAGTTAAAAATTTCCGAAGGAAATTATACAAAGGATAAATTCAGAATTATGGCTTTAGAAATGAAAGTCCCATCACCGGGAGAATCTATTACAGAAGTAGAAATAGCTCAATGGCTTGTTGAGACTGGTGATTATGTCGAAAAAGATCAGGCAATTGCCGAAGTAGACAGTGATAAAGCAACCTTAGAATTACCCGCTGAGGTAAGTGGAGTTATCACACTTATGGCAGAAGAAGGTGATGCGGTAGCAGTAGGTCAAGTAGTGTGTCTTATTGATACAGAAGCGGCCAAACCCGAAGGTAGTACTGCTAAATCAACTCCTGCTAAAGAAACTCCAAAAGTAGAGGAGAAAAAAGAAGAAACTCCTGCAGCTCCTGCTAAGACAGAAACATATGCTACAGGAACCGCTTCTCCTGCAGCTAAAAAAGTACTTACCGAGAAAGGTATAGATGCTAGTCAGGTAAAAGGAACAGGCAGAGACGGGCGTATTACTAAAGCTGATGCATTAGATGCAAAACCAGCATTGGGAACTCCTGGACTAGGAAGTAGGGGAGAGTCGCGTCATAAATTATCAATGCTTCGTCGTAAAGTAGCAGAACGTTTGGTTTCAGTTAAAAATGAAACAGCTATGCTAACCACGTTTAACGAAGTAGATATGCAACCTATTTTTAACCTTCGTAGTCAGTATAAAGAAACATTTAAAAGTAAACATGGAGTAAGTTTAGGATTCATGTCTTTCTTTACTCTTGCATGTGTACGAGCATTAAAAATGTACCCATCTGTAAACTCGATGATCGATGGTAAAGAAATGATTTCTTTTGATTTTCAGGATATTAGTATTGCGGTTTCTGGCCCTAAAGGGCTAATGGTACCTGTGATTCGTAATGCAGAAAATCTAAGTTTCAGAGGAGTAGAATCAGAAGTGAAACGATTAGCAATTCGAGCACGTGATGGTCAGATTACTGTTGATGAAATGACAGGAGGAACTTTTACTATTACTAATGGTGGAGTTTTTGGTAGTATGTTATCTACACCAATTATTAATCCTCCACAGAGTGCTATCTTAGGGATGCATAATATTGTAGAGCGTCCAATTGTAAGAGATGGACAAATTGTAGTAGCACCTATCATGTATGTGGCATTATCTTATGATCATAGAATTATAGATGGTAAAGAATCTGTAGGATTCCTTGTAGCGGTAAAAGAAGCATTAGAGAACCCAGAAGAATTACTAATGGATAATAATGTGACTAAAGCTTTAGAGTTATAATAAAGCATTTTTTAGTATAAAACAAAAGCGCCTCAGCTATATAGTTGAGGCGCTTTTGTTTTTGGAAATTTAAAATAGAAATCTGTAAGTTATGTCATCCTTATTTTGATAATGATTGATGATACTATAGTTAATACTCCTATTGCAATTATTGTAATATCTACTTCAAAAAATTGAGCCATAATAATTGTCAATAATGCACCAAAAGCGTAACCTAAATCTCTCCATAATCTAAAAACTCCTATACTTTGAGCTCTTTGACTGGGGTGTGTAAAACTTGCGATGGCAGATAAAAAGGTTGGGTATACAATGGCAGTTCCCGCTCCTAAGATCGACGAAAGTATAAGGAATTGAATAAAAGATGATGCCCAAAACATCAAAATTAATGCTATGCCTTGTAACGCCATCCCTATAAATAACATTATTTTTTTGTTGTAGTGATCAGATAATTTTCCAGTTACTAATTGTCCGATACCCCATATAGCGGGATATATAGCTACAATGATTGCGATGTTTTTTAAGCCAAAATCTCTACTGGCCAGGATAATTGGAAGTACTCCCCAGATCATGCCATCGTTTAGGTTGTTAATAAATCCTGCTTGTGAGATAGATCCTAAATTATTGTCTTTCCATGTAGTGCCCCAAAAAATGTTTTTAAGAGGTTTTATGTCATTTATTTTTGTTTCTGCTGCAACGTGTTTTGCGGTATCTTTTATAAAAAAAATGCTAATCAATAAACCCAATACAACAAAACCAATACCCTGATAAAATGGATACGGGCGTAAACCATATTCAGAAGCGATCCATCCTGTAGTAAATGCAACAAGAGCAATAGAAAAATATCCAAAAGACTCATTAAGCCCCATGGCTAATCCACGGTGTTTTTCTCCTACTAAGTCGATTTTCATTACTACGGTACTAGACCAGGTTAATCCTTGATTAACTCCTAACAATACGTTGGCAAAAATAATCCAGTTCCAATGTTGAGCATGGATTAAAATAAACGGAATAGGAATAGCTATTAACCACCCAATAATTAATAGATTTTTACGTCCTATACTATTTGCTAATACTCCTGTAAAATAATTGGTAAAGGCTTTTACAGCTCCAAAAACAATTATAAATGATAATACTGTAGAGGTGGCGATAATTGAGAATTCTTCTTCTGCTAGTTTTGGAAGTATAGTACGTTCTAATCCTACCATTCCTCCAACAAAGGCATTTACAATCAACAAAAGTGTAAATTGCCTCCAGTTTTCTTTCAGTCCTAGTTGTATGTTTTTTTCTTCCATTTGATTATAATTAACTTGTTGAAAAAGAAGATTAAGAAATGGCACAACGATTTGCACCTGCTTCCAGTTCAATTAAATCTGCTCCTTTTACACTTCCTTTTATATTTAGCTTTACGATTTCTTCATAATTTGGCGGAGTTTCAGGAATTTTTTGCAGTAGGCTATCAATAAAATCTTCTTCATTAAGTTGTAATACATTCACATTGTTATTTATGTCTTCGAGACTACTACATACCATGTTATTATCAAATGAAACAGGGTGACTAATATGACCAGGGTAAACAATAAGTGAGTTTTGAAGTGTAACTAATATTTGTAATGATTGATATAGTAAACTGGCCTTTCGCTTTGCGATTTCTTTTGTAGCTTTTAAGTCTGGTCTTCCGACACCTGTAGTAAATAATGTGTCTCCAGAGAATAGGGATTCATTATTTACCAAGTAAGAATAACTTTCATGTGTATGTCCGGGTGTATGAATTGCTTCTAGTTTGGCATTGCCAAAATTAAGAATAGTACCATCTGTAATTGGCTCGAATTTATACGTTACTATATTTTGATCGGGAAGTAGTAAAATAGCATTGGATTTCTCTGCTAAATGTTTTCCTCTCGAAAAATGGTCTGCATGGATATGAGTATCTATAACATATTTTATTTTCCAATTATTTTGTTCAGCGATATTGGTATAAACCTTAGCATCTATAGAGGCATCAATGATAATTGCTTCTCCATTATTTTCTAGGATATAGGATAGGCAACCTTTTCCTGTTCTACGAATTTGAATGATTGCTGTTTCTTTGCTGTCTTTTGTTTGTGCTGTATTCCATGCGGTTGTCCATTCACGCATTCCGCCTTCTAAAGAATATGCTTTTATTCCTCTCTCTTGAAGTTGTTCTGCGGCTATTAAACTAGTTTTTCCTGCGCTACAAACGGTTACAACTGGGATATTTTTGGAAAAATTAATATCTGAAAATAGATTTTTTTCCCCTGCTTTTAGTTGAGTATAGGCATCTACAAAATCACTCTCAGGAATTTTCCACTCTTCCCGTTCTTCTTTTGGTCTTACATCTAAAATTTGAATAGGAACCTTGTTTTCTAATAAAATTCTGAGGTCTGCTACTTTGATCGTTTTTGTGTTTTTTAAGTTCATCGTATTTTTTTTTAGTTAACAGGTAACCCTTTTTGTTTCCACTCTAAGACTTCTTCCTGAAGACGAATTGCATCATAGCCGTTTTCTTGTAGATATTGAACTGCTTCATCTGCAAAAACACATAAGGGGCCTCTGCAATAGACTATTATTTGTTGGTTTTTGGGTAACCGGGTTATATTATCTTTGAGCAATTCTATGGGTATAGATTTCGCATTTGCGATAGCTTCTTTTTTAAATTCTTTTTCAGGCCTAACATCTAAAAAGTATAAGTCATCAAAATTATTATTTGCTACTATTTCATCAATGTTGATAGAGGATACTGCTGCGAATTTCTCTTGTTTAAAGTTTTGCAGAGTTGCTTGTATTTCGAGACTGTTTTGTAGGCTAAAGCTCTGTAGAGAATTCCAAAGAGTATACACATTTTTGTTGGATAAGGAATAAATTACATAATGCCCATTCTTTGTGGTTTTAAGAAGTTTCACCTTTTTAAGTACTTGTAGATGTTGTGATGCGTTGGCGATTGATACTCCTATCTCATCTGCAATTTGCTCTACAGAGTAATCATCTTGAGATATAAGATTAAGGATCCGAAGTCTATAGGGATTAGCTAGAGCTTTTGCAACATTAGCAATCTCTTGGTAAATACTGTTTTTAAATTCTTGCTTATTCATTATTCATTCAATTATTCAACAAATATATTGAATAATTGAATATAAATAATTTTTTAACACATTTTTTTGATAATCAGCTGATTGTAACTCGATAAAAAAGAGAGATTAATTTATGTTTTTTGCTGGTGTGTAAGTCAGTTAAGAGATAATTATATTGATATTTAATGAAGGTATATTCAATTTTATTGATTTAGGAGTTTAGCAGCTTTTGATATGTTTATAGATAGCTTCTTGCATGGTGTTGTTAACATCTTAAAGTAAAGGTTGCAAATAGGCATGCGAACTGTTGTGTGGAGTTTTTAATTTGCTAATGTTTTAATGTGTTTCCCTAAAAACCAATTCTTTTTTATGTTTTTTAAATTTCCAATATTTCTTTTCTTTTCAAGATGTGATTTTCCCTTGGTTGAATATGCTAAAAAATAAATTACATTTCGAAAATCAGATTGACTATCACAATCTGGAGCTTGAAAAATTATTGTTCCGTCTTCGTGACATTCTATAAACTCAATCTCTCCAAAAATATTAGTGCTAATTTTATTATTTGATTCAGTTAATGATAAAATAGGCCTATAGTATGGTTCATTGCTATTCATATTTAAATTCAAATTATGAATTTCATTCAGAGCCTGCTCATATAAATCAGAGTTCTTTTCAAAATCAATTTTACAGGGTTCAGATGAACAGCTTGAAAGAGAAATAATTATGATTAATATGTAGAATGTTTTTTTCAATTGTTAATTTTTTAAATTACACACAACATAGAGGTGTGTGTATTTCAACTACTGTTATAAAATCATTTCATCATAGGGAAGTATAGTATCGTATACTTTTTTCTTAAAGTATTCCATTTCTGAAGAATTTCCGGTAACCAAAACAAAATCTCCACCCCAACCCCCAAGACTTTTAATACTACCAGGATAATCAGGAAATAAGGTAGACTTTACAGTGGGAGTTTTAATAATTTTAGAAATAATTTCTTCGTGTAAATTTATTAGTGTCTTAAACTCGTCTAGAGTAGAACAGTCCAATATTTTAGAAGTAATTTTATTTATTGCTACTTCGGCATTATCAAAATCTTTTAAAGGTAATGCCTGATAGTGTTTAATAGAAGCTTTACTATCCTGCTTTTGATTTAGGTAGACAAAAAAAATATTTTCTTTAAAAGGAGGGTCAAAACTAGCAGTTTTTACTGTAGGGTTACCTTCATTACGTTTGTATAAAATAGGAGAGTCATGTTGTGCACATGCAATATCATATCCACTACCTCCAAAGCTTTTTTCAAGTAAAGCAAATGCATCTACTTTTGCCCACTGTGCAATGTTGTTAATTAATGTAGAAGAAGATCCAAGTCCCCACTGTCTATGAAACTCTAATCTGCTTTCGATACGATATCCTTTTCCAGGGGAAAGAAAATTAGGATTTAATTCTTTTGCGGCAGTAAGAATATCAATAAGAATAGTAGAGATGTTATTTTCTTTAATATTATCCTGAGTAGACTTAAAGGTATTACCTTCTAAGATTAAACTAGTCTCAAACCAACAGTTTCCCTCTTCATCAAAGCTTTTCCATATAATTTGAGGAACATCACTTTCTTCAATTAATAACCATTGTCCTTTTTTTGTTGGTATAGCTAAAGCGCATGCTCCATCCAATACCAAATATTCGGCTGTAAGCAATAATTTACCATGACTATAAAAGGATTTTTTCATTTAAGCCCTTAGTTTTTCAATCTGTGTTACTACTTCATTATGGGTAACAGCATTTGTTTCAAAATATTTTATAAGCTGTTTTTTTTCGTCTTCTGTGGCTTTAAATTGATTAAGGATATTCATCAGGTGCATTTTCATGTGCCCCTGTTGGATTCCTGTTGTAATCAATGAATTTATGGCTGCAAAATTTTGAGCAAGCCCTGCTACAGCTGTTATTTCCATTAATTTTTTGGCATTAGGTTTTTCGAGAAGTTGCAATGCCAATTTTACCAAAGGGTGAAGTGAAGTTAAACCACCAACAGTACCTAGTGCAAGAGGTAATTTAATAGAGAAAGTGAAAACATCATTTTGTATTTCGGCGTGAGTAAGACTGGTATATTTTCCATTTCTTGATGCATAAGCATGTGCTCCTGCTTCGATTGCTCTAAAATCATTCCCTGTAGCTAATACTACTGCATCGATACCATTCATGATTCCTTTGTTGTGTGTTACTGCACGGTAAGGTTCAACTTCGGCAATGCGTACTGCTCTCACAAATTTTTTGGCATATTGTAGAGAAGAAAGCGATGGAGTGCTGGGTAAATCTTTTATATCGCAAGATACAGAAGCTTTTACCAAACACTGCGGAACATAATTGGAGAGAATACTCATAATAATCTCAATATCTTTTTCGGTAGTAGAAAAACTTTGATATTCTTTTGCTTCTGTAATCATTGTTTTTGCAAACTGTTCCAGGCAGGAGTTAATAAAATTAGCTCCCATAGCATCAACAGTCTCAAAAGTGCAATGCAATTGGTAATAGTTATCAATTTCTGTTGTTTTGTCACGAATTTCTATATCAATTACTCCACCACCTCGTTTTTCCATATTCTTAGTTATATGGGATGTAGATGTTAATAGCTTGGATTTAACTATAGAGAAAAATTGTTGCAGTTTTTCAGAATTTCCGACATATGTAAAATGTATCTGTCCAACTTTTATAGTTGACAACACTTCGGCCTTAAAACCACCACGTGTTTGCCAAAATTTAGCAGCTTTACTTGCTGCAGCAACCACAGAACTTTCTTCGATGGTCATAGGTAGCGTATAACGCTTATCATTAATAAGAAAATTTGGTGCTACCGAAAAAGGTAGGTAATAATTAGAAATAGTGTTTTCGGTGAATTCATCATGAAGCTGTTGAAGTCCCTCATCAGAATTCCAATAGGTTACTAAAGTGTCTACTGTATTTTGATCATCATTAAAATGGTGTTTTGCTAACCATTTGATTTTATCAGCTTTAGAGAGTTTAGAAAACCCAGAAACTACAGGTGCCATTATGTTTGTTGTTATTAGTGGCTTCAAATATACTATTCTGTTTTGTCATACACATAGCTAAATGATTTTTGATATATCAAAAGCATTACTCTAGATATGTTGATTTGGATATGAAATTGAGAAATAGAAATTTTTTAAGATTAATGTTTGAGACAATAAACAGGTGTAAATGATTGTTTTATGATCCTTGTGTTGATTAGTAATTGCGTAAATGTAATTGTTTGCAAATAATGAAATTAGCAGGCAAAACTCAAGATGTTATTGATAATATGATAAAAAAAACACGTATGATTTTATGATTTTATTGTATTTAACAGCAATTGTTGTATTTTTCACGGATTTTTGAGTATTCTTGGCGTCAACAATTTTTAAAATTACATCATATGAAAATTACAAAATTGTTTTTTACGATTACAATTTTTATAGGTCTTGTAGCATCAGCACAAGACAAAGCTTTTACTTTGCAGGAAATCTGGGGAGGAACTTTCAGAACAGAAGGGTTGCAATCATTGCATTCTATGAAGAATGGGACAGAATATTCAGTTATAGAAAAGGATGCAGTTTCTGGGGCAATTAATATTGAGGTCTATTCATATGAAACTGGTGAAAAAGTAAGAACCTTAATAAGTACTGCTTCTATTGATGACCTATCTACGTTTCAAGGGTATTCTTTTAGTAAAGATGAAAATAGAGTTTTACTTTCTAGTGAGCTAGAGCAGATATATCGTCGTTCTTCCAAAGGGATTTATCATGTTTATGATGTTCCTTCTAAAGGCATTTTTAAAGTCAGTGATAAAAAAATACAATCTCCTATGTTATCGCCAGATGGAAATAAGATAGCATACATTCTGGATAATAATATTTATATGCTAAATTTTGTGACCGGGCAGGAGGTGCAATTAACAGATGATGGTAAGAAAAATGAAATAATCAACGGAATTACAGATTGGGTGTATGAAGAAGAGTTTTCGTTTGTTAGAGCCTTTGATTGGAGTGCGGATAGTAACAAAATTGCGTTTTTACGATTTGATGAAAGAGAAGTGCCTGAGTTTTCTATGGATGTTTATGGTAAAGATTTATATCAAAAACAAGAGGTTTTTAAATACCCTAAAGCGGGAGAGAAGAACGCAAAAGTCTCCCTGTATGTAGCAGATATTAGTGCAATGGCATTAGATCAAATTAAACTAGGTGATTATAAAGATTTTTATATCCCTAGAATAAAATGGACAGCAAATCCAGATATTTTGAGCGTACAGGTAATGAACAGGCATCAAAATAATCTGGATTTAATTTTTGTAGACGCTAAGACCAAAGCTGCAAAAGTCGTACTTAATGAAAAAGATGATGCTTATATAGATATTACAGATAATCTTACATTCTTAGAAGACAATAGCTTTATATGGACTAGCGAAAAAGATGGATATAATCATATATATCATCATGCAGCAACTGGTGCATTGGTAAATCAAGTTACCAAAGGACCTTGGGAAGTAACTAGTTATTACGGTTATAATAAAAAGAATAAAACGATATACTATCAAAGTGTAGAGAACGGAAGTATCAATAGGGATATTTATAGTGTTACTTTGGATGGAAAAGATAAAAAGCGATTAAGTCAAAAAGATGGAACTAATGACGCAGACTTTAGTGCAGATTTTAGTTTATATATTAATTACTTTTCTAATGCGACTACTCCTTATGAATATTCGCTAAATGATGGCAAGACAGGAAAAGTTGTTCGTGAAATCAAGAATAACAAAGGGCTACTAGAGAAACTGGCAAAATACGATGTAAGACCAAAGGAGTTTTCTACGATAGAAGTTAATGGAGAACAATTAAATACCTGGATGATCAAGCCCAAAGATTTTGATCCAAAGAAAAAATATCCATTGTTTATGTATCAGTATTCTGGACCAGGATCTCAATCGGTAAAGAATTCCTGGCATAGAGCAAATGATTATTGGTATATGATGTTGGCGCAACAAGGATATATTATTGTTTGTGTTGATGGTAAAGGAACTGGCTTAAAAGGCTCCAAGTTTAAGAAAGCTACTCAAAATGATCTAGGAAATCTAGAGGTTCTGGATCAGATTGCTGCTGCAAAGCATTTTGGAGCTTTAGAGTATATAGATGCATCCCGAATTGGGATCTGGGGATGGAGTTACGGAGGTTTTATGTCTAGTAATTGTTTGTTTAAAGCTCCGGATACTTTTAAAATGGCAATTGCTGTGGCTCCGGTTACAAGTTGGAGATTTTATGATACCATTTATACGGAACGATATTTGATGACTCCTCAAGAGAATGCAAAAGGATATGATGATAATTCGCCTATTAATTTTGTTAATGGATTAAAAGGAAAATTCTTATTAGTACATGGTAGTGCAGATGATAATGTACATGTTCAAAATACAATGCAATTGGTTGAAGCATTGATACAAGCAAATAAAGATTTTGATTGGGCAATTTATCCCGATAAAAACCATGGAATTTACGGTGGTAATACTAGATTACATTTATTCAATAAGATGACTAACTTCATTAAAAACAACTTATAATTAATTAAACAAACATAATGGCAAATACAGTTAAAGCAGCTCATCAGAAAGAGCTTTTTGGGCATCCGGTGGGATTATACATTTTATTTTTTACAGAAATGTGGGAACGCTTTTCATACTATGGTATGAGAGCAATTTTTGTGTTATATCTAACAGCTAAAACCGTGGATGAAAATGCAGGTTTAGGCTGGTCATCTGGAGAAGCTTTAGCACTGTATGGATGGTATACGATGTTGGTTTATGTAGCATCAATTCCTGGTGGGTGGATTGCAGATAAATTTCTGGGACAAAAAAAATCAGTTTTAGTCGGAGGGATTTTATTGGTTGCCGGACACAGTATTTTGGCTGTTGAAGAAATGTGGGCATGGTATTCTGGTCTTGGCTTAATCATAGCAGGAGTAGGAATGCTAAAACCTAATATTTCGACTATGGTAGGAGGTTTGTATAAACAAGGAGATATACGAAGAGATAAAGGATTTACTATTTTTTATATCGGAATTAATGTTGGTGCATTTTTATCAAGTTTAATAGTAGGGTATGTAGGAGAAGTACATGGATGGCATTACGGTTTTGGTCTTGCAGGAATAGGAATGGCATTGGGGTTATTACAATACCTATTAGGTCAAAAGTACCTTGCGGGAGTAGGTAACTTTTTAGGAGCTTCTGAAAAAGAAGAAGATAAAGAAGCAATGAAAAAACCATTAACTAAGATCGAAAAAGATAGGATTGTTGTCTTGTTTATTTCATTTCTTTTAGTGATCGTTTTTTGGGGAGCTTTTGAGCAAGCAGGAGGATTAATGAATATCTACGCCAAAGAAAAAACAAATAGAATGCTAATGGGGTGGGAAGTTCCTGCTTCATGGTTTCAATCTCTAAATGCCATGTTTATAATTTTCTTAGGAACTACTATAGCTTGGTACTGGGCGAATAGAAAACTAAAAGGAAAAGTTTCGAGTTCTTTATTTAAGATGATTCTCGGACTTATTATTATGGGAACTGGATTCTTTTTCATGACAGCTGCGTCTATGGAGTTTAACTCTGATGGATCTTCTGCAATGTATTGGTTAGTATTAGCATATTTGTTTCATACTATTGGAGAACTATGTATATCGCCTGTGGCATTGTCGTTTATTACAAAATTGGCTCCGGTTAAATATGGAGCATTAATGATGGGGGTATATTTTGCAATGACTGGTTTCGGAAATAAACTGGCTGGTTTATTAGGAGAATCTGCAGAAAACCTTGGAGAGTTTACCATCTTTACAGGAATAGCCGTTTTTTGTGTGATCTTTGGATTACTCGTTATGCTTTTTAGAAAAAAATTAGAAGTTCTAACACATGGTGTTGAAGATAGAGAAGGAACTTTACATGAAGAAGCTGAAGGTTTTGAATTAGCAGATAACTCATAAAATAATATTATGACGGTTCAAGACGATTCAAATGACTTTAGTCTATTAGGTCATAAACCCGCATTATATGTATTGTTCTTCACAGAAATGTGGGAACGCTTTTCGTACTACGGAATGCGCGCAATTTTTGTGTTATTTTTAACCTCTACTTTTGCAGATGGAGGTTGGGAATGGTCTAATGAAAGAGCACTTGCTCTTTTAGGAACATATACTTCTTTAGTTTATGTAACCCCCGTTATAGGAGGGTGGATTGCCGATAAATTTACAGGATATCAAAAAGCAGTTGCACTAGGTGCTCTGATAATGACGCTAGGGCATGCTGCAATGGCATTAGAAACAGAGACTACACTGTATATAGGTGTAGGGCTTTTGATCATAGGTAGTGGCTTATTTAAGCCCAATATTACATCTATGGTTAGTGGCCTCTATGATAAGTTTCCCGAAAGGAAAGATGGGGCGTTTACCATTTTCTACATGGGTGTAAACTCTGGTGGATTTATTGGTGTTTTACTTTGTGGTTTCTTAGGTGAGAATTTGAGCTGGGCCTGGGGGTTTGGTTTAGCGGGTATTTTTATGATGCTCGGGATGTTACAATTCTGGTTTGGTAGAAGTATTTTTGAGAATGTAGGAGTAGAACCATCCAAAAAAATAGATTTATCAGATGCTATTGAAAATATGCCAGATGAAGTTGAAGAAAAAGTGCCTGCTCATGTACAAAGAGATCGTTACATTGTTGTAGGGGTCTTAGCATTTTTTGTAGTATTCTTCTGGGCATCTTTTGAACAAGCCAGTGGATCTATGACTATTTTTGCAAATAACTTTACGCAACGTGTATTAAGTGGAAGTTCTGCATCAATATTTAAAATAGTAGATACATTAATAACGATTGTGCCTTTAGGAGTTATCACCTGGGTTTTATTTAAACTGTTTGCACAAACGTTTAAAAAAATATCATTGTCCAATATTGTTTTAGGGGTAAGCTTCTTAAGTGTATGGGCAATTGCATTATGGAAACTTTCTGTAATTCTTCCACAGGAAACAACTGAAATTCCTGCATCCTGGTTTCTGATTTTGAACTCATTATTTATCATTACTCTAGCACCCTTATTTTCTAAAGTATGGGAAAGTAAGTATAACCCTTCTGCCACTGTGAAATTTGGACTAGGAATGATATTATTAGGTGTAGGGTTCGGAATGCTAGCATGGGGTTCTGCATCGATTCCTCAAGGAGCAAAAACTGCATCCGTTAGTTTAGTATGGTTGGTTGTGGCTTACTTACTGCATACTATGGGAGAATTATGTTTATCTCCGGTAGGATTATCCTATGTTTCAAAATTAGTACCAGCAAAAAAAATAGGAATAATGTTTGGTCTATGGTACCTGGCTATTGCTATTGGTAATAAATTAGCTGGTTTTGTAGGAAGTTATATTGATGTAATTGTTAATAACTACTCAATGTCAGCTTTCTTTTTGATCTTTACTATAGTTCCGATATCTGTTGGAGTAATATTAATTTTAATTACTTCAAAAATGAAGAAAATGATGCATGGAGTGCATTAGTGTGTAATAAAATATATAACTTTACTTGCTTCCCAAAGGCAAATGAATTTTTAAATAAGGAATGATTTTTGTTTCCGACTAGTTATAAAAATTTTGGATTTATGAAAAACCTACTTTTTATTTTTGGATTTCTATTATGCTGTTATACTCAAGCACAAGAAATCAAATGGATGTCTATGAATGACGCTTTAGAGGCTCAGAAAAAAGAACCTAAAAAGATTTTTATGGATGTATATACAGATTGGTGTGGGCCTTGTAAGCTTCTGGATAAAAGAACTTTTCATAATAAAGATGTAGTTTCTTATGTAAATAAGAACTACTATGCAGTAAAGTTTAATGCAGAAGGAACAGAAGAAATAAAATACAATGATTTTACCTATACCAATCCAAATTATAATCCGGATAGGAAAGGAAGAAATAGTCAACATTTTTTTGCAAATGCGCTTAAAATAACTGGATATCCAAGTATGGTATTTTTTGATGAAAAAGGAAATCTTATTGCTCCTGTTGTGGGGTATAAAACACCACAACAATTAGAGATATACCTTAAGATGATCAATAATAATGATTATAAAAGGCTAACTAGTGCAGATGCATGGCAGAAATATGAACAGTCCTTTGTAAGTACTTTCGAAAATTAATATAGATTACTATACTTTTTGAAGCCTCCTTTTTGATCAGGTGATCAAAAAGGAGGCTTTTTTATAAATGTAATGAACTATATAAAATACTCTTATTTGTGGATTTGTGTATTTTGTCTTGTTTTTTAGTGTTTTTATCGTAAATTGACCGCAATAACGTTCAAATAGAATGTTTTTTTGTTTTTGTGAGAGTTTTTTCTTTCAAACTCAAAGATTAAGAATGATTTTGAGATTAAGTTTGTATGTAACTATCTTTTGTACTCATAGAATTAAGTCAATTCAAAGTGCTTTAGTATTAGCCCTAAAAAGGAGGTAGTGCAATTAATTGAAGATCTATTCGTTAGTTAATAATAAACCTAAAATAATACCCAAATCTGATTCAAGAAATGAAAATAAAACTAATCTAGCTTAATTCAATTTTGATACCTACTCTACAGATTGTAATTGCTTTTTTGATTTTATTTATTCTTTTTTGAATTGTAAACCTACTTATGAAAAAAATACTAGTCATAGCTGTCCCATCTATGTTGTTTATTGCGTTACTTTTTTCTTTTGTTTCCGCCAAGCAACCAGAATTATCTCAAGAACCCCAGGCTATTCAAATATCGCAACCCACAGAAGTTTATTTTCCGAATTCACATAAAGAACGATTGGCTGATTCTATTCAGGCGTATTTTAACAAAGCTATAAATCAGAATCAAATTGTAGGAGCAGCAGTGGCTATTGTAAAATGTGATTCTATTATTTATGTAGATGGTTATGGTAAAAGGAATATAGCTTTAAAAGATAAAATTAATGAAGAAACAATCTTTAGAATCGGTTCGGTTTCTAAAGGTTTTGCAGGAATACTTACGGGAATTCATGTAGAAGAGGGTTTATTAAATTGGGAAGATAAAATTGTGGATTATGTTCCTGATTTTCAACTTTCTAGTAAAGATCGGACTAGAAAGGTGACCTTATCTCATGTGTTATCACATACTACAGGTTTACCATATCATAGCTTTACTAATCTTGTAGAAGATGGAATATCTATAACAAGAATTGCGAGCAAATTTAAAGAGGTACGTACTATCGAACAACCAGGTAATATCTATAGCTATCAAAATGCTGTTTTTGCGTTAAGTGGTAAGGTAATAGAGCAAGTTACAGGTCAGTCTTTAAGAGAAGTTATTCAAAATAAGATTTTTAAACCTCTACAAATGACTACTGCTTCGGCAAGTTATGAAGCTCTTAAAGAATCTGATAATGTAGCACAACCACATCAGCGTATTCGACATGGGTGGCGTCCTAAACGCATTAATAAAAAGTATTATAACAATGCTATAGCTGCAGGAGGAATTAATGCAAGTATAACCGATATGGGTAAGTGGATGAAATTTTTGCTCGGGAATAATCCAGAAGTTATGATGCCTAATACAATGCGCACAGTATTTAGTCCAAAAATACAAGTAGGAGGAAGAAGACAATATTATCAGAAGTGGCCTGGATATTCAAAATCTTTCTATGGTTTAGGATGGCGTGTACATTCTTTTGTAGATGCTAATACCAAAGAGTCAAGTACTATTGTGCATCATGGAGGAAGTGTTAATAACTATAGAAGTGAGATTGCAATTTATCCTAACGAAGATCTGGGAATTTGCGTGCTATTTAACAGTCAAAATAAAATGGCCAAGAATTGTATACCTACAATTTATAAAATGATACAAGAGATAATGACTACTCAGAACGATCAATTGCTAAAAGAATCTTTAGTGTTGCTATAAAGTTTTTAAAAGTTTATTTTAATATAAAGGCTCCCTTTTTGTCTGTACGATGAAAAGGGATTTCTTGTTTTATACAACTAATTTCCCACTGATCAATATAACTTTTGTAATTGCTCGCATCTGCAATGATTTGTTTTGGATGTAAACTATCAATTACTCTGTCCAGATGAATTTTTGGAGAATCTGATAATATAATAATATCAGGTTGAAAGCTTTTGATATGATAGATTGAAGTGCAGTCAATAACCATAATAGTTTGTTTTTTATATTGGTAAATGTTTTTTATTCGCATAATGGTATCCAAAGTAGCCTGATTTTTGGTGAGATAGTTGCTGAATAAGAAATGTTGTGTTTTTACAGCAATAGTATCTTTACTGTAGATTCTCAACTGCTCGTTTTCTAAGATACCCAAAGTAGTGTTACGCTGGTTATGAAATACAATTAATTCTTCCAGATTTGATGTCGTATGCTTTTCGTAGATCAAAACTGAGAGTAGTATAATTATGGACATCCCTAACCAATAAAGTTTTCTTCTTTCATATTTTTTAAATAGCATGATTGAAAGAATAATAATCAAGTATAAGATAATGGCTATACTGGCCGAGAAAGGAATATTCTTAATAACAAAACTTTCTTGATCAGCTATCCATGCAATAATAATATTCATAATATCAATACAATTACCAAATAAAGCTGCTATAGACTCAGGAAGAATATTTAGATAAGCGAGCAGAATAACCAAAATCCCAAACCCAAGAATGCCTCCCAAAAAAGGAAGAATAATAAGATTAGAGATGAAAAATAAAAGCGGAAACTGATGAAAATAAAAAAGAGAAAGAGGTAGTAATCCAAGTTGAGCAGCTATAGTAACTGTAAATGTTTCCCAGAGTTTTTTAGAAAGATAAAACCGAGGCTTGTATATTCTGGATAATAAGGGTTGTATCCATACTATAGCAAAAACTGCTAAATAACTTAATTGAAACCCAACCGAAAACAATAGTAGAGGGTTAAAGCAAATTAATATAAATAGAGAAATAAACAATGAATTATAAATACTTGTTTTGGATCTAATTTGCATTCCTATGGCAAGAAAAGAAAACATAGTGACAGCTCTAAGTACCGATGGGGATAACCCTGCAATAATAGCAAAACACCAAAGCGATAAAATAGTGAGAATTAATTTGATTATTTTCCCATTTTTATGATATCTGTTAAGAGGTTTTAAGAACAAATTTAATAGTAGCAAAATGATTCCGACATGAAGCCCCGATACTGCCAAAATATGAATAGCTCCTGCATCTCGGTAATCATCAAATGTATCTTGGCTTATATCTTGCCTTTGCCCCAAAAGTAAGGCATTGATAATGGATAACTGTGTGGAGTCAAAATCATATTTAGATAATTTTAAGTTACTGGTTTTTCTAATTTGATTCGCTAGGTACCCTAGTGAATATTCAATTTTATGGTTATCAATAAGCTGATTTGGTGATACAATGATCTTATGTGATATGTATTGAATATGTAAATGTTTTGAGTAATCAAATTGGTATGGGTTTAAGGCACGAGGAATAGGTTTTAGCGTTGTGAATGCGGTGTATGTGTTGCCAATATCCAAAATGCTTTGTGAGCTATCTCTTGCTACCTGGAGTAATATTTTACCATGTGCCACTTTACCATCTATAAATTTGGTAGATACAATGTATTTATTATAGTAGGATGAAGGTTTTAATCGTTCTTTAATATGAAATTGAACTCCTATATCATATGGTAATCCTTTTGGATCAATATGATTGCTATAATGATTTGAGTAATTCTTTGGATTGTGGATTTTAACTAAAGCTATTCCGAAAATGATAAAAACAATAATCATTATAACGACAAAAGAATATCCTTTGTTGAACATCTTTTTTGATTGTTTCCATGAAACACCAAGTATACAGATAGAGATTAAGAAAGTTAATATTACAATTTTAGGAACAATAGTCAAATGATACCCTATAAGTATACCGAGTAGAGTCGAAATAGTGATGACTATAAAAGGAATATTAATGAGTTTCACATTAGAGACTTACGTAAAGAGTTATTTTGAGTATTCATTAATTGCTCAAAAATGTTCATAGTACAATGATAGGGGATCCCAGTTTCATTTTTCGGAACTGGGATTATTAAGGAAGTAGGAGCAACCTTGTTTAAGAATTTATAAGAGGATATATTATTTGACTGGTAAAATAGAAATGTAAATACGTTGATTATAAAACTCTTCTGGCACCAGCAAAGCACTTGTTCCAATACTTCTCATCAAGACTAGATATAATAACCCCTCTTGATGTAGATGCATGTATGAACTTAATGACTCCTTTGGTTTCAACGACAAGCCCTACATGAGAAATAACATTTTTTCTTTTATTGGTCTTAAAAAAAAGTAAATCACCAACGATTACCTTTTTTAATGATATGGCTTTACCTTGGGTAGCCATAGTTCTGGAAGTTCTCGGAAGGACAATATTCTCTTTCTTAAATGAAGTATATACCAAGCCAGAACAATCCATTCCTTTTCTTGTAGTACCACCAAATTTGTACCGGGTACCACCAAAAGTTTTAGCATAACTCACAATGCTTTTAATTTTTTTAGAGTTAGGACTTCTAGTTGTTTTGACCTTAGTGCTAGTTCTATTTTTTGAAGATATAACCGCTTTGTTTTTAGAAGAGCTCCCGCAGGAAGTTAAAACTATAGCTATAGTAATTAAAAGATAAAAGATTATTCTTTTCATTAGACTTGGGTTTGTAACAAAAGTACACGTTTTTGCTTAAAATTTTAAAGAGTTTAAGATTGTTTAAGAAGCTTTCAATTTTTATTATTGCCATAAATAAATATTTTATACTAGTACAAAATATTTATTTATGCCTTGGAATTACGGGTTTTGCGGTATTTGTCTAAGGTTATAGAGTAAAAGACAATATATTTTAATATCTTATTAGTTAAATACTTATTAATATTCTTCAGATGAAATTGAAGGTGCTCCCATATAGTATGTATTTTTTAATACATTTTGGTATTGCCTCTTTAACAGCACAAGTTGTTGATAAAGAGGTGAGTTCTGATAGTATAAGAGAAGTTTTAGAAGAATCCTCAAAGTCATTTTCAACACAAACAAAGGAAGGGAAAGAAAAGGGCATCTATTTTTTAGAACTCGCAGAAAAATTGATAAAAAAAGTTAATGATCCATTACTTGAAATCCATATTAATAGAGAGAAAATGGATTTTTTTCTCGGCACACGAGATACCATTAGAGTTGAAGAATATTTAGGCAAAAATCTAAAAATCATTAAACAAATAGATAATAAAAGGCAGTTAGGGTTGTATTATGAAGATCTTGGAGTACACAAATCTATGCAAGGAAAAAAAGAAGAAGGGTATCAAGCTTACCTTATTGCAGAACAACTATTAAGGAAATATGGAAAAACTAAAGATGTGATCGATATCAATTACAACCTTAGTTCGCGATATATGAAAGTTAATAGATGGAATGAGGCTATCGAACATGCATTAAAATCGGCAAATGCGATAAGAAAGACTGGAGTTAAGCAAGACAGAAGAAAGAATTTAAACCTGTTTCTGGCAAAAAGTTACATTAATTTAAAAGAATTTGAGAAAGCAGAACGCTATTTTGATACTATTGAAAAGGAAAAATCTACGTATTCTGGAGATTTGTACTTTGAAGGAAGATTATATTCTAATAAGGGATTGTATTATGAGAAGATTGGAGATTATAAAAATGCAGCACTTTTTTATAGTCAATCCTTCAACAATCTTTTAGAGTATCATGGTCAAAGAACAAGAGAAGTAAGCACAACACTTGCACTATCAAATCAATTAAACCTGAAAGAAGAAGAAAATAAGAGGATAAAACTAGAAAACGACTTAAAAGCAGAGCAATTAGGAAATAGAGGTTATATTATCTTGTTAAGTGTAATAATTATTTTGGGATTAATTCTAATGAGTATAATTCAATACAGAATCTCTTTGTATAAAACGAAAATAAATAGATTGCTTCAAAAGAATTATGAAAAATTAGTAGAAGCTAATCAAAAAGTAGATGAAGCATTAGAGGCTAAATCAGAATTTTTGGATTCGGTAACTCACGAACTTCTCACTCCGTTAAATACAATAAAAGGAACAACATTTTTATTGCAAAAAGAAGAATTGACATCTCATCAGGTAAATCAAATTAAGTTAATCAATTTATCTAGTGATTATTTATTGAATTTGATTGCCGATGTAATTCACCTAAATGATCTTGAAAAAGGAAAACTAGAACTAAAAAATGAGAAATTTGACCTAAGAGAATTATTGAATAATTTGATAGATTCTTCTGTGTTAATGAAGGATAATAACAATAAGATTCATAGAAAAATAGATAGTGATATCCCTGGTCATCTAAAAGGGGATGTCCTCAGGGTTTCTCAAATCTTCTTGAATATATTGGATAATGCTTTAAAGTTTACAAGAAATGGTGCTATTTATATTGAAGCTTCACTGGTTTCGAAAATAGATAATAAAGCAGAAATAGAGTTTTCTGTCCGAGATACTGGTATAGGTATGTCTGAAAAACAAATTAGCAAAGCTTTTGAAGCTTTCCATCAAGGATCAGTCAAAATCAATAGAAAATATGGAGGTACCGGGCTAGGGTTGTCGATCGTAAAAAAAATACTAAAATTACAAGGAAGCGATATAGTTTTAAAATCCAAACCGGGAAAAGGGACTTTGGTTTTATTTACGATGAAATTTGATATTCCTGAACAGTTAATAGAAAAAAATACGTTCTCGGGAAATGGTTATGACGAATCCCTAGAGGGTATTAATGTCTTGTTAGTTGAAGATAACAAGGTGAATCAATTAATTACAGAAAAAATAATTTCAAATTATGGTTTTTACTGTGACTCTGCTAATGATGGAAAAGAAGCAGTAGATATGGTCAAGAAGAATAAATATTCTATGATCTTGATGGATATAATGATGCCAAAAATGGATGGCTTTGAAGCAACAAAATATATAAAGCAATTTGATAAAGGAATACCAATAGTTGCATTAACGGCAATATCCGAGAAGTTAAACAGAGAAAAATTTAACGAAGTAGGAATATACACTGTTCTTAACAAGCCAGTAGATCCAGAATTACTTTACGAAACCATTATGGTGTGTTGTGATAAATAGAAAATCAGTTTTTTATAGACTCCACAATTAATTTTGCGGTTTTATCATTGGCTCCTCTACCACCCAGTTTTTTTTCGAGATCATAATAATCCAAAAACATAACGGCTCTTTTATAATCGTCAATTATTATAGTAAGTTCTTCCTTGAGTCTTTTAGGATTAAATTCATTCTGTATTAATTCGGTTACAACTGGTTTATCCATAATTAGATTTACCAAAGAAATATAGTCAAGACTAATAACTCGTTTTGCAATTTGATAAGAAATATAGCTTCCTTTATAGCATACAACTTCTGGTACTTTAAACAAGGCGGTTTCTAGAGTTGCAGTACCCGAAGTTACTAAGGCAGCATTACTAAGACTTAATAAGTCATATGTTCGATTCATAATTAAGTGAACTCCTTGTTTTTTAATAAAAGGAGCATAAAAAGAAGTTTCCTGGCTTGGTGCACCTGCAATGACAAACTGATAATTAGGGAAATCATCTACAACAGTAAGCATAACCTCAAGCATTTTACGAATTTCTTGTTTTCTGCTTCCAGGAAGTATGGCAATAATAGGGCGATCGTCCAAATTATGTTCAGCCTTAAAATTTTCGGGCATAATTTGCTTATGATCTGCAATAGCATCAATTAATGGATGCCCTACAAATTGAACCGGAAATTCATGTTTATCCTCATAAAAAGATTTTTCAAACGGTAGAATTACATACATCATATCAACACATCGCTTGATAGATTTTATTCTCCCTTCTTTCCATGCCCATATCTGAGGAGAAATATAGTAATGTGTCCTGAATCCTTTTTCTTTTGCCCATTCTGCAATACGCAAATTAAATCCCGGATAATCTATAAAAACAATCGCATCTGGCTGAAAACTTGTAATATCTCGTTTACAAAGTTTTAGATTTCTAAGAATGGTAAACAAATTTAATAAAACTTCTATAAACCCCATAAATGCTAAATCTTTATAGTGTTTAACCATCGAGCCACCAACAGCCTGCATAAGATCTCCACCCCAGAATCTGAATTCTGCTTGAGGATCCTCTTTAAGAATTGATTTCATAAGATTTGCACCGTGCAAATCCCCAGATGCTTCTCCCGCGATGAGGTAGTATTTCATGTGTTTATATTTACTATTTTTCAAAAGTCACATGCTGTTCGCTATTAATCATTCCTTTGGAGTGATAAAGCTTTTAGCATGCTCGTTTCATGTTTTTTAATTTTCTTAAGGGCAGATAAAATATCGAACAACTACAAATTTAACGTTTCCGAAGTATCGAAAACTAACATTTATTTTACCGATTTTATCTAAAAAATATGATATTATGTTTTTAAGATCATCCAAATTTACTAATTGCAATACAAATAGCCGCAATAAGCGTAGCAAGAAGCACGCCACGAGCTCGATATATATTATTTTTTCTTAAAAAAAGAAAGAAAACAATTAGATTAGGCATCGCTCCTAAAGCAATTAAGCTTCCTAAAGAGTCATTCTCTGCAGAAGCTTTTACCATTTCAGTAAATGATAATCCCTGAGAGCTTAGTGCAGAAAAAATAAATACGCATAAGATAAATCCTATAGCATTCACAAATAAGCCGATTGTAAAACCAATAAAAATCTCTTTTTTAATCATGTAAAGACCAGTTGTTTAGTTCTTGTATAAAGTGATGAGCAGTAAGATCAAATTGAGTAGGTACTATAGAGATGTAGCCGTGATGTAGTGCCCATTCATCAGTATCTTCACCCTTATCCTCGTTAATAAATTCACCAGAAAGCCAGTAATATTCTCGCCCCATAGGGTTTATTCTCTTGTCAAACTCTTCTACCCAATGGGCATTCGCCTGGCGACATATTTTTACACCTTTTATGTCTTCTTCGATTAATTTTGGAATATTCACATTAAGAACTACTCCTTTTGGTAACCCGTTTTTGAGGACATTTTCTACAATAATTTTCACATATTTCTTCGAAGGCTCAAAATTTGCATCCATACTATAATCAAGTAATGAAAACCCAATAGCAGGAATTCCTTCAATGCCTGCTTCGACGGCGGCACTCATTGTACCCGAGTAGATTACATTAATTGCTGAGTTTGAGCCATGGTTAATCCCACTTACGCATAAATCAGGTTTCCTGTCAAGGATTTCACGAGATGCCATTTTTACGCAATCTACAGGAGTACCCGAACAACTATATTCTTTTTGTGGAGCATTTTTATTAATAACAACAGGATCACAATAGAGAGTGCTATTAATTGTTATAGCGTGACCCATTCCGCTTTGCGGACTATCTGGGGCAACTACCACAACATCACCAATTTCATTCATAACATCTATAAGTGCACGTATTCCAGGGGCAGTAACCCCATCATCATTAGTGACTAAAATTAGTGGTCTTTTTTGCGGCATAGCTTAAAATTTTACGACTGTAAAAATACACTTTTTTTATACGAAATAAGAATTCCTAAAAAGTCATTATCTACTAAAAGAGTAATGATAAATATTTCATTAAAAAATTATAAAACTATAAATATGAACAGATGGAATTTTACAAGAATAAAGAGTAAGAAATAATATTAGCTCATTTAAGAAAAATTTAGTATTATTACGTGTTATTGGCACGATTTTTAATGTATTTTGCCTTGAATCCCTAAATTAAATGAGCGTATGAAAAAGAGTTTTTTGATTTTGATGCTTACCGTGATCGTTTCGGCAGCTTCTTGCAGTTTTACCACAAAGGTTGAAAATGATCCTGATAAAGATAAATTGCTAATTGATTTAATAAGTTATGTCTTAGGTAAAGGGCATTATGATGCAAAGGATATAAATGATGATTTTTCTAAGGAAGTTTTCTCTGATTATGTTGATGCCTTAGATCCTCTGAAACGATATTTTTATAAAAGTGATATTGAAGAATTTAAGAAGTTTGAAAAACTGATTGATGACGAAATCAGAAATAAAGAAATTACTTTCTTTAATCTAACTTATGATCGTTTGCAACAGCGAATGGCAGAGGCTAGAACGTTACATAAAGAAATTTTGGAACAACCTTTTAACTTTGAGAAAGACGAAAGTATCGATACAAATTATGAAAACTTACCTTATGTAGAGAGTAAAAGTCAAATGAAAGATCGTTGGAGATTGCAACTTAAATTTAATGCATTATCTAGCTATTATGATAAAGTTGAAGAGCAAATAGATTCTGTTACCAAAAACAGTAATTATAGCCGTAAAACTTCGATTGTTTTAGAAAAAGAATCTCGTGAAATCACAAAAACTTCACTAAAAGAATATTTTGAATTTGCTGATGATTTAGAACGAAAAGACTGGTTTTCGATATATATCAATTCTATTGTAGAAGAATTTGATCCTCATACCTATTATTTTGCACCTCAGGATAAAGATAGATTTGATATTGCAATGTCGGGAAAGTTAGAGGGAATCGGAGCCAGATTGCAAAAGAAAAATGATAATGTAAAAATAATAGAAATCATTTCTGGAGGTCCTGCATGGAGAGGTAATGAAGTTGAAGTTGGAGATCTTATCATGAAAGTAAAGCAGGAAGATGAAGAAGAGCCTGTTAGCATTGTTGGAATGCGTCTTGATGATGCTGTAAGTTTAATTAAGGGCCCAAAGGGCACAAAAGTAATGCTAACAGTAAAAAAGGTTGATGGTACTATAAAGATTATAGAAATTGTTAGAGATGTTGTAGAGCTCGAAGAGACTTATGCAAAATCATCTACAGTTAAAAAGAATGATAAAACATTTGGGATTGTTAATTTACCAAAGTTTTATTTTAATATGCAAGATTATAATCAACGCAATGCTGCCAAAGATGTAAAACAAGAAATTATCCGTCTTAAAGAACAAGATATGGATGGTCTGGTAATTGACTTACGAGATAATGGTGGAGGTTCTTTACAAACTGTAGTAGATATTGCAGGATTATTTATTGAAAAAGGTCCAATAGTACAAGTTAGAACAAAAGGAGAATCTCCAGAGGTTTTAAGTGATAAGGACAGAAATATACTTTGGGATGGTCCATTAGTTATTTTGGTAAATGAATTATCTGCTTCTGCTTCAGAAATATTGGCTGCGGCTATGCAAGACTATAAAAGAGCAATCATTATAGGGAGTAAACAAACGTATGGTAAAGGAACTGTTCAAAACGTAATGGATCTTAATAGATGGATGCGCAGTAATGATTTTGGAGATCTGGGAGCCTTAAAGCTTACTACTCAAAAGTTTTATAGAGTTAATGGAGGTTCTACACAGTTAGAAGGAGTAAAAAGTGATGTTGTAGTTCCAGATCGTTATAGTTATATTGATATTGGTGAAAAAGATCAGGAAAACCCACTACCATGGGATAAAATAGCTGCTGCTGATTATGATCTTTGGGATGGCTATATCGATTTTGATCAAACAATCAATAATAGTAAAGAAAGAATGTCTAAAAATGATCAATTAAAATTAATTGAAGAAAATGCAAAGTGGGTTAGACAAAAAAGAGATATAAACAAATATTCTTTACAGTTTAGTAAGTATAAGTTAAATATTGCACTTAACGAGAAACAAGCAGAGCGTTTTGATGCGATTAGTGATTATAAGACCAATTTAACTTTTCAATCTTTACCTTATGAAAAAGAATTGATGAAAAAGGATTCGATTCTATCAGAGAAAAGAAAAAGATGGCATAAAAGCCTTAGTAAAGATGTTTATGTAGAAGAGGCGATTAGTGTTCTTGAAGATTTAAAAATCAATAACATTCGAAGATCTAAAAATCCACTTACGGTAAAGAATTAATACATATTAATGCCCAAAGAAAAATCAAACTCTTTAAGTATACTGGCGCTCCAAAAATTCAAAAAGAATTTTTGGGGCGTCTTGAGTTTTTATTTTATTGTTCTTTGTGCAATTATAGCGGTTTTTGCTTATGTATTGGCTCCTGATAATTCTCAGAATGCAAATCAGATGCATTTATCGATTCATTCTAAACCTCCTGGGTTTGAAGTTAAAATGCTCACTATTCCTTCCCAAGACGTGTCTGATCAATCCTTTTTAAGTAAAATCTTTTTTGGAGAGAAAAATACAGATACAGAAATCCCTATTGATCGATATACCCTACAAAATAATACAATAGAAATTTCTCCTTACAGTGAAGGAGAGGTTATAGAACTGTCAAAAGAAATCAAGTTTGAACGTTTCCCTAAAGGGTTAACATCACAAGAAATAACCGATACCTATATAAAAACACAAACCTTTATTTTAGGTACCGATAAATACGGAAGAGACTTGTTAAGTAGAATGCTGGTCGGTATTAGGATTTCATTTTCTATAGGCTTTGTGGCTGTGTTAATTTCTCTAATTCTGGGGATATCATTAGGGGCTATCGCTGGATATTATGGAGGTAAAGTAGATACCATGATCATGTGGTTAATAAATGTTACCTGGTCTATACCTACTTTATTATTAGTTATTGCCATTACTTTGGCCTTAGGAAAGGGTTTTTGGCAGGTTTTTATTGCCGTTGGGTTAACAATGTGGGTAGAAGTAGCTCGTGTGGTTAGAGGGCAGGTATTAAGTGTAAAACAGATGCAATACGTGACTGCTGCAAAATCATTAGGTTTTACCAACTTTAGAATTATTACAAAACATATACTACCTAATAGTTTAGCACCAGTAATTGTGATTTCTGCAGCAAATTTTGCAGGAGCTATACTTATCGAAAGCGGTTTGAGTTTTCTAGGAATAGGAGCGCAACCGCCAATGCCAAGCTGGGGAGCGATGATCAAAGATCATTATTCTTATATTATCTTAGGTAAAGCATATCTTGCAATTATCCCTGGATTAGGGATTATGAGTCTGGTAATGGCATTTATGCTAATAGGAAATGCACTTCGAGATGCATTAGACGTGAAAGGGTAGAAAATAAAAACCGTGTTGAGCATTATATACTCAACACGATTTACTGCTTTTAATTTTGATTTCCGTTTTTTTTTAGAAACAAGGTGGTCCTTGCACCCATGTAGTTCCGTTATGATAACAGCAACTTAAGGCAGGGTTGCAACCTTTTCTCTTAAAAATTAGAGGAGTTATTCCTCCTGCTATGTCTTTTTGTTGTTCTTTAGAAAGATGTTTAGCATCTTTCAATTTTGAAATCTGATTCATATCAATAGGTTTTAAGGTTAAAGATTTTTTTGTTATTCAGTTTCAAGAGGTTCCTGAACCTCAGAAATGGTATCTTCTTGATTTTCTGTCATCATACTCATAAAGTAGAAAAACTCACTATAATTATACTTTTTAGGATATAACGTAGTATTAATAAGTGATGCAGGAGTATAATAGAGATCATTTTTTCGCGCCCATTCAGATTGTTTTTTCAAAACTTCAAGATGGTTTTGGTTATCTTGAGGGATACCATATTCTTTTATCCATTTACTATGAGTTCTGTCTGCAAACCACTTGTTGTAGGCAACAATAAACTCATCTGGCCCCTTACTATAATATATTTCTAAAAGAATAAGAGCTATTTGTGTGGCTTTATCACTAGTATCATCTGTTTTGACGTTTAAACGAATACTAATTTGAAGTTTATCCCCCATAGCTTTTAAAACACGTGTGTAGGCCTCAAAAGCGTCTTTGCAATACCCGCACATAGGATTGGTAAGACTAATAATTTTAAAACTTGCATTAGGGTTACCTAAAATAATTTCATTTGGGATTGTCGAATTATCTTCAATTTTTTCTGAAATACTAAGCAAATGATTATAAATCTGCCCATCTCTTTTGAAATGATTTAGCTTAAAGTTATCTGCTTTAAATTTTTTATTTTCTTTTACTTTTTCTTTGGTGTATAAATAGGCTAAAGCAAATAAAGACGAGAGCATTATAAAACTTACAACAGCCGAAATATCAATATTAAATGGAATATTAAGTATAGCTATGATTGCTAATCCAATAGATATAGAACCCATCGTCAAACATACAGCGCACCACTTTTTTACAATTAATGCTTGAGAATAAATAGAATATAAGATAAAAGGAATGCCTATTAATGAAGGGACTAATAATATACTATTGAAACCATAAAGTATTTGATATAATGAAATAGAACCAAAGAAAACTATCCCTGCATCGGCTAAAGAAAAATTCTTAAAAAGTTTACCACTATTATTGTTTATAACCTCTCCACAGTTTGTATTTCCGACCGATGTACAAAATTGATGCATAGCCTGTGACTGTATTCCTAAGCTTTCTCGTACAGCAAAGAAACTGAAAACAACTCCTGTAAATGATAACAGTAAAAAGAGAATTTGACTAATATCCCAAGACCTTCCGTAAAAAGCGAGAATTAAACTAACTACCAATCCAACAAATAATAGGTTTTGAATAAGAGATTGATTAGAAATAAGTTTTTGTTTTGCATTATACTCAACAGCAATTACTTTGGGAATCCAGATTTCTTTAAATTCATTAAAAGTGAATTTCTTTTTCTTTAGGCTGGTATGCTTAAGTTCGATACTATCATTTTTTTTGATGACCGTAACGATTTCCTCTGCATTTTCTACCGTTATTAATGAAATAAAACTTTTGGGCAGTTGATCCAAAGCATCCATAGGAATTTCTACAGCAATATTATCGATATCAAAATAATCTAAAGTGTCTGTAATGGATTGAAAACTGGGATAGCTAGGATGTATTTGTAATTGTAGTTCCAAATCCTTTTTGGTATAATTTCCAATCCTGTTTTGGATCAAAACACTTTCCACAATTTTTTCAATAGTATTATTCATGCGTATCGGGCTTAGTATTGTTAGTATACTATGTGGTATTTTGATTCTTAATGACAGAAATACCACAAGTCATTTTACTTCAGAAAATAATTTTCTCTAAAGTAAAGATTTTATTGAGTAAAAAGGAATGCTTTGAACTCAAAAAATATATGGTTAAACCATAGTAAGGCTGTTTTTTTTTGTTAATTTTTTAATGTAAAACATTGATAAATAAAATTTTACATGATATTTTGAATTGGGTCAGTCTAATAATAAAAATATCGTTAATCTTTTATTAAGTTTTAAAAACCAGCTATTCTTATTAGTCATAATAGAGTATTAATGTTGTATAAATCCATATTAAGTAGTTGATTCTTTAAAAGAAAAGATGGGTTTGTGTAAATAGAGATGTGGTATAAGAGGATGAATTTCTAGAAATTCATCCTCTTTTTTCCTAACTAAAAAGTGGCAACTTTTATATATAGTCTACATTGTTTTTTTAGATAGGGTAGCTACATACATTGTCAATACATCTAGCACCTGTACAACAAGATGTGCCATTTTTTCCTTTGCTACATGGAGCACCGCTACAGCCACGTTTTTTTCCTCCGTTAATAGATTGCTGTTCTTTTTTGTTCAATGTTTTACCATTGGTAAGGTTTAAAATGTTTGATAACATAATTAAAATTTAAATGAATTAATGTATTCCCCGAACTTTTATAGACACTCAGGTATGTGTCTCTAAGAGTTTCATTATTTGTTTTAAAGTAATGTGAGGTTTTTAGAGTAATTTGACTGTGGAAAAAGTGTACTATCGTGTTGGTGAAATTAGAATGTTACCAACATTATGTTATCCTGATTCTTTGAAAAGTCAAGAAATCAGGACAATCTTATAAACTAAAACCTAAAGATTTATAATTCTTAAGTCCAATAACCACATACATTATTGCGACAGGTAGTACCTCCACAACAATAGGTATCACCATTTCCATTAATTCTACATGCTCTACCGGCACAGTTAAAGTGCCCTCCGTTAATAGATTGTTGTTCTTTTTTGTTCAATGTTTTGCCATTAGTAAGATTTAAAATGTTTGATAGCATGATTAAATTTTAAGATTAAAATTCCCTGAACTTTTATAGACACTCAGGTATGTGTCTCTAAGAGTTTTCGTTATTTATTTTGAAGTAATGCGAGGCTTTTGAGTAATTTAATTATGATAGTACTGTATTGTTATTTTTCACGAAATTAGGATGCTATCAATGTTACATTGTCCTGATTCTTTTATTTTTCAAGAAATCAGGACAATCTTATAATTTTTATTTTTTTGTTGGTGTACTATTTAAATTCATATGAAAGGATTTTTTGATCTTGTTATATATGTTGTTGGATCACAGATATTAATAAGAATTTTAACAAGACACAGATGTGTTGATATAGAGAATAGTAAAAGAGGGTGAATTTCTAAGAGAATCCATCCTCTTTTTACAAACCAAAAACTAGAGGTTTATGACTCTCTTAGGTCCAATAACCACATAAGTTATTTTGACAAGTAGTACCTCCACAACAAGGTACATTGTTTTTACCACTGCTGCATGGATTACCATTACAGTTATTGGCTCTTCCTCCATTAATAGATTGTTGTTCTTTTTTGTTCAATATTTTGCCATTGGTGAGATTTAAAATGTTTGATAACATAATTAAAGTTTTAAGATTTAATTTCCCGAACTTTTATAGACACTCAGGTATATGTCTCTATGGTTTTACTATTTGTTTTAAGTAACATATAGCTTTCTAACAGTTTTGTAAAACTAGTATGTTATAATTTTTTATGTTTTTGTTGGTGTACTATTTAAATTTATATCAAAGGGTTTTTTGACCTTAGTATATCTCTTGTTGGATCACAAATATTAACAAGACACAGATGTGTTGATATAGAGAATAATAAAAGAGGATGAATTTATAAAAAATCACCCTCTCCTAAATTTCCTCTAACAAGGAGAACTTCATATATAGAGTTGACATATATTTAGTTTGCACTTAAAAAATCTACTACAACAAGCACCATGGCCATCTACCATGCATGGATCACCTTGGCAATTGTCGTTTATTCTTCCTCCGTTAATAGATTGTTGTTCTTTTTTGTTCAATGTTTTACCATTGGTAAGGTTTAAAATGTTTGATAACATAATTAAAGTTTTAAGATTAAAATTCCCTGAACTTTTGCAGGCACTCAAGTATATGCCTTTTAAGATTTTACTATTTAGCTTAAAGTAACTGTATAGCTTTCTAGTATTTTTGTAAAACTAGGATGCTATTGATAGTATACTGTCCCGATTCCTTGATTATTCAAGAAATCAGGACAATCTTATAAAATTTTATAGGATGTTATTTGAGTACACTAATATTAAAAATCAATGGTAATGTTTTGTTATTTTTGCTTCTTCAAAATGATATAAGAATGAAAAGAAAATATGTATACCCATTGTTGATTATTATAGTTACTGTTGGGTTTTATTACTTTGAGGGATATATTGAAAATGGTGGTTTTACAGATGAGAAAACTAAGAATACGACCGATTTTGGTTTTTATTACCTTCCGACATCTACTACAGGAGCTATAGTAGTTCATGATTTTTATTCATTATCATATTCTGAAAAACATGAACAGGCAGAATGGGTAGCATATGAATTAAAAAAAGAACATTTATCTACAAATGAATTTAAACGACCTTTTTTTGAAGAAGATAGAAAAGTAAAATCGTCTTCTGCAGATTGGCGCAATTATAAGAATTCTGGATATGATAGAGGGCATTTATGTCCTGCCGGAGATAGAAGATTTACATACCAAGCTTTTGAAGAGACATTTCTTACTTCGAATGTTACACCTCAAAATCATGAGTTTAATAGTGGTATCTGGAATTATTTGGAGCAAAAAATAAGATATTGGGCCAAAGTATATGATGGAGTATATATAGTGACTGGGGGTATATTATCAGAGAACCTTTCTACAATTGGATATGAACATATCTCTGTGCCTAAGCAATTTTATAAAATTGTATTCAATAATTCGGCTACTGATCCAAAAATGATAGCTTTTTTGATGCCACATAAAGATACTAAAGCACCTTTAAAAAACTTTGTTGTATCTGTAGACGAAATCGAAAAACTAACAGGGATTGATTTTTTTGCAACATTAGAGGATAAAATAGAGAATCAATTAGAAACTTCTTCTGATACAAATGATTGGAAGTTTTAGCTGGATAATACAATTACTAAATTTAATTTATTCTTTTGAAAATGGTTTAGATCCAAATCTTTTTTCATAGAGTTTGGAAAAATAAGAAGGTTTAGTGAATCCTACTGCAAAAGATAATTGCTTTAGAGAATTAACTTGGTTTAATTCTGTCATGACTCTAGCTTTTTGTAATTTTATCTCACTGATGAATTCATTAGGAGTAAGACCAGTAGAAGATTTTATTTTTCTATATAGTGAACTTTTAGAGATAGCAAATTCGGTGACTATATTTTCGATTCCAAATTCTGGTTTATTACATTCAATAGATATAAAGTCCTTTAAAGACATTAAAAAAGCTTCATAATTAGATGTGTGTTTATGTAACTGCCCACTTGATGCAAATTTTTCCTTCTCATTGTTATTTATCAGCGCATTATTAATTCTTATAATGAGTTCATTTTTGTTAAACGGTTTAGTGAGGTAATCATCTATTCCTAACCGCAGGACATTAAGTTTGTCATTAATGTCTCCTCGGGCGGTAAGCATGAGTACTGGTGTTGTTATTTGCTGATTTTTTATTTCTTTAATGAATTGATACCCATCCATATTAGGCATCATATAATCTGTAATGATATAATCAATCTTATGTTGTCTTAAAAGCTCTAAAGCTTCTATTCCATCATGTGCATGATAACAGACATAACCATGAAGTAAATTTTGAATATACTTTCTCATTTCGTCATGATCATCAACAATCAAAATATGATTTTTAGATAGTGATGATATCGCCGAGTTATGAGGCTCAAGGTTTTTAGTAGTTTTTGTCAATGAGATTTCTGTAGTATTAGATACTTCTGTTTCAGTAGTAATTGCGGGCAATACGATTTTAAATTCGCTACCTAGATTTTCCTCACTGTGTACTTTTATGTCTCCTTCATGCATGAGAACAACTTCTTTACTAAATGCGAGACCTATTCCACTTCCTCCTGCTTTATTAATAGAATTAGATGCCTGATAGAAACGATTAAAAATTTTTGAAAGATGCTCTTTTGCAATACCAATACCAGTATCTTTTATGCTAATGACGACATTCTGATTATTCTCAATGAAGAATTGTAAAATTACTTCCCCTCCAGGATCTGTATATTTAAGAGCATTGAGAAGAATATTGTTTAAAGCTCGTTCTAGATAAATTGTGTCAGCATAAATGCTACAGTTTTTAAGGGTATTCTCATAACGAAATATGATTCCTTTTTGTTCAAAAGTAGTTTGAAAAGATAAATGTAAACGTTTTAGAAAATCGTTAAGTATAACCACTTTCTTTTGAAGCAAAAACTCGCTAGTATTCATTTTAGCGAGATCAATCACATCATCTACTATTTTTTTAATGCTTGAAGTTTGTTTTTGTATAACTGTATTGTATTGCTGTACTTCGGGGTTGTAGTTGGTCACAGGATGTTCACTAAGTAATTCACTATTCCCTTGAATTAAAGTAAGTGGTGTACGGATTTCATGCGAAATATTAATAAAGAATTGTGATTGAAAACTATTTAATTTTTCTAATTCTTTGGATTTTTTTTCCAATGACTTCTCATTTTTTTCATTGAGTGTTTTGAAATAATTTACAATAAGAAAAATAATAATAAATAAGTTAATGGCAGTATTAGTTTGGCTGTCGATCATATATTTTTCAGAGATAAAAGACTCAGATATGCGTATAGCATAAAAACCTAATATTGATAATATAAGTCCTGAATAAGTAATAATTCTGCTGTCAAAAAAAAGTAGAGGTAATAATGCTAACACTCCAAAATAATAATCATTATGAACATCAGTTTTGATATAATGTGAAAGAAAAAAGATGAAAATATAAGTAACTACCCATAAAAGAACTCTTGAAAATTGATACCATCTTAATTTTTGCCAAATAAAAATACTGCTTAATAAAAAGACCTCTGCAAGATGAAAAGGAGGTAAAATGTATAGATTTTCTGCATCAATGAATATAACGATGATACCGAGTATGATATGTGAGAGAATACCTAACGAAGTTATTTTGTTTAGCAATACCACTCGTTTACTTTCTTTATCAGATAGGTCATCGTAATTGCCAATAGTAAAGATGTAGTTTAAAAACATATACGTGTCAATGTTTGTCTGGCTACTAAAAGTATAAAATCCATCACTCTTTCTATATAAATCAAGGATTATATCTTACTATAAAACGCTAAAAAGAACTTTATATCCATGTTTGAATCATTAGTGGAGTTTTTTGAACGATCTGTGTAGTTGTTGAATGATTTGTGGATTTCTTTGAGATGTTTATATGGGTGGATAATTAGAGTTTTGTATTCAAATCTTTTAAAGATAAACGTACAAATCAATTAGACACATGAAAAAAAAGATAACAGTATTAATCATATTAGTATCAATGTTAAATGCTTGTAATAATGATGATAATATGGTTGTAGTTCCAGAAACGGTTACAACACCTGATTCAGAGCCTGTGGAAAAAGCCTGGTCAAAAGTAATAATGTCAGGGACTCATTTTTCTCCAAGAACAGGCCATCAAGTAAGTGTTTTTCAAGATAAGTTATGGGTGTTAGGGGGGGATGATGATCAATTAGGAAATCAGGTTTGGTCTAGTATTGATGGAATTAACTGGATAGAAGAAACAACAGAAGATCCCTTTACAAGAAAAGAATATCATCAATCTTTTATATATGAGAATAGATTATGGGTAATAGGTAGTTTTCGTAGTCTGAATTCTAACAAAGCCCCTTGCGTTAGTGATGTCTATTCGAGTATTGATGGGGAAATATGGAAGGAAGAAGTTTTTAATGCCTTTGGTTGTAGAGAAAAACATCAATCCGTATTATTCAAGAATAAGTTGTGGACAATTGGAGGTTATGGTGATGGCTCTGTTAATAGTGGAAGTGCTCAAAATGATATCTGGTCAAGTGATAATGGTTTACACTGGATAGAAGAAACTAGCAATGCGAGCTTTTCACCTAGATACTCACATCAAGTTATTGTATTTAGAGATAAACTTTGGTTGATAGGGGGAACAGACGGTGATTCCTCAAATAATAAAAATGATATCTGGTCAAGTGAAGATGGTATACACTGGATAGAAGAAACTAGCAATGCGAGTTTTTCTCCTAGATTGGCACATCAAGTTATTGTTTTTGAAGATACGTTATGGTTAATAGGTGGTCGAGGAGTATCCGATGTAGGTAAAACACCGTTTAATGATATTTGGTCTAGTAAAGATGGTACAAATTGGGTTCAGGAAAAAGAAGGTTCTTTTTCTCCTAGATCAGGACATCAAGCTATTGTTTTTCAGGATAAACTATGGATCATTGGAGGAACTGATGCATCTGGAGGCTCTAATAATGATATATGGGTACTAGAATAGTATGCGCATAAACCAGTTATTTTCAATATAATTAAATAGCGACATTATTATGGAAACGATCTTTATGTATATCATGCCAGTTTTGATTATTACTTCGGTAATTTACTATGTTTTAATAGTACCCAAAATTAGGAATAAGGCTTTTGTAGAGAATTCAAAAATAAAAAATGCTCTTATAGGGAAAGAAAAAGAAACTAGGCCTAAGTATTTATATGATGAAAATCGTTTTCAACCTATTTCAGAACTCATTGTAAACGAAGAGGTTTTAGGAATTACTGATTGTATGAAACGTAAATCAGGTAAACAAGTAGCAATAACAATGGTTGTTAATTTTTTAAAAGATTTTGCAGAAAGTCTGATAAGAAAATTCATGCATCGCGGTCTTGGTGTTATGGGAGGATATCAATTTTCTAGAGGCGATAAAGGCTTATTTTATTTAGTTATCTCTAATAAAGCATTACACTATCTGTTTTTTGATGAAGGAAAGTTAATTGAGCATCAACGATTTTCCTTTCATGAAATAGAAAATTTTAATCAAAATAGTGCAAATATGGCTGATCAATTTTTGAAAGGAGGAGCGATGAAATATCCAAAAATTAGTTTTAAAACAACAAAAGAACAATTTACATTTTTCTACACAGAGAGTATTGAATGCTACCCTAGCGGAGAACCTCTAGAGACAAATGCAATGTATGAAGTAAATCATTTATTTGTAACTCCTTTTAAAAATGAAATTAATCAAATTTGAATCATACTTAATTATAAAGTAAACTCTAACATGAAAAAATATATTTATTTATTATTAACACTATTTACGTGCTTTACTAATACCATTGTAAATTCTCAGCATTGTAATATCAATGGCGGTTTTAATGTTAATGATTGTATACGTTATGCATTTCCTTATGTATATGATCTTACCGGTTGTATCCCCAAATGGAGGGCCACGCATGGTACTCCGGATTTGTTAGGTACGAACAACTACAATACATGTGCTTGGATGTGGAGTAGAAACTCTGTTGGAGAAGGAATTGCAACTCAGTATCATTTTGAGGTAGGTATAGAGTACACCATATCATTTAGGATTGTAGCAAACGATTATAATGACTTAGAGGTAAGAAATAATTCATCTATAGTACTTGAAGCAGCAAATGATATTGGGACTAGTTTTAATATACTTTTCCCTTCCGTTGGGTCTCGAGAGGAAATATTCAATGGTTCTATAATACCCTATCTTAATGGGTGGCAAACTGTTACCCAAACATTTATTCCACAACAGGATTTTGCAGAATTATGGGTATATCCTCTTAACGTTGCCGAATGGCAAATTGGTGATCCGAAAGTAGGGGTATCCATTGATGATATTACCATAACACCAAAAAAGATAGATCCTGTTTTTGAGGTAGGTGAATTAAGTTGTCTAGAATATAATTCTTATAGTGTACCCTTATCGGGGCAATCAAATGCAGGGCTACATAGTTGGCATGTATATAAAGGGGATGACATTAATAACCCGGGGCCAGAAATTAGTAATGCAGGAGTTTTTGGAACACTCGATAATAATGTAACACTTACCGTTCCTTTTGATTCTGGGGACTCATTTATTATTAAACACGGTATGTGGAATAACTGCGAAACTTGGGTAGAATTCAGACAGGTAGTCCATGTTCCTTGCCCTACAGCGATAGATTCTTCTTTTACTTTTAAGGAAATATGTAGTAGTAATCTAACCAATAGGTTATCGGTTTATGGAAGCAAAAACCCATGTGATACATACCAGCAATATATCCTACGGGATGCTATTACCAATCAGGTTATCGAAACACTCGATTGGGCCGATATTAGTCCTAATAGCTATTTAGAAGGTTCTTTTGTGTTTCAAACACCATTAGAAAATGGAAAACAATATAAAATAGAACATGGGGTTTGGTCAGAAGATTGTATAGAATGGACACATCAAATACAAAGTTTTACTGCAAATTGTTCCCTTAGTGCAGATTGCAATTTCGAATTAGAGGAAATTATTCCTAGGTGTTGGGATCGGGCTTGTGATAATTGGGTAGGAGAATATGGGATCGCATCAGATCACCCTTGCTTAGAAACAATAAATCATGTAGAGTTCTATACTCCTGGGAATTGTTTAGGAACAAATTATACACTACACCCTCCAAACGGATTCTTTGTTGCAGTGTCGCCAATAAATGGAGGAGGTAGTTATATTGTCGAAGCAGATATTTATCTTAATAATGGAGAAGTTATTAACTTATCTAAAAGCTGGAGCCCTTGCCAGGTAGGAAATAGAACTGATGTAAGTGAGAATATAAATATGTCACCAAATCCTGTAAGAGCTGGAGAATACATAATTATGACAATCGAAAAAAAGGATCTTGCAATTGGAAAAATTGAACTATTTAATTCTATTGGAGTGCTTAATGTGTTGAATATTAGCGAAACAAATAAGAATCAAATGACATTTAAAATACCAGATCATCTTACCAGTGGTTTATATTTTATAAGAATGATAGCTAAAAATGGAGAAACAATGACGCAAAGCTTAATTGTGGAGTAGTGAAAAAACAAACCTAATCAGAAATAGAACTAATGAATACTAGTATAAAACTAATTACCTTTTTTATATCAATAATGTTAATCTCTTGTCAAAAAGAACCTTTAATAGAATCTCCCGAAGGATTAGAAAAAGCAAAATTAATAATCAATGATGAATGTGGAGAAGGAAGCGCTTTTCAGGAAATAGATATCATGTATAATCCGCAAACAGGTATGATTATAGAAATTGATATGATTAAAGATCAGGAAAGTAATATTCTTCTTCATAAAAATATGACTAGGGGAGAATGGACTTCAGGCCAGGAGAATCGGGTTGATATTGATCTTAAAGATTTTGCTTTTGATTGGAACGATATTGACTTTTCTATGATTACTAACTTGGCAGAAGAGAGTATAATTAGAACTGGTGAAGAAATCAGTAAAAAAGATTGGAAAGTAGGTGATATGTGGGTGTCTGGGATACAATTTGAAAAACCATATAGCAGTGGGGTAGATCGAGAAAAAAGAGAATTGAAACTACGTATTCTTGTTAATGCAGCCGGAATTAGTAATGTTTTTAGTTCTGAATACAACCAAAAAGGAGAACTTCTGGATTTTAGCTATTAGTTGAACTTAGCTTACTTTAAATTGTAAACATAGAAATATGATGGTAACCTTTATTAATCTTAAAATTTTGAAAGAATTTCAGAAACTTTAGAGTTTGATTTCTTAATATATAGCAAATGGAAAAAATACTGTTACTAGTATTGGTTTTAGCATCCTGTAAACAAAACCCAAAGAGTATCCATCCATTAGTGGATACAAATGAAGAACAAAAGATCGATGTAGAAGTAGAGTTACCAGAGATACATTTTTATGGAGAAACACTTCCTATGCATTTAGTTATCTCAGATTCATTAGCAAAAAAAATTGGCTTTAAACTAAAACGAGTTGGAGGAGATGTTATAAACCAAGAAATGATTATAAACGCAAAGAATAACAACAACAAAACACTTTTATTGCTTAATAAAAGATATGGAGAAAATTGGAGAGAGAATTTCGAAAAGGAAACAGGAAAAAAAATAAAATATTATTTGATTTTGAAATAGAAATTTTATTATAAGTTAAGAATACACATGAAAATCACAAGATGAGCTCTATATATGTCATATCAATTACTATATTTTTTTATACTGATATTATTAAGTCGTGTGTAACTCTCTACATAAAGAAACCCTATTAATTTCTTTAGCTAACGTCACTAAAAAAGTAAAAAAATAAGTAGATTTCTGAAGAAGTTGAATGAGTTTTAAATAACAGAATATCAAATAGATATAATGAAGTTAGTCAAGATTGAATAAATATTTCAGAATAAGCTGAATAGACACTAAAAGTTGGAGTAGGCATAATTAAAATAAAACAGAAATGAACTTTATAAAATTAGAACAAAAAATTGAAAAAGCAACTAAAAAGGCCTTTATAGAAATTTCTAATAAGTATAAAGATGAAGGAATATATTGCTTTTCACTTTATAGTGACGAAGGAGCAATGACTGTTTGCCCTTCTACAAACACAATTGATTTTTTGAAAAACTTGAATGAGGAAGAAAAAGAAGAGCTGACATATTACAAATTTGATCCTGTTGAATGGAAATATGAGATGATTGGTGGGGATGAGGAATTTGATGAAATATGCAAAGATTTAAGAACTGAACTTCATAAAAATGATTTTGAGAATGAGTATGAAAATGAAGAAACTTTTGTGATTTTTAGAAATCGTCTTTTTGAAATTTGTATTAATGTTCTTAAAAGATTAAAGACAGAGGGCTTTTTTAAAAAATATATCGGACAAGACATTTTTTTAACTTTCTCTGTTTCTGATTTCGAGTATGACCGTAAAGAACTTGAAAATATAATAATAGAACTGAATGATAATGAATATAAAAATGAATATTTAGAGTGGATGAAAACGTGGAAGGAATAAAAGCCGAACCCATAACACTTAGCGATGATTAATGCGATTTTTTACAAACTTGAAACAGAGACTTAATAGAAATTCTAAAATGTTATTTGAATAAATAACAACTTGATATTAGAATTTTTTACCACTCATTTACCCGATTCGAATCTAGCTTAATAAAAATAAAGAGTAAAATTGTAAACCCCCATAAACTTGAGCCCCCGTAGCTAAAAAAAGGCAGAGGAATCCCAATAGTTGGCATTAACCCTGTTACCATACCTATATTTATTGTAAAATGAATAAATAAGATGCCGACCACACTGTAGCCATATACACGACTAAATTGAGATTTTTGCCTTTCGGCCAGATGAATAAGCCGAATTAATAATAAAACAAATAGAGCTATAATCATAGTTGCACCCAGAAAGCCCCATTCTTCACCAACGGTACTAAATATGTAATCAGTACGTTGTTCTGGAACAAAACCTCCTTTGGTTTGTGTTCCTTCTTTAAATCCTTTACCAATCCAACCACCACTACCAATAGCAATCTGACTTTGATTGGTATTATAGCCTATACCTTTAGAATCTACTTCTTTACCTAAAACAATATTAAACCTATCTCTGTGTCTTTGTTCGAACACATGGTTAAAGATATAATTAACCGAAAAACAGAAGCCAGCTACGACAATAATAGTAAGAAGATATCTTGAGTATTTCGGTTTTCGTTTTCTATTTCTAATGAGTATAAAAAACATAATAGCTGCAACCGCCAGAACTACCCATATTGGATTAAAAAGTAATGTGAGGATAAATAATCCTGCGGCAGAAGCTCCAACAATTAGATATATAGTGGCCAGGCCTTCTCTATATAATGGAAAGAAAAAAGCAGCATAAACCAATGCACTCCCCGGGTCGGGTTGGGGTATAATAAATATGGCTGGTATTGCAATAATTAAAAAAGCTCTAACCTGATAGCCAAGAATTTTTATATTGGTTTGCATATCACTTAAAAATTTAGCCAGGGCTAATGCAGTACATGCTTTGGCAAACTCTGAAGGTTGTAGTCCGGCAGGTCCAATCTGATACCAAGATGTTGCACCGTTTATATTTTTTCCAAATACAAAAAGACCTAATAATGATAGTAATGATATTACATAAATCAACCCTGCAAAACGTTCATAAAATTTTGCTTCTATAGCCTGAGTAATAATAATCAATACTATACTGAAAAGAATCCAATAGGCCTGTCTAACATATGCCTGTGAGAAATCTGCCAATGAGAAAGCTTCATTCTCAGAAGAAGCAGAGTATATGTTTACCCACCCAAAACCAACAAGTAATAAAAATAATAAGACCGTTATCCAATCTATTGCTGCTACACTGGATCTTGCCATTATTGATTAATTTTAAAAGGTTCGCCACTATGGGGTTTGGCATATTCTTCTTCGAGGCTATGTGTAAGAATCCAATCTTCTAAATCTGTTCTAGAGATGACCCCGTTTATATGTTGTTCTATCATTAGCGAAGCGATTTTTCCGGCATAACGAGCACCCCAATATCCGTTTTCAACAAATACAGCTATTGCTATTTTAGGATTATCTTTTGGCGCAAATGCAACAAAAACAGAGTGATCGGTAAGTTGGGTCTTTTTTCCGTCAATTTTGGTGAAGTTTTCTGCTGTTCCGGTTTTTCCACAAATCTCAATACCATTAACTTGCAAGGATCTTGCAGTACCTTGAGTGTATACCTGATACATTCCTTCTATTACAGGCTCAAAATGTTCTTTGTTAATAGTTGTGATCTTAGGAATAGTATAGTTTTCATTTTCTATAGGCTTGGTGTCTATTGCTTTTATAATATGAGGAGTAAAATAATGCCCTCTATTTGCAATTGCTGCGGTCATATTTGCTAATTGTATAGGAGTAGAAAGTACTTCTCCTTGTCCGATAGCATTAGATAATGTCGCTGATGCATACCATTTATAAGTTGGGTATTGATAAATTTTATTGTAATATTTTGCGGTTGGCACTTTTCCTCTTTTTCCAGTTGGTAAATCATAACCCAAATAATTTCCTAAACCAAAACTTTCAACATGTTTCCTCCAGGTATCCATTCCTTCTTGCGGAGTATCATATTTCTCAATAATTCTTCGATATACTGTTGCGAAATATGCGTTACAAGAGTTCGCTATACCTGGAATCATATTTAACGGACTTCTATGAGAATGACAACCAAGTTTCCTTCCATTTTTCCCGTAATAATACCCCATTCTACAAGAAATACTTTCCTGAGTATCGATTACCCCTTCCTGTAATGCTATTAATGCATTAACGGTTTTAAAGGGTGATCCCGGAGGGTATTCTGCTTTTAAACCTCTGTCAAAAAGTGGTATTGCTATAGTGTCATAAACTAATCTGGTGAAGTTCGGAGATCTTTTTCGTCCTACTAATAATTCTGGTTTGTACGTAGGTGCGGTTATTAGTGCTAAAATTTCTCCTGTCGAGGGTTCTAGCGCTACAATGCCTCCTCGTTTATTTTCCATTAGCTTTTGCCCATATGCCTGTAGTTTTGAGTCTAGGGTTAGGGTAAGGTCTTTTCCATTTACAGGAAGGGTGTCAAATTTTCCACTTTTATATGGACCTATATCTCTATTAAATCGATCTTTTTGAATTCGTTTTACTCCTTTGATACCTCTAAGTTCATTTTCATATTGTTTTTCTACACCATCAATACCAATAAGATCTCCAGAGAGGTAATAAGTATCTTCTTTAATTAACCTTTCGTTGACCTCACCAATATATCCTAATACGTTTGCAGCATTAACAGTTTGATAATCTCTTAATGAACGCTTTTGGATATAAAAACCTTCAAATTTCCTCATTTTCTCCTGAAGATATGCATACTCATCTTTAGTCAATTGTGGTATAACAATAGAGGGCACCCTTGGAGAATAGACTCTAGCTTTTTTAAGTCTTTTTATAAGTTTATCTTTACTGATATTAAGAATAGAACAAAATTCTAAAGTATCAAAAGGTTTTAATTCCCTAGGGATAACCATAACATCATATGAAGGTTGATTGGTGACCAATAACCTTCCATTTCGATCATAAATAGCACCTCTTTGGGGGTAGTCGTAAATTACTTTAATCGCATTATCTTCTGATAACGAAGCAAAAGAAGTATTGTATATCTGCAAATAAAATAGCCTTGCAACAAAGACAATACCGGTAGTAATAATTATTAGGTAGAGTAGTAACTTTCTCATGAATCATTTCTTCTAAACAATACTAAAACCAACATGGTAATCACTATTGTAAATAAACTAGAAAATAACGTTTTTTTGATGATTAATAGTATGTGAGAGAAGTTAAAAATTTCTAACGAGAAAAGTACAATATGATGTGTTAAAACCATTAAGATTACATAAGCAAAACGCTCACCAAATCCAACATTGCTTAGTTTTACAGTTTGAAACTCATAACTAAGTCCGAATACCGACCGTAATGCTACTGGGCGAAAAAATGCAATAACGGTACAGGCGGCGGCATGTACGCCTCCAGAATCACCAAACATATCTATGATCAGCCCTAACATAAAACTTACTACAAGAAAAAGACCTTTGTTAATATTAATGGGAGCCAGAAGAATAAAAATGATATAGATATAAGGGTTTAGATATCCTAAAAAATTAATATGGTTTAAGATAAATACCTGGATTAAAACCAAAACAATGAATCTAACGATATGTAGTAAAGTATCCCTGTTCATGATCTAATTTTCTAAGCTTTTAATTTCTTCAATATCCCTGCTTTTAATAGCATAAATAAAGCCGATATCACTCATGTCGTTAAATAATTTGACATCTATTAAATAGTAGCTTTTATTTTGATTTAATTTATAATTAGCAATTGTTCCTATTCCTATTCCTCTAGGGAAAATAGTTGAACGACCATGTGTTATAATAGTATCTCCTTCTTTAAGAATTGCTTGTCTCGGAATAGTTTCTAACTGAACAATGTTTGGGTCTTTTCCATTCCAGATTAAAGAACCATACTGGTTAGATTTTTTCAGTCCCGCATTAATTCGAGAATTACTATTAAGGATAGAAATTACTCTACTATAATTTTTTGAAGTATTCTCTATAATTCCTATAATACCTTTATCTGTTATAACACCCATGTCGGGTACAATACTATCTTTTTCACCTTTATTAATCAAGATGTAGTTATCAATTTTGCTATAATCGTTTTTAATTACTCTGGCTTTGGTAAAAGTATATGGTTTATCAAATGATAGTGTGTCTAAATATTTTGTAGCAACAGAATCTGCCCCCAGAGCACTTAATTGATTACGAAGCTTTTCATTCTCATCTAATAATCGTTGGTTTTCCTTTTTTAAACCAAAATAATCACTCACAGAGTGTTGCCAACTATATAATTCTCCGCTTAAGAAATTAGTAGAACTAACAAATTTACTTCTATGGTATGAATGTGATTGTATAGTGAAAATCAGCGCTATACATAATAGCAGTAGAAATAGCAGAAAACGTTTATTCTTAATTAAAAAATTAATAATCTGCTGCATGATTTAAAGTATGATGACTTCTTTAGTTAAACGTTCTATGTTTTAGGCTAAGTCTTACTTAGCAAGTATTAAAGCAGGATAACGTAAAATCAGAAATTTAGGTATATTTCAGGAATGTTTTTTTAAAACATTATTTTATCAATACACTCTTATACCTGTTTAGGTTTTTTAGTGTAATTCCTGTACCACGTACAACTGCTCTTAACGGATCTTCTGCAATATAGACTGGTAAATCTGTTTTTTGTGATAAACGCTTATCTAACCCACGAAGCATAGAACCTCCTCCTGCAAGATATATACCGGTATTATAAATATCTGCAGCAAGTTCTGGAGGAGTTTGCGATAAGGTTTCCATTACTGCATCTTCGATACGTAGAATAGATTTATCAAGTGCTTTAGCCATTTCTCTATAAGAAATTTGAACCTGTTTAGGTTTTCCTGTAAGTAGATCACGACCTTGAACATTCATTTCTTCAGGTGGTAATTCTAAATCTTCTGTAGCAGCACCAATTTGTATTTTTATTTTCTCAGCAGTACGTTCTCCAACATATAAGTTATGTTGTGTACGCATGTAATATATAATATCATTGGTAAATACGTCTCCTGCAATTTTTACCGATTTATCACACACAATTCCTCCTAATGCAATAACTGCAATTTCTGTAGTACCTCCACCTATATCCACAATCATATTTCCTTTAGGTTGCATAATATCAACACCAATACCAATTGCAGCTGCCATAGGTTCATGAATAAGGTATACTTCTTTTCCGTTTACACGTTCTGCGCTTTCTTTTACTGCTCGCATTTCAACTTCGGTAATTCCTGAAGGAATACATATCACCATACGTAAAGCAGGTGCAAATATTTTTTTCTTCAATGCCGGGATATCTTTGATAAACATACTTATCATTTTTTCACTGGCATCAAAATCAGCAATTACCCCATCCTTAAGCGGGCGAATAGTTTTTATATTCTCATGAGTTTTTCCTTGCATCATGGCAGCCTCTTTTCCGGCTGCAATAATTTTACCAGTCATAATATCTCTGGCTACAATAGAGGGGCTATCCACCACTACTTTGTCATTGTGTATCACTAATGTGTTAGCGGTACCTAAATCTATTGCAATCTCTTCGGTAAAGAAGTCAAAAAATCCCATAAAAGTCAAAAAAAGGGGTTAAAATTCAGTAAATGTAATAAAATTAATGTTTAAAATGACGTGTTCCGGTCATAACCATTGCAATTCCGTTTTGATCACAGTAATCAATGCTCAATTGATCCTTGATAGAACCTCCTGGTTGGATCACAGCTTTAATACCTGCGTTGTCTGCAATTTCTACACAATCTGGAAAAGGAAAAAAAGCATCACTAGCCATAACCGCTCCATTAAGATCAAAATTAAATGCCTTTGCTTTCTCTACAGATTGCTTTAATGCATCTACTCTAGAGGTTTGTCCTGTTCCACTTGCTAATAATTGTTTTCCTTTAGTAAATACTATAGTATTTGATTTGGTATGTTTACAGATTTTTGATGCAAATAAAAGATCTTCTATTTGCTCTGATGTAGGCGCTACCTTAGTTACGGTCTCCAAATCTGTTTTAGCATCCGTTTTAAGATCTTTATCCTGAACCAATGCACCATTTAAACAAGTACGTACTTGCGTTTTTGGTAAATCAATATCTTTTTGTATTAAAATAATTCTGTTTTTCTTTCCTTTTAGTATTTCTAACGCTTCATTACTAAAGGAAGGAGCAATAACCACTTCGCAAAATAATTTATGAACTTCGTTGGCAGTCGCTGTTTCAATTTCGCTATTACTAATTAATATACCTCCAAATGCTGAAACAGGATCACCGGCCAATGCATCGACATAGGACTGAAGAACAGTTTCTCTTTGTGCTAAACCACAAGCATTGTTATGTTTTAAAATTGCAAATGTTGGTGACTCACCTTTAAATTCACTCATCAGATTTACTGCTGCGTCAACATCAAGCAGATTGTTGTAAGATAGTTCTTTACCATGTAATTTGTCAAACATGGTATCAAAATCTCCAAAGAAAAATCCTTTTTGATGCGGATTTTCACCATAACGTAATACTTTACCTTTGGTTTCACTTATTTTAAGAGAAGCAATTTCAAGACCACTATTGAAATAATTAAAAATTGCAGAATCATAGTGAGAAGATACATTAAAAGCTTTGGCAGCAAAACGTTTACGGTCTGCCAAAGAAATAGTTCCGTTTCCTTCAGAAATAATTTGTAAAAACTCGGCATAATCATCAACCGAAGCTACACAAGTTACATCGGCAAAGTTTTTGGCTGCTGCTCTAATCAAAGAAATCCCTCCGATATCTATTTTCTCAATAATATCTTGTTCAGGAGCTCCAGAAGCTACTGTTTTTTCAAAAGGATATAAATCTACAATAACAATATCAATTTGTGGAATCTCATATTGTTCAAGCTCTGCAACATCACTATCGTTATTTTGACGATTTAAGATTCCTCCAAAAACTTTTGGGTGCAATGTTTTAACTCTTCCACCTAAGATTGAAGGGTAAGATGTTACATCTTCAACAGGGATAACATCAATACCTAAATCTTTAATAAATTTTTCGGTCCCACCAGTAGAATAAATTGTGATATCAAGTTCGTCTAATTTTTTTACGATAGGTGCTAATCCGTCTTTACTGAATACAGAAATTAGTGCAGATTTAGCAGTTTTTGTGTTGCTCATGAGAAAATTTAGTTAGTAAAACGCAAAAATAGCAATTTAGTACCCAATTAGACAATCAATTATGTGTAATTGTTTTCAATAAATTGTAACAAAAATATAAGGAAAACGTCCTATATTTAAATAATCTAAAATCCAGTCCAAAAAATAGAGCATGCTAATCTATCTTAGAGTACTTAAGGAAAGTTTTAATTTTGCTATTAATGCACTTAGAAATAATAAGTTGCGTACATTTCTTTCGCTGTTAGGTGTTACGATCGGGATTTTTTCAATTATAGGAGTTCTCGCTGCGGTAGACTCATTAAAACAAGAAATAAAGGGAAGTATAAGCTCTCTGGATAATAGTACAATTTATCTTATGCGTTTTTCTTTTGGTCCTTCTGATATACCACAATGGAAACGAGAACAATTTCCTGATGTAACTTTTGAGGAGTATCAATATATTAATAGATCAATGCCTGATCTTAAAGCGGCCAGTTTTATTTTGAATGTAGCTCCTGAAACGATTAAGTATGAAGATAATAGTGTAAGTAATGTAGAAATTGCACCAGTTACCAATGATTATTATGATATTGAAGAATTACAGGTCGTAAAAGGAAGATTTTATAACGAACAAGAATCTGTGGCAGGCGCTCCGGTAATCGTCATAGGAGATGAGATAGCGAATAGCCTGTTTGGATCAAGTGATCCCATCGGAAAAAAAGTACGTTTATATGGAAGAAAACTTACCGTAATAGGGGTGCTTCAAAAAGAAGGAGCAGGTCTCTTTGGAGATAGTAAAGATACAGCGGTTATTCTTCCTGTTAATCTGGTTAGAAGGATTTATGGAGATAATAATAAATCGTCTTTTCCTGCTATCATCATTAAACCAGAATCTGGTATTGATGTACCAGAATTTGTAGCAGCCTTAAAACAAAAAGTAAGAGCATATCGAGGATTAAAGCCGGATGAAGGGAATAACTTTTTTGTAAATCAATTACAAGGGTTTACAGATTTTATAGATAATATAACAGGTACAATGTCTACTATTGGAGGTTTTATTGGGATGTTTTCACTTCTGGTAGGAGGTTTTGGAATTGCTAATATCATGTTTGTCAGTGTTAAAGAACGAACAAACCTAATAGGTATACAAAAAGCATTAGGAGCTAAAAAAAGATTTATATTGTTTCAGTTTCTCTTCGAAGCGATTATTCTTGCAATTTTTGGTGGGCTAATTGGACTTTTATTGGTTTGGTTAATTTCAATATTTGCCTCACAGTTTACAGGAGATTTTAAGTTTATACTTTCTAGTTCTAATATGTTTTGGGGAATGTTCTCTTCTACAATAATAGGTCTGATTGCAGGTATTCTACCTGCATTGTCAGCTTCAAAATTAGATCCTGTAGAAGCAATCAGAACAGGGATGTAACCTTTATAATAGTTTTAAAATCGAGTTGTTCAATATTAATAGTTATGTTTTCCTGTTTACTTTAGCTTAAATTTTAAAATTACTTCATGAGTTCCATTGTTATAAGTATTTATATCAGATGTAACATGTTCATATGCATATCCAATACTTAATATATTTTCTAAAAAGCTAGCCGTAAAAAATGCCGTTATACTCTCGTCTAATCGATAATTTGTTCCTAGCTCTATTCGCTCTTTATATACTATTGAAGTTGTAAGGTCCAAAGATATAGGAGCATTGTTTACGATTTTACCTAGTACAGAGGGGCGTAACTTAAAATCATTACTAAGATCAAAATCATATCCTCCACCCAAAAATACTTGCAAATCATCGCTGGCCGAAACAGGGTTTAAGCCTTCTTTTTCATATCTATCATTAGATAGGAGCCCAGGTGCAGAAAGTGATATATAATACTTTTTAGCTTTTAGGTAAAACCCTACACCTACATTGGGGTTGAATGTACTTACATTTTGGGTAAATAATGGGTCGTCTTCAATTCCAACTTCATTAAGGTTTATTTTTAAGAAAGACCCTCCGACTTTAACTCCTGCATATAGATTTAAGTCTTCGGCAACTTTTATTTTATATGAAAAGTCAGCATAGAGATGTGTTTCATCCAACACAAAAACCTTATCACTTACAGCAGTTAGTCCAATTCCGACATTTTTACCTACTGGGGAGTTTATATTAAAATTAAGAGTTTCTGGGCCATCCTTAACTCCGGCCCATTGACTCCTTACTGCAAATAATGCTTCTAGATTGCCGTTAGTACCTGCATAGGCAGGAGTAATTACATTCATATTATATCTATACATACTAAAATGGGGGTCTTGCTGGGCGTTACCAGTGAATGACATGGTGATAGCAAAAACTATATATTTTAAATACTTCATTTTACCTTTTTTTTGTTGATTTTGATGGAAATAATAACAGCTAAACTCTTCTTTTTTCAAACTATACATCTTAATAGTTTATATAAATCCATCCGACAAGGGGTGGTGCTTCTTTACTACCTGTTTCAATGATGTAGTAATATGCTCCGGCAGGTAGCTTGCCATTTCCAAGCGCTAAACGGCCATTAGAGATTCCATTCCAATTATTTTGATAACTTTTGGCTTCAAATACTTTATTACCCGATCTGCTAAATATCTGGATGTAGTGATTAGGGAAATCTTCAATCCCGTCTATTACCCAGGTGTCATTTATTCCATCTCCATTAGGAGAAAACCCTTTGTCAAACGTAAGTGTTGTTGTTGGAGTTTTTTCCTGTGTATTAATAGTAAAGTTTACAGAATCTGTTGCTCCTATTCCTGTATTACCTGCATTATCTATTATCCCGGTATTGTCCAATGTAATGATATTTACGTTTTCGATTATTCCTGCAATTGGTGTATAGGTAGCGGTGAAAGTGATGTTTCCGTCAATAGAAGTTACAGAAGTAAGGGTTCCATTAGGTACTGTTAAACCGGTATTGCTAAATCCAGTAACAATTTCAGAAAAGATCACGGTTAGTATTGCTGTTTCCCCGCTGGTTAGTGTGGTGTCGCTAATGGTTATTGTTGCTGTCGGAATAGCTGTGTCTTTAATTTTCGTATCTATGGCAGTACTACCCGTATTTCCGTTTGTATCGGTAAGTGTTACACTTAGTGTAATAGTTCCATCACCTAGTGTGCTTAAGTCGATCCCTGATATGGTTTGCCCTGCAGTTGTAATTGTTCCAGATCCGGTTGCATTGGTTCCTCCCCCAGAACTACTAAATGTATAATTGTATGTAGCACCTACTTCTGCATTACTAAATGTATAGCTTACCATATTCTCATTATCAATGTTGATAGGATCTTGATTTATTACAACCGAATACCCTGTTGGTACTCCAGCATCTTTGATTTCGGTATCTGTTGTGGCACTTCCTGTATTTCCATTTACATCGGTAAGGGTTACGCTTAGTGTAATGGTTCCATCGGCTAATCCACTGAGATCGATCCCTGATATGGTTTGCCCTGCAGCTGTAATTGTTCCAGATCCCGTTATATTGGTTCCTCCACCAGAACTACTAAAAGTATAATTATATGTTGCTCCTATTTCTGCAGAAGAGAATGTATAGCTTACTGCATTGTCATTAACATCACTGATAGGACTCTGATCTATTACTACAGAATACCCCGTTGGAGCCACAGTTTCTTTGGTTTCGGTATCTGTTGCAGCACTTCCTGTATTTCCATTTACATCGGTAAGCGTTACACTTAATGTAATGGTTCCATCACCTAGTGCGCTAAGATCGATTCCTAATATGGTCTGTCCTGTAGTTGCAATTGTTCCGGATCCTGTTACATTGGTTCCTCCACCAGAACTACTAAAGGTGTAATTATATGTAGCACCAACTTCTGCGCTGCTAAATGTATAGCTTACTGCATTGTCATTCCCTGCATTGATAGGGCTCTGATTTATTACAACCGAATACCCTGTTGGTGCTCCAGCATCTTTGATTTCTGTATCTGTTGCGGCACTTCCTGTATTTCCATTTACATCCGTGAGCGTTACACTTAATGTAATGGTTCCGTCGGCTAAACCACTAAGATCTATGCCAGAAATAGTTGCTCCTGCAGAAGCTACAGTTCCAGATCCAGTTACTGTTCCTGCTCCTCCTGAAGTACTAAAGGTATAGTTATAAGTAGCGCCAACTTCTGCGCTGCTAAATGTATAGCTTACTGTATTATCATTCCCCGCATTGATAGGACTCTGATTTATTGCGACCGAATACCCCGTTGGGGCCACAGTTTCTTTGGTTTCGGTATCTGTTGCAGCACTTCCTGTATTGCCGTTTGTATCGGTAAGCGTAACACTTAATGTAATGGTACCGTCGGCTAATCCGGTCAAGTCGATTCCTGAAATAGTTGCTCCTGCAGAAGCTACAGTTCCCGATCCGGTCACTGTTCCTGCTCCACCAGAAGTACTAAATGTATAATTGTATGTAGCACCAATTTCTGCACTGCTAAATGTATAGCTTACTGCATTGTCATTCCCTGCATTGATAGGACTCTGGTTTATTGCGACCGAATATCCTGTTGGGGCCACAGTTTCTTTTGTTTCGGTATCTGTTACAGCACTTCCCGTATTTCCATTTACATCGGTAAGTGTTACGCTTAATGTAATGGTTCCATCGGCTAATCCGGTCAAGTCGATTCCTGAAATAGTTGCTCCTGCAGAAGCTACAGTTCCTGATCCGGTCACTGTTCCTGCTCCACCAGACGTACTAAAGGTATAATTGTATGTAGCACCAACTTCAGCAGAAGAAAATGTATAGCTTACTGCATTGTCATTCCCTGCATTGATAGGACTCTGATTTATTGCGACCGAATATCCTGTTGGGGCCACAGTTTCTTTGGTTTCGGTGTCTGTTGCAGCACTTCCCGTATTTCCATTTACATCGGTAAGTGTTACGCTTAATGTAATGGTGCCGTCGGCTAGTCCAGTCAGATCTATGCTAGAAATAGTTGCTCCTGCAGAAGCTACAGTTCCTGATCCGGTCACTGTTCCTGCTCCACCAGAAGTACTAAAGGTGTAATTATATGTAGCGCCAACTTCAGCAGAAGAAAATGTATAGCTTACTGCATTGTCATTCCCTGCATTGATAGGACTCTGGTTTATTGCGACCGAATATCCTGTTGGGGCCACAGTTTCTTTTGTTTCGGTATCTGTTACAGCACTTCCCGTATTTCCATTTACATCGGTAAGTGTTACGCTTAATGTAATGGTTCCATCGGCTAATCCGGTCAAGTCGATTCCTGAAATAGTTGCTCCTGCAGAAGCTACAGTTCCTGATCCGGTCACTGTTCCTGCTCCACCAGACGTACTAAAGGTATAGTTGTAAGTAGCACCTACTTCTGCACTGCTAAATGTATAGCTTACCGCATCATCATTTCCTGCATTGATAGGACTCTGATTTATTACGACAGAATATCCCGTTGGAGCAACGGTTTCTTTTGCTTCGGTATCTGTTGCAGCACTTCCTGTATTTCCAGCTATATCAGTTAATGTTACGCTAAGTGTAATGGTACCGTCGGCTAACCCACTCAGGTCAATTCCTGAAACAGTTGCTCCTGCAGAAGCTACTGTTCCTGATCCGGTTACCGTTCCTGCTCCTCCAGAAGTACTAAAGGTATAATTATATGTAGTACCAACTTCAGCAGAAGAAAATGTATAGCTTACTGCATTGTCATTACCCGCATTAATAGGACTCTGATTTATTGCGACCGAATACCCCGTTGGTACTATATTATCAACTACAAAATTTTCAGGAGTATTTATTGATGAAGTATCAGTTAATGCATTTCCTAAAGTATCGGTAATATTCTGTGAGACTACAAATCCTAAAGATACAGTTCCATTAAGAGTTGCTAAATTACCTCCTGAAACGGTTACAAAAAAGGTGTTATTTCCTTGGTCAGATACATTGGTAACAGTTCCTGTTGTTCCTGAAACAGAAAAATCATCTGCAGTTACATTAGTCACAGCTTCATTAAATAAGACTGAAAAAATAAGAGTATCAGCATTGGTTGGTGATGTTGCTGGAGTTTGTCTAGTAATAGACTGTACCCTTGGAGCAGTAGTATCTGAGCAGATTTCAAAATTATCAACAGCCAGGTACACAAAACTAGATAAAATCTCTATTTCTATTTCATCTATATTAACAATGCTAAAATCTGATGATCCATCTGTAGCAAAATTTACCTGAAAAAAACCATTGTTACCATTTGCTGTTGTAGTAGGAAAACCTGTTGTCTTGGTAATGGTATAAACTGTTGCTCCAGCTACTTTACCTCGTATTGCTAATGTGCCATCTGCCGTTGGAGTTGTCCCTGCTGCCACAGAAGATACATAGAAGTATGTAGTATTAGCTGCAAATAAGGAATTATCCGTTGTTTTTATGGAATATGAACCTGCTCCAGCACCATTATTCTCTAAAAATTTATCTGAATTACCAACTCCTGCATTAACTTGATTCTTGACTACCAACCCATTTGTTGAAGAAAGAGGTCTTCCATTACTAGTAAAAGCAGAAGCACCATTTGTAAAAGATTCAAAGCTTTCTGCGAAACAAGCGGATACGGTATGATTTTCTCCACTTGTAAAAGCAGGAGGACCACTGTTTCCTAATGCATCTTCAATATTTGTAGAGGCATTAAGGTCGATGCTAATGGTACCCTCACCAGAAATATTATCAACAGTTACTGTATAGATATTATTAGATCCTGTTATGTTAGTAATATTTCCTGTTGTTCCCGTGGCATCTACCGAAAAATCATCTGTTGTAACGTTGCTTGCATTTTCATTAAAAGTCACGATAAAACCTACAGAAGTGTCTAATGTTGTTGGATTTCCAGAAACGACTATACTTTGTACTTCTGGAGCAAACGTATCTACAATACCTTCTTCACAAAACTCGAAATGATCAACCGCAATATATACGAATGCTGATCCTATTATTATTTCTATCTCATCTACATTGGTAGTTGTATAATCAGCTGCACCATCAGTGGCAAAATTAAGGTTGAAAAAACCATTATCACCATTTGAAGTTGTAGTAGGAAAACCTGTTGTTTTGGTAATGGTGTATACAGTGGTATTTGCTACTTTACCATTAATTGTTAATGTGCCATTATTAGTAGGAGTGGTACCAGCTACTATAGAAGAGAGATATAAGTCTATAGTTTTCATAGTAAATAATTCTCCACCAGTAGTTTTTATTGAATATGCTCCTGCACCACTACCATTGTTATCTAAATATTGATCTGACCCACCAGCTCCCGCATTGTTTAGATTAAAAACATCTAACCCGTTAGTAGAAGTAAAGGGAAGTCCATTACTACCAAAAGTGTTATCTGCAACACTGAAATTTTCAAAATCCTCTTCGAAACAAGCAGAAATCGTATGTATTTCTCCTGCTGTAAAAGCATTAGTGTTGCCATTAGTTCCGTTACCATTCCCTAGATCATCAATAATATCTGTTCCACTATTAAGATCAATACTGATGGTACCTTCTCCAGAAAGACTATTTACGGTTACGGTATAGCTGGTCCCAGAACCACTTATGGCTGATATCGTTCCTGTAGCACTACCTGTAGGATCAACAGCAAAATCATTCATTGTTACATTACTGGCATTTTCATTAAAAGTAACAATAAAATCAACCTGATTAGATGTGGTAGGAGGGGTGCCGCTTAATGCGATGCTGACAATCAATGGTGGAGCAATGTCTACGGGAACATTTTCTGGGCCAAATGAAAAATCATCAACAGCAATGTAATTAAAACTTCCAGTTATTTCTAATTCTAATTCGGTAATATTAGTTAAACTATAATCTGCGGCACCATCAGTGGCCAAATTGATATTAAAAAACCCATTATCTCCACTGAAATCAGTAGGAAAACCAGTAGTCTTGGTAATAGTAAAAACCTCACTGACTCCAGATTTTCCTTTCAAAATAAATGTGCCATCAGCTGTAGGGTTGTTACCACCATCAGATGAAACATAAATGTCAAGGTGCTTCATTGTAAAGGCTGCTCCATTTGTTGTTAAGATAGAATAGACTCCTGGCCCCGCTGTTGCGCTTTCTATCCATCGATCAGAATTTCCTGATCCAAATCCTGGAATACCATTACTAACCAAACTGGTGTTTGAAGAAAACGGTAACCCAGTATTTACAAAGGTTGATGCTCCATCAGAAAGAGATTCAAAGGTCTCAGTAGACTGAGCTTGCACTCCATTTATTCCCCAAAGTATTATAGAGAATATAAAGTAGGTTTTAAGGTATAATTGTTTCATAATTTTGATTTTAAAAGCACGTTATTCTAACTAACTGTGATTTCCCAATTAGGAATATTTTCTATACTATATTTTATTTTAAATTTGCTCTGTTTTTGCAAGTTATATAGAGAAGTCAAGCAATATGGATTTGTAATTAGCGAGTCTTCATATTGTAGTTGAAAGGTATCGAACACTTTGATGTAGGTATAAATACAGACATCAGGGGTTTCTTCATAATTTTTCGGAATAGGATACCACTTGCTTTCAAAATAACTTGAATCTACTATATCTTTATTTTCACTTTTGGTAAGAGAAAATAAGGTTTCAACAAATTTTCTTTTTGTATTTTGATTGATAAGATTAGCTACATGATATGTATTATTGTATTGGTTAAGAAATGGTTCTTTGGAAAAAAAAGAATACCCTAATGTTATACTAATTTCTTCAGGGATTAATATACCTCCTTCGATGAGTTGAGGAGCTAGATTTTGTGTTATCGCTACTTGTGGTTCTTTGGTTAACGCATGAAACATTGTTTCGGCAATGATAATGTGTAAAGGAATGTTTTTGTTGTGTTTGTATTGCGTGGCGTCTGCTATAGTAATATCTGATATATAAGTTTTATAGCCTAATTCTGAAATTATTTTTTTTACTACGACTATAGAACTTTGATTAATGTCTATTAGGGTGGCTTTAATATATTTTGATTCAAAAAATGAAAGTAATGGTAAAAGCAATGGAGCATAGGGGCCACAACCAGCATAAAGAATGTTTATTTCTGTGTTTGGGAATTTTTGTAAACATGTACTTATGGCTTTATATATACCTCTTAAAAAACAGGCGGTTCTTTTATAATCCTTAATACAATCTGAAGCATGTTTTTTTGATAGAGCAATTCCGTTTTTCAAAGTGATATCACCTTCATTGTCTTCTTCGGTTTGAAATTGAGCATAAAAATTATAGAGATCCAAAATAAGTCCTGCATCGTTTTCTTTTGAAGAATGTAGTAACCATTGAGTTATATCATGTATTTTTTTTATGCTTTTGATCATTATAATTTTGATATATACAAAGAGGTAGTTAACTACCTCTTTGTATGTGTTTTTAGTTTCTAGAAGGAAAAAGCCCTTGTAGGCATATGATGTAATTTATAGCTAGAAATGGTTGTATATTATTTATAGATTGATTTCCTCCTGTGTTTCCTGTTACTACAGAGTCTGTATTTAATGTAATATCTGGTGTTGTAGTATTAAACCCTTCGGTAGGAAAAAAAGATCTTCCTGATCCCTCTCCAGGAGTGGCTATTGATGTGCCATTAGTAGCTGTACTTTGCGTTGCATTCATAGAGCTTACTCTTGCTGCTCCAGTATGGTTATGAGCAGGTATTTGTGTAATATTTAAAATATTGATAGCTGAGCCTCCTTTTTGCCCTTCTCGATATGAAGGTAAACCTGGCCCTGTACCAGGACTAATAGGAGTTCTTCCTCTTAAATCAGGAAGCCCAAATGAGGTTCTGCCGTCACCTCCGTAAGTAGTTCCTAATATTGAAAATAATGCTTGGTTAGAGTTTATAGCTAATAATTGTCCTTCGCAAAGTGCCCAGGCTCTTGGGGCAAAATTACCAGCAAACATTCGTACTTCTCCTAGTGTTGGTTCCATAAGTTGTTGGTTTTGAATTGATGTTTTTTTTGTTCAAATAATAGGTTTAGACTTCTTAATTTCTAGAAGGAAAAACTCCTTGAAGGCAAATAATGTAGTATACAGATAAAAAAGGCTGCATGTTATTAATAGATTGATTTCCTCCTGTGTTTCCCGTTACAACTGAGTTTGAGTTTAAAGTAACGTCGGGAGATGCAGTATTAAATCCTTCGGTAGGGGAGAATGATCTTCCTGATCCAATTCCTGGAGTAGCAATAGATGCTCCGTTGGTAGCTATAGATTGTGTAGCATTACCAGAGCTTACTTTTACGGCTCCGATATGATTGTGAGAAGGGAGTTGTGTGACATTAAGGATGTTTGTTGGCGCACCTCCTTTTTGCCCTTCTCTATATGAAGGTAGACCAGGTCCATTTCCTGGTCCAATAGGAACGCGACCTCTTAAATCTGGTAGTGCAAAGGTGGTTCTGCCATCTCCTCCGTAAATGGTTCCCAAGATTGAAAATAAAGCTGTGTTTTGAGAAATAGCTATGAGTTGTCCTTCGCAAAATGCCCAGGTTCTTGGCGCAAAATTACCTGCAAACATGCGAACTTCTCCGATCATTCCTTCCATAATGTGTTGGTTTTAAGGTTTGTAATTAGTTGTTTTGAGTTTGTTTTTATATTACACTATGTGTTTTAGGTGTTTGATGCAAGGTTGTTGTAAATAAATGTCCTTGTCGTATTCCTAGATGTACATATTTAGTTCCGGTTAGTGTACCTGCATCAGAATTAATGATGTTTAATTTTATAAGTTTTCCATACTTACAACATACATACAAACCTTCTTGAGGATGTGCATGAATAATTTCTCCAGGTGTTTTTCCTAACAATGGTACTTGGGTATCAACAGGAGAGACTTCTAGTATTTTTATTGGAGATCCTTGATAATAAGTCATTGCTCCACCGTATTTCGGGTTACAAGCATTTACCAGGTTTTCAATCTCATCTGCTGTCTGTTCTTCCCAATTAATAGTCGTTTGTAAGGAGGATGGTCTTCTGTTATAAAATGACAGTTTAGATGATTGAAGCTTGTAATTATTCGAATTTTGAACCAATTCAATAGCTTGCTCAGTTAAATTCTTCAGCAAATAACTCATTTTAGAATTTACCATTCCTAACGTTTCTCCTGGGATTATAGAAACAGGATGTTCTAAGAGAATTTTTCCGGTATCCCATTCTTCATCAATTTGATGTATAGTAATGGCGGTATTACTCTCTCCTTTTTTGATAGACCAGAATAGTGGATCAGGACCTCGATTTTCTGGTAATTTCCCATAATGAATATTTAAAAATCCATATTTGGGAATGTGCAATATGTCTTTCGGTACTTTTAATGAGAAACCACAAACTAAGACTAAATCAGGAGAGGTGTTTAGTAACCAATCTTTAAATTGGGTTAAAATGTTTTTGTTATTAATAACAAAAGTTTCTATTCCTTCTTGTTTGATTAAATCTAAATAATTAGGATTTGATTGCTGAGATGCTATTTCCTCCACGCAAATGGCGTGAAGAGATTTGTTTTGATGTAGATATTGATATAGCGTTATGCTAGTTGGAAAACTTCCTATAAGTATAATTTTCATGTTCATAAATTAAACCGGTTTGATTGTTGGTTTATTTGTAAATGACAATAGCAGCCTTTTTAACTTTATCTCTTTTTCAAAGAAAACAGAAAGTTAAAAACCAGTCAATACGTATAATTACTTGATTTTGACAGATATGTTAGCTTAAAATAGCCTGGGAATGATTGCTTAAAATTTGCAATACATGAGATAATTCGTGATGCTTTTAGATATAAACTTCTTTACAATAAAGCTTATTTAGGGGTAATTAGAGAATTAATAAGCGTATTTACAATTTAGAATATCAAAGTATAAGTTTTGTATACTAAGATGCTGGATGTAATAATTACCAAGGGAAACATTTGTATAATGGCAGAATCCGTACCATTGATTAGAAAATCAATTATAACTTAAATTTAGTTAAAAAATAATAATAAATCTTAATTTTAAACTGTTTTTTTAATCTATACGCTATACACATTGTTGGATAATTATAGCTATTTCAAATACAGACATTTTTTTTCGTAGTCAATAATTGCCTTTCCTCTTTTAAGGATATCAGCTCCAATAATACCGTCTACAGGCTCTGCATGATGTGCTATTAATGCTGCATTTACATGATTAAGATCAAATAAAACAAGAGATATTCTTTTTCTCGACCAACTTCCGATTTGTATAGCGTTTTTTTGTGAAAGTTGTGTTAGCATATCAGTAGCACCTGCTCCAGCAGCTTTTACATCGCTATCCTGGGCAAAAAGAGAAAACTTATCTACAGCTTCAAACCCAACACAAGAATTAGAAGCACCAGTATCAACAATAAAATTACCTTCTACATCATTTAATATTGCTTTAACTTCAAAATGATTTGTTTTTGTAAAAACTAATTTGATTCTGTGGTATTCTTTTTGGTTTAAAAATTTTCGAAGTGTACTCATGCTTTATTTTGAAGAAACTTGGGTAAAAGTAGTATAATTAAAATAAATAAAACAATACTTATTCTATACCAAAGGTAGTTTAGAGAATAAGAATGTTCAACCTCGCCATAATATACAAATGCAGCCCAATAATAAGGTGATTTTTGAACATTAGGGATACCTTCCGTGTCCAGATAGTCTAGCTTGGCACGATGTATTGCTTTTGCTTTGGGAATAGAATGATTAAGATTTTTGTAAAAGTTTTTCATTACTATAGCAGTAGTTTTGTCATTTACCTTCCATAGTGAAAAGAGTATATTTTCTACTCCTGCATAATGAAAACCTCTGCCAATACTAATAGGGCCTTCTCCTTTTGCTAACCTGCCAACTCCGGTTTCGCAGGCACTTAGAACTACCAGATTAGCATTAAGTTGTGTTCCATATAGTTGATTAACCAGAATGTTCTGATCTCTAAATTGTATAGAGGCTGGTCTGGAAAAATTTCCAGATTCGGCATGTGTAGACAAATGAATAATATCATGTTCTTTTGCCAATTTAATAAATCGTAGATAAGTTGCTTGTTCTTTTTCTATAAAATCACCATTAAAATATTGCTGTATAGATTTGCTTTCGTTTTTTGAAAATGAGAGCTCTATTTCGGTATTTTCAAAAACAGGGAACACACCCAGAACAGTTTTTTCCTGAAGGCTTTTAGGATTAGATCTTAAATATTTACTAGCCGAAATCTCATAACTTACTTCGGTGGATCTTAATAAAAAAGACATTTTGCCAAAATTCATAGAGTTAGTGTCTTTTAGCAATAAGGTTTCAAAAGGAATAAAAGAGAGAAGACCATCGGGAATGATTAATAACCTTTTAGATTGCCTGGGAATTTTTAATACGTTAAAAAGCTCGGTAGCATTTTTTGTGAATTCGTTTATATCACGGGTAATCATCGAAGCATTGTCGAAATAATGAATGTACTTTTTGACGATGTTTTTTAAATAAACAGGATTTTCTATTTTTTTGATCTCAAAAGAATCTTGGGTAATTACAAATTGATATATGTTTCGATTTCCGTAAAAATATTCAATCAAAGTAGTATGGTCTTTTTTTAATTTTTTCTGAAGAGAAGGAATAGAAATGCTTTTTTGATACTGAAGTAATTTGGGATATGTGTAATGAAGTTTTTTGAGCACCTTTTTAAGAGCAATAGATGTAGTGTCATGGGCTGTAGTCCATTTTTGAATTTGAGCAATACTGGCATCTCCCCCTTTTAGTTTTTCTTTTAAAATTAGAGTCTCATATGATATTAATGCGGAATTAAGTCGGTTTTTATTTGAAACTACAGGGTCACTTTTGTATTGTGATAGTATTTTTTTTGATATTAAAGCCTGATTTACAAAAGGGGCTTTAGAATGCTCGGCTGCCCGAAATGCCTGGATACTATATTTTTCCTCTTTTTTGGATTTGTAAATGGTAAAAAGAATATCAATATAGGTCTCTGTTCTGTTTCTGTTTTGACCATGTTGAATGATTCGAGTGTCTTGAAGCGGGTATAAAACATTTAGTTTAGAGTTTACTTCAAAGGTTAAATCAAAGGCGGTTATAGCTAGAAGAGGCTTCTTTGTTTGTTGATAAATATAGGCGTGAATGTCTAGAGCCTTTAGTAGAAGTCTATCTGCAATAAGGTGTTCTTTAGATGGTAAATCAGTATTTACCGAATATCCCGGTAGGAGAGCGGCATATATTTCTTTCAGGGTTTTTTGAATTTCTCCAAATTCTGATTTGGATAATAAAATATCGATATATGCCAATTGCCATTTGACAGTAATTCTGGCAGATGTGTTTTTATTTTTGAGTAATTGAGACCTGGCCTGTACAATATAATCCTTAGCATTTTTAAATTCTTTTTTTTCTAAAGCAGCGGCTGCAAGAACCTGATAAGCGTTTATTTGATTTGCATCTATGGCGATTACTTTATCTGCAAAAGTTTTTGCTTTGTTATAGTCACCAGAATCCAGGTAGTTTGTGGCTGTGTTTGTTAGTAAATTGATGTTTTTTGGATCAATATCTAAACCTTGTTTAAGTATTTCGAGAGCTTTTAGGTAATTTCCTTGGTTATGATATACGATAGAAAGATTAGTAATCCCCGAAATAATTTTTGAAGTATTCTCAGATTGTTCAGCTAAATATAAATAGTTTTTTATTGTGGTCTCAGCTTTTGGTAAATCTCCAACTTCTGTATAGATGTTACCAAGAGGTTGTAGGCAATTTTCGATTATATCATAATCGATAAGTCCTTTTTCATAATATGTTTTCCAGGCAGTTTCATAATGTAAAATGGCAGTTGGTTTATGGTTAAACTGATTGTGATAATACCCCAGATTACAATTTACGATTACCCAAGCTAATTGATCTGCTTTTGTATGAAGCTGATTTTTTTTTGAAGCAATAATTTTACTTAACCTTAGCGCTTCAGAATTCGAAGGTTTTTGTATAAAGTGATCTAATTGATCATATAAAAACGCTGAGGTTTTTGTTTTTTGTTGTGCCTGTAGTATTGGATTACCTATCCACAGGGACAGAGCAGCAATACATAGAATTGTTCTAAAACTTCCAAATTCCATAGAATTGAATTTGAGAGTTAGGACTATCAAAATTATGAACATATCTAACTCCCAGACTTGGTCCTATTCTTACAGCCCCCAAATTTATTCCAACAAAAACACCAGTCTGTATATTTGTAAAGTCATCTTTTATTTCTTGTGTTTCTGCAACATCAAGATCAGGGTTTCGAATAATTTCTGGGGGAGTTGGGCCATTATTTCTAATAATCGTAAAACCTTCTCCTGTGGTTTCCTGATCATTTTTGCTGGTAATATCCATTTTTAATTGAACACCTGCTCCCATGGCAAAAAAGTTGTTGAAATTATAGCGAAATGATCCGGGAACAGCATAAATAGAAATGTTATTAAATGTATTGGCTTCAGAGAACTGAATTAAGCTCTCGGTACCGTTTGCATCTACAGTAGTAGTGTTAAAGTTTCGTAGTTCATCATAAGAAGATGCAGATGCCATTATCTCGGCCTGATAATACCCTCTGTAAGATTTAAAAGGAGATAGTGTTGCTCCTACAAAGTATTCTTTTTGGTTATTGAGTTCGGGAACCACAATATATCCTGCTTTTGCACCAATAGAAATACCAGGCATAAATCGGGTAGTTGCATAGTTGGTGATAATAGGTTCGTTTTTATCAAAATATATTGCAGTACGGCTTTTGGTCTTTTTTTTATGAAAGTCTTTACTAAATTTCATAGAATATTTTACAAATCCTTTGGTCGAATCTATTTCGGTTACATTCTTTTGTTGGCTTCCGGGGAGATAAATTCGGTTAAACTGAAAAATGATCTTGTCTTTTTTCAAAATAGTATCAAGACAACTATAATTAACTTCTCTTTCTTTAGGACAGATAGGGCATTCGGGATACATACCGTCAATTCGTAATGTAGATTTGTCAAACATTTCTGGAGTGTCTACTACTAGTTTTATAGTATTGGCAGGACCTTCTCCATTATTTTGAAAACGTACTTTAAATTTGAGACGTTTAAATCGTACTAACCGGTAGTTCATTAGCCAACCATTAGAAGACATTTTATTTGGATCATGAGAAGTAACAATTTCCATTTCTGTATCCTTCACGGTATGGTTGTCAAAATTTTCATCAGGAACATAGATACTTCTTAGTGTAACAATGGCACTGGTATCTTTGATCATTTCAGGTGTTGTTTTTAAAGTTCTGAAAATGTTTCGTTCTTCACCAGGTTGCATATCATTAAATGCTATAACCTGATAATTGCGATATAATGATTTGGATTCTTCTAGAGTAAGTGGAAGGTTTTTTCTTTTGGTAGTGTCCTGAACAAATAATGTTCTATTTTGTAGAATGGTATGAGTTGCAGAGGCTAATAAAGTATGGTTGTCGTTTTGAGAGAGCGTTTCAGAAATAATGGGTAGCGGAATAATCTTTTCACCATGGTGCAATCGGGTGTCTTCTAGAATAAAATTATCATTTTTGAATTGATTGTCATTATAAAATAAGTACAATTTACCACTAGAAATATAGTTATTGGTATTCTTATAACCTGTTATAAATACCATTTCCTGATCTGGGATAGGCTCACGGTTTCGTTTTAGAATTAAATCATGATCTTCAATAAAGGGAGAGTTAGAGTCTACAGAAGCCTCGTCGGATGCATCACTTACGGTTATTGATTTGGGTCTACTTGCTGGAGGTTTCCCATTATCATAATTATTAGTTGCCCAAAGTTTGGCTTCGTATGTCCCTGGAGATGTATATCGATGTACAGGTTTTTCTTTAAAACTATAATTACCATCACCAAACTCCCAATAGTAGGTGTAAAAAGCTTTGGGAGCACCTGCAATTTGATTTAGAGGAGGCATCTCTGCTCCGTAAATTACTTGGTTCCCATTAATCTCATAGGATATAGGTGCAATTCTTGGTATGGTATCATTTGTAAGTATTTGTCCAGAACACAGAAATGGAAATAATACTGTACAGTATAAGATGATGTAGCCCCTCATGATTTGTTGTTAGTAGTTACTAAAGATAAGTAAAAAGTTAAATTAGAAATATTGATAAAAATATTCCGGGAGATTACCTCCCGGAATATATGCTGGAATTTGCCGTAACCCCCGCTAACTAATTTACATATTCCAGCATAATTTTTGTTTTATGGTAACCCATTTATTAATGCTATTAATTCGGCTTCAGTACCTGTGGTGGTAGATCCAATCATTTCTACGTGATCTTCAACAATAGTTGCACCCTGGATTGCATATGTATACGCACCATCCTGAACAGATACAAATATGAAATGTACTTCTAATCCGATAGGGATTTGCCCGTAATGCTCAGAGAATAATTCGGTTTCTTCATTATAAATATCCAATAGTGCTAATGCGGTTGGTTCACCATCATAAGACACATATACATTACAATTCGTATTGTCGTATCCTTCAGGAGCATCTACATAAATAACAGTTTTTGGCCTTGGGTCATTATACCAACGATCGATATTGGTCCACCCAAAATTATTAATGAAACCAGAATATCCAGTTACTCCTGTTCCGTTAGGTCCTTCTCCTTGACCAAGATCAATATCCCCTTCCTCATTTTCTTCCCAAACAACATCGCAGTCTATTACATCGCTGTCGCAACCATTTTCTTCAGCTTTAAACAGCCTCATTTCAGGATCAAAATCTTCATTTGGCGAAAAAATATCAAATCCACTTGCAAGTTGCAGTTGATTTCCATTCTGTTTTGCATTTATAAAAAATTCTCCAGCAGATTTTAAAGTTTCAACATTACCATTTGGGCGTTTACCATTGGTTGGCATTTTGGTTAGTAGCATTTTGGCTTTATCATAGATTTCTATTAATTCAATAGTAACACTTCCGCTAACGGGATCGCCATTTTGATCTAAAAAACTATTAGGAAGAAAATGTAGCTGCGTACCTTCTTCTCCGTACATATATCCTCCCGATTCAGCATTCATTGCAAAAGTCTGCATTGCTCCTTTACGGTTGTCCTTAATTGCTTTTTGTAACTCTACCCCATCTATGATTTTTTCGATGCTAATATCATTATCATCATTTTTACAGCTTCCTAATAAAAGAATAGTTATACCTAAAAGTAAAAAATTCATCATCGCTTTTTTTGCATTCCTACTATTCTTCAGTACTGCAATCGTTCTATTTGATGTTTTCATAATTTTCGAAATTTTGTTGTTTACACCATCAGATCAATAGCTTTGATTTTTTGTTACCCTTATCTTGATAACTTTTTTTAAATTAGTTGCTTATATTCACTATTTATGGGAAACACCAAATTTCATTCTGATCAGAAATACATTGAAGCTCTTTTGAAGAATGATACAGTAATCTTATCCGAGATTTATGATAAATTCGCTCCGAAAGTAGTTGGGTATATAAAAAACAATAGTGGAGATGAATCCAGAGCTCAGGATATTATCCAGGAAACATTAATCACTATTTATAAACAAGCAAAAGAGAAAGGACTACAACTTACTTGTCCGTTTGATGCCTATTTCTTCCTATTGTGTAAGCGTAAATGGTTGAATGAATTAAAAAAGCATTCTAATAATCAGGTAACAATTAATGAAGAGATTGTATCTATAGATGATGAGAGTGTTCGTTTTGTAGAAGAAACTGAAATTTTTAATGCAAAACACGAACTTTTTAAAGAGATGTTTGATCAATTAGGTAAAGCTTGTAAAGAATTACTGAAAGCAACTTTTACTATAAAATCTATGGAAGAAGTAGCTTTAAAACTAGGGCAATCCTATGGATATGTTCGTAAAAAGAAGTCTTTATGTATTGGCCAATTAACAAAACTTGTTCAAAACACTCCTAAGTTTAATAAAATAAAGAATTTGTTATGACCCCAGAAGAAAAATACGAGCTGTTTGATCGGTTCTGTAGCAACGAGCTTTCTGCTACCGAAAAAGAAACACTAACAAAATTGATTAGAGAGAATGAGTCTATTGCAAAAGAACTTAAGTTATATCAAGAGTTGAATTCACATCTTGATACACGTTTTACTTCGGAAAAAGAGGAAGAAGCATTAGAAAATAATTTGAAAGCGATTGGAAATTCGCACTTCAACAGGAAAGCAACTACAAAAGAAACCAAAATGATAAGAATGCCTGCTTGGGCATATGCCGCGGCTGCAAGTGTAGCTATAATTTTTGGAGTATACTTTTTTGGTCAAAGCAGTCCTACATATAATGATTTTGCAAATATTCCTGAATTATCAATTACAGAAAGAGGAAATACAGAAAAGAATAGTAAGAATGCTGAATATGCTTTTAACTCTAAAGATTATGCTGAAGCCGAAAAACACCTATTGATATTACTGTCAAAAGATAAAAATAATACAGAATATCAATTCTATTATGGATTATCATTATTAGAACAAGATAAATATGTAGCAACTACTCGGGTTTTCGAAAAATTGTATCAAGGGAACTCGGGATATAAATACAAAGCATTATGGTTTGAAGCATTAAACCAGCTAAAACAAAAAAAATATGATCAATGCGCTGCGTTGTTAAAGAATATACCTGAAGATGCCGAAGATTACCTTCGGGCCCAAGAATTGTTGAAAAAAATGTAATGTGTTGTGATCTATTAATTTGCCTCTTGTATGGCGAACCTTAAAATAAGTTCAATAACAAAAGCAACACATTGCTGATTGGTATTAACTCTAATTTAATACTTTTGCGGCATGATACTAACCGATACCCATACCCATATTTATAGCGAAGCCTTTGATGAAGATCAGGATGAAATGATGCAACGTGCTATAAAAAATGGTGTGACACGCTTTTTTGTTCCTGCTATTGATTCTACATATACCAAAGCTATGTATGCAATAGAAACCAAGTATCCCGAACATGTTTTTTTGATGATGGGACTGCACCCTACACATGTAAAAGAAAATTACAAAGAGGAACTTGTATTTGTAGAGGATGAACTCAAAAAACGTTCTAATAAAGAGACGGGTAAGGATTTTTATGCAATAGGGGAGATAGGCATAGATTTATATTGGGATAAAACTTTTTTGGCAGCTCAGCAAGAAGCCTTTAGGTATCAAATCCAGTTGGCAAAAAAACACAAGTTACCTATTGTAATACATTGTCGTGAAGCTTTTGAAGAGGTTTTTGAAGTATTAGAATCAGAAAAAAGTGATGACCTATTTGGGATTTTTCATTGTTTTACAGGAACCATAGACGATGCCAATCGAGCTATTGGGTATAATATGAAATTAGGAATAGGAGGAGTTGTTACTTTTAAGAATGGTAAAATAGATACGTTTTTAAATCAGATTTCATTAGATCATATTGTTCTGGAGACAGATGCTCCATATTTGGCACCAACTCCGTATCGAGGTAAACGTAATGAAAGTTCTTATTTACTTAATATCCTAGAAAAACTGTCAGAGATATATCAAAAACCTATTGAAGAAATAGCCGCAATCACTACCAAAAACTCTAGTGATATATTTGGTATTTAGACCAATAAAATATGATTTAATTTTCGTTCATTTGCCATATGATTACTTCGCCAAACATATTACTTATTTATACTGGAGGAACCATTGGAATGGTTAAAGATTTCAAGACTGGTGCTCTGGTAGCTTTTGATTTTGATGAGCTATTATTAAACATTCCAGAACTCAAACAATTAGATTGTAATATTAATACCATTAGTTTTGATAAACCTATTGATTCTTCTGATATGAATGTTGATCGATGGAAAGAATTAGGAGAAATTATCAATGTCAATTATAAAAAATATGACGGGTTTGTTGTTTTACATGGAAGTGATACCATGTCTTATACAGCATCTGCGATTAGTTTTATGTTTGAAAATCTGGCTAAACCTATTATTTTTACCGGCTCTCAATTGCCAATAGGGGATTTGCGAACAGATGCAAAAGAGAATCTGATCACAGCAGTTCAGATTTCGGCATTACAAGAAAAAGGAAAGCCTGTAATTACAGAGGTAGGACTCTATTTTGAATATAAATTACTTAGAGCCAATAGAACTACTAAGATTAATGCAGAACATTTTGAAGCATTTCAATCCCTTAATTATCCATCTTTGGTAGAATCTGGAGTACATCTTAAGGTTAATACACCTTTTTTACTAACGTGTAACCGACGAAAGAAGATGGTATACCACACACATTTTGATAATAATGTTGTTATTGTTAAGATGTTTCCGGGGATTAATGAGAGTATTTTGAAAAGTATTTTCTCTTTAGAAGCTATAAAAGGAGTTGTTTTAGAAACATATGGAGCAGGTAATACAACGACAAAAAAATGGTTTACCACTATAATTTCTGATCTTATACAAAAAGGAATACCAGTAGTTAATGTTACACAATGTATAGGTGGAAGTGTAGAAATGGGGAAGTATGATACGAGTATTGCACTAAAAAAAGCAGGTGTTATATCAGGAAAAGACATTACTACAGAGGCCGCAGTAGCAAAATTGATGTATTTATTAGGTGAAAAATTACCACTTAAAGTCCTCAAAACCATTTATGAAACCTCTCTGCGTGGTGAAATGTCAGAAAATTAACGCCTCAAATTTCAATAGTTAACATTTTTTTTGTTATTTGCCCATCCTTATTTTTTTAGGGGAAAACCTAGAGAGGTGGCCGAGTGGTCGAAGGCGCACGCCTGGAAAGTGTGTATACGTCAAAAGCGTATCGAGGGTTCGAATCCCTTCCTCTCTGCATTATTATCAATTTTTTAATAAATTTTATATTATTTTTATATCTTTAACCCTTTAACTAATTAAAATTAAGAATCAGCGCAATGAAAAGATTATTTTCTATTCTGGCAATCGCAGCAGTAATGACTTTTGGAAACTTACAAGCATCTACTGCACCTGCCCAGTTATTAACGGCAAATGTGCAATTACTAATTGCTCCTATAACTAATACGACAACAATTCAAGAAGAAGCGGTATCCGAGGCTACTACAGATGAACTATCTTTTCATCAAAACCTTAAAAGACGTTTTATTGAAGGAGGTCCTCAATTCATGGGTATCGTACTTTTATGTTTGATCTTAGGTCTTGCGATAGCAATTGAAAGAATTATCTTTTTAAATCTTTCTACAACAAATACTAAGAAATTACAACAAAATGTAGAAGATGCATTAAACAGTGGTGGTATTGAAGCTGCAAAAGAGGTATGTAGAAATACAAAAGGACCTGTTGCATCGATTTATTATCAAGGTCTTGACAGAGCAGACGAAAGTATAGACGCAGCAGAGAAATCAGTTGTAGCATACGGAGGTGTTCAAATGGGACAATTAGAGAAAAATGTATCTTGGATATCATTATTTATCGCTCTTGCTCCAATGCTTGGATTTATGGGAACGGTAATTGGTATGATTACGGCATTTGATAAAATTGCGGCTGCAGATGATATGCAACCTTCTCTTGTAGCAGGTGGTATTAAAGTAGCACTTCTTACTACTGTATTTGGACTTATTGTTGCAATTATTCTTCAAATATTCTATAACTATATCGTTGCGAAAATTGATAGAATTGTAAATGATATGGAAGATGCTTCGATTACTTTGATCGATATTTTGGTAGATTACAAGAAAAAGAAATAATTGATGTTTCTAATAAAAATCTGATTTAGAAGATTTTTAATTTACACTTTTATTTAATTAAGGGTTACCTGTGAGTAATCCAAACAAAAAATTAGTAACATGAAAATTTCAAAAATATTATCATATATCGTAATGGCTATAGGTGCTATAGGCGCACTTTTATTGTTCTTAATGAGCAATAACTTTGATGGTCTTATGGAGAAATATGGTATTACAGAAACCAAAGATTTTGTTAGAGAAGGAGGATCGATGGATGTTTTAAAAGAAGCAACATCATTGGTGAACCCGTTATATACTCTTACAGTTGTAGTCTTTATTGGTGTAATAGTAGTTACTTTGATTGCTGTTTTCTCTTCTTTAGCTAAAAACCCAGGAGGTCTTAAAAATACTGCAATTGGTATTGTTGCTTTCCTTGTTGTTGTGGGCATTGGTTTTGTTGTGGCAGAAGGAGTAGAAGCTCCTTTAAACGATGGAGGAATGCTTTCAGAAAGTGGCTCTAAATGGGTAGGAACAGGATTGTATACATTTTACTTTTTGGCTGCTATTGCAGTTGGGTTGATGTTCTTTTCTGGTATTAAGAAACTAATTAAGTAAACAATTATGGCAAGAAGAGCAGCACCAGAAGTTAATGCAGGATCTATGGCAGATATTGCATTCTTACTTCTTATATTTTTCTTGGTTACTACTACTATCGAAACCGATACTGGTATTAGCCGTAAGCTCCCTCCTCCTCAAGAGGAAGAAATAGAGCCGCCAGTTCTTAAACAAAAAAATATTTTTGTTGTAGAATTGAATAAGAACAACGATTTATTGGTAGAAGAAGCTCCTATGGAATTGAAAGATCTTCGGGAAGCTGCTATTAAGTTCTTAGATAATGGTGGTGGAAGAGGAGAAGAAGCTTGTGATTACTGTCAAGGAGATAGAGATCCTTCTTCTTCAGATAATCCTACTAAAGCGGTTATATCTTTAAATAATAATAGAGAGACAAATTACGGTGCATATATAGCAGTTCAAAATGAATTGGTGGCAGCGTATACTACATTGCGTAATAGAGAAGCACAACGTCTTTATGGTAAAACATTTGTACAAATGGAAGCCGATTTTAAAGATGTAAATTATTCTGGAAGTAAGACTAAACTTAAAGAAGATATCAAAAAGATACAATTTTTGTTTCCTGAAAAACTTTCAGAAGCTGAGCCTAAAAAATAGAAATAACATAAAACAGAATTCTTATGTCTAAGTTTAAAAAGAAAAAGAGTGGTGAATTACCTCCCGTTTCTACGGCATCATTACCGGATATTGTATTTATGTTATTGTTTTTCTTTATGGTTGCAACGGTGATGCGTAAAAATACGCTGATGATAGATAATAAATTACCTTTTGCAGATCAAATAGAAAAACTAGATAAAAAAAATCTAGTAATGTATATCTATGCAGGAAAACCTAGTTCAAGATATCGTGCAAGTGCAGGTAGCCAAGCTAGAATCCAGCTTAATGATAAATTTGCTGATGTAAGCGAAGTAAAAGCGTTTGTGTTGGCAGAGAGAGCAGCAAAAAGAGAGGAAGAAGTTCCGTTTCTAATTACAGCTCTTAAGATAGATGGAAAGACCAATATGGGTCTTGTAGGTGATATCAAAAAAGAATTAAGAGAAGTTCAGGCATTAAAGATTAATTATACAACCAAATCTGGTAAAGCTTCAGATAATTTTAAATAGTATACTATTTATTATCGTAGCATAAATGTCTAAATGATACTAAAAAATCCTGCCCAAAGGCAGGATTTTTTAGTACTACTCCTTCCGCCATTCCCGAAAATGGCATAACAATTGTTGCTAGTTTTATAGTAGCTGTGATCTATCGTTTTATAGCATCAATATCTAACCTTTCAAAGTGATATTGAATATATAGATAAAATGGTTGTAATACGAAATGAATTCTCAAACCCTCTAAAATATATATAGCTTATTTTTTGTTTCTGTTAAGAGATAATATACGTGAGTTATGAAGGTTTTTCAGATATAGTTTCTGTATGTTTTTCTTCTGCATATTTCTTGTCACTTATGATCATAGTTTCTTGATTCTGTAAGTAATTATTAACTAAATATGTTTATTATGACAAGAAGATTAGCACCAAGTGTTAATGCGGGATCTATGGCTGATATCGCATTTTTATTACTCATCTTTTTTTTAGTTTCTACTAAGATGGAAACAGATCATGGGATCACTAGAAAATTACCACCTCCCGCAGATGATGACCCTGCAGAAACAATTATTAAAGAAAAAAATCTCTTTAAGGTAGAACTAAATCAACTTAATGAGTTGTTGGTAGAAGGCACTGTAATGGAGATTTCTGCTCTTAAAGATGCCACTATTGCGTTTTTGGATAATGGAGGAGAGTCAGATGGTCTGGCTTGTGATTATTGTAAGGGAGAAGGTGATGTTACATCTTCTGATCATCCAAGTAAGGCAATTATATCTCTTATTAATAGTCGTGAGACAAATTATGCAACTTATGTAGCCGTGCAAAATGAATTAGTAGCTGCGTATATCGAGTTACGTAATCGAGAAGCAAAAAGACTATATGGTATCTCATTTATAGAAATGAAGAAAAATTTAAAAGGCGCTCGTAATCTTAATGATAAAGAGGTGTTAAGAGAACGAATTAAGAAAATTCAATCCCTATTCCCAGAAAAACTTTCTGAAGCAGAACCTAGAAATCAATACTAACTTAATTTTTGTAATTATGTCTAAATTTAAAAACAAGAAAAACACTCAGTTGCCGGAGATTTCAACCGCATCACTACCCGATATTGTATTTATGTTATTATTTTTCTTTATGGTTGCTACGGTAATACGGAACAATACATTAATGATAGAGAACAAATTACCTGTCGCAGATCAAATAGAAAAATTAGATAATAAGAATTTAATTATGAATGTATATGCTGGAAAACCAAGTTCTAGGTACAAGAATATAGGTTCTGAAGCCAGAATTCAACTTAATGATAAGTTTGCGGATATAAGGGATATAAAAGCATTTGTTTTGGCAGAAAGAGCTTCTAAAACAGATGCGCTGCTTCCTTTTTTAATAACTTCTTTAAAGATAGATAAGAATACCAAAATGGGACTGGTAGGTGATATTAAGAATGAACTAAGGAAAGTTCATGCACTTAAAATTAATTATGCCACCAAAATCGGAGAAGCAAATGACAATTTTTAGTATATCTGTTTAATTAATAATAAGAATCCTGCCTTTGGGCAGGATTTTGTGTGATTTCGTTTTGTTTTTATAAACTTTGTCTTATTTCTAAAGAAATAGATTTATTTTAGTGATCTATATGAAAAAATTGTTTGCATTCATTGTATTTTATTTGTTTGTGTTTCTTTCTTCGGGACAGGAGACCCAGCAAGATTCTACTCAAGAAATAGAAATAGATTCTTTATATCGAGAAGATCAGTTTTACGTAGGAGTAACATTTAACCTGTTACTTAATAAACCAAAAGGTGTGAGTCAATCTGGTTTTTCAGGAGGGTTACATTTAGGATTTATACGGGATATGCCAATCAATAAAAGACGCAATGTTGCTATAGGTCTGGGAGTTGGCTATTCATTGAATGTGTATAATCAGAATTTATTTATAGGAGAACAAGAAAATACAGAACAGAGTATATTTAGTAGTTTAGAAGGTATTGATTACAGTACTAATAGATTTACCACACATTTGGTAGAGGCTCCTTTTGAGTTTAGATGGCGTACATCTACTCCTGAAACCCATAAATTTTATAGGATTTATACTGGCGTTAGAGTGGGATACCTGTATTCTTTTAAGTCTAATTTTAAACAACCAGGAAATAGGGTAAGACAAACAAAATTGGATGAGTTAAATCGATGGAGAATAGGAGCAACGTTCACTTTTGGGTGGAATACCTTTAATTTTCATTTCTACTATAGTTTAAATACTTTATTCAATAGCGATGCGGTAATTCAGGGAGAATCTGTAGGATTGAATACTGCAAAAATAGGATTGATGTTCTATATTTTATAGCCAGAAATTTGCTAAAGTAAGTTGCGGGATTATTCCTATTAGGAACCCCAGGATTAATTCTAGATTACTATGTGCTTTGCAGTGTAATCTGGATGTGGCTACCAGACCATTAAAAATCATCAACATGGCTATTAGGATAGTTAAATTAAGCCCAAAATGAATACTTAGCGCAACGGTAAACATGGTAATTCCACTAATACCAATCATATGTAAACTTGCTTTTATATTAAACAATACCATGAAAATTGCACTTAATGATGAAAACAGAATTCCTAAAAAGAAAAAATATAACTCGGGATAATGATATACATCAATGACCATTTTGATAACCACTATGAGTAAAATAGATTGTAGTAATAGTGGGATTTTACGCTGTTTTACATTTTCAAGATGTATTGAGGTGATGGTTCCTGTACTTTTTAATAAAAAGAATAATACAATGGGTATTAGAATAGTAAGAATAATTAATCCAAAGACTTTGGCTCTAATAATCTCAATAGGAATAAATCTTGGAGCAGTACTAAAATAAATTATTGCACCCAAAAGGGGCATCAATAATGGATGTAAAATATAAGAAACACTTCTAAGAAAAAAATTCATTAAATTTTCTTTCGTAGTCTGGCAACAGGAATATCTAATTGTTCCCTGTATTTGGCTACAGTTCTTCTGGCTATGGGATATCCTTTCTCTTTAAGGATTTTGGCAAGCTTTTCATCCGTAAGGGGTTTTTTCTTGTCTTCTTCACCTATAGTTATTTCCAGTATTTTTTTAATTTCTCTAGTAGAAACTTCTTCACCTTGATCATTGGTCATTGATTCAGAAAAGAACTCTTTGATAAGTTTTGTTCCATAAGGAGTATCAACATATTTACTATTTGCCACTCTTGAAACGGTGCTTACATCCATAGAGATCTCGTCGGCAATGTCTTTTAAAATCATTGGTTTGAGATTTCTTTCGTCTCCACTAAGGAAATAACTTTTTTGATAGTGCATTATTGCACTCATAGTAATAAAAAGTGTCTGCTGTCTTTGTTTTACAGCTTCGATAAACCATTTTGCAGCATCTAACTTTTGTTTGATAAACATAACAGCATCCTTTTGTGATTTAGACTTTTCTTTACTGGCTTTATACCCCTGAAGCATGTTGTTGTATTCTCTCGATACATGAAGTTCTGGAGCATTACGACCGTTTAAAGTTAGCTCAAGTTCTCCATCTGCAATTCTAATTGTAAAGTCAGGAACTACATGTTCAATCAAACGATTGTTTCCTGCATAGGCTCCTCCCGGTTTAGGATTAAGGTGTTCAATTTCATCAATTGCTTCTTTTAGCTGTTCTTCAGTGATGTCAAATTTCACTAAAAGTTTATCATAATGCTTTTTGCTAAAATGATCAAATGCTTTTTTTAGAATCCCTGAAGCTAATTTTATTGGGATGGTAGTTTCTTTTCTATCCAGTTGAATCCAAAGACATTCTTGCAAATTACGAGCACCAACACCTGCGGGATCCAGTTGATGAACAATTTGTAAGATATTTTCTATTTTTTCTTCGGTAGTATATACGTTTTGAGTGAAAGCTAAATCATCTAAAATATCAGATAAAGACCTTCTTATATAACCACTTTCATCGACACTACCAACAAGAAATTCGGCTATTTCTCTTTCTTCATCATTAAATCGATAGGTGTTTAATTGATTAACCAAGTGTTGATGGAATGATGTTCCGGAGGCATAGGGAACACTTTTTTCCTCATCATCAGCACTATAATTGTTAGAGCTAAGCCTGTAACTAGGAATCTCATCATCACTAAGATATTCATCAACATTGATATCTGCCTCTATTTTTTCGGTTCCATAGTCTTCTTCTGCAGAGTTTTCGTTACTAAACGCGTCTTCAAATTCATCCGCTTTATCTTTTCCGCTATCAAGAGCAGGGTTTTCTTCCATCTCCTGTTTCAAACGTTGTTCGAATGCTTGCGTAGGAAGTTGAATCAACTTCATGAGTTGAATCTGCTGTGGAGAAAGTTTTTGAGAAAGCTTAAAATTTAATTGTTGTTTTAGCATAAAAAATTGTCAATGTTCTTCTACTCACAAAAATAAACAAAAAACACTGTTTTTAAAGAAGTATAAGATGGTTAGTTTATTTAAAAAATGCTATAAAACCATAATTGGGATGATTTTATTTTTCGATGTAATCAATAAACGGGCCAAAAGTAATTATAATATGTAATAAACGATGTTTTTTAAGATATAAACCGGTCAATGTTGTTTGGTTATGGATAAGATTTGAAATTCCTTGCCATACTACGATTGTCGAAGTGTTTTCAGGTTTATGATCTTAAATATCGTGGATAGGTTTAAATGTGAAATTAAAAGCCAGATTTAAAGGTTTTTATGGGTTTAATTAGGGATTCGATTTCCAGACCACACTCTGTAGAGTAGAGGGTAGGTGGTTGTATTTCGACAAACCCAGCAGAATTATTGAGAATAGTATTTTTTGAACCTTTAATAGAATTAAAGTGTAAAGCAAAATGTGTATGTCTCCTTTTGATGTTTTTTTATACATGTGTATACAGAAATCCTAGACAAAGGATATTATACATGGAGCGAAAAGAAAACACTAAGGAACAAATAATTTACTTTTAATAGCATAAATAACCAAGCCTGTTCTATTTTTAAGACTTAGTTTTTCAAAAATAGAATCTCGATATCCTTCAATTGTTTTTGGGCTTAAACACATGTCATTTGCAATTTCTTTATAAGTTTTCTCGGTACAGGCGTGTTTAATAAATTCTACTTCTCGATCTTTGAGTACTACATTATTTTCTTCTTTAGGATTTAGGGAGCCTAGTAGTAAATTAGTTACATCTTTTGTGTGGTAGAAACCTGTTTCCTGTACCTGGATAAGCGCATTTTCCAGAATGCTTTTTTCAGTATCTTTTAAGAGATATCCTTTTGCACCAGCTCTAAGCATTTTAAGAATTGTACTTTCATCTTCTTCTACAGAGAGCGCTAATACCTTAACTTGTGGGTATTGTTCTTTTAATGCTGCTGTAGTTTCAATCCCATTCATAATAGGCATGTTGATATCCATAAGTACGATATCAGGGATATTTTTAGGATCTTTAAATCGGGTAAGTAGTTCTTTACCGTTTTTACAGATATATAGAATTTTAAATTTAGCGAACCCATTAACCAACCCAGATAATGCCTGGGATAGTAAAATATGATCTTCTACAATTACTACTGAGTATTTCATGATTGACAATACTTATTATTTGTGTGAATAGTTTTCTTTACAAAGTTAGTTAACTTCATTGTCTAATGCCATCGAACTTTCTTTTTTATATGGATAGGTTAGTGTTATTGCTGTTCCTTTCCCTTTTTGCGATGTTATTTGTACAATGGCATCGATTAATTTTCCTCTGTTTTGCATATTACTTAATCCTATCCCTCTTTTGGTTGGGCAGTCTATCTGATCAAAACCAACACCGTTATCTTTTGCATGGATTACTAACTTATCGGCATCATAATGTACATCTACATCCAGATTTGTAGCTTTAGAATGTTTGATAGTATTCGTAAAGAATTCTTGCAATATTCTAAAGATGATGATCTCGGCCTTATCATCCAGTACTTCTATTTCTTCATTACTGGTGATTGCAGCTTTAATAAACTGCATGCGGTTAAATCGTTCTATTTCTAATGTTATGGCTTCTGTGAGACTTAAGCTTTTTATAGTATCTGGGTTGATTAGTTTTGATAATGATCGCAGTTCTGTAAGACTTTTGGTTATGGTCTCGGTAACCTCTTCTAGTTTCTCGGGGTCATCCTGAGCTATGTTGACTTGTATTTTGGCCAATGTGAGTAGCTGGCCAATATTATCATGTAACTCCCAGCTAATATTGCGCAGTGTTTCTTCTCTGATCTCGATCTGAGTCTCTGCAATAGCTTTTTCAAACTTTTTTTCAGTTTCTTTTTGCTGTAATAGCAAACTATTTTTCCTTTTTTGAAAGATGATAAAAAGTCCAATAATAATGACTACAAGAATTACTAAAATAATACTGGCTACTAATATTCCTGTTTCTTGCTGCTCCATATAAATCCAATTATAAAACAAGTATTTGATATTGCAATCAAAGTGTATAAAATCAAAAATAAATTACTCAATTTTTGAATATCGGCATAATAATTAATAGTAATACTAAATGGGATGTATCCAGCATAACATAATAGTAAACCAACACTAATCCAGAAAAGTAAATTTTTTTTAACATAAAGCACTTTTTCACTTTTCAAAATTTCTATAAAATAGAGAATAATAGCTAGGATTAAAAAACTAGATCCTACGATAAAGGAAATAGTCTGTGACCTAGTCAGGAAATCCTCAAAAAATGCATTAATAATACAGACAATACTGTATATGATAGCAAAATAACTTATTAATAACTTTCTTTTTTTACTGTGTAATACATGCCAATACGTAAAAAATAAATAAATAAAATGTATAACATAAAATGAATTAATTAACCCTTTGTTGTTTGGGATGTCAAGATATTCCCTCATGCTAAAAGCAGAATATTCTATAAAAACTATAAACCATAAATAAAATAGAAAATACTTTAATATTGAATTTTTATATTTATAAAAATATATAGATCCAATAATAGCGGTAACTAATTCTATAATTAGTGTAGAGAAATCCCTAAAGAATACTATTAAATTATCATAATTCATTTTTTACTATTGTTAATTGAGATTTAGTAGATGATAAACTTGTTATTGAGCTTCTCCATCAGGGGGACTTACTTGTCCTCCTTGACCATATAAAGAAGTAGGCTCATCATAAGTGTTTAATAGATTAGAAAAAGAGAAAACGCTAGCTTTTGAATAATTTTTACCGGGTTTTTCACAATTAAAATTATTGATATCATCAATAATTACGATCTTTGGTCTATTTCCCGATTCATCAATAGCATAAGCTAAATTCATTGTTTCACCATCAATAGTATCTTGAATAGTAGGGTTGAAAAATAACATTTGTTGTCCTGGGTATTTTGGATGTTCATTAGAGTATTTACCAAAATAAAAGCGTAAGCCAGAAATTTTATTACCTGTTTTTTCAGTTATCTGTTCAACAAAACTAAAATAATTTACTAATTCTTGATATTTAAATGTAATGGTTCTGGATGCTCGAAAAGCATCATTAAACTGTTGCTCATATTTTTCAATAGAGTCAGTACGACTTTTGTATTTTTTGTATAGTTTTTGACCTTTACATAAATCTATAATTTGTTTAGGGTCTCCATCAGGTAAATAAAGTACTTCTTTATTAATTATTTCCTGATCAATTTGATCTTTTTTCTCACAAGTACTTAATAAAAAAGTAAGTATTGCAGTGATAATAATAACAATCGGATATCCAATAAAGTTCGTTTTTTTGTCCATTTTTTTAGGTTTATTAAGATTTTTGTGTTGTGATTACCAGAAAAATTAATTAGGTTGTTTTTGATTACGGTTGACATTAATTAAATTCTAGTCTTCACCGAAATGACAGTTTTTTTAAATCTCCATATAAATAAAGAGACTTTATCTGCAATTAAAAATACTATTATTCTGTAGTTTTAAAAAAGTAATGGCGTATTTTGTTAAAACAAAAACACATCAAACCATTGATAATAAGTGTCTTTGGGGTTGTTTTAGGAGTTTTGGAGTATATGCAGGTTTTGAAAAAAGGGGGTTTTACCCCTTTCTAAAAAAGGGATTCGACTCTTTTGCAGAATTAAAAATTCTTATTATAAATACCATAAAGAGAGAGTGTTCTTTGTGAGAAACAAATATGAATTTTATAAAAAAAGAATACTAAAATGATTTATTTATAGCAGAAACTACATTAATTGCTGTTAATTTCTGAGTATTGTTTTTATCAATAGTAACTATTAGGAGACTGTTTTTCTATGTATTAAAAACCCGGTTATAAAACAACTATTCATTATAATAGTAAAAATACTATTTAGAATAAAAAGAGCTGAGGAATCATTATGATTTGCATAATAATCCCTTACAATACGAAAAGGCATTTTTCCTACATAATAAATCAATAATCCGACACTAATCCAGAACAAGAAATCTTTAGTGCTTTCCTGGATTTGCTCTGATTTTAATAATTCTGCATAATAAAAAATAATAGAAGTCATTAATAGAAATGCACCTAAGAGAAACGGAATACTTTGTAATTGATTTAGATAATTTTCATAGAACCCACTTATAAAAAGAGTGATTATATAGAATATCATAAAATACATGATAAAGTGTTTGCTTGTTTTTTCTTTAATATGTTGATGGTACATAAAAAATAAAAATAAGAAAGTAAGAGAGGTAGATATATTATACAATATTAGGTTGTTAGAATTGGGAAACCAATGTCTTGTATTATAGCCAATAATATCATTGATAAAGATATAAATCAGAAAAATGGAAAACCATTTTAACAGACCTTTTGTCTTATAGGTAAACAAAAAAAACAACCCAATAAGTGCAGCGATGCATTCGCTACCAAAAGCAACTTTTCTCAATACTATTAGAAGCTCTATTTTATTGTCCATATTCTGGAGGGGTTGCTCCTAGCTCGTTGGCAATAAGACTAAATTTATCGTTGTCATTTCTTTTCCCTAAAAAGGATACATCATCTGTCTTACCACGACTTCGGCTAAAATGGCTAAATCCGTTATTTTTATCTAACAATTCTACTTTGCCATCATTGTTAAGTGTATATCCTATATGTAAAATATGATTGTCATATTTTTTTTCTAAGGTAGGAGCAATGAAGATAGTTTGATGCCTTGCGTTTATGTCACTTCCGGTAGAGGAGACATATGTATTTGGGTATAATGCAAAGTAGAAACGTAGTCCAGTTGTTTTTATACCCGCCTTTTGTGATAACTCATCGACATATGATAAATAGCTGCGTAACTCAGAAATTTCATAAAACATGGATCTTGTGGGTTTAAAAGAACCGTCGTTTGAATTCGAATTAACAACTTCGCTAATTAAATCGGCTCTATCATCATAAGCCTTATATATTCTTTGTGCTTGTTCAAAACTGATAATATTTTTTGGTCTGCTTCGATTAGATTTTTCTTGACCTAGTTTTCCTTCTAAATCTTTAATTTTTGTTTCTAAGGTTTCAATTTTTCTTATATATTCTTCTTCCTCAAGAACTTCTATAGTTGAGTCCTGTTGGCAGGAATGTAAAAAGAATAAGCTAGTAGTTAATGCTAGGAATAAGGCATACCATGTACTGCCGTTCGTTGGTTTTTTCATGACGATTACTTTTGGTTAAAAATTATTATTTTCCAATGTAAGAGTCTTCATGTTTGGTTTTAAGAATACTCGTGATATTGAAAGTGTATTTTAGATATTGTATTGATATATAGGGAAATATCTAAAATAGGCTTTCAAAAATACAACTATTATCTGATTATAAAATTATTCCTTGCAATGTGTAGAAAAATAAATTACTCTGTCTGGAGAAAAGAAGAAAATAACTAGTTTTATTTTTGCAATATAAGTTCCATTTTGATATTACTACGTTGATAGGGAGGGTGATCTTCCATAGGAATTTCTTTAAAACCATATTTACCATAAATGTAGATTGCATTTTCTAAAATTCTATTAGAGTATAGAAGCAATTTTTTCCAGCCTTGAGTTGCAGAAAATTCAATACAAAATTCTAATAATTGCTGCCCGATTTTTTGACCTTGAAATTTTGGAGAAACAGCCATTTTTCCTAATTCATAAATACCATCTTCGATTTTGATTAGTGAAAAAGTACCAGCTATGTTATTGTCTGCTTTTGCAAAAAAGATAAATCCTCCTTGATTGATAATAGTGTGCTCACATTGTTCTAATAATTCTGCGTCATGTGGTTCTACTACAAAATATTTTTCTAGCCATTCTATATTAAGAGCTGCGAAGTCTTTTGCGTATTTTGGGTCAAAAGGAATGATAGAAGTGTTCATTGCGATATTAAAACTTTAAAATTTGTGATTAGCCTTACGATTCGAATATCAATCAATATGTAAGATCATTATTGTATTCTGGATTAAACCAAGCCATATGAATAGGAGTCTCTATACTATGATCAAGATTCTTAATTTTTTGATTATGTTTTCCTTCATTTATAAATCCTAGTTTTTCATAAAATTGAACGGTATTTGTGTTATTCTCTCGAACGAATAATTCAACACGAAGGATATGAGGATATGATGTTTTGATTTTGGTTAAAAAACTTGTGAAAAGTAATTTTCCGAGACCTTGTCCCTGAAATTCTGGGTTAACGACAATGGTAAGATCTGTTAATATATGTCTGAATGCAGAAATATGTATACGATATGCATGGATTTCTGCGATGATCTGATGTTCATGTTTTGGATGAGCAATTGCCAATATCAAACCATCAGATATACTTTTATGTACAAAGTCTTGTATGTAGTCTATGGTGATTTCGTTTGATACCCGTATAATCCCACCAGGTTGTTCACCAATTTTTTTATAAAGCTGATAAATATTTTGAATATCTGATATCTGTACTGCTCTTACTATATGCATTATGAGGTGTACTTTTCTAGTATTTGTTGATGTAATGGTTTTTCTCTTAGTTTGCTTTCGAAATGAGTAACATGATCTGCAAGATTTGTTGATGAGAAGGTTGTTAGTGCTGTTACTTGCTGATCAATTACTTTCCATAACGGAATCATAATTTGATGTGTTTCATTACCCTTTTTGGTTAATTGAAATAGCTTTTTTCTTTTATCAGATGTATCGATTTTATATTCAACCAACCCTTTTTCCATTAGTTTTTTTAATGCTTGGGTGATTGCAGGTTGTGTGTAAAGTAGTTTTTCTTGTATGTCTGTAGTCGTAGTATGACCTTGATCTATGATGATTTTAAAAATTGGAAATAGATAAGGGTCAAAATCAATATTACAAGAAGTATATACAATTTGAATTTCTTTCATCACAAATTCACTTAGGCGTTTTAGTCTGGACCCTAAACCCAATTCTGCGTATTCTTGTAATTTATCTTGCATAAGTATTTATATAAGTACTTATGCAAATGTATAAAATATTTTTGAATTATTTAGATAGTAGGAGGAAGGAAGACCTTTAAGAATCTAAAAAACTATATTTTTTACAACTCTACTTTAACTTTTAAACATTTCTTCTGGCGGTAAAGGACATTCGGGGGTATCTAATTTTTGTATTGAGGTGGTACCATTTAATCCTTCTTTATGTAATAACCAGTAATCATTAAAGACAGATTTATAACAGATCTCAATTGTTATTTTTTCTTTTCTTTCATAAATCCAGTGTCTTAATTTTGGGTCATGTGCAAGCTGCATCCAATAAAAACTTTCATTAGCAGAGATTACTGAGTTATAAATTCCTCTATTCGAAATCCCTGTACTTATAGAATCAGGGACTTTGGCTTTGTTAAACAGATCCCACCAGCTTTTTGTGACCTGTCCATCGTATGTAATCCTAACTCCTTCGATTATAGCAGGCCCTGTGCCTTTATTGTGTAGAGGGATTTTTAAATATTCTAGTGCTTTATCAGACCAACTTTGATCAAAACCGACAGATAATCTAGGCCAGGCATTTGATTTGGTTTGCTCTAAGAGAATATCTGTTTGTTTATTCATGATTGACGCTTGTCGCATAGAAACGATAAGGGCACCACCACTGATAATCAATACGGCAATTGCCAGAAGCATTTGCGAATCATACTTTTTTTTCATTTTTGATAGGACTTAATGTATACCTGAAGCAATATAAGAAATCCACATTACTTCTTTAATCTCTGGGTGTATACATTTGTCTTTAAGGAATTCTAAACGATTTAGTATGGTTTTAATACTTAGAGAAATTGATAATTTGTTCAGAATACTCGCCTAATAACAGTCCGATAGAATTTAATGATCCTTCGAGCTCATTAAGATCCAGATTTGCTATCTGTAATGTATCCCTAAAAATTACTTTATCACCAGTCTCGTCTAGTACAAAAGCACCGTGTATGATATCTCTGTTTTTTTGTAATAGACTACGGTATACGATTTCATTTTTATTTTTGATAGTGCAGATGTGCTGCTCCATTATTAAAATGGGTGGTGCAACTCCAAGAATCATATTTTTAATTCCTTCGGTTTCTTTGCTGATCATAATAATACCTTCCCTATTGTTTTCATGGATAATATCATATTTAAGCTGTAGTAAATATTTTTTTACTACCTGATAATGATCTTGCATTAGATGATTTTTTGATGAATGAATAATTATGTGTGACTGATTTTCTTTAGTGTATCAATATTACAAAAAGTAGCACAAATTTTCTGTAATATCTTTGGCTAAATTAACGAGATAAAAAATAAGAGTGATCATGGGTATGAATGATTTAAGTTAATAATTAGATGTTGTGCTAAGATTTTTAGTATAATCCTCATTGTTTCTTAGGAAAAGAATAAAATTGTGAAGTATTTCTACTAAAATTAGCTTTTTAATAGAATATTGGCTAATATTGTTAGTGTAAATGTACAACTATTTTTTATAATTGCAAATAAAATTAGCAAAAATGTCTTTTTTCGGAAAAAATATAAAAAAAATACGTGGAGTAAAAGGTTTAAGTCAACAAGCCTTTGCTGAGCTTTTTGACCTAAAACGTGGTACATTAGGCGCATATGAAGAGGGTAGAAGTGAACCGAAAATAGAAACAATTATCAAAATTGCTAACCATTTTAGCATTGCGATAGATGATTTATTAACGAATGAACTTACCGTAAATCAACTACTAAAGTTTAAAGGAGATCTTACCACGTATGCAGAAGATGTGAAACGAGAAAAGTTTGCAATCGTCCCGTGTATAACAGAAAGTACAGCCAATGATTATATTACTTTATATAATACAGAAGGTTTTATTAAAGAATTACCAACTATGCAATTACCGGTAAATCCAACTAAAGAGTTTAGAGGATATACTGTAAGTAGTCTCGAGATGACATCACATGATAAAGGTTTTTATCCAAAGGATGTTGTAATAGGAGAAAAAGTTCCTCCTACCGTGATTAAAAAACTGAATAATGGCACACTGGTTTTTGTAGTTGTCGAGAATAAACTAATCTTTAGAAGGTTATATGTTATAAAAGGTAATGCAGTACTAAGGGCCGATCATAAAAATATTGAAGATTCATCATTCCCTTTATCCGAGATCAAAGAATTGTGGAGAGTGCGATACGCATTTTTTAGACGTATTCCAGAATTTGGTGACCTGGTTGAAGATAAATTGTTGTTGATAGAGCAGGAGCTATTACGAATGAAAGAGAAACTTAGATAGTTATGTAATTTATCTCAATCCAATGAGCTTTTGGATACCTCACGTTTTTTAAGAGAACACTCATACTTTATGTTCTAATTCATAGGTATCAATTATTTTCTGTATTGTATTTAGTATTTAAATTTGGTATCTTGATCTATCCTATTTATGATGATAGATTAAAAACTCTTTTATCATAAATATCTATTCCAGAATAAATTGCTAACAATGTTAGAGTTATCGGCTAATTTATGCTCTGCATTATATCGATAAGAATAATACTTTCTATATCTAATTAATCCAATACTGTTACCCCAATGATGAATACTATTAAAATAGTTGTAGAGGTCAAGAGGTATAGATGAGTTTTCAATCAAACATAAAATTGAAGGTTAGTTAGCTACTACATGCCAGGTGCAATAAGAATTAAAATAGATTTATTAGGTTAGACGTATTGTATTTCTTTTAATAGGTATAACAAACCCATTTGGCTTTTTTATAAGAGGATTTAATAGTTTAATAGATTTTATATATTAAAAATATAAAAACAATAATATTTTTTTATCATAAATTTGAAAGAGCATAAGAACAAATAATCATCTAATAAAATCTACAGCAAATGGAAAATAAAAACCTCAAGAGTGCAGAATCTCATGGTTCAAATCATCATGTTAATGGTGAAGGTGAGTGTCCTTTTATGAATGGTACACTTAAACAAGGTGCAGGTACAGGAACTTCTAATCGTGATTGGTGGCCGAATCAATTGAACTTAAATATTCTTCGTCAACATTCTTTATCATCAAACCCTATGGGGGAAGAATTTAGTTACAGTAAAGAGTTCAAAACTCTTGATCTTAAGGCAATAAAGAAAGATCTTTTTGAGCTTATGACCGATTCTCAAGAGTGGTGGCCTGCCGATTATGGTCATTATGGCCCTCTTTTTGTTCGTATGGCATGGCATAGTGCTGGTACTTATCGAATTGCTGATGGTAGGGGGGGGGCTGGTTCAGGAACTCAGCGTTTTGCACCATTAAACAGTTGGCCAGATAATGTTAATCTGGATAAAGCACGTTTGTTATTATGGCCAATTAAACAGAAATATGGTAAGAAAATTTCCTGGGCTGACCTTATGATTCTTGCAGGTAATTGTGCTTTAGAATCTATGGGTTTCAAGACTTTTGGTTTTGGCGGAGGACGTGAAGATGTTTGGGAATCTGAACAAGATATTTATTGGGGAGCCGAGACCGAGTGGTTAGGTGATAAACGTTACACAGGTGACCGAGAGTTAGAGAATCCTCTGGGAGCTGTTCAAATGGGATTGATCTATGTAAATCCCGAAGGACCAAATGGAAATCCTGATCCAATTGCTTCGGCTCATGATATTCGTGAAACTTTTGGTCGTATGGCGATGAACGATGAAGAAACAGTTGCTCTTATTGCTGGTGGACATACATTTGGTAAAACTCATGGAGCAGCCGATCCTGATAAGTATGTAGAGAGAGAGCCTGCAGCAGCAGGTATTGAGGAACAAAATTTGGGGTGGAAAAATAACTTTGGAAGCGGTAATGCAGGAGATACTATATCCAGTGGATTAGAAGGAGCATGGACCAGTACTCCTACAAAATGGAGTAATAACTTCTTTTGGAATTTATTTGGCTACGAATGGGAGTTGACCAAGAGCCCTGCAGGGGCACATCAATGGATTCCAAAACATGGAGCTGGTGCCGATAGCGTACCAGATGCACATGACTCTTCTAAACGTCATGCGCCAATTATGCTCACCACAGACCTAGCTTTACGAATGGATCCTGCCTATGAGAAAATTTCTAGACGTTTTTATGAAAATCCTGATGAGTTTGCAGATGCATTTGCTCGAGCATGGTATAAGTTAACACATCGTGATATGGGACCTATTGCAAGATATCTTGGCCCAGAAGTGCCTAAAGAAGAGTTGATTTGGCAAGACCCGATCCCAAAAGTTGCCGATACATTAATAGATGATCAAGATATTGCCAGTCTAAAAAGCAAAATACTTTCTTCGGGACTGTCAGTTTCTCAATTAGTATCCACTGCCTGGGCCTCAGCATCCACATTCCGTGGTTCTGATAAGCGTGGTGGTGCAAATGGTGCACGTATTAGCCTTACACCACAAAAGAATTGGGAAGTGAATAATCCAACTCAGTTAGCCAATGTATTAAAAACCTTAGAAAGTATTCAACAAGAATTTAATGGCTCAAAATCTGGAGACAAGAAAATTTCATTAGCAGATTTGATAGTCTTAGGAGGAGCTGCTGGAGTAGAAGAGGCAGCAACCAATGCAGGACATAAGGTTACAGTACCTTTTTCACCTGGGAGAGCCGATGCGCTACAAGAACAAACCGATGTGGAATCCTTCTCTGCTCTAGAACCTGTTGCCGATGGATTTCGTAACTATAAGAAAACAAAGTCTTCTATATCTGCAGAAGAAATGTTGGTAGACAGAGCTCAATTATTAACATTAACTGTGCCTGAGATGACTGTACTTATAGGAGGTCTTCGAGTATTGAATACGAATTTTGATCAATCCCAACATGGAGTTTTTACTCAGCGTCCTGAGGTGCTTACGAATGACTTCTTTATCAACTTACTTGATTTAGGGACCACTTGGAAAGCAACTTCAGATGCTCAGGAAGTATTTGAAGGATGTGATCGTACTACGGGAGAAGTAAAATGGACAGGTACTCGAGCAGACCTCATATTTGGTTCTAATTCTGAATTACGTGCTCTTGCCGAGGTTTATGCCTGTGAAGATTCTAAGAAGAAGTTTGTAGATCATTTTGTTGCAGCTTGGTGTAAAGTTATGGATCTTGATCGATTCGATTAAACATAATAATAGTAATACATTATAAGGAGATTAAAACAACAGGTGGTTTGTTGCCAGATCACCTGTTATTTTAATCATAATTAATAGATACATAATACATTATGAAAGATATTTTTAATTTCATTCGATCTGAAGAACTAGAAGGAGTAAAAACGCTTTTAAACAGTAATCCTGAAGTTGTGAACTCAAAAGACTCCAGAGGTTTTACTCCCTTGTTATTAGCATCTTATTATGGTCTTGAAGATATAACTAAAGAAATTCTAAAATGCTCTCCGGATATCGATATAAAAGATGGCTCTGGAAATACAACATTAATGGGAGTTTGTTATAAAGGACATTACAATATTGCGAAATTACTTATAGAATCTGGAGCAGATGTAAATCAAAAAAATAGTAATGAAGCTACTGCACTAATCTATGCAGCGACTTTTGGTCAAAAAGAAATTATTAAATTACTTATAGAATCTGGAGCAGATATTTCTCCTAGAGATAACCGTGGATTTACAGCAGAAATGCATGCAAAAAATCAAGGTTTAGAGATTTCCGAATTATTTAAGCTTACTCAGTGAACAAGAATGACGATATAAAAAGCATAAAATCGGTAAATATTAGATCTATTGATTTTAAAAGGCAATTGTTAATGTCCTCTACTATGGTAGCTATTTTTGAATCTTTCTTAAAAGAAAGTATCGGAAATGAGGTATTAGTGATAAATACTAATATAGGAATGGAGGTATATTATTTTTCTAATAATGACTATAGTACATTTATTAGAGAAAGCATCTTATTATATACACTTACTCAAATAGATCACAAAAAACTTAAATTTAAAAATAATCAAAATAGAGAAGAAGTATATCAAAGTTTTTGCCAAGCACTAATTACATTCTCTCAATATCCCCAAATCTTTTTGGCGTACGCCAAAAAGTTTATTCATCTCAAGGAAAAAAACAAATCGAGCACATTTGTGATTCCCATTTTAAATAGTTTTTTTGAAGAAGTGCTTAAAGTACTCTTGAAGACTGGTAAAATACCACATTACGAAAAGATAAAAAAAGCAAAAAACAAAGCTCAGAAACCTGATTTTGATAAAAGTATTATTGAAAACTTAATTTCTGAAATTTTATTAAAAAAGCATTCTAATTAATTCAACTTTAGAATCTAAGTTATCCTAATTGTACATTTTTTACATATTAATACTCCATTCAATACTATGAATATGTACACAATTGATAAAAAGCATACATCTTTTATTTTCTTATTTCTATAGCTAAATTGATAGCAGCATGTCAGATTTTAAGGTTTAGCTATAGGAAAAACCACAATATTGGGATAATCTTTTAAATATCAAGGTCATGAACAGGGGAAAAAACCCCCTAAAATTACTTGTTTTACGTTAACATTTGTAGTATTTAACCTTCATTTTTGAGTAAAAAAATGTTAAAATTTCAATGAAAACACCTATTTATCGCCGAAATACATGGTGTTTTGGTGATTACGTAAACATATTACGTTTTTCCCGTATTCGGATATTGATAATCTATACTACCTTTATAATGAATTGATTACGAAAAATCATATCAGTTCAAGAGTAAAAATAAATTCGTCAAAATGTAAAATAATCTTCTATTGCCCCAGAAGAATGTTTAACACGGTTTAAAAGATTAAAGATCAAAGAAAAGATCCCTCTTTTAAAATACCAATACTTCTATTACCCCGGAGGTATCCCAAATCTTAAAAACAATGACGAAAACTACTAAGCCTACACTAGACAGTACTATATTTAATAGTATATTTCAAATCAAGAATTTTTTCAATAACTTCTTTCTTAAGACTTCAGTTAATAAAAATAATGCTAAGGATACATTTAAAATACTATATCAACGATTCCTTTTTATAGTATCAATCCCACTCTTATTATCTTGTAGTGCTAGTGATGATCTTGATTCTGTGGGTGTAGAACCAGAATTTGCAGCCCCAGAGAAGATTATAAAAGTTAATATTATTTATGTAGAATCTTCAGAAACTTTAGATAAATCATCATATACTCTTGACGAAAAAGAGTTTATAAATTATTTGAATGGAGAATATTTTCACAGATTTGGAATAGGATTAGAGTTAGGGGAGTCTAAAAGTTTAATTAATGAAGAACTTTATGATCTTAGAGATAATGAAGGTTCAGAACCTAGTACATTTTTGATGCAATCTCGAGAATCTTATGATAAAAGTAAAGTAAACATATATATTGTTAAAAGGTGTAATATCCTTGGTATTGCAGGAATCGGGAGAGATCAAAGAGTATTGATAACAGATGAAAACTTATTTACTTCAACTGCTCCACATGAAATAGGTCATGCTTTAGGTTTATTTCATAGTCACGAATCAGAAAATATTATGAATACTGTAAATAAGGATTCCAGACATAATTTTAATGAAACTCAAGAAAAGAAAATAAAGAAAAGAATTGATCAAATTAACTTGAAAAATTAAGATGAGCTAATTCATAATTTGATTATAATGAAATATAAAATATGTTGCCGATATCAAATTATATATAGTAAAGTATTTTCTTTGTAACCTATACTACAGTAAATTCTTATACTCGGACCATACATAAATAAACCTGTAAATTTTTTAGTAACTACTTCCCTACAGCATGCAGAAGGGGTAATCATCCTTAAAAATAATTACCATTTTTTGATAGTGGTAAAGTGCTGGTAATAAAATTGATTTAAGAAAAAACAGAATTTTTAAAAACAGAAAAAACTAATGTACAGTTCAATACATTAGCAGTACAGTTCAATTCATTTAGTTTTTTATATACGACATAGTGTTCCACCTTTGCATTAATAAAATCAATCAATCAATTAATCAAAAAACGAACAGTTATGAATCTAATATCAAGAATTATTGTCGCAAACCTGTTTAAGGTTGCACTGCTAATCGCTTCTCTACTCTTTATATCAAATGTTAATGCCCAATCCTATGCCGTAAATTATAATAAAGGTAAAACCACTATTAAGGTTCAAAATGGCATGTTTGATAATTTCTCGATTAATTATGAAGGAGAGATCACATTATCAAATGATGATAAAGATATAATTGCTATTTCTGATGGTGGTTATCTTGAAATAAAAAAATCTGCTTTTGGTAGTAAGCGCCGGATTGTAATCGAATCCGAAGGTAATGGAAAGCTTAATAAAAAGTATTTTGTTGGTTCTTCTAGAAAAGATTTCAACTCTGAAGGTAAGAAATGGCTTGGTGAGATTTTGCCAGAAATTGTAAAAACGACAACTTTAGGAGCAAAAGGTAGAGTAGATCGACTTTATAATCAGGGCGGTGCCAATATGGTATTTAATGAAATCAGATCTTTTGAAAGCGACCATGTAAAATCTGCCTATTTAAAATTAATATTAGAAAAAAATCTATCTCCTCAAGAGATGGAATCGTTATTAAGATTAGCAGGAAAAGAAATAAAATCAGATCACTACCTAGCTGAGCTATTAAGATATAAACAACAAAACTTTTTTGCCTCGAATGCGCTAATATCTGCTTATATAGAAGCAACAAAAAGTATTGGATCAGATCACTATGCTACTGTAGTATTAAATACTGCTATTGAAGATGGTAACCTCTCTGATGATCAAATAGGTAAACTATTTAAGATAACAACAGGAATTGATTCTGATCATTATATGTCCCAGGTGCTTATGAATGTAATGAAGAAACGAGAACTAAATGCTACGAACCTTAATCTTTTAATCGAAAACTCTAAGCAAATTGGGTCAGATCATTACAAAGCACAGGTATTAAATAAAGCACTAGAGCTTCCAGGGCTTTCTAAAGGTAATTACAATTCTTTTTTGTCCACACTAGAAGATATTCAATCTGATCATTATATTACTACAGTTCTTTCTAGACTATTGGATAAGAAATTAAATAGTAATGAATTAGGTGAATTACTTTCACTTGCAGGAAATTCTGTTGGATCTGATCATTATTTGGTAGAAGTTCTGACCAAGGTTGTAGATAGACAAGGTTTGGATGGCGAGAATATGGATGTCTTTATTCGAGCATTATCCAGTGTTAGTTCTGATCATTATGCTTCTGTGGCTTTAATAAAATTAGCAAGAAAAAACCTTAGTAGCATGCAACTTATGGATGTACTTCAAAATGCAACAGGTCAAATAAGTTCAGATCATTATTTATCAGAAACTCTAGTGGCTTTTGCTCCATCAGTTAATAAATCCGGAGATAATGTAAAAGAAGCGTACCGTAACGCTTGTAAAAATATTTCATCAGAAACATATTTCGGAAGAGCTCTTCGTGCATTAAAATAACAATACATATTTCATCCTGCCAATGGTCTTTTATATATCTGTATTATTGACTATTTTGGTAGGATGAAGTATCGTATAGATCATTATATATACCAACCATCATCAATCGTGAAAAAGTATTTCACTATCATTTTAGTAGGATTTATTCTGGGAATGCTTACGTATAGTTTTTTGGGGTTTACCCAAGAAGAGGATAATACGAAGCTATTATGGCTATCTGGGCTTTTGGGAATTACTATAGCCTATATCAATACGGTCTTCAATGAAATATTTAACAAATTTATTTCCTGGAAAAAATATACGGGATTTCGCCTTTTAATAGGAGTGTTATCCAATACGATCATTTCCTTTATATTCATAAGTATTGTTTTATATGGGTATGCTTTTATAAAAAATGCACAGATTTCTTTTATCGAAGATTATAGCGAAATATTATTAAAACTTGTCATTCTTATATTTTTTGCTTCTCTGGTCTATACGATCATCTATTTTGCAATACATTCTTATTATCAATATGCAAAAGGCCAAATAATAGCATTACAATTAGAACGAAAACAAACCGAATTACAATTAACAGCACTAAAATCACAATTAAGCCCTCACTTTTTGTTTAATAGTGTAAACACAATATCTTCTTTGTTGTTTAGTGATGTAAAAAAAGCAGAATTATTTATTCGAGAACTTGCTAAATCCTATCAATATATTTTAAACAAATACGAAAGTAAATGGTTAACTGTCGAAGAAGAATTACGATTTGTGAATTCTTACCACTTTTTATTGCGTACACGATTTAATGATCGTATTAATTTAGAAATTACATTACCAGATTGGGTATTAAAAAGTAAAATCCCACCACTAGCACTTCAAATGTTGATAGAGAATGCTGTAAAACATAATCAAATGACTTCTTCTGAAGTATTAAAAATAGTTATTACCTGTGATACTCATAATATTAGTGTATCAAATAATAAGACAGTAAAACCTAAAGGAGTGGATTCTTTTAAAATAGGGTTAGGCAATATTAAATTAAGGTATGACCTAATATTTAATAAGACTATCGAGGTAATAGATGATGAACAGTTTACCGTAAAACTTCCTATTGTTTTATGAAAAAAATACCTGAGAATGTTAGTGTCAACCCAAAGTGATTGTGATACGATGCTATACTGATTTGTATTAATACAGATCTGAACTCTTAAACGATAAAAAAATGGATGAAACAAATATTAAAAAATTGAAAGCGTGTGAATAAGCTGTTTATACATCATCCAATATTTAGAATCATTGGCCCTCTATGTAGTGGTGCTCTGGTATATCTGCTTATTTTATTGGTTAATAATAATGTGACCCAGTTACAAGAAGAATTTCTTGGACAGGAGTTATATGTGTGTATTGGATTAGCATATCTTATTCAGGAATATTCTAGAATTTCTTTGTTCTTTTTTGAAAGACTAAAATTTCCAAATTCATTGATGGGTAAGATTATGTTGCAGATTGTCATTTCGGTAATTACCTCTATACTTTTAGTTTCTGGATCGATGTTTCTATATTTTGATTTAGTACTAGGGTTTACACCAAACAGTTCAGAACTTGTTATTTTCAATAGTATCTTTTCGGTTATCACAATAATATATCTTTCATTATATCTGAGTCATCAGTTTTTACATAAAATAAATACAGAAATAATGACAAAAGAACTATCTCTGAAAGAAGGGATAGAACAGGATTTTATTCAATTTAAAAAAGGAATAAACCCTACACTAATGTTTGAAACTTTGGAATCATTGATACTGGTCATGAAAAAGGATACTGATAAAGCAGAATTTTTAGTAGATCATTTTTCGGCGGTATATCGATATATCCTTTCGAAAACAACAAAAGAGTTAGTGCCTATTCATGAAGAACTTGATGTTTTGGATCAATTATTACTTTTGTTTGAATACTTGCCATACAGAAAAACGAAGTTTATTAGAGAAGAATCTATACATACTTTGGTGGTTCCTGGGAGCCTTTTATCCTGTGCAGAACAGATCATAAGAAGTACGATTGTTTCAAGAGAAACAGAGCTTGTTGTGACGATGACTGAGGATTCGAAATATGTTTTATTAAAATATCCACATCAGGAAAAGATTAGTTATACTATGGATAGCAATAGTATCAAAGACATTCAGGATATGTATCAATTCTATACAGATATACCCATTACTATTACCAAAGATGATGTTTATACTATAATTTATATACCAAAACTTACTATTGATGAAAGTAGCGATAATTGAAGACGAACCTTTAGCGGCAGAAAAATTAGAACGTTACTTGTTGAAGTATAATTCTGATATCCAGGTGATAGGAAAACTAGCTTCAATAGAAGAAGCGGTACTTTGGATAGATTCACATCAGGAAGAAGTAGATCTTTTTTTTATGGATGTTCAGCTTATGGATGGACTTAGTTTTGAGATTTTTAATAAAATTAAGGTAAATAAACCTGTAATCTTTACTACAGCTTTTGATGAATTTGCAATTGATGCTTTTAAGGTAAATAGTATAGACTATCTTCTAAAACCAGTATTGTTTACAGATCTTTCAAAAGCATTGAAAAAACTAGAAACATTACGATCTCAGTTTTTGGGAGAGATTAGTGTTAGCCATGCGGTTAAGAGTATGACTAATACTGTATATAAGAATAGATTTTTGGTCCGCCTGGGAAATCATATTCATTCTGTTAAGAGTGAGGATATTTCCTTTTTCTTTGCAGAAGGACGGGATGCTTATCTTGTTGCAGAGAACCGAAAAAAATACATGATAGAATATAAATTAGAAACTCTTGAAGAATTACTGGAACCCAAAAGTTTTTTTAGAGTAAATCGAACTTTTATCGTCAATATCAATGCTATTGAAGATGTATTGGTGTATTCTAACAGACGTTTAAAGCTTACCTTAAGTCAAAACATAGATAAAGAAGTTATTGTAAGCCGGGAAAAAGTTACAGATTTTAAACAGTGGTTTGAAGGGAATTAAAACGCATGATACTATAAAAATTCCTCAACAATGAATGTAATTTATTGTTGAGGAATTAACCTAATATTTTGAATCTTTACTAGCAGGAAGATTAAAACTCTGCATTGAGAGGAGTTCTTGGATAAGGGATTACATCACGAATATTACCCATTCCTGTTACAAAAAGAACAAGACGCTCAAACCCAAGTCCAAAACCACTATGTGTACACGTACCAAAACGACGAGTATCTAAGTACCACCATAATTCTTCTTCAGGAATATTAAGAGCAGCCATTTTTTCTTTAAGAACATCCAAACGCTCTTCACGTTGAGAACCACCTACTATTTCTCCAATACCAGGAAATAAGATATCCATAGCTCTTACCGTTTTTCCATCTTCATTAAGTCGCATATAGAACGATTTAATATCTGCTGGATAATCAAATAAAATCACAGGGCATTTAAAATGCTTTTCGACAAGAAATCTTTCGTGCTCACTTTGTAAATCAGCACCCCATCCATCAATAGGAAATTTAAATTTCTTCTTCTTGTTAGGTTTAGAATTTTTAAGAATGTCAATGGCTTCGGTATAACTTACTCGTTTAAAATTGTTTTCTAAAATAAACTTTAACTTATCTCGTAATAACATTTCGGCACGCTCTGCCTGAGGCTTTTGCTTATCTTCTTGTACCAGACGATTTTCTAAAAATTCTAGATCATCCTGGCAGTTATCCAAAACAAATTGGATTACGTATTTAATAAAATCTTCTGCCAAATCCATATTGCCATCCAGGTCACAGAAAGCAACTTCTGGTTCTACCATCCAGAATTCTGCAAGATGTCGGGATGTATTTGAGTTTTCTGCTCTAAAAGTAGGACCAAAAGTATACACTTGGCCTAATCCCATAGCATAAGTCTCAGCTTCTAATTGACCAGAAACAGTTAAATTTGTTTCACCACCAAAAAAATCTTCTTTATAATCAACCTCACCATTCTCATTTTTCGGAATCTTATTAAGATCCATATTGGTTACCTTAAATGCTTCTCCAGCACCCTCGGCATCACTTTTTGTAATTACTGGTGTATGTACATAGTAAAAATCATTCTTTTGAAAATATTCATGTATTGCAAAAGATAATTTTGAACGCACTCTCATGATAGCTCCAAAGGTATTGGTGCGAACTCTTAGGTGAGCTTGCTCACGTAATTTTTCTAGTGTATGCCGTTTTGGAGATAAAATAGTGAGTTTTAATTCTTCGGGATCAGCATCTCCCTCGATTTCTACATTAGATATCTGGATCTCTACACGCTGTCCTTTTCCTTGACTTTCTGTAAGAGTACCTGTTATTGCAATTGCTGCTCCAACATTTATCCTGCTTTGCACAGCAGCGTCGATTGTATTATCTTCTAAAACACACTGAATATTATTAATAGTTGATCCATCATTAACCGCTATAAAACGATCATTTCTAAAAGAACGAACCCAGCCTTTAACAAGTACGGGCTGTAATAGCTTATCACTTTGTAGTACCTCTATTATTTTAGTATGTTTCATCTGTTTTTTAAATATTATTTGTTTTTGATCTTATATCTACTAATAGAATTGGCAGGTGTAAAACCAAAGATGTTTGAATTTTGAGGTAGCAAAGATAATTTTTTAATCCGATTGAAGCATAATCTTATGAATCCAAAAAAGGCATAGTAATCAAAATATATTTTGATGCTCTTTTTTGGACCTGCAACTTCGTATAATCAAAATACCAAAATCTGACGTTTTTCGGAAATATTGTTCTACGTAAAAACCGTAAATAGGTGTGTTTTTGATTGGTAAACAGATGTTTTTCGGAGTTTTTTTGCTAAAATACCGTAAAAAAAGAAAGTTTTTTTTAATGTTTAAAATACTGTTAATCAGTAATTTAAATGTTGTTTTGTTGAGTTTTACTTGTTTAAATAGTGTTAAAGTTTATGTTGTTTGTGCAAAAAGGGGATTTTTCCCCCCTATTAGGTATTTCAAAATATAAAAAGGGGCAGTATCTTGCATATGCAATTATGACGATTGTGTTTACGTTAAGTTTAGTTCGATAGGTTTTGGGGTAATCTATCTTACAGAAGTCCCGCTAGTTTCTAGCGGGGCTTTTTTTATGAAGATATTACGTGTTCTTAGTACTTTATTTCCTTATTCTTCCTCGTCTTGAGTTTCTTCAAGTTCTTCATCATTAGGAATGATTTTCAAGGTAGGCTCTTTAAGAGTTTTCTTATTTGCAATACTTCGTTCTAACGAAAGTAATAGAGAAGGAAGTAATAAAAGATTTGCCAGCATAGCAAATAATAAGGTTGTTGATACCAGACCTCCAAGCGCCTTGGTTCCTCCAAAACTAGATATCATGAATACAGAAAAACCAAAAAATAAAACGGTTGAGGTATAAAACATACTCACACCTGTTTCTCGCAATGAAGCAAGAACAGATTTTCTAATTCTCCAATGATTTGATTTTAATTCTTGTCGGTATTTTGCAAGGAAATGTATGGTGTCATCTACAGAAATACCAAATGCAATGCTAAAAACTAATATTGTAGAAGGTTTTATCGGTACTCCAAGATATCCCATAAGACCGGCAGTCATAAGTAATGGTAATAAATTTGGAATAAGTGATATAACAATCATTTTCCAGGATCGAAACATCCAGGCCATAAAAAGGGCAATCAAGATTACTGCAAGCCCCAGAGAAAGAGATAAGTTCCATACCAGGTATTTGGTTCCTTTCTGAAAAATAAGCGCCTTACCGGTAAAAGAAACATCGTATCTCTCTTTAGGGAAAATTTTCTCTAGCTGTGGTTTTAGAGTAGCTTCTATACGCTCCATTTCTTCTGTCCCTACATCTTTCATGAAGGTAGTGATTCTTGCATATTGCCCGGTAGAATCCACATAGCTATTCATTATTCCAACTTTAGACTCAAAACTTTTGGCGTATGGTAAAATAAAATTTCGTTCCTGGTTTGTCGGTATTTGATAATATTTTGGATTTCCATTATAGAAAGCTTGTTTAGAGTATTTAACAAGGTTAACAATAGAAATAGGTTTTGATAACTCAGGAGTTTCTTCGAGAAGTACCTGAAGTTTTTCCATACGTTTTAATGTAGGTAATTTTAATACTCCTTGTTTTCTCTTAGTATCTACTAATATCTCTAAAGGCATAACACCATCAAATTCTTCTTCAAAAAATTCTATATCCTTATAAAACCCAGCAGATTTTGGCATATCTTCTAATAGACTTCCAGAAACTTTTATGGTGTAAATACCAATAATACTAACGATTAAAATAATGACAGAAGAAAAGTAAATTGTTACCCTTCTGGTTTTTACCATCCTTTCCATCCAATCCATTAACTTCTCAATCCATCCTTTGCCCAGATGTTTTAAGTGTCTTTCTTTGGGTTGAGGCATATAGCTATAAATGATGGTGATGACCAGAAGACAAAGTATAAATAGAGCAATTATATTTAATGAAGCAACAATACCAAATTCTTTAAGTAATTTACTTTCGGTTAAGGCAAAGGTTGCAAATCCTGAAGCGGTAGTTACATTAGTCATTAACGTAGCATTACCTACTTTGGTAATTACCCGTTGAAGAGATTTTGCTTTATTTCCATGTTTTTTTATTTCTTGTTGGTATTTGTTGATTAAGAAAATACAATTAGGAATACCAATTACAATCACTAATGGAGGAATAATGGCCGTAAGTACGGTTATTTCATATTCTAAAAGCCCTAAAATTCCAAAAGCCCACATTACTCCAATAATTACAGCAGTCATGGATATAAAAGTGGCTCTTAAGGACCTAAAAAAGAAAAAGAAAATCAATGAAGTAACCAGTAAAGCTGCAAGAATGAAGATTTCTATTTCATCCATTATGTTTTGAGAATTCAAAGTTCTGATATATGGCATACCAGATACTTTTACATCCATGTTATACTCTTTCTCAAAAGCTAGAACAGCAGGGAGTAAAACTTCTTCAATAAACTTTTTTCGCTTTTTGGTGTTTACAATATCCTTTTTTAGATATAGTGCACTTTGGATAGTTTTTGATTTCTTGCTGTATACAAGCCCTTCATAAAATGGTAGCTTATTAAATAACTCGTGTTCGTATTTAGAGACCTGTTTTTCAGTATAGCTAGAATCTTTAATAAAAGGTATTAACTCGAATCGTGCAGGGTTATCTTCTTTTTTTAAAGTTTTAAGATCGGCAATAGAAACAACCAGATCAATTTCTTCATATTTTTTAAACGAATTATTAAAATCATTCCAAGCCTTCAGTTTTTTAGAAGTAAAAAGCGTACTGTCTTTGACAGCCATTACAATTAGATTGCCTTCTTCTCCAAATTTTTGAAGGAATTTTTGATATAATATATTTACCTCATGATCATCGGGGAGTAGATTAGCCTCTGAGTGAGAAAACTTCATGTTTTTCCACTGAAAACCTAAAAAAATTGTAATTCCTATTATTGCTAGAAATATTATCGCTCTATTACGAAGTATAATTCCAGCCAGTGCATTCCAAAACCCGAAACTGAATAATTTTGCCATCCTTTATTTTCCTGCTGCAAATGTAAGGATTGGGGAATTATTATTTATGTATTTCTGAAAAGAAAATGATTTATTGTATAATGACTATAGTTTTAGGTAAAAAGTAAACTTACCCGAAATATTATCCTCAAAACGAGGAAGATGATAGGCCCCATAGCGATATGCAAAACTAAGCCCAAAGCCAGCAAATAATTTGTTGATTTCAAATCCGGATTCTTGATAGCCATGTTGCAAAGATGAAAAAATTACCCCTTGATGATTTTCAAGATTACTTACATCTCCGATTGCATAACGAGTTATAAAAACGAGTTCTGGTTTAAACCAATTCGTCACTTTTACGGGTTTAATTCTATGTTTAATCTGTAATGTTGTCAATCTATCATTAAAAAACTCACCAAAATACATGGTTTCAAAGGTTCTTCTGCCAGCTACAGAAAATCGTTGAAGTACTGTTTCTTTGGTTGGTGCATTGGGATAAGCATGGTACAAATGTGTAAGAGGGATATCCCCAGTGGCAATATCTGCTTCAAATAAAATACTCGTTTTAGATTGGTTAATACGACTAATAATATATTCTGCTTTTAATCCTATTTTACTGTAAGAGAAATTACTATCAAATACGCCCTTAAAACCTTGTGTGTATTGTGCTGTAATTTTTGGATATCCGTCATGAATTTCTTTATACCTATTAGGTGTTTTTAGAAATTTACTAAATGGACTCCATCTCAATGCAATTGTAGCTTCTGCTGTTTTATATCCCGAAAATAGATTGCCGTCATTTAGATATTGATACCCTCCCGTTTGATTTATATTACTCATAGAAAATTGAGTTTCTGAAAGTAGTTTAGGAAATATCTGCTGCTGCAAACTAGCACTCCATGTTCTGTGTTTGTAATAGAAATCTATATTTACTAAACGTGGCTCGAATAAAGAATATACCCTTCTATCTGTAAGATAGAGAAAACTACCTACTTCTCTAATATCATCGGTATAATTAAAATTAAACCATGAGTTTGATTTTTTATTGATCAATAAGCCTCCTCCTATACCATATTTAGATTTTGAATCTCTAAATCCATACACAAAATACCCCTCTAGTCTAAATTGATTAGAGAATTTTGTATTTGTTAGGCCACCAACTCCTAACCGTAACCCTTCATAATTATTATATTTTATAGGATAAGTGAGATCAAAATTGAAAAAACCTACAGGGTAATATCCAATATTAAAACTTTGGATAACATCAATTCTACGTTCTATGTTTTGTGCTTTTACAATACTATCTATAACATGAAACGAGTTTAGGTCTTTTTCTGTAATTGCACTGGTACGATATTGATTCCAATATGACTCGGGTCTGTTATTGGCTTCGGGATCTATCCTTATCGCTGCTTGATTTTGTTTAATGTTTTGAGTGGTATCTAATTTGATATCAAATAAGTCTGTTGTAGAAACTAAAAAATCATTATTTCCAGAAAAACTTTTTTTATCATTGCCTAATCTTCCTACAGAGATTTGTCCACCAAATAAGCTCACTTTTTGTCTTCCATTCCCTGGTCTTATTGCGATATCTTGTTTGGTTGGAAACCAGCTTTCTTGTTCAGAGAAGTATTTAAAACTATGAGTTGCCATCACATTAAGTTCACCTCGCAGCTCTATAATAGCTTTTTGAATAGCAAATGTTTTTGTGTCTATGTAAAGTACGCCTTCTAAACTCGCATAATTTTTAGACTTACGAGGTTGAAAAAGAATAACAAAAGCTGGATTTTTGCCCTGTACAGTATCCAGAACTTTATAATAATAATTTCTAAGAGCTCTGTTTGATAATGGTCCTATGTATTTGTTATTAAAAATTGTATAATCTTCATTGTAAAGAGAGTTGGATTGTATTTTGATCCCTAGTACATTATAGATAGGCTCTTTAAAACCACTCATTCGAGTCGCTAAAACTGTTTCTTTTTCGCCAGCATTTTTTCTAAATTGGTGTAAACTTATTTTCTCTGAAAGGAAAGAATGAGCTTTATTAAATAGATGTTCCATATCGACACTAGTAGTGTCTCGAGTATTTAATTGAGCCTGATTATCTTCTGTGATTTTTAATTTATTATAGCTTTTATAGCTAAAACTGCGTAATAACTTTTTGGGGTTATTTTTGTTTTTCCTACGTATTGCTTCTACAATAAGTTGAGTTGCAATGTTCTCGGGAGTATCTAGCCTTACTGCCTCAAGATTTTCCTCTTTAGTAGTAAGTCGTATTTCTATTTTTTCTGAATTTCTGGATGTAATTAAAACAGTCTTTGTTTGATATCCCAGATAACTTATGGTAAGATTAACAGGGTAGGTGTTACATCGTATAACAAACTCACCCTTAACAGAGGTTAAAGCGTATGAAGAACTACTGGTTTTTACAGTGGCAAAAGGTAAGGGTTGATTAGAACTTTCATCAATGACAATACCGTTAATACTAACTTGAGAAATTAAGACAAAGTGTACAAAAAATAATAAACAAAAAAATTTGTTCTGCATTATACCAAATAGGTTCAAAAATGACGAAGATACAAAAAAAGCGTTTCTAATTAGAAAACGCTTTATTTATAATTTCTATACATTAGAAATGTTAAACTGTCATAATTTCTTTTTCTTTATGACTAAGCATCTCATCAACTTTTTTAATGTATGTATCTGTTAATGCCTGAATGTCTACTTCTGTATTTTTTGCCAAGTCTTCTGACAATCCATCTTTTTCTAATTTTTTAATCTCATTATTGGCATTTTTACGATCATTACGTATACCAACTTTAGAATCTTCTGCCTCAGCTTTTGCTTGTTTTGCAAGATCTTTACGACGTTCTTCTGTAAGAGGGGGGACGCTAATGATAACGCTTTCGCCATTATTCATTGGATTGAACCCTAAATTAGCTATCTGAATACCTTTCTCAATCTCAGGGATTACAGATTTATCAAAAGGTTGAATTGTAATAGTTCTTGCATCAGGAGTGGATACATTTCCTACTTGGTTTAATGGGGTAGGAGAGCCATAGTATTCTACCATAACGCTACCTAACATGGCAGGAGATGCTTTACCAGCTCTAATATTGAGTAATTTTTTTTCTAAATGAGTAATTGCTGCTTGCATTGACTCTTTGGTCGAATCTATAATAAAATCTATTTCTTCGTTCATGTTTTAGTTCTTTTCTTCTGACTAATCAAAAAATAAGCCAATATGATTAAAGGTTTACTTGAGTACCTATGGATTCGCCAGAAACTACTCTTAGTAAATTTCCAGCTTTATTCATGTCAAAGACTATAATAGGTAATTCATTTTCCTGACTTAATGTAAATGCTGTTGTGTCCATAACTTTCAGACCTTTACGTAAAACATCATCAAATGATATGAAATCAAATTTTGTTGCATCAGCATTTTTTTCTGGATCAGAGGTATATATTCCATCTACTCTTGTGCCTTTTAGAATAACATCTGCATTAATTTCTATAGCTCTAAGTACAGCGGCAGAATCAGTAGTGAAATAAGGATTTCCTGTTCCTCCACCAAATATTACAACTCTTCCTTTTTCAAGGTGACGCATTGCTCTTCGGCGTATAAACGGTTCTGCAACTTCATTAATCTTTACTGCAGACTGTAGTCGAGTAGGTATTTCGGCATCTTCAAGAGCACTCTGTAAGGCTAATCCATTAATAACGGTTGCAAGCATACCCATGTGGTCTGCTTGAACCCTATCCATTCCTTTACTGGCACCTGCGACACCTCTAAAAATATTACCTCCTCCGATCACAATAGCAACTTGTACACCTTTTTCTGTGATTTGTTTGATTTCATGGGCATACTCTGCCAATCTTTTAGGATCAATTCCATATTGACGATCACCCATTAGAGCTTCGCCAGATAATTTAAGTAATATTCTTTTATATTCCATTATGAGATTTAACTGTGGTGCAAATATAGCGATATTCTTAATTTAGAAAATAGTTTGGATTATAAAGGTGAATTTTTAAGTTAAATTGTATAAATGTTAAAGTTTAAAAACTATTTAAAAAAGGGTGGTTTTCCCCTGTACAAGGTATTGATTGGTGTTGAATTATGTTATAGGTTTGCGTCAAGGAAAACAAAAAAGGTGTTGGGGGATGATAAATATTTTCAGAAAGGAGATAAAACGTTTTTTTAATATACGAATACCATATAGGTATTGATGTATTATAGACTGATTGGGGAGTTAGTCTGTATTGGGGGAAAGTTTTTGGAGAAATTCAAAACTTATAAACGTTAAGAACCAGAAAGAAAATATTTTGAAAATGATGAATAAAAAACCGCTTCTGTAATAGAAGCGGTTTTTATTTTTTCAGATAAATCTGAATACTATGTGATTTTTGGATTAGCCTAAAGCTACTCTTTCAAAAGCAACTACAGATACATCACCAAGTGTTTTTACATAATCTGCAACACTTTTCTTTTCATCTTTAATGAAATTTTGGTCAAGAAGGCATTGTTCTTGATCTAGTGTAGTATTATCAGAAATAAATCTTTCTAATTTTCCAGGAAGAATTCTATCCCAGATTTGCTCAGGTTTACCTTCTGCTTTAAGCTCTTCTTTCAATTTTTCTTCTGCTTGTGCAATTACATCATCAGTCAATTGAGATCTTGAAATAAATTGAGGAATATTTTTCAACGTTTTCCCTAATCGACCAAGTTCAATATTTTCTTTTTCGATTGCAGCAATTCTTGCTTGAGTTTCTGAAGCAACATATTCTGGATCAAAATCTTTGTAAGACAATGTAGTTGCTCCCATAGAAGCTACTTGCATAGAGATATCTTTAGCAAGTGTCTCTGCACTATCTATATCGGTTGATAAACCGGTTAAAGCACCAATTTTATTACCGTGGATATAAGATCCTACAAAAGGAGCTTCTAATACTTTAAAATCTCCTATTTCGATTTTTTCTCCAATAACACCAGTTTGCTCAGTAAGTTTTTCCTGAACAGTCATACCATTAAAATTTGCAGCTAAAAATTCTTCTTTAGAAGAAGTGCTAAGTGCTAGTTCGGCTAATTCTCGTGCTAAAGAAACAAAAGAATCATTTTTCCCTACGAAATCAGTTTCGCAGTTAAGAGAAACGATTACTCCTTTGTTTTTTGCGTCATTAACTTTTGCAATAACGGCACCTTCGGCAGATTCTCTATCTGCTCTTTTATCAGCAATTTTTTGTCCTTTTTCTCTCAGGATCTTGATAGCTTTGTCAAAATCTCCTTCGGCCTCAACAAGGGCTTTTTTGCAGTCCATCATTCCGGCACCTGTAGCTTTACGCAATTTACTTACTTCGGCTGCTGTAATATTTGCCATATCTTTAAATATTTAATGTGTAAAATGTATTGTTTGTATAAAAAACAAGTCGTTTAGTTAGTACTGCAAAAGTAAAGAACCAAACGACTTATCAATTTTATATTAAAGTTAAGTTTTATCATAGAGACAAAAATTTAACTTCGAATTTTAATAGATTGTATATCTATTTGTTTATTCTTCCTCTTGCTTTGCAGCTTCAGTTGCTGGAGCTTCTACTGTAGCCTCAACCTTTGCAGGTGTTTCAACCTTTGGAGATGTTTCAGCTTTTACAGGAGCTTCGGCTTTTGCCGGTGCTTCAGCTTTTGCATCTTTTTTAGGAGCATCTTTTTTAGGTGCTTCTTTTGTTGCTTTTCTTTCGCTTAAACCTTCTATAACAGCATCACTTACATAAGTCATAACTTTGTCTATAGATTTAGAAGCATCATCATTTGCAGGGATTACATACTGTACCTGACGTGGATCAGAGTTGGTATCAACCATTGCAAAAATAGGAATGTTTAATTTCTGAGCTTCTTTTACTGCGATATGTTCGCGAGTAATATCTACAACAAATAATGCCCCAGGTAGACGAGTCATATCAGAAATAGAACCTAAGTTCTTTTCTAATTTTGCTCTTAAACGATCTACTTGTAAACGTTCTTTTTTAGATAGTGTGTTAAAGGTACCGTCTTTCTTCATTCTATCGATAGAAGCCATTTTTTTGACTGCTTTACGAATAGTAACGAAGTTAGTAAGCATACCACCAGGCCATCTTTCTGTGATATATGGCTGATTAGCTTTACTTGCTTTTTCGGCTACGATTTCTTTAGCTTGTTTTTTAGTCGCAACAAAAAGGATTTTTCTGCCGGACGCTGCTATCTTTTTTAAAGCTTCACCAGCTTCATCGATTTTTGCAGCAGTTTTATATAAGTTAATGATGTGAATACCATTACGCTCCATATAAATATATGGTGCCATATTTGGATCCCATCTTCTTGTAAGGTGACCAAAGTGTACACCTGCATCAAGTAATTCTTTTACTTCGATATTGTTTGCCATTTTTGTAATAGTTTACGTTCTGTTGAATTAGCAATGCTCAAGTGACTACTTTTTGTATGGCCTTGTGCATTTAGATGCTAAACTAACCCCTCATGAATTGAGGTAACAACAAATACTGTTTTAATAAATTAACGTTTAGAGAACTGGAATTTCTTACGAGCTTTCTTCTGACCGAATTTCTTACGTTCTACCATTCTTGGATCTCTGGTCAATAAACCTTCTGGCTTAAGAATACCTCTGTTTCCTGTTGCTTTTCCGTCTTCTGTTTCTTCAGCTTCATCTGTATCAAAAGTACACATTGCTCTTGATATTGCTAAACGTATTGCTTCAGCTTGTCCTGTGATACCACCACCGTAAACATTTACCAAGATGTCAAATTTTCCATCATTTCCTGTTAAAACCAATGGTTGGTTTACTTTGTACTGCAATGTAGCAGTAGGGAAATAATCATTTAAATCTTTTTTGTTTACCACGATCTTTCCAGAACCTTCTTTAAGATATACTCTGGCTACAGCCGTTTTTCTACGACCAATTTTGTGAATAACTTCCATTACTTAAATTCGTTTAAGTTAACAGTTTTAGGTTGCTGAGCTTCCTGACTGTGATCTGCTCCTGCATATACCTTTAAATTACGGAATAAAACTGCACCTAATTTGTTCTTAGGTAACATTCCTTTTACCGCTTTTTCAATTAAACGCTCTGGATTTTTGTCATACAATTCCTGAGCAGTAAGACTTCTTTGCCCTCCAGGGTATCCAGTGTGACGGATATACGATTTATCTGTCCACTTTTTTCCTGTTAAGTTGATTTTCTCGGCATTGGTAATGATAACATTATCACCGCAATCAACGTGTGGGGTAAAGTTAGGCTTGTGTTTTCCTCTTAGTAGTAATGCAACTACAGAAGAAAGACGCCCTAAAGTCTGTCCCTCAGCATCTACATGCAACCATTCTTTTGTAACGGTAGCTTTGTTGGCAGATACTGTTTTGTAACTTAATGTGTCCACACTAATTATTTTTACTTAATTAAACATTCCTTTTCCTATATAAAATAGGGGTGCAAATGTACAATTATATATTTATATAGCAAACAGGTAATAGATATTATTTTTAAAGTATGATGCATTGGTTTTCAGCTACATTAATGTAATAACAAGTTGTCTTGTTTGTTTTATGCTCCATAATCACCTTCTCCTGTTAATTTTTTACTAAAAAATGACATAAAGTGTGACAAACTAAAATAATTTCTGTCATCTTAGTTATATCAATCATCAAACTTCTAATCATCATGAAATGTTATACCTATTTATTGGTACTCTTTTTGGTTCCTATTATTTCTACTGCACAAGATTCTACAGGTACAGTTAAAAAACGAATTTACACTACAAAACTACTTAATAATGCCGAAGGATTAACAATTAATGGTTTAATTGATGAACCTGGTTGGGATGTGGTAGAATGGGCAGGTGATTTTATTGAAAATGAGCCTGATGAAAATACGCCTCCAAGTCAAGAGACTAAATTCAAAATTGTATATGATCAGAAATATCTATATGTAGCGTATCGATGTTATGATACCGAACCAGATAAAATAGAAAAAAGACTATCGAGAAGAGACGGTTTTGCTGGGGATCGTATTACACTTATCTTAGATACATATCACGATAAGAGAACAGCGTTTTCTTTTACTATAACAGCGGCAGGAGTGAAGGGGGATGAGTTTGTTTCGCGAAATGGTGATAACTGGGATAGTAGTTGGAATCCAATATGGTATGCAGCAAGTAATATAGATGATGAAGGGTGGACCGCAGAAATAAAAATACCTTTAAGCCAGGTAAAATTTGGTAAAAGCAAAGAACAGGTATGGGGGCTTCAGGTAAACAGACTGTTTTTTCGAAAAGCTGAGCGATCAGTTTGGCAACGAATCCCTAGAGATGCTCCTGGATTTATAAGTGAATTTGGAGAGTTGCATGGTTTGATTAATATCGAAGCGCAAAAACAATTAGAAATCCAACCATTCGCAGTGACACAATTTGATACGTATCCTGAAGAAGAAGGAAACCCGTTTAGAGATGGTGAAGATTTTAAATTAAATGGAGGATTGGATGCTAAAATCGGAATCACAAATGATCTAACTTTGGATCTAACTGTAAATCCGGATTTTGGGCAAGTTGAAGCTGATCCGGCTGCTATTGCATTAGATGGATTTCAGATTTTCTTTAGAGAACAACGACCTTTTTTCGTAGAAAATAAAAATATTTTTGATTACCGTTTTGCTAATAATCAGGATAATTTATTTTATTCTCGTAGAATTGGAAGAAGCCCGCAAGGTTCAATCTCAGGAATTGATAATGAATTTATAGATAAGCCCACTAATACCACAATTCTTGGAGCTGCAAAGTTTAGCGGAAAAACCAAAGATGGATGGTCTATTGGTATTTTGGAGAGTGTAACTTCTAGAGAAATTGCCAAAATTGAAGATGAGAATGGAAATGAAAGAGAAGCTATTGTAGAGCCATTAACCAATTATATGGTAGGTAGGGTACAGAAGGACTTTAATCAGCGTAACTCATTTATTGGTGGAATTATTACAGCCACTAATCGAAATCTTGGAGACACTTTTGATATAGATGAGGATGATCCAAATACAGATGAGACATCAGAAGTAGCAGGAACAAGAGAAAATAATCTTAATCTTCTTCGGAAATCTGCATACACAGCAGGATTAGATTTTAGACATAACTGGAAAGATAGAAAGTATTTTGTAGAAGGTAATATTGTAGCTAGTCATGTTGAAGGTTCTGAAGAAGCTATCGAAAATACTCAGAATTCACTCACACATCTTTTTCAGCGTATTGATGCAGATCATGTAAACTTAGATCCTAATCGTACTTCACTTACCGGAACTGGTGGTAAGCTTAGAGGAGGGAAATCCGGAGGTGGAAATTGGAGATATGGAGGAGGAATTTATTGGCGTTCTCCAGAATTAGAATTAAATGATATCGGTTTTTTACGACAAGCAGATGATATTAGACAATTTGCAAACCTTCGTTACCTCTTTTTAAAACCTACCAAATTTTATAGAAGAGCTAATCTTAGATTTAACCAATCATCAGCATTTGATTTCGAAGGTAACTATAATCGTATTGAATACGTTTTAGGAGGAAATATTGATTATAAGAACAATTGGTGGACCGAGGTAGAAATGATTCATAAACCTCGAATTTTTACCAATACAGTTCTGCGTGGTGGTCCTCGTTGGAGATTCTCTGAAGAAAATATAGGAGTGTTGTTTTTTGGATCAGATCAAAGAAAGAAATTTAATTTTACTGTCGGTCATGTAAATTCATGGACGAAGCAGAATAATTTTTCTTTCAAAAGATACGTGTTAAGACTTAGGTATCAGCCATTTAATTCGTTTAGTATGTCTGTGAATCCAGAATTTGTACGACGCCGTAGTAAAACACAATATGTTACCGATGTTGATTTTAATGGTACACCGAGATATATAACCGCTAACATTGATCAACAAACTCTAAGTGCGAGTATACGATTAAATTATAGTATTAATCCGAACCTTACGATTCAGTATTATGGACAACCGTTTATATCTCGAGGGAGGTATACAGATTTCAATAGTGTTAATAATCCAATTGCAAAAGATCTTAATGAACGTGTAACATGGTATGATCAGGATCAGATTTCGTTTGCAGATGATGAGTATTCTGTAGATGAAAATAGAGATGGTAATGTAGATTATACTATTGACAATCCTGATTTTGCATTTGTTCAGTTTCGTTCTAATCTAGTGTTGCGTTGGGAATATATTCCTGGTTCCGAAATATTTTTGGTATGGTCACAAGGGGTTACCGGAGATGGAAATGCTACTGATGATCTATTTAAAAGTTTGGATAATCAGATTCTGAATCAGCAGCCAGAGAACACATTTTTAATTAAAGCAACATATCGCTTTGTATTGTAAAGTTTCTGAAAAAGTTTTTATACAATAAATAATATTAAACGTATTTTGCGACAATATAGAATGTCGTAATATGAAGTATTTTTATGTTGTATTAACTCTGGTTTTTTTAGTGGCTTGTACTACGTCAAAACCTAAAGAAAGAGTTGTTGTATTTGAGGAGAAACCAGAAGTATCAAAAAAGGATTCTATATCTTTCTTTTTAGAACATTATGAAAAGTTTTTTGCTACTAATTTTAATGTTTCAGAATGCCCTGGAGCAGCAGTCGTGGTGGTTAAGGGTGATGCTGTTATTTATAAAAGGGGCTTTGGGGTAAAAGAAATTCATACACAGGATTCTGTAGATGTAAATACAGTCTTTAGAATCGCAAGTTTATCCAAGGGTGTGACGGCAGTTTTGGCAGGAAATTTAGTAGATCGTGATGAATTACAATGGGATCAAAAAGTTAGGGAATCAGTAAAAACATTTAGTTTAAGAAATAGTGAACAGGCAGATCGACTTAAAGTAAATCATTTATTATCACATACAACAGGACTTTATCCCTATACATATACCAAGCTTATACAAAAAGGTTGGTCTTTAGAACAAATTATCAGGAATTTTAAAAGAAAAGGAGTTGTATCCAAAGAGGGCGTAGATTACGAATATCAAAATGCAATATTTTCGGTTATTGAAAAAATAATGGAAAACCAAACCGAGAAATCGTTTGAAACCCTTCTTAAAGAGAGGGTATTTGATCCGGCAGGGATGCGTACAGCATCAAGTACATATTCGGCAATAAAAAAGAATGATAATGTAGCTTTACCACATAAGTATAATCATTATTCAAACAAATACAGGGTTACAGAGATTCATAAAAATTATTATAATGTAGCTGCTGCAGGAGGAATTAATGCGTCAATCTCTGATATGGGAGAGTATTTAAAGGTGTTGTTGGGATATCGTCCAGATGTTATATCAAAAGAAAGTTTGAGTGATATTTTTAATCCTATTATTTGTACTAGTGATGAAGATACCTATGTTAATCTGTGGGATGGAGTAACAGATTCATATTATGCAAAAGGTTGGCGAGTTTTGGATTATAGAGGCAGAAGAGTAATGTATCACGGGGGTAATGTAAATCAATATAAAACACAATTGTTAATTGATCCAGATAATAACATTGGTGTTTGTGTGTTATTTAATGGTCCCAATCCATTTAATGGACCGGTGATTCCTACTTTTTTAAATTATTATGATTTTTATAAAGAAATAGGTCAAAATCAATAGGTGAAATGATCTTTAGTTTTGACCGGCTTAACTTTTAATATTTGCTGAAATGAACTTAAAATTTTTATTTTTTTTAGCTGTATTTGGACTCACATCCTGCTCTTCTAATGATGATTCTGGGGATGTAAAGCTTCCGATATTTGGCACTTACAAATTGGTTACATATACTACTAATCCTACCTCGGATATCAATAATGACGGAACAACATCAGAGAATCAAACATCAGAGACCGATTGCCATGATAGCTCTTTTCTTACTTTAAATGATGATAATACATTTAAAGGAAAGCTTACTTTTCTTGAGTTGGAATCGGATACTAATGGAGTGGAAACACAAAATATAGAATGTTTTTCAGAAGATATAACCGGAACTTTTGTGCGTGAAAATGAAACTGTAACATTATCATATACATTTGATGAAGTAGAAAAAACCCTAGTGCTAACATTGGTAAATAATCAAATAACTTCTAAAAAGATGGATATTGATTTATTGACTAGAGATGATAGTAATACTTTGGTTTTTGTTGACGCTACCCTGATATTGGTTTTTGAAAAATAAAATAAGTAAAACAAAGAGCCCCTAGAGGTCATCAATACCTTTAGGGGCTCTTTGTTTTACATTGAATTTTCTACACTGTTTTAAATTGATATTTTTAATAAGCTTCTAGCCAGTCTTTACCCAATCCAAGATCTACATCTAATGGTGCCTCTAAAGTATAGGCATTTTTCATTTCGGTTTTGATACTTTTTAATTTGGTTTTGGAACTATTTGCTTTTAATTTTTTGTGCAATCACACCAGAAGATATTGTAACTGAAATAAACTTTTAGGCTAGTTTTATCTAAAAATAACAACAAATGATTTTTTGCGAAAAATTTTGTTTGTAATTTTATATGAACAAAACAGAATAGCATTTATAGTTTGTTAAGATTCTTGCATGTAAAAAGTATCGGTTGTTCAAATTTTGTAAAGTTATTTATAGGGAGATAGAAGAGAGTTATTGTAAAGAAAAATATTTTAAACAGTAATATTTTAAGCTGTTAAGGATACTTTATTTCAATATTGTAAACTTTTAAAACCTAAATAAATTATGAGAAATTTAAAACCAGTATTTTTTACAATTGTCATTTTGTTGATGGGAAAGATTTATTCCCAGGATCACAATTATGCAGAAGCACTGCAGAAATCACTATATTTTTATGACGCAGAAAAATCCGGAATTGGTATTACCGGCGGACGTTTGGAATGGAGAGGGGATTCTGAAATCGAAGATTCTAGAATCCCATTAGACGGTAGCCTAACCAACCTATCGGATAGTTTTATTGCAGAATATAGAGAGATTTTGGATCCAGACGGTAACGGAACGATGGATTTAAGCGGAGGATATCATGACGCCGGAGATCATGTAAAATTTGGATTACCCCAAAGTTATGCTTCTTCTACTTTGGAGTGGGCTTTTTATGAATTTAAAGAGGCCTTTAATGTAATAGGAGAAAGAGCTCATATTGAAGAGATTCTTCGATGGTCTTCAGATTATTATTTAAGAAGTACTTTCAGAAAACCAACAGGAGAAGTTATTGCATTCTGCTATCAGGTAGGAGAAGGTAGTGAGGATCATAATTATTGGGGACCGCCAGAATTACAATCATCAGAAGAATACCCGCGTCCAGCTTATTTTGCAACAGAAGAGAGTCCTGCAAGTGATCAGGCTTCTGGTGCAGCTGCGTCATTAGCTTTAACCTATCTTAATTTTAAAGAGGATGATCCAGATTATGCCAAGAAATGCCTGGAAACAGCAGTTGCTCTATATGAATTTGCTGTTTTGCATCGAGGGAACGGTTATTCTGGAGGGTTTTATAATTCATCATTTGATGAAGATGAGCTTTCCTGGGCGGCTATATGGCTTCATATTGCTACTTCAGAACAAAAATATCTTTTAGATATTATAAGTGTTGATGCAAATGGGAGATATACAGGCTGGCTGAGTAAAATAATAGCATCTGTTCAAGATAACTGGCAAAACATTTGGGTACATTCTTGGGATACCAAATGGGGAGGTGTGTTTGCAAAACTGGCCCCTGTCACCAATAGTGATAGAGATTGGTATATGTTTAGATGGAACTTGGAATATTGGTCAGGAATTCCTCATCAGGATAGTGGTGATGGGGCTTATCTTGCAAAAAGCCCTGCAGGGTTTTCTTTTTTAAATGCATGGGGAAGTGCCAGATATAATGCTGCCGCACAATTTCAAGCTCTTGTGTATAGAAAATACACAGGAAGAACAGATTTTTCAGATTGGGCTAAAACTCAAATGGATTATATATTAGGTGATAACCCTTTAAAAAGGTCATACTTAGTAGGGTATTCTGATAATTATGCAGAACATCCTCATCACCGGGCTGCACATGGATCATCAACAAATAATATGGATGTTCCCGAAAAACATAAGCATATTTTGTGGGGAGCATTGGTTGGTGGACCGGATTCCTCAGATAATCATATAGATGAAACCTCAGATTATGTTTATAATGAAGTTGCAATTGATTATAATGCAGGCGCAGTAGGAGCACTAGCTGGGCACTATTTTTATTATGGACAAGGTGATTCTCCTATTCAGGATTTTCCTCCTAAAGAGCCTAAAACAGATGAGTATTTTGTAGAAGCCAAAGTTGAACAGGAAAATAAAGAACGATCACAAATAACAATAGCTATAAAAAATGCTACTGTGCATCCCCCTAGAATGATTGACGATATAAAAGTTCGTTATTTTTTTAATATTTCAGAGCTAATTGAACAGGGGCAAAGTATTGAAGATGTTTCAGTTGAAATATACTATGATCAGAGTGGTTTTGAAGGAAAACCCACCAAAGTAAGTGAAATTTTAGCCTGGGATATGGCTAAAGGAATATATTATGTAGAGTTTGATTGGGCCTCAAATTATTTTTATGGTTCAAGATCAATTCAGTTTGCGTTAATATCTCGTCAAGATGATAACTGGACTAGCCATTGGGACCCATCTAATGACTATAGTAGGCAAGAAATAAATTCGGATAGTTATTTAAAAACAACTTATATGCCTGTTTATGTAAATGATAAGTTGTTTTTTGGAACCGAACCAGATGAAGGAAATAATAATAGTCCTGTAGCAAAAATTAAAGCTTCTCAAACATCTGGGACTGCTCCGTTAAGTATTGTTTTGTCTGCAGAAGATTCTTTTGATCCGGATGGTGATGAAATTACTTATTTGTGGAAACTACCCAATGGGGTTACAAGTACAGAAAAAGAGATTGCCACTACATTTACAGAATTTGGGAAATATGTTGTGGAGCTAAAAGTTTCGGATCATGAAGGCCTTAGTGCAGAAGCTCAAGTTACGATTACTGTAACAACAGATACAGGAGGGAATTCGTGTTGGTTAGATTTTTTTCAGGTTCCGAGAAATACTTCTTTACCTTCTACTAGTCAGAGTAAGGAATTTAAATCAATCCATGTTTTAGGTAAGGATATAGCATTAGATAATGTAGTAAACTTTTCTTTTAATTGGGATGTGATTAATAATGGGTTATATCAATTTGCATTAAATACAAACAATGGAACCCCAAGTTGGTATGTAGACCTTTTGAGTAATATTGAACATTCTTTTGGTCAAGATAGGCCAAAAATTACCATTTCAAATTCTGGTTTGGCAGGTTTAGATAATACGTATTATCCAAATTGGTATGGAAGCTCATTTGTTCTAGTGCAGACAGAAGGGGATTATGCTATCTTATTTAGTAATTCTGATGATAAGCCAGATTGTGGTTTAAGTAAATTCCAGAATACTTCGAATTTACTAAGTAGTATAGAAGTGGTTCCAAATCCGTCAAAAGATAAAATTACAGTATTAAATACGCGAGAAATTAATGAGTTTGAGATAACTGATATAATGGGAATAAGAATCGAAAAGAAAAGGTTTGATAATCAAAATTCTTTCGAGTTAGATGTTTCTCAATATCAATCAGGAGTATATTTTGTAATATATGAAAACAAGTTTGGGGGTATTCAATATAAGAAGTTTGTGAAAAATTAGATCAGATAAATAGAGTTGTATTATGGCTGTAATTTAGATTAATCGAGTTTCGATTTTTTGAAATTAATAAAAAGAAATGACTCTTGAAAAGTAAAGAAGCCTGAAAAATTTGTTAAATCTAATTTTTCAGGCTTTGATTTTTTAGCTTTTTATTATTGAAATGGTTTCTGGTAAAAAAACAAAGAAAATTAATGAGCTTCTAGCCAGTTGTTACCTAATCCAAGATCCACATCTAATGGTACCTCTAAAGTATAAGCATTTTCCATTTCGGTTTTGATTAAGGTTTTTATAGTTTCTAGTTCAGGTTTAAAAACATCAAATACCAATTCATCATGAACCTGAAGTAACATTTTGGTCTTGTAGTTTCCTTCTTTCAATTTTTTATGAATATTGATCATTGCGATCTTGATAATATCAGCTGCACTTCCTTGAATAGGAGCATTTACTGCATTTCGTTCTGCTGCACCACGAACAATTGCATTAGCAGAGTTAATGTCTTTTAGATATCGGCGTCTTCCTAAAACTGTTTGTACATAGCCATTTTCTCTTGCAAAATCTACCTGCTCACTCATATAGTTACGTAGCTTTGGGTAGGTTTTGTAATACGTATCGATTAATTCTTTGGCTTCACTTCGCGAAAGACTGGTTTGATTACTTAATCCAAAAGCCGAAACACCATAAATAATACCAAAGTTTACTGTTTTGGCATTACCACGCTGCTCTCTGCTAACATCTTCTATAGGAACATTAAACACTTTTGCAGCTGTCGAAGCGTGGATATCTTCTCCATTTTTAAAAGCCTCGATCATGGTCTCTTCTTTACTTAAAGCAGCAATGATCCTTAATTCTATCTGAGAATAATCTGCCGCTAGTAGTGTGTGTTCTTCATTTCTGGGAACAAATGCTTTTCTTACTTGTCTTCCTCTTTCTGTACGAATAGGGATATTCTGTAAATTAGGATTATTAGAACTTAGACGTCCGGTAGCAGCCACTGTCTGCATATAATCTGTATGAACGCGCCCGGTATTTTCATCAACCTGTGCTGGTAATGCATCAACATAGGTGCTTTTTAATTTAGATAAACCACGAAAATCTAATATATTTTGAATAATCTCATGGTCCTTTGCTAAGTAAGATAATACATCCTCTGCAGTAGAATATTGTCCTGTCTTTGTTTTTTTGGGTTTATCTACCAATTTCATTTTTTCAAATAATATAACACCCAATTGCTTTGGTGAAGCAATATTAAACTCTTCTCCAGCTGCTGTATAGATCTTTTGCTCTAATGTTTTAATATCGCTATCTAGTTCTTCAGAAAGAGATTGTAAAAAGTCTTTATCTAGATTAATCCCTTCGACTTCCATATCTGCTAGAACTCTTAGTAACGGAATTTCAATATCCTTAAACAAAGAAACCGTTTTAGCTTCAGTAAGTTCTGGTGCAAAATGTTCTTTTAGCTGAAAAGTAATATCTGCATCTTCTACAGCGTATTCGGTTTGTTTGTCAATTGGTACTTGTCTGAAGGATAACTGATTTTTACCTTTTTTACCAATCAATTCGGTAATAGAAACAGGGGTGTAATTGAGGTAGGTTTCGGCAAGTACATCCATGTTGTGTCTCATATCCGGATTAATGAGATAATGCGCTAACATCGTGTCAAATAGCGTTCCTTTGACCTCGATATTATATTTTGCCAGAACTTTGATATCATATTTTAGATTCTGACCAATTTTTGTAATATGTTCGGCTTCAACGAAAGGTCGTAGTTGTTCGATCAACTCTTGTGCCTCGTTACGATCTTCGGGAAAAGGAATATAAAAACCTTTTCCTGCTTCCCAGGAAAAAGCAATCCCTACCAGCTCTGCAGTTAGTGGGTTAAGACCTGTGGTTTCAGTATCAAAACAAACATTCTCTTGTTTTAATAAATTCTGAAGGAATAACTTCATTGCCATTCCCGGGGCAATACTTTGATAAAAATGCTCGGTATTAGTGATTGTTTTTCTACTGGAAAAAGAAACGGCTTCACCAGATTCCTCTGCTTCGCCAAATAATGAAAATTGACCTGCTCCGGCTTGTGTTGTTTTCTTTTTTGTAGCAGAACTGCTTGCAGCTTGGGCAGATGTAGTTGTTGCTTCTCCCGAAAAAATCTTAACAAACTGATCTGCAAGTCTTCTAAACTCTAACTCTTCAAAAATCGTGTGTACTTTTTGTGCATCAGGTTTTGTGAGTTCATAATCATCGGCATTAAAGGTTACATCGCAATCTAAAATAATGGTTGCAAGTTTTTTAGAAAGAAGGCCTAATTCTGCATTTGCTTCTACTTTTTCTTTCATTTTTCCTTTTAGCTTATCAGTATTAGCTAATAAGCCTTCCATAGAGCCGTATTCTGCCAGGAATTTTTTAGCAGTCTTGTCGCCAACACCTGGTAGTCCAGGGATATTATCAACAGCATCCCCCATCATACCGAGGTAATCAATAACTTGCTCTGGTCGTTCTACTTCAAACCTTTTTTGTACCTCTGGGATTCCCCAGATTTCGATTCCATTTCCCATTCTGGCAGGACGGTACATAAAAATATTCTCAGAAACTAATTGCGCATAATCCTTATCAGGAGTAACCATATAGGTTTGATATCCTTCTTTTTCAGCTTGTTTGGCGATGGTACCAATTAAATCATCTGCTTCGACACCAGCCCTTTCTATAATAGGAATGTGCATAGCCTTTAATATTTCCTGAATTATGGGTACAGCTATTTTAATGGCTTCAGGAGTTTCATCACGATTAGCTTTGTACTCAGGAAAAATTTCTAATCGATCTTTGCTCCCTTGTTTGTCAAATGCAACAGCCAAATGATCAGGTTTTTCTCTTTTTATAACATCAAATAAAGAATTTACAAAACCTAAAACTGCAGATGTATCCTGCCCTTTTGAGTTAATTCTCGGGTTTTTAATAAGTGCATAATACCCTCGAAAAATAAGAGCGAAAGCATCCAGAAGAAAAAGACGTTTTTGTGACATGATGTAAGTTAAATTTTTAGAAATGCAATATAAAAAGAAGATTAATCAAATTAGTGTCAAAAACTATAATAAATATAAAAAGAAATGCCGTCAAAAACTGACGGCATTTCGCCCCAAAATAAAATTGATAACAATGTATCAACTGCTATAAATACGATAGTAAATTTTATATATAGTATATGATTTTTTAAATTGTAATTAAGCCCTAAAAAGGAATATGAAACGAAGTTACAAATAAAAATCTTAGTTCTAAAAGAAATTGTTAAGATTTATGCCCGATAAAGACATGATTTTAACGCTTTTCGGTCACAAAATTTATTTATCGTTAATTTTTACTTAAAAAATAGCTGCAAATTAAAAAGGAGGAATAGCTTTGTTCAATAATAAAACTGTAAAACAAATTATGCGTTGGTTAATTCCTATAATTCTATATATACTTATTGAAACTTATGCATATCAAGCCATTCGAACTATCACCAAAAATCAATGGGTACAAATAGGATATGTGGCATTGTCATTACTTATTTTAAGTTATGTGATTTATGTTTTTGCTAATTATGACCGTAGTGTTGGTCCAACTAAGTACACATTACGAGCTAGTGCTCTTTTGTTACTCACGTTGGTGCCTAAATTAATTATGGTGTTGTTTTTATTTGGAGAAGATATCATTAGAGTTTGTGTGGCGGGATATAATTATCTTACCAACACTTTTTTTGAAGGTACAGCCACTCAATATTTTCCGGACCGAAGAAAATTTATAAGTCAATTAGCGCTGGGTATTGCTGCAATACCTCTTGGAGGATTGTTACATGGTATTTTTAGAGGGAAATATAATTTTAAAGTGATACGTCATGTATTGCATTTTGAAGACCTTCCTGCTGCATTTGATGGGTTTCGGATTACACAAATTTCAGATATACATTCTGGAAGTTTTGATGATGTTGCTAAAATTGAATATGCTGTGGATTTAATTAATGAACAAGAAACAGATTTATTGTTATTTACCGGGGATATTGTGAATACTGTAGCAGAAGAAATGGATGACTGGATAGATACATTTAAGCGTATTAAGACGCCCAGGTATGGTAAATATTCTGTTTTAGGAAATCACGATTATGGAGAATATGTTACTTGGGACAGTCAGGAGGAGAAAGATGCAAATTTTGAAGCAATAAAGGAAGTTCATACTAAAATCGATTTTAATCTGTTACTTAATGATAGCACTTTTGTAGAAAAAGATGGTGAACGTATTGCTGTAATAGGAGTAGAGAATTGGGGGCATAATTTTAAGAAAGCTGGTGATTTAACAAAAGCGTCTGAAAAGGTGACCAAAGAAGATTTTAAAGTGTTGTTAAGTCATGACCCTTCACATTGGGAGTATGAAGTAAAGAAACATTCGGATCATTACCACCTTACGCTAAGTGGGCATACACACGGATTTCAATTTGGGATTGAAATTCCCGGATTTGTACGATGGAGTCCAGTGCAATATGTATATAAGCAATGGGCAGGTATGTATGACGAAATGGGAAGATATCTGAATGTAAATCGAGGTTTTGGGTTTCATGCTTTCCCAGGACGGGTTGGTATATGGCCTGAGATTACAGTTATTGAACTGAGAAAAGGATCTAAAGATGCTTAATTCGCAGAAAGTGTTATATTTACAACTGTTTAATGGCCGATTATAAAAGGCCCAAACATAAAAGTTTTTGAACATGTCAAAGTTTGGAGATATAATAGGTATTGAAGTTCCTGTTTTATTAGACTTCTTTACCGAATGGAATGAGCCCTCTCTGGCAATGCACCCTGTGTTGAAGGATGTAGCCGCAGCACTTGGAGATAAAGGGAAAGTTATAAAGATCGATGTAGATAAGAATGAAGAGTTGGCTACAGCTTTACGTATTAAAGGGCTTCCTACATTAATGATTTATAAAGAAGGTGAGATGGTTTGGAGACAAAGTGGTGAGCAAGATGCTAATACACTAATAGGTCTCATGAAAGAGTATGTTTAAAACCTAATGGTGTCAAAAACATATCCTCTCTTGGTAAAATAGTCTAAAACTTCTGGTAGTGCGGTAGTAAGGTTTTTTGAGGCTTTTATGCTGTCATGAAAAACAATAATGCTTCCCTGTTGTGCATTTTGGAGCACATTTTGTAAACATTCTTCTGGAGATATTGTTTGTTCCCAATCTTTCGATAATACATCCCAAAGTATAATTTTATATCCTAACTCTTCTAGTGCTTTAAATTTAGTATGGCTTATTTGCCCATATGGCGGTCTAAATATCTGTTGTATGTCTTTGTTGGAGGAATACTTCTGGATTAGATTTTGGCAATCTATAGTGTTGTTAATATACATATCCAGGCTGGTTTTCCAGGCTTTTAAGTGATTCATAGTGTGGTTACCTATAGTATGACCTTCTGATAGAATCTGTCGAAAAACCTCGGGATGTTTTCTAATGTTATCACCAATACAAAAAAAAGTTGCTTTGGCATTATATTGATTTAATTGTGTCAAAACAAATTCTGTAACACCTGGTATAGGACCATCATCAAAAGTTAAATATAGCTTCTTTTCATTATTTGCATAAAAATCCCAAGTGTAATTTGAGAAAAGCTGTTTGATAACTTTAGGAGTTTTATTTGGGATTATTTGCACCATGAGTATACTAAAAAAGTGAGCCTCAAAAAGACTCACTTTTAATAATTAGTTTGGTATGCTGTCTAAAGAATCTAAAGGTTTTTCCTGATTTTGAAACTCTTTAATTAGATCTTCTTCTTGTTTTCGTATGGCTTCTTCATCGTTGTATTCTTCATCTTCAGAGTAGAGTCTGGTAAACAATCTTAAGTATCTGTTAAACTCATCTGCTTTTTCTTCTATCATTTCCCGATCCTGATTGATTAGCAATAGATCAACTACACTACGATAGCGTTCTACATTGGTAACAATCTCTTCTGCATGACGGTATTGATCTTTAAGCTCTAGGCTGCCAAAATAAGTAAGTTGCTCTTGGTATTTTTTAGCAAGTTTTGTCCAAAGATCTCGTGCTTTTTGCTTTTCTCCTACTTCATAATAACCAGAGATGTATGGTTCTACCAGAGTGTAATATTCGTAATATTCAATCGGCATCTTGTCCATTGCCAGATCTAGAATTTCTTTGGCTTTATCTTTTTTATCCTCCTGGATTAAAACCTCTACAAGTCTTGCTAAATTACTACGATATGTAATTGCATTTTTTCTGGTTTCTGGATCATGATATATATTTGGATCATTGCTATTGCCCCAATCCCAGCTGGTTACATTTTTATACATGAGATCTGTATCTATTCTACCCATTTCAAAAGGATTTCGTGGGTTTACTTTAGTACGAATCGGAACTAATTTGAAGGTTACTCCATCTAATTGAAGGTAATCTTTCATCCATAAGAAATCATCATTGCCATAACTTCCTCCAGTAAAATAGATGGGTCTTTCCCAGTTATTATTGGCAATAATATCCAACATTAAAAGACGATTTTTAAATAATAAATCTCCATTAAGATGAATATCAATATAAGGTACAATAAGATCTGCATCTTTTTGAGCTACAATACCATTTCTAAGTACAGCTTCTTTATCTACAGGAATTCGTATATGTTTTGTAGGAAATGTATTTACTTTTTTACCACTTTGTAAATCTCCTTTGGTTCTGGGGTCATCTGTTTCTATCCATCTCATCCAGTTTTTGATAAGCATGGTATCAGAAGTTACGGGTTTGTGGTAAATAGCATCATTATTTCCGAATCGATAGAATTCATGAGTTAATTGAGAAGGAATAGGTTTTCCTTCATATGCAGCCCTTTTCATTTGATCGATATACCAATCTGTTGCAAAAAGGCTTGTGTTTACAGTTCTAACATCTGTACGGTAGCCTTCAATTTCTTGTGCATACCATAGTGCAAATGTGTCGTTATCTCCTATCGTAAATAATATAGCATCTTTCTGGCAAGATTGTAAGTACATTTTTGCCATGGATTGTGCAGTATATCGATTCGAACGATCGTGATCATCCCAGTTTTGTGCTGCTAATAGTATAGGTACAGCTAATAAGCAAACCACGGTAACTATAGGAGCAAGTATTTTGGGTTGTAGATATTTTTTAAGCAAATCAAACAAAGCATATACACCAAATCCTATCCAAATGGCAAATACATAAAAAGACCCTACCAGTGCATAATCTCGCTCTCTTGGTTCAAAAGGTCTTTCGTTAAGATAAATTTTTAGTGCTAAACCTGTAAACAAGAAAAAAATGAGCAAAGCCCAGAATTTTTTCTTATCTCTTTGTAACATAAATACAAACCCAATTAGCCCTAGTAATAGTGGTAAGAAATAGTAGGTGTTACGAGCTTTATTTTTAAGAACGTCACTAGGCAGGTTGTCTTGAGATCCTAAGCGAGCTTCATCGATAAATTGGATACCGCTAAGCCAGTTACCTTCTAGATCTGTAAGTTTACCTTGGTTATCATCTTGTCGTCCAACAAAATTCCACATAAAATAACGCCAGTACATATATCCTATTTGATAATCAAATAAGTATACCACATTATCCCAAAAAGAAGGTTTCTCTACGTCGATATAGTTGCCAAACGATTGTAGAAATTTATTATAATCATCATTATCTAATTTTCCGGTGGCATATTCCCTTCTAAATTGAGTAACGGCATTAAGTAATTCTTCTTCACCTTGATATTCGGGTTTAATTGTAAATTTAATTGGTCCGGTAAACTCCATATAGTTAGCGATATGTTCTGTACTCCACATTCTTGGTAAAATAGCTTTATGGGCATCATCAAGATTCTGTTTTGCATTTTTCCAATCGTTAACTATAATATATTTTCCGGTTTTAAGATCTTTTTCATATTTAGGTTTGCCATCTTCATAAGGACTGTTCTCATCCAGGCCTGCATAGATTTCTGTAAATTGGGGTCCGTAAAAAAGATGAGTTTCTGGATATTGTTCTAAGTTGTAATACGCCAGAAGTTCTCTTGCGTTATTAGGATTATTTTCATTGATTACAGTTCCGGCATTTGCTCTAATGGGTAACATAACCCAGCTAGAAAACCCTAATAGAATAAACATAACACATAATAATAATGTGTTTAATTGTATATAATTTTTTTTACGAGTGTATTTTATTCCAAAATAGAAAGCTGCAGCGATTATTAATCCAGCAATAATAGTCCCCGAATTAAAAGGCATGCCAATAGAATTAACAAAAAATACTTCAGCTGCACCAAAGAATTTAAGTGTTGAAGGTAATAAGAGTTTAAAAATAAACAATAGTATTGCGACAACAACGATATTGGCAATAATGAAATTTTTTATAGTAATCTCTTTATAGTTTTTGAAATAATATAATAATCCTATTGCTGGGATAGAGAGTAATCCCATAAAATGAACACCGAAAGATAGTCCTACAATAAAAGAAATTAAGATTAGCCATTTATTACCTCTAGAGGTATGCATATCCCGTTCCCATAATAATCCGAGATAGAAAAGAACAGATAAAATACAGGTTGCCATTGCATATACTTCGGCTTCTACAGCATTAAACCAAAAACTATCAGTAAATGCAAATGCAAGAGCTCCAACCAAACCACTTCCTAGAATAGCCATTGCTTTTCCATCTGTTAATTCTTCATCTTTTACAATCACTTTTTTAACAAGAATAGTTATAGACCAAAACATAAAGAGAATAGTAAAAGCACTCGCAAAAGCAGAAGTCATATTTACCATTAATGCAACTTGTGTTGGGTCTGATGCAAAAGCAGAGGCAAATGCTCCAATCATTTGAAACAATGGTGCTCCTGGTGGGTGGCCAACTTGTAATTTTGAGGAAGTAGCAATGTATTCTCCTGCATCCCAAAAACTAGCAGTAGGTTCTACCGTCATTGCATAAACGCATAAAGCGATGACAAAAACGATCCACCCTAATATTTTATTCCACTTGGTGAAGTTGAATGTACTCATAAGATTTGTTCAGTTATATAACGTGTGGCGAATTTAGTAATAAAAATACTTTAACCTTAGTTTTTTTAGGAAACGCTTAACAGAAGTTTATATTTTACGCTTATAACAACTGTTTTATAAATAGATTAGCGATTTAATAGAATAAATTTTAAAAAATGTTTGCAGAGCCAAAAGAAAATTTTAAATTTGCACCCGCAAACACGTATTGGCCTATGGTGTAACTGGCAACACGTCTGGTTTTGGTCCAGAAGAGTCTAGGTTCGAGCCCTAGTAGGCCAACAAAAAAGGAGCAAATTTATTTGCTCCTTTTTTATTTTATGTTGTGAAGACATTAAATTTTAAAAGTCAACACTGGTCTTTTTGCGTGATTTACAACATCTTCACCTAAGCTTCCGTTAATAAAATGTGATATTCCTTTTCTGCCATGAGTGCTAATTCCAATCATACCCGCATTGATAGAATCGGCAAAATTAAGTATTCCTTTTTCTACCGTATTGTCGTTATAGATGTTTAAGCTATAATCTTTTATTGCCAGGTTAGAGATCATATTATTCATTTTCTCTTCGGTTTCATAAGTAGTTTTAAATCCATTGGCTGTGTTTACCCATACTAAATGAAGCTTTGCTTGAATTGATTTAGAAAAATCGTGCGCTGCTAAAAGGCATGGTTTATCTTCATCATCAAAATTTGTAGCATATACAAAATCATTAATTCCAAAAATATCACAATCTTCTTTAATTACTAATACCGGTTTTTTTGATGTTCGAACCACTTTTTCTGCATTAGAGCCTATAAATAATTCTTCAAAACCGGAAGAACCATGAGATCCCATGATAATAATATCTATATTATTTTTGGTACTCGAATTGATAATCCCATGTAGTACATCTTCAAAATTCACAGTCTCAATGACATCAATATCTTTTAAATAATCTTGATTTAATACTTCTTCAAACTTTTTATGGGTTTGTTTCATGAAAAAAATGGCTTCGGGAGCAGGCCCTGGTGCCCCAGAAGACATTAGATCTGTAAGATGCATAGGGAGCTCTAAAATATGTAACAGATAGATTTTAGCGTTATTTTTTTTCGCTATTTGAGCCGCCACTTTTAATGCATTTTCGGCTTGTTTAGAAAAATCTGTTGGGACTAGTATGCTTTTGATCATAATACTGCTTTTTTGAAATGTGTTATTTGTTTATCACTCTGGATTTAGAACGTATTGGTAGTTATGTGCTTAAAGTAAGAAGCTACTTATTATAGTATATCTTAAATTTACGAATAAATTCATTCTTAGCGATATTTTGTATATAAGATATTATTACTATCTTTGCACCGTTGAAATTAAAAAACCAGGATGAGGGGACGAAAAGTCCCCTCTTTTTATCTATTTATGTCATTAAAAGACAAAGTTCAGAGTTTATTAGAGGGGGCACTTCGAGAAAATCCGTCCCTATTTCTAATTGAAAGTAAAATTCATCCCGATAATAGTATTGAAATTATTATTGACGGAGATGATGGTGTGAAAGTAGAAGATTGCATTGCGGTAAGCAGAGCAATTGAGCACAATTTAGATAGAGAAGAAGAAGACTTCTCTCTTCAGGTAATGTCTTCAGGTGTTTCTGAAGGTCTGAAACATGTTCGACAGTATAAAAAGAATGTGGGCAGAAAACTTAAGGTGAAAACAACCGAAGAAACAATCGAAGGAGAGTTGATCTCAGTGACCGAAGATGCAATTGTCTTAACGTGGAAAACACGAGAGCCAAAGCCTGTAGGTAAAGGTAAAGTGACTGTTACTAAAGAAGCTAATATAGCTTATGAAAATATTGTAGAAGCAAAAGTTATGATAACATTTTAATTATAATATATTGATATGGAAAATATCGCATTAATAGAATCATTTTCAGAATTCAAGGATGATAAATTTATAGATCGTGTTACTTTAATGTCGATCTTAGAAGATGTATTTAGGAATGCTCTAAAGAAGAAGTTTGGTAGTGATGACAATTTCGATATCATTATAAATCCTGATAAAGGAGATTTAGAAATTTGGAGAAACCGTATTGTAGTAGGAGATGGCGAAGTTGAAGACGGTAATCAAGAGATATCACTAACTGAAGCACAAAAAATAGAGCCTGATTTTGAGGTAGGTGAAGACGTGTCAGAAGAAGTTAAACTCATAGATTTAGGAAGGCGTTCTATATTAGCGCTACGTCAGAATTTGATTTCTAAAATTCATGAACATGACAATACTAATATTTATAAACAGTTTAAAGAATTAGAAGGAGAAATATATACTGCCGAAGTTCATCATATTCGTCATAGAGCGATTATCATGTTGGATGATGAAGGTAATGAGATTATATTACCTAAGGATAGACAAATACCTTCTGATTTTTTCAGAAAAGGAGAAAATGTACGAGGAGTAATCGAATCTGTTGAGCTTAAGGGTAATAAACCATCCATAGTTATGTCTAGAACATCGCCTCTGTTTTTAGAGAAATTGTTCGAATCAGAAATACCAGAAGTATTTGATGGGTTAATTACAGTTAAAAAAGTAGTTAGAATTCCTGGAGAAAAAGCAAAAGTTGCAGTAGATTCGTATGATGATAGAATTGATCCTGTAGGAGCATGTGTAGGTATGAAAGGTTCTCGTATACATGGTATCGTAAGAGAATTAGGTAATGAAAATATTGATGTTATTAATTATACAAATAATTTACAATTATTTATTACTAGAGCATTAAGCCCAGCAAAGGTAACTTCTATAAAGATTAATGAAGAGACCAGTCGGGCAGAAGTAATGCTAAGACCAGAAGAAGTTTCTAAGGCTATTGGTCGAGGAGGTCATAATATTAGATTAGCAGGGCAACTAACAGGCTATGAGATAGATGTGTTTAGAGAAGGGGTAGAGGAAGATGTAGAACTTACAGAATTTTCTGATGAAATCGATTCATGGATTATTGAAGAATTTTCTAAAATTGGTTTAGATACTGCAAAGAGTATTTTAGAACAAGATATTAGTGATTTAGTAAAGCGAACTGACCTTGAGGAAGAGACAGTAGGCGAAGTGATTAGAATTTTAAAATCTGAATTTGAAGATTAATAATCACAATTAATTATATTTGAGCATTAAATAAAAGGCATTTATGGCTGAAGCAGGAACAATGAGACTAAATAAAGTATTACGCGAATTCAATATCTCGCTAGATCGGGCTGTTGACTTTTTGAATTCAAAAGGTCACGAGATAGATGCGCGTCCTACTACAAAAATTTCTTCAGAGATTTATCAGCTCTTGTTTGATGAATTTCAAACGGATAAGAGTAAAAAAGTGGCTTCAAAAGAAGTTGGAGAAGAAAAGAAGAAAGAAAAAGAAGCGTTGCGAGTGCAGATCGAAAATGAGCAGGAAGAAAAGCGTAAACGTGCAGAAGCTCGAGAAGTTGTAAAAGCCAAAGCTCAATTAAGCGGACCTAAGCAAGTTGGTAAGATTGAATTAGAAGGTGAGAAACAAGAAGATAATACTGCAAAGCCCGAAGAAAAAGCAGTTGAAGCTCCTAAGAAAGAAGAGGTAAAAGAAAAGGAAGATGTGAAAAGCAAAACTCCTGAAATAGTTTCAAATAGACCTCAGAAAAAAGGAATTAAAATAACGCGACAAGCGCCAAAAGAAATAAAAGAAGAAAAACCTGTAGAGCCCGTTGTGAGTAAAGATAAGCCTAAAACTCCAGCGCCAGAAGTGGAAGCTGAAGTTTCTGTAGAACCAGAAAAGGTTAAAACTCAGTATAAAAAATTAGATGGCCCTAATTTTACGGGTCAGAAAATTGACTTAACTCAGTTTAAAAAACCAGCAAAAAAGAAGGAAGATAAATCAGATAAGAAATCTTCAAATGCAGGAGATGCCGCCAAAAAACGTCGACGAAGAATAAGTAAAGAAGGTGGAGGTGCTCAAAAATCTGGAGGCGGTAGACCAGGAGGTCAGTCTGGCGGAGGTAACCGAGGATCAGGAGGAAATAGAGGTAGAGGCCCTGTAAAAGGTAAAAGACCTGCTATTGTAAAAGAAGAACCAAGCGAAGAAGAAGTACAAAAACAAGTGCGAGAGACTCTTGAGAAGTTACAAGGGAAATCTAATAAATCAAAAGCGGCAAAGTATCGTAGAGATAAGAGAGATCAACACCGCCAGAAAGCGGAAGATGATGTAGCACAACAAGAGCAAGAAAGCAAAGTGCTTAAAGTAACAGAATTTGTTACAGCTTCTGAAGTTGCTACGATGATGAATGTAGCGACTACTGATATTATTTCGGCTTGTATGTCATTAGGAATAATGGTGACAATGAATCAACGTTTAGATGCAGAGACCCTTTCTATCGTTGCAGATGAATTTGGTTATGAAGTTAATTTTGTAACTGCAGATATTGAGGAATCAATAGAAGAAATTGTAGATGCTCCTGAAGATTTAGTAGAAAGAGCTCCTATTGTAACTGTTATGGGACATGTTGATCATGGTAAAACATCTTTACTTGATTATATTCGAGAAGAAAATGTAATAGCCGGAGAGAGTGGTGGGATTACCCAGCATATCGGGGCTTATGGAGTACAGTTAGAAAGTGGACAAAAAATAGCATTTTTAGATACACCAGGTCACGAAGCGTTTACTGCGATGCGTGCACGTGGTGCACAAGTAACGGATTTAGCTATTATTGTAATTGCTGCAGATGATGATGTGATGCCACAGACTAAAGAAGCGATTAGTCATGCTCAGGCAGCAGGAGTTCCAATTGTATTTGCAATTAATAAGGTAGATAGACAAGAAGCAAATCCTGAAAAGATAAAAGAAAAACTGGCTTCTATGAATTTATTAGTAGAAGATTGGGGAGGAAAAATCCAATCCCATGATATTTCTGCTAAAACTGGATTAGGAGTTAAAGAATTACTTGAAAAAGTACTTCTTGAAGCTGAAATATTAGAGCTTAAAGCAAATCCAAATCGACTGGCGTCTGGTACAGTTGTCGAGGCGTTTTTGGATAAAGGACGTGGTTATGTTTCTACTATTTTAGTACAAACAGGTACACTTAAAATAGGAGATTATGTTCTTGCTGGTAAAAATAGCGGTAAGATTAAGGCAATGCAGGATGAACGAGGAAATAGCGTGAAAGAAGCAGGGCCTTCTACGCCAGTTTCAATTCTTGGATTAGACGGTGCTCCACAAGCAGGGGATAAGTTTAGTGTGTTAGAAGATGAGCGAGAGGCTAAAGATATCGCCTCAAAACGAGCGCAATTACATAGAGAACAATCTGTACGTACACAACGACATATTACACTGGATGAGATCGGACGTCGAATTGCTTTAGGAGACTTTAAAGAACTTAATATTATTCTTAAAGGAGATGTTGATGGTTCTGTAGAAGCATTGACAGATTCATTCCAGAAACTATCCACAGAAGAGATTCATGTAAATATCATTCATAAAGCAGTGGGGGCGATCACAGAAAGTGATGTGTTACTTGCATCTGCATCTGATGCTATTATTATTGGATTTAATGTAAGGCCAGCAGGTAATGCGAGACAAGTCGCTGATAAAGAAGAAATCGATATCAGAACATATTCGATTATTTATGATGCTATTAATGATCTTAAAGATGCAATGGAAGGTATGCTTTCTCCGGTAATGAAGGAAGAGATTACAGGAACTGCAGAAATTAGAGAAACATTCAAGATTTCTAAAGTTGGTACAATTGCAGGATGTATGGTTCTTACAGGTAAGCTTTTCCGAAATTCTGGCATACGCTTGATTCGAGAAGGTGTTGTAGTGTATACCGGTGAGTTTGCTTCTTTAAAAAGATTTAAAGATGACGTAAAAGAAGTGGCGAAAGGATATGATTGTGGTCTGCAGATTAAGAACTATAATGATATTAAAGAAGGTGATATAGTAGAGGCTTACCAAGAAGTAGCGGTGAAGAAGAAGTTATAATGCTTAGAACATATAATAAATAATAAAACCCGATGTGAAAACATCGGGTTTTGTTTTTTATGAATAAAAAAGAATGCTTATTTTTTTTCAGGTCTAAATATGAATGCATTAGGGAATTTAGTGTGCACTTCTTTTAATGCTCTGTCAGCTTCAAGTCTTGTGCGATAGTTTCCCATCCATACTTTGTAATTAGGTGTTTCCCATTGGATCGATGAACTCCATTTCGGAAATGCATCTTTTGATGCTCTTATGATCTCATTTGCCTTATTTAAGTTTCCATAATATAGCTGAATCTTGTAACGATCACTAAATTCTCCATCTTTTTCCATTTTAGATTTTATGTCAAGTAGCATTTTTATTCTTGGATCTTGATTGATGGTAACAGACGCTTCTGGTTGTGGTAATATGTTTACGGGCACAAAATTTGGAGTTTCAGGAGTGTTATTTGTGGTATCCTGAGCATTTAAAGTGCTGGTAATTATAAGGTAAAAACCAAACAGAAAAATATGGTTTGTGGTGTTTAACATTCTCATTACAAATTGATTTGATGCAAAGGTAAAGTATAATAACTCAAAATCATTAAAAAATATTATTTAGAATTGTTATAAATTAACAGTTAACGGTTCTCTAACATTTCCAAAATCGACTAATTATAGTACTTTTGTCGTCGAATTAAAAGTGCTGGTTTTATATCTTTTTTAAGAGATTAATGAAAAAACCATACCAAAAATAAGACGATAATTCTACTTGATAATATGAAACAGGTGAAACACCGAAATTCAGCCTCTAAAATCCTAATCCTAGGAACTGTTTTTTTATTTACTTTTTTTAACCCTGTCTTTGCACAGGATGAAGCGGCTGTTGATAACGCTGCTGTAACTGAAGCTTCGTCTGGAGGAGATGTAGCTAAAGGGGAAGAGTTGTTTAAATCACTTTGTGCGGCTTGTCATAAGCGTTATAAAAAATCAGTTGGTCCTGCTCTTTTTGGAGCAGCTGATAAGTATGACAAAGCATGGTTGTATTCATGGGTAAAAAATAGTGCAGCTATGGTCGCTTCTGGCGACGCGCAAGCTGTTGCTGTTTTTGAAGAATATAATAAGACTGCAATGAATGCTTTTCCGCAGTTAACAGATGGTGATATTGATAATATTTTGGCCTATGTAATGGTGCCTAAAGCTGATCCGCCACCACCTGTGCCAGGAAGTGATACTGCTTCGGGAGGTGAAAGCTCCGGGGTTTCTGCTAATGTGATTTTAGCAATATTGGCGTTAGTATTTCTAATGTTACTAGTAGTTTTATTTCTGGTAAATAAAACGCTGAGAAGCTTTGCAGAAGCTAATAATGTAGAATTGCCACAGATAGAAAAGAGAACTCCAATATGGAAAGCATTTATCCAAAACCAATTCTTGGTTATGGTTACAGCTATTTTCTTGTTACTGGCTAGTGGTTACTTTGTGTATGGATACTTTATGCAAATAGGGGTTGACCAAGGGTATCAACCTGTTCAACCAATACACTATTCTCATAAAATTCATGCTGGTGATAATAAGATAGAATGTAAATATTGTCACTCTTCTGCTAGAGTTAGTAAGACATCAGGGATTCCTTCTCTTAATGTTTGTATGAACTGTCATAAATCCATTAGTGAAGTGGCCGATGCTACTGCAACAGCAGAATACTCTAAAGAATTCTACGATGGTGAAATCCAAAAATTATATAAAGCAGTAGGTTGGGATACAGATACACAGGCATATACGGGTGATACACAACCAGTGAAGTGGGTTCGTATTCATAATCTTCCTGATTTTGCATACTTTAATCACTCTCAGCACGTAAGTGTTGCGGGGGTAGAGTGCCAGACATGTCACGGTCCGGTAGAAGAAATGGAAATTATGTATCAGCATGCTCCACTTACTATGGGATGGTGTATCAATTGTCACAGGGAAACCAATGTGAAAATTGCTGATAATAAATATTATGAGAAAATTCATAAAGAACTTTCTAAGAAATATGGTGTTGATCAATTGACAGCTGCTCAAATGGGTGGTCTGGAATGTGGTAAATGTCATTATTAATAATAAAACAATTGTTTTTCGTAAACGGAAAAATAGTAAGAAGCTAATATCAATTATATATGTCATCAAACAAGAAATACTGGAAAAGTGTTGAAGAGCTAAACGAAAATAGCTCTATTGTTGAGACGCTACAACAAAACGAATTCGTTAAGGAGATTCCTACGGATGAGTTTTTAGGTGATAAGTCATCATTAGAAAATTCGTCGACTTCTCGTCGTGATTTTCTTAAATATGTAGGTTTTAGTACAGCAGCTGCTTCGTTAGCAGCATGTGAAGGTCCTGTTAAAAAATCAATACCTTACGTAGTTCAACCGGATAGAATAGTACCTGGTGTTGCTAACTATTATGCTACTACAATAGCAGATGGGTATGATTTTGCTAGTGTTTTAATTAAAACTAGAGAAGGTCGACCTATAAAAGTAGAAAATAACAACCTTGCAACATCTAATGGTGATGCAAATGCAAGAGTTCATGCTTCGGTATTATCATTATATGATAGTTCTCGTCTTCAAGGACCTAAAAAAGGAACTGAAGATATCAGTTGGGATGAGCTTGATAAAGAAGTAGGAGCTAAGCTAAATAGCCTTGGAGGTAAACAAATTGTTTTGTTAACACAAACATATGCTAGTCCATCTACATCGAAATTGATTTCAGAATTTAAAGCAAAATATCAAAACGTTAAACACGTAGTATACGATGCTGTTTCTAATAGCGAGGCTTTAGATGCATATCAAATGATGTATGGCGAAAGAGCACTGGCAGATTATGATTTTTCTAAAGCAAATACAGTAGTAAGTATTGGTGCAGACTTTTTAGGAGATTGGCAAGGAGGAGGATATGATAGTGGTTATGCCAAAGGGCGTATCCCGAAAAATGGAAAAATGTCTAAGCATGTCCAGTTTGAGGCAAACATGTCTTTAACAGGAGCTAATGCAGATAGAAGAATACAAGCTACTCCATCAGAACAAAAACAAGTACTTGCTGCATTATATAAATATGTAACGGGATCTGGTTCTAAAGGAGCTTTGGATTCTAAACTGGATGCAGAAGTAGTTAAAGCGGCTAAGCAGATTCAAAAAGCAGGAAGCAATGCTGTAGTAGTTACTGGGATTCAGGATGTGGATGCACAATTAGTAGTTTTAGAAATTAATAAAGCAATACATAGTAAAGCTTTTAGTAAAACTACTCCACGTACTATCCGTCAAGGAGACGCTAAAGCAGTTGCTCAATTGATAAAAGATATGAATGCTGGGCGCGTTGGTGGTTTGCTAATTGCTGGTGTTAATCCAATGTATTCATTGCCAAATGCAGACGAATTTAAAAGTGGTCTTGAGAAAGTAGATATATCAGTTGCATTTAGTATGCATAATGATGCTACGGCTGAGTTGTGTAACTACGTTGCAACAATACCTCATTATTTAGAATCTTGGGGGGATGTTGAGTTGAAAAAAGGGAGCTACAGTTTAATGCAACCAACTATTCGACCATTATTTGATGCAAGACAATTCCAGGAAACTTTATTAAAGTGGACAGGTAATTCATCTACATATCTCGATTATATAAAAAGTGCATGGACAGGTATTCTAGGAGGTACTTCATGGAATCAAGCCTTGCATGATGGAATATTGGTAAAACCAGTACTTCCAAAACAAGAATTGGTAGAAGCACTTGAAGCGCCAGAAGGAGATGTGGCTGATATAGAAGCTGCTCCGGTACCAACTTCGGCTGGACCAGATGTTAGTGCTGCATCAAGAAGACTTTCTGTAGCGAAATCAAGTGGAATAGAACTTACATTATATACTAAAACAGCATTAGGAGATGGTCAACAGGCTAATAACCCTTGGCTGCAAGAAATGCCTGATCCTATTACCAGAGCATCTTGGGATAACTACTTAACGGTTTCTAGAGCAGATGCTGCTGAGTTAGGGTTAACCAATGAAAATGTAGCAAATGGAGCTCTAAACGGTAGTTATGCAAAAGTAACAGTTGGCGAAACTGAAGTTGTTGTTCCAGTAATTATTCAACCAGGACAAGCTAAAGGCTCTGTTGGTTTAGCTTTGGGGTATGGTAAGTCTAAAGGACTTAAAAAAGATATGATAGTAGGAGTAAATGCCTATTCTTTATATCAAAACCTTAATGCAGTACAGAATGTTTCTATTATGGCTGCAGAAGGAGTACATGAGTTTGCTTGTGTGCAATTACATAATACATTAATGGGTCGTGGAGATATTGTAAAAGAAACGACTCTTGAAATATTCAATACAAAAGATAAGCACGATTGGAACGCAATTCCTGAAGTGAGTAAAAATCATATAGAATATGAGGTTACCTCTCCAGAAGTTGATCTTTGGGATGAATTTGACCGTTCCGTTGGGCATCATTTTAATCTTTCAATAGATTTAAATGCATGTACAGGATGTGGTGCTTGTGTGATCGCTTGTCATGCAGAGAATAATGTACCTGTTGTAGGTAAATCAGAAATACGTAGATCTCGTGATATGCACTGGTTACGTATTGACCGTTATTATTCTTCACAAGACAGTTTTGAAGGAGATAATAATAAGAAAGATGCAATAGCAGGTTTAGGAAGTTCCTTATCAGAGTTTGGTGAGATGGAAAATCCGTCAGATAATCCTCAGGTAGTATTCCAACCAGTAATGTGTCAACACTGTAACCATGCTCCATGTGAGACTGTATGTCCAGTTGCTGCTACATCACATGGTAGACAAGGACAAAACCATATGGCATATAACCGATGTGTAGGTACAAGATATTGTGCTAATAACTGTCCATATAAAGTACGTAGGTTTAACTGGTTCTTGTATAACAACAATGATGAGTTTGATTATTACATGAATAATGATTTAGGTAGAATGGTACTTAATCCTGATGTAACTGTACGTTCCAGAGGGGTTATGGAGAAATGTTCTATGTGTATTCAAATGACGCAAAAAACTATTTTGGATGCAAAACGAGATGGTAGAGAAGTTAAGGATGGAGAATTCCAGACGGCTTGTTCTGCAGCTTGTTCATCAGGTGCTATGGTATTTGGTGATATCAATGATAAGGATAGTGAAGTAGCTAAACTTAAAGAGGATGATCGTATGTATCACTTACTAGAACATGTTGGAACTAAGCCTAACGTTATGTACCATACCAAAGTAAGAAATACTACAGAAGCTTAATTAACTAATTAAAGAATCAATTCAATTATAAAGGATTATGTCTCATTACGAAGCACCTATAAGAAAACCTTTAGTAACCGGTGATAAAACATACCATGATGTAACTTTGGATGTAGCAGCAGCGGTAGAAGGAAAAGCAAATAAATCTTGGTGGATTGTCTTTTCTATTTCACTTATTGCTTTCCTTTGGGGGATAGGGTGTATTATTTACACAATATCTACAGGGATAGGAACCTGGGGATTAAACAAAACAGTAGGATGGGCCTGGGATATCACCAACTTTGTTTGGTGGGTAGGTATTGGTCACGCCGGAACCTTGATTTCAGCAGTACTACTGTTATTTCGTCAGAAATGGAGAATGGCAATTAACCGTTCTGCAGAAGCGATGACTATTTTTGCAGTTATTCAAGCAGGATTATTCCCAATTATTCACATGGGGCGCCCTTGGCTGGCATATTGGGTATTACCAATACCTAATCAGTTTGGATCGCTATGGGTGAATTTTAATTCACCATTATTATGGGATGTATTTGCAATCTCTACATATCTTTCTGTATCACTAGTATTCTGGTGGACCGGATTGCTACCCGATTTTGCAATGATTCGAGACCGAGCGATAACTCCATTTACAAAAAAAATATACGGACTTCTATCTTTTGGATGGAGTGGTAGAGCAAAAGACTGGCAACGTTTTGAGGAAGTATCTTTAGTACTTGCAGGTTTAGCTACACCATTAGTACTTTCTGTACATACCATTGTATCATTTGATTTTGCTACTTCGGTGATCCCTGGATGGCATACTACGATATTTCCACCATATTTTGTGGCTGGAGCGGTTTTTTCAGGATTTGCTATGGTGAATACGCTTCTTATTATAATGAGAAAAGTATCAAACTTAGAAAACTACATTACCGTTTTACATATAGAATTGATGAATATTGTAATCATGATTACAGGTTCTATTGTAGGTGTTGCCTATATAACAGAGCTGTTTGTAGCATGGTATTCTGGAGTTGAATACGAACAATATGCATTCCTTAATAGGGCAACAGGACCATATTGGTGGGCATATTGGGCGATGATGACATGTAACGTATTCTCACCGCAGTTTATGTGGTTCCCAAAATTAAGAAGAAGTATAATGTTTTCTTTCTTTATCTCTATTGTGGTAAACATAGGAATGTGGTTTGAGCGTTTTGTGATCATTGTAACATCACTTCACAGAGATTATTTACCATCATCATGGACGATGTTCTCTCCTACTTTTGTTGATATAGGAATATTTATAGGAACAATTGGTTTCTTCTTTGTCTTATTCTTATTGTACTCACGTACGTTCCCTGTAATAGCACAAGCAGAAGTAAAATCAATTCTGAAATCTTCTGGAGAAAAATATAAGAAACTAAGAGAAGCAGGAAAAGATCATAGAGATGAGCTTCCCAAAGGTAAAGCAGAAGTGGTTAAAGAAAAACCAACAAAGAAAAAAACCGAAACCAAAGTAGAAGTAAGTGAAGAAGATATCAATAGTCTATTGGGTAACCTAGGGACATTTGATCCATCAACACAAACTGCTGATGATCTTAAAAAGGTTAATGGTATCGGACCAGTAATGGAAAAGAAACTTAACGAGATCGGAATATTTACTTTTGATCAAGTAAGTAAAATGACCGAAACTGAATACGATTTATTAGATAATATCACTGGATCTTTCCCTGGTAGAGCACAACGCGATGATTGGGCTGGTCAGGCAGAAAAACTTAAAAATAACTAGAAGTATGGCATCAAAAGTTATACATGCATTATATATAGACGACGACATCCTGATGGATGCTGTCAAGAAAGTTCGTGCAGAGCATTATCATATCGAAGAGGTATATACTCCTTTTCCGGTTCATGGACTAGATAAAGCAATGGGATTACCTCATACACGATTAGCGATTACATCTTTTATGTATGGCTGTGTTGGGCTAACGGTTGCAATTTTGATGATGAACTATATCATGATCGAAGATTGGCCTCAAGACATAGGTGGTAAACCTAGTTTTAGCTATATCGAAAATATGCCGGCATTCGTTCCGATTATGTTCGAACTTACAGTGTTCTTTGCAGCCCATTTAATGGTGATCACTTTTTATATGAGAAGTAAGCTATGGCCATTTAAAAAAGCCGAAAATCCTGATGTAAGAACTACAGATGATCATTTCTTAATGGAAGTAGATGCAGGAAATCACGATGTTGATCAACTCGCTAGCTTTTTGGGTGATACCGGAGCAGTAGAAATTAAAGTAATAGATAAGGAAGAAGATAACCATTAGTAATAATGAATAATACTATAAAAATATTAGCCGCGGCAGTAGTGATGATTTGCGTTGTTTCTTGTAAAAAAGATTCAAAACCTAATTATCAATTTATGCCTAATATGTATGAACCGATAAGTTATGAAACTTATGGTGAATATGGTGTTTTCCCTGGCAGTCAGGAAGCTATGTTACCTGCCGAAGGCTCAATACCAAGAGGATGGATGCCATATGATTTTGAAAACTCACAAGAAGGTTACTTACTTGCTAAGGATACATTAAAGAATCCTATCCGATATACAAAAGAAAATGAAGATGAAGGAAAAGAATTGTATGACATCTATTGCGCAATTTGCCATGGGGGAAAAGGAGATGGAAAAGGACCTTTGGTACAAAGAGAAAAGATTTTAGGAGTTCCTAGTTATGATGATATTGGTAGAGCAATTACTGAAGGAAGTATTTATCATGTAATGTATTACGGAATCAACTCTATGGGATCGTATGCCTCCCAAACCAATGAGCATGAACGTTGGCAGATTGTCCAATATGTACAGAAATTAAAGGCAGACCTGGAAGGGAAAACGCCTCGAATAGATACAGATGCTACTACTACTGTTGTAGAAACAAAAGTAGAAGAACATCAAGAATCAGCAGAAGATCATAGTAACGCACACTAGTGCATTAGTAAAAAAGTTAAGAATAACGATATTATAAAGATATGTATACGCTATCAAATAGATTAAGATTATTTTCTGTCATCCTTATGGTTGTAGGTCTTGTAGGTCTTATTGTTGGATTTGGACAAAGACCTGGATCTGTAGAAGAGGTAAAAGAAATGATGGCAGCGCACGACGCTCATGGGGGTGGTCATGGTGAATCCCAAGTAGCAGAGAGTGGTCATGGTAATCAAGGACACGGAGAAGAAGATGCTCATGGAGGAGATGCACATTATGAACATATATTACACCAACTACAAAATAAGCCTTGGGCTTCATTATATGTAGCAGCATTTTTCTTTTTTATGATAGCATTGGGAGTATTAGCATTTTATGCAATACAATTTGCATCACAATCGGGATGGTCTCCAGTACTTTTTAGAGTAATGGAAGCGATAACAGCATATTTGGTGCCAGGAGGAATTATCCTCTTCATAATCTTAGCATTATCAGGATTCCATGTTAATCATTTGTTTGTATGGGCAGATCCAGAAGTTGTAGCTCATGATGCATTAATTCAAGGAAAATCTAGCTGGTTAAATGGCTGGGGATTCATTATTAGAGCAGCTATATTTTTAGGAGGATGGTTACTATATCGTCATTTTGCTGTTAAATATTCAAGAAAGCAGGATGAAGATACAGAAGGAAATAAGTGGTATAAAAAGAGCTTTAAGATATCTGCAGGTTTCTTAGTATTTTTTATCTATACAGAATCTATGGCATCTTGGGATTGGATTATGAGTTTTGATCCACACTGGTTTAGTACCTTATTTGGATGGTATGTATTTGCAAGTTTATTTGTTTCGGGTATTACTACGATCGCTTTAATAAGTATTTACTTAAAATCTAAAGGATATTTAGAATTTGTAAATAATAGTCATATTCATGATTTAGCTAAGTTTATGTTTGGTATCAGTATTTTCTGGACATACCTTTGGTTCTCTCAGTTTATGTTGATATGGTATTCTAATATACCAGAAGAAGTAACCTATTTTATTACTCGTATAGAAGATTATAACCTTCCATTTTTTGGGATGTTAGTAATGAACTTTATTTTCCCAATATTGGTATTAATGAATAGTGATTTTAAACGAGTAAACTGGTTTGTTGTAATGGCAGGTATCGTTATTCTTTGTGGTCACTATATTGATGTTTATAATATGGTAATGCCTGCAACAGTTGGTGAATCCTGGTTTATAGGTATTAGTGAAATAAGTGCTGTGTTATTGTTTTTAGGACTATTCTTATTCGTAGTGTTTAGAGCATTAACTAAAGCTCCATTATTGCCTAAAGGAAACCCTTATATAGAGGAAAGTAAACATTTCCATTATTAAAATTTGAATTGTAAAAAAAGAAGATAGATAAAAATGACTGTATTCTTAACCTTAGTAGTTATAGCACTTTTTGGAATCACGTTGTGGCAAATGTCAAAGATATTGAAGTTGTCTCAAGCTAAAACAGATAACTCTCAAGTAGCGAACGACAAAGACAATAATTTGCAAGGTAAGCTTATGCTTGCATTTGTAATATTTCTTTACCTGCTTACCATATATTGTTTTGTACAATATGACTCATATTTCCTTCCAGAATCAGCTTCTGAGCATGGTGTGGATTATGATAGATTAATGTTGATCTCGATGGTATTGATCATGATTGTACAGATCCTTACACAAGGATTGTTACATTTCTTTTCATATAAGTATCGAGGTAAAAAAGAAAATAAAGCATTATTCTTTGCAGATAATGATAAATTAGAATTTATCTGGACTATTATACCAGTTATTGTACTTGCAGGATTAATTATATATGGACTGTTTACATGGACCGATATCATGAATATTGATGAAGAAGATGGAGACCCATTAATAGTTGAATTGTATGCATATCAATTTGACTGGCGTGCTCGATATTCTGGAGAGGATAATGAATTAGGTAAAGCTAATGTTCGTTTTATAGAAGGAATTAATACCTTGGGTCTTGATGTTTCTGATACCTACGGAAAGGATGATAAAATAACTAACGAATTACATTTACCTGTAAATAGAAAGGTCATTTTTAAAATGCGTTCTCAGGATGTATTGCATTCTGCTTACATGCCATTTTTTAGAGCACAGATGAATGTTGTACCTGGTATGATTACAGAGTTTGCTTACACACCAACTGTTACTTCTGACGAAATGAGAAATAGCGAATTTATGGTAGAAAAAGTAGCTACAATTAATAAAATAAGAAGAGAAAAAAGCAAGAAACTAGTAGCTGCTGGAGATGAGGCTTTAGAAGAATATACATTCGAATACTACCTGTTGTGTAATAAGATATGTGGAGTATCACATTATAATATGCAAATGAAGATTATAGTAGAATCCGAAGAAGATTATAAGGCATGGTTAAAAACACAACCTACCTTTGGTGAGCAATTATCAGCTCAAGCAAGCAACTAAGAAAGAAGAAAATTAATATATTATATTAAAAAGAAATAGCGTTATGTCAGTAACTCAAGGAGATAACCACGATCACGATCACGACGATCACGGACATCATAAAGAAACATTTATTACCAAATATATTTTTAGTCAGGATCACAAGATGATCTCTAAGCAGTACTTGATTACTGGTTTGATTATGGGTATTATTGGTATTGCAATGTCTTTATTATTTAGAATGCAATTGGCATGGCCAGACCACCAGTTTACCATTTATGAAATTCTATTAGGTAAATTTGGCGAGGATGGAATTATGGATCCGGGGATTTATCTGGCTTTGGTTACAATACATGGTACTATAATGGTATTTTTTGTATTAACAGCAGGATTGAGTGGTACATTTAGTAACCTTCTTATTCCATTACAGATTGGAGCTCGTGATATGGCTTCTGGATTCTTAAATATGATATCATACTGGTTATTCTTTCTAAGTAGTGTTATCATGGTATTGTCGTTATTTGCAGAAGCAGGACCCGCATCAGCAGGATGGACAATTTATCCTCCTTTAAGTGCATTGCCACAAGCTATAGGAGGTTCTGGAACAGGGATGACACTATGGTTAGTTTCTATGGCGATATTCATTGCTTCTTCTTTACTTGGTTCTTTGAATTATGTAGTAACCGTAATTAACTTACGAACCAAAGGAATGTCGATGACACGTTTACCTTTGACAATCTGGGCGTTCTTTGTAACGGCTATTATTGGTATTGTTTCGTTTCCGGTATTATTATCAGCAGCATTATTGTTAATTATGGATAGAAGTTTTGGTACTTCTTTCTATTTAAGTGATATATATATACAAGGAGAAGTACTGCATAACCAAGGAGGTTCTCCGGTTCTTTTTGAACACTTATTCTGGTTCTTAGGACATCCAGAAGTATATATTGTATTACTACCTGCTCTAGGTATTACCTCAGAGATTATAGCTACAAATGCCCGTAAACCTATATTTGGGTATCGTGCGATGGTTGCTTCTATTTTAGCAATTGCATTTTTATCTACAATTGTTTGGGGTCACCATATGTTTGTATCTGGTATGAATCCTTTCTTAGGTTCTGTATTTACATTTACAACCTTATTGATTGCTATCCCTTCAGCAGTAAAAGCATTTAATTATATTACCACCCTATGGAAAGGTAATCTGCAGTTTAATCCCGCAATGTTATTCTCAATAGGATTAGTATCAACATTTATTACTGGAGGTCTTACAGGAATTATCCTTGGAGATAGTACATTAGATATTAATGTTCATGATACTTATTTTGTAGTAGCACATTTTCACCTGGTGATGGGTATTTCAGCACTATATGGATTATTCGCAGGAGTATACCATTGGTTCCCTAAGATGTATGGCAAGATGATGAATAAGAACTTGGGGTATGTTCATTTTTGGATTACCGCAATCGGAGCATATGGAGTATTCTTCCCAATGCATTTTGTAGGAATGGCTGGATTACCAAGACGTTACTATACCAATTCTAATTTCCCGTATTTTGATGATTTAACAGATACCAATGTGTTGATTACAATTTTCGCTATTTTTGCAGCTGTTGGGCAATTAGTATTCTTGTATAATTTTATCAGCTCTATTTTCTACGGAAAGAAAGCAGTTCAAAATCCATGGAAATCGAATACTTTAGAATGGACTACACCAGTAGAGCATATGCATGGTAACTGGCCAGGAGATATTCCTCATGTACACAGATGGCCTTATGACTATAGTAAGACAAATGAAAATGGTGAATATGTAATTGCAGGACAAGATTTTGTCTCTCAGATTATTCCATTACAAGAAGGAGAAGAAGAAATGCATCATTAATATATGTATTTTAAAAATATATCAAGCCTTTTCATTTTTGTGAAAAGGCTTTTTCTTTTCTGATCTATTCCTATTAATTAACGGGTATTCGAAGTTGATCGGGAGCTCTTTTTACTATATTTGTTAATGACACTCTGGTGTTATCAATTAAACCCGGATTAAATAGTAGTAGTAAAATTAATACCGATATAAAGCTATCGGATCAATGATAAAGAGACTTTATAAATGAACGAAAACCTTGATCCAACAAACGAAAACTTTTCTAGCGAAGACCTGGATATAGAAAGAGCATTAAGGCCTCTTGCCTTTGATGATTTTGCTGGTCAGGATCAGGTTTTAGAAAATTTGAAGATTTTTGTTCAAGCAGCAAATTTAAGAGATGAAGCTCTTGATCATACCCTTTTTCATGGCCCTCCTGGTTTGGGTAAAACCACATTAGCTCATATTCTCGCCAATGAATTAGGAGTAGGAATTAAAGTTACTTCGGGCCCAGTTTTGGATAAACCCGGAGATCTAGCGGGATTATTAACAAATCTTGATGATAGAGATGTATTATTTATAGACGAAATTCACAGATTAAGCCCTATAGTAGAAGAATATTTGTATTCTGCAATGGAAGACTATAAGATCGATATTATGATCGAGAGCGGCCCTAATGCACGTACAGTTCAAATTAATTTGAATCCATTTACTCTGGTTGGAGCAACAACACGCTCAGGATTATTAACGGCACCTATGAGAGCTCGTTTTGGGATTCAGTCCCGATTACAATATTATACGACAGAACTCTTGTCTACCATAGTACAGCGTAGTGCTCATATACTTAATGTGCCCATTTCTATGGAAGCTGCTATCGAAATAGCAGGTAGGAGTAGAGGAACACCTAGAATAGCTAATGCTTTATTGCGTAGAGTGCGCGATTTTGCACAAATTAAAGGAAATGGAAAGATAGATATCGAAATCTCAAAATTTGCCTTAAAAGCACTTAATGTAGACGCCCACGGTTTGGATGAGATGGATAATAAAATTTTATTGACTTTGATTGATAAATTTAAAGGAGGCCCGGTAGGATTAACTACAATAGCAACTGCGGTTAGTGAAAGTCCAGAGACTATAGAAGAGGTATACGAGCCCTTCCTGATTCAGCAAGGATTTATTATGCGTACACCAAGAGGTAGAGAAGTAACAGAAGCAGCCTATAAACATCTGGGAAGAGTAAAAGGAGGAATTCAAGGAGGATTATTTTAATAATTATTAGTTCTCAATTTAATACAAGACCACAGTAAAATGAATACCAATCTCCCCATAGTTTCTTTTTTTAGAGTTCTTAATAATGCAAGTCGTATTCTTAAAAATCCACTTCCTTTTCATCATGAAAATTTTGAAAAGCATGGAGACACTTTTAAAGTTCAATTAGGATTTGGTAAAACCGCTATTTTTACTCGTGATGCAGGTTTTGCAAAACATATGTTGCAAAAACAACATAGACGATATAGTAAATCCGAATTACAAACTAAAGATCTGGCAAAGTATGTAGGAGAAGGATTATTAACTTCTACAGGAGAAAAATGGTTAAAACAAAGACGTTTAATTCAACCTGCTTTTCATAAAAAAAAGCTGGAATCCTTGATAGATACGATCAAAGAAGTAATTCAGGAAGAATTCCTTAGGATACCCTCTAACAAAGAGATCGATATTTTTCCTGTAATGAGTGATTTGGCCTTTAAGGTAGTTGCAAAATCATTATTTGGTTATACAGATACCCAAGGAGATACCATTTCACGATTGCAATATATAACAGAAGCAGCTCAGAAATCATTAGTACAGGAAATAAGACAGCCTTATAAACGATGGTGGTTTTATTTGAGTGGAAAAATCAAAAATACACTCAAGCTAACTCAGGAAGCAAGAGATATTCTTAATACAATTATAGAAGAAAGAAGAAACTCGGATAAAGTATATAATGATCTGTTGGATATGTTATTAACATCCAAATATGATGATGGTAGTGTGATGGGTAATGAACAGTTGATAGATGAAATTCTAATTCTATTTGTGGCGGGTCATGAAACTACATCTAATGCTTTAACCTTTACTGCTGTATTGCTGGCACTTCATCCCGAGATTCAGGAACAAGTGTATAAAGAGGTTTCTGAAACTCCAGATGATTTACAACCAATGGAACATATAGCAAAATTTCGATATACAAAACAGTGTATTGAAGAAGCAATGCGGTTATACCCACCAGCTTATTTTTCGGATCGTGTGGCTATAGAAGAAGATAATTATCAGGATTTAAAACTAAAAAAAGGAACGACTATCCTGGTTTCTTTTTTTGAAATCCACAGACATAAAAGTTTTTGGAAAAACCCTTCAGCATTTGATCCCGATCGATTTCATCCCGACATAGATAAAAAAGAATATTCTGATTGGTATTTCCCTTTTGGATCAGGACCCAGAATGTGTATTGGTAACAATTTTGCGATGTATGAAATGATTTTGGCTATAAGTACTTTGGTAGGGAAGTATAAAATAAGTACTGATCTTCATAAAGTAGATATTAAACCATTGATTACCTTAAAGCCCGAAAACGCAATGCTTACATTTGTCGACAGATAAGCATATTGTAGTTTACATCTTTAGTTTTATATTTAAGCTAAACTTTTATCTTATACCAATTTGATTATTTAATGACGTATTAAATGAAGAAATTACTGATCTTTCATTTATGTTTTTTGATAAGCTCATCTGTCTTTTCGTTACAAGAAGGTGAAGCATATCAAAAAGGAGTTGCGGCTTATACTCATTATAATTATAAAGAAGCAATACTTCATTTTAAGCTTGCTTCACGCTATTTTATAGAGAAAGATGATATTAAAAACTATCTAAAATCACAATTGTATATTTCTAATATCGAAATTTATAAAAACAATTTTTCTTCAGCATTAAAAACTATTAATGTTTCTATTCAAAACTATACATCCTCAAGAATAAAAAACGACAGTCTATGGGGTGAGTTAATGAACACAAAGGCTGTCGTTTATAGAAAAGATGGTTTGACTACAAAAGCATTACAGATAAGCGATGAAATTTTAAAAGAACAATTAAAGAAATCAACTTTACCTAAATATAATCTTGTAAGAACATATACTGTACGAAGTAACATTTTATGGACTATTGGTCGATTTGATGAAGCGGTACAATTGATAAAGAAAACATTAAATCTTTCCGAGTATTCGATTTCAGATTTAAATAGAGCAGAATTATTAAATAATTTGGGAAGCGCCTATTTATTGAAAGGAGATTTTAATAAAGCACATAATTATTATAATAAAGCATATCAGCTTAAGTTAGAAAACAAGGCTAATTTATATGATCTGGCAATAACAACTTTTAATATAGGAGTTGTAAATGAGGCCTTGGGAGATTATGATAAAGCTATAGAATTTTATCAAAAATCAGCTGCGTACGATCTTAGAAACCAAGGCGAAGAGGTAGGCTTTATTACAGATATTTATACCGCTATTAGTGGTATTTATTCTAAGAAAAATGATTTAGAAAAAGCAGAAGAGTATATCGATAAGGCTTTAAAAAAAGCAATGATTATTTATGGGGAGAATCATCTTAATACTGCAAATATACAAGCTTGGTATGTTAGATATTTAAAGTTAAAAGGAGAGTATACAATATCTTTAGATTTTGATAAGAAAGCATTACAAATTAGAGAAAAATCTTATGGAGTATATAATTGGTTTCCAATACAGAATCTAACATCAATTGCTGATACTTACGTGAAGCTTGTCGACTATGTAGAAGCCGAAAAATACTATAAAGAAGCATTACGAAGAAGTGAAAAAATGGATTCTAAGTTTCAGGAAGCAGAGTGTTATCAAGGTTTGGGCGATATGCATATGAAGCAAAAGAAGTATAGAGAAGCAATAGATTTCTACACTAAGGCATTCATTAATTTTTCGAATCACTTTTATAAAAATCATAGGTATGTCTTAAAAAGTGAGCTATTATTAGCAGAAGCTTTGTTTAAACAAGGAAATCATAAAAAAGCTTTTACAATAATTCAAAAACATCTTGCCTTGTATACTAAAGGAGAGCATGATTTTCCTTTACTGGTAGTAGAAGCGATACATCTTAATAATTGTATTGCTTTAACCCAATATACGAATTCAAAAACAATAAAATCAGTTGAGGAATCGTATAAAAACATGGATTTGATGATCCAAAATATTCGTGAAATCAAAAAGCAATATACTACTGATCGATCCTTGATAAATGTAGGACGTAAAAACCCAGATTATTTTGATAAGGCAATCGAGATTTGCTATGTTTTGTTTCAAAATACTCAACAAAAGAAGTATTTGGAAAAAGCATTCCAATTTTCAGAAATTAATAGAAATAGTGCATTGGTAACGGGGATAAAAGATAAACAGTTTAAAAAAATTGCTGGAGTCCCTGATTCACTATTACAACGGGAGAATATGTTGAAAAGAAAATTGTCCTCTATTAGAACAGTACTACATACTCAAACACATTCATTCAAGATAGATTCTACTATGAGTTTACGATTGAAGTATAGTATGAAGCTTGAGAATTTGTTACATAAAATTGAAAGAGACTATCCTAGGTATTATCAGCTAAAATATGCTGATCACACGATCAAAGTCTCGCAATTACAAAAGGAATATTTGGATACAAATACAACTTTGATTGAGTATTTTGCTGGAGAGGAAAACCTATACATTTTTGTTATAAATAATGATACTATTGACTTTAAGAAGTTTCCAATAATAAAGGGTTTGACTAAATCAATTAAGGAATTTAGAAAACAAGTACTTAACCAACAAAATATCAAAGAAAATTCTGAACGAATATTTACAGCTTTACTGAAAAACTTGAACCTGAAAGAAACACTGATATTGGTAACAGATAACATACTTAATTATGTTCCATTTGAGGTTTTGCATAATGGAAAAGGATATATGCTCGAAGAGTATGCTATAAGTTATGCGGGTTCTGCAACAGTATTGAAAGCATTAACCGAGAGGTCATTAAAAACTACAAAAGAAATGAAATGGAGTGGTTTTGCACCGAAATATAAAAATAATAATTCCTTTGCTTCAAGCGATACCGAGGTTAGGAGTATTTCGAAAATCATGAAAGGTAAAGCATTTTTGGGTGAAGAGGCTTCTGTTAAAAATTTTATTGCGAGTGCTACTAATTCTTCAATACTACATTTGGCCACTCATGCAGAGATTGATAAAAAAAATGCAATGTTGAATAGGCTTATATTTTCTGAAAATGGTAATAAGAATATTTTAATGGCATCGGATATTTATGGATTATCAATTCCTTCAGAAATGATTGTGCTTAGTGCTTGTAACACAGGATTCGGAAAATTAGAAAAAGGTGAAGGCGTGATGAGTATGTCAAGAGCTTTTCATTATGCGGGAGCAAAAAGCACAGTAATGAGCTTATGGAAAGTGCCAGATAAAGAAACCTCTGTGATAATGAACTATTTTTATAAAAACTTGAAAAAAGGATATGCTAAAGATAGAGCATTGCAACAAGCAAAACTTAAGTATCTCGGTAGTGTAAAAGATAACGCATTAAAACACCCTTTTTATTGGGCCGGATTTGTGGTTTCGGGTAATACAGAATCTTTGGAGCAAGGTTTTTTATACTGGTGGATGACGATATTGGTTTTGGTTCCGGTTTTTATTTTTAGAAAAAAACTAATTAAGTTTTTTGAGTAGCTCTTTAGCTTCTTCCTTTTTATATTCACTGTCAGGAATCTTTATTAGTAATTCTAATTGTTCTATGGCTTTGCTAAGCTGATCAACTTTTAGATAAGCCATAGCCAGATACCAATGATTTTTTTCACTAAACGAGTTTTCAATTTTATCTCGCTCTTCCAAAATCACAATTGCTTTTTCAGCTTCATTTAGTTTTAACAAGGCATTTGCTTTATAAAATTGAAGAGTGTCGTTTTCTTCAGTTTCTAATACTGTATTGAATGCGTCAAGAGCCTTTTTAAAATTACCGTTTTCGTAAGCATTAAAGGCTACTGATATTTTGTTTTTATGATCATTTCCTCTTACTACAGGTTGAAGAATATTTCTATACGGCTCAAAGTAAGTAGCGAATAACTCTTCATTTGATACTGGTTTTTTGATGTTCCAAAAATAGGTGGTTCCTAATAGTACAAGAATAGAAGCTGCTATAGACCACCATTTTAATTTATTTTTTTTCTTAACATTAGACTCAAGATCAGAAAGCAAATGTCTAAAATCATCATCATCCTTATGTTCTACTACTTTTTTAAGGTTAGTATGAAATAGTACTTCATCTCTGAAATTTTGATCAACACTTAATAATGTGTCAAATTCCTGTTGTTCCTCAATTGTTAAGGTGCCTTGAATATATTTTGATATGAGATCCTGGGGTTTCATTGTTTAGGGGGATTAATCATTGCTCTTAATTGCTTAATACATCGGGATTTTTGACTACTCACCACATTAGTATTATCATATCCTTCTTTTTGGGCAATCTCTTCTACTGTTAGTCCTCGATAATAGAATAATATTAACATCTCCTGGCATCGTTTTCCTAATTTATTAAAAAAAGTTTGTAAAAGCCTTTGCTCTAACGAAAGCTCGACAGGTTCATCAAATGTGATTTTTTCGATGTTATCGTTGGCAATATGAAGTTTTGGTTCTAGTGAAACGGTATTTTTATGCTGTTTATAATGATTGAAAATCATTCGTTTACCGATACCAAATAAATAGGTTTTTAAAGAGCTGTTCACAACTTCCAATTTTCCTTGTATTGCTTGCTTTCTAAGTACTACAAATGCATCTTGATAGATATCGGCCATGGTGTCTTGGTCTACACCATATTTTTTTCCAAAATTAAAAAAAGCGCTCCTGTGTAAATAATATAATTTACTTATTTCCTTAGGATTACTATGAATTAAAATGTCAATAAGGGATTGATCCACCGAGTATGATTTCTATTCCTCTAAGGTATAAAAAAACATTTTTCCTCCTATAGATGTTAAGATTCGGTTTTTTTCTTCCATAAAGAGTATAAAACATATAAAAGTTAAGAATTATGAATCGCATTTTAAAAAAATTAACGCTTAAGGAAATTACTCTTGAATTCATTCCCTCACTAGGGATATCACTATTAATAGCAGAATCTTTTTACAAATTAGGAAGCTTTGCTTTTGAGTGTATTGCTTTTTTAGCAACCTGGTATTTTATTGGTTACGCAATCGATAAATTAAAAATAATTAGTAACGCAATAACCAAAAACAATTAGCATTATGGCAAAAGTGACAAAACCAGCGATAAAAATCAATCCGGTAGTAGTAGGTAAAGTATTCCAGCCAAATCAACAACAGGCAGATATTGTTTTGACAAATAGTAAAGTAAAATTACAAGGAACAAAGATAGAAATCTTTGGATCCGCAAACAATTTACTTGCCACTTTCGATTCTAAAACATCAAACTTTATAGTACACAAAAAGTTGATGGTAGGAAACCTTGACGTGTTGGATAAACTAAAAGATCTGGAAACGAGAGTAAAAAACCTGGAACCTTAAAAAAAGAATCATGGCATTAAGTGTAAGAAATATTTACCAACAACAAGGCATTTCGTTTCCCGTAATTAGTATAAGACAACATCATGAAATGCATTTTGGCTTACCAACATCTATAAAAAAAGCACATTCGGTGTTTTCTTCAGAAAATGATGGAAATGGATTTAAGTGTGGGTGCAGGAAAAGCAATTCATTAAAGCTTGTAATCTTGCCTAAAATCTTAACAAAAGAATTTGGAGAGGTTGTTCCTTCCTGGGTCTCTGCAGCAAAAAGAGATTCAAGGACCGGCGCGCAAATACGAACGATAAAAGGTGTTTTGACACAGAGCAGAATATCGGGTACAGATTTTCCTCTTAAACCATGGCATCATAGTTATGACTGGAACTATTTTGTAAAAACTGACAAACAGTTCTTTTACCTAAATAGCCCTGCAAATGGGAAGTATGATGCTAAAAATAAGATTGCCGTAATGGAATGCGAATGGGATTCTAAATTTGTTCCATTATGGTCATTACCCATGCCTGGCGATCGTATACAAGTTACAGGAAGATGGATCTATGACTGTGGGCATCCTAAAAATGGAAAACACAGATCCGAAATTCACCCTCCAAAAGCAGTAGTTTCTTTTCGGGAAGAGACAGATCTTTTTTCGGGGAATAAAGGACTGTCCAGGGCTAATCAAGCAATCGTTTACATAAATAAAAAAGGGGGATACATCAACCAAAAGATCAATGATCAAAATTATACTTTTGATCTCTACCTGCCGCCAAAACCATCAGATTCTTCAATCCCAAAATTCAAAGTAAAGAAAATGATTGCTAGTGCTATTAATCCAATAATTACTCCTTTTCCTAGTGATGATCCAAAATTGTTACGAGTGACGATTCCACTGAAGGGGAAAAATATTCCATCAGAAAATTATGGAGTAATAATTAGTGGGGGATGGTCGGATCCCAAAGGAATAGATGCTAAGCATATTAAAAAAGTAACTGTTGCAGTACGAGAAGCTGTTTTTAAGAAGGATAAAGATCCCGATGGAATAATTTTTAAAAAGAAGGATGAATGGTATCTGTATGTTGGTATTAATGGCCGATGGAGATTGTTTGAAAGTTTGGATAAAGGAAAACGCACATTAAATCACAACGTAGTTCTTCATTTACACAAAACACAACACGTTAAAATATCAACAAATGGATATGAAGCCGATCCTATTCATGATATTCTTGGTAAATCTGTAGGATTGTCCTCAAAAGTAGCAAGTTCGTCCAGCTTAAATTCTCAGGAAAGAAAAACAGCAGGAGAGGGGATTAGAAAAGGGTTTTTAAAGCTAGGAACAGATTTGTTAGAAGGAGGTGATATTGAGAATGATAAAATTGGGATTGTAAATGCTACATTTCCTTCAGGTAAAAGAAGTACTAATAGTGTTGTCACTTCGAATCTAGGAGATTATCAAATTACTGTGAATATTACATAACCTAACCTTCTCATATAAAATTTAACGTAATCAATGATCCCATACTCTTATGGATATGGAGACATATACCCTTATGTAATATAAAAATAGAACTATTAATAGTTCAGAATTAAAGCTTAAAAATAATTGGTATTAGATAACACGTAAGCTGAAAAGTGTATAGAGTAAGCAAGAAAATAAAATATATAATAAGTTATGGCCACGATTAGGGAAAAATTTGTGAAAAAGGGGAAATGGAAAACTATGGAAAGCTTTTTTAATGCCAATGGGGTTGCTTTTTTTAAAGCCCCAAACGATGCTTCAATTAAAGTTAGATATGGTGTTGGCTGGTTTGGGAAAGACAGACAGAAACAAAAGTTAGACGGAAGAACCTACAAAAAACTTCAAGTTGGTAAATGGTCATTGACCAGAGCAAGAATGCAAATAAAAGTAAAAAAGGATACTAATGTGACCTATTATGTTGATGGAGGAGGAGTGGCTCAAAACTCTCCTGAAATTAGATTCTGAATACAACTGAAGTATACTTTCTAAAACCATTTTTTGAATAGCATAATCTGGATTTAAGTAAACACGGTAGCCGAAAAGTGAATAGAGTAGGCAAAAAACTAATTATTAAATAAAATGAAAAAACTAACAAATCTAAAAATGTATGTAGTAGGAGTATTTTGCATAGTAGCAATTGCTTCTTGTGAGAAGGAACAAGAGGTTATTCCCGAAATTTCAAATAATACCGAAGGCTTTATGAGCAAAACAGGTAAAAGTGATACCAAGATTGAAGAAAATGCGGAAGTTGTAGTTCCAATATTGCATCGAAGTTATAGCGCCGATATAAGTAAAGAAGATGCTGATGCAAGATTTGAAGAAGAAGTTGCAGAATATATGAATAAGAATTCGGTAAATACCAATTATGAGAAAGGTTATAGTACAAGGTGGTATTATAGAATCCGTACAAAGACAGGAGCTCAAAAAAATAATGAAACTGATGGAGATGCTAAGGCTAGTGTGAGGTTTCGAACTAGTAGAGGAATCTATACGCATTCGGTATCTAGTTTAAATAATGCTGGGGATGATCGAGAAAGAGGGCAAACAGACTATTATTATTTAAGTGCAAGATACCCGGGACAAGCTATAAGTTGGGTAGAAATTCAATCCGCCAAAATTTCATTAAAAGGAACAGATGGATGGTTTATAACAAATTATGATGTCTATGCGTACCCATCATATCAAACAGTTTCTGCTACAGGAAGTACTTATTTAAGATCCTACCCAAATCGATGGTTGGATAACACATTTTTCTGGGGATGGGATACGTATTCTACAGGAGAAAGAGGAACTGGTAGATTAAATTTTTAAAATAACGATATGAAAAATTTAAAAATAGAAGGAATTAAAACCCTAAGCAAAACTGCACAAAAATCAATAGGAGGCGGAGATATAAACCTTCCTGACCCCATACTTACGTGTTGGCAATGGAAATGGTTATGTGATACAGTTGGCTTTCCGCCATTAACCGGAAGATATTGTAGATGGGTTAAAGTACGAGTACCCTGTAGATAGATATAATCTTGAATGTCTTTAAATGTTCATAGAATACTAATTTTAAAATAATAAAAATCATGAAAATTCTTAAATTAAATGGGGTTAAGGTTCTTAGTAAAATTGCTCAAAAATCAATTTTTGCAGGAAGGATCAATAACTGTAAACAAATACTCTGTGCCGGTTTGTCGGCAAGAGAATGTGCAGAGATTTGTAGAAACCCATACTAGACTATGCTTAATTATAGATGTAGTTAGGTCACAGACTAAGGAAAACCAGATTGCCAAAATTGGTATTCTGGTTTTTGAGATAAATAATAATAAACGTGCTAACTAATACTTTTTTTAGTATTAAAATGTTAGTAGATGTAGGGTAACTATTTAATATATAACTGATTATGAAAAAACAGATTTTTGTACTTGCTATATTGGCAATTATGATATCATCGTGCTCAGGCGATGATGATTCAAATCCAAATCCAAACACTAATAATGATACTATTATTGGTACATGGATTTTAGAAAGTACAACAGAACAGGGCTACAATCAAAACATAGAGAGTACTCCGATAGGTTGTGATAAAAATGCAACAACATTAAAATTTGATAAAGAAACCACTGTGAATATAAATTCGATGGTAGTTGTTCAAAACGGGACTAAGTTATGTGTAAGTGGAGGCAGTGAAGAAATTACAGATGATACCATAAAATTGATAAAAGGAACCTTTCCTCCTCCAAAGGATATATTTTCATATAAATTACAAGGTGATATACTTACACTTACTGATGGGGGAAATGATGATTTTGTATTTAAAAGAGCGAATTGAAAAAAGTTTAAACAACTTCTTTATGTATTTTTGCAGGAACAAATATGCAATACGCTAATAAACTAAATGATGATTGCTTTTAGAAATGAAATTTTACTAACCGTTATAGTATTAATATTATTATTTTTTGTGTTATTGATAACAAAAAGCGTAATCAGGAAATTCTCAATACTAAAATCCATAAATGCCAATCGAAGAAAATTAATTCGCAATTTGACCAATCTGGTTCATTATCTTATTGCAGGGATTGCCTTGGTTATTATCTGGGGAGTAGAACTTAAACAATTTAGTGTTTTTATTTCTTCGGTTTTAGCAGTATTGGGCATTGCTTTTTTTGCGCAATGGTCAATCTTATCTAATCTTACCGCAAGTATTATTTTGTTTTTTAGTCACCCGGTTAGAATAGGAGATAGGATACGGGTTTTGGATAAAGATTTTGACTGGACCGGAGAAGTGAAAGATATTACAGGATTTTATCTTTTTATGGTTACAGATCGAGGCGAAAACATAACTTTGCCTACATCTCTGGTGATACAGAAAGGAATCCAAATCATGAATAAATATCCAGAAAAACAAATTGATCATAAAGAAGAGGTGTAATTGAATTCTAAAACCAAATACACTCAACGTATTAAAACCGAGGCAAAACGCTTGGGTTTTCTGTCGTGCGGAATTTCTAAAGCAGAATTTCTGGAACAGGAAGCTCCGCGTTTAGAAAAATGGCTCAACCAGAATATGCATGGTGAGATGCAGTATATGGAAAATCATTTTGATAAACGCTTAGATCCTACCAAATTGGTTGATGATTCAAAAAGTGTAATATCATTATTACTCAATTATTTCCCTTCAGAAACACAAAAAGATCCCGAAGCTCCCAAACTATCTAAATATGCTTATGGTACCGATTATCATTTTGTAATTAAAGATAAGCTAAAGCAGTTATTACATTTTATTGAGGAAGAAATTGGTGATGTACATGGGCGAGCTTTCGTAGATTCTGCGCCAGTATTAGATAAAGCCTGGGCCGCAAAAAGTGGATTGGGTTGGATTGGTAAAAATAGCAATCTGTTAACACAACAAGTAGGTTCTTTTTATTTTATTGCAGAGCTAATCATAGATCTTGATTTAGAATACGATACACCTGTTACAGACCACTGTGGTACGTGTACAGCATGTATTGATGCTTGTCCTACACAGGCAATTGTAGAACCTTATGTGGTAGATGGCAGTAAATGCATATCTTATTTTACGATAGAACTTAAAGAGGAGATTCCTAATCACTATAAAAATCAATTTGAAGATTGGATGTTTGGTTGCGATGTATGCCAGGATGTATGTCCGTGGAACCGTTTTTCTAAACCACATAATGAACCACTTTTTAATCCGAAACCAGAACTGCTAGAGATGTCAAAAAAAGATTGGCAAGAAATTACACAAGAAGTATTTTCAAAAGTGTTTCAAAAATCTGCAGTAAAAAGAACCAAATTCTCTGGATTGAAAAGGAATATTGATTTTTTATTTGAGGATTAAAAAACGGTTAACATGATTCTCTAAAAATAAGCTTGGTAGGTAGAATGACTTCTTTATGAAGACTAGGAATATTCTCTTTGTTTAGTTCAATTTCATTTAACAAAATCTCGGTGGCAACTACTCCCATTTGATGCGCAGGTTGATGTACTGTTGTTAATGTAGGAGAGACAACAGAAGACATAAACCAGTTACTAAATCCAAAAACAGCTACATCATTGGGGATTTTGATGTTGTTTTCATTAAAATATTTTATCGCACCAATTGCGACAAGATCGGTTATTGTAAAAATAGAATCGACCTCGGGATTTTCCTGTATTAGCTTCTTTGCATTGTTATATCCATCTTCAAAATCTGTATTGTTATTACACAGATACACCAAAGAAGCATCATATGTGATCCCATGATCTTCTAATGCTTCTTTATATCCCTCAAAACGATCGTTAGAAATTTTTGGATTAAGATCCCCTCTGAAATGTGAAATCTTTTTGTATCCTTTGGAAATAAGATATGAAACAGCCTCGTATGCAGCTTTTTTATCGTCGATCCGTACTTTAGAACAAGGTATAGAAGGTTCTATTTTATCAAAAAGTACCAAAGGAATATTTCGACTCAGTACTTTTTTTAAATGAACGAATTCGTTAGTTTTATTAGATAAAGACATTAAAATACCATCTACTCGTTTATCAATTAATAAATTTATTTGTAATTTTTCAAGAAATAGTTTCTCACTAGATTGGAGGATGATAACCAGATACCCTTTTTTTTCTGCTTCTTCAATGATACCATCTATTACTTTAGAAAAAAAATGATGTACCGTAGTCGGGATGATAACACCAATTGTTTTTGTTTGCTTAGTTCTTAGGTTTACAGCTAATTGATTAGGTGAGTAATTCAATTTTCTGGCAGTCCGAAGAACCTTTTCCTTGGTGTCTTTATTTACATCTGGATAGTCTTTTAGAGCCTTAGATACAGTTGCTACAGAAATTCCTAATTCATTAGCAATATCTTTTAGAGTAGTAACTTTCATAGACTAAATGTTATATTTATTAAATATACAATTTAAGCTAAAATACAATTAGATTAATAAAATATAAAAATTTGAAAAGCCTCTCTTGTTAGTGAAAAAGGACAAAATGAATGAAAAAAGTACTTTTATATGGGCTTTTTACCCTAAATGAATAGTTCTTTCGAAATCGTTTTCGATCGTATCGAAAACGATTTCGAAGCCCATGAACCTTAAAGAAAAAATAAATTATCATTATGGTTTTATGAAATTGCAGAGAACTAAATACTTAAAAAATTATGAGAACAAGACTATGTATTATTCTCTTCTTAGTTTTCGGGATAGGGGATTCCATTGCTCAAGGAGGAAAAAGCGTATCAGGAACAATTAAAGATAATAAGGGCGTTCCGGTAATTGGGGTTAATATAGTACTGGAAGGAACCAATAGAGGAGCAACATCAGATTTTGATGGAGAATATATTATTAATAATCTAGAAGCCAATGCTACTTATGTTTTGATAATTTCTTCGGTGGGATTTAAGACCGTAAGAGAGGAGATTGTTATGGCAGATAACATCGTTAGAGATATTGTTTTAGAAGAAGATCTACTTTCATTAGATGAGATTGTAGTTACTGGATCTTCTAATCCACGAACAAAATTAGAATCCAGTGTAGCAATAACCACAATGGGAGTCAAAGAAATAGAGCAAAAGGCTCCGCAGAGTACTGCTGATCTACTACAATCAGTCCCTGGATTTGTGGTTGAAACTTCAGGAGGAGAGGTAGGAAATAATCTTTTTGCCAGAGGAATTCCATCCGCTGGAGCATATGAATTTGTTCAGATTCAGGAAGATGGACTTCCCGTTTTTGAAGATGGGGCCTTACAATTTGCCAATGCAGATAACTGGTATAGGTTAGATGAAACTGTTAAAAGAATGGAAGCTATTCGAGGAGGATCTGCCTCTGTTTTTGCTACAAATTCACCTGGTGGAATTATCAATTTTATCTCTAAAACAGGTCAAAATGAACTAATAGGAAGAGCCAAAATGACTGTAGGAGATTATGGGCTTTTTAGAACTGATCTCAATATTGGAGGAGCAATTATCGAGGATAAATTGCTTTTTAATATAGGAGGATTTTATAGAGTAGATCAGGGAATTAGAGACCCGGGATTTGAAGCGAACAAAGGAGGGCAGATGAAATTTAATCTTACCTATAAATTTGATGGAGGTTATGCGAGGATCAACTATAAAAAACTGGATGACAGAAACCTCTTCCTACTTCCTATTCCATTGCGAGGAGATAGCGATGGAAATCCAGAAGAATTCGAAGGATTCGATGCCAATTACGGAACATTAGCATCAAGAAATTTTAGTAGACTTCGTGTGCCTCAAATAGGAGGAGGTTTTTTTGAAAGAGATCTAGAAGATGGTGTAAATCCCAATGTAGATGCGATTGGAGGAGAGCTTAAATATCAGATCTCTGATGTGGTATCAGTAAAGAACACATTCAGAAATACAAGCATTGATCTAAATTATAATGCAATTTTTAGTACTGGAGGGCCAAATACACAAGCCGATTTTGCTACAGGAACAACTCAGTTTCCACTAACCGATGCAGCAAATGCCGAGTACACATATGTAGATACAGGCGCAGCTTTGAACCCAAATACATTGGTAATGCGTGCAGATCACTGGGCAATCGATAAAGACATGTCTAATTTTGCAAACAACCTGGCATTTTCATTTAATTTCGAAAAAATAAATGTCACCCTGGGATATTATTATTCTAATTGGAAATCAAACCAATATTGGAATTGGAGTAATTACCTGGTTGATGTATCTGATAATCCAAGATTGGTAAATCTGGTAGATACCAGTACAGGAATTTCCAGGACCTATAACGGAATAGAAAGAATTACCTGGTTAGAAAGAGATGCACAAACCAAAGGAAGATTAAATGCTCTTTACATAGATGCAGAAGTTAATTTTACCGATAATTTAACTGCTAATTTTGGACTTCGCTACGACGATGATAAATATTCTGGATATCGCGATAATGCACGCTTTTTTTCGACAGATTTAGGCTTGCTGCCTGATAATACTGCCGATGATGCCCTTACTGTTGTAGATGGTAATCCATATACATATTGGAATTATGATGTAGACGAATTATCATATACTACTGCATTAAATTATAAGTTTAGTGATAACATGGCAATCTACGCAAGACATAGTCATGGATTTAGATCACCAATAGAAGAATCTTACTATGACAATGCCTCTGATCTTAGTGCTATCGAAGTTACCGAGGTCGATCAGTCAGAATTAGGATTTAAGTATTCTTCGTCTAACATAGGTATTTATGCTAACTTTTTCTATATGAATATGGATAATATTGCCTTTACAGATATTTTGGCAGATGGTACTTCAGAAAATAAATTTGCCGATGTAAATAATATAGGAATAGAGCTTGAAGCTAATGCTAAATACAAAGCTTTTGCAGTAGAAGCTAATATTACAGTTCAAAAACCAGAGTATGATAATTTTTCTGGAGCTAATGCAGATGGTACAACTTTTAATTATGAAGGAAACAGTGCCAGAAGAATCCCTAATGTATATTTTACATTGAGACCGCAGGTAGAAATTATTAAAGATCTGGGATTATATACGCAATGGTCTTATTTTGGAAAAAAATATCAGGATGAAGCTAATACCACAGAACTCCCTGCTTTTAATGTTTTTAATGCTGGAGCGTATTACAAGATAAAAAACTTACGTTTTGGGTTTGATGCTTCTAATCTGTTTAATGAAATAGGATTAACAGAAGGTAACCCAAGAGGAACAACTAATGCTAATGATGATGTCTTTCTGGCACGGCCAATTTTGGGTCGAGCGTATAGATTATCTGTAGCAATAGATTTTTAATTGTTTGGAGCCAAAAAACTGCTCGTATTGCTCGGGCAGTTTTAAATTAATAACCAGTCACGACTATTTTTAATGAAGAATATATCTATAAAAATATCCTTGTTTATCAACTATTTTATTTTTGCTATTCTCCTTAATAGCGTAGGAATAGTGATCTTAAAATCTCTGGAGAATTACCATGTTGATGAGATCGAGGCAAGTACTTTAGAATGGTTTAAAGATTTACCGATAGCATTGGTTTCATTTTTAATCGCTTCTTTTTTACCAAGAATAGGATATAAGAAAGCAATATTATCAGGGTTACTGATTTCTTTTATTGGGTGTTTGGGGATGTACTATGGTAATTCTTTCTGGTCTGCAAAACTTCTTTTTGCTGCAATAGGAGTATCCTTTGCTTTAGTTAAAGTTTCGGTATATACATTAATAGGGATAATTACAGAAACCAAAAGAGCCCACAATAGTTTAATGAGTACTATAGAAGGGGTTTTTATGATAGGAATAGCTACGGCTTATTTTCTGTTTCCTGGATTTAATAATGATAATGATCCAGATGCATGGTTACGGGTGTATTGGCTTTTGGCGGCATTGATTTTTGTGTCATTTCTATTGCTGTTCTTTATCAGATTTGAAGAAGGAAATGAAGTTCCGGGGGTAAATCTATTAGACGATATCAGGCAAATGATGCTTTTATGTACCAAAATGTTGGTCATCGTATTTGTTGGTAGTGCTTTTTTATTTGTGATGGTAGAACAAGGAGTGATGACATGGTTACCCACATTTTATAAAAGGGTATTACAACTTCCACCTAATGTAAGCATTATGATGTCTAGCGTTTTTGCAATATCATTGGCTATAGGAAGGATAGGTGCAGGAATTTTATCAAAACGAATACCTTGGGTTTATATTCTTACCGTATGTATAGGATTAGCAATACTTATGGTAGTTTTTATTTTACCAAAAACCCTTAATGTTGAGGTGCAGGAAATCCAGAAGATTACAGATATACCATGGATTGGATATGCGTTTCCACTTATTGGATTATGCATTGCCCCGATATATCCTTTAATAAACTCTGCCGTATTAAGTGCTTTACCCAAAAAACTGCATAGTTCTATGACTGGTCTTATTGTAGTTTTTTCTGCTTTAGGAGGCACTACAGGATCTACAATAGTAGGCTGGTTATTTAAAAATGTTGGTGCCCAACAAGCATTTTATTATACGATAATACCAATGATTTTACTGTTATTGACATTGCTGGTATTACACAAATTAACAAGAAATAATGTTGATTAAAATATATAAAAAAGATGTCTTACACAGTTTACTTCAACAAGAAGATACAGATGAAGACAAGAAGATTACCATTGATGATCAGGGTCCAAGAGAATTTAAAATACAGACCATAAGTAACGAAGTTTATACTATTCGGGGAACCTATCACTTGTCTAATCTGCTTCAGGAATTAAAATTGGCAAAAGAAAACCAGGAAGGGGTTATAGAAATTTCTTTAGCAGAGGTAAAACAGCAACCCGGCATTAGAATTTCTAAAATGATAAAAGAACACTATTGGGATCGGTTGACCAGAAAATTGGATCGAAGTGGTATTGAAAAAATTCTGTCTGATGATAAACAGAATATAAAAGAGAAACGGTTATATGTTCCTTTTCATGATAAAGAAGCTTATTCTTATTATCAAGAAATTACAAAAGAAATAGATCATATTATACTGGAGACTCTTCCCGAAAAAATAACGCCAGAATTTGTGCGATCCATAAATGATAAACCTGGGATTTTAGGATTAGCATTAACCACTACTAATCATAAAAAAGAAGCTGTTCCGTTTTTGGTCCCAGGAGGAAGATTTAATGAAATGTATGGATGGGATAGCTATTTTATAAACATAGGCCTTTTGCTGGATGCCAGAAAAGAACTTGCCAAAGGGATGATAGATAATTTCACATATCAAATCAAGAATTATGGTAAAATTCTAAATGCCAATAGAAGTTATTATCTAACAAGAACTCAACCTCCCTTTTATACATCTATGGTTGTAGAATATTATGAAAAATATAGAGATCAAACACCCATCTCCTGGCTAGAGGAATGTGTAAGGACAGCTATTTATGAATATGAAACTGTTTGGATGCAATCAGGAAAAAGATTAGCGTCAAATGGATTAAACAGATTTTATGCAGAGGGGATAGGTATAACAGCAGAAGTAGAAGAGGGACATTATGATTACATATTACATAAATATAAGAATGACGATTCGCAATCTATCGAAGAATTTAGAAAAAAATACCTGCAAAGAGAGATTGATAGTGAGGAACTTGATCAATATTTTTTGCATGATCGAAGTGTAAGAGAAAGTGGCCATGATACCACATATAGATTAGAGGGGATATGTGCCGATCTAACTACTGTAGATCTCAATACATTGTTATATAAGTATGAAAAAGATCTGGCATATATCATCAAGAATTTTTTTGATAATGTATTTGTATATGAAGACAGAAAACTACGATCAGAGTATTGGGATGATGTTGCATCCAAACGAATAGCACTAATGAATCAATACCTATGGGATGAAGAAACAGGAAGTTATTTTGATTATAATCTGTTAGAAAAAAAGAAAACCCGTTTTGAATCGGCAACCGGGTTTTATCCATTATGGGCAAAAATATGCACAGCTGATCAGGCAAAAAATATCATAGCGTACTTATTGCCTAAGCTAAAATGTAAATTCGGGATTGCCGGAAGCTCTAAAGCTTCACTTCATGATGTTCCAGAAGATGCACCACAACGACAATGGGACTACCCGTTTGGGTGGGCACCACATCAAATGATAATTTGGAAAGGACTGCTTAACTACGGGTATCAGGATCTGGCAGAAGAGCTTATATATCGATGGCTATGGATGATCACTAAAAATGCAGCAGATTATAATGGTATTATTCCTGAAAAGTTTGATGTTGTTAATGGTACTTATAAGGTAGATGTAGAGTATGGTAATGTAGGGTCTGATTTTAAATATGTTCCCGATGGTGGTTTTGGATGGATGAATGCTTCCTATCAACTAGGGTTAAGCCTTCTGCCTGTAGAATATAAGTATAAATTAAATCAACTTGTGGATCCTGATGAAATATTCAGTAAAATCAATAATTAATTGATAAATCTTTAATAAGATTGTTAAATGTAGGGTGTTTTTTCTCAATTCTGATTTTTCGCAAAGATTCCTTTATATTAATTTCCGCATCTCAAACAGACTTGTACCTTTGTATATATATTAGTATCAAAATACCATAACCGCAAATCACGTAGTTATGGTATTTTGATCTTTATTTTTATTAGCACATATATCTTGATTTAGTATGAGTATCGAAAGTAAAAGAAGAGAGGCATTAGTATATCATGCCAAGCCTACCCCGGGTAAAATTAAAGTCGTTCCTACTAAAAAATATGCAACTCAAAGAGATTTGTCTTTAGCATATTCTCCTGGTGTTGCAGAGCCTTGTTTGGAAATCGAAAAGGAAAAGGCAGACGTCTATAAATATACAGCAAAAGGAAATCTGGTAGCTGTAATATCAAATGGTACTGCGGTATTAGGATTAGGAGATATTGGTCCAGAAGCTTCAAAACCTGTAATGGAAGGAAAAGGGTTATTGTTTAAGATATTTGCCGATATTGATGTGTTTGATATCGAAGTAGATACCAAAGATGTAGATGCTTTTATCGAAACAGTTAAAAATATTGCCCCAACATTTGGAGGAATAAACCTTGAAGATATTAAAGCTCCAGAAGCTTTCGAGATCGAAAGACGATTAAAAGAAGAACTGGATATACCGGTAATGCATGATGATCAACATGGTACAGCTATAATTTCTGCCGCAGCGTTATTAAATGCATTAGAAATTGCAAATAAAAACATTGAAGAAGTAAGAATTGTGGTTAGTGGTGCCGGTGCAGCAGCAGTATCTTGTACAAGATTGTATAAAGCTTTTGGTGCCAAAGCCGAAAATATCGTCATGACCGATAGTAAAGGTGTAATTCGTAAAGACAGGGAGAGTCTTACTCCCGAAAAAGCAGAATTTGCTACAGATCGTGATCTAAATGACTTAGAGGATGCAATGCGAGATGCAGATGTGTTTATCGGTTTGTCGATGGCCAATCTGGTAACTCCGGATATGCTGGTAACGATGGCAGATAATCCTGTTGTTTTTGCAATGGCAAATCCTGATCCCGAAATAAAATATGACCTGGCAATTAAAGCTCGTAAAGATGTGATCATGGCTACAGGAAGAAGTGATCATCCTAACCAGGTAAATAATGTATTGGGATTCCCTTTTATTTTTAGAGGAGCGCTGGATGTTAGAGCTACTGCAATTAATGAAGAAATGAAAATGGCGGCCGTAAAAGCATTAGCCGAGCTAGCCAAAGAACCTGTTCCAGAGCAAGTAAATATAGCATATGGAGAAACACGTCTTAATTTTGGTAAAGACTATATCATCCCAAAACCGTTTGACCCAAGACTTATTGCCAAAGTACCTCCTGCAGTAGCCAAAGCAGCTATCGAAAGTGGTGTAGCAACCGCACCCATTACTGATTGGGAAAAGTATGAAGATGAATTGCTGGAGCGAATGGGTAATGATAATAAAATAGTACGATTGTTATTAGATAGAGCAAAAACAAACCCTAAACGAGTTGTTTTTGCAGAGGCAGATCATCTGGATGTATTAAAAGCCGCTCAGACTGTAAAAGAAGAACGTATTGCGTTTCCGATTTTATTAGGACGTAAAGATATCATACTCGAACTAATGAAAGAGATTGATTTTGATCCTACAGGTGTTGATATCATTGATCCTAAAGCAGATGAAGAATGTGATCGTAAAAACAGATATGCCAAACAATATTGGGAAACCAACAAACGCAAAGGAATTACCCTCTATGATGCAGAAAAATTAATGCGGGAGCGTAACTATTTTGCTGCTATGATGGTTAATGAAGGAGATGCAGATGCATTACTTTCTGGGTATTCCAGAAGTTATCCAACTGTAGTTAAACCTATGATGGATTTGATAGGGCTTGCCAAAGGAGCGACTCGTATTGCAACGATGAATGTGATGATGACCGATAAAGGCCCATTGTTTATAAGTGATACCTCTATTAATATCGAGCCTTCTTCAAAAGAATTGGCAAAAATAGCGCAAATGACTGCAAGAACAGTAGAGATGTTTGGAGTTAAACCTGTGATTGCGATGGTTTCATATTCTAATTTTGGATCATCAAAACATCCTACCGCTTCAAAAGTACAGGATGCAGTAGCATATTTACATAGATATTACCCTAATCTTGTTGTAGATGGTGGACTGCAAATGAATTTTGCATTAAATAGAAAAATGAGAAAGGACAAATTTCCATTCTCTAAGCTTAATGGGCAAAAAGTCAATACGTTAGTGTTTCCTAATTTAGATTCGGCCAATAGTAATTACAAATTATTAAGCGAAATTAATAATGCAGAATCTATAGGGCCCATTATGATGGGGATGAATAAACCAGCTCATATACTTCAGTTAGGAGCAAGTGTAGAAGAAATGATCAATATGGCAGCAGTTGCTGTTATTGATGCTCAGCAGAAAGAAAAAAGAGATTTGCAATTATCATTAATGCCTGATGTTGTTTAAACGGTTGATTGGTAACACCAAGTGACGGTAATGTCCCAGACTGGTGCTTTTGAGAAAAAGTGTGTTTTTAGGATTGATTATCAATATTTTATATAATAAACGAGCCTCTTTATTGAGGCTTGTTTATGTTGTTTACACTACTTAAGATTGTTTAGAACCTATGAAATAAGGGTTTTATATTGCTACGTGGGTCAAATTGGTGCTTGGTTATATTTGCAATTATGAATTGTAAAAACTGTAACCAACCAAATTGTATAAAGCGAGGTAAAAGAAATGGCAAACAACGTTATTACTGTAGAGATTGTTGTACTTCATTCCAAGATTTATATTCTTATAAAGCATATCAAACCACAACAGATACTTTAATTAAAAGTTTACTCAAAGAAAGTTGTGGTATTTTGAGTATTTCTAGAATTATAGGTATTTCAAAAAATACAGTACTCTCTAGAATGCTAAAAATTAGTCATCAAATTAAAGTTCCATATTTTAATAAGTTAGGTTGCAAATTTGAGGTCGATGAGCTGTGGAGCTTTATTGGTAGTAAAAACAATGTAGTCTGGATTACATATGCTATAGAAAGAGAGACCAAGAACATTATTGATTTTTTTGTAGGTAGAAAAACAAAAGATACCATCAGACCTTTGATAGATAAATTAGTGTTATTAAAGCCTAAGAACATTTATACCGACCGATTAAATATTTATCCAGGATTGATCCCTAAAGAAATTCATAAAGTGTTTCGGTATTGTACCAATAGGATAGAACGTAAGAATTTAACCTTACGTACTCATATTAAAAGGTTATCAAGAAGAACAATTTGTTTTTCGAGAAACAAAGTATATCTCACGGCACATTTACGAATCTATTTTTGGGGATAGTTTTCTTAACCATAAAAAATTACTTCTATCCCAATCTCACTGATTTAATATGGAAATCGGGGGTTACATACTACCCTTTACGAAAACGGAGAGGAATCTAAAGCGGAAGAAGAAAAAGAAAAAAATTAAATTGCAGATATATGGATTTTGTTAATATAATTTTGGGTTTCTTATTAATCGTGTTTGGCATACTTATTTTGATTTATTACCGAAATCATGTGAAAAAGTATACAGGTCTTACGATGAATCTTATAAGCGGTGGTATAGGCTTTATTATAATTGGAATTGGATTAATAATAAGAGAGCTTTTAAAAATTTAAAATGAAGTAAAATGAAATACGTATTTATATTATTTATTTCTTGTTGCTCTATTAAAGCACAAAACTGTAAAGGATTTATGCATGGCACTTTTGAAATGAAATATCAATATGGCGAAGTCATGGTGGAAAGAAGTGGTAATTGGCAATTGGAAAAAACCGAGGAGTACCAAACTGTTAGTCTTAGTAAAATAGAAAAGATAAATGATTGTAAGTATCTTTTAACTCTTTATAAACAGTTAAAATTAGGTAAGCTTGCAAATCCGAGTGATCGGGTTTACAAACCCGATCACTCGGATATGATAGCGCAGAAATGTTTTCTGTGCTGCGCATGAGTAAGCGGTAAGAGTAATTAAAGATTAAAAATCAACTATATCTCTGTAGCTAGTTTTTTGTTGGTATTACCACAAGAAATATTACCCATTTTTACGATGCCACTGGTGTGAAATTAAAAAAGATCGCAACAGAGGGAAGTTCTTTAACAGGATGGAGTGTAAAGAAAATACCCTGTCTCGTCCTAAAATCGAATTACATTACTAGAACGAATTAAAAGTTATGAAGTTTTTTTTTAGGACAAAATGAGGCGAGACCCCACTTACATAAGTGGGGGTAAGTACTTATATAAGTAGGGTGTTAATGGTATACATGCCCCAGGGGTACTTATGGTAGTGGGTATAGTTCGCTAGAATCCCGGTTAGGGGTACTTCGATTAGAGGGGTGGGGTACTTCAATCAGAAGCAGCACTTGTGTTCAACAGAGGTGCCACCTCTGTTTTACATAGGATTGCCCTGTATTTACACAGGGGGAGGGGTACTTCTGCAGTAGGGGGAGGGTACTTCATAAGTACCCCTTTATATACTTCTTTTTAATTAAATATAGAAAACCTGATGGTTTGGATTTGCACCTTAAATTTGAACTATTGGGCTATAATACAGCAGAAATGTTTTCTATGCTGGGTAGAGTAAGTGGTAAGCGTCCAAAAAAAGAACTCCATTCTTAAAGGGCTTTTTTTATCCCGTGTATGTAGCAGAATTTTATTACATTTGGTTGCTTAACACTCAACTCTTCTTGAATTTTAATATTCAAGCAATAATAATTATGATTTTATGCTCTGATAAAGTGTTTTTTTTGGTAGCACTAACGATGTCACTAAAAAAATAAGATTGGAGAAAAACTAACCCTGATGAAGATCAGGATTTATTTTTGCAGTATAGAAACTCAAAAAGAGTACATTAACTTAACAAATGATCACACATATCAAGGGGAGGCTTGTCGAAAAAAATCCAACTGATGTAGTAATAGATTGTGGTGGAGTAGGGTATTTATTACATATTTCATTACATACTTTTTCTTTGATTCCCGAAGGAGAAGTGCTACAGTTATATACACATCTGCAGGTAAAAGAAGATTCTCATACCTTATTTGGTTTTGCCGAAAAATCAGAAAGAGAAATTTTCAGGCTTTTAATCTCGGTTTCGGGAATAGGAGCAAGTACAGCCAGAACCATGTTATCCTCATTACACCCCGATCAAATTAAAGAAGCAATAGCTTCTAATGACGTAGCTACAATTCAATCTATTAAAGGAATCGGAGCCAAAACTGCCCAACGTGTTATTATAGACCTAAAGGATAAAATCCTTAAAGTATATAATATAGACGAAGTTTCAGTGTCGCAAAGCAATACTAATAAAGATGAAGCGTTATCTGCATTAGAAACCCTAGGATTTAATCGAAAAATTGCAGAAAAAGCTATTGATAAAGTTCTAAAACAAAGCCCCAAAGAAACAGTTGAAAATATTATTAAACAGGCACTAAAAAATTTATAAAACATTGAGTTTTTCGAATTACTTACGCGTTGATTTTTTTAGGATATTAGTATGTTTGATAGCACTTTATAGTGGGGTGTTACAAGGGCAGGACAATCAAACTGTTCGGGACTCTACAAGTACTACATTTTCTTTGGGAGCATTATCTTTACCAGATCCAAACAGTATTGTAACCAAGTATGAATACGATCCGATTACGAATCGATATATCTATCGAGAGAAACTAGGGGATTTTAATGTACGATATCCTCTTTTCTTAACTCCATCAGAATACGAAGCTTTAGTAGAAGAAGAACAACGAAGAGCTTATTTTAAAGAAAAGATAGAAGCTTTTAGCGGTAAAAAAGACGGTAGTGAAGAGAAACGAAAGAATTTACTCCCTATTTTTTATGTCAATTCTAATTTCTTCGAATCTGTTTTCGGGGGAAATGAAATTGAAATTGTTCCGCAGGGATCTGTAGAAATAGATTTAGGATTACTCTATACAAAACAAGATAATCCTGCTTTTTCTCCTCGTAACCGAAGTAATTTTACATTCGACTTTGATCAAAGAATCAGTTTAAGTTTACTGGGTAAAATAGGGACAAGGCTACAGGTAACAGCCAATTATGATACAGAATCTACTTTCGACTTTCAGAATCAATTAAAATTAGAATATACGCCTACAGAAGATGATATTATCCAAAGTATCGAGGTAGGTAATGTAAGCATGCCATTAAATAGTACATTGATCCAGGGAGCACAAAGTCTTTTTGGAGTTAAAATGGGATTGCAATTTGGGCGAACCACTGTTACGGGAGTGTATTCTGAACAGCGTTCTGAAACAAGATCTGTAAATGTAGAAGGAGGAGGAACGGTAGAAGATTTTGAACTTTTTGCGTTGGATTATGATGAAAATCGACATTTCTTTTTATCACATTATTTTAGAGATACATATAATAATTCTTTGGCTAGTTATCCTTTTATTAATAATAATATACAGATAACAAGGATCGAAGTATGGGTGACGAATAGAGCAACAAGTGCGCAAACCTTGACCAATGCGCGTAATATTGTTGCGCTTCAGGATATAGGAGAAGCACCAGATGCGGGTAATTTTACAATACCAGCCTCTTTATTTAATACAGGTGCAGGAGCTTTTCCTGATAACAGTAATAACGATCTGGATCCAGCAACTATTGGTCCAGGAGGACCTGTTACCGAAGCAGTGCGACAAGTATCAACTGTGCAACAAGGATTTGTTGGTGCAATAGCTGGTTTTAATGAAGGATTTGATTATGCAATTTTAGAAAATGCAAGAAAATTAAATCAAAGTGAGTATACGCTAAATACCCAATTAGGATATATCTCTTTAAATCAAAAGCTGAATAATGATGAGGTTTTGGCAATTGCATATCAATATACCAGAAATGGAGAAGTTTTTCAGGTTGGTGAATTTGCAAATGATGGAGTAGATGCTACTGTAGGAGATAATACAGGGGGTACTGTAGACGCAGGTTCAAGTCAAAGTTTAGTAGTTAAAATGCTTAAAAGTCCTATTGTTAATGTGACATTACCAATATGGGACCTGATGATGAAAAACATCTATAGTACAGGAGCTTTTAGACTAGAACAAAATGATTTTAGATTAAATATTTTATATTCAAATCCTTCTCCGGTAAATTATATTACTGCTGCAGAAGGATCGTCGGTTGCATTACCGAGTGATGTAGAGCAGACAACACTACTCAAAGTTTTTAATCTGGATCGTCTTAATCCTAATAATGATCCGGTGCAAGGAGGAGATGGTTTTTTTGATTATGTACCAGGGGTCACTATTGACTCACAAAATGGCCGTATTATTTTTACTACTATAGAACCATTTGGAGAGCATCTTTTTGATAAACTGGATAATGGACCCGTAGGAGCAGATTATACTAATCCTAATTCGTATAACCCAAATCAGGCGCAATACGTATTTCGCGATTTATATACACAGACTAAGATTGTTGCGGGACAGCAATCTGCCGATAAAAATTACTTTCAGTTAAAAGGAAGATATAAATCTTCTGGTCAGGATGGAATTCCTTTGGGAGCATTTAATGTTCCTCAAGGTTCTGTAACTGTTACTGCGGGAGGAAGAACTTTGCAGGAAGGAGTAGATTATACAGTGAATTATCAATTAGGAAGAGTAAATATTCTGGATGAAGCATTACTATCTTCGAATACACCTATCCAGGTTTCTACCGAGAATAATGCTGTCTTTGGTCAACAAACAAAACGTTTTACAGGACTAAATATAGAACATAAATTTAGTGACGATTTTATTATAGGAGGAACCTATTTAAATCTGAATGAAAGGCCAATTACTCAAAAATCTAATTATGATTTTGAGCCTATTAATAATACAATATTAGGGTTTAATGTAGCATATTCTACCGAAGTTCCTTTCTTAACCAGAATGGTGAACAAACTCCCTAATATCGATACAGATGTACCCTCGAATGTTTCGGTTAGAGCAGAAGGAGCATACCTGATTGCAGGGGCGCCAAGAGGAGCTAATTTTGATGGTAAAGTAACCACATATATAGATGATTTTGAAGGGGCACAGACCAGAATAGATGTAAGTTCGCCATTGTCGTGGGAACTCTCTAGTATACCTATTGGTTTTGGTGATCCTAGTAATCCTGCTAGTGATATTGTTGTTGATGGTATACAATCGGGATATCAAAGAGCAAAATTGTCTTGGTATTCTATTGACCCGATCTTTTATAGTAATGGAAGACCAAGTGGAGTGTCTGAGCAAGATTTGGCCTCTAATGCTACCAGAAGAGTATTTATTAATGAAATTTTTCCAGAAACAGATATCTCACAAGGGCAAACCTTAGCATTGTTTACACTGGATCTTAATTATAGACCTGGGCAAAGAGGACAATATAATTTTAATCCAGCATATGCTCCGGGGAGTTCGTTACCACAACCCGATTCCAGAAATAATTTTGGAGGAATAACCAGGCAATTAACATCTACTAATTTTGAACAATCTAATGTAGAGTTTATTGAGTTTTGGTTAATGGATCCTTTTGAATATGATGATGTAGATAATCCTGGAGGTACCATCGTGTTTAATTTAGGTAATATTAGTGAAGATGTACTTAAAGATGGTAGAAAACAATATGAAAATGGATTACCCAAAGGAGGAAGTGGTAGTTTTGTAGATACAGATTATGCCAGAGTTCCTGTAAATCAATCTTTGATCTATGCTTTTGATTCTGATGGTCCGGACAGAATAGATCAGGATGCTGGATTTGATGGTTTGGGAGATCAGGAAGAAAAACAAAAAGCCGAATATGCTGCATTCCAATCTTTAGATGATCCTTCGGGAGATAATTATACCTATTTCCTTCAGGCAGGAGGAACTATTCAACAACGATATGACGGTTATAATGGTACAGAAGGTAATTCACCTACCAATGTGTCTAATGATGATCGAGGAAATACCACTTTCCCTACAGCAGAAGATGTAAATAGGGATAATACGATGAATACGATTAATAGTTATTTTGAGTATGAGATTCCAATTTTTAGAGGTATGGGAGTGGGTAATGATAACGGGACTGGTTACATATCTGATGTTAGAGATATTCCGGTTAATGTGCTGGGAGGTCAAATAAATACTAGATGGGTACGCTTTAAGGTTCCTATTTATAATCCAGATAGAGCTATAAATATTAGTGATTTTAGATCTATTCGATTTATGAGGATGTATCTTACTGGTTTTGCAGAACCAACTTTGTTACGATTTGGTAGTCTTGATTTGGTAAGAGGTGATTATAGAAGATATGTTGTAGAAGGTAATACTGTAAATGACCCAACAAGTGGTCTTAATATAACAGGTAACAGTGATGTAATTGTGACCTCGGTAAGTTCTGAGGAGACCGCAAATTATGTGACACCGCCCGGAGTTGTGAGAGAGCAGTTAAATAATAACAATAATATTATAAGAGACGATGAGCGATCATTGGCGCTTACAGTAAATGACCTGCAATCTGGTGATGCCCGTGGAGTGTATAAGAATTTCAATGTTGATATGCGTCAATATGAGAATCTTGAAATGTTTTTGCATGCAGAATCACTTCCTGAACCGGCAATCCCAATTCAGGATGGAGATCTAAAAGCTTTTATTAGAATGGGTAATGATTTTACCAATAATTTCTACGAGATCGAATTACCTTTAACCGTTTCTGGTCGGAATGATAGTAGTCAGAATGGAGCGTGGCCAGAAAATAATCGATTAAGCCTTCCTTTAGAATTTCTTCAGCAAATAAAATCTAATGTATTAGGAGATGATGCTCTTAGTGCAAATGATCTTAATTTCTTTACAGGTCCTAATAATCTTAGAGTAGGAATTAAGGGTAATCCTAATTTTGGAGATGTACGAGTGATGATGGTGGGTATCAAAAATGATAGTGGTAGTGATCAATCAGGAACAGTTTGGTATAATGAAATGCGTCTAAGTGATCTTAAAAATAGAGGTGGTTGGGCTGCTGTAGGTAGTTTGGATGCTAATATTGCGGATTTTGCTAATGTTAGTGCTTCAGGAAGAATTAGTACTATTGGATTTGGAGGGATTGAACAAGGGCCTAATGAACGAAGTAGAGAGGATCTTAAGCAATATGATGTAACCACCAATGTTAATTTAGGGCAATTATTACCCAAAAAATGGGGAATGCAAGTGCCATTTAATTATAGCCGTGGAGAAGAGTTAATTACTCCGCAGTTTGATCCCGAATTTCAAGATATAGAACTTCAGGATCGATTGGATCGCGAAACTGATCCTGCTGAGAAAGAACGTATAGAAAAACAATCAACAGAGTACACAAAAAGACAAAGTTTTAATGTTATCGGATTACGTAAAGAGAGAACAGGGGATGGTAAACCAATGCCATATGATGTAGAAAACTTTGCGTTCTCAGGGACGTATAATCAAACAGATCATCGTGATTTTGAGATAGAAAAATCACTAGATCAAAATGTAAGACTGGGAGGAACCTACGATTTTAGTTTTCAGCCAAAAGAAGTAGAGCCTTTTAAGAAAGTTAAATTCTTAGGCAAGAGTAAATATTTTGACTTGATTAAGGATTTTAATGTAAACTTACTTCCTACGAGTATCTCGGTAAACTCTAATATCAATAGACAATATAATGAACAGGTTTTTAGAGATATTACTTTAGGGCCAGACGATATCAGGTTGCCGACATTATATCAACGTAATTTTCTGTTTGATTGGCAATATGGAGTCAACTATAATTTGACCAAGTCTTTAAATTTTAATTTTACTTCTGCTAATAACCGTATTGTCAAAAATTTTATTGATGAAAATAATGAAGTTGATAATACCATAGATGTATGGAGTGGCTTTTTTGATATAGGAGATCCTAATACGCATAGTCAACAACTTCAGGTTAATTATGAAGTTCCTTTTAAGAAAATACCGGTGTTAAAATTTATACGTGCAACATATGCGTATAATGCAGATTTCCAATGGGTAAAAGGAAGTGAAGCTTTAAAGACTTTGGAGAATATTCCAGATCTAGGAAATACTGTTCAGAACGCTAATGTGCATACGTTAAACGGTTCATTGGATATGAATACATTGTATAAATATGCAGGATTAACCAAAGTGAAACCCGGAAGAAAAAGTGTAAAAAAGAACGGTAAAGATTCGAAAGATAAAAAAGAAGGAGCTCGGGCGCCAGAGAGTCCACAAAAAAATAAACCCAAAAGAGGTAGAAGCAAATTAAGTGTTGGTGATAAGGCATATAATACACTTATAGGATTAGTTACCGCAGTAAAAAAAATAAATGTGAATTACCAACAAGATAATGGTATTTTCCTGCCCGGTTATACCAGATCTCCAGGGTTTGTAGGTACTCTTAAACCTACGGTTGGGTTTACTTTTGGTAGCCAATCTGATATTCGGGACCTTGCTGCACGTAATGGGTGGCTTACGTTATATCAAGAATTTAATCAACAATATCAGGAGGTAGAAGGAAAACAACTTAATATACAAGCTTCTCTGGGATTGTTAAAAGGGCTTAAAATTGATATTAGTGCCAATAGAAATTCTGCTGAAACCTTTACCGAAAATTATCGGGTAAACACAAATTCTGATGGTAGTATTTTTGATGATGATCCGTATCAATCTCTTACCGGAAATACCTTTGGTAATTTTACCATATCAACAGTAATGATCAGGACTGCGTTTAAAAAGAGTGATGAATTTTCATCAGAGGCGTTCGATAAATTTAGAGAAAACAGATTGATTATTGCTAGACGACTGGCAATAGAGAGAGGGAACAACCCAAATACAGATAGTGATGGAGATGGTTTTCCTGATGGTTACGGAAGAACGAATCAAGCAGTTTTGCTACCGGCGTTCTTAGCCGCTTATACAGGAGGCAGTCCAGAAAAAGTTAAAAAAGGAGCTTTTAGAGATATCCCATTACCTAATTGGGATATAAAATATACAGGTTTAATGAATTTAAAATGGTTTAAGAAACGTTTTAAAAGATTTTCTGTAGCTCATGGGTATCGAGCTAATTATACCATTAATCAATTTCAAACCAATCTGGAGTTTAGAGGAGGAAGTGAATTTGATGAGGCAGATAACTATAGAAACCCTTTGTTGTTTTCTAATGTTAATTTAACCGAGCAGTTTAGTCCGCTTGTTCGATTGGATATGGAGATGAGAAACTCGATCAAAATCCTTGCAGAATGGAAAAAAGATAGAGCGTTGTCATTAAGCTTTGATAACAACCTACTTACCGAAATTCAAGGAAATGAATATATCATTGGGCTAGGATATAGGGTAAAAGACATTACGTTTGCTACTAAAATAGCAGGAAGAAAAAAAGTAATAAAAAGTGACCTTAATCTAAGGGCTGATTTGTCACTACGTCAAAATGAAACGCTGATTAGATATCTTGACTTAGAGAATACTCAAGTAACGGCAGGACAAGATATTTATGGAATAAAGTTTACTACAGATTATGCGTTAAGTAAAAACTTAACAGCGTTATTATTTTATGATCACACCTTTTCTAAGTATTCTATTTCTACCGCATTTCCTCAGACAACAATTCGAGGAGGATTTACATTAAGATATAATTTTGGGAATTAAGATTTTCCTATTACCTTTTGTTTAAAATGGTGTATTATTGTTTTTTGATAATTTTTTATCAGGTTTTCTCAAAATTTAATAAAATAGATTTATTTTCGTCATCATAATATTAACAACTCATAAATTTTTTTGAAATGAATACTCCTGTAGATTTAAAATATACCAAAGATCACGAATGGATCAAAATTGAAGGCGATATTGCAACTATTGGTATTACTGATTTTGCGCAAAGCGAATTAGGTGATATTGTTTATGTAGAAGTAGAAACAGTTGGTGAAGAATTAGAAGAACAAGAAGTTTTTGGTACCGTAGAGGCGGTAAAAACGGTATCAGATCTATTCTTGCCAATGGCAGGCGAAATTATTGAATTTAATGAAGCTTTAGAAAGTGAACCAGAATTGGTAAATAGTGACCCATATGGAGCTGGTTGGATGGTAAAGGTTAAAATATCTGATGTTTCTCAAATTGACGATCTATTGCTGTCTGCAGATGAGTATAAAGAAGTTGTTGGGGCATAAGACCCTTTTTGTCTTGGTTGTCGTATTAACCTCTCTGGTAACATGGGCATCACTGGCAAAATTTATTAACCCAGTTACATTTAAGATAGAAGGGAGTGATAAAATAGGTCATTTTATTGCATACTTTACCTTAACTATAGCATGGGCTTTGTTTTTCTTTTTTTCTGAAAAACTGAATAAAAATTTAAAACAGAGTTTGATTATTACTTCGATTATATGTATCCTATATGGTATCCTGATGGAAGTATTACAAGCACTTTTAACAACATATCGTAGTTCTGATTGGTATGATGTAGTTGCAAACACAAGTGGTACAATTTTTGCAGTATTTGTTTTTGTAGTGTTTAAAAGTAAATTACTGAGATTTAAGCAAAATAAACAGGAAATCAGATAGATAACAGCTGTGTTATCACTGAAAAGTAGATAACATAAAAGTTAAAAAACTTATTTTTTGTTTTACATTTTGATCTTTAGTTGGAAATTACAAAAGAAATTAGCTATTTTAGCAATCCTATAACGATTATATAATATGGAACCAAAGAAAAATCCAAAATCAGATTTAACTAAGAAAAGTATCTTATTCCTTCAATTAGGACTTATTTTAGTTCTTTTTATAACATGGCAAGGAATAGAGTGGAAAACCTATGATAGAACCAATATAGATATAGGTCAGGTTAATCTTGATGAATTGGAAGAAGAAGATGTGCCAATTACTCAAAACCTGAATACACCTCCACCACCTCCACCACCTCCACCAGCACCAGAAATTATTGATGTAGTAGAGGATGAAGAAGAAGTAGAGGAGACTATTATTGAGTCTACAGAAACGAATCAGGAAGAAGAGATCGTTGAGGTAGAAGAAATTGAAGATGCAGATGAAGAAGAAGTAATTGCTGATGTACCATTTGCAGTTATTGAGAATGTGCCGATTTTTCCTGGTTGTGAGAAAGCAGGAAATAATGCAGCTAAAAAGAAATGTATGAGTGATAAGGTTAAGAAGTTTATTAACCGTAAATTTAATACAGAGATTGGTAGTGAATTAGGTCTTTCGGGTGTTAATAGAATCTATGTGAGATTTAAAATTGATAGAAGTGGTAATATTGTTGGTGTTCAAGCAAGAGCTCCACACCCAAGATTACAAAAAGAAGCACAAAGAGTTGTTAAGTTATTACCTAAAATGACTCCAGGAAAACAAAGAGGAAAAGCAGTAGGTGTACTGTATTCTCTACCAATAGTTTTTCAGGTACAGGACTAAAAAGAAAATACTTTATAAAATATCAGAATCCCGTCACAGTATGTAGACGGGATTCTTTTTTTGGTATGCTTGTTGATTTAGATTAATTGTAACGTTAAAACTAAATATTATGAGTAACAAGCACGATGCTAATGTACGAAAAAGTACATTGGTGAATTTTCAGATTGGACTTATAGCAAGTCTTTTATTTACCTATGTAATGTTTGAGGTGTATACCGCTACACCAATAGTTAATGATAACGACATTGACCTTACAATCGAGGAACCTGATATAGATTGGGATGGGGTTTACAAAATTTATGAAGAGCCCAGGCCAAAAGAAGTTGCCAGAAAGTATACTAAACCTGTAGTGACTCCAGAGGAATTTAAAGTCATTGATAATGATACTGAAATAACAGATGCAGATAAGGTGTTCAAAAATGAGCCAATCGAATCTAAGCCATTTGATCCTAGTACAATTAATGATGTAGAGCCTATAGTTGAAGATCCTCCGTTTTTTGATTTTATAAAAGTGGAATCTGTTCCTGTATTTCCTGGATGTGAAATGTTAGGGACCAATAAAGAAAAGGCAGCTTGTTTTTCTGAAAAAATTAGAAAAATCGTTTCCAGAAAATTTAATACTGGATTAGGAGAAAAATATGGTTTAACAGGAGTGCAGCGAATCTACACTCAGTTTGATGTTGATGACGATGGGATGATTAAGAATATCAGGGTTAGAGCAGCGCATCCAAAATTAAAAAAAGAAGCGCAAAGAGTGATTAACTTGTTTCCGCAGATGACACCTGGTAAACAACGAGGTAGAGCTGTAACTGTAAAGTATCAGTTGCCAATTGTTTTTAAAATACAGAACTAAAGATAAAAGCCTGCTGATTATATTAGCAGGCTTTTTTAATGGATTCTTTTTATTTGGTGAGACTAGTGTAAATCGTTTTTCGCATACGTTCTGAGTTAATAAATCCATCACCGTATCCTTTTGCATCATAGGTCGCCGTAAGAGAGGTGTTCTTTATAATATCTTTTTCAGATTTCCCAGCATCGATTTCTTTTTGAATAGTACCGGTAATTTCTTTTAGCATTTTCAAAAACATTTCCAGATCTTTTTTTGCTGCCAATTTCCCATGTCCGGGAATAATTTTAGTGGCATCGTTTGCGATAAGTAATGCTTTTTCTGATGCTTTTATGTACCCCTTAATGCTTCCTCCAGATTTTAAATCTATATAAGGATACCGTCCATTAAAAAAGGTATCTCCCATATGTAGCACATTTCCATTTGCAAAATAAATAAGAGCATCTCCATCGGTATGGGCATTGTGTACATGAAACGCTTTTACGTTTTCATCTTTGAAATATAATTGCAAGCCTTCGTTAAATGTAATTACAGGTAACGATGACGGAACAATGCTTCCTTTTTCCTTTTGTCTTTTTTCCATTCTGGATCTTACATTTTTTTGAGCAAAGATCGTAGCGCCTTTATTCGCCATATTTTCATTTCCGCCGGTATGATCCCCATGATAATGTGTGTTGATTACCATAGTAACAGGTTGGTTGCTTATTGTTTTTAGATTGGTGAGAATTTTATCAGATAATCTTGCAAATTGATCATCAATGATAAACAATCCTTTTTCGTTTTTGAAAACACCAATATTACCTCCTTGACCAGTTAGCATATAAATATTATCAGACAATGGGTCAATGGTGATTTTGACTTCTTTATCTTGTGCATTGGCAGCAAAGAAAAGTGTAAAGACTGCGAGAATCAGTAATTTTTTCATTAGAGATGATTTTATGTGGTTTTTTATGATGATTTGTCGGTAATAAAGCACAAAAATTACTCTTGGCTATTGGGGTGATTATCAAAATGTTCTGTAAAAAGAAATTTTGATCAACTCTTAGAATTGTTTGTTTGTTGTAGGGAAAGTTGTTAAAAGGTGAATTATAAGTAGTTATAAGTTGTCTAAAATGCTTTTAAGATATATCTTTGCACCACTTTTAAAAAAGCTATTTAGAAAACGTGCAAAATTTGAGCGTGACCCAAACGAATACTATAAAAATCTCGATTGTTCAGGATTTTAAAGAAATTACAAAAATGCGTCTGGCATTAAGTGTGGTTTTTTCTTCTGTTGCCGGATATTTGTTAGGTGTAGAAACGGTTTCCTGGAGTACCCTGATTCTTCTCGCTGTAGGAGGTTATTTTATGGTAGGGGCCTCAAACGCGTATAATCAGATTATAGAAAGAAATTTAGATAAACTGATGGATCGTACTAAAAATAGACCGATTCCGTCTGGAAGAATGTCTGTTAATACGGCTTTTGCAATTGCTACATTTTTTACAATTGCAGGAATATCTGTGTTGTATACGATTAATCCTCAAACGGCTATGTTTGGAGCGATTTCTATATTTATATATGTAAGTTTATATACTCCTTTAAAAACAAAAACACCATTGTCTGTTTTTGTTGGTGCTATTCCTGGAGCAATTCCTTTTATGTTAGGATGGGTGGCGGCAACAAATAATTTTGGGATAGAGCCAGGAACATTGTTTATGATTCAATTCTTTTGGCAGTTTCCACATTTTTGGGCTATAGGGTGGTTTTTGTTTGATGACTATAAAAAAGGAGGATTTTTTATGCTTCCGACAGGTAAAAGGGATCAAGGTACTGCTGTGCAGGTTATTATTTATACATTATGGACTGTGGTAACCTCTTTAGTACCTGTTTTTGGAGTTACTGGTAAACTTTATCTTACTCCGGTATCAGGAGTAATTCTTCTATTTTTAGGAATAATTTTAATTAGATCTGCAGTTCGATTATATAAGGTTAGAGATGCTAAAACAGCAAAGCAATTAATGCTAATGAGTGTCTTATATATTACATTATTACAAGTCATTTATGTAGTAGATAAATTTGTTAGAATATGGATTTAACACAAGGAACAACACAAGAAAAAGTTAATAGGTCCAAAAAAACCATGATGTGGTTTGCTATGATTAGTATGGCAATGGTGTTTGCAGGACTTACTAGTGCTTATGTTGTGAGTAAAAGCAGGAAAGACTGGGGGATAGATCTTGTTTTTCCAAATGCATTTATATATAGTATATTGATCATAGTAGCAAGTAGTGTTACATTCTACTTTGTGAAAAACGCGATTGAGAAAAATAATAGAAGTCTGGCTACAGTATTACTGCTCTCTACACTTGCATTAGGAATTGTATTTATATTCTTGCAATTTGAAGGGTTTAGCGATATTATTAGACAAGGATATCATTTTACAGGTCCGACATCTAATATCGTTACTACGTTTATGTTTATAATTGTAGTAACACACCTAGCACATATCATTGGAGGGATATTAGTGCTTTTAGTTGTAATTTATAATCATTTTAAACAAAAATATAAAACAGGTCAAACTCTTGGTTTAGAACTAGGTGCTATGTACTGGCATTTTGTTGATTTCCTGTGGGTTTATCTCTTTTTGTTTTTGTATTTCGTTAAATGATCTTAGATCATTGATTTAATACTATAAAAGAGATTGTTTTAAAGAAAAGCATCTGTGACAATTAAAAAATAAATTTGAGCAGGTGAAATGATAAAATTGATTATTTTTGTGGGAAATTTAACAATACCAAATTCTTTATATGGAAACAACTGTTACTAAAACAGGTACTGAAGATAAAACCTGGGGAGGTGGCAATCAACCACTCAAGGTAAGTTATGGTAAAATGATGATGTGGTTTTTTATCCTTTCGGATGCACTTACATTCTCTGGTTTTTTAGCCTCTTATGGTTTTTCAAGATTTAAATTTATAGATTCCTGGCCTATAGCCGATCAAGTATTTAATCACTTTCCATTCTTACATGGGGTAGATGCTCCAATGTATTATGTGGCTTTGATGACTTTTATCTTGATTTTTTCTTCGGTAACTATGGTATTAGCCGTAGATGCTGGACACCATATGAAAAAGAAAAAGGTAATTTTTTATATGTTCTTAACTATAATTGGTGGAGCAATATTCGTAGGATCACAAGCCTGGGAGTGGAAAAACTTTATCAAAGGAGAATATGGCGCGGTAGAAACCAAAGGAGGACAAATTTTACAATTTGTAGATGGAGAAGGGCATAGAGTAGGTCTAAAAGATATCGCAATTATCGATACCCATAAGGATAGGACTCAACATGAGCGAAAAAATGGAATCTGGTATAAAAAAGAAGGAACTCTTCCTACCTATACTATTGAAGAAATAAGAACAGGTTTTGCAAAAAGAAAAGATCTTTTAGTAAGAACTCAAACGCTAACAGAAAAAGGAGAGAAAACAATCTTGTCAAGAACAGAGTCCTTGAAAAGAATGCAAGCAGACGCTATTGGTATTGTAGAAGGAGCAAATCTTACACATAATGAATATGGTACTCCATTATTTGCTAACTTCTTCTTCTTTATAACTGGTTTTCACGGTTTTCACGTGTTTTCTGGAGTCGTTATTAATATCATCATCTTTATCAATGTAATTCTCGGTACTTATGAAAGAAGAAAGAATTATGAGATGGTAGAAAAGGTTGGTTTATACTGGCACTTTGTAGATTTGGTATGGGTATTTGTATTTACATTCTTTTACCTGGTTTAATAAAAATTTAGTAGTTATACAGCATGGCACACGATACAGCGCATCACGAATCGAATATAGGAAGAATCTGGAAAGTATTTATTCTATTATCTGTTGTTACAATAGTAGAAGTAATATTAGGGATTATAAAACCTGCATTTTTAGTAGAAACCACTTTAATTAGTATGAAACTATTAAATTGGATTTTTATTATTCTTACAATTTACAAAGCATATTATATCACCTGGTCATTTATGCATATGGAAGGTGAGACTAAAGGCTTAAGAAGATCTGTCGTTTGGACAGGAATTTTCTTAATTTGTTATTTAATGTTTATCCTGCTTACAGAAGGAGATTACATATTTGAAATCTATAAAAATGGGCATGTAGCTTGGGATTTTTAATCCGTTAAATATATAAGTTAAAAGCATTGTAAAAAGACGGTCTATTAAGCCGTCTTTTTTTATTTTTACACAATTGTTCTGAGCTTATTTCAGAATTTATACCATTTGTTGTTTGAATTTTATTTTCTAGTAAATTGAAAGAATGAACGGTATTAGATATCGATTTTATAACTATTTGATACTTGTCAAATGAAAAAATTTCTTGTCTTAGGAGTCTTATTTGTATTGCCATTAGTGGCCTATTTATTTTTTGCTTCTGGAGTACATAATTTCGCCAAACTTCCTGTGCTTAATGAATCTATAGAAAATCTTAAAAATTTTGAACCACTAGCCAAAAAAGAAGTTAGTTTTTCTGATAAGATTACTGTACTTGGTTTCTTAGGGAAAGATATTCATAACAAACAGGGAAATGCTTTTAACCTAAATCAAAAAATTTATAAAAAAAATTATGGGTTTCGTGATTTTCAGTTTGTAATGGTTTTGCCTTATGGTAGTGAGAATGCTGCAAAGAAACTATTGGACGAATTAGACAACATTACCGATGTTTCTGAGTGGAACTTTGTTTTTGGTACCCCAGAAAGTATAAAAACCTTATTTAGGAGTTTAAAGACTCCGCATCAATTAGATGATAATTTGGCTACTCAGTATGTGTATATAGTCGACAAAAATGGAGGACTAAGAGGTAGAGATGGTAATTTAAAAGAAAATGAATCAAAAGTATATGGGTATGATGCAAGTTCTGTTGCTGATTTATCAAATGTCATGAGTGATGATGTAAAAGTGATTCTTGCAGAATATCGTTTGGCTTTAAAAAAATATAAAGCTGATCGTAAAAAGAAATAAAGAGTAAGCGCATGAAAAAAAATTCTTACATCGGGATATCGTTTATCATATTGGTTTTTGGAATCATTTTTATACCAAAGATTATAAATAGAATTAAAAGTACTTCGATTGTTAAAAACGATAGGATGAGTGCTAGTAACCCTGTTGCTAATGAAAAACTTAGTTATATAAAACTTAACGGAGCTCCAAAAAAGGTTCCTGAGTTTGCATTCTTAGATCAGGATAGTATTCTAATTACTAATCATGATTATAAGGGTAAAGTATATATAGCAGAATTTTTCTTTACCAGTTGCCCTACTATTTGTCCTAAGATGAATAAAAATTTAGTATATCTGCAAAATAAATTAAAAGACGATGAAAACTTTGGAGTAGCTTCTTTTACGATTAATCCTAAGTTTGATACGCCAAAAAGACTTAAGAAGTACGCAGAGAAGTATAAAGTAATAGATCCTGACTGGCATTTTTTAACAGGAGATAGAGAAGATATCTATGAACTGGCCAATGCTGGATTTAATATTTATGCTGCAGAGAATCCCGATGTGCCAGGTGGATTTGAGCATAACGGCTACTTTGCTTTAATTGATCAGGAAGGATATATAAGATCTAGATATGATGCGTCAGGTAATCCTATTATTTATTATAGAGGAACAATTGGGGTAAAGGAAAAAGTAGATGAAAATGGAGAAGAAGAACAAATAACTATTTTATTAGAAGATATAAAGAAACTATTAGATAAGAATGAGTAACAACAACCAATCAGATGTAGAAAAAAAATACAATAAATGGATTGTAATTTTATCGGTTTTTATTCCTCTTGCAGTAGCAGCATTATTTGGAGTTAATCTGAGAAAACTTGGGTTTGATGTGCAACCCCTTACTTTTTTACCCCCAATATATGCAACTATTAATGGTTTAACCGCTGTGATTTTACTAGCTGCTTTATGGGCAATAAAAAATAAGAATATTGCATTGCATGAGAAGCTCATGAAAACAGCTATTTTATGTTCGGTGTTGTTTTTATTGATGTATATCGCGTATCATATGACTAGTGATTCTACTCGATTTGGAGGAGAAGGAACGATACGATATGTATATTATTTTATTTTGGTCACTCATATAATCCTGTCTGTTGTTGTTATTCCTTTTGTATTGATTACTTATGTAAGAGCACTAGCGAAACGATTTGATAGGCATAAAAAAATTGCGAGAATTACATTTCCGATTTGGTTATATGTAGCCGTTACAGGAGTGATTGTGTACTTTATGATATCACCATATTATGTTTAGTTTGAATACATATTTATGCGAATAAAAGTTTTTTACATACTAATTCTTTTTTTGATATTTACCATCCCGGTAGAGGCACAATGTGCAATGTGCAGAGCAGTTTTGGAGAACGAAGAGGGGCAGGAAACAGCAAAAGGAATCAATAATGGTATTGTATACCTAATGGTTGTACCATATATCTTAATAGGAGTTGTGGGGTATTTTATTTATAGAAATAAAAGAAAATCGACAACTACAAAAAAGCCATAATTAAAGAGTTCTTAATTTTTTAACATTTTCATAACAAGAAAAGCTGTAACAAAAATACCATGTAGCTAGTCTTATGTAACAAGACGACACTAACCAATCAATAAGTCTTCAGGGGAAAACTGTAAGATTGATCTAATACTATACAGTATTTTTAGGCTAGTGTGTCTCAGTTTTACTAAGGTATTTTGCCTTGCAAATCTTAATCCAGTATTATGATTGAAATAAAAGACTTACATAAATCTTACCAAATGGGAAGCAATTCGCTTCATGTACTTAAAGGAATAGATTTTAATGTAAAAGAGGGCGAGTTGGTCGCTATAATGGGATCTTCGGGTTCTGGAAAATCTACATTGTTAAATATCTTAGGAATGTTAGATGAGGCCGATAGCGGAAGCTATTTTTTAGATGAAGTTCCTATAAAAGGATTAAACGAAACTAAAGCAGCACAGTATCGTAACAAATTTTTAGGATTTGTTTTTCAATCTTTCAATTTGATTAACTACAAGACAGCTTTAGAAAATGTTGCCCTTCCATTGTACTACCAACGCAAAAAACGAAAAGAAAGAATTGATACAGCAATGGATTATCTTAGCAAAGTAGGATTGGCAGAATGGGCAACCCACCTACCAAGTGAGCTTTCCGGAGGACAAAAACAACGTGTAGCAATTGCCAGAGCATTAGCTGCAGATCCTAAAGTGTTATTGGCAGATGAGCCCACAGGAGCTTTGGATAGTAAAACTTCGTACGAAGTAATGGATATCATTCAGAATATTAATGATGAAGGCAAAACAATATTAGTAGTAACTCACGAACCAGATATTGCTGATATGTGTAAACGTATAGTACACCTTAAAGATGGTGTTATTGTTGAAGATAAAGAAGTAGAACAAGTTAGAGCATCTCAATATGTTTGATAGAGATAGATGGGGTGAAATATTTGAAGCTATAGGAAAAAATAAGCTACGTACATTCCTTTCTGGGTTTACAGTGGCTTTAGGAATCCTGATCTTTACCATTCTGTTAGGACTGGGTAATGGTCTTCTCAATAGTTTTTTAAGCAGTTTTGTAGATGACGCTCAAAATATCATATTCATTCGTGGAGGAAATACATCAAAAGCGTATAAAGGCTTTCAGGAAAATAGAAGAATTCAGTTTAAAAATGAAGATTTCGAATTTATAAAAAGTAATTATATAGGCAAGGTTGAGTTTGCTACCCCAAGAATATATAGAAATGGTTCTGCAAAATATAAGAAAGAATCTGGTAGCTATAGCATAAGAGCTGTGCATCCAGATCATCAATATCTTGAGAAAACCATAATGATGAACGGACGATATCTTAATGAATCAGATGTTAACGAGCGTACCAAGAACATTGTTATTGGTAGATTAGTAGAGAAAGATCTTTTTAAAAATGAAAAGGCCTTAGGTAAAATGTTAAATGTAGATGGGATAGCCTATAAAATAATTGGAGTTTTTCAAGATAGTGGCGGTGATAATGAAGAGCGAATAATCTATATGCCATATAAAACTGTTCAATTACTCTATGGAAATAATGATCATATTAATCAGATAAACCTATCTTATAATATGGCTATGAGTACCGAGCAGGCTATTGCATTTTCTAAAAAAATTGAAGAAGATTTTAAAGAAAAATTTAAAGTAGCCCCAGATGATCAAAGTGCAATCAGGGTACGAAGTTTTGCAGAAGATATTAAAGAAACTATGGTTATTCTTGGAGGTATTTATATGATCATATTTGTTGTAGGTATAGGGACTCTAATCTCTGGAGTTATTGGTATTGGTAATATCATGACATTTAGTGTTAAAGAACGTACCAAAGAATTAGGAATCAGAAAAGCACTGGGAGCATCACCAAAATCAATCATAGCTATGGTGCTTCAAGAATCAGTTCTGATAACATCTGTTGCAGGATATCTTGGATTAATTTTAGGGATTTTGGCATTAAAACTTATAGGTAACAACCTGGAAGAGTTCTTTATTCTTAACCCTAAAGTTGATACAGGTATTATTATGACTGCAACAATAATATTGATATTTTTTGGTCTTTTAGCGGGATATATTCCAGCAAGAAGAGCAGCAAGAATAAAGCCTATAATTGCATTGAGAGATGAATAACTAAAAATCGAATTGGTATGAAATTTATATTTGAAAGAGATACCTGGCAAGAAATTTATGGAGCTATTCGTAAGAATAAAATAAGAACCATAATTACAGTTATCGGGGTAACCTGGGGAGTGTTTTTATTTGTGTTTCTTTTGGGGATGGCTAAGGGCTTGGATAATAGTTTTAGAAGTCAGTTTAATGATTTTGCAACCAACACGATGTTTGTTTGGGGGCAACAAACCAGTATACCTAACGAAGGTTTTAAAAGAGGGAGACGAATGCAACTCACATTAAATGATGTAGAAACATTAAAATCTCAGGTCGATGATATTGAGTATATCGCCCCTCGTAACGTTACTGGTCAATGGGGAACCCCACCAGGGCAATTTGTAAAAGGTTCTAAGTCAGGAGCATTTAAGGTGTTTGGTGATTATCCAACGATCGACAAAGTATCAAAGAAAAAAATATTTGATGGAGGGAGATTTATTAATGAAGAAGATATAAAATATGAACGTAAGGTCTGTGTGATTGGTGAAGATATCTATAAGCAATTCTATGATAAAGATGAAGAGGCAGTAGGAGACTTTGTGAGAATAAATGGAATTTATTTCAAAGTAATAGGAGTATATAAACCTACTCAATCTGGATTTGAAGGAGATGATTCTATTTTTCTGCCATTCACAACATTTCAAACAATTTTTAACCAAGGTCAAAATATATCCTGGATGGTAATCACCGCCAAACCAGATAAGAATATAGTAAATACAGAAACTACAATAAAAACTACGCTTAAGAGAATGCATAATGTGCACCCAGATGACACTCAGGCTTTTGGGAGTTTTAATCTAGGCGAAGAAGTAGCGAAAATTAATGGATTTCTGGGTGGTATGCGTTTGATTACCTATATCGTAGGAATAGCTACACTTATTGCAGGAGTAATTGCAATAGGTAATGTTCTTTTAATTACAGTTAAAGAGCGTACAAGAGAGATTGGAGTGCGTAGAGCATTGGGGGCGACACCAGCAGAAGTAAGAGGGCAAATCATGTTAGAGTCTGTATTGCTTACTTTTATAGCAGGATTATTAGGTTTTATTTTTGGTACACTGTTACTTTGGGGTATCAATACTGCAATTGGTAATAATGATGATGTGCCCATTTTAAATCCTACAGTCGATTTCTTTGCGGTAGCAGGAGCATTATTGTCAATAGTGTTGTTAGGAACGTTAATAGGACTTATTCCAGCACAAAAAGCAGTAAGTATAAAACCAATAGAAGCATTAAGAGAAGAATAAAATAAATAACCAGAATAATCATCAATCAAAATGAAAAAGTTTTTTAAAATTTTACTAGTTGTAGTTTTCGTGGCCTTACTTGGTTTTTCAGGTAAGTACCTTCTAGATTCTAATAGCAAATCACCGATTGTATTTACTACAGAAAAAGCGTTTAAAACTTCTATTGAAGAAAAAACAGTAGCAACAGGAAAAGTGGTTCCAGAAGATGAAGTGGCAATCAAACCCCAGATCTCAGGAATTATAGAAAAGATTTATGTTGAAGAAGGAGCAGCAATAAAAACCGGAGACTTAATAGCCAAAGTAAAAGTAGTGCCTAATGAACAATCCTTAAACAGTGCCAGAGGACGTGTTAAAAATGCGCAAATTGTTCTGAATAATTCTAAGGTAGAGTACGATAGAAATAAAGCGCTTTTTGATAAAGGAGTAATCTCTAGTCAGGATTTTAATACTGTAGATCTAAGATATAATCAGGCAAAACAAGACCTTTCAAATGCTCAGAGCGATCTTCAGATCATACGATTGGGTTCTGCAGGAGGTTCTTCTACAGCTAATACTAATATACGTGCAACTGTATCAGGAACAATCCTTGAGATTCCTGTTAAAGAAGGAGATCAGGTGATCGAAAGTAATAACTTTAACGATGGAACCACAATTGCTACAATTGCAGATTTGAACAAAATGATTTTTGAAGGAAAAGTAGATGAAGCAGAGGTGAATAAATTAAAAATTGATATGCCTCTAAAAGTTAGTCTGGGAGCAATTCGAGATAAAGAATTTGATGCAAAACTAAAATTCATTGCACCAAAAGGAGATGAAGAACAAGGAGCAGTTCAGTTTAAAATTGAAGGTGAAGTTTTTCTGGATAAATCATACTTTATAAGAGCAGGATATAGTGCAAATGCTTCAATTGTTTTGGAAACAAAGAATGATATTCTCGCTGTAAAAGAAGCCCTTTTACAATTTGATAAAGAAACAGAAGACCCTTATGTAGAAGTACAAACGGGAGATCAAAAGTTTGAAAGAAAAGATGTTGAGATTGGTATTTCTGATGGCATTAATGTTGAGATCCTATCAGGAATAACTGAAGAAGATGATATTAAAGTTTGGAATAAAACCGAGCCAATTAAAAAAGAAGATGAAAAAGGTTAAAACCAGCATGTTTTAAAACAATATTTTTGATAGTAGTTAGGTAATTAAAAATATTTTTTTAAATAATCTGTAACAACATCAATCAAATATATACCTATACCATAGTATGAAAATAATAGTAAAAGATTTAGGCAAGTTCTCGTCACAAAAGGACACTATAGATTTTAAACTTATGAGAGTTAGAATTTTAATTTTATGCATTACATTTTTTGGAGTGCTAGAAACTCAGGCACAAGAAAAGAAGTGGACATTACGCGAATGTGTAGAATATGCTTTAGAAAATAATATTGCGATAAAGCAATCAGCATTAGATGTAGAGGCAACAGAAATTGATAGGATTGATGCTATAGGAAATTTTCTACCTACGTTAAACGCATCTGCTTCTAACTTTTGGAGTTCTGGTTTATCAACAGATCCTATTACAAACGAAAATAAAACACAGACATTTAGAAGTTCTAATTATAATATAAGTGCTGGAATAACCATATTTGGTGGTTTAAGAAATATAAAAAGATTTCAAAGAGCAAAACTTAATAAACTACTAAGTCAATATAACCTCGGTAAGTCTAAAGATGATATCGCGTTATTTGTTGCAAATAGTTATTTGCAGGTCCTTTTAAACAAAGAATCATTAAAAGTAGTAGAGAAACAGCACGAGATTACATTAGAACAATTACAACGTACTAAAGATCTTGTAGAAGCAGGAGTGTTGCCTCAAGGTGATCTTCTCGAAATTGAAGCAACTTCGGCAGATGAATTAACTAGAATTGTGCAGGCAGAAAATGCTGTGCAGATTGCATTAATTGGATTAGCACAACGGTTGCTGATTAAAAATTACGAAGATTTTGATATTATAGAACAAGAGTATCTGGTTCCCGGATCAGAAATGTTAGATAAACCTATAGATCAAGTGATTGCTCAGGCCAGAGAATCAAGATACGAAGTACAGATTGCCGAGCAGAATAAACTTATAGCAGAAAAAGACCTTGAAATTGCAAGAGGAGCATACTATCCTACATTAAATGGTTCTTTTAATTATAATACAAGAGAATCAGGAGCTAAATCTTTTGCACGTATTTTGGATGAGAATAACCCTGTAACAACTCAAAGTATTGGTGTTGTAGAAGCAACAGGGCAGAATGTTATTGGTCAGAGCCCTAATCTACTTCTTGTAGAACAGAATGCTGCATCATATATTGATCAGTTGTATACTAACGATGGGATTTCTTATGGATTATCTCTTCAGGTACCAATTTTCAATGGATTTTCTGCAAGGAATGCTGTAAAAAGAAATAAGGTTAATGTAAAGCGTACAGAATTTCAATTAGAACAAGCAGAATTGGATTTGGATAGTAACGTATACCAGGCATATCTTGATGCAAAAGGAGCTGCAGAGGCATATGAAGCTGCTCAGGTTTCTGTAAAGGCTCAGGAAAGAGCATATGAATATGCAAAAGATCGTTATGATGTAGGACTAACTAATGCATTTGATTTTAGTCAATCAAAATTTAGATTAGAAAATGCTCAGAGCCAGGAAGTACAAAATAAATTTGATTATATTTTTAAATTAAAAGTGCTAGAACTTTATTTCGGAATAAAGATCGCTGATATAAAATTATAGAATAGTGGCATTCGATTTTTTGGCTGCTATATAGAAAAAGATTGTATTTTCATAGAATAGAATTAACGTTAAAGTACGTCATGAATAAAAAAAAATTACTCTTCATTTTAGGTATAGTTGCTGTTGTAATTGTACTACTCGTTTATGGTAAAAAAGCTGGATGGTTTGGTGAAAGCGGAAACTTTAAAGAAGTATCAGTTACCAAAATTGAGAAAATTGATATTGTAGAAACTGTTTCGGCTACGGGTAAAATACAACCCGAAGTAGAGGTTAAACTTTCTTCAGAAGTATCGGGAGAGATTATCGACTTGCCAATCAAAGAAGGCCAACAAGTTCAAAAAGGAGATCTTTTGGTTCGTATAAATCCAGATATTATTCAATCTGGATTAAACAGATCTCAGGCGGCATTAGAAAATGTAAGAGCAGGATTAAGACAGGCCGAAGCTAGTTTAAAAGAATCAAAACTAAGCTATGATCGTAATAAAGCATTGTTTGACAAAGGAGTGATTTCTAAAGCAGATTGGGATAGATCAATCTCGGCATATGAAGGAGCAGAAGCTGCTAAACAATCGGCATATTATAATGTAAGAAGTGCTCAGGCAACTGTTAATGAAGCCAAAGATAATTTAAGCAGAACTACGATATATGCCCCGATGACTGGTACAATTTCTAAGTTGTCTGTAGAACTTGGAGAAAGAGTAGTAGGTACTCAACAAATGGCGGGTACAGAGATTGTACGTGTTGCTGACCTTAGTAATATGGAAGTAGAAGTAGATGTGAATGAAAATGATATCGTTAAAGTTTCAATCGCTGACTCTACTATTGTTGAAGTAGATGCTTATCTAAAGAAACAATTTAAAGGAATTGTTACAGAAATCGCTAACTCTGCAGAAAATGCTGTAAGTGCAGATCAGGTAACTAATTTTAGAGTGAAAGTTCGAATTCTGGAAGAATCATATGCCGATTTAACAGAAGGTAAACCCGAAAACTATTCTCCGTTTAGACCAGGTATGACAGCTACAGTCGATGTTATTACTGATAAAAGAAAGGATGTAATAGGAGTTCCTATAAGCTCAATAGTAATTAAAAATGATACTTCAGCTATAAAAGAAATCTCATCTAAGGATAAAATCTCATCAGATACCAATAAAAAATTCGAATGTGTGTTCGTTAAGAATGGCGAAACAGCAAAATTAAGAGTGATAAAAACAGGTATCCAGGATGATAGTAATATTGAGATAACTAGCGGATTGAAAGAAGGAGATGAGGTTATAACAGGGCCCTATAATGTGGTTACCAAAATACTTAAAACAGGAGATAAGGTAACTACCGAGAAAGAGAAAAAATCTACCAAATAAAAATACGATCAAAAGTTAGGTATTAATCAAAATATCTATCAGTTAAAACTTCAGTATAATATTTAGTAAAGGACACATCTAATTAGATAAACAATTTTGTCTAATTAGATTATCTTTGCCTAAATTTTTGATAAATGGCCTATATCCTTTGCATAGAAACTTCAACAACCAATTGTTCTGTAGCTTTAGCTAATGGCGAAGAGGTGATTGGATTAATAGAGGATTATGATAGTACATATTCTCATGCAGAACGGTTGCATAATTTTATAGATAAAGTTATCAAAGAAGCTGGGTTGACCCCAAAGGATCTTTCTGCGGTTTCGGTTAGCAAGGGTCCTGGGTCATATACGGGATTAAGAATAGGAGTGTCTGCAGCAAAAGGTTTATGTTATGCATTAGATATACCATTACTATCTGTTTCTACTCTTCACTCATTAGCACTACAAGTATCACAGGAAAATGATAGCTACATTGTCCCTATGCTTGATGCTCGAAGAATGGAGGTGTATTCTGCTGTATTTACTAATACTTATGAAGAAATAAGAAAGACAGAGGCAGAGATTCTTATTGGTACTTCTTTTGAAACATATTTGCAGGAGAAAAAAGTATATTTCATAGGAAACGGTGTAGAAAAATTTTCAGCTATTTGTAGCGATGCTAATGCTGTATTTATACAAAACAAATTGCCATCTGCAAATGAGATGGCAATGTTAAGTTATCCTAAATTTTTGAAAAAAGATTTTGAAGATGTTAGTTACCTCGACCCGTATTACTTAAAAGACTTTGTGACGGGCTAGAATCAGAGCTTTTTAGAGCATTATATCTAGCAACAAGTCGAATTAAATCTTCTTCTTTTCTCAAACGAATTCTTTCCTTTTTTAAATAAGTTTTTAATTCGTTTTCTTTATCATTAAATGCTGCAAGCATTTCTTTTTTGTTCATAGGTAATTCCATGATAACACCCGATTCTTCTAGATAATAGGAGGTAAGCATTCTAAGTGTACCTGGATCAGAAGGACCACTGATTATCGGGCCTGTTTTTTCGGGATCTTTTACCTTGAGTGTAAATTTTTTATAAATACGATATTTATCGGTTAATTCTACTAATACATAGTAGCCATCTCTATTGCTTCCTCGTTGATTTTTGAATTCACAGTAATAAAAATAATCACCATCAATTCGAGCATGAATAGTTGGGCTTTTAACCACTTCGTATAATTTGGATTGCGAATTATATTCAAGAGCATCAGAATAGATGTTATATTTAAGTTTAGCATCAAAAGTTCCTGATTTTTCATCAATAACACTAGATTCTTTATAACGACTCTTCATATAAATACTACCATCATATTCATCATATAAAGAAACTCTGGTAGTAGGTGTAAGTAAATTTCGGGGTAATTGAGCAAATAATGCCGACGATGCTGTTAAGCATAAAAAAAGTAATATTCTTCTCATAGTTTTTCGATTTAGGTATGATAAACTTAAAGAAATAACACTTTAAATACAAATATTATGCTTTTTTGATCAAATTTTTACGAATTTCATAATTCAAACACATGAAGCGTTAAATTATTAGGAGTAAAATTGCAATTTTAACAAATAATTCACATACAATTTTTACGGTAAAACCGTAAAAATTGTAAGATTTAGACTACTAACTTGCTGTTTGTCTATGGTTTAATGTGTTTAAAAAACCTGTGAAATACACTTTTTTAACATTTATTGAGTGACTCAAAATGAAAAAATGATTGAGCATTTTATGAACACATTATTGAAAAAAGGTTTTATAATGTGCTATAGAAATTTATTAATTTAGCCAAATCTTTTTCTTTCTTTAAACTTAATTTTTCTTTACCAATAAAATCTTTTACTTCTTTTTGATTTTCAGGAAAGATACTTACCGTTTTCTTTTTACTTGAACTAACAGGGAATAGTTTTTCGTTTATTTCTATATAATAGGTCTGTTGATCTGTAAACTTTGCAGGAGTATTTTTATGGTATGAAGTATTTGCAATTTTGGCTTTGGTATATTTTTTTACAAGTAATTTGTATAAACTAATTTTAGCATTACCTCTTAGTTTGACTAAATACCCCTTCTTTGTTTGGTCGTTTAAATCTTTGTACTTCTTGTAATGATATTCTTTATTATTAATACGAGCATATATATGTTCACTCTTAAGAAGACCATGTAATTCGGTAACTTCTGAGGTTTTACTTACTTCTATTTGATCGTCAAATACATTATATCGTAAAAATAATTTTTGAATTTTTTGTTTAGAATTCGTATGTACAATTTCTCCTAATTCAAACTTTTCGTTTTCATATGGAGATCCTTTTGTTTTACTATGAATATCATTTGATTTTTTAAAGTCTTTAACATTATTGTGTGTTTGAAATAAAGGAGTTAAAAAATCTGCATGAGCAGTTCCTATTTGAGCATTAACGGCAAATACAAACATGGAAGCTATAAAAAATAAGATCATTTTTTTCATAATAAGTGAATTTTGGATTAGTGTTAAAATACTGTTTTAGATAAATTTGGTTCAAAAACCACGCCAATTTAATTTAAAATTCAATATTGATTTCAGTTGAATCCCTTATGAGCTTTTCTCAAAGGTATTTACTCTAAAGGTAAAATGTTTTTAAATTCTTCAACCGGATATTTACATGAATTGTTTACGCATAAATAAAACAAAGTTTTGTCTTTAACAAATCTGTTTTTTAATAAGGCTGTATCAGAATCTGATGTACCCCCCGCCATTAGTTTATTTGGAATATAAATTTGACTGACTTCTTTTAATTTAATTTTTGCTTCTTTACCTATAATAACCAATTCATAAAAGTCAAAAGAAAAATTAAGCATAAGGTCTAACCAATTAGAGTATCCTGATGCATAAGACTTGATTTTCGGTTTAATATTATGTAACATTTGTTCACTTATTTCTTTGTAATTAGAACGATCATAATAATGAGATAGTAGAAATAAGTTCTTAGCCATAATCGAATTGGATGCCGGGATTACATTATCACTATATTCTATAGTGCGAGTAATGAGTTTTGGATCTTGATCAGAAGTGAAATAGAATATGTTTTTATTCTCATTAAAAAAGTGACTTAAAGTATATTGTGTAAGTTGCTCTGATATTTCTAGCCATTCTGGATCAAATGTATTTTGGTATAAGGCTATAAAGGCTTCGATAACTAGTGCATAATCTTCTAAATACCCATTAATGGTACTTTTACCATTTTTGTAGTTATGAAATAAAGAAGTATCGGTTTTTAACTGAGTAGTTTTGATGAAATTTGCATTTTTTATAGCAGCATCCAAAAACTTTTTCTCTCCAAAAACTCTATAAGCATCCAGGTAACCTTTTAACATTAAAGCATTCCAGGAGGTTAAAGTTTTATCATCTAATCGTGGCCGAGACCGTTTTTCACGTTCATGAAGTAAAACTTTTTTCCATTGAGAGATTTTTTTTATCAAGACTTCGCTGTCGATATTATTTTTATCACAAAACTTTTGATGAGTATCCTTTCTAATTAAAACATAGTTTTCTTTTTCCCAGAAACCGTATGAATTTATATTATAATAATCAGCAAAGAGGGGATAGTCATCATCTGGTACTATATTTTTTAGTTCTTCTTTGGTCCATACATAAAAAGCTCCTTCTTCTAATTCTCCGTCCAGAGTTTTACTATCTGCATCCAGGGATGAATAAAAGGCACCTTCTTTATTAGTGAGTTCTCTTGATATAAAATCCAGAGTTTCATATACCACATCCTTAAACCAGGGATCATTGGTGATCAAAAAAGCATCAGAATACAGACTTACCAATTGCGCATTATCATATAACATTTTCTCGAAATGAGGAACATGCCATTTCCCATCAGTAGAGTATCGCGCAAATCCTCCCCCAACATGATCATATACCCCACCATATGATATTTTTATCAAAGTATTTTTTACAAAATCTAATAGCGTTTCGTCTTTGGTTTGATAGGCATATCGAAGAAGAAAATGATAATTATTTGGCATCATAAATTTTGGAACTCGTTTTGTACCTCCTTTTTGATGGTCAAAATGAGAACTCCATTCTTTTACAGAAGATGCTATAAATTCTTTGTCAAAATTAATAGCATTAGTATTTACCTCGATGAGGTCTACAGCTTTAATTCCTTGTTCCAGTTTTTCGGCATATTCTATTAACTTATCGGGTTGTTTTTCATATAAGTTTGAAATTTGTTTTAATGCATCAACCCAATTCCCTTTAGGAAAATAAGTACCTCCCCAAACAGGTCTTCCGTCGGGTAATATAACCATATTAAGAGGCCAACCACCACTACCAGTCATTAATTGTACAGCACTCATATATACCTGATCTATGTCTGGTCGTTCTTCACGATCTACTTTAATATTTACATAGTTAGCATTCATGATTTCTGCTACTTTTGGGTCTTCAAAACTTTCATGTTCCATAACATGACACCAATGACAAGCTGCGTATCCTATGCTTACAATGATAAGCTTGTTTTCTTTTTTAGCTTGTTGTAGTGCTTCTTCTCCCCAAGGTTTCCAATTCACGGGATTGTGTGCATGTTGCAAGAGGTATGGACTGGTTTCATGAATAAGATCATTAGTATAGGTATGTTGTTCCATAGGAGATTTGTTTTGACTTGTGCATGTTGTGAACAATAATGATAATATAAAGAGGTATGAATATTTCACCAGAGTCGATTTTAGTAATGTATAAAAATATAAAAAGCATCCTGAATAATTCAGGATGCTTTTTATAAAGAAGAAATAAAATTATTATTTTACTTCAAAAGAGATTTTTAAGTTCACTCTAAATTCGGATACGTCATCATTTTTGACCACTACGCTTTGATCAACTATATATGCCGATTTAATATTTTTTACCGATTTGCTAGCTTGTTTCACTGCATTTTTGGTTGCATCTTCCCAGCTTTTTTCAGAATTCGCTAGAACTTCAATAACTTTAATAATTGCCATTTTTATGAGTTTTTAAATTAATTTTTTTAAAGAGTCTCTAAGATACAATAAACAGTTGCTTTTCGGAAAAAATAGCATGTATTCTTTTATATGATTTTTCGATATAATTATCAATTTATCGTTTAAAAGCATGCCAGTTAAATTTTTGATAGAAAACTATTATTCTGCGCCTATCAATTTTTTATATCCATCAGCATTTAATAAGGCATCAATTTCGTCTGGATTAGAGATCTCTATTTTAGCAAGCCAACCATTGGTATAAGGATCAGAATTTACCATTTCTGGATTTGACTCCAGTTCTTCATTAACTTCGATAACAGTACCTGAAATGGGCATAAAAATATCAGAAACAGTCTTAACCGCTTCAATGGACCCCATTACTTCTCCTTCATTAAGTTCTTCATCCAAAGATTCGAGCTCTACATAAACGATATCTCCTAACTCACCTTGTGCAAAATCGGTAATACCTATATGTGCAATATTATTCTCTATTCTGATCCATTCGTGATCTTTACTATACTTTAATTCTTCTGGTATATTCATAGTTTTATTTTTTTATGAAGGGTGTTTTTTTAACTACTGCTTTGATACGCTTATTTCGAATTTCGATAAAAATAGTACTGTCTGCTTTAGCATGGGAAACCGTTACATAGCCAAGCCCTATTCCTTTTTCTAATATAGGTGATTGACTTCCGGAAGTTACTTTTCCGATGAGTTCATCATTTTCATTATATATTGTATATCCAGCTCTAGGGATACCTTTTTCTATCATTTCAAAACCAACTAATCTTTTGGTAATCCCTTCTGCTTTTTGTTTTTGTAAGGCTTCAGAATTGATAAAAGGTTTAGTGAATTTTGTAATCCAACCTAACCCCGCTTCTAATGGAGAGGTAGTGTCATCAATATCGTTTCCGTACAAACAGAATCCCATTTCTAATCGTAATGTATCTCTTGCTCCAAGTCCGATAGGTTGAATGTTATCTTCTTTTCCGGTTTCAAGAATTGCATCCCAAAGTTGTTCTGCTCCAGAATTAGGCACGTAAAGCTCAAAACCTCCTGCACCTGTATATCCTGTAGCAGAAATAATTACATCTTGTATTCCTGCAATTTCCCCCATAACAAAAGTGTAGTATGGGATATCAGCAAGAGTTACTTTGGTAAGTTTTTGTAATACTTGACTTGCAAGTGGACCTTGTACAGCAAAAAGTGACATCTCATTAGAACGATCAATCATTTCTACATTATCGGTATTATGACTTTTTATCCAGTTCCAATCCTTATCAATGTTAGAGGCATTAACTACCAATAGATATTCTTGATCATCTAGTTTATAGATAATAAGATCATCTACAACACCGCCTTTATCATTAGGCATACAAGAATACTGTGCACTTCCAATGTTTAGTTTGGTAGCGTCATTACTACTTATTTTCTGAATTAAATCTAACGCTTTAGGGCCCCTAAGGATAAATTCACCCATATGCGATACATCAAATATACCAACACCTTCTCTTACGGTTTTATGTTCTTGTACTACAGAGGTATATTGAAGTGGCATTAAATATCCTGCAAATGGGACCATTTTTGCTCCCAATTCTTGGTGCTTAGCTTCGAGAGCTATGCTTGTTAGTTCTGTTTCCATATTAGTTTATAGTTATTTCTGTATTCTTTGTATCTTCTTCAAAAGCCGAAACAGGTAGACAACTGCACATTAAATTTCTGTCTCCATGGGCATCATTTACACGACCTACACTAGGCCAGAATTTATTACTTTTTATATGAGGTAAGGGAAAAGCAGCTTTGGTTCGGGAATACGGCATATCCCAATTATCCTGAGCAATAAAATCCATCGTATGAGGTGCATTTTTTAGGACGTTTTGATCTCTAGAGGCAACTCCATTTGTTATTTCTTCTATTTCACTTCTGATACTGATCATAGCATCAATAAAACGATCGAGCTCTTCTACGGTTTCACTTTCTGTAGGTTCTATCATAATCGTTCCTGCAACAGGAAATGATACAGTTGGCGCATGAAACCCATAATCCATAAGTCTTTTTGCAATATCAGTTACGGTAATATCCTCTTCTTTAAATGCTCTACAGTCGATTATAAGCTCATGAGCATTACGTCCGTTTTCTCCAGTAAATAGGATAGGGTAATGATCTACAAGTTTTTCTTTAATGTAATTAGCATTTAGAATTGCCATTTCTGTCGCAGAGGTTAATCCTTCGCCACCCATTAATGCAATATATGCATAGGAGATAGAAAGAATACTTGCACTACCCCAAGGTGCTGCAGAGATAGCTGCGATAGCTTTTTCTCCTCCCGCGTTTTTTACCACAGCGTTACCAGGTATAAACGGAGCAAGTTCTTTACTTACTGCAATAGGACCCATTCCTGGTCCACCACCACCGTGTGGGATACAAAAGGTTTTATGAAGGTTAAGATGACATACATCTCCACCGATAATTCCAGGGCTTGTTAACCCTAGTTGAGCGTTTAGATTTGCTCCATCCAGGTATACTTTCCCTCCATTATTATGAATAATCTCACAAGCTTCTTTGATGTTTTCTTCAAAAACACCATGAGTAGAAGGGTAGGTAACCATTAATGCCATTAAATTATCTTTATGCTTTTCTGCTTTAGCACGCAAGTCATCAATATCTATATCTCCATTTTCTCTACAGGATACAATAACTACTTGTTGACCCGCCATAGTTGCTGTTGCTGGATTGGTACCGTGCGCAGAGGATGGGATAAGGGTTATATTTCTGTGGGTTTGATTTTTATCTGCATAATATGCTTTTATAACCATTAAACCAGCGAGTTCTCCCTGAGCTCCACTATTTGGTTGTAGAGAGGTGGTATATAAACCAGTGATTTCTGCTAACCAAGAGGCCAAATGTTCAAACATTTGATGATATCCTTTTGCTTGATTTGTTGGTACAAAAGGATGAATATTAGCTAATTCACCCCACGATAAAGGCATCATCTCTGTAGTTGCATTAAGTTTCATGGTGCATGAACCTAAGGCAATCATAGAATGTACTAATGAGAGATCTTTATTTTCTAATCTTTTTAGATATCTAAGCATTTCATGCTCTGCCTGATAAGAATTAAATACAGGGTGTTCTAAATAAGAAGATTTTCTTTTTAAAGAAGCAGGGATTGCTGTTGTGTCAATTTTCCAATCTGTTATTTTTACAGCTTTACCCTTTGCAGTAGCAAAGATTTCGGTGATGTCTTGTAGATCTGCTAATGTTGTCTTCTCATGTAGTGATATTCCTATATGATTATCATCAAAATATCTGAAATTAATTTCTTTATCCAGCGCTAATTTTTTGATACTTTCTTTGTCCTCAACTTTAATCTTTAAAGTGTCAAAAAAATGAGTGTTAGTTTGCGTATATCCAAGTTTTTCTAATTCCTGATTAAGCTTAGCTGTTGATAAATGGATTTTATTGGCGATCCGAGATAGTCCATCTTTCCCGTGATACACAGCATACATACCAGCCATTACAGCAAGTAATACCTGTGCGGTACAGATATTTGAGGTAGCTTTTTCTCGTTTAATGTGTTGCTCTCTGGTTTGTAGTGCCATTCGATATGCAGGACGACCATGGCTATCTTCTGTTACTCCAATAATTCTACCAGGAATATGACGTTTATATACTTCTTTTGTAGCAAAATATGCAGCATGTGGCCCTCCATATCCTAGGGGTACTCCAAATCTTTGTGAAGTACCTACAACTACATCTACTCCCATTTCGCCTGGTGCAGTAATATGTGTTAATGCCATTAGATCTGATGCTACTGCAATTTTTACTTCATGCTTTTGTGCTTCAGTAATATAAGATGCTGGATCTGTAATTGCGCCATCACTATCCGGATATTGGATAAGAAGTCCGAAAAGATCTGGATTTGAGATATCAAGTTCAGCGATATCTCCAACAATTACATTAATACCGATAGGTTCTGCACGACCTATGATAAGCTCTATGGTATGCGGAAATGTTTTTTTATCAATGAAAAATGTACTGGCTTGTTTTTTTGCTCTGCTTTTTACACGATATAGAAGTGTCATGGCTTCTGCTGCAGCCGTAGCTTCATCCAAAAGAGAAGCATTAGCTAGTTCCATTCCTGTAAGATCTGTAATCATGGTTTGATAATTGATCAAGGCTTCTAATCTACCTTGTGCTATCTCTGCCTGATACGGTGTGTAAGCAGTATACCAAGCTGGATTCTCAAGAATATTTCGCTGAATAACTGGCGGTACAATACAGTCGTGATATCCCATTCCTATAAATGAACGGAATACTTTATTGTTTTCCATCATAGATTTGAAGTTGGTAAGGAACTCCAATTCTGTTTGAGCTGCTGGTAATGCTAATGGTTTTGTAGAACGAATGTTTTTTGGAACCGTTTCATCAATTAACTGTGTTAATGATGAAACACCAATCACGTTTAGCATTTGACCAATTTCCTTTTTACCTGGGCCTATATGCCTTGGTAGGAATTCTTGTTTAAGTGTACTTAGATCTTTCATAATATAACTATCCGCTAGATTGTTTTTATTTATACAAAGGAAATTTTTTCATCCAGTTATTTACTTCTGTTTTGATAGATGAAATCTTAGAATCATTATTATGGTTTGATAATACTTCATCTATAAAACCAACCATGGTATACATATCATTTTCTTTCATTCCTCTTGTAGTAATGGCAGATGTTCCTAATCGCATACCAGACGTTACAAATGGTGATTTATCATCAAAGGGAACCATGTTTTTGTTAATTGTAATATCTGCTTTTATCAATGTGTTTTCTGCTAATTTTCCTGTGATGTCTTTTGATCGCAGATCAATAAGAGCCATATGGTTATCGGTTCCGTTAGAGATAATATCATACCCTCTTTCTATTAAGGCAGCACACATTGCTTTGGCATTTTTTGCTACTTGTTCTACATATACTTTATAGTCATCTGTAAGTGCTTCGCCAAATGCAACTGCCTTTGCTGCGATTACGTGCTCTAATGGTCCTCCTTGAGTTCCAGGGAAAACAGCCATATCTAAAACATTAGACATCATTTTGATTACTCCTTTTTTGGTAGCATGGCCCCATGGATTTTCAAAATCTTGCCCCATCATAATCATTCCTCCTCTTGGGCCTCTCAATGTTTTGTGTGTTGTGGTAGTTACAATATCACAATGTTTTATAGGATCATTTAATAGACCTTTAGCAATTAATCCTGCCGGATGAGAGATATCTGCTAATAATAAAGCTCCTGTCTGATCTGCTATAGCTCTTAATCTTTCATAATCCCAATCACGACTATAGGCAGATGCTCCGCAAACAATTAATTTAGGCTTTTCTCTTTCTGCTGTTTCTGCAACGGTATCCCAATTGATAAGACCTGTTTCTTGTTCTACTCCATAGAAACTTGGTTGATAAAGTTTACCGGAAAAGTTAACCGGTGATCCATGAGTAAGGTGGCCTCCGTGTGATAGGTCAAAACCTAGTATTTTATCACCTGGATTAAGACAGCCTAGCATTACAGCTGCGTTTGCTTGTGCTCCAGAGTGCGGTTGTACATTTACCCATTCTGCTCCAAAGAGTTTTGCAGCTCTATCTATAGCAAGTGTTTCTACCTTATCGACTACTTCACAACCACCATAATATCTTTTTCCAGGAAGCCCTTCTGCATATTTATTGGTTAGAGAAGAACCCATGGCCGCCATAACCTGCTTAGATGTAAAGTTTTCTGAGGCAATTAGTTCTATTCCATGTTCTTGACGTTCTGTTTCTTCTGTGATAAGGTTTTTTATCTCATTGTCCTGAATATCTTGTACCATATTTTCTTTTTTTTAGCATATTATATCCAATATTGAGCATCGGATTTTGGTTACTGTATTTTTTTTGACGTATAAGATTTTTATGAATCAAAAATTAACGGATGCAAATTGTGAAGAATAAAATTGAAAAAATAGTACAAAATTGCAATCGAATATTTGTATCGATTTAATAAAATGAAAACGGAGATAGAATGCTGTTTTGTAGTTTGTAAGGGGATATTTTAGGTAATTACCTTATTGGCAAATTGTTTAGGGGTAATACCTATTATTTTTTTAAAATGCCGGGTAAAATGACTTTGGTCAAAAAAACCAGACTGATACGCAACTTCTGTTGCTGATAATCTTTCTGTTAGTAGTTTTTTGGCTTTTTCTATTCTAAGATTTACTAAATATTGATGTGGAGGTAGTTGATATTGTTTTTTAAAAGATTTGATCAATCCGTATTCTGAAATGCCTGTTAAGTTAGAAAGATCATGTGTCGAAACTTCTTCAAGATAATGGTCGTGTAAATATTCTTTGATTTGCCGTGCAACAATAAGTTTTTCTGAAATTGGTTCATTATTTATTTCAGTATACGCATACCTTTGGATAAGCTCTTTAAGAAAGTCCATAAGTAAACATTCGGACTTTGGATTATGTTGATTGTAAATCAAATTCGGAAATACGGCTTTCCCTTTTTTGAATAATACCTTATTGTTTATAATATTTTCTTTGAAAATAGGTAACTCTATAGGCAGATTTAGAGTATCCATAGCCTTTTTCATGATCCCAATAGGAACATACATAGTAAGAAAGTTCCATGGAGAATTATTCACGGGTTTTCCAGTGTGTACTTCATAGGGATTGAAAACAAGGATTGAGCCAGTGGATAAAATAAAATTAGAAGAATCGTTAGAATAATCACCAATACCATAATCCATAAAAATTATAGTATAACTTTCATGAAAATGAGGTTTAAATTGATGAGATGTAAATGATCCTTTAAATAACTCTAAATTATCGAGAGCGTTATTTATAAAATGCTGGACATTATTATGTTTATTTTTGTCATACATTATCCCAATAATTTATTTTGAGTGATTCATTCATCATCCAAAACCCAAAAAATATTTTCTTGGGATGATTCTTAATTTACACTAATAAAAAATAGTTTGTACTTCTTTTAAGTAGCTAATATATGTCGGTTTTATAAATTATCTACGATCAATAGTTTGAAATGTATTAAAAAGTGTATGATTTGGTGTTTTGATACTAGTATATGGTAATTTAGTATGATAGAGAATAGATAAAAGACTATGTTTAAGGTTTTTGATAAACAGTATTAGCCATTTATAGCCTCTACATATTCTACTTTATCTTTTAGCATCTCTTTCAACATGTTTTCGATTCCGTTTTTTAATGTAAAAGTAGAAGATGGACATCCACTACAAGCACCTTGTAAAACAACCTTTACACCTTTGCTCTTTGGGTCATAAGAATCAAATAATATGTTACCTCCATCACTGGCTACAGCTGGTTTTATATATTCTTCAATAATATTTACAATATCTTTTGAAACATCATCCAGGTTTTCAAAATCTAAATCAGATTGTTTTTCTACTTCCCCTTTTGACACAGCAGCATTGGCGGTTAAAACTTCTTTCCCTTGCTCTAGATAATTACGTATAAAATCTCTGACCTCAGTAGTGATATCATTCCAATCTGCCATATCATATTTACCTATAGAAATATAATTCTCATTAATGTATATTTCTTTAACAAATGGAAAATGAAATAACTCTTGTGCTAAAGGGGCTTCGCCGGCATCATCAATATTTTTAAATTCATGCCCCGAAGTGACTAATTTTTTATTAGCCACAAATTTTAATACCGCAGGATTAGGTGTACTCTCTGCATAGATAGTAATAGGGACTTTTTTTGTGGTTTCAGCTTCGGTTTCAATAACAATTGGTTGACCGCTATTAAGATAACTTTTGATTTGTTGTGCAACTTCTTCTTGCACGTCAGACCATTCTACAATATCATACTTATCTATAGCAACAAAATTTTGTGCAATAAAAACTCTTTTTACAAATGGTAGATAAAACAACTGTTGTGCAAGAGGAGCATTTTTGGCCTGATCTATATTCTCAAACTCATAACTGGTATGCTGTGTTAAAAAGTAATTGGCTTCAAATTTAACAATACCTGGATTTGAAGTAGTTTCTATTTTTATTTCAAAATTCTTTTCCATGCGCTATTTTTTGCAAATTTACTAAAAAGCAACACGATATTAGTAGTGTATTTGTAATGCTAACAATTTTTAACTAATCTTTGATAAATGTAAATAAAGAAAGTGTATAATTTTAGTTTTGTTATTGCATTAATAATACTTGTAGAGATATAAAGAATAATAAAATTACCTGCTAAAATAATTCATCTCAAAATCTAAGTTAGATATTGTTATATTTTATGAATGTAATTGTGTTTGTGTAAAACATCATGGTCAAATATTTTTTCTAATGTCTGTCAATGAGTTAACAATAACAACGTACGAGAGATGTGAATTCTTTGGTTTATATTGGCTTCAAAAAGTATAAATCTTGTATTCTGGCAAAAATTTATATCTTTGGAACAATTGAAATACAAAGATTTATTTTAAAAATTAAGGTGAAGCCTCACAATATAAACTGTTTTTAATAGTTTAGATTGAATTCACAAATTCTATTTTAGCCCCTAAATGATAGTGCTCAAATGAACTTAAAAACATTCTATGTAGTAGTATTTGTACTAGTATCTCCATTTGTCTTTTCGCAAGAAGGTATTCCTGTATACTCTGATTATCTTTCTGATAATTTGTACTTGATACATCCTGCAATGGCTGGTGCATCAAATGCTAATAAAATTAGGCTTACTGCTAGAAAGCAATGGTTTGATGTGAATAATGCTCCTAATTTACAGACCTTAAATATTAATTTTAGAACTGGTGAGAAATCTGGTTTAGGAGGAATTGTATATAGGGATGAAAATGGTAGGTTTTCTCAAACAGGACTGTATTTAACATATGCTTATCATCTTTTGTTTTCTAGAGATAGAACAGATTTAAACATGTTATCTTTTGGTCTTAGTGCCGGTTTAATACAATCTAATGTAGATTTAAGAGGGCTTGATGATCCTTTTGATCCTGATCCTGTAATTCTGGATAGAGTACAAAAAGATGTATATTATAATGTAGATGTGGGATTATCCTATAATTTTTTAGAGTGGTATGCTCACATTACTGTTAAAAATATATTACCAACTGTTCGTGATATTTTTGATAATGATACACCAATACGAGAATCTAATAATCAACGTAGATATATCTTTTCTTTAGGATATTTATTTGGCATTGGTGCTACTCCTTGGAGTTTAGAGCCATCTATTATGTATCAAGCTACAGATGAAACTCAAGAAAGTACCATTGATGCTAATTTAAAAGTGTACCGGGATTTTAGCTCCAGTACTTTATGGGGAGGGATATCTTACAGACGTAGCTTGGATGGAGCAGAATTTTCTCAGGATGGTACTTCGATAGAGAGCCAGCAATTGCAATACATAACCCCATTTTTAGGAATTAATTATAAAAAATGGATGGCTGGATATACCTATAGTTATCAATTAAATTCGGTAGTTGTTAGTAATGGAGGTTTTCACCAAATTACTCTGGGGTACGATTTTGGAAAACGTAAAGAAAGATGGAACTGTAATTGCCCCGCCGTTAATTCAAAAAACTAATCAAAGCAAAAAAAAAATAGTATTTAAAATAGAAATGCCTGCAAATCTGCAGGCATTTCTATTTTTATTTGGTAAAAGTACCATCAAATTGTAGTCTTTGATCTTTTATAGGAACCAAAGAGGATAATTCGTATACATTTTTATAACCATATCCATAGAGGTTTATAAATGTTGGGATGTTTAATGCTAAAGGAGCCATTTTAGAAGCAAAATTAATAGAATCTCCATCAATATTGTTATTGCAGTAAATCAAAATTCGAGTTTCTTTAGAAGGTATTTTCTTTGCCAGTTTACCTTCTGTAAAATCAGAAAAATTGATGTGGGTAGCACCTCTAAGATGTTTTTGTTTGTAAGCGCTTTCAGAGCGAGTATCTAATAAAATAGTGTTCTCCTCTGTCATATACTTTAGAAAAATTTCCAGAGGGATTAATTGTTCTTTCCTATATTCTAAAATTTCTTCAGATATTTCCAGAAAAGAATCATAATCAACATTCGATTTTGATAACTTCTTTTGTTGCTGCGCCTGCATGGATATTGGTATTAGAATTAGTATGATTATTTTAATAACTGTTTTCATCTTGAATATTTATTTTTCTTTGAATACATTATTATTTTAGGATTTATTCTTCCCAGGAGAAAGATTTTTTTCTTCCTTGCTTTTTGATTGCATTTAGTAAAGCAGCTTCGAGATTTGTATCATCTTTTTTACTATTGTCTTTAATATATAATACACGCTTTTTATTTAACTCTTTAATCTTTTGTTGTATCTTTTTACGTGCTGTACTTTTTTCTGCGATATATTGCTTTAACTCGGCTTTAGATTTACCTTTAAGCTCTTTTGGTAATTCGTCTTTAGCTACTTTTTCTACTTCAAAAGCCTCGTCTTCTGCAGCATCAATTAGATCCCAACTTTTGTTTTTATAGAAACCAGAGCTTTTACTAACGGTTCGACTTACAGCATTTGCAGAGCTATACGATCTTGCATTACTGTCTTGTTCAGCTTGCAATTGTCTTTTTTGAGCTCCTTGATGGCCGTAATAGATATACGTACTATTTAGTTTATGATTGAGTTCGAGAATGATATCATCATATGGTGTTGCAATATGTACGGTTTCGCGATTATGATCTATGGCACTATATTCTCCGGTTGTGATATCTGCTCCGTGTTTCCACCTCGTCTCAATACCTTGTCGGTAATTACCACAAAAAATAGTGTTAATTGTAATGTCTTTTTCTAATGCATCTGTAGCTGCATCTTTATAATCTACGGGACCTTGAGTAAATGGTTCATTACCCGCTATGAAAATTAGTTTTAAGTGATCATTATTTTTTTTCCAACCTAATTGGTTAATTGAGGTATTGATCACTTTACCACAATATTCGTTCCCTCCATTAGTAGTAAGTGCAAAAAGCTCTTTTGATATCTCATCCAAATCATCAGAAAACGGTAACACCTGTCTAATAAATCCTTCTTGAGATGGTAAACCATCATTACCATATTCATATAATGCTATCTCCAACTTTATTTTGTTATGTCCACATTTAGCATACGAAAGCTCATTTACGATTTCCCATAGTTGAGCCTTAGCCTGATCAATAAGACCATCCATACTATTACTGGTGTCTAATAGTAAAGCTACTTGTATGTTACGCGTATTCGGATCAGTTTTAGTAGTCTGTATCAGGTGATTTTTTTCTTTTTGAAATGCGAGATCGGAGTTCGATTTATTATTTGCGTTACAAGAAATAGTAACAAGTAAACATAATATACTCCATGTAAAAAACGTCTTCATAGTTTCCCTTTTTTAATTTTGGATAAAACTACAGCGAACTTTTTTGACTAAAAATCTAAAATGAGGGATTAGAGAAAGTGAATGAGGGAACTTACCCTTTTAATTAGGGAAGTTTCTTTTTTCTGCTAAAAAGCTGCTATAAAACAGTATAATCAAAAGATCCGAATTTTATTATCCCATTTAAATGGGTTAAGTTTACCTTGTTTTAATAGTATATAATGAAGAAGATTGGTTTGATAATAGTATTTCTTTGGTTCCTGCCTGTATTGGTTTTGGGACAAGAGAATGCTAGAATGAAGAGACCAGAATCAATGAGTATCAAAGGTTCTGTGAAAGAAAAGAGTACTCGAAAAGCGGTTAGAGATGTAGAGGTAACTGTACTAGGGAAAGGAACAGTAACAACTGATATTTTTGGTAATTTTAAAATAGAAGCCCGTGTTGGAGACGAACTTGTAATTACTCATGATAGTTTTAATACAATTCGATATACGATCAAAGATGGTCAAAAAATTGATATTGAAGTACATGATAACCCTCGGGAGGCTGAATCACCATCAATTTCAAAACAAAAGAGCGAGTCTCGGTATAAGAAAAATCTAAAAGCAGCAAAAAGTACTTTAAAAAAGGATGCTGCTACAAGTATAGAGTATATCACTAATGCTTTAGAGACTATACGAGATGATGACCCTTCGTCAGATGATAAAAAAGCCGAATTGTTTGAGTCATTAGCAGATATTTATAAGTATTGGAAACAACCCGATCTTGCTGAAAGTAATTATCTCATGAGTCTTAAAAATAAATATAGTACTGATGTAAAAATTAAATTGGCTAATGCACGATTAGAAGGTAAAAATTATCAGGCGGCTTTAAATACTTTTGACCAGTTACAGCGATCTAGGTTAAATAATACTCAAAGGGCTATTGTCTATGAAGGTTTAGGAGATAGTTATAAAGGACTACAAAACTACCCTGATGCTATTGCCAATTATAATAAAGCTCTTTCTATAAGCCAGAGAAAAAAACTGGATGATAGAGTGATTTTATTAAATTCTAAGTTAGCCGAGGTATTACAGCAGGAAGGAAATATTAGAGATGCTGAAGAGTATTTGGATAATTCGGTACAGTTAGCGCAACAAAAGGATAAAAAGACATCGGCACGGCAAAGATCGACTGCAGCAGATTTTTATAATAAGAGTAATAGCTATGGTAAAGAAATACAATTAAGAAAAGAGGCACTCGAGGATATCGAAGAGATCGAGAAAACTAATGAAAATGAAGGTCCAACGGCAGAAGATAACTCTTTAACTACCCAGGTACAGAATTATAAAATTGCTAGTGCCTTTGCTGCGCAAGAAGAATATGATGAAGCTATTCCATATCTGAAAGAAAGTATTAAGGAAGCAGAATCAAAAAATGATCTAATTGTTCAAAAAGATGCCACCCGAAAACTGGGAGAAGTCTATCGAGAAAAAGGAGAATTAAAAAAAGCATCAGATGCCTTTGAAGAATATGAGGTAATCATTGATAAATTATATATACAAAAAGATCAGGAGATATCACAGGCAGCTCGTTTTAGTAGAGAGTTAGCACAGAGAGCAAATAGGATTACCACGCTAGAGAAAGACAGGGAGCTAAATGAGGCAAAATACGAATTGGCATTTGCTTCTCAAGAAATAGCAAATCAACAAAGTATACGACAACAAACTGTAATCTATTTTTTAATAGGGTTAACAGTTTTATTACTTCTTGCTGCATATTTAATGTATCGTAATATGAAGCAACAACGGTATGCAAATAACCTTTTAGCATTAAAATCACTACGCTCCCAAATGAATCCTCATTTTATTTTTAATGCTTTAAATTCTGTAAATACATTTATAGCTACGAGTGATGAAAGAACCGCAAATCGATACCTTACTGATTTTTCGTTATTAATGAGAGCCGTTTTAGAGAATAGTGAAGAAGATTTTATTCCTCTAGAAAAAGAAATAGAACTCTTAAGGTTATATGTGCAATTAGAGCATTTTAGGTTTCAGGATAAATTTGAATATACGGTTGAGGTTGATCCCGAAATCGACATTAATGAATATATGATTCCTCCTATGTTATTGCAGCCATATGTAGAGAATGCTGTATGGCATGGATTACGATATAAAACTGAAAAGGGCTTGTTGTCCATACGTTTTCAAAAAGAAACATCAGAGAGTATAGAAATTATAATTACTGATGATGGAATAGGGCGTAAAAAGTCTAAAGAATTGAAAACGCAAAACCAAAAACTTCAAAAATCCAGAGGGATGGGCAATATCAAAAAGAGAATTGCAATCCTTAATAAAATGTATAAAGATAAGGTAGATGTTTTTATATCGGACCTCGAAGATAATACAGAAGGAACCCAGGTAAAATTAATTCTTAAGAAAGACAAGTAAATGAACTTAACTGCAATCATAGTAGATGATGAAGCTAATAGCCGAGCCATACTTAGAAATTATTTAGGCAAATATTGCCCATCGGTTACCATTTTGGGAGAAGCTTCCAGTGTAAAAGAAACATTAGTCCTGCTAGAATCTCATACTCCTGATATGTTGTTTTTGGACGTAGAAATGCCTTACGGTAATGCATTTGATTTATTGGAACAAGTGCCTGATCGTACATTCGAAATTGTTTTTGTAACGGCCTATGATCATTATGCGGTAGATGCTTTAAATGCTCAGGCAACCTATTACCTGTTAAAACCTATTGCAATTGATAATCTTATCAAAGCTGTTGATCATGTAAGCTATATCAAGCAACGGGAAGCTGCTCTTTTGGACACTGTTTTAGTTCCTAAGGTGACTACGGTAGAAGGTAAAATCACGATCCCACAGCAAGATGGTTTTGAAGTTCTACAGATTTGTGATATTCTATATTGCGAAGCAGACGATAACTATACCAAAATTTACCTGAATAAAGGTCAGAAGCTAGTAAGCAAAACGCTGAAATATTTTGAAGAATCCCTAAATACGCACGGATTTGTACGAACTCATAAAAGCTATTTGGTGAATGTGAGTAAAATAACACGATATCGGAAGGGAAAAGGAGGAAGCGTTGTGCTTTCTTCGGGCAAAGAATTATCTGTGTCTTCTTCTAAAAAAGGAACATTATTGAATTATTTTAAATAATCATGATTTATAATTATTAAATTCTAATTTTTTTTGTTAAAATACGCTAAGAAAACAAGTGTTAGTTGTTGTAATTTGTAATATCCGGTATTATTAACTACAAAAACTTAAAATAATGAAAAAAAGAGAATCGTTAAAAAAACTATCTCTAGAAAAAATCAAAATTTCTAACCTAGCCTCTAAAGCTATTATTGGAGGGACAGGTAATCCATCATTACATAGTTGTGCCGGACAAGGTAATCAACCGGGGCAAACGTGTTACACTAATAATTGTGGAGGCACTGGTGGAGGTACTGGTGGTGGAGGAATTAGCGGGCCTATTTACTGTTAATCCTCTTTTAAGTTAGAGAAATGAAGATTGTCTAGAAGTAACTTGTTTATTGTCTTTTTGAGAACTAATTTATTGCTTATGTCTTATAAAAATGAAGAACATTATTTTTTAGACAATCTTTTTTAAGTTTATGTATTATAAAAATTAAAAGTCTAAAGTTTTAGCAGTATACGTAATAGTATTTTCATGTAATATATTCTTTAGTATATCTACGTTACCATTAGTATATAAAGTATGTTTACCTATTTTGGGGTTTGGATTTAAAAAATTATTTGCAATCAACACAGCTTTAGTTTGTCGTGCAACCGCCTCTCCCGAATCAATAATTGTAATCTCGTTGGGGAGCATTTTTTTTAGAAGTGGGATTAAGTACGGGTAATGTGTGCATCCAAGGACTAAATGATCTATGTTTTTGTTAAGCATAGGGGTAATATAAGAATGAAGTAATGTGTACATTTCATCCGTATCTATCTTGCCTTTTTCAATAAGCTCCACCAGTCCAGTGCCAATGACTTCGAGGACTTCAATATTTTGAGTATATAGATCTGATGTTTTGACAAATAACTCACTAGATAAAGTACCTTTTGTAGCAAGTACACCTACTTTTTTTGTTTTGGTGTAAATAGCTGCCGGTTTTATCGCCGGTTCAATTCCAATAATTGGTATGTTGTAAGTGGATCGTAGCGTTTTTATGGCATTTGTAGTCGCAGTATTGCATGCAACCACGATGATCTTACAATTTAAATCAAGGAGTTTTTCGGTGTTTTTAATGCTTAATGCGGTAATCTCTTCTTTACTACGTTTGCCATAAGGAGCATATTTGCTATCAGCCAGAAAGATAGTGTTCTCATAAGGCAATAGGGAGGCGATTTCTTTCCAGATTGTTGTTCCACCAACACCTGAGTCAAATATACCAATAGGTTGATCTTGCATAATCACATAATAGTTTATCCCAAAAATAAAAAAACAGTGAGATGACATCTCACTGTTTTTTTATTTTTATTAAAAGTTTAAAGTAAAACTGTTAGATACCTAGGTCTTTTTTTACATCTGCCATTAGGTTTTTACCATCAGCCATAATTACTCCGGTTCCTGTAGTAGAATCTAATACATATTGAAAACCTTGTGCTCTTGCTACCTTTTGGATAGATGTACGTGCTTGTTCATAGATAGGCTTCATTAGTTCGATCTCTTTTTTCTGAAGATCCTGAAGTGCATTTGTTCTATAATCGTTAATGCTTTTCTCTGTAGCCTGTACTTCTTGCTGTCTTTTTAAGTTCTCCTCATCAGTTTTAGTTTCAGCTTCCTGAGAATATTTTTTGATAGTGTTTTGTAACTCTAACACCATATTTCTAATTTCTGCGTCATAGGTCTTATTCAATTTTTCGATCTCACTTTTTGCAGCTTTAAAAGCAGGCATTGCTTCTACTAGCTCTTGTGACGCGATATGCGCTACTTTAGATTGAGCATTCATAAAACTTGAGGTTCCTATGATAAGTGCAATAGCTACTAGTAATGTTCTAAATTGTTTCATTTGTAAGTAATATTAAAAGGTGTTATAAATTTATAAAAATTAATTTTTTAATCATTATCTGTTCAGTTGTCAGAACCAGACGATGAATCATTATTTTTCAGATTTTCTTTTTGAGCTTTTAATGCATTAATAGAATCTTTTTTTCTTTTTTGTAGTTCTAATAATCTTGCTCTTCTTGCTTCGAATTCTTTCTTTTTTGCAGCTCTTATAGAATCTCTTTGGATTTTACGTTCTTTAAGAAGTTGCTCTCTTTCTGATAATCTTTTTTGAGCTGCTCTTTCTCTATCTGATATTTCTGTTTCTTGTTCTACATTTCTTTTTTCGGCTCTTTCCAGAGCTTTCTTGTCTTTTTTGCTATTGAGCTGTTTTCTTTTTGAAGCTCTGTTTATTCTTAGCAATACCTGATCACTTATATCAAATCGATCTGCAGAATAGAGCATCACAAGATCTGCTGATTTGTCAAAAACAAAATCATACTTTTTGTTTTTTGCAATCTCTTGAACTGCTACAAAAACTTGATCCTGTACTGGTTGAACTAATCTTTTTTTCTGAATAAAAAGATCTCCATTTGGACCAAATCGTTTTTGCTGATATTCTAATATCTCTTTTTCTTTAAAAAAGATATCTTCCTCTCTTTCTTCAATTAGTTCTTTGGTAAGCAAGACTCTTTCATTATTAAGGTCTTTACGCATTTCTTCAACTTCTTTGAGCTCAGCTTCTATTTCAACTTTCCATTTTTGTACTTTGGTTTCGAGTTCAGAAGAAGCTTCATTATATTCTGGAACATTTTCCAGAATATATCCCATATCAATATAGCCAATCCTAATACCTTTCTGCGCATGTACTGCGTTTGTGAAAAATAGCCAACTGACTGCTGCAACTAGTAAAAGACCCTTTGTTTTCATAACTTTGTGTGTATATAGAAATAATCGTGCCAAAACTAAAATTGTTGTCCTATAATAAAATGGGTTTCCCATCCATTAGCCTGATTTGTTCCCGGAATAGGATCAAAACCATACCCAAAATCTATACCTAATAACCCAAATGCTGGCATAAAGATACGTAAACCTGCTCCAGCAGAACGACTTAATTGGAAAGGGTTGAAACTTTTAAAGCTATCATAGGAAGCTCCACCTTCCAAAAATCCTAGCACATATATTGATGCTGCGGGTTTTAGTGTTATAGGATAACGAAGCTCTAACGAATATTTGTTATAAATTGTTGCCCCATCGGCATCAAAATCTTGATTATTAGTTCTACTTTGAGGTGTAAGAGATTGATTTGGGTATCCTCTTAATGAAACAACTTCACGGCCATCAAGACTTGTAGCCCCTAATCCATCTCCTCCCAGGAAAAAACGTTCAAAAGGAATATTACCTCTATTGTTGTTATATGCACCTAAAAAACCATATTCTGCTTTTGTCTTTAAAACCAGGGGTTTTTTCCCTATATTAACTAAACTTGTATACCAGGTACCATCAAATTTAAGTTTATAGTATTCTAGCCATTTAAAACGCTCCTGATCGATTTCTCCAATTTCAGTACCTATTTCAGCACTTCTTACAAGATCTCTCGAATTTGTGTTATCAAGATTACTTCTTTCTTCTTCTAAAGAATCTCTACGATCTGCTAATTCACCATAATCTACCCCATCAAAAAGAGAGTAGGGTACAGAAAGTTTAGCAACAAGATTAAACTCTGATCCACCAGTTGGAAAAATTGGGTTTACAGTAGTGTTATTTCTATTGATCCCAATGGTATAGGATAAATCATTAGAAGATCCATTACCAAAAGTAAATAATCGAGTGTTATAGTTTTTAAGATTGTAATGTCTTACACTGATGGCTTGAGATAATGTAAAGTAATTATCTGGCCAATTTAATCTTTTGGCTATTCCTATTGATCCACCAGTAATAAGGAATTTACTGTCTCTATCTACTTTACGTGTTCTGTTGTTAAGCAAGAACTGAATAGTATGAGAGAATGATGTAGAGAGCTGATATGGTCTTTTTCCTCCTAGCCATGGTTCTACAAAAGAAAGGCTATAGGTTTGAAAAAATCTACTGGCCTGAGCTCTAACTCTAAGAGTTTGACCATCTCCCATTGGTAGAGGACTGTAGGATTCTTTGTTAAAAATATTACGTATTGAAAAGTTACTAAAAGCTAGTCCCAGAGTTCCTACAAAACCACCACCTCCAAAACCACCTTGAAGCTCAATTTGACTGGATCCTTTTTCTACTACCGGATAATTAATATCTATAGTTCCTGCTTGAGGATTTGCATTTTGAAATTGAGGTTCTAATTGTTCTGGATCAAAAAATCCTAATTGCCCCAATTCACGAACGGTTCGTACTACAAGATCCTTACTGTAACGTTGACCTGGTCTGGTTCTAAGTGTTCTATAAATTACGTGATCATTTGTTTTATCGTTTCCGGTAACGGTAATATGATCAAAATAGGTTAATTTCCCTTCACGTACTCTGATTTCAAAATCAAGAGTGTCATTGTACACTTTTGTTTCTACTGCATCAATAGAAGAAAATAAATACCCATTATTTTGATATAAATTGGTAAGATCATTTGCATCTGGCTTACTATTATCTGCAATTTGTTTTTCTAGAAGAACGCCATTATAGACATCTCCCTTTTTAATAACTAGCTGTCGGGCTAATTCTCGGTCGGTATATACGCTATTACCTAAAAATGTAATATTACCAAAATAATACTTATTACCTTCTTCAAGATTAAGATTAAGCGATACACTATTATCATCTTCTATAATCAAACTATCAGAGGTGATACGAGCATCTCGATATCCTTTTTCTTTATATTTAGTAATGATATTATCTTTATCCTCCTCGTAATCTGCCCGGATATATTTTGATCGTTTCCAGAATCTTAAAAATTTCTTACGCTTGGTGTTTTTCATTGCTCTGCGCACCTTAGCATCAGAAAGTTGCTCGTTTCCTTCTATATTGATTTTATCAACCTTAACCCGATCTCCTTTGTCGATCAGAATAACCATATTTACCTTGTTGCTAGCAACTGTATCTTTAATAGGAATGGTGTTAACAACAACTTTAGTGTTTAGGAATCCGTCTTTTTTATACTTATTAGTAATAAAGTTACGAGTTGTAGTTATAAGGTTTTCTGTAACCTTAGCGCCTTTGGTTAATCCATTATCTTTAATTAACTCTTCGGATTTACGCTTTTTAATTCCTTGAATACGGGCTTCGTTTAACTCAGGTACTTCTTGTATGTTAATTTCGAGATCAGCAACGTCTCCTTCTACATTACTAATGTAAAAATTAATATCGCTAAATAATTCGAGATCCCACAATTTCTTAATGACTTTACTTATCCGATCTCCCGGAAGAAAAACACGTTCCCCTTTTCTAAGACCAGTAAAAGTAATTACTGTGTTTTCATTGTAACTGGTAATCCCGGTAACTTTAATATCCCCAATAATATATTCTTTCCCGTTAGCACCAGGTAAATTTTGTGCAGAAAGTGATGTTGATATTAATAAGGCGAGTAACGTAAAATACGTAATAGGTAGTTTTTTTGTCATTTCTTTAACTGAGCTGCTCACTAGTTTTTCCAAATCTTCTTTCTCTTTTTTGATAATTGAATATGGCCTCGAATAAATCGGCTTTTTTAAAGTCTGGCCATAAAATTTCTGTAAAATATAATTCTGCATACGCAATTTGCCATAGTAAAAAATTACTAATACGTTGTTCCCCACTGGTACGTATCAATAAGTCCACATCAGGCAGGTCTTTTGTGTACAAATGCTCATTAATGACTGATTCATTTATAAGATGTGGCGAAATTACACCATTTTTAACTTTAATACTTATTTCTTGGATAGTTTTTATAAGCTCTTCTCTGCTTCCATAGCTCAGAGCCAGAGTAAGTGTCATATGTGTATTGGATTTGGTCTTTTCGATAACTTCTAAAAGTTCTACTCTTGCTTTTTTGGGAAGCGACTGCAAATTTCCAATAGCATTAAGTTTAATATTATTGTCTTGAAGTGTTTTGATTTCCTTTTTTAAGGAGTTTACCAAAAGTTTCATTAAGGTGTCTACTTCAAGTTTTGGTCTATTCCAGTTTTCTGTAGAAAAAGCATAAAGTGTAAGATACTTAATGCCTATCTCGGCACTGCTTTCTACAGCTTCTTTAACAGCTTTAGTTCCGTTTTCGTGACCAACGGCTCTAAATAGACCTTTCTTTTTTGCCCATCGCCCATTACCATCCATAATAATGGCAACGTGCTGTGGGATATTAGTGTTTAATTGTTTTTTATCAATCATTTTTAGAAAGCACAAAAACACGGTATTCTACCCCAGGTATACGATAGTGTTATACCTGTAAATACATACCAGTCATTGTTATTTAAATTACCAAATCCTGTTCCAAATCTATCATCAGGATTACTGCCATCAAGGTTATCAGTAAACGTGTATCGAGCACCTATTTCTGCGCCAAATACAAAATTTTTACCTAATGTTTTTTTAATCCCTAAAACCATAGGGATTGCGAAACTCCATTTATCAGCATATGCGTCGATTTGATTATTCGCATCAACAGCTAATGCACCATAATTAAATGTGGTGATTCCTGTATATAGATAAGGGGTAAATTGGGATCCTCCGTCGTAAAGATACCAATCCCAGAAATTAAATTCCATTCCTAGCGATATTTCTTTTACAGAATTGCTAAAACTTAATCCTCTTTGTTTTCTTCTGTCATCTCCTTTATCGTCATTAGCATTGAGTTTAGCATATAAAAATGAAGCTCTAAAAGCATGTCGTTTACTTCGATTCCATTTTCCGATAGCTCCAAAAGCAACATTATTAGGTGAAATATAGTATGTAGATCCTACATCTCCTATATAGTTAGCTCCTCCAGCCATCAAACCTACCTCGTAAGTTTGTGATGCGATTGGTTGTATAAAAAATACAACAATTATAAGTGATGCTAAGTATCTCATAGATTTTCAAAAGTTTGCAAATATAACAATTAACTTTAGTACACAAGAATTTGAGTAAAATAGTATGAATAAAAAACACTTTTTAGTACATTTTATTGTTCAATTGCGTTTATCTTCCCCCCAAAGCATCTTTTTACGCAACGTTTTTAGAAAACTATCATCTTGAAGAACTACCATGTTGATTTTGAAAGGAGCTTTTTTAATAACTACTGTAGCTTCATTTGGGAGTGTATGTATTCTAGAGTCTAAAGAAATTAAATAGGTGTCTTCTCTTCCGGAAACTTGTAATTTGATTTCTTGACTATCTGGTATAACAAGAGGTCTTGCATTAAGGTTATGTGGAGCAATAGGAGTGAGTACCATGCTTTCTGCATCAGGCATCATTACCGGGCCACCGCAACTTAATGAATATCCTGTAGAGCCGGTAGGGGTAGAAACAATTAAGCCATCTGCCCAATATGAAGTAAGGAATTCATTGTTAAGACTTGTGTGTACAGTAATCATAGAGGTTGTATTTCTTCGGCTTACTGCGATCTCATTCATGGCAAAATTTAATACTCCGAATTCTTCAGTTGCTGGTAAAGTTTCTATCGTTACGAGACTTCTTGAAGAAATATAAAATTTTTTGTCAAGGATGAGTGCTATAGTATCTTTAATTTCTTCTTTTTGAATGGTTGCCAAAAAACCTAGTCTTCCAGTGTTGATACCCGCAATAGGGATTCCTAAATCTCGAACATAGGTAATCGTTTTGAGAATAGTACCATCTCCTCCAATACTAAAAAAAAGATCATAAGATGTATCCAATTCCTCAAAAGTGCTAAAATGAGAATATGTTTTATCTATTTCATCATGAAGATTTATCAATTCGAGAAAATTTTTCTCAATTACAACTTCTACACCATTTTTGTCAAGAGTTTCTAATAACTGTTGGATGTAGATTCCCGAATTTTTATGATAGAACTGGCCGTATATACCGATCTTCATTATAATTTGATTTGTGTTAGTATTTGATTAGGTAAACTGTTTTAAATATTAAGGTATTTTGCTAAATATTGGGATCTTTCTTTAAGGTTTGTCAAAAATGTATCATCTTGATGTTTTGAAACAATATTATAGCTATATCTTCTAAACGTTTGTACAATATTGTTAATGTCACTATCACTAATTTTTAATGTGATCTGTGCAACATCATTTTCCATATTAGATATAAATAACCCCAACACCTTGGCATTATTTGATTCTACAATTTGTGAAATTTCACTAAAAGAATAATCCAAAACACCTTTTTCTACTATTAAAATATTACCAGGTTCGCTAAGAAACGGGGTTTCATTAAAAAGGTTTATAATATCTCCAAGTTCAAAAAAGCCTAAATAACTATTGTTGTCGTCAAGTACTGGCATAATATTAGAATTATTTTGTGCAAAAGATTCTAGAATATCCAACCAGTTATCATCTTTCCTTACATAAAACCCTTCAAGGGCGTATTGATATGTATCCAAAGTTTTGTCGGTTTCAAAACATCGGATATCTGCTTCAGAGATACATCCTAGATATATATTCTGTTTTATAACTGGAAAATGGGTGTAAGTAAGTTCATTGAATAGCAATTGTGCCTCTGTTACTTTGACAGATACATCAAGAGGTTCTATTTCATTAACTATGTATAAATTCGTTTTCATAACTTTTGGGGGCTATATTATGCAAAATAATCAAAAAATATACAATCAAGGCGTTCTCAACTTTGTATTTTTGCTTTTTTAGTAAAAGACATCAAAAACCATGACAAAGTTAAGTGTTAACGTTAATAAAATTGCAACTTTACGTAATTCAAGAGGAGGAAATACTCCGAATTTAATACAAGTAGCTACCGATATTCAGCATTTTGGAGGGGAAGGAATTACGATACATCCAAGACCAGATGAGAGGCATATACGATATCAGGATGCGTATGATCTGAAGCCAATTGTAAATACAGAATATAATATAGAAGGAAACCCAATCCCTAAGTTTATAGAGTTAGTATTGGCTGTTAAACCAACACAGGTTACTTTGGTGCCTGATGCAGTGGATGCTATAACAAGTAATGCGGGCTGGGATACAAAAAAACACGAAAGTTTTTTGAAAGAAGTAATATCTGAGTTTAAACGTAATGATATTAGAACCTCAATATTTGTAGATCCCGTTTCTGAGATAATAGAGGGAGCTGCAATTACGGGAGCGGATAGAATTGAATTGTATACCGAAGAATTTGCTTCAGAATATGCTAAAGGAAATTTGAAAGCGATACAACCTTACACGGTTTGTGCTCAACAAGCAATAGACCTTGGGATTGGGGTGAATGCAGGTCATGACCTCTCTTTAGATAATATCAAATTTTTTAAAGAAAATATTCCTGGACTTCTTGAAGTTTCTATTGGGCATGCTTTAATAAGTGAATCTATATATCTGGGATTAGAAAATGTAGTTAATATGTATTTACATCGATTAAAATAAATTGTAGATATGAAGTTACATGCAAACGTTTTTGGCAAAGGGCAACCTTTTATAATCCTTCATGGATTTTTAGGGATGGGAGATAATTGGAAAACACTTGGAAAGAAAATCTCTGAACAAGGATTTCAGGTTCATTTGGTAGATCAACGAAACCATGGTAGAAGCCCTCATAGTAATGAGTTTAGTTATGACATACTTGCAGATGATTTAGCAACGTATTGTGAAGAACATCATTTGCAAAACTGTAATGTTTTGGGACACTCTATGGGAGGGAAGACGGTAATGCTTTTTGCATCAAAATATCCTGATTTGATTGACCATCTAATTATAGCTGATATAGGACCAAAATATTATCCGTTGCATCATCAGGATATTTTGGATGGGTTAAGTGCTTTAGATTTTGAGATTTTAAAATCCAGAGGAGAAGTGGATCAGGAGTTAAGCACGTATGTGCCTGATGCAGGAGTAAGAATGTTTCTTCTTAAAAACTTGTACTGGATAGATAAAGGAGTACTTGGATTGCGAATAAATTTAAAAGCATTGATTGAAAATGCTCATGAAATAGGAGTAGAACTTCCTGAACAATATACCTATTCTGGGTATACTCTTTTTCTTAAAGGAGAAAGATCTAATTATATTCTGGATGAAGATGAAACCAGAATAAAAAAACAATTCCCTAATTCGATAATCGGGGAAATTTCAAACGCTGGCCACTGGTTACATGCCGAAAACCCAACTAATTTTTTGGAAGAAGTGTTAGAATTCATCAAAAAATAGAGAAAAAATGCTATGTATGCATAATATTTTGATGATTTCGTTGGATAATTAGTATTTTCTATTAAATTTGGAAAATCAAATTTTAATATAGAACTTATATAAACTTTTTGTTTACCTACGAATTTTACATTTTGGCCTCTAAGTTTTTGTGTCTTTACCATAATATGGCTTGGTGATACTCTCAGGAAATCTTTTATTCTAGATTAACTGTCAAAATTTTTCACTTACAAACAAAAAAGTAGACAAGTTCATTCTAAACATAACAAACAATACTAATTAATTATGAGAAAACTTTTATTATTTATTCTGTTCGTCTCGGTAACCTTGGTTACGTATGCAGGCGGATATAGAGTTAGTGTGCAAGGACAAAGAGCTGTTGCCATGGGGCATACTGGAGTAGCGGTGGTGAATAGTGCAGAATTGGTATTCTTTAATCCTGCGGGTCTTGTGTACTTAGAAAATAAATTAAACGTAAGTGTTGGTGCAAGTGGTATCTTTACGAATGTAATATATCAAAACCAAGGATTAGGTACCTCTTCAGAAACTGATAGTTCTGTAGGTACTCCTCTTAGTTTATACGGTTCTTATAAGGTAAATGATTGGATGTCTATTGGTTTGGGGGTATATACTCCTTTTGGTAGCGAAGTAGAATGGCCGACTGATTGGGCAGGTTCTCATTTGGTTAATAATATTGAATTAGCGGCAATCTATATACAGCCAGTAGTATCATTTAAGATTTCTGATCATTTTAGTATTGGAGGTGGGCCAATTTATGTTACCGGTTCTGTGAATTTTAATCGTAATGCTAGTAGAACAACAACCGATTTAGAAGGTAACCGTTCCAATATTACGGTTGATGATTCTGGAGTTACTAATTGGGGATGGAGTATAGGTGCAATGTTTAATCCTACCGAAGATTTTCATATAGGATTTAACTACCGTAGTGAGATTATTATGGAAGTTGAAGGGGGAGAAGCTACTTTTTCGAATTTTCCAAATTCTCCTGCTACACCAGCTAATGGAACTACAACTTTTAATGCAGAATTGCCATTACCAGCAGAGCTTACTATAGGACTGTCATACGAATATGAGAAATGGGTATTTGCATTTGATTATAACAGACAATTCTGGGATGTGTATAAATCATTGGACCTTACTTTTGGTAATGGTTCTAATTCAGTAAACCCACGTAATTATAAAAATTCTTCAGTATACCGACTTGGATTACAGTATCAGGCGACTGATAAAATTACCTTAAGAGCAGGGTATTATCGTGATGAAACTCCGGTGCAACCAGGCTATTTCGCTCCAGAAACTCCTCGTAATGACTCTGATGGGTTTACTGGTGGTTTGAGTTTTGCTGTAACACCTAAGTTAGCTATTGACGCTTCATTCTTTTATTTAAGATTTGAAGAAGTAGATGCTTCTTATGATTTTGGTACAAACTCGACAGGTGGTAGAGAATCTTTTGGAGGAACATATAAATCCAGCGCATTTGCTCCTGGACTTGGTTTAACTTATAAAATGTAATAAAGATGATGAGGAAAAATATAAAATACTTAGCAATTCTTGCATTAGGAATAATAGCATGTGAACCAGAATTTGATAATCCTATTGATGAAGCAGGAACGTATACAAGTGGAGAAGCTGATTTTAGTACTTATGTAGCATTAGGGAACTCACTTACGGCTGGTTTTGCGGACGGAGCATTATATATAACAGGACAAGAAAATTCATATCCTAATATAGTATCCAAGCAATTTGCATTTGCAGGTGGTGGTGATTTTACACAACCATTAATGTCGGATAATACAGGAGGAGCATTACTAGGAGGAACTCAGATTTTAGACAATAGATTTGTGTTAGTTTTTGATGCAGATGGTAACCCTGTAGGACCTTCTGTATATACAGGAGCTGCACCTACTACAGAGATAACTAGTAGTTTAGATGGTTCTTTTAATAATATGGGAGTTCCAGGAGCAAAAAGTTTTCATTTGGCTGCACCAGGATATGGTAATGTAGCTGGGGTAGCAGGTGGTTTGGCAAATCCTTACTATGCAAGATTTGCTTCTTCTACAACGGCAACGGTGATAGGAGATGCTGTAGCACAGAATCCTACCTTCTTTAGTTTATGGATCGGAAATAATGACATACTTAGCTATGCTACTTCTGGCGGTGTAGGAGCAGATAATAATGAAGTGCCTAATCTTGATCCAACTTCATATGGTTCAAATGATATTACAAATACTACTGTATTTGCAGGGGTATATAGTCAATTAATTGATGCGCTTACTGCAAAAGGAGCTAAAGGAGTGTTGTTGAATTTACCAAGTGTAACTTCTATACCATTTTTTACAACTGTTCCTTATGCACCATTAAGTCCTTTAAATCCTGATTTCGGACCGCAAATACCAACACTTAATGCAACCTATGCAGGATTAAACCTTGCATTTGCAGGTATTGGTGTTCCAGAAAGAGCAATAGAATTTTCTGCTACTGGAGCAAGTGCTGTGGTAATTAAAGATGAATCACTCGATGATAAAACGGCACAATTGACTGCGGCTTTGACTCCTACATTTGGAGCATTAAAAGCAGCTCTTTTTGGAGCGCAGTACGGTCAGGCAAGACAAGCTACTGCAGATGATTTGTTAGTGCTTACCAGTTCAAGTATTATAGGGAAACTTAATGAAGCCAGGTTTGCAGAATTAGTTGGTTTAGGTTTGTCTCAGGAAGAAGCCGGACAATTAGCAGTTAATGGTGTTAGTTTTCCTTTAGAGGATAAGTATGTGTTAACACCTGCAGAACAAACGGCTATAGAAAATGCTCGTACAGGATTTAATGCTACTATTGCAGGTCTTGCGACAGCAAAAGGGTTGGCATTTTATGATGCAGCAGCCGATTTGGCGCAAGCAGCAAATGGAGGTATTCCTATTGATGGAGGAGCGATTACATCAGAATTTGTTACAGGAGGAGGGTTCTCATTAGATGGGGTGCACCCAACACCAAGAGCTCATGCTCTGATAACAAATGGGGTATTGGATGCTATCAAAGCTACTTATGGGGCTAATTTGCCAAGGGTTAATCCTGCGGATTATGGTACTATTACCTTAAATAATGATGTTAATTAAGAAAATATACTAAACAATGTTTAGATAAAAGCCTGCTGTTTTTTTTCAGCAGGCTTTTTTATTGAATGAGATAAAGTTTATATTTGAGGTATGAATTTTATACTTAAACTTATTTTAAATGCATTAGCAGTGCTTCTTCTAGCCAAGATCCTGCCAGGAGTAGGAGTCGATAACTATGTTAGTGCATTGATAGTTGCAGCCGTTTTGGCAATTTTAAATACAATTGTAAAGCCTTTACTGGTTATTTTAACGCTACCAGCTACAATACTTACTTTAGGATTGTTTCTTTTAGTTATTAATGCAGCAATTATTTTATTGGCAGATTATTTTATAGCAGGTTTTAGTGTAAATGGATGGTTGTGGGCACTGATCTTTAGTGTCTTGTTATCTGTGTTTCAATCAATACTACATTCTATTTTGAAGAAAGACAAGAATTAATGTAACGCTTACTGTTTTTCAAGGAGTTAAAAGTTTGTTGTGATGTAAAAAAGTATTACTTTTGCAAGCCAATTTTTAGTAGTAAACGTAGAGATAATGAATATTTCAAAAGAGCAATTAGACGAATTAAATGCAGTGGTAACCGTAGATATCGCTAAAGAAGACTATAGTGATAAGGTTGAAAAAATCCTTAGTGATTATCGTAAAAATGCTAACATTCCTGGTTTTAGAAAAGGTCACGTTCCTATGGGACTTGTTAAAAAACAATATGGAAAAGCAGTTTTGGTAGATGAGGTAAATAAGCTGTTACAAGATGCATTAAATAAATATCTTACAGAGGAAAAACTTGATGTATTAGGAAATCCTTTGCCTAAGGAGCAGGATAATTTTGACTGGGATACTGATAATTACTCTTTCGAATTCGAACTTGGATTAGCTCCAAAATTCGAAGTGAAGCTTAATGGTAAAAAAGCTATCACTCACTACAAAATTGTAGCAAACGATGAGATGATCGATAATCAGATCAAAACTATCCAAAAGCAATATGGTAAACTAATACCTAAAGATACTGTAGAGGAAGATGATTTGGTAGCTGGTTCTTTTGCTAATGAAGAAAAAGAAATTGATAATCCATTTACTGTTTCCCTAGATAAAATTAAAGGTAAAAAGAACCTTGATAAATTTATGGGAGCAAAGGTAGGTGATGTTATCAAATTAAAAACAAAAGGATTGTTTGCCGATGATCATGATTTGATAAGTGCTTTAAAAATAAATCATGATGAAGCACATGATCTTAATATAGAAGTAATCTTTACAGTTTCAGAAATAAATACTCAGGAGCTTGCAGATTTAGATCAAGAGTTGTTTGATAAACTATATGGTGCTGGTGTTATAAAATCGGTTACTGATTTGAGAGAAAAAATAAAAGAAGATGCCGAACGCCAGTTCGAGCAACAATCAGAACAACAATTGCTTAATGCTATTACTGAAAACGTTTTAGAGAATACTAAATTTGACCTTCCTAATGAGTTTTTACAGAAATGGATTAGAGCAACTGGTGAGCAGCCTTTAACAGAAGATGAAGCAAAGGATGAGTTTGAAAAAAGTGAAAAAGGATTACGTTATCAATTAATCGAAGGTAAAATAATTAATGATAATAACCTTCAGGTAACTTTTGAAGAATTAAAAGATTTTGCAAAAGATTTGATTAAAGGTCAGATGGCTCAATTTGGGCAAAATTCTCCAGAAGATAAAGAGCTAGAGGATATTGCAGCAAGAATATTATCAAATCAAGAAGAGGTTAAAAGAATCTCTGAGCAATTGATGAGTAAAAAGTTGCTTAATTATTATAAAGAAAATGCGAAGCTAAAGATAAAAGAGGTTAGCTTTGATGAATTCATAAAAGAAGTTTACAAATAATTAATGTTGTAATTTACTAAGGAATTATACTTATATTTAGGGCGTTAAACTATCTTTAGGTTAACGCCCTTTTTATCAATAAAAATTTCAGAAAAAGAAATATGGATTACGGAAAAGAATTCGAAAAATACGCTACACAGCATCATGGTATTAATAGCAATTATTATGGCCAGATCGTTAGTAGTATGTATCCAACCGGGATGACTCCTAATATCATAGAAGAACGTCAAATGAATATTGCTATTTTTGATGTTTTTTCGAGGTTAATGATGGATCGTATTATATTTTTAGGAACCGGGATTAATGATCAGGTGGCTAATATTGTTCAGGCTCAATTGTTATTTCTCGAAAGTGTAGATTCTTCTAAAGATATTCAGATTTATATTAATTCTCCAGGAGGAAGTGTCTATGCAGGCCTTGGTATTTATGATACAATGCAATTTATCAAACCAGACGTAGCTACTATATGTACAGGTATGGCTGCATCTATGGGAGCTGTGTTATTATGTGCAGGGCAAAAAGGAAAACGTTCTGGATTACCTCATAGTCGCGTAATGATTCATCAGCCATTGGGCGGTGCTCAAGGACAAGCAAGTGATATAGAAATCACTGCACGTGAGATTTTGATATTAAAAGAAGAATTATATAAAATTATTGCCAAACACTCCGGACAAACCTACGATAAAGTTTATGAGGATAGCGATAGAGATTATTGGATGAAAGCAGATAAAGCTCTGGAGTATGGAATGATTGATGAGATTTTGACTAGAGAATGATGTGATTTTTCTTGTTAATAAGGGGATTTTTCCCTTATACTTGTATGCATATACGAAAACAGGAGAAGTTTTTATGAAAATGAAATTAAATAACTATGGCTAAGGAAGACTTAGAATGCTCTTTTTGCGGAAGAAAGAAGCCCGAAACCAATTTGCTTATTGCAGGGTTAGATGCCCATATTTGCGATAGGTGTATTGTTCAGGCACATGGAATTGTAGTAGAAGAAGCTAAAGATGAAGAAACAGGTGAGCTTAGTAACGAATTAATGTTACGAAAGCCTATGGCTATCAAGAAGTTTTTGGATGAATATGTAATAGGACAGGAATTTACAAAAAAAGTAATGTCTGTTGCAGTATATAATCATTATAAGCGCTTATTGCAACCACAGACAGAAGATGATATTGAGATTCAAAAAAGTAATATCATTATGGTGGGTCAAACGGGTACGGGTAAAACATTAATGGCTAAGACCATTGCCAAAATGCTTAACGTTCCATTGGCTATTGTAGATGCAACTGTACTTACCGAAGCGGGTTATGTGGGTGAAGATGTAGAAAGTATTCTTACACGATTACTTCAGGCTGCAGATTACAATCTTGAAAAAGCACAGCGAGGTATTGTATTTATTGATGAGATTGATAAAATAGCTCGTAAAAGTGACAATCCTAGTATCACCAGAGATGTTTCTGGAGAAGGAGTTCAACAAGCTTTACTTAAGTTGCTAGAAGGTACTGTAGTAAATGTTCCGCCAAAAGGTGGACGTAAGCATCCAGATCAAAAATTTATCGAAGTAGATACCGAAAATATTCTTTTTATTGCAGGTGGTGCCTTTGATGGGATCGAAAAAATGATCCAGAAACGATTAAATATGCAAGCGGTTGGATATAGTGCTTCTAAAAGTGAAGACGCTATAGAGAAAGATAATCTGCTGCAGTATATTATTCCGAGAGACTTAAAAGATTTTGGATTGATTCCTGAGATTATTGGTAGACTTCCTGTGCTTTCTTATATGAACCCTCTGGATGAAGAAACCCTTAGGTCTATTTTAACAGTTCCTAAAAATGCTATTATAAAGCAATATAAGAAGTTGTTTGAAATGGATAATATTGGTTTTTCAATTACTGATGGTGCATTAGAGTACATTGTAGAAAAAGCTCTGGAATACAGATTAGGAGCAAGAGGTCTTAGATCACTTTGTGAAGCAATTCTAACAGACGCAATGTACGAACTGCCAGAAAGCGAAGAAACAGAGTTTAGAGTAACTAAAGATTATGCCGAAAAGAAGCTAAATAAATCTACAATTAAAAAGCTAAAAGCAGTCTCTTAAGTAGAAGAAAAATATAGAAAAACTTTTTATATAAAAAAAACACCTTTATAAATTTATAAAGGTGTTTTTTGTTGGTTGATTAGTTGATGATATAAATTATTCTGAATATGATATTCGTTCCTTATTATTAGTAATAATATCTTCTGTATTTTTTAAAACGAGATCACTGTTGTTAAGGTGTATTTCGAAACCATTTTGACGAATTAAAGCTTCGTAAAATGTTGCTTTAGAAATTTCACTATAACATGTGTCTTCTTCTAATGTGTTTTCTGTTTTTAAAGCCCTAGTTGAAGAAGAAATATTTGTAGTAGTCTCCTTTGAAGTTACAGTAGCCGTTTCATTGGCTTTAGTAATATGATTTTTGGTTTTGATTTCTTGTGCGTTAATTCCTATAACCAGAAATAATAAAGTAATGCAAGATATCGTAGTTTTCATATTTTGGGGCTTTGGTATATTTAATAACTATCTGAGGACAAATTTAATATGAAAATAAGAGCCTAAAAAATGATTTGATATTTTTTAGATCAAACGCTTTTTTTGAACGATGAAATACTAATAATTTTGTTAAAAACGACAATTCTTACATAGTTATTTTACGGTTTAACCGTAATTATTTATGTTTTTATTTGAAGTTTTTATGGAAAAAAGACCGATTTAGATAGGCTTAACTGTTTCTTAATCAGGGAGAATAAGAACCCACACTATTTAATGCAATTAATTCTTCAATATAGGTTCGTTCATTGGATAACCTTGGGATTTTATGTTGCCCTCCCAGTTTGTCATTCTTTTTCAGCCAATCATAGAATAGGTTTTGTCTTGCAATACGTACATGAAGAATATTAAGAGTTGTATTGTTGTATCTTTTGGCTTCATAATCACTATTTACCTGTTGCAGGTTTTGGTCTAGAATATGAATAAATTCTTTAATGTCTTTAGGATGTTTTTTAAATTCAATGATCCACTCATGTGCGCCTTTTTCTCGTCCTTTCATGAAAATTGGAGCCACGGTGTAATCTACAATCTCACTATTAGTGGTTTTGGTTGTCTTTCTAAGAGCTTCTTCTGCATTTTCGATAATAAGCTCTTCTCCAAAGACATTAATGTGATGTTTGGTTCTTCCTGATACCTTAATTCTATATGGATCTATAGAGGTAAAGCGAATAGTATCTCCAATTTTATAACGCCATAATCCAGCATTAGTCGTAATGATAATAGCATAATTTTTTCCAACTTCTACTTCGCTTAATGGGATCACCTTTTCGGTTTTGGTACCATATGTATTCATGGGTATGAATTCATAAAATATCCCATAATCTAACATTAATAATAACTCAGAAGAATTATTATGATCCTGTATAGCAAAGAAGCCTTCAGAAGCATTATATATTTCATAATATTTAAAAGAGTTTCTAGGTAAAATTTTGCTGTATTGATCTTTGTATGGCTCAAAACTTACCCCACCATGAAAATACACTTCGAGATTATTCCATATTTCGAAGATATTCTCATTTCCTGTAATTTCTAACACTTGATTAAGTAAAACCAACATCCAGGAAGGAACACCAGCTAAGCTAGTTACATTTTCCTGAATAGTCTCATTAACAATAGCTTTCATTTTATACTCCCAATCACTCATTAATGACACTTCGTTGCTAGGAGTAGAGCTAAACTCTGCCCAAAAGGGCATGTTATCTATGATTATTGCGGATAAATCTCCAAAAGAAGTTCCGTTTTCTTTATATAATTCTTTACTACCTCCTAATCTAAGGCTTTTGCCGGTAAAGAGTTTTGATTCCTCATTATTATTAAGATACATGCATAAGAGATCTTTACCAGCGGCAAAATGACAATCTTCTAGTGATTCTTCACTAACAGGGATAAATTTACTTTTTGAACTGGTAGTACCGCTAGATTTTGCAAACCACTTGATAGGAGTGGGCCAAAAAATATTGTGTTCTCCCAAACGACTTCTTTCGATTATCGATTCATAATCTTCATAAGATCGTATAGGTACACGTTCTTTAAAAGTTTCATAATTGCTTATGGTTGCAAAATCATAGCTTTTCCCAAATTCTGTATTCTTAGCTGTTTCTAATAGCACATGCAGCAACTCAAGCTGAACCTCATTAGGATACTTAAGAAAAAGCTCCATTTGATGAAAACGCTTTTTTAAGAACCAGCTGGCTATAGAATTAACTAATGGGATTGGCATTTTTTAATGTATATTTAGGCAAAAATAAAGTACACCAATTCTGATATAAAATTGGAATACATTATTTTTGTTGTTGTCAATTAGAAACTAAAATAATAAAAATAATCACATTCTTCTTATTAGATTATTATATAACGAAATTTTATGCAATATCAGGGAGTACTAACAAAAATGCAAACAGAAATTAATGACCCTATTCAATATTATTTGGTTTTCGAATCCGATTTTATCCATATGAATCAGTTATTGGATAAAAAAATACGAATAGAATTTGTAGGGTATCAATGTCTTGCCTGTGGTGAAAATAAAAAAATATTTAGACAAGGATATTGTTATGATGACTTTTATAACCAACCTCAAGTTGGAGATTGGGTAATGCGCCCAGAATTAAGTACTGCACATTTAGATATTGAAGATAGAGATTTAGAATTTGAGAAAAAGGCACAGCTTCAACCACATATTGTGTATCTGGCTAATTCTAGTAATGTTAAGGTGGGGGTAACCAGAAAATCCCAGGTACCTACAAGGTGGATAGATCAGGGAGCACATGAGGCTATAGAAATTGTAGAGGTTCCTAATCGGTATTTGGCAGGTATTACCGAGGTGGCCTTAAAAGAAAAGGTTGCTGATAAAACAAATTGGCGTACCATGCTTAAGAATGAAATAACAGACGAAGACCTGATCTCTTTTAAAGAGAAACTAAAGGATTTTATCCCTGATGAGGTAAAAGAGTATTTTATTGAAAATGGAAAAGAAACTCAACTTCATTTTCCTGTGCTTCAATATCCCAATGCATTAAAAAGCCTCAACCTAACGAAAACACCAGAATATTCTGGTGTGCTAAAAGGAATTAAAGGGCAATATCTTATTTTTGAAGATAATACAGTCTTTAATGTGAGAAATAACGAAGGATATGTGGTTAGTTTAACAATAACCTAGCATGTTTTTTTTGCAATTATAGCCAATTCTTCTTTTCCGTAGATTTCACATTGTTGTAACGTACTTTGAATATCATCAATAGTTGTTCTTGGGTTTATAAGGCACATTCTAAGTACGATCTGACCTTGTAAAACTGTAGTTACCAGTATTGCCTCTCTGGAATCGACTATTTTTTTAGAAATATTCTGATTGATACGATCTAATTCTTCTTCAGAAAGCTGATGACCAATAGGATGATATCTAAAGTTAATTATGGCTAATGTCGCCGGTGATGTAATTTCCCAATATGTGCTTTTTCGTAAGATATCTTCGGTCTGTTCTGCAAGGTCTATGTTGTATTGTATGGCTTTTCTAAAAGATTCGAGGCCAAATGTCTTCAATGACATATAAAATTTTAATGCACGAAAACGTCGAGTTAACTGAATACCGTGGTCATAAAAATTAATTTCAGACTCATTACCTTCTATATCTCTTAAGTATTCTGGTTTCTCACTAAATGTACCGCTTAACCAGTTATGATCTTTAACCAATAAACAACCCATCTCATAAGGTTGAAAAAACCACTTGTGTGGATCTACAGTTAATGAGTCTGCTCTTTCGATACCTTTTAAAAGTTTTTTTCCTTTATCAGCTAAAATTGCCGCACCTCCATAAGCTCCATCGACATGCATCCATAAATTTTCTTCCTCACAGATATTTGCAATTTCATCCATAGGATCTACAGTTCCTGTATTGGTAGTACCTGCAGAAGCAATTATGCAAAATGGTTGATATCCTTCAAGACGATCTTTGGCAATCACATTTTTTAATTTGTTTAAAGAAACTTTAAATTCTAGATCAGTAGGGATAAGTCTGATCTGCTCTTTTTTAAAGCCAATTACTTTGATTGCTTTTATATTTGAAGAGTGAGCTTGATCTGATAAGTAGATTATAGCTTTAGAAAAATCTTGCCCACATTTTATCCTTCTGGCTGTTACCAATGCAGTAAGATTTGCCATCGAACCGCCACTTGTAAATATTCCTCCACCCTTTTTTGTTGGAAATCCAAAAATCTTAAGCAACCAATTCATAACTACTATTTCTAATTCTGCTGCTGCTGGAGATGCTGCCCAACCACCAGAGAATATATTAAAACCAGTTGCAATAGTATCAGCCATTGCACTTATATAGTTACTTGGCCCAGGTACAAAAGAGTATGATTTTGGGTGAGATACAATACTACTGTTTGGAATGACTTGATCCATTACAAAATCCAGAATTTCATCTGCAGGAGTGGGGTGATCAGGTAGATCTTCTGTTAGTAATGAGTCCATCTCTTCTCTTGAAGCAATGGTTACAGGTTTTTTTGAGTTCTGAGTCTCAAAATGATCTACAATATGATCTATAATCTTATACCCATAACGTTGCATTTCTTCTTTTGGCAACATTAATTTAGAGTTGAAATCGTCTTTTTTCACAGCAATATAATTTTATCAGAATTGCGAACAAATATAAAAACACTTAATGGATAATTACTTGTACAAATGGATCAAAAAATGGTATTTTGCTATAGGTTACGTCTTTATTCAGCCAAAAAATTGATACCTTGGAAAATAGAAATAACTACCAAGACTATACCTATAATCCTAGAAAGCTTAGCTTTTGAATCCCCTGGTTGTTGTGCGATTTTATTTCCCCATAGACTATAAAAATATAATGTTCCTATTTTTCCTAAGTAGATTCCCAGAAAGAAAAGAAAAAGAGAGGTGAGCGGATTTTGAACTGTGAGTTTAAAAATATATTTGTTCACCAGTGAAATGGCTAAAACCCAGTAAATAATTACTGGAGGATTTAATACTGCTAAAGAAAAGCCGGTAAGGAATTTAGAATTGGATAGTTTTAATTTGTTGGATTTATGTTTAGTATTTATTTTCTTCTTGAAAAGTAAGAAATACATTCCAATAGAGAAGAAGAGTATAATGAACACGATTTGTATCCATTGATTTTCTTGAAAAAAATCGGATAATTCCATACTGCAATGCAACGCAAAAAGGGCTAGTAAAACTTCACCAATCCCTGCAGCTAATGCTATGTAGGATGCGTTTTTAATATTCTCTTTTACAGAGGTATGAATAACAGCCAGATTAACAGCTCCAAGAGGAAGTGCACCTATTACTGCCGTAACGGTTCCTAATAAGAGATATAGTACAGATAATGTCATAAAATCTTAGTAGTTATAAATCCGATAATCTTACAATTAAATAAAAAAAATAGAAGCGACAACTGTCGCTTCTAACCCTAAGTAAATATGATAATTTAAACACATTACTAATTTAATTTTTTAAAAATTTCCGTTAACTCCTATTCTCATTTTTTTAATGACTTCTTCATAGTAAAGAATTGTCCAGATAATTTTTTCTGTATCAGCATACGGAACCAACTCTTCTATCGTTTCTTTGGTGACTTCTAAGTTTTTTCGTGTAGACTCCTTGTTATTTCTGAGGATTTTGAGGTGTCGGGAATCTTCCTTAATGCCAATATCACTTAGTCTTACACCAGGTTCATTGGTAAGTGATAGAAATGGGAGTATGGTTATGATTTCCTCGACCCGATCTTGATATAACTTTACGAGTTGCCCTTTCTTTAAGGCTTGTAGGTCACTAATAGTGTGAAATTTATTAGTCTGACTCCTTTGTGTAAAGAATATGGCTTCATTTGCTTGTTGTGCAAGAATTGTACTTGCTGCAAGAAAGAAGATTAAGCTTGTTAATATTTTTGACATAGTGTTTGTAATATACATTTGATTTGGATTGATCTCGTATAGTAAAATCAAGAGCAAGCTATTTTATTATTGCATCACCATATAATTGTTTAATGATTTTTTTAATTGAAATTTAGGAACAATAGAGCTTTTTGGATCACTAAACAAATCATTTACACCGACAAAGCTTTCGGTAAATCTATTGTATTTTAGAATATCCAGGGCTCCGTTAATTGTCGCATTGCTAGTGGTTATACCTTTACCATGAATATTGAAAAAACTATTATCCATCATAAATGCTTTTTGTATAACGGCTAAAGATGTATATGATTTATCAAACTTAACAACATCAGAGAAACCAGATATTTTAGAATTATGTATATATGTTATTGCCGAATTAGATGTAGAAATAGCTGCAGTTGTATGTTGGTAATTGGTTTTGTCAGACAGATTAACAAGAGTTGCATTTGCAATAGTAACATCTGTTATAGCATCTGGTTTAATGTATCCAAGTTCTTTATTGTATCCATCTATTTCGATAGCATATGACCCCTGTGGACTGTTAATGTATGGGTGTCTTATAGCAAGAACATTCTTAATTGTTCCTCTAAAACCTTCAGAAATTTGGTAATCATCATCTTGTGCCTTAAGCGAAACCAGATTTTGAATATTATTTTTTCCTCCGTGGATATTATAAGAATCCTGACCAGAATAACTTACCATAATATCTTTTACGATAGAAGAAGTTCCTAAGCCATATAGAGATAATCCATTAGATTCTTTGTTTCCAGAAAATTCGATTCTCACATATCTTAGTATTGTTGTTTCTTCATTTATGTTATTTCCGCCATAAACAGAATACTGAGGGTTGAAATCTCCTTCAAGTATACCGTTACCCGAAACAGTATTCACTTTTCCTGATCCAGCAATAATTATACCTCCCCAATCACCACTATTTCGGGATTTAGAAGCTTTGCTAGAGGTAAAAACAATAGGATAAGCTTTGGATCCTGCTGCAATTAACTTTGAACCTTTAGAAATAATAAGATTTGCAGGGTTTTCATGATCACATCGTATAATTGTTCCTTCTTGAATAGTTAAAGATGCACCATTCGTTACATATACATCACCAGACATTGAATAAACAATATCATTTCTTAAATAAGTGTGATCCATTATAATATTAGGTAGTTTCTCATCAGCTTCTGGATAGTCAGTTTTATTTGGTGTAAAGTTTGTCCATCCTTTGGTCCATCTGTCATTATTTTCATTAAAATCTTGTGCAATAGCTAGATTAGAAGTTAATAGTAGGATAAAAGCTGTTAATAGAGAACATCTTTTTTTCATAATAGTTTATTTTGGGGTTAAACTTTTTTTGGAAGAAATTTCTTTCCTCCGATTTTGGGACTACTAAGATAGAAGAGTTTTAACAAAATTGGTTACGTGTTTACCGTAGACTTTGTACGTTGGTCGTTATTTTAACTTAAATTAGTAAAATATTATGAGTAAAATTCCTACATAACTATTTTTCTATCATGCTGATAATCAAAAAATTAACGAATGTTTACTGGATTTTTGTAAATATTAAACAATTTTGTTTGGTAAATTCATTTTTTTGTTAAAATAGGGGCGTTTCCCCCTATTTTAGGGAGCTATTTGTACGCTGTTTTTCCTTAGAATGTGATATTTAAGAACGGAAAATGACGACATATTACATGTGATATGTGTGATTTGTAAGTGAAAAAGTGTTTTGAAAACCTGTTTATTTGTAAAAAAAATCGACTTATTAGTTAATAACAAGTCGATTTAATTATATGGATAGGAATATGTACTAATATACTTGGTTAAAAATTTCCATTAGCACCTATTCTAACTTTTTTAATTACTTCTTCAAAATATAAAATACCCCAAATAATCTTTTCTGTATCTGCATAAGGGATAAATTCTGAAATTAAGCCTTCATTACTTTCGATCATGTCTGTAGTCATCGTATGGTGCTTATTAAGTGACTTTAAGTGATCTGAGCTTTCTTTAATACCAATATCAGACAATTTAATACCAGCTTCATTAGTAAGAGCTAAATAGGGGAGAACGGTTATTATCTCATTAATACGATCTGTATACAATTTAACAAGTTCACCCTTTTTTAGGTCTTCTAATTCATCTATAGTATGGAATTTTTTGGTTAGTGCCTTTTGCTCAAAAAAAACATTCTTTCTTGTTTGAGCATAATTAAGGTTCATGATAAAAAAGACAAAGAAAGCGATACTGAATAATTTCATTATTGTGATGATTTTAAGTGCATATATTCAAATTTACTGCATTACAGTATAATTTTCCGAATCCTTTAATGTAAATATTGGTTTTTTTTCATCAAAAGGATCAGTAAACAAATCGGCAGCACTTTTAAAATGATTGGTATACATATTATATTTAAGTAATTGATCAGTATTTATAGCAGAGTCATATTGTGTTAGAACTGATTTACTATGCACATTGAAAACGCTATTTTCTAATGAGAAATACTTTTGAAGATCTGAATAGGATTTGTATGTCTTATCAAATTTTACAACATTAGCAAAACCAGATATACGCATGTCGGTAAGGTTCAGTTTAGCTAAATTCTTAGATGAAATTGCAGCTGTAGTATGCTGATAATTGCTTTGATCAGACAAGTTTACTAAAGTTGCATTTTTGATGTGTATGTTTGATAATGATTCTAGATTGATAAAGCCTTCTTTTTTATCATATCCATCTGCTTCGATAACATAAGAACCACTAATATCACTAATATAAGGATGTCTAATTGCAAGAATATTGTTTAATTCTCCACTATACCCTAGTGTAAAATCATAATCATCATCTTTTGCTTTATAAGAGATTAGGTTAGACATGTTCACATTACCTCCAAAGCATTCGAAGGAATCATCAGCCGAGTAACTAATCATGACGTTGTTTATGATGGAACCATTTCCTAAAGCATAAAGTGATAATCCATTTAGCTCCTTGGATTGATTAATTTTTTTCCCTGCATATTCAATTCGAACATAAGACATCATAGTTGTTAATTCATTTTCCTGTGTTCCTCCATATGAAGAATATTGAGGTAGAAAATTTCCTTCTATCATTTTAGATACAGCAGGAGAATTAATTGTGCCGGATCCGGCAATTATAATACCACCCCAATCTCCGGCTTTTCTGGATTTTTGGGCCTTATTTGATGTAAATACAATTGGAAACCCTTTTGTGCCTCTTGCAATTAATTTAGAACCTTTGGTTATTACTAAACTTGCAGCATTTTCGACATCGCATCTGATTATGGTTCCTTCTTGTATCGTTAAAGTGGCATTATTAATTACATAAACATTTCCCGACATTAGGTAAGTTACATCATTTTTTAAATAATAGTTACTATCAATAATATTAGGAAGTACTTCATCTGGTTCTGGGTACTCTCTTTGATTAGGCTCAAAATTTGTCCATCCTTTAATCCATTGCATTTGATTGTCATTAATTTCTGCTTGCGAGAATGATAAAAAGGAAAGGGAACAAAAAAGAATTATGGGGATACTCTTCAATTTCATAGCTATGGGGATTTAGTTTTACAGTAAAATTATAACTATATGTATACTTATATTGTAGGTATAAGATTACTAAATTGTTAACGTATCTTTAACAGGTGTATTGCATCCAAGATTATGTTTTTATCAGTGAAACTCTATTTTGAAAAGCTGCGTAGCAATGTATTCAAAATATACCATTGCACTACATTTTTCAGTGTAACCGTAGCCCTTCGATAAACTCAGGATAAACTGGCTATGCTAAAACTAGGAAAATGTGTCATATTTTATGGTACTTTCAAATCTCATAACGAAGTTCTAATCTATAATTCGGGTTAAAGGGAAACTTGTCGTGAACCCGTTACAAGGTTGTCCTAATTTTTTGATTATTCAAAGAATCAGGACAATATAGTGTCAATAGTATTATAGTTTTACAAAAATGCTAGAAAGGGGGTGTACGACGATTTCCCTTTTTAAAGGAAAATTTGCAATGGTATAAACAATTGTTTATCTATCCCAATTCAATCTCCCAAGGGAGGAGGATAAGTTTCCCTTTGAGTTGGGGGATAAATAAGATAGTAAGGGAAGTTTTTGTTCACCCCAGTATCTGTGCTTGTTTTATAATAGAAAATCTATTACATTTTTGAAATACTGCAAACACTACTGTTTTTCCCTATATTTTTCAATTTTACTATAATAATGATGCTATACAAAAATTAAAAAAAAGCATTAGTATTTATGGTAGTACACTAATGAATTGAATCCTATTGAATAATCCGGGTTTAAATAATTTTTTAAAACAAACTTAATTTCACACAATCATGAATACAAAAAAAATCAGGTCATTTAAAACTCTCGCACTGGGCACAGTTTTACTTTTCGCTTCTTGTCAAAAAGAGAACGTAGAAGAAAGTGTAACCGAAGACGTAACAACATCTAACGGAAAATTAATTGAAAAGTATTTTGATGGAGATTTAGTTACTGTCAAAGACATGGGTAACGGAGAATACCTTTACCATGATGATATCATTCTTTCTGAAGAACATGTATCAGACACTCCTCAAATTGTTGATCAAAAATTAACGTTACAAGATCCTGTTAAAAAATGGCCAAACAACACTGTTATTTTTGCCTTAAGTAGTAACTTAAGTCTTAAGTTACGTACTAATATACTATTGGCGATGAAAAGATGGAGTAGAAAAACTAATATAAAGTTTAAAAAAAGAACCAATGAGTTGTTCGGTTATGTAACTTTCACACAATCTACAGATGTATGTTCAACTTGTGGTTTGGCATCTATTGGGTTCAATTTAGGTGGAGGAATTATTAAATTAGGTCATAATGTCGGTGCCAACCTTGTTACTCATGAAATAGGTCATACGCTTGGTTTTCGTCATGAACAAGCAAGACCAGAAAGAGACAACTATATTATTATAAAATGGGAAAACATTCGAAGTGGTCAAGAAGATCAATTCAAGATTAAGAATTCAAGAAGATTAACTAGGGCATTTGATATTAATAGTATAATGATGTATCATCAATATGCTTTTTCTAAAAATGGTAAACCAACAATTACGTTACTTAATGGTGAAGGCTATACCGGAGCTCAGGAAACTATATCCCCGTTAGACATTATAGGCACTAATTTAGAATATCCTAAAAGATAATTCTATATTTTGATGGAAAATCTCTATACACATATAAATCTGTGATGTAAAAACCAATTGGATCATCATATCCAATAAAATATTATTTTCGAGTATAAGAGAGTACTTGAGAAATCAGGTACACTCTTTTCTATTACATTTATTAATTCTTTGTTTTTGTAGAGTCTTTTTTCTTTTTCTTACCTAAAAACCCTCCTAAAATATTTTTTGCCGTATTTTTTAATGTTTCTTCAGTATTATTTGAATTCGTTTTAGAAGAATCAGTTTGTTTTTTAGAATTTCCTAATAGGTCTGTTAATACTTTCCCACCCTTGCCGATAAGCTCTCCTTTCACTTTTTCTTTCTGTTTATCTACTATTTGTTGTGTGAGTTGTTTTATAGCTAGGTCTGTATTTAAGTTAATCTTTGGGTTTTTAAAATTACCAGAGAGCCCAATTGGTAGCCCAACAGTCATATTATTAGCTTCTTTTTGATCAAGTTGCGAGATCAAATTTCCAACCTCACTACCTAGATATTTGGCCGGTACATCTAGTTTGATATTATAATTCATGTTTTGTTCAAAACTATGGTCCCCACCAGCAGTAACCTTTATCCCCTGGACATCAAACTCAAAAGGTTTTACATTAATTTTTCCATCATCAAAACTCAGGTTAGTTTTAATGTCTTTTAGATTCAATTGATCAATTTCTACAAAATTAAGCTGGTTGTCTAAGGTAGATAAAAATGGAGTCTTAGTTGTAGAAACTTGAGCATTAAGGATTTCGGCAAGTGCTTTACCTTTTAATGAGGTTAAAACAGGAATAAGATTTTCATTGAGATTACCATTCAGGTTGATTTTTGTTGTAAGGTTACCAGTAAGTGCTTTTGCTATGGGAGCTAAACCTTTTATTAATTCTAAATTATTAAAAGATTTTACAATATCTATTTTACTTAAGTCGAGAGCCATATCAAAAGTTGGAACTTTAGACTTAGTAGATACGTTACCATTAAGAGCCATTCCTCCATCAAAAATATTAGAAGTTACGTTTTCTAGATAGGCGGTTTCATCTTTTATCTTTACTGTTCCTTTTGTATTTTGTAATTCTAAGTTATCGTAGAATACTTTTTTGGTATCAAAGTTTAGTGTAGCATCCAGAAAAGAGGGAATTCTCATGGTTTCATCTTCTGTTGTGCTTGCTACCTCTTCTTCGGCTTCGGCCTCTTGTTCACTCACCATAAAATCATCTACAGCAAACACATTAGAGTTTACATCAAAATTTCCTTTTAGGTCTTGCTTAGCAAATAAAAAGCCCATAAGGTTTTGTATAGTACCTGTAGCTGCAAGATCAGATCTTCCGGTGGTGGCCTGCATCTTATCTAATGAGATGGTTTCTGGTGTAAAACTTACATTGGCGTTTTCTATTTTTATTTCATTAGGCGTATCAGAAGAAGCATATGTAAATTGAGAGATACTGGCAGTACCTGAGCTTTTTACATTCTGATATTGTTCCTTTTCTAAAGATTGCATATCAAAATTGGTTTTGACATCTGCATTAACAATTCCATTTATTTTTTCTTCCAATTGTAACGGATATGCCTGATTTAGATTAGCCAGGTTTAATGTGCCTTTCAGCATCATATCTACGACCATGTTTTTAGTTAGATTTCGCAAACTACCTTTGGCAGCAAAAGAATCCTGATCTATTTTGAAAGTTAGATTATCAATGTTTATATATGTATCATCCACTAACCCGGTTTCATTCTTGATCTGAGTATCGATATTTATGCTTTTAACACCTTTAGGTAAGTCAGGGTATTTAAAAGAAGCATTACTTGAAGCGATCTTGATATCCATTTTTGGGATATAAGTATCATCAGATTTTCCTTTAATAATTCCATTAATAGAAAAATCTCCGCTAGTTTGTACTCCATCCAGGTTTTTGACATAAGTTTCGGGGATAACAGCCAGAAAATTCTTAAAATCAGACGAAGGGGTTTTAAAACTAAGATCTACATCAGTATATTTTTCGAATAACTGAACGTAACCAGCAAATTCAAGAGGTAATCTGTTGATCTGGGCCTTATTTTCTTTAAAAGAATAACGTTGATTCTCAAGATCTAATTCTATTTGAGCATCAAGTTGTAATTTGTTTTTATTTAGATACTTAGTGCCATCGAGGTTTAATGAGGCTTCAGTATTCGTTTTGGTATCCAAAATTATTTTCTCACCAGAGATCGACCCATCACCGCTATGATTAAGATCTGTCATCGCCAATATGGTTTTGCTTATATCATCTTTAAATAGAATTTTACTATCGTTTATTTCATAATGATCTAAAGCAAAGGTAAAAGCACCACTTTCTTCTTCTGGTTGAGTTTCTACAACATCTTCCTGTTTTTTAACGATATCAACATTAGAATTTCCTAATGAATCAGTTTTGATTGCAATATTGGCTTCATCGATTACTATTTTTTGAACACTAATAGGTTCTGAAGCATTTTTAAATAACTCTTTAATAGACATATCCAAGGCAATTTTTTTAGAATATGCTAAGGTATCTCCTTCAAAAGGCGCATAATTAATGATCGAAAGTTCATCGATAACCACAGATGCCTGAGGAAAGCTCCTGATAAGACTGATGTCCAAATTTGCAAAATCTACTTTTGCATGTACATGCTCATTGACCAGGTAACGTACTTTGTCCTGGATAGTTCCCTTAAATAAAAAAGGAATTGAGATGACACCTATGATAAGTAATAGTAAAAAAATACCAAGAATTTTGAGGACTTTTTTCATGATAAAAATAGCTTTGAGATAAAGTAACGATTTACAAAGATACGATGTTACTTTTTTTAAGTTAACTATTTGTTAGATTTTAAATTTCCAAAGCTAATTCACCACCTTGTTTTAGCTTAAATCGTTTTCTCATAACATATACACATAGATACAAAATTGGAGTATCTAGTGCAGCAACCAATATTTTAAACAAAAAACCATTAAGTAATAATATTCCAAAACGATCCCAATCGATAATCCCAGCAGAGCAGAGTAATAAAAGAACTGTTAGTGTATCTATAAACTGGGAAGAAAAAGTAGAGAAATTATTTCGCAGCCAAAGGTGCTTTCCTTTGGTGACGCGTTTCCAAAAATGAAAAATCTGGATATCGATATATTGTGCAAAAAGATAAGCCATCATTGATGCAAATACAGCAATTACTGTAGCGCCAAAAACCTGATTAAATATTTCATCATTTATTGGAGACCAAGCCGTAGCAGGAACCGAAGATGAAGCATATACGATAAGTAATGAAAAAAAAGATGCAAAAATACCAGCAGTAACGATTTGATTAGCTTTCCTCTTACCATATACTTCACTAATAATGTCTGTGATCAAAAATGTAATAGGGTATGGTAGAATCCCTACAGAAATTTCAAAAGTATATATTCCAAAAAAATCCCAGTAAAAGAATTTTTGAAAAATAAGATTAGATACCACCAAAGATGAAATAAAAAGCGCACCAAGTATCAGGTATATTCTATAAGCAGTACGTTTATTTTTTAAGTTTAGAAGAGTTTCGCTCAAAATAAAATAATAGTTAATAATAGTTCGCTCAAAAATAAGGCGAAGTGATTTTGTTTTGTTTAATTTGTCCTAAAAATAAGGAGTTCTGATCAGAATATAAAAAATCCAATATTGAAAACATCCCGTTTATTACATATTTCATTAGGAAGTAATATAGGAAATCGCATAGATTTTCTGCAGAATGCTGTTAATGAGATATATGAAACGATAGGAGATATAGTTTCAATTTCTGGAGTTTATCAAACTCCGGCCTGGGGATTTAATAGTGATGATTTTTATAATGCTTGTGTTACAATACGTACTTTTCTTTCTGAAACTGAAGTATTGACGATCTTGTTAGGAATCGAAAACTCTCTGGGTAGAAATAGAACAGATGGCGAAGGGTATGAGGCAAGAACGATTGACCTGGATATTATTTTCTCTTCGGAAGGAAATATAGAAACCAAAGAATTGATAGTTCCCCATCCTGCAATGCAGGATCGAAAATTTGTGCTAGAACCACTAGCAGAGATTGCGGGAGATATGGTACACCCAATATTGAAGCAAAACGTAAAACAATTGTTAAAGAGTACTTCTGATGATTCAAAAGTGACTCTACTTGGTGAAAAAATAACAAACCCAAAAGAGAAGTATACTTTATCACGGTTTCAATACCTTACTGTCGAGGGAAATATTGGAGCTGGTAAAACAAGTTTGGCACAATTGATTGCTAAAGAGTTTAATGCAAAACTCATTCTGGAACGGTTTGCCGATAATCCTTTTTTGCCAAAGTTTTATGAGGATATGGAGCGTTATGCTTTTCCTCTCGAGATGTCTTTTCTGGCAGATCGTTATCAACGTTTACAAGATGATATAGCGCAATTTGATTTGTTTAAAGATTTTGTAGTGAGTGATTATGATGTATTTAAATCATTGATTTTTGCTAAGGTTACTTTACAATCAGAAGAGTTTATGCTGTATAAAAAAGTATTTGACCTGATGTATAGAAATTTAGCCAAACCCGGACTATACGTTTATTTATATCAAAATACAGAACGTCTTTTAGAAAATATCAAAAAAAGAGGTAGAGACTATGAGCAAAAAATCCCTGCAGAATATCTGGATAAGATCAATAAGGGGTATTTGCAATTCATGAAATCACAACCGCAATTTAATATAAAGATAATCGATGTATCTGAACGGGATTTTATAGCAAACCGATCTGATTACATTTCGATTATCGAAGAGATTTCAAAATAATGCTATCCAGCTTGATTTAACTCCTTTGCTATTTTTTGCACTTCATCAAGAACACGTAACAGATTTCCACTCCAAAGTTTTCCGATTTGTTCTTCTGTGTATCCGCGTTTTACCAATTCTAGAGTTACATTAAAAGTTTCAGAAGCATCACTCCATCCTTCAATTCCACCACCTCCGTCAAAATCAGAACTAATGCCTACATGATCAATGCCAATTTTGTTAACCATATAATCAATGTGATTTACAAAATCCACGACATCTACAGCAGGAGGAAGACTATCCATTTTTTTTACTTTTTTTCTTCGAATCGTTAGCATTTTCATATAAAAATCATAGTACTTTTCTTTTTCTTCGGTACCTAGCTTAGCTATTTCTTTTCGATCTATCCAAGTTACTCCCATAGAATCAGCAATTTGCTTAGCTATTTCTACTTCTTTCTTATTTCGTTTTTCAAATTTCTCTGTATTTAGGTAAGAGGTAAAAGCTACGGTTTGAACCACACCACCATTTTCTTTTAACCATTGCAATTGTTCGTCATCCAGATTTCTACTATGATCACATAATGCTCTTGCAGAAGAATGAGAAGCAATGATCGGAGCTTTGGTAAGCTTGATCATTTGTCGCATAGATTCTTTAGAAGGGTGGGAAACATCTATCATAATCCCTGTTTTATTCATTTCTGTAATAACTTCTTTTCCTAGATCGCTTAAGCCATTATGCAACCAAATGCCATCTGCTTCACCAGTATTAGAATCACAAAGCTGGCTATGCCCATTATGAGAAAGTGACATATATCTGGCACCAAGGTCATGAAACTTCTTTACATTACTAATATCGGTTCCTACGGGATATCCATTTTCGATACCAATCATAGCTACTTTTTTTCCTTTTTTATGAATACGACGAACATCATCAGATGTTAAGGCTAGTTCAATTTGATCTGGTGCAATTTCTTCTGCTAGTTTATGAATAGCCTTAAATTTTGACATTGCAATTTCGTACGCTTTTTCATAACCTTTAGTTGTTAGAGAGTCTTGTCCTGTATAAACAATAAACCAGGCAACATCTAATCCACCCTTTTTCATTTTTGGTAAAGTGATTTGTGAACTAAGATCCTGAGTGTAATTTATAGAGTCTGTAAAGTTTTTTACATTAATATCACAGTGAGTATCTAGAGTAATGACTTTATTATGAATTTCTTTTGCTTTGGCGATAAGTTGATCCTCTGTAATGGTTGATTGATCTTCTGTAGAAGTATCTTTTTTCATATTCTCTTGTTTGCATGAAATAAGTAAGAGTACAATAGCAGCAAAAATTGAAAAGTTTTTCATAATTAGATGTGATTATGTGTTTTATAGCGTTATAAACTTACAAAACAAATTCCAGATGATATTTTTAATAATAGAAACTGCCCGAAAAAATTCTCGGGCAGTTAGGGTACATTCAAAAAAACTAAACAAATCTTATCTTTTGATAAATTTTTGAGTTACTTGTCCTTCTTTATTATTAATGATTATAAAATAAACACCGTTACTTAGATTACTAACATCGTAAGCCGTAGTTTCGTTATTAGAATCTACTATGTCAATTGTTTTTCCTAGAAAATCTGTAATGGTGATTTGTGTTTTTCCTCCATTTTTCGAGAATCCAGGATGTTGGATAGATAAAGAGCCAGATGCAATAGGGTTGGGATAGATACTTATCTTTGGATTCGTTGTACGGATTTCATTATCAGTGAGATCACTATCTGCAGAACCAGAAGTAATTTTTAAATTATCGATAGCCATATCACTTCTGTAACTAGATCCTGTAGTTCCTTTAAGTTGTAATTTTATTGTAGATCCGCTATAAGTAGATAAGTTTACGGTTTGAGAACTCCAACTATTTCCCTGGTTTCCATTTTTGCTCCAGGCAGTGGTCCAGTTTACACCATCATTGGTAGATACACGTATTTCTAAAGTACCCATATTTGATCCATACATGTGATAATCAAAGCTAAGTTCTGCATTTGATTCACTGGTTAAATCTACACAAGGACTTGTTAATAAAGCTACTTTATTAGGAAATCCATTTCCGCTACCAGAAGCTTCGGTAAAAATGTAATTACTACCATTAGTTGCAGAAGAAGGCCCTGTGCTAGATGATGGCGTGCTATTGCTATCAACGGTCCAGTTTATATTATCACTAGTTTCTTGTGTCCATTCACCAATCCCGGATTCAAAACTTTCGTTATAAGGAAAACTGGTAATCCCGTTACAAGAAGAAGGATTGGTTGTAGTTTCCTTGATTTTGATATTATCAATTGCTATATCACTTCTCCAACTCGTTCCTGTTGTTCCTTTAAACTGCAATCTAATCACAGAACCAGAATATCCAGAAAGATCAACAGTTGCTTGATTCCAGGTGTCTCCTTTGGCTCCATTTTGTGACCATATAGAAGTATAAGATGTTCCATCATTAGTACTTACCAAAACTTCTATAGTTCCTATATCTCTACCTAGCATGTGATATCCAAATTCTAGAGACATATTACCAGCCTGGGGTAAATCTATACATGGGCTGTTTAATATTGCTGTTTTATTAGGACTCCCGGCTGGGGTTACATTTGTAGATGCTTCTGTGTAAAGGTAGAAAGAGCCGTTTTGTGCTGTAGAAGGTCCTGTTCCCGACGAGGGAGTTCCGTTAGAGTCTCTTGTCCATTCGATATCATCTCCTGTGGCATTAGTCCAATCTCCTAATCCAGATTCAAAACTTTCACTATACGGAAAATTACTGATAGTGGAGCATACGGGTGGATTTGTTGGACTGGTTAAATAAGCTCTGTCTGATTCTAATGATGCTACAATAGCATTTTGTTGTTGACTAGAGAATCCCCCTGTACGACAACTTTTACGAGTGTAAGACATTACATTGTTAACATCGGGTTGATATTGATCTCCATTGGCATCTGTTGCTGTTCCGGTATAATTGCAGCTAGAATTAACAAGGCTACTAAGTCTTGGATCTGCTGGGGTATCGCAGAAAAAATCTCCTGCAGAAGAGCAGTTTGTTCGTTGTACAAGTTCTCTTCCATTAGACGTAGAGTGCGTATGCAGGATAGAAAAATAATGCCCTAATTCGTGAGAAGAAGTAGAGCCATTTTGTGAGCAAGAAGCATCTAATATTGCTCGGTTTCCGGTTCCCGGAAATTTAGCAAATCCACAGATGGTAGAACTGCCCGAAGTTACTTCAGAAAAGTAAAAAATATTGATAGCCTCGGCAACTTCATATTGTACTAGTTGACTGTCATTGCTTTTATTAAAAGAATTATTCCAACTGGTCTTGTCAATGTATTTGGTAGGTGCATATTCGTGAAATGAAATATTCATCGGAGCATACGTTGCATTTAATTCATCCATTACATTTTGAATCTGTGCGCTGGATACTGCAGGAGAACCTCCGCTCGAGTTACGAGAGACATGATGTTGTATTGGTAATGATACAGGTGTTGCCAGAGCCTTACTGCCGTTATCGGTAATAGATTTAAGGCGTTTGAGCATAAAAGTATCGTAGTTTTTAGGCGGTTCTGCACCACAATCTTTTTCCTGAGCAAATCCGAATTGTGTTGTTGTTAGCATTGCGAGCGCGAGAAAAACAACTGCTTGTTTTCTTAATTTCATAAGTTTGAGTTTGTTAATGTTTTTTAATAGTTCTTATTAATAAAGACGTAAAAAAGATAAATAACCCTTATAAAATTATTTTTTGTGTTAAAATAGTATAGATCAGGACTGGGATTCTATATCAGAAAAGAGAAGGATAAGTATAGTAGTTTTGTTTCGAAATCTCCTATAGCTTATTAAAGAGATCCCAGATCACAACTCCTGCACTAACCGAAATATTGAGAGAATGTTTGCTACCGTATTGAGGGATTTCAATAACAGCATCACTTTCAGAAACAACTTGCTGCTGGACACCTTTAACCTCATTCCCAAAAATAATTGCATATTTTTGATTGGGTTCTAGACTAAAGTCATTTAACATAATTGCATTTTCTGCTTGTTCGATAGATAAGATTTTTACATGCTGAGACTTAAGATTCTGTACTAGCTGTAATGTATCTTTTTGATGCTCCCAATCTACAGTGTCGGTAGCTCCTAATGCAGTTTTTTGAATATCTTTATGGGGGGGAGTTGCAGTTATACCACAGAGGTATATTTTTTCCACTAAAAATGCATCGGCAGTTCTGAATACTGATCCGATATTGTTTAAACTTCGAATATTATCCAGAATAATAATTAAAGGAGTTTTTTTTGATGCCTTAAATTCTTCTACAGTCTTACGATCGAGTTCGCTATTTTTGAGTTTTCTGCTTCCTTCCATTATCGCAAAAATAGTATTTATCACAAATTCTACGATTTATACTCGATAAAACTTTGAGAATTCTTTACATTTTTTGAAATGAATTATGGTGTTAAACAATCATTATTTAAAATAATTTACAAAGTCCTTGTATTTAATGTAGTATAGACCTCTTTCTGTATTGAAGTAAAATTGTGAATAAAATTGAATAACTCCTACGGGCTATATTTCAAAAAAGATAGAAGAATAGCTACTTTAGCATGATTCATAAAACTATACTTCATTGGCAGCAAAAGACGGAAAAAAGGTAACTCCATTAATGAAACAATACAATGCTATTAAGGTTAAATATCCTGATGCATTATTATTATTTAGAGTAGGGGATTTTTATGAAACTTTTGGTAAAGATGCAATTAAAGCTGCGGCTATTTTGAATATTGTTTTAACCAAAAGAGGTAATGGGAGTGAGCAGGAAACGGCATTAGCTGGATTTCCGCATCATTCTTTAAACACGTATTTACCAAAATTGGTTAAAGCTGGGGAGCGAGTTGCTATCTGTGATCAATTAGAAGACCCTAAGCAGACCAAAACTATTGTTAAACGAGGTGTAACAGAACTTGTAACTCCTGGAGTTGCACTTAATGATGAGGTGTTACAGAGCAAAACCAATAACTTTTTATGTGCGTTGCATTATGGGAAAAAAGAATTGGGAGTAGCGTTTCTTGATGTTTCTACAGGAGAATTTCTTACCGCTCAGGGTGATGTAGCTCATATGGATAAGTTGATGCAAAACTTTAATCCTAGTGAAGTTTTGATTAGCAAGCCAAAAAAGAAAGATTTTGAACAAGATTTTGGCCAAGACTTTCATACATTCTTTATAGAAGATTGGGTGTTTAAACCTGATTATGCAGATGAGACTGTAAACAAACATTTTGAGACAAAAACATTAAAAGGATTTGGGGTAGATCATTTACAGGAAGGTGTTATAGCGGCAGGTGTAATTCTTCATTATCTTGGAGAAACCCAACATCATAAATTAAAACATATTACAGGGATCCAACGTATTGCAGAAGATCAATATATCTGGATGGATCGTTTTACGATACGTAATCTTGAGCTATATCATGCCAATGCAGCAAATGCGGTAACTTTACTTGATGTTATAGATAAAACGATCTCACCGATGGGTGGTCGTACATTAAAACGTTGGTTAGCATTACCACTTAAGAATATTTCTGCCATTCAAAAACGTCATGAAGTAGTGCAGTTTTTTTTGAATAACACAGCATTGCATCAAAAAATTCAGCATCAGATTAAGCAGATAGGGGATATTGAGCGATTGATTTCTAAGGTAGCTACCGGAAAAGTAAACCCTCGTGAGGTTATTCAGCTTAAAAACTCTTTGGAAGCTATTGTGCCTATAAAATCACAGGCATCTAATAGTAATAACGATGCACTAAAAGTAATAGGAGACACTCTTAATGACTGTGAGTTACTACGTAATAAGATTAAAGAGACTTTAAATGAAGAAGCTCCTGTAAATGTGTTGAAAGGAAATACAATTGCTAATGGATATTTAGAAGAATTAGATGAGTTAAGATCTATTGCTTTTTCGGGAAAAGATTATTTGGATAAAATGCTGGAACGGGAAACCGAAACTACTGGTATTACTTCTTTAAAGATAGCTTCTAATAATGTATTTGGATATTATATCGAGGTTCGAAATACACATAAAGATAAAGTCCCTGATACCTGGATTCGTAAACAAACCCTGGTAAATGCAGAACGTTATATTACAGAAGAACTCAAGGAATATGAAGCCAAAATCCTTGGAGCCGAAGAAAAAATTCTAGCACTAGAACAACAGTTGTTCGGTGATCTTGTACTTTGGATGAATGAGTATATCAAACCTGTACAGCTAAATGCTACTTTGATTGGTCAATTGGATTGTTTATGTTCTTTTGCTCAATTAGCCACAGAAAATCAATATGTACGTCCTTTAATAGACGAATCGCATGATTTAGAAATTAAAAATGGTAGACATCCTGTAATCGAGAAACAATTGCCACCCGGTGAGCAGTATATCGCTAATGATGTTCTGTTGGATAGAGATAATCAACAGATTATTATGATCACGGGCCCTAATATGAGTGGTAAATCTGCAATATTAAGACAGACAGCATTGATTGTGTTATTGGCGCAAATGGGATGTTTTGTTCCTGCGGAAGAAGCAAAAATAGGAGTGATTGATAAAATATTTACCAGAGTAGGAGCAAGTGATAATATCTCTATGGGAGAATCTACATTTATGGTAGAGATGAATGAAACTGCAAGTATCTTAAATAATATATCTGATCGTAGTTTGGTGTTGTTAGATGAGATTGGTCGAGGAACAAGTACCTACGATGGAATATCTATTGCCTGGGCAATTAGTGAATTCTTACACGAGTATCCGGCAAGGCCTAAGACTTTGTTCGCCACACATTATCACGAGTTAAATGAGATGTGTGAGACCTTTGGTCGTATTAAAAATTATAACGTATCGGTAAAAGAATTAAAAGATACAGTTCTTTTCTTGCGTAAATTAGTTCCTGGTGGTAGTGAACATAGTTTTGGGATTCATGTGGCTAAAATGGCAGGAATGCCTCAGCAAGTCTTACATAGAGCAAATAAGATGCTTAAAAAACTTGAAAAATCGCATAGTAGTGAAGAGCTTACCGATAAGATCAAAGGAATGCAGGAAGAAGATAAGGTGCAATTGAGTTTCTTTAATTTGGATGATCCATTACTAGAAGAAATCAAGGAAGAAATTCTGGATATCGATATAGATACGCTTACTCCGGTAGAAGCATTAATGAAGCTTAACGAGATTAAACGTATGTTAACCAGGAAGAAAGCATCGCAGGTGTAAAAAAAAATATTCTTTTTTGTAAAAAGACTTTGGTATTACTAGAATTGTTTTAAATTTGCATCCGCAATAACGAGTTGCGAAGTTCTTAAACATACTGCGAAAGTAGCTCAGGGGTAGAGCATCACCTTGCCAAGGTGAGGGTCGCGGGTTCAAATCCCGTCTTTCGCTCTGAGATAAAATATATACCAAGCTGAAGTGGTGGAATTGGTAGACACGTTGGACTTAAAATCCAATGGCCTGTAAGGCCGTGCGGGTTCAAGTCCCGCCTTCAGTACTTAACCCTCAAAGTCTTTTGATTTTGAGGGTTTTTTGTTTTTTTCTTCTTTCAGATTTATAATAACTAAATCAATTTACAGGAATATATAAACTGCAACATAACCTAAGTCTAATCAAGATGCATTTAGACACATGAATACTTTAAATAGATCGAAAAAAATACCTTTATTCAATTCAATTTATTATTTTCGATTATAACTAAAAAACTCCTCAACAAGCTAAATATAATCTCGATGATAATACTAAACTAAAAATATAAACGAACTTCAAATTTGTGGAATTGCTCATCGGCGATTTCAAGAAAAACAAATCTTCCATCAAAGGAATTGAACTTGTTTTTAATTTAATCCAACCTCTTTTTCTGAATATCATACTCTACAAGTTGTTCTTCGTGTTTGTATAAGATCGTATAGATGAAAGATTAAATATAATCGCTGTTTCTGATTAATTTAAAGTGTATGAAAATAATGTTTTTATGAATAATTTAAGAAATATATTTTTTGCTAATAAAATGTTATTTATTTGTTAAATAATGTCGTGGTAAGAGTGTTTATACATATTTAAATTACTGTATATCAGCATATTGTAAATGGTTGTTCTTCATGTTTTTTTTAAATACGGTTTTACCATAAACACCCTGTTGATTAAGATTTGTACATTTGAAATGACATTTAGAAAGAGACTTACTCTTATAAGCTAAGTGACAAACTACCCCATTGCTTTTATTATAAAAAGATTGATTAAATGAAATGATTTTCAACTTAATTGATCTACTTTCAAAATTATTTTTCAATAATCTTGATTCATAAAAATTCTTACTAAAAAGGAATTGTGAGTCATGTGGCGAAGCTATATCCTTAACTTAATAAACCTTTATACTCTTAAAACCAAAGAATATGTGTAATAGTAAACCTCAGTGGTATGTGCTATATGTAAAAGCGCGTCATGAAAGAAAAATAGAGATCCTGTTAAAGGAGAATCAGATAGAGACATTTTTACCATTAGTTAAAACAGTTCGAAAATGGAGTGATCGAAAAAAAGAGATAGAGATGCCATTATTTCCCTCCTATATTTTTGTGAAAATTAATTTAAAGAAAGATGCACATAAAGTTTTATCTGTAAGATTATATTGCTTTTTCATTCGTTTCGGAGAAGAGTTTGCAAAAGTTCAAGAATACGAAATAGACTCGATTAAACTTCTTATTAAGATGAATGTACCCATGAAAGTAGAAAATTACACCCCGCTATTAAAAGTAGGCAAACATGGAAGAATAAATGGAGGTGTATTAAAAGGGTTAAATTGTGAAATCATTAAAGCTGATAATGAAAATAAAATCGTAGTACGTATTGATTCTATTAAGCAAAATATTGTAGCAACTGTGCCATTATCTTCCATTTCTGAAGTTGCAATTTAAGAGAATTTTAATAATGTAAAAGTTCTAAAAACATAAGGTTATTTGGACTGTCAATGATACTTATACTCTCAGTTATCTAATTTATGAAAATTGATGATTTTAAAATCATCAAAAATGATATGGATTAAAAAAACAGTAGACGTCATAATGTAGATATAAGTATTTAACCTCTGGTTTTATAAATCAAAACATATTTCATAATAAAAATTACGATAGAATATGGTTGTATAACTGTTGTGCTTTTTTAGAAAATGAACACCTAAAAGAAGGTAAATACCAGATTTATAAGGTCAGATTACGTATAAAGTAGGTGAAAATCATTGGTTTTTGCGTTGCTTCAATATAGATACACAAACACTTTAACATATCATATCAGGATTATTTAACAGGGTAATCCTGATTACTAACTCTTTTATTTATGATTATGAAACTAATTGAAAAATTAAGTAAAATCGAAAAATTTATAGGGAACACAAAAACCTATCAATTGGATTACAAGCGTTCTAATCTTTTTGCAAAATTAGAATATGGAAGTTTTATGGGAAGTATAAAAGATCGACTTGCATTTTATACAGTAAGAAAAGCAATACTAGATGGTTATATTAATGAAGATACTACTGTCATAGAATCATCTTCTGGGAATTTTGCAGTCGGTTTAGCTGGAATTTGCAAATGCTTAGGACTTAAATTTGTTGCAGTTGTAGACCCCAACATTACAGAAGAAAAAGAAAAACATCTTTCTTTTTTAGCACATAAAACTATCAAAGTTCACAAAAGAGATCAATATGATTCTTATCTACTTACTAGGATCAAATTGATTAATACCATTCTAGAAGAGAATGGTAATTACTTTAATATCAATCAGTATAAAAATATTAATAACTATTTATGCTATTATAATACAATGGCAAACGAAATCATTAGGGATTTTAAAAGACTAGATTATCTTTTTATAGCTGTTAGTACTGGAGGTACAGTTACAGGACTATCGTTAAAATTAAAAGAGCATTATCCAAACATTAAGATTGTTGCAGTAGATATAGAAGGATCAATCATATTTAGCAATGAGGTGAAAAAAAGAAGCATTTCAGGAATGGGAGCCAGTAGAAAGAGCAACTTTATAGAAAAAGGAAAACTAGATGAAGCGATAATTCTTCCTCAGAATGAGATAATGCAAGGATGTTTTGATTTACTAAAAGAACAAATGGTATTTGCTGGAGGGTCTTCTGGAGCAGTATACGTAGCAGCTAAAAAACTACTAGAGAAAGAAAATAACCCTGATTTGAATGCTTTAATTATCTGCCCAGATAGAGGACATGCCTATATAGATAGTATTTATAAAAAAGTAGATAATAAAGTATTAGAAAAACTTCCTAAATCACAACTAGAATACGGGTCATTGGTATAAAATAACATTACGAGAAAATAAAAAATAACTATCAATATTGCATTATAATGATTTACTTAAACGAAAAAGATTTATTTACAATCGGGCTTAATTGGAAAGAATTTACAGAAACGATTAGAGAAGGTGTACGTTGCTTAAACCAGGGGGAAAGTGTACAGCCCATAAAACCATATTTAAGGTTTAAAGATATTAAAAACAGAATTATTGCTATGCCTGCATATCTGGGTAATGATTTTGACGTAGCCGGAATTAAGTGGATAGCAAGTTTTCCAGATAATATCAAAAAAAATAAAGCAAGAGCAAACTGTGTTACCATCTTAAATCATGCAGATACAGGAGAACCAATTTGTATTATTAATACACAACTTATTAGTGTATTAAGAACAACGACAGTAAGTAGATTAATGATCGAAGAGTATTGTTCTTTAAAAAAAATACAAAATCCTAAAATCGGGATTATAGGATTTGGCCCTATAGGAAAGTATCATTTAGCAATGTGTCAGGATTATTTTAAAGATGATCATGCAGAGTTTTTTATTTATGACCTTAATGGAGTACGTCCAGAAGATATAGATATGTACGATAATGTTACTGTCGTAGATGACTGGTATAGTGCGTACAAAGATGCAGATGTTTTTATGACATGTACAGTTTCTAATGAGAGATATATAGATAAAAAACCAAAAGAAAACTCACTACACCTAAATGTTTCACTAAGAGATTATAAAACCGAACAACTCGATTATTTTAAAGATGGAATAATAGTAGATAAGTGGAAAGAGATTTGCAGAGAAAATACAGATATCGAAGCCATGCATAAAGAACGTAATCTCGTTGAAACCGATGTTAAATCGATAGAAGATGTTGTAATCAACAAATGTTTAAAAGATATGGTAGATAAAACAGCCATCCTTTTTAATCCTATGGGAATGGCAATTTTTGATATCGCCTTAGGACATTATTTTTATAATAAATCAAAAGAATTAAAAGTAGGTGCAGTATTGTGATCTTTTGTATAAAGATTGTAAAAAAATATTTCAATTGCTTTCATTTATTATATGTGGAACACATATAAGCAAATAAAGTCTCTTATCTCTCTTTAATTTCTTCATTCATCAACAATACTGTTATACTTTTTCAGGTATAAAAGAAACCATTTCGATAGTATTTTTTGCATAGTTAAGCAATACTACAGCCGTCGTATAACCTAATTATAGTGGGGTGTGTGATGATGATATGCGCAAAGAAGTCAAAAAATAATAAAAAACTAAAAAATGAACTCACTTAAAAAATACCATTTATCTGAAACATCAAAAATAGTTTCATCTTCAGTACCAGGCAAAAAATCAAAACTATTATTAGATCTGCAAAAAGATATAGAAAGCAGCGTAGTTTCTTATCCCAGAAGTATGCCTATTGCTATAAAAAGAGCAAAAGGAAGTATTATCGAAGATGTAGATGGAAATCAATTCATAGATTTTTTTAGTGGATGTGGCGTTTTAAATGTTGGGCATAGTAATGATTTTGTTTTAGAATATGTAAAAAATCAACAATCAGAATTAATTCATGCCTTAGACTTTCCTACAGAAAATAAGCTTTTATTAATTCAAAAAATAATTAATCATTTACCAAAAAACATTAGAGAAGATTATAAAGTAAGTTTTGGTGGACCCACTGGTTCTGATGCTGTTGAAGCAGCAATCAAGTTGGCCAAAATCAAAACAGGAAGAGATGGTATCATTGCTTTTACAGGGGGGTACCATGGGATGACTTCTGGAGCCCTGGCTGTGACTTCTGATACGTTTTTTAGAAATAATTTAACATCTCTAATGCCCAATGTACATTTTGCGCCTTATAATTATCCATACAGAAAGACATCCGATATTAGTAATGAGATAGATGGTATAGCTTACTTTAAAAATATACTCACAAATGGTCATTCTGGGATTTCTAAGCCAGCTGCAATTCTTGTAGAACCTATCCAGGGTGAAGGAGGGAATATTGTACCAGAAGACGGCTACCTCGAAGAACTGGTAAGAATTGCACATGAGAACGATGTACTGGTAATATTCGATGAAATACAGTGTGGTTTTTTTAGAACCGGTAGTTTTTTAGAATTTATGAATACAAGTGCTGTACCCGATATCATAACTTTTTCTAAAGGTTTTGGAGGAATTGGGTTTCCAATTTCGGGATTGATCTATAAAAAAGAAATTGAAGCTTGGGGGCCTGCTGCACATATAGGAACTTTTAGAGGAAACCAAGTTAGTATAGCTGCAGCACGAGGAGCCTTTGATTTTATTGAAACATACAATATAGAAGAACATACTATAGCAATAGGTTCATATTTATTAGAGAAATTAAAGGAATTAGAAGAAGAAAACCCATTTATAGGAGAAGTACGAGGAAGAGGAATGATGATAGGAGTAGAATTTGTAAAAGATAAAAAAAACAAGGAACCTTTTCCAGAATTCATAAAAGAGTTCAGATTTCAATGTTTTCAAAGAGGTTTGCTATTTGAAGTGGGAGGGCATTATAGTAATGTATTGCGACTAGTACCTCCGTTGGTTACCACATATAAGATTGTAGATGCTGCAATAGCTATTATGAAAAAAGCAATAGCCGTTTGTATGGAAGAATACTTAGAACCTACTCTCGCATAAACCTTAATAATACTACTAATAACAATGTCACTCATGAAACCGTCTGTTCCGGAAAGTATATCCATGGAAAAAACACTTATAGAAGTATTTGATACATACTTACAACAATCACCAGATAAAACTCTTTATAGATTTCTCGAAGACGGGGAAGAAGAGAGTGATTCGAGAACGTATCAAGAATTATATAATAGAGCTCAAATTATAGCATCTCACATTTTGGAATATGCTAATCAGAGAGATCGTGTTTTGTTATTATACCCTTCCGGATTAGATTTTACAGATGCTTTTTTTGGTTGTTTACTTGCAGGGGTGGTTGCAGTTCCTGCATTTCCCCCTCAGGGTAAACGAAGAATAGGAAGATTAGAAAAAATAGTTTCGGATTGTAATGCTACTCTTGTTTTAACCAAAGAAACAATTTATGAAAAAACCAGGTCTTGGTTTGATTCTGAATTAGATTGGCTTAGAACAGATGAGTTAAGCGATATTTTGAAGAAAAAACTACCAGAAATCTATCCTGATACTATTGCTTTTTTACAATATACTTCCGGATCTACAGGCAACCCAAAAGGGGTTATTGTTAATCATTCCAATATAGTTCATAATAGTGAATTATTTAAAAAATGCTTCAGAACAAACTCAACATCTGTTGGAGTGTCCTGGTTACCAATTTACCATGATATGGGATTAATAGGAAACATAATTCAGGCATTTTATGTTGGTTTTGAACTTATCATTATGCCTCCGGTAGCATTTGTTCAAAAACCTGTCAGGTGGTTAAAAGCATTTTCAAAATATAGAGGAACAATTAGTTGCGGACCAAACTTTGCTTATGATTTATGTACAAATCAAATAAAAAAAGAAGATTTAGAAGGAATAGATCTAAGCAGTTGGAGAGTGGCAATTAACGGATCTGAACCTATTCGCCCGGACACCTTTGATAAATTTGCTTTGAGATTCGAAAAATACGGACTTAAAAAAGAGACGTTATTTCCAGGATATGGGATGGCAGAAGTCACATTAACTGTCAGTGGATGTAAGTTCGATACTCCACCTATTACATTAGAATTAGACAAGAGAAAATTCCATAACAAAGAAATTAACGTTGTAGAACCTTCTGAGGATCAGGAAGACACCATACGATTAATGGGAAATGGACCTGTAATAGAAGGTCTAATTGTAAAAATTGTAGACCCTGAGACTAAGCAAATTTGTGATAGTAATCAAATCGGAGAAGTGTGGGTCAATGGAGAAAGTGTAGCTAAAGGATACTGGGAGAAAGAAGAGATGACAAAAGAAATTTTCCAGGCATTTCTCAAAAACACAAACGGAGAAGAAGATAAAGAACAAGGACCTTTTTTACGAACAGGAGATATGGGGTTTCTTTATGATGGGGAACTGTATATTTCAGGACGTTTAAAAGAAATGATGATTTTTAATGGGGTAAATTACTATCCTCAGGATTTAGAGCGTACTGTACAATATGCACACCATGATATACAAAATAATGCAGGAGTGGTGTTTTTTACAAACATTGACGAACAGGAAAGGTTAATTGTAGTTCAGGAAATTAAACGAACAAGTATCCGAACATATAGCTTAAAATCTGTAGTAAGTAGTATATGCCAATCGATATTGGAAGAGCATGAATTATCCGTTCATAAAATAATCCTAATAAGCCCAGGACGAGTGTCCAAAACCTCTAGTGGTAAGATTCAGAGATTAGCAACCAAATTGGCATATGAGTCTGATACACTTGATGGTGTAATTGATTTCTGGGAGAGAGGAGTTATCTCAGAAAAAGAAGAAAATCTAACCTCAGAAAAAGATTCATCACAAAAAACCAATGAGCTTATAAAATGGCTTCAGGAACAGATAGCTCAAGAACTAAACTTAACCCCTTCTCGAATCAATATAAACAGATCTTTTGCAGAGTTAGGAATGACTTCAATACAAGGTATTCGATTATCTGGAGAACTATCAAGGTATTTAAATAGAGATGTTTATCCGACTTTGATATACAGTTATTCTAATATTGTCGATCTAGCTATACACCTTTCAGGAGAAGAAAACGAAAATATTGATCAGGAACGAAAAAATGAAATTTTAAAGAATGAACCAATAGCCATTATTAGTATGGCATGCAGATTTCCGGGAGCTGAAAACTTGCAGGAGTTTTGGGAAAATCTAATTGGAGCAAAAGATGCAATTACGGAAGTACCAGAAGATAGATGGGATATTGATGAGTTTTATGGAGATATTTTAGATGGACGTAATATGAATACCCGTTGGGGAGGGTTCATAAATAATGTAGCAGAATTTGATGCAGATTTTTTTGAAATCACACCGCAAGAGGCAAAAAAGATGGATCCCCAACAACGTATCTTATTAGAATTAAGTTATCATTTATTAGAAAATTCTCTCAAAGGACCTAAATCATTTAAAGGTTCAAATACAGGTGTCTTTATCGGAATTAGCCAGAATAGCTATAATGATTTAATCAAAAATAGTGAACAAGATAAGAATGTATATTCAGGTTTAGGAAGCGCCTTAAGTATTGCTGCAAATAGATTGTCATATTACTACAACTTTGATGGCCCAAGTATGGCAATAGATACTGCCTGTTCTTCTTCGTTGGTAGCTATTGATGCAGCGGTAGAGAAATTACATAATGGAAAATGTGACATGGCAATTGCAGGTGGGGTAAACTTAATTATATCTCCAGAAATAACAATTGCTTTGTCCCAGGCTGGGATGATGTCTGTTGATGGTAGGTGTAAAACATTTGATGGTAGTGCCAATGGATATGTTCGTAGCGAAGGATGTGGGCTGGTACTGTTAACACCTTTATCTAAAGCACAAAAAGAAGGTCATGAAATATTAGCAGTAATAAAAGGTAGTGCGGTTAACCAGGATGGGCATAGTAATGGATTATCTGCTCCGAATGGTCTGGCTCAGGAATCAGTCATGAAAAAAGCACTTCAAGATGCACAGATTACTCCACAAACTGTAAGCTATGTAGAAACTCACGGAACTGGAACTTCACTTGGTGATCCAATTGAAGTAAATTCAATAAACAAAGTTTATAATATAAATCGATCCAAAGAGAATCCGTTATATCTGGGTGCAGTTAAAGCTAATATAGGACATCTGGAATCCGCCTCAGGAATTGCCGGGCTTATCAAAACTGTGTTGTGTTTGCAACATAATGTAATCCCTGCCCAACTTCATTATAACAGTCCAAATCCACATATCAACTGGAAAGATATGACTGTAGCCATATCTAATAAAACTTTAGAATGGAATTCTACTCAGGAAAATACAGTAAAAAGAGCAGGGGTTAGTTCTTTTGGTTTTGGAGGTACAAATGCACATTTAATTCTCGAAGAAGTAATACCGGATTTTGATAAAAAACAATACCCCGAAACTATTGAAAACGACCATTTGGTTTTAGCTCCGGTATCTTTAAAATCATCAAAAGGATTAACATCTTACTACAAGGATATTATCAATTATGCAGTCTCTAATTCTTCGATTTCCTTATCAACACTTGCACATAATTTGGCTCTAGGTAAAGAGCATTTTTCCGAGAGATTAGCAGCCATTTATTCTCCAAATGATGATATAACTAAAGGTTTACAAGAAAATAAGGAAGGAATAGTAGCACGAAATCACCAGTTTTCAAATCTTGAAACAGCTTTTTTATTTACAGGACAGGGAGCTCAGTATATTTCAATGGGACAAGAACTGTATGCAGAACAACCTGTTTTTAAGGAAGCGATAGATACTTGTTTTTTGATACTAAAGGATATCTGGGATTTTGATTTAAAACAACTCTTGTTTTCTGATACTAGTAAAGAAAAAGAGGCTTTGCTGGCTAGAACAGAATATACTCAACCGTCTTTGTTTTGTATAGGGTATGCGTTATTCAAAGTTTGGGAAAATTGGGGAGTTTATCCAACAGCCCTGTTAGGGCATAGTATTGGCGAAATAACTGCAGCCTGCATTGCTGAAATATTTAGTTTGGAAGATGCATTGAAGTTGGTTGTTTCTAGAGGAAAACTCATGCAAAATTTACCAGAAAATGGATACATGATGGCTCTGTCAGTGACAGAAACAATCGCTATGGATTTGATAAAAGATTTAGAAAACAAAATTGTTATTGCAGCAGTAAATAGTCCAAATCATATCGTTTTATCCGGCGAAACCGAACCAATGTCATTATTGGAAGAAATACTGTCTTCCAAGAAAATTCCACATAAAAAATTAAATGTATCTCACGCTTTCCATTCACCATTGATGGAACCCATGTTGAAAGATTTTGAAGAAGTAGCTTCAAAAATAAAATATCACAATCCCAAGTATAATGTTGTGAGTAATGTATATGGTAAAGTTTCAGGTGGTGAGCTATGTAACTCTTCATACTGGGTGTCTCAGATAAAATCAACAGTATTGTTTTCTCAAGGAATTTCAGAATTATGTTCGATAGGGATAAACACTTTTATAGAGCTAGGCCCACACCCAACATTAACGAGTTTAGGACAATATAGTACTCCTAAAGGTTATGAAGCAATTTGGTTACCATCTTTACAAAAAAGGAAAGAAGACAATAGGGTTTTGTTAAATAGCCTAGCAACCTGGTACGTAGAAGGTGGTACAGTAAATTGGGAAAATTATTATCGAAATGCTATTTGTGAAAAGCAATGGTTACCTAACTACCAGTTTCAAAAGCAACGTTATTGGGTTGATGATGTTCAAACAGGAAAAGAAGAAAAACAATATCTATATGATTATTCCTGGGAGAAAGAAAACTTGGAGGTCAATGATGTAAATAATATTGAAGGGCATTACCTGATTATAGGTAATAAGGAAACATTAGATACTACTTTAATAGAATCCGTTGAAATGGTAAGTACCAAGGTTGATTATGTGGATTATAATGAGTTTAAAAGCTTTGAAAAACTGGATTCAATCACAAATATAATTGTGACATGGCACTTTTTTGAGCGGAACCGAAAGATGAATTTTGGTGAATTTTCTGAAGAGACAACCTTAGCAGGAGCGACACAATTACAAGAAATTATTACACTTTTTGAGAACAAAAGATTATCCAAACTAAGTCATTTCTGGTGGGTAACCAGTGGAGTTTATGCAGGTTCGGAAACAGGTTTGTCCTTATCTCCATTATTAGGATTGTCCAGAGTGTTTATGAATGAGCATCCTGATATTTCGATGGGAATAATAGATATTGATTATGGAGATATTGAAAAAAATACGCTCTCAACGGTGTGGAGTCGAGCAACCGGTAGGGAGCAATATCTATACAAGGATAATGAAGTATTAGGATTAAAACTTACCCGGTATTTACCTGATAGTACTCCAAAAGCTTCTTTGACATTATCACCGGATAAAGCCATCCTTATTACCGGAGGATTAGGCGAAATAGGATTAGAGGTTTCTAAATGGCTAATTGAACATACAGAAAGCAATAGAATTGTATTAATAGGGAGAAATCAACCAACAAAAAAAGCTCAGTCCAAAATAGAAGAGTTACATAAATTAGGTGGAGAAATTATAACAATCAAAGCAGATGTTGCTGACAGGGAGTCTATAGAAAAGTGTATTAAGGAAATTCAGGAGATATATACAATTCAAGGGGTAATTCATCTTGCTGGAGTCATAGATGATAATGTATTGGTTGATCAAACACCTGAACGTTTTACAAAAGTCTTAGTACCCAAAGTTAGTGGAGCTTGGTATCTTCATGAAGCCACAAAATCAATCGAATTAGAGTTTTTTGTACTGTTTTCTTCAATAGCTTCCGTTTTTGGATCAAGTGGTCAGTCTAATTATGCAGCTGCTAACTCTTTTTTAGATGGTTTAGCAACGTATAGAAGAAACAATGGCTTGGTTGCCAATACCATCAATTGGGGAACCTGGACAATAGGTAGTTTTTCAAACTTATCAAAACAGGAGAAAAACAGGATTGCACAATCAGGTATATCGCCTATTTCTAAAGAAGTGGGGTTTGATTTACTTCATAAAATAATTACCAAAAAAGAAAAATCAAATCTGTTGTGCGCAGATATTGATAGTAGTAAACTACAACAGCAACTACTAAATTTTTATGGAAGAATTCCTTCTTTTTATAAAGAAATAATTTTAGAGAAGAAAGCAGAATCAAATGTTGTTATTAACGATTTTTCATTCATAGATAAACTTAGAAATTTGGCTCAAGAAGATCGCGCCAATTTTTTACAAGAGGAGTTAAAAAAAGAAGTTTGTAATATTCTTTCATTGCAAACTGTTGCAATAGACCAACCTTTATTAAATTTTGGTTTAGATTCTTTGATGGCATTAGAACTACGAAATCGTCTGGCCAATAAATTAAAGAAGAAACTACCAAATACAATCTTATTTCAATTTCCTACAATCATAGATTGTGTAACATATTTACTCAATGAAATTGAAAATGATGAAAAGGTTAAAGAAGATACGGTTATAAGCCTGCAAAAAACAAAAAGACAGGATACTATTCCAGCATCTTATGCTCAGGAAGCGTTGTGGTTCATAGACCAATTACAAGGTAGTAAAGAATATCATGTATTTAGAGTATTAGAATTATCAGGGCTACCGGATAAGGAAGTCTTAGGAAAATCACTTACTCAATTGATCAATAAACATGAGATATTACGTACGGTTATAGTAAATGATGATAACGGAAATTTATATCAAAAAATCCAGGAAACAGAAGATTTCAAAGTAAACCATCTTTATCTGGAAAACAGATCAGAATTAGATACAGAAATAAGGAATATTCTGAACAGACCTTTTGATCTATCCTCTGATGTAATGTTTAGGGCAACTTTAATAGAAACAACAACTTCTGAGAATTTCCTGATTTTCGTATTACATCATATAGCCGCAGATGGTGTTTCTGACGCGATAATCTTTGATGAGTTTCTGGAAGCATATCAAGCTTTTTCTGCAAAGAAAGAAATACATAATGATGTTCTGGATATACAATATGCAGAATATGCTATATGGGAACGAGAGTATCTAAAGGGAATCACTCTGGAATCCATGTTGGATTATTGGAAAAACAAATTAGAAGGACATAACAGGTTACAATTACCTTTTGATTTTTCATATCACCAAAAAGAAAATAGAAGAGGAAAGAAAATCGAAGTTAGATTGGATGATGCACTTAGAACAGAGTTGATTTATATCTCAAAACAGGAAGGTGTTACCCTTTTTATGACCATGCTCAGCGTGTTTAAAGTGATGATGTATAGATACAGTGGTCAGGATGATATATGTATCGGGACTCCTGTGGCCAATCGTACAGAGAAAGAACTTGAGCACATGGTTGGGATGTTTGTCAATACATTGGTTTTGAGAAGTGATTTAAGCGGAAATCCAAATTTTAGGTCATTATTACAACAGATCAGACAGATTACGTTGGAAGCGTATGAAAACCAGTCGGTTCCTTTTGAAAAAGTAGTAGAAAAGGTTGTTACTCAAAGAGACTTTAGCGGTAACCCGATATTTCAGGTAATGTTTGGTGCCCAAAGTACTACAGATATAGATAAGTTGGAAGTAGGAAACTTAAAAGTTTCAGAATATAAAGTTACAGACATACCAGCTATGTTTGATCTAACCTTTACAATGGATGAAAGAAAGGATCATGTGTTGCTTATAGTAGAATATTGTGCAGATCTGTTTAGAGAAGATACTATATATAGAATGATTAGCCATTACAATGAGTTATTAAAATCTGTTATAGAGAATATAGAAAGTTCAATAGACACCTTGTCAATGCAAAGTATAAAAGAGAAAAACCAACTTTTATACGAATTTAATGACACCCAAACCGATTACCCTTTAGATAAGGCACTAGTTGATTTACTGCAAGAGAAGACAAAGCAAATTCCCAATAAAACTGCAATTGTTTTCGAAGAAATAACACTTACATACAAAGAATTAGATGAAAGGTCAAATCAGTTAGCCCATTATTTAAGAGAAAAAGGCATAAAAGAAGATGTACTGGTTCCAATTTGTTTAGAGCGTTCTATAGAAATGGTTGTTGCAATTTTAGCTGTATTCAAAGCTGGAGGTGCTTATGTGCCAATGAAACCTGATTATCCGGAGTCTCGTATGCGCTATATCTTGGATCAAATACAAGCAAAAATAGTACTTACTGATGACCGAACTAGTTCAATCATTCCGGAAAATGATAAAGTAGAAATTTTCAAAGTAGACAGTGAAAAGAAACTGTTAGGAAAATATCCAGTTAATCTGCCTGACCTAATAGTATCGCCTGATTCACTGTCATATGTGATTTATACCTCAGGAAGTACAGGAAAACCTAAAGGGGCAATGATTGAACATCGAGGTATGTTAAATCACTTGTTCGCAAAAATAGATGGTTTAGGGGTTACCGCAGATAGTGTCGTTGCTTTTACAGCACCATTTACATTTGATATATCGGTATGGCAGATGTTCAGTGGGTTGCTGGTAGGAGGAAGTATCGTGATTTATAAAGAAGAAATGATTTATGAACCTACTTCATTATTGGCTTCTATAAAAGAACATAAAGTGAACATTCTTCAGCTGGTTCCTTCATATGTATCCGAAATATTAAATATAGATTCTGAAAACGTACTTAACCAACTTACATACTTTATAGTTACCGGAGAAGCTGTCTCACCGGCATTGTTGGTGGATTGGTTTAATAAATATCCAACCGTTCCTGTTGCTAATGCATATGGTCCGACTGAAGCATCAGACGATGTAAGTACACATTATATGCATAGTGCACCGGATGTAGTTAATGTTTCAATTGGTAAGCCTATGTCTAATCTGCAATTATATGTAGTTGATTCATCTGCCAACTTATGTCCAATTGGAGTTCAGGGAGAATTATGGGTTTCTGGTATTGGTGTAGGAAGAGGGTATCTTAATGATAAAGAACGAACTAACAAAAGCTTTATAAATAACCCTTTTGTAAAAGGAGAGAGAATCTACAAAACTGGAGATCTGGCGAGATGGTTACCCGATGGTAGTTTGGAGTATCTGGGACGGATTGACAATCAGGTAAAAGTTAGAGGTCATAGAATAGAATTAGGAGAAATCGAAAATGTACTGTCAAAATCGGAGACCGTTAAGAGTTGTTGTGTTTTGGCAAGAAAGGATCATAGAGGAAGTAATCGCCTGATAGGTTATGTGGTATCGGAGAATGAATTCGATAAAATCGGCTTGCAAAGCTACCTGAAATCCAAATTACCAGAGTATATGGTTCCTGGGTTGTGGGTTAATCTGGATAAAATGCCATTAACCCCTAATGGGAAAATAAATAGAAAAGGTCTTCCGGATCCGGATGAATCAGAATTTTCGACACAAGAATATACAGCTCCTACAAATGAAATAGAAACTCAAATGGTTACGGTTTGGGAAAACTTGCTTGGGATAGATAAAATAGGAATACATGATGGCTTTTTCGAATTAGGAGGACACTCACTATTAGCTACGCGATTAGTATCAGAGCTTCGGAAACTGTTTAATGTTGAAGTGACTATAAAAGACATTTTCGAGTTTACAACGATAGAACAATTAGCTCTTTGCATACAGTATGCTATTGATACTCAGAAAAAAGATAAAAAGGAATATAAACTAACGATCGAACTGTAATTGCAAAGAAATGAAAAATAAAGTTTTTGATATTTTAAAGGAAGCACATAGCAAAGGAATAATATTAGAACTGAATGATGATTCGTTGAGTTTAAAATCAGAAAACGATACTATAGATTCTGGTTTACTTAAAGATATAAAATCAAACAAAGAATCAATTGTAAATCATTTAAGGAGATATAAAAATGAATTTAAAACTCCTGCCGAAATTTCATCAATTCCTGCTTATGACCGGGAAACCTTAGATAAAATCCCGTTGTCATTTAATCAGGAACGTTTATGGTTTATAAATCAATTAAACGAAGGGAGTTCAGAGTATCATATGCCCTTGATATTAAAACTTCAGGGAGATATCGACGATACAATATTGGGTGCCGTATTGAAAGAAATCATTTCGAGACACGAAATTTTACGTACTACAATATACGCAGAAGATGGAATTGGTTATCAATCAATAAAAGCTGTGGATCAATGGCAATTGGGATCAAAAACATGTACTACCCAATTAGAAATAGAAGAAGCAATAGTAGATTTTGTACAAAAACCTTTTGACCTATCTCAAGACTATACGGTTAGAGCTTGTTTGTATAGGTTGAACCCCAAAGAGAGTTTCTTAACCCTGGTATTTCATCACATTGCGGCAGATGGGCAGTCGCATAGTATCATTGTTAATGAATTCACAGAGTTATATAGTGCATTACGAGAAAACAGAACACCAAAATTAGAAAAACTACCTATTCAGTATGCTGATTACGGAATATGGCAAAAAGAGTATTTTGATGAGGTAGAGTTAGAGAATCAATTAGCTTATTGGAAAACTCAACTTGATGGTGTACCTGTTTTGAGATTACCCTTAGATTTTAAACGCCCATCCGTACGAAGTACCCAAGGAGCCAATTATTCTTTTAAATTGGATGAAGAGCTATACCAGCATTTAGTCCGATTATCGGATCAGGAAGGAGTTACCTTATTTATGTTGTTAATATCCGCTTTTCAGGTAATGTTACACCGATATAGTGGTCAGGATGATATATGTGTGGGAACTCCAATGGCAAATAGAAATTTAACAGAGTTAGAGAGTTTAATTGGATTTTTTGCAAACACGTTGGCGATTCGTAACAATTTCAGTAATGACCCCACATTTATTGATATAGTAAACAACATAAAGCAAACAACTTTAAATGCATATCAATATCAGGCAGTTCCTTTTGAAAAAGTAGTAGATGCTGTTGTAGATGCACGAGACATGAGTATAAGCCCTCTGTTTCAGGTAATGTTTGCGCTACAGGATATCCCTGATAACATAGCATTAGAAGGAGTTGATGTATCAATCCATGAATATAAGAACACAACATCAAAGTTTGATTTTACTGTTGTGGTGATGAATAATCAGTCCGACCTTAGTCTTGAGGTAGAATATTGTACTGATCTGTTCAAAGAAAGTACAATTCAACAAATGATGACGCACTATCAGCAAATTTTGAGGAGTATCATTAAAAACCCAAATGAACGTATAGCATTATTGCCAATGCTGACTATAGTAGAAGAGGAACAATTGTTATCAGCATTCAATGCTACGCAGGTATCATATCCTAAAGATAAAACTATAGTGGACTTATTTATGGATCAGGTGCACAAAAATCCAGAAAATATTGCTGTTATCTACGAAAGTAAATATTTGACTTATAAGGAGTTAGATGAAGAATCGAGTTGTTTTGCAAATTTTTTATTGTCTAATCATGAAATTGCTATTGAAGATCTGATTGGAGTAAAATTAGAAAGAAGTGAATGGTTAATCATAGCTTTTCTGGCAGTATTAAAAACGGGTGCTGCATATGTTCCTATAGATCCTAACTACCCGAAAGAAAGAATTGCATACATCGAAAAAGATAGTAACTGTAATATTATTATAGACGATAATTTACTTCAGGAATTTATTCAAAGTGAAGAATCGTACAATATTGAATTACCTCAAATCAATATAGAAATTAATAACCTGGCTTATGTAATCTATACATCAGGATCTACAGGTAAACCAAAAGGAGTATTGATTGAACATAAAGGTATTATCAATACAGTATTATCTCAAATCCACGATTTTTTAATCAAAAGAACAGATCATTGTTTGCAGTTTTCAAATCAATCATTCGATGCCTCCATTTGGGAGATATTAATATCATTGTTAGGAGGAGCAAAGCTTTTTATAATAGATGAAGAGGTAAAATCTGATACAACTCAGTTTGTAAAATATATTCAGGATAACAAGATTACTTTTGCAACATTACCTCCTGCATTTTTAAAATTAGTTGACTGTGAGCAGATACAATGTATTGATACATTAATCACTGCTGGAGAAGAAGCTCCATTAGAACAGGCAAAAGCTTTTTCAAAGTTTGGAACTTATATTAATGCATATGGTCCTACAGAAACAAGTATATGTGCAACCACATATAATGGTGACATAGTTAACCCTGTTCCGATAGGAAAACCTATTTCAAATACAGAAGTATATGTTTTGGATACAAATCAGCAGTTATTGCCAATAGGATGTGTAGGAGAATTATGTGTGTCTGGTAACGGACTGGCAAGAGGATATTTAAATCAAGAGGCTTTAACCAATGATAAATTTATACCTAATCCATTTTTTGCAAGAGATCGAATATATAGAACAGGAGACCTGGCAAGATGGTTACCTGATGGAAATATAGAATTTGTAGGAAGGATAGATAATCAGGTTAAGATTAGAGGATATCGAATAGAATTAGGAGAAGTTGAGGCAGTATTGCAAGAAATTCAAGGGGTTAAGCAGTCCGTTGTTTTAGCAAAAGAAGATACAAAAGGAAATAAAAGTTTGGTAGGATATGTGGTTTCTAACCAAACATTTGACAAAGAATCAATTCAAGAGCATCTACTATCAAAACTACCGGATTATATGATACCCAAGTTATGGGTATCATTAGATGCAATCCCAATAACTTCTAATGGTAAAGTTGATAAGAAAAACCTTCCGGATCCTGATACATCATATTCTAGTGTAGCTACATATGTTGCACCCAGAAATAAAACGGAAGAACAATTGGTTTCTATCTGGAAATCATTGTTGAATGTGGATACCATTGGAGTGTATGATGATTTCTTCAAACTGGGAGGCCATTCCTTGTTGGCAACACAAGTGGCAGCCAAAGTTCGAACAGAAATGAGAAAAGAGCTGAGTATAAAGAATGTTTTTAATTATTCTACTATTTCGAGTTTAGCAATGTTTTTGGCCAAACAGGGTAAAGGAGCTTCATTACCACAAATTACTAAGCAAGATAAGGAACCTACAATTCCTTTGTCTTTTAGTCAGGAACGTTTGTGGTTTTTGGATCAGTTACAAGGAAGTGCAGAATATCATATTCCGGTTATTTCCAATCTGGAAGGAGATCTGCAAATTTCATTATTAGAAGCTTCTTTAAAAGAAATTGTAATCAGGCATGAAGTATTACGAACCGTTATCGGATCAAAAGATGGAATACCTTATCAAGTTGTGATCCCTTCAGAGGATTGGCAATTATCTTTGGTAGAAACAACAACAAGTCATTTAGAAAATCAATTAGAAGAATTCATAAAAGAACCGTTTGACCTCGCAACGGATTATATGTTGAGAGCTCAATTATATCGACTAGAAGGTGAAAAATATACGCTGGCTCTGATCTTGCATCATATTGCAAGCGATGGATGGTCAGATGGTATTTTGGTTAGCGAATTAACATCATTGTATACTTCTAAAACTCAAAATCAGGATAAATTATTAAACGAAATAACACTTCAATATTCAGATTATGCCATCTGGCAAAGAAAATATTTGAAAGGAACATTTCTAGAATCTCAGTTAAAGTATTGGAAAGAAAAATTAAGCGGAGTAACCCCTTTAGGTTTGCCTTTAGATTTTCCGAGACCTTCAATTCAAAGTACTTCAGGAGCTGACTTACAATTTAAGCTGGAAAGGAAGTTGAGAGCACCTTTAATGGCAATATGTAAAGAAAAAGAGGTTACCCCATTTATGTTTTTGCTTACTGTTTTTAAAATATTGATGCATAGATATAGTGGGCAAAAGGATTTTGCCATTGGAACTTCAGTTGCTAATAGAACACATACGGAGCTTGAGAATCTAATAGGCTTCTTTGTAAATACCCTTACCATTAGAAGCAACCTGGATAATGATCCTACTTTTGATGAATTACTAAAACAAGTAAAACATACAACCATAGAAGCTTTTGATCATCAATCTGTTCCTTTTGAACGTATTGTTGAGCAAGTTTTAAGTACCAGGGATATGAGTATGAATCCATTATTTCAGGTAATGTTTGAGTTTCAGGAGATTCCTGAATCATACGATATGGAACTGGAAGGATTACATTTATCTCCGTACCCATATAAAAATACAACAGCTAAGTTTGACCTTATCATGACAGCTATAGATACTGGAACTGAATTGGTATTAAATATGGAGTATTGTACGGATCTCTTTACAGAAGAAACCATACAAAGAATGGCAGGTCATTATCAGGAGTTGTTACGAAGTATTATACATCATACCGATCAGAAGATAGTTGTTTTGCCGATGTTACTTCAGGGAGAAAAAGAGCAGATAGTCAATGAATTTAATGATACCAAAGTTGAGTACCCGTTTAACAAAACAACAGTTGAAATCTTCGAGGAACAAGTGCAACAAACACCAGATAATGTTGCTGTGGTATTTCAAGGAGAGCAGCTAACCTATGCAGAACTTGATGCAAAATCAAATCAATTAGCTCATTATTTAAGAGAGAATGGGATTAAAGAAGATATGACCGTGGCAATTTGTCTGGAAAGATCAATAGAGATGATCATTGGTGTGATGGCAATACTAAAATCGGGAGGAGCCTATGTGCCTATAAAACCAGATTACCCCGAATCACGAATTCAATATATCCTTGAGGAGATACATACTTTTGTTGTACTGACAGATATTGCAAGCAAAGAAATAATACCAGAGTTATCAGGTGTAGAAACGGTGATCTTAGATCAGGGAAATAAAGTGTTTTCAGAATTTCCAGAAACATCATTAGGATTGAATATCTCACCTTCATCTTTGGCGTATTTAATTTATACCTCAGGAAGTACAGGAAAGCCGAAAGGAGCAATGATCGAACACTTAGGGCTTTTGAACCATTCGTTATTGATGATCGATAACTTCGAAATGGATGCTAATAGTGTGGTTGCTTTTACTGCACCTTTTACTTTTGATATATCTGTATGGCAGATGTTAAGTGGGTTGCTATGTGGAGGTCAAATTGTTGTTTATCCAGAGAAACTGATTCAGGAACCTCCTCTTTTTCTTGAATCATTACAAAGAGATAAAATTAGTTTACTACAACTTGTACCATCATATATGTCCAGTTTGCTGGAAATAAGTTCTGAAAATGATTTACAAAAACTAAAATACTTTTTAGTGACTGGAGAAGCAGTATCGTGTGCTTTACTATTATTATGGTTTAACAAGTATCCTGATGTTCCGGTTGTCAATGCTTATGGACCTACTGAGGCATCCGATGATGTTAGTTTTCATTTCATGTACGAAGCACCGGATGTGGTAAATGTTTCCATCGGAAAACCAGTAGCTAATATGCAATTATATGTAGTGGACACCTATCATAATTTGTGCCCTATTGGAGTACAGGGAGAATTATGTGTATCCGGAGTAGGAGTAGGAAGGGGATATCTTAATGATCAAGAAAAAACACACAAAAACTTTATCAAAAACCCATTTTCAAAAGATTCTCAATCCCGAATGTATAAGACCGGAGATTTGGCTAGATGGCTACCTGATGGGAGTCTGGAATATTTAGGAAGAATGGATGATCAGGTAAAAGTAAGAGGTCATCGAATTGAACTGGGAGAAATAGAAAGTGTTTTACTGCAAAAAGAAGAAATAAAGAATTGTTGTGTACTGGCCAAAGAGGATTCCCGTGTTGGTAATCGCTTAGTAGGCTATGTCGTTTGTCAGGAAGAGTTTGAAAAGAAAGATATTCAGGAATATTTAAAATCCAGATTACCCGATTACATGGTTCCGGCTATATGGGTGGAGTTAGAAACCATGCCATTAACTGCTAATGGTAAAACAAATAAAAAAGCACTACCTAATCCGGATATTACCAAACTTTCATCACAAGAATATGTACCTCCTAGAAACGAAACTGAAAAAGAACTAATTGACATCTGGAAAAACCTCCTTGGAGTGGATGTAATTGGAGTCTATGATGATTTCTTCGAGTTGGGAGGTCACTCACTACTAGCAACACGTCTTGTGTCTGTAATTCGAAAGAAGTTAGGTGTTGAATTGATTATCAGACAAGTTTTTGAATTTACAACTATAGAAGAACTAGCAAGTCATATAGATCTTTTAAAGCTCGATCAGGGAGAAGAAGAATATGCCTTAACCATGAATATATAATTTTATCGTAATGAGTAAAAAGATTCTAGACCTTTTAAAAAAATTACATAAAGAAGGAATTAAAGTAAAACTAGATAAAGGTTCTTTATCCATAAAGTCTAAACAAGAGCGTATTGAACCGATATTAATTGAAGAAATAAAAAAACATAAACAAGATATTATATCCTATCTTGAAAAACATCAAAATCCAGTACAAAAGAAAGGTAGTCTTTTGGAGAGTGCAATTACTCCATTTGACCGTACAGTCATAAATAAATTTCCATTGTCGTTTAGTCAGGAACGATTATGGTTTATAGATAAGTTAGAAGGGAGTATTGCATATCATATTCCTGTTGTTCTACAATTGCAAGGAGATCTGGATATTATAGTTCTGAAAAGTTCTTTAAAAGAAGTATTGTCCAGACATGAAGTATTACGAACAGTAATTCAATCAGAAGAAGGTAAAGGAAGTCAGGAACTCTTATCTCCGGATAATTGGAGCATGGATGTTATAAAAATGACTTCATCTTCTATACTGGATGAAGAGTTGAAAAACTTTATCGATCAACCTTTCGATTTGTCGAAAGACTATATGATGAGAGCTAGTTTGTATGAGCTAAGTAAAGATGAACATATTCTTACAGTAGTTTTTCATCATATTTCCAGTGATGGATGGTCTGATGCTATTCTGATCAATGAATTTGTAGAATTATATACTGCACAAAAAGAAAAACGAAGCCCCGCGTTGAATGATTTACCCCTTCAATATATTGATTATGCATTATGGCAAAGGAAATATATACAAGGCGAAATTCTTGATGGAGAATTAGCATATTGGAAGAATCAACTTTCCGGAATATCTCCATTACTGCTACCAACTGATTATCCACGACCATTAATTAAAAGTAAGTCGGGATCCGGATTTTTATACGAGCTGGATATTGAATTAACCGATAGGATATCAAAACTCTGCAAAGAGCAACAAGTGACATCTTTTATGATGTTATTATCTGCTTTTAAAATAATACTGTCCCGATATAGTCATCAAGAAGATATTTGTGTAGGAACACCAATAGCCAACAGAACACAGGCAGAACTCGAAGAATTAATAGGCTTTTTTGTCAATTCACTCGCTTTGAGAACTACAATTGACTGTGAACTTGATTTCAATGATTTATTGCAAGAAGTGAAGAAAACCACATTAGAGGCTTATGATCATCAGTTGGTTCCTTTTGAAAAAGTAGTAGATCAGGTGGTTGATAGCCGTGATATGAGTACTACACCTTTGTTTCAGGTAATGTTCGTTTTACAAAACATCCATTCAGAAACAGAAATAAAATTGGATGGATTAACATTGTCTAACTATGAACAAAATAATACTACGGCCAAATTTGATCTTACGTTTACTATAGAAGAAACTGAATCAGGATTTTCGCTATATGTAGAATATTGTACGGATTTGTTTAAAAAAGAGACGATACAACGTATGGTAATTCATTATGAAGAACTATTAAAAAATATCGTTCGAAACCCAAAAGCAAAAATTGGCAACTTGTCAATGATAACCGAGACAGAAAAGGAAGAACAATTAAATTTACTTTCAACAACATCAATAGATTACCCATCAGACCAAACTATAGTAAGTTTATTTGAAAATCAAGCATTGAAAAACCCAGATGCAGTAGCGGTAGTCTTTGAAAATGAAAAGCTTACGTATAAAGAATTAGACGAAAAATCTAATCAACTGGCTAATTGTTTGGTAGCTAATGGAGTCCAGAAAGAAGAGTTGGTTCCGATATGTATGGAACGATCATTAGATATGATCATTGGACTGATTGCAATCATGAAAGCTGGGGGTGCTTATGTACCGCTAGATCCATCAATACCAAAGAGTAGGGTCGATTTTATTTTAGAAGATACACAAGCAAAAATAATACTTATCCAATCCTCACAGATATCTCTTTTGGAAGATAAAAATAGTATTAAACCAATTCTTCTAGACAAACTCTCATATAACGATTATAAAAGAACCAATACCGGAATAATAATTCATCCAGAGTATTTGATTTATGTGATATATACGTCTGGAACCACAGGAAAACCCAAAGGAGTTCTATTAGAACATCGTAATGTAGTTCGTTTATTCTTTAATGAGAAAGGGCTTTTCGATTTTAATGATCAGGATGTTTGGAGCATGTTTCATTCATTTAGTTTTGACTTTTCGGTATGGGAAATGTATGGTGCTTTATTATATGGTGGAAAACTGGTAATAGTACCAAAATCTCATACCAGAGATATGGTATTGTTTTCAAAGTTTGTTGAAAAAGAAGGAATAACTGTTTTAAATCAAACACCATCAGCATTCAAGGTATTTCAGGAAGAAGCTTTAAAAGAAAAAATAAAATCATCAGTTCGATATTTAATTTTTGGAGGAGAAGCGTTAAGCCCTTCAATGCTAAAAGAGTGGAATTCAATTTACCCGGATTGTAAAATCATTAATATGTATGGTATCACAGAAACTACCGTTCATGTGACCTATAAGGAGATCACCATACAAGAAATTGAAGCAAACATAAGTAACATAGGTACAGCAATACCTACATTGGGGTGTGTGGTATTAAATGAGGGTAAACAAATAGTACCAAAAGGAGTTGCAGGAGAATTATATGTTTTGGGCGCAGGAGTAGCAAGAGGATATCTTAACCGACCGGAACTAACAGAAGAAAGATTTACACCATTAAACATAGATAACTTAAATACAATTCCTTGTTATAGATCGGGAGATTTAGTTAGAAGACTGGTTACCGGAGAATTAGAATATTTAGGGAGAATTGATACGCAGGTAAAAATCAGGGGGTATCGCATAGAGTTAGGAGAGATAGAAGCGCAAATCGAAAAATTAGCTGTAGTAAAACAATCAGTGGTCTTAGCAAAAGCAGATAAGAATGGTAATAAAAGACTAGTTGCCTATATCGTATTTGAAGAAGAAATTGATAGTGCAGAAATTATAGAAGAGTTAAAAGGAAAACTTCCTGAATATATGGTACCTCAGTTGTATGTATCATTAGAATCTTTTCCATTAACTTCTAACGGGAAAGTCAATAGGAAATCACTTCCGGAACCACCAGAAAATGCTTTTGTACGAAATGAATACATCGCTCCGGAGAATGAAAAACAAGGAATTCTGGTAGAAATCTGGAAAAATCACTTAGATCTGGATACTATTGGAATTACCGATGATTATTTTAGAGTTGGAGGAGATTCCATTACTATGATCCGCTTGATGAGCGAAGTAAATAAGAAATTTAAAATTGACATAAAAATAGCCCAGTTCTATGCTAATCCTACTATCAAAGGTTTATCCAAATTATTAGGCACTTGTGGATTATCCGAAAGCAAAAACAAACTAATAGTTGAGATAGAAAAGACATTAGAAGAGTTACAGGAACAAGTAAAAAATATCCACCCGAACCCACAAAGTATAGCATCAGTATATCCTATGAGTGATATTCAAAAAGGAATGCTCATTACTTCTCAAAATGGGGTCGAATCTGGTGATTTTGGTATATACCATGATCAGTTTGCAGATCAGGTACCATTGGTTGATGTTCAATTGATGCAGAGGTCTTTAGATCTTTTGGCGGCGAAACACGAAACATTAAGAACAGGATTTGATTTTTATAATTTCACAGAACCTGTTCAGATAATATACAAAGAAGTAAATAACTCAATTGGTTATGATGATATTTCATATAAAAACACTTCAGAAAAAGAAATATACATTGAAAAATTCTTGAAAACCGAACGTGAGCTACATCCTTTTCAAATTGATAAAGCACCTTTATGGCGAATCAATATTTTCAAAGTAAGTGATTCAGAGATGGTCTTTGTCATACAATTTCATCATGCCATATTGGATGGATGGAGTGAAAAGACATTAAAAGTAGAACTATTTAATCTGTACGAGAAATTAAAAGAAGATTCATCTTACACTCCGCCAAAATTACAATGTGGTATGAGAGATAGTATGATTTCTGATATGGTAGAGCAGAATGATGTGGAGAATAAAAAGTACTGGAAACAGGAATTAGAGGATTATAGAATACTAGATATTTTTACAGAAGCATCTAAAGTAGAAATGCAAACCAGAAATTATGAAGATGATTTCAAGGATAAGTTATTAACAAAATGTGAGAAGGATAATGTTTCTCCTAAAGCTTTGTTTTTCGGAGCATATGTATATGTACTTAGCATGCTATCCGGAGAGAAGGACATGATCGTTGGGATGGTAACTAATAGAAGGCCAATGGTGAATGATGGAGAAAAATTATTAGGATGTTTTTTAAATACAATTCCATTTAGATTTGATTTAACTTCAAGAATCCTTAGCTGGACTGAATATATTAAGCAAATAGATCAAAAACTAAAAGATTTAAAAGGTAAAGATCGATTATCTCTCATAGGAATTTCCAAGCTAACTGATGAAATACATTATAACAACCCGTATTTTGATATTCTTTTCAATTTTGTTGATTTTCATGTATTTAATCAAATAAAAGATAAAACTCTTCTTGATCATGAAGCAAATGAAAAACTCAATATTGAAGATGATTTTGAACGTACCAATACATTTTTGGATTTTAACGTAAGTCTAACATTTAACAGATTACAAGTTGGAATAACTCAAGCTAGAGAATTAAAATCAGGTCATTCGATAGATGATGTATATAAGTATATTGATCAATTCCTGAATTGTTATTTGGATGAAACAAACCAAGTTTTTGATAGCACATATTTACTTCAGGAAATAGAGAAAGGTCAATTACTAAAATCTTTTAATGCTACTAGTTTTCCATACCCTAAAAATAAAACATTAGTAGAGTTATTTACAGAAAAAGTTAAAGACTCTCCGGAAAGTCTGGCATTAGTTTCTGAGGGCACACGGATTACTTATAAAGAACTGGATGAAGAGTCCAATCGATTAGCGCACTACCTTTTATTAAATAATTCTTTAGAGATAGAAAATTTAGTAAGTGTAAAACTCCCTCGAAGTGAATGGTTAGTGATATCCTTTTTGGCAATTATAAAATCAGGGGCTGCATATGTACCGATAGACCCTAATTATCCTGAAGAACGAATTCATTATATAGAGAAAGATAGTAATTGTGCGGTTGCTATAAATGAAGGATTGCTAAAAGAATTTCGGGAGAATAGGGAAAACTATGATATAACGTTGCCAAAGGTTAATATCACTGCAACTAATCTAGCCTATGTAATATATACATCGGGATCCACAGGTAAACCTAAGGGAGTAATGATTGAGCATCAGGGAATTGCAAATACCATATTATCACAACTGGATAATTTTGGAATTTCTGTAACAGATAATTGCTTGCAGTTTTCGAATCAATCTTTTGATGCTTCTATATGGGAGATATTATTATCTCTCTTGGGAGGAGCTACATTATTCGTAATAAGCGAAGACACAAAATCCGAAGTAAAACGTTTTGAACAATATATTGAGGAACACAAAATTTCTTTTGCAACCATACCACCAGCTTACTTAAAGTTAGTGGATTGTAGCCAGATAAAAAATGTAAAAACCTTGATCACAGCAGGAGAGCAGGCACCTCTGGAAAAAGCAAAGTCTTTTTCAGAATATGGAACATATGTAAATGCGTATGGTCCCACTGAAACAAGTATTTGTGCAACAACGTACAAAGGAAATATCACAAGCTCAGTTCCTATAGGAATACCAATTTCCAATACATCTGTTTACATCTTGGGGTCAGCACATGAGTTACTCCCATTAGGAGTTATAGGAGAATTATGTGTGTCTGGAACAGGGTTAGCTAGAGGGTATCTGAATAAAGAAGACCTTACAAATGAAAAATTTGTACCCAACCCATTTGTAAATGGAGAACGAATGTATAAAACAGGCGATTTGGCAAAATGGTTACCTGATGGCAATGTAGAGTATGTTGGTAGAAAAGATGACCAGGTTAAGATTCGTGGATACCGTATTGAACTTGGTGAAATAGAAAGCGTATTGCAAGAACAACCGGAGATAGATCAATCTGTTGTATTGGCAAGTAAAGATATCAATGCGAACAATAGATTGGTAGGATATGTTGTATGTAAAGATGTTTTTGACAAAACCCACATACAGGATCAATTACAATTGAGATTACCCGATTATATGATTCCTAAGTTGTGGATAGAATTGGATGCTTTACCGGTAACACCAAACGGAAAATTAGATAAAAAGGCATTGCCAGAGGTAAATGACATAGTACTATCTAAAGAAAATTATATAGCACCGCAGAATGCCATAGAAGAAAATCTATGTGAAATATGGCGGGATCTGTTGGGTATTGAAAAGATAGGGGTGTCAGATAATTTCTTCGAATTAGGAGGCGATTCAATTTTAACTATCCAGGTTATAGGAAGAGCCAGGCGTTTGGGGTATTCGGTACAATCAAAAGATGTGTTCAAGTATCAGACAATTGCCGAATTATCAAGTTTTATTAGAACCAGAACTAAGTCGGTTATTGGTGAACAGGGGAAGTTAACAGGAAGAAGTGATTTATTGCCTATTCAACAATGGTACCTTGACACTAGTTACTCCAGGAATATTCATTTTAATCAGTCTATGTTATTGCTTGTGGACAAATCAGTAGAAGAGGAGTTTATAGTAGGGGCGACAAATTTATTGATAGAACATCATGATGCACTCCGTTTTGAATACTATAAAGAAAATGATGTATGGTACCAAATATATGGAAGAGGAAACGGTAAAGTATACATTGAAGATATCAGTACCAAAACGATAGAAGAAATACCAGATGCTCTTGCTGAGATATGCCAATCCTATCAGCATAGTATATCTATTGAAAAAGGAGAGGTTTTTAAAATGGTACTGATTAAAACACCAGAATCAGAAGAAAAAAATCGTCTGTTTATGGTAGCACATCATATGGTAATAGATGGAGTTTCCTGGCGAATTTTATTGAACGATTTGGATCATATTATCCCTTCTTTAATAAACCATAAAAAAGTACAACTGGGAGAGAAAACCAGTTCGTATCGTCAATGGAGTAAACATCTAAGGGAATATACGACCAATAAAGCATTTTTTACCCAAAAATCTTATTGGGATACTATTATATCGTTTTATAAAGCCTTGCCGGTAGATAAAGAATTTATTGGAGAAAAGAATGGGAGAGATGTAAATAATTATGCCATCACGTTAGATGAAGTTTTGACAGAGACATTGCTGAAAGAGGTTAATCAGACGTACGGAACAGAGATAAATGATATCTTATTGAGTTGTTTAGCAATGACAATTAGTAATTGGTCGGGCTATGATAAGATTGTAATTGGTTTAGAAGGTCATGGTCGTGAAAATATATCAAAAGATATTGATGTGGCTAATACTATTGGATGGTTTACCAATTTATACCCTGTAAGCTTACCCGCAATTCCGGGAGAACCTCTTGAAAATGTAATAAAATCAGTAAAAGAAGAACTACGTAACATCCCTGATAAAGGGATTGGATATGGAGCTTTGAAATACTTACATCCGGAAGATGAGGTAAGAAATGCCCTGTCTGGGGATCATTGGGATATTATATTCAACTATTTAGGACAATTCGACAATATTGTAGATCAGGATTCCTGGTTTATGATGTCCTCAGAAAATGTTGGGAATGATGTAGGAGATCAAATGGAATTTGATAACAAATTAGAAGTAAACGGCTCTATCCAGAGTGGTAAGCTAATACTAGGATGGAGTTATTCTGCTTTAGAGTATAACCCAACCACAATAGAAACGTTGGCGGATAATTATTTGTCAAATCTTAAAAAGATAATTCTTCATTGTAAAACTAAAGAAGAAAGAGTAGTTACTCCTTCTGATTACGGTTTAGGGAAGGAAATAGGATATGAAGAATTGGATCTTTTTGCTAAGGCTTCCAAAGAAGCAGAGCTAGAGGGAGATGACATCTTGGAATTTTAAATTAAAATCAATCAAAAGAGTCGGTACTAAAAAAAACATAATGGAATTTTTTATAAAAAAATTAGAAAACCTTAATCTGTTTTTGGTGAACAAAGATGGGAAGTTAATACTAAGAGGACGTAAAGGGAAATTAGAGGAAGATGAGATTACCAAAATAAAGAATAATAAAGAGATTATTGACTTTATTAATACAAACAAAGGAAATTTAATTAGATACCTATCTGAGCAATCGTTAACGCCATTAGTTTATAAACTAAGTCCGTTACAGGAAGGAATATTATTTCATGGATTATATGATGAAGGTTCAAAAGCATATATAGTTCAGTTATCCATAGATTTTCCTGAAGGAGTTCGGATAGAAGCTTTAAAATTATCCTGGCAATATGTTTTGTCAAATCATAGTATTCTCAGAAGTGGATTCTTGCATGAAGAACTAAGTATCCCAGTCCAACAAGTTCATAAAACAGTTGATATGCCTTTTGTAGAGTTGGACTATAGTATGTATTCGGGATCAAAACTAGAAGAACAAATAATTTCTTTTTTAGAAGCAGACCGTCAGCTGGGATTTTCATTTAGTGAACCTCCTTTGATTCGGGTGGCTTTTATAAAAACAGGTGAAATTTCTTATAAAATGATTATAACCAATCATCATATTATAAGTGATGGTTGGTCTACACCTATTATGATGGCCGAGCTAATAGAGGGATATGAAGCTTTTGTAAAAGGAGAAACACCTCCGGCAAAAAAAGAAGATCTGTACGAAGATTATATAAAATACATTGCAAGGAAAGATGTTCAAGGAGAAGAAAAATTTTGGTCTGATTACCTAAAGAATATAGAAACACCTTGTTTATTGCCTTTTTCAAAAGCAGGATTATCCAGAAACAAAGCTGTAGGTGAATTTAAAGAAATAGTATCTCTGTTGGATTTTAATTTTACTGAAAATCTAAAAAAGTATGCACAAAAAAACCGTATCACTGTAAACACATTAATCCAGGGAGTTTGGTCTTTACTTTTGTCTAAGTATACGGCAAATCAGGATGTTGTATTGGGAGTAACAGTATCGGGACGGCCAGAAGAGCTGGAGAATTCGGAACAACGGATAGGGCTATATATTAATACCTTGCCATTATATACTAGAATAGACGAAAAAGCTTTGATAACAGATTGGTTATTAGAACTGCAATCCACTCATGCTACCTGTAGAGAACATCAATATACAAGCTTGTCCAAAATTCAAAGCTTGAGCGGGGTTAAAGGAGACTTGTTTGATAGTATTATTGTATTTGAAAATTATCCTGTTTCCGATGCTTTTCAGGAAGGAGGAACGTTACAAGCTGGAGAGATTACAGGTAAAGAACAAACAAATTATTTGTTAACTATAGAAGCCGGACAGGGAAAAGAGTTCGAGATAAAGTTTTGTTATAATAGATCTCTGTTGCCAGATGCTACTGTAAAAATGATTCAAGGGCATTTTAATACAGTGCTAAACCAAATTATAAATACAACAGCAAGTACCGTTTCAGAAATTGATATTTTAACCAAAGAAGAAAAGCACCAATTGTTATTTGATTTTAACGATACGGCTGTTGGTTATCCATTAGACAAGACGGTAGTTGATATTTTTGAGGAAAAAGTAAAAAGTATTCCTAATGAGATTGCTGTTGTTTACGAAGAAGAAATAGTAACATATATAGAATTAGAAGAACGCTCCAATCAGCTTGCGCACTACCTAAGATCTCAAGGTGTTGAAGAAGATGTTTTGGTCGGTATCTGTTTAGATCGTTCTTTGGATATGATTATCGCTATTTTGGGGGTGTTTAAAGCTGGGGGTGCTTATGTACCAATGAAACCCGATTATCCGGAATCACGTATCAATTATATCCTAAATGAGATAAAAAGCACTATTATTATTACAGATATAAAAAGCGAATCTGTTATTCCTTTAATCTGGGAGCGAAATATATTTGTTTTGGATGCCAATAAAGATTTGCTTTCGGAATATCCTGTAAGTCCTTTATCGATACCTATTTCTCCTACGGCTTTATCTTATGTGATTTACACATCAGGTAGTACAGGTAAACCAAAAGGCGCTATGGTAGAACATAAAGGGATGCTCAACCATTTATATGCAAAAATTGACGGATTAGAGATTACATCAAATAGTGTGGTGGCCTTTACTGCTCCCTTTACTTTCGATATATCTGTATGGCAGATTTTTAGTAGTTTAATGATGGGAGGACGTATTATTGTGTATAAAGAGGAATATGTCAGAGATCCTGCATTACTATTAGGATCAATACATAAAGAAGGGGTGAATATCCTTCAGATAGTACCTTCTTATGTGTCATCACTATTAGAAATCGATTCGAATAACATTTTAAATCAGCTAAAATATTTTATTGTTACCGGTGAAGCTGTATCTGCCTCCCTTTTAGCTGACTGGTTTAGTAAATATCCTAATATTCCTGTAGCAAATGCATATGGTCCTACAGAAGCATCTGATGATGTAAGTACTCATTTTATGTATGAGGCTCCTGATGTGATAAACGTTTCTATTGGTAAACCTATGTCAAATATGCAACTATATGTTGTGGACAAGTTTAATAATCTATGCCCTTTGGGGGTTCAGGGTGAATTATGGGTTTCAGGAGTCGGAGTAGGAAGAGGATATCTTAATGATCAGAGAAAAACGAAAAAAAGCTTTATCAATAACCCATTTGTAAAAGGAGAAAAAGTATATAAAACAGGAGACTTGGCTTGTTGGTTGCCTGATGGAAGCTTAGAATATCTGGGAAGAATTGATGATCAGGTAAAGGTTAGAGGTCATCGCATTGAACTAGGTGAGATAGAGAGTGTTTTATCAAAAGAAAATACTATAAAAAGCTGTTGTGTATTGGCAAGAAAGGATAGCAGAGGTATAAATAACTTAATCGGTTATGTAGTGCCAAAAGAAGATTTTGATAAACAACGAATTGTGAGGTATTTAAAATCCAACCTGCCAGATTATATGGTTCCTGTTTTATGGGTAGAATTAGGGGATATGCCTTTAACTCCTAATGGAAAAATAAATCGAAAAGTTTTACCGGAACCAGAAACCTCAGAATTATCATTGCAAGAGTATGTTCCTGCTAGAAATGATATTGAAGAAAAGTTAGTGGATATCTGGAAACATATTTTATCCATCAATCAAATAGGAATTTTTGATAACTTTTTCGAATTAGGTGGGCATTCATTGCTAGCTACCCGTATGGTATCAGCAACTCGAAAAGCATTAGATATAGAAATTGCGATCAAAGATGTTTTCGTATATCCTACTATTGCGGAGCTGGGAGAACATATCCAGGGAAAATCAAAAGGTAAGTTATTGCCTTCAGTGACACCTCAGGAAAGAACAAATCGTATTCCTTTATCATTCAGTCAGGAGAGATTGTGGTTTGTAGATCAATTAAAAGAAAGTATTGCTTATCATATTCCTGTAATTGTAGGTTTAAAAGGAGATTTGGATATTTCTGCTGTGGAGATGTCTTTGAAAACTATTCTTTCTCGTCATGAGGTTTTAAGAACTGTAATTAAATCAGATGAAGGAGTTGCGTATCAGGAAATTTTGCCCCCAGATGAATGGAAAATGGATAGAATTACGATATCCGACCCTTCAGAATTAGATAAAGTAGTAACTGATTACACTTCTCGACCATTTGACTTATCGTCAGATTATATGCTTAGGACATGTTTATGTGAACTGGGAGAAGGAAAATATGTGCTAGCTACGATTTTTCATCATATTTCCAGTGATGGCTGGTCAGATGGTATTTTTATTAATGAATTTGTAGAATTATATCAATCTCAACAAGAAAAAAGAGAACCGTCATTAGTAAATTTACCTATACAATATGTTGATTACGCCTTGTGGCAACGTAAGTATATCGAAGGACAACTTATGGATGTTGAACTGTCTTATTGGGAAAACCAACTGACAGATGTATCTCCTCTGGTCTTACCCACGGATTATTCAAGACCTCAAATACAAAGTACTTCAGGAGCAGTGTTATCATTCGAACTGGATAAAGAACTACGAGATGTATTGATGAATACGTGTAAGGAGGAAGGAGTCACTTTATTTATGCTTTTATTGACAGCATTTAAAGTGCTGTTGTATAAATATAGCGGCCAACAAGATATATGTGTAGGTACGCCTATTGCAAACAGGACACAAACGGAACTGGAAAATTTAATAGGTTTTTTTGTAAATACACTGGCAATCAGGAGTAATTTAGAAGGAAATCCAACATTTGTTGATTTACTTAATGTTGTAAAATCGACAACCTTAGATGCTTATGAACATCAATTGGTTCCCTTTGAAAAAGTTGTAGATCGTGTAGTAGATGTACGCGATATGAGTACGAGTCCGTTGTTTCAGGTATTCTTTGCATTACAAAATACTCCGGAAGAGGAAAATTCTGAGTTAAATGGAATTACTTTATCCTCCTATACTTCTGAACATACAACTTCCAGATTTGATATATCAATGACAGCAGAAGATATAAAATCCGGAATATCATTAGAGATAGAATATTGTACAGATTTATTTAAAGAAGAAACCATTTATCGTATGATGGTTCACTTTGAAGAATTACTAAAAAATATTGTAATAAGACCTAAAGAACATATTGCTGATGTAACAATATTGACCGAAGCAGAGAAGGAACAGTTGCTAGTTAATTTTAATGCTACCCAAACAGATTACAATAGTAAAAGAACGGTTGTTCAATTATTTTTAGATCAGGTGGCTAAGACTCCCGAACATACAGCTATCGTTTTTAAGGGAGAGGAAATGACGTATACCGAATTAGATAGACATTCTAATCAATTAGCTCATTACTTGTTATCGAATTATACATTGGGTAAGGAAGATCTGATTGGCATCAAATTAGACCGAAGCGAATGGTTGATTATTTCAATACTGGCAGTTCTAAAAACAGGATGTGCCTACGTGCCAATAGATCCCAATTATCCTCAGGAAAGGATATCCTATATCAAGGAAGATAGCAATAGCGGGACTATAATAGATCAGGATTTATTGGATCAATACCAGGGAGATAAAGAAAATTATGATGATACTCTTCCGGATATAGATATACAAGCAAATCATCTGGCATATGTTATCTATACTTCAGGATCTACCGGGAAACCTAAAGGTGTCATGGTCGAACATAAAAGCTTGATTAACCTCTGTCTATGGCATCAACAAACATATGAGGTTACGGATCAAAGTAGAGGAGCATTGTTTTCAGGAGTAGGGTTTGATGCTTCAGTTTGGGAGATTTACCCATATATCTTAGGTGGAGGATCGCTTTATCCAATATACGAAGACGAAACTCGATATGATATTTCCTGGTTGACAAACTTTATAGAAGTAAATGAGATTTCACATATATATATCCCATCTCAAATTTGCCATAATTTAGTAGAAGAGCAGGTGTATCTTGATCAGGTAAAGATTCTTACAGGAGGAGATACGCTTAAATTAACCAAACCTACATCATTAAAGATTTATAATAATTATGGTCCTACTGAGAACACTGTGGTTACCACTTTTTGCGAAGTGTCAGAAAATCAATCTAATGCAATCCCTATTGGTAAACCTGTTTCTAACACATCAGTTTACATTTTGGGAACCAGTGAAGAATTATTACCAATAGGAGTAACCGGAGAATTATGTATTTCCGGATCAGGGCTGGCCAGAGGATACTTAAATCAAAAAGAGCTAACCCAGGATAAGTTTGTAAAAAATCCTTTTCAGGAAGGGCTGATGTATAAAACCGGAGATTTAGCCAGATGGTTACCAGATGGGAATATAGAGTTTATAGGAAGAAAAGATGACCAGGTTAAGATTCGGGGGTATCGTATAGAGCTGGGAGAAATAGAAAATGTATTAGAAGAAATACCTGATATTATACAAAGTGTAGTGTTGACCAAAGAAGATACACACAGCAACAAACGTTTGGTAGGATATGTGGTAAGTAACGACACGATAGACAAAGAAGAGCTTCAGAACCTTCTCCTTTCTAAATTACCAGAATATATGGTGCCAAGATTATGGGTAGCATTAGAAACGATTCCGTTGACCAATAATGGTAAAATAGATAAAAAGGCTTTGCCAGATCCTGATATGTCTGATATAGTCAAGGATTACGTAGCACCACAAAATGAAATAGAAGAAAGCTTATCTGTAATATGGCAGGATGTATTAGGAATAAAACAGGTTGGGATACATGATAATTTCTTTGAACTAGGAGGAGATTCAATCATTACTATTCAGGTAGTAAGTCGAGCCAAACATGAAGGGTTGGTAATGCAGCCAAGAGATCTGTTTAAGTACCAGACAATTTCAGAATTAGCAGAAGCTATACAACAAGGATCATCTTTGGTTGTCGGAGAACAGGGAATATTGACAGGAGAGAGTGATTTGTTGCCAATCCAGCAATGGTATTTTAACAATTCTTATTCTGAGCTGGAAGACGCTAACTATAATCAGACATTATTACTTTCTATTGATAAGAGTATGAAAATCTCATATCTCGAAGAAATGGTACAAACATTAGTGGAGCATCATGATGCGCTTCGTTCTACCTACCATAAAGAAGGAGAAGAATGGAAACAAACATATAGCAAAAATGTAAGTACATTAATAGTTGAAGATCTTAGTTTGATTCCTACGGGTAACCTTACAGAATCGATAACAACCGTATGTAAATTTTACCAACGCAGTTTATCGATCGAACGAGGAGAAGTTTTTAAAATAATAGTATTTAAAACACCAGAGGAAGAAAGTGACAATCGTTTATTTATAGTAGCACATCACTTATTGATTGATGGGGTTTCCTGGCGTATTTTGATAAATGATATAAATCTTATCCTGAACTCATTACAAAGAGAAACGAAGGTTGATTTAGGTGTAAAAAGTAGTTCATATCGTCAATGGGTAAATAGCATAAAAGAATATGCTGTAAACAAAGCGTTTTTCTCTCAACAGGAATACTGGTCTTCCATTATAAACTCTTATAAAACGCTAACTGTAGATTATTCTGATAAAGGTCTTAAAAAATGGGGGACAGTGAGTGAGTGTCATATGATACTTGATAAAGAACTAACAACTTCGCTATTACAGGATGTAAATCAAGCCTACGGAACAGAAATAAATGACATATTATTAAGTTGTCTGGCATTGACCATTAGTAAATGGTCAGGTTTTGAAAATGTTGTAGTAGGTCTCGAAGGCCATGGTCGTGAAGATATAGCAAGAGATATAGATACAAGTAATACAGTTGGGTGGTTTACCAGTTTATACCCAATCAGCTTATCACTACAGTCTAATTTTTCATTGGGTGACGTTATTAAATCTGTAAAAGAAGAGTTACGTAGTATCCCGAATAAAGGATTAGGATATGGAGCATTAAAATATTTGCATCCGGACACTGCGGTTAGAGATGCATTATCAGGAACGCATTGGGATATTACATTTAATTACCTGGGGCAATTCGATAATATTATGAAAGAAGATTCTATAATTGGTCTGGCTGGAGAATTTTCGGGAAATGATGTAGGAGATCAGGTAGCGTTTTGTAATAAACTTGAAGTTAGCGGATCTATAAATGATGGATCTCTGGTGTTGACTTGGTTTTATTCCGAAAATGAATATAATCAGGATACGATAAAAAAACTTTCCGACGAATATAAATCTAATTTAACAGCTTTGATTCATCATTGTGTGTCCAAGGAAGCTAGAGATTTTACGCCTTCAGATTACGGATTGGGAGAGGAAGTAAATTATCAGGAATTAGATGCTTTTTTAAATGAAGATTCGGACTCCGAAGAACTCTTAAAAATTTAAAAAGAATTACATCCACGGTAATTCTAAACAATAAATTTTATTACTGTATTTAATCTGCGATACCTGCTTGGAACTACAGGTTAGAATTCTCTACTGCACAATGTTAATGTGGGTTTTACCCCATCATAAAGAAATTTAAACGTATTAAAAAATGAAAAACTTTATAGATCAGTTAGCTATCTATGGCTTGTTTTTAAAGGAAGAGAAAGGAAATTTGTCATTAAAAAAATATAAAAACAAGTCAGATGTAAAACCATATGATCTGAAAAAAGACCCTCTTAATATCATAAGTTTTCTAAAAGAGAATAAAGAAGGTTTAATCGAATTTTTGAGAACAGAAAATAAAAACTCAGAATCTCAAAAGGTTAGAGATTCAATTTATAAACTCAGCCCTCTTCAGGAAGGGATGTTGTTTCATAGTCTATACGATGAGGATGCCAAAGCATATATAGTGCAATTAACCATGGATTTTCCAAAGGGAGTGGACACCGAAATTTTAAAATCTGCCTGGAATCACATTATAGACAACCACAGCATATTGAGAAGTGCTTTTTTCTACAAAGAACTAAGCGTTCCGGTGCAACGTGTTTATGATAAGGTAGTAATACCCTTCACAGAGTTGGATTATAGCATGTATTCCCCTACAGAGTTGGACGAAAAAATAAACGCTTTTATAGAATTAGATAGTACAAGAGGTTTTTCTTTTACCCAGGCTCCTTTGATGAGAGTAACACTTATTAAAACAGGAAAAGTATCCAGTAAAATGATTTTTACAAATCATCATATCTTGTTTGATGGGTGGTCAATGCCTATCCTTCTGGAGGAACTTCTTAATGCATATGAAACTATTTTTCAGGGGAGTAATCCACCTGAGCAAAAGAAAGATTTATATGAAGATTATATAAAATATATAGCAAAGAAAGATACCGTTGAGGAAGAGAGATTTTGGAAAGAATATCTTAAGAACCTGGAAACCCCGGGATTATTACCTTTTTCAGAAGCAGGAGTATCCAGGAATAAGGCAATTGGAAACTTCAAAGATGTTTCATTGACCTTGGATGATAATTTTACGGATAAACTAAGGAATTATGCTCAAGACAAACGATTAACGGTCAATACCATATTACAGGGAGTTTGGGCCCTTTTGTTGTCAAAATACACAAATAATAATACGGTAGTATATGGAGTAACGGTATCCGGACGTCCTGCAGAATTGGAAAATTCTGAACACAAGGTGGGATTATATATCAATACACTACCACTATGTACTACTGTAGAAAATGATATGTTGATCTCGGATTGGCTTTTAGAATTACAATCTGGCCATGCAGCAGGAAGAGAACATCAATATACAAGTTTATCTAAAATACAGAAAATCAGCAATGTTCAAGGAGATTTATTCGATAGTATTTTGGTGTTCGAAAATTATCCTGTATCGAAAACACTCTCCGAAAGAGAAAGCATATTAGAAGTTGATAATTCAGAGGTTAAAGAATTGGCAAATTATCTATTGAACATTACAGTAAACCTAAGCGAAGGGTTAGAAATTAATTTTAACTACAATGCTTCATTACTTGAGGATGCTACCATTAAAATGATCCATAATCATTTTGAATATTTATTACAGCAAATAGTAAACCCTTCCATTAACAAAATATCAGAATTCGACATTCTTACAGAAAAAGAAAAAGATGAAATACTACATGTGTTTAATCCTGATAAGATAGATTATGTACAAGATAAAACAGTGTTGGATGCATTTGAAGAACAGGTGCAAAAATCACCTGATCAGATAGCAATAAAATTTAAAGACAAGCAACTTACTTATCAGGAACTAGATGACGAATCAGACAATCTTGCTAATCATTTGTTATCCGGCTATGAGATAAAACCCGGAGATTTAATTGGAGTAAAACTGGAGCGAAGTGAAGTGTTGCTATGTGCCTTAGTAGCAATTCTGAAAACAGGTGCAGCATATGTACCTATAGATTCCAATTATCCGGAAGAAAGGATTTCTTTTATTGAGAGTGATACCAATTGTAAAGTGATAATAGATGAAGATTTTCTGGATGCATATAACAAAAAGGGAAAAGATAGTGAGTTTCCAAAAATAGCAATAGATCCAAATCATCTTGTGTATGTTATGTATACGTCGGGTTCTACAGGAAAACCTAAAGGAACAATGATAGCACATAAAAGTATTGTGAGTCTGGCAAAATCCTGTGATTATGTACCGTTGGGTTTTCAGACCAAATGGTTATCGACCGGATCTATTTCTTTTGATGCTACTACTATTGAGTTTTGGGGGACATTACTTAATGGAGGAACATTGGTTCTTATGGATAGAGATACCTTATTGGATTGTCAACGCTTGAAAAATGTAATTATAAAAGAGAGCGTAAACACCTTATGGATGACAGCTTCCTGGTTTCATCAAACCGTAGAAGAGGATATAGCTGTTTTCGAAGAAATCAAATACCTTATTGTTGGAGGTGATAAAGTTATTTTTAAGTATACCAATAAGTTGTTGTCTCATTATCCGAATATAAAAATAACAAATGGGTATGGCCCCACAGAGAATACTACTTTTTCAACAACATATTCTATTGAAGAAGAATTTAGTAAAGATCTTCCGATAGGAAAACCTGTGAATGATTGTCAAGCATACATCTTTGATGAATCCTTATCCTTTTTACAACCCGTAGGAGTTGTAGGAGAATTGTGTTTGGGAGGAATAGGATTAGCAAAAGGTTATTTACATCAAGAAAGTTTAACAAATGAAAAGTTTATCCCAAACCCGATAATAGAGGGAGAAAGAATGTATCGTACCGGAGATTTGGTAAAATGGTTACCTGACGGGAATATCGAGTTTTTAGGAAGAAAAGATAATCAGGTTAAGATTAGGGGATACCGTATCGAACTTGGAGAAATAAATAATGTAATACAAGAGATCCCGGAAATTAGTCAATCTGTAGTAATTGTCAAAGAAGACCATGACCAGAACAAACGATTAATAGGATACGTAGTTTATAACGAACCAATTAGTAAGGAGCTTATACAGGATTATCTACGGTCAAAATTACCTGGGTATATGGTCCCTCAGGTATGGCAGGAATTAGATGCAATACCATTGACTAATAATGGTAAGATTAATACAAAAGCATTACCGAATCCTGATTTATCCGATTTAATAGTAGATTATGTAGCTCCCCGTAACTTAATAGAGGAAAAATTGGCGATCATATGGAAGGATTTATTAGGCATTTCAAAAGTGGGTGTTTATGATAACTTTTTTGACCTTGGAGGTCATTCTTTGCTAGCAACCCGATTAGTATCAGCACTTCGCAAAACCATGAAAATTGAGATTGCTATCAAAGATGTTTTTATATATCCTACAATTTCAGAGTTAAAAAACTATTTGGATACGAGATCTACGGGAGTTGAGCTACCATCATTGGTTAAGCAGGATGTTGAAGGAAAAATTCCTTTGTCATTTAGCCAAGAACGTTTATGGTTTTTGGATCAGTTACAAGGTAGTTTAGAATATCATGTGCCTATTATCTTACGAATTAAAGGAACATTGGATATATCTATCTTAGAAGCTTCTTTAAAAGAAATAGTTAAAAGACACGAGTCATTACGAACGATCATAAAATCTGATGAGGGGGTTGGATATCAGGAAATTTTATCCTCAGAAGATTGGTGGATGAATACAATTCCTATATCATCTTCCGTAAAACTAGAAAATTTACTTTCCATATTTGTGGAAAGACCTTTTGATTTATCCAAGGATTATATGTGTAGGGCGTGTGCATTTAAACTTGGAGAACAAGAATATGTTTTAGCGATTGTTTTTCATCATATTTCCAGTGATGGATGGTCTGAAGGAATTTTGATTAACGAATTAACAGAATTATATACCTCAAAATTAGAAAAACGAACTTCAAAACTAAAAGGGCTTTCACTACAATATAAGGATTATGCCATATGGCAACGTAAGTATTTAGAAGGGAAAATACTGAAAGAACAATTATCATATTGGGAGAGAAAATTAGAAAAAACGTCTCCTTTAATTCTGCCTTCTGATTATGAAAAGCCAGCCCAAAAGAGTGGTACTGGCGCTGGTTTTTCTTTTGAGCTGGATAAAGATACAAGAGCAGCTTTAGAAGTAATTTGTAAACAAGAAGGAGCTACCTTATTTATGGTTTTGATAGCAGCTTTTAAAGTTTTGCTTTATCGATATAGCGGTCAATCAGATATTTGTATAGGTACACCAGTGGCCAATAGAACACAGGAAGAATTAGAAGGGATCATTGGTTTTTTTATAAATACATTGGTATTGCGTAGTAATTTAGAAGGAAATCCAACTTTTTTAGAATTTCTTAAAGAAGTAAAAAACACAACATTAGAAGCTTATGATCATCAGTTAGTTCCTTTTGAAAAAATAGTTGATCGTGTTGTTGATACACGAGATATGAGTGTTAATCCATTGTTTCAGGTAATGTTTGTTTTACAAAACATTACCGAAGAGAAAAAAATTGAACTCGATGGATTAAGTTTGGCGCCGTACCATTATACTAATACTACTTCCAAATTTGATATTAAAATTACCGCAGAGGATAATGAAGAAGGATTGTCCCTATGGGTAGAATATGCAACAGATCTTTTTAAGGAAGAAACTACTCGTAAAATGATTTGTCATTATCAGGAAATATTAACTAATATATCTAAAAGCCCTGAAACATCAATAGATATAATCCCTCTGTTAACCGAAGGTGAAAAAAATCAGTTGTTAGAAGTGTTTAATTCTGATAAAACTAATTTCTCTTCAGATAAAACTATCGTGGATTTGTTTGAAGAGCAGTGTTTGAAAAATGAAAAAGCCGTAGCAGTTGTTTTTGAAGGAAAAGAAATAACATACAGAGAGTTAAGAGAAAAATCTAATCAATTAGCTCATCTATTAGGTGATAAAGGAATAACCAAAGATACATTGGTAGGAGTATGTCTGGATCGATCTCCTGAAATGATTACAGCAATTATGGCAGTGCTTAAAGCTGGGGGGGCATATGTCCCAATTGATTCTGAATTTCCAATGGATCGAATAAGCTATATTATTGAAGATGCAGAGATAAAATTGATTTTATGTGCTGAGACCAATATCCAACTTCTAGAAAGTATTAGAAATATAGACCTCGTTGCATTAGATAGGGATCAGGAAATTATCAGTAGTAAATCTATTGAATCATTAAATAATTTGATATCCTTAAACGATTTAGCATACGTAATCTATACCTCTGGATCAACTGGAAGACCTAAAGGAGTAATGATAGAACATAAAAGTATATTAGATTATTTTCATGGACTGATCAAAAAACTTGGGATAAAAGATTCATATCATTATGGATTAATGTCTACAACAGCGGCAGATTTAGGAAATACTGTTTTGTTTGGTTCTTTACTAACAGGAGGGACTTTACATACATTCACAAAAGACGAACTAAAAAATCCGGTAGCACTTCAATCATATTTTGAAAACAACTCAATCGATTTTATAAAAATAGTTCCCTCTCACTGGCTTTCTTTAGAAACTAATAATGGAGTATTATTACCAGAACAAGGGATTATTTTTGGAGGGAGCATTCTGAATGTTGAAGTAATTCAGAAGATAAAGAAAACCGGAAAAGACTTAAAAATAATTAATCATTACGGACCAACGGAAACTACTATCGGAAAACTACTTCATGAAGTAAATATTCATAGACAATACAGCAATATACCAATAGGTAAACCTTTTTCGGATGCAAGGATCTATATTCTGGGACCCCAGGAGCAATTAGTGCCGATTGGTGTTGTTGGAGAATTGTGTATCAGCGGACCCGGGCTGGCCAGAGGATATTTGAAGCAAGAAGATCTAACAAGTCAGAAATTTATAGATCACCCATTTATAAAAGGAGAAAAACTATATAAAACAGGGGATTTGGCAAAGTGGTTGCCAGATGGTACTATTGATTTCATAGGAAGAAAAGATCATCAGGTAAAAGTTCGGGGATATCGCATAGAACTTGGAGAAATAGAAACAGTACTATCTCAAATACCTGAAATTGTGGACTGCTGTGTAATAACCAAAGAAGGAGCAGGAGGTGATAACCAATTGATAGCATATGTGGTCACGGAAAAAAAGTTTAATAACGAAGCTTTACAGAATAATTTACAATCCAGATTACCAGAATATATGATCCCGCGATTGTGGATGAAACTGGATGAAATGCCTTTGACAAATAATGGAAAGGTTGATAAAAACTCATTACCGGATATAGAGTTGTTAAAGACTTCCAGAATAACATATGTTGCACCTAGAAACAAAATTGAGAAACAGTTTGTAGAAATATGGCAAAACATATTAGAGGTAGATAAGGTAGGAATACATAACAATTTTTTTAGCTTGGGAGGGCATTCCTTACTAGCTATGAAATTAGTAGTTCAAATGAATAATGTATACAATACAACATTAAGTATTCGAGATGTATTCGAGTGTCCTACGATAGCAGCATTAAGTGATAAATTGCCATCAATAGACAATGATTCAGATAAGATTCTTATAGGCTTTAATAAAGAAGGATATAAAAAACCTATATTTTGTGCTCCTTCCGGAGTGGGTACAGCTATACCTTTCTACAATCTGGCAGATTTATTAGGTGAAGAACAACCTTTTTATGCTTTTCAATGTCCGGGAATAGATGGAATAACTCCTACCCTGAAAACTGTAGAGCAAATAGCCTCTCTTTTTATAACAGAAATGCAAAAAGTAAACCCTTATGGACCGTATTGTATAGGAGGATATTCTTTTGGAGGTAAAGTAGCGCTTGAGATGGCATTACAACTCCATAATAGAGGTTATGAAGTTAGTGAACTGTTAATTTTTGATGCGGCAGTAATTAACCACCCTTTGACTTCTGTTCTGATACCTGAAGAAGACATTGAAACACTATTATTCGAGATAGTTCGTTTTATTAATCTGGAATTTGGCGTAAATATCAACTTAATTCCTTCTTTATTCCAAAATGTATCGGACGATAAAAAGATAGGAGTGGTGTATAAATTAATAGAGAAGCTGAAGTCTCCATTTGAAACAAAAATGAAAGGACGGGTTCAGGTTTATATTAATAACTGTACATTTAGTTACTATCCCCAAACTAATGTTAAGTTAAATACTCAGGTTTTATTGTTTAGAAGTAAAGACAAATTAGATGTTGATCCCACAACACTTAGAGGTACAGACAAAGAAATTTTTGAGAAAGTATTACAGGCAAAAGATTTTGGTTGGCAGGAGTATACTAATAAAGAAGTAAAAGTATACCCAATAAAAGCAGGTCATACCGAAATATTATCACTTCCACATGTCATTGAAATAAGTCAAAATCTCAATGAAAACTTAAAGATACATCAGCAGATACTTGCCGATGAACCTTCTTTGGGATAAAATCTTCAAAATATTACATCCGAACACAGGTGTTGTGTAGGTGTATCACATATAAATAAAAAGTTAATGAAAAAATATTATGTCTATTTGGGACTACTAATGTTTTCAATATTTGGAACGGATTTAACAGATTTTGCATTGAGTGTGTGGATATTGGATCAGCCTGAAGGAAGTATAACTATATACTCAATGATTTGGTTTTTTGAAGCTGCGCCGGCAATTTTTTTGGCTCCTGTTATAGGTGGTTTAGTAGATCGATGGAACAAAAAAAAGATGATAATTTATGGTCAGCTCATTGCAGGATGTGGTAGTTTGACCTTAATGACGTTGTATTATCTTGGGAATTTGGTTCCGTGGCATATCATGATAGTCGCTGGGATAGGTTCTATAGCCAGTATGTTTGTGTTTAACGCCTTTTATATTTCAACCACCGCATTGGTGCCAAAAAATAGATTAGTGAACGCACAAGGGGCATCCAGTACAATCCATTCTATTATCCAGATGGGGGTTCCTATACTAGCTCCTGTGCTGTATAAACTCATTGGATTGAAAAATATATTTTTTATTGATGCAGTGACCTTTTTTGTGTCAGTTATTTCTTTTAGCATATTAAGTTTTGTCGTTGTCGCTCAGTCAGAAGAAAAATTTAGCTTAAAAGCAGATTTTTTAGTTGTCAAAGAATTTATGAATCAAAAAAAAGGATTTATTTATCTATTTTCATTCTTCTTCTTGACAAATTTTTTGATAGGACTTATTACGGTATTACTGACACCGTTAATTCTTGACTTCTCAGATGAGTATGTCTTGGGAATTGTACTAGCAGTAGTTGGTTCAGGAAGTTTGATTGGCGGAATTATTATGAGTAGCACAAAGGGCATTAAAAAGCCAATTCAAGTGGTTATTTGGGCAAATGTTATAGTAGGCCTTACTCTCTGTAGCTTTTTTATTCAGATTAATCCTTATATCCTGGCAATCGGAGGAATGCTAATATTGGCCATGTTTTCTATTTCAGGGATTGCTAATGATACATTTTTTCAAACTGTAGTTCCCGTAGACTTACTTGGAAGATTAACAGGCGTCGGAACTTTAGTTATAGGAGCGGCTGCCCCTATCGCCTTTCTTTTATCAGGATTTGTTGTCGATAAATTAAGCAATATATTTAAGAATTTTTCTCTGCAAATACTTAATCGTTTTCCAGGAACCAGTATCACAACATCTATTATAATCGTATTCGTAATATCAGGTGCATTATTAACTATAATTTCATTGGTGTATAGAAAAAATAAATCATTGCAAGATCTTGACAGATTGTATTTTACAGAATTAAATAAACACCAAAAAAGATAGTTTCTAATGAATGAAATTTTAAGAGATAAAATAAAAATTATAGCAATACCTTTTGCAGGAGGTAATAAATATAGCTTTAAAAACATATCAGAGTTTATGTCAAAAGACTTTGAATGGATTACTGTAGAGCTACCTGGTAGAGGAGCCCGGTTTAAAGAAAGGTTGTTAGATGAAATCTCAGTAATGGTTCAAGATATATTTGAGCAAATATATCGGCATATAAAAAACGAACCTTATCTTATTTATGGTCATAGTATGGGAACCCTGTTGGGTTACGAATTAACCAAGCTGTTGATTCAGAAGAATATGCGATTGCCTATTTGTTTGTTTTTTACAGGTAGAGGAGCTCCTGGAGCAGTTTCAAAAAAGGAAATCTCCTCATTACCAGAAGATTTGTTTTGGAAAGAAATTAATGAGATGGGTGGGCTTCCTAAAGAAATTTTACAGCATCAGGATCTTTTATCCCTATACTACCCAATTCTGAAATCCGATTTTAAAGCTATCGAAAATTATACATACTATAAGATTAAAAAGCCGCTGCCCGTTCCTTTATTTGTTTGTATGGGAAAAGATGAAATAGGGCAGAGAGAAGACAAAGTTTCTTTAGATAAAATTAAAAAATGGAATGAAGAAACAGAACTTCCTCAAATCATACAATTTCTGGAAGGAGATCATTTTTTCATATTTAAAGACCCAAGAGCTATTGCTTATAAAATTAGTAATGCCTGTGGTTCAATATTGAATCAAAAGATGATTATAGTACAATAGAAAAGTCTAGTTTTGAATGATTTAGTTGTCTAAAAAGACTAAAAAGTTGAAGGTTGTCAATTTAAGCTGACAGTTAAAAAGTTATTTTCAAAACTATTTATATGATCTCTATTACTACGTTTGAAAAGATTTAAGAATGCATTCTATAGATATATTTTATACATCTTTTAAAACCCCTCTGGAACAAAGTCTTTTTTCAGATTATTTATCATTACTATCGCCAGATTTGAGAAAAAAAAATTCACAATATATTCGTTGGCAAGATAGACATGCGCATTTGTTCGGACGCTTACTATTGATTGAAGCACTAAAGAGTTGTCATATAGAAAACAATATCTGGGATCTTATCGCTTATAACTCACACAAACGACCATATTTAACCTTAAATGGATATGACTTTAATATATCTCATTCTGGAGATTATGTGATTTGTGCAATAGGAAAAAATACCAGGCTTGGTATTGATATTGAAGAACATCGAAAGAGAAACCTAAAAGATTTCAGAGATTTAATGACTGCAGATCAATGGGATGAAATTAACAGTGCGAGCTGCCCGTTAAATGTGTTTTATAAATATTGGACTATTAAGGAAAGTGTGATTAAGGCAGATGGACGGGGGTTTTATATACCTCTGAATGAACTTGAAGTGAAGAATAATACCGTTAGTTTTGACGATGAATTATGGTTTGTGAATGATTTTGTGTTCACTAAAGGTTATAGTGCTGCACTAACAACCAGTCAATTATCAACATTTAAAATGCATGATGTAAATTTTTATAACTCTCTTATGGTGTAGCTCAAATTAGTGACAAATAGGTTTATTCTGTCTTTTTAGAATCACTGATCATACCAATACTTAGGACCGTTCTAAACCCTAGATGCTCTAACGAAGAGTCTATGCTGGTGGCCATTCTGGCACTATTACGATAACTGGCACAATAAGAATCACTACATAAAAAAGAACCCCCTTTTATGACCTTTTCTTGCAAAGCAGGATTGTTAGGATTGTAGGGTTTTACAGCGCCCTTAGGATTATGAGTTAAACCTTGCTGTTTTAATTGATTGTAATACGTTGTATTGTACCAATCTTGTGTCCATTCCCAAACATTTCCAGCCATGTCATATAGATTATACGAATTGGATGGATAGGAGCGAACCGGAGCTTTGTTTTCAAAACCGTCTGTTTTGGTGTTTTCTAGAGGAAACTCTCCTTCCCACGTATTGGCATGATTACTTAAATTTTGTATATCATTTCCCCAGAAAAAAATAGTGCTTTTTTCTTTCCCTCTGGATGCATATTCCCATTCTGCCTCAGTAGGCAATCTTCTTTCTGCCCATTTACAATACGCCACAGCATCTTCATAGGCAATATGAACAACGGGATACTTGTCTTTTCCTTCAATAGAACTTTCTGGACCTAAAGGATGTTTCCAGTTAGCTCCGATTTTCCATAACCACCATTGAGAATAGTCGAAAAGATTTGGAACACTCTTTTTTGTTTTTTTGAAAATTAATGATCCGGGTTGTAGTATAGAGTCATGAGGTTTAGGAGCATTAGGAGGTAATTGTTTTTTCATCTCTTCCCAAACAATTTCTCGTTCTGCTACTGTTACATAGTTAGTGGCATCAATAAATTTTTTAAACTGCGCATTTGTAACTTCTGTTATATCCATAAAAAAACCATCTACCGAAACGGGATGAGCAGGAGTCTCATGTTTCATGATCATACGATCATTTTTCACGGCTCCTTGATTGAAGTTTCCTCCGGGAATCCAAACCATTCCTTCTGGTATTGTTATTCCTTCTGGTATATCCTTAATGATTTGTATCTGTTGTGTAGTTGAGGTTTTTTCAACTTTTTTGAGCTCTTGTTCTTTTTTACAACTTGTAATTATTGCTAAAAAGATAAGTAATAGTGTCTCTTTTCTATATCTTTTGCAGTATTTGTCTTTATTCATTTAGTAATTGTGTTTTATATCTAAGTTGTTTTAAGCTGGTTATTCAAATGTAATCTTTTTTGGATCATTAAAAGATAAAGTTTTTAGGTGTATTCTGCAAAACGATAAAAGCTGCTTTTAATCGAAGATTAACCTTTTTATTAGGCTGTTTTTGTACTTTTTGAATATCATAATTATATTTTAGTATCTAATTCTTAGGGAGTTACTTAAAATATTTCTAATGAAAAAGGAGCTAGATATTTCAGAAATACAATTGATCATACGCAATTTAATCGCATTTATAGTGGTAGAAGGAAAGGAGTATGTGAGCGATAAAAAAAAGAAAGCATATGTATCTGGATATGTACAGCTTTTGATAAAAACTATTCACCTTATCGATGATCAGGAGGAACTCTCGATAATAGAGGATATTGCAGAAGATATCTCGACTTATCTCGAATGAAAAAACACCACTACTGATTTTACTATGATCGAAGAGAGCCTTTTTACTACGTTAAGAAAGCTCTCTTTTTTTTAAAGTAATAATAACTTTTATATCTTATGCGTTTTAATATCCAAATCTATAGCGCTGTGAACGAACAAGATTATATTGAACGGTTAAAAAACGAAAATAAGTTACTTCAGGATAAGCTGGATAAAATTAATAAAGGGAAACAGAAAAAAAGAAGATTTAGATGGTGGCTCTTAAAAAAATCCAGTACTCCAATTTTTGGCAATCGACTTAAGCGAAGTATTAGTGCTGCTATTAATGAGTATAAAGAATATAAAACAGTTTCTGTAGATACGGTTTCTGATGTATCATCTAGTGTGATCTGGCGAGTTACGAGAATTGGATTGTTTGCATTTTTGTTTGCGATAGTGCCTTCATTGGTATTGATTTTTCAGACAAAACTATTGCTAAATCAAAATAAATTAATTACCAGCCAGAATAACCTTGTAGAGGCAGATCGAAGATCGTCATTAGTATTTGTAATGGGTGATGTTCTTACTGATTTAAATGAAGAATTGAAATATAAAGGCTCTGGTAGTCGTAATATAAGCAAAACATTAGAAGCTAGAATAGTTGGTCTGTGTATGGCAATGAAACCATATCGCTATATTGATGATGGAGTGTTAATTGAAAAACCAATTAGTCCAGAGCGGGGGCAACTACTATTTACGCTTTTAAAAAGTGATCTAGGTCTAGAATCTTCACAAGATATTTTAAATTCTGCAGAGTTTAGATATACAAACCTTAGAAAGGTTAATCTGGGAAGAGGAGTTAATCTTAAATATGCACGATTAGATTATTCTGATTTAACAGAAGCTCAGATGCCTGCTGCTAATATGGAAAGCTGCGACCTTAAAGAAGTACGAATGAGTAAAATCAATTTATCAGATGGTAATTTAAAAAGAGCACGGTTACATAATGCTAATTTGCAGCGAGCAGAATTGTTAAGTGTTGATTTTACAAATGCTAATTTGTATGGAGCAGACCTTAGCGGTGCTGATCTCTCTGAAGCGATATTGTGGGGAACCAAATTAGAAAATGCAAATTTAACAGATGCAATATTGGATAATGTTATTGTAGATAGGCAAGATTGGATAGCATACATTTCGGACTCTTTGGATCTGGAAGGTGCAGGAGAGATCGCAAAAAAATATAGAATTAAAAAACAAGGAAAGAAACAGTTTGTTCTGATTCCCAAAAAATAATACTATTTATTACTTGAACTCATCTTGAGTAATGCTTTTGCCTACAAAATTCACATTTTGTACCATAATGAAGTTCTTTCTTTTCAACGTAGCTAAGGCTATGCAGAAAAGAAAGAACTTCATTATGGCACAAAAGCCATACTTTTCAGCTTAAAACCGCTACTCAAGATGAGTTCCTTATAAAAATTAGGTCATGTGTTTTTTTAACGAGCCAGTTTCCTGCCGGAAAATATAATGCAAAGAATAAAGCCATCCCTAAACTGAAATTTTGAGGGCTAAATACCTTATCCAGGATATTATCTGGATATACATAAGATGACTGAAGCCAATATCCTAAAAATTCTAATATCCCCATTGCAACTAACCCATATGCATATTGCTCAAAAAAGGTGTATTCCTTTAAGATAATTGAAATGGGTACCATATATAAGATATAACATGTAATTACTTGCCACCAATATGTAAACCTGGCAATTTCTACTTCGGTTCCAAAACGATTCATTCCCAATCCCCATAAGAAGTAGATAATAATATAGGTTAGGATTAAAGTTTTTGGAGCTTCTTTTAGAGTGTTTATATGTTTAGACAGTATTCTTTTCATTATGAAGATATATTTGAGCAATCATACGGAAAAACGGCTTTTTGGTAATACTATGTTTTTCTATTGTACTCTTGCGAATAATAGTTTCTAATTCTTTATTAGTAAAGGCTCTTTGTATAGCAATCAATCCATCTTTCTTTGTCATATCCGAAACAGGAAGCATAAAACGTATTGTTTTAAACATATGGTACGCCATTTTACTTCTATACAATTCACTAAAAATAATATGTTTTACAGTATTAGATTGCAATTTTTTTAAAAAATAAATTAGGTTTTCATTATTGAAATGATATATAAAATGGCTACTGATCAAGAGGTCGCAATTAGGTAATACAAAATCCTTATCTAAAATATCAGCGGTATTAAAATTAATATGAGTAGGATCAGGATTATTTTGCAGTGCATAAGAAATACTTTTAGGATTGCCATCAATTCCTGTAAATGTGGCTTTTATATTATGTTTCTTTAGTGTTTCTGAGATATGTGCAATACAATCTCCACCACCACAACCAATATCAACAATATGAATTTTTTCTATAGTTGGATGTGTTATACAATAGTGCAATATGGCCTTACTTAATTGTCTATGATTACCAAAATAAGTATTGATAAATTTTAAGCTGGCTAATGTTGTATCGAGTATCCCTCCTGATAGGGATAAGTTGTCAAGTTGCTCAGATTTATGTAATCGAACTCTAAGGTTCACAATATTGTATTAATTAATGATACTAGTATTTTTAGTCCTTAGAATAATAATAACTTTACAAAAAAAGACGAAATTCTATGACTAATGATGATATTAATGAAATAATTAGGAGAAGACGATCTGTTTTTCCGGCACAATACAATGAGAAACCTGTACCTAAAGCATTGATTAAAATGGTATTGGAAAATGCAAATTGGGCTCCGACACATAAACTCACACAACCTTGGCGTTTTAAGGTGGTAGAAGGAGAAGCCAAAGATCGATTGGGAGTGTTTTTATCAGATACATATACCGATATCACTTCTAATGAAGATTTTTCTCCGTTTAAGCACACTAAAATTATTGATAAGTGTAAATCTGCCAGTGCGATAATTGTGATTTGTATGCAACGAGATCCAAAAGAGCGTATTCCGGAGTGGGAAGAAGTTGCATCAACTGCAATGGCGGTACAGAATATGTGGCTAACATGCACGGCAAACGATATTGGTTGCTATTGGAGCAGCCCTAAGTTAATCAACTATATGGGTGATTTTTTTGATTTTGAAGAAGGAGAACACTGTTTAGGTTTCTTTTATCTCGGGTATTATGATGAAGACGAGAAAAACACTTCAAAACGAGAACCGATAGAGAGTAAAGTACAATGGATGGAATAAAAAAAACCATCCACATTGTGGATGGTTTTTATAAGTCATACGACTTATTGTATTTTAAAAATACGACTATTGCTGAGTCATTGCTTGAGCAAGTTTTTGCATCTTTTCAGAACTAGCAGTCATATAGTCAGTCCATTTTTTAACATCATCACCAGATAATTTTCCAGCAATACCTTGAGCTGCTGCGCCAAGTTCTGATCCTTCTTGAGCAAGTCCAGCAAAAGCAGTCATATCTTTGCTTTCTACGATTTTTGCATACTTAGCCATATACGCCTCATATTTTTTTACGTATTCTGTTACTTCAGCGTTGTCAAAATTAGGAACACCGTCAACAGCTTCTTCTACTTTTTCTGCAACTTCTTCGGCAGCTTCTTCTACTTTTTCTGCAACTTCTTCAACAGCTTCTTCTGCTGTATCTGCTGCTTCTTCAGCTTTATTAGCAGCATCTTTACAAGAGATCACTGTTAAAAACACTAGAGCTAAAGCTCCTAAAAAAATTTTTTTCATAATAAATAGATATAGTTAATTTTGGTTACTTAACGCCAAATCTAATACTTTATTTTATCTATTCGAAATTTAAGATGGGTAAAAAATACACACTGGTTTTTATTATTTGGCTACTATATAGGCCTAAGTGCTTGTTATCCTTGTAAATTAGGTGTTTATATAGATAAAGATTTCTTAACGATATATTATTATAAGCTACTATTTTTCTCGGTTAAGTATTTCCAGTAGCGTTTTGGAAGGTGTTGTTTATGTAATTTGTTGTTTTTACGGGATTTTATGTTCACATTATTGTAGTATGTTCCCCATAATTTTTGAAATTCGGCTTCATTCTGAGCGAGTACCTCTTCTGAAATTCGAACCTTTTTTCTAGAAAAGCCTTCTATAGTTACTGTTTCTACAGTGTTTAGATCGTAGTAAATACCATAATTTCTTTTGATATCATAGATAACCCATTGCTGGTCGGCATATCGATCTTTAAAATGATGAATGATTAGTGGCAAAACATTAAAATCTGGTTCGACAGTAGCGGTGTATATATTGTCATTGGTTAATTGAAAACGTACAAATGCTTCCATTCTGTGTTTTTCTCGACCTACCATCCTCGCAACCTGACTAATTTTTAGAATATCTTTATTACTGAAATCAATATTTCTATCGTTTTTTTTGGTAAAAATGTTTTGTACATAACTCAATAATGTATTCTCTACGCCTTTGATTTCACTCAAAAATACTTTAAAGAAATCCTGTTGTTCATTTCGAGTTGTTTTAGATTTAAATCCTTTCCATACTCTTGATGCTTTATACCTCTCGGTGATAACCTCTTCTGTTATTGTAAATAATTGAGTATTGGTTTCTGATTCTTTTCTAATAACTGCATCAGATATTTTTTGATCATATACCATAAAAATACAACTTAAAAATCCTTCAAAACTTCCATCATATAGTAATATCGTTTGCGGATTCATAAGTATTGATATTAGGAGAAAAGACTTAATTGTTGATTAAAGTATTTTTTATACTTACTATTAGAGCTTTTTAGGATCTTAGCTTTTAATGTATGAGGATCATGATCTTTGTTATAAAAATCCTTAGAATTACAAGTGATAAAATATTGGGCTCTGTTTATGGCTATGCCAATAGCTTTAAGATGAGACCAATCTAAATTTCTAAATTTTCTGGCCTGTAGTATTTTAAATACAGATTGCATGCCAATACCGGGAACTCTGGCCAATATCCTTTTATCTGCTTTGTTGATGTCAATAGGGAAGAGATGTAGATTACGTAATGCCCAACTTAGTTTTGGGTCAATATCTAAGTCCAGGTTTTTGTATGTGTCATTCAATATTTCGTTAACAGAAAATCCATAAAATCTCAATAACCAATCGGTTTGGTAAAGACGGTTTTCTCTAAGGATAGGAACCTCAGTTCCTAAGGATGGTAACCGAGAGTCTGTCATAACAGGAATATATCCAGAGTAATATACTCGTCGCATATCAAATTTTTTATAGTAATAGGTGGCAGAATACATGATATCTCGATCACTCTCACCAGTTGCTCCAATGATCATTTGAGTACTTTGCCCTGCCGGAGCATATTTGGGAGTGTTCTTTATCGTTTTACGCTCTGCTTTATATTGAATGATTTCATTTTTAACCTTTTGCATAGGTTTTATGAAATCCTCATGTTTTTTATCTGGCGCCAAAAGTTTTAATCCGGATTTGGTTGGGATTTCAATATTCACACTTAATCGATCGGCATATAATCCTGCCTCACGCATCAATTCATCACTGGCACCAGGAATGGATTTGAGATGGATATAGCCATTAAAATTCTCTTCTAATCTGAGTTTTTTGGCCACAGCAACTAATCGCTCCATGGTAAAATCAGAGTTTTTGAATATTCCAGAGCTTAGAAATAGCCCTTCGATATAATTTCTTCTATAAAAATTAATAGTTAGATCAACTACTTCCTGAATTTTAAAAGCAGCTCTTTTAATATCATTACTTTTTCTGGTAATACAATAGGCACAATCATAAATGCAATGATTGGTAAGCAAAATTTTTAATAAAGAAACGCAGCGTCCATCTTCTGTATAACTATGACAAATTCCGAAACCTGTATTATTTCCTAATCCTTTTTTAGGATTGGCTCTTTTACCTCCGCTACTGGCGCATGAAACATCATATTTTGCGGCATCTGCCAAAATGGAGAGTTTTTGACGTATTCGCTCAAACGACATAGATGCATTCTGTAGCGGTTTTTATTTGATTTTTTACGGTTCTTATTATTTCTTCTATATCGGTTAATATCTGATAATCTGTAAACCTAAGAACGGTAATTCCTAATGACGAAATAAATAATTTTTTTGGGGCATCTAAGTTGTGGATATCCGAGAACTCGTGCGCATAACTGTCAATTTCAATAGCAATTTTTGATGTAGTACAATAAAAATCAAAATTGTAATTTTTCACGGCCTTATTTCTAAGAAAATGAAATCCTTTTTCTGAGAGTTTTTGATGAAGTTGATCGATAGTTGTAATAGAACTATCGAGTGAATGTCTAATGATTTTCTCTGATACTTTTTGGTATAAAGGAATGGTTTGTGAAGACATAGTAGATGTATTTAGTTGTAATTTTTCCAAATTTATGGAATTTTTCCATAAATATTAAAATAAAATTATGTTAAAATTGGAAATATTCCAAAATCTTGTATCTTTGCTACTAATTATCCCAGGTCACAGCACCGTTTTTATATGATAATACTATTAAAATTTCGATTTTATGGATAATTCAACCAACCAAACCATAAAGCGTTTTAAACAAATTCGCGAGGAAAACCATTTTACCCAATCTGATTTTGCTAAGGTTTTGCAGATTAAAAATTCTACAGCTGATATAGAAAGGGGTAAGACCAAGATTTCAGGAAAAGTTGTAGCCAGATTATTGCAGGAATTCAATATTAATCCCTTGTGGTTGTTTGGAGAGAGTACTCAAAAGAAAATACAATTACACCTGGGAGATGTATCTCCAAAAGTAGTTACTATAGATTCTCAGAATAATGAAAATATAGTTTTGGTAAATGTAAAAGCCGCAGCAGGATATCCTCATAATGTTCAAGATTTAGATTGGTATCAACAATTACCTGCATTTGATATTCCTTTACCAGAATATCGAAATGCTACATATCGTGGTTTTCAGGTAGAAGGGGATAGTATGCTGCCATTACTAGAGCCCAAAGAGTGGGTGATTGGTAAAGCGGTAAACAACCTTTCTGAAGTGAGTAATAATACAATTTGCGTAATCGTTTTAGAAGATAGTGTAGTGGTAAAGAAAATTAGAAAAAATAAAGATGCTTCTATAATAACGTTAATCTCTTTAAATTCTGAGTACTTACCATATACGATTCAGACACATCAAATAGTTGAGCTTTGGGAAATAAATAGCAAGTTAAGCTTCAATATTGATGCTAATTCTGATACGGCTAGTATGAAACAGCTACAAGAGGCAATGTTGGAATTAACCTCTGAGGTGAGAAGTATGAAACACTAATTTATGAATCCAGACTCTTGTGCGTGTTTGATAGCTTCATCATACGTGTGAACAAGAAGAATAGGAGAGGCAGTAAAGGAATGTATAATCTTTTTAATTCGTTTTTCTTTTCGGCGATGCTTTACGTTTCTTAAGTAAATGGCTAAAATACGACCACGATATTGCTCTGCAATTTTAGTATAAATATCGGCATCTTTTTCTCCACTATCTCCAATAAGAATAAATTTAAGATGTGGATACATCGTTAAAAGATTCACAATTTCGGACTGCTTATGCGGAACTTTAGGTTTTGGTGTTTTATCAAATGGTGTTCTAAAATCTCTAAGTAAAATTGGACCTTTTGGAAAATGATGTTTGTTAAAAAAGGCACTTAGATAATCATACAAATTCCACGGACTATTACTTACATAAAAAAACGGATTAACAGGCGTTCCTTTTGTCCCCAGATGTAATTTTTTACAAAATTTCACCGTGCCTTCTATTGCAGTTCTTTTATCAAAGTTTTTGAAAAGTGTATTAGCAATAACTCTCCATTTAAATAATGAAGCGACACCTGTATGTATAATAGTATCATCAATATCACTTATAATTGCGAATTCTGCATGATCTGAAGGGACAAGCATTTGACTGTTAAATATATTTTTATTGCTTATTTCTTTGCGTGTGTCTTCTTTTTTGTAAGATACACTATACGAAATCCAACCTTTTTCATTTATATATTTAGAAAGCTTAGGGATATCGAGTTCCAGGTTGTAATACCCTTCGAGATCTGTATTTGTTTCTATAACTTGCCCATCGGGTAATTTTAGTTCTATCTTGATATTTCGGATTTCATCACTTTCGAGCTGTCTGTAAATATTCCGTAAGGTTTTAAATATATTTTGATTTGTACTAAAATCAATATTTTCATCTTCAAGAGCTCTTCCTGTTGCACGAAAAATGGAATTTGTGCCGTAACCAAGGTAAGTATTGATACGTAAAGCTTTTTTCTTAAACATGAAAAATATAAATTTTAGTAATTTGCTTATGCTTCGTTTGCTATAATTTTATGTATTAGTCGTAGTTATTTAGTTTTTTTACTAAGAGATATCATAAAAATAAACAACCTCGCCCAAAGAGCGAGGTTGTCTTATACATTAATTTTAGGATTCTTATTTTATAGAAGCTTTAATTGCTTCAATTTCTGCTTTTACTTCAGCTTCTGATCCTTTTAATTCTTTTACATCACGTTTTACTTTTCCTTTTTCAGAAGTTTCTATGGTAACAGTAGCAGTTGCTAACTCGCCTTCCATATTCATACGAACTTCGATTTTCTTTTCTGAAGCATTATTCGTTGACTGTGTCACTTCTATAGTATTAGTTGCAACAGCAGTTTCAGAAGTGTGTCCTCCTAAAATAGGAGCAATTACTAGTCCTATAAGGCATGTTAACTTAATTAAAATGTTCATCGATGGACCAGAAGTGTCTTTAAATGGATCTCCAACAGTATCACCTGTTACTGCAGCTTTATGAGCATCAGAACCTTTAAAGGTCATTTCTCCGTTGATTTCGACACCGGCTTCAAATGATTTTTTAGCATTATCCCAGGCACCACCAGCATTGTTTTGGAAAATAGCCCATAACACACCACTCACGGTAACTCCTGCCATATATCCTCCTAGCATTTCTGCGATGGCTTTAGTATCCATACCAAAAATCATCGGAATGAAAGCTATTACCAGTGGAAATCCAATAGTTAATAAACCAGGTAACATCATTTCTCTTAAAGATGCTTTAGTAGAAATAGCTACACATTTATCATATTCTGGTTTTCCTGTTCCTTCCATGATTCCTGCAATATCTTTAAACTGGCGACGTACTTCTTGTACCATTTCCATAGCAGCTTTTCCTACAGCATTCATTGCTAAAGCAGAGAATACTACTGGCACCATACCTCCAACAAATAACATTGCTAATACAGGTGCTTTGAAAATATTAATTCCGTCAATTCCTGTGAAGGTAACATAAGCGGCAAATAAAGCTAAAGATGTTAGCGCAGCAGAAGCAATAGCAAATCCTTTTCCTGTTGCTGCTGTTGTGTTCCCCACAGAATCTAGTATATCTGTTCGTTCTCTTACTATTGGTTCCTGTTCGCTCATTTCTGCAATCCCACCAGCATTATCAGATATTGGTCCAAAAGCATCAATAGCTAATTGCATAGCTGTGGTAGCCATCATCGCAGAGGCTGCCAGTGCAACTCCATAAAACCCTGCAAAGGCATAAGATGCCCAAATAGCTCCTGCAAATAATAATACAGAAGGAAATGTAGAAATCATCCCGGTAGCTAAACCAGCAATAATGTTTGTTCCAGCACCTGTGCTTGATTGTTGTACAATTTTAAGGATAGGCGACTTACCTAATCCAGTATAATACTCGGTTACAGAAGAGATTACTGCTCCTACTAATAAACCTACTAAAGTTGCATAAAAAACTCTCATTGAAGAGATCTCAACAAGACCTTCACCAAAGAATTCCATTTTCATTGTTTCAGGAAGCATCCACTTACATAATGCAAAACAAGCCGCTGCTACTAAAATAATTGATGTCCAGTTACCAATATTAAGTGCTCCCATTACTTGAGCTTCTTTGGCATCGTTACTTTTAATTTTGACAAGCATCGTACCTATTACAGAGATGATAATTCCAACACCTGCAATTGCCATTGGCAATAAGATTGGTCCAATACCTCCAAAAACATCTGTAATAGAACCTCCCATATCTTTGATCACATAGTTACCTAATACCATAGCTGCAAGGACAGTTGCTACATAAGATCCAAATAAATCTGCACCCATACCAGCAACATCACCTACATTATCCCCTACATTATCTGCAATGGTAGCAGGGTTACGTGGATCATCTTCTGGGATACCTGCTTCTACTTTACCAACCAAATCTGCTCCTACATCTGCTGCTTTGGTATAAATACCTCCACCAACACGAGCAAATAATGCAATAGATTCTGCTCCTAAAGAAAATCCGGCTAAGGTTTCTAAAACGACAGTCATTTTATCGGCAGAAGTCCATTCACCTCCCATAAAGACATTATAAAATATGATAAAGAAAGTTGTTAATCCTAATACTGCTAATCCTGCAACACCAAGTCCCATTACCGTACCACCACCAAAAGAAATTTTAAGTGCATTTGGTAAACTAGTACGAGCTGCTTGGGTAGTTCTAACATTTGTCTTGGTAGCAATTTTCATCCCTATGTTTCCAGCAAAGGCAGAGAATACTGCTCCAAAAATAAAAGCGATCACAATCAGCCAGTGTGTTGTGTCTACTACTATAGAAACTATAAATAATAAAACACTTACTATTACCACGAATATTGCAAGTAATTTGTATTCTGCATTTAAGAAAGCTAAAGCACCTTCATAAATATGATCCGAAATTTCTTTCATTTTACCATCACCTGCATCTTGTTTCATTACCCAAGATTTTTTGATAAGCATATAAACTAGCCCTAGTAATGCCAAAACAATGGGCATATAAATCATATTCGATTCCATTAAATATATTTTAAGTTAATTCGTCGCTAAAAGTAGTAAAAATACCCTAAATACAAAAGGATAGTTAGATGGCAATAATTTTAAATAATTGATCGTACAAAAAATGAAAAAAACTACTGTTTTCGGGGAGTAAATTATGATAATGATGTTCTATTTTTGTGTAAGTTTAAAAAAGAGAGATAGATATATGATTTTATATTTTTATAGAACTGCGTTTCTGATAGTGTTTTATAGTATCTTTTTTATAAATTCTTCAAATGCTCAATATGCATTTGAAAAATATTCTGCTCCATCCTACAAAACATATAATACGTGGAAAGAATATGATAAAATAGCTACTAAGGGAACCTATGATTGTACTTTATCGATAGATCAATTTTTTGATAATAAAGATAGTATAACTATTCAATTAACCTGGTTCGCTGCCCAAATCGATTTTGGGATGATTCGTATTTTTCGAAATAAAAGGCAAATTCAAAAAATGAAACAACCAGGTTCATTTTCTCCTTTAACTATGAAAGGAGGGCTTGTTTTGGTGTCGGATATTAATGGTGATGGGTATAAAGATGTAAAGTTGATACAACAAGGTACAGGAAACGGAGTGATGGGTATGCTTGTTAAGGTCTTGTATTTATTTCAAAAAAATGATGCACTATTTCAAAAAATATCTTTTGATGATATGGTGTTTGAAGGGCATCGAGCAGAAAGGGATGTTGATGATGATGGTAATCATGAAATCATAACAATGAATCTGGAGCATGCTAATGGACACAGTTACTGGGCTTATAATGTTTTTGAGTATAGTAATGAGAGTTTAAGAAATGTAAATTTTAAAGTAGATTATCCAGTTCTTATTCAGTATACATACAAAAGGAATTATGAAATTACTCAACATATGAGTATGCTTCAAATGAAAAAGTATGAAAGAGAATTTCCTTCTGAGTATGATGTAAAATAAAAAGCATGGAGTTTTCTTTAAAAGAAAACTCCATGCTTTTTAAAGTTCTTAGAATTGATATTTAGTAAATACTAAATAATCCTTTTGGTTTGTTTTCTAGTTCATCAAAACGTTTAATACAGGCCTTGATAATATCTTTAGCTTCATCAATATTACCCCATCCACCTACATCAACTTTTTTTCGCTCTAAATCTTTATATACCTGAAAAAAGTGTTCTATTTCTTTTATTAAATGAGGATTCATTTCTTTTAGATCGGCAAGTCGGCTTGCAATAGGGTCAGAAACAGGAACACATATGATTTTTTCGTCAGGCCCTTTTTCATCTGCCATATGAAAAACACCAATAGGTTTAACTTCCATTACACAACCAGGAAATGTTGGTTCTGTAACTAACACTAAAACATCCAGAGGATCTCCATCTAAAGCCAGAGTTTCAGGAATAAATCCATAATCTGCCGGATACATCATAGAGGAAAAGATCATACGATCATATCTGATTTTTTTTATATCAAAATCGTACTCGTATTTATTTCTACTTCCTTTTGGTATTTCAATTAGTACGTCAAAGCTTTCTTTAGTAGCTGTACTCATAATTCTATTCTCTTTTTAATGGGCGGCAAATATAGGTATTACAAGGGGTTAGTTAAAATTTATAAAGAAAAATTATTACTTTTTTAGTTAAATCTTAATATTGTGATGAACTAAAAGGTTTTTAGATAAAAATAGACGGTAACAATACAGAAAAATATAATGATTGTATGATGCAATCGATGTTTTTAAACCAGTATACAGTAATCTTTTTCTAGAAATAAAATCCAAAAGATCCGGTAACTCCAAATTTACGAGCATCAGGATTATCGAAATAGTTCCCTCTGAAATGAAAATCTATTCTGAAAACCTTAAAAATATTCCCTACACCCAAACTATACTCCCAATAAATTTCGTCATTTGGAGCTCCTACACTTTGTAAAAACCCTGAGGCATCGATTGCGATGTTTTCATTAGATAATTCTCCCCAAACACCTCTTATACCAACCAATTCTCTAAGATTTAGTTTTCTTAGTAGCGGGATTCTAGAAAATATTCTACCATTAAAATTATGTTCTAAGTGAAGAGAGGTATAAGTATCTGTAACAAATTCATAATAGTTTAATAATGGAAAAGTATTATATATTGAAAGATAAGTTTGATTTCCTGGGATAACACTTAACAAGCCTAATGGGACTTCGCCAAATGTTTTTCCAACTTCCAGTGAGCTGTTTAATACACCAAAACCTCCAATGTTCCATGGTTGTCGGTAGAAAAATTGTAATTTTTGATATTCAAAATCACTTTCTATTAAACCCTTTACACCAACACTATAATTTAGAAATAGGGTGGAAAAATCCCCATCATTTACAACAATTCTATCTACACCATATCCTGTAGTTTTCCTACCTGGTGTATATGTAATTTGTGTTGCTATTTCGGTTTGTTTGATCTGAGTCCGTAATTCATTGGTTTCGGGATCAAGAAAATCTAAGCTAAATAATGAACGATCTGCTGGTTTTAAAGTTCTATAGGATCCTGTGACTCCAATTGTCAGGTTTTTTTTGGGTTCTATTTGCATAGAAAAAGCAGACAGATTGATAGATGTAAGTCTATCATTATCTCCAGTCGCAATAACAGAAGAGGAAGCCAGACTTCTCCCTTCAACATTATTAGTATTGGTTAAACTGGCACCAAGTTGCTCTACATCTCGTCGGTTTCCGGCAGCTACGATAAGCCTTGATTTTCGATCGACAAGATATTTTCCTGAAATCCCATATTTAAACTTATTGTCTTTAAAACCGTAAGCACCATATCCTTCGATACGCCATCTATCATTAGAAGTGAAATAAGTTCTACCACCTGCTCTAAGTCTAAACCCTTCAATATCATTAAATCCAATAGTATTGAAAAGTGGTCCAAAATCAAAACCATTAAACTCTACGTAACCCGAAGCTAATATGGTTCCAATATTATAAAGGCGTTTAAAAGCTTTTACTGTTTTAAGAGTATCGAGCAGTTTGTAAACTTTTTCTTCATCTTTATTAAGTTTTTCCATTCTGGCATTAGCCCAGAAAGAATCCTCTCTATTATAAATATCTTGATTATATGGATCTACTTGGCTTTGATAGAATTTGTTGTCTTTTTTTATGTCAAATTTATAATTGTCATATAAAGTGGTTCTTTTACCATATACTCCACGTGATTTTTCTTTCTTACTAAAAGCGAAATCAGACTGAAAATAATCTTTGGTAATTAGAAAAATAGAATCATTTAATACATCGAACTCTTGTTCGATATATAAATCTTTTACCCAGTTGATATTGGCACTCTTTGTAACTTCTAAGTTTATTTCTTTAATGGCCCAGGTGGTGTCATTTACCCAAAAATCGCCTTTAAAAGTCAATTCGTTTTTTCTTCTAGGGTAATATATAATATTATAACACCATTTGTTGCCTATATATGCACTATCGGTTAAGACATAATTATATACGCTAATACCGGTCCTAGATAGCGGACTGGTAAAACTTTTGTCAAAGAATTTTAAATAATTTTCATACACATCGTAATCAGAGTACAGATCTTTAACAAATGCAATTAAAGTTTGATTATCACTAAATCCGGCATTTTTATTTCCTGCCAGTACTTCTTTCTCTTCATTGATTATATTATCACCATATACTTTAGAAAGAGCTTCGTTAAGAAAAATAGGTAAATAAGTTTTTCCGGTTATTCTCGACGTATCTACATCATCAAAAATAAATTCCATGCCATTAAAAATCCTACTGTTGACCAAAGCACTATCAATAGTATTAAGGTCAAATTCTAATTTTTCATATTTATCATAGGTGTACTGTTTAAACTTCTTAACTCCGTTTTCTCGTCGATTTTTCCAGATTTTTCTTAGAATATCAATTGCGGGATTATTTTTTTTAGAAGTTTTTCCTTTATAAATAACAACTTCATCTAATGTAGCGGCTTCCTCTTCGAGGACGATTTCCATCTTATAGGTAACCCGTTTGGCTAGTTTTATAGTTTTGGTTTTAAAACCAATAAACGAAACTTTGACATTAGAATAATTATTATCGGATTCCATATAGAACCTACCATTTTCATCGGTTATGGTACCTATTGTAGAATTTGCAAATACAATATTAGCAAAAGGAACAGGTTGCTTATTACTATCATAAACCTGGCCGCCAATTTTAGTTTGTGAATAAAGAAATGTACAGCTACATAAAGTAAAAAGTATTCCTAAAATCAAATGTCTCATCTAAAATTATTAAGATTAATACTTGTGATAATTAGTGGATCACCTCAATTTTTGGGCCATTTTTGTACTTGATGGTGTTCCGAAAACTGATGAAACGCAAAATAAAGGAGTTCATTTTATTTATACATCACTTTTTTAACAGCTTTAACAACATCTTTACTGTTTGGTAACCATTCTTCTAATAACTGAGGAGAATATGGGGTTGGTGTATCTGCTGTATTGATTTTTATAATGGGTGCATCTAGGTAGTCGAAGATATTGGATTGCACCTGATATGTGATTTCTGAAGAAATATTAGCTAAAGGCCAAGCTTCTTCAAGAATAATTAATCGATTTGTTTTTTTAACAGAAGTAAATATAGCATCCAGATCTAAAGGTCGAACAGTTCTTAAATCTATGATTTCACAGGAAATATTTTCTTTAGCTAATTCATCTGCTGCTTTATAAGCTTCTTTGATAATTTTCCCAAATGAAACGATAGTAACATCATTACCTTCTCTCTTTGTTTCTGCTACTCCAAGAGGAATTGTAAATTCACCTTCTGGCACTTCGCCTTTATCACCATACATTTGTTCACTTTCCATAAAGATAACAGGGTCGTTATCTCTAATAGCAGATTTTAATAATCCTTTGGCGTCTTTTGGATTTGAAGGAACCACTACTTTTAATCCTGGTGTATTGGCAAACCAATTTTCAAAAGCTTGTGAGTGTGTAGCTCCTAATTGCCCTGCAGAAGCAGTAGGACCTCTAAAAACAATAGGAATGTTAAATTGACCACCACTCATTTGGCGCATTTTTGCAGCGTTATTAATGATTTGATCTATTCCAACCAATGAAAAATTAAACGTCATGAATTCGATAATTGGTCGATTACCATTCATGGCACTTCCAACACCAATACCAGCAAAACCTAATTCAGAGATAGGAGTGTCAAGAACTCTATCTGGGCCAAACTCGTCCAGCATGCCTTTACTCGCTTTATACGCTCCGTTATATTCTGCAACTTCTTCACCCATTAAGTATATGGATTCATCTCGTCGCATTTCTTCAGTCATTGCTTCGCAAATTGCTTCTCTGAATTGTATGGTTTTCATGTGCTTATTTTTATTGTTTTTAGTCGACACTGTTTATTTTTAGAATTAAAATTATCCGTAGATGTAACACTTATTGATAATTTAAATTCTTCTAATTTTATTTTAAAAAAATATTTTGTGCCATAACGAAGGCAAAAGTAGCAATTAAAACCCTTTGATAGGGGTTGAATATTGAAAAAATTTATTATGCGTGCATAGTAAATTATACTTTTTATTTGTACCTTCGCCTTTATTATTAAATTCTCAAAAAATACATATATAAAATGAAAATATTAGTTTGTATTAGCCATGTGCCAGACACAACTTCCAAAATTAATTTTACGGATGGAGATACTAAGTTTGACACCAATGGAGTGCAGTTTGTAATTAACCCTAATGATGAATTTGGATTAACTCGTGCAATGTGGTTTAAAGAAAAGCAAGGAGCATCTGTAGATGTTGCAAATGTTGGTGGCCCAGAGACAGAACCTACTTTGCGTAAAGCTTTGGCGATTGGTGCAGATAATGCAATTAGAGTAAATACTGAAGCAACAGACGGTTTTTATGTTGCTCGACAATTAGCAAAAGTTATACAAGATGGTGGTTATGACCTAGTTATTGCAGGTAGAGAATCTATTGATTATAATGGTGGTATGGTGCCTGGGATGATTTCTGCTCTTACAGGTGCTAATTTTGTAAATACATGCATCGGTTTAGAGGTCGAAGGAGATACGGCAACAGTTACTCGAGAAATTGACGGAGGAAAAGAAACTTCTACAGCTAAATTACCTTTAATCGTTGGTGGACAAAAAGGATTGGTAGAAGAAAGTGATTTACGTATTCCAAATATGAGAGGAATTATGATGGCCCGTAAAAAACCACTTACGGTAGTAGAGCCAATTGAAGCAGATCAGGAAACAAAAGCTGTTCAATTTCAAAAACCAACTCCAAAAGGAGAAGTAACATTAGTAGATCCTGATAATGTAGATCAATTGGTTGCATTATTGCATAACGAGGCTAAAGTGATTTAATTGAAGACTAAATCATTCCGAACTTGTTTCGGAGTCTTTTGAAAATTAACAAAACAATCAAACAGTTCCTGAAACAGATTCGGGAAAAATTAAACAAAATTTTTATGTCAATTTTAGTATATACAGAAAGTGAAGGCCAAAAATTTAAAAAAGCCGCTTTCGAAGTAGCATCTTATGCAAAAGAAGTTGCTGCTATGCTTGGTACAACTGTAACCGCTGTAAGTATTAATGGAGGAGATAGTAGTGAATTAGGAGCGTATGGAGTAGATAAAGTTTTAGAGATAAAAAATGATAAGCTATCTACATTTAATGCAAAAGCATATGCAGATGCAATAAAACAGGCAGCAGTACAAGAAGGAGCAAAGGTTGTTGTGGTAAGTTCTACAGCAGATAGTAAATTTTTAGCACCTTTATTAGCTGTGCACCTTAATGCTGGATATGCATCTAATGTTGTAGGGTTACCAGAAAGTGCTTCTCCTTTTAAAGTGAAACGTACTGCATTTACCAATAAAGCATTTAATGTTACAGAAATACCAACTGATGTTAAAGTAATTGGTTTATCTAATAATGCTTTTGGTCTTAAAGAAAATGCTGCGTCTGCCACTTCTGAGGCTTTTGATCCGTCGCTTTCTGATGACGATTTTGGAGTACAGGTAACCGCTGTGGATAAAGCTACAGATAAGGTTTCTATCGCAGATGCAGAAATTGTAGTATCAGGAGGACGTGGGTTAAAAGGTCCTGAAAATTGGGGAATGATAGAAGAGCTGGCAGAAGTGCTTGGTGCCGCTACCGCATGTTCAAAACCAGTAAGTGATATGGGATGGAGACCTCATAGCGAACACGTAGGACAGACAGGAAAACCAGTTGCATCTAACCTGTACATAGCTATCGGAGTTTCTGGAGCTATTCAACACTTGGCAGGGATTAATGCCAGTAAAGTAAAAGTGGTGATTAATAACGATCCCGAGGCACCTTTCTTTAAAGCGGCAGACTACGGAATAGTAGGAGATGCTTTTGAAGTAGTGCCAAAACTTATTGAAAAATTAAAAGAATTTAAGTCGAATAACGCATAATTTTCATAAATTGTGCCCAATTAGGGGCTGTTTGAACCTACGTAAAAATCCGCATGTTCAAACAGCTCTTTTTTATTGAGAGCAATATGAGTTTAGTTCGACTGAACATAAAAGGAATATCATACAGTCAAACCCAAAATGGCGCTTATGCGCTAATTTTAAGTGAGGTGGATGGAGAAAGAAAGTTGCCAATTGTTATAGGTGCTTTTGAGGCGCAATCTATAGCTATTGCTTTAGAAAAGGAAATAAAACCGCCAAGACCACTTACCCATGATCTTTTTAAGAATTTTGCAGATCGGTTTGATATTATAGTGAAGCAAGTAATTATTCATAAACTGGTAGACGGTGTCTTTTATTCCAGTGTTATTTGTGAACGCGATAAAATTGAAGAAATCATTGATGCCAGAACAAGCGATGCTATTGCATTGGCCTTACGATTTCAAGCTCCTATATTTACGTATAAAAATATTTTGGATCAGGCCGGTATATATCTTAAAGTAAATCCCAAAAAGGATGATGAGACTGATCCCGAGAGTCTTTTGGTAGATGAACTGGTTTCTGATGATGTTGAAATGGTAGGTAAAGAAACAAGTTATAAAGACTTATCTATTGAAGAACTCAATCGAATGCTTGATCAGGCAGTTACTAATGAAGACTATGAATTAGCAGCAAGGATTCGCGATGAAATTTCCAAACGAGGCTAATTTGTATGTCAGCATTAAAGATCTAATCTATTTTAAATGAGTTCAATTTTTATGAAGAAAGGATTACTTACTTTTCTGTTATCACTATTCGTTTTCACCATATTATCAGCACAATCCATAGAGAAAAAATGGATTTTAGAAAAAGTTAACGGAACTCCAGAAGAAACTTTTGCCGTTAAAAAGGGAGATTATCTTTCATTAGAACAAGGCCAGTTTTCATATTCCTTTAATGGTGCTTCAGAAATACTACAAGGAGATTATTTACAGCAAAATAGCGTTTTATTACTTTTCCCCGAGACAGCTCAAGATTCCCTTATACGATATAAAGTTACTACCTTAACTGATTCTACGCTGGTCATTTCAAAAAATAATATATCATATGCTCTTACTACTCAGGAAGAAACTGTACAAGTAGCTCCTGTTGCAGAGGTTAATCAGCTTATACCCAATCAAGGATTTTCGTTTAATAGTTTATGGAGAGGTATTTTAGGAATGATAGCACTTCTGATAATTGCATTTTTATTTAGCAGTAACCGAAAAGCTATTAATTGGAAAACAGTTGGATTAGGTGTTGGATTTCAATTAATAATTGCTATTGGAGTTTTAAAAGTACCGTTTGTTCAAACGATATTTGAATGGGTTGGAGGCCTATTTGTTAGTGTTTTAGACTTTACTAGAGCGGGAAGTAAATTTCTGTTTGAAGGTTTGGTTGTAGATATGGATACTTTTGGTTTTATATTCGCTTTTCAAGTATTACCAACTATTATATTCTTTTCAGCTTTAACTTCCTTATTATTTTATTTAGGTATTATTCAAAAAGTAGTAAAAGGCTTAGCTTGGTTGTTGACCAAAGCACTCAAGATATCTGGAGCAGAAAGTTTAAGTGTCGCTGGTAACATCTTTTTAGGCCAAACAGAAGCGCCTCTATTAATTAAAGCATATTTAGAAAAGATGAATAAGTCTGAAATGCTATTAGTTATGATCGGTGGCATGGCAACTGTTGCTGGAGCCGTACTGGCAGCATATATTGGGTTTTTAGGAGGAGACGACCCGGTTTTACGATTACAATTTGCAAAACACCTATTAGCAGCATCAGTAATGGCAGCTCCTGGAGCAATTGTTATTTCTAAAATACTATTTCCGCAAACAGAAAAAATTAATACAGACGTGCATGTTTCTTCAGAAAAAATAGGATCTAATATTTTAGACGCTATAGCAAACGGAACAACTGAAGGCTTAAGACTAGCTGTAAATGTTGGTGCTATGTTATTAGTGTTTGTAGCCTTTATTGCTATGCTGAACGGTGTATTAAGTTGGGTTGGAGACATCACTTCTATAAACACTTGGATAGCATCAAACACAGCCTACCAAAGCTTATCTCTTGAACTTATTTTAGGTTATCTTTTTGCGCCATTAATGTGGATGATTGGAGTCGCCAAAGAAGATATAGCTTTAATGGGTCAACTCCTAGGAATTAAATTGGCAGCAAGTGAGTTTGTAGGATATATACAATTAGCAGATTTAAAAAACCCAGCTAACGCACTACATTTTACCTATAATAAATCTGTGATTATGGCTACTTATATGCTATGTGGTTTTGCAAATTTTGCTTCAATCGGAATACAGATAGGAGGTATTGGTTCGTTGGCACCTGGTCAGCGAAAAACATTGTCTGAATTTGGTATGAAAGCACTGATCGGAGGTACGATAGCATCCCTGTTATCTGCTACAATTGCAGGAATGATAATAGGATAATAGTTTTTTCATAATGTATTGTTAAAAACTATTGTACAACAATCCTTAAATCAATAAATTAAAGAGTGCCTCGTATGCTATTTTTTGTATATTTGGAAAGCACTTTTAACTTTAAAGATTAACATAAACATAAACTGTAAGAGAGAATATGAAGCAATATCTTGATCTTGTGAATCATGTAATTGAAAATGGAAATGCAAAAGAAGATCGAACTGGAACAGGCACAAAAAGCGTTTTTGGTTATCAAATGCGTTTTGATCTAAGTGAAGGTTTCCCTATGGTTACTACCAAAAAACTACATCTAAAATCTATAGTCCACGAATTATTATGGTTTTTGAAAGGAGATACCAATGTAGGCTACCTTCAGGAGAATGGTGTTCGTATCTGGAATGAATGGGCTGATGATAATGGAGATTTAGGTCCTGTGTATGGTCATCAATGGCGTAATTGGGATGGTAACGAAATTGACCAGATCAAAGAAATAGTAGAGACGCTTAAAAACAACCCCGATAGTAGACGTATGTTAGTATCTGCCTGGAACCCAAGCGTTCTACCGGATACATCAAAGTCATTTTCTGAAAATGTGGCTAACGGTAAGGCAGCATTGCCTCCTTGTCATGCTTTTTTTCAATTTTATGTTGCTAATGGTAAGCTATCTTGTCAACTGTATCAGCGTAGCGCAGATATTTTTTTAGGAGTACCATTTAATATAGCTTCTTATGCCTTGTTTACCATGATGATGGCACAGGTTTGCGGCTACGAAGCAGGTGAGTTTATACATACTTTTGGAGATGCTCATATCTACAATAACCATAAAGAACAACTAGAACTTCAGCTATCTAGAACACCTCGAAAATTACCCAAAATGATACTTAATCCAGAGGTGAAAAATATTTTTGGCTTCGTTTTTGATGATTTCAAGTTAGTAGACTATGATCCACACTCTCATATAAAGGGAAGGGTTGCAGTTTAAGCCCAAATTTTAAATGAACTACGATGAAAAAAACATTACTTATTTTAACACTTTTGCTTTCGGGAATTTCTTTTTCCCAGGATGCAATAATTTTATCGCAGGAAAATGCGAATGAAAAAGGAATCACACCGATGTGGCCAAAATGTGATCGATCAAGACAGACTCCTACTCAATGTTTTGACCAAAAATTGAGAAATCATATTATTCAAAATTTTGAGTACCCAGAAATTGCTTTGAACGAAGGATTAAGCGGTACAGTAACGGTAGAGTTTATTATAAATAAAAAAGGAAAAGTAGAAGTGCTTGAAGTTACAGGAGCACATAGATACTTACAAAGAGAAGCTATTAGAATTATTAGAGCTATACCTAAGATGAAACCCGGTAAATGGGGAGAAAAACCAATAGCTATCGCTTATACAGTTCCAATTACTTTTAGAAAACCACAGTAATATATAGATTGGGCATTCTAATTTTAACATTGGATTAACCTTGTTATAGGATAAAAAATAATAAAAATCAGTAAATTTGAGTGTATACGTAAGTTGTATACACTCTTTTTTATGATCATTATAGATAATTTAATAACTTCCTTTTTAAGAACCCGATCAGATACCGAAGAAATTTGTGCTCCTCTCCAGATAGAAGATTATGTCATCCAGCCAATTGTAGATGTTTCTCCTCCAAAATGGCACCTAGGACATACTACCTGGTTTTTTGAAGAATTCATTCTATCAAAATATGTGTCAGGTTTTAAACGATTTCATCCAGAGTATGCCTATGTTTTTAATAGCTATTATGAAAGTGTTGGAAAACGGGTAATACGTACCGATAGAGGAAATCTTTCTAGACCAACAGTAAGTGAAGTATATGAATATAGAGATTATATTACCTCGCACTTGCAGACTTTTTTAGAGGAAAATGATGATCCAGAAATTAGAGAATTGGTAGAGATTGGTATTCATCATGAAAAACAACATCAAGAATTATTGATTACAGATATAAAATTTATATTGGGAAATAATCCGTTGTTTCCTAAATATAATGATACGTTTTCTGAAAACCCTATTTCTAATGATGATCAAACTCCTGAATATAGTACTGTAGAAGCAGGTATTTATGAGATTGGATATACAGGAAATAAATTTTGTTATGACAATGAGCTTGGCAGACATAAAGTATATCTTAGAGAGTATACGATTGCAAATGCACTTGTGACAAATAGAGAATATCTTGATTTTATCGAAGATAAAGGGTATGAAAATAGCTTGTTATGGCATGCAGAAGCCTGGGATTGGATACATAAAGATAACATCAAAGCTCCATTGTATTGGCATAAAATAGATGGACAATACTATCAGTATACCTTACGGGGATTAAAAACAGTGGATTATACAGCTCCGGTTACTCACATTTCGTTCTATGAAGCATTTGCTTTTGCCCAATGGAAAGGAGAGCGATTACCAACCGAGTTCGAATGGGAAACTGCACAATCTCTTTTCGAATGGGGGATACGATGGGAATGGACAGAAAGTGCATATTCGCCTTATCCTAACTACAAAAAAGCTCCTGGAGCATTAGGTGAGTATAACGGAAAATTTATGGTTAATCAGAAAGTGTTGCGAGGAGGATCGGTAGCTACACCACGAAACCATACAAGATCAACATATCGCAATTTTTTTCACCCACACCTTAGATGGCAATTTACAGGATTGCGATTAGTGAAGGATTAATAACTCTATTTTTTACATGAATTCTAAAGATCAAAAAGTATTGGTTTCTACTTTCGAGAAAGAAGTATGCGAAGGTTTAACTGCGTTTCCAAAATATTTATCATCTAAATTTTTTTATGATGAAATAGGAGATGAACTCTTCCAACAAATAATGGCATTGCCAGAATATTATCTCACACGAGCAGAATATGAAATTTTTGAAACTCATAAATCTGATATTATTCAAAAATTTGATACCCACAAAGAAGGTTTTGACTTAATCGAATTGGGAGCAGGTGACGGAAAAAAAACAAAAGTGTTATTGCAAGAATTGCTAAATCAACACTATAATTTTACTTATAACCCCATTGATATTAGCGAAAATGCTATTGATGGATTGGTAAAAAATTTAAACCAAGAAATGCCTGGAGTTACTGTACAAGGACAAATAGGTGAGTACTTTGAAGTCTTAGATCGATTAAAGCACATGAGCGACCGTAAAAAAGTAATTATGGTTCTGGGATCTAATATAGGTAATCTATTACATGCAAGAGCCATTCAGTTTTTGAAAAAATTATACAATGCAATGCATACTGGTGATTTGCTTTTTATAGGGTTTGACCAAAAAAAACACCCCCAGAAAGTTTTGGATGCATATAACGACAAATCTGGAGTAACAGCAGCTTTTAATAAAAATGTTTTGGCAAGAATCAATAAAGAACTTAATGGAAATTTTGATCTGGATAAATTCATGCACTGGGAAACGTATGATCCCGAAAATGGAACTGCCAAAAGTTATTTGGTGAGTAAAGAAAAGCAAACTGTTGATATTGATGGTTTATCATTACAAGTTCACTTCGAAGCCTGGGAAAGCATTCATACCGAGATTTCTCAAAAATATGATGATGATATTGTAAAATGGCTGGCAAAAGAATCTGGTTTAAAAATCGTGAAATCTTTTTCTGACCAGAATAATGACTATAAAGACTATCTAATTACAAAAGAAGAATAACAAAATAAAAAATACCCAGAATATGAAAGCAATTTGGAACGGACAAGTGATAGCAGAAAGTAATGATACCAAAGTGATAGAAAATAATCATTATTTTCCGCCAGAAGCAATAAAAAAAGAATTTTTTAAGTCGAGTGACACGCATACTAATTGTCCATGGAAAGGAGTGGCATCGTATTATACAATCGAGGTAGATGGAAAAGAAAACAAGGATGCAGCATGGTATTATCCAAATACCAGTGATTTAGCAAAACAAATTAAAGATTATGTTGCCTTTTGGAAAGGTGTTGAGGTTGTGGATTAACACCTTTCAACACCTTATAAGATTTATTAGAGTTAAAAATCAATTAGACCTGATAAAAACCGAAGTCTTTAGTCTTAGATTACAAGTAAACTATTATCTGTAGCAGCAAAATCGTTCCACTGGTATCCATCAGCTTCGATTTCATTGGTCCATTCACCATCTACAATATATTTAAATTCAAATTTATTGTCTTTAGGAAGATTGATGGTCCCTTTAAAGTTTCCATTTTTTAACTTCTTCAAAATGGTAGCTTCTGTATTCCACTCATTAAATTCTCCAGCTACGCTTACATTATTTGCTTCTTTCGCAGGAACAATAAAGGTAACTTTACAAATAGGTTTAGATTTTAAGTATTGCTTAGTAATCGCCATAATTTATGTACTATTAAATATTGGTTAATAAATTAAAAACTAAAGTTACTGCAAAACATTAAAAGCGAAAAGGAGGAAGTGTCAGATTATCAGTAATTTAATCAACATTTAACAATAAGATATTAACGATAACGATGTAGTATATCAAGTAATTTTTCTAAATCCTCTTTTGTGTTATAAAAATGAAGGCTAACTCGAATACCCTGTCCACGAAGAGAAGTAATTATTTGATGTTTTTTTAAATGTAAATGTAGCTCCTGATCACCCTTTATATTAAAAATAGTACTATGTTTTTGTCGCTTTACCACATTTTCTTCTAATAGATTTAGTTTGGTAAATTCTGATTTTGCATACTCACATAATTTGTTCATATGATCTTCAATAGTTGCAATGCCTATTTTGTTTAGAAAATTCAGAGAATATTGTAAGCTTCCAAAATTAAAGGTGTCCAAATGACCACATTCAAATCTTGCTTGCAAACTTGTATATGAAGGATCATAATTGGTTTTGGTAGCAGCATCGATATATGAAGAAGGTGTAATCTGATCTAATATTTGATGGTTAAACAACATAAATCCATTACCATATCCTCCCAGTAACCATTTGTAGCCACTACATCCCAAAATATCAATTCCCGAAGCATTAAAATCGAAAGCTCTAGTGCCACAAAACTGTGTAGCATCGGCGATAAAAAGCACATCAGGATATTTGGTTTTTAATGCGGTAAGAAAATCAAGATCTATTGCAATACCATTAATGTATTGTATTAGGCTAAATGCAAAAATATCAGGCTTGTGTTTTTGTATGGCACTTTCAATATTTTGTTCTACTGTAGCATCTATTATAGCATAGCAAACATCAAATCCTTTGCTAGTTACAGCAAAGTTAATTGAAGGATAGTCTTCATCCAGCAATAATACTTTTTTATTTTTATCTAACCCATTCAATATCGTATTGAACCCTAAAGAAAAATTAGGAGTTAATACCACATTGTCATTAGAACTTCCAAAAAATGTTGCAATAGTTTTACGCACATTATTTAAAAAGTCCTGTTGATGATCTCTAAATAGGCTTCCACCAATAAGAAAATCTAAATCATGTTCTTGTCTAAAATCTAAAAGCGAATCATAAAGTAATCCAGAAGATGCTGTATTGAGATATGTATTATGAGATAAAACAGGAAACTCTTTTCTTAAATTCTTCATAAGTAATTTTAGTGCTTTTTGGTAAAAACTATATCTTTACTTGCCGGTACTAAGTTAGCATTAATATGTTTTCAAAAAAGAAAGAAACAACACAAATTGACCCACAGCAACGTGAGCTATATGAGCATGCACGTAAACGTGTTATTCAGAAAAAAAGATTATTTCAGCACTTTATTATTTTTATAGTTGGATCAATATTCTTAGCAATTCTCAATCTAGTATTTGGTTATGGAAAAGAGGTTACCTTATTAGGAATAGATTGGTATATTATTGCAATACTTTGCTGGGCATTCCTTTTGGTAGTACATTTTTGTAATGTGTGGTTGTTTAGTACATTTATGGGGCAAGAGTGGGCAGATCGCCAGATGGAACGATTAATTACCAAACAAAAAGAAGAAATTGTTTTACTTCAAAAAGATGTAGATTTAATGTACCCCAAAGAAGAATTGGTTAAAAAGAAAGAAGGATTTATAAAAGGAAAAACATCAGAGATTGTGGGAGAGTTAAAAGAAACTAAGAATATGATTACAATGATTGCAGCGGCAGGAGAAAATAATGCCTTAGGTAAGGATAATGATCTGGTTTGGCATTTGCCAGATGATTTTAAGCGGTTTAAAAAACTAACGACCGGCCATCATATTATTATGGGACGTAAAACTTTTGAAACTTTTCCTAAATTACTTCCAAACCGCGTACATATTGTTATTACCAGAAATACAAACTATCAGGCAGAAGGTGTAATAGTAGTGCATAACATGCAGGATGCTTTAGAAATTGCTAAAGGTGATGCACAACCTTTTATTATAGGAGGTGGCGAGATTTATACCATAGGGATGGATTATGCAAATTGTATAGAGTTGACCCGGGTACATGAGTCTTTTGAAGCAGACGCTTTTTTTCCTGAAATTGATGCTAAAGCCTGGAAGTTGGAGAAAGAAGAATTTCATGATATAGACGAAAAGCATAAGTACCCTTTTACGTATTTGACGTATATTAAAAAATAATGCGCTCTTCAAAATTCACATCTCATTTTGAAGAATTACTTTCAGAAAAGATAATAGCGATACAGCCATTATCAGGTGGAGATATTAATGAGGTCTGTCTTATACAGACTAGCCATCAAAAGGTTGTTGCTAAACTTAATAGTGCTTCAAAATTCCCTGGGATGTTCAAGACAGAAGCCAAAGGTCTTGAAAAACTTAAAGATTCAAACACATTTACCATACCAGATATTATTCATTTCGGTGAATTTGATGATATTGCTTTTTTGATATTAGAATATATTGATTCTGGAAAACAAACAGATGATTTTTGGGAAACGTTTGGAGAACAATTAGCAGTTCTACACCAACAAAATGATTCTTATTTTGGTTTCGAAAATGATAATTATATCGGGAGTTTACCGCAGTATAATACTGTATGTGATTCTACATATCAATTCTATGTGACCCAGCGATTACAACCACAATTTGAATTATCGCGACAAAAAGGATTTAAATTTTCAAACTTAGATACATTTTATAAAACGATTAAAGATGAAATTCCAGACGAAAAACCAAGCCTGATTCATGGTGATTTATGGAGTGGTAATTTTATGATTGATATGCAGGGATATCCTTGTCTTATTGATCCAGCAGTTGCTTATGCACCCAGAGAAATGGATATAGGTATGATGCATCTTTTTGGAGGTTTTAACTCTAAAGTATTTGATGTCTATAATGAAGTTTTTCCTCTTGTCGGGAATTGGAAAGATCGATTACCGATTTGGCAATTGTATTACCTCTTGGTTCACCTTAACCTGTTTGGGAGTTCTTATTACAATAAGGTAAAAAGTATTGTAAAGCGGTATTCGTAATAAACTCACCTTACTTTTTTTAGACGGTTATATAAATTAGAGATAAATAATTTGAATTAAGTTTTTTCAGTTCCGAAAAATGAAACTGAGATGTTCTACTATTGCATAGAATATTACATTTTAATCTATAGAATTCTTTGTGGCTTAAAAGAAAATTTGAAAACCTAAAGCCCTTATCTAACTAAATAATAATTAGCTAATCTAAAATGAAAAAACAACTACTATTTCTTTTAATCGTAATTTTAAATATTAATTGCTATTCACAAATTACTTTCCAGAAAGGTTATTATATCGATAATTCTGGTCAAAAAATTGATTGCCAAATTAGAAATATTGATTGGAAAAATAATCCAACCGAATTTGAATATAGATTATCAGAAGATACAGAACATAAGAAAATCACGATCAAATCTGTTAAAGAGTTTGGGGTTTATGATATATTAAAATATCGTAGACATGTAGTTATGATAGAGAGATCAAGCAATGTAATGAGCAAATTGAGTACTAGTGGAAATCTTACATTTAAAGAAGAAGAACTTTTTTTAAAGGTAGTAATAGAAGGAAAAGCTAATTTGTACTCATTTGAAGGTAAAAACTTGTCAAAGTTTTTTTATAGTGTAGATAATTCTGAAGTTAAGCAACTAATATTTAAAAAATATTTAACCCCAGAAAACAAAATAAATATAAACAATAGATATAGGCAGCAGTTATGGAGTGATTTAAAATGCAAAGGCATTTCAATGAACACTTTTAAAAATGTAGATTATTATAAAAATGAACTAAAAGCTCTTTTTGAGAAATACAATAAATGTAACAATTCAAAATCCATCAATTTTGAAAAGAAACAAAAAAGAGATTTATTTAATTTAACAGTGAGACTTGGTTTAAATAGTTCTTCTCTATCCATACGCAATGATGCTTTGTTTTCATCATATAATATGGATTTTGGTAATGAATTAGGATTCAGGTTTGGAGTTGAAGCTGAATTCATTTTACCGTTTAACAAAAACAAATGGGCCGTGCTGGTTGAGCCAAAATATCAATATTATAAATCAGAAAACGAAAGAATTTTAAACCCGAATACTGTTATTGAGCGAACAGAACAGATTGAGGTGGATTACAAGTCTTTAGAAATACCTATTGGGATTAGACATTATATGTTTTTAAATGAAGATTCAAAATTATTTATCAATAGCTCTTTTGCATTTGTTTTAAATCTAAACTCAAATATTACTTTTGAACATAGTGAAAATTTGGATATTCAGGCAGGAAGCAATTTAACTTTTGGTTTAGGATACAAATACAATGATAAATATAGTTTGGAATGTAGATATGGATTAAGTCATGATATCTTAAATGATTATGCAGATTGGAGTTCTGATTATAAAACACTGTCTATAATCTTTGGGTATTCTATATTTTAAATAAGACAACTTGTTGCGTTAGGGATAGTAGTAGAAATCCCGAGTATTGTCTTTTTAAACTAAGATACTGAGTTTAACGAAGTGTTGTCTAGGGGTAGATAATGCGAGGAATTGTAGCGAATAGCCCGCCCGGACGCCCAAAACAAAAATTCTAGTTACTCGTACCAACTTTATCCTTACTTTTGTCAAAATTTTAAATACACAGTATCATATGAACGCATATGTATTTCCTGGTCAAGGAGCTCAATTTTCGGGAATGGGTCTTGACCTATATGAAAACTCAGATATCGCTAAAGAACTTTTTGATAAAGCAAATGATATCTTAGGGTTTGAGATTACCAAAATTATGTTTGAAGGTACCGCAGATGAGTTAAAACAAACTAAAGTAACACAACCCGCTATCTTTTTACATTCTGTTATCTTAAGTAAAGTATTAGGAGATAGTTTTAAACCAGATATGGTTGCGGGACATTCTTTAGGTGAATTTTCTGCTTTGGTTGCTAATGGAACTCTTAATTTTGAAGATGCATTACGATTGGTATCCAAACGAGCGATGGCAATGCAAAAAGCATGTGAGTTAAAACCATCTACAATGGCAGCTGTTTTGGGATTAGAAGATGAGGTAGTAGAGCAAGGGTGTGAAGCAACAGATGGAATTGTAGTAGCAGCAAATTATAATTGCCCAGGGCAATTAGTAATCTCTGGCGAAGTAGAAGCTATCGAAAAAGCTTGTGAGTTGATGAAAGAAAAAGGAGCCCGAAGAGCATTGGTATTGCCTGTAGGAGGCGCTTTTCATTCGCCATTAATGGAACCAGCCAGAGAAGAATTGGCTGCAGCGATTGAAGCTACGACATTTAATGTGCCTAATTGCCCAGTGTATCAAAATGTAACCACAAAAGCAGTTACAGATCCCGAGGAAATTAAAAAGAACTTGATCGCACAACTTACTGCACCTGTAAAATGGACACAAAGTGTACAAAATATGATCAAAGATGGTGCAACATCATTTACCGAAGTTGGACCAGGAAAAGTATTATCAGGACTGGTTAAAAAAGTAGATCGATCTATGGAAACTATTTCGGCTTCGATGTAAGAATTTCAACGATAAATTATAAACCTCGCAGAAGATCTTCTGCGAGGTTTTTTATAACCGATATGTACAGCTTAATGGTTTGATTCTGGAGCTTACTCGTTTTTTAAATCAGATAGATCTTTTTCATATTCCTCTAATCTCCAGTCAGAATTTTTCTTGCCAAGTCGAATAGCACGTTTATAATACATCATAGCTTCTTTTTTATTTTTTAAAGCACGATAAACATCGCCTAATCCATTAACCGGGCGTGCCGAGTTAGGAGATTTCTTATTAAAAAAAACGTACAGTTCCTTTGCTTTTTCGGGTTGGTTGTGTTTCATATAAAATGCAGCAAAGACACATCCCCAATTTGTTCTTAGGTGTTCAAGAAAGTCATTAGGTTTAAACTGATTCATAAAAGTGTTAAATGCCGTATAATTATCTTCATCAGAAGCTTTTTTTACAAGATTCCACATTGTAGGTTGTGCAACTTTTTCGGGAAAACCAAATTGTTCTGCTCTCTTTTTATAATAGGTAATCACATTATCCATTTCTCCTAATTTTTTATATTCTTCTAAGGAGTTGAACCGAAGTTCTGGATAATAACGATAATATTGTTTTAAACCATGATAAAGGGTGTGATATGGGGTAGAGCGATGCTCTTCGTTTTGTAGATAGGTATATTCCCACCTCAAGGTATCGGGAGCTTCTGATTCTAGTTTGTTTTTAAGGTATTCGGTCCCCTCTGTTACTACACCTTCATGAGTACTGGAAGTAAAAAACAGAAAAGTTTCGAGCTTTTTTTTGGCACTAAGGACACTATCCAGAGATTTCATCCTGTTTGCAGATATGGGTAAGCTTGTATCATGAATAGGGAAAGGACTTGCTGCCATATATCCATTAAATAGCTCAGGATTTTTGGTCATAGTCTCAATAACAAAACCACCGGCATATTCCCATCCAAACAATAATCGCTCTCCAGATGTTTTAAACTCTTGATCTGTATATGGAATAAGTTCTTGAGCGATAAAACTTAAAAAGGTTTTTGCTCCAGCACTAAAATGACCAAATCGTTTGGGATATGTATTCGTAATCCCAACAATGATACATTCTGGGGTGAGTTTAAATTTTTTAAAGGATTGTGATAAACTTACTGCATGAAGAAAAAGCCGTTGCCCGTCTAATATGTAAATTACTGGATATTTTTTTGAAGAATTATCATAATCTTCTGGTAGAAAGATTTGAATTTTTCTTTCTTCATTTAGTATTTTAGAAGGAATTACAAAGTTTTTTCCTATAGTATTTTCTGTTATCTGGATTTGCGAGAATGAAGAACAGAAAATTAAATTAATTAGGATACATAATAAAAATAGATGTTTAATATTCATAGATGATATGTATAACATAATAGAAATTAACCTGTTGTGCATTTTGATATTTTTGGATCCCAAATTCGTCAATTCGAGTGCTTCGACCATAGGAAGAAGTGTATCGAGAATAGGATTTGGGATCAAAAAAGCTATTCTCGATACAATTTTTCTTCGTTTCACTATGAAAAACCACTCGAATTGACGCTTTTTTTATAGTATTAATCTTAAAATGCACAACGGGTATAAATTATCGTTTATCTTGTTTCTCAAGTTTGGTTTTAATTTTAGCCAATTGCTCTTCATATACAGATAGGTATTCGGTATCATATTCTTTGGCGAGTTGCAATGCCTTTTGCTGTGCTTCTAGTGCAGCATTGAGTTGATTGTTTTTTTCTAATGCTTCAGATAGACTGCTATATGCCCATGGAGATTGAGGGCGATACTGTATTCGTCGTTTAAAAACCTCTATAGATTCTTTAACTCTTCCATCTTGTAATAATTTTCTACCAATAAATCGTAAAGAATTTACACTATTCCATCGTTCAGCTTTTGGTAAAATAGAAAAGCCATATGTTGTTGATAGCTTTTGGTGATAAACATCAATATTCTTTAAAGCATTCCCTGGTTGTTTTATGATATCCCTAAACCTTGGAGACCATTTTTCTTTCGGAAAAATCATTTCTATTGAAGAAAGCAGTGCTTTTATGATACATGCATAATGATCTTCATTAGGAATCACTTCAACTTTTAGGTTTAAGTTTTTCGAAGTAAATGGAGACAAGCGCTTTTTCAACTCTTCCATATTCTTGATATAGGGTTTGTTTTTACTAATATCATTTTCGGAGACACCCAGGTAGAATTGTGCTTTACGATTGGGGTTTTTAACAAAACTTTCTTCAAAAGCATCTATGAAGGTAGTGTTGGGTTGGTAACCCATACCAATCATATCTGCTGTAGCAACAGTAATATGTGCCTGAAACAGATCTGGTTCCTTTGCAAATGTGTGTAGTGGATATACACTACTTCCTGATACTCCAATGATCATTCTGTAATCAGCAGCGCGATATTGTTCTTTTAAATACGGAAATAGTTCTTCTTTAAGGTGTTTTGTGAATTTATCTGGATCGGCATTAAATTCAAGTTTCTCTCTGTTTCCCCACATGCCATTATTATATACATTAGGAGCATAATGTGTTTCTTCTTCAAAACTAATAACAATAGCTTCGGGCATTCGAGTAACAGAACTTAGATGTCGTATAACTCCAGATATCATTTGAAAAAACTTAACACCATGAGAACCGCTTATCATCACTACAGGATATGTATGATCTTTTGAAGCTTCATGAAAACTTTCGGGAATATAAATATTCATGACTCTATTTTCATCCAGTATCTTAGAATGAAAAGTAATCTTTTCTGCATAAGTGATAGGAGAAGAGGAGATTTTGGATAATGACGATTCATGAGATTGTTGCGCTTTCCCAGTGAAAATAAATGTGAATAAAAGGATTGTAATTATAGAGAAACTATTCGTTTTCATAATGTGATTGATGAGGTTTTTTTACTAATAATTGATTTGTTCTTACTACCAAATCATAAGGATCAATGATTGATTCATGATTACCAATATTCTTCGATATAATAGATTTTATCTTTTCTAAATTTTATAAGCGTCATTGTACTTTCGGTTTCATCCTCTTGTAATTCTTCTATAACAATAGCGTTTAATCCAATAATTATATTTACAATTTTGCTTTTTGGAAAATCATTATAACTACCTTTTTTTAAGTATTTAACGGTATTGTTATAAAGCAATTCTCTGGAATAAATACCGCCATATCCGGGGTGGTTATATTCAAAATCTGTTGTGTAAAAACGATATAAAAAGTCTACGTCTGCTACTGTAGATCCTTTTTTGAAGACTTTTTGGTGAGCATCTTTATATTTTTTGAAAATTGATTTTAATTCTTCCTTAGATAAAGGTTTAATTTTTTCATATTCGGCTGCTACAATTTCTGTGACTTCTTTCCACCTTGGATCAGTATATAGAGATTTTAAATCGTTATCACTCGTTAGCTGCTTATAATTAGAAAACTTTCCTTTTTTTGCTATTTTAAGTAATTGCAGAAATGCAGCATCTGATTCTTTTGCCAATGCCCAGGCGCATGCAGCATTAAATCGATTAGAAACCTCTTTGTTAGACATATTTGATTGACTGCCTAATACATCGAACGCTTCTGTATATTTTTGACCGGATTTATAAAATTCTTTAGATTGGTATAGACCCCAGGCTTCTTTTAATAATTTAGAATAAGATTCGTTTTCTTGCCCAAATCCATGGTACATTAAAAAACTAATCAATACGACTACAATTTTATTTCTCATATTTTTAGTAATAACCTGAGTTAAATATAGCATATAGCCCCAAAGCTAATCTTAAAATAGTGATGAATTGGGGTAAAAGAACAGTAAAGCGTTTCTTTTTACCGTTGAAGAATTAAAGTACGTACTCGCTTAAAATTGCACCCATTTTCTGAATGCAGAAGTTGTACTGGAGCTAGTGATTACACTTTGCTCAACTCCATCCAGGATAATTAATAATCTGTTTTTGCTATGGCTGTCCATTGCCTTGATGTGATTGATATTAACCATTTGACTTCTGTTAATTCTGAAGAAAACTTTTGGATCTAACTGATCGATTAGAGTGCCTATTTTTTGCGTTGCTCTATGTATATTGCCTTTTATATCTGTGATCTTACAAAAATCTCCATAAGCCTCGATTAAGGATATTGTACTTGTATCAATCAACTTGATACCATTTCCTTTTTTAATCACAAAACGTTTTAGGAATTGTCTTTTTTCGGGAGTCATTAATTCTTTAAGCTCTTTAAAAACATTTTTGTCTACCGAAGGCGTGTTTTTTGGTAATGCAATAAGAGTTTCATATTTACGAAGTGCTTCAGAAAGCTCTTCTTTTGAATAAGGTTTTAGGATATATGCGATGCCATTAGTTTTAAAAGCATCTAATAGAAACGTATCATAAGCTGTACAAAAGATAATAGGAGAAGATATTGGTATTTGATCAAAGAGATCAAATGCATTGCCATCTAATAATTGAATATCTGAAAGGATTAAATCATACTGGTGTTTAGAAAACAAAGCTGTGGCCTCATTTACTGACCTGGACCAATCTAAAGTAAGATGTGACTCAAAATACTCGGTAAGATATAGTTCAAGTTTTTCATAAGCCGGAATTTCATCTTCTAAAATCAGAATATGCATAGGATCAACGATGTGGTTTTAGTCTTTTAATGTTAAAAGTGGTAGCGAAACAGTAAAATACGCTTTATCTTCTTCAATTGTTACTTTTCTATCAGAAAGCAAAAGATACCGTTTTTTTATATTCTGTAGTCCGCTTCCTGAAGAATGATTAGTTTCTGAAGTGTTTGAGGTATTATTTTTGACCAGGATAAGATCTTCGGTAATCGTGATTTGTGTAGTAATGATTTGATCATTAGTTGGTTTATTGTGTTTTACTGCATTTTCAATAACCGTTTGTAGCGCGCCGGTAGGTAGATATTTATCTTTTGGAAGGTTGGTTTCGGGTATTTTAAATTCATAAGAATGCCCAAATCGTGTTTTGATAAGAAAGAAATAGTTTTCGGCTAATTTGATTTCTTCTTTCAAAGAGACGACTTCCTGATCCTTGGTTTGGATTAGGTAACGATATAATGCAGCTAATCGCGCAGTATACACTTTTGCTTTTTGAGGAGAAGAATCAATAAGCGCATCCATAGTATTTAAGCTATTAAATAAAAAATGAGGATCAAACTGTGATCGTAATAACTTAAGTTCTGTTTCTCGTTGTTCTTTTTCAATTTGATTAACTTTTATAAAGTTTTCATAGTACTTTTTACCCAACAATAACCCTAGAGGCATAGCAATATCTATTGCAGAATTATAGTAGCTTTTAAAAAACAAACGATTACTCATGTCTGAAAAATCTAGTGGATTACCATTAGACCAAAACTCAATGATAAGAGATCCAAAACCGATTAAAATAACACTTCCCAGTGCCAAAATAAAAAACAGAACATACTTTTTACTCTTAACCAGTAATTCTATGATGAGGTACTTAAAAAGAAAGAGTAGGATAATTGTTTTTACCCAAAAAAGAGGCAAGTTTACTATATATTGTAATAATGACATATCCAAAATATAGTATCTAATGACATCCCAGAGAGTAGCCAGAACAAAGTAAAATATAAGAAGCTTATAATCTGATTTATTAAGTTTTAAGTATGTCATAGATTACAAATATAGCATTCAATTCAAATAGGAGGTTTTACTTTTGAACTGAATTTATTATTTCGCTTTCGCGAAAGCTATTTTTACTGCTAATCCTGTTAATACAGAAGCCATAAACCACTTTTGAACCCTTACCCATAATGGGTTTTTGGCAAACCAATCCGCCATTTTTGCTGCAGAAATAACGATACCGAAATTAATTGAAAAACTAATAATAACCTGTATGATCCCCAATTGAAAACTTTGCCCTAAAATTGATCCGTATTCTGGTTTGATAAATTGAGGAAAAAATGACAAGTAAAACAATGCCATTTTGGGATTGAGTACATTGGTAAGAAGCCCAATATTAAATAGCTTAAAAGGTTTGTCTTCTTTTAAAGAACGATCGGTGTCGAATATTTTAGTACCACCAGATCTAATAGTATTGTATGCCAAATATAATAAATAACCAACTCCCAGGAATTTAACAATCACAAAAGCATAAGGCACTGCAAAGAATATGGCAGTTAACCCAAACGATACCATAAGAATATGAAATAAAAATCCGCAGATAACTCCAAAAAGAGAGATAATCCCAGCTTGTTTTCCTTGGGATAAGGATCTCGAAATAAGGTAGATCATATTAGGTCCGGGAGATAAAACCATAACTAGAGAGGCAAGGGCAAATATAAGAAGTTCGTTGATCGGTATCATATACTTTGATTACAGGTTCATGGTATAAAAGTATTATTTTTTTTACAGTTCTGAATACTATTGTGTAGTACTGGCCTCAAATATTTAATGTCGAATGTAAATGTCTTTAGACAAAATTTAAAATAGACCTGAGTTTACAGATATCTGTATTTATCTCTTACGGAAAAACCATAATTTCGATTTTTATTACGATGTCAAAACCATAAAGAATACTATTTAAAAAAGCAATTTCTCATATTTCGTAGTACAGTGTACATTTTTAATCTATAGTTATGAATTTAATGGTAAAGCAAATACAATTGATAGAGCGAATGGATCAACTCATTCGCATGCAAGCTACGGGATCACCAGAAGAATTGATCTCTAAATTAGGAATCTCCAAAACCAAACTGTATCGCATGATTAATACCATGAAAACTTTAAATGCTCCTATTGAGTATGATATCACGCTACAAAGTTTTGTATATGCCGAACCCGTAGGATTTACTTTTGGATTCTATACAAAAGGTCAAAAAATGAAAATTCTTAATGGTTATGGAGGATAACCAGAGGTGTGGATTGTGTAAAGTCAAATACTAAACTTTAAACTTGAAGCTAGTATATATATTATTTTGTTTCTCCTATAATTACGCCAAAGTTTCCGTCTAATTGATTCCGGTTTTTAGAGGGTAAATATACTCTGGATACAAACCCATCCAGATACAATGCGTTTTTACAACCATTTTGTTTAAAATAGGAAGCAAAATCATAAAAGTTTGTTTTCTCTTTAGAGATGGCAAAAAGTAAATTCCCATTGGGTAAGATTCCTACTCCGTTTCTAATATGAACATTAGAAGACCCTTCTCTAAATTTGGGATGGATTTTTCCATCAATCAAGAGCATAGGGCCAGATTGTGTGGCATATTTGATACTTTCACTACCCGTAAACATCTTTGTGATGCAAATGACGGGTTTGTTTTTTTTAGTCAAATAGAATATCCCATTGGGTTGAAGATAAAAATTACCATAGCCACTTTGAGATGTGTCAATCCTGGCTTTGGTTTCTCCATTTTCAATATAAAGCCCTTGAGGGGATAGGTCTTTGTTATACATCCCCCCATTCATTGCAAAAACCAATTCCTTGTTTTCTTTTTCAAGTTCTGATTTTAAATTTTGAAAGCTTTTGTAAGTATTAATATTCTCATTTTTCCAATAGAAATGTAGTTGCTGTTGCAATGGGTTTACCTCGTAGCTTAAAAACCTGGATTTTTCAACTTGGGTTTCTGATTTCTTAACAAAAAAGAAACTGGTTAATAGTACCAGAGCTCCAAGTATTACAATAGAACCAATGAGTTTTTTCATTACCTAGTGCCTGGTCTGAAATAGGCGATTTTTATGATTTGAATTATTTTTGATGGAATTTTGATTTTCTTTTTTGACACAGATGCCTTAGCATCAGGTGATAAAAAATAAATTGAAATTGCGCAAAAAGAAACAAATCTAATAGGGATCTATTTCCGATCAGGCACTACCTACTATTTCTTATATATTTTTCCGTCTTTCATTACAAAGACTACATTCTCCATAGTATTTATTTTTTGGGTTGGATCATCATTTACTGCTACGATATCGGCTAAGAAACCGGGAGTAATTTGCCCGATCTGATCTTGCATATTCAGAATTTTGGCGTTGGTAGTAGTAGCACTTTGTATAGTTGCCATTGCAGGCATACCCGCTTCGACCATAAAACCAAACTCTTTTCCGTTTTGTCCGTGTTTAAATACTCCTGCATCCGTACCAAAAGCGATACCTACACCACGATCATATGCTTTTTTAAATGTATTTTGGATTTTTGGACCGATCTCTAATGCTTTAGGAACAATAATAGCAGGGTAGTACCCATCAATAGCTGCTTTTTCGGTAACCTCTTTTCCTGCGGTAATGGTAGGTACGAGATATGCATCATGCTGTTTCATTAAATCCATCGTTTTCTCACTCATTAATGTACCGTGTTCAATAGTTTTTACACCACCCAGAATAGCACGTTGCATTCCCTCATCACCATGTGCGTGCGCTGCAACATGAAACCCATAATCTTTTGCGGTTTCGCATATAGCCTTAATCTCCTCTACAGTAAATTGAGGATTAGAGCTGCTTTTTGCTACACTCAATACACCTCCGGTAGCTGTAATTTTGATGAGATCTGCACCATTTTTATAGCGTTGTCGTACTGCTTTTTTAGCATCTTCGATACTATTTACTACGCCTTCTTTTGGGCCTGGATCACCAATTAATGATCTTTTACTTCCGTTTGTAGGATCTGCATGTCCACCAGTGGTAGCCAGGGACTTGCCAGCTGTAAATACTCTGGGGCCTTTTATACGTCCGCTTTTAATTGCTTTTTTAAGCGAAATATTTACTCCGCTCCCTCCCAGGTCTCTTACTGTGGTAAAACCTGCCATTAGTGTTGTTTTAGCAAACTGAACTGAGTTAAAAGCGACATCTGCTTCGCTATCGGTATATTTTTGAAGATATGCCTTTGGATTTGTTTCACCTTCTAGATGTACGTGCATATCGATCAAACCGGGCATCACTGTTTTATTTTTAAGATCTATAGTGATATCATCTTTTTTACCGACTACAAAGCCATTTTCGATTTTAATAATTTTATTTCCAGAAACGACAATCGTTTTTTCGGTAAGGATTTTACCTGCTTTTGTATCGATTAGTTTTCCGCATTGCAAATACGTGTTTTGAGCTAAAATGGTCGTACTTATAAAAACAAAAAGCACTGTGTATAGATATCTCATAAGTGATGGTGTGAAAAATTACTATAAATTAAAATTGAGTTTTGAATATAGAAAAGGAACAATTTAAAATAAATTGTTGTGATTAAGAGGTTGATTATGATTTCTTTTAGAAATATGGGAATCGATTTAAGGCCTCACAGGTTTTTAAAACTTGTGAAGCCTTAGGTTTTTTTGTAAATAGTATCAAATTATTTTAGTAGCTCTTCTAAATTTTGTTCTATGTACTGAGGGATAGCATTAATATCAATAATTTCATCAGATAGACCTTTTTTCTTTTCTTGTAGCTGTAGTATTTTTTCTTCGATAGTATTTTTGGTAATAAATCGCGTGACCATCACATTATTAGTTTGTCCTATACGGTGAGCTCTGGCAATTGCTTGCTTTTCAATAAATGGATTCCACCATGGATCTAATAATACTACATAAGATGCTTTGGTAAGGTTTAATCCAACACCACCTGCTTTTAATGAAATGAAAAATAAATTGATATCATCATTTTTCTGAAACTCATTTACAATAGCTTCTCGATCAGCACTCTTAGTTTGCCCGGTTAATGTTAAATAAGATACGTTATTTGCCAAGCACCATTCCTGGTATAAGTCAAGATGGGATACAAAGGAACTGAATACGAGCACTTTTTTGTTGGCTTTGACCAGTGTGTCAAGGTAATGAGTAACATCCTGAAATTTTCCTGATAAATCTTTTGTTTTATCGTCTACAAGTTTAGGATGATTTACAATCTGGCGAAGTTTGGTTAGTGTATTAAGAATATGGATCTTATTTGTTGATGCAGAATCAATACCTAGTAATAGATTTCTGGCTGCCGATTTCTGAGATTCGTATTGCTTTTCCTGTTCAGAAAGCATTTCTGTGTATATTGTCTGTTCTGATAATTCGGGAAGATCTTTGGCAACCTGTTCTTTGGTTCTTCTTAGTATAAAAGGCTCTATTAACACTTTTAACTCTTTGATACATTCTGGATCTTGATGTTTTTCTATCGGAGTTTTAAAGCGATCCTTAAAAAATGGATAACTGCCTAACATTCCCGGGTTAATAAATTCCATCTGAGACCAAAGATCAGATAATGAATTTTCTATCGGTGTACCACTCAGAGAAATCTTATGGGTAGTATGTATATTATTTATCGCCTGAAATATTTTAGATTCTTTGTTTTTGATCTGTTGACTCTCGTCTGTGATTAGATAGGTGAAATTTACCTTTTCTAAAGCAGCGATATCCTTTGATACTGTAGTATAAGTCGTGAGAATAACATCGTAGGTCTCTAGGTACGGAGTGATTTTTTTACGATCAGGACCTGTATATTTAACAATATTGAGATGCGGAGCAAACTTTAATATCTCCTGTGCCCAATTAAATACCAGAGAAGAGGGGAGTACGATCAAAGCTTTGAGATAGGTTTTTACCTCTAGAGGGTCGATAAATAAGTCTAACCGAATTTTTTCAAGCTTTTTATCTATAGGCTCTAGTCGTTCTTTTGCATAAACCAGCATCGCAATAGTTTGCAAGGTTTTTCCTAACCCCATATCATCTGCTAAGCAGGCACCTAATTTATTGTAATGATGATTGACCAGCCATTGCACTCCTTCTTCCTGATAAGGGCGTAATGTTGCTTTAAGTTTAGGTGATGGTTCATAAAGATGACTGGTAGAGTCTTCTATACTAATTTCTTCTGGTGGAATAATATCTTTTAACAGGATGTAGTTACTTTTGGTGATACGTACACTTTTATCTTGTATCTGACCAAAATCTACAAGTTTTTTATATCGTGTCATCCATTCGTTAGGGATAATAAAAACCTGATCCTCATCAATTGGAAAAAAACGATTGTTTTGCTTGATATATGTTACAAATTTTGAAAAAGGAATTTCGTGATTCCCTATAGTAACAACTCCTTTAATATCAAACCAATCATTCTCTTGTTGACTACCGATCTCAATAGTATGTGGAGCAAGATTAATTGTTCTCTCGTCTAATAAAGGTAGTTTTATCTCAAAACCATCTGCTTCTAATTGGGCTTTGTTCAATTTTAACCAATTTAGAATTTCAAAAGGATCATCAGAGGCTTTAGTCTCTAGTAATAAATTATTGTTTACCTGTAGTCCTTTGGATGTTAGTAGGTTAATGATTTCTTGTTCTGCTTCTGGATTGCGTTTGGTTTGAATAATTTGAATTTGATCATCATTTTCGAAACGTACATTAGAAACTGTAGTTTTTGTACTATTATAATCAAAACGAATAGTGTTATATTCAAAAATAACCTTAATTACATAAGTGTTCTGAATAAAATCCTGGATAATTTCTATTCCATATGATGCTATATTTTTATGTGTAATAATATCAAAACCATGGGTTATAACATCTACATTTTTGATTATAGGTATGATTACTTTTTCTAAGTAAATTTTGATATGCTTACGTGCAATGGTAATTTTTTCTTTATCAAAAAAAGGTTTTAATTTATTGGCATTTAGATTTTCAATTTGGTATAAGTATTTATCTACTATAATCCACGAAGGCTCGTTAAGTAATATTTGGATATCATTATTTTTAGGAATAATGAGAGCGTCTTTGTTTTTTAGAGAAAAAGCATATTCAATGCCTTCATCTATCTTAGTGAATTCGAGAATAGGCTTTAGTGTAGTATTGCCAATTGATAATTTATGGTTTTCGAAAGGATCTTTTCTCTGGGCATTAATAGTTATTGCATATTGATGCGAAACAATCAAGGAATAGAAAACAGATAATTTTTTACTTATATAATCAAGTACAACTTCGTTTATTTTTGGATCTTTTAATACCTCTGAAAAGGTTAAGCTTTTTCTCCTTTTTACAGGCATAAATTGTTGTTCTAATGCTTTGATTTTTAAGGATGAGCATATCTCTAGTAATTGCTCATGAGGAGTGTCATGAAATGTGATTTCGTAGCTTTCTAAAGTTTCGGGGGTTGCTTGTTTTTCTACATAGCCAAGATGGCCATTCGTTATTGGTACAACATATGCTTCTGGTAAAAGGGGAATTTTAGAAAGACTGTGATCAACAAGGTTATAACAAATGCAAAGGGAATCCATGAAAAAGGAATAAGTTTAAGAGATTAAATTAGATTTTTAGAAGATAGATTTCTTTTTCTTCTATTATTTCAAACAAAGCCAAAAAAACATTAAAGAAATTTTTCTTTAATGTTTTTTGACTTCGTCTTATATTTTTTTAATGCTTTAGATTGTTACAGATTTGCCTACAAAATCAATAACCGTTTTGGTGATAAAATCAATTTGTTCATCATCCAATTCTGTATGCATTGGCAAAGAAATAACTTCTTTTACCAACTGATTAGTTATAGGGAAATCAGTTTCATTATAGCGTTCATCCTGATATGCTTTTTGACTGTGCAGAGGGATAGGGTAATAAACGCCACAAGGAATTCCATTATCATTTAAATGTTTAGCCAGAGCATCACGATCTATATCGACCACTCTAAGCGTATATTGATGAAACACATGTGTGTCTTCTTTGTCAATAATAGTTGGAGTAATAATATGCTCCTGATCGGCAAAAGCCGCAGTATATTTTTTTGCTGCTTCCCGTCGGGCATTATTATAGTGATCCAAATTAGGAAGTTTTATTCTTAACACTGCTGCTTGTATAGAGTCTAAACGAGAATTTACACCCACAACATCATGATGATATCTTTTATACATTCCATGATTTACTACTCCACGTAAGGTATGAGCCAGATCATCATCATTAGTAAAGATAGCACCACCATCTCCATAACATCCTAGGTTTTTAGAAGGGAAAAAAGAGGTAGACGCTACATGACCTATGGTTCCGGATTTTGAAGTACCCCCATCTTTAGAATGATAACTTCCTCCAATACCTTGAGCATTATCTTCAATTACATATAAATCATGTTCTTTGGCAATAGCCATAATAGCATCCATATTGGCAGATTGCCCAAATAGGTGTACAGGTACAATAGCCTTCGTTTTTGGAGTAATTGCTTTTTTAATGGCTTCGGGATCAATATTAAAAGAATCAGGTTCAACATCTACCAGAACAGGAGTAAGTTGTAGCAATGCAATTACTTCTACTGTTGCAGCAAAAGTAAAATCTGCAGTAATTACTTCATCACCAGGTTGAAGGCCTAATCCCATCATTGCAATCTGTAATGCATCTGTACCATTAGCACAAGGGATAACATGTTTTACACCTAGATAATCTTCTAGTTCTTTTTGAAAACTATGTACTTCTGGGCCATTAATAAAAGCTGTAGATTGTATAACGTCGAGAACAGATGAATCTATGTGTTCTTTGATTTGTTGATATTGACCCTTAAGGTCAACCATTTGTATCTTCTTCATAAATGTTTTATTGTAACCTTACGAAAGTACAAAATATTGATGCTATTGCCAATGCGATACAAGGTTTTGATATAATTTTTATTAACGATAAACAATATATGAGCATGAATTTATTCTTTAATAAATTTAATAGATTTAAAACCTTGAATATTAAGAAAATAAACGCCGCTGTGTAATGTTTTCAGTTTTTCTGAAATATGATATTGTGAATTTTGATTTGTTCGAATACTGAAATTCTTAATTTCTTTTCCTGTGATATCGTATATTTTTATAGAAAATGGATCTGGTAAAACATGCCCCCGAACAGATAAAAATGCTTGATTTTTGACTGAATTTGGTGTTATCCAAATTGCTTTTTCGGATTTATATATGTGACTCTCATCCTCGATCTCATTTAAACTGTTTTCAACATCTCCAACTACAAATCCAGAAATAATACTTCTTCTGAAATTATTTTTATTTTCTGAATTCAGAAATAAACTATACACTCCTTTTTCTAGATTTTTAGTGTTAAAATAGAAGCTATGGTCATTCTCATTAAATGTAATCATCTCGGGATCACTTTGTACTGGTGTACCATCTATTTCTGAAGTTTTGAGTATTACACCATGAACTTGAGTGTTTAAAAATAATTCAGAATCTTTTTTATCCGAGTATAAATCAACTTTTAGTATTGGATACCTACTCATAGAAAGTTGCTCTAGAGACATTAATATTCCACTGTTTTGTTTGATAAATGCCGTAAATCGAGAATTACTTTTTAAGGTTGTATTATTTTCGGAAATAGGAATAATGGTTTTATGATTTTCATGGCTAGAGCTTTTGCGAATATTCAATTTTTGAAGGTTTTTATCAAAAACTTCAAAACTAGCAGTTGGATTTTCATGTATAACTTCGGCTACCGCGTAACTAGAACCCTTATCCAGTAGTATTTGATCATATTCATTTTCAGAATAAATAATATAATAGTTACTTTTTATTTTGGAGTTATCGAATTTACTATCGGGTACAATAGCACTTTTTAGAGAACGATTTTCGATATAAGATTTTATATAAGACCAACTAAACTGCCCAAAACTAATATCAAGGTGATCAATAATTGCTCTGGGATCATTTTTTCTGAAGACATATTCTGCACCAGGTCTAAGTGTGCTTTTATACGGTGCTACTCCATCATTAGCTCCTTGAATTGGGAATAGAAACCCTCCCGTTAGTAAAAAAGCTGGAGCAGCAATGGTAGATCCTTTATAAAAACCAGAAGCTCCCAATACAATAAACTTTTCTGGTTCGTTATCCGGATGATTATCCAGATATGGTCGTACTACATCTCTACAATAATATGTAGTCGAGGTTTGTGCTCCTTCATTTAATCCAGTAAGTTTCCATGCCCAGTTTAACCAGGGCATCTGAGAAATATCTGCCAGATATGTTCCCCAAAAAGGAGTTCCAAGAGCAAAAGCCAATGCTACTTTATCCTTTTTTTTATAAGTGAACATTGCTGCTTCTGAAGCTTTGCCACCATTACTATGTCCAACCAGATATACCTGATTTACATTAAATTTTTGGGTAACAATATCAATAGATTCTGCTAATAATTTTCCGTTTATCCAGATTCCTCCACCTCTGGTAGTGGCAACAAAAACTGCTTGATATCCTTCATTGTATGTTTCTTGATAAAAGGAATTATTAAACAGAAACTGAGATTGATTAAGATCTATATAACCATGGTTAAAAAGGATTATTTTTCCATTGTAATTAGGAGGAGTGGCGCCATAATGAATTGTGGATTTAAACAAGGGGCCAATAAAAAAGGGAGATACCTTGTCTGGTTTAGGAAGCTGTACTTCGTCAAAGTTTTGAGAACATAATATTGCACATGAAAATAATGCAATTAAAGTAAGTTTTAATTTCATAAATATAGAGTTTGTGTAATAGTTGATGTTAATTTAACTATTTTGTTGCTTTTCTTTTGTAAAAAAGATCATTTTGTTAAGTTTTATTCACTTTAAATTAAATATTAATGCATTTGCCTTAACCCTTAGAATAAGGTTTTTGTGATGGATAATTACCTTTTTTAATAGGAAGAAATGTATTTTAGCAATTCATAAAAATTATCATTCTTGGGCATTTTATATAACATCTTTATTGCAATATTTAATGGGGTACTTCCTATAATAGGTTTGTTAAGCCCTAAACTCAAATTGTTTGCTAACGGAAGGAAAACAGTTTTTGAAACTCTTGAGAAATATTTTCCTGCTCAAGATCGTATTATCTGGTTTCATTGTGCATCTTTGGGAGAATACGAGCAAGGTGTTCCTGTAATAGAGGCGCTAAAGAAAAAGTATCCTACTCATAAAATAGTAGTCACTTTTTTTTCCCCTTCAGGTTACGAAGCCAAAAAAAATAGCACTTTGGCTGATATTATAGTGTATCTGCCTATGGATACAAATGCAAATACTATTCGGTTTATTCAGCTTGTAAAACCTGAACTGGCTGTCTTTGTAAAATATGAATTTTGGCCTAATTACTTAAAAGTACTACAAAGCAGAAACATTCCAGCAGTGTTTATATCTGCTGCATTTAGAGAAGATCAGGCATTTTTTAAATGGTATGGTGGTTTTATGAGAAAAGCTTTGCAGACCGTAGATCACTTTTTTGTTCAGGATAAAATATCCCAAACGCTAATAGAAAAGCAAGGTTTTACTAATGTTACTTTGAGTGGAGATACACGTTTTGATCGTGTGTCACACCAAATTGAAATGGATAACCATGTTGATTTTATTTCAGAATTTATTAATGAACGACTTTGTATAGTGATGGGGAGTTCATGGCCAGAAGATGAAGAAATTTTTATGGAGTATATAAACCGTGCTTCGGATGAAGTTTGTTTTATTATTGCTCCTCACGAAATAAAAGATAGTAGTACAAATGCATTAAAACAAAAGATTAAAAAGAAAACCGTTTTATATTCTGAAAAAGAAGGAATAGTGCTGAAAGATCAGCAGGTGTTTATAATGAATACTATTGGGTATTTATCCCGAATATATAGTTATGGTGATGTTGCGTATGTAGGCGGAGCTATGGGAACGGGAGGATTACATAATATTTTAGAACCAGCAACTTTTGGAATCCCTATTGTTATTGGTAAAAATTTCGAAAAATTTAGAGAGGCCAAGCAGCTTCAAAAATTGGCTGGGCTATTTTCGGTTTCAAGTGCAGATGAATTTGACCAGGTACTAAATAAGCTTGTCGAGGATAAAAAGTTTAGAGAAAAAACAGGAATGATTTCTGGTCACTTTATCAATAGTAATACTGGGGCTACGGCAATGATTATGGCATATTTAATTAAGAAAATTAATTAGAATAAAAACTGGTAAAAACAACAAAGTACCATGTTGATTTTTACTTTTAACAGCTATACGGTAACAGCCTGATTAAAGTACCGCCTAAACGGAAGCATTTCTTTATACACAGTAATCACCTTATTCATAAAATCTTCTCTAAGGATATCTTCTTTAGTTATGGGATGGATTACAGCAAATGTTCTATGACGCAGCAGATCGATATATTCATGATCAGAAGGGTAGCCTTTGGGAGTAGTTTTTAGTTTATCCTTATCTAAGTACATTCCTCCGAAAGTGTGTTTGAAACTTTTTTTGTTCAAAATCTTAACTAGTTCTTCACCATTGTAATCAATCGCTTCTCGAATACTGTTAAGCATTTTGTTCTCTGGCCTCCAATAACCACCAGCCAATTCGCATTCGTTAATCCCAATTTGGATATAAAAATCACCTTGTTTGGTACGTTGATCCAATCCTGCAGCAAAATGATCTTTATAAACCGGTTTATTTGGGTGAAAAAGTAAATTATTATTAATACGATTAATACCTTTTTTACCTGATGTATGATAATAATTGGGGTCGATTGCAGCTAATTTCACATCCAATTCATCTAACCATTGTATGAATGAATTACGAACAATTTGATACTGTTTTCTATTAGCATCCATCCATTCTTTATGATTATTGGCCTGTAAACCTTGTAAAAATTGAAAGAGTGCATTAAAATCCATCTTGATTCAAAGATTAAAATAACCCGTTTAGTTCGGCATCAATACGGTTTATAATGTTCCCCAGATCTTCTGGATTATCCACAAAATTAATATTGTCTACATCCACAATAAGAAGATTGCCTTTATCATAATCATGTGCCCAAGCTTCATATCGTTCATTAAGCCTGCTTAGATAATCAATACTAATTGTATTTTCATATTCACGTCCACGTTTATGAATCTGATTTACGAGATTAGGAATACTACTTCTAAGATAAATCAATAAATCAGGACCTTCGACTACATTTTCCATAAGATCAAAAAGAGATCTGTAGTTTTCAAAATCACGATTGGTCATAAGCCCCATTGCATGTAAGTTTGGGGCAAAAATATAGGCATCCTCGTAGATCGTTCTATCCTGAATAATATCTTTTCCACTTTCGCGAATATCTAATATTTGTCTAAAACGACTATTAAGAAAATAAATCTGAAGGTTAAAAGACCAACGCTCCATTTTATTATAAAAATCCTCTAGATAAGGGTTCTCTAATACATCTTCAAAATGAGCTTCCCATTTATAATGTTTAGCAAGTAATCGGGTCAATGTAGTTTTTCCGGCTCCGATATTTCCAGCTATTGCTATATGCATAGTTGATTGTTTTTCTTGAGGTGTTTTGTAAAAATGTACGTTAAAGTGTGGGCGTAAATATAGTGGATTTTATGACGAACATAAAAGGGATAGAAAAGAATTTCGGTAAGATGCATATTTTAGAAACTTAAGTGCTCGTTTAATCAATATAAGTAACGCACAAAAATTGATTTTAGCATACTAGTTTATATCCATATCCTCTTACATTAATAATTTGGATGGATTCATCTTGTTTTAGTTTTTTGCGAAGTTTAGTGATAAATACATCCATACTTCTACCACTAAAAAAATCATCATCACCCCAAAGTTTTTTAAGAATTACTGAACGATCCAGTACTTGATTTTTGTTTTTAATAAGGTGAAATAACAAATGAGCTTCTCTATGGGTGAGTTGTAGTGTTTCTTCTTTATAAGTAAGTAATTGTTTAGGGAAATCAAAAGTGTATTGACCAATACTAATAACTTCTGCACTCTGTTGCAATGTAATGCGGTGAAGTAAATTATTGATTCTTACAATTAATTCTTCCATGCTAAAGGGTTTTTTTAGATAATCATTACCTCCAATAGTAAATCCTTCTACGACATCTTGTGTTTGAGACTTAGCGGTAAGAAATATAATAGGAATGGTGTTGTCTTCTTGTCGAATTTCTTTAGCCAGAGTAAAACCATCTTTTTTAGGCATCATAACATCCAGAACAAGTAATTTTGGCTTTACAGATTTATATAAATTATAGGCTTCTTCACCATTTTTGGCCAGATGTACTTTAAAGTTTCTGGTTTCCAGGCTCTCTTTAATAATTTGACCTAAAGAGGGTTCATCTTCTGCAAGTAGTATTTCGATTGTATCAGTCATTAGGTAAAGTGATTTTGAAATTTGTTAGCCCTTGATCTAATGATAATTGTATGGCTCCTTTATGTTTTTCGACTATAGTCTTGGTATAAAAAAGACCGATACCAAAACCTTTAATATCATGCGTATTTCCTTTGGGGACACGATAGAATTTTTCGAATATTTTCTCTTTATGAGCTTTGGTTAATTCTGTACCATTATCTCTAATTTCTATGATACTGTGTGAATCTGTATTTGTAATACTAATACCTACTATGTTCCCTCCATATTTAATGGCATTATCAATAATATTATTTATTGCATTTTCAAAATGAAACACATCGATTTTTCTCTTAATATTTTCATGAGAACTGGTAAAGGTTATATTTTTTAGAGGCGAATTTACTTTGTGCTTTTCTGCAATGGTTTGAATTAGCGGTACTAAATTTATTTCCTCCAGGTTTAATTGTAATTCATCGCTGTCTAATGTAGCGGTTTCCAGGATTTTTTCGACCATGGTATTAAGCTTGTTTAATTGACCAGAAGACATTTCGATATACTTTTTTGTCTTTTTCTGATCGTTTTCCTGGTTAAAATTTTGAATACCTTCCAGAGCAGCACTTATAGTAGCAATAGGGGTTTTAAATTCGTGAGTTATATTACTTATTAAGTCATTTTTAAGCGAGGCCAGGTGTTTTTGATGATTAATGATTCTTAGTAAAAATAAAAGACATGCAATCACGGCACTTACTAATAAAAACGAGAGAGTAATACTGATCAGATTTTTCTTAAATATGACTAGTTTTTCATTAGTAAAAAATAATTGTAATGAACTTGTTTTTGGTAGATATAGTGATTTTGAAGAAGTGCTTAGAATAGCAGATTTAACAATGTCACTTTTAGTTTCTTTTTTTTCTCCTAAAGTATCGTTGAACTTTAGTCCAAAATCTACGGCAATTTTTTTACGTAAAAATTCTTGCTGTACTAAAGAATCTATTTTTTTAAGTTGAAGTGAATCTTGAGTAATCGAAACTACAATTTTAGATGTCAGTTGTTCAAATATGTTATTTTGATTTGTACTATCATTAAGTCTATTAGTAGTTACAGATATGTTTCTACTGCTCCTTCTATGTTTATGCTCACCTTCATTAAGTATGGATATACTAGTCATATCTATACTATCCGGAATCTGGAATCTTTTAAAATTTATGGTATCAGAATCTATTTTCTTTAATAATATTTTGAAATCTCCTTTTTCTAAGAAATTTTTAAGGTTGGTAGAATCTGAAACAAATCCTATTGTATTTTCTTCAGCAAGTTTAGTATAATATTGATTTACGGCATTGTCTAAACTGATCTGTACTTCATTAATTAATTGTTGTTTTCCGATTTGATAGTTCTTATAATTCCAATACACTTGTATACCCAGTGTAATTACAATTACAGCGGTGATAAAATATAATATATTCTTGTAACTTCCTTTTCGCATACTTCAAAAGTAAGGTTCTTATCTTATATAAAACCAATCGGTTAACACACGTTAACATTGGTTAACCTTCTGGTTAGGATTCAGTTTTCATATTTGTAACATATTAATCGAAGTGATTGAAAAAAGTTTAAGCACTTCATCAAAAATAATAGCTATGATACGAATTATGATATTGATATTACTTTTTATGATTGAAAGCTTGTTTGCACAGGACTTTCAAGGCATTGTAACGTATAAGACGAATAGAAAGATGGATCTTAATATGGAAGATTCTAAAATGAATGCTGATATGCAAAAACAGCTTCAGGAAATGCTGAAAAAGCAATTTCAAAAAGAATTTAGGTTGAATTTTAATACTACAGAATCAGTATATAGAGAAGAAGAAAATCTGGGGGCACCACAACCAGCTTCGGGAGTGCAAATTGTAGTTGCAGGATCGGGAGCATCTAATATTTTGTATAAAAATATTAAAGAAAAACGTTTTGCCAGGAAACAAGATATGATGGGTAAGCTATTTCTGGTAAAAGATAATTTAGAAAAATTAGATTGGAAACTTGAAGATGAAACAAAAAAAATAGGGAAGTATACTTGTTATAAAGCAACAGCAAAACGAATGGGACAACGCATGCGAAGTATGACGATTAGTACCGATAATGAAGAAGAAGAAATGACAGAGCCTGAAGAAGAGGAAATTACGATTACAGCCTGGTATACCCCAGAGATTCCAATCTCTAACGGACCAGGAAATTATTGGGGACTTCCCGGTCTGATATTAGAAATCAATGATGGGGATCAAAGTATACTGAGTACTAAATTGGTGTTGAATCCAAAAAAGGAAATTGATATCAAAGAGCCTACAAAGGGAAAGGTTGTTACAGAAGAAAAGTTTGAAAAAATAATGGAAAAGAAAATGAAAGAAATGAGAGATAGAATGAATACACGAGGAAACGGTGGTAATTTCGAAATACGAATCGGAGGATAAAATTGATATTCTATCTAAAAAAACAATTATATAGCAGTAACTCCCCTCTTCATTAAGAGTTACTGCTTCTATGACTTTTGTTGTAGAAATAGATAAAAATCATTATAAAATGTACAAAAAACTAGGATTATTGGTTTTCCTCTTTGGGGTAACCTTGGCATCTACTGCCCAAAAAGTACAAATCACAGGTTTTGTCAAAGATTCATTAGGCAGCCCTATATCAATGGCTAATGTGATTGCGTATAAGAAACTGGATAATGCGATGGCCAGCTACGGAATAACGAATGATAAGGGTAAATATAAAATTTCGGTTCCTGCGAATGAAACATACATATTGAAAGTAAGTTTTATTGGTCTTACAGCAGAAACAAAATCAATTACTATATCTACCAATGATGAAGTTATTGATTTTGAGATGAGGTCTGAAGAAAATAGTCTGGATGAAGTAGAAATTGTTTATGAGATGCCAGTAGTGGTAAAAGGAGATACCTTAGTCTACAATACTGATTCTTTTGTCAATGGTACAGAAAAAAAATTGGGAGATGTATTAGAAAAACTACCGGGAGTTGAGGTTAATGAAGATGGTGAAATTGAAGTCGAAGGCAAAACGGTTTCTAAAGTGATGGTAGAAGGAAAGGATTTTTTTGATGGAGATTCTAAACTGGCCACTCAGAATATTCCTGCCGATGCTTTGGATAAGGTAGAAGTATTACGAAATTATGATGATGTTGGACAGATGCGTGGTTTACGAAATTCGCAAGATCAGGTGGCTATTAATATTAAGCTGAAAGAAGGTAAGAAAAATTTTTGGTTTGGTGATATAACTGCTGGCGCAGGAGTGGGAGAGACAGAGCGTTATATAGTAAAACCTAAGCTGTTTTATTATAGCCCAAAATACAGTGTTAATGTTCTTACTGATATTAATGATATTGGTGAAGTTCCTTTTACAATGAGGGATTACTTTAATTTTACAGGAGGTTTTAGAAATTTAGGGAGTGGAGGTACATCTTTTAGCATTTCTACAGATGATCTTGCATTTGCTACATTACAAAATAATCGAGCCAATGAGATTAATACCAAATTTGGTGCAGCTAACTTTAATCTTATGGTCAATAAGAAATTGGATATTAGTGGTTATGGAATTGCGAGTGATAACAAAGTAGATTTAATAACCAATACCCGAAAAGTTTATGTTGATGATACCCAGGATCCTACAGATAATACAATTGAAGAAACTTTTGATAATACTATGCAGCGAAGTACGTTGGGATTATTAAAACTAAATGCAAGTTATAGACCTAGTAGCAGTTTCAGATTAGATTATGATATTCTCGGAAAACTTTCTGAACAAAAAGAAGAAGATGCTTTCTTATCTACAAGATCGACTGTTTCTGAAGATATAAATGAGAGACTTGAAAACTCTCCATTTTCTATACAACAAAATATGAATGCTTACTATACATTAAATACAAAACATATTTTCTCTTTAGAAGCACGGCATTTATTTCAAGAAGAAGATCCTTTTTATAATGCAATACGAGCAGAAATTCCATTTAGAGGTGTTTTTACACAAATAAATGACCCTTTACTTCCAGGTTCAGACATTTTTGATCCATTAGAGGAATCTGAAAGCTATAGTATCAATCAAAAAAAAGAGGTAAAAACCAGTAAATTGGATGCGAAACTGGATTACTATTATGTGATTAACAAAAAGAGTAACCTCAATCTTACGTTCGGAAGTACACTAAGTACTCAAAATTTTGATTCAAGTATTTTTCAGATTTTGGATAATGGAAACCAGAATAACTTTGAGGCTGATGAATTTAGTAATGAGGTGAAATATAATTTCAATGATGTATATGTTGGCTTGCATTATAAGTTTATTAAAGGAATTTTTACGTTTAACCCAGGGGTGAGTGTGCATAATTATGATTTAAAAGATCAACAATTAGGTACTAAAATAACCCAGAACGAATGGCAGGTTTTACCAGATCTTTTTGTTTTAGCTCAATTAAGACAAAGTGAAAGTCTACGGTTTAATTATTCGATAACCGCAGAGTATACCGATGTTAATCGTTTAGCAGCTGGTTATGTGTTTAATAATTATAATTCATTATTTCAGGGAAACCGAAACCTGGAAAATTCATTGTATGATAATTATTCCATAAACTATTTCAATTTTAATATGTTTAGTTACACTAATATTTTTGCTCAATTAACATATAGTAACCGACGTAATCCTATTAAAAACACTAGTATGATTACAGGTATAAATAGGGTAGATACACCTATAAATTCTAATGTTGCAGATCAAATTTTTTCAGCCAACGGAAGTATTAGTCGAACATTTGGAAAAATAAAAGGAGGGTTAAATGTAAATATAAACCGATCTGCTTTCAATACCATTGTGAATACCTTGCCCAGTGAAAGTATAAGTCTTACCCAGACTTATAAGACAGAATGGTCAACAAATTTTAAAAAAGGACCTAATTTTGATTTAGGATACAGTCTTACGGTCAATGATTATGATAATAATGGAGCCGAAAACATATTTTATACTAGTCAACCATTTGCTCGACTAGATTGGTCTTTTGCTAAAGGTTTTTTATTAAAGTCATCTTATAATTATTATGAGTATCGTAATACAGAAACTACATTAAACGAATATAGCTTCTGGGATGCAGATTTATTTTATCAAAAACCAGACAGTAAGTGGGAATATAAATTTTCTGTAACTAATGTATTGGATACCAAAAGTATTAATAGAGATAGTTTTAATGAGTTGTATAGTAGTACTTCGAGTTATGTAGTTCAACCTCGTTACTGGATTTTAAGTATAAAATATAATCTGTAATTATAGAGTAGATTGTTACGACTAATCAGGCACAGCCTAAAAAAAACTATAATGACAACATATAAAATATTGGGGGTTTTATTGCTAATAGTGATGATATCATGTAATCAAAATCAAAATGATACGTCCAAAGATGTACAAACGAATTCACAAAAAGAAATGGAAATTACCAAAACAAAAGGTGTAATCACAAAAATAAGCTCTAAAAGTTTTGAGGATACTTATAACACATTAGTAGAAATCATAACCAATAATCCTAATCTAAAGATTATAGCACAATTAGACCATCAGGCTAATGCAGCATCAGTAGATTTAGAATTGAATCCAACCCGAGTGATTATGTTTGGTAATCCTAAGTTAGGAACTCCTTTGATGCAGAATTCGCAAATTACAGGATTAGACCTTCCGCAAAAGATTCTAATATGGCAAGATGATGAAGGTGTTGTCAATGTTTCATACAATGATCCTGAGTTTTTAAAACTTCGTCATGAGATTATTGGTAAAGATGATGTCTTTGCAATCATTTCTAAAGCCTTAGATAATCTTTCAAAAGGAGCCACAGGAGCATAATAATTTATTACGATACTTGAGTTAGCCCAATATTCAATATAGATGTCTCCAGAAATGAATACTATTTTATTTCTGGAGGCTAATTTTGTAGTTTTACCTTGATTGGTCCACCACTGGATACATAACTTCCTCCTATTTCATCAATATTAATATCCAATTCGTCTTGTGTGCTGATACTGTTAAGATCTATTTTAAGTTTATCATAAGTATCTATATTTTTAATATTTACATCGATCTCATCAGTATTGCTTAATCGAACCGTTATAGATCCATCATCATTAATAGGGAGTAGCCCATAGTTTGTAGTGGGGACATTGTTTGCGTGTGCTTTTGGAATAATATCAATATCTCTTATTACAATAATAACGAGACAAATAGCAATAATCGTAATTATAGACTTGGTATAGGTATCAGTTTTCATAAAGTATGACTTTTATTTATTGAAAAAGATACCAATAAAGATGCCAAAACTTGACTTTTTTTATGTGAAGTATAGGATTTGTTTTATATAGTTTATGCTTACCAATTAAGTAATGCTTTAATAGAAATAAAAAAGATGCCTGTTTTGGCATCTTTTTTATTTCTATTTGTTACTGTGTTTTTAGGAGTTCTTTGTAGTGATCCCTATAGATATATAGCATAAGAATGTTTAGAGCCAAGAACACAACACCTATTATCCAATTTTCGGTATCAAGTTTAATGTGATACAAAAATGCATTGACAGATACACTCATTAGAATGACCATCATTAAGGGAGCAAATTTATTGGTTAATAAAGCAACCCCTGCACAGATTTCTACAATAGCCACCAACATCATAGTTTTAGAGGATACTAAAACTTTTAAGAAACTTATAGCTATTTTGGTTGAAGGAGCTGGTGGATCCATAAAATAAAATAGTTTGTTACATCCAAAAAATAAAATGGTTAGGCCAAAAATTATTCTAATTCTTAAAATTACTTTTGTATTCATAGATTGAAGATTTTGGTTATTAGTACTATTGTTTAACGTATTAACCTTTTTAAAATTGCCGGGTTATGCACGAGCTTTTAATGATTTTATGGGTTTAAAGTCTTGAAACTATCGATATAGGGTGCTTTATGGCATTATTGTCTTGCGTAAAATCCTACAAATATTAAGGACTTAGAGATAAACACCTTAAAATCAATACGAAAACCAGGAAAAATTGTCTAGATTTGCGCTTTTTTAAGCAATAATACAACCCGAAAACTCGTTTTTTGGGAACAACCTAACCAAAGACCACAATAATGACTAAACGTACTAGTCGATTGCATTTTCTTGATGCAATTCGGGCATTTGCTATTCTTATGATGCTTCAGGGACATTTTGTACATTCTCTTTTGGGAGATGTGTACAGGGATAAAAGTAATCTTGTGTATACGATATGGGAATATTTTAGAGGAATGACTGCCCCAACGTTTTTTACAATAACAGGCTTTATTTTTACGTATTTGCTACTAAAGCAAAACACAAAAGGAATTGACAATCCAAGGGTTTTAAAAGGTGTAAAACGTGCCGTTAAAGTTATTTTTTGGGGATATTTATTGCGATTAAGCTTTTATGAAGTTTTTAGAGGAACAGTAAACCCTTCATTTTTTTATGTAGATGTATTACAATGTATAGGTACATCATTGTTACTGTTGATAGGAGTATATCTTATTTTGTGTCGAATTAATGAAGCTTGGTTTCAGAATATAGTGTTAAGTATTGGGGTGATTATTTTTCTTCTACAACCAATGTATGGTAGATGTATATTAGAGTTTTTACCGAAAACAGTTGCAAATTATTTCACCAGTAGAAATGGATCTATTTTTACGTTACTACCCTGGTTTGGGTATGTGTGTATAGGTAGTTTTATGGCTAGCTTGTTTTTGAAATACGGAAAACGGAAAATGTTTTACCCTCGTGCCATTATAGCACTTTTATCTGTAGGAGTGGTATTGGTGTTTTATTCTTCGGCCATATTAATGATGATATACAGTATAACAGGTGTCGGTATTTTTAAATCAGTAGCTTATAACAATTTCTTATTTATAAGATTAGGAAATGTGTGTATGCTTTTTTCTGTATTTATTTTGATGAAAAACTATTTTACAAGTCACATGATAACCAAAATAGGAGGGAGAACACTATCTATCTATATAATTCACTTTTTTGTGCTTTACGGAAGCTGGTTCGGATTGGGGCTTAGTCGCTTTTTTTATCACAGTTTAACGCCGGTACAAGCTTTTATAGGAGCATTATTGTTTATAATTGGTGTATGTACAACAGTTTTGTATTATTATAAATATGAAGAAGAACTGAAGCTTCAAGCATATCATTTGCTTAATTCGACAAATCAGAAGATGAAAACTATCGTGCCAGAAGCTTTTATGCTGTTTAGAAATACTATTATTCGTACGTATCGAAACATTAGATATACAAGGCGATAATATTGTGATCTATAGATTGGTTAGTTGAGTGTTTTTTTATTGCATTAAAAATCAGTACCTTATAGTGGTCTAATCAATACTCATTTTGTCATGCCAACAATAAAATCATTAAACAAATGGGCTAATGCACATACGTATTATCCGTTAGATTTATTAAGAATTGCCTTAGGAGTTTTCTTATTCATAAAAGGAATAAATTTTATTAGTAATAGCCAGATTCTTGTAGATCTTATTAAACCGGTTCAAAACCTTGCAGGGGCTATGATTATAATTCATTATGTAGCTCCAGCACATTTAATAGGAGGTTTACTTATTTCTTTTGGACTACTAACACGATGGTCAGTTACGGCACAACTTCCATTATTAATAGGAGCAGTTCTTATTAATTTTATGGGAGAAATGAACGTAGCAAATCTTATTATTGCCAGTATAATTTTGTTATTATGCGTATTTTTCTTGTTCTACGGTTCGGGGAAACATTCTGTAGATTACTATTTAAAAATGCAACAGTGAAGCTGTGAAGATGAAATATGAGTTTAATACATTTTAAAAATAAAAAAACCGCTCGGTGAGAGCGGTTTTTTTATTTCTTTTACCATCCCGATAAACGAGATTTTTCATTATGGGAGGGAATGTCTAAGTATATAGTGTCTATTTTTTTTGAAGCATAAACATTGCTTTTGTATTTAGAAACTCTTTTTTTATTCCTTTGGATTTGCTTTCTTATCTTTTTCCACTCCTTTTCACTATATCTATTGGTGTTTTTTGATCGCTGGGCTACATTTTCATTTGCTTCTATTGAATTAGTAGTATAAGAGAGGTTCTGTTTTTGTAGCGTATTATTAGTGATAGTAATAGATTTGAAATCAGTTGTATTACTTTGTCCTATTGATGAATATGTTATACATAGCAATACTACTGTAGTCATAGCGATTTTCATTTTCATTTTTTTAGATTTTGGGGGGTTAGTGATCATAAGTATAAAATTGAAGTTATTTATAAAAGTTTAAATAAGATTAATTTTAATAATCTAGATATTAAATAAACATCTGATCTTCAGTTACTAAGATAGTTATACTAATTCAATTTTGACTACGGAAAAACCGCAATATAGTACAGGGATTTTTCCCCTAAAAGGAGCTGAGAAGTACTGTGATTACTCATATTTTTTTCTAAATATGAAGTGAAATTTTTATTTTATTTTTTTCTAATAAAAAACATAAAATATTGAGCTAATCAAGTAATAATAAGGAGTGAGAGCTGTTTTGAAATATGAAATAAACAGGTCAATTTTCTTGAAAAAAGTACTGTTTTCAAGAAAATTGACCTGTTTATTATTTCACAAAATGGTGAAAAACGTCAGATTTTATATAAGATAGAAATAACTATATGTTAATTAAAGTGAAATAAGGTAATTGAAAAAAATAATTTTTCCTAGAATATTTTCGATCTAATAATAGTTTACCAACCTGATAAACGAGATTGACTACTACCAGTATTATATGTCGGAATATCTATGTATATAGTATCCATAACCTTAGAAGCATAGATACTATTTTTTGCATTAGAAACTCTCTTTTTATTTTTTTTGAGCTGCTTTTTGATTTTTCGCCACTCTTTCTTGCTATAAAAATCCTTATCCTTAATTCTTATAGGGGCTTGTATTACCAAACGATCTGTCATGGCAATTTTATCAGTACTATATTGCTCTTCCTGAATTTGGTCATCAATGGTTTTTACCGAAGTGAGATCATTTTCAAAATCTTGACCAAAAGACATGCTACATACTAATAAAAAAGCGATGCTAAATGCAAATTTTAATTTCATTTCCCTAAATTTAAATGTATTAATCAATAGTGATACACTAAAATTCTAAAAAACATATCAAAATTATTTCCCCTCAGAATAGATATGTTTTGTATCTTATTATGTTAACGGGATAAATGTAATGATAATACTTGATTTCATAATACGGGAAAACCTCATTTTTTCAAGGCTTCACCTAATTTTTCGATGAATAACTATAAAACCAGATAAACGCTATATTTTAAAGGCTTTTTGAACCGCTTCTACATAGTCAAGTTTCTCCCAGGTAAATAGCTCTACTTCCTTTTCAATTTTACCAGAATATGGACTTTCAAAAACCTTAGTAATTGTTTGTGGTTCTTTACCCATATGACCATAAGCGGCTGTTTCCTGATAGATAGGATTACGTAATTTAAGGCGCTTTTCGATGGCAGCTGGACGCATATCAAAGATTTTACCTACTATTTCTGCAATTTCACCATCTGTTAATCCAAGAGAACTACTTCCGTAAGTATCTACAAAAATAGAAGTAGGTTCAACAACACCGATTGCATAAGATACCTGCACCAATACTTCGTTTGCTACTCCTGCAGCTACAAGATTTTTTGCAATATGTCTAGAAGCATATGCAGCAGAACGATCTACTTTACTTGGGTCTTTACCCGAAAAAGCACCTCCACCGTGAGCTCCTTTACCACCATAAGTGTCAACTATAATTTTTCTTCCGGTAAGACCGGTATCTCCATGAGGACCACCAATCACAAATTTTCCAGTTGGATTAATGTGATATGTGATCTGATCATTAAACAATTGTTGAATATAACTAGGTAATTGTGCAACTACCCTAGGTATTAAAATAGAAATGATATCATTTTTTATTTTACTCAGCATCACATCATCATTACTGTCAAAATCATCATGCTGTGTAGATACAACGATGGCAACAATACGTTGAGGTACATTATCATCATTATATTCGATAGTTACCTGACTTTTAGAATCAGGACGCAAATAAGGAATTTCTGTTCCTTCACGTCTTAGTTTGGCCAATTCAATTAATATTTTATGCGAAATATCAAGAGCTAATGGCATGTAATTAGCAGTTTCTTTGGTGGCATATCCAAACATCATTCCTTGGTCACCAGCACCTTGCTCTTCTTTATTTTCACGATCAACCCCTTGATTTATATCTTGTGATTGTTCATGAATAAGAGAGATTACTCCACAAGAATCACCGCTAAATTGATATGCACCTTTGGTGTATCCAATAGTATTAATGACATCTCTTGCTATATGTTGTACATCAAGATATGTTTTTGATTTTACTTCTCCGGCAAGTACAACCTGACCAGTAGTTACAAGTGTCTCACAAGCTACCTTAGAGTCAGCGTCAAAAGCTAAAAAGTTATCTAATAATGCATCACTTATTTGATCTGCTACTTTATCTGGGTGTCCTTCAGATACACTTTCTGAAGTAAATAAATATGCCATTCTTTATTGTTTTTATGGAAAAATACTTAGGCGTAATTGCAATGTGAAGCTCTCGACAGTATATCTTAATCGAACTGCTTTAGCATTTTTATACTGTAAAAAAAAATCAGTATTCGGGTTGCAATCAGTCAAATCTTTCCCTGAAAAATATTTTGGCAAAGGTAAAAAAAATGATAATACTTAAAAGCATTTAACGTATCATTAATTTTCTTTATTGAAGATTATTTTTATTAGGTCAATTTTAGCAAAATAATTTTCGAAAGAAAAATGATGTGATTAAAAAATAATTACTAGCTTTGTCCCCGAAGTTTCTTATACATATTAGTAAGTTATTAAGAAAGGTGGAGGGAATAGACCCTGTGAAACCTTAGCAACCCTTTGATTTATTAAAGAAGGTGCTAAATTCTATCCCGATTAATTGGGAGAAGATAACTCGATACAATTTCAATTTTTGTAATTGTCGTTTTCCTTTCTTTTTAATTTTCTATTTACATGCACTACTATAATCGAGTGTTTGATGTATTTGAATTTTGTTTAAAAATTTAAAATAGAAAATTATGAGTACACAAAAATTTGCAACAGGAGCTTTACATGCAGGTCATGATGTGTCGGCCAATGGTGGAACAAGAGCAGTGCCTATTTATCAAACAACATCGTACGTTTTTAACAATTCTGATCATGCTGCCAATCTATTTAATTTATCCGAAACAGGATTTATTTATACGAGATTAAATAATCCAACAAATGATATTCTGGAGCAACGTCTTGCAGCTTTAGAAGGTGGTATCGCGGCAGTAGTAACGTCATCAGGTACAGCAGCAATTAATACGACCTTACTAACTTTATTAAAAACAGGTGATCATATAGTTGCATCCAGTAGTTTATATGGTGGAACATACAACTTGTTAAATGTCACGTTACCTAGGTTTGGGATTACAACAACTTTTGTAGATCCGTCAAACCCAGATAACTTTAAAGATGCTGTACAAGAGAATACACGTGCATTTTTTGTAGAATCATTGGGAAACCCAAAGCTGGATGTATTAGATTTAAAAGCGATTTCTTCTGAAGCCAAAACCTATAAAGTGCCTCTGATAGTTGATAATACAGTTGCTACACCGGCACTACTTAATCCTATCGAGTATGGGGCTAATATCGTAATTCATTCACTTACTAAATATATTAGTGGTAATGGTACATCTCTTGGAGGAGCAATTATTGATGCAGGAACTTTTGATTGGTCTAGTGGTAAGTTTCCTGAGTTTACAGAGCCCTCACCTGGATATCACGGACTAGTATATCATGATGCATTAGGGCCGGCAGCATTTATAGCAAAAGCCAGAATAGAAGGATTACGGGATCATGGAGCCGCACTAAGCCCATTTAATGCGTTTCAAATCTTGCAAGGCCTAGAAACTTTAGAAATTAGAATAAAAAAGCATAGTGAAAGTGCATTAGAACTTGCTAAATGGTTAGAAGAGCAAGAAGAAGTAAGTTGGGTGAAGTATCCAGGGCTCAAAAATAATAAGTACTACGAATTAGCTCAGAAGTATTTGCCGAAAGGACAAAGTGGGATTATTACTTTTGGAATAAAAGGTGGTTTTGATTCGGCTAAAACAGTAGCTGATGAAACAAAAATTTTCTCTTTACTGGCAAATATTGGAGATTCTAAATCTTTAATTATACATCCAGCTAGTACTACACACCAACAATTAGATTCTGCACAGCAAGCATCTACTGGAGTAACTCAGGATTTGATTAGGTTATCAATTGGACTCGAGGATATTGAGGATCTAAAAGAAGATTTAAAAGAAGCTTTTAATAAAGTAAAAGTCACAATTTAAAAGATCAAAAAAATCTCTATCCTTTCTAAAAGGATTTATAATAAGAGGATTACCAAAATAACCTCAAAGAAATTATAAGTAATGCTTCAAAAATTAGACATCTTAAACTATACCACGATAAAGGGAAGATCTATTGATCAGATTCATCTCACATACGAAGTGTTTGGAAAACCCCTTTATACGGCACCAATTGTTTTAGTTAATCATGCTCTTACTGGCAATTCTGCTGTATGTGGAGAGCATGGTTGGTGGAACGGTTTAATAGGAAAAGATAAGTGCATTGATACCAATAGATATACCGTTTTGTCTTTTAATATTCCGGGAAATGGATATGATGGAAAAGAAGAAAACTTAATTGAAGAATATAAAATATTTAATGCACGAGATATTGCCGCTATCTTCTCTGAAGGATTAAAATTATTGAAAATAGGTAAACTACATGCCGTAATTGGAGGATCTGTTGGTGGCGGAATTGCATGGGAATTAGCTGCTCTTAACCCTAGTTTGATTACTCATTTAATCCCTGTGGCTACAGATTGGAAATCTACCGATTGGTTAAAGGCTAATTGTCTGGTTCAAGAACAGATTTTATTGAATTCTAAAGCCCCAGTTCATGATGCCAGATTACATGCGATGTTAATCTATAGATCTCCAGAATCATTTAAGCAAAAATTTAACCGTACGTATAATGATGAAAAAGATATGTACAATATAGAAAGCTGGCTGTTATACCATGGAGAACGACTAGACAGTAGATTTGAACTTTCTGCTTATAAGGAACTAAATTATATTCTGGCGAATATCGATATAACCGAAGGGCGAGGAGATTTTAATAAAGTAGCCGCATCAATCCAATCCAATATTCATATCATAAGTGTAAACTCTGATGTGTTTTTTACAGCAGCAGAAGATAAGATTACATTCAAAAAACTGAAAGAAGTAAAACAAAATGTTACTCATAAAATAATTAATTCGGTTCATGGTCATGATGCCTTTTTAATAGAATTTGAACAATTAAATGCATTATTGAAAGATGTATTTTAAAGAAAAAGAAAAAATGAAAGTTTTAAAATTTGGAGGAAAATCACTAGCTAACGGAAAAGGAATTCATGCAGTGATTGATATAATTGAAGATAAGGTGAAAAATGGCGAAAAGATTACCGTTGTCCTTTCTGCTCGTGGTAATACAACCGATGAACTTGAGGGAATTCTTGAAAAGGCTGTTAATGGCAAAAAGTACCAGTTGCAGTTAGAAGCATTTAAAAAATATCAAATTGCAGATTTTGATAATGCTGATTTTACTCAGGAGTTCGAGACATTAGATAAACTTTTTGAAGGAGTTTCACTTTTGAAAGACTATAGCAAGAGGATAAAAGATCAGGTACTATCACAAGGTGAAGTTATTTCGGCCAAATTGGTAACGCAAATCCTTAAAGAGAAAAATATCAATGCTAATTTTACCGATAGTAGAACTCTTATCATAACAGATGCCCAGTTTGGAGATGCCCAGCCTCTTGATAAATTGTCTAAAGAAAATGTAATTAATCATTTTCAAACGTATAATGGTGCTACTGTAAATATAGTTACTGGGTTTATCGCATCTAATACCAAAAACGAAACGACTACTTTAGGAAGAAATGGTAGTAATTATACAGCATCATTATTAGCTAATTATCTCGAAGCAGAAGAATTACAAAATTTCACTCATGTAAATGGGATCTATACTGCTAATCCAGAATTGGTGCCCGATGCTATAAAAATTGAAAAACTGTCATTTACAGAAGCCAATGAATTAGCATATTTTGGAGCTAATATTTTACATGCGAAAACTATAATTCCATTAATTGAAAAGAATATCCCACTTAGGATTCTGAATACTTTTGATCATAAAAATAAAGGAACCCTGATTACATCAGAGGCGAGTGAAAAAGGAATCAAATCCCTTTCGGTTTTAGAGAATGTAGCTCTAATAAATCTCGAAGGAAGAGGTCTTCTGGGAAAAGTAGGAGTAGATGCGAGAATATTTAAGGCACTAGCCCATAAAAATATTAGTGTTAGTATTATTTCACAAGGCTCATCAGAACGGGGAATAGGTTTTGTTGTTGATGCAAATAAAGCAAAAGAAGCTAAATCTATATTGGAACAAGAATTCGAATCTGATTTTTATAAACGTGATGTGAGTGGTATTTCAATAGAAAAAGACGTGTCTGTGATTTCTATTATTGGCCAGGATTTAAGTACATTTCATAAACCATATAATGCACTAATAAAAAATCAGGTAATTCCATTACTGTTTAATAATACGGTTACAGGAAAGAATGTGAGTTTAGTAGTGCAAAAAGAACAATTGCATCGTGCTTTAAATGTGATTCATGGTGAGATTTTTGAAATTTCTAAAAAAATCAACATAGCTATATTTGGTCATGGACTGGTAGGAGGTACATTGATAGATCAAATTTTAAAATCTTCAGAGCAGATCGAAAAACGAAAAAAGATTAGCCTCAATATTTTTGCAGTAGCAAATTCTAGAAAAGTACTTCTGGCTAAAAACGGGGTAGTTCAAAATTGGAAAGATGTAATCAATGAAAAAGGAACTTCATATGCAGTTGAAGATGTGATTCGATTTGCAGATGATCATCATTTAGAAAACCTAATAGCTATTGATAATACAGCTAGTCAAGGGTTTACCGAAAACTATATAAATTTGGTAGAACATGGTTTTGATTTGGTTTCCTCTAATAAAGTTGCCAATACATTAAGTTTTGATTTTTATAAAAAATTAAGAGTAAAGCTAGAAGAAAATCAAAAGCAGTATTTATATGAAACTAATGTAGGGGCCGGATTACCATTGATTGATACTATTAAGTTGTTACATTTGTCAGGTGAAAATATAACTCGAATCAAAGGAGTTTTCTCTGGATCACTAAGTTATTTGTTTAATACTTTTTCTGTAGAAGAACGACGATTTAGCGAGGTATTACAAGAGGCGATTGATAATGGATTTACAGAGCCTGATCCAAGAGAAGACCTCTGTGGTAATGATGTAGGTCGAAAATTATTAATTCTTGCAAGAGAATTGGATCTAAGTAACGAATTTGAAGATATTAATATTCATAACCTAATTCCTGAAGAACTAAGAGCTGGTGAAGCAAAAGAGTTTTTAGGAAGACTAAAAGAGTTAGATATCGTATATAAAAATGTTAAAGAAGAGCAAAAACCTGATCATGTATTGCGATATATTGGTGATCTTTGGGGTGACTTGTCACAAGAGAAAGGAAATCTGGACGTTAAATTAGTTTCTGTACCTCAGAGTAGTGCGTTAGGACAAGTAAAAGGTTCCGACTCTATATTTGAGATTTACACAGAGTCATATGGAGACCAGCCTATTGTGATTCAGGGAGCAGGTGCTGGTGCAGCAGTAACAGCAAGAGGAGTGTTTGGAGATGTGTTACGATTAGCAGAAAAAGGATAAAATTATAATTGCGTTAGGGATTGAAGCGACATCCTTTTGTAATCCTGTTACCTTGAGCGAAGTCGAAGGGTTTCTGACAGATTACAAAAGATATAGCAGAAAGCCCGACCCTGATTAGTCAAGGGAACGCCCAAAACAAAATAAAATGAAAATACAACTCAAAAGAATAGACAGTGATTATCATTTCGAATTAAAAAACGAAAGAGGGCATGTAACATATATAGATAGTACGGCCAAAGTTGGAGGACATGATCTGGCTCCAAGTCCAATGGAATATGTTTTAATGGGAGTAGCAGGATGTAGTGCTATTGATGTGATTTCTATTTTAAAGAAACAACGACAAGAAATTACAGACTATAGAGCAGAAGTAGATGGTGCTCGCGAAGAAATTGATGGGGCAAAACCTTTTAAGAAAATTACGGTAACCGTTTATCTCGAGGGTGATATTGTTCCAGAAAAAGCACAGAGGGCAGCAGAATTGTCATTTGAGAAATATTGTTCGGTATCCAAAACATTAGAACCTACAGCTACAATAGAGTACAAGGTTGTGGTTAATAATAAAGAAATATGAGTCTGGAAAGTTTAAATTTTGAAACGCAAGCGGTAAGAACGCAAACTGATAAAACACAGTTTTTAGAGCATTCTACACCAATGTATTTAACCTCGGGCTTTGTTTTTGAAGATGCAGAAGAAATGAGAGCTGCTTTTGCAGAAGAGAAAGAACGAAATCTATATAGCCGTTTTAGTAATCCTAATACAACAGAATTTGTAGATAAAATCTGCAAATTAGAAGGAGCAGAAGATGGATATGCATTTGCAACAGGTATGGCAGCAGTGTTTTCTACATTTGCTGCGTTATTAGATGCTGGTGATCATATTGTTTCTGCTCGATCTGTATTTGGTTCTACACATACTTTATTTACCAAGTATTTTCCAAAGTGGAATATCGAAACCAGTTATTTTAGGGTAGATGAGGTGGATAAAGTAGAAAGTTTAATTCAGCCCAATACAAAAATTATATATGCCGAATCCCCAACAAACCCCGGAGTAGATGTTTTAGATTTAGAATTGCTGGGAACGATAGCAAAAAAGCATAACTTACTTTTGGTTATTGATAACTGTTTTGCGACTCCATATTTACAAAACCCAATTAAGTTTGGTGCAGATTTAGTAATTCATTCTGCAACTAAGTTAATTGACGGACAGGGAAGAGTTCTGGGAGGAGTGACTGTTGGTAAAAAAGAACTGATAAGAGAAATTTACCTCTTTTCGCGTAATACCGGGCCATCACTATCGCCTTTTAATGCATGGGTGTTATCTAAAAGTTTAGAGACTCTGGCAGTTCGGGTGGATCGTCATTGTGAGAATGCACTAAAATTAGCAGAATTCTTAGAGTCACATCCTAAAACAAACTGGGTGAAATACCCATTCTTGAAATCTCATCCACAATACGAAGTTGCCAAAAAGCAAATGAAAATGGGAGGTAATATTATTGCTTTTGAAGTAAAAGGAGGAGTGCAAGGAGGTAAAGCTTTTTTTAATAGTGTACAAATGTGTTCTCTATCTGCTAACCTTGGTGATACCAGAACCATAATTACACATCCTGCCTCAACAACACATAGTAAACTGGCAGATGAAGATAAGCTCGTTGTTGGGATTACAGATGGAATGGTGCGTTGCTCTGTGGGGCTAGAACATATTGATGATATTATATTGGATATTGAGCAAGCCCTAGAAAAGATATGAAAGCCGTAACTAAAAAAAGATTTATAAATATTAAGCTATCATCGTTTTTGTGAAAAACTTAGGGAATAGTATAAACATGTAAAAGCAGGAATTATAAGAAACTATAATTCCTGCTTTTAATTTTAGAAATATATGCAATATCCATTAGGTTGGCATTGCCCTGCGTCACAGAGACTTCCATTGCCAATTTCTCTACAACACTGATTTCCGTTTTGATAACAAGGAGTCCCGCTACGAGAACCCAAAATTTGACTTTGGTTATTTTTACTTAATAAAGTAACTCCTCCTAAATTTAAGATTTTTTTCATATTGTAATATGTTTTAAGAATGAATAGAATTACACATTTTGATTGGGGGATCATAGGTTAAATGAGTAATTCTATGATTTAGTTTCTCAAATTTAAAATTTCAATATAGAATACAGAACACTGTAAACCGTGAAGTGATACCCCCTGTAAATAGGGGTGTGTATTCTTGATAATAAAATGGGGTTTAGAAAAGTATGTGAACAAAAAAAAGCTGAGAAACTTCTCAACTTTTTTATTCAAAGAATTTGAAATTCACAGCCTTATTTTTTTGTTAAAGTGAAAATTTGGCTTCCCGTAACTTCAAAAGTAATACCTTGTTGTTCGACTGTTTCTTTGATATCCTTTTTTATACTTAGGGTTTGTGCAGTTAATGCAATAATATCAAAAGAGACGTCTTTGTCTGCAACAGTAGTAATAAGTTTAGTTCCGTCTATTTTCCAATCACCGGCTCCGATAAAATCAGGAATTGCTTCTTCATAATCAATAGATTGAGTGGGGATAGTTATTTTTGCTACTAATGTAAACCCTCCAGAACTAACAAAAGTATTGGGTTTATCAGCTTCAGAAGCTTTTGTAAAAGTTGCTTCTGCAGTATAATCTTTACCTGATAAAGAATAACTGCCACTCACTGGTATGTTTTCAATAGTAGCGGTAACTTTTCCATTTTCAGATTTAACTTCTGTGAGACTCCAATCACCTGGGATTAAGGATTGATCAATTTCAATTGGAGAATCATCATCATCGTTACAAGAAACAAATAGTAAGGTACTTGCTAAAAATAAAAACATTGCAAATCTTTTCATTTCGACTATATATTTTGGGTTAATATTACTTTTATCAACGAGATAGAAATTCACATATTGTCATTTTTTTAAATGAAATCTCTTTTTATGTGATTTTTAAGGATAATTAGTAAAAGTTTAATAGGGTGTTCCTCAATAAATTATATAAAGATTCTGGGATTGTCTTAATAATCTACTAAACTACTAGGGTTTTTGTTGAAGATATCATAATTCTTATAATTTTCTTTAAGAACTTATGAGATTTTTGTGCTATAAACAAAATATTATATATACATTTGTTTAATAATCTACTATTCCGATAGGGTAATAGAGTTTTTCAAAAAAAATGATTTTAGATCAAATGATATTAGATAAAGTAGCTACACAGAAAACAACGTATCAGGATGATAAAACCTCTGAAAAACCAGTACGTAGTATCGCAAAAGCAGTAAGCTGGAGGGTAGTGGGTACATTAGATACATTAATAGTGTCTTATGTATTAACAGGAGAAATAGCTCTTGCTACTTCAATTGCATCTATTGATTTTATAACAAAAATGATTCTTTATTTTTTTCATGAAAGAATTTGGAATCGTATTAAATGGGGAAAATAATTGCGATAGTAGAAAAACAAGTATAGTAAACTATGAGTTTAACAGAAAAAGAAATAGAAAACTTAAATAAATCTCTAAAGGATAAAACACCTTTAGAAATTGCACAATGGGCAGTTTTAAATGCGAAGACTCCAGTTGTGACTACTAATTTTAGACCATATGAGGTTGCAATTCTTAATGTTTGCTCAAAGGCATTGTCAGATATTCCGGTAATATGGTGTGACTCTGGATACAATACTCCAAACACCTATAGGCATGCAGAAGAGGTCATTGATATGTTAGGGCTTGATGTTAAATTATATGTGCCTAAGCAAACCACAGCACATAGGGATGTAACTATGGGGATTCCAGATATTGATGATCCCAAACACAAAGTTTTTACAGAACAAGTAAAATTAGAACCATTTAGAAGAGCAATGTCTGATTTTACTCCCGATGTTTGGTTTACAAATCTTAGAAAAGGGCAAACGGCACTTAGAGATTCGTTAGATATTGTAAGCATGGGTAAAGATGGAGTTTTAAAAGTAAGTCCATTTTATTATTACAGTGATGAAGAGTTAGATGTGTATTTAGAAGAATATAAGTTACCTAACGAATTCAAATATTTTGATCCAACTAAAGTGTTAGAAAATAGAGAGTGTGGATTACATACTAACTAATAAAATACGAAAAAGATAAGAATGGAAATACTAGAAAAGAAAATAGAACAAATAGAAGGGTCGGCAGGTAATCTAGCTAGAGTATCTGTTCTTAAGGTAAATCCTTTGGAGAGTGAAGCAATTTATATTTTTAGAGAAGTAGTTGCACAGTTTGAGAAACCGGTATTACTTTTTTCTGGAGGAAAAGATTCTATTACTTTAGTACGATTAGCCCAGAAAGCATTTTATCCCGGAAAAATTCCTTTCCCTTTATTACATATTGATACAGGGCATAACTTTCCCGAAACTATAGAGTTCAGAGATCGATTAGTAGAAGAATTAGGTGTAGAACTTATTGTTCGCAATGTTCAGGATTCTATCGATCAAGGTAAGGTCGTAGAAGAAAAAGGAAAATACGCTAGCCGTAATAGTTTACAAACTACTACACTTTTGGATGCTTTGGAAGAATTTAAGTTTGATGCAGCTATTGGTGGAGCTCGTAGGGATGAAGAAAAAGCTAGAGCCAAAGAACGCATATTCTCTGTTAGAGATGATTTTGGTCAATGGGATGAGAAAAACCAACGCCCTGAGTTATTTGATCACCTTAACGGAAAAATTGATTTAGGTCAAAATGTAAGGGTATTTCCGATTAGTAACTGGACAGAATTAGATGTATGGAGTTATATCCAAAAAGAAGGAATCGAAATTCCGTCTATATATTTTGCTCATACTCGTAAAACATTTGTAAGAGACGGGATGATTTGGTCTGCCGAAGATGATGTTGTGTATAGAGAAGATGATGAAGTGGTAGAAGAAAGAATGGTGCGTTTTAGAACTGTAGGTGATATGTCATGTACCGCAGCAGTGCTTTCTGATGCAATTACTATAGATAAAGTAGTATCAGAGATCAGGGAGTCCACAATTTCAGAAAGAGGAGCTCGTATCGATGATAAACGATCAGAAGCTGCGATGGAAAAACGAAAACAACAAGGATATTTCTAGATTGGCTTTTGCCGTTCCAGTACTTTGTCTACGCTCAGCATAGACTTCGGCTGGAATCCAAAGTAAAGTCAGAGTGTAATAATAATAACGAATATTACTCCGAAAGGAGAAACAATAACAGCTATGGATGTATTAAAAATAGCAACAGCAGGAAGTGTAGATGATGGTAAAAGTACCTTAATCGGTCGTATTCTATATGATACAAAATCATTAACGACAGATAAATTAGAAGCAATTGAAACCAGAAGTAAAGCCAACGGTTTTGATTATTTAGATTTTTCATTAGCAACAGATGGATTAGTAGCCGAACGTGAACAAGGGATTACCATTGATGTTGCCCATATCTATTTTTCTACAAAAACCAAAAGTTATATTATAGCCGATACTCCTGGGCATATTGAATACACCAGAAATATGGTCACAGGAGCATCAACATCACAAGCCTCTATCATTTTGGTAGATGCTCGTAAAGGTGTAATAGAACAAACGTATCGTCACTTTTTTATCAACAACCTGCTAAGAGTTAAAGATGTGATTGTAGCTGTTAACAAAATGGATTTGGTAGATTTTTCTCAAGAGAAATACAAAGCCATTAAAGCCGATTTTGAAACATTGATCGAAAAAAGCGATTACAAAGAACAAAATATAACGTTTATCCCGGTAAGTGCATTACAAGGAGATAATGTGGTAGATAAGTCTGAGAATACTCCTTGGTATAATGGGCAAACTTTACTAGAACACTTAGAAAAATTGGATGCACAAGATGTATATGAAAAAGCTCAGGTACGTTTTCCAATTCAAACTGTGATTCGTCCTAAAAAAGATGAGTTTCATGACTTTAGAGGATATGCAGGTAAATTATATGGAGGTGACCTTTCTGTTGGAGATGAGGTAACAATTTTACCATCGTTAACTACATCAAAAGTAAAAGAAATTTACTTCTTCGATCAAAAATTTGATACAGCAGGTAGAGGGAGTTCTTGTACAGTTACTTTAGAAGACGATGTAAATGTAAGCCGAGGAGATATGATTGTGAAATCATCAGAAAAACCCCGAGTAGAAAAACAACTCACAGCAACAGTATGCTGGATGGACAGTAAAGATCTAAATCCAGGGACAAATTACTTTATACAAAGTGGAAGTAATCGGATTTTGGCAAAAGTGAAAAGTATAAACGGAACCATTGCAACTGATTTTTCTGGTGATGATACTTCAAAAAATGCTTTGAGTTTAAACGAAATAGGAAAAGTTCAGATACAGTTGAGCAAACCTTTAGCAGTTGATTCTTATAGCAAGAATAAAGCTTCAGGATCATTTATATTAATAGATTCACAAACCAATACTACTTCAGGAGTTGGCTTTATAGAATAAATATAAGTCATTCTTTATAGGAAGAAAAACAAAAAATTAGAATCATAAAACCATCATACAAAAGTCATAACTATGACCTTTTTTAAAGGCAGAAATACGAAAAAAGATGCAAAGTTTTAGAACCGAAATAGAAAACCCAATTGTTCAAAAAGATGTTATAGAATTAGCTAATAAAATTGAGCAATTCCATAAGGGTAAGATTGATGAAGAAAAGTTTCGTAGCCTTCGTTTGGCACGTGGCGTATATGGCCAACGCCAGGAAGGAGTGCAGATGATTCGTATTAAGTTGCCATACGGTAAAGTGCTGAGTAATCAATTAAGACGTATTTGTGAAGTCTCTGATGAGTATTCCCGAGGGAGATTGCATATCACTACACGTCAGGATATACAAATTCACTATGTAGACTTAAATAGAACCCCAGAACTTTGGGCAGAGTTAGAAAAAGATGATGTAACATTAAGAGAAGCTTGTGGTAATACAGTACGTAATGTAACCGCATCAGAAACTGCCGGAATTGATCCAAAAGAACCTTTTGATGTATCACCTTATGCGGATGCATTATTTCGTTTCTTTTTAAGAAACCCTATCTGTCAGGAAATGGGACGTAAATTCAAAGTTTCTTTTTCAGGAACTGAAGAAGATACAGGACTATCCTATATGCATGATCTTGGCTTTATTGCTAAAATTGAAAATGGAGTTAGAGGATTTAAAGTAATGCTAGGCGGTGGATTAGGGTCACAACCAAGACATGCAGATGAGTTGTATAGTTTCTTGCCATCAGAAAAGATTATTCCTTTGATGGAAGGAGTGCTGAGGATTTTTGATCGTCATGGGGAACGAAAAAGTAGAGCCAAGGCAAGAATGAAGTTTTTACTTAAAGACATAGGAGTTGAAGCGTTCAAAGAATTAGTAGAAGCAGAACAAAACGCAATAGAACAGAAAACTGTTGTGATTGATGTAGAAGCATATAAAACTTCAGTTCCGGTTGAAGTTGAAGCACCTCAAGTAGAGATCAAAAACCAAAAAACCTTTGATCTGTGGAAATCTACCAATGTAATAGCACAAAAACAAGAGGGGTATGTAGCCATAGGTATCAAAGTACTATTAGGAGATTTTTATACTGATAAAGCTAGGTTACTAGCAGATTTAGTTGAGAAATATGCGGCGGGAGAAATAAGATTATCATTGCGCCAGAATATTTTGATCCCTTTTGTAAAAGAAGATATAGTACCGTTTTTCTATAAAGAATTAGAAAAATTAGGATTTGTAGAATCTGGTTACAATAAAGCAGTAGATATAACCGCTTGCCCAGGAACAGATACCTGTAATCTTGGAATTGCAAGTAGTACAGGTATTGCCGAGGAACTAGAACGAGTAATCAAAACAGAATACCCTCAATATCTTGAAAAAGAAGATTTGGTGATCAAAATTAGTGGATGTATGAATGCTTGCGGGCAACACAATATGGCAAATATTGGTTTCCAGGGAATGTCTGTACGTACTAAGGATAAACTAGTTGCACCTGCATTACAAGTATTATTAGGAGGAGGAAACTTAGGAGATGGTAATGGTCGTTTTGCAGATAAAGTAGTAAAAATACCAAGTAGAAGAGGGCCAGAAGCATTACGTAGAATTCTTAATGATTTTGAAGCAAATGCTAACGGTAAAACTTTTATAGACTATTATACTGCGCAAGGAGAAAAGTATTTCTATGATTTTCTTACGGATTTATCTAATGTAGATAGTCTTACTCAAGAAGATTTTATCGATTGGGGAACAGAAGAGAATTATGTAAAGGCAATCGGAGTAGGAGAATGTGCAGGAGTAGTTATAGATTTAATAGCTACTTTGTTCTTAGAAAGTGAAGAGAAAATAGAAAATGCGAAAATATCTTTTGAGAATGAGATATACTCTGATGCTGTATATCATGCATACAGTTCATTAGTTAATTCTGCAAAAGCATTATTGTTAGCCGAAAACAAAAAAACAAATACACATGCAGGAATCATTCGTCAGTTTGACGAAGAATTTGTAGCAAGTGGAAAAGTACAATTAGAAGGAACATTTGCAGATTTGATCTACCAACTTCAAAAAAATACGCCTACCAGAAATTTTGCAGTGGATTATATCAAAAGTGCAAAACAGTTTTTACAAAAAGTACAGGAGTTTAGAGCTGTCGAAGTAGAAAATGCATAAAGAAAATGATGAATACTAAAACACCAAAATTAACAGTAGTAGGAGCAGGTCCGGGAGATCCGGATTTGATCACTCTTAAAGCAATTAAAGCTTTAGAGTCTGCAGATGTGGTGTTATATGATGCACTCATTAATGAAACCTTATTGGGTTATGCATCTAAAGCAGAAAAGATATTTGTTGGTAAAAGAAAAGGATGCTATGCATATCAACAAGAACAGATTAATGAACTAATAGTAAGTAGAGCCAAAAGTCATGGGCATGTAGTACGATTAAAAGGAGGAGATCCTTTTATTTTTGGACGCGGAGCAGAAGAGATTGATTATGTACAACAGTTTGATGTAGAGGCTAATATGGTTCCGGGCATATCATCATCTTTAGCTGTTCCAGCATACCAGGGAATCCCATTAACAAAAAGAGGATCCTCAGAAAGTTTTTGGGTGATTACAGGAACTACAAAATCCCACAAATTATCACAGGATATATGCCTGGCAGCAAAATCAAATGCAACTGTGGTAATTTTGATGGGAATGAGTAAGTTGAATGAAATAGTTAGTATCTTTGCAGCCGAAAATAAGAAAGACATTCCGGTTGCTATTATCCAAAACGGAACTACAAAAAAAGAGAAGTTTGGATATGGTACAATAGAGAACATTGAGGAAGTAGTTTTAGAGAAAGAATTATCCTCACCGGCAATTATTGTAATAGGAGAAGTAGTAAGCCAACGAGTTCGGCTAGCTTCGATTTATAATAAAGTTCGGGAAGAAATTGTATCTTAATAGTTCGGGACTAGCTTAAAGATGAAAGAAAGAAATAATTTATATCCGGTTTTTTTAAAGGCTGCAAACCTTGAAATCCTAATAATAGGAGGAGGGAATGTAGCAGAAGAAAAACTTACGTTCTTACTAAAATCCAGCCCAGATGCTAAGGTGACTATAGTATCGCCAATGTTTAGAAAAGATACAATAGCATTAGCAAAGAAGTTTGGAGTGGAAATGATACATAAAAAATATCACAAACGTTTTCTTAAAGGAAAACACATTGTGATTGCTACTACAGATGTTACCAAAGTTAATATGCAAGTATATAAAGATTGCAGGAAACGAAGTATATTGGTTAATGTAGCAGACAATCCACCATATTGCGATTTTTATATGGGTGCAATTGTCACCAAAGGTAATGTAAAAGTGGCTATTTCTACTAATGGAAAATCGCCAACAACAGCCAAACGATTACGTCAGTTTTTTGAGGAAGCGATACCTGAAAACATTGATGATTTAGTCAAAAATTTAAACGAGTACAGAAAAACAATAAAAGGTAATTTTGAAGAAAAAGTGGAGACACTAAACGAATTTACCAAAGGATTAATAGGAAAAAAAGAAGTTGAAAAATGATCAAGACTGATATTTTAATAATCGGAGCGGGACCAACAGGGTTATTTACTGTTTTTGAAGCAGGATTACTGAAGTTAAAGACGCATCTTATTGATGCCTTACCACAACCAGGTGGGCAATGCTCAGAAATATATCCCAAAAAACCAATATATGATATTCCTGGATTTCCAGAAATACTAGCAGGAGAATTGGTAGATAACTTAATGGAGCAAATAAAACCTTTTAACCCTGGGTTTACTCTGGGCGAAAGAGCAGAAACTATCGAGAAATTAGAAGACGATACTTTTTTGGTAACTACCAATAAAGGAACGAAGCATAATGCGCCAGTAGTTGCGATTGCTGGAGGATTAGGTTCTTTCGAGCCTCGTAAACCACCGATTCCAAATATTACTGATTTTGAAGATAAAGGAGTAGCATATATTATACGTGATCCAGAAGTATATAGAGATAAACGAGTTGTAATTTCAGGCGGAGGAGATTCTGCTTTAGATTGGTCGATTTTCTTGGCAGATGTTGCTAGTGAAGTAACTCTAGTACATAGACGAAACGAATTTCGAGGAGCTTTAGATTCTGTAGAACGAGTAGCAGAACTTTCTAAATTAGGTAAAATAAACCTGATTACTGAAGCTGAGGTAAAAGAATTAAAAGGCGATGATCACATTACAGCTGTTGGTATAAAACATAAAACAAAAGGTGAAATTATTTTAGATACAGATTACTTCATTCCGTTATTTGGATTATCACCAAAATTAGGACCAATAGGAGATTGGGGATTAGAGATCGAAAAAAATGCGATCAAAGTAGATAATTCTTACGACTACCAGACTAATATCCCGGGAGTTTATGCCATTGGTGATGTAAATACGTATAAAGGAAAACTAAAATTGATTCTTTCAGGTTTTCATGAAGCAGCCATTATGTGTCAGAGCGCTTACCAAAGAATATTTCCAGATAAAAAGTATGTTATGAAATATACAACTGTTGGAGGAGTAGAAGGATTTGATGGAACTAAAAAAGAAGCTAAAAAAGAAGTGGTAAAAGCCATTAATTAAAAAAGATTTTACCTTAAAAGTAAACAGGTGCATACTGAAAGCGATTTTTCAGTATGCACCTGTTTTGTTTTAAACCCTACCAACAAAGAGGTAGTTGCTTCAATATCTCGTTTTGATGTTATCAAAAATGGTATAATAGGCTATAAAACAGGTTGTACTTCTATGAAATGATGTGTTTTGTAGAAAAAAATTTTAAACTCTATTTTTTTTCTTTACCTATGGTTCTAATTTTTTTTAAACGTTCTTATGAAAAAGCTACTTTCTATTCTTTCGATTGTTTTTTTATTAATTGCTTGTAAAAATATAACTGAAAAAAGTGTAGTAACTAAAAACAAAATACCTGTTTATGCATGTACGCCATTAATCGAAATGGTGAATCTGCATATGATAAACCTGCATATGTTTCACATTACCAGTTTTTATGTCCTAATAAAGAAGAAGTTTATGATTTCCTCAAAAATCTATACAGTAGTGTTGCTGATGTAAAGGAAGTAGACGGAATTCATTTAGATTATATACGTTTTCCAGATGTAATTTTGGCAAAAGGATTATGGGAAAAATATGATTTAGTAATGGATAAAGAATACCCTCAATTTGACTATTGCTATTGTGATAAATGTGTTCATGATTTTAAATCATTATCGGGTATTGATATTAAAGAGGTTGAGGACCCTTCACAAGTTGAAGAATGGAAACAGTTTCGTTATGATTTGATAACTAAAACAGTAAATAGATTGGCAGATGTAGTACATGGTAAGAATAAAGTGATTAACGCAGCAGTTTTTCCAGGGCCGAATTCTATTGCAAAAAAACTAGTCAGACAAGAATGGGATAAATGGAATTTGGATGCATTTTTTCCAATGAATTATAATGACTTCTATATGGGAGATACAAAATGGATTGGTGAACTTACAAAAGAAGAAGTAACTGCTGTTAATGGTAAGAAACCTGTTTATAGTGGTTTATTCATTTGCCCGAAACCTAAAAATAAAGCAAATGAAGCCGATCCCGAAAATCATGGTTTATTACCAGAAGAATTAGAAGCTGCAATTATTGAATCAATTCAAAATGGAGCAACTGGTATTTGTCTTTTTACACCAAATAGAATGACAGATGAACATTGGGAAGTTTTGCAAAAAACAATTAATGCAGATTTTTAAATATGAGGATTGCATCAATAGATATTTTTAGAGCTTTGACAATGGTTTTAATGATCTGGGTAAATGACTTCTGGACACTTACAGATATTCCTAAGTGGCTTCAACATGCCAATGCGAGTGAAGATTACATGGGATTTTCTGATATTATTTTTCCTTTGTTTTTATTTATTGTTGGTCTTAGTATTCCTTATGCAATCGAAAATAGACTTGCGAAAAAAGAAAGTAAATCTTTGATTGCTAAGCATATACTGATAAGGTCTTTATCGTTGTTGTTAATTGGAGTTTTTATGGTGAATTATGAAAATGCACACCATGAAAGTATTCTTATCGGGAAATATTTTTGGGGTTTACTTATGGCCTTTGCAATATTATTAATTTGGATGAATTGGAAAAAAAGTCCAATTCAGAAAAAATGGCATATTTATTTTCAAGCCTTAGGGTTTATTATACTTGTTTTTTTAGCAGTTATATACAATGGAGGTTCTCAGGGAGAAAGTTGGATGAAAACACATTGGTGGGGAATTTTGGGACTTATTGGTTGGGCTTATCTTTTAAACGGGCTGGTTTATCTATATAGCAAGAGAAATATTACAACAATGGTTATTTTATTGGGAATTTTTAATGTGCTTTCTGTATTGAATCAGACCGATAAACTAATTTTTGAAAACGATATTATTACTTTGTTTTCTACATTATATACAGGTACTATTCCTGCATTTACTACGGCTGGTATCGTAGCAACATTAGTATTTAAAAAGTTATCGGGAACAAATGTAAAATGGTGTTATATATGTTTAACAGGATTAGGAGTACTACATATTGTTTTTGGAATGATAACCCGACCTTATTGGGGTATTTCTAAAATACAAGGAACACCATCTTGGTTAACTATCTGCACAGGAATAGGTTTTCTTATGTTTACAATGTTGTATTATATCACAGATGTGAAAAAACAAACAAGCTGGGCAAAAATAATTGCTCCGGCAGGTACAGCAACGTTAACATGTTACATGATTCCCTATCTCATATATCCAATTTATGTAATTACAAATATTAAGTTTCCTGGCATATTAAATTCTTCTATTATAGGACTATTTATGTCTTTTGTTTTTTCTTTATTGGTAGTTGTTTTTACTGGCTGGTTAGAACAAAAAAAATACAAACTAAAACTATAATAAATCTTAGTTGTATCTAATTTTGGTAATTTCTTTTTATTAATTTTCATTAAAGAGATCCCTATACTATAGTAGTTGTGGGGTAGCTATAAGTTTTTAGTGTAATTGATGTTTTCTTACTCTGTTATTTCTCATTATATGGTACATTTTTTGTTGGTTTAATTTTTACAAAATTGTATACTTATACGTTGATTATTGTGTAGGCATTTTTTATAAGATTCAGTATATTTGATCTTTTAAAAAATCTTCATAATTACCAGTTTAAAGAAACAAGATATAGCTCTTAAATAGATACTCTAAATAATTTAAAATAAAATATAAAGACCTTGCATAAGACCTGTGTGGTCTTTGATTATATTTGCAGACAGAAATAAAAAGATATGTCAGATGTTACCATAAAAATAAAAGATAGAGAAGGTGTAGTACATGAGATACAAGCGCCTACAGATATGGCTATGAATTTAATGGAAATTTGTAAAGCGTATGAGTTGCCAGTAGAAGGAACTTGTGGAGGAATGGCCATGTGTGCTTCTTGTCAATGCTATATTTTATCTGATCACGAATTACCAGAAATGGGGCAGGATGAAGATTTGATGTTGGCAGAAGCCTTTTATGTAGAAGATAATAGTAGATTAGGATGTCAAATCCCAATTACTCCTGAGTTGGATGGATTAGAAATAGAATTGGCTCCGGAGTCTTAATTATATTATTCTCCCAGGATTTTAATAGATTCTTTTTTTGGCTTTTTAATTCTAACCATAATTTTTTGGTATTCCCAGTTTGCTCCTTTTTTATAAGCTACAATATCTAATTTAGCTTTTCCTTTGGTGCCTCTAATCCCTACTGTTATTGCAATAACAGTATTGTGATTTGAATATTGAACTTCTCCTTCTAGTAATCGAAAGAAATCTACTGGAGATAGTTCACCTAATTTTTCAATAACACGATCGTTTTTTTTGGCTATTTCAAGAGCATTTCCTGTAAGATCGGGTTGAACATAAACAGACCCATATCTAAAAGCGGCATTACCCGTCATTATAAAAAACACGAATATACAAATAACTATCCCTGTCATAGGAAGTACCCATTTCCAGTTTCGATTCCACCAACTTTTTTTAGAAATTAATTCGTTCATGCTAGCCAATAGTATTGCTGTTAAGTTCTTTTTTGTAAAGACCTCTTGTCAAATGTATATGTTGCAATAATCACTTGAAGAAAAAGGTGTTTTCCTCTTGTAATAGATGTATTACACTTATGTGAAATGGGGTTTTTGACCCCACTTTTTTATTTGTTTTGGCTGTATTTTTGAATTGAAAAATAGACTTAAAAATATTGTTAGGAGTATTGTTAGGAGTATTTGTCTAATGAGAATTAACATAACTACAGTATAAAAAACACAAAAAAACAAAGGGCATGAGAACAAAAAAAAATCGATTTAATTTAGGCGTTTCCATTCTTTTATTAGCAAGTATATTAGTATTTACAAATTGTGAAAAAGAATCAATTGTAAACGAAGAATTAAACACATTAAATACAGAACAAGAAGAATTCCTCACTAAAGCAAAAAAGGATTATTTGAAGGAAAATGGAATCAATATTGATATCATAGATATCGATTGGTGTTCTATTATACCAAATTTGTCTGGGTATTATTATGCTAATGATGGAGGACATTATTATGTTAGACATATTGGAAATAAGGTGTATTGGTTTGGAGAACATCCATCAGGTATTTGGGCCAATGTTTTTAAAGGCACTATTAGTGGTAAAATAATAACCGGAAGTTTTTATGACGTCCCTAAAGGTAAAATAGCAGGAAGTGGAAGTTTAACATTGTCGATTGGTTGTTTTGGAAGTGGTTTTACTAAGGTGTCTGGAAGTAATTTTGGGGGTTCAGTTTGGACAAAAACAACCCGACCTTCATACCTTCCCCGTCCACGTCAGGCAGGATTTGGGGTTGTAAATGATAGTAATAATATTACTGGTCGATGGGTAGGAAATGATGGAGGCATTTACTATATCAGACAGATAGGTAATATGGTTGTTTGGTTTGGAGAACGCAATTTTGTAAATGGTCGCCCTACATGGTCTAATGTTGCCTGGGGAAGTCGTTTCTATAGCCAGTTATGGTTGGATTGGATAGATGTTCCTAAAGGAAATACAAATAACGGTGGAATTCTAAGAGGATTTGTCGAAGGACCAAATTATATATCTCTGGGACATAATACAGGAGGTTTTGGAGGTTCAGAGCTTCGAAGGTAATATAAATATATACATGTAGAATAGAGATTACCCTTTTGGGTAATCTTTTTTTTGTTAATACGAGGTGAAATTGATAAATAAACTTGCATAACAAAAGGCTATGCCTTTTATTTGTAGTTAGATTAACAGCAGATGCTGTTTAGTTCATATATATACTAATTGTTATCGAGAAAGGTGGAGGGAATAGACCCTATGAAACCTTAGCAACCCTTTATCTTGTAAAGAAGGTGCTACATTCTATCCGTTATAACGGTATAGATAACGAAGATTCATAGCTCTGCTATGTCTTTCCATTTATTTTTCTTGATATACGAATTCTTTATTTTAATAGAGAATTAATACTATTTTTTGTTATTCCAGTACTTTGTTTGCACATAGTATAGGCTAGAGCTGGAATCCACAATAATATTTGATAAGTAATGAAAGAGATATACAAAATACTAGAAGAAAGAATCCTTGTGCTTGATGGAGCCATGGGAACCATGTTGCAAAGACATAAGTTTACAGAAGAAGATTTTAGAGGAGAACGATTTAAGGATTGGCCTACTCCTGTGCAAGGTAATAATGATTTATTGAGTATTACCCAGCCCGAAGCAATAAAAGAAGTACATCGACTTTATTTTGAAGCAGGAGCGGATATCGTAGAAACTAATACCTTTTCGGGTACAACCATTGCTATGGCAGATTATGAAATGGAAGATTTGGTTTATGAGCTAAATTATCAGTCAGCAAAAATAGCCAAAGAAGTAGCGGATGAGTTGACCGAAAAAGAACCTCATAAACCCCGTTTTGTAGCAGGATCTATTGGCCCAACAAACAGAACAGCAAGTATGTCTCCAGATGTAAATGATCCGGGATATAGAGCAGTAACTTTTGATGAATTAAGAATCGCTTATAAACAACAGGTTGAAGCGCTATTAGATGGAGGTGCAGATATTTTATTGGTAGAAACTATTTTCGATACATTAAATGCTAAAGCAGCACTTTTTGCAATTGAAGAAGTAAAAGACGAAAGAAATATCGATGTACCCATCATGGTAAGTGGTACAATAACGGATGCAAGTGGAAGAACATTATCAGGCCAAACGGCAGAAGCATTTTTAATTTCTTTATCTCATATTCCGATGTTGTCGGTTGGATTTAATTGCGCATTGGGAGCAAATCAACTAACTCCCTATTTAGAAGTTTTAGCTCAGAAAGCAAGTTTTGGAATATCTGCACATCCTAATGCCGGATTGCCAAATGCATTTGGAGAGTATGATGAAACACCAGAGCAAATGGCAGAACAGATTAAAGAATACACGGAAAAAAACTTAGTAAATATTATTGGCGGTTGTTGTGGTACTACTCCAGAACATATTAAAGCAATAGCAGATTTAGCAAAAGATTATAAACCAAGAGTAGTAGGAGTAGAAGTATAACATATGAGTACTAAGGAAGAAAGAAAATATCTTAAGCTCTCTGGTCTGGAACCAATGATCGTTTCTGCTGAAACGAATTTTATTAATGTTGGGGAGCGAACTAATGTAGCAGGGTCGCGTAAGTTTTTGCGTTTGGTCAAAGAAGAAAAATTTGATGAAGCTTTAGATATAGCAAGACATCAGGTAGAAGGAGGAGCACAGGTCATTGATATCAATATGGATGATGGTTTGATCGATGGTAAGGATGCAATGGTGAGGTTTCTTAATCTTATCATGGCAGAACCAGATATTGCTCGAGTACCCATTATGATAGATAGCTCTAAATGGGAAATCATTGAAGCAGGACTGCAAGTAGTACAAGGAAAATGTGTAGTAAATTCTATAAGTCTTAAAGAAGGAGAAGAAGAATTTATATTACATGCAAAAGCCATAAAAAGATATGGTGCAGCTGTAATTATAATGGCATTTGATGAGGTAGGACAAGCAGATAATTATGAACGCCGTATAGAAATTTCAAAACGATCTTATGATATATTGGTTAACAAACTGGGCTTTCCACCAGAAGATATCATATTTGATCTAAATATATTTCCGGTTGCAACCGGAATGGAAGAGCATCGTAAAAATGCCATTGATTTTATTGAAGCCACACGATGGGTAAGAGAAAATCTACCACATAGTAGTGTAAGTGGAGGTGTAAGTAATGTTTCGTTTTCTTTTAGAGGAAATAATACAGTTCGCGAAGCTATGCATTCTGTTTTTCTGTATCATGCAATCAAGGCAGGAATGAATATGGGAATCGTAAACCCGGCAATGCTAGAGGTATATGATGATATTCCAAAAGATCTTTTAGAACATGTAGAAGACGTAATTCTGGATCGGCGAGATGATGCCACCGAACGATTATTGGATTTTGCAGAAACAGTTAAAGGAACCAGTAAAGAGAGAGTTGTTGATCTTTCATGGCGAGAAGAACCATTACAGGATAGGATCACAAGAGCCCTTGTGAAAGGGATTGATCAATATATCGTAGAAGATGTAGAAGAAGCAAGGCAAATAGCAGATAAACCTATAGAAGTTATAGAAGGAAATCTGATGACAGGAATGAACGTTGTTGGTGACCTTTTTGGATCAGGTAAAATGTTTTTGCCACAGGTTGTAAAATCTGCCAGGGTGATGAAAAAAGCAGTAGCATATCTACTTCCATTTATTGAAGAAGAAAAGAAAAAGAATGCACTTTCTGGAGGAGTAGTAAAAGAAAATGATTCTAATGGCCGTATTTTGATGGCAACGGTAAAAGGTGATGTACATGATATTGGTAAAAATATTGTTTCAGTAGTATTAGGATGTAATAATTATGAGATTGTAGATCTTGGAGTGATGGTTCCTCCTGATAAAATTATTCAGACAGCAATCGATGAACAAGTGGATATTATTGGATTAAGTGGATTAATAACTCCATCACTAGATGAAATGGTTCACCTGGCTAAAGAAATGGATCGTAAGAATTTCAATATTCCATTATTGATTGGTGGGGCAACTACATCAAAAGCTCATACCGCAGTTAAGATTGATCCACAATACAAAAATGCAGTAGTACATGTTAATGACGCATCAAGAGCAGTAACAGTTGTTGGTGATTTATTGAATAAAAGAAGCAATCAAAAATATGTAGGTGATCTTAAAGAAGATTATGAAAAATTTAGAGATGGATTTCTAAAGAGAACAAAACAAAAAGAATATCTGAGTATTGAAGAAGCCAGAAAAAATAAATATGTAATTGATTGGCAAACTTCTGAAATTGTAACACCAAACAACCTAGGAATTAGAGTTGTAGAAGATTTTGATTTGAAAAAATTAGAACCTTATATCGATTGGTCACCGTTTTTTAGATCCTGGGACTTGCATGGTAAATACCCTGCTATTTTAACTGATACTGTCGTTGGAGAACAAGCTACATCTTTGTTTAAAGATGCACGAGAATTATTACAGAGAGTATTTGATGAAAAATTATTAGGGGCAAAAGCTGTGTATGGGCTTTTCGAGGCTAATACGGTAGATGATGATGATATTGAGGTGTCTTCAGAACAAGGAGATTTTAAATTTAGAACACTACGTCAACAATTAAAAAAACATGCTGGTAAACCAAATTTTGCATTATCTGATTTTGTAGCTCCAAAAGAAAGCGGAATTCAAGATTATATGGGGTGTTTTTGTGTAACAACAGGTTTTGGAACCAAGGAACTTGCCGAAGCTTTTGAGGCAGATCACGATGATTATAATTCGATTATGATTAAAGCATTGGCAGATCGATTAGCTGAAGCTTTTGCAGAATATTTGCATAAAAAAGTACGTAAAGAAGATTGGGGATATGCTAATAACGAATCATTAACCAATGAAGAATTAATAAAAGAAGCATATAAAGGTATTCGACCTGCACCAGGATATCCTGCTTGCCCGGATCATCTCGAAAAGATAACGATTTGGGAATTACTTCGGGTTAACGAACGAATCGGAGTAGAATTAACAGAAAGCCTGGCTATGTGGCCTGCAGCATCTGTATCTGGATATTATTTTGCTAATCCCGAAGCTCGATATTTTGGATTAGGAAAAATGAAAGAAGATCAGGTAAAAGATTTTGCAGAACGTAAAGATGTAGATCTTGAGTATGCAAAGAAATGGTTGAGTCCCAATATAGTTGACTAAATACAAACCCGGATGAATATAAAAGATAGTATTAAAAAGTATGATGAGGTTTTTGAAGGAGAACCATGGTTTGGAAATTCTATATTAAAATCATTAGAACATATTCCTGTACTTTTTTGGGATAAAAAACCAAAGAAAGTATCGCACTCAATATCAGAATTAGTTTACCATCTTATAGATTGGAGAGGGTTTGTTATCGAAAAACTAAAAGGAAATAAAGCTTTTGATATTGAATTAAATTCTGAGAAGGATTGGAGGAAAGGTGTTTTAATACAAAATGAAAAAGAAAAGAAAAAAACTCTTGAAGAATTAATTGAGACTCAAAATATAATATGTGAATTACTATTAGCAAAGCCGGATTCATGGTTGAATGAACAAGTAGCTGGCCGTAGATATAGAAATGAGTACATGATAAATGGTGTGATACAACATGATATCTATCACTTAGGGCAAATCAATATAGTATATAGTCAATTGAAATAACGAATATTAAGAATAGGTGCTTTGTTAAAAAAAGAGATTTTATGCTAGAATTTTTTAATACGATGAAGAGATATTAAAGAATAGATCTGAAAAACGTAGATAACGAGAATTATCCTAACACCGAAAAAAATAAACGAAGAATAAGGAATTATAGATTAGATGAAAGTAACAGATCACATAAAAAAAGCAAAAGAAAAAACATTGTTTTCTTTTGAGTTAATACCTCCACAGAAAGGAAGAAGTATACAAGAATTATATGATAATATTGATCCATTAATGGAATTTAATCCTCCTTTTATTGATGTAACTACTTCCCGAGAAGAATTTATTTATATTGATAGAGAAGGATTGTTAGATAAGAAACTAACCCGTATGCGTCCAGGTACGGTAGGTATTTGTGCTTCGATTACTCATAAATACAATGTAGATACAATTCCTCATGTATTATGTGGTGGATTTACCAAAGAAGAAACAGAATATTTATTGGTAGATTGTCACTATTTGGGTATTGAAAATGTAATGGCTTTGCGTGGTGATGCAATGAAGGAGGAAAAATATTTCACTCCTACCAAAGGAGGGCATAATTATGCTAATGAACTTGTAGAGCAGATATTGAATATGAATAAAGGGCAGTTTCTTCATGAAGTAATTGAAACGGATAACAAATCCGATTTTTGCATAGGAGTTGCTGGTTACCCAGAAAAACATATGGAAGCTCCTTCGGTAGATTCTGATATTAGAAGGTTAAAAGACAAAGTAGATGCTGGAGCAGATTATGTAGTAACCCAAATGTTTTTTGATAATAAAAGATATTTTGATTTTGTTAAAAAAGCTAGAGAAGCAGGAATTAAAGTGCCTATAATTCCAGGGATTAAACCCGTAGCAGTAAAAAGACATTTACAATTGTTACCTCAGGTTTTTAAACTGGATATGCCAGATGAATTGGTTAGAGCAGTAGAAAAATGTAAAACAAATAAGGAAATTAGAGAGGTAGGAGTAGAATTCGCAATACAGCAATCTAAAGAACTGATGGAGTATGGTGTTCCTGTACTGCATTATTATTCGATGGGTAAGTCGGATAATATTAGAAAGATTGCTGAAGGCGTGTTTTAAGAAAAACCTTCTTTCCAGAATATAAAAGAGCGGCAATCACTGCTGATTTTTAGTATATAATTTTAGTATAACCCTGTTGGATTAATGTCTAACAGGTTTTTTTATGAAGTAGAAACCAAACAAAGCTTTTACTTTTTTATCAGATTTACTGTTTACAGTTTTTTTGACACAGATTAATTAAGTCGGGATCCAAGAGAGGTTTTTGAACCTTTTACAAGAGTTATCTTAGATTTATAACCTTTTTTGAAGCAATATTATTAAGCTTATATGATTGGTGAAATATTTGATTTACAGTGGTTTAATTGATGAAAATAATAGAAGGGTAAAACCAGATCCATCAGTGTTTGGAAACCTCGAAGGTCTATCATACTTTTGCCGGATGATAAAAAGGATTTATTTACTCATCTTTATCGTTCATTTTGGTACGTATGCTCAGATAGAATCTAAAGTGAATTATACGTTGGATGTCAATAACTTTTATGGTACCATCCTAAAACATAATCCTGATATCTCGCATTTAATCACAGGTCATCCATCTGGTGTGATTCTTTCCTTTCAGCGTAAGACATTTGGAGATAAAAAATGGCAACGATTATATAATTATCCTGATTATGGCGTTTCTTTTTTATATCAAGATATGGATAATGAGTTTTTGGGAAAGCATTTAGGTCTGTTTGTCCATTATAATTTTTATTTCTTAAAACGGTATCTAAATCTTAGGATAGGCCAAGGAATTGGATATAGCACAAACCCCTATGATGAAGATGATAATTATAGAAATGTAGCCCATGGTACACATTTATCCAGTGGAACTTATTTTTTATTACAAGCTAAAAAGGAGAACCTTATTAAAGGTTTTGGGTTGCAAGCAGGTTTAGGAGTTGTTCATTATTCTAATGGAAATTCTAAGGCGCCAAATAAAAGTACTAATACATTGTTCTTAAATGCAGGAATAACCTACACATTAGATCAGGAAACCCCAGAATACATAGAAAAGGAAAAAGGAGATCTTAAAGGAGGAGAACCAATAGGTTATGGTTTTATTTTTAGAAGCGGAGTTAATGAAAGTGATGTAGTAGGATCGGGAAGGTTCCCTTTTTATACGTTTGGAGGTTTTGTAGATAAGAGATTAAATAAAAAAAGTGCCATTCAGTTAGGAGCAGAAGTGTTTTTTTCTAAAACCTTGGAGCGTTATATAGATTTTAGAGCAGCAGGAGGGTTTAATGATGGAACTACAGGGGATGAAGATGCTAAACGAGTAGGGATGTTCCTAGGGCATGAGTTAAGAGTAAATAGAATTTCGGTACTCACACAAGTAGGGTATTATGTGTATTATCCTTATGATTTTGAAGGACAAACGTATCTTAGAGCAGGAGTTCAGTATTATTTTACTAAAAACATATTTGGTTCACTAACTGTTAGATCTCATGCTGCCAAAGCTGAGGCTATGGAGTTTTCGATAGGGTATAGATTATAAAAGCACTGCTATGGATCTTAGTATAAATTTAAAAAAACAAAATACCGGACTTAATTCGTTGAAGTCTTTTTTGAAATATATAGCGGTAAGATGTATAGGGATATGGGTTGTGTTATTTTTATTTGGCTGTGATTCTGAGAATGCTTCAGATTGTTTTCAAAGAACAGGAACAATAGTTAGAAAAGAAATTGAAGTTTCTGATTTTACACGTATTTTGGTGAATCCAAATGTAGAACTTATCATAAAAGAAGGAACAACTACTTCGGTAATTATTGAAACAGGAGATAACTTGCTAAACGAAGTTTCGGCAATAGTCGAAGATAATCGTCTAGTACTTAGCAATACTAATGATTGTGCCTTTTTTAGAGATTTTAATCAAACTAAGGTTTTTGTTACTGCTCCTAATATCACAGAAATAAGGAGTGGGACACAATTTGACATCTCCTCTGATGGAATATTAACCTATACTTCATTAACATTATTAGCCGAAGATTTTGGTGAAAATACTGAAACTACAACGGGAACATTCAATTTGAGTGTAGATTGTGAAAATATTAATATAGTAGGAAATAACATTGCTTCATTTTTTATAAACGGAACAGTACAGACATTAAATGTTAATTTTGCTTCAGGAACCGGAAGATTTGAAGGAGCTAATTTAGTGGCAGAGAATGTTCAGGTTTTTCATAGAGGAACTAATAAAATTATAGTAAACCCTCAACAATCAATTACAGGAGAGATACGAAGTACAGGAGATGTAATTTCGGTTAACAGACCTTCAATTGTTGAAGTAGAGGAGTTTTTTATAGGGAAACTTATATTTCAATAAAGATATCAATACTATTCTCTTAGTAGTTGTGAATAAGGCACCTATATCTTTTTATACTTACTATGATATCTCTTTTTTATCTATTATATCATTTCAATTTCAAACTGATTTTAACAAAATTTACCCAAAAAAGAAGTAGGGTAACACCATAAAAAGTTTGCGGAATTTAAATCTTTCTAATTGAAATTAATGTCTAACTTTATAAGACACCAGGATTTTATTCCAAATTTTATATTTAAAAATGATTCAAAATCAGTTTGATAATGCTCAAGATGTTGAGAATGTAGAAGAAAATTATCTTAAAGAAGAACTGTATGCTCTTATTAAGAAAGACGATTATATTTTTGATTTTATACAGAAATCGAGCCTTGACGGGCTTTGGTTTTGGGATCTAGATAATCCCGAAAATGAGTGGATGAATTCTAAGTTTTGGACCACCTTGGGATATGATCCCGATAAGATGCCACATAATGCTTCTGCATGGCAGGATATTATAAATAAGGAAGACTTAGAAGTGGTGTTCCTTAATTTTACAAAACATTGTAAAGATCCATCACATCCGTATGATCAAATCGTAAGGTATAAACATAAATTTGGGCATACTGTATGGATTCACTGTAGAGGTTTAGCGATACGTGATAGTAAGGGGAAACCAGTACGAATGTTGGGTGCCCATACCGATATTACTAAATTAAAAAAAGTAGAAGTACAGCTGCAAAGACAGGTAGATAGTTATCAACACGTTATTGAAGGTACAAACCTGGGGACCTGGGAGTGGAATGTGAAAACAGGAGAAACCATATTTAATGAGAGATGGGCTAATATAGCAGGCTATACACTTCTAGAATTAGAACCAGTTTCTATCAATACATGGGCAGAAGCCTCACATCCAGATGATTTGAAAAAATCTAATCAACTGTTACAAGATCATTTTGCGGGAAAAACACCTTTTTATGAATGTGAAGCCCGAATGAAGCATAAAAATGGAGAATGGATATGGGTTCTGGATCGAGGAAAAGTGGTGAGTTGGGACTCAGAAGGAAACCCAGAATGGATGATTGGTTCACACCAGGAAATCACTGAGAGTAAGAAAGATTTAGAAAAAAGTAAATTATTTATACAACAAGCTCCAAGTGCTATAGCAATGTTTGATACTAATATGTGCTACTTGGCAGTTTCTCAAAAATGGTATGAAGATTATAGTATTAGTGATAATAATATTATAGGTAAGTCACATTATGACGTTTTCCCAGAAATAGGAGAAAAATGGAAAGATGATCATAAAAGATGTCTTAATGGAGAAGTATTAAAAAGTGAAGAAGATCGTTTTGAAAGATTAGATGGATCTGTGCAATGGCTTACGTGGGAGTTGCGACCATGGTATACCGATGAAAATAAAATAGGAGGTATCTTAATGCATACTGCAGATATCACTAGAACCAAAAAAGCGGAAATAAATCTACGCATTAGCGAAGAAATGTTCAGGAGAAATTTTGAAAATGCCGCAATAGGAATGGTAATGTTGGATCAAAAAGGTCATTTTACAAAAGTAAATTATAAATTGTGTGAGATTCTTGGGTATTCTAATAAAGAATTGACAAAGCTGGATTTTAAAGATATTCTTCACCCAGATGATTTGGCAATCAGTGACAAATTATTTCAAAAACTTTTTAGAGGAGAAACATTATATAGCAATATGGAAGAAAGATGCTTTCATAAGGATGGTCATATTGTATATATTAATCTTTCGGTTTCAGTTATTAAGGGAGAAAGTAATAAACCAACATATTTTATTGCACAAATTGCAGATATTAGTCATAAAATTATTGCCAGGCAGAAACTACAGAATACTGTTGGTGAACTAAAAAGTATAATCGATGATATAACTCAAGTAAGTATAATTGGTACAGATAAGAATGGTTTGATCACTACATTTAATAAAGGAGCAGAAAATCTATTAGGGTATACCAAAGAGGAGGTAATATTAGAAAAACCACTCATAGTATTACATCAAAAAGAAGAAATAGAGAAGAGAGAAAAAGAATTATCATGGTTGTTGGATCGAGAAATTAAAGGTTTTGAGGTTTTTACAGCATTACTCGAGAATCAAGAATATGATGTAAAAGAGTGGACACATGTAAGAAAAGATGGGGCTTGTTTTCCTGTTCAGGTTACATTGTCTCCTATAAAAAACAAAGGTGTGATTAGTGGATATCTTGGGGTAGCAACTGATATTAGTGAGATTAAAAAAGTAGAACAAGATTTAAAATCATGGTTAACGGTTGCAGAAGATCAAAATAAAAGACTACGTAATTTTGCGCATATAGTTTCACATAATCTAAAATCACATTCTGGAAATTTTCAAATGTTACTGGATTTGTTTATTCAGGAAAACCCGGAGATTGAGGATAATGAAATTATTCAACTTTTTAAAACAGCATCCGAGAACCTTACCGAAACCATAGTGCATTTAAACGAAGTAGTATTAATGAATACTTCTGTTGATGAAAATTTAATAGGGTTGAATTTATATGAGGCAATTAACAAAGTGACCGAAAGTGTTTCTGCTATTGCAAAAGAGACTATGGTGACTATAAATAATAATACACAACCAGATATAAATATTTTAGGAATCCCGGCATACTTGGATAGTATTTTATTAAATTTTATAACTAATGGGATAAAGTATAGTTCTGAAGAAAGAGAGAGTTATATCGATTTAACTACTAGAATAGAAGGCGAATTTGTGATCTTGGATATCAAGGATAATGGATTAGGGATTGATTTGAAAAAACATCAGGCTAAACTATTTGGGATGTATAAGACTTTTCATAATAATAAAGAAGCCAGAGGTATAGGACTATTTATTACCAAGAACCAGGTAGAAGCCATGGGAGGTAAAATAGAAGTAGAAAGCACAGTAAATAAAGGAACAACTTTTAAAATTTATATGAAATATGAAAAAAATTGATATAGCTTGTATTATTGATGATGATCCAATTTTTGTATTTGGTATTAAAAAAATAATGGAACTTGTTGATTTTTGCAATGGTTTTATGGTCTTCCGGAATGGAGAAGAAGCGTTAAATAATCTAAAAGCAATTATTTCGGCAAATGAAAAATTACCAGATGTTATTTTGTTGGATTTAAATATGCCAGTGCTTGATGGGATACAATTTTTGGAAGAATTCATAAAAGTGCCATGCACGAAGAAAATAATTATTTATGTAGTTTCTTCATCTGTTGATCCAGAAGATATCCTAAGAGCTAAATCTTTTGAGCATGTAAGCGATTACATCGTTAAGCCTATTTCTGTAGAAAAACTCAAAGATATTTTAAATGATATAGAAAAGACAAGTCAATGTCAATAAAAGGATTAAGGTATAGGTGTAAGAATTATATTTAAGAAGGGTTGGTGAGTTCTCTAAACAAACCTTCCAGGTTTTTATTTTTTCGAGATAGTTGTAATATCTTTAGCTTATTATCATGAGCAAAGTCAAAAACTACTGGGCGCATATCCGTTTTAGTATCAAAAGTAATTTGATAAACAAACCCATGAATGTTTTTTACATCACTTACATCAGACAATTTTTGTAAAAAGGCTTCTTCTATACGATAATCAAACTCGACTTCGATAATCTGCTCAGTCTCGTCTACTATTTCATGTAAATATTTGTCTGCAACAATTTCTCCTTTATTAATAATAATGACCCGATCACACATTGCTTCAACCTCTTGCATTATGTGGGTAGATAAAAAAACTGTTTTTTCTTTACCAATTGCCTTTATTAATTCTCTAATCTCTACTAGTTGATTGGGATCTAAACCTGTTGTAGGTTCATCCAGTATTAAAACTTGAGGATCATGAAGTAATGCGCATGCCAAACCAACTCGCTGGCGATATCCTTTAGAAAGTTGACTAATTTTTTTATTGGCCTCTGGAGTTAACCCTGTTAGTTTGATTACCTCTTCAATTCTGGATTTTGAAATCTTATATACTCGGGCATTAAATGCTAAATACTCTCGTACATACATTTCCAGATACAAAGGATTATGTTCAGGAAGGTATCCTATACTTCTTTGTACATCAATAGCTTGAGAGTGTATGTCAAAATTATTAACAACGGCAGAGCCCTCAGAGGGATCAAGATAGGTCGTTAGAATTTTCATCATAGTAGATTTACCTGCTCCGTTAGGACCAAGAAAACCAACAATCTCACCTTGTTTTATTGCAAAAGAAATAGCATTAAGTGCTTTTTGATCATTATAAAGTTTAGAAATATTAGATACCGAAATTGACATATAGAACAAGTATGAGGTCTGTTTATACCCAAAAATACATAATTCATATATGTATTGTATGAGAAATTTAGAAAAAATAATTTAACGTAAATTTTCTTTATTCAGTATTCACACTAAGTTAATTAATGCGAGTAAAAAGAGTATTCATTATTTTTTTGACCAATCATTTTCTATCCAGAAGAGCCCGGTAATAAAAATGAATACCCCTAAAAATGCAGGAAATAGATGTGAGAAATTTAAATACCCGATAGCAAAATGAACTAAAATAGCAGAAGAATATCCTATTGTTATTGCAATTGCCAATGTTTCCCATAAGATTTTCGAAGGGTTAGCATACCAAATTATAAAATATAACATAATACCGATAGTAGCCAAACTACCTCCAAATGAAGCTCTATCATGCGCTATTACAGGAATAAGATTAGGGTTTATGTCCTTAAGCCCACATACTTTGATATCCATAAAGGCAAGATCTTGAGGAACAAAAACAGAAGTCATGCCTACTATCATTATAATTATACCTCCCAGAAAAAGCGATAAAGCACTAAGTAGCATTAAACAGTTTCCTCTACCTAGTTTTGAATTTAGATGAAATCTTTCCTGTTTTTTTAAAAGAGAATTAAATTGATATTTTCGCTCTTTCTGGTAAGAATGATATAATCCTAATATAAATAATGGGGTTATTGCTATTGTTCCTAGTGCATGCCATGAGTCAAAATAATTATATCCCAAATAAGAGAAAAAACTTGCAAAACCATAGATACCCGAAATAAAAAGAACCCACCATGCCCAAGGTTCTTTTTTTTGTAATGGAACTAATGCTAACCAAAGATATAGGATGCCAACTGTAATTAAAGCACCTCCATAAGAAACACGATCATGAAACATGAACTTCACAATTTTTCCATTTTTATAATTAGAAAGCTGTTTTGCTGTCATTCCTATAATATCAATATCATGTGGTAAAAAGCTTCCAGAAATCGATTGGCCTATTAAAAACACACCAACAAATAATAATATAATGCCCAAAACAACAAAAGGAAGAATTCCATTTTTAATAAATAGGCGATATAATTTCATTAATTTTTATTTTATAATTTGATAGTTTCGAGATCGTAATTTTTAAGGTGTGGTAGTAATCTTTTTCCAAGTTTTCTCCAATTTTGATGAGGAACCATGGGGTACAAGTGATGTTCTAAATGATAATTATGATGGGCAAAGAAGAAGCTTATGATTGGACCTCTAAATAGTTTTGTTTGAAATATTGGATGTGTATAATTTACTTTATGGGGAATATATACTGTAAACAATGGGTAAAACCAACTTCCTATTTGAACTAATAAAAAATAGTATAATAAAAATGGGTAATGTTGATATAGTAGTATTGCTATTACTATATATATTAGAAATAAGGATCCTTCAACATTGATCCAAATTTTATCCTTAGTCTTTGAGTGTTTGCGAGCCCAGAAAAAAAGCTTGTATACATAAATAGAGCTTTCTAGAATTAATTCGTACGGTTTCATGTGTATAGACGCACCTTCAATGTCGCTTTCTTTAGGAAAATTGCGATGGTGGTTAATATGAGATACTTTAAAAGCATGACCGCTTCTTAATGTTAGCATTTCAATAATTGATAAGAAAAACCTATTTATACCAGGAGATAGTTTTAAAGTTCCATGTACAAGGTCATGAGAAGTCGAAACATAAGTAACAAACATTAATATAACAACAGATAGTATTGCCAAGATCCATAATTCATTAATTGCAAAATAAAAATATCCAAAACAACACAAAAATGGTTTCGCAATAGTCCAGATTTTTTGCGCCTTGGTTAAATATAATAAGTCCTTGCCTAATACTTTGATACTTGGCAGAATTATCTCCTGCTCCATTCGTTTTTTGATTAGATTATAGTATAGATAGCCTTTATTTCTATAATTCTTCTATGGTTTGTTTAATAGAAATATAGTTTCAATTGCTTTCTCATCATTAAAAGTTGATGTTCAAAAGTACATAATTCAATATGCATTGTATGAGAAACTTAAAAAAAATGATAGTAACATTAAGATAATGTTGGGGTAAAATGAGAAGGTAAAGGATGTGGTATCTTTATATAGGATAAGATTTTTAATATGTCACTAATCAATTTAAAACAAATAGTCCATAATTTCCTTCATAAACTGGTTTGTCTAAGTCAGCAAGTTATCTTTTTTATACTCTCTCTTTTTCTTAAAAAAACATTGTTTAAACATTGATGTGTTATGTTTTTCTTTTTTAGAATTTTAAGACGTAATGAACAAAATTAAGAACCTTAAATGGGGGGTTACAATTGCCGCTCATCAAACCGAAGGAGCTTATAATAAAGATGGAAAAGGTCTTTCTATTTGGGATACATTTACTCAAAAATCGTATAGAGTCAAAGACCGTTCTAATGCCAGAATGGCAACAGATTTCTATCATAGATTTGAAGAAGATATTGATCTAGCAGTTGATATTGGGTTACAGATATTTCGTTTTTCTATTTCCTGGTCAAGAATATTCCCAGAAGGTACAGGAGTAGTGAATCCAAAAGGAATTGAATTTTATGATAAGGTAATTAATTACTGTTTAAAAGTAGGTATAGAACCTTGGATTACAACATATCATTGGGATTTGCCACAAAAATTACAAGATAAAGGGGGGTGGACAAACCGAGATAGTATTGGCTGGTATGCAGCATATATAACTGTACTAAGAAACCACTTTGCAGATCGGGTAAAATATTGGGTATTGATTAACGAAGGAATAGTATGTATAGGAGGAGGCTATTTTCTTGGTGTACATGCTCCTGGTAAGAAAGGGATTGGCAATTTTATTTCGAGTACACATCATCTTTTATTGGCACAAGCCGAAGGATTTAAAATTTTGAAGGAAAAAAGAGAACTTCAGGTGGGTACTGCAATAAGTTGTACTAAAATAGAGCCCTATAGAAATAAAACTGCTGATCATAAGGCAGTTATTAGGATTGATACATTGATGAATCGCCTGTTTATAGAGCCTCATTTGGGATTAGGATATCCAGACGATGATTTTCCGGTTCTAAAACGTATGTCTAGATATTATAAAAAAGGAGATATGGAAGCATTAAAAACTGATTTTGATTTTTGGGGAATTCAAACCTATGCAAGAGAAGTGGTTAAAGCAGCTTGGTATGTTCCATATCTTAGAGCAATCCAGATGAAACCTAAAAAAAGAAATGTAAAAACTTCGGTGATGGGGTGGGAAACATATCCAGAAGGAGTGCAGTATTTTTTGGAAAGGTTTGCTCAATATAACCCTAAAAAAACACTTTGGCTTTCTGAATGTGGAATGGCACTATCTAAAAATGAAGATGAGCAGATAAGAATCGAGTATTACCAAAGAGTGATTAAAGGGATGAAAGCTGTGTTGGATAAAAACATAAATCTCAAAGGAATTTTACTTTGGACATTGGTAGATAATTTTGAATGGGCAGAAGGATATATTCCTAAGTTTGGGATAATAAGTTTAGATAGAAAAACTATGCAACGCCGAATGAAAACATCTGCACTCTGGTTAAAAAAATATTTATCAAATATAAAACTCTGATGTGTGCTTAATTTCCTTAAGAACAAAAGTGCTATTTAGGACACCAATATTTTCGATTTTTGAAAGCTTTGTTTTTACAAAATCATGATATTCTTCCAAACTTTTGGTGTGAATTTTCAAAACAAAATCTACCTGCCCTGCCATATGATAACATTCTTGTACTTCTTGCAGATTCTGAATTTGCTTTTCGAATTTTTCTATAAAAGCTTCATTGTGATAGCGCATAGAAACCTGACAAATTGTGGTGATAGCGCGATCAATTAATTTCTTGTCTAAGATGGCAACATACTTTTTGATGAATCCTTGTTTTTCTAGTCGCCGTATTCGCTCATATACGGGAGAAGCAGTAATGTTAAGGATTTTGGCAATTTCTTTTGCTGTTTTTTTAGAATCTTCCTGTAGGATTCTAAGTATAGTAATGTCAGTATGGTCTAATTGTTCCATTTTAATTCAAAAAAAAGTTACTTCAAAAATAGAATTTAAGCTTATGTTGAAGTAAATATAGCTGAAATTATTATGGTTATTAGTAATTATTGCTTAATTATTTAGTAATCATGGCAGGAAAAGTTACATTTTGTATTTTGCGAAGTAAATAACACTGTTAAGTGCTTAAATTTTAAAGTGAAAATAGAACATATGGAAACGATTATTTTGGTAATAGGAGCGAATGGTCAATTAGGATCTGTATTAACAGAATCTCTTAAACAAAAATTTGGAAGCTCTAATGTAATTGCTTCTGATTTAAGATCTAGAGAAGGATATGAAGGCTCTTTTGAAATAATTGATGCAACAGATATAAATAGAATAGAAGAGGTAGTTGTTCAATATAAAGTTACTCAAATATACCATCTTGCAGCAATTCTTTCTGCCAAAGGAGAAGAAACACCCTTAAGAACTTGGGATATTAACATGAAAACTTTATTTAATGTACTCGAAGTTTCTAGACAACATAATATTGATAGAGTGTTTTTTCCGAGCTCTATAGCTGTTTTTGGTGAAGGAGCACCCATAGAGAATACGCCAAACGATGCTTATTTGGATCCCGCTACTGTATATGGGATCAGTAAAGCAGCAGGAGAAAATTGGGCACAATATTATTTTTTAAGATATGGGCTTGATGTTAGATCAATTCGTTACCCTGGTGTAATTGGATACCAATCATTACCAGGAGGAGGTACTACAGATTATGCAGTAGATATCTATCACAAAGCAGTTTTAGGAGAAGAATTTAGTTGTTTTTTGAAAGAAGATGCTACCTTGCCCATGATCTTTATGGAAGATGCCATACGGGCAACTTTAGAATTAATGGATGCGCCTAAAGAAGATATCAATATGAGGACTTCGTATAATATTGCAGGAATTAGCTTTTCTCCTGCAGAAGTAGTGGCAGAAATTCGTAAATTATATCCTAATTTTAAAATCAAATATGATCCTGATTTTAGACAGGAAATTGCTGCACGTTGGCCTAAATCTATAAACGATTCTGCTGCGATTAAAGATTGGGGATGGAAACCAGAATTTGACCTTAAATCAATCACAAGTACAATGATTCAAAAGCTAAAAGAAAAATATAAAACAGGATCAAAAAATCAGAAAACGATAGTGCTTTGATGCGATGTATCTTTTCATGAAATGAAATATAACAATAAAGAATAAATACCAAGTAACATGTTTTCAAATATAAAAGACGACTTACAAAAAGAGCTGGATGAGATTATATCGGCAGGATTATATAAATCCGAAAGAATAATTACCACCCCACAAGGAGCCAGTATTGACACGACAAATACTAAAGATGTGCTAAATTTTTGTGCAAATAATTATTTAGGTCTTTCATCACATCCTGATGTAATTGATGCAGGTAAAAAAGCCATAGATTCTCACGGGTATGGATTGTCATCTGTGAGATTTATTTGTGGAACTCAAGATATTCATAAAGAATTAGAGCATAAAACTGCTGAATTTTTGGGAATGGAAGACTGTATTTTATATGCTGCTGCTTTTGATGCTAATGGAGGAGTGTTTGAACCTATTCTTGGCCCAGAAGATGCTATCATCTCTGATGCACTAAACCATGCTTCTATTATAGATGGAGTTAGACTATGTAAAGCAAAACGTTTTAGGTACGAGCATAATAATATGGTAGATCTAGAAAAGCAATTAAAATCGGCAGAAGGATGCAGACGTGTACTTATTGTGACAGATGGTTCTTTTTCTATGGATGGTACAATTGCCCAATTAGATAAAATCTGTGATCTGGCTGATCAATATGAAGCTATGGTTATGATAGACGAATGTCATTCAACTGGTTTTTTAGGAAAAACAGGTCGTGGGACACATGAGTATCGTGATGTAATGGGACGTATAGATATTATTACAGGAACCTACGGTAAAGCTTTGGGTGGTGCTTCAGGTGGATTTACTGCTGCCAGAAAAGAAATTGTAGAAATGTTAAGACAACGATCCAGACCCTATTTGTTCTCTAATACAGTAGCACCATCAATTGTTGGGGCGTCGATTAAAGTATTAGATCTGTTAAGTTCTTCTACAGTACTACGAGATAAACTAGAAGAAAATACAAAATATTTCAGATCAGAAATGACTGCAGCAGGATTTGATATTATTCCGGGAGATCACCCTATAGTCCCAGTAATGTTGTACGAAGCAAAACTTGCACAAGAATTTGCAGCTAAATTACTTGAAGAAGGAATTTATGTTATAGGATTTTTCTATCCGGTTGTACCTAAAGGGAAAGCAAGAATTAGAGTGCAATTATCAGCTGCTCATGATCGTAATCACTTAGAAAAAGCAGTAAAAGCTTTCACTAAAGTGGGTAAAGAACTGAATGTGATATAAATACAAACGTTTGTTAGTAGTTTAAAAAGTAGAGGATTCATAGAATACGTAGAGTTTTATTTAAAATATTTCAGTAATATCCATTAAAACATCAGGATTTGATGATAATACTCTGGTGATTATGAAAAAAATCAAAAATTATTTTGAATCGTAATAGTTTTAGCTAATTTAGCAACGTAATAATGATACAATAATGAGCAATTTATTTACTTGGAACGGATTCTATTTTTTCTTCTTTTATTTTAAAAGCAAGATCGGGATCGTTATGTAAATAAATCAGCAAAATTTATAAAACTAAAATCCCGATGAAAAATCGGGATTTTTTTTTGCAATAAAATTAAAAGATGAAACAAAAGGTTGCTATACAAGGAATAAAAGGTTCATATCATCACGGCGTTGCTCAGGCATATTTCGGAGAAGATATAGACGTAAATGAATGTATGTCTTTTCAGGAATTGGTCCATAGTTTAGAACATAATAAGAGTACAGATGCTGTAATGGCGATAGAAAACTCTATTGCAGGCTCTATTATTCCTAACTATGCTTATATAGACGAGCATGACCTTACGATTAGGGGAGAATATTTTTTACCAATTCATCACTGTTTAATGGCTTTAGATGGGCAAGAAATTTCAGATGTCAAAGAAGTATATTCTCATCCAATGGCTTTGCTACAATGTAAAGAATTTTTTAGAGGACAACCACATATAAAATTGATTGAGGATGCAGATACAGCCGATGTAGCAAGAAGAATTCATAAACAACAATTAGAAGGAGTTGCCGCTGTAGCAGGAGAAACCGCTGCAAATATTTATCAACTAAATATTTTAGCTAAAGAGATTCAAACTATAAAATCAAATAGTACCCGGTTTTTTATTTTAAATACAGAAGAAGAATCTAACTCAGAAAAGAAAGATATCAATAAAGCATCTTTAAAATTTCTAACAGATCATAAAAAAGGAAGTTTAGCTACAGTGCTTAATGTAATGAGTGATTGTGGATTGAATTTAACTAAAATCCAATCATTACCTATTATTAGTATGCCTTGGAAATATTCCTTTTTTGTCGATGTAACTTTTATGGATTATGATGATTATGCTAAAGCAATGTCGATCTTAAAAATTATGGCATTAGAACTAAAAGTATTGGGTGAATATAAAAACCAAAATGGATGAGCATTCAAACAGCAAAAAGATTAGAAACGGTAGAGGAGTATTATTTCTCTAAAAAATTGAGAGAGGTTAGAGAGCTTGTTGCTTCAGGAAAACCAGTTTTAAATATGGCTATTGGGAGTCCCGACCTGGATCCGCCAAAAGAAGTAGTGCGAGCTATCCAAGAAGCGGTACTTGTAGATGGGGCTCATAAATATCAAAGCTATCAAGGGTTGCCAGAATTACGAGAAGCTATTGCAGATTTTTATAGCGCAAAATATCAAGTTTCCCTAAACCCTAAAAACGAAATCTTACCCTTAATGGGGTCCAAAGAAGGAATCATGCATATTTCTCTGGCGTATCTTAATAAAGGAGATGAAGTGTTGGTTCCTAACCCTGGATATCCAACATATAGCGCAGTAACTAATTTGGTAGGCGCAAAACCAATTTTCTATGATTTAATTGAAGATAATGGATGGGAGCCAGATTTTCATAGCCTTTCAAAAAAAGACTTAAGTAAAGTGAAAATTATGTGGATTAACTATCCGAATATGCCAACAGGAGCCTCGGGAGATGTAGAGCTATTTAAAAAAATGATTGATTTTGCTAAAAAACATAGCATTCTATTGGTGAAAGATAATCCATACAGTTTTATCTTAAACGATAGTCCAACAAGTATTTTATCAATAGAAGGAGCAAAAGAAGTAGCATTGGAGTTAAACTCTTTAAGCAAAACTTTTAATATGGCAGGATGGCGTGTAGGAATGGTTAGTGGTAGCTCTGATAAAATTGAAGCAATCTTAAAAGTAAAAAGCAATATGGATAGCGGGATGTTTCAGGGAATCCAAAGAGGAGCTATCGCGGCATTACGCATTTCTAATGGTTGGTATGATAAAATGAATGCAATCTATAAAGAAAGAAGAGCCTTGATATGGGAATTGGTAGATCTTTTGGGGTGTAGTTATGATAAAACTGCAAAAGGGATGTTTGTTTGGGCTAAGTTACCAAAAGGAGTGGATGCTATAGAATATATAGACACAATCTTATATGAGAATGATATCTTCATCGCTCCAGGTGATATTTTTGGAAGTAATGGAAAAGGATATATACGTTTTTCACTTTGTGTAACCAAAGAGAATATCAAAGAGGCTATAGGAAGATTTAATAAAACAGAATTACCATTGATGAAAGATATCGCAAATCAAAACTGTAACTAGATGAATGTATTTGTAGTAGGGATAGGGCTAATCGGAGGTTCTTTTGCCATAGATATTAAAGCAGCTTTTAATGAAGCTAAGATTTATGGGATTGATAGAAGTGATGATAATCTAAACGAAGCACTATCATTAGGCCTTATTGATCATAAATCTAGTTTGGATACGTTGGATAAAGCAGATGTGGTTATAGTTGCTATACCTGTAGATGCGACCGTTGAGATATTACCTTCTATTTTGGATAAAATAGATGATAATTGTTTAGTTTTTGATGCTGGTTCGACCAAGAAAAAGTTGTGTAATGCAGTTGAAAACCATACCAAAAGAAGGAATTACCTGGCAATACATCCAATTGCTGGTACAGAATTTTCTGGACCACAAGCAGCAATTGCAAACTTATATAGAGGAAAAACGAACATTATCTGTGAGGTAGAAAAAACGGCATTTAAATTACAAGAAAAAGGAATGGAGATTTTTTCAAGATTAGGTATGCGAATTCGTTATATGGATCCTTCATCACATGATAAGCATATTGCCTACGTTTCACACTTATCACACATCAGTTCTTTTATGTTAGGTAAAACTGTGATCGAAAAAGAGAAAAATGAAAGAGATATTTTTGATATGGCTGGTAGTGGTTTTGCATCTACTGTTCGATTGGCAAAGAGTTCACCCGCTATGTGGGCGCCGATTTTTAAGCATAATAAAGAAAATATAATAGAAACACTAGAAGAATATATTGCTAATCTAGCTCAATTTAAGGAGTTGATTGAAAACGATGATTTTTTAGCAGTATATAGAGAAATGGAAGATACAAATCATATAAAGACAATTTTAAAAGGAATTGCTTAGAGCATGTTTAAATAAAATACGAACTGAAAATGAATAATTTAAGGTTTTGGCAATGATTTAAAAATACGGGTTTATCGGGATAAATACATTTTTTGAACCGAAGCCAAGTTCTTGAAATATTATTTTTCAGGAAGTAAGGTGTTTAAATATACTCTTAAACTATAAAACCAATACAAACTTTAATAAATTAAGAATAAAAAATAAAAATGGAGAATAAAAAAGAACTTAGAAACTGGCTAGATGATTACAATCTGGATCACCCATTGGTGATCGGGGGACCTTGTAGTGCCGAAACAGAAGACCAGGTGGTAAAAATAGCGCATCAACTTAAAGATTCTGATGCTACAGTATTGCGGGCAGGAATCTGGAAACCAAGAACAAGACCTGGGAATTTTGAAGGAGTAGGCGCTTTAGGATTAAAGTGGTTGCAAAGAGCTAAAGAAGAAACAGGGATGAAGATTGCTACAGAGGTAGCAAATCCACATCATGTAGAATTAGCTTTAGAACATGGAGTTGATGTTTTATGGATAGGAGCAAGAAGTACGGTATCTCCTTTTATTGTTCAGGATATTGCAGATGCCTGTAAAGGAATTGATAATCCGGTCTTAATAAAAAATCCAATTAATCCCGATTTATCCCTTTGGTTAGGTGCTGTAGAACGTTTTTATACCGCAGACGTTAAAAACCTGGGAGTAATTCATAGAGGATTTTCAACATATGAGAAGACAAAATATCGTAACATCCCAGAGTGGCAAATCCCCATTGATTTACAAAACCGTTTCCCAGATTTGCCATTGATCTTAGATCCTTCTCACATCGCAGGAAGAAGAGATTTGATTTTTGACCTGTCTCAAACAGCGTTAGACCTTAATTTTGATGGACTTATTGTAGAAACACACTACGATCCTGATAATGCATGGAGTGATGCCAAACAACAAATTACACCAGAAACATTGGTTCAGTACATGAAAGATTTAAAGATTCGTAAAGAAATTGGAGAGGATGAAGCGTATCAAAAAGTACTTGATGAATTACGTGCTAAGATTGATATAGCAGATAATCAATTGCTAGAAGTTTTATCAAAAAGAATGAAGATTTCTGATGATATAGGAAAAGCAAAAGCTAAGCAAAATGTAGCTATTTTACAATCTAAACGATGGAACGAAATACTGGGAAGAATGATCCTTGAAGGAGAAGAAAATGGATTGAGTGAAGAATTTATACTTCGTATTTACAAAGCAATTCACCAAGAATCTATTAATCATCAGAAAAAAATAGTAAAAGGATAATTAATATTAGGAGAACCACTCGCTATGAAACTAACGAGTGGTTTTTATGTTTTATTTTGAGTGGATATTGAATGATATAACTTTTTATTATACGTTACCGTCAAAAAATTCTATTTCAGTATGATGATATTTCTATAGTAGATTCTACTAATTTTCGTACAAACTTTTTAATTAAGAAAAGAAATAAGGCCTCTACAAATATTAATATTTGCATCTTTGTGTTTATGACAGGTACCGTTTATAAATCTACAGGAAGTTGGTATACCGTAAAAACTAATAACGGAAAAGTATACGAATGCCGTATAAAAGGAAAATTTAGAATTAAAGGCATCAAAAGTACTAACCCTGTGGCTGTAGGAGATCTTGTAGATTTTAAATTAGAAACTAATAACGATCAGGAAACGGGAGTTATCGAATATATTCATGAGAGGCATAATTACATCATTAGAAAATCAGTGAATCTGTCGAAACAGACACATATCATTGCTTCAAATGTAGATGTAGTCTTTTTGTTAATAACCTTAAATAACCCTACAACATTTACAACATTTATAGATCGATTTTTAGTTACAGCAGAAGCATATGGTATTAAAGCGGTATTGCTTTTTAATAAAATAGATACATATAATGAAGAGGAACTTTTGGAGATTAAATATCTGGCAGCGATATATAGAAAAATAGGATATGAATGTATAGGGATATCTGCTAAGAAAGGTAAAAATGTAGACAAAGTAAAAGCAATAATGAAAAGTAAAGTAAGTATGTTTTCTGGTCATAGTGGAGTAGGAAAATCTACTTTGGTTAATACGATTGCTCCAGATTTGTCATTAAAAACAGCAGAAATAAGCGATCAACATCAACAAGGATTGCATACTACTACTTTTGCAGAAATGTTTGATCTTAATTTTGATGCCAAGATTATCGATACACCTGGGATAAAAGGTTTTGGAGTTGTTGATATGGATAAAGAAGAGTTGGGAGATTATTTTCCCGAGTTTTTTGAGTTAAAATCAGATTGCAAGTTTAATAACTGTTTGCATATTAATGAACCCAAATGTGCTGTTAAAGAGGCATTGGATAACGAAGAAATTGCCTGGTCAAGATATAAAAGCTATTTGCAAATTCTTGAAGGAGAAGAAGAACACTACAGAAAAAATAATTACGACGACGAATAATTTTTATAATCCACAGAAGTAAAATAGATTAAATTTCTAAGTTGTACAAAATCAATTGATAAGAAAATAAAAAAAAATTCTCAGTTCCGAAAAATGAAACTCAAACAATGTATACTTGTGCCGTAAAGTTGTTAATTAAAATGATTTTTAGAATTATTTAATATAATAATTGAATGAAAAACACGCAAACAAAACACATTGTCCTATATCAAATAGACAGAATAATAAAAAAGCTTTTGTTTTTTAAAATCAATAATGAATAAATGAGGGCAGTAATTCAGAGAGTTTCTGAGGCATCGGTATGTGTCGAAGGCAAAATTATTTCAAATATAAATAAAGGATTACTTATTCTAATAGGAATAGAAGAAAAGGATTCACAAGAGGATATAGATTGGTTATCAGGAAAAATATCTCGTCTTAGGATATTTGAAGATGAAGCCGGTGTAATGAATAAAAGTATATTGGATATAAATGGAGATGCAATAGTTGTGAGTCAATTTACATTGCATGCAAGTGTCAAAAAAGGGAATAGACCCAGTTATATTAAAGCTGCAAAGCCAGAAATAGCTATTCCGCTTTACGAGAACTTTGTACAGCGATTAGAGTTGGATTTAGAAAAGAAAATAGGTACAGGTATATTTGGAGCTGATATGAAAATATCATTACTTAACGATGGGCCTGTTACAATTACAGTAGACACAAAAAACAAAGAATAAACTACCCCCTAAAATAATTTTTATGTTACAAAAAATACTACTGGTTTCGGTTGTGCTTACATTATTTTGTACTGTGCAAACTACAGCTCAGGATGATGTAAGATTACAGGCTATACTTTTGGATTCTACACTTACCAAAAATGCTAATGCTATTGTAAGATCAGAAGAGGTTACTATTGAGATAAAATCGGTAAACTCTGTGGTTGTGAAAACCAAAAGAATTGTTACCGTACTTAATAAGTATGGAGATGGATATGCTGATTCTTATGAAGGGTATAGCCCATCTACAAAAATTAGGAAATTAGAAGCCATAGTTTATGATTCTTTTGGGAAAGAGATTAAAAAATATAAAAAGAAAGATTTTAAAGATAGAAGTGTTTCTGATGGGATATCATTGATGAATGATAATAGAATAAAATATTTTGAATACACCCCATTGAATTATCCTTATACACTTGCATTTGAAAGTGAAGTAGAAAGTTTAAGTACAGCATTTATAAAACATTGGAGACCTATTCTGGCATATAGATTAAGTATTGAAGAATCTAAATATAAGATTTTAAATTCATCAAAAATATCAATTAGATACAGAGAAACAAATTTTGATGATTATCCAGTTGAAACGAATAAGACGAACCTGGAAACTTTGTATTCAATTTCTAATATCCCTGCACGATTACCCGAAGCATATAGCCCTTCTCTCAATGATATGACACCAATGGTAAAGGTGGCATTAAACGAATTCTCATTAGAAGGAGTTAAGGGTACAGCAACAGACTGGAAATCTTTTGGAAAATGGCAATATGACAAACTCATATCTGGTAGAGATAAATTACCTCCAGAGACTACTGAAAAGATAAACAAGTTGGTTGCAGATGCAAAAACTAAAAAAGAGAAAGCCAAGTTGATTTATGAATATGTACAGGATAAAACTAGGTACATAAGTGTGCAATTAGGTATCGGAGGTTGGGAGCCATTTTTGGCAAGTGATGTTGATAGATTAGGGTATGGGGATTGTAAAGCATTAACAAACTATACTAAATCTTTATTAGATAGCCAGAATATAACTTCTTATTATACTATAGTGTATGCAGATGAAAGAAGGGATGTTGATTCAGAATTTGCTTCAATGCAAGGGAATCATGTGATACTTAATATACCAGATGAGGGAGAGGATCTCTGGCTTGAATGTACCAGCCAAACCACCCCATTTAATTTTATAGGAGATTTTACGGATAATAGAAATGTATTGGTTGTAAAGCCTGAAGGCGGAGAAATTAAAAGAACCAAGAAGTATGAGCCTGAAGAAAATATACTTCATACGAAAGCAACAGTTAATCTTGAAGTAGATAGATCCATGTCTGCAACAATTAAAAGAGTATCGCAAGGGCTTGAATATGACTGGAACTATAGCATTCAGTTTAAAACGCCAAAAGATCAAAAGTTATATTATAAAGAGTTTTTGGGGCATATTAATAACTTGGAAGTAGGCAAGATAAAGCTTAATGATAATAAAGATGATATCAAATTTACAGAGGATGTAGAAATCTCCTGTGTTTCTTATGCTAAAAAAGTAGGAAGCCGTTTATTGATATCTCCTAATCTTTTTAGTCAGGATCAGATTAATTTACCTAAATATGATAGCAGACAAACACCTTTGGTAATATCACGAGGGTATGTAAATACAGATGAATACATCATTAATTTACCTGATGGATATGCGACAGGAAATTTACCAGAAAAAAAATCTATAGAAACTGTATTTGGTAGGTATAGCTATGAACTCGAAAAAATTGATGATAAGCAACTTAAATTCAGACGATTTTTGAAAATAGTTGATGGCACATTTCCGAAGGAAAAATATGAAGAATATAGGAAGTTTAGATCTCAAATTAAGAAAATAGACAAATCTAGAATAGCATTAAAACAACAATAAATAACCATCTCAATGAAAAATATAAATAAAATACTATTAGGTTGTATTCTTATAGTTTCTACAAGCGGTTTTGCGCAGGAGTATAAATATGGAAAAGTTTCTAAAGAAGAATTAGCAGAGCAATCATATCCTATCGATAGTACAGCACATGCTGCCGTTCTTTATGAAAAGAAACATATACACATGAATTATAACCAATCTCAGGGTTTTCAATTGATTACCGAGGTGCATAAAAGAATAAAGTTATATAAAAAAGATGGGTTTGACTATGCGACAGATGAGGTGTTTTTGTATCATAAAAATAGTGAAAATGAAAAAATAGTAAGTTTAAAAGGGGTTACATATAATTTGGTGGATAATAAAATTGTCGAAACCAAGCTTAAAAAGGATGGGATTTTTAAAAATGAACACTCTAGATATTATGATCAAACAAAATTTACAATGCCCTCTTTACAAGAAGGTTCGGTAATTGAGTATAAGTATAAGATCATTTCACCATTTATATATAATATGGATAGAATCTATCTTCAATATGAAATACCAATTAAAAAACTCGATGTAGTAGTTGAATCACCAGAGTATTTTATATTTAAAAAGTTTACATCAGGATATCTTCCAATTGATGTTAAAGAATCTAATCATAATGGTAAAATTACATTAACATCTAAAACAAGAAGTGGTACTGGAGGTATAGGAGGAGGCGCAGTAAAATCAACGTTTTCAACCAATGGTGTTGATTTTAAGGTTATTAAAAATACGATTAACTCTACCAATGTACCAGCTTTTAAAATAGAGCCTTTTTCTGGAAATATTAAAAATTATATTTCAAGCATAAGCTATGAGTTGTCTAGTGTTAATTGGCCAAATAGACCTGTTAAATACTATTCTACAACTTGGGAAGATGTTACAAAAACAATCTATAAGAGTGGTAGTTTTGGTGAAGAATTAAAAAAGAAAAGTTATTACGAAGAAGATTTGAAAGCGGTAGTATCCCGGTCAGAAAATCAGACTACCAAGATGATGAAAGTATTCAATTATGTGAAAAACAGAATGCGATGGAATGATGCATATGCTGTGGGTACAAGTGTTGGAGTCAAAAAAGCATATAAAGAAAAGACGGGTAATTCGGCAGAAATCAACCTAATGCTTACTTCTATGTTATCTTCTGTAGGACTGGATGCTAACCCGGTACTAGTAAGTGCAAGTAACAGAGTTATTGCTATGTTTCCTACTGTAGATGGGTTTAATTATGTGATATCTCGAGTGAAATTAGCCGATGGTAGTCATGTTTATTTAGATGCTACAGATAGATATGCCTTACCTAATGTTTTACCAGATAGAGTAATTCGTGGATCTGGGAGAGTAATTTCTAAAAATGGTACTTCACAAAGAGTAGACCTTAGGCCAAGAAAATCTTCTTTAAAAAGATATAGTGCACAATGCCAGGTTGATAAAGACGGAGTCGTAAAAGGTAAATTTAATGTGCGTCACATGGACTATTTTGCACATGATTTTAGAGTAGATAATGGAGCAAAAGATGATGAAAGTAAAGTAAAGCGTTTTAAGAAAAGATTTGGCCTGGATGAAATTGAGGAATATACGGTTAAAGGTATAAATGAAACCGGGAAAGGAGTTAGCGAAAGCTTTAATTTTATATCTTACGACCAGGTAGAATCCATCGAAAATGAAATGTATTTTTCTCCGTTATTATTTTTAAGAGATAAAGAAAATGTATTTAAATCTAATGATAGAGAGTACCCGATAGATTTTGGTTATGGATTTACCAATACTTATATGGTAAATATCAAAATTCCCGAAGGATATGAAGTAGCCGAACTTCCAAAATCCGGAGGTTTTAAAATGCCAGAAAACATAGGTGCTTTTTCATTTAGATCAAATATAGCCAATGGGATGATACAGGTTGTTGTTAATGAAACCGTTAATGTAGCTTTTCTTCCTTCTGAGTATTATTTGACACTAAAGGAGTTTTATAGTCAAGTTATTGAAAAAGAAAATGAACAGATAGTTCTTAAAAAAATATAATTATGAATATCCAGGATGCCCAACGTGCTGTAGATGATTGGATCAAAAATCACGGAGTACGGTATTTTAATGAATTAACCAACATGGCGCAGCTTACAGAAGAAGTAGGAGAAGTTGCCAGAATTATAGCAAGACGCTATGGTGAGCAAAGTGAAAAAGAAAGTGATAAAAATAAAGATCTTGGAGAAGAGTTGGCGGATGTTTTATTTGTAGTGTTATGCCTGGCTAATCAAACAGGAATTAACCTTCAGGAAGCTTTTGATAAAAAGCTGGATGTTAAAACAAAAAGAGACCATGATCGTCATCATAATAACGAAAAATTAAAATAATGTTCACATCAATTCTTTTGTCGAAAAGGTATTGGCTCTCTGTGTTTTTTGTAGGATTTAGCTTTATAATTATTTTTAGTGTTATTGAGTATTTTATGCAATACAGTAGCTCTACCTGGGATACTTTTATAGAAGAAAGAATTAATCATCAACAATGGATTAGATATATGATATCCCGAATCGTAGGAGGATTAATATATGGGATGATCATGGGATATTATTTTGAATTAAGAAAACGGAAATCAAATCGATAAAATGAATTTGAAATTAGAACACATTCCTAATATAGAAGGCAATACACTGCAAATTACGGGATCAAAAAGTGAAACAAATAGATTACTAATACTCCAGGCATTATACCCTAATATAGGTATCGAAAATGTGTCCAATAGTGATGATTCTGAGTTAATGCAAAAAGCTTTGCATAGTGATGAACTCATTGTAGATATTCATCATGCAGGTACAGCAATGCGTTTTCTTACGGCATATTTTGCTGTTAAAAATGGTAGAGAGACTGTACTCACAGGAAGTAAAAGAATGAAAGAGAGACCAATTAAAATATTGGTCGAAGCATTACAACAATTAGGATGTAAAATTAGTTATGAAAACGAACATGGGTATCCTCCGATACGTATTCAAGGAAAGCAACCCGAAACCAACTCTGTTTCTTTACAAGCAAATGTGAGTAGTCAGTATATTTCGGCATTAATGTTAATAGCCTCTTCTTTACCTAATGGATTAGAAATTTTATTAGAAGGAAAAGTAACCTCTGTGCCATACATTAATATGACGTTAAGTTTGTTAAATGATGTTGGTATTAAAGGAGTCTTTAAAGACAATAAAATCACCATTAAACCTTGTAAAGAAATTTCTCCAAAAAATATTGTAGTAGAATCAGATTGGAGCTCTGCTTCTTATTTTTACAGTATTGTTGCTCTATCTGATAATAAATCTGTCACTATTGGAAGTTATAAAAAACAGAGCTATCAAGGAGATGCTGAACTTGCAGAAATTTACAAAAACCTGGGGGTAGAAACAACTTTTGATCAAAATACAATTACCTTAAAAAAGGTATCAGATAAAGACCAGATGCTTCAGGATGGGTTAGATTTATCCAATTCTCCTGATATCGCTCAAACAATTGTTGTGACCTGTTTTGGATTAGGTATTGGTTGCTATCTTACTGGTTTACATACGTTAAAAATAAAAGAAACGGATCGTCTTGAGGCTTTAAAAAATGAAATCGGAAAACTAGGAGGCCAAGTTCATATTACTGAGAATTCTCTTCGTTTAGAGTCTTCTGCATCAATAAAAAAAGATGTAACTGTAGCAACATATAATGATCATCGTATGGCTATGGCATTTGCACCTCTTGCGCTTAAAACATCATTACAAGTTGAAGATGCTAATGTTGTTTCTAAATCCTATCCCGATTTTTGGTTAGATTTAGAGAAATTAGGATTTAAAATTTCAGAAGTGTGAAAGAGAGTTAAAGCAGGTTAGCAGTGCTTTGAAGGTGGTTTTCTTATGGAATATTTAAAAAACAGTACCTCTGGATATGTAAATATATTCTAATTTACTTGACAACCCCTATTCCAAGATTGTATATTTGCACCTTCAAAAAATAAACACGAATGAAGCTATCACATTTCAATTTTGATCTTCCACAAGATTTATTGGCTGAGTATCCAGCTGAAAACAGAGATGAATCTCGCCTAATGGTTCTTAATAGAAAGGATCAAACCATAGAGCATAAACAGTTTAAAGATCTTATAGATTATTTTGAGCCAAATGATGTGATGGTTGTTAATAATACTAAAGTTTTTCCTGCTAGATTGTACGGTAATAAAGAGAAAACAGGAGCTAGAATTGAAGTATTCTTATTACGTGAACTAAATCCTGAAACAAGACTTTGGGATGTGCTCGTTGACCCAGCTAGAAAAATACGTATCGGAAATAAGCTGTATTTTGGAGATGATGAGAGTTTGGTGGCAGAAGTAATAGATAATACGACATCTAGAGGACGTACATTACGTTTTTTGTATGATGGTTCTTATGATGAATTTAGACAAAAACTTAATGATCTGGGAGAAACACCTCTGCCTAAATATATTAAAAGAGATGCAGAACCAGAAGATGAAGAAAGATATCAAACTATATATGCTAAAAATGAAGGCGCTGTTGCTGCCCCAACTGCAGGACTTCATTTTTCCAAACATTTAATGAAAAGACTAGAAATCAAAGGAGTTGATTTTGCAGAAATTACATTACATGTAGGTTTAGGAACATTTAACCCTGTTGAGGTTGAAGATTTATCTAAACATAAAATGGATAGTGAAGAAGCTTATGTTACTGCTAATGCTGCTCATACTATTAACAACGGGATAACAAATAAAAGAAGAATTTGCGCTGTAGGAACTACGGTAATGAGAGCTCTCGAAAGCTCGGTATCATCAGAAAGAACGTTAAATGAATTTAGAGGGTGGACTAATAAATTTATTTTTCCTCCTTATGATTTTAGTATTGCAAATTGTATGATTACGAATTTTCATACGCCTAAATCTACTTTATTAATGATGGTATCTGCATTTGCAGGACATGATTTCATTAAAGAAGCATATGAAGAAGCCGTGAAAGAAAAATATAAATTTTATTCTTATGGTGATGCTATGCTAATCATCTAAAAGTAAAAAATGAATAATATTAAAAACCCTGCTAAACCCTGAATTTGGTGGGGCTTTTTTGTATGTTTCTAGAAATTAGCTTATTAAATTGCATTATTCGCAAAAAAAATGCTATTTTCGAGGCCTTAAAAAATTATGGGAAAACCGTAATTAGTTAAAATGCCAGAAAACGATTAATATCGGTTTTTGTCGAAAAACATGCTAGATGAGGCTTATAAACGTACTTTTTATAAATTTGTACTGTTTTTTTTGTATGTTCCAATTATGAAAAAAGAACTAAACCTAATTATAGAATGAGAAAAGTAATTTATTACATAGCATTTTTCAGTACTGTTTTTTCTTATGCTCAAACCAAAGTTGGTAGTATTAGCTTTAACGATGTTGATGTTTTTAATGAATCAGAGTTAATGCTTAATGGCGCAGGGTCTACAGAAAAGTTATATGCAATGGCATTATATTTGGACTTTGAAGTAGATGGAGTAGAGGATGGAGTTATGGTAGCAGAAAAAGATGTTACTATGGCTATTACAATTAAGATTATTTCTTCAATTACTGATAGTGAATTTAAGGATATTATAAGAAATGGTTTAGAAAGAGCTACAGATGGTAATAGCTATTTATTAGAAAACCAAATAAGAGATTTTCTTAACCTTCTTCCTAATGAAATAGATAAATTTGATATTTATAAAATTTTATACGTTAAAGGAGGGAAATTAACTCTCTATAAGAACAAAGAATTACTGGGAACAATAAATAGTAAAGAGTTTAAAAAGGCTTTGTTTAAAATTTGGTTAGGAGAAAACCCTATAGATTCACAATTAAAGGAAGATTTACTTGCTTCTTATGAACCTAATCCTATACTTGGAAGATGGAAAACATATGATAAAAAAACAGGGGTTGCTATTAGTATTGTTCAATTATATATTATAGAGAATAAAGTGTATGGTTCAATACAAAGGATGATGCGTATATCAGAAAGAGATGCGATCTGTTATGAATGTGAAGGTGCTGATAAAAATCAAAATGTAGAGGGATTGGTCATTTTGAAAGGATTAAGATTAAAAGGAGATAAATATGTAAATGGAAAATTTACAGATATAAAAAATGGTAGAATTTCAGAATGCCAAATATGGATTGATGAAGATGAACCAAATATACTTAGGGTTAAGTATAAAGGCGGAGGTGGAGCCCATGAATGGAAAAGAATAAAAAAGTAAGATGACTATTATAAGATAGTGCTAAAAAACCTCGGATATTTTTTCCGAGGTTTTTTGATTACTATAATAAAGAACGAAGATGTATGTCACAGTACCATTTATCTTTATACTTTTGCAGAAGTTATGAATGTGAAGAAAAAAGACATAAGAACCTTAACTAAAGATCAGTTACGGCTTTTTTTTGAAGAAAATGGAGATAAATCTTTTAGAGGAAATCAGGTTTATGAATGGCTATGGAGTAAAGGCGCTCATAGTTTTAATGATATGACCAATATTTCCATAGCTACTCGAAAAATACTTGAAGAAAACTTTGTGATCAATCATATTCGGGTTGATCAAATGCAACGAAGTACAGACGGTACTATTAAAAATGCAGTAAAATTGCATGATGGATTAATAGTAGAATCAGTGCTAATTCCTACCCCAACCAGAACTACAGCTTGCGTGTCTTCTCAAGTGGGGTGTAGCTTGGATTGCAAGTTCTGTGCAACAGCTCGACTAAAAAGAATGAGAAACCTTAATCCTGATGAGATTTATGATCAGGTAATGGCTATAGATAAAGAAAGTCGATTATATCACAATCGTCCCTTATCAAATATTGTGTTCATGGGTATGGGAGAGCCTTTAATGAACTATAATAATGTATTGAAAGCCATTGATAAAATTACTTCTCCTGAAGGATTGGCAATGTCTCCAAAAAGAATCACGGTATCTACTTCTGGTGTCCCAAAAATGATTAAGAAAATGGCAGATGATGAGGTGAAATTTAAATTAGCAGTTTCATTACATTCTGCAATAGATGAAATAAGAACATCAATAATGCCTTTTAATGAAACATTTCCGCTTATAGATCTCAGAGAGGCATTAGAATATTGGTACGCAAAAACAAAAAGTAAGATCACTTATGAATATGTTGTTTGGAAAGGTATAAATGATAGAAAGGAAGATATTGAAGCTTTGATACGATTCTGTTCTTATGTACCATGTAAAGTAAATTTGATAGAATATAACCCAATTGATGATGGAGCATTTCAACAAGCATCAAACAAAGCAATTGATAACTACATTAATGGACTAGAATCTCATGGTATTGTTATAAATGTTCGCCGTAGCCGTGGAAAAGATATAGATGCAGCCTGTGGTCAATTAGCTAACAAATCTTAGAGATACTTCTTATATTTTTTAAATTATAAGTAATATTCTTGATATATAACAGTATCGGTTTCAAAGAAAAACTATTTACGCTATCTTCGCGTTACTATAGAAAACAGAATCAAGTACAGCATATTGAAAGTTGTAGAACAAATAAAATTACCGATCATTGATGAAATGGAGCTTTTTGAACAAAAGTTTTCAGATTCAATGATCTCTAAGGTAGCCTTACTCAATAGAATTACACATTATATTGTAAATAGAAAAGGTAAGCAAATGCGACCTATGTTTGTTTTTCTGGTCTCTAAAATGGTATCTGGAGGAGAAGTAAACGAACGAACATACCGAGGAGCTTCGGTAATTGAATTGATTCATACTGCAACTTTGGTCCATGATGATGTCGTTGATGATTCTAATCAAAGGCGAGGCTTCTTTTCTATTAATGCCCTATGGAAAAACAAAATAGCAGTTTTGGTAGGGGATTATCTATTGTCAAAAGGATTGTTGCTCTCTATTGATTATGGGGATTTTGACCTTTTAAAGATTATTTCGGTAGCAGTAAGAGAAATGAGTGAAGGAGAACTGTTACAAATCGAAAAAGCTAGAAATCTTGATATCACAGAAGAGATATATTATGAGATCATCCGCCAGAAAACGGCAACATTAATAGCAGCTTGTTGCAGCTTGGGAGCATGCTCTGTGTCCCCTGATTCTGATGATGTTGAAAAAATGAGAAAATTTGGAGAACTCATCGGAATGGCTTTTCAAATTAAGGATGATTTATTTGATTATGGTGATACAGCCATAGGAAAACCCACCGGGATTGATATTAAAGAGCAAAAAATGACACTCCCTCTTATCTACACACTAAATCACTGCACTAAAGAAAAAAAGAAGTGGCTTATTAACTCGGTAAAAAATCATAATAAAGATAAAAAAAGAGTTAAAGAAGTTATAGACTTTGTAAAAATAAGTGGAGGATTGGAGTACGCTATTAAAATAATGCATCAATTTAAAAATGAAGCACTTTCCATTTTATCAGAATATCCAGATTCAGACTATAAATCTTCTTTAGAACTTATGGTTGATTATGTTATCGACCGAAAAAAATAATTGAAAGTTTTTTAGTACTAAAAAAGAGATGCCCATTGCGTATACAATAAGTTTTTTAAGAAAAAAAGATATCGATTATCTCTAAATATTTATAATTCAACATTAATTATTTAAAATACGAGGCAACCTTTTTATTTTTATTCTCGTCTATGTAAATAGAAGATCTAATTAATTGATTCTATATTGAAAGTTATTCAATTTTATAAAAGCGAAACCCAACTCATTAAAAGGGCAGCAAAGCAATATCGTGATGCGCAACATCAGTTATACAATCAATATGCACCCAAAATGCTTAGTGTGTGTAGACGATATATTAAAGATATTCATTTTGCCGAAGAAGTAATGCTTGGAGGGTTTTTAAAAGTTTTTATGAACCTGAATAAATTTAAATTCGAAGGAAGTTTTGAAGGATGGATGCGAAGAATTATGGTTAATGAATCTATCTCTTTTTTAAGAAAAGAAAAAAAGGTTCTTTTTACCGAAGAAATAACAAGCTATACTGAAGAATCCTGGAACAATATTAATACAGAATTAGAAGTAGACCAGATTCAGGAATTAATAGATAGTTTACCAGAAGGATATAGAATGGTATTTGTGTTATATGCTATAGAAGGATACAAGCATAACGAGATAGCTAAAATGTTAGAAATTTCTGTGAGCACTTCAAAATCTCAACTATTTAAAGCTAGGAAAACGTTACAACAAAAGTTAAACGAACAAAATAAGATAAATAATGGCGCCATTGAAATTTGAGGAAAAGATGAAAGAAAAGCTGGAGCAACGCGCTATAAAGCCTTCAAGTGATTCTTGGGAGCGATTAACAACGCAGTTAGACAGCGCAAGAAAACAAAAAAAAGAAAGTAAAAAAATCCAATGGTATGGTATCGCAGCAATTTTTGTTGGGGTTTTGATTCTGACTTCAATACTGATGAACCAAAATCCGGTTTCAGAACAAGATAATACTCAATTTGTTGATAACAATAATGAGGTTATTAAAAATGAAAATACTGAGGTAGTTGAAAATAAGAATACACAACAAAAAGTTATAGAGAAAAGTAATTCTAAAGCTTTTGAAGAAAATCCAATATCGAATAATACTGTGACATCCTCTCTTAAAAAAGAAAAAGAGAATCTTAAAAAGAAAAATGTTACCTCAGAAATAATAATGCATGAGGATAAGACTGTAAAAAAGATGTTAGGGAATAGGGACTATGACACTGAGTTAGCAGAAAATGATAAAAATGCCAATACGATTAAAAACAAAATTTTACCTGTAGATTCTTTAATAATTGAAGATAAAGTGGCAGGAGTAGTGGCGCAAATTCAAGAGCTTCAAAAAAATAATACTCAAGTGACCGATGACGAAATCAATAGGTTATTGCTTGAAGCGCAACGTGAAATTTCAGCAGAAAAAATATTAGAATCTAATACAGTGAGTGCATCAAATCTTCTACAGGATGTAGAGGCAGAACTTGATGAGACTTTTAAACAACGTGTTTTTGAAGCGCTTAAAACAGGTTTCCAGAAAGTTAAGACAGCAGTAGTAGAAAGAGATAATTAAAATCATTCATCAATCAAATAATCCGTAATCTCCCTAACTCTAACTAGGGAGATTACAAATAAAATTCAAAAAAATGAAGACGATAGTTACAATAGCTACATTTGTGGCCATGGCACTTTTTGCCCAATTGTCAAGTGCACAGGAAGCAAGTGATAATAATGTAGTAGAGCAATTGAAACAGCAGAAAGAACGTGTTATTAATGCCGAAAAAGAAGCATTAAAAAAGGAAGTAGAAGAAATTAATGAAAAGCTGGTAAATGAAGAAATAACCAAAGAAGATGCGCAAAAACTTAAAGAAGAAGCTGCTAAGATACATGCCCTTAATATTGAAAATAGAATAGCTATTATAGAAAATAAAATTTCACTTTTGGAGCGCAATGAGGGGAGGGCTATAGAATTTTTGGAAAAAGATCTGGAGTACAACTTTACTTTCTTAGGGTTTAATTTTGGGTCTGATAAAGACAGAGAAATACCGTATGATAGACGTACGAGATCAAATTTGGTAATTGCTTTTGGGCTTAACAATGCAATTGTAGATGGGCAATCATTGGATGATTCTGATTATAAAATTTCTGGAAGTAGGTTTTTTGAAATTGGATGGGCCTGGAAAACAAGAGTGTTTAAAAACACCAATTTCCTAAGAGTTAAATATGGGATCTCATATACTTCTAATGGTTTAAAACCTACAGATAATAGATATTTTGTAGAAAATGGTAATCAAACGACATTAGAAGAATTTAGAGTAGAATTGGATAAATCCAAATTTAGAATGGATAACCTTGTGGTTCCTGTACATTTTGAATTTGGTCCGTCAAAAGTAACAGAGACAGAAAAGAGTATACGATATTCTACAACAAATAGATTTAGAATTGGTCTGGGAGGGTATGCCGGAGTAAATATAAGTACTCGCCAAAAATTAAAATATAAAGAAAATGGCGATCGCGTTAAAGATAAAATTAAAAGAGATTATAACACCAGTGATCTAATATATGGATTAAGCGGATATATTGGTTTTGGAGATATGTCTATATATGTTAAGTACGATCTGTCTCCAATTTTTAAAAATGCAGAGATTGAACAAAATAATGTGTCGTTAGGATTACGTTTTGACTTTTAATCGATGAATAAATTGATGCGGTTACCCGTATATTTTATGAAATTAGAGGACTATAACAGATAAAATAGTTTTTTGTTAATAAAGTAGGAGCAAGTAATGATTATTTTAAAAGAGCGATATGATGATATCGCTCTTTTATTTTTTTTATATCATATGCTGTTTGAGTTATGATTCTCAGACCTTTATTTAACAGCTACCCTATCAAATCGATATGCTAAACATCTATATTTTTTTGTTATATAATTTACTAATAATGGATATTTGTTAAATATATAAATAAAAGCATTGTCCTCAAATTAATTATGGTTTTAACGTAACAATTTGAATGTAAGTATTTTATGACAATTTATTTTTTTGTTTCTAGATGAAATATTCTATATTTATCCAAGTCATAGTTGAAATAATTCTTTCCAAAATTTTAATAACGATTCTACATTTTTTGCCTCAAAATGTTAGTCGTTACTACTTATGCTGAAATTGGTATAAAACCGAACAATTAACCAAATTTCACTCATATGAAAACTAAATTTTTTTATTTAACATTATTCATGTTTTGCAGCTTCGGGCTGCTAGCTCAACAAGGGACTCCTGTTAAAGCAAGTTTAACTAGTCAAGCAGAATACATGAAGGAAATTCCCGCACTCTCTAGTATGAAGAATATTATTTCTGCTAAAGGAATAATAAAGCATGGGAGAGAGAAACAACGAGGAAAAAACAATTACGTGCCTGGTAAAGGACTTCCGAAAACTGGTCAGTCCGACCCTTTGATGAAGTATCAGCAAAAATCAATGAAAACTGCTATTTCTACTGAAGTTGCCAATTTTGTTGCTCATCAAGGTAATAGTACGCCTACTGACCCAACTGGTGCAATTGGACCTAATCACTATGTGTATGCTTTTAATTCAGGTTTTGGTATTAGAGATCGAAACGGGAATGTATTATTAGCAGAGGCTTCTTTGGCTACGATATTTCCTGGAGAGAGCTTAGGAGATCCAATCGTAGTTTATGACAATTATGCAGAACGCTTTATCATTATGCAATTTAGTAATTCCCCTAATGGTATTCTTATTGCAATAGGGAAAGGCCCAGATCCTGTTAATGATGGCTGGTATACGTATAGATTTAATACAGGAGAGTTTCCTGATTATGAAAAATTATCGATTTGGAGCGATGGGTATTACATAACTTCTAATAAAGCTCCAAGTGGAGCAGTAGGAACGTTGGAAACTGTTTATGTTGCTGATAGGGATAAAATGCTTACAGGAGATGCTAGTGCAGGATTTGTAGGTTTTACACTTCCGGGAGCTATTTCAAGTGGTTTTTATAGTCCAGCAGGATTTAATGCTACTGGTCCTACATTACCACCAGTTGGAACAGGAAATTCTTTTATTTATCTACAGGATGATTCTTGGTCTGGAGTATCATCGGATCATTTAAAAATTTGGACAACGGATGTTAATTGGTCTAATCCTTCTAGCTCAACCATTTCTCAACCCGTAGAGGTTACTACTTCGCCATTTGATAGTGTATTTGATGCAGGGTCATTTTCTAATTTACCTCAACCTAGTGGAGGTGATATAGATGCATTGCAGGCAACGATGATGTATATGACGAATTACAGACGTTTCGGAACTCATAATTCTGTTGTTTTAAATTTTGTGGTAGATTTAAATGGAAATGATGATTTAGCTGGTATTCGCTGGTACGAACTTAGGCAGACAGGTGATGGTCAGCCGTGGACAATTCATCAGGAAGGCACATATACCCAGCCTGATGGACATAGCGCATTTTGTGGTGCTATTGCAATGGATGGGCAAGGTAATATAGGTCTTGGATATACTGTAGTTAGTAGCTCAATTGTTCCTTCTATTAGATATACCGGAAGATTAGCAAGTGACCCTTCAGGAACAATGACGTTGACAGAACAGGTTGCTGTAAATGGAACTCAGTCTAATCCTTCGACTAGATATGGAGATTATGCGCAAATGACTGTAGATCCATCTGATGATGCAACTTTCTGGCATATTGCAGAGTATTTTGATGGGGGATCTAGAAAAAATCATGTAGTGGCTTATAAATTGCAGCCCGATACTCCAGATACAGAAGCTCCTACAGTTCCTGCTAATCTAACTGCATCTAATACTACTGATGTTTCTACTTCATTGAGCTGGGACGCATCTACTGATAATATAGGAGTTACTGGGTATGACGTATATCAAGATGGTACTGTAGTGGCAACTGTAGCTACAACTACAGCAGATATTACTGGATTAACAGCAAGTACCTCTTATGATTTCTCTGTAAAAGCAAAAGATGCAGCAGGAAATGAATCTGCCGCAAGTGCAACACTTACTGTTACTACAGTTGCACCAGATACTCAGGCACCAACTGTACCTGCAAATTTAACAGCATCTAATACTTCAGCAGGTCAAACTACCTTAAGCTGGGACGCATCTACTGATAATGTGGGTGTTGCAGGATATGATGTGTTACAAGACGGAGCGGTAATTGCTACTGTAACGACTACAACTACTGTAGCAAGCGGGCTTTCTCCTGAGACTACATATGAGTTTAAGGTATTAGCTAAAGATGCTGCCGGAAATGAATCAGCTACCAGTACACCAATAAGTGTAACTACTCCAGCTGCAACAGGATGTTTAAATGGTGTTGCTGTTCCATATAGTGAAAGTTTTGAAAGTGATTTTGGAGGGTGGACACAAGCATCGGGAGATGACCTGGATTGGACAAGAGATTCTGGAGGTACACCTTCTAATAATACAGGGCCTTCAAGTGCAGATGATGGATCAACGTATATCTATGTTGAAGCATCTGGTAATGGTACTGGATATCCAAACAAAAGAGCAATTCTTAATTCTCCTTGTGTTGATCTTAGCGGTGCTACAGCGGCTGTATTTTCATTTAGTTATCATATGTATGGTGGTACTGATTTTGGATCACTAGATGTTGAAGCAAGTAATGATGATGGTGCAACCTGGACCAGTATTTGGAACAAAAGCGGAAACCAGGGGAACTCTTGGCAAGCGGCCACAATAGATTTGGCAGCTTATCTTGGAGTTGGACTACAATTACGATTTAATCGTGTAACTGGGAATACTTGGCAAGCCGATGCGGCAATAGATAAAATATCACTTACTAGTGATACTGCAGGAAATTGTGCTTCTGGTGATTTGTCCTTAAGTATAACATTTGATAACTATCCAGAAGAGACTTCTTGGACATTAACTGATGCAGGAGGTGCAACAGTGGCTTCAAAAAGCTATTCTACGGCAAACCCAGATGGGTCTACTGTTACAGAAACTATTAGTGCACCAGCTTCAGGAAGCTATACATTTACAATTTCTGATTCTTTTGGAGACGGGATTTGCTGTTCATATGGTAATGGTTCTTATACGTTATCAAGTAGTGCAGGTACTATTGCATCAGGAGGAGAGTTTACAAATTCTGATGCTACAGAGTTCTGTGCTCAAGGATCAAGTGTAAGGCTAGATACTTATGAATTAACAGATTTTAACTCAAATGACAAGCGATTTATGTTGTATCCGAACCCTACTAAAGATGTTTTAAATATTTCAGTTGGTAAAACACCAATCCAAAAACTAGAGATCTTCTCTATGTTTGGTCAAAAAGTTCGTAGCATTGATGACAAGGGAATTAAGCAAATCGATGTAAGTAACCTTACTGCAGGAACTTATTTTGCAAGAATTACTGCTAAAGAAACTATTGTTACAAGAAGTTTTATTGTAACAAAATAATTTTCTGAACAAATAAAAAATTAATGTTAAGAGGCTGTCTTTTTTAGGCAGTCTCTTTTTTTATTAAATCAAGAAGAGGATGGTGTTTCAGGAATTATATTATTTTTGCGTTGAGCTTGTCAATATAGATAAAGACAAACTTTTGTAGTAGGATTCTCAATAAAGTGCTTACTGCTCAATATTAATTATATAATACCAGATAATGATCAATAAGTCCACTATAGATGCTGTATTCGAAACTGCTCGGTTAGAAGAAGTAATAGGTGACTTTGTGCAATTAAAAAAAGCGGGAAGTAATTTTAAAGGATTAAGCCCATTTAGTGATGAAAGAACACCTTCTTTTATGGTGTCTCCCGTAAAACAGATTTGGAAAGATTTTTCTAGCGGAAAAGGAGGTAATGTAGTTGCTTTTTTGATGGAACATGAGCATTTTACATATCCTGAAGCCATAAAATATTTGGCTAAAAAATATAATATTGAATTTGAAGAAACCGAGCAAACCGATGAGCAAAAACAGCAGGCAGATGAAAGAGAAAGTATGTATCTGGTTAGTGAGTTTGCTAATGCTTTTTTTCAGAATTCTTTACTTAAAACAGAGCAAGGTAAAGCCATAGGGCTAACTTATTTTAAAGAAAGAGGATTTACCGAAGAAACTATAAAAAAGTTTGGACTAGGGTACTCTCCCGATGTTTGGGATGCATTGACGGCAGAAGCAATAAAAAAAGGATATCAATTAAATTACCTGGAGAAAACAGGTCTTACCATAGTAAAAGAAGAAAAACAATTTGATCGTTTCAAAGGTAGGGTGATGTTTCCCATTCAATCAATGTCTGGCCGTGTTCTGGGTTTTGGAGGGAGAATCTTAACCAATGAGAAAAAAGCGGCAAAATATCTTAACTCTCCAGAGAGTGATATCTATCATAAGAGTAAGGTACTTTATGGGATTTATTATGCAAAACAAACTATTGCCAAAGAAGATAACTGTTATCTTGTAGAAGGATACACAGATGTAATTCAGTTTAATCAAACAGGTGTTACTAATGTAGTTTCTTCATCTGGAACAGCATTAACATCGGATCAAATTCGCCTAATTAGCAGACTAACCAAGAATGTCACGGTATTGTTTGATAGTGATGCTGCCGGGATGCGAGCATCTTTAAGGGGGATTGATTTGATTCTTGAACAAGGAATGAATGTAAAAGTCTGTAGCTTTCCTGATGGGGAAGATCCAGATAGCTTTGCCAAGCAAAATACGCTAGAAGAACTAACCGGGTATCTCGAAGAGAATGTTCAGGATTTTATTAGTTTTAAAGCGTCGTTATTACAGCAAGAATCTAAGAATGATCCTATTAAGAGGGCAGAATTAGTTAGAGATATGGTAACTAGCATTTCTAAAATCCCGGATGTGATCAAACGGGAAATTTATGTCAAAGAATGTTCTAGAATAATGGATATTTCTGAAGATGTATTGTTCGATACTTTAGCACAAATTCGTAATGTTGATGTAAAAGAAGACCGTAAACAGCAAAAACAACATCAGAAGTCGCTAGAAGTTGTAAAAACAGAACCTAAATCCCCAAAGGTTGATGAGCAGTATGAATTAGAGCGAAAGATAATAGAGATATTGCTGCTTTATGGAAGCCGAGAAGAAGAGTTTGAAGATCTTGTCTTAAAGGAAAATGATGAAGGAAATCTCGTTTTAGAACCAGAAGCACACACTACAAAAGTGTTTGAGAAAATATATCTCGATCTTCAGGATGATGAAATAGAATTTACTAATAATAGTTTTAAAGAGATATACGCCGTTTTGATTGAGCAATTGCATCAAAATGAGGAATTTAAAATCGAAACCTTTATTAATCATATAGCTCCAGAAATAGCCTCAGAGATTACGGCTATCATGATGAATGAAGAGCGATATACATTACATAGATGGATAGATATGGAAATCCATGTAAAACAAAAAGATTTTACGATTGCTCAGTATGTAAGTGATATTATTTTAAACCTACGAAGATTCCTGATTAGCCAAAAAGTAGAAGAGCTCTCACAAGAAGTGAAAGCTCCAAATACCGATGCCAATGATAATCAAGAAACCATACAGGATATCATGGATTATCTATCATTAAAAAGAATATTGTCTGAAAAACTAAACCGAGTGGTCTAGCTAATATGCAATAATCTGGATTGATGAATTAGGTCAGCAAGATTATCCACTTTTAGTTTTTTGAGCAGTCGCGTCTTATACGTACTTACCGTTTTCTCATTAATAGATAATGTAGAAGCTATATCTTTATTACGTTTTCCAGAAGATAATAGATTGAGTACTTCTATTTCTCTGGAGGATAGTTTTTTATATTTTACAACCATATTATTTTCATTAGCATTTCCGTTTGCTAATTGTTGTGTAAGGTTATCATTTAAATATATACCACCCCTTGCAACGCGTTCGATTGCTTTTTTAAGTGTTTTTGTTGGGACTGTTTTGGATAGGTATGCCGAAGCTCCTGCTTTAATAGCACTTAATGCGTACATTTCTTCGGGATGAGAACTAAAAATAATTACTTTGATTCTAGGAAATTCTTTTTTAATTGTTCTCAATGCCATAATTCCATTGATTTGAGGTAAATCTAACTCCATGATGAGTACATCTGGAGTATTAGCTTTCAAAACATCATACATCTCGTTTCCGTTACTTACTTTGCCAATGATCTCATAATCTTCTGAGTTGCGAAATAAAGAAACGATCCCCTTCCTTGTAATTGGATGATGATCTGCGATTAATACGGTTGTCATTCTTGTTTACGATTGTTAATGTTAGTTTAATTTTAAGAGTGTAACATCTTAGGCTAGGGGTAATTTTAAATCTTTGTGCAAAATTACTAAGAACTAGTCCTCGTAAACTTTTTTTTATGTATTTATCGACAAAATGTTGCTTATAATAGATTAACGGGTATTTTACACACCGGAATAGGGGTCATTTTGTGTTGGTTTACGGTATTTAGGCGGACGAAAATTTTAAAAACCTCTTGCTCTCTTCCTTTAAAATCATCAATATTTTTACCTTCATCTTTCATTTTCATAGCCCATTCTAATTCATCATAACTTGCGCCAATTTGATCTTCATCACTCCTGCTATCTCCAAATAACCCATCGGTTGGAGAAGCAATTTGTATAGAATTTGGAACTCCTAGAGTTTCTCCTATTGTGTAGACTTCACTTTTTAATAAGTTTGCAATAGGACTTAAATCTACACCACCATCCCCATATTTGGTGTAAAAACCAACTCCAAAGTCTTCAACCTTATTGCCTGTTCCAGCAACTAGGTATTTATATAAACCAGCAAAGTAATATAATGTAGACATTCTTAATCTCGCTCTGGTGTTTGCTAATGATAGATCAAGTTGTGCACTTGGAGCCGTTTCTGGAACGACAGATTTTAGTTCTTCAAAAACAGGAGTTAAATCAACTCTTGTATCAGAAACATTAGGAAACCTTTCTTTTAAATGATTAATATGTTCTTGGGCTCTTGTTACTTGACTCTGAGCTTGATGAATAGGCATTTCTACACAAAGCGTTTTTAATCCTGTTTTCGCACATAAAGAAGAAGTAACAGCGCTATCAATCCCCCCGCTTACACCAATAACAAAACCTTCTATGTTTGCATTAGTAGCGTATTCTTTTAACCAGTTTACAATATGATCAATTACTTTTTCTGTTTGCATTCTTCGTTATTTGTTAGTGTTAATTTAAATCTAAATACTACGAGTATTTCAATTTTATACTTCGTATTTCGATCTTTGTCTGTAGTAATTTGATATATTACCTTTGCGAATATAAAATTAATAAAAAAAGATGGCGTTCTGGAATAGTAGAAATTATTTAGAGAGATATTATAATTTAGGAATGAATAGTATTAAGTATATAAAATTCGCCATTGTTTTTTGCATTTTATTTTCTTGTTCAAACAAAAGTAAAGTAGATAAAGAAATTGCTGAAATCCCTGTAGAAATTAAAGTTGAACGTTTTGATCGATTATTTGCAGAAGTAACAGAAGAAAACTTACCTAATCTTAAAAAAGAGTACCCTTTTTTATTTTCGGAAAAGTATGCAGATAGCGTATGGATTAAAAGATCTCGAGATACAATACAACAAGAAGTAAACAAAGAAGTAGAAAAAACTTTTTCTGATTTTTCTACTGAGGAAAATGAACTGCATTCACTTTTTCAACATATTAAATATTATTTCCCAGAAATTAAAGAACCTAGAGTGGTTGCAATTACCAATGATGTAGATTATCATAATAAGGTTGTACTTTCAAAAGGACTGCTTATTATTTCCTTGGATACATATCTAGGTAAGGATCATCACTTTTATGAAGGGATACAAAAATACTTAAGACAGCATTTTGATAAACAAAATATAGTGCCAGATGTAGCTTCTATGTATGCCAAAAACCAGATAGGACCGATTAGAGATAGAACGTTTTTAGGTAATCTTGTGTCCTTTGGAAAAGAACTATATCTAAAAAATTTGCTTTTACCTGATTTTAGCGATGCCAGAAAAATAGGATATACCGAAGAACAGTATGCCTGGGCAAAAGCTAATGAAGAACAAATCTGGAGATATTTCATAGATCGCCAATTGTTATATAGTACTGATAGTGCTCTTATGCCTAGATTTTTGTATCCTGGGCCTTTCTCAAAATTTTATTTAGAAGAAATTGATAAGGAAGCACCAGATAGAATAGGACAATTTATAGGATGGAGGATTGTAGCTTCGTATATGAAAAATAACAATGTATCTTTGCGGCAATTAATAGTGGCAGATGCCGAAACGATTTTTAATAGATCAAAATATAAACCCGAAAGATAATGGCGAACAATCATAAATCAGAAATAAAAATAGATATAGAGCTAGATGAAAACAGGATTCCAGAAAAATTAAGATGGACAGCAAAAGATGGTGGAGTAGAGAACGAAGAGACCAAAGCAATGTTGTTATCTGTATGGAATAGCAAAAGTAAAGAAAGTCTTCGTATTGATTTATGGACTAAAGATATGCCTGTGGATGAAATGAAGATCTTTTTTCATCAAACATTAGTTGCTATGAGTGACACTTTTTATCGAGCTACGCAAGACGAAAAAATGTCGGCAACCATGAAAGATTTTTGTGATTACTTTGCTGAAAAACTGGAACTTAAACAAAAATAATAATTTATTTTTTTTGAAATGTTTTACCAACTTTGTTGACTAAGTGTCAAAATTCAAACGTTGAAAAAAACCTTGTTTTTTGTATATAATGCACAGTCGGATATTTGGAATAAATATCTTGATAGCCTTCATAAAATTATAAGTCCGGCTACATATTCATGTGACCTTTGTAGTCTTACTCATGGTAACTTTTCTGAAAAAAAGGTGTGGAAGAATTTCAGGGAAAATTCAGATTATGAATTCGTGTTTATGTATAAAGATGAGTTTTTAGATACATATACGTATCTAGAAGATAAGAGTTTTAATCTTCCTATTATCTTTCAAAAACAAGAAGAAAAAATTAATTTACTGTTTGATTCAGAAGGGTTATCGTCCTTAAACTCTGTAGAAGAATTAATAGAATTTTTGAAAAAGAAAATAAGCTAAGATTTTTTTAGCTTCGAATTAATTTCTGCTATGTAGTTAAGAACGTCTTCTTTGCCTAAGCCAGAAGAAGAAGAAGTGATAAAATAATTAGGCATTTCTTCCCAGTACTTGAGCATTTCTTCGGTATAGGCAGCTATTTGGGCGGGTAGCTTATTTTTTGAAAGCTTGTCAGATTTTGTGAAAATAATAGAAAATGGTATTTGATTTTCACCCAACCATTGCATAAACTCAAGGTCTATTTTTTGTGGTTCATGACGGCAATCCACTAATACAAAGGCACTAACTAATTGTACTCGTTTAGAGAAGTACGCTGTAATAAATTTCTGAAATACTTTTTTTGAAGATTTAGATACTCTTGCATATCCGTATCCTGGTAAATCAACTAAAAACCAGGTTTTATTGATAATGAAATGATTAATCAGTTGTGTTTTTCCTGGTCTTCCAGATGTTTTAGCAAGACTCTTACGGCTAGTAAGCATATTGATCAATGAGGATTTGCCAACATTAGATCTACCTATGAATGCATATTCAGGGAGTTTGTCTTTAGGACATTTGTCAACATCGCTATTACTCATTACAAATTCAGCGCTACTAATCTTCATAGTATCAATTATGATTAGAAGTTACGTTCTTGTAACCAATTGTATAGTAAACGGTTAAATTCTTCTGGATGCTCCATCATAGCAGCATGACCACATTTGTCAATCCAATACAAGTCAGAATCAGGTAATAAACGATTAAAATCATCTGCAACTTCTGGAGGAGTAACATTATCATTTTTCCCCCAGATAACACAAGTTGGAGTATTCATTTTAGGTAAGTCTTTTGCCATGTTATGTCGAATAGCACTTTTAGCAATTGCAAGAGTTCTGATTAACTTATTGCGATCATTAACAGTAGCGTATACTTCATCTACAATTTCTTTGGTAGCGATTTCGGGATCATAAAATACATTTTCTGCTTTAGCTTTAATATATTCATAATCACCTCGCTTTGGATAGCTTTCTCCCATGGCACTTTCATAAAGGCCAGAACTTCCTGTTATAACCAGACCTTTTACTTTTTCAGGAAACATTTTGGTGCATAAAAGTGCAATGTGTCCTCCTAGAGAGTTGCCTAGAAGTATAACTTCTTTATCGCCATATCCTAAGTGATCTATAAAATCCTTAAGGTACCGGGCATAGGTACTAACTTTGGTTTTTAGTAAAGGTAAAGTGTATACAGGGAGCTCAGGAATCAGTACCTTATATCCGTGTTCAGGGAAGTAAGAACCAACACCTTCAAAATTACTCAATCCACCCATCAGTCCGTGTAAAATGATGATTGGTGTGCCTTCCCCTAAATCTAGATAACTAAATTTTCCGTCTTTTTTTAATTCGTGCTTCATTAATACTTCTTACAAGAATTAAAAGCAAATATAGCATTTTCATAATTAGTTTTGGGATTTTTTATTAATACTACAGAATGAATTTTTATATTTTTTTTTGTGATCGATTATTTCTATCTCAAAATGAGTAAAACCAAGAATCTACAAGTGTTATCGTAGTATGCTGATAAACAAAATCTTAAAGTTTTTAGCTGCCATGACTTTACTGTTTAGGTGACAATTTATTAACAATGTGGTAAATTGTGGTAAAAAGTGGTAATTTTTTCAATATATTTGACTAATTAAACGTTTAGGGAAATAAAAGTGGTAAATCTAATCGGCACATATGAGTGTAAGGCAGACGCTAAGGGACGTCTGATGATGCCTGTGGCTTTTAAGAAGCAACTCTCGCCGGTGCTACAAGATGGATTTGTGTTAAAAAGAGCTGTTTTTCAATCTTGTTTGGAGTTATATCCAATGGCAGAATGGAATCTTTTAATGCAAAAAATCAATAAACTCAACCGCTTTAAAAAGAAAAATAATGATTTTATCAGAAAATTTACAGCCGGTGTAAAAGTAGTTGAAATTGACGCTGCTGGCCGCCTTTTGATCCCAAAAGATCTAATTGGTTTTGCAGGCATTACTAAAGACTTAGTGCTGTCATCTGCTGTAAATATTATAGAGATTTGGGACAAAGATCAGTATGAAAAGGCAATTGATGATACGGCTGTTGATTTTGCGGATTTGGCAGAAGAGGTAATGGGGTTTGATGACGAAATAGAGCATGATTAATAGAATTGATAGAGGTTAAGAGGCTTATTTTGATAAAGATTAGTAGAAGCTTAACTTTTGTTTAGACTGTTGAAAACTAGAAAAGAAGAGATGGAAGAGATGGAATATCATAACCCGGTTTTACTCAAAGAAACTGTAGATGGGTTGGCAATAAAGCCTGATGGAACCTATGTCGATGTGACATTTGGAGGAGGAGGCCATTCTAGTGAAATTCTCAAACGATTAGGGCCAGAAGGGAAGTTATTTGCTTTTGATCAAGATAAGGATGCTTTGGAGAACGCAATTGATGATGATCGATTTACTTTAATAAATGAAAACTTTAGATTCATTAAACGATTCCTTCGATTCTATGGAGTTAGAAAAGTAGATGGAATTTTGGGGGATTTTGGGGTTTCTTCACATCAATTTGATGTAGCAGATAGGGGCTTTTCTACCAGGTTTGAAGCGGATCTGGATATGAGGATGAATCAAAGTGGGGAAATATCAGCTTATCATGTAATTAATGAATATGATGAGTCTGATCTAAGAGTAATGTTTTTGCAATATGGAGAATTGCGAAATGCTCCTAAGTTAGCAAGAGCAATAGTTGGAGCCAGAAAAGAAGAAAGTGTAAAAACCAGTGTAGAGTTAAAAGAAGTTTTAAAACCATTTTTACCAAAGCATAAAGAGCATAAAATACTGGCTCAGATATATCAAGCGATTAGAATTGAAGTAAATCAGGAGATTGAAGCTCTTAAGGAATTTTTAATACAAACAACAGAACTTTTAGACGCTAAAGGAAGGGTTAGTTTGATCTCTTATCATTCTCTTGAAGATAGGCTGGTAAAGAGGTTTATACGTAGTGGAATGTTTGAAGGAGAGCCAGAAAAAGATCTATACGGTAACGTATCGGTGCCTTTTAAAAAAATAGGTGGGTTGATAGTCCCTGGAGAAGAGGAGATTAAAGAAAATAATAGAGCACGAAGTGCAAAACTTAGAATAGCAGAAAAAATTTGAAGCAAACAATTTATGACATATTAAAAGGTAAGTTTCTTATTGCAGATGATGCAATGAAGAATTGGAGAATGCTATTGTTTCTCTCCTTTTTGGCAATAATAATGATCGCAAGTTCGCACAATGCAGAAAGTAAAGTGCATGAGATTGCTAGATTGAATAATGAAGTTAGGGAATTAAGAACACATTTTGTAGATGGGAAGACCGAATTAATGAGATTGAAGATGGAGTCATCAATAATAAAAAAGATGACACAAAAAGGATTAAAACGTCCTGAAAGACCTCCAAGGAAAATAATAGTAAAAAACTAAGCTGTTGGCAATAAAAGAAAAAAACATATTAAACCGATTGTATTTCATAGCAGCGTGTATGTTCATCTTTGCAATAGCAGTATTGGCCAAGTTAGTGAATATACAGTTTGTAGAAGGAGATATGTATCGCAAGAAAGCTCAGGAACGAGTTTTTAAAACCTTTGATATACCTGCAAATCGAGGTAATCTGTATGATAGTAAAGGTAATTTACTGGCTACATCGGTACCCAAATATGATATAAGATTCGATGCGCTTACAGTAAACGAAAAAGATTTTAGAAAATATATTAAACCGCTTTGTGAATCATTGTCCAAAGAGTTTGGGAAACCTGTTTCATATTATGATAAAATTATTAGAGTAGCCAGAGATAATAAAAACAGATACTTATTGCTACGCAGAAATATAGGATACTCTCAATATATGAGAGTTAAGAAATTCCCTTTGTTTGAATTCGGTGCAAATAGAGGAGGGCTAATTGTTGAGCAACGTACGATAAGAGAGCACCCTATTGGGAAAATTGCAGAACGTACAGTTGGATATGAAAGAAGGGATGAGCAAGGGTATTATACCAGAGTAGGTTTGGAAGGAGCTTATGGACCATTTTTAAGAGGGAAAGAAGGAAAACGAAAAAAACAAAAGATAGCAAAAAACCAGTGGAAACCTATAGGGGATGATAATGAAGTAGAGCCACAAGATGGGTATGATGTTGTTTCTACCATTGATGTAAATATTCAGGATATATCCCATCATGTGTTATTAGGGCAACTCGAAGAATTCGAAGCAGAACATGGTACTGTTGTCGTAATGGAAACAAAAACCGGAGAGATAAAAGCAATATCTAACCTTGGGCGTACCAAAGCAGGGAAATATTATGAGAAACTAAATTATGCTGTTGGAGAATCTCATGAACCAGGATCTACATTTAAATTGATGACAATGGTTGCGGCTTTAGAGGATAGAGTTATAGATTCAAGTTATGTAGTAGATACCGAAAATGGTCGTGTAAAGTTTTATGATAGAGTTGTAAAAGATTCTAAATGGGGAGGATATGGTAGGATATCTGCTGCAAAAGCATTCGAGCTATCTTCAAATACAGCTTTTGCAAAAATGATTAATGAAAATTATAAGGATAACCCAAGAAAATTTGTAGATCGATTGATTAATATGGGGCTTGGAGAAACACTTGGGTTGGCAATTAAAGGAGAGGGAAAACCCAAAATTCCTTATCCAGGAGATAAAGATTGGTATGGTACTACTTTACCGTGGATGGCACATGGATATGGTGTAGCAATTACTCCACTACAAACTTTAGCTTTTTATAATGCTATTGCAAATGATGGTGAAATGGTAAAACCAAGGTTTATAAAAGAAGTGAAAACCTGGGATAAGACACGAGAAAGATTTGATAAAGAGGTTTTAAACCCTACGATATGTTCTAAGACAACAGCAAAAATAGCGCAGGAAATGATGAAGAATGTTGTGAAGAGAGGAACAGCAGATAATATTCGTACTAATAATTTTGGTATTGCAGGTAAAACAGGTACATGTTGGGGGAACTATGGAAAAGATAAAGAACGAGAGTATATCTCATCTTTTGCAGGATATTTCCCTGCAGATAACCCTATTTATTCTTGCATTGTTGTAATTCATAAACCGAATAAGAAAAAAGGATATTATGGTAGTGAGGTTGCTGCCCCTGTTTTCAAAACTATTGCCACAAAAATATATAATGATATACCGGTGATTGATGAGGTGTCATATGCAGCGATTGAGAGTAATTCAGTTGTGAATAGTTATGAGAAATATTATGAGAATGCTCGAAAATATAAGACCATAATGCCTAATGTGAAAAATATGCCAGCAATGGATGTGATCTCTCTTTTAGAAAATATGGGACTGAAAGTCGAACTAAAAGGATCAGGGAGGGTGAAAAAACAATCTATAGAACCAGGAACTAAAGTAAAGATAAACCAAAAAGTGAGATTAGAATTATCGTGACAGAGTTAAAAGACATTCTATATAAGGTAGCGATTAACGCCGTAGTTGGTAATACAACAATGAGCGTTAATAAGATTGAATTCGACTCAAGAAAAGTTGAACAGGATGATGTGTTTGTTGCTATTAGAGGCTCTGTTTCAGATGGTCATGATTATATAGAAAAAGCTGTTGATCAAGGAGCTTTGGTTGTGATCTGCGAAAAGGTGCCAAGTATTGCAGTTAGTGGTGTAACCTATGTAGAAGTTGAAGATACCCAATCTGCATTGGCGATCATGGCGTCTAATTATTATGATTCTCCTTCGGGAAATCTAAAACTAGTTGGAGTTACCGGTACCAATGGTAAAACAACGATAGCAACTTTATTATATCAACTTTTTAAGAAAGCTGGATTCAAAGTAGGGTTGTTGTCTACAGTAAAAGTTGTAGTAGATGCCAAAGTTTATGATGCGACACATACTACCCCGGATTCTTTAACTATTAACTACTACCTCAAAGAAATGAATATTGCAGGAGTAGAATACTGTTTTATGGAAGTTAGTTCTCATGGGATACATCAAAAACGTACAGAAGGATTAGATTTTGCCGGAGGAATTTTTACAAATCTGTCTCATGATCATTTAGATTATCACAACACATTCAAAGAATATCGCGATGTAAAGAAAATATTCTTTGACGAGCTGCCAGCAAAAGCTTTTGCATTAGTAAATAAAGATGATAAGAACGGAAGTTTTATGATTCAAAACACTAAAGCAAAAAAGCATAGCTATGCTTTAAAATCCTATGCAGATTATAGAGGTCAAATTTTGGAAAGTAGTCTCGAAGGGTTATTACTAAAGTTAAACGATCATGAAGTTTGGGCAAAATTAATAGGGAGCTTTAATGCATACAATCTACTGGCAATTTTTGGTACGGCCGAATTATTAGGACTCGAAACCTTAGAAACTCTTCAGTTACTAAGTGACTTACAAAGTGTAAGTGGTAGATTTCAATATCTGATCTCTGATGAGAAAATTACTGCAATAGTTGATTATGCACATACACCTGATGCGTTAAAAAATGTGTTAGAGACCATTAATGATATAAGAACCAATAATGAAACGCTTATTACAGTTGTGGGATGTGGTGGAGATAGAGATAAAATGAAACGTCCTGTGATGGGAAACATTGCGGCAAGACTTAGTAATAAAACAATTTTTACGAGTGATAATCCCAGAACAGAAAATCCAGGTCAGATTATAGAAGATATTGAGAAAGGAGTAGAGCCGCAGGATTATAAAAAAACACTGTCGATTACAGATAGAAAACAAGCCATTAAAACTGCATGCCAATTAGCTAATAAAGATGATATCATCCTTATTGCTGGTAAAGGACATGAAACCTATCAAGAAATTAATGGAGAACGAACTGATTTTAATGATTTTGAAATTGTCAAACAAGAACTAAAGAAACTAAATAAATAAATCCTTTGCTCTCTTAGAAAAGAGTAAAAGGTAGTAACCTATGTTATACTATCTATTCGAATATTTGGAAAGCGAATACCAGTTCCCCGGGGCGACGTTGTTTCAGTTTATCACTTTTAGGGCAGCAATGGCAATTATTTTATCGCTATTGATCTCTACAATTTATGGTAAACGAATCATAAATTTTCTTAGAAAGAAACAGATGGGAGAAAGTATTCGTGAGCTTGGTCTGGATGGTCAAGCCGAAAAAGCTGGTACTCCAACCATGGGAGGAATTATTATTATTCTGGCAACTCTGGTTCCTGTACTATTGTTTGCTAAACTTGACAATATATATGTAATCTTATTGATCATTACTACATTATGGATGGGAGTTATAGGTTTTACGGATGATTACTTAAAAATAAAAAGAAAAGATAAAGAAGGCCTGGCAGGAAAATTTAAGATAATAGGACAAGTTGGGCTTGGACTTATTGTGGGATGTACAATGTATTTTCATAATGATATTACCATCAAAGAAGAAAAGGTAAAATCAGAAACAGAGCAAATTGTAAATGCAGGAGAAGAGGTATCCGATTTTAATCCGGCTATGAAATCTACAAAAACTACGATACCTTTTTTTAAGAACAATGAGTTTGACTATTCAGATTTGATAACCTGGATTAGTCCCGAAATGGAAAAATATGCTTGGTTAATTTTTATACCCATTGTCATTTTTATTGTTACGGCAGTATCAAATGGAGCTAACCTTACTGATGGGATTGATGGTCTTGCAGCAGGTTCGTCTGCAATAATGGTGCTAACATTAGCTCTTTTTGCATGGGTGTCGGGTAATATCATTTTTTCAGATTATCTCAATGTGATGTATATCCCAAAATCTGGAGAAATGACCATCTATATTACTGCATTTGCAGGAGCGCTAGTAGGGTTTTTGTGGTATAATACTTACCCGGCTCAAGTGTTTATGGGAGATACAGGTAGTCTTACTATAGGAGGAATAATAGCAGTAATTGCAATCGCAATACGTAAAGAATTTTTGATACCAATTTTATGTGGCATCTTTTTTATTGAAACCGTATCAGTAATGATGCAGGTAAGCTGGTTTAAATATACCAAAAAAAGACATGGAGAAGGAAGAAGAATATTTCTAATGTCTCCATTGCATCATCACTATCAAAAAAAAGGAATACATGAAAGTAAGATCGTTACAAGATTTTGGATTGTCGGCATTTTTATGGCGATCATAGCAGTGATTACGCTTAAAGTGCGATAACATGAAAAGACTAGTAGTGTTAGGAGGAGGAGAGAGTGGGGTAGGAACAGCTATTCTGGGTAAAAAAGAAGGATTCGATGTTTTTGTTTCAGATAAAGGAATAATTACAGATCAATATAAAGAAGTTCTTAGAAATTTTGAAATCGAATGGGAAGAACAACAGCATACAGAAATTAAAATTCTAAATGCAGATGTTGTTATGAAAAGTCCTGGAATTCCTGATAAAGTAGCATTAATAGTGAAGCTACTTAAAAAAAGAATTCCTGTAGTGTCTGAGATAGAATTCGCTGCAAAATATACAACCGCTCAGATTGTTGGTATTACCGGGAGTAATGGAAAGACTACAACTACAATGCTAACGCATTATGTGCTTAAGCATGGCGGTTTAGAAGTTAATATGGCTGGTAATATAGGAGATAGTTTTGCAAAACAAGTAGCAGAAAATGATGCTCCTTTTTATGTGCTTGAGCTAAGTAGTTTTCAGCTAGATGGGATAAAGGATTTTGCTCCTCATATTGCTGTTCTTACTAATGTTACTCCGGATCATTTGGATCGATATGAATACCAGTTTGAGAACTATATAGCGTCAAAATTCAGAATTGCAATGAATCAAAATGAAAATGATTATTTCATTTATGATGCAGACGATACAGTAATAACAGAATATTTAAAACAACATCCCGTTCGTTCAAGATTGTTGCCTTTTTCATTGACCAAAAAGGTAGAAAATGGAGCGTATTTAGAAGAAGAAAACATAACAATAATAATAGATAACAACAAAGTAATCATGCCAACAACAAATTTAGCATTAAAAGGAAATCACAATGTGAAAAACGCTATGGCCGCCGCTACAGTATCACAATTGTTAAAAATTAGAAAAGCAACCATTAGAGAATGTCTGGAAAACTTTCATGGAGTAGAGCATAGACTAGAAAGCGTGTTGAAAATTAATAATGTACAATACATTAATGATTCTAAGGCAACAAATGTAAATGCTACGTTTTATGCTTTGGACGCTATGAAATCGGCAACTGTTTGGATTGTTGGTGGAGTAGATAAAGGAAATGACTACACAGAATTGTATTCGCTGGTTAATGAAAAAGTAAAAGCTATTATTTGTTTAGGAGTAGATAACTCCAAGATTATTAATGCATTTGGAAATTGTGTTGATAATATTGTGGAAACACAATCAATGAAAGAAGCTGTAAATATAGCATATAAAATAGCTGAGAGAAATGAAAATGTGTTGTTATCTCCAGCATGTGCAAGTTTTGATTTATTTAAAAACTACGAAGAAAGAGGAAGGCAATTTAAAGAAGCAGTAAGAGAATTGTAATAAAAAACACAAAAAATTAATAGTAAGAATGACTAAAGTATTAGCAAATATAAAAGGGGATAAGGCGATCTGGGCGGTAGCAGCTTTGTTGGCATTGTTTTCGTTCCTACCTGTATATAGTGCTAGTAGTAATTTAGCGTATTTGTATGGAGGTGATGGAGATACTTTTAGTTTTTTGGTTAAACATTTTGCGCATCTCGTTTTAGGCTTTTTGATAATGTATGGTGTGCATAAGATACCTCACCATTATTTCAAAGGACTTTCTATTATCATGATACCGATGGTGATCATATTATTATTAATCACATTGGCACAGAATACAACAGGTGGGGGAACAAACGCAAGTAGATGGATTCGCTTGCCATTTGTTGGTGTAGGTTTTCAGCCTTCTACTCTGGCAGCGGTAGTTTTAATGGCTTATGTAGCTAGATATCTTTCAAAAATTAAAGATAAAGCTGTTACCTTTAAAGAAACATTATTGCCATTGTGGTTACCTGTATTTTTGGTGTTAATGTTGATCTTACCTGCTAATTTTTCTACTGCAGCGATCATATTTTCAATGGTTATTGTTTTGGTATTCCTGGGCGGATACCCACTAAAATATATCTCGGTGATCTTAGGGTCCGGACTTTTGATACTTACCTTTTTTATTTTGTTTGCAAAAGCATTTCCAGGAGTTTTCCCAAATAGGGTAGATACTTGGGTGAGTAGAATAGAAAACTTTACAGATAATAAGGATACTCAAGAAGATTATCAGATAGAACGCGCAAAAATTGCAATTGCAAGGGGAGGAGTTATTGGCACAGGTCCCGGCAAAAGTGTACAGAGAAACTTTTTGCCACAGTCATCATCAGATTTTATTTATGCAATTATTATTGAAGAATGGGGTTTTGTAGGAGGAGTATTTCTAATGTTGTTATACATATTATTGTTACTCAGATTAGTGATTGTAGCTCATAAAAGTGCAGATATTTTTGGTAAGTTGTTGGTTATGGGTGTTGGGTTGCCTATTGTTTTTCAGGCATTTATAAATATGGCTGTTGCTGTAGAGTTATTTCCGGTAACAGGACAAACACTTCCGCTTATTAGTAGTGGTGGAACATCAATTTGGATGACCTGCCTGGCGATTGGTATTGTATTAAGTGTAAGTAGTAAAAGAGAAACAAGTATAGCAGAAGAACGAATAAAAGAAAAAGAAGAAGACCCTTTAGAGGTTTTGAGTGAAGTTTTATGAGCAAAAAGCTAAGAATCATATTATCAGGAGGAGGCACAGGAGGACATATCTATCCTGCGATAGCTATTGCTAATGAAATAAGTGAGAGGTATCCAGATACTTCTATTTTGTTTGTAGGAGCAAAGGATCGTATGGAGATGCAAAAAGTACCGCAAGCTGGATATGAAATTGTAGGATTGTGGATTAGTGGTATTCAAAGAAAACTAACGTTGAGTAATTTATTGTTTCCGATAAAGTTGTTAAGTAGTCTATGGAAATCCAGAAAAATTATAAAAAAATTTAACCCTGATGTGGTTATAGGAACTGGGGGATTTGCAAGTGGGCCATTATTAAAAATGGCAAATTCTAGAAAGATTCCAACGGTACTTCAAGAGCAAAATTCTTTTCCGGGAATTACCAATAAATGGTTGTCAAAAGGAGCACATAAGATTTGTGTTGCTTATGATAATATGGAAAAGTTTTTTCCGAAAAGTAAAATTATAAAAACAGGAAATCCTGTTCGTCAGGATTTACTAAAAACTGAAGAAAAAAGAGATCAGGCAATTGCAAAATATGCCCTTGATCCAGAAAAGAAAACGGTTTTGATTATTGGCGGGAGTCTTGGGGCAAGAAGAGTTAATCAATTAATCGAAAAAGAACTTGGTTTTTTTGCAGGAAAAGAAGTTCAGTTACTCTGGCAATGTGGCAAGTTGTATTATTCAGATTATAAAGGATATACGGATCAAACGCATGTACAAGTACATGAATTTTTGGATACTATGGATTTGGCATACGCAGCAGCAGATATTATTATATCAAGAGCAGGTGCAAGTTCAGTTTCAGAACTATGTATTGTTGCTAAACCAACATTGTTTATCCCTTCGCCAAATGTAGCCGAAGATCATCAAACCAAAAATGCAAAGGCAATTGTAGATAAAGACGGGGCTGTAATGTTAAAGGAGAGCGAATTAGATAACAAGTTTCAGGATACAATTTCAGAATTATTGGATTCTGAAGATGTGCAAATTAAACTTTCCGAAGGAATAAAAAAATTGGCGTTACCCAATGCCACTTCGGATATAGTAGACGAGATTGAAAAATTAATGCAAAATAGAGCAGCAAGAAATTAGAGGTATATAATGAACAAAGGTTTAGAGAACATACAGAATATATATTTTATCGGTATCGGTGGTATCGGTATGAGTGCTCTTGCCCGATATTTTAAATTCCTAGGTAAAAATGTAGCTGGGTATGATAAGACTCCTAGTCAAATTACTTCTGATCTAATAGCATTAGAAATTCCAATTCATTTTGAAGATAGCATTGATCATATTCCTAAGACATTTTTGAATATTGAGAATACGCTAATCGTATATACTCCTGCTATCCCAAAAAATCATAAAGAGTATGTGTATGTAAAGAACAATGGATTTTTGATCAAGAAGAGGGCAGAAGTTTTAGGAATTATTACAAAAGATACATATACACTTGCAGTGGCAGGAACGCATGGCAAGACGACGACGACCGCAATTCTTGCACATTTACTTAAAGAAAGCGGAGCAAAAGTGACTGCTTTTTTAGGAGGGATAAGCGAAAATTATAATTCTAACCTGGTATTAGAAGGAAATGAAGTAGTTGTAGTAGAGGCTGATGAATTTGATAGATCATTTTTGCAACTATATCCTGATATAGCTGGGATTACTTCGATGGATGCAGATCATTTGGATATTTATGAAAAGGCCAATGCATTAGAGGAATCTTTTATCGAATTTTCTTCAAGAGCAAAGGATCATCTTTTGGTTCGTAATGGGTTGCCCCTTTCGGGTATCACTTTTGGAATCGAAGATGACTCAGATTACTGTGCTCAAAATATAAAAATAGATAATGGAACCTATGTTTTTGATTTAAAAACACCACATAAACGTATTAAAGATTTGCATTTAAACCTGCCAGGTAGACACAACTTGTTAAATGCTATTACAGCCTTTGCTATAGCGATGCTTTACGGCTCCCCGACCGGACCTTTGGCAAAGGCTTTATTTTCTTTTAAAGGTGTGCAAAGAAGATTTAGTTATCAGATTAAAACAGATGACCTGGTGTATGTAGATGATTATGCACACCATCCCACAGAGATTAATGCGCTGCATCAGGCAGTAAGGGAGATGCATCCTGATAAAAAGATACTAGCTGTTTTTCAGCCACATTTATATAGTAGAACCAGAGATTTTGCTTCAGATTTTGCGCAGAGTCTTAGTCAGTTTGACCAATTACTGCTTTTGGATATCTATCCGGCAAGAGAATTGCCGATAGCTGGAGTGACCTCGGATTGGTTGTTAAACATGATAGATGCAAAAGATAAAAAACTAATACAAAAAGATAATTTAATTGAAGCAATAGTAGGTAGTAATGCCGAGGTAGTATTAACTATTGGGGCAGGAGATATCGGAGAAGAAGTATATCGTATAAAGGAAGCTTTGTTAGTATGAAAAGAAAGATTTTGACATATTTAAAATTTAGTGGCCTGCTTATTTTAATGGTAGTTCTTTTTGCTTTTGCCAGCAAACGTAATGAGCAACGAAAGATTAGTGAAGTGCTTATAGAATTTATTGAAGAACAAGATCCTTACGTAAATGAAATAACGGTTAATAAATTGTTAATACAAAATCAGGATAGAGTTACGAGCGTGGGGAAAGAAATTTTAGTTTTGAATACTGTAGAACAAAAGCTCGATGCACATAAAATGATTGAACATTCTGATGTGTATCTTACTGTAAATGGAGAACTTAGGGCGAGAATCAAGCAACGCACCCCAATTGCTAGGGTTAATGCGGTTACTCCTTTTTATGTTGATGTTACGGGAAATACGATGCCTTTGTCTGATAGTTATTCGGCTCATGTGCCAATAGTACATAATGTATCAGAACGAGAAGTTATTCAGATTTTTCCTTTATTAAAAAAAATTCAGGAAGATGAATTTTTAAAAAAACACGTTGTAGGGATTTACCTTAATGTCGAAGGGAATTATGAACTAGAGTTGCGAGTGTACTCGTTTAAATTGGTTTTTGGAAAAATAGAGAATTTAGATAATAAGATAAGGAACTTTAAAGCATTTTATCAAAAAGCACTAAGAGATAAAAGTCTTGAAAAATATAAAAAAGTCAGTTTGCAATTTAGTAATCAAGTGGTGTGTACAATAAAATAATACCAATATGGAAAGAGAAGTAAATGAAATAGCGGTAGGACTAGACATAGGGACAACTAAGATTGTTGCCATGGTAGGGAAATATAATGAGTACGGAAAGATGGAGGTATTGGGAATTGGCAAATCCAAAAGTTTGGGCGTACACCGTGGTGTGGTTAATAACATAACACAAACAATTCAATCAATACAACAAGCAATTCAGGAAGCAGAAAGTGTTTCAGGATTAAAAATTAATGATGTGACGGTTGGGATTGCAGGTCAGCACATTCGTAGTTTACAACATAGCGATTATATCACCAGGCCTAATGCAGATGCTGTAATAGATGAAGATGATATAGACAAATTATGCAATCAGGTACATAAATTAGTGATGTTACCTGGCGAGGAGATTTTACATGTATTACCTCAGGAATATAAAGTCGATGGTCAAGCCGAAATAAAAGAACCGGTGGGTATGTATGGGGGAAGATTAGAAGCTAATTTTCATGTAGTAGTGGGACAAGTGACTTCTATTCGTAATATAGGGCGATGTGTGAAAAGTGCAGGATTAGAATTATCAGATGTAACTTTAGAACCATTAGCATCCGCTAATGCAGTGCTAAGCCAGGAAGAAAAAGAAGCAGGAGTTGCACTAATTGATATAGGGGGAGGTACAACAGATTTAGCCATTTTTAAAGATGGGATTATTCGTCATACAGCAGTAATACCTTTTGGAGGTAATGTGATAACAGAAGATATCAAAGAAGGATGCTCAATCATCGAAAAACAAGCAGAATTACTAAAAATAAAATTTGGATCTGCTTGGCCAGGAGAAAATAAGGATAATGAAATTGTTTCAATTCCTGGATTAAGAGGAAGAGAGCCTAAAGAGATCACTTTAAAAAACCTTTCTAAGATTATTCATGCACGAGTAGTCGAAATTGTAGAGCAGGTTTTTTTAGAGATCAAAAATTATGGACATGAATCCCCTAAGAAGAAATTAATTGCAGGAATTGTATTAACAGGAGGAGGGTCACAGCTTAATCACCTTAAGCAGCTTGTAGAATATATTACAGGTATGGATACCCGAATAGGATATCCTAATGAACACCTCGCAGGGAATAGCGATTCAGAAACTACAAGCCCTATGTATGCTACTGCTGTAGGATTAGTAATGGACGGATTAATACATATTAAGAAACAAAAGAAAATAAGTGAAAAAGAACCTGTTGTAAGCGTTCAATCAAAACGACAACCTGAAACAGCAACTATAGATGATGATATCACTATTGAAGAAGAAGATCCAAGAGTTGATCTAAAACCAAGGAAGAATATTCTAGAGAAATGGACAGAGAAATTTAAGGAATTCTTAGATAATGCAGAATAGTTAGAAGATTAAGTAATGTTCATTTTTTGAACAGTGAAAATATATAAAGATACAGTAGGAGAACCAGAAAATTAGCAATTATGAGTAAAAATGAGGAGTTCGAAAACATTTCGTTTGATTTACCAAAAAATCAATCTAATGTAATTAAAGTTATTGGAGTAGGAGGAGGAGGTAGTAATGCCATTAATCACATGTTCCAGCAAGGAATTAAAGGAGTTGATTTTGTCATTTGTAATACAGATGCTCAAGCATTAGAAAACAGCCCAATACCTAATAAAATACAGTTAGGAGTTTCACTAACCGAAGGATTGGGTGCAGGAGCAAATCCAGAAGTGGGTGAGCAATCTGCGGTAGAAAGCTATGAGGAGATAAAAACAATGTTGGATACCAATACCAAAATGATCTTTATCACGGCTGGTATGGGTGGAGGAACCGGTACGGGAGCTGCTCCTATTATTGCCAAAATGGCAAAGGAGTTAGATATTTTAACTGTTGGAATTGTTACAATTCCTTTTCAGTTCGAAGGTCGTATGCGTAATGAACAAGCGCAATTGGGAGTAGAAAAACTTCGTGCTCATGTAGATTCTTTAGTTGTTATTAATAATAATAAGCTAAGAGAAGTTTATGGTAATTTAGGATTTAAAGCTGGCTTTTCTAAGGCAGATGAAGTTCTTGCAACCGCATCTCGAGGTATAGCAGAAGTTATTACACATCACTATACACAAAATATAGATTTACGAGATGCAAAAACAGTACTAAGCAATAGTGGTACAGCTATTATGGGGTCTGCTAATGCCTCAGGTAATAAACGTGCTCATGATGCTATTGTTAAAGCATTAGATTCTCCTTTGCTTAATGATAATAAAATTACCGGTGCTAAAAATGTACTCCTGCTAATTGTATCTGGTAAAGAAGAGATTACTATTGATGAGATTGGTGAAATTAATGATCATATACAACAAGAAGCTGGTCACGGAGCTAATATCATTATGGGAGTTGGTGAAGATGAATCTCTAGAAGATGCAATCTCTGTAACAGTTATTGCTACTGGATTTGATGTAGAACAACAAGATGAAATTGTTAATACTGAAACTAAGAAAATAATTCATACTCTAGAGGACGAACAACGTTCGGCAATACAAGACTTATCTCCTAAGTCTACAGGAAATGTTACTCCTATGCGTTCTCCTTTACCAAAGAAAAAGGAAGTAGAAGAACCATCAATTATAAAGCACGAATTAATTGAAGATGAAGAAGTAGATGAAGATTCCCTATTGATCCCTACAACAGATCTGCTAAAAAATATTGATGTATCCTACGAAGTAGTAGATGCGTTTTCTTCAGATAATGATTTTGTGATTATTAATGCACAGGATATTATTAAACAAATAGAAGTTAATGATGAAAAAGAAGTAAATGCTGAAGAAGAGAAAGAAGATCAATTTGCATTAGCATTTGATATGCCTGTAGGAGGAAACGAAGAAGAATCTGTACAGACGCCAAATGCTACTTCTAATGAACAAAAAATAGAAGAGGAAGAAGAACAACCTATTGTTTTTGACCTAAGTGATGATATTCTCGATTTAGAAGTTAATGACGCAATAGAAGTGGTTCCTGTTGGAGAAACTGCATCTGAAGGAGTGCGTAAGTATAGCTTAGAGGATTATATGGAAGAAGAAAAGCGATTAACTGAAGCACAACCGGCAGAAGTTATGGAAGAGGAAGATGAAGAGATTATTTTAGAAAAGAAAATTATAGATCCAACTCCAGAAACAGAAAAAACAGAAGATGTAGATCCTGTTAATCAACCTATTTCTGAGACTTTAAAAGCCAGAGCAGCAGAACGTAGAGCTAAGATGAAAGAATTTAATTATAAGTTTAGAAATAGCTCTTCTAAAATTGATGATATAGAAAAAGAACCAGCCTATAAAAGAGCAGGAATAGATGTAGATACTAAACCAGATGATTCTGGACTATCAAGAACTTCTTTAGGAACTGATAGTAATGATGATATACAATTGCGCAAAAACAATTCCTTTTTGCATGATAATGTTGACTAATTTCTATAATAATTAAAACAATAATATTGTATAAAGTATAAACATGTAATTCTAGCATTTCGTTTACACTTGCCTTGAGCATGTCAAAGAGTTAAGTATAGACTTCGTTAGAATTTATAAATAGAGATAGTATTTAAACTAAACCGATAATCTAGGAGTAGATTATCGGTTTATTTTTTATCTTCGCAATCCAAAGATAAAAAATCAATTATCATGAGTTTAGAGCAAAAAGTAATGACTGCAATGAAAGAGGCTATGAAAGCTAAAGATACTAATGCATTGACATCATTGCGTGCTGTGAAATCAGCTATTTTATTAGCTCAGACTGAGAGTGGAGCAAAAGAAGAACTCACCGAAGATCAGGAATTAAAATTATTGCAAAAACAGGTTAAGCAACGTAAAGATAGTGCTGCAATTTTTACAGAACAAGGACGTGATGACTTGGCAGAACCCGAACTGGCTCAAGCAAAAGTGATTGAGCAATTTTTGCCAGAACAATTAGGTGAAGCAGAGATTGAAAAAATAGTAGTAGATATTATTGCTAAGACTGGTGCAGAAGGAATGAAAGATATGGGTAAAGTAATGGGGATGGCAAATGCTGCATTAACAGGAAAAGCAGATGGAAAAACGATTTCTACAATAGTAAAAAGTAAATTATCTTAATATAAGAAAATGGCCTCGTGGCGCAACTGAATAGCGCATCAGATTTCGGCTCTGAGGGTTGGGGGTTTGAATCCCTCCGGGGTCACGAATGAATGAAAGCCAGCACGATAGTGCTGGTTTTTCTTTTGTATAAAAAAAAGGTGTTGAAATATAATTTCTGTTGGCTTTCATTTTCAAAACAGAACATTATCGGGATCATATTTATAATTCTTCCGTGGTCACTAAACGGGAATTGTAAAAATCTCAATGATAATTCCTGTTTCTTTTTTGAATAAAACCTACTGATAATTTAGGTGTTAAACTATTTTTTTTCGTTTACTCTAAAAGTTTGAACGACTTCTATAAGTATAATATAGAAAAGAGTTTCTCAGTTAGAAAAAGAAATAAATACTAAAGAAACCAGTTGCCAATAATCTTTTCCTTACAAAAATTCAAATCTCCATAATTGAAAAAATAACTTACTCTTATTATATTACAAATAAAGACCACAAAAAAATATTTCTCAGGCAGTCTTTATGCATTGGTTAACAAGTGCTTATGCATTAACTGGCACTGTTAGCACTTCTTTCAATAGTTTTAAAACCTAAAACCTAGCTTTAAACAGGACTATAGATTTAACATGTTAAATAATATATTGTATTAATTTGTTTAGAGTACTATCTCTTAATAATTTGCTTAGTAATTATTCCTTTTTCATAAGGGATTTTTACAAAATACAACCCAGGGGTGCATTCAGAAACATCTATCTTCGTTATGCCAAAAATGGGATTTAAAGTACTGTTTTTTATAACTTTTCCTTTAACATCTACAATATAGATCGGTAAACCATTCATAGAGGGTTGTCCCTGAATTATAATTTTGTCTAAAACCGGATTAGGGAAAGTATAGACTTCTAACTGATTAAATGCTTTTTTCCCTTTGACTTCTTCACAAATGGGTGCTACATCGCTATTACTAAAATGTATAGTAACGTTTCTACTTTTAGAAACAAGAGCAAAATTCTGGTCATCCAAAGTTACATAATACGAATCATCCAGATTAGGAATACCTGTTCCAGAAAGAGTAATCGAAGGGTTTGAAGTATTTAGATTTTGACTTGTTATCTTACTTTTTAAATCATTCCACCAATTAGGAATTCCATTCGTAGTATTCATGGACAACTGCCATAAGCCATTATTGGGTAAGTCCCAATTTATATCAAAACTAGCCATATTGCTTAGATTAGGACCATTGGTTCCAAATATATGAACCTTGGTATACGTTGCATTTGCAATACTTGGTAATGGATTCGGTAATGGAGCTCCAAAATCACATGGATCGCTATTTCCTGGTCTCGTAACAATAATCGTGTCGGTCGATGTACTACTATTCCCAGCAGTATCCGAAACGATCAAAGTCACGGTATAGCTTCCTGCACTGGTAAATGTATGTGAAGTGATGTCCCCGGTTGCTGTTGCTCCATCTCCAAAATCCCATGAGTATGCTAGCGGATCATTATCAGGGTCTGAAGAATCCGATGCATCAAACTGAATTGTTAATGGCGCATCTCCAGAAGACACATCATTCGTAAATCTGGCTATTGGCGGCAAATTACTACTCCCTCCTATAATATTAGGAATCAATGGTGCAAAATGAGGTCGTAGCACATCCATCTTCCATTGGTTCACTGAAGACCAATCATCTTTCAAAATCCCACCTGTATCCCCAGAATTAGGGTTCATCGTCCAGAAAGTCCAGGAATAAATATCTCCCATAAAATTCATCCACTCTGTAAACCAGGTATAAGCAGTTCCTCCAAAAGCTCCTTGGTTTCTGATTCCAAACTCTCCAGCAAATAATGGAGAAATCTCTTCTTCATACAGGTAATGAAAATTTTCTCGCCATATGTCTGGCATATTTTGAGGGAAATTAGCTGCTCCAAACCAATCTTGATTAAATACTTCTGGTCCATACTCGTGAGCAGAATACATTAATTTATTGGGATTAGAAAGTTGTACCGGGTATTTTCTAGCCCCCATCAATTGGCCACCCCACCAGTAAGAATTTCCTTCGAATTCACCAACACCTTCAACAATAATCAATACATTAGGGTTGACTTCTAAAATGGCATTTCCACATCGTTCTGCAGCTTTATTCCAATCTGTTGCCGGATTGCTATTCCCCCAAGTAGATCCGTGAGGTTCGTTATTTAAATCCATAGCAACCACGGCCGAAAAATCTTTATATCGTTCTGCTATAAATACCCAATCATCGATCCAGCGATTCTCAGAATACTGATTTGTATACCAAAGCGCTTCGTCAAGAAAACCATCGGCAGCTCTCGAATGATTATCCAGTACTATTTTGATATCATTATCCTGACACCATTGTACCATAACATCCATTAGTTCTATGGGTTTCGTTAATTTTGATTCTTCTTCGTTCATTGGAGAAATTCCTGTATATGGATCCGTTCCAAATGAATTTATATTGATCGTAGATCCGGGATTAAGCATCTCGTTACACCAAGGTACTCTAATCGTATTAAATCCTAAATCTTTTATTTGCTGGAGTACACTTTTCATATCTCTGGTCCAAATCCCATGAGGACTATATAAAGACGTTTCAAAACCAAACCAGTTAACACCTGTTAACCGTACTTCTTTTTCTTCAGAATCAATTAATTTATTTCCTGATACAGAAAGCCAGTTTTGTTCTTGGGCTATAGTATTTAAAGTCGCACCAAAAATTAATAGTGTAACCAATACCCATTTTATTTGTTTGATTATGTTTTTCATGAAAATGTATATTTAAGTTGATATAAAATTTTTAGTAAGTGAAATCGTTTTTGTTGTTTATTACGAAATCGATTTCGCTTACCATCTTATATATAAATAAGCTGTTAATCAGGTGTTTATAGACACCTTTTTACCGCAAACATTATACTTTTTTACCATACCATTTACACTATTATTGACATAGAGGTGGTCGAAATTTTTATTTCCTTTTTGTTTTTAATTCATCAATCCATATTCAAACCTACTTCTATCGTATTAGTGTGCCTTACTTCATTTGAGTTTTAGCCGTAAAAAATTGCTTTTTTTGATACAAAATGTGTTAAAATTTAGCAAATGCGTAATCTAACTAGTTGATATGCGTGTAATTAGTGTTAGCTTAATAGCATTATTAACTAACTTAAATTTATTTTTAACATGAAGAATTATAACCGTAAAAACGAAATTTTTACGGGGGTAAATCCCCGTTTAAAAGATTGGTCATTGCAGATTTTACTCTGTATAATTTTATTATTCTCACCTGTTCAGTCCATTTTCACACATGGTACAGTAACAAGTCCTCCCAGCCGAGTTTGGATTTGTTATCAGGAAGATCCCGAGAGTCCCGATTCACCGGCTTGTATCGCAGCAGTTCTCTCTCACGGGACACAAGCTTTCTACGATTGGAATGAGGTTGCAAGAATGGATGCACATGGTATGCATCAAGAAATTATTCCGGATGGTAACCTGGCCAGTGCGGGACGACCGGACAAATATGGTGGATTGGATCAGGTAAGAAACGATTGGGTATCTACCCCTGTTACTCCTGGTCCTTTTACAGTAACCTGGACTAATTCGGCTCCGCATCAAACATTATACTTTGATGTGTATATAACAAAAGCAGATTGGACACCAGATCAACCGCTCACATGGGATAGCCTTGAACGTCTTGTACGTACCGGACCAAGACCGGCTTCATCAATTGATAATATAGATGTTACATTACCAGAAAGAACAGGTAAGCATGTTATTTATAGTATCTGGCAACGATCACTTACCGGAGAAGCTTTTTACTCAACAAGTGATGTTGATTTTGGAGGTGGGCCAAATAAACCTCCTGTCCCTTCGTTTAAAAGTGATAATGGTAAATGTGGTGGCCCCAATGTTACCTTTGATGCATCTGATTCTTATGATCCCAATGGAGATGAACTGACCTACACCTGGGACTTTGGAGATGGTAATACTGCTCAAGGTGTTACAGTTTCTCATAACTATTCTAATATGGATAGCGTTACGGTTACATTGACCGTAAGTGATGGAGAGTTCAGTAGTGGCATAGTCGAAACGATTAGCTTATTAGAAGAACCAGATTGTGTAGAACCTATTTGTCCTCTTGATACTCCTATTGCAACGGCATTACCTTCTTTGATCCAAACATATACAAATGTCCACGTATTAGGAGATAATGGCCCTAATCTAGATAGTATTACTATGTTTACCATAAATTGGGATTTAAAAAATAATGGTTTATATCAATTTTCTTTTAATTTAAATACGGCTCCGTGGTACATGAATTTTTCAAATGCTGCGCAAAACTTTAATGGACCTAATCCGGAAATTTCGTTAACAGGAACTGGTATTTCCGGTTTAGATGGAGATTATTATGTAACGATTGACCAAGGAAACTTTGCAATGGTTTCCAAAGACGATGCGCATACTATCTATTTCAGCGGTTCCTCAACAATACCTGATTGTGGGGCTATAACAACCAGAACAAAAAAGGCCAAAGAACTTTCTTTTGCTATGTTTCCGAATCCTGCAGTTACAAATATTTCAATACGAAATAAAACAAATCTAAAAGGCAGCATAATTACTATTTACAATCTTACCGGAAAAGAAGTAAAGTCCCTGCCAATAATGGAAAACACAATGAGTATGAGTATTGATATTTCAGGAATTAAATCAGGATTATATATGGTGAGAATTTTAGACCCTTCTGGCGTAAGTAGTTCTCAAAAATTAATTGTGAAGTAAGATTCTGTTTAAAATAATTCAAAGGATTTTACAAAGGAGGTCAGAATTATTCTGTTCCTTTCCTTTTAACAAAAAGAGGTTGTCTTGTTTTTAGGTAACCTCTTTTATTGGACTTGCTACCTTTATTCGGACAGATATTTTAAGACAGTTTATGTTTAAATAAATATCTTAGAAAAATGAAGAAACGATTTTACAGTAAAGAATTTAAATCAGAAGCTGTTAGGTTAAGTTATCAACTCCAAAATCAAATTTGTTATTATGTAAATTGTTATTTCTTATAATCACTTGAAAAAACTGGTGATTAGATTGATTTTTTTTCTCAAAAAGTTTGAACTCTTTCCCTTCGGGGTCACGAATGAATCACGAAGTGAGTTTCAGCAATGAAACTCGCTTCTTTTTTTGAAAATTACGAAGTGGTTCTTTTTGTGATTCTCAAAGTGGAGCTTTGTAGCGATCAATGATAGTTAATCCCCGATTTTCATTTTAAGATTTTTGGAAAAAATAAAGAATCAAAGAGACAGCTTGTCGTTTTGTATTTATAAAGGAGGAGTGTCTTGTCCCAAAAAGTTTACATACTCTAAATTTTTAAGTACTATAAACTAAATTCTAAAATCTTTTGTTTTAGTAATCATTGATAACTCTAGTTGTAGCAAAAAGAGTACTCACTAAAAGAGAATAAGCCAATTTACAAACAAAAATGAAGTAGAATTAGCTGTATTATTGGCTATTATATTTGTATTGGGGTCCTATTTTGTAGCAAATTCAAACTGCAATAAATTTGTTAATATCAAGGTTTTAGTATACTGTTTTTTATAAAATAAGTATATTTGAAATAGGGATAAAAACAAAAAAAGGACTAAGGAATGATAGAATATTGTATTCTTTGTTTTTTTAGTCTATTGGAATTTTAATTATTCATGAATACACAAAAATATATAGAAGAGCTACTTAAGTCACATACTTTAAAAAAGACTTCTGTTCGAATAGAAATGCTTAAAATATTTCTGAATTATAATCATGCATTATCTGCAAAAGAAATAATTTCTCATATGAAGATAAGTCATGATCGGGTAACAATATATCGAACTTTAAATTCTTTTGAAGAGCATGGAATATTACATAAAGCTTCAGAAGATAGTCATGGTATTAGATATGCGTTATGTAGTCATGAATGCCCTGAAGAAATCCATACAGATGAACATGTTCATCTTATCTGTGAAAAATGTTCACATACATATTGCCTGGAAGATATTAAAATTCCAAAAATTGAAGTTTTAGAAAAATTCTTAGCACAAAAAATAAACTATACGATTAATGGTATTTGTAATGCATGTCTCTCCAACTAAAAAATAATGAATGAATAATTCTTGGAACACTCATTACCATTATTTTGATCAGAAAAAACACCCTCCAGCAGCTACTTTGTGTAATGCGATAGCTCTTTCTCGAAAAACACAAATTAGTCAACAAGATAAACTAGCGATTGATTTGGGTTGTGGGAATGGGGTAGATACTTTTGCTCTTCTTCAAGATAAGTGGAACGTACTTGCAATTGATAAACAAAATGAAGCTTTGTTGCGAATTAAAGAAAATACCCCAGATACATATAAAGAACAACTTCGACTTAGTTTAAATTCTTTTGAAAATATAGAAGAGCTTCCTAATTGTCAACTCATTAATGCCACTTTTAGCTTACCATTTTGTCACCCTGATCATTTTGGTAAATTGTGGAATATCATTACTTCTTCAATAACTAAAAAAGGAATTTTCAGTGGGCATTTTTTTGGCATTAATGATTCTTGGAATTCTAATCTCGAAATGACCTTTCATACCCAAAAACAAATAACAGAATTGTTTAGTCGTTTTGATATTGAATATTGTAATGAAATAGAAAAGCAAGGCAAAACAATATCTGGAAAAGAAAAATATTGGCATGTATTTCATATAGTAGCCCAAAAAAAGTAAGCTATACCATTTACCATTTGATTTCACTATTTCTGAAACGCAATTCTTTCAGAAGTTGAACTCAACAGTTTTTTAAGTTCAATAGAAGATACTACCCATAATACTAATGCATAGATTATATTTTCTATAACAAGAGTATAATATATTCCATTAATACCAAATACTTTAGGCAAAAACCAGATTAGTGGTAGAAACAAAACGATTTGTCGACTTATCGGAAATATACTGGCAAGTTTTCCTTTTCCTATGGCTTGAAAAAAAATAATACTACTTGAGGCAATAGGCAATAGAAATAATACGGCCAAAATACTTCTTAGATTGAAAATTTCTTGTGAATCTAAAACCATATCCGGAAGCATCAATTGAATACAATATTCAGGAAAAATCAATACAGGAATCATAAACACCAGTATAAAGGAAACACCGCCTATTCTAAATGTCTTTATCGCTTCAATACATCTTGATATATTAGATGCTCCATAGTTGATTCCTATTATGGGTTGCATTGGTTGTAATAAACCTAATACTGGTATTGCCAAAAATGAAAATAATCTAAATGCAGCACTAAAAAAAGCAATATCATGAGGAGTACCATACCATGCTAAAGTCCTAAATAAAAAAAACTGCTTTATAACATTAGACAATTGCATAACAAAAGCAGACGTACCTACGTTAATCACATCTTTTATGATGTTTTTTTCAATTTTGATACTAAATTTTCCGGTGCTAAAAGATGCTTTTCCATTAACAAAATAAAGCGAAGTTGCTATCGCATATATGAACATGGATATGATACTACTCCAGGCGGCACCAGCAATATCCATAGAAAAGGTGTGAATAAATAGAGGAGTTAATGCGATGTTTAATAGTACAGATAGTACAGTAAATGTCATCGCTTGTTTAATCTTACCTTCGGATCTAATAAGTCCATTGGCAGAAAGACCATAAATACTAAAAAAAGCTCCAAGAATAGATATTTTAAAATAAGATATACCATATTCTAGCATAGCACCGGTAGCTCCCATAAAAGTTACCAGTTCTTCAGAAAAAAGTATCCCTACAATCATTAATATCAGCGAACTAATAAGAGAAAGCGCAATCATATTTGGAATTACTTTTTGTTGTCTTTCTGTATCACCAGCACCAATAGCTCTGCTCAAAACTGAAGACGACCCAGCGGCAATAAAAACAGTAACACTGGTAATAACCAAGGTGAGAGGAAACAATAAAGAAATCCCTGCAAATGCTTCTGTTCCTATGAAATGACTCACATATACAGCATCTACCAGAGAATTGATAGAAATAACCATCATTCCTAATATGCCTGGTAAAGAAAGTTTAATCATTAATTTCCAGAGATTATCTTTTAATATATCAGGCTGTTTTTTCACATTTAAAATTGTTTCAAAAAAGTAATTTTACTAATGAACTGTTGGTTTCTCTGTATAGGGTCTAGTGATGACTTTATTTGAGAGTCGTTAAACACAAGGTAAATAAAAGATAAAGGCATATATTCCCAACTAAATCGTGCATTCCACCTTCCTTGCTTATTAAATGAATTATACTGATAAAAGGTAGATAGTTGCATTCGAGGAGAGAGTGCAAGACGAAGGCTGGCAGAATATAAATCGGTTTCTAAACTTTCTTTTTGTAGACCTATTTTCCTAAGATTATTATGTTCATAATCTGCAGTTAAGGCAATATGTGGTAAAGGAGCATATCGCATACCAGCCGTAATAGTATTTCTATGTCCATTATAGAAACCTCCCCATTCGTATTTTAAAGAAGCAGATAATTTTCTTGATCTATCAGAGTTGTATCGTACAAACTGTCGAGTATAGAAATATCTTTTTTCTTCAATTGATATTCCTAAAGGGTTAAAATCAAAATTTATATTTTGCCAGGAAGGTGTAACAGAGTATTCTACAAAGCTGTTGTCTTTAAAAAAGATGTATACAGGAAAAAGATACAAACTTGCTTGTTGAAACTTTTCAGGGTTTTGAAAATCATGATAATAACTGGCAAAAAAACCAGGATCCCAACGGCGAATCCAAGGAAGTTTTTTTGGCCTAACAATAAAATACCCACCTGGATTGTGTTTTATCACATCATTCTGAAAAACAAAACCTGTTCCTGGATTATAATCTTTACTAACAAAATCTGTAGACCACCCCCAGTACATTTTATTACTTCGATATCCTGAAAAAACACTTCCTGCTTGTCCCCATTTACCTGCTTGATCATCATATGAGGACGAAGCGAGATAAGAAATCGTCCATTTGTTTTTTATTCGTACCAGGCCATCAATCGTTGCAGTTGTATTGTTATTCTCATCTGTATCTAATGCTTTGCTATTTTCATCTAAACGATGATTGATCATAACGCCCACGTTATTTTCTTTTCCATAATTCTGTAGATACCGAAATACTCCGAAATTTGCGTTGGGGGTATTATCCGTTTTTCTTTGATGGATATATAATCCGGCCAGAGTGCGCTTATCATTTCTATCTGTAAAACGTGTTCCAACATCGATTGGAGCGGGAATGGCATTAAATTTCCCCTCGAGCCCTATTTTTCTGCTAAAAAATGGACGAATTAAATTACTGGAAGCTCCAGCCCAGATTCCCGAATTTTCTAAAAAAAATTGCCTTCGCTCTGGGAAAAAAATATTAAACCGACCAAGATTATTAACAGCTCTATCTACATCTGCTTGAGCAAAATCGGTATTAACAGTTACATCCAAAACAGATCGTGAACTTATAGCCCATTTTGCATCACCTCCAAATTTTATTTTACCTTCAGAGTTTTTCTCTCCTTTGTTATTGGTAGTAGTATATTGATATAACGAATAAGGTTCTACGCGAAGATTAACACCCGAATCCGGAAGTTCTAATCCTTTTAATTGTGCCGCATATGTCATTCTGTAAGGAGAAAAAGATTGAGGAATAGCTGGAAAAACGGTTCGTTCATAGTCTCTTCTTGCTAATCTGCTAAACGTAATTCCCCAGGTAATATCTTCTTCTTTTTTTTGTGTATCATATCGAATAGAAGTAAAAGGTATCGCAAACTCTGCATAATATCCTATATCGGTTCTATGAGTACGTACAGACCAAAGTGCATTCCAGTCATTATCGGTACTATTATCATTAAAATTCTGTAAATCTCGTTGATTACCATACGGAGTTGTCTGAAAAGAAACACAGTATTGTTTGAGATTTTGAGGATCTAATTGTATGCTAAAAATATCATTTTCACCATCACTAAAATCTCTTCTTAAATCTTGTACACGAACTCCTTTTTTTCCTAATGAATCTTCACAAAATACTCCTATGTATAACTGTTTCTCATCAAATAAAACACGTACTTCGGTTTTATAAGTATAAGCTCCTCCCTGTCGGGGTTCCATTCTAAAAAAATCTTTGGTAACAGGAGTTTCCTGCCAATCAGACTCATTTAGTTTCCCATCGATTTTTATGGAACCCTTAACACGTTTTGCAAAAACTTGGGGAGGATCACTAGGGGGTGGAAAATTTTGATTCGTATCTTGTGCAATACCGATCATATGTTGCATAATAATTACTATGACACAAAGTGAATTTCTCATATTCTCTTTTTTTTCATTATTACAAAGCCTATCACAAAAAACAAGATCATTGCAATACTAACCTTTGCTATTCCTAATAAAATAAGAGTGCTCCATTTTACCTCATCTCTTTGTATGGTAAAAGATGGTAATCGAGAATAATCTTCAGGTTGTATAGGTTTATCCCAAAATAGCTTCTGGAAATAAAAATCTGAAATATTGCGATGAAATAACTCAATAGAAGTATGAAACTGGTGAAAGGTATTAAGATCTGTTTTGGCAATGTGAATAAATACTCCTTGCATATTTACCGCAGGGTTTATCCAATGTAAATCAGAGGTCCTTTGATTTCTTTGATATATTTGATTATTATAGTGATCTACATCCTCTTTGCTATGCATATCTTTTAGTGACGTTAATGCTGCATATGCTTTTGCTAGGGTATTATTATGTATCAGACTATCAGAATCCTTAAGATGTGGGTTATGTGCCAAAAATTCGGTGATGACTTCTTTTGCTTCATTCTCATCTTCCTCATTTTCCAGGCTTGTTCTACGGGTGATTTCTGCAAGTGATGTACTGTTTGTAGGATATTTGGCAGTTATCCAAACATTAAGTACCGCAGGTATTATGATAAGGAATAGTAACCAAACTCCTGCTGCACTTATAGCAGTAAAGGATGAATTCATTTTAAAACTTACGATACAAAACAATATCGCAAACCAGAATGCAGAATAGACAATGACTCCCAGTAACCAAAAAAGAGTTGCCAATCTATTTTCTGAAATCATAATATTACCCGAAGTAGTAAGTCCAATAAAAGAAATGAGCAACGCTAATCCAGTGATGAGACAGAAATAAAAAACTAATCGTATTATAATAATTTTTCTAATACTTACTGTCTGAATATGTAATAATGGTAGTACTCCACTTTCTTTTTCTCCTGAATATAAGTCATAAGAAAAGGCTATAATCAATAGTGGAAAGAGGTAAATTAGAACAAATGATAAATCAAAATTACCAACATATAGTTTTACGGGATTTGCTATCTCATTTTCAAAGAGCTGATAGTGTAAACTCATTCCTGTAAGACGGTAATAAAATGGATGTAAATCACATTGTCCAATTGCTAAAGCAGCATAATCATGCGGATGTAAAATGGCATGATATCCATGTCTATGCCATGCGTAAGCTGGATCGGATGCAATTGTTAGTTTCTTTTTTTGTGTTACAGAAGCCAACTCTTCTTTAAAACTTGCTTGATATTGATGAAATTCTGTTTTTTCAATTTCTATAACATCTTTAATAGTTTCTCGCTGTACCTTAATCTCTGATTGTCCATAATAGATTGCATAAAGCCCTAATAAAAAAGTGCACCCCAGCATTACTATTTGGAAAATATTTCGAGTAAAAGAAACCCACTCAAAACGTAATAATGTTATGGTTACTCTATTCATAATACTGGTTTGATTTTACGGGATGAATATCCTAGAAGGAAAAAAACGAGAATTGCCCAACAACATAATGACAATAGTTCTATTCGATATAATAGTAGTATCTTATACGCTGGCATTGTTTTATAACGAAAACCGTTGACTGTTTTCCATAAGTTTTTACTTGCTTTATATTCATAAAACTCTCCATACCTGGAGTTTTGAGCCATATCATGATTCATTTTCCGGATTAATTCTCTGCGGTACTTTTCTGTTGTTTTCTGAAAATGAATAGAAGTATGGAGATCTGTGGCTGTAAGTCCCATAGATACATTACGTATAGACAAATATGGAGTGATAAAACTTGATAGACTGCTGATACGGTTTTGTTTATCGAAAATTTTTATTAATCTTTTCCAATGTATATCATATACCTTGTTTCCATAATCCTCTCCCACTTGCATACGTATTCCTTCAAAATTTAATGGTAATTTGTGAATTGAATCTACTTTATAATCCTGAAGGTATTTCTTTTTTAATTGCTCTTCTCGAGTAGTTTTTGGAGTTTTACCGTCTAAACCATTTCTAATGTCTTTTTGGATTGCTTCTCTATAAATTTTCATAGAGGGTAGAGGGTAGAGACTTTCTCCTAAATTAGCCGTTGTTTTTGGGATAATAATGGTAAAAAGAATCCAGCAGGTTAGTAAAGTAAGTAATGCATTTCTCCCCGTTGATGATTGAATAGAAACCCATACTGAAAAAGAAACAAAAATCAACAAGTACAATGCATATATAAGTATCAAAAACAGTACACGTAGCCAAGGATCGGGAATACTGTCTGAAGTTGTTATTCCCGTAGATAGAATAATGGCTAAGGCAAAAAATGGGAATACTATAGCAAAAAGAATACTTAAATATGCTAGTATTTTCCCCCAAATAATTGGAGTGTAAGAAACTCCCTGACTTACTAATAACTTAAGAGTTCCGTTTTCTCTTTCTTCTGTAAATGCAGGAAATGCCAAAAATATAATAAGTAAAGGAATTAATACTTGTAATACCAATGAAGCACTAAGTTCTCCAAACCGAATCATACTACTGTGATCTTGTGCCGGACGAAACATAAACTCATGCTGATAATGCGCCTCCAGATATACTGAAGTCCCTGTAAAAGTATCCAGCCCAAAATCAAACAGACTTAAAATGGTTTTTGGTTTAAATACAAAAGTACCATAGTGTGCAGCTATGTGCGGGTGTTTGTCCCCTTGTTCCAACCATTCTTTTCTGCTTTTTTCTTGTGCATTTTCTACTACAGTTTGTTGTTGTGTATATGCTATATATCCTGCATATAAGGCTACACTAAGCAATCCCATGATGACAATTGCCAGAGCTGTGATCAATTTCTGCCGTAATGCAATTTGTATTTCTTTTTTAGCAATCAGGAATACTGGATTCTTCATTTTAATTGTGCATATGTTTTAAGTACAATTTTTCAAGATCCTGGAAACTAACATCTTTAGATTCAAATTTTTCTAATAGCATACCTTCTTTCATAATGCCAATATGTGTACCAGTGTCTTTTGCTCTAAAAAGATCATGAGTTGCCATTAAGGTAGTAACTCCTTTTTCTTTCATGTTCAATAGCAATTCAGAAAATTCGTTACTGGCTTTGGGATCGAGTCCAGATGTGGGTTCATCGAGCAATAATACTTTTGCTCCTCGTGCTCTTGCCAAAGCGATACCTACCTTTTGACGCATTCCTTTCGAATAACTACTTACTCTTTTGTGTATAAAATCTATCTGTAAGCCTGATTGTTCTAATAGTTCTTCCAGCTCACCTTTGCTTTGATTTCCTCCTCCTAATCCACAAAAAAACCTCAAATTCTCTAGCCCACTAAGGTTTTTGTATAGCATCAGGTTTTCAGGAATATAGGATAGTAATTGTTTGGTTTCCTTATGCTTGGAGACATCCATATTATTAATCATTGCTTTACCATGAGTGGCATCTATAAAATTTAGAAATAGATTAATGGTGGTAGATTTTCCTGCCCCATTTGCTCCCAACAGGCAAAAAATCTCACCTTCTTTTATGGTAAGATTTAAAGATTTTAGAGCGATGAAATCTCCAAATTTTTTTGTTAAATCAATTGCTTCAAGCATTTTTATATTATTTTAATGAGATCAATCCTGTTATATAGCCACTATTACTTTTCATTTTTCTTGAAACGGTACCAGAGCTAATTTCATAACTGTATAAAGCATCTTCTTCTGTGCCTGCAATGGCAAAAAGAACTTCTTCTTCGGAAACTTTTTTCATAAATGATGTGCGAGATGCTGCAAATGTATTGGGTAAAGAAGCTTCTAAATCTCCCAAATCTGTAGTGCTGGAAAGATCAATTTTACGATATCTAAAAGCTGGATTGGCCCCGTCTGTTCCAAAAAAATTGTCATCATTTTCAGAAATAATGGTACATGCTACTCCGTTACCAAAATGATATAACCCAAAACATGTTTTACCAGTGGCAGCTTTCAGATCAAAAAAGTAATCTTTATCAAATTCAGTTTCTCCTGCTTTGATTCTAAGAACACCGCTTGGTTTATCGCTAAACAACCCTGAAGCTTGGATGTAAATATCTCCTTGAGCGTCTGTTGTCATAATTTCAGAAGTAAGCGTATTGAAAAGTGTGGCTGTACGATCATCTGTTATAATTTTACTTAAGGAATTTGTGTTTAAATCTACTACGGCAATCTTAGCAGTACCGGATCCTCCAAAATCATTAAGAGTGATAAATAGATAGGTGTCTCTTATAATCATATCAGAGTAAAAAAGACCATCGCCAGCATCTTTTAGATTTATTTCTCCCGTAATTCTCATAGTAGTTGGGTTAAATTGAATAACCTTAGATATTCCGCCTCCAACTGTTGCATAGCCGGTAGTTTCATTAAGAATCTCGAGAGAAGAAAAAGAATTAGATCCTGGAATTATTATTTCTTGATCTAAAATAGCTTTCCCCGTTTTATCAAACACAAATTTTTTCATTGTTGCTGGAGCACCAAAACCTGCCGTGAACATAGATTTTCCATCAGAATATATAGAAGAGAACTGGCCTACTTCTGTACCATTGGCATTGTCTATCGAAGGTTTATTAAGATCTGTAAGTCCTTGTAAAAAAGTTGTTTTCACATCTCCTGCACCTGATACTATGGCCAGGCCATGGTTTATTTTTACAGTTGTTTCTTCTGGAGGAATAGAATTATCATCGCTTTTACATCCTGATAGTATGCTTATTGTTGTAAAAATAAATCCTGTAAAAAGTATGTGTGCTGCTCTTTTTAATGTGTTCGTTTTCATTACTCTAGTTTTTGTATTATGATTTAAATAGTGAGGTTTTTAACTTAAGATGCCATGATCTTCCTGGTTTTTGAACTCCAAAATTATCATAGGCTTGTTGATCAAATATGTTGTGAGTTTCGAGAGTTACAGTATATTGCTTATGCCTTCCTGTATATGCAATTCCTATATTATGAAGCCATTGAGTTGGCACGACTAGTTTATCTTCTTTTCGTCCATCAATCTCCCAATACCTAAAAAATTCTTCTACATAGCGGGTAGACCACCATACTTGTAATTGGTCATTACGCTTCATTAAACTATTTCTGGTAATTTGAATTTCTCCATTTCCGAATAGATACGGTTTGTTGGGTAGACGAGCTCCAAAATAGCGATCGTTAGATACTCCTGAAGCTTCTTTTTTGGATCGGTTTCGCAAATCCTGAAAAGTGCCATTTAGCGTAATATTTAACCATGATAATGGTCGCATGCTAATTTCACCTTCGACCCCTATAATTCTTGTTTTTAATAAATTTTGATAGGTACTCAAAACAGGAGGTGGAACCGCTTGAAGTATAATAATATTCTCTATCTCTCTAAAAAAACCATTAGCTTCTATGCTCCATGCTTCTTCTTTAAAACTCCCTCCGAGATTAATATTATGACTTCTTTCGGGTTTTAAATTGGGATTGGCTGCTACTGCAACACTAAAATCTCCTAAAGTTTCAATTCTATCTGGTAACCTTGTGGCATACTCATAAGATAGTTTACTTAAAAAATTACGATTATGCCTCCAGGAAAAAGATTGACTTGCTCCAAATTCTGTCTTTTGCTGTTCTACCTCATCGATTTCATTATTTTCAATTTCAAAACCTTTTGCGGTATAGTGATATAATTTTACAGCACTGTGACTTACTATTTTTTTATCTAGAAAGTCTTTTTCTAGACCTATCCCACTAATAATTTTATTGATATGTACAGGGTTTTTATAGTAATCATTTCCGTAAAACGCAGCTGCAACGGGATCTTCTCCTGATCGTTCAAAAAAAGAGGTCACACCATTAAAGAGAATTCGTGAAGTAGTATTGACATTATATTTTAGATTAATTCTTCCCGAAATATTATCTCCGGTAAGTTTTAATTTATTTTGAGAAGGTGTAATCTCGCCTCCAGAGGTTCTCTGCCCAATAACTTCTCCTCTCCAGTTGTATATATTAAGTGTTGTATCATCAAAATTAGTAATAATTCTATTGTATCCTATGTATAGATTAGCATCAAGGTTTTTTATAAGATCTTTTTTTTCATATTGTAATGCGTTATTGTATACAGATACTTTGTTAAGTGCTTCCCCGTAAGGTTGTCTCATTTCGAAATTATGCTGAATCTCATCATATAAATTTGCATAAGAAAAATTGAGTGTTATATAATCTGCCCAGGATTGATCTATCAACCCTACATCACCTTTTATCATATAACTTCTAAAAGCATCGTGAAACTTTTTTGCAGAAATTGATTCTGGATTACCTTGTTCATTAATAAGTGTTACATCGTTTAGTGTGTAATTATTGTCTGAATACGTGTAATACCCTGTTAACCCTGCTGTTAGGCCAGAAGGCATTACTTTTCTCGCATTTACTGTTGCTTGCCAAGTATTAAATGAACTATATGCTGCCGATGTTTCAAAAAAATCATATTTCTCTTTTCTTGTAACTATGTTAATAGCGCCTCCTAGTGCATCTGCCCCCATACTTACCGGAACAGCGCCTTTATATACTTCCATTCGTTTAATAAGATTAACAGGAAGCATAGCCAAAGAGGGGCCTATTCCTAATTCTTCTACGGGGAGTAAAAAATCCATGGGAACTCCATTTACAAAAAGCTTTACTTGTCTACCACTTAATCCTTGAATAGAGATTTCTGTGGCATTTCCAACTCCTCCGCTTTGTCTTATTTGTACTCCGGGTACTGTACTTAAAAGATCAGATGTAGTGACAGATCTATTATTAATTTTTTTAGCTTCTATAACAGATACTGTTGTTGTACTATTTCTAATTTTTGTTGCTTCAGATGTACTCAATACTGTTACTTCACTTAATTCATCAAGTTGTTTAGCAAGGCGAATTATTATTTTTATTTCGGGTTGATTTTTAAGTAGTGTTATTGTTTTTTGCTGTGTTTGATATCCTATATGGGATATCACAATCTGGTAGTCTCTCAATTTTAAATGTTCTATTCTAAAAACTCCTGAAGTATCGGATACGGTGCTTTTATTTATTTCAGGAATATATATATGGACAGTAGATAAAGGGGTTCCTTTTTCGTTGGTTATCGTACCAGAAATTACTCCTTCCTGACCTATAGAAATGATTGGGATTAGTAAAAAAACAAGTATAAAATATGAGATATATTGCATATAGAAGTAGTAGACGATTTATTGTATTTAATTATGTATTCTGATTTTTTAAGAATAGAATGTTATTTGTTATAAATTAATTTCCTGAATTAACTCTTCTGAACTCATTTCTTTAAAAATTGCTTTTTCTATCTCTGACATTTCATCTTTATGAAATAAACCATTTGATTTTTCCCACAATTGTTTTGTTTCGGGAGTTAATTGATAGGCTTCATCTTTATCTTTCTTTAATAAATAGGTTTTTTCATCTTCTTTATGAATTTCGAGTACCTGCTGATTTCTTAATAAATAGGATGATGAGGTAGTTAGAGGAAGTACTTCTCTTTCTTCATTGTATAATAAGAATTCTTTATTCGAAGAAAGTTTTATTGTTGTTTCCTGAAGAGGTTCAATTTCAAAAACACGTACTTTAGTTTTTAATTCTCCTTGCTTGTTTTGGTAACATTCAACGATTTTTATAGGAGTTTTTTCGGATGAATGATTTATAATTATAGCTTTTCTTTCTTCATTTTCTATAATTTTATCTAGTGTTATTCTTTCAACAAAAAAGAAATCATCAACTGCTGTTTTAGAATACTTTATTTCTCCAGAACTGTGTACTTCTGAAATAAGTGTGTATTTGCCTAAAGGTGCATTGTTAGGAATGGTATATGTAAAGTAATAGTGTCTTCCGGATTGAATATTCTTGAGTATTTGTATTAATTGTTCTCTTTTACAAGCTCCACTCAAATAATCTGCTAATAACAGTAATGGAACATTTTTATTTAAGTATTTAAGTGATTGTTCTTTCTCTTGTGTTACATCGTTTATGGGGTTTGGTAACCCCAAAACATGTTCTTCAAAAAGCATAGTAACATTTCCGTTAGGGTCTTTGACACCTATTCTAACCCAAGGAAACACATGTACATTTTTTAAGGCAGAGATATTAAAGTTCCAGTGAATAGTAACAGTCTTACCAGGGATAGCTCTTTTTGGAAAAATACTCATGACTATTTTCTTAATGCTTTAAGTTGTTCTTTGCTATATTGGTTTGCATACTTCCTGAACCATTTTTCAACCGTTTTTTCTCCTAAATAATCATAGGTTACAGATAGTAAAAACTCTAACTTTTGCAAATACTCTTTTTTGGCTTTTTCTGGGTCTTTCATCATATTTCTTGTACGATCTTCTTTTTCTTTTTTTGAAGCAGGAACATGATGAAAATAAGTTGTGTTAAAGTATTCCTTACTAAACTCGTGATATTGAGGAGTAAAAAGAATCATATTATGCCACATTTCGTCGATAATTAAAAGATCATCTGGTATAAAAACTCCTGGAATCTGACTTATGAATAAAAACTTGAGTGTTTCATTAAAAATGTCATTTACTTCTTCGGTTTCTATTTGATACATATCATTAAACCTCGAAATAATGTCTTCATTTTTAAACTGAAGAATATTTTCTAATTGTTTTTTGTCTAACCTTTTCATGCTTAAATCTTATTAAAAAACGGTAGTACGATTTATCATACTACCGCAATAGATGTCTACAATGTAGATGAACAATGTCCACAGTTACTACAATGTGTACCTCCAACTGGATTGGCTGATTTTTCGGCTAGAATCTGAGAGATTAGCGCTTCTTTTTTAATTTGCATGATTACAATAAATTAAGATTATACCTACTCTGTTTTTTAAGGTTTTCGGCTCGCCCTTTGTTGCAACATTGTTGCAATATATAAGATATGTGTATCAGATGCAATGCTGTTGCATTTAAAATAATGTTAAAAAATGACCTTCATCGATTCTACTGGGCTTACTAATTTTTTAGGATAAATTATTAAAACCCATATATTACTTTATTTGATTGATCAAATTTCTATATGTTTCCAATTAGATTGTTTTAGTTTTTAATCTATGCGTATAAGATTGTGAACTCAAAAGGGGGAATTTTGATAGAGAAATTGTGAAATGTCTTTTTGATTATCGATTAAGAGCATAATTCAATTTATAATAGTTAAACTATTATAAATTATAGTTAAACTTTTTTATTTAATAGTATTACTATTATATCTTTGTTTTAAGAAAATAAAAATATCATTGTTCGTTTTGCCAAGATCTTATACTAAAAACTATAAAATGAATTTGTACAGGAAGAACATACTAATGTTTTTTAAAAGCCTCCCAGTATCGGTAATATTGTTTGCTGTAGTTATTCAGCCTCTGGCTCAAACCATAAGTTTTTTTACAGATTCTTCTTATGGATTAGTTCAAGTAGATGACGAAGAAAATGTAGAGAAAGAAGAGCAACAGGAAGAAGGGAAAAACGAATTACAGATTTTAAGTGTATATATCCATTCTTTGAAATATGGCATAGGACTTTCTACCTATTCATCTCAAAACATGTATTGTAGTCTTTATATAGAAATCCTTATTCCGCCACCTGATGCGGCATAAAAATGACCTCAGTTATTTCATATGTCTTTCCTAATTCTTAAGGGAACATTTCATTCAAATTACATAAAAAAGTAGGGATCAATACATATTGATCCAAACCATTAACACCCAATTATAAGTTAAATGGAAAATATAATATCACCCTGGAAGAGGTTTTTAAGCCTTCTTGAACTTGATAAAAAAGATATTCGTCAAATTTTTTACTATGCTATTTTTGCTGGTCTAGTCGCTCTGACCTTACCATTAGGAATACAAGCCATCATAAATCTTATTCAGGGAGCACAAGTGTCTACCTCGTGGATTGTACTTGTGGTTCTCGTAACAATGGGAGTAGCATTTCAAGGAATTTTACAATTAATGCAAATACGCATTCTAGAAAATATGCAACAAAAAATTTTTACCAGAGCCTCTTTCGAATTTGCGTACAGATTCCCTAAAATCAAAATAGAAGAATTAAGTAATTATTATCCACCAGAGTTAGCAAATCGTTTTTTTGATGTATTAACCATTCAAAAAGGATTATCCAAAATATTGATTGATTTTCCAGCTGCAGTGTTACAAATCATATTTGGTCTAATGTTGCTCTCGTTCTATCACCCATTCTTTATCATTTATGGTTTCTTGCTAGTATTACTCATTTACATTGTATTTAAGTTTACTGCAAAGAAAGGTCTAGAAACCAGTCTTGTCGAATCTAAAAGTAAATACAAGGTGGCACATTGGATACAAGAAATATCACGTTCCCTTATTAGTTTTAAACTATCTGGTACGACCAATCTAGCCATGAAACGAAACGATGATCTCACAACAAACTATCTGGAAGCAAGAGAAAATCACTTTAAAGTATTGATAACCCAGTTTATTCAACTTATAAGTTTCAAGGTATTAGTTACTGCAGGACTTTTAAGTATAGGTGGTTTATTAGTACTTAACCAGCAAATGAATATAGGGCAGTTTGTAGCTGCCGAAATCATCATATTACTAGTGCTTAGTTCTGTAGAAAAATTGATAAAAGGGTTAGAACCTTTCTATGATGTATTGACATCACTCGAGAAAATAGGGCAAGTGGTAGATAAAAAATTAGAAGTTCAAGATGGTGAAGACCCATTTATAAATGATGATAAATTACATATAGAGCTCGATGATTTAAAATATATCACACCAGGAGGTCAAGAAGTTTTAAGCAATATTAATTTTAATATAGAACACAAGGATAGAATACTTTTTGAAGGCGCTTCAGGTTCTGGTAAGACAACGTTGTTAAAAATATTATCTGGACTTTTAACACCATCCAAGGGGTCTTTATATGTGAATGATGTTTCTATAAAAGGAGTTTGGCCTAATAAATATCGCTCACATGTAGGACAGGTAATTCCTTCACAGTTACCATTTGAAGGTACAATACTCGAAAACATAACATTTGGTAGAAAAGATGTATCTCAAGAACATTTACATACAGTGCTTAAAGAACTTGGTTTACTTACGTTCATTAAACAACAACCAAATGGGATAAACACAATACTATATCCTGAAGGGCAACAAATACCATTTACGGTCTCTAAGCGTATTGTTTTGGCCAGAGCCATTATACATAACCCCAAATTACTATTACTTAAAGATCCTTTAGAGCATTTTGAAAAGGAAGAAACAGAACAAATAATCAAATATTTAACCGGATCAGAAAGGCCTTGGATATTAGTTGTTTCTAGTCGAAATGATTACTGGAAAACTCATTGTAATCAGACGATTAAAATTTCAGAAGGAAAAATAACCTCAAAAAATAAGAACAATGCTTAATATCTCTTATAATCAATTAAATAAGAAAGTGTCATTAAAGGGGTATACCGCTTTTGCAAAAGCGTTTGCCCCAAGACATAATAAGTACTTTAATCGCTTTTTAGGAGCATTTGCACTTATACTAATCATTGTGCTTTTTCTACCCTGGACTCAAAACGTGAGTGGTAATGGCTATGTTACAACACTTACACCCGATCAGCGACCACAAACTATACAATCACCTATTCCTGGTCGTATTGAAAAATGGCACGTAAAAGAAGGTGATTATGTTACCAAAGGAGATACCATTCTCTTTATTTCTGAAATTAAAACTGAGTATCAAGACCCTCGTTTGGTAGAGCGAACAAATCAACAACGCGAAGCAAAAAGTCGCTCAGTGGTTTCATACCAAGAGAAAGTTAAAACACTAAAAGGGCAGGTAACAGCCTTAATGAATGAACGCACATTAAAACTTTCTCAAGCTAGAAATAAATTAAAACAAACGCGCTTTAAAGTAAAGAGTGATAGTATTGATCTTCAGGCGGCAAAGACTAATCTTGATATTGCCCAAAAACAGTATGACCGTACAGTAACGCTTCAAAACGAAGGCCTTAAGGCTGTAACAGATGTAGAAGCAAAGCGCTTAAAATTACAAGAAACACAAGCGAAACTCATATCACAAGAAAATAAACTACTAGGGAGTCAGAATTCTGTAATGAATGCACAACTAGAAATAAGCCGTATAAGAGCAGAGTATTCTAACAAAATTGCAAAGTCAAGAAGTGAACGTTTTACAGCTGAGTCAAATCAATTCGAAGCAGAAGCGCAGGTGTCAAAACTAGACAACCAATCCTCTAGCTATAAAATACGTAATGAGATGTATTATATCACTGCTCCACAGAATGGTTATATAAATAAAGCTATAAAAGGAGGTATAGGTGAAACGTTTAAAGAAGGAGAAAAATTGGTAGGTATAATGCCGGCAAACTATGACCTTGCAGTAGAAACTTTTGTAAATCCTATCGATTTACCGTTAATGCATATAGGTGAAAGTGTTCGTGTCCAGTTTGATGGATGGCCTGCTATTTTTTTTAGCGGTTGGCCTAATGCATCTTATGGAACCTATGCAGGAAAAATTGTTGCGATAGAAACCTTTATAAGCGTTAATGGAAAATTTAGAATCCTCATAGCCCCGGATGATAAAGGAAATCCATGGCCTAAAAATGTTCGTGTAGGCTCAGGAGCATATACCATTGCTTTATTAGAAGATGTCTCTATTTGGTACGAATTATGGCGACAACTTAATGGTTTTCCACCTAATTATTACACTCCAGAAGATAGACAAGTTAAAAAAGATAAGAAGTAAATGAAGACACTTATAAAATACACATTGCTACTTTTTATTTTTGTTTATCCTGAAATATTAGCAGCTCAAACCATGCCCGTTTCATTAGAGAATGCACTTTCTTTTGAAGAGTATTTGGGTTATGTGAAAAAGCACCACCCATTAATGAAACAAGCCGAACTTGCATTGAGTGTAGGTGAAGCAAATCTGTTAAAAGCACGTGGTGGATTTGACCCGAAAATTGAAGTAGATTATGATCGAAAGAAATTTAAAAACACAGAATATTACGATCAACTTAGTGCTACCTTTAAAATACCTACTTGGTATGGCGTTGAGTTCAAAGCAAATTTTGAAGAGAATACGGGTGAATTTCTGAATCCTGATCACACTGTTCCTGATGGTGGATTGTATAGTGCAGGTGTCTCATTTTCATTAGCTCAAGGTTTTTTGATCAACAAACGTATGGCTTCGCTTAAAAAAGCGCGTTTTTTTAGAGAGCAAGCCAAAGCTGATAGAGATTTACTTGTTAATACACTATTGTTCGAAGCTAGTATAGCATATTTAGAATGGTTAAAAGCTACTAATGAAGAGCTTATTTATACAACTTTTCTTAAAAATGCAAATGTGCGCCTTATTGCCATAGAACGTAGTGTTGAAATAGGTGAAAAAGCAGCTATTGACATTACTGAAGCCAGAATTGCATTTCAAAACAGGCAACTTAATCTAGAAGCATCTTCCTTAAAAAGAAGAAAAGCTGCTCTAATAGTTAGTAATTATTTGTGGTTAAATGATATACCAATGGAGATTCAGGAAGAAGTGGTTCCCGTATTGCCAAAACTAAGTACTTTAGAAGCTTCACTTTTATTAAAAGGCATCACAGGTACTTCGAGATTACTTCGTAATCATCCCAAATTATTGAGCCTTGATGCCAAAATTGATGGGCTCACAGTAGAGCGTTCCTTAAAACTAAACAAGTTATTACCTAAAATAAATGTTCAGTATAATTTCTTAACATCAAAAATAGATCAGGCACGTACTTTTAATACAGAGAATTATAAAGCATTCGTTAATTTTAGTTTCCCATTATTTTTGCGCAAAGCAAGAGGAGATTTACGACTGGCCAATTTGAAATTACAAGAAGCCAATCTTGAACGTGTATCCACAACGATTACTCTTCAAAATAAAATTGATGCTGTATACGCCGAGATTAATTCATTAACTAAACAAAATGAATTAGTAAGAAACATAGTCACAGATTATAAAGCATTAGTTAAGGCAGAAGAACGTAAATTCTTTTTAGGAGAAAGCTCATTGTTTATTATAAACTCGCGAGAACAAAAATTAATTGATGTACAATTAAAGGAAAATACTTTGCTCATTAAACGACTTATGGCGACAGCAGGCCTGTATAATACTCTGGGAGTATCTATCTAAACAAAAATTGTAAAAGTGATAACAGATTTTAGAAAAGCATATAAGATTATTCATCTTAGATATAACTTTATGTAAGTCCTGTTAAATTATAATTTTATCCTATTAAATAGATTGCAACGAGAACTATTTTTGTAAATAAATAACCAATTGCAATTTATTAGTAAAATGTAAACCGAATCAATATGAATGAGAAATGGGATAAAAGGTATAAAGATCAAGAATTTGCTTATGGCAAAGAACCAAATGTGTTTTTTAAAGAATGGCTTTCAAGATTTGAACCGGGATCTATATTGATGCCAGCAGATGGAGAAGGACGTAATGGAGTATTTGCAGCGCAACTTGGATGGAAAGTCACGTCGTTTGACCTAAGTATAAAAGGGCAGTCAAAAGCAGTACAACTTGCAAAAGATAATCATGTTACTCTTGAGTATATTGTTGGAGATTTAGAACAACTCGAGTTTAAAAGAGAAACATTCGATGCTATTGGACTTGTATATGCTCATTTTTCTGCCGAAAAGAAGTCAGTATTTCACAAGAAATTAAATGACTATCTCAAAGAAGGCGGTATCATTATTTTAGAGGCTTTTAGCAAAAATCATATATATCATAACAAGCTTAATCCTAAAGTTGGAGGTCCTAAAGATATTGACATGCTGTACTCTAAAGAAGAAATAATAACTGACTTTAAAAATTATGAAATAGTACTATTAGAAGAAGAAGAAATTCTTTTAGATGAAGGTAAATATCACATAGGGAAGGGGAGCGTGATTAGATTTGTAGCAAGAAAATTGGGTAGCAATCATTAATATTTATGATTAACTTTATATAGTTAAAGCTATACTTATTTTTGGATAAGTAACAGTTTTTATCAATAAGATGGCTACGGTTACCACAAAATTCATTTTCAGAAAAGAAATATAAATTTTAAAAGGGTTTTATAAAAATAATTAATTTAAGTATCGATGGTGATATAAACTAAACCTCTAAACAATGTTTTCTAAAAGAGGCTCGGCCATCGCTGCAGATGTATCTCTGGGATCAATAATGATAATATGCCCATGATGTTTAAAATGATATCGAATATGAGTTGATACACCTCTATAAAACCATGCAGTATTTCCTGTGTATTTAAACTTTGTATTTGCGTTTTTAAGAAGAGGTAAAGAAGATTTTTCTTTTGATTCTTTTTTGGAACTGAGCTCTCTGGTTAGTTCCAAACGTTTTTGTGAACAACATGACATAGATTTCTTTTTTTAATTATGGTTTGACGTAGCCTGTTCTAACAGGCAAGCAAGTCCGGATAATGCAAACCAAAGCAAGAGTATTTGACTCCAACTTTCTCCTTTCCATATTGCAAAGGGTAAGCTTACCCAAATACTAAGGCAATAAAAACAATCTAATAAGGACCCAAAAAATCCTTGCCCCAGCCATTTTCTGATTGTAATAATGATATCAAAGGGGCCGTCTTCGGCACTACACAAATGTGTAATTCTCCAGATGCAAAGCCCCTTTAGAATAAATATGAACCAATCCATTGGCTATGGAGTTGGTAGATTTATACGTTCCATCAAAATACCTCTGTGAGCTTGGTATAAACTGCTTAACCCACTATTGTACCCATTAGTAACTCGCTTACGAGCGGTAAGATGAAAAGAAAGACGAGTAAAATATTCATCTGCTTTTATCCACCCTCCTTCTGTCAATGCTGGTTGTATACCCACATTTATTAGTCCTGCATCTGAAAATTCCTGAAGAGTTCCGCTATATCCAGCACAGGCGTGCGGCTGGTTTCCTGAGGCATTTCCAGAAGAAAGTATAGTATCTCCAGAAACCGTATCAGATAAAGGAGGGCTAGGCTCATTAACTCTTAACCCAATCATCGGACCAGGACATCTGCTCATTGTTAGGGCATAAGAATCAACAAATCCATATGGATCATTTGCTCTAAAATTGAAATTGATCTCGGTATTAAGTTCATAATCTTCTAATCGATATAATCCGCAACCTGCATTTACAATTGAGGAATCAGCAAAGGTTAGAGCAGATAGATTAAAATTCAATGGTTTGTTATGAATATACAAGGCAACCATATCTGTGGCATTAGCTACTGGATTACCATTACTGTCATAACCATCTACACGTACATAGAATGTTCCTGGTTTGGTTTCACCTTGTACCTTATCGTAAATACTGGTTCTAAGTTGCATGTAGCGACCAATTTTATCTGGTACCCAGTCAATATGATCAACATTCATTTCTCTCTGAATATTCTTATAGGCGGGTACACTCACGGCAGGACCACCATCAACTTTTAGGAGTTGACTGTAAAATGGACCCACATCATCACCGTTATAATTAGGTAAATTACGTTTAGAATAACGAGGGTGCTTGTAATTTTGACTAACAAATACCCAAGGAATAGTTCCTGAACGTTTTATACGAATGGTATACCATTTTATTTTATTTTGTGTGGCTGTCTTACTCACATCATACATACAACCAGTCATGTCTATAGTACCTCCCCAAGCAGCACAATCTATTTTGAAACCTGCCAGACTACTATTTACCGAAATTTTACCGCTTGGTTCTAGGTCATTATTAAAACCATTACGGTGCAATTGAGATGGAAAAAAAGAAGCTGTTGTATTTTGATTTCCTCCAATAAAAACATTCCCTAAGCTGCCAATCAAGTTTCCGTTAAAACATGCAGACGAAGGTTGTATTTGTGATTTTGGCAAACAAAGGTTTATTCTTTTTTTGTTTGGAATATTATAATATGGAGCACTTTCATATAAAATAGTATTAGGAGCAAGGCTGGTAACTTTTACGATAACATCTGGGTATGCAACTACATTAATGTTTTCGCCTGGAGCCTGATCACTAGAATCTTCGATCCCGGGGAAAGTCATATCGAATGAGAACCTGAAAATATAGTTTCCATTCATATCGGTAATAGTATCTCCCAACAATCTTCTGTTCCCTTCTCCTGTATATGCATCTCCTGCAAGCTCTGCAGCTGTACGATCATATTCCTCAAAAGTTAATGTGATATTATTTGCAGGTTCTGTATTACATCTAAAATATAATCCCTCAATGGCTTTTACCAATTTTAGATCCTGTACTCTTGATGTATCAACCAAGGAAACTTCTCGTTTTCTAGTGTTGATAAGCTTGTAGTTTGTAGCGGCAAATTCCGAAGCTTTTTCTTTAACTTTTTTCTTAGACAGCAAATCAGGATTCTCTAACTTTTGATACAGTAATTCGGTTTTTGGGGCAGTAGCCTCTCCTTTTAAGTCGATTACCATGGGTTTAAAAGGAGCAGGGTCTGGTGGAAATGGACCTATATCTTCTGGAATTCTCTCTGGGTATATTTTTTCGATATACTTTTTGATTTTATTATTCTTAAGTGCCTCGAGTAAGCCAACATAAGTGTCAATTACAAAAGGCCCTCTCCAGCATGGGTTAAATAGACATCTTCCACTATACATAGAAACATGACCATAAATAAGAAAATCATTAATGTTCACTGGTGTAGAACATTCGAGTACCAGGTCGTTAAAATCAGAATCACCTCCGGCATCATTAGATAGAATTTCGAAAGAGTGATTGCCTCCGATAGTTTTTGGAAATTTAATTTTGGTATCAGATTGTTGATATCCTCCTCCCGGATCGTTTTGTATGGCAATTGCCCATTGATCACCTGTAACATTAACAGTAGTTCCTACGGTTCCTGGGTGAATTCCGTTTCCGGTATCAGCTCCGATGACGACAAATCTTTGAGGATAAGAAGCAGATTTTGCTTTTACCTTAACATTCCAATCCCCTTGCATTGAAATAATCATAATATACTTTTTTTAATTAATATGAATTAATGAAGATTATAAAAATAGAATACAGAGTAATGGTTGTCAAGGTGTGTAAAACCCTTATTTAAAGGTGTTTAAACTGTGTTTTTTAAGAGTGTATACCCCAAATTTAGTGAGTGGTAAAACGGTGAGAATTATATATTCAGGTTTTTGTCGATGTATTAAAAGTATATTATCTCATATAAAGTATCATTAATATTTATGAATAACTTTATATAGATTTATTGATCACTTCATTACCTTTGATTGTTTCTTGGAAAATAATTATTGTTATCAATACGATAAGTATAGTTTCCTGATACCTGTTTTAGAAAGAAAACGATGGATTCATAAAAAATTCTATAAAATGAACAAGGCTAAAAATTCTATTTCCAATCGGTCTACCCATCTATTACTTAGTGTTGCTAATTACATTAATATAAAATCTCCTTTTTCATAATAATTTCGATTTGATTACTAATTTATTACCTGCTATTTGAGTTTGAATTTTTTCATAACAATACTCATTTGGTATGATTATCCTTCTTCGAATAATTTTGTAAAACATAGTAAAAGCAGAATTATATCGAGTGTATATTTAAATCCGTATTATACAGATAAACATTATGACTAGAAAAGAATTATTAGAAGCTATAGATAAAAAATATAATGCAATGGGGCAAGATCCAGATGTACATCTGTCTGGTTTATTGCATGCCGAACCCATGAAATATTGGGATTTTATTCAGGTAGATGCCTTATTAGGGCTACAAACCCAACGAACACAATTGCCCGATGAGATGGTGTTTATTATGTATCATCAGATTAATGAATTATTGTTTAAAATGATTCTTTGGGAAATGAGTCAAATTTCTCATACTGAAAATATAGAGCCTAAAAAATTTGAAATGCATCTTATGCGTGTGAGTAGATATTTTGATATGCTTTCAAACTCATTTGATATCATGGGAGAGGGAATGGAGATTGATCAGTATATGAAGTTTAGAGATACTTTAACTCCTGCGAGTGGATTTCAATCTGGACAATATCGTAAAATAGAGATTGCTTCTACAGAATTAATTAATTTAATTGATTTTAGATATAGAAAGACAATTGATAGAAATACTCCATATGAGTATGCCTTTGATAATATGTATTGGCAAGCGGCCGGGACAGATCATAAAACAGGTAAGAAGAGTAAATTGATGATCAATTTTGAAACAAAGTACAAGAAAGAATTGATCGAATGGATGAAAGAATATAATACAGTTAATTTATGGACAAAGTTTAAAGAACTTCCCGAAGAATATCAGAAAAATACTGAGTTAATTAATGCCATGCGTCATTATGATCACACAGTAAACATTAATTGGGTAATGCACCATTATGATGCAGCAGCAAAATATTTGGATCATGGAAAAGTAAATGTGGAAGCAACCGGAGGTAGTGATTGGCATAAATACATGCATCCAAAATATCAAAAGCGCATATTTTTCCCAGAATTATGGAATAAAGAAGAGCTTGAGAATTGGGGAATTACTAACCTAGAAGGATATGAGAAAATTTCATAACCTTATTCTACCTATATGTAATGTCTAGTTACTTATGAACAGAACTTAATTGATATTAAGTTCCTGTAGTTCTGTTTCGGTAACTTTTAAGAGCTTTTTTAATTTTCTTTTTGTGAATCTACAATTAGAATTTGATATATCTTCTTTAGTACGATACACTAGAGATTCACAATATTTAATTCGATTAGCAATTGGGAGTTTTGAGATAACATTTTTATAAAGTTGATCTAAATTCGTTAATGAGTCTGGGGGATTCCTCTTAAATGAAAACATTATTGGTTGTAATTTTAGTAGTGTTAGGTATGCTGGTTTTAAAAATAAACACCAACTGCCATAGAGTATCAAATTTCATTCCCAAATCCATACAGAATAGTTAAATTTCTAATAAGAATAAGTTTATAGATGTTTGCTGTATTTACTATTTGCACTTATATCATAAGGTTGAAATATAAGATGTTGGTAGTATGTAAAATAGCATTGATTAATGTTAAATTGTTATTTTAATACCATTTCTGCTTCTAAAACGTTATTTTTAGTAACCTTAACCTACATTATCTTTTTTTTGAATCTTTATATAGCATCTTTATTATTGTTTGAAGAAGAAACTTCTAATACATTACTCCAAAACATACTTGGAGTATTTGTTACTGTCGGAATTGTTTCGATATGTATATATTATGTTTTGCGATATTTAGAATCAATTTATGTAAAGTATAAGAAAAGGCCTTATTTTATTCATTTTTACCTTACTCCGAAGAAATTACCACCTCATTTACAAGCATTTCTGGATGAGAATGATTTTTATACTACTCTTGATAAAAGAAGAAAGCGATATTTTGCGCATAGAACAGTAAGGTTTCTTGAAGATACTCGTTTTGTTGGTAGAGAAGGATTAGCTATTGATGATTTTATGCGTATGCAAGTAACCATTATGGTTACACAGCTTACTTTTGGGATGCGTCACTATCTGTTAGAATATTTAGAAACCATAGTTTTATACCCAACATCATTCTATTCAATTTTAAATAAAACAGAAAATATAGGGGAGTTTAATCCTATATCCAGGGCATTGGCTTTATCCTGGAAAGATTTTCAGAAAGGAAACTTGCACATGGATAAAGGAAAAAGTTTGGGTGTCCATGAAATAACACATGCGATTCATCATAACTCTATAAAAAACAACAATATTAGCTGTGAAATTTTTTATGACACTTTTTTATTGTTAGAAAAGTATCTTGGTGCTGAAGAAATAAGGAAAAAGATAGTAGATTCTAAAATATTGAGGGATTATGCATATACCGATAAATTTGAATTTATTGCAGTTTTGGTTGAAGTTTTTATGGAGTCACCAAAGGAGTTAAAGAAACAATTTCCTGAGATATATTATTATGTAGTACAGATGTTTAATTTTAGATATTTTGAGGATTAATTATGATATCATTTTCAAGAAACGATTATATTTATAGCCATCAATAATTTTAATTTATTATATCATATATGGAAGAATTTCAGCAAATACTACCTGTTAGTTCACTTACCGATGAAAAAAGGGTTGCGTTTTATAAAAAGACCTATACCCATCTTGCTATGGCTGTTCTACTTTTTGTAATCGTAGAATGGATATTTTTTCAAATAGAACCTATTGTAAATTTTGCATTTTCTATGACACAAGGATGGAGATGGCTTATTATGCTGGGCGGTTTTATGCTGGTGACAAATTATGCAGAGAAAATGGCATTAAAGAATCATAATATCAATCAACAATATTTAGGATTGTTATTATTTGTAGTAGCAGAAGCTTTTATCTTTATTCCACTTATTGGGATTGCTATGATGATTGCAGAAAGCGGAGGCGCTAATATTCTTAACCAAGCTGCAATTTTGACTCTAGCATTATTTACAGGGCTTTCGGCTGTTGTTTTAATTACCAAAAAAGATTTTTCGTTTTTAAAATCTATACTGGCAATTGGATTTTTTATAGCAATAGGACTTATTGCAGCAGGTTTGCTATTCGGATTTAATCTTGGCCTTTGGTTTAGTGTGGGGATGGTAATTCTGGCTTCTGGGTCAATTCTATATCAAACCTCTAATATGGTACATAAATATTCTGAAGATCAATATGTAGGAGCATCATTAGGATTATTTGCTTCTTTGATGTTATTGTTTTGGTACATATTAAGTATTCTCTCTAGAGATTAAACGTCAATTATTATAGAATTAAAGCCAGACTTAGTCTGGCTTTTTTTGTAGCTATTTTTCTGTAATTGATTTTAATATTGTTTTGGCATGAATTCTAGAGTTCTCGATAAACCAAATATGAGTATCCATACCACCACATATTACTCCGGCCAAATAGAGGTTTTTGATATTAGTTTCCATTGTTTCTTCATTATATTGGGGATATAATTTTGCATCGTTAGAGAGTTGGATTCCTATCTTTTGCAGAAATCCAAAATTTGGTTTATAACCCGTTAGTGCCAATACGAAATCATTTTGAATACTAAATTCTCCTTGTGGTGTTTGGATATCGATTTTTTTTGGTAATATTTCTTTTATAGTTACATTATAGAAAACTTTAATGCTACCTTCCTCAATACGATTTATAATATCAGGTCTTACCCAATATTTTACACGTTTTCCAATTTCTGGCCCACGAACCAACATTGTTACCTCTGCACCTTTTCTATAACATTCTAAAGCTGCATCTACTGCAGAATTACTTGCACCAATAACAGCTAATTTTTGTTTAGCAAAAAAATGAGGATCTTTATAATAATGGGAAACTTTAGGTAAATCTTCTCCAGGAACATCCATAGTATTTGGAAGATCATAAAACCCGGTAGCAATGATTACATAAGAACAAGTATATTGTTCTTTATCGGTTTTAATATAAAAAGTGTCTTGTTTTTTGAGAACTGTATTAACTTTTTCAAACAGATTAATATTTAAATCGTTAGAAGTTACAATCCTACGGTAATATTCAAGAGCTTCATTACGCTTTGGTTTAGCTTCATTACTGATAAATGGGATATTATCAATTTCAAGTTTTTCTGAAGATGAGAAAAACTGCATATTAAGAGGGTAATTATATAAGGAATTAGTGATAGGTCCCTTTTCGATAATACAATAATCAAGTCCTTTTTTCTTTGCTTCGAGGCCACAGGCTATACCAATAGGTCCACCGCCAACAATTATCAAATCTATATGTATCATTAAAAATCATATTGACAAGGCTCTAATTCTAGCTTTTAGAGTAATACCTTATTCTTACTCTTGTAAAACTAATGATTTTTGTAATCTCTAATGTAAAAAAAGATGAGGTTCTGTTATAAGCCTCACCTTTTCTAAGTAGCAATTGACTACTACTTAATAATTAATTTTTTCACAACTGTTTTTTCCTCTAGTATAATGTTCAAAAAATAATTTCCCGGTGATAAAGAAGCAGTGTTTAGTATAATCTCCTGATTGATATTAAAATTGGTTTCCGAAATTTTTAACCCCGTGGCATCTACGATTTTAATCGTAACCGGAATACTTGTTTCTAAATTATCAATTTTGACTTTTACTGTGTTTTTAGAAGGGTTAGGATACATGATTACTTTAGAAGTATCATCGTTTCTCTTTTTAATAGGTGGGTCAATTGGTTTTTTTTTACCTTCTTCTATAGTGTAAAATTTATTTACTCTTAGTTTTAAAAAAGTATCGACATTTCCGGAGGGCCAATACACGATGAGTTTTTCAATTTTTGGGGCTTTACCGAGTCCAAAATGAGCTCGCAAACTGTTTTGTCCCATAAATGCATTTGAGGCAGAGATTTCTCTTTTTTGAGTTACCAATTTCCCTTTTACTCTGGTGGTTAATTCTAATCTTGCACCTAGTGCGGCTTTATTTGATGGGTTGCCAATGAGTTTAATATTTACGAAATGATTTTTTACAGCTAAATCATTTCTAAAAAGCCCTTTTACACCCTGGCCAACAACAAAGAAATCCAAATCACCATCGTTATCGTAATCTCCAATAGTAGCCCCAGTAGAGTTTCCAGAGGTGGCTGCATTAATAAGATTAGAATTATGTTCTGTAAAAGTCCCATCTCCATTATTGACAAAATACCCACTACCAATTGCACTAGAAGCTGTAATGATAACATCTAGATCACCATCATTATCAAAATCTCCCCAAGCATTGGATAAGTTTTGATTGTTGCCGGTTGTAAATGGGGTATTGGTACTTTGATATTCGCCAGAAGTATTAATATAAAACTTGTTTTCGATTCCAGAATAGTTGGTAAGACAAATATCGAGATCGCCATCATTATCGTAATCAATTGCATTATAACATTGTCCATCTTGTGGATCTTCTGCAAATGAGAGGTCTGTATTGGTTAATTTTACAAATCCTTCGCTTCCGGTTTCGACTTGTAGGTTTTTAAATAAAAAATCATGCTTAATTCCTGCAGGACCGGCAGCAGGACCACTGGCAATAAATAAATCGGTATCTCCATCTTCGTCATAATCAGTCCAATTAGATACAGTGTAGGCTGCTTTTTCTGTAAGAAAGTCGTAAGGCTCTGTTACTTCGGTAAATGTGCCATCACTATTTCCCCGATATAAACGATTAGGAAATCGATTTGATCCAAGAAATAAATCGGCAAATGTAAGAATAAAATCAACATAGCTATCATTGTTATAATCACACCATTGTACGCTCCAGGTTGCCGAATTGATTGTGTTTAAGATTGTATTCGTTTCGGTAAATTGGCCAGTACCATCATTAGCATAAATTCTGGTTTGCAAGGTAGACGGTGCAGTAAATCGCGAATAAATTAAATCCAGATCTCCATCATTTTCATAGTCTGCCCAACTGCAGCTGTTTAGCGATGTAGCAACAGGTATTGCTGTACTGCCTTCTGCAATTTTAAAATTTCCGTTTCCAAGATTTTTGTATATAGTCCCGGCATAGAATAAATCCAAATTGCTATCATTATCGATATCTGTCCATCCTGTACCAAAATAGGTCCCCCGAATAGTTGAATCAGATACTATAGGGTTAATACTGTCTTTGATAAGTGTAAATTTTTGTGCAAAAGTGATACTAGTAAAACTGTAAAAAATGAATAAAAATAAAGTTCTCATAAGCTCAAGATTTTTAAGAGTTATAAGATTAAAGTTCACTAAAACAAGAAGAGGATAGGTTTAGAATTATAATTTTTAACCTTTTTAATTCGAATCTAATTATTCTGAACTTCCATTTTTTTTCTTTTGTACTCAGATGGGGTACAATTGAACTTATTTTTAAAGGCAGTGTTAAAAGTAGCTTTGTTATTAAACCCAACATCAAAATAAATCGTTTTAATGCTAGCTTTAGAATTTTCTAGAAGTAGTTTTTTTGCTTCTTCCAATCTATATTCATTTATAAATTGATTAAAATTCTTTTTAGATTTTTCGTTTATAAGCTTTGATAGTATATGGCTAGAAAAACCAATATTATCTGCTAATTGGACCAAACGTAAATCATTGTTTAAATAGGGTTTATTTGTTTTAATATATGATAATAACGTATCATAGAACTCATCTTTGGTGGATTCGGTTAGCTCTTGATGAGTTTCTCCTTTTAAAAATAGATTGGATAATAATTCTCCGTTAAAGATAGAAGGCTCTTTATATACCATATAACCAATACCATATATAGCTATAGACATTGAAAAAGAAATTGCATAATCCCAATGAATGTTGAAAAATGAGAATCTAACCAATACATAATAACTTATATAGGCTATAATAAAGACTAAGAATAAATTGATGAGAAAAGTTGACCATTTTTTTCTGATAATCTCATATTGAGACTTTTTATCATTTTTATGAAAAGAGATGAAATCTTTTATTATGATTACATAAATTATTAGCGATAAAGCTACCAGCCAGGGAGAGCGAAGTGACCAAAAAAGATAAAATAGAAATTCATCTTTATATTCTTTAAGGTTTTGAAAACCTTCTGATACAATAAGAAAATATCCATTAATAATAAATGATAGTATTGCTGGTGCAAAGTGATACCATCTTATTTTGAAATTTTTACTGTAAAATCTTGTAATATAAATGTACAGCAGAGGTCCAAACGCGAGATACCAACTAGAGTCAAAAAAATAAAAATAAGGATATACAGACCCGTAGTTAGTCCAGAAAAACACATATTGAAGTAGAATAAAAGAAAACCCTAAAATAAGTAAAACAACGGGAAGATTATTCATTCTTCCCGTTTTACGAATACTTAGAATAATACTTAAGAAGAACCCTAGTGAACTTACGATTAGGAAAATTGATGTCCAGGTATCAAAAGACGGAATAGGGTTCTGCTCCATTTTTTATTGACTAAGTGTTTATAATCTCCTTCAATTCTTTAATGGTTTGATTCGGGTCAGTACTTTTAAAAACGAAACTTCCGGCAACCAGTACATCTGCTCCGGCATCAATAAGTTGTTTAGCATTTTTATTGGTTACACCTCCATCAATTTCAATTAACGTGCTTGCATTATTTTTTACAATAATCTTACGAAGTTGTTTCACCTTTTCATAAGTGTTTTCTATAAATGATTGACCACCAAATCCAGGGTTTACACTCATTATACATACCAGGTCTATATCATTAATAACATCTTCTAATAAACTTACATTGGTATGTGGGTTTATAGCAACACCAGCTTTCATTCCTTCGGCTTTAATAGCTTGCAATGTTCTGTGAAGATGTGTGCAAGCTTCATAATGTACGGTAAGGATATTACTTCCCAGATCAGCAAAAGTTTTAATATATCGATCTGGATCAACAATCATAAGGTGTACATCAATTGTCTTAGTTGCATGTTTTACGATATCTCGTAAAACTGGCATTCCAAAAGAAATATTAGGAACAAAAACACCGTCCATAATATCTATATGAAACCAGTCTGCTTCACTTTTATTAATCATTTCTACATCGCGTTGCAAATTAGCAAAATCTGCAGCTAATACTGAAGGGGCTATACGTTTTGAAGCCATAAATCTGTGTTGTTTCCCGCAAAAGTACTATTTAATACTATTTATCCTTTGAATTTACTATAATAAAATGCTCTTTTTTCAACCTTGTTTCAGAATAAGAAAAAATGGTAACCCTGCTATGCTTGATAGCCAGTCAAACCGAAGATGAGTTTTTCCTATTTATTAGAGTAAAAAAAATCTGATTCTTCTGTTCTAGTAAATTCAAAAAAATAAATAGTCTAAGTTTTATATTGGAGAGTGTTTTGTTTTTAAAATCTATGATACTCTTAATTAGTTGAATTTCATGAATTTTTGAGCTAGGTAAGAAATACTTTTATAATGTTCGGGGTTATTTTCTTGTTCTTTTTTTAAGAATTGATGTAATTCACTTTGATTGTAATGATCAGATATTACAGTGAAAGAAGAACGAGATTCTGAAAAAGAAGAACCCATTATTTCTTTATCCAGCATTTTAATAATATTATGGTGTCGATAATCTTTTCTTATTTTTTCGAACATCATTTTAACGACTTGTTCTTCACCTTCGAGAATTTGAAAAAAATTTCCTTCAGAATATATTAATATTCCCATAAGGCCAATTGCATTATTATTAAGTCTAACATAATCCATAAGCTCTGTCATATCAGAATGTGATATGTTTGGATTTACCGTGCTAACATAACTTATTATATATCTCATAATGAACAATATATTAAGAAGGGGGGGTAGCTACTTAAAGATACAAATTTTGAGATACTTTTGCCAAAATATTGGGGGTTCTGTTGGGAAAATTCTTCATTTTTAGATCTAAAAATGAATTTTTTACGGGTTACCGTAAGATTTTTACGGATTACCGTAAGAAAAAACCTCCGGTAATCAGCCGGAGGTCATTCATCAATCAAAAAACGAACAGTTATGTTATAAAACTGTTTGTAACCGCAATTTAGGAATTTATCCTAAATAAGTCTTTAATATTTTACTTCTAGATGTATGTTTTAATCGTCGAATTGCTTTTTCTTTGATTTGACGCACACGTTCACGTGTAAGATCAAAAGTTTCTCCAATTTCTTCAAGAGTCATTGGATGTTGATCTCCAAGACCAAAATATAATCGTATTACATCTGCTTCTCTAGGAGTAAGTGTTTCTAGAGCACGTTCTATTTCTGTACGAAGAGACTCATGCAATAGTGTTCTATCAGGGTTTGGTGATTCTCCAGAGTTTAATACATCATAAAGGTTAGAATCTTCTCCTTCAACAAGTGGAGCATCCATACTTACATGGCGTCCAGAGTTCTTCATTGATTCTTTAACATCATTGATGGTCATGTCTAATTCTTTTGCAATTTCTTCAGCACTTGGTGGGCGCTCATGTGATTGCTCTAAGAATGCATATGTTTTATTGATCTTATTGATCGAACCAATTTTATTTAATGGTAAACGAACAATACGAGATTGTTCTGCTAAAGCTTGTAGAATAGATTGACGAATCCACCATACGGCATAGGATATAAATTTAAATCCACGAGTTTCATCAAAACGTTTTGCAGCTTTAATTAGTCCAAGGTTACCTTCGTTAATTAAATCTGGAAGGGTAAGACCTTGATTTTGATATTGTTTTGCAACCGATACTACGAATCTAAGGTTAGCCTTTGTTAGTTTTTCAAGAGCTCTTTCATCACCAGCTTTTATACGCTGAGCTAATTCCACCTCTTCATCTGCAGTAATAAGGTCTACTTTTCCTATTTCTTGCAAATACTTATCTAGCGATGCAGTCTCACGATTCGTTACCTGCTTCGTAATTTTAAGTTGTCTCATCTATAGTTCTCCTTGAAATTTAATTTTGTGAATATTTAGGGCCTTTTACTTATTATACGTAATATGTTATAGAAATGTTACAAAAAGATTGTTTTTTTATAGAAAATATTCTTTTAAATAGTTTGTTGTACCTTGCCAAGTGTGAATATAAGGGAGTTTGGTTGTTTTTTGAAAAAAAATATTTTTTTTCAAAAAAGATTTAAAAAATAATGGATTTTATAAAGAATGTAAAAAACCATGCTGTACAGAACATTATTTAGAACTCATAAGAAACTCCTGTTTGAATTGTAAAGTATAAAGGTCGATAACTTTCAGAATTTTGACTAGCATTTTTTAATTGATACTTAAGTAAAGGCTCAACATTCAAAAACACTTTTTTTGATAGCTTATATCTAAGATTTGTTCCAATGTTAATACTGAAATTTGTTTTCAAAATATTAGTATTGCTTCCTAACTTAAAATTGTTAGAAGCAGTATTTATGGCAATATTATTTTCATCTAGAAACAGAAAACTTAATTCTCCTATTAGTGAAGTGCTAATCTGATTGTCTAAGATTTGATATTGTAACCCAAATGAAATTTCGTTGTAAATTGTCTTTTGTATTACATTTACTTTTTCAGAATTTCCTATAATATCATTAATGGGTAAGATTATTCCCAAATCATTAAGTATAATGGGTAGTTGATCGGTTTGGATGTTTTTTATTTTGTTGCTTAACTTTAATCGATTATATCCAACTCTTAATGCTATTTTGTTTGTGTAATATGATTTAAAGAGAACACCATAGCTCAAGCTTATTCTACCACGATTTGTGTTTTTTGCCAGGTGGTTGCTTATCAAAGATCCGTTGGGTGCGATAGTATATGTTGGGATGACCTGCGCTCCTATGCTAAATTTTTGAAATGGTTTTTTCTTTATAGGATTCATATAAACTAATGTATCCTTATTCTTACGGTTAGTGATAGTCGTATTCTTTTTGGATGCTATTAAAGTTTTTAGAGAATCATCTTTACGTTGTTTATGCTTTTCATTTTTAGATGCTCTGTTGCGATTGTTATTTAAAGCTTTATCTGCTTTATTTTCTATTTGGCTTGTAGTTACAGTTGAAGATATTGAGGTTCCTCCATTTATAGGATTAGTTTTTGTACTAGAAATAGAAGTGTTTTTCTTATTTTTTATTTCTTCGATACCTCTATTGGTACCTTTTTTTGTGCTGGATGCCTGTTGATTAGTTTTGTGAGTAGGAAGAGGCATTTTATTTGTCGTTATTAAAAGGCTAGAATTCGAAACATTTTTATTTGATGATAAACCAATACCATTATTAGTTTCACTATATAGTAAAGACCATTTGTTTTCTACCGTACTTGTATACAGGTCGTTGATGTCAGGTTTTGATTTGGGTGACATAGATACTGTTGTTATAACTTCATTGTCTAATATTTGTAGTTTGTTATTTTTTAGATCTATTTCTTCACAATTTTCTGGGGTTACTGGTTTTTTTGTTTTAGTATTAATTGAGTTTTCTGTGATACTATTATAGTTATATGTATTAGCAGCAAAAAGTATTAATAGCAAAAGAAATATAAGTACACCTGTTACTTTTGCCCAATAAAAAAGTGTGTTATCTTCTTTTTTGGGTAATTTAGGTTCGATATCTTCCCAGGATAAATTACTAGGTGATTGATTAAAGCCTTTAAGTTTTTCTTTAAAAGCTTTTCCTATGTCTTTTGGGTCAGCCATTACTTACTGCAATTTTTTTTAAATAATTGTTACTGGATGTTATTTTGGTTTTCAGTATAACTTTTGCTCTATGTAGGTTTGATTTTGAGGTTCCTTCAGAAATATGTAACATTTTAGCTATTTCTTTATGAGAATACTCATCTAGTTCATATAAGTTAAAAACCAATCTATATCTGTCAGGTAATTCCTGTATGTGTTTTAGTAATTCATCTAATGAAAGGTTTAATGTTTCAGAATCAATTTTGGTATCTGCGATTTTCTCTTCATTTATATTTATATCAGTAAAAGATGTTTTTTTATATTTATCGATAGCTTTATTAATCGTTATCCTTTTCATCCAACCTTCAAAAGAGCCTTTAAAATTATATTGATTTATCTTTTTAAAAATTGTAATAAAGGAGTCTTGTAAATTATCTTCTGCTTCATCATAATTTTTGCAATACTTAAGACTCAAAGCAAATAGTATATCCCTATAAAGGTGAAACAATTCACTTTGTGCTTTCCTGTTGTTTTTTTGGCACTTCCTAATTAGCTTTCTTGTGTCCAATTGGTTTTAAGCTTAGCAAAGACTATGTATCGAAATCTTAAATATTTTTAATAAACAAAAAAGAACTCAATTTTCACCTTTAATTTTCACTATGTGGTACTTAAAATACCACATAAATTATCACTAGTTTACTTTTTAGACTGAATTGTTTTAAATGGTTGCGTAAAAGATTAAAAAAAAGCAATCTTTCCTTGTTTTCAGGAAAGATTGCTAAAAATAACAATTAGCTCTCGTCATTATTATCGCAGGCTTCAGCAAATAAAACTATTCTAATTATTTTAGATTCGTTGGTATCTGTATTTTTGATGTTAACGAAAACTAATTGAGGATTAGTTGTGTTTTGATAAACAGATGAGTCTAATATATTTGTTTCTTGTTCTGCATGCTCATAGGTTTGGTAAAATGATAATGTTAATAGAGAAGTATCTATATTTTCCTGAAAAGAAAGAATACAGTCTTTGTAATCATTAAAAATAAAATTGGCGGTATCTTCAAAATTTTTCAATTCACATTCCTTAAATTCTACATAATCGCATGAATTTTTAATATTGCATTGTCTTTTGATGATATATTTATCGGTTTCATTTGATACTTCTACAGTTTCATCATCTATTATCACGGCTTTCCAATCAAAATTCCAATCTTTAGCTGTTTCAGAATTTCCTTCAAGATGAATATTAATATGTAATTTACCTTCAAGGAAAAAGGATATCCACGAGGTTCTGTATGCATTACCATTATCATAAAAAATACCAGTTCCATCGTCATAAAAATCTAGTAATGCATCATTGTAGTTTTGATTATTGGTTGAAGAAGTAATTTTCCAAATGCAATTTTTTTCTAATATTCTATTACAATAGATAATAATCTCTGATTCGATACAAGCTTCTATGGTTTTTTTTAATTCGGCATTGTCCTGGATGCTAAACGAACTGCCATCTTCTAGAATGGTAGTTATAGGGTAACTTAGGCCTATTGCGCTATTAGTTCCTTCTGAGTCTTCCAGAAGACCCACAAAATCTATATTATCATAGACTATTCTACTATCTACAATTTCAGAATCTTCATCAAAAAGATATACATTAAAAGGATAAACGAAAGTGATACAGACGGGCTTATTATCTTCATTTTTATTTTCTGAAATACTTTTTAACGAATTAAATAATTCTGAATCTGTTTCTATTTTTTGGATGTTATCAGGAAATAGATCGAAGGATTCATTATGGCAGGAAACCATTGAAATTAGTAGAGTGCTAAGCAGTAGGGTTTTAAACGTTGTCATAGTTGCATTATTTAAAGTCTTTGTCTTATAGACTGATAGCCTCTAAATGGTTGCGTAACATTAACTTATTTATCCAAATCAATACTTGGTAAAATTTATAAGGAGGGGATGTGTTTGGAATGTAGATTGTGTGTAGTGAAATAAAAAACGCCTTCAAGAATCTTGAAGGCGTTTTGTTAAATAGTATAGAAAAATTAATTTTCTTTTTTATCTCTATGAGGTTTTCGATCTCCTCTTGGCTTATCACCTTCTGGTCTTGGAGGTCTAGGTAATAATGCTTTTCTAGACACTTTTTCTTTACGAGTTCTAGAATCAATTCCGAAATATTTTACGTCAAAGATATCACCCATGTTTACAACATCGCTAACATTCTCTGTGCGTTCCCATGCTAATTCTGAAACGTGAAGTAAAACTTCGTTACCCGGAGCTTCCATATATTCTACTACAGCACCAAAATCTAACATTTTGATTACTTTCACTTCATATACGCTACCAACAGCAGGTTTAAAAGTAATAGAATCGATTTTTGCTAATACTGCATCAATTCCTTCTTGATTTGTACCAAGAATTTCTACATTTCCTTCTTCTGTAACAGGATCTTCATTAATTACTATAGTTGTACCTGTAGTTTTTTGTAATTCTTGAATTACTTTACCTCCTGGACCAATTAAAGCACCAATAAAGTCTCCAGGAATTGTTTTAGTTACCATTTTTGGAGCATGTGATTTCACATCTGCATTTGGCGATGCAATAGTATCTGTTAATTTTCCTAGAATATGTATACGACCATCAGCAGCTTGCTTTAATGCGTTTACCAAAATTTCATAAGAAAGACCTTTTACTTTAATATCCATTTGGCAAGCCGTAATACCATCAGCAGTACCAGTTACTTTAAAGTCCATATCTCCTAAGTGATCTTCATCACCTAAAATATCAGATAAAACTGCATATTTTCCTGTTTCACCATCAGAAATTAATCCCATAGCAATACCAGAAACTGGTTTTACCATTTGTACTCCGGCGTCCATCAATGCCATAGTTCCAGAACATACAGTTGCCATAGAAGAAGAACCATTAGATTCTAATACTTCTGATACTATACGCACAGTATATGGGCAATCAGCAGGAATCATTCCTTTTAAGGCACGTTGTGCCAAGTTACCGTGACCAACTTCTCTACGAGAAGTTCCTCGTATAGGCCTTGCTTCACCGGTACAGAAAGGAGGGAAGTTGTAGTGAAGGTAGAATGTTTCTTCTCCTTCATAAGATGGCATATCAATTTGATTTGCCTCTCTAGAAGTTCCCAAAGTCACTGTTGCTAGTGCTTGAGTTTCTCCTCGTGTAAATATAGAAGATCCATGAGTTGATGGTAAATAATCAACTTCACACCAGATTGGTCTGATCTCATCAGTTTTACGACCGTCTAGACGTAATCCTTCGTTTAAAGTAAGATCACGAATAGCAGCTTTTTCTGCTTTAGAATAATATTTAGATACGAGATCTCCAAAATCTTCAAGTTCTTCTTCAGAATACGTAGCTTTTATTTCTTCTTTTATTTCAGAAAAAGCTAAACCACGTTCTTTTTTAGAAGATCCTGCTTTTGCAACAGCATATACTTTATCATACGCCATTTCATGAATTTTCTTAGCCAAGTCTTCATCTTCTCTTTCCGGATCGTACTCTCTAACATCTTTTTTTCCAAAGGCTTCGGCTAATTTAAGCTGAGCGGCACATTGTATTTTTATATGATCATGAGCGAATTTGATAGCTTCTACCATTTCTTCTTCGCTAATCTCTTTCATCTCTCCCTCAACCATCATTACAGAATCTGCAGAAGCACCAATCATCATATCGATATCTGATTCTTCTAACTGCGCTCTTGTTGGGTTAATGATAAATTCACCATTTACACGTCCTACACGTGCTTCTGAAATGGCACATTCAAAAGGGAAATCAGATAATTGTATTGCTGCAGATGCTGCTAGTCCAGCCATTGCATCAGGCATAACATCGTCATCATGAGACATTAACTGGATCATCACCTGAGTTTCTGCGTGATAATCTTTTGGGAATAGTGGTCGTAATACACGATCTACTAACCTCATTGTTAGTACTTCACCATCACTTGGTCTTGCTTCTCTTTTGAAAAAACCACCAGGGTAACGACCAGATGCTGCGAATTTCTCTCTATAATCTACTGTTAATGGTAGAAAATCGACATCACTTTGTTTGTAATTTGAAACAACTGTACATAATAACATACACTTGCCAGATTGTACAACAACAGAACCATGGGCCTGTTTTGCTAATTTTCCGGTTTCGATAGAAATTTCTCTACCGTCACCAAGGTCAATGACCTCTTTATAAACTTTTGGAATCATAATTTTTTTGATTCTAACGTATCAGTTTTATCATACAGATAAATCCTGATATGTTTAATTAAACATTGGTTTCCGTCTTACTCGGACGGACAAGGTTGTGTTGTTGTAGTAATTGCGCGACCAATGAAAAACTAAGGCATGCATCCGTACTCTAGTGAAGTACAAATGTTTTTTAATTATTTAATATAAAAAAAGAGGCATGCAGCCTCTTTTTTATTACTTTCTTAATCCTAATTCTTTTACAATTGCACGGTATCTCATGATATCCTTTTTAATAAGGTAGTCTAACAGATCTCTACGTTTTCCTACCAGCTTTACCAAAGAACGCTCTGTATTAAAATCTTTACGATTCTTTTTTAAGTGCTCAGTAAGATGAGTAATTCTGTGTGTAAACAATGCAATTTGACCTTCTGCAGAACCACTGTCATTCTTTCCTTTACCGTGCTTTGCGAAGATTTCTTCTTTAACTTCTTTCGTTAAATACATTCCAATATTATTTAAATGATTTTTATGTATAAATAGCTCTTTGCTATTAGCGTGCAAATATAATATTTTTTGGATTAGAAATGCATTTTATATGAAAAAACATAATGCAATTAAACGTTTTGCATAATATATGGTCTTAGTATCGTAACGTTAAAATTAAATATTATGAAAAGTAACTTATTTAAATTTAGTTTAATCGCATTATTTTTTTTGATTTTAGTAGGATGTAATGAAGAAGATACTGAAGATCAATTGGTAACATCTTTTATTACCGAAGAAACAGAACTTAATACCAAGGTAGATAATACGACCGAGGTAATAAGTGATACATTTTTACAAGTGTATGAGTATGAGGAAAGCGCTGTAAAAAGCCCAATACATCCTTTTTTGCCAGACTGTGCAACTATAACCATTGAGATTACAAATACTTCTAAAGAAGTGACTGTAGATTTTGGTGCTGAAGGATGTGAAGTTAGAGGAGGGCATATTGTAAAAGGAAAGGTGAATATGTCATACGTGGTAGATACCGAAGTAATGACAAAGATTATTAACTATACTCTCGAGGACTTTTTTGTTGATGATGTTCAATTTGTTGGGTCTAAAACCATAACCAGGCAAAAAGCTAATGATAATGGTAATCCTCAATATACAATGAATCTTGATTTAACGGTTACCTTTGCTGATGGTACGCAGGCATCCAGAACGGGGTCAAAGGTTCGTGAATGGATCGAAGGTTCTTTTAATGGTAATTGGGGAGATAATGTTTTCTTAATTACAGGCGCCTGGGAAACTAATTTCAAAAATGGAAGCACACATAGTACCACAATTATAACACCATTACGACGAGAGGCGAGCTGTAGATTTTTGGTGAGTGGTGTTGTTGAGTTAGTAAGAACAAATTATAGTGGTTCGTTAGATTATGGTAACGAAGAGTGCGATAATTTAGCAGTATTTACTAATGATAATGGAGAAGAACGTGAGATTCGATTATAACCTGATGATCTACAGGTCTTTGGTGTGATTATATAAAAAGGCCCGACTTTAAGTCGGGCCTTTTTATATATAACTAGATGTATTATATCTTAATTTGCTAAAGGGCGATTTAGAATTAAACTTAGATATAAGTTTATCTTTTGTTTTAGTTCGTGTCTTGGAGTTATAAAATCAAGAAACCCGTGTTCTTTTAAGAATTCGGCGGTTTGAAAACCTTCAGGTAATTCTTTTCCTGTGGTATCTCTAACAATACGCGGGCCAGCAAACCCAATTAATGCTCCTGGCTCTGCAATATTAATATCACCCAACATGGCAAAAGAAGCTGTTGTACCTCCTGTTGTTGGATCTGTACATAAGGATATATATGGTATTCCTGCATCGGCTAATTGAGCTAACTTAGCAGATGTTTTTGCCAACTGCATTAACGATAATGCCGCTTCCATCATACGAGCACCTCCAGATTTAGAGATAATCATAAATGGAATTTTATGCTTTAATGAATAATCAGCAGCTCTTGCGATTTTTTCACCTACAACACTACCCATAGAACCTCCAATAAATGCAAAATCCATACATGCAATAACTAAATCATTACCAAAGGATTTTCCTACTGCTGTTCTTACAGCATCTTTTAAATTTGTTTTTTCTTGTGCGTCTTTAAGACGATCAACATATTTCTTTTTGTCTTCGAATTTAAGAGGGTCTTTTGAGGTAACACCTTTATCAAGTTCTTTAAATTTATTGTCATCAAATAGGATTTCAAAATATTCTTTACTACCTATTCTTACATGGTATCCATCTTCTGGACTTACATAGAAGTTTTTTTCAAGTTGCTCTGCATCTACAATTTTTCCAGTTGGAGATTTATACCAAAGTCCTTTAGGGACATCCTTTTTGTCTTCGGTAGCAGTTTGTATACCTTTTTGTGTTCTCTTAAACCAAGCCATATAATTTTATTATAATTAAAAAAAGCTGAAACTCATTTAAGGAGTTTCAGCTTAAGTTTTCAGTCTTCTATAATGTATTTACATTATTTAAATCCTCGAATGCCTTTTTAAGACGGTTCTTAAAGGTAATTTCTCCTTCTCGTAACCATTTTCTGGGATCGTAATACTTTTTATTAGGTTCTTCTGATCCATCAGGATTACCTATTTGCGTCTTCAGATATTCAATATTATTGGTCATGTAATCTCGAATACCTTCATTAAATGCAAATTGCAGATCAGTGTCAATATTCATTTTAATGACTCCATATCCAATTGCTTCTCTTATTTCTTCAACAGTAGAGCCACTTCCTCCATGAAAAACAAAATCGATGTGGTTATGTTCGACTTCATATTTCTTTGAGATAAACTCCTGAGAATTTTTAAGTATTTTTGGTGTTAATTTTACATTACCAGGCTTGTATACACCATGAACATTACCAAAAGCTGCTGCTACAGTAAATTTATCACTTACTTTACTTAATTCTTCATAGGCGTAGGCAACTTCTTCTGGTTGAGTATATAGCTTAGAATCATCTACATCGCTATTATCTACACCATCTTCTTCACCGCCAGTGATTCCTAGTTCGATTTCTAAGGTCATACCCATTTTGCTCATACGAGCCAAATATGCTGCACAGATCTCGATGTTTTCTTCGATTGGTTCTTCAGATAAATCAATCATATGAGAACTGTACAATGGTTTTCCGGTTTCTTTGTAAAATTCTTCTCCGGCATCTAATAGGCCATCGATCCAAGGAAGTAGTTTTTTTGCACAGTGGTCAGTATGCAAAATTACAGGTACTCCATAGGCTTCAGCCATTAAATGTACATGTTTGGCACCGGCAACTGCTCCCGCAATTGCTGCCTTTTGATCTTCATTAGAGAGGCCTTTTCCAGCATTAAACTGTGCTCCTCCGTTAGAGAATTGAATAATTACAGGAGAATTTAACTCTGCAGCAGTTTCTAAAACGGCATTAATCGAATTAGAACCGATTACATTAACTGCAGGTAATGCAAAAGCTTTCTCTTTTGCATATTTAAAAATTGCCTGAACTTCGTCTCCTACGGCAACTCCTGGTTTGATGTTGTGACTCATAATTTAGTTTTGGTTTATAAGGCTACAAAAATAGTAAAATTATACGGAAACAGATAGGATTAAAATAATCATTGAAACAAGCAGAGTTGTGGTTGTTTTAATTATTATGGATTATTGATTTTTCTTAAAAATAAGATATATAAATGTTTGATGTTCGAATTAAACTATCTGATATGATGAATGGCTAAAAAGGATAATTAATTCCAAAATTATAAACTGCTTCAGAGAAGTTATATCCTTTAAACCACCTTTTGTTTTGATCATTGGCTGGGTTAAAAGTTTTAAACCCTATGTCAAGTCTTAAAACGAAGAAATTAAAATCATATCGAAATCCGAAACCACTTCCTAGAGCAATTTCCCGTACATCATCTAATTCTGAAAAGATAGCATCTTCTTCTTCTACATTGTCCAAAACATTCCAAATGTTTCCGGCATCAACAAATAATGCTCCATGTAATGATCCTAGAATCTTGTATCGGTATTCTGCATTTAGAGCAATTTTCATGTTAGCTTCATTAAACTCATCTCTCCCGCCAGTACTTCCTGGTCCCAGATCATATACTAACCATGCTCTGTTATCATTAGGTCCACCACCAAAGAAACTTCGTGCAAAAGGAATACTATTAGAATTGCCATAGGGAAGTGCAATTCCTCCAAAAGCTCTAAATGCAACCACGTTTTTTCGCCCTAAATCCCAATGTTTTATGTAATCCAATTCTGTTTTTGCATATTGAGAAAATTCTACACCAAATATCTCAAAACGTTTATTAGAATTTTCTTTTAATCCCGATATATTTGAAATTGCACTTAATACATTACCTGCTAACTCGACTTTTGCTCTAAATCTTGAGTAGCTTTCATCATAAAGATTTTCTCTATTGTTCTTTGTGTAGGTATAACTTGAGGCAAAGATTAAGTTGTCTTCGGTTAATCTTACCTTTCTTTCGTTGATATTTCGAATCTCTTGTAATTGATCTGATGTTAGATCAGGATCTGCTGCAGAGCTTAAAGATTCTGCTATAAATCCATTTGCTCCACTAGGTATATGTAATACAGCATTATCTATATTTGGAGTACCAGTATCTGGTTGAGAAAAGAATGGTGAATCTGCCTCTAAAACTTTTGTAGCAATATTATTTAATCTGTTAAATGAAGTGTTGTAGATGTTAAAATAGTTACTAGTATTTAAGTTTCTTACGTATTGTATGTTGACAAGATCAAATTGGTTGGTTAGGATATTGCTAGGTTTCCATCGATAATTAAATACTCCTGTGGCATTTTGTTTATCAAGGCCAATATTTTGCTGAACATTCATTCCAAAAATAAGATTGGTAGTCGGCGACATATGTTTTGGAATAATCTTATGATTTATAAAAGGAAAAACTATTTTAGGAAAAGATAGTTTTACATCTGCTCCTACTTCTGATATATTAAAGAATTTTTGACCACCATCTACTGCATCACTAGAAGATCCAATACTTCCCCGAGCCGAGATTTCTAAAATTTCGGCACCTCCAAAAACATTTCGTATTAAAAGAGATCCCCCAAAACCTATTCCAAAAGCTTGAATATTTGATGTCGATACATCAAAATCTATATTTGTACTGTATTTTTTTCTTGGGGTTAATAAGATATTGGCAACAAGATTTTCTCCAGCCGGATCATTAGGGTCAATATCAAATCGTATGTTAGGATATTTAAATGTTCTTAAATTATTGATTTGATTATAAGTAAATGTTCTGTCTTTATCTCTGAAAATTTCACCTGGAGTAATGAGAACAGAATTTGTAATTGCTTTACGAGTATATTTTATTTTCTCGAAACCGTAAATATTATACCCTTTATACGAAGTGCTATCTTTAGGTTTTTGATTTCGGTTTTGATAAGAATAATCTGTATAAATGTTTACTTTACTTATTTTGTGAACTTTAAAAGGGATTCTAGCGGTAGAATCTCCATATGTTACAGAGCGATTCTTTATAAGTAGATTTAGATTTACTTTATGATCCGTGTTAACAGTATCGGCATCAAATTTTATAAATTCTTTTTCGAAGTGAAATAATCCAGAATTTCGATATAATGAAGTAAGCCTTTCTCTTTCGGTCTCAATATCTAATGTCTTATATTGTTTTCCTGAAATAATTATAGATTTTTGAGCATTTAATTTGTAAATAGAATCAGCAACCTTAGATTCTATTTTTGTTTTTAATGAATCGATGAAATAAGGTTCGTGTGGTTTTACATAATAATCTACAGTTGCAGTTTTATCGTTCTTTGTATTGATCTTATAATCTGCTTCAATATTAAACCAACCGTTATTCCAATAATAAGCTTGTAGTCTTTTTATAGAGCGTTTTACTTTAGATTCATCAATAATTGAAGGAGATTCTCCTGTACTTTTTACCCACTCATTAATACCTGATAATCCTACGCCCAATCTATCTACTTGTTTTTTTGAAAGGAACTTAGTGATTCTTTTTTTTCGCTTAGGTTTCCTCGTTAGCCAATCTTGATATAAAGAATCTTGATTTATTCTTGCTAGATTATATATATGAAGTCTAATAGGGATTCCTAATAGTTTGGTATTTGGTTTTTGATATAATTGATTGTACAGTTTTGGATCCTTAGTTTTAGCGCTATCGACATAAATTTGATTTTTTTTCAAAAGATATTCGTGCTCAGGAACTCTTTTTACCGCATTACACGAAAATAAAAAGATGCTAGTTAAGGTAATTAATAATATTTTTGTCAGAAAGTGTTTCAACCTGTATTCATTCATTGATTCAAAAATACACTATTTGTATGGTTAGCAAAAACCAAAAGAAATTAATAAAGAGTTTATATCAAAAAAAGTACCGAAAACAACATGGATTGTTTGTTGTAGAGGGTAAAAAAGTAATTAGGGAGTTACTTGCTGCTGATCTGAAGCTTCATTCTCTCTTTACTTTAGAGACTGGAATCTTTGATGTTTCTGCGGCATTAGAGTGTCGTGTTACCGAGGAGGAGTTAAAACAGATTAGCTTTTTAACTACTCCGCAAGTTGCATTAGCAGTATTTTGTATTCCAGAAATAAAAAAAACAAACTCAAAAGGTTTGATCTTGGCATTGGATGATGTTAGAGACCCTGGTAATTTGGGAACTATAATCCGTCTTTGTGATTGGTTTGGAATAGAAGATTTGGTATGTTCTTTACAAACTGTAGATTGTTATAATCCAAAAGTTATACAGGCTACAATGGGGTCTATTACAAGAGTAAACATTAGTTATGTGAATTTGAAGAATTATTTAACTTTAGAAACACCAAATTCCAGGATTTTTGGCACTTTTATGAATGGGAATTCTATTTATACCGAGAAATTACCCAAAGATGCTATTGTTATAATGGGTAATGAAGCAAATGGGATCTCTGAAGATATCGAGAATCTTATTAAAGACAGGGTAACAATTCCACAATTTGGATCAGATCAAAAAACAGAAAGCCTTAATGTTGCTACTGCAACGGCTATTGTGCTTAGTGAATTTAGAAGATCTTAACTAAGTGATGTTATTGGAATGTGAAATTTATAAAAATCCCTCTCGTTGACATTTTATCAATAGTCGAAGTATATGGACTATTAGGGTCATTATCTTTTATCAACTCATCAGACATAGCAAATACACCTCTTATAGATGGAGTGAATTTGAAATAGTATAAATATAAATCTACACCAAAACCAATTTCGTAATAATTAGTATTGGTTTTCATTCTAAATTGCCCTACACTATTATCATCGGGATTATCTTCGTTACTAGACAAGTTTATAGAGGTAGAAACACCTCCAACAATAAAAGGTTTAATATTATTGATTCGTTTGGTCGATATTTTTAGTAATAATGGTACATGTACATATGTTGATTTCACTTCTCTTACAGATTCAAAATCTGAAGTGAATTGAGAATTAGAAAACCTTAAATTTCGCGTGTTAAAAGTAACCATAGGTTCTAATCTAAGATCGAAATAATCATTTAGCCTTAGATTCCCTAAAAGACCAACACTAAAACCAACAGATTCATTATGTATAATATCAGTATCTGGTGCATCTGTTGTATAATCAAAATTAAAATCATAAAGATTAAACCCAAGAATATAACCATAACTAAACCTTGGTTTATCAAAGTTTTGAAGGTTCTGTACCTTTTCTTTAGAAAATAACTGCGCACTCATATTTTGAGTACATATTAAAACTACTATTAAGATAAATATTCTTTTCATCTAAATTAAAATTAACCTTTTAATGGTTTAAAACCCTTATTCGTTTTGATACTATTATTTTGTGGCTGTATAAATTGTAGCTACACCAAAAGTTTGGGGATTATCTTTGACTTCTATAAACCCGATTTTTTTCAAAATATTGTTGAAGGCTTCTCCATAAGGAAAAGCTGCAGCACTTTCACTTAGGTAAGAATAAGCAGATTTATCCTTTGAAAACAACTTACCAACAAGAGGTAATATTGTTGAAGAATAAAACTTGTATCCTTGTTTATATGGGGTTTTTGTGGGTATCGAGGTTTCTAAAACTACAAAAACACCTCCAGGTTTAAGAACTCTAAAAATCTCTGAAAGCCCTTTTTCTAAATTTTCAAAATTTCGTACCCCAAAAGCTACAGTTATCGCATCAAAATAATTTTCATCATAAGGTAGATTTTCACTATCCCCTTGTACCATATTAATAATGGTGTCTAATTTTTTTATTGCAATCTTTTGTCTTCCAACCTCCAGCATTCCTGTAGAGATATCAAGACCAATGATTTCTGATGCTCCTGTTTTTGATAGATTTATGGCCAGATCACCAGTTCCTGTCGCAACATCCAAAATTCTTTCAGGATTCGTCTTGCTAACCAGTCGAACTACTTTTTTACGCCATTTTACATCAATGCCAAAAGAAATAACACGATTTAGCCCGTCATAGTTCTCTGAGATAGTATCAAACATCTCGGCAACCTGCTCTTTTTTAGATCTGGTTTTGTCTTTATATGGAGTTATTTTTTCTGACATTAAAAAAATTTAGGCAAATATACATTTTTGATATTGAACTAATCCTGAGTTTTGTTGTTTAAGCAAAAAAATGTGATTTTGTTCTATAATAATGGTTTTTATAAGACATATTTTTTGGTTGTAAAATGATGAAAAATAAAATCATAATTATTAGAATTGAAGTTGGGGGTCATCAAAATTTTACCAGTTAGTCAATTTACATTATCTTTGTACGCTTTTATATTCTAAGACCTTACTTCTAGTTATTTTGAAGTGTAGTATTTAGTCTTAGTTTGATTTTATCTTTAGATGGAAAACAATAAACAAAACCAATGAAAATCATAATCGCCGGAGCTGGTGAGGTAGGATTTCATTTGGCGAAATTACTCTCGTTTGAATCCCAGGACATTACACTTATAGATACAGATAAGGAATGCCTTAATTATGCGGATACTCACCTGGATATTAGAGTTATTAAAGGAGATTCTACTTCAATTGCTATTTTAAAAGAAGCAAGAGTAGATAATGTAGATATGGTAATTAGTGTTACCTCTAGCGAAACAACCAATATTACGATATGTGTATTGGCGAAACAGCTTGGAGCTAAACGAACTATTGCTAGGATTTCTAATACAGAGTTTATAGAAAATAAAGAAGAAGTTGGATTCATTAAATTTGGTATTGATGAGCTGATTTCTCCAGAGGCCTTAGCAGCTAGTGAAATAGAGTTGTTGCTTAGTCAGTCTGCATTTCATGGTAGTTATGAGTTTGAGAATGGCGCACTAACGATGGTGGGGACTACTTTGTCTAAAGAAGCATTATTTGTCGGTAAAACAGTAAGAGAAGCAGCGGACGTTTTTCCAGAATTACATTTTATGCCTATCGCAATTCAGCGTTCAGGAACTCAATATACTTTAATACCAAGAGGAGATACTACCTTTAAAGAAGGAGATCAAGTGTATTTTGTAACTTCAAAAGGTGGAGTAGAAGAGCTGTATAAGTTAACAGGAAAAGTTAAAGAGCAAATCAAAAATGTTATGATTCTGGGGGGAAGTAAGATTGGTTATAAGACTTCTCGCGATCTTTGTGATCATAAGTTTAGAGTAAAACTTATTGAGAAAGACAGGGAGAAATCCTTTGATCTTGCAGATGAACTGCCTAATGCTTTGATTATTAATGGTGATGGCCGAAATGTAGAACTATTACAAGAAGAAGGTATAGATGGGATGGATGCTTTTATAGCTGTAACTGGTAATTCTGAAACCAATATAATGTCTTGCCTGGTGGCTAAGTCTAAGGGAGTGAGAAAAACTATCGCATTAGTAGAAAATATGGATTATTTCCAGTTATCTCATTCTATTGGTATAGATACCTTGATCAATAAGAAACTTCTGGCTGCAAATAATATTTTTAGATTTATTAGAAAAGGGGAGGTTGTAGCAATGACCAAACTTAATAATATGAATGCAGAGCTGTTAGAGTTTATTGTTAAACCTTCATCAGAAGTAAGCGATAATTCAATCAAAGATTTAGATTTTCCTCGTTCTGCTATAATTGCTGGTGTTATTAGAGATGAAGAAGGAATGATCCCGCTGGGAGATTTTTATATTCAGGCAGGAGATAGAGTAGTGGTATGTTGTTTGCCAAAATCTATTAAGAAAATAGAAAAGCTTTTCCTTTAAGATGTATAGATTAAACTATAAGATTATCTCACATATCATGGGGCTTTTATTGCTCTGTAACGGCGGCTTTATGCTAATCGCCACATGTATCAGTTTTATCTATAAAGATGGAGTTACTATAGAAATCATGATGGCGTCTTTAGCTACGATGTTTATCGGGATCATCTTAATGTTTTTAACAAGAGAACATCAGAAAGAGATTAATAAACGAGATGGGTATATTGTTGTAACTTTTGGTTGGATATTCATGTCTCTTAGCGGAACATTGCCTTACTTATTCTCTGGAGCAATACCATCTTTTACCAATGCTTTTTTTGAAACGATGTCCGGATATACTACTACTGGTGCATCTATTCTTAATGAAATAGAGATTATCCCTAAAGGAGTTTTGTTTTGGCGTAGTTTAACACATTGGATTGGAGGCATGGGGATTATTGTGTTGGCTATTGCTATTTTGCCATTATTAGGAATAGGAGGTATGCAGTTGTTTGCAGCAGAGGCACCTGGGCCAAGTGCAGATAAATTACATCCTAGAATTACAGATACTGCAAAGCGATTATGGTTGATTTACTTTGGGTATACTGTTGCAGAAACGATTCTTTTGAAACTAGCAGGGATGAATTTCTTTGATGCTATAAATCATGCATTAAGTACATTGTCTACAGGAGGGTTTTCTACAAAAAATGCAAGTGTTGCCTATTGGAATGATCAACCGCTAATACAATATATTATCATACTGTTTATGTTTTTGGCTGGTATGAATTTTGTTCTTAGTTATTTTGGGTTTAAGGGTAAGATTCAGAAAATTATAAAGGATGAAGAATTTAAATTTTATGCCCTTTCTGTTATTATTTTTACAGTAATAGCTACCCTTGTGATATATAGTAAAGCAGATGTATCTATGTCATCTATTGATCATCCGATGGTGTGGGGAGAGGCAGAGAGTGCTTTTCGTCATGCATTATTTCAAGTGCTTGCGGTAATTACTACTACAGGTTTTGTGAGTGCGGATTTTACAATGTGGACCCCTTTTTTAACAGTTCTTTTCTTTGGAATTATGTTCTTGGGAGGTTCTGCGGGATCTACCTCGGGAGGTATAAAAGTAATGCGGCATTTGATAACTATTCGAAATGGGATTTTAGAATTTAAAAGAACATTACATCCCAGAGCAATCCTTCCGGTAAGGTATAATAGAAGATCAGTCTCTAAGGAAATTGTATTTAATATATTGGCATTTTTTATATTATATATGCTTGCCTTTATTATTGGTTCTGTGGTCTTAGGCGCATTAGGATTAGATTTTGAAACTGCAATTGGAGGAGCTGCTTCTTCTCTAGGTAATGTTGGTCCTGCTTTTGGTAAACTTAGCCCTGTAAATAACTTTGATGTATTGCCTGCCTTTGGGAAATGGTGGTGCTGCTTCCTTATGTTAATAGGAAGATTAGAGCTCTTTACAGTGCTGATACTTCTTACCCCATTCTTCTGGAGAAATAGGTAATCTAGAGTTTATTGCATTTGCCACTCCCAGGTTGCAGAAGAATTTGGCACGATAGCCCATAATTCAGCAACTTTTTTGATGGTGTCTTTTACAGTTCCCTTTATGCTTTTTAGCTCTCTATCTTCAATTAGAAAAATATCTAATATTGATTCATAGTATCTGATATAATTAGCGCTAAACTCTTTTTCTGGTTTAATGTTTAAGATTTCATCATCTGTGTGAGTTACGTCAAAGTTTTCTTTAAAAATTTCAAGAACATTTTTTTTGACGATACGTTCCTTTTCTAGAGTATCCATAACAATTGGTTTTAAGTTGGTTCTTTTTGAATATTTGTTTCTTAGAAAAACTAATATTCGGGATATAGCTAAAGTATAACTCTAATTTCGCTTATTTAGTATAGAAGGCAATTTTAAAAATTGTAAAATAAGGTTAAAATTTACTTAACGTTTACTAAAAAAATATGCCAATACCTTATTTTATAGGCATTGGCATATTTGTAAAAAGTCAAAATCGTTAATTTTTAGCTCACGATTTCTTTAATTCTTTTGATAGCTTCTTTAATTTCTTCTGTACTGGCAGCATATGATATTCTAATACAATTGCTATTTCCAAAAGCGATACCTGTTACTGTGGCAACATTAGCTTTTTCTAATAAGAACATTGAAAAATCTGTAGCATTTTCAATAGTGTGTCCTTGTAATGTTTTACCAAAGTAATGTGAGATGTCAGGAAAAACGTAAAATGCTCCTTCTGGTTCATTACATTCGAATCCTGGAATCTCAGATAACAAACCTAGTATTAGTTTTCTTCGCTCTTTAAATTCATCAACCATATATTGAATTTTGCTAACAGGAGCTTCAAGAGCTGTAATTACTGCACGTTGAGCAATACAATTAGCTCCACTGGTTACCTGGCCTTGCATTTTATTACATGCGCGAGCAATTGAAGTTGGTGCTCCAATGTATCCTATTCGCCATCCCGTCATAGCAAAAGCTTTAGCGACTCCATTAACAGTTACTGTTCTGTTATACATGTCTTCAAATTGAGCCATAGAAGCATGACCGCCAACATAATTAATATGCTCATATATTTCATCACTTACTACAATGATATTAGGGTATTTCTGTAGTACGTCTGCCAATGCTCTTAATTCTTCTTTGCTATAAATAGATCCACTTGGGTTACAAGGAGAGCTATACCATAGCATTTTGGTTTTTGGTGTAATCGCTTTTTCGAGCTGTTCAGCCGTCATTTTAAAATCGGTATCAATAGAAGTTTTTACTTCTACTGGAACTCCACCAGAAAGCTTTACAATGTCACTGTAACTTACCCAGTAAGGACATGGTAGAATTATTTCATCTCCTGGGTTGATATATACTTGAGCAACGTTATAAAGAGATTGTTTTGCTCCGGTAGACACAACAATTTGTGAGCGATCATAAGTAAGACCATTATCACGTTTAAATTTAGTAATAATTGCGTCTTTTAATTCTACGTATCCATCAACCGGCGTATACGAATTGTAGTTGTCGTTTACAGCTTGTATAGCAGCTTCTTTAATAAAATCTGGAGTGTTAAAATCTGGTTCTCCAAGACTAAGGCCAATAATATCTTTCCCTTCGGCTCTTAGTTCACGTGCCTTTGCAGCCATTGCTAATGTAGCTGATGCTTTAAGTGCATTGATTTTGTCTGATAATTGTATGCTCATTTCTGATACTTGTGTGCTCATTTTATCTGGTAAATAAAAATTATGATTGTATTGCAGGCTTCATTCCCATTTCTTTAAGATGTTTAAAATGGGCAATAATAGCTTTCCGCGTGGTTTTGTACTCGTTATATGGTAGATTAAATTCTAAAGCTGTTTGTTTTACAATTTTAGAGATTTTGGTATAATGAATATGACTTATGTGAGGGAAGATATGATGTTCTACCTGATGATTTAAGCCACCGGTAAACCAATTTACTAATCTATTTTTTGTAGAAAAATTAACTGTAGTAAACAGTTGGTGTACAGCCCAACTATTTTTCATGGTTCCTGTATTATCAGGGATCGGCATTTGAGCTTCTTCTACCATATGGGCTAATTGAAATACTACACTTAATATCAATCCTGCAACATAGTGCATTATGAAAAACCCTATTAAAATTTTCCACCATGCGATAGACATAATGATCATAGGAATTACAATCCAGATCAAAAGATAAATGATTTTAGTTATTACTACTGTGCTCCATTGTTTTAATGGACTAGGTAGTTTTCCATAAGAAAGCTTACGGGCAAGATAATTTTTAGTTTGCTTAAAATCTGTAGTCAACGCCCAGTTAAAAGTTAGTAAACCATAAAGAAATATAGAATAATAATGCTGAAACTTATGAAAACGTCTCCATTTTGAATGTTTTGTGAAACGAATCACCCGGCCAGCATCCATATCTTCATCATGACCATGGATATTTGTATATGTATGGTGTAAAACATTATGTTGTACCTGCCAGTTATAAACATTACCTGCCAGGATATACATACTGCCTCCCATTAGGTTATTGATCCATTTTTTTGAGGAGTATGAACCATGATTGCCATCATGCATCACATTCATACCTACACCAGCCATTCCTACTCCCATTACTATAGTGAGCAGTAGCATCCACCATTGCGAAATGTTAAGGGTAAGAATTAAAAAATAAGGAGTTAGAAAAAGAGAAAACATAACGATGGTTTTAATGTGTAATCGCCAGTTTCCTGTTCGTTTAATGTTGTTGTCCTTAAAATATTGATTTACACGTTTGTTCAATGTTTTAAAAAATTTAGCAGAATCTTCTCTGCTAAAACGTATGTTTGGTGCAGTCATGAGCATTGAGGTTTATGATCAAACGAGATTGATCATAATTATATTGGGTAAAGTTAGGTATTTAAATTTTTTTAAGTTCCTAAAAAGAAGTAAAATATCTCATCTTAAGGTGTATTTTTGTGCTTTAATTACTATTTGATGGATATTATACTTAAATACTTTCAGAACCTAACTGAAGAACAAAGATTACAGTTTTCAAAACTTGAAGATTTATATACAGAATGGAATGCTAAAATTAATGTTATCTCTCGTAAAGACATCGAATTGTTATACGAAAGACATATTTTGCATTCTTTGGGGATAGCAAAAATTTTGGAGTTTAAACCGGGAGCACAAGTACTGGATGTGGGAACTGGTGGAGGTTTTCCTGGAATTCCATTAGCGATTTTATTTCCCGAAACTCAATTTTATTTGGTTGATGTTATTGCCAAAAAAATTAGAGTTGTCAATGAAGTGGCAGATGCATTAGATCTAAATAATGTTAAAGCAGAACAGCGAAGAGCTGGTACATTTGATAATCGTTTTGATTTTATTGTAAGTCGTGCGGTCACCAATATGCCTGATTTTGTGAAATGGATCAGAAAAAATATTGCCAAAAAGAATAATCACGAATTACAAAACGGGATTTTATATCTTAAAGGAGGTGATCTTACAGAAGAACTAGCTTTATTTCCAAAAGCTGTAGAACACAAATTATCAGATGTTTTTGAAGAAGAGTTTTATGAAACTAAAAAAGTGGTTTACCTTCCTTTAAAATATAAAGTATAAGGAAAAAGGAGTTTTATAATGGATCTAAAACTCCTTTTTTTGTAATATGCTTTAACTAATTTACATGCTAATATAATCTGTATAGCCTTCTTCACCAGGAGTATAGAAAGTATCCATGATAGGCTGAGTTAATGCAATGTTATTTTTTAATTTTTCAATAAGATTTGGATTTGATATGTATGGTCTTCCTATGTAAACAAGATCACTTCCTTTATCCAATACTGTTTGCGCTTCTTTTGCTGTATTTATATTTCCTCCTGTGATAATTGTTCCTTTAAAAATATTCTGGATTGTTGTAACAATATCTGTCGGAAAATCTGGAGCTCCCATACCACGATGATCTACGATGTGAATGTATGCTATATTAAGTTTTGATAACTCTGCAGCTAAGTAGCTATACATTTCTACTAAATCATCATACGTACCTTGCATATCATTAAAAATACCATAAGGAGAGATTCGTACACCTACTTTATTTGCGCCAATAGCATCAATGGTTTTTTGTGTTAATTCTAGTAAGAAACGAGTTCTGTTTTTATAAGAACCTCCGTACTCGTCGTTACGAATATTAGATGCGGGATTCAAAAATTGGTCAAGTAAGTAACCATTCGCACTATGAAGCTCTATTCCGTCGATTCCTGCTGACACTAAATTAGTTGCTGCTTGTATGTATTCGTTTTGAGTTTTTTGTATTTGGTCTATCGACATGGCTTCAGGAATGGCATAAGGACTACTTCCTAATAAGTCAGTGTGAATTTCTCCACTTAGTTGTACGCTTGATGGAGCCATTGCCTTTGCCTCTTCTGGTAAATTTGGAGTTGCAGAAGCTCTTCCGCAATGCATTAATTGCACAAAAATTTTACTGTCTTTGCTATGTACTCTTGAGGCAATATTTTTCCATCCTTCAATTTGAGTATTAGTAAAAGCTCCGGGAATTCTAGCGTATCCTAATCCATTAGGAGATGGCGAAGTTCCTTCGGTTATAATCAATCCAGCATCAGAACGTTGTTCATAATACAATGCCATAATATCATTTGGAATGTTTTTGATTGCTCTATTACGAGTCATAGGAGCCATCACAATATGATTTTTTAAAGTAATTGAACCTAAGGAATATGGTTGAAAAATTTTCATTTTGTATATTTTTTGTATTAAAAGTTTATAAAAGTAATTATTAATAGTTTCTAAAAGAAACATTTGTATTTTTGTATTCTAAAAAATGGTAACCTCGATGTAACTAATGGGGTTGTTTAACGGAAAATTAAGAATTATGAGCAGGAAATTAATTCATAATCCGAATCATTGTCCAATGATTCACGCAACGAATATTATAGGAAATAAATGGGCACCTATTATTATTTATGTTTTAGGAGAACGTAAGTTAAGATTTGGGCAATTAACGGTTTTTGTAGAAGGAATTAGCAGAAAAGTTTTAACAGAACAACTTAAAGAATTAGAACAAAAAGAGGTTGTGAAGCGCGAATCATTTGCAGAAGTTCCCCCCAGAGTCGAATATTCTTTAACAGAAAGGGGGAAGGAATTGTTGCCTATATTAAGTCAATTGTGTGTTTGGGGATCTGGGGTTAATACTGGTAAAGAAGATGAAAAAAATATTGAAGTAAAAAAGAGTGTTTGATTTGTAAGTTAAAACCTTATACATTCATTTTTTTTGAAGAAAGGATAATGTATATATCTTTAAAATATATGCATTAATTTATGTCCTTTAGATTAACTCGCATTTCAATAAGATGCTTTTTAAAACCAACTTTTTCATAAGCTCGTATAGCTCTTGGATTTTGATCATAAACGGTAAGGCGTATTTCTTCTAGATTTTTACTTGCAAACCAATCACATATGTATTTTATGATTTCCTGGCTAACACCTTTTCCTCGATGTTCATCTTTTACATACATAAAACCGATATACCCCAATTGTTTTTGTTTAAAGAAGTTTTTTCGGTCACGTATTTGTCCGTAGCCGCTTCCAACAATTTCTCCTTCAATCTCAGCAACAACAACCTCTGTGTGATCAGATAAGACATAATCCTTAACACTATAATAGCTTATTTTTTTATCCTGTATCAATGTAGGATCCATTGGGCGCTCTGCCTCAATGATTTTTTGTTCAAAATCCAAAAGAATAGGTAGATCTTCTATTATAGCTGTTCTTATAATCATACTAGGTTGCGATATGTTGTTTTTTTGTTTAGAGGAAAAAGATACATGTATTATTTAAATCTACCAATTAGGGGTTTTGGTAAGAGGCCTGTAATCTTCGGTCCAGTTTTTTTCTCCTACTTTTTTTAATCCTAGCTTGGCAATCCAATAAGGTAATTTAGAGAGTTTTTCGCGTTTTTGATTACGAGCTCTGGTCCAATCTATACGATTAATCCTGTTTTTTGAAAACGTAGAAGCCATGGTGCTCCAATCTTCGTTTTTAAGTAAACCAGATAATACAACAGCATCTTCCAGAGCTAGAGCACCACCTTGCGCCATAAATGGAGGCATTCCGTGGGCTGCATCTCCTATGAGAACGACTCTGCTACTACCCATAACTGGTAATTGAGGAAGTTCTTCTAAATCATTCCAGTAGGCTTCATTGGGGTCCCATGTGTTAAGAATTTCGGGAACTGGAGAAGCAAATTTTTTAAAAGGTTCCATATATTGTTTTTTGTCATATGTTTTAAAACCTTTTGTTTTTCTATTTACATAACAATATGCAGAATCCTTATCGGTAGGGATGATTAGAAATTGCCCTGCTGAGCTTATAAATAAAGTCCATGAATTAATGTCTTTTGGTTTTTTAATCATAAAACGACATACCTGAGTAGTTACTTTTCTTAGAGGGATATCTCCCAAAACTAAATTTCTGGTCTTAGAATACAACCCATCCGCCCCTATAACCAGATCATATTCTTCTTTAGAACCACTAGAAAATTCTACTTCTACAGATTGTGGATTTGTTTTTAAATTCTTGATAGTGGTGTTAAAAACAATGTCAATATTATTTATTCCATTAATAAGAATGTCGTGGAGTACTTTTCTTTTTATGCCCAGACATGGTTTTTCTCTTCCCCATATTTTTTCAAGATCTAAATCAAGTATCGTTTCTGCTTGGGCACTTTTTATATTGCGATAATCTATAATAAACCCTTTCTCTCTTGCAATAGCTCCCAGTCCGATTTTATCCAATGCAACAATTCCGTTAGAAGGTAAGTATAATCCAGTTCCAGATATTTGCCATTTAGGCTGTTTTTCAATTAACCTGATCTGATACCCTTGATTTTGAAGCATCCTTGCGGCTGCAAGACCAGCAATACCTCCTCCGGCAATTAATATTTTCTTCATGTTAAGTTGGTGTGTAATTTGGAGTAAATTTAAAAGTTTTAAGTGGTATGCCCAAACAAAAAAAAAGTGCCATTTGGCACTTTTTTTATATATAATTTGTTGAGATTATTCTCCCAAAAAAGGATATCTGTAATCTGCCGGAGAAACAAATGTTTCCTTAATCATACGGGGTGATACCCAACGTAATAAGTTGAGGTATGAACCTGCTTTATCATTTGTACCAGAAGCTCTGGCTCCACCAAATGGTTGTTGTCCTACAACAGCTCCAGTACATTTGTCATTAATGTAGAAGTTACCCGCACAGTTTTCTAATGCTTTAGTTGCTTCTGCAGCAGCATAACGATCTGTAGAGAATATAGCTCCAGTTAATGCGTATTCACTTGTTCCATCAACCAGTTCTAATGTTTCAGCCCATTGATTGTCTTCATAAACATATATTGTAATAACAGGACCAAATAATTCTGTACACATTGTAGTGTATTTTGGATCTTTAGCTACTATTACAGTTGGCTCAATAAAATATCCTTTGGATTTATCGTACCCACCACCAGCTATAATTTCTGCATCTGCATCATTTTTTACCTGATCGATATATTTAGCAAGTTTGTCAAATGATCCTTCATGTATCACTGCAGTAATAAAGTTACTCATATCTTCTGGCGATCCCATTTTGAAAGACTTGACATCTTCTTTCAGATATTTTTCTACATCTGCCCATAAGCTCTTTGGTATATAAGCTCTAGAGGCTGCACTACATTTTTGTCCCTGAAACTCAAATGCTCCACGAGAAATACCAGTAGCAACTTGTTTCGCATTTGCACTAGGATGTGCCATGATAAAATCTTTACCACCAGTTTCTCCTACAATTCTTGGATATGTTTTGTAGTTATGAATATTGGTACCGATTTTTGCCCAAATATCTTTAAATACATGAGTACTTCCTGTGAAATGGATTCCTGCAAAATCAGGACTTGCTAAAACAGTATCAGTAATCATAACAGGATCTCCATAAACTACATTGATAACTCCATCAGGTACACCTGCTTCTTTAAAGATATCTACGATAACTTTTGCAGAATAGATCTGACTGTCACTTGGTTTCCATACTACGGTATTTCCCATTAAAGCAGCACTGGCAGGTAGATTTCCTGCAATTGCTGTAAAATTAAAAGGAGTAATTGCATATACAAAACCTTCTAGTGGCCGATACTCTAATCTGTTCCAAGCACCAGATGTAGAATCTGGCTGATCTTCATAAATTTGAGTCATATATTCTACGTTAAAACGTAAAAAGTCGATAAACTCACACGCTGCATCAATTTCTGCCTGAAATATGTTTTTAGACTGCGCAAGCATAGTAGCTGCGTTGATTTTTGCACGATATGGCCCTGCAATAAGTTCTGCAGCTCTTAAAAATACAGCAGCACGTTGTTCCCATGCTAAGTCAGCCCATTGTTTACGAGCTTCAAGTGCAGTATCGATTGCTTTTTGGATGTGTTGCTTCTCTGCCTTATGGTAGGTCCCTAAAATATGCTGATGATCGTGTGGAGGCGCCATTGTAGAGGTGTCTCCAGTTCTTATTTCTTCACCATTAATATATAAAGGTACGTCTACAGTAGTGTTGTACATTGCTGCATAAGTTGCCAGAACTTCTTCTCTTTCCGGTGTACCGGGAGCGTAAGACTTTATTGGCTCATTTAATGCAGTAGGAACTTGAAAAAAACCTTTTCCCATGATGTAATGTGTTAATTTAAATTAGTAAGATGTATTTATCTAATGAATTAATCATTTTAAGATAGCAAAGATAGAAAATTATATAGGCTAAAATCTATTTTAACCTTTTATACCAAAAAAATCTGTAAAATGCTTGAATTCATATTTTTTCCCTCGTGTTTTTGTAGTTATACTTATCTTTTTTGATAACGGGTTGTTTTAGAATAGTTATGTGGTGTTAAACAAAAAAACTACTTCTCCATTTGATATTGTAAAGATATATAGTATGTAATTTTTTTTGTAAGTTGTGGGATATTTAGCCGACCCAAAATTTATGTGTACAGTTACGTTAATCCCAACTCAAGAAAATAATTTTATACTAACCTCTAATCGTGATGAGGCTGTAAATCGAAAAACACTACTTCCTGAATTTTATCAGGTAAATAAAACCAGAATGCTATTTCCTAAGGATGCTGTGGCTGGAGGTACCTGGATTGGTGTTAGTGATAAAAATACTATGATTTGCTTACTTAATGGAGGGTTCGAAATTCATGAAAGGTCGGCGTCGTATAGGCAGAGTAGAGGAGTGGTCGTGAAAGATCTATTAGAAGCCGATGATTTAGAAAAAGCAATTCTGGCATATAATTGTAAAGGGGTAGAGCCTTTTACGATTGTAGCTGCAAATTGGCAATCTGATCTTTTACTTTTTGAAATGGTTTGGGATGGGCAACAAAAACACCTTAGGAGATTAGAAAAGGAAACCCATATATGGTCGTCTTCTACTTTATATACTAAAGATATGAAAGCAACACGCAAAAAGTGGTTTGCTGCTTATGAAAACCAGAATGTATTAACTCCAATGACACTTTTGGATTTTCATAAAAACGCCGGAGTAGGTGATAAAGATATTGATCTGCAAATAGATAGAGGGTTCTTGAAAACCAGAAGTATTACTCAAGTTATAAAAAATGAAGAAGAGCTTTCTATGCGATACGAAAATCTGCAAAATAAAGAAGTAAGTACTGTTGTTTTTGAAGCTATAACAGCTTAAGAAAACTATCTAAATTTATGTAAAATTGAATTATACAGGTAAAATAATTTCACTTGCTTATCCTGATACATTTGTAAAACACTCTGATGAGCCCTCGACTAAAGTGCTTTTAGCTTTGGGTCTGGGAAAGCATAGTTATATCAAAGCAGGTCATGCGGCTTTTGTTCTTATTGAAAATGAAACAGGTAGAGCAGAGTATTATGATTTTGGCAGATACATTACTCCGCCAGGGTATGGTAGGGTGAGAAGTGCGGTTACCGATGTTGAGTTAGAAATACCATTCAAAGCTACTATAACACCTGATTCGAAGTTGGATAATGTAGAAGAGTTTTTGCTTTGGTTAGAAGCAAATCCAGACAAAACACATGGCGACGGACGGTTAGTAGCTTCTGTGTGTGACTATATTCATTATAAAGAGGCAAGTAGCTATGTGTTGTCTGTTCAGGAAAAAGGATGCTTACCATATAAAGCTTTCGGAAAAGAAGGAAGTAATTGTTCCCGAATTGTTACCGATACGATTTTGGCAAGTACAGATTATGCTAAAATTAGAAAACCGCTGTTACGTAATAAAATGTTTACACCAAGCCCTTTGGGGAATGTAGAAAAGGGAGCTGCTGGGAATCCAATTTATCAAGTAGAACATGGAAAGTTGAATGTATATCCAGGATCTGTTTTTAAAGAAAACCTGACTAATTATTTTGATAAAAACATCCCCAAGATTAAGCATAATCATATTGTAAATCCAAAAGGGTTTTTGAAAAATGCTCATTTTCTTTCAGGTACCGGTAGTAGCGCATATTTTACATTAGACAAATCTTTAGAGAATGATATATTCGAGATTAGAAGGTATACAGAATATGGTAAAGAAGATTTTAAAGGACTTTTTACTTTGGTAGAGGATGGTTTTGATATCTTAAAGAAATATAGTTTTGTATATGATTCTAATTGTAAGTACTGTCATGTAGAGCAAAACGGAAAGAAAATTAGATTTGAATTAGTGAAGAGGATTGTTAGTTAAGTGCAAAAGGGGCACTTAGTTTAAAACCAGGAATCATGACTTGAAATTTTCTGGTGGATGTAAAATTAACCATATTGTAGTGCCCTTTCATAGCGCCAAAAGGAGAACTAAGCAAACAACCACTATTATAAGTGTGAGACTCGCCAGGTTTTAAAACTGGCTTCTTGCCAATTACACCTTCTCCTTCTACAATTTCAGTATTATTTAAAGCGTCTTTGATTTCCCAGAAACGAGAAGTAAGTTGTACAGAATCTTTACTTTGATTTTCTATAGTAATTCGATAACCAAAGGCAAAGTGAATCTTATAGTTCTTATAGAACGTACCTTCAAAAGTCGTATCCACCGAAATTTTTATTCCTCTGGTAATTTGCTGTACCATATCAAAATATAAACACCGATCCTATTATAGTTAATATAGAACCTATGCCTGCTAAGATAAAAAATAATACGTTCACAAGCAGAAATTTAACAATTGTTTTGACTCTACCTTGGTTATAAAATTTCCGCATAGCTTTATATAGGTAAAATAAGAAAACAAGCATTGCAATCCCAAAAAGAGTATTAATGTTGGTGATTTTCGCAATCAAAATTGAAAAACCTATGATTATAAAAAACATAGTCTGTGTGTGAAATATGAATACCAGATGTTCCATATAGTTAAAAGGCCTTCTGATATATATGAGCCAAATGCTTAAAGCAAAAAAGGGAAGAAAGAAGAATATAATGAAGGGTAATTTATTAAATATGAATTCAAAGAATTCTTGCCCATAGTTTTCTTCTATTGATTTGGTTTTTAGCACTCTATGATAGATGTATTTGTTAAATTGATTTCTTTCATGTTTTAGTTCTGATAACGCTCTATAGGTAGATTTTTCTTTTGTTTTATCATAATAATCTTCATACATAGGCCATAGTTTAAAGCCTCTTTTGAAAAAACCAATACTATCAATCTGTTTTTGTGAATAATAGGTGATTTCTTTTGGTTCGGTTGGTTTGTCATTCAATAAAGGGAATTCCTCAACTTTTAGAATTCCTTCACTAATTTTTTCTTTGTCTGATTTAGAAATGCCATTAGTCGCTAATATTTGATCACTAATTTTCTGTTTTAGCGAATCATCCACTTTGATGTTTTCTTTGATATTGGTAATAGCTTCTTTTCCGAAGCTGGCTTTATCTTCAATTTCTGTCCTAAATCCATCAAAATCAATAAATAAACCATTAATGATAAAAAAGATGATAGAGACACTAAGGTAAAACCGAAATGGGTTAGCATATTTTACTCTTTTACCTTGGGTGTATTCTTTAGAGATTTTTCCAGGTCTAAAAAGTAATGCGATAATAGTATGCCTTAAGCGAGAATCATAAGAAAAGATACTGGCAAAAAACTCACTAAAAAAATCTTTGAGCGATAATCTTTTATTGGTATTAATTTGCCCACAATTATGACAATATCGATCGATAACATCTAATGGTACATTACAATTAAGACATTCGCTACCGCGATACTCTTTTAAGAATCTTCCCGTTTCTTTCATTTTTAGTTGATAGTAGTTTCCTTGTGAGGCTAAAAGTAATAATATTTTGTTGTAACATAAAAGTTCTGGATTATTATGATCTTTTCATGTATGAAGTTAGATGAAGAAAGTTGTTTAAAAATAAATAACCCCCAACGAATCGGGGGTTATTTATTTTTAAACAACTTTAATTAAATCAATGTGTTTTGTTTACTTTATAATGAATTTTTTAATTTGAGTTTTTGTATTTGATGTAACTGAAATAAAATATAATCCAGAAGGTAAATTATTTAATTCTATTTTATTTCTGGATATTATTCCTGTTTTTATAATTTGACCAATTTTGTTAACAATTTTGAAGCTTGAATTGTTAGAATTATTGGTTTTTATAATTATAAAACTTTCTGCAGGGTTTGGATAAATTTTAAAACTAGAATTGTCTAAATCTATTTTTAGATTAGTACTATTAGTACCAACACAGAAATTTTTGATTTCTTCTGAAGTAAAGGAAGCACCTGAAGCTAAAATGGTATTAGTGGAGACATTAGTTAGTTCGTAAGATCCGTTACCATACCTACAGCAAAGTCCATCACTATATGCATCCTTTATTACAAAAGTGTAACAACCTTTGTCTAGAGTTTTAGTAATGTTTATAGTAGAATTAGCTGCTTGTGATTCGTATGATCCTCCAGAGTGTATTACTTGATCGCTAACATCTTTAATCTCCCAACTGGTATCCTGTGGATATCTGTCAAAAGTAATACGCAGTTTTACATCATAAGTAGAAGATGCTCCAGCGGTAGTTACATTTAGGGTACTACTTACTGTAGATTCATTTCCTGCAGCATCTTTAGCTTTTACAGTAAACTGGTATGCTGTGTTAGCGGTTAATCCAGTAATGTTTCTTGTAGTTGCTGTTACCGATCCAAGATTAGTAGCTCCTTGATATACATCATATCCCGTAACTCCTACATTATCAGTAGCTGCATCCCAGGATAGCGTAAGTGTAGTTTGAGCAACATTAGAAGCTGTTAATCCGACAGGAGCAGAAGGAGCTTGAGTATCTGCACCAGATCCACTTATAACAACTGTGTAATCTTCTACTTCTCCATAATCAAATGACTCACATGGAGTTGGTATTGCATTGTATTTCATAGATACTCTCATTCTGGTGTTTCCATTTTTTGCTGTTGCAGGCACAGTAAAGTCACCACTTACCGGAGTTGTTTGTGAAGCAGCATTAGTCCATACTTGTTCTCCTGTATCAGCAAAATCCCCATCTTGGTTATAATCAATCCATACACTGTATCCTTCATCATATTTTCTTCCTGTCCAAGTAGGAGTGATAGTAATAGTGTTAGCATTTCCTTTAGAAAGATTAGTAGATTCAGCAGTAAAATCGTTGTATCCACCGCTTCCTCCAGTCGATGTTTTATTGATGGTTCCTAATTTTACATTACTGATATATTCATCTGTTATACTTTGCCCATTAGAGGCGCAGTAGTTGAGTTGTACATCTGTAGTTGTAAAATTAGTAGAGCTACTATAATTAGAAGTAGTTCCATCGGTACACTTACTTCTTACCTGTACTTCATAAGCCGTAGAAGGGTTTAATCCAGAAATGACTTTAGAAGTTCCATTTTCTGCAGAAGTTGTCCATGTTGTTGTTCCTGTTTGTCTGTAGCGTAGGTCATAAGTTGCACCAGCTACTGCAGTCCAACCAATAGTAGCTGTGTCAGATCCCACTGCAGAAGAAGATACTTCTGTAGGTACAGTTGCTGTGCATGAGGTGTTTGGTGAGTTGCTCCATGAAGCAGTGTTTTTAGCATTTATAGCTCCTGCTTTGGAAAAATTGCCACCAACAAATATTTCTTTAGTTTGAGAAGAGAGTGTTATAGCGTTAATGATGATATCAACACCAACGTTGGTATTGGTTCCTAAAGCTTTCCATCCGTTGTTTTCACTCCATTGAGCGATATTGTTGACAATTTTATTACTGTTATTGTCAGAGGCAGTAGTAAAAGCTCCAGCAGCGTATAAATGAGTTCCATCATGAAGTAATGAGCGGACATTGTTGTTAACTCCATTACCTAGTTTTGACCAGCTATTGGTTGCGATGTTCCATTTTGCAATTCTATTTACGGTTGTATTTCCTGCAAGAGCAAAATTTCCACCAATATAGATAGTGGTTGGGGTGGTTGTTATAGCTTCAACAAACCCACTGGTTCCATCTCCCAATGTTCCCCAATTAGATCCGTTCCATGTTGCAATTCTTTTAGCTATATTACCTCCTGCTTCATCAAAATTACCTCCTACATATAAAGTTCCATCACTCCCTATTGCTAAGGATCGAATTTCGTTATTAGTTCCTGATTTTTTATTTGTTACATCTTCTAATGCTGACCATTGACTACCATTCCATTTAGCAATATTTCTTACTGTAGTCCCATTAATGGTTTTAAATACTCCGCCAACAAAAACATTATTGTTGCTATCTGTTTCTATTACAGCAACTGTTCCATCAATTCCAGAACCTAATGCAGACCATTGTGATCCATTCCATACTGCAATATTATTCGCATTAATTCCGCCAATTTTGGTGAAAACTCCACCTGCATACAGATTTCCGTTTGAGGCAATTTTTAATGTATTGATACTGCCGTTTGCTCCACTACCCAAGGTAGACCAGCCAGAGTTTTTGTTCCACACAGCAATATTATTCGCATTTATATTTCCTGCTTTACTAAAATTGCCTCCGTGGTATATGTTTCCATTAGAGTCTGATGCTATTGCTTGCACACCTCCGTTAACTCCTTGGTTTAGTGAGCTCCAAGATCCGATTCCATTTACTACAGTACCTGGAGGTGATGTGTTCCCATCAGTGAGCTTGTATATTTTGGCATTGTTTCCATAGCTGCTAAAATATAATTCCCCCTCTGTGTCCAGACCAAAAGAAGAGATATATAATCCATTGGTTTTAAATAATAATTCGCTGGAGGTATTTCCTGTAGAGGGATTGTAATTTAATGCCCAAACTCTACCACTTACATAGTCGCTAAAAATATATTTTGAATTGATATCGGGGGTTAGACTGGTAATTTTGGAACCTCTATATACATAACCTCCAGTAATTGAAACATCACCTTGGTTATGGTTATAATTAAATATTGGAGATTCTACAGGGCCTGAAATAATTACATTACTGTTGGCTACAGAGGTGCCTTCGAACCTGCTCCATCCATAATTTTTACCATTTTTGATAAGATTAATTTCTTCAAATGCATTTTGTCCTACATCTGCTCCCCACATTCTTCCTGTAGGTTTATCAAAAGAAAATTTCCAGGTATTTCTAATTCCATAAGCATAAATTTCATCTAAGCCATCAGTTCCTACAAATGGGTTGTCACTTGGGATTTCATAATTGCCATTTGGTAAAATAGGGTTGCTTTCTACAGGGTTGCTCCCGTCAAGATCAACATCAATACGACATATACTTCCGAATACAGTATTTTTGTTTTGTCCATTGCGTTTAGGGTCATTTGCTCCACCACCATCTCCAAAAGAGATATAAAGATAAGAATCTGGGCCAAACCCTATTTTTCCTCCATTATGATTGCTGTTATCTTGATTTTTGTCAAATTGAAAGAGTATGAGTTCGCTATTGGGATCTGCAAGGTTAGGGTTGTCTGTTTTAACGGTAAAACGAGATAACACCATTCGTGTAGAAATACCAGAAACAGGACTGTTTTTAGTGTAGTACACATAAAAATAGCCGTTACTACTATAATTAGGATGAAAAGCAAAACCTAAAAGTCCTAATTCTTGACCGTTAGAGAATTGAACACGATCTGTAATGTTAAGAAAGGTGTTTACTTGTGATGAGGTTACATTTTCATTTTTCGGGAATACTTTAATTTTTCCGTTTTGTTCTACAACAAACATTCGATCTGATCCATTGTTTATACATTGAATTTCTACAGGGAATTCAAAACTAATATTTGGAAAAATAGATTTGTAAGTGATTTGTGAATGAATATAACCACAGGTTGATAGTGTGACTATAATGAATAGATAAGTTTTAAGTAAAGTTTTCATTATGAGTGGTTTTAAGAGAGTTGTAATAATGTAAACAATAAAAAAACTGATTTTATTGTATGGTTTAATTTGGTTGTATTTAATAAATCACGTAGAATTAGTGTTCGACTAAAGATTTGTATAGTGAAGTGTATTTGAGCTGTTGTTTTGAAATATATTGTTCTTAATAGCTGTTTTGTAGAAAGTGTAGATATAGCACGAATAACTCTTGTAGAAATGCAAGGTTAAATTTTTTTCTTTTGAAGAAAAAGTGGTGTTTATGGATAAAATGATTGAGAATCTGAGCAAATCTCTTAAAATTGCTGTTGTAGAATAAAAAGAAGCTAAACAAGCCTAAAAGATGAATGCAGTTATCTTAATTTGTAATAGTAGCTGAGTTCCCTATTCCTTTTCCGATAGCCCTGTCATAACGTGCTCCGGGAGCTCTGTAATAAGGTATCACTGTGTATTCATTTTCAGTTTCATCAAAATTACCACTAATAAAACCTGGATCTATAGTTCCATCTGGTCTTAAGAGGACATATTTGTAATTATAAAATCCCTGTTTAAAAATGCTTTTGTTGAAGTATCCGCCACTTTCTTTATCGTATTGAAGAAGTGTTGATTCATCAAGAGTATAGTTGTTGAAATTACCATAAAGGTGAATTTCTCCTCCTTCCAGAGGTTCGTAGCACTCTAGTGAAAAGTGCATCCAAACATAATCTGCTTCAACATTATTATTTTCGGCATCTAGATTTCTGATAACAAAATTACCATTGATATCGGGGTTATACGTATATCTTCGATTAGCTCTAACCCGATTAGAATATAGATAATTGTGGTAGATATCTCTTAGTTCTATGCTTCGCGTACTTACAGTAGAAGCTCTAATGTCCTTGCTGTCAAAAAATAAGTATTCATTTCCGCCCCAAAAACTAGACTCTTGATCGTATTTGTATACTAGGCTATTAGCAATGGTAAATTGAGGGACCAGATTAGTAATCGCATTTTTGAGATCGTTATTTTGCATTACTAAGGTTTTTACTGTTTGTCGAGGGTTTCTTAAAATTTCATTTGGTGAGTTTATTTCGAATTGAACTGATTGTTTGGTATCTATGTGTTTGAGATCTCTGGATCTCTTTGTGTACACTTTTACTGATGTTAAAGGCTCGTAAACAATAAACTTTCTAGAGAACACCACTTCATCATTATCATCATATATTTCTATGAGATAGTTTCCGCTTACTTTAAGCCTTCTGGTATCTTCATTTGGAATACTTAGGCTATAATGACTATACATCTGTAATGTGTTGAAAGAATTTTCATAGGTTACAATCCTGATTTCGTCAAAACCATCCAGATATTCATTCTTGTATAAAGAAGAGGGTGTCCAATCAAAGTTATAATGACTTATTCTGTAATAATAATCAGATTCATCGCCATTAATGTCATCAAAAGTAATTCTAAAAGGAGCTCCAAGTTTAAGGATAGGTATTCCAGAAAATTCTGCACCCGTAAGTAGTTGGATTGTTTTAATGTGATTGGCAGTATTGGTTTCACTTATAGATGATTGTCCAAAAAAATGATTAGGAACACTAATAAGTAGTAATAGAAGTAATAGGGATGGTTTAGGTCTTTGTGACATCATATAGAGAATTACGGGTATAAATATAAGCAAAATGTGTGCCTAAAGAATGGAGAGTGTTTTTTTTAGTTACGAATCATTATTTAGAAACATTATAAATAATTATCTTATAGGAGAACCAGCTTTCACTTACGTGTTTTAATTAGTAAATTTGCACGATTTTTTTAGTTAATTAACATAGACTACAAATATGTCAAAAGACATTCGTATCAGAAAAGGCTTAGACATTAAACTCGTTGGCGAAGCAGAAAAAGTTACTGTAGACGCCATCAGAAGTAATGTGTACGCAATTAGGCCTGATGATTTTCACGGTATAGTGCCAAAGGTTGTTGCTAAACAAGGTACAGAAGTTAAAGCCGGCGAACCACTTTTTTATTCAAAATCTAATGAAAAAATGCTTTTTCCTTCTCCTGTCAGTGGAGAGGTAATAGAGATTGTACGTGGTGCCAAAAGAAAGATTTTAGCTTTTAAGATTCTTGGAGACAAGGAACAGAAATATGCAGACTTTGGTGTAAAGGATGTGAATTCTATGAGTGGGGATGATATTAAAACCCACCTTTTAGCATCAGGTTGCTGGCCATTTATTAAACAACGTCCGTATGACGTAATTGCTAACCCTGATGTAGCTCCAAAAGCTATTTTTGTTTCAGGATATACAACTGCTCCACTTGCGGCAGATAGTGATTACATACTAGAAGGGAAAGAAAAAGAACTTCAAGCTGCAGTTACTGCTTTAAGCAAATTAACTGAAGGTAAAGTACATATTTCTGTTGGTAAAAAAGGAAACTCACCACTATCTGGCTTAGAGAATAGCACACTTCATAACGTTTCAGGACCTCATCCTGCAGGGAATGTGAGTGTACAAATGGCCAAAATAGATCCTATTAATAAAGGAGAAACAGTTTGGGTAGTAAATCCACAAGACTTAGTAGTTATTGGGGAATTATTATTAACTGGAAAATATAATGCAGAAAGAACAATAGCTTTGGTAGGTTCTTCTGTTAAAGCTCCTAAGTATTTTAAAACTAAGATTGGGGCAGAGGTGTCATCAGTAGTATACACTTCTGGAGTACATGATGAAGGAAATATTAGAGTGATTAGTGGAGATGTGCTTACAGGAGAAAATGTAAAACCAGATGGTTACCTTGGATATTATCATAATACCATAACAGTTATTCCCGAAGGAGACGATTATGAACTTTTTGGATGGAATAAACCTATTTTCAATAAGATTTCACCTTCTAGAGCACTTACTTTTTCCTGGTTATTTCCTAATAAAAAGTATGAACTTACTACCAATACAAATGGTGAGCATAGAGCTTTTGTAGTTACAGGAAATTATGAAAATGTATTTCCTTTAGATATTTACCCATTGCAGTTACTTAAGGCTTGTGCGGTAAATGATCTGGATGCAATGGAGCAGTTAGGTATGTATGAGGTTGCTCCAGAAGATTTTGCCCTAACTGAATTTGTATGTGTTTCTAAACAACCACATCAGCAAATCATAAGAGAAGGGTTAGATTTAATGTTAAAAGAAATAGGATAGTGCTATGGGATTAAAAGATAAATTACATAAACTAAAACTTAAGTATAAAGGCAAAAAAATGGCTCCTGCATTTAATGCAATCCATACATTTTTGTATTTACCTAATGAAACTACACATTCTGGATCTCATGTTCGTGGAGCAGATGATTTAAAACGTACCATGAATACGGTGATCATGGCATTATTACCATGTTTAATATTTGGAATGTTTAATGCAGGATATCAACATCATCTTGCAGCAGGAGAAATAGAAGCTGTAGCTAATGGTTTTTTTAGTGCAGGATTCTGGTCAATTGATAATCTTGTTGTTGGACTATGGAAAGTATTACCATTAGTTGTTATTTCTTACGGGGTTGGACTTGGAGTAGAATTTCTATTTGCGGTAATAAAAGGACATGAAGTAGAAGAAGGATATTTGGTTACAGGAATGCTAGTACCATTAATTGTTCCAATAGATACTCCATTATGGATGCTGGCAGTTGCAGTAATCTTTGGAGTAGTAATTGGTAAAGAAGTATTTGGAGGAACAGGTATGAATATCCTGAATCCAGCACTTACAATAAGAGCATTTTTATTCTTCGCTTATCCAACATGGATGTCTGGAGATAAAGTATGGGTGCATGGTGCTGTAGAAAGAGCTAGCGAAATAGCTGGTGGAGCACAGTTAGATGCAATATCTGGAGAAACTGTTCTGGGAAGCTTAGCACAAGGAAAAGAAATTTCATACTCAGTTGCTGATATGTTTTTAGGATTTATTCCTGGTTCTGTAGGCGAAACTTCTGCAGTATTGATTTTATTAGGAGGGTTATTCTTAATCTTTACCAAGATTGGAAGTTGGAGAATTATGGCAAGTGCCGTTCTTGGAGCCTTAGCTATGGGATTAATTTTTAATGGAGTTGTAAACGCAGGATGGATTAGTGAAGGAAGTAAATTCTATAGTTTGATGAGTACAGAATTCTGGCATCATCTAATTATCGGTGGTTTTGCTTTTGGAGTTGTATTTATGGCTACCGATCCGGTAACTGCATCACAAACGAATAAAGGAAAATGGATATATGGATTCTTGATTGGATTTATCTCTATATTAATCAGAGTATTCAATCCTGCATATCCAGAAGGAGTAATGCTAGCAATTCTATTAATGAACGTATTTGCTCCAACTATTGATCACTACGTGGTTCAGGGTAATATCAAGAAAAGAATGAAACGTTTAAAACTAAAAACGGCTTAATCATGGCGATGAATACAGATAAAAATTCATACACGATCATATTTGCCATTGCAATGGTAGTTGTGGTTGGTTCATTATTAGCATTTACTGCATCTTCATTGAAAGGTAGAATAGATGCTAATAAGCGTACAGAAAAACAGCAGAATATTTTGTTTGCAATGGGTATTGCAGATACAGAAGATCCTAATGAATTTGTGCCTGCAGAAAAAGCACAGGAGTTGTTCGATAAATATGTTGGTGATGAGCAATATATCATTACTGGTAGTTCTGCAGAGAAAACAAGTGACGCTTTTAGTATAGAAGTGAAAAAGGAAAATGATAAAATTAAGCAAGATGCTAATTATCAAAGAAAACTTCCTTTGTTTATAGGTAAGAAAGACGGAGAAGAGTTTTATGTGGTTCCTATGAGAGGTAACGGTCTTTGGGATGCAATTTGGGGTTATGTCTCTTTAGATAAAGAGTTTAAAACTGTAAAAGGAGCATTTTTTGATCACAAAGGAGAAACTCCTGGATTAGGTGCTAACATTAAGGAAGCTTATTTTAGAGATGATTTTATAGGAGAAAGTATATTGGATGCTTCAGGAAACTATAAAGGAATTACTGTTAAAAAAGGAAATGCAGATCCTAAAAATGTAGATAAAAGTGATAATGAAGTAGATGCCATGGCCGGAGCAACAATTACAGGTGATGGTGTTACAGCAATGGTAAAGAAAGGAATAAAGATGTATCAACCTTATTTCGAAACTTTAAAAAAATAACAGATGGCTGAAGTAACAGAAGAAAAAGTTAAAGTAAAAGAGCCTAAAGAGCCTTTGTTTTCGAAGAAAAACAAGAAATTATTAACAGACCCTCTTGCCGATAATAACCCAATTACTATTCAAGTATTAGGAATATGTTCAGCTTTGGCGATTACTGCACAATTGAAACCTTCGATTGTAATGGCAATCTCAGTAATTTTTGTATTAGGAATAGGTAATGTAGTCATCTCTTTGATGAGAAATATTATCCCTTCAAAAATTAGAATTATTGTTCAATTGGTGGTGGTAGCAGCCTTAGTAATAGTAGTAGATCAAGTATTAAAAGCTTTTGCTTATACATTAAGTAAAGAGCTTTCTGTATTTATAGGATTGATAATTACCAACTGTATTATCATGGGACGTTTTGAAGCATTCGCTTTAGGTAATGGTCCATGGAAATCATTCTTAGATGGTGTAGGTAATGCTGCGGGTTATGGAGTATTATTGGTTATAGTAGCTTTCTTTAGAGAGTTATTAGGATCAGGAACATTATTTGGTGCTAAAGTATTAGGTGATCCAATCGAAAAGACCGGATTGTATGCTATAGGTTATGAAAATAATGGTTTTATGGTATTAGCACCTATGGCGTTAATTACTGTTGGAATTATTATTTGGATCCAGAGAAGTAGAAATAAAGCATTAATAGAAGATCATTAAAATAAAGAGACATGGAATATTTAGAATTATTTTTAAAATCGATCTTTATAGATAATATGGTATTCGCATTCTTCTTAGGAATGTGTTCATACCTTGCTGTATCCAAAAAAGTATCTACTGCGGTAGGACTGGGAGCTGCAGTGATATTTGTATTGGCAATTACAGTACCGCTAAACTTTTTGTTAGATAAATATATTCTTAGAGAAGGCGCTTTGGTATGGTTAGGACCAGAATATGCAGATTATGACTTAAGTTTCTTAACCTTTATATTGTTTATTGCAACTATTGCTACTATGGTACAATTGGTAGAGATAGTAGTTGAGAAATTTTCACCATCCTTATATAACTCTCTGGGTATATTTTTACCATTAATTGCGGTAAACTGCGCAATTCTTGGAGGATCTTTGTTTATGCAACAAAAAGAATTTGCAACTATTTCTCACGCAGCAGTGTATGGTATAGGATCAGGAATAGGATGGTTTTTAGCTATTCTTGCTATCGCAGCGATCCGTGAAAAAATCAGATACTCTAATGTGCCAGCCCCTTTACGAGGGTTAGGGATTACATTTATTCTTACAGGATTAATGGCGATTGGCTTTATGAGCTTTGGAGGAATGTTAACAGGAGGCGAAGAAGAAGAAAAAGAGCCTAAAGCTGTTCAGGTTGAAAAAAAAGAGACTACAAAAGAAGTAGCCGAAAATACTAACGTTACAATACTTAAATAATATGATATTTTTAGCATCTACCGCTGGAACAATAGCGATAACCATTATTTCGTTTTTGGTGCTGATTCTTGTTTTAGTAGGAATCTTATTATTTGCAAAAGATAAGTTACTACCATCTGGACCTGTAAAGATTACCATTAATGGCGAAAAAGAAATTGAAGTAGCTTCAGGAGGGACATTATTATCAACTTTAGGAGCTCAGAAAATATTTTTACCATCCGCTTGTGGTGGTGGTGGGACTTGTATCCAGTGCGAATGTCACGTATTAGAAGGTGGTGGAGAAGCATTACCAACAGAGACGCCTCATTTTTCGCGAAAAGAGTTACAGCATGGAGCACGTTTAGCCTGCCAAGTTAAGGTGAAACAAAATATGAATATCGAAGTTCCGGAAGAAGTATTCGGAATTAAGAAATGGGAAGCTGAGGTTGTACGTAATTATAACGTAGCGTCCTTTATCAAAGAATTTGTAGTTCGTATTCCTGAAGATATGGGATATAAAGCAGGAGGATATATCCAAATTGAGATTCCACAATGTGAAATTAAATATTCGGATATTGATATCACTGCGCATCCAGAAGAGCATGAAACTCCAGATAAGTTTCAGGCAGAATGGGATAAATTTGGTCTATGGCCACTAGTGATGAAAAATGATGAAACTGTAGAGCGTGCTTATTCTATGGCCTCTTACCCTGCAGAAGGAAGAGAGATAATGCTTAATGTACGTATTGCTACACCACCATGGGATCGATCTAAAAATGGATGGATGGATGTAAACCCAGGAGTTGCTTCATCTTATATTTTTGCTCAGAAGCCAGGAGATAAAGTAGTTATTTCTGGCCCTTACGGAGAATTCTTTATTAATGAATCAGATTCAGAGATGCTTTATGTTGGAGGAGGAGCAGGTATGGCGCCAATGCGTTCTCACTTGTATCATCTATTCAAAACCTTAGAAACTGGTCGTAAAGTAACGTATTGGTACGGAGGTCGTTCTAAACGTGAATTGTTCTACTTAGATCACTTCTATGATTTAGAAAAGAATTTCCCTAACTTTAAGTTTTACCTTGCATTATCAGAACCATTAGAAGAAGATAACTGGAAAGTTAAAAGCGATATTGATGCCGAAGGAGATGGATTTGTTGGATTTATACATAATTGTGTAATCGATAACTATCTAAATCATCATGAGTCTCCAGAAGATATAGAGCTATACTTCTGTGGACCACCATTAATGAATAAAGCTGTTCAAAAAATGGGAGAAGATTTTGGTATCCCAGATGAGCATATTAGATTCGATGATTTTGGAGGATAAAATCTAGCATTTACTACTATTTTCTGATAATCAGGAAAATATTTAGATAATTCACTGTAAACCGGTATAAGTAATTATACCGGTTTTTTTATTTTTGGATACCAAGGTTTTTAATACAGTATTGATTATGGATAAACTAAAACACTCATTTTTATCGGTATTGGTTTCTTTTTTGATCGGTATGGTTGGTCAGTCTTTGTTTTCTCAAAACATAAAAATATCCAGAGATTCTTTGATTACTATCGTTGAATTTGATGGAGCGTTTCATAATAAATATACATTAAAACGATTGATGGTTGATACTTGTAAGGCCACTAGTGTTTTACGAAGTAAAAATCAGGATTATTCTGAAAATAACCTTATAGATGACAATGATCATACAGCGTGGGTCGAAGGTCTTTCAGGTTCTGGTATAGGAGAAAAAATTAGGATTACTTTTAAAAATAAGAGTGCTTTGCCTTATGTAATTAGAATAGTTCCGGGATATTCGAAATCTAAAGAAACTTGGTATAACAATAATAGAGTTGCTAATATTACTATCAGAACCATAGGAGTAGGAATAGATTCAGAATATATAATTGATGAATGGAAAGATGTAAGTTTCAGAAAAGATTCTTTGTCTAAAGTATCGATTTCCCCACAATATATTGATATTAGTCAAAACTATATTCAGCATATGGGGTATAACGATTTTGTGGCCATTGAATTTGAAATTATGGAAGTTGATGATGTTGGAGCAATATATAATGACACGTGTATTTCAGAAATAACTTTTTATGAAATTGATAAATTAATCAAAGCCTATACCTCTGATGAATATGAAAAAATAAAGAATTAACCTGTTGCGCAGATAGAAATTAATAGCATAAAAAAGTGTCAATTCGAGTGGTTTTTCGGAATAGAATGAAGAAAAATTGTATCGAGAATAACTTTTTTGAATCAAAATTCTATTCTCGATACACTTCTTCCGTTGGTCGAAGCACTTGAATTGATAAATTTTGAATTAAAAAACCTCAAATGCACAACGGGTAGAATTAGTACTAATCATGATGTTATGAAGAAATATATAGTATCCCTAATTATAGTAATCATTTTGTTTTTGATATTGAGAAATACTTCAAAAGGTAAAATGGTAACTAATCACATAAAAGGTGCTGTAACAAGTGTAATTAAAACACCTGATCACGTTAATAAGGAGGGAGATTCTATCTCAACTCGAGTTATGATTCCAGAAGGGTATAAGAGGGTTGAATATGCACAAGGTTCATTTCAGAGATACTTGCGTCATTATCCGCTAAAACCTTATGGAAGTAAGATCATAAATTATGATGACAGCGAATATTTTGCTCAGAATTGGCACGAAGCAATTCTGGAAGTTCCGGTTCCATCAAATGGATTGCAACAATGTGCAGATGCATTGATGAGAATTCGATCAGAGTATTTGTGGGAGCAAAACAGAAAAGACGAAATTGGGTTTAATTTTACCTCGGGTCATTATTGCTCATGGAGTAAATATGCACAAGGATATCGCCCAAAAATAAAAGGCAATAAAGTAACATTTCATAAAACGGCATCACCCAATTATTCTAAAGCTAATTTTTATAAATACTTAAACCTGATCTATACCTATGCAGGAACATTATCGATGCATAATGAGCTAAAAAAGATATCTGTTAAAGATATACGAATTGGTGATATGCTGGTAAAACCTGGTTCCCCCGGTCATATCGAGATTGTTGTAGATGAAATTGTAAACGAAAAAGGAAATAAGATGTATCTTCTGGCTCAAGGAAATACACCGGCGCAGAATGTGTGCTTACTTAAAAATTTTGAAGATACTACGATCTCACCATGGTATAGATTTGATGAAAATCAACCTGTATACACACCTAGTTATTATTTTGATAAAGCGCAGTTTATTAGATTTAAGTAAATAGTTGTTCCCATTTTTATTAGATCATTTCTTATAAGTTATACCCAATTTAGATACACTTATGCTTTAGTTTTTAACGCTTATGGCATTGTTTTCATGAGATGGCGTATTTCTGATTAATTTTATAATGGAAATGATAATGAAGCTAGATTGGATAACCAATTAAAAGAGCACGAAGAAGGAAATAGTAATTTGAAAACGAATTATAAAGATTGGTTTTTTACGATTAAAAACATTTATAGAATTTGTATTTAGTTAAATAAAATAAAACGTTCATACATTTAGTTTTTATAGAAAATATGCTGCTTCTGCTGATGGTGAAATGGGGGTTTTCCGTTATGGCAGGAGCAGCCATATTTAAGAAAAGCATAAATTCTTTGTTTTTTGGTGCTAATGGATATATACCCTGTAATACAATTCATTTAGTTTAATATATCGTTATCCTTTATAAATAAAGCTTTATAACGTTCGCTAAATGGAATTTTGGCATCGTCCATCAATATGATAAGATTGTCTTCAAAGTAGATTTCTTTAATTTTTTTAATATTGACCAAAAAATTACGATGCACTTGTGTAAAGTTTGGATTTGATAATAACTCTTTTACTTTTATTAAGGATAGCTTAATCAAAAAATTACCTTCTTCACTTATCAGATTACAATATTTTTCTTTTACCTCAATATAATGAATAGATTCTATAGCTAATTTCATAACACTTTTATTCTTTTTTACAAAAATATAAGTAGGGCTCAGTACTGCATTTTCTGAGTTAAAACTTAAGGTATTAGATTGTTTATAGTGCTTTTCGATAGCAAGCTCTATAGAAAATAAAAGCTCTAATGTGTTATATGGTTTAAGTAAATAGGTTGCTGGTTGTGTGAGTTTAGCCAGGTCAAAAAAATGTTTACTCTGCGTACTGGTCAAAAATAAAAAAGGAATGTTAAGTTGTTGCTCATTAATCTGTTGTGCCAAAACAATACCATCTGGTTTCCCGTCTATCATAATATCCAAAATGATCATATCAAAAAAATGATCCTGTATTTTTCTTTCAGCATCCTGTATGGTTGAGGCTCTCGTCACTTCAAAATTATTATTGTTTAAAAATTCTGAAATCTCTTTAGCTTCTTCGTCTTCGTCTTCTAATACTAATAATCTTAATGTTTTCATCTATATACATTTCACAAACCACATCGGTAATGGTTTTGGTGCATTAAGTACCTATTACAGGCTTTTATAACTAATCAATTCCTTTTGGTAATACAATTTTGATCCTTGTTCCTTTACCAGACTCGCTATCAAATAGTATTTGCCCATTATTTTTTTTAACGAGTGTATGACATAATAATAACCCAAGACCTACTCCTTTAGACCGATCAATTTTATCAGTGGTAATATCATGTAATGAGTTGATTTTGGCTAAAATCTCTGGAGGAATACCTGCCCCAGTATCTTTAATCTCAATAAAACATTCGTTCGCAGTGTGATCACCAGATGATATCGTGATCTTTCCTTCGTTTTTGGTGTATTTAATAGCATTGTCAAGAATATTACGAATGACAATTTTTAAAGATTCCTTGTCAACCGTAACCAAAATAGATGCATCTAATAAGGTTTGGAGTACAATGTCTTTGGTTGTTGCCAAATACTCATAATCACTTATAACATGTTCAAGAATGGGTTTTAAAGGATATGTTTCGGGTTCAAAAAATAATTGTTCACTTTGCTCTAACGACCAGTGCAGTACATTGTTTAATAAATGACTGGTAGATTTTGTTAGGGTAATTGCAGTATCCGTAGTTTTTTTGATTCCCAACAAATCTTTTTCTGTTATGTAATCCAGCAATTTTTCATGCTGTCGTTTCAATGCATTAACAGGAGATCGTAAATCATGCGAGACTACAGAAAACAGATAATCTTTGGTTGTGTTTGCGATATCTAGTTGTTCTTTCTGTTCTGTAATCAATTTCTTTTTACCAATTAACAATTTATAAAAATAGCCCAGAACACCAATAAACAAGAGTAAGAGCGAACTGCCTATAATTAGACCGTTACGTTGTGTTTTTTGCTGCTTTATTTTTTCATCCTGTAACCGTATTTCTTGCTCCTTTTGTGCAATGGCAAGTTGTTTGTCTTTTTCGGTAAGCTCCCAGATTCTATCTCTGTTCCAGATAGAATCTTTCCACTTCCCATATTCTATATAGTAAGCGACACTTTCTTGATACCGTTTTCTGTTTTTTTCTACCACCGCCATGTTTTTGGCAGCGTTTTGTTTGAGTTTGACATCATGAAATAGTGCAGCTAATTGGTAGGCTTCTTTGAATAAAGCGATCGCTTCTTCATCTTTATACTGGCTATAATAGGCGTTGGCAAATTCCATTTTGGCTCGAATAATAAGAGCAGTATCTTCCTTTTTGATTAAGGCTAACTCTTTAGAAAAGTAATGCTTTGTATTTACATAATCTTTTTTATGTAAATGGGAAACGCCCATGTTGTGATATGCTGTTTTCAAAAAAACTTCATCTTTAGTTCGCATATCCTGATTCAGCCATTTTGTATAATAGTGTATTGATTGATCATAATTTTCTAAAACCAAGTGTATTTCTCCAAGTTTATGATCTTTTAGTCCTAAGAATTTAAAGTTTTCAGAAATACTGTTCATGTTTTGGAGGGATTTTACAAAAAGTTTCTTGTTAATAGCACTAACTCCCTGTATATAATACAAGATGTCCAGTTCTTCTTGTTTTTTGGTCACCTCTAAAGCCTTGCCTGCATATACATAACAAGAATCTAGTTGAAGATTTCGATAAAAACCAATAGCGCTACAAAAATCAGTAACCACAACCTTTTCTTTACAATAACCATCCAGATGCTTATAAAATAAATTGAGTTTGGTGGTTTTTTGAGACTGACCATATATATAAGTGCCACCCAGAAGTGCACACGATATGATAATCGCTTTATACATTTTATTGGTTACTCGTTGCAGGGGTAGTCACTGTACCTCTATCGGTTTCGGGATCTAAATTTTTATCATGTACTACAATAGCTTCTACACTCTGTGTTCTCAGCGACACAATTTTATAATCTATCTGTATATGGTACATATCAAATTCTGAAGGAATAGGATCTGTAGAATCATATACAATATTAAAATCTCTGGAAACGACTAAGCCACTTTCGGTATGTATACTGGTTTTTACATCTGTAACTCCATTATAGTTAAAAAATATGGTTTTTTCTTCATTTAAAAACAAACCACTACTGGTGTTTTCTAAATGATCAAGTTTAACGGGTAGAAATGAAATAATATTAACAATATAATGCCTTTCTCCTTTGGGATTGGCATATATATTAGCTAAAGATTGTTGTGGGATTTCTGCCAGGGGAATAGGTTGAGCATTTATTTTGTTACAAAAATTAATTACAAAATCTAATCCGGCCAAAGTAATTTTATTTTCCATAGGGTGTGCTTAATACGGTTATTACATTAAAAAGGGTTAAGAATTTTAATAAACTAAGAAAGATAATTTTATAGACTTTTTCAGGACTACTAAATTCTCACATTAAACATACAATAATTTCTCTGAATGCATAAAATAATAACTACGTTTTATGATATTTTATAAGGCTATAAATTTACTCACAGCATAATTCTGAATAACGTTTCCAAAATAATATCTTTGTCATCCTATGGCCAGAATACTTACCAAACAAGAATTACATAACCTTGCAATGAATATTGTAGGTGAAGAATTAGAAAAAAAAGGTTTCGAATTTATTGCAATTAATAGCACTCTGGGAAAACATCCGCAGTTTGTGTGTGTTGATACATCTAATCAAAGATATTTCGTACTTGTTAAAGTAGTTTCGTATCCAGATAACCCTCATAATTATGATGTCATCTGGATGGAGTCGTTTAAAAAACATGCTATAGAACAAGAAGCAAAAGTATTCTATGCAGGTGTTGGTTTGCAAAATTCTGAAAACCCAAATAAGCCGTTGCTTTTAAACGAAGAATATGTTTTAGAATATGCAGGATTACAAACAATAGAAACTCATTTGAACTAAAATTATGATTCGAAAAATAGGTATAGTTATAGTAATAGGGTTGTTTGTCTCATGTAAAAAGGGGACTAAATTACACCTTAACTACACTAATGGAAAAGCTTTTGGAACCACTTTTTCTGTTCAGTTTATAGATGATAAAGAGTATGATTTTGAAAAAGAATATGACAGTTTGATTGATGTTATTAATAGATCAATGTCTACTTATATCAAGGATTCTGATATATCCAGAATTAACTCTGGTGATACTACAGTAACGATAGATAAATACTTTGTAAAAGTATTTACTGCTTCTAAGAAAATATATAAAGAAACCAATGGTGCTTTTGATCCTACTATTGGGATTTTGGTAAATGCATGGGATTTTGGGCCAGAAGGAAAAATTATCTCTTTAGATAGCCTTAAAATAGATAGCTTGTTGTTATCGGTTGGTTTGAACAAAGTAACATTGGTAGGAAATAAAATTGTAAAAGATGACCCTAAAACGTATATCGATTTTAATGCATTGGCAAAAGGATATGGGGTAGATGTTTTTGCTGAATTTTTTGAAAACAAAGGATTTGAAAATTACCTGGTTGAGATAGGAGGAGAGATTAGAGGTAAAGGAAGTAATGTAATTAAACAGAAACCATGGAAAATAGGAGTAGAAGACCCTAATTTTGATGATACGCAATCCTATAGTAAGGTGATTTCATTACATGATGAAGCTATGGCCACTTCTGGAGGTTATAGAAAGTATAAAATTGATGAAAACGGAGAGCGATATATTCATATTTTGAATACCAAAACAGGATATCCTCTAAAATCAAACCTTCTAGCGGTTTCTATTATTGCCAATACCTGTATGGAAGCAGATGCATATGCAACTGCATTGATGTCGATGGGATTAGAAGGCTCAAAAAAATTCTTAGAAACACATCGTGAACTCAAAGCATACTTTATTTATGAAGATCAGGATAAGGAATTAAAAACACTATCTGTAAATGGTTTTCCTGAAAAGTAAGTATTAAGACTTATAACAAACAGGAAGGATCTCACCAGGGGCAAGGCAGTATTTTGTTACACATTCTTTTGATAAAATATTGGTGTAGTCTACTTCATCGACCTTAAAACCAATAGATCTTAATTTTTCGAAATAATCCCGGCCATAGACCCTTACATGATCATATTGACCAAATATCCTGGCTCGTTCTTGTGAATCTGTAATGCTGTTATCTTCAAAGGTTACATCTCTATTTAGGTCCTGAGGAATTTGTAGAATTGCCATTCCGCCTGGTTTTAATACCCTGAAAATTTCTTGTATAGCTTTAGTGTCATCTGGGATGTGTTCTAAAACATGATTGCAAAAGATAATATCGTATTCATTATCAGTAAAAGGTAAATTGCAGATGTCTGCTTTTACATCTGCCAATGGAGAATTAAGATCAGTAGTCGTATAATCAAGGTGTTTTAAATTTCTAAACCTTTTATAAAATGCTTGTTCAGGAGCAAAATGTAATACTTTGGTGGGAGTGGTAAAAAATTCGGTTTCATTAGTTAGAAATAACCAGAGTAACCGATGTCGTTCTAATGATAAAGTCGAAGGAGAAAGTACGTTGTCTCTTTGTTTACCATATCCATAAGGCAAAAAACGAGAAAAACTCTTACCATCAATTGGATCAGTATATGTGTTTCCTCGTAAAAATAATGATAATATCGGGCGTGCTATATAACTCAATCGAATCAATAGCGGCCTGGGGATAGTATTAAGTATAAATTTAAATAGTTTTTTCATCTTGAAAAGCTACATAAAGAAGGCTTTTGAGTACTAAAAATATATACTATACAGTTAGCACTTCTTGCCTAAAGGCATCTTCTTCATTAGACTCGATACCTAATGCCTGATAAATATATTTAAAAGTTGATAGGATTTCTGGTTTTCCATCAATTATAGCTACATCATGCTCAAAATGAGCACTTGGTTTTCCATCTGCAGTAAGAATAGTCCATCCATCTTGTAATTGTTTGATACGATGTGTTCCCATGTTTGTCATAGGTTCAATAGCAACCACCATACCTTCGATAAATTTTTTCCCTTTACCACGGCGACCATAATTAGGCATTTCGGGATCTTCATGCATTTTTCGACCTAAACCATGACCTACTAATTCTCTAACTACACCATAACCCGCTTCTTCAGTAAATTTTTGGATAGCATACCCAACATCACCTACTCGTTTTCCAACTTTAAGCTCTGCAATCCCAACGTATAAAGATTCTTTAGTAACGCGAAGTAAACGTTCTACTTCTTCTGATACTTCGCCTACAGGAAAGGTATACGCATGATCTCCATAGAAATCATTTTTAATAGCACCACAATCAATAGATATAATATCACCTTCTTCCAAGGGAGTATTATTCGGAATCCCGTGAACTACTTGAGCATTGGGACTCATACATAAGGTGTTTGGAAAATCATACAATCCCAAAAAACCAGGAATTGCACCGTGATCTCTAATAAATTCTTCTGCAAGTTTATCCAAATGTAGCGTAGTTACCCCAGGTTTAACTTCGGGGGCTAACATCCCTAATGTCTTTGATACGATTAGTGCACTTTCGCGCATTAATTCTATTTCTTCACGTGTTTTGGTAATAATCATATGTAAACAATTCCTTGGTAAAAGAAGGCAAATTTACAAAGAATAATGCTTGTTCTACCTAACAGTCCACTCTATTTTGAGATTTCACTTTTTTACGATAATGATTAGCGTATTTTTAAGTGGTTTTTAGTGTAAATGATGTAGTTAGACCCACGCTAAAATTCCGGGGAAGTTTATCCACTCCAAAAATTGCTCTGGTGTGTATACCTTTTTGTTCTAGTACTTCAATAAATAAGTCTGAAGCACCATTTACCACAATAGGAGAATCGTCCCAGTTAATACTTGACTGGAAATAAGCGTCAATATGATTAAGCCCTTCAATAGCATCAAAGCCAATTTTCTCATCTATTTGGGCAAGAACATTAAGAGCACATAATTTCATAGCTTCATATCCTTGATCTGTAGTTATGGTGTCTCCCAATCTACCTTGATATAAATACTCTCCATTGCGAATAGGGAATTGAATGGCTACATAAGCAATATTTCCTCTTGTATTTACAGATACGTAAGATCCTCCTGGAGTTGATATTTCTGGTAATTGGAGTCCGAGTGCGTTTAATTTTTCTTTTGGTGTCATCGAATTATTCAATCTTTGTAGGGTTGTTCAGAAACAATGGCTAACATACCTTTTTCGAGAGTTTCTCTTGCAAACTTTCCGCAAGAAAAAAGAAAAATGGGAATAGCTAAAAAAATGTTTTTCTCATTTTGATCCGTAATTGTTTCCCCAGCCAATATATACAAAATCTAATGTCTGATCCAATGATTTGACGCTAGTTTAACAAATAATGAAGTATCGACGCAGCGTTTTTATTTTTTTAAGGTTTAATAAATAGAAAACAAAGATAATATTCACTTAAAAAAAGAAAACCATGAAAAAACTATTGATTTGTGCCCTGATTTTTGGCCTAGTAGTGAGTTGTACTAAAAATGATGTTGATGATAGTGTTTCTGAACAAAATAATAAAGAAACATTTGAATTGAGTAAAACGGTAAACTTCGCTATGGATGATTTTGGAAAAATCTCAGAACAAGCTTCTCTAGATCTTAAAAAATCATCCAAAAACAGCAAAGGGACTTGTTTCTCTATTGAATTATTAATCCCTTATCCAGAAAAACCTATCCCAGGTTTTTCTGGATATGATCATTACAGTAAAATGATTTTGAATGATGCAGGAGATCAATGTCAATTTGATGATTGGACAGGTAGCCTAGAATACTATGTAGCCGAAGATTTACCATCTAAATTTAAGGATTCTGCAGTGTTTAAAAATGTACAATATGAACGAGGGTATATTTTTGATGGATATAGAGTAGCTCAAAAAAATGAAGAACAAAGCACCAATGATATTCCTGTATTTGATGTAGAAATAGATGGAGTTATTACAGCTCCCGATGGAAAAACATATCATTATACTACGAATAGAAATTTTTCTTTTGAAAACCGTTTTACAGAGCAAGAGGTTATTACCTTGAAAGAATCTTCTTCATTAGAAAATTTAAAAGAACCTTTCTTTGTGAAATCAAAATCTGTTGATGGATCTCCAATAGTATATAAGGCGGCATGTTTTGAAGGGGTAAGCTTTCTTAAATACCCTGTACAAGGAGCGCAAGATTATTCTAGTAATTTTGGAGTTAATTTTAATATTGATTTTGGTGATGGGGCCTGTGATCGCGAGGTTGTACTTACTTCAATAGAGGGAACGATAACTTTTGATTTATAGAACAATATATCAAATTTTAAAAACCGGTCTATAAAACACTTTATAGACCGGTTTTTTAATATACAAATAATGTATTTATAACCCGTTGTGTATTTAGAAATTAATAGCATAAAAAATCTCAAATGCACAACGGGTTGTATTTATAGTAAGAAGCACTAAAAAGAATCAGATGTGTTAAAATATCTTTTTAGAGTTTACAAAGAAGATCTTTATGTTATGCGAATTTTTAATCTGCGCAATTACCTTCTCCTATAATTATAAAAATATCGCCTTCCTTTTCTATTTTTATATTTAACTTCTTAGCCAATTCATCAAGGACTTTTTCGGTAGTTGCATTGCTAAAAGATCCAGTGTATTTGCAATCGAGTAAAGGACTGCGTTTTAGTCTAATTTTGGCATCAAAGTTTTCTCCTAAATCATGGATAATTTGACTCACACTAACATTTTTATAATGTAGAACACCAGTTTTCCAGGCAAATTGATTAGGAGATCTTTTAAGGAGAATAATTTCCTGGCTATTGATACTAAAACTTTGCCCCGAAACTACTTTTTGTTTATCACCAGTTTTACGATGGATTATTTCTGCAGAACCTTTAACAAGTGTGATATAATCAGCATCTTTTTCTGTAGATATTGCAAAAGAATTTCCGCTAACTTGAACATTACAATATTTTCCGTGTATAACAAATGGTTTTGATTCATTTTTCTGTATTGAAAAGAATATGGTACCAATAAGATCAACTCTTCGATAACTTTGTATTGAAGTATTAAAGTTAACTTTACTATTTTTCCTCATTACCATTATACTCGAATCAGGAAGTTTAATATACTTAGTGTTTTTTGTTGAAGCATATTTTTCTGAAGCGATATAGGATACTCCAATAAATCCTTTTTCTTTACTTTCCTCGTCTGGTTCTAAAATGGTAGAGTCGATAGAAAAAGTTTCTGTTTTGGCTGTTTTTACAGATTTAGAATCTGTATTGGATTCTACAGGTTTGACTTCAATAATTTTTGGTTGCTCTTCTGTTTGGATTGTAGTTTGATCATTTTTTGGCTCGATAGAATCGATATTTTCTTTAAGTGGTGGAGTGATGTCTGTTTTTTCTGAAGTAGTATCATTCATTACATAATACAAGATGAATACAGCGCAAAGCAATATAGCAATTACAGTAATTTCATGCCAAGGTATATAATTGCGTTTAACCTTTTGCTCCTGTACTGCATTGTATATGTCATCAAACCTGTCCTTCGATGGTATAACCGAATCACTTTTAAACTTTGCTCGTAAAAGCGGTTTTAAAAGGTCTTTGTCATCTTTCATTTGTTACTCATTTAGGTTTTAAACATTAAAACTTTACAACTCCATTATTTCTCATACGCTCTAATAGCTTCTTTCTTGCCCGAGTATAGTTAGATCTTGATGTACTCTCTTTAATGTTAAGCATTTTTCCTATTTCTTTATGAGAATATCCTTCTATGGCATAAAGATTTAGAACATAGCGATACTGTTCTGGTAAATCACTAATCAAGGTTCTTAGTTTCTCTATTGATATTTCCTTAGATAGATACTCTTTTTCGGGCTCTTCTAGTTCTTGTATCTCATTTTTATTAATGAAATCTTCATGATCAACATAAATCGTTTTTTTCATTTTATGCCAATGATCAATGGCACAATTCACAACAATTCTTTCAATCCAACTCCCCAATGTTCCTTTATGACGATATTTTTGAATGCCTTTAAACACTTTAATAAAAGCATCTTGTACAATGTCTTCTGCATCAGATTGATTTGTACAATAGCGAAGACCCACCGCTATCATTCGCGGCGCAAAAGTGTTGTATATTTTTTCCATGGCATCCCGATTACCCTTTTTACAGGCTTTTACTAGTCTGTCTTGTTCTTTTATATTCATGAATAAGGGTTAGTGCTTAACTCATATAATGTATAACCAAGAATATCGGGTTTCGCTGCGTATTAATTACACTTTTTTTACTTACATAAAGAGGTATAATCTAGGTTAAGGTAATAAAAGAATTTTGAAAAATAAAAAACACTCTTTATCATAGTTGTATAAAGAGTGTTTTTTGTTTACTATATTCTTATTAAGAATAGCTTTAAGATTATATAGAAAGCATCTTAATGATGATTATTTTAGTAATGAATCTTGTGTCATAGCTTTAGGTTTTTCTATCCCCATAAGCTCAAGAATCGTGGGAGCAATATCTCCTAAAACCCCATCTTTTACTTTTATCTGATCATTATCTATTAAAATAAAAGGAACAGGATTAGTCGTATGAGCCGTATGTGGTGTGCCATCTGGATTAATCATAGTTTCGCAATTACCATGATCCGCAATCATAATAATAGAATATTGGTTTTCTAGTCCGGCGGTTACTACATCTTTTACACATTGATCTACGGCTTCACAAGCTTTAATAGCAGCTTCCATCACTCCTGTATGCCCGACCATATCGCCATTTGCAAAGTTTAAACATACAAAATCGACATCACCTTTTTGTAGTTCTGGTACAAGGGCATCTCTTAACTCATAAGCACTCATTTCTGGTTTAAGATCATAAGTTGCTACTTTTGGAGAATTTCTTAATATTCTGGATTCCCCATCAAAAGGTTCTTCTTGTCCTCCAGAAAAAAAGAAGGTAACGTGTGGATATTTTTCTGTTTCTGCTATTCGAATTTGAGTTTTGCCAGCTTTAGAAATGATTTCGCCTAGAGTTTCAGTAATATTATCTTTATTATAAATAACATTGATACCTTCAAAGTTTTCATCATAATTAGTCATTGTAACATAATGTAAAGAAAGCTTGTGTGTATTATACTCGTGCATATCTTTTTGAGAAAGCATTTCGGTTAACTCTCTGCCTCGGTCTGTTCTGAAATTAAAGAAAATTACAACATCGTCATTATTTATTGTGGCTACCGATGCTCCATTTTCTTGTAATATAATTGGTTTGATAAATTCATCTGTAATGTCATTATCATAACTATTTTGAATGCTATCCAAGGCATCAGTGCTGGTTTCTCCAATTCCATTTACCAATAGGTCATAAGCTAATTTAACACGTTCCCATCTTTTGTCTCTATCCATGGCATAGTATCTTCCTATGATAGAAGCTAATTTGCCTGTGGTATTGGACATGTAATCCTGGATGTTTTTAATGTGACTTTTACCAGATTTAGGATCTACATCACGACCATCGGTAAATGCATGAAGGAAAACATTTTTTAATTCATAAGAATGAGCTGCATCAAGTAGCCCTTTAATATGATTGATATGAGAGTGAACCCCACCGTCGCTTACCAGGCCAAGTAAATGAACATTTTTGTTTTTTTCTTTGGCATAACGAAAAGCATCTAGAAGAACAGATTCGTCTTTTAAAGTGTTGTTTTTGACTGCCATATTGATTTTGGCCAAATCCTGATATACAATTCTGCCAGCCCCAAGGTTCATATGACCAACCTCACTATTTCCCATTTGTCCATCTGGTAAACCTACATGAAGTCCATCTGTACGTAAAGAAGCATTAGGGTAGTGAGTGTATAAACTATCGATATACGAAGTGTTTGCATGATCGATGGCGGATACTTTAGGGTCAGGTGATGTTCCCCATCCATCCAGGATCATCAGGATTACTTTTTTGTTCATAATGTATTCTTAATTATGGTTTTTGGTTGGTTATTTTTTGAACTTGAATCTCAAAAAAATGAAATAAGAAACAAAGTTACAACTTCACTTACAAGCATACAAAAAGCTTATGTTATTCCTATGTGATTTATACCTTTTTGTAATATTATCTGACGCGTCTTTTTTGTGAAATTATTAACGAATTTGTGTAGGGAAGGTTAAAAGTAAGTTATTCTTAAAATTAGACTGTTTTTTATGAGAATAATGTAATTCATTTGCGGCGTCAAATTTTGACATAGCGCAAATCAATAATGAACTTATAAAAATAAAAAATGAAAAAGCTATCAATTTTAGTAATGTGTATGACGGTTGGTCTAGTTTTAGCAAATGATCCCGTGAAAAACCTTAAATCGTATAAGGTTGTAAAAACAGAAATTATTAATGTATCTCCTTTTTGTATTTCAATCGCTAAAGGCGACTATGAAATGGTAAAAAAAATGGTTGAATTAGGGAGTGAAGTAAATAAATTTTCGGAGGGTATGACACCTCTTATGTATGCAGCTCGTTATAATAGATTAGAAATCATTAAACTTTTGGTTGCTAACGGTGCAAAAATCAATCTTAAAAATACGAAAGGCTATACTGCAATGAAATATGCAGAAATATCAGGAGCCAAAGAAGCTATGGCTTTGATCTCAGAGCTTAAGAAAAAATAATTACTCAGAATTAGTTTTAAAACCTGTATAAACCCGTCTATCATTTTGTAATGGTAGGCGGGTTTATTGCTTAAAAATGCATCGATTTTATCAGAATATTTTGTTATGAGAAAGTTAAATTCGTGTTATTTGGCAAAAGTAGGTGTAACATGATATCGATTCTAAGGTCGTACTGTATATAAGTCAATCAAATAACTTAAAATCAATTTCATCATGAAAAAAACAGTTTTAGCAACCTTATTGGTTATGTGTATTACCTCTGTAAGTATAGCTGCAGAAACAAATGTGACTACCGCCAGTCATAATTATGATCTTTCAACATATAAGACAAGTCCGTTTTGTATGGCAATTGTAAAAGGAGATTTAGAAACCGTAAAAAAATTGATTGAACTCGGTAGTGATGTTAATCAAAAATCCGACGGGATGACCCCACTTATGTATGCTGCACGATATAACCGTACAGATATTATTAAAGTGCTTGTGAAAAATGGAGCAAATATCAAAACCAGAGATAGTAAAGGCTATACAGCAATGAAATTTGCAAAGCTATCTAATGCTAAGGATGCAGTAGCTCTTCTAGAGAAACTGTCATAAGTTTTGAAGCCATTGCTTGTTGATATAAACAGGCAATGGTTTTTTATTGCACATTACTATATTCTCGTATTGCCTCTTTGATTTTTTCTATGCGATTTTCGGGATCAGGGTGGGAGCTTTGAAACTCAGGAGTACGGTTAGGTCCGGCAGCAGCTTTTAGAATTTTCATCACGCCAATCATTTCTTCAGGATTGTAGCCCGAATTGATCATAAACAAAATACCTAGTTTATCACTTTCTAATTCATCACCACGGCCATTTTTTAATAAAACATTTTGTCCGATGCCATTTACAATTCCTCCAGCATCTGCACCAACTGATGCCCCAGTAGATATAGTTTTCCAAAATTCGTGTTCTGCTATTCTTTCTGCAGAATGCCGCCCTAATACGTGGCCAATTTCATGACCTAACACACCAGCAACCTGATCTTCATTTTCTAATTTGGATAACAAAGCATAGGTTATAAATATTTGCCCTCCTGGTAATGCAAAAGCATTAATAGTATTTGGATCGGCTAATAAGTGAAATTCATATTTGTAAGGAGTTTGTTTTGCCATACTCGAATTGACTAATTTGTTTCCAATCATATCGATATAGCTTTGTAATTTTTGATCAGGGTATAATCCTCCGTGTTGCTGGGCCATTTCAGGAGCACTTTGTAATCCTATAGCTATTTCCTGATCACTTGTCATATTAATATTTTGTACTCTATCCGTATAGGGATTTAGTGTTTTATTATTACATTTTTTGAAAAATGCAAATGCTATAATTGCTAAACCTATTAATATTCTAATTTTTAAGCCGCCACGTCTCATTATAAACTAATTTTGATATCGAAAAGTTTAAAGTTAATAAATATAAAAGTTGCTTACTAATAAAATGCAAAAAACACTTTTTAGTAAGCAACCACTAGAGGTACCGTTCTTAGTTAAAGAACAAGATTAGTGCTAACCTTGCATAGTTGAGTTTGCAGAGTTTAGCGGTAAAAAATTTGTGTATAGTAGTATCTGCCACTTTCATCTTTTATAGCAGCAATACCAGTGTGGGTGTAGTTACCCTCAATGTTTTTTCTATGTCCTTCACTGTCAATCCATCCAGCTACAACACTTTGGGCATCGGGATAAAAACTAGCTACATTTTCTGCCATTCCTGTAGCATTTTCCTTTTCTCGTAAAGTTTTGAATTTAGCATCAAAATTATCATGGTTGATATTACCTTTAGAAATCATATATCGTGTATGATCCGCAGCTAATTCTTCGGCAGTTGTATTTTTTGCTAATGCATCTAGCCCTTTACCTTGTCGGTATTCATTTACCAATTTTAGTATTTCGTCTGTAATCGAAACCTCACTTGGAGTTTCTGTAATGGTATTGTCATCATCTTTAGAACAAGAAAAGGCAGTACATAAAAGAATAAAAGCACAAAAATATTTAATTAAAGAAGTTTTCATTAGTATGGGGTCTTTATTTTAATAAATAACTAAAATAGTATAATTTTAGTATATAGAATTCATCTTGACTTTTTTGATTTAACCGAAAAAGAAGAATTTTACACATAGCATAGGATGCGATGAAATAGTAAAAAGGTGATTTTGAGTTAAAAGGAACATTTTTATGGGGGATTATAAAAATAATAAGAATTTTATATTACTATAATAATTCTGGGTTAATATCGGATATATTCTCTGTAATATATTGTTTAATGAAGTCTTCTGAGAAGAAGTTACTACCAAGTAAATTCGCCTTTTTTAACTCTGTAGCAATATCTAGTTTCTGATATGCTTTTAGCATAGGAATAGAAAGTGGAGCATACGAATAGTGCCAAGGTTCATATTTAAAACCTTTTCTGTTTTCTTTATCTGTATATACAAGATAGAAGCCAAAAGAGTTAGCATGTTTATCCATCCATTCTTTAAACTTACAAAATGGACCATCACCCTCAAAATTCTCGGCAAGAAGCAATCCTTTGGGTTGTGCAGCATTACCATCTACAATATCTAAATCGGTACCCCAGTGATGTCTTGATGTACCAGGAATTGTAGAATATTCTATAATCTTTTGTATTGCTTTAATAGGAGATAACCCTTCAGTTGTAAACTTTTTGTATTTACGTTCCCAGATTCGATTCTGGTGTGCATAGTTTCTATAGCTGGAAACAACTTTTATTTTGAATCCACTTTTTAGTGCTTCAGTCTTCATTTTAAGAAAAGCTTCATAAGCATCTTTTCGAAGCTTATATCCATCACCAAAAAGTGATGGATTGCTTTTTCCCATAAGATCATCTTTAGAGAATTCTAACTGAAGCATAGAAAATGATGATAATGAAACTCCGATCATCCCCAGAGCACTAATACCAATAAAATCTCTTCTTACCATAGGTATAATCGGATTACAATTATATCATTTCTGTATGTATTATTCCAGAATTCCGTCTATAATTCCGTACTCTAATGATTCTTGAGCATCCATCCAATAATCACGATTAAAGTCCTTCAATACTTTCTCAACATCTTGTCCGCAGTTATCAGCAAGTATTTGAGCACTTAGCTCTTTGGTCTTAAGAATTTCTGCTGCCTGAATTTCGATGTTAGAAGCTTGTCCTCTGGCACCACCACTTGGCTGATGAATCATCACTTTTGCATGAGGCTGGATAAATCTTCGACCTTTTTCGCCTACACTTAGAAGTATTGATCCCATAGAAGCAGCTAATCCAGTGCAAATAGTAGAAACCGGACTTTTTAAACTTTTAATCGTATCATACATTGCAAACCCTGAAGTAACGTATCCTCCAGGACTATTAATATATAGTTTGATTTCTTTGTTACTTACCATATCCAGGTACATAAGTCTGTCGATTACATGTTTAGCCGACTTGTCATCTACCTGTCCCCAAAGAAATACACTACGTTCCTCTAGAAATTTTTTATCGATCAGATCTTGTGTTTTTCCTGATTTTTCTTTCATCTTTATATTTTTTGTTCTTTTAGACTTGTTTGAGATACTTAAAAAGAAGTTATAAATAGCCAACAAAACAGTATAATTGGCAGATTCTTTATTTTTTAAGAATTCTTTACATCTTTGAGATAAATGTATAATTATTTTTGCAGAAAAGCATCATATGGATTTAGCATTTCACAAAATTTTAAAAGAGGACTTTGATATCGTTTTACCATTGCTTCAGAAATTGATGAATAATCAATTTTCTGATGCTGTTTTAACACAAAGGTTTAGCGAGATGTTTGAACAGAATTATGAATGCTGGGGAGTGTATTCAGATGAAAAAATAATTGGTTTTTTTGGGTTATGGTTTATGACACGTCATTATGTTGGAAGGTCATGTGAGCCCGATCATGTATATATTGATGAGCAGAACAGAGGTAAAGGAATAGGGAAGAAGGTATTTAATTGGATTTATGAATATGCAAAGAGTAGGGGATGTGAAGCTTCTGAGTTAAATAGTTATGTAGTGAATTATCCTTCACATAAATTCTACCTTAATGAAGGATATGAAATATGGGCGCATCATTTTGTGAAAAAATTATAAATGCTAAAAATCTATTACAGTGAAGTAGAATATGCGATCTATTCTGTTTCCAAAATAATCTGTAATGTTAACATCAAAACGATTTGTTGCCTGATTTAATACTGTTGCTGCCATGTCAAGATCATTTTGACGACCTATTGTTAATTGTACAATATAATTAGCGGTAGATCTAGCTGTTCCAAGTGTTACTCTATACCTTCCAAGCCCAGTTCTGGTAACTGTAGCTCCATTAATTCTTAAAGCACTACCGTTTGAAGCAACTTTACCCATTGCCTTTACAGGACTATCGAAAAAAGCTCCACTATCAGTACCTGCTGTAATATCATTATTAGTGTCTGTACTTACAATTACTCCTGTGCTAGATCCAGTAGTATTATTTATTTGTTGCCAATTGGTGCCATCACTTTTTATCCATAATACAGATTCACTTCCGATAGTAGTAGTCTGGTTTGAATTGGTAGGATCACGATACGTGCTAATAGTTCTGTTTGCATTGGTACTATTTTTCAGAATGTAAATTCTACCCTCACAAGTATTGGCATTTGGTAGTGTTATGTTATGCGCTCCTGTGATGTGAATTGTATGATGATTTTCGGTTAATGTTAGATTTCCGGTAGTACTGGTTATCGAAGTTGAAAAGGATCCCTCGAGTTGTAAAGTAGAGTTTGCGACATTAAACCCGGTAGACGGATCATCATAGTCAGTGTCTACAGCAACTTCTTGCGGGTTTATATTAATACCAAATCTTGTGGTGGCATCAGCAGTATTATTACTTCCTTGCACTCTAAAAAACTCTCGATGAAACTGACCACGTCTATAATCGTATCGTTTAAATACAATAGATTCATTACCATCATCACCAATGATAAATTCTAATTTCCCATCATTTGCAGGTCCTGCAGAACCTATTTCAAAAAGATCCGTTCCTCCAGTACTTCCTTTTAGGCGAAAACTTCCATTTGTTGTTGTAAAGAACATTGGTTTATAAAAAGACGCACCTGCAGCTGCAAACTGAAGTGCAGATGTAGTACCGTCTCCATTAATATGTACCATGGGTTGATCATTATCTGTGTAATCCGGAAAGGCTTGTGTTAATCCTAAGGTTTGTCTTCTTCCAAATTGCAATAATGATAAGTTGTTGGATCGGATTTCCATTTTTACATCATCGATGTGACCTAAAAAAGATGTGGTGGGTAAGCCCGTATTGCCATCTACCAACCAATTATCATTAGTAGTAGCTACCCAATTTGTGCCATCAAAAACAAATATTTTACTTTCTTCCAGGTTATATAGAATTGATCCTGTAGCAGCGGCAGTTACGCCATTCATTTCTACATTTGTAGCAGCGGTCGGAAGACCCATAACGGAAAACTCATCGATCTGAGAAAAAATAATTCCAGGTAGAATTAGCAGGATAATAAGAAATGTTTTCTTCATTTAATACTAATTTTAATTAGTAACGTCTCTAAAAAATGACATTGCGTAATCTGAAGTTAACTATTTATTATTTTATAGGTATTATGAATTTATATTTTTTTAAAATATAACTTTTTTATTTGACGGAAATAATACTGTATTAATGAGTCAAAATTATAGTTTTTGACAAAATGTAATCTTATACATTGATATACAAATACCCTGAACGATCTTTTTGACCTTCAATTTTTAAGATATAATAATATGTACCTACTGGTAATTGTTCATCTTTGGCAATAGTAGCTCTACCTTCAGAGTAACCTCCCCATGAATTGTCATATCCTTTTTTACGGTATACTTCAACTCCCCATCTATTAAAAATTGTTAGTTCGTTGTTTGAAAATTGCTCGATACCCTGAATGATAAAAGTATCATTAACTCCATCACCATTCGGAGAAACTGCTGTAAATATTTCCAGATCACCGTCTAATATAATATCAGAAGAACCAAATGTAAGAATAACGTAATTATCAGGAATCATTAGTTCTGAAGTAATTTCTCCACTATTTAAATCTCCAGAAGCGGCAAAATTTCCTAAACTTACCCATTGTTGTAAATTTCTATCCCATCCTACAACTCTAAGATCTTCTAACTCATCAACAAGAGTTGGTATATTACTATTGTCATCCCAGGTAAGAGTTACTCTAGTTTCTACATCTCCATCAAGATCCCAAAATTCAAAAGAGCTCACACCAAATAATACATTACTAAAATTATCAGTATTAAAACTGGTAGAGAAAAAATTAGGAGTATTTGGGTCTTCAAAGAAATATGCACCTCTCGCTGTATTTACAGCTGCCTGCGTGTCGATACGCATAGGACGTAATCTAAAATCATCTCCAATAGGGAAAGTGAAATCTAATACTCCGGTAATAGAAGAATATCCATCTACATATCGATCATCATTTTCACCCAGATATGGAGCATCATTTATATAATCTAAAGAAACATTACGTCTATCTCTGGGAGTTTGTACTCTTCCGGTTATAAATTCCTGAAAGTTTGTTACACCAACAGCAACATCCAACAACAAATCGTCTACAACATCAATTTCCATATTATGAAATACGGGACGATTATCACCTGTTACATTAAGGCTACCTGTAGGATTATAAAATCCTGCAAGACCTAAATTTTGGTCGAATGTACCATCATTAATTAAATCAGTGTGGAAACCAACTTCACCTTGATCGTGAATTTGAATATTCCCATAGTTATGAAAAGCTTGTTGAGCTATAGTAACTTGGGCCAGAAAGCATACGACAATAAAAATTATTCTATCCATAGTTATATTGGGGTAACACTGTTTTACGGTTTAACAGTAAATATGTTATGGCAAATATATTCTTTTTTAGCAAAATACACTACTTTTTCACGATAAAATGCAATTATTTATCGGTGAAATGCATTTTTGGTTCGATTAAAGGTATGGTTTTGTTGAAAAGTTACATATTCGTAAAAAATAAACATTTTGACAAAGCAAACATAAGAAAATAAATAGATTGACGTATAAATTTTACTGAATTAATACGAATACCAGTAATACGATGTGAATTATGAGGTATTTATTATATTTTTTTGATGTTTTGCTTTAATGGTTGATAATGAATTTGATTTTTTTCTTTGGGGGTATTTAAGTTGTTATTTTAAAAATCAATATATAATCATTAAAAAGGCAATGTAGTGTTTGGTTCATAAAGATTTGACAAATATGTGTTTAACAATCATTAGGATTATGTATTAAGGTAAATTAAATACGGGGTAATAAATACATCTAACCTAATTCTAAATATTTTATTTTTTTATAAATTGCTAATTAGGATTTACTCTATAAGTAATCTTCCTATTAGTTATTACAGTTTTAACAATCACATTAAGTGTTCCAGTAGTCGTTCCCGCTAAGGGAATATTCTGATCATTCGAAATGTCACCAGACGATACAGTGTTGTCAAAAGTTCCTACCGCGGTCCCTATTACATCAAATGTAAAAGTGCAAGAATTACCAGCTGGTAGACTTACTCCCGAAATAGAAAAGTTATCAGAACCTGGTACAGATGTTATGGTTCCACCACAAGATGAGGTTCCATCTGGCGAAGTTGATATTACCATTCCTGAGGGTAAATTATCTGTAAGTGACAAATTTGTAAGATCTACTCCAGTTGTAGGATTTTCTATAGCAATAGTTACTGTCGACTCTTCACCATAGCCAATTGTTGCGGGAGAAAAATCTTTACTAGCCACTGCAGGGAAAGCAACTTCTGTAGAAAGTGCAAAAACTCCTCCCCAAATACCTTCATTAGCACTTCCAAGATCTACATTTAAAGTTGTTGCATTGTTAGGAACCAAACCAGTAGCATCAAAAATATCAATGTCCATTCCCCAGTTAAAATTTAAATTAGGGTTTCTTCCACCAATATCTACTCCAAATTTAGAGATTGTACTATTCAATGTATTGTTAGCTGGGTTTAAAGCGTTAGAAAGGACTGTTCCATTTATAGATACAAAATCCCCAGCTAAATTTGCTTCACCATCAAAAGCAAAATATCCCGCATCCGTATCAAAAGCTCCCAAAGATGGAGTTAGTAAACCAGTAACCGTAAAAGTATCATTAGCTCCAAATCCAAAAAAATCAAAGCCATCCCATATACTTACACTCCGCGTAATATCTGAGGGATCTTCATAAATAATTACCATTGTCCATCCGCCAAAAGGTCCGGTAAAGGCACTACCTGTTATTAATGGAATATCTGCAACAGTGTAGGTTCCTGATCCTGCTGTTTGCACAACTGAAGTTACATCTGCAAAAGACATAAATGTATTCCATCCTGCAAATGAGCCAGTTTCAATATTTGTTACACCGGCATTAACCGTTGTGTATGTTCCTGCACCAGGTTCTCTAAACTGTACTTGCTGTAAATTCAAAGAAGGGTCTGGATTTGTTATTCCCCCGAAGGTAGAGTTATACGAACCACCCCAATACAATCCAGCCCAAGCTACAGTTGCTCCTGCAGGTAAAGTGAAATTTGAGCTACTTGAGTTTATGGTAGTACCATCAACACTGGCATACCCCATAACTACAGTAGGATTATTAGATGTAGGAGTTCCTGGGCAATTTGCTGTACAAATAAGGTTTGTATTTCCAATCATATCAAAATTACCTCTGACATTGATCGTAATTCGTTCTTCATATGGTCTTGGGTTATCTATTTCAACATCGACAATGGTACCTATTCCTTGATCTGTAATATCAACCGAAGCATCACTTACGCCAGAAAAGTTAATAAAATAGATTTCATTTCCTTCTACAATAATATCGTCTAAAATAGTAACGATAATAGTTTCAGTATCTCCGCTAGTTCCAGAAAAATTCAATGTCCCACTATTTGTTGTATAATCATTCCCGGCCGTAGCTGTATTGTTGGCTGTTGTGAAATTTACAGAAAAAGGCCCTGTTGTATTAGGCCCGGCATGTGTAACCGTAAAAGTAGCTGTGCCTGCATTTTCATTAACTGAAATATCATCGATACTAATTGCTGCATCATTGTCCTCAATTGTAGCCTCTCCTTGATTATCACTTATAGCAACAAGTGGACTGCTTACTGCACCTAAGTTTACAAAAAAGTTATGATTTCCTTCAATATCTGTATCATCAATAATTGGTATTGTAATTTGTTGTGTCTCGTTAATATTTCCTGCAAAATTAATAGGAGAAGTAGTAGCACCGACAGTTGTATAATCGGCAGGATTAGTTGCAGAACCATTAGCGAGCGTGTAAGGTACAGAAAACCCTCCAGCTACATTGGCTCCTGATAAAGTGACCGTAAAAGTTGCAGTTCCGTCACCTTCATTAACCGTTACATTATTTATTTCTATAGATGCATTATCATCATCATTAATTGTGATTTCTCCTTGGCCATCTATAATGGTAATAGAAGGATCACCAACTATAGCGCCAAGATTTACAAAAAAACTTTCAGTGGTTTCTGCGAAGTTATCATTAATAATGGGTATTGGAACCATTAAAGTTTGTGTTTCAGGACTTGTGCCCGAAAATCCTATAGTAGAACTTGTTGTTGTATAATCACCAGGTGCATTTGCAGAGTTATTAGCAGTGGTATAAGCAACAGTAAAAGCTCCAGATGCATTTCCTCCAGAATGACTAACTGTAAGATCTGCTGTTCCTGCATTTTCATTAACAGAAATATTAGTAATACTTAACTCTGCTATCGATTGAACGACGTCAAATGTAATGGTAGTGTTTGCTCCAAAATTACCAGGGAAATTCTGTAATATTTCGACTCCATCTACATATACTCTTACATATGAAGGTCCTCCTCCATAATTTTCCCATCCATCACCAAAAGCATCTGTTATAAGCAAACTATATCCAGTGGCATAAGGGACATTAAAACTCGCTGGACTTGCAATATTATCGAATGTATTATCAGCAAACGTTACAGCACCACACGTTGGATCACAAATAGTACCAAGAGCTACATTTGCCGGATTCCTAAATGTTATTACATTTTCTTCAGAGAAATTATTCCAATCCACTTCAATCAACACAGTTGCTTGTGCAATAGTATCTATACTTGTCATAAAAACAAGGACTGATATGATAAGTGAAAATTGTTTAATGTAATTCATCTATTTTTTAGATTATTTAACAACAAATACTACATTGATTAATGTGTTAAAATCTAATGGCTGACCAATAACAGTATAAGTTAAAACTCCATTTGCATCTATACTCATAGTGCCAGTGTTAAAAACTGCTGGATCGGCAAAGGTTACATAGTAATGCAATTCGTTTGCAGCATATACAGGTATATCTGGCGCTAAAGGACTAGTTGCAGTAGGAGAAGAAAACTGAGCAGTGTATTGGGTATAAAGATTTAATGTAAATGTACCGTTCGTTGCTACAGGAACTTCAATAGATGGAGGGTAAAATACTCTTGCAGCTCCAGATGTAATGGGAGCGATAGCTTGTATTACTTGCTGTACATTAGTTTCAAGAGTTGGAGTGGTTTCACCACTTTCATCAACATCAATAGGAGTTGCCAGATTTACTTCAGAATCTAATTGGTCATCTGTACTTCTTTGCCACCCTGTATTGGTAAATCGATAAATTTCCTGATCATCTAAATTAAAAACCACAGAGCCTATACTAGGACCAATAATCGCATTTATTTCAGCTAAATCAGTAGCGGCAGGTAATCCCATTAATGCACCAGCATCACCCGTGCCAATTTGTGCAAACATACCAGCAGATAAAATAAATGACAAAGCTATTAGGGGTATTTTTTTCATTTTTAATAGTATTACGCTTTTCCTTACCTTAATTTTTTAGATACTATATCTAATTTTATAAAAGATGAGTAAAGTAATTAAGTTAAAAATCAAGTACAGTAAACATGAATTCTAAATCTATATCATCTTTTTGATTAGTTCCATTATCGCTGTCTCCTATATTAACTCTAAATCCAGCTGTAGTTTGACTATAATATGTGATACCAGGATCATCATAGTTTGCTCCGGTATTACCAGGGCAATCACCTCCACAATCTACAATTGCTAATTGAATAATATAATCATCGTCTGGCATTGCAGATGTAAATGTTATTTGATAATCACCTTCATTTATTCTAGAAACGGTTGCATTTAATATTTTAGCAGCGGTACCATTACCTGCAACTTTCCCCATCGCTTTTACTGGGCTGATAAAAAATGCACCACCATCAGTTCCTGCTGTGATTTCATTATTAGCATCTGTACTTACAACATTTACATTAATTGTATTTCCACCACTTATAGAGACATTACCTGGAGTTCCATCGGTAGAAAGTGTTTGATCATCTGTTGCAGGGTCACCTTGTGCACCAGTAGCACCTCTTGCGCCATCAGTTCCAGCTGTACCGGTAGCACCTCTTGCACCATCGGTTCCATTTGTTCCGTTAGTTCCATTGGCCCCGTTAATTCCAGCTGCGCCAGTAGCACCTCTTGCACCGTCGGTTCCATTTGTTCCGTTAGTTCCAGCTGCGCCAGTAGCACCTCTTGCACCATCGGTTCCATTAGTTCCAGCTGCTCCAGTAGCACCTCTTGCACCGTCGGTTCCATTTGTTCCGTTAGTTCCGTTAGTTCCAGCTGCTCCGGTAGCGCCTCTTGCACCGTCGGTTCCATTTGTTCCGTTGGTCCCGTTAGTTCCAGCTGCTCCGGTAGCACCTCTTGCACCATCGGTTCCATTTGTTCCGTTAGTTCCAGCTGCACCAGTAGCACCTCTTGCACCGTCGGTTCCATTTGTTCCGTTAGTTCCAGCTGCTCCGGTAGCGCCTCTTGCACCATCGGTTCCATTTGTTCCGTTAGTTCCATTGGTCCCGTTAGTTCCAGCTGCTCCGGTAGCACCTCTTGCACCATCAGTTCCATTTGTTCCGTTAGTTCCGTTGGTCCCGTTAGTTCCAGCTGCTCCGGTAGCGCCTCTTGCACCGTCGGTTCCATTTGTTCCGTTGGTCCCGTTAGTTCCAGCTGCTCCGGTAGCACCTCTTGCACCATCG
>NZ_OMKA01000029.1:0-236885 GCF_900299525.1 Aquimarina sp. Aq78 | reverse complement strand
TCCAGCTGCTCCGGTAGCACCTCTTGCACCATCAGTTCCATTTGTTCCGTTAGTTCCAGCTGCACCAGTAGCACCTCTTGCACCGTCGGTTCCATTTGTTCCGTTGGTCCCGTTGGTTCCAGCTGCACCAGTAGCACCTCTTGCACCGTCGGTTCCATTTATTCCGTTGGTCCCGTTGGTTCCAGCTGCACCAGTAGCACCTCTTGCACCGTCGGTTCCATTTGTTCCGTTGGTTCCAGCTGCACCAGTAGCACCTCTTGCACCGTCGGTTCCATTTGTTCCGTTAGTTCCGTTGGTCCCGTTAGTTCCAGCTGCTCCGGTAGCGCCTCTTGCACCGTCGGTTCCATTTATTCCGTTGGTCCCGTTGGTTCCAGCTGCTCCGGTAGCACCTCTTGCACCATCGGTTCCATTTGTTCCGTTAGTTCCAGCTGCTCCGGTAGCACCTCTTGCACCGTCGGTTCCATTTGTTCCGTTGGTCCCGTTAGTTCCAGCTGCTCCGGTAGCACCTCTTGCACCATCGGTTCCATTTGTTCCGTTAGTTCCGTTGGTCCCGTTAGTTCCAGCTGCACCAGTAGCACCTCTTGCACCGTCGGTTCCATTTGTTCCGTTAGTTCCAGCTGCACCAGTAGCACCTCTTGCACCGTCGGTTCCATTTGTTCCGTTAGTTCCGTTGGTCCCGTTAGTTCCAGCTGCTCCGGTAGCACCTCTTGCACCATCGGTTCCATTTGTTCCGTTAGTTCCGTTGGTCCCGTTAGTTCCAGCTGCTCCGGTAGCACCTCTTGCACCATCGGTTCCATTTGTTCCGTTAGTTCCAGCTGCACCAGTAGCACCTCTTGCACCATCGGTTCCATTTGTTCCGTTAGTTCCAGCTGCTCCGGTAGCACCTCTTGCACCGTCGGTTCCATTTGTTCCGTTAGTTCCGTTGGTCCCGTTAGTTCCAGCTGCACCAGTAGCACCTCTTGCACCATCGGTTCCATTTGTTCCGTTAGTTCCAGCTGCTCCGGTAGCACCTCTTGCACCATCAGTTCCATTTGTTCCGTTAGTTCCAGCTGCACCAGTAGCACCTCTTGCACCGTCGGTTCCATTTGTTCCGTTAGTTCCATTGGTCCCGTTAGTTCCAGCTGCTCCGGTAGCGCCTCTTGCACCATCAGTTCCATTTGTTCCGTTAGTTCCAGCTGCACCAGTAGCACCTCTTGCACCATCAGTTCCATTTGTTCCGTTAGTTCCAGCTGCACCAGTAGCACCTCTTGCACCGTCGGTTCCATTTGTTCCGTTGGTTCCAGCTGCTCCGGTAGCACCTCTTGCACCATCAGTTCCATTTGTTCCGTTAGTTCCAGCTGCACCAGTAGCACCTCTTGCACCGTCGGTTCCATTTGTTCCGTTGGTTCCAGCTGCACCAGTAGCACCTCTTGCACCGTCGGTTCCATTTGTTCCATTAGTTCCAGCTGCACCAGTAGCACCTCTTGCACCGTCGGTTCCATTTGTTCCAGCTGCTCCAGTAGCGCCTCTTGCACCGTCGGTTCCATTTGTTCCGTTAGTTCCAGCTGCTCCAGTAGCACCTCTTGCACCATCGGTTCCATTTGTTCCAGCTGCTCCAGTAGCACCTCTTGCACCGTCGGTTCCATTTGTTCCAGCTGCTCCAGTAGCACCTCTTGGTCCTGCAGGGCCTGCTGATATTAGAGAAGATAAATCAACAGATCCTCCATCTTCCAAACTTAAAATGTTTGTCGTAGGATTAAAGGATAGTTGTTGATCATCATTGCCGGTACATAGGCTTGACCAGCTATTATTGTTATATTGAAAGACGCAATTGACAGTTGTATTGTAGACTAATGCTCCATTTAGAGGAGTCATTGCATTCATTTGAGTTGTAGTAACTCTAGAGAGAACGAATGTCTTATTAGTACTTTCCAATTCTAAAATAGAAAAAGAATCTATTTGATTAGGGTTATCACCAACTTTGACCTGAGCCTGAGCGGTTACTAAAGATAAAAATAAGATTATGAGGGGTAATTTTATCTTCATATTTTACGTTTTATTTACAATTAAAACTTAAATAAATTACGCTTTAACCATAATCTATATATGGTTAAAACAGCTTTTATTCTTTTTTGGCATAAATATAAATTGATAATTTCTTAAAATGTTATCAATTAGGCAAATATATGATTTTTTCGACAAAAAACAACTTTTATCGTCAAAATACACATAAAAAAATATTTAGAACTAGCTTTTGTTAAATTTTAACGTGAAATTATCATAAAAAAAATATTTATTTGTTTTTTAGTTTAGAAGAAATCTAATACATTTGTCGCCGCGTAAGGCGGGAGTAGCTCAGTTGGTAGAGCGTCAGCCTTCCAAGCTGAATGTCGCCAGTTCGAACCTGGTCTCCCGCTCTAAGGTTTCATCATTACTGATGAAACCTTTTTTTATTTAATACATAGTTTTAAGAATTTTATATTTTTAGAGAAATTCTGCACTACTGTTTTGTGTCATATGGATATAATATTTTGAAGAAGTTTAGTTTTTGGATAAAATTTTTGGGTGTGATTCTGTTTTGCCTTTTGATATATAAGGTGGGGTGGGAAGATACATTAGAATCTATAAAAAAAGTTTCTATTGCTCATTTGTTAGTAGCGATAGTTATTTTTTGGATTGCTTTTTATCTGAAAAGTGTAAGATGGAAAATCATTTCTAATTCTTTTGGAATACCATTACATAGCTACCAAGCACTTAAGGTTTTTTTTATTGGTCTTTTTCTTGCGAATATTACTCCTGGAAAATTAGGTGACTTTGGCAGGTTGTTTTACATAAAGGATCAGTTACCTAATAAGAAGGTTGGATGGTCCAGTCTTATTATGGATCGAATTTTTGATTTGATTTGCTTGTTTTTTTTTAGTTTAATAGCTCTTTTTTATTATCAAATTAATTTTAAGATTTTAAAATCCTCTCCGAATTATTCGCCTGCATTCCTATTGGGTGTAATATTAGTAGTGTTGATTTTTGTCCTTTTTGTGTTTCGAAAGAAAATTGAAAAATATATTAAACCATGGTGGGAAGCTTTTAATTCTCATACCCTTGGTGCTAAGGGAGTTTTATTGGCTCTAGGTATTACTTGTTTTAGTATGGTATTGATATATGGTGTTTTTAATTATATAGCCTGGAGTATGAGTATACCTATTAATCATATAGGTTTGTTTTTAGGAGTCTTCATTTTAGGATTGCTAACATTGCTTCCTATTACTGTTTTAGGAATAGGAGTTCGTGAAACTTCGCTAGTTGTAATTTTTCAGTTATATGATCTTCCTTCTCAAGATGCGATTGCACTATCGCTTATAATATTTTTGTTACAGCTTGTATCTTTTATTCCCGGAGCCATTTGGTTTTATCTTTCACCTATTCAATTAAGTGAATTAAAAGAATTAAAGTAGGTTTATCGAGATAATCTTTCATTATCCTGTATATCCATCCACATTGCAAATAGTAAAGATTGAAAACCCGAAATAGTTAAGAAGATGAAAATTATAAGATAATCGGTTGGGGTTTTAGAATCTGGGATAAAAAAGTTTGCTAATAAATGATATAGGAAATACGTATTGATTATTCCAATAATAAATGAAATCCAATATAATAAAAATAGTGGATGGAAACTTCTAATCAAATATTTAGTATGCAACCGCTTAAAGAAGCAGCGAATTAATAAGAATAATATAGGAAAAGAAACTTTAATAACATTTAATTTTGATTGTTCACCAACACCATAAACAGGTTTTATTTTTACTTCACGAATTGTGCAGAAAGCGATATTGAGTTTTACTAATACATCATTAGGCATTCCATATCTTTTATAAATGTTATACAATGGAATTGAATTTAAAGCGTGATTTGACATAGCTGTATATCCGCTTTGAGTATCAGATATTCCCCAATACCCTGAAACAATTTTGGTAAGGATGCTTAATACCGAATTTCCTAAAAAACGAACTCTTGGAATAATAACCCAGGCACTTTTGTGAATTAATCGATTTCCTTTTACATAATCAATTTCTTCTTTTACAACAGGATTGCAAATAGATTCAAGTTCGTTAGGATCCATTTGACCATCACCATTCATTACTACAGCGCAGTCAATATCATGATCTTTGCACCACTTATACCCTGTGGCAACAGCTGCTCCAACACCTCCATTTTTTAAGTGTTTAATAACAATGATTTTTTCTTCCTCAGGATTTTTATTTAAAATTTCAATAGGAGGAAATCTTTTTAATTCTTCTATATTTTTTTGATGCACCTCGATATCAGCTCTATTATATATGGTTGGAATTATTTCTTTTTGAAGATTAGAGGTTAATTTTAAAGCTGAAGTGTTATTCTGTAAATATTTAATAACAACCTCTACTGTTTGGTCTTTGGATACATCATCCACAATAATAATACGGTCAACAAAGTCTGGCATACTGTCAAGAACCATTGTTATTTGAGTAGCTTCATTGTAACAAGGAATTACTACACCTATTGTTTTGTTATTAAGCATTATTTATTATTTTTTTGATTAATTGTTAATGTTATCTGTTGCCCACTTTAAGTTGTTCTTTGCTAATTGATAATCAGGATTGATTTCTAATGCTTTTTTACAGGCTTCAGCTCCAAGTTTCCATTGCTCCATTTGATTATGGGCCGAACATATATTATTATAGGCAAGAGTATTATTAGGATCTATTTTTAATAATTCTTTACAAGTAGAAATTACCAACTCATATTTTTTGTTTTTATAATATATGAGGCTTAGATTAATATAAGATTCAATGTCAGGATTTGTTTTTATTTTTTTTAATAAGGATTTTATCTTATCCTCAGAGGCTGCAATTTTATTTGTGATATTTTTTAGTAATTGTTTAGATAGAATATGATTAGGGCTTTTGACTAACGCTTTTTTTAAATATATCTCGGCTTCATTATATTTTTTTTGTTCAGAAAGATATCTTCCATAATAATATTCTGGAGCTGGAGAGCTAGAATTTAGTTGTATTGCGGATTTAAAATAGTGTTCTGCTGTAGTATATTCTTTTTTTGCCCCATGTACAATACCTAGATTAGTGTGTAAAATATGATAATTAGGGGTTAGCTTGTTTGCTTTGTTAAAATATTCTAATGCAATATCATATTTACCTTTTTCCATTTGTGTTAGACCGTAATTCATTTGTCCTCTTCCATTTTTTGGACTTTTCTTTGTAACATCTAACCATAATGATTCTTCAGAATTCCATATTTTACTCCTTTGAAATGTGCCATATCCATGACCGATAAGGATTATCGATAGTATAGTTGCAATGCCGATAGTATATTTTTCACCTTTTTCAAATACATTATATTTTTTTAGAATAATTAATATTCCCCATGGAACAGCAATAAAGAGACCGATAAAAGGAAAGAACATACGGTGATCATTTGCAGTCTGAAATAGTGGGTTTAAGGAAGTTGGTAATAGAGCAATAAAAAACCAAGAAATACCAAAAGAAATTGGTCTCAGCTCTTTTTTGAAAGCAGTTTTTATCATTAAAAATAACATTCCTAAAATAACGAATACTCCTAAAAGTATTTTGAAGTTATACCAAGGTTTTATAATAGTAATATCAGGATCTGCACTAAGGTTAATCGGAAGAATAAAATTACCTAAATAATGTATAATTACATAACATTGTGTACTAATATACTCAAATCTTGTAACTGTATAGTTTGTTGATACTGTTGCTTCGGGAGTTAAATAATATTGGTTGAAAATAAAAAGAGAGGTAGTAATGATAGCAGTTGGAGCAATTTTTTTTAATACTTGAGTTATTTTCTGTTTAGTATCTGTTTTGAAATCAGTAATTAATGAATGATTTTCGAAAAGTATGATGTAGGCTAATAGTATTGGGAAAACCATTGCTCCGGTTTGTTTTGTCCAAATACCAATAATCATAGGGATTAAATATAAGTGCCATTTTTTTCCGAAAGGATAAATGTATAAAAGTAAGGAAGTTACAGTGCATAAAGAGGAAAAAGAATCAGAACGAGCACAGATATAATTAATAGTTTCTGCATTGGCAGTATGGAGCGCAAACCAAGCGGTTGCAAAAAGTGCTGTAATCCCAATCCATTGCTGTTTTTCCATGGATTTTTTGTAAATATGTTTAGTTAACCGAAACATTAAAACAATTAGAACCAAAAACCAAAAAAAGATATGGTAATGATAATATTTCGAGTTCAATCCATTTGCCAATGAATAATCAACAGCATTCATCAATGTAATTACAGGTCTGTATGACCTATTGGCAGGAAGAGAACTAAAAGTATCAGCATTTGAAAAAAAACTTGTCCAATTGTCTAAGCTTCGTATAGACTCATTTTCGTTAATAGTATGAAAATCATCAAAAAAAAATGGATTGTCAAAATGATTTAAATATACAGAGAGAGTAACAATCAGTATGATGACTAAAGATTTAAACTCAAAACTTTTTGAAGAGAAATTTTTAAACATATACTTGTTGAATTATATAAAACTTGGGTGTAATTATTTTAGTATTTATAATCTTAAATTGAGAATTAATGCTGATATAAATTAAAGAATTAAGACTAAATATAATAGTTTTATATTGTTTTTGTTATTTGAGAAATAAAATTTTCAAAAATTTAGAAACTAAAAAATGTAAATGTTTTGTTATTAATGTGTTAAAATGAAATGATGCTCTTTTTTTGTAAACTGAATTTATGAATGTAGTGATAGAAAATTAATAGTATTATATTTGAGTTAAATAGAGAAGTAATTAAATAGGGGAAAGGTAAACATAAAGGAATATTAAATTCAGTTGTATCTTATAAAAGTATGACAACATAAATATTAACAAACCAGAATTATGAAGTTGTCTATAGTTAGTCCTGTTTACAAGGCAGAGAAAATAATACCTTTATTAATTAAGCGAATTGAAGAAAGTGTAAGTAAGATAACTGACGATTATGAGATTATTCTAATTGAAGATTGTGGTCCTGATAATTCATGGGAAACGATTAAAGATATAGCTAATAGAAATGCTAAAGTTGTTGGGATAAGGCTTAGTAGGAATTTTGGGCAACATTATGCTATAACCGCAGGGTTGCATAAGGTTAAAGGAGATTGGGTAGTTGTCATGGATTGTGATTTACAAGATCAACCAGAAGAGATTGAAAATCTTTATGCAAAAGCTAAGGAAGGGTATGATATTGTCTTAGCAAGAAGAAAAGAGCGAAAAGATCATTTGTTTAAAAAAATGTGGTCCATATTTTTTTATAAACTGTTATCATATTTTACAGAAACAAAACAGGATAGATCAGTTGCTAATTTTGGTATCTATCATAAGAAAGTTATCAGTTCGATATTAGTAATGGGTGATGTTGTAAGGGTGTTCCCAATTATGGTTCAATGGGTTGGTTATAATAAAACTGCAATAGATGTAGATCATTCTAAAAGAGAAATTGGGAAATCAACATATACTTTTTCAAAATTATTTAAACTTGCGATTAATATATTTTTGACATTTTCTAATAAGCCACTAATCCTTACTGTTCGTTTTGGGTTGTTGATCTCTCTTTTTTCTTTTTTAGTTGGCTGCTTTTATTTATATAAATACATTACTTATGGGATATCAGTTTTAGGGTATACCAGTCTAATATTATCTATTTGGTTCTTGGCAGGAATTATAATTTTTTCTATCGGAATTCTTGGGCTATATATAGGTAAGATATTTGATACAACAAAAAAAAGACCTACATTTATTATTGATGAAATCATAGAATGAAAAATTATAAAAATATTCAAGCTGAGCATATTGAAATTGGCGTTAATACAGTAATAGAGCCAACAGCTGTAATCAGGGGGCTTAATGGTATGGCACGTAAAATAATAATTGGAGATAACTGCTATATAGGTTCTAACGTTCAAATAATCATTGATGATTTTAGTTTAGGAGATTACTCAAAAATCCATCATGATACTAATATACATGGTTATAAACCTTGTAAAATTGGTCATAATGCATGGATTGGACAGTATACTATAATTGATTCTATTGGTGGAGTATTGATTGGGAATAATTGCGGTATTGGTGCTCAATCTCAATTATGGAGTCATATAAAGTATGGAGATACTTTAGAAGGGTGCCGTTTTAAATCTGAAAAAAAACTTGAAGTTGGGGATGACGTATGGTTTGTGGGACATTGTATCGTATCTCCAATTAAGGCAGAGAATAAATCTTTAGCTCTGGCTGGATCAGTAGTTACATCGGATATGGGATATAATAGAATTTATGGAGGGTCACCAGCAAAAGATTTAACCGATAAAATTGGTAGTCAATTTAAAGAAGTTTCTCTGGTTGAAAAAATGAAAAAAATGAAGGAGTATTTAAGGATTGCTAACTTAGAAGATAGCTCCATAAAAATTGTACAATATGAAAATGAAGTGAGAAGTGATGAGAATACTTATTTCATTGTGTCGTCAAGAAAATATACTAAAAGAAAAACTTCAAGAGAAATTGAATTCATGAAATTTTTACTTCCCGATAAAGCGAAATTTACGCCAATATGATTCAAAAATATTTGTTAGCTGCATTATTTCGAATATATTGTTTTTAGATAAAAAATATTTAATTTGTGTTTTCCAAATAAAAAAATAAATGCCTTTGATTCCTTTTAATAAACCTTATATGACGGGAGATGAACTGTATTATATTAAAGATGCAGTAAATAGAGGTAAAATTTCTGGAAATGGATATTATACTCAAAAGTGCCATGATTTTTTTAAAGAAATAATTGGTTTTAGAAATTGTTTGTTAACCTCTTCTTGTACAGATGCACTAGAAATGACAGCAATTTTAGTTGATATCGAACCAGGAGATGAAGTAATTATGCCTTCCTATACATTTGTATCTACGGCGAATGCTTTTGTTTTGCGTGGAGCTAAGATTATTTTTGCTGATAGTAATAAAAATAATCCAAATATAGATGCAACATCTTTAGAAGCATTAATAACTGCAAAAACAAAGGCTATTGTTGTAGTACATTATGCAGGAACAGCCTGTGATATGGACTTGATTATGGATGTTGCTAATAAGAATAATTTATTTGTAATCGAAGATGCCGCTCAAGCGATAGATTCATATTACAAAGATAAACCTTTGGGAAGTATAGCTCATTTAGCAACATTTTCTTTTCACGAAACCAAAAATATCATTTCAGGAGAAGGAGGGATGCTGGTTATAAATGATGAACGATTCGATGAGAGAGCAGAGATTATTTGGGAAAAAGGTACTAATCGATCTGCTTTTTTTAGAGGGGAAACGGATAAGTATTCTTGGGTTGACGTAGGATCTTCATTCTTACCATCGGACGTCACAGCAGCCTTTTTGTTTGCACAATTAGAAAATTTACAAAAGATTCAATCTAGACGAAAGGTTTTATGGGATAATTATTATAATGGCTTAAAACAACTTGAAGAAGAAGGTGTATTAAAATTACCTGAAATTCCTAGTTACGCTACTTCAAATGGTCATTTATTCTATATAGTGTGCAAAAATATTGAAGAACGAAGCCAGTTAATTTTGTTTTTGAAAGATAATAGTGTACATGCTGTTTTTCATTATTTATCATTACATAAAAGTCCATTTTATGTAAACAAATACAAATCTATAGGACTTGAAAATTGTGATACTTTTGCAGATCAATTATTGCGATTACCATTGTATTATGAATTAGATATAGAGGATCAAAATAGAATAATTAATTTAATAATAAGTTTTTTTAGAAAAAGATAATCTTTATGAAATTTAATTTTCCTCAAAAATTCACTTATCGTAATGGGTTTATTCTAGCTGCAGTTTTGATAGGTTTTATGATGACTTTTTTGAGTTTTGATTATGGTATCACAGAAGATACTAGATTTCATAATGATCATGGAAAACGCATATTGAATTATTTTAAGGGGATTGATGATTCAGCAGCATTAAGCCCAATTAATGATGAAGGAAAATATATAAATATATCTGATAGTGAGTTACACTTAATAAGAGGAATGAATGGTTTTGGAGGTTTTTTTGATTTGGTTTCCAATTTTTTACACCAATATTTTTCCTTCTTTGGAGTGTATGAGTTTAATAATATGATTAATTCCATATTTGGTTTTTTGTTATTTCTATTTTGTGGTTTATTAGGAAAAGAACTGGGAGGATGGAAAGTCGGATTGTTAACACTTGTGTTTATGGTGCTTACTCCTGTATTATTTGGACATTCTATGAACAATCCAAAAGATATTCCTGCAGCGGCATTTTATATGTTTTCGATATTTCATATTGTCAAATTGTTAAAAGAACTCCCTGTTGTTACCTTAAAGAGGGCATTTTTTTTAATACTCAATATTTCTTTGCTTATTAATATCAGAGTTGCGGGCCTCATGGTTATTGGATATGTTTTGTTGGCTGTTTTTATTTGGTGGTTTATTGAAAATTATAAGTCAAATTTTAAAAAAATTGAAATAAAAGATTCTCTGTTACTTGCTGGTAAAACTATTGCAATTTGCATCTTTTCTTATTTAGCAACGAGTATTTTTTGGCCTTATGCTCAGACGAACCCAATAATGGTGCCTTTAGAGATATTGTTTAAAGCTAAAGAATTTAATGGGTTTATAAGTACACAATTATTTGAAGGTGAGTGGCGAAGTAGTTTTGAAATGCCATGGTATTATGCTTTTAAGAGTTTACTTATTCTTCAGATGCCTTTGCATATAATTACAGGAATGATTTTGATACCATTACTTTATTTTAAACAAACGAAGAATGAAAAAGTATACTACTCAATTATATTGTTTACAGCAATTTTCCCTTTATTACTCATAGTCATAGGTAATGTAAATAGTTATAGTAATTCTAGGCAGTTTTTGTTTGTTGTACCTCCAATAATTGTATTATCTGTATTAGCTTATTTTAAACTTTTTAAATTAATAACCCAAACAAAGATTAGGTGGGCAGTATTTATAGTGTTAGGCATGTTGTTATTGCAACCACTACAATTTATGATTATTAACCATCCTTTACAATCCTCATACTATAGTCCTGTTATCGGTGGAGTAAAAGGAGCTTATGGAAATTATGAAATAGATTATTGGGGATTTGGGATAAAACCAGCAATAAATTGGCTTAAGGATAATGTAAGTTCTGAATTTGATAACAATTCTCCTGCAAAAGTAAGAATGTACTATGGAGAACAATCAAAAGCATCTTACTATCTAGGTAAAATTCCAAACTTAAAATATGTATTGGAAAGAAGAAATTCTCCAAATTGGGATTATTCTATTATAATGTTAACAGAGGCTAAATACAAAAAAGATATCAATGTAAACTGGTCTCCAGAAAACACTGTGCACAAAATAAAAGTGGATGGTATTCCAATTTGTTATATCGTTAAAAATAATATTCAAACAGATAAACATGTGTTAGAATTGGAACAAAAAATAGCTAAAACACCTTCAGTAAATGGATATGTAGAATTAAGCTTATTGTACTATAAAAAGAAAGATTATTTTAAAAGTATTGAGGCTTCAAGAAAAGTTGTTTCTTTAGACCCTAACAATAATATTGCATATAATAATCTATGTTCTGCTTATAATGAGTTATTGATGTACGATAAAGCTAAAACCGCTTGTGAAAAATCCTTATTAATTAAACCTCAAATGCAGTTAGCTCAAAATAATCTTAAGGCATCCCTTAGTGGTATTGATAGAAGAAAAAACAGAAAACTAACTCCAAAAGAATATCTCAATCTAAGCTATAATTATTACAAATTAATGGAGTATAACAAGTGTATAAAGGTTAGTATGGAATTGCTAGAATTAGAACCGAATAGCGTAGTGGCATATAATAATATATGTTCATCTTATGCCGCTCTTAAAAAATATAACGAAGCTATTAAGGCTTGTGAAAAAGCTCTAGAGATAGATCCGGATTATCAACTAGCTATAAATAACTTAAAATGGGCTAAGAAAGAATTAGTCAAATAATTTTTGAAACAGAACGAGTAAACAAAATATATATAGTAATTAAATATTATTTTCGTTAAAGTTAAGAAAGTTTAAACCATTTCAATGATTGAATTGATGTATAATGAATATTAACAAATATAAAACACATATCGATATCATATTAGGGGTAATTGTTTTGTATGGTGTGCTTTTTAATTATTCAGAATTAATAAATGCTATTACAATGAATTATCATCCTGTTTGGAGTGATGAGTTTTTTTATTTTATTAATACATATTCATTCATTCAAAATGACACGCTAGAAGCAGCATTAACATTTGGTGGAGAAGGGAGTGTTGTTTTTGGTGCAGATGCTCACGGTATTGGCTATCCATTATTACATGGTACAATTGCAGGTTTTTTTGATTGGAGTAATATAAGTTTAATTTCTTTTAATTTCATTATAATTTTAATTTCTATTCTATTAGTATGGTTTATACAATCAATTACTATAACTCATAAGTTGTGGTTTACTATTATTGTACTACTTTTTCCTTTCTTTCCTCTTTATGCATTTACATATATGCAAGAGGTAATCCATATCTTTATAGCGTTAGTAATAAGTGTTTTGATTTATCATATTTATAACAAGGATGATAATAAACTATATATTGTTTTGTTTATTCTAACAATTTTCATTTCAGGAATATTTCGTAGTTTATGGTTCTTTTGGTTAATAGGGTTGATACCAGTATCAAAATCAAAAAGACAATTAATTACATATTCATTGTTGTTTTTTTTTGGAGTTATATTATCCCTTGTTTTTACAAAACTATTTACAGAACCAGTTCCTAATTATTTTTCTTCAATAATTACTTTATTCAACAATGGTGAGATAGGAAATATATTTATTTCATTGTTTAGTCATTTTTTTGAAAATATTAAATTTTATTTTTTTGGTAGAGAAGGTGATTTGGTATACAAATCCATGAAGTATATAAATTTTGGAACCGTAGCTTACTTTACATTTAAAGCAGTTAAATATAAGTCAAAGCTTACTATTTCATTAGCACTCATAGGAATATTGAATTTTTTATTACTCTTTTTACTATACGATGCTTTTGGATGGAGAGAGATTAGAACAATGTCTCCTCTGTTCTATTTTTATATTCTTTTTTTAGTTAAAGAAACAAAAAGTATAGTTAGATATGTACAAGTAGGTGGATTATGTTTTTTGTTTTTTTTTACTATTAAAATATCAAATCAATGGATAACCGAAAGAAATAATATTGATTTACATAATGTAAACAGAGAACAAAAAGCATATAAAGAGATATCAGAAAAAATCCCTAATAAAAAAACTATATTATTAGATTATATCCCAAGAGATTACTCCAGGGATTTACTAAACCTTCCATTGCGTAATATTAATAATTCTCCTATACGTTATATAATTCAATATTATGATGTGGAAAAATATGATTATGACTATATTCTAACTAGGCCTAAAACCGATAGACAAAATTTTAAAATAATAGATAATGATTATTTTAAAATTTTTAAAAATGGGCATCAAGCTGAGTTTGATACACAAACATCAGAGAGGGAATTAACAGAGAAACTATCTGTTGATGAGTATTTAAGATTAAGCCTATTACACTATGAAAAGAAAGATTATTTTAAAAGTATTGAAGCTTCAAAAAAGGTTATTTCTTTAGATCCTAACAGTAATATTGCATATAATAATCTATGTTCTGCTTATAATAAGCTATCGATGTACGATGAAGCTAAAACCGCTTGCGAAAGATCTTTGTTAATTAAACCTCAAATGCAGTTAGCTCAAAATAATCTTAAGGCATCCCTTATAGGTACAGATAGAAGAAAAAACAGAAAACTAACTCCAAAAGAATATCTCAATCTAAGCTATAATTATTACAAATTAGGATATTTTGATAAATGTATAGAAGTTAGTAAGGAATTGCTTGATTTAGAGCCGAATAATGTTGTGGCATATAATAACATATGCTCATCATATAATGCTCTTAAGCAATATAGAAGTGCTATTAAGGCTTGTGAAAAGGCTCTGGAGATAGATCCGAATTATCAATTGGCTAAGAACAATTTAAAATGGTCAGAAAGTAAATTAAATCCATGATTATTTTAAAATTAGAAGTAAAAAAGAATGAGTACAATTAATGAATTTACGAAATATAAAAATTTTGATGTTATCTTAATTTTTATATTATTTCTAACACTTTTTATGGCCATTGCAAATTATCTCAATACAGATATTCCAAATCATATTCAATCGATAGTAAGGATTAATTCTGGTGAAGCTTCGTATTCACCACATTTTTTGTTTTTTTTTGTTGTTAATGTGCTCTCCTTTTTTTCTAGTAATGTTTCTCTAATGCTCTTTGTTGCAGCTGTGATACTGTCGTTAGCAACAGTAGGGAAATATATAGTTTCTAAAGAAATAATTTTTAAATTGACTTTAGATTTAAAGCATGAATATAAAGAAGTTGTAGTGAAAATGATATCCTTTGCACTTTTGTTTTGTTTTGCTATTCCTGACATCTATAATTTCTTTTTTTTAGAAAAAATGTATTTAGGAAGAACTCCATCGGTCGTTTGGCATAACTCTACGATTATTGCTGTATTTCCTTTCGCAATATTACTTTTTTGGAGACAGCTTAGATTATTCGACAGTAGAGATGCATCTTTTTTTAATAAAGACATTTTGATTGTAGCCTTATTAGTTGTTCTTAATATTTTAATAAAACCATCATTTATTTTTGTGTTTATCCCGGTTACTGTTTTTTTGGTTCTTATGGATTTTAAAATACATGAATACAAAAAATATGCAATTAAATTGTTTCCGGTTTTTATTGGCGTAGTTTTTTTGTTAGCTCAATATGTTAGTATTTATCATTATCAAATCGGATCTTTTCAAGTAGAAAAAAGCTCTATAACAATTGGCTCACCTTTTGAACTTCTAAGGCATTATGTACCTGGTTGGTATGTTCCGATAGCTTTTTTGTTTTCTTTCGCATTTCCTATAGCTACTATTACATACTATAAAGAAATTCTAAAGTTCAAACCATTTATGTTTGCTTTTTATTTAACACTTATTGGGATACTAATAAGTGCCTTTTTTATAGAAACTGGACCAAGAAGATATCATGGTAATCTTGTCTGGCAAAATGTAATTTGCGCCTACTTATTGATGTTAACTACCGTAGCTTTTTTGATTCCTAAATTATGGGGTAAGGATAGACTCTCAAGAAAAAATGTTTTTTTATGGAGCCTTTTTATACTGCATTTTTTATCTGGTGTTTTGTATTTATTTAAAATTTACTTTACAGGATCTTATTATTAAGATATCTATATTCTTAAAAAATAGATAACCCAGTCAAAGTTGTTAATCGTTCTAAAGCAAGCATCCCAAGTTCTGAGTTTCCTTTGGGATTCAATGGAGGACTCCATACTGCTACGGCATATTGACCTGGGTGCACTGCTACAATTCCTCCTCCAACACCACTTTTTCCGGGTAAACCTACTCTATAACTAAACTCACCGGCTTCATCATAAAAACCGCAAGTCTGCATTATCGCATTAATACGTTTCACCTTTCTGGATGATAGTATTTGCTCATTGTCGAATAATCGTTTTCCGCTGTTGGCGTATATCATAAATGCAGTAGATAGTTCTTTACAAGACATTTCTATAGAACATTGGAAGATATAGAAATCAAGAACGGTTTCAATATCATTTTTAATATTGCCAAAAGATTTCATTAGATTTAATACCGCTGCATTACGGTAACTATACGTTTTTTCAGATTGAAAAACTTTTGGGTTGATATCAATATCGGTATTGCCCGTAATTTTATGTATAAAATTGAGAAAATCTTTTTTTGGATTCTTTAATAACGATATTAAAACGTCACATATCACAAGAGCGCCTGCATTAATGAATGGATTCCTGGGAACCCCATTTTCATATTCTAATTGTACTAAAGAATTAAACGGATCTCCAGAAGGCTCTACATCCACACGTTTAAATAGTTCGTCATCTAATAATGACATTGCCATAGTTAAAGCAAATACTTTTGATATACTTTGAATAGAAAATCGTTCATTATTGTCTCCAAAGTTATAATGACCAGAATTAATGCAATGTAGATGCATCCCAAATTTATCAGGTTTAATTTTTGCTAATTCAGGAATGTACGAAGCTACTTTTCCTGTATAAGATATAGACGAGAACTCAGATTTTATTTCGTTAAGTATTTGTTGGTAATCCACAGTATGATTATTAGTTTAATCCTGATAATGAGCTGCCTGTTTCTATTTCGTAAGGCTCTTTACCTTTTTCAAAAATTCTAGCACTTAAATTTCCTTCCAGAGTTATTTTGTTGTTATAGACTTTTAGCCAGCTTCCTTCTCGTATGCCTACTACGGGTTGTGAGTTTAAATTATGAAACTCTTTGATTCGAGTTTCTCGGGTTTCTCCTTTATGTGTCGAATTAGGATCAGGATCAAGATAATGTGGATTAATATTAAATGGTACAATACCCAGTGTTGCAAAGTTTGGAGGGTAAACAATAGGCATATCATTTGTCGTTTTCATATTAAGACCACAAATATTACTTCCTGCACTTGTTCCCAAATAAGGTACTCCAGAAAGAACAGCTTCTTTTAATGATTCTATAACTCTATTTCGATATAATTGATCTACCAATAGAAATGTATTTCCGCCTCCGGTATAGATACCCTTAGCATTTTTTATAGCTTCTTTAGGATCAGAAAACATATGTATGCTAACTATTCTCTTATTTATTTTTTTAAAAATATTATTGATTCCTATAGTATATTCATCGTGAGAAATTCCTCCCGGACGAGCATATGGTATAAAAAGAATTTCCTCAATACCTGAGTATAAGTCTAGTAAGGTGTCTTGTAAATATGCTAAAGCTTCACTTCCATGAAGTGTAGATGTACTTGCAATTATACAGTTTGTCATTCGATTTTTTTTATAAAAGTAGTTTAACGTTTTCTTATCTAGAAATCTTCTGTGAAAATAAAAAAATGTAGTATCTTAAAAAATAAAATTAACCTCGTTTGTTATGAAGATAAAATTATCTGTTCTTTTTGTTTGTTTTATAATTAGTACCTCTATTGCCCAAATTACTTCAAGAGTTATGATTCATGGAAAAATTAGTGCGCCCATTGGAGATGATGTAGAAGGTGTAGTCGTCTATAATCGCAGTACCAATAAAGGTACAATTACAACCAAAGATGGAAAATTTAAAATAGGCGCTGGAATTAATGATCGGATAGAAGTTGTAGCTATGCAATATCAGAATTTTGTAATACTGGTAGATAAAGGAATTGTAGATACTAAAAGATTAAATGTTTTTCTTAACGAGTCTGTAAACCAACTAGAAGAAGTTGTAGTAACCCCTTATGACTTAGTAGGAAATGTATCTGTAGATGTAAAAAAAATAGGATTTAGTCAAAGTGGAATAGGAGATGTAGCAGAAGAGACGTCTTCGAGAATTAATGATACCGATTATGATTTTAGACCAGATGAGTTATCCCCATTAGAAAATAAAGTGTTCTTGGAAGATAGAATGATTAATGGGTTAAATTTTGTTAACCTTTTTAAGCTAGTTTATAATACTAAGAAAACCTCTAAAAAGAAAAAATACTCTTCAGATATTGATGTTAAGGTTAGAGATTTATATAATGATGAGTTTTTTAAAGATTATCTGGCAGTAGAAATAGATCAAATCAATGATTTTATCTTTTTTGCTGAAGAAAATGGCTTAAATACAAAATACTTTGAATCAGGAAAGGAACTTGATCTTTTACAGTTTTTAGCATATCAAAGTAAGCTTTATCGTAAGAAATAAAGTAGGTCAAGAAGGAGCTTTTGTAATTTTATCATAGTTATATCGTCTTTGGTAGAGAAGATCTTTATTTAGTGGTATTATGTAAAGATCATTTCTGATGATATTTATATGACAAGATTACTACTATTTCTACCTCTAATTATTTCATTACAAACTTTTGGTCAATCTGAAAAACTTCAAGGAAAAATTGTTGCTGATTCCCTACAAGGGTACGCCATTAATATTGTAAATTTTACTAAAGAAATTGGTGCAACAAATGATGAGCAGGGTTTTTTTGAAATACCTGCAAGTCCAGGGGATTCGATTGTTTTTTCTTCTGTTCAATATCAAATACGATCAATTGTAGTTAAGCAAGATCAGCTTGAAGACAAAAAGATTACAATTGTATTATACCCAATAGTGCAACAATTAGAACAAGTGAAGATAAGTACTATAGAGCTTTCGGGTAACCTCGATAAAGATGTAGGTGTTGTAGAATTACAACCTTTTGTAGATAATAGAACATTAGGCCTTCCATTTAGTGATAGGCCACAGCCAACAAAAGCCGAAAGAAGAATCTATACAGCAAGAAGTGGGATAATTGATAGACCGATTAATTATCTGAGCGGAAAATTAAAAAAACTAAAGAGAATCAAAGCATTAGAAGATCTTGATGCAGTGGTGCAAAGAGGAGAAACAACTTTTAATACGACCTTCTTTGTAGATGAGCTAAAATTACCAGAAGATTTAATAACCGATTTCATGTATTACTGTGCCAAAGATGAATATTTTGTTGATCTTTTGGAAAACTCTAAAAGATTAACATTAGTAGAGTTTTTTCAGAAAAAGGTAAAACCTTATAAAGAACACAAAGAGCTTGATTAGTTACTTTTTATTATGACCTGAAGCTTGATTTCTAAAAACTATAAAAACGATATCTGTGCAACATGATTGGATATAGTTTGTCTTTAATAATGAATTTTAACAACCATAAGTGCAGAAAAAATACTTAACTATTATTTTATTTCATTTCTTCTTTCTTTCGGTTTTCTGCCAAAGAAAAATGATAAAGGGGGTAATAGAAAATGATAGTTCAGAAGGAATTCATATCATCAATAAAACAGCCAATCTATTTACTATTACAAACAAAGAAGGAGTTTTCTTTATAGAAGGAACTATTGGAGATGTATTTGTTATTTCATCTGTTCAATATGATCTAAAGGTTATTGTAGTAAATAAAAACATGTATGACAATAAAGAATTTAGTTTTACGCTAAAAGAAAACCTTAATGAATTAGATGAAGTAATTGTAGGAGTACAATTGTCAGGTAATTTGAATACCGATATTAAGGATATAAAGACCGAAGAATTGTTTAGCCCTGAGGATGTTGGAATACCTGTTTATGACGGAATTCAGATGGAGGAAATTATACCAATGCATAAAACTATTATGTTTTATGGTATAGGATTTCGACTAGATATTGAAGCAACTTATAAAAATCTATCTGGATATTATAAAACCTTAAAAACAACAAGAAAATTAGATAAAGAAAATAATAGTTTAGAGGTTATTCAGGATTTTTATGGAGAACAATTTTTATCCTCGGTATACAAACTTCCCAAAGAGAAGATATATGATTTTTTATTATTCTGTATTCAGACGAGTGCTATTCAATATGAATTTAGTAAAGAAAATCACAATGTTGTATTAAGAATATTCTCGGATAAACGAAAAGAATTTGTGGTGAACAAACAATGAATATATTTCTGGGGTAACTAAATTTTACCAATATGAGAACGGATTTTAACTCTTTATTTCTAATGATTCGAAGTTTGGCATAATTTTTTAATGCATAACATTAAAATTAATTACATTTAACGCTTTACAAATTTTAGATGATGAATAAAATCTTACTGCTCTTTCTTTTTGTGATGTCTGTTCCGCTAAGTTCTTTTAAAACAGCACATAAATTTTATGTAAGTGTAACACAGGTGGATTACAATGAAAAACAACAGTCATTGCAGATTGTCTCCAGAGTTTTTGTTGATGATATAGAAGAACTTCTAAAAGTACGATACGATGAATCTACCAATTTGGATAAAGATGAAGAAAGCTCTGGAGTAGATAAAAATTTAACGATATATCTTAATCAGAAACTACAATTTGTAGTGAATGGAGAAGAGGTTTCTTTTACATTTTTGGGAAAAGAATATGAGGATGATCTTATCATTTGCTATCTGGAAATAGAAAATATTACTTCTTTACATACTATAGAAATCACAAATCAAGTTTTGATGGATCTTTTTGAAGAACAACAGAATATTGTTCATGTTAAAAAAGGAAATCAACGCAAAAGTCTTATACTTGAAAAAGAAAAAGGCTTAGGGGTGTTAAAGTTTAGTGAATAAATCAGTAAACTTTTAAAAAACAATTACTTTGCGAAATCATAACACTAAAATCAAAACCATTACGATGAAAAAGATACTTTTAGTCCTTTCGGTGACTTTTTTGATATCAGGTATTTCATATGCTCAAAATCAAGAAGAGGCTAAAAATGTTCGTGAATTAGGACATACTAATCAGAACAAATTCAAACAAATGTACGACGAGTTTGCAACTCCGAATATGTACAGAACAGGTTCTGGAGCCCCGGGTCCGGCATATTATCAGCAACAAGCTGATTATAAAATGGATATTGAACTTGATGATAAAAACAAAAAACTTTCTGGAAAAGAAACCATTACATATACTAATAATTCACCTGATAATTTAGAATTTCTTTGGGTGCAATTAGACCAGAATATGAGGGCTAAGGACTCTAAGACTCCTTTAATTCAGGCAAATGGAGTTGATCCAGCAACCACACCTGGTGGTTTTTTAACAAAATATCTTGCAGAACCTTTTGATGGCGGATTTAATATTACAGCCGTAAAAGATAGTAATGGAAACCCACTTAAATATACAATCAATAGAACCATGATGCGTATAGAGATGCCTAAAGATTTGGCATCTGGTGAGAAATTTGTATTCTCAATTGATTGGTGGTATAATATTAATGATCATGTAAATGGTAGAGGTAGATCTGGATATGAAGAATTCGAAGATGGAAACAGAGCATATGTTATCGCTCAGTTTTATCCTCGTATGGCAGTTTATAATGATGTTGAAGGATGGCAAAACCACCAGTTTTGGGGTAGAGGAGAGTTTGCATTACCATTTGGTAACTTCGATGTAAATATTACCGTTCCTGCAGACCATATTTTAGATGGAACCGGAGTATTGGTAAATAGAAAAGAAGTATTTACAAAAGATATGATGAGCCGCTATGAAGCAGCAAAGAAATCATACAATAAGCCAGTAGTTATTGTAACTCAAAAAGAAGCTATAGCAAAAGAAAAAACATTTTCTGAAAATAAGAAAACATGGAAACTAAAAGCCGAAAATGTACGTGATTTTGGGTTTGCTACTTCCAGGAGGTTTATTTGGGATATGATGGCAGTTAAAATAGGAGGAAGAGATATAATGGCAGTATCGATGTACCCTAAAGAAGGAAATCCTCTTTGGGAAGATTGGTCTACAAAAGTAGTTGCCAGTACATTGAAATCTTATAGCCGAATGACTTTTGATTATCCTTATCATAAGGCAATCTCTGTACATGCAAAAAATCAAGGTATGGAATACCCTATGATTTGCTGGAATTACGGAAGACCAAAACCTGATGGTAGCTATAGCGATCGTGTAAAATATGGAATGATGAGTGTAATTATTCACGAAGTAGGCCATAACTTTTTCCCGATGATTGTTAATAGTGATGAACGCCAATGGACTTGGATGGATGAAGGTCTTAATACTTTTGTACAATATGTTGCCGAACAAGATTTTGGAGAATGGTACCCAAAAGCATTAGGAAAAGACAAAAAATATCCATCTCGTCGTGGACCAGCAAAAAAGATTGTGCCTTACATGAGTGGAAATCAAAATTTCCTATCTCCAATTATGTCTCAATCTAATAATATTCACCAATTTGGCCCTAATGCTTACTCAAAACCAGCAACAGGCCTAAATATTCTAAGAGAAACCGTAATGGGGAGAGATCTTTTTGATTATTCATTTAGAACGTATTCTCAGCGATGGATGTTTAAACACCCAACACCAGAAGACTTTTTTAGAACTATGGAAGATGCCTCTGCTGTCGATTTAGATTGGTTTTGGAGAGGATGGTTCTATACTACAGATTATACCGATATTGGGGTGAAAGAAGTGAAGAAATATGTAGTTTCTAAAGAACCAAATGAAAAGGTAAAAGAATATGCCGCATCCGTAGGTGCCAAAGTAGAAGATCTAGGGCCACTTGTATATATGGTTAAAGAAGGAAGTGAAGAATATGAAACGATTAAAAAGAATGGAAATATTATTAGTGATGCTAAAACATTAAAAGCATATCTAATGGATAATTTTTCTATTAAAGAACGCGAAAAACTTAAGCAGCCTAAATTTTTCTATGAGATTACCTTTGAGAAACCAGGTGGACTTGTAATGCCATTGATTGTAGAATATACATATGAAGATGGAACAAAAGAAACAATAACATATCCTGCAGAAATTTGGAGAAAAAATGATGTTGAGGTAAAAAGAGCTGTAGCTTCTGAGAAAGCAATTTCTAAGATAGTGGTTGACCCTAAACAAGAGACGGCAGATATTGACACCTCTAATAATAGCTGGCCTCAAAGAAAGAAGCTAGGGAAATTTGAGCAATTTAAAAGTAAAGTAAAAGGGCAGTAATCCCGTTCTTTTACAAAAGATAAATAAAAGCCGTCTCGAAATCTTTTCGGGATGGCTTTTTTACACAATATTGATTATATTTGCAGTGTTATGACAACCTTACCTTTATTTATTAGCGGAACCGAGATTGCCTTTATTGTTTTTATATTGGTAATGGTTTTTGGTGCAGATAAGATTCCTGAGATTGCACGGGGATTGGGTAAAGGAATGCGTATAGTTAAAGACGCTACCAATGATATCAAAACCGAAATTACCAAAAGTGCAGAAAAGCATGGTATTGATACCGATATTCCTACTTCAATTACGTCTGATATAAAAAAAGAAATCGACCAGGTAAAAGATGATATTGATAAAGTTACTGGTCCAATAAAACGCAAATTCTAAATTGCGATATCATTTCATAAACTTGTTTTTTTGTTTATTTCTCCTTGTAAATTCTGATTAATATTCAAAAAAATGAATATTTTTTTGAAACATTTTCATTTTTAATAACAAACGATTAAACTCCCCGTGAACACTGACTTTTTACAAGGCTTTAGTAACTTTTTTTAGTCTTATGCAAGCATAATATTGATCTTTTTTCTGATTATATGATAATTTAATTGCTAAATATTTAAATATAATTTAATACATTAGCTGTGAAATCATTAAAATGATAATTATTTGTAATTTTTGCAAAATTGTCATTTATCAACTTTTTACACACAAACTCTTAAAACTTATTCTAAAAATGAAAAAGATTACTCTTCTAGCTTTAGGACTAATTCTTGCATTTTCTTGCTCTAAAGAAAACCCTAATGAAATTGTAGAACCAAATTCAGAAATTTCTGAATCTCAAAAATTACTTTCTGTACCAGAAGTTAATTCGTACATCGAAGGCGAATTAAAACAAAATGGCGATGTAAACTGGATGAAAGCACCCTCGGCTGTACTATGGAGTGCTGTAGTGCATGGCGGAGAAGTTTTAAGTGTTGGTTTTGGAGAAAAAGATGAAAGCTTCTCTATTCAAAGATCACCAAGATTAAATGAAGCTAGGGAAAATGTATATAATATTATACAGTCTAAAGAAGGAGCGAGTAAGTCTAGCTCTGTAATATCAGCTGATGAAATACTTAATGTAACCGATGTGAAAGTTACTAGTTTAGAGACCATAAAAGCATTACAAAAGGCAGATCAAATTCGTTACTTAGACCCAATTGGTTATGGCTTTTATTTACAAGAAGACATTTCTAATCAGCAAAAATCTTCAAAAGGATGTAGCCAAAGTGCGGAGTCTATCAATAGTGAAGATTATCGAGTAATTTCACCTAACGCAAGATTACCTTGGAATTTTGATATTCATAAAGTACCACAGGCTTGGAATTATAGTACTGGAGCTGGTATAGCGGTTGGATTGATTGATACAGGGATTTCTGCAAGTCAGAATTTACTTGGTGGTGGATTTAATGATGGAGCTTCTAATGGAAGGTTTGTACAGCGATTTGGTACTTTTATCGATTCTCCATGGTGGTGGTCTAATAATCTGGATGGCCCTAATGATAAATGTGGGCATGGTACTTCAATGGCATCAGCAATAGCATCACCACGTAATGATGATTTTATGCCGGTAGGAGTAGCATATAATTGTAATTTGGTTGCCTATAGAGGGACAGAAGATGTGGTGTTAAATGATTATCATGAACGAAAAGGAGTTAGTAATGCTTTAAAAGCATTAGGAAATAGAGGAGATGTTAAGATTATTTCTATGTCTGTTGGATATCCCTGGTCTATTGGTAATGTAAAAGATGCTGTAAAATATGCCTACGGAAAAGGAAAAATGATAATTGCTGCTGGAGGGACTTCGACTACGTTTACAAATTGGTATGGTGTTATTTTTCCAGCAAGCATGTCAGAGGCTGTTGCTGTTACAGGAATAAAAGATAATGGATATAATCGCTGTAATACTTGTCATGATGGAAGTAAAATTGATTTTACTATTGTAATGCAAAGAGCAGGAGATTCTAATAGAAATGTACCTGTTATAGGATTTAATACAGGAACACAAACTTATGTAGGAGGATCTTCTGTAGCGACAGCTACCACAGCAGGAATTGCTGCTTTAGTATGGGCACGTAATCCTAATATGACTAGAGCTCAAGTACTTGATAAGTTAAAAAGAGCAGGTGAATTTTATCCTAATCGTAATAGTAAATTTGGATATGGTAATATTGATGCCTTAAAAGCAGTTCAATAGCATAAATAAATTTTAAATAAAACAAAGTGGAAATAAATAATTTCCACTTTGTTTTATTTAAAATTATAACACTCTGCTAATCGTTAACCCATCTCTAATGGGTAATAATACAGTTTCTATTCGTTTATCTTCAATTAAAAGGGTATTGTACTTTAAAAGCGCTTTTGTCGAAATATCTTCATCATCAACTTTTTCGATTACTTTACCATTCCACAATACATTGTCAGATAAAATTACACCTCCAGAATTCATTTTATTAATAATCAACTCAAAATAAGTAGGATAATTAGGTTTATCAGCATCTATAAATACCAGATCAAATTTCATATCCAGATTTGGGATGATTTCAGTAGCATCACCAATATGTTGATGAATTTGTTTTCCATGATCAGAAAGGTCAAAATATTTTCTTTGAAAATCTTCTAACTCCTCATTAATGTCAATGGTGTGTAATTCTCCATCTTTTTGAATTCCTTCAGCCAGACATATAGCAGAATACCCTGTGTATGTTCCTATTTCTAATATGTTTTTTGGGGAAATAAGTTTGGATAACATACTCAGAACACGTCCTTGATATGGACCACTAAGCATTCTGGGCTGTAATATTTTTTGATACGTTTCACGATTTAGTTGTTGTAGTAATTTGGGTTCTTTTTGAGTATGGTTTACTACATATTCATCAAGAGCTTCGGGTATGAAATGCATAAGTTTTGCTTTTTTGCAAATCTAGAAAATTAAGATGAGATCTCTTGTTAAATTGAAAAAGCTAGTATTTATTTGATTACTTAAATACTAGTTATACACGAAAGGCAAAACAATTTGTATGTTTTAACAAATTGTTTTGCCTTATATATATGGTATTACTAATTAGTTTAGAAGCAAACGCAACGACCACCACTTAACATACCTCCACTACAGTGAGGGTCCGATCCGCATTGTCCTGGTCCATCACCACAACATTCGATATCACCGCGACCTCCACAATCTGATGCTGGTTTTGGTTTACCTCCATGAATAGTTTTTTGAGTTTCTTTTGCTAATTGTTTTGCTCCTGCTAATTTTAAAAGTTCTTTTTTCATGTGAAAAGGTTTTAAGATTTTTTCCTTGAGCTATATTATAGACATTCAAGGCTTATGTCTTTACTACATGAAAATAACGGTATTTTTCTAAAATTAGTATATTATAACGTGTGTAACAGTCAGATTTACAGTGTTTAATGTTTGTTTGTGTTTTGTTGTTACAAAATACAAATGATGTATTTTTAAAATAACTTTACTTCAAAATTTTATCAATTAAATCTTGTTTTGCTTTTTCATTATCACCAAATAACCAACGTAGAACATTATCTTCCCAGATGTCGTCATATTCTTCTGTAGTTATAATATCACGATCCAGTGCTAAATCCAGAATTTTCCCGGGATAGGATGATTGAGGTGCACTTTCCATTTCTCCCAATGGGTAAGGATCATCTAACCCCATAATTACTTGATTACTGCCTTGTCGGTCTACAGTTAGTTTTAATGAATCTGTATCATGTACTAGAGTGTCAAAATAGATGTTAGGATGTCCTACAGCTTTTCGAGGATGTTGTTTTCCTTCAAACAAGTCTGGTCTTCCGTCAAATCCTTGAATACGTCTTCCTAGATTCATTTGTGCTAATTGTCCACCATGTGCGAAGCAAGTTCTTATATTGGGATAGCGACTTTGCATTCCATTAAGAGTATAAAAATGATAAGCGTCACCACATTGTGCAAGCATCCATACCAAATGAAAACGCCAGGAAACATTTTCTAATTTAATCATTTTATCACCATCATAGGGATGAACTTCGATAGCCAATTTATACTTGTCTGCTAGCTCAAAAATTGGATCATTTTCTTCATCAAAAATACATCGCCACTGTCCGATAGAATCCATAAAGTGGGTTGGTAGACATAGTACATGCATTCCTAATTCTTCTACACAACGCTCCATTTCCCATAGTGCTCCGTTAATGAACCCCGGATGTATTACAAAACCACAGGAGAACTTATCTGGATGATCCCTTTGTACGTGAGCATTAAAATCATTTTGAAACCTTAACGCATGCTTCATTTCCTCTAGACGTAAACCGTTACCATATAATTGAGAAAGGTTTAATACTACTGCATGATCAATTTTATTTTGCTCCATCCACTCTAATTTTTCATTTAAGAAAAAACTAGAATGAGTAACTGGGCGCTTCCATCCTTTTTGTAACATGTACTTACGTTCGTCATCTACCCAAAAGATCTCTTTGTCTTTCATGAACTGAGGAATCTCTTCTGGATATGGTAGTAAATGTGAATGACCGTTTATGCGAAGTTTTCTTTTCATTATAGATGTTATTCCTGTTATTTATACAGGGATCTTTTTAATCGATTATTGTTTTTTCTTTTTTGGAGCATCCATTACACTTCCGCAATTAGAACAAGTGCATTTTGTTTTATCACTATAATATGTATCAAAAATTATAGGCATATCAGTTTCGATATTATCCAATGCGAATTTTTCTCTATATAGTTGTGTGTTGCAATTTTCACAATACCACTCCAGAGCATCCATCATTTTTTCTTCTCGAGGATATTCAATTACCAAACCTACTGTGTTTGCTCCTCGTTGTGGAGAATGCGGAACTTTGGGAGGTAATAGATAAATATCACCTTCTTTGATATGAACATCTTTAGGTTCACCATTATCCATTATTTTTAACACCATGTCTCCTTCTACCTGATAGAAAAACTCTGGTGTTTCATTATAATGATAATCTTTTCTATTATTTGGCCCTCCAACAACCATTACAATAAAATCTCCATCTTTCCATACACATTTATTACCAACAGGAGGTTTTAGTAAATGGCGATGTTCGTCTATCCAGGCTTTAAAATTTAACGGTGAAACTAGATTGCTCATATGCTTGTTTTAATTTATATGTGTTGTTTTACTCAATAGGGTTAATACTATCATTGCAATCCACACTATTGATTAGTATTTTGTATTAAATTTAATTATTTTGATCGGTATTTAGTAATAACAAATAGTTAACTATAAGGACTTTGTCCTTCCTCCATCAACAGGAAGGTTTATTCCGTTGATATAAGATGCAGCTTCAGATGCCAAGAATGCTATAGCATAAGCTATTTCTTGTGGTTTGGCAAATCGTTTTGCTGGTACCTCATTCTTCATGCTATTAGAAGCTTCCTCTATTGATTTACCTAATTTTGTTGCTTTGTTATTAATGATTTCATTTAGTCGTTCTGTTGCTGTAGCGCCTGGTAATACGTTGTTTACCGTAATTCCAAATACACCTAGTTCATTTGCTAATGTTTTAGACCAGTTTGCAACTGCACCGCGAATAGTATTAGAAACACCCAATCCATTCAATGGTTGTTTTACAGAGGTTGAAATAATGTTAATTATCCTTCCATACCCTTCTTTTTTCATTCCAGGGACAACAGTTTGCGCCAAGATATGATTGCATTTTAAATGTTGGGTAAAGGCGCGTTCAAATTCTTCTAGAGAGGCTTTAAATACTGGTCCTCCAGCTGGCCCACCTGTGTTATTTACTAAAATATGAAAAACCTGTTCTGTAGCAGAAATTTTTTGTTGTAAGCTTTCAGGGTTCTGAAAATCTGCTACGATATAATTATGTGATTGCCCTTGATCTGTTGCTAATTCTGTTAGAACATGCTGAAGTTTTTCCTCATTTCTAGCAACTAAGGTAATATTAGCTCCTAATTCGGCTAATTGTTTAGCAGATGCTTTTCCTATACCTTGAGTACTCCCACAAACTAATGCGTTTTTATGAGTTAGACCTAGATTCATTATGGATGTTTTTTTAAAATTTATATTATTCTTTAATATTGTATACAAACGTTTTTAGGTTCGGTAAAAAACCTTAAGGCCTCAAATCCACCTTCTCTACCAACACCAGAGTCTTTAGTACCTCCAAATGCAGTACGTAAATCACGCATCATCCATGTATTTATCCAAACAATACCAGCTTGTATATGCTTTGCTAAATGCATACTTCTATTTAAGTTATTTGTCCAAATTGAGCAGGATAACCCGTAGCGTATATCATTTGCCATGGCCAGAGCTTCATCATCGGTGTCAAATGGCATGATTGTAACAACAGGTCCAAAAATTTCTTCTTGAGCCAATCTGCAATCTGTAGAGTTGACTTCGATAATAGTGGGTTGTAAATAGTATCCTTTTTCATAACCATTTACCGTTACATAATTACCGCCACAAAGAATAGTGCCTCCTTCTTCTTTTGCGATATCGATATATGATTTTACTTTTTCCAGATGTGATTTTGAAACTAATGCCCCTAAGTTCGTTTCCGGATCAAGTGGAGCGCCAACTTTTAATGCTTTAGTTTTTGCTGTAAAATCTGTTTTAAACTTATCATAAATAGTTCTTTCAATAAATATTCGAGAACCGCAGAGGCATATTTGTCCTTGATTGGCAAATGATGACCTCATTGTTGTACTAAGCATTTTGTCATAGTCACAGTCTGCAAAAATCAAATTTGGATTTTTACCTCCTAATTCCAAGGATAGTTTTTTAAACATAGGAGCAGCGGTTCTGGCAATATGTGCACCTGTTGCTGTCCCTCCTGTAAATGAGATAGCTTTAATGTTTGGATGTTCTATTATAGCCTGCCCTGTAGTATTTCCTAAGCCATGAACAATGTTTAAAACACCATTTGGTAGTCCGGCTTTAGTACAAATGTCACCTAGTAAATAAGCCGTCATCGGTGTGATTTCACTTGGTTTGGCTACCACCGTATTACCAGCAGCCAATGCCGGAGCAATTTTCCAGGTAAATAAATAGAGTGGTAAATTCCAAGGAGAAATACAACCAACTACACCTATAGATTGTCTTAGGGTAAAATTAATAGCATTTAAACCTGTGCTCTCATGTGCTTCACTTGCAAATTGAGTAATTGCATTAGCAAAAAATTGAAAGTTGGAAGACGCTCTTGGGATATCTACACTGGTAGATAGACTTAAAGGTTTACCATTATCTATAGTCTCTGCTTGGGCAAGTTGATCCAAATTTTCTGTGATCAACGAGGCTATCCTGGCCAAGATTTCACTACGTTGTTGTAATGGGGTTTCTGACCAAGTAGGAAATGCTTGTGCGGCAGCTTCATAAGCGAGCTGTACATCTGCAGCTGAAGAGTTAGGGATTAAACTATATATATCACCAGTAGATGGATTGTAATTATCTATCCACTGATCTTGCATAGGAGCTTTGAACTCACCATTAATATAGTTTTTAATTTTTTTCATGCGTTCTCAATTTTTTAATTAACTGAAAATGTATTTTAACTGCTCAGCCGTTTGTTTTAAATCTCCTGTATAGGTCTGAATTTCATTTTCATTAAATCTAGCCGAAGGACCAGAAGTACTTATTGCGGCAATAAACTTTCCTTTAGTGTTAAAAACAGGAACGGCGACACATACTAATCCTATTTCATTTTCTTCCAGATCCAAAGCAAAACCATTACTTTTAATGTTTTCCACCTCGGTGATTAATTTTTGTTTATCCGTTATTGTGTTTTTAGTGACTGATTCTAAATCAAGATTTTTAATGATTTTTTTATAATCGTGCTCTACAAATGCGAGCATAATTTTTCCTAATCCAGTACAATGCAGTGGCCTTTCTGTACCAATTTGTGAGTTGATTTGTAAATCGTGCCTTCCTACAACTTTATCTAAGAAATATACTTTTTGATTTTTATGAATAGCTAAATGAGCGGTCTCGCCAGCACGTTTTACTAATTCTTCCATGAATGGCCTTGCCTTGGATATAAAATTTTTATTGATGCTTACTTTTTGCCCTAATTCGAATAATTTAAGTCCCAACCTATACTTTCCATTTTCTGTATTCTGTTGAATTACATTAAGGGCTTCCATAGTTGCTAACATCCTGTATACGGCACTTTTATTAGTGTGCATTAGCTTTGCAATTTCAGTAACACCCAATTCTATTGTATCTGTAGAAAAGCAGTCTAGAATATTGAATGCTTTTTCAACAGAAGTATTTAGAATTTTTTTATCTATGGCATTACTCATGGTTACCTTGTTTATTTTTGAGATTACAAACTATTTAGTTTTGTTTTTTATAAGCAACTACCTTTATTTCTATCAATAAATGAGGATGAGGTAATTGATGCACAGCTACGGTGGTTCTTGTTGGTCCGTCATAATCAAAATATTGAGCATAGACCTCATTATAACCCCCAAAATCGTTCATATTGACTAAAAAAGAAGTCACATCGACAATATCTTTTAGATTAGCACCTTCTTCTTTTAAAATATCATTAATATTTTCAAGAACAGCTTTTGTTTGTGCTTTGATATTTAGATTTGTTGTTCCAAACTCATCTACTTCTACACCTTCGAATGAATTGTCTGGTCTTCTGGAACTTGTACCTGAAACAAATATAAAATCACCAACACGTTTTACATGCGGAAACTTGCCTCTGGGAGTGGCTTTACCTTGTATTAGTTTTCCTTTGTTCATGATTAATAGTGTTGAAATGTTAATATTGAGTATTGAGAGTCTATAATTTTCATTTATTATGTGTTCATTTTTAATTTAGAAATCTTAGATTTTTTTATCTATTTTAATCCAGCAATTTTATCTTCTTCAAGTATTTCACTTGTTTCTTGTTGTACCTGATCAAATATATTTTTTAAATCTTTTGAGATATCAATTTCACTATCTGCAATTAAATTTAGTAAAGCTTTATCTTGCGCTCTACCAATTTTCATGGCTCTGGCATATCCTATGTTCTCATCAAAAGTGACCATAGAATATTTTGAGAAATATGTGCCTGGGAATGTTTTTTCTAGGTCCATTTCCAGTTTTCTTTTTTCTTTAAATAGTGGATTAGCTACATGATCACGCATCTCGAAGTAATTATCGATTGCTAAATCTGCAATGGCATCTGTGTCTTCTTTTCTTGCTTTCTGATATGCTTTAAAAGTAGCATTCCAATCTCCTTTGTGTTGTTCTAAAATTTCATCAAAAACAACCACGTCTTCAAAAGAAGCATTCATGCCCTGACCATAAAATGGTACAATTGCATGAGCGGCATCTCCAATTAGTAATGTTTTTCCTTTATAGTACCATGGGGAGCATTTTACAGTACCTAACGCTCCTGTAGGGTTGTTAAAAAACTCTTGATCAATATCTGGAATCAAGTCAAGAGCATCTGGGAATTGTGCTTTAAAAAACTCTGTAACCTTTTCAATACTCGTTAAATTATTGAAATTGTATTCCCCTTCATCGTAAGATAAGAATAATGTTACGGTAAAACTACCATCTAAATTTGGCAAGGCAATAAGCATATATTCACCGCGGGGCCAGATATGTAAATGATCTTTGCTTATTTGATGATTCCCAAGTTTACCTGCAGGAATTTCTAATTCTTTATATCCATGTGTCAGGTAATTCTGAGAGTAGCTAAACAGAAACTTTTTCTCGAGATAATAACTCTTTCTAAGAGCAGAACCTGCACCATCTGCACCAAAGATAATATCTGCATGTACTTCGAACTTTTCTTTGGTAGTGTAACATTTAAATTTTGCAACTTTATTTTCGATGTCGACACCAGTGCATTTTTTGTTAAAATGTATAGTTACATTCTCGTATTTTTCTGCTTCAGTTAGCAGTAACCCGTTTAAACCTCCTCTAGAAATAGAATTGATGTATTTTCCTTTTCTTCCAGAATAGTTAGAGGCAAATGTATTTCCTTCAATATCGTGAATTAATCTACCATACATCGGAATGCAAAACGGAGTTACTTTATCTTCAATACCAACCATTTTCATGGCTTTTAAACCTCGATCAGATAATGCGAGGTTGATAGAACGACCTGCAGATATATCGGTAGTTCTTAAATCAGGCCTGCTTTCATAAACAGTTACATGGTATCCTCTTTGTGCCATTCTTAATGCCAAGAGAGAACCACATAGACCCGCACCGATAATAAGTATGTTTTCTTCTTTTTGCATCATACTAATGTTTTTAATATTTCGGTCATTCTGTATACATCTTCAAAGCTATTGTATAGTGGCGTTGGAGCACAACGAATAACATCAGGTTCTCGCCAATCTGTAATAATATGATGATCTGTAAGTTTTTGATGTAGGCTTTTATCTGCATTTTTAACCTGAATAGATAATTGACATCCCCTTTCTTCTGGATTGGCAGGAGTAATGATTTTGATTCTATCGGTATCTATCTCATTAATTAAAAATTCGAAATATGCTGTTAGTGCTTTAGACTTTTCTCTTAAAGCAACCATTCCTACCTCGTTAAAAATATCTAGAGAGGCTTTAATCGCTGCCATAGATAAAATAGGAGGGTTGCTTAATTGATAACCTTCTGCACCGGGCATAACATCAAATTCCTGACGCATATTGAAACGGGTGTTTTTATTGTGACTCCACCAGCCAGCAAAACGTTTTAGATCTTTATTGTATGCATGTTTTTCATGAACAAATAATCCTCCCAAACTGCCAGGGCCAGAATTTAAATATTTATAAGTGCACCATGCAGCAAAATCGACTCCAGAATCATGTAACTCTGGTTGAATGTTACCAACACCATGTGCCAAATCAATACCAACCATGCAGTTTTTGGCATGCCCTAGATCAGCAATTTTCTTGAGATCCAAATATTGACCAGTATAATAATTTACGCCTCCAATTAATAATAAAGCAATTTCGTCACCTTGTTGATCGAGAATAGTTTCTAAATCCTCTAATCTCAATAATTCTTCCCCTGAACGTGGTTTCCATTCTACTAATCCTTCTTTAGGATCAAAGCCATGAAACCGTAATTGAGACTCTACAGCATAACGATCCGAAGGAAATGCATCACTCTCTATTACAATTTTATATTTAGTTTTATCAGGTTGGTAAAAAGATACCATTAACAAATGTAAATTGGTAGTTAAAGTATTCATGATAACTACTTCAAGAGGTTTTGCACCGACCACTTTTGCCATGGTATCTGTTAAAAACTCATGATAAGGCATCCAAGGATTTTTGGCTTCAAAATGACCTTCTACACCATAATTAGCCCAATCTTCAAGTTCTTGTTGGATGTATTTTTGTGTAGTTTTTGGTTGCAACCCCAGAGAATTACCACACATGTATATCCAATCTTTTCCGTTATCATCTTTTGGAATATGAAATTGATCTCTGTATTGTGCTATTTTGTCTTTTTGATCAAGCTCTTTTGCGTATTCTAAACTAGCTTTTGATGCTATGGTCATTTTAGGTGTTTTAATAATTGAAACAGTGTTTCACTAATTTACAAAAATAAAATGATACTAGAAGCAATAAACTTAATTTTGATATTTAGAAGATCAAATTAGAAGAAATAATATGTGTTAATACAATAGCATTAATTCATTAACAGAAATCTTGAAAAGATATATGAGAAAGTAATATAAATGATTTCAAAGATCTATGGTGCTTGCTATTTTACTCGGTAATTACTTCAATTCCTGTAAAATAAAGCTTTCGATTTCCTTCGTGCAGTTTATGGGTTTTGGCAATTTTAATACCATTAAAATTCTGATAATCTTCCCAGGAAGTAATCATAGAAGGCTCTGGTTGATTCCCTTTCCTGAACACCCATTCTTTGATGCTAAAATCTCCTTCAAAATAAAAGTCATAAGCATCTCCGGGGGTATATCCTCCCTTGTTTTTATACACGATGGTTAATTTTTGCATTTCGATATTACTTATAGGAGCGATGGATTTTACTTCATGTTTTGAAGTAAAACTTGCCGTATCCCAAACAAGATTGAAAGGAGCTAATAACCAATATTTGTCATTAATGAATCTTTGGTCTGCTTTAATAGAAATACTATCTAATTGAGTTCTGTTGTAGGTTATAGTATCTTGCTCAGAGGTTAGAGTTACCATATCATTTTTTGGTTTCCAACTCCATGATCTATCATAATGAATACTGTCTCGATCAACATTAAAAGTGAATTTAATTTCTTTTACCTTATCCCAATGCTGTAATCCGTTTGCATTAGCAATTGCTTCTGCCGTTGTCGGTATTTTCTTTTTATTCTTATCTACCACAGGCTCTGGGTCTCTAACTTCTATATCCTCTTCGTATGTATTTTCTTTTTTAGTGTTGTTGTTACATGCGACACATAATAAAATAGATGATAATACTATTAAGGCTTTTTTCATTGTGGGTTATTTTTGGCTAAAATATAAAAAGAAAAACCTTGCTAATCGAGATTAACAAGGTTTTAGGTTTTAAAAAGATATAGAGAACTACTCTACAACCAAAGTGTATTGAGGGGTTTTATTTAAAGGACAAAAATATTTATAGGTTCCTTTTTGTAATGCAACTGTCTGAGAGCTTTCGGTTTTTCCTTCGGCTACTACTTTAGTTACATATGCTGTTTTGATATGATTTTCGGCATTAGAAGCATCTTTTCCTTCTGGAACTAATACAAAGCCAACATCTGTTCCTGCATGGTTGTTGGTAATATTAAATACGTAGCTTCCTTCTGATAGTTTTATTTCTTTTTGAGTGAATTCTCCTTTAGTTTGCTCTAATGAAACATTTTTTACTTTTTGTGCTTGAGCGCTAAATGTAATTGCTAAAATAAATGAGAATACGGTAATTAACTTTTTCATGATTTTGATATTTATATTTAAATTGTTTTTGAAATTATTTTTTAAAACCTCACAGAAATACCAGATCGAGTATGATATTAGTCTGTGAGGTTCAATCGGGGGTAATTAGACTTCTGTAGCTTCTAATGGTTGTGCAACCGGAAAATCTACAGGAACTTGAGTTGTACTATGCAAGTAATTAGAAATAGTTTTATCTCCTACTAATACGATAGTATCTATTAAGTTTCCTTTAGAATATCCTGCAGTAAGAAAGTTGTCTACAACATTCTGATTAGCTTTACCTCTGTTTTCTGTGATGTTTTTGGCTAATCCTGCTAATGCATTAAGTTTAGTGTCGAAAGAAGCACGACCAGCTCTAAGTTCTAAAATTTGCTCATCGGTAAACCCGTTCATTTTTCCTATTGCTGTATGAGCAGATAAACAGTAGATACAATCATTTACTTGGCTTACTGCTAAATTCACTACTTCTTTTTCTTTAGCAGAAAGTGATGTTTTCGCATTTGAAAGATTTAGGTAGTTTTCTAGTGCTGTTTCACTGTGTGCATAGGTTGCGTATAGATTTGGTACAAATCCTAATGCTTTATTTAGGTTATCAAATATTGCTTGATTGTTAGCATTTACTTCTTCTCTTGTTGGTACATTAAATGTGCTCATAATATAATTATTTTTAGTTATTTTATTGAAATTGAAACCTTTTCAGATTTCTGTTATTTTGTTTTAAATTAACGAGGCAAAGATCGTGTGGAAATAGGTGGGGTAGAATAGTCGTTTTTCCCGATTGCTTGTCAAATTTTCCCGACCTATTTTTGAAACTTACCTTTGGACGAAAGATTTTTTGGTATCACAATAAAAATCATGAATACCTTTTTGTTCACAATGTGTTTTTGGATGAATAGAGGCGGCTATTTTTTTTCTTCCTTTACTAAAAATTTCAATTAAATTGAAAATCGATTTATGTTGTACTGTCATTTTTGTATAGTTTTAAATTAACAGTACAAAGATGCGCCATAGAAGAGGGGAAAGAAATGGTAGTTTTTCCCAAGGACTTGTCGATTTTTCCCGGATATAAAAAAACACCTCTATTATAAAGAAGTGTTTGAATACTTTTTTTAAATACTATGTATTAGTGTCTAACCGAATTAGAGTTAAAAAAACTTGACTTCTTTTCTTCTAATCCAAAGAATAACTGCGCTTAATACAAAAGTTACTACTGCAGTGATAAAGAGAATTCCACCATCATTATTAATTTCAATACCTAATTTAGTCAAGTGCATCATGATAGCTCCCCCTATGATACCGAGAGTTAACATTGCACCAATCCACGCTGTTTTTGGTATTAATAATAAAACCCCTGCGATTAGTTCGGTTATTCCCGTTCCTATTCGTCCATAAGGTTCTAATCCAACTTTTGTGAATATATAAACACTGTCTGGATGAGCAGTAAATTTAAATCTTAGTGTTTGAATTAAGATCAATGCTACGATGATTCGTAACAAGAGGGGTAGAATCTTTTTCATGTTAGGTTGTTGTTTGTTAGCTTTTTAGTGTGGTAAACACGTTACAAAACACTGGGTAAAGCATCGATTTTCCCATTAAAAGTATTCTTTCTTGAGATAATATACAATTCTTCTAGATTATTATCTTTTTTAAATTGATTAATTAGCTCTGGTAATTTATCGTTAATAAAAGCTTTAAAAGACTCAGGATTGTTACTTTGGTTGGCTCCTCTACGTATAGTTTTTAAATAAGTTACGGTTAGAATTTGCAGATTACTCCTTTCTGATAAGAACAACAAACGATCATTGTTTTGGTTGGCTTTTTGAATTTGACTCTTGAAATTAATTTCGTTTGTAGCAATAAGATCATTATTAAAATTGCTGAAGCTATTTGTATACACTACTTCTTCTGCATTTTTATTTAGATATATGGTTTCTAATTGATCTTCATATATTATTTGAGCATTACTTATCGAGAGAGAGAGAAATAAAATGCTAAATATTGCTGTTTTGATTGTGCGAATTGAACTTTTCATATCTAATATACTTTATCCGAAAACACTTCGGTAAGTTATTTTATTTTTAGGATACAAAGTTGGGGCAAAAACGAATACTAATATATGGATTTTTTTCCCATATTCTTGTCAATATTTCCCTTCGGGTTCTGGTTTTAATTGTTTTTTAAACTCTGAGGGAGAAAGAGATGTGTGTCTTTTAAACATTCTGCTAAGATGAGATGCATCTTCAAAACCGATTTCATAAGCAATCTCTTTAGCAGATTTATCAGTGTAGATAAGTAGGCGTTTGGCTTCTAAAATTATTCGATCATGAATAATCTGCAGCGGGCTTTTCTCAAATTTTGCAAAATTATTAGATAACGTTTTAGGGGATTTAAATAGTTTTTGAGCATAAAAACCAACTGCATGTTCTGTTCTAAAATGAGTATCAACCAGGATGTTGAAATTTCTGATCAAATCTACTTGATCTCCAAGATTATTATAATTGCTTTGTTGTTTGATAAGACGTGTAGTCGTTATTATAAATCTAGCCATTAGCATGCGTAACATTTCTGCCTGTATAGTATCTACAGTATCTAATTCATCCAGAAAAACTTTATGTAATTGATCTAATTTATTTTGTTCTTTTACATTTAATTCTACAATAGAGATAGTGGTGTTACCATAAAAAAGTACTCCGACACAGCTTACTTCTTTATCATGATCTTTGATACAATAAAACTCCCTGTTAAACTGATATACCAAGACATTTGACCCATCGATAAATTTAAAATATTGATTTGGAGTCAATACTACAATTTTGTCTTTTTTTACTGTTGTAGAAATTCCGTCAATCTCTACATTAATATTAGTATCTCTAACCCAGATAAAAGTATATAATTCTATAAGTCTTGATGTAGTGTAGGTCTGTAATAGTTCTTCGTTGGCAATTTTTAATACAGCACCGGTCGAAAATTCTTTAAATTCTTTTATCATATATGATAGGTCGTTTTTTATGCGATTTTATTACAAATCAATGTAAAAGACTTAAGTCTACTTTTTTGACCTCATTGATAAGTTCTTTTGATGTATTGGATATCTGTAGAATGTGTTTCTATCGAAACTGAAAAAGTATATGAAGGTGATCGACATTTTTATTAAGAAATCGATTATGATAAACCAGAGTTACTAGTGTTCAAACTAATAATAATCTAACGATTAATCCAATTGCACCTCTTTGTCCAATCATGTTTCTAAGTTCTTGTAAACTTGATGAGGTTATTTCTATTTTAGTAGCAAGTGCATTACTAGTACCTCCATCTACAAATGTCTGTAATGAAGAAGTTGTAACCCCAAGTTTATTTGCGATGCCAGATCTTACATTTCCTTGAGTAAGATCTCTAAGTGTGTTTAATGTTACACCACTTTTTCTAGCTATTCTATTTAAACTCATATTTGTGTCTTTTAAAATTAAGTCATTCATAGTTAGTTATAGTAAGTATAAGCAATTATTGATCGGTAAACTGACGTATAATGAAAAGTGTATTTTTCATTATTTTTTCTCTATTACTAATTTAGTACAGATTTTTTTAGAATTCTTACGGGAAACCTCAACCTATGAAAAAAAGTGAAAAAAAATAAGTTTTTTTTGAATTGAATTATAAGTGTAAATAACTCTTGTATCGTGCAAAACCCTGTGTTTTATGGGTTTTTTACTTGTTTTGCGACTAGGGAATCAGATTAGATTTTTATGTATGTACAATACTATTTTTTTTTATTCAAAAGATTAAAATGTACTATCGAGTTGTCAAATAATTGTGCGATATCTATAGCATTTGTTTTTTGATTATATTCTATATCGGCCATCCCATTGCTATTCGTTGCAATTTCTGTAAATTCTTTGCTTTCATATTTTAAAAGGGTACTATTTTTCCAATCAATTGACCAACTAGTAAGATAAATTAATCCATTTTTATCCATTGTGATTCCGTCTAAATGTGGGTAATTGGTTTTGACAACTAATGTAGTTTTTTTGCTTTCTAAATCTATTTCGTATACTGCACTTTTGTCTATTGTATTACAGACTAATAACCTATTTTTTTTAGGATCAAAATAAAGTCCGTTTGGAGTATTAATAGTATTGTCCAGAATTTCATAAGATTTATTGTCTATCGATACTTTGAAAATTGTATTTCCTTCACGATCCGAAACATATAAATTTCCTTTATTATCAAATTCGATATCATTAAGCTGTTTAGTGTTTGGTATGCTTAACGAAAATACTAACTTCCCTGTCGATATATCAAATCCTCGAATAAAGTCATCTCCAGATTTATTGTCTTCTGCACTATAAATAACTCCATTGTATAGTTTTACACCAAGAAATGAAGTGTATCCTGAGACAAAAGATGTTTTTTTACCTGTTTTATCTATTTTAAGGATCTCTCCGCTACCAATATTAGAAATGTAATAAGAATCTGTTGTTTCATCAAATGTTATACTTTCTGGAGTATCAAAAGATTGTGATTTTGCCGAGAATGAAATACATACAAAAAAGACAAAAAATGTAGTAGAGAAATTATTCATAGTAATAGGTTGAAAACTGATTTTTCAAAGTTACGGTTTTGTATTTGTTTAATACATGCCATTGTTTTTTTATCATATACTTTAATAAAATTGACTTTATTATATTTATGAAAAATAAATATACTTGGTTAAATTAATCTCATAATGTCTAAAGAACTACACAATTATTTTGAAACCAATAAACAGACCTGGAATAAAAAAGTTGATATTCATGCCAAAAGTGATTTTTATGATATAGAAGCTTTTAAAAAAGGAAAAACTTCATTGAAACAATATGAATTAGAAGCGCTAGGAGATGTGTCTGGTAAGTCATTATTACATCTTCAGTGTCACTTTGGGCAGGATACTTTAAGCTGGAGTAGGTTAGGAGCAAAATGTACTGGTGTTGATCTATCAGAAAAAGGAATCGAATTGGCCAAAAGTTTAAATGCAGAGTTGGATCTGGGTGCAAAATTTGTATGTTGTAATGTTTTGGATACTTCAGAATACATTAAAGATAAGTTTGATATTGTTTTTACTAGTTATGGAGTTATTGGATGGTTGCCTGATCTAAAACCCTGGGGCAAAATGATTGCTGAACGACTAAAACCTGGTGGTGTTTTTTATATAGTTGAGTTTCACCCTATAGTATGGATGTTTGATTATTTAAAAGAGAAGCCTATAATGAAATATGGATATCATCAAAAAGATGTCATCTATGAAGAATATAAAGGAACATATGCTAATCCAGAATCTAATATCATTAGTAAAGAGTATGGATGGAATCATGGATTAGGAGAAGTAGTATCATCTCTTACAGAAGCCGGATTAACTATAGAATACTTAAATGAATATGACGGATCGCCTTATGAGGTTTTTCCTGGTTTAATTAAGGATGAAAACAAGATGTTTGCGACAAAAGAGAAATTATACCCACTAGTCTTTGCGATCAAAGCCCGACGATAGGTTTAATTGCTTTTTTTTATGAAATTATTAAAAATTGCTCTAACGAATTACAATGTACTTATCCGATAATTCGTTTTAACCATTTCAATTTTTTTGCACTATATGGAGCATATTTTAAATTGAGTTCTATCCAAAATGGTTTTTGCAGGATGCTCTTAAAGTGAGAAAAAGTATCAAATCCATATTTTCCATGATAATTTCCGATGCCACTATCTCCAACACCTCCAAAAGGAAGAGATTGTTCTGCAAAATGCATTACAGCATCATTTACAGCACCGCCTCCAAAGGATATCTCGTTTAGAATTTTGTTTTTTACAGTTTTGTTTTTGGTAAAAACATAGCAAGAAAGAGGCTTAGATAATGTTTTAATTTTTGTGATAGCTTCTTCGATAGAATCGAATGAAAGTACAGGCAAAATAGGACCAAATATTTCTTCTTGCATTACTTTATCAGAAAAAGATACATCTTTTAGGATTGTAGGAGGTATTACCCGCTCTTCTGGATTACCTAAACCGCCTACATATATTTTATCGGGATCTATTAAATTATTGAGTCTATCAAAATTCTTATCATTAATGATCTGCGTATAGTTATGATGAGCTACTTCATAATCAGCTTTATTAATGTGATCTTTCATCGCCGATAAAAATTGATCGTATATTGAGGATTCTACTAAAACATAATCGGGAGCAATACAAGTTTGTCCGGCATTAAGAAATTTGGCCCAAACCAGTCTTTTGGCAGCCATATTTATATGTATGTCTTTGGTAATTATAGCAGGGCTTTTACCTCCTAATTCGAGAGTAACCGGAGTAAGGTGTTTTGCAGCTGCCTGATAGATAATTTTTCCTACCGATACACTTCCTGTAAAAAATATTTTATCGAATTTAACTTTTAAAAGACCAGATGTTTCCTTTACTCCGCCTTCAATCACTTTAAAAAAAGCAGGGTCAAAATTTTGATTAATAAGTGAAGCCATTGTCGAAGCGGTATGAGATGGCATCTCGCTTGGTTTAAGAATAACAGTGCATCCTGCAGCAATTGCTGCTATCGCTGGGCAAAGTGATAATTGATATGGATAATTCCACGCTCCGATTACAAGAATACTCCCATATGGTTCTGGGATAATATAACTTCTTCCAGGAAGGTTAGCTAATCCTGTAGAGGCTTTTCTTTTACGAGCCCATTTTTTAATTTTTACTAGAGCAAGATCAATTTCATGGTAAATTATGGATAACTCTGTAACATAAGTTTCGAATTCGGATTTCTTAAAATCGGCATAGATAGACTCATAAAGTAGCTTCTCATTTTTTTGTAATATATTTTTTAGCTTCTTTAGTTCTTTAATTCTAAAAGAGGTGTCTTTCGTCGTATTCGTATTAAAAAATAAACGTTGTTGATCTATGACGCCTTGATAATCCATAATGATAAATATTCTTAAGAATCTTAAAAATAAGGATTTTTGTCAAGCTTTTTACTTTTTAAGCTTAAGTTCTCGTTGCATCTGTTTTACGGTCAAAGTACTACCGTCATGACTCCATCCGGGAGGGCCAAAAATATACATGAATTTATGATACCAATTTTTTGATTTTTTGGTGTCATTCCATATGTCCTTGTATTCATGAGTGAGGATCACCCATGGATTATATGAATTAGGAGCATGTGTAACACCATATTGTATATCTATATCTTCGTCTAGTTCTTTCCATGTGCCAAATATTTTATCAAAAACATTGAGAAATCCTCCATGATTTTTATCCATGTACTCTATGTTTTTGGCATGATGTACCTGATGCATGGTATGTGTATTGAATATTTTTTCAATTATTCCCATTTTAGGAATATATACCGAGTGAAGTTGAAATTGCCATAGGGCTTCAATACCCAGACAAACTATTACCATCCCCGGAGGGAATCCTATTGCGGGTAACCACATATAAAACAATGGTTTGTAAAGAAGAGTAAACCACCCATTTCTTACCGCAGTACCCAAATTAAAATTATCCGAAGAATGATGTACAATATGTGCGGCCCATAAAGCTCTTACCATATGATTTTGTCTATGAAACCAATAATAGGTATAGTCATCTGCGAGTTGACATAAAAGCCAAACATACCATGCAAATCCAAAGGATTTCCAACCCATTATATTAGTTCGAATCCCATTAATTTCAGGATTAAAGAGTTCATAAACAAAATGAAAGAGTACAATAGAAAAAATAGTCTTGATTAATGGTCCTAAGATCGCTGATCCTACACCCATAGTTAAACTGGCAGTTAAGTCTTTCCAATTATATAGATCCTTTTGATTATGAGTTTTACTGTAGGTGAGCTCTAATAAAATTAGTGCCAAAAAAAGAGGCACTCCATAGGTCAAGGGTTTAATAAATTCCATTTTTCTTTTTCTATATTTATTCCACAGGGGCGGAATATAGGGAGAATTTTTAGGATATCATTCACAAAACTGAAGTATTCGATTATGAACCCTATTTTAGTATTAGTTTGTATAAAAGAAACGGTTTGAAAAGTAAATTGATAACATGTTCATTTACTTTTCAAACCGTTTACTTTAGGTTATTTTATAATTTACTTAAGCTCTCTAAGTACGTCAAAAGCTACCAAGACATTTTTCATAGCCTTCTTTTCTGCTTTACTTACGGTTCTTGAATCAACATTTTCTTTTCCGAAAAATGTTATTTTAACTTTTTTTCCAGAAGCAATCGCTTTTATCATAGGCATCTCAAGCTGTTTTACAACACGATCAATCCATTCTCTTTTTCCTCCGGATTCTTCTTTTGAGTTAAATTCTCCAGGTGTATCTTCTTCTACATCATAGATTTTACCATCTACATCTATTTCGATTCTTTGAATAAATAACCAATCTTTTTTAGTGAAATAGTTTATAGAAAATCCTAACCATGGTTTACGGCTATCTTTTTTACCAATATAAGTCTGAAAATAACTTTTGGTATTTACCTGTATAGAAGATTTATCTGAATACCATGTCACTTCATTAACAGCATCATACTTCTTCCGCATTTTTGCAAATGCTTTTTTATAATCCTCAGGATTACTTTCTTCGGTTAACTTATCTTTATTTAGTGCTTTTTCAGTTTGAAGAATCTCTTTCTTGACCTTTTTTAATAAGCTTTTTCCTTTCTTAGTCTCGCCAGAATTAGGGTATTTATCAACTAGAACTTCAAGTCGTTCTTTACTTCTGATATAATCTAAGGCGTCATAGAACTCATGAGCTTGCTCAAGAATTTGAGTTGGAGTTAGCTGGCATTCTGCAATTTCTTTTTTTAATTTATCATTTTCTTCCTTTAATTTATCAAAATCAGCCTGAGGAATACCACAGCTAACTAGAATTAAAGTCATTAAAATATTAAAAAGTATAATTCTTCTCATTACTAAACTTTTTGGAATTATGGTTACTAATTGTTTAAAACAAAATTATATTTATGTTAAATGTGTTAAAAAACAGTAAAAAAGTTGGTTTTAGCCCTAATATAATGAAAATCCTTTATAATACGTAATTTATACTTAAATCTTAAGGGTTGAGTAGGAATATACTTACATTTTATTTGAAAAATATTATTTTTTTAACCTATTATTGGGAATATAAGGATTCTCTATTTTGCAAAAATTTGGGCTGTATCTTTAAATGACTTGAACTCTAGTGCATTACCGCAAGGGTCATAAAAGAACATAGTTGCTTGTTCTCCAACTTCTCCTTTAAACCTAATATAGGGGTCAATAACGAATTGAATATTTTTGTCAGATAGTTTTTTTGCAAGATTTTGCCAGATACTCCATTCCAGAATAATTCCAAAATGAGGAACAGGAACATCTTTACCATCTACCAAATTGTTATGATTATCTTCTAAGCCTGTTTTTGGTTTGTAATGGATGACCAATTGATGTCCAAAGAAATTAAAATCAACCCAATGATCACTACTTCTACCTTCTTCAAGTTCCAGAATATTTTTATAAAAGTTTCTGGCATTTTCTAAATTGTGAACAGGAATCGCCAGATGGAAAGGAGATAAAATATTCATTTTCTAATGCAATTATTATGGTTATTTTTTTATTCTATTCCAGATGTCCAGATACATTTTCCATTGATTGTCAACTTTTTTCCAGATGACCACATATTTTCCTTCATATGTTATTTCTGTTCCATCGTCATTTTTGTTTTTTCCTTTATATATCCCATAATCATGAGCAGTATCCCCAAGAATTACAATTTCTTCAGGAATAATTTCATGTTCAATAGGAGTATAACCGCTAGATCCCGACCATCTTTTTTTAATAGCTTCATATCCTTTAATGATTGGTGCATTGGTTGGAAATATCTTTGCGTTATCCGTATATGCTTTTGCAATAGCTTCATAATCTTGTCTTAGGTAAGCATCAGAAAATGCTTTTGCCTCAGCTCTTATTAGTTCTTCATCAAAGAGTTGTTCTGTGTTTTCTTGTCTAACGCATTCAATTTTCCAGGTCGGAAAAGAAATGGTCTCATTTGTATCTACCCATTCGCCTAGCCATTTAAATCCATTGTCATTAATATCATAAAAATTAAGTTTAGAAAAACCATCCATGCCATTAGGAGCTTTTTGTTTACGATATAAAATAATTTTTCCTTCTTTTTTATTTCCTTTCCAGGAAGAAAGTACAGGAGTTGCTCTTGCCGATGAATAATAATGCACATACCATTGACTACTATCTGCATTAAATTGTCTTATGCTACCAGAGTGTCGACCATCTGCTTTTAATGTTTGATCTTGAATAGCCATTCCGTTCATAATATACTTAAATTCCCAGGTCATTTTATTCGGTTCTCCCCAGGTACGATCTTGATTTCTGGTTTGTGAGATACAATTACAATTTCCTATAAGAGGTGCAAAATCCAGAATTTCTTTTGGTGCTTTGGGATTTGGTTGCCCAAAAGGATATGCTTCTGAAGGTTCATATTCTGACTGACTCCAGGTTACAATACTTACCAAAAAAAATAAAGAAAAAAGTATTCGGATCATGGGATTGAGAATTGATTAGTAAGACAATTTAGGTATTTTAAAAAAGGGAAAAACTTAGGAAAGGGGAAATTAAGATATAATTAACAGCGAGAAAAAGGTTAGTTTCTTCGATCTCTTCGTTTTTTATCTCTTGATGTGCGAGAACTTCTTTTGTCAGAATTTCCTTTTTTGTCGTTTTTAGTGGTAAACCGTCTTGAGTTATTCGTGTTTTTTTTTGGTTTGGTGTCTTCTAGTACAGAAGCCTCTTCTGTTTTACTCGAATCTCCAACATCAGCATTAAGAACTCCTAATTCTTTTTCTGTTAAATATCTCCATTCTCCTGTAGGAACATCAAGAGGGACGTTCATGATTCTAATTCGCTTTAGCTTTACCACTTCATACCCGAGGTATTCGCACATTCTACGAATTTGACGATTAAGCCCCTGGGTCAACACGATTTTAAAATCATATTTGCTAATTTGTTCTACTTCGCATTTACGGGTTATAGTATCGAGAATCGGAACTCCATTACTCATTCGCTTTATAAATAATGGACTAATCAATTTATTTACTGTTACTACATATTCTTTTTCGTGATTATTTCTCGCTCTAAGAATTTTATTAACTATATCTCCATCACTAGTTAAAAAAATAAGCCCTTCACTAGGTTTGTCTAATCGACCAATAGGAAAAATACGTTTAGTATAATTAATATAATCAACAATATTATCCTTTTCATTTTGTGCTGTTGTGCAAACTATGCCAACAGGTTTATTAAAAGCAAGATATACGTGTTTTTCTTTAGGTTTATTTATTAATTCACCATCTACCCGAACAATATCATCGGGAGTAACTTTGGTTCCCATTTCTGGCACTTTACCATTAATGGTTACACGCCCCTGGTCAATTAATTTATCTGCCTCACGACGTGAGCAATAGCCAACTTCGCTTAGATATTTATTAAGTCTTGTGAAAGTTTTTTCAAGCATAAAATATAAATAATGGACAAAGATAACATTTAAAGATAACGGTTATAACAAAATGATAAATGGTATTAGTTTAATTTTAATTCTTTAATATCGATGTTTCCATCTGGTGAGATTAAGAAATATTTCGGATTTGTAATTTCTTTTTCAATTGGTTTTTGCTCTTTTGGTATAGGTGTGTACTGTAGTTTTATTTCCATACCTATTTGCACAACAGGTTCAACTATTGACGTATTTATAACCATATCATAATCTTTATAAGTGATAGGATCATAATAATATGTGGTTTGTTTTTTTGCAGTCACAATCCCTTGTTTTTTATTAAGTGTTTCTAAAGAGGTACTATGAAAAGCTTGGTAGTTTTTATAAAATTCTTTTGGAAAATGACAATATTTGGTATCAGCAATTGTTGGGTGATATGATGTTAAGTCAAAACCTAAATCTGTATAGAATTGTTTTTTCTCTTTTAGGGTTTTCAATATTTCTGTACGTAGTTGTTTGTATACGGTTTGTATATCGTTTATGAAATAATCTACTTTGACAAGATTATAAATTTCGTTATTTGCGCAGGTAGCAAGTATTTTTTCAAATTGATTTACATTAGTGAATTTTACATGGATATTTTGTTGTAATTCAAAACCTTTAGGAACTTCATTATATTTTTTGCTAAATAACTTTTTTTCTACAACAGTTTCGTATACAGGAACAAATGATATGACATCTATAATAATATCTCCCTCCAAAATACCTTTAGTACGCAATCCATCTTTTACTTTTGCTACTCTCTCTTTCATTAGTGTATTGGTTTCTTGAGATGTTTTTCCAATTTGAACGATATTAAAAATTGCCGTATACGAATCGGCAACAATATTGTTTAACACTTTAGCATCGATTGTTATTACTGGGTTCGGTATTAAATCCTTTTGCCTGAATTGTTGTATTTGATTTCCATAAATATCAGCATTTGCCAATTCTGCAGGAGCAATTATATTTTGCCTGGAAATAATTGTTGCGTTTCCTCTAATTTGTGCAAAGGCGAAAGAATTAGAGAATACTAGGAAGATGTAAATTAAATTTTTCATGATTTAGATTTATCGTAAATCTATGTTGAAGATGGGTTTTAGGAAAACAGTAATGAGTAAACGGTGCTTTTAAATGAGGGAAGTGCTTTTTTTCTAAAAAAAGATGCTATTAGAATTTGTTTACGTCTTATGCTTTCAAAAAATCAATAATCATATCATCAACTTCATCAAAAAACAGAGAGTGACCATAATCTTCTGTAGTAATAAATTGGGCATTGTTCCAATTTTTGCTAATACCTTCGGCTTCGCTATAAGGAGCGATATCATCATTTTTATCATGAATTAAAAGCCCATTAAGTGCTAGGTTTTTAGCAAAACTTGTCATCGAGAATTCTTCAAAATAGAAACCATGTTTTTCTTTGAAATATTGATTTAATGCTTTCATAAATTTTGGAGAAAGCTTTAATATTTCCTGATATCCTTTCATGATCCTGGACAATTCTGAAGGAGGTGCCAGTACTATTAATTTCTCTATTTCTTTATTTGGGTAGGTATATTGATGAAATATAGTTGTCATACCACCTACAGAATGCCCAATCATATGATTAGGTCGATAGAGTTCAACTATTTTTTGAAGGCACTTAGTGTATAAAGGAACGTTTAATATTTTTCCTGTAGAATTACCATGTGCCGGAGCATCAAAAGCAATTACATTAAATCCTCTTTTGTGTAATTTTTGTATAAGTACCTTCCATCGATGCGTATTGCTCTCCCATCCATGAACTAATAAAATCGTTTCCCCCATACTTGACCATCTATAGGTCTGTATATAAATAGTATCAATAAGAACCATTTCGTCTTCTGCTTCTTCTAGAAAATCTTCTTGTTCGGGTAATATTTTACCTTTTCTTGGGGTACAGAATAAGATGTATGCTTTATTGATTGCCTTTTTTGGATAAAAAAAGAAAAGAAACTGGATGTATTTTCCAATTATATGAGGTAAGTATTTTTTATATTTTTCTATCATTCATCTTCGCGGTGTACTGCTTCCATAGTAAATGCAGGGAGACAAATGGCAAGATACTCACATTCTTCATTAAAAGGGTTAGTATATTGAATTCTTGTGTTTTTTTTGATTTTAATAGATTGCCCTGATTCTAATATTATTTTTTCACCGTCTATAATAAATTGTTTTTTGCCTCTAATAATATAGGTGTATTCATCAAACTCTGGAGTTTGAAAAGGCTCACTCCAATGAGGTGGAGCAATCATATGTGCTATGCTAATTTGGGAATTTTGATCAGTAGCCATGCCAAAATGCTCTTCTATTAACTTTCCATCCGTAGTGGGAACAATAAAAGGGGATTTTTGGATATAATATTTTTTACTCATTTTTTTTGCTTTTTAATTCGCTGCCTCCCAACTTATCCAGAAATGTTTGATTTTTGCAGCATCTGGTATATCTGTAGCTGTTATTTCTATATCTGTAGTAGATTGAAACTTTTTTGATAACTCTTTTTTATCAATAGTAAAATAGGCCTGAATACTATCTACAAATATCACAGCTGTACTTAGTGTATTGTTAATTTTTGAGATCTTGTAATGATCTTTTATGTCTTTGAAAATACCATTAGAAGATAAGCCCGAAGCAGTTTTGTATCTAGGATCTACAATTTGAATGTTTTCTATAGTAGATGTTGGATCTGATTCTTTTTGAGCTTCTAAAACTAATAATTTTACTCCTCCTTTTTCATAAACCTCGATTTCATTTGCATTATTTAGAAACTGATCTCCTGTAGCCCTCTTTGCAATAGAATCATTGGCATAGATAGAGTCTAATTCTTTGACCTGTATTTCGTTGGTTAATAACCCTATTCTATTATTAGTAATCTCAAAAGGGTCTTGTTTTTTTTCTTTCTGACAGCTATACATTAATAGTGAAATAAGAAGAATTTTCAACATTCTCTTTGCCATAACTAGATGATTAAATGATTTGTTAAACTATAAACGTAAATTATTTCAATAACTTATTCAGTACTCCTAAAGCCCCTCTAATAAAAGTAGCACTGGTTAGTACTTTGATTACTGCTTTTTCTGTAGCACTGGTTCTTCTGTTTCTTGATCGAGAGCTGGATGAACTTTTATTTAGCTTTTCTCTTTCTTTTTTGGCGGCTGCTTTTGCTTCTTTTGCTTCGGCTTTCTCAATTTTTTCATTTAACAGCTCATAGGCACTTTCTCTATCTATTTCTTCATTATACTTTGGGATAAGCTTTGATTTTTTAAGTAAAGTTTTTAGTTCGCCATCACTTAGTATATCCATTCGACTCATAGGAGCGCGTAGCATAGTTGCTGCCAGTGGAGTAGGGCGTCCCTTTTCATCAAGGGCAGATACCAAGGCTTCACCAATTCCTAAAGAAGTAAGTATTTCTTTAGTGTCATAGTATTCTGAAATTGGATAATTCTCTGCAGTAAGTTTAATCGCTTTTCTGTCCTTGGCAGTAAACGCTCTAAGTGCATGCTGAACTTTGAGTCCTAATTGACTCAAAACCCCATCAGGAACATCAGTTGGATTTTGAGTTACAAAATAAAGGCCTACACCTTTGGATCGTATTAATTTTACAATACTCTCGATCTGGCCCATAAGTGCGTTAGAAGCTTCTTTAAAAATTAGATGAGCCTCATCAAGAAAGATAACTAGCTCTGGTCTTCCGCTATCTCCCTGTTCTGGGAAAGTACCGTATATTTCGGCAAGAAGACTAAGCATAAATGTAGAAAACAACTTTGGCTTATCCTGTATGTCTGTTAGCCTAATGATATTGATTATACCTCTACCATTTTCATCGATCCTGCATAAATCCTGAACTTCGAAAGATTTTTCACCAAAAAAGAGATCTGCTCCTTGTTGCTCTAATTCGACTATTTTACGTAAAATGGAGCCTGTAGATGCAGTAGAAATACGTCCATAATCCTTTTCTAATTCCTTTTTACCTTCTTGAGTGGAAAATTGTAAGACTTTCTTTAGATCTTTTAGATCTAGTAATGGCAATTTATTATCATCACAATATTTAAATATGACAGAGATAATTCCTGCTTGTGTTGTCGTAACATCAAGAATTCTGGATAGTAAAACTGGTCCAAACTCACTTACTGTGGCTCTAAGTCGAACACCATCCTGATCAGAAAGAGATAAAATCTCTACAGGAAAATCTTTGGCTTCGAATGGAATGCCTATTTTTTCATGACGCTCATCAATTTTGGGATGACCAGAACTAGCAGCTGCAATCCCACTAAGATCTCCTTTTATATCCATTAAGAGCACAGGTATTCCTTGTTCGCTTAAGTTTTCTGCTAGTACTTGTAGAGTCTTAGTTTTGCCTGTTCCAGTAGCACCAGCAATTAACCCGTGGCGATTTAATGTTTTTAATGGGATTTTTACATGAGCATCGGTTACTGTTTCGCCATTGTACATGGCTGCTCCCATAGTTAGGAAATCACCTTTGGTCTTATAACCTTCGTTAATATGTTCAAGAAATGCCTGGTTATCGCTCATAATTAAATATAATTTTGCATAAAAATAGGAATCTTAACTTTTCTATAGAAATTATAAGTTACTTTTAATATAAAGTAAATCACAATACTAATTTTTTATTATTCGAGATTCATGAAAAAAATAATACTGATAATTTGCCTTTTTGCCTTTTTTATGAGTTGTAATACAGAAGTTATAAAGCCTGTAGATGAAGTGGTTTTTCATAAAACTCACGAACCTAAAAAATCAACCGCTCCTTTTTCTGATGCCGTACAGGTAGGAAATCTATATTTTCTGTCTGGTCAGGTAGGAATAGATCATAGTGTAAGAAAATTGGTACCAGGAGGAATACAACCTGAAACAAAACAAACTCTGGAAAATATCAAAGCAGTTTTAGAACACCATGATATGAATATGGAGGATGTAGTGAAATGTACTGTGATTTTGGCTGATATAGAAGATTTTTCTGCTTTTAACGAAGTGTATAAAACTTATTTCCCTCAAAAACCGGCACGAACTACCTTTGCAGCAAAAGGATTAGCAGTTGGTGCTAAGATCGAAATAGAATGCATTGCTGTTAAATCTGAATAGAGATAATGATGTAGTATGCTGTTATAGATACCGGATTAAGCTAATTTTTGTTAGTATTTTATAATTTTGATTAGAAGAATCTTTTAAGATGTAATTATTCTGAAATCGTAATTTAATATTATTTACATTTGCAGCCTTATGCAAAAGAGTATACAAAAATTGGTGAATGATGGCAAGATGCTTCCTTTGATGGAAGAATTTTATACTATTCAGGGAGAAGGTTTTCATAAAGGAACGGCAGCATATTTTGTTAGAATAGGTGGTTGTGATGTTGGGTGTCATTGGTGCGATGTGAAAGAAAGCTGGAATGCAGATTTACATCCTCCAACAGATACAAATGTTATTGTAGAAAATGCACTAAAATATAGTAATGTGATTGTAGTTACAGGAGGGGAACCTCTTACCTGGGATATGACATTGCTAACTCAGGGGCTTAAAGATAAAGGAGCTAAAACTCACATTGAAACCTCTGGTGCTTACCCTCTAACAGGAGAATGGGACTGGATTTGCCTTTCTCCCAAAAAAGTAAAACTTCCAAAAGGAGAAGTCTATAAAAAGGCTGATGAATTAAAATGCATCGTTTATAACAAAAGTGATTTTGAATTTGCAGAAGAACAAGCAGACAAAGTTTCTGATAATTGTGTATTGTATCTTCAACCCGAGTGGAGTGTTCGCGAAAAAATCATTCCTCTGATTGTGGATTATGTTATGAAAAATCCAAAATGGAAAGTTTCTCTTCAAACTCATAAGTACTTAAATATTCCTTAAAAAAAATCTATCTTTCTGATTCTTAAGCTTTTTTGGGTAAAAATACAAGTACTTAATCGTTAGTGCATTATGGTTTTTCCACAATATCAGGGATAATTCCCCATATTTTATTATTTATCATGAAGGAAAAAGACTACATGTCTTGTGGTTTTTCAGTATTTTATACACTTTTTACCCAGCTCTTTAAGTATTTATATCGAAATTATCATTTTTGTTTTACCACTTGTTTTAGTAGTGTTTAAATTTATATGAACAATTTAAAATCAGTTTCTTATGAAAAATTTATACACTACATTTGGATTAACTTTTAGAACTTTTATTAGTTTTATAAAGGAATTACCAGGGGCATCTCTATATGCTATGCGTAGATAAGTATCACATAAAGTAATATATATACTTTTGATACGAACACGAAATTTACCTTTCATCGAATGTAAATGTCGTTTTAATTCTTCTTTTAGGTCGGTTAACGATTTTTTGAACTTACCAATGTAAATATGGTATAAATTTGTAACTGTAATTAAAAACCAAACAGTTATGAAATATTTTACCCCTATTTTCGGATTAAGTTTTAACGTAGTAATTAATTTTTTAAAAGATCTTCCAGGAGCATCTCAATATGCAATCAATAAATAATGATGGGTATTGTAGTTTATTGTTATCTGTCGTTTTATTTTTTAGATCCTTAGTAAGAGATTGTTTTGAGAAATAATCTCTTACTAATTTTTGTAAGTAAGAAAAGGATGATATAGTATATAAGAAAAGGACTATATCTAATCTAATATAAATACTTCTTTTCAAAGATTACTATTTTTTATTTAGGGTAAACGCAAATACTTCAGCTACCGAGTAAAACCAATAACTTCTCAGAAATACCTTATTACATTTAGTGACCAACTTAATTTTGAGTTTTTTTACACATATACACTATAATTAGTTTAATTGTTAGACTTCATTTTTTTCTTTAATTTCCCATTACGACGATATTTAATTGAAAGGAAAAATATTCAAAGAATATAAGATAGATGCTAATATCATTTAGATATGATCTCTTTTTTGCATTTATGAGATGGAAAGAATAATCGCGTTTTTAGAATAATATATAGGTATAATTGTGCTTTTTTGTTGTTTTGTATGTTGAAGAAGGCTTGACTGAATGGATTTAAAGATAAAAAAGGGGGAGAAAACCCCTAAATTTCACTTTTATTATGTAAGAAAAAACTTCAAAAATTAACATAGTTAAATCTGTTTTTGATATTATAGCGATTTAAAAATGTTTTATGTCTAAAATTCTGTTTTGATGATGTTAATTTTTATTGGTCAAACAAGATAGATATTATCTTTGTATAACAAATTTAAATCAAAAGATTATGAAGCTATTTTACGGTATTTTTTTTGTTGATATTAAGGCTTTAAAAACCTTTTTAAGACAATTACCATCGGCTTGCAGTAATGCAATCCATAGATAAGATTTTTTTGAAATTGTTGAGGGACAATTTTGAAAATTAAATGAAACGAAAAAGAATAAACTTTTAAAAATTTATGTTAAGGAATCGGGGAAAATTACCCTATTATCCTTGTATAAAAAGACAAAGTATTAGAGGTTAATTTATTAGAATTGAAATTTTAGTGCTTATTGTCGATAAAATCTTGATTTATATCTAAAATATATATAAATTTATTGACATCGAGTTATATCGGTGTTATATTTGAGTAATAATTATATTAATTTTTAAACGTAACATATGGGGCTATTTTACACAAAATTTAGATTAACTTTTAGAATTGTAATGGATTTTCTAAGAGAGTTACCTGGAGCATCTGGTCATGCTATTCACAGATAACAAAAGAACTAATTATCTCTGTTGGGGATAAGAACAAACACAATAGTTGAGGAAAAAAATAGCTTGAAAATATATTTTCAAGCTATTTTTTTATGAAGTAAATTGTTATTATAAATTAAATGGTACGGCTACACGAGTAGTGTCCCATCCAAGTACCATGTGGTATCCTTTATCTACTTTTTTGAAAGCTATAGAAAAAACTTCTAGTTCATCACCACTTCCAACAGGAACATTAATTCTAGCTACATCTTTACTTTTATCATAAGAGTAGGCTCCCCAACTATCCAGATCAGAATTGATAATAATAGTCCATTCTTTTTCACCAGGAATAGTGAATAATGAATATGTACCTGCTTTGATAGTTTTATCTCCCATTTTTACATCCTGAGAGAATCTGATTTCGGTTGCTTCATCGGCTCCAGTTCTCCATACTTTATCATATGCAGCTAAGCTACCAAAAATTTTACGTCCTTTCTTTTGTGGACGACTATAGACAACTTTAATCTCTGGTTTGGCATTTCTGTCTTTCTTAGCGTAAGAAATATCCGTTGGACTTTTCTGCAGTCCTGCAAATTTTTGAGCATTTACACTTGATAACGTACCCAAAAACATAATAATAACTAATAAGAGTGATTTTTTCATAATGGTGATTTTAATTTTTATGACAGACGTAAAGATATTGTTGAACTTACAATTGAAATGTTAATCGAGTCTATAAATTGTGTTAAATGTTTGAGATGACGATTTGATAGTATACATAAGATTATATCCTTAGTGAAGTTTCTTTTTGTTGTGTTTTATTGTGTTTTTTGTTTCAATCTGTAAGTTATATATCGCTTATTGTTTTTATTTTGTAACTATAAATCAATCTTTGACCTTTCAAATAATAGAAAACGAAGAATATGTGTGGAATTGTTTGTGCTTTTGATATAAAGCAAGATTCAGAGATGTTACGACCTCAATTACTAGAGATGTCAAGAAAAATTAGACATAGAGGTCCGGATTGGAGTGGGATATACTCCAGCAAAAATGCAATACTAGCCCATGAAAGATTGGCTATTGTAGACCCTGTTTCTGGTAAACAACCGTTGTTTAGTGCAGATAATAAATTAGTACTAGCAGCTAACGGAGAAATTTATAACCATAGAGAACTTCGGAAACAGTTCGAAGGAACGTATGATTTTCAAACAGAATCTGATTGTGAGATCATTTTAGCGCTATATGAACAAAAAGGCGCGGATTTCTTAGATGACCTTAATGGTATTTTTGCTTTTGCATTATATGATGTAGAAAAGGATACATACCTCATTTCAAGAGATCATATGGGGATTATTCCTCTATATATGGGATGGGATCAAAATGGTACTTTCTATGTTGCATCTGAGTTAAAGGCTCTAGAAGGAGTTTGTACTAAAATAGAATTGTTTCCTCCAGGACATTATTTGTCAAGTGAAGAAGGAACTTTAAAGAGATGGTATGTTAGAGACTGGTCTGATTATGAAGCAGTACAGGAAAATCAAACCAGTATCGATAAACTTAGAGATGCTCTAGAGGCAGCTGTTCATAGGCAATTAATGTCTGATGTTCCTTACGGTGTTCTATTGTCAGGCGGATTAGATTCTTCAGTAACTTCTGCTATTGCAAAAAAATATTCAGAAAAACGAATAGAATCCAATGACACCAAAGATGCATGGTGGCCAAAGTTACATTCGTTTTCTGTTGGATTAGAAGGTTCCCCCGATTTGGAAGCTGCGCAAAAAGTAGCTGATCATATTGGAACCATTCATCACGAAATAAAATTTACCATTCGAGAAGGTCTTGATGCGATAAAAGATGTGATCTATAACCTGGAGACCTATGATATTACTACCATAAGAGCCTCTACACCAATGTATTTGATGGCTAGGGTTATAAAATCTATGGGAGTAAAAATGGTGCTATCGGGAGAAGGAGCTGATGAGATTTTTGGAGGATATTTATATTTTCATAAAGCACCAAACGCAAAAGAATTTCATGAAGAAACTGTGCGTAAACTCAATAAATTACATATGTATGATTGTTTACGAGCAAATAAATCGCTTGCAGCATGGGGAATCGAAGGGCGAGTGCCATTTTTGGACAAAGAGTTTATGGATGTTGCAATGAAAATTAACCCAAAAGATAAAATGATCAATGGGGAGAGAATGGAAAAATGGGTAATTCGTAAAGCTTTTGAATCTTATTTACCAGAAAGTGTAGTCTGGAGACAAAAAGAACAATTCTCTGATGGAGTAGGATATAGTTGGATCGATACATTGAAAGAAGTTGTTGAGGTAGAAGTTACAGATGAACAAATGGCAAATGCACATTTTAGATTCCCAATACAAACTCCGCAAAACAAAGAAGAATTTTACTATCGTACTATTTTTGAAGGGCATTTTCCTAGTGATACGGCAGCATTGAGTGTTCCTCAAGAACCATCGGTAGCATGTAGCACAAAAATTGCTTTAGAATGGGACGAAGCATTTAAGAATATGAATGATCCAAGTGGTAGAGCTATTGCTAATGTACATGAAGAAGCTTACGACGATGTCAATATATAATAAAAATTACAGTTTATTTTAGCTGAAAGTTGAGTTAATTGAGATTAAAACCCTAAGAATATTTTCTTAGGGTTTTGTTTTATCTATAACTTTTGGATAAAAATTAAATGCAAAAGAAAGCTACAATTAATTATAACCTTCTTTAAGATTCGATTTGTTTTTATGAAGTAATGTACCTTAATTCATGAACTATTAGACTTATACTGACAGTACGACCAAGTTGTACACTTCTGTTTCTTTGTAATCTTTAAGAAAGCGTTAATATGATGACTAGTTTTTTATATTATAATTTAGAATGAGCTGTCGAAAAGAAATTTGTCAATTCTTATTTGTTTACAAGAGGTTAGAGTGATTTAATAAATATCTGGCAAAACACAAATTATCTTAAAACTCGATTTAAGGGGTTTTTTATCGTTTTTAAGAGCGTTTTTTGATTTTCTAGTACTATTCTTAATTAATTGTTGATAACTCGTTAAATCCTTCTTGATAAAACTCTTTGATCCTTTTACTCTTTTTTTATCTTTGTTTGTTGTCAAAAAAATAAAATAATTAATAAGGGATTTATGAGCGAAGAAGCTAATAAGAATAATTACTCCGCCGATAGTATTCAGGCACTCGAAGGAATGGAGCATGTACGTATGCGTCCATCGATGTATATTGGAGACGTTGGATCTCGAGGGTTACATCATTTGGTGTATGAAGTAGTAGATAACTCAATTGATGAAGCACTGGCAGGGCATTGTGATGCTATACAGGTAACTATTAATGAGGATAATTCTGTTACTACACGAGATAATGGTAGGGGTATTCCTATAGGTATACATAAAAAGGAAGGTGTTTCTGCTTTAGAGGTTGTAATGACCAAAATAGGTGCGGGAGGAAAATTCGATAAAGATTCTTACAAGGTTTCTGGTGGTCTTCACGGGGTAGGAGTATCTTGTGTGAATGCATTATCAGCTCACTTGCATGCTTTTGTTCATAAAGAAGGTAAAGTATGGGAGCAGGAATATGAAAAGGGTAAGCCATTATATCCAGTTAAATCTACAGGAGATACAGATTTTAATGGTACTATAGTTACTTTTAGACCAGATCCCACGATTTTTCAGCAGACTCTGGAATATAATTATGATACTCTGGCAAGTCGTATGCGTGAATTGGCATACCTTAATAAAGGAATAAAAATTACATTAACAGATAAGCGTCATCAGGATGATGAAGGTAATGATGTTACTGAAACTTTCCATTCTGAAGAAGGATTAAAAGAATTTGTTCGATTTCTTGATACAAGTCGTAGTGCTATTATAGCAGATGTGATTTCTATGGAAGGCGAGAAAAATGATATTCCTGTAGAAGTGGCGATGATCTATAATGACTCTTATGCAGAGAATTTACATTCTTATGTGAATAATATTAATACACATGAGGGAGGAACACATCTTTCAGGTTTTAGAAGAGGCTTAACTGCTACACTTAAAAAATATGCAGACGCTTCAGGGATGTTAGATAAATTGAAATTTGAAATTGCTGGAGATGATTTCCGTGAAGGATTAACAGCTATCATTTCAGTAAAAGTTCAGGAGCCTCAATTTGAAGGGCAGACCAAAACTAAATTAGGAAATAGAGAAGTTACTTCTGCAGTTTCGCAAGCTGTTTCTGAAATGCTGGAGAATTACCTTGAGGAGAATCCGAATGATGCTAAAACTATTGTTCAGAAAGTAATCCTTGCTGCGCAAGCACGCCACGCTGCTAAAAAAGCACGTGAAATGGTGCAACGTAAATCAGTAATGAGTATTGGTGGTTTGCCAGGTAAACTTTCTGATTGTTCAGAACAAGATCCTGCATTATGTGAAGTGTTTTTGGTTGAGGGAGATTCTGCAGGTGGAACAGCAAAACAAGGACGTGATCGTATGTTTCAAGCAATTCTTCCACTACGTGGTAAGATATTGAATGTAGAAAAAGCAATGCATCATAAGGTTTTTGAAAATGAAGAAATCAAAAATATCTTTACTGCTCTTGGTGTTACTATCGGAACCGAAGAAGATAGTAAAGCATTAAACCTGTCAAAATTACGCTATCATAAAGTGGTGATTATGTGTGATGCCGATGTAGATGGTAGTCATATTTCTACATTGATCCTCACATTCTTTTTCCGTTATATGAAAGAACTTATTGAGGCAGGACACATTTATATAGCTGCACCACCACTATATTTGGTGAAAAAAGGAGCCAAAAAACAATATGCATGGAATGATGATCAACGAGATTTGATTGTACAAGAATTTGGAGAAAGTTCGAAAATACAACGATACAAAGGTCTTGGAGAGATGAATGCAGAGCAGTTATGGGATACTACTATGAATCCAGAATTTAGAACGATGCGTCAGGTTACCATTGATAATCTTACAGAAGCAGATCGCATATTTTCTATGTTAATGGGAGATGAAGTACCACCACGTAGAGAGTTTATCGAAAAGAACGCTGTGTATGCAAATATTGATGCATAAATAATAGTTTAAAATTATATTTAAGATCCGCTATATAAAGGTATAGCGGATTTTTTTTATATTGCAATGCCCATTAAACCCAAATCTTATGAAAAAATGTACTTTGCTGTTGGCATTACTTCTAGGTCACGCTACGTTTTCGCAAACAGATATCGATCAAATTCTTGAAATAGGAATCGAAAATGCCCAGAGATTTAGTGAAGATTATTTTGCATCTGCAGGAGAGTCTTTAGTAAACGCTATGTCAAATGGTTGGTATAATACAGCAGAAACAAAAAAATTATGGCACTTCGAAGCAGGAATTGTAGGTAACCTATCTTTTATAAGAGAAGAGAAACAATCTTTTATTCTAAATGTGCAGGATTATACGGATTTAACATTTAGAAATGGACAAAGCAGTCAGACTGTTGCAAATGCATTAGGTGTAAATCAAGAAGAGGTAGTAGTAGTAATAAATCGAGGTCAAGCTACAGAATTAGAAGTTATTTTGCCAAATGGTATCGGAGATTCTGAAATTAATTCTTTACCAAACGGGTTTATTCAAGGATCAATGGGGTTAATAAAAAGTACAGAAATAAAACTTAGATTTTTACCTAGGATTAAAGCAGTACAAGATGCCGAAATACAGTTATACGGTGTTGCGTTTCAGCATGAGTTTACCGATTGGGTTTTTCCACTAAAGAGATGGCCGGTTAGACTATCTGCTTTGTTGGGATATACCAATGTAAAAGGTTTTTATGATATTAATGCCAGCAGTGGGATAGAAGGTGCTGACCAAGAAGTACGTCTAAATACTAATTCATGGTTAATCACAGGTATTGTATCCACCAAATTACCGGTTTTAAACTTTTATGGGGGGCTGGGGTATTATTTTGGTTCGAGTGATGCAGATTTATTAGGTACTTATCAAATCCAAAATGGGCCACTGAATTCACAAACAGTAACAGATCCAATAAGTGTGAAAAATAAAGCAAAAGGAGTTAAAGCATCAATTGGTGCAAAAGTACAGTTTGGTATTTTTAGAGCTAATTTGGATTATACATTACAAAACTATAATAACCTTTCTTTAGGACTTAATTTTGGCTGGTAATTAACACTCTATTTGTTAATTAATTCATCAAAGAATTCGTATTTTCGCGAAATAAATAAGTTTAATTACATTCAAAAAAATATACCATGAAAGTTACAGTAGTAGGAGCTGGTGCAGTAGGTGCTAGTTGCGCTGAATACATAGCAATAAAGAATTTTGCTTCAGAAGTAGTCGTGTTAGATATTAAAGAAGGATATGCAGAAGGAAAAGCGATGGATCTGATGCAAACAGCTTCTTTAAACGGGTTTGATACCAAAATCACTGGTACTACAGGAGATTATTCTAAAACTGCAGGAAGTGATATTGCTGTAATTACTTCAGGAATTCCTCGTAAACCAGGAATGACAAGAGAGGAATTGATTGGTATTAATGCAGGTATTGTTAAAACAGTATCTTCAAGTTTGATAGAGCATTCTCCTAATGCTATTATTATTGTGGTTAGTAACCCTATGGATACAATGACCTATTTAGTGCATAAAACAACCAATCTTCCTAAAAATAGAATCATTGGTATGGGTGGTGCTTTGGATAGTGCTCGTTTTAAATACAGATTAGCAGAAGCATTAGGTGCTCCTATTTCTGATGTTGATGGGATGGTAATTGGTGGTCATAGTGATAAAGGTATGGTGCCATTAACAAGATTAGCTACAAGAAATAGCGTACCTGTTTCAGAATTTATTTCAGAAGAAAGAATAGAACAAGTAGCTGCAGATACTAAGGTTGGTGGAGCTACATTAACCAAATTATTGGGTACATCTGCATGGTATGCTCCGGGAGCAGCAGTATCTGGCTTAGTGCAGGCAATTGCTTGTGATCAAAAGAAAATTTTCCCATGTTCTACCTTATTAGAAGGAGAATATGGATTAAATGATCTTTGTATTGGTGCGCCAGTTGTATTAGGTAGAAACGGAATCGAAAAGATTGTAGAAATAGAGCTTAGCGATGCAGAAAAAGCTAAACTTGCAGAAAGTGCAGAAGGTGTTAAGAAGACAAATGGATTGTTAGAATTATAATACATCCTAAATATATTTAGTAAGAGCTGCTTTTTTTAGGCAGCTCTTACTGTTTTAATATAGTTATACTGATATACGTTTCTCTAATGAATGAAGCCTTTACTATAGAACAAACTTCGGGTTCTGATGTTATTTTGAATAGCGATAAATACCAAAATTGAAACTCATACGTTTTGATGTTCAAAGATTGCAACAGATATTTATTTAAAGACTTTAGAAATGCAGTTTTAATTTTTTTATATTTGCCGAATGAAGAAGAAATGGTACTTCGGAACTTTAATCAGTGCATTAGCATTACTTGTTGTTATTCAACAACAAACTGTTGTACCTAATCAGGAAATTGTATTAGAGTTTGTTAATGATGATGTTACTTCTCTAGAAGCCGAAAATGCGATTACAAGTGTAAAAAAACAATTGCAATCCATTGGAGTTGAATACACCAGAATATCAAAAGGATTAAAAAATGGTAAGCTTAAAATTGCTTATTACAGCGATGCAGATGTAGACTATATAAAAAGAATACTTTCTGAAGCACAAGATGTAGCCCTTGATCATGTTTTTTATGATCAAAATGAAGATAACAACCAGTTTCCTTTAAATAAAAATTCTAAAGACTATAATCTCGATGTTTATGAGATCCAAAAAAGTACAGATTTTGATGCTGACTTTAATGGTAAGTATGTTTTAGAAGTAAAACATGAACGTGATGGCTATTCTGGTTCTAACTTGTATAGTTTTGTTAAAGGAATAGATACCGATTATATAGATAGGCTTATAAAGGTAGCCCAAAAAGTAAATACAAATATTGCAATTGCAATAGATAATACTTCGCATAACATTCCAGAAGTAAGAGCTGGACCAATCTCTTGATTGGAATTCATAGCTTTTAAGAAATTCCTAAAAACTAATCATATTTTAAATAGAGCTTTTGTCAATAGTTTGATAAAGCTTAATCACACAATATTAAATAATTAAAAATAATTGTCAAGCCTTGAGTATATTATATAATTACTCGTTTTAACAGGTTTGACCAAAATAAATAAATAATGCAAAATAAAGGACTTGTTAGGGTATTTGCTATTTTATTTGGCTTGGTATGTATTTACCAATTGTCATATACATACATGGTCAACACAAAAGAGAAAGAAGCTGAAGCCTTTGCACAGCAAAAATATCCCGAAAGTGTAAAAGACTATTCGAAATTAAGAGAGACGGCAGAAGGTAACTATTTAGATTCTATTGGTAAAGAAGAAATTTTTGCAGGTATTACATATAATGATGCAAAGGATAAAGAACTTAATAAAGGGCTTGACCTTAAAGGAGGAATTAATGTTATTCTACAGATCTCTGTAAAAGATATTTTAAGTGGGCTTGCTAATAAATCTAAAGACCCATCGTTTAATCAAGCTTTGCTTGCTACCGATGAGTTGCAGAAAAATAGCCAAAATAATTACATAGATGATTTCTTTACCGAATTTGAAAAAATCCCAGATGCAAAATTAGCATCACCAGATATTTTTGCCAACAAAAACCTAAGTGATGATATCACTTATGATATGACTAATGAGCAAGTTAAACCTGTTCTAAAACGTAAGATTGATGAGTCTGTAATATCAGCATTCGAAGTATTGCGTAAGCGTATCGATAAGTTTGGAGTTACCCAGCCTAATATCCAACGTTTAGGAGAATCTGGTCGTATTTTGGTAGAACTTCCTGGTGCTAAAGATATAGAGAGAGTAAAAAGTTTGGTAACTAGTACAGCTCAATTAGAATTTTGGGACGTATATAAGATGGAAGAAGTTTTTAATCATCTTATAGCTGCCAATAATTTAATTAAAGAAGATCTTGAAGGTGTAGATAAAATAAAGGAAAAAGTTGCTGAAACTAGTGAAACGGTTGTAGATTCTACTCAAGTGGATACTGCAAAAGTTGATTCTACAACAACTGATGCTGATGCGGCTATCGAAAACTTATTAGAAGATGCAGAAGATTCTACAGATATTGAAGCACAGGTAAATCCATTGTTTGATCTAATTGTAGGACAAGGAAGACAAGGTGGGCCTGTAGTGGCTACTGTAGAAAAGAAGAATGCAGACCAATTTATGGCATATCTTAATGACCCTAAGGTAAAAGCTTTATTGCCGGTAGAGCAACGTTTTGTGAAGTTTGCCTGGGGAAAACCTGAAAAAGATTCTGAATTTTTAGATTTATATGCTATAAAAGGAAATAGAGATAATGAACCAGAACTAAGTGGTGGCGTTATTACAGATGCAAGACAAGAATATAGCCAATTAGGTAAAGTAACAGTTACCATGCAAATGGATGGTAAAGGGGCTAAAAAATGGGAAGAAATGACTGGTCGTGCTTTTAGTCAAAGTAGCCAGATAGCAGTTGTATTAGATGATATAGTATATTCTGCTCCAGGTGTTACAACAGGAGCAATTAGCGGAGGAAGAAGTGAAATCACTGGAGACTTTTCTATAGAAGAAGGTCAGGATTTGGCAAATGTATTAAGAGCAGGTAAATTACCAGCCTCTGCAGATATTATACAAAGTGAAGTAGTAGGGCCATCATTAGGTCAAGAAGCTATTGATAGTGGTGTCATGTCTTTTGCAATAGCATTAGTATTGATTCTGATCTGGATGGTGTTTTACTATGGTAAAGCAGGACTTTTTGCAGATGTGGCCTTGGTGGTTAATATCTTATTTATTTTTGGAGTATTAGCAGGATTAAAAGCGGTATTAACACTTCCTGGTATTGCAGGTATTGTATTAACGATTGGTATGTCGGTGGATGCTAACGTGTTAATATTTGAACGAATTAGAGAAGAGCTGGCAAAAGGTAAATCTCAGGTAGATGCTATTAAAGACGGATTTAGTAATGCATTGTCATCAATACTTGATGCGAACATTACTACAGGTCTTACGGGTCTTATTTTATTAGTTATTGGTACTGGACCAATTAAAGGGTTTGCGACTACCTTATTAATAGGTATTTTGACCTCATTGTTTACAGCGATTTTTGTTACCAGATTATTTATAGATGGTTATGGTAAAAACGGTAAAGAGCTAGCTTTTTCTACGGGAGCAACCAAAAACTTATTTAAGAATGTTAATATTAATTTCTTAAAGAAGCGTAAAGTTGCCTATATCATTTCTGGTATTATTATCGTAGCAGGTATTGGTTCTTTATTTACCAATGGACTGGATCAAGGTGTGGATTTTGTAGGAGGAAGAACATATACTGTTCGTTTTGCAAAAGATGTTGTTCCTACTGTGGTAGAGAAAGATCTTGTTGCTGCATTTGAAAGTGCACAAGCAAAGACCTATGGAACAAATAATCAACTAAAAATTACGACAAAGTATAAAGTTGATGAAACAGGAGAAGAAGTAGATGCAGAAATTTCAAACAAGTTATTTACAGCTTTAAAACCGTATTTGACTGATGGATTAACCTATGATCAATTTGTTAATGGAGGTGAAGATAAGCAAGTTGGTATTATGCATTCTATGAAGGTAGGGCCAACAATTGCTGATGATATTCAACAAGCTGCATTCTGGTCTGTACTTGCATCTCTTATAGTTGTATTCCTATATATCTTATTACGATTTAGAAGATGGCAATTTAGTTTAGGTGCAGTTGCGGCGGTATTCCATGATGTATTGATAGTACTGGGGATATTCTCTCTAACCTATAAATTTATGCCATTTAATATGGAAATTGATCAGGCGTTTATTGCAGCTATACTTACCGTAATTGGATACTCGTTAAATGATACCGTGGTTGTATTTGATAGAATTAGGGAATTCTTCAACGAGCATACTGGAAGACCGTTGGATAAAAACGTTAATGGAGCTTTAAATAGTACGTTAAGTCGTACTTTAAATACATCTTTAACTACATTATTGGTACTGATTGCGATCTTTATATTCGCGGTGCCTTTAAGAGGGTTTATGTTCTCGTTAATTATTGGTGTGATTATAGGTACCTATTCGTCACTATTTATTGCAACTCCGGTAATGTATGATACCGTGCGTAAAGTTGGTTTAAAGACTAAAGAAAAAGAAACCGAAGAGAAGAAGTAATCTCTTTTGAAGTTATAATTATAAAAATCCTTTCTAAGCAATTAGAAAGGATTTTTGTTTATGTATATTTTCAAACCTCACAGGTTTAGAAAACCTGTGAGGTTTGATTGTTTTTTTTACATCTTGGTGAAAGAAATAGAATCACCAGCTTTAAGATTCCAGGTGTCAGTAAGTTTAGCATTAACTTCTAACACATATTGTGCTGGTCCTTCAGATGGTAATGAAGATTCATTAAGAGGTTGTGCGTTTTTTTGGATACTTACTACTTTATTTTTTGCATCTATAAATATAATATCTAAAGGGAACTTTGTGTTTTTCATATAAAACGAATGCGGAGCTTCTTCAGAAAATATAAATAACATACCCCGATCCTTCTGCATAGATTTGCGATACATCAAACCTGTTTCTCTTTCATAGTCAGAGTCGGCAATTTCGATATCTAGTTTGGTTATTGGATTTGGGATTGAATCCTTTAGATCAAATAAAGAAAGTTCACCTTCTTTGGTAAATGTGACCTCCTTAGTCAGATTCTGATTGTTTTTAGAATCTGTTTTGCACGAAAACATACTTAATGTAGTACATGCTATGATAGAGATATAAATGGTTTTTTTCATATGGTTTTTTATAAGAACTAAAAGTAGATAAAAAAGCCGCACTTCAAAAATCTGAAGCACGACTTTTATCAACTAACTAACCAGTTAATTTTGTATGTCTTATTTAATCGTTTTTCCAATCAATTTTACGGGATATCATCATTATAGTTCCCAGAATTAGGAATAAACCTATACTTCCTACTAATAACGCATAACTCTCTAATTGAATGATCACAAATATGAATGCATATAATGCTGCCAAAGAAGCAGCTATAAACCCCATAAATTTGTAGCTTTTAAGTATTGCTTTTGAATACATAGAAATTAGTAAAACTACCGCACTACCTGCGATGGCATATGCTTGTAAGAAACTAGAATGTTCTGATATAGAAATCAATAATGTATAAAACATGGTTAGTGCTAATCCAACCATTAAATATTGAAATGGATGAATATGAATTTTGCTAATTGCCTGGATTAAAAAGAATACCAGAAAGGTAAGGGCAATCACAAGGTATCCATACTTGGCAGCGCGTTCACTTTTTTGATATTCATCTACTGGAATCAGTAATTTCACACCAAAGGCAGAAGCGTTAATATGTGGTAGTTCTCCAAAAAATTCCTGCTCAAATTCTCTGTTAATTTGTAATACTTTCCAATTGGCTTTAAAACCTTGATCAGAGATTTGTTTGGTCTTGGTATTGGGTAGATAATTACCATTAAAACTCGGGGAGGCCCAATTTGATGTCATAGATACATTGGTCTCACGACCTACAGGAATAAATCGTAACTGTTCACTCCCGTTAATCAGGAGATCCAGGCTAAAATCGATAGTACCCTCTTTTGGTAAAGAGTTTTCTTTTAAAAACTTAGTTTCGAGAGTATTTGTATATGAGTTTTGTGCATAACGAGATCGTAAAGGATATTGGTCTGTTCCTAGTTTTAGTTCCAGGTTACTTCGTATCCCTTTTAAGTTTGTTGAGTTCACCTGTACGGTAGCTTTATTCCATAAAATATCTGCTGCTGCTATATCCTGCGTTTCGAAATTAGGAGTAGTAAAAGAACCTGTTATTTTCATATCGGCAGTATATACTACAGACTCATAGATACTTCTTCCTAAAGTTTCAGACTCGATATTGGCTTTTATATCTAATGTGTTGGGAAAGAAAAAGGCATGTTTTATCGTAATAATATCTTCTTCGTTATACGATTTTGTTTTGTCATCCCAGGTTTTTTTTAAGGTATGTACCTGATAAGGGATTTTAAGAATCGGACCGTATAGCAGGACTTCATTCCCCCATTTTTGATTAATCTCCTTAACGACTTCTTCTTGTCTATAGGAACGTTCTCGTATTAAATCTTTAATGTAAGACAAAGGGATTAATAATACTAATATTAGTATTCCAACCATTAGCATTCGAACGGTAATAGAGGTCTTTAACCATTGACCAAAGGACTTTTTTTGTTTTTGGGTTTCCATAGATATAATATTTATAGTGATTGTATTTTTTTAATTATTTTTTTCTTGATAATATTGAATCATTCGATATGTGATGATTAGAAAACCACCAAAACCTATCGTAAATGCCCAGGTGTTAATATGTTGGGTAGGGAATAGGATTCTTTTTAGGATATCTGATAAAATCCCTGATGGATTTTGAAGTATATCCCAACTATTCCATCTTAATACTCTTCCCAGATATATCCCAAAACCACACAATAGCAGAATGCAATAAGAGATGAGGTTTGTGATTTTTTTAGAAAATTTTTCCTGAAGCAATGTCTGCATCATCCATAAAGAAACAAAGCCAATGATCAGGCCATTGATGGCAAAGGATAGGATAAGTAGAACATCAAACCATACTGATTGTAAATTGCTTAATCTAATATGTTGTAAATCGGTTAAGATGTATGGGAAATTAGGTAGAAATACCAACCATATCATAAAACCTAGCCAGAAAATGAATTGATTTGTTTTGCGTATGCTTAGTAGTATCGTAATAGCATAAGGTATACATGCCAAAAAGAGATTCCAGACCAGGAATAGATAAAAAGAAGATTCTGTTTTTATGGCTCTGATTACCAATAATAGTAAACTAAATGTTACTGAAAACACAAATAGTTTTATGAATGGCATTTGTTTTTCTATAATATTCATAATAATTAATATTTATACGATTTGGATATATAAAAGGGTAATGGGGATGTTAAGTAAAAAGAGTAGAATTGTGATTAGATTCTCTTTGGTGTCTTTTGAAAAGAAAATTGCATTAATAATTAGAAATGCCAAAAAAAATGAATTAACAAGGAAAGCAATTCTAACATAATTAATTCCTATATGTAGAAGGGTGCTCCATTTAAAGAATATATAAAGTAACAATAGAGAGGTTCCGATTAGAAAACTAACTAAGGCTAAAGTGATAGCAATTTTATTAATTGGGTGTTCTATTTTCATAATGATGAGATTAAAAATATGTTGGGAAAGGGTTGTTGGCGACAATGATGATATATCCAATAGTAATTGGGATGTTAAGAATAACCAATATGATTGTCGTTAGATTCTCTTTGTAGTATTGGTAGTTGATAATTGCATTAGTAATGAGTCCTACAAAGACGATTACATTAAGAACCGATGCTATGATGACGTAGAAAAGACCTATGTCTAAAACTATGCTAGATTGAGAAATTAGAAAAAACAGTAATAGTAAAGTTCCCAAAAGAAAGCTTATGGTCGCTACGGTAAGAGCATTCTTGTTAATAGGTTGTATGATTTTCATAATGATGAGATTAAAAATGTGGTTTTTAAGGTTTGTACAGGTTGATGTAAAAGTTTTTTGTAATCCAATTGGTGAAAAGAATAAGCAGCTTTGCCTTTTCGATATGCTTTTTTAAAAAGTTTGATTTTATCCGGGTAGAGTAGGGTTCCTATAAAAATGACAGAGATTAGATATATGCTGCGTTTACCATTGCCTAAAAGATAGTATTGCATGGCTACTTCTTCTGGAACAGAGATACCTGTACTGGTTAAGACATGAAACACATCGTGGTTTTCTAATTTTGGTTGTGGACTAAAGTCATGTTGTAGCAAAAAGCAACCTAAATGAAACCCAAGGCTTCCTTTGGGATACGTAATAAGTGTTCTTGCCGAAATATCCCAGGATGGTTGTTTTTTAAACCATTTCTGATACGGTTTTTTACTTAATTCATAAATTGTCTCTAATATATATGCTCTCATTGTGGTGTTAAAAGTACTTTGAAATTCAAAGTAAAATGATAAAAAAATATAGTTATTGTTTTAGTAATTTTTCAATAGCTTCTACATGTTTTTTAAAGGCTTCTCGACCTTTTTTGGTAACACTGTACCTTGTATTAGGCTTTCTGCCTATAAATGATTTCTCGACCATAATATATTCGTCTTTTTCTAAAGCTTTGGTGTGACTTGCCAGATTACCATCGGTAGCTCCCAGAAGCTCTTTTAGCATTTTAAAATCAGCATATTCGTTTACAATCAAAATCGACATAATTCCTAATCGAATTCGATGATCAAAAGCTTTGTTTATATTGTTAATTATATTTTTCATTCTTTATTCCCATAAGGGAAGAGACTTTTCAAATTTTATATTCAGGCTTATTTGATAATACTCAGGTATAGATCAAAACTAATGTATCGTATCAGATTTAATATTTTGTCTATGCAGATTTCGAATTTGAATTCTCATTAAAGTATATCAAGCTTCCATATATAATGTGCATTACACCAAATCCAAGCACCCAAAACCAAAAACCATATCCTGGGTAGAGCGCACAGACCAAACCTAATACAATTTCTATATATCCCAAATATTTTACGTTACCAATGGTATATTTTGAGGCATTTACCAGAGCAAGACCATAAAAAATAAGCATTAACGAACCAGTAAGACCATAGTGGTGACTGGATATTTTTATAATAATGTATATGCCTCCAGTGATTAAAGGGATTAAAAAAGCAGTAAGCAATCTTTTTGAAGCACTATTCCATAAGGTTTCATTATTTTTTTTAGCTTTTGTGATACTCAGGATGATGGCTGTAATAATACTTAGAAGTGCAACTGCAATCAGGTCTAGCAGGATGTAATTGAAAATTTCACCATCAAGAATAAGATAATTTCTTCCGCTAATACTAACTAGGTAATACGCAATAGCTGCACCAATTAGTGCGTAGATACCAGCCATTATTCCTGATAAACCACTAAGCGAGAAAAAACGAGATGATTTGTTCATCATATCCTTGATCTCGGTGATGTCTTTTAAGTATTCTTCTGTGCTCATATTAAAAAGTACTTTGAAATACAAAGTAAAATTAAAATATTGAATTGTGCAAATTTAATTTTACTGGGTGTTATATTTTTGATTAATAGGTTGCTCTTTAAAATTATATTTAATAAAACCTATTAATAGTATACATGATATTAATTCATTGGTTGAAAACAGTTTTATATCTTTTATTTCCACCTGACTTTAATATAATTATCTATCTCTTTAACTTGTTTTGGGATATTTTTTTTTATTTCAAAAAGTAAGTTCTCGATTAGCTTTTCTTTGGCGAAATTTTTGTTTACCACTATACTTATTTCCCTAGTAGGTTTTGGGTTTTCAAAGTATTTTATATGATTATTCTCTAAGTCTTCTACTACTGATAATTGAGGAACCAAGGTATATCCTAAACCTGCTTTGACTAGGTTTTTTATTGTTTGTATCGAACCGCTTTCAAATAAAAAAGCTTTGTTTTTATTTTTATCATTGTCTTGACATATATTAAGAACCTGATTTCTAAAACAATGCCCCTCCTCTAAAATAAGAAGATCATCAGGAGTAAGGTCATCTTGTTTTACAATTTCTGATGTGCCAAAAGTATTTTTATCATTACAATACACCAGAAATGGTTCCTGATATAAATTTATTTCACGTATCGTCTTATCCTCTAAAGGGGTTGAAACAATCCCAATATCTAAGGTGCCGTTATGTAAAGCATCAATAATAAAATCGGTTTGCATTTCTTTTATTACCAATTTGATTTTCGGATTGCTTTTTAAGAAACTCTCTAAGAATAAAGGAAGCAAATTGGGGGCGATTGTTGGTATAATACCAAGTGTATACTGTCCCGAAATACTAGATGTATTGTCATACGCAAGTTCTTGAAATTCATTGGCTTCTCGGAGTGTACTTTTTGCTTTGGCAATTAAAATTTCTCCAATAGGAGTTGGAGTAAGAGGAGTTGTATTACGATCAAATATAACCGTGCCAATCTCATCTTCTAATTTTTTTACCTGAATTGTTAACGTAGGCTGAGTTACAAAGCACAATTCTGCCGCTTTAGTGTAATGTCTTTTAAGATCTAATGCAACTATATATTTTAATTGTTGAAGTGTCATAGAAGATTTGATTATTAATAATATAAATATAGTCATTTATATTATTAATTTGATTAATGATGAGTAACCGGCGTACTTTGTATTTGTTATTAACTTAAATAAATTTCACACATGAAAAAGATTGTATTAATTGCAATTGTCATTGGTATGTGGCCAACTCTTTATGGGCAACAAATTATGACAACTAATGGGGGTGCTCCAATCGGGGACAACCAAAATTCAAAGACAGTAGGAGAGTATGGTCCTGTATTGTTAGAGGACATACATCTAATCGAGAAATTAGCGGCATTTGATAGGGAGCGAATTCCAGAACGTGTTGTTCATGCAAGAGGAGCAGGAGCATTTGGATATTTTGAAAGTACTAAGGACATGTCGTCTTATACAAAAGCAGTTTTGTTTAATGGGAATAATAAACGTACCGACCTAGCTGTACGTTTTTCTACTGTTATACACGGTAAAGGTTCTCCAGAAACTGCAAGAGATCCTAGAGGTTTTGCGGTAAAATTCTATACGCAACAAGGGAATTATGATATTGTCGGAAATAACCTTCCGATATTTTTTATCAGAGATGCAATAAAATTTCCTGATATGGTACATTCATTAAAACCTTCACCGGTTACAAACAAACAGGATCCCAATCGTTTTTTTGATTTTTTTTCTAATGTACCCGAAGCCACTCATATGATTACCAGACTATATACGGATTTGGGTATCCCTAAAGGATATCAGTATATGAACGGAAGTAGTGTTCATGGGTTTAAATGGGTAAATGAAAATGGAGAAGTTACTTATGTCAAATATTCTTGGATTAGTAAACAAGGAGAACATAATTTGGATTTAGAACAAGCAGCAAAACAACAATCCATGGATTGGCAACATGCGACAGTTAGTCTTCGAATGGATATTGATAATAAAAATTACCCTCAATGGGATTTGTATGTTCAATTAATAAAACCAAAAGATATAGATAGTTTTGATTTCTGGCCTTTAGATGCTACAAAAGATTGGCCGGCAGATAAGATTGAGAAAATAAAAATAGGAACGATGACATTAAATAAAAATCCTGTTAATTATTTTCAAGAAGTAGAATCCATTGCGATGTCACCAGGAAATCTCATCCCGGGTATAGAGCCTTCAGAGGATAAACTTTTGCAAGGGCGGTTGTTTTCCTATTTTGATACCCAACGTCATAGATTGGGGGCTAATAATCAACAAATTAAAGTAAACCAACCTAAAAAAGAGGTGGTAAATTATAATTCTGATAGTTATTCTAGTGCTTCTAATTCCAAATTTCCAAATGCAGATATCAATTACCAGCCTAGTACAAAAGTTGCGTTAAAGGAAAATTCTAGCTATAAATTATCCGAAACTAAGCTAAATAATATAAAAATCACACAAAAAAAGATTTCCAAAACCAATGATTTTGCCCAACCAGGTAGTTTTTACAGGAGTTTATCTGAAAAAGATAAAACGAATCTAATTAGGAATCTTAAAGGAGATTTAGGGCAGGTAAAAGATATTCATATTCAAAAAAAAATGATTGCCTATTTCTATAGGTCGGATAGAGGTTTTGGTATGCGAATAGCTAAAGCTCTTGGGTTTAGTCAAAAAGATTTTATGCAATTTGGAAAGTAATTAATCTAAAAAATGAATTCTTTAGTACTTTTTGATTATGTTAAAGATGATTAGTAAGGTTAAGGAATTGTATTTATGTTTTTCTAGTATTATAATAAGCCCGAAACGAAAAATGGCACTAAATAATGACAAACACCACATTATTCAAGAACGTTTCGGGCTTATTATAATATTATTGATTTTAGGATTAAAAGCGTTTTTAAATGATAAACAATGATAAAAAAAATAACGATATATTATTTCATAATATTAGGAATAGAGGTATATGGACAAGAACAAATATTTGAATATAGTAGAGAGGGAAATGTAAATGCAATTGCTGAAATATTAGAAACAAATAAGTCGGGAATTAATATTGTCAACCATAATGGGTATAGTCCTCTTATATTGGCTATTTACTATGGACAAATAGATACAGCTCATTTTTTGTTAAATCAAGGAGCTGATCCTGATATACAAGATAGTGCAGGGAATACAGCACTGATGGGTGCGTGCTTTAAAGGGTATGAAAATATGGTGCAATTACTTATTGAATATAAGGCAAATGTTAATCTGAAAAATTATAATGATGCAACTGCTCTTATTTATGCAGCTACATTTGGTCATGCAGAAATTGTAAAAGAGTTAGTGAAAAATAATGCAGATATAGACACCAGAGATGTTAGAGGAAATACGGCATTAGATCATGCCCGTATTCAAGAGAATCAAGAGGTAATACTTTTGCTCTCCATGAATAATTAAGAAGTATATTTATGGTATGAATCCAGCAGAAGAATATATTTTAAGACAACCAGAGCCTTTTAAATCTATAGTACTTCATCTACAGGTGATTATTGAAACGACATTACCAAAGGTTGAGTTGCTGTTTAAATGGAGAGTTCCTTTTTATTACGTGGACAAAAGTCCGATCTGTTATCTTAATGTAACCAAAGGTTATGTAGATGTAGGATTTTGGAGCGCACAGTATTTTACCAAACACCAGGAGAAGCTAGAGTCTGATAAAAGAAAATATGTAAAATCTCTTCGATACCAAAGCATAGATGATATCGATGATCAGGTACTTATCGAAGTACTTAAAGAGGCTTATGTTTTTAGAAATGAAAAATTTATAACTGATTAACCGTTTGTCTAATGGCAACCAAATTGCTCAATAGCTTTTCTAGGTGATCAAGATGTAACATATTGGCTCCATCACTTTTGGCATTAGCAGGATCAAAGTGTGTTTCCATAAATAAACCATCTACTCCAGTCACTATTCCTGCACGTGCAATAGTTTCTATCATATCAGGTCTTCCTCCGGTTACGCCACTAGATTGATTAGGTTGTTGTAATGAATGTGTTACATCAAGTACAGTAGTACCATATTGTTTCATCGTTGGGATTCCTCTGAAATCAACAATCATATCCTGATAACCAAACATAGTTCCACGATCTGTGATCATTGCATTGTTATTGCCACTATCCTTCACCTTTTTTACTGCATGTTGCATAGCTTCAGGACTCATAAATTGTCCTTTCTTTAGATTAACTGTTTTTCCTGTTTTTGCAGCAGCCACTACAAGATCTGTTTGGCGTACCAAAAAAGCCGGAATTTGTAAAATGTCTACATACTCGGCTGCAAGAACTGCATCTTCATTTTCATGAATATCAGTAACCGTTGGAATTTCAAAAGTTTCTCCAACTTTACGTAAAATCTTTAATGCTTTCTCATTACCTATCCCTGTAAAGCTATCAATACGGCTACGGTTAGCCTTTTTAAATGATCCTTTAAAAACATAAGGAATTTTAAGTTTAGAAGTAATAGTAACTACTTTTTCTGCAATACGTAATGCCATCTCTTCTCCTTCAATTGCACAGGGGCCAGCCAGAAGAAAAAAGTTATTTGCATCAAGATTTTTTAAGTTTTTGATTTCAGAAAGATCCATATGTTTTTTTTAAGAAGGCAAAGATAAGTTTTTTAGGATTTGAAGGAAAGAATTATTAGCAAAAGTGATAACAGCAAGAAGTCTGATTAAAAAACAAATCATTCACAAAAAAAATGTTTAGCAAAAACCACTTGCCGTTATTTTTTAATTTATACTATCCTATTATTAGAGTTGAATGATACAACATTCATCATCTTTAATTTACTTCTAACTGCTTAAAATATAGAATTAAAAGAAGTTTCATAGAGCAGTTTTATGAAATCAATTACCGAGCTTTTCTAATAATTAAATTTTCGCATACAACCTGTCAAAATATCTCGTACCTTTGCACCCTTAAAAATGAGGCGTTTATGACAGCTATAAAAAATATTGCGATAATTGCTCACGTAGATCACGGTAAGACTACGTTGGTAGATAAGATTATGTACCATTGTCAATTATTTCGTGAAAATGAAAACACAGGTGATTTAATTTTGGACAATAATGACCTGGAGCGCGAAAGAGGAATTACCATTACTTCAAAAAACGTTTCGGTTATCTATAAAGAAACCAAAATTAATATTATTGATACTCCTGGTCACGCCGATTTTGGAGGAGAGGTAGAGCGTGTATTGAACATGGCAGATGGAGTATTACTTTTGGTAGATGCTTTTGAAGGGCCTATGCCACAAACTCGTTTTGTACTACAAAAAGCAATTGACCTTGGGTTAAAACCTTGTGTTGTGGTTAATAAGGTAGATAAAGAAAACTGTACACCAGACGAGGTTCATGAAAAAGTATTTGACTTGATGTTTGAACTTGGTGCAGAAGAATGGCAATTAGATTTCCCTACAGTATATGGTTCTGCCAAGAATAACTGGATGAGCGAAGACTGGAAGAATGAAACAGATAATATCGAACCTCTGCTTGATATGGTAATTGAGCATATTCCTGCTCCGAAAATTGAAGAAGGAACTCCTCAAATGTTGATCACATCATTAGATTTCTCCTCATTTACAGGACGTATCGCTATTGGACGTTTACAAAGAGGAACCTTGACTGAAGGGATGCAGGTTTCTTTGGTAAAACGAGATGGAACGATAAAAAAATCTAAGATAAAAGAACTTCACACTTTTGAAGGCCTTGGAAGAATGAAGGTAGAAAAAGTAGAAGCTGGCGATATTTGTGCACTGGTAGGACTTGAAGGTTTTGAAATTGGAGATACTGTAGCAGATATAGAGAATCCTGAAGGATTAAAGACTATTGCTATCGATGAACCTACCATGAGTATGTTGTTTACAATTAATGATTCTCCTTTCTTTGGAAAAGACGGAAAATTTGTAACATCTAGACATATTAAAGAAAGATTAGCAAAAGAACTAGAGAAAAATTTAGCGCTTAGAGTTAATGATACAGATAGTGCAGATAAGTTTTTGGTATTCGGACGAGGTGTACTGCATTTATCAGTATTGATTGAAACTATGCGTCGTGAAGGATATGAATTGCAGATTGGACAACCACAAGTAATCATTAAAGAAATAGATGGTACTAAATGTGAACCAATCGAAGAATTAACTATTGATTTACCTGAAAATGTATCAGGAAAAGCTGTAGAAATGGTAACTATGCGTAAAGGAGAAATGCTTAGTATGGAAGCCAAAGGAGATCGTATGGTATGTGAATTTATGATACCATCTAGAGGAATCATTGGTTTGCGTAATCAATTATTGACAGCAACTGCAGGTGAAGCTATTATGGCGCACCGCTTTAAAGAATATCAGCCACTTAAAGGAGATATTCCTGGGCGTATTAATGGTTCATTAGTTTCTATGGAAAAAGGTTCGGCAATACCATATTCTATTGATAAACTACAGGATAGAGGAAAATTCTTTGTAGATCCGGGAGAAGATATTTATGAAGGACAGGTGATTGGAGAAAATTCTAGAGGTGATGATATGACTGTTAATATCACCAAAACGAAGAAATTATCAAATGTACGTTCTTCGGGAGCAGATGATAAAGCTAAGATTGTACCTGCGATCAAGTTTTCATTAGAAGAAGCTTTAGAATATATCCAAAAAGACGAATACGTAGAAGTTACTCCTAACTTTTTAAGATTGCGTAAAATCTACTTAACAGAAGTTGAACGTAAACGAAATAAAATCGTTTAAACTCTTTTAAGGTATACATATAAAAATAAAAAACCCCCGAGAATCCCTCGGGGGTTTTTCATTACAGTAAGTTAAAACTATAACTGGTATTAAAAATAAAATCCCGAGTTAACTCGGGATTTATCGTCGATATTTTGGGGTATGCATTGGGGTATTTGGGGCTAATTCTATATTTTGGGGCAAATTATCGTATACAATGTTTTACTTGTGTGGTACAAATGTAAGAATAATTCCTGTAACTAAGCTTGTAAAAAACAACAAAATATCGGTAAAATACAATTAATAACGGTCAAATACGCAAAAAACATTGTTTTAATACGGTTTTTACTGCTCTTTTGAAAGATCGATACTTAAAATGTTATTTTTTAAAAGAACTTCAATACTTTTAAGAAATAATTTGAAATAAAAAATAATGGATCGAGATTTGGAATGGAAAGAATTTATGAATGTGGATATGCGAGTGGGGACCATAATACATGTAGAAATCTTTAAAGAAGCACGAAATCCAGCATATAAAATGATTGTTGATTTTGGAGAACTGGGAGAGCGAAAAACTTCTGCACAGATTACGCAACTATACCAGCAGCCTGAAGAACTCATAGGAAAACAAGTCATAGCCGTAGTCAATTTTCCGCCAAAACAAATCGCTAATATAATGAGTGAATGTTTAGTTTTAGGTGCAGTAGGAGAAGATAAAGAAGTAACTTTGTTAAGTCCTGATTTAAAGGTTGAAAATGGATTACGAGTTGGGTAGTCACTCTAACTATGGTAAATATGCTTCTTAATATTTATATAGAAAACAGATAACAAAATCAACTTGAAATTCTAGATTTATTAAAACCTATAAATCTCTTTTTACCCTTTTCTTTGTACAACTTCAAATACTTTATTTCCATCACATTTTAATGTTTTAGATGGATATTTAAGCAATAAAGCATAATCATGAGTTGCCATAAGTATAGTGTTACCATTTTTATTGATATCCCTTAGAACTTCCATAACCTCGACAGATGTTTGTGGATCCAGGTTTCCGGTAGGCTCATCGGCTAATATTAACTCGGGATCATTTAGTAATGCTCTGGCAATAGCAATACGTTGTTGTTCTCCTCCCGATAATTGATATGGATATTTAAAATCTTTGGTTTTCATACCTACTTTATCCAATACATCATCAATTTTACTGTCCATACCTTTTTCATCTGTCCACCCTGTAGCTTTAAGGACAAATAAAAGATTGCCTTTTACCGTTCTGTCATTAAGCAATTTAAAATCCTGAAATACAATACCTAATTTTCTGCGTAAAAAAGGGATTTGATTTTCTTGCAGAGTAGGTAAATCAAAATCAACAATACTTCCTTCTCCTTCTAATAAAGGAAGATCTCCATATAATGTTTTCATAAAACTACTTTTTCCTGTACCGGTCTTACCAATAAGATATACAAAATCACCTTTATTTACTTCAACATTGACATCAGAAAGAATTAAACTTTCGCGTTGATAAATTGAAGCATTTTTGAGGTTTAATACCGTATTAGACATAGTTTATAGTTCTGAATTAATATACTTGGTAAAAGTAAAAAGTTTTCTGTTAAAAAAAATCAGGTATGGAAAAAAATTAAATGAGTTCATTTACTCTAAACAAATAACAGGGTTTCATCATAAATAGTATGTGGTTTTTATGTGTAATATTAAAGAAAATAGCCAAGATCAATGATCCTGGCTATTTTTAGTATGAAAAATCATACTGGCCTAATGAGTTGGTTAATTATAGGTGTTTAAGAGTTTTCTTTATCATAAAGGTTATATCGATATGTTAGATAAAGTAACTTATGTTGATTATTTGTATAATGCCTCAAGCGCTTTTCTGTCATCACCATAAAAGTTATCACCAACGGGATCTCCACAGGCAACCATAAGAGAGTTTACTCGATCGCCAGATACTGCGGTACCGGCAATATGAATAGCTCCAACTCCTGCATGCCCCTCGTTAACATTGGGGCCAGGACAGGAACGTCTGGTTTGCCAATCAGAGTGGCGTAAACCGATAGCATGCCCTATTTCATGCATAAGGAATTCTGTGCTGATGTGAGAATGCATTAAATTACGTGAAATTAGGATATTTCGTCCTGGCATATTACCAGCAGGGAAGTCAGCTTGATTTGTTCCAGCGGTAGCAGTGAAAAGCATATCTGCAGCAGGGTTATCAACAACGCTAAGCCTGATGCTGAGTCTTAGAGCATTAAATCTTCTTGCAGCTTCTCCTAAAGCATCTTGGAGTTGTCTAGGCAATCTAGATTTGTCCATAGTATAGGTCCGATTTCTTGCAACTAGATTTGTAGTTCTGTATGCTTTCTGCCCATTTTTTGGGTTAACATCTAAACTTGGCATTTCAAAAAGATCTTTTTTAGGGATAAAAATATCACCAATAAGCCAACCTTCTCTGGATAATCCATTTGCATCGGTACTTGTGTACTCTTCTGCATAATTAGCATTTACTCCCAGGCTAAATAACTTTTCTTTCACCTCTTTAGAGAGTTGCGATGTTGGGATTTCTTGAGAAGTTTCGTTAGATAATTCTTCTTTCTGACAAGAAATCAGAGCAGTGGTCATAAAAATGCTTAAAACAGCATTTCTAATAATTCGAAAATTTGGTTTTGTTTTCATGTTGAATTTGTGTTAAGTTATTAAAAAATTGTAGTGCTAATGTATTGATGTTAAGTTGTTTGTTTTGTGATTTGTGTCCCGTTGTGTCATTTGTCACAAATAGGAATTAACTTTTTTTTTAGAAAACCTTAATTGTTGTAAAATATTGATAATCAATATGTTAATATGCTGTTTTACAGGTGTCACATAATAAAAAGAAAAACAATCATCAGTATAGAAGAGGTAATGCCATCGAAGAAAAAATATCATTTAACATCATCTGTTAATGAAAACATAAATTTATGTCAATTGGCTTTTTTGATACATCAAAGTATATGTTATGCGATATAAAATAAATGAAAAAACAAATCAAGTTGTGAGTGTTATTTGTAATAAATTGACCTTAAAAAAATATGAGTGATTCATAAAGTATTCACAATTCTAAATTTACGATGTAATTATATCTAAAATATTTCGTTATTAAAATAGAAGATTAGGGTATCTTTAACACAAAATTTATTCGCGGGAAACGATATTTACTTTTTAGATTGTAATACTTACTTAAATGAACAAATACATCACCTCGATGCTTTTTGTGATTGTTCTGTCTACACATATGTCTGCACAGCAATCCGCAATTTACACCAATGAATTAGTACTGTATAATCAGGCTCTCGAATTGTATAATAATAAACAATTTCTAGCAGCTCAAAACTTATTTGATAAGGTCAAAGATGCCTCTACAGATGAGAATATTGATGCTGATTGTACTTATTATATTGCAAACTGTGCAGTATGGCTAAATCAAAAAGGAGCAGATCAACTTTTAGAAGATTTTGTAGTACAATACCCTACAAGTATTAAGCGTAATGCAGCATACCTTGATGCAGCGACATACTATTTTGATAATGGTAAGTATGCATATGCACGTAAATGGTATGATAAAGTTGATGAAGGTAATTTAGGCCGGGCAGAAAAGGAGAAATATAATTTTAATAATGGATATGCTTATTTCAAAATTCAACGATTTAATGAAGCGAAGAAATTTTTAAATCGTGTAGAAGATTCTCCAGAATATAGTGCCAAAGCAAAGTATTACCTTGGATTTATAGCCTACGAAGGAGATAATTATAAAGAAGCCGATAAATTGTTTGACGAAGTAAAGGATCTGGATCAATACAATAAGAATTTGTCATATTTCCAGAGTGATATGAACTTCAAGTCAGGAAATTTTGAAGAAGCTATTAATGAAGGATTAGTACAATTACCTAAATCGAAACGTTCAGAAAGATCTGAGTTAAATAAAATTATAGGAGAGAGTTATTTTAATCTTGGTGAATATGATAAAGCAATTCCATACCTTAAAGAGTATAAAGGAAGAAAAGGCAAATGGAACAATACAGATTATTATTTATTGGGATATGCTTATTATAAACAAGGAGCGTATCAAAATGCAATTTCAGAATTTAATAAAATTGTAGATGGGCGTAATGCTACAGCCCAAAATGCATATTATCACCTGGCAGAATCGTATCTTAAAACAGATCAAAAACAACAAGCATTAAATGCTTTTAAGAATGCTTCAGAGATGGATTTTGAAGCTAAAATCAAGGAAGATGCTACGTATAATTATGCAAAATTAAGCTATGAAATAGGAAACTCTTTTGAGAGTGCTCCAAAAGTTTTACTATCCTATTTAGATCAATATCCTAAAACAGAATTTGAAGAAGAAATCAAAGAACTGCTGATCAGCTCCTATATTACATCAAAGAATTATAAAGAAGCGATGGATCTGCTTGAAGGAAGTAGAAATTTTGCAGATAAAGAAGTGTATCAAAAAGTAGCTTTTTACCGTGGGATAGAATTGTATTCTGAAAATAATTATCCAGAAGCAATACTCTATTTTGATAAATCTTTAAAAGAACAAGTCGATCCGACATTTACTGCCAAAGCTATATACTGGAAAGCTGAGAGTGATTACTTACTAAACAATTTTGATGATGCTTTGATTGGATTTAAACAATTTAAGGGTAGTACAGGAGCTTCATCGACCAGTGAGTATGAACATATAGATTATAATATGGGATATACTTATTTTAAGTTGAAACAATACCCCCAGGCGGCTCAATATTTTGAAACTTTTTCTAAGAGTAACAAAACCGATGAAGCAAGACAAACAGATACATATCTAAGATTAGGAGATAGCCATTTTATTTCTAGTAAATACTGGCCGGCAATGGAAGCTTATAATCTGGCAATCAAAAAAAATGGGCCAGATTCTGATTATGCACATTATCAAAAAGCAATTAGTTATGGTTTTGTGAATAAACATAATAAAAAGATCCAGGATCTAGAGATGTTCTTAAAAATGTATCCCAGATCAACATATCGGGATGATGCTATGTTTGCCCTTGGAGATGTGTATGTTTCTGAAAATAAAACACAGCGAGGTATTGATGCTTATGATCGTCTAATTAGAGATGTACCCAGAAGTTCATATGTGCCAAAAGCATTACTAAAGCAAGGACTAATTTATTATAATGGAAATCAAGGAGACAGAGCTTTGTCTAAATTTAAAAAGGTAGTTGCAGAATATCCCGGTACTGATGAAGCAATCCAGGCTGTGAATACTGCACGATTAATCTACGTAGATTTAGGAAGAACAAATGAATATGCTAGCTGGGTAAAAGGATTAAGTTTTGTAGATGTTAGTGATGCTGATCTGGATAATACAGCTTTTGAAGCTGCAGAAAAACAGTTTGTAGAAAATAATGATAATGGTGCGATTAGCGGTTTTGAGAAATACCTCAATGAATTCCCTAATGGTTTGCACGCTCTTAAAAGTCATTTTCATCTGGCGCAACTGTATTTCAAGAAAGGAAATAAAGATGCAACAATCCCACATTACGAATTTGTACTGAGGCAAGATAGAACCGAGTTTACAGAGCAGGCATTAGCAAGGCTCTCACAAGTATATCTGGAGAATCGTAAATATGAAAAAGCAATCCCAGTGTTAGAACGTTTAGAAGGAGCTGCCGATTATCCACAAAATATCATTTTTGCACAATCTAATTTGATGAAGTCTTATTATCAATTGTTGAATTATCAAAAAACCATCGAATATGCTGATAAGGTTTTGGCGAATCCAAAAATTCAAAAGGATGTAAAAAGTGATGCTAAGATTTTTACTGCCCGAGCTGCATTTAAGACTGTAGATATGCAACGTGCAAAGAGAGCATATGCCGAGGTACAAAAAATTGCTACAGGAGAATTGGCTGCCGAAGCATTATATTATAATGCGTATTTTGAAAACCTAGATGGGAACTACAAGGTTTCTAATGAAACCATTCAAAAATTGTCTAAAGATTTTCCCGGATATCGATTATATGGTTCTAAAGGATTAGTACTTATGGCTAAAAACTTTTACGGACTTAAAGATGCTTATCAAGCCACATATATTTTGGAAAGTGTAATTAAAAATTTCGCCGATTTCTCTGAGGTTATCGATGAAGCACAAACCGAACTCAGAAAAATCAAAGCCGAAGAGGCAAAAACAAATTCATCCATCCAAACCGAGCAGTAATAATCAGTTATTAAAACGAGTTGTGTTATATGTTTACATATTTTAAGAAAATAAACAAATCTCATAAGCCTTCAGGACTTGTGAGGTCCAGAGTATTGCTTTTTGCGCCTATTTTTATAATTGGGGTAAATGGCTTCGCTCAGGAAAAAGAAAATGAAACTCTGGAGACAGAACGTGTGGTTATTGTAAAAGCTTACACACCAACAATTAGTGATGCATTTAAAGTAAAATCTACTCCTGTTCTTAATGATTCTGTGACACAACAGAAAAAACAAATACGATATAGTATTTTTTCGGTACCAGTAGCATCTACATATACACCTGCAAAAGGAAGAGCAGCCAATATCGATAGACCAAAACCCATAGATATCTATGATAACTATGCTACATTAGGATTTGGGAATTTTACATCGGTTCTCGCAGAGTTTTATAGTAATTTTCAGCTTAACCGATCAGATAATATTGGATTGTATTTGCATCATAATTCATCTCAGGGAGGCATAGAAGAGGTGCAATTAGATGATAAATTTTATAATACTTTTCTTGATCTTAATTATACATCCCGTACAAGAGATTATACGTATGGTATAGAAGTAGGAGCGGAGCACCAATTATACAATTGGTATGGGTTACCAGATATTCCATCATTAACACAAGAACAGATTAATGCAATTGATCCACAACAAAGTTATTTTGGAGCAAAACTAGGAGGGAAACTTCAATTTGATGATCTGTATTTTAAGAAAGCAGTATTAAATTATAGATATTTTGGCGATGCTTTAAGTTCTGTAGAACACCATGTGATAGCAAAACCTACTTTTGAGTTCGAAATAGGAGATAACCTAATCACAACCAATTTTATCGCAGATTATTTAAAAGGAAGTTTCGAACGCGATCTCGCGTTCCAAACTCCTAATGAATATGGTGTTTTAAATGTTGGAGTTAATCCAAGTCTTGTAATATTAAGAGATAACCTTACCTTAAATCTAGGAGCAGCAGTGTATTATAGTATTGATACAGAAAATAGTGATAATGATTTCTTTATTTATCCCAAAGTAACTGCTTCCTATAGATTATTAGAAGAAGCTGTTATTGCCTATGGCGGACTTGAAGGTGATTTACAACAAAATACATATCGGGATGCAGTGCAAAAAAATCCTTTTGTATCCCCAACTTTAGTTATAGAACCTACAAACATGTTATATGATGCTTATATAGGATTGAAAGGGAAAATATCTGATGTAGTAAGTTATAATTTTAGAGGAAGTTATATTTCAGAAGATGAGAAACCTTTATTTGTTAATAACGTAAGACCAACATTACAACGTGAAGGATTTGATTATGGAAACTCATTTTCGTATCGCTATGACGATGTTAATACATTAATAGGGTATGGAGAGCTAAATTTCGAAATTAGCAAAAAGTTTAAATTAGGAGCTTCTGCAGAATATTTTAATTATAGCTCAGAAGATGAACAAGAAGCATGGAATCTTCCTGAGCTAAAAGCTTCTGTACTTATGGATTACCAAATCAATAAGAAATGGTATGTAGGAGCACAGTTGTTTTATGTTGGTGAACGAAAAGATATTAATAATCAAGTTGTTTCTTTACCTACGGTTCCTGAGTCTGTCGTAACTCTGGATTCCTATTTTGATGCTAATGTAAATTTGGGATATCGGTTAAGTGACAAACTATCTTTCTTTATTAAAGGAAACAATCTGGCCGGAGATAATTATGAACGTTGGGTAAATTTCCCGGTTCAGGATATACAAGTTTTAGGAGGAGTTACATACAAATTTAACTACTAATTTAACCCGAATTAGATAAATTTAAAATTTTTGGTACCTTATAGTAATAAAAATACCATTCATTTACTCATATATTGAATGTAGAATGATTTGGTTTCTTTATTGGTTATACCTTGTTAATTGATTGATTAACATATTACTATCGGTATAGTTTTTGTAGCTGTTTAGATAAAATAAAACTTATGAAAGGTACTTTACTTCTTATTTTTTGCCTGTTTTCAATAGGTATGTTTTCCCAGGATAACTTTAAACTTTATTATGAAGAAACAGAAAATGGGTTTAAGATTCTGGCAGATAATGATGAATATACTCCTGTATCTGCAAAAATAGACTTCAGATTAGAAAACTTAACATCAACTAATGGTAGCAATAAAGTTTTTGTAGTACCAGCAAAAACAAAAAGACATACAATTACGGATCTAAAAGTAATTGATAGAAAAAAACGCATAAAACTGGGATATGAATCTATCTATAATCATGGAAATCATAACCAAAAAAAATACGATACCGGTTTTAAATACTACTTGCCATTTAAAAAAGGAGAAGAATATTGGTTATCCCAAGGATATAATGGAGCTACTTCTCATCAAAATGAAAATGCATTAGATTTTAAAATGCCAGTAGGAACTAAAATTTATGCAGCACGGGATGGAGTCGTTGTAGATATCGAAGAAAGTTTTAGTAAAAGTTGTACCTCTGCCGAGTGCGCCAAGTATAACAATTTTATTCTTATCTATCATAGTGATGGTACTTTTGCCGAGTATACCCATATTAAAAAAAATGGAGCACAGGTAAACATTGGAGATCAGATAAAAATAGGTCAATTTATAGGATATAGTGGTGATGTAGGTTGGGCTACAGGGCCGCATTTACACTTCATTGTATTTTTTCAAAGACTAAAAGAAAGAATTACCTTAAAAACAAAATTTCTGACCGGAAAAGGAAAACAAGCTATTGCACTTAAAGAAAAAGAGAAATACCTTAGAGAATACTAATTTACTTTTGATAGATTTTAAATACATCATACCAGTAAATGGGGTATAAAACATCCCTGTTTTCAGTACCCTAATTTTCATCGTTTACGGTGTTTTATACGCGCTTAAACGACTATATCTTGCACAGTATTAGGAACAGTTTTATTATAACTTTTAATACCAGATATACAGATGAAAAAGATTAATATACATACATATATTGTTACATTTATTTTACTTTATGTTTTAGCAGCAATATGTAGTCTAATTGGATACGCCAACAATGAAGAAACACTTGTTTTAACTCCCACAACAGAATTTTTATTAAAATTATATTCTATAGTTAATCTTCCTACAAATACTATAGGATATTCAGAATTGTTTAAAGGAATCTATGGTGTTATAGGAGGATTAGCCCTTAATGTAATGTTATACTCCCTGGTATTTGAGCGTTTTGTATTTTGTGTAAAGAGCCTTAAAGAAAGAATTATGTCAAAAACGAAATTTTCAGTTAGAAAAAGAAAACAAGCTATTTTACTTATAGAAAAATAAGTATACCAAAAGCTTACCAAAACCCAGTACATCATTGACCTCACAAGTTCGTAAAACTTGTGAGGTCAACGTTTGTTTAGAGAAGTTACTACAGTGTTAAGGTGCATTTCTTTTCGTGCTAATTTTCCTATCTTTCATTCCTAAATCAAAAATATACCATATCATGATCAAAAAGATGCTTTCTATAGCTTGTTTTGCTATGATTTTTACAGCTTGTAAAAATGAAGCTACTACTACCAAAGAACCTGTAGAAAAGGTAGATGTTAGTGCCAAATTTAACGAGATGCTAGATAATTATTATGAAGAAGGTCTGCAGCTTAATCCGGTACAAGCTACTTTTGCTGGGGATAATAGATTTAACGATCAATTTCCTAACCCTCTTGCAGATGAAACAGTAAGTAAAGCTAAAGCTTACTTTAAAAAATATAAGGAGCAATTGGCGCAATTTGATGATACTACATTATCTGAAAGCGAGAAAATGACTAAGGCAATTCTCAATTGGGAATGTGATATGAATTTAGAAAGTTTTAATTTTAAGCAAGACTATTTTCCTATCGATCAAATGTGGTCTATTAATCTTGTTGCCGGGCAATTGGCTAGCGGTGCAAGCGCACAACCCTTTAAAACTGTCGAAGATTATAATAATTGGTTAAAACGTCTGGAAGGATATATTGATTGGATGACATCTGCCGAAGCAAAAATGAAAGAAGGTATGGCTGCAGGGTATGTGTTACCAAAATCATTGATCGTAAAAGTGCTTCCACAATTAGAAGCATTAACGGTTGAGAACTTGGATCAACATCTTTTCTATACTCCTGTAAAGAATTTTCCAGAAGATTTTTCTGATGAAGACAAAAAACAATTAACAGAAGCTTACAGCAAAATGGTTTCCGAAAAAATTGTTCCTACCTATAAAAGCCTTCATAAATTTATGAGTACAGATTATATGGAAGCGGGTAGAGCTAGTTCTGGTATTGAAGGTATTCCTGGCGGAAAAGAGTTTTATCAATATCAAATCAAGTTGTACACAACAACGACTATGACAGCCGATGAGATTCATAAGCTGGGACTTTCTGAAGTTGCCAGGATCTCCTCTGAAATGGAAAAAATTAAAGAGCAAGTAGGATATGCCGGAGATCTAAAATCATTTTTTGATCATGTGCGTAATAAGAAAGAATTGATGCCATTTACAGAACCACAACAAGTAATCGACAATTTTAATGCAATCCATGATCGCATGAAGCCACAAATTGAAAAACTGTTTGATGTAAAGCCAAAAACACCATTTGAAGTACGTAGAACAGAAGCTTTCCGTGAGAACTCAGCTAGTGCAGAATATAATCCAGGGTCATTAGATGGTACGCGTCCGGGGATTTTTTACACCCCGATTCCAGAGGTAACCAAGTATAATACTTATAGTGATGAATCGTTGTTTTTACATGAAGCAATACCAGGCCATCATTATCAAATCTCATTAACTCAGGAAAGTGAAGAATTACCAAAATTCAGAAAAACATTATGGTATAGTGGTTATGGTGAAGGTTGGGCATTATATAGTGAATCTTTGGGTAAAGAACTAGGCTTGTACACAGATCCATATCAGTATTTCGGAATGTTAGGAGCAGAGATGCATCGTGCCGTTCGTCTTGTTGTAGATACAGGATTACATTCTAAAGGCTGGACACGTGAGCAGGCAATTCAATATTCATTAGATAATGAAGCAGAATCAGAAGCAGGGATTACTTCAGAAATCGAACGTTATATGGCTAACCCAGGTCAAGCATTATCTTATAAAATTGGGCAGTTAAAAATAAGAGAACTTCGTGCTAAAGCCGAAGCAGCATTAGGAGATAAATTTGATATTCGCCAGTTTCATAATCAGGTCTTAGAAACCGGATGTGTGCCACTAGCATTATTAGAAAATAAAATCAATACGTGGATCTCAAAAAATAAATAATTAGATCTCGAGAAATATTTTGATTCATAAAATAAAAAACGCGCATAAACTTATGCGCGTTTTTTAATAGGTTCTATTAGGATTGAATTCTATTGTTTAGATCTAAAAATTACTAAATCAAGATTTACTTTATTAAACCTGTTTTACTTTCAAAGTCCTGATCCTTGACTTGATTTATTTTGATGTCGATAAAATTGTAGTTATATAAATCAGTACCTTGAATAAAAGTTGATTGTTTAAAAACAGAGATCCCATTTATTTTTTCCCAATCTTTAAAAATAACAGTTACCAAATCTCCTTTTTCATTCGTATTGATATCAAAACCTAACGGAAGAAAGGAATTGAAAGCGTAATAAAAGTTAACAGGTCTATTAGCATTATCCTTAAATTGAATATGAAATGCAGTTTGATTCTGAAATTTGGTAAACCCTTTTAAAACAGGAGTGGCATATCGGGTTTCGGGTTTAAAACTTAACCAATGTAATTCATGACCTCGCGCAAATATTTGCATTTCCGTACTTAAAGACTCGGTAAGTGATTGTGTGTTTACGTCGTAATACCATGAGGCATCTTTTCCATGTTTTATAATGCTATGGTCTTTATTATAAACTTGTTCCATTCTCCCATCAGTTTCTCTAGATAGTATAAGAGTTTTAAAAGAATTCTTAGGACCTTTACAATCGGCTAGAGTATAGATAGAAAACATATCAGAATCGCCAGAAATACCTAAATTAGTTCTTACTTGATTCAAAACTATTTCTGCAGTAGTGTATGCATCAGCCTCTGTATTAGCAGTGCTAATGATTTTCCATTCATTATCGATTTTTTTTAGAACACTTTGCCAGGAAACTACCCAATATACAGGTTCATCCTCTAAAATTCCTTTTACAGTCACTGATCCAATATAGCTAGCCATAGAGCCATCATCAGATATTTCAATAATAGGATCATCACGTTTAACCAGTTGGTGAAACTCCATAGTGTCCAAGTATGATTGAGTACCCGAAATCCTATCAGATTTTTTTATTCGTTGTATACTACCTTTTCTAACATCATACCACTCTTCTGCATTAGGTTGATAAAACTGATTGGCATCTTTGTTAAAATGAGCTTGTTCTACCAGATCCATTAATGACTGGATTTTATGTTTTTCGACCTCAATGTCAACTGGTTTTTCACATGATAAAATGGAAAGCACTAATAGTACAGCGGTTATTTTATTCATAATATTGTGATTAAAGTATCCTGAAAATATTTCTCTTACATTCTTAAAAGTAACAATTCCTTGTATAGGTAATTAATAAAGGTTTGTTAAGGAAAATTTTAAAAATCCGAAAAAATAAAAGGAAACATTACAATATTAAAAGTAATTCACAGAATAAAATATAGTGTCAAAGTATCAAAAGCCCTTAAACGCTTCTGCATTTCTTACCAGAACAAGAACATCATATCTAAATATAGTTTTCTTAAAGGCATCAGAAAAATTAGAATAGGCATAAGACCTTAAAGAAGCTAAATCCAGCACATAATACTTCTTGGTTATGGTTGGTATTATCTTCTTAATTTCTTCTGGAAAATCTTTAATATTATCAAATGGCACTACAGGAATAGGTGAAAATGGATTTCCTATAGCAGCTTTTCCAGTTATACCCATCACAATGTAATGTAACGAATGCATTTTGTTGGTAATAGCCAATTCACTAGCCATATTAGAAATGTCATAGATATTAGTTCGATTTAATCCTTTTGCCGCATGATTGGCTCCTAGTTTAAAGATTACTTTTGGAGTGTTATTATCGACTTTTACTGTATTGTAATAGTTTAAAAAATTATGTTTCATTAATTGACTCCGAGTATTGTTATTTTTATAATACTCTTTGGTGATCATATTATAGGCATATATTTCCTTAGTTTTCCAGAGTTGTTTTAAAATTTCGATTTCTTTGGTATCTGTAGCTAGTTCTAGTAACGATTTGTGTAAAGCTTCGTTATATTTAAAAATGTAGGTCGCTCCGTACTTTTTATTAGCTATAGCATATTGATAACCTTCATCGGCTTCCTTTTTTAATTCCTTTAGTTTTTCTTTTAGGGGCTTATTGGCTGTAGTAGAAATAATATAATCAAAATTGAGACGAAACTGAACCATAAAAGTCTGATCAATTCCCCAGAGCGTTCCTTTCTTCTTAATCACATTAGTAAACAGATCATAATCATCTTCATTATTATAAAAAGGAATAGCAAAAGGAAACTCCTGATGTAATTTTTTTGCATTACCGATAGGGTCATTAGATGAGGCTATGGCCGTTATTTTTTCTGCAGCTATGGCATCTGTCTCTATACAAAGCGTTTGATAACCAAAAGGTTGAGCTATATCGTATATTGTGTTTGTAAAAAGCCCTGCTTCTTTAATACCGTGCTGCTCTCCTACAAATACAAATTGACTGTTTTCTAATCGCTGTTTTGTGAAGGATAAAAATGTATCATCTTTGAAGTCCTCTATCTGAAAACTGTACTTTGATAAATCAATTTTATCCTGTGAGTATATGAATGTTGTAGATAAAAAGGCAATACTTAGAAATAAAGAAAAAATAGTTTTCATTGCATATTATTTTGAGATTGATACCTCAAAAATACTTCGTTTGTATTGTGTTTTTTTGAAGAATATCATGAACCCTAATATTATACCTTTGAACTTAATTTTTTAAAGGATAAACTATGCAATATAGGATATGAGCATGACGACAAAATTATAGAATAGTAGAGTAAATCTGCTTTCGTAAAATAGATTTTGCCTTCAATTGCCTATTTTTATTAGTGTAAAATGATTCGATATGAATATAGAAACACCTAAGTTATCTCTGGGATGGCGACTTGTTATCGTTTTTATTGTGGGGATGGTTATGTTTAGCATTATAGCTATTGCATCAAAATTTAAAGAAGCTCCTAGAATAGATCTACTTTTTTTATTGTTATGGATATCTATTATTTACTTAAGTTTTGAAGTAATTCATAGGTTTCAGAAAAAGTTAGTGCAAAAGAACTTAAACTCTATTTGGATCTTTTTGGGAAGTAGTATTGGCGGAACAATTACCTATACGATCTCTTTTTATTTTTATAAATGGTTAGACTATTTGATTCTGGGTAGTGAGCCTCCTATGATACAGCATATAATATTTTCTGCTTTGACCGGGCTAGCAATTTGTATGATCTTTGGTCTAATTTTGCTGACATTTAACTGGAAAAATCAGTACTACATTTCTCATATACAAAATGAACAATTCAAAAAGGAAATTATAAAGGCAAATTTATCAATTCTTAAAAACCAACTTGACCCACATTTCATGTTCAATAACTTTAATACGTTATATTACTTAATTGATGAGGATGGTGCACTGGCACAAAGATTTCTGAAAAATATAGCTTCGGTATATAGGTATATTCTCCAAAATAATGAAAAGGCAATTATACCTATATTACGTGAATACGAGATGGCACGACAGTATCTTTTACTTATTGAACAACGCTATAAAACAGCTCTAAAAGTACATGATGCAGTAGATTCAGCATTTTTTGACTATAAAAGCGTTCCTCCATTGGTGTTACAACAGCTTATTGAAAATGCCGTAAAACATAATAGAATAGATGAACAATCACCGTTACACATTCACTTTGAAGTAACAGAAAACTATTTTACAGTAAAAAATAATAATAATCCTAAACGTACAGCTGGCACTACTGGCACTGGATTAGAAAATATAACAAAACGATATGATTTCCTTACCGAGAATAAGGTGATTATTTCGAATACCAAAGATGAGTTTAGAGTGTCTATACCTTTACTACCAACAATCAATGAAACAAACAGCGATGTTTAATTTTTTTCATTTAATATCAATAGATTATAAAAAAATAAACGTGTGAAAATTAGAACTATCATATTAGAGGATGAAGCAACTGCCAGAGATCATCTAATAAAGCTAATTGCTAGGATCAGTACAGATATTTCTGTCATTGCTTCAATTTCTACAGTAACAGAAAGTATAGATTGGTTTCAATCCAATGAACATCCGGATTTAATTTTTATGGATATTCACTTATCCGACGGGATTTCTTTCGATATATTGAAAGAAGTTACCATCGATGCTCCTATTATTTTTATTACCGCTTATGATGAATATGCCATACGAGCTTTTAAAACAACAGGAATCGATTATCTGCTAAAACCTATCAATAAAGAAGATTTACAAAATGCATTACGAAAATTCTTTAAAAGCCGAGTCAAAGATGCAGATGAATGGATGATTAGAAATATAGATTTACTTCAACGCATACAAAAAGAAGAAAAAATAGTGTATAAGGAACGGTTTTTACTGAAATCAGGAAATAGTATGACGCCAGTAAAAATAAGTGATATAGCGTATTTCTATAGAGACGAATTGGTTTTTGCAAAGCTTTTAGATGGAAAATTATTTCCTTTAGATGATTCTTTAAACCAATTACAAACGATAATTAACCCTAAAGAGTTTATTCGATTAAGCAGACAACTTTTGGTAAACATAAATGCAATAAAGAAATTGACTCCTTCAAAACCAGGTCAATTATCGGTACTGTTAACTCCAGAATACCACGATGAAATACATTTGAGCCCAGAACGATCGAGATGGTTAAAACTTATACTCGACGGAAAATAGGAGATAAACATGATAAAACTTTTCTTTTTATGAGGATAAAAAAAGAAAAAGCTATTTTTATATGATGTATCATTGGAATGAGATTTTTATTGGTATCCAGCTATGTATTACAATTCAATTAGTAGTAGTAGGTTCTGTAAATGTATTTACAAAAAATACAAAAAATGTCTTTCTGGGGATATACTGCCTTCTTGTAGCTAATGCACATATAGCTCTTATTTTTAGTGATTTCTTCAAAAAAGAACCTTACATGTATGCTTTTTTTGGAGGATGGAAAGGGTATTTTTATGGACCCATTTTATACCTTTATTTAAAATCGTTAAGTAAAAAATGGAACCATAAAAAAGAATGGATTCATTTAATACTTCCATTTGCTTTATTTGGATTGTCTCTTTATCGTTATTTTTTTATAAGCCAGGAAGATTCAATGATTGTAAGGTTAAAAGCAGTGGGATATTTTTTCTACTGGACCCTGTTAATTTCTTATTTCATTTTAGGGATAAAAGAATTTAAACAGCATATAAGAATAAACTTAAAAGAAAAATCAAAAATTAGATTTCAAAGTTTTTATACCATAGTAAATACTCATTTATTGTTTACCATTATACCGGGATTTATATTATTTCTTAGTATTTATACCGATGTTAGCATCATTGAGAACTTAACAGAAACTGTTGTATTACCTTATTATGAATATTGGGCTGTTCCTATATATATGCTTCTTTTTATATTCTTACTCTTTTACGGGATTACAGAATTGCAATGGGTAAAAAAATATTTTCTGATAGCTTCTATACATCAACCTGTGAATGACTTTCAAAAAAATGCAGATGTTTTTATACATATCAAAGAATTTTTCTCTGCCAACGAAGTGTTTAAAAACCCAAACCTCACTATAGACGAATTATCTCTTTCTTCGGGGATTACCAAATCTGCAATTCGATCTGTTTTGATCGAAAAAGGATATTCTAGTTTTACTGATTTTGTGAATGAATATAGAATTAAAGAATTTAAAAATAATCTGAAAGAAGAAAAGTATAATAATTATGACCTGGCCAGTATTGCTTTATTATCAGGATTTAATTCTAAAGCAACATTCTATAGAGTTTTTAAGAAACATACTGGTATAACTCCTAATGAGTATAAGGCAGGTGTAATACGTAAATAAATTATTAGAATAGATTAAAAAGGGGTCATCGTATAAAGGTTTTAGAAAATTTGATAATCAGTATTTGATTATCTGTAAATGGTAATCTGGGCTGCAATGCATTTCTGTTGGTATTGGCATTATGGTTATACACCACATATAGGTCAGTACCTTCTGTAGGATTATACCTAAACCTAAGATTCCACCCTAATTGATCACTTCGTGTATCGTATTGTACATAAGAATTTAATGATGTTTTGGAGGATAAATTAAATTTTAACCTCGAAAAATACCGACTTAAATTTAATTTTCTAGATGTTTCATCAATATAACTTTCGGGAAACCTAAGACTATTGTATGTGCCACCTAATTGAGCTTGAACAAGAGTGCTAAAATCATATGAAACGTTGTATGACATAGTAAACTGGTTTCCGCCATAAAATTCTCCTATTTCTGTATCTAGTGTAATTTTATATGGCTTTGCATTCCCTGAAATGAAAATAGGATTAAATTTCCACATCTTGTATTGTGCTGAAGGGATAGTGACTCCTTCTGCTATTTCCCAATCACTATATAAATTATCTTCTTGATAGATAGGAAAAAACATAGTTAAACGATGCCCTTTTTTATGTATCGCTGTCATGTATAAATTTGTTTGAAAAAAATCGTGATTACCAGAATTAGACAACCAGTTTTTTCTAAAATAATGACCGATCGAAAAGAATTGTAAGAATGAATGATTGGTGAATGACTTCCTCCAGCCATGGTTTAATGTCAAACGCTTGGTATTAGGTTGAGAGACAAAACCCAATTTAGGGTCGAAGTTTTCTGTGTATTCCCGAAACCTGTATTGCAGTCCAAAACCATTGTTCTTAAATGTGTTTATTGAAGCTCCATACATTGGTTTCCAATCTCCCTTTTCTTTATCAAAGGTTGCACCCACTGTTAATTGTGTTCTAATAGTATTAGTTAAACGAATATTCGCATCTACAGCTATCAAATGGTTATGATCTTCATTACTTAATGAATTGGTATTTATAAAACCAATATATGACCCTAGTTTTCCTATGTTTTTTTTAATTCGGGTTACGCTCTTATTAGCAGAAGCAGCTACTTCATTTACCTCATGTGTTTGCATTGATAAAAGCCCGTATTGCCATTTTGTATTCCCTCCTGTAAATCGAATACCTCCTATAATGGGAATTGAAGCACCATCTTGAATACCAATACGCCTGGAATGAAATAAACGATGATCAAATTGATTAGAGTTGAATATATCAGCATTTTCGAGGAAAAACAGTCGTTTTTCATTTAAAAATATTGGGAAACGAGAAATATTAACAATTCGATCATCTGCTTCTACCTCTGCAAAATCTGTGTTTAATGTAAAATCTATCGTATGATTTGCATTAGGTTTAAATTTTACATCCAACCCCAAATTACTTAATACTTTATCTAATACTTCATGATCGGCATATTGTTTACGTTCTAAAATAGTAGTGTTACTTTTATATGCTGTTCCTTCTTCGTTAATGAGGTTTTCCCGAATAGCATTTGCCTTTATATACGGAGTTATATACAGTGGTTTTGTTACCGATAAACCTGTAAAGCGTATTTCTTGGGCATTTGTAAAATGATGTAGTGCATTACCAATATCTATATTTTTAAGATGAGACGTTATACGCTCGTTTATCTCTTTATATTTTACAGTTGCTTTAAACCTCATGATATTCTCAGAAGATTTTTCATATCGTAACGATGAAAACGGAATTCTCATTTCTGTACTCCATCCCTTTTCTGTAATAATCGATTTAACATTCCAAAAGGTATTCCACGAAGTATTAAATTCCTCACCATTACGGCTTACTTCCATATCCTGTCGTGCACTCAATGGATTTGTTCTAAAAATAAGCGTATTTATTTTATCATTATAAGTGTCGATATGTATTTGAAAATAATCGTCTTTTACTTGAGCTACATCTCTTTCTAGTGTTGTGGCAAATATTTGAGAAGGATCTCTAAAATTAATAATTCCACCTACATAGAGGTATTCTTTATCGTATAGAATTTTTACGATTACTTGCTCTGATGCTGGAGTTCCTATATTAGGATCTATTTGCTTAAAGTCAGAAAATTCTAAGGCGTCACTCCATGCATTTTCTTCTAATTTTCCATCCAAAATAATAACATTTTTTCCTAAAGGAACATCAATAATTTCTTGTGCCGATGATACTACACTCACCAGCATACATACGATAAAAATAGACCTCATTTGATTTTTCTGTTCGTTTTTTGATTGTTTAAAAGAGGTCTGTTTTTGTCTTTTTTAGACCTAAAGATTTTAGATACTCAGTAACTTCTTTTGATTGATCACCACCCCGTTCTGCGTGATGAAGAAGTGTGTATCCATGTGGCCCTTTTGCATGCAGTGTTCCAGGTGAAAATTCTAGTATCGATTTGATGATGTCGATCTTCCCGAAAAGAGCAGCGGTAAACACATTAGCTTGAGCGCCATGATCTAATAGGTATTGAGCCAGTTCTTTATACCCAACATGACTTGCGGCTCCCAAACATGTTTCAAAATCTCCACCTCTCCAATCATGTGCAGCATTGATCAGTGTTGGGTGTTGTGCTAATAATTCTTTTACTGTTTCCAAACTTTTATGCCCGGCACCCACAAAATTCTGCACTATTCTTTTGTCTAATTGTGGTTTTTCTTGCTCTTGCGCAAATATCGTATAAGGAGCTGCAATATATAATCCAGTGGTTAATACCCCCGTAGTTAAAAATTGTTTCCTGTCCATAATTAATGTTTTTATAAGATGTTATTAGTCATCTAGTTTTACTTTTAAAATGGTGGGTTCGTATAATTTTTCCATAGGGAATAGTGATCCGTCTTTATTAAAGCTTCCGAATTGAGCGTTTGCGATATAATACAATTCGCTATCGACCAAAACTCCTGTTGTGGGATTGTTCATCATAGGGTGATTGTGTTCTAGTAATACAGTTTTTGTAATAGTATTTTGCTCTGCATTGAGGACGAATTTTTTAACCGAGTTTTTACCAGGTTGTATACCGATCAAAGAGTTTTTATAAAAGTATAATCCGTCTATGCTTTTGCTACTAGTTATATCTGTACCCTCAGGATATTGTATATTCTCTTTTTTTCTGGTTTTGATATGAATGCGAGTAATTCCTTCAGAATGTGCTATAAATAAATGGGTATTGTTATCAGAAATAGTAATTCCATTAGGATATTTTATTTCAGAAAGATAAGTTAAGACTTTTAGTTCATCTTCATTATTCTGAATGGTATATATCATAGGGTTAGAAAACATATGTGTAGCATACAGATTTCCCGATGTATCTAAAACGATATCATTAAAGAAATGAACTTCTCCTGGGATATCGATCCAATATTTTTTGATGAGTTTTCCTGTTTGCAAATCATATTTAAAAATCCCCGCAGGACGTCCCTCGTTTTTATCTTTTCTACTATACCCTATAAGATTACTTCCTCCAGAGCTACATACCCATAAGTGTCTTCGTATCGGATCAATTTTCATCCCGATAATCATATGTAAACCGTCTTGTTGTGGTTTTACAAAATCACGATATGTCCCGTCTTTGGATCGTTTTATAATTTTTCCTTTTCGGGTACTTCCTATATAAAAAGACATATCTGCGGGATCATAAGCCACGTTTTCGGGTAATAGATCTTTTTCGGGAATCGTATAGGCTATAAAACTTTTGTTGAATTGCTCATTTGGTTTTTGTGCACTACCATAAAAACCAAATCCGATAAAAAAAATGATATAAATAACTGTTTTCATCTCTTTTGTTTTAAAAATATGTGAGGTGGATAATGTTTATTTTTTTTCTTCCTAGACGAATGTATTTGATAAAGGAATTGAGAAGATCGATTTTATATTAAACTCTTCTTTTTTAATGTGTAATTGCATTGTACTTATGTGAGTTGATTACGCATAAGTAAATTATAGATTTGCATAAATTATGGATTTGGGTAGGACTGAAAACCAAAAATCATATAGCTTTGTTATCAATGAAGATTAAAAGCATTTGGTTTCATATTGGTTTTTGGATTGTATATACCGCAATATTTACTATTGTTGAAGCTAGTTATAAAGGGAAATATACCGAGGCATTGGCTTTTGAGCTTATGAATATGCCGATGCGACTTATTATCGTATATTTTAATTATTTTATTCTGTTGCCAAAACTCTTATTGCAAGGTAAAACGGTAAAATATTTTGTGTATACTATACTCACATTAATAGTCTCTGGATTTATTCAACGAATTATTAATTATGAGATATTATCCATTCTCTATCCTAATATGACGGATTCTGGAATGTGGCTACCGTATAAGTTTTTACAGGCTTCTATGATCATAGCTTCTCCTTTAATTTTTATTATTGGAATTTCGATTATTTGGAAAGTAGCAGAGTTACAAAAGAGGGCTAAAACTCTTGAAAATGAAAAATTGCAATCAGAATTGAAGTATCTAAAATCACAAATTAATCCTCATTTTCTTTTTAACACTTTAAATAATATCTACGGACTATCTTTAGAAAGCTCAAAAAAAGCCCCCGAACTTATACTTAAGTTATCAGATTTCCTTAGCTTTTCTTTATACGAGAGTTCTCAAAAATTTATTCTTTTAGAAAAAGAAATTAGTTTGCTAAATGACTTTATTGATTTAGAAAAATCTCGTTTTGAAGATAGGGTAGATGTACAGGTTTCTATTCCCGAACATATAGATCCGGTATCTATTCCTCCTCTTATTTTGGTGCCATTTGTAGAAAATGCATTTAAACATAGTTTAAAAAACGAAACCAAAATTGCTCATATAATTGTTAAATTAGAGGTAGTAAATAATCAACTAATTTATGAAGTTATAAACTCGAAACCAGAAGCTACTTTAGAAGATTCTTCACTAAAAGGAATTGGTTTACAGAACATCAAAAAAAGACTAGATATCCTATATAATGATCGATATCAATTAGATATTAAAGATGAAGAAAGATTATATACTATTGTATTAAAAATTGCTATTTGATAAGGTAAGTTGCAAAAAATAAAAGAGACAGATGAAGCTTCGATGTATTATAGTAGATGATGAACAGACTGCAAGAAATATTTTAAAAAAATATATTGGAGATGTCTCTACTTTGGATCTAACAGGAGAGTTTAAAAATGCTCTTGAAGTCTTGGATTATATCCAGAATCATTCAGTAGATGTGATGTTTTTAGATATTGAAATGCCCAAGCTTTCGGGCTTAAATCTAGCCAAAATTGTAGAGCATAAAATTAAAATCATATTTACAACTGCACATCGTGAGTTTGCTCTAGAAGGCTTCGATTTAAGTGCAGTTGATTATCTGTTAAAGCCTTTTTCTTTTGATCGATTTTTAAAAGCTATTCAGAAAATTAACCCTGATTTTTCAAATACTACGGTCACGTCTATACCTGTAGTAGATCATATTTTTGTGAAAGCTGATAAAAAAATGGTTAAAATTAATTTTTCAGAATTATTATATATCGAAGGTTTAAGTAACTATGTCAAAATTCATACAACAGAACATACTTTGGTTGTCTATGAAAAGCTGAGTGATCTCGTACAACGATTACCTTCTTTTTCTTTTATGCGCATACATAGGTCTTATATTGTAAATACCGAAAAAATAAAAACATATACCAAAGAGTATGTAGAAATTAAAAAAAGACATATCCCAATAAGCTTAACATATCGAAATGCATTATTGTCTTTTTTAGAGAAGTCCTAAGGTTTCTCTTGAGAAAATTATTGTATTTTATTTGCCTTTCCTTTAGGTTTTGCTGGTATTCCTGCAACTGTGATGCCTGGTGCTGTATCTTTTAACACTACAGCTCCGGCAGCAATATTAGAATGTGCCCCTATAGTTATATTCCCTAATATCGTAGCACCCGCTCCAATAACTACGTTAGAACAGATTTTTGGGTGCCGTTTTCCTTCTGTTTTTCCAGTACTACCCAAGGTGACATTATGAAAAATAAATACATCATCCTCAATTTCGCAAGTTTCTCCTATAACAACACCTATCCCATGGTCAATTACCAATCCTTTGCCAATTTTTGCTGCTGGATGTATATCGGTTGCATAGGTTTTAAAAATTCTATTTTGTAACCATTTGGCAGTTACCAGATTTCTTTTTTTAAATAGTTCATGAGAAAATCGATGCGCTTGTAATGCTTGGTATCCCCTGAAAAAAAACAATACTTCAAAATAATGGGTACACGCAAAATCTCTTTCGAAATAGGAGGTGAGATCTCGCTTAAAAGTATCTTTTAGTTCTATGTTATCAGTGAGAATCTCCTTAAAAATAGCGGCTAACTCGTTAGAAGTTATAAGATCATCAGAAAGCTTTTTACTTAGTATGATGGTTAAAACATCTGCTAAGTCCTTGCATTGTTTTTCGTAATGATCTAAAATTTTCTTTGCAATCGGTTCTGAAGTGTTTTCTAATTCTAATCGAATTCTATCCCAAATATTGCCTGTCATTTTTTAAAGTTTAAGGTTTACTTATAGATAGTTTACCCGATCCCATAAATATAAAGGCAAGACAACAGAATAATATAGCCAATGCTGGTGTCATGGCCTCAATACTATCACCAAGACGTATATGTACTAGTGCCGCTATTATAAAGTTTATTACCAGAACTAATGAAGCTAATCGTATATGATAACCGATAAGAATCAATAGGCCTCCTATAGCTTGTATATACACAGATAGGATAGCACTAATTACAGGAAAAGGAAAACCGTTGATATGAAGGAAACCAGAGAATTCTATCATTCGCTCCCAACTAACGATATTATCTATTACTCCATATAGCAAACGCAAACCCACAAAAAATCGTAGAATAAAAACCCCAATATATGCTCTAGAGCTTAGTTTTTCTTTTAAATCATATGTTCTACTCATACGTTTACTTATTTTGAACTACTTCTTTCACTATGATATCAGATCCCGAATATACATCGGTATTATATTCGTGCCAATGTCGTATTCTTGGGATTTTAACTCCATCAATGGTAATCTCACCAGAAAAATAAAGACGTTCTCCTTTTGCAGGATCATCAGGAAATATGATTTCGATACCTAAAATCGTATAGTCTTTTTGAGAAATAAATACATTCCAGTGTTTAGAAAATATAGCTTCTTTCAAGACAAGTTCGATTTTATAACTATCTGTGTCGTTAAATATGGCTTTACTTGCTTTACCAAAAGTATCAACTGTAGCGTTATTTAAAGACATGGGTAAACCAATTAAATGCTGATAAAATTTTTGATAGTTGAGGTTTCGCTCCGGTTGCAATCGATATTTTTTTATCTGAATACTATCTGTATTAATTTTTCCATCTAAAAGTGTTCTGGAGATTCCTTTTTCATCTATTATATGTGTAGATATATGCTGATCTCTATTTCTTGTTAATTCAAAGCTATTGTCATTATTATTCATTTTTAAGATAGAATACCTGTGGGGATTAGATAAGCGAGGTTCTTGGATATGAATTTTGAGATTTGTCATCGACCACCGATTATCGGGATCGTACGTTTTTATGCTTTTTTGAAGAATGACTTGAGTATCTAGTTGTTTTTCTTCTTTTTGGGTAGTGCAACCCAAACAAATCAATGTGCCCAGAACAAATAGATGAGATGTTTTGATAAGTTTGATTTTCATATTTTTATTTTAATTCAATTTTACTGTCATGAAACCCTGCTCGTTTCCATATATTTCCTTCTTTTATCCAGACGTGGGATACTCTATATTGATTTTCTATAGGATTTCTTTCTTTGATATCGGTGGTTATTATTTTTGCTGTAATAATTGCAAAGTTTTCATATAACTCGAGTTGCGTTTCCTTCATGTCATAATTAGTAACTACCAAACGACCATCATCGATATCTTTTTTTCTCTTTTTTAAATATTCTAACCAGGCATTTTTTCCTATTGATTTTGATGTTCCGTTAGTATGCCGATAATTATCGGTTATCAAGCTTTCAAGTTTTGCAACATTACCTTCTTTAAAAGCAGTATTAAAAGTAGTAATTGTACGGGCAAGCTCTAGCTTATCAGATACAGAATTAATTACGTTTTCTATTGCAATATCCAGATCGGTTTCTTCAACAAGATAAGAAGTAAAATGCTTATATATTGCATTATGATAAAAACTAAAAATGTTTTCACGATCCATATATATTGTATACTCATTAATTCCTTGTCCTAAAAATGCTTTCTGGCTTACTTTACCTGTTATGTAAAACAATATGGCATGCCAGAGATTTTTTGGAGGCTTTACTTTTAACTTTTCACTTACTCTATTTATACTTTCTGCGATAGCTCCTTTTCGTCCTTTTATTACAGTATGACTTGCTTCATGAAACAAGGTTTCTACCCAATCACCTGCTATTTCTGGATAATTAATAACAGTACTTAGTACAATAGAGCTGGGAGTTCGACTTAATGTAAAAGCGCCGCCTCCCGGACTTTTTATCGAAAGATCGATGCGTATTTTGGTATCCTGCCATTTTGCCTGAGCCAATTTTGCGATTCGAGAAATGATAAAATCTTCTGTTTTTTTGATAAGATCAATATTCTCCTGCAACTTATCGGTATTGATTTGTCGATGAGTTTTCCAAAAATGAGTACTATAGATTCGTTTAAAATCGTTGAGGTTTTTTATGAAAAGAATTTCGAACCTGGATTCAGGAAGCATGTCCTGCTCAGTATAGTTGATGATCCATTTTCTAAACCCTATCAATTCCTGGTTGAAATGATTTTTTAAATCTATATGATCTTTATAGTAGGTTATGGTTTTTTGAAAAAGTAGTTTTTCTTTTTGACTAAGTTTTTGCCAAACCTCTTTTTTAACCAGCTTATCTAATGGTTTTTCGTAGGATGCAGCAGCAGTTTCATACAAATAGAAATGAAGATTAATCCAGAAGTTATTATGAAATTCAAAATACGTAGTGGTTTCAATACCTGAAACTTTAGGTTGTGCAATCAAAGAATAATTGAATATCAAAATAATATATAGTACAACAATATGTCTACATTTTATGTATTTGCTCTTATTTATCATTTAAAGTATTATTAATAGTATGAGGTATAGATTTTGGTACTACCCAATTCCTTATTTTTCTGCTACAATAAACATTTTCTTAGCATCAGTAGTATAAGGTTCTTTTTGGTGACCACCTTCTATAGTTTTTATGTTAAACCCGACTTGTTTAAGCATTAGTTTGATTTCAAAAGGAAATATAATACGCCATTTCATACTATAGTTTTTACGTTTTACTGTACCGTCAGAAAGTACTTCATCATACCAGCCATATAATTCCTGGACTTGGTTTCTATTCATAGGTCCAGATGCTGCAAATCTTGTATACGAATTACCGGTGTGAGAATTTTTTCTTGTAAAAAATGGTTTAGGTATGGCATCACCAGATAGGTTTAAAATAAATGGATTCATAAGGTCTATTGCTATTAATCCACCTTTAGATATATGATTGTAAATGCTAGATAATGCCTTACATTGACTATCAAAATCAGGAATACACATTAAACTATTAAACGCACATATTACCAATTTATAATCTGTTTTATCTAGATTTAATATGGTTATATCTTGCTCAATTAATTTTATGTTTTGACGAACATCTTCATTTTCTCTTTGAAGGTTATTTTCGAATTGTTCTAATATACCTCTGGAGTTATCGACTCCAGTAACATGATAACCTGCTTTGGCCAATGGTATAGTTACACGCCCCGATCCACAACATAATTCGAGAACCTCTCCATTATTTTTTGTTGCAAAATCAAGAAAACGATCGACATCATATTTAAGACCTTGTGAGGAAACAGTATCATCGAAGTTTTTAGAAAAAATTGAGTGTTCTTCTGATGGGTAATCACTATCATAATACTGTATTGAAGCATGATCCTTTGGTAAGTTTGTGTTCATAATTTGTTTTTAAGGTATAACTGTTTCGAAAAAATTATGTAGTATCTCTATTCGTTTTTTGATTGATTGTTTTATGATGATTGTAGATTTTGCTATCTCAAAAGTATTGTTTCCTTTTATGAATAAATCGTGAGTTTTGGTATCAAACGGTCTCACTTTTATGAAATGAGACAATTCTTAACAGTTTTTATAAATTTGTGTACTATACGGTTATTCAAAAAAGTGGTTTAGGTATATGTGTCTCGTAATTTTCTTAATTATATTAAGAAAACCTTAACCACTACACACATAAGATATATTTACATTTAGAGCTTTAAAAACTCGACAATAATGAAAAAATTACCCTTACTATTGGTTATTACAGTGTTACTTTTTTCTTGCAAGAAACCAGTTGCAGTAGACTTATTGGTTATTAATGCGAATGTATATACTGTAGAGGATACAAGCCCAAAAGCAGAGGCATTTGCTATAAAGGAAGGTAAATTTGTTGCTGTAGGTAGTAACGATGAAATCTTAAAGGGGTATACGACAGCTAATACTTTGGATGCAGGAGGAAAGACAATAGTGCCAGGATTAATTGATGCACATTGTCACTTTTACGGTCTTGGACTACAACAGCAAAAAGTAGATCTTATGGGAACCAAAAGTTATGCAGAAGTGTTAGATAGGATTGTAGCTTTTCAGAAAGAAAAAAATGTATCATTTATTACAGGGCGAGGATGGGATCAAAATGACTGGGAGGTAAAAGAATTTCCGACCAAAGAAAAATTAGATAGTTTGTTTCCTAATACCCCTGTAGCGGTAACCCGGGTAGACGGCCATGCAATGATAGCAAACCAAGTAGCATTAGATCTTGCTAAAATTACTGTAGATACTAAAGTAGCAGGAGGAGAGATACTTCAAAAAGATAGAAAACTTACTGGTGTATTGATCGACAACCCTATGGGATTGATTGGTGCAGTTATCCCTAAACCTACGGTTAAGGAGCAAATACAGGCTTTAAAAGATGCCGAAAAAATTAATTTTGGCTATGGATTAACTACTGTAGATGATGCAGGATTAAGCCCCAAAGTAATCAGACTAGTAGATAGCTTACAGAAAAAGAATGAACTTAAAATCAGGATGTATGCTATGGTAAGTAATGTACCCAAATATGTAGATTATTATCTGAAAAATGGGGTGCATAAAACAGATAAGTTAAATGTTTCCTCTTTCAAAGTATATGCCGATGGTGCATTAGGGTCTAGAGGAGCTACATTAAAACGACCATATACAGATAAGGAAAATCATTATGGAGCTATGGTCATAGGAAATGATGATTTTAAAACTCTGGCAAAACGATTGGCAGGGTCACCTTTTCAAATGAATACTCATGCTATTGGGGACTCTGCCAATGCAGTAGTAATGAAAACGTATTATGATGTGCTTCAAAATAAATCAGATAGAAGATGGAGAGTAGAGCATGCCCAGGTTGTTGCTCCCGAAGAATTTGAAATCCTTAATAATAATCTGGTCATGAGTGTACAGCCAACTCATGCTACAAGCGATATGTATTGGGCAGATGAACGATTGGGAGAAGAACGTATTAAAGGAGCATACGCATATAAAAAACTATTAGAAAAAACAGGTAGAATTGCTTTGGGAACAGATTATCCCGTAGAACATGTAAGTCCATTCTATACTTTTTATGCAGCAGTAGCCCGAAAAGATCTAAAGCAATACCCAGAAGGTGGTTTTCAAAAAGAAAATGCACTTAGTAGAGAAGAGACCCTAAAAGGAATGACTCTTTGGGCAGCATATAGTAACTTTGAAGAGTACGAAAAAGGAAGCATTACCGCAGGTAAATTTGCAGATTTTGTAATCCTTGAGGATAACATCATGGAAATTGATGAAGATCAAATCCCAAATATAAAAGTGAAAGCTACTTATATTGATGGAGAAAAGGTGTACTAGATAGCATTCATTACTTTATCTACGATAGTATCACATTTGCTAAATCCAAATTCGAAAATGTCAGTATCCAGGGAGAGTTCATAGAGTTCTTCTCTAATCATATCTTTGGCACGATGTAGGCGAACCTTTACATTAGAAACTGTTAACCCTAAACAATCTGATATTTCTGCCATACTCATACCTTCAACCTCTCTAAGAACATAAACGGTTCGGTATTTTACATCTAATAGATCAATAGTTTTTTCTAAGATCTGTTTTGCTTCTTGTCGTATCATTTTTTTCTCGGGATTTAATTGTTCAGCATCAGGAATCTCGAGAATAAAATCATTCGGTACGCTATTTTCTGATTTATATAAGTTAAGATATTTCCCCTTTGTTTTTAATCGAGCCAGAGTTTCATTTATTCCAATTCGTATTAACCAAGTAGAGAATTGCGAGTTGTGCTTAAATTGGTAGAGTTTTTCATAGGCTTTGAGATAAGTATTTTGCATTATATCTTCAATTTCGGTCAGATCGTTAATATAACTTCGGATAACTCGATATAGTTTTTGATTATTTCTTCTTAACAAGATTTCATACAATTCTTTTTCTCCAGAATGAATACGGCATATTACATCAGAATCTGATATTTTATGAGTTTTATAATCATTGATTTTAATGGGCTCCATAGCTTGTGATTTATAGCTTAGATGAAAAACGGCACAAAAAGTTACAAAACTTTGTAACCAAAAGAGAGATTTTTTATCTAAAAACCGAATAACAAAAAAATATTTGAAATTATGGATTCGCAGATTAAGACAGTTTTTAACCTATTAAAATACACATACGGTCTTGTACCTATAGTTGCTGGATTAGATAAATTTACCAATATACTTACAGACTGGAGTCAGTATATTTCTTCTGGATTTGCAGGTGTATTGCCTTTTGAAGCCAGAACGTTTATGATTATCGTGGGAGTGATCGAAATTATAGCAGGTATTATGGTGCTTTATCGCCCCAAGATAGGCGGATATGTAGTTATGGGATGGTTAATTGCTATAGCATTAACTCTCCTGTTTAGTGGACATTATATTGATGTAGCGGTAAGAGATATTGTAATGGCGATAGGAGCATTTTCACTGGTGAAATTAGCTAATTCTGATAGTCGACAATAAAAATATAAGCAGATTAGAAAAGAGAAAGATTAACTTTTAGGAATGCCAGTGATTTTTTTCAAGAAAGCATCATCAGAATAAAAAGGTGGTGCTTTTTTATTTTATCTACCTCCATTTGCTTGCAGATCGGCAATACATTGGGCATCTAGTTCTGGAATTACATCACCCATACCCATCATCCCACTACCAAACTCTATAGCGGCTTCCATCAAACAACTTGATACATTACAATGATTACTAGCATTCGGATCCTCATGTTCGGATTGTAGAGGAGTGCCTAGGTTTACCAACCCCATTAGATGAGAAAATTCATGATTTAGAGTGGCAGTTTCTACAGCACTAAGTGACGGAGAATTTGGCCTCGTACTTAATGCCCGTAATGTACCTTCATAGATTACCATCGAAGTATTTAGGTATGCAGAACCTAAAGTTACTTGTTCATTGGTGTCATTTTCTTTGCTTCCATCAGCAAAATACACATATACAGTGATATCGTCTTCCTTATTAAATAGTGTTCTGGTGGTGTTTTCTATTTCTGCTATCTCTTCAATAGAAAAAGGAGCTTTGCCAGAGGAAGGTACAGAACGTTGTGTGATCGTAATTCCGTCGGGTTTAAATAACCGGTCTTGTAAAAATTCTCTAAACCCTTGTATTGCTGTTGTGGTAGGCTCGAATCCTTGTACAGCTATAATCTCAATAGTTAAACTATTAAAATTGGTTGCGCTTAGTAGATCATTAGCAGAACTACCCAGAGGTTTCTTGTTTCCTGATTGCAATGCGTTTGTAACAAGTGTGTTATCATCATCGTCAGAACATCCAATGAGAATAAAAGAAGAGATCAATAGGTAACCAATGAGCTTTGTTATTTGCACAGGATTTCTTTTTAAAAGGTTATGATTAGTAAGTAAACGAACTTACATCGCGTCTTATTTCTAGTTTAACGTTGTTTTGTTAAATGGTTTCTTTGCCACAAAGATTGTACCATCAATGTTGTTAAGAAGGCTTTGGTTTTTGAAAAGCTATATATGCATCTAGTTTTAAGTAGTTTATAAATATGGAGTTAAGTACAGACCTATAACCGTATTTATACGTGTTTTTAGAGATAAAGCCATTTTTTTGGAATTTTCAGCAGTATTGAAGGCTGATTTTTAAGTACATTTAGTATAAAAACACTTTTCATATCAAACTTATAAAAGTCTTATTTTTTTGAAAAAACAAGTATAGTTACAAATATGTAAATAGCATTTTCTAGAAAAAATCTTTTTAAACATATTCTAGATCTTAAAACCAAAAATTAACCAAAAAATTAAAATCAAATGCAATTATCCATTCACCCATCTATTGGAGTTGCCCGATTAGGAAACAGTACAACTGAACTTTGTTTATCACCAGATCAGATAGGAGGACTTCCTTTTGATTGTGATGAACATGGGAATCTAACAGGGCCAATCAAAGAATTTAAAGATGCTAAAGGTCTTATTAAAAGACAGGGGCAACCTTTTAAAATATTTGATGAAAATAAGAATGAAATCACTCTGGATTCTGAACATATCAAATCCATTGAATGGACGGTACACCTTGCTAATAAAAAAGCAGCATGGTATCAGTTTAGTGAACTGGAAGGGAATTTATTATTCGGCCCTGAAAACAGTTATGAAAATCGCGATGTACCCTTACGAAATCCTGATACGACCGATAGACAAACCCTGATTATAGATCCGGGGCCTAGGACTATCGTGGGAAAGAATAAATCAATCGCTTTTGATGAGGAAAATGTACCAAATGGATATCCAGCACGATTCCCTCCTTCAAAGGTAAAATATGGATTACCTGTAGAAAAATTAGGAGATTTATTGACAGATGATAAAGGACGACTCATTGTATTTGGTGGATACGGGCATGCAGGAGGAAATGAACCCTTAACAAGTTATGGAGGCTCTAATACCTGGCACGATGATATTTCTGATGGAACGGTATATTGTACCGTTACAGATACAGATGATAATGAATATAAGCTTTCAGCATGGGTTATTGTAGGATCTCCTGATTTTGCTCCAGAGATTGTAAATATTTCTACCCTGAGTGATACGATGTTTGATGTTGGGGTGCGTAATTTTGATTTGGATCCAGATATGTATTCAAAGGCTACAGGTGAATGGAACACCAATTTTATTGTAGATTTTAAAAGAGACATACTTCCTATTATCAATAGGATAAGTCGTTACCAATGGGTTTCCAACGTTCAGTCTATGATGGCATTTACTAGTAATATTTTTGATTTTTCAGATCCATCAGATGGAAATAAAGAAAACCGTAAGCAATATCTATCTTATTTCAGAAACAATGATGCCCAACCGCCAGTGCCTCCACATTTACCACAACAACAATTGTTTAAAGAAAATGGAGGTGATATCTTTCCGATGATGCCATTAAATTCTGGTAGTAATTCTGTAAGCAATATCAATGTCAATAAATTTATGGCATTAAATGAAACCCAATTGTTTTTATTAGAACAATGGGCAGAAGGAAAATTTGTTAATAATGAAACTCCACAAGCATATCCTATCAATCCAATGGATACGGTAGGAGTAGGAAACTGTGTAGGGTTACCGATGTGTCCTGGTATTGAAGTTACATGGAGTATGCAAAATGATGTAATTTATGAGGCACCGTATGTAATCAAACAGTATGAAAATGAAGATTATTATGCGCAACATGGATTGAACCCTTCTAGAGATGAGAGTGAGGGCGGTGGATGTGAACCAGGAGATTTAACCAAAAGAATGGCATGTCCATGGCAAGCCGACTTTTTTCAATGTACAGTTCAGCATATCAATTTTACCGTACCCTCAATTAATAAAGTAACACTTAGCAATGGGACTAATGTTCCGTTACCACCTACTTACTATACATATTGGTGGCCGCCACAAAGCCCTTGGGATGTGATCGTAGGTGAATTTACAGATAAGGGACAAGGACAAACACACTTGCCTGCTGGACAACAGGTCAATTATGCCCGTGGTATCAACAGTTTTGTACAAATGGTTGAGTATTGGTATGCACTTGGGTTTATCAGAGATAAAAATGGGGCAACTCCAGGATATCCATACATTGTAGAGACCGAAAGAAATAATGAACAATTCTCTTATAAAGAAGTGCCCGTAGGAGAGATCACTGGAAATGATGCTGATAATGACACCACTATACCTGTATTTTTTATTGAGCAGAATAAGCATGCAATAAAGAAGAAAAGCAATAAGGCAAAACTATTGATAGAGCACTTAGAAATGGTCGTGTTTAATAAAATTGAAATAGCACCAGAAGGGCTTGAAATGCCTAGATCTGGAACAAGAAGCAGAAGGTAAAATGGCATATCATTTTAAAACAGATGTACTTATTGTAGGTGGAGGCCCAGCAGGGGCTTCCACTGCATTAAGTGTATTAAAATATTCAGATCTTAAGGTAATGATCGTTGAACAAAGTGATTTAGACACTTTAAGGGTAGGAGAACAGGTAAGTCCGGCGATATTTGACTTACTTGCTTATATGAATATCTACCGAACAGATTTTGAAACAAACAGTTTTATATATGGTTATAACCATGTAGCTGCCTGGGGGAGTGCTAACCTGTCCTCGAGACATTCTATTTCAAGCACAGAAGAGGATAGTATACAACTGGATAGGAAAGCTTTTGATTTGTTATTATTGGAACGAGCTGATCAAAGAGGAGCAAGCATTTTACCCAGAACCAGATGTATTGACTTTAAGCAAACCAAAGAAGGAGACTGGACGATTGAACTTAAGCATAAAACCAAAGGTGATATTTTGGTAAAGGCAAACTTTTTGGTTGATGCTACAGGACGGCAAAATGCTGTGTCCAGAAATTTGGGATTAAAACCGCTAAAAAGTGATGAATTAGTAGCAATAGGGACTTTTATAACTTTTGAAAAAGGAAAAGTGCCTGCGCAAGAAGTGTTATTGGAAACAGTAGAAGAAGGTTGGTGGTACTGTGCTACCTTACCCAATGACAAAATAGGACTAACACTATTTACAGATGCAGGAATTGCAAAGGAAAAACAACTTCAGAAAACACATCAATTTAATCAATTACTTTTAAATACTAGATATATCAAAAATAAAGTAAAACAGGGGGTTTCATATCAATCGCCCTGGGTACGGAATGCTTTTTCAAAATTGATAGATATTACTCCGATAAAAAATTATATCGCCGTAGGTGATGCCATAGCGTCTTTTGATCCCATTTCTTCTATGGGAATTGGATTTGCCCTCAGTTCAGCTTGTCACGCTTCCAAAACGATCATTGATTTTGAAAATAGCAGGGACGATACGTATAGGTTAGATTATCAACACAATATCAATGCTATTTATAAAGATTACCAACAGACTAAAAATCAATTTTATACAACAGAACAACGCTGGAAAGAAACCGAATTTTGGCAACAAAGATTGATGAGTGATACTATAAAATCAAAAATAAAATCATACTGATGATACAAGAACCTTTACACACAGTTTCAGAACTACTGAAAGACAATATTGATGCATTTTTAAAAGAACTGAATAGTCATCTTCCATCAAACATAACAATATCTACCAATTGGGGAGAATTAGATAACGTGTATAAACATAATAAGAATAGTCAAATTTTTAATAGAAGACTTCAATACAATCCTTTTGTTATCGTGTATTGCGAAAACGAATCTGATGTAGTAATTACGTATAAAGCAGCTATAGGTAACAAATTACCAATTCGAGTTCGTGCTGGGGGACATGATCATGAGGGAGAATGTACGGGGACAAATGTGGTATTGATTGATGTTTCAAAAATGGCTTCGTTAACTATTGATCCGATTACCAAGATTGCCAGTATAGGCCCAGGTATTCGCTTTCAAACGCTTACTTCTAAGCTAGCAGAACAAGATGTGATGATTCCGCATGGTACTTGTGCCACTGTAGGAATCGCTGGCTTTACTATGGGAGGTGGCTGGGGCCCATGGACCCGTAAAATGGGAATGTGCTGTGAACATCTGGTTGGGGCCAATATTCTATTGGGTGATGGAACCCTACAAAAGCTGGATGTAAAAAATGGTTCTGTGCCTGAATTACTATGGGCACTTAGAGGAGGTGGAGGTATGAGCTATGGTATCATAACAGAATTACGTATACAAACCTTTATTTTACCTGCTGTACTACATCGTTTTGAGGTAGAATGGAATTGTTATGAAGATAAGGAACCAGATACATTAAAAGAAGAAGTACCAACAATTAGAATATTGCAAAAATGGGAAGAGTTAATCGAGTCACCAAATACTTCAAACCTTATTGGAACTAACTTGAAAATAAATGGGAGACCATGGGATACAGGAGAACCTGTAAATATCAACACAGTATATAATAATTGTGTTTTTTATGGGTATTGGGAAGGAGATGAGAATAGCTTATGTAAGTTTATAGATAAATATCTTAAAGAAAAAGTTTCGCCTTATACTCTTACCATAGAACCTGCAACTGGAGCAGATTATGCACATAAAAACCAATATGGTTCCCATTTAATGGGGAACTGGGACCGGGAATCACACAACAAAGTTTTAAATAAATTAGGGTTGCTTAGAGAAGGAGCTCCTTTACAACCAGATTATGATATGCCTGCTCCTCATAAAATCACATCAAGATTAGTCAATACTGATGGATTAGATGCTCAAGGTAAAAATGGCTACAAAGCCTTGTTCGAGAGTTTATTTTCTAATCTTATTTTAGATGGTAACAGAAAGTTGGGATTATTTACTTATGTGACTTTAGGAGCTATTGTTGGAGATTATTATATGAAAAATGCAGAAAATACGGATAGTGCTTTTCCTTATAAGGACAAACTATATACTATACAATATCAATGCTGGTGGAATATGAAAAAAGAGGAGAAGGAAGAATTTCAAGATAACTTTGTGTATGATAGAACAAATCGTTCATTAGATTGGATAGAAACCAGTAGAGATTTTGATATTCCTAATACTTCAGGGGCTTTTATAAGCTTTAAAGATAGTTCAATCCCAACTAAAACTTATTTTGATAAAAGTTACGAACGTTTAAAAGAAATAAAAGAAACCTATTCCAAAGATCCATATAATCATTTTAGAACCCGAAAAACGATTATCTAAATAATGGAGTGCGACAAATTTCACTTGTTGAGTATTTGGATGTGACCACAAGGGTTTTTACCAACGCTTCATCTCGCTGTCGTTGCAATTCCTTGCGCTTTACAAAAAAAAGCTCAGGCTATGGGATTTTCACTTAGGGCTTCTATACCTTGTCAAAGTAGAATTATTATGCTAAAGTAAATCTGGCCAGGTAATCATTATTTTCTCCTTCAACTATTAATTCTGATAGAAAACCATTGGTATTAGCTGCATTTTGAAGTGTGTTATAATCAATGTATAACCAATCAAACCATTCTGATTCTTGTTTTTTATATTTTAATTTATATTGCATTTCTCCATAATATCCGGCAGAGGCATCTACCCAAAAGCCTCCATCTTCATCTTGAAAAAGGTAAGAAATGTCTGATGAATCCATTAAAATTTGCCCTCCCGGTGCGATAAGTGTTTTAATATGAGTAAAAAACCGATCAATATGATCTAAAGTACCAATGATACCACTGCCATTCATTAACAATAGTATGGTATCGTATGTGGCATTATTATGATCATAAATATCTTGTACCATGGCATGATGTATCCCTCTTTTTTTACAAACCTCGATAGCACCCTCAGATATATCTATAGCTTTTATGTCTAGCTTTTGATCATTTTGAAGAAACAAACTATGGCTTCCGGCACCACAACCTACATCTAGTACTTTTCCGTATGAAAGCTCTAATGCTTTTTGTTCTATTCCTGGCATTTCGGCATACGCTCTAAACAGGTAAGGGATGGGGATATGATCATCATCAAAATCATTTGCCTGTACAACAATATCTTCTGTGTATTCTTTATTGTAAAAATCTTTGATGGCTTTTCCGAAGATATCTGTATTCATGAGGTGCGGTTTATGATTATGGGAAACGTTTTTAGGTATTGGATTAAAATATTTTTAAAGATTTTAATTGGTCTTTATTAAAACTGAATATGTTAGTAATTGGTAATCAGAACTCTCAAAAGTCTTACTTTTGCAGTATGCAAGAATTCATAGACCAATTACCAAAACTGGCCAAAGATAAACATAACGAGAACAAAAAGTTCTTTGCTAAACTTAAAAAAAGACCGCCTAAAAAACTGGATCATATCATGCAGGAGTTACATGATGAAGAGTTTAGTAACACAGATTGTTTAGAATGTGCGAATTGTTGTAAAACAACTGGTCCATTATTTACAGATAAAGATGTAGAGCGTATTGCGAAGTTTTTAAAAATAAAACCCAGACAGTTTGAAGAACAATACCTACGAACAGACGAGGATGGAGATTTGATATTACAACAAACACCATGTACTTTTCTTGGGACCGATAATTACTGTGCGATTTATGAGGTAAGACCAAAGGCATGTAGGGAGTACCCTCATACGGATCGTAAAAAGTTTCAACAGATATCTAATCTAACGTTGAAAAATGTAGCAATTTGTCCTGCAGCTTATACTATTGTAGAAAAAATGAAATCTAAAATGCCTTTGTAGACATATATAAAACAATTATTCCCATACATTCTTTTAAGAAACATATGGGAATAACCGTTGGTGTGTGTATTAAATTAGGTTGTATATACTATCATTCTTTTTTAAAGGTTTGAAATTAACTTTCGGATACTAGTAATATTTTAATAATATTAATTACTTTTTTAAGGTGTACAATCACTAGAATATGAAGCGGTATTGTCTTTATACCATCCTGTTAAATAGGTAGCATCAGGATCATCTACCTGTATACAGGATAAAGCAGTGTTAGATTGTAATTCTACCCATGAAAACTTATCGTTGTTCCCGTTTTTCATATTTAGTGCGGTAAGTTGATTGTGGTTGCACAACAGCTCAATTAATTTGGTGTTTTTACTTACATCCAGTGCAGTGAGTTGATTATGGTTGCACGACAGCTCAATTAATTTGATATTTTTACTTACATCCAGTGCAGTGAGTTGATTTCTGTTACAATACAGGTAAGTTAATTTGGTGTTTTTACTTACATCCAATGCAGTAAGTTGATTGTTGTCGAAAGACAGAAAAATTAATTCGGTATTTTTACTTACATCCAATGCAGTGAGTTGATTGATGCTACACCACAGATAAGTTAATTCGGTATTTTTACTTATATCTAATGTAGTGATTTGATTGTTGTTGCAATACAGATTAGTTAATTTGGTGTTTTTACTTACATCCAATGTAGTGAGTTGATTGTTTCTGCACCACAGATGAGTTAATTCGGTGAAATATTCAATTCCTGAAAGATCAGTGATACTTTTACTATCTATCCTTAGTTCTTTTACAACGTTGGCTTCATCTTCAGAGATTTCCCCATCGGTATTAGTATCTATGGGATTTGTATGTTCTATAAGGGCTTTTTTAAAATTTGCATCAGCAAAAGCGATGTTTTCAGTACCAATATTTTTTAAGTTTATAGTTATGCTGTTTTCTTTACTAATGTCCCCGTTTTTTATAAGTAGAGTGGCAGTAATTTTTGTTCTGGTTTCATAATCAAAAGGGGTGTGGTCTTTAACCGTAATTTTTCCTGTTTTTGCATCTATAGAGATAGCTCCTTCAGGATTTTCTGTTTTAAGGCTATAGGATAGTGTTCCCTGATTGGTAGAGGCATCTATGGTTCCTATTTCTTGTCCTATGGTTGGGTTTTCATCGATAGTGACTTCAAAGTCTTTTACGGTAATGATTGTTTCACTAACGTCTTTTAAGTTTATGATTATGTTGGCTTCTTTACTAACACTCCCATTTTTTATAAGTAGAGTGGCAGTAATTTTTGTTCTGGTTTCATAATCAAAAAGTATGTGGTCTTTAACCGTAATTTTTCCTGTTTTTGCATCTATAGAGATGGCTCCTTCAGGATTTTCTGCTTTAAGGTTATAGGATAGCGTTCTCTGATTGGTAGAAGCATCTATGGTTCCTATTTCTTGTCCTATGGTTGGGTTTTCATCGATAGCGACTTCAAAGTTTTTTACGGTAATAGTGGTTATTATGGATGTTTCTGGGGTGTCATCGTCATTAGAGCATGCGATCATAGCGATAGTCATGATCATGATCATACTATATTTTATTTTTTTCATTTTTTATATTTCAACAATGTTAATTTTGGTAAAAGGAGTAAGGTTATTTTTTGTGAAATTAGATATTACTGATGTTTCATTGTCCTGATTTTTTGAATTGTCAAAGAATCAGGACAATGTTTAATGTTTTATTACTTGAATCTATGACATTATAAAAAAAGATGACAAAGCAACAGATATCTAATTTAACGTTGAAAAATGTAGCAATTTGCCCAGCAGCTTATACTATTGTAGAAAAAATGAAGTCTAAAATGCCTTTATAGGCATATATATAAAACAATTATTCCCATATATTCTTTTAAGAAATATATGGGAATAACCGTTGGTGTGTGTATTAAATTAGGTTGTATATACTATTATCCTTTTTTTAACTCTTCGATAGTTTTGGCCATTACAACTCCTGGTAATTTAATAGGAGCAGCAACCTGAGCTATGAAAGTACCTTTTACCTCACCAGTTTTGTATGTTGTGAAACCGATACGGTATAATCCAGCAGTTAATGCTTTAAGAGGATCTCCAACTTCACTTTTATATCTTAATAGCGAATTGTAACTACTTCCGCTTGGCTGTTTAGGCATTTCGCTGCTATCATCATTACGTTCTAAAACAGTCCAATTTGCACCTTTTACAGCTTCTCCAGTAATTTTATCCTTACTTATGATATCAGAACGTTCTAAAGTAATGTAGGTGTCAAAAAAGTCACTAGATCCAGCATTTTCTGTATATCCTGCAGATTGAGTAGCTCCTTTTATTTTGTTTTTACCTACGGGAGACATCATTCTTATACCAAGCTCTGGAGCTACAGCAGGAACCCAAACATATATATAATAAAATTTCTTACCATCTTTTACTTCATCTTCATTACCTGGCGCAGCATATCCAAGATATGTTACAACATCTGTATAAGGCACTTTAATAGTTTTTGGGCCTATCTTTTTTTCTGTTAAACCACCAAATTTCTTTAGTTTTTGTGCTTGAGCATCAATAGAAGTTCCTAAAGCAAATATGCTTAGTAAAATTAAAATTTTTGTTTTCATAAATAATTGATTTGATTTTAGTGATAAATACACACACTTCTTATCACTATAGGTTAGTGTTATGATAATCTATGATTATCAATTTAATTACAAATATGAGAGTTTATAATTAGAATAGAATATAAAAGATGATACAATTAGTTTGAAACAGTAATTGTTTTGCATTACATTTTCTTTAGTATTCAACTAGTATTTTACTCCAATTCTAATCCCTACTAGTATAGTAAGTTCCTTTTTGTAGATTTGTGTGTTAATGATTTGTTAATTTTTTACAACAATTAAGTGTTATCGCCATCTTCAACATCATTGATTATTCCTTTATTGGTAGAGATTTCATCCATCATTTCTGAAGAATGCCCACTTTGCTTAGCTTTTTGTACATAGTTTAACGCTTCTTTTGGATTTTTAAGTTTATAATATATCTCTGCGATATTAGCAAGATACATGGGCTCATTGGTTGCGGTTAATGCGGCATTTTTAAAATAAGGTAATGCTTCTTCATAGCGTTTCTCTACATCTAATGCACAACCGGTTAGATTGTATAACCGTGCAAGTGTTACTGCATCATGAGAAGCCTTTTTGATATACTCCTCTTGTTTTTCGAGATATGCGGGAATTCCTTTTTTTAACCAAAGCAAGCGTGCTTTTAGAAAATAAGCCTGACCAAATTCTGGATCTATTTTTAGAATGGCATCCCCTTTTTGTTCTGCCAATTCTAGATCTTTATTTTTTAAATCATTCCAGGCAGCCTGAAGTAATGCAAACTTACTTTTTTCCTTGATTTTGTATAAGTCAATTTCTTCAGAGAATTTGTCTTTGTTTTGAGTGATAGCCTCAACAATGATTTCTGCTATGCTTGCCAGTTCTGGCCTTTTCTGGATATGCTTATAGGTGTAATGAATGAAGTTAAAAGCTAATAGCCTGTCGTGATCATAATTTTCATCTTTGGATATGTTATTAGATAGTTTTTGGATGAACATATTCTTAAAATCTTCCCCATAGATGTGTTCTCCTTGTTCAAATAATACATCTATAGTAGTATACCATGATTTTTTATAAGGCTCAGGTTCTATAGTGTTATCCCAAATAGGTTTTTCTTCTTCAGATTCAAAACTTTGTAGTATGTGTTTAACCTGTTGTTTTCGATATAATTGTAATAAGAATGTTTCTTCGTTTTCATAATCATCATCTCCAAAAAGATCGTCATCGTATTCTTCATTATATCTTTTACTTGAATTTGCTCTAGAAATCAATTCCTCTGGAAATTTTTCGTGGCCTAACCTGATAAGCATATCACATATAGGTACGATCATATTTTTTATACGATGATTTTGCCCTTTATCTGTATCAGATTCAAATTGCTCAAAAATTTCTAATAACTCCTTTTCAAATGATCTTATAACTGCCAAAGGAAGTTTGGAAATATTAATTATATTTCTGTGTTCATCACCGATGTAATTATAATAGTCAAGAACGTCATATGTATCAGTTAATAATTTTTTGATATGATTGTGGATAGATTTATGAGAATATATTTTATATCTATAAGCCAATTTAGCCATTAGAGATTCATCATTTAAAGTATCTAAAATATCTAATAAAAATGCTTTGATCTCAGGATCTTCAGAAAATTCGTCCCATAGACCATATCCGTTATTTACAAGAATCGATACATATCCTTCTTTTATATTGGGAACATTTGGTGTTTTTTCTAAGACAGGTTTTGCGATACTATATTTTGCTCCATTAAATATGATACTTCTAACAATTTTTCGGTCAGGATGAGAAGCAATGATTCGAAGTACTTGGTTTTTTAATTTTCTAAGATCTTTAGAATCATCGTTTTCTTGTTTTGGTCCAAAAACCGGCCCCTGAATATATGATGGTTTGATTTTTGTCGAACTGCTAGAAATAGCTTTTCCATTTTTTAAAGAACCAGAAGTATTTCTAATTTCATCTTCTGGGTTTTTCAGATTAAGTATATGTATCAACTCTTCAAAAACACCTTCTTCGGTAATCATTCTATTTTCTAACTGTTTGATAAGGTTGTCATTACCACTAAGTATAATGCCTTCGGCAGTTTCAGGATCTTGTGATGAACTGATTTCACGATAAGGATTCCAGTCGTGATCAGCGAATTCTAAGTATCGGGATTCATTATTTATAAGTATCGAAACATGTTTTGCAGTCATTGTATTAAAACTATCATACGAGATGATTTTATCTATGATACTATTAAGATCATAGTTCATTTTCATGATCTGGGGATCAAAATTCATACCTAGAGTATCTGAGAAATATGGATAAATGCTAAAATTAGAATAAACCATGGGGAGTTGAGATTCCTCATAAAAACTAGATACTACCGCAGGACTTGAGCATTCCTGAAAAGAAAGTGATATTACTCCATAATCTGGTTTGTGCTCCATAACTACTTTTCCGATACTGAAATCGGGATGATTTTCTACCAAATGTTCAAAACACTCAATAGCCATCTTTTCTAATATATCCTGAATATCAAATTCTTGTTTCTGTTGAGCAAGGTTTTTATCTTTTTCTAAAATGCAGATATCATATGGAGTAAAACCGATAACAGTATCTCCATCATACATCGTTGCTATATTACTGGTTAATCGTTCGTAATATAAATTTTCTTTGTTTAAACTTTCTAACCAATTTACAAGTGTAATCTTACCGTTGTCTTCTTTAGATAGCGTAGTAAATAGAAACTCGTTACCGGTACTACATAATGGGATATCAGGTTTTTCTGAAAAATAATAAATAGGAGCAAGGTCGTCCCAGTTATGACAGACAAATTTCGGATCAGCAGGATTACTTATATCTATTACAGATCGAGTAACCATATAGTGCTCAAAAAACTCTATATGCATATCTCCGGGTGTCTTATCTTCTATAATACTAGATAAATAAGTTGGATTGCTTTTATCCTGAATATCCAGTAAAAGAACCAAGCCAGCACCGGCACCAACAACCAGAAGATCATCGTTAATATGAAGGCTATATCCGCTTTCTATAAATACATCTGAAGAAATCGGATTGGCATCCGGATTAGAAAGATCAAAGATTTCAAGGTATTCATTATTACAAACATACAAGTGGCCATGAGAAATATTGAGATTACCATATTTCGGCATTTTTTCAATATTTCTAATACTATCCTCTATAGGGGTAATAGAATTTCCCTGGATTTGGTATCTTACTATTCCCTCATTATAGACTGAGACATATACTACTTCGTTATGATAAGAATAGTGATAGCTTTTTTCCTTGTCTAACTGAATGATAGTATGTTTTACGATCTCATAAGAATCTGTAATTTCACCTATAAAAAGTTCTTTATCATCATTTACAGCGATGAATTGTTTCTTGCTAATAGGCACAGCCCAACTTAAATCAACATCTTCGATTTTATGAGATAGATAATAACAATCTTCATAAGGTACTTTTTCTATTTCTTGTTTATCGGTTTCGGGAATAATAAGCGAAGATACTTTTACTTTGGATTTAAAATCTTCTTTCTCTTTTTCTTTTGCTAAATAATCATCATATACTTGAAACATATAAGGAGAATCGGCAAACTCTTTTTTAAATAATGTGTGAGTATTACCAGAGAAGGAAATTCTCTGAAAGCAATATAAAGCATTATCTTTTTCTCCAAGAATTGTATATAATTTGGTTAATGCTATTGCTGCTCTAGCTGCTGAGGTATATCCTTTGTTTTCTGACATAAAAGAAATGAGTTCATCTTTTAGTCTATTAAGTTCACCTTTCTGATCTTGATATAGTCTGATATCAAATAACCACTTTGGCAATAATGCATCTTTTTTGGCGCTTTTGCTTTCAATTGAAACATAACACTCATCAAATTCTTCTTTGCGATTCAAGAAATATAAGTTTTCTAGCAGATGTACTTTATAATGATCTGATAATTGCTTTATAGATTTAAGAATTGCTGTTGATTCTTCATATCGTCCTTCAGAAAATAACCTGGCGGTTAAGAATTTTTGAAGATCCGAATAGTTTTTATTGGTATCAGGTAAGAGTTTTAGTGTTTTTCTGAAAGCTTCTTCACCATAATTATAAAGCTTTTCTTCTGCTTTATATGAGATATCCAGATTATGTTCCTGTATAGTGTTTAGCCATTTTGTGAAATCAGCTTCGTTATTGATAGGATCTGGAACCTTCAAAGGGTCTATTATTTTATTTGGAAACTGTGCCATGAATTTATTAAAAGCACTAAAAAAAGCTTCTTCTGGTAAATCACCTTCTTCTTCTTCGATATGGCCTCCATCTAGTTTCCAATCTTCGAATTCATCGGTTAATCTAAAAATAGCTTTTTCCCTATGTTTGGATTGTATAAAGCCATACTCGATATTTTTGATGTCATAGGTGTATATATTGCTTTCTTCTTGAGAGCCTTCGTATATATTGCTTTTGGGATAAAATAAATAAAAACCAGTGTCATAAAACTTTAGATATGGATAGGTTAATTTTGACTGAGGCAACGCAAGCATCACATTATAAAACGGACCAGAACCATTAAGTTGATTAAAAGCCAGTATTCTTACATTATCGTCCTGTTTAAAAGTTAGTTTATGTGTGACAAAACCAACAACATGTTTGAAATCTTTTTGAGTATAAGAAGTAGCTACTTTTTTTATCGCATTTTCAATTTGTAAAATCAATTCTTCACGCAAGCATATTAAATAACTTTTATATAATTGGTCGGATATATGGTCAAAAGTAAGCGCAGGCTTTATCTTTGTATATTTTTTTTTCTGCTCAGTTGCCTGATCAATAAAAGAAGTATCTAATTCTTTTCTTTTCTCAAAAGCCGTATCTGCAATATCTAACCATTCGGATATTGAAATTGTACCAATATCCGATGCATCATCGTATTCAGATCCATAATAATACTCGTCCCAGGCATTGTTATAGGTTACTTTAAGTACATCAAAAGTCTTATTGGGCGAAATGATAATCATTCGTAGCTCTTCTGGATTAATTTTTCCTGAAGCAACAGCTTGATCTATAATTTCTTTAAGTTGTTTTTGGATGAATGTAGTGATGTTTAATTGCATAACGTTTTTTTTCTATAGATTAGTGCTGTGATAATTTATAATCTAGTTGCAAAATATGAGCGTTTATTATTAGAACTAAATGTCTTATTTATATGTGATTATGTTGCTGTTGATACGTATTGAATTGATTATAAAATTGTTCTCAATTTTAACAAAATAGTTTGATTTTGTTGGTTGTAAAACAGGATTTACTTGTTCTTTATTTCTATGTTCTTACTACATATAGAATAAGAAAGAGGCTACAATCTGCAAGCAGCCAATAATGATTCCTAAAACTCCTAACTTACGTTGTTTTGATGCTGACTTTTCTCTTAATTGATTTGCTTTTTCTTTTGTAGCTCCATTTTTAAATACGAAAAACTTGTTAATTGAACGGAAAACTAACATGAAACCTAATACAGCTTCCATAATATTCCCAACTAATAAGGTGATCCACCGGATAGGAAATGTTGTTATCCATTCTATATTTAAAATTGCCGAAATGACTCCCCATACACCCCAGAAACAGAATATAAGTCCGATCATAAATCTGATCAAGCTTGGCAACGGTTCGATTTTTTCTAAAAATTCTTTTACCTCTGGTTTTTTTGATAGTAATAATGATGGTGCTGCTACTATAATACTTAATAAAATTAATGTGATTCCAAAAATCATGGTTTTTAGTTTTAAAGTGTTAGTACTTATTTTTTGATCCCTGTTTTGAAGTCTAAAACTCACAGTACAAAGATGAGAGGTATAGGTTTTGAGGGTATACTTTTAAAAAAACTATCTTTTATAAATTATTTTGGTATTATATCATTTTTTCCAATTCAGGAAGCTTGGTGTCAATTTCGATTTGTCTTTCTCTGCATTCTTCAGATTTATTACTTTGGGGATGATTAACAAGGAAACCATTAAGTGCCATTTGCATATCTTTAAGGTACCGTATTTTTAGTGAAATTTTTTCGGTTTCCTGATATTTTTGCCATGCTTCTTCAACATATTTATATTCTAATTCTTGCCGTTCTAATTGTTTAATTTCTTTCCATCCTGGTAATAAGTCTATTAATTTCTGAGAATTTGGAAAAGCTTTAATAGTTTCTTCAAGATCAGGAACAGCAGCATATGCTGGCCTTAAATTAGTATCAGAAAAGAAAGCGATGGCTTCTTGTTCACTATCTCCAAGAAAAACAGTTAAGATTTCATTCCACCCTGTAGAAATAAATAAAAAACTACCATCGGGTATTGTCTTATCGGTAGTAAGCTTATACATGTTTTCTTTTTCTAAAGGCTCTATATTGAAATTTATATCTTCATTAAACCCTCCCAAAGCTAGTTTTCTCGCTTGAGCTACCAGATATCCACTTTCAAAATTTTGAAGATATACAATAATCTCTATTTGATCATTTTCTCTTAGTACAGATGGAACCTTGTTAAGATGTCTAAACTCTGGAAAGCTGGTATTGTTAATCGTTACAAATGCCAGATAACTATCTTTACTCTTAATATGTATTCCGAATTGTTTGATATTATTTTCCATGATTATTTTTTGTTTTTAAAAACAAGATGACCTGATTTCATCAGATTTGCAATGTAGTGTAATTGGGTTGCAGATGAATCTCAGGCCATCTTACATAAAACTCTATTTCTTTTAAAAATCGATATCGTCTCCTGCTTTTTCCGAAGCAAATTCTGCATTGTATTTTTCCATTAATTCTCCCATTTTTAATGCCATACGAGTATCTGTAGCCATTTTTGGAGTCCAATGCATACCTACAGAACTCCAATCGGTAACTGTAAGTCCGTATTCTTGCAAGATTGAAGCTGCATCTTTTCCTTGCGCCGCTCCCATATTTTGATGACACATAACTTTAATATAAAGTTCGAAATCTTCATAAATATCACTATTTCCGGCAGGAGAACCAGTTTCAGATTCTTGATCGGTTCCTGCATCTGCAAATTTGCCAATGTTCGAATTCATAAAAGCATCACCATATACCTTAGAAATCGCAAAAGTTGTATCCTGAGACATTCTTGCGGTCCATTCTGCAGATACTTCATCCCAGATTGGTTTTTCTGTTCCTACAATTTTAAGTACTTCTTCTAAGCCCATACCTCCAGCTATTTTTGCATTAGCAGCGGCCCAGGTTTCCATATCAATGCCATTAATAGGATCTAATAATCCACCAGCTTCTGCTGCTTCTACATGAGCATCCATCTGGGCATCCAGTTTAGCTTTTTGTTCTTTTAAAAAGTTGTCAGCATCGTCGTATGCTTTTTCTTCAGCAGAATCTAGTAATGCTATTCCCCATAAAAAGTGGTCTTCATCAGAGAATCCATATTCATGAATCTGATCATTAAATTCTGAAAGGTCACTATCTTTAAGGTTTTTGATATCATTAAGGATATTGGTAGCATCATCATGAGAAAGCTCACGAACTTGCTCTGGCATTTCGAGTTTATTTACATATCCATATCTTCTGATACCCGACTTAAATTGGTTATTAAGATCCACCCAATGTGGTTCATTTAAGTTTGGTTTAAATGGCCAAACATCATAATCTTCATCATCTTCAAGATCCTGAAAAGAAAGATCTGCACATGGCCATGTTGTGTAATCATAACTATGCCAATCCATACGATCTAGGGTCATTAGATATTGTCTATATTCGTCTTTTTGCTTTCCTGAAACGTCTTGATATAATTCATTAACTGTACTCATAATGTATAATTTTTAAAGATTGATTTTTGTTTTTAGAATTGAGATAATATTTCCTGTTTCTTCAGTTTGTATTCCTGTTCGTCGATTAGGCCAGCATCAAATATTTTCTTAAGTTTTTCTAATTTTTGTACTGGGTCATCGTTTTGGGGTTGAGATTCAGGTTGAGGAGGAGGAGTATTTTGTTGAGGTGTGGATTGCTGCCCTTGATTATTCATCATATTTCCGAGCATTTGACCCATTCCTAATCCAGCCCCCATTTGCATACCGATATTACCACCACCTTCATTTTTTGCCATATTTTTTAATGCCTCAAGTTGCTGGTAATCCTGGTAACTTACACCAAGTTCTTTCATTGCCTGGGCTTCGGCACTCATATCTGCAATTCGACCAATTCTTGTTTTGGTTTCTTCATCAAAACTGGTTCCTTCTATCCTGAAATCAAGTAGTTCAAAACCTAATTCATCGAAGATTTGTGCACTCGAATTCTGAGAGAATGATGCGATTTCATTACGATGTTTATCAATTTCTACATAACTAAATGAAGCGTTGGCAAGGAAATCACTGATAGGTTGAGTAATTCTGGATAAAATAACTTTTTGTATCGCTTTTACAGGATAGTAGTCGTCACCTGCAATAACATTGGTGAAAAAATCGACTGGTTTCGTTATTTTGAAAGAAAAATTACCAAAAGCACCTAATCCTACAGGAAAATTATAAACAGGATCTTTATAGGTGATAGGAGAAGGGGTTCCCCAGCGTATATTTTGCATTTCTGCTTTTCTGTAGAAGAAGATTCCCACTTTATGAGCAGACTCAAAGGTATACATGATATTTTTGATGGTCGTCCAAAAAGGAATATTGCCTGTTTTAAGATCGTAAAGCCCTTCTTCTTCAAAAACGCCTTCTACTTTGCCCTCGTATACAAAAAGACATCCTTGTCCAGGCCCTACGATTAATTTTGAAGCATTTTTAATTTCGTCCCCGTTTTCTGTCCATTTTTCAAAAAGAGTTTCGGGTTTCGGGTTTTGCCATTCGATTACCGAACGTAGTTGACTTCTAAATGAATTTGACATATTTTTTTTTTTTAGGATTACTAATAGTTAGTTAAGAATGCAGTTTTAGCTTTGAGATCTTTTTCGTACCTATCTTTATAATCTGGTATGATTTCGATTCTTTTCTTTAAGTAGGTTTCTACATATTTTTGATATAGAGTTGCTAATTCCTCGGTACCATACGTTTCTGAATCTTGTACATAATTTTGAAACTTAAGTTCTTCATAATGCAGATAGTGTTCTAAAGCAGCCTCTTCTCCAAGAGCATGAATAGCAAAATGTTCGATGTTTCTGGCTTTAGTTCCTGGCTCGAATGTGTTTACAGTCTGACAATATTCACAAGTACTGTAATAGGATCTGAAAAAATTATCTTTTACCGGGAGTTTAGCTTGACATTGGGTACAACAAAAATCTTTGGATAAAGTGTCTTTTACTTCTTTTAGTAATTTTTTTGCAGCATCTGCAAAAATTTTCACTTCGTATGATTTTAGTTTTTGTTCAAGTTCAAATTTTGTTAGATACCCTTTATCTCTTTCTTGTATAAATTTTTTAGAACCAAATTCTGCTCCTGCATCTTCAAAAGCTTCTTCGACTTTATCTTCCCATGTACTATCTATTTTCCAGATAAGTTCATTGGCTTGAGAATAAATTCCTTGCCAGGCATTGTGAAATGTAGTGGTTTCAAAATCAGTCGCTTCAAATAATAAGGGCAATACAGCTTCTGTTTTTTCTAATATCTCCTCGAATCGATCTTTGATTTTTTTAAGGAAGCCATCCCATCTATTTTGTGTTTCATTAATTGACATATTTCTAAAAGATTATTATTTTTTAGTAAAATTGGTCTCCACAGAAATCACAGTATTTAAGATCTGTGTCTTCGGGTCTTGCTGCTCCGCAGCTTTTACATCGTTTGGTTTCGAGACCTGCATTTGTTTCTTCATATTTTTTTGTAGAAGAGAGTGCATTGGCCAGGATATCATCGAGAAGATTTTTTTTTTCTTCTTTAGAATTTTGTTTATCGTCGTTTTCTTGCATCTTAAAATTGGTGGTTTAGAGAAAAGACATTCGAAAAGAGGTTATTCCTATGTTTTTTGAACCAAAAAGCATAGGAATAACCGTAGGTGCTACTATTCCAATTTACGTTTTATAGTCCCTTTTTCAAGTCTTCGATAGTTTTTGCCATTACTACTCCAGGTAATTTGATAGGAGCTGCAACTTCTGCTAGGAAAGTACCTTTTACCTCACCAGTTTTGTATGTTGTAAAACCGATACGATATAGTCCAACAGTTAGTGCTTTAAGAGGATCACTTGCTTCGCTTTTATATCTTAATAGAGAGTTATAGCTGCTTCCGCTTGGTTGCTTTGGCATTTCGCTGCTATCATCGTTACGTTCTAGAGTAACCCAATTAGCGCTTTTTACCGCACCTTCATTAATATTATCCTTACTAACAATATCTGAACGCTCTAAAGTAATATAGGTGTCAAAATAATCAGTTGATTTTGCATTTTCTGTATATGCTGCTGATTGTGTTGCTTTTTTGATTTTGGTTTTCCCCACAGGAGACATCATTCTTACACCAATTTCTGGAGCAACAGCAGGAATCCATACATAAATGTAATAGAATTTCTTACCGTCTTTTACTTCATCTTCATTACCAGATGCAGCATATCCCATATAAGATACAACATCTGTATAAGGTACTTTTATGGTTTTTGGACCTATCTTTTTTTCGATAGAACTACCAAACTTTTTTAATTTTTGAGCTTGGACATTTAGATTGCTTCCAAAAGCGAGGATAACTGCTAAGATTAAAATTTTTGTTTTCATTTTTTTGATTTTATGTGTTAATTTATTTATTGATATACACCGTTATTATTCTAGTGTAAAAGTTACTTTTACAAGATGTTTTTGAATTTCTTCTGGTTTATGCATATTTATGTATTGCGTTCTGGAATCAGAATTTTCGATCTTTATGATATCCCCCAATTTTTTATTGAGATGATCAGCAGTTTTTTTGGCTTTCACTTTTGCATCTTCAATTGCAGTGAGTGTTAAAGCAGCCCATTCTGTATTGTTTTTTTCTTTGGCTACTGCTTCGACTTGCATAATTGTCAAACCATTCATCCTCTGTTTGGTGATTTTGATCACTTCTTCTTCAGAAGTTGTTGCATAATTGTAATATGAAATATCATTTACTTCTGAGTAAGATGCATACAATTGATAGAGAACATTCTTTTGAAACTTGCTAAAATCAACTCCTATAGTCTTTAACTTATCACTGTATAATTGTTTAACCTGTGATAAACTTTTGGGTTCGAGTTGCTGATATCCATTTGCAACGAGTTGTTTTAGCGAGATTGTAAGATAATAGTTGTTAACTTCTATCTTCTTATTCGCTTCTCCTACAATAGTTAGAGTCTCACTATTTTCTTGCGAAATAGATGATGCAAACGTTAGGAGCATTATAAAAACGAGTTTTTTCATTTTAAAAAGTTATATGATTTTACGTTGTTTCTATTTTACCAAATAAGGCAGTACAGTAAGTAATGCGATGAACACAACCAGAATCGTAAGTCCTGTATAGTGATACCATGGAGTTTTTATTTGATTGTTTTTAAAATCTTTAAAACTCTGTATCAATTGCTGACTCTGAAGTTCTTTTTCTTCAAAAGCTCCCTTACAATGACCGCAAACCGTGTATACTTTTTTCCCGATAGGAAAGAACGGTATCCAAAACACATGAATATATTTTCCATATCCTTGTATCCACATATTGTTTTCTGTATTACAATATGGGCAATTTCCTCCTTCTAATTTTGTGGGATGAATAGTTGAAGAACCTGTTCCAAATATGATCATGATGTTTTGGATTTTTTCTGCTAAATGGCAGTTGTTACTGTTGTAAGTACTATAAAAACAAGTTTTATAGAGGTGTTAATGTTAGTAAGGCAAAAATGATAATACGATCATTGCAGCACCTACAATTAAACCAAGGATTCCTAGTTTACCTTGTTTTGGAGCTAATTTTGCTCTTAGTTGGTTGGCTTTCTCTTTGGCCGCTTCATTTTTAGATAGTACAAGTTTATTAATCATACCAAAACCTAACATGAATCCTAGTACTGCCGAAACAATATTTCCTGCCAAAAAGGTTACCCATCGAATAGGGAATGTTGCAAGCCAGCCTATACCAAGGATTGAAGAAATGATTCCCCATATTCCCCAGAAACAAAATACAAGTCCGATCCAACCTTGATACGGTTCGATTTTTTCTAAAAGTTCTTTCGCGTTTGGTTTTTTAGATAGCAATAATGATGGTACTGCTATAATACTTAATAGAATTAATGTGATTCCCCAAATCATAATTTTTAGTTTTAAAGGGTTAGTATTTATTTTTCTTTTTGTGATTTTATAAATGACTTCTTATATCTATTTTTTTGATACATGTTTTGAAGACCAAAAAGCACAGTACAAAGATGAGAGATACAATTGCTGAGAAATACACCTTTTCTGGTGAAAATATGCACCCTGAAAACAGGGGGGTATTTGCATATGGTAAAACCCTACTTATAGTGAGTATTAATCCTAATGGAAAATATAGTTTTGTCATAAACATTTTTTTTTAAGGATGAGAAATAGTATGATTCAGTTTACAGGAAAATTAGAGTTTAGTGTAAAGATGTTTACCTTATATTTAATGGTATTGGGGAGTGTTTTTATGTCCTATGGACAGGGATGTCCAGACGTACCAATATCTATTTTAGATGGTGCTAATGGTTTGGTAATTGAAGGCTTAAATTCACAAGATGATTTAGGTTATTCAGTAAAAGATGCAGGGGATTTAAATAGGGATGGTATTGCTGATATTATTATAGGAGCCCCATTTGTTGATGGTGTTGTAGAAGATGTAGGTGAAGCTTATGTCATATTTGGAGAATCAGGTATATCTCTTACTTCTTTTGATTTAACAACTCTGGACGGCACTAATGGTTTTGTAATAAGAGGAACAAATCAGAACGATCGATTGGGTAGATCAGTAAGTAGAGCTGGAGATTTTAACGATGACGGATTTGATGATATCATAATAGGAGTCATTTCTTCTACAGGTTTAGGAAAGGCTATCATTATTTATGGAACTAACTCTGGGTTTTTACCATTATATCTCGAATCTAATATTAATGGAACTAATGGAATTATTATAGAATCTGATGTGACTGCAACTCAATTTGGTAATTCTGTTAGTTACGCTGGAGATATTAATGATGATGGAAAGGATGATGTAGTAATTAACGCACCTTTGTATGATGGTGGATTTAGAAATTCTGGACGTTCCTACGTAATTTTTGGAAATTCATCTATTAATAATATGAGTGTTTCGGTATTAAATGGAATGAATGGCTTTGTATTAGAAGGTTTAACACAAAATGATTCGGGTTATGAAACTAAAGTAAGTGATGCTGGAGATATCAATGGTGATGGATTTGATGATATTATCTTAGGTTTCCCAAGATATGATGAGGGAGGAACTCGAGATGCGGGTAGAATATGTGTTATTTATGGAAATAATATTGGTTTCTCTGCTTCGATTGACTTGTCTTCACTAAATGGAAGTAATGGATTTTCTATTCTGGGAGAAGAAGAAGGTGCAGCTTTAGGTTTTTCAGTGAGTACAGCAGAGGACTTCAATAATGATGGAGTTAAAGATTTTATAGCAGGTGCTCCTAGAAAAGATGTTAATACTCTTAGAGATATTGGAGAAGCCTATGTTGTGTATGGAAAAAATGTATTTCCATCTTCGTTTAGAATTTCAGATTTAAATAACACAAACAGTGTAACTATTAGAGGTGATGAAGGATATGAACCCTTTATTGGTTCTGGTTATAACAATTTAGGTTATGCTGTAGATGGATTGAATGATGTAAATAATGATGGAATTACCGATATTATAGTTTCTGCAACAGGTGGAGGAGCCGGTCATCAAGGAGGAGCATACATTCTTTTTGGTTCAAACTCTCATTCAGGGGTAATAGAGGCAGATGATATAGATGGAGTCATTGGTTATCAGGTTTTTGAAGATACTCGGTTTAGTAGACAGCGTTTTGGTTATTCAGTAAGTACTTTAGGAGATTTTAATGATGATGGCGCCTCAGATTTTGTTGTTGGAGCAATTCGGAGGTATACTAGTGCAACTACTAACGGAAGAGCCTATGTTTTTTATGGAGAAACTTTTGATCTTATAGATACCGAACTTCCAACAATAAGTTGTCCTTCAAATCAAGAATTATATTCTAATTCGGTATTACCAAATTATGTTTCGTTTCTGATTGACACCAACGATAATTGTACTTACCAAGGAGAACTTACCTTTACTCAAAACCCACCTCAGGGAACCATAATAACCAGTGATACCAATGTTACTGTCTTTGTGACTGATAAATCAGGAAATACAAATTCCTGTAATTTTTTGGTAACTATTAAAACAACAACATCTACTATAGAGTGTAATACAGCTTCTTTTCCAGTTAGTGATCTTAATGGGAATAATGGTATTGTAGTATATGGGGAAATGGCAATGGGACGAGCTGGTGGTGGAGAAAACCTAGATGTAGATACTGCAGGAGATGTAAATGGTGATGGAATACAAGATTTTATTATTGGAGCGACGGGTACAGATACAGCTTTTGATGGTCCCTATAATAATGAGAGAATGACAATGGATGGTTCTGCATATGTAGTATTTGGAACAAGTTCTGGTTTTCCTCCAAATATTGATTTAGCTCTTTTAGATGGTACTAATGGTTTTATAATTAGGAATGACACACCATTTACAAGCCAACCTGCTACGGGTGCTTCGGTGAGTAGTGCGGGAGATGTAAATGGAGATGGTGTCGATGATATTATGGTGAGTGATCCATTTAGAAAAACGGCTTTGGGATCAGAGTTAGGGTATACATACATCATTTTTGGTAGAAGATCAGGTTTTTTAAGAGAGTTTTTAATTTCTACTTTAGATGGAAATAACGGTTTTACCATTATTGGAGTTGACCCTTTTGAAAGACCTGGTTATGCCCTGGACAATATAGGAGATTTTAATGGGGATAACATCGATGACATAGCTTTGCTAGAAGGTTCAGGAAGTGGTAGTGCCTTAACAGGGAAGTGTCATATTCTTTATGGTACCAGATCTGCATTTCCTCCAGTCATTCGAGTAAATGAGATAAATGGACTTAATGGCTTTACTATTGTAGGAGATAACGTAACAGCAGGTAAAATAGGTTATCATGTTTCTGGCTTGGGAGATGTAAATGGCGATAATATAAATGATGTTATTATTGGAGGGAGAAAGGATAGAAAATTTGTTGTATTTGGAAGTGATAGCCCTTTCCCAGTAACACTAAATGTTTCGAGTTTAGATGGAACTAACGGTTTTGCTGTTGAACACAGTTCTGAAAGATTGTCAGGATTAGTAGGAAGCATAGGAGATATAAATGGAGACAGCTTCAATGATATGACTTTTAGTGGTCAATACGTGCTATTTGGAAGTGTTGGATTCCCTGCTGTTGTAGATCTCGCACTTTTAGATGGGACTAATGGGTTTTCTTTTGATGGAAGTTCAATAACAAATTGTGAATATGCCGGAGATTTTAATAATGATGGCATAGATGATGCTATCTTAAGCCAAAGAAATTCAGTTTCTTTGCTTTATGGAAAAAACAATTGGGAATCTACAATAACATTAACTTCTCCTTCGGTTTCAGTATTGCCTATTAGATTAGATTTAGGAAGCAGAAGAAATATTTCGGTAAGCCATGCTGGTGATGTGAATAACGACGACATAGATGATATTATAATAGGAACAAATGATGTAACATTTCGTTTTGATATAGATGCTCCTGCTCCAACCATATTTGTTATTTTTGGTCAAGACATTCCCGACATTGATCCACCAAATATTACTATTTGTCCTGGTAATCAAACACTAAGTTCAGGATCTCCGTTACCTGATTATACGGGTGATGTTGATGCTACCGATGATTGTGATACCAATCTAGAGATTACTCAAGACCCTGTTGCGGGAACCCCATTTACTGCAGATACAACAGTTACCATGACGGTAACCGATAATAGTGGGAAAGAAACTCAGTGTAGTTTTGAAGTAAGAACTCCTACTCTTACTCCTATAGTAAATCTTTCTGTTTCAACAAATACAGGTACGGAAACTGCAGGGACAGTAGTAACAGTTACAGCTACTTCTTCGATAGCTGTTGTAGGAGCTCAAACTATTGATATTGCTGCCGCAGGAGCAGGAATTACACCCTCAGATTTTGCCTTAAGTAATAGTACGATTACTATTCCTGATGGGATGACTACAGCTACAGTAACTTTTACTATTGTTGATGATACTGTTGTAGAAGGTACAGAAACGGCAACATTAACGATTAGCAATCCATCCACAGGTATTACCTTAGGAACAACTACAACGCAAGATGTTGTTATTACGGATAATGATTCAGCACCTATCCCTACAGTGAATCTTTCAGTTTCAGCAAATACAGGTACAGAAGCTGCAGGGACAGTAATAACAGTTACAGCTACTTCTTCGGGAGCTGTAGTAGGTGCTCAAACTATTGATATTGCTGCCGCAGGAGCAGGAATTACTGCTTCAGATTTTGCCTTAAGTAATAGTACGATTACTATTCCTGATGGGATGACTACAGCTACAGTAACTTTTACTATTGTTGATGATACTGTTGTAGAAGGTACAGAAACGGCAACATTAACGATTAGCAATCCATCCACAGGTATTACCTTAGGAACAACTACAACGCAAGATGTTGTTATTACGGATAATGATTCAGCACCTATCCCTACAGTAAATCTTTCAGTTTCAGCAAATACAGGTACAGAAGCTGCAGGGACAGTAATAACAGTTACAGCTACTTCTTCGGGAGCTGTAGTAGGTGCTCAAACTATTGATCTTGCTACCACAGGAGTAGGAATTACTGCTTCAGATTTTACCTTAAGTAATACGACTATTACTATTCCTGATGGGATGACCATAGCTACAGTAACTTTTACAATTGTCGATGATGCTCTTGTAGAAGGTACAGAGACGGCTACACTAACGATTAGCAATCCATCCACAGGTATTACCTTAGGAACAACTACAACGCAAGATGTTGTTATTACGGATAATGATTCAGCACCTATCCCTACAGTGAACCTTTCAGTTTCAGCAAATACAGGTACAGAAGCTGTAGGTACAGTAATAACGGTCACCGCCACTTCTTCGATAGCTGTTGTAGGCGCTCAAACTATTGATCTTGTTACCACAGGAGCAGGAATTACACCTTCAGATTTTATCTTAAGTAATAGTACGATTACAATTCCTGATGGTATGACTACAGGTGCAGTAACTTTTATGGTTCTAGATGATGCTCTTGTAGAAGGTACAGAGACAGCTACACTAACGATTAGTAATCCATCTACGGGTATTATCCTAGGAACGACTACAATGCAAGATGTTGTTATTACGGATAATGACAACCTTGTAATATGTACTATAGAAGCAGGAGAAGATGAAGAAATTATACAAGGACAGGAAGTACAGTTAAATGCTACCGCTTCGGATAATGGAACATTTGTTTGGACACCTTCAACAGGTCTTACTAATACTAATATTGCTAATCCTGTAGCAAACCCAAATCAGACGACAACCTATACTGTTCTTTTTACAAGTGATCTAGGATGTATTGAAGAAGATACAGTCACAGTTTATGTAGAAGCACAAGAAGAAGATCAAACACGATATGGTTTTTCACCAGATGGTGATGGAATCAATGAATATTGGGAGATTTATAACATTGAAAATTATCCTGACAATAAAGTATCGATATATAATCGATGGGGAGATATAGTTTTTGAAGTTGAAGGATATAATAATACATCAAGAGTTTTTAGAGGAATTGCTAATCGAAAGAGAAGTTTGGGAGGAGATAAATTACCCGAGGGGACATATTTCTTTAATATCAAAATAGAAGGTTCACATAACTTAAAAAAGCAAACCGGTTTCCTTGTATTAAAGCGTTAATTTATGAAAAAAGTATATATATTATTGATAGTTGCAATACTATCTAAAGGATTTTTATGCCCAATATTTGGGCAACAAACTCCGGTCTTTGCAAATTATAATTACAATACAGTAGTTATTAATCCAGCACATGCCGGTTTCTACCCCGATTCTGATATTACCCTCACAAATAGAGGATATTTAAATCAATTGGATGGTAGTCCCAGAAATATTGGGTTAACAGTGAATTCGCCATTACGCTCTAAAAATATGGGATTAGGAGCAGGAGTGTATAGTGATCAGGTAGGAGTAACTACAACTACAAGCTTGTTTGGGGCATATGCCTATAAAATAGTTTTTGACCACAATTATAACCAGGCACGATGGTGGTCTTATAACCCTAACGTATTATCTTTTGGAATTACCGGAGGCGCAATGATTTATAATGAAAATCTATTAGAATTAGGCATTCAGAATGATCCTAATTTTGCAAATAATATCAATACTGTTATCCCTACTTTGGGGGTAGGTGTTTTGTATAATAGAGAGCATATTTATATTGGTGTTTCTGCACCTAATTTATTAGGAGATTCTTTGTCTTCTGAAGACAATATTAATTTAGAGAATCCATATTATGCGTATACAGGATATCGTTTTTTTGCGACACGCTTTGAAGAAGTATTAATAACGCCCAGCGTTTTGGCTAAATATGTTTCTGGAGCACCAATTCAGGTAGATATTAATACGACAGTGAACTACAAAAATAAAATTGAAATTGGTGCTGGATACAGAACGAGTTCCTCGATAAATTTTCTTGCAGGGTTTTATATTTCTAATCACTTACGATTATTATATAATTACAATCAAACACTAAGAGATACTCCTATTAATAATACACATGGTATTATACTAAGCTACCGCTTAGGTGATGGGTTTAGTAATAAACGATAATAATCAGACTAAGATTCAATAGCGAATTGATTAGTCTATCAATATGTTTTTATCAAGATTTTATATACTTCATTTTTAAAGCATACTTAGTCAATCCAGCCAGATTTCTAACATTAAGTTTAGCAATTAGATTTTTTCTATAACTTTCGATGGTATGTTTACTCAAAAACAATTGATCGGCGATCTCTTGTGTGGTGTACTCTTGCGCAATAAGTGTAATAACATCAATCTCTCTTTGTGTAAGTTTAATATCTTCCTTCTTCTTTTTGGCAAATTTATTTTCTAAATAAATGTCTTTTATTTCTTTTGAAAAGTACTTCTCTCCCTTAAGTATAGTCTTTATAGCTTTTAAAAGTTCTTCTTTTTCAGCATTTTTAGGCACATACCCATCTACATCATGTTCAATAAGATTATCAATCATGTCAGCATCATTATGCATACTAACTACCAAGGTTCGTATGCTTTTCTTTCTTTCTTTTATAATCTTATTTAGAGAAATACCATCTAACTCAGGCATAGAAATATCTGTAATAATAAGATCTATTTTTTCATCGGGATTAATTTCCAGGTATTTTGCAATATGTTTACCGTCTTTGGCAGTTAATAAAATATTATATTCTTTTTCTGAGTTAAGAATGCTTAGTAAACCATCCAAAAACATTTTATGGTCATCTGCTATGATTAAATTATATTTCATTGGTTTATTATTTTTATAATTAGGTTTAGATAAAATTTACTATGCACAATTCTAATCCTGTTTATCATTAGATAGACTAGGATTGATTTAGTGATTGTAGCTCACTTTATCTTTAATTGATGTTAATGCCAGGACTTCTATATCTATAATGGTACCACGATTAATTCTGGAATCGATATGAAAAGTACCAGATACTTTTTTTAATCGATTTTTTATATTCTCAAACCCAAGTCCTGTAGCCTTGTTTTTTGCGTTAAAACCAATACCATTATCTTCGAATAGTACATTTATTATATTTTCTACCAGATTTAATTGAAGTTCTATAGAAGTAGCTTTAGCGTGTTTAATAGTGTTGGTAATAAGTTCCTGAATAATTTTAAAAATTTCGATCTGTAAAGTTTCGTCTAGAACATCAATTTCTGTTCTTGGGTATGCTACAAAAGAAGTGTTTAGACTAGTCGTACCGCCAATATTATTAAAATACTCTTCAAGTACATCACAAAAGTTATTTTCACTAAATTTTTTAGGGATTAAGTTATGCGATAAATTACGTACCTGCTCATAAGTGTCATCTAATTGATTGTTAATAGTTATTATTGTTTTCTTATTTCCATTAAGCACAGTGTTATTTAGTTGTAATTTTATAGCAGCAAGATTACCACCAATGCTATCGTGTAGCTCTAGCGCAATACGTTTTCTTTCTTTATCCTGACCTTTAATAGATGCTTTAATTAGTTTTAACTCTTGATCTTTAATTAAAGAAGAAATTTTTTGCTCACTTATTTCTTCCTGTTTTTTATTTAATTCACTCTGAGTCTGAAGTTTTTGATAGTATGTAAATAATAAACCAATAACTGGGATAAGAAGAATCAAAAAAGAGTACAAGATACTATTTTTAATACTTTTTTGTCTGGCTAATTTAGATTCTTGAATCTCTTGATCTTTTTTTAGTAATGTAATCTCATTAAGTTTTTTTTCTGAAGCATTCTGAAATGATAAAATCTTGTTCTGAGTTTCTCTTTTTTCAATCTCTTGTTGTAATCTAAGATTTTTGAGAGCTTCTTCTTGATTCCTTAAATCTAATTCTCGATTTGCATTTTCGACCTGTAGGACTTTTATTTCTTTTTCTTTTTGAAGGGTTTGATACCTTACTTCTAATTCATTAATTTCTTTATCATTCTCTAAAAAATGAATAGAATCTGTAAGCTCATAGAATTTTTCGGCATAAGAAAGTGCTTTCTTATAATTATTTTGAGAAATTGATATCTCTTTTAGTCTATAATAGATGTTTTTTTGATTATTTAAAAATCCAAGTTTTTTTGACTTGTTTAAAGCTAAAAGAATAATCTTCTCAGCTTCTTCATGTTTTTTTAGATGGTTTAGTACAAGACCTTTTTCTAGATATCCAGTGATTTCTATTTCAGGATATTGATGGGTGACTGCAATTTCTAATGCCTCATCAAACATTATCAAGGCCTGATCCATGTTACCCTGTTTTCGATAGGTAATTCCTATATTGTTTGAAATAATACTAATACAACGATTACTTTGGGATTTTTCACAGATTTCACGTGCCTTTGTTAGATATTGAATAGTTGCTTCATAGTTCTCCAAATAACCATATATATTAGCCATATTGACATAGCTTCCATAGACCATTTCTGGAACTTCTGTATATTCTAGACATTGTTTATAAAGATTTAATGAGTTATCATACTCTTTTGCTGATAGATAAGCATTTGCCAGACCAAAAGAATTAATATAATAGATACGTCTGTCATTGTATTTTTGCGAAATGTTAATTCCTTTTAAATGCCATTTTTTGGATTTTTCTTCAAGGCCTATTTTAGAATTTAGTATTCCTAACATGTTATAGGTTAAGCCATAAATCTCCTTTTTTATGGTGTCATTTTTGAAATGTTTAATTGTCAATACCCTTTTTGCATAATAGAAAGATGAATCAATTAAAGCTTTCTTTTTAAAATAAGAGGTTAGAATCAAGTTTAAATCAGCCTTAAATTGTCCGCTTTTTAATGCTTTTGTCTTGAATTGATGGTGAACTTTTTTATAAGCCTCTTCTTCTTTGCCATGAGTATTGACCAAAAGCTGAATTTCTTTAATTATCCTTCTTTCTTTTTCAGGAATAAATGGAGTACTACTCTTATCTACCTGTGCTCCCAGGATAAAAGGTAGGATGAATATACCATACACAATTGATAGATGTAATAATTTTAACATATACAAATGTATCAATTCTTCTGTATACTGACATCCCTGAAAATAGGGGTTTTTTAGAGTTAATTAATGCTATTGATAGATGAGATACTGCGCTCTTTTAACCTTAAATTTTTCAAGATCTTCTGTCCATGTATTTTTAATTTCTCGAAAAGAAAGACCTTGTTCAATTTGTTGTTGTAATTTTTTTGTTCCCGCGTGAATAGTGAATGATTTGGTGTTAAAAAACTTTTCTTTGATTTTGGTATGCTTATAAGCATTAATTAACCATTCTAGATTTATAGAATCTAATGCCTCATTTTTTCTTAAATCTTTTCCATAACATACTTCTCCTCTATGTTTAGGGTATTTAGAACCAAAATTTGGCCTGGGAATATATGCATAATCATATTTTTCTATAACCAGGTCGGGAGAACCATAAATTTGAAACTGTGTTTCGGTACCACGACCTGCATTTATGGTTGTGCCTTCAAAAAAACCAAGGCTAGGATATAAATTGATAGCTTTATCATTAGGTAAATTGGGTGAAGGTCGTATTGGTAAACTATATGAAGCAGTATGAGTGTAGTTTTTAACAGGAATAATATTGATCTCACAGGTTAAATCTTTTCCCAGCCAACCTTCGCCATTTACCATTTTTGCATATTCACCAATAGTCATACCATGAACTAATGGTATTGGATGTACCCCTAAAAAACTTGAATGCTCAGATTCTAAGGTAGGCCCATCAATGTAATGTGCATTTGGGTTAGGGCGATCTAGTATCAAAATTGGAATGTTATTTTCTGCACATGCCTGCATTACATAATGTAATGTCGAAATATAGGTGTAAAAGCGAACTCCTACATCCTGAATGTCAAAAACAACGATATCGATATTAGATAAAGCTTCTTTAGATGGTTTTTTGTTTTTTCCGTGTAGAGAAAAAATAGGAAGCCCAGTTTTAATATCCTTACTATCAGCTACTAATTCTCCAGCATCTGCCTTACCTCTAAAACCATGCTCTGGGGCAAAAACTTTCTGAATTTTAATATTTCTAGACAATAAAGAATCAACAAGATGTACATAGTTTTGACTAGTAGTGCTATCTTTAAAAATAACAGAAGTTTGATTTCCTACGATAGCTACTTTTTTATTTTCTAAAATCGGAATATAATCATCCGTAAGATTGGCCCCAACTACTATAGATTCTTGAATTTTTGTAGTATCTTGAGCAATATATGCCGCAGATATCGAGTTTTCAATTTTTAGAGAAGAAGGGGGTAAAGTTGTTTTTATTCCACTTACACAAGAAATAAAAATTATGAAAAGGAATAAAAATGTATTTTTGAATGCATTTCTAACAAAAACCATAGTTAAGCTTGAATTTCGAGTATTTTATTGCCAAACGCCTCATCAAAGGTAAGGAACATAAAAGTAGCATTTCGACTCCAATTATAAAAATTGCAATTTTTGCTATTGCTATTGGTATGGTCATGATGCTAATTACGGTTGCTACTGGTGTAGGACTACAACGCAAAATAAGAGAAAAAGTTGCTGCATTTAATGGACATGTATTAATTTCTAGCTTTGATAATAACAGTAGTGTAGAATCTCTTATACCTATATCCTCTGATCAAAACTTCTATCCAGAGTTTTCTGAAGTTGAAGGAATTGTTCATATGCAAGGTGTAGCAACCAAAATGGGACTTATACGCACAGCATCTGATTTTGATGGTGTGGTGGTTAAAGGAGTAGGTAAAGATTACAATTGGGATTCTTTTAAAGAATATCTTGTAGAAGGAAAAATACCCGATTTTACAGGGGAGCTTAATGAAGAAATTCTGTTGTCTTCACATATTGCAAATCGTTTAGGGTTTAGTATTGGAGATAAAGTAATCACATATTTTTTGAAAAAGAACACAGCTTCAAACTCAAAAACTTTTATTAGAGCTTTTGAGATTGTGGGGATTTATAATTCAGGGTTTTTAGAGTTTGATGAAACTTTTCTTTTTGCAGACATCAGACATGTGATAAAAATGAATAAATGGAAACCAGATGAGGTTGGTAATTTTGAAGTTTTTATAGATGATTTTGATCAAATTGATAAAAAAGGGCAGGAAATTTATGAAAATATTCCTTCTACCTTGGATAGCCAGACAATTTCATTAAAATATGCCACAATCTTCGAATGGTTAAAACTATTCGATCTCAATATTATTGGGATTATTGGGATTATTATTTTGGTTGCCGGTATCAATATGATTACTGCCTTGTTGGTTTTAATCCTTGAGAGAACTCCTATGATTGGGATCTTAAAAGCTTTAGGAACTAGTGATTGGAGTATAAGAAAAGTATTTCTTTATAATGCTGCATATTTGATTTTGATAGGACTGTTTTGGGGTAACCTTATCGGTATAGGCTTACTCCTCATACAAGAGCAATATGGGGTTGTAGGGCTTAATCCAGAGACGTATTATGTAAGTACGGCACCAGTTTATATTGATATAGGATATATTGTGTTACTTAATATAGGAACAATGTTATTGTGTTTGTTAATGCTACTTATCCCTTCATATATTATTGCAAAGATATCACCGACAAAGTCAATCCGTTTTCAATGATTTGTTATTCTTTCTTAAAAATTGCCAATCGATAATCTAGGTCGTATCTTTGCCATGTTAAAATACCCAATGGGGTTGTAAATTATATCGAGTGGAATACGCAAAAAACATACTAGAGACTATTGGTAATACACCATTAGTCCAATTGAATACACTGGTGAAAGATGTAGATGCTTTAGTGTTGGCTAAATATGAAACTTTTAACCCTGGGAATTCTGTAAAGGATCGAATGGCTTTAAAAATGATAGAAGATGCAGAAGCAGATGGTCGATTACAGCCAGGAGGAACTATTATAGAAGGGACATCAGGAAACACTGGAATGGGGCTAGCATTAGTAGCTATCATAAAGGGGTATAAACTGATTTGTGTAATGGCAGATAAGCAATCTAAGGAAAAAATGGATATCCTTAGAGCAGTAGGAGCAAAGGTAATGGTTTGTCCAACTAATGTAGAACCAGATGACCCAAGATCATATTATTCGGTTTCTAAGAGATTGGCAGAAGAAACTCCAAATTCATGGTATGTTAACCAGTATGATAACCCTTCGAATGCACAAGCACACTATGAAAGTACAGGTCCTGAAATTTGGAAACAAACTGATGGTAAAATAACACATTTTATTGTTGGAGTAGGTACCGGAGGTACTATATCTGGTGTAGGGAAATATCTAAAAGAAAAAAATCCAAATATTAAAATCTGGGGAATAGATACCTATGGTTCTGTTTTTAAAAAATACCATGAAACTGGGATTTTTGATGAAAACGAAATTTATTCTTATATCACAGAAGGTATTGGAGAAGATATTTTACCAAAAAATGTAGATTTTTCAGTTATCGATGGATTTACCAAAGTAACAGATAAAGATGCTGCGGTATATACTCAAAGACTAGCAAAAGAAGAAGGAATGTTTTTGGGTAATAGTGCAGGAGCAGCTATAAAAGGATTACTTCAATTAAAAAAACATTTTACCAAAGATGATGTTGCTGTTGTCTTATTTCACGATCATGGTAGCAGATATGTAGGGAAAATGTTTAATGATGATTGGATGCGAGAAAGAGGTTTTCTGGATGAAGAAGTATATACAGCCGATGATTTAGTAAAAAATCATATAGAAAAACCTTTGGTTACTGTTAAAACAGAAGAACTGGTATCACATGCTATCGAGCGTATGCGTAAATTTAAAATTTCCCAAATACCAGTAGTTGATAGTGACGGATTTGTTGGTTCTGTAGACGAAAGTGCTCTTTTTACTGCTTTTTTGGATGATAAAAATACGGGTAGTACACCAATCAAAGATGTTATGAAAGATTCTTTTCCAATTGTAAATGCTAAAACTTCACTTGATGAGATATCCAAGCTTATTAAAAATGGAAGTTCTGCTGTTTTGGTTGAGTTAGAAAACGGAAAACACCATATCATAACAAAGTATGATGTTATTAGTCATATAAAATAAATTCTTATATTTAAATAATAATTCTCCCCTCTATTAGCTTTTTTTGTAAGCTAATATAGGGGTTGTTTTTATGTCTGTTTATTTTTTGTAGTTGCCAGGAATACATCTACATAGACTAAAAAAGATAAGTGTAAAATGATGGTAGTATGTGTAAATATTTGTTTGATTTTTCTGATATTGACAAACTAAGTGACTATTTTAGATCTCAATTAAGCCCAGGTAGTTCTACTGATCAAATTTATTTTCCTCCTGAAATTGGAGAAGGGTATTTATTGTATTATAAAATATCTCCAGAGGTCTTTCTTATCATAAACAATTATAAAGCTAATACAGATATTGAATATGTTAGACGGCCAATCGATGAAAAAGATATTATACTTCACTTTAGGAAATATGCTTTAGATCATCAGTTAGAAGAAGATCAAATTATAAGTCGATATTCTGATAGCTATACTCCAGGTAATATGAGATGTATGGATGCTCGACAAGGAGAACAAGTCTTTATTCCAAAAGGAGCAGAAGTTAAATCTACCATGATTATATTAAAAAGCTCATATACCAAGCCTTTTTTTATAAAGAATAACGATATGGCAGAAAAGCTTGATAATTATATTCGTTATTCTCACCAACATATTAATAAGTTTTATCTTTCTTATAAGCAATCAAGTCTTTTTGATCAGATTGTACAACCGGATGTTGACAAGATAGAGAACTATCTTTATTTTCTTTCTCGAGGTGTGCGGTTATTAGAAACTTTTTGGAAAGATGTATTAAGATGGGAGACAGAAAGTAATCCTTTTAATATCAATTGTGGGCAAGTTGGTAGTATTTATAAAGTGAGTGATTATCTCAAAAATAATCTTAAAGAACCTTTTGTGGGAGTTGATCAATTGGCAGCTATGGCACATATGAGTCGCACGAATTTTTTTAATATGTTTAAAGAAATTCATAATCAGACTCCATTAGAATTTTTTAATAATAAACGACTAGAGATTTCTTATAATATGATTATCGGAGAAGGATTATCAATACGTGAAGTAATGGATACGCTTAATTATTCTAATTCTTCTAAATTTAAAAAAGCATTTTTTAATAAGTTTGATATTTACCCTGATATGAATTCGTAATACGTAAAGCTTGGATTCTGATTTCCTTATTTTTTTGAATACGTATAAAAATAAAGATGGTCGCCAAAAATGGCAACCATCAATAACCTAACACAAACTCAACTTAGCTTAGGGTTTTGTAATCTTAATATTTTTAGAATGAATTAATTTTCCCTTTAATTCATAGCAAAGTAAAGAAATGAATTTGTGGTTAAGTTTTCCATTAATACATAAAATCTTACCAATAGTACATTTTTGTAAGGAATTAACTTGATTTTAAGAATATTAAGTAGTAATCGTACTATTTAAAAGGAGTTAGTTCTGTGTTTTTTGTCTTTATTGCAACTTCAACCTTCTTTTTTTAGGGGGTACTAACTAATGTTAGTATTTTAAATTAAAAATTTTGTTGGTCGAGAATTTTTAAAAATATTTCTGGTTCTGGTCGTACTCTATAATTATTAGTGAGATCAGCAAAGATTATTTTTCCTTCTTTATCCGTTATGATTACCGTTGGCATTACAGTATCACTATTATATCCTAATGTCTGGAAACCCATAGGAAGACCATTTTTTGAAAAAATTTGTAGTTGTTTAGCAACTTTATTTCCTTGATCAACCAAATAATTAAAATCTAATCCGAATTTTTTTGCCAGAGACTTAGTGTGCTTATGAGGCTGGGGGCTAATAAGAACTATGTTTACATTTCTTTTTTCAAGCTCTTTATATTGTAAAGCAATTTCTTTGATTTGTGCCATACATAATGGACACCAATTTCCGCGATAGAATAGAAAAATTGATGGGCTACCTATAAACTTAGAAGTGTTTACACTATTTTTTTCTGGATCCTGTAATTCGAGTTCTGGTAACCGGTTACCTACTTTAATAACCGTATTTTGTTCTCTATTATTAAAAGTAGAATACCACCTTATATATAATATCCATCCTAAAAACAAACCGATTCCTGGCAGAGATCCATTTAAATCTTGTTCGATAACACCCCCAAATAGTAGGCTAATTAAAAAACCAACAGCTATAAGAAGCGTGTATTTTTTTAGATTGGCATCTGTTCGCGCAACAGGTTTTATAAAAAACAAAATGAAAAGTGTTGCGATAGAAAACGAAATTAGTAATCGTCCTATATATCTATAAGATACTCCATGATTAATAAGATGTATAACACTGTCAATAGCAAAGTAAAGAGCAATTACAGGGAAAACAGATATGAAAATAGACTTTAGAACATTGGTCATTTATATGCTGATTTGAGAATTAGTCAATGTTATTCGATAGAGCTTACAAGATTCTAATAAATTTTAGTATTTTCATAATCTAAATTTTAGAAAAGCTATTCTCCTTATTTTCTATCCTACCCGAAATATATAATAGCTAATACCACCTGTTGGTTTACAGGTAGGTCTGATAATTATAAATAATATATAGAATATATGACTGAGGATTTCTTACAATACCTTTGGAAATATAAAAAATTTGAGTTTGTAGACCTTAAAACAACAAGGCATGAGGAGCTTGTACTTCAGCAAGTAGGGACTCATAATATAGAAAACTCTGGACCTGACTTTTTTAATGCAAGACTCATTATCCAAGGTCAGAAATGGGCAGGAAATGTAGAGGTGCATATCAGATCAAGTGATTGGTATGTTCATAACCACGAGAATGATCCTGCATATGATAATGTAATTCTTCATGTGGTTTGGGAAGATGATATAGAAGTTTATAGAAAAAACAACTCGATTATACCCACATTACAACTTAAGGAGTATGTAAGAGAAGAGTTAATGATTGGCTATAAAAAACTCTTTAATAAAAGTGCTCAACAATGGATTGGTTGTGACAAGCAACTTCCAGAAGTTTCTGGTTTTATGCTGTCGAATTGGCAAGAAAGGTTGTACTTAGAGCGACTAGAAAAGAAATCGACTTTAATTTTGAAACTTCTAAAGGACTCTGCAAACAATTGGGAAGCTGTGTTGTTTAGACTACTGGCCAAAAATTTTGGCCTGAAAACAAATGGAGTTGCTTTTTTGAGTTTGGCGAATTCAATTGATTTTACCGTACTTAGAAAATGTACAGATCACCCGGAAGAATTGGAAGCCTTGTTTTTTGGCCAGGCAGGTCTCTTAGAGAATGATATAAAAGTACCGTATTTCAATACCCTGAAGAATGAGTATCAATTTTTGAAAAATAAATTTAAATTGAATACCAATGGAGTAGAACCATTACATTTTTTTAGGTTGAGACCACCTAATTTTCCAACCATACGATTGGCGCAGTTGGCAATGTTATATTTTAAAAACCATCAACTTTTTAGTAAAGTGATCAATGGTAATACTATAGATGATTTTTATACTCTTTTTAATGTAGAAACAAGCGAATTTTGGCAAAACCATTATACTTTTGAAAAAGAATCAAAGACAAGTAAGAAGAAACTAACAAAATCATTTATTGACTTGTTGTTGATCAATACGATTATACCTATAAAATTTGTTTATGCCAGAAGTATGGGGCAAAACTCCGAAGAAGATATTTTTGAATTAATTTCTCAATTACCTTTTGAAAAAAACAGCATTATTAGCAATTTTATGGACTTAAAAGTACCAATTGAAAATGCAATGCATTCTCAAGCTATGATCCAACTCAAAAATACATACTGTGACCAAAAAGCATGTTTAAAATGTGCAATCGGGAATTATTTATTAAATGGTGAATAGAATTTAGGATAATATAATTATTTTGCGACATGCTTTATAATCTAAGACAATTTTTAGAACGTAACGGGTTTTATGTTTCTTCCAGGTTAGCCGATAGGTTAGGGATGCGTGCTAAAAATGTACGTTTGTTCTTCATTTATTTAACCTTTGCTACTGTAGGCTTAGGTTTTGTAATATACCTTAACCTGGCATTTTGGTTAAAATTAAAAGATTTGGTTTACACTAAACGAACTTCAGTATTTGATCTATGAGAAAGATGTATAGATGGGGAGTGCCAAAAATATATATTGCATTAATTTTATTAATTATAGTAGTTGCTATCGGAGTACTGGGGTTTCGATTTTTTTCTAACTATTCCTGGGTAGATGCTTTATACATGACAGTTATTACTTTGTCTACTGTAGGCTTTGGAGAGGTTGCACCGTTGGATGATAGTGCAAAGCTATTTACTGTATTTCTTATTTCTACTAGTGTAGCCATATTTGCATATTCTGTATCCGTAATAACAGAGTATATTATAAGTAAAAATGACCCTAGAAGAGTTCAATACCGAAAAACACAAAAAATGATACATCATATTGAGAATCATATTATTATAATTGGTTATGGCCGTAATGGTAAACAAGCTGCTGCCAAATTGTTAGCATACAATAAGCCATTTGTTATTATCGAAAAAGACGAAGCAGTAATAGAAAGGTATCAAAATGAAAATCTGTTTTTTCTAAAAGGTAATGCTACAGAAGATGAAGTGTTAACAGAAGCGGGTATTAGGAGAGCTGCTTGTTTAATATGTACATTACCAGAAGATGCAGATAACCTGTTTATTGTACTTTCTGCAAGACAAATTAATAATGAACTTAAAATAATTAGTAGAGCCTCTCAAGATGCTTCTTATAAGAAAATTCGATTAGCAGGAGCAGATAATGTTATTATGCCAGATCGTATAGGAGGAGATCATATGGCATCATTAGTAGTGGTTCCCGATTTAATAGAATTTTTGGATAACCTTTCTATTGTAGGTAAAAAATCTATAAACATTGAAGAAATTTCTTTTGAAGATATGTTTGATGATAAAATAGAAAGAACCATCCTGGATATTGATATGAGATCAAGAACAGGATGCACTATTATAGGTTACAAATCACCAGAAGGAGAATATATTGTAAACCCAGAAGCTAATACACTATTAAAACCAAGTTCTAGGATTGTAGTTTTAGGTCGCCCAGAACAAATTAATCTTTTAAATAAGGAGTTCGATATTTGAGAGTTAGAAATATTTAACATCTAAAAAAATTGTAAACAAATGTTTTTTTTACCATCTTGCTCACTTCTTAACAATTAAATTCAATTAATTCACAATATCATGAAGAGAATTCTTCTTTCACTTTTAGCACTTACCATTCCATTTTTAACATTCGCACAAGAGGTCACAGAAAAAGGTCTTGATCAGAAAATAGATGAAGGTTTTAAACCTGTATCCGATTTTTTCTCTGCGGTAATTTTCTTTGAGGTTTTTGAAGGTGCTCCATTCGTTATTATATTATTAGTATTAAGTGCCTTGTTTTTTACTTTGTATTTTGGTTTTCCTAATTTCAGGTATTTTGGAAAAGCCATTAATGTGGTGCGAGGTAAATATGATGATGTTGAAGGACATAGCTTAGGAGATCCATCAGCTGCGGTAGATGGTGATATAAAAGATACAATACGTGATGAGTCTAAGGAAGGAGAAGTTAGTCATTTTCAAGCACTGGCAACAGCAGTTTCTGGTACTGTGGGTAACGGTAATATTGCTGGGGTAGCTTTGGCAATTGCACTTGGAGGACCAGGAGCAACATTTTGGATGATTATCTGTGGATTATTAGGAATGTCTACTAAGTTTGTAGAATGTACTCTTGGAGTTCAATATAGAGATGTAGGAGAAGATGGTACTATATATGGAGGTCCTATGTATTATTTAAGTAAAGGATTAAAAGAAAGAGGATTTAAAGTTCTAGGGAAAATTGCAGCAATTGTATTTGCTATATTTTGTATAGGAGGATCTTTTGGTGGTGGTAATGCGGCACAATCTAATCAGGCTACCGTTGTTTTGAAGGAGCTTTTAGATCTTCAAAGTACAGGAGCAGGGTTTTGGATTGGAATAGTCCTGGCAATTCTTGTTGGAATTATTATTATTGGAGGAATTAAGCGTATCGCTTCGGTAACAGAAAAGGTAGTTCCTTTTATGGCTATCTTATATTTGTTAGCTTGTTTATATATAATTTTTGGTAATTTTTCTTTAGTAGATGATGCTATTGGTTTGATTATTAGCGAAGCTTTTAATCCAACAGCTATTGGAGTAGGAAGTATTATTGGAGTTTTATTAGTTGGTTTTAAAAGAGCTGCATTTTCTAATGAAGCAGGAGCAGGTTCGGCATCTATTGCGCATTCTGCAGTAAAAACTAAATACTCTGCCAGTGAAGGGCTTGTTGCTTTGCTAGAACCTTTTATTGATACAGTAGTGATATGTACAATGACTGCATTAGTAATTATTATTTTCAATTTTGGAGGAGCATTTGAGTATGGAGGTGATGGTTCTGGAGCAGTTTTTATTGATGGAGTATCCTATGAAGGTGCAGGAATAACTTCTATGGCCTTTGCAAAATATATACCTTATTCTAATGTGTTTTTAACTATTGCGGTAGTATTGTTTGCGGTGTCGACTATGATTTCGTGGTCGTACTATGGTTTACAATCTTGGAAATTCTTATTTGGTAGAGGTAGAGCTGCTGATTTAACTTATAAATTATTGTTTTTAACTTTTGTGATAATTGGAGCAGCAGCTAGTATGAGTTCTATTTGGGCATTCTCTGATGCAATGATTTTTGCAATGGTGTTTCCGAATATGATTGGATTATTCTTCTTATTTCCTGTAGTTAAAAAACAACTTGCAAGATATTTTGAAGCTATAAAAGCATCTAAAAGCTAAGAAAGCTATTCTTTATGAATTATAAAAAATCCCATTTCGAAATACATTCACGTTTTCGAAATGGGATTTTTCTTTTATCAATTATTTTATTTGTTGTACTTATAGGATATTATTTTTATCCAAAATCTCCTTCGCCAAAGCATAATTTTGCTGAGTTGACCTCTTTTCAGCAACAGATAGACTCCCTTAAGAGTATTGCCGAACAACAAAAAAAAGAGTATCGTCTACAATCTTTTAATCCAAATTTCATTTCCGACCACAAAGGATATGTACTAGGACTTTCTACAAGAGAGCTAGATAGGCTTCATGCATACAGAAAAGATGATAAATGGATCAATTCTATTGCTGATTTTAAAAAAGTAACCCAAGTTTCAGATTCAGTTCTTGCAGTTATCTCTCCTTTGTTTAAATTCCCAGAATGGACAAAAAAGAGTAATGCTACAGTACATAGAAAATACCCTAAAAAGAAATTTCCTGCTAAATCATATGATCAGAAAAAAGATTTAAACACGGTTTCTGGTGAAGAACTTGAACAAAGTGTTGGTTTGCCTGATTTTGTAGCAGACAGAATAATTAGATATAGAAATAGTGTGGGAGGTTTTACTCTTGATATTCAACTTGAAGATGTTCACGGTCTATATGATTATCAGAAAGATAAAATTTTATCCATGTTTACTGTTAAAACTCCTAAAAAGATAAAAAAAATAAATATCAATACTGCATCAGTCAATGAATTAGTAGAAATACCTTATTTCGATTTTGAAATGGCGTTGGATATTAAAGAATTTATTGAAGACAATGGGAATATTTCAAACTTTAATGAATTAGGAAAGATTGAGGGTTTTTCTCTCAAAAAAATAGATAGAATAAAGTTATATTTGACATTGAATTAAGAATCATTAAAAAATTGCTGCGAATTTTGATAAATCATTAAAATAATAATTGATTCATAAGCCCATTTTATGGATTTAGGTTTTATTGTATTGAGGAAGCAGTCATTATGAGTAGTAATATGTTAACTAAAAAAACGAAGGTTGTCATATGAATAGTATGTATTTTACAGAAGAACACGAATTATTTAGGCAAAGTCTCAGGGAATTTCTGAAAAAAGAAGTAACACCACATATAGACAAATGGGAAAAAACTGGAGATATTGACCGGTTTATCTGGGAGAAATTTGGTGAAATGGGGTACTTTGGAATTGCGTATCCAGAAGAATACGGTGGACTAGATCTCGATCTGTTTTATACTGTGATACTTTTAGAAGAGCTTCAAAAGATTAATTCTGGTGGTTTTGCTGCTGCTATATGGGCACATGCATATTTAGCGATGACTCATATAAACAAAGAAGGTGATCATAGAATTAAGGAAATGTACTTAAAACCCAGTATATCTGGTGAGAAAATAGGATGTTTAGGTATTACAGAGCCTTTTGGAGGTTCTGATGTTGCAGGAATGAGAACTACGGCAGTAAAAGAAGGAGATCATTATGTAATTAATGGATCTAAAACTTTTATTACTAATGGAGTTTATAGTGATTATATGGTTATTGCTGCAAAAACAAATCCCGAATTAGGAAATAAAGGAATAAGCATCTTTGTTATTGATAGAGATACTCCAGGAATTTCTGCTACCAAATTAGAAAAGTTAGGATGGAAAGCTTCTGACACAGGAGAAATTGCTTTTGATAATGTGAAAATTCCTGCACACAACCTAATGGGAGAAGAAAACAAAGGGTTTTCATATATTATGCAGCATTTTGCTTTAGAAAGGTTGATAATGGGAGTTAATGCACATGCACGAACAGAGTATGCATTAGAATATGTTATAAAATATATGTCTGAGCGAGAAGCTTTTGGGAAGACAATTGATAAATTTCAAGCATTAAGGCACACTGTTGCAGATATTGCAAGTGAGGTAGAAATGTGTAAAGAATTTAACTATTCTGTAGCTAAGCGACTTAATGATGGAAAATATGTGGTAAAAGAAGCTAGTATGTCTAAGTTAATTTCTACCAAAATTGCTGATGAAGCAATATACAAATGTCTGCAACTATTGGGGGGCTATGGATATATGGAAGAGTACCCAATGGCAAGGCTATTTAGAGATAGTCGATTAGGCCCAATAGGAGGTGGGACTTCTGAGATATTAAGAGAAGTAATTGCTAAGATTATAATTGATAAAAAAGAATATAAAGCTGCAACGTAGATAATATAGATTCTTTAGATAAAATTTTATATACCAAAACCTCGGGGGAAACCTCGGGGTTTTTTTATTGTTTTAGGAATATATAATGTAGATTGATGTTTTTTACTTGTAAAAAATAATGAAGTTTAAAGTTTTATCAACACGCAAACGTTTGCGTGAAATTTCAATCGTTTTCGGCTTTTATAAAATACTTAATTTGATAAAAATTTAACACAAATATTAGCTAATTATGAAAATCAAAACATTTTTTTATGGACTTCTCACTATAACGTTTTTGTTTATAAGTTGTAGTAAAGACGAAGTTTTAGACGTAGCAGAGCCAGAGGCTGTAGATCTGCAAGAAGAAGCCTCTTCAAAAGCACTAAAACAAATTGGTTCGGGAGTAATGATGCAAGCCTTCTATTGGGATGTGCCTGCAGGAGGTACCTGGTGGAATGTTGTAAAAGGAAAAGTAGGAAGTTGGAGCAATGCAGGTATTGATGCAATCTGGTTACCGCCAGTAAGTAAAGGTCATGGAGGAGCAACCACAATGGGGTACGATCCTTTTGACTTTTATGATTTTGGTGAGTATAATCAAATGGGGACTACCGAAACCAGATTTGGTTCGCGCTCAGAATTAACCAGTTTAATTACTGCTGCACATAATAATAGCCTAAGTGTAATTGCTGATATAGTAATCAATCATAATAGCGGAGGAGATTCTGAAGCTAATATTTTTACTAACTCTAATACATATACAGACTATAACCCCCAATCTGGATTATTTGAAAGAACCCAGTATGATTTTCACCCAAATGATTACCATAATAATGATTCTGGGGTTTTTGGAGGTTTTGCCGATATTTGTCATCACAAAAGTTATGTGCAAGATTGGTTGTGGAAACGATCAAATTCTGTAGCCAAATACTATAAAAATACAATGAAGTTTGATGGTTGGAGGTTTGATTATGTAAAAGGATTCGAACCTTGGGTAGTAAAAGACTGGAAAAATGCAGTAGGTGGATTTACTGTAGGAGAATATTGGGATGGGAATGCAGGAACGTTGGATTCGTGGTCTCAGCAAGCTGAAGCAAATGTTTTCGATTTTGCTTGTTTTTATAGAATGGTTGATGCTTTCGAAGGAAATGATTTAAATAAATTAAGTGGAGATATGATGTGGAAGAGAAATGGTATGAGAGCAGTAACTTTTGTGTCAAATCATGATACTGAAAGGGAAAACACGAAAATTTTAAACGGAAAAATGCTAGCCTATGCATACATTTTAACTCATGAAGGATATCCCACGATTTTTTATAGAGATTATGAGGATTGGTTGGATAAAAATAAAATGAATAATCTAATTTGGATTCATAACAATCTTGCAGGTGGAAACACAACAAATCTTTGGACAGATAATGACGAGTATATCGCTAGAAGAAATGGAGGAGGTGGTAAAAATGGTTTAGTGGTTTATATTAATAATTCAAATTCATGGCAAGAAAGATGGATCCAGACAAATTGGTCAAATAATAAAATTAAAGACTATACGGGCCATTCGGGATGGGAGCCAACTACTCAGGGAGATAAATGGGTTAAGATTCAGGCACCACCAAAAGGCTATTCTGTTTGGTCTTTGAAATAATATTAAATATTATTGAAGAAAACTTTGTGGATAATAGTTTTGTATTATCTTTGCACACTAATTATTTCTAAAGAAAGGAGGTGCCACTATGTTAATTATACCAGTTAAAGACGGAGAAAATATAGATAGAGCGTTAAAACGTTTTAAGCGAAAATTTGATCGAACAGGAACGATGCGTCAGCTTCGTAAACGCCAAGCGTTTTCAAAACCTTCTGTTGAAAGAAGAGCGCAGATTCAAAAAGCGCAATATATTCAACACTTAAGAGATCAAGAAGAAATTTAAAAGTAAATAACGTTGTCTTTATAATGTTTCTTTATTGTAAGAAGCTAGATGCCGTTTTTCAGTATAAATTTTAACCGTTAGGATGCCAAAAGTTTTATACTTTTGTTTTCTAACGGTTTTTTTATGTTTATTTCTGAATTTATAGAATATTTACTTCACGAAAAAAATTATTCTAAGCATACAGTAACGGCTTATAAAGCAGATTTACTATCTTTTTTAGAGTTCTATCAGATAGAATATAATACTTCTGAGATAGCCGAAGCAAACTATGCTCAGATTCGTTCCTGGATTGTTAGTCTTGTTAATGATAATATTTCTAATCGAACGATAAATAGAAAAGTATCCTCTCTAAAAACGTATTATAAGTTTTTGCTTAAGTCAGAACAAATAGATAAGAACCCTCTGGCAAAACATCAAGCTTTAAAAGCGCCTAAAAAGCTCCAAATACCATTTTCTGCACAAGAAGTAGAAGATGTTTTGAGAGGTTTGACAGATGATCGGGATTTTGAGAGTGTTAGGGATAGGTTGATTGTAGAGCTTTTTTATGCTACAGGGATAAGAAGAATTGAATTAGTGGATCTTAAGCTGTCTGATATAGATATAAATAGGAAGCAAATAAAAGTTTTAGGGAAACGTAATAAAGAAAGATATTTGCCGCTTCTTTCGTCGGTTTGTGATACGTTAAGGTTGTATTTGACCGTAAGATCTGATTTGATTACAAGTCAGGAACCTTCCTTTTTGCTTTTGACAAAAAAAGGAGTTAAAATCTACGAAACACTTGTATATCGCATTATAAATAGTTATTTTAGTAAGGCATCTTCTAAAGTAAAAAAGAGTCCGCATATTTTAAGACATTCTTTTGCGACACATTTGCTAAATGAAGGGGCAAACCTAAATGCTGTAAAAGAATTGCTTGGACATTCCAGTTTAGCTGCTACTCAGATATATACTCATCATAGTGTAGCTCAGTTAACAAAAGTATATAAGCAATCTCATCCAAGAAATAAAAAATAAAAGATGAGTTGTTAGCTTTATCAATCTTTTTTGGCTTAAAATTTTGTTCAACCTAATAAAACTAACAACCTATGAAAGTGAACTTGCAGTCCGTAAATTTTAATGCAGATCAAAAGTTAGTGGATTTTACTCAAACTAAATTAGATAAGTTAGAGACTCATTTTAATCGAATAATTCACGCAGATGTATTTTTGAAAGTTATGAATACAAGTGGTAAAGAAAATAAAATTACAGAGATTTTGTTAAGTGTGCCAGGAGATGAATTTATAATCAAGAAAGTTAATAAATCTTTCGAAGAAGGTGTGGATGAGTGTGTTAGTTCATTAGAAAGACAGCTTAGAAAACGTAAAGAAAAATTAAATACACATGTTTGATTATTTTTTTTGAAAAATAGTTTTGTGAAAGAAATAAATTCTATACATTTGCAGTCCGTTAGAAATAGCGGACTTTTTTATGTTCTAAAACATAGTGAAAAGCCGATGTAGCTCAGCTGGCTAGAGCAGCTGATTTGTAATCAGCAGGTCGTGGGTTCGAGTCCCTCCATCGGCTCTAAAAAAGCTAATTTTTTTAATAAAAAGGAAAGCTTTTTGAATAGAATTTTGAATTGTAAAATAAATGACTATTTTTGCGCACTCAAAATTCAATAAGTTCATTTTAAAATATTGAATTTTTTTAATTGGGGAGATACTCAAGCGGCCAACGAGGGCAGACTGTAAATCTGCTGACTACGTCTTCGCAGGTTCGAATCCTGCTCTCCCCACATAATTTAAAAATTAGCATTGATTAAAGATGCTTTTTTTTTAAGAAGTTAAAAATAAAATTCTGTTCTGATCCTTTATGTTCAGGACTAAAAGCGGGAGTAGCTCAGTTGGTAGAGCGTCAGCCTTCCAAGCTGAATGTCGCCAGTTCGAACCTGGTCTCCCGCTCTAAGAATTTTCTTTAACCGATAAATGATTTTCTTTGAATTTTATATGTTCGGTAAAAGAAAGCAGGATGAAAAACTTGCATAGAGAGTGAAGCCTTATTTTTGGGGTTTTTAGCTTTAAAATAGAGCAAATCTTAATTATGAACTAATTAAGGTTGGATTTTTAACATAAATGTAATGATTGATCGGATTCCTTTCTTATGCTAATGAAAGTGCTCTGATTTGTCATTATACTCGTGTAAAAAGCCGGTGTAGCTCAGGGGTAGAGCGTTTCCTTGGTAAGGAAGAGGTCACGAGTTCAAATCTCGTCATTGGCTCTAGGTTCAGAATTTTAAATTGAACACTAATATATAACTTAGATTAAATAAATTAATTATGGCAAAGGAAACTTTTGATCGTTCCAAACCGCACTTAAATATTGGTACTATTGGACACGTTGATCACGGTAAAACGACTTTAACTGCTGCGATTACTAAAGTATTAGCAGATGCAGGTCTTTCTGAAGCAAGAGATTTCGATCAAATCGATAACGCTCCTGAAGAAAAAGAAAGAGGTATTACTATTAATACATCTCATGTTGAGTATCAAACGGAGAATCGTCATTATGCACACGTTGATTGTCCAGGTCACGCCGATTATGTAAAGAACATGGTTACTGGTGCTGCTCAAATGGACGGAGCGATCTTAGTAGTTGCTGCTACAGATGGTCCTATGCCACAAACACGTGAACATATACTTTTAGGTCGCCAGGTAGGTATTCCTAGAATCGTTGTATTCCTTAATAAAGTGGATATGGTTGATGATGAGGAATTATTAGAGCTTGTTGAAATGGAAGTAAGAGATCTTCTTTCTTTCTATGAGTATGACGGTGATAATGGTCCTGTAATTTCTGGATCTGCACTTGGAGCTCTTAATGGAGAACAAAAATGGGTTGATACTGTGATGGAGCTTATGGCTGCTGTAGATGATTGGATCGAGTTACCAAAGCGTGATGTTGAGAAAGATTTCTTAATGCCGATTGAAGATGTATTTTCTATTACTGGTCGTGGTACTGTTGCTACAGGTCGTATAGAAACAGGAATCGCTAATACAGGAGATCCAGTAGAGATTATTGGTATGGGAGCTGAAAAGCTTACTTCTACTATAACTGGTATCGAAATGTTCCGTCAGATCCTTGATAGAGGTGAGGCTGGAGATAATGCTGGTATCTTATTAAGAGGAATTGAGAAAACTCAAATTTCTCGTGGTATGGTAATCACTAAGCCTGGTTCTGTAACTCCACATAAAAAATTCAAAGCTGAGGTGTATATCCTTAAGAAAGAAGAAGGTGGACGTCACACTCCATTCCATAATAACTACCGTCCTCAGTTTTATGTACGTACAACTGATGTAACAGGAAATATTGCTCTTCCTGATGGAGTTGAAATGGTAATGCCTGGAGATAACTTAACAATTACTGTTGAGCTAATTCAGACTATTGCAATGAATGTAGGTCTTCGTTTTGCAATCCGTGAGGGTGGTAGAACAGTAGGTGCCGGTCAGGTAACTGAAATTTTAGACTAATACAATATAGTATATAAAAGTTAAGGTATTCGTTGATACGAATACCTTGACTTATGTTACGGGTTTAGCTCAGTTGGTAGAGCACTGGTCTCCAAAACCAGGTGTCGGGAGTTCGAGTCTCTCAACCCGTGCAAAGTCAATCAATATTGTTTATAGTACGATATCGATTGTTGTAATAATGAGTTTTATAACGAAATTAAAATTTGTTTTAATTCGTTTAAAAAATAAATAAGATGGCTGGACTAGTAAATTACATTGCAGAATCATATAACGAGTTAAAGAATCATGTGACTTGGACCCCTTGGGCAGAAGCACAAAGACTTACTTTGATTGTAATCGTTTTTTCGGTTATTTTTTCCCTAGTTATATGGGGTATAGATACTGCATTTAGTAATGTGATAGAATATTATTTTTCTTTAGTTAAATCTTAAATTGTTAAAATGGCTGAAGTAGATAATACGAAGAAATGGTACGTGGTAAGAGCGGTAAGCGGTCAGGAAAATAAAGTTAAAGACTATATTGAGCGTGAGATTGCTCATATGGGACTTGAAGATTATGTTTCGCAGATTCTTGTTCCTACAGAAAAAGTAGTGCAAATCCGTAATGGAAAAAAAATAAATAAAGAAAGAGTGTATTTTCCTGGTTATGTTATGATAGAAGCTAACCTTTCTGGAGAAATACCACATATAATTAAATCTATTAATGGTGTAATAGGTTTTCTTGGTGAAGTAAAAGGAGGAGATCCTGTGCCGCTAAGAAAGGCAGAAATTAATAGAATGTTAGGTAAGGTCGATGAACTTGCAGTTAAAACTGATAATGTTGCGATTCCTTATACAGTAGGAGAAACAGTAAAAGTTATCGATGGACCATTTAATGGATTTAATGGTACTGTTGAAAAAGTAAATGAAGAGAAGCGTAAACTTGAAGTAATGGTTAAAATTTTCGGAAGAAAAACACCATTAGAATTAAGTTATATGCAAGTAGAAAAAATATAATAATTGTTACATTATAGATCCAGAGTTGTTCTTTTGCTTCCACTTATAGAACAATTCTAATTTAAAATTAGAAAAATGGCAAAAGAGATAGGTAAAGTAGTAAAATTACAAGTGCGTGGAGGAGCGGCAAACCCATCCCCACCAGTTGGACCTGCTTTAGGTGCTGCCGGAGTAAATATCATGGAATTCTGTAAGCAATTCAATGGTAGAACACAAGATAAAGCGGGTAAAGTATTACCAGTTGTAATTAATGTGTACACAGACAAGTCTTTTGACTTTGTTATTAAAACTCCACCAGCAGCTGTTCAGATACTGGAAGCAGCAAAACAGAAAAAAGGTTCTGGAGAGCCTAATCGTAAAAAAGTAGCTAGTGTTACTTGGGATCAAGTTCGTGCAATCGCAGAAGATAAAATGCAGGATTTAAATGCATTTACTGTAGAGTCTGCTATGAAAATGATTGCTGGTACCGCTCGTTCAATGGGTGTAACTGTAAAAGGACAAGCTCCTTTTTAATCCAAAAACGTTTACAAAATGGCAAAAGTAACTAAAAAGCAAAAAGAAGCGAAAGCTAAGGTTGATAGCAACAAAGCATATTCGGTAGAAGAAGCTTCTTCTTTAATAAAAGAAATAACAAGCGTAAATTTTGATGCTTCTGTAGATCTTGCTGTTCGTTTGAACGTAGATCCACGTAAAGCGAATCAAATGGTACGTGGTGTGGTAACATTACCTCACGGAACAGGAAAAGATGTTAAAGTATTAGCATTAGTAACACCAGATAAAGAAGCTGAAGCAAAAGAAGCTGGCGCTGATTTCGTTGGTCTTGATGAATATCTTGATAAAATCAAAGGCGGATGGACAGATGTTGATGTAATCATCACTATGCCTAGTGTTATGGGTAAATTAGGACCATTGGGTAGAGTATTAGGACCTCGTGGATTAATGCCTAACCCAAAAACAGGAACAGTAACTATGGATGTTGCAAAAGCAGTTTCTGATGTAAAGGCTGGTAAAATTGATTTTAAAGTAGATAAAACTGGTATTGTTCACGCAGCAATAGGTAAATCTTCTTTCGACGCCGATAAAATAGCTGGAAATGCTAAAGAATTATTAACAACATTAGTAAAGTTGAAACCACAGACTGCAAAAGGAATATATATTAAGTCAATATATATATCTTCTACAATGAGTCCTGGTGTAGAGATTGATACTAAAAACTATGCTGGGTAATTATGACAAGAGAAGAAAAATCACTAGTAATTGATGACTTAACTGCTCAGTTAGCTGATAACACTAATATCTATTTAGCTGATATTTCAGGTTTAGATGCAGGAACAACTTCAAATTTACGTAGAGCTTGTTTTAAAGCTAATGTATCATTAAAAGTAGTTAAGAACACACTCCTTGCAAAAGCAATGGAGAATTCAGATAAAGATTTTGGAGAATTACCAACAACATTAAAAGGTAATACATCCATTATGTTTGCTGAAACCGGTAATGCACCAGCAAAGGTTATTAAGGAGTTTCGTAAGAAATCCGAAAAACCTGTATTAAAAGGAGCATTTATAGAAGAGGCAGTATATGTTGGTGATGAAAACTTAGACGCTTTAGTTAATATTAAATCTAAAGAAGAAGTTATCGGAGACATTATTGGTCTATTACAGTCACCTGCTAAGAATGTTATTTCAGCATTAAAGTCAAGTGGTGGTACTATAGCCGGTATCCTTAAAACATTATCCGAAAAAGAAGGATAATTAATAGTAGTGTACGCACTTTTTAACAATTATATTTCAATTAAAAAAAATTATTTAAAACGATAGAAAATGGCAGATTTAAAAGATTTCGCAGAACAATTAGTTAACTTAACAGTAAAAGAAGTTAATGAATTAGCTGATATATTAAAAGAAGAATACGGTATCGAACCTGCTGCTGCTGCAGTAGCTGTAGCTGCTGGCGGTGGTGCTGCTGGTGGAGATGCTGCTGAAGAAAAAACAGAATTTGATGTAATCCTTAAGGCTGCAGGTGGTGCTAAACTAGCTGTTGTGAAACTTGTAAAAGAACTTACTGGTCTTGGTCTTAAAGATGCTAAAGGATTAGTTGATGAAGCTCCTAAAGCAATCAAAGAAGGAATATCTAAAGATGAAGCAGAAGCTCTTAAAGCACAATTAGAAGAGGCTGGAGCTGAGGTTGAGCTTAAGTAAGCTTACCATATATTGACATATAGGTTTAGACCCATCATGCAATGATGCCTGATGAGGTCTAAACCATTTTGCGTATATAAACATTAAGTTGTAAAATACGCACCCTTTTTTAAATTTTAATTTAATTCCGTCCATTGATGTTAGCAACGCAAACTGAAAGATTGAATTTCTCTTCTGTAAAGAATAGACCTGATTATCCTGACTTCCTAGATATTCAGATCAAATCCTTCCAGGATTTCTTTCAACTAGAAACAAAATCTGAAGAAAGAGGAAACGAAGGTTTATATAATACCTTCATGGAAAACTTCCCGATTACGGATACTCGTAATCAATTTGTACTAGAGTTTTTAGATTACTTTGTAGACCCTCCAAGATATGATCTGCAGGAGTGTATAGAAAGAGGTCTTACCTATAGTGTACCTTTAAAAGCCCGTCTAAAATTATTCTGTACAGATCCAGAACACGAAGATTTTGAGACTATTGTTCAGGATGTGTACCTAGGTACAATTCCTTATATGACACCCAGCGGTACTTTTTGTATTAATGGGGCAGAGCGAGTAGTCGTATCTCAATTACACCGTTCGCCAGGAGTATTCTTTGGACAATCATTCCATGCCAATGGAACTAAATTATATTCTGCAAGAGTAATTCCTTTTAAAGGTTCTTGGATAGAATTTGCTACCGATATCAATAGTGTAATGTACGCTTATATCGATAGAAAGAAAAAATTACCGGTAACTACGCTTTTCCGTGCAATTGGTTTTGAACGTGATAAAGATATTTTAGAAATATTTGACCTTGCAGAAGAGGTAAAAGTTTCTAAATCCGGATTGAAAAAAGTTTTAGGACGTAAGTTAGCAGCTCGTGTATTGAATACATGGCATGAAGATTTTGTGGATGAAGATACAGGAGAAGTTGTATCTATTGAGCGTAATGAGATCGTTTTAGACCGTGATACTATTTTGGATAAAGATCACCTTGACGAGATTATAGATTCTGGAGCAAAAACTATTTTGCTTCATAAAGAAGATAATCAAAAAGGAGATTATGCAATTATCCATAATACTTTACAAAAAGATCCTACCAACTCTGAAAAAGAAGCGGTAGAACATATATACCGTCAATTACGTAATGCAGAACCGCCTGATGAAGAAACTGCAAGAGGTATTATTGACAAGTTATTCTTCTCTGATCAACGTTACAACCTTGGTGAAGTAGGTCGTTATAGAATGAATAAGAAATTGGGACTTGATATCGCAATGGATAAGCAAGTGCTTACCAAAGAAGATATTATTACCATCATAAAATACTTAATAGAGTTAATTAATTCTAAAGCTGAAATTGATGATATCGATCACCTTTCTAACCGTCGTGTTAGAACAGTGGGAGAACAATTATCACAACAGTTTGGTGTTGGTTTGGCACGTATGGCTCGTACCATCCGTGAGCGTATGAATGTTAGAGATAACGAGGTATTTACACCAATTGATTTGATCAATGCTAAAACCTTATCATCTGTAATTAATTCGTTCTTTGGTACAAATCAGCTATCTCAATTTATGGATCAAACAAATCCATTAGCAGAGATTACACATAAGCGTAGACTTTCTGCTCTTGGGCCTGGAGGTTTATCAAGAGAACGTGCTGGATTTGAGGTTCGAGATGTACATTATACGCATTATGGTCGTTTGTGTCCAATTGAAACTCCTGAAGGACCAAATATTGGTTTAATATCATCATTAGCCGTTTTTGCTAAAGTAAACTCTATGGGATTCTTAGAAACTCCATATCGTAAAGTTACTGATGGTAAGGTTGATGTAGCAGAATATAGATATTTAAGTGCAGAAGAGGAAGAGGAGAAATTGATAGCGCAAGCTAACATTCCTATGACCGATGAAGGAAATATTACTACAGATAAGGTAATTGCTCGTATGGAAGGTGATTTCCCGGTAATTGATCCAACTAATGTAAATTATGCCGATGTTGCTCCTAATCAAATAGCATCTATTTCTGCATCTTTAATTCCGTTCTTAGAACATGATGATGCAAACCGTGCATTGATGGGATCAAACATGATGCGCCAGGCAGTGCCATTATTAAGAGTTGATGCTCCTATTGTAGGTACAGGATTAGAACGTCAGGTAGCTTCGGATTCTAGAGTATTGATTAATGCTGAAGGAGAAGGAGTAGTTGAATATGTAGATGCACAAAAGATTACCATTAAGTACGATAGAACAGAGGAGCAGAGAATGGTAAGCTTTGATAGTGATTCTAAAACATATGAATTAATAAAATTCCGTAAAACGAATCAAGGTACTAATATAAACCTTAAACCAATCGTTAATGTTGGCGATCGTGTTAAAAAAGGTCAAGTATTATGTCAAGGATACGCTACAGAAAAAGGAGAACTTGCACTTGGTAGAAATATGAAAGTAGCCTTTATGCCTTGGAAAGGGTATAACTTTGAGGATGCGATTGTGATTTCTGAAAAAGTAGTACGAGAAGATATCTTTACTTCGATTCATATTGATGAATATTCTCTTGAGGTTAGAGATACTAAATTAGGTAATGAAGAATTAACTAATGATATTCCTAACGTTTCAGAAGAAGCTACTAAAGATCTTGATGAAAACGGAATGATCCGTGTTGGTGCAGAAATCAAACCAGGGGATATTCTTATTGGGAAAATTACTCCGAAAGGAGAAAGTGATCCTACTCCAGAAGAGAAACTGTTAAGAGCAATCTTTGGAGATAAAGCAGGAGATGTTAAAGATGCTTCTTTAAAAGCTTCTCCTTCTTTACATGGTGTGGTAATTGATAAAAAATTATTTGCCCGTGCTATAAAAGATAAGAGAAAACGTTCTCAGGATAAAGAAGATATTGAGACTTTAGAAAGATCATACGATACAAAATTCGAATTACTAAAATCTGAATTGGTAGACAAATTATTTGCTATCGTTGGTGGTAAAACTTCTCAGGGAGTTATGAACGACCTAGGAGAAGAAGTGCTTCCTAAAGGTAAAAAGTATACTCAGAAAATGCTTAATAGTGTTGATGATTATGCTCACCTTACTAAAGGAACATGGACTACCGATGATGCTTTAAATAGTATGGTTGCGGATCTTATCCATAACTACAAGATTAAAGAAAATGATTTACAAGGTAATCTTCGAAGAGAGAAATTTACAATCTCTGTAGGAGATGAATTACCTTCTGGAATTATAAAACTTGCTAAAGTTTATATCGCTAAGAAACGTAAGCTAAAAGTAGGTGATAAGATGGCAGGTCGTCACGGTAACAAAGGTATTGTTGCTCGTATTGTAAGAGAAGAAGATATGCCATTCTTAGAAGATGGAACACCAGTAGATATCGTATTAAATCCACTTGGGGTACCATCTCGTATGAACATTGGTCAGATTTATGAAACAGTATTAGGATGGGCCGGACAAAAATTAGGTAGAAAATATGCTACCCCGATTTTTGATGGAGCATCTTTAGATCAGATTAATGAATTTACAGATGAAGCGGGAATTCCAAGATTTGGACATACCTATCTTTATGATGGAGGAACGGGAGATCGTTTCCACCAGCCAGCTACTGTAGGTGTGATTTACATGCTTAAGCTTGGTCACATGGTAGATGATAAGATGCATGCACGTTCTATAGGTCCTTACTCGTTGATTACTCAACAACCACTTGGTGGTAAGGCTCAATTTGGAGGTCAGCGTTTTGGAGAGATGGAAGTTTGGGCGCTAGAAGCTTATGGTGCTTCTGCAACCTTACGTGAGATATTGACGGTAAAATCTGATGATGTTATAGGAAGAGCTAAGACATACGAAAGTATTGTTAAAGGTGAACCTATGCCAGAACCAGGATTACCAGAATCTTTTAATGTATTAATGCACGAATTAAAAGGTCTGGGTCTGGATATCAGATTAGAAGAATAGTAAATGCTAATTCGTACCCTGAGAGAAGTCGAAGGGTACGAATGAAACATAAAACTATTCAATTTTAAATTACAATAATTCTTTAGCAACCATATATTATGGCAAGAAATAATGATAAGAATACAGTAAAGAGATTTAACAAAATCTCTATAGGTTTAGCATCTCCTGAGTCAATTTTAGCGGCATCTCAGGGAGAAGTGCTAAAACCCGAAACTATCAATTATCGTACTCACAAACCCGAGCGTGATGGTTTGTTCTGTGAGCGTATTTTTGGACCTGTAAAGGACTTTGAATGTGCTTGTGGTAAATATAAAAGAATTCGTTACAAAGGTATTGTTTGTGATCGATGTGGAGTAGAAGTTACCGAAAAGAAAGTTCGTAGAGACCGAGTAGGGCACATTAACTTAGTTGTTCCTGTGGCACACATCTGGTATTTCCGTTCTTTACCAAATAAAATAGGATATTTATTAGGACTTCCATCTAAGAAATTAGATATGATTATTTACTACGAACGTTACGTAGTAATTCAACCTGGTATTGCCAAAAACGAAGAAGGTGAAGCTGTTCAGAAAATGGACTTCCTTACAGAAGAAGAATATTTAAATATTTTAGATAGCCTTCCTCAAGAAAATCTATATCTTGATGATACAGACCCTAATAAGTTTATCGCAAAGATGGGAGCAGAGTGTCTTATCGAGATCTTAAGAAGAATTGATCTTGATGCACTATCTTATGAACTAAGACATAAAGCAAATAACGAAACGTCTAAACAACGTAAAACAGAAGCATTAAAACGTCTTCAGGTTGTTGAGTCTTTCCGTGATGCAAATAAAAATAGAGAAAACAATCCAGAATGGATGGTTCTAAAAGTTGTACCGGTAATTCCACCAGAATTACGTCCTTTGGTGCCACTTGATGGAGGTCGTTTTGCAACTTCAGATTTAAATGATTTGTATCGTCGTGTGATTATACGTAATAATCGTTTGAAGCGTTTGATGGAAATTAAAGCTCCAGAAGTTATTTTACGTAACGAAAAGCGTATGCTTCAGGAGTCTGTAGATTCATTATTTGATAATACACGTAAGGCTTCTGCTGTTAAAACAGATTCTAACAGACCGTTAAAATCATTATCTGATTCTTTAAAAGGTAAGCAAGGACGTTTCCGTCAGAACTTACTTGGTAAACGTGTGGATTATTCAGCACGTTCTGTGATTGTTGTTGGACCAGAATTGAAATTATTCGAATGTGGTCTTCCAAAGAATATGGCTGCAGAACTTTATAAACCATTTGTAATCAGAAAACTGATCGAACGTGGTATTGTAAAGACAGTAAAATCTGCAAAGAAAATTATAGATAGAAAAGAGCCTGTAGTTTGGGATATCTTAGAGAATGTCTTAAAAGGACATCCGGTATTACTAAACCGTGCTCCTACGCTTCACCGTCTGGGTATACAGGCATTTCAGCCTAAACTTATTGAAGGTAAAGCAATACAGTTACACCCATTGGTTTGTACTGCATTTAATGCCGATTTTGATGGAGATCAAATGGCAGTGCACTTACCATTAGGACCAGAAGCAATTTTAGAATCTCAGTTGTTGATGTTAGCATCACACAACATTCTTAACCCTGCTAATGGATCACCAGTAACAGTTCCTTCTCAGGATATGGTCTTGGGTCTTTATTATATGACTAAGTCTCGTAGATCTACTCCAGAATTAGAAATAAAAGGAGAAGACTTAACGTTCTACTCTCCAGAAGAAGTAGTTATAGCTTATAATGAAAAGAGATTAGATATTAATGCTAATATCAAAGTTAGAACTCAAGATATTGAAGAAGGAGAACTAGTAACTAAAATAATAGAAACTACTACAGGTAGAGTTTTATTTAATGAGAAAGTTCCTGAAAAAGCAGGATATATTAACGAAGTATTGACGAAAAAATCACTTAGGGATATTATCGGAGGTATTTTGAAAGTAACAAGTGTTCCTGAAACAGCAGAATTCTTAGATGAAATCAAAACATTAGGATATAATTTTGCATTCCAGGGAGGATTATCATTCAGTTTAGGAGATATTATTATTCCTAAAGAGAAACATACCATGATTGCTGATGCAAATTCACAGGTAGACAATATTGTAGCAAACTATAATATGGGTCTTATTACCAATAATGAGCGTTATAATCAGGTAATTGATATCTGGACATCTACAAATGCTGAGTTGACAGAATTGTCTATGAAGCGTATTCGTGAAGATCAACAAGGATTCAATTCGGTGTATATGATGCTTGACTCTGGTGCAAGGGGATCTAAAGAACAGATTCGTCAGTTAACCGGAATGCGTGGATTGATGGCGAAACCGAAGAAAGCAAGTTCTGCTGGTGGAGAAATTATTGAAAACCCAATTCTTTCTAACTTTAAAGAAGGACTTTCTATCCTTGAGTACTTTATTTCTACTCACGGTGCTCGTAAAGGTCTTGCAGATACCGCTCTTAAAACTGCGGATGCAGGATATCTTACACGTCGTTTGGTTGATGTTGCTCAGGATGTTATTGTTAATATAGAGGATTGTGGTACGCTTAGAGGTGTAGAAGTAACCCCGTTAAAGAAAAATGAGGAAATCATAGAAGGACTTGCTGCTAGAATAGTAGGAAGAACTTCGTTGCAGGATGTTATTAATCCATTAACTCAAGAAGTATTAGCAGAAGCTGGTGTAGAAATTAATGATGAAGTTGCTAAGATTATTGAGAATTCTCCTGTAGAATCTGTAGAAGTTCGTTCTGCACTTACATGTGAAGCAAAGAAAGGAATTTGTGTAAAATGTTATGGTCGTAACCTTGCCACTGGAAAAACAGTACAGCGTGGTGAAGCCGTTGGTGTTGTAGCTGCTCAATCTATTGGAGAGCCTGGTACACAGCTTACATTACGTACATTCCACGTGGGAGGTATTGCAGGTAACATTTCTGAAGAAAATCAATTAAAATCTAAATTTGCCGGTAAAGCTGAAATTGAAGAGCTTAAAACTGTTAAAGGAGAAGATGGTGAGGGTAATGAGATCGATGTAGTAATTTCTCGTACATCAGAAGTTAAAATCATTGATCCAAAAACTAAGATTGTCTTAAGTACAAACTTAATTCCTTACGGTTCTCAATTATTTATTCAGGACGGAGATAAAATAGGTGAAGAACATGTAATCTGTCAGTGGGATCCATATAATGGAGTGATTATCTCTGAGTTTGCTGGTAAAGTACGATATGAAAATATTGAACAAGGTATTACTTATCAAGTAGAGATTGATGAACAAACTGGTTTCCAGGAAAAAGTAATTTCTGAATCTCGTGATAAGAAAAAGATACCAACATTACATGTATTAGGAAAAGGAGATGAAGTGCTACGTTCTTATAACTTACCAGTTGGAGCTCACCTTATGGTGGATGATAATGATAAGATTAAGGTAGGTAAAATCTTGGTTAAGATTCCTCGTAAGTCTGCCAAAGCAGGTGATATTACAGGAGGTCTTCCAAGAGTAACAGAATTATTCGAAGCACGTAACCCTTCTAACCCAGCTGTGGTTAGTGAAATTGATGGTGTAGTATCATTTGGAAAAATCAAACGTGGTAATCGTGAGATTATCGTAGAATCCAGAATAGGAGAAATTAAAAAGTATCTTGTAAAACTTTCTAATCAAATTCTTGTTCAGGAAAATGATTATGTTCGTGCAGGAATGCCATTATCAGATGGATCTACTACGCCAGAAGATATACTTAAAATCAAAGGCCCTTCTGCAGTACAGCAGTATTTGGTTAATGAAGTACAAGAAGTATATCGATTACAGGGTGTGAAAATTAATGATAAGCATTTTGAAGTAGTAGTACGTCAAATGATGCGTAAAGTAAGAATTCAGGATCCGGGAGATACTATTTTCCTTGAGAATCAATTAGTACATAAAGCTGATTTTATCGAAGAAAATGATGAGATCTTCGGAATGAAGGTTGTTGAAGATTCGGGAGATAGTGAAAACCTTAAAGAAGGACAGATAATTTCTCCACGTGATTTAAGAGATGAAAATTCTGCTTTACGTAGAGATGATAAAAACCTAGTTACTGCAAGAGATGTTTCTCCTGCTACAGCGACTCCAATACTGCAAGGTATTACAAGAGCTTCGCTACAAACTAAGTCCTTTATCTCTGCAGCGTCATTCCAGGAAACAACAAAAGTGTTAAATGAAGCTGCTGTAAGCGGTAAAATTGATGACCTTGAAGGTCTTAAAGAGAACGTGATTGTTGGACATAGAATACCAGCAGGAACAGGAATGAGAGACTATGAAAGTATCATTGTTGGTTCAAACGAAGAGTTTGAAGAACGAATGGAACAGCGACAAGAAGTTAATTATAACTAATATAAATAGCCTGCCTTTTTAGGCAGGCTTTTTTTTGATCAAACGATTCTAAAATAAAATTAGATATGGCAGATAATAAAAATCAGAAACAAAATCAATTGAATATAGAGCTAGATGAAGATGTTGCAGACGGGACCTATAGTAATCTTGCAATTATTAACCATTCAGTTTCAGAATTTGTAGTTGATTTCGTGAACATTATGCCGGGTAGACCAAAAAGTAAGGTGAAAAGCAGAATTATTTTAACTCCGCAGCATGCCAAAAGATTATTAAAAGCGCTTAGTGATAATGTAAATCGATTTGAAGCTGCTCATGGAGAAATTAAAGATTATGAACAAGCACCTATTCCGATGAATTTTGGCCCTACAGGAGAAGCTTAGACGGTAATTGAATTCTAGGATGCTTCATTAGAATATAATTCGTTGATTGTACAGCTTCTTTTTTACTGAAAAACACTTAAGAAATAAATGATTAGATTTATAGAAGTCATAGCATAAAAAAACACTTCTATGAATGTCAAACTATTATCAATTCGATTGATTGTAGGATTAATTAGTCTTATATTATTTGTTAACTGCCAAAAAGATGATGATTTACCTGTCAATTCAAATCCAATTTTTGAAGGATTAGATAGCGTTGTGAAAAATCAAATGGTTACATATAATATTCCTGGTGCCAGTATCGCAGTTATTAGAAATGAAAAGCTTGTGTATGCCAATTCTTTTGGCTATTCTAATAAAATAATTAATAAAAAAGCAGCTAACCATGACCTGTATAGAATAGCAAGTATATCAAAACCTATTACTGCAATTGCTATTCTAAAATTAGTTGAAGATGGTTTGTTATCTCTTGATCAGAAAGTTTTTGGACCAGATGGGGTTTTAGGAAACGATTATGGAGCCCCACCTGCTAATTCTAATAAAGAATTAATTACTGTTAGACAGCTTTTAAACCATGAATCTGGTTGGGAGAACTCTCCAAATGATCCCATGTTTTCGGATTTTAATAAACCTTTGGATGAGTTGATAACTGATATGGTATTACGTAGAAAGTTAGCCAATCCTCCGGGTTCAGTATATTATTACCTTAATTTTGGATATAGTATACTAGGAAGAATCATAGAAAAGATTACAAAAGTTTCTTATGAAGCATACGTTAAATCAAATATTCTAGAACCATGCGGAATTTCTAAAATGAAAATTGGGAAGAATACTTTAAATGATAGATTTCCAAATGAAGTGACATACTATCAGGGTAATTTTAATCCTTATGACTTAAACATTACACGAATGGATTCTCCCGCTGGATGGATTGCTTCTGCAACAGATCTGGCCCGCTTTATAGTCAAAATTGATAGAAACCCCTCTAAACCAGATATTATCTCAAATTCATTACTTAATAATTTATATCTTGGTTCTTCTAGTTGGTACCATACTGGTTCTATGGCAGGCACATCTGGAATTATTAGTAGACATAACGATACATTAAGTTTTGTTGTATTATTTAATAAAAGAGCAGATCATCATCCGGATATAGTCGAGGATAAATTTAGGAATGCTTTTTATAAAGAGGTTATAACGATATCTAAATGGCCAGAACATGATTTGTTTTAAAAACTGTAAAGGTCAATTTTGAAAATTAAACAAATAATGATAATAAGCATTATCCTAATATAGATGCAAATCTTCCTCTTAACTTTTCTCAGTTAAAGAAAATAAATTCAATAAATATAATAAGGTGTTGAATACTAATGAATTTCTGATCATATTCTTGCTATTATTGTAAAACAAAGGCCGTCGTCATATATTAGATGATAGATTTTTAAAGAGTTGATACATAAACTTATATGAGTCTAAAATATATGAAATAGCTATAGGCAGTTGTATTTTTGCGGTAAAACAGTAATTGACTTAAAAAAAAATCTGCTAAATTTACATAGAAGATATCTAAATAAATCTTAAAAAAAGAAGCTACAAGGTTTATGATATATCTCATTAGTCACATTTGTCAAATAAATTTATATAGTTCACGAGTAATTAAAAGTGTTTTAGAAGAATTATTAAAAATTCTTTATTGATCTACCCCGATCAAATGTATTAGTCAATTTGTAACCCCTGTAATTGATTAATATAACGAAAGAAACACATATATGGTGATCATAAAATATGATTTTGACACGACTTCTGTTGCTGGTCTTATTTGTTATAAATTTTTCTTTTGCTTATGCACAAGAAGAGGATCCTTGGGTTGTAGGTTTGGGGCTAAATGTTGTAGATAATTCTGGAAGTCGTTTTGATGAATTACTCAATATTGAAGATAATTGGAATTTGTCACGCTTATTAAAAATTACAGTAGAAAAAAGGTTTGATTATGATTATGGAATTGAGCTATCAACATCAATCAATAAATTTCAGAGTGGCAAAAAAATAAATAGCGTTTTTAGTGTAGAAACTATCAATTATTTTGCCGTTGACTTGATGGTTAAAAACTATACATCTAACTATTGGAACGATCCAAGACATGCAGAATACACTGGTTATTTGATAGGTGGATGGGGAGGAAATTTTTTTAACGAAGTTATTAATAATACATTAAATATTGGGCTAGGTTTAAACATTAGACTTGGGGTGTATATGTGGCTTAATTTTCAAACATTAGGAAAATTTTCTATGGATAACAATACTCCAGGAAACGCAAATCATTTACAACATTCTATTTCGGTTGTAATGTGGTTATAAATAAGTGAGATATAATTAAATATAATATATGAAACTAAACTATTATGTACATGAAACTGCAATAATAGATCATGGATGCAACATTGGTAGCGATACCAAAATATGGCATTTCTCTCATATTATGATTGACTGTAGTATAGGTAAACATTGCAATATCGGCCAGAATGTAGTGATCTCTCCACAGGTTATTATAGGTGATAATGTAAAAATACAAAATAACGTATCGGTATATACCGGTGTTGTTTGTGAAGATGATGTATTTCTGGGTCCATCGTGTGTATTTACTAATGTTGTAAACCCTAGGAGTGGAGTGAATAGAAGAGGACTATATAGTAAAACAAACGTAGGTGAAGGAGCAACGATTGGAGCAAACGCAACCATAGTTTGTGGTCATGATATTGGCACATATGCTTTTATCGGAGCCGGAGCCGTTGTAACCAAAAATATAAAACCATATGCACTGGTTGTAGGAAATCCAGCCAGGCAAATTGGATGGATGAGTGAGTATGGTCATCGTTTAGAGTTTGATAAAGACGGCATTGCAGTCTGCCCCGAAAGCAATGAGATATATGAATTAAAGAATCAACAAGTTTTTAAAACACAACCTGTCAAAAAGGAATTTTAATTCCTACTATACCCCATTCTGTAATATCAGATACGTGATTGAATCTCTTAAAGTGTAACTAAAAAAGACATGATGATGAAAAAAAACTTTGCATTGATTGGCGCAGCAGGTTATGTGGCTCCAAAGCACCTTAAAGCTATTAAAGAAACAAATAATAACCTTCTTGCTGCATTAGATAAATTTGATAGTGTAGGAGTATTGGATAGTTATTTCCCAGATGCCGATTTTTTTGTAGAATTTGAACGTTTCGACAGACATCTCGAAAAACTTAAAAGAAGAAAAGGAATTATATTAGATTATGTAAGTATTTGTACTCCAAATTATTTACATGATGCGCATATAAGAATGGCACTTCGCAGAGGAGCCAATGCGATCTGCGAAAAACCCCTTGTTTTGAATCCCTGGAATATAGAACCTCTAATTGAAATTGAAAAAGAATGTGAGAGGAAAGTAAATACAATTTTACAACTGCGATTACACCATAGTATAGTAGCTCTAAAAAAAATGATTGATGAAGGGCCCAAGGATAAAATATATGACATAGACCTTACCTATCTTACCTCAAGAGGTAGTTGGTATAATAGCTCCTGGAAAGGAGAAATTGGCAAGTCAGGAGGAATGGCAACCAATATCGGAGTTCACTTTTTTGATATGCTACTTTGGATATTTGGAGGAGCAACAGAGAATATTGTGCACAAACATGATCTTTATAGTGCCTCTGGATATTTAGAACTAGAAAAAGCACGTGTAAGATGGTTTCTATCCATAGATTATGAAAATATACCTGAGTCTGTTAAAATGAAAAATCAAAGAACATATCGTTCTATCCAGGTTGATGGAAAAGAAATTGAATTTAGCTCTGGTTTTACAGAATTACACACCAAAAGTTATATAGAAATTCTAAATAATAATGGTTTTGGGTTGATTGATGCAAAACCGTCCATACAATTAGTACATGATATTAGAAATGCAGAATTAAGCCCGTTAAGAGGAGAGTATCACCCTTTTTTAAACAGATCAAAAAAAGTACAGTATACCTAATTTTTTAGCATAAGATTTGATTTTAGAATTCGGTTATTTTATATAAAAACAACTACTCGTGAGTATTTTGAAAAGAAAAACAACTATTGGATTAGTGTGGAGTAGTATTGATAAGTTTTCGACGCTAATGATACAATTCATTTTAGGTATTGTATTAGCAAGAATACTTATGCCAGAAGATTATGGCCTCATCGGAATGATAGCTATTTTTCTTGCAATATCTCAGTCCTTAGTAGATAGTGGGTTTTTTACTGCATTGGTACAGAAAAAAAATGTAAATAATAATGACTATTCTACAATATTTTTCTTTAATATCATTGTAGGTTTTATTCTATATGGCATTTTATTTATTGGATCTGGTTTTATAGGAGATTTCTATGAAACACCAATACTAGTAGATATTATAAAAGTTATTGGGATCAATATTATAATTGTATCCACAACCATTGTTCATAGAGCGTTTCTTACCACCAAAATTGATTTTAAAACACTGGCTATAATCAATATTGTTTCTGCACTACTTGGAGGAATTGTTGGTATTTATCTGGCAGTTAATGGATATGGCGTTTGGACTTTAGTGTATCAAACTATTGTGAGAAGTCTATCAATTGCAATTTTATTCTGGGTCTTAAATCAATGGAAACCTAGTTTGATTTTTGATAAACAATCTTTTAAGACCCTTTTTGGATTTGGCTCTAAACTAATGATTTCTGGATTACTTAAAATATTTTTTAAGAACATTTACCTTATTATAATTGGTAAAATCTATAAAGCAGAAGAATTGGGATATTTTACCAGAGCTACTTTATTTAAACAAATTCCAGAAACTTTGGTAACCACGATTCTTCAAAGTGTTACTTTTCCTGTTTTAGTAAAAGTTATTGATGAGGACTCAAAGGTTAAGAACCTTTTAGAGCGAAGTGTTAAACTTACTGGTTTCCTGTTATTTCCTATTATTACAGTACTTATATTTTATGCCAAACCTATTATTTTGGTTTTAATTACTAGTAAATGGCTGCCCACAGTTATTCTACTTCAGATATTATCGTTAGAAATTATTTTTCATCCACTACAATATATCAATCTTAATTTTTTGAATGCTAAAGGAAGATCTGATTTATTCTTGAAATTAGAACTCATAAAAAATGTACTCACTGTTGTTGCAATTCTGGTGACCTATAGATTTGGATTGATCCCCTTAAGTATAGGTTACGTTTTGGTTTCTTTTTTCGGGTTTTTTATTAACTCACACTATACCAAGAAGTATGTCGATTATTCAGGTTTCGATCAATTAATAGATCTTCTTCCATATCTGTTAGTTAGTATAGTAGCTACAGGAATAGGATTTTTTATTAGTGAAATGTTTAGTAGCTATTTAATCCAACTGATCTTAGGAACAGGAATAAGTTTAGGGATATACTATGTACTATCCTATATGCTAAAATTTAGAGAATTAATTGAAATTAAAAACCTTATTACGAGTAAGATAATGACAAGGTAATATTAAAAATCTAAAGAGATGAAACAGATCTTAAAAAAAATAATATCGGGAATACTTAATGGTATTATGACTTTGATTCCGGGGAAAACCCGGAAAGCATCTTTTTTAGGATGGATTAGCAGAGTGTTAGAAGACTCTAATAACCGGGTAGAATATGATGTAGATTATGATATGTATTGGTTAAAAAATGGAGAGCAATATCTTTATCTGGTACAGCAACCATATTTCAATTTTAGTAAAAAGAAACTTTATCAAAGTATCGAAAGGATAGCATGTCAATATTATATACCTAAAAAAGGTGACGTAATTGTAGATATTGGTGCAGGTATAGGAACAGAAACGTTGTTTTTTGATGAAAAAACAGAAAATGAAGGTAAAATATATTCTATAGAAGCTAGTAGAGCAAGTCATCAAAAACTTGTAGAATTATGTGCCAAAAACCAAATTAAGACTTCCGAAAATTTAAATCTGGCCATTACTAATAGCAATCAAAAGTTGTGGATTGAAGAAACGAATAATTATCAAGTTGATTATATAAATAAAAAATCTAAGGGAATCGAAGTAGACGGGGTCACTTTAGATCATTTTGTAGAAGAAAATAATATAACAAACATTGATTTTCTTAAGGTTAATATTGAAGGGTCCGAACTACATATGATAGAAGGTATGGAAAATGCAATTAAGATTACTAAGAATATTGCTATCTCCTGCCATGATTTTCTTTTTGAGGATGATCGAGAGATTAAAGTTACAATGTCAAAATTCCTAGAAGCTAATAACTTTCAGGTTTCCTATAATCAAACAGGACATCGGGTAATAGATAGCTGGATATATGGAAAACAACTATAAATGAAAATTGTACATGTCATATCATCTCTGGATATTGGAGGAGCAGAAAATTTTGTTGTTCAACTTGCTAATGAACAATCAAAATCAAATGATGTATGTATTGTTACTTTAAAAAAAACAGATCCGGATAAAAATTATATTGATAAAATAAAAAAAGGCATTGACCTATATCAATTAGGTTGGACCAAAAAGTATAGTATAAAACAATTTATTGGCCTTTATATTCTCCTTGGTAAATTGGCTCCAAAAACTGTTTTTGTACACTTGCATAATCCGTTATACTATATCTACGGAATCTCAATAGTAAAACCCAAAATGTCTTACATACATACTATTCACAGTAGTTTCGAAAATTGGAAATTAGTACTTGGGTATTTAAATAAACTTCGTTTTTTAAACAATAGAATTTTACACGTATGTGTAGCTCCCACCATTTATAATGATCTTAAGAAAAACTTACCAAAACTAAAATCAACAGTCATACCCAACGGAATAAAAAGTCACTGTCCAGAAAGAGCCGAAAGTGAAATAAGAACATTTTGGAATAGTTTCCCAATTCAACCACAAAAAGGGCAACGTTTTTTGGCGATAGGGAATATAAATCGTCATAAAAACTATAAACTATTATCCTTGAGTTTTAGAGAGGTATATGTTAAGTGCCCTAGTGCTATGTGTATTCAAATAGGGCGTGAAACAGATACGATTCTGGTTAACGAACTTAAGAAAATTAATACTCCTAATGTATTCCTGGCTGGGCCAAAAAAAAATGCTGCAGACTTTTTGCTAGATGCAGATGCCTTGATTGTAAGCTCTGTCCAAGAGGGTATGCCTATTGTAATTCTGGAAGCTTTATCAATGGGAGTGCCAATAATTAGTACCCCAGCAGGAGGAATTAAAGATATTATCATAGACGGTTATAATGGATTTCTTATTGAAGATTTTGAAGTTTCCTCTCTAACATCCGCTGTTCTAAAATTTATTGAATTATCGCAAGAAAATAAAAAATTAATGGCTGCGAATGCCAGATCATGTTTTGAAGACTATTATGAAATACAAAAGGTAAACGAATCCTATCAAAGTAAATCAGCATAATGTACTGGACAAAGAGAAATACTAATGTTATCATGTTTTTTACAGTAGGTATACTGTTACTTCACATAGTGGTATTTCCAGCCTACATTATGCCATTGCCAATTCTATTTGCTGGTTTCGGAACCATTATTCTTTTTGTTACAGGGTTACAATATTATTCTCAATCCTGGGAGAGAAAAGACAATTTTATACAAAGAATCTTCCTTCACAGTCTTATTTATCGTCTAATTTCGATTGGAGTTCTATATGTACTTACAATGCTCTATGATCCAGCAAATTTGCCGATGGAAATAGCAGCATCAGACTCCTGGAACTATCATTATTCTGGATCATTAGTAGCAGATGCGATAGAAGACGGAAGACACATATTTGGCGTTTTATCTGGTTTTTGGAAAAATGAATCTGATTATGGATTTTCTATTATTATTGGTTTTTTCTATTTCATTTTTGGAAAGAATATTTTAATTATTAAAATATTTAATGCGGTATTGGGGAGTATCACAGTGATAAGAATATATCAAATAACCAGGATTTCATATGATGAAAAAAGAGCTCGTCTGGCAGGAATTATTACGATGTTAATGCCTGCATTGTTATGGTTTACAGGTTTTTTGTTAAAAGAAACATTTATGATATTTCTTATTGCAAATATTGCATACCTAACCCAGTTAATCATTATACAGAAGAAGTTTAGAGTTCTATATTCCCTACTTATTCTACTTCAATTCGGAGTAATCTTTTATTTCAGGGTAATCTTAGCTCCCTTACTCATCTTTTGTGTATTAATACAGATCTTATTCTATAAAACTTCTAATAAAAATTATAGAATGTCATCTATATTTATTTCAATACTATTTATTGCCGGAAGTTTTTTTGTAATGAATGAATTAGGAATGGATAAACATGTCGAAATAGCTATAGAGGCAAGTAAAGATCAATTCGGGAACGAGTTAAGTAACACCTCTAAACAGCGAGGAATAAATTATACTGCTGCTATTATAAGCCCACTCTTAATTGCTGGTGCAATTATTACTCCTTTCCCTTCATTATTGGATTTTGAAGCTGCACAATTAGGTATCTATTCGCATTTTCAAAATGAAATAGTACGAAACTGCTTATACTTTTTTGTATTTCTTGGATTGTATAACGCTTATAAAACCAAAAATAGAAAAGTCATTTTTGTTGGCGGATTTGCCATCATATATATTGTAATTCTTGCTGTATCTGGTATATCATTTCAGGATCGATTTCAAATACTATCCCTACCATTTTTAATCATTTTTATGGCAGACGGTATCGCTACAAAATATCCTAAGCGTAATCAGCATTGGTTGAGTTATTTAACATTCATTTTTGCAGCAATATTGATGTGGAATTTATTTAAACTATCAAATCGAGGACTATTATAAACAGGAAAAGCTATGGGCGATTTTATACTACTTAACAAAAAGTTGATTTCTAAATCAGAGGAAAAAAAATTACTCCAGTTAACTGCTGATTGGTATTTGTCATTTACCAGTGCAAACTATTTTGAATATAATATTGGAAATTTTAAAGTAATAGTTATTGGCGATTATATTGGCTCTGTCGAAGAAGTTTTTAGTGTTAATGACTATGAAATTGCTAAACTTAAAGGTCATTTTTATGCAATCGTAGCAAAAGAGAATTCTATAAAAATATACAATAGCTTTTTTAGCATGTTACCTATTTATTATGCGAATAATGATTGCCTAATCTCATCATCATTACACTTAATTAAAGAACATCTTACTACAAAACTAGAAATAGACAAAAAGTATATTCTAGAAAACCTTTTGTTTAACTACGGCTTTTTTAATAGAACACTATATAAAAATATCAACTTACTTGCCTGTCATTCTTTTATTACCTTAAAAAACGATAAAATTACTGTTACCAAACATTTTGATATTTCTAGTTTGTTTGTTCCGTATCCAAAAGGAGGTAAAAAAACAGTAGATCTCTTAAGTAATCTATTCATAAAAAATACAAAACAATATTTTCCGAAAGAAGAATTCGATATTGCATTTACGAGTGGTTTTGATGGGAGAACATTGGTTAGTTGCGCTACATATCACCATCAAAAGTTTAAAACATTTTCCTTTGGTAAACCAGAAAATGATGATGTAAGTATTCCACTGGCCAATGCCAAAACTCTAAAAATACCATATCAATATTTTGATCTTGGGGGTACTAAATATACAGCGTCAGAGTATTACCAAAATGCACTAGAATACACAACTTCTGGTTATCTGGGAAATGGGTTTTTATATCCTCATTTTTTATATAGCACAAAAAAAATATCAGAAAACTCTAAATATTTACTGTCTGGAGCAGGAGGTAGCGAATTGTTTAGAGCATTACATGCTGCTGGTGCAGTTACTTCAGAAACATTGACAAATGTTTTTAAAATACAAAACGAAGAAGAATTAGTAGAAACTATTAAAAATGCAGAGCCTCTTCGCGTTTTAAATAGATCCGAATTTACTGTAGAATTAGATGAGCTTATTGAAGAAATTATAGAATATAAAAAATCTCTTCCTCAAAATATAACGAGGAATCAACAATTTTACATTTTTGTATTTGAAGAGATATTCAGAAAATTCTTTGGACAGTGGATTACACTACAGCAAAAATACGTTTCGGTTAGAACACCATTTCTAGATTACAATTTTGTAAAAATATTACTTACTACAAAGTATGCAGGCGCTAATAATGATTTTTTTACAGACAACCCTATAAAAAGGATGAAAGGTCAATACTTGTATACAGATATCATAAAGAAAACGAATCAACAAATTTACACCCAGGTAACAGGAAAAGGATATCGTCCTATAGACGTAAGAGACCCTAAGTATATTTATAATATTATTCTTCCGTTTTTAAAGAAAAAACTACTTAAAAAAGTTACAAAAACCAATTTGGACAATCTGGGTATCATTTCTGGAGTCAAAGCAAATGAGAAAGAGTTACGCTCGATAATGAATAATGATCAATTGCTTTTTGATAGTAAGCTATTAGATACAATGTTTACCAATTTATCTCCCTATACACCAGAAAAAAATCGAGACACATTATTAATGTCTTTATCGATACTACATAATATGTCTAATCATTCTGTTTCATCAAAAATAAACACCTATGAAGTCTATAATAGCATTAATGGATTATAAAGCAAAATTTGGATCTAAACATTTTGATAGTCCTTATCGTAGCGGGATGGATAAAGATAAACTGTCTGATTATTTTAGTGATATAGGATTTCGGTTGGAGTATATGTATTTCAACAAAATTAGCCTGAGCAAAAATACTTTTAAAGGTAAAGATGTGATCTACACCTCTTCAGAGGATATAGGGTATAAATATAAATCCTATATAGAAGATATGATTTATGCATTAGAGCTATCTGGTGCTAATGTAGTTCCTGCATACAAACACTTAAGGGCTAATAATAATAAAGTTTTTATGGAACTCATGAGGCAGTTCGAAGACTTAACAAACAATATTAATGCTCAGGTCTATGGCTCTATGAAAGATCTTTTGATGCATTTGGATAAGATCACTTACCCTATTGTTTTTAAAACTTCTGAAGGGGCTTCGGGAACAGGAGTTTGCTTAATAAAATCCGAAAAAGAACTACTCGCTAAAGTAAAACAAATAAATCAACGTGATTATAATAGTGACCTAAGAGATTATGGAAGATCTCTTAAACATAAAGGATACATAAGAGAATCCTTATATCGGCAAAAATTTATACTACAAGATTTTATACCAAATCTTCAAAATGATTGGAAGATTTACATTTTTGGAGAAAAACTATATGTGTTTAAAAGACCATTGCTAAAAGGGCGTGGTATTAAAGCCAGTGGAGGAGGATATGATAATTATTTCTACGGATTAGAAGCCGAAGCACCTGATGGCCTTTTTGATTTTGCACAAGAAATCTATACCAAAATGAATGTTCCTCATATCTCGATTGATATTGTATTTGATGGAAACGAATTTTATCTGATTGAGTTCCAATCCCTGTATTTTGGTACAGCAGGGATTCCCTATTCTGAAGGATATTTTACGCACAAAAATGACAACTGGGAATTTGTAACCAAAAAACTAGAGGTAGAGAAAGTATATGCAGATAGTATCGTGCAACATTTAGAAAAAAAGAAAATAAAAAATACCGAGCATATATATCACAGTTAATAATTAAATAATAATGCCTTTTATGGAAGTACTTTTTGTAAGTAGCGGAAATACAAAGAATGGAATATCCCCTATTGTTTTTAATCAAGGTAATTCTCTGATTAAACTAGGGCATGATGTTTCTTTCTTTACCATCAAAGGTAAAGGACTTAGTGGATATCTAAAACATGTTTTTATACTAAGAAAATTTCTGAAACACCATTCTTATGATATTGTTCATGCGCACTATTCCCTTAGCGCTGTAGTTGCAGCTTTGGCAGGAGGAAAACCATTGGTGGTCTCACTAATGGGAAGTGATGTAAAAGCTTCTTTTTTATTAAAATACCTGATCAGAATATTCAATTTCTTTTTCTGGAAAAGGATTATTGTAAAATCCCAGGATATGAAAGCATCTTCTGGTATTAAAACAGCAAATGTCTTACCCAACGGAGTAGATTTTAAAAAATTTAGACCATTTTCGAAGAAAGAAGCCTTAGAAATTACGCAATGGGATTCTAATAAACGACACATCCTTTTTGCAGCAAACCCAAAAAGAAAAGTGAAAAACTATCAGTTAGCAAAAAGTGCTTTCGAATTGCTTAATCACGAAAATATAGAATTACAATCACTCGTAGATATTCCTAACAAACAAATGCCCGCATATTTTAATGCAGCAGATGTAATTGTTCTAACAAGTTTTTGGGAAGGTTCTCCCAATGTAATTAAAGAAGCAATGGCATGTAATTGTAAAATTGTAGCTGTTAATGTAGGGGATATAGAAGAGACTATTAGAAATACACCTGGATGTTTTGTTACCAATTTTAGCAAAACAGATATAGCTAATAAAATTGATGAAGCATTGCAATATCCAAAAAGAACGGAAGGTAGAATTCGTATCTCTCATCTGGATTCAGAAGTTGTTGCTCCTAAACTAATATCTATTTATAAAGAAGCTTTATAATGACTAAAACGCTCACCATACATACAAGTACCAGCGGACTAGATCCTAAGCAATTAGAAGTGCTTTTTGAAAATGATTCTGCAAGTTTTTTCCAAACACCAGAAGCAATTTCCTTTTTTATCACTGCTGGACATGAGACCTTTACTTTTGCTATAGAGTATGACAAAAAAATCACTGCATTTGTTTCTGGAATCATTCAAAAGGAAAATGGAATTAAATCTTCTTTTACTCGTAGGGCGATCATTTTCGGAGGACCTGTTTTTTCTAAAGAAGTAGAAGAGCTTCATGTTACAGAACTGTTTAAAACGGTGATTAAACATTTAAAACATAAAGTAATTTATATCGAAACTCGCAATTTTAATGATTATAACCAATATAAAAATGCTCTAAATACAATAGGGTTTGTGTACCACCCTCATTTAAATTTTCATGTAGCATGCGATACAGAAGAAAAAGTAAAACAGAGGATTAGCAGTAGTAAACTAAGGCAAGTTAAAAAGAGTTTAAAAGAAGGCGCAGTAGTACGAGAAGCCAAACATCAATCAGAGATAGAAGCATACTATACAATTCTTGAGGATTTATATAAAACAAAAGTAAAAACACCACTTCCAAAATTGTACTTCTTTACCACTTTATGGAGTCAGAGAGTAGCTAAATTTCTTTTGGTTTTTTATAAAGATGAAGTTATTGGAGGGATTGTTTTTCCAGTTTTTAGAGATAAGGCAATCTATGAATGGTATGTGTGTGGTAAAGATAGAGAATATAAGAATATGTACCCTAGTATTCTGGCTACATGGTCTGCTATGTTATATGCATGTGAAAATAACATAAGGAGATTTGATTTTATGGGAGCAGGAAAACCAGAAGAGGATTATGGAGTAAGAGAATTTAAATCAAAATTTGGGGGAGATTTAGTAGAGCATGGTAGGTTTATTTATGTAGCTAATCCATTTTTGTATAGTTTGGGGAAAAGGGCAGTTAAAATTTTAAAAAACAATTGATTAGAAAATAAAAAACTAAACGCATATGAAGATCCTTATCGATATAGGTCATCCAGGTCATGTTCATTTGTTTAAAAATTTTGCACTTGAGATGCAAAAAAAAGGACATGAATTCCTTTTTACATGCCGTGAAAAAGAATTTGAGATCGAATTATTGAAAGCTGCTGGGCTTCGCTTTATTTCATTTGGTAAAAAATATAATACCACTATTGGAAAAATATTTGGCTTAGTAAAGTTCGATATTATGGAAATTCTTCATGGATTAAAGTTTCGTCCAGACATTTTGATGAGCCATGGCTCTCCTTACGCAGCACATGCATCGGCTATATTAGGAAAACCACATATATCAATGGAAGATACAGGAAATATGGAACAAGTACGTTTATATTTACCTTTTACAAATAGTGTGTTAACGTCTAATGCGTTTCATAAAGATTTGGGAAATAAGCAAATATGGTATAATGGATACCATGAATTGGCCTACCTACATCCTAATAGGTTTGTTCCTGACCCTGGTATTTATGATATTCTAAAAATTGATCCTGATACTAAATTTGTTATACTCAGATTTGTATCATGGAACGCAAGTCATGATGTAAATCAATCGGGGTTGTCTATACAAGAAAAACGAGAGCTAATCGATTATTTAGAAAAGAAATATACTGTCTTTATATCTTCTGAAGGCAAATTACCCGATGAGTTCAAAAAATATCAGATAAGTATACCCCCAGAAGAGATGCATAATGTATTGGCTTATACCTGTATGTTTATTGGAGAAGGAGCTACAATGGCTTCAGAATGTGCCGTGCTTGGTACACCTGCACTATATATAAATAGTATCATGGCAGGAACAATCAGGGAACAAGAAAAATACGGGTTGCTGTTTAGTTTTAAAAATGGAAAAGGTGTATTGTCTAAAATTAAAGAACTTGATGAGATCCCGGATGTGAAAGAAGTTTTTAAAAAAAGACTAGAGAAATTATTAGAAGACAAAATTGATGTTACCTCTTTTATGGTATGGTTTGTAGAAAATTATCCCCAAAGTAAAAAAGCTATAATTGAGAATCCAAAAATACAACTTGAGTATAAATGATAGATTTTACCGTACAGCGATATAGAGAACTGCTACGAGCATTAATGAACAATGGTTATCAATTTCAAACTTTTGCAGAATTTATAGCAAAACCAGAAAAGAAAAGCATTGTTCTAAGGCATGATGTAGATTTATTACCTAAGAACTCATTGGCTTTTGCAAAAATTCAGACTTCTAAAGGAATTAAGGGAACCTATTATTTTAGGGCAGTTCCAGAAAGTTGGAATGAAAAAATAATCTTAAAAATTGCAGAACTTGGCCATGAAATAGGATATCACTATGAATGTTTAACAACTACACAAGGCGATTTGAAATCTGGAATTCAGGATTTTAGAAATAACCTTTTTGCGCTAAGAGAACTTGCTCCTGTATCTACTATTTGTATGCATGGTTCACCATTATCTAAACATGATTCTAAAGACCTATGGAAAACATATCAATATCAGGATTTTGATATCATTGGAGAACCTTATTTTGATGTAGATTATGATAAAGTGTACTACTTAACAGATACCGGAAGAAAATGGGACGGTCATAAAACCAGTGTAAGAGATCGGGTACACACTAAATTTACCAAAACTTTTCATAGCACTCCCGAAATTATTGAAGCATTAAAAAATGGAGCTTTTCCTAACCAGGTCATGTTTACATTTCATCCTCAACGATGGAATGATAATATCATAAAATGGAGTAAGGAATTAGTTTTACAAAATGTAAAAAATATAGTTAAGAAGCATTTTTATGTAAAAAACAGCTTATGATTTTTAATTCAATCGATTTTGCATTATTTATACCAATCGTATTTGTATTGTATTGGTTTATATTTAATAAAAATCTAAGAATACAGAACCTTCTTATCGTTATTGCCAGTTATATTTTTTATGGCTGGTGGGACTGGAGGTTTTTATCCTTGATTTTTTTTAGTAGCATCGTTGATTATTCTGTTGGATTGGGATTAAAAAAATACGAAGAAACATCCAAACGAAAGCTATTACTGTGGACAAGTATTTTAGTCAATCTCGGGTTTTTAGGTTTTTTTAAATACTATAACTTTTTCCTGGATAATTTTATCACAGCTTTTACTTTTTTGGGAGCCAACATTAAAGGCAATTCACTCAATATTATTCTTCCGGTCGGAATTAGTTTTTATACTTTTCAAACACTAAGCTATACCATTGATGTTTATAGAAATAAATTGGAGCCTACAAAATCTTTTATTGCATTTTCTGCTTTTGTTGCTTTTTTTCCTCAACTGGTTGCAGGGCCTATAGAAAGAGCTACTAATCTCTTACCCCAATTTTATAAAAAGAGAAGCTTTAGTTATGATAAAGCCACAGATGGTTTACGACAGATTTTATGGGGATTATTTAAGAAGATAGTTATTGCCGATACTTGTGCAGGGTATGCAAATACGATATTTAATGATTCAGAAATGTTCTCAGGCGGTACTTTAGTTATCGGAGCCTTGTTTTTTACATTTCAGATTTATGGAGATTTTTCTGGATACTCAGATATTGCAATTGGTACTTCTAGATTATTTGGATTTAATCTTAACCGTAATTTTGCCTACCCTTATTTTTCGAGAGATATTGCCGAGTTTTGGAGACGATGGCATATTTCATTATCTACCTGGTTTAGAGATTACCTATACATCCCATTGGGAGGAAGTAGAGGAGGGAGTTGGATGAAAATAAGAAACACCTTTATTATTTTTCTTGTTAGTGGATTTTGGCATGGCGCCAACTGGACCTTTATTATTTGGGGTGCATTAAATGCTATATATTTTCTTCCACTTCTTTTATTGAACAAGAACCGTTCGAATCTTAATGTTGTAGCTTCAAATAGTGTTCTTCCTTCCTTTCGTGAACTAATAAGTGTCCTTGTCACCTTTGGACTTACTGTTTTTGCCTGGATTTTTTTTAGAGCAGAAAACGTAACTCATGCCTTTAATTATATAGATGAAATTTTTTCTTTGTCACTATTTAAATACCCAGAAATATTTCCAAAAAAAGTGTTGTTACTCATTATCTTGTTTATGGGGCTAGAGTGGTTAGGTCGTAAAAACGAATTTGCAATAGAAAATATTAGCTATAGGCTTCCTATTCCTGTTAGGTGGGTTAGTTATCTTATGCTAATTGGAATGATATTTTATTACTCAGGAAAAGTACAACAATTCATTTATTTTCAATTTTAGTATGAAAAGGTTTATCATAAAAAGCTGCCTGTTTTTTGGTCTAGTAGTACTATTAGCTAGCACTTTGTTTTTGTTTGAAGAAAGCCATGAAAATACAACAGAGTACTTAGCTTCGATGACAGACAAACATCAAAGAATAAGAGATGTAAAGAGACAAAAAATAATCCTGGCGGGAGGCTCTAATCTGGTATTTGGAATTGATAGTCAACAAATAGAAAAGGAATTTAATGTTCCTGTGGTTAATTTAGGATTGCATGCAAAATTAGGTTTGACATTTATTCTAAATGAATTAAAAGATGTAGCTGCCTCCAAAGATGTTATCGTTCTATCCATAGAACATTTAATGACTGTAGAAGGAGATCGAGAATTACAAACGATGACTTCGTATTACAACCCATTTGCATACAAATATTACCATCAAAAGGATAACAATTGGAGTGCTCAATTTAAAATGGAACTTGATAATCACCACATGTTATTTAAAAAACTAATTTCAAATACTGTCGAAAAAGCTAAAAACGATCCTGTTTATACTAGAAATGGCCTAAATAAATATGGAGATGGTATAAATCATTTAGGGCTAGAAAAAAAAGATAAACTAGGAAGTAAGTCGATTATAAAAGATAATAAAGATGAAGAAATTAAAGTATTAAATGATTTTTATGCTTTTGCTAAAGACAAAGGAATAGAAGTCGTTTTTTCTTACGGAGCATATGAAGCATCAGAGTATAAAAAAAACATGAATGCACTTAAAAAAACACATAAAAAAATGAAACAAAATCTAAACATAGAAATGATAATGGATATTGACGATTTTGTATATCCGACCTCATATTTTTATGATAGTGTTTATCATCTAAATCAAAAAGGTCGATCGATTCATACAAAAAAAATGATTCAAAAATTAAAATCTAGTAGAGCATTAAAAAGCATCTAACAATAACATTTAAAAACAATGTTAATTACATACCATTTTCTTTTAACCATAGGATACTATTATACATTTTTAACTAGATGAAACTATTCTTTTTTAACTCAAGATCAATAATATGATTGTTGTGTAAAGTTATTTCATCTTTTTTTTGTATCATTTTGTCGATGTTTAATCGATTATTTAACAAAAAATGTAAGTTTTTTTTGTTAAGGTTAACTTTTCTTCCTGTTAAAACCCATTATTTTTCTTGGTTTTTACCTGTAACATCTTGTAAAACAAGATGTTTACATAACTATTTTGCGGTAAAACCGTTACCGATTTTACTCTTCTTGTAGTATCTTTAAACTGTTAACCAAATCTAAATACCTATGCTACTAAAACATAGTTTTCTGAGGACAAATTCACTTGTCTTCAGCTCATCAGATTGTTTGTTTTCTACATCGTTTCCATCTTTTAAATCTAGTATTGAAGTATGATTATCAGAACTATAAGTGCTGAAGCTTATGCTATTTTGGATAAGAAGAACAGAAATCTTACTAATTCTATTTCTTCTGGCACTAAATCTTATGCGCTAAGAGGTAAAAGTAAGGTTGCGATAGAAAAGATTATTACCAGAAAATTGGGTAATGATGCTTATGATTTTATAAGTAGTCATCTGCAAGAGTTCAGGCTATTTGATGTACTGCTTTGTGATACAAGAGATAAAGATAATATTGATGCTTATCAAAAAGAATCTTTTCGTGCAATTGTAAATTTACAGGAAGTCAATCACTACAGACGAATTAATAAATTTCTTGAAATGGTAAATAATAAACTACCAGAAGAAGGGTTGTTTATTAATTCTATCGAAACCTATGAAACTCGTAAAGAAAGGATACTTAAAAAATTTCCTAAGCCTTTAAATTACCTGTATTATTTAGGTGATTTTTTCTTTCATAGGGTTAGTCCGAAGTTAAAATGGTCTAAAAAATTATATTTTAATATTACAAAAGGCTATGGTAGAGTATTAACAAAGGCAGAAGTTTTAGGGAGATTATATAGTTGTGGTTTTGATGTAATAGAGGAAAAAATAATTGATAATAGATTATATTTTGTAGCAAAAAAGAAAAAGCTTCCTTTGTATGATATGAATCCTACCTACGGCCCTTTAATTAGTTTGAAACGTGTAGGCAAAAATGGAAAATTAATTAATGTATATAAGTTGCGAACCATGCATCCGTATTCAGAATATCTGCAGCATTATGTTTTTCAAAAAAACAACCTGAAAAAAGGAGGAAAATTAAAAAACGATTTTAGAATATCCAACGTAGGTAAATTACTTAGAAAATACTGGATAGATGAACTTCCTATGGTTCTTAATTTTTTAAAGGGTGATATGAAACTCATAGGAGGGCGCCCTCTTAGCAGCCATTACTTTAGTTTATATACCAAAGAATTACAGGAAAAAAGAATTAAATTTAAGCCAGGACTCATTCCTCCGTTTTATGCTGATATGCCCGAAACACTAGAAGAAATTATAGCATCTGAAATGAAATACCTAACAGCGTATGAGAGAAACCCAATTTTGACAGATCTTAATTATTTATTTAAAATCATTAAAAACATTGTAGTAAAAGGAAAAAGAAGTTTTTAAAACCATTGTTTTAGTTTTTGAACTTTTTAGAATATTCAGCTTCAAATACCTCATAGAATTTGAAATTCTTTCGTGATAGTTCGTATATAATAGTTAAATTTACAATAGTTAAATTCTCTTTAAACCGAAAGAATTCATAAAATGAATTATGAGATCGATGATGATTCTGAAAATCTATTCATCAAAGAATTACTAGAAAGATATATAGCTCATTGGAGGTTGTTTATTGTTTCTTTTGTAATTTGTTTTGTGATAGGTTTTTTCTATTTAAGATATACTCCTAAGATGTATCGCGCTACATCTACTATATTGATTAAGTCAGAAAATAATGGAGCAATGTCTGAACTTTCTGCTTTTGAAGACCTCTCTATTTTTAAAAATGCTAAAAGAGAAGTAGAGAATGAGATAGAAATACTTAAATCTCGACCTTTACTCGAAAATGTTGTTAGAAAACTACACTTAAATATTCAATATTTTAGTAAAACCAAATACTCTAAACGATTTGTAGAACTTACTAAAAATCCACCTGTTAAAGTTAAATTCCTGGAAGATTCATATTATGAACTGGGATTAAATTTTATCATAACGATCTTACCTGAAGGACAATTTGTTATTAAAGATGCTCAAGAAAATTTCATTCTAAAAGGGGAATATGGAAAATGTATAGGTTCTCCCTTTGGGGATATTTTGATTGAACCAGATTTTAAAATTCTTAATGAGTATGTTGGTACTAATATCTATGTAAATAGTACTCCTCTCTTGGATATGGTAGAAAGATATAAGTCGACGATAAAAATAGGCCTTACAGATCAAAATACAAGTGTGGTCACTTTAACACTAACTACAATAGCTCAAGATAGAGCTAAGGAAATTTTGAATAGCCTTATTGAAGAATATAATAAAGATGTTATTAAAGATAAAAACCAAATTTCTGCTAATACTGCCGATTTTATAAAAGAACGAATACATATTATTAATCAAGAATTAGATAACTTAGAAAAAAATGTCGAATTCTTTAAGACCGAAAACAACTTAACAAATTTATCTTCAGAAGCTTCTCTAATGTTAGAAAAGTCTTTTGTTAATGAAAAAGAACAGCTAGCCGCAACAATACAAATTGGATTAACAGATTATTTAATGGATTATTTAGAAAATTCTAAAAATGATCTCCTTCCTGTGAATCTTGGATTTGAAGACCGTAAGGCAGTTACAATGATTTCCCGGTACAATGATATAGCATTGCAAAGAAATAGAATACTTAAGAGTTCGGGGGTAGAAAATCCACTATTAATAAACTTGAATGGTAAGCTTTTTGATTTAAGAAAAAGCATACAACAAAGTCTCATAAATCTAAAAAAAACACTTCAGCTTAAAATTGATAATCTTAAACATAGTGATGCCAAAGTAAATGCTCAAATTTCATCATTACCAGAAAAAGAAAGAAAACTAAGAGATATACAGCGACAACAACAAATCAAAGAGACCTTGTTTCTGTATTTGTTAGAAAAAAGAGAAGAAACTGCGATCTCCCTTGCTGCAACCGTTTCTAATGTAAAGGTAATCGAAAGAGCATATATTTCTCGTAGCCCTATAAAACCGAAAAAAAATATTGTATTTCTAACGGGCGTTCTTGCAGCTTTAATTGCACCTATAGTTATCGTTTTCTTTAAGGATTTAATGAATACTAAAGTTAATGATATAAAGGAATTAAAAAAGAAGTTAAAATTACCACTACTAGGTAGTATTCCTTCATCTCCAGAGGATAAAAGATTGGTAACACCTAAGGCAGATAGATCAATATTAGCTGAGGCATTTAGACTGTTAGAAACCAATCTGGATTTCCTATTGGCACATTCTAAAGAAAAAGGAAAAACTATTTTGATTACTTCTAGTATTAAAGGAGAAGGGAAATCTTTTGCAGCCAGTAACCTAGGGATAACTCTTGGGCGTTCGGGAAATAAGGTAGCTTTGTTAGAAATGGATTTAAGATCTGCAGAGTTAAAAGAACGAATGGATGTTGATGGTAAAAAAGGAATTACCAATTACATTAGAGATGAATCTATACAGATCGAGGATATAATGTCTAATATGAAAGGCTTTAAGAATTTAGACGTTTTTACTTCGGGACCTAAACCTCCAAACCCTGCAGAATTATTAAAACATGAACGAATTGAAGAACTGTTTAAGTATCTAAAAAAAGAATACGATTATATTCTAATAGATACGCCTCCTATTACTGTTGTGGCAGATACATTATTATTAAGTTCTTATGCCGATTTGTGTGTCTATGTAGTAAGACAAAAGTTTTCAGACAAAAGACTTTTAGATATCCCTAAAACATTAAATCAAGAAAAACGATTTACTTCTATAGCAATTTTGTTTAATGATGTGGATTTTAGAAAAATTGGATACGGGTATGGATACGGGTATGGATACGGATACGGATACGGAGAAAAACAAAAGTCAGGATTCTTTAGAAGAGTGTTAGACTTAATGATTAGTAGATAATTTAAATATCTATAAACATTAGAATTTTAATAAACCAAAACCGTTTTATTCACTACACCTTATATATACTTTACAATAGTATGCACATAAATAATGATCTTAGTATAAAACAAGTTTCTTTATTGTATAAGAATTGAGTTTTTGCTATATTCATATTGTAAATACAGTCTGTCATATAATCTTTAATCAATCAAAAATTTACTCTAAAAGAAGTTTATGTCTTCTCAAGTAAATAAGTTGAATTACCAGTAGAATTTGTAATCATTATTTTGAATTACAAAACAGAAAACAACTTAATACAATTACATAGGACACTTGTGCTTTTATGTAAAAACGATATATAACAATGGCTGAAAAAATTTACACAGAAGAAAATAGCGAGTATTTAAAAAAGAATCCTACCTGGCACGCCGAAGACTCACCTTGGAAAGCTAAACAGATCATCAAAATGTTAGATCGTAATCCGGTTCATCCAAAATCTATTGCAGAAGTTGGCTGTGGTGCAGGTGAGATATTAAATCAATTACATGGATCAATGCCCGATGATGTAAGCTTTACTGGATATGACATTTCGAATGATGCTATCAATATTGCCAGACAAAGAGAAAAATCTAGATTAGAATTTAAATCTGAGGATTTTTTAAAAACAGATGCTAAATTTGATTTGTTACTCATGATAGATGTTTTTGAACATGTTGATGATTATCTGGGATTCTTAAAACTATGTAAGCATAAAGCAAAAAATACAATATTTCATATCCCGTTAGATATATCTGTTAACCGACTATTGAAAAATGATCTTATGTCTTTACGAAAATCTGTGGGACATTTACATCATTTCACAAAAGAAACAGCAATAGCTACACTGAAAGATTGCGGGTATGAAATCGTTGATTTCTTTTACACCACAAGTTTTCTGGATTTCCCAAGAAAAACGATAAGCTCAAAAATCACATATTTACCCAAAAAAATAATGTATAAAGCCAATAAAGATATAACCGTAAAACTATTAGGTGGATGTTCTTTATTGGTCATGACAAAATAGCGTTAATACAATCGTAGTGATTTGTATTTAGATACGCTTAATTTTTTAATAAAATTTCAGATACAGTCTATAGAGACAATTAAAACTCTGAGGTAAAATGAAACTCGATCGACGGATATTTTTGTTGCGTCATTTGTAGGCTAAAAGAAGAATCAGCCAAAAATACCAATTGATCGTGTTTATCTTTTGCCAGAAATTTACTTTTTACACGTTTAAACTCTTTAAACTCATCATTGTCCTGATCTTTAGCTTCTACCCAACAAGCCTTATGAACATTAAGATTCTCATAAGTACATTTTGCGCCATATTCATGCTCTAGCCTATATTGAATTACTTCATATTGTAAGGCACCAACCGTTCCAATAATTTTTCTTCCGTTCAATTCTAAAGTAAAAAGCTGGGCAACTCCTTCATCCATTAATTGATCAATCCCCTTTGCTAGTTGTTTAGACTTCATAGGATCTGCATTGTTGATATATCTAAAATGCTCTGGAGAAAAACTAGGTACTCCTTTATAATGCAAAATTTCTCCTTTGGTGAGCGTATCCCCAATTTTAAAATTTCCGGTATCGTGTAATCCAACAATATCACCTGGATATGATATATCTACAATCTCTTTTTTTTCAGCAAAAAAAGCATTAGGGCTAGAAAACTTAAGCTTTTTATTATGTCTTGTATGTAGATACGGAACGTTTCTTTCGAAGGTTCCGGATACAATTTTTATAAATGCCAGTCTATCTCTATGTTTTGGATCCATATTTGCATGGATTTTAAACACAAATCCTGTAAAATCTTTTTCTTCAGGATGCACTAATCGTACATCACTTTCCTTAGGTCTTGGTGGAGGAGCAATGGTAACAAAACAATCTAATAATTCTCTAACACCAAAATTATTTAATGCCGATCCAAAAAACACAGGTTGTAAATCACCATTCTGATACTGCTCTTTTTCAAATTTTGGGTATATACCTTCTACCAATTCTACTTCTTCACGTAATGTGTCTGCAGCAGTATCCCCGATTATATCATTGAGACCCTGAGAAGATAAATCAGATATTTCAATGGTCTCTTCAATGTTTTTTCTACTATCTCCACTAAAAAGATTAATATTTTTCTCCCAAATATTATAAATTCCTTTAAAGTCATATCCCATTCCAATAGGAAAACTTAATGGAGTAACGGTAAGGCCTAGTTTTTGCTCTATTTCATCCAGAAGTTCGAAGGCATCTTTTCCTTCACGATCCAGTTTGTTAATAAAAACAATCATAGGAATATTTCTCATTCTACAAACAGAAACTAATTTTTCGGTTTGTTCCTCAACACCTTTTGCAACATCAATCACAACAATTACACTATCCACAGCAGTTAATGTTCTAAATGTATCCTCGGCAAAATCTTTATGCCCGGGAGTATCCAGAATATTAATCTTAATGCCTTTGTACTCAAAAGCTAATACAGAAGTAGCAACAGATATACCTCTTTGACGTTCAATTTCCATAAAATCACTGGTAGCTCCTTTTTTAACTTTATTTGATTTTACGGCCCCTGCTTCTTGAATAGCACCCCCAAAAAGTAATAATTTTTCGGTCAATGTAGTCTTACCTGCATCAGGGTGAGAGATGATCCCAAAGGTTCTTCTTCTCCCAATTTCGTCTATAAATTTCATTTGATTTTGTTTATTATTCTAAATATTTAGATACACTCTCAATAGCACCAAATTTCTTATCAAAATAAGCTCTTAGCTACCTATTCATTTTATGATTCCTATAAGTTTGATGATATGTTTATTATCTGCCCTTATATCTAAATGAGGATGCAAATATAATATTAAAATAGACAATAAAGCTCCTACGATTTGATAGTGTAGGAACATTGAAATGTCTGGTACGAAAAAATAGATTTGAAGATTTGTCTGTATGTATTTAATCGATAAAAATAATTTTTTATCGATTATTTCAAAATTTGATATAAAGCTAAATGTTAAAACGATTAGATTTATATCTAGTTTCGTAATTATTAAGGTGTTATTGGGGAAGATTAATTAGCAGCTTATGCGTACAACTTCTTATATTTTGCTTGAAAAATGAAGATTATAGCTTTATAGAATTAGAAATGTTGAGTGCAATTAGAATTAAACAACAAGGAGGGGATTCCTTTTTTTAATATATATAAAAACTTTGGCGAGCATGTGTATTTCACCGGTTAAAAGTGATTTGCATCGAGAAAACTGGAAAATAAATTTTATTAAATAGTTAAGAAATTTATTTTCTTAGTTTTGTAACCATATTATGGTAAAACCGTATTTTTATTACGGTTTTACTGTGTGATACTAATTATGTTTTATAAATAATTTGTAAAAATTCATTTCATAGAATTTTTGTAAATGATATTATAAATGTTCGTCATATGAAAAAAATTACTTTTGGGGGAAATTCTGGATCAACATTCAGAATTAAAGTATTTGTATTATTTCTTTTTTTTAGTGCTTCATTTACAGGTGTTACAGCACAATGTCTTGGTAATTCTCAAACTTTTGATTGGAGTCTTTTGACTCCCAATCCATGGGATGAAACAACAATTCTAAACTCTACTTATACGACTTCGGTGTGTTCGGCTCCTGCAACATTAACATTAACGTTACAAGATCCTGATAATGTTTTAAGTACTAGTGGAACAGAAATCGATAATAAACGATATAAAATGGCTATAAGAGATGTAGCTGTAGGAGATCAAATGAGCCTTACTATAGATTTTTCTACGCCTGTTATGATCAATGATTTTAAGGTTGATGATATTGATTATAATGTTACTTTTGATGATAATGTAACTTTTACCGCATCTGTTGGAGGTGTAAATGTTCCTTTAATACTTACTGCAGCTGGAGATATACCTACTTTTACGATTATTGGACAAACGGCCGACGGACAATCAGATAATCCATCGAGTACGAATGATAACGGATCTGTATTGGTTAACTCTAATGGAAATGCAATTGATAAATTAGTGATTTCCTATGCCGCAGGAGTAGCAAGAAGTGGCTTAGATCAAACAATATGGATATCAGAAGATTATAGTATTTGTTGTCCTGTAATTGATTCATGTGACTCTACAATTTCAGGAAATATTGATACAGACGGAGATACTGTTTCAGATATATGTGATAATGATGATGATAACGATGGTATTTTGGATACAGAAGAAGGGATATGTACACCAATACAATCTGGAAATTGGAGTGGTACTGGCTTTAATAATACAACAGTAATTGCTCCAAATTTAATTGTTAGAGCTACTACAAATACAACCACGGCGTTTTCTAATGGAAATTTCAACCCTATAGGTACAGGTTTTTGGTCAGAAAATTTGGCAGGAAATGTTTCATTACAAAGCGATTATAATTGGAATTCAACACTAACTATTAGTTTTGAAGATGCTTTGGGAAATCCTGTAATTGTAGATAATCCAATATTACATTTAGATCGTATAGGATCATTTAGTGGGCCTACCCAAAATTCTGCAGATATTACTCTGCTGGGAGGATTAACATGGAGAAAACTAGGAGGAACGAATGATTTTCATACAACATCAACAACTGCAAGGGATGGAGGAGCAGACTCTTCTTTTTTAGGTATTTATACCAGAGAAAGTAGTATGAATGATGCCGATGGAACTGCTTCTGGTTCTTTACAGATACAAGGAGCGATTTCTTCTTTTACACTCCAATTTATTCAGGTTGGTGGAAGTGGAATAGGATATGATCGTTTAGAATTAATAGTATTTACCTGTAAAAGTACTGATACAGATAATGATGGGATTCCGGATTATCACGATCTAGATAGTGATGGGGATAATTGTAATGATGTTATTGAAGCAGGATTTACAGATGATAATGATAATGGGCTTTTGGGGAATGGTACTTTTGGAGCTGGACTTACCGTTGATGGAAATGGCTTAGTTACCTCGGGAAGTGATGGTTATACCGGGACTAATACTAATGTTATTACCGCTGGAGTTGCTCCGATTATTACTACGCAGCCATCTAATTCTACAATATGCGAAGGAACAGATACTACGTTTACCATATTGACTTCTAATGCAGATACATATCAATGGCAATTATTTAATGGTAGTTCCTGGGATGATTTAACAGATAGTGGTATTTATAGTACTACAACTACCAATACATTAACAATTACAAATGCTTCAGTATCTGATGATGGAAATCGATATCGAGTAATTGCCTCCAGTTCGACATATGCATGTGATTCTAAGATTTCAGCAGAAAGAATACTTACAGTTAATGCTGCTCCAACTATTAACGTGACAAGTGCTCCAACTTGCTCGGCTGATTCAACAACATATTCTCTAGAGGTAACCGTAGACTCGGGTACGGTGACTAGTACTTCGGGGACCGTAAACAATATTTCTGGTAATGTATGGAGTATTGAAGGGATAACCCCAGGAGTAAACATTGATGTTACAGCAACAGCGATTAATGGTTGTAAACGAATACTACCCGTTAATATACCTTTGTCATGCTTGATAGCAAATGATGATACGGTGACTATAGATGGTGATACAGGTGGTAATTCTATCAATGTTGTTAATGACAATGATATTTTAGATGGAAATGGAGTTACACTAGGGGTCGATGTTACGATAACAACAGTTGCAGATCCCAATCCGGGAGATGGTGTTAGCCTAAACCCAAGTACAGGAGAAGTAACAGTTTTACCAAATACTCCACCGGGTGATTATACCATTACCTATACCCTATGTAGTGTAGCGATCCCATTAGCCTGCGATGATGCAGTGATTACAATAACAGTAGTTACTGCTCCAAATGGTACTATAACTGGTCATTTGTATAGTGATTTAAATGATAATAGCACACAGGATATTGGTGAGCCAGACTTAGAAGGAGTGGATGTTAAAATTATCGATGTTAATGGGGTAGAACAAATCGTAGCTACAGATCTAAACGGAGATTATATTGCGAATGTTCCTGTAGGGGCAACTGTAGTAGATATCGACAATACAACACTTCCGTTAGGGAGTTTACAAACAGAAGGAACCGATCCAACAACAGTAACTGTAATAGGAACCGGAATAACGATAGAAGAAAATAATGGATTTGTTGTAATTGCTGATGTTGATGATCAAATTGTTGTATATACCGGGATCTCTCCTAATGGAGATGGTATTAATGATCAGTTTAGAATAGTAGGATTAGATAATTTTCCTAATAATACATTACAGATATTCAATCGTTGGGGAGTTAAGATATTTGAACAGGATCGATATGAACAATCCGGAACTAGATTCTTTGAAGGAATTAGCGAAGGAAGAGCTACAATAGGTAGTAATAAAGAACTGCCAGTAGGGACTTATTTTTATGTTTTAGAATATGAAAACGCTAGTGGAATCAACATGTCCAAAGCTGGTTACTTGTATATAAATAGATAAATGTATCTGGAATATCATATATTTGTTATTCCCTAAATCGAATTAAATACTTATGAATACATCGTCAATAATGTTTCTGCTTGTAGTTTTAGGTTTTGCTACAACTTCTATTTGCGCACAACAAGATGCCCAATATACCCAATACATGTACAATACGATAAGTGTTAATCCTGCTTATGCTGGTAGTCGTGGAGTATTAAGTATTATGGGACTTCATCGTAGTCAATGGGTTGGCTTAGATGGTGCGCCACGTACTCAAACCCTTACTCTTAATACTCCCATAGGAGGTAATGAACGTCTTGGTTTAGGTGTATCTATTGTTAATGATGAGATTGGCCCTACCGATGAAACGTATTTTGATATTGATTTTTCCTATTCTATTCCTACTTCAGAACAAGGAAAACTAAGTTTTGGATTAAAAGCGGGTGGTCATTTGTTAAATGTAGATTTTCAAAAACTAAACCGGTTTAATAGTAATGATGCTTTATTCGAAAACAATATTGATAATAAATTTAGCCCTAATGTAGGAGTTGGAGTCTATTATCATACAGATCGTTTTTATGTGGGACTAAGTGCTCCTAATCTACTAGAAACAGATCATTTTGATGAAAGTACTACAGATGTTAATAGTACGGCAGTGAGTTTTTTGGCAGAAGAGCGAATCAACTATTATTTGATAGCTGGTCATGTTTTTGATTTGAGTGATGATATAAAATTTAAACCTGCTGTTTTAAGCAAACTAGTATTTGGAGCACCATTGCAAGTAGACGTATCTGCAAACTTTTTATTGTATGATCGTTTAACCTTAGGAGCAGCATATCGTTGGAGTGCAGCACTAAGTGGTATGGTAGGTTTTCAGATATCAGACTCAATGATGATTGGATTTGCCTATGATCGAGAAACAACACAGTTAGGACAATCACAATTTAATGATGGAAGTTATGAGGTAATGCTGCGATTTGAACTTTTCAAAAAATATAATAGAATGCTGACACCGCGTTTCTTTTAATTAAGTATTTAAAATGTAATAGTAAAAAAATGGGGAAATATTTACTTAAATCATTATTGATTTTTATGTTGTTGTTTTTCGGAAACAATACTCTTTTATCTCAAGAAAAAAAACTCAAAAAAGCCAAAGAACAATACGACAAGTATCAATACATTGATGCACAGGAAACGTATCTTAAAGTAGCTAGAAAAGGATATAAGAGTGCGGATCTTTTTATGAATCTGGGAGATAGTTATTATTTTAATAGCCAGTTTGAAGAGGCACTAAAATGGTATGAAGAATTAATGAATTCTTATCCTGATCAAGTTGAGCCCGAGTACTACTTTAGATATGCGCAAACCCTAAAAACGGTAGAAAGGTATCAGGATTCTGATACGTACATGCAAAAATTTGCAGCTGCTAATGGAAATGACCAACGTGCAAAATTGTTTTTAGATGGATCTGATTATCTAAAACGTATCGATTTTCAATCAGGTAGATTTGAGATAGAAAATGCCTCAGTGAATTCTTCTTTTGTTGAATTTGGAACCGCTTTTTATGGAAAAAGTATAGTTTTTAGCTCTTCTAGGGATACATTAACATTTAAAAAGGCTATTCATCAATGGAATGGAGAGGCTTTTTTAAATCTTTTTGAAGCAAAATATGATTCTGTAAATAAAAGCTTTTCGAAAATAAGAAGGTTTGATAGAAAAATAAATTCCAAATTTCACGAGTCAACACCTGTTTTTACAAAAGATACACGAACTATCTACTTTACAAGAAATAATTTTGAAGAAGGAAAACTAGGTCGTGATCAAAGAGGAACAAATAAGTTGAAAATATATCGTTCCTATAAAAATCCAGAGGGAGGATGGACAACACCGCAAAATTTACCATTTAATAGTGATGAATATTCTGTAGCACATCCTACACTAAGTAGTGATGAAAAAATACTATATTTTTCATCAGATATGCCTGGAGGAAAAGGACTTTCTGATTTATATGAAGTAGCTATTAATGGAGATGGTAGTTTTGGAGAGCCAAAAAATTTGGGAGATAGAATTAATACAGAAGGAAAAGAGACATTCCCATTTATAGGAGCAGACAATGAGTTATATTTTTCGTCCAATGGACATGTGGGCTTAGGAGGACTAGATGTATACGTAACTAAGATTAATCCGCAAACAGACAAAGAAAAATTAGTAGTTAATGTTGGTAGACCAATTAATGGACCTAAAGATGATTTTGCGTTTATAATTGATGAAAACACCAAGAAAGGATACTTTTCATCCAATCGTGAAGGAGGAAAAGGAAGTGATGATATTTATAGCTTCGTAGAGCTAGAGGATTTAAAAGATTTTTGTGAAACTACAATTGCGGGATTGGTTACTGATAAGGATACTAACGAATTACTGCCAGGAACCAAAGTCTCTATATATGATAGTAATAATAACTTAATACAAAGTTTTGTTATGGGTGATGAGGCTACCTACTCACAACTAGTAGAATGTGAATCCAGTTACTTTGTAAGAGCAGAGAAAGAAGAGTATAACACTCTGGAGAAGCTTGTGAATACATCCGATAAATCTCAAACGATAGATACTCCACTTGCATTAGAAAAGAAAATTAAATCTGCAGATGTAGGAGACGACTTAACAAAGATATTATCGCTTAAGCCAATTTATTTTGATTTTAATGGATATACAATACGTTCTGACGCGAAAGTAGAACTGGCAAAAGTAATTGAAGTGATGAATCAATATACTGATATGAAACTAGAAATAAGATCACATACAGATAGTCATGGAGAAGATCAGTATAACTTGTATTTGTCTGAAAAAAGAGCTGAAGCTACAGTAAATTATATGATCAATAATGGTATATCTGCAGATCGCTTAACAGGAAAAGGATATGGAGAAACGCAATTGGTTAATGACTGTGGTAATGAATCGAATTGTAAAAAAGATAAACACCAATTAAATAGACGAAGCGAATTTATCATCATTAAATAATTTTTATAACGATAAATTCTGTACATATATAAAAGACGCCTCATACTGTTGAGGCGTTTTTTATTGAAAAAATTCTGTTTTTGAAAAACTACAGGATAATAAGCTCAAAATAAATATTAAAACCAATTCTGAGATATGGTAGATTTTTTGCTTTACTATTTTAAAATTTTATAGTAAAGTTTTCACTAAGAACAGATACAGCTAAATTAACATCTATAAACAAGATGGATTATGAATTACTCTTATGATTTTGTAATTTTGGAGCAATTAAAAGCAATGAAAGAAGAAGAAAAAGTTATCCTGGTTAACGAAAATGACGAGCAAATCGGGTTGATGCCTAAACTAGAAGCACATCAAAAAGCTGTATTGCATAGAGCCTTTTCGGTATTTATTATTAATAGTAAAAACGAATTAATGCTTCAGCAAAGGGCGCTTCATAAATACCATTCACCTGGTTTATGGACTAATACATGTTGTAGTCACCAAAGAGAAGGAGAAACTAATGTAGAAGCAGGAATACGAAGATTACAAGAAGAAATGGGGTTTACCACCTCATTAAAAGATTCTGTTTCGTTTATATATAAAGCTCCTTTTGATAATGGACTTACAGAACATGAGTACGATCATGTATTATTAGGAGAGTATGAAGAAGATCCCGTCATTAATACTGAAGAAGTAGTCGATTGGAAATGGATGCCTATAGAAGCTGTTAAACATGATATAGTAGTACATCCCGAACAATACACAGAATGGTTTAAAATCATTTTTGAAAAATTTTATTCACACATAACCTTATGAGGATTAAAGCCTGTAGAAAAGCTCATTTTAATGCAGCACATCGATTGTATAGAAAGGATTGGAGTGATGAAAAAAACCTTCAAATATTTGGCAAGTGTAGCAATCCAAAATATCACGGTCATAATTATGAACTTATTGTGGCTGTAATAGGAGAGACTGACCCAGAAACAGGTTTTTTGATGGATCTTAAGATTTTAAAAGAGTACATTAAAACAGAAGTCGAAGACTATATGGATCATAAAAATCTTAACGAAGAGGTTGAAGAGTTTGAGAGTTTAAATCCTACTGTAGAAAATATAGCCTTTGTAATATGGAATAGATTGCGTAAAAAGATAACTTCACAATACGATATTGAAGTTACACTATATGAAACACCTCGCAATTTTGTAATCTATAAAGGAGAATAGGGTATGGGGTTGCAAGTAGGTGATGAGATTCCCGAATTTATCGCTACTAATGATAAAGGAGAACAATTTTTGAGTTCTGATATTATCGGAAAAAAAAATCTGATACTTTATTTTTATCCTAAAAACTTTACTCCTGGTTGTACAAAAGAAGCCTGCAGCTTTAGAGATAGTTATGTAGACTTTGTAAACATGGGCGTAGAAGTGATAGGTATAAGTGCTGATAGTGTAAAATCACATGCGAGGTTTAAAAGTAAATATGCACTTCCCTTTATGTTCTTGTCTGATCCTAAAGGTGAATTACGAAATCTTTTTGGCGTGAAATCAGAGTTATTGGGATTACTACCAGGAAGAGAAACCTATGTGATAGATGAAAAAGGAATCATACAACTAAAATTTAATAGTATGAAAGCTTCAGAACATTTAGGTAAAGCAATAGAAAAAATAAAAGAAATGGCAAATAAGTAACAAGCTCTTTCTTAAAATGAACTCGTCTCGACTTTTTTGATTCAACCGAAAAATAAGATTTTTTTGTACAAGAGAAGGCTTTTTAGCGTTGCATAGCATCGCTACGGAACAATGAAAAGGCAATTTTGAGTAAAAAAAGACATTTTTATAAGAAATTATAAAAAGTCGAGACGAGTTCAATAAAAATTTGGGAAGGAGTTCGTCTTTTACATACTCATTATTGAATTGAAAACACTAATTTTGCACAAAACAAATTAGATATGGCAAATAAGAGAGACCTTAAAAAAGATATAAATTACGTTTTAGGAGATATTATAGAAGAAGTTTATATGTGGGAATTAGAAAATCCTGGTAAAGATGGTAAATCTGGAGAAGCAATCATTGATGAAGCAATTACATCTTTTGATGGATTTATGGCTAGGGCTAATGAACGAAAACTTGAAAACCCTAAAAAACATTTCAAATCTCTTCGTGAGGATTTAGAAAAAACGGCTAAGGCTTTGGTTAAAAAAGTAAATGCATTGTAATTTTCTTTAAAAAATATTTGTAAAAACGGTTGTAGAAATTATATTTGCAACCGTTTTTGCCGATATAGCTCAGCTGGCTAGAGCAGCTGATTTGTAATCAGCAGGTCGTGGGTTCGAGTCCCTCTATCGGCTCTTAAAAAAAAGTCCTAAACTTATGTTTAGGACTTTTCTTTTTCTAAATAGAGAATGAATTCAAAATGTCTTAAAAAAGAACGAATTATTCTGTTTAAAAAATCTAGATACAGCAACCGTTTGATGGATGATAAGAGCATCCAGGAATATAAGTAGCACCACAACTAGGGTTGTTTAATGCTACATGAGAAGTTGTACAGCATCGTAATGCAGGATTACAACATTTTCGAAGTACTGGAATACGACCACCGTTTATTCCTTTTTGTTCACTTTTTTTAAGACTTTTTGTTCCTTCTAAATTTAAGATGGTTTTTAACATGATGTTTAGGTTTTAAGTTTCATTACTAAATTAAGGAAAATACATATCGATGATATACGGTAATACCTCAATTAACATTTTGTGATAGTGGCAGGGTAATTATAAATCAAAATGGTAACAAGGTTAGATGAATATTATTTTTTCATTGATGCTCTTAACCATTTTTTTGTTTGCTTTCTTGGTAAAAAAGAATGAGAACCTTTTTTTGAATCTTTTAAAAAAGACAAAAAAACTCATTTTAGTCTTAATTATGAACATCTGATTTATGTATCAAAAAAACCTGTGAAGCTAGCTAGCTTCACAGGTTAAATATAAATTATCTAAAAATTGTCAATATATTTTGAATCCTTTTAAAATATATTCTTTCTGTTATTCTATCATACCCGCTCTAGGGCCTCCAGGGGCTAAGGTAGCTCTCATTCTGGTAACTTGCCCCTTAGTAAAGATGGTTAGGCATTCATCATGTGCATAGCTCATTAAATTCATGGTCATATCCAAAGATCCACAAGTATTTCTGTTGGGTATTCCTTCGCAAAGGAATTCGCCCCTCCTTGGGTTCGGTTCTGTCATTTTTGGGGTATCAGCTACATGGTCATCATCTCCAGAACCACAAGAACCTAGGAACGGATGATCTAAATTGAAATAATGACCCATTTCATGAACCAATGTTTTTCCTTGATTATAATCGCTAAGATTTCTTGGATTTATCCCAAAGTATCTATAATCGATTAATATCCCATCATATTTTTTTGAAGGAGCCATGCCTGGTTTATAAGCACTACCAGCGTAGTGTATATTACATACCCATATATTCACATACTTGTTTGGTTTGAAAGCATCAATACCATCTGTTGCAGAGTCTTTCATTTCGTCATTAAATACTCTCCAACTCTTTTTTACCGTTGTACGCTGGATTTTTTTTAAAACAAATTTTATTCTTGGATTTCCTCTTAATTTTGCAAATTGGTTTGGCAGATTATTAATTCTAGGACCTTTTTGGGTAAAGAATCTATTGAGAGTATTTAACTGCCCTATGATTTGACTACGTTCAATTGTATGCCAGTCATCTTGCCAACTTGATTCTTTTATTGGCTTAATAATGTTAAATACTACAGGTATGGTTATGATATTATTCTTAGATTTTTTGAATTCATCAGAGTTTATGATTTCTGCAATTTTGTCATTAGATTGCTGAATTATACTTTTTAGTTGTGGGTTTTTCTTTAGAGCTATTTTCTGTATTTCATCAACAGTACAGTATGTTTTTTTAGTTTGTTCTTGCTCGATCCTAGATTCGTTTATATCTTTTTCTTCAATTTGCTCTTCTGAACAAGAACTAAAGAATACTGCAAAAAATAGAAATGCCAAATAAAGAAAGTTACTTTTCATGAGTTTGTGTTTTTTTAAGTTAGTATTGATGCTAAGCTAAGAAAGGATATTAAGAAAAACTGTGATCGATGTCTCAATGGGACGTTGATCACAGTTCTTAAGATTTTTAGTTATTCGTATTTCTTTCTTATATTGGTTAGATTATTAACCTTTACATATATATCATGAAAAAAGTAGATATTAAGTCGTTAAAACTTAACAAAAAATCTATTTCTAAATTGGGTTTAACTCATATTAAAGGAGGGAGAGCAACTGACGATTGCGATTTTGAATCTTTTATGCGTACATGTCCTAAAAAATGTTGGCCATAAAACTTAGCGAACTTCGGTTCGCTTTTCTTTTTTTATGATTTCAAATTTTTGTGGAATTTACTTAATAGTTCTTGTATCGAAAACTTATGGCTTTAAGAATCAAAAAACACTTTAAATATTAGAAAATCTGCAGAATTTTAAAAAGTTATTCTTCTATATTAACCTTTACTTCTGCTTCTTTGGCTTTGCGATCATCAATATACTTAATCAATTGTTTTCCGTATAAAGATTTTTTTACTTTAGGACTTAAAGATCTGGCAACGGTATCCAAAAATTTTATGTTAGCATCAAAAACTTCATTAAGTGTGATATAAGGAGCAACTTCTAGCTTTCTATTTGTTACAGCAAAATTAATAGTATATAGATATTTTTGGCGCATTAAATTTTTGTATGCTTTATCATTTTCAATGAGTTTTTCATCATCTTTTTGCTTACTGGCTTCAAAATCTTCTTTAATGATTCTAAGATTTCTTTCATTGAATCGTTTAAGCATTTTTTTGTATTCAGTATACTTCTCTTGATTTTTTCCACCTTTTATTTTTACATCATTTTCAAAATCAAGTAAATTAGTGGTTATAGTAATCTCTCCTGGTTCTACAAAAAAGTCGATACGATCATTATATTGTTTTCCGTCGTTTTTGTCAAGGTATAGGTAATGAATTTCAGGTTCTTTAACCTCAGATGTAAGTACAAATTCAGAATTACCATCAATACTTACAGAATCCACATTCACCAATAGAGTATCCTGTATTCTTTGTAAGTATACTTTTCCTTTTTTTAATCCTTTGATGTTACCTATTACTGTTACATTCCCTTTCTTAGTAGGTGAACTGCAATTTGTTAATAATACAGTTAAAAATAATAGAATAGAAAAATACTTCATGTACTGATTTTTGTTTTTTAGTAGGGCCACAAAGATGCGAGTTTTATTTTAAATGAAACAAAAAAATAGAATCTAATGGTTAAAAACGTGCTCTCTTTTTTTATTAGCTTCCAGAAGCTATTTGCATAAGAATAGTACATAAAAGAGCTCCATATGTTCCTACAACATATCCAAAAACGGCAAGAAGTACACCTACTGTTGCCAGTGAAGGATGAAATGCTGCTGCAACTACCGGTGCAGATGCTGCTCCTCCGATATTAGCTTTACTGCCTACGGCAAGAAAAAAGTAAGGAGCTTTGATCAATTTTGCTACTCCTATAAGAAGCAAAACATGTATGGCCATCCAAACAAGTCCGATGGCGATAAGTCCAGGGTTTTCAAAAATCTTACCAATATCCATTTTCATTCCTATGGTAGCTACCAGGATATAGATAAAAACACTTCCTAGTTTACTAGCTCCAGCTCCTTCATATTGCTTGACTTTGGTATATGATAACAGAATTCCAATTGCAGTAGCAATGGTAATCATCCAGAAAAACTTAGAAGTAAACGAAGATAATGCAGAACTCTTATCGTTAAAGATTTCAAAATTATCAGATAATAGACTAGAAATTCCTGCTGCTCCCCAATGTGCAATTCCCACTACGGTGAATGCAATAGAAAGCATAATGATATAATCAGATAGAGTAGGGGTTCGGGTTATGCTTTCTGCATAACTGGATACTTTTTGTTTTAAGGCTTCGATGGCGCTATTATCAGCTTTTAACCAACGATCGATTTTATCACTCTTACCAATACCCAATAATAGTATGGCCATCCATATATTGGCAACAACAATATCCACCAATACCATTCCCCCATATTTTTCGGGATTATATTGATAAATTTCTAGCATAGCAGCTTGATTTGCTCCTCCACCAATCCAACTACCAGCTAAGGTGGATAAACCTCTCCAAATGGCATCAAAACCAGCTCCGCCAACAGTTTCTGGTGAAACGAGAGAAATAAGTAGGATTGCAATAGGACCACCAATAATGACACCAAGGGTTCCTGTTAAAAACATAATTAACGCCTTTGGACCTAAATTAAAAATACTTTTGAGATCGATGCTTAATGTCATTAATACCAAAGAAGCAGGAAGTAAAAATCTACTGGCAACATAATATACATTAGAAGATTTCTTTACTAATACCCCTTCTGCATCTAGTTCTTTCCATTCTGGAGAAATGATTCCTAACGAGTTGAATATTGCAGGTAATAAATAACAAAGTAGTAATGCAGGAACAAATTTATAGAAGGTTTTCCAGAAATTATTACGAATAGAAGATGTATAAAAAACTAACCCTAAACAAAGCATTAAAATTCCAAAAACTATGGTGTCATCTGTAAAAAAAGGAACGTTCTCCATTATTAATTATTTAGTTTTAAAAAAGATATCTCGCAAAATACATTTAATTTGAAGAAGCCAAAAATGATATCAAAATAGAAGTTTCTAGTCATTAATCCATTTTTTTAGTAACATCTTTTGTTGTTCTGAAATCTTTGGATCTTGTTCTAAAATTATTTTCTCTACAGTAGGTTTGGTTACATTGGATTTAAGCGTCATAATCTCGTTATTACGCTTAATTCTAAATGTAATTTCATCTCCTATTTTCCATTTATTAGAATCACCAAACAGATCGTATATATTATTAAGATTATATTCTTTTTTGTTAATACTTAGTAAAACATCTCCTTCTAAAATCCCAAGTTCTTTTAGAAAGCTATTAAATGGGATGTCTGATGTGAAAATAACTTCTTTGGTAACTTCTGAACCTGTTACAAAAGGGTCTTGTTTAAAAATAAAATAAGAAGAAGGTGCATTCTTTATTCCATAAAGTACTCCGGCTTTATTAAGATAAAATTCATAATCAATAGGAGTGTTGTTCATAACATGTGTTTGTAAAAAAGCACTCACCTCTGGATATGAATCTTCTTCTATTGCGTTAATAAGTTCTTTATCATCAAAAGGGACATCAATACCATATCGAACCGATAAATTTTTGATAAGATCAAGCAGTCCATAAACTCCGTCACTTTTTTCGCGCATTATAATATCCAGACACATAGAGATTAATGCTCCTTTTTCATAAACATTTCTGTAGCTATTACGATAAGGATCAACCAAAATGTTTTTACTCATAGTTGTAAAAGCTATAGAATCATCAAACGAGGAAGATGCTTCAATCTTACCAACGATTCGTTCAAAAAATTCATCTTTAGTAATAAGTCCTTGTGTAATTTGAAATAGCATTGAGAAATACTCTGTAGTACCTTCGTATAACCACAAATGCTCAGACATTTTTGGACTGTTATAATCAAAATTGTGAATTTCTTTAGAATGGATGGTTAATGGTGTTACAATATGAAAAAACTCATGAGAAACAACATCGATAAGTGCTTCATTAAGTTTTTCATGAGATAGTGATTCTGGCAATACCACTACCGTAGAGGTATTATGCTCTAAAGCTCCAAAACCATGTGCGTCATCCGATTTTGCAGAAGAAAGGTAAAGTAATATGCTATACTTTTTTGTAGAATTAATATTGCCCAGAAAATCCTTTTGTGCTCTAATCATGCGTTCCATCTGAGGCATTATTCTTGCTGCTTTGTGAGTTTTGTTTTTAGAATAAACACTTAGAAGTACTTCTATGTCATTGACTTTAAAGCTTGCTTTATCCGGAATAGAGTACATAATTGGATTATCTACTACATCGGCATATCTTTTAAACGCAAAATAATCGATATCGTTTTTAGAAGTATTTGTTGCGTTGTCAAAAAGTATTTCCTCGATAGAAGCCGAAGCTTCCAGAGAAGAAGGATGTTTAATAAATAATTTGTATTTATTTTCTTCCATCCCACCAAAATAACCTACAAACGCGTATAGATTTAGAATGTAATTTTTATCTTTTATAATATTAGACCCTGTTGGAGAGAAAACATCGTGAGAACTTTCAGAATCAAAAGTGTCATTTACCCAATATGTAATTTTATCTAATTGTTTGGCATCGCTTATTTTCCAACGATTGTCACCATATTTTTGAACATAAATAGAATTGCTCTCGTGATCAAATGCTTTAAGATCGTCAATATATTTTCCAAAGCTGTTATTTTGATAAGTACCGGGGACAATTTTTGGTAAGTAGTAACTTATTGTGTCCGAATTCAAGTTATCGATTTGGATTTCTACTTTTACTTTATCGTCTTTTACATTAACAAGATCAATAGAAGCGCGTATAGTAGATACGTTTTTTGATGTAACAGGATGTTGTGTGGTTTTGCAACCAGTAGCCAGATTAAATATAGCAAATGCAAATACTAGGTTTTTTATGGTATGAATCGTTCTTTGCACAGTTATAAAATGTTTTTTTGAATATACGTTGCTACTCCGTTTTCTTTTCCCGAAAGCGTAATAACATTTGCTACTTGTAACGTTTCTGGTTTTGCATTTGCTACAGCTACACCAGTTCCTACTGCTTGGAGCATTGCAATATCATTATAATTATCTCCAAATGCAACTGCTTCAGAAATAGGAATCTTAAAATAAGAGTCAAGCAGAATTTCTATAGCTGTTAACTTTGAAATACTTTTATGAGCAATCTCTATATATGTTGGTTTAGAACGGTATAAATGAAGAGTGTCTTTGAAACTATCTTCTAAAAAAGCATAAGCTTGATCTATATAGGATTCTTCACCCATACACATAATCTTATGGGCCCCTTTGTTATCAGTTTTCCATTCTTGTATCACATGTTGAGTTGGTTTTACCACCGGATTCACTTTGGTGTTATTTGCTTCTCGATTTGCCCAAAAATCCATCTCGGGAACAAACCAATCATTATTGTGATATAAACTTATATGAAATTTTTGATGTTTATTAAAATTACTTAATTCTTCTATAATATCTGGAGATATAAAAGTAGAATGAACAGGTTTTTGATCTATCAAAATTAACCCTCCATTATAGCATATCATTGGTTGGTCTTTTATATCTAGCTCTTCCTGCAAATGATTCATAGCATCTGGCATTCTGGAAGAGATTAAAACTACAGGTATAGTGTTCTTAACTCTCCTGATTTCTGAAATCGTAAGTTCAGAAAGCTCTCTTTCAGAATTTAATAGCGTTCCATCAATATCAGAGAATATAATGCGATGTGGCATTAGGTGTATTGGATTAGGGTTATATAATTTTTTAAAATAAACTATTGATTCACAAAGTTAGTAATCCCGGTCAGAACTTCGGGCATTATTTTTCTATAGGGTTCATTATATGATTTGTGATTTTCTAGTCGACCTCCTTTAATTTCTTTTAAAATATGATTCATATCCATAACAAATAGATATTCGGCTTGTGGTATAATCTCTTTAAATTTTTCTGCTTGTACCAATTCTACCTGGATATCTTTATCACCGTAAATTATAAGAACTGGCATTTCTAATTTTAAAATTTCCTCAGAAGGATTATATTTTACCCAGGAACTCATAAATGGTTGTAAATTATATCTAAAAATAGATTCTAGTGCTGGATCATAATTGGTAGCTCTACCATTTTCTTTTAATTGTTTAAAAGCAACAGAAGCGCTTTTATCCAAACCAGGAGCTTGCTTTGCAATTTGTTCTATAATTACCTGATCTATTGATATTGCATTTCCTGTGATAGAAATAAAACCATCTGCTCTCCCCTTGGCAGCAATCATACCAACTAGAGAACCTTGACCATGACCAGCAATAATGACTTTTTTGTATTTTCCGTTTTTATTGAAATAATCTACTATTGATATCGCATCTTCAATGTAATGATCTAAAGAAATTTCATGTTCCTTAATACCTAAACCATCCATCTTAAAAAGCCTTTTGTCATAACGATAGGTTGCAATGCCTTCTTTTGCAAGCTCATAGGATAGCTGCTTAAAAGTATCATTTTTAGACATTCGATCATTACCATCTCTATTAATCGCTCCGGCATCCATTATAAAAATAACCAAAGGAACATTATCTTCAGAATAAGGCGTTACCAGAGAACCTTCTATATATCTATTGATTTTAACCACTGCAGAGTTAAATTCTTTTTTTTGAGCAAAATTCAATGCAGAAATCAAGATCATAAATAAATAAAGTTTACTCTTCATAGTAGCGTAGGGTTTGTTTATATAGCAAATAAAAAAATGAATAATAATCAAATTGATATTGGCTAAACGTTTAATATGAATTGAATTGTGTTTGATAAGTAAACACTAGATACATAAACAGCTAAAACGACAAATTTGAAAGCATATTTTGATTTGAGACAATTACTATTTGTTATTTTTAATATTATTTATGTGTAATTAATCATTTTTAACGAATCACTAACATACCCTTTTTTATCTTTGCTTCAAAATATATATAAATGAAACTTCAATATAAATGGCTACTTGTTTTATTCATAATTTCTTTATCTGGATTTTCTGCAGATTATGATTGGGGAAAAACAGGGCATAGAGCTACGGGTGAGATTGCAGATTCATATCTGACTAAGAAAGCAAAACGTAATATTGCAAGACTTCTTAACGGTCAAAGCCTTGCCTTGATTTCTACATTTGCTGATGAAATTAAAAGTGACAAAAAATATAGAGGTTATAGCCCCTGGCATTATGTTAATTTTCCATTTGATAAGAAATATGGGGAAGAAAAACCTAGTGAATATGGTGACTTGGTAAAAGGAATAAATACATGTATATCGGTATTAAAAGATGAAAAATCATCTAAAGAAGATGTTGTATTTCATCTTAAAATGCTAGTGCATTTTGTTGGGGATTTACATCAACCACTTCATGTAGGAAGGGGAGAGGATAAAGGAGGAAATGATATCCAGGTACGTTGGTTTAGAGATGGATCTAATTTGCATAGAGTTTGGGATAGTGATATGATAGATTATTATGGGATGAGCTATACAGAGTTGTCTATAAACAAGACAAATTTATCTAATGATGAGGTTAAAACGATTCAAAACGGTGGTATAGTAGACTGGATACACGAATCTCAAAAGCTTGCACAACAGGTTTATGGATCAGCAAATGTAGGTGAAAAACTTGGCTATAAATATATGTATGATTATTTTCCTATAGTACGCTCTCAATTACAAAAAGGAGGAATACGACTGGCCAAAATATTAAATGAAATTTTTGGATAATACTACTATTAACTAATAGAAATCTCATTACGGTATTGTTTGGGAGACATCGAAAAATGCTTTTTAAAAGTTTTGGTAAGGTGACTCTCATCTGTATATCCCAATTGATATGCAATTTCTGCAATAGTAAATTCGGTGTGTTGTAAGCGATACTCTACCAATTTCATTTTGTACTTTGTAACGTATTGATGTATAGATTCTCCTGTTTTTCTCTTAAAATATGTGCTAATTGAACTCTGAGACATATTAAACTTATTTGCCAAAAAATTAATCTTGGTAAGATCATTGTCATAAACATGTTGTCTAATATGACTCAAGATCGAATCTATTTTATTGTGAGAAACAAGCATGTTTTTTTGATGTGAATTATATTTTTCAGAGATATTACGAACTATTATACTTAGGATAGTACTTATCGCATTAGAAATGATTTCTTGATAATATACTTTCTCATTTTTAAATTCTTCTAAGACAACATTATGAATGTCCCAAATAATACTTCGATCTTCTTCATGAGAAATTACATCTCCTGGTATAATATTGGGTTGGTGTAATAATTGCTCAATACGTTGTAACCAATATTTCCTGTCAGGAAGATTGACTTTACTAGAAAATAAAAGTTCTGTGAACTTGAAATAAGTAAAATTAGTGCGTTTTTCAATTTCGAAGTGATGAGTATCTTCTGGTGCAAGTAAAAAGATATTGTTTTCTTTATAAGGAAACCGTATATCATTAATGGTGTGATATCCATTTCCTTTTTCAATAAAAATGATTTCAAAATAATTATGATTATGAGGTTCCGCTTCCCATTCATCAATAGCATATTGATTTACTACAAAAGTCTCATTCAAGGTATAACGGTTCATAAACAATTCTTTAACATTTTAAAGTTACAAAAATAAAATCAATAAAACAGTAATTCTTTTATACAAGTATTTTTGGGTAGATCCTTTTGATTGTATTGATATCTAATTGGTTACGTCATTTTTTGTACAAGTTATATACAAAATTATACAAGTACCAGAACGAAGGTAAGATTTAAATTTGCCGCTCAAAATTACACACAAATCTATCATGAAAATTAGAATTTATTTATATCATCTCACCAGATTGGTATTTGGGGTGTTGCTGGTGTTGTACGGTACTTATAATGTAATTAGGTATTCTGAGTTTTTAGAGAGGCTAGACATATATTTTGGTAATGCTGGAGTATTTAATATAGCTTATATAGAAGCCCTTGCTCCATTAGTACCTTTTGAAGAATTTGTATTAGGAATGTTTTTGATTTTAAAGATTTTCGTTAGGAAGGCTTTAATCGCTATCATCATACTATTTACTTTTTTTACTTTGTTTTTAGTTGATGCAGATTGCTTGCTTTTCGCATTTGCCCATCTTGTTTTTTGTGGTATTGCTATAGTATTGCTAAAGAAAGATAATTATGATATGAACTCTATAAACTATGATAAAGATTCATATCAAGTCATGTCATAAAATATAAAAAAAATAGCTGCCTCTTTGCAGAGAGGTTTTTTTCATAAGTTAATTTTGTTTGTTGTTAAAAGCGCCCTTGCAGTGATGTAGGGGCTTTTTTTGATGAAGTATCGATCACATTTTGAAGTGAATAAAAAAAATTAAAGATAAAGATATGTCCAATAGATCAAACCGAATTGGAGTAACAATCTAGTAACTAAAACGAATTTCGGAAAATTTAAACTAGCTTTTTTATGTACAAGCATATGTATATGAACCGGAAAAAATAGAATAAGCATAAAAATTATACTCCATGCAGAAAATGTTCTGGTTGGTGTAAATAACAGACCAAGACTCACAAAAATTTCTGCAATACCGCTTAAATATACCAATAGCTTATGGTAAGGAATATACAATGGCATTACTCTCATGAATGCCTTAGGACGGATTAGATGAAAAACTCCTGCAATACCAAAAATGAATGATAAAATATATAAATGCCAACTCATTAAATCTCAGTAGTTTTCTCTTTTCCAGCTTTGCTTAGTGCATGATTTTTGTTGCCACCCATCATTCTAATAAAACTTATCTTTCTAAAACGCAGAGCATTCCAATCTGTGTTGATAGAAACTTGATTTATGGCTTCGAGGTTATAATCCCCAAGTACTCCCCAACCGTAATCTCTATTAATTTCTGAAGTATATTTTTTAGAACTTTTTTTGGGGTATGCAAACCAAAGTATTGCATCTCCTACTAGTTTTGGATATACGGTTTCTATACGATTTTCTATTTGTTTCTTTTCAGTAACAAATATAATGGCAAAATCAACTTCTGATACCTGAATCAAGGATTCTTTAACATTTACACCTTTAAGGCAATCAAGGTCTTCACAAAACCCTTCGGGTTCATTAAGAATCAATATCTCATCTAGTGAGAACGGTAATTGTAATTTTTTGAAGAGTGGTGTCATGAGAATAAATTTTAGAACAAAACTTGTGTCTTTTAAAGATACAAAAAAAACCTGTCATTTTATATGTAAGATGTTTTGGAAGTTGATAAATATCAGTTCTTTATGTAGATTTAGTTACTCATAATTATTATTTATTACAGAACAATAAAAACGAGAAAATCATAGTTAACCTTATAACACAAACTTAAAAATATTAATTATGAAAACAGTTTTTAAGAGCACCTTACTAGGTGCTTTAGCATTCGCTGCGTGCACAACTTTCACGTCATGCGAGAATGATCAGGACAATTCTCACGAACAATTAGAAAACCAGACAACAGTCGAAAAAAGACTCTTACAGGAACAAGCTTATCCTGGTCAAAAAGGAGAAGTCGTCACTATTCAACTCAATGGACAATCTGTTGAAGTCGAAAAAATTAATGGCGAATTTATTATGGGGGGCGATATGCATGTTATTCCTGATGATATGGTATCATCAAAAAATGGAAAAAGCACAGGGCGTACCGGAAGCAGGTGGCCAAATAATACAGTGTATTATGAAATACAAAGTAGTTTACCAAATCAAGCAAGGGTAACTAATGCGATTGCACATTGGGAAGCAAATACCAGTCTTAAATTTGTAAGAAGAACAAATCAGACTGCTTATATCTATTTTAGAACAGGTGGTGGTTGCTCATCTTCTGTAGGTCGCACAGGAAGAAGACAAAATATCAATCTGGCAAATGGATGCTCTACAGGGAATACAATTCATGAAATAGGTCATGCTGTTGGGTTATGGCATGAGCAAAGCAGAAAAGACAGAGATCAATATATCACAATCAATTTTCAGAATATACAAGCTAATAGGGACTTCAATTTTAAAACATATTCTCAACAAGGATATGATGGTGATGAGTATACTAATTCGTTAGATTTTAATTCGATCATGTTATACGGTTCTTATGCTTTTTCTGCAAATGGTCAACCTACTATTGTGAAAAAAAATGGATCTACATATAATGCACAAAGGAATGGACTTTCTAGCGGAGATATCGCTGGGATAAAAACGATGTACCCTGGCGGTGGCGGAAATGATATTTGTGATGGAGTAGCTCCTTGGTCTAGTTCGCAAAATTATCAGGTGGGAGATCGTGTAACATATAGAGGGTATTTGTATGAAAGAACTTCTAGTGGTTGGACTCGAATAGGACAATGTGGTAGCTCAAAATCATCAAGCACTCAAGATGTACCCCATCTTAACGATGTAGCAAAAAATTAGAACTTCATTTTTATAAAAGAGTAGTATGAAAAATAAATCCCTCAAGAACTTGTTCTTGAGGGATTTTTAGTATTCAAGCTATATTATAACTTTATCTCTTTAGCGTTATCCGGAGTCTCAAAAATAGAACCTTCGTCTTCTAGAAAAGTAATATCTGTAATAGTTGCTTCTCCTAGTTTATTGGTTATTCCTTTTTCTTCGGTCCAACCATAAAACTTCCACTTAGTAGCAAATGGAATTCCTTCTACAGTTTTAAAATCCTGATATTGGATAATATGCGGATCACCTTCTGCTTTGGTAATATCGCCTTTGCTTCCAAATGTAACAATATAGACCGTGGCTTGTAAAGTGTGGTCTTTGGGATCTGTATAAATAATATACCAATCATCGGGTGAATCACCAATATTTTTTTCAAAAGTAAGTTTAGCTGTTTGATATTCTACTTCGTTTAAAGCTCTCATATTTTCAAGCTCTAATTTACTGCCAGGGTCATTTAGCTTATATGGCATTCCGAAGAAATAAGTCCAGGTAAAGATATCGAAACGAGCTCCTTTATCGCTTGCATCTTCTGGACACAAAAAAACTTTTTCGCCAGTATAAATCAATTTACTCTCATCTTTTTTGTCGATTCTAATTTTTGTCGAATTGGTTAACATGGTAATTTTACCATCCAGGCGTAATTTACCGCCAAAGGAAATAGCAATGTTAAAACTTACTGCTTTATGCTTTAGGAAATCAGCCTTTTTATGTGCTTTCTCAATGTTTTTAATATGATGATCCATAATGGATACAGCACCATCCCCCATACCACCATCCGGTTCTACCGGAATCTTTTCAGTTTTATCATCTATAGCATCTGTAGCGTGGCTTTCTTCTTTTTTATTGTTACCACAGCTTGAAATGATAATAGCCATAATAAAAATCCATAGGTTTTTCATAAATAATAGTTTGTGTTACAAGTATTAAAATTACTAAAACCAATACTTCAACAAACAGTTTTTAGGAAAAATGTAACAGAAGATATGCTAATCTTATAAAAAACTAATCCATACGTTTGGCAGGAGTTTTTTTGCCTCCTTGTTCAAGGACAGCTCTAACAACCTTATTATTTTCTTTTATAAACTCCAGAGAAGCAGAGAACTCTTTTACAAAAAATACAGTTTCACTTTCTGGGTATATTTTAAAGCTTTTTTGACCCGTTGCTTGTGAAATTAGCTGTCCGTTTTCTAAAGATATTGTAAGATTAAATCCTTCTTTAATCTGGTAAATACCTACATATTGGCTAAGTATGTTTTCTGATACAGTAATTGCCTTTTTGTCTTCAGGGATAGGTGCATTTGTTTTAAAACCTTTAGATTCTTTAGCTCTATTTTTAAAAATAGCTTCGGGTTTTTTACTATCTGTTTTAAACAAGATTTCAGAAAAACTATCCTCAAAGAAAAATGTGTTTTCTGCTTTAGGAAAAATTTTAAATTTTTTACCAGCATCTCTTTGACTGTATAATTGACCATCTTTTAGGCTAATACTTCTTACGGCACCATCCTCAAATTCATATACACCAGTTAATTTTTTTAATGCTGAGGCAGAAACATCTGCTATTTTCTCTTTACCATATGGTTTGTCTATTGCTATTGCTGCAATACGAATTGTAATATCTGTAGGACTATTGCAGTTACAATTGGTTAATATTGCTGCATGCACATCTTCTTCTGGAATATAAATCTGATAAGATGTATATCCAAAGATTCCCCCACCATGTTCAATTGTGGGTATTCCTTTGATCTCATTCACACTCCATCCATATCCATAATAAGTAGGTTTTCCGTTTTTTAGAGTTGTATTCTGAAATGCTTTTTTAATTGTCTCAGCTTTGACCAAGACATTGGTGTTAACTGCATTTTGCCATTTATGTAGATCTTCTACTGTACTCATCAATGAACCAGCAGCATAAGGTAATGTCATGCTTAGGTAAGCAGAATTAACATACCCTTCTCGAGTTTGATATCCCGAAGCCCTGTTTTTGATAACTTCCCTTTTACTGCCGTAATATGAATTATTCATCGCTAAAGGTGTAAAAATATTTTGCTCTACAAAATCCTCATAAGATTGCCCCGAAATTTTTTCGATTATAAAACCCAGGATAATATATCCAGAGTTATTATATAACCATTTCTCACCAGGATCAAAATCCATAGGTTCGTTTTTAAAATAATTAATCAATTCGGTAGGAGTCATATCTTTTGCGGCTATCTCTGATAAATTCATAGAGGTATAGCTCTTAATCCCCGAAGTATGATTTAAGAGGTGATGTATTGTTATTTTTTTTCCATGTGTAGGATAGTCTGGGATGAATTTGGTAATTTCATCTTGGATGGTAAGCTTACCCTGTTCCATAAGCATTAGGATAGCAACAGAGGTAAACTGTTTTGTGATAGAACCTATTTCGAAAACGTTATTGGGCTTCATAGGAACCTGGAGTTCTATATTAGCAAGTCCAAAAGCTTTATGGTAAATGATTTTTCCCTGTTTGGCTACCAAAACAGTAGCTCCTGGTCCATCTGGTTTATATCTTTCTTGTAGAAGAGTATCAAATTTTTCTTCAATACTTTGTGAAAAAGAAGTTAGTGGTATAGCAATACATAATAATAGTAACAAAAATGTAATCCCTAGTCGATGTTTTGTAGATATCATAATACTTATTTTTAATTGATGTATTTGTATGACGTTTATATTCGACTTTGGTTACCAATGACCGAAAAATCTTTTAAAACATATTCATGATTAGGGGCGAAGTGTAATGCATCTATATGATAAATTTCTTACGGCCTCTCTTCAAAGTCAGCACAATCTAATCTAATATCCACATCTTCAAGCTCTGTTTGTATAAAATTACAATAATGATTGTTTTTGTTTTTTTTATAGAACTTACAAGCATAACAAGTTCTTTGTACAGATAATATTCCTGATCTGTTTAGCTGATAAATTAAGATGTTTATGGTCTTTAACAAAGATTCTTGTTCTTCTGTATTAAAACTTAAAAGTTGTTTTTTAATGGGGTCTGCAAAATTTTCAGCCTCAGAAACATTTTTTTGACCTTTTGGAGTTAAGCTTATATAATAACTTCTATTATCTGCCGAAGTCTTATTTTTGAAGATCATTTCTTTTTTTTCTAATGCTTTAACAGCATCACTAATCGTAGGTTTAGTTACATTAAATTCTTTTGCAAGATGACTAACTGTACATAAATCTTCTTTATGATATGCTATAAAAATTATAATCTGTATCTGTATGGGACTTAAACCTACAGTTTTTGCATGTTCCCATAACAAAGTTCTAAAGACCTCAGAAATACGCTCCAGGCCAATTACAATTTTGCTATTGATATCTTTATGTTGAAATGATATGTCAAAAATGCTCTTGCTCATATAAAATGCTTAAGAGAAAGTGTCACCTTCTCTTAAGCAAAGTTAGTAATCCTAATTATTTATTTGTCGTTTTTAGCAATTTTCCATTTCGATAATCGAATATCCTTTGGTTTCGATATCATTACTCATTTCTGGAGTCGCTTGTTCGATATGACAGAGTTTACATTCATTAGTGGTAATTTTCTCTGTTTTAAAGGGTTTAGTTTCCAGATAATTTTCTCCGAATTTAAACACAATATTCTGATCTGTTATAGAATCGGGGACGAGTATGTCAAAATGCATTATGACCCCATCATCTCGTTGTACGTAAGTATCCCAAACGGCTATTTTTGTCATTATAGTATTATTTTGATTGTACAGTATATGGAAGAGATAAATCTTTGCTTAAAACACTATATACCTTATAAACACCAAGCATAGGTTTATCTTTTGTTTCGGTATTTACCTGCATATAGGCAGAAACAGCATCGAACTTAAAATCGGTTTTATTGTTTATCCTATAATCTGGTATTACTACTTTAATACTGGTTTTATTGGTAGTGACCTGAAATCCTGGAGAATCCATATACATGGGCATTCCTGGATTAGTGGGAGGTAATTTTACAGATGTATCTGTTTTTTTGAATTGCTTTACAGATAATCCACCATCAACCCGATCATCTTTATGAAGAACTACCCAATGTGGATGCCATATAATTCCATCGTTATCATAGATAAAATCATTGTTCTCATCCCATAGTGGGGTATCATCAAAGTCGGGGTGAGATGTTAAAGCCAATGCTACAATACCCTGAGTATCATTAAATCCTACATCAGTTGGTTTTAGAGTAGTAGGGAAAACATAACCCAATACAGGAGCGCCATGCAATTGTCCTGCTGGAACCGGGGTTGTTTTTCCCGCGTTTCCTTTGACATTAATTTCCCAAATAGTACTATTAATATCGGTATTGTGTATAACAGAAGCTTTTACTATCTGTACATCATCATTATTATATTTTTTACATTCATCGCAGGCAGTTAGAGTGCTGCTAAGTGCCATGAATACTATAGTTATAATTGTATTTTTCATCTTTTTATAGTTGTATTGTTAGTTAAAATGAGCCAACAATTATCAATGATTGGCTCATTTTAGAGTTGATCTAAACAATTAGGATTCCTAACTATTTAGATTAAAAAAATTACCCTTTAACATCTGCCATAGAAGCCCCAAAGTTGATATGTAGCACATTTCCATTAGATGTTAGTAGCGCAGGAACAGATTGAACTCCTGCCGTTTCAGCATTCTTGATTTGAGAACGATCTTCTCCTAAATGAACAATCTCTACATTGTCTGATCCGATTAGATTAACAATATCATGTTCTGCACTAATGCATACTGGACATCCAGCATGATAAAAAATTGATTTACTCATTTGTATATATTTTAAGGTTATGCAAAATTGCAATGCAAATATAGTAAGGAATCCTAACTAAAAAAAAGATTTTCACTATTTTTATACAAAAAGAGTGCTTTATTCATCTATCTACACAAGATTGTACGATAACAAATAAGAAATTAGTGATTTATTACCGTATTCGATCCAGGTTATCATCTACATCTTTATTTTTGAAGGATAGCTTTTTGACTTTACCAAAAGCGTATTTGATAGAAAATGAAATTTCGTTTCCATCTACATAAAAAGTATCCTGAACATCAATATTATTAGAAGTATACTTGTCTTTATAGGTCATGTTCTTAAAAATGTCATTAAAATTTACAGCAATTTGTAAATTTTTAAAATATGTTTTTGAAAAGGAAGCACTCATAATAAAAAGCGCATTTCTTTTAAAAACACCTTGGTTTCGTTGAGTGAATCCCCAAAAATTTAATCCAAGAGTAGTTTTTGAGGCAAGTTTAAATTCATTATTTGAATAATAATAGAGATACGGCTTACTTTCTTTAATAACTGCTGTTGGATTTTTAATTTTATTGTGAATTACTGTTAGTGAATTTGTAGTATTCCAAAACCTATACGTGGCAGTATTAGTAAATCGGATTTGATATCCTGATTCTTTTTCAAAGTTTTGAGGAGAAGATATAACTCTGTTTTCAATACTATCATATGCTACGTTATAAAAAACAGGATCATTTTCCTCATAATAACTGATATTACATGTGTATTTTTTGTATTGAAGAGTAGTTGATATTTCTTCAATTGTAGTAGATTTTAAGTTAACATTTCTTGAAAATTCTACAAATGGATTGATAAATGTACTAATAGAACTGGCATTAAGATAATTAGGTCGATTTATGATTGTACCATAATTTAAAGCAATACTTTTGGTACTATCTATGGGGATATTTATCCTTATTTTAGGAAAAAGACGTGTTTGTTTTCTATCTACTAATAGTTCATTGGCATTTCTAAAACCACCTTTTATAATATTCGTTTCAGATCTTATACCAGTAGAATATTCTATTTTGTTTAGATTTCCTGATAGCTGTATATAAGATGCATAAATAGATTCTCGGTAATCGTATTTTGAAACCTTTTTGTCTACAGGATTTATGAATTCGAAATCTGAAAATGCAAGACCATTGGCATTTGAAAGGCTACCACCAATTTCTAATTTTATATGATCATTAAAGTTTTTGTCAATGTCAATTTTACTGGCAAAGACACTAATTTCGTATTTCTGATTTCTGTTTTGTGATAATTCAAACCCGGTTTCATTTATATTATTAAAAATATGACTTTTTAGGTGTCTGATATAATTTGAATACTGAAGCCCAAAAAACAAATTTGAGGTACGAGTGATTTTTTTATTGAAATTTATATTACTAGTTAAAAAGTTTCTTTTCTCATCATTTTGCCCTTCGGTAATAATATGATCTTCTATAGATTGATCTTGCAGAAGCGTATTTGTTTTGATTGGAAATTTGTCAGTTTGAGCTCTCAGATTTACTTGTCCCGAGATATAATCATTTTTGTCGAGTTGATAAAAGAAGCCACTCCCAGTGATAAATTGTGGCCTGGGACCGGTTGCTCTTACTTGATATTGAGATTTAATATCTTGATCTAAAACATTAAGCCTGGAGTCTACACCTTCCCATGGACCAAGTTGATTGTAATTAAAGTTACCTCGTAATTCTAATTTATTGTTTTTATAGTTGGAGTGTATCCCTAAATAATTATTAAATCGCTTTTTAAAAGAAATAATTTCTGATAATCGAACCTTGTAACCATCGACCGAATTATGTTTTCTAGTGATTAGGATAAGACTTCTTCCTTCGGCTTCATATTTTGCAGATGGATTATCGATAAGTTCTATATCTTTTATGTTTTCTACAGATAACGATTTAAGTTGATCTAAGTCAGTCTTTTGGTTGTCTATATAAATTAGAGGAGCCCCTCTTCCCACAACAGAAATAAATTCTCGATTAGGACTGATTTGAATTCCTGGAAGCTTAGATAATATATCTACAGTTGATGGTAATGACTCTAAAACAGAGTTTTCAATATTTATTTTCAAATTACCATTTCCCACTATGATATTGTTTTTAATAGTTTTAACGGTTACTTCGTCTAATATGACTGTGTTTTCTTTGAGTTCAATAGTAATGGTTTTGTTACTGTCTAGTAGAATTACTTCTGAATTTTTTGTATATCCTATGGCAACTATAGATAAAGTATATTCATTAGCTTTTAATCTGTCGAAAATGAATTTCCCATTTTTTATAAAAGTATATTTTACAAGATTTGAATTTTTGTCATAAAGAATGACGTCCCCAGCTTCTATCGGGGTATTATTTTGATCCAAAACGGTTCCGGATAATGAATATTCTGATTGCCCATATCCAATATAAGAGAGTAACAGAAATGAGAAATATATAATTCGCTTCATTGTTTTTTGAAACAAATAACTATTGAAATCGAGAAAAAGAGTAATTATACCAAGCTGAATAAGGTGCTAGTACCGGTATGATTTTATTTTTTGAGTAATAAATCTTGTCTGCTAGAGATGTTTAACTTACTGTAAATATTGGTGATATGTGTTTTTACAGTACTTAAGCTGATAAATAATTCATTTGCAATTTCTTTATTGCTTTTTCCTGATATGATGAGGTTTTTTACCGCTTTTTCTTGCTTACTTAAAGGGGTAGGAGCAAGGACTTTTATGGTTCTTCTAGATTTTAGAATAAACCCGATTAATAAAATAATAACCAAAGAAGCTGCACCATTAACCCATAAGCTTACTTTGTATTTATGATTAACGATTTCTTGAGTAATAAAGTTGAGTTTATTTTCAAGATAAGCATAGGTAGATGGATCAAGTTCACTGGATTTTAATTCTTTTAGAAAGCTCAAGTAATATTCTGGATTGGCTTTAGCATCTTTTTCTAATAGATTCTGGTCATCTAGTTTTTTAATACCAATAAGTTTCACCAAAAGTATCTGCAGAGAATCTTTTACATACCCTTTGGTCTCTATGAGGTATTGTTTAGGGTCAAAATCATCGGTTAGGTTTTCATATTTGGCTTCAAATTTTTTTAATTTTTGCCATTCTAAATCTGCAGTATTATTTGTGGTATACTCCCCAAACATTCTTTCCCCTTTAGTGAAGTGAACAGTGTCTTTTTTGGATAGTATAAATAGTTGAAAATTCTTTATTTTGTTTGAAAGTTTATTTTTTTCTTCGCCAGATATAGGGTTAAGTTGTACCTTATAAATATGATCTTTTGAAGTAAATAAATTTTTGTTAAAAGCAAAGAAACCATCCTCTGTTAAGAGAGTCGAAGCAATGGCTGTTGTATTGTAGGTATTCGTATTTTCTTCGAGTTGGATTTGACTTAAATAAACTTTTTGCTCCCATTTTTCCGGATCTTCAATATGTACATATCCCGAAACACCATCTTGACTACGTATGGTTGCATAAAAAAATAGTAAAATGATTAAAATGTAATTTTTAGTTCTCATTTTTTTGATGCTATAAACTTGAAACCGCTGCTATACTTTTATATATCACAAAGGTAATAAAATATAAACTGCTTAAAATCTCAAAAAAAAAATGAAGAATCGACGTTAAAGCTTATTGATGCACGCAACTTATAGTGAAATGATACATCTATTAGGTAGAAAATCAACTGATTATGTTATGGGTGTGAAAAGAATTATTTTGGTTATTACTATAATTGGATTTCAATTTTTACTATTTAATTGCTCACGGGATGACGACTCTTCAACTTCTGATGAAGTGCAAATTAGAACTACAGGCGCGGTTCAAATTAGAATAAAGAATGCAAGTCAATATAATTATTCGAATATTCTGGTAAATACTAATGGAGGAGAAAACAATTATGGAAATATTTCTGCTAGTAAGACCACGAAGTATGGAGGTTTTGATTTTGCATACAGATATGCATTTGTAGAGTTAAAAATCAATGGACAAATATTTACAATCCAACCTATTGATTATGTAGGAGAAACTAAATTGACTCCGGGGAAGTATACTTATGAAATAGGAGCTAACGACTCTGCCCAACGATATGGTAAGCTTACTATAAAATTGTTTAAGGATTAACTAAGTGTTATAAACAAAAATAAAAAACCGCTTCAATGTGTTTAACAATGAAGCGGTTCAATATCTATATCTACTAGCAGTTTTAACTACTACTTTATCATATCGTAACTACGTTTAATAAAATCTGTCAACTCTTCTCCTTTTAATAAGTTTTGAGAGAGTCTGGCCAGATCCAAAGATTGTTTTATTAAGCGTTCTTTTTTCTTATCTGTTTTGGTAGCAGCAATTTGCCCAATAAGTTCATGATTTGTATTAATAATCAAATTGTACATTTCTGGCATATTACCAAACATGTTCATTCCTCCTCCTCCAGTTTGTTGCATCTCTTTCATACGACGCATAAATTCTGGTTGAGTAATCATGAATGGAGAGGCATTGCTATCCATAGCTTCTAGTTGTACTGTATATGTTTCTTTTGGAACTACTTTTTCAAGATCAGTTTTAAGAGCTTCTTTCTCTTCATCTGATAGCTTAGAGATAGTTTCTTCATCTTTTTTGATAAGATTGTCAATGTGGTCTCCATCTACACGTGCAAAAGAAATATTTTCTTTGCTAGTCTCCATTTTTTGGATCAAATGAGAAACAATAGGAGAGTCTAAAAGGAGTACTTCGTATCCTTTATCTTTGGCAGCAGATATGTATGAGTGTTGTTCATCTTTATTAGAAGCATAAAGAAGAACAAGCTTACCATCTTTGTCAGTTTGAGAATCTTTAATTTTTTCTTGTAATTCTTCAAACGTAAAGAAAGAACCATCCACTGTTGGGTATAATGCAAATTTGTCAGCTTTTTCGAAGAATTTGTCTTCTGAAAGCATTCCGTATTCGATCACAATTTTAATATCATTCCATTTTTGCTCAAAATCTTCTCTATTGTTTTTAAACATAGAGCTTAGTTTATCAGCTACTTTACGAGTAATGTAACTTGATATTTTCTTTACATTACCATCGGCTTGTAAATAAGATCGAGATACATTAAGAGGGATATCTGGAGAATCAATCACACCACGAAGCATGGTAAGGAATTCTGGAACAATACCTTCTACATTATCAGTAACAAATACTTGATTTTGATATAATTGGATTCTATCTTTTTGCATATTCATATCCTGACCCAGTTTTGGAAAATACAGAATTCCGGTTAGGTTAAAAGGATAATCTACATTAAGGTGGATATTAAAAAGAGGCTCTTCAAATTGCATAGGGTACAATTCGCGATAGAAACCTTTATAATCCTCATCTTTTAGATCAGCAGGTTGTTTTGTCCAAGCAGGATTAGGATTATTGATAATGTTATCAACTTCCTGAGTTGGTGCAGGATCTTCTTCTTTGGCATCCTCTGGTTTTGGTAACGTTTCCGTTTTAGTACCAAATTTTATAGATACTGGCATGAATTTATTGTACTTCACCAATAACTCACTTATTCTACCATCTTCAAGAAACTCGGTATCATCTTCTCCAATATGCAGGATGATTTCTGTTCCTCTTTCCGTTTTATCATGTTCCTCTATACTATAGGTTGGAGATCCATCACAAATCCAATGTGCTGCGGGCTCATCTTTATAGGATTTTGTAATGATTTCTACTTTGTCTGCCACCATAAAGGCCGAATAGAACCCAAGACCAAAGTGTCCTATTATTCCAGAATCTTTAGCACTATCCTTATATTTTTCTAGAAATTCTTCAGCACCAGAAAAAGCTACTTGATTAATATACTTCTCAACCTCCTCTGCAGTCATACCAATTCCCTGATCGATAATATGTAGCTGTTTTTTGTCTTTATCGACTTTAATCTCGATAAGAGGATTACCATATTCTACTTTAACTTCACCAATACTTGTTAAATGTTTTAGCTTTAAAGTTGCATCTGTTGCATTCGAAATAAGTTCTCGTAAAAAAATCTCATGATCAGAATACAAGAATTTTTTAATTAATGGAAAAATGTTCTCTACAGATACATTAATACTTCCTGTTGCCATTTTATATTGTTTTTAGTTTAATTGTCATCTTATGGTATGGTGTATTCAAAAAAAATACCAATAATATGTATCTGCCAAACTGGCATTGAAGTAAGTTTTTTTTATATCTATTGTAATGATTTGTTGACACAATGGACTAAGAATATAAATAGGTTTTTTGAAGCATATAATTTGTTTACAACTCAATATATAAATGCTATGAGTATTGGTCGGATATGCATAGCCAATTTAGAAGGGAGAAACTTTGCTATGAGAATAAATACCCTTGAGTTATAAACAACATAAATTCTGATTTGGCGATGGTTTTTACTATCGCCATCAGGATGATTAGTTTTAAAAAAGACTAAAAAATAAAAATACTTAAAAATATATCAATCATATATTTTTTGAAAATACGATCTGTTACTTGATCTAAAAGTAGAGATTTTGAAGAGTACTATAGTCAGTCACCCGACTGGCTTGGTTTGTTTATTTATTGGTTAGGTTGTTAGAAAGATGCGCTGTGGTTGGCGCATCTTTCTCGTTTTAGATTCTGATCGTTTTAAGTGCAAAGCCATAAATAATGATGAAATTAAGTGTATAGTAGAGCAGAATCTACTTATATCAGGTATGATGTTTCCTGATATGTAAAGTATGATAAAACAGTTGATCGAATTAATATTGTTTTATGGCCGCACTTGATTAAGGTTTTGTAGGGGTTTTCTGGTGTGGTAAATGTGGTAAGTCAAGGAGTTGAGGTCATTTTTTTATAATACAATAGGAATTTTGATGTGTATCTATGTTGTTGATTTACAGGTGTTAATGTAGTGTTTTGAAAGGGGTTTAGTATGTGGCTATCTATTAATTTTTTATATTTCTCAATAAGAAAGAGGTTTAGATACAAAAAAATTGAGGGCTATCATGCAATTTGAAAATACAATTATATGTATCTTCACAATTAGAACCCCCTAGAATGTTAAGAAGCAAAATATACATATTTATTATTGTTGCTGCATTTCATTTTTATGCTTTTTCGCAGCAAAAAGAGACTGTTTTAGAATTAATCGATAAAGTAGAAAATGTAACAAATAAAGAAGAAAAGCTTTATTTATTAGATTCGCTATCGAATGTATTAAACGAGAGGAGGAATTCAGATTTTGAGTTTTATAAACAAAACTATCCGAAATACACACTTCAATACATCGATTTGGCTAAACAACTGGATAGCTTTGATCTGGCAGCTTTTAAGACTTCGCGACTTACATTTCACTATCTTCAAGTAGTTGGTAAACCTGATTCTGCATTGGTTATTGTAAATAATAGTATTAAAGATAGCTTCAAAATTAAAAATAAAATTAACCTGGGACATCTCTATATTAAAAGGGCGGGAGCGAATTATCAAATTGATAACTTAGAAAAAGCAATTGTAGATTATACTAATGCAGAGAAAATATATCATCAGACCAAAGATTCTATTTTTGAGGCAGATGCAACTTATTTTAATGGACAGGCATATGAGCGATTGGGTAAACTTTCTAAGGCAATTTTAAAATATCAGGCAGCTAATCGATTATATACCAAAATGAAAGATACTGCTTATATAGCATATAGTGGGTTGGCAGTATCCGGAATTTTTAGCCAACTTTATCTTTTGGAGAAATCTTTTGAAGAAAGGCAGAAAATTAGAGCATTATTAAATAGTCAAAAGAATAAGGATTTTCAAGCTTTATCTGAGTTAAGTGTAAATGATGCTCGTGATTTTGTAAAGAAAAAAGAATATAAAAAAGAAGGAGAAGCTTATCTAACTGCCCTTGCATTGATGAGAAAAGAGAAAGGTCGCCATGGCAATATGTTTAGGTTAAGGGCATATGTTTCAGAATTTTACTCTAAACAAGGCAAGCCAGATATTGCCAAAAAGTATTTAGACACCCTCGAACTTTCTCCTGATTTAATAAATAGCCCTTATGATAGAATATTTTATTTAAAAGCATTAGGTAGATATAAAGTTGCAAAGGGTAAGTATAAAGAAGCGATTCCTGTTTTTGAAGAAGAGATTGAAATTTTTAAGAATTCGAATGATATTCAGGGACAGGTACATTTGGAAAAAGAACTCTATGAAGCAAATAAAAATCTAAATAAACTACCACAAGCTCTAATCCATTTAGATAGGTATCAATTATTGAAGGATTCTATCTATAATTTAACCAGATCTAATAGTGTTATTTATTATCAAACGCTCTATGAGGCCGAAAAAAGAGATAGTAAAATTGCAATTCAGAAAGCTAATATCGAGATGCTTGAAGCAAAGGATAAAGCAAAGAAAAACCTATTGATATTTGGCGGTATAGGTCTAAGTCTTTTGTTTTTATTGATCTATTTATATAGAAATAGAATATTTCTGATTCGAAATAAAAAACTACAACAATCATTTTTACAAGAACTTTTGCAAACCCAGGAGCGAGTTGGGAAACGTATTTCTAAAGACCTTCATGATAGTGTTGGCCAAAGTTTGTTACTCATTAAGAACAGAATTTTACAGAATAAAGATACCAAGACTGCTACTGTGGTAGATGGTGTAATTGACGAAGTACGTGCAATATCAAGAAGTCTACATCCATTTAAGTTAGAAGAACTAGGTCTTACGGTAACTATACAAAGTAGTGTAGAGATGATCGATGAAAATTATGATATTTTTATTTCGGCAGAAATAGATAATATTGACCAAGTGTTTGATCAAGAAAAAGAAGTTAATATCTATAGATTGGTGCAAGAAAGCTTTAATAATATTATTAAGCATTCTAAAGCAAGATCTGCAGAAATTAAAGTGATTAATAAAGAAAATGATGTTGAAATAATTATTAAAGATAATGGTACGGGGTTTGATGTTTCTAAAGAAAAAATATCGATTTCTAAAATAGGTCTTAAAACATTAAATGAGCGTTCAAAATTTTTGAAAGCTACTTTCAATATACTGTCTGAAATTGATCGGGGGACTACGCTTATATTTAATATTCCGAAACATGCTTAAACCTAATATACTTATTGCAGATGATCACCCTTTATTATTAAGAGGGTTAGAGGAATTTTTGAAAGAACGAAAATATAACATCATAAATACTCATTCTGATGGGCTTTCTGCATATAACGCAATCATTAAAGATAAACCGGATATTGCTATTTTGGATATCGAAATGCCTAATCTAACCGGTGTAGATATTGCCAAAAATTGTAAGCGACACCATATCGATACCAAAATCATTTTGATTACTCTTCATAAAGAAAAGAAATTTTTTGAAGATGCCGTAAAATATAATATTCATGGCTACCTATTAAAAGAATTTGCTTTAACAGAGATCGAAGCTTGTATAGCAAGCGTTAGTAGAGGAGAACCATATTTTAGTGAAAAAATATACAAACGTTTCACAAATGTTTCAGAGCGTAATCCGGACATAGAAAAACTGACTCCTTCCGAAGTTAAAATCCTAAAACGTATTGCAGAAGAGATGACAAGCACAGAAATTGCAGATCTTCTGAGTATTTCTGTGAGAACAGTCGAAAAACATAGAGCAAATATAATCCGAAAACTTACTCTTGAGCAAAAGCCAAATGCTTTGCTTATCTGGTCCCAGAAAAATAAACAACTACTACTCTAACTTTAATGTACTTACTATTGTTGCCTAATTACGTGGGGCTACGTATGTTTTGAGGAGATGAATATCTATATATTTGTCTATATAATAGTTGAATAGAAATCTTTTTGATTTTGACAATAGAAAAGAAATGAAGTCGATGCAGGATATTATTACTGAAATAAATAGTTCTAGGGGTAGTTCATTTTCAGTTTATCCAAATCCCTTAAAAGGGGAGGTTTATATTGATTGTAAAACTGAAATACCTAATGCTAGTTGTGAAGTTTTCGACCTAAAAGGGCATTTAATTGCAGGGAACAAAAGTTTGTCGATTAAAAATACAATTTCATTTACCTCCTTTCCATCAGGAATGTATACCATTAAGGTATGTGATGGTAATAGGGTAGTGATAAAGAAATTTCTAAAACTCTAGTTTTAGGAAGATTGGGGAATGGGGACTACTAATTTTAATTAGTAGTCTCTTTTTTATACACGTTTTTAGCGCGTTTTTCTATTCCCGATTCGAGATATTAAGTTGAAAATATGGAGAGTCTGTATTTTAAATTAGTTTAGAAGTTTGAAATACAGTTGTTCAAGATTTTTTTATTATGCACGCATATAATATAATTAGGGTTTCTTTTATCAAAATGTTAAGAATACATATATTGTGTGATAACTTTTAGTTAAGTATAAAATAACTCACAACACACACAATAAATTAACAACATGTATACTTCAAAAATATCAGGTTTAGGGTCTTATGTCCCCGAAAATGTCGTAACCAATGATGATCTATCTAAGGTGATGGATACAAATGATGAATGGATTCAGGAACGTACCGGTATAAAAGAAAGACGTCATATCAAAAAAGGAGATGGTAATAGTACCTCTATTATGGGGGTTAAAGCTGCTAAAATTGCTTTAGAAAGAGCTAAACTTACTACAGATGATATAGAACTTATCATTTTTGCGACTCTTAGTCCTGATATGTATTTTCCCGGAGGTGGAGTTAGAGTTCAGGAAATGATGAACATGAGAACTATTCCGGCATTGGATGTTCGTAATCAATGTAGCGGGTTTGTATATGCTATATCTGTAGCAGATCAGTTCATCAAGACAGGTATGTATAAAAACGTATTGGTAATTGGGAGTGAAAACCATAGTGGTGGTTTGGATATGACAACTCGAGGGAGAGGAGTTTCGGTAATTTTTGGTGATGGAGCAGGAGCTGCAGTATTAACGAGAAGTGAAGAAGAGGGGAGAGGGATTTTGTCTACACATTTGCATAGTGAAGGAGCCCATGCCAAAGAACTATCTCTAGAAGGTCCTAGTACAGAACATTGGGTGCCAGAAATTATTTCAGAGAATCCTCAAGAAAATATTCCTTACTATCCATATATGAATGGTCAATTTGTGTTTAAAAATGCAGTTGTACGTTTTTCTGAAGTAATTAATGAAGGATTACAGGCCAATAATTTATCAGCCACAGATATAAATATGTTAATACCACATCAGGCAAATCTGAGAATTTCTCAATTTGTGCAACGACAATTTAAATTATCTGATGATCAAGTTTATAATAATATTCAGAAATATGGTAATACTACAGCTGCATCTATTCCTATAGCATTGACAGAAGCTTGGGAGCAAGGTAAAATTAAAGAAGGAGATTTAGTAGTCTTAGCGGCCTTTGGTAGTGGGTTTACCTGGGGTAGTGCTATTATTAGATGGTAACCTGGTAAAGTAAAAAAAATGAAAAACGCGAAGCAATTAAGCTTCGCGTTTTCTTATCTAATAACTCGGTTATTAATTTTTTAAAGGCTAATTCAAATAAATCATAACCATGACTATACTATATTAAACGTTGTAAAATGTAAAGTGTTACAGAATTTGTTATTTTTTTGCATTTATTTAACTTTAATAAGGTTTTTAAGAAAACTGTATTAAATTTAACAAATATCTGAGTTATTAGTTATAATATTAACATTTTTTTTGAGAAAAACCCGATTATAATATTCCTCCGCCAGATTTTTCATTATTATCTCTTCGTTTTCTTGAAGCTTTTCTGTTTTTTCCACTTCCGAATCGGTAGGACAGGCCTAGGAAAACGGTTTGTGTTTCACCTTGAAACTCTCCGTTTTGCGGATATGGGTTGTTTGCAGAAAATCTGAAACGCATTGTGTTAAAAATATCGTTAAAGTTGATACTAAAGGTACCTTTACCTTTTAAGAAATTATAACGAGCTCCTGTATTTACAAAATAGAATGGTTTGGTTTTAAATAATATACCTTCCTGTTCTCCTCTATAAAATCCAAATACCTGAAAAGTCAAGTTTTTTGTCGCTTTGAAACTATTATTGAGTCTAAAATTGTAAACTACAGCATCTACTTCTCTATTGATATTATCGACCACACCTTTTTGCGTTTGCGAATACAGATCAAAACTAGCGTTAAAACTCCACCATTTTGTAGCTCTATAGTTACTAGATATCTCAACTCCATAAGAAGAATTATTATCAAAATTTTTGAATGTTAATATCTGACCTTCCTCAACATCTGGATTTTCTATAAGTGCCTGACTTATTTCATCATTGATAATTCGGTAAAATACTCCTCCGGTTATTGATCCCTTTCCTAATTTTCGTGTGTAATTAGCTTCTATAGAATTAGTAAACTGAGGATTCAACTCTGGATTTCCAATAGAGACTATTCTTGGTGTACTCCATTCACGTATAGGATTTACCTGATTTAATCCAGGTCGATCAATTCGTCGACTATAACTTAATTGATAGCTGTTTTTCTCTCCTGGAGTATAACTAATAAAACCAGAAGGGTATACAGTAAAGATATCATCTTCAAATATTTTTTCTCCATCAAAAACAGCTTCAACTTCATAGTTTTCAAGACGTGCACCTAGCTGATATGACCACTTTTCAAAAGTTTGACCATATGTACCATAAAAAGAATGTATGTTTCGGTCATAATTATATTTTGAATTTTCAAAAAGTGTAGAACGATAGTCATTGTCTGTTCTCCTTAAACGAGTTTCATATCCTAATTCTAATTTAGTCTTTTCTGATAATGGGTTTACATAATCAAGGTTTATTGTGGTGTTTTTTCGCTCATTATTAATAAGGTCATTATAATTTGTGAACGATCCGTCTCCTCCTACAAAATTAAAACGATCATCACTATCACTTTCAAAAACATTATAATCAACTTCTAATTCAATATTATGTCCTTCTTTTTTAAAATCATGTTTATAATCGAAGTTATATGTAGAACCTTGATTATCACTATCACTTAATAGTTTTTGGGATAAATTATTCTGATCATTATTGAAAAAAGTAATATCCGTAGTTCCATCTGTAAGTCCGTCAAACAAGTTTTGATTAGTATATACAGAGATAGTATTGTGGTCATCAATAAAATAATCTAAGCCTATTTTGAATAGGTGAGACTTATTATTATCTAAGAATTTAAAATCTGTTTGATAATTTTGATCTTGTCTAAAAACACCTCCCGCATTTTGTCGTTTGGTAATATTATTACCATAATTACCATAAAAGTTAACTTTTCCTGTTCTGTAATTTAAATCTATAGAGCTATTGAAACGGGCATTTTTATCAAAATTAAGCCCTAGGTTAAAATTACCATTAAAACCTATATTACTATTCTTATGTAATACGATATTAATGATACCACTCATTCCTTCAGGATTATATTTAGCAGAAGGATTAGTAATCAATTCTATTTTCTTAATAGAAGTAGAAGGGATTTGTTTCAATAATTGTGTAGCATCAATATTAGTAGGTTTACCGTCTATGAGGATACGCACATTTTGATTTCCACGTAACGCAATATTACCATCCTGATCTACATTAACAGAAGGGATATTATTCATGATTTCTGCTGCAGTACCTCCGGTTGTAGTAAGATCTTTTCCTACATTTATAACTTTACGGTCAATTTTTTGTTCTATTGTAGTTCGTTCGGCAACTATAGTTACATCGTCTAGAGATTCGGCCTCTTCTTCTAATGATACAGTACCAACATTGATGTCCTTATTTTTTCTAGAAATCTCGATAGGTTGAGAATACGTTTTGTATCCTATAAATTGCACTTTTAACGTATAATTTCCTTTCGGGATATCAGAAATTAAGAAGTTACCATCATCGGTACTGATACCTCCACTTATAATTTTATCTGTTCCATCATGAATTGCTACAGTAGCATAGGGTATGGGTTGCTGTAAGTTTTTGTCTATTACTTTTCCTTGTATAGTACCTACTACAGCTTCATTACTTGGTTGTGCTGTTAGAAATAGACACCAAAATGACAGAAAAAATAAAATAACTCTTTGATTGATTGTTTTCATCTGAACGTTTATTTGATTGATAATTGTTATGCATTGTACTTTGTATTACATAATACAAATACGTGATTGTTTACAAAATTGACACTGTGATTAATCGTGTTATAAGTGTAAGACGACGGTAAAACCATTCTGTTACACCTTATTTTGACTTTAACAAAATATTAAATAATTAAAAACCGCCTCTAATAATAGAGGCGGTTTTTTTTAATAAACAAAAAATAAAACTAACCATCAACTATGAAAAAAAATTTATTAATAAAAAATAAATAAAAAAATTTTTTTTTTTTTTGTTTAATTTTTTTTTTAAAAAAACCATTATGAATTTTTAAAATAATTTTTTTTTTTTTTTTTTTTGATGGGGGGTTGTTTTTTTTTTTTTTTTTTAAAA
>NZ_OMKA01000030.1 GCF_900299525.1 Aquimarina sp. Aq78 | reverse complement strand
GCTACGACACATATATTTAACGTTATAGGACATTTCACAAAATAAAACATTTCTAAAATTTAATTAATGAAAAACATTATTATTTTCTTTTCTTTTTCTCTTCTTATTTGCAATATCTATTCTCAAAACTTTTATGGACCGTATGGAGGAGGTAGAAACTATGAGCTAATGCTAAATTCTTTTGATTTAACTATTAATAGTTCTGATTTTAATACTATTAAGAATGGAATAGAAAATGCTACTTCAGGTCAAGTCATTTTAATAAACATAAATGATAATGAGATTATATCGCTTGATTCTACTGTAACAATACCAAATGGCGTAACCATTTTTGGAATGCGAGGTATCGAAGGTAAAAAAGGAGCAAGATTTACAGTAAGTGAATCTAATATTAATAAAACTGGTTTCATTCTAAAAGATGGTTCTCGTTTATCTGGAGTTAGGTTAAAAGGGCTTATTTTAAACCCAGAATCACATGTAAGTGATGGGGCTTCAAAAAACATAGGTGTTAAAATTAATAATGCGAATAATATTTTTATTGATAATTGTGAAATCTCACATTGGACAATTGGGATAAGTGTAGATAATATAGATTTAGCCAAAAATATTAACATCCATAATAATTTTATACATCGCAATATGACAAACGGTCTTGGATATGGTATTTATGTAGGAGATAATACTTATTTAAATATTTATAAAAACATATTTGATTATAATAGACATTCAGTAGCAGGCGGAGGTTTTCCAAATAGCGGATATAACATTCTTAGAAATCTTTTTCTGACAAATAGAACTTCCCAGAATATGCATGAAATTGACATGCATGGTTGTAGAAAAAGTTCAATATGCCAAGAAAGATACCAAGACTGCTTCGCTGCTGGGGGAATAATAGAAATAGCATTCAATCACTTTGCAACCGATATAGAACATCACAATTCAATCAGTAATAGATATCCAAATATTAGTATTGCTGGTGAACCTGAAAACGCAACAATTCACAACAATCATTTTACGAGAAAATTTGCCACAGCCAACAATGCCGCCGAATATCAATTCCTATATCAAAGACATGCAGCTCCAGAAGCCGATCAACGATGCATAGATTTAGGACTGGCAGATGAAGAAGAGATATTCGTTATCCAAAATGATGATAATGGAAGAGGAATAACACTTTCTGAAAATAACTTCGAACAAAATGACATGAAGCTAATTTATATTTCATGGGGAGGAATTACTAAGTGGAATATACTTAAACCGTATATGAATGAGCTATTTTTGATTGGTGATTTTAATGGAGATGGAAAATCTGATTTTTTCAAAGGAAATGGTAGTTCATGGTGGGTTTCATGGGGAGGAATTTCAGAATGGATAAAGTTAGGGAATTCCCATAAAACTACTAGTAGTCTTTTCGTTAAGGATTGGAATAGAGATGGTATCGATGATTTGGTTTATAAATCTGGTGATACTTATACAATTTCATATTTTAATTCATATGGTAATTTTTATACAGGTATTGACAATAATAATACGGGTAATATTATTAATCCTGATTTCCAAATTATGGATTTTGATGGGGATACCATTCCTGATTATTTTGAAACCACAGGAACCGAATGGTATATAACCTATTCTAGTACAGGAGTTCGTACTAGAATAAATGGTTCTAGTAAACTCAAAAAACAATTAATTTTTGGAGATTTAGACGGCGATGGCAAAACTGACATTATCAACATCGGAGATCCACCAAAGTATGTAGGAGATTTCAATGAAGATGGTCAATCGGATGTATTATCAAACAAAAATAACGCCTCTAAATTTTTCTTAAATAAAAATATGGAGGAGAACTCAGATTCAATTCAGATATCTGAAATGTACCCTAATCCAGTTAAAGATATCTTATTTTTATATATAGAAAATGATTTTAAATCAGCTGAAATCTATAATGTTCAAGGTAAAATCATTAAAAATATCGAATCGAATAAAAATCAAAAACAATTAAATGTTTCTTGGCTTCAAAAGGGAGTATACTTTATTAAAATAAAAACTAACAATGGGGAGTTTACCAAAAAAATTATTAAAAATTAGGATGATGCATAAAATAATAAACGTCCTATAACACTATATAACAAAACATAGCTGCCCTTCGGGTCAGCAACGTTTGTTATATTTATCGTTACCAGCAATTAAATGAACCCTGAAAATCAAATATTAAATTGGTTAGTGATTGGAATATCCCAATCGCCTAATAGCTTGAATGAAAGTTTTTATTTCGACAAAATCAATAATGAGTTCTTCTCAATACTGGTTACTGATTATTTTATGCTCGATGACAATTTGGACGTGGCAAAAAATACCACTACTTCATACTCTAACAGTAATCAAAGTGAATTAGTAAATAGAATCAAAAGAATTGAAAATGAAGACAAAAATATAATTTCAATTCCACGATTAACGGATAAAGAAAGAAAGGATTTATTAACTGAATTCCTTCAGACAATTGATAATTCAGAAGAAAAAGAAAGAATCGAAAATCTATACTTAAATACAGAACGAACAATTTTTAATAAGAAATTTGATATCGAAAGTGAAGATAAAATTGTTGATGGATGGGATAACTTCAAAAATGAAATCTTACTGTCTAAAGCTGAATCTTTCCTAAACTTAAACAATATCAATACTCATTCTGCCCGAGTATGGGAACTTGTGGAAGAAGGTAACATAACGATTGATCTGACAAAAGATGACGATGGAAATTTAATCGAAAAAAAAGGAAGTGGTGGTTTTTTTGGAAATAGAAATGAAAGAGAAAATTGAGAGAATAAAAGATAAACTTAATCGACTCAAAAAGTTGGATAAGAATTTTGATGCTTTTGGCTCTCAAAAACATCAATACAAGTTAAATAGAACTAAGTCCGAGCAAGAGTTAATTGATTTTGAAAAAACGCATTCAATATCGCTGCCAATAGAATATCGAGGGTTCTTAAAAAATATTGGAAATGGAGGTGCTGGACCATATTATGGCCTTGAACCTTTGGAAAATGGAAGGTTTGCTGACTTGGACTATATGAGAGAAAATGAGCTAATTGACCTTTCAAGACCTTTTCCGCATACTGAACATTGGAATCTTGATTTGGGAGAGTTAACCGAAAATAATGAAGAGGAATATGCAAAGAATGAAGAGGAATACTTTGATGAAAAATGGATAAATGGACTCTTGAGAGTTGCTAACTTCGGATGTGGTGTATATCTAAACTTAGTAGTTAATGGGTCTGAATTTGGAAATTTATGGGTTGATGACAGGTGTAATGACCAAGGAATTTATCCAGATCCTTATTCCGAAAAAGAAGATCGAATACAATTTTTGGATTGGTATGAATTGTGGTTAGACAAAGAATTAAAAGAAAGAAAAGCTGGTAACAAAACAAACTTATGGTCGAAGCTAAAAAGTATGTGGTCTTAATCCGCCACTGCGCATAGCCGAGACGTTATACACAATAAAATCAATTATTTGAAAATAGTAGAACTTTCCAAAGAAGTAAAGAATTTACTTGAACAGTTTGATGCTCCTCAAAGACTTATAAAACATCTAACAATTGTTAATTCAACAGCATTTTATCTTGTTGAACAATTAAAAGGTGAATGGCCAAACTTGTCATTAAACGAAAAGGAAATATCATTTGGTGCATCAACTCACGATATCGGAAAAACAGTAATTACTGACGAATTATATAAAAAAGGTAAAAAACACGAGTCCGAGGGTTTTAAAATATTAAAAGAAATTGGTTATGAAGACACGGAATCAAGATTTACAATAACTCACGGAAATTGGGAAAATTCTAATCTTCAAATAGAAGATCTTATTGTATGTTTATCTGACAAAATTTGGAAAGGAAAACGAATAAATGAATTAGAGGAACGAATAACTCTCAAGATCTCGGAATTAACCAAAATGGATTTTTGGGATGTTTCAATGAAATTAGAATTAATTCTAGAAAAGATTGCTATTGGATCGGATGAAAGAATAGCTTGGCAAGGAATATAAAATATGTATAACACTATATATGTGATCATAACAGTTAAGTGATAGACCCAATGGGTATTGTATTTTTGGTAACGTGCAATGCTTGCAGAAAGAAAAAGTTAGCAACCAATGCGCAGAAAAATCGAAAAGCAAGGTAACATTTTGCCCTACTACGACACATATATTAAACGTTATTACAAATTAAAATGAAGAAACATAAGGAAGATATAAAAATGTAATAAAAACGTATTTTACACTTAACGTCATAATGCATTCAAAAAAGCCTAAATATCTAATATTTTATTCAAGGAAACATGTTCTTTAAAGTATATTAATACTATAATCTCCTATTTTACCAATTATAAATTCGTATCAATTATTGATGAATTAATACAATTATTAAATACAATGTTATCAAAAACCGTAAATTTATTACATGTTAACAACGGGATTAATTCTTATTCTTGCTTCTCTTGGTCTAGCTCAAGGTCTTTTTTTAAGCTTTTACCTATTCACACTTAAAAAAGGTGATGTAAAATCTAATATTTTTCTGGCACTTTTCTTATTAGGTCTAACTATTAGAATTGGTAAATCTGTATTAAATTATTACATCCCTTTAGAGAATTGGCAAAACAACATTGGTATTTCTGGCATTCTGTTTGCCGCACCTTCTTTATGGCTGTATGGAATTACACTTTTTGAAAAAAAAAGAACTCTCTCAGTAAAAGATTACCTTCATTTTGTTCCTTTTGTATTGTTTCTTTTTTTAATTCCATTTGTACCAAGAAATGGAAATTTTGAATCTTTTTGGAACTATGGAATCGTTGTTTTTTGTTTACTTTTTTATTTAATATTATCCTGGACGTATCTATACAAAAATCGGGTAAAAGTATCCAAAAACATATTCTTTTGGTATCGCAACATACTAATTGGTACTACACTTGTTTTGATTCATTATATTGGTAATCTTTTTGATTTTACGATGTACTATATCAGAGGTCCTATATTTTATTCTTTTCTAATATATGCTTTTAGTTACATTTTTTTAAACCGACACAAGTTTAATCTACAGAAATATAGCAATTCTAATTTGGACAAAAATAATTCTAGAGATTTATTTTTGGAGATTAAAAAACTCTTTGAAACCGAACAACTTTTTTTAGATGATCAACTAACTTTACTTGTTGTTTCTAAAAAATTAAATAGGAGGACTCGAGAAATTTCACAAGCCATTAATGAAAACACCCAACAAAATTTTTATGATTTTGTAAACCAGCAACGTATTGAAAAAGCAGAGCAATTATTTAACGATTCAGAATATAAAAGTGAAAAAATAGCCACAATTGCTTACGAGTCTGGTTTTGGAAATGTTACTTCTTTTAATGTTGCCTTTAAGAAAAAAACCGGACTAACCCCTTCGGCTTATAGAAAAGGATAAAAAATCCGATTTTTCGTTCAAGGAAGCACGTATATTAAACTATTCTAACAATTTATTATTGAATATTGTCAAATACAAATTTGTAATGATTTTTAATTACATCATTAAAATATTCAATACATGGACAGAAAGAAATTCATTTATGGTTCAATTGTAGGGCTTGGTACAGCAATCGCCGTACCTGCTTATATACTAACGAAATCAAAAAAAGAAAATACTCAACAATCCAAAAAAGATTCGAATCAATTAGATGAAAAATTGGTTAAAGATTTTGTAATTGCCGGGCATTCAAAACTAAACCTGGTTAAAGAGATGCTTAATGAGCATCCAAACTTAATTTATACATCTTATGATTGGGGAAATGGTGATTTTGAAGAAGCGATTGAAGGCGCCGCCCATCTAGGAAACAAAGAGATTGTAAACTACTTTATATCAAAAGGATCCAGAGCTAATCTTTTTGTATTAACAATGTTAGGCAAAACATCCTTAGTAAAACCAGTTATCGAGACGTATCCCGAATTACTTTTTGCAAAAGGCGCTCATGGTCTTACACTACTCCATCATGCGCAAATTGGTGAGTGTTTAGAACTCGAAGACTATTTTAAGGAAAAAGGGTTAACCAAAAAAATGATAAAAATTAGATAAAAAAATTATGAAAAAAATAATCCCGTTTTTAATATTACTTGTACAATGCACTTCGACTTCTAATAATGAACTTACGAAAGAAGAACGAAATTTTGCAATCAACGAGTTAACTAATTCAAAAAACAATTTATTAAGTATCGTAGATGGTATGAATGAAGCACAACTCAACTATAAAAGTGATGAATCATCATGGTCTATTGCCCAATGTACAGAACATATTACAATCTTTGAGAATCAAGTATTTGAAATACTTGAAGAATCTCTAGAATTACCTGCAAATCCAGAAAGAAGAGAAGGCGTAAAAAACACCGACAAAGAACTTATGGCACGTATACTAGATCGAACAGATAAAGCGATTACACAAGAAGATCTTGAACCAAATAGAACATATGGAAATCATAACTCCACTATTGAAGAGTTTATAGCCAAACGAGAAAAACATATAAACTACATCAATACAACTAAAGATGATCTAAGGAATCATTTCATGGCTTTTGGGACTGTGGATGCTTATCAAATTTTTCTATATATGTCTGCACATACAGAACGCCATATCGAACAAATTAAAGAAATTAAAGAAAACATAAATTTTCCAAAAAATTAAATAGTAAACAGATGAAAAAAGTAACAATGATTAGTTTAATCACTCTCTTTATAGTTACATCATGTAAAGAAAACACCCAAGGTACGAGTAATGATACATCAACAACAAAACAAAATTATTCAAACCTAACACCACTAGAAGTCGTAAACAAAAGAATGAATTATTTTAATGAACATAATTATGATGAGTTCATTAAACTTTATAATACTGATGTTAAAGTGTATACATATCCAGATAATTTAATGGGGACAGGTTCAGACAGGCTGGCTTCTATATTTAAATCAGATTTCGAAAGTAAATCAGTGGCAGTAAAAATTGTAAATCAAATGGATAATGGTCCTTATGTCATTAATCATGAAATAGTCTCTAATAATGGTAAAGAGACTAAATATATTTCTATTTACAAAGTCGAAAAAGGACTCATAAGTGCTGTAAGTTTTGTGAGAGATTTTTAACACCAAAAGTTATTCTATTCATTCTAAAATAGATTCTTAAAATTCTTAGTCAGCTTTTATCAGAATCTGAAAAAAATTAATAAAACGCACTACAACAACCTGTATAATTAATTGCGGCTGGGTTTCCTTTCGGAGATTTCACCGTAATTAATTATCTTTAACAACCGCGAAAGTACTCATGTGCTTTCTCGCAACTAATCATACACAAACCGTAATGTACAAGCCTCACTTAGAATGAAAATATTAACCAAAGGAAAATATTATGGAATAAAGGATTCAGAAAAATCATTTGGTGGGGTTCTATTATCTCAATATAATTATACTGGAAATAAAACGGATTGGCATTATCACGAAAATCCTTATTTCTGGTTTGTTCTAAATGGAAATATGATGGATTGCAATAAGAAAGTGAAAACCTTATGCCCATCAGGGAGTTTAATGTTTAATAATTGGCAAGAAATCCACTATGGTTCTAAACATTCTAAAAATGCTAATGGTTTCCATTTAGAGTTTCAGAAAAAATGGTTCGATAATAACGGGATAAATTTGGATTTACTTGAAGGTAGTCAATTAATTCAAAATCCTCAAGTGCATTTTCTTTTCGCAAAGTTATACTATGAATTTATAAACTCAGATCAATACAGTAAGGTAACTGTAGAAGTTCTATTATTGCAAATTTGTGAAGCATTAGGTGACTTAATAGAAACTAATGTCAAGAATGTTCCAAATTGGGTAAATGATCTAAAAGAATTACTACATTTCGATAATTCAAATCTTAGCTTGCAATACATATCAGATCAACTTGGAGTACATCCCGTTCATATCTCAAGAGCAGTACCAAAATATTTCTCTACAAGTCTTGGAGAGTATATTAGGCAACATAAATTAAAAAAAGCGATTCCACTATTACTTGACCCTAATAATTCGTTGACTAAAATTGCATATCAAACAGGTTTTTCAGATCAAAGTCATTTTAACCGTGTTTTTAATTCTTATTTTAATATGAATCCCAGTTTGTATAGAAAAGAATTCAACAAAAAATAGTAATGTTAATCTGATACAATTTTTAATAACATCGTTATGGTACTTTTGAACTCAATCAAAACTTAAATTATGTTTAAAGACTCAACATTAGTGCTCTTATTATGTTTTTCATTTTTTACGAGTTGTGCGCAACAAAATATAGAAGATTATATAGGTAAATGGGAAGGAAAAACAACTAACAAAGATGCCCTTAACCTAGATATAACCATTAAAAAATTAAAAGGAGAAGATGCTTTTTTCACGCTTTCAAACAACAAAGAAATATTAACCAAAAAATTCAAATTTGGTAACAAAATCAATTTCACTTTAGATAAGAACTTTATTTTTAATGGAATAGTGAACGATGAACAATCAGAAATAAATGGTTTTATCAAATCAAAAGGGTACTTGTACCCTGCTAACCTCTATAAAAAAGGAGACCACTTCATAGGAAAATGGAACCTGTCTGTGTTTCATTATTTACAGCCTCAATCTTTACGATTAACTATAAAAGATGGTGGTGGAGCCGATGATGAATATCGAGCCTATCCAATCCTTGGCACTCTTTGGTGTAATGATTTCAAGAAAAAGAATAATTTTGTATCATTTACAGATTATAAAACAGGACTTGAATTTGAAGGGCAATTAAAACCCACTGAAATTATATTAAATATTAGTCTGGGTGGCAATTTTATAGCAAAAGCATCATTTAGAAAATACACAGGAAAATCTTCTTCTGGTTCAGTAAATGAGAATTCTCAGATCAACGATGGCTGGAAATCATCAAAAAATCGATTGGCACTACCTAAAATGGAAAAAGGTATTCGTAATGATAGTTTAATAGGAATAGAAGGTATTCTTGTTGCAAAAAACAGTAAAATTACCTACGAAAAATATTTTGCAGGTTTCAATGCTAATATTCCACATGATACACGTTCTGCCTCAAAAAGTGTCTCATCTGCCATCATAGGTATAGCTATAGATGACAACATCATAGAGAATGTCGAGCAAAAGCTATACGATTTTATCCCTTCAGACTATCAATACACAAAAGACACTTTAAAATCCAAAATAACAATCAAAGACTTATTGACTATGAGTTCTGGATTAGACGTAAATAAATTAGCATATGAAGGATATTATCAAGATTCAAATAATTGGTTAAAGACAGTTTTAGAAGCACCTATGGTAAAAGCCCCAGGAACTTATGCCGATTATGGGTCTGCAAACCCATTTCTACTTGGCGTTTATTTAAGTAAACGATTAGACGTACCGTTAGAATTTTATATGGCTGATAAGCTTTTTTCACCTCTAGGGATTACAAATTACACCATGAATACCGATGATACAGGAATAACACCTTATTTTGGAGGCGGTTTACATCTAACGCCTAGGGATATTCTAAAATTCGGACAGCTCTATCTTAATAAAGGAACATGGAATGGAAAACGAATTATTTCAGAAAATTGGGTGGAAGAATCGTTTGAAAAACATGTACAACTACAGGATAGAAATAAAAATGAGTATGGTTACCTATGGTGGCATAGCACTTATATTGTAAATGGAAAAACAATTACATCCATTGAAGCACGAGGTGCCGGAGGGCAATTTATTTTTATAGTTCCAACGTTGGAATCCGTAGTTGTGATAACAGCAGGAAATTATAAGAATAGGAAAGGGAATCAATCACGGGAAATATTTGAAGAGTATATTCTTCCTGCACTTTTGAATTAAAAGGTCAGTATAAAATTTATTGCCTGACACTTGCCTACTTACCAAAGTCTTAGCAGATCTTCTTTTCGGTTTGTATTTATTAAATTTGAGTATGGATTTAAAACATATTCTTTTGAACTTGCAGTTGATGATACCGAAGCAAAGTATTTATCGAATGAACTGAATAAAAAAATGTAATTAATGTGTGAATTCAATTTAAATGTTTTTAATTTTATAATAATAGCATCCGTATTTATAGGAACAACATTTGGACTACTACTTATTTTCACTAGGCGGATAAATAGAAAAGCTAATGTACTACTTGGATTAGTTACTTTCATTATTGTTTTTTGGAATATTTGGATATTGAGTTTGGATTTTCAAATAACTAATTATCTACCACATTTTTATTTAATACCACTAAATTACTCTTTGGCTCTGGGGCCATTATTATACTTATATGTAAAAAAAATAACCAACTTTAGTTATCATCTTTCTAAAAAAGATAGCATTCATTTTTTGCCATTAGTAATTGAACTCACTATACATTTTATTATAAGTCGTGATGCGTTTGTTAATAATATCATTGGTATTGAAACTGATACTTACCTTAAATTAATGCCTATCGTTCAGTTTTTTGCAATTGTTTCTGTTGTAATCTATTGTTTATATGCACTAAAAGCAATTAAAGCGTATCATTCTTGGTTAAACAAAAATTACAGTAATAATGACGCATATAGTTTAAGATGGTTATATAGGTTGATTATCGTGTTCGCTGTACTTTGGTTTTTATGGACACCTTATACTATTATTGATTATGTAATATTTGATTTTCAGTTAAACATAAGTGATTATTACCCAATTTATGTATTACTTTCTATTATAACTATTTGGATTAGTGCTGAAGCTTTTTTAAGACCAGAAGTAATTTTACTTGAGGCTAATAGAGAAAATAGTACAGACAAAGAAAAACCATCTGAAGAAATCTTAAAAAAAGCATCTTGGTTAAAAGAACAAATGGTAACTAATCTTTTTTATCTTAACTCAGAATTGACATTAAAGTCTTTAGCAGATAATCTTAATATGCACCCAAATGTTTTGTCCAAAGTAATAAATGATGGTTTAGATAAAAATTTCTCAGATTTTGTAAATGAATATCGTGTAAATGCTATTATTGAAAAGTTACATAGTGGTAATTATGATCACATAACTTTATTAGGTATATCTTTTGAATGTGGTTTCAATTCAAAAACAACGTTTAACAGAGTCTTTAAAAACATCAAAGGTATGACTCCAATAAATTATAAAAAGTCAATAGAAAACGACCCTGAATAGCTATAAATGGGTACCATTCTATAATATGGGGCTTTCGGTAATCTTAGTAAGTATATGTTTGTTGAATCATCCTGTTTATACAATCAAATATGAAATCAAACTATTACTTAGTACTTATTGCTTGCTTAATAATATCTTGCAACACCATCAATAGTTCACCCAAAAAAAATTCTCAAACAAAAGAAGTTGAGAATTTATATTTTTCAAAAATTGACTTTAAAAAAAATAAACCTACATCAGATAACTACTCAAATAGTTTTACGCTAAACAAAGATGAGTTTCTAAACATTCACTTTACATTAGACAAACCTCTTATTGAAAGTCTTAAGTTATTGGCTCCAAACTTAACACAAGATCAATTATTAAATAAAGGAAATTTTCAATTTTCGTTTTTAGTAGATGGAGAAATAATTTATGTGGAAAATTTAAACAAAGGCGCAGGAACAATTGATTCTAAAACAGCTCAACTTAAACATATGATTCCTTTAGTTTATCCCAAACAAATTGATTTTTGGGGTTGGTTTATGTGGCTAAAGTTTATGAAATTAGGAGGAGGACAAGATGTTCTTGTAGAAGGCAAGCATTCTTTAAGTATTGAAATAAGGCCTTATATAAAAGAAGAAACATTAAAAGTTGGTACTATTCTAGCCAAAGGAAATATTACTGTAGAGGTGGCAAAAATTCTTGTAGACGAAAGTCTAATACCTGTTCAAAAAATACAACCCAATAGTGGTTGGGAATTATCTAAAGATAATTTTAATCGTCACAAAATAGAAGCTCTAAATAGAAAAATAGCCGAAAAAAGATTTGAAAATATTAATGGAGTTGTAGTTATAAAAGAAAATAAGCTTTTAATAGAAGAATATTTTAATGGTGAAAATAGAAATAGTTTACATGATTCAAGATCTGTAGGGAAATCTCTTGCCTCTACAATGCTCGGAATTGCTATTGAAGAAAATTATATTAATAGTGAAAATGCATTATTAAAAGATTTTTACGAATTAAAATCTTTTAATAATTATAGCAAGAAAAAAGATTCAATAACATTAAAATCTCTTTTAACGATGAGTTCAGGGTTTCTTGGTGATGATAGTGATTACAGTAGCCCTGGAAATGAAGAAAACATGTACCCAACAAATAACTGGCTGAAATTTTCTCTTAATTTACCTATGCAGAAAGACAAAACAATAGGGAAAGATTTTACTTATTTTACAGCTGGAGTAGTGATTCTAGGAGATATCATTCATAAATCTGTTCCTGAAGGATTAGTTTCATATGCAGATAAAAAATTATTTGCACCTCTTGATATTACCAATTATAAATGGCAATACACACCACAGAAAATCGGTAATACTGCTGGTGGAATACAGCTAAGAGCAATTGATTTTGCTAAGTATGGACAGTTATACAAAAGCAAAGGAAAATGGAATAGCAAACAAATTATAACTGAAGAATGGGTAGAAAAAAGTTTATCGAAACAAGTATCGCAAGCCTATGCTGGAATAGAAGATGGGTATTATGGCTACCTTTTCTGGAATAAAACATATACTGTCAATGGTAAAGATTACCAAGTTTCTTTTTGTAGTGGTAGAGGAGGAAATAAAATTTTCATCTTTAAAGACATTCCTTTTGTTGTCGTTATTACTTCTTCTGCATATAACAATCCAAGTGCTCATTCTAATGTGGACAAAATGATGATTGAATATATATTACCAGCAATAATCGAGAAAGAATAAAGCCAATTGCCAACAATGTATAAAAAACATAAGGCGTTTTATACTTAATCGAGATTGCGTGCATTTCTCACTGAATCTGCTAAAAACAAAATTTGACATTTAAGAGATTAAATTAAAAGTAAAACATTTATATTTAGCTCAATAAAAAATCGAAACAACAGTGCTTACCGATTATTCTATCTTTTTGAAAATGAGAGTTTTACACAATTCAACCGATCATATGAAAACAATAAAAGTTTTAATTACATTATCAATTTTCATCATATTTTTATCTTGTAAAAAGAGTGATCAAACAAAATCAAAAGATTCTTTTTCAATTGAAGAAAAATCACAAGAAAAATCGTCTGAAAATAGTAATATGCTAATTTTGACAGAAAATACATTAGGTGATTTAAAATTGGAGAAAGGAATGCCTCTGGATGAATTAAAGATAAAAAAGCTCTTTAATAATCTTTCTGTATCAAAAAATATCGGAGAACAAGATGGACCAAATTATTTCTATTACAAAATTGGAACAGAAGCAATATTAACAACACCAAATACTGAAAATGAGATATTATCTCAATTATGGATAAATGAGAAATCTAAAGTATCGGATGAATATGGAATTAAACTGGGAATGATATATTCGGATATTGAAAAAAGACGTACCAATATGAATATATCTACAGAGCATTATCATATTTATTTATATAAGGAAGGCTCCAATATTGTGTACGAAATGTCATTAGAGAATTATAATGGTCCAGATAAAGAGGAATATTCATTAGAAGATATTAAAAACAACAATTCTAAAGTCGTTTCAATTATCTGGAAATGAAAACTATTCACAATACCATATATGCGATCATAACAGCAAATTGATCAATCAATAGGTTTCTACATATTTGGTATGATGCAATGTTTGCTACAAATAAAATACAGCAAACAATGTGCAAAAAAACCGAAAAACAAGTTAATATTTTACCCTGCTACTACACACATATTAAAAGTTACCATTCATTGCAGAACGAACACTGAGTCGAAAATCAAGAATTTAAAAACTACTTGTTTTTATTAAGCCATATTTCTAATTTCTGAGCTTTATCTTTAGCATATTCTAGAGTATTATCCATCTCATAACACTTTTTAAAATTCTTTAAAGCATGTATAGAATCTCCTTTTTCTAATAATCCATCACCATAACTATCATATACATTTGCAGAGTTTGGATATTCGTCTATGTTTAACTTAAATATTTTTAACGACTCTTCTAGATTACCATTTTGCAATAACAAATATCCTAATTGATTAATATTACCTTCTTTGACTTCATAAGTCATTGTATCCTTTTTTATCTCATAATAATGAGCAATACCTTTATCGATGCCTTCATTCAATATTTTTTTAGCCAAAACAGTTTCGGCTTTTAATCTTGGAACCTTATATGATTCATTTCTATTAATATTGACAAAACCACCAACTATATCTCGAAGATTGCTATTTGAATTATTAGTTAGTAAAATTAAACCGCTTTTGGCATCGACTTCATTATACAAATAAGTACCAAAACCTACCCAACCACCAGAATGAAAAACAATCCTTGGTTCGGTTTTAGATTCTATAAACCAACCAAAACCATAGTTAGTTTCTTCTCCACTATTTAATTTCCCTGGTGTAAATGCTTCGTCTAGGTATGTCTTTGAAATAATTGTATGATTAGAAAGTGCCATATTCCATTTCATTAAATCTTCTAATGTTGAGTAAATACCACCATCGCCTCTTACATCATTAACAATATTATAATCATTAAGTTCTAAATCTTTTTGGTTTAATGCAGTTTGGTAACCAAAAACACGATTTGGCATGTTTGGGTCTGCTGCCTCTTGGTATTTATACAAAACGGTGTTATTCATTTTAAGAGGTTCAAAAATTTGCTCTTTTAAAAATGCACTAAAATGCTGCCCTGATACTTTTTCTACTATCGAAGCTAAAAACAAATAACCAGTATTACTATACTCCCATTTCTCTCCTGTTTCAAAATCTAATCCCGGATTGATTCTATATATTTCTTTAATGATTTCATCGTTTCCCAAAATGTACTTTTTAGTAGAATCTGCAGGTTTCCAATTGTAAGCAATTAGCCTTTCATAATCGGTTAACCCCGAGGTATGGTGTAATAAATGCTTAACAGTTATATTTTCATATGGAAAATTAGGAAGAATAGTATTTACTTTTTGATCGTACTCTAACTTTCCTGCTTCTTTTAATTTCATGATGGCCATACCAGTAAACTGCTTACTAACTGAAGCTAAACGAAATTGTGAATCTAAGGTTAAGGAATCTTTAGGATTGATGCTTCTTAATCCCGAAGCATTTTTAAAAACAACTTCTCCGTTTTTGTATACTAAGATGTTTCCTGTTGTTATGCCTTTTTTGTGAAGCTCATTCAAAAACTCTTTATAAGTGTTAGTTTCTGCTTCTGGTTTCTTTTCTGTTTTACAAGAAAAAAAGCAAACCGTGAGAAAACATATTAGGGCTATTTTTTTAATTGATTTCATTTTTTTAATTGATTAATTGAACACACTAAAATTACAATTAAATCCTTAATTATTCGATAACGTATTACTTACTATACTAAGTATTAATAACAATTGTTTTAGTACTACTCTTTGGGTTATTTTAAATAAAAAAACAGAATTTAATCGAATAAAATTAACTTTGAAAAACAGTGAAATGGCGACAAAATGTATAACTAATTACTATTTCCTTCTAAATCAAAGCTAATAATTGTGTTATAAAGGTTAGTGATTCTCCAAGATTTAGTAAATTTAACGCACAACTTACCATACACAAGTCCTTAACTGCAATTAGAATATAAATTGAATAAGATCATGATAAAACCAATAATCCTTTTATTCTCTCTCTTACTTTTAGGATGTAATGGTCCTAATAAAAAAGAAAATCGTTCCTTTTCAGATATCGAAAGAAAAAGTATAGATTGTGTGAAACAGATATTTGAAAAAGACAGCATTTTTGGCAACATCAGAAATCACGCTTCCGAAAAAACTTCATTAACTGAAGTAATTAATGATTACTCAAAGAATTTAAAATCATTAGATTATTCTCATTGCCCAGAAGAATTTGAATCAGCATTTTCTAAACATATTGATGCGTGGTTGGATTTTAGAAAAATATCGGATAAATATCCGTTACTTCGTGGAGAACTACATGATATTTTTGCTGTCATAGAAAAAAGCAAAGATTCCACAGAATTTAAATCAAGATTGAATCAAATTTTGGAAACATGGAAAATAGTTAAAGAGAGTTCAAATCAATAACGACCTGTTACCAACAAAATGTACAATTCATTACTTCAGGTGTTCTCTATTGATAAAGAAACTACCTTTATAATTATCAACAATAATTTGTCTTAAAATTATGGAAAACGAAAATAAATCACCTCGTAGAACATGGGATCTGATGATCGGGATTGCCCTTGTCTTATTTGGGAGTTTGCGATTATACAACAGATTACAGGCTCAGGCAGAATGGGATTTTAGGTCTATTATTACCATATTGTTTATTGGATATGGTGGATATCTGATCTATAGACATTTTCAAAACTCATCTAAGGGTTAACCGGATCGAGAGTTAGTTTTGTTTCTAACAATCTAAAACCGGCAAAAACACCATAACCACCCTCTCCTTGTATATTATTAGGCGGTATAATAGGCTGAAAGAAAGGGTTTGATGTTTGATCTTTATTTAGGAACGAGGCCTTTAAAGTAGTGTAAATAATCTCATCTACATTTGCAACTTTTACAGTTATTTCTTGAGTTGTATTTATATTAAAAATCGTTCCGTTTGCAGATACACCAAGTCCATCTCCATTTACATCGGTTGCAAATCTTTCAATATCAAAATCTGATATAGTAGGATCTTCTCCAGTATTATTCACTGTATTAAATAAAGCGCCAATAATATAAAAATTATTTTCTCCTTTCAGGTCATCAAAACTTACGATAAGGTTTTCCCGAACGTTACCTTCATAAATTTTTAACCCCTTTGTAACAGTTGCATTTTCTACTTTAGTAGTAGGAATAGTACAAGTAGCTTTAAATTCTTTTCCTTCTGCTATAACGTTTAATGTATAGCTTTTCCCTGGTGCTATCAAAAAATTATCAGATGAAATCTCGTATAATTTATTATCATTAGAATAGATCAATTCTATCTCTTCTTGATTTTCATTTCTAATAGTTACAACAGCATCTTTAATAAGCAGCGTGTTTTCAAAATCTGCTTGCTCAATTTGTAATGGCTCATCAAATACAGATATCGTTTTAGAAACCTTTACTTTAATCACTTTTTCTTCAGGAGATAAAAACCCGTTAATCAAAACTAACTTCTCTCCTTCTGGTTTGTTTTTTATTTCTTCTTTTAGATCATCACAACCTAAAATGATAAAACCACCAATTATAAATAAAATATAAGATTTCATAAGCTAAAATTTTAAACTGTAATTAAATGATGGAAGGAATTGAAATAAATACCTTCTGTATAAAACATTCCGAGAATTTTCTTCATTCTTTGAAACTTCATAATAAAAAGGGTTTTTTCTGGCGTATACATTATAAAACGAAAAACCCCATGTTCTTTCTCTCTTACGTTTTGTGATTTTATGAAATTGAATTCCCAAATCTAAACGATGAAAGTTTTCTCCTTTAAAATTATTTTTTTCTGTATTAAACAGTAATATATTATCATTGTTATTTACATCTTCTATCGGAAAATTATCGCCCGCAGCAACTCCTAATGTATTTGGAAGGTTATAATTAATTCCTGATGCAAATAACCAATTACCAGAAATCGTTATCTTTTTACTGGGCTTATATATACCAACTAATGAAAAATCGTGTCTTCTATCATAGCGCTCATTAAATATCTTTCCTCCATTTAAGTCTTCAAATTGTCTTTGCGACCATGATAATGTATACCCCAACCAACCTGTTAGTTTTCCTTTCTTCTTTCTAAGCAAAAATTCTGTTCCATATGCCCAACCTTTCCCGGTAGTAATACCATTTACAAAATCTACAGTTCGGATTGATCCCGTGATTTCTTTTTCACTTCCCAGACCAGCAAAAGAAACTCCTTCTTTAAATGCTATGATATCATTCATTTTTTTATAATAGCCTTCAATAGTTAACTCATAACTATTATTGCCAAAATCTTTGGCCAACCCTAAAGCAATTTGCTCAGAAAGCTGGGGTTTTAACCGTTCTGTAGAAGACACCCAAAGATCTGTTGGCAAACCCAGACCACTATTAGATAGTCTATGTATATACTGATTCATTTTTGCATACGACCCCTTTAATGTAAACAAAGGAAATAATTTATAAGCAACAGAAAGTCTCATCTCTGGTTTAAAATAACCCTTAGATTTATGCTGAAAATGACTAAATCTCAAACCCGGGTATATACTAATTCTGTCATTAATCCTCCAATCATCTTCAATATATATAGCACTCTCTAAGGTTTTAATTTTTTGCGTATTTACAATTTCATCATCGCTAATATTTCTAATATCAATTTCTTTTGGTGTAAAATCATGATAAGTTGATCCCAGACCAAACTTAAATGTATGATTGGGATTAGGGTAGTAATTAAAATCGAACTTAACTCCATAATCGTTGATCCCAGAGCTAGTCTTAAAAGTAGAAATACGATTTGCTGCTCCTCTATTTTTATTACTAACTGTAAACTTATAATTACTAAATATTAGTGATGTATTAGAGAAGAGTTTATTATTAAATTCATGATTCCAACGTAAAGTAGAGGTTATATTACCCCAAAGAATTTTCTGCTTAGACTTCTCATTCTCTGCGGCAGTTTTATACCTATATTTATCTTGCCCATAGTATGTGCTCCAATACAGTTTATTTTTATCATTTATAACATGATGAAGCTTAGCATTGACATCGGTGAAATAATAAACAAGTTTATACTCCTTAGACATAAATGGTAAAAGTAGCAGATCTGCATATGTTCTGCGACCACTTATTACAAAGGATGTTTTTCCTTTTTTTATAGGCCCCTCTAGCAATAAAGATGATGAAATCAAGCTAATATTTGCTTTACCGGCAAATTTCTCCTTATTTCCATTCTTAGTATCTATTTTTACTACAGAAGATAGTCTTCCTCCATACCGTGCAGGAAAACCTCCTTTAAATATTTCTACCGATTTAATGGCGTCTCCATTAAATATGGAAAAAATCCCAAAAAGATGATTTGAATTATAAACTGTGGCTTCATCTAGTATAATCAAATTTTGATCAGGTGTTCCGCCACGAACATAAAACCCGGTAGAGCCTTCACTACCAGATTGTACCCCAGGTAATAATTGCAAGGTCTTAATAGCATCTTTTTCTCCAAGAATTGTAGGGATATCTTCAAAAAGTGAAGGATTTAATCTCTCAGAACTCATCTGTGTAACCTGGCTTTTATTTGTTTCCTGATCAGAGCTTATAATGACTTCATCCAGGTATTGAGTATCTAATTCTAAATCAAAATTTATTACTCTATCAGAAACAAGATCAATATTTTTTTTAACATTTTTATACCCTACAAACGAGATTAATACTTGATAACTACCTTCTGGAATAGAAAGAGAGTAAAATCCATAATCATTGGTTATTGTACCTGCATTAAGCTCTGGGATATAAATAGACACACTACCCAAATATTCCTGGCTTCCTTTTTCTGAAATATAACCGCTAATTGTATATTTTTTTGGCCGTTTATAAATCAGTAACTTTTTACCTAAAAGTTTAAATTGGTATAATTTAGAAGGAAAAAGGGTTTTTAAAACCTGGGTTAAAGTTTTTTCTTTGACACTAATAGATATCACTTTAGAAAGATCAATTACACTATCTGAGTATCCTATTGTAAAATCTAATTTAGTTTCTAATTCTGAAAGCACATTTGCAATAGATGTATTTTCTTTAACTAAATTAATTTTTTGATCTAAAATAGTTTCCTGGGCATAACTATCGAACAATCCAATAAAGAGCACTATAAAAAGTACCCAAATCATTTTTACTTTCACAATAATACTGAACCGGCAATTTGATTTTTGCAAAAAGAATGTTGTTTTTTTATGAGTTACACTCCCCTCCTTTTATAGTAATAGTATTCGAATCTACTTTTTCATAGGTAAGATCAAATAATATTTTAAGTGTTTCCAGAACATTTTCAAACGATTCGTTGTCAAAGATAGTTGTTAACGTGCAATTAGCAAACTCCTGGCTCTCGATGATTAGATTCTTATTGTAATACAATTCTATATCTTTAATTACTTGTTCTATAGAAGTTTTTTCAAATCTAAGCATACCCGATTTCCAGGAAGAGAAATTTAGGTTTTCATTTACAGCTTTTACCAATTTACCACTTGCCATTGCGATTATCTTATCTCCCGGAACTAAAATTTCTTTATGATTATTTGATAAAAACTCAACACTACCTGTTACCAATACAAGTTCGACTTCTTTTGTATTCGTATTATTTTTTAAGTTAAATGACGTTCCTAGAACCCTAGTTTGTGTAGTATTTGCAATAACAACAAACGGTTTATCAGGATTTTTTGTAACCTCAAAAAATCCTTCTCCTTTTAGATTTAGCTGTCTACTATCCCCTTTAAAGCCTTTTTTATAGGTAAGTTGGCTACCTTCATTAAGCCATACTGTAGAGTTATCAGGTAATATAAATCTATTTTCGGTTCCTGCCTTTGCTATTAAAGTTACTTCTGCATTAAAAAATGAATTAAAATAAAAACCTAAACCTATTAAAAACACAATAGATGCTGCTATCCTAAGATATACCTTATTAAATTTTGGTTTTTTCTTTTCTGAAGCAATTATGCCAGATTCAAATTTGTCCCATTGTTCATCTACATTAATTTTATCAAAATCCCCTATATCTTCTGAAGTATACCATATGCGTTTAACATTTTCAAAATAGGTCGTATTCGATTCGGACTCAGCAACCCAATTTTCTACAAACTTTCGTTCATCATCTTGTACGTTATTTTGCAAATAACGTGTTAAAAGTTGTAGTATGTGATCTTCTTGTTCGATATTCATTTCTGAAATTAAAATCTGGCTCTAAAAGTAATAAATTATTAAGATTATGTTGTCAAAACAACTTTAAGTTCGTTTTTTAAATACTAGTTTAATCAATTTTATCTTTTTGTCTAAAAAGTTTCTTCTACTTCTGCTAATTGATATCCCGCAAAAACACCAAATCCATTCTCTCCTTCTATATTAGTAGGAGCAATAACTGACTCCGCAAATGGGTCTCCGTCATTAAAATCGTTTAAATATGTTGCCCTAAAAGCTTCGTATAATATTTTTTCTGCATTAGCTACCTGAATTTTTAATTTGGGATTAGGTAATGCATTTGCAGATAAGTTAAAAAAACCATCTGCCGTGATTACAGAATTTTCTCTACTTACATCTGTTGCAAACTGTCTAAACTCGAAATTTACATTTTCTACTCCGTTACTGGTTGTACCTCCTCCATTATCAAAAGACTGAGTAACTACGGCACCTATAATGTAAAAATTATTTTGATCTTTAATATCTCCTATGGTAACTTTTAATGAACGATTACCAGAAAATTCGTCTTCTTTTATCTTAATATCCTTCTCTATCCTTTGTACGGATTCTGTTGGTATTGTGCAAGATGCTTTATATTCTTTACCTAGAGCCGTTACCTTTAAAAAATATTTCTTGCCTGGTGTGATTGTTAAACCACTTGCCGGTGCTTCATAATTTAAAGATGTATCCATATATGTAAGTGCTACCTCATTTTTTTCTTCGTCTGTTATCACTACAGTAGCATCTTTAATGACCATATCCTTAACATTGGTACTAGATGCTCTTGACTTAGACCTTGAGACTTGCACTTTTAGTGCTGTATCTTGTGGTGATAAGTAGCCATTAATAACAATAAGCTGTTGTTTTTCTAATAAATCACTTGCATCTACACTTGTCTCGCAACTTACTAAACAAATGCTTAGAATTATTAATATTATATTTTGAAAATATTTCATCTGTGTATCTTTATATTTTTCTAATAATGTTGACCTTGTTGATTTCACTTTTTAGAATTTATAGGTATAATTAATTGATGGAATAAATTGTAGGATCGATACTTTTTTAAGTTTAGCATCGTCAAAATAATAATAGAAAGGATTCTTTCTTCCGTAAATATTATATATTGAAACCCCCCATGTACGTTCTCTATTCTTTGAAAATCTTTTATGAAATTGAATTCCCAAATCCAAACGATGATAATTTTCACCTCTAAAATTATTTCGCTCTGTGCTAAAGGGTGTTCCACCATTAGAAAGATCTGGAATTGTTATCGGAAAGGTACTTGTATTTGATAAAGACTCAGTATCCGGAAGATTAAAGTTATTTCCCGAAGAAAACAACCATGTTCCCGATAGTGTAATACGATCACTAGGTTTGTATATACCAACCAAAGAAAGATCATGTCTCCTATCGTATTTTGAAAAAAACTTGCGCCCTTGATTTAGTTCATCAAATTGTCTTTCTGACCAAGATAATGTATACCCTAGCCAACCTGTAAGCTTTCCTGTTTTTTTACGTAATAGTATTTCTGTACCGTAAGCCCACCCTTGACCTGTGGTAATATTTTCTTCCCAATCAATTTCTTTTCCTGTTCCTAAGTCTTCTAATAACAAAAATGAGGCTCCTTCTTTATATGCTATCACATCATCCATTTTTTTATAATACCCTTCGACAGTAATAGAATATCCATCATCCATAAAATCTTTGGCAACTCCTAATGCATATTGTTCAGAAACCTGAGGTTTCAACTTATCAGTAGAAGATACCCAAAGATCTGTCGGTAATCCTATTCCCGAATTCGAAAGTAAATGAATGTACTGATTCATTTTGGAATAAGAAGCTTTTAATGCCAAATCAGGTTTTACATTCCAGGCAATGGTTGCTCTTGGTTCCAGATTAAGGTAATCTGTTGATTTAAACTGAAAATGAGTTAATCTTAACCCAGGAGAGAAACTCAATGTATTGGTAATTTTCCAGTCGTCCTCTAGATATAAAGCACTCTCCAGAGATTCAATTCTTTGTGTAATATCAGAATTACTTTCTCCTGTTTCTCTTATCCTTGATTGTTTTGGCACAAAATTATGATACGTAGATGCCAGTCCAAATCGTATAGAATGCTTAGGGTTTGGATAATAATCAAAATCTGCTTTAACACCATAGTCATTGATTCCTGAGTTTGTTTTTAATTTAAAAATTTCATCATTAAACTTTTCATCAACCTTTATCCCGAAATTATAATTACTAAAAATTAAAGAAGTGTTAGAAAAAAACTTATCACTAAATTGGTGATTCCATCGCAGCGTAGAGGTAATGTTACCCCAGAACAATTTTGTTTTCAAGTCATCTCCTGCTTCCTTTTCAACTGCATGAAATTTGTCTTGTCCAAAATAATTACTCCAGTATAGTTTATTTTTTTCATTAAAAACATGGTGTATTTTAAAGTTAAGATCCATAAAGTAATATCCTGCTTTTAAATCTGATTTTTGAAAAGGCTTAGACAATAGATCTGCATATGTTCTTCGCCCACTAAAAATAAAAGAAGTTTTTCCTTTTTTGATTGGTCCTTCTACCAATAGAGATGAGGATATTAACCCTACATTTATTTTACCACTCAGCCTTTCTTTATTCCCATTTTTTGTATCAATTTTGAGTACAGAAGATAATCTACCACCAAATCTTGCTGGAAACCCTCCTTTAAAGGTTTCTATAGATTTAATGGCGTCTCCATTAAATACCGAAAATATACCAAATAGGTGATTAGAATTATATACCGGAGCTTCATCCAATATAATTAGATTCTGATCCGGAGTCCCTCCTCTTACAAAGAATCCTGCACTTCCCTCATTACCTCGCTGAATCCCCGGTAATAACTGCAATGCTTTAATCACATCTTTTTCCCCTAAAATAGCAGGAATATCCTCTATTTCTGATGGTGTTATCGATACAACACTCATTTGAGTTACCTGGCTTTCATTTACTCTTCTGTCTCCATCTATAATAACTTCATCTAAGCTTTCGGTTTCTAGTTCCATATCAAAATTAAGTGCGAGATCATTGTTAAGATCAATCTGTTTTTTAATGGTACCATATCCTATAAAAGACACTATCAATTCATGTGTTCCTTCGGGAATAGTAAGCGAAAAGAATCCGTAGTCATTGGTAGTGGTCCCCACTGCACTACCTGGAATATAAATTGACACAGCCGGTAAGTATTCCTGACTACCTGATTCTTTTACATACCCACTAATTGTATATTTTTCTGATGTTTTTTGTTGGCTAAATATTTTACTAAAGCCCATAACTACTACCCAAAGGGCAAGAATTACTTGTCTTGTTTTCAATTTTCTAAAAAATTTAATGATTATATATTCAAAATACCGATTATGACCAAGTCATGGATTTCTATTTTATAAACTATATCACAAAACTATTCTTTGAATCCATAATCGTTGAATCTTATGATAATATGAAGTATTGTCAGAACTCTGAGAAACCCATTGTTGTACAAACATCTCTTCTTCTGGTGTTGCTTTATCAGAAAAATATTTAATCAAAGCATATTCTAAGTTAATTTGGTTGTGCATATTCATAACAGATTTCATTTTAATAAAAATTATATGTTATTCCTCTTTTATAACAAAGCGTTTTGAATCATCTCTGTATAGTTATGTATATGACGAATAGAAAAGAAGTTACACGTAACCGGAAAGTAAAAAAAATGAAATTAAATCATAAATAACTGATTATCAGAATTATAAAAATAATTAAAACTAATGATTTTATTTTTTTAAGAGCATTACTAATATGAGTTTCGACAGTTCTCTTGCTAATATTAAGTTCATCGGCAATCTCTTGATTGGTTTTTCCTTCGAACCGACTTAGAATAAATATTTTTTGATTCTGATCAGGAAGAGCCCTGATAGCTTTGTAAATTTTTTCTTGTAATTCTGTTTTCCCTACCTCTTCATCATCTTCTTCTACAAGAATAGAAGATTCTTTTTGAATGATATCCTTATGTTGTTGATGAATATTATGAATTTTGATATGATCAAGGCATCGGTTTTTTACAGAGGTATATAGAAATGATTTTAAAGAGGTATGGATAATAAGTTCATCTTTTCTTTCATACAACTTTATAAATACTTCTTGCGTAATATCTTGTGCTGTATCAAGATCCTGAACATATTTTTTTGCATATATCGTAAGTACTTTAAAATATTCCCTAAATACAGATTCAAAAACTTTGACATTTTTGTTTTTGATTTGTTCTATGATAAGTTGATCACCCAAACGTTGATTTTGAAAATTATGCTATCAAATATCTTACAAAGATAAAATTACATTACTATTCTCAAAGAACGAAAAACTCGACCATATGTTACAAAAATTAAAGAAACAACCTCTTCTTTTATTATTTCATAATCTATACAAAGCATAGAAGGGTTATTGAAATTCACCTCTTCCAACACCCCTCTAAAACTAAACGATTAGAAATTAAACCTATAGGATATACCTACTTGCAAAACTTCATTAAATTGTTGTTTTTCTTTATAAATGGATTGTTGTGAAAAGTTGTGGAAATCACCATCAAAAACATCCACTGTTCCCCGTTTATATCTGGCCTCTACTCCTATTCCGTTTTTAAATTCATAACCTAAACCAACTGCAATAGAAACATCTACAAAAGTAATATCATTGCCTTCGTCCCTATTTACAATACCTACTGGAGTATCATCTACATCAAAATCAATACTTGGCGCAATTATAAAATGTAAACCTGTATTTCTAACATAAAATTTGTTTGTTGCCGATATTGAGATATAATGAATTTCGACATCACTCCCTGTTGAAAACTTAGTATTACCTCCTTGATTTGAATATCCAATTTCGGGTTGAAGAGCATAAAGTTTTGAAAATCTAATGTTTAATAACGCTCCTAAATAAACCCCTGGTTTAGTTTCTAAATTTGAATCAGAAAGATTAGAAATATTAACCCCTCCTCTTAATCCAAAAGATGTCTTTTTTTGTGCTGAAGTAATACCGAAAACACCAATTAATGTAAATACTAATACAAGTTTCTTCATTTTAATAAAAATTATATGTTACCCTTTTTAGAGAATAAAGCATTATGCTTCATCTTTGTTCAATCATTACTATGACGTATAGAAAAGAAGTGACACGTAACTAAAGAATGATAAAATTTCAAAAAAAACATAAATAATTAAAAACCAACCTTTTTTCACTTAACTTTTTGGTTATTTATGTTCTAAACAATTAAGTTTGAGGAACGGAAAACAAAAATTAGAACTACTTTTTATAAAGTAGTTTGATTTTGATAAACTTATCAAACGTGGGAAGAAAGTCGGTACTCAAAAACAGAAAAGAAAAGAACAAAAAAGTAGAGCAATGGACTCTGGCTATACTCCCAAAATTAAAGACTGCTGATTTAGGTGAGTTAACCATGGATGATCTGGCTTTGCTAATGAAGAAAAGCAAATCTACTATTTATCAATACTTTACTACAAAAGAAGAGATTTTTGAATATATTACACAAGTAAGAATAGATTATTTGTACACTTATAAAAACCAGATTACAGAAGAAATTTTGAAATTAGATTACCGATGTGAAACTCTAGGACGTATTCTTATGGAGGGAGCTAAGGATGTTTCTTCATTTTTTTTAAGACAATTACAAGAACATTATCCCACAGCATGGAAAATTATTGAAGAATTTTTGTGCGCATTACTTGAAGATTTAAAACAGTTTTACATCTTAGGGATAGAAAACAATATCTTCAAACCTATATCATCTGAGCTTCTTATCAAACTAGATGAATATTTTATCAGGCAATTAATTACTGACGACAATTTCTTTGACCAGACCGAAGAAACATTAGAATCTACAATGAGAGATTATATGTATTTAAAATTTGAAGGATTAAAAAAATAATACCATTTGTATTTTGAATTTACTGGTAAAGAAAATTAAGATTTTTTTGTTTCAGTAAAGAAGAAAAATCAAGCATAGCAGGGCTACGGTTTATTTTTATTCTGAAACTGAGATGAAAAAAGAACATTTTATTCCAGTAGATTCAAAATACAAATGATATAAGATTGTCTTTTATAATAAGTATACCTATAAGTCTCTACTTATAGGTATACCATTACTTTAGCGTTTTAACATAATAAGATTACCTGATCACAATTCTGGTTGTATTTGTTATTCCTCCATCTCCAAAAACCTTAACTAGATACATTCCAGATTTAAGATTTTCTAAAGACAAAGTTTGTTGGGAATCATTTAGTGTTCCAATATTTTTTGAGTATACAAGTCTACCACTTATGCCATATATTTCGACCACGCTATTGTTGATTACAGTTCCGGATGAAATTTGCACTTCTCCATTAGAAATCGTTGGATATAGAAGAGCTCCTTCCGAACTTCGAAGAGGTTTTTCTACTTCTTCCACTTCTTCTGCTACCAATTGTTTTCCTGGAGCATTTATAGAGCGAATAGCCCAACCGAAAGAAGTAAATAAAGGATCGGAAACTAACCGAAAACGTACTGCAATAACATCATCTTCCTGAAAGAAATCTAATAAATTGATAGATTGCTCTTTAAACAATTCATCACTTATTGATGGAGAGGGCCCAGAATTAAAGGTATCTGTCCATTCTGGAAACCTTTGTGCATCATAAGTATCTAATCGTATCCAATCTTTTAAGTTACTAGAAGCTTCTATAGTTACGTAATCATAAAATTGACCCGGCGCAGGATCAAACTCTGTAATTGCAACATCTTCATAGGTAAAACTTCCATTCTCTGTATTTACAATAATAGGATGTCTTAAAACAGTGCGATATTCTGAATCGTTTAAATATGGATGTACAGAATTATTAAGAACTGCCTGACTTACCGTTTCATTAATTGTATTGATCACAAATTCTCCTCCAAAAGTATATACATCAGATATCTCAAAAGTTTCAATAGAGACAAGGTTTTTTGGAGCTGTATAATCAATAATATCAAATGATCCTGAAGAAATAACAGAAGTATCCCCTGCGCTATCAATAGCTTGCATTCCAACAGTATAATTTCCTTCTTCTAAATTCTCTATCACATAAGCAAACTCAGTACCTTGTTCGATATTATCTGTAATTTGAGCTATTTCTTCTCCGCCCAAATACACTACTATTTTCTCAATATCCTCATTTTCCTGCACATAAGTAATCTCTGCATTTTGATTTTCTACAGATTCCTGTGCTGCAGCAATAATTGTTGGAGGTGCATAGTACTTAGGTGGCTCATATCCTTCAAGTTCTTCAAGAGTAGCAGTCCAGATTCCTCTACCGTGAGTTGCCATAACTACTTCATCATTTACGATTTTCATTTGCCATACAGAAAAAGCCGGCAATCCAGCCAGTAGTGACCAATGTTCTCCTCCATCTAATGTTTGAAATACTCCAATATCTGTTCCTACCCAAATTCTATCTTCATCAAATGGCATTTCTACCAAACTATGAATTGCGACATCTGGAAATCCTCTATCTTCTCCTGTAGAAAACCCTGAAATATCTACCCAGGTTTGTCCCAAATCTTCTGTTTTCAATATTTTAGCTGCTCCTTGTCCAGAAAATAATACATACGCTCTATCCTCATTTGTAGAAGAAGTTTCTACTCCGGAAATAAAATAATTATGATTAACACCATCTCTTGGATCAGAGAATAACGCCGTAGGTTCATAAGACACTCCATTATTCTTAGAGACATGAATCACATAACTTCCTGATTCTGTCATTGCATTACCAGCCCATACAACATCTGGATTAGCTGTAGACACAGAAACATCTAATGAACTTGAAGCTCCTACTGAAAAATTATTTGGAATAGAAGTTAATTCCCATGATCTTGCAAAATCAAGAGATCTCCATACTCCACTTATAGAAGGACTGAAAAGCGCATTAGGGTTATTATTTGAATTTGTGATTTTTGAATAAAAAGGTGATGTTCCTGCTCCCGATTCTCCATGCCTTGCATTAAACCCTTGACCATTCTCATAACGTACAAAACCATTAAATTGAGAACCACCTATAAACTCATCGGGATTGTCATAATTCCATAATACTTCAAACCCATCTCCCCCAAGAATAAACTGATATGCGGTTTCATCGTTTGCTCCATTTTCTGTTAATGATATCCAGGTTCCATTATCCTGCGCTCCAGCCATATAATCTTCTGTTCCATTACGTTTATCGGCTCCATAAAACTGTGTACAGTTCAGTCCTACGGCAGAAGTAGACCAATCATTAAGTGTTGTTCCCGGTTCATATAAATAATCTGTATGATATATCCCTCCATCGTTAGCAAGGATTAATTTAAACTTTTTCTCTTTTCTTTTCTTAATCCATGTTAAACCATGTTGGTCAACGTGAACATAATTATTTAATTCGCCATTATAACCTGCTGCGATAGGCTGAAAAGTATAACTCACTGGCCCATCTTTACTTTTGGTTCCAGTTCCTGCTTTAACTATTTGTACTCTATGCATCACTACTCCTCCTGCATAAAAAACATTTTCATTAAAAGGATGCGCTCTTATTATATTGTCATACCATCCTTGCCCTGTAATTAAATTTCCTGCCGCCGGAGTTCCTTCATAACCAATCAGTCTAAATGTTGCTCCCGCATCACTGGTAAGGTAAAAATCAGTACTCACTGCAGTAGTTGCTGCTCCATTACCTGTATACACCGAAATAAAGACCCTATTTGGATTGGCTGGAGAAACATCAAGTTCAAAACGTGAATGGTTTGAGTTGTAATCATCTCTATTCAACACTAAATCCCATGTTAGTCCACCGTCCGTACTTTTTATAACTCCAACACTATTTACACCGCCATAGAGCGTATTAAAATTTGTAGGGTCATAGTTAAGGTCCTGAACGTTTCCTCCATTATACGTATTCTGCCATGTTACTCCTCCATCTGAGGTAACATAGATCCCATTTCTACTTGCAACAACAAGATTATTTTCATCTTCAGGATTTAAGGCTAATCGACCAATTCCTCCAAAATTTTTGGTATTATTAAGGTATTCCCAGTTACGGCCTCCGTTTACGCTTTTTAAAACTCCAACTCCTCCAACTGCATCTAGGTTATTAAAAGGCTCTCCTGTCCCCAGATACAATGTTTCTGGATCACTTGTTCCCACTGCAACTGTAGATGTAGACAGGTTAGGTATTTTATAATCTGTAAGATTTTCCCAGGTAGTTCCAGCATCTTCGGTTACCCAAAGTCCACCACCAACGGTACCTGCATACCATTTATCATCATTATCAGGAGCCACTACAATACCACGTATCCTGCCTGGTACATTTACAGGTCCTCTTTCTGTCCATTTAATAATACTAGAATTCTTAGCAGTAGATCTGTTTTTCATCGCTTTTTGATGCTCTGTCATCAAGAAACCATCTTTATATGTAGATTCTTCGGCTCCAATAGGTTTTAAAAGGTTTGCCTTATACTCTGCTATGATTTCAATTCCTTTCTTCTTGTTATAATCTTTCTTTTTTTTGAGTTTTTTAGAAGTTTCTACAGTGCTTATTTCTGTTTGTTTTTGTTCTTGATTTTTATCACATGAAGAATAAACTATTAGTAGAAAGATAAGAACAGCCAATTTTCGAAAATAAAATTTGTGTGTCATGAGTTAGTTGTTTAAATTAATAATTGTTATTTGTGTTTGAGTTTTTGACAGAAGTAAATCATCAGGATTTTCAGAAGTTGGTTTTTGTTCCATCCCGATGTAAGGAACAAGTTTTATAGAGGTATTATCATTCCAATCAACATTAGATCCTCTAAAATAGCCTTGTTTTATATTTTTTTTTGTTATGGCGTTATATACATTATATTCAAAATGAGTAGCTGGATCTCCTGGCTTTATTATCTTTTTAATATGAAGGACCATCGACTTATTTCTATTTGGTTTTGAAATAATCATATCATTTTTCATAGGTGTAACGGGCTGATGTGATGGTTTATCTTGTGTAGTTTTATTTTCTACAGTTTTACACTGGGCAAAAGAAAATATGGTTAAACCAAAAAAAAGGATACTTATAATTTTTCTCAATAACATCGATACTATTTTATAAATCGCTTGTGAAAGTTGTATTAACTATTCGTTAAATCGGTAATTACTTTCGGCTTTTGGGGAAGGAATATGGTGAAAGCTTATACTTTTATATAAATAATAAAAGACAACCGCATAACATACCTCTAAAATAGTTTTTATTTTTTTGAAAGTCAATAACTTAACGATTTATTTAACAAAATAAGTGTTGTTCAATTTCATGTCTACAGGAAAGTTTTTGGGTGATGATTTTTTTATTTAAAATCTGGACATGTTAAATATTCAGCAACATATATGTTGCTAAATGATCATAACTATAGTTTCAAGATCATACTAATGTACTTGCCAACTTAAGTTATAGACAGAGCTAACCTCGTATTTTGAAATTATCTTTTAGATTTTTCAAAACACAGTTACACTCCTAAAATAGTTTTAATTAATTTCCTTATTAGGGAATACTATATATGGAAAGATGTATAGAATTATAAGATACAACTCTAAAATTAATTTGTTATTTATTGATTTTGGCAATAAAATTAAACATTCACGCCATACATTTTTTCTCGTAGTTCTTTAATTTTTGGGTCACTCATATACTCATCAAATGTAGCATAACGATCGATAACTCCGTTTGGTGTTAGTTCGATTACTCTGTTACCCACAGTTTGAGCAAACTCGTGATCATGAGTAGTAAATAAGACTGTACCTTTAAACTTTTTTAATGAGTTATTAAAAGCAGTAATTGATTCTAAATCAAGGTGATTTGTAGGCTCATCCAGCATCAATACATTTGCTCTTGTCATCATCATTTTAGATAACATACAACGAACTTTTTCACCTCCAGATAATACATTTGATTTTTTTAATGCTTCTTCACCACTAAAAATCATTTTTCCTAAGAACCCTCTAATAAATACTTCTTCTCTTTCTTCTTCTGTAGTTGCCCATTGACGTAACCAATCGACTAGTGTAAGGTCATTTTGAAAATATTCACTATTATCTGCTGGTAAATATGATTGAGTAGTAGTAATCCCCCAGTTAAATTTACCAGAGTCTACTTTTTGTTTATCATTTAGTGCCTGATAAAATGCAGTTGTAGCTCTTGAGTCCTTAGAGAAGATAACAACTTTATCCCCTTTGGTTAAATTAATATCAATATCTTTAAATAGTGTATCTCCATCCTGGCTAGCTGTTAATCCTTCTACATTTAGGATTTGATCACCTGCTTCTCTGTCTCTTTCGAATATTATAGCAGGATAACGACGACTTGATGGTTTAATATCTTCGATATTAAGTTTTTCTATCATTTTTTTACGAGAAGTAGCTTGTTTAGATTTTGCTACGTTCGCACTAAATCGTGCAATAAACTCTTGTAATTCTTTTTTCTTCTCTTCTGCTTTTTTATTCTGCTGGGCCCTTTGTCTTGCTGCTAATTGAGAAGACTCATACCAGAACGTATAATTACCACTATAGTGATTAATTTTACTAAAATCAATATCCGAAATATGTGTACATACTGCATCTAAAAAGTGACGGTCATGAGATACCACAATAACTGTATTCTCAAAGTTTGCCAAAAAGCTTTCTAACCATGAAATGGTTTCATAATCTAAGTCGTTTGTTGGCTCATCCATTATTAAAACATCAGGATTACCAAACAAACATTGTGCTATCAATACTCTAACACGTTGTTTCGTATCAAGATCAGACATCTGGGTATAGTGCAATTCTTCTTTGATACCTAAATTAGAAAGCATTGCTGCTGCATCACTATCAGCATTCCAACCATTCATTTCTTCAAACTGTACTTGTAGCTCACCTATTTTCTCTGCATTTTCATCTGTATAATCTGCATAAAGGGCATCTATTTCTTTCTTTATTTTATATAAAGGTTTATTCCCCATAATTACAGCTTCCAGCACTGTATACTCATCATATGCATAATGGTTTTGTTCTAAAACAGACATTCGTTTCCCTGGTTCTAGATGTACATGTCCAGATGTAGGTTCCATTACACCAGAAAGAATTTTAAGAAATGTGGATTTCCCGGCACCATTGGCGCCAATAATACCATAGCAATTGCCCTGTATAAAAGAAGTATTTACTTCATCAAAAAGTATTCGTTTACCAAATTGAACAGAAAGATTAGAAACTGATAGCATGAGTATGAAAAATTGTAAGATTTAAATTTGCCGCAAAAGTAGATAAATGGATTCAGAACCTGAAACAATATATCATTAATTTCAAAGACTTATTCTATAGCTTATTAGTGATCAAAAAATTGGAAATTGGAAAATTTAAATGCTCCAAATCGTTAATATGTATAGAATTAACTTATAATTAACAACCGTAGTAGGTGTTTCCCTTTATTTTTGGGCAAATAGTTAAGTTAATTTTATAGCGTCAGAAATGCAGTTTTCCGTATTAAGATATTTTGTTCAAGTTTCTTTTTTATCATGCTTTGTATGCAGTTGTGGTTCTTCTGAAAAAGACAATAAAGAATATACTTATTTTGGAGGTGAAATTGTAAACCCAAATACTAACTATGTTATTTTATCTAAGGGTTATGATTATAGGGATACTATTCAGCTTGATAAAAACAATAGATTTCTACATAAAATAGAAAATTTAGAAGATGGCCTATATTCTTTTAAACATAATCCAGAATACCAAGTGGTACTTCTCGAAAAAGGGGATAGTGTACTGATTCGGTTAAATACATTAGAATTTGACGAATCTCTTGTTTTTACAGGTGAAGGTTCGGGGAAAAATAATTTTTTAATCGATTTATTTTTACAAAACGAAATTGAGCGTGAAAGTCTAAAAAGAACAAGTTTTAGGCAGTCTTCTTCGTATTTCAAAAAAAATCAAGATTCTTTATTAAATATAAAATCTACTGCTTTTGAAAAGTTGGTCAACAAAAATGAGTTGAGTAATTTGGCAAAAAAGCTTACTCAAGCGAGTTTTATATTTGAGTATTATATGAGGCATGAATTCTATTTTAATAGTCGCTACGAAATGGGTGGTCCCAATGCAACTAAAGAATTGTCTGCTTCTTTTTTTAATTATAGAAATCAGATTGATTTTAATGATGATGAATTAAAGAGACTATATTCTTATAATTGGTTTTTAAATTGTTACTTTACTAATGCTTCTCTTTCTAATATCGATAATCAACTACGACATAATGATGATTTAGAAAATTTTATTTATAAACTGGACTTAATTGATAATGTTGTAGAGCATTCGTATATCAAAAATAACTTATTAAGGAGATCTACTATTCGTTTTTTATTGGATGATAGTAAAAATAATAAAGAATCAGACATAGCTTTAAAACATTACCTATCAGTAAGCACCAGTAATCGATCGCAAAAAGAATTAAGAAAACTTGCCAGGCATATTTCAAAATTAAGGCCAAACAAAATTATTCCAGATCAGGATTTAATTACTTCAAAAGGTGAAACTGTGAAATTATCATCGCTTTTTAGCAAACCAGTTACTGCTTTATATTTTTGGTCGATAGAAAGTAAAGATCATTATGTAAAGGCTCATGAAAAAGCAACGTATCTTAGTTCTTTGTATCCTGGCATCGATTTTATTGCTGTAAATATTGACCCTGATCAAACAAAAAATTGGTTAAAAACTATAAAAAGGCATCATTACAATTTGGATAATGAATACGAATTTAAACATCCAAAATGTTCTTCAGAAGAATTGGTTATTCATTATAGAAATAAAGTCATTCTTGTAAATCAAGAAGGTAAGATAATAAACCCAAGCACAGATTTGTTTGCCTCTGTTTTTGAGAAGCAACTCATGCAATATACGCAATTGGCAAGTTTAGAAAATTAAAAAGCCACTCAATAGAGCAGCTTTTTATAAAATTTTATGGGTAAGGAAAAACTAAATTAATTTCCTTTTTTATAATCTGCAAGAAACTTTGCAAGACCAATATCGGTTAGTGGATGTTTAAGTAATCCTTCAATAGAAGAAAGAGGTCCTGTCATTACATCTGCACCAATCTTAGCACAATCAATTACGTGCATTGTATGTCTTACTGAAGCTGCCAAAATCTGTGTATCAAATCCGTAATTATCATAAATCAATCTAATCTCTGCGATAAGATTAAGTCCATCTGTAGAAATATCATCTAATCTACCAATAAACGGAGAAACATATGTGGCTCCTGCCTTAGCTGCAAGTAAAGCCTGCCCTGCAGAAAACACCAAAGTACAATTGGTCTTAATTCCTTTATCGCTAAAGTATTTTATTGCTTTTATACCATCTTTGATCATTGGTACTTTTACAATAATCTGATCATGAAGCTTAGCCAGCTCTTCTCCTTCTTTAATAATACCGTCAAAATCTGTAGAAATTACCTCTGCACTTACATCTCCGGTTACGATTTCACATATCTTTTTATAGTGATTAATAATATTTTCTTTACCAGTGATACCTTCTTTAGCCATCAAAGATGGGTTTGTAGTTACTCCATCCAGAACTCCTAAGTCTTGCGCTTCCTTAATCTGATCAAGATTTGCAGTATCAATAAAAAATTTCATAGTATTGTTTTTAAAATTGTTGTGTATAAATTTTGCTCTTTTATAGATCGCGAATATAAAAATAATCGTTGTAGGCTAATAAAATCTTTTTGTTAATTAAAAAAATATCTTTTATCTATAAAGCTCTTATATCTAATTACAGAAGTAAAAATCATAATTTATAATGATTCATTAGCATTTTCTCATATACTCTGTCTGGTAATATTCTTTTTAGTACAATAGAAAATTTTTGCATAAATGCTCCAACCTTATAATGCACCTTTGGTTTTTTATTTTTTATAATCTTAAAAACAGCTTCAGCCATTTCTAAAGGATCATTACCCGAATCTACATGGCTATCCATTAGTTTTAGTGTATCACCATATGATTTTTCATATGGTGAATTTTCAATAACTGGAGCATGGTAGCGCCCAGCAGCAATATTGGTTGCAAAATCACCAGGAGCCACATTTGTCATTCTAATATTAAAACTCTTTAATTCCATCCGCCATGCTTCTGTAGTCATCTCTAATGCCGCTTTAGAAGCGCTATAAATCCCTCTATATGGCAGTCCCATATATCCAGCTATAGAGGTGATGTTAATAATTAAGCCACTACCTTGTTTTCTCATTACTGGCAAAACAGCTTTAGTAACATTAATTGGACCAAAATAATTTGTAGTAAAATTTCGTACTATTTCTTCATTAGGGATTTCCTCTATCGGACCAGTAATACCTGCTCCAGCATTATTGATTAGCACATCTAATCGCCCATGTTTTTGTTCTATTGTTGCAATAGCAGATTCGATACTATTAGTATCGGCAACATCAAGCTCCAAAAGTGTAAAAAACTCAAAATCAGAAAATCGAGATGGATTACGACTTGTACCGTATACAATATACCCTCTTTCTGCTAAAAATATTCCTATTGATTTCCCTATCCCAGAAGACCCACCTGTTATTAAAACTACAGTATCTTTTTGATTCGTACTCATAATCGCAAATATACAATTCTGATTAACGATCTACTAATCTCAAAATATAAAATGATAGGAAACGATGATGGTGATTTATGTATTGATATTTATTAAATAACATCAAAAATTAGGGCACAAAAAAAGGCAAGCTACCTACATCACACTGCTACAACCGTCTACCTTTGCTGCGTTCCCGCCCTGGAGGATTCAACAGGAGCTAGTTGTGTAGGACTTGCCGATGCAAAGATACAATCTTTAGGATATAAAACAATGATTTTTTAAACCCAATTAAAATAAATATCTTGCTTAAAATTTAATTATCACAATGAAGATCCATAACTCCTTCGTCATCATTATTTTAAGTATACTCAGTTTTTCTTGTGGAAGTAATCAGAATAAGCAAAAAAAATATTTTTCTATCAGTACCGAGGATAATAAAACAAAATTTATGCTTGGTGAGACGATAAAAGCAAACATCATAAACTCTCAAAATATAAAAATTGATTCTGTCACCTTTCTTTTAGACAATAAAAAAGTAGCTTCTAAAAAAGATTTTAGTTATGAAGAAAAAATAGATGATGAAAAATTAGGAAATCATATCCTAACCGCTCAAGTTTTTTATGATGGAAATATAGATACAATAAGCAAAAAAGTTGCTTTTCTTAATAATATATCTCCAAAATTGTATTCTTATAAAATTATTGCAGAATATCCTCATGATAAAAAAGCCTTTACCCAAGGACTAGAATTTTTTGGAGATACGTTATATGAAAGTACTGGTAAAAAAGGAATGTCTTCTTTAAGAAAGCTTAACTATAAAACTGGAGAAGTTCTTGTAAAAATAGATATCGCAAAAGAATATTTTGCCGAAGGAATTACGATTATGAATGATAAAATATTTCAACTGACCTGGACATCTAAAGAAGGATTTATCTATAATCTTAATACCTTAGAAAAAACTGGAAGTTTTGCATATAATCAAAGTAAAGAAGGTTGGGGATTATGTAATAATGGAAATAAGATCTATAAAAGTGATGGTACAGAAAAAATATGGATACTTAACCCTAATACACTTGCTGAAGAAGATTATATAGAAGTTACGACAAACAAAGGTGTTAAATCCAGGTTTAATGAATTAGAATGGGTTGACGGAAAAATTTACGCTAATACTTGGCAAAAGGATGGGATTGCTATAATTAATCCCAATAGTGGTGCTCTAGAAGCTGTAATTAACCTTAGCGGTCTTCGTAAAAAAGTAACCCAGCATGAAAAATTAGATGTACTAAATGGTATAGCTTATAATGAAGACACCAAACGGCTATTTGTAACCGGTAAAAACTGGGATAAACTTTTTGAAATTGAAGTTATTAAAAAACCATAATGTTTTTCGATAGAAAACAACCATAGACTACTAAATATAAGTCATTTCATTTCAATTTTTTGATACAATAAAGATTCATTTTTCAATAAATTTCTGCAACACTATAATAAGTTCCTCGTTATTGTAATAGACAGATAATAAACCGTACCTTTGCGGCTTATTTTTAGCTATATGAATAAATTTGAAGCGTTAGGTCTTGGTGAAGCCATTATTAAGGCGGTGAATGATATGGGTTTCGAAACCCCTAGTGAAGTACAGGAAAAGGCAATCCCTATTTTATTAAAAGAAGATACGGATATTGTTGCTTTAGCACAAACCGGTACAGGAAAAACAGCAGCTTTTGGTTTTCCTTTAATCGAAAAAATTGATAGTAGCAGTAGGATTACACAAGGATTAATCCTCTCTCCTACTCGTGAACTTTGTTTACAAATTACTAACGAACTAAAAAACTACTCTAAATATATTCCTGGATTGCACACTGTAGCAATTTATGGTGGAGCAAGTATAACAGATCAGGCAAAACAAATAAAGCGTGGTGCCCAAATCGTAGTGGCAACTCCTGGGCGAATGCAGGATATGATCAACCGTAAAATGGTAGACATTACCAATATTAGTTATTGTGTATTGGATGAAGCCGATGAGATGCTAAATATGGGGTTTTATGAAGATATTAATACCATTTTATCTCATACCCCAGAAGATAAAAGTACTTGGCTCTTCTCTGCTACAATGCCAAAAGAAGTTTCTACCATTGCAAAACGATTTATGCAAACACCAGTAGAAATTACTGTGGGGCATAAAAACACCGGTTCTAAAAACGTTTCTCACGAATATTATGTAGTAAACTCTCGTGATCGATATGCTGCTCTGAAACGATTAGCAGATGCTAATCCAGATATCTTTTCGGTAATCTTTTGCCGTACAAAAAGAGATACTCAAAAAGTAGCAGAAAACCTTATTGGTGATGGATACAATGCCGCAGCATTACATGGTGATTTAAGTCAAAATCAACGTGATCTGGTGATGAAAAGTTTTAGAAATCGCCAAATACAGATGCTAGTTGCTACAGATGTAGCTGCACGTGGTATTGATGTAGACGATGTTACCCATGTAATCAACTATCAACTCCCAGATGAGATAGAAACATACACCCATAGAAGTGGAAGAACAGGACGTGCCGGAAAAAGTGGTGTCTCTATGGTTATTGTATCTAAAAGCGAAGTTCGAAAAATTAAATCTGTAGAACGGATTATTAAGAAGAGTTTCGAGAAAAAAGAAATTCCTAGTGGCGAAGAAATATGCCAGGTTCAATTATTTCATTTGGCCAGTGATATCGGAAAAGCAGAAATAAATCATGAAATTGATAGTTACCTACCGTCTATTAATGAGGTTTTAGAAGAATTTTCAAAAGAAGAATTGATCAAAAAATTCTTTTCGGTAGAGTTTTCTCGTTTTCATAATTATTATAAAAAATCTAGAGATCTAAATGCTGTAAATGAAAGAGATGGTAATTCTGGTAGAGATGGTAGTACACGTTACTTTATTAATGTAGGAGAAAAAGATGGATTTGACTGGATGACTTTAAAGGATTTCCTGAAAGAAGTGTTAGAACTAGGAAGCGATTCTTTAAGCCGGGTAGATGTAAAAGAAAGTTTTTCTTTTTTCAATACTAATACTGAGCATCAGGAACGAGTTCTTCAAGTTTTTGAAGATTTCAGAATGGAAGGAAGAAAAGTTAATGTAGAAATCTCTAAAGATTCTGGCCGTAGAGGAGGAAGACGTCGTCGTGATAATGATGGTGGTGGTTTTAAAGGAAAACGTAGAAGCGACGGATTTAAACCTAAGGGTAAAAAACGTTTTGATTCAAAAGAAGATAGAGGTAGCGGAGGTAATAAAAAAAGAGATCGTAGAAAACGTAGTGATCGTAGATAAATCAGAGGTTTGTCTTTTGTATATTCAAGAAATATTTCCTTAGTAAACTATTGAATATAAAGACTTAACAAATAAATATGATTTTTGGCGCGATTTTTATGTTATATTATTTAAAATTGAACGTCATATTATATACATGAAGAGAGTATTACTTTACATAGCACTATTAGCAGGTATAACAACTACTTATGCTCAGGTAAATGATTCAAATACAGTATCAGGAAAAGTATTAAATGCTGCCAATGATCAGATATTAGAAAATGTTCACATTGTTAATCTTAGTCAGGTAATAGGTACAATTACCAATGAAAAAGGAGATTTTAATATTCCTGCCAAAGTAAATGATACTCTATATTTTTCTTATATTGGATATAAACCATTACAGGTTAGAGTAACTAATGATTGGGTTAAGTTTGGAGAAGTTAAGATTAAGATGACAGAGTTAGGAATTGCACTAGAAGAGGTCGTTGTTGCCGATGTACAACTTACCGGTTATCTGGAGATCGATGCTAAGAGAATTCCTGTCTATAACAATTACAGATATAGTATTTCTGGGTTGAATTCTGGATATGAAGGTGGTAGCAGACAGCCTGGAGCTGTAAACAAAGTATTGGGTGCTATTTTTAACCCTGCAGATTTTCTATATAATATATTTAGCAAACGATCAAAGGAATTAAGGAAGCTTCGCAAAATGAAGAAAGACGATGAGATTAGAAATCTATTAGAGACTAAATTTGATCGTGCGACCTTAATGGCTCTTCTACAAGTAGGACGGTTGGATATAGATGAGATTTTACGAAATTGTAACTATTCTGTTGATTTTATAAAATTTGCAAACGATCTTCAAATCCTTGATGCGATAAGCGAATGTTATGAGGAATACAAAATACTAGACAGAAAGTAATCTACACACAAGAGCATATTATCAACGTAACGAATGTAATGCGATTCTGTTTCCTTCAGAATCTATAAAATACGCCATATACCCATGCTCTTCAGAGATTTGCTTTTTGTCTAAAACTACTTTTCCTCCTGCATCTGCCACTCTACTCATTTCATTAGCAACATTGTCACAAGAAAAGTATACCAAAACTCCATCTTCGCTAGGTTTGTAATGTTCTCCTGCATAGATCAATGTTCCGGTAGCAATTCCAACTTGATTTTGGTTAGGAAACCACCCCATCTGTACACCTTCCATATCTTGAAGGCTAATTTCAATATCAAAAACTTTTTCATAAAAAGTTTTAGCTCTCTTCATATTTATAACCGGAATTTCGAACCAAGTAACCATAATGTTAGATGTTAGATGTTAGATGTTAGATGTTAGATGTTAGATGTTAGATGTTAGATGTTAGATGTTAGATGTTAGAAAGTTACTCATTCTCATGATATCGCGCAATAATTTGCTCATGACTTTTAATCACCTTCTTTGCCCACTCCATTCGTTTTTCTAATTTTTCTTCTTCAGATAACTGCCAATTGATACTTGTTTCTTTAAGTGTAGAGGTAACATGTTGTAATATAATTGCTGCAGAAACTGAAATATTAAGGCTTTCGGTAAATCCAACCATTGGGATATGTAACCTGGCATCTGCCATTTCCAGTACCTGATCACTTAACCCTTGTTGCTCTCTTCCAAAGAAAAATGCAGCTGGTTTATCAATATTAAAACCCTGCAAAACTTTAGAATCATCATGAGGAGTAGTCGCAACAATTTGATATCCTTTATTTTGTAATGTAGTAAGACACTCTTTGGTAGTTGAGTATCGATTGACATCTACCCATTTTTGAGCGCCCATTGCAATCTCACGATCTATACGTTTTGCGTTTATTTCTTCAATTACATGCACATTCTGGATTCCAAACACATCACAACTGCGTATCACCGCACTTGTATTATGCAATTGATACACATCCTCGACTGCAACCGTAAAATGGTTTGTACGTTGTTCCAAAACTTTTTTATTTAAACCTTGTCGTCTTGGAGTAAGAAATGATTCTAAATATTCGAGAAGTTTTATATCTATCATAACTGCTAAAATATGAAAACGTCAACTATTTTTAAATAAAAAAAGAGCTGTCTGATATAATGTCTGACAGCTCTTTTACAATCTACTTAATTTAACTTAAATACATATACCGTAGCTTTCTAAGTTGTAAAACTTATGGTTTATTACAACATAGCTCAAGTATATGCATAATTCAGATTTAAAAACACTTAAAATTTGATATCGTCTATCAAACATTCTTTTATGACTTTATATATATTAAATCATTCTTTTTCAGATAAAAAAAACCTCCCGAAATTACCCCTAAAAACGGAAGGTTTAAGTAAACACATTGTCAAAATGTTTCTTACTGACTAATTATTTGAATCATAATTAGCCTAATTTTTCTTTTTCATTATTTCTTAATTCATACTTTATTATGCTGTTGTTATGTTATTTATAGTTATAGGTTTTAGTATAAGTGTAGCTATACTCAAAATCAAATTTGGTATCACTATACTGTATGGCGTGGCAAATAAATATCAAAAAAGATCTTAACAACTTGTAGCTGTGTACATTAAACTTAAATACCACATTAACTAAAGATAAAACGTTAGTTTTTCTGGTATTATATCGTGTTAAGAAAGTGATAAAAAATGTACGGTAAGTCCGTAAAAAAGATAAAGAATTACTATATTTCACCCTTTGAAAAGAGGAGAAAAACGATACGCATTTTTCCTTAAGGGATAGAAGCATCCCACCAATTGAAAATCGAAATTGACAATTTCTAGATGCATGAAATAACAGTCTACTCATAATGATTGATTTATTTTAAATTAATCGCTATTCAGACCCTGCTTTTGTTGGCTCGCCAAAGTTTTACAATCGCGGGGTTGTTTTTGTCTTAACCTTAATTTTTAATGATACATATTTATAAAAGAAACTAACATTAAAAATCTACAGTCTTTACACATTTATTTATTTATTATAACTTCTTATTTTAGTACTACGATCAAAACACTTCCAAAAACAGAAGTTTTTGATTTCATATTATTATGTATTCTCTTATATACAATAAAAGTAATACGTTCTTATTTTCTCATTAATTCAGTTTGACAATAAAAGTGCTTGTTTCTTCACAAAAGTATTTAACTGCTACTTAGATGAAAAACTACATATTTCTTTTACAAAACAATATCGAATATAAAACTCAGGGAGGGGTAAGAAAATAAGTTTTTTATTCTTTAATTATTACATTATGTTTTGTTCAAAAACAATACTTAAAGATAGTTACTATTTGTTAAAATCGAACACTGAAATACCACATAATTATTCTGGTTTTACCGTAAAAAGATAAATGACTAATCATATTTGAAAAAAAATAAACAAAATTAACATTTATATTATTTTAAAAAACAACAAACACCTAACAATCAATCATTTATATAAAATAACAAATCACATAACAGGTTGCAAATTTTAAAAAAAAGTAGGAATATTCCATAAAAATTATATAAATATTGCTTTTTAACTGTATTAATATGCTTTTTAACTGTTTTTAGGTTGTTGCAAAAACGTCAATTATTGATAGATAAACTGTAATTTCTTATTAAGATAAAAGTATCCATCTTGTTTTTCAATACTAAAATAGATAGTAGATTTAAAATGTTATACTATTATCCTCGCTCCTAACATTTTCAACTCCTTAAACTTAAACAGTTTACATAAAAAAATCACTCTCTACAGAAAATAGAAAGTGATTTTTAATTTTAATTTATTTTTACGATTAGCCTTCTTTTTGAATTTCTACCGCGTGTGGGTAAGGGATTTCTATGCCAGCAGCATCAAGGGCTAGTTTACAGTTTTCTAACGTAGCAAAATACACATCCCAATAATCTTCGGGAGTACAGTATGGTCGAACAGCCAAATCAACAGAGCTGTCCCCTAATTGACTCACATTTACAGAAGGTGCAGGATCTTTCATTATCTTAGGGTTTGATGTCAAAACTCCTAGCAATACTTCTTTTGCATCTTTTATATTTTCATCATAACCTATACCTATCGTGATATCTACTCTCATCATTCCTTCTACTGTATAGTTAATGATATTACCATTTGCCATTGCTCCATTAGGAACAATAGCTAACTTATTTTGTGGAGTAGTTAATTTGGTCGTAAAAATTTCAATTTCTTTAACTACGCCCAATACACCTTGTGCTTCTATAAGATCTCCTATTTTGTATGGTCTAAAAATCATAATAAGTACTCCGCCTGCAAAATTTGACAAAGACCCTTGTAGTGCCAAACCTATTGCTAAACCGGCTGCAGCAATTACAGCAGCAAAAGTAGTTACATCAACTCCTAGTCTCGAAATTACAATAATGATAAGGAATACTTTTAGCGACCAAGTGATTAAGTTTAACAAAAACTTCTGTAGAGATTCATCATACTTACTTTTAGACATCACTTGTCTAACACTACGAATTAATTTTTTGATAACCCACGATCCTATGATATAAATAAGAATCGCTGTAATAAGTTTAGGGCCAAATTCTTTTGCCAGTTCAATTCCGTAATTGAACCATTCTTGAGCTTTTTCCATTATAATTTGTGTTATTTTATATGTGAAATATTGTAGTAATAAAAAATATAACTGCAATAAATAAAATTTAGAGTAGCAAAGGTATATGAAATCAATTCAAAGCCAAAATGTTTTCTATACTATGATTATTGTATTATAATAAACTCGCTTCTACGATTAAGTTGATGTTCTGCATCACTACATGACACCCCATCTGCACATTTATTAATAAGCGCAGTTTCACCATATCCTCTACCCGTTACACGAGATCTGTCTATCTTACCCTTTTCAACTATATACTTAATTGTGTTTTTTGCTCTTTGCTCACTTAAATACATATTATAATCATCATTTGCTCTACTGTCTGTATGAGATCTAACATCGATTTTTAAGTTAGGATACCCTTTAAGTGCCGCAATAATTTTTTGCAATTCTATTTCTGCATCTGCTCTTATAAAAGATTTATCCAAATCAAAATATATGATTTCCAGATCCAATAGTTTAGCCAAATCATCACCTGGTTTCACTTCTTTTTCAATCAATCCTCCTTTACTAAGTTGTAAGGCCAGGTCATGTTTATGTTCTAACACATTATTTGCAGTAAGAAGTGCTTCTGTAGGACTATATGCTGTCTTGTTTGCTCTAACAATATATGACGTATCACACTCGAGATCAAATTTATACACTCCTCTTTTATCTGTAACGGTACGTTGCAATTCGTTATTGGTATCATCTAATAAAAATACTTCGGCATCTACCAGAACTTCTCTAGAGCTTGCATCTGTGACTACTCCTGCAACATATTGATTACATGTGGTAATTAATTCTTCAGTTTGCTTAAAGCTATAGATATCATCGTTCCCTTTTCCTCCAGCTCTATTACTTGAAAAATATCCAATTTTTGTATCCTCATTCAACACAAAAGTAAAATCGTCTTCAGAGCTATTTACTGGTTTCCCTACATTATATGGGATAGAAAATACTCCAAATTCCTCTGGAACAGTTACAAAAATATCCAATCCTCCTAAACCAATATGTCCATCACTTGCAAAATACAATCGTCCCGAATTACTAACATACGGAAAAGTTTCTCTTCCTTCAGTATTAATTTTATCTCCTAGGTTTTGAGGTTCACCAAAAGTACCATCTTCATGTATATCAATAACATATAAATCAGAAAGACCTCTACTATCGGGCATATCGCTAGCAAAATAAAGCTTAGTCCCATCTGCACTTAATGCAGGGTGGGCTATAGAATATTCATTACTATTAAAAGACAACTCTTCTATATTTGTCCATTTATCATTTTCGAGTGTTGCTCTATATATTTTTAATAATATAGTCCCCTCTACATTAGAACCTAATTTTCTTTTGATATAATTATTACGAGTAAAATATACCGTTTGTCCATCACTACTAAATGAAGTAGATGATTCATGAAATTTTGTATTTATTTTTCCTTTTAATTTTTTAGGTGTTTGCAAAATTCCATTAGATTCAATAATCGTTGAAGAAAACAAATCTAAAAATGGCATTTCATTCCATTCATGCACAACCTTACTCATTCCACTTCCTCCTCCCCGAGAAGATGCAAATATCAATTCTCCCTGATTATTAAAACTTGGTGCATAATCAGAGTATTTAGAGTTTACACTTAATTTTAATAATCTAAACTTACCTGACTGCATTTCAATAAATTTCAAATAATCCCTGGTATTCATAAAGAATTCTGCTCTTTGATCATTACCAGTAATCGTATTAAATTGCTCCATTATCTTATCAGCTTCCTCGTATCGCTGTATACTTTTTAAGCTTTGAGAATATCTGAATAAATATTCAGGGTCAAGATCATCTGCATACTTGGTAGTTAACTTTTCATACCAAGGAATTGCATCCTCTAACCGGGCATTAAAATAATAAGAGTCTCCAAGTTTTTTAAACAAATTAGCAGATTCATAACCACTTTCTGCAACTTGAAGATATATTTTACGGGCATCTACAAAAGCGTAATGATTAAAGCTTTCATCAGCTTTAGCCATACGTTTTTCCTGAGAAAAAGCAATACCAGACAATAGTATACTTAAAGATATATTTATAAAGTATTTGGTAAAATTCATAGTTTTTCGTTTTTACTTAATTCTAAAAACTAGGTTTTATTAAGGTTCTTATCTTTTGCTTTTATTTTTTTGAAGGCTTATCATCCCAGAATACTAATTAAAAGAAACGAGGTGTTAACATTCTATTGTATTTTTTGAAGAGCTCGAATCTGAGAAAGACCTCATAACTCCCATCATTAAATTGACTCTGACCTAACTCGG
>NZ_OMKA01000032.1 GCF_900299525.1 Aquimarina sp. Aq78 | reverse complement strand
TAAAGCTACACTACTCGCTGTACATAAACCAGCATCAACATTGACGTTTACTGTGGCTGGACAACTGATTGTTGGATCTATATTATCAGTCACTGTTACCGTTTGAGTACAGGTAGCTGTATTACCTGAACTATCCGTTACTGTCCAGGTCACTGTTGTATCTCCTATCGGGAAAACTCCTGGTGCATCATTGGTTGTACTGGCTACAGCACAATTATCTCCTGTAGTTGGGGTTCCTAAAGTAACACTACTGGCTGTACATAGACCAGCATCTACATTGACATTTACTGTGGCTGGACAACTAATCGTTGGATCAATATTGTCGGTTACGGTTACAGTCTGAGTACAGGTCGCTGTATTACCTGAACTATCCGTGACTGTCCAGGTCACTGTCGTATCTCCTAATGGGAAAACTCCCGGTGCATCATTGGTTGTACTGGCTACTGCACAATTATCTGAAGTAGTAGGTGTACCTAAAGCTACACTACTCGCTGTACATAAACCAGCATCAACATTGACGTTTACTGTGGCTGGACAACTGATTGTTGGATCTATATTATCAGTCACTGTTACCGTTTGTGTACAGGTAGCTGTGTTTCCAGAACTATCCGTTACTGTCCAGGTCACTGTCGTATCTCCTAATGGGAAAACTCCAGGTGCATCATTGGTTGTACTGGCTACAGCACAATTATCTCCTGTAGTCGGAGTACCTAAAGCAACACCACTCGCAGTACATAGACCAGCATCTACATTGACATTTACTGTGGCTGGACAACTGATTGTTGGATCAATATTGTCGGTTACCGTTACAGTCTGTGTACAGGTAGCTGTGTTTCCAGAACTATCTGTTACCGTCCAGGTCACTGTTGTATCTCCTATCGGGAAAACTCCTGGTGCATCATTGGTTGTACTGGCTACAGCACAATTATCTCCTGTAGTTGGGGTTCCTAAAGTAACTCCACTCGCGGTACATAGACCAGCATCTACATTTACATTTACTGTGGCAGGACAACTGATCGTTGGATCAATATTATCGGTTACCGTTACCGTTTGAGTACAGGTAGCTGTGTTTCCTGAACTATCTGTTACTGTCCAGGTCACTGTTGTATCTCCTAATGGGAAAACTCCAGGTGCATCATTGGTTGTACTGGCTACTGCACAATTATCTGAAGTGGTAGGTGTACCTAAAGCTACACTACTCGCTGTACATAATCCAGCATCTACATTTACGTTTACGGTTGCTGGACAACTGATCGTTGGATCAATGTTATCCGTCACTGTTACCGTTTGTGTACAGGTAGCTGTATTTCCAGAACCGTCAGTTACCGTCCAGGTGACTGTTGTATCTCCTAATGGGAAAACTCCCGGTGCATCGTTGGTTGTACTGGCTACAGCACAATTATCTCCTGTAGTCGGAGTACCTAAAGCAACACTACTGGCAGTACATAGACCGGCATCAACATTAACATTTACTGTGGCTGGACAACTGATTGTTGGATCAATATTGTCGGTTACGGTTACCGTTTGTGTACAGGTAGCTGTGTTTCCTGAACTATCTGTTACTGTCCAGGTCACTGTTGTATCTCCTATCGGGAAAACTCCTGGTGCATCATTGGTTGTACTGGCTACTGCACAATTATCTGAAGTAGTCGGAGTACCTAAAGTAACACCACTCGCAGTACATAGACCAGCATCAACATTTACATTTACTGTGGCAGGACAACTGATCGTTGGATCAATATTATCAGTCACTGTTACCGTTTGGTTACAAATGGCTGTATTACCTGAACTATCTGTTACCGTCCAGGTGACTGTTGTATCTCCTATCGGGAAAACTCCCGGTGCATCGTTGGTTGTACTGGCTACTGCACAATTATCTCCTGTAGTTGGGGTTCCTAAAGCAACACCACTCGCTGTACATAGACCAGCATCAACATTTACATTTACTGTGGCTGGACATGCAATTATCGGATCTATATTATCGGTTACCGTTACGGTTTGTGTACAGGTCGCTGTGTTTCCAGAACTATCTGTTACTGTCCAGGTGACTGTCGTATCTCCTAATGGGAAAACTCCCGGTGCATCATTGGTTGTACTGGCTACAGCACAATTATCTCCTGTAGTCGGAGTGCCTAAAGTAACACCACTCGCAGTACATAGACCGGCATCAACATTAACATTTACTGTGGCTGGACAACTGATTGTCGGATCAATATTGTCGGTTACGGTTACCGTTTGTGTACAGGTAGCTGTATTACCTGAACTATCCGTGACTGTCCAGGTGACTGTCGTATCTCCTAATGGGAAAACTCCTGGTGCATCGTTGGTTGTACTGGCTACTGCACAATTATCTCCTGTAGTAGGAGTGCCTAAAGCAACACCACTCGCAGTACATAAGCCTGCATCAACATTTACATTTACTGTGGCTGGACAACTGATTGTTGGATTAGTAGTATCTTCAACAGTAAGAGTTACAGTAATTGAAGTTTCAGGAGTACACACATATGTTGAACTTGAAACAACAACTCGATATTGATTACCATTATGTGCAACAAGTGCATTGGTAATTGTTAGTGTAGCAGTAGTTGTAGTACTATGAATTCCTGTATCTGTTAAATCATCCCAGGTACTACCATTAAACAATTGCCACTGATACGTATCTGCATTAGATGTCGCGACAGTGAAGGTAGTGTTTGCGCCTGGACATATGGCCGAATCTGATGGTTGTGTAGTAATTGATGGGGCAACTCCTGCTGTGGTTACATTAGCATTAGTACCTGTATATCCATCGGTTCCCGAGGTGACTACTCCATTTCCATCTACTGTAAGACCAGCTCCAAAAGTACCGTTACCCAAATATCCGTTATTATCACCATCGGTAAATCCGGCTTCAATTACATCATTACACCCATCTGCATCACTATCTAATTCTAAAAAATTATAATTATTATCTGTATCACTATCAGCAACTGTATAGTTTATGGTTCCGCTACTTTCACTTCCAGGTGCTTGAACCGCATCTGGTACTCCATCTGAACTTAAAGCGCCAGATACAACACCGTTTACATGTGCTTGATTATGACCCGCTTCTACAGCATCATAGATCCCATCATTATCACTATCTAAATCCAGACGATCCACAATGTTATCACCATCAGTATCTCTATCAAAACATAAAACAAAAGAATTTGCCTTAAATGCTAACCAGGAATCAAAAAGATTATCTCCATTATCTGCTACTCCGATTTTGATCGTATTATTTCCTGCATTTAACACTGCAGAAAAAGTTATTGTATGTGTAAAACCATCTGCTTCAATATTTATGGCTGTAGGAACCGTTTCATTATCTGTATATGATCCGCTATCTACTGTATTATTTACCGTATCGATACTTAGTTGTGCTCCAGAAGGTGTTAATGCTAAATTAGTTCCGTTTATAAATATTTTAGGAGCATCGTTTAATCCAGTATTTACATAATCATTATATTCTTCCGAAGCAAAAACAAACTGACCCGAGATCACTGTTTCTGCTGGGATATTAACTACTATTTCAAGGCTGGCAACATCAAATTCTGTACTACCTCCACCAAAATCGGCATCTTTTCCTCCTCCTGCGGCACCTGTACCATTAATTCCATCACCTAATGCATTAGGGGTTGAGAATTGATTAGATAAATTATCATCTAATTCAAGAACATTCCCCGAAGAAAAGATAATTCCCCGATCAAATCCAAGGAATGCATTTAAAGCTCCTCCACTACTTGTTATTTGATCACCATCATTGAATGTCCCTATTTGTGTTACAGCTCCACTACCTTCATTGACAGTAGCAGATACCAAAGTAAGATCAGAATTAGGAGCAAATAATAAGTTTGCCAAAGTAGTGGCATTATTTTCTGCTGTAATCTCAAAAGTAGTATTGGCATCATCCAGCAATTCTACTCCAAATGACCCTCCGCCCAAATCACATTCATCTCTATCCAGGATTCCATCATTATCATCATCTAAATCAATAGAATCCATAATACCATCACCATCTGAATTTACGGTTAAAAGAGCTGGTCCGGCTGGATCAATAATTTGTCCATCTGAAACCGTATCATCACCAAATATACCATCTGTAAGATTATAAGAAGCTGTAGCTATTGTTCTTGCTCCTATTGTTGTTGTATTTAATGTCGTTGTAAAATCCTGATAAATATCTGAAGCTCCTCCTGGAGTATTTGGTCCATATTTACGATATGTAAATCCTGCTAAAGAATTAGTGATATGCCAATAGTAAGTAACTGTTACATCGTCTCCCGGAGTTATACAATCTAAAGTAAAATCTACCAATCCATAAGGATAATGATATGTTGCATCATTAGCTGCCAACTCTGATTCTAATACGGTACTGATACTAGAGATCTGAAAACAAATCCCTGTGGTTTCTATGGTTACATAACCTGTACCATCTGCTATTGGTATAGTAGCTACATTTCCTTGTGAAGAATCCAATATTCCATCTCCATTTCCATCGCCTCCATTAGGCCCTGCATCTTCTACTGTTCCTGTAACTCCATCACCATCCTCACAACCTGTAGTTATTGCATTATTTGTTACAGCAGCTACTGCTCCTGTGGTATATGCTGCTGCGACGACTAGACCATCATGATTCACAGTATTTGCAGTTACGGTAAGTGGTTCTGTAGCCGTATTCCATGGGTTATAGACTCCTCCATTTGCACCATCTGCATTCCAGTTATTATATGCTTCATTGGCATCACTACAACCATCTGCATCACTATCAAGAGATTCAAAATCAAAGTCTCCAGCTGCATCTGTGTTTGCTATTGTATAATTAAGTATTCCAGACTCTGCAACCGTTTCTATAGTATCAAAAAGCCCATTATTTCCTGATCCCGTATCTGCTCCATTGATTCTTCCGTTACTGGTAGCAAATCCATGACCAGCTTCTATAGCATCGTAGATACCATCATTATCACTATCCAGATCATAAAAATCGGGTATTCCATCTCCATCGGTATCAAAAGCAGTTTCGACTGCTCCATCTACATTTCCTGTTCCTGCATCGGCATCATTATCATCAAGATAAGCAAAGATATTATCTGTATCTCCATCTGCATATGGATCAGATGGGGATTCATTTAGATTAGGAATTCCATCGTTATCTACATCCAGATCCCATGGATCTAAAACGAGATCGCCATCCAGATCAAAAGCAGAAGATGCCGTAGGGCAAGCAAATCCATCGTTACTGGTCGTAGCAATTGTATTATTTAAAAGTGTTACAGAAGGTGTTGCAGTGGTATAATCGTTAACCAGATACATCCCTCCATCATTGTAGGAAACATATAAGCGGTTTTCTGCATCAGTAAATGCAGCTCCAAAATTGGTGGCTGTAGGGGTTCCCAGACCTGAAACTTCTGTTTTAACAAGTGTGGTAAGATCCCAATTAATTAATAGATCTGTATTACTTACACCATATAATTTTCCGTTGATAAAAACTACATCATTGGTGTTTTTATTTGTTCCTCCTGTAAAAGTAACCGTAACTACTGCGGGCGATCCACCGGCTGGTAAAGTGGATAGATTTTCTATTTTGTCATAATGTTTTCCTCGATTAATCCATAGGTTATCACTATCATCTACGTCTCCCGATATACCGCCACCGCTCATATTAGTTAAGGCACCCAAATCTTGAAAAGAACCATCTACTCCTACACGAAGTAAGTGATTATGGATAGGACTGCTTGAAGCTCCTCCTTTACCAATCGCATACACGTAATCATCAATTCTATTATATCCCGTAGCGTTGTATAATTGACTCACTGCAATGGGATCAGAATATTCTCCTGTTATGGCATCGTAACTTTTTAACTCTCCAGAGATAATTTGAAAAAAGTTTTGAGGGCAACTAAACGGAGTAAGTGAGCATGCTGCTGACACTACTCCGCCATTAATATAATCTGCATTAGGAGTGGTATACCCATCTACTGCACTAGTCACTACTCCGTCTTCATTAACGGTTACGACAAGAGGACCTAAAATACCATCACTACTTTCATCTGTAAAACCAGCCTCTCGTACATCACTACACGAATCTCCATCACTATTTGTAGATTGAAAATTAGGATTTCCTACCGTATCTGTATCTGCTATTGTATAATTAATTATACCAGAATCTACTATAGTTTCCAGACCGTCGAAAAGCCCATTTGTACCTGCTCCTGTATCCTGACCGGTTATTCTTCCATTGGTATGTGGTAAACCATGTCCTGCTTCAACCACATCATAAATCCCGTCATTATCACTATCAAGATCAAAAAAATCGGGAACTCCATCTCCATCGGTATCAAAAGCAGTTTCGATATCCCCATCTACATTACCTGTTGCACCATCTGCATCATCATCATCTAAATATGCAAAAATCAAGTCTCCATCTCCATCGGCAAAAGGATCAGATGGAGATTCGTCTGTATTTGTTAAACCATCTCCATCTACATCTAAATCTAAAGGATCTAAGATATCATCACCATCCTGATCTATAGGTGAAGGCGCCGAGGGGCATGAAAACCCATCATTACTAGTTGTAGTAGCTGTAGAGTTTAAAAATGATGATGTTGGTGTTCCTGTTGTATAATCATTAATCAAATACAATCCACCATCATTATACGATACATACAAACGATCCTGATCATCGGTAAATGCCGCTCCAAAACCAAGAGTTGTAGTTGGAGTACTTAAACCTCCTACTACCGTTTTGATCGATGTATCGAGATCCCATATAATTAGTTCTGCAGTTTTATTAACTCCATATAATTTTCTATTGATATGAACAACATCATTAACCTCACCTGCTGGCCCCGTAAAAGTAACGGTTACTACTGCAGGAGCCCCTCCTATCGGAAGGGTTGACAGGTTTTCGATCCTGTCATAATGGTCACCCCTATTGATCCATAAATTATCACTGTCATCAACGTCTCCCGATATACCGCCAGATCCCATATTGGTTAACGCTCCAAGATCAGCTATTGATCCATCTGAATCAATACGAATCAAGTGTCCATTTATGGTACCTGCTTTTCCTATAGCATATACAAAATTATCAACCGGATTATACCCTGTAGCATTATAGAGATCATTCGTGCTAATTGGTGCCGAATATTCGCCTGTAACTGCGTCGTAACTTTTTAATTCGCCACTAATAACCTGATAAAATGTAGAAGGACAGCTAAACTGTCCATATCCCATAGAACCTATAAGCATAAAGGTTATACCACATGCTATAGAGAAATTGCGCTTCTTTTTATTTTTTCTTACTAAACAAAAACCTAACAATCTATTTATCAAGATGAATATGAGTTGTATTAGAAACAAGAATCGTGTATTGATTTTCATAAGCTATTTATGATAAAATTGTTTTATTATTATTCTGGAGGGATTCATTAGAACCCGCATCTATTATTCTTTTAGAAATACATAATAGTTTGATCCTCTCCACCGATATGTAGTCTAGCTGAATTGATCCTAAATATTTCTGAAAAGAATTATGAACAGTACCTACTGCATTATTTTTTAAGATATGAGTAGTACTATATGTACTATTTTTATGTGTATGTGTATATAGATAAGTATCTATACTATCCTTAAAAGCAGTACTATTTTCTGTTTGTACATTGGTACGATAATCGCTTTTAAATAAAAGGACAGAAGAAGATTCTAAAAATGAGTATGCTATAAAGGAATATAATGCTAATAGAAGAGTAATCGCTCCTATCAAAATTATGATGTTATAATTGGATAGGGTATCTATTTTCCGAACATAATTCGTATAGACACCAGAAAAACTATCTTTTATAGAAGAAGACCTTTGAACATCTTTTGATGTAAAAAAATAAAACCTCATAATGGTTAATTTAGTATTAAATTGATCGTTATTCAGATCCCTGGTATTGCTGGCTCGCCAAAAGTTTTACAATTCCGGGATTGTTATTTTTCTATTCTATATTCTCATTATTATCATTTATGTGTATTATCAAACAAAAAACATCTTTTCTTCCTACATTATTCATTACTATACACCAAAATATTATTTATAAACAGATTTTGAAAATCACTTATATTGTGTTTTCAAAATGGTAATATACATTTTGCATATGAAAAAATCAGATGAGAAAAACATCATCACACATTTCACGAAGGAAATAAAAGTAGTGCTATCCATAAGCAATTTATTTTATCGATAAAGTTCACTAACTATAGTATCTACGGGCAAATAAATACTATAATGCATCACAGTCATATTGCTGTAATTTTCTATTCTAAATAGCTATCAAAAAATAACACATTTGGGACATTGAGGGGTAAGAAATAAAATGTCTAGCGTAATTTTTTCTATAAGCAATATCTATTTTAAGTAATGTGTTTACGTTATGCTTTTATTAACATTATAAATGTATACATAAAACTTTGATTATGAGTGTTTTAAAACACCAAAATAATTACGGTTTTACCATAAAAACAGGTTGAAATCACTAATTTCCGGGATAAAAGGCAAGAATTTAAAGAAATCCTACGAATTCATGATCTATTTTTAAAAAAAGTAATCTATAGGTATTTAATGTCAATCAGTTAAGAGGTTTTGAATTATTATTACCAAATTAAGGCTATCAAAATGTATTTAATATTTGGTTTTTATTAGATCTTTTAAAAAGCTTATTCTGAGTTTATCGAAGGGTCCTGTCTAACACTAATTTTATGAACTAAATTATGTTGTTCAAGTCACATACTAAAAGTCAATTATCAAATAACAAAAGAGGTTATCAATTTGATAACCTCTTTTACTTCACACTTGTACCTTACGGATCATATGATCAGATATAATTAACACTACATCTTGATCAATCGTTTTTGAATTATAGTATCGCCAACACTTATTTTTATGAAATATTGTCCTGTAGATAAATCCTGAGTAGGTACTTTTATTCTTTCTTGATTCGTATATGATTTCAAGAATATTGATTGTCCTAAATTGTTAAATATCTCTACTTCTGTATTTTGATCACTACTTTCTTTTGAAGTAATATAGATCTGGTTTCCAAATGGATTAGGATATATCGAAAACATATCCTCTTTAGATATCATTTCTTCTTCTACTGCTTGCTCCTCGGCTAATACTTCTGGTTGTACTTCTACTTCTGGTTGTACATCATTAACTATTGGTGTACTGGTCATAGAAGCTGCCGGAGTACTACATCCATTAATCACCACATCATCTATATACACCCAATCTGAATTACCAGATGCATCGGCTCTAAATCGAATTTGAGTCGTTGCCGTAAAAGGACCTGGGATTATGACCTGATCATTATAACGTTGGTCATTTACAAATTCATCAGACTGATTCCATTCTTCTACAGTGGTAAAATTAACTCCACCATCTGTTGATATCTGAAGCCAAAAGTCTTCATTACTATTATCCATACTTCTACAGTAGTACGAGAAATTAATCGTCAATTCTTCATAGCTTGTCATATCAAAATTAGAAGTAGTCATCACCGATGTAGATGTATTATCTCGTAATCGTATACAATATGTTCCCGAATTGGCATAAGCTGCATCACTAGAACTTCTTCTTGCATCTGATCCACCACCTGACCATACACCCCATCCAGATTCAAAATCTTCCGAGTTAATAACAGCATATGTACATTGTGACGGGTTAGGATCTGGAAGACATCCTGATGTGATAACTTGTGCAGCAGAAAGTGCAAAATCATAAACAACAACTGCATCCATTTTTCCTGTATAGAAATTATCTAAAGTTTCTCCATAACTATCTTTTTTCTGTACACCGCCAATTCCTCCAGATCCTATATGCGTAGGAACAGAACTTGGGGCTGCACTACTAGAAGCAGCAGAAACACCATCAATATACAGACTATGGCTGGTACTCCCACCATTATATACAACAGCGACATGATGCCAATCTCCATCATTTGGAAAAGCTACACTATGACTATCAGAAATCGTAGCGCTATTTCTTACTATAGACTCTAGGTTTGAGCCATTTAATCTCAATACAACTCCACTAATCCCTCCTCCTTCTTCAAAAAGATTCTGGATACCAGACAAGGCAGTTGGTTTTATCCACATAGCAACACTTCTTTGCGACATCGATGCAATCAAAAATGGGCCAGGGTTCTGGCTATACTGTATTTTGGTTGCTCCATCAAATACCGAAGATCGATCTCCTTCTTTAAAATCTACTGTATCATAGGTTAGTGTTCCTATAGTAGAAAGAGGATCATTATTATTTGAAGAAGCATCATTTGCATCTACTCCAACGTCAAAATTCCAAAGTGCTAAATATGTATCAGGTTCAACACAACTCACAACTGGTGGGTTGATTTGAATTATTTCTGGTAACGGAACCGTAAGTCCACTGCTTCGATACGTTGGTAAAGGAGCCGATATATTAATCAGATAGTTACGAAGATCTGTACTTAGATCATTTGCTATAGTTAATGTTGCATTATCTGGGCTTCCTGATAATAAGTTAGTAGCTTCGCCAATATCGGTTATAAGGTTATACATTTCATATGAAGCGGTTTCAAAATTATGAATCAACTTGTAATCTCCTTTACGTATAATAGATACAGGTCTTTGATCACGTTTAGAGTCAATTAGGTATCCGGGAAAGTGCCAGTAGATTGCATCTCTATTTAGATTAGGATTTGTACCGGTTAACATAGACCATTGACTCACCCCATCGATATCATATCCTGTGGGTAATGTTCCCCCTGCAGCTTCTACAAGTGTTGGATATAAATCAAAAGCAACAATAGGAGTATTATTAACTGTTCCCGTATTTGCTAATAAACCTTCTGACCATGCTATAGTTACTGATCTTACTCCTCCTTCGTAATGCTCTCCTTTCATTCCTCGTAAAGGGCCGTTATCATCTGTTCCTATCGCTCCACCATTATCAGAAATAAAATATACTAATGTATTTTCTGATAACATATGACCAGGGTTTCTGGGATCTGCTGTTGTTTTTAGATAATCAACAAGCCTATCTATCGTTTGATCCATTCCTTCTGCAATTGCGGCCTGAGCAATATTTGTATGTCCCATCTGACTAGGGTTTGTATTATTTTTAGCCACATATTTGGCATATAAATCAGGCCTTGCATTTGCCTGACCCCAAGGACCATGTATTGCATAGTTACTAAAATGCATAAAAAATGGAGATGTATTATTTGCATTCATAAAATCGATCGCGGCATCTGCCATCGCATCGGTTACATGTTTTGCTGTTCCGTCTAGAGAGCTATCTCCTGCAAGTGCCATCGATTCACTTAATGTATATGGTGCTGCATATGGATCCAGTTCTGGACCTATATTATTATGAAAAGTCCAAACCCCACCAGATTGCGAAGCAAAGTAACTTCCCGGACTTCCGGGAGAACCGCCTCCATAATTAAAATCAAATCCCTGATCGGTAGGTGAGTTACTCATACTTCCTCCAGAATGATATTTCCCAAAATGAGCTGTTGTATATCCACTTGTTTTTATGGTCTCGGCTATTGTAATCGCACTGGCTGGAATTTCATCTTCTCCGTTAGAAAGCCCTTGACTAGGCCCTACTAATAGCGTAGAATTTCCTCCTCTATTTAAACCGTTTACTGCAAATACATTATTATCTGGTCTTGATGCATATTGTCCACTTAAAATTGCTGCTCTGGTCGGCGCGCAATTTGCTCCGTTTACATAGGCCTGTGGAAAAGCAATACCTTGAGTAGCCAATGTTTCTAAAGTTGGTGTCTCATAAAAATCACTGGGATTGTTAAGGTTAGTTGCTCCTGTACTCACTTGTGACCACCCCATATCATCGGCAATAATCACCACAATATTTGGAGATTGAGAATAGATTGAACTACTAATGCCAATACAGAGTAGCAGTAATAAAAATTTGGTTGTTGTTTTCATAGATTAATGGTTTAAAATTTACAATCGTTATGATTGGATAGATTAGTTATTTATGTATTTTGTTTTTTATCAAAGTTTATACTAATAGTATATGTAGTAGTACTAAACGAAGTCCTTGTGACTTCTATACTAACATATTATCATACTGATCTTTGGGAGGATTCTAAACTTAGAAAGGAAAATCATTATCAGGTCTGGGAAACCACTAACTCAAAAAAATAATAAGAATTTTGAGTTCCTTTTTAGAAAGCATCATGTGATGTCTATTACTTCTAAAATTGTAAATAGTATTTCTATTCCAGACACTGCTTTTGTCGGCTCGCCAAAGTTTTACAGTTGCAGTGTTTTTTTATATCTTGTTTTTTAACATTATATAATTATAACAAACTGGTTCATATTCTAATTCTACATGTACTCTCTCATATTCTTCAAGAGGTGCTATAATTGGTCATATCAATTGCTTTTAGATCCGAAAAAGAATCAGATCTAATACAAATAGCATAGATGTTATATACGAGGTAAAAAGATGACTTAAAAAGCATTTGCATCATCTTTACTAAGAAAAAAGTAAATTTAGTCATAAGTAGAATAATTTAATTAATATCTAAAAATTAGCTCATTAACCTAAACATGAGATTGGGTACATGATTAGTATTATTTACATTATGACAATTGTACTGGATATCAGATGATATAACATATTTAAAAAAGACTTTTTATATAGTGGGGTAGATACTATTGTCTTTAAAAACCAAATTATCTGATATCAAAATTTATGTTAAGTTTTTTTTAACATTATAAATGTATGTATAAAACTTTGATTAGGAGCAATTTAAATCCTCAAAATAAGTAAGGCAAAACCGTATATCATGTATTTATATGACTGAATACAAGTAAAATCCAAAAAATAAGAGGGATACATATTTACTAATAATCATTTTATTTTAATGTAGGTACTAAATCCTTAGTGATCATAAAAGGGTCTCGATACTATTTTTCTTCGTTATACTACGAAAAATCACTCAACCTGACGCCGAAACTATTGTCATTCCTGCAATTTGCCATCCTAGTCTAATGTGGATTCCAGCCTTCGCTGGAATGGCAGAGCAACTTGCCTTAGAGCCGAGCAACCATACTTTTGAATTTAGTTGTACCATTCCAATAGGTTGTCATCCCAACCCTTCGACTCAGCTCAGGATAAACTAAAGGCTGGGATCCAGAGTGAATTGTATCAAACGTCTTATAAAAAGATAAGGCCGAATTCTAAGTTAAAACAAAGAATTCAGCCTTTTCTATATCGTAATTGTTCTTTATATAAATCCTCTTTTTCGTGCTTCTTCTAATAACATTTGATCATCTGCTTTGGCAATAGAAAACATCTCTTTGATCTGGTTCTTTCTTTTCTCGATTGCACTTAATGATAAACTTACATAATTAGGTAAGTTCTTGGTCTTAACACCACGAGATAAATGATATAAGATCTTTAGGTTTTTCTCATCCAAAGAAAATTTGTTGGTCATCATTTTTCTAAAGTGATCATTTACCGTAGCACTATAATACGCTTTACCTTTTAAGATGTTATTAAAGGCTAATAACAATTCGCTAGAAGTAAGATCACTTTTGATTAAGAATCCAGCCGGATTAATATTCTTAAGTATATTATGTATTCTATGATCTTCTCTATGCATGGTTAAGATAATCACCTTTGATTTAGGCAACAGCTCTTTTGCGTGCTTTGCTAAATCCTCGCCAGAGGTAATCGACCCATCAGAAGAAGGTGGTAATTTAATATCTACAAAAAGCATATCATAAGGAACCGTCTCTGAAGATTTTACAATACTGGCGTATGCATCATCACAATTAGACGCGATGTCAATCTTAATTTGATATTCTTTTTGATTTTCTCCTAATAAGGTATTTTTATACCCTTCGATAATCATAGGATGATCATCAATCATAAGAACTTTTAGCTTTTTCTTCATCTTAAAATTTATTGTTTTAGGTTTTAAAATTAGCCCCTTACTATTTAAACTTGATTCTACTCAAAATAGTATGAGCATAGATTATTTAGTACACTTCTTCGACTTTGACTTCTATGGGTACATGTACCGATACTGTTGTCCCCATGTCTTCGTTACTAAGAAACTGTACTTCTCCATTCATCTGACTGACTCTTGATGTAATGTTTTTTAAACCAATTCCTTTTTTAACCTTATTTGTTTTGAATCCTATTCCATCATCTAAAATAGTAAGATTTATGGTACTATCCACATATTCGAAATTAATTTTTATATGATCTGCATGAGCATGTTTAAAGATATTCTGCATAGACTCCTGTAAAATCCTAAAAAAGTTTACCTTTTTCTGGTCGTCTATGCCCTCCCAATCGATATCCTCATCGTTATTAAACTCAAACTTTATTTTATGCACTTCGCACAGATCCTTGATCAGGTTTTCTACCGCATCGATATAGGCCACATCAGACGGTAAGGTCTCTGCGCCCAGATCATGAGAGATCAATCGTATTTCTTTTTCTATAGATTTAAGCTCATCTATATATTTATTCCTGGTTTCTGTAAACCCATCGTTGGCACGCTGGTTGATCCCATCAAGACTTAGTCGTACTCCAAACAATCGACCCAGTACCCCATCGTGCAACTCCTCAGACATACGTTGCTGCTCCATCTGCCTACCTTCTTCTAGTTTGATCTGTTGATTAAGCAGTAAACGATAGATCTCCTCATTAGATTCTTGCTGGGTTTGGGCAAACAATAGTTCTTTATTACTCTGTTGCTGTCTAAATATGATATACCCCAACAAAAATAGTGCCGTTAAGCCCAATATTGCAATGATCAGGATTTGATTTTCCCTACTGATTTGTTGGTTTTCTTCTACAATTTCATCGGTTTCAAATTTAATACGAGCGAACTTATCCCTAAACAAACGCTCTTCTTTAATCAAGCTATCGTTTAATGTTATATATGTATTTGCATAACTTAAGCCTTCTTTACTATCTGATACTTCTGATAGAATCTTATACGCTTGTAACAATTCTTCATTTTTTTGCAATTCTTGGGATACATCTCGTGATTGTTCTGCATACATCTTAGCAACACTATCTTGATCAATCGATTGATAATATTCTGCCAGATGTAAGGTATTAGTCGCAATACCATTTTTATCATCAATACTGTCTCGTATCCTTAAAGCCTTGTAAAACAAATCAGGGATATTGGCAGTATCCTTAGATAAAAAATTAACATAGGCCAAATTATCTAACAATAAAGAGCGACGCTTTGGATTTTTATCTAAAAACTCTGTATAGGATAATGCCTTAAGATATGATTCTTTTGCTTTATCATATTTTTGTTGTGATTTATATACGGTACCAATATTATTAAAAGATGTTAAAGTTCTTGATACCTCTCTATTAGTCCCTTTTGTATACTCTATTGCTTTCAAGTGGTATTCAATGGCTTGGTCATATCGTTCTAAATATTTTGCAAGTATCCCTAAATTCGTATAACACAAAGGTAGGTATCTTTTACTTTCAACTAATTCGAACTTTTCAATAGCCTTAATCGTTGTCGCTTCACTCTCACTATAATCCTTAGTTTTCTGTTGTATTAATGCAATATCAATCAACACTTTACCATGATCAAAAGCTATTTCTTTTTTATTAATATTTCCTCCTAAGGAAGCATATATTTTTTCTGCTTCATGAAAATTTTTAAAAGCAATATCCAATTTATTATTTCTATAATGAATTCCTAAATATGCATATGATCTGGCCATATTTAATGAATCATTAATTTTACCGGATAATTTTAGAGCCTTTTCATTCATATCTCTATAATTATCGTAATCTTTTAACGCATAGTATTGAAATGATATTTCATGTATTTTTTCAACTTTAAAAGTATCATCAGTAAGTGTAGAATAAATCCCATATGCTTTTTCCAAACTATTTTTTCTTTCTTCTTCAGAATTTTGTTTGTTCTTTGCTTCATCAATATAAGACTGAATTAAATTAGATTTTAATTCTTCACTTTCTATGTTTTGATCAGGATTATTACAACTAGCAACAGTCAATAGAAAAAAAGCAATCATAAATTTGAATAAAACTCTAAACATCTCAAAATAAATTTATTTCTAAAATAATCAATTTGGATTCAACAAAAAAGTAAAATAGAAAAAGAGTCCTTAATAAATTAGAACTCTTTTTTAAACTCTCAAAATACGTCAAGTATTTATTATTTAGGTATCTCCTTGTTGGTTTCCAGGTTGTACTCCATCTCCAGTATCATCTTCTCCAATGGTATTAACATCTTCAATTCCTATCTCTTCATTTGCAGTATCTGCTTCACAAGCCATAAACATCGTAGTTAAAAATAATATAGCGAATAGTGTTTTTATAGTTTTCATAGTGTTAGTTTTAGTTATATTAGTTTATAGTTTTGATAAAATTAGATAATTATTCTATCAAACCATTTTATCCTTTAACTTCAGTTCCTGGTTCAACTCCATCTCCAGTATCATCTTCTCCAACTGTTTCAACATCTTCAATTCCAACTTCATCATTTACGGCATTTGCTTCACAAGCGATAAACATAGTACTTAAGAATAGTATAGCGAATATTGTTTTTATAGTTTTCATAATGTTAGTTTTTTTAGTTTGAATTTACTTTTCAAAAGACATATAGTCTTTAACGGGGTATGTTTATTTTTATTTAATTATTGCTTGTCGTTGCGCAGACGACTTTTATTTTTTAGAGTACTCTTTTTATATACATTTTTTATGATGTGTATCTCTAATTGTACACTACAAATGTACCCTGATATCTCCCTCGCGCCTAATATATTAAGGTGTGTTTAGTAGGTAACCCTCTATGAGATGTACATGAACCGATTATACGGGTAAATGAACCTTTTTCTAAAATCATCCATTTTTGTAGGAAATGCAGTACTAACGGTTTTATAATAGGATTACTGGCTTTATCCCATAAAAAAACCGATAAATCCTACAATTTATCGGTTGCTATGTATTCGAGTCCAATCTATTTTATATATAGATCAAACTTTTCTTTGCTAAGGAGTCTTTGATTTCTTCTACATTGTTTTTATAGGACTTTGAGAAGGGAATCAAATCATCTGTATTTTTGATGGCACATTTTGCTTTTCCAAAATGTATCCTGGATACATAATCGGTATTAATAATATAACTATTATGTATACGTACAAAATGATCTGGTAACAGGTTCTGAAAATGTTTTAAGGTCTTAAACGCCTCTACCTTAGTACCGTTACTCATTATAAAATCTGTGGTGTTATTATCTGCTTTTAGGTATAATATTTCATCTACATCTACAAATCGATAATCTCCATAAGACTTAAAACATAGGGTATTATCCCCGCTTTGGCCAAAGTCTTTTTCGAACCTCATTAGGGTTCTGTTTATCTGCCCTTTACTAAAAGGTTTCAGGATATAATCCATGATTCTATTACGTATGCCTTCTATCGCATAATCTGATGTTTTGGTGATCACAATAAACTCTGGTAACCGAGACATATACTTAGAAAGCTCTGTCATCAAAGAATATTTTGTCGTTACCGTATCTATTCCTGGCACTTCTGGCTCTAAAAAAACAAGTCTGGGTCTTCTCTCTAAAATTAAATCCAATGCATCCTGCTCGTCTTTTGCTATTCCTGTGCAGATATAATCTGGCTGCTCTTCTAAAGAGATCTGGATAGAATCTGCAATTTTCTGATCATTATCAATGATTACATAAGGATATTTCATAGGGTATGAGTTAAAAAATTTGTGTCGGTTAATATATGCTGAATTATTCTACTTACAAGATAGGGTATTTACACTTTTATTGTATACGGTAAAACCGTAATAAAATTACGGAAGCCCTTTGATGTCAAGGGGTTACATAATGTTCTTTATCGATACATAAACGCTTTTTATCGGATAAAATTGTAAATAAACTACATGAAGGAATTTAACAATACACATATGGGTTTGTTAAAAAAAGCCAAAAACTACGTTTAGCAGCCAAAAAATTGCGATAAAATACTTGTGGATTATCATTTTTTGAGGATAAATCACTTAAATCTGTCTATTTTTAACTTCTATTTATGAATTTAACATAAGGTTTTGGGATATAAAAAGGCATTCAAAAGTTTTTATTTTCTATTATTGTGATGTCAAACTGAGCCTGTCGAAGTTTTTATACTATTCATAATCAATCAGTCTTCGGCAAGCTCTGTAGAACTATCGAGAATAGTTTTTTTAATTCAAAACTCTATTCTCGATACACTTCTTCCTTTGGTCGAAGCACTCGAATTGACGAATTTCGAATTAAAAAATCTCAAATACACAACGGGCTATATTAAACTTACAAACCATATCAATCCTATGCAAAACATAGTCGTACTTACAGGAGCAGGAATTAGCGCAGAGAGCGGGATCAATACTTTTAGAGATGCCAATGGGCTTTGGGAAGGACATGATGTTATGGAAGTGGCTTCTCCGCAAGGGTGGAGAAATAATCCAGAATTAGTTCTTGATTTTTATAATAAAAGACGTAGCCAACTTCATACAGTAACACCCAACAAAGCGCATCTTGATCTGGTAGCTTTGGAAGACAAATTTAATGTATCTATCATCACTCAGAACGTAGATGACTTACATGAGAGAGCAGGAAGCAGTAATGTTATACACCTGCATGGCGAATTATTAAAAGTGCGAAGTCAGTTTGATGAACAATTGGTACTCGACTGGAAACACGACCTGATTCTCGGGGATCATTGTGAGCATAATTCTCAATTAAGACCTCATATTGTATGGTTTGGTGAAGCTGTGCCTATGATGGATCTGGCTATAGAGATTACAGAGCGGGCAGATATCCTTATGATTATTGGCACATCTATGCAGGTGTATCCGGCTGCTGGGTTACTACAATATGCCAGGCACCAAACTCCCGTTTATTTTATCGACCCCAATCCGGCAATTTCTCCAACAGAACATCTTTCTATATTATCAGAGAAAGCTACTACAGGAGTTGCAAAAGTGGTAGAAGAGTTGTTAGGGTGATTTGGGGAAATGTCATTGTCATTATCGTTCTTCAACTATGCTTACCCCGAGTCTGTCGAAGAGTTCAGGGCAAATTAAAGATCATAATCCATATTTTGTGTATTCTTAAGTGGATTCCAGTCTACACTGGAATGACAAGAATAATGAAATATAGTGTGTATCCTGAGTTTGATGACACATAAATAACAAAACACAGTACTAAATACTATCCACTACAGTCGAATCTGATACTTTTACCGGCAACGAATCCGTTACTTTTTCCTGTGGTTCCTCTTTACCTTTGGTTATTGTCTTACGGGTTTCTTTGGCCCAATTGATTAGTTTTTCTGCATCATTAGCGGGTAGTTTACCATGCATCCAGGTATAGGATTCTAAAGGCATTTCTTTCTTCTCTATCATTTCTATAAACTCTTCTAGCTTATGATCCTTTTGTTTATCGGTATAGAACTCCCACTCAGAGACATTAAAATGTTCTTTTCCTTCTTTTATATGATAGGCCATCCAATGTGAAACTGGACTAACCTCCATATACCAGGGATATTGTGTGACACTACTATGACAATCATAACATTGATTCTGCAAAATTGATTTAACCTCTGCAGAAACCGTTGTAGCTGCTTCGAACGTAGCAATACTATCATAGCTTGCTTCGTTTTTAGTTGGTCTTAAAAACTGTGATATCAAAAAAACCAACACGAATAGAAAAAGAATTCTTTTTATCATTTTGTTCTTCTTTAAAAAGACACTTACCAAAAACAAATGTTCTATATGGTTTGAACCCCAATAAGATGATAATTGTCTGTTATAGAAGACATAACGGTTTTAACAAGTAATTATTATTAATTCGGGTTTGCCGAAGATTAATCACCCTTATCATCCCAGGCTAGATTAGGTTTCAATTTTAGAATGCTGATCACATTTGGGATCCATATTTTTATTTATTGAACTCATTTAAACTTTTTCGATTTGCTAAAAAATTGTTGTTTTCAGCCCTGTTTTTATCTTTTTTTCTTTCCTTAGCCCTGCTATGCAAATCAATCCCGAATGCTCGGGACAACAGAACTAAAAACATTTAATTTTCACTTAAAACCAAAAAGTTTAAATGAGTTCGCTTATTTTTGAAATTGAAAAGAAATGGGTAATCGCTTTTATATCCGGTTCTCAAAAAAATCATCAAAATATCTAATATCCTTTTACCTTGAAGACTTTAGTTCATGATAAAAATTTACCCGATATAGAGATGAGTTGATCTAATATTCTGTTGAAGAACGGAATCCAATTATTAATAGCACTATACCAAAATGGATTCCAGCCTACGCTGGAATGACAAAAGATACATTATCTATGATATTGCTCGAAGACGTATTAAATACTGTAGATCATTCTCGTGAAAAGAGGAAGCATTTTGCTAATTTAATCCTTGAGAATCCGGCATTGCTTCCTGATTTGCTAAACATTTGCGCTCAGGTAGATGATGAAATCTCGTGTAGAGCTTCCTGGGGTCTCGAATTTTTATGTAAGCACGATCTTACAGCTATTCTCCCTTATCTTGATCAGTTGATTAGTATTGTACCAAATGTATACCAGCACCCCGCTGTAAGACCAATGGCAAAAATATTTGAATATCTAAGTATTGCCTATTACCAAAAAAAGAATCCTAAAGTAAGAGCATCCTTAACTACTATACATCGTGAAAAAATAACAGAACTATGTTTCGATTGGATCATCACAGATCAAAAAGTGGCTCCAAAAGCATATTCTATGACATCGCTATATCTGTTGGGTACAGAATTCGATTGGGTACATCCCGAACTTAAAATAACACTAGAGAATAATTACAATACAGGTAGCGCAGCTTATAAAGCACGTTCTCGAATGGTCTTAAAAAAAATTAGTTAGTAGTTGTTAGTTGTTAGCTGGTTATTAGTTGTTGGCTCTTCGACAAGCTCAGGGTGACGGAAACCTCTAACTTTTAAAATTCATAGCCTGTACTTCGTAATTCGCAATTAATTAAATTATCTTTGCAGCTTCAAAAAAAAGAAAATTATGTCATTATTTCCTTTGCAAGCAATCTCACCTATAGATGGGCGTTACGCATCAAAGACCAAATCTCTTAGTGCATTTTTTAGTGAAGAAGCCTTAATCAAATATCGTGTACTCGTAGAAATTGAATATTTTATCGCCTTATGCGAGCTACCGCTACCACAATTACAAGGTATCGAAACCTCTTTATTTGATAAATTAAGAGAGATTTACACTGCTTTTTCTAGTGAGGATGCCTCGGCAATAAAAGACATTGAAAAAGTAACTAATCATGATGTAAAAGCTGTAGAGTATTTTATCAAAGAGAAATTTGATGCTCTTGGGTTACAACAATATAAAGAGTTTATCCATTTTGGATTAACCTCTCAAGACATTAATAATACTGCGGTACCATTAAGTATCAAAGAAGCTATTAGTAGTGTTTATATCCCAGAGTACAATACACTATTAGCAAAACTAAAATCTTTGGTAGAAGAATGGTCTGCTATACCTATGCTTGCCCGTACTCATGGCCAACCTGCCTCTCCTACCCGATTAGGAAAAGAGTTTCAGGTATATGTCACCAGAATCGAAGCACAGTTTGATTTATTAAAGGATATACCAAGTGCTGCAAAATTTGGTGGTGCTACAGGAAATTACAACGCACATAAGGTAGCTTACCCAGATATCGACTGGAAAGCTTTTGGGACTCATTTTGTACAAGAAAAATTGGGACTTCATCATTCTTTCCCTACCACTCAGATTGAGCATTATGATCATATGGCTGCATTATTTGATGGTTTAAAACGTATTAATACCATTATACTGGATCTGGATCGTGATGTATGGACCTATGTATCTATGGATTATTTTAAGCAAAAAATAAAAAAAGGAGAAGTTGGTTCTTCGGCTATGCCGCATAAAGTAAATCCTATTGATTTTGAAAATAGTGAAGGTAACCTGGGGATAGCAAATGCTATATTCGAGCACCTTGCTGCAAAACTACCTGTAAGTCGATTACAACGTGATCTTACCGATAGTACAGTACTTAGAAATGTCGGAGTACCATTTGGGCATACGCTGATAGCTTTTCAGGCTACCCTGAAAGGACTAAACAAGCTTTTACTGAATGAAAATAAATTTGCCGAAGATCTTGAAAATAACTGGGCAGTTGTTGCAGAAGCTATACAGACTATACTAAGACGAGAAGGATATCCAAATCCTTATGAAGCACTAAAAGGCCTTACTCGTACTAACGAAAAGATAAATCAAAATTCTATTGCAGATTTTATCGAAACTCTTGATATTTCTGAATCTATAAAATCAGAGTTAAAACAAATTACTCCTTCTAATTATACAGGGATATAAGTAATAGATTTTAATCACAAAAAAAGAGGCTGTTTTTCAACAGCCTCTTTTTTTATATTGTTACTACTGATTAATCATCAATATCAATAGTCTGTGCTATTTCTTTAAAAGCATCAAGGTTGATTTTACCTTTTTCTACAGATTTCATAAGCATAGCCATTTTTTCGGGTCTCATATTATCTCCCAATACACGTACTAATGCTAGTCCTTTTTTATTATTTTTAGCAAAAACGATAACCTCATCGATATCATCTTCTTCTCCTTGATATTTAAGTACCGCTTTGGTTCCGTCTGATCCAAATCGCATTAAGGTTTCATAGGTATCAGTATCTAATATCTTTTTTATCGCTGCACTCTCTTCTTCGTATTTACCCTGATTACTTTTAGTAAGTTTCAAAGCCAAAAAGTTAACCTTTTTTATACTTTCTAATGCTTCTCTCTCGTCACTATTAAGTTCTATAGTTTCTTTATCCAAAAGACTAGTCGGCACATCTACGGCAATAAAATCAGCATCTCCCTGGTGGTCTACAAAATACTTTTGCAGTGAAGGTTCGCTACTGCAGCTCATCATTAGAGATATACTTACAATGCCTAAAATTTTATACACATTTCTCATTTCTATTATTTTTTTCACCTGCCTAAGCTGGTGGGTTGGTTGATTATTTTTGATTGATGTTTTTAGATCAAATTTCTTCTAACCTCACAGTTAGAAGAAATCTGGATCTTTTTTTATACCTAATATCTAATTAGTTTCCTTTCTTTTTTACGTGCTTTAACTCTTCTCCACCAGGTACATTAAGGTGATCTGCAATTTTAGAGACTTGTTTTAAATCAATATCTCCTGTTATCGTAAGCACTACAGTATTGGGTCCATTTCCATCATTTTGTACTCCATCAAGAAACATAAACAGTTCACTTACATGATCATCATCTTTTCCTGGCTTAGAGTAAAACTTTACATTTTTCCCGTCACTTTTTACTCTCATTAACTCTTCTAGAGAAGAACTCTTAAGGTAACTACTTACATCTGCTCTCATCTTCTGTCCTACTTCTTTGTTTTCTGTAGCAAAGACCTTGATGTTTTTTATGTTTTCTACAAGATTCATGTACTCTTGTACTTCGGCATCATTACTTTCTAATTCAATTTTACTTAGTAGTTTAAACATTTTACTGGTTACTACTACAGAAGATACTCCTTTCATATCTTCATATTTATCAAAATTACTTTGTGCATTAGACACATATGGTAATATTGCAAAGGCTAAAATAATTGCTAACTTGTTCATAATATTTAAAATTTAATTTCCTTACTATATCCTGTTTTATCAACAGGGTTTTTCAGGTAGTCGTTTGTATTTATTTTGTTAATTTTTCGGTAGTGCTTTCAAATTCATTCAGGTACACTAATTCCTGTTTGCCCTCATTCATTAATTGCGAAACCATATTGAGGATTTTTTTGGTTTCCTGTAAAGCTATTTCTGGATCTTCATATGTTCCAAGAGTTTCGTCTGGGTTTGGTGGCATATTTGTTAAAAATATCCCTGCAATCAAAGCTATTGATGCTGCAATACCCATCCAGGCGTATCTGGATTTTCTACTACTGGTATTTAATTTTAGATCCTTGGTAGCTGTTATGGTACTCTCTTCAGAAAAATATTGAAATAGATCTTTGTATTTCTCCAAATGCGACGGCACAGTTTCTCTGGTAAAGTAAACCTTTAATTCTTTTTCTTCAGAAACGGTGGTTTCGCCTTCGAAATACTTCTCTAGTAATTTTTCTATGTTAGACAACTCCATAATTGTGTTTTTTTAATAATTCTACTCTAATTTTTTTTCTTCCTCTTGATAATGCGACCCTAACTGCTGTTTCATTAAGTCCTAGCATATCTGCTATTTCTGCATTATTATATTGTTCTATATCTCTAAGTTGGATAATCATTCGTTGTTGTTCTGGCAGACTATCCATAATCTTACCTACCCAATCTAAGCTATCTCTAGCTTCTAATTCTCGTTGTAATGAAGGTCTCTCGTCCTTATAATTACTATGTACAATTTTTAGGTTTCCTGTTTCTTTAGCCTTAAGCTTATCATAACAATAATTCTTAGTCATTGTCATCGCAAAAGCTTCTACATTTTTATACTCAGCCATTTTACTCTTATTCTTCCATAGCTTCAGTAATACTTCTTGTGTAGCATCTTCTGCTTCTTCATTACTTACAAGCAAACGTTTAGCTAACCTAAAAAGCTTATCTTTAAATCCGTTTGTAAGCGTTATAAATGCTCCTTCTTTCATTTTGGTTGGTGGTTTTCATAAAACTTTGTCAGCTTTATATAAGGGAGACGACTATCTAAGTAATTTGTTACAATCTTTTTTAAAATTATAATAAAGTAGTTACATTTATCGCTTTATACTAAGAAGTAAGGTCAATATGAAATAAGTATACCTATCATTTTTATTCTTCTCGGAATGATTATTGATGAATTTCATTAGACAAATAAAAACAATAAATATAAAATAGATGAAGTACATAAAGTATTTTGCACTATTGCTTTTCGTTGGTAACCTGCTTACGGCATGTTTTGATGATAACGATGATGTACCCCGTGTTTCTGGCGCACCAGAAATAAAAGATTTTATCTGGAAAGGATTAAATCTCTATTACTTATATAAAGCAGATGTCCCTGATTTGGCAAATAATCGTTTTCCTTCTAATCAGGAATACGTACAGTTTTTAGAAGGGTTTTCTACTCCTGAAGCACTTTTTGAGGAATTAAAATCTAAACAAACAGTATTAGTAAACGGAGAACAGGTAAAAGTTGATCAATTTAGCTGGGTTGTAGATGACTATATTGCATTAGAACAAGCTTTTGATGGTATTACAAAGAATAATGGTATGGAGTATGGTCTTGTGCGTTATCCAAACGACCAGTCTCTTGTGTTTGGGTATGTGCGGTATGTACTACCGGGGACTGATGCAGCTGCCAAAGGAGTAAAAAGAGGAGATATCTTTAATACGGTTAATGGTACCCAAATAAATGATCAAAATTTTAGAGGATTATTAGGCACTGATAGTTACAGCATAGGTCTGGCAACTTTTGATGGTACTAATGTTACCTCTACAGGAACTTCTATTTCACTTACCAAAGTTCAATATACCGAGGATCCTGTTTTTATATCAAAAACTATTGATGTAGGTGGTAGTCCTGTCGGATACCTTATGTATAATTCTTTTACAGGAGATTTCGATACTCAACTTAACGCTGCCTTTGGAAAATTTGTGTCTGATAATATAAGTGACTTAATATTAGATCTGAGATATAATGGCGGTGGATCTGTTACAACTGCAATTGATTTATCGAGTATGATTACAGGACAATTTAATGGCCAGGTTTTTTCAACAGAAGAATGGAACTCTGATCGACAAGCACAGTTTGGAAGCACCAATCTTTTTGATAATCAAATCAGAACAGGCGAAGCCATTAATAGCCTCAATTTAAGTAGAATTTATATTTTAACTACCAGAAGCTCTGCTTCGGCTAGTGAGCTGGTAATTAATGGGCTTGACCCACATATAAATGTGATTCAGGTAGGAACCACTACAAGAGGGAAATTTCAGGCATCAATAACATTATATGATTCTGATAATTTTGGACGACAAGGTGCTAATACTGGACATACATATGCTATGCAACCTTTAGTTCTTAAATCCAGCAACTCTGTTGGTTTTACAGATTATCACGGTGGTTTTTCTCCAGAAGTAGAAATCGAAGAAGATTATTCTAATCTTGGAGTTTTAGGTGATGAAAATGAACCTCTTTTTAAAGCTGCAATAGATAATATTTTAGGTACAAAAAGTGCTAAAAATTATAATATAATACAATTAGAAAGTGTTGGAAATAGTAAAATGTTTTCTCCTGTTTATGAACGTATGTATCGGGATAACAATCTTCCCACTGCAGAATAATATAATCTCTAAAAAAATAAAAACTCCTGAACGAATAGTTCAGGAGTTTTTGATTAAACCCGGGTTATGTATTAGAATTCAAGATTAATTCCAACTCTGGCATTTCTACCTTTGGTACTAAATCCTAAAATCTCCTGATAATCTTCATTGGTAATATTATGCATCGCTGCATAAACATTTAGATTTTTTAGTAATCGGTGACTAATATAAAAATCTAATATACCATAACCATCAAGAGAAACTTGTGTTGGGGCAAAAGTAACCGGGTCTGTATTAGCAAAATCATTATCTGTGCGCTTAGTATTATATTGATAGTTTAACGAAGTATATGTCTTTTCCCCTAATTGATAACCAATACTAGCATTAATCATATGTTCAGGAATTCTGATATTATCGTCTAATTTGTCAATATTAGTATAAGTATAATTCCCTTTTATAGATAGTTTGTCTTCTAAAACTGTTGTCGACACCTCTACTTCTACTCCATCTACCTTAATATCGTCGGGTGAATTAAAATTCACAAAAGTAGTAGGATCAAAAGTGATAAAGTTTTCTGATTTGCGATTAAAATAAACTACACTCACCGTAGCTTTCTTCTTATGAGATAATTCAACTCCTCCTTCTATAGTTGTGCTCTCTTCTGGTTTAAGATCTGGATTTCCTGTAAAGAAGGCCGTATCATATAGCTGAAATAATGATGGAGTGATATATGCGGTACTATATGATGCTAATCCTTTAATATAATTATCTCCAAATGTGTGGGTGTATGATGGATTTATAGTATAAACAACATGATTATCATAGGTACTATGGATATTATATCTCGCTCCTGCATTTAGATTAAAACCAAAATCCGAAGCATATACTACATTAATATAAGGATCAATAATATCAAACTCTGCATCAGTATCACTAATTGTTTCTTCTAGATTTGTAGTACCAAAAGGAATATTTACAAGGCTAAATTTACTATACGAACCATTAGCTCCAATAACCGTATGCAATGTATTGTTAAAGGTATATTTATTATATGCATCAAAAGTATGTACATTACCTTCATATTTTGAAGGAAAGCTAGATTTGGTAAGATCTCTTTCTAAGGATGCATAACTGTTTGTAAATGTAAAACTACCCTTAGGATACTTAATCTCCCAAAAAGATCCTGCCCTTAATTGTTGACTCTCAAACCGATTGTCTCCATCTATTCCTGCAGCAGCATCGAAATCATTTTTATATTGATCTAAATTTCCAAAAAAATGAAATCTAAAATTATCATTCCATCGATATCCTAACTTGGTATATACATTAAATTTAGAAAACGCATCACTTTCTGCTCCTTCGGCCTCTGCTGCCGATAATCCATCACTAAACTGATTTCCTACGCTTGCCAAATAGCTTACTTTTCCCAAGGTTCCGTTAATCGAAGCCAGGTTTACAAATTCATTAATATCATAATCCTGATCTTCCTGAGATTGATTAGTTCCTATACTGGATTGAAAACTAGCAGATATCTTTTTCTTACTCTCAGATTTTGTAATAATATTGATTACTGCAGCCGCAGCTCCCGAGCCATACAAAGTACTCGATGCACCTTTAAGAATTTCAATTTCCTGTATTTGATTAACCGATAGTAATCGTAAATCAAAATCTCCAGAAGAAGTAGAAGGATCACTAACTGTTACCCCATCAATTCTAATAACTACTTGACGATTACGTCCTCCTCGTACATAAACTCCAAGGTCTTGCCCGGCGGCACTACCGTTACCATTAATAAACAAGCCTGTTGCTCTTGCAAGTACTGTAGCTACAGATTGTCCCTGGCTACGTTCTAGTTCTTTAGCAGTAATTTTAGTAATTACCTTACCGCTTTGTTCTCGTTTCAAACTAAACTTAGAGTCAGAAATAACTACCTCATCTAGCTCATTAACTACCTCATCTATTTGGATCTCCTGTCCAAATACAAAAGATGATCCCAACATTAAAAATGCTGTTCCAAAAAATACTTTTTTGTTCATTACTTAAACACTTAATTTTTACAATTACCGGAAAAAAGCATGTAGTTTACCCATACCCAAACCATTGTCCCGAAAGTTTGATTATATCGAATAAAGGCAGGTCTCCTGGCTCGCGTCTTGTTGTTTACCTTCCCGATCGTCATAACGAGCAGTGGTTATAAAGTATTAACAACAAGCATCCTTTTTAATGATGGACACAGCATACAGTTGCGGGAACAGCTCAGGAATATTGATTTACGATGTTAAACTTCAGAAATACGATTAAAAATTAAAAAAATCGAGATTTATATGCTAACTTCATTCTTCATTGTACCTGATTCCCTTTTAATCCTCAACTCCCTTGAAAGGAGTATCAGAACCAAAATTCTGCGCGAATGTATTATATTTTATGGAATTTCGGATTACTTTAACAAATAAATAATGTATTCGATTACCTTTGCTGTCTCTAAAACCAATTCAATGTTGTATTACATCACAGGAGGAGAACGTTCTGGTAAAAGCAGCTATGCACAGCGTCTGGCATTACAGTTATCCAACACTCCTTATTATCTAGCTACTTCACGCATTTGGGATGATGATCATCGTGAACGTATAGATAGGCATATTGCAGATCGCGACGATCGTTGGATCTCTGTTGAAGAAGAAAAAGAAATCTCTAAAGTTGTTAAAAAAGATAGTGTCGTTGTGATCGATTGCGTTACTTTGTGGCTTACCAACTACTATATGGACACAAAAAATGACATCCAACTCTCACTGTCGCAAGCAAAAACAGAATTTGATAAACTATTAAACATAAATGCGACTATAATTATCATTTCTAATGAAATCGGAATGGGGGTTCACGCTACTACCAAAATTGGCAGGAAATTTACCGAACTCCAAGGCTGGATGAACCAACATATAGCCAGTCATGCCGATAAAGCAATATTAATGATTTCTGGTATTCCTGTTGAAATCAAAAACTCTAAATAACCAAAATATACATGGACTTTGATATAAAACCTATCTTTAATAATACCCTTGAAGCAGCTCTTCAAAACAAAATTAATACTAAAACAAAACCTGTTGGAGCATTAGGCGTACTTGAAACAGTAGCTTTACAAATAGGTATGATCCAAAACACGGACCAACCCAGTTTAGATCAGTCTACTATTCTCGTTTTTGCCGGTGATCACGGTATTGCAAAAAAAAGAGAAGTCAACCTTTATCCCCAAGAAGTGACCGCACAAATGGTTTATAATTTTGTAAATGAAGGAGCCGCTATTAATGTCTTTTGCAAGCAACATCATATTGATCTTAAAATAATAGATGCCGGAGTTAATCATGATTTTGAAAATATCCCTGGTATCATTCATGAAAAAATTGATTTTGGCACTCAAAATTATCAAGAAAAACCCGCTATGACTGCAAAGCAATGTACCATAGCTATACAAAAAGGTGCTGACCTGGTCACAGAAACGTTTAATAATGGCTGTAATACTATAGGTTTTGGCGAAATGGGAATCGGAAACACCTCTGCTGCTTCATTATTGATGTCATATTTCACAAAGGTTCCTTTGGCAGAATGTGTGGGTTCTGGAACTGGTCTGGATACTTCAGCTATTAAAATCAAGCAACAAATTTTATCTGAAGTATACCAAAAACATATACCTTCTTCTCCGCTTGAAGCACTAACTATATTTGGAGGGTTCGAAATTGCTATGATTACCGGAGCAATTTTAAAAGCAGCAGAACTCAAAATGACTATTATCATAGATGGGTTTATTGTTACTTCTGCATTATTAGCTGCACATGCTATGTATCAAAATGTATTAGATTATTGCATATTTGCTCATACATCAGAAGAACAAGGACACCAAAAGATGTATGAGTTTTTAGATAAAAAACCATTGATTAACCTTGGTATGCGATTAGGAGAAGGAACAGGAGTTGCTATAGCTTATCCTATTCTAGAATCTGCAGTTGCTTTTCTTAATACCATGGCTAGTTTTGAAAGTGCAGGAGTTTCTGGTAGTGAATAGTTTAACGCAATGAAAAAAGGAATCCTATCCATATTTATCGCTATTGTCGGGATGTATTTCGTATACTGGTATACTATTGATTTATCTCGGCAATACTCTATTTTGATTGAATCATCAAAAAACACCTCAGAGTTCAATTCTTATATATTCACTGTTGCCAAGACTTTTAGAATAACCTCTGTTTGTATTGGATTATTAAGCCTTTATTTTGGGGTTATTTCATTTTTAAAGAAAAACAAAGTTGGAGGCATTGGGATAATTCTGGCTCTTATACTTATCATTAGTGCTTTAATTCCATTGTGGCAATATCTTGTAGAGGATTCTGCTATGGACATTAATTTTAAATAAATCATGAAAAAAGAAATTCACATCTTTTTTACCGCATTGATGTTTTTCACTCGTATTCCTTGTCCGAAATGGGTAAATCACGATTCTGAAAATTTACGTCTTAGTTCTAAATATTTTCCTCTCGTAGGAATCATCGTCGGAAGTATTGGTGCTATTGTTTTTTACGGGGCCTCTTTTATTTTTTCGGTAGAAGTCTCAATACTACTATCTATGTTTTCTACTATTTATGCCACAGGTGCATTTCATGAAGATGGATTCGCCGATGTGTGTGATGGATTTGGTGGGGGATGGACCAAAGACAAGATACTTTTGATCATGAAAGATTCTCGTTTAGGTACCTATGGTACTATTGGACTGGTATTAATTCTAAGCATAAAATTCGCAGCATTAAGAGAAACTGAAACGTATTTCGTCCCTCTAATACTAATTTCTGGACATGCCTTAAGTCGTTTTATAGCTACCTCCTTAATTTTTACACATCCTTATGTAAGAGACACAGAAAACAGTAAGGCCAAACCAGCAGCAAAAAGCATGAGTGTACGTTCATTATTGATTAGTGGCATATTTGGCATTGCTCCCCTATTTTTCTTCAAAAATCCCATGATATTCCTTACCTTGATCCCTATGTACCTGTCAAAAATGTTCTTAGCAGCCAAATTTAAAAAATGGATTGGCGGACAAACAGGAGATTGTGCAGGTGCTGTCCAACAGCTTAGTGAAATTGTATTTTATCTTACTAGCATAGCATTATGGAAATATACCTGGTAAGACATACCACTCCAAATATCGAAAAAGGAATTTGCTATGGGCAAAGTGATATCGGAATTACAGATACATTTACTACAGAAGTAGAAAAGATACATCAATGTATTCCTGTTCATGAAATTACTACGATATATAGCAGCCCATTACAACGATGTAAACTATTAGCCAAAACATTCAAAAAAGAAATTATCTATGATAATCGACTTAAAGAATTAAATTTTGGAGATTGGGAATTACAGCCTTGGGACGCTATACATAGTTCAGAAATAGATCCCTGGATGAATGATTTTGTAAATATACAAGTCCCAAATGGGGAGTCATATATCACACTACAAGAACGAATTTTGGATTTTTACACCTCTCTGGATCATGTTTCTGAAGAAAAAATTGCCGTAATAACCCATGCCGGTCCTATGAGAGCGTTACTTGCTAGCCTGCAACAAATAGATCTTAAAGATTCTTTTTCTATCAAAATAGCGTACGGAGATGTAATTGCTATCTAGACCCATTGGTAGGTATATTAATAAATACGCTCTACATTTTTATGCAGGGATATTTATTGTTTTATACAATAAATTAATTATTAAAACTATATGTTGTTTTTACCGCATTATGATCTGATAGATCTTCACCATCTTTCACAAATTGAAGTACCTGCATTTCAGGTATAAAAACTGGTTGCTTATGACTTTTGCTAATTAAAATATAATCTAGTGTATTATTATAATTTGGATATTCTTTTCTAACCAAAGTATTGGTATTAGAATAGGTCCCTGCTTCTGTCGAAGGGTTAAAAGAATATGATATTCTAGAATTCAAAATACTTTTCATATCCTTATACGAAAATGTATCTGTATATTCCACATTCATATCTCCTGCATAAATTAAAGGTTCTGATATTGGTATTTTTAAACTATTTACCCAATCCCTAATTTCTTTTAATTGCTTTAATCGAACAGAAGTTCCATTATAACTTCCTTGATCTGCTTGTAAATGTGTACCTACAATATGGTATTTTTTTCCATTTTTAGTAATCTCAACATATACTGCGCCTTTATTAGAATAATAATCCGCTGTTCCGTATGCAGAGTTGTTAAACACGTACTGCCTTTTAATATCAATTGGATATTTACTAAAAATCCTTACCCCTCCATTAACAACAAAGAGACTATTAGAACAATCTCCATTAACAGAGTTCCAATAAGAACCTGCACTACAATATTGGCCAACAAGTACTGTGTTATAAGGATATACCTCCTCCAATTTATTAAATAGATATGTCTCGGCTTGTCTGTTAAATCCTTCCTGAAAAACAATAACATCTAATAAAGGTGCCATTTCTGTTAAAACCTGTAGCTGCTTTGTCGACCTCTCTTCTTCCTTATAGTGTTTTATTCGTGCAATACCAGGTAAATGAAATATATTGTAGCTTACTATCGTCAAGCTTTCTATATTCCTATTTTTACTTTCTTGAAATTTTTGATTTTCGTAATCTTCTATATTGCTTTCCTCATAAGAGCATGAAAAAAACGTTAACACTATTAAAAAGGTAAAATGTAAGTTTAAGCTTTTCATATCTATTTATGCATTTGCATTAAATATCCAAAGAACGTTTTTTAGCAGTTTTCCGGTTTTAGCTTAAAGAGAACAAATAGTTAAATGACGGTTTATAAATTGTTTTGCTTATCAAATAATCATTATTTTTTTGATTAAATGATTCATAAAACATTTTTTTACTATTTATTAAGTTGATACTAAAGTGTATATAAATTATCTATAGCATAATGAAATGCTACCTTAGACCCAAACTTATTCTGATTTACTATTTTTACAAAAAAATGATGCTCATGCGTACTGTTTTTATCATTTCTTTACTGTTCTTATTAGGTGCTTCTTGTAAGAAAACGCCAAAGGATACTACCCCACTCACCGTAATGTATCTGGCTCCTCAAAATATTGAATACGCTTCAGGGTTTACTATTAAAAATCGTGAAAACTATAAAGAAATTAAGGTTACAACACCCTGGCCGGATGCAAAAGAAGAATTTACATATATTTTACACCCAAAAGGAACAGAAAAACCATTTAAATCTCCAAATGCAATATTTATAGAAGTGCCTATAGAAAGGGTTGTTGTAACCTCTACTACAGATATTCCAATGTTAGAGTATATGAATCTTGAAGAGAAATTAGTAGGATTTCCTCATACAGATTATATTTCTTCTGAAAAAACACGTGCTTTAATTAGTAATGGTGCTATAAAAGAACTTGGCAAAGAATGGAATTTAAACACAGAAGTTGTTCTTGAACTTTCTCCCGAACTAATTATTGGGTTTTCATCTTCAGGAGATACAAAGGCCTATGACCTGATTCAAAAAACTGGGATTCCTGTTGTGATAAATGGCTCGTGGATGGAAGAACATCCACTAGGTAGAGCAGAATGGATAAAATTTATTGCGGCTTTCTTTGGGAAAGAAAAAATGGCAGAAGATATTTTCCAAAACATTAAAAAAGAATATAACGACGCAACTGTTTTAGCTCAAAACACAACTTCTTCTCCAACAATTTTATCTGGTAATATGTATAAAGACATTTGGTATGTTCCTGGCGGAAATAGCTTTGTTGCAAAATTTCTGAAAGATGCTAACACTACATATTTATGGAGAGACGTTAAAAAAACTGGAAGCCTTAGGTTAAGTTTTGAAAGCGTACTTGAAAAGGCTCAAAATGCTGAACTATGGATAGGATCTGGAAATTCTAAATCTCTTGGTGAACTAAAACAAAAGAATCATCAATATGTTTTATTCGATGCCTTTAAAAATAAAGCCGTATATTCTTCAACATTAAAGATGGGTTCAAAAGGAGGATTAATATATTATGAATTAGGACCTATGCGGCCAGACTTAATCTTAAAAGATATTATTAAAATTGCACACCCTGAATTATTAATCGATTATGAACCCTATTTTTTTGAAAAACTAAATTAATTGACCCCAACTAAATCATATAAACGTGTTTTTATAAGTATTATCGTGCTTTTATTAATTTGTTTTATTGCAAATATAAGCCTAGGCTCAGTATTTATTCCGTGGCTGGATACGTTAAGTAGCCTCGTAGGAGGAGCTGTTGAAAAAGAATCCTGGAGGCATATCATTATAGATTATAGATTACCAAAAGCACTCACTGCCATAATTGTCGGTAGTGGACTTGGAGTTTCAGGATTACTGATGCAAACCCTGTTTAGAAATCCATTGGCAGGTCCTTTTGTCCTCGGCATAAGCTCTGGAGCAAGTCTAGGGGTAGCACTATTGATACTAGGAAGTGCATTTACCGGAGTTGCAGTATCTACTTTTTTAATTTCAAAATGGGGATTGGTTATTGCTGCCAGTCTAGGTAGTATATTAGTTCTATTTGCAGTTATGCTTGTTTCTATTAGGGTGAGAGATACAATGGCAATACTTATTATCGGACTTATGTTCGGAAGTATTACAGCAGCTATAGTGAGTGTATTGGCCTACTTTGCACCTGCCGATCAATTACAGCGATATATTTTTTGGGGATTTGGAAGCTTAGGCAATCTCACCTGGTATGACGTACTTATATTTTCTGGTATATCACTATTAGGAATGTTATTATCCATCCTTGCCATAAAACCTCTAAATACACTACTCCTGGGCGAAAACTATGCTCGTAGTCTTGGGCTAAACATCAAGACAAGCCGTTTTCTTATTATTGTTGCTACGGGATTATTGGCCGGTAGCATTACTGCCTTTGCCGGACCAATTGCCTTTATTGGTTTAGCTGTACCTCATCTTACAAGGCAACTATTTCATACCTCTAATCATAAAACATTAATCCCTGCTGTAATACTACTAGGAAGCATTATTATGCTGGTGTGTGATAGTATCGCACAGTTGCCATCCAGTGAATACACACTTCCTATTAATGCTATTACTTCGCTAATTGGTGCTCCTGTAGTCATCTGGTTATTGGTTCGAAAACGAAAAATGTTATTTTAATACTCGTTTTATCATTTGGTAGAGCATATTTTTATGCAGGTTCCCTCTACCCTACAATATAAAACTTACATTTTAAAACCTTATCTTTAAAGTAAAAGTATACATCAATGAAATCATCCGAATATCTAGAAGGAATCCAAAAACAGTTTGCTTATTATAAATCTCTGGGAGAAAAAACAATAGATCAAATCCCTGAAGAGAAGCTTTTTTGGCAATATAACAACGAGAGTAATAGCATAGCCATTATTGTAAAACATCTCTGGGGTAATATGAAATCCCGTTGGACCGATTTTTTAACTACAGATGGAGAAAAAGAATGGAGGCAACGTGATGCCGAATTTGAAAACGACATTAAATCTAAAGAAGATCTTCTAACCAAATGGGATGATGGATGGCAATGCCTTTTTGAAGCACTAGATAGTATCGATCAAAATAATTTTAACCAGCCTATTTATATTCGTAATATAGAACATAGTATTACTGAAGCGATCAACAGACAATTAGCGCATTATTCGTATCATATAGGACAAATCGTATTTCTCGGGAAAATGATTGCTAGTGAGCAATGGCAAAGTTTATCTATCCCAAAAGGAAAATCTAAAGCTTATAATCAAAAACGCTTTGCTAAACCCAAGCATAAAGCACATTATACAGATAAGCTCATGAAAGATGGCACTAATTAATTATTCCGAATTCATAAAATAGTCAATAACTCCCTTTGGTTTGTTAATAACTATGGTTTTCTCAATACCAAATCCCAAACAGATTACGATTATATTTGCGTAAAACTGTACGTAATTAGTCACACATATATATGAAATGAGCCATGGCAACTACATTGATTCTTACCTACCTCACGGTAGATCGGTTGAAATGATTATTGGCAAATTCCATACTGATCTGTATCAGCACAAATTCTGACAACCAAAAAATAATAAAGAAAAACAGATGAAATTTATAGTATCCAGTTCTTACTTACTTAAGCAACTACAGGTATTAGGAGGGGTAATTAGTAATAGCAATACATTACCAATTTTAGATAACTTTTTGTTCGAATTAGACAATAATGCATTAACTGTATCTGCCTCTGATTTAGAGACCACCATGTCTGCAAAATTAGAAGTAGAATCTTCTGATCAGGGAACTATTGCAGTACCAGCTAAATTATTGTTAGAAACCCTTAAAACTTTTCCTGAGCAACCTTTAACTTTTGTCGCTGCAGATAATAATACAATAGAGATAAGTTCTAATCATGGTAAATATGCCTTGGCTTATGCTAACGGTGAGGAGTTTCCCAAAGCAGTAGAATTAGAAGATCCCAGTTCTACAAATTTACTTGGAGATATTCTAGCCACAGCAGTAAGCAAAACTATTTTTGCAACTGGTAATGATGATTTAAGACCAGTAATGAGTGGTGTGTTTTTTCAATTCTCTACAGAAGGTTTAACTTTTGTTGCTACCGATGCCCATAAATTGGTTAAATATACTAGAGAAGATATCAAAGCTTCTCAAGCCGCAGAGTTTATTATGCCTAAAAAACCATTGAACTTACTTAAAGGGATTTTGGCAGGTAGTGATAGTGAAGTACTGATCGAATACAATGAATCTAATGCAAAATTCTCTTTTGATGAAACACAATTAATCTGTAGGTTAATTGATGGTAAATACCCTAATTATGAAGCGGTAATACCAAAAGAGAATCCTAATAAATTAACTATAGCCCGTACACAGTTTTTAAATTCTGTTCGTAGGGTTTCTATTTTCTCTAATAAAACAACACACCAGATTAGATTAAAGATTGCCGGAGCAGAATTAAATATATCTGCAGAAGATATCGATTATTCTAACAAAGCTGAAGAACGTTTAACATGTGATTACCAAGGTGATGATATGCAAATTGGTTTTAACTCTCGCTTTTTAAGTGAAATGCTTAATAATCTTAATGCAGATGAAGTACAACTGGAAATGTCATTACCTAATAGAGCAGGGATTCTTACTCCAATCGATGGATTAGACGAAGGAGAGCACGTGACCATGCTGGTAATGCCTGTGATGTTGAATAATTAAGATCATAAAAATTACTTATATTTAAAAATCCAATCCTATTAATAGGATTGGATTTTTATTTTTAATGAGTATCAGAAATAGCTTCTTAGCTTCTTAAAAAAGTAAAACTTACTCTCCAAAATACCTGGAAAAATCAGATTCTGCTGCGATATATCCAAAAGAGCTTCGTGATTTACCTTCCAGAATTTCCTGCAAGATTACTCTTGCTTTCTCTTTGTTCCCATTATAAAAAAACCAATTGGCAATCCCATACCGAGTTGCATCATCCTGAGGCGCATCTTTTCCTATTTGTAACGAATCGATTGTGATCTTCCCTTTATAAAATCTACAAAGATTATAATAACTTGTATTCTCGATAATCGTCATATTATTCGTTATCGAATCTAATAACTCCCTCGCAAGATCTTCATTCCCCATTCTTCTTTGAATCATGTATAGCCAGTTTGTACTCGAGACTGTATTATCATCATTAGATCTTAAATTTCTACAATTAAGATAAGCCTGATGCGCTTTTTTCATATCATTTTTTAAATAATATGCTAAGCCCAGGTGATACCATATGTTTCCATGCAAGCTACTTACAGGAATATTCATTGCATTAGGTAATCCATCAGGTTCAATATTGTTTTCCTTTCCTTCTATCAATGTCGTTGCAAACTCCAAATCATGTATTGCTTTATCAAATTCTCGTATTGAAACATAACGATGTCCTCTATGTCTGTATAACCGAGCCTCGTTAGGGTGCTTTTTAATTCCATTAGAATAAATTTCTATGGCTTCTTTATACTTCCCTAAATATGCAGTTCTTCTTCCATACCAGATAATATTATCTATATTATCCGAATCTGCCAGGAAATCCTGTTTTGCTTTTTCATATTGATTGCTCATTTTTTGCGAAAGCGATGTAATTGCATCTTTTTTATCTACTCGTTCTACAGAAGACTTTTCTTCCTCTTTTATTACATCAGTTGTTTTTTGTTTTTTACAAGAGAAACACAACACTAGTATTAAAGAAGAAATCAGGATTAACTTATGAGTATGCATAGCCTAAATGGTTTAATTTGAATCCAATATAAGAAAACTTGTTAAGGTTATTTAAAATAAAAATAGCTATTCTAATCTTTTATATACATTTACAATTACCGGTAACATCTAATTCTTCAACACATATGATTATGACTCGATGTATCATTACAACCACTCTGCTTTTTTTTATCTTTTCCTCTACTGCACAACAGTTACAAGACAGTGAACTGGATAAACTCTCACTCACCTATGCCAAAACTTCTTTTAATGAATTGGTTGAGCTTTTGAGCCTACCTAACGATGCTCATTATCCAAAAGACATAGAAAAAAATATAAAGTGGTGTGAAAAAGCATTTAAAGACCGTGGATTTACATCCAAACGTCTCACAACAGAAAAAATTCCCTTGCTATTAGCCGGTAGACAACATAAAGGCGCAAAAAAAACAGTATTGATTTACCTGCAAGTAGATGGACAACCTGTTGATACTACCAAATGGTTTCAGGAAAACCCATATAAAGCAGTACTAAAAGAACAAGATGATGTTAAAAAATGGAACACTATCCCATTGGATAAATTAAATGGTAAAATTAATCCTGACTGGAGAATTTTTGCCCGATCAACATCTGATGCCAAAGGACCGGTTGTTATGTTTCTTAAAGCAATGGATATTATTAACGACTTTAAGTATGAACCTAACTACAATATTAAAGTCATTATGGATTTTGAGGAAGAAATTAGTTCTCCCAGATTGCCCAAAGCTGTAATAGATTACAAAAAGGAATTAGCCTCGGATATGCTAGTCATTTTTGATGGTCCTAGACATATTTCTAATCAACCGACACTGGCATATGGTGCAAGAGGAATAACAACATTATCTCTCGAGGTTTTTGGTCCCAGAGCACCACAACATAGTGGTCATTATGGCAACTATGTGCCCAATCCGGCATTACGCCTTTCTCAATTATTAGGATCGATGATGCAAGAAGACGGAAGAGTTGCTATACCAGGTTGGTATGATGGAATCGAAATATCAGAAGAGACAAAAAATATCCTAAATCAAGTTCCCGACGACGAAAAAATAATCAGGAAAAAGCTAGGCATCGCTTCAATAGATAATATTGCAGATACTTATCAAGAATCTATACAATATCCTTCTTTAGGTATTTTGGGAATGCAATCGGGTTGGGTAGGTACTAAAAGACGAACAATAATACCTTCTAGTGCTATCGCAGAAATGAATATAAGACTTGTTAAAGAAACCGATGCACAACATATGGTTGATATGGTAAAACAACATATTTTAGATCAGGGATATCATATTATAAATACCACTCCTACTGAAGATGAGAGGATGAAATATTCAAAAATCATTCGTTTTAACTATCAAATTGCTTACGATGCTTTTAGAACCGATTTTAATACTGAAATTGGAAAATGGTTAAGAAAAGCAATGACAAGAGCTTTTGGTAAAGTTCCTGTACAAATTCGTACTGGTGGAGGTTCTATTCCTATTTCACCGTTTGTAAATACCCTAAATATTCCTGCTGTTATTGTGCCTACAGTAAACAAAGATAATAATCAACATAGCCCTAATGAAAATATCAGGCTTGGTAATTATATCGAAGGTATTAAAACAATTACTGCGATATTAACACAAAAACTGTAACATTACATCAATAAAATTCTTGCAAATGATTAGCATTCCTGCCATAGATGATTATTCCTTATCAGGAAAGGTTTACCCTTGTGAGGGAATCGTCGATAAAAATAAAGTATTGATTATAAATTCTGCTACAGCTGTAGATAAAAAATTATATCATCACTATGCTACTTACATGGCAAAAAATGGATATCAGGTAATTACTTATGATTATAGAGGGATAGCAGGCTCAAGACCAAAAAAACTTAGTGGTTTTAAGGCTTCTTTTACAGATTGGGGACAAAAAGATTTTTCTGGAGTGATTGATTATGCTAAAAAGGAGTTTCCAAATCACAAAATAGTAACTCTTGGCCATAGCATTGGAGGGACAATTATAGGAATGACCGAAAGGAGTGATCAAATTAGTGGAATTATTAATATTGGTGCGCAAACAGCATATTATAAGGACTGGTCTAAGAATCAAAGAACTAAAATCTACTTTTTATGGCATATTATTTTTCCTATGATTACAAATCTATTTGGTTATTTTCCGGGAAAAAAGTTAGGATTATTAGAAGATGTTCCTAAAGGTGTAATTGAGCAATGGAACAATAGAAGACGGCATGCTGATATGAAAAAGCAAATGGAAGCTATTGGCATTACCTTTTATTATAATACCTGTACATCAAAACTTCTAACTCTTGGTGTAGAGGATGATCCTATAGGAACAAGGCCTGCCATTACCAGGATACATGAACTATTTGAAAAATCGGATAAAGAAATCAGAATGATACAACTCCATGAAATCCCCATAGACAAAATAGGTCATTTTGGTTTTTTTAGTAGGAAATTTAAGCATACCCTTTGGGCTAAAACATTAATCTGGTTTGATGCAATATAGATAAACTCTCCCTGTTTAATTTTTATATTTCTTCTATTTTTTATGAATCATTTCTTCACTATTAATTGTAAAAAAAACAAAGAACTATGACAAATCGCATTTTTTTTAACTAAAAAAGTCAATATTTTTAAAACCACCGCTGATCATAAGATCATATCGGCATCTTTTTATAACTAATTATAGTGAGTACGATATCTGTAATATTCACCATAATCACAATACGCATTATTATGGGAGAGCACAATGTTCATAGTAGTACTGATCAAAGAAACCGAGCCGAATTTATAAAACATTTACTTGATGATATCAAAGCTCTGGAAATCATGATAGAGCAAGATTTAATCGAAAAAGATATTGTTCGTATCGGCGCAGAACAAGAATTTTGTCTCGTTAATAATAATTGGAGGCCCGCAAAAAATGCAGAAGAAATTCTAAGAGCAATTAATGATGCTCATTTTACAACAGAATTGGCAAAATATAATCTGGAGATCAATCTGGATCCTTTAGAGCTTAAGAAAGATTGCTTTTCTAAAGTTGAAAATGAATTAAATCAATTACTTACCAAAGCTAAAATCACAGCTGCTCAATTTGATACCAAAATAGTACTTACTGGTATTTTACCAACTATTAGAAAACGTCATCTAGAATTAGAATATATGACCTCTAACCCTAGATATTCTGCTTTGAATGATATTCTGCGAACTCAAAGAGGTACAGATTTTGAGCTTCATATTAGAAACGTGGATGAATTGAGTATACATCATGAATCTGTACTTTTTGAAGCTTGCAATACCAGTTTCCAAATGCATCTTCAGATTCCTCCTCAGGATTTTGTCTCTAGCTATAATTGGGCGCAGGCAATATCGGCCCCTGTTCTTGGGCTATGTACAAATTCACCTTTATTATTTGGAAGAGAGTTATGGAGTGAAACCCGAATTGCATTGTTTCGTCAGAGTATGGATATCAGAAGCTCTTCTTATGCTTTAAAAGACCGTAGAGCCAGAGTAAGCTTTAGTAATGAATGGGCATCAGGATCTGTTGTAGAGATTTTTAAAAATGATATTGCACAGCACAAAGTTGTTTTATCACGTGATATAACTGCAAATTCACTTTCAGAATTAAAAAAAGGGAATATCCCAAAATTACAAGCACTTTCCTTACACAATGGTACTGTATATCGATGGAATCGTCCTTGCTATGGTGTTGGAGGAGGAAAAGCGCATGTTAGAATCGAAAATCGTTATATTCCATCAGGACCGACTACTCTTGATGAAATTGCAAATTTTGCTTTCTGGGCCGGGTTGATGATTGGGCGTCCATCAAAGTTTGATGATATGTCAAAATGCATGGATTTTAGAGACGCTAAAGGAAATTTTATAAAAGCAGCCCGAAGCGGAAAAGATGCCATTTTAAATTGGATGGGGAATCCTATTTCTATCCAAGATCTGGTAATAAAAGAACTATTACCTATAGCTCATTCTGGTTTAGAAAAGGCGAATGTAGCTCCTAACGACATAGAGCGATTTTTGCAAATCATAGAAAAACGAGCAAAAGGTATCACAGCATCAGACTGGAATATCAGAAGCTATCGTTCATTTCAAAAAAACATGAAAAGAGATGATGCGCTAAGAACATTAACCGAAACCATATATCAAAACCAGCAGAGTGAATTACCAGGTCATGAATGGCCAATACTCAAAACTAAACCATCAAAAAAATACAAAGAAGCATCATTGGTTGGACATATCATGTCTACCAAATTGTTTACCGTTGACAAATACGATTTGGCAAGCCTGGCTACAAGCATAATGAAATGGAAAAATATTCATCATGTTCCTGTAGAAAATAAACCGGGAAAACTTTGCGGGTTATTAACCTGGAATCATGTAAAAAATATTCAGGATCAGAAAAAAAATAACGAAAACTCTATTGTATCCGACATTATGATAAAAAAAGTAATAACGGTTCAGCCAAAAACTACCATATTAAAAGCTATTCAAATAATGAAGAAACATGAGATTGGCTGTCTCCCGGTGGTTCAAAAACAAGATCTCGTAGGGATTATTACTATAAAAGACATAATAGCATTCGACCATGGTAAAAGTTTATAGTAAAGCACTAGATCAATCTATTGAAATTGAACGTATAATAGGACATATAAAAGGGTCACAACCTGGCCCTACTCTTATTTTTATTGCGGGTATTCATGGCAATGAACCTGCCGGAATATTTGCACTACACAAGGTATTAAACGTTATAAAAAACAAGAAGATAAATATAAAGGGAAATATTTACGCAATAAGTGGCAATCTACCTGCATTAGCAAAAGGTGAGCGATACCAAGAAGAAGATCTAAATCGTTTGTGGAACATCGATAGAGTTAAAGATTTGTCTAAGCAACACAATGATTTTGATACAAATATCGATATAGAACAACAACGTGATATCTATCACATTATCAAAAAAATACTTAATATTGAAAATGGTCCATTTTATTTTATGGATCTTCATACAACTTCAAGCAAAACGATACCTTTTCTTACAGTAAACGATAGCTTGCTTAATAGAAAATATACCATGCAATATCCCATACCTATGATATTAGGTATAGAAGAATACCTTGATGGTCCATTACTAAGTTATATTAATGAATTAGGGTATGTGTCTTTTGGTTTTGAAGGTGGACAACATGACGATCCGGCTGCAATTCAAAATCATATTTCATTTATCTACCTTACTATGATTTTTGCTAATAGTATCACAAAAACAGATATTAGTTATAATTATCATTATAATCTTCTACTTAAAGGTTCAGAAGCTCCTATGGGAATTTATGAAATCTATTGGCGCTACCAAATTAAAGAAGACGAAGTCTTTAAAATGAAACCCGGATTTGTCAATTTTCAGCATATCCAAAAAGGAGAACAACTTGCTCATAGTAATGGAAAAATAATAACAGCTTCAAAAAATGGCAGAATATTTATGCCGCTATATCAAAATCAAGGTAATGATGGTTTTTTTGCAATTCATAGTGTACATCCGATATTTTTAAAGCTGTCAACAATCCTTCGTAAAACACATTTTGATAATATAATTACTATTCTTCCAGGTGTTCATTGGGCTTCAAATAAAAAAAATGAACTTACAGTTAATCTTAAGATTGCTCGTTTTTTCACAAAACAGTTCTTTCATCTTTTGGGGTACCGAAGTAAACAGGTAGACAAAACACACTTAAGCTTAAAAAACAGAGAAAGCGCTTCAAAAAATAGAGAATATCGTTATACTTCATGGAGTAAAAGCAGAAATTTATTGAGTAAGACTTTTAATCAATAGTAATTGAATTAAGTATAATAACCTCTTCTTTCTAAAATTATAAAGTTTATTGATCTGTGTTAAAAACATCATGAAATTAAATAGTTAACGTTACTTTTGAATCACAATTTTACAAACAAAAAAATAATGAATATTACTCTAGAACAAGCCGAAAAAATTATTGTCGCTGCAAAAGAAAAAGCAATAGCTATACAGACACAAATGAATATCGCAATAGTAGATTCTGGGGCAAATCTTATTGCCTTCGCTCGTATGGATCAAGCATGGTTAGGCTCTACAGATATTTCAATTAAGAAAGCGAGAACTGCCTGTCTTTTTGGTAAAAACACTGGTGTTATTGGAGAGCTTTCGCAACCAGGAGGCCCTCTATACAATATAGAACATTCTAATGGCGGATTAATTACTTTTCCTGGTGGTGTTCCTATTAAAAACAATTCGGGAGATATAATAGGAGCTATTGGAGTAAGTGGTAGCAGCATAGAAAACGATCATGCCGTAGCCGAAGCTGGCACTACAGCATTAAGTACGTATGCCTAATTAAAATACTACCACCTATAAGAAAATTAAACAATCCATTTTTTTGCGCAAAAGTACATGAAGAGATTATTAAGTTATCTATGGCCATTTACCAAAGAAATTCCTTCAAAAATTAACGGAACATTAGAACTCACATGGATGAACGGTAAAAAAGTACTGGATAGTCAAAATGCAAATTACTCCTACGGATCGTTACAAAAATTACTTAGCTACGGACTTTCGCAAATAGATATTTCTACCAATAGTGAAACTCTTTTACTAGGACTTGGGGGTGGGAGTATAATAGAAACCCTTAGGAATACATTTGATCATCACGGAAAAATTACGGCTGTAGAAATTGATGAAATGGTTATTGAAATCGCTAAAAACGAATTTAATATAACCGGTAATCACAATCTCGAAATCAATTGTGAAGATGCTTTTTTCTATGTCGATCATTGTGTATCGCAATTTGAAATTATAATCATCGATATTTTTATCGATAATCAAGTTCCTGAAAAGTTTTATGAAAGTCAATTCTGGAAAAACCTCATTCCTTTATTAAAACCTGATGGACAAATCGTGTTTAATGCCGGAATTAATTTGAAAGAAAACATCAAAATCGAATCTCTTAAATCCATAGTTAAACCCGATATCGAATTTTCACAACACAATCAGGTTCAAGGAGCCAATACACTACTAATCGGGAAGAAAAGATCAAGAGATAAAGGTTAAAAATTACAATATCTATTTTTGTTAATTCAATAAAATTATAATTATAGGCTTCTATATTAATATTACATCAAAATGACTAAACAAGAGCTAAAAGACTGCCATCAAAGCATTACTCCCTATATTCACAAAACTCCTGTACTTACTTCGAGGTTGCTTAATGAGATTTCTGGAGCAGAGTTATATTTTAAATGTGAAAATTTTCAGCGTATGGGAGCATTCAAGATGAGAGGTGCTGCCCATGCTATTTTAAGATTATCTGAGGATCAAAAATCTAAAGGTGTCGTAACACATTCTTCTGGTAATTTTGCACAAGCTTTGTCGTTGGCTGCACAAAGTATAGGCATCAAGGCCTATATCGTAATGCCATCTAATGCTCCACAGGTTAAAAAAGATGCAGTAAAAGGATATGGAGGTGAAATCATTGAATGCCCTCCTACTCTTGAAGATCGAGAACAAACTGCCATTCAAATTCAACAAGAAAAAGGTGCCACATTTTTGCATCCATCAAATGATCTAAATGTAATTTTAGGTCAGGGTACTGCTGCCTTAGAGCTATTAGAAGAGTATCCAGATCTCGAATATCTTTTTACTCCGGTTGGTGGTGGTGGACTTATTGCAGGAACCGCTTTGGCAGCTCACTTCTATGGTAATCAATGTATCGTGATAGGAGGCGAACCTTATGAAGTTGATGATGCATATCGGTCTTTACAAAGTGGTAAAATTGAAACTAATGAAACCATAAATACTATTGCAGACGGGCTCAAAACACAGCTAGGAGATGTTAATTTCCCTATTCTTCAAAAATATGTTTCAGAAATCATTAGAGTTGAAGAACAAGAAATTATTGCAGCAATGAAATTGATATGGGAACGTATGAAAATCGTTATAGAACCATCTTCTGCTGTTTCTTTTGCAGCTTTACTTCATAATAAAGAACGTTTTAAAGGTAAAAAAGTTGGGATTATCATCTCGGGAGGTAACGTAGATTTAGGGAATCTTCCGTTTTCTTAATATTAAAATATCCATAATAACATTTCCCCTGAAAACAGTGTACTCTTGCATAACATTTATGTATTACATTTATAATAAATTATGTGCTCTATAAAACAAATATTGTGAAAGCAAATACCCTTCTTTTATTTACTATTTTGATTTGTTGCCTCTCATGTAACACTAATAAAAATTCAAAAGAAACTATTAGCCAATCAAAAAACAGCAATGAGATTACCGCTACTCATAGTCAGGATAATAAAATTAGTACCATAAAAGCAACCGTTTTATCTGTTGAAGAAGTTTTAATCATGCCCGATGATTACCTTACAACGGTTCTCACTGCTAAAACAAGTACTAATGACACCTTGGCATTTGTAGATATGGACGGTTTTGAAAAACTGGTCAATACAGAAATTACTATCTCTTATCAACTAAAATCAAATCAGAAAAAATTAATAGTTTGTTTTGATTGCACTTCATATTCTAAACCCATTAAGTTAGCGAATATCACATCAACTGCACCCTTGATCGAATTCAAACTATTAAGGTTAAAAGAATATCAGAAAGATGAATTTATCACTACTGCCTCATCGTTTATCATGAATACTAAAGATGATAAAGTTGAACGTTTTTACACCAACATATTTGATCTAATTGAAGATAGTACTAAGATGAAAAGTTCATTTTTTAATTATGGGGTTGTAACAGAATATACTCCCGAACTACTCAATCGTGATGAATTACAGTTATTATTAGAATAGATATTTACTTCTTCAAAAAAAAGTAGAAACAATTTTCTAAAATGGTAATCATTTTTTAGAAATCTACTCTTCTAAAACATATTATCATTTTTTTAACACCTTCTAGAAAACCCTTTAGAATCAATTGCTAACACGCTAAAACTACTAATTAATTAGTCGAACTACTAATTAATTAGTTGCAAAACTAAAAGATTAGTAGTAGGTTTGCTTTATAAAATTGATACTATGCAAAAATTAGCCAAAAGAGAAGAACAGATTATGCAAAGTCTGTGGAAGTTGGAAAAAGCATTTATAAAAGAGATCATAGAAGAGCTTTCTGATCCTAAACCACATTATAATACTACTGCTACTATCGTAAAAATTTTAGAAGAAAAAGGGTTTATAAGTCATGTAGCTTACGGAAACAGTTTTCAATATTATCCCTTAGTATCAAAAGATGAGTACCAAAAGGAAGTCTTGGGCGAAGTAATGCACAATTATTTTGACAATTCTCCTTTGGCTTTGGTTAAATTCTTTGCCAAAGAAGAGAAAATAAATACCGACGAATTAGAGGAAATAATTCAACTGATAAAAAACAAGAAATAATGGACTATATCATACATAGCTCGGCATTAATAGGATTATCATATATTATATATAGATTTTTTCTTTCTAAAGAGACCTTTTACCATTTAAACAGATGGGTATTATTATCATTGGTGATACTTTCGTTCACTTTACCTTTTATTACGGTTCCCGAAAATTTATCATTTAAAAGTGCTCTATTTCAAGAAGCAGAAATGCAACCATCAAATTCTCTAATTACAGACCATAAAACACCAGAAGTAAGTACAAAAATTGAAGACACATCAACTATAGATACTTCTAGTATTAGTACTACTTCGATTAGTAAATCTTTAGATTGGGGATCAATTCTGCTGTACATATATGTGTTAGGTATATTGGTATTTGGTATTCATTTCATCATTCAATTGGGAGTTCTATTATATCGTATTTCTAAATACCCTACCGTAGAAGTTGATGATTATAAAATTGTCGAAACCGATAAAAAACATGCTCCTTACTCGTTTTGGAATCGGATATTTATGAATCCCAGTCAATACAATCCTGATACGTATTTACAAATCCTAAAACACGAACAAGTACATATCAAAGGTAAACATAGTGTCGATATGTTATTAGTTGAGTTATTGGTGATGATGCAGTGGTTTAATCCTTTTGCCTGGTTATACCGCAGAGCCATCGATAACAATCTAGAATACCTAACCGACAATAACATGCTTAATATAGGTGAGGACAGAGAAGTTTATCAAATGAATCTTCTAAAAGTCTCCACCCCAAATATGCCAACAGGTTTGGCGACAAGTTACAATCAATCATTTCTCAAAAAACGAATACTCATGATGAATTCTAAAAAATCAACATCAAAATCAGGGTGGAAATACCTAATCATTATTCCACTACTCGCCATCACCGTGTTTTCTTTTAATCCGGTAAAGCCAAATGAAATACTGGTAAATTATGATAAAGAATCTATGGATCCAACTGTAGATTTTAGAAAAGAATCTATATCATCCAGTGCCCAAAATGACTTTACCAAAGGAGTTTGGGATGCCGAAGTTGGAGGAGGTAAATTATGTATTATGTACCGAAGTGCTGAGCCTCTTAAACGAAATTTCTGGTCTATGACAAGATGTTATGATCCAATTTATTTTAAAGATTTCCCTACTGGAGATCGACAACAATTTAAAATTACCAAAGATGCAGGAACTATAACCTATGTTGGTCAGTTTGATAACAAAATTGGTGATGGAAGGTATACTTTTGTTCCTAATGAAACTTTTATTAAATCACTTAAAGCCTATGGGTTACGAGTAGACAACAAAGATTTAATTCATTGTTTCCTTACTGGTTTTGACAACAATTACCTTAGTTATCTGAAGCGTGAAAATCTAAAAATAGATCAAGATGATTTTGAAGATATTATTCATAAATCACTTCCGCTTGATAAGCTAAAAATGTATCGAAAAGAACTTGCCAGATTAGGCTATGAGAATTATACAATGGAAGAGGTTAGTAAACTTAATTTGTTCGATGTTGATGTTGCCTATATTTCATTCATCAATACATTAAACGGTAATAAAACATCTTTAAAAAAGATTACAAAAGCTAAAATCCATAATGTATCCTCTGAATTTATTAAATCATATCAAAATAACGGTTATGGTAACCTATCTCTTGATGATTATATGAAATTAAAAATTCACGATGTGACTCCAGATTTTATTGAATCATTTAAAAAGGCCGGACATACAAATATTACTGTAAGAGAAGCCAAAAACCTTAAAATTCATAACGTTACTCCGGTATATATAAATAATTTTAAGAAAGCTGGATACCCAAATATTACTTTACAGGAGGCAAAGAAACTCAAAATTCATGGGGTAACTCCAGAACTTATAAAGGCATATAAAAAAGCTGGGCAAAAAAATATTTCGTTACAAGAAGCTATAAAATTAAAGATTCATGATATCACACCGGGCCAGGTAAAAACAGCTAAAGGTTTTTCTTCTTCTAAAAGCAAAAGAGATCAAAATACGCTGTCGAGTTCTACCAATAGCCGTGGTGCCTCACAAGATGATCAACAAACGCCAAATGATTTTATTAGACAATTTAAACAACTTGGTTATGACAATGTACCTATTGATGATATCATCAAATTAAAAATACACAATGTAACGCCAGAATTTATCAAAATGTTCAATAAGGCTGGCTACAATAACATTCCTTTGGATGATATAGTTGCTTTAAAAATTCATAGTGTGACACCTGATTTTATTGATTCGTTTAAAAAAGCTGGATACAAAAACGTCTCTTTAGATGAGGCAAAATCATTAAAAATACATAACGTATCTCCTAATGCTGCTTCAGAATATGTAAAAATAGGATATCCTAATATCTCTATAAGCAAATTAATATCTCTTAAAATTCATAATGTATCTCCAGAATATATTAAGGAGTTTAAAAAGACACAATTTGGTGATCTTCCACTAGATGATATCATGTCATTTAAAATTCATAGGGTCACTCCAGAGTTTGTACAATCTTTTAAAGATATAGGATTTAAAAATATAACAGCTGACCAAGCAAAGAGTCTTAAAATCCATAATGTTACACCAGAGTTTATAAAATCTTTAAAAGAACAGGACAAAGATATTTCGCTAGAACAAGCCATCAGAATCAAAATTCATTTTTAAATATTTATAGTAAGCTAGCCAAAATTCAATCAATCAAAAAACGGGAATGGTTATTAATTCCATTCCCTTTTGCCAATAATCTGATAATCACTCTGTAGCGTTAAATCATTTTAAGAGTTTTCAATTATTATTAAAGCAATACAAATAAAAATGGATAGGATTTACTGGGTAGTACTGATAAGCTTCTTGAGCATGTATATGGTTACAGGAAGAGCGCAGGAGTCCATAGTTTATCAACCTGAACAAATGCAGGCTGACTTAGAAAAATTTAAAACGGCACTCATTAAAGTTCACCCTGGAACTTATACGCATCAAAACCACGAAGAGTTTAATCAAATGATAAACGATTTGATGTTGCGAACTTCCAAACCAATGGAAGCCAAGGCATTTTATAGAATTGTTCTTCAATTGATAGCGAATATACATGATGGACATACACAAGCATATACATTCGGTAAACTCGGAAGTGTTATCAATAGTCAAAAAAGACTCCCCTTTCAAGTATATATTAAGGATGAACGTATTTTTATAGTGAAAAATCTTAGCTCTATAGAAATTCCCGAAGGATCCGAAATCTTATCTATTGATAGCAACTTGAGTAATGAGATTATTTTTGACATTTTAGCACATTATTCTTCTGATGGAGAAAGTCAAAACGGTATGCAACATTGGTTAGGAGGGCCATACAAACCCTTTTACAGACTCTATCCCGAGATATTTGAGGAACAACCTACATATAACCTTGTGTATAGAGACTATAAAACCAAGAGAATCATAAAAACAAAAATTGAGGCAATTTCAAAAGAAGTTTATGAAACTAGAGAATCTAAGAAATATCTCCCAGAAACAGTGCCGGAAAAAGCATTTAACTTTGAGATAAATAAGGAAGAAAATTATGCTTATCTAAAAATAAGTCGATTTATAAAAGATGGTTTTGATGAACCCGAGAACACTTATCCTGATTTTTACAAACAATGTTTCAAGAAAATTTCTGATAAAAATATTAAAAACCTAATAATCGATTTAAGAAACAATGGAGGTGGAAAAGCAAGTAATGCAGCTTACCTGCTTCAATATTTTATTAACCAACCCATCACTCCTGCAAAAGAGATAGTGACTTTGGTAGATGATAAGTACTTTATGGAAATAACTGGCAACTCATCTAATTTGGATGAATCTTTTGGGTTAAAACGAAAAAAAGACGGTACTTTCAAGGTAACAAAACATGAATCACTACGTGATTTGATGAATTATGATCCAATTGAAGAGTATCGTTATAAAAGAAGGCTGATTGTTCTGATCAATGGCGGTACCACTTCGGCTGCTGGTATTGCGGCAGGCTTACTAAAGGAATATACAAATGCAAACTTCGTTGGAACAGAAACCTATGGATATGCAGGTATTAGCAACGGTGTGCGCCAAATTTCTATCAAAGGAGATCATACCGAAACAGCAATCTATTTACCTTTACTACATGCAAAGTATACTATAGATGAACATATCCAGAAAAGAAGCGTTGTCCCAGATTATAATGTATCAAACTCTATACAAGATATTCTAGAGAGTAATGATGCTGTTCTGGAATTTGCATTGAAAAAACTATTGCCGCCAATGTATAAAAATTAATAAAACGGTTTTTAGTTAACTTCTTTCTCAACATCTAAAATTGAATATTTAAATACATATAATACACTAATCAAAATTCAATCAATCAAAAAACAGGAATGGCTCTATGACCATTACCCATGCTAAAATATTTGACAATCGATGAGCTCAATTGAAGATAAAACTAACATGATAAAAATTAAATTGAAAAAATTAAGGTCTAAATCGTGCTAAAAACTAAGGCTAAAAAACATACCGTTTGGCAGCAAAACATATAAGTAATTTCTGATTTTTCATCTCAATTAATTACCTGTTTGCTAAGGCTCATTTTCCTGCGGAAAATTTACATCTCATACTAATTTCAAAAATTTTTATACTAACCGTTAACAACAATTAATAAAAACAGATTATGAAAAAATATTTATTATTATTCCTTCTTTCTTTTTCTATTTGCTCATTTGGACAGCCTAAAGAAAGCCAAGCAATAGACAACCTCTTTTCGGAATGGAATAAACCTGATGTTCCAGGGGGTGCCATAGGGATTATTAAAAATGGTAAGCTGATTTATTCAAATGGATATGGAATTGGTAACTTGGAACACAACATAGAAATAACTCCTTCATCTGTTTTTTATATTGGTTCTGTTTCTAAGCAGTTTGTAACATTTAGTATTTTACTTCTCGAAGAACAAGGGAAGCTAAACTTAGATGATAGAATTCAAAAATACCTTCCTGATTTTCCAGAATATGATACTCCTTTGACTATTAGACATTTTATACATCATACGAGTGGTGTTAGAGATTATTTTACCCTTATGTATTTAAAAGGTAGAAACTATCTTGACGATACAAATACAGATGAGATCTATGGACTTATAAAAAAACAGGAAGAGCTAAATTTTTTGTCAGGAGAAAAACATTTATACAGCAATTCTTGCTATTTCATGTTGGCGATGATTGTAGAAAAAGTGGCTGGTCAATCCCTAAAAATATTTGCACATGAGAATATTTTCCAGCCTCTAGGTATGAAAAATACACTTTTTTACGATGATAATACTGATCTGATTAAAAATCGTGTTTTCAGTTATAACAGAAAAAGTAATGGAGAGGGATTTAATAATTTAATTATGAGATTTGACCTTGTTGGCTCTGGTGGAATATATTCAAACATAGAGGACTTGTTTTTATGGGATCAGAACTTTTATAATAATAAACTTGGAAAAGGAGGACAAGAAATTATTGAAAGAATGCATGAAGAAGGGCTTTTAAATAATGGAGAAAGTAGTGGATATGCTTTTGCATTGAACAACGGAATTTATAAGGGATTAAAAACTGTGAGCCATGGCGGGGCCCTTGCTGGTTATCAAGCACAATTAATACGATTTCCTAAACAGAAGTTTTCTGTAATTATATTAGCCAACAGAGATGACGCAAACCCAACGCGTAAATCCTTTCAAATCACTGATATGTTTCTTAAAGAAAATTTCATAAATGATGAAGTTGAAAACCAAGGTAAAAAAGTCAATAATAAGCAAGGATTTGTCCATTTAAAAACTAACGATCTTGAAAAGTTCTCTGGACATTATTGGAACGATGAAGGTTCGTATACTAGAAAGCTTTATGTAAAGAATGACACTCTAAGATATTATAGGTCTGAGACTAATGAAAGTGACTTAATTCCTATCAGTAAGCATGAGTTCAAAATGATTAATGTTGGATCTGATGTACTGGTGAAATTTGACAAAAATGAACAAGGAAATTACACTATGTTTTTTAGTGTAAACGGAGGAAAGGCGATAATTTCAAAAGAATATCACCCCAAAAATTATACTAATGAGGAATTAATTGATTTTGTAGGTACCTATTATAGCAAAGAATTAGATATTAATTACACATTAAAAATAAAAAATAAATTGTTGGTACTTTATATAAATGAAATCGAAATTTCACCTCTCAATTCGATTATGGTGAACCTTTTCTCTAATGAAGAATATGGCGTTTTTCATTTTAAGACAGACGGTTATGGTAAAGTTTCAGGCTTTAGATTGAACACCGGAAGAGTAACAAATTTGAAATTTCAAAAGAAATAATATGCGGTAACATTGGTAATCGCTATACAAATTTATAATTTGTTATAAAACGACTCGTTTTTAAGCCTCTTACTAGAGGCTTTTTTTATTTCTTTTCGTATTACGATAAGATTTTCAAGATCTTTATATTGAAGCAAAAGAGGTCATAAAAAGCAAATTCTATAGATTTAAAAACCATTATAGATGCTGCTCCACTATTAACAAGAGTGTAAATATAACCGTATCTGAATAATGTATAAATTAATCTTTTAGTATTCAGACAAGGTTATATTTATACTCTCTATGATAATTATTATAGAGCCATCTTAATTAAAATTATGAAGGTATTTAAATAATAAACACTCTTTAGGTTAGCTTGTTAATTCCCATAAGCCCAAGTGATAGCCGTTCTATCATCTCTCGACCATCCAGGTGTTGAACTGAATCTCCAATTACATGTATATATTGAGCTTTTCATGACAGAGCCACAATTATTACTTTGATGATAAGCTACACCATTAGTACCTGGTATATGACCTCCATAAGTTTGATCAGAATGATGGTAACCAATATTATGCCCTAATTCATGTATTAACAAAGCCATTGTAGATTCATCACCTGGATGAGGTTTAGCTGTATTTACTCTCATCCATGAGCCAACATTTCCTCTACCATCAGGTAACAGAGCTCTTGCCCATGCGCCTTCATTAGAGTTATACCAAGATCCTACCAAAATATCTGCACTCGATCTATTATAAGTTCTACTTATATTAATATTACGGCTTGAAACACTCCAATGCCAAGCAGCCCAGGAAAGTGCGTACTCTAAGTTTCTTGGATAGTTATTTTCAACATAATACCTAATATCTCTGGAATTACTATAGTATACTCCAACTCCACCAAAAAACCATCGGTTTTTCTCCTGAATACTTCCTTTTTTAGGTGGGTTTGCGTCTCTATTACTTTTTAATGCAAAAGGAATCATCATGTCACCTTGCATAAAAGCTTCATCCTTAAAATTTGGTATAAGATCTTCTTTAGAAAATCCTCTTTCAATTAAATAATCTAAAGTAGCTGTAGCTTCTTTAGACAATGGTCGTTCTTCTTGATTCAAATCTTCCTGATCTAAACCATCATTTTGACAACTAACACATAGCAAAATAGTGGTCAAAAAAATACTGAGTTTGAATTTGTGTGTTAACATAATTATATAGTTTAAAATTACTATTGAAAATTATATAATTATTTAACATAAAAATTACATTATATTACCATATCATAATACAAAACTTGCTGATTTTCAATTAATAATGTTAAAACTATAAACAAAACCACATTTCTGGTTATTTATAATCCTTAATCATTCACTTTGCACCACTCACTAAATGACAAATTTAAGGAGTATCTCATACTTTTTATACCCTAGGTAAATCTCCTTCTCCTTTAAGTGGCAGATTAGACGATCCCATCAAATAGGTATCTATATGATATGCAGCTTGTCTACCTTCTGCAATTGCCCAAACAATTAAAGATTGTCCTCTACGGGTATCACCTGCAGCAAAAACCCCTTTTACATTAGTTGCATAATTTTCTTCACTTGCCTTGATATTAGTTCTTGCATCCATATCAATTCCTAATTGCTCTGCAATAGTAGGGTCTGACCCCGTAAATCCCAATGCTAATAATGCTAATTCGCATTTCCACTCCTTCTCTGTACCCAGGATTTCTTTTAAGGTAAAACGGCCATTTTCTTTTACCCATTCTACTTCGGTAGTGACTAAACCTTTTAGATTTCCGTTTTCATCTCCTAAAAACTCTTTGGTTGAGATACTCCAATTACGAGTTACTCCTTCTTGATGGGATGAGCTTGTGCGTAAACGCATTGGCCAAAATGGCCAGGGTTGATTTGAAGGACGTTCTATAGTTCCTTTACCCATAATCTCAAAATTAGTCACAGAAGTTGCATCCTGCCGTATAGAGGTACCAATACAGTCTGATCCGGTATCTCCACCTCCAATTACTATTACATCTTTTCCTGTAGCCAGGATTTCTTCTCCCAAATCTTTTACTCCATCTACTCTTCTATTATTTTGGGGCAAAAAATCCATTGCCTGCACTACTCCATTAAGATTAGTCCCTTTAACTGGTAAATTGCGACGAACTGTAGCTCCTGTACACAATACTACAGCATCAAAATCAGCTTTTAACTGATCTGCTTTGATCTCTTTTCCTATATGAGCATTCGTTTTAAAAATAATACCTTCTTTTTCTAAAATAGTAATACGACGATCAATCACATATTTTTCCATTTTAAAATCAGGAATACCATAGCGTAGCAATCCTCCCACTTTTTCATCTCTTTCAAAAACGGTTACCAAATGTCCGGCACGGTTTAATTGTTGCGCAGTTGCTAATCCAGCGGGACCAGATCCAATTACAGCTACTGTCTTACCTGTTCTTTCGCTTGGGGGATTAGCCTTAATCCAATTGTTTTTAAAAGCTTGTTCTACGATATTTTTTTCTATATTCTCAATACTTACAGGGTCTTCATTAATACCTAACACACAAGCTTCTTCACATGGTGCCGGACATAATCTCCCTGTGAACTCAGGGAAATTATTGGTTGAATGCAGAATTTCTGCTGCTTTTTTCCATCTACCACGATACACCGCATCATTAAAATCAGGAATCAGATTACCCAACGGGCATCCACTATGACAAAATGGTATCCCACAATCCATACAACGTGCTCCTTGATTTTTGAGCTTTTTCTCAGGCATTCCAACAGTAAATTCTTTATACCCTTTGATACGATCTTTTACCGGTTCGCATTGTTCTATCTCTCTTTCAAATTCTAAAAATCCAGTTATCTTTCCCATGTTCAATATCGTTTTATACTTGTGCTAGTTTTTCTTCTTTTAATCGTCTTAATGCTTGTTTGTATTCTTCAGGGAAGATTTTGATGAATTTTGGCAATTCACTCCCCCAGTTTTCCAAAATTCTTTGGGCCAAAGGGCTTAAAGTAGTATTGTAGTGATTCTCGATTAGTGTTTTTAACTCCTCAATATCTTTTTTCTCTGCCACAGGATCCAGGTTTAACGCTTCTTTATTGCAATGTGTTTCAAATGTTTTTTTCTCATCATAGATATACGCTATTCCACCAGACATTCCGGCCCCAAAATTTCTACCTACTTCTCCAAGAATTACTACAACACCTCCTGTCATATACTCACATCCATGGTCACCAATTCCTTCAACTACTGCCTTTGCTCCAGAGTTACGTACACAGAATCGTTCTCCTGCTTTACCATTGATATACACTTCTCCTGCTGTTGCTCCATATAGAGTTACATTACCCGTAATCACATTATTTTCGGGAATAATAGTAGCTTCTTCGGGTACTTTAATAATGAGTTTTGCTCCCGAAAGTCCTTTTCCGAGATAGTCATTGGTATTTCCATTTACTACCATAGTCAATCCTTTGGTTGCAAACGCTCCAAAGCTTTGCCCTGCTGCTCCTGTAAAGTTCAATTTCAAAGTATTATCAGGTAATCCTTGTGCCCCATATATTTTTGATATTTCATTACTTAAGATAGCACCTACTGCTCGATCAGTATTACAAATATCAAAATCTAAAGCTGTTTTTTCTTTACGGAAGAGTGCTGGGTGTGCTTGTTCTATTATTTCAAAATCTATAGATTTCTCCAAACCATGATCCTGATTTTCGGTATTATAGATATCCACTCCATAAGGTGTTTCTACTTGATGAAGAATTGGAGTAAGATCTACTCCTGCTGCTTTATAATGGTCAATTGCTTTTTTATGGTCTAACTTACTTACTTGCCCTATCATTTCATTAATAGTACGAAACCCTAGCTGTGCCATAATCTCCCGCAGCTCCTGAGCCACGAAATACATATAGTTTACCACATGTTCTGGTTTACCTTTAAATTTTTTGCGTAGTTCTGGGTTTTGTGTTGCAATACCAACCGGACAAGTATTCAAATGACATACACGCATCATTACGCATCCTGATGCTACCAAAGGTGCTGTTGCAAAACCGAATTCTTCTGCTCCCAACAGGCATGCTATCGCGACATCCCGACCGGTTTTTAACTGTCCGTCGCACTCTAGTACAATACGACTACGCAGGTTATTACCAACCAATGTTTGCTGTGCTTCTGCAATACCGAGTTCCCATGGGAGTCCGGCATGTTTTAATGATGTTAATGGTGATGCTCCGGTACCTCCATCAAATCCAGAAACTAGCACCACATCTGCTTTTGCTTTGGCAACTCCAGCCGCGATAGTACCTACACCAACTTCGGACACCAATTTCACGTTTATTCTGGCATTTCTATTTGCAGATTTCAGATCATAAATTAACTGCGATAAATCTTCAATAGAATAAATATCATGATGTGGTGGTGGTGAAATTAATCCTACATATGGTGTAGAATTACGGGTTTTAGCTATTTCGGGATTTACTTTTGGCCCTGGCAATTGTCCTCCTTCTCCCGGTTTAGCTCCCTGAGCCATTTTTATTTGAATCTCAGCAGCATTCGTCAAATAGTTTGATGATACTCCAAATCGACCAGAAGCCACTTGTTTAATTGCACTGTTTTTCCAATCTCCATTTACATCTTTATAAAAACGAAGAGGATTCTCTCCCCCTTCTCCAGAGTTACTTTTTCCTCCGATACGGTTCATTGCAATAGCAAGATTTTCATGAGCCTCTTTGCTAATAGACCCATATGACATAGCTCCTGTTTTAAAACGTTTTACTATCTCTGTCCAAGGTTCTACCTCATCTATCGAAATTGGGTCATAATTAGAAAACTCCAACATTCCTCTTATGGTCATCAGTGCTTTTGATTGTTCGTTAATCAACTTTGCATATTCTGCATATGTTTCAGAATCATTATCCCGAACTGATTTTTGTAGTTTAGCAACAGATAAAGGGTTAAACTGGTGTTTTTCTCCATTACGTCTCCATCGATATTGCCCTCCTATTTCTAAACTTAAATTTGCAGCTACTTCTTGGCCCACATAAGCTTTTTTATGGCGTTTAGAGATTTCTTTTTCGATTTCATATAATCCAATTCCTTCTATACGTGTTGCGGTATTTGGGAAGTATTGATCAACGACTTTGGTATTAATACCTATACATTCGAACAGTTGAGAACTTCTGTATGAGTTTAAGGTAGAAATACCTATTTTATTCATCACTTTTAATACTCCTTTACCTACTGCTTTATTATAGTTGTATATAGCATCTTCAAAAGTAAGTCCAGAAATGTTATCCTCTTTTATCTCCTCTCCTATGATTTCATTTACCATATATGGATTAATTGCACTAGCTCCATACCCAAACAACAAAGCAAAGTGATGTACTTCTCTTGGTTCTGCAGATTCAATAATTGTACTGACTTTTGATCGTTTTCCTAATTTTTGCAATCCACTATTGACGTAAGAGCATGCCAATAAAGCAGGGATTGGTGCCCTGTGTTTACTCACATTTCTATCAGAAAGTATGATTATGTTTGTTCCTTTATCAATAGCTTCTGATACATTTTTGAGCATTATTTCTAATGCATCTTCAAGGCCATTTAATCCTTTGTTAATGTTATACAACATTGATATAGAAGTAGATTTAAACCCTTTACCTGTGTAGGTTTTGATTTTATCCAGGTCTTCTTTGGATATTACAGGGTTTTGAATCTTTAGTTTATTACAGTGTTTCTCATTAATCTTAAATATATTATGATCAGATCCTAACGTTAGACTGATATCGGTAATTAATTCTTCGCGAATACCATCTAATGGTGGATTAGTGACCTGGGCAAATAATTGTTTAAAATAATTATAGATCAATTGCGGGCGTTCAGAAAGTATTGCAATTGGTGTATCAGACCCCATAGAACCAATAGGTTCTTTTCCTAATTGCCCCATAGGAGAAATAATAGTGTCGATATCTTCTTGAGTATATCCAAATACTTCTTTTCGCTTAGCAACAGTTTCTTCGCCTAAAAACAAAGGACAATCATTATACGGTATATCCTTTAAATGCACCAGATTTTTATCTAACCATTCTCGATAAGGATGCTTTGCTGCAATCTCTTCTTTGATCTCTTCATCATTTACAATTCTACCTTCATCCATATTAACCAAGAACATTTTTCCTGGTTCCAGTCTACCGTGATATTCTATATTATTTGGTTCGAGATCCACTACTCCAGTTTCTGAAGACATGATTACATACCCATCTTTGGTTACACTATAACGAGAAGGTCTTAATCCATTTCTATCCAACACTGCCCCTATATAATTACCATCTGTAAACGGAATTGATGCTGGGCCATCCCATGGCTCCATAGAACAAGAATTATATTCATAAAAGGCTTTCTTAACTTCAGACATTTCTGGGTTTTTCTCCCAAGCTTCAGGCACCATCATCATCATTACTTCTGGGAGTGATCTCCCTGTCATTAATAACAACTCTACAACCATATCCATAGAAGCAGAATCTGATTTACCTTTTAATACCACTGGAAGTATTTTTTTGATATCCTCCCCAAACCAATCACTCTCCAATAGTTCTTCTCTAGAGCGCATTCTGGTTATATTTCCTCTTAAGGTATTAATCTCTCCATTATGACACATATAACGAAAAGGTTGTGCAAGATCCCAGGTTGGAAATGTATTGGTAGAGAAGCGTTGATGTACCAAAGCTAATCGGGTTACTACTTTTGGATTCAATAAATCTTTATAGTACAATTTAATATCCTCTGGCATCAATAAGCCTTTAAATATTAAAGTTTTTGTCGACAAGCTAGGTAAATAGAAAAATTTGCTTTCTGATAATTTGGATTCATATATTGTATGCTCTGTTGCTTTCCTTGCTATAAATAGTTTTAAATTAAAGTCAAAATAGCTTTGATCTTCATTTTCTTTACCTATAAATATTTGTTTTATAAATGGTTCTGTCGTTGCTGCAATTTCACCAATATGAATATGATCAACAGGAACATCTCTCCACCCCAATAAAACAAGCCCCTGATCGATAATATTTCTTTCGAAGGTATCTATACAAAACTGTCTTTGATTTTCTTTTTTAGGTAAGAAAACATTGCTTACCGCATATTCTCCGGCTGCTGGTAATTCAAAATTACAATGCTCAATAAAAAAATCATGCGGAATATCAATTAGGATCCCAGCCCCATCTCCTGTCTTTCCATCGGCACTTACAGCACCTCGATGCTCTAGTTTTTCAAGAATTTCTAATGCTTTATGAATAATATCATTTGATTTTTTCCCTTCCAAGCTACAAATGAATCCTGCACCACATGCGTCATGCTCAAATTCGGGTAGATACATTCCTTGTTTCTTCATCATATTTTCTGATCTAAAAGTGTTTCAAGCAGATGAAATTAACAAATCATTAAGTATAGAGAAAGAAAAAAACAGCTTTCGCAATCACTTTTTTGAGCTACATAAAAAAAGAGCTTCTTGAATAAAGTAATCACAAAATAAGAGCTTCTAATTATGAATTTGACAATGCGTTTTTTGTCAAAAAACATAAATAAATCAAGAATTAGAGTAAAACCACAGACAGCTGATTATCAATCGATTTTAACGAAAACGTTTTCGATAAGATTTTGAATACACACAAATATCAAATTAACATTTTTTACCATAAATAATATTTAACCCTAATTTTATATAGGTTAAAATATGTAAAATGATAAAAATATCCATTCACACCCTATTTATTTAAAGGTTAAAAACAAAATATTATACTTTTGAATCAAATTCAATATTAATTTTAACTTTTATTCTTTATGAAGAAAATAGAAGCAATTATCAGGAGGTCAAAATATCGGGTTGTAAAAGAAGCCTTACACAATAAAGGTGTTATGTTTTTCTCATATTGGGACGTAACTGGAGTTGGACATGAACAAAAAGGAAGTGTCTACAGAGGAATTTCTTATAGCACAACAGATATTCAAAGAAGATATTTATCTATTGTTGTAAATGATGATTTTGAAGAAGTTGCAATCTCTGCAATTCTTGAAGCTGCAAAAACCGGGGAAGTTGGTGACGGAAAAATCTTTGTTTCTGACATCAAAGAGGCTTATAGAATTCGTACTTCGGAAAAAGGTGGGGAAACATTAAACTAACACCTCTCACTAGTCACAAAAATTAACCAATCAAAAACTAAAAACAATTTTAATAGTAATTAAACTATGGAACTTTTAACCACAAACAATGTATGGATGATGGTGTGTACCGCACTTGTATTTTTCATGCACTTAGGGTTTTCTTTTTTAGAAATAGGATTAACTCGTCAAAAAAACACAATTAACATATTATTCAAAAATGTATTTATCATCTGCGTAGGTCTATTATTATACTACATCGGTGGTTTTAATCTTATGTATCCAGGATTCGAAGATGGAGATTTTGGTTTTTTAAAATTTGCAGGGTTTGGCATTACTGCCCCCGAGAATGGAATGACCCCAGAATATGCTAGCGGAGGGTATACCTGGTGGACAGATTTCTTATTTCAAGGAATGTTTGCTGCTACTGCTGCTACTATAGTTTCTGGTGCTGTAGCAGAACGTATTAAGTTGGGGGCATTTATGATATTTACTATACTGTATGTAGGCTTAGTATACCCTATCGTAGGTTCTTGGCAATGGGGAAGTGGATTTTTATCTACATTAAAAATTGGAGAAGCTAAAGGTTTTTATGACTTTGCAGGCTCTACACTTGTACACTCTGTTGGTGGATGGGCTGCTATGATAGCAATTATCTTACTAGGTGCAAGGATTGGTAAATTTAGTTCTGAAGGAAGACCACAAGCTATTCCCGGGCATAATATACCTCTCGCAGCAGCTGGTGTGCTTATTCTTTGGTTAGGATGGTTTGGGTTTAATGGTGGATCTGTACTCTCTGCAGATCCTGCCGGCACATCATTAGTATTAGTAACAACTTGTCTCGCAGCAGCAGCAGGAGGAGTTGGAGCATTTGTACTTTCTACAATCCTATACAAAAACTATGATCTTACTATGTTCCTGAATGGTATCCTGGGAGGCTTGGTAGGAATAACAGCCGGAGCTGATTTAATGTCTCCAAACGAAGCTGTAATTATTGGTTTACTCGCTGGTATAATTATCATATTTGGAGTAGCATTGGTAGATAAATTAAAACTAGACGATCCTGTAGGTGCAATAGCTGTTCATTTAATCTGTGGTATCTGGGGAACTTTGGCCGTAGGTCTTTTTGGAGATAAAGCTGGTTTTGATCAGTTCTTAGTTCAAGGGCTTGGGGTACTCATTGTAGGGAGTTTTTGCCTAACAACAGCTTTTGTTATCATATTCACCCTTAAGAAAACTATAGGAATCCGAGTTTCAGAAAAAGAAGAAATTGATGGATTGGACAGTCACGAACATGGCATGGATGCCTATCCTGATTTTAGAATTAACCAACATTAAAAACAGTAGGATCCAAACTGTTTTTTACTAATGAGTTTCCTATAGTATAGGAAACTCATTTTTTTAATCTTTCTTTAGAGAAAAGGACAAGATCTTTTGAAATAAATCACTTCGTTTATATGGCTTAGTAATAATCCCATTCATGCCAGACTGGTGAACTTTAGTGATTACCTTTTCCAAATCAACAGCCGTTAATGCCATAATAATAACATCTTTATCAAATTCTCTTATTTTTTGAGTTGTTTCTAAGCCATCTTGTTCTGGCATATGAATATCCATAAAAACAATATCAAAGTTATTTTTTTGCACTATAGCTATTGCATCAATACCATTGTCTATAGTCGTACATACTGCCCCTGCACTTTCTAGTATCTTTTTTGTGATCATTAGATTAATCTTATTATCATCTACAACCAGCATTTTATAACCTTCTAATACGTTATTATAATCCTTATCATTTACAATTGGAACCTTTGCATTCTTCAGGTTTCGTTCCATTTCAATCTCAAAAGAAAATGAGACCCCTTTACCTTCTTCTGATTCTACAACTATCGAAGATTTATACAAATCTTCAATAAATCTTTTTACTATGTACAATCCTAATCCCGAACCTCCTTTGTGTTTATCTATGTGATGTATACCTTTAAACCCATCAAACACACCTGATATCAATTCTTTTTTAATTCCGATCCCATCATCTTTCACTACAAAGCGATGCCTGATCATATTTTCGAAACTTGCAACCTGCGTAACCTCTATCCAGATATTTCCATTTGTAGTAAACTTAATAGCATTAGAAATAAGGTTAATAAAAATTTGAGAAAGTCTTAAACGATCTCCTAAAACATTTGTCTCTACATTTTCTGCTATATTGATATGTAATTTTGTATTACTCTTATGTGACTGATATGAAAACGAATTACAAATATTCATTAGCATTTCATCTATGGAAAAAGCATCTTTATTTAGTCTAACATTTCCCAGGCGAAACTTAGAATACTCTAAAGCATTATTTACCAATCCTGATAAATGGTTATTCGAAAACTTTAATGTATTTAAAAATTCTTCTCTCTGTTTTTGATTTTTTGTATTCTCTATGATTTCTACCAATCCCTGTATCGTATAGATAGGTGTTCTCAATTCGTGGCTTATCATAGAAAAAAACTGATTACGCTCCTCATCGACAGCTAACAACTCTGTATTTTTACCTTTCAACTCCTCATTAATCCTATTCTTATGATTGTTGGACCTATACACATAAACGCTAAAAATAGTCGCCAACAACAACAGGAATCCTGTTAAAAAACTAATTTGAAAGTAACTTTTTTGAATCTGAATATTTTTTTCATTGATAATAGAGAGCTTCTCAAAATCATTTTTATTTTTAGCAATTTCATAAATAAAGATATCAGCATTAGAAGCACGCTCTCTTAATTTCCTTATATAGATTTCATGGTATTTATTTGATAACGACTGATAATAAGATACCGAATCCATGTTCTTATCATACTCATAAAAATAGCGTGCTTTATATTGCTTTATAAGTCTCAAATACTCATCCCGTTCTCTTTTTACAAAAAAGAGGGAATCTCTTCCTGTTTCATTAAGTAGTTGATAAGATTCCTCGTATTCCTTTTTTTCTTCGATAAGAGCTAAGGCCAAATATAATTTAAGCTCATTACGAACTACTTTATTTACAGAATTAGTAATACGTTGACTCCTATTACTAAAATCAACTTCATCAAGCTCTAAGATAGCCTGGCGTGTAGTCTGAATTACTTTTTTATACTGCTTTCTATTCATGCAACTAATTGCATAATCGTTGTAATTTAAAAAAACAGCCAGATTATTGTTTTTTCTATTTTCGGCAACATTTATTGCATATAAACTATCCAGTTCTTTATACATATTAATTTCTCTATAGATCCTTAGCATCATAGTAGAAATTCTTGTTTCGTATAATCTATAGGGAGTTTTATTCGAGTATTCCTCTGCTCTTGTAAGGTATTTCAGAGCTTCATTAAATTTTCCTGAGCTGTTAAAAAGTACTCCATAATTATAATGATACATTACCAAAAAGTTATTATCAGTAGTATCTTGACGTATATTAAACGCACTATCTAATAAAGCTCTGGCTTCTATAATACTATCATTCTTTATTAAACCGGAAATTGCTTTTTCAATATCATATATAGGGCTATTTGTGGTGGTGTTTTTTTGGCTAAAACCAACATTGCTTAGAAGTAACACAATAGCAATTACCCTTATATGTATATCCCATATTCTCATGAATCCCTTCTCTTACTCTTTTGTTTTCCCTTCTACTAAGATAACAATTATATATCTATTCATCTAATGGGAAGCTATATATCACAAGACATAACCATTTATAACGGGTAAGTTTTTACATTAAAATTAAGAAGAAATTGAATGCAATCTTTTCATATTCAACAAAAAAGCCATCATTGTTTTAAACAATGATAGCTATATAAATTTTAATGTTATATTTTATTTAATAATTTGCATAGATAGCGGATATGAAGGTTCTTCTCCATTATTTACTTTTACTGCATTAATGATAGGATATATAAAGCATAATAGTGCAATAAGAGCTAATCCTAATAATCCCAATCCAAATAATAATATCAAAGGAATACAGATAATTGCGTAAATAAACATACTTATCTGAAAATTCATAATCGACTTCCCATGTTCATCCATTGCCGTAACTCTTTCTCTTTGGGTTAACCACAATATCAAAGGCACTATAAATCCGCCAAATCCTGTGATAAGGTCTAATAATTGTGATAAATGGGTAATAACTAGTAATGATCTGTCCTGTCTCATGGTTTCTACGTTTTTGATTGATGTAATTGCTAAAAATATTAGCAATCTATACTAATATGACGAAAAAAATAGCAATTTGTTACAGCACATATACAAAATATGTATCTTACCCATTACTAAGATAAAGAGGTTTTCATGAAAAAAAACCTACCATTCATAGAATTCACCTTCATATTAGCAGTTTAAAATCTTATGTCCTTAATTTTTTATTTTAAAATAGCATAGTTTATTACTATTTTAGAAAACTTTTAATTATTCTAAAATTTTATCCCTATGCGATTATTAACATTGGTATTTATACTATTTTTCTTCCAATCTTATGGTCAACTTATCATCGAAGAAGGAGATACCATTATTGAAGAAGTTGTTCCACCAAAGGAAAAAGAAATTAAAAGCATTACAATTAATCTTCAAGCATCAAAAAAAATACCCGAAGATATTAATCAATATCAAATAATAAGAGTTAGCGGTTATAATCATTTAAGTGATGTTGATTTTAAACTTCTTGTACATAATTCTCTTGAGAGCCTAACTATTTTGGGTTTTGGAGTTAAAGCTACAACGAACTCTCTTCCTTCTGCTATAGGTCAAGCCACTAACCTTAAACGATTAAAAATCAGAGGTAGGAAATTTGAAAAAATACCTAAAGAAATTGAAAATCTTAAAAAGTTAGAATTATTACATATCGATAGTTCTCATTTCCTTGAAACTTTACCCAAAGAAATTTGTCAATTAAAAAGTTTAAGATCTCTGCATGTAGGTTCTTTTGCTCTAAAAAGTATTCCTGAGGAAATCGGAAATTTATCAAATCTGGAGTCACTTATACTGGATCCCGTTTCGCTAACAAATGATCTAATAGCGTTACCAGAAAGTATCAAGAACTTAAAAAAACTTAAAAAAACTTAAAAAACTCAAAGTATACTCTAGTAAATTGAATTCGATTCCTGAAGGATTATCTGAATTAACGGCTCTTATTGATTTAAATTTATATGGCAAATTCAGTAAACTGCCCACTAACTTATCTAATTTAACAAACCTTAAAGCCCTTCGTATTCGCAGTCCACAATTGATAGGTGTATTCCCTGGAATAGATAAGCTTAAAAAGTTAAAAAAACTTGATTTTTCATTATCAGGTATAAAAAACAACCAACTGGACATTTCTGGTATGTCGGATTTATCATCTATACTTATCTATCTATATACGGATGAATCCATTAGTTTTAAAGCTAATGCACCTGAAAAACTTACTAAGCTATTTATCTCTGGCAATAAATTAAAATCTATAGAAGGTTTAGAGAACTTAGAACATATCAATCAGTTATCTATAGAATACACTAGTTTAAAAGATGTTCCTACTTCAATATTTAAACTTAAAAACCTGAAATATCTCAGAATATCCAATTCTCAAATTAAAGTGGTTCCTAAAAACCTGGAGTATAATAAAGAGTTAAAAGAAATTGATTTTAATACTAACAAAATTTCTGGTAAAATCCCTTTGACTCTTTTAAAATTACCAAATTTAAAAACAGTGATACTTAAACGTGGGAATGAAGAAATATCTAACCTGAAAGAATTAAAGGAAAAGGCAAAGTTTAAGATTTATTAAAAAAACATGTAAAAACTTAAGTCCAATAAGTTTTATAACTGCCATAATCAATTCTATTTTTTCACAATGATTTGCTTAAATATAGCATTCACAATCTAGATGTATATGAGTGAAAAATAGCGATTCGTTACAATAATTCATCTACCACAGTATATTTTAACTAAAAAAAACACCTCGACATAAAATCGAGGTGTTTACTAATTAATAAATTTAATGTCTTCTATATACAGTGTTAATTCACGATTAGTTTCTTAGTAGCAGATTCCCCAGTACTACTATCGATTTTAATCAAGTAAATCCCTCTACCCAATGATAGGTTTCGGGCCGAGATTGTATTGATACCTGGTTGCATATTTATCCGAGCTTTTTTACTCCCCAGAATCGTATAAATAGTTGCAGATATATTTCCTTTTGCATATTGACTTAAATACAATGAAAAGACATCTTTTGCAGGGTTTGGTTTTATACTTAATCCTGCTAGATCACCTTCATTCTCATCCCCAAGAATTGGCGAAACTGATTCTAACTGAGCTATTAAAGTTTCAGAAGTCGCTGATTGCCCACAAGAACCTTCATATATTTTCACATTACTAAAAATAGAGTTGTTTCCACTACCAGCATCATTATCATTTATAAAAACCAGTCTATCCATACTACCAGTATAAAAATTCCCTACCGGAATGACATACTTTTTTGTACCGCTAGAATAATCATCAAAGTTAGTTACTCCATAATTTTGAGTACCATGAACTTTAAAATATCTCGTAGAGGTTAGTGTATTATCGTCTTCAAAACCAACTGCGTGAATTTCTCCCTCAGAAGTACTACTAAAATCAAACTCTATTACTGTATTAGCAGTTACAGTATAATTCATAGCAATATATTTCCAGGTATTATTTTGTAAAGAAAGTGCTGCTCCCCCGCTTTGGATTGAGGAATTGCCTGCAGTATCCTGATTAGAGAATGCTGTGATTGTAAAATCATTAAAATCTAAAGCTGTACATACTGGGGGTGTTACTGTACCGTTAGTGATTTTTAGTGCATCAATAGTAATATCTCCTTGCCAACTGCTTCCTGTTACCACATTTAATCTTAGCTGTACACTTGCATTACCGGCATATGTAGAAAGATCTACATATGCAGCATTCCAATCTGTTCCCTGCGCTCCTGTTTTGGTAAATACACTTGACCAGCTTCCCGTATTATTTGTTCTGGCTTCCACAGTTAATGTTCCCACTGCGCTACCTATCATATGGTATTGAAAACTTAGTTTAGGAGTTGTAAGGCTCGTAAAATTCAAACAAGGTGAATTTAGGATCGCTCTTTTAGAAGGGAATCCTGTTCCGTTTCCAGATGCTTCTACATAGATATATGAATTACCATCTACAGCACCACTTGGTCCAGTACCATTAGAAGGAGTGCCATTAGAATTTACGGTCCAATCTAAATCATCTCCGCCGGCTTGTTTCCAAGCTCCTATATTACCCTCAAAACTTTCACTATAAGGGAAAGAAGCTATATCTCCTGTACATTCATCGGTTGGCGGGTTTCCATCAAGTCCCATAGCATTCCAAAAAGCAGGTATTGTAGCTCTTTCTCCTGAGTTAGATCCACCAGATCCAGAACATCCTCCGTAGGCATGAACCCCAACTGCATTTCCTGTTGCAGCATCTATTATTGGACTTCCCGAATTTCCTCCGGTTGTATCTGTTCTATATCTTACAAACGTGTTTGTAACAGAAGATAATGGTCCTGTATGAATTTGCTGTGTCTGGTTATCAACACCTGTATCTGTACCAAAACCTGTTATTGTTATATTATTTCCAGGAGCACTTTGTACTACATTAAATGATTTACCCTGCGCCTGTATAGGTGTTTGGCCTGTTTGTGAATTTGCACTAGCTGTAAATACTGCCCAATCATTAGCCTGACTTGGATTATTTGTGTACGGTGTCACAAAATTACCTATTGGATACTGATCTTCTGGCCCAGGATGTACAATCGTACGGTCTGGATTAGATTTAGGCACATTAAATTCTATAAGTTGTGCTCTGCTCCCTACACAATGCCCCGCAGTAACCAGTCTACCATTAGTGATAATCCAACCTGTACAACCAATAGGAACTATTCGTCCGATTGCATTATCAGCAGAATCTACCCTATCATCAGTTGGACCACATTGAGATTTTGATCCTGGATCATTTTCACCAACCCCGACTTCATTAACAGTAAAACCTATAGCATCTTCTCCTGGTGCTACAGTTAACTTTAGAGTTATTTTATCACCATTAAAATAAGCTGTAGTATTTTTCCAGTCCTTGATGGTCTTAGATGTTAATGTTTGTGTAGCCCCATCTAATGCTGATGTAATGGTTAACGTGCTTTTGTTTCCCAGGTTTACATCTTTAAGAAACAAACGTAACCATGTAGCTCCTTTTTCTGATATAGTTTCCGTAATAATTTGTGAACTGCTTTTACTTTGACTGCCATCAGGTTTTATTTCCATATTATACTTTGTATAATGTCGTGGCAGCTCATCTTGAGCAAAATTAATAAATGGTATCAGCATAAAAATGATGCATAATAGCATACATATTCGGTGTACCGAATACCGATAATTAATGTGAATTGAGTTTGTGTTGTTTGAGTTCATAAGAATAAGATTAAAAAAATTATTAGATTAGACATTAAATTTAGTTAGTACAAAAACTCTTGTAACATCATTTGTTGCTACAAAATTGTATTCCACTAACTGGTCATCCAATTTTTAATCAATCAAAAACCAGCGGTTTTCTCTTATTCTTTTTTTTCCGAAGGGAATAAGTTGGTTAATACTGTAAGTATTTTTTCTTCTTCCTGCTACAAGATAGAAAAGAAAAACAACTCTTCAAAAAAGTATGCGACCAAAATTTAAAATACTATGGAAAGAATATAGAATGACTAATGCTGAAGAGTTTACTCTACTTAACAATATCAAAAAGATACTATTATAAAAGCATCCCAGAAAAGATTCTGAGATGCTTTACTTTAAAAACTAAATTTAATATCTATTGTTTGTTTTATTGATTAGTCTATTATTAATTTTTCTGTTTACTTAATGACTAATTTTTGTAATTTAACTATTTCATTAGAAGCTACTATTCTAACCATATAGATACCTCTGCTTAATTTGCTAACATTGACATCTTGATTTGTACCAGTAGAAACAACTTCTTTAATTTTTTGACCAGTAAGTGAATAAATACTTATACTAGATCCGTCAGAAATTCCTTTTAGGGTAACAATATCATTCGCTGGATTAGGATACATACTAAAAGTATTAATATTTTCAACGGCTTCTGATTGCCCAGATTCAGCTATTAATGAAGAACTAACATTTATAAATTTCCATTTAGTAAAGCTACCTACTGTAGTTACTGTAGAACAGCTTATGTCATTATTCTGTCCGTTTCTATTGTTTCTTCTAATATTTTGGTTAGAGCCATCTACTCTTATGTTACCAAAACCATTGCTTACATTGGTTGTAAAGAATTTAGTAGCATTACTTTGGTTAGTAACCATATTTAGTGCGTTACTAGAAGTTCTCTGAATGTACTTATTATTTTTTTTATTTTTTAAGTAATATCTATTATTACCTGCATCGATTTTATACCATTGCACCCAATTACCGGCATTTGTAGTAGGTCTGTGTCTTAGAACAGTTGCAGTGGCTTGCAATCTTCTACCAACATCAGGACTCTGAATATAAAATGGACCAGTTTGTGAAGTTCCTCCTAGCCCCATTGCATCCCAAAAATCAGGTATTGTAGCTCTTTCTCCATAATTAGAACCTCCAGATCCAAAACATCCTCCATAAGCATGAACTCCTACTGCATTTCCTGTTGCGGTGTCAATAATAGGACTTCCTGAGTTTCCTCCAGTCGTATCTGTTCTATATCTCACAAATGTATTATTAACAGATGATAATGGCCCAGTATGCGTTTGCTGTGTTTGGTTATCAACACCTGTATCTGTACCAAACCCTGTTATTGTTATATTATTTCCAGGAGCACTTTGTACTACATTAAATGATTTTCCTTGTGCCTGGATAGGTGTTTGTCCTGTTTGCGAATTTGCACTAGCGGTAAACACAGCCCAGTCTGTTTCGGGTCTTCCTCTAACATAATTGGTAACAAAATTACCTATTGGATACTGATCTTCTGGCCCAGGATGTACAATCGTACGGTCTGGATTAGATTTAGGTACATTAAATTCTATAAGTTGCGCTCTGCTTCCTACACAGTGCCCTGCAGTAACTAATTTACCATTGGTAATAATCCAACCTGTACAACCAATAGGAACTATTCGTCCGATTGCATTATCGGTTGAGTCTACTCTATCATCTGTTGAACCACATTGAGATTTTGACCCTGGATCATTTTCACCAACTCCCAACTCTGCAATAGTCAGTCCAATAGCACTTTCTCCAGGTGCTACAGTTAACTCTAAAGTTATTTTATCACCATTAAAATAGGCTGTGGTATTTTTCCAGTCCTTGATGGTCTTGGATGTTAATATTTGTGTAGCCCCGTCTAATGTCGATGTAATGGTTAATGTACTCTTGTTTCCAAGGTTTACATCTTTAAGAAACAAACGCAACCAGGAAGCTCCTTTTTCTGATATGGTTTGTGTAATAACCTGTGAGTTGCTTTTACTTTGATTGCCATCAGGTTTTATTTCCATATTATACTTTGTATAATGTCGTGGCAGTTCATCTTGAGCAAAATTAATAAATGGTATCAGCATAAAAATGATGCATAACAGCATACATGCTCGATGTATCGAGTGCCGATAATTAATGTGAACTGAGTTTGTGTTGTTTGAATTCATAGGAATTAAGATTAAAAATTATTAGGTTAGATATTAAATTTAGTTAGTACAAAAACTCTTGTAGCATCATTAGTTGCTACAAAATTGTATTCCACTAACTGGTCATCTAATTTTTAATCAATCAAAAACCAGCGATTTTCTCTTATTCTTTTTTTTTCCGAAGGGAGTAAGTTGGTTAATACTGAAGTATTTTCTTCTTCCTACTGCAAGTTAGAAAAGAAAAACAACTCTTCAAAAAAGTTTGGCAACCAAAATTTAAAAAATATTTATTAATGCCTATTTTTGCATTTTATAGATAAAACATATGATCGCACAGGATACCATAGTAGCATTAGCAACCCCATCAGGAGCGGGGGCTATAGCTGTCATTCGTGTCTCTGGAAAAGAGGCTATCACTATCTGTTCTCCTCTATTTCAATCTATTAGCGGAAAAGAATTAAGTGCTCAAAAAAGTCATACTATCCATTTGGGGCATATTGTTGATCAGAATAGAACGCTTGATGAAGTTTTGGTTTCTATTTTTAAGGACTCTAATTCATATACCGGAGAACCCACAATAGAGATTTCTTGTCACGGTTCTGTATATATCCAACAGGAAATTATTCAATTATTACTACGGGAAGGATGTAGAATGGCTAATGCCGGAGAGTTTACACTACGTGCATTTATTAATGGAAAACTAGATCTTTCTCAAGCCGAAGCTGTGGCCGATCTTATCGCGTCTGATTCTGAAGCTTCTCATCAAATCGCAATGCAACAAATGCGAGGTGGTTTTTCTAATGAGATTCAAAAATTAAGAGATGAACTCCTTAATTTTGCTTCCTTAATAGAACTAGAGTTAGATTTTGCCGAAGAAGATGTAGAATTTGCAGATCGCACTCAGTTTAAGGATCTAATCGCCAGAATTATAAACGTTTTAAAACGTCTTATCGATTCTTTTGCTGTTGGTAATGTTATCAAAAATGGGATTCCGGTAGCTATTGTTGGAGAGCCAAATGTTGGAAAATCTACTTTGCTTAATGCATTACTAAATGAAGAAAGAGCTATCGTGTCTGATATTGCAGGAACGACTCGTGATACTATAGAAGATGAAATTAATATTGGCGGAATAGGTTTTAGGTTTATAGACACTGCCGGGATACGAGAAACCAAAGATGTAGTAGAAAGTATCGGTATTCAAAAGACATTTGAAAAAATTGAACAAGCACAGGTAGTTATCTATTTAGTTGATAGTTCTCTACTAACTATTGATCGTATTTTAGAACTGAAAACAGAAATAGGAAAGATAAAAAATAAGTACCCACAAAAACCACTAATTATTGTGGCTAATAAAGTAGACAAACTTGATGATAATCAAATTTCAACTCTGACATCTGAAATTGAAAATATCCACCTGCTTTCAGCAAAACAAAATACTGGTGTTGAAGCCTTGCAAGCTAAACTTCTTGAGTTTGTAAACACTGGTGCTTTACGTAATAATGAGACTATTGTTACCAACTCTCGTCACTATGATGCTTTATTAAAAGCTTTAGAAGAAATACAGAAAGTACAATACGGATTAGACACTGGGCTTTCTGGAGATCTAATGGCGATCGATATTCGTCAGGCGTTATATCATTTTGGTGAAATTACAGGAGAAATTACCAGTGATGATCTGCTGGGTAATATCTTTGCTAATTTCTGTATCGGGAAATAATCGAAGATACACTGCTTTGAGCTACGCAGTCAAAGATATTATAAATGTGTTTTTTTAATCATGCTCTTTCTAACTATAGACACCTCTTATTTGTTAAAAAATTAGCACACCATAATCATCGAAAGGGTACTTCGTAAGTACCCCCTCCCTAGTGCAAAGACAGGTATGTCCTATGTTTAACACAGGCCACACTTCTGTTCAACACAGGGATCACCTCTAATCGAAGTACCCCCAGCCTATCTTTGAAGTACCCCAAGCCGCGTATTCACTATAGCATACCCACTACACTAAGTACCCCCTATAGACATAAACCATAGGATAGGGTACTTATATAAGTACCCTATCCCACTTCTATAAGTGGGTTTTGAGTGTTTTTAAAGTAAAAAGGTGTGCTGCCACTGCTTTTTATTAAAAGTATCTTAATAAAATAAAGTAGAAATGGAATTAATATACTAGTCTTAACAAAAGGCAAAAAACAACAGTAAAATTCAATTTTTGTGGCCTGATAAGTTTATCTTTAAGGATAGCTTTTGAAAAATATGATAATCAAATTATTAATAGCAATTATAAGTGGTATTGGACTTGGAATAAGTTTGTTCTTTGGAATTTATTTACTTAGAATTAAAAAAGTCCAGAACACAATATTAGGAATATTACTTATCGTGCTAACGTTAAGGATTACCAAATCCGTTTTTTATAATTATATAGAGCTTCCTGTTTTCATTAAGAATCTAGGCCTAGCAGCGAATTTAGCAGTCGGTCCTTTATTATATATCTATGGATGTTCACTCTTCATTAAAACAAGAATTCAATTGAAGTCAGTAATATTTCATTTTATTCCTAGTTTTATTTATGTTATTTTTTGTGATGATATCCCTAATGAAATTAATAGTAATTTTTGGAAATTGAGTTATAGTTTCATCTTAGTGCATTCATTTTCTTATGTAATTGCAAGTCTGTTTATCTCTCAGAAACGACAAATTACAGTTAATAAAAAAGTGAGGGAATGGTATATTCTATTGGTTTTGGCTCTTTGTCTGGTGTGGGTAGTTTATGCTTTAATATTTATTAAGTTAATTCCTGTCTATTCTGCTGGTGTAGTTGCATTCTCAATTCTAATGTTTATCATTCTTTTTTTAGCTTTCGATAGAAAAGGAATATTTGACAAAAACTATAAAGAAAAATATCTTAATTCGAATATTACTATAGAAGATGGTGAAGTCCACCTAAACCGGATAAGAAAGTTAATAGAGGAAGATAATCTTTATTTAGATCCTAATTTAAAATTAGCATCTTTATCTTCCAGACTTAATTTATCTCCTAGAGATATTTCTATGATAATAAATAAACACGCCAACAAGAATTTTGCAAGTTTCATCAATGAATATAGAATAAAAAAGGCAAAAGAGTTCCTAAGTACCAGTCATCCAAACACAAAAATTCTAGCTATTGCTTTAGATTCAGGTTTCAACAGCCTTTCTTCTTTTAACGTAGCATTCAAGTCATTTACAAAATCTACACCATCTGAATATCGATTAAAAAATATTACCCGAATAGTTTCCTAATATTAAATCTCTATTGGATTCATGAATTCGATAGACAGTATGCCTAATTTTTAGTTGATTTAGAAAAAACTTTAAAATTATGGATACAATAAATAGAAGACAATGGTTAAAAAACTCTTTGGCAACATCTGCAGGTTTAAGTCTATTTCCCTTGGATGTTTTTTCTGAAAATAACGGAGACTATTATAGAAAAAAAGACAATAATAACAAAAGTGCTGTAAGAAGGTTACTTTACAATGAAAATCATCTTGGTCCGAGCAAAAATGTAGAAAATATAATCAAGCAAGTTATATTTCGTAGCAATCGATACTCAACTTTTTATGAATATGATGCGAAGGCCTTAAAACAATTGATAGCAAAGCAAGAGGGGTTGAAGCCCGAGAATGTACTACTGGGGCATGGATCTTTTGAACCTTTAATATGGGCAGCAACTCATTTTGGAAGTAAAGGGGAACAAATAATTGTTCCCAGTCCAACATTTGACGTAGTTGGACTTTTTGCCAGAAAGATTGGAGCAAAAGTCACACCAGTTGAAGTAGATTCAGATTTTAAAATGAATTTGACAGAAATGGAATCCAGAATTAGTTCTAAAACAAGTCTTTTAACGCTCTGCAATCCTAATAACCCAACAGGAAGTGTCATAGAAACCGAAAGATTAAAATCGTTTTGCAGGCTTGTATCTGATAAGACTACCGTACTTGTTGATGAGGCTTACATTCATTTTATGAACTCCTGGCGAAATAAATCAATGGTACCTCTTATTGCAGAAGGAAAAAATGTTCTTGTTACTCGTACTTTCTCTAAGATATATGGTTTAGCGGGTTTACGAATTGGTTTTATGTTAGGTCCAGAATCACTTATAACAGAAATGGAGAAAAAATTCACTTTAGGATTTCCTGGTAACATGCCTAATTCACTTAGCGTTGCATCCGCAATTACTTCATTAAAAGATGATGTATTCCTGGAAACATCAAAGAATAACAATATCAAAATACGAAATGCATTTTACAATGAACTTGAAAAACTTGGGTTGAATTACATTAGCAGTGAAGCTAACTTCGTATATTTTGATGTTAAAAACTTTAAAGCTTACAAAGAACTTATGTTGAAAAATAAAATTTTGCTTGCCGGTGGTTGGCCAACGAAATCGAATTGGGCACGAGTAACTATGGGGTCCGAGGATGACATAAGTTTCTTACTTGATAAAATGAAAGGAAAGAAATGGTCATAACCATTTCTTTCCTTTCTGATTTTACTTTTTTAGATAGTATCCAATATACTTGTTCTCAATAATTCTAAAATATCTCAAGGTATTTTTTGTTTTCACAAAGCTACTTTTCTCGTGGTTCTACACTTCACCCAACAACAAACCTTTGTCAAATGAAGTTTTCTTAACTATTACCGCAATACTGTATTAATTAACCTAGGTGAATGCATTACATATAATTCACTTACATCTTTGTGCTTATAATTCAAAAACTGTATAAACATGATCTAAGCAAAAAGGTTTTTTAAAACTGACTTCTTTTTAAAGAATACCTTCTAAAGAAGTAAATAGCATGAAAAAGTGATCTAGATGAATTTTTATTCATTATGGAATTATGAGTTTTGCTTTCATCGAAACCATAAAAAAACCTTTGAGCCTTAACATCTTATTCATCCTCAATTTTCTTTTGGTAGTAATAATATGTTCATGAATTTCATGGATTATGTAAATGATAATGCTATGTTTATATTTACCAAAGGACAAAAAAAGCGAATGCGCAAATTGTTTAATGAAGGAGGTACAAGACGAGAATTATACTTTAATAACAAATCCAATTACAGAAATAATAAAAATGATTAATGATATTTATTTTCAAGACTTTCCTCAATTAGAAAGTGAAAGACTCATATTTAGAAAATTTATTATAAGTGATGCTTCAGATATTCAGAGTATTCGAACAGATAAAGATGTGATGAAGTATATGGATTCAAATCCTCATACAACATTACAAGATTCTAAAAATTTTATTTCAAAAAACATAGAAACCTATAAAAAAGGAAACGGGCTATTTTGGGCTATTATAGAAAAATCAACAAACACATTTATTGGTGATTTTTCATATTGGAGAATACTTAGAGAAAATCATAGAGCTGAAATAGGATATACTTTAAAACCACAATTTTGGGGTAAAGGCTTTATGAAAGAAACAATAATTGAGCTAATTAAATTTGGGTTCAACAACTTAAACCTACATAGTATTGAAGCCAATGTAAATCCTGAAAACGAAAGCTCTAAGAAGCTATTACACAGATTAGGATTTAGAAAAGAAGGGTATTTTAAAGAAAATTACTATTTCGATGGAAAATATTTAGACAGTGAGATTTTTTCATTACTAGAAGTAGATTTTAAACACTCATAAACATTATTGGAATTAACATTAAGAATAAAATGAAAAAAATAATAACTCTTCTTTTAATAATAGTAACAATTTTTTCTTGTAAAACAGAAAAGGTAACCGAAATAACTGTAATTGGTAACTTACACAAACCTGCGCCTAATTATAATCCCGAAATACTTTTTAATATTTTAGAAAAAATTAAGCCAGATTTTATCTTACACGAAATAGATTCTTCATTTTTTACTCCTGATTTTAAATTTAATAAACCGTATAATGAAAATGAAGGGATGGCTTCTAAAATGTATATAGAGAAATATCCAGAAACGCATTTAAGACCTTATGAGTTTGAAGGTAGAAATCAATATAGAATTGACAAAGGAATGCGCCCTACAGATGGATTAACACTAAAGCTTTTAGACAGTCTAAATAATGCAAAATTATTAACCGCATCTCAATCAAAAATTTTTAATACCTATACTGCTCTTTTAGAACCATTAAAAGTGCGTGCTTCGAAATCTCCAGAAAACTTTAACAACCCTCAAACAGATAGCATCTGTGAGCAACGTCAATTTTATCAATATCAAATGATCCCAAAAATTACAAATGTTCGTGATGAATTTGAAAATCGTTTTTTAACCAAACCCAATGGAGAAAAAATAAGTTATAGAGATGGCTACCAACTATGGGCAGATTTTTGGGATGTTAGAAATCAAACCATGGCAAAAAATATCATGAAAATTTCAGAGCAGAACAAAGGAAAAAGAATTGTTGTTTTGACTGGGTTTATGCATCGATATTATCTTTTAAAGGAGTTAAAAAGATTGACAAAAGGGAAAAACATTACTATAAAAGAGTTTTACGAGAAATAAAAGAAGCTCAAAGAAATGGCAAATGCTTGAATTATATAAAAACTGAAAATAGACTTGCAAAGATTTTTCTATAGGAAGATCAATAGTAAGAGAGAAAAAAATAATAAGATTTTAAACGTTACCAACTCAAAAGATAAGTACATTTAAACTGGCTAATCATTATTGAAACGCACATTATACAAAAAAGAGTATATGAGTCAACTTCTTTATAAAAACATTTTAGAAAAAACTACGATTACCGAAACTGAATTTGAAGAGTTTTTAGCTCAAACGAAATCTATTGTGGTAAACAAAAATGAGCATTTCTTAAATGAAGGCGAAGTGGCTAATTATATTACTTTTATAGTTTCAGGCGGATTGTACTCGTATTCAATTGATGAAAAAGGTGAAAAAAATGTAGTACAAATTGCCTTAGAGAATTATTGGATAGCTGATTTGTACAGCTTCCTTTCTGGAGAGCCTTCAAAATTAAACATTGAAGCGATTGTAGAAACCAAACTCATTATCATAAACAAAGATAACTTTGAAAAGACCTGTGATACTATTCCTGCTTTTGAACGTTTTCAAAGACTCCTTATCCAAAAAGCTTACATAAGCACTTTGCAACGTATTTCTGGGCTTACAAGCAAGTCTGCACCGCAGCGTTATTTAGAACTTGTAACAGAGCATCCCGAAATTATTCAAAAAGTACCTCAGTTATTAATTGCTTCTTATTTAGGTATAAAACCTCAATCTTTAAGTCGTATTCGTAAACAAATCTTCAATAAAAACAGCACCTCCAATATTAGTTAACCTAAGTGAATGCGTAGCTTTTAATCTCGTTACATCTTTGCAGTATTATTAATAAAAAAGATACTCATGACAGAAGTAACAAAAACAAATGTAAAAGAACAGGTAATGGCCCTTAATGCCATGATCAAAAAAGGTCTAATCTTAGAAGCATTTGAAAAATTTTATGCAGATGATGTAATCATGCAAGAAAATGAAAATCCTCCTACATTTGGTAAAGATGCCAATAGAGAATTAGAAAAAGCCTTTGTAAGCAATATCACTCAATTTAGAAATGCCGAAGTAACAAATGTATTGATCAATGATACTATCTCTGTTGTACAATGGGCTTTTGATTTTGATCATAAAGAATGGGGAACCAGAAATTATCTTCAATTAGCGATACAACGCTGGGAAAACGGTCAAATCATCAACGAAAAATTCTATTACACAAACTAAATCAGAATATTAAAATATTATAAAATGAAGAAATTAGCAGTATTAATCGCATTTATAGCAACAACATACTCATTTGCACAAACTACCTGGAAAGTAGATCCATATCATTCAAAAGTCAGTTTTTCGGTTTCACATTTAGTCATCTCTGAGGTCGACGGAAGCTTTAACTCTTTTGACGGAAGTTTTATAAGCAACAAGAATGATTTCTCGAACGCAGAAATTACTTTCGAGATCGATGCCAACTCTATCGATACCGATAATGCTAAAAGAGATGGTCATTTAAAATCAGAAGATTTTTTTTATGTCGAAAAGAATCCTAAGATCACTTTTACCAGTACGTTCTTTAAAAAGAAAAGTAAAAAGAGATATCAGCTAAAAGGAAATTTAACCATGCGAGGTATCACAAAAAAAGTAACACTAGATGTTTCTCATGGTGGCATTATAGCTAACGATGGTAATGGAAATACCAAAGCCGGATTTAAGATTACCGGAATTATAAATAGAACCGATTTTGGAGTTGCCTGGAACGCAAAGACAGAACATGGTGGTCTGGTTGTAGGTGAAGACATTGAGATAACCGTAAAACTAGAACTCGTAAAGAAAGATATGAATGCAAACTAGATACATTACTATCTTTCTCTAAACTCGGTACAATCATTAAAAAACAATAATCATGAATGCAATAGCAATAAATCTGCGGATTTAGAGTCTAATGCTCATTGTAAGTATTTAATCGAATTGTTGTTGCTATCAAAATGGAGTTTAACCCGAATAGCATATATTTATAAAAGACTGAACTATGTTCGGTCTTTTATATGAAATAAAGCTCCATTCCTTTTCAGATAAGTAGATTAACTCTATCTGTTTCTTTGAAGTGCATCATACACATTGATTGGTAAAAAATGATGTCTTTGCTCATTATTTTCACCATTAGATGCGGCAAATAAATCTCTAAAATATTTCACTGCACCAACAGAATAGTTTATTTTTTCTATCCACTTATAGAAGTCTTCTTCTTTTTGATCGGTATTAACATACTCAAATACTGTCCCTTTTAGTTTCTCTAAACCATTATCTGTAAAAACAGGACGAGAAGGCAATTTTTTAAACTCCCCTTCTTTAACACCAAGTAAGTTTTCGATCCATTGCAAATCTGTTTGATATTGTTTAATCAATTTATTCTCTAAAGAGTGATATAATTCATCTTCAAATACAATCCTAACAGTACTTCTTTTGGCAATCATATCTCCAACCTTAAAAGTAAGGCTATTATTGATCCCTAAATGAAATTGCCCATCATTATTACTTTCTTCCAGAACTACTGTAAAAGGAATACCATTAAGACTCCTTACCTCAAACTCCTGATCACTAATAGATTGAATAGAAACAAGCTCATTTTGTGCATTTACTTGCATAAAAAAACAAGAAACCACTAGCATGAGTAATATTTTCTTTACGTTCTGAAGGTTTATTCGGTAGATCATAGCAATTTATTTTAGGTGTTCAAATTTATAATTTCATACGCTGTTTTCAAAACTCTAACAGCACTGATTTGGGATTATTTTAAAAAGTTAGCATAATAGCGTCGCTATTTTTAACATTACATATATCATGCCACAGAATAATTTGAGCCCCTCGATGATGTTAAAGACTCATCATCATTACTTTTCTTAAAACAACAAAAGCTACTATAAAAAGTAGCTTTTATCTTATATTTTATCTTCTCTACCATCCTAAACTTTACCGGCACCCTTCACAGACGAGTGCTAGCTGAGATCTGGTCCAAATTCCTTAAGAAAGTCGTCTTCTGAACCTTTTTTCAAGACAAATTCCCTAGAAAATTCAATATAATAGCCTGTTCTTAAATCAGTAATTCTTGCTATATCCCAACCATCTGAACCCTCATGCTCAGTTATTCTTAGCTCGGAGTCTAACCAATATAAACTTCCACTAAAATACGTAGAACTAATAAGGGTTAAAAAAATTACACTTTCATTATCAGAGAAATTTATTAACAGTTGTATTTTTTCATGAAATCTATCAAAAGACCACAATTCTACTTTTGCCCCTTTATATTCAGCTAAGATTTCATTAGCTTTTGCAATATCACTTATAATTACTTCCATTTTTATAAAAATTTATTTTGGCACAAATTCTTTTGAAGCTTCATTCCAAATATGTTCAATCCCCTGCTGGCGCAAGTTTGCAACTTGTGCCTCATACAACTACAACTATTTAGGCAGTCCTAATAAAACTCCATCACTATCAATTTTTAAAACTGTATGATTCTCCTGATAGTTTCTTGCACTACTATATTTCCAATCGATAGGGTCGGTCCCCTGCTGGCACAAGTTTGCAACTTGTGCCTCATACAATTACAACTATTTAGGCAGTCCTAATAAAACTCCATCACTATCAATTTTTAAAACTGTATGATTCTCCTGATAGTTTCTTGCGCTACTATATTTCCAATCGATAGGGTCGGTCACAAAACCTGACTCGATTGGATTAGCATGAATATAATCTATTTTTTGTTGAATAACTTTATCCGACCATAATTCTATAGGTTTATTATGATGCTGCCAGAATTGATATGTACTCACATTACCTTTTTCTTTCCCTGCCTTTTCAAACATCCATAATAACCATTCTTTTCTACTTTCTTGAGGGTTTTCTACTATAGATTCCCCACGCTGGCGCAAGTTTGCAACTTGTGCCCCGTCACAGACGAGCGCTAGCAGGTGGACATCCTATTTACTACCATATATAATTAGCATGCATTTTTAACACCAAAAATGTAGCCAACATATACAAACAATAAAAGCTACCTGTTACAGTAGCTCTTATCTATATATGATTTGTTTCTTACTCTTACGCTAAACCAAGCAGTGACGGTACCAGTTGCAAACTGGCACTAGCAATCACGGCATACTTTCGCCATCAGGGGATTTGAACCACTCCTTCCCATTCACAAAACTCTTCCAATGTCATCTTTTTTTGTTCAACTACATGTACTAGATAAAGAGATAAGGATTCATTTGGAGCACAATTTTCGTCCTTGTCTTGTCCTGAAATAGGTTTACACAAAAGTGTAATATAATGGATAGATATTCAAAAACTTATTCAACAAAATGGCAGAATAGGTATAGTGAAGAATTTAAGCA
>NZ_OMKA01000034.1 GCF_900299525.1 Aquimarina sp. Aq78 | reverse complement strand
GGGAGTAAATCTTCAGGCCCAGGTAGTATTATCCGATAAGAATTATATACATTCAACAGTTCCTCAAACGGCCATGACTATTGCCCAGATGGAGGCTGTAAATTGTACCAATATCAATGATATTGATAAAACGATAGAAAGTGTTACCTATTTTGATGGACTGGGTAGACCCATACAACAACGAGCAATCAAAGCCTCACGAGATGGTAAGGATATTGTAACCCATATCACTTATGATGCCTATGGCAGACAGGACAAACAATACCTGCCTTTTGAGGCAAGTAATACCATCGGGAGTTATAAAGATATCGATGTCAATACCGATATTAATCAATATTACAAAGATACTTATACTGCTGATTTTCCTGGGATTACGAATGCTAATCTGGGAGAAGTAAATGCCTACTCAGAAAGTGTATTTGAGAAATCACCACTTAATCGTGTGATAGAGCAAGGAGCCCCGGGTAAAGCCTGGAAAGCAGATCATGATAGTGATACAGATCATACCATTAAATTTGATTGGGATACCAATGTAACTAATGAAGTAGTATATTTTAAAGTCAACTTTACAGGAGACGATACCGAAAAACCGACTTTGGTAAAAGATGGTCATTATGATCCTAATCAATTATATGTGACGATCACCAAAGATGAAAACTGGACTCCGACAGATGGAAACAATCATACTACCAAAGAATACAAAGACAAACTAGGTAGAGTGATCTTAAAAAGAACCTATGCCAATGTTGGGGCGCCGAGCGTAGTCGAGGCGCATGATACGCATTATGTATATGATAGATTTGGGAATTTAACGTATGTAGTACCTCCCAAAGTAGATACAAGTACTACAAGTATCTCTGCTACCGAGCTTGCCGAATTGTGCTACCAATATAAATATGATTATAGAAACCGATTGATCGAGAAGAAGATTCCTGGTAAAGACAAGGAATACATAGTATATAACACACTAGATCAGCCGATTATGACCCAGGATGCAAATCTAAAAGCAGCCAATGCATGGCTCTATACCAAATATGATGCCTTTGGTCGGGTGGCCTATACGGGTAAGATCACCGATGCCAGGAATCGTGCTGTCATACAAGCAGATGCTACTACCTATAGTGATGTGTTGTGGGTAGAACGTATTGCTCCTGTACTAGTCGATGGGGTACAACTCTACTATAATGATGGGGGTTATCCCAAAGTGACCAATGCTACACTACTCACCATCAATTATTATGGAGATTATACTGTTTTAGGCAGTGAAGATGCCTTTTTTAATGCACCAGCCACTGTATATGGTGTAACCCCCAGAGCACAAACCAAATCTTTACCAGTAGTAAGCAAAGTACGGGTGTTAGAAACTCTGGATTGGATCACTACCGTTACTTATTATGATACCAAATCAAGACCAATATATGTAGCCAGTAAGAACGAATATCTAAACACTACAGATGTTATAGAAACCAAGCTGGATTTTGTGGGTAAGGTAGAAGAAACCACAACCACGCATATTAAAGATAGTCATGCAGCGATTGTAACGACAGATACCTTTACGTATGATCATATGGGTAGAGCACTCACCCAAACCCAAAAGATCAATACCCAGGACCCAGAAGTGATAGCAGCCAATACTTATGATGCTTTAGGGCAGTTAGTATCCAAGAAAGTAGGTAATGCATTACAGGATATACACTACAAATACAATGTAAGAGGGTGGCTAAAAGGGATCAATGATGTAAATAACCTGGGGAATGATCTGTTTGCTTTTGGAATCAATTACAATACCACTACAGAAAACCTGGGAGCAGCGGATTTGTATAATGGTAATATTAGTGAGACCACATGGAAAACGGTTAGCGACAATACCAAAAGAGGATATGGATACCAATATGATGCGTTAAATCGAATCACCAAAGGACGTAGTAGTGATGGCCACTATGATCTGGCATCGGTATCGTATGACAAGGTAGGTAATATCACAAACCTTACCCGAGATGGGTGGCAGAACAGTACCGTGTTTACCGATATGGATATATTATCCTATACCTATGATGCAGGAAACAAACTCTTAAGTGTAGCCGATATAGGAAACAAAACCTATGGATTTAAAGATGGTACCAATACCAATGATGACTTTGTTTATGATGCTAATGGTAATATGATCCAGGATCAAAACAAAGGGATTACAGGGATTACCTATAATCATTTAAACTTACCTAAAACAGTTACTGTAAATAATACAGATCATAATGGAAATATTAGCTATATTTACGACGCCACTGGAGCAAAATTAAAAAAGATTGCAACAGAGGGAAGTTCTTTAATAGAGACTGAGTATGCCGGTAATTATGTGTATAAGAATGGTAATCTGGAGTTTTTTAATACCTCAGAAGGGTATGTAGAACAACACTCAGATGGCTTTAAGTACATCTATCAATACAAAGATCATTTAGGTAATATACGTTTAAGCTATAACAAGGGCGGTAACAAGACTTTTTTAAATGATACTTTTGATAGTAGTACCGATGGCTGGGGCGGTGGTGGCGTATCTGCAACCAATGGTCGTTTAGGTGTTAAGGTACGATATATGTACAGTGGTACAAATAAAAAGATCATACAATCCTTTAGTGCTGGAGAAACGATCAAGATCAAATTTAAGCTAGATGCCAATGGCAAAGGATATAAGATGCGTGTACTGGTCAATGAGATTAATGCTGCTAATGCAAGTACAGGATGGTATTCTGCTGGTGATGCTGCCGAAGGTAATTTTGAAGCTACTTACCAGATCAAGCAAGATGCTGCTAAGCTAAATATCAAACTGGGATTAACCAGTTGTATAGCCGCAGAAGAAGAAATCTATTTGGATGATATTAGTGTACTACAAGAAACCGAAGAAGGAATCATCGTACAGCAAGAGAAGAATTATTATCCCTTTGGACTACAACATCAAGGATACAATTTTGCTGTGAATGGTAGAAAGCATAATTATGGTTTTGGTGGAAAAGAAGAACAAGACGAGTTAGGTCTTGGTTGGATAGATATTACTGCTAGAAATTATAATCCTGCATTAGGTAGATGGATGAATCTTGATCCTTTGGCAGAAAAAATGCGTAGACATTCACCTTATAACTATGCTTTTGATAATCCTATATATTTTGTCGATCCTGATGGAAAAATGCCGTTTCCAGGATGGAAAAAAATAGCAAGAGCTGCTCTTAATTATGTTGGTCAACAAACTCAAGGAAATAATGTAGCACAATTATATGTTGGTTGGATGAAAGCAGGTGTTGAGAGCTTGTCCGACCCTCAAACTGATTCGCAAGATTATGCTATCCAAAAAGGAACAGGTATAGCTCAAGCTTTAGATGGAGATTATGCAAGTGCTGCGATAAATCTCAATGTTAATGGTCTAGGCGATACAATGGCAGCAGCAGAGCTTGGTAATAAAGCTGGTCAAGGAGATATGCAAGCCATAGGAGCTTTAGGTTTTACTGCAACAGCAACAGCTCTTTCTTTTGTTGGTCCAGTGAAAGCTAGACCTAAAAAAGTTAATACTTCAGGTACTGCAACAATTTATCATTATGAAGGAACAAGTACAAATAGATTTGGACATTATGCAGTCCAAACAGAAGTTAATGGCACAAAATTAGCTACAGATCAGGTTATAACTAGTGGAGATACCACGATACGTTTAACTAGTAATCTAGAAGGGGCTTCGAATATTGCAAAAGTTCGATTGCCAAATGCAAAAGCTGCTCAAGGTTATCAGAGTAGTCAAGTGGGGAAACAATTAGGTCCATATAATCAAAAATGTAATTCTTGTGTTAATCATGTTGGTAATGTTCTTCGCGAAGGGGGATTAAATGTACCAACTAGTTCGTTAAGAGAGTATGGATTTATTAAAACATTATTTGATCAATAGAAAATATAAAAAATGGGAGCAATACTTTGTGAAAAACATGGGAAAAGTTTTATCGTTCAAATGAGCAACAAACTTCATGAGTCGTTTTTAAAAGATGGCAAGGAGGAGATATTAAAGCTGATATTTAGAGTTGAAGAGTTGAATGAAGATTTTGTTTATTTTTTTTCTAAAGAGGATGATATATCTGGTTATAAAGATATAATGGATCTCAATCTTTTCGAAGAAGAATTTTCGAAAATTAGCTCAAACCCAGTGGTGTGTATTACTTGTTTTGAAGATTATCTAAAAATGAATAATAATAAAATTACTGAAAAGGTTTTTTTGGTAAAATCGGAAATTTAATAATGGTAATGGGTAATGGGGGTAATGTCCCAAACTGGTGCTTTTGAAAAAAAGCGTGTTTTTAAGAATGACTATCAATAACTTACAAAACAAACAAGCCTCTTTATTGAGGCTTGTTTATGTTGTTTACACTACTTAAAATTGCTTAGAACCTATTAAATAAGGGTTTTGTATCTCTACGTAGGTCAAATTGGTGCTTGGTTATATTTGCAAACTAAACAAATGAAATATTAGCTATATTTACGACGCCACTGGGGTAAAATTAAAAAAGATTGCAACAGAGGGAAGTTCTTTAATAGGATGGAGCGTAAAGAAAATACCCAGTGGGTATTTTTAGCGAACAGGCCAGCTGGCCCCGCTCGGGCATAGTATATCGCTAGTGCTAGTTTGCAACTAGTACCGGTAAGAGTGGTAAAATAAATAGTATTAAATCCACAGCAGCAATGTTGTGGATTTTTTATTGTCAATAGCTCTGGAAATATTAATTATATTTACGACGCCACTGGAGCAAAATTAAAAAAGATTGCAACAGAGGGAAGTTCTTTAATAGAGACTGAGTATGCCGGTAATTATGTGTATAAGAATGGTAATCTGGAGTTTTTTAATACCTCAGAAAGGTATGTAGAACAACACTCAGATGGCTTTAAGTACATCTATCAGTATAAAGATCATTTAGGCAATATACGTTTAAGCTATAATAAAGGTGGTAACAAGACTTTTTTAAATGATACTTTTGATAGTAGTACCGATGGCTGGGGTGGCGGTGCTATCTCTGCAACCAATGGTCGTTTAGGCGTTAAGGTACGATATATGTACAGTGGTACAAATAAGAAGATTACACAATCTTTTAGTGCAGGTGAAACTGTGAAGATACGACTGAAACTGGATGCCAATGGCAAAGGATATAAGATGCGTGTACTGGTCAATGAGATTGATGCTGCCAACAAGAGTACAGGATGGTATTCTGCTGGTGATGCTGCTGAAGGTAATTTTGAAGCTACCTACCAGATCAAACAAGATGCTGCTAAGCTGAATTAAACTGGGATTAACCAGTAGTATAGCTGCCGAAGAAGAGATCTATTTGGATGATATTAGTGTAGTACAAGAAACCGAAGAAGGGATCATCGTACAGCAAGAGAAGAATTATTATCCTTTCGGGCTCGAACACAAGGGTTACAACAATACTATCACAGGAAGAGAGCATAATTACGGATTTAATGGGAAAGAAGAGAATAACGAACTGGGATTAGAGTGGCACGACTTCGGATCGAGAAATTTTGATACTTCTCTTGGACGCTGGATCAATATAGACCCCTTGGCAGAAGGTTATGAGAATTGGTCTCCTTATAGTTATGCATTTAACAATCCTATTTATTTTATTGATCCTGATGGTGAAAGAATAAGGATAGGAAATAATGATTACTCCTATGAAGAGAATCGAGATTATGATGCAATAGAAGATGATTTTGAAAGAGATACATATAAAGCATTAGATAAATTATATTCCTCAGATGCTCTTAATATTGACCTAAATGGAGATGGAGAAAAGACTAATTTATTCGATAGTTTACTTGGCGATGATTATGATATTAGCATAGTTAAATCAAAAGGTAAAGGAAGTGCTTTTGATCGTAAGACTAATGATCTTGCTTTTAGTTCATCTTATGGAGTTGTTATCAATAAAAGTGGAGCAAGTAAAGAAGAGTTAGAAAAAACCACAGAAACAGGAGAAACAACTGAAAACACAGGTATTAACTCCCCTACAGCACAGTTAGGACATGAATTAGTCCACGGTTATAATTATAATACTGATAAGAAAGGATATATAAAAAGGAGATATGATTACTCAACTTCTAATAGAGATGATTTTACAAGACCACATTACAAAAATGCGGAAGAAAAAAGGACTACAACATTAAGTAATCAAATTAATACAGCGTTAGGTGAACCAACAAGATATGACCATAGAGGTGCAGCGATAAGAACTGAATCACCTACATCTAACAAACCTTTAAAAGTTAAAGCCGATGATTAAGAATATAATATTGATTTGTTTGATAATGATTTTTTGCTCTGGTTGTAATGGACAAGCTAGCGAAGAAGTTGTTTTATACCAAAATACAGGAGAAGTAGATAGATCTTATGATGTTACGGAAGCTACTTTTTGGGATTTTAAAAGTAATGGAGATATTGATTCCTTAAGAATAAATAATGTTGTAGGGTTTAATAATATTTACAGTAAAGTTTTAAAAAGTCCATATAAAGAAAAGCCTTTTCTAAATCCTGAATATGCTATTATAATTAAAACATCTAAAAATATTGATACTATATATTTGAATGAGAATCTGAATAAAGGTTATTCCGCAAATAAAGTAATTATGTTTAAAGATGAAAATGATTTAATATATGAGTATTTTAACAAGAATACCTTTTTAACAGAAAGGACAGTTTACTTCAGAAAGAATAATTAATTTAGTTACAAAAAATAAAGCCACCTTCGGGTGGTTTTTTTATATCACGGATGGTGTTGAATATGATGGAGAATCATTGAATGGTATCGCATCTGAATTAGGTGGGTAAATAGCATACATAGATGACGATGCTGATGGTTCTACAGATATACACGAAGTAGGACATTTATTCGGTTTGGAACATAGTTTTGAAGATGATAACTCAGCCACAAATTTAACCACAAATTATATGTCCTATGGACACCAAAAAGGACATAATCGAAATCATTTCACAGGAAGCCAACTATTTATAATGGCAGGCGCTGAACACAATAAGGGTAATCCAACACAAAAAGCACCTTATTCAACCAATAATTGGATATATAACTCTTCAAGCAATAAACAGCCTTGGGATTTTAACGTTAAAAAAGGTGATATCATACCTACCATTATAAGAAAATCAAATTAATATGAAGAAATACATATATCTAATATTATTTATCACCTCTTTTTTGTCTTGTACAAAAAGTGAGTTGTACATAATTATAAAAGACACAAACAATAAAAATCTTGAGAATTACAATTATGAAATTTACTTGAATGATGTTTTGAAATCAGAAAGTAAAGTAATATTTTCAAAGAGTATAAACGATTTTACAAGATTAAAGATACCTCTCATTGACATTAAGGATAGTTATAAGTTAAGTATAAGAGACAAAGAAAATGGAAAAATTTTGAAGGATACTGTTTTACCTGACAATCATAAATTTATCTATATTACATTCAAGAAGAATGATGATAAACCAAAAGTCTATTTGCTGTCTGATACGAAGAGGATAAAAATGGAATAATCCCTGCTGCCGCTAGAATGATCGCTACCGCAAGTTTGCAACTTGTGGCGGGTAATGTGTCTCGTCCTAAAAAAAGTTTACATATTTATACTTAATCCTAAAATAGATTTACATCTATATTTTAATCCTATTATTGGT